>NZ_QNHG01000001.1:0-12055 GCF_003290025.1 Pseudogemmobacter bohemicus
TCTACAACCGGCGCTCCTTCAAGCTGAAGCGCAAGCGGGTAGCCAATGGCCCGGAGATGTGGATACGGTCGGAGGGGGCCTTCGAGGCCGTCGTCGAGCCGAAACAGTTTCGACAGGTGCAGGCGATCATCGCCGCCCGGAACCGACGGTTTTCGGACGAGGAGATGCTGGATCGGCTGACCCGGCTGCTCCAGCGCCATGGCTATATTTCTGGCCTCGTGATCGACGAAGCAGACGGCATGCCATCCAGCGGCGCCTATGCCCATCGCTTCGGCAGCCTGATCCGGGCTTACTCCCTCGTCGGCTTCACCCCGGACCGGGACTACCACTACATCGAAGTGAACCGGTTGTTGCGGCTGTTCCACGGGGAGGAGGTGGAGCGCGTGATCCGCGAGATCACCCGGATCGGCGGCACGGTGGCACGCAGTCCGGTGACCGACCTGCTGACCATCAATGACGAATTCACCGCCTCCGTCGTCGTCGCCCGCTGCCGCGAAACCACCACGGGCGGGCTGCGCTGGAAAATCCGCTTCGATGCGGGACTTAGCCCCGACATCACCATCGCCATCCGAATGGACCGAACGAATACCGCCGCGCTCGACTATTACCTGCTGCCCCAATTCGAGATGCGACGCAAACCCTTGGGGCTTGCAGAGGAGAATGGTCTGATGCTGGACGCTTTCCGATTTCAATCACTGGATTTCTTCTTCGACATTGCCCGGCGCGTTCCGGTTACGGAGGTTGCCCCATGGTGAGCGAGGTCGAAACGCCGGGCGAAGTGCAGACCATCCCGATTTCCGCCATCACCGTGGAAAACCCGCGCGAACGCTCCGAAAAGACCTTCCGCGCGCTCGTGGACAGTATCGGCAAGGTCGGGCTGAAAAAGCCGATCACCGTTGCCCGGATCGATGATGAGGCAGGGGCCTCGTATCGGCTGGTCTGCGGTCAGGGACGGATGGAGGCTTATGTCGCCCTTGGGGAAACCCACATTCCGGCCATTGTTGTTGATGCGAACGAGGTTGAACGGCTTCTGCGCAGCGTTATCGAAAACATCGCGCGGCGCCAGCAGCGGCCGCTCGAGCTTTTGCAGGACATCACCATCCTGCGCGACCGGGGATATTCGGACCATCAAATCGCCGACAAGACGGGGCTTTCCCTCGCCTATGTCCATGAAATCGGTGAGTTGATCGCCAATGGCGAGGAACGCCTGCTGATCGCGGTTGAGACCGGTCAGATGCCGCTCAGCGTCGCGCTCTACATCACGCGTGCCGAGGAGAAGGACGTGCAGAAGGCGCTTGAAGCCGCCTATGCCTCGGGCGAATTACGCGGGAAGAAGCTTCTGAAAGCACGGCGGCTGGTTGAGTTGCGCCAGCGGCATGGCAAGCAGCGGGGTGGCGCGCGTAACAAACAGCCACGCGCGCGGATGACATCTGCGGCGCTGGTCAAGGCCTATCGCGTGGAGGCAGAGCGTCAGCAGGACATGGTTCGGAGGGCACAAACAACGCGCAGCAGCCTTCTGTTTCTGGACGCGGCATTTCAATCGCTTTTGAAGGACGAGACCTTTCTGACCCTGCTTGGCGCGGAAGGGCTGGGTAGCATTCCGAGCATCATCGTTAAAGGGCTGCAGGAGCCAAGAGCATGACACTCATGGGGAAAATGCCTTCGCCAAAGAGTCCCGGGTTCGAGGCAAGCCTACGACTGATCCCGATTGCCGCAATCCTGCCGGTGAAGCAGCTGTCGACCACCGTGCCCAAGAGTCAGAAGTATGGGCAAATCGCCGCGTCGATCCGCGAGGTCGGCCTGATCGAACCGCCGGTGGTCGCCCACACCGCGGGGCAGGACGGATCCTTCATCCTTCTCGATGGCCATGTTCGTCTGCATGTGTTGAACGAAATGGGCGAGACGTCTGTCATCTGCCTCGTGGCCACCGATGACGAGTCCTTCACCTACAACAAGCGCATCAGCCGTCTCGCCACCATCCAGGAGCACAAGATGATCCTGCGCGCGGTCGAACGAGGCGTGTCGGAAGCCCGCATCGCTGCCGCTTTGAATGTGAACATTGCGCTGATCCGGCAAAAGCGCACCTTGTTGAATGGCATTTGTCCGGAAGCGGCCGAACTGCTGAAAGCCCGGCATTGTCCGATCAACAGTTTCCGATTCCTGCGCAAGATGAAGCCCTTGCGGCAGATTCAGGCAGCAGAACTGATGATCGCCGCAAACAATTACACGGTGCCCTATGTGGAGGCCATTCTTGCGGCGACCGACCCCGCTGACCTGGTTGACCCGACAGCAAAGAAGGCACCCGCGGGTGTGACACGCGAACAGGCTGAGCTGATGCGCTCGGAAATGGCCAATCTCCAGAAGAACATCAAGCTGATTGAGGGCGCGCTTGGACCGGATCACCTCCGCCTCGTTGTGGCAGGCCGATTTGTCGAGCGACTTATTCAGAATGATCGCCTCGCACGTTACCTCGCCAGGAGTCATGGCGAAATCCTGAGTGAGTTTCGGCAGATCGTCGCCCAGCTGACACAGCATGTGCCGGTGGCGGAGGTAGAAAACGGCGAGAGCGCATAGCTCGCCCATTGCTTTGCAAGTGGACGAAGGGGACCCGGACCCGAAAGCGCGGGGACCGCGGGAGACGCCGGACGGTGGGTCGGATCAAGCGCGGGGTGGGGATGGCGGCGAACCCGCACGAAGCCCACCACGGTCGGCCGCCATATGGCCGACCACGCAGGTGTCCCAGCAGGCTGGATGCCTGCGATGCCAGATGGGCGCGCTGTCTTTCTGGGCTGACCACCCGTCGAGGGATGGCGCGCCCGCGTGTGACGACTCATCGCAGCAGTTCTGTGCATCCTCGCTTGTCCGCGACAGACCAGACCACCGACCCGACGGTCAGAAGCGCGCCGATGACCGGTCGGATGTCCGAGGCTTGTGCGTTGCCCTTGGCGACCAGCGCGGTGCCAGCGACGATCAGAATTTGGCGGACCAGTGCCAACATTGCAGGTTTCAGCATGGTTTTCTCAAGTTCAGATTTCATTGGTGGCCGAGCTTATCCAACCCGCTCTTGATCAAGCGGATGGCATCGGTGGAGTCTGTGGTCAGTGGATGGCTCTTTCAGCACAACCTTGGGCAAAAAAACCGGCGTGAGGGCGGGGGTCTGGGATGGTGGTGTTGTGCCGTTCAGGGCCGCTTGCCCAGTCCCCGCGGCGGCGTGTTGGCTTAGCGTGCCTGCAGTTTCAAATTCTTGATAGAGAGGCACAACGCTTCAAAGCGGACGTCCTAGACTCCTAGCCGCCTTCAGGCGCGACAAAGCGCAGGCTCGCATGCATCAGGCTGCGGGGATGGGACTGAATAGCTGCGGCAATTGCCGCTCCGGTAAGCTTGATGCGCGTCTGGGCCATAAGAACGGCCAGCGTCGCGCGGCGTTCGTCGGCTTCGACCTGACCGCGCAGGGCATTGACCATGCTTTGGTTGTCCACCCTGCCGCGCGCCGCAGCGCGGTTGCGGAACACTTGGGCTAGCGTCCCACTTTCCGCTTCGATCACTTTCTTGCGGGCGGTCCATGCTGTTATCGTGTAGCGCAGATCCTCGGTTCGCAAATCCCTCAGCTCGGCGTCGATCGCGCTGACGTGTTGGCTGCAGACCGCCGCCGCCGGAGTGAGCAGTCTTTGCATCCGGCCTTGAATGCGGCTTTTGTCGTCCGGATCCGGCCTTGCGCGCAGCAGGATTGCGGTCTGTCGTTGATCAAGTCGGTGCCAGCCTTCCTTGGTCAGGACCGAGGCCATGGCCGAAAAGCGGGTGGGCATCAGGGATTGGATCCAGCGGTGGTCGGCGGCAAGGCCTTCGTCCAGCCGCGCCAGATAGCTTTGTCGGGCCGTGGCTCCGAACCAATCCAGGGCCGCGGCAAATTCCTTTGCAACCCCGGAATGCGGCGATTGGAGAGGGTGGCTGGCCGCAAGAGTGACCACAATCGGCTGACCGTTCCAAGCCAGCGCCGGATGGGTTTCGCCGACCCTGATAACCAACTCGCCCTGCGGCTGTACGGAGAAGTTTGGGCCGCCCAAGCCCAGCCAGCCTTGGCACAGCCCGTCGTGAATGCTGTCGCCATGGTCAAAAAAACGCAGGTCGCGCGTTTGAGTGCCGGCGGCATTGAACTGCACAAAGCGGTGGGGCGGCACCGCCATATGTTTGCGCCGCACCAGCAGCGCCACCTTGTCATCCCATTCGTGACCCTGTGCCATATCGGTCAGCAGGAAGGGCGGTTCGGTTTTTCCAGACGCATACCAAAAGCCCGAATACCGGCGCGGCGGATCGGATTTGTCGGGGCGGCCGGGTTCATAGAGAAAACCGCCCGCTTTTGCACAGGCACGCAGCCAGTCGTCATTCGCCGCTTCGACCCGCTCAGCCGCGCTGGTTTCGTGCTCATCGGCAAGGTGCAGGCGATCTGCGATGTCGCCGACGCGGTCCGCCAATGCCTGCACCTGCGACTTGGACAAGGGCGCGAAATGGTCAAGGTGCGAGACAAGGCCGCGCCCGGCCCAAGTTGCTTTCAGGTCGGACAGGCGCGCCAAGGCTGCGCCTTTGCCGGTCTCGGGATGGGTCAGAAGTTGGGTAATCAGTTGGTTGACCTCGGTCCAGATCTCTTCCGACACCGGAGGCAGCGGGCTGTCAAACACCCCCAGCGCGCCAAGCGCGTTTGACAGCCCCTCTTCTGGCGAGCCACGCATGACCAGCCGCCAAAGTCGGATGCGTGCGGGCATGTGATGGCCATGGCGTGCGGCACGGATCGAAACCTTGCTAAGCCGGTCGATCCGGCCGATCAGCTGATCTATGGCCTGCGGGTCCCAAGGCATGCTATAAAAGATCATGTTGCGGGCGCTGTGTTGAAGGTTCAGCCCGGCTTGGATCCAGTCGCCGATCAACAGGATGCGCGCAGGGCCCTGAACAAAGGGTTCGATCGCTTGTTGCATGGCGCGGATGTCTTCAAAGCTGCTCTCGCTGGCCGCCATCGACCGGCGCAGGGCAGCGATACCGTCTGGGGCCAAGTCGGGAAAGTAGCGCGGCAGGACGGCTTGCAGCATGTCGATGGTGCCCGCATCCCCGGCCACGACGACAATCTTTTCCGGCGCGCGGGCGGGTTTCCCAATGCGTTCTCGGTCCTTTTCGGCACCAAAGATGTCTGCAAGAATATCCGTCAGGGCCTCAAGGCGGGAGTCGCCGAAATCTTCCAACGCGTCCTTGCGCACCTGCACCATGCCCGGAGCCGTGCGTTCAAGTCGGTCGATGGCGTCGCGCACCGAACGGCGCGAGCGTAGCAACCCGCGCACTGTGGTCCAGGGTGGGGCATCAAGGCTGGGGACGGTTCCCCCATCACCTCGGGTGCGCCCTGCAATAAGCGTCTGGATCAACCTCAGACGGCCGATTTCCGAGGCGTTCGGGTCAAACAGGCAAAGCTGGTTGTCGCGGGCAGGGAAATATGCCCCCCAATCCGCCCTCGTCTGCCGGGTGATGCGGCGCGTCGGCGCCTCGCAGCGGTAAGCGATGGCCCCTTCGTTGGAAATGGCGTCCGAGGGCAGGCCAACCAGCGCCTGCGCGGCTTGCAGTTCCCGTTGTTCGATAAAGGCCGTGGCGGACAGGCCCAAATCTTGGGCCAGACGGGCCTTTTCCGGTTCTAGGAGCCTAAAGATAATGTCGCGCCAAACTGGATCGCCCAGCCGCGGCGTGGCCGACAGCACCAGCAGCTGGCGATAGGCCGCTTCGTCGTTGCGGCTTTCGTCGGCCTTTTGGCTAAGGCGGTCGAGCACCTCGCGCGGCAGGGATTGCGGCTCGTCGATCACCAGCATGTGCTGGCGCACCGGATCCAGCCAGTCGGGATGATCGGCAATGTCACGGGGCCGCAGCAAAAGTGCGCTGGCCGTGCGATGGCGCGCGGCGGGATGGTCATCGTCGGCGCGCTCAAGCCCGGCTGCCCCGGCCTCAAGCCAGGCCTGCATCCGGGTGCGGTCAGTGTCATCGACGACATGGCCTAGGATATGCCCCCGGGTCCAAAGCTCTTCGTGCCACTGAGCCAACAGGCGTTCGGGGGCGACGATGGCGGTTTGATGGGCGGGGTCGGCGCTGCGCAGCGCGTTCAGCACCATGATCGCTTGAATGGTTTTGCCAAGCCCCACCTCGTCGGCGATCAGATGTCGAATGCGCTGATCCGACAGGATATGGGTGACGGTGGCCAGTTGGAACGGCAAGGGTTCGGCGGCGACGCCAAAGGTCGCCCCCATGGCCAGCGCCCCGCGCTCGGCCCTGCGGCGCAGGGCATGGGCGGTGGCAATGAAGACGTGGTAGGGATCAAAGCTGTGCAGATCAGACATGGGGTATCATCCTGTCCGCCGCAGCACGTTCGGCCCGGCCCAGTCGCAGCGCGACATAGCGAATTGCCCGCGCAGTGTGGCGATCGGACAAGAGCCGCGCCAGATGGTCTCGCCAGGCTTCGGTTTCCAGCAGTTGGTTGGGGGCAAGCCACAGCAGCAGTCCGCTCCTCAGCACCTGTGGTCCGACCCAGTCGATTCCGGCGGTCCGGCTGATATCCATGTGGCACCGGGTCAACATGCTGACCAGATCATCATCGGACAGCCGAGCATAGGTGGTGGCTTGCAAGGATTCCCACCGGCTTTCGGGCAAGATCAGGTGCCGGAATGGCGACTGCGCCTGCTGGGTCCAGCTGCGGTCGGACAGTCTTTGCCAGCGATCGGCGGGGGAATAGGCATCGCTTTCCTCCAGCACGGGTTCGCCGCGTAGTTCAAGGCTCGCCGACAGGTCGGCATAGGCCGCATCCACCGCTGCATCTAACAGCGCCGCCTCGTCTTCGGTCAGCGCCGGTCCGGGGGCGCGATCTGATAGGTTGACACATGCCAAGGCATTAGCAAAGCGCTGTGTCAGGGCATCGATCAAGTGTGGCTGGTCTTCAGGCGTGATCTGGGGAAACTCGGGGCCCAAGGCCAGCCCTTCGGACACAGCACCTTCGGCCATCTGGCGGGCAAGGCTGACGGGGCGGCGGCGGTCTTGGGCCTCGGCGGTCAGCCAGTCTTGGCCACAAAGGGCCACAAGAAGGCTGTTTTCAAGAAAGCGGACAATCTCCGTGCGCCGTGCATCAACCAGAAAGCTTGGCGCCTCGGCCGACTTCCAGGCTACCAGCGCCTCGCAAAGTGTTGCCAGCCCGTGTTTGTCGCCAATCGGAGCAACCGAACGAGCCAGAGCCAAGGGCGCGGGCTGGGCTGACTGACCGAAAAGCAGGGCCTTGCCCTCGATCAACCCAGCCCGCAGAGCCGCAAGGCCGGGCACATCGGGCAAATAAAGCCGAATGTCGTCCACAGCTTCGGGATGGTTGGCACCATCTTGGCTCAATAGCGGGGCCAGCGCCCGCGCGCCTAGACCCGGCCCGATAATCGCCCTAACCCCGGCCGTATCTTCGCCCCCATCTTCTGCGTTATCAGCGCGCCAGGCGATTTGCCCCGGCACGCGGTCTAGCTCTTGTGGTCGCCGGGGTAACGGGAATGTAAACTCTCCCAGCCCGGGCACTGTGACGGTCAGGGTCCACCATGCCTCTTCATAGGCGGCGGCCTGATAGGCCGCGGCGCGCAGCTCCTCCAATTCAGGGGCGGTAAAGGTTAGGCGGGCCGGTAGGCCAGGCAGGGCGAAGTCTTGCCGGGCAAGTGCTGCACCGTTGCGGGACAAACCGATTTGCAGGATGACCGGGCCAAGCGCCACCGGGCTTGCGAACGACAAGACCAAGGCCCCTGACCGCAGGTCAGCAAGGCTGGGCTGCGCGGGACGCGCATCGCAGGCAAAGGCACGCGGGGCAGCGGATGGGTCGGAGTAGGGGGCGATTTCCCACGTTTCCGCCAAGCCGCTGACTTGTCCGCCTGCCTGCAAATGCAGCGCGATGGCGCCGTCAGAGGCGGGCAGCATTGCAACATCGCCCAGCGCCATGACCGTCCCCACGCTGGCAGCGGTCGCGCCGGGTTTGCCAAGGCTGACCTGCAGTCCCTCACACATCGCCCGCAGGAAAAGCGGCGTGTCGGCGGGGGGCATTAGGCGGGTGCCGTCACGGACAATGCGACCCGCACAGGCAAACTCGGCCAGATGCGAGTTGGCCAAACGCACCCCCGCTTCGGTCAGGGCTATGCGGCAGGTGCTGGCCTCCGCCACCCAAGCCAAAATGCCGTTTGGGCAGTCCAAAACCTGCGCCCCGGCGGGTCTTGCCGGGCCGTCCGGGCGGTCTTGCAGGATTTGCAGCACCAGCTCGCCGGGGTGCACCACATCGTTTCGGCCAAGCGCTGCCAAAAGCCCGCCTGTTTCGGCCCAGCGAAAAACCGAGGGCAGTGCGGGGGTCAGAGCTGCCAGAAGATCTTCAGCGCTGTCTGAGCGGCCTGACAGATGAATAAGGGCGGGCTCAAACGCGCGCCCGATGTCGGGCAGGGCCAGGATGGCTCCTTGTAGAAAGTCGCGCAAAAAAACCCGGCTTTGGGCCTGCCCCGCGATAGTCAACAGCGCGCTTTGGTTGGCTGCGACCGCTTCGTCTGACTTGGGCCCCTGCAGCCAAAGTCCGTCCAACACGGGTATGCCCCTACCATCAACGCCGGTCCGGGAAGAGGCCGAGACGGAGGCCAGCCAAGTCGCTCTTGGGGGTATTGCTGCGGATTTGCGGGACGGGTTGCGCAGCACGCGGCGCGCCTGACGCAAGACCTGGCGGCATTCGGCATCCATCCGGATATCCCGCCCGATCCGCGCCAACGCCCCGGATTCCAGCCGGGCCGCACTTTCCTCGCCGGTCAGCAAGCTGCGCCCGAGGGCAATGGCCAGCGTTCGGTCTTCCAGCCAGTCTGACAGCCGCCCGGACCACAGCCCCCCGGCAATGCCGACCAGCCGTCGGTAGAACTCGTCGTCATCAAGACCCGGTCCGCCCATCTGTGCCACTTTGCCAAGCGCGGCGGCTAGTGGGCGGTGTATCTCCAGCGGCGCCAGAGCGTTGCGGATCGGCCAAGCGATGTTGCTGTAGTTGCGGGCCCAATCGCTGCGGTGTGGCTGAGGCGTGCCGAGCCGCTGGCTTAGCCGCTCAAACAGCGCGCGCACGGCCAGACGGTCGGCACCTGATATCACCACCCCCAAATCGCGCGACAGACGGGGCCAGAATTCGGTGCCCGTGCCGCGATAGCCATAGCCGGTTTCGGTGATCGCCACGGCGAGGGGCAGGGTTGCATTGGGCCAGCGCGCCGGTGCAAGCCCTTCCATCCGGGCATAGGTGCCGACCAGGTGAAGCATTTCGGCCAAAGCCTCTGGGTCGAGCCCATGTTCGATAAGGAAGACCGGATCGGTGCCGCGCTGGCCGCGCAAGGCCTGAAATTGCGCAACAAGGGCGTGGTCAAACTGTCTGAGCAACTCTAATGCGGAACCAAACATAATCACCCAAATCTGTTTGCGGCAGTTTGGGTGGCGCGCGGAAACTTGTCAATAAGCCACGAAAAAGGCTTGATTTTCGTCCATGGGCTGTATCCAGTGCATTATGTTCCCGCTCTCGCCGGTCAGCCCGGCCGGGGCCGGGACGGGTATGATATTGTTTGGCGGTCGATGCATTTTCATAAACTCCTTGGTCCTGTCCGCCCGCAGCTCGAATTTGAGGCCGAGACCACAGCACTTGAACGCATGATGGCATCTTTGGCCCAGTCGCGTGCCCCTGCGACGCCCGATATGGCCGACGCGGTTTGTGCCTATACCACTTCTGCGCCCTACATGCCTGTAAAGGAAGCCACCGCATGGTTGGCAGGGCTGCTTGGCTGGCACGAGGCTTGGCACAGTCGCGCCGCGATGATTGCGGATGAGATTGTGGCGGCGCTTTTGGCGGTGGGGGTGTTTGGCACGGGCGTGGGGTTTGGCCATTTGCTTTTGGTGCCACTTGCGCCGCGCTGCGTGCTGGTGCCGGGTGTTGGGTCGGTTCGCGGCGCTGAACGCGCAGCTGGAACAGGCGGCCAAAGCGCGGGGCGGAACGCCGGTGGCCCCTTGGCCGCTGACAGCCCGGCGTGTCCTGATCCATACCCTATGTCACGCCGTCATTGACCGTCTGTCCCTTGACTGTGGCTATTCCAGCTCTTCGGTCCGCGAGCGTCTCTACTCCGGGCCCGAGGGCAGCGACATGGCCGGGTTCCTGATCTACACCTCGGCCCCCGGCGCCGACGGCACACTGGGCGGCTTGTCGCGCGAAGGGCGCGCCGAACGCTTTGGCGCGACCCTGCGCAAAGCGATTGACGACACGCGCTGGTGCTCATCTGACCCCTTGTGCTCGGACGGGCTGGCGGCCCTGTTCGACAGCGGCAACCATGCGGCTTGTCATGCTTGCTGCTTCCTGCCTGAAACCGCTTGCGAGCATTTCAATCAATACCTTGACCGCGCCTTGGTGACCGGCACGCCCGAAGAACAGTCGCAACCTGGTGAAACGCCTCTCTCCCTTGCATTCTTCCCGTCAGGATATTGATTTTATGGCAAAGATGGTTCCGTCCGAGATACCAGAGCTTTTGCTGGCCGATCCCAAGCGACGGGCAGAACGGCATGTATATCAATCGCTTGACCGTGAGTTGGGGGGCGATTTCACCGTCTATTGGTCGCGCCCCTGGCACCGCTTTCGTCCTGACGGCACAGGCCGCGATGGCGAGGTTGATTTCGTTGTGGCCCATGCAGATCTGGGGGTTCTGGCGATCGAGGTTAAGGGCGGCACGGTGTCTTGCAACGATCAGGGCCAGTGGGTTTCGGTTTCGGGCAGCGGCACGCCCTATAACCTTAAGCGTAGTCCAGTGACCCAGGCGATGGAAGGCAAGCACGAGCTGAACCGCAGGCTTAAAAGGCTCGCGGCCCTGTCAAGACGGACCCTTAACATGTGTCATGGTGTGGTTCTGCCCGACAACAGCCGCCCCACGAAAGACCTGGGCGCCGACGCTCCGTTGGAGCTCTTTGCCTTTGGCAATGAAATTGGTGCGGGTAAACTGGGGGACTGGGTGCGCGAGGCGCTGATGCGGGGTGCCAAGGCCTGCGATCCGCTTGGCCCCGAGGGCATGAGGGCGCTTCACGAAATCATTGCGGCCGAATTTGAACTGCGTCCGCATCTGGCCAGTGCGCTGGCCCATGACATGAAGAAGATCGAACTTCTGACTGCCGAACAGGCCTATGTGTTGGAATCGCTGGCTGGAAATCCGCAAATGGCCATTGCCGGGGCGGCTGGTACTGGCAAGACCCTGCTTGCGCTGGAAAAGTCCATGCGTTGCGCCAAAGCAGGGGATCGCACCTTGCTCACGTGCTTTAACAACGCGCTTGCGGCGCATCTGAAGGGACTTGTCGGCGAGGTAGAGAACCTGACAATCGCCGGGTTTCATGAACTTTGCGGCAAGGTGGCCCATCAGGCCAAAGTTTCGGTGCCCGATCTCCAAGGCCCAGTATTCTATAGCAAGACCCTGCCCAATGCGTTGGAACAAGCGATGCAGGCCCGCCCTGACCTTGCCTATGACGCGATCATTGTCGATGAGGGCCAGGACTTTGACCGCGAATGGTATGACACCCTGCGGCTGTCTTTGAAAGACATGGACGCCAGCACATTCCATGTCTTCTTTGATGACAACCAGCGGATCTATGGCGGCGCGCAAAGCTTTGTCGATGAACTGCCAAAACTGTCGTTCCGCTTGATCCGCAATCTGCGCAATACCCGCGCGATTCACCGCTGCCTGACGCCCTGGTATGACGCGCGCGGCGCGATTTCGGCCGGGCCCGCCGGGCAGCCCGTCGATTGGATCGAGGTCAAATGCAAAGAGCAAGCCTATACCAACGCCAGCGCCTTTGTGGCCGATCTTATCAAGACCGCGCAGCTGCAAGCGTCAGATGTCGCGATCCTGACCGGGGGCGCACGCGATAAATGCGGGCTTTTCTCCCACGCGCAAATCGGCGGTGCGGTGCCGATCTCTGCCTCGGACCTGCGCGGTAAAAACCGCATCTGGTGTGACACCGCGCGACGTTTCAACCT
>NZ_QNHG01000001.1:13461-126328 GCF_003290025.1 Pseudogemmobacter bohemicus
GGGTTCAAGGGTTTGGAAGCGAAATGCGTGGTGCTTGTCGATATCGATCAGCTGATTGATGATGAACTGATCTATGTCGCCCTAAGCCGCCCGTCGCTTTTGCTTCGGGTGATCGGCCTGCCTGCGGACATATTGCGGCTAAAGGGCGGGTTGGGCAGCTAAGCGGTCAGTTTGCCCGTTACGCTTCGTGGGTGTCCGCTTTTGTGAGAGATGCGTAGATCAACGCTGCGATCTGGCGTGCCAAGAACGGTGGGACTGCATTTCCAACCTGGACGTATTGCTGTGTCCGGTTGCCGAGGAACAGGTAGTCGTCCGGGAAGGTTTGCAGCCGGGCGGCCTCGCGCACTGTCAGGCTGCGACACTGGACCGGATCAGGATGAATGAAGTAGTGCCCGTCTTTGGAGATGTGGCTGGTAACGGTTGTTGCTGCCTCATGGGACAACTGAACCCGGAAACGGTCGCTGAATATACCGCTGTGCCAGTTCTTGTGGTCGGGGCTGAGCGCGAGGGGAAAATCTGCCGCCTTCGGGCTGTACTGGCGCTTTTCACCGAAGACCGCCGCGAAAAGGTAGCGACCGAGATCTGACGCCATGTGCCCACGCGTTTCGTGCTGGGCAAGGGCCTGCAGTTCCGGTCGTTCGAGCCAACGCATCAGGTCGTCGTTGGAGGTCCCGTAGCCTGCGGGCAGGCTCGCGTCCGTACGTTGCCCCGGAGAGCCTTTCTTCATGCGCTTCAAAACATCGAGGAAAGCTTGCTGGAGAGCCTCATCTCCATTGCTCTTGCAAATGCTGGCCAGGATGTTTGCAGCCTCAACGACCTCGCGCTTCCAGGCGGTTGGCGTATCGACGTTGCGGCTGATACCGCTGCGAAGGGGCGGCATGTTTCCAATAGTCTCGCCGACCGTGCGTCTTGTGCCCGTGACAGGAATGCTGGTACCCGACATTCGGTTGGCAAGGTCCGACCTGATGCCAACGATGATGACACGATGGCGGCGCTGCGGCACTCCGAAATCCTCGGCACGTACGATGAAGTCGGACGGCTGTTTCGGCCCCAGCAGCGTTGCCTTGCCGTCCGAAAGACGGATCGCCCGAAGTTCATAGTGGTGTGCGTGCCCGGTGCCGAGCGAGGTCAGATCTTCCATCAACATCTCGAATACCATCCGGCTTTCGATCGTCGATGACAGCATGCCCTTCACGTTTTCCATCACGAAGGCGGCAGGGCGCAGTCGGTCCAGCACGCGGATGTACTCGCGAAAGAGGTAGTGCCGCGCGTCCTCTTCGGGCACGTATCCGATCTTGCCGTTGGCACGGGCGCGCCCGACCAGCGAATAGGCCTGGCAGGGAGGGCCACCGATGAGGATCGTGTCGTCGAAGTCCTTTCTCAGGCGGGCGATAACGTTGTCGATTGCTTCGGCGGCAGGCTCAGTGCCCAGTTCAAGGCAACGTGCCTCACTCGCGGCGTGATGCCATGCAACCGCGTCAACTGTAGACCAGTCCGGTTCTGCTGACTGGCCAGCATGGAAATCGATGTAAGCCTTCGGCAAAGCCCCATGCTTTTCGGCATAAGCGCGAACAAGTGCGCGCAGGGTCAGCGTCCTGTGCGCCGATGCCTCCTTTTCGACTGAAATGCCGATCTGAAACGGAGAATGATCGCCCACACGCAGCGAAGCGAAGCCCTCGCCCAATCCGCCAGGCCCGGCAAACAGATCGACTATGCCGAAAGTGGCTGGCAAATAAGTGTCCTCTCGCATTCAGATCATTGGCTGTATACCAGGTCCGACAGATGAAGCCAGGAGGCAAATGACAGACATCGTCGACAGCCAGACCCGCTCCCGCATGATGTCCGGGATCCGTGGAAAGAACACGAAGCCCGAACTGGCGCTGCGTCATTCCTTGCATGCGCTTGGCTTGCGGTATCGGCTGCACGCAAAGGGCGTTCCTGGCAAGCCGGACATCGTGATGCCGAAGTACCATGCCGTCATCTTCGTGCATGGTTGCTTCTGGCATCGCCACGCAGGCTGCCGCTACGCCACGGTTCCGGCAACGCGCCCCGAGTTCTGGGGGGCCAAGTTCGATGCAAATGTGATGAGGGATGTAGCAGTTCAGTCCGCTCTTCGGGAGGCGGGCTGGCGAGTCGGAACAGTCTGGGAGTGCGCCCTGCGGACCGAGACCTCCACTGCGCAAACACGGGACATGGTGGCGGCATGGCTTCATGGCGCTGGCGCTGTACTTGTCATCGGTGAGGTGGAGGTCCGAAATGCGCCATGCCCCAAACCTGATCATGCGTCGTGATACTAGATCTGAGATATGCGTGGCATGCGCTGGTTGAACGGTTGAGTGCGATGAACATTGAGCCATGACCGAGGTACTGGCCGATCTCGGCACAGGCCGGACCCGATGTTGTCGAGCATGCATCGAAAGAAAGCGAGGGTCCGCCAGAAGCTTCTGGTGTCATGTCCCACCTGAAGATCGAACTCTCCAACGCCCAACCAAGCACGACCAGCCTCGCGCTGATCGAGATGAGGTCGATTTGAGCGGGTTCATCACAAATCACTGATATTGCTTAAATTTAACTACAATCACAGGCGCCACAGAGCGATGCTGTTTGAACGAAGATTATGCAACTCACCCACGGAGAAATTCCATGACCACCCGCCGCGCCAACGCCTCCCGCGACAAAGCCCTCGACGCCTTCATGACCACCAAGTTTCAGATCGACGCGATGCTGGAGCGATTGAAGGCCCTGAGCAACGACCACTTCGAGACCCACCCCGACGAGATCAATTGGGGCCACGTCGGCGCCCTGAACCACTATGCCAGCCTTCTGCGCCAGATCACCGACGCCGCATTCAACGAGGGCGAACATGCCGCTTGATCCCGCCCAGCGCCACCAGATCGAACAGGATGCGATCACCGCCGCATGTGAGGCCGAACGCCTCGCCGCCTGCGATGACGCCATCGCCCTGCTGCGCGAGATCGCCGATCTGGAGCGCGACGACGATGGCGACGTGATCATTGGCGCCGGCGCCGACGGCCACAACGACCTGATGTCGCGGATCAGCGCCTTCCTTGCAGCCAACGACCAGTAGGAGGAACCCGCCATGACCAAGCTGACCGAAACCCAGACCATTATCCTCAGCGCCGGAGCCCAGCGCCCCGAAAACATCGCCTTGCCGCTGCCCAAGGGGCTGGCTGGGGCGGCGGCTAAGATGGCCGTCACCAAGATGATCGAACACGGCTGGCTGCTGGAAGTCGACGCCAACCTGCGGCGCGGCGAACCACTTTGGCGTGAGACTGCAGATGGTCACGGCACGACGCTGGTGGTGACAGATGCCGGTCTGTTGGCCATCGGAATTGAACCGATGGTGGTAAAGACAAGAGTGGCGAGCTGTCGAGTTGCCAATGCCGAACCCGAGGTGAAACACCCTACACTGCGCACGGGAACAAAGCAGGCGCTGCTGATCACCATGTTGCGGCGGGCCGAAGGAGCCACGATGCCGGAGATTATCGCCGCGACGGGGTGGCAGGCTAACAGCGCCCGTGGTGCGTTGTCGGGCGCGCTGGGCAAGAAGCTGGGGCTGGTCGTGGTTTCTGCAAAAGACGATGCGCGGGGCAGGGTTTATCGTATCGCCTTGCCGGAATGATCCACAGCCATCCGGCCTTCGGCGTAGACTGGTAGTCAAGGCCACATGCGCAGCCTGAGAAGGCAGTTTGTTTCTCGGAGCAGTCATGTTGCGGCAGAGCGGCAGAGAGCACCTGCCAATGCCCAAATGCAACTCGCAGCTGCAAACTGAGGCTATCGAATCCTGGCGATAGGGTTATCAATGGCTTAGAAGCCTTTGTTGGCCCTTGGAATTCGGATGCCTGACGTTTGACCTTTGACCCCGCCCCCTTCTTATCGTGCTGCGTCTCGGTTGATCTGGAGGTCGACCCGAAATCTGCGCGGATCTTTGCCTTTGCCGCAGTCCGGGAAGAGCGGTCTTTGGCTCACAAAGGGGCAGCGATTGACCCTGCGCTGGATCGGCTGGAGGCGCTCTGCGATGGGGCGGCACATCTGGTTGGCCACAACGTCCTGCGCCATGACCTGCCGCATCTGGTGGCCAACCGCGCGCGGCTGGCGGGGTTGGGGGCGGCCGCGATCGACACGCTTTGGCTGAACCCCTTGGCCTTTCCGCGCAATCCCTACCACCATCTGGTCAAGCATTATCAGGACGGGCGGCTGCAGGTCGGGCATGTGAATGACCCAGAACAGGACGCGCGGCTGGCGCTGCAGGTGCTGTCCGATCAGATCGCGGCCTTTTCACGGTTGGGGCAAGACGTGCCGGATGCGGTGCTTGCCTATCATCATTTGACGACGCGGGGCGAGGCCTCGGGCGGGTTCGATGCGTTGTTCCAATCCTTGCGCGGTCCTGCGCCGGGTGAAGCTGCTGCCCATGCCGCCATCCGTCGCCTGCTGGACGGCCGCGCCTGCAATCATCGGCTAGACCAGACGCTGGGTCGCCTGTCCGATCCGCGCAATGGCTGGCCGATGGCCTATGCGCTGTCGTGGATTTCGGTGGCGGGTGGGGACTCGGTCATGCCGCCCTGGGTGCGGATGCAGTTCCCGCAGGCGGGGCGGATCGTGCGGCACTTGCGCGACACCAATTGCGGCGATCCGACCTGCGGCTGGTGCGTTGAGAAGAATAACCCCAATGCCGCGTTGAAACGCTGGTTCGGTTTTCCGTCCTTTCGACCTCAGCCGGTTGATGACATGGGTCGCCCGTTGCAGGAGCGGATTGTGGCCGAGGCGATGGCAGGCAAATCCGTGCTGGGCATCCTGCCCACTGGCACGGGCAAATCGGTCTGCTATCAGATCCCGGCGCTGTCGCGGTTCGACAAGACCGGGGCGCTTACGGTGGTGATTTCGCCGCTGGTCGCGCTGATGGCCGATCAGGTGCAGGGGCTGGCGCGAGCGGGGATATCGGCGGCGGTCACGGTGAACGGCATGCTGTCGCTGCCGGAACGTCATGACGCGCTGGAAAAGGTGCGGATGGGCGATGCGGCGATGCTGCTGATCTCGCCGGAACAGTTGCGGTCACCGTCGATCCGTACGGTGCTGCAACAACGCGAGGTCGGGCTTTGGGTGCTGGACGAGGCGCATTGCGTCAGCAAATGGGGCCACGATTTCCGGCCCGACTACCGCTACGTCAGCCGTTTTATCAGGGAATTCTCAGGCGATAGCCCAGCGCCCGTCCTGTGCCTGACCGCCACGGCCAAGCCGGAAGTGGTGCGCGACATCCGCGACCACTTCCAGACGCGCCTTGGGGTGGACCTGATGCTACTGGATGGGGGCGCGGTGCGCACCAACCTGTCCTTCGCGGTGCTGCCCACGCAGAAGGCGACCAAGCTGACCGACATCCTGTCGGCAATCGAGGCGAACCTTCCGCCCGAAGGCGCCTCGGGGGCTGTGGTCTATTGTGCAACCCGTGGGGCGACGGAAAGGGTAGCGGAGTTCCTGAAAGGGCAGGGGCTGGCGGCTGATTACTTCCACGCAGGGTTACCGCCTGACCGAAAGCGCGATGTGCAAGAGGCGTTTCGCACCGGCCAGTTGCGGGTGATCGCCGCGACCAACGCTTTTGGCATGGGGATCGACAAGCCCGATATCCGGCTGGTCGTTCATGGCGACATTCCGGGCTCCTTGGAAAACTACCTGCAAGAGGCAGGGCGCGCCGGTCGGGATCGCGCGCCCGCCAATTGTGTGCTGCTGTTCAGCCCCGAGGATGTTGAGCGGCAATTCTCGCTGTCGGCGCGCTCGCGTCTGGCCCGGCATGAGATCGGCGCGATCCTGAAGGCGTTGAGGCGGATGGAAAAGCACAAGTCGGGCGAAGTGGTTGCCACGCCGGGCGAGATCGTGCGCGAGGAGAAGGATCAGGAGTTCGAGCGCGACAAGACCACCGATGACACCCGCGTGAAAACCGCTGTAGCTTGGCTGGAGGAAGCGACGCTGCTTTCGCGCGAGGAGAACCGGGTGCAGGTGTTTCCGTCGTCCTTGCGAATCCGGTTGGTTGATGAGGCGGCGGCCATCCTGGAGCGGGCGCAGATCACCGGCGTTCGGCGCACCCAATTGATGGACCTCGTGCGCAACGTGATGAACGCGCCTGTCGATGCAGGGGTTTCGACAGATGACCTAACGGGCGCTTGCGGCTTGTCAGGGCGCGAGTTGCACCGGGCCTTTGCCGATCTGGAGGCGCTGGGCATCGCCAGCAACGACACGGGCATCACGGTTTATGTGCATCTGGGTGTAGAGGATGCCTCGGCCCGCCGTCTGGATCACGCAGGCCGGATGGAGGCTGACCTGATTGCCCTGATGCAAGAGGCGGTGCCGGATGCCGAAGGAGCCGAGGCGCAACCCTTGAACCTGACCGAGACGTGCCAGGCCTTGCGCGACAAGGGTCATGTGCAGGTGCGCCCCGATCTGATGGAAACCATCCTGCGTGGCATGGCCCAAGATGGGCGTGATCAGGATGGCGGCAGGGGCAACCTGACCCTGCGCAAGGTCAGCCGCAACACGATCTTCGTGCGGCTGGAGCGGTCATGGCTTGTGGTCGCCCGGACGGCTGAACTGCGGCGGCAGGGTGCGCAGGCACTTCTCGCTCATATGACGGGCAAGGTCTCTAAGGGCACGCGCGGCAAGGATATTCAGGTCGAAACCACCCTTGGCGCGATGCTGGATGCGCTGAACGGCGACGCGCTGCTCAGGGCCGAGGTCAAGGACATGACCCGCCTGATGGACCGTGCGCTCTTGTGGCTGCACGAACAGCAGGTGGCCACCTTGGGTCGGGGCCTGACGGTGTTCCGCCCGGCGATCACGGTGCATCTGAATCCCAAGGGCGGGCCATTCACCGTGCAGCACTTTGCACCCCTCGAAGAGCACTACGGCGAGACAACGATCCAGACCCATGTGATGGCCGCCTATGCTGAAAAGGGGCTGGAGGCGATGGATCAGGCCCAGCGCCTGTCGGAAGATTACTTCGTGCTGGACCGCGACGCTTTCCTGCGCCGATGGCTGCCGGGGCGCGGCACGGAAATCCGGCGCCAGACGACGGGCACGTCATGGCGCACGATTGTCGATGCGCTCGACAATCCAGTGCAGGCCGAGATCGTGCGCGATGACCGCGAACAGACCAACGTGCTGGTGATGGCAGGGCCGGGGTCGGGCAAGACCCGAGTGCTGGTGCATCGCATCGCCTATCTGATCCGCGTGAAGCGCGAAGACCCGCGCGGCATTCTGGTGCTGACTTACAACCGCCACGCGGCGGCTGAGATCCGCGAACGCCTGCGCCGCCTGATCGGGGATGACGCGGCGGGGGTGACGGTGTCGACCTGCCACGCGCTGGCGATGCGGCTGATGGGGGCAAGCTTTGCAGGTGACCACGAGGGCCCGCGCGACTTTGACGGGATCGTCATGCAGGCGGTGGCCCTCTTGCGCGGCGATGGCCTTACCAAGCCCGAGGCCGAGGCCCTGCGCGAGACGCTGATCCAGGGCTATCGCTGGCTCTTGGTGGACGAATACCAAGACATCGGCCCCGAGGAATACGCCCTGATCGGCGCCGTGGCGGGGCGGTCGCTCGAGGATGACCTGCGCATCAGCCTCTTTGCCGTGGGCGATGATGACCAGAACATCTACGCCTTCGCCGGGGCCAGCATCGACTTCATTCGCCGTTTTGAGGCCGATTATGCCGCCAAACCGGTCTGGCTGACGGAAAACTACCGCTCCACCGCCGATATCATCGCGGCGGCAAACGCCGTGATTGCCCCAGCGGCCCAGCGCATGAAGGCGGGTCACGACATCACGGTGAACCGCGCCCGTGCCAAGGCGATGCCGGGCGGCGATTGGGCGGCGCTGGACCCGGTGGCGCAGGGGCGCGTCACCCTGCTGGGCGCCGGGGGCGATGCCGCGCAGGCGGTGGCCGCGCTGGACGAACTGCAGCGCCTCTCAAGGCTGGACCCCGATTGGTCATGGCGGCGCTGCGCCGTGATTGCCCGCGACTGGCGGCGGCTGGAACCTGTTCGCGCCTATGCCGAGGCGCTGGGCATCCCCATCGACATGGCGAATGAGAAGCCGCTTACCCTGTGGCGCATGCGCGAGATGCAGGGCTTCGTTCGTACCCTGTTGGCAGATCGCAGCCGGCTGCTGACCATCTCTGATCTGGTCGCGATCCTGAACGCGCAGCCGCAATCTCGCTGGACCGACCTGATAGGCGAAGGCATTGGCACCCTCGCACGCGAACTGGTCGAAAAGGCCGCCCCGGTTCCTGACATTGTCCAATGGTTCGGCGAATGGGCCCGGGATGTGCGTGGCGAACAGCGGGGGCTGCTGCTGATGACCGCCCACCGCGCCAAGGGGCTAGAGTTCGACCATGTCGCGATCCTGAACGGCGGCTGGGATCGCCCCTCGCGCGGCGAAGATGCCGACGCCCCACGCCGCCTGTTCTATGTCGCCATGACGCGGGCGCGGTCCACGCTGACCGTACTGACCGACGGACCGCACGCCTTCGTGCAGCCCGGTGACGCTGTCCTTTCCCGCCGCGTCACCCCCGACGCCGCCGCCTTGCCACGCGCCCGCCTGCGCTATGTGCCGCCCGACCCGAAGCTGGTGGACCTGTCCTTTGCCGGACGTCTGCGGCCGGGTGATCCGTCGCTGTCCGCCATCGCCGCCGCCAGCCCGGGCGACGCGGTTCAACTTATCCGCGATGGCGACCGCTGTCGGATCGACAACGCCCAAGGCCAAACCCTTGTCGACGATCTCGGTCGATGCGACAGCGCCATTCACGATCTGGCGGATTGCTAGGTCACGGTCGGCGGCCGACCGTCCCGAAGTATCGGCCGCCTTGACCATGGCAGCGCGGACCGTCTGGAAGAAACCCACCTCGTCCCGAACCTCGCGGGCCGCGTCGCTGGCTGAACAAAGGGCAAAAGCCTTGGATAATGCCAGCACCGCATCCTGGTATCGGCGGTGTGCTGCCTTCTTAGCTTCCTTGTCAGTTTCGCGCTGGGCTGCCTCGTCCTGTTTCGCAAGAATCCAGTCTAGAGCCTCGGCCAAAGCGACAAGTCGTTGGTGTGGTGTGCCGGTCAGTCCCTTGGAATAGTCGAAGCCATGATACATGGCGCGCAATATATCCAGCCGCTCCAATAGGGCCGCCACTGCTTCGGCCTCGTCGATACCCGCCTGTTCCTGGTCCGACTTGGAATACTGGCCCAGCGCCGACTTCAGGTTCTGTGCAACGCCGATGTAATCGACAATCAGTCCTGCAGGCTTGTCCCGGAATACCCGGTTCACCCGCGCGATGGCCTGCATCAGCCCATGCCCGCGCATTGGCTTGTCGATGTACATGGTGTGCATCGAGGGACTATCGAAGCCGGTCAGCCACATGTCGCGCACGATCACCAGCTTGAGCGAGTCTTTCGGATCCTTCGCCCGCTTGGCCAGCATATCGCGCCGCGCTTTGCCGCCGATATGCGGCTGCCAGGCTTCCGGGTCCGAGGCGGAGCCGGTCATGACAATTTTCACCAATCCGGCGCTGTCGTCGTCGGAATGCCAATCAGGACGCAGTGCTACGATCTGGTTGTATAGGTCGACGCAGATGCGGCGGCTCATACACACGACCATGGCCTTGCCATCCATCGCCTGCACGCGTGCCTCGAAATGGGCGACGAGGTCTTCAGCGACCATGCGCAGCCGTTTTTCAGCCCCGACCAGCGCCTCGACAGTCGACCACTTGCGCTTCAGTCGTTCCTGTTCGCTGACCGCCTCGTCCTCGGTCAGTTCCTCGATTTCGGCATCGACCTTGGGTTTTTCGGCGTCGGGCAGCTCGATACGCGCCAGTCGGCTTTCATAATAGATCGGTACTGTTGCTCCAGCCGCTGTTGCAGAGGCGTCGGCTCAAGGCGTCCGCAAACCCACCATCGGTGCGGCACCTTTGCGATAACCCACGAAGCCATTCGTCCCTCAGGACCATGAGGCTTTCAAAACGCGCTTCGATACACCGCTCCGCCTCGGCAGATACGCTGACGTGGGGCTTTTTCAAAACCGGCCACGCAAAGGCCTGATCAACTGAAGTGCTACTTGCGCCATCATCTTCCAAATCTGCCATAGCTTCGTCAAAAAGCTTTCGGGTCACTGGATCCATTAGCTGGATATCTAAGTCATGCTCGGCGCACTTGACGCAGGTTTCGACCTGTCGCCGCTCGGTCTCGAAAGCGGTCTGCATCTCGTTGGTGGGCCCCATGGTATCATGCATCAGGTCGATGCGGGCGCTCCACTCATCAATGAAGGCAGCGATTGATCCGAGCTTATCACCAAGGCTTTTCTTCGCCGTTTGCTGTCGAACAACCCGCGGCGCGGTGAAGGCGGGCGTATCGGCGAGGGCCATTCTTACCCGTCTGATCGCCTCGTCTGGCGTATTGAACACCACGCTCGCCGGAATTCTCAGGACGAGATAGCCGTTTTCGACGGAGTAGGCGTCCCTGATCCGGTCCCGTTCCACATGCTCGGGCGCAGAGTGGTATGTTGCACCGTCGATCTCGATGACCTGCCGTCCGTTCGCAAGGAAGTCGAACCGGTATCGATCCACCTCAACCTGCATGTCGAGAGTCATGACTGAGCATTTCAGCACCCCGTCATAGGGCTTAAGGTCGAAAGCGGTGACCATCGCGCGCAGGAAACTGGCCTCAGCAGGGGACTCGCATCGAGCGCAGAACAGGTCGAGCCAGCCATCGTCGGCTGCCGTGGCGTTGTACCAGCCCAACCGGGGCGGGGAGGGCGGCACAGCCGGAGTTTTGAGGTCCTCGAAGATGGTCCAGGCAAGAAACGCGACGCCGAAGAGCACATACGGCCAGGCGGCGCTGATCGGCAGCAGGATCGCGATCAACCCTATCCGGCGCCAGATGGTCTTGGTTTGTTCGGTCATCTGGCGTCCTCGGCGATCTGGGTCTCGATCAACTGACTTCCATCAAACAGGCAATCGATGCGATATTTCAGCTCAAGCCCGAACCCATTCTTGGCAGTGAAGCTCGAAACAACCCGAGCCCGGCCGGATGGGTGCTCCTGATACGCGAGATCCATGATCCGCGAGAAGGAGACGGTCGAAGGGTGGTTTGCTGCTGCCTTCGCGGACGCCTCGCATGCCTCGGCTCCATCGGCACGCCCGATTGGACGAATGGCGGCGAAGCTCGCGTCCCCAACCGCGTCATCCGGACTGAACCAGACGTTGAATACGGTTGCCCCGGTGCCGCAGGTCACAAAGAAGACCGGCTTTCCTGGCATGCTGCGGGACGAAGACAGGGCGACAGAGGATGGATCAATTTCACCACATTTGTCGTTCTCGCGCGCAATACGGTTCACGATCGTAACGATCTGAGGCTTGAAGCGGGAAGTGTCGTCATCCCAGTAAAAGTCCGCCTCTACAAAGATACGCTTCCCGGCATCGTCACTCTCGATGATCCGGATTGCGTCGGCCCGTACCCAGCCCCGGTTCCCCTTCAGCCACTCCGGCGTCAGCACCTCGATCTCAGTCCAACCCTCCTGGGCGCAAGTCCGGCGGAGTCGCTGCGAGTAATCTATTTGTTGATAGTGGGTCTCGCCCAGAGCGGCGGTAGCCTTCTCATTGATGATCCGCCCACCTTCTGGGGCAGCATAAAGTTCGTGGCTGCCATTCACGGTGACCTCGTCCATCAAGGCCAGTCCGCCATCGCCGCAGGCGGCCGGAACCAGGCTCGGGGCAACGGTTGCGACCGAAAGTGCGTCATCTGCCAACGCTTGCTGCTCTGTCTTTCTGGCTTCCGCTATCGTGCCCGACGCGGGCGCGGCTTTGGGGTTGTCGATTAAACCGACGAAGGTAACCAACGCCAACACCGCTACGAACGACCCGCCAACCCCTTTGAAGGCTTGGCTTCGGCTGCGGAAAGGTTTCAGCGGATACAGGATGCTGAAGAGGCTGTAAGCAAAAAAAAGGGTGGCGAGTAGCGCCAGAAGGCTGAGGAAAATTTGCATGAATCGGGTCAGGCCTTTGAAGGATCGCCTTCCTTAGAGGCGTGAATTGTGGACTTTCTATGGGAAAGCTGCGGCTTCTCGCCGAAAGTGATTATGATCATCTCATCCTGTGTGAGTTTACATCAACGCCACATCAACCTGCGACTGCACGTTTCGGTCCAGCTTTGCAGTTCAATCCGTGCGAATGTCGATGGGTGCTAGGATGAAAATTGCGCCGGGTCAAAGGCTTGGCGCGCAAGTCGTTGAAAGGACTAAGTTATTGGAATCGCTGGGGTTTTGGCTCATAACCTGAAGGTCACAGGTTCAAATCCTGTCCCCGCAACCAACGATCCCGGCGATAGCAAATTATCCAGGGCCTGCGCTTCCGAGAGGAAATCAGGGTTCTTCCTGCCCGCCGCAAAGCGCAAAATTGCGCCAAGATCGCCGCGCAGCACAATCGCCAATTCCCCATTGTCAGGCACCAGTGTCACCTGATCGACCAATGACCGGAAGGTCTCGGCGGCCTGGGTGCGACCATCCTCATCCTGCAGGTGCTCATAGAGCTGGCCGATGCGCTGCGCGTAGAGGCTTGCCATGTTGGGATGCATCAGGGGTGGGGGCTCGTCGCCATTGGCGAGTTTGTCGGCAAGCTCTGCCTTCCGCGCTTCCAGCTTCTTCATGTCTTCGATGATGGACTGTAGTGGCCCACCGGCCTTCAGGGCGGTCAGGAGCTTTGACAACTCACGATCCGTGCGTTCCAGCTCTCGCTTCCATCCTTCCAGGTCGGCACCGCGCTCGATGCGGAGCCGGTTCACCTCCCTGGTGAACTCGGCGCAGAACTCCTTGAACAGTTCAGGCTCCATCAGGTGTTTGCGCAGCCCGTTCAGGATCGAGGCTTCCAGCGCATCGCGCCGGATGTTCAGCCGGTTGTCGCAGGTGCCTTTGTTGCGCGCGGTGGAGCACCCCAGCAGATCCTTCGAGATCATGGAGTAGCCGCCACCACAGCAGCCGCATTTGATCAGCCCTGCGAAGAGGTGCTTCGGCCGCCGACGGTCGTTCAGGAAATTGCTGCTGGTCTCCTTGGCGGGTTCATAGGCGAGCCGGTTCTGCCGTTCCTTCACCGCATCCCAGATGTGCTGATCCACAAGCCGAAGCTCAGGAACCTCCTGTGTCACCCAGTCACTCTCGGGGTTAAGCCGCGACACTCGACGCCCGGTATCAGGGTCTTTGATGTAGCGCAGCCGGTTCCAGACCAGCTTGCCGACATAGAGTTCATTGTTCAGGATTCCCGTTCCACGCTTGGGATTGCCGTGGATGGTGGACGGTCCCCATTCACTGCCCTGCGGGCCGGCAATGCCTTCGCGGTTCAGGTCCATGGCGATGGTCCGGGAAGACTTGCCGTCGAGATAATCCGCAAAAATGCGGCGCACGACCCCGGCCTCTGTCTCGTTGATGGTTCGGTCGCCGCGCACCGCGTCCCCGGTCGCGTCGAAGCGCTTTACGACGTCATAGCCATAGCAGAGGCCGCCACCGGATTTGCCATCCTCGACGCGACCACGCAGACCCCTGCGGGTCTTGTCGGCGAGGTCCTTGAGGAACAGCGCATTCATCGTTCCCTTCAGCCCGACATGCAAATGGGTGATCTCGCCCTCGGACAGCGTGAACATCTTCACATCGGCATAGGTCATCCGTTTGAAGATGCCGGCGATGTCTTCCTGATCGCGCGACAGTCGGTCCATGGCTTCGGACATGATCATATCGAAGCGGCCGCGGGAGGAATCCAGGATCAGCGCCTGGATCCCCGACCGCAGGATCATGCTGGAGCCGGAGACGGCATGGTCGGTGTATTCCTCGACCACGGTCCAGCCTTCCTTCTCGGCGCGAAGGCGGCACAGGCGCAGCTGATCTGAGATCGAGGCGTCGCGCTGATTGTCGGAGGAATAGCGGGCGTAGAGTGCGACTCTCATGCGAGGTTCTCCCTAATCTGGGAGGCGGTCACTCGGCAGTCGGGCCGTCTCCTGTTGAACGAAGTCGCGTGCAGCCTGCCGGGCAAGTTGCCGGACAAGATCGACGAGGCGAGGATCGGGTCTGCGGGAATCGGCCACGCGCGCAACAGCTTCTTCTGTGGTCTGGGCGACCAGTCGAAGCGTCGTGGCTGTAGTTTGCCGTTGCCGTGCCATGTTCGTCCCATCGGCTGAAATGCCTGTATCGACGAGACTACCGAGAAAAAATCATCGGTTACAGAGAAGCGCTCGGCGGCGTTCGGGTGTTGGTAGAGTGCGGAATAGGGCATTGGCGTCGTCCTGAGCAGCATGGCGTCGCGCAAATACTGGCGCGACACTGTGCGAATGTGCGGCTCACAGGAGATATGAACATCTGCTCGCACAGCGAGACGTTCCAGCCAGGTCCTGAAGACAGGCTAGCAAGGGAAACGTGCGGCTGGCAAGGCTGATCGAAAGTACATAGACCGATTGGCATGGTCGCCCCATCGCGGCCGGTCGACCTGCCTGTGTTCTGCGAAACAGTGTTCCCTGGAACGGCAATTGCTCGGGATGCGGCAGTTTGGGCCGATCGCTATGCCTGCTCTTTGCTTGTCAGGGCCTCGTGCAGTTCCCGGACCTTGCGGTTGAGCGCGATCATATCTTCCGGGGCCATTCCGGCCTTGGCAAAGAGAGCCTCACCCAGACAACGGCTTTCAACCTTCAGCGCCGCCCCACGCGGGGTCAGCGCGACCGAGACGCTGCGCTCGTCATCCGGCCGGCGGGTGCGGGTGACCAGACCGGCCGCTTCCAGCCGTTTGACCAACGGTGTGATTGTGCTCGGTTCGAGATCCAGCCGGGCCGCTATCGCGCCGATGCCGCGGCCATCTTCCTCCCACAGCACGCTCAGCACCAGATATTGCGGATAGGTGATCCCCAACTGGTCGAGCAGCGGCTTGTAGAGCCGGTTGATCGCCATGGAGGTCGCATAGAGCGAGAAACACAGCTGGTCTTCGAGGGTCAGATCATGGTCCATGAGGCTCTTTACCACGAAACTCGTTATCGCGACAACAAAAAGCTGGACAGGGGCACCCGGGCGATCTAATGAAGATTATCGCAATAAATATTATCGAGAAACAGAAAGGAGGTGACCATGTCAGTCCAGGTCCTCTATCGCACCAAAGCCACCGCGACCGGTGGCCGTGAAGGTCAGGCCCGCAGCGAAGACGGTCGGCTCGAAGTCGCGCTGTCGACGCCGAAGGAACTCGGCGGCGCCGGTGGGGAAGGCACCAATCCCGAACAGCTCTTTGCTGCTGGCTATGCTGCCTGCTTCCTCGGTGCGCTGAAAGTCGTGGCGGGGCAGCAGAAGGTGAAGCTTCCCGCCGATGCCGTGATCACGGCGAGCGTGGGGATCGGGCCGCGCAGCGAGGGCGGCTTCGGGATCACGGCGGATCTGGAGATCAGCCTGCCGGGCATCGCGCGCGACGAGGCGCAGAAACTGGTCGAAGCCGCGCATCAGACCTGCCCCTATTCCAACGCCACCCGCAACAATGTCGCGGTCGGCCTGACCCTGATCTGAGACTGGCCCTACCTGATGCGATAGCCGCAGGCCGGCTGTCGCCTTCCAGCCTTCCGGCCCCCCAAATCATCACAGGAAATACCATGTTCGGGATCTCTCCCCTGGGCTGGCTGCATACGCTTGGCAGCCTGCCGGCCATTCCGCTTGCGCTCTGGATGCTTGCCCGCCACGGGCGGATCGTACCGCGATCAGGCGCGGGCATCGCCTGGTTCATCTTCATGGCAGTCGGCGGGCTGACGGTCTTTCTGATCGCGAAACAGCCGGTCAGCAATGGGATCGCTTCTGTGACTCTGGTGCTGCTCGTCGCGGGCTATACGGTCGGCCGGGTGTGGGCACTCGGCCGCGCCGCCCGCTATCTGGAAACCATCTTTCTGAGCCTTACGGTGTTCTTGTTACTGGCGCCCTCGGTCACCGAGACCCTGACCCGGGTGCCGAATGGCAATCCCATTGCGAAGGGGCCGGACTCGCCGATCGTGCTGGGCGCACTCGGCACGCTGGCTGTCCTGCTGGTCGTCGGGATAACGGCGCAGATCCTGCATCTGCGCCGCTCTGGAAATCAGGGCAGCGCAGTGTCGCGCTGACCTGATCATGAGGCACGCAGCCACCCCGGAGACTTCACCATGACGAGGCCGATCCCGCGCGCGAGAGTCGGCGGACAGGGACGCAGCCTGGCTATGCTGCTGCGCCCTATTCGGCCTCAGCCCCTGAACAGCGCCACGGCATCCGCGCCCGCCGGCACCCGCATAGGTGAGGTCGGATCGGTTGCCACGCGCCAGATCGCGGCTGCCACATCCTCCGCTTTGGTCTTCTCGTCATCAGATCCGCTGGCCAACCGCGCGAAGACGCCCTGAACCATCTCGGCATAAGGTTCCGGGAAGCCACCTGCCTGAGTCAGCCGCTCGCGGGCATTGGCCCCAAAGGCGGTGCCCGGTGCCTGACCAGGCAGCACCACATGGCTCCGGATGCCGAAAGGCGCGAGTTCCAGCGCCATCACCTCGGTCAGCGCGTTCACGGCAGCCTTGCTGGCGGTATAGACCGACAGCAGATCGTAATTGTGGAGGGTAACGCTGGAGGTCACGTTGATGATCACGCCGGTCCGATGCGCGCGGAACTGCGGCAGTACGGCCTGGATCATCGCGATGGTGCCGAAGGTGTTGGTCTCGAACACGTCGCGCACGACACTGATCGGGGTGCCTTCAACCGCGTTAAGCCAGCCAATGCCGGCATTGTTCACCAGCACGTCGATCTCTCCTGCGGCCGCAACGGCGGCGGCGATGCTTTGCGGCTCGGTGACGTCGAGCGGCAGGATCGTCAGTCGGTCGGAGGTGGGCAGCAGATCGGTCTTCGGGGTTCGCATTGTGGCAATGACATTCCAGCCTTCGGCCAAGAAGTGCCGTGCGGTCTCGAGGCCGAAGCCCGAAGAGCAGCCGGTGATCAGGATGGTGGGCATGGGGAGGTCCTTTCCTTGTAGCCTGCCTGATCTGGCCTTCCATGCCGCGATTACCTATAATCAGAAGTCCGAGATGATTTATCGAACGTCCAAGGTATGAGGGATGATGGCGGATCCGCTGAGCCAGATCGTGACCTTGCTTCGCCCCGGTGCGCCCTATGCCAAAATCGCGAGCGCCTCCGGTGCCTGGCGCGTGCGGCGGGACGAGGACGGCATCGTCTTCTACAATCTGACCCTTGCGGGGCGAGCGCTGCTGGAGGTCGACGAGCGACCGCCGGTTCTGCTGGAGGAAGGCGACTTCGCCCTGATCCCTGCCGCGCGGCGGTTCACCCTCTCAAGCCTGGAGCCGGCGCTGCCGCAAGGACGGTTCTCTGAACCCGTCCCGATCGCCCCCGGACAGGTCCGCATCGGTGACCCTGACCTGCCGGTCACGACGCAGTCACTGGTCGGCCACTGCACCTTTGCCGCGCGGGATGCCGGGCTGCTGCTCACTCTCCTCCCCGATCTTGTGGTGATCCGGGGTGAGGCGCGGCTGGCCATGCTGACCCGGCTGGTCGCGGACGAGGCACGAGCGACGCGGCCCGGGCGCGAGGTGGTGCTGGAACGGTTACTCGAGGTTCTGCTGATCGAGGCCTTCCGCGCTTCGGGCGGCACTACTGCGCCGCCCGGCCTGTTGCGGGGCCTCAGCGATCCGCATCTCTCCATTGCCCTGCGCGCTTTGCATGAGAACCCGGCGCGCCCCTGGACCGTGGCGGAACTCGCCCGTGCGGCGGGTCTGTCGCGCTCCGCCTTCTTCACCCGGTTCGAGCGCGAGGTTGGTCGCGCGCCGATGGCCTATCTGACCGGCTGGCGGATGAGCCTCGCCAGGGACCGGTTGCGGCGCGGCGATGGCAGCCTGACCGAGATCGGCGCAGCCCTGGGCTATGGTTCGGCCAGCGCGTTCAACACCGCCTTCGCGCGCGAGGTTGGTCAGCCGCCGGGGCAATATGCGATGTCTATTGCCGGAATGGTGCGGGAAGAAGCCCCCGCCTGAGGAAGGGCATAGTCCGTCCCGGCCCTTAGCCGCCGTTCAGCCCTGCCGCATGCTGTGCGACGACATCCCTGCAAGCCGCCGCTCAGAGGGCGCGCAGCGAAGCTGCTCGTCGCCACTGAAGTTGTGCGAGGCGAAGTATGAGTGTTTCTTGCCCTTCATCGGAGAACAGGCTTGAAGCGGGTATGACACCCGCTTAAACTTTGCGAAGCGGGTGTCATACCCGCTTCGTCGCAACAAGAGGGCATCATACCCATTCAGGAGCTTAGCGATCATGATCCCTGCGGGACGGGTACAGATATTGACAGGCCTGACCGCCAATCAACTACGGGAGTGGGCTCATCGGCGCGATCTCGTTCCACCCGATGTCGAGGCCGGCGGTCCGGGTCGGCCCGCGCTCTATAGCTGGCAAACAGTTTTGCTGCTGCGCATTGCTGTGGTTCTGCGCGAGCGGTTCAGGATTGAGTTGCAGGCACACAAGGAACTGCTGCACGCGCTGCACGAACTTCTTTCGGGTGTGCCCTTTCCGGCGCTACGGGGTGGCGTTCTGGCGTTGCGAGCCATGGAGCATGGCGAGCTCCTCTCTGAAGGCATGGCTCGTGTTGGCGTGGGTGTCCGAGGCATGGCTGGACGAGATGCCCTATTCCATCCTGTCGGCGCATGAGCTGGAGCGGGCAGCGAGATACTTCAACGAGATCGATCTAACGACGCTGGTGCTCGGACGAGCCCGCAACAAAGAGTACTCCCGCTGGGGGTTCGCTTCATATTGCTCGGAGGTTCATGGCAAGAACCGGCCTGCACTCCCGCGGCTCTTCGAGGAGGAGCATAACGCTTTGTTTGCGAATTTAGGGAGGTAGTTTTCTGTTTCAACGCGGCATCATCACAATCGTAGGTGCAACGTCAACATACGCGGTCCTTTGCACGCCTTGCGTCGAGGGCAGGACCGACGGGGGTCAACAACTCTGGATCAACGATAGAATTACCGCTCCCGCCGCGCCCCGCAAGGAGTTGCCACGGCTCTATCTGCAAACATTTTGCCCTAGTTCTCTTTCAAATTCGCCCATAGGTGCGGGGCGCTCTATCGATCAGCTCCGACAGAACGGAAAAGCGTGCGCGCGGGCCCTGCAATGCCATGTCAACGATCCGTGCGGCTAGCTACTATAAAATCGGTCTGCCACGTCGGAAAAGTCGAATTGGTAGCCAAATGAAAACATTGATGGAGCGTTCTGACGGTAGACCATCTAAAAGGATTCCATGCAGTTGTTCGGTTCAGGCCCACGTCTCGAAGCTCCTAGCGGTGACCCTGCTCGCCAGGCGGTTCCGGCGTTACGTGGCTATGCCTACCAGCTATATGTCTCCGCGCTCGCGTGGCTGGCGTTATCTGATGGCGAGATACTTTATCTGGAAGTCGCGGAGGATTATGCCATCGCGACACGCGAGGCGCTGACCGGCACGCAGGTCAGGGATACCAAGGGAAGTGGAAGAATCACGCTGCAGTCCGACTGGGCCCGGAGCACGATCGACTCCTACGTTGATCTCGTCATGCGCAATCCGGGACGTGTGGTCTCTCTCCACTATCTGACCACTTCTGCGATCGGGCTGGAGCGTGAGGGGGGCCACCGTGTCAATGGCGCGCCCGCTCTCGACTATTGGCGACGGGCAGCGACGGGCGCGGATTTAGGCCAGTTGAGAGGGCTGATCGAGAATCTCGACTTAAAGGAGGCAACTTCTAGCTATCTCGCGTCGCTGTCGGACGATGCATTTCGGACCGAGTTCTTGCAACGCATTCATTGGCATTGCGGGGCTCCCGGTCTGGCCGACTTAAGGGCGGACCTTGAGGCTGGGGTAGTCGAATATGTCGCATCAGCGCGCCAACTATCGAGCCAGACCGCGCGCAGCGTGATGCCGATAGTGCTGGAGCGGATACTGATGACGGCGGTATCCGAAGGAGCCCGTGCACTTCGGCGGGCGGACCTTCTACTGCTCATCGACGAGGCGGCGCTTGTCGCGGTCCCCATCGAGCAACTGGCATATGTATTCCAAGCCGGGATGCCGGCCAGAGCTATCACGCGCACGCAGTTGCTGACACCGGTCAACGACCTGCCAATGCCGGCGGTGAGGGCATCACGCGATGCGCTGGTAGCAGCAGTGGATGCAGCGCGCTGCGCCTGCGGATTGGCGATCGCAAGCGGGGCGACGGGACTTGGAAAGTCTCTGGCGGCGCGCATGGTCGCAGCACGGACCGGTAGGCCTTGGTTTGTCGTAGACTTTCGGTATCTATCCCCCACCGAGACTACCTCTCGGCTAAACCATCTTCGCGGCGAGATTGCAGCCTCGACCACACGAGACATTATCCTGGACGATTTGAATGGGCTGGACGATCCGATGGTGCGAGACGCTCTCGCAAGCCTGCTATCGGCCCTAAGGCGGCGCGATGCAACCGCGATAGTTACCACCTATCGCAGTCCCGCCAACACCACGTTGCAGCAGCTTGTGCCGGAAGCCGCCGCAACCGTTGAGGTTCCCTATCTGGATGAAGAGGAAGTTGCCGAACTTGTCGTCCAGACCGGTGGCGATCCCAAGTATGTAAGGGCGGTCTACCATGCCACGGCCAATGGGCATCCACAAATGACCATGGCGGCACTCCTACACCTAAGGCGCACGCAGTGGTCTCGGCAGGCACTCGCGGCGGTGTTCGGCGGACAGCTACATTCCGAGCTGGGCGCAGAACGGCGCGCAGTACGCGAGCGGCTGATCAGTGCACTGCCAGTCGATGCCCAAACACTACTTTTCCGCGCAAGCTTGATCCGCGGTGGATTCGATCGTCGCCTTGCGATTGCAATCGCCAGTCTGGATCCAGCAGTTCCGCGCGGCGGCCTCGTCCTCGACCAACTGATCGGTCCATGGATTGAGCCGTTCCGCCGCAGTAGGTTTCGGGTCTCACCGATGCTCGAGAATGCGGCAGACGAAGTACTCTCGAGGGAAGAGTGTCGGGCTATCCACCGCTGCGTCGCCGAAGCGACTATGATGGCTGACGAGGGGATGGACGCGGTCGATGCGTGGGTGGCGATGCACCACGCCCTACGCAGCGAGGATACAGATCTCGTTGTCGGATTCGCCCATAGCGTGATCACATGCAATGTGGAGATGATTGATGCTATCGCTCCGTTCCTGACCGAGCTCATGTACCTTCCGGTCGATGTGCCGATCTTCCCGAGCAACTCGTCCGCTTCCGCGATGATGCGCCTCGCCCAACTTCTTGTCCTGCTCCCCTATGGATCGGCCGATCAGGCCCATGCTGTTTTGCGAGCGTTGGAAGCGGAGCGGCTCGATATTCAGGGCGTGGCGCTATTCGAGGGGTTCGCGCTCTCCAAGTTGCTGCTGCACCCACGTGCGAGTGAGCTGTTTCCCGATTGGTTGGAAATCCTGTTGCGTTTCGACCAGCTCTGTCTGGCGGAGCCGCGGATAGCGGAGGCGAATTCGCGATTCACCTCAAAGGCCGGAGGAACTCCGCACGTGACCGGAGTCCTCTTCGCTGGCCAGCTGCGGAGCATTAAGACAATTGCGAGCTTCCGCGCGATCATTGAGCGCCTACACTGTGAGGACCCCGCGACTCGCGAGCGTCTACTCTCCTCGTTCCAACCAGGGCGTGGCGATATCTCGGTCTTCGTCAATCACGGGTGGATGAGGGAATCCGGTAGCGAGAACTTCGACTGGGAGGCCGCTCAGCGGGACTATGGTACCGCGTTCGAAATAGCCATGCAGTGGGGAAACAAGATGCTCGCCTCGCGCTGCGCGATCGCCCAAGCTATGTGCATCGACGAGAACGGGAACGATCCAGACCGCGCGCTCGCTTACCTGTCGCAGGTAGAGGCACGTATCGGGTGCCAAGTCGTATTGGGTCGTGCGAGAGCAAAAATCCATTGGCGTCGGCGCGATCACGCAGCTGCGCTGCCACTTCTTACAGCAGCGGCAGAGGTTGGTGGTCAGGATGCGATTGAGCACGCCTTCATTGCGCGGGAGGCCGGCATCAGCGCGGCGACGCTCAATGACTGGGAAGCAGCACGGCAATGGTTCGAGCGGGCGCATGTCGCAGCTGCAAGCGCGTCGGAGCTGCCGTCGGTGAGGGCTATGGCCATCGGCCTGCTCGCTGACACGGCCCAGGCGGCCTTCAAGGCCGGACGGCCGGACATCTCAATTCTTAAGATGCGCGACGCTTTGACGACGCTACCCAAAATTGACGCCGAGGGGGTGATTGCCGAGGCGCACTGCCATCGCGTCGTTAGGCATGGCCTGCTCTGGCTCTACCAACAGATCACAGGTGTATTGGACGATGAGGAAACCATTTACTTGCCGGGTGCCGCTAGCAACCCCGAGCCACTGGATGCAATCAGGTCGCATCCAGTGGTGGCGCTGGATATCTCGTTCTATTTACTCGCCGCAGCGGACGAGGCGCTAGACGAACCGACTGGCTTCTATCGGGCGTTCCGGGACCATCTCGTGGTAGGCTCGGTGCTGTCCTCGGAAATTTCTGCAACGATCACTGACGACCGCAAGGCAATCAGCACGCACGATCCGACTGACTTCGTCGCGCGAGTACGGCGACACGCCTCGATGGCTGGGATGGTATCCTCCGGCGAGGCGTACGAGTACGCTGCGGATGTGGTCAACCCGAGGCGCGGGACGATCCCCTTAGTGTCAATCGATGAGAATGCACTGGAGGATCATCTCCGTTTCGCCGAAGACTATTTGCTCAGCTTCGCTACCGGAGCGGCTATGGCGCGAGAGTTTGGAGCAATCGACTCCATCGTGGAGCAGGGCCTTGCCGCTCCAGAGGTATCCGCGCTGCATCCGCTGCTCCGGCGCATGGTGGGGGACATCAGCGCGCTAACATCTGATCGCGAAGGCGCAGCCAGTTCCATCTGGACAATCCGCGAAGACCTGTCGGGTCGCCCCGTCGAATTCTGCTGGACGGCAATGTGGCTCCTTATCCATGCAAGCAATTCGCGGCTACGTGATGGTGTAGTCGAGCCGCTGTTGGCATGGATTTTCGCGGGTGCCGATCACTTGGTCCGCAAAGCGCGGTTCCTATTGTCGAGTCCGGTGACCACAGCTCCACCCGTAGAGGAAATACTTGTAGTGCCAGAGCGGAGTATGGCGTCGGCAGCGCGCCTGCTACTGGCGCTCTCGCCCGCCGTGGGTACAAGGCTCATACCCAAAGTACGAGACAGGCTCGAAGCCATAATTGAATCTGATTAGAAGCCACAGGGCCGCAAGCGAAGAAGCGTAAGCCGTAATCTGTAATCGTGAGACTGACAATGCAGAACATCATCATCCTCGCGGGCAACATCGGCCAAGCCCCCGAAGCCATCACCACTCAGGGCGGCACCGGCATCACCCGCTTCACCCTGGCCACCTCCCGCCCCCGTTGCTGACGTTGGTGCGGAAAGTGTTGCGCAGATCTTTGTTGATCAGGTCGATGTCGAACCACTCGGGGTCGAAATGCCCGCCTGCCCAGCGAAGATGCGCCTTGTGGTCGTCATGGTCGGGGTCGCGGATGGTTTCGAGAAAGTCGGCATAGGACCAGGGGCCACCGACATCCTCCGGCGGTCGAGCGTGGGCTCCCTCCAGGCACTCAGCATGGCGGGGCGGGGGATCGAGGGACAGCCATTCCTCGATCCGGATCACATGGGTCCAGTCGTCGCCGAAGTCGTAGAGATAGCAGAAGGCCAGATCTTGTCCCGTGAAATCCGCCAGCCTGACCTCGGTGTAGTCGAAGACCCCCGTCCCGCCGAAACCGTGCTCCAACTGATCGGGATCGCCATAGCGCAAGCCGCCGATCCGAAACTCATGCAGATGGCTGTCGGTCCAGCTGAACGCGGCCTGAGCAGCCTCACGCATTTGTGGCCTCGCCGATTTCACGCCACGGTTTCCGCCCTCTTGCTTCCACAGTGCTTCCACGGGAGTTGGAAACGCAAACGCCGCCCCGAAGGACTGCGATTAAGCGTTTGATAACACGCGATTTTTTGGTTGCGGGGACGCGCAACAGACGATCACGGCGGAATGGGCCTGAACAGCAAAAAACCTCCGCGGCTGTCGCCTTGGGGGTTTCGCAAGTATCGTTGGTTGCGGGGGCAAGCAACCAACGATACTTGCGATTGGTCGAACGCCAGATCCCCAAGCTTGTTGCCTAGTGTAACCTGTTCTGCTGACATTGAAAATTACTCTTCTATGACCCACCAACTTTCAGCCTGATGCGGGTCTAATCGCGCCAGAGTTACCTTCGACCATCAGCCTTGCGTCGGCTCAACCAATCTGTAGTTGGTGCTGCGGCCACCGGCATCCTCCTTCTCCAGCACCCCCCTATCAACCAGGTCCGTAATGTCGCGGAGCGCCGTGTCGGAGGAAACCTTGGTCAGCTTCGCCCATTTCGAGGATGTCAGCTTCCCCTCGAAACCATCCAGCAGACGATTGATCACGGCGCGCTGACGCTCGTTGAAAGTCTCGCCCGCCACCGTCTCCCAGAAGCGTGCCTTGTGCAGGACGTGGCGCAGAACCTCTTCGGTGCCGTCGAAGGCCCGATCCAGGCATCCGAGGAACCAATAGAGCCAGCTGGTGATGTCCAGCCCGCCCTTCTGCGTTTTCTCCAGCGTCGAGTAGTACTCTCCCCGCTCGCGCCGGATCTGAGCCGACATGCTGTAGAAGCGCTGTGAACTCCCCTCGGATCGGGCTAACGCCATATCGGCAATGGCGCGGGCGATACGGCCGTTTCCGTCCTCGAAAGGATGGATCGTCACGAACCAGAGATGGGCGATGGCAGCGCGGATGACCGGGTCCGTGCCATCGCGTCTCTCGAACCAGTCCAGGAAGGCCTGCATCTCGCCAGGCAAGCGTTCTGCCTCCGGCGCTTCGAAATGCACCCGTTCACGTCCATAAGGGCCAGAAACGACCTGCATCGGTCCGGCCTCCGGCGGGCGCCATGCGCCGACAGCGATCCGGGTCATACCACTGCGCCCAGTCGGGAATAGTGCGGCATGCCAGGCGAAAAGCCGTTCCACAGTGAGGGGAGCGATATAGTTCTGCGTGGCATCCAGCATCATCTCGACCACACCCTCGACATCACGGTCGACCGGCGCAAGCGCACCGATCTCGATGCCGAGGCGCCGGGCAATGGAGGAACGCACCTGCTGCTTGTCCAGGTTCTCGCCCTCGATCTCGCTGGACTTCAGGACGTCCTCAGTCAGCGTCTGAAGGACGGCTTCGGCCTGCAGGTCGAAACCGAGCGCTTCCATCCGGCCGACCAAACGACCTTGGCGGTGACGAACCGCAGCCAAGGTTGTGCTGATGCCATCACCAGCCCATGTGAAGTTGGGCCATTCGGCCTGCTGATGGATATAGGTCATAATCACCGCTCCTCATGCGGCGATTATGATCAACAATCAGCGCAGCTGCAATACCAATCTCCGCAAAATATGCGGCGATTGAAAGGCTTTATCACCGCAAGGACCCATGCCGCATCGGCCAGAAACTCCAACGGCACTGCATCAAGGCCCTTCTTCAGGTTTTGCACTACTTCGGCTACAATTCTGCGCGCAACAGCACTTTTCCAAAACTGGCACAGATCCCTGATCAGAACGCCGCTTTCTGATACGGTGGTCAGGCAGGCATGCCCGCCGATCCCGTAGATGGGTAATTTTACACCGGGAACTTCCGCCCGCTTCCCCCGCATCGCGCCAATGATTTCTGCGCCATATTGTTCGGGGAAGTCTGGGCAGGCCACTGCCTTTGCGTCAAGTTCCAGATGTGATAGGTCTTCCCAGCTGATTGAACTGCCCGCTGCAATCTGATCGCCCGCGTTCACCAGCTCAAAGGATGGAAGAGCATAACGACCATGCAACTGCACCAGATAGTGCTGTGGCCCTTCCGTTTCCGAGAAGGCCGCAATCAGGAACTCGGCGGGCACAAATCCGTCGGCACCCAGGCGCTCGAAATGCCTCCTGATTGCAACAAGCGCGCTGTCCACTGATCCACCATATGCGGTTAACGCATCGCAGTGATTTATCAGATCAACGCAGGTTCCCAGAACGAACGAGGCGGAATCTCCCCGCCCGGTCACCGCCAGCGCCATTCCGGAAGCGGCGAACGCCTTGCGGGCGATAAGCCACAGATTGCCTGTCTCATCGAAGAACCCGCCATCCGTCAGGATTTGAATCCTGTCCGGGTATCGAAACGAGAAAAAGGCGCTCATCAGGCCTGCCCCCCAAGCACCATATCGACAGCCTCGGCAAAGCTGACACCCTTCTGCCGCGCGATGTCTTCCGCCTTGCGGGCCATCTCTGCGCTTTTGCGATCTACGGTATAGCCTTGGGGAACCCGATCATTTCATCGGTCCCGACATTCACAAAGTGATCAAAATGCCAGGAACCGCCAGCTTCGTGGCAGGCCCGAGCGTCAGCAAGGCTGTGGCGTTCGATCAACCGAGCCCGGTCGGGACGTTCATGGACCGGCAGACGGTCGCGATATTTACACCCGGTTCGGCTTCGGTGATGCGCCGGTGGGACCCTTTTGCATCTGATGATCGGGGGCGCGCCGGGCGGTGCGCGGCGATCCGGTCATCCAGGGCCGCGCCCCTCAGACCGTCGCCGGTCACGGTGCCGATTTGCTTATCAGGTGGGAAGAGGCTCCCGCCGGTTTGTTCGGGGGTGGCTTCCCGGCCCGATATCGCGTTGGTTGCTCCGGGAAGAGCTCCGCCGCCCGGATGTCGCCGATGATGGTGTTCATTGTCAGATGACCCCTATGATATTGGCCTTGCCGTTATGTGTCTCGCTTGCGCGCCAGCCTTTCACCATCACCCGGAACCCTGTCCCGGTGCTGACAGCCAGAAGGGGCCGCGGTCCTGGTGCGCGGGCGGCCCGATATCGGCTGCGCGATGCCTCCGGGAGGTTTGCGCGGTCCCGCCGGGGCCACGGTCCTGCCTGGATCCGGCGGTGGTTCGGGATGGAAAAGCCCGTCCCTGGCCAATCAGGACCGACCAGCGATGGGATGATCACAACCATCTCGCCGGGTTTCCCCGAACCAGTGGCGGAACCTGGCCCGATTTGACGAGGCGGCAGCCCGAACAGGGCTTCCATCTTCAGGCAGAGCCGGATGGCCGTCGTCAGGCAAGCAGCCTCCGGATTGTTTTCCGGGCTTTCTCCGTACTGAACAGCGGAGCCGGGCCATTGCGACAAGCAGTCGGCGCGCGCCACAGCATGCCCCTGATCCAGCCAGAGCAAAAGAGAGCCACGCCGCTTCAGCGCCTCCTGTTCGTTTTGCGGTCGTGCGAGGGCTCGGGCCGGGGCGAGACAGGCCATTAACCCAATGGATTCGCTATAAGAATACCGTCCGCCGTAAGCGTCTGCACCATAGCCGCAATCACCAAACAATCGCGAGCTCGCCGATTGACCCTCCCTCGCATAATAATATATGATATATTATTATGCGAGGGAGGAAAACATGGCGGATTACATCATCGTGGGCGGCGGCTCGGGCGGAAGTGCGCTGGCCGGGCGGCTGGCACAATCGGGGGCGAAGGTTCTGGTGCTGGAATCCGGGCCGAGGGACCGCCATCCTCTGATCCATATTCCTGCGGGCTTTGTGAAGCTGCTCGACAGCAAGTTGCTGTATCACTACGCCACCGAGGCGCAGCCACATCTGAACGGGCGCGCTCCGGTGATGCCGCAGGGCCATGTGCTTGGCGGCGGCGGTTCGGTCAATGCGGCGATCTATATTCGCGGTCAGCGGGGCGATTATGACGGCTGGGCCGAGGCCGGGGCCGAGGGCTGGGCTTACCGCGATGTGCTGCCCTATTTCCGCCGGGCCGAGGATAACGACCGGCTTGCGGATGCGTATCATGGCAATGGCGGCCCGCTTGGGGTCTCGGATCTGCGGCAGACCAGCGACCTGACCCGCGCTTTCGTGCGTGCGGCTCAGGAAGCGGGTATTCCCTTCACTCCGGATTTCAACGGGGCCCGGCAGCGCGGCGTCGGATTCAACCAGACGACCACCCGCAATGGCCGCCGTTGCAGTGCCGCTGTCGGCTATCTGCGGCCCGCCCTGAAGACCGGCAATCTCGAGATCCGGACCGGCTGCCTTGTCACAAGGGTCCTCTTCGACGGCGACCGTGCGACAGGTGTTGAATACGCCCGCAATGGCCGGCTGGAACAGGTGCAGGCGGCTGAGGAGGTGATCCTTTCGGCCGGCGCGGTGCAGACGCCGAAACTTCTGATGTTGTCGGGCATCGGGCCCGAGGTAGAGCTTGCCCGTCACGGCATCGCGGTCAAACAGCGGCTGGAGGGGGTGGGGCAGAATCTCCAGGACCATCTGGAATTCCCCGCCATCCGCTTTTGCACCGGCCGACAGGGGTATTACGGAGAGGACAGTTTCTTCCGGGCGATCAAAAACGGGCTGCAATATCTCCTCTTCAAATCCGGCCCGGTGATGTCGAATGTGACCGAGGCCTGCGCCTTTATGAATGTCGACGACTCCGAGGCAGAGCCGAATATACAGATGCACTTTGTCCCGATCGTTTTCATCGAGGGCGAGGCGGCACCGATCAAACGCGCCGGCGCCACGGTGAACCCCTGTGTGCTGCGCCCGGCGAGCCGGGGCGAGATCCGCCTGCGAAATGCCGATCCGGCCGCGAACCCGCTGATTGATCCGCGCTATCTCTCGGCGGCGGAGGATATGCGGCTGTCGGTCAGGGGGCTGCAACTGGCGCGCCGCATTCTCACGCAGCCGGCTTTCGCACCTTTTGTCGAGCCGACCGAGGCCTTTCCCGGCGCTGCGGTGCAGGAGGAAGCGGCGCTGCAGAGCTATATCCGCGCCCGGGGCAAGACGGTCTATCATCCGGTCGGCACCTGCCGGATGGGCCTGGATGAGATGGCCGTGGTGGATCCGCAGCTGCGAGTGCGCGGGGTGCGCAATCTGCGGGTCGTCGACAATTCGGTCATGCCGACGCTGATCTCGGGAAATACCAATGCGCCCGCTATTATGATTGGGGAAAAGGCCTCGGACATCATTCTCGGGATTGAGCCCCTGGCGCCCCTGAACGCCTGAGCGTGGGCGGGGCTTGTTCAACGGGGGTGGGAATGCGAAATATGGGTCAAATTGTGAGGTCGTCGATGACGCAGCTGCCAAAGATCGCCAAGGGCAACCTGTCCGAACAGGTCTATTCGACGATCCGGGCCTCGCTGATGGATGGCCATTACGAACCCGGCGAGCGGCTGACGATCGCCGCCATGGCCGAGCAGCTTGGCGTTTCGATCACCCCCGTCCGTGAGGCGATTTTCCGCCTCGTCTCGGAACGCGCGCTGGAGATGCGCGCGGCCACCTCGATCCATGTCCGCAGGCTGACGGTGGCGGAACTGCGCGAGATCCAGATCATTCGCAGCCATCTTGAAGGCGAGGCGGCGGCGCAGGCGGCGCATAAGATCAGCCGCGACGGGCTGAAAGAGCTGACCGATCTTCAGGAAGCCTTTACCCGTGCCGCTGCGAGTGATCCGCTGAACGCGAGCCGTCTGAACCGCGAATTCCATTTCCGTCTGGCCGAGGCGGCGGGCATGCCTTTGCTTTATGCAACCATTGAATCGATGTGGGCGCAGATGGGGCCGCTGATCCATCTCTATCACCTGAACACGCCGACCCGCGTGCTGGCCAGCGGCGATCACGGGCATTACCCGCTGCTGCGCGCCCTTGCGGCAGGGGATGCCGCAGCGGCACGCGCCGCCATCCAGTCCGATATTGGCGTCGGCTCTGTCATGGTGGACTGGCTGGAGGCGAAAGGGGCGGGAATTCCCGCCCCGCAAGACGGTTAAAGCTCGATCCAGGTCGTCTTCAGCTCGGTGTATTTGTCCAGCGCATGCAGTGACTTGTCGCGGCCATTGCCGGATTGTTTGAAGCCGCCGAAGGGCACCGTCACATCGCCGTGGTCATAGCAATTGACCCAGACCGTTCCGGCCCGAAGCCTGCGCGCCATGCGATGGGCGCGGCTGAGATCCCGGGTCCAGACCGCAGCCGCCAGCCCGTAAGAGCTGTCATTGGCCACGCGCACCGCCTCCTCCTCGTCGCGAACGGTGATGGTCGAGAGGACCGGCCCGAAGATTTCCTCCTGCGCGATGGCCATCGTGTTTTTCACATCCGCGAATATCGTCGGATTGAGGTAGAAACCATCGAGGCCGGTCTCCGGCCGGTCGCCGCCCAGCACCAGCCGCGCGCCTTCTTCGCGGCCTTTGGCAATATAGCCCTCCACCCGGTCGCGATGGCCGGATTCGACCAGCGCCCCCAGCCTGGTATCGGGGTCCAGCGGGTCGCCGGGGCGAATGCCGCGCGCGGTTTCCACCACGATGTCGAGAAACTGGTCCTGGATCTTTTCGGCCAGGATCAGACGTGAGGGCGCGACGCAGACCTCGCCCTGGTTGAAGCAGATCGCGGTGGCGGCGCGCTCGGCGGCAAGACGCAGCTCGGGCACGTCATCCATGATGATGTTCGGGGATTTGCCGCCACATTCCAGCCAGACCCGCTTCATATTGGACTGGCCGGCATAGTGCAGGAACAATTTGCCAACCTCGCCCGAACCGGTGAATGCGAGGCAATCAACATCCATATGCAGACCAAGCGCGCGGCCGGCGGTGGGGCCAAAGCCCGGCAATACATTGAAGACGCCCGCCGGAATCCCTGCCTCGGCGGCAAGCTCGGCCATACGGATCGCGGTCAGCGGCGATTGCTCGGCCGGTTTCAGGATCACGGAATTGCCGGTCGCGAGCGCCGGCGCCAGTTTCCAGGCCGCCATCAGCATGGGGAAATTCCACGGCACCACCGCCGCGACCACGCCGACCGGCTCTCGGGTGATCATGCCAAGCTGGCCGGGGCCGGTGGGGGCGATCTCATCATAAAGCTTGTCCGGGCATTCGGCATACCAGGCCAGCGTATCAAGCACGACATTCACATCAATGCTGCGGCTTTCGCTGATCGGCTTGCCCATATCCAGCGTTTCAAGGATCGCCAGCTCATCCATATTGGCCTCGAACAGAGCCGCAAAGCGCTGCAGCACTTTCTTGCGATCTTTCGGGCTCTGATTGCGCCAGACGCCGTTTTCAAAGGCACGCCGCGCCGCGCGCACGGCCTGATCGACATCCTCTGCATCGCAGGCGGCAATCTGCGTGATCACTGAGCCGTCGCGCGGCGCGATGGTGTCAAAGGTCTGCCCCGAAGCCGCATCCACAAACCTCCCGTCGATAAAGGCCTGGCCGCGCGGTTTCAGCCTGGCGCGGATCGCGTCGATCTCAGGCCTTGTCAATGTAAGGGTCATCTTTTCCTCCCGAATTTTCCCGGTGACATATATCATATATGATGCTAAATCACAAACAGGCAAGGATTCGTTGTCGCCAGTGACGCGACGCCTGAGGGAGGACAGAGGTGTGACCGCACCGATCAGAAACGACTTTCGACCAACCGAGGCCGAGGTGGCCCATCTGCGCGACCGCGCGCAGTTCATCCGGCTGGAGACCATAAGGCTGATCGAGATCGCCAAAGTGGGCCATTACACCAGCGTTTTCTCGGCCGCCGAGATCTTCGCCGCGCTGTATTACGACGTGATGCGGCTTGAGGACGATCCGAAACATCCCGACCGCGACCGCTTTCTGATGGGCAAGGGGCATGCGGCGGTGGGTCTGTTCCCCATCCTTGCGGAAAAGGGCTATCTGCCGGTCGAGGTGCTGAATGGCTACACAAGGCTTGGCAATCCGCTGGGCGACCACCCCGATATGCGCAAAGTGCCCGGGGTCGACTTTTCGTCGGGCTCGATCGGCCACGCGCTGTCCAACGGTCTTGGCATGGCGCTCGGCGGGCGTCAGCAGGGGCGCGACTTCACCACATTCGTGATGCTGGGTGATGGCGAGATGCAGGAGGGGCAGGTCTGGGAGGCCGCCATCGGCGCCGCCCATCACGGGCTGAACCGGCTGGTCGCCATCGTGGACCGCAACGGGTTCCAGCTTGATGGCGCTGTCGATGACGTGATGGGGATCGAGCCGCTGGACGAGAAATGGCGCGCTTTCGGCTGGGAGGTGCATGTCGTCGACGGTCACGACATCGCCGCTCTGACCGCCACCCTGCGCCGCGTCAAAGCCGACCAGTCCCGCGCGAAACCCTGCTGCATCATCGCCCGCACGCTGAAGGGCAAGGGTGTCAGCTATATGGAAACCGAACCGGGCTGGCATCTTGGCTATCTCGACCCGTCCGACGCCGAGGCGGCGCGGCAAGAAATCCTGTCGAGGGTGATCTGACATGACCATTCACAGCCGCCCGCAATCGCCGAACTCGTGGCATTACCGCGAACTCAACATGAAGAATCCGGGCCTTGATCACCTCTCGAACGGGTTGATCTCGCTGGTCGAGGCCGGGCATCCGGTGGTGGCCGGTTCCGCCGATCTGCAATATTCCAACGGGCTGAACCGCTTCGCCGAAAGATATCCCGACCGCTATATCGGTTTCGGCATTTCCGAGCAGAACATGGTCTCGGCGGCGGCCGGGCTCGCCACCACGGGGATGATGCCCTATGTCGCCACTTTCGCCTCGTTCCTCGGTCTTCTGACCTGCGAGCAGATCCGCATGGACGTCGCCTATTGCGCCTTGCCGGTGCGGCTGATCGGGCATCATACCGGCATTTCGATGGGCTTTTACGGCACCTCGCATCACGCGACCGAGGATATCGGCACCATGCGCTCGATCGCCGATCTGACGGTGGTTTCGCCCGCCGACGGCCCGCAGCTTGAGGCCGCGATCCGCGCCAGTGCCGACCATGACCGGCCGATCTATTTCCGCACCGGCCGCGGGCGCGAGCCCGGCCTCTACGACCCGGCTGCCCCCTTTGTCTTTGGCAAGGCCATCGAACATGCGCGGGGCGAAGAGATCACCATCATCGCCTGCGGCCTGCCGGTTCATCCTTCGGTGCAGGTCGCGAAAAAGCTGGCCGCCGAGGGGCGCAGCATCGGCGTTCTGGACATGGCGACGGTGAAACCCATCGACCGGGATGCGATCCTGGAGGCTGCCGCGCGCTCGAAAATCATCCTGACCATCGAAGAGCATAACATCCTCGGCGGGCTTGGCGCTGCGGTGGCCGAAGTGCTGGCCGAAGCAGGCAGCCCCGCACGCCTGGTGCGGCACGGGATCCGCGACGAATACGCGCTGATCGCGCCGCCCAGCCATCTTTATGCGCATTACCGGCTGGACGAGGCCGGGATCGAGGCGGTGCTTCGCGAGAATCTCGTCTGATCGGCCCCGCGCCGGGAGGGCGCGGGTGAAAAACAGGCCCGGGGACAGATCCCGGGCCGATACAAGGGAGAGAGAGATGTTTCATTCCAGAACGGCGCTTGCGCTGCTGTCCTCGGCTGCACTTTTGCTGGCGCTGCCGGCCGTCGCCGAAGAAAAGCACGAGATCTACACGCTGCTGCCCAATTCCGCGCTTTCCGGGGTGATCGACCCCGATCTTGCGGATCGCAGCGATATCGCCAAAGCGCTGCCGACTGCGCCGCGCGACCCGGCGGACAAGCTGGTGATCGGCTGGACCGAGATCACCCTCGGCAATCCGTGGTTTGTCAGCGTGATCGAGTCCGCCAAAGCAAAGGCCGATGAATATGGCTATGAGCTGGATGTGCAGGTCGCGGATGGCGACCCGGCAAAGACCAGCGCGCAGATCGACGCCTTCATCGCGAAAGGCGTCGATGTCATCGTGATGGACCCGACCGATCTTGCCGCTGCCGCCACCGATGCGCAGCGCGCGGTGGATGCGGGCATCCCGGTGATCGCGCTTGGCACCGTGCCCGATGACAGCCCGGTGGTGACGACCGTGCTCTTCAACCCCTATGGCAACGGGTTTGAGGCCGGCCGCTATGTCGCGCAGCATTTCGGCCCCGACACGCAGATCACCGCCGCTGCCATTCTGGGAACGGTCGGCAACTCTACCTCGGAAAGCCGGGTCAACGGGGTGATCACGGGGATCATCTATGAACGCTCGGAGCAGCTTGGCCTTGGCATGTCGAAAGAAGACGCGATGCTGGCCGGGTTCAACAAATTCCAGGAGCTGAAAACCGGCGGCTCTTTCAGCTATCCCGAAGCGAAGTTCGATGTTCTGTCGATGGGTGTCGGCTACTGGACAGAAGAGGGCGGGCTGGATGCGGCCGAAGACATCCTGACCGCGAATGGCCAGAAGATGAACATCATCCTGGCCGAAAATGACTTTATGGGCATGGGTGCGCTGCGCGCAATCGAGAACCAGGGCTACAAGGACAGGATCACGGTTGCCAATGCCGCTGATGGCTTCCGTGTCGCGCTGGATCTGGTGAAATCGGGCGACATGCTGGTGACCGGGCTCGGCTCGGGGTCGCATACCGGCGAGGGGGTCGTACAGCTGATCTATCAGATCTTCGACCAGGGGTTCGACGCGAACAACCTGCCGCTTGGATCCTACTACCCGTCCCAGATCGTGACGAAGGACAATGCGGACGAGTTCATTGATCCCGATACCAGCAACCTGTTCTTCCGCTACACGGTGCCCGCTTTCCGGACCATTCCCGAACTGCGCGGCTGATATCCAGCCCGGGTCGCCCTGGCGGCCCGGGGCTCACCTATGGCCTTGGGAGGGGATCATGGAACGCCTGCAAATGCATGGCATCGCAAAGGAATTCGGCGGGATCGCCGCTTTGCGCGACGCTGCTTTCAGCGCCCGCTCCGGTGAGGTTCACGCGCTGATGGGCGAGAACGGGGCCGGCAAATCGACATTGATGAAAATCCTCGCCGGCGCCTATGACCATCAGGGCGGCGAGATCCATATCGACGGCGCCCCCGCCGATATCCACACGCCGCTCGATGCCCTGCGCCGGGGGGTCTCGGTCATCTATCAGGAATTCTCGCTGGCCCGGCATCTGAGCGTGGCCGAGAATATCCTTCTGGAACATCTGGGCCACCGCTTCTGGCTTGCCCGGGCAGAGATGGAGCGCCGCGCAGCGGATCTGCTGGCCGATATGGGTTTTCCCGAGGTGGATCCCTGTGCTCTCGCGGGCGATCTGCCGGTGGCGATGCAGCAGGTGGTTGAGATCTGCAAGGCGCTGTCGCGCGATTGCTCTATCCTGGTGCTGGATGAGCCGACCGCGGTGCTGACGGCGCATGAGACGGAAAAGCTGTTCGCGCTGGTGCGGCGTCTGCGCGATCGGGGCGTCTGCGTGATCTATATCTCGCACCGGCTCGACGAGATATTTGCGCTTTGCGATCGGGTGACGGTGCTGAAAGACGGAGCGACGGTCGGCACCTGGGAGACCGCGACGCTGGATCACGACAGCCTGACCCGGCTGATGATCGGGCGCGAGCTGTCGGATTTCTTCCCGCCGCGCGCAGTTGAGCCCGGCCCCGTTGCGCTTGAGGTGCAGGGGCTTTGCACGCCCCGGCTGCGCGAGATCAGTTTTTCGGTGCGCCGGGGCGAAGTGCTGGGCATCGGCGGCCTTGTCGGTGCCGGCCGGACCGAGGTGCTGCGGGCGATCTTCGGCGCCGATCCCGCAAAGGGAACAATCCGGCTGCATGGCCGCGCGCAGACAATCCGGAACCCCGGAGACGCGGTGCGCGCCGGGATCGGCCTTGTCCCGGAAGACCGCAAGCAACAGGGCGTCTTGCTGGATCTGCCGATCCTTACCAATGCGATGCTGACCCCGGTTAATCCGCATCTGGGGCCGCTGGGCTTTCTGCGCGGCGGACGCGAGCGCGCGGCGGCGCAGCAGCTGCGCGAGGGGCTGCGTCTGAAGGCCGCCAGCCTTGAGGCTGAGGCAGGCACGCTTTCAGGCGGAAACCAGCAGAAGGTCGCCCTGATGAAATCGCTGGTCTCGGGCTGTGAGATCCTGCTGCTCGACGAGCCGACACGCGGTGTCGATGTGGGCGCGAAGGTGGAAATCTACCGCGTCATCAATGAACTGGCCGACAGTGGGGCGGCTGTGGTGATGGTGTCTTCGGAAATGCTGGAGCTGATCGGCATGTGCGACCGCGTGCTTGTCATGCGCGCCGGTCAGATCGCCGGCGCGCTTTCAGGCCCGGCGCTGACCGAGGAAGGCATCATCGAACTGGCAATGGGGCGGGACAATGTCCACTGAAACTCAGACCATCGGAACAGCGCCTGCCGCGAAGGGGCCCCGCGCGGGGCGGGGCTTGCTCGCGCGGCTGATCGACTGGAACATCTATATCATGCTCGTGGCGCTGATCATCGCCTCGGCCATTCTGTCAGAGCATTTCCTGACGGTGCAGAACATTTTCAACCTTCTGCGCCAGCTGGCACCGCTGGCGCTGGTCTCTGTCGGAATGCTGCTGGTGGTGCTGACCGGCGGGATCGATCTCTCGGTCGGCTCGGTCGCGGCAATCGGCGGCATGGTCGTGGCAATGATGATGCCGGCCCTGCCGGTCGAAGGCGGCTTTGCACTGATCCTTAGTGTCCTGGCCGCCCTGGGGGCAGGGGCGGTTCTGGGCGCGGTGAATGGCATCCTTGTTGCAGGGTTTGGCATGGCGTCCTTCGTTGCGACGCTTGCGATGATGACCATGGCGCGGGGCATTGCCTATATGCTGTCGAACGGCCAGCCGGTGCGTTTCCCGCGCGAGCTGCCGACGGCACAGATCCTGACCGCTTTTGGGGCAAAAGGGGTGCCAGGCCTCGGTATACCCTGGCCTGTGGTGGCAGCACTTCTGGCGGTGCTGCTCTTTGTCATCCTGCTGCGCCGCACCAGCTGGGGCCGGCTGACCGTGGCGACGGGCAGCAATGAGACTGCGGTGCGGCTCGCCGGTCTGCCGGTCGGGCGTTACAAATTCCTCGCCTATACGATCTGCGGCGGATTGTCTGCGCTGGCCGGGGTGATGGTGACCGCGCGCACTTCGGTTGGCACGCCGGTCACCGGCATCGGGCTTGAGCTGGATGCCATCGCCGCCTGCGTCATCGGGGGGGCGCTGCTGTCGGGCGGGAAGGGGACGGTGGTGCAGACGATGATCGGGGTGCTGATCCTCGGGCTGATCGGAAACATTATGAACCTGATGAGCGTACCGGCCTATCCGCAGCAGATCATCAAGGGGCTGATCATCATTCTGGCGGTGCTGTTGCAGGGCGTTGGGGCGCGGACGCGGCAACGGGTCTGACACCGGCCGAGGGTGTGTGGAAACTAGATGTTGTGGTAGACTTCTGCATGGCAGCAAGTTCCGGGCAGTGAATGCACGGGATCGCAACTTCACCAAGGGCAAGGTCGCCAGCCGCATCGCCCATCTGGAGGCGGACGTCGAACGCTACATCGCCGAGATGGTCCGCGTCGATCAACAAGAAGAAGGCGAGGTTCGGGCCGAGAAGGTCGCGCATTTGGCCAAGCGCTACGGCCGCGTCCGCCAGCACATCCAGCATCTGCAAGCTATGGATCGCGCGCTGGCCGATGCACCGGACGGTCAGATCTCCCTGACAGATCCTGACGCCCGCGCCATGGCCACGAGCGCCCGCAACAGCGGTATGGTCGGCTACAACGTCCAGACCGCCGTCGATGCGGAAACGCACCTGATCGTCGTGCATGACGTCACCAATCAGGGCCATGACCGCGATCTTCTGGTGCCGATGGCGCTGGCCGCGCAGGAGGCGCTTCATCGTGACACGATGCATGTGCTGGCCGACAAGGGCTACTTCAGCGGACGGCAGATCCTGACCTGCCATGAGGCTGGCATCACCACAACGATCCCCAAGCCGGAGACGTCCGGCAACAGGATCAAGGGTATGTATGTGAAGCCCGACTTCGCCTACGAGGCCGATGCGGATGTCTACCGCTGCCCCGCTGGCGAAGCGCTGACCTCTACCGCTACACGACCGAGGAAGACGGGCTGGAACTGCGCCGCTACTGGACCGGGGAGTGCGGCGGATGCCCCATGAAGGCCCGCTGCACAACCGGCAAGGAGCGCCGGATCACCCGGTGGGCGCACGAGCATCTGATCGAGGCGGCACGGGCCAGGTTGATCGGACCAACTGAGCCGATGACGATCCGCCGCGGCACGGTCGCGCATCCCTTCGGCACCATCAAGGCTGGATGGGCACGACCCACTTCCTGACCCGCAGGCTGAGGAACGTGAGGACCGAGATCGCGCTGAACGTCCTTGCCTGTAACATCAAACGGATGATGGCGCTGATCGGGATCCAAGGGCTGATGGCGGCGGTGAAGGCCTGAAAAGGGCCGCCAAACCACGTCCTGTCGAGATTTGTTGCTGGTCGCCTCATCTTGGCCGGAGCAACGCGTCAGATATCATCCGCGGTGAGTTTCCATACAGCCTAGGCCCATAGCGGACAGCGTCAACATCCGGGGCCCGCGCTTACCCTGGCGCGGGCCCCGGCCTGTCAGAGCAGGAAGTCGACCAGCAGACGCACCTGGGCGGTGATCATATGCAGCCCCTTATGGGTCGGGCAGCCCCGCGCGGCAGCGGCCGCCAGAAGGGGGGTCACATCCGGCTGCATCACCACCTCGGCCACAAGGGTTCCGGGCGAAAGCCGCGCCGGATCGAAGGGCAGCGGGTCGCCCGCATGCATTCCCAGCGAGGTTCCGTTGACAGCCATATCATATCCCGCCGGATCCATCGGCCCGACATCCACCGTGACGCCCGAAAAGGCCGCGCTGAGCGCGGTGGCCAGTGCCTCGGCTTTTGCGGCAGAGCGGTTTGCAAGCGTCAGCCGCGCCACGCCCGCGCCCGCCAGCGCATGGGCCAGCCCGGCAGCAGCGCCGCCTGCTCCGGCCAGCAGCACCGACTTTCCGCCCGGCTCATATCCTTGCCCGCGCAGCCCGGCGACAAAACCCTCACCATCAAACATCGCGCCGGTCAGGCTGCCATCTGCCTCGCGCCGGATGATATTGCAAACGCCAAGCATCTCCGCCGCGCCGGTCAGACGGTCGCAAAGGGCGGCAACTGCGGCCTTATGGGGGATAGTCACCACCATGCCGGCCAGGTTTTCGACGCCTCTCAGCGCGGCGACCGTCGCTTCGAGCCTCTCAGGTGCGACATCCATCGGCACCATCGCCATGTCGATTCCGCGCGCGGCACATTCGGCGTTGAAGACGCCCGGGGTCCGCACATGGCGGCAGGGATGCGCCAGAATCGGGGTGAATCGGGTGGTTCCTGTGATCATGGGTCTCCTCCGTTGCCCAGAAAGAACGATCTTGCAGGCGCGTAAATAACATATATGATATATTTTGTGGAGGGGCGAATGATGATACAAAACCCGCTGGAAGTGTTTGATGCCGGTATGACCGTGTTCGGGGCGCCCGGTCGTTATGTGCAGGGGCAGGGGCTCCTGGACCGGACCGGCGCCTTCGCGGCCCAGCTGGGCCATTCGGCTGTGCTGGTGGCCGATGCGGTGATCCTGCCGCTGATCGCGCCCCGGATCGCCGCCAGCTGTGCCGCCAGCGGCGTGGTGCTGGAGGTGCTGCCTTTCGCGGGCAAGCTTTTGCGCGAGACTGCTGCCGAACTGGAGGCAGCGCTTGGCGCGCGCGCGCCGGAGGTGGTGATCGCGGCGGGGGGCGGGCGCGCCATTGATGCCGGCAAGGCGCTGGCCGGGCGCAGGGATCTCGCCCTGATCACGGTGCCGACGGTGGCCTCGAATGACGCGCCGACCTCGAAAAACTATGTGCTTTATGATGAGGCGGGCCAGCTGGCAGAGGTCTGTCATCTGCGCCGGAGCCCCGATTTCGTGGTGGTCGATACGGCTGTTCTGGCCGGCGCCCCGCGTGCCATGTTCGCGGCAGGCCTGGGCGATGCGCTCTCGAAAAAGGCCGAGGCCGAGGCCTGTGCCCAGGGCCGTGGCACCACCATGTTCCTCTCGCGTCCGCCCCGGCTGGCGCTGACCATCGCGGCGCAATGTCATGCGGTGTTGATGGATCATGGCGCCGCCGCGCTGGACGCCGCCGGGACAGGCCAGCCGACCCCCGCTTTCGAGGCGGCGGTGGAGGCGATGATCCTGATGGCGGGGCTTGGCTTTGAAAGTGGCGGGCTTTCGGTCCCGCATGCGCTGACCCGTGGTGTGCCGCTTCTGCCCGGTGGCGCCGCTGCGCCACATGGGTTTCAGGTGGCCTGGGGCCTCCTGGTGCATCACCGGCTTTTGGGCGAGGCCCTGCCTGCCGATCTCTCGGCTCTGTTCACCGCAGCGGGTCTGCCGCGCAGCCTTGCCGCGCTGACGGGGCAGCCGGTCGGCCCGGCGCAGATCCGCGCGCTGGCCGGGGCCTCGCTGCCGGTTCGCCATATACTGAACTTTCCCCGCGTGCTGGACCTGCCGCAGTTGATCGAAGCCATCGAATGTGTCGAGGCCGCCGGAGAGCGGGGCTCCGGGCGGCCATGCGGCGGATGAGGAGAAGAAAATGACAAACGAGACTGAACGGCCCCTGGCCGTGATCACCGGCGGCGGCACCGGAATCGGGCGTGCCGTGGCCGAGTTGCTGGCGGAATCGGGCTATCGCTGTCAGGCGGTTGGGCTTGATTGCGACGCGGATCTGCCCGGGGAGGTCTCCTTCGCCCGCGCCGATGTGACCGATACAGCCGCCACGCTGGCGGTTCTGCCCGCCGGGCCGGTGGCTGCGCTGGTGAACTGCGCAGGCATGCTGCGCCATGCGAAAGAATGGGAAACCGGCCCGTTCGAAGAGGTCATGCGGGTCAATGTGACGGCGGGATTTGCCCTTGCCGCCGCCCTGGTCGACCGGCTGGCTGCTGCGGGTGGCGCGGTGGTCAATGTCGCCTCGATGTGGGCGATCTTCGGCTCTCCCGGCGCACCGGCTTATACCGCAAGCAAGGGTGCGGTGGCGGCGGTCACCCGCTCGCAGGCGGTGGCCTGGGCGGCGCGCGGGGTACGGGTGAATTCGGTCGCGCCGGGCTGGGTCGAGACGCGGATTTCCGAAAAAGCCCGCACCGATCCTGCGCGGGCGGACCGGATCGGCCAGCGGATCCCGATGGGCCGCTGGGCCCGCCCGGGTGAGGTCGCGACGGTGGTGCGCTTCCTGCTGTCGGCCGATGCGGGATATGTGACCGGTGCGATGATCCCGGTCGATGGCGGCTATTCGGTTTGCTGAGGGAGGAAAGCATGAAAGCCTGGCTACATCACGAAACCGGCGGCCCCGGGGTCCTGCGTCTCGAAGACTGCCCGAAGCCTGTTCCCGGCAAGGGCGAGGTTCTGGTTCGCAACCATGCCGTGGGGCTGAACCCGGTGGACTGGAAGTTCATCCTCTGGGGGCACCCGGCCTGGACCTGGCCGCATATCCCCGGTGTTGATGGTGCCGGCGAGGTCGAAGCCCTGGGCGAGGGGGTGCATCACCTGCGTCCCGGCGCGCGGGTGGCCTATCACACGGACCTGATCCGCCAGGGGTCGTTCGCGGAATATACTGTCATTCCGGCCCGGGCGGCCATCCCGCTGCCCGAGGCGCTGTCCTTTGTCGCAGCGGCTGCACTGCCCTGTCCCGGGCTGACCGCGCTGCAGGCGGTTGCGAAAGTGCCGCTGCCGCCGGGGGCACAGGTGATGGTCACCGGTGCTTCGGGCGCGGTTGGAGGGGGGCTCCTGCAGCTGGCCCGGGCAAGGGGCTGGATTGTCCATGCCGTGGCCTCGGCCTCCCAGACGGGGCGTGTCCTGCGCCTTGGGGCCGCCAGCGTGACCGATTACCGCCACAGCGGCTGGCGCGAGGACTGGGCAAAACGCATCGGGGACCGGCCGCTGGAGGCCGTCTTCGATATGGTCAGCGGCGAGCATGCGGCCAGCCTCGCCCCCCTACTGGCCGCCAATGGTCATTTGGTATGCATCCAGGACCGCCAGGAGACGGCGCCGCTGCCGGCCTTCACCACCACGATCTCGCTGCATGAGGTCGGGCTGAACGGGCTGCATGCCCATGGCAATGATGCGCAATGGGGTCGCCTTGTGGCCGAAGGCGCGACCATGGCCGCCGATATGGCCACAGGTCTTTTTGACCCGCAGATCCTGGAGGTTTCCCCATTCGATGATCTGCCTGCTGCTCTGGCGCGGCTGAAGGCGGGGCCAAATCCCGGCAATCGGGTGGTGACTCTGTAACCCCGTAGAGAAACACCCTAGGAAGTAGAAGCGGCGATCCCGTCTGATCCTCGGCCAGCCGATGGCCCACCAGGGCGCGAAGGTTCCTAAGGGCTATACCGTAGATCGCAAAGGCGCGGAGATGGCCCGCAAGGCCGAAGACATCGCGCGGCAGAAAGGCGCCAGCTGTCGATACCTGCCGTGTTTCGGGGAAATTTCCTGATCCTGACAGTATGTCGCCATGAAGGAAACTCATGTGATGGCTGACAACACATTTGGCAACCCACAAACGCACCGGGCCGCGCCGGGAGAACCCTGCGCGGCTCTGCAAGCGGATCAGGCGCTTCGGCGGCAATGTCTTGTCTGGGCTTTCCAGACGCGTGAACTTCGTGACCTGCCTCATATGCATGTCATCAACGTCGCACAGTCCTATTATGATTTTATCTGCAACCAATCTGAGCCGCGCGGGGCGATGGCTGAGCTGTGAGAGAGCTTGCCGCGCCCAGGGTGATCTGTCGCGGAATGCGGACCTGTCAGAAAATGCGCGACTGTCAGGAATTTTGTTCCGATCCTGACAGGCTGTAAGCGTGAATATGGTCACAGTTCGCACCCGCAGCCTGTTCGGAAACCTGTCTGGCATTATCATGCCTTATCAATACCTTAGGTTTCCGAACTGATTTCGGAAACTAACAGTGACCAACAGTCACAGTTTCCCAGTTTGCATGGCCGATTCTGGCACAATAGCTTCGTATAAATATGAATGATATCAGATTATTAAGGATAATCAACGGCCCAGAATACAAACTGGGAAGGGTTTTCCCGGTTCGCCGCCTCGTCCGGTTTCAGCGGTCAGACCTTGCTGCAGGGGATCTAAGGCCGCTTTCCCCAGAAATACTAATATTTACAAATCACTATCGAGGTCTGACCAAATCACGCGAGGTCTGACATTTCGGTCAGACCTCAACTGCCTCAGTCCCTCCGTTTTTTCCTCGCTCTAATGCATCCCATGGCTATGAATGGCGTCCGGGCTACGCCGCCCGTCGTTTTTTGCCTTGTGTTATCCGCATGATAGCCAATGTTGCCTGAATGACGTCTGGATGCGCGATAGATGATAGCTGGATGATGCCAGATCGCGCATTTTTGCCCCCCCGATTTCATCCCGTCCAGAATGGTTTCGCTCGAAATCGTCGGATTAGTTATGTCCTTTCAATTAGTTGTCAGGATTTCGGGCATCTGTGTATTCGTCCAGAAGTTAGACCCCCCTACAGACTCGTTCTGGAGGCCGTGCGATGCGACTTGAGATAGGTCGCGTCGATCATCACCGTTTTTGGAACGGCCGCCTCGGAAGCGAGAGCGAGCCGCCCCGTTCGGGACAGATCCCGGTGTCAGGGTCTGCCGTCCTGTCAGCAGGGGGGGGGCGCCGATATTCCTGGCAGCAGTCATTCCGCTTATGCGCGGCCAGGCGTTCCGGCCTGCGGCTCTGCGAAGGTGGAAAAATCATAGGCGCCGATATGCTCGCGGAAGGCCAGCTGGGCGCGGGACGGATTTTCCCGGCTGGGAAAGATCAGCGACATTTCATAGGGGGCAGGGGTCCAGTCCGGCAACAGGCGGATAAGCGTTCCGGCGGCGAGTGACGCCTGGCAGATATAGGCGGGCAGCAGCGCGATGCCGCCGCCAAGGATGGCCGATTGCAGCAGGAACCCCATCGAATCCGAGGACAGTGCCGCCGGCGGGCGCAGGTTCACCCGGATTTCTCTGACAAAGACCCAGTCGGGCTGGCTGTCATGGATCAGGCAGCGATGCCGGCTGATCTCGGCGGGGAGATCCGGCGTGCGGCAGCGCTCCAGATAGGCGGGGGACGCCACCAGCATGCGCCGGATCGCCGAGATGCGCCGCAGGATCATCTCCTGCCCCTGCGCTGCACCGACGCGGAAGGCGAAATCAATCTGCTCGCGCAGCAGATCCAGCGGGCGGTTTGTGGCGATCAGCTCGACGGTGATGCCGGGATGGGCCACAGCAAAACCGTGCAGAAAGCCGGGCATGAAATGGCTGGCGGTGATCTCGGGGCAGGTGATGCGCAATCTGCCCTCGGGCTGTGTCTTCAGATGCCCCATCGCCGTCGCGGCCTTGCGCGCCTCGTCCCTGATACGGCGGCAATATTCCAGATAGACCTGCCCCGCCGCCGTTGGCGTGACCTGGCGGGTGGAGCGGTTCAGAAGCCGCAGCCCCAGCCGCGCCTCAAGCTGGGCGATGCGCTGGCTGGCTGTCGATTTCGGTACGCCGAGGCGCTGGCCCCCTTTGGTGAAGCTGCCGGTCTCGGCAACTTCGACCAGCAGGATCATGTCGTCAGGACTGTCCATGGCTATCCCCTGTTGTCCGGCCAACAGAACAATATCCCGGCGCGACAGGGATGCAACGCCGATGGCGGGCCGGGGTCAGACCCTGACCAGCTGCTTGCCGAAATTCTCGCCCTTCAGCATCCGGGTAAGAGCATGCGGCGCCGCTTCGATCCCTTCGGCCACATCTTCCCGCGCCTCCAGCAGCCCCTCCTGATACCAGCGGGTCAACTGGCTGCGGGCCTCGGCATAATGCGCCTCGAAATCGTCCAGCAAAAAACCCTCGATCCGGGCGCGGGCGACCAGGATCCTGCGCAGGAAGCGCGGGCCGATATCCGGCTGATCGAACCGGTCGGCAAGGGCGACGGTGCCCACGATAACGATGCGACCAAAGGTGTTGAGGTTCAGGAGCGCGGCGTCATGGATCGGCCCGGCAGTGTTGTCCATGAACACATCGACGCCCGAGGGGCAGGCTTTCGCAATCGCCCCGGTCAGATCGCTTTCGCTGCGGTGATTGATGCCGGTCCGATAGCCGATGCCCTTGCACCACTCGATTTTCGCATCCGAACCGGCGATGGCAACGGGGTCGAACCCTTTGATCCGGGCGATCTGGCCCGCGATCTGGCCCACCGCGCCGGAAGCGGCCGAGATCAGCACCGTTTCGCCCTCTTTCGGCCGGCCGGTATGCAACAACGAGAAATAGGCGCTGAGCCCCGGCATCCCGAGGCATCCCAGCGAGGTCTGCACCGGCGCCGATGCCGGATCGAGCCGGATGGCCGTCTTCGCCGCAATGGTGGTCAGCGGTTGCCAGCCGAAATCATCGGCCTGGACGATGTCGCCGGGCCGGAACAGCGGCGATTCCGAGATGATAACCTCGCCCACCCCGCCACCGGTCATCATCTCGCCGGTCTTCTGGCTGGCGGCATAATTCTTTGCAGGGCTCAGTCGGGCGCGCATATAGGGGTCGACCGAAAGCCAGAGTGTGCGGACCAGCAGATCGCCGGGGCCGGCTGTTGGGGCGGCTCTTTGCTCAAGGCTGAAATCGTCGGGACCGGGCAAGCCGGTCGGAAAACGCTTGAGGATCCAGGTCGGATTTGACGTCATGGCTTGGCCCCTGCTGTCTGAGATATGGCGCCAGATTAACCCCGAACCGGGCGCGGGCACAGAGGGCCGTTTCGAACTGACTGTTCTGTATTATGGACAGTTCGATGTCTGGACAGAGCATAGGGGCGCGCCGTTCCACCCTGACGAATGCGCTGTCGGAGGCAGTGCGCCGCCGCTCCGGGGGACGCCTGTCCGTTTACAGGAGGTCGCGGGAAGGGGGCCGCCTCAGGGCATGGCCGCGAAGGCGGCTGCGGGTTGTCTTTGCAAGCGGCGGCCGTATCGACTGGCTGTATGTGTTCACCTCAGCCCCGGGCAGTGGTCCTCCGCACTTACACAGATGGAATGACGCCTGTATCGGGATATACTGCCAGGAGGTCCCGGCGCGACACGGGCGCAGGCGAATGAGCGTCGGCAGGCCAGCGCCCCCCCCTTTCGGCCGTTTTGCCGGCATCATCCTTTCCGGGGCCGATCTGCAACCGTTGTTCGATTTCGGAGCCGATCTCGCCCGGGCCGATGGCCCGATCCGCCAGGTCGGCGGCGAGGTGCTGGGTCCCACCCCCGCCCCTGTTGCCCGGGTACGCGGCCGCCACCGTGTTCGCCTGCTGATCCGTGCGCCGAAAAACGCCGCTCTGCAAAATGCCATTGCGGCCTGGCTGCGGCAGACCCGCCAGCCCAAAGGCATCCGGCTGGCCATTGATATCGACCCGCAAAGTTTTTTGTGACAGGGTCTTTTCTGGCCGCGCGAAGGGGGCGCTGCCCCCGCCTGCCTGCGGCAGCCTCCCCCGGAGTATTTCGGTCAAGAGGAATGGGCTTTCCTCCTGATCGGCTTTGTCGCACTCGCCTTCTGCCCGGCGGGTTCGTGTTTGTGGGTCGGCGGGTCGGGCTTGCCCCATGAAGAAACCTGCCCCTGATTTCCGAACACCGGACTGATCGGCTACAGTCATGCCCTGAAGCGCCGTGGCGCGCTGATGGTGTGGTTTGACCCGGAGATGGCCTGGTTCGCGGCCCCGAACGGAGGGCCGGGTCATCCTGAGAGGGGCCCGGCGGCGGCCATTCAGTTCTGCCTTCAGGTCAAGCTGCTGTTCCGGTTGCCGCTTCGGTAAACGGAAGGGTTTGTGGAGAGCCTGCTGGCCCTGTCTGGTCCCGGCTGGACGGTGCCCTTCATCGGGCGATCCCTCCACCGGAAGGCTCCTTGAACCGCTGGCGTTCCACTGCCTGATCTCAAACTCCCCGGTGAGCGCATTGTGCCGCAGACCTTCCCGACCCTGGGGCGTGCGCCTGCTCCGCATGCACCGCTTTATGCCACCCGGCACGCCCGGAGCCGTCCCCATGCGCCGACGATAGCCGGGAGCGGGGGGAAATCCGACCTTATCCCCAGTAGCGCAACAAAGCCGCCAGGGGCCATCATCAATCCCGATTGACGCGCTTTAAAAGTATATACATATTCAGGTCCGGCGCCTCGCGTTACCTGAATACAGCCCTTGGGGGAGGTCATCATGCGCATCCATGCGGCACAGGCATATCTGCCTGGCGGAGCGGCGGAAAACGTTGCGGTCTCGATTGACGGTGCGACGATCCGCGCGGTCGAAACCGGAGCCGCGCCGGCGCCCGGCGATATCCGGGTCGATGCCCTGATCCCCGGCATGAGCAATCTGCACAGCCACGCCTTCCAGCGCGGTTTTGCCGGGCTTACCGAGCATCGCGGCGAAAGTCGGGACAGTTTCTGGACCTGGCGCGAGATGATGTATCGCTTCGCGCTCGCGCTCTCGCCCGATGAGATGCAGGCCATTGTCGCATTGGCCTGTGTCGAGATGCTTGAGGCCGGCTACACCAGGCTCGGCGAATTCCATTACCTGCATCACGGCACCGATGGCCGCCCCTATGCCGATCCCGCCGAGATGTCGGCGCGGATTTTTGCGGCGGCCGCACGGACCGGTATCGCGCTGACCCATCTGCCGGTGTTTTACGCTCATGGTGGTTTCGGTCCGGCTCCGGCGGGCGAGGGGCAGCGCCGCTTTCTGCACAGCCCGGATGCGTTTCGCGCGCTGATGGAGCGCTGCGACCAGATGCTCACCCGGCCGCAGGACCGGCTGGGGCTGGCCGCCCATTCCCTGCGCGGCGCCACGGTCGGCGAGATTGCGACCCTGGCGGAGGATTTCCCCGGCCGTCCCTTTCACATCCATGTCGCCGAGCAACTTCGCGAGGTCGAAGACTGTCTCGCCCATACCGGCGCGCGCCCGGTGGCCTGGCTTCTCGACAATGCGCCGGTCGGGCCGGACTGGTGCCTGATCCACGCCACCCATCTTGATGCGGCTGAAATCACCGGCATCGCCCGCGCGGGCGCCGTTGCCGGTCTCTGCCCGGTGACCGAGGCCAATCTGGGCGACGGCATCTTCCCTGCCGGCCCGTTTCTCGACCAGGGCGGGTGCTTCGGCATCGGCACTGACAGCAATATCCGCATCTCGCTGAGCGAGGAGCTGCGGCTGCTGGAATATTCGCAGCGCCTCGCCAGCCATGAGCGCAACCTTTTCGCCGGTGCCGGTGGCTCGACCGGAGAGCGGCTCTTTACGGCTGCGCTGGAGGGCGGCGCCCGGGCGCTTGGCGTCGGGGCCAGAGAGAACGCGGCGGCAGAGATCGCGGTGGGCGCGCCGGCGGACCTGGTCGGGTTGCGGGACAGCCTATCCCCCGGAGCCGCGCCGGCGCGGTTGCTGGACCGCTGGATTTTCGGCCCGGATCTCCGGGTCAGCGATGTCTGGGCATGGGGCGTCCGGCAGGTGGAGGGCGGTCGCCATATCGCACGCGACGCGATCAGGGCAGAGGCGGCGGCCGCGCTGCGCACTATCCTGCACCGCGCGTGAGCGCCCCGCCTGCACCGCGCGTGGACGACTCAAAATGGGGGCCGCGTCCGGCGGGACAGTCAATAATGTGTAATGTATAGGATTCTCCGCAAGAAGATGCCAACACATTCGGGTCGACGCACGATCTTATTTATATAGCTACATGTTGATGCGGTTTGATACGGTCTGACCGTTGGGTGCGACGCGACTGGAACTGCATGTTCGATACAGATATGCTGCTCCCAACGGTGCCATTCCGAACCTCGATTCATCGTACGCTTGCGGGACGGCGTGAGGTCGCGTATTCTTTCCTGACAGGACTATCCAAAGTGCCGTCGGACGGAGTGCCAGCTCCTCCGGCGGTTTTCTTTTTCGCAGGTCGCGCTGCCCGAAACTGCGGGACACCTGCGTCATAACCCATTGATTTGCATAAGGCGCTGTAGATCAGATGCAGGGCACCTGATCGTTGATTTTCTTCGCTTTTCTGGAAGAATGGTGGGCGACCCTGGAATCGAACCAGGCATGAGTCTCCTCGGCGGAGTTACAGTCCGCTGCCGCACCTTGCAGCACGTCGCCCTCTGGGGCCGGGAGATAGCCGGGGGGGCTCATGGCGTCAAGGGGCTGCGGGCAGAGTTTTTCGCGCAGGCAGGCCATTTCCCGGGGCGGATCCTTTTGTCTTGCGCTTTCCTCTCGATTCCGCCTTTGGTCCGCTGATATTCATGGCGCAGCAGATGGTGCCGGACGGGGATGATGCGATGAAGAAACCTGCCTGGGTGGTCGATAAGGAACGTGCGAAGCGGGCCGAAGCGAAGGAGACTGTCTGGCTTTTCGGCCTTCACGCCGTGCGCGATGCGCTGCTGAACCCGCGGCGGGAAAAGCTGCGGCTGGTGGTGACCAAAAACGCCTTCGACAAGCTTGAGGATGCTGTTGCCGCTTCGGGGCTGGAGCCGGAGATGGTTGATCCGCGCAAATTCGATGTGCCGATTGACCCGGGCTCGGTGCATCAGGGCGCCGCGATGGAGGTGAAGCCGCTCAACTGGGGCAGCCTTGAGGATGTGGCGGTCTCGGGCGAGGGGGCGCCGCTGGTCGTGCTGCTTGACCGCGTCACCGATCCGCATAATGCCGGCGCGGTGCTGCGTTCGGCTGAGGTGTTCGGTGCCCGTGCTGTGATTGCACCGCGCCACCATTCCGCGCCCGAAACCGGTGCGCTGGCAAAGACCGCCTCGGGCGCGCTGGAGCGGCAGCCCTATCTCAGGGTCACCAATCTCGCCGATGCGATGAATGAGCTGCGCGATATGGGCTATTTGCTGATCGGGCTGGCGGGTGAGGCGGAGCTGACCTTGACAGAGGCGCTGACCCAGGCCGGGACGCGGCCGGTCGGGCTGGTTATGGGCGCCGAAGGGCCTGGTTTGCGGGAGAAGACCCGCGAGACCTGCGATCTGATCGCGCGGATTCCGGCCTCGGGCGGCTTTGGCAGTCTGAACGTCTCGAATGCGGCTGCGGTGGCGCTTTACGCGGCGGCGACGCGTTGAGTCTCGCTCTGAAAGGGCTGTCTTTCGGTCTGATCGGCAATGCCTGCTGATCACAAAGATGCGAACGGCCCTTTAATACAGCAGTAATGTTTCTAAGTCACAGTTATGAGGCGCGGGAACTGGAACCCCCGTCCTTGTTTGCACTGTCCCTCGTTCCGCACCTTGGCGCCCGCGCGATCTGCGCAGGGCGCCTTTTCTTTCCACCCCGCGCTTTCCCTTTCAGCTCGCATGCCCGACCGGCAGGCGGTTTTGCGGCTTCTTGCCCGGTTTCAAGCAGTGCTGCGACGCGGCGGACATAAAATTACCAAAAAATAGCAAATGAGGTTGCATTATTGCGTCACGAAACTTACACCTCCTGACAACGGCCCGCTGATTCTGCGGCGCGGCGCAAAATCAGGAGTTCGCTCATGGCACTGGACAGACAGGCACCGATCATGACCTACGACGCCCCCAGGAAAGACCTCTATGAGATTGGTGAAATGCCGCCGCTGGGCCATGTGCCCGGGAAGATGTATGCTTGGGCGATCCGCCGCGAGCGTCATGGCGAGCCGGAAACTGCGATGCAGCTGGAGGTTGTCGATACCTGGAAGCTCGACAGCCATGAGGTGCTGGTGCTCGTGATGGCCGCAGGCGTGAATTACAACGGTGTCTGGGCCGGTCTCGGTGTGCCGATTTCGCCCTTCGACGTGCATAAGCAGGACTATCATATCGCCGGTTCCGATGCCTCGGGCATCGTCTGGGCGGTGGGCGACAAGGTCAAACGCTGGAAGGTCGGCGATGAGGTCGTGATCCATTGCAACCAGGACGATGGCGATGACGAGGAGTGCAATGGCGGCGACCCGATGTTCTCGCCGACGCAGCGGATCTGGGGCTATGAGACGCATGACGGCTCGTTCAGCCAGTTCACCAAGGTGCAGGCGCAGCAATTGATGGAGCGCCCAAGGCATCTCAGCTGGGAGGAGTCGGCCTGCTACACGCTGACCCTTGCCACCGCCTACCGGATGCTCTTTGGCCATGCGCCGCATGATCTGAAGCCGGGCCAGAATGTGCTGGTCTGGGGCGCTTCGGGCGGGTTGGGTTCCTATGCGATCCAGCTTGCGAATACCGCCGGCGCCAATGCGATCGGCGTCATCTCGGATGAGACCAAGCGCGATTTCGTCATGTCGCTGGGTGCGAAAGGCGTGATCAACCGCAATGAGTTCAAATGCTGGGGGCAATTGCCCAAAGTGAACTCGGACGAATATAACGTCTGGCTGAAAGAGGCGCGCAAATTCGGCAAGGCGATCTGGGATATTTTCGGCAAAGGTGTCAGCCCGGATATCGTCTTTGAACATCCCGGCGAGCAGACTTTCCCGGTCTCGTCGCTGGTGTGCAAAAAAGGCGGCATGGTGGTGATCTGCGCCGGCACCTCGGGCTTCAACTGTACCTTTGACGTCCGCTATATGTGGATGCATCAAAAGCGCCTGCAGGGCAGCCATTTCGCCCATCTGAAACAGGCGTCCGCCGCCAATAAACTGATGTGCGAGCGCCGTCTTGACCCCTGCATGTCCGAGGTCTTCCCCTGGGCCGAGATCCCGCGCGCCCATACGCTGATGTGGAAGAACCAGCACAAGCCCGGCAATATGGCCGTGCTGGTTCAGGCACCGCGCACCGGGCTGCGGACCTTTGAGGACACGCTGGAAGCCAGCCGCAACCGCTGATCATCGGTGCCGGAATGGCCCTGTATCGCTGAAACCGGGCGCCGCATCTGCAAGGATGCGGCGCTTTTCCGTCGCTGTTTCTATTGTGGTGATAGCGAGACTGGATTGTTCAGAAAGTGACGGATATTCGCCACTGAGAGGGAAATGATAAACTTGACCGGATTTTCTCTGTTTCAGGTGGTATTATGGGGCACGACTGGGTTTTCGATGTCCTCAGGGACTTGCGGACTTACGCATTGAACAATGACCTGCCTGAACTTGCGCAAAAGGTTGAGGAAGCATTGCGTGTGGCCGAGCTGGAAATCGGCAAGCCCGCGGTGAAAGAGGACAAGCGGCCCGGCACCAAGGGGCTGCCGCATTAGGCCCTGACTGTCTGGCGCCCGACCGGCGTGTTTTCACCCTGTGATCGCTGGCACTTCCGGATGGCAGAGGATAGGCTCCGGCCATGCAGGCACAGGCCCCCCAATTCTCCGATGATCAGGCCGAGGCCTGGGACCGCATTTCCTCCGGGCTGAGATCCCAGGGGGTCGATATCGACAATGGCATTCTGGTGCCGCCGGCTGAGGGGCGGGCCTCGGTAATGGCGGTGATCGGCAAGGCGGGGTCCGGCAAGACGCTCTTGCTGGCGGAGCTGTACAAGGCGCTGAAAGGGGCCGGGGTCGAGATCGTCTCGGGCGACTGGGAGGGCAAGCGCCGCAAAGAGCGCCGCAGCCTTGCGATCCTCGCGCCCACCAATAAGGCGGCCTCGGTGCTGCGCCAGCGCGGCGTACCGGCGACGACGATCCACCGCATTCTCTATACGCCGGTCTATGATCCGCAATATGAACGCATCGCCGAATGGCTGGCCGGCCAGGCCGAGCGGCCAAAGGTCGAGGGGCTGACCGAAGAGGCGATGGACCGCGCCTATGCCTTTTACCAGCAGGTCGCCTCGATCCCCGGCGCGCTGGCGGCGGCGGGGCTGAAAGGCTCCGATTTTATCCAGGGCTGGAAACGGCGCGAGGATCCGCTGGATATCGGCTTTGTCGATGAGGCCTCGATGCTGGATGAGCGTCAGTTCAGCGACCTGCAGGAGATTTTCCCCCGCCTCGTGCTGTTCGGCGATCCGGCGCAGCTCGCTCCGGTCGGGCAATCGGGTAAGATGGTGTTCGAGTCGCTGGAGCCGCAGCAGCGGCTTGATCTGCACCGGATCCACCGCCAGACCCAGGACAATCCGATCCTTGATCTCGCCCATGCGCTGGCGGATGACCGCCTCGAATTCGACGCTTTCGAGCGGCTGGTGCGCGAAAAGGCAGCCCAGGATGACCGGGTGGTCTGGTCCGAGCGGGTGGATGCCGATCTGATGGCGCGCTCGCCGGTGCTGGTGTGGCGCAATGCGACGCGGGTGAAGCTGATCACCGCCTTTCGCCTCGGGCATGGCGCGCCGGTGGATGATCTGATGCCGGGGGAGCCGCTGATCTGCGACGGGATCGAGCTGCCGCTGAAACACCGCAAGAAGCGGGTGGACCTGGAGGCGCGTGGCCTTATCAAGGGCGCGCAGGTGATCTATCTGGGGCCGGGAAACCGCTCGGGTTTTGCGAAACTGCATGTGATCGGGGCGGAAGACCCGCAGCTCTCGGTCGCCTCGATCATCAAGATCGAGCGTCCGGATGAAGAGGAGCCCTTCATCCCGCATGCCCATACGATGGGGGCGGCGTTTTTGCACGGTGCGGCGGTGACGATCCATAAAGCCCAGGGCTCGCAATGGCCCGAGGTGCAGGTCTTCGCCCCCGATCTTTCTGCGGCGGCCTGGGCGAACCGGACCGAAGCCGGTGTGCCCTTGTGGAAACGCCTCGCCTATGTGGCGATCACCCGGGCCGAGACGCGGCTGCATTGGGTGGTCAGAAATCGCCTCGCGCGGCCAAAACAGCCCCTGGGGATCTCCGATCTGCGCGCCGCACCGAAGCTTGAGCTGAAATCCGGTGACGAGATGGACGAGAGGCTGACCTGACGCGGGCGGCCCGGAGTTTTAAGAAAAACTCCGGCACGATTTCTGGTCAGAAATCGTTTCGCGGCCGTCAGGGGATTTCCCTTTTCCGGACCTGGTGTTAGGCTGCTGCGGAAGTAGAGAGGATGCATCCATGTCGCTGGTTTTCGTTCAGATACGTTGCAATCCGGGCCGCACCTATGAGGTGGCCGATGCCATCTGGGACCGCGAGGTCGTCAGCGAACTTTACTCGACCAGCGGCGATTTTGACCTGATCGCAAAGGTCTATATCCCCGAGGGTGAGGATACCGGCCATTACCTTTCCTCGCGCCTGTTCGACATTCCCGGCATTCAGCGCACCCTGACCACCATGACATTCCGCGCCTTTTAACGCCCGAGCAGCCGCCGAGCGGCGGCGATGATCCCGTCGCGGGACGGCAACGTCGCGGCATAGGCCGGTCCGGTCGGGATGAAACTGTCTTCGGCCGTCAGCCGTGCAATGCTGGGCATGCCTGCCTCGGCCAGCAGCGCCATCAGCGCCTCGGCCAGCCCGCCCGTGCGGCGCGTTTCATCCACCACCAGCACATGGCCGCATTCCCGCACCGCCCGGATCAGCGCCTCCGCCGGCAGCGGTGCGATCCAGCGCAGGTCGATGATTCTGACCCCGATCCCGAGCGCCTCCAGCGCCGGGCGCGCCTGTTCCGACAGGTAGCGCCCATTGCCGAAGGTCACGATGGCGAGGTCCCGGCCCTCGCCCGCCTGACCGATCTCGCCGAGCGCAATCCTTTCGCCCGGCGCGGGATAGGGGCGCAGCCAGCGCCCGTCTTTCGCCTGATGCAGGTCGCGCATCGGGTATAGCGCGATGGGTTCAAGGAAGACCACCACCCGCTGTTCCTCGCGCGCGAGACGGTGGCATTCGCGCAGCATCCGCACCGCATCCGCCCCGTCCGAGGGCACTGCAAGGATCACCCCCGGAATGTCGCGCAGCACCGCGAAGCTGTTATCATTGTGGAAATGACCGCCAAAGCCTTTCTGATACCCCAGCCCCGCAATCCTCAGCACCATCGGATTGCTGAATTGCCCGCTCGAGAAGAAGGGCAGGGTCGCAGCCTCACCCCGGATCTGATCCTCGGCATTGTGCAGATAGGCCAGGAACTGGATTTCCGGCACCGGCACGAAACCGTTCTGGCCCATGCCGATCGCAAGGCCCAGAATGGATTGCTCATCCAGAAGCGTGTCGATCACCCGGTCCGGCCCGAACCGGGGCTGGAGCTTTTGCGTCACGCCATAGACGCCGCCCTTGCGGCCGATATCCTCGCCCATCAGCACGGTCTCGCCATGTTCAAGCATCAGGTCGGTCAAGGCCCAGCCGATCAGCCGCGACAGGATCTGCGGCTCCTCCATCGCCTTCAGGTCGGTGCCGAAAGCAGCTTCGCGGGCGGCAGGAGAGGGGCCATTCCCGGCCCGGCACACCCGCGCCGGCGGGAGAATGGGGCGCATGACCTCCTGAGCCGAGACAAGGCGCGGGCGGGTGCTGGCCTGCTGTGCCATTGCCGCGACCTCCTCGGCGGTCGATTTATAGATATCCAGCAATTCACCGGGCGAAGCGGCGCCGCTTTCAAGCAGCAACCGCACAGAATGCAACAAGGGATCATTGGCCTCATCGGCCTCGACCTCGGCTTTCGGCAGATAGGTTGTCGGCATATCCGCCCCCGCATGGCCATAGAGGCGAACCGTCCCGATATGCAAAAACGCGGGTTTCCTGCGCGTGCGGACATACTCTGCCGCCGCCTGGGCGGTCCTGTAGGTGTCGAACATATCCAGCCCGTCACAGGCGAAATATTTCAGTCCCGGACGCTGCCGGAAGGTTGCCGCGATCCAGCCCTTCGGGGTGCGGGTGGAAATGCCGATGCCGTTATCCTCGCAGCAAAACAGCAAGGGCAGCGGCAGCGACTGATAGGCGGTCCAGGCGGCGGTGTTGAACGCACCCTGCGCGGTCGAGTGATTGGCTGAGGCATCGCCGAAACTGCAAAAGATCAGCCCGTCATCCTTCAGCACGGCATGTTCCGGCCGGTGCCTCTTCGCCGCGCCGATCGACCAGGCGGCGCCCACCGCTTTCGGCAAATGGCTCGCGATGGTCGAGGTTTGCGGCGGGATGAAAAGCGCGCGCGATCCCAGGACCTTATGCCGGCCGCCCGAAATCGGATCCTCGGTCGAGCAGGCAAAGGACATAAGCATATCGCGCATCATCCGCCCGGGTGGATAGGCATCGGGCAGTTGCTTGGCGCGCTGGATCTGAAAACCGGCGTCGCGGTAATGCAGAAAGGCCATGTCATCGACCCGCAAAGCCGCCGCCACTGCCGCCATCCCCTCATGCCCCGACGAGCCGATGGTGTAAAACCCGGTGCCGGCGGCCTGCATCGCGCGGGCCTCGCGGTCGAGCGCGCGGCTCAGACAGGCGGAGCGGTAGATCGACAGCGCCAGATCGGGGGGCAGCGGACCCGAGGGCGCGGCGCCCGGCGGCAGATCGCCCGCCGTCACCCGGCGCAGGAAGTTCTCGTGAACGATGACCGAACGGCCCATGTCTGCTCCTGCCTCCTGCCGCCCAAAGATCCGGGCTTCGGTCTTTCATCCCGGATTTCTCCGGGCTAAGCCATAAAGGATTGGTCACAACATCATGCGGTTTCGGAATGTCGCTGCCTGCACCCCGTCGGTTTCTGCCCTCGCTTCCGCTTCTGGCGGCCTTTGAGGCGGCAGCGCGGACCGGCTCGATTACCGAGGCGGCGGCAGAGCTGTCGCTGACCCAGTCGGCGGTGTCGCGGCAGATCCGGGCGCTGGAGGGGCAGCTTGGTGTTGACCTGTTTCGAAGGGAGAAACAAAAGATCCGTCTCACTCCCGGCGGCGAGACCTATGCGCGCGAGATCCGCGATGCGCTGACCAGGATTTCCGACGCTTCGCTGCAGCTTTTGGCCAGCCCGGGCGGCGGGACGCTGACACTTGCGGTGCCGCCAACCTTCGGCGCGCGCTGGCTGATCCCGCGCCTCGCCCGCTTTCACGCGGCGCATCGCGATGTCTCGATCAACATCCTCAGCCGGCTGGGACGGTTCGATTTCCGCCAGGACGTGGCCGATGCCGCGATCTTTTTCGGTCAACCTGACTGGGGCGGTGCGGGCCTTCTTCACCTGATGGGAGAGCGGATGCTGCCGGTTTGCGCGCCGGGGCTGAAGGCGGAATACGGCTTTGCCCGCGCCGGGGATATCCGTCTTGCGCCGCTGTTGCATCTGACCACCCGCCCTGACGCCTGGGAGACCTGGCTGCGCGCTCAGGGTGCCGATCACCGGGGCGTCCAGGGGATGCTGCTTGACCAGTTCGCAGCGCTTGCCGAGGCGGCGGTGGCGGGGTTCGGCGTGGCGCTCTTGCCCGAGATCCTGATCGCGCGCGAACTGGCAGAGGGGCGCCTTGTCGCGGCGCTCGACCTGCCGGTCGAAAGCGCGGGCGCCTATCACCTGGCCTGGCCGGCGGACCGGCCCGATTACCCGCCGCTGATGCGGTTCCGCTCCTGGCTTCTGTCTGAAATCGCGGCAGAAATCACAGATCCTTCACCAGTCTGAGCGCATCATAGATGGCGGCATGGGTGTTTCTTGCCGCCACCGCATCGCCGATGCGGAACAGCCGGAAAGCCCCCGCCGGATTGGGCGCAAGCGTCTGGAGCCCGCCGGTCGAAAGCGCCTCATAATCCACCTCGCCCAGGTTCGATGACAGCGGTTTCAGCTCGAAATACAGCTCATCCAGCGGCCTTGTTCCATGGTTCACCACCACCTGATCGACCAGCCTCTCGCGCCGGAAATCGCCGTAATCGCTGCCAAGGGTGGCGCGCAGCCGGTTGCCTTCGCGCGCGACCGCGATCAGCCGCCAGGTCACGGTAAAGGTGGTGTCGCGCTTTTGCAGATTGCGCATATAGGGCACCAGATTCATCGCCATCACCTCGGGCGCGAAGCTGCGATCCGGGGTCACGATTTCGACCTTCGCGCCGGTTGCCGAGATCAGATCGGCGGCCTGCAGCGCCGCATGGTCGCCGGCATCGTCATAGATCAGCACATCCTGGCCCGGCTTTACATCGCCGGCCAGAATATCCCAGGCCGAGACCACCAGATCATTGCCGGAATCCAGCACCTCGGTATGAGGCAGGCCGCCGGTGGCGATGATCACCTCATCGGGCCGGGTCTCCTGCACTGTTTCCGGATCGGCAAAAGTGTTGAAGCGGAAGCTGACCCCCTTTGCCTCGCATTGTGCCATGCGCCAGTCGATGATCGAGATCATCTCGCGCCGCCTGGCATCCTGGGCGGTCAGGCGGATCTGGCCACCGGCGCGCTCGGCGGCCTCCAGCACGGTCACCGTATGGCCACGGGCGGCGGCCACGCGGGCGGCCTCCATGCCCCCCGGTCCGGCGCCGATGATCGTCACCCGTTTTGCGATCTCAGCCGGCGGGATGTCATGTGGCATCGTCTCTTCGCGCCCCGAGGCGGCATTGTGCAGACAAAAGGCCATGCCGCCCTGGTAGATGCGGTCGAGGCAGTAATTCGCGCCGACACAGGGGCGGATATCATCCTCGCGCCCCTCGCGCAGTTTCCTGACCAGATGCGGATCGGCCAGATGCGCGCGGGTCATCCCCACCATATCCAGCTTGCCAGACGCGATCGCATGGCGGGCGGTCGGAATATCGGGGATGCGGGCGGCGTGGAAGGTCGGGAAGCCGGTCGCCGCCCGGATCTCGCCCGCGAAATCGAGATGCGGGGCCGAGGGCATGCCCTGGACCGGGATCAGATCGGTCAGGCCCGGATCGGTGTCGATATGGCCCTTCACCACATTCAGGAAATCAACCAGCCCGCTGTCTCGCAGGCGTTTCGAGACCTCAATCCCCTCGGCAGCCCCCATGCCGCCTTTCAGGTCCTGGTCGCCGGTATAGCGCAGACCCAGGATGAAGTCCGGCCCGCAACGCTCGCGGATCGCCCGCAGCACGTCAAAGGTAAAGCGCAGCCGGTTGTCGAGACTGCCGCCATAGGGCGCGTCGAGGTCATTGGTCAGCGGTGACCAGAACTGCTCCAGCAGATGGCCGTAAGCCTCCAGCTCGATCCCGTCGACGCCGGCGGCCTGCATCCGCTCGGCCGCGTCGGTGAAATCGCGGATCACCCGGGCGATATCCCAGTCTTCCATCCGCTTTGGAAAGGCACGATGCGCCGCCTCGCGCTCATGCGAGGGGGCCAGAACCGGCAGCCAGTCGCCTTTGTCCCACCGTGTCCGCCGCCCCAGATGCGTCAGCTGGATCATCACGGCCGCGCCATGGTCGTGGCATTCATCCACCATCGCCTTCATCCAGCCGACCACCTCATCCTTCCAGGCGAGGATATTGTTGAAGACGGGCGGGCTGTCGCGGGCCACGCTGGCCGATCCTGCGGTCATCGTCAGCGCCACGCCCGCTTTCGCCCGTTCCACATGATAGGCGCGGTAACGGCCCTTCGGCATGCCATCCTCGGGATAGGCCGGCTCATGGCTGGTAATCATAATCCGGTTTTTCAGCGTGAGATGTTTCAGCTGAAAGGGCTGAAGAAGGGGATCATTCGACATGTCTTGCATACCTGCTGGATCGGGATGCGGCTGAGACTGGCGAAAATGTTCATATGTGTCAAGTTTAAGATCAGTGATGAACATTCCATTGCGCAACCGCTGCCCGAAGGATAGGCTTGGCGCATGACAGCAAGCGAAATCCCGGAAACCGGCTGGCGCGGATCGCCGGAAATCTGGCTGGAGGCGGCCTATGCCGCGCTGATCGAGGGCGGAATCGACCAGGTGCGCATCCTGCCGCTGGCGACGGGGCTGAACCTTGCCCGCACCAGTTTCTACTGGCATTTCAAAGACCGCCAGGCGCTGCTGGATGCGCTGGCGGATCGCTGGCAGGCGCGAACCACCGTGCCGCTGCTGGCCGCCTGCACCGCCTATGCGGCCTCTGAGGCCGAGGCGCATCTGAATGTGATCTCGATCTTTCTTGACCGCAGCCAGTTTGACGACCGGCTGGAATTCGCGGTGCGCGGCTGGGGCTTGCAGGATGCGGCCATCGCGGCGCGCATCCGGGCGGCGGATCAGCGGCGGCTGGGCGCGCTGGCCGACATGCTGATCCGCTGGGGCCACGCTGCGCATGAGGCCGATGTGCGCGCCCGTGCCATCTATCTGACGCAGATCGGTTATATCTCGATGCAGGTCAGCGAGAGCCTGGCCGAGAGGATGCAGCGCATCCCCGATTATGTGGCGATTTTCTCGGGCGGCGCGCGGCCCGGGCAAGAGGAAATCGCGCGGTTTCACGCCAGGCACGGGTTCTCCGCACCCGGCTGAGGCTTGCCCGCCTTGCCAGAGCCAGTCAGAAGGGCGCTATGGATACGGTATTCTTCATCGCGTCAAAGATCATCTGGGGCCTGATCGGGCCGGAGAGCTGGCTTTTCATCGGTCTTGCGCTGGTGGCTCTGGGGCTGTTCCTCGGGCGGCGCCGGCTTGCGGGCTGGTCGCTGGGTCTCACGCTCGGCTTCGCGCTGAGCGTCGCGATCTTGCCGCTCGGAGATATCGCGATGCGGCCGCTGGAGGAGCGCTACCCGATTCCGGACCTGCCGCAAAATGTGACGGGCATCATCGTGCTCGGCGGTGCCGAAGACGGGATCTGGACCGTTCAGGGCCCCCAGGTGCGCTTCAACGAAGGCGCCGAGCGCTTTACCGAAGGGCTGCGACTTGCAAAACTCTACCCCGATGCAAAGCTGCTCTTCTCGGGCGGGATTGGCGCGGTCGGCAATATTGAGGCCATACGCGTGCCACCCGAACAGACCACGGCGGGCGTTTTCTTCCTGGAACAGGGCATTCCGGCGGCGCAAATGGTGATCGAATCCGCCTCCCGCAACACGGCGGAAAATGCGCGGCTCAGCTATGATATGATGCAGCCAAAGCCTGGCGAGACCTGGATCCTCGTGACCTCGGCCTTCCATATGGAGCGCTCGCTCCGGACCTTCCGGGCAGCCGGCTGGACGGAAATCCTGCCCTGGCCGGTGGATTTCCGGGCGCGTCCCTTCGCCTGGGGGGTCGGCTGGAATTTCGCCTATAACCTGCGGCAGCTGAATGTTGCCATGAAAGAATATATCGGGCTGCTGGCTTACGGTCTGACCGGTCGCTGAGCGCTTACAGCCAGCTTCCCCGCCCGCTGCCGACTGCATCCCTTACCGAGGCAAAGCCCTCGCGCGCGAGGATCGCATCCAGCCCGGTCGCGATTTTCCCGATCAGCGAGATGCCGCCATAGACCATCGCCGTATAGACCTGCACCGCCGAGGCGCCGGCGCGGATCTTCTCCCAGGCCTGCTCGGCTGATCCGACACCGCCCACGCCGACCAGCGGGATGCGGCCCCCCGTCAGCTGCGAGAGCTGCGCCAGCACCCGGGTCGAGCGTTCGAACAACGGCGCCCCCGACAGGCCGCCGGTTTCGCTTTTATGCGGGCTGGAAAGCCCTTCGCGCGACAGCGTCGTATTGGTCGCGATGATCCCGGAAAGCCCCGAGGTCACTGCCACTTCGGCAATCGCGGCGAGGTCTTCGGCAGTCAGATCAGGGGCGATCTTCAGAAAGACCGGGATCGGGCGGGGCAGGGCAGAGCGCGCCTCCATCACCCCGGCAAGCAGCGCGCGCAACGCGGCCGGCCCCTGCAGGTCGCGCAGCTTTTCGGTATTGGGCGAAGACACATTGACGGTGGCGAAATCGACGAAAGGTCCGCAATGGGTCAGCACGGTCGCAAAATCCCGGGCGCGGTCGGCCGAGTCCTTATTGGCGCCAAGGTTCAGCCCCACCGGCACCGGCCCGGCGCGGCGCGCCTTCAGCCGGGCGGCAATCGCCTCCATCCCCTCATTGTTGAAGCCGAACCGGTTGATCGCGGCGCGGTCCTCGCTCAGGCGGAACAGGCGCGGGCGGGGATTGCCCTCCTGCGGGCGCGGGGTGGCGGCGCCGACCTCGACAAAGCCGAAACCGGCGCGCGACAGCGCGGCAACCGCCACCGCATTCTTGTCATAGCCCGCGGCAAGGCCGACCGGATTGGGCAGCATCAGCCCCGCCAGATCGGTCGAGAGCCGCCCCGATGTCACCAGCCCCGGCAAGGGCGCCAGCCCCGCGCGCAGCGCCGACAATGACAGCCCATGGGCGCGTTCGGGATCGAACCGGTGCAAAAGGCAAAGGCCGGCGCGTTCGATCAGGCTCATGGCAGGGTCCTCAGATCAGGCCTTCGGGGAAAATATGGCCGGTTGCGCCCAGCGGCAGCGATTTGTCCCAGACCACATCGTCAAGCCGCAGCTTGCGGTAAAGATGCGGGAAAAGCGCGCCACCGCGCGATTCCTCCCATTTCAGGTCGGGGGCGAGGCGCCCGGCATTGCAGGCGACCAGCACGAGATCGCTTTCCTCGGTAAAATGCTTTGCCGCCGTTTCTGCCGCCTGCGAGGCGGTCGAGAAATGGATATAGCCATCGGCGAGATCGACCGGCGCGCCGGCGGTCTCGCCAGCGGCACGGAAAGCATCCCATTCGGAGCGGCGGAAAATCTTGAGGATCAGCATGGCGCGCTTCCTGCACCCGAAGGGCGGCTGCGTCAAATAAAAACGCCCGATCTGCCGGGGAAGGTGCAGCTTCGTGCAGGAACCCGCCTTGCCACGCTTGCACCGGCGCCGGAAGCCCGCTATCTGAGGGGAACTGTAGCCAGGCCCGTCAGGGAAAGGCGACAGATGCGGGCGTTGTGTAATGGTAAGACCCCTGCCTTCCAAGCAGGAGACGCGGGTTCGATTCCCGCCGCCCGCTCCAGATTTACAAGGATCCAAAATCTATATATTTGCAAGTTTATCAATGACTTATGTGTCATTTTGTTGGCTGATTGTGCCATCCCGGTAAGTCTGATCTGCTTTTTCAGTAACTCATTCTGTGCATCATTTCCGCTTTGATATTGGAATTCTTGCCTTTATCACTGGTGGCATGAGCATAATTCGGCGTAGCAAAATCTATTACATTAAGCGCCGCGTGCCGGTGCGTTACCAGAGAGTCGAAGAGCGGCCCTGGTATGTGGCATCACTCAAGACAGATTCGTTGCGTGAGGCTGAGGCGAAAGCTGCGGTCGTCTGGGAAAACTGCATTCAGGGGTGGGAAGCCCGCCTTTCCGGTCGGTCATATGACGCGCTGGCGCGTTTCGAGTCCGCTCGCGATCTCGCCCAGACGAGGGGCTTTGCCTATCTGCCGGCATCTCCGTTGCCAGGCGCCCGCTCGCCGAACTTCTGGACCGGGTAGAGGCGATCCCTGACACAAGCGAGGCTCGATCGATGCGGGTTGATGCATCCGCTATGCTTGGCCTCGCAAAGACGCCGCAGATCAGCATTGCAAAAGCGCTGGAGATTTACTGGGGGCTTGCTGAAGAGCGGGTCCACGGAAAAGATCCGAACCAGATGCGGATCTGGCGCAATCAGCGCAAGCGCGCGGTTGCAAACTTCCTGGAGGTCATCGGAGATCTCGCCATCGATCAGATCGATCGGGACAATATGCTCGATTTTCGCCAGTGGTGGTGGGAGAGGATCCGGGATGAAGGGCTGACGGCAAACAGTGCCAACAAGGACATTTCCACGCTTGTCAGCATCCTGCGCACCGTAAACGAAATGAAGCGGCTGAAGCTGGATCTGCCTGTTGAGCGCCTGGCGTTTTCCGAGGGTGAGCAGAACACGCGCCTGCCTTTAAGCGATGAATGGATCCTCGACCATATCCTGCGGCAAGGCGCGCTGAATGGTATGAACGATCAGGCGCGCGGCATCCTCCTGGTGATGATTAATACCGGGTGCCGCCCGGCCGAGATTGCGGGCCTGCTGCCCCAGCACATTCACCTTGATCACGACGTCCCGCACATCTCCATCGAGCCTGAGGGGCGTCAGCTCAAAACGCCACATTCACGACGAAAACTGCCTCTGGTCGGGGTTAGCCTGAAAGGCATGAAGGGGCATCCTGAGGGGTTCCCTCGCTATCGCGCCAATGGCTCGCTGAGTGCTACCATAAATAAATTCATGCAGGAAAACGGCTTAATGCAGTCCAATGATCACAGCATGTACGGGCTGCGGCACAGCTTTGAGGATCGATTGCTGGCTGCTGGCGTGGATGAGCGCATCCGGGCTGATCTTATGGGGCATAAATTGAAGCGCGAACGATATGGCGCGGGCGCCTCTCTTGAGATGTCGGCTGGAATTCTTCAGTCAGTTGCGTTCTGAGTGGCAAGGAGCCGGCGCGCAGCCGCAACAGGATCATTTATCTGCATTGCTTCGGCGGCGCGCAGCTCTCTGTCGAGGCGCTCAAAGATTACGAGCGCCTCGCGATTATCCAATGCAATGACCGCCACCTTGGCATGCGCGCGGCGTAAGCGCTCGATGCACAGGCCCTGATACATGAAGGGCTTGCCCATCAGGCCGCAGCCTCCCTCACCATCAAATGGGCGCAGTTCGTCCGGACCAGCGCAAGGTAGGGGAAGACGGCCCGCGGTGATTGGTGCCCGCAGATCTGCCGCCCGAGGAACGGCGTGGCGTAGTGTTTCTGGTATGGGCTTCGCTAACCCTTGAGGAGCTGTGCGATCATCGCTCTGACCGATGGTTTACATAATGGCCTGAAGCCTATTGGTCGTGATCAGGCGAGCCGGATCGGACAGGTGTGATCCGAAACCGCTTCGGCAAATCTGCCCATGCCTGGTGGCGGTATGGGCCGGAAACCAACAGGATTTTCAGCGATGAGCTTCAGGGAAACCGACAGGACAGGGAGCGCAGCCGCAACGGGAGACGCGGCGGAAGCCGGCAGATCCACCGGAATGGGCGGCTTCGGCGCTATGGGCCTGAGCAAGGGGGGCAGCCGATTTCCAGAAAGGCATCATGTCCTATTCCTATCGCGGCCGGCCGATGTGGAAATGCCCGATGGATACGGCGATCTATGCCGATATCCTGTGGGAGATCCGCCCGAAAACCGTCATCGAATTTGGCTCGAACCGGGGCGCCAGCGCGCTCTGGCTTGCAGATCAGCTGACCACCTTCGGGGTGGCCAACGCTCATGTCTGGTCGCTGGACATCAATCCTGTGACCGATCTTGCGGATCCGGGACGCACCTTCGGATTCTGTGAGGTGGCCAATCCCGCCGCCAGCCTTGGTCCGGAGGATCTGCAGGCCTTGCCGAAACGGCTGCTGATGATCGACGATGCCTCCCCTCTCGGCCGGCATGTGCTGGCGGTGTTGCAGTTCATAGACCTGATCACCGACCCTGGCGATTATGTGATCATCGAGGATGACATCCTCAATCAGTTGGGCTGGGAAGAGGAATACCAGGGCGGCCCGCTGGAGGTGCTGCGTGTGTTTCTTGCCGGGGATACCGCCCGCGAGGCAGGGCCGCGCTGCCAGATCTACCACGCGTGCTGTGATATATTCGGGCGCAATGTGACCTTGAATCCGGAACGCTATCTGCGCCGGCTGTGATCCAGGCGCGACCGATGCCGCGCAGGATCAGAGGTTTTCCGATTGCGGGAAGCCAAGGATATGGAAGCCGCCATCGACATGGATCGTCTCGCCGGTGGTGGCGCTGCCATAGTCGGAACAGAGCCAGACAGCGGTGCCGCCAATGGTTTCCAGCGTGGCATTGGCCCGCAGCGGCGCGTTTTCTTCGGTGTGGCGGAAGGTCGCCCGCGCCCCGCCGATCGCCGATCCTGCCAGCGTCTTCATCGGTCCGGGCGAGATCGCATTGACCCGTACACCCTGGGGCCCGAGGTCATTCGCCAGATAGCGCGTCGCCGATTCGAGCGCGGCCTTCGCCACCCCCATCACATTGTAATTCGGCGCGATCCTGGTCGAGCCCTGGAAGGTCAGGGTGATCAGGCTGCCGCCCTCGGGCATCAGCTCGGCGGCGCGCCGCGCCACGTCGATAAAGCTGAAGCACGAGATATTCATCGAATTGAGGAAATTCGCGCGGCTGGTATTCGTGAAACGGCCGGTCAGCTCATTCTTGTCGGAATAGGCGATGGCATGGATCACGAAATCCAGGCTGCCCCACTGCTCTTTCAGCGTGGCGAAACAGGTGTCCAGCGAGGTCTCATCGGTCACATCGACATCGACCAGAATGTCTGATCCGACCGAGGCCGCCAGCGGCTGCAGCCGCTTGCCGAAAGCCTCGCCCTGATAGGAAAAGGCCAGTTCCGCCCCCTCAGAGGCCAGCGCCGAGGCGATGCCCCAGGCGATGGACCGGTCATTCGCAACCCCCATGACGAGGCCGCGTTTACCCTGCATCAGTCCGGCCATGTCCCGGCTCCCCCGCTTTATTCTTACCCGAGATATTTACTCATAACCAATGTGGCATTGGTGCCGCCGAACCCGAAACTGTTCGACAACACACCGTCGATTTCGACATTCTCACGAAGGCTGGTGACGATTTCTCCGGGCAGCAATTCGGGATCGGGGGTTTCCACATTGGCCGAGGCCGCGATGAAGCCCTTGTTCATCATAATCAGCGAATAGATTGCCTCATGCACGCCGGTCGCGCCAAGCGAATGGCCGGTCAGCGATTTGGTCGAGGCAACCGGCGGGGTCTTGCCCTCGCCAAAGACGCGGCGGATCGCCTTCATCTCGGTGATGTCGCCCACGCCGGTCGAGGTGCCGTGGCTGTTCAGATAGTCGATCCGGCGGCCCTGGGGCAGGGTGGAAAGCGCCAGTTTCATCGACCGCTCGCCGCCTTCGCCCGAGGGGGCCACCATGTCATAGCCATCCGAGGTCGCGCCGTAGCCGGTGACTTCGCCGTAGATCTTAGCCCCACGCGCCAAAGCATGGTTCAGCTCTTCCAGCACGACAAGACCACCGCCGCCCGCGATCACGAACCCGTCGCGATTGGCATCATAGGTGCGCGAGGCGCGCTCGGGCGTGTCATTGTATTTCGACGACATCGCGCCCATCGCGTCAAACAGGCAGGACAGCGTCCAGTCCAGTTCCTCGCCGCCGCCGGCAAAGACGATATCCTGCTTGCCCATCTGGATCAGCTCTGCCCCATTGCCGATGCAATGCGCCGATGTCGAGCAGGCCGAGGTGATCGAATAGTTCACGCCCTTGATTTTAAAGGGCGTCGCAAGGCAGGCCGAGGTCGTGGACGACATGCCCTTGGTCACGCCGAAGGGCCCGATCCGCTTGGGCGAGCCGGTTTCCGCAACGATGTTATGGGCCTTGAAAAACGACTTGGTCGAGGGGCCGCCGGAGCCGACGATGATCCCCGTCCGCTCATTCGAGATATCCCTTTCCTCAAGCCCGGAATCTTTGATCGCCTGGGCCATCGCGATGTAATTATAGGCCGCGCCATCGCCCATAAAGCGCAGGTCGCGCTTGTCGATATGGTCTTCTAACACGATATTCGGCTGACCATGCACCCGCGAGCGGAAGCCGCGCTCGGCATAGTCGGGGGCGAAAACGATGCCGGATTTTCCGGCGCGCAGGCTGGCTTCGACCTCGGCCACATCATTGCCGATGGGGGAGACGATGCCGAGGCCGGTGATGACGACGCGACGCATACGGTTTTTGTCCTTACCTTGAAGTCAGGAGGCCGAGAGGGCCACCTTCATGTCTTTCACCAGGTAGATGGTCTCGCCATCCGCCTCGACACGACCATCCGCCACACCCATGGTCAGGCGGCGGGTCTGCACCGCCTTGGTGAAATCTACGAAATAGCGGAGCATTTTGCGTTCGGGGCGCACCATGCCGGTGAGTTTGACCTCGCCCACGCCAAGCGCGTAGCCGCGTCCCTCCCAGCCGCGCCAGCCGAGGTTGAAGCCGGTCAGCTGCCACAGCCCGTCAAGGCCAAGACAGCCCGGCATGATCGGATTGCCGGGGAAGTGGCAGGCAAAGAACCAAAGGTCCGGGTTGATATCGAATTCGGCCACCACATGGCCCTTGCCATATTCGCCGCCATCTTCCGAAATCCCGGTGATGCGGTCCATCATCAGCATAGGCGGCTCGGGCAGCTGGGCGTTGCCGGGGCCAAACAATTCGCCTCTTGCACAGGCGAGCAGGTCATCCCGGTCGAATTTATTCGGATAACGCCCCATAATCTCCCCGTTCTGTCTTTAGTTTCACAACTTTCCTCTAACAGAGGCGACAAACATAGGGCAAGGGTGCAGCGCATGCGAGGGGGGCTGCGGCATTTTGGCGGTTTTCAATTGAATCCCTGGGCCGCAACACCTTATATTCGCGTCAGCAACGCCCGTATGACATGAGGCGGTGTCGCGCATTTCCGGTGCCTCTCCTGCATTTCACAGGGGTGGCGTCTCCGGGAGGGAGGCGTGACGCTGTGACACAGCCGGGCAGGAGCAGGATGGATATGGTGCAGACCACAGAAGACCGGGCTCAGGAAAGAGCATCAGACTGGCTGCAACGCGGGGGGCTTCGCCCGACGCGGCAGCGGCTCGCGCTGGCCAGCCTGCTGGTCGGTGACGGCGAGGACCGCCATGTCACCGCCGAAAGCCTGTTCGAGATGGCCGGCTGCGCGCAGGAAAAAGTCAGCCTTGCCACCGTCTACAACACGCTGCGCGCCTTTTGCGATGCCGGTCTGATGAATGAGATCGTGGTCGACGGCGCTCGCAGCTATTTCGACACCAGGATCGACGATCACCCGCATTTCTACTGGGAAGACAGTGCGGTTCTGACCGATGCTCCGAAGGAAGAGCTGGAACTCGCCCGCATCCCCGAGCCGCCCGCCGGCACCGAGGTCAGCCGCGTCGATGTGGTGATCCGCCTGCGCCGCCGCTGAGCCTTTTCGGCTGAGTGTGCTGGCCGGCTGAGATTTTGGCAGCATGAGCATTTTGGCGGGGGCGGGTGATCCCGGCTCAGCCGCCGATCAGTGTGCCTCTGGATTTCAGCGCATTCAGCCAGAACAGCCCCTGTGCCGTGCCGCGCGCCGGGCGGTATTCCGCCCCGATCCAGACATTCTCCAGCTGCGCCACCTCATCGCAAAGATCGGGCAGCGAAAAGCCACCGCCGCCGGGCTCGTTCCTGGCCGGGAAGCCGGCGATCTGCACATGGCGAATGCGCGCGCGGTGATCGGCCCAGACGCTGGCCGCATCACCATGCAACCGCGCCGCATGCCAGATGTCGAATTGCAGCCCGATCTTCGGATTGCCGAGATCGTCGATGATCCGCGCCGCCTGGTCGTAATCATTAAGGAAATAGCCCGGCATATCGTCGGGGTTCAGCGGCTCGATCACCAGGGTCAGATCGGGCGCCTGTTCCGAGGCCCAGGCGAGATTGGCGGTGAACACCGCTTCGGCCTGCGGACCGCGCGCCACACCGGCCATCACATGCACCGAAGGAACACGCAGTCGCGTCGCATAATCGGCTGCGTGCAGAAAGCCGTCTCGGAAGGTCTGCTCGTCACCCGGGCGGGCCGCGAAACCGCGATCCCCCGAGGTCCAGTCGCCGGGCGGCGTGTTGATCAGCACCAGCGGCATATCCCCAAGCGCACGTTCCCAGTCGGCGACCGGGTGATCATAAGGGAACAGCACCTCGACCCCGTCAAACCCGGTGCGCCGCGCCCAGTCAGGGCGGTCCAGCATGGGAACCTCGGTGAAGAGCAGCGTCAGATTGGCAGCAAAGCGGGACATATAGGGGGATCAGGCCAGTTCTGAGGATCTTATGACGGGAAAGAACAGCCCCGAAGACCAGAGGCCAAACCAGCTATCCCCGTCATGTGGTTCATGGCAACCGAAATCCACCATCCGAAGAAAGCTTTTACGGTCTATTCTGGCCCAGAGCGCGGCATCCTCTTTACCGCGGATCAGGATATAGGGGGAGGGCTCGCCTGTTACCCCATCCCTTGCGATGCGCAGCGGATGAGCCGCCGAGGCAATCGCATTATCGCCGGTTTTCGTGGTGAAACGCAGCACCTGGTCGCGCCCCTGACCCTCTGCCTCGATATCGACCGCGAAAAGCGGTGCATCCTCGACGAGGATACCGACCTTTTCCACCGGGGTGACAAGGAAGTATTTGCCCTCTTCGCGTTTCAGAATCGACGAGAAAAGCCGCACCAGCGCCTCGCGCCCGATGGGTGTTCCAAGATAGAACCAGGTGCCGTCCCGCGCGATCCGCATGTCGAGATCGCCGCAAAAAGGCGGGTTCCACAGATGGACCGGCGGCAGCCCGCCTTTTTTCGAGGCGACGGCCGCAGCTGCCGCCAGGCCGTCGGCCGAGGGGCTTTGGGGGGCGCTTTTGTGATTCTGGTCCTGCATGGTCCTCACCGGGTTTCCCCCCTTAATGTCGGGTCTTCGCCCCGCGATCACAAGGGCCGCCCGCTTCTGGCCGGTTTCGGAAGCCTCCGGCGGGGATATTTAGAGACAGATGAAATCAGGCGGTCTTTTTCTTTTCATCTGTCCTGAAATATCCCGGGGGTGAGCGGCAAAGCCGCGAGGGGGCAGGGCCCCCTCTTTCCACATATCACAGGCGGAACCTCGCGCCTCTGTCACGATCATTTGTGTCAAGTCGCCTTTTGGCATTTGTGGTCCGGTGGCGATTTCGTTCTAATGTGGCCGCTGACCTGTATGTGCCCAATGGATGGAGCCCCTGAATGACCGCAGCCCCCGCAGGAGATGTCGCGCTGGTGACCGAGATCGAGTCGCTTGGGGCAAAGCTCGGCGAGGCGCGTGCCTCGATCGAGCGCCGGTTCATCGGTCAGGAAAAGGTGGTGGAGCTGGTGCTCTCAGCCCTGCTATGCGGCGGCCATGCGCTGCTTGTCGGGCTGCCGGGGCTGGGGAAGACGCGGCTGGTTGATACGCTGGGCACCGTGATGGGGCTGAACGCGAACCGCATCCAGTTCACCCCCGATCTGATGCCCGCCGATATCCTCGGCTCGGAAGTGCTCGAGACGGCGGCGGATGGCAGCCGCGCTTTCCGTTTCCTTGAAGGGCCGGTTTTCTGCCAGCTTTTGCTGGCGGATGAGATCAACCGCGCCTCGCCCCGGACGCAATCGGCACTCCTGCAGGCGATGCAGGAGAAAGAGGTCACCATTGCCGGCCAGCATCGGGCGCTTGGTCGCCCCTTCCATGTGCTGGCGACCCAGAACCCGATCGAGCAGGAGGGGACCTATCCGTTGCCCGAGGCGCAGCTGGACCGTTTCCTCGTTCAGGTCGATGTCGATTACCCGACCCGCGTGGTCGAGCGCGAGATCCTGCTTGCCACCACCGGCGCGAGCGAGGCCGATGCCACCCAGGTCTTTGATACCGCTCAGCTGATCCAGGCGCAGTCGGTCATTCGCCGCATGCCGGTGGGCGACAAGGTGGTCGAGGCGATTCTCGATCTTGTGCGCGCCTGCCGCCCGGGCGAGCCCGAGGGCCGCGATCTGAAAGACAGCCTGGCATGGGGGCCGGGGCCGCGTGCGGCGCAGGCGCTGATGCTGACCGTTCGTGCCCGGGCGCTGCTGCAGGGGCGGCTTGCACCGTCCATCGAGGATGTCGCGGCTTTGGCCCAGGCCACGCTGACGCATCGGATGGCGCTGTCCTTCGCCGCCCGTGCGCGGGGCGAGACGCTGCCGGCGGTGATTTCGCGCACCACCACCCGCATCCTCGGGCTTGAGGCGGCTGCGTGAGCCTTAACCTCCAGAACCGGGCCGAGGCGCTTGGCCAGTCGCTGCCGCCTTTGCTGGCCGAGGCCGAGATGCTCGCGGCCACGTTGATGCTGGGCGAACATGGTCGCAGACGGTCGGGCCCGGGTGATGAGTTCTGGCAATATCGCGCCGCCCATCCCGGCGATCCGGCGCGGGCCATCGACTGGCGGCGTTCGGCGCGCTCGGACGGGCATTTCATCCGCGAACGCGAATGGCAGGCGGCGCAATCGGTGACGCTCTGGGTCGATCCGGCCAAAAGCATGGGTTTCACCGGCGGCAAGGACCGTCCGGCCAAGGGGGAACGCGCGCGCCTCCTGGCCCTCGCGCTGGCGGTTTTGCTGCTCAGGGGCGGCGAGCGGGTCGGGCTTGCGGGCCTCGCACAACCGCGCTCGGGACGCAACCAGATCGTGCGGCTGGCCGCGCGGCTGGCCGGAGAGCCCGAGGCGGGCGATTACGGCACGCCCGAGACCGCCGGCATGGTCGGCCATGGTCGCGCGGTGTTCGTCTCGGATTTCCTCGGGCCGATTGAACCGGTCGAGGCTGCCCTGGCGCGCGCGGCGGATCGTGGCGTCAAAGGCGCGTTATTGCAGGTGCTTGACCCGGCGGAAGAGGAATTCCCCTTTGATGGCCGGGTGATCTTTGAATCGATGTCGGGCGCCATGCGGCATGAGACACAGCAGGCCGGCGAGCTGCGCGCCCGCTATCTGGCGCGGCTTGCGGAACGCAAAGACCGTCTCAGCCAGCTGGCCCGCGCGGTTGGCTGGCAGTTTTCCACTCACCATACCGGAGCCACGGCGCAATCCGCGCTTTTGTGGCTCTATCGCGCGCTGGAGGGCGGGCGCTGATGTTTATGATTGGCCCGGTCGGGTTTCTGACGCCCTGGATTCTCTGGGGGCTCATCGCATTGCCGGTGCTGTGGTTCCTGCTGCGCGCAGTACCGCCGGCGCCGATCCGCCGCCGTTTTCCCGGCGTTGCGCTGCTTCTGGGCCTCAGGGATGAGGATGCCGAGACCGACCGCACGCCCTGGTGGCTGCTGGCTCTCAGGATGCTGGCCGTGGCGGCGGCGATCATCGGCTTTGCCGGGCCGGTGCTGAACCCCGAGCAAAAGCCGGGCGGCAATGCGCCGCTGCTTTTGGTGCTGGATGGCGGCTGGGCCGATGCCCGCGACTGGGCCCGCCGGATCGAGCGCGCGACGATGGTGCTGGATGATGCCGGTCGCGCCGGGCGCCGGGTGGCGGTGATCCGGCTGACCGACACCCCGCAGGAGATCACCTTCCGCGCCGCTGATGACTGGAGGGGGCGGCTCTCTGTGCTGGAGCCCGCGCCCTGGCTGCCGCAGGATGCCAGCGCCTGGACCGAATTCTTCCCCTCCGAGAATTTCGATACGCTCTGGATTTCCGACGGGCTGGACCATGAGGGGCGCGCCATGCTGGCCGATTTGTTCGCGGATAAGGGTCAGCTGACCGTGCTGACCGGCGACGGGCCGGTATTCGCCCTGCATCCGCCGGGCTTTGCCGAGGGGGCGGTGCTGCTCTCGGCCTCGCGCCCCGGGGCTGGGGCGGCGACCGATATCGAGGTAACCGGCCGCGGCCCGGACCCTTCGGGGATTGAACGCGAACTGGCGCGGGCCACGATCCGTTTTGAAACGGGCCAGACCCGGGCCGAGGTTAAGCTGGATCTGCCGCCAGAGCTGCGCAACCGGGTGACCCGGTTCGAGATTGCCGGACTGCGTTCGGCCGGGGCAGTGACGCTGACCGATGACAGTCTGAAGCGGCGCAAGGTGGCGCTGATCACCGCCGGCCCGCAGGCCGAGGGGCTGCAACTGCTGTCGCCACTGCATTACCTGCGCCAGGCGCTGGCGCCGGTTGCCGATCTGATCGAGGCGCCTGTCTCGACCGCGCTGCCGGCCAATCCGGATGCGGTGATCCTCGCAGATGTGGCGCGGCTGACCTCGGGCGAAGAGGCGGCGCTGGTCGAATGGGTGGAAAAGGGCGGGCTGCTTTTGCGCTTTGCCGGGCCGCGCCTTGCCGCCTCGGATGTCAGCCGGTTCGAGGAAGACCCGCTGATGCCGGTGCGGCTGCGCGAAGGCGGTCGGTCGCTGGGCGGGGCGATGAGCTGGGGCGATGCCAAGGCGCTGGCGCCTTTCCCGGAAGGCAGCCCGTTCTTTGGTCTGCCTTTGCCGGGAGATGTCCAGGTGGCCGAACAGGTGCTGGCCCAGCCCGATCCCGATCTGGCGGAACGCACCATCGCCGCGCTGGATGATGGCACGCCGCTGGTGACGCGAAAATTCATGGGTGAGGGCCAGGTCGTGCTGGTCCATGTCACCGCCAATGCGGAATGGTCGACCTTGCCGCTTTCGGGCCTTTTCGTGCAGATGCTGGAGCGGCTCGCGATCTCGACCCGTCCCGCCTTGCCCGGTATGCGGGAACTTGCGGGGCAGATCTGGGTGCCCGAGGTCACGCTGAATGCCTGGGGCGAAGAGCGCGACGCGGGCGAGGTGGCCGGCGTTCCGGGCGAAGAGCTTGCGGTTGCGATGGAAAGCGGCCCCGGCCCCGCCAATCCTCCGGGGCTTTATGCCGGGGCCGACCGCCGGGTGGCGCTGAATGTGGTGGCGCCCGAGACCACATTGACGCTTGCCGAATGGCCTGCATCGGCCCAGGTTTCAGGGCTTGCCGCCGAGCCCGAGCAATCGCTGAAAGGCGGGTTCCTGACGGCGGCGTTGGCCGCATTGCTGGTTGATATCCTCGCCTCGCTCTGGCTGGCCGGGCGCCTTTCGGGCTTTCGTCGCGGGATGGCGATGCTGGCAGTGGCGGCGCTTGCCGGGCTGGCGGCGCCCGACGCCCGCGCGCAGGAAACGACCGATATCCCCGCACCGCCGCAGCTGCCGGGCGCTGACCCGGACGCGCCGCAACCCGGCGACGATTTCGCGATCCGCGCCACCAATGGCGTCTCGCTCGCCTATGTGAAGACCGGCGATGCCGATATCGACGAGACCTCCGAGCTTGGCCTTGCGGGTCTTGGGGACCGGTTGTGGGAGCGCACCTCGATCGAGCCGGAATACCCGACCGGCATCGACCTGGAGGCCGATGAGATCGCGTTTTTCCCCTTCCTCTACTGGCCGGTGACCGCCGATGCGCCGACACCGTCGGATGCGGCCTATGCGAAGCTGAACCAGTTCCTGCGCACGGGCGGCATGATTCTGTTCGACACCCGCGACGCCAATGTGGCGAGTTTTGGGGGCGGCACTCCGGAAGGCCAGGCGCTGCAACGGATCGCCGCCGGCCTCGACATCCCGGCGCTGGAGCCGGTGCCCGAGGATCACGTCCTGACCCGCACCTTCTATCTCTTGCAGTCTTTTCCCGGCCGCTGGGCCGAGGGCACGATCTGGGTCGAGGCCGCACCTGGTGACGCCGCCCAGGACGAGGGCGTGCCGTTTCGCAACCTCAATGACGGGGTGACGCCGGTGGTGATCGGCGGCAATGACTGGGCAGCGGCCTGGGCCACCGATGAAAACGGCGTGCCGCTTTTGCCGGTCGGGCGCGGTGCCGCCGGCGAGCAGCAGCGCGAGCTGGCCTGGCGCTTTGGCATCAATCTGATCATGCATGTGCTGACCGGCAATTACAAATCCGACCAGGTCCATGTGCCTGCGCTTCTTGAAAGGCTGGGTCAATGACGGGCGTGACGGCGCATCTGGTTTTCGATCCGCTGGTGCCATGGCCGGTGCTCTGGGCGCTTGCGGGTGTGACGCTGATCATGCTGGCGCTGGCCTTGTGGCGGGGGCTGCCGGGCTGGGCCTTGCGCGGGCTTGGCCTTGCCGCGCTGCTGGCGGCTTTGGCCGGGCCGGGGCTGCAAAGCGAGGACCGGCAGAACCTGTCCGATATCGTGATCCTGCTGGTGGACGAGTCCGCCAGCCAGAGCCTTGGCGCGCGCTCCGATCAGACCCGGCGCGCGGTGGCCCGGATCGAGGCCCAGGTCGCCGCGATCGGGAATACCGAACTGAGGGTCAAACGCATCGGCGACGGGGTCGAGAATACCGGCACGCTGGCGATGACCGCGATGTCCGAGGCGCTGGCCGAAGAGCCCCGCGCCCGGGTGGCGGCGGTGATCCTCGTCTCGGACGGGCGGGTGCATGATCTTGAGATGCGCCCCGATCTGCCGGCGCCGTTCCATCTGCTGCTGACCGGCGAGGAGGCTGACTGGGATCGCCGCCTCGTGGTGAAAAACGTGCCGGCCTTCGCCATCATCGGCGAAGAGTTCAAGCTGAACCTGCGGATCGAGGATCAGGGCAGGGTGCCCGGCGATCTGCCGCAATTCGCCGAACTGACCATCGCGGTCGATGCCGAACAGCCGATGACCTATACGGTGCCGGTGGGCGAGGATCTGGAATTGCCGGTGGTGCTGCCGCATGGCGGGCTGAATGTGCTGCAATTCGCCATCGCGCCCACCCCGGGCGAGCTGACCGAGCGCAACAATGCCGCCGTGGTGCAGATCAACGGGGTGCGCGACCGGCTCAGGGTGCTGCTGGTCTCGGGCGAGCCCCATGCCGGCGAACGCGTCTGGCGCAATCTGCTGAAATCGGATGCTTCGGTGGATCTGGTGCATTTCACCATTCTGCGCCCGCCGGAAAAGCAGGACGGGGCGCCGGTGGACGAGCTGTCGCTGATCGCCTTCCCGACGCGCGAGCTGTTTGTCGAAAAGATTGACCAGTTCGACCTGATCATCTTTGACCGCTACCGGATGCGGGGGATCCTCCCGATGTCCTATATCGACAATGTGGTGCGCTATATCCGCGAGGGTGGCACGGTGCTGGTGGCATCGGGGCCGGAATTCGGGGCGGTGGACAGTCTTTACCGCTCGCCTCTGGCCGAGGTACTGCCGGTGGCGCCGACCGCGCAGGTGATCGAGGGTGGGTTCCGCCCGAAGATCACCGAGCTGGGCCAGCGCCATCCGGTGACCGAGGGGCTGGAGCGTTATGCCCCGCAGGGCGAGAATGGCGAGCCGGGCTGGGGCCGTTGGTTCCGGGTGATGGAGGTCGAGAAGCTCTCGGGCCAGACCGTGATGGAGGGGCCGGATGGCGCGCCTTTGCTGGTGCTGGACCGGGTTGGTGAGGGGCGGATCGCGGTCCTTACTTCGGATCAGGCCTGGCTTTGGGGGCGCGGCTATGAGGGCGGCGGGCCGCAGCTGGAGCTTTTGCGCCGGTTGGCGCATTGGATGCTGAAAGAGCCGGATCTTGAGGAAGAGGCGCTGACCGCCACCGCCAAAGGCGATGAGCTGACCATCACGCGGCGCACGATCTCGGAAGATCCGCCGGGGCCGCTGGTGGTGACCGGGCCGGTCAGCGGCGATGCGACCGGGGGCGCTGCCGGGGAGGCGGCCCGCGTGATGCTGGATATGGTCCAGGTGGCGCCGGGCAAGTTCCAGGTGGTCTGGCAGGCGCCGGAATCCGGGCTTTACCGTCTGGAACAGGGCGATCTGACGCGGATGATCGGCGTTGGCCCGGCCAGCCCGCGTGAATTTGTCGAGACGATTGCCTCGGGCGAGGCGGTTGCGGCACCGCAGAGCGAAGGCGCACAGCCCTATGCCTCGGTCACCCGGCTGGAGCCGGGCCTGCCCGATCTGCGCCAGGTGGCCGAAGGGCGGCCGGTGACCGGTCGCGGCTGGATCGGCATCACGCCCCGCGAGGCCTGGGTCACGACCGAGGTGCGGCTGGCCACTCTGCTGCCGGGCTGGGCCTGGCTGCTGCTGGCGGCGGGGCTGACCATCGCTGCCTGGCTGATCGAGGGGCGGCGTGGCGCGAAACGCTGAACGGGGTTTTGAAGGGGGCGCCCCTGCGGGGCGCCTTGCGCTCCGCGCGGGAGTATTTCGGTCAGGGGAAAGGGGGGCCGCCAGCCCAGGGGGCCTTTCACTCAGCCGCTTTTGGCGGGCGGCTCAGGATCACCTCGCGGGAATGCGACCAGAATTCGCGGCGCAGCAGCACCAGGGTGGCGGCGATGGTGGCGAGGATCAGCGCCACTGCCCCGAAAAGCCAGGCCAGCGCCGCCAGCGAAAAATAGATCGCGCGCAGCCCACGATTGTAGCTTTTCGCGGCGGTGCCGTTGATTTCGGCCGCCTGCCAGGCGCGATGGAGCGCCTCGGGATGGTCGTGCTCGTTCGGGACCGCCGCCATCAGGATCGCGCAATAGCCGAACAGCCGATGCGCCCAGATGAATTTCAACAGCGCATTGGCAAGGAAGGCCATTGGCAGCAGGATCTTCAGCGCCACATCAATCCGGCCGGTATCAAGCGGCAGATCGGCGGCAAGCTCATTGATGGCGCCGGAATTGCCGATCAGCGCCGCGCCGCCACCGATGGCGATCATCGAGGCCGAGGCAAAGAAGGTGGTGCCCTGGCGCAGCGAAGCGATCAGCGTCACATCGAAGATGCGCGGCATCCGGGTGATGAAGGCGCGCATCCAGTCGCGGCGGTAATCCTGCATCAGGATGGTGACTGAACAGCGGCTTTTGGGCGGATGCTCGACCAGCCAGCCGGTGCCGCTCCAGGCGGCAATGATCGCGCCGAGCGCGACCAGATCGGTGAGGGGCGCATTGGCAAGGCTGATCAGGCTGTTCATCGCATCGGCCCCGGGCGGTCAGAAGGGTTTCACCACCACCGCCCAGAGAATGGCGATGACGGCAAAGACGCTGATCTCATTGAAAATGCGCAGGAAAAAATCGCTCTCGCGAAACTCGCCGCGTTTGGCCCGCCAGACCATGCGGCCGGTCCAGAGGTAATGCAGCACCAGAAGGGCGACGAGGCCCAGCTTCAGATGCAGCCAGGGGTCGAATCCCCACCAGCCGAAGGCAAGCCAGAGGCCTGTGGCAATGGCGATGACCATCAGCCCGGCCGAAAAGCGGTAAAGCCGGATGGTCAGATCGCCAAGCGGTCCGAAGGCGCCAAGGCTTGCCCATTCGCGCTTCCAGTAGATCAGCGCGCGCGGCACCGCGAAGATCGAGGTCATCCAGCCCATCACGGCCAGAATGTGAATGATTTTGATCCAGTCCATGGCCTCAGGTGGCAGAGATTCCCCCCTTGGTTCAAGGGGAAATCGGCGGAGACTCTGTGGCGCGGCTTCAGTAGCCCCGGACGCGGTCGACGAGATGAAGGAGCGGCTCGCCCGCCTCGGCGCGGCGGATGTTTTCGGCGATCACCTGCGAGGCGGTGACGGCGCGGGTATCGGCCGCGACATGGGGGGTGATGGTGATGCGGGGATGCGCCCAGAACGGATGGGCCTGAGGCAGGGGCTCGACCCGGAAGACATCAAGTGTCGCATGGCCGATCTGGCCGGCATCAAGCGCGGCCAGCAGCGCCTGGTCGTCGATCAGCGGCCCGCGGCCCGGATTGATGATGACGGCGCCGGGGGCGGTCATGGCGAGGCTTTTTGCGTTGAGGATATTCTGCGTGTCGGGGGTGTTCGGCAGCAGGGTGATGACGATCTGCGCGCCGGAAAGTGCCTCGGCCAGACCCGCATCGCCGTGGAATGTCGGCAGGCCCGGGATGGCTTTCGGGCTGCGACTCCAGCCTTTGACGGGGAAATTCAGCGCCTGCAGCATGCGGGCGCAGGTCAGGCCAAGTTCGCCCAGGCCAAGGAAGGTGACCGGGCGCTGGCGGGCGATGGGCGGGCAGGCATGGTCCCAGATATGATCCGGATTGACGATATGACGATCCATGCCGAGATGGTGGCGCAGCACATGGCCGGTGACATATTCGACCATGCTCTCTGTCAGGCCGGGATCGACCATCCGGGTCAGCGGCTGGGTGAGGCTTTTATTGCCGACGATCCGCTCGACCCCGGCCCAGAGCGACATCACCGCTTTCGCCTGCGTAAAGGGGGCGAAATCCTGCAAAGGCGAGGAGGGCGCATAGAGGATATAGTCAATCGCTCCCGGATCATGGGCCTCGGTGACGATATCGGCACTGATACCGGCCGCTTTCAGCGCGGCGGGCAGGAAGGGTTCATATTCATCCCAGCCGGGAGCGGAAAAGAAGATCTGCATCATGGGTGCGAGCCTGCGCCGCGCGCCCGGAATTGTCCAGAGGAAGCGCCCCTTCGGCGCGCTTTGCGCGTCCCGCACGGGGGAGTATTTAAGTCAGGAGGAAGCCCATTTCCCCTTGATCCAAATACTCAAATCCGCGTTCTATCATTCCACAGGACCATCGGGACAGGCGCGCCCAGGGCGTGGATAACTGGCCCAGGATGAAGGCCTGTTTCACCCTGGGCCAGATACATATCTTCTGGCGGCCGCTCAGCGCGGGCGGTGGACATGGGCGCTTTGCATCAGACCAAAGCCCACAAGGATCACCAGCATCGCCGAGCCGCCATAGGACATCAGCGGCAGCGGCACGCCCACGACCGGCGCCATTCCCATCACCATCGACAGGTTCACCGCGATGTAGAAGAAGAAGTTCGCCGCCACCCCGATGATCAGCAAGGACGAGAAACGGTCGCGGTTTTGCAGCGCCGAGATCAGGCAAAAACCGATGATCAGCGCATAGAGGATCAAAAGCGAAAAGGCCCCGACAAAGCCGAATTCCTCGGCCAGCGTCGAGAAGATGAAGTCGGTTTGTTTCTCGGGCAGATAGTTCAGCCGCGATTGCGTCCCTTGCATAAAGCCCTTGCCGGACCAGCCGCCCGAGCCAAGCGCGATCTTTGCCTGGATGATGTTGTAGCCGGCGCCGAGCGGGTCGGCAGAGGGGTCAAGGAAGGTGTCGATCCGGCGGAACTGGTAATCATGCAAAAGCTGCCAGTCGGTGCCCCGGCTCTGGAACACCGCGACCACCGCGCCGACCACCAGCCCGATCACGGCGGCAAAATACCAGTAGCTCACGCCGGCTGCGAACATCACCGCCGCTCCCGCCATCAAAAGCATCAGCGAAGTGCCGAGATTCGGCTGCATCAGCACCAGAACCGTCGGCAGCGAGGTCAGAAAAACCGGGATCAGCACCCAGAGCGGCTTTGATACTTTGCGGATATCGAGCCAGTCGTAATAGGCCGCCAGCATCAGGACGAGCGAAAACTTCATCATTTCTGACGGTTGCAGCCGCAACGGGCCAATGTCGATCCAGCGCTGCGCCCCCATGCCGACCACACCGTAAAGATCGACGATGATCAGCAGCACGAAGGAGGTGAGATAGGCGATCCCCGCCATCGAACGCCAGAACCAGACCGGCACCATGGCGACGATGAACATCAGCACCATGCCGGCGGCAAAAACCTGCGCCTGGCGTTTGGCCCAGAGGTTGAAATCCCCGCCCGCCACCGACCACAGCATCAGGATGCCCACCGCCGAGACTGCGGTAACCAGCACGATCACCTGCCAGTTCAGGTAAAGCACCTTGCGGATGCCGGTCGGGGCCTGTTTCAGGCGGTTCTCAAAAAATGCCATGGGCTCAGGCCTGATCTGAACTGGTCAGCACGCCGGTTTCCGGGTCGCGCAGCGGCAGGTCTTTCAGCATGGACTCGATGCGGCCGCGCTGGTCCTGGGGATAGGCCGCGATGGGCGGCCGGCCTCCGGCCAGCGCCGAAAGGATCACGTCACGCGCAATCGGCGCCGCCGCAGTCGAGCCGCCGCCGCCATGTTCTACGATCACGGCGACCGAATAGCGCGGATTGTCAAAGGGCGCATAGCCGACATAAAGCGCATGGTCGCGCCGGCGCCAGGGCAGCTGTTCATTGCGGATCACGCCCGTGGCGCGCTCGGCTGCGGTGATGTTCCTGACCTGGCTGGTGCCGGTTTTCCCTGCCAGCACCATGGTCGGATCGACGATCCGGTTCGACCGCGCGGTGCCGGCCTGGCTGTTCACCACATCCCACATGCCCTGGCGCATCGCGGCAAGGAAGCGCTCTTCGAGGCCCAGAGGCGCGGCCTGTGCCGCCGGGATCTCCTTGCCGTCGATCATGCGCACAAGGCGCGGCACGACCGAGCGCCCCGAGGCGATCCGCGCTGTCATCACCGCCAGCTGCAAAGGCGAGGCCAGCACATAGCCCTGGCCGATCGAGGCGTTGATCGTGTCGCCGATGCGCCAGTCCTGGCCATAGCTTTCCTGTTTCCAGGCCCGGTCGGGTATGGTGCCGGGCACAATCGCTGACATCTGCAGGTCGTGCCGCATCCCGAGCCCCAGTTTGCGGGCCATCTCGGCCATCTTGTCGATGCCGACTCTCTGCGCGATGTCGTAATAATAGATGTCGCAGCTTTTTTGCAGGCTCTGGGTCAGTGTCATGGTGCCATGACCGCTCCGGCTCCAGCAATGGAAGCGCCTGCCACCATATTCCATATAGCCCGGGCAATTCACCTTGTGGCCAAGGTCAATGGCACCAGCCCCGAGTGCAGCCAGCGCCGTCACCATCTTGAAGGTCGATCCCGGCGGATAGGCGCCCGAGACCGCCTTATTCGCCAGCGGCCGGTGGTCGTTTTCGGTCAGAGCCGCATAGTCGCTATAGCTGATGCCGCGCACAAACAGGTTGGGGTTGAAAGAGGGCGCCGAGGCACAGCACAAGAGGTCGCCGTTCTTGATGTCCATCACCACCACGGCGGCGCTTTCCTCGCCCAGACGCGCCTGGGCGAAGTTTTGCAGATCGGCGTCGATGGTCAGGCGGATATCGCCGCCGGCAACACCTTCCTCGCGGCCAAGTTCGCGCATCACCCGGCCAAAGGCGTTCTTTTCCACCTGGCGGGTGCCGGCGCGACCGCGCAGCACCTTCTCCATCCAGCGCTCGCTGCCGATCTTGCCGATCTGGAATTTCGGCAGCCGCAGCAGCGGGTCGGGATCCTCCTGCTCGTCGATGTCCTTTTGCGACACGGCGCCGACATAGCCTACCACATGCGCGAAATCATAGCCGCGCGGATAGATCCGCGACAGGCCGACCTCGGGGATCACCCCCGGCAGCGCCGGCGCATTGATCGCGACCTTCGAGAAGTCGTTCCAGTCAAGCCGGTCCTTCACCACCACCTTCACATGGGCCGCGTTCTTCTTCACCTCGGACAGCGTCTGTTCCAGCTCCTCCGAGGTCATCGGGATCAGCCCGGCGAGGCGGTGCATCACCAGATCGACATCGCCGGCATCCTCGCGGGTGATCACCACGCGGTAATTCTGCTCGTTCCCGGCGATCAGCTTGCCGTTGCGGTCCTGGATCAGGCCGCGCCCCGGGGGGATCAGCTCGATCGAGACGCGGTTTTCCTCGGCCAGCAGCTTGAATTCCTCGGCCTGATCGACCTGGAGATAGCGCATCCTGACACCAAGCGCCGCGACCATCGCCGTCATGGCGCCGCCCAGCATCAGGCCCCGCCGCGTGATGGTGCGGGCGCTGTCTTCGACATCTTTCTGCGTGCGTCTCATCGGATCACCCGTTCACAACCGTCTGCCGAAATCATCCACCTCACCGGTGGCGGGCTTTCTGAGGTCAAAGGCAAGGCGCGACAGCCCCACCACCAGCGGATAGGCCAGGATCGACCACAGCACCTGGACCACGGCGAATCCAAAGGGCGGCAGATCCAGCAGCGTCAGCGTAAGCGCCAGCCGCTGCGCCAGCAACATCGCGATCATCAGCCCCGAGGCCAGCAGCCATTCGACGGCGAAATTCATCTCACGCGTCAGCGCATGGCGACCGCGCAGGAATTCGGTCGCCAGTACCACCAGTGCGGTCCAGAGCCCCGGCGGCCGCAAAAGCAGCAGATCCTCGACCAGAAAGACCGGTGCGATCAGCCAGACCGGCAGGAAATCCGGCCGCCGCATCATCCAGGCGAAGATCAGACACAGCAGCAGATCCGGGCCGGGAAAGCGGCCGACCATACTGTCCAGCGGCAAGAGCCGGACAAAGAGAAACAACCCGGCCAGCGCCAGAAACAGCAGCCGATACCCCCAGGGGTCCATCTGCATGCGGCCGATCACTCTGCCGCCCCCTGGCCTGTTGTTTCCTGACCGGCCGCGTCCCCGCCCTCGGCATAGCCCGAGCCGGTCTCGCCGATCTCGCCGCTGCCGGTGGTGGGCTGGGTTGCGGCCTGCGCCTCGCCATCGACCTCTGCCACGGGCACCGAAGGCAGCGGCGGCGCGATCAGGCTGCCGGGATCGAGGATCGGCTCCAGCTCATGGCTGCGCAGCACCCGCAGGAATTCGAGGCGCTGGTAATCGGCGGCCAACACCACCCGCAGCCTCCGGTCCGAGCCCATGGCGACCTGGCCGACCAGCAGCCCGGCGGGAAAGACCCCGCCATCGCCCGAGGTCACCACCCGGTCTCCGGGCCGCACCTCGTCGGTGGATTCGATGAAATCCAGCAGCGGCAGCGAGGAATTGTCACCAGAGAGCAGCGCCTTCTGCCCGGAGGGCTGAATGGTCACCGGAATGCGGCTTGAGGTATCGGTGATCAGGATCACCCGGCTGGTCCTTGCGCCGACGCCCGAGATGCGCCCCGCCAGCCCGATCCCGTCCATGGTGGCCCAGCCGTCGCGAATCCCGTCGCGCTCGCCCACATTCAGAAGCACCGACTGGCGGAAGGGGCTGCCACTGTCGGCCAGCACCACCCCGGTCACATGGGTCAGTTTTGGGTCAAGCCGCACATGGTTCAGATCCAGCAGCCGCGCATTCTTCTGCTCCAGCTGCAGCGCCGCCTCTTTCCATTCCTTCATCTTCAGAAGCTCGCGCTTGAGTTCCTGGTTCTGCTCATAGAGCCTGGTATAGGACTGGAAATCCTCGATCATCGTCATGGCGCCGGTCACCGGCACCAGCGCCCATTCCATATTGGGCACCACCGCATCGACCAGCGCCGCGCGGAACCGCTCGACCCTGGGGCTGTCGATCCGCCACAGGATGAAGATCCCCAGCAGCGCAACCACCAGCAAGCCGACCAGCAGCCGCCGCACGGGGCGGGAGAAATCTTCTGATCCGCTACGGCTTCTCGACACGCGCGCGCCCCGGTGGTGCTGGAAATGGTCTGGTTTGCAAGGCCGGGATCATCGCTGACCCCGGGCCGGCTCAGGGGATCTGGTTCAGATATCGTATTCGATCACATGCCGGAGTTGCTTTTCATATTCCAGCGCCTTGCCGGTGCCCAGAGCGACGCAATTCAGCGATTCATTGGCGACCGAGATCGACAGCCCGGTCTGTTCGCGCAAAGCCAGATCCAGATCGCCCAGCAGCGCGCCGCCGCCGGTCAGCATAACGCCGCGGTCAACGATATCGGCGGCGAGGTCGGGCGGTGTGGCCTCCAGCGCCTGCATCACCGCGTCGCAGATCTGCTGCACGGGTTCGGCCAGCGCCTCGGCCACCTGGGCCTGGCTGATCTCGGTCTCTTTCGGGACACCGTTAAGCAGGTCACGGCCCCGGATATGCATGACCGCGCCGCGCCCGTCATCGGGCATGCGGGCGGTGCCGATCGAGGTCTTGATACGCTCGGCCGTGGAATCGCCGATCAGCAGATTTTGATGGCGGCGCAGGTAAGAGACGATGGCCTCATCCATGCGATCACCGCCGACGCGGACAGACCGCGCATAGACGATATCGCCAAGCGAAAGGACGGCTACCTCGGTGGTGCCGCCGCCGATATCAACGACCATATTGCCGGTCGGCTCGGTGATCGGCATGCCGGCCCCGATGGCGGCGGCGATGGGTTCCGACAGAAGCCCCGCGCGTTTCGCGCCGGCCGAGATCACCGATTGCCGGATCGCGCGTTTTTCTACCGGCGTTGCGCCATGCGGGACGCAGACGATGATTTTCAGCCGGGTCCAGGTGCCGCGCCGGATCACCTTGCGGATGAAATGCTTGATCATCTCTTCGGCGGCTTCGAAATCGGCAATAACGCCGTCGCGCATCGGGCGGATCGCCTCGATAGAGCCGGGGGTGCGGCCCAGCATCAGCTTGGCATCCTCGCCGACCGCCAGAACCTGCTTTTTGCCATCCTTGGTGTGATAGGCCACCACCGAGGGCTCGTTCAGGACGATGCCCTTGCCACGGATATAGACAAGCGTGTTCGCCGTGCCGAGGTCGATCGCCATGTCCGACGAGAAGATTCCGGGGATAAGCGCCATGCGGGCAGCGTCCTTCGTGTCCTGTGGATCGCGTCCCGCGCCGGGCAGATAAGGCGGAAAACGACCTGTTGCACCCGCGACTCAGAGAACTCTGGCGGGCGCTTTCATATAAAGAGCCACAGAGTTTTGTGAAAGCCCGGCGATGGCGTTCCGGCACACATCTGCGTGCGTAAAATCGGCTTGTACTTTTGCGATATCCGACTGGCGGAAACAGGCCATTTGGCGTGACGACTTTACATTTTACGACATCCGCGCCTGGCACACCCGGGATGCCGGGCGGCAGCACCGAAATCCCCCGCAGCGGCGGCACCCCGGTGACAGTCAGTCAGCCGATTGCGGGAATCGGCTGGCCAGGGCCGGGACAGGGCAGAGAAAGGCGGACCAGGACCGCCTTTCTCCGTCTCTGCACCCTTACGGCGCGTCGATATAAGAGACCGATTTCAGATCGTCATTCGGTGCCGATTTGGTGCGGCGCACGATCAGCCGGTTCAGCGCGTTGATATAGGCCTTCACGCTGGCAACGATGGTATCGGTATCGGCAGACATGCCGGTGACGATACGCCCGTCTTCCTCAAGTCGCACCGAGACCGTGGCCTGGGCGTCCGTTCCGGCGGTCACCGCCGCCACCTGATAGACCTGCAACCGCGCCTTATGCGGGAAGAGCTGCTTCACGCAGTTGAACGCGGCATCGACCGGGCCATCGCCGGTCGCGTCGATATGGTGATCGACGCCATCGACCGACATCACCATATCCGCCTCTTGCGGGCCGTCGGTGCCGCAGATCACCCGCAACTTCTTCAACACAAGCGTGTCATGCGCGTCGAGGGTCTGCTCATCGGCGACCAGGGCCAGGATGTCCTCGTCATAGACTTCCTTCTTGCGGTCGGCGAGCGCCTTGAAGCGGACAAACACGTCGTTCAGCTGATTATCCGCCAGATCATAGCCCAATTCGGCCAGTTTCGAGCGCAAAGCGGCGCGGCCCGAATGCTTGCCCATGACGATATTCTTGGCGTTCAGTCCGATATGCTCGGGCTTCATGATCTCAAACGTCTCGACGTTTTTCAAAACGCCGTCCTGGTGGATGCCGGATTCATGCAGGAACGCATTCTTGCCGACGATGGCCTTGTTCGGCTGCACCACGAAGCCCGAAACCGTCGAGACCCGGCGCGAGAGATGCATGATTTTGGTCGTATCAATACCCGTGCGATAGGGCAGGATGTCATTCCTGACCCGGAGCGCCATCACGACTTCTTCCAGCGCGGTATTGCCCGCGCGCTCGCCCAGGCCGTTGATCGTGCATTCGATCTGGCGTGCGCCTGCCTCGACTGCGGCGAGGCTGTTCGCGGTCGCCATGCCGAGGTCATTATGGCAATGGGTGGCGAAGATGATCTCATCGGCGCCCGGCACACGCTCAAGCAACATGCGGATGATTTTTGCCGATTCCATGGGGTAGGTATAGCCGACGGTATCGGGGATATTGATCGTGGTGGCGCCGGCCCTGATCGCGATCTCGACCACGCGGCAGAGGTAATCAGCTTCCGTCCGCGTCGCATCCATCGGTGACCACTGGATATTGTCGCAGAGATTGCGCGCATGGGTCACGGTTTGGTGGATGCGCTCGGCCATCTGGTCCATGTCCAGATTGGGAATGGCGCGGTGCAAAGGCGAGGTTCCGATAAAGGTATGAATACGCGGAGATTTTGCGTGTTTCACCGCCTCCCAGGCGCGGTCGATATCCTTGTAATTCGCGCGCGCGAGGCCGCAGATCGTCGCGTTCCTGGCATTCTTCGCGATCTCGGACACAGCGGCGAAATCGCCTTCCGAGGCAATGGGGAAGCCCGCCTCGATGATATCGACGCCCATCTCGTCGAGCAGCCCGGCAATCTCCAGCTTCTCGGCATGGGTCATGGTCGCGCCGGGCGATTGCTCGCCATCGCGCAAGGTGGTGTCGAAAATCAGGACCTGGGGTTGTTTGGCGGATTGGTCAGCAACAGTCTGTGCCATGGGGAATTCCTTGATCTTGTCGTCTCAGCCGGGATGCCCGCAAGGCAAAGCGGGCCAGTTTGCAGGCCGGGCGCTTGGTCACATCTGAGCGGTCGCGCCCGAAGGCCCGCTCAGACGAGGCTGAGAAGAAGAAGGGCACGGGGCAGAAGCGGGCAGGCGCCCGGCTGCGGCAGGATAATCTGATGCGATCCCGTGTTCATGGGGCGGGACTATACGGAAGAATTGCGCCCTGAAAAGGGTCAGTTCGCATTTTTCTGCCCGACAGACCAATTTTTCACTCAGCAGCCTCTGGCTGGCTGCTGAAGCCTCCGGCGGGGATATTTAAGGACAGATGAAAACCCTTGCTGATTTCATCTGTCTCTAAATATCCCGGGGGTGAGCCGCAAAGCGGCGAGGGGGCAGGGCCCCCTCTGCCCGATCAACCTCAGGGCGCAGCGGGTACGGGTTCGGTCAGGATGCCATCCTGCCAGATGCCTTCCGCGATCTGGCCGGTCTTATAGGTCATCTTGCCCTGCCCCTGGCGTTTATCGGCTTTGAAGGCGCCCTCATAGATGTCGCCGGTGGCATAGGTGGCGATGCCCTGACCTTCGCTCTGGTTGTTCATCCAGTCGCCGACATAGCGGTAGCCCTCGCTGGTGGTCAGCTCACCCTTGCCTTCGCGCTTATCCGCTTTGAAATCGCCCTTATAGACGGTGCCATTGGCAAATGTCGCGGTGCCACTGCCATCGCGAAGCCCGGCTTTCCAGCTGCCCTCATAGCGGTAGCCGTCGGGGCGGGTCATCACGCCCTCACCTTCGGGACGGGCCTTGACGAAATCGCCCTCATAGACCTGGCCATTGGCATAGGTCGCCCGGCCCTTGCCCTCGATCACCCCATTCACCCAGGCGCCCTGATAGGTGGATTTGTCCGGATAGGTGATCGCACCCTCGCCATGCGACTGATCGGCCTTCATCGCGCCGACATAGACCGAGCCATCGGGATAGGTCACCGATCCGGTGCCCTCCATCTTGCCGGCAACCCAGGAGCCTTCATAGCGGAAGCCATCGGGGGTCGAGAATTTGCCCTGGCCGTCGCGCTTATCGGCTTTGAAATCACCCTCATAGACATCGCCGGCCTTATGGGTGGCGATGCCGCGGCCCTCGCGCTTGCCGTTGACGAAGCTGCCCTCATAAGTGTCGCCATTGGGCTGGGTGAGCTTGCCCTCGCCATTGATCTGGCCCTGGGCCCAGCCGCCGGCATAGACCAGCCCGTTCGGCATGGTCAGCGTGCCAAGCCCCGAGCGTTCATCCGCCCGCATCGCGCCCTCATAAATGGTGCCGTCGGAATAGGTGATCTTGCCGTTGCCTTCCTTGACGCCGTTGACCCAGTCGCCCTCATAGCGATAGCCGCCCTCGTTTTGCAGCACGCCCTTACCGTTCCTTTGTCCGTTCAGGAAGCTGCCGGTATAGGTTGCGTTATTGGGATAGGTGGCGACGCCCTCGCCGGTCATCTTGCCTTCGATCCAGATGCCGTCATAGGTGCCGCCATCGGCAAAGGTGATCTTGCCCTGGCCCTGGGGCTGGCCCTTTTCAAAGGCGCCCTCATAGACCGATCCGTTCGGATAGCGCGCCCGGCCCTGGCCCCTGATCTCGCCATCGACCCAGTCGCCGGAATATTCGTATCCGTTGGGGAGGCGGTAGGTTCCCTTGCCATGCTGACGGCCGTTTCTGAAGGTGCCTTCATAAACCGATCCGTTGTCATATTGCTTGGTAATGACCTCGCCGTCAGACTGGGCGAGGGCAGGGCCGGAGGACAGCACAATCGATGCGGCCACAAAAGTGGCCAGCGGCGCGGCAAGTGTGGCGGCGTAAAGGGTTGCCGTGAATTTGCGCATTGCGGGATGTCTCCGGTGTCGTTTGCGCCCGCAGCCTAAGCAGGGCGGAGCGCCCGTGTCCAGACTTCAGGCCCGCGCATCTGCGTGAGGCTTTCCTGCCCCGGGCGATCTGCTAGAAGCGGAGGGCGAGAGGCGCGATAAGGATAAGACGATGACCGATACGTTCCGGTTCCTCCTGGTGCAGGCCAATCCGGTATTGGGCGATATTGCCGGCAATGCCGCAAAGGCGCGGGATTATTGGGCAAAGGGGCGCGCGGCCGGCGCCGATCTGGTCGCGCTGACCGAGATGTTCATCACCGGCTATCAGACCCAGGACCTGATCCTGAAGCCTGCCTTTCACGAGGATGCGATCCGCGCCATCGAGGCGCTGGCTCTTGACTGTGCCGATGGTCCGGCGCTTGGGGTCGGCGGGCCGGTGCTGGCGGGTGGCGCACTTTACAACGGCTATTATATTCTTGAGGGCGGCAAGGTCTCGGCCCGGGTGCTGAAGCACCATCTGCCGAATGATGCGGTTTTCGATGAGAAACGGCTGTTTTCTTCGGCCGATGTGACCGGGCCCTATGTGGTCAAAGGCGTCCGGATCGGCACGCCGATCTGCGAGGATGCCTGGCACCCCGATGTCGCCGAGACGCTGGCCGAGACCGGGGCAGAGATCCTGCTGGTCCCGAATGGCTCGCCCTATCATCGCGGCAAGCCGAACCTGCGGCTGAACCTGATGGTCGAGCGGGTGGTCGAGACCGGGCTGCCGGTGATCTACCTGAATATGGTCGGGGGCCAGGATGACCAGGTGTTCGACGGCTCGTCCATGGTGCTGAACCGGGGCGGGCGGCTTGCGCTGCAGATGCCACAATTCGATGAGGTGGCAGAGCTGGTGACCTTCCGCCGCGGGCCTGATGGCTGGGAGGCCGATCAGGGCCAGATCGCTGCCATCCCCCCGATCGGAGAGGCTGACTATCGCGCCTGTGTCATGGGCCTTGGTGATTACATGCGCAAATCGGGGTTCTCAAAGGCGGTGCTGGGCCTCTCGGGCGGCATTGATTCCGCGATTGTGGCTGCGATTGCGGCCGATGCTCTGGGGCCGGAAAACGTGCATTGCGTGATGCTGCCTTCGGAATATACCAGCCAGCATTCGCTGGATGATGCTGCTGAGGTCGCGCGTCTGCTGGGCGCGAAACTGGATACAGTGTCCATCGTGGGCGCGCAGGGCGCGGTCGGCGATGCGCTGGCACATGTCTTTGCCGGGACCAGGCCGGGGATCGCCGAGGAAAACATCCAGTCCCGCCTGCGCGGGCTGATGCTGATGGGAATTTCCAACAAATTCGGCGGTATGCTGCTGACGACAGGGAACAAGTCAGAGGTCGCAGTCGGCTATTGCACCATCTATGGCGATATGAATGGCGGCTATAACCCGATCAAGGACATGTATAAGACCCGGGTTTTCCTCACCGCGCGCTGGCGCAATGAAAACCACCGTCCCTGGATGAAAGGCCCCGCTGGTCCGGTGATGCCGGAGCGGGTGATCACCAAGCCCCCTTCGGCCGAACTGCGCCCCGATCAGAAGGACGAAGACAGCCTGCCGCCCTATGAGGTGCTGGATGCGATCCTCGAAGGGCTGATCGAAAATGACCTCTCGGTCGCGGATCTGGTCGCGAAAGGTTTCGCGCGCGAGACGGTGAAGCGGGTCGAGCACCTCGTCTGTATCAGCGAGTGGAAGCGCTTCCAGTCGGCGCCGGGCGTGCGGCTTACCCAGAAAGCCTTCTGGCTCGACCGCCGCTACCCGATGGTCAACCGCTGGCGCGACGGGTCGGGCATATAGAAGCGGCAGTGTTGTAAAGGTCGTCGGTGCTCAGGATTCACCGCTCGAACTCATGGTCCTGATCACTGGCCGCACCATGCCTGTCGCAGTGCGCTCGTGCATGACGCGGTGGAGATCCTGGCACGAGGCGCTGCGGCAGCGAGGGTGTCTGCTGAACTGGCTGGGCAGGGATATGGTGTGGCTTGCTCGGGAAGGGTGAGGGGAGCCTTGGGGGGAGTGGGCTGGTGCCGGAGTTCAGTGACCTGGCCGTCCGGTTTTGTTGGGGTGGCGCCCGCCCGAGGGCATCGCCATCTGCCAGGGGGTGATGTCGAAATCGCCACAGAGGAGGGCTGTTCGGGGAAGGTATCACCCTGGTCGGGATGGATCCGCCCAGGAGCGTTTTCGAGGCCCATGACATCAATGCAAAGGTCGTCCTGCCCTCGGGACGCAGCTGCCTTCTGACCTTCATCTCCGCAGTTCGGCCATGCTTGTTGCCATCGAGGCCCGTATCAGATCGCCCCACCGGGCACGAGCGCGGCAGGCGCCCGCTCGGGACATCCGCCTGCTCCAGCCGTTTCATGTCAGGCCCTTCGTCAGGCGCCGGAAAAACGACGCGCATGATGGAAAAGCCAGTGCCGACGCGGCGATGAGGCCGTCGATGCGCCCCGGTCCGGTGCCATTGCCAGAGCAACAGGCGCTCGCCATGCTGTTTCGCCCCCGCGACCTGCTGCCCGTGCGAAAGACCCGCCTGGAGCATGCTCTGCGCGCCCATCTGGCAAAGCATGCGGGCGTCGTGGCCGGGGTTCGTCGTGGCCGGGGGTGTCGATCAATCGTCCCGCTCATCAAACCTGTCGCGGACAGGACGACGGCGCTTCCGCAGGGGGCCTTGAAGAACGGCAGTCAGAGGGTGGCTGCCACGTCGAGGCCTCCGGCGCTGGACCAGTGCAGCCGGTCGGCCTCATAGGGCGAGGACGGCCCCTGAAGGCCTCGGTGCAGGCGGCCATCATCTAGGCATGGCCGGTTGGCACCCAGGCGTCAGTATTGACCAGATGCGCGATACCCTGCGCCTGACGCGTCCCGGCCTCCCTGACCCAGGCGTTATAGGCGAGGCAGTTTGCCTCGCGTGTCGGTGCCGGCGCAACACCCGACAGGACGTCGTTTCTCGGCATGATTGTGGTCGCGCAGAGCCTGATCTTCGCACGGATGCCAACCGGCTGCGCGCCGATCCCGGTCCGGGCGCGCGCGAAAATCTCCGCAGCCCCCGCCTGCCAGCCCCCCGCCTGCCAGCCCCCGCCTGCCAGCCCCCGCCTGCCAGCCCCCAGAAGGGCTGTTCTCGGACATCCAGCGGCTGGAGCCACTGATATCGTTTGTGCCCGGATGGAGGAACAGGGTGACCATATGGCCACCTCGGCGGCAGCCACCAGCGCCCGCGTATCCCAATACCGGCCCGCAATGTAAGCGCCTCAGGCACAGACCTTACCCATATTCGCAGCCGGGCACCGGTCCGGACGGGTCAACAAACCACTTGCGCAAGCGGGGGGGATCGGCAGCGGTCAATCGTCGGGAAAACGCTCCACCGGACTGTTTTCTGACCCTCTTTATCCTGGCGATGGACACAGCCACCGGTGACATCCGTGCGGCAGAGTTCACCCCCCCCCGCGACAAAGGGCGACAGGGCCGACCAGGGCTGCAGAGGCGGCAGGAGTGACAGTCCTCTTCTGCCACGGCTGCCGGGCCAGATCCCGTCCGGCAAGCAGACCACCACCGTGACCGCCCCCTCTCACGGTTTGCAGGCAAGCCGTGAGAGGGCAACGGACGGCGGTTTCGATCCCCGCCGCCAGCGCTCGCAACGAGATCCTCAAGGGTACATGGGCACCTGAGACACATTCGTCAGACTTACGCGGTGCCACGGGCGCAAGGGGTCTTCCTCATCCTGGAAACGCTGCTGCGGATATCATGCCCGAAGCCGGATCGGGGCAAAGAGGAGGTGCCCCAAAGCCTTCGGAGAGCGCATCGCCTCACGAGATCCCGAAGGTCGAACCGCCGAAATCCACATCCGCGTCGTATTCAGGAACCACTTCAATCCCCTCGGTCAGACCGAGACAGAGCGCGGCGCATAAGGCCAGCCGGGAAAGCGGTCGAAGGGTTCAGACCCTGATCTTGTGCAACAATGCCGATGAATATGCTGCCCCATTTTGACCCCGCTCAGGAACAGGTAAAAATCGCACCAGGATCATCTGTGGCACCGAACCGCATCACCTTACGGCGAACAGATATGTCAACATATTGGTCTGGAAATCTAAAACCTCGCCATAGCCTCCGGATATCCTCGCCGGCGGCATCCGCGCTCTGCCAGAATATGTGGCGTCCGGGCGATGATTGCAGCGGCTGCAAAGCTGTTCTGCAAATGCGGATCATGGCGGCCATGGACAGCCGCCTTCCGTTATCGCAAACAACGCAAAATGCTGACCGGAGGAATCCGGTTTCCCTCATGCCGTCAGGTGCCTCCATGACTTCGTCGCACAGCCCCTCGACCGATTACCGCTGGGCTATCCTTGCGCTTGCGCTCGGGGCCTTTGCGATCGGTACATCCGAATTCGCCTCGATGGGGCTTTTGCCCTGGTATGCCGCCGATCTGGGGGTGAAGGAGGCCGAGGCTGGCCATATCATCAGCGCCTATGCCTTTGGTGTCGTGGTCGGAGCGCCGCTGACCTCTTTTCTGGGCGCGCGGCTGCCGAGGCGGCGCTATCTGGCCGGGCTTATCGCGGTTTATGGCGTACTGAATCTGCTGGCGGCGGTGCTGCCCGGCTTTTCGACCCTGATGGCGATGCGGTTTCTGGCCGGGCTGCCGCATGGCGGTTTTCTTGGCGTCGCGATGCTGTTTGCCGCCGATGCCCTGCCGCGCGAGCAGCGGGCGCGGGGCGTCACCCAGGTGATGCTGGGGCTGACCGTGGCCAATATTGTGGGCGTGCCTTTCGCGGGGTATCTTGGCCAGTCGCTGGGCTGGCGTTTCGGCTTTGCGTTGCCGGGGGTGCTGGCGCTGATCTCGGCCGTTCTGATCCTGAAACTGGCGCCGAGGGTCGGGGTCGATCCCAATGCCCGCCCGTTGGATGAGCTGCGGGCGCTGAAGAACCCGTCGGTTCTTTTGACGCTTGCGGTTGGGCTGATCGGCTGCGGCGGTCTCTTCGCGGTCTATTCCTATCTGTCGGCCGCGATGCTGGCGACCGCCAGCCCGCCCGAATGGGGGGTGACGGCGATGCTGGCGATCTTTGGCGTCGGGATCACGCTGGGGTCGATTCTTGCCGCCCGGCTGACGATCCGGCTGGGCACGATGAAGGCCGCGCTTTCGCTGCTGATCGCTATGATCTTTGCGCAGGCCTATGCCTCTTTCGCGGTGGGGGATTGGGTGCAGATGATCGCCTCGGCCTTTCTGATCGGCCTCAGCTCGGGCGTTTTTGTGCCCTTGCAGACGCGGCTGATGGATGTCGCCGGCAAGGCGCAGAGCATGGCAGCGGCGATGAATCACGCGGCCTTCAACGCGGCAAACGGGCTTGGCCCGCTGGCTGCGGGCTTCGCGCTGAATTGGGGCTACCGCTCTTCGGGGATCGTCGCGATCTGCTTTTCGGTCGCCGGGATCGCCATGCTGGGGGTGCTGGCCCATTACGCGAAGACCCATGAAGGCACCGCCGCGCAACAGGGGCAATGAAAAAGGCGGGTGATCCTGTCACCCGCCTTTTGCGTTACCGTCCCGGCTTGCCCGGTCGTTATTCTGGTCCGGGCCGTATGTCTGGCCCGGTCCTTATTCCGGCAGCACGCGTACGGCGCCCTTATCGGCCGAAGAGGCAAAGGCCGCATAGGCCTTGAGGGCGGTGGTCACGTTGCGCTTGCGTGGCTGCGCGGGCTTCCAGCCCAGCCGGTCCTGTTCGGCGCGCCGCGCCTCCAGTTCGGCCTCGGGGACAGCCAGCGTGATGGTGCGGTTCGGGATGTCGATCTCGATCGTATCGCCATCCTTCACCAGACCGATCAGCCCGCCCGCCGCCGCTTCGGGGCTGGCATGGCCGATGGAGAGGCCCGAGGTGCCACCCGAGAACCGCCCGTCGGTGATCAGCGCGCAGGCCTTACCCAGTCCGCGCGATTTCAGGTAAGAGGTCGGGTAGAGCATTTCCTGCATCCCCGGCCCGCCTTTCGGCCCTTCGTAGCGGATCACCACCACATCGCCTTCCCTGACACCCTTGTTCAGGATGCCTTTGACCGCCGCATCCTGGCTCTCGTACACCACTGCGGGGCCGGTGAATTTCAGGATCGACTCGTCGACACCCGCCGTCTTCACGATACAGCCGTCCAGCGCGATATTGCCCTTCAGCACCGCCAGCCCGCCTTCTTTCGAGAAGGCATGTTCGACCGAGCGGATCACGCCTTTTTCGCGGTCGGTATCAAGGCTGGGCCAGAGCGAGCTTTGCGAGAAGGCCACCTGCGTCGGCACTCCGCCCGGCGCGGCGAGATACAGTTCGCGCGCTTCGGGGTTGTTCGTGACCGCGATATCCCAGGCGGCCAGCGCCTCGCCCATGGTCTCGGAATGGACGGTGGGGCAATCACGGTGGATCAGCCCGCCCCGGTCCAGCTCACCCAGAAGCGACATGATGCCGCCCGCGCGGTGAACGTCTTCCATATGCACGCCGGCCACATTGGGCGCGACCTTGCTGAGGCAGGGCACCTTCCTCGACAATGCATCGATCTCATCCATGCCGAAATCAACGCCGCCCTCGCGGGCAATGGCCAGCAGGTGGAGGACGGTATTCGTCGAGCCGCCCATCGCGATATCCAGCGCCATCGCATTGTCAAAGGCGTCGCGGCTGGCGATGGTGCGCGGCAGAACGGTGGCGTCATCCTGCTCATACCAGCGGCGCGCCAGTTCGACGATCATCCGGCCGGATTTCAGGAAAAGCCCCTTGCGGAAGGCATGCGTCGCCAGCGTCGAGCCATTCCCCGGCAGCGCCAGACCAAGCGCTTCGGCGAGGCAGTTCATCGAATTGGCGGTGAACATCCCCGAACACGACCCGCAGGTCGGGCAGGCGGCTTTTTCAATCGCATCGACATCGGCGTCGGAAATGGTGTCATTCGCCGCCGCCACCATCGCGTCAACAAGATCCAGCTTGACCTCGCGCCCGTCGCCCAAAGTGACCTTGCCGGCCTCCATCGGGCCGCCCGAGACGAAAATCGCCGGGATGTTCAGCCGCATCGCAGCCATCAGCATGCCAGGCGTGATCTTGTCGCAATTCGAGATACAGACCATGGCATCGGCGCAATGCGCGTTAACCATATACTCGACCGAGTCGGCGATGATCTCGCGCGAGGGCAGCGAGTAAAGCATGCCGTCATGGCCCATCGCGATGCCGTCATCGACCGCGATGGTGTTGAATTCCTTGGCGACACCGCCCGCCGCCTCGACCTCGCGCGCGACCATCTGGCCGAGGTCTTTCAGGTGGACGTGACCGGGCACGAATTGCGTGAAGGAATTGACAATCGCGATAATCGGCTTGCCGAAATCGCTGTCCTTCATCCCCGTGGCGCGCCAGAGCCCGCGGGCTCCGGCCATATTGCGGCCATGCGTGGTGGTTCTGGAACGATAGGCTGGCATCTGGCTGTCGTCTTTCGCCTGAGAGTTTCCCGTCGCACCTCCTCCGGGCGACGGTCTGGCAGGAAGCCTGAATTGGGGTTTCCCTCCTGAGTTAGCGCAAGCGGGGCGCAGGTTAAAGACCTGTTACAATGTTTCACTCCTTGCTGCGCGAGGGACCTGAGCGGCAGGCTGAGCGGCGGGGCCGGGTGGCCGGGTGGTTTGACTGGCCGCCCGCGCATGGTAATCGGAGGGGAAAGAGAGGTTCAGGTGACAACAGGTCTGGCTCAGGCGGAACTGATCGCGGTGCTGGCGGCGGTGACAGGGGATGCCCCCCGGGTGATGACGGTTGCGGCGGGCGAGGCGCTGCCTTCGGGGCCTTTCACCTCGTCGCATCGCAGCCTCCAGGCGGGGCTAAGGGACTGGATCGAAAGCCAGACCGGCCATCCGGTGGGCTTTCTGGAACAGCTTTATACCTTTGCCGACCGCGACCGGGGGCCGGATCGGGGCTCAGATCGGGGGGACGCCGGAGCCGAGGCGGATCTGAGGCGGATTTCTATCTCATATCTGGGTCTTGTGCGCGAACAGGCGGCGCCGGGGGCGGGGCGGCCCGAGTGGCATGGCTGGTATGAATATCTCCCCTGGGAGGATCATCGCGCCGGTCTGCCGCCCGGCTGGCAGCCGATGGTCACCGCCCTGAATCTCTGGGCAGGAGAGGATGCCGGCCGTCAGCAGCGGGTGGCCTATGCTTTCGGTTTGCAGGGCCAGGCCTGGAATGAGGATCTGGTGCTGTCGCGCTACGAACTCCTCTATGAGGCCGGACTGGTCGAAGAGTCGGGCGGCCTCTCCGGGGCAGGGCGTGCGATGCAGGGCGACCATCGCCGCATCCTCGCCACCGGCATCGCGCGGCTGCGGGCCAAGATCAAATACCGTCCGGTGGCCTTCGAACTTATGCCGGAGAGTTTCACTTTTCTGCAATTACAGCGCCTGGTTGAGGCATTGATTGGGTTAAGATTGCACAAATCGAACTTTCGCCGCCAGATCGACCAGCAAGAGCTGATCGAGGAAACAGGCGAGACCACCGCAGAATCCCGTGGTCGCCCGGCCATGCTGTTCCGCTATCGGCCCGCCGTGCTTGAGGCCCGGGCCCTCGCCGGCACCCGGCTGCCCGTCACCCGGGGTTAGGGGCCGGCGCAAAACAATCACAGATGGAATTGACATAAACTCATGTCGAGTATATTTCCGCATCTCATATATATGCTCAATGTGAGTATATTGATATTTCCCGGGTAAGCCGGGCGGCAGGGAAGGGATGACGATGAGCGTAACGACAGTCGACACCGTGCTTGAGCGCGCCGGGACCGGCAGGTTCCAGCGCCGGCTACTCGGGGTTTTCGGCCTCGTCTGGACGGCGGATGCGATGCAGGTTCTGGCGGTGGGCTTTACCCTGGCTTCCATCGCGGCGAGTTTCGGGATGGAGGTGCCGCAGGCGCTGCAAACCGGGACGCTGTTCTTCCTCGGGATGCTGATCGGCGCGAGCGTGTTCGGCCGGCTTGCCGACCGCTTCGGGCGGCGCAAGATCCTGCTGATCACCGTGGCGATGGATGCGGTTTTCGGCATCGCCTCGGCTTTCGCGCCGGATTTCACCACGCTGCTGGTGCTGCGCTTTCTGACCGGCCTTGCGGTCGGTGGCACTTTGCCGGTCGATTACGCGATGATGGCCGAGTTCCTGCCGCCGTCGCGGCGCGGTCGCTGGCTGGTGATGCTGGAAGGGTTCTGGGCCGTCGGCACCGTGATCGTGGCGCTGACCGCCTGGGCCGCGAGCACCTGGGGCGGGATCGAGACCTGGCGCGTGATCTTCTTCGTCACCGGCATTCCGGCGGTGATCGGCATCTTCCTGCGCTTCTGGATCCCGGAAAGCCCGCTGCATCTCTTGCGTGAAGGCCGCGAGGCCGAGGCGAAAGCTGTCCTGGATCAGATGCTTGCCGTGAATGGCAAAGAGCCCACCGGGGATGCCCGTATCACCATGCCCGAGGCCAATGGCCCGGTCGGGATCTTCTCGCCCACGCTGATCCGCCGCACGGCGCCGATGCTGGCGGTCTGGTTCCTCGTCTCGATGAGCTATTATGGCATCTTTACCTGGATGCCGGCGCGGCTGGCGAATGAGGGCTTTGGCTTTGTTCGCGGCTATGGTTTCCTCGTGATCCTGGCATTGGCGCAGATCCCCGGCTATGCGCTGGCGGCCTGGGGGGTCGAGGCCTGGGGGCGCCGCAAGACGCTGATCGCCTTCCTGATCCTCAGCGCGGCCGCCTGCCTCTTGTTCACCCTTTCGGCGACGCCGGCCCTGATCGCGGTGGCGCTGATGGGGATGAGTTTTGCCCTGCTGGGGACCTGGGGCGCGCTTTATGCCTTCACGCCTGAACTCTACCCGACCGCAAGCCGCGCAACCGGTATGGGGGCGGCGGGCGCGATGGCGCGGCTGGGCGGTTTGCTGGCGCCTTCGGTGCTGGTCTGGCTGTTCATCCAGGATGTCGCAATGGCGATCGGTCTGTTCTCGGGGCTGCTGGCGCTGGCGGCGATCCTTGCCTGGACCATCGGTGCCGAGACCCGCAATGCCGCTCTGAACTAACATATATCCAACAAAAATGCCGCCTGGACAGGGTTCCAGGCGGCATTTTCTTTCACTTATCGAACCTCAGATATCGAGGGTATTTTGTTTTTCCCATTGTGTGAAATGTCCGCAATATTCGTTCCATTCCTGTGTTTTCATTTTGATGAATGCGGCTGAGAATTCTTCGCCTAGGGCTGCTTTGAGGCCTGTATCGGCATCGAAAGCGCGGATGGCGTCGAGGAGGTTTAGGGGCAGTTTGGGGGCGTCTTTGACGAGGTGGCCTTCGGTGTAGAAGTTGATGTCGGAGCGCGGGCCGGGGTCTGCATTGGTGCGGATGCCGTCGAGGCCTGCGGCGAGGATGACGGCCTGCATGAGATAGGGGTTTGCGGCGCCATCGGGGAGGCGGAGTTCAAACCGGCCCGGGCCTGGGACGCGGACCATATGGGTGCGGTTATTGCCGGTCCAGGTCACCGAATTCGGGGCCCAGGTGGCGCCCGAGGAGGTGCGGGGCGCGTTGATGCGTTTGTAGGAATTGACTGTCGGGTTGCAGATCAGCGCCAGCGCCGAGGCGTGTTTCATAATGCCGCCGAGGAAGGCACGGCCCTGATCTGAGAGGCCCAACTCCTTGGAATCATCGGAAAACGCGTTCGACTTTCCGTCCATGGTCCAGACCGAGATATGGGCATGGCAGCCATTGCCGGTCTTGCCCATCAGGGGCTTGGGCATGAAGGTGGCGCGCAGCCCGTATTTCTCGGCCAGGACGCGGGTCATGAACTTGAAGAAGGCGTGTTTGTCGGCGGTGGCCAGCACGTCGTCGTATTTCCAGTTCATCTCGAACTGGCCATTCGCGTCTTCGTGGTCGTTCTGATAGGGCTCCCAGCCGAGATCGAGCATCGCATCGGCGATCTCTTTGATCAGGTCATAGCGGCGCAGAAGGGCGTTCTGATCATAGCAGGGCTTGGTCGCATCATCGAATTCGTCGGCGACGGCAGACCCGTCGGGGTTCAGCAGGAAGAATTCCGGCTCCACCCCGGTTTTGACGCGCAGGCCCATCTCTGCGGCCTCATCGACCAGTTTGCGCAAGACATTCCTCGGCGCCTGGTCGAGGGGTTTTTCTGACATGACCGGGTTCGAGGCAACCCAGGCGACCTCGGGGTTCCAGGGCAGCTGGATCACGGTCGAGGGGTCGGGGACGGCCAGCATATCGGGATGCGCCGGCGTCACGTCGAGCCAGGTCGCAAAGCCCGCGAAACCGGCGCCATCCTTGCACATATCAACAATGGCGGCGGTGGGGGCCAGCTTGGCGCGCTGATAGCCCAGGAGATCGGTGAAGGAGATCATAAAGTAGCGGATGCCATTGGCTTCGGCATATGCCTTCAGCTCGGCTCCGGTTTGCGGCTTTGCGCTTTGCCCTTTGTCCAAGGCCATTTTGTGGGATTCCCTGTTGTTTTGATGGCAGCTGACCCGTCGAGGGGCTGGCTGATGTTGCGAAAGGGAAAGCCGGCCCCGAGGGACCGGCTTGCCAGAATATCAGTACCCGCCGCGTCCCGGGATCCAGCTGGTCCCCGCCAGCGGCACGCCGGCCATGGCGGCGGCCTCTACCGTCAGGGCACAGAGATCCTCGGGTTCGAGGTTGTGGACATGGTTCTTGCCGCAGGCGCGGGCGATGGTCTGGGCCTCCAGCGTCATCACCTTGAGGTAATTCGCGAGCCGCCGCCCCGCCTGAACCGGGTCGAGGCGCTTTTGCAGCTCGGGGTCCTGGGTGGTGATACCGGCCGGGTCCTTGCCCTCATGCCAGTCATCATAGGCGCCGGCGGTGGTGCCGAGCTTTTGGTATTCCGCCTCCCAATGCGGGTCATTATCGCCCAGAGCGATCAGCGCGGCGGTGCCGACCGCGACCGCATCGGCGCCAAGCGCCAGCGCCTTGGCCACATCGGCGCCGGTGCGGATACCGCCCGAGACGATCAGCTGCACCTTGCGATGCATGCCCATATCCTGCAGCGCCTTGACCGCCTGGGGCAGCGCCGCCAGCGTCGGCTGGCCGACATGTTCGATGAACACGTCCTGCGTTGCCGCCGTGCCGCCCTGCATACCGTCGATCACCACCACATCGGCGCCCGCCTTGACCGCCAGCGTGGTGTCGTAATAGGGCCGTGCGCCGCCGATCTTGATATAGATCGGCTTCTCCCAGCCGGTGATCTCACGGATCTCGAGGATCTTGATCTCAAGGTCGTCAGGGCCGGTCCAGTCGGGGTGACGGCAGGCCGAGCGCTGGTCGATCCCTTTGGGAAGATTGCGCATTTTGGCAACCCGGTCCGAGATCTTCTGGCCCAGAAGCATGCCGCCGCCGCCGGGCTTCGCGCCCTGGCCGACCACAAGCTCAATCGCATCGGCACGGCGCAGGTCATCGGGGTTCATGCCGTAGCGGGACGGCAGATACTGGTAGACGAGGGTTTTGGAATGCCCGCGTTCCTCGGGCGTCATGCCGCCATCGCCGGTGGTGGTCGAGGTGCCCGACAGCGTCGCGCCGCGCCCCAGAGCCTCTTTGGCGGCGCCCGACAGCGCCCCAAAGCTCATCCCCGCGATGGTTACGGGGATGTCCAGCGTGATCGGCTTTTTGGCGAAACGGGTGCCGAGGACAACCTTGGTCTCGCAGCGCTCGCGGTAGCCTTCCAGCGGATAGCGCGAGATCGAGGCGCCGAGGAACAAGAGGTCGTCGAAATGCGGCAGCTTGCGCTTGGCGCCACCGCCGCGGATGTCATAGATGCCGGTCGCGGCCGCGCGGCGGATCTCGGAATTGATCTCCTGGCTATAGGTCCAGGACTGGCGCGGCACGGTTTGCGGGATCGTCTTCTGTTCGTCTTTCATGGCCGATCCCTCAGTAAGCCGACGCATTGTCGATGTTGAAATTATAGAGCTTGCGGGCCGAGCCGTAGCGTTTGAACTCTTCCGGCTTTGCATCCGCCCCGGCCTGGGCCAACAGGTCCTGGAGGATCGCGATATGCTCGGGGCGCATCTCTTTCTCGATGCAGTCGGCGCCGAGCGATTTGACCGATCCGCGCACGAAAAGCCGCGCCTCGTAAAGGCTGTCGCCAAGCGCGTCACCGGCATCGCCCAGCACCACGAGGTTCCCCGATTGTGCCATGAAAGCAGACATATGGCCGATATTGCCATGCACGACGATATTGATGCCCTTCATCGAAATGCCGCAGCGCGAGCTGGCATTCCCCTTGATCACCAGCAGCCCGCCATTGCCGGTCGCACCCGCATATTGGCTGGCATCGCCCTCGATGATGACGGTGCCGGACATCATATTCTCGGCGACACCAGGCCCCGCCGAGCCCTTCACCGTCACCGTCGCCTGCTTGTTCATGCCGGCGGTGTAATAGCCGGTCGAGCCCTTCACGGTGACCTCGATCGGCGCATCAAGCCCGACGGCCAGCGCGTGGCTGCCCTTCGGGTTCACGATCTCCCAGGCGGTGGCATTGGTCTGGCCTTTGGTGGCCTGCAAGGTCGCGTTCAGGTCGCGCAAGGTGGTGGTTGCAAGGTCAATCGTCTGCATATCAGTGCTTCCAGAAATAGACGGTTGCGGGTTCGGGTTCCCAGACGCGGGCGTCCTCGATCCCCGGAAGATTGACCAGCGCGCGGTATTCCGAGCCGAAAGCGACATATTGGTCGGTCTCGGCCATCACGGCCGGCTTGCAGGCGATCGGGTCGCGCACCACGCCGAAACCGTCCTTGGTGCCGACGACGAAAGTGTAGAAGCCATCAAGCACATCAAGACCGGCGCGCAGCGCATCGCCCAGCTCAACCCCCTGGGCGAGCTTGTGCGACAGCCAGGCGGCGGCCACTTCGGTGTCGTTTTGCGTCTCGAAGGTCATCCCCTCGCGGATCAGCTCGCGGCGCAGGCTGTTATGGTTCGAGAGCGAGCCGTTATGGACAAGGCACTGATCCATCCCCGTCGAGAACGGATGCGCCCCCATCGTGGTGACCGCCGATTCGGTCGCCATCCGCGTATGGCCGATGCCGTGACGGCCCGACATCTGGGAAACCCCGAACCGCGCCGCCACGTCTTTCGGCAGCCCGGTCTCTTTGTAGATCTCGATGGAATCGCCGGCGCTCATCACCCGCAGATCCGGGCGCAAACCCGTCAGCGCAGCCCGCGCCGCCGCCGATTTGTCCGAAGGAAGCGACAGGATCGCATGCGTATCCTTGCGCGAAAGCGACACCGGCCCGCCAATCGCGCCGCCAAGATCCTCGGCCAATGTCGCGAAATCCCGTTCCGCAAAAGCAGACTGAACCGTCAGCTTCACAAGACCCGTATCATCCCCGTAAACCGCGATCCCCGCTGAATCAGGACCGCGATCCGTCATCGTGATCAGCATATCCGTCAGCAAACGCCCAAGTTCAGGCTCAAGCGAACGGTCCTTCAGAAAAAGTCCAACAATGCCACACATGGCAACGGCTCCTAATATTGCTCTGGCGCAATGCAATCCTAACAACCTCTCAAACAAACACACAAGAAATAAAGTTGAATAAGGGGAAAGCAGATGAGCGCTTTTTCGGCCATTGCCAGATTTCCGGGCAGACGCTGCAGGGCAGCATTCTGCAGCCGCCCGGGCGCGGGCTGAAATGTTAAGGAATTCAGCGGGCAGGGGGGGGCGATTGCTGCGTAAGCAGCACAGGCAGGCTTTGGTTCAGCAATGCTGCAATCCGCGCCAGCTGTGGCCCGAGCGGGTTGGACCGGCGCCAGACCATGCCGATCACCCGCTTCGGCTGCGGCGCCGCCAGCCGGTCAACCGCGACAGAGGCCGACCGCGTCTCAATCGGCAGCGCCATTTCGGGAATCAGCGTCACCCCTATCCCCGCTCCGACCATCTGCACCAGGGTGGTCAGCGAGCTGCCCTCCATCAGGTCGCGCGGCGCGCTGGAGGCGGGGATCTTGCAAAAGGACAGCGCCTGGTCGCGGAAGCAATGGCCCTCTTCCAGCAGCAGAAGCTTCATCTTGGCCAGCCGTGCTGCATCGGGGACCGGGCGACCGGCATCGGAATGCGGGCGCACCAGCAGGAATTCCTCTTCGATCAGCGGCGCCTCTTCCAGCGCCGGTTCGGACGCGGGCAGCGCGAGGATTGCAAGGTCAAGCCGCCCCTCGCTCAGATCGGTCAGCAGCGTGCGCGTCACCGCCTCGCGCGGGCGCAGATCAAGGCCGGGCCAGCGGCGCGCCAGCTCCTGGATCAGGCCGGGCAGCAGATAGGGCGCCACGGTTGGAATGACGCCGATGCGCAGGATGCCGCCGGGCTCATCACCCGAAGCGCGCACCAGATCGCCCAGCTGATCCACCCGGCGCAGGATATCGCGCGCGCGCAGCGCGAATTCCTCGCCGAGCGCCGTCAGGCGCACCCGCCGCGCGGCGCGCTCGACCAGCGGCGCGCCGATCAGCGCCTCCAGCTCGCGGATCTGCATCGAGAGCGCGGGTTGCGAGATGGCGCAGGCCTCGGCGGCGCGGCCGAAATGACCGATGCGGGACAGGGCCTCGAAATAGCGCAGATGTTTCATCGACAGGGCATTCATCAGATAAACTTATCGCAACGGTAAGATTTTGCAATTTTGAATTATTCCAAAACCAGGCTAGGTCAGAGGCAGCCCCGGGAGGGACGGGATTCGGCCATGGGCCGGCCAGCCGCCCGGCGGGAAATGCGCGCTACGCGAAACCGCAGCCAGTCGGAGGATAAGATGGACGGAAATGACGTGAAATCGGGCGGAAAATGCCCGGTCATGCATGGGGCGAATACCGAGCTGGGCATGAGCGTGATGGCCTGGTGGCCGAATGCGCTGAACCTCGACATTCTCAGCCAGCAAGACACCAGGACCAACCCGCTGGGGCAGGCTTTCAACTATCGTGAAGCCTTGAAGGGCCTTGATGTCGAGGCGCTGAAAGCCGATCTGCGCGCTTTGATGAATGACAGCCAGGACTGGTGGCCGGCGGATTACGGCTCTTATGTCGGCATGTTCGCGCGGACCGCCTGGCATATGGCGGGCTCGTATCGCGTCACCGACGGGCGGGGTGGTGGCAATACCGGCAACCAGCGTTTCGCGCCGCTGAACTCCTGGCCGGACAACGTTAATACCGATAAGGGCCGCCGCCTTCTGTGGCCGATCAAGAAGAAATACGGCAATGCGGTCTCCTGGGCCGATCTGATCCTGCTTGCGGGCACGATTGCCTATGAGGTTGCGGGCCTGAAAACCTATGGTTTCGCCTTTGGCCGCGAAGACATCTGGCATCCCGAGAAAGACACCTATTGGGGGTCGGAAAAGGAATGGCTGGCGCCGTCTGATGGCCGTTACGGCGATGTGGCGAAGCCCGATACGCTGGAAAACCCGCTTGCCGCCGTGCAGATGGGCCTGATCTATGTGAACCCCGAAGGCGTGAACGGCAAATCCGATCCGCTGGCGACGGCAGCGCAGATGCGCGAGACCTTCTCGCGCATGGCGATGAATGACGAGGAAACCGTCGCGTTGACCGCCGGCGGCCATACGGTCGGCAAATGCCACGGCAATGGCCAGGCCTCGAACCTCTCTCCCGATCCCGAAGCCGCCGGCCCGGAATTCCAGGGCCTTGGCTGGATTAATACCAAAACCCGCGGGATTGGCCGTGACACGGTTGTCTCGGGGCTGGAAGGCGCCTGGACCACCCATCCGACCAAATGGGATAATGGCTTCTTCGAGATGCTGTTCAAACATGACTGGCATATCGTGACGACCCCGGCAGGCGCCCATCAATGGGAGCCGGTCTCCATCCTTGAGGAAGACAAGCCGGTCGATGTGGAGGATCCGCAGACCCGCGTCATGCCGATGATGACCGATGCCGATATGGCGCTGAAGGTCGATCCCGGTTACCGCGCAATTTCCGAGCGGTTCCGCGCGGATCAGGCGTATTTCTCGGAGGTCTTCGCCCGCGCCTGGTTCAAGCTGACCCATCGCGACCTCGGCCCGAAATCGCGCTACATTGGCCCGGATGTGCCCGCCGAAGACCTGATCTGGCAGGATCCGGTTCCGGCAGGCGCCAAAGGTTATGACGTGGCGGCGGTGAAGGCGAAGATCGCAGCCTCGGGCCTCTCGGTCCAGGACCTGGTCACCACCGCCTGGGATTCGGCACGCACCTTCCGCCATTCCGACAATCGCGGTGGCGCGAATGGGGCCCGCATCCGTCTGGCGCCGCAAAAAGACTGGGAAGGCAATGAGCCCGCCCGCCTCGCCCGCGTGTTGTCGGTGCTGGAGCCGATTGCGGCTGCTTCGGGCGCCAGCCTCGCCGATGTGATCGTGTTGGCCGGCGGCGTCGGTGTGGAACAGGCCGCGAAAGCCGCCGGTTTCAGCGTCGAGGTCCCCTTCGCTCCGGGTCGTGGTGATGCCTCCGACGCCCAGACCGACGCGGAAAGCTTTGCCCCGCTGGAGCCGATCCATGACGGTTTCCGCAACTGGGTCAAAGCCGATTACACGGTCTCGCCAGAAGAGCTCCTGCTCGACCGCGCCCAGCTGATGGGGCTGAGCGCGCCGGAAATGACTGTTCTCCTTGGCGGGCTGCGGGTGATCGGCGCGAACCATGCCGGAGCCAAACATGGCGTCTTTACCACGACCCCCGGCGCGCTCACGAATGACTTCTTCACCACGCTGACCGATATGGCGTTCAAATGGGTGCCGGTCTCGAAATCGACCTATGAGATCCAGGACCGCAAGACCGGGGCTGCGAAATTCACCGCCACCCGCGTCGATCTCGTCTTCGGGTCGAATTCGATCCTGCGCGCCATTGCCGAAGTCTATGCCCAGGACGACAACAAGGAAAAGCTGGTCCAGGACTTCGTAAAAGCCTGGGTCAAGGTGATGAACGGCGACCGGTTTGATCTGAAAGCCTGAGCCAGACCGAAAGGCCCCGGGAACCACTCTCCGGGGCCTTTTCCTGTCCTTTTCATAGTCCTTAAATCCCGGGGGCGCTGCCCCCGTCTTGTTGTGTTTCTGTAAGTCTGTGACCGGGTTTTATTGGGTTTGATACCAGCCAGCCATTTCCGGTGTAAGCCAGGATCAGGCGGTTGAGGGCTGCGCTGTGGCGTGGTTGAAGCGCCGCCACCACCTGCTGATCGAGGACCGCGAGACCCGACGCGCGGCGGGAAATGTGGTGCGAACCGCGCTCACGATCTGATCATAGGTCTGGCTGCCGATCCGGTCGAGGATGAAGGCCCTGACTTCCTGGTCAGCTTCGCTTCCAGGTGGTGCCCGCTGCGGCGCTGCGCCCGCCATTCGCCCGGAATTAACCCCGTGTTTAAGGGGGGGATCAAACTGCCCCTGAAGCACGGCGGAAAGCGCTGTCCTGTTGTTCTGCGCCCGTCCGATATCTGCGGCGACCTCCTGTGCCATTTTGGACAGACGACAAGCCACGGCAAAACCCTTTGTCATTGGCAGCAGGGCCTTGTGTCCAGCAACAGTGCGTCCCACTCAGGAGGAGCTGCGCAAAGCGACTGAACCTCTGCAACCATGTGGGAGAAGGTATCAGGCGCCCAGGTCAATGAGAAAAACCGTTCCTGTGGCCTGCCGCCAGGCCGGATAAGATTGAACCTGTCGGCGTCAAAACATTCTCCAATCGTTGCATTCTCCCCTGAAGCGCCCAGGTGATGGCTGTCGCAGGCAAGTGCCAGAGTTTCCCCCGGCTTTCCCCGGGCAACTTCCCAATCAACTTTGATCGGCGGACATAGCCCCCTGCGCGCTGCCCGTGATAGGGATCAGGCCCGTCATCTTCTTTCGCGCAGTCAGGGATGATACCGGCATGTATCTGGCAGGGGCAAGTTCAGCGCCAGGCCGCTCTTTCAGCGCTGCCGGAATGTCTTCCACTCTGGCCCTGGGCGGCAGGCCGGGAAGATCGGCCAGCACCTGCCCGAAGCGAGCGAGATCGGGATTGGGGGTCGTTGCAATCCTGTCGGAGGGGCGGGATTCATGCGGTCTTGCCTCGCTGGCCAGCGCCCGTGAGGCAGAGATTGGGGCTCTGAACCAGACCTGCGCCTTTCAGGCGAACGATCTGTCGGGTCTTCGGGTGGAACAGAAAGGACGGGCTGAGGGTGCGGTGTTCCTTCCTCCCGATCATTTCATATGCGGTCGCGGTCCACTCGACGCGCTCCCGGATCCCGCTTTCGTCGGCTCGCAACTCCCTGATCCGGCCAGCGGCGGGCACCGGGCCGTTGAGCCTTGCTTCGGCTTTGCCGTTCTGGTGCTGGTAATCGACCGGAAGATCGATGCCCGAGGCCTGGAATGCGAGAATCAGCCCCGAGGGGTCCGGCAGGTCAAAGCTGCGACCATCCCGCCCGGCGACGGGGCCGGACGGCGACAGGTGAACCCATTCAGGCACGAGAGCCAGCTGGCGGAAGCGCAAGGTGACAGGTGGCGGTCTCGAGGCCGTTCATCCTCCCCGCCCCCCTCAGGCGATCCACGGGGTAACGATCAACTCTGCGGTCCCTTTCCAGACGTTCGACCCGCCATCGGGATTGAGAAGGGCATTGAGAATGTGCAATGCCTTCTGTTCCAGAACGGGCGGCACAACCAGGATTGTCGGCTGAATACCGGGAATGCGATCCCCATCGGCGCGGAAGTTCATCATCGCAGCACGGGCGCCGGCATAGCTCTCCGTCGTCAGGTCCCGTTTCGATCCCCAGGCGAGGTGCCAGAGGCCGAAACCCGCATTGACCCGTGCCCGGACGCAATAGATGCCCCCCGCGCGCCTTCAGCCCTTCCGCGTCTGCGCCGGGTCCCCGCGCGGGATCAGCCCGGCCAGGGCCCGCGACACCAGCGCCGACACGCCGGGCCGCGCCACCGCCCGGAACGGCAGCGGCCGGCATTGCTCCATCGCGGCGACGCCAATCCGCGCTGTCAGCGCCCCGTTCACCACCCCCTCACCAAAGCGGCGCGAGAGTTTCGACAGCACGCCCCCCCCCAGGGCCGAGCCCATCAGGTCATCGGCCAGCGACACCGCCCCCGCCGCCAGCAGCGAGGAAAACACCCGCCTGAGCAGGCTCCAGCTGCCCAGAGTGCCCGAGCGTCCGCCATAGATCACCGCAATCCGCCGGATCATCGCGAGGTTGGAATAGAGCACCGCTGCCACATCGGCCAAAGCCAGTGGCACCAGCGCGGTGACCATCGCCACCCGCCGCGCGGCGGCCTCGATCTCGGCGCGGGCAAGCTGGTCCAGCGGCGCGAGCATCTCTGCCTCGGCGAGCGCCATCAGCGCATCGGCATCAAGCACCTCTCCCTCATGGCTGCGAAACCGGTTGAGCCCCCAGGCCGCCTCGGGGCGGGTTTTATAAAGCGCCGCGATGCTCCCGGTGACGCTGCGCGCCTCTTTCAGATCGGCGCTCAGATGCGCGTCCACGGCCCGCGCGCGCAGATGGTCAAGGCGTGCGATACGGGCAAAGCCCATCCCCTCGCGCGCGGCCAGGATCAGCGCGATCAGCACCGCCAGCGCCACCAGCACGAAAGCGATCCAGCCCAGCAAGGCATTGCGGGCAAAAAGCGAGGCGGTGAAATCCCAGGCGGCAACCCCCAGAACAAAGGTGAAAAGGCTGCTGAACACCCAGATCGCCGCCCGTTTCAGCCCCGAGCGCCGCATCCCCGCCGCCCGGGCCAACTGTTCCAGCGCCAGATCGGCCGCAGCGCCCCCCTGGGGCAGATCGGTGATCGGGGCTGCGGTGCCGGGATCGGCCTCTGGCAGATCCTCTGCGTCGATCTCTTCGATAAACGGCCGATGGGGAGATTGGGTCACAGCCGGTCTCCGATCAGAAACTCCACCGCGCGGTCGAGGCGGATATGGGGCGGCCCTTCGCCGGGTTTCAGCGACAGCCGGGCAGGGGCAAATTCCATCATGCCGAATTCCGCATCCAGCCAGGCGGTCGCGCCTTCGCGGGCCGGCGACAGGATCCGCGCCGGGTCTGAGGGCAGGGCGCCGGGATACATCACCGCCTGTCGGCCGGTCGATAAAAGCCGCCCGCGCACGGCGGGCAGGTCGACCCCATCGCGCGTCACCATCTCCTCGACCGTGGCGCGCAGGCTGGCCAGAGACAAGGCCGCCACCTCTGAGCCGGCGAATTCGGCACGGCCCTTCGCCTCGGCGACCAGCGCCCCGGTGATCGCGGTCAAAGCGGGGTGCTGTTCGTGATGCAGATGATCGGCGCGGGTGGCGGCAAAGAGGATTTTCGCCACCCGTCTGGCCCCGATCAGCGAAGCCAGCCAGGACGCGCGCCCGACGCGGAAGGCGGTCAGCACCTCGGCCATCACCTTCCTGAGGTCCTCGACCGCCTGCGGCCCCTGATGGATGGCCCCCAGCACATCCATCAGCACGATCTGGCGGTCGACGCGGGCGAAATGGTCGCGGAAAAACGGGGTTACCACTTTTGACTTATAGCCCTCGAACCGCCGCACCATTTCGCGCCAGAGCGATCCGCGCGGCGCATTGGCCGGTTCGGGGAGGGGCGCGAAGGCCAGGACGGGCGAGCCGGCAAGGTCTCCGGGCAAGAGGAACCGGCCCGGCGTGCAATCCGACCAGCCGGCGGCGCGGGCGGCGGTCAGGTAGCGGGTGAAGGAGGCGGCCAGTGCCTGGGCGCGCGCCTCACCCAGCGGCAGGGCCCCGTCTTCTGCCCGGGCCAGCGCCAGGAAATCGCGCGCCTCGGGCAGGCGAGTGGCCCGTTTCGCAACCAGGGCAAGGGTATCCTCGGACCAGGCGGCATAGGGTTTCTCCATCAGCGCCAGATCCAGCAGCCATTCGCCGGGGTAATCCACGATGTCGAGATGCAGGATCTGCGGCCCCCGGAACCCCGCAAACCAGCCCGAGGGCCTTGTGCGAAACGACAGCCGCAGCTCGGCGATCGAGCGGGTGGAAGAGGGCCAGCGCGGATCGTCGCCGGTCAGCGCCGCCAGATGCGTCTCATAGTCGAAACGCGGCAGCGTCAGGTCGGGTTGTGGCTGCAGATGCACCGCTTCGATCCGGCCTTCGCGCGCGGCGCTGAGCTGCAACATCCGGCCCCGGTTCAGCAGATTGGCGATCAGCGAGGTGATGAAGACGGTTTTCCCTGCGCGCGACAGGCCGGTGACGCCAAGCCGCAGCACGGGTTCATAGAGAAGGCCGGAAATCCCCGCCTGGGTCTGTTCGATCCCGCGCGCGATCCCGTCAGTGATGCCGAAAAGTGCCAAACCTGCCCCCACTTCACTAGCGGCGAAGATAGGGCCTGGGGCGCGGCTTGGGAAGGTGGACGAAGCCCCTGTTCTCGGCTAAGCGGCGGGAATGGCGCGCTTTGCTTTCAGGATCGAATATGACGGGGGGCCGTTCAACGGCTGGCAGCGCCAGGCCGGGGGGCAGCCTTCGGTGCAGCAGGCGATCGAGGAAGCGCTGGCCAGGCTTGAGCCGGGCGCGCATCGCATCTCTGCCGCCGGGCGCACCGATGCCGGTGTCCATGCGACGGGGCAGGTGGCCCATGCCGATCTGACGAAGGAGTGGGAGCCGTTTCGCCTGGCCGAGGCGCTGAACTGGCATCTGAAACCACAGCCGGTGGCGATCACCGCCTGCGCCGGGGTCGCGCCCGATTTCCACGCGCGGTTTTCAGCGCTGGAGCGGCGGTATCTGTTCCGCCTGATGGCGCGGCGCGCGCCGGCGGTGCTGGAGGCGGGCCGTGTCTGGCAGGTGCGCGGCTCCCTTGATCTGGCCGCGATGCAGGAGGCTGCGGCGCATCTGATCGGGCGGCATGATTTCACCACCTTCCGCTCGGCCATGTGCCAGGCGGAAAGCCCGGTCAAAACGCTGGACGAGATCAGGATCGAGGAGGTTCCCTGCCAGGGCGGCCAGGAATTCCGTTTCCACCTCAGGGCGCGCAGCTTCCTGCACAACCAGGTGCGCTCTATCGTTGGCACGCTGGAGCGGGTGGGGGCCGGTGGCTGGCCGCCCGCCAGGGTAAAAGCAGCGCTGGAGGCGGCAGACCGCGCCGCCTGTGGCCCGGTCTGCCCGCCAGAGGGGCTGTATCTGACCGGGGTTGGCTATCCGGCGGATCCATTCGGCGAATAAGCGGCCCCCCGGATTATGGCCCCCTGGATCACGAACGCAGAAGTCACGCCCGCAGAGGTCAGGGGCGCATAAGTCACGCCCGCAGATGGCGCACCCGCGCCGCCCATTCGATGGCGGCGGCGTGGAGGCGGTCGATCCGCAGCTCTTCGCGCAATTCCTCCAGCATCCGCAGTTCTTCCTGGCTGTGGCGCCCGTCGGCGGTGACCACATCGCAGGCCAGCGCATAGGCGGTCTCATGCAGCCTTTCCGGCAGCGCATCGCGGATCAGACCGAAAAACGCATCCAGCCCGTCCTCTTCCTCAAAAAGGTCGAACACGGTCTGCGCCACGCGGCGCATCCGGTCGGTGTCATAGCCGGAAAAGACCGGCATCAGATTGACCATGCTCTGGATGGCCACCAGCTCGGCGGTGCGCATATTCTGGTCCGAGGCCGAACAGGCGATCATCACCGCGACCAGAGCATCCTGGGGTGACATCGAGGGGGGGGCGGTCTGGGGCAATCTCATCCT
>NZ_QNHG01000001.1:127779-241842 GCF_003290025.1 Pseudogemmobacter bohemicus
GGGCTCATCTCTCCGATGCCTTTTCTGGCGAGAGGCTAGTGTGTGCGGCAGAAAGCGGCAAGCCCGGGCGCGACGGGGTGCGACAGGCTGCGACGGACCGCCCATGCGCGGGATGGGCGAACCTTCCCCCTTGTTCGCTGTGGGGGCGCGCGGCAGAGTCCCGGCCGTGGCAATCCTTGGGGGATGATATGCGCAAGCCGCTTGGTGTTTTGGCCCTTGTGTTGGGTGTTGGCGGATTGGGGCTCTGGGCGCGCGCCTATAATGCCCATGAGATTGAGGAAAGGATAAGCGCGGAGTCTGCGGCCCTGGTGGCGCCGGCGATCCATGGCATTGCAACCACGGTTTCGGGGCGCGACATCACCGCAACCGGCATGGCCGATACCGAGGCCGAGAAGGCCGGGATCCTCGCCGCGCTGGAGGGGGTCAATGGGCGCCGGGTGGTCAATGACGAGATCACCGTGCTGCCAAAGGCCAGCCCCTATGAGATGAGCCTGACCAAAGCCGAAGGCGCGGCCATGCTGGCCAGCGCCGGATCGGTCCCGTCCGAGGCTTTCCGCGCCAGGCTGGGCGCCTTGCCCGGGTCGCCGGATTCCGGCCCGCTGCTGCTGGCCTCGGGGGCGCCCGAGGGCTGGGATGCGTTGGTGAAAGCGGCGGCGGAGGCGCTGGTGCCGCTGGATTTCGGCGTTGCAGAGCTGAGCGATGACCGGCTGATGGTGACTGGCCAGGCGCGCAGCCCTGCCGAGGCTGCCGCCTTGCAGGCGGTGCTGGACACCCTGCCCGCAGGCAAGGCGATGGCGGATCTGACGCTGCTGGATGACGGCTCTCCCGCCGAATGGGATTTCGACTATGATGCGGCCAGCGGTGCCAAAGTCAGCGGCAAGCTGCCGGTCGGGCTGGACCTGGCCGCGATCACCGATGCGACCGGGCTGAAAGGCATCGTCAACGAGGCGAAGCAGGCGCTGATCGGCGCGCCGGGCGATGCCGCGATCCTGCGCGGCCTTATGCGCTGGCTGCCTTCGGTCGAGGCTTTGCGGGCCCGGATCGCGCCCGGATCGGCCGAGGTGCTGGCCATGGTCGGGCCGGGCACGGATGCCACGCTGCTGACCAATGCGCTGATCCGCGATCTTGAGGCCGCAGCGCCCGGGATCGCGGTCGCGGTCACCGTCGAAGAGGTGGCGGCACAGGGTGAGGACGGCGCGCAGCGCGTCAATGCGGTGACCGGCCAGGCCGAGGAACTGCGCGGTGGCTACTGGCTGCCGGTGGCGCAGATCACGCCCTCGCTGGCGGAATGCACGGCGGCCGCGAATGCGATCCTCAGCGCCTCGACGATCAATTTCGTCTCGGGCTCGGATCAGCTGGATGCGGATGCGCGCGCGGTGATCAACCGGCTGGCCTCGGTCATCCTGCCCTGCACCGGCACGGCGGCGCTGAAGGCGAAGATCGGCGGCCATACCGATTCAACCGGCGATGCCGGGATGAACCTTGGCCTGTCGCAGCGCCGGGCGGTCGCGGTCAGGAAAGCGCTGATCGCGCGCGGCGTGCCGGCGACCGCGCTGGTGGCGCAGGGCTATGGCGCCAGCCTGCCCGTCGCCGGCAATGACACCGAAGAAGGCAAAGCCGCCAACCGGCGCACGACGATTGAATGGGCCGAGTGATCGGGCCAGTGGTAACAGAGTCATGGGAGAATCAGGATGTTTCGGAATTGGGGGTTTCTTCTTGGCGAGATCTGGGTGCTTCTTCTGCTCGCCGCTCTGGTGGGGCTGCTGGCGGGCTGGTTGATCTGGGGGCGCCGCGAGACCAATATCCAGGTGGATCATTCCGCCGCAGATGAGGCGGTGCGGCTGCGCGCGAGCCTTGGCGATTGCGAAAAGGCGCGTGGCACCGCAGCTGAGCGGATCGCGGGCATGGAGGCGGATCTCGCAAAAGCGAAGGCCGATCTGAGCGCTTCGGCTGCGAAACTCGGCCAGACCGAGGCGGATCTTGCGGCCTGCAATGCCCGGCTGGCGTCTCCGGTTGCGGCGCCCGCTACAGCTCCGGTGCCGCTGCTTTCGCCGGTGGCAGCCAGCAAGCCAGCCTCGCTGGAGGCCGCGCGCGGCGGCAAGCCGGATGATCTGAAGCTGATCAAGGGCGTTGGCCCGGTGCTGGAAGAGCTGTGCCACAAGCTGGGCTATTTCCATTTCGACCAGATCGCTGCCTGGACTGCGTCGGAAATCGCCTGGGTCGATGAGAATCTGGAAGGGTTCAAGGGCCGGGTCACACGCGATAAATGGGTGACCCAGGCGCGGGACCTGGCGGCCGGCAAGGCGCCGCGCCCGGGTGGTGAGCACTGATCTTGCAGGCAAGACCGGAAAAGGGGCCGCGAGGCCCCTTTTATTGGGCGGTCGGGCGCGCCCGGGCCTGGCCGCGCATTGACGAAAATCCCTCGCGGCAATAAGCGGGGCATTCTGCCGGCACTGGCGCCGGTGGCGATATGGAAGGGAAATTCTCATGTCTGAGCTCCGCGATGCGGCGATGAAGTCGAAAGCCTGGCCTTTCGAAGAGGCCCGCGCGCTGCTCAAACGCTATGAGAAGAAGGCGCCGGAAAAGGGCTATGTGCTGTTCGAGACCGGCTATGGGCCGAGCGGTTTGCCCCATATCGGCACCTTTGGCGAGGTGGCGCGCACCACGATGATCCGCCGCGCCTTCGAGGCGATTTCGGATATTCCGACCCGGCTGATCTGTTTCTCCGACGATCTCGACGGGATGCGCAAAGTGCCGGAAAATGTGCCGCAGCAGGAGCTGCTGAAGGCCAATATCCAGAAGCCGCTGACCTCTGTTCCGGACCCGTTCGGCGAATATGACAGCTTTGGCCATCACAACAATGCCATGCTGCGCCGGTTTCTGGATACGTTCGGGTTCGAATATGAGTTCATCTCCTCGACCGAATTCTACCGCGCGGGGCTGTTCGACGCGACGCTGAAGCTTTGCGTGGAACGCTATGACGAGATCATGGCGATCATGCTGGCGAGCCTGCGCGAGGAGCGGCAGCAGACCTATAGCTGCTTCCTGCCGATCCATCCCGAGACCGGTCGCGTGCTTTATGTGCCGATGAAATCCATCGACAAGGTGAACCACACCATCACCTTCGACGATGAAGAGGGCCGCGAATGGACGCTGCCGGTCACCGGCGGTAATGTGAAACTGCAATGGAAGCCGGATTTCGGCGCGCGTTGGGCGCAGCTGGATGTCGATTTCGAGATGTATGGCAAGGATCACTCGACCAATACGCCGATCTATGACGGGATCTGCGAGGTGCTGGGCGGTCGCAAACCGAACCATTTCACCTATGAGCTTTTCCTGGATTTCGAGGGGCAGAAAATCTCGAAATCGAAAGGCAACGGGCTGACGATTGACGAATGGCTGACCTATGCCTCGGCTGAGAGCCTGTCCTATTTCATGTATCAGAAGCCCAAAACCGCCAAGCGGCTGTGGTGGGATGTGATCCCGAAGGCGGTGGATGAATATCACCAGCAGCTGAAGGCCTATCCCGATCAGACGGTTGAGCAACAGGTCAACAACCCGGTCTGGCATATCCATAACGGCAAACCGCCGAAATCCACGATGGTGGTGCCTTTTGCGATGCTGCTGAACCTGGCATCCGTTGCCGGGGCCAAGGATGCGGCGGGGCTTTGGGGTTTTATCCGCCGCTATGCGCCTGATGCTTCGCCCGAGGCGAACCCGGATCTGAATGCGGCGGCGGGTTTTGCGCTGCGCTATTTCCAGGACAAAATCGCGCCAAACCGGGTGTTCCGTCTGCCGAGTGACCCTGAGCGCGCGGCGATCCTTGATCTGCGCGCCCGGCTGGAGGCTTTTGCCGGGCCGGAAGAGGGTCATGCGGAGGATGAGGCGCTGCAAACCATCGTTTACGCGGTCGGCAAGGATCACGGGTTCGAGCCGCTGCGCGACTGGTTCAAGGCGCTTTACGAGGTGCTGCTTGGGGCCTCGGAAGGGCCCCGCTTTGGCGGTTTTGTCGCGCTTTACGGGGTGCCGGAATCGATTGCGCTGATCGACCGGGCCCTGGCCGGAGAGCTTGCAGGCTGATCTGCGCCTCCGGCGGGAGTATTTCAGTCAAGAGGAAGAGGGGGCTTCGGCCTCCTTTTTTTGTTGCGCGGGCGGCAGGGGCGGCGCGCGGCGGCATGAGTGGCGGTTAACGCTTTCTTTGTAACTCCTTCGGGGTCTGGCGCGGGACTGGTCCGGCGCAGGTGTTGATCCAGGCGGGGGTGCGAAGATGAATAAGGCGATTACCGAGGGACTGGCTTTGATGCCGCTGCCATTTTCTGCGGGGCTGGCGAACTGGTCATCAGTGAATGGGCGGCCTGGCGATGCCTCTTATGTGGGGGTCGCGGGGGCGGCTCTGGTCGGCAATGACCAGGATTTCGGCGGCTGTTTCGAGCTGCTGAAATCGTCATCGACGCAGCGCCTCCGGGCTTTCGCGCAGACGCCTTTGCGCCCGGATATGTATCTGCGGGTGACGGTGCGGATCAAGGCGATTGCGGGCAATCTGCCGGCGGTCCGGATCGCGGCCTGGGCGGGGAGTGCCGGCGCAACGAATGTCTCATCGGTGCCGCAGACCGGCACGGCGGTGAGCCTGTCCTCTTATGGCGAGGTGGTGACGGTCCAGGCCATCATCGGCGCGGGGAACCGGCCCGGGGTGGATCTGGTCTGGGGGCATCAGCCGGTCTTTGCCCATTTCGGCCTCGACCTGACCGGCCCCAATGGTGGGACGGTCAGGATCGACGATATCGTGATCGAGGATGTCACCTCGTTCTGGCTGCGTGATCTGACCGATGTGGTCGACGTGCGGGATCACGGCGCGGTTGGCGATGGCAGCAGCAATGACATGGCGGCCTTCCAGCGTGCCGATACCGCTGCTGCCGGGCGCACGATCCTGGTGCCTGCGGGGAGCTATGCGATCCAGGGCAATCTGACGGTAAACGCGCCGATCCGTTTCGTCGGCACCCTGACCATGCCGGCGGCGAACCGGCTGGTGCTGACGCGGAACTTCGATCTGGAGAGCTATTCGCGCGCCTTCGGCGACGATACCGAGGGCTTCCGGCGCGCGCTGCAGGCACTGTTCTACTACAATGACCATGTGACCTTTGACATGTCCGGGCGCCGGGTCGATCTGGCCGCACCGGTCGATGTCTCGGCGCTGTCGGGTCAGACCAGCTTCTCCAATCGCCGGGTGCTGCGGAACGGCTCGCTGAATGCCATCAGCGCGACCGCCTGGAATACCGAGACTTTCACCTCGGTCGGCACCTATACGCCCTCCTCGCACCATACGCGGCTTACCGCCGTCAGCAATGTCGCCAATATCCCGATCGGGGCGCTGGTCGAGGGCACCGGCGTCGGGCGCGAGGTCTATGTGCGCTCGAAAAACATCGGAGCCGGCTGGGTAGAGCTGTCAGAGCCGCTTTACGGCGCCGCCGGCACCCGCACCTACACGTTCCGTCGTTTCAAATACATACTTGATTTTGGGGGATATTCTCTGCTGAATCGCTTTGAGATCCATGATGTCGAGTTCAACTGTCTCGGCATTGCCTCGGGGGTGATGATGCCGGCGGCCGGATCGGTCAACCGGTTCGAGAACTGCACCTTCAACCGCCCGAAGGATCGCGGCATTTCCTCGGCAGGGACCGGCTGCCAGGGGATGCATGTCGATTTCTGCCAGTTCCTTTCGGATGAGCAATCGCTGCCGGCACAGAACCGCACCACCATTGCGATGAATATCAATGCCAATGACGTCAAGCTGCGGAACAATCGCGTCGTCCGCTTCCGCCATTTCGCGGTGATGAACGGCACTTCGCATATGATCCAGTCGAACCATTTCTTCCAGGGCGATGATATGGCGGCAGGGGTGCGGCTGGCGGGGATCGTGCTGACCCAGACCAATGTGGCCACGGTGATCACCGGCAATTACATCGACAATTGCTTTATCGAATGGGGCAATGAGCATGACGCCAATCCCGAGTTCAACAATGAATTCTCGTTTGGCGGGCTGAATATCGTCGGCAATATCTTTATCGCCTCGGATGTGTCCTCGGCCTTTCGCTGGGTGGTGGTCAAGCCCTATGGGCCGGGACATTTCCTGAACGGCTTCTGTATGGAGAACAACACGTTCCGGGTGTTCAACGCCACGATTGACCGGGTGGATCGCGTCGATACCACCCATTCGACGCTGGATTTCACCCGTTCGCGCGATGTGCGGGTCTCGGCCAATACCTATAATCAGGTCGCGCAGTCGATCTCGAACCCGGTGGTGGCGCAGCATGTCCAGAACACCAATGCCGAGACCTGGGTGGTGGATGCGTCGGGATATATCCCCTTTGGCGGCCGTATCCGCATGGTCGAGGCGGCGCAGCCCGAAAACGCGGTGACCAATGCCAGCAATGCGCTGCGCTATATCTCGCCCACCGCGCTGCCGGGGCAGGGGACCGGCGGCAACCAGGTTCAGCTCCGCTGGGGCGAGGCGGTCAAGGGCCGGGTCGTGGTGACGATGCGGATGGATCTGCCGGTCTGAGATCCACACCACGCGCAACGGAACCCATCGGGAAGGGGCGGTCTTCGGGCCGCCCTTTTGCTTTGCGCGGCCGGATGGATGGCGGATGAAAGGAGCGGTGCAGGCGCGAATCATTTTCTTGCGCTGGAAATGGTGAATCCCGAAAGGAAGTTTCCGGACAAGGGGCGCGCGCTGTTCCACATCCGGATAATCCGCGCCGTTCACGCTGGATCGCAGCGGGATCGCGGGTCTGTGAACGGCCAGGGTGTTGAAAAAAATGTCAAACCTGGGGCAATCCTTGTCTTAATTTACATTATTGACATACTTTCAGTGAAAAAATTTACAGAAAAATGATTGTGATAACAGGGGTTACTTAAAAATTCACCTCACGCTAAACTGTATATGGGAGAGAGATGTCGTGATCGGGGCAAGCGCCTCGGGTTCCGGCGATCTGATGGTTGCAGTTGAATGTGCCGAAAGACCAGGGGGAGGATGCCATGAAAGACCAGCCCGATCCGCGCGGGAGCCGCGCGCCGTCATCGGAATTTGCGCTGGGAGCGCATGTTGATGCGGCGGGTTACGCGCGTCTTTATGGGGAATCGGTTGTCTCGCCCGAGGGGTTCTGGGGTCGTGAGGGTCTTCGTCTGGACTGGATCGCGCCTTACACGGTGGTGAAGGAGACGAGCTTCGCGCCCGGGAATATCTCGATCCGCTGGTTCGGCGACGGCTCGCTGAATGTGGCGGCGAATTGCATCGACCGCCATCTGATCGACCGCGCGGACCAGGTCGCGATCATCTGGGAGCCGGATGATCCCGCCACCGATGCCGCCCGCCACATCACTTACCGCGAGCTGCTGGAGCAGGTCTCGCGCATGGCCAATGTGCTGAAGGCGCATGGCGTCAAAAAGGGCGACCGGGTTGTTCTTTACCTGCCGATGATCCCCGAGGCGGCCTATGCGATGCTGGCCTGCGCCCGGATCGGCGCGGTGCATTCCGTTGTTTTCGGTGGCTTTTCTCCAGATGCTCTGGCGAACCGCATCAATGATTCCGAGGCGAAGCTTGTCATCACCGCCGACTGGGCGCCGCGCGCCGGCAAGAAGACCGGGCTCAAGGACAATACCGACAAGGCGCTTTTGCACTGTTCGGACCGCGTCAAATGTCTGGTCGTCAAGCGCACCGGCGAGCAGACCTCCTGGGTCTCGGGGCGCGATTTCGATCTGCTGGCCGAGATGGCCGAGGCCCGTCCCTATTGCCCCTATGTCGAGGTGGGCGCCGAGGATCCGCTGTTCATCCTCTACACCTCCGGCTCGACCGGCAAGCCGAAGGGGGTCGTTCATACCTCGGGCGGCTACCTCGTCTATGCCGCGATGACGCATCAATATACGTTCGATTACCATGATGGCGATGTCTATTGGTGCACGGCGGATGTCGGCTGGGTCACCGGCCACTCCTATATCGTCTATGGGCCGCTGGCGAATGGCGGCACCACGCTGATGTTCGAAGGTGTTCCGACCTTCCCCGATGCCGGCCGTTTCTGGGAGGTCTGCGCCAAACACAAGGTCAACCAGTTCTACACCGCGCCGACCGCGATCCGGTCGCTGATGGGGATGGGGCCGGATTTCGTCGAGAAGCATGATCTGAGCAGCCTGAAGCTGCTTGGTTCGGTTGGTGAACCTATCAACCCCGAAGCATGGGCCTGGTACGACAAATATGTTGGAAAAGGGAAACTGCCGATCGTCGACACCTTCTGGCAGACCGAGACCGGCGGCCATATGCTGACGCCCCTGCCGGGGGCTACGGCGACGAAGCCGGGCTCGGCGACCTTCCCCTTCTTCGGGGTGAAGCCGGTGGTGCTGGACCCGCAAACGGCGGCCGTTCAGGAAGAGACCGAATGCGAGGGCGTGCTGTGTATCGCCGACAGCTGGCCGGGTCAGATGCGCACCCTCTGGGGCGATCATGCGCGGTTCGAAGAGGCCTATTTCAGCCAGTATAAGGGCTATTATTTCACCGGCGACGGCTGCCGCCGCGACGCGGATGGCTATTACTGGATCACCGGCCGGGTCGATGACGTGATCAATGTTTCGGGCCATAGGATGGGCACGGCCGAGGTCGAATCTGCCCTGGTCGCGCATGAGAAAGTCGCCGAGGCGGCGGTGGTGGGCTATCCGCATGACCTGAAAGGCCAGGGCATCTACGCCTATGTCACGCTGATGAACGGCGTCCAGCCCTCGCCGGAATTGCGCAAGGAGCTGGAGGCCTGGGTCCGCACCGAGATCGGCCCGATCGCCAAACCCGACCTGATCCAGTTCGCCCCCGGCCTCCCGAAAACCCGCTCCGGCAAGATCATGCGCCGCATCCTCAGAAAAATCGCCGAAAACGACTTCGCAGCCCTCGGTGACACCTCAACCCTCGCTGACCCAACCGTCGTCGATGACATCATCCAAAACAGGATGAATAAGGGATGAGCACAAGATGAGCGATGAGACCCCGGTTCTGATCCTGCTCGGCCCCCCCGGCGCAGGCAAAGGCACCCAGGCCAGGATGCTGGAGGAGGAGAATGGTCTCATCCAGCTTTCCACCGGCGATATGCTGCGCGCTGCCGTGGCTGCCGGCACGCCGGCCGGCCTCGCCGCGAAGGCGGTGATGGAGGCCGGGGCGCTGGTCTCGGATGAGATCGTGCTGGCGATCCTGCAAGAGCGGATGGCGCAGCCCGATTGCAACAAGGGGATCATTCTTGATGGCTTCCCCCGCACCGACGGCCAGGCCGCCGCGCTGGATCAGCTGCTGGCCGACCAGGGGCGCCGGATCACCGCGGCGGTCAGCCTTGAGGTCGATGACGAGGCGATGGTCGAGCGGGTTTCCGGCCGCTACACCTGCGGCGCCTGCGGCGAGGGCTATCACGACAGATTCCGCAAGCCGGCCAAGGCCGGCACCTGCGACAAATGCGGTGGTACGGACATGAAACGCCGGGCCGATGACAATGCCACCACGGTGCGCGAGCGGCTGAAAGCCTATCACGCACAGACGGCGCCGCTGATCGCCTTTTACGAGGCGAAAGGTGTGCTGGAGCGCATCGACGCGATGGCTCCCATTGCGGAGGTAACCGCCTCGCTTGGCCGCATCACCGGCCGGGTCGCGGTCTGAAACGCCGCTTTCCGGGGGAGGAGGGCCCCTGGTGAGCGGATAAGGGGGTGAACGGATCAGGGGCGGCGCATGACCCCCCGCAAGCCGGTCACATCAACAATCGCCGGATCCCTGCGGGGGCCGGCTGGCAGACGCCCCGCGAGCCGGGGCGATCTGTCGGGATACCGCCCGGGCGCATGAGACGCTTTCGGGCGCGGGTGTGTCTTTGTGCCTTTTCAGGCCAGGGACGGGACAACAGGGAGAGGCCGACCCGGAACGGGCGGTCAGACATGGAGGAAGCCAGATGGCAGCATCAACACCGGACGTGCGCGACCGCTCACGCCCCATGACCCGGGAAGAGAAGAAGGTTATTCTCGCCTCTTCCGCCGGGACGATCTTCGAATGGTATGATTTTTACCTTTACGGATCGCTGGCCGCCATCATCGGCGCACAGTTCTTCACGCCCTTCCCGGAAGCCACCCGCAACGTTTTCGCGCTGCTGGCTTTTGCGGCGGGCTTTATCGTGCGCCCCTTCGGCGCGCTGGTTTTCGGGATGCTGGGCGACCTTGTCGGCCGTAAATACACCTTCCTGATGACCATTCTCATCATGGGTATCTCGACCTTTATCGTCGGTATCCTGCCCAGCTATCACTCCTGGGGCGTCGCGGCGCCGATCATCCTGATCGTCCTGCGCATGTTGCAGGGCCTGGCGCTTGGTGGCGAATATGGCGGCGCAGCGGTCTATGTGGCGGAACATGCGCCGCAAAACCAGCGCGGCTATTTCACCGCCTTTATCCAGACCACGGCGACGCTGGGTCTTTTGCTGTCGCTGATCGTCATTCTGATGGTGCAGGGCTATGTGAACGGCAACTATCCCGACCAGCCGGTGCTGGACGCGGCGAGCCAGCCGGTTCTGAACCCCGATGGCACGCAGCAGATGATGAAAGCCTTCAACGCCTGGGGCTGGCGGATCCCGTTCATCGGCTCGATCGGCCTCTTGCTCGTGTCGCTTTATATCCGCGTGACGATGAATGAATCGCCTGCCTTCAAGAAGATGAAGGAAGAGGGCTCGGCCTCGAAAGCACCGCTGCGCGAAGCCTTTGGCAACTGGAAAAACGGCAAGATCGCCCTGATCGCGCTGTTCGGTCTGACCGCGGGACAGGCTGTGGTCTGGTATTCGGGCCAGTTCTACGCACTGTTCTATGTGCAGAACGTGATCAAGGTCGACAGCTTTACCGCCAACGTCTTTGTGGCCTGGTCGCTGATCCTCGGCACCTATGGCTTCATCTTCTTCGGCCGCCTGTCGGATAAAATCGGCCGTAAGCCGATCATCCTCGGCGGCTGCCTGATCGCTGCAATCACCTATTTCCCGGTCTTTGGTTTCCTGACCAAAACCGCGAACCCGATGCTCTATGCAGCGCATCAGACCGCGATCACCGTGACCGCAGATCCGGCTGACTGCTCGTTCCAGTTCAACCCGGTCGGCACCGCGAAATTCACCAATTCCTGCGACATCCTGAAAGCCGGTCTGACCGCGCGTTCGGCGAATTCGGAAACGGTCGATGCACCGGCCGGCACCATCGCATCGGTGAAAATCGGCGAGACCGAGATCCAGGGCTATTCCGGCGCGGCTGCTGACGCGGCGGATCAGAAGAAGCGTTTCGACACCGAGCTGAATGACGCGCTGAGCGCTGCAGGCTACCCGGTTGCGGGCCAGCCGAATGAGACCGTGGCTGTGGCGAGCAACTTCTTCGACATCTTCTCGGCTCAGAAGATCACCATCGTGCTGACCCTGACCTATCTCATCATCCTCGTGACGATGGTTTACGGCCCGATTGCCGCGATGCTGGTCGAACTCTACCCGACCCGGATCCGTTACTCCGGCCTGTCGCTGCCCTACCATATCGGCAATGGCTGGTTCGGGGGCCTGCTGCCGGCAACCGCCTTCGCGATCTCGGCCCAGAGCGGCAATATCTATGCCGGCCTGTGGTATGCGATCGTTGTCGCGCTGATGACGGTGGTGATCGGGGCGCTGTTCGTCCCGGGCGGCACCCATAAGAAAGACATTTTCGCGGACCAGAACCAGTAATCTGACCGCCGGTCTTCTTACCGTCTGAAACCGAAACGGGCCGGGAAAATCCCCGGCCCGCTTTCATTTCCGCCCCTGGCTTTCTCAGCCCTTGCGCGCCCGGTTGACCGCTTCCCAGACGCCAAGCACGATGCCGGTGATCACCGTATTCGTCACCAGCCCTGCAAGGATCTGGTCTTTCACCGGGATCTCGCTGCCGGCGGTCATGGTCATCGGGATCAGCACCGCGACAAAGACGATCCCGGCGCCAAGCGGGATCAGCGTGCCGCTGGCCGCGCGGGTGCGCATCATGGTCCAGACCAGACCGATAAGCAGGATGATGCGGAACGGATCGGCGAATTGCGAGACGATGATCTGGCTGAATGTCATGGATATGCTCTCCCTTTGCCTGTCGGGGTTACGGCAAAGCGGTGGTCCGGTCCATAATTTCCTGCCCTGTTTTCCACCGGTCTCAGCGGAAGCGGTCGATCAGCTTTTGCAAAGGATTGCGCGCGTCTTCGGGGGCGGGCTCTGCTGCCTGTGGCGCGGCTGCGGGCTTTTCTGCCGCCGGCTTCTTATCGGTCCCGCCCGAAGAGCGCGGCGGTGCGGTGCGCAGACTGACCGCGTTCATAAAGCGGGTGCCGTCGCCTTCGGCCAGCGCCACCGCACCATCCGAGAGGCCGCGCAGAAGGTCATCCAGCCAGTCCTGATCGGCTTTCGAGAAATCATTCAGCACATAATGCGCCACCGCATCCTTATGACCAGGATGCCCGATCCCCAGCCGCACCCGGCCATAAGCCTCGCCCAGATGCGCATGGATCGAGCGCAGCCCGTTATGCCCGGCATGGCCGCCGCCCTGTTTGACCCGCTGCTTGCCTGGCGCCAGATCCAGCTCGTCATGCAGGACGGTGATATCCGCGAGGTCGATCTTGTAGAAATCGACCGCCGCCCGCACCGACTGACCCGAGAGGTTCATAAATGTCGCGGGCTTGAGCAGGATCACCTTCTCGCGCCCCAGCCGGCCCTCGCAGACCTCGCCCTGAAACGCTTTCTTCCAGGGCGTGAAACCATGATCCGCCGCGATGCGGTCCAGCGCCATGAAGCCGATATTATGCCGGTTGCCGGCATATTTTGCTCCCGGATTGCCAAGGCCGACAAAGAGTTTCATGCGTGCCGCTCCTCCTCGCTGGTTGCGTTGCCCCGCCGCCCGATCACTGGACCCGGCTGGTCATTGCGCATAGCCTTGCCGCTATAGCGCCCGAACGGGCTCTGCTCAACCTGACAAGAGGCATCATGGCCGGGCTCGCCCATTTCACCATTCAGGGGATCAGGCTTACGCTGCCCGGGAATTCCTTTTCAGGGCGGCTGGCCCAGGCACTGGAAAGCGGGCGGTATGAGAATACCGAAGCCTCGGCGCTTTTGAAACATTTGCGGCCCGGGGATCGCTTTGTCGATTTCGGGGCCGGGATCGGCTTTCTCTGCGCATTGGCGGCGCGGGTGGTCGGGGAAGACCAGGTCACGGGTGTCGAGGCGGGCGATCCGACGATTGACCTCGCGCGCAACACGCTGGACCAGAACGGTTTTCCCGGGGTCAGGCTGATCCATGGCGCGGTGGTGGGCGCGCCCCGCCCGGGCGATGTGGTGGAATTCGGCCAGCGCGGCAATTTCTGGTCCTCGGGGCTGAAAAAGGGCGAGGACTGGGTGCGTGGAACCGAGGTGATCGAGGTGCCGGCGCTGGCTGCGGAACCGCTGCTGGCACGCCTGGCGCCCACGGTGCTCAGCTGCGATATCGAAGGGGCAGAGCTTGCGGTGCTGGCGGTGGATATGCCGGCCTCGCTCCGCCTGATCATCACCGAGATCCATCCGGGCAGCTATGGGCCCGAGGGCACGCGGCGGATTTTTGACGCGCTGTCGCGCCAGGGCTTTGCCTATGAACCCGACGGATCGCGCGGCGCAACGGTGGTGTTTCGCCGCATCGACAGCGTCTGAGACGCGCACAGAACTGAACACAGAGGAAGCACAGCATGTATCTGACCATGAACCGTTTCAAAGTGAGGGCCGGCGAGGAAGCCACGTTCGAGGCAATCTGGAAAAGCCGCGAAACCCATCTGCCGCAGGTGCCGGGTTTTCTGAGCTTTCACCTGATGAAGGGTGCCGAGGCGGAGGGCGTCCGGCTCTATGCCTCGCATACGATGTGGGAGAGCGAGGTGGCCTTTCGCGACTGGACGAAATCCGAGGCCTTCCGCGCGGCGCATGGTGGCGCGGGCGGCCATAAAGGGGTGATCCTGGAGCATCCGAAACTGGAAATCTTCGAATCTGTGCAGTTCATCGGCGTCTGAACCGCGAAATCGCAAGAAAAATATCGCAAAAATGAAAACGGGGGGCCGAAGCCCCCCGTTTCACAATTCAGGATCCGCAAGGATCACTCTTCGTCGCCACCAGCGGCCGCGAGGCCCGACGGTGCCGCGATATTCGCGATCACGAAGTTGCGGTCGATGGTCGGCGCAACGCCTTTCGGCAGGGTCACATCATTGATATGGATCACATCGCCGATCTGCTTGCCTTCCAGATCCACGGTGATGTGGCTCGGGATGTCGGAAGCAACGACTTCCAGCTCGACCTCGGCGCGCACGACGGTCAGGGTGCCGCCACGCTTGATGCCGGGTGCTTTATCCGCATTGATGAAATCAACATGGATGAAGAGGTTGATCCGCGAATTATCGTGGATGCGCATGAAGTCGACATGGGTAGGAAGGTCCTTGACCACGTCGCGCTGCACGCCGCGGCAGATCACATGCTGATCGGCCTGGCCTTCAACCCTGAGGTTGAACAGCGTCTGCAGGAAGCGCCCTTTTTTCAGGTTCTTCAGCAGGTAGTTGTAATTCACCGAAATCGGCGTCGGCTCTTTGCTGTCGCCGTAGATGATGCCGGGTACGTTGCCCTCACGACGGGCTTGACGGGCGGCCCCCTTGCCTGTCCCCGTCCGCACCACGGCCAGAAGATCAGGGATCTCGCGTGCCATTGGTATTCTCCATTTGATAAAACCGCCATCCTCCAAGGGTGCATGGCGGATGCGGGCCTATAGCGGGGAATCGGGGGAAAGGAAAGGACAAACTCGGCGCCTTTGACGGGTCGCGGATGCCTCAGGCGGGAGTATTGGGTTCAGGAGGAAGAGGAAACTGCGTTCCGGCAGACCGGGTGTCGCTTCCGGGATGGACGGGGGCTGCCGGCCCTGGCAGAAGGAGCCGTGTCGGAGGAGCCTGATGTCTTTCCTGGGAACTGTGGTGACTGCGCGGGCGGTGGTTTTCGCCTTTGCAGCGATGGGGATCCTCTGGGGATCCTTCGCGGCCCTGTTGCCCGATGTGAAGGCGCAGCTGGGGGTGAATGAGGCGCGGCTGGGCGGGCTTTTGCTCTTCACGCCGCTTGCGGCGGTTTCCGCCATGCTGATCGCGCCGCTGATCGGGCACCGGCTGGGGCGGGTTGCGTTGCCGCTGGCGGCGGGGGCGATGGCTTTGGCCTTCATGCTGCCGGGCCTGGTGACGGTGCCCTGGATGTTCCCGCTGGCGATGATGGTTTGCGGTTTCGGCACCGGGCTGACCGATGTGCTGATGAATGCGCGGACGGCCGAGATCGAGACCACGCGTAAGGTGCATCTGATGAACCTTGCCCATGCCGCTTATTCCTTTGGCTATGCGGGGGGTGCCATTTGCACCGGGCAACTGCGCGGGATGGGCTGGAGCCCGGATATGGTGCTTGGAACCATGGCGGCGCTGGCGCTGGTCTTCGCGATGCTGACTATTGAGCGTGACGGCGCCATTCATGGGCTGAAACGGCCAGAGGCGGGGGGGCGGGGACTGGGCCTCGTGCCGGTGATCGGCGGCGGTATGGTGCTGATCGCCTTCCTTACAGAAAACGCGGCCGAGGGCTGGTCGGCTTTGCATATCGAGAAGACATTGGGCGGCAGCCCTGAACAGGGGGCGCTTGGCCCGGCGGCGCTGGCGCTGACCATGGGGGTGGCGCGGCTTTTGGGGCAGGGGCTGGTGGCGCGGCTGGATCCGTTCCGCCTTTTGATGGGAGGCGCCCTGGTCGCGGCTTTTGGCGCGCTGATCGCCTCGCAGGCGGGGACGCCGGCCATGGCCTATGCCGGGTTCATCACCATGGGGGTGGGGGCCTCGGTGATTGCGCCGACCGCATTCTCTCTGGTCGGGCGCCATTCGGCCGAGGGCGCGCGGGCGCGGGCGGTGGCGCGGGCGACGCTATACGGCTATTTCGGCTATTTCATCGGGCCGCCGGCGCTTGGGGTCATTGCGGGCACTTTCAGCCTGCGGGCGGCCTTTGTCTTTGCCGCCGTGATGCTGATGGTGATCCTGGTGCTGGCGCCGCTGATGCGGCGGGCCTCGCGCGGGTAGATCTGCGGGCTGATCCGAGGGATGATTTCAGGCCGCCGCGCGCTCTGCCTTAGCATGGGCGAGGATCTGCTCGCAGGCCTCGGAAATCGCTTCATCGGGCTGGGTCAGCGACAGGCGAAGCCAGCCCGCAAGCCCTTCGCCAAAGCTTTCGCCCGGCATGACGGCGACATGGCGCTCGCGCAGGAGGCCGAGGGCGAAGTCCTGGCCGGACAGGCCCGTGGAGCGGATATCGACCAGCGCGAACATGCCGGCCTCGGGCCGGTGCACCTTGAGCCCGGCCCGGGCATCCAGCGCCCCGACCACCAGAGCCGCCCGGCGCGAGAACCGCGCAACCATCTCGGCGGCGATCGGCGAAGGTTCGGAAACGGCAAGTTCGGTCATATCCGCAAGGAAAGGCTGGCTGCCGAAAAGCATGATTTCTGAAAGCGGCAGCAGTTTCGCGGTGAAATCCTGCGGCCCCACCACCCAGCCCGAGCGGAAGCCGGGTGCTGCATGGGATTTCGAGATCGAGGCGGCGCAGATGGCGCGCTCGGCCAGTTCGGGCAGGTCCAGCGGTGAGGTGAAGGCGACGCCCGGGAAGATCAGGTCCTCATAGACCTCATCCGAGACGATCCAGAGATCATGTTTCACCGCCAGCGCGCCGATTTCCGCGATATCCTCGCGGGTCAGCACGGCGCCGGTCGGGTTATGCGGCGTGTTGAGGAAGATCACCCGCGTTGCCGGCGTGATCCTCGCTGCCACATCCGCTGCCCGCATCCGGAAGCCGTTTTCCGGAAGCAGCGGCACCGGCACCGGGGTGGCGCCGGTCTGGCGGATCAGCCCTTCATAGGTGGCATACATCGGATCGCCCAGCAGCACCTCATCGCCGCTTTCGACAAGGGTGCGGAAGATGCCGTAAAGGCAGGTCTGGGTGCCGGGCAGGCAGATGACCTGATCGGACCCGAATTCACGCCCGCGCCGTTCCGTATAGCGCCGTGCCAGCGCTGCGCGCAGGCCAGGCTCGCCCCGGCCATCGGAATAGCCCAGCCGTCCTGGCCGCATCGCAGCCCGAGCGGTCTCGATCAGCGCGGGGGGCGTGGGGCTGTCCGGCTCGCCTATGGTCAGCTCGATGATGCGCAGACCCTGGGCCTTCATCTCACGCGCGAGGCGATGCACGGCCCATTTCGCCGATCCCAGCCCGGACAGGCGGTCATGTACAGAGGAATAGCGCATCAGGTCTCTCCGGAGCGGGTCTTGTCTGGGGGGGACTTGTCGGCAGCGCGGGCGGGCAGGGTCAGTCCGACGCCCAGAATGGCGCCGACTGAAGCGAGGCCGATCCCGATCAGCTCGTCTTCGGCGAAATGCCCGGTCAGGACCGAGCCCTCCAGCCAGAGCCCGTCGATCACCGCATTGCAGGCGATGGCCTCGCGGCGTAGCTGGCCGGGTCGTGCGGGGCGGCCGAGATCGGCGATCAGTTGCTGGAGGCGGTCGCGGTAGCGCAGGTAAGAGCGTTCATGCTGCGCCAGCAGGCCGGTATCGGACTGGACCTGATGCAGGTAACCCGCCCAAAGCCCCACCGCCTTTGGATCCAGCACCGGCGGCCGCAGCGAGGCCGCGACAAAGGCTGCAAGCCGGCTGGCCGGATCGCTGCCCAGCCCGGTCAGCGCCTCTTCGCCCGTGCCGGTCATCCCATCCATCAGGGCGACATAGGCGGCGCGCAGCAATTCCTCTTTCGAGCCGAAATAATGGCGGATCAGCCCCGGGGTAACACCGGCCCGTGCCGCGATCGCCCGGACCGTCGCCGCCGGGCGCCCGCCCTCGGCCACCAGCGCTTGCGCCGCAGAGATCAGCGATTCGCGCCGGTTCTCTTCGGTGTCGCGGATATAGGGGCGGCGTTCGGAACCGGATTGCTGCATATCAGAAGAGGAGAATGGCAAAGCATCCGGCTTGTCGGAACTGGTCATCGGATCCTTTCTGCTGGCAGGTGGGAGACGGGATATATCAGGAATTGCACATCCGGATAATTGATTATTCTACACTGTCCCGATTTTGCGGCAAGATCGTTCCTTGTCCAGTGCAAGACTGGGCTGCAGAGGCGGGAAATCAACCGCCTGCACCCGATGCCGCCGGGAGTGCTGCCGGGCGTGCTGTCCGGGGGGGCTGCGGTCAGGTGCCGGGATTGTCGCCCTCCGCGGCCACGTCCTTGTGGATGATCACATCGCAATCCGGCCAGCGCCGCAGGATCTCGCGCCGCAGCGAGGCGCCGATCTCATGGGCGGCGCGCAGGCTCTGATCGCCGTCCAGCTCGATATGGAGGTTGACGAAGATCCGGCTGCCGCTGGTGCGGGTCTTGAGATCGTGAAAGCCGCGCAGGCCTGGCCAGGTGCGGGCCAGCTCTGTGATGCCCCGGATGATCGCAGGATCGGCGCGGCGGTCCATCAGCGCATCCCAGGCGGCCTTGCCGATGCGGAAACCGCCGATCAGCATGATCCCGGCCGCCAGCAGCGCGACCCAGGAATCAAGGCCGGTGATCCCCAGATGCTGCGAGGCCTGCAATGCGATGACGGCGCCGACCGCCGGCATCAGATCGCCCAGATAATGCAGCCGGTCAGCGGCCACGACGCGATTGCCGGTCAGCCGCGCAACCCGCCCCTGCCACCAGACCAGCACCAGGGTGAGCAGGATCGAGACGATCATCACCAGCGTGCCGGTCCCTTCGGAGCCAAGATGCTCCACCCCGCCATTGATCAGCCGGTCAAGCGCCGACCAGCCGATGAAACCGGCCAAGCCGGTGACCAGCAGGGCCTGGGCCAGCGCCGTCAGATCCTCGGCCGAGCTGTGGCCGAAGGCGTGATCCTCATCGGCGGGGCGGGCGGCGTAAAGGATCGCAGTGGCGGCGGCCAGCGACATCACCAGATCGACCGCGCTGTCGGCCAGCGAGGCGGCGACCGAAAGCGCGCCGGTCGCCAGCACTGCCCAGAGTTTCAGCCCGACCAGCACCGAGGCCACCGCGACCGAAGCAATACCGGCCGAGAGACTGAGCGCGGTTCTATTGTCTTTTTCGCTCATCGCGCAGTCCTCTGGCCGGTGCCGCATGGGGGCGCTGCCCCCGTCATCCTGACGGATGACTCCCCCGGAGTACTTTTATCAGGGGAAATGCACCTTCCTCTTGACGAAAATACTCCCGCCGGAGGCGCAGGCCGGCAAAGTGCGCCGCAGTTATTCGATGGTCTCACCGGGATCAACACCCCAGAGTGCGGTTTTCTGGACCCAGCCGCGCTCACCGCCGGCAGAGATGCGGCACCAGTCGGGTTCGCATTGCAGGATGCGCGCGACCACGCCCATTTCTGCCTGGGCGGTGACCCTGGCATCTGCGCGGGGGGCGTCGCGGAATTCCGCCATATCGGTGGTGATCAATGCCGAGCGCACACCCGACAGCAGCGCGTAATGCACCCAGCCGCCGGCCCCGTCCTGATCCTCGACCCGGCGCCAGTTCTCATATTCGGCGGTGACCCGCAGCGGCATGCCGGGACGGGTGAAAACCCAGTCGACGCGATGGGTCAGGCCGGGGCCGCGCCTTGCATTGCCCTGATCGCCCTTGAGCGAGACATAGCGCGGCAGCGGCAGATTGGTGACGCAGCCGATCCCGGGTTTGCATTCTTTGGCCGGTTTCGCCGCGCCCGTGGCCGCCGCACCTGCCGAAGTGGCCGCAACCGCCGTTTCGATCGCGGTTTCCGTGGCTTCATCGGCCTGTGCCTGCAATGCGGGCGCGGTGATCAGCGCCGCGCAAAGCAGCGCTGCCATGGTCAGGCGTTTCTTCTGGCCCGACAGCGGGCCGTTCGTCTTTGCTGCGATGCTCATTTTGCGTTGCCTGCCCTGGCGGAGAAGATCCCCGCGCAATCCTGAATGGTCCCGACCTCGTTGCGGGGGCTTGTGGTCCGCCCCGCTTCTCTCCACTCTGCACCCAAGACGCGCCTGATGGAAGAGTTGAGGGAGACACCATGCCATCGCCACGCCTGACTGTTGTTGTGACGCGACGCTTGCCCGAGCCGGTCGAGACCCGGATGAAGGAGCTGTTCGACGTCCGGCTGCGCGATCCGGATGTGAAAATGACCCGCGACGAGCTGCTTGCCGCGATGCAAAGCTGCGATGTGCTGGTGCCGACGATCACCGATCAGATTGATGCCGGTCTGATCGGCCAGGCCGGCGACCGGCTGAAACTGATCGCGAATTACGGCGCCGGGGTTGATCATATCGACGTGGCGACGGCGCGCTCGCGCGGGATCCTTGTCTCGAACACGCCGGGCGTGGTGACCGAGGACACTGCCGATATGGTCATGGCGCTGATCATGGCGGTGACGCGGCGCATCCCCGAAGGCATCGCCTCGATGGCCAGTGGCAAATGGGAGGGCTGGACACCGATGTCCTTCCTTGGCTCGCGGCTGGCGGGCAAGCGGCTCGGCATTCTTGGCATGGGGCGGATCGGCCAGGCGGTGGCACGGCGCGCGCGCGCCTTTGGCTGCCAGGTCCATTATCACAACCGCCGCCGGGTGCGCCCCGAGGTCGAGACCGAGCTGGAGGCGACCTGGTGGGAGAGCCTCGATCAGATGCTGGCCCGGATGGATATCCTCTCGATCAACTGCCCGCATACGCCCTCGACCTTCCACCTGCTGAATGCGCGCCGCCTCAAGCTGATGAAGCCGACATCGGTGGTTGTGAACACCTCGCGCGGTGAGGTGATCGACGAGAATGCACTGACCCGGGCGCTGCGGGCGGGCGAGATAGCGGGCGCCGGCCTTGACGTCTATGAGCGCGGCAACGAGATCAACCCGCGTCTGCGCGAGGAGCCGAATGTGGTTTTGCTGCCGCATATGGGCTCGGCGACCATCGAGGGGCGGATCGAGATGGGTGAGAAGGTTCTGATCAATATCAAGACCTTCGCCGATGGTCACCGGCCGCCGGATCAGGTCGTTCCGGGGATGCTTTAAGCCAGGGCCCTGAAGCCGGGTCCTGAAAGCCGGGCGTTTATGGCCGACATCCGGATGCCCCCGGTGGTGCGCCCGGTTGGTGACCCAGTACTGTTCTTGGCGCTGTCCTTGGTGGGGGCTCCCGGTGCAGGCCTTTTCCACCGCCTCAGGCGGGCGGTCTGACAACCATGGTCTCCCAGCCCGAATATTCGGTTCCGGTGCGCTCTTCCACCCCGACGAGAATGGGGGTCAGCCATTGGAATTCCGGCCAGGTGACGGGCATGTCACGCGACAGGATGACGCCGGGCGGATCGCTGGTCCAGTCATTGACGGTGAAGCCATGCGGCGCGAGACCGGCGGCAACCAGATCCAGCGCCAGCCGCTCGCCATAGAACCAGAAATCGGTGTTGCGCGTGGCGCTGCCGTCATCGCCATGCTTTTGCAGGCTGGCCATAACGCTCTGATCCCCGTTCAGCTGGGCCTCAACCCTCGTTGGGGTGATCAGCGCGATCAGGGCAGGACGATCCTCCACCGGCGTGGCCTGGCAGGTAAATCCCTGTACCTGAAAACCTGCCAGCCAGGGCGTCAGCTCCAGCGCCCCGGGATGCACAAGATAGATCCGGCGCTGCCCTTGGCCGGTCACGCTCGCGATATGGAGGGCGCCGGTCGCGAGAAAGCCGGGATCACCGGCAAAGATATCCTCAAGCGCATAGAGGCGGGCGGTGCCAATCGGCATGCCCCGCTCTCCGACAGTCTGCGGATCGGCCTCGCAGATCACGACGCTGGCCTGCCCGTTTTCCAGCAGCGCCCCGGCGCGGGCATTGCCGGTGCGGGTCAGCACCACCAGCGGCTGCCCATCCCCGGTCGCGCGATCATAGGTCATCCAGTGATCGTTGCCGGTATCTGCGGGCAAGGCGGTCCGGGCCGGGGCCGGATGGGCCGCCGGGAACAGGCCGAGGAGCAGCGAAACGATCTTTTTCAACATGGGTAAGAACTCCGGATATCAATGATATACAGTCTGCCGGGGGCGAGAAAAGCCAGGGTTCGTCGCTGCGGCTACAGCCGCAGATCGGCCACCAGCGGCAGGTGATCCGAGGCGCGGCTGGCTTCCTGGTTGCGGAACACGCTGGCTTCTGCATCGGTGAAACGGTCGGAAATCGCGATACGGTCCAGCGCAAAGACCGGGTGGCGCGAATGCCAGGTCGGCCCGCCCGAGAGAATGCGGAACCGTTTCGACAGCCGCCCGAGCCCCACCTGCAACGAGCGTTCGTTGAAATCGCCGGCGATCAGCATGGCGGTGTCCGGCTCTTCCGGCAGCATCTCCAAAAGCGCCGAAAGCTGCTGGCGGCGTGAATGGCGCAAGAGCCCCAGATGCGCGCCGACCACGCGCAGCCGCTGGCCCCTCCGCTCCAGCAGGGCGGAAACCAGGCCGCGTGGCTCCAGCCCCGGCAGGTCGTGATGGCTGCGCGAGATCACCTGAAATCCCGGGGAAACCAGCAGCGCATTGCCGTGCCAGCCGAGACTGTCGCGGCCATGGTCGAAACGCACAGGATGCAGCCCTGTGCGGCGGAAGACCTCGGCCCCGTCAAAGACCGGGCGGCGCTGGCCTAGGCGCAGATCGGCCTCCTGCAAGGCCACCACATCGGCACCAAGGCCGGCAATCACCCGCAAAACCCGCGCCGGATCGCGTTTGCGGTCGGTGCCAAGCGCTTTGCGGATATTATAGCTGGCGATGCGCAGAGAGGTGTCGCTCACAATATGGGGGCTCCGAGACGGAAGACGCCTTCGATCAGGCGCCGGAAGAAGCCCGGTCTGGGCAGGGAAGTGTCGCAATCGGGCAGCAGCCGGTCAAACCAGCGGCTGATTGCGGTGGTTGTGGCAGGGTCCCAGGCCATCACCGCCAGCTCGAAGTTCAGAAGCATCGAGCGCACGTCGAAATTGGCCGATCCGATCCAGCAGGCCTCGTCAATCAGGCCGGCTTTTGCATGCATCATGCCGGGGCGGAAGAAGTGAAAGCCGACCCCGGTGCGCGCCAGCGCCCGGATATAGGGTCCGCGCGCGAGGTCGGTGGTCCATTGGTTGGATTTCAGCGGCAGCAGGATGCGGACATCGACGCCGCTGCGTGCGGCCGTGGCCAGCGCCTGGGCCAGGGGATCGGTGGGCACGAAATAGGGCGTGGCGATCCAGACCCGCTTTTTCGCCCGGTAAATTGCCGCGACCAGGCCGTCATGCAGCACATCCTGCGGCTCATCCGGTCCGGCGGGGACCAGCTGCAACAGCGCCTCGCCCGCAGGCGCGACCGGAGGCGGCACCGGCTCGGGCAGCGGGTCGCCCGCGACCTCCCAGTCCGATGCGAAAACCGCGTTGAAACTGTCGATCACCGGGCCCTCGGCGGTAAAGCTCAGATCGACCCATTTGCCGGGTGGTGAGGCGAGGTAGTCATCGCCGACATTGCGCCCGCCGGCCCAGACGCGGGCGCAATCTGCGATCACCATCTTGCGGTGATTGCGCAGGTTGAGATGGGCGGTATCGGTCAGGTGATCCAGCGGCGAGAAATAGCGCAACTCGCCGCCGGCCTCGACAAAGGCCCTCAGCGCGCGGCGCGGGCGGGTATGACTGCCCAGCCAATCGACCGAAAGCCGCACCTTAACCCCTTCATGCAGCTTGCGTTTCAGCTGATCAAGGAACCGCAGCCCGCTTTCATCCCGCGCCAGAACATAAAGCAGGATATCAAGCCGGTCGCGCGCGCCGGCGATCACCTCATCGAGACCCGCCCGGGCATCTGCGGGCGTCTCATGCAGATGGATCCGGTTGCCCCCCACCGCCGGCGGCGCGCCGAGACTGTCGAAAATATGCGCAAGCGGTGGCGGCTCGGTCTCGGGCAGTGCCGGATGCGGCGAGAACCGGATTGCCGGAAAGCTGCGGCCCGATTTGCGAAACCCAAGGACCAGGAAGACCGGCACCGCCACATAGGGGACCATGATGATGAAGAGGATCCAGGCGGCCGAACTTTGCGGCGTGCGGCGCGGTTGCAGCGCCAGCACCATCGCGCTCGCAACCGCGAGGACGCCAAGCACGACAAGGAAATGTTCGAACAGGTAATACATGGCTGCGCTGTCGGGACCAGGCCCATGCTAGCGGCAGGATCGGGCAAGGGAAAGCCGCCCGTTCAGAGGCGCCCCTTTCAGAAGCGTGACGGCAGGGCGGGGGCGATTTCCGCGCCGGGCGTGCGGCCCTGGACCAGATCGGCGATCAGCGCGGCGGTCTTTGGCGCCAGTGTCAGCCCGATATGGCCGTGGCCAAAGGCCAGCAGCACCTCGGCACCGCCTTTTGACGGGCCGATCACCGGCACGGAATCGGGGATCGAGGGGCGGAACCCCATCCAGCTGCGCGAGGGCTCGGGCAGGTCGGGGAAGACGCTGCGCGCGCCCGCGACCAGTTTCGCGATGCGGTGGGGCGAGGGGGGCAGTTTCAGGCCGCCCAGTTCGACCGTGCCCGCGACCCTGAGGCGCCCCTGCATCGGGCAGAGGTAAAAGCCGCGCCCGGTGACGCAGGAGGGGCGGGTCAGTGGCGGCTGGGGCATGTCCCATTCGACATGGTAGCCGCGCTCGGTCTCCAGCGGGATGCGGTCGCCGGCCTGGGCCGCCAGCGCGCGCGAATGCGCCCCGGCAGCGATCACTACGCGGCGGGCATTGATCTGCAGCAGGCCGCCGCCTGTATCGTGCCCCTGGAGGGTAACGCCGGTGATCTCGCGGGTGAGCCGGTCGATGCGGCCCCGGATCAGCTTTGCGCTGCGGGTCGCAGCGGCGGCCAGGCGCTGCATCATCTGGCCGGGATCCGAGAGGAAGATCGCCTGGGGGAAGAAGGCGGCGCCGGCATGGAAGGGGAGGCCGGGTTCCAGCCCCGCCAGCTGCCCACCGGTCAACATCTCGACCTGGACGCCAAGCGCGCGGCGGCTCTCCATCTCGGCGCTTGCGGCCTGAAGCTGCTTTTCATCGCGATAGATATAAAGGCAACCGCGCGGCTGGATCAGGTCGCTGGCACCGGCCTCGGTGGCAAGCGTCTTCCAAAGTGGGTTCGCCCCGGCGAGCAAGCCGGCAATCGCCGCCGCATTGCGCGTGGCGGGGCCCGGCAGGCTTTGTCTCGCGAACTTCAACAGCCAGGGAGACAGCGAGAGCAGCGCCGAATGCCGGATCGCCAGCGGCGAATTGCGATCAAAGAGCAGCGAGGGCAGGTTTTTCAGCACATCCGGAGTGCCGACGGGCGCCACCGCGTAATCCGCCACGGTGCCGGCATTGCCGTAAGAGGCCCCCATTCCCGGCTCATCCGGCTCGATCAGCGTGACCTCGCGACCCTCAGCGATCAGCCGCAGGGCGATGGTCAACCCGATCACTCCGGCTCCGATTATGGCGATGTCGGTGCTGTGACGCCCCATGCTTGCTTGCACTTTTCGAACAAATATCGGCCCCGCAATGGCGGGACCGAGGGGTTTAGTTTACATTATCTTACATACACGCCTGATAAAGCGCGCGGGTATTCTCACGCGTCATCAGCGTCGGATTGCCGCCGCAGGAGGGGTCTTCCAGCGCCATTTCGGTCAGCTCGTCAAGGCGGGAGGCCTCGACACCCATGGCGGTCAGACTGGCCGGGATCGAGAGCTGTTCGCGCAGCTCCATGATCCAGGCGCGGAAGCCGTCAAAACCCTTCAGCCCCAGATAGGCGCTTGCGGCATTGATGCGGTCCTCGATCACCGGGCGGTTGAAATCCAGCACCATCGGCATCACGACGGCATTGGTGGTGCCGTGATGGGTGCCGTAAACCGCGCCGACCGGATGCGACAGCGAATGGATCGCGCCGAGCCCCTTCTGGAAGGCCACCGCCCCCATCGCTGCCGCCGACATCATATGGCCGCGTGCCATCAGATTACCCGGCTCGTTATAAACGGTGACGAGGTTTTCCCTGACCAGCCGCAGGCCTTCCAGCGCGATGCCCTGGCTCATCGGGTGGTAGAAGGGCGAGGAATAAGCCTCAAGGCAATGCGCCAGCGCATCCATTCCGGTGCCGGCGGTGATGAATTTCGGCATGCCAACGGTCAGCGCGGGGTCGCAGATGGTGACCGCCGGCAGCAACTTCGGATGGAAGATGATCTTCTTCTTATGGGTCGCGAGATTGGTCAACACGCCCGCGCGCCCGACCTCGGACCCCGTGCCGGCAGTGGTCGGAACCGCCACCATCGGTGCGATTTTGTCGGCATCGGCGCGGGTGAACCAGTCGTCGATATCCTCCAGATCCCAGACGGAAAGATCAGCGCGCTGATGCGCCATCAATGCGATCATCTTGCCCAGATCCAGTGCCGAGCCGCCGCCGAACAGGATCACGCCGTCATGGTTGCCGGCCTTGTAGACGGCAATCCCCTCGGCCATGTTCTTGTCATTCGGGTTCGGGTCAACCTCGGAGAATACGGCGCGACCAAGGCCCGCCGCCTCCAGCACATCCAGCGCCTGGGCGGTGATCGGCAGCGATGCCAGCGCCTTGTCGGTTACCAGCAGCGGCTTTTTCATGCCCACGGATTTGGCGTGATCAGCCAGTTCGGCAATGCGGCCGACGCCGAATTTGATCGCGGTCGGGTAAGACCAGTTGCGGTCGGGGACGCCTTGTTTATCGACGCTCATGTCACACCTTCTTGAGATGATAGGATTTCGGGCGGGTTACCGAATGGTAGCCCAGATAAGAGAGCGAGCCGCCGCGACCGGTATCCTTGCAGCCGGTCCAGCACAGGGCCGGGTCGAGATAATCGGCGCGGTTCATAAAAACGGTGCCGGTTTCGACCTGATTGCCCAGGTCTGCGGCGGTGTCGTAATCCTCGGTCCAGATCGAGGCGGTCAGGCCGTAAGGGCTGTCATTCATCAGCCGCAAAGCCTCCTCATCCGAGGAAACTTTCATAATTCCAACAACCGGGCCAAAGCTTTCCTCGGTCATAACCGACATGGAATGGTCGACATCGACAAGGATCTGTGGCGCGAGATAGGCGCCGCCATCATCGGCCGGGAAGTTGCCTGCGTCGATCAGCGGTTTAGCCCCTTTCGCAATGGCATCGGCGATCTGATCGCGCACCACTTTCGCAAATCGGACATTGGCCATCGGACCAAGCGTGGTGGTCTGGTCATTCGGGTTGCCGAGTTTCAGCCCGTTCACCCAGGTAACCGCTTTTTCTACAAAGGAATCATAGAGCGACTCGTGGACATAGATCCGCTCGATCCCGCAGCAGCATTGTCCGGAATTGAACATCGCGCCATCCATCAGCGTATCGACGGCGGCATCGACATTCGCGTCCGCGCGGACATAGCCCGGATCTTTGCCACCCAGCTCCAGCCCAAGCGGCGTGAAGGTGCCGGCCGCCGCGCGCTCAATGGCCCTGCCGCCATTTACCGAACCGGTGAAATTGACAAAATCGAACCTGCGATCACCGATCAGCTTTTCGGTTACCGCATGATCCAGCACGACGTTCTGGAAGACATCGGCCGGAATTCCGGCCGCGTGGAAGGCCTCGGCCAGGCGCTCTCCCGCCACGAGGGTCTGGCTGGCATGTTTCAGAACGATGGTATTTCCGGCGATCAGGCCGGGAATGATCGTGTTGATCGCGGTGAGGAAAGGATAGTTCCAGGGAGCGATGACAAAGATCACACCAAGGGCTTCGCGCGTGAGATAACGGCGGAATTTATCACTGTCTTCAATGACTTTTGGGGTCAGCGACTCTTCGGCAATAGAGGCCATGTAATCAGCGCGGGCATTGACGCCGCCGAATTCGCCGGCGCCGTACTTAACCGGGCGCCCCATTTGGGCAGCCAGCTCGGGCACGATGGCGTCTTTCTGCTCGGTTAGCTTCGCGACACCGGCCTTTACCAGCGCGATGCGCTCGGAAAGAGGGCGCGCGGCCCAGGCGGGTTGCGCCGCCCGGGCGCGAGCGACAGCGGTTTCTGCGCTGACAAGGTCCAGCGGCGCACGCTCGACATAAATCGAGCCGTCAACCGGCGAGATCAGTTGGATCGGTTTCATGTTTCACCTGTGGAGAGGGAAGGGGAGCCGCGCCCCCCTTTGTCTGAATTGTGCAAGTTTTCAGCGGTTCAGGCGCGTTCAAGCAGCCGTTTCAGTTCGAAATCTGTAACCACGCGATCCGTCTCGGCGATCTCCCACTGGGCGGCATGGTGGTAATGGTCGATCACGTCATCGCCCAAGGCCCGGCGCAGTATTGCCGAAGATTTCAATTTCGCCGCCGCGTCACGGAGGTTTTTCGGGATCTCACGAACGCCAGCAGCCGCATAGAGGTCGCCCTTCATCTCGGGCTCGAGTTCCAGCTTGCGTTCGATGCCGTCGAGGCCGGCGGCGAGCAGCGCAGCGCAGGCGAGATAGGGGTTCACATCCGAGCCGGGGATGCGGCATTCGACGCGGACCGCTTTGGTGCCCTCGCCGCAGACGCGGAAGCCGGCGGTGCGATTGTCACCCGACCAGACGATTTTGGTCGGCGCAAAAAGCCCGACGCAAAAGCGCTTATAGCTGTTCACATAGGGGGCAAAAAATACGGTCATTTCCTCGGCGGCTTCCAATTGGCCGGCGATGAAATGTTTCATGGTCTGCGACATGCTGTGATCGCCGTCCTTGTCGAAAAAGGCGGGCTTGCCATCCAGGGTCCAGAGCGATTGGTGAACATGCGCAGCGGAGCCGGCTTTATCCGTCTGATATTTCGCCATGAACGTAACGGATTTACCCATGGACCAGGCAATCTCTTTCACCGCCTGTTTGATGATCGTGTGATTGTCGGCGGTATCCATGGCATCGGAATAGCGGTAATTCACCTCGCCCTGGCCGCTGTCGGCCTCGCCCTTGGTATTCTCGACCGGAATACCCGCCGCGTAAAGATCATTGCGCAATTTGCGCATGACCGGCTCTTCTTTCGAGGTCTGGAAGATGTGATAATCTTCGTTATAGGCGGAAATCGGGCGGAGATTGCCAAAGCCGTCATCGCGCAGGTTTTCATAGCTGTTCTCGAACAGATAGAATTCCAGTTCGGTTGCCATCATGGGTTCAAAACCCATGGCACGGGCGCGGTTGACCTGCTTTTTCAGAATAGCGCGCGGAGAAATGGTGATCTCTTCATGCGTGTGATGGTCCAGAAGATCACACATCACCATTGCAGTGCCCGGCAGCCAGGGCAGGCGGCGCAGCGTTGCCAGATCGGGCTTCATCACATAATCGCCATAGCCTTGCGACCAGCCGGCTGATTTATAACCCGGCACGGTATTCATTTCCATGTCGAGCGCCAGCAGGTAATTGCAGCAATGCGTTTCAGTATGGCCACTGTCGAGAAAGAATCCGGCATGGAACCGTTTTCCCATCAAGCGGCCCTGCATATCGGGGGCGACGACCAGAACGGTGTCGATCTCTCCGGCTTCAAAGGCGGCTTTCAGGGTTTCGAGCGTCAGATTGGCGGGCATATTGGCCTCACTTTATCAGAAGGAACATGAATTGGATGCGTGGTTCGGTCAGAAACCGCCACCGCCGAATTCCGGCTTTCTGGGCCAGCAATCCTGAGCAATTCGCATCACAGCCACGTCCTGTTTCCCCTCCCTCGCAGGGATTTCACCTGCCCGAAATAAAATGGGGGCAGGGCGGAATGAGCCGCCACTGCCCCGCTCAGATCAGCCGTAGCGATAGGGACGGCCGGCTTTGGCCATCACATCGTTGTATTTTTTAAAGATTTCGACGACCTTCGCCTTGGTCTCGGATTCGGCTGCGATTTCGTCCCAGAATTCGCGGGCTTTGGCCTCGACGGTATCCCATTCCGCATCCGGGATGGAGGTCAGCTGAAGTTTCGGGCCATTGACGCGCAGATCGGCCTCGCCGCCCCAATACCACCATTGACGGTAGTAATGCGATTGCTCAAAGCAAACCTCCATCAGCGTTTTCAGGTGATCGGGCACTTCATTCCAGCGGTCTGCATTGGCGAAGAAATGGCCGATCCAGGCGCCGGAGATATTGTTGGTGAGGAAGTATTTGGTCACATCAGCCCAGCCGACGGTGTAATCCTCGGTAATCCCGGACCAGGCGATGCCGTCCAGCTCACCGGTTTGCAATGCCACCTGGATATCTTCCCACGGCAGCTGCATCGGCACCACGCCGAATTGGGCGAGGAAGCGACCGGCGGTCGGGAAGGTGAAGACGCGCTTGCCTTCCAGATCCTTCAGTGAATTGATCGGGTCTTTGGTTGCGAAATGGCAGGGGTCCCAGGAACCGGCCGAAATATGCTTCACGCCGACTTTCGCATATTCCTCTTCCCAGATCTGCTTCAGCCCATATTGGTTGAACAGAACCGGCACATCGAGCGAATAGCGCGAGGCAAAGGGGAAATAGCCACCGAACACCGTCACTTCGGTCGGTGATTGCATGGAATCGTCATCCGATTGCACGGCATCGATGGTGCCCGATTGCATAGCACGGAACAGTTCCGATGTCGGAACCAGCTGATCGGCGTAATAGAGCTCGATCTCCATCTGGCCTGCAGCGATCTGGTTGAATTTGTCGATTGCGGGTTTGCAGACATGTTCACCAAGCGCTGCACCGGCATAGGTCTGCATACGCCATTTGATCGGCGCGGCCTGCGCGCGAACGGCAGGGGCGGCGAGGGCGGCTGCACCGGCGGCAACCGCCCCGCTGGTCAGGAATTTCCGTCTGTTCGTCGTCATCTTTACCTCCGTTGGTGGGTTCTGATTATTGTCCATAAACCTGATGTGGCAACCAGAGCGCGATTTCCGGGAAGACCATGATCACCGCAAGCGTCAGGATCATGATGCCGACAATCGGCACGATGGAGCGGTAAATATCCGAGAGAGAAACGTGATCCGGCGCCATGGCGCGCATCAGGAACAGGTTATAGCCGAAAGGCGGCGTGATATAGGCCACCTGGCAGGTGATGGTGTAAAGGATACCGTACCAGATCAGCACATCCTGCGGCGGCATGCCCAGATCCAGCTTGGCCACCAGCGGGATATAAAGGGGCGCCACGATCACCAGCATGGCGGTATCATCAAGGAACATGCCCATGATCAGGAACGAGACCTGCATCAGGATCACGATGCCCCAGGGGCCGAGGCCGAGATCTTCGAGGAAGAAGGCCTCAATCGCCTTGACCGCACCCAGCCCGTCGAAGACCGCGCCGAAGGCCATTGCCGCCAGCAGGATCCACATGAACATGCAGGTCACGCCAAGCGTGTTGACGAGGCAATTCTCCCAGACTTTTTTCGTGATGCGGCCTTTGAACAAGGCCACCAGGGTGGCAATCAACGCGCCAACTACCGAGGATTCGACCAGGCTGACATAGCCCATCACGAAGGGGCCCATCATCGAGGCAAAGATCACAACCGGCAGAATCCCGGCGCGCAGGAGCCGGATTTTTTCGGCCCAGGTGATGGAATTGCGCTCTTCCTGCGAGAGTGGCGGGCCGAGCTTTGGGTTGATGCCGCAGCGGATCACCACATAAAGCAGGAAGAAACCGGCCATCAGCAGGCCGGGGAAGACCCCTGCAAGCCAGATCTGCCCGACCGGCTGGCGCGCGATCATCGAATAGAGCACCAGCACGATCGAGGGCGGCACCAGGATCCCCAGCGAAGACCCGCCCTGGATGATCCCTGTCACCATCCGCTTGTCATAGCCGCGCTTCAGCAGTTCCGGCAGCGCGATGGTCGCGCCAATGGCCAGACCCGCGACCGACAGCCCGTTCATCGCCGAAATCAGCACCATCAACAGGATCGTGCCAATCGCCAGCCCGCCCGGGATCGGCCCGAACCAGACATGGAACATCTTGTAGAGGTCATCGGCCAGCCGCGCCTCGGACATAACATAGCCCATCCAGACGAACATCGGCAGCGTCAGCATCGGATACCAGTTCATCAGCTTGATGGTGGTGGTGAAGGCGATGTCATAGCCCCCCCGATCCCCCCAAAGCGCGATGGTCGCGACCACGGCGACAAAGCCGATCCCGGCAAAGACCCGCTGTCCGCTCATCAGCATGGCCATCATGCCCATGAACATCACGATGGCGATATATTCATAGGGCATCAGATTTTCACTCCGCGCAAAGTCGCGATGTCGCGGATGAGAAAGGCGAGGCTTTGTAAGAGCATCAGGAAGACGCCGACACAGATCACGATCTTGATCGGCGCCATATAGGGCCGCCAGACGGTGCGCGAGCGTTCGCCGAATTCAAAGGCGTAGATCGTGCTTTCAATGCCGCCCCACAGCACGACGGCAAGGAAGAAGATCATGCAAAATACCGTCACGCAATCGACTGCGGCCTGGGTCTTCACGCTCCAGCGGCCGTAAAGCAGGTCCATCCGCACATTGGCGCCAAGGATCAGCGAATAGGCGCCGCCAAGGACGAAATAGCCGACCATGGTGAACTGGGCCATTTCCTGGGTCCAGAGCGCGGGGCGGAAGAAGGCCTTGGCGATCACCGAGTAAAGCAGCACGCCGGCCAGGGCGAAGATCAGATACATCGCGAAACGGCCGACGAGGACGTTGATCTTCTCGATGATCTGCACAAACAGGATCAGGGAACGGGGCATCTGTTCAGGCCCTGCCGCAGGAATTGGACGCGCAGGCACCCGTCTGACAAAGCCCACCCGTCCGGCGCTGCCGGCGGGCTGGAGATCCTGAAAAGGACATGGTCGAGTCGGCTCCCTGATTTTTCCCAAGCGTCACCCTCTGGCGGGGCGGCTGTCAAGATTATTTCAGATTGCTGTTTCCTGTTACAATCTTTTCTGCAACCCTGTTCCGACCGGTGCCGGAAAAAGGGGGGGCTATGGAGCAGGGCGTGACCATCGAGAGCCGCATGCGCGCCTCGCTGAACGATCTCACCCGGGCCGAGCGCCAGGTTGCCACTCATATCCTGTCGCATTTCCCGATGTCGGCGCTTGGCTCGATCACCACGCTGGCGCGGGCGGCGGATGTATCTTCGCCCACCATCGTGCGGCTGGTGCAGAAACTCGGCTTTCGCGGCTGGTCGGACTATCAGGCCGCCTTGCGCATCGAGGTCGAGGAGCTGCTGGTTGCCCCGCTTGGCACCCCGGGCGGGTCCGGAGAGGGGCGGGGCCACCCGCTGCAAGGCTTCGCGGCCCAGGTCGTGACCAATATCGGCGCGACGCTCAGCCTGATTCCGGCCGCAGATTTCAACGGTTCCGCCGCGCTGATGGCGGATATGACGCGGCGTGTGGTGGTGATGGGGGGCCGCCTGACCCATGCGCTGGCCGATTACATGGCGACGCTTTTGCGCGTCATCCGCCCCGATGTGACCTGGATCGCCGATCACCTGACCGACTGGCAGCAGGCGCTGCTGGATCTGCGGCCGGGTGATGTGGTGGTGATTTTTGACATCCGCCGATACGAGGCCAATGCGGTGCAATTCGCCGAATTCGCAAGCGCCCAGGGGGCCGAGGTGGTGCTGATCACCGATCGCTGGCTCTCGCCGGCGGCGGGCCATGCGCGCCATGTGCTGCCCTGCCATATCGAGATGCCCTCGGCCTGGGATTCGACGGCGGTGCTTTTGATGGTGGTCGAGGCGCTGCTGGCGCAGATCCAGTCCCATATGCCCGATCAGGTGCAGGACCGGCTGAACCGGCTGGAGGATTGCTTTGCCCGCACCCGTGTTTTCCGCGCGCCCAAGATGGCACAAGGGCGTTGAGGGGCGCTGACGGGCGCTGAGGCGGCGGTGCGGACGCCTTGACCTCGGGGCGGGGGTGGCGAAACTGCCGGTCGGATCGCGGGAGAATTGCGGATGTTTCGCTGGCGCAGGGTAAAGGACACATCGCTTTTCGGCCGGCCTTCGGCGGCGGGCCTGGCGCTTGGAGCGCTGTTTTTCGCGCTGTCGCTGTCGCCCTCGCTGATCCCGCGCGCGGCTTTGGTGCAGGGTGCGCTTGGGGGCCTGTGTTTCTCCATCGGCTATCTGGCCGGCTATACGCTGATGGGGCTGCGCAACTGGGTGTTCGAGGCGGCGCCGGCCGCGCCGCGTATCCTGCGGATCAAGCTGGGGCTGGCGCTGCTGGTGGCGCTGCCGGTGGTGCTCTGGGCCTTGTGGAATGTCACCCGATGGCAAAACGACATCCATGCCGCGATGGGCATTCCCCCGGTCGAGACCGCGCGACCCTTTACCATCCTTGCCGTCGCGGCGGCCCTGGCATTCATGCTGATCTTTCTGGGCCGGCTGTTCCGGCGGCTCTGGCGGGCGATTGCGGCGCAGCTGGAGGCGTTCATTCCGCGTCGGCTGGCCAGGCTGATCGGGATCGGTCTCGCGCTGATGATCTTCTGGGGGCTTGGGAATGATGTGGTGCTGGGGCGTGTGCTGGGGGCGCTGGATGACACTTATGCCGCACTCGATAAGCTGATCCCGCCGGATAAGGCCCCACCGGCGGATGCGCTCAAATCCGGCTCTGCCGACTCGCTGATGGGGTGGGAGGGGCTGGGAGCTGCCGGGCGCGACTGGGTTCTTTCGGTGCCCGATGCGGCGGCGATCACCGCCGCGACCGGCCGCCCGGCAAAGGAGCCGCTGCGCATCTATGTCGGGCTGAACTCGGCGCCGGATACCGATGCGCGGGCGCGGCTTGCGCTGGAAGAGGCGCTCAGGGTAGGCGCCTTTGAACGCCGGGTGCTGGTGATCGCCACCCCGACCGGCACCGGCTGGATGGACCCTGCGGGCATGCAGCCGCTGGACTATCTGACCGGCGGCGATGTTGCTGTGGTGGCGGCGCAATATTCCTACCTTCCCAGCTGGATGTCTCTGATATTGCAGCCGGAATATGGCGCCGAAAGCGCGGTGGCGGTGTTTCGCGAGATTTACGGCCATTGGCGCGACCTGCCGGAAGACAGCCGCCCCCGGCTTTACCTTTTCGGCCTCTCGCTTGGGGCGCGGAACGGGGAATTGCCGATCTCCTGGCAGGATCTCTTGTCGGATCCGCCGCAGGGCGCGCTCTGGGCCGGGCCACCCTTTGCCATGCGCGGCTGGCAACAATTGCTGACCAGCCGCGCGCCCGACAGCCCGGCCTGGGCGCCGCGCTACCGCGACGGCTCGGCCATTCGGGTGATGACGCAAGAGCAGCAGAGCCACGATTACGCGCCCTGGGGGGTGATGCGGATGGTGTTCCTGGAATACCCTTCCGATCCGATCGTGTTCTTCTCGACGGGCACGCTGTGGCGGGCGCCGGCCTGGCTGCAGGGCTCGCGCGGGCCCGATGTCAGCCCGAGCCTCAGATGGTGGCCGGTGGTGACCTTCCTGCAGTTGGGGTTCGACATGATGACCGCGACGACCACGCCGCCGGGCCATGGCCATGTCTATGCGGCGCGCGATTATCTGAGGGCCTGGAGCGAAGTGCTGGATGCGGCGCCCGACCCGGCGCTTGACGCGCGGCTGGAGGCGATTTTCGCGCAGCAGGGTCTTTAGGCGGGCCGGCCGTGAAAAAAAACCGCAGCCGGGAGGGGCTGCGGTTTCCGGGATCTGAGGCTGGATCACCTGGCTGGGATCACTTGGCCTCGGTCAGTTTGCCTGCCTCAGTTGGCCTTGCGGATCAGCGCGATATGGTCGGCGGCCGGATCCTCGGCGCCCAGCGATTTGTTGACGGCGAAGATATTGCCTTTGCCATCCGTCGCGACATGGTTCGGATAGCTGCCGCCATCGAGATTGGCGACGATCTCGCCCTCGGGCGTCACCACCGTCACCGTGCCCGCGCCGCGATTCGACACATAGGCGAGCCTTTGCACCGGATCGAAGACCACATTCAGCGCGCCGGCGCCGGTGGTGACATCATGCTTCACCGTGCCGGTTGCGAGGTCGAGGATCAGCAGATTGTCGCTGTCCTGCGAGGCGACATAGACGGTGCCGGTCACCGGGTCGAAATCGACGCCGGAGGCATTTTTCGCGCCCGGCAGCGGCAGGACCTGGGCCACGCTATTGCTGGTCAGGTCGATCACCGCCAGTTCATTCGATTTGCGGCTGACCGCAAAGAGGCGGTTGCCCTCGGGATCAAGCGCGATGCTCATCAGCGAGAATTCCCCGCCGCGAATGCCCGAAGTGATCTCGATCACCGCAACCTTTTCCAGCGTTTCGGTATCGAAGACATGCACGCCATTGGTGGCCGAGGCCGAGGCATAGGCACGGCCACGCTTTGCGTCCACCTTGACGTCGCGGGCGTGATAGACCTCGCCGGGCGGGAATTGTTTGATCAGCGACAGATCGTCCTGGGAATAGACCGCCACCGAATTGTCAAAGGTATTGGTGGTCCAGATGGTGCCCTTTTCGTCATCGACGGCCAGGCCGAACACGCCCACGGGCTGCGGGCCGGTATCGGGCTGGCCCTCGGCCGGGGCGCGGCGCTGATCCTCGGGCAGCGGCGGCGGCGAGACTTCGGTGACCACTGCCAGCGTTTCCGGGTTCAGCTTCAGCAGCGCGGCACTTGGCGGGCGGAAATTCGAGGCGGCGACGAACAGCGCCCCCGATTTGGCGCTATAGGCCGACTGGTAAAGACCCGGCGCCGATTTCACCGATGTGACGCTGAAGGCATCTGATCCCGAAAGCGGCACGTCTTTGGACACTTTCACATCGAAAAGCGTGGTGGAGGAGGGTTGGTCCATGATGGCGATCACCGGATGCAGGCCGGTTGCGGCGTTTTCGGGCAGGGTGAAGGTGAAGCTGAGCTCGCCCTTGTCATCGGCGGTCAGCGCTTCGGTGCCCAGCACCGAAGTGCCGCGCTGCAACACAAGGCTCTGCCCCGGTTTCAGCCCTGATCCCTGGATGGTGACGCTGCTGCCAGGCAGCACGGGCTTGCCCGGCTCAGAGGGGACAACGCGGAACCGGCCCTCGAATTCAACCGGAGCAGGGAAGCTGCTTTCGGCGAAAACCGTGCCTGGCAGCACGGTGGCAGCAAGGGCAAGGCCGCAGAGGGATTTGCGATAACCATATGTCAGAAAAGGGAAACCCATCACATGACTCCTGTTCAGATTGACCGAGGGGAACCGGAGGAAACCTGGCAGGGGCGGCGCATTGGCCGATGGGGCGGGGGACCGGAATACTCTGCGCGAGAGACTGCGAGCCAGGGGGGAATGTCAAGCCACAATGACCGCTGAAATACTGCCGCATGGCCCTGGCGCGGCAGACCTGGCTCTTACGCCTGGCGGGGCGGAGCCGCCACCGGGATCCACTGTTACCCGCGTGTCACAGTGCCGACAGACACCGGGAGACAGAGGTTAACGCTAATCTTGACAATAACACCAGGATTAAGCAGTGGTGAGCCCGTGCCCATGATCAGCCGGCAGACTCACCCGCCAGGCGTCAGGACAGAAACCGGCACATCCGCCAGCTACCCCCTTCGCTAGCGCAATCCCCAAATTCTGACCGAAGCGAGGCGGTAATGACTGGACGCAATCCGTTGCGCGCTGCTCTGTTGAGCAGTTGCGCACTTCTTTTCCCCGTGCTGGCCCCCGTGCTGACCCCTGTGGCAGGCTTTGCCCAGGGGGTCGAACAGACCGAAAATCTCGGCACGATCATTCTTGACACCAAACGCGACGTTGCGACCGATACCGGCGTTGCGGTCACCACCATCGACCAGGAAGAGATGGATGACCGCCAGGCCTCGACCATCGCGGAGCTGATCTCCTCGGTGCCGGGTGTCACGCTGATCAATGGTTCCACACCGCTGGGCGGCGGTATCAATATCCGCGGCTTCGGTGCCAGCACGGCCTATGGCGCCAACCAGAAGGTGATGGTCACCATCGACGGCGCGACCCAGGGCGGTGACGAGGTCTACCGGATCGGCACCCAGCTTTTCACCGATCCCGAGCTGTTCCGCAGTGTCTCGGTGATCCGCGGCACCATTGGCAGCTTTGAATTTGGCTCAGGCGTTGTGGGCGGCATCGTCCAGCTGGAGACCAAGGATGCCTCGGATTTCACCGGCGGCGAGATTGGCTGGAAATTCCGCCAGGGGCTGAACTTCGGCACCAATGGCGACGCCATCAGCTCGTCTTCGATCATTGCATGGCAGCCCACCGAGAACTTTGAACTTATGTTCAATTACGTCTGGCACAAGCAGGACGATCAGGAAGACGGTGATGGCAACCGGTTTGTCGATACCGGCTTCAAGGATCCGTCCTACGCGCTGGCCGCCAAATACACGTTCGGCGGCGACCGTTCGCAATATCTGCGCCTGTCGCTGGCTGATACCCAGAGCTCTGAGCGGGACGTGCCCTATGACCGTCTGAGCAGCGGCAGCAGCTTTGGTCGGGTGGATTCCGACAACCATTCCCGCACCGTCGCGCTGACCTATGGCTGGAACCCGGACGATAATGACCTGATCGACCTGAAGGTGATCCTCAGCTATGCGGATCTCGAGATGGACAACAGGGCGCTGACGCCAAGCTTTGGGTTTAACGATGCCCGTCTGCGCACCGAGACCACCAAGCTGACGGTGAAGAATACCGCGATCTTCAACACCGGATCGGTCGCGCATGAGCTGCGCACCGGCATCGAATTCAGCCGCCGTGACCGTCTTGATGCGCCCTCGTCGCCGGGTGGCCGTGACAATCGTGTGGCGGTCTTTGTGATCGACAAGATGGATTTCGGCAATGGGCTCACCGTGACCCCGGCGCTGCGTTACGAGACCCAGAATATCAAATATGTCGGTTCAACAGCGGCCTTTGCCGGCGAATATGACCATGATGAGCTTATGGGCGGTCTGGCGGCGCGCTACGAGTTCCAGAACGGGCTCGCTGTCTTTGCCAGCGGCGCCTACACTGTGGCACTGCCGATTTCGGACGATTTCGACGCGCAGAACAAGCTCAACGGCACCAAACGCTACAACTATATGGAGATGCCCGAAAAGGCCCGGACCTGGGAAATCGGCGCCTCCTATTCCGGTGCTGATGTCTTCGCAAGCGGGGACGCGCTCAGCCTGAAAGCCAACTTCTACACCACCGATAACTGGTCGGTGACCTCGCTTGCCTCCATTAAGGCGATTGAGGTCAGGGGCGTTGAGCTTGAGGCGGCCTATAGCCTTGGCAACGGGCTTTACGGCGAAATCGGTGCGAATATCACCGACGGCGATTCCCAGCTTTACAGCGATGACCGCTGGCTTGGCCGCTATAGCGAGACCCCGGCGGATGCGCTGCGTCTCGTGGTCGGCAAACGCTGGGACCGCGAACTTGATCTGAGCTGGGAAATGGTCGCGGCGAAGCGCTATGCCGACAACTCGATGACCTGCACCGCCACCCCCCCCACCCCATGCCCCATATCGGGCTTCGGCGTGCATAACCTGCGTGCAACTTACCGTCCGGAACAGGGAATCCTGGCGGGCGCCGAGCTGCGAGTCGGCATCGAGAACCTGTTTGACCGCGATTTCCGTCCGCGGCTGGCAACCCGCGATGCGCCGGGCCGGAACATCAAGTTCGGCATTTACAAGACGTTCTGATCATCTCTCCGGACCGGCTGTCTCGGGATGGCCGGCCCGTTCTTTTCTTGCCGGAATCCCGGCCAGACCACAGCCAGAGGAACGGAGTCCCCCCATGGCCGACCGCAGCAAAACCACCCTGAGCCTCAGCCTCGCGCTGATTGCCGCGCTTTCCGGCGGCGCCTTCGCGCAAAGCGAAGAGACCAAACCGGCCGAGACCGCCACCAGGACCGACAATCCCGGCGATGCCGCGCCAAAGCCCGGCCCTGCCGGCGGCCACAGTCAGCCGGCCTTTATTGCCTCTTACGACAGGGATGGCGATGGCAAGGTCTCGCTGGATGAGCTGATCGCGGTGAGGACCGAACGCCTTCAGGGCGCCGATAAGGATGGCGATGGCCGCTACAGCGAGGCCGAATATATCGCCGAATTCGAGGGCCGGCTGCGGGTGCAATATGCCGAACAGGGCCGCGAGGCCAGCGGAGAGCGCTTTGATGGCAGCCTGAAACAGGCTGGCGTGCGGTTCGCGCTGCTGGACCGTGACCGCGACGGCTTCCTGTCGCTGGAAGAGGATCTCGAATCCGCCCGCAAGACCTTTGCCCGCAATGACACCGATGGCGATGGTTTCGTGACCGCCGCCGATCCGAAGCCGGTGCGCGAGGATGACGGCAATGCCAAAAACGCCAATACCGGCGAAAAGAAGGACGAGAAAAAGGATGGTGCGGCGAACTGATCGCTGCCCGTTCTTCGGCCTGTGGCGGGTGACCGGCTTCCCACCCGCCACAGGTTTTTCCGCTGCTTCCCGCGCCTGGTGGTGATGATGACTGAAGAAACGAACCGTCCGGCCTCCGGGGCCGCCGCGACCCTGGCCGCAACGCTTGCGCTGGTCGCCGGCCCGGCTTTGGCGGGTGGGCTGGAATTCGAGGTGACGCTGCCCCAGCCCGAGGCCAGCCCGGCCTATCGCCCCTATCTCGCCGCCTGGATCGAAGAGCCGGGCAGCAAGGATATCCGTGGCACCGTCGCCGTCTGGTATGACACCAGGCTGCGCGACAATCTTGGCCGCGGTTTTCTGCGCGATCTGCGCAGCTGGTGGCGGGCCGAGGGCGAAAAGCTCGATCTGCCGGCCGACGGTCTCAGCGGCCCGACCCGGGGGCCGGGGACGCATAAGGTCGCGGTCTCGCCCGCCAATGCCGCCCTGACCGGGCTGACGGCGGGGCATTATGTCCTCGCGGTCGAGGTCTCGCGTGAGGATGGTGGCCGCGAGACACTGCGTGCGCCCTTCAGCTGGGGGGCCGCAGAGAACAGTGCCGAGGCCCTGGGAGAACGCGAGATCACCCGGCTCAGGGTGACGGTGAAACCCTGAGGAGGGCCGCATGGCCGGCAATAATCCGATGACGGAGACTAGAGGGCGCAGCTTCTGGCTGCGTCAGTTCCGTCTGTGGCACTGGGTCTCGGCTGCGATCAGCCTTGCCGGGATGTTCCTGTTCGCGGTGACCGGCCTGACGCTGAACAATGCCGGGCTCTTTGCCTCGCGTCCCGAGACGGTCGAGCTGACAGCCATGCTGCCGGCAGATCTGAGGGCAGAGATCGCCGCGATGCCCGAAGAGACCGATGCGCCGGTCCCGGCGGCCATTGCCGGCTGGGCGGCGGAGGAGTTCCGGGTCAGCCTGACCGGCCGCCCGACCGAGACCACGCCCGACGAGGTCTATATCGCTATGCCGCGCCCCGGCGGCGATGCCTGGATGGCCATCGACCGGGCCAGCGGCGATGTGACCTGGAGCGTGAGCGATGGCGGCTGGCTCGCCTGGCTCAACGATCTGCATAAAGGCCGCAATGCCGGGCCGGTCTGGGCCTGGTTCATCGACCTGCTGGCGGTGGCCTGCATCATCTTCAACCGCGCGGTTCCGGCCTCGCTGTTCAATGGTGCAGACTATTACCACAGCGGCGGTCCGGTCCTGAAACAGGGCGAGGTCCCGGCAATCTTGCAAACGGGTGAGCATGTTCTGAGCCGCGCGCAGGTGCAGCAACTGAACTCGGGCGGCGGGATCGGCGGAACTACGGACGGGGGCGGCTATCAGCCGGGCAAGCAGATCCAGAACAATATCAACATGACCGTGAACACACCGAACGCGGATTCTTTCCGCAAGTCACAAAAACAGATTCTGGCAGATGCGGACCGGGCTGGACGGCGGGCCAGCCGCTCGAACGACTAACCCGGCTCCCGCCGGGCTGGGGGCGTATATGCCTCGGGCCGCATCGGCCTCGGGCCAGATCGAGCGAAACAGTATCGAGGCGCTGCGGTGAGGCCGCGTCTCAATCAGGGGCCGCAACGTCTGAGGGGGCGCTGCGGCCCCTCTGTGTTTTGTGCCTCACGCGCTGTGCTAGCGGCAGTCGCCCCAGCGCCTCAGAGGGCGCAGGAACGCTGTCATCTCCGGCGTCAGCCGGATCTTCCCAAATGCTCAGAACTCCCGCATCATACAGGGAATCGAACAACAGCCTGAGAAAAACGATTTGTGGGTTCATTTGTGGGCCATTTATCAAGTCTATCGTAAGTGACTGAAATATATGGCTTATTTTGCAGAAGTGGCAGCCCGTAGGGGAGTCGAACCCCTCTTTTCAGGTTGAAAACCTGACGTCCTAACCGATAGACGAACGGGCCACGCTTTCTGTGAAGCGGTGTCTAATGGGCGGCAAAAGGATGCGCAAGAGGGAAAATAACAAAATTCTCAATCCGCCGCGGCGGCATCATCGAGGCGCAGCTGTACCCTTGATTTTCCGCCCCAGCTGTTGATCTCCAGCCGCCCGGCCAGGTGGAAAAGCCGGTGGCCGCTATTCTCCAGCGGTGCGCCAAGCGGGCCGTCAAAGGCGCCGAATGCCATGATTTCCGGCCCCTGCGCCTGGCTGCGGAGGGTAAGTTTCAGATGCGAGGCCCCGATCCGGCGTCCCTGGACCGCGACCGAGGGAATCACAAAGCGCGGCGCGGGGGCGGAAGCGCCAAAAGGTCCGGCCTGGGCGATCTGCTCGACGAATCCGACGCTTGCGGCTTCGGGCAGCACGATACTGTCGATCCGCAGCGCTTCCGGGCCGGACCCGCCCGCCCCCTGCCGCGCCAGCAATTCGCCAAGCCGCGCCATGGCAGGCTCCAGCATCGACCGGGTCAGGCTGAGACCGGCAGCCATCTTATGACCTCCGCCTTTCTCAAGCAGGCCCTCGCCGGCGATCCTGTGAACCGAGGCTCCCAGATCCACCCCGGCCACCGAACGGGCTGATCCTTTCCCATGGTCACCCTCAAAGCCGATTACCACCGCCGGCCGGCCGGTCGCCTCTTTCAGCCGCGCCGCTACGATCCCGACCACGCCGGGATGCCAGCCATCCCCGGCCGCCCATACCAGCGGTCCATCAGTGCCGCGCGCCTCGGCCTGGGCCAGAGCCTCTTCGCGCACCCGGTCGGTGATCTCGCGGCGCTCGGTGTTCAGCCCATCCAGGCGCAGGGCCAGCGCCTGGGCCTCGGCTTCGCTGGCGGTTGCCAGCAGGCGCGCGCCGAGATCCGCCTCGCCGATGCGGCCGCCAGCATTGATCCTCGGCCCCAGCAGAAAGCCGAGCGCATAGGCGGTCGGCGCCTGGTCCATGCGGGCAATATCGGCCAGCGCCCGAAGGCCTGCCCGCTCGCGCCGCGCCATCACCCGGAGCCCCTGGCGCACGAAGGCGCGGTTGACCCCGGTGAGGGGGGCCACGTCCGCCACTGTCGCCAGCGCCACCAGGTCGAGATAGGTCAGTAACTCCGGCCCCTTGCGCCCGGCCTCGCGCAGCTGGCGCCCGGCTTCGACCAGCATCAGGAACACTACCGCGGCCGCGCAGAGATGGGCCAGACTGCCATCCTCGTCCTGGCGGTTCGGGTTCACCACGGCCAGCGCCCCGGGTAGCGTTTCACCGCCCAGGTGATGGTCGAGGATCACCACATCGGCGGGTGCCGCCGCCGCGACGGGCTCATGGCTGAGCGTACCGCAATCGACACAAAGGATCAGCGTGTGATCCCGGGCGAGCGCCTGCATGGCGGGGATATTGGGGCCGTAACCCTCGTCGATACGGTCGGGGATGTAGAGCGTCGCCTGATGCCCCATCTCGCGCAGCCAGGTCAGCAGTAAGGCCGCCGAGGCGCCGCCATCGACATCGTAATCGGCAAAAACCGCGATTCTCTCGCGCTGCTCCAGCGCGGTGAGGAAACGCCTTGCCGCTTTTTCCATATCCTTCAGGCGGCGCGGGTCGGGCAGCAGGTCGCGCAGCTGCGGGTTCAGGAAGGCCTGTGCCTCATCGGCAGCGATGCCCCGGGCGGTCAGGATACGGCAAAGCGGCAAGGGCAGGCGGGTCTGCTGACCCATCGCCTCGGCCAGACGCTCCTGCGCCTCATCCGGCCCCACCCAGCGGCGCCCGCTCAGCGAGGCCGCGACACCCAGAAATGCTTGCTCTTGTGACATGAGGCATGGCTCGCCGAAAATGGCGCAGGGTGCAAGGTGAATTGGGCCGGCCGCCTCTGGCCAGGCGGGGAAGCCTCCGGCGGGGATATTTAAGGACAGATGAAAGCGGCATTCATCTGTCTCTAAATATCCCGGGGGGACTCTCCCGCAGGGAGAGGGGGGGCTGGCCCCCCGCTTTTACGGTTTAGCGCAGCGGGCTGCGATAAGTCATGCGCCGCACCGAGCCGGTTTTCGACCGCATCAGGATCGTCTCCGTGGTCACCCAGCCCGGCTCGCGCTTGATACCGGTCAGGAGTGAGCCATTGGTCACCCCGGTCGCGGCAAAGATCACATCCGAGCGCACGAGGTCGTCGCGGGTATAGACGCGGTCGAAATTGGTGATGCCGGCCTTGCGGGCGCGGGATTTTTCATCCTCGTTGCGAAACAGCAGCTTGCCGAAGAACTGGCCGCCCATGCATTTCAGCGCGGCGGCCGCCAGCACGCCCTCCGGCGCACCACCCGATCCCATATAGATGTCGATGCCGGTCACCTCGGGTTCCGCGCAATGCATCACGCCAGCCACATCGCCATCGGTGATCAGCCGGATCGACGCGCCGGTCGAGCGGATCTCTTCGATCAGGGCTTCATGGCGGGGGCGTTCCAGCACGCAGGCGGTGATGTCTTCGGTCGAGACGCCTTTCGAGGCGGCCAGCGCCGAGATCCGCTCGGACGGGGTCATATCCATCGTCACCACGCCGGGGCGGTAGCCGGGGCCGACCGCCAGCTTTTCCATATAGACGTCAGGCGCGTGCAAAAGCGTGCCGCGCGGCGCCATTGCTATCACGGTCAGCGCGTTCGGCATGTCCTTCGCGGTCAGCGTGGTGCCTTCCAGCGGGTCAAGCGCGATATCGACCTCTGGCCCATTGCCGGTGCCGACCTCTTCGCCGATGAAGAGCATCGGCGCCTCGTCGCGCTCCCCCTCGCCGATCACCACCACGCCCTTGATATCCAGCGTGTTCAGCTGATCGCGCATCGCATTGACGGCGGCCTGGTCGGCGGCTTTTTCATCGCCGCGCCCGATCAGATAGGCCGAAGCCAAAGCGGCGGCCTCGGAGACGCGGGCGAGGCCCAGCGAGAGCATGCGGTCCTGGAACTGAGCCTGATCGGCCATTTTGCGGATATCCCTGATGGCGTGGAGTTTGTCCGAGGCTTAGCCGCCACCGCCGCCTGCCGCAAGCGCGGTAGCGCTAAAGCAGGCGGACAGCACGGATTCACACTTCCTCGATGCGGATCGCGACGGGTTGTTCCACCAGAACCCCGGTTGCCGCGAATTGTGACAGCGCATGGGCCACATCGGCGGGCGCCGCCTTATGGGTGACGATCAGCACGATGGCATCGCCGTCATCGGCATCGGGTTGATTGATCTGGCGCATCTGGTCGATAGAGATCCCGGAATCGCCTAAGCAGGTCGCAACCTTTGCCAGCGCGCCGGGTTTGTCCTGAAGCCGCATCCGCAGGTAATAGGGTGCAGGCGTGGCCGAGCGGGCCGCAGCCGGCTCTGCCAGCTCGGTGGCAGGGATGCCGAAAACCGGGCGGCTATAGCCGCGCGCGATGTCGATCACATCGCCCATCACCGCGCTTGCAGTCGGGCCTTCGCCGGCCCCGGCCCCGCGCATCACGATCTGGCCGACCGCATCGCCTTCCAGCACCACCATATTGGTGCCTCCCTGGAGCTGGCCGAGCGGGCTTTCGGCCGGCACAAGGCAGGGGGTCATCCGCTGCTCCAGCCCGCGCCCGGTCATCTGCGCCACACCCAGCAGTTTGATATGATAGCCCATATCATCGGCCAGGTTGATATCGTCGATCGAGACATTGCCGATCCCCTCCAGCTCGACCTTGTCAAAGCTGACACGGGTTCCGAAGGCGATGGCGGCGAGCAGTGAGAGCTTGTGGCCTGCGTCGATCCCGCCGACATCGAGGTTCGGATCGGCTTCGAGATATCCCAGCTGGCGGGCCTCTTCGAAGACGGTTTCATAGGGCAGGCCGGCCGATTGCATCCGGGTCAGGATATAGTTGCAGGTGCCGTTCATCACGCCCATGACGCGTTTGATGCGGTTGCCGGCAAGGCCCTCGGTCAGGGCCTTGATCACCGGAATACCGCCGGCCACCGCCGCCTCGAACCGGAGTGCGGCGCCGGTTTTCTCGGCCAGTTCCGCAAGGTCCTGGCCGTGATGGGCAAGCAGCGCCTTATTGGCGGTCACCACATGTTTTCCGGCGGCCAGCGCCGCCTCGGTCGCGTCTTTCGCGGCGCCTTCATGGCCGCCCATCACCTCGACGAAAACATCGACATCATCACGCTTCGCCAGAGCCACCGGGTCGGTTTCCCAGGCATAGCCGGAAAGATCGGCATCGCGGTTCTTCTTTGGATCGCGGGCCGAAACGGCGGTGATCGCAACCGGGCGGCCCGAACGGGCGGCCAGCAGCGCGGCCTCACGCTGGATGATTTTCACCACCCCGATGCCGACAGTGCCGAGGCCGGCAATCCCAAGGCGAAGGGGTCCGGTTGCAGACGGCGTGCGCGACATGGGAGGCCTCATATTGATGTTGCGCCTCGGGTGTTAGCCGATGGGCCTGCCGGGTGCAACGGCGGCGCATTGGCCCCCCGCGCCGCAGTCGCGGCGGTGTTCAGGTCATGCCTGTCGGTCGCGACGGCGCTCAGGCCTTGCCGGCGGCAATCGCAGCAGCGAGGCGGGCGCGGGTGGCGGGGTCCAGCACGGGCCCCTTCATCAGCCGGGCGCGGTTTTGCAGCCGCGCGGCGCGGGTGGCCAGCGCCTCGCCGGTCGAGGCCGAGATGCGTCCCGACGGGGCCTGGGCCAGCACCGCATCCATCGGCAAAAGCGCCGGCGGCGGGCCGGAGGCATCGGGCAGGGGGCCGATCTCGGGAAAGGGCGCACAGCCCAAAAGCGCGATCAGCGGAAGGAAAAGCGGAAGGCGTGTCATCTGCGGCTTGCCTGGCGGGTGAGGGGGGCGGTTCGGCCGCCTCCGGCGGTGACACTATCCGCTCGGCCCGGTCCGCGAAAGCCCGCGCGGATGCAAAGGGCGTGGAATGGTGGCGCGATGGGCGGAAATGCGAAAGGGCCGCGCGCGGTTGCGGGCGGCCCTTTGCCCTGGCTGTGCCCCAGGGGGCCGGTGTCAGGACACCTCGACCGGGCAGGTCGCCATGCTTTCCGACAGGCAGACCTTGAGGAAATAGCGCGGCTTGGTCACGATGAAGTTGCGGATACCAGTGGCCGGGATACCAACATCGAGGGAGGGCTGATACGCAGTCCAGGTTTCCAAAATCACCGTGGTTTCTCCGGGATTCATCACCGGGATCAGGTCGGCGGTCGCCCCATTGACATCCGCATAGCTCAGCGGGTTCTTTTTCCCGTTCGGCGAGCGCGAGAAGATGACCGTGTAATCGCCCTCTCCGGTGATCGGGTCATAGTTCCACTGCACCGAGGTGATCCGCATGGAGATCACGTTCGGCCGGCCCATCAGCCCTTCCATCACGGTTTCCATGCCATTGACGTAATTCATGTTGATCTCGCTTTGCCGCGAGATCAGATCGGCAATGGCATAGGCGGCTTTCTGGCCCTCGTTGATGGTGCGCCAGGTGTCCCACCAGACGACCAGGGCCATGATCGACCAGGTCAAAAGCGGCAGCACGATAAGGAATTCGGTCATGATGACGCCGGATTCGTCCAGCGCGAATCTTTGTACCCGTTTGCGTGACCAGATCAGCATGGCAGTCTCTCCTCAGATCGGCTCGGTCACGACAACGGTTGCAGTGCTGATCGCATAGCGTCCGGTGATCGAATCCCTGGTCAGGCGTTGCGAGAAATAGGTCGAGGGAAAAATCGGGTCCTCAAGCGCACAGACCCGGATCAGCATGATCTGGTTTTGCGCGGCGAATTCGGGCGCAACACGGCCCGGAACCGGCGCGACAATATCCTGGTTGCGGTTGCCGCAGAAATAATCCCGGTCTCCGCTGGCATTGGTCTGTCGTCCCGGCAGGGTCCAGGGGGTGGTATTGGTGTTGACCGGCTCGATCCAGACTTTCAGGTTGGTCGGGCAATCGGCCACCGCCAGTGTGAACTGGCAAACCCGGAAACGGATTTCTTCGTAATCCATGCTGCGCATCCGGCCGAGGCGGTAGTCGCGCATCGCGAGATCGAGGCCGCGCTCGAGCATGGCGCTGCGCACCATGAAGAGACCCGCTTCCATCGACGCCATGAAAAGCATCAGCAGGACGGGAATGCAGAAGGCGAGCTCGATATTCGCCACCCCGTCTTCGCAGTGCCACAGATGGCGCAGCCGGCGGCCAAGATATGAATTGGACCTGATTTTCATTGCGTCAGTTTCAGCTGGCTCAGATTGGTCGCGATCAGTCGGAATGCGTCCTGGATCTTTGCGGTTTCGGTCACGTCGAAGTAATAGGTCGAGGCGGGCACCGAGGTGCAGCTCTGGATGGCGTTCCGGCCGGCAGCGGGCGCCTGGAAGGCGATCCCGTAGACCAGAATACCGGCATTGCGGGCAGCGTTGCAGTTGGCGGCGAGGCGGTTGTTCATCTCCGCCACGCTGGCATATTCCTGGTACAGAACGCCAAGCACGCCATTAGAGACATTGGTGCGGTTGGCGCTGTTATTGGCTCCAAGGGCACGACCGAAGAACTGACGCACGACATAGTTCATCCGCATCAAGGCCCAGACGTCCTCCCATTGCGCGATCGATGGCTGCCCGGGGGTGTAGGTCCGCGTGGGGTTGAAGCAGTCGGGGCGTGCAGCCGGCGCACCTTCGGGACGGTTCTGCCAGGTTCCGGTCGAGGGAACCCAGAAAGGCCGGCTGCCGCAGATATTGCTGTTCACAACCTTGCTGGCAAAGAAGACCGACCATTCACCACCCGCCGACCGCCAGATCGTCGCCCTGTCGGATACGTTCGAGCTGGAGTTGTTGGGGCGGTACGAGAAGGAGATGGTCGCTTCTCCGGTCTTGTAGCCATTGGCGATCCGCTTGTGGGCCACATGCTCGCCATCCGTCATCAACACGATCACCTTGAGCGAGTCATCATCGGTGGTGTTGGCGTCGTTATATTCGAAGGGACGGCCATACATCTCTAAATCCATGGAGCGATCCGCGATAAGCGCCGAGTAGACGCCACGGGCCGATGGGTCGATCAGCGCGGTCGCCCAACGCATTCCCAGCAGGATCGAGGTATTGCCGCTGGCCTGCAGCGCGTTGATCCCGGCTTTGGCGGCTTCAGCGTCCTTGGTCGGCAGCGTGATTTCGGTGGATGTGTTCGGGTTGCACCAGCGGGCGGCGGCGGTGCCGATCAGTCTGGACTGGCTCGCGTTGCTCTGGTCCCGCCAGTTGAAATAGGTGTTGTCGGTCGACGAGGCGGACTGGGTATCCGCAGCCGTCATCAGCGGCATCTCGTAAGAGGTCGAAAGCGCAAGCGTCTGGAAGATGTTATTGGCATCCGACCCGATCGGCAGTTCGACGCAGTTCGAATAGGCAACACCGTGCAGATCACGGATATTGTACTGCTCGCGCAGTTTCTGACCCAGGTTCACCTGCGCGTTGTAGGGAATAACCCCGATCGAGATGCGGTTCTCGTTGTCCGATTCCTTCACCTGGTCGATGAAGTCTGCTGCAGCAATGCGCAGGTTGTCGATCTTGGCCCCGGCCATCGAACCCGAGACGTCGAGCACCAGCATGATCTCGATATCGGTGATCCGCTGTTCGGCGATCGAGGTATTCATGGTGTCGAGCGTTGGGATCCCGATCAGATTCATAAAGATATTGTGCGAATGCACATCGGCGCGGGCCTCGACGACGCGGTAGTTCATCCCGTCGTCAAGCCGCACATAGGCCAGGTTCTTCTCAAGATTGGCCTTCGAGAAATAGTCCCCGACGATGTAGTCCGCCTTGGCCTGGCGGGTTGTATGGACCTCGTCAGTGGTCAGGGCAGAGTTCATATTGGCAACCGCCAGCGCGGCGCGATCCAGCGTGTTCTGCACCGCAACGCGCTGCGTCTCAAAGCGCATCACATCGACCGCGATGCCGCCCAGCACGATCATCCAGAAGAAGAAAAACACCATCACCGCGCCGATGGAGCCGCGCTCCTCCCGGGCGAACTGCTGCATCTGGCGCGCAAGGCGCACAGTCAGTCCTTCAAATGCAATGTTCTTCATCCAACCACGTCCCTGTTCCCCGGGCTGTCTGTCAGCCGGTTCATTTACCAAATAAAAGCCTGCAACCCGGCAAAGCCGCATCGCCCCCCGGCATGCTGCATTTGAAATCCGGGCGTTCTGGCCCATGGTGAAACTGCCTCATTCTTCCGCCGGAATTGTGGCGGAGCTTCGTTCCGGGCCGGACTTTCCGGTGTCAAAGAAACGATGAACCCGCCCAAATTTGGATTGTGCGGTGAGAGTGAACAGCCCTGCGCAACCCGAAGGGGAATTCGCGGCCGTTAATTCTTTACAAAACATTGACCGATACGAATCACTTTGCCGAAAACCCGCTGCAACCAGTCCAGGTCTGACTGTTTTTTGATCATTCTGGGCCTTGGGTCAGGCAGAAAGAACGGTAACTCTGTGAAGACATGGCGGGAGGCCATGGTTTACCCCCGGAGGAGTTTCACGATGCTGCAGACCGCTGACGAGCCGAGTTTCCGCGATTCCGTTGATCTGATGTTCAGCCGCGCGGTTCGGCTGATGGATCTGAGCCCGGGGCTTGAGCAGAAGATCCGGGTCTGCAACTCGACCTATACGGTGCGGTTCGGTGTGCGTCTGCGCGGCAAGATCGAGACCTTCACCGGCTATCGCTCGGTCCATTCCGAACATATGGAGCCGGTGAAGGGCGGCATCCGCTATGCGCTTTCCGTCCACCAGGACGAGGTTGAGGCGCTGGCGGCGCTGATGACCTATAAATGCGCTCTGGTGGAAACGCCGTTCGGGGGCTCGAAGGGCGGGCTCTGCGTCGACCCGCGCCAGTGGGAAGAGCATGAGCTGGAGCTGATCACCCGCCGCTTTGCCTATGAGCTGATCAAGCGTGACCTGATCCATCCGGCGCAGAATGTGCCGGCCCCGGATATGGGGACGGGCGAGCGGGAAATGGCCTGGATCGCCGATCAATATGCGCGGATGAACACCACCGATATCAACGCGAAAGCCTGCGTCACCGGCAAGCCACCGCATGCCGGCGGCATCCAGGGCCGGGTCGAGGCCACCGGGCGCGGCGTGCAATATGCGCTGCGCGAGTTCTTCCGCCATCCGGGTGATGTGGCGCTGACCGGGCTGACGGCCGGGCTGGGGGGCAAGACGGTGATCGTCCAGGGCCTTGGCAATGTGGGCTATCACGCGGCGAAATTCCTTTCCGAGGAAGATGGCTGCAAGATCATCGGCATTATCGAGCGCGATGGCGCGCTGAGCGATGCGAAAGGCCTTGATGTCGAGGCCGTGCGCGACTGGATCGCCCGCAATGGCGGCGTGAAAGGCTTCCCCGGCGGCACCTTTATCGAAAACGGCGCCAGCCTGCTGGAAGGGGAATGCGACCTCCTGATCCCCGCCGCGATGGAAGGCGTGATCAACAAGACCAATGCCGACCGCATCCGCGCGCCGCTGATCATCGAGGCCGCCAATGGTCCGATCACCTTTGGCGGCGATGAAATCCTGCGCCTCAAGGGCAAGATCATCATCCCCGATATGTATGCCAATGCCGGTGGCGTGACGGTGTCCTATTTCGAATGGGTCAAGAACCTTTCGCATATCCGCTTTGGCCGCATGCAGCGGCGGGCGGAAGAGGCGCGCTCGCGGCTGCTGGTCGAGGAGCTTGAACGGTTGTCCTCGGATCGCGGTCTCGGCTGGACGCTGGCGGATGACTTCAAAGAGCGGTTCCTGCAGGGCTCGGACGAGCTGGCGCTGGTGCGCTCCGGTCTCGATGACACGATGCGCACCGCCTATCAGTCGATGCGCGAGGTCTGGCATGGCCGCGAGGATGTCGAGGATCTGCGCACCGCCGCCTATATCGTCGCCATCGACCGGGTGGCGAAGACCTACCGGTCCAAGGGCCTGTAAGGGCGGGGGGTCTTTAGGGCGGGGGCGGGCGCGAAACCCGGCCCGCCTGATGGCTGCGGGCCGGGGCGTTCCGGGGCCGCGCCCGCGGCCCGACCTGTGGTTCGCGGCTGTCGTCCGGCGCCGCAACAGCCCGGCGCCGCAACAGACTGGCGGAGCATCAGACTGGCGGTGCTGAAATCGAAACGGCAGACACCGCCCGATCTGCGGCGGCTTGCGGCCATAAGCCGGAGGCGGCGGACTTCTCGCGGCGCATCACGCGCCAGGCCTCGCCGAAACTCTGCCAGCTCAATGTCACAGGCTGCGCGACCAGTGGTTTTTACCCTTCGCCTCTGCGCGCCGGGGTGGCCCGATCTGCCGCTGTCTTCGGTGACGACCTCCGTGACACCGCTGTCGCGGGAGGGGCAGAGGCGAAACCCTCTCTCGCAGGCCGAAAGCCGCCCCGGCGCCGTTCTGCGCTGCCGGTGCCATCGCCTGCGGGCAGGAGCCCCGCCGCTTTGCCTCCGTCAGGCCAAAGGGCGTCGCCGCTGCAACCGGGTTCCCCTCGCCCCGGGGCCCCGGTATCGGCAGGATGCTGACCATGATCGGATATCCCTGCGGCGGTGCCAGGGGCGCCCTTGCGCCACCCCCCCGCAGCATTTTCGCTTTGATCCGGGTCAAGAAGCCGAAATCCGGACCGCAACTGAAAACCGGCCCCGCTCCGCGACCAGCTTTCATGCGCGCTTTGCCGCCGGCCCCGGATCATCCCGCAGGCAAAGGTCGGGGCCGATCCGACATCATCAGCCAGCCCGACACATCCGATACCGCGATCAGCCTGGCCGTCACCCTCCCATCGGGGTTGTGGCCAGCGCTGCGACAACGCGCGGTTTTCATCGGCCTGTCGCCCGCATTGGCATCAGGCAAAGATCCGCGACGGGCAGGGAAAGCCGCGCTCCGGGCGCCGGATGTGCCGGACATCCTGCCCTGCAGGAGCCATATGCGGCAAGTGGCCCCGGGTTGCGCTCGCCTGGTGCGGACGGGGGGATCGCGCATCCCGTTGTAATCCTCCCGGCTTCGCTGTCAGATAGGGCCGAGGATTCCCGAGGTGCGAGATGCGTTACTCAGGCTGGAAAGTCGTTCTCGAAGGTCTGCGTGGCAATCGCGGCTGGAAACCGGCCTGGCGCGATCCGGCGCCGAAAGCGCATTATGATGCGGTGATCATCGGCGGCGGCGGTCATGGGCTTTCCACCGCCTATTACCTCGCCAAGAACCATGGCATGACCAATATCGCCGTGCTGGAAAAGGGCTATCTCGGCGGCGGCAACGTGGGCCGCAACACCACCATCGTGCGCGCCAATTACTTCCTGCCGGGGAATTCCGAATTCTATTCGCACAGCCTGAAGCTCTGGGAGGGGCTGGAGGCCGATCTGAACTACAACGTGATGCACAGCCAGCGCGGGCTGATCAATCTTTTCCATTCCGACGGTCAGCGCGATGCTTTTGCGCGGCGCGGCAATGCGATGATCAACCAGGGCGATGATGCGGTGCTGCTGGACCAGGACGGCGTGCGCGAGCTGTTGCCGTATCTCGATTTCGAACAGACCCGCTTTCCGGTCTATGGCGGGCTTTTGCACCCGAGGGGCGGCACCGCCCGCCATGATGCCGTGGCCTGGGGCTATGCGCGGGGAGCCGATCGCCGGGGCGTCGATCTGATCCAGAATTGCGAGGTCACCGGCATCGACATCGAAGGGGGCAAGGTGCGCGGCGTCCAGACCACGCGCGGCGTCATCCGCGCCGACAAGGTCGCGATCATCACCGCCGGCCGCTCGGGTCAGGTCGCGGCGATGGCGGGGATGCGGCTGCCGGTGGAATCCCACATCCTTCAGGCCTTCGTGACCGAAGGGCTGAAGCCGGTGATCGACCATGTGATCAGCTTCGGCATGGGGCATTTCTATATCAGCCAGTCCGACAAGGGTGGCCTCGTCTTCGGCGGCGATCTGGATTTCTACACCTCTTACGCGCAGCGCGGCAATCTGCCCATGGTCGAACATGTGATGGAGGCCGGCATGACGCTCATGCCAATGATCGGGCGCGCGAAAGTGCTGCGCTCCTGGGGGGGGGTGATGGATATGACGCCGGATGGCTCTCCGATCATCGACAAGACCCATATTGACGGGCTGTTTCTCGACTGCGGCTGGAACTATGGCGGCTTCAAAGCGGTGCCGGCCTCGGGCTGGTGCATGGCGCATCTGATGGCCACCAATGAGAGCCACGAAGTCGCCCGCCGCTTCCGCCTGAACCGCTTCGCGACCGGCCACCTCCTCGATGAGGAAGGCACCGGCAGCCAGCATAACCTGCATTGAGGGGCAGATGCGCACGCTTGCCCTCCTGCTGATCGCTTTGACCGGATCCGGCACCGCGCCGGCACTGGCCGATGTTGATCTCTGTTCCCCTGACTTTCGCGCCACAGAATGGGGGCCGGAAGACCCCGGCTGCCTCGTCGCGCGCGAGATCCGCAGAGCGTTGCGAATCGCGGGTATCAAAGAGCCCTGCCGTATCGCGCCGGTGATGACGGGCCTTCGGGCCGAGATACACGGCATTCGTGATCAGGATGCGCTTTCCGGCGCGCCCCTCAGTTGGCCACCGGAGGGACCGGTGCCGCTTGCGCTGACCCGCGTGCGGCTCAGTTTTCCGCTGGAGGCGCGTGAGGCGATCCTTGCCACCCAGACTGCTGATGGCGGCGGTGGTAGCGCATGGAAGACTGCGCTGGCACAGCGTTTGACCCAAAATGACTGTCGCTCCGGAAAGGGTGAATTCATCCGGGCGGGTGGGGTGATCGGCTATGAGGTTTACCTCGAATTTCAGGCCGCTGATCTTTCCGCAGCCAATTTCTTTGATGAGCCTCCTGTGGCTCCGCAATCGCCGCTTGCAAGCCTGCGGATCTCTGAATGTCCCTGATTCCGGCTGTCCCCAACTGAACAAAGGGAGCGCCTGATGCGCCGCATGATGTCTACCGCTCTTGCCCTGGCGATTGCACCGCCCGCCCTCGCACGGGAACCGCTGGGCTGCTTCGCCCGCGACTATTCCGCCGCGCATCTGGGCAAGAACCCGAACCAGCATGTCGCGGCGCTCCGGCTGAATTTCCGCCGCAGCCCCGATACCGACTACCTGCTGGTCGATGTGATCGGCCGCTTCGCCGATCAGGGCAGGGCGAGGCGCGAGGGGCCTGGCGGCGCGTATTTCACGCAAGGCGCCTTTTGCAACGAGCAAAAAGACGGCATCCTGTGCATGGTCGAATGTGATGGCGGCACCTTCCTGATCCGCTCGTTCACAGGCGACCAGCTGGAAATCTCCACCGATTATTTCGCGCTCCGGAATGGCGAGGGCTGCGAGGCGATCTCGGATCTGGCCGAAACCGATGGACGCAAAACCACCTGTCGCCTGGCACGCGCCGATGCCGCCACCTGCCGGGGAGTTGACTGACATGCACGTTCTGACCGCTCTTGCTCCTGCCGCCCTGAACACTTCTGCCGCTGTGATCGCCGGCCCGGCCCTTGCCCGGATCCCGCAGGGCTGTTTTGCCCGCGACTATCCGGTAGGCCATCCGGTCAAAAAAACGAAACACCATGTCGCCTCGCTCAGGATCAGCCCTGGGCCCGCCCCCCGGGGCAATGGCTATGTCACCGCCACCGGCCGCTTCTCGGGTCAGGGCCGCGCCAGCACCGAGGGGATCGCGAAACGCAGCTGCCGCCAGATCGCCTTCTGTGGTGAGACCGGCGGCAAAACCACCTGCCAGGTCGAATGCGATGGCAGCAGTTTCACCATCCGCAGCGCCCAAGGCGACAGTCTTGAAATCGAAACGCACAGCTTCACCCGCGACGTCCCGGGCGTCGGGGCAGAGGAAGGTTGTGGCGGGCTCAGCGACCTGCCCGAAGAGGGCAGCGGCAAAACCACCTGCCGCCTGACCCGCGCCCCCGCTTCGGCCTGCCCGGGCCTGGAGTAGACCGATGCCGTTGTATTCATCTGTCCGGAAATATCCCGGGGTGAGGCCCGCAAGGGCCGAGGGGCAGCGCCCCTCTTTGCGCCCCTGGCCACACCCCCGCCGTCCAATGCGGAGAGCCTGATATGCGACTGACCTGCCCGCTTTGCGGCCCGCGTGATCGCCGGGAATTCACTTATTACGGGGCCGGGGATTATCTCAGCCGCCCCGACCCCGGCGCGCCCGCTGAGGCATGGGACAATTACCTCCACCTGCGCGACAACCCTGCCGGGCCGACCCGTGATCTCTGGTATCACGACCAGGGCTGTGCCGCCTGGCTTCTGGTCAGCCGCAACACGATCACCCATGAAATCACCGGCGTCGAGCTGGTGGCGGATCGCAAAGGGGGCCGGGATGAGGCTTGAGGGCAAAGGCATCATCGACCGCTCACGCGAGGTGAGGTTCCGCTTTGACGGGCGCGACTATACCGGGTTCAGGGGGGATACGCTGGCTTCGGCCCTGCTGGCCAATGGGGTGAAACTCTTCGGGCGCTCGTTCAAATATCACCGCCCGCGCGGCGTGCTGACGGCGGGATCGGAAGAGCCGAACGCGCTGGTCGAGGTGATCGGAAAAACCAGCCGCACCCCCAATACCCGCGCCACGATGCAAGAGATTTTCGACGGGCTGGAAAGCCGCAGCCAGAACCGGCTCGGCAGCCTGCGCCATGATCTGATGGCGGTGAATGACCTGATCTCGCCCTTTCTCAGCGCCGGGTTCTACTACAAGACCTTCATGTGGCCGCGCCATTTCTGGGAGGGGCTTTACGAGCCCATTATCCGCCGCGCCGCGGGGCTTGGCAGTCTCGCAAAGGTCCATGACGAGGGCGTTTACGAGAAGGCCTGGGCGCATTGTGACCTTCTGGTGATCGGGGCGGGGCCTGCCGGGCTGATGGCGGCGCTGACCGCCGCGCGGGCGGGGGCCGATGTGATCCTCACCGAGGAACAGCCGCTGACCGGCGGCCGCCTGATCGCGCAGGGCGGACTGATCGGTGGCGATCCGGTTGCGCAATGGGTGCATGCGGTCGAGGCGGAACTGCGCAGCCTGCCCAATCTGCGCATAATGACCCGCACCACCGTGACCGGCGCCTATGACAATGGCACTTACGGCGCGCTGGAACGCGTGGGCCTCCACCGCTCTCCCCGCCCCAATCTGCCCCGCGAATGTTTCTGGCGCATCGTGGCGAAACGCGCGGTTCTGACCTCGGGCGCGCAGGAGCGCCATATCGCTTTCCCGATGAATGACCGCCCCGGCATCATGCTGGCCTCGGCAGTGCAGACCTACCTCAACCGCTTCGGCGTAAGTCCTGGCAAGCGGGTGACGCTGTTTGCCGCCAATGACCATGCCCGCCAGACCGCGCGCGATCTGATGGCCGCCGGTGTCCAGGTTGCGGCGATCATCGACCCGAGAGAGGATGCCTCGGTGGTCGAGGATTGCCCGGTCCATACCGGCGCGGTGGTGACCGATACCCGGGGCCGCCACGGGCTGAAGGCGATTACGGTGCGCAAAGGCTCCGAAAGCTTTCAGATCGAGACCGATTGCCTCGCGGTCTCGGGCGGCTGGAATCCGGCTTTGCACCTGACCTGCCACATGAATGCCCGCCCGCGCTGGTCCGAAGAACTGGCGGCTTTCGTGCCGGTCGGGGGCGCGGTGCCGGGGCTGTCAGCGGCGGGTGCCGCGAATGGCAGCTTTTCCACCCATGGCGCGCTGGCCACCGGCAGGCTTGCGGCGGAACAGGCGCTGGCTGCGCTGGATCTGCGCGCCCCCGATCTCGCGCTGCCGGCGGCCGAGGATGCGCCTTACACCCAGCGGGCGATCTGGTCGGTCGAAGGGGCCAGCGGCGCAAAGGGCCGTGCCTGGCTCGATTTCGCCAATGATGTGACGGTCAAGGATGTGAAACTCTCGGCGGTCGAAAATTTCGCCAGCGTCGAGCATATGAAGCGTTACACGACGCAGGGCATGGCGCCGGATCAGGGCAAGAATTCGAATGTGGCGGCGCTGGCGGTGCTGGCCGATGCCACCGGGCGCGGCATTCCCGAAACCGGCACCACCACCTTCCGCCCGCCTTATGTGCCGGTTTCCATCGCCGCGATGGGGGCAGGGGGCCGCGCCAAAGGCTTCGCGCCGGAACGTTTCCTGACCTCGGACCAGGCCTCGCGCGACCGGCTGGCACCGATGATCGAGGCCGGGCTCTGGTATCGCCCCTCGTATTTCCCGAAACCGGGCGAGACCACCTGGCGCGAGGCCTGTGACCGCGAGGTCCTGATGGTGCGGGGCGCTGTCGGCGTCTGCGATGTCTCGACTTTGGGCAAGATCGACATTCAGGGGCCGGATGCGGGGCGGTTTCTCGATCTGGTTTATACCAATACATTCAGCATTTTGCCGGTCGGAAAGGTGCGCTACGGGCTGATGCTGCGCGAAGATGGTCTTGTCATGGATGATGGCACCTCGGCGCGGCTGGCGGAAAACCATTACCTGATGACGACCACCACCGCGGCAGCGGGCCAGGTGATGCGCCATCTCGATTTCGTGCAACAGGCCTTTTGCGCGACCTGGAAGCTGCGCATCATCTCGGTCACCGAGGCTTTCGCGCAATTTGCCGTGGCCGGGCCAAAGGCGCGCGCGCTGATCGACAGCGTGCTGGATCAGCCCCTGGGCGATCTGCCCTTCATGGGTGTCGTGCCGGTGACGGTCGGCGGTGTTCAGGCGCGGCTTTTCCGCATCTCGTTTTCCGGCGAAGAGGGCTATGAGCTGGCGGTGCCGGTCGATTACGGCGAGGCATTGTTCCGCGATCTGCTCGCCCGGGCCGAGACCATGGGCGGCGGCCCCTACGGGATGGAGGCGCTCAATGTCCTGCGGATCGAGAAGGGATTTCTGACCCATGCCGAGATCCATGGAAGGGTCTCGGCGGATGATGTGGGCCTCGCGGGCATGGTCAGCGCGAAGAAGGATTGTATCGGCAAGGCGGCCAGCCAGCGCCCAGGCCTCTGGGGACCCGAGCGCGAGCAGCTGGTCGGGCTGAAGGCCGGCGCGCCCGTTTCCGCCGGCGCGCATCTTTTCCGCCCCGGCTTTGCGGTCGAGCGCGAGAATGATCAGGGTTATGTCACTTCGGTCTGCTACTCGCCGGTGCTGGACAGCTGGCTGGCGCTGGCCTTCCTGACCGATGGCCGGGCGCGGCATGGTGAAACGATCCGGCTGGTTGACCACCTGCGCGGCATTGATGTGGAATGCGAAGTCACCCATCCGGTGTTCTTCGACCCTGATGGAGGGCGGATGCGTGGCTGAGCTGATCGCAAAAACGGCACTGGACGGGCAGCGCCCGGCGACCGGGGCGGGGCTGGTTCTTGCAACCCTGCCGCCGGGCCCAGTCTGGTCGATTGCGCCCTTTCCCGGGGTGGATCTGGCGCCGGTTCTCGCCCCCCTGGGCCTTGCATTCCCCACGCCGGGGCAAAGCAGCAGCGCCGGCGATCTGCGCCTGATCTGGACCGGGCGCGACCAGGCCTTCCTTTTGGGCGGCGCAGCCCCGCCCGGGCTGGAGGCTTTTGCTGCCGTGACCGACCAGACCGGCGCCTGGGCAGGGTTTTCGCTTTCCGGCGAGGGCGGCGAGGCGGCGCTGGCGCGGCTGGTGACGCCCGATCTGCGGCTTGCCGCCTTTCCGGTCGGCCATGTGATCCGGACCGCGCTGAACCATATCCCCGCGATCATCCTGCGCGAGGGCCGGGCCGGGTTCCACATCCGGGTGTTCCGCTCGATGGCGCGCAGCGCCTGGCATGAGCTGGCCGCGGTGCTGGAGCGCCTCGCGGCGCGGCAGGCCGCCGAACAGGCCAGGCCGGTGCCGACCGCTCCGGTGGGGTAGAATTTTCTCTTTTGGGGGCCCTGGATGGGACGAAAAAACTGGCGGAAACCGGCCTGTCGGAAATTCGTCACTGGCATGTCGCAGGGCATGGGTTTAAATGCTTTCTGAATAGAGTTTTCAGGAAAGCTGAACATGGCTGCCGATGGTCAGAACCCGGTGATGGAAAAAACCAGCCCACGCCTCTCCGAAAGGGTCCCCGATCTGCATGAGGCCGAGCCGATCCCGGCCGCCGCCCGTGCCGCGATCGAAGAGCTGCTGCAATCGGCTGATCTCTTCCGCTACAACGCGCCGAAAGACGCGCCGGTCGCGCTGCTGGAGGCTGAATTTGCCGAGCTTCTGGGCGCGAAATATGCGCTTGCCGTGTCGTCCTGTTCGGCGGCTCTGTTCCTGACGATGAAGGCACTGGATCTTCGCCCTGGCGCGAAGGTGCTGATCCCGGCTTTCACCTTTGCGGCGGTGCCCTCGGCCGTGGTCCATGCCGAATGTGTGCCGGTTCTGGTCGAGGTCGGCCAGGATATGCGCATCGACATCGCTGATTTCAAAGCGAAACTGCCGGGTGCCGATGCGGTGCTGATCAGCCATATGCGCGGTCATACCTCGGATATGGATGCGATCTGCGCGCTCGCTGATGCGCCCGGCATCCCGGTGATCGAGGATGCGGCGCATAGTCTGGGCACGCTGTGGCACGGCAGGAAGCTGGGAACGATCGGCCGCGCGGGCTGTTTCAGCTTCCAGTCTTATAAGATGGTGAATGCGGGTGAGGGCGGCATGCTGATCACCGATGATCCCGAGCTTGCCGCGCGCGCGATCATCATGTCGGGCGCCTATGAGGAAAACTGGAAGAAGCATGGGGGGCTGCAAAACAGCTTCGGTCATTGGCAGAACAAACTGCCTTTGTACAATGTGCGGATGCAGAATCTCTCCGCGGCGGTGATCCGGCCGCAACTGCCGATGCTGGCGGATCGGGTGACGAAAGGCCGCGCGAACCATGACCATGTGGCGGCTCAGCTGAATGAGAGTCCCTGGCTCTCGGTGCCGCAGGCGCTCGCGCCCGAGGAACGTGCGCCGGATTCGATCCAGTTCAGCCTGATCGGCGACTGGACGGATGCCGAGGCACGGGCTTTCCAGGCCGAGGCGAAGACGAGAGGGGTGCCGGTGCAGATTTTCGGCCTCTCCGAGGGCAATGCGCGGGCCTTCTGGAACTGGCAATTCCTCGGCGAGACGCCGGAACTGCCGATGACAAGAGCAATGCTGATGCGCGCCTGCGATATGCGGCTGCCGGTCAGGCTGAACCATGATGAGCTGAACTATCTGGCCAGGGCGGTGCTCGACTCGGTGACAGCCATCAAGGGTTGAAACCCCCGGTTCCTTGCAAGAAACCGGTCCGAAATCTTTGAAGATTTCGTTTCCCGGCCCGTCTCTGGCGGGCCGTTTTTCACAGAACTGACAGCTGGTCTTTCAGCCAGGGCCAGTCGGCGAGCGCCGGGGCCTGGACCTCTTCGCGCACCAGAAGCCGCAGCCTGCCCGCGATCAGCGCCGGGATATCGCGCAGCACGTCCGTCCGCGCCACCAGCGACAGGCTGCGCGACAGCGCCGCGAAGGGCAGGGGAGCGACCTCGACCTCGGATCGGAAGCGGCGCGCCTGGTGCAGCGCCAGCGGCGGCAGGATTGCCCAGCCTTCGCCTCCGGCCACCATGGCGAGGATCGCGTGATAGCTGTCGAGTTCGAACCGCGCCGCCGGGCGCTGACCCTCGCGGATCAGATGCGCCGCGATCTGGCGGCCCATCAGATGGCGCGCGGAATACTGGATCAGCGGCAGATCCGCCGCGCCGGATTTCGGCCGGATGGCGAGAAAGGGCTCGCGCAGGATCGGATGCTGTTCGCGCTCCCCCTCCCAGTTCCCTTCGCCAGGCAGATCCGCCGCCACCACTATATCCAGTGCCCGCGCGTCAAGCTTTTCCAACAGCCGGTGCGAGGGGCCGGTCTCCAGCAGGAAGCGGCAGCCGGGCAGTTCCCGTGCCAGCGAGGACAGCAGCCGCGGCGTCACATCGGCCTCGAAATCCTCGATCATCCCGAGCCGGAGCGTCGTCAGCCCCGCCAGGTCCGAGCGCGCCAGCTCTGCCCGCGCCTCCTGGGCGGCATTCAGCATGGTCTGGGCATGGCGGCGGAACATGGTTCCTGCCGGCGTCATCCGCACCGGCCGCGCGCCGCGATCCAGCAACACCGTTCCGAGCGCGCTTTCCAGCCCGGTCAGCTGCTGGCTGACCGCTGAAGGGCTGACCCCCAGCCGCCGCGCGGCAGCGGAGATTGCACCCTCTTCGGCGGCGGCGAGGAAAACCTCGATGCCCCAGAGCGTCACGCGGCCCTCGGTTTCCGCCATGATCCTCCCCGCGCCGGATCTGGTTTCAGAGTTTGGACAGCTTTGCCTGCAACTCGGCCAGCTGCTTGCGGATATCGGCGAGATCCTCGCCCTTTTCCTCGGTCGCCTCGGGTTCTGGCCCCGAAGAGGCGCCCGGCCAGCCCGACACCCCGCCCATCAACGTCTTGAGAAAGGCTTCCTGCTGTTTGCGCAGCGCATCAAAACCCGGCACCGAGGCCATCGGATTGGGGAAGGTCGAGAAATTCTCGACCAGTTTCGACTGGCTGTCGCGCAGCATCTCAAACGAGGTTGCAAGGAATTGCGGCATCACCGCCTGCATGCCGGTCGTATAGCTGCGCACGAGATCGGTCAGCACATTCACCGGCAGCACATTCTGACCCTTGGATTCATGTTCGGCCACGATCTGCAACAGATATTGCCGCGTCAGGTCATCGCCGGTCTTGAGGTCGATGATCTGCACCTCGCGCCCTTTGCGGATCAGGCCGGCAATATCCTCCAGCGTCACATAATCCGAGGTCTCGGTATTGTAGAGGCGGCGGCTCGCATAGCGCTTGATCAGCAATGGCTTGTCGGTACCGGACATTTAGCTCTCCTCCCCGGGGATTTACGGTGGCTGCCGCCGCGAAGTCTGTCGACGGGGCGTCAAATCCGTTTGCGCTTGCAGAGAAGCTTAGCTGCGCGTCTGATCAAAAAGCAAGAGCGGGCTCGACCGAGCCCGCTCAAAGCTGAAACCCTGCCGGCGCCGGGGAGGAGGGCGCGCCGGTCCGGGCTGTCACCAGGCTGCGATCACTTCGCGGCGGCGGTGGCTTTTTTGGCAACCGACTGCACTTCGGCAGAGGCTTTTTTCACGGCGGCGGTTGCGTCTTCCTGAGCTTCCTTGCCGGCGGCGAGCAGCAGCTCGACGGTCTCGACCTGGACTTTTTTCGCGATTTCAGCGAAGGCAGCCATGTTTTCGGCAGCAGCTTCGGCAGCTTTCGAAGCGAAATCGGTCACGGCTTTGCTATAGTCAGCCGGGTCGGTCTTGGCTTTGGTGATGTCGCCCAGACGCGAGAAGGTCTCTTTGGCCCAGGAAGCCGAGATCTCGGTCGATTTCTCAGCGGCTTCGAGAGCGACTTTCGAGAATTTCTCGCCGAAAGCGGCCTGGGTTTTGAATGCGTTCTGGAAAGCCGAAGCATCAACCGGGAACGAAGCCATGACGTCCTGGAACACTTTGGTGAAGTCGGTGGTCTTGGTCATTTCAATTCTCCTGAACAGCGGGCGTTTGCAGCAGGTCAGCCCGTTTCCTGAACCAATATATACATGCTGCGATGCAGCATTTCAAGGATTATTCTGCAATGCAGCATTAGCATGCCCGCATCACAGGGCGGTGACAAAAGCCGCAGAGCGGCCCGTCATGCAGGCAATTGGGAATCCACGCAATTTTCGGGTCCTCCGGTCTGGTGCTGCCGTCTGGGCCCCGTCAGCACCGCATCAGACTGCGGGTGACGTAGCGGAAATCCGCGTATCTCCGGCCAGCTTGGACAGCAAAAAAGCCAGGAAATCCTGGCTTTTTCGAATCATCCAATGCCCGGGGCGGGTCAGGCTTTTGCCGGCTCCGATTTCACATAGGTGCCGGGGGCGGGGCAGAGCACCGGGTTATCCGGCCCGCCGGGGGGCCGCGCCTTCACCATCGGTCCGGAAGAGGCGGCAAGCCATGCGCCCCAGCGGGGCCACCAGCTGCCCGGGGTCTTTTCTGCACCTGCAAGCCAGGCCTCGGGCGTGCCCTCGGGCGGGGCCTCGCTGGTCCAGTGGCCATATTTGCCCTTGGAGGGCGGGTTGATGATCCCTGCGATATGGCCGGATTCCGACAGGATGAAGGTCTTGTCCTTTGACCCCATCTGCCGGATGCCGTTGAAGCTGCCCTTCCAATGCGCGATGTGGTCGGTCTCGCAGGCAATGGCGCAAAGTGGCACCTGCACCTGGGACAGGCTCACCGGCTCGCCGAACACCAGGAATTCGCCCTTTGCGAAACCGTCATTCTGGCAAAGCCCGCGCAGATATTCGACCGCCATCTTTGCCGGCAGGTTGGTTGCGTCGCCATTCCAGAACAAGAGATCAAAGGCCGGCGGCGCCTCGCCCATCATATAGCTCTTGATCGCGGGCGTGTAGATCAGGTCATTCGAGCGCAGGAAGCTGAAGGTGCGCTGCATGAAGACGCTGGAGAGCACGCCGTCCTGGGCGCTCTGCCGCTCGATCCCGTCGACGAAATCATTGTCGAGAAATACGCCCACCTCGCCGGGATCCGAGAAATCGGTGAGCGTGGTGAAGAAGGTCGCTGTCTTCACCGTCTTGTCGCCGGCCTTTTGCAAATGCGCCAGCGTCAGCCCCAGCGTGGTTCCCGCGATGCAATAGCCGACCGCATTGATCTGCTTTTCGCCGGTGATGCGCCGCACCTCGGCCATCGCGCGCAGATAGCCGTCGCGGATATAGTCATCGACGCTGACATCGGCATAAGAGGCATCCGGGTTCACCCAGGACACCACGAACAGCGTGAAACCCTGATCGACGATCCAGCGGATCAGCGAATTTTGCGGCTTCAGATCCATGATGTAGAATTTGTTGATCCAGGGCGGAAAGATCAGCAGCGGAGTCTTATGGACCTTTTCGGTGGTCGGCCTGTACTGGATCAGCTCGAACATCCGGTTGCGATAAACGACCGAGCCCTCGGCGGTGGCGATATTGCCGCCCACGGTAAAGGCCTCTTTATCGGCCAGTGTCACCACCAGCTCGCCACTATTGGCCTCCATATCGCGGACGAGGTTCTCAAGCCCCTGGACGAGGCTTTCACCATCGGTCTCGACCGCGCGTTCCAGTGCATCCGGATTGGTGCCGAGGAAGTTCGTCGGCGAGAACATGTCAACAATCTGTTTCGTGAAATAGTCCACCCGGCGGCGATCTTCGGGGGCAAGCGTGGCCATATCGCCGACCGCATGGGTCATGGCCTCGGAATTCAGCTGATATTGCTGTTTGAGATAGTTGAAAAACGGATGCGTTTCCCAAAGCGGGTTGGCAAAGCGGCGGTCTTTCGGGCCTGGATCGGGCGGGGCTTTGAATTCACCTTTGGCAAGCACCTGATTCGCTTCGACATAATGTTTCAGCGTCTTGCCCCAATAGCCGATCTGATGTTCCAGCACTTTGGCGGGGTCGCGCATCATGCCGGCAACCCAGGCAGCGGCTGCCTTGACATAGACATCGGCGGCCGGGCCATCCAGGGCGGAATCATGCGCCCGCCGCGCGGAAACCGCGGCTGTCAGGCGCTGTGTCAGCTCTTCGACACGGGCAAGATTGGCGTTCAGCCGTTCCATCCGTGCGACACTATCCGTTTCTTCTTTTTTTTCGGTAGTTGTCATAACAAAATTTCCCCCCTAACTTTGCTGCTGCGCAGCATAACGACTCCTGCCCCGCCCTGCTTAGACCATATGGGCCCGGACCAGTCGCGCGCGGGGCGCAGGTGCGGGTCCACTCCGGCTGAGACCAGGGCTGACCCAGACGGGTATGGAGACGTGATTTGAAGTATATGGCCACCTATGACGTGATGGAAAGCGCCCGTAACACAAATGAGTGGCTGGGCGCGTCCATGCAGGCTTTGGCAAGCTATCCGATCTTCGCGCTTTCGATGAATCCGCTGCTGCCGATGATGGCTGCCTGGGGCAAAGTGACCGAGCGCAGCTTTGCGCGCATGGTTGCAAAACCCGACTGGGGCATCCGCACCGTGGTCGGCCCCGATGGCCAGGACCACCTGGTCGATGAGAAAATCACGCTTGAGCGCGACTTCGGCAATCTGGTGCAGTTCTTCGTCCGCCGGCGCGAGCCGATGGCCCGCCGCATCCTGATCGTCGCGCCGATGTCGGGCCATTACGCCACCCTGATGCGGTCCACCGTGGCCTCTTTGCTGCCAGATGCCGATGTCTGGGTAACAGACTGGCATAATGCGCGTGACATTCCGGTTTCGGCCGGCACTTTCGATGTCGAGGATTACACGCTTTACATCGCGGAATTCCTGAAAGAGCTGGGGCCGGACACCCATGTGGTCGCGGTCTGCCAGCCGGTGCCGCTGGTGCTGGCCGCCACTGCCTGGCTGGCGCAGGAAGATCCCGAGGCCCAGCCGCGGTCGCTGACGCTGATGGGGGGGCCGGTCGATCCCGATGCCAATCCGACCGAGGTGACCGATTTCGGCAATCGGATGACCATGGGGCAGCTGGAGCATATTATGATCCAGCGTGTCGGCTTTAAATATAAGGGCGCCGGGCGGCTGGTCTATCCGGGCCTGTTGCAGCTGGCGGGCTTCATCTCGATGAATGCCGAGCGTCACACCAAGGCCTTTTCCGATCAGATCATGCGCGAGGCGCAGGGAGAGGCCTCGGATCACGACGCGCATAACCGCTTTTACGATGAATATCTGGCGGTGATGGATATGACCGCCGAATTCTACCTCTCGACGGTGGCGCGGATTTTCAAGAACCGCGAGATCGCCCGCAATGCCTTTACGGTGAAGGGCAAACATGTCGATATCGGTGCGATCACCCGCGTTGCGGTCAAGATCGTCGAGGGCGAGAATGACGATATTTCCGCGCCCGGCCAATGCCTTGCGGCGCTCGACCTGCTGACCGGCCTGCCGCCTTCGAAAAAGGCGCAGCATCTGGAACCCGGCGCCGGCCATTATGGCATCTTTGCCGGCAAGTCCTGGCGGCTGAATATCCGCCCGCTGGTGCTGGACTTCATCGACGCCAATGCGGCGCCGCCGAAGCCCGAGCGCAAGCGCGCGAAAACCGTGACGCCGATCCGGCTGGCCAGCTCGACCGACAGGCCTGCCGATCTGGCGGGCTGAGGCCGGTCACTGTTGCGATAAAAAGGGCCCCAAAACTCGCCCGGGGCTCTTTTTGCTGTCTGACGGTTCAGATACCGTGCGCCCAGGCGAGGATCAGCCCGGTCACCGCCTCATTCTGGCCGGGCGAGAGGACATCCCCCTCGATGACATGCGCATAGGGGGCGTCGCCCGCTTGCATCCTTCGCTCCCGCATCTCGACCGAGCCGCCCCAGCTGGCAATGACCGGCGCAATCGCCCTGGGGTCGATCCCCTGATCCCCGGGGGCATACAGCACCAGCAGCGGCATCATGGCGCGGGTGTAATCGGCGGCCCGCGCCTCTCGCATCAGCACACCCGGCGGGCAAAGCGCCGCCGTCGGCCAGCGGGTCGCCCAGAACTTCTTATGCCCGCTATTGACCGGCGCGGTCACCTGCACAGATCCCAGCACCAGCGGTGTCCAGAGCCTGGGGAAGGGGGGCATCAGCCAGATCGCCGGTCCGTTCAGGGATAAATCATGCGAAATCAGCATGATAACGGAAATTCCTTCGGAAAGCTGCGGGTCGGTGGCGGCAATTGCGCTCAGCGCGCCGTCCATCGAGGTGCCGATCACGATCACCCGGTCGCCAAGGCTGCGGCCGATTGCCATGGCCTCCGCCATATCCTCGATCCAGGCGCCGGCCTCGACCCCCGCCATGGCCTCGCGCGCGCGGCCATGGCGGGGGTCAGCCGCGTTTAGAAGAGGTTGGCGCCAGGCGCGCGGGCGACCTCGTCCGGCACCGGGCGGATCTCTTCGGCCGAGGCGGTGAAGCCATGCACATAGACGATGGCAAGCGGCGTCTTGCGGCCCTTTTCGCCGGCCCAGAGGAGGCGCTTCGCGGCGCCGGGGCGAATGTCGGAGAATTGTTGCTCGCTGACCTGCAGCCAGACCTCCGGGTCATCGCCCGGCACTGAAGGTGCAAAGCTGATGCTGCGATCAACGCCGTCGCGCGGGTCGAGGAACCAGAGCGCCACACCCCAGCAGCACAATGGCCGGCAGGGCGACCAGAAGGCGGTGGATCACCGGGGCAACCCGCCTTGGGCACGTCTGGTAACCTCGTCGATGCTGCTCGCGATCAGTGCAAGGCAGTCCGGCGTTGAAAAGCGGTGATCGGCCCCTTTCACCAGGGTCAGCCGGAGATCGGGTCCATCCGCATGGGCAAGGAGGTCAAGCGCCACCGCTGGCGGCACATCGGTATCCGCCGTGCCCTGCAAGAGCCGCACGGGGAAGGGCAGCGGCAGCGGGCGGTCCAGCACACGGTTCTGCGCGCCATCCTCAAACAGCCGCCGGGTGAAGATATAGGGCTGATCGGCGTAATCCGAAGCGATCCCGATCCGCCCCTCGGCGGTGACCTGATCGCGCTGCGCATCTGTCAGCTCTTCCGCCCAGGTGCGGGCGGTGAAATCGGGTGCGGCGGCAATGCCGACAAGCCCGGCGATCCGATCCGGGATCATGCGGGCAAGGAGGAGGGCGATCCACCCCCCCATGGAAGAACCGACAAGGATCAGCGGGCCGCTGGTTCGGGCTTCGATCACCGCAAGCGCATCCGCTGCCCAGTCGCCGATGGCGCCCGCTTCGAAATCGCCCGAAGACTGGCCATGTCCGGAATAGTCGAGCCGCAGAAAGGCGCGCCGCTGCTCCTTCGCCCAGGCCTCAAGATATAGCGCCTTGGAACCCTGCATGTCGGATTTGAACCCGCCAAGGAAAACCACGGTCGGGCCGGCGCCCTCCAACTGGTTGAAGGCAAGCCGGCGCCCCTGGGGCGAGGTGAGAAATTGGGTCAATGGCTGCTCCTTCGCGGGCGTCTTACGCGCCGCAAAGCCCTAGCAGAGGGGGAGCGACCCCGCCAGCCCGGCGCGCCTCACGATTTCTTCAAAGAAATCGTGCCGGAAATCGTTTCGGTTTCCGCGCCCCTGGTGCAGGTGGGGGCTCAGCCGATTGAGCGCGCGAGTATGACACTGATTTCATTGAAACTCCGCCCAGATTCCGCCTTCCAGCCGTCAAAGGCTGCCTGAACGGCGCGAAGGGATTTTTGCGATGTGGCGGGGCCGTCGATCACCCCTTCGGCCATCAGTCGCGCCGTCACGTCCTGTGACAACAGGAAACTCTCCTTCCCCATTTGCCGCAGCATATAGGCCCCGGTCGCCCCCCCAAGCCGGCTGCCGCCTTTCACCAGCCAGGCCAGCAGCCCGATGAAATCGGTATCCGGCCAGTCGCCCACCCTGCGCCCGAAAGATCCGTAATCGGCCGTGGTATCGCGGATGAATTGTGCGTTTTCACGGATCGCCAGGATCTTTGGCCCCGAACGGATCAAACGCCGGTCATTCACCAGCGCCTCGATCCTGTCCTCATCCAGCATCGACACCGCCCCGGGATCGAAGCCCTGAAACGCCTCTTCGATCCCGGGCCATTTGGCATCCACCACTTTCCAGCTGATCCCGGCCTGGAAAATGCCCCGCGCCATCTGCGAAAGCCAGGCCGCATCCGGCAGCGCTGCCAGCTGATCCGCCGTCAGCGGCTGAATGATCCCGGCAAGCGCCTGCTCCTGGCCGCCCTTGCGCCCGGCTGCAATCGCCAGGATCTCCTCGAATGACCGCATCTTCTGCCCTCCACCGACCGGTCAAAGCTGGCAGAGCCGGCCCCGCCATACAAGTTTTTCCGGGCCCCCGCTTGACCTTGGCCCGGCGCGGGCGCAAATGGGCGCGGATATAACCCGCAACCGGGTGCTTGGTAGGCACCAGACCGACGAGGAGCACGGCCAATGGCCCAGATTTCCCTGACTTTTCCCGATGGCAATATCCGGACCTATGAGGCCGGCGTGACCGCTGCCGAAGTGGCGGCCTCCATCGCGCCCTCGCTGGCAAAAGCCGCGATTTCGGCGCAGGTGGATGGCAAACACTGGGATCTGGCCTGGCCGATCACTGCCGATGCGGCGCTCTCGATCAACACGATGAAGGATGAGGCGCCGGCGCTGGAGCTGATCCGCCATGACCTCGCCCATATCATGGCGCGCGCGGTGCAAGAGCTGTGGCCGGATGTGAAAGTCACCATCGGCCCGGTGCGGGATCAGGGCTGGTTCTACGATTTCGACCGCGCAGAGCCTTTCACGCCCGAAGATCTCGGCGCCATCGAGGCGCGGATGAAGCAGATCATCAATGCCCGCGAGCCGGTGAAAACCGAACTCTGGGATCGCGCGCGCGCGCGGAAATACTACGAAGAGCGCGGCGAACCCTTTAAGGTGGAGCTCCTCGACCGGATCCCGGGCGGCGAAGACATCCGCATGTATTGGCACGGGAACTGGCAGGATCTCTGCCGAGGCCCGCATCTGCAACATACCGGCCAGGTGCCGGCGGATGCGTTCAAGCTGACCCATGTGGCCGGGGCCTATTGGCTGGGTGATGCGTCCCGCCCGATGCTGCAACGCATTTACGGCGTTGCCTTCCGCAACCGTGACGACCTTAAAGCGCATCTGACCATGCTGGAGGAGGCTGCGAAACGCGACCACCGCAAGCTGGGCCGCGAAATGGACCTGTTCCACCTCCAGGAAGAGGCGCCGGGCATGGTGTTCTGGCACCCCAATGGCTGGCAGATCTGGCGCGGCCTCGAGGATTTCATGCGCGGCCGCCTGCGCGCCGCCGGCTATCAGGAGATCCGCACGCCCCAGGTCGTCGACCGGGTGCTCTGGGAGAAATCCGGCCATTGGGAAGCCTACCGCGAGAATATGTTCATCGTGGAGGTGGACGAAGAGGGCGCGAAGGAAAAGCGTATCAACGCGCTGAAGCCGATGAACTGCCCCTGCCACGTCCAGGTCTATAACCAGGGGCTGAAATCTTATCGCGATTTGCCGCTCAGGCTGGCGGAATTCGGATCATGTCACCGATACGAGTCCTCGGGTTCGATGCATGGTTTGATGCGGGTGCGCGGTTTTACCCAGGATGACGCGCATATCTTCTGCACCGAAGATCAGATCGAGTCGGAATGCGGCGCTTTCATCAAACTGCTGTCCTCGGTTTACCGCGACCTCGGGTTTGAGAAATTCGACATCAAGCTTTCCACCCGCCCCGAGGTCCGGATCGGCACCGATGCGCAATGGGACAAGGTCGAGGGCGCGCTGCAATCTGCCATCGAGAATCTCGGTCTGCCCTATGAGATCAACCCGGGCGACGGCGCCTTTTACGGGCCGAAGCTTGATTTCAAGCTGACCGATGCGATTGGCCGCGAATGGCAATGTGGCACTTTCCAGGTCGACCCCAACCTGCCCGAACGGCTGGATGCGGAATATGTCGGTGAGGATGGCGCGAAACACCGCCCCTATATGCTGCACCGCGCGATCCTTGGCTCGTTCGAGCGCTTTATCGGCATCCTGATCGAGAACTATGCCGGCAAACTGCCCTTCTGGCTGGCCCCGCGCCAGGTGGTGGTGGCCTCGATCGTGTCGGATGCGGATGGCTATGTGAACGAGGTGGTCGCCGCGCTGAAAAAGGCGGGCGTGCGCGCGGAAGCCGATATTCGGAATGAGAAAATCAACTATAAAGTGCGCGAACATTCCGTTGGTAAAGTGCCGGTGATTCTGGCGGTGGGGATGAAAGAGGTTGAGGAGCGCACGGTTTCGTTGCGCCGCCTGGGCGAGAACCGCACCGAAAGCTTGGGATTCGAATCCGCGCTCAGCACGCTGGCCTTTGACGCGTTGCCGCCGCCGATGAACTGAGATTCAGCCGCTTTCCGGCCGGGAATCTGATCAAATGGTCAGAGAATCCGCCGGATTCGGTTAATTTCTGACGATTTCCTCCGCCGAAACACGGCATGAATTCGCGATTCCCTGTGAAATCGCGGCAAAATTCTTGATTTCCAAACCTGCCGTGGCATCCTGCCCCTGTAACGACAGACTTTCTGACTAGCCTCTCTACCCTGACAGGCCCGGAAGACCTGGCGGCTACGCCCGGGACGCAATTCCGCAGCCCGGGGGGTTACTAAGGGAGAGACGGGAATGCCGACTGGCACCGTGAAATGGTTTAACGCAACGAAGGGTTACGGGTTCATCGCGCCCGATGACGGGGGCAAGGATGTCTTCGTGCATATCTCGGCCGTGGAACGCGCCGGTCTGAAAGGTCTGAACGACAATCAGAAGATCTCGTATGAGCTGCAAACCGGCCGTGACGGGAAATCTTCGGCCAGCGAGCTGAAACTGCTCTGATCGCTCTGGCCGGCCAGGCCGCGCGGGCGCCTGAGCACCGTCTGGCCTGAAACGGTCGGCCAGGACGCTTCCACGGGATCTCATGGGGGGCGTCGGGGGGTATCGCGATCTCTGCCGGAACCCCCTGCGGCAAATCCCCGAGAAAAGTGCGGCCGAGAAATGGGTGGCTGAGAAAAGGGTAGGGCGGCGCCCGGAAGGGCCGCCGCGCTGCCCGCAGAGGGTCTGATAGGGGTCTGATAGATTGCAACCTGACCGACCTGAATTTCACGGAGCCGGGTTCTGTGAGGCCGGGTTTTTCTGTGAGGCCGGGTTTTATGGGGTCGCATTTTCGGTCGGATTTGATTCAAATCGGACGGATCTTTCCCCTGCTTTCCCCTGCGCGCGGCATCACGAGACAGCCGGGCCGGGCAGGCTGGGCCCTCGCCAATGGCAAGGGGTCAGCCCGTGGTCAGGCGGCGTTCCGTCTCTTCATCCCAGCCGATGGTCCAGCTGTCGCCCTCGCGGATGACCGGGCGTTTCATCACCGTGGGCCGGGCGGCGATCTGCGCCTCGGGATCGGAGGCTTTCAGGAAATCCGAAAAACCGCGATAGCTGGTCGATTGCCGGTTGATCGCACGGTCGCCGAATTCGGTAACGATCTCAAGGATTTCCGCCTCGGAGAGCGGGTCTTTACGGATGTCGCGGAAGGTGACCTGACGACCGGCGGCCTCAAGCAGGCGGATGGCCTTTTTGCAGGTGTCGCAGGTGGGAATGCCGTAAAGGGTGATCAGGGGGAGGCTCATCACCGGGCCTCCCTGACGCAGGAGACGCGGATGCCCTGCTGTACATCGGGTTCGCCATTTTCCAGCAGCACATCGACCGGCGCAACAGGCCCATGGCCCTGTGCCACCCGGCCCTGGGCTGCACAAAGCGGCGATACCGCCCGCACCGCCGTGGCGAAATCGACGTAACCGGGCTGGAACAGCACCGCATAGCGGTGTTTCGACAGTTTCAGCACATGGGTCTGATAGCGCTCATAGCGGCCGGTGACGCTGGTGCGTTCACTATTCGGCTCGAACGGGTCGTAATACATCTGCGCCATGGCGGGCGAGGCGAGCATCACGGCAAGGGCGGTCATGCGCAAGAACATGGGAAAACTCCTGTATCGGGGCAGAGCCTAACGGAAAGCCGGGCGCCCCGAAAGGGGGCGAAATCGGTCTGCGGAGCCTGCTTGCGCGCTCAGCGGCAGCGCAGATATTCGTCCAGCCGGCAGCGCGGCGCCTCGCTGCGCAGATCGAGCGAGCCGGCCAGATGCCAGTCATCAGCCGCGAATTGCGGGAAGAAGGTATCGGCATCGGCGATCCGGAGATCGACCTCGGTAATCAGCAGCCGATCCGCCAGCGGCAGCGCGGCGGCATAGATGCTGGCGCCGCCAATGGCATAGATGCGGCGATGGCCAAGGGCAGCCGCGCGGGCCAGGGCCGCTTCCAGCGAGGGGGTCACGAAATCCCCCTCCATCGTCGCGGATACTACGATATTATCACGATTTTTCAGGGGTCTGAACGGGAGGCTCTCCCATGTCCGCCGCCCCATGATCACCGCACCGCCCAGCGTTTCGCGCTTGAAAAACGCCAGATCTTCGGGCGCATGCCAGGGGATATCCCCATCCCGGCCGATGGCCCCTTCGCGGGAGCGGGCGACGATCAGGCTCAGCATGTCAGACCGCCCCCCTTAGACCGCAACCGGGGCGCGGATCGCCGGGTCGGGATCGTAACCGATGATCTCGAAATCCTCGAAGCGGAAGTCGAAAAGGCTGTCAACCTTGCGGCGGATCTTCAGCTGCGGCAGCGGTTTGGGCTTGCGGGAAAGCTGGGTCGCGACCTGCTCCATATGGTTGGAATAGATATGCGCGTCGCCGATGGAATGGATGAAATCGCCCGGCTCATAGCCGGTGACATGCGCCAGCATCACCTGCAACAGCGCGTAGGAGGCGATGTTGAACGGCACGCCGAGGAACATATCGGCCGATCGCTGGTAAAGCTGCAGATGCAGCTTGCCGCCCAGAATCCTGACCTGCCAGAGCGTATGGCAGGGCGGCAGCGCCATTTCCGGCACCTCACCCGGGTTCCAGGCCGAAACGATCAGCCGCCGGCTGTCGGGCGATTTGCGGATCATCGCCAGCAGGTCTTGGATCTGATCGACCGAGCCACGGGTGAACAAAGCCTCGCCATCGCCGGCGTGGCCCGCCGAAATCGCAGGGGCCGGGATCAGTCGCGGGAAGTCACGCCATTGCCGGCCATAGACCGGGCCGAGATCGCCGTTTTCATCCGCCCATTCATCCCAGATGGTGACGCCGTTTTCCTGAAGATAACGGATATTGGTATCGCCGGAGAGGAACCACAAAAGCTCGTGGATGATCGAGCGCAGATGCAGCTTTTTGGTGGTGACCAGCGGGAAGCCGTCGGCCAGCGGATAGCGCGCCTGCATCCCGAAACAGGAAATCGCGCCGGTTCCGGTGCGGTCCGGTGTCTCGATTCCCTGATCCAGCACGGTGCGCAGCGCGTCATGGTATTGTTTCATGGGCGAAATCACCTCCGGAGCCGGGCGTGAAGGGGCTGCCCCCGTCTGCGACCTGTCATTTCTGTCTGTCATAAAGCCCGCCGCCCCCCCTGCCAAGGCGAAAGCCGGGGCGCGATATTGGGGGGAAATCCTGCCTGTTGCCCTTTGCGGTGCCGTGTTAGCCATAACGGACCCTTTCGCGCAGGAGAACCCGATGTCGATCCGTTATCTGCACACCATGGTCCGCGTGCTGGACCTTGAGAAATCCATGGCCTTTTACCGGCTGCTGGGGCTGGAAGAGACCCGCCGTATTGACAATGAGGGCGGCCGCTTCACGCTGATCTTCCTTGCCCCGCCCGGCCAGCCGGAATGCCCGGTCGAGCTGACCTTCAACTGGGATGGCGATGACGGTCTGCCCTCGGACAGCCGGCATTTCGGGCATCTCGCCTATGAGGTTGATGATATCTATGCGACCTGTGCGCATTTGCAGGCCAATGGCGTGGTGATCAACCGCCCACCGCGGGACGGACGTATGGCTTTCGTGCGCAGCCCCGATAATGTCTCGATCGAGCTTTTGCAAAAAGGCGGCGCGAAGACCCCGGCCGAACCCTGGGCCTCGATGGCGAATACCGGCCACTGGTAAGCCTGATTTCTGCTGCCCTTTGGTAATCCGTTCCCTGCGTAAGGAAAACGCGACATGATCCATGCTTTCGCCCCCGGCCCGATCGCAAGGCGCTGGCTGTTTGCCCTGTTCGGCGCGGTTTCGGCCTATGCGATCTGGATGCTGGTGCTGATGGATGGGCCGGAGATGACGCCCTTCCGGCAAAGAAGTGTTCTCGCCGGGCTGGCACTGATCGCGGTGTTTATCGGCGGCTTCTTTGCGATGGCGGGGCGGCTTGGCATCCTGCGGGCCGCGCTGCGGGCGGCGCTGCTGGCCGTCGCGGTTGCGGCGCTGGTGGTTCTGTTATCGCTGCGCTGGCCTGATCTCGGCGGCATGTTCGATGAGCCGACCCATCTCTTGCCGATGCTGGCGATTGCGGTGCTGCCGGTGCCCTTTCTGATCGCCGGCGGCCAGGGGAGCTGGCGCGACTATCCCGCTCTGTTCGACATCAGCTGGGAGATTGTCGCGCGCGGCATGGTTGCGGTGTTTTTCACCGGGGCGGTCTGGACGGTGATCCTGCTGTCGATGCAGCTTCTCGATATCGTCGGGGTCAATCTGATTGACCGCATTCTTGATATCGACGGCGCGCCGCTGGTGATTTCGGGCGCGGCTTTCGGGCTGGCGGTGGCGGTGGTGAACGAGATGGCGGCCTGGCTGTCGCCCCGGCTGATCCATTGGCTCTTGCGCCTGTTGCTGCCGCCGCTGGCGCTGGTCTCGGCGATCTTCGTCGTGGCGGTGGTGATGCGCGGCTTTGGGGTGAACCTGGCCGGGATCTCGCCGGCGCTGGTGCTGCTGGCGATTGCGGCCTCGGGGATCGCTCTGGTGACGGTGGGTTTTGACGCCGATGCTCGGGATGCCAGCAAGAGCCCGCTGATCTTTTACTCTGCCGGGGTGATGACCGGGCTCCTGCCGGTTCTGGCGGCGCTCAGCCTGCGCGCGGTCTGGATCCGCATCACCGAGCACGGGCTGACCCCGAACCGTCTGCTGGTGGTGGTGCTGGGGCTGATCGCGCTGGTCTATGGGCTCACCTGGGGTGTGGCGCTTTTGCGCCGACGTTTCGCGGCGGGTGTCCGGGCATCGAACCCCTGGCTCGCGATTGGAGTGCTCTTTTGCGCGGCGATCTGGCACACGCCGCTGTTCAATGCCGAGGCGCTGTCGGCCCGCGATCAGGAGCGCCGCGTGATGGACGGGCGCCGTCCGGCGGCCGAGGCGGGCTGGCAGCTCTTTGCGGGCCTCGGCCATGCCGGCGAAGCGGCGCGGCTGCGGCTGATGGACTATGCGGTAACCGCCGGCAATCAGGATCTGGCGGACCGGCTGGTCCCCGGCACCTCCTATCGCGATCAGGGCGCTGATGAAGAGGCGCGGCGTCTCGCGGATCTGCGCCGCGTTCTGGGGACCACGCTTGATGTCGTGCCGGCCTCGGCCGGGGGCAGCCGCCTCATGTATCTTGAGGGCATGTCGGGCTGGGAGATCGACGACCTGAATGCCTCCTGCCAGCGCCGGTTGCCGACCGGTGAGCGCGGTTGTCTGCTGCTGGTGAGCGATCTCCTGCCCGATCAGCCGGGCGAAGAGGCGGTGTTGTTGCAGCTGCGCGCCGGGGACTGGGCCCAGGCCAACGGGATCTGGCTGGACGCGAGCGGTAGGGTCGCCAGCCGCGAATTGCGCCGGGTCGACGGAAATCCGCTGTCGTTTGACGAGGTGACCGGGCTCCTGCGCAGCTGGCGCGAGGCGCCGCCCGCCCTGGCGCCTGCCCGTCTGAATCAGCTTGGCAGCGGCAGCGACGGTCTGCTTTTCGTTCCATAACAAGAGTGCGAGAGAAATCGAAGGAAGTTGTTAAGACTTCGCTGCCAGGCTGAGGGGGCCGCAGTTTTTGCGGCGAAGGCTTGGTTGGTGGAATGTACGGGCTCTTACTGCGCGCGCTTCAGGATTACATACAGGTGACCTTCGACCCCGAATCCTGGGATCGGATCATCGCCGGAAGTGGCACATTGCCGACAGGTTTTGAGCCGCTTCTCCCTTATAAACATGAGGTGTTGCGCCACACGCTGCGCCTTTGCGCCGAGGAACTGGAACGTCCGGTTTCCGTCATCCTCGAAGACCTGGGCACCTGGGTGATCGCGGCGGGCTATCATGGCGCGGCGCGGCGGCTCCTGCGATTCTGTGGCGCGGATTTTGCCGATTTTCTCTATTCTCTGGGCGAATTGCCCGATCGCGCCCGGCTGGCGCTGCCGGATCTGACGCTGCCCGATCTCAGTCTTGAGGAAAGGGGGGCGGGGCTGTTCCGGCTGACCTGCAGCAATGGCCTGCAAGAGCTGAACTGGATCCTGCTGGGCGCCTTGCGGGCGATGGCGGATGACTACGGCGCGCTGGTGCTGATCGAGGAGGAGAATTGCCCGGATGGCCGGACAATCGCACTGTCGATCCGGCTGCTGGAAAGCCATTTCAGCGAGGGCAGGACCTTTGATCTGGCGCGGGAAAGCCGGCGCGGCGGGCGGGGAAGGCGGAAGTCGCGGCTCCCTGCCGGCAGCACACCAGCCGATCTCGTTGCGGCAGGGGCAGAAGGGCGCCCGCTGAATGGCGACCCCGTTCCGGAACACCGCCCTGCAGACGCGCATGATCCTGTGGGCCAGGATATTGTCGCATCCGGCCCGGGTCGCAAACGCTCGGTGGCCCGGTCAGCTCCGGGTATCCGTGACACCCCGGCCCTGGTCGCTGCGGGTGGCGTGGCCCAGACCGCGTCGGCCCGGAACGGGGGGGGCCAGAACGGGGGCGCCAAGAACGGGGTGGCGCTTACCGGGCCGTTGTTGATCGGTCCGACGCTGACCCTTGCCATGGAAGCATTCAATCATTTGCTGCCGCTTCATCTGATCCTGTCGGAAACCGGCAGGATCCTTGCCGCCGGCTCGCTGATGCGGCGGATGTTCCCGGGTGAGGATCTGATTGGCAGCCCGCTGATGGCGCATTTCCTGCTGCGCGTCACCGGCCAGAGCAGCGGCCCGCCGCTTTTGCCCCTGCGGCCGGGGCTGCGGGTAAGGCTGCAACAGCGGGTGGGCGGGTTGCGCCTGCGCGGCATGACGGTGGCGCTGGAACGGGGGGAGGGGGTGCTGATGGTCTTCTCCTTCGGGATTGACATCGTCCGCGCGGTCGAGGCGCTCAACCTCACCGATAGCGACTTTGCGGCCACCGATATGGCGATGGAGCTTTTGTGCCTGACCGAGGCGAATGGCCTCGCGATGGAGGAAATGCGCGCGCTGAGCCGCCGGCTGGACGGCGCCAGGCGCCAGGCCGAGGATGAGGCGCTGACCGATCCGCTGACCGGGCTGCGCAACCGCCGCGCCTGCGATATTTTCCTCGGGCGGATCTGTCGCGATGGTGGCCCTTTCACGGTCATGCATCTCGATCTCGACTTTTTCAAAGAGGTGAATGACCGCCACGGCCATGCCGCCGGGGATGAGGTGCTGATCCATATGGCGGCGGTGCTGTCGCGGTTGCTGCGCTCTCGCGATTGCATTGCCCGGGTCGGGGGGGATGAATTCCTCGCCATCATGCCGGGGCTGGAACCTTCGGCGCGGCTGCAGCACCTGGCCGATCAGCTGATCATGCAAGTGGCCAGGCCGGTCCTGTGGCAGGGGGCGGTTTGCCGGGTCTCGGTCAGCATCGGCATGGTCGCCGTGGCGGCGGGGGAGACGCCGCAACCGGCCGAGCTGCTCGCCCAGGCGGATAAGGCCCTTTATGCCGCCAAAGCCTCGGGGCGCAGCTGCGTCAGGACCGTGCCTTTTCGGGCCGAAGCCGAAGACGGTGCCGCAGCGGTGCCCGGAACGGAGCGACAGGCGCCAACCCCGCAGATGATTGGCGGAGAACCATCGGGCTGAAGGGGGAGGTGTCGGGGGCGATCCGGGTCTTTCAGGCTAATGAATTGATGTTGTGAAGTATAACATCCGATGGCACAGCCGGACAGATGTGCGGTCAACGCATCCAGATCGCTCATTTGCACCGGGTCACTTGCAAGGCGATATATGCGCCGGAGCGCTCTTTCTGTCGGTATTTCAATGACATGTGGTAGATTTCGGGGGGTGAGCACGTCCGGAGGCCAGTACCCCCCTACACCATGACCCGGGAACGAGGCCTGAGCCTGACGGGGAGGGCCGTTTCCGGAGCTGCCCGGTTGCGGCGCGGCAACAGGCTGCACGCAAAATCAGCGACAGGCTCCGGTCTGAGCCGCAGTAAGTCGCCACCCCCGGCCTTCACGAAAAGCAGGGCGCGCGAGGGCAATGCCCTGCGCGCGCCCGCGTTGGTTCTTCTCAGCCGTCGATCCTGCCACCCATGATGGCAATCGCCTGCTGGTAAACTTTGGCTGCATTCCATTCGCGGATCACCGCGAAATTCGGCTGGCCTTCCTGATAGCCCTGACCCGGCTGCCAGCCCTTTTGCCGCAGGAAGTTCGCGGTCGAGGCCAGGGCGTCGGTCATATTGTTCAGATCTACCTTACCATCCCCGTTGCCATCCACCCCGTAGCGCAGCGCATTGCCGGGCAGGAATTGGGTATGGCCCAGCTCGCCATGTTTTGCACCGATGCTTTTCGGGCTGATCGAGCCGCGATCCACCATCACCAGCGCCGCGATCAGATGCGGGGTGAAGAAATCGCTGCGGCGGCAGTCATAGGAAAGCGTGGCAATCGCCGAAACCACATTGGTATCGCCCATATAATTGCCAAATGCGGTTTCCATGCCGTGAATTGCCAGCAAAACCCCGGCGGGCACGCCATATTGCCGCTCGATCGAGGCGTAGAAATCGGCGTTCTTCGCCTTGCGGCTGCGGGCCTGTTTCACGATCGTATCGGCGCCGCGCACCTGCATGAACTTATCAAGCGAGTATTTGAAGCTCTTTTGATTGCGGTCAGCCGAGATCGTGGCTTTGGAATAAGAGGTGCCCATCAGAGCCTGGATCCCCCGCTCGCCCACCCCGGCGGCGCGCGCCTCCTGGGCCATGAGCGGCTTCCATTCGTCATACCGCCCGCCGCTGTCCGAGCAGAATGCCGCAAGGGTCGGAGAGGAAAGAGCGAAGAGCAGCGCACTGGCTGCAGGGATACCGCTGAGAATTCTGAAAAGGCGCACTTGTTCACCTGCTGGCTGAATTTCGCGCAAGTCTAGTGCGATTGCGCGCACAATCAAGCATTTGCCCGCCTGGTTGTCCTCACTTTATTGCCGGGTGCGGCGTAACCGCCTGGGCGCAGGTGGGGTTTTCCGGACCCTGTCGTGGCCGGCGGTGGCGATGACGCAAGATGCAGCATGGATCAGGGCTGCGGGCGCTTTGCCAGGCTGAGGGGCTCTGTTGCGCAACTCACCTGAGTGCTGGACCTCCGCTTTTCCCCGGACAGACCTGTGCCGCGACATCTGTGATGGATGTTCCGGATGCGGTGAAACCGTTGAGGATGGCGACGCGTCCCTGGACCTCAGTGAGCCGGCGGTCGAGGTCGCGCGGATAAACGCTGCACCATCAGCCTGACACGGCGCATCCTGGTTTCTGCACGGCTTCGGCGGTGGGAACCGCTCCTCGTTGCCAGATGGCCCGGCCGCGGCATTTTGATACGCGCAAGGCCTCGTTGCGGGCGATTGCTCTTTGGGGGGCGGCCCTCCGGACCCTGGCGTTCTTGCATGGGGGTAAGGTTGCAGCGGCCCCACGGGCAGCAAGAGCGTCGTGACACTTGCGGGTGTCGAGGGCTCCGTCGGTTGTGACGCTGCCGATCTCCTGGTCGAACGGGGGTTGGTTCAGCCATTCGGGCGCATCGCCCAGGTTGTGGGAGGTGAATTCGGCGGCCCGAATGTCCAGGGGTCGTCTCGACGATGCCGATGTGGATCTTCCGCCAGAGGCGCTGTTTCGTGCCGCCGTGCCTGCGGGCGTTGCCCTCGACCCTGATCCCTATCAGCGGTTCGCCCGAAACGGTGGCGCTTACCGGATCGATGTCGACCAGCAGGTGCAGCGGGCCGTCCGAACCGCGACAGGGGGTGTTCAGTTCAGTGTCTTCTGCCGTCGCGAAAGCGTGCTGAAGTCTGCCACTGCCCAGTCCAGGCTGATCAGGTCCAGGCAGATCAGGCGCAACAGGGCCCGATCTGCCTGAGTGTTCTGCCGAAACCTCTTTCAGGGTCAGGCAGGCCTGGATGGCGGCCGCGCTGTAGGCGGGCGGCTGCCGGTGGGAGCGGCTTCCCGGGGCATAGCCGGATCAAACCAAATCGTCGGCGCGCCATGGGGCCTGAGCGCCCCGTTGGAGGCTCGCGAGGTCAGGGTCTCGGGGTCAGGGTCTGGCAGATCGGTTATGGCGGTTTGCCCATGTCCTCCGGCTGCCATCCTGGATTCGTAAGATGAATCCCATCAGATGATTTGTAGAACCGTGCCAGGCTGAGGTGAAAACAGGACAGAGGGAGGAGCTAAGGGCCAATGGACCGTGACTCTTCCCCGGATTCTTCCCCGCAAATCGCCAGAAAAAGGCGCGGGAATAAGGTGGGGAAATTCAAGGCCGCTGCCCTCCGGATACACAACCGGAACAGGGGAGGAGCAGCGGCCTCAGGCCATTCCGCTGCATCAGCGGAATCTGGTGACGGGTCCGGCGACTTGTAAACTCGCACTGGTTAAGGGTGCCGGACCCGTCATTTTTTGGTTGTTGCTTTCGGTTACAAACACATAACCGAACACTCGTAACGCCGAAAGCAACAGACCTGTTCGCCTCCCTGACCGGGGGTGCGACCGAGCCAGTCTGGGGGCTGGCTGCGGATTTGCGATATGGCCCGGCATTTCAGCCCTTGGCATATCTGTTCCTTGACCGCCGCGTGCTTTCAGGCAGCACGGCAGAGGGCGGTTGTTGCCGCCTTTGATAATCCCCGGTTTTCAGGAAATCAGCCTGAGTTGTCTGGCATCCAGTTGCCTGGCATCCATAAGCGCGGGCGCTGCGGGGCTTTGCCGCCGCCTGCCATCCCGTGCCGGTTAATAAAGAAGGGTTCGTTATGGGAGCAGCGTCCCGAACAATGGCCCGGCAATTTTTCGCCGAAACATGAATTCGTCACCTTCACCCTGTCATAATCCTTTATGCGGTTGCAGCACCGTATTCCTGAGCAAGGACAAGGAGTTGCGCTAAGCGATCCTCTGCCTCACCTGTCAAACCGTTAACGCGGAGCAAGGGGGGTGGTTCCCGGTAAAATTCAAAAAAATTGCATTTTACGTTCTCTCGGCGCGATCTCATCCTGGGGCTGTTTTGTTTTTGAGTTCAATGCAATCGGCAATTGTAAATTGTCGGATTGGCATGGATATTTACTGCAAGGCAGTGGCGGCGGATCGCCCATATGGCGCGGAGTCCCGCCGGCTGGCGGGGTTTGGCCTGGAATGGACTGTATCGGGATTGCGCGTTCGGAAAATGGTCCCCATCTGATAGGACAGGGTTTCGGCTCTCTGGTGAGCCGGATGGATGACGGAAAATGCAGCCGCAAGTGCCGGCTTTGCCGGCCCGGCCAGGAACAGGAGTATTGTGATGGCACAGTCCACCAGGAATTCTGCAGCCCCCAATTCTGCGGCCTCCAGGAGTTCCGCCGCACGGTCCGGCAAAAAGGCCGCTTCCGCCAGGACCATGGCGGAAACCGTCAGCGACGCGGCCGAGAGCGTTCAGGACAGCGGGCAGCATCTGCTGGATCGCGTCGGGCGAACGGCGCGCAATGCGGGCGAGGCGGTTATGGACCGTGCCAGCGAGGCACGTCATGCCATGGCGGAAACCGGAGAGCGGCTGAATGACCGGCTGCGTCAGGCGGCCTCTTCGGCGGAGGACCTCGCGCAGGAGATCCCGGCGCGGGTCGGTGCGGCGGCCTCGCGGCTGCAGGCGGGCCCGCTGGGTGAGATCGCCTCTGACCTGCGCCATATGGCAAAACGCCATCCGGGGGTCTTTATGGCCGGTGCGGCGCTGGCCGGTTTTGCGCTGGCGCGGCTGCTGACGCCGCGCGGGGACCGCAACGATTGAGCGGCGCATCTGACGATGATGACAAGACGCCCGGCGGTCTGGTTCTCCAGATCGCCGGCGCGGCGATGCGGCTCTTGCGGGGCGAGATCGCGTTGCGCAAGGCCGAGGCGCGCGAGATCGGGCTGATCCTCGCGAGGGCGCTGGTCATCATCCTGGTCGGGCTTGTGCTGGCATTGCTTGGGCTGGGGCAGCTGGCGGATGCCGGCCATGCGGCCCTGGTCATGGCGGGGCTGGCGCCGGTCTGGGCCTCGCTGCTGATCGGGATCGCGCTGTGTCTTGTCGCCGCCGGTCTGATCTGGTGGCAGCTGCGCCGTATCCGCCGCGCCGGCTATTTCGCGCGGCGCGAGATTTTTGCCAGAGGTGGCGCCGATTTGCGGGAGCCGGAAGATGGATGACGATGACCGGAGCGGGAAAGACCTGAGGCAGGGGCGCAGAGAACTGGCCGAAGCCATCGAGGCGCTTGGTAAAAAGCTTGACCCGTCGCGGTTCTTTCCCGGTGTGAGGGGTGGCGAGGGGCCGGTCGCCGCCGCGATGCCGGTCCTTGAGGCCGGGCTGGCGGCGGTCCGGGCCAATCCGCGCGCGACGGTGCTGGCGGGGCTTGGACTGGCCGGTGCGGGGCTCTTGCTGGCCTATGGCGGTGCCTCGCGCGGGGCACGGCGCGAGGCCTGGCCGGAATGGCTGGTGGGCGCTGCATCTTTGCGCGAAGAGGCGGCCCGGCTGCGGGCCAGGGTGGAGCGCGCCCGGGTCTCGGGGGCGCTTGATGAGGCGGCGGCGCGCGACAGTCTCGACGATATCGACGCCTCGCTGGAAACCGCGATCCGGCAGCAGATGGGGCAGGGGCTTGACGGGTTGGAGGAGGAGGCCCGCGCCGCCGCACTGGCCGCGCGTGAGGCCGCCTGGCAGCGCGAATTCGGTAAGATCAGGCAATCCGGCGGCAAGAAACCGGCGCGCGGCACATTCGGGCGCATCCTCTCTGTCGGCACCATTGTGACGGCGGCGGGCGGTTTGCTGGCAGCTTTTCTCGCGCGCGACCGGCGGTCGGATGACGCCTTTGACGCTGGCGCCGGCGAGGTTGATGACGCAGAGGACAGCGCGGCCGCGCGCCGGGCCGTGAGCGAGGATCTGGAACAGTTGTCGTTGCTGGTGGCCCGGCTGAGCCGGTCGTTGCGTGAGGCCTTTGATGCTGCCCCGACCCCGAAGGCGGATCAGGACCATGGCGGAGATGCGGGTCCGGATCGGGCCTGATCGCCCGGGCGCGCGCTGACGCAGCCAGGACCGGCCCGGTCAGTGCAGGCTGTGCTTTGGCGGGCTTTGCACCGGGGGAGGCGGGGGCGCTGTCCTCGCTTTGGTATCGGAACCGGGGACAGCAGCATTCCCAGTTGCGGCATCTGTTTCGACAAGCGATGGATCGAAGGCGAAGGTGACCATTGCCCGGATCCGCGCGCCCTCCTCGATGATCTGGAGATCGCCGGGCAATTGGGTGACAAAGCCCCGGATCAGCCGCGCCCCGATCACCGAAGGGGCGCCGGAATGTTCCCCGGTCAGTCTGCCCCGGGCGGAAATGGCGCCGGAGACTTCCAGCCGGGCGATCTGAGGCGGGGTTTGTCCGCTGCCCTCTAGTCCGGGCCCCGGTGACGCCGGGAATGCGGCTGTTCTTGCCGTCTCTGCCGGTCCGGTCCGGGCGGCATCCGTGTAATCCGTAGCCGGCCCATGGCTCAGCCGGATCCGGACCGGCTGATCGCCGGCCTCGGATGGCGGGAAGCAGGAGAGGATCTCGGCCAGGAGCAGCGCCAGCGGCACCGCCTGTTGCGATTGCAGCACCAGCGGCATCAGATCAGCCTGGACCGCGCCCTTCTGTCCCGAACGGCCATGGATCAGATCGACCTTGGCGATCACCTCGGCCATCAGCAGATCCACCGCAACCTCGGTGCCGCCGGCCATGCGGTACAGCCCTAGATGCACCGAGGAAAGCGACATCACCCGGTTGTGCAGATCGTCCAGCACCAGGCGGATGCCGATATCATCGGTCTCACGCCGGTGCATCCTGAGGAAAGACGCGATCAGTTGCAGGCTGTTGCCGGTGCGGTGATGCACCTCGCGCAAAAGCTCGTCCTTTTGCCGCACGAGGTTCTCCATCTCGGCCTCATCGCGCAGGATGGTGGCGGTGAGACTGTGGTAATCCTCGGCCAGGCTGGCGATTTCGGCGGGCGGGCGGTCAAGCGCGCTGTCCTGGGACAACCGGTTGCCCGAGGTGAAATCCCGCATCTCGCGCGACAGGCGGCGGACATGGCGGGTGACCAGGCGCTCGACACCGAGGATGGTCACGGCAACCCCGGTCAGCCACATCAGCGCCGGGAAAAGATAGGGCAGCACATGGCGGCGAAAGAAGCTGTCCTCGGCCGGCAGCGGCCAGACGCCCAGCAAAAACAGATCGGTATTGATCGGCGCCCAGGAGAACATCAGCGTCTCGCCGCCCGGAGGGCTGTCGAAGAAACTATGGGCCTCGGAGGCGGTGAGGCTTTGCAGGCTGGCGCCCCGGGGCAGCCAGGCGGGGGCCCCGGCAATGCCGGTCGAGGCATAGATCACCTCGCCGGCGCCATTGGCGGCGATCAGGGCCAGCGGGCTGTCCCTGTCGCCGGCAGGCCGGGCCACGGGATCCTCGGGCATGCCGATCAGCGCGCTTTCGGGCAGCCAGAGCAGCACGAAGCCGGCCGGCCGGCCCGGTTCTTCGCTGACGGGCCATGTCAGCGAGATATCTGACTGCCCCGGATCGGACCATTCAGGGTCATGGAAGATGCGCGGCTGATCCGAGGCGAGGATGCTGGCGAAACGGCTGGTCTGCGAGAAATCGCGGGTCACCCCGTCGGAACTGCAGCGCATCGCGCCGGAGGCATCGACAAAGCCCGCGCGCGAGATGCGGCCATCGCTGGTGGCATAGGCGGCGATCTGGCTGGCGCAGCTTTCCGGATCCTTGCGCAGGCTGTTGGCCAGCAGCTGTGCCGTCACCTGCGACGCCCGGATCAGCCGGATCTCGCGCAGCGCATCCTGCAACGTATGCCCGACCGAGGCCGCCAGCCGCGTCTCATCGGTCTGGCGCATGGTCATCCAGGTCTGGGCCAGCGCCAGCAATCCAAGCGGCAGAAGGGCGATCAGGATCATGGCCGCCAGCCTCAGTGCGAGGCCGGAGGTGATCTCCCTTTCTGCGAAAAATCTCATGCGGCGGGAACGGCGGATCGGCTGATCACGGCGGCAGTGGCGCTGTTGAGATCGGAGAACAGGTCCTCGCCCTCGGCAAGGCCCATCAGTTCGGACAGGCGTTTGCGCGCCCGGCTGGCGCGGCTTTTGACGGTGCCGGGTGCAACGCCCATCATCTGGGCTGCCTCCTCGACCGAATAACCCGAGGCGCCGATCAGGATCAGCACTTCGCGATGTTCGGGGGAAAGCTGGTCAAAGGCACGCTGGAAATCATTGAAAGCCAGGCGGCCGTCATGGGCCGGGGCCTCGCAGAGGCTGGCGGCAAAGGTGCCGTCGCTGTCCTGGACCTCGCGCCGCGATTTGCGCAAAAGCGAGTAATAGGTGTTGCGCAGGATGGTGAAGAGCCAGGCTTCCAGATTGGTGGCGGGGTCGAATTTATCCATATTCGACCAGGCCTTCAGGATCGTCTCCTGCACGATGTCATCGGCAAGGACCACATTGCGCGACAGGCTGATCGCGAAGGCGCGCAGATTGGGCAGCAGCGCGGCGAGCTGTTCGCGCGGATCGGGGTGGGGCCCGGCTGCGGCAGCCGCAGCACGCGGTGCCGGTGATCCACCCTTCACGCCGGGTTGGGGTTCATTTTTCGGCATCGGCAGTGACCGGAGCGGTGGTATTCAGCTGGTCAAGCAGCTGGAGAAAACGGTCAGGCACGGCTTCGGTCAGCACTTCGTCATAGACCCGCCTCAGATTCTCATCGATCTGGGTGCGTAGCGCCAGGCGATCTGTCGCCCCTGCGGGTTTGACTGGTAGCATTTTTCTCGTGGTCCTGCCATTGGTCTTCGGAACCAAACGTCTGTTAAGAGCGTTTGGTTCCATAAGATGCGCGCATAACGGAGATTTTTTTATGGCCGATTCCAGGGCTCCGGGCACTGCTCCGACGGGAGCAGCGGCGGGAGTGACGGCAGCTGGTGCTCCGGCAGGGAAACCTGCGGGGGAAAAACCTCAGGGCGCGATTGCTACCGGTGAGGATCTGTCGCGGGCGATTGCCCGCGATTTGCCCTATCTGCGCCGCTATGCGCGCGCGCTGACCGGCAGCCAGACCAGCGGTGACGCCTGGGCCATCGCGGCGATCGAGGCGGTGCTGGCGGATCCGGGGCCGGTGGTCTCGGCGGTTTCGGTCAAGGTTGGTCTCTTCACCAGTTTCCACGATGTCTGGCAGAACGCCGATTCGCCGGTCAGTGAGGCGGAGGATCCGCTGGCCGCCGCCGCGCAGCAGCACCTTGCGCGGCTGACCCCGAATTCGCGTGAGGCGCTTTTGTTGCAGACCATCGAGGGCTTCGCCCCCGCCGAGGTCGCGGCGATCCTTCGCGTCGATGAACCCGCCGCCCAGGCGCTGGTCGAGCGCGCTTTCACCGAGATGGCCAGCTCGATTCTCGGCAAGGTCATGGTGATCGAGGATGAGGCGATCATCGCCATGGACATCACCGCCATTGTCGAGGCGATGGGCCATGAAGTGACCGGGGTTGCCCGCACCCGGGCCGAGGCCGTGGGCCTTGCGGGCCGACAGGCGCCGGATCTGATCCTTGCCGATATCCAGCTGGCGGATAATTCCTCGGGTGTCGACGCGGTCAATGACATCCTGGCGGGCCGGGGGCCGATGCCGGTGATCTTCATCACCGCCTTTCCCGAGCGTCTGCTGACGGGCGAGCGGCCGGAGCCGACCTTCCTGATCAACAAACCCTATACCGAGGAACAGGTGCGCTCGGCGGTGAGCCAGGCGATGTTCTTTTCCTCGACCGAAACGCTCAGGGGCTGAGCCTACTGGCATGCGGGGCCCGCCCGACACCCGCCCGACAGGCGGGCCCCGCATGCCATGATCAGCGCATCCAGAGCCCTTCGCGTTTCAGCGTGTTGCGGATCGTTTTCTCACGGCCCGGCAGGTCGCTTTGGTCAAACAGCGCGCGCGCTTTGCGACCCCGGTTCTGATAGACCATCTGCTTCGCCTGGTCCCAGTCGCGCAAGAGCCGGCGGTTGTCCTTTTCCTTTGCCACCCGTTCCAGCACCTCGACAGCCCGCTCGGATCCGGTCGCGTAAAGCAAGGGCAGGGTGCGGTAATGCAGCGTCAGCCCGCCATCCAGCCCGGCAAGGTCCGGCCCGGGCCTGCCGCCGCCGAAAGCGGTGATCACCAGCGGCAGCGCGATCTGGTCAAGCCAGGGCCAGAGTTCCTGACAGACCAGCGCTGGCGGGCGGTCCTTGTGGATGGTGACCGCGTAATCGAGGAAACGGCGGCCAAAGGCTGCGGGGCTTTCATGGAAGAACCAGCCCGCGTTGAAATACATATAGCGCTGCCAGTATTCATCGGGCCAGGACAGGTCGAGCGTGGCCCCGAAATCCAGCCCGAAACGCTCATAAAGCGCGCCCCAGGTCTCGGCATAGCCGGGGCCGTAAAGCTCGATCTGCGGCCAGGTGCCCTCGCGTTTCATCGAGGCCGAGGGGCGGGCGAAATCAATCGCCAGCTGAGACAGCGGCCCCGTCACCAGCGTATCGGTGTCAAGAAAGAGGAAAGGCTCATCCGGCAGTGCGGTCAGCATCTCGATCTTGTTGCCGATCGCATAGGGGGCGCCGAAGACCTTGCTTTCAAAGGGAATGAATTCGGCGCCCAGCTCCTCCAGCCGGTCGCGCAAGGCGCCTTGAGGCAGGCGCGGATCCTCGGGCCAGAGGGGGCCGGGCTGCGGCTCCGCCAGCAAAAGCCGGCCCTGAAAGCCGGGATCGGCCTCGCGCAGCGAGGCGGCGAGCAAAAGCGCCTCATGGCCAAGGCGGCCGCGTTGCACCACGGCGGCGATGTTGAACGGGCGGGCACTGGTTACGGGCATGGGGCCGCCTCAGCGCGGGGTAAAGCGCAAAGACAGGCAGGACATGCCACCATCAATCTTCTGGCATTCCGAATTGCCGATCTCGACCACCTCATAGCCCGCCGCCACCAGCCGGTCGCGGGTCTTCGGGAAACCGGCGGGGAAGAGTACGATCCCGTTGAAGCGGATCGCATTGGCCGCCGCCTCTTCGCCGGTCGCGACGGCGATCACCTTATAGCCGGTGAAACAGCCCGATGCCGCCAGCCGGTCCGTCGCGAGCACCGTCTCCGCATCCATCAGCGAGCAATCGGTCTTGAAATGCAAAACGCCCGGCGGGGTGTGGACCTCGCGCACCACCTGACCCCAATCGGCGACCAGCTTTGCCAGTTCCGCGATTCCGGCGGCGTTGGTGCGGGCAGAGCGGCCGACAAGGATCTCGGTCTCACCCATCAGGATATCGCCGCCCTCGATGAAACTGTCTTCGCCCTCGATCCGGCGGATCTCGCTGTAAAGGCGGCTCAGATGCGGCTCCATCTCGGCCGCCTCACCCAGCCGCGAGGGCGCGCCGGGCCGCATGATCACCGCCCCTTCGGGCAGGCAAAGCGCGGTATCCTCGACGAAGACGCTGTCGGGATAGGCGTCGAGCGCGTCGAGCAGCGTGACCTCGGCCCCGGTCGAGCGCAAAGCCGCGACATAGGCGGCGTGATGCTCTTGCATCAGAGCCAGATCCGGATTGCCGGTATCCACCGCGCGCAGCCCCCGGATGATCGAGACAGAGGGCTTGCGGCTGATCGCATGGGTAAAGGAAAAGGAACGCGGCATCGGATTTCCCCGGCAAATGATTGCGCCCATGGCTAGCCTGATTTGACCGGCGCGGAAAGCCCCGGCTCAGAATGTCGGCTCAGGTGGAAGGTCGGGTTGCGTGTTTGGGCGGCAGGTTCGGGTGGCGGGCTCAGGCAGCCGGGGCGGGCAGGCGCACGATGGTTACGGTGCAGGGCGCCTCTGCCACCACCTGGGCCGAGACCGAACCGAGATAGCGCCTTAGCGCGGAACTCGCCCGCGCGCCCATCACGATATGATCGGCAAGGATGCGCGTTGCGTGTTCGGTCAGCGCATTGCCGGGATCGGGGGCTTCCAGCACGGTATAGGTCACGCGGCCTTCTGGCAGGCCAAGCGCCTCGCCCCAGGCTTTCAGCGCGACAAGGCGGGCCACATGCAGGTTGTTGCCGGATTCGTCGGTGCCCTGATCCAGCTGGATCCGCGCCGTGCGCAGCACATTCACGCAAGCCAGCCGCGCCTCGGGGCGGAAATGCAGGATCTCGCGGGTGGCGGCGAGGATCTCTTGCGAGAGCGCCTCCATCTCGGGCGAGAGGTCTACAGCGGCCATCACCACCTGGGCGCGGATCGCGTCACCGGGCACCGGCGGCGCCTCGTAGCCCCGGATGCGCCGCGCCCGCCAGCGCCGTTTCAGCCCCTGCCAGAACCCGTCCTGCTGCCGTTTTGAGGCGCGTTGGGTCAGGCGCACCTGGTCGGGATGTTCCAGATCAAAGGCCATCTGCGCGGCGGATTGAAAACGTTCCTCGGGCTCGACCTCCAGCGCGCGCAGGATGATTTCCTGCAGCCAGGGCGGCAGATCGGGATTCACTGCGTAAGGCGGCACCGGATCGCGCCAGAGCCGACGCCGCACGGCGCGCAAGGTGGTGGTCTGACCAAAGGGCAGCTTCCCGGTCGCCAGCTCATAAAGCATGGCGCCAAGGGCGAAGATATCGGATCGCGGATCGTCGCGGTGATGCAGATATTGCTCGGGTGCGATATAGGGAAAAGTGCCCATCGGAATGGCGAATTCCTCGCCCAGGAGATCCGGCAGGTCGAGATGGCGGGCAAGGCCATAGTCGATCAGCACCAGCCGCCCCGCCTCGTTTCGCATCAGATTGCCGGGTTTCAGATCGAGATGGATCACCCGCTGGCGGTGGATCTCATGCAGCGCGGCGGCGATCTCTGCGGCCAGCGGCACCAGTTCTGCCAAAGGCAGCGGTGCGCGGTCGAACAGCTCCTGGAACGAGGCGCCGGGCAGTTTCTCGGTGACCAGATAGGGCATCACCGCGAAATCGCCCGAGGCGATCACCTGCGGCACATGCGGGCCGGAAAGACGTGGCAGGATCATCTGCTCGATCTCGAAACCCACGATGGTCGGCCCGTCATCGCCGTCGAGAATGGTCGGAACCTTCATCACCATCGGGCGGGCGTGATCCGGATGCGTGACCTCCCAGATCGTTGCAAAGCCGCCGCGATGCAGCAGTTTGCCCAGGGTGAAACCGTCGATCTGCAATCCCTCGACGGGACGTTTCTGGCTGCGGCTCATCGTCCCGTCCTCAGGCGCAAAGCAAGGTCTTCGGGCAGGCCTGCGGCCTGGATCTTGCCGGCGGTCAGCACATAATCATAGGGGGTGCGGCGAAAGCTCAGCTCGCGGCTCCGGGTGTCGAAGATCACCCAGCCGGCCTGGGGGCTGCCATCGCGGGGCTGCCCGACCGAGCCCGCCACCACCAGCCAGCGCCGCGACGACAACAGCGGCACCGGCATCCGGGGTTTCACCGCATGGGCCTGGACCCGCCCGCCCCGGTCGCAGCTGTATAGCGCCGGCTCATGGACATGGCCGCAAAAGGTCAGGCTGGCATCGCAGCTGCGAAAACTGGCCATCGCGCCGCGTTCCGAGGTGATATAGATCCAGTCGCCCGGACAATGGGCCGAGGCATGGGCGTAAAACCGGTCCTCTTCGGCAATGGTCAGGGGCAGGGCGGAGAGCCAGGCGCTCCGGGCGGCGGACAGGCGCGGCCGCGTCCAGTCGATGGCCGCCCGCGCGGTGCCGTTCATATCGCGCGCCGAGCCCTCGATTGCGGCATCGTGATTGCCCTGGATCACCAGCGCGCCCTCTGCCTGCAAAGCCTGCACCCGGGCCACGCACCAGTCCGGATCCGGCCCGTAGCCGACAATATCGCCCAGCACCACAAAGCGCCCGATATCCCGCGCCCGGGCATCGGCCAGCACCGCCTCCAGCGCTTCGCGATTGCCATGTATGTCGCTGATAAGGGCGATCCGCATTCTGGCCTCCGGTTGCTGTCGCCATCCTGGCAGAGCCGGCGGCGGCGCAAAACGCATATTTTCGGCGCAGCTTTGGCGCTGTGGGTCTGAGGCGGCTGACCCGGGCACCGGGTCGTGCTGCCCGTTGCGTCGTGCTGCGCGATACATAAGCGGCGCGACCGCAGCGGCGCCATGATGGGAGAGAGCAGAATGCGACTGAGGGCGCGCAATATCCTGCCGGTTGTGGTGCCCGGGATCGTCACCGGCACGGTTACCAGCCATGTGCGGCTGGCCCCGGGCGGCTCGATTATCCCCGCCTCGATCACCAATGACGCGGTGAAAGAGCCGGGGCCGAGGGTTGGCGCAAAGGCCTCGGCGGTGATCAAGGCCCTGATGTGATGATCGGCGTCGATGACTGATCTCGCCCCAGCCAGTGCCCCAGTCACTACCCCAGTCAGTACCTCTGGCCAGCACCTCTGGTCTGCGCCCGCATGAGCTGGCCGTGCCGTTGCCGGCGGGTTTCGATGCCTCGATCTGGTGTATGCCCTGGACGGATCGCAGCAATTGTCCGCACCGGGGTGATCCCGAGACTGGCCCCGATTGCCGGGTCGAACTGGATCCGCGCTGGATCGGGGGCTGGCGGGGGGTCGGGAGCCGCCCGAGGCTTCAGCTCTTGTGCCGGATGCATCTCTCGCGCCGCGATCTGATGCGGCAGAAACCGAATTCCGGTGATGCTTCAGTGGGGACCTTCTCGCTGCGCTCGCCGGTCCGGTCCAACCCGATTGCGGCGATGGTGGTGCGGCTGTTGTCGGTTCAAGGCAGCAGTGTTGCATATGCGCGGGCTGAATTGTGTCGATGGCACGCCTTTGGTGGATATCAAAGGCGAGTTCGGAGCGATCCCATGACCTTTCGCACCCTGACCCTCCTCTCCCGCCGCGCTTTGCTGGCGGCGCCGGGTCCTGCCTTTGACGGAAAGGCCATCACCGATGCCACCCGGCCGCGAGGTGCTGGGGCCGGTCGATCCGGAAAAGGCCTTTGCCGCCGGACTACCGGCTTCGGTTCTGCTTTATACGCTGAAGCCGGAGGCAATGGTCGGCAGGGTGGTGGCCGCGTAACCGGGCCTGCCTTACCTTTTGCCTCGTGCCGCGCGAGCAGCCGGCGCCTGGCCGGCTGAAGCGCAAGAGCGATACGCTGAACCCTGACGTGCTTCCGACCACCGGCGCCGGGCTGTTCGTCGATTTCGGCACCGTCAACTCGGCCTGTCGCGACCTCGCGACCCGGGTGCAGGATCAGGCTTGGGTGCCTTATGTGCTGATCGACGGCTCCTTCGCCGCCACGCCGCAGGCGATCCGCGAAATGGCGGCGATCCCTGGCGTCGAGGCGCGCGGCGAAGACCCTCGCCACTTATGCCGAGGCCGCCTGTGCCGAGGCCGATGCATTGCCGGACCAGGCGCCCGGGGGCAGCCGCCCCCGCATCTGTCTGGCACGCGGATCCGAGGGGCTGGAAAGCCCGGCGCACGGCTCGATCAATGCGGAAATCATCGAGCGCATGGTCGGCATCAATGCGGTCAGCGCCGGGACGCGCGGCCTTGTCACCGTCTCACCCGAGCAGATCCAGACCTGGGTGCCCGATATCATCCTGACGGTGGACCGCGATTTCGCCGCCGCAGTGGGTGAGATGCCGGAATGGCATCGCATCCCTGCATCGCCCCAGTGAAACACTGCTCATGCTACATGTGAGAACGTAGCAACGAGTGTTACCATGGGTGGAGGCCGTGCGATGGGCTTTCAGACAGGTTGCATCGATGGTGATCGTTTTCTCGTCAGCCGCCCCGGCGGCCAGGCCGGTCTTGATACGGGCAAACACACCCATCCGGCTCCGGCGCTTCCACCGATTGCAGAGTGTCCTGGCGGGCCGTATTCGCGGGGCGTGTCACACCAGCGCAAGCCATTGCGATTTATGAATATTACGCCACTCAGGACACGGCGATCATCGACGCGTGGATGGCCATGGCTCCCGGGGAAAAACGGCTCGAGCCGCGCCATCTGCGCCTCGGTCACCCAGTAAGGATTGTTCATCAGAAGGATCGCCTCGCATCCTCTGAAGCACCGAAAAGTATCACAATCAATGGAGGCTGACACTAATTTCACCAATAGCAAAGGGGTGGAGGCCGCTATCCACAGCCTTGCCGCAGCGGGCAGCGCGGTGGTGGTCCCGACCCATGATCCGGGTCAGGCGGCGGCTTTGGCCGATGAGGCGCTGCTGGTCAGCCGCGCCGGTGTGATCACCCTGGGGCCGGTCTCGGAGGTGATGCAGGAGGCCGTGCTGAGCCGGCTTTACGGCATCCCCATGAGGCGTATCGAAGGACCGGATGGGCGGCCGCATTTCTACTGACAGTGATCGGATTGCTACGAGCAGGAACAAGAGCCCGATCTTCCCCCAGTTTCTTGCCCATTTCGTGACGATATATTTCATCATATATAACGATTTGTGGAACTTTGCCGAAAGGCGAAAGGCTGCGGATCAAAAGCCATGCCACAGGAAGGGCTTCCGACGTCTTTGTTGCAGCGACTGGTGATTGCCGGCCTGTTGGTTCCGGGCGTCTGAGCCCCCGCTTTGCCCAATCGACCGATGAGAATGCGTTTTCTCCTGGCACGATCTGGCTGGGCGTTGATGAAGGGAGCCAGGGCGGCATGACCAGCAAAGCGACCGGCGAAGAGGCCGCGAAGCAGAACCGCGCCACGCTGGAAGACACGCTCAGCCTGCTGCCCGGCCTTTCTTCGCCCCGCTGGGGCGGCGGATCGCGCAATAAAAACGACGTCTTCGTGCGCGGTTTTGACCGCTGGCCTGTGCCGCTGTCGATTGACGGCATCCGCATTTATCTGCCCGCCGATAACCGGCTGGGCCATGGCCGCTTCCTGACGCCGGACCCCGCCGGGATCGAGGTGCAGAATAACTATGTCCCGGTGATCAAGGGGCCGGGCGGCATGGGCGGTGCCATCAACCTCGTGACCCGCAAACCGACCAAACCCTTCGAGGGCGCGGCGCGGCTGGGTCTTGAGGCCGGCAATCGCGGCGATGTCACCGGCAGGAGCGGCTTCCTCTCGCTCGGCACCAGGCAGGAGCTCTGGTATGGCCGGGTCTCTTACATGCGCCACGACAATGACGGCTTTTAGCTGTCGCGCGATGATGTCCCGGAGCCGCCAACCCCTGTCAGGGTGAGGGGCTGCGGAAAGACAGCGAGAGACCGATGACAGCCGCCTGAACATGAAATTCTGCTATGCTCCGAACGCGACGGACGAATATGTGCTCAGCGATACAGGGCAGGAAGGCTCGGTATGGGCGCCCTACAGCACCTTGCTGCCGGTCAGCGGCATTACGGGCAGCGGCCCCGGCTTGAACCAATGCGACTGGATCTGGCCGGAATGGGATATCAGCAGCATCGCCTTTTATTCGACGACCGATCTCGACCTCCGGCACGCTGAAGACGAAACTCTTCTGCAACAGGTTCGACAATACGCTTTCGGCCTGGGACAATGCGAACCACGGCGCCCACATGCTGGGCAGCGCCTTCAACAGCGTCTATGACGATTGCTCGATTGGCGGCAGCGTCGAATACGGGCTGAGCTTTGGCGACCATGATCTGCGCATCGCCTCCTTCTTCCGCAGCGACCTGCACCGCTCGACCAATTACCCGCGCCCGACACCGGGCCGCCCCGCCGAGCCGACGCAATTCAGAAAGGAAGAGACCTTCTCGGGCGCGGTCGAAGACAGCCGGAGCGTCAATGACGCATTGCGCATCGTCGCGGGGTCTGTCTTACGGCAAGGCACAGCTGCTAAAGGCTGACAACACCGATACCGATCCGGGCCGCCCGGCCGTTTCGGTCGATGCGGTGAACTGGCAGCTGGCCGCGATCCGGACCCGGGGGCGCGGGCGGTGACTTTCATGCGGGCCTCTCGTCCAGAACCAGCTTCCCGACGCCGTTCCACCGCTATTCGACCTGGATCGGCTCGATGGTGCCGAACCCGGATCTGGCAGGCGAGGATGCGCTGAATGTCGGGCTGGGCTACAGGGGCGATCGGGGTCCGGTGGCGCTGGAACGCGCGATCTTCTACAGCCGTATCACCGAATCTGATCCAGTCGATTGATCTTGTCACCATCGACCCGGTTTCGTAAGCGCTGTCCCACCCCCACCTTCCATCGCGCTTCCTGATGGGATCACTGACATCCATTGTTGTTTGATGATGGAGCTTCTCCGTGGAGACTACATTGGAGGTTCTCACGGTTGGCGGGTCCGGTCGGCAGAACCGGAGTTGGCCCGAAGATGTGAAAGCGCGGATCGTGGCAGAGACGTTGGTGCCGGGCGCTACGGTCAATGATGTTGCGCGGCGGCATGGCCTGCCGGCCAATCGTATCTCGTCATGGCGAACGCTGGCGCGGAAGGGGCGTCTGGTTCTGCCCGCGCCGGAGGATCCTGTCGAGTTTTCGGCCCTGATGCTCGGGCCTGCGGATGATGGTCCGCGTTCTGTCGGCCCCGCCGCGACCGGCCCTGAGATTGCGTTTGGTGCGGTCGTGATCCGTTTGGAAGTCGGTGCTTCAGCAGAGCGGATCGTGTCCGTGGCACGCGCCTTGGCGGCAGGCGCGTGATCTTCCCGTCGAACCGGGTGCGCATCATGGTTGCGACGAAGCCCATCGACTTCCGCAAGGGCCATGCCGACAGAGGCGATGGTCGCGCATGTGCTGGTCGGCTAGTATGCCGATCATCTGCCGCTTTACCGTCAGGCCCAGATCTACAGCCGCCAAGGCGTCGATCTCGACCGTTCCACCCTTGCCGATTGGGTCGGGCGTGCCGCCTTCGAACTCCGCCCCGTCCACGCTGCGCTGATGGCCGATCTGAAGCGGTCCACCAAGTTGTTCATGGACGAGACCCGCGCCCCGGTCCTCGATCCGGGGTCCAGAAAGACCAAGAGCGGATACTTCTGGGCGCTCGCCCGCGATGACCGCCCTTGGGGCGGCACAGCGCCACCGGGCGTGGCCTTCACCTATGCCCCCGGTCGGGGCGGACAACATGACGAACAGATATTACAGGGCTTCGGCGTTATTCTGCAGGTCGATGGCTATGCCGGATACAACCGACTGATCGTGCCGGACCGGATCGGCCCAAGTATTCAATTGGCGTATTGCTGGGCCCACGCGCGCCGCAAACTGGTCGAGATCACCCGCACCGGTTCCGCGCCAATTGCAGAGGAAGGCGTGGCACTTATCCGCGATCTCTATGCCATCGAGGCCGACATCCGCGGCAACGACCCCGCAACCCGACTTGCCGTCCGGCAGGAACGCTCCGCCCCGATCCTCGCCCGCATCGATACTTGGCTAAGCCATCACCGCGCCCGCGCGTCCGCAAAATCGCCCTTGGGCGAGGCGCTGGCCTATATCGCCAAATACCGCAACGGTCTGGGCCGCTTCCTGACCGATGGCCGCGTCGAGTTGGACAGCAATACTGTCGAGCGCACGATCCGCCCCATCGCCCTGAACCGCAAAAACGCCCTCTTCGCAGATCATAACGCCGGTGCCGAAAATTGGGCCGTCATCGCCTCGCTGATCAAGACCTGCAAAATGAACGGCGTCGATCCCCACGCGTGGCTGACAACCACGCTCACCGCCATCGCCAAAGGCCACAAGCAGAGCCAGATCCAAAACCTGCTCCCATGGAACTACACCGTCAACGTGTGATCGGGACATCGATTACCCGGTTTCGGCCTTGCGCAATCGCAGCGTCAGAACCTCGCCAAAGGCACCTGCAAGGGTATTGAGGTCGCGGCCAACCGGGAGGTCAGCGAGGCATCGCGCTGACCGCGAATGACATCTGGCTGCACCAGCGGCGCGATGATGCCGAGAAAGGCGAAAACGCCGGTCAGCGCGGTCACGAGGGCGGCCAGCGCCGCCGCTCCGCCCGCCAGCACGATGCGCCAGCGGGTGGGCGACAGCCCCAGCACAAGCGCATCCTGATCGCCAAGCGCCAGCAGATCCAGCGGGCGCCGGGTGAGGGGGGCCAACAGCAAGGCCAGCAGCAGCGCCGGCAAAAGCCAGGCCACCACGCCCCAGCCATCCTGCTCCAGCGAGCCGGCCTGCCAGAGGAACAGGCTTTGCAACACGTCGTGCCAGAAAAGGGTCAGAACCGCATTCAGCCCGCCAAGCGTGGTCGTCACCACCAGCCCGGCCAGGATCAGCGACAGCGCAGAGATGCCCTGCGCCCAGGCCAGCAGCAGCACAAGGCCAAGCGCCGCCACCCCGCCGGCAAAGGCCGGCAGCGGCAGCCAGGGCGCCGCCAGCCCGGGCGCGTTCAGCAGCGTCAGCGTCAGCGCGCATTGCGCACCGGCGGTGATCCCCAGCGTCGCCGGCTCGGCGATCGGGTTCAGGAACACCCGTTGCAACAGCGCCCCTGCCAGCGCCAGTGCGGCCCCGGCCAGTGCGGCGGTGACCAGCCTTGGCGCGAGGCTCAGATGGATCAGGAGCGCGGGGATGTCCTGTGGATCGGCGCCAAACAAAGCGGCGGGCCAGCGGCCAGGCAGGCTGTTCCCGGCATTGAGCATGAAAAGCGCCAGTGCCAGCAATGCGGGCAGAAGGGGAAAGAGGCGGCGCATCAGATCCGCTCCAGCCCGTCGCCAAGCGCCTCGCAAAGCCGCGCGGCCGAGGCGAGGCCGCCGGCGGGAAAGACCGGGGGCAGCTGGATCGCCCTGAGCGCCCCGCTGCCCAGAACCCGGCGGAACAGCGCGCTTTGCGGCAGCGGGCCGGTCGCGAGCAGGGGGGCGCCAAGGGCGATGATCTCGCTGAGGCCGAGGGGGAGGGCGCCTGGCGGGCCGCCGGCTTCCAGCGCGTTGCGGCCCCCGGCCCGCGCCAGCAGATCGCCGGGCATCGAGCCTAAGGTAAAGGCCAGCGCGTGGCGGCCATCTTCGAGAAACCGGACCAGCAAAACGGGGGGCGGGTTCAGCACCCGGATGCGCTGCGCGAGCGCGGCAAGGGCCTGGTCGAGGCCTGCAATCAGCGGCGCGGCGCTGGCACCTGCGGCCCCGGCGATGGCTGTGGCCAGATCGCTGGCGATGTCCAGCGGCGGTTTCACGAAGGGCAGCGTCTCCAGCCAGAGGGTCGGGGCGATCCGCTCCAGCGCCGCCTGCGGCCCGCGCTGCCAGTCGGCGGCGAGGATCAGATCGGGGGCAAGATGAACCAGCAGTTCCATATTCGGCTCGTTGAGCGGGCCGAGGTCATGGGTGGTTGCGGGCAGCGATGGCGTGCCGACAAGGCGGCGATAGAGCGGCAGATTGCCGGCGGCGAGCGGCGAGAGCCCAAGGGCCAGCGCGGTCTCGGTCAGGATCAGTTCGGTCGTGACGAGGCGGGGAGTGCCATTGCGCGCGGCCAGCGCCACGCCCGGCAGCAGCGGCGCAAGGGCCAGCGCAAAGAGGCTGCGCCGGGTCAGCTGCGTGGTCATGCCTGGCCCCGCAGCGCGGTATGAAGCGGGCGGTCATAGCGGCGAAGCCAGGCCTCGGGCGGCGCCTCGCCCCGTTCGGCCAGCCATTGCCGCAGGGTGACCCGGATCACCGCAAGACCGTGGCGGCCAGGCCGGTCGGTGGCGGGCTGATCGGAACCAGGCTGCCCGTGATCAGGCTGCCCATGATCAGACTGCTCGTGGCCGGGCGGCAGGCCGGAACCCAGCCCTGCAAGTGTCGCGGCCTTCAGCGCGGTCAGATCGGGGCGACCATGACGGGCGAGGATGGTCTGGAAATCGGCGTGGATTTCAGCGTCGAAGGGTCGCCGCAGCCCCGGTTTGACCCGCAGCGGATGCGGCGGAAAGATATGGGCAAAGGGCCGCCAGCCCGACGGTACCGGCGTCGTTGCGGCATGGGTCAGCCCGCGGATCCCAGCCGAGGGGATCGTATGGATCGGGCAGGTGCCATCCCCGGCGCGTTCGGCGCGCAGGAAGGGCGTCTCGGTGATCCAGTCGCCCGGCAGCGCGGCCAGCGCCTCGCGGCAATCGCTCCAGTGTTGGCCGGTGTAAAGCAGCGCCTGGGTTTCGGCGGCAGGGGCGGGGCGGAACAGGCAGCGCAGCCCGTCATGGCCCAGCCCCAGATCCAGCGCCGCTGCGCCCTGATGGGCGGCGAGGATCGCGCCCCTGTCTTCCGGCACCAGGCTGAGCCGGCGGTCGCGCGGCCCGGGCCTCGCCGCGCCCTCTAGGCACAGCGCGATACCGTGATTCCAGCCGCGCGGCTCGCTGCTGAGCGTCTCGAAAGCCAGCAGCCTTGCGCCGGGGGTGAGGCGGGCACGCCCGCTCTCTCCCTCCAGCACCAGCACCCCGCCCATGTTTTGCGGGCTGCCGGTGAGATCAAACCCCATGAAACCGGCAAGGGTCCCGATGCTCCACAAATGCCCCTCGGCCCCGAGAAGCCGGGTGAGCAGCGCGAATCCCTCGTCCTCGGATGCGTCGGATTGCCAGTCATCCATCATGGGTGCAGCCTTCAGAATTTTGAGGTCAGCTGCAATTCGAACCGGCGCGGGGCGCCCAGCACGACCTGGCCCTTTTCGGGATAGAGATAGGCCGCATAGCTTTTGTCGAAGAGGTTGGTCACCCGCAGCGACAGGGTCGAACTCTCGCGCAGCCGCCAGTCTATCCCGGCATTGACCAGGGTGAAACTGTCGCGTTTGGCGGTATTGGCATAATCATACCAGGCCTTGCCGACGAATTGCACCCCCAGATGCGCGGTCCAGTCCGGCGCGAAATCCCACGAAGCCCAGAGATTTGCCGAGGTTTCCGGCACGAGGATCGGCACATTTCCCGCATAATCCACCCAGGAGAAGGTGTTGAAGTCGAGAAAGGTGAAATCGTCGAACCGCGCCTCGGTCTTTGCTATATTGCCGCTGATCCGCAGGCTGTCCGACAGCGCCGCGCTGGCCGCCAGTTCGACCCCGCGCGAGGATTGCTGACCCGCCTGTTGCAGCGTGAACGAGCCCGGCGCCAGCACCGGCACATTGCGTTTCACGATATCATAGGCGGTAGCGCCCATTCGAAACGGCCATCGGCGCTGGTCTGGCGCAGGCCGATCTCGAATTGCCGCCCGGTGGTCAGGTCGAAATCGCGGAAATTCGCGGCGTAATCCATCAGCGGCAGATTGACCGGGTCGGTTGACCAGGCCAGCTGGCCGTATACCACCGTGGTCTCATTCGCCGCCCAGCTGAGCGCGAGTCGCGCCGAGGGCGCCTTGTAACCGGCATCGAAACTGCTGGCGGGGGAGGCGATGCCCTCACGGCTCAGGTCGAACCAGTCCTGGCGCAGACCAAGGCTCAGCGCGAGCCCGGCGCCCAGATCGGTGTGGTTTTCCAGAAAGACCGCGCGCTGATCGAGGGTGGAGCTGTATTGCGCCACCGGGGTCAGGGCAGCAGGGAAACGGCCCGGTTGCGGGTTGAACGGATCGACGGTGACCGAGGCGAAACTGAACGCGCTGGCATAGGAGGATTTCGCGCGGTTGAGGTCGAACCCGATCACCGTATGGCTGTCATAACCGGCGAGGCCATGGCGGAAAGCGCCCTCCAGCCGGAAGCCGGTCTGGGCCTGATCCTGGTCGATGGCGACGAATTCGCCGACGGATACGGTGTCGGTCACCGGGTCCCAGTCATAGGTTTCCGCATTGCGGAAACTGCGGTCCGACCCGATGCGATACAGCACCGCCGAGACGCGGACCGCATCCGAGGGCGCCCATTCGGTCTTCAGCTGCAGCCAGTAATCGGTGAATTCGGTCTTTGCATCGCTGACATTGTAATTCAGCGCCTCGGTGCCGGCGACCAAGAGGCCGCCCCGCAAAGGCGTGCCGTAATAGGTCATCGGCTCGCGTTTGGCGTAATCGGCGGAAAGGGTGAAGGTCAGATCGGGCGCGGCCTTCCAGCTCAGCGCGGCCGTGATCGCGCCGAGGCTGTCTTCGGCCCCGTTCCAGCCATCCGACCCATCGGCAACCACTGCGACACGGTAGGACAGTGCATCGGACAGCGAGCCCCCGCTGTCGGCACCAAAGCGCAGGCGTCCATCCGGGCCGGCCAGCGCGGTCAGAAGATGCCGGGGCGTGCCCTCGAACGGGCGTTTGGGCATCGCATTGACGAAACCGCCAATGGCGCCATGGCCATGAATGACCGAGCCGCCGCCCTTCAGCACCTCGAATTCCTCGATCAGCCAGCTGTCGACGGGGAAGGAGATATTGCCCCGGCCCGGGAATTGCCTTGTGCCGTCGAACAGCATCATAACCGAGCTGGAGCCCTGAAAACCGCGCGCCGCGAAATTGTTGTCAAAATGCGGTGCGCCGACTGCGGTGATCCCCGTCGCGGTCTGCGAGACGGCCGAGGTGATCGAATGCAGGCCGCGCTCTGCCATGGTCTCGGTGCCGATCACCTCGACGGCGGCGGGGATGTCGCGGATCTTCCCGCCCAGCCGGCTGGCGGAGGGGGCTGTGGCATCAAGGGCCAGCCCCTCGCCCTCATCGGCGGAAAGCCAGATCGTGCCCAGGCCGATGACGGTCTCTTCGGCCTGGGCCGGCCCGGCATTGAGAGCGGCGGTGAAGGGTGTGAGCGCGGAAAGTGTCAGCAAAAGCCGCAACGGGTTGCGGCGGGAAATGGACGGCATGAATCGGTCCCCGAAAGGCGTTTAGCACGTCACTGCAGACCGCAAGGAACCGGCGGGCGCTTGCCCGCAGATCACCCTTGCCATCAGGAACCCCCGCCCGATGCGCCTGCCCGTGAATATGGCCGACGGCAGGTCTCCTGGCTCGCGGGTCTGTGGGTTTCGCGCCTTCCCAGGGTCCCTGAACCCCAGTGGCATATTGCGAAACCCTCGCCGCTCACAGTTGCGGGGGCAGCCGCAGATCAGGCTGATGCCCTGCTGCGTTCCCTCTTTCCTCCCTTGCGGGAACCGTCGCCTCAGCGCTACCCGCCGCAGCCCCGGTCTGTCAACGCCTGTGAATGCCCGCCGCTGGCATTCACCCCATGCTGGCATTCGCCCCCCGTGTCGGTCTTCGCCCGTGCCTGCATCCACCCCCGCCGGGATTTGCGAAAACCGCCGGGAATCCCCATGGCCTTTTCCGCACAGAGGGTTGTAACCTCCGCCCCGCGCGCAGGGGGATCTTCCGGGGGGATCTTCCGGGTCGCGCCCCGGGAAGGAGAAAGCCATGCAGACACCGCCTTTCGTCATCGCGATCCAGAGCCAGGTCGTGTTCGGCCATGTCGGCAATTCGGCGGCGCTGTTTCCGCTTTGCGCCGCCGGGCTGGAGGTGGCGGCTGTCCCGACGGTGGTGTTCTCGAATACGCCCGATTATCCCAGCCTGCGCGGCCGCGCATTGCCCGAGGATTTCTTTGCCGATCTGCTTTTGGGCGCGATGGAGCGCGGATTGCCCGCGCGGGCGGATTACATCATCACCGGCTATATCGGTTCGGCCGCGATCGCACATCTGGCGGCGGAATTCATCGCGAAAGCGCGCGAGATCAATCCGCGTCTCGTTTACCTTTGCGATCCGGTGATCGGCGATGCCGGGCCGGGGCGCTATGTGCCCGAGGCGGTGGTGGCGGTGATCCGCGACGAATTGCTGCCGCTTGCGGATCTGACCACGCCGAACCCGTTCGAGCTGTCGCTGTTATCCGGGCAGAAGATCGCCCGGCTGGAAGATCTGGAACCGGCGCGGGCCGGGCTGAAACTCAGGCCCGAGGCGCGGGTGATCGCGACCGGCTGCGTGCTGGAAGACAGCCCGGCGGGATGCCTTGAAAGCGTGGTGATCGCGCCGGAAGGTCTGAGCCGTCACCCGGCGCCGCAGCTGCCGCTGCATCTGTCGGGCACCGGCGATCTGTTTTCGGCGCTGATCATTGCCGGGCTGGGGCGCGGGCGCAGCCTGCCCGAAGCGGTGAGCCTGGCCCAGAAGCTGACCGGGATCGCGATGGCCGAAGCGGCGGCGCTTGGACGTCAGGAGGTCATGCTGAGCAGTCCGGATTTCCTGGAGGGGCTCGCCCAACTGGCCGCCGCCCGGGGCTGAGCGGGAGAGGGCGCGGCGCGGGCGTGAGCCGGCAGGGTGGGGGGCGAAATGCGTCATCCCGCACGCTGCCATTTGCCGATCATTCCCTGACAATCGAGCCGTAAGGCGGCATGAATCCGGCCCGGATGCGTGTTCTGTAAGAGGTGACCGCCTGCCAAAACAGGGTCTTCCCAAAGTGTTGCGCCTCTTTTGGGAACCCCCGCCGCTTTCCCGGGCGCGCAGCGGCACCCCGGCTCAGGCCGGGGAATGGCTCAGCGTCACGATATTGCGGCCCGAGATTTTCGAGCGCATCAGCGCGCCATCGGCCTCGTCCACCATGGCGGTGATGTCTTCGGGTGCCGCCATCGGGCCGCCGCCGGTCTTCACGCCGATGGAGACCGTGACCTGCAGCTCGACCCCGTTGCCGCCATCGACCGGCGTGTCGCCGACGACGCAGCGCAGGCGCTCAGCGATGCGATGCGCCTCGGCGGCGGTGGTGTCGGGCAGGGCGATCAGGAATTCCTCGCCACCGATCCGCGCCAGCAGATCCTCGATCCGCAGGTTTTCGCGCAGGCGCCGGACCACCTCGATCAGGACGGTGTCGCCGGTGGTATGGCCATAGCGGTCATTGACGGATTTGAACCGGTCGAGATCCAGCACCAGCACGGCGAATTCGCTGCCCTCGACCGCCGCCTGTTCGGCGATGCCGGCAAGACGGGGAAAGGCGTAGCGGCGGTTATAGGCGCCGGTCAGCGGGTCGATGATCGCGAGCCGCAGCCCGGCCTCGATCGAATTGCGCTCGGCATCGGCCCTTTGCTTGCGGCGCAGCAACATACGAATGCGCAGATCCAGTTCTTCGGCGGTGACCTCGGGGTCGATCACATCATGGGCACCGAGATCAAAGGCGAGTGCGGCCGCGTCGCTGGTCTCGGGCGCCACGATGCAGAACATGCTGTGGCGATAGGGGGAAGCCCCGGCCAACTGCGTCATCAGCCGCAGCCCACCGCCATGGGTGCCGGTATCTGCCGCGATCAGGAAGACATGCGATTGCCCGGTCTGGTCGCCATAGCCAGACACCTCGGAAGGGGCGAGCACGCGGGCATGTTCGCGCAGCCTGGGCGCCAGCTTGTGCTTCCAGTGCAGGGCGGTTTCCGCACGGGCCGCGATCAGGCCGATGGGGCCGACCGGCTGAAAGCTGCCTTTATGTTCGGCAAGGCCCAGCATTTCCGAGCCCAGCCTCTCGGGCAGGTCCCCCCCCCAGGCGCGGGACATCATCTGGCTTTCTTCGCGCTGACGCAAAAGGTTGCGGATCCGCGCCAGCATCACCGCCATATCCGGTGGCCTCGTCATCACGTCATCCGCGCCGGCCCTCAGCGCCGCCAGCCGCTTTTGCGGCGTATCAGGCCCTGCAAGTGCGATCACGGGCAGCGAGCGGGTGCGCGGATCGGCGCGCAGCGTAGCGATCACCTGCGGGCCGGGCATATCGGGGAGGTCGCAGTCGATCACGATCAGATCGGGACGCTCGCGCCGGGCGGCCCTGAGGCAGGAGGCGGCATCCGAGGTCAGCAACGGCCGGAAAAACCCATCCCCCAGCCTGACCTGGAAGATGACCCGGTTCGCCGGGATAGAGTCCGCTATCAGGATTCGGCGTTGCATATCAGGCTTCCATGCTGGAACGGCGGCAGAACGGGTGCGGCAGGGGGAAGAAGTCAAGAGGCGGGGGCTTGGCAGAGGCCTTGCTGGGGTCTGATCGCAGGATCATCTGAGAGTCTTAAGAAAGGGGTGGATCGTCGTTTCGGTTACCAGGATTTTGTTATGCAGATGGTTAACAAATCCTTTCGATCGTGGTCACCTTTTTGGGATAACTCCTGGAATCTGTGTTCAAAGCTCTGGATAACTGCAAGCACCAGGGGTGCGGGCCCGTTGACTGGTAAAAAATGTTTCTTCCGGAGGTTGATCTGTCAAGAAACTTTCTGAGGCTCAGGCATGGATTCGCCACAGGCGGGCGGGCGCGGCAGCCGGGGCGATCCGGGGGCGGAAAGACATGCGGGATTGCCCGCAGCGCGGGGCTGTGGAATGGATGGGCCGATGGCAGGGGCGGCCGGGGAACAGCCAATGATGCAGCAGGAAAAAGCGCAGATCCTCGCTTTGCAGGCTTTGGCCTGGCTGGCGGCGGATGAGGACCGGATCGGCCCCTTCCTCGCGCAAAGCGGTATTGGTCTTGCGGATTTGCAGGCGCGGGCGGGCGAAGCCGATGTGTTGGCGGCGGTGCTGGAGTTCATTCTCGGCGATGATGACCGGGTGCTGGCCTGGGCCGACGAGGTGGATCTGCGCCCCGAAGCGGCCGCCATGGCGCTGAGTGATGCGCGCGCGGCGCTCCCCGGGGGTGCGGTGCCCGACTGGACCTGAGCGGGCGGCCCGCGCGCATGACATGATCCTGATGCAACAGCGCGGTCTTAGTGAAGTGAGACCGCAGCCAGAGGAACCGGACTGATGATCGACGCCCTGCTTTTCGACAAGGATGGCACGCTTTTCGATTTCCGCAAAAGCTGGGGCGCCTGGGCGCAGGGCTTTCTCGCCGGCCTTTCGACCGGCCCGGAGCATGCGGCCCGTCTGGCCGCAGCCATCGGCTATCTGCCTGAAACCAATGATTTTCACCCCGAGAGCCCGGTCATCGCCGCCACCGCCGCCGATATTGCCGAAACCTTGCTGCCGCATCTGCCGGGGGCAGGGGTGGCGGAACTGACCCGGCGGATCGACCAGGCGGCAGCAATGGCCGGCATGGTCGAGGCGGTGCCGCTGGTGCCGCTTTTCACTGCCTTGCGGGCGCGGGGGCTGAAGCTCGGTATCGTTACGAATGACTCCGAGCGCCCGGCGCGGGCGCATATCGCCGCGCATGGGCTGAGCGGGCTGGTTGATTACATTGCGGGCTATGACAGCGGCCATGGTGCGAAACCGGGGCCGGGAATGCTGAACGCCTTTCTGCGCGAACAGGGTATTCGGCCCGAGAGGGTGGCGATGATCGGCGACTCGCGCCATGATATGGAGGCGGGGCATGCCGCCGGAATGCGGCGGATCGCGGTGCTGACCGGAATTGCCACCGAGGCCGATCTCGCGCCCCATGCCGATCTGGTTCTGCCTGATATCGGGGCACTTCCCGCCTGGCTTGACGGGCTTTCCGGCTGACAATCCGGGTATTGGGTCAAAAACGACAGAATCATGTCGCCGGTTTGTTGTGCCTCCCGCGATTGCCTCGGTCATCCTGAACCATGATCCGGGTCTGTGGCCCGGGATTTCAGGGGTTCGACCAGGGAGTGCCGCCGATGACCGGAGAAGCCGAAGCCGCAGAAACTGCAGCCGATAGCGGGCGGAGAAAGCGCAGCGGCGGGCGCGCGGGCATGAAATCGCGCGGCGCCAGCGCCATTGAGCAGATGCCCTGGCGGATTCCGCTGAACCCCGACCGCCCGACCGAACCGCTGGACGCAGACGGCGTGCAGCGCATCCACAGGGGCGCGATGAAGATCCTCTCGGAGATCGGCATCGAATTCCTGAATCCGGAAGCGCTGGAGATCATGCGCCGCGCGGGTTGCCTTATCAACGGCACCAATGTGCGGATGGATGAGGCTTTCGTGATGGAGATGCTGGGCCATGCGCCGTCGCAATTCACCATCACGCCGAGGAATCCCGAGCGTGAGATCGTGATCGGCGGCAAACATATGGTGTTTGTGAATGTGTCGTCGCCGCCCAACTCCTGGGATCTGGAGCGCGGCAAACGCTCGGGCGATTTTGCGAGTTTCCAGGAGTTCATTAAGCTTACCCAGTATTTCAACTGCATCCATGTGGCGGGCGGTTATCCGGTCGAGCCGATTGATATCCATGCTTCGGTGCGCCATCTCGACTGTCTGCAGGAAAAGCTGGTGGTGACGGATAAGGTGGTCCACGCCTATTCTCTTGGCGCCGAGCGGGTCGAGGATGTGATGGAGATGGTCCGCATCGCGGGCGGGTTGTCGCATAGCGAATTCGACGAAAAGCCGCGGATGTATACCAATATCAACTCGGTCTCGCCGCTGAAACATGACCATCCGATGCTGGATGGGGCGATGCGGCTGGCGCGGCGGGGGCAGCCGGTGGTGATCACGCCCTTCACGCTGGCGGGGGCGATGGCGCCGGTCACGATGGCGGGGGCGGTGGCTCTGTCGCTGGCCGAGGCTTTGGCGGCGGTGGCTTTGCTGCAATATATCAATCCGGGCTGCCCGGTGGCGATTGGTACCTTTACTTCGAATGTCGACATGAAATCCGGCGCGCCGGCTTTCGGGACGCCGGAATATATGCGCGCGACGCAGATGACCGGGCAGCTGGTGCGGTTTTACGGGCTGCCGATGCGGTCCTCGGGGGTTTGCGCGGCGAATGTGCCGGATGGCCAGTCGATGTGGGAGACATCGAATTCCCTGTGGGCGGCGGTGCAGTCGGGAACCAATATGGTCTATCACGCTGCGGGGTGGCTGGAGGGTGGGCTGATCGCGAGCCCCGAGAAATTCGTGATGGATTGCGAGGTTTTGCAGATGATCCAGCGTTATTTCGAGGAGGCGACCTTTGCCACCACCGAGGAGGATATCGCGCTGGATGCGATCCGTGAGGTCGGACCCAATGGCCATTATTTCGGCTGTGCCCATACCCAGGCGCGCTATCAGACGGCGTTTTATCAGCCCTTTGCCAGCGACTGGCGCAATTACGAGGCCTGGGCGCTGGATGGTTCGACCTGGACGGCGGAGCGGGCGCATCGGATCTATAAGCAGATCCTGGCAGAATTTGAGCCTCCGGAGATGGATCACAATGCGCGCGAAGAGCTGGCGCGCTTTGTGGCGCGGCGCAAGCAGGAAGGCGGGGCACCCACCGATTTCTGATATGCCTGACGGCGGGGCGGGGCCACAGGCACGCCGCGGCCTTTCAGGCTGAGGGCGGGGCCGGTCACACGGGCGCCCTGTCTTGCGGTGGCTTATGGCGCGTGGAAGCGCCAGCGGCTCAGCATATCGGCGCCGCTGCGGCGCTGTGAGATCAGGGTGAGGCGCGGTGCCTCGTTCAGGGCTGTCAGGCCGAGCGGGTCGAGAGCCGCGCGCCCATCCGCGCCGATCAGCGCGCCGGCGGTGAAGAGGGCGAGTTCATCGGTGAGGCCGGCGCGGATCAGCGCGGCCGCGAGACCGCCGCCGCCTTCGCAGAAGATGCGGGTGAGGCCCTGGCCGGCCAGCGCGGTCAGTGCGGCGGTAAGGTCGGGATGGGGGCCGTTCAGCGGGCAGGCGATCAGCTTTGCGCCGGTGGCGGCCCAGGCATCTTGCGCGGGTGTGGGTGCATCGGGGGCGTGGACCAGCCAGACCGGCACATCACGCGCCGTGCGGCCGAGGCGGCTGTCGGGAGAATGGGAGAGGCTACTGTCGATCACGATGCGGATGGGCTGGCGTGTGGCACCCATGTCGCGAACGGTCAGGTCGGGGTCATCGGCGCGGGCGGTGCCGGATCCGACCATCACCGCGTCATGCTCCATCCGCATCGCATGGACGGCGCGGCGTGAGGCCGGACCGGTGATCCAACGGCTTTCGCCGGCGGCGGTGGCGATGCGGCCATCGAGTGTGGTCGCGAGTTTCAGGGTCACGAAGGGCAGGCCGCGCGTGACCCGTTTGAGAAAGCCTGCGGTGATGTTCCGGGCCTCGGGGCTGAGGATGCCTTCTGTGACTTCGATCCCTGCCGCGCGCAGGATCGCATGGCCGCGCCCGGCGACGCGGGGGTCGGGGTCGGTGATCGCGGTGACGACACGGGCCACACCGGCGGCGACCAGGGCCTCGGCGCAAGGGCTGGTCTTGCCGTGATGGGCGCAGGGCTCCAGCGTCACATAGGCGGTGGCGCCGCGCGCAGCCTCGCCCGCCTGGGCCAGAGCCACACGTTCGGCATGGGGGCGACCGCCAGGCTGGGTGGTGCCGCGCCCGATAACGATCCCGTCTTTCACCAGCACGCAGCCGACCGAAGGGTTGGGCCAGCACGCACCATTGCCCCGCTCGGCAAGGCGCAGGGCATGGGCCATATGGATCTGGTCGGTCTCAGCTGTCATGGTCGCTCCGGGGCCTTTTGCGGCCCCGGGCGTTATTCCTCGCCCTTGTCGCCGGCGGGCCTGAGCTCGCTGACAAACCGGTCGAAATCACCCGCAGCCTGGAAGTTCTTGTAAACGCTGGCGAAGCGAACATAGGCGACGGTGTCGATCCTGGCGAGAGACTCCATGACGATTTCGCCGATGGTGCGCGAGGGCACATCGGTTTCGCCCATGCTCTCAAGCCGCCGCACGATGCCCGAGATCATCTGGTCGATGCGTTCGGGGTCGATCGGGCGTTTCTGCATCGCGATCCGGATCGAGCGCTCCAGCTTGTCGCGGTCGAAATCCTCGCGTTTGCCATTGGATTTCACCACGACGAGATCGCGCAGCTGCACGCGCTCATAAGTGGTGAAACGCCCGCCACAGGCGGGGCAGAAACGGCGACGACGGATCGAGACGTGATCTTCGGCGGGACGCGAGTCCTTCACCTGGGTGTCGATATTGCCGCAGAACGGGCAGCGCATTGCGCCCTCCTTGCTTGTTATAATTGGCCTGCCTCAAGACCGGGTGTTCTCCCCGGTTCATTGCCCCGACTATAGGCACCACCACCGGATGAGGAGAAAGCGAAAAAGGGGGCCACCGGATATTGTGTTGCCCAGGTGTGGCCGCGAGGACTCAAAGCGGCGGGCGGCGCGGGGTGCGTTTTTACATGTCATTCGTCATTTTCATGTTACGATTCCATGCATGAAACGCCGACTCATCCTTTTTCTGGCTGTGTTGACCGGGCTGGCTGTGCTGGCCGCAGGGGCTGGCGCGGCGCTTGCCGGTGACCCTTTGCAAAAGGGGCCGGGCGACGAGACGATCTGCGCGCCGCGGGCAAAGCTGCTGGCACGGCTGGAGCATGGCCGGGATTTCATCGCCCAGGGGCAGGGGCTGCGCGATGCCGAAGCGATGATGGAGGTGCGGGCCGATCCCGACGGGAACTGGCTTTTGCTGCAGAATTATGCGGATGGCCTCTCCTGCCTCGTTGCTATGGGGGAGGCATGGGAGGGCGCGGCGCCTGTTGCGGCCCCGGAAACCGCTCGCGCGCCGCTGGCTTCGGGCGGCGAGGACGCGACCATGCCTGGTGCAGAACCGCCGGCAGGGGGCATGGATCCGGCCTGAATGAGGCGGCAGCCGCCCCGTGAGGAGTTCGGCGTCTGGATCCCCCAGGAGTTCTGCGCCAGGAGTTCAGTGTTCGGAATTCAGCGTTAGGGGGGCAAGTCGTCGGGTGGCAGGCATGGGAGCCGTCTGGTGCCGCGTTGCAAGCGCCCCAGCCCCATCTGAGCGCGCGGCCCTGTATCGGGCTGCGCTGCTTACGGCCAGGGACGTGTTTGCCTGCAATGGTGCAGGTCTCGCCGGTAGAGACTGGACCTCTCCAAGCCGGGACGAGGGATCAGCCTGATCACAGGCTGGGCCGCAATGCCCATGAATGCCGGGCTCTCCCGCATCACGCTCCGCCGCAGCATGCTCAGCCGGGCTGACGGCGCCGCACCTGTCGGTTTACGGGCAGGGGCTGGTCTCCCAGCGGCCGGTTTTATAGTTCCAGCATTGCCCGACACCCTCTTTCGCCCCGTAAAGCAGGTCGAGGCCGGCATCGACCGTACCGCGATTGCAGTTCAGCGTTGCGACAGTTTTCCCGCCTTTCAGCACATTCACGCCGCCTTCGGTGATGGCATTCTCGTCAAGCCGGTCAAAGCTGCTCCAGACCTCATAGGTCACGCCGGCATTGGTGAAGGAGACTGCCTCCCACATGGTGCGGCCGATGCCGGGCCAGGGCTGGTAGTCAAGCTCGCTCAATGCGGTGGCGATCTGCATTTCGGGCTTGCCGGGCGGGCCGAACAGATAGCTCACGGCGCTGCCGGTGCGGCAGACCTCAAGGTCTTTCTTGCCAATGCGGCATTCGAACAGGCTCTCGCCCTGGCAGGCGGCAAAGGCCGGGGCGGCGGTCAGAAGGACGGCGATGAGGGAGGGCAGAGCAAGCTGGCGCATCGGTATTCCTGCATTCGGGTCTTGCGGCAGGCTGTCGCGAAAGGTGCCGGGGCGCAAGGGCGGGTTTCCCGCCCTTCGGCTGACGATGCGCGGGAGGGCCGGCACAGGGGGAAAGATGGCGCCGGCGGCTTGCCAGCGGCCGGCGCCTCGCATAGGCGCATGCGCTATGGAAATCTGGATCCCGATCACGCTTGCCGGTGCCTTTTTGCAGAACCTGCGCTCGGCGGCGCAGAAGCATCTCAAGGGGGCGATGGGCACCACCGGCGCGACTTTCGTGCGCTTTGGCTTTGGGCTGCCGGTTGCACTGATGGTGCTGGCGGGGCTGGTGGCCTCGGGGCGCGGGCCGCTGCCGGCGCTGAGCCTGGAGTTCGCGGCCTGGGTTGTGCCGGGGGCGCTGGCGCAGATCGCGGGGACTTTCCTGCTGATCCACCTGTTTTCCTATCGGAATTTCGCGGTCGGCACCGCCTATTCGCGGACCGAACCCGCCCAGGCCGCGCTGTTCGGGCTGATCTTTCTGGGTGAACGGGTGACGCCCGGCGCGCTGGTCGCGATTGCCATCAGCGTGGCGGGGGTGATGCTGATCTCGGTCGCGCATCTCAAGGCTGGCTGGCGGAGCCTGGTGACCTCGGTTTTCTCGCGCAACGCGCTGATCGGGCTGGGATCGGGTATGATGTTCGGGATCTCGGCGGTGTGCTACCGGGGGGCCTCGATCTCGCTGGGCGGGCCGGATTTCGTGACCCAGGCGACGGTGACGCTGGTGGCGACGCTGTCGGTACAGGTGGTGGTGATGGGGGCCTGGATGGTCTGGCGCGAGCGGGGGGAGTTCGCGCGAATCGCAAAGGCCTGGAAAGTATCGCTTTTTGCGGGGGTTTGCGGGGCAGGGGCCTCGCTGTGCTGGTTCTCGGCCATGACCTTGCAAAATGCGGCGGTGGTGAAGGCGCTTGGCCAGATCGAGCTGTTGTTCACCTTTGCAGTGACGGTGTTTTTCTTTCGCGAGAAGATCGCACCGCGCGAGGTGACCGGCTGCCTGATGATCACCGGCGGCATTCTCGTGCTGCTCTTCTTCGGTTGACCGCAGGAGAGGCGGTTACGCCAAAGGCGCAACCGGGGAGGGGGCAGGGGAGGGGGAACCCCTCC
>NZ_QNHG01000001.1:241867-304232 GCF_003290025.1 Pseudogemmobacter bohemicus
GGAGGGGGAACCCCTCCCCTGCCCCCTCCCCGCCGCCCGCCGTGAGGCGGGCGGCCAGCGCCCTTGTCTGGTGGAGCACCAGGATCAGAGCGGTTTCAGCCCCGCCTCGATCCGCGCGCGTTTTGCCTCCAGGAAGGGCGGCAGGGACAGGCGTTCTCCGAGGGTCTCAAGCGGCTCATCGACAGTGAAACCGGGGGTGTCCGAGGCGATCTCGAACAGGTTCCCGCCGGGTTCGCGGAAATAGAGGCTGCGGAAATAATAGCGCTCCACCTCGCCCGAAGAGGGAATGCGGAACTCCCTCAGCCGCGCCGCCCAGTCCTCTATGCCCTGGGCATCCGGGGTGCGGAAGGCGACGTGATGCACTGCACCCGCGCCCTGGCGTGCCACCGGCAGCCCGGGCTGCACTGCGACATGCAGTTCTGCCGCCGGGCCACCCGCGCCCATCGAGAACACATGAACCGACCCCTCGCCATCCGGACTGGCATAGTCGCCGGTCTCGCGCATATTCATCACCCGCTCCAACACCGCTTTGGTGGGCGCAAGATCGGCGACCGAGATGGTGATCGGCCCAAGACCCCGGATCTGATGCGCCGTCCCGACGGGGCTGCGCTCCCAGGGGTTGGCCGGGCCGGGCTGGTCAGCCGTCAGCCGGAACCTCTGACCCTCCGGATCCTCGAAATCGAGGCTCACCCGCCCATCCGTCGCGGCGATCCCGCCGGAGGCAAGCCCGGCATCGCGCAGCCGCCCGGCCCAGAAATCGAAACTGTCAGCCGCGATCCTGAGCCCGGTACGGCTGATCGAATGGGTGCCCCGGCGCTCGCGCCCCACGGGCCAGTCGAAAAAGGTCAGGTCGGTGCCGGGGCTGGCCAGACCGTCAGCATAGAACAGGTGATAAGCCGATGTATCATCCTGGTTCACGGTTTTCTTGACCAGCCTCAGCCCCAGGGTCTCGGTATAGAACCGTTTGTTTTCAGGGGCATTGGCGGTGATTGCGGTCAGGTGGTGGATGCCACCCAGGGTAAGATCAGAAGAGTTTGCCATGATCGGCCTCCTTTCGCTCTCGCTGAATATGCGCCGCCCCCCTGTTTCCTTCCAGCGTGGCATTGCCGGAACCTGCGTTCGCTCTTTACGAACGCCGCAGCAGGAGCCACACTCACCGCATGCGCTATACGCTTGATGAGATCGACACGTTTCTGACCGTGATGGAGCTGGGCACCGTCACCGCCGCCGCCGCGCGGCTGAACCTGTCGAAATCGGTGATCTCGAAGCGGCTGAATGACCTGGAAACCGGGCTTGGCGCGGCGCTTTTTCGCAGGAATGCCGGCCGCATCACCGCAACCGAGGCCGCGCATCGCCTGGCCGCCCGCTTTCGCCCGGCGCTGACCGATCTGCGCGCGGCGGCGGAATCGGCGGCCTGGGGCGGCGCGGGCGACGGGGAAGGGCTGCGCGGCAGCCTCTCGCTGGCCGCGCCGATGACCTTTGGCACCCTGCATCTGACCGGGATCATCGCGGATTTCGCCAGGGCGCATCCGGGGCTGGAGATCCGGGTCGATTATGACGACCGCGCCCGTGATCTGGCGCGCGAAGGCTTTGACCTTGCGATCCGGGTCGGCCAGTCGCCGGGCGGCGCGCTGATGTCGCGGAAACTCTGCGAGGATCGCTCGCTGGTCTGTGCCAGCCCCGATTTCCTGGCCCGCCATGGCCATCCCCGCACCCTGCAGGATCTGACGGGCCAGCCGGTGATCGGCTACAGCCATATCTCCAACGCCGATCTGTGGCAGCTGAGCGAGGGGGGCCGCATGGTCTCGCCCGCTGTGACCGAGCGGATCAGCGTCAATAATGGCGAGGCGATGCGCGATCTGGCGGTGGCAGGGCTGGGGCTGGCGATGCTGCCGGGCTTCATCGCGGCGCCGGCACTGCAAACGGGGGCGCTGGTGACGGTACTCGGGCAATGCGGCACGCGCTCGCTGCCGGTAACGGCGCTCTGGCCGCCGGTTCAGCCGATGCCGTTGAAACTCAGGCGGTTCATCGACCATCTGCTGGGGCATTTCAACGGCGAGGCCCCCTGGCTCAGGGTGATCCAGGGGGCCTTATAGGGTCTGGCGCGGGATTCTCGCGCGGGGGGGAGGCAGCAGGGGTCAGGCGCGCGCTTTGAGCCAGGCGCTTGCGCGGATCAGGTCTTCATTGGCCAGCTCATGCCCGGCAGAAAGCGTCCCGGCGGTCAGATCGGCGCCGCCCTGGCGCAGCGCGCTTTCCAGCGCCGGGGCCATGCGGGCGAAAGGATCGCGGGCGCCGTTCAGCATCAGAACCTCCGATCCGGCCATCGCGGCTTCGGATGGGGTCTCCAGCGCCTGCACGGCCCGGAGCAGCATCGCGCGTTTCACCACGCCCGGATGCAGCTGCAGGATCGCGCCGAGCAGGTTCGCACCATTGGAATAGCCAAGGAAGGACAGCGTCCCCTCGTCGATCCCATAGCCGCGGATCGCGCCTTCGGTGAAGCCGGCGAAAGCCTCGGCCTCGGCCCGGATATCGGCCTGATCATAGGTCACGGCATCAAACCGGCGGAACCAGCGGTTGATGCCTTCCTCGGTCGAGCGTCCCCGCACGCCCAGAAGTGTCGCGCGCGGATTGATCTTATGTGCCAGTGGCATCAGGTCGGTCTCATTGCCGCCGGTGCCATGCAGCAGCATGATGGTCGAGCCATCGGGGTCTTCGGGCCGGTGAAAGCGGTGGATGAAGGGGAGATCACGCATCGGAAACCTTTCCTCGCCCGGGCGGGCGAATTGCGGCAGCATGACCCGAAGGTCATCGGCGCGGGCCGTGTCAGAAGGCGGCACCATCAGGGTGCGGCCCAGTTGATCGGGTGCCTCGTCAACGCTCATCCCCGGACCGTCGGTGGCATATTCGATCAGGGCGCCAGCCGGTTCGCGGACATAGAGCGACAGGAAATATTTGCGGTCATGGACATGGGTGGGGCCATGGTCTTTCAGCGAGATCCGCATGGCCTGAACCGCTGCCACATCTGCCGCACGGAACGCCACATGATCGGCCACACCTGCGCCCTGGATCGAAGGGACGAAACCGGAAACCTCTCGGATATCAACCACATCCGTGTCGGAGTTAAGGCGGCGGTTCGCACCGTCGCGGGCGGTTTCCCGATAGCCGAAGCGGGTGATGAACTCTGCTGTCTCATTGCCTTTGTCGGTCAGGAGCGTAACACCGCGCACCCGCATCGCAGCCATGGCTCCGGTGCCGGTCAGCTTGACCACCATCCCGTCCGGGTCTTTCAGCCGCAGGACCGGCTCGCCGAATTCGCGGCTAGGGCCTTCGACCGGGATCCGGGCCGAGAGCGCCTTTGTCAGCCAGTCGCCGATCGTCTCGGGGGCCACGGCCAGCGCGAGTTCCGACACCTGGCCAAGCCCGGTGCGCCCCCTTCCCGCAGCCTCCCAGACCAGGAAGGTCAAAAGCGAGCCGGGGCTGCCGGTCTGATCGCCATAGATCAGGTGGAGCTGCTCGGCATCCTCAAATCCGCCGGTCTGTTTGACCAGATTCAGGCCCAGAAAGCCCATGTAGAAATCGACATTGGCCTGAACATTGGCCGTGATTCCAGTGATATGATGGATGCCGGTTGTCATTTCGTAGCTCCTTTCGCGGGGTTATTTCCCCGCTTCTCGCGCGAGGATCTTCTGCACCTGTTCGTCAGCCGCCAGCCGGTCATGCAGCGCCTGGATATTCGGATAATCCTTCAGCCCGCCCGGAATTTTCGCCCGACCCCAGCGGATCATCGGGAAGGCATAGGCGTCGATCACCGAGCGCCCGCCATCGAGGAACCAGTCGCGCCCGGCCAGATGGTCATTCAGGAGGGCGAATTTCTTCTTCACCATCTCAATTCCGGCGGCCTGCACCTTTGCCTTCGCCTCGTCCGACGGGTCGGTCGTATAGCGGTCGGGCATGAAGACCGGCCAGAAGGCGGCATGCACATCCGAGGTCAGGAAGGCGGACCATTTATGCGCCTCGGCCTTCGCGCGCAGGCTGTCGCCGCCGGAAAGCCCGGCTTCGGGATGCTTTTGCGCCAGATAGTCGAGGATCGCGCCCGCCTGTGTCAGCAGCCAGCCATCGTCTTCGCGCAAAACCGGCACCGCGCCCGTGGGGTTCACCGCCAGGATTTCGGGCGAGCCTGCGGACACCGGCACCGCCTTGTAAGGCGCGCCGATCCATTCCAGCACGATATGCGGCGCCAGCGAACAGGCGCCCTGTTTGTAAAAGAGTGTGGTCATCCTTGCCTCCTGTCGGATCATCCTGCCCGACCATATGGCAATTTGCCGGGCGAGGGGCAGCCCCCGCAGCCGGAATGCTGCGTTCTCGATTGGCGAACGGCGAAAGCCTGCGCGTCAGCTCCGGGGCGGCGAGGTGGGGGGCAGCCAGGTGCGGGCGACCTTCTTCGCGAAACTCTTCAGCCCCTGGCCCGGGCCTTCCAGAAAGGCCTCTGCCCGCGCCGCGTCATGTTTCGACAGATCCCGCACCCACCAGCCCACCGCCTTTTGCATGAACCAGTCGCTTTCGGTGACGTAGCCCGTCGCCCAGCCGAGCACCCGCTCGCGGATCTCAAGGTCTTCGGGTTTCGGATTGTTCATCCGCGTCCAGGGGAGCGTGAAGGTCAGCGCCGCACGTCGCGCCCACATATGGGGCGATTTCGTCCAGGTCTCTACCTCGTCCAGCCTTGAGGGATCGGCGATCAGGCGGCGCCCGCCGGCATCTGCGACCTGATCGGCAATCGCCCAGCCGTCGAACTGCGGCACCCAGGCTGCGATCAGCGCCCAGACCCCGTCATCGGGGCGGATACGGGCCTGGACCAGCAGCTTTGCCGCCGCCACCCGCGCCTCGTGGATATTGCTGTCCCAAAGGCCCGAAGCCAGCGCGATCCGCTGGTCGATGGTGATCTCCTCGCGCCAGGTCTTTGCCAGATCGGTCAGGCGCGGCACCGGAATGCCAAGGGAATCCCGCGCGGTCTTGTGACAGGCAGCAGCCTCGGTTGCGCGGGCGGGATCGGCCTCGGCCCTCAGCTGTGCCAGCGCGGTATCAAGGGGGATCGGGTCTGACATTTGCGGCTCCGGCCTTTGGGGCTGTGCGGGGTTGCTTTTTCTATAGCCTCCCGCCCGTGCGGGGGCCAGCCCGGGAACCGGCGCGTTGCTTTGCTGTAGCGCCTGCGGCAGTCTGGCGGAGAGGGCGGAGCCGGGTGCCAGAAATGGAAACCAGAATGACCGGCGAGGGCGGGATGTTTTCGCCGCTGGTGGCCGGATGCCTTGCAGACAGACTGCTTGCGGTCAGCCTGCCTGGAAGATGTGTCGCGGGGCAGGCGGGCCGCCGCCAGATCCCGCGCCCGATGTGATCGCATGGAACAGCGACGGCACGTTCAGCGGCAGCCGGGGCGGCCGGCTCTATGCCGATGACTGCTATATCACCATCACCCGCCCTTCGGCGAATTCTCGGAAAAGCGCCGCCAGCTGACGCCCGGCAGCGATCACCGGGCGCTGGCCTGGCTGCGCGCCAATCCGCTGCCGCGCGGCGCCATTCCGAAAGCGCTGCCCTGTCCTTACTACGGGACGGACCGGGTCAGCCGGAGCGGGCCGGCCTCGGCCGGAAAGCCGATCTCCTGGTCCGCCTCCTGCCCGAATGAGCCGCTGGCGGCGCTGCGCCAGGGGCTGCTGGACGAGATGACCCGGGCGGCGCCGCAGGTGAAAAAGGTGGAAATGGATCGCTCAGACCGCATGCAGATCCGCAAGGCGGCTGATCCAGGCCGCGTGGAACTCATCCGCCCGCGCGGTCGGCTGACGTTCTGACAGGGTTCTGGCCAGCGGGTCGGGCGCATGGATCCGGCTGCCTGACAGCTCTTCGATCACCGCATGGCCGCAAAACGGCACATGGACCTCGGAATAGCCGCCCTCATGGCTGAGGACGAGCCGCCCGCTGCACAGATCGCGCGCGGCCTTCATCACGCGGCGCGTCATCAGGCGGAAGGTCTCGGCCGTGGCCAGCATCCGCCCCAGCGGATCGACGCCCGAGGCATCGAAGCCGCAGGCCACAAGGATCACATCGGGGCGAAAACGGGTCAGCGCCGGGATCACCACCGTTTCGAACAGTGTCAGATAGGCAAGATGCCCGGCGCCGGGAGGCAGCGGCAGGTTGATATTGGCGCCAAACCCCGCACCTTCGCCCCGGTCTTCGGCATCGCCGGTATTCAGCGGGTAATTCCGCTCCTGATGCAGGGAAATCGTCAGCACATCGGGGTCGTTATAGAAAATCGCCTCGGTGCCATTGCCGTGATGGACATCCCAGTCCACCACCGCGAAGCGCGTGGCACGACCCTCGGCGCGGGCGGCCGCGATCGCCACCGCGATATTGTTGATCAGGCAAAAGCCGTTCGGCCAGTCGGGCAAAGCATGGTGCCCCGGCGGGCGCGAGAGCGCATAGGCATTCTGCATCTCACCTTTCAGAACAGTGCGGAGCGCTTCGGTGGTCAGACCGGCGGAAAGCGCTGCAATCTCATAGCCCCCGGGCCCGAAAGGGGTGCGCAAACCCAGCTCGCCGCCGCCCGCATCCGAGGCCGCGCGAAAGGCATCCAGATAGCTTTGCGGATGGATGCGCGCCAGGTCCGCATCCGTCGCCGGCGCCGCAGAACGGTGGTCGAGATCGCGGATCAGCCCGGTCACCTCCATCAGGTTCTTCAGCCGTCGCTTGGTTTCCGGATTCTCGGGCAGGCCGCCCATGGTCGGCTGTACCAGCCCGCCGACCGGCAAAGTCAGGGCATAATTGCCGCCGCCATGCCAGAAACAGCGCTCATCCGTGAAAAAACCGGTGGTCATGCGGGTCTCCCTGTCTTGTGGCCAGGATTGCTTCGCGGGAAGCTGACCGCAAGGGGAAAGGGAGGAAAGATGGCCTTGCCGGATCTGAGCGCATGGGCGGTGCCGGGGGCGGAGATCCCCGTGCGGGTCACCCCCAATGCAAGGCGCGAGGCGCTGGAGGCGGAGACAGGCAGCCCGGTCAGGATCAGCGTGACCGTTGTGCCGGAGGACGGCAAGGCGACCCTCGCCGCGCGCGATCTGCTGGCAAAGGCGATGGGCATAGCCAAATCGCGGCTGACCCTGGTGCGCGGCGCCAAATCGCGCGACAAGCTGTTCCGGCTGGACTGATCCCGGCGCCCGGGCCTGAGAGCCGGTCTTTGCAGCGGATGCGACCGACTCTCGCCCCGTCGCCTCTGGCCGATGATGGACGCTCCGCGGGGAGTATTTAAGTCAAGAGGAAAGGCATTTCCCCTGACAGAAATACTCCCGCCGGAGGCATCTGCAGTCAGTCCGGGCACGGAACCATGCGGATTATACGCCAGCTCACGGTATTCGGGGGTCAGCCCTTGCGGCGTTCGATCCGGTAACTGCCCTCGGGCAGATCCAGCGCGGCGGCCAGATCGGCGATCTGCGCCATCGAGAGGGTGATGCGGAAGGTCTCATCCGTCTCGGGATCGGTCTGTTCTACCGTCACACATTCATCAAAAGCGGTGATGATGACATCGCCGGTCAGCGGCATACCATCGCCGCCCTCGTCGATCAGGGTGACAACGGTGGCATCATAATCGTGCTCGATGGTGAACATGGGGTCAGCATGGCCTGGTTGCAGCCCATGTGCAATGGGCGCCGGGCGCGGGCGGCGATTGCCCGGGACGGCGGCCCAGCGGTAAAATCATGGTGTGCCGGGGACCTTCGGGCCGCCGCGGCCCGGATCCACGGCATTGCGCCCTTTCCGCCGGTCATCCTAAGCTGCTAATGCTGTGGAAATCCTTTCTGATTGTCCGGCGCCATGGTTTCCGATTCCCTGCTTTGCTCTTCCGATCTCCTCGCGCGCGGGGCAGCCCGGCCTGCCTTGCCGCTGCTTGCCGCTGTTCGGTTGGCGGGGCGGGCGGCGGTGCTGTCGGCTGCCCTTGCCCTCTCGGGCTGTGTGGTTCCGGCGGCCTATCCGACCGATACCGGTGCCAGCGGAGCGATGCGCCAGGAGGTGCTGACCTCGAACGGGAAGCCCCTCGCGCCGAATGACCCGATCCTCGGCGCCGCGGCCCGGATGACTCCGGTTGTCAGCCGCTTCTGTCGTGAACGGCTGCGCAAGGGGAATTGCAATTTCCTGGTCGCGGTGGATGAGGACCGGTCGCAGCCCGCCAATGCCTTCCAGACCGTCGATGATCGCGGTCGCCCGGTGATCGTTTTCACCCGCAGCCTGCTGAATATGGCGAAAAACCCGGATGAGCTGGCCTTCGTGCTTGGCCATGAGGCGGCGCATCACATCGCCGGCCATATTCCGCGCCGCCAGGATCAGGCGATGACCGGGGCAATTCTGGTGGGGATCCTGGGCCAGTCCGCCGGGCTGACCGGCGAGGAGCTGAAACGCGCGCAGGAGATCGGCGCGGGCCTCGCCGCCCAGCATTATTCCAAGGAATTCGAGCTGGAGGCCGATGCGTTTGGTGCCGAGATCGCGCTGGCGGCGGGCTATGATCCGATCCGGGGCGCCAATTTCTTCACCCGCCTGCCGGATCCGGGAAACCGCGTCATGGGCTCGCATCCCGCCAATGCCGAACGCCTCGCAGTGGTGCGGGCAACCGTGAAACGGCTCGGGGGCGGCTGAAAACTGGCGCAATCGCCGGGGGACGGAGACAGGCCTGATGCGGTGGAAGCGCGCCGCATCGTGAGGCCGATCAGCAAGCCTTCTTCCTGCAAAAGCTCCGGCCCGCCGGCTTTCCGCCTTTCCCAGGGACCGATGCCCGCAGGGCCCCGGTAAGAGTTTTGGGCAGACAGCGGAAAGGTCGCAGACAGCGGAAAGGTTCCGGCATTGCGCTGCGGCGCAGAGCGAGAGCAGCTATCTGTCGATATGGCGTTTGGCAGGTCAATGCCGTAGTCACCCGGTCGCTGCCACCGCTTCCCGGCGCTTGCCGCTTACCCTGAACCGGGCGGCGGGCAGGCGTCTCCCCAGGCGCTGAGGAGGCTGCGTCACTTTTCCCAAAGCTGCCGCATGCAGAGCTGGCCACAGGATCTGCCCGGTGATAATGCGGTACACCCACCGGGAAAAAGGTCCTGCGGGGTCGCGTTCCGACCTCTCTCATGGTTCGATCAGCTGGGATATGCTGGTCCGCGATGTCGAAGCCCGGTGCATGGGTCTGGTTGATCCAAAGCAGGATGACGCCCCGGTGGAACCGTAGGGCTTTCGTTCGACGCGGGAAAACCGGACCGCAGATTATGCAATGGCTGGCGCCGACGTTGCGGAGCGCAGCCCTGGCCAGATAATTGGAACCGATGCTTCCCGTCGTCAGAAGAGAACCGAAATATCGGATCTGCGGGGGGTAAGACCGTTTCGCTGTGCGGCACTGGCATGTTCAGAGTGATCCGCGCAGCTTGGGCAAAAGATCGGTCGTGCTCGCCCCGACTGTAATGCCAGTCCGGACGTCAGGATCGGACCGCGTTGGGAGCATTTTCGTTGTTCCGGACAGTCGGCAGGCCGGAAATCCCCTGGCGGAATGCCCTTTGATGACTGCGAAACCTGGGCTAAAACATGGGGCAGGCCAGAAATATTTGATGTGGTGTTATATTATTGATTTATAATGATATTTATTTGTAAGACAGGCAAGGCGATGCAATTTCACGATCCGCGAAGATCAACTCATCCTTAGGGGAGTTGCCGCAGTGATGTTGAAAAAGCCGCCCTCGCATCGCCCCGGCCATGGCTGCCCGATCTGGGGTCTGCCGTATACCGCGAAGGTGTTGGGAGTGTCAGGGGCCACCGCCCGGCAACTGCCCGGCGATGGGCTGAACGACCGGGCGTTCCGCTCTGTCAACCTGTCTGGCAAGCGCTTTCGCGAGAGAGTTGAAGACCTGGCTAAGGGGGGGACTGAGACGGGTGCCCCGGCTGAGAGGATATGCTGGCAGGTTTATACGCCCTGTAAGCCTCATGGAGTCCCCGCAAAGCACGGCGAGTGGCAACCTGGCCGGGTCAGGTAAGGGTTCATGGCCTTCCATGTGCTCCCTCAGCTTTGGCGGAGGTAATATCCCTTGAACAGCGCCGCGTTTCTCGGACACTTCGCGTCGCATCCTCTGCTGCCGTTCGTACCCGATGGGCGACAGCATCCCGTTCCTCGCATGTTTGGCCTGGGGTTTCAGAACATCTCGATGTCTTGCCTTTTCTTCTTCGAGGATACGGCAGGTTTGCCTGACCAGTCGGTCGGCAGGGCGCGGTGCAGATCGAGGCCCGCCCGCGCGAGGATCTGGATTTGACGGTATCAGGGCAGATGATCCGCATATCTGGCTCGCCAGAACATGGGCGAGTATGGCCCCGGGTCGGCAGGCCGCCTGTGATCAGATGCGATTGTGCCGGGCCTGCGTTCCCCCATCGCCGGAGGTGCGGCAGGCCGTTCGGGCATTCCTTCGGAGCAATGGGCGTCATGCGCTCCATTCCTGTGCTGGGCGACGATGATACGCGCCGGCGCCGGCACGGTGTCCCGCCGCTCCGGGCGGTCTTGTGCAGGATGCCGCAGCTGCAGGGGCAGATCAGGCTGGAGGGTTTGATGACCTCTTCGATACGCGGCAGCGCTGCAGGCAGGTTGCCTTATGATCTGTGCGAATAGCCTGCCTGTCGGTCCAGACGCAGCTTTGAGCATGTGCAAAGACTGAAGGCGGGGCAGAAGAAATCCTGCGCGCAACCAGACCAACGCAGCCGTTGATAGCTGTTGCCAGGAGGATGTTTGTCGATCTCTGGAACATGCGGCAGAACCAGGGGCATGATGCCAGGGCCATGATCGCGGCACCGGTGAATGACATGGGCAGCCAGATCCATGCCTGGCCGGATAAAATCATCAGCGCCATAAGGCCGTCCGTTATCTCGGCCTGTGAAGCACGGCGCGAAGCTCTGGGGCGTCAGAGCTGCGTGCTGATCGGCCAGGCCAGGAAAGTGGTGCCGGTGCAAGGCGGGATGGGGCGTTTAACGAACATGCCATGACGGTCATGGAAGAGCCCTGGAAAGCCTGTGAAAAAGGAGCTCCGCCTTAAGCGTGCGGTGTTGAAGCCAGTGTTTCCGGTGCCTTCGAGTTTCCGGCGCCTCTGGCCTGCAGCTCCGAAAAGGCTGTCTGCCCAGGAAATTTCGTTTCCGTTCATGGGCTTAGTAGATATTTTCGGTCACAGGAAGTGTCTGGTGGAGCAGAGGGGGATCGAACCCCTGACCTCGTCATTGCGAACGACGCGCTCTCCCAACTGAGCTACTGCCCCACGGCTGTCCGGGTTCTGGACCCTGGCGCGAGGCCTGTCAAGATCCGGTGCATTATGGCGGCTTTGGGGCGGGAGGATCGCGAGGGCAGGGCGGACTGCCCTTCGCCGCAGGGCGCGGTGCCTCAGCGGCGGGCGTTTTTTTCGGCGATGCCGGAAAGGCCTTCGCGGCGGGCGAGTTCTGCAAGCACTTCGGCCAGTTCCACATCACGGGCGGTGAGCATCACGAGGAAATGGTAAAGCACATCCGCGCCTTCGGAGATCAGCCGGTCGCGGTCGCCCTTTGCGGCCTCGATGATCGCCTCGACCGCTTCCTCGCCGAATTTTGCGGCGCATTTCTCCGGACCCTTTGACAGCAGTTTCGCGGTCCAGGAGGTCTCGGGATCGGCGGCTTTACGACCGGCGATGGTCTCCGCGAGACGGGCGAGGATATCCTGATCCGGATCGGCCATGAGGGTTCCTTTCGCAGGCTCTGGCGTCATTCCAGCCGCATCGGGATGCCGGCTGCCGCCATATAGGCCTTGGCCTCGCCGATTGTCCAGGTGCCGAAATGGAAGATCGACGCGGCCAGCACCGCCGAGGCGCCGCCTTCGCGGATGCCGGCGACGAGATGGTCAAGCGTGCCCGCGCCGCCCGAAGCGATGACCGGGATCTTCACCGCGTCGGAAATCGCGCGGGTCAGCGGCAGGTTATAGCCGTCTTTGGTGCCGTCACGATCCATCGAGGTCAGCAGGATCTCGCCCGCGCCCTTCGCCTCGACGAGGCGGGCGAAGTCGACGGCGTCGATGCCGGTCGGTTTGCGGCCGCCATGGGTGAAGATTTCCCATTTGCCGGGGCTGACGGTTTTGGCGTCGATGGCGACGACGATGCACTGGCTGCCGAAACGGTCGGCGGCCTCGGCCACCACATCCGGGTTTGCGACGGCAGCGGAATTGAAGCTGACCTTGTCGGCGCCGGCGAGCAGCAGCGCGCGGACGTCTTCTTGGCTGCGGACCCCGCCGCCCACGGTGAGGGGGACATAGATCTGCTCAGCGGTACGGGTGACGAGGTCGAACATCGTGCCGCGGTTTTCATGCGTTGCATGGATGTCGAGGAAGGTGATCTCATCGGCGCCGGCGCGGTCATAGGCGGCAGCCACGGCGACCGGATCGCCGGCATCGACCAGATTGACGAAGTTCACGCCCTTGACCACGCGGCCATCGGCGACGTCGAGGCAGGGGATCAGACGGGTCTTCAGCATCGGGGCGGGCTTCCTTTGGCTGAGGGCGGAGGGGGCGCTGCCCCCGTCCCCTGTCGGGGACTCCCCCGGGATATTTATGGACAGATGAAAGGGTCAGGCTTTCAGTGTTTTCAGAGCCTCGGCGAGGTCGATGGCGCCATCATAGAGGGCGCGGCCGGAAATGGCGCCGGCGATCACGCCGGTATCTCGCAGCTGGATCAGGTCTTCCATGCGGGAGACTCCACCCGAGGCGATCACCGGGATCGAGACGGCGCGGGCGAGGGCCTCGGTCGCTTCGATATTCGGGCCCTGCATGGCGCCGTCGCGGTCGATATCGGTATAGATGATGGCGGCAACGCCGGCATCCTCGAAGCTTTTCGCGAGGTCGGTGACCCGGATGGTGGTTTCCTCGGCCCAGCCTTTGGTGGCGACGAAACCCTTGCGGGCGTCGATCCCGACGGCGACCCGGCCCGGGAAGCTGCGGGCGGCCTCGCGCACGAGATCGGGGTTTTCCACCGCGACAGTACCGAGGATCACCCGGGCAAGCCCCTTTTCCAGCCAGAGCGCGATGGTCGCCATATCGCGGATACCGCCGCCAAGCTGGGCAGGCACTTTGATCCGCGCGAGGATCGCCTCAACCGCCGCAGCATTCACCGGCTGGCCGGCGAAAGCGCCGTTCAGATCGACGAGATGCAGCCATTCGCAGCCTGCGGCCTCGAATTTGGCAGCCTGGGCGGCGGGGTCATCGCCGAAGACGGTGGCTGCGGACATCTCACCACGCAGGAGCCGCACGCATTGGCCGTCCTTGAGGTCGATGGCGGGGTAGAGGATCATGGGCCCGGGCTCCGTCACTTCTGTCTGCTGCGGACCTTTCGCATGGGTGGGGCCGGAAGGGAAGGCCCGGGGCCGCGACCCGACGTCATCGGCAGCCGGACCCCACGTCACGCTTGATCGGTATGGTGCCGCGCCAGAGGCTGAGGGGGTTTTCAGGGAAGGAGGAGCCCGCAATGAGACCCGCAATGAGAACTGTAGCTTTGGCCATGGTGCTGTCCATGTGCGCCGGTGCCGCGATGGCGGCGGATCCGGTTTTGGGGGTCTGGAAGACGAAGCCGGATGATAACGGCAATTTCGGCCATGTCAGGGTAGAGACCTGCGCTGCGCTGATCTGCGGCACGCTGGTCAAGGCGTTCGACGGGGCGGGGAAGGAAATCGACTCGGACAATGTCGGAAAGCGCATCATCTGGGATATGCAGCCCTATGGCGATGGCTTTTACGATGACGGCAAGGTCTGGTCGCCGGATCGGAACAAGACCTATAATTCAGAAATGCAGCTGAGCGGTAACAGCCTGGCGGTCAAGGGCTGCGTGCTGGGGATCTGCCGCGATGGCGGGACCTGGACGCGGGTGAAGTGATCTGTCCTGGCGGGGCCGGCGGTCGTCGCGCCGCTGACCCCGCCCGGGCAGGCCGGCATCCGTTCCGGGGTGCCCGGGGGGCAGAGCAGGGGTTTTATGGCGCTGCCCGCTCCGTCCTTGACGGGAAAGCCGCTGATCCCCATGGTCCGGCGCTATGAACAGTGCCGAACAGCTTTCGCAATGCCTTGTGCTGAACACGGTTTCGGCCGCCCGCATCCTTTTGCGGCGCTATGATCAGCGGCTGAAGGCGCATGGGGTGACGGTGCAGCAATTCGCCCTGCTCTCGGCGATCCGCTTTCACCCCTCAGAGCCGGTGGCGGCGTTTGCGCAAAAGGTTGCGCTGGACCGCACAAGCCTGACGCGCAGCCTTGATCTGCTTGAGAAAAAGGGCCTCGTGCGCCGCGTGGCGGGCAGCGGCAATGCCCGGCTTTGCGCCCTGACCGAGGCCGGAGACCAGTTGCTGGACAGGCTGCATGGCGAATGGCTGGCGGCGCAGAACGAGCTGATCTCGCGGGTGACTGCGGCCGAGGCGGATACCTATCTCAAGGTTGCCCGGGCGCTTTCGGAGGAGTGACACCGGAACAGACGTCGGAACAGGAGGGTTGAGTTTGATTGCCAATGTGTATATGCACAGTGCAAATACACATAAAAGGGCGCCCGCCATGCAGGATCCGATTGTCGTCACCGGCCTTGGGGCTGTCACGCCGCTTGCTTCCGGCGTTCAGGCCAACTGGCGCCGCCTTATGGCCGGCGAAAGCGGGATCAGGCGGAATGACCGCTTTGACACCCTGGGCTGGAAATGCCGCATCGCAGGGCTGGTTCCGCCGGCGGGCGAGACTGCGGATGGTTTCGACCCCGAGACGGCCATGTCGCCGCAGGAGCTGCGCAAGACCGATCTCTTCATCCATTACGCCATGGCCGCCGCAGATGAGGCGCTGCGCCAGGCGGGGTGGCAGCCGCAGGATCCGGGGGGCAGATCCCGCACCGCGACGCTGATCGGCACCGGGGTCGGCGGTGTGCCCGCCATCACCGGCGCGACCGAGACGATCCGCACCGCAGGCGTGCGCCGGCTGTCGCCCTTTGTGGTGCCGTCTTTCCTGCCCAATCTCGCGGCCGGTCAGGTCTCGATCCGTTACGGTTTTCACGGACCCTCGGGCGCGCCGGTGACGGCCTGCGCGGCTTCGGCCCAGGCGATCGGCGATGCGATGCGGCTGATCCGCAGCGGCGAGGCCGATATCGCGCTGTGCGGCGGGGCGGAGGCCTGTGTCGATCCGGTCGCGATTGGCGGCTTCACGGCGGCGCGGGCGCTGTCTTTCGGGTTCAATGAGGATCCGGCCGGCGCCTCGCGCCCGTTTGATGCCGCGCATGACGGGTTCGTTTTGTCCGAAGGGGCGGCGATGCTGGTGATCGAGCGGCTCAGCCATGCCCAGGTGCGTGGCGCGACGCCGCTGGCCGTGGTCTCGGGCTATGGCACCACCACCGACGCGCATCATGTCACTGCCGGCTGGGAGGATGGCCGCGAGGCCGCGCGCGCGATGGAAATGGCACTGGCCATGGCGGGGCTGGCGCCGGGCGAGATCGGCTATGTCAATGCTCATGCCACCTCCACCCCGGTGGGGGATGCGGCCGAGCTTCAGGCGCTGACCAGGGTGTTCGGGGCGGATGGTGGCGGGGTTCCGGTCAGTTCCACGAAATCGGCCACCGGCCATATGCTGGGGGCGGCGGGCGCCATCGAGGCGGTGTTCTCGGTGCTGGCCTTGCGCGATCAGCGGCTGCCGGCGGGGCTGAATATCGACACACCGATGGAGGCGGCGGCGGGGTTCGACCTCGTGCGCGGCCAGGCGCGCGCGGCAGAGGTGAACCATGTCCTGTCGAATGCTTTCGGCTTTGGCGGGGTGAATGCGGCGCTGATCTTCAGCCGGCCCGCATCGCTGAGCCCGCATCGCTGAGCGCTGGTCGCTGTGCAGTGCCCCGGCGGCAACGGCGCGGGCGGTCTGGGCCAAGGATCAGAGTGGTTTCACTGTGTTGACGCTATGCCGGCGCCGCATTGTGGCCGCCCGCGCCCGGGGCGGGCGTTGGCCAGATTGCCCCACCGTTTCAGGGTGCCTCACCCGGGCGGGTCAGAGCGTCGTGCAGCTCCCGGATCTTGCGGTTCAGGGCGATCATCTCCGCCGGTTCCATCCCCGCTTTGGTGAAAAGCGCCTCACCAAGGCAGCGGCTTTCCGATTTCAGCGCCACCCCGCGCGGGGTCAGCGCGACCGCCACGCCGCGCTCATCCTCGGGGCGGCGGGTGCGGGTGACCAGCCCGGCGGCCTCCAGCCGCTTGACGAGCGGGGTGATCGTGCTTGGCTCCAGGTCCAGCCGGGCGGCGATGGCGCCGATGCCGCGACCGTCTTCCTCCCATAAAGCGCTCAGCACCAGGTATTGCGGATAGGTGATCCCCAGCTGATCCAGCAGCGGTTTATAGAGGCGGTTGATCGCCATGGAGGTCGCATAAAGCGAGAAGCACAGCTGATCTTCGAGGGTGAGGTCATAGGCCATAATGCCGCTTATCACGAAATTAGTTATCGCGCCAATAAAAAGCTGGACAGGGTTCGTCGGGCGGCGTAAAGAAAATTATCGCAATAATTATTATCGGAAAAATAAAGGAATCGCCCTATGTCAGTCCAGGTTCTCTACCGTACAAGGGCCACCGCAACCGGCGGCCGTGAGGGCGAAGCCCGCAGCGAAGACGGCCACCTTACAGCCGCGCTTTCGACGCCGAAAGAACTTGGGGGTGCCGGAGGGCCTGGCACCAATCCCGAGCAGCTTTTCGCTGCCGGCTATGCCGCCTGTTTCCTCGGCGCGCTGAAACTGGTGGCCGGGCAGCAGAAGGTGAAGCTCCCGGCCGGGGCCGCGATCACCGCGAGCGTGGGCATCGGGCCGCGCAGCGAGGGCGGTTTTGGCATTACGGCGGATCTTGAGATCAGCCTGCCCGGCATCCCCCGTGAGGACGCGCAGCGCCTGATCGAGGCCGCGCATCAGACCTGCCCCTATTCCAACGCCACCCGCAACAATGTCGATGTCGGTCTGAGCCTCGTCTGACCTCCCAAAATCGGCTGCCAGAACCGGGGCGGCCTTCAGCCCTCCGGATCTGCGCGCCAGCAATGGCGCCGATCACCCACATCATCACAGGAAACCACCATGTTCGGGATCTCGCCTCCCGGCTGGCTGCATACGCTTGGCAGTCTGCCCGCCATTCCCCTTGCGCTCTGGATGCTGGCCCGCCACGGTCGGATCGTGCCACGCTCCGGCGCCGGGCTCGCCTGGTTCATCTTCATGCTGATCGGCGGGCTGACGGTATTTCCCATTGCGAAACTGCCGGTCAGCAATGTGGTCGCAGTGGTGACACTGACGCTCCTGCTGGCGGGCTACTCGGTCGGGCGTATCCCTGGCCTGGGCCGCGCTGGCCCCTATCTGGAGACCATCCTCCTCAGCCTGACGGTGTTCCTGCTGATGGTGCCCACCGTCAACGAGATTCTGACCCGGGTGCCCGACGGCAATCCGATTGCAAAGGGATCGGATTCGCCGGTCCTGCTGGGCGCTCTGGTTGCGCTGGTCGTGATGCTGATCCTCGGGCTGACGGCGCAGATCCTGCATCTGCGCCGCCGGGGGAGGGAGGCCAGCGCCCCGACGCGCTGACCCCGGTGCGCTGACCCCGATGCGCTGAGCTTTACGCGGTCAGATCGCCTGGCCGCCCGAAACCTCGATCCGCTGGCCGGTGACCCAGCGGTTGTCGTCGGAGAGCAGGCTTGCCACCATCGGGCCGATATCGTCAGGCAGACCGACACGGCCAAGCGCGGTCAGCCCGGCATATTTCGCGTTCAGATCCTTGTTGTCCCGCACCAGGCCGCCGCCGAAATCGGTCTCGATGGCCCCTGGCGCCACCGCATTCACCGTGATCCCGCGCGCCCCCAGCTCCTGCGCCATGTAGCGCGTCAGCACCTCGACCGCGCCCTTGGCGGCCGCATAGGCCGAGAAACCCGCCGCCGAGAAGCGCGTCAGCCCGGTCGAGAAATTCACGATCCGCCCGCCATCGGCGATCAAAGGCAAAAGCGTCTGGGTCAGAAAATAGACGCCTTTCACATGGACGTCGAAAATGCCGTCGAACTGTGCCTCGGAGGTCTGGGCAAAGGGGGTGAACTCGCCATGGCCGGCATTGTTCACCAGATGGTCGAAGCTCTCGCGCCCCCAGGTTTCTTGCAGGCCGGCGCGCAGCCGGGCGGCGAAATCCGGGAAAGCTGCCAGATTCGAGACGTCGAGTTGCAGTGCCAGGGCCTTGCGCCCAAGGGCCTGGATTTCCTGAACGACCCCGGCGGCCTGGCCGGCATTGCCGCGATAGGCCACCACCACATCGCCGCCATGGCGGGCGATGGAAAGGGCGGTGTTGCGGCCAAGGCCGCGATTGGCACCGGTGATCAAAGCGATCTTGCTCATGCTCTGTTCCTTCTTCTGAGCGGATGGGTGAAATATGGGGCAGGGTGGGCCGGTCATGTTGCCTGTTCCTCGCCCGCTCTTGCCTGTTTCCGCGAAAGGCGCATGAAATCCTTGCACCGGGGCGGGTATTCTTGCCTGATGCTGTGACGCCTGCTTGCAAGGACGCCGCCGATGCCCAGCCTTTCTGACCTTGTCCGCCGCCATGCCGATGCCCATGCCGACCGCTTTGGCTATGCCGCCACGCCGTTTCAGGGCCTGGGCGTGGTGCGTCAGCTCCATCCCGGTGAGCTGCAGGTGGCGGTGCAAAAGCCGCTGATCGCGATCTGCCTGCAGGGGCGCAAACGGGTGACCATGGGCACGACCAGCTTCGATTATGGCGCCGGAGAGGCGTTGGTGATCACCGCCGATGTGCCTACGATCAGCCAGATCACCGAAGCCAGTCCCGCAGCGCCCTATTACGCGCTGGCGCTGGAGCTGGACCAGGGCCTGTTGCGCAGGCTGGCGGTCGAGGCCGATCTGGGGGTGACCCACGGCGCCCCCGTCCGTATTGAACCCGCCGACCCGGACGTGACGGATGCGGCCTTGCGGCTGATGCGGCTGATCGGGCGGCCCGAGGCGCAGCCGGTGCTGGGCGAGGCGCTGCTGCGCGAGATGCATTACTGGCTGCTGACCGGAGGCCACGGCGCCGCGATCCGGGCGCTTGGGGCGGTAGACAGCCATGCCCATCGCATCGCCCGCGCGGTCGCGCTGATCCGCCAGGACTATGCCAGCGCGCTGCGGGTGTCCGGGCTGGCAAGGGTGGCGGGGATGAGCGAATCCTCCTTCCACCAGCATTTCCGGGCAATCACCACGCTCTCGCCCTTGCAGTTCCAGAAACAGCTGCGGCTGATCGAGGCTCGCCGCCTGATGCTCTCGCAGGGTGCGGTAATCAGCCATGCCGCCCATGCCGTTGGCTATGAAAGCGTGCCGCAATTCACCCGCGACTATGCCCGTCTCTTCGGCGCCCCCCCCGGGCGTGACATGCGCGAGGCGAAGCTCAGCGCCTGACTGGCCCGGATCCGGGCGGCTGTCGCTTTGCTGTCGCAGCCACCGGCGATCTGTCTTCTGCCTTTTTCCCGAACCGGCAAAGGCGCTGCCCGATGCGTCCGGATATCCCGGTAGCCCGTCAGGCAGGGCAGACAGTCATCACCATCGCTTTCCTTCCTTCGGTTCCGGCGCGGGTCTGACAGCTTCGCGGCGGTACGCGATGCTGACACGCGCGGGGCGGTCATGCTCCTCGTTTCGGGCTGGTGATGATCTCTCGCGCCGCATGCCTCGGGTGACAAAGCGCAGATTGCCCATTTCCGCAGTCAGCCGGTCACAGGCTGATCATTGCAGACCCGCATGCGCCAAAGGTTCCGGATCCACCCAGGCCGGGCAAAGGTCGCTATCGCGGGCCGGTTGCCAGAGCGCAGCATGCCCGGGGCCAAAGACCGGAACCCGCAAGCCTCCTGCGCTCGGGACCTTCCTGCTCCGGCTTACCCGTGCTGGTGACACCCTCGATGCGCCGGGGCGGGGCGACAGAGTTCATCCTCCCCGCCTCCCTCTGGCGAGATGAAGGAGGGTGTTGAGGGCGAACATCGTAAGCAGTGCAAAGCCCCTCCTGTTTCAATAAGGGTATTGAGGCAATCCGGCGGGACAAGTTGGAGAGTTTGAGATGTCGGGCCGCAGGCCGAACGCCCCTCTCATGGTCCGGGGCATGTCGGTGCCGCGGGACCGGAATGGCCGCACTGTGGGGCCGCCAATATGGCTGCCCGGCGGGGTATCGCAGGGAAAGCGTCGCGGCCATCGCCCGAGAGAACCCGGCGAAAGAGCGCCTGATCGGGAAATGGATGCGAGAGCACGGCCCGTGCCGGGAGTTTGATTGCGGTGCTCTCTGCCAGAAAATCCGGCGGGCCCTCAGCACGGTGCTACGGGATCGGGACTGTCAGGCTCTGCTGCCGATGGCAAAGGGGGAATAATCGGGAATGGGCCGGCCTGGCGCAGGAGGCCGGCGACCGTCCCCGGCGTCTGCCCTGGCGCGATCTTAAACAGCGCCCTGACCGACCGACAGAACCGGATCGCCTCATTCGAAAGATCGGCCCCCCGGCGCGAGCCAGGTCAGTCCTTGTCCGGCCAGATCAGCAGACCCCCGTGCTTCCCGAGGGCTGAAATGTCGCCGGACCAGTTCCTGTGGCAATAGCGGGCGGCTATGGCCTCACGCATCCGCATCTTCTGACACCATGGATCACCATGGAAAAACTGCAAAGCCAGAAGTTGGAAACAAGGCCTGTTCCCTGACCGTTCGCGGGACCGCCCGCCCCGTCCGACACGTTCGCGGATCGGAGGCCCATGCCGATGGCCCATGCCGATGCGAGAGCTTCCCGATGATGTTAAAGCCCCATGCTGACCGCCGCCCGCCGCTTGGGGGGGGAGTGTCACATGGGTCAATTCCCGATGGAAACTATGCGCCTGTCCGGAGAGTTTATGTTTTTAAATCAACGGAATGATTCATTGGGGCCCGTGTGATCGGAGCGCTGCTGATTTTTTGGATGTCGCGCGCCCGGTCACTCGCGTGCCGGCTCGCGCTGCGCTCGCCGGATTCCCGGCTTTATGGTCAAGGCCGGTCGACTTCGCCATCGGCTTTCAGGCAGCTTCAATCATTTATACACCCAATGCGAACACAGCCCAAAGCGCTGCGAAATAGCGGGAAGCGGGCATCCCCCGGGCTGTGATCTGCTGCACAGCATCCCGCCTGAACCCGTCGCTGTTGTTGAGTGCGGCCTGTCGGCCTCAAAAGGCAGCGGTCAATGCCACGGCAAATCCAGGTGCTGTTCCGGGATCAGCCGGCCGTGATCGCCGCCCGACAGGGGCCCATCCGCCCAGGCCAGGTGTCGCCGTTTGCGAGGGGGGGCTCGCCCCCCTCGCAAACGGTGGGTTCCGCAATCAGGCGAGGTGATCGCGGAAAGCCGCCACCACCTCTTCATAGACCGCGCGTTTGAAGGGCACGATCGCTGCAACCATCTCATCGGCGCGGATCCAGCACCAGGAGGAGAATTCCGGATGCTCGGTTTCGATCCGGATCTGCTCATCCGTGCCCAGATAGCGCAGCAGGAACCATTTCTGGCGCTGGCCGCGATATTTGCCGCCCCAGACCTTGCCGATCAGCTCATCGGGCAGATCATAGGTCAGCCAGTCCTCTGTTTTCGCGAGCTTTTCGACCAGATCGGCGGTCACGCCGGTCTCTTCCCAAAGCTCGCGCAGCGCGGCTTCTTTCGGCTTTTCGCCCTCATCTATGCCGCCCTGGGGCATCTGCCAGGCCAGCTTTCCCTCGGGACTGTTCACCCGCCCGCCATCAATGCGCTGCCCGGCAAAGACCAGCCCGTCGCGGTTCACCAGCACCACACCGACACAGGGCCGGTACGGCAGATCTTCGGCCTTCACCATCGCGCTTACTCGTCCTTGAGGGTGTTCAGCCCTTTCAGGATATCGACCGCATAGGCCAGCTGGTAATCCTCGTCGCGCAGTTTCGCGGTTTCCTCGGCAGCGGCCTGCTCTTCGAGATAGAGCTTTTTCTCGTCCTCGGTCATCGAATCATTGGTGATCGCGCCGCGCAGCCCGGCTTCGGTGCGGGGTTGCACTGCCGTCGAGGGCTCATCCGCCGGGGTGTCGGTGGCCGGATTGGGGCGCGCCGGCTGCTGCACCACGATATCGGGCGAGATGCCAAGCGCCTGGATCGAGCGGCCCGAGGGCGTGTAATAGCGCGCCGTGGTAAGCCGCATGGCGCCCTCGTCGCGCAGCGGGATCAGCGACTGGACCGAGCCCTTGCCGAAACTCTTGGTGCCGACGATCACCGCGCGGCGGTGGTCCTGCAGCGCGCCGGCCACGATCTCAGAGGCCGAGGCCGAGCCGCCATTGATCAGCACGACAACGGGCTTGCCTTCGGCCAGATCGCCGGGTTTGGCATTATAGCGCTCGCCATCTTCCGGCGCGCGGCCGCGGGTCGAGACGATCTCGCCCGAATTCAGGAAAGCGTCCGAGACGGTGATCGCCTCGTTCAGAAGCCCGCCCGGATTGTTCCGCAGGTCGATCACCACGCCGTCAATATTCGCCAGACCGCCCAGCTCTTCGATCCCTTTGGCCAGAGCCGCAGTCAGGTCGGTGGTGGTCTGGTCGTTGAAGGTGGTCACGCGCAGCACCACCGCCTTGCCGACGGTGCGGCCCTTGACGGCCTCAAGCTTGATGGTGTCGCGGATGATCGAGACATCAAACGGCTGATCGGTGCCCTGGCGCACCACGGTGATGATGATTTCCGAGCCGACCGGGCCGCGCATCAGATCCACCGCCTGGTTGAGGTTCAGGCCAAGGATCGATTCGCCGTTCACATGGGTGATATAATCGCCCGCAAGGATCCCGGCCTTGTCGGCGGGGGTGCCATCCATCGGCGAGATCACCTTGACGAAGCCCTCTTCCTGGGTGACCTCGATCCCCAGACCGCCGAATTCGCCTTTGGTCTGCACCTGCATATCGGCGAAATCCTTGGCCGACAGATACGAGGAATGCGGGTCCAGCGAGGTCAGCATGCCGTTGATCGCGGCCTCGACCAGCTTTTCGGTATCGACCGGCTCGACATATTGCGCGCGGACACGGTCGAAAATGGTGCCGAACAGGTCAAGCTGCTCATAGACCGAACTGTCGCGGCTCGCCTGCTCGGCGATCAGGGGCCCGACCTGCGAGGTCAGAACCACACCGGCAAAGGCACCGCCAGCGGCGGCAAGCACGAGTTTCTTCATAAGGTCCTCAGTCTCCTGTCGAGGCGGTGGCGGCGAACCATTCGGTCGGATCGACCGCAGTGGCCCCCATTCTCAATTCCAAGTAAAGCGTTTCCGTCGCTTCGGCGCCAGCCCCGCTTTGCGATCCGTTTGGTGCAAGCGGTGCCTGCTCGGTGGGTTCCGGCGCGGGGCCGCTGCCGTCACTGCCGCCCATCAGGCCAAGCGGCGCCCCGGTTGCGACCACTTCACCCACTTCGCCATAAACCGTTCCAAGCCCGCCCAGAACCAGAAGATAGCCGTCGCCGAGTTCCAGGATGATCACATTTCCGTAGTCGAGCAGCGGGCCGAGATAGCGGATGGTGCCGGGCCAGGGCGCGGTGACCAGCGCGCGGGTGCGGGTGGCAAGCGTCATGCCGGGGCGGCGCACGCCGGCGGCATCCGCCTCATCGGGGCGGCGCAAGAGGCTGCCCACGACCGGCAAAGGCAGCGCCCCCATCGCGGTGACAAAGGGGCGTGGTGCCGCGCCATCGGTCGAGGTCTCGATCAGCCCGGCAGCGAAACTGTCCAGCGTATCGGCGCTTTCCAGCAATGCGCGCAGGATCACCGGATCATCGGTAAAGCGTTTGGGCAGATCGGTGCGCTCCGAGATCGCTTGCGACAGAGCGGTGCGCGCGGCCTGGGCCGAAGCGAGCCCGTCGGTCAGATGCTGTCCGGCCGAGACCTGCAAGGCCCTGAGATCGGCGAGTTCCTGCAATTCGCCGCGCAGCTGATCGACCTCGGCCTGGATCAGCGGCGTGACCTCGGCCACCAGCATTCCTGATCTCGCAGTGCCCAGCGGGCCGGATGGATGGATCAGCAAAAGCGGGCCCCGGTTCTGTTCCATCTGCGCCAGCGCAGACACCAGCTGCCCCATACGGTCGCGCTTGGCGTTGAACCGCAGTTTCAGCACCTCCTCGCGCAGCTCCGCCTGGCGCAGCGCCTCGCGCAGGGCCGCGAGACCTTCCTCATAGGCGCGCACCGTCTGGGTCAGCGCCGCGACCTGAGTGCGACCGGTGGTTGCCGCCTCCATCGCGGCCACTGCCTCGCGCAATTGTGCTGATGCCCGCGCCGCCTGGTCCGAGACCGTCAGTGCCGCGCCCGTTGCCGGTTCGGCAGTGGCGGGCGGGGCCATGTCGGCCTGGGCCATGTCATCCCGGGTCGTATCATCCTGGGCGCGCGTCAGCACGGGCGTCAGCACCAGCGCCAGTGCAAGACCGGTAACGAGGGGCCGGCGCAGGGCTTTCATGTCAGGATCAGACTTTCGCCGGTCATCTCTGCCGGTTTTTCCAGCCCCATCAGATCGAGCAGCGTCGGCGCCAGATCGGCAAGCCTGCCACCCGCGCGCAGATGCACCCCGCGCGGCCCACCGACCAGGATCACCGGCACCGGGTTCAGCGTATGGGCGGTATGGGGCTGACGGGTGACCGGATCGGTCATCACATCGCAATTGCCGTGATCGGCACAGACCACCATGGCGCCGCCCGTGCGCTCCAGCGCGGCCAGAGCCTGCGCCAGCCCCTGATCCACCGCCTCGCAGGCCCGCCTCGCGGCCTCAATCTTGCCGGTATGGCCGACCATATCCGGGTTGGCATAGTTCACGATGATCAGGTCATAACCCGCCTCGATGGCGCCCACGAATTTCGCGGTCACCTCGGGCGCCGACATTTCGGGCTGCAAATCATAGGTCGCCACTTTCGGCGATTTTGGCATGAAACGGTCTTCGCCGGGGAAGGGCTCTTCGCGCCCGCCATTCAGGAAGAAGGTCACATGCGGATATTTCTCGGTCTCGGCCAGGCGGAACTGGGTCTTACCTTGTTTCGCCACCCATTCGCCGATGGTGTTCACGATATCCTGCTTGGGGAACATCGTGGTCATATAACCGTTATGCGCCTCGGAATAATCGACCATGCCAAGCCGCGCGACCAGATGCGGGCGGGCGCCGGGGGCAAAGCCGTCGAAATCCGGCTGGCCGATGGCGGCGAGGATTTCCCGCGCGCGGTCGGCACGGAAGTTCAGGAAGAACAGCCCGTCGCCATCCTTCATGCCCGGGTAATCGCCGATCACCGTGGCCGGGATGAATTCATCGGTGACGCCTGCCGCATAGGCCTGGGCAATGGCCTGGCCGGCGGTCTCTGCCGCCATACCCTTGCCATGCACCATTGCCTCATAGGCAGTGGCGACGCGCTCCCAGCGATTGTCGCGGTCCATCGCGAAATAGCGCCCGGTGACGGTGACGATTTTTGCGGATGGCGGCAGTGCTGCCTCGATTTCCGCGACCTGGGCGGCGGCGGAAGAGGGCGCCACATCGCGCCCGTCCGTGATCGCATGGATCGCGACCTTCACACCCTCGGCGGCGATGATCTTCGCGGCCTCGATCAGATGTGCCTGATGGGCATGGACGCCGCCGGGCGAGCAGAGCCCCGCCAGATGCGCAGTGCCGCCCGAGGCCTCGACAGCCGCGATGAACTGCCTCAGCGCCGGGACCGCCCCGAACGAGCCGTCTTCTATCGCCAGGTCGATCTGGCCCAGATCCATCGCCACCACGCGGCCGGCGCCGATATTCGTGTGGCCGACCTCGGAATTCCCCATCTGGCCGGTGGGCAAGCCCACATCCGGGCCATAGGTCACCAGAGTGGAATTCGGGCAGGTCGCCATCAGGCGGCGAAAGGTCGGGATATTGGCCTGGGCAGGGGCCGAGGTCGCCGGGTCCGGCCCGATGCCCCATCCGTCGAGGATGCACAAAACGACGGGTTTTGGAGCAGACATGCGTGACCTCTCAGGCAGTAACGCGCGAAGTTTTACGCGCGGCCCCAGGCCGGGGCAACCGCAGAAAACCAGCCCTTGCGCGCAAGGCCACGGGCTTCACGCAGCTTTGTTGTGCTGCGCCCGGATCCGCTGCCGCCAAAGGGTGAAAAGCCCGGCCGCAACCACGATCACCGCCCCGATCACCACATTGATGCGCAGGTTCTCGTTGAAGAGCATAAGGCCCAGGAAAGAGACGAAAGGCAGCTGGAAATAGGCGAAGGGCTGGATATCCGATGCCTCAGCCACGTCATAGGCCTTGATCAAAAGCCAGTGCCCCAGCACGGCGGTGCAGCACAGAACCGCCATCAACCCCCAATCGGTGGCGGACATGTTCTGCCAGTTCAGGAGGCCGATGGGCGTGATGAAGACCGCGCCGGAAATCCCGGTCCAGAAGAAACTGGTCGAGGCGCTGTCCTCCCGCGCGACATAGCGCGTCAAAAGCCCGTAAAGTGCGAACATCGCTGCAGCAGACAGCGGCAACAGCGCCCAGGGGGTGAAAACGCCGCTGCCCGGGTTGAGGATGACAATGACGCCAAGGAACCCGACCAGCACCGCCAGCCAGCGCCGCCAGCCGACTTTTTCGCCGAGGACCGGGCCGGAAAACAGCGTCACCAGCAGCGGATAGATCACGAAAACCGCATGGGTCTCGATCAGGCCCAGCCTGATGAAGGCCACAACCATGATGCAGATTTCCGCCACCAGCAGAAAACCACGCAGAATATGGAGCAGGGGGTAACGGCTTTTCGCCGCCGCTTTCAGCCCGCCGGGACTGCGCGCGGCCAGCGCCAGCACGAAAACGGTCATGAACCAGAAGCGGATCATCACCACCATATAGATATTCACCGCTTCGCCGAGATGGCGGGAGATACCGTCCTGAACAGCAAAAATCGCCGAAGTGGCGATCATCAACAGGATACCGAGTCGGGTGTTCTGGGGGGCGCTCATGGTGCCTTTACCGCTATCATGGAGCTTTGGGGGACAACAGGGTTGCGGGGCAGGATCCTGCCGCCATGACATCTGGCGTGACATTTCTGGCAGCCTTGCGCCGCAGGCATGGCGCGGTGCCTCTTGCTGACCTTCGCCTCCGGCGGGAGTATTTGTGTCAAGAGGAAACGGATCAGCTTTTCCCCTGATACAAATACTCATCTTCTGCGACGCGGCGGAAGGTCGGGCCGGACCGATCAGAAGCCTTCGTTTTCACGGTCCGGAAGCGCCGGCCTGACGACCACTGCCCCGGTTACAGCCTCCGTGCCAGCCCCCGTGACAGCCCCTGCCGCATCCGGCGCCAGTTCCTCGAAATCGAAATTATCGAGCCTTCGCGCGCGTTTGCCGGCCTTGTCCGAGGAGATGCGGATTTCCTCGATATCCTTTGCGGCCATCTGGAAATGGCGGTCGAGATTGCCGACCCGGGCTCCGAGCCTTTCGACATCCTGCGACAACAGCGACAGTTCCTTGCGGATCGCGCCCGCCTGTTCGCGCATGCGGGCGTCTTTCAGCACCGCGCGCATCGTGTTCAGGGTTGCCATGCAGGTGGTGGGCGAGACGATCCAGACCCTGGCCGCGAAACCCTCCCGCACGAGGTCAGGGAAATTGGCGTGCAGCTCGGCATAGACCGCCTCGGAGGGCAGGAAGAGCAGCGCCCCATCGGCGGTTTCGCCCTCGATGATATAGCGATCAGAGATGGCGCGGATATGGGCGCGCAGCGACTGGCGCAGCTGCTGTGCCGCCTCCTGGCTCTGGCGCGGGTTTTCGGCGCGGCGCAGCGCCTCATAGGCCTCCAGCGGGAATTTCGCGTCGATCACGATCGGGCCGGGGGGATTGGGCAGATAGATCAGGCAATCTGCACGTCTGCCATTCGAAAGCGTCGCCTGCATCGTATAGCTGTCCGAAGGCAGCGCCTTCTGAACGATGTCATGCAGCTGGATCTCGCCAAAGGCGCCGCGGGTCTGTTTGTTCGAAAGAATATCCTGCAAGGACAGCATATTACCCGAGAGTTTCTCGATCTTTTCCTGCGCCTTGTCGATGGTCTCAAGCCGCTGCTGCAATTCGCCAAGCGAACGCGCGGTGCGGGTTGACGACCCATGCAGCGCCTCGGTCATCTGGCGCTGGACATCGGCAAGCCGGGTTTCCATCAGTTTCAGCATCGAGACCTGCGAGGCGGCCTGGGCCTCGGACACATGCGAAAGCCCGCCCGAGAGCCGCTCCTGCCCCTCCGAGAGCGCCTGGACGCGGTGGCTCATCCAGGAGATTTCATTCATCAAAGGCTGCGCGGAATTGCCGGCCCGGTTGGCGGCGCGCAGGATCAGGATCAAAAACAGCGCAAGGATCAGCGCGCCGGCCCCGATCAGCAGGATCTCGGGGTCGTTCCAGGCATGGGTCTGGCCAAAAAGCGTGATCATCTGCGTCCCGTCATCTGCGCCCGAAAAGCCGTTCTATATCATGGAGTTTCAGCTCGACCCAGGTGGGGCGGCCATGGTTGCACTGGCCGGAATTCGGCGTGACCTCCATCTCGCGCAACAGCGCATTCATCTCTTCGGGGCGCATCTGGCGGCCAGAGCGGACCGAGCCATGGCAGGCCATGCGCGACAGGACCGCGTCGATTTTGGTCCGGGCAAGCGTGCTGTCGCCCTGATCTGCAAGCTCATCCAGAATGTCGCGTATCAGGGCGGCGGCGTTGACCGGGCCAAGGATCGCCGGGGTCTCGGTCACCGAGATGGCCGAGCCGCCGAAAGGCTCAATCACAAGGCCCATCGCCGCAAGGCTCTCGCTTGCCGAGAGGATCAGGCCCGCATCGGGGGGCGAGAGGGTGATGATCTCGGGGATCAGCAGCACCTGGCGCGGAATCTCACGCGCGGCCATCTGGGCCTTGAGGCGCTCATAGACGAGGCGCTCATGTGCGGCATGCTGATCGACGATGACGATGCCGTCCTGGGTCTGGGCGATGATCCAGTTTTCATGCAACTGGGCGCGGGCGGCGCCAAGGGGGAATTGCTGCGATGCGGGGCCGGCCTCGACGACTTGCTGCGCAAGCGTCTCGGCCAGTCCCGTGCCGGTGGGCTGCTCCGCGCCCATGATTTGACCGCAGGTCTCGGCGAAGCCCTGTGGCTCCGGGATGGGGGAGGCAGAGGCCTGAAAGACCGGCGCCTGAAAGACCGGGGCCTGAAACGCGAAGGCCTGGGCCAGGGTGGTCTGTGCAGGGCGCTGCGGCAGATCGCGCGGCGCAAAAGGCTGGCCGGGGCGGAAGGCGCCCAGCGTCCCGGCCCCCACGGTGGTCGAGGCGCGGTGTCCTGCGCCGGTCAAAGCGCTCCTGATCGCGGTGATGATCAGCGCGCGCGCCGCATCGGGCTCACGAAACCGCACCTCGGATTTCGCCGGATGCACATTCACATCCACCCGCTCGGGATCGGTGATCAGGTTCAGCACCGCTGCCGGGTGGCGGTCGCGCGACAGCACGTCGAAATAGGCGGCCCTGAGCGCGCCGATCAGCAGCCGGTCCGAGACCGGCCTGCCATTGACGAAGAGATATTGCTGCGTGGAAGAGCCGCGCGAATAGGTCGGCAGGGCGGCAAGCCCGACCAGCGCCATCCCGTCGCGACTGGCCTCAATCCGCATCGCATTGGCGGTGAAATCTGCGCCGATGATCCGGGTCAGCCTGCCATGCAGCGCATCGAACAGGTCGCCCTGTTCCGGATCGAGACGCAGGATCACCCTGGGTCCTTCGGCGGTGACTTCGGAGAGGGTGAAACCCACCGCCGGCTCCGCCATGGCGAGGCGTCTGACCACCTCATGGATCGCCTGGGCCTCGGCCCGGTCCGTGCGCATGAATTTCAGCCGGGCCGGTGTTGCGTGGAAAAGATCGCGCAACTCGACCACGGTGCCCGAGGTCAGCGCCGCCGGGCGCGGCCCGTCCAACCGCCCGCCATTGCAGCTGATCTGGCCCGCCTCGAACCCCGCCGCGCGCGAGGTGATCACCAGCCGCCCGACCGCACCCAGCGAAGGCAGCGCCTCGCCGCGAAAGCCGAAGGAGCGGATGTTCAGCAAATCACTGCCGTCGATCTTCGAGGTCGCATGACGGGTCAGCGCCAGCGGCAGATCATCCGGCGCCATGCCGCAACCATCATCGGTGACCCGGATCAGCGTTTTGCCGCCATCGGTGTAATCCACCCGGATCCGGGTCGCCCCGGCATCCAGCGCATTCTCGACCAGCTCCTTCACCGCCGAGGCGGGGCGCTCCACCACCTCACCGGCGGCGATGCGGTTGATCGCGGCCTCGTCCAGCTGGCGGATCACCGGGCGCGCGTCGATTTGCGAGGGATTGGGAGAAATCTGGCTCATGCCGCAATATCTAGCAGCCAGGGCCGAGTCGCGAAAGACCCGCCACTGCCCTGTCGCCTGGTTCGGATAACAGGGTTAACCATCTGTGCGCGGCGGGGAGGGGGCCGGGGAGGGTTGCCCTCCCCGGCGCTGCCAGAGGAATTCAGGGGGTAGAGCCGACGCCTTCCGGCTGGCCCACCACCACGAAGCGCAGCGCTTCGGGCTGATAAAGCCGCGCGGCGACCCGTTTCACATCCGCCATCGTCACCGCGTCAATCCTGGCATTGCGGGTATTCGGATAGTCGATCGGCATCCCCTGCATCTGCATCCCGACAAGGATAGAGGCAATCGGCGCATTGCCGTCAAACCGCAACGGATAGGCGCCGGTCAGATAGGTCTTCGCATCCGCCAGTTCCTTCTCGGTGATGCCCTCCTGCGCGATCTTGGTCCATTCGTCGCGGATCACCCCGATCGCCTCGGCCACCTTGTCATTCGAGGCCTGGAATTGCCCGAGATAGCTGTCCGAATGGTCCATTCCGACCAGGAAGGAACCGATCCCATAGGTCAGACCACGCTTGTCGCGCACTTCGGTCATCAGTCGGGCCGAGAAGCGCCCGCCGCCCAGCACATCATTCAGAAGATAGGCGGCAAAGAAATCCGGGTCATTCTGCGAGATCCCCGACTGGCCAAAGACCACCACCGATTGCGGCGAGGGGAAGTCGATCACGCTGACCCCCGGCGTCATAAGCCAGGGCGCCACCCCGGGCTGGGCCGCGCCGGTCTCCGGCAAGGCGCCAAGCAGGCGGTCGATGATCAGCCCCAGCTCTTCGGCAGTGATATCGCCCGCCGCCGAAATATAGACCCGGTCGCGCGCCAATGCGGCTTTCCAGGCCTCAACCATATCGGCCCGGGTCAGGCCCGCGACCGAGTCGAGCGTGCCGCGCCCGGTGCTGCCATAGGGATGATCGCCATAGGCGAGACGGTCGAATTCCTTCGACGCGATGGAGGACGGGTCGCGCAGATCCGAGCGCAGGCCCGAAAGCACCTGTTCGCGCACCCTGACCACCGCATCCTCATCGAAACGCGGCTTGTTCAGCGCCAGCGCCAGCAGATCCACCGCCTCATCGCGATTCTCGCTCAGAAACCGTGCCGAAACCGAAAAGGCATCGGTCGAGGCGGAGAAAGAGAAGGATGCCGCAAGGGTGTCCCGCGCCTCGGCAAAGCCCTTGCTGTCGAGATCGCCCGCGCCCTCCTCGATCAGCCCCGACATCAGGTAAATTGCGCCGCGCTTTGCCGGATCATCCAGCGAAGTGCCGCCGCGGAAACGGATTTCAAGCGCGGTGAAGGGGATATTCTGATCCTCGACCAGCCAGGCGGTCAGGCCACCGGGGCTTTTCACCTCTTTGATCGGGATATCGGCCAGCGCAAGGCCGGGAAAAATAAGGGCAGCAGCGGTCACCAATGCACGGAAAATCATTGCCCAGCCTCCGTCTCATTTACAGCGGGCTCTGATCCGGTGGTTTCCGCCCCGTCGCCATCGCCATTCTCTGGTTTGAGAATGAACTGATCCATCGGATGGTAGATGTTGGGGTCGATTTTGGCAGCCGCTGGTTCTTCCGGGCGCTCCAGCCAGCCGGTCACCGCCTGGTCTCGGTTCAGCACCTGTTGCGCGGCCGTCATCACATCCTCGATGGTGACTGCATCCAGCACCTGATTATAGGTCTGGATATCGACCAGCCCGAGGCCGATCGACAGCTCTTCACCATAAAGCTTTGCCAGCCCCATCGCATCGTCTTTGGCATAGATATCCGAGGCACGGATCTGGGTCTTGATGCGTTCGAACGCTTCGGGATCGGGGCCTTCTGCCAGGAATTTCGCCAGAACCGCATCCATCGCCGCCTCGGCATCCGCAAGGCTCACCCCCGGTGCGGGCACGACATAAAGCCCGAAAGTGCCGTCATCCAGCGCGGTCCCGTCATAGAAGGCCGAGGACCAGACTGCGACATTGCTGTCGAATTGCAGCGCGCGGGGCAGGATGGCGGTCTGGCCATTGCCGCCCAGCAGCTCGGCCAGGATCGACAGCGCAGCGGCGGTTTTCTGATCACCCGGGTCGCGTTCCGGGGCGAGATAGCTGCGATAGACATAGGGGTCCGGGACCCGCTCATCGGCATAGGCCAGCCGGCGCTCGGCCAGCTGCGGCGGCTCCTGCGGGCGCTGGCGCGGCGCTATGCCCTCGGAGGGGGCAATGGGGCCGTAATATTTTTCGGCCAGCACCTTCACCTGATCGGGTGTCACGTCGCCGGCGATGATCAGCGTCGCATTGTTCGGCGCATAGTATTTCTCATACCAGGCCAGCGCATCCTCGCGCGTAAGCTCGGCGATCTCATGGCGCCAGCCGATGATCGGGATGCCGTAGCGGTGATTGAGGAACAAGGCCGCCCGCATCTGCTCGCCCAGAATAGCGCCGGGATCGGAATCGGTGCGCTGTGCGCGTTCTTCCAGGATCACCTGACGCTCGGTCAGCACCACGGCGGGGTCAAGCTTCAGCCCCCGCATCCGGTCGGCCTCCATCTCCATCACCATTTCCAGCTTATCGGCGGCAATGCGCTGAAAATAGGCGGTGTAATCCCAGGAGGTGAAGGCATTGTCATCGCCGCCATGCGCCTCGACCGTGGCCGAGAACTGGCCGGCCGGGATCTTGTCGGTGCCCTTGAACATCAGATGTTCCAGATAATGCGCGATGCCGGATTTGCCCGCAGGCTCATCGGCGGCGCCGGTGCGATACCAGATCATCTGGACGACGACCGGCGCGCGGTGATCCTCGATCACCACCACATCGAGGCCGTTATCCAGCCGGAAGGAGGAGACGGTTTCCGCCCGGGCCGCAAAGGCCGACAGCGCTGCGATCAGCGAAAGGGGGGCGAGAGCCGCGAGGCGCGGCAGGGCAGGCAGCATCCTCGCAAATCCAGGGGATTTCGCCCTGGCTTTGCGGGTAAGTCGGGTCACGAGACGCATCCGTCCTCCGATGATTTTCCGGCGATGATTTTCCGGTGTTTCCGGACACCAGAAGGGGGGCGCCAGAATGAAAGCGCCTTAGCAGGGGCGCCTGTTTCCGGCTCTGCCCGGCAGGGGCAGGGCAGGCGGGCCGGGCGGCCTGAGGGCAAGGGCGGGCGCCCCCGGGCCTCAGAACAGCTGCAGACCGCCGCGCTTCTTCTTCTGGCGTTCCTTTTCTTCCTTCTGCTTATCATAGCCTTCCGGCGGCGCAGAGGGGGTCAAAAGACCGCGAGAACGCCAGTATTCAACCTCTTTATACTGGTTGAGCGACTGGTCCTGATAGGCCTGGTAATAGGTGTTGACGGCAAAGAGGCGCTCAAGAATGCGGCCCTTGTTGTCGCGGCGCCATTGCAGGTCTTCCGAGGCCAGCTGGCTGCGGATATCGCCCTGGTTGCCCAGCCGCGCGGCATGGGCGTAAAGTGCGGAATCGGCGGCCGGGATACCCCCCGCAGCGCCCGGCTTGCCGCCAAGCGCCACCACCGCATCATCAAGCGGGCGCTGATCGGTGCGGTTGCCACCGCCCGGAGTGGGCGCGGGCAGGTCATTCAGGCTGGTCGGCATTTCCAGCGCCTTGGGCGGCAGAACCGCGAATTCATCCGGCCCGTCTTTCGAGCGCAGCCGCATCAGATCGGTGGACTCGCCCTTCCCGGCGGCGCAGCCGGACAGCACAAGCGCAATCACCAGCGCGAGGGCGCCCTTACCCGGTCTTGCCTGCATCCTGTTTCCCGGCATTCGTTTTTCCGTCTTATCCTGCCCGTCGGCCTTTGAAGTCTCTTAGCCTATGGGATTGGTCGCGTCACGGGGTCTTTCGGTCCGGGGCGTCGCCCATGGTCGTCAGAAACCCGCATCAGCGCTTTTTAACCCGCGATTTGTCGCCTGCACCCGGCTTGCCGGTGAACAGAACCAGCCCGAAGGCGCCGGCAAAGATCGCGATATCCGCCACATTGAACGCATAGGGATTCTCGAATCCGCAGCAGGACATGTTGAGGAAATCCGCCACCGCGCCATACCAGATGCGGTCGATGACATTGCCAAGCGCGCCGCCGACCAGCAGACCGGCGGAAATCTGCGCAAGGGGGCCCGGGCGCGAGCGTCTGACCCAGATCCAGGCCCAGGCTGAGATCACCAGCGAGATGGCAACGATTCCCCAGCGGACCGTTTCGGTATCGCCGGCAAAGAGGCCGAAATTGATGCCGCGATTCCAGGCCATGCGGAAGACGAGGAAAGGCGGCCAGATATCGACCTCGCCCCGGTTGATCAGGTCCATGCCCTGGACCACGGCCAGTTTCGACGCCTGGTCGAGGCCAAAGGTGATGAGGGCTGTAAGCCAGGCCGCGCGCATATCAGTGCCGGAAATGGCGCTGGCCGGTGAAGACCATCGCAAGGCCAAGCCGGTCGGCGGCCTCGATCACGTCCTGGTCTTTCATCGAGCCGCCGGGCTGGATCACCGCCTTCACGCCATTGCCCGCCAGCACTTCGATCCCGTCGGCAAAGGGGAAGAAGGCGTCAGAGGCCGCGACCGAACCGACCGCCGGGCTTTCCGAAAGGCCAGGCGCCCGGACGATCTCGCCCGCCTTGCGGGCACCGATCATGGTGCTGTCGACCCGGCTCATCTGGCCCGCACCGATGCCGACGGTGGCGCCGTCTTTCACATAGACGATGGCGTTGGATTTGACGTGTTTCGCGACCTTCCAGGCGAAGAACAGGTCTTCCAGCTCCTGCCCTGAGGGCGCGCGTTTCGTGACCACCTTCAGATCCGCCGGCGTGATGGTGTCGACATCCGAATCCTGGACAAGGAAGCCGCCTGCCACCTGGCGGAACGAGAGCACTCCCTTCGACGCATCCGGAAGCGCGCCGGTGGTCAGAAGGCGCAGGTTCTTTTTCGCGGCGAAGACCGCCTTTGCCGCAACGGTTGCCGAAGGTGCGATGACGACCTCGGTGAAGATCTTCACGATCTCTTCGGCGGTGGCCGCATCCAGCTCCTGGTTCAAGGCCACGATGCCGCCGAAAGCCGAGGTGGTGTCGCAGGTATAGGCGCGCTGGTAAGCCTGAAGCAGCGAGGAGCCTTTGCCGACGCCGCAGGGGTTCGCATGTTTGATAATGGCAACCGCCGGGCCCTGACCCTCGAATTCCGCCACCAGCTCGAACGCGGCATCGGTGTCGTTGATATTGTTGTAGCTGAGTTCCTTACCCTGCCACTGTTTCGCGGTGGCCACGCCGGGCCTGTTCGATCCGTCCAGGTAGAAGGCCGCTTTCTGGTGCGGATTCTCGCCATACCGCAGGGTTTGTGCAAGTTTGCCCGCCATCGCGCGATAACGCGGCGCCGGTTCGGCAATCGCTGCCGCCAGCCAGGTCGAAACGGCAGTGTCATAGGCCGCCGTGCGGGCATAGGCCGTCAGCGCCAGACGTTGGCGGAACGCATAGCTGGTGCCGCCATTTTGTTCGATTTCGGAAATGACGCCCGCATAATCTTCGGTATCGGTCACCACCGCGACAAAGGCGTGGTTCTTGGCCGCCGCCCGGATCATCGCCGGGCCGCCAATGTCGATATTCTCGACCGCGGTGGCGTAATCGGCGCCTTTCGCGACGGTTTCCTCGAACGGGTAGAGGTTGACGACCAGCAGATCAATCGCCCCGATCCCGTGCGTCTCCATCGCCGCCGTGTGATCCGCATTGTCGCGCAAAGCCAGCAAGCCGCCATGCACCATCGGATGCAGGGTCTTGACCCGGCCATCCATCATCTCGGGAAAGCCGGTGATCTCGGCGACATCCTTGACCGGCAGGCTGGCCTCACGCAGCGCCTTTGCCGTGCCGCCGGTCGAGAGCAGCTCGACCCCATGCCCATGCAGCGCGCGGGCGAAACCGATCAGCCCGGTCTTGTCCGAAACCGACAAAAGCGCGCGGCGCGGGCGGAGGGGCGTGGTGGGGGCGGTGGAGCTGGGCGCGGAAATCGACATGGGGCCTCTTCTTCAGTGGCAGTCAGATGGGAGCCGGGTCGTCCCGGTCCAGATCGCGGATGGCGAGCGGAGTATCCTGGGCTTTCGCAAGCGTCCAGCCGATACGGTTGTCATAATTCTGCGCGAACCCCATCAGCACGATCTGCTGGGCATGGCGCGGCGCAAGGCGTCCACGCTCCAGCCAGGCCGAGGGTTCCAGCGACAGATCGGCGCCGCTGTCATGGCGGAAAACCCAGATCTCGCCGGAGCGCAGCTGCATCGACACCGCCGCGCCCCCCATATCCAGCGAGGCATCGACATCGGGATGCAGGTGAAAGCGGATGGTGAAGGGCAGGCCCCCAAGGGGCGAGCGTTCGACCATCCGCCCGAACTGCGCGCGGGCGGCGGGGGTGGTCGAGGACAAGAGATCGGTGCCGTTGAGCCGCCGCCCATCGGGCGAAAGCTGCAGCTCCCGCGTGGCAATCAGCCCATGGCCTGCCTGCCAGCCGTCATGGCTGAGCCGCACGAAAGCCCCGTCAGAACCCGCGAAATGCAGGTCCGAGACCTGGGCACGCTCGGTCAGGGAGCTGGAGGAGGCACCGAAACGCGAGGAGGAAAACCCGGTCAGCGACAGCGCCGAATGCGATTGCGTCGCGCGGGCGGCCAGCCGCCATTCCGGTCCGGCGCTCTGGCCGGGGCCACAATTGACGATCAGCGGGCGGCGGCCGGAACTCAGCTCGAAAGCGGCGGTCGAGGCATGGGCGGTCTGCGCTGCAGGCCCGTCCGGCGGTGCCGCGACATCAAGGATCACCGTGGTGCGGGCGGCGGAGAGCCGGGCATAGCCCATGGCAAGGGTGACATGGCCGGCGGGCGGCAGCACCTTTGACGCCGCCAGTGCAAGGTCAAGCTTGCCCTCGGCGCCGGTGCCGCCCGAATGGAACCGCGCAAGTCCGCCATCGGAATGGCGCAGCGCCCTGAGGCAGGGGGCCACACGGTCAATCGCGGCGGCAAGACCCGCAGGCACCGGCTGTCCCGCATCGGAAAGGCTTTGCACCGCCCAGCCGAGCAGGGTGAAAATCTCCAGCAATTCTTCGGGGTTGCGGCTGGTGATGGCGCCGCTGCGGTCGATCCGCTCGTCGCATTCCTTTGCCAGCGCCGCCAGCGCCTGGGCCAGTTTCGGCGCGGCTTCCTCCAGCGAGAGATGGGCATAGACCTGGCCGGTCAGGGCCTCGATCCGGGCAAGCCCCGGCCGGGCCGACGCAGCACGCCGCGCCAGAAACCCCGATTGCCGCGCCAGCGAGGCGAAGAAGCGGGCGCGCTCCGCCGACGCCCTGTCCCCCGACGCCTCATCCCCGGATGCCTCGCCTTCAAGCAGGAAATCCGAATGGTGGATCCAGCGGATCACCCGACGCCCCGTCAGCGCAGGTGTCCAGCCCGGGCGTGAACCCTCGCCGAATCGCCGGATCCAGCTTTGGGTCCAGGCCCGGGCCCTTTCGCGGGCGCGGCTGGTGCCAAGTGCTGCCAGATCGTCAAGCCAGGAAAAGCCATGCGCCTCGTCGGTAAAGACGGGATCGGGGGCGGCAAGATCCCAGATCTCACTGTCGCCGGCCTCGACCAGATGGCCGGCCAGCATGATGTTTCCGGCCATGATCTGCTTGCCGCGCGCATAAAGCCCGACAGAGCGCGGCTCGGGGCGCAGCGAAAAGCCTCCGGCCGGTTTGGCACGGCGCGCGGCCCAGGCGGCATAGCGATTGGCCAGCCGCTCACGGCGGCTCGGCGCCTCGGAGCCTGTATGACTGGCTTGTGTCACCCGGTTTCTGCCCTTCCTGCCGAATGCGCTCCGATTGTCCCCCGGAGGCGGCACGGAGAATAGCCGCAGCGTGGAAGAATGTCACCCAACGGCCCCGTGAAAACTGGCCCCGTGAAAACTGGCTTTGCGAAAACGGCTCTGGGATATCGGAGGCCTGCGACGGCTTCAGGCATGGCAGGACAGAAGCGGGGCTCTCTCCGGTCTGTCGCATCGTTTTCGGCATGGAAACGCAGCATTCACGCCCGGACTGTGGTATCTGCTGCAAATTAAGGGCAAAATCAGCCATGACAGATCATGCCATCACAGCCAGGGAATAAGCGGTGGAAAAGGCGACGATCCTGCTGGCGGGGGCCGTTCTGGTCCCGGCCCTCGTGCTGGCTGCGGTGCTGAGCCTGCCCGTCCTTGCGCCTTCGGCGGCGCCTGGGCGCGATTTGTCGCAAGAGGAATTCGCCGCGAGATATGCCGTGCCGCTGGTGCCGCCAGATGGCCCGGTCGCGGTCTACCACCTGGGCCATTCGCTGACCGGTCGTGACATGCCGGCGATTCTCGCGGGTTTTGGCGGGCATGACTGGAACAGCCAGCTGGGCTGGGGCGCCAGCCTGAACGCCCATCGCCGGGGCGAGGTGGCGGGCATGGCCGAAGAGAATGCCAGCCCCGCCTTCCGCCCGGTGGCCGAGGCGATCAGCAGTGGCGATTATCCGGTGGTGGTGCTGACCGAGATGGTCGCGCTGGAGGATGCGATCCGCTGGCATGATGCGCCCGGGGCGCTGGCCTTCTGGGCGGCTGAGATCCGCAAGGCGCGGCCCGATGCGCGTATCTATCTTTACGAGACCTGGCATTCGCTCAACGATACATCGAATGACCCCGGTGACTGGCTGGGGCGGATCGACCGCGATCTGGCGGCTTTGTGGGAAGGAAAGCTCTTGCGTCCTGCCATGGGGCAGGACGGGGTCGGCACCATCTATGTCATTCCGGGCGGCCAGGTGATGGCGGCGGTGGTCAGGGCGGCCGGGGCCGGGGAATTGCCCGGAATCCGGGGCGTTGAGGATCTGCTCAGCGACGATATCCATTTCAACGATACCGGCGCCTGGCTGATGGCGCTTGCGCATTATGCGGTGATCTATGGCCGCTCGCCGGTCGGATTGCCGGCGGAAGTGGCCTGCGCCGATGGCTCCCGTTTTGCGATTGACCCGGTGGCGGCCAGGCGGATGCAGGAAATCACCTGGGATGTGGTGACCGCCTATCCGCCCAGCGGCGTCGCGCAGCGGCGGGGGGAGTGAGGATGGCTCTGACCCGCCGGGCCGTTGCGGGCCTTCTTGCCGTGCCGCTGGGGCAGGCGCTGTTCGGGCAGGTGCTGCTCGGCCCGGCACTGCTGCCAGGAGGGGTCTTCGCGCAGGGGGCGGGCAGCGCCGGATCCGGTCTTGGGATGGGCCTCCTGGGCGGGCGCGACTGGTCGCCGGAACAGCCCTTTCTCGATGTGATGAAATCGGCCCGCGACTGGATCGGGCATCGCCCTGGCCAATGGGGTGGAGAGGACCATGATGCGCTGGCGGCGGCGGGGGTGCTGGACGGCCAGGGCTGGCCGCGCCTGATCCCGCCGGATCTGGAGTCCATCGGCACCGTGATGCTGACCGATATGCCGGAGGGCGCACAGGATCTTGCCGGTCGCTATCTGGTGACCTGGAGCGGCACGGGCGAGGTCGGTCTGGGTGGCCTTGCGCGCAATCCGCGCCGAGAAGGCCGCCGCATCACCTTTGACTACAGCCCCGGGCCGGGCCTTGTCGATCTGCGCATCACTGCCAGCGATCCGGCCGATCCGGTTCGCAACATCCGGGTCTCGCGCGCAGACCGTGAGGCGCTGCTGGCTGCGGGCGAGATCTTCAACCCCGATTTCCTCGCGCGATTGCAGGGGATCGGGCTTTTGCGGTTCATGGACTGGCTTCAGACCAACAATTCGCCGCTGGTGACGCCCGAAGACCGCCCGAAGCCCGATGATTACACCTGGACCCGCCGGGGCGTGCCGATCGAGGTGGTGGTGCAGCTGGCGAACCGGCTTGAGGCCGATCCCTGGATCACCCTGCCGCATATGGGTTCAGACGCGCTGTTTGGCGAGATGGCGCAGGTTGTGGCACGGGATCTGGCGCCCGGGCGGGTTGCCTGGGTGGAATATTCCAACGAGGTCTGGAACTGGCAATTCGGCCAGGCGGCCTGGGCCGATCAGCAGGCAAAGGCCCGCTGGGGCGACGGGGGCGGCTGGCTTGCCTTTTACGCGTTGCGCGCTGCCGAGGCGATGGCGATCTGGGCCGGGGAAATCGCCGATCCGGCGCGGCTGGTGCGGGTTCTCTCGACCCAGACCGGCTGGCTGGGGCTGGAAGAGCATATCCTTGCGCCAAAGCCGGTCACGGACGAAGGCCGGCCCGCGCCGGTCGGCAGTTTCGATGCCTGGGCGGTGACCGGCTATTTCTCGGGCGCGCTTGGCCATGAGGACCGGATGCCGATGATCCATGCCTGGCTTGCGGAAAGCAAGGCGGCGGCAAAGGACCATGCCGCGCGGCTTGGCCTCAAGGGAAGCGCGCTGGAGGCCTGGGGCGAGAAATACGGGCTCGACGAGGCGCTGACGCGCGCTGTGGCCGAACTGCGCGATGGCTCGGTTTCCGGGCGTCCCGATGATACGCTCGCGCATCTGACCGGAGTGGTCTGGCCCTATCAGGCCGATATTGCAAAGAAATATGGGTTACGGCTGGTGATGTATGAGGGCGGCACCCATGTGACCGGCATCGGCCCGGTCGCCGATGATGCACAGATCACCGCTTTCTTCACCGCGCTGAATTATTCCGGGGGGATGGGCGCGCTGTATGATGATTTGCTGGCCGCCTGGGCCGCGCAGAGTGATGCGCCTTTCACCCATTACGGCTTTGTCGCGACGCCGGGGCGGCATGGCAGCTGGGGTGCGCTCAGGCATCTGTCGGATGACAATCCGCGCTGGCGGGCGCTGATGCGGGGCTGCGGCTCATGCTGAAACCGCAGCTCGCGCTGAGCGTGATCATCCCTGCCTCGAATGAGGAGGCCTGGATCACCCCCTGCCTTGCGGCGGTCTTTGCCTCGCATCCGGTGCCGGGAAGGGCCGAAGTGATCGTGGTTGCCAACGGGTGCCGCGACCGCACTGCCGAACTCGCGCGGGCTGTGCCGGTGCCGCCGGGCTGGGAGATGACGGTGCTGGATCTCGCCGAGGGATCAAAGCCGGCTGCGCTGAATGCGGGTGAGGCGGTGGCGCGGGGGCGTGTGCTGGCCTGGCTTGATGCGGATTGTGTGGTCTCGCCCGGGGTGATGGCGGGGCTGGTGGCGGCGCTGGCGCCGGCGCGTGCGCTTTACGGCGGGGCGACGCCGGTGATCCCTGCAGCGAAGTCGCGGATCACCCGGGCCTATGCGCGTTTCTGGCAGCGCCTGCCTTTCGCCCAAAGCACCGCGCCGGGTTACGGGCTTTACGCCACCAATCCCGAAGGCCGCGCGCGATGGGGCGAATTTCCCCGGCTGATCTCGGATGACACTTTCGTACGGCTGCAATTCCAGCCCGCCGAGCGTGTGCAGATCGCCGCCCCCTACAGCTGGCCGATGGTCGAGGGCTTTGGCCCGCTGGTGAAGGTGCGCCGCCGCCAGGATCTGGGGGTGCGCGAGCTGGAGGCGACATATCCCGGCATTCTGGCGCGTGAAGGCAAGGCCGGGCTGCGGGCAGGCTGGCTGATGCGGCTCGTGCTGCGCGATCCGGTCGGGTTCGTCACCTATGCGGCGGTGGCACTGGCGGTGCGGCTCGGCCGCGGCAAGACGGGGTTCACCCGTGGTCGCTGACTGGCTCGGGGCCTTCCGCCGGCAGCCGCATCGCGGCGCGGAAATGACGGGCGAGCTTGGCGGCCTCGGTATTGATGTCATGGCGGGCGAAGACATCGGCCCGTGCCTCGCGCCCCATTCGCGCCAGAACCTCGACCGGCACGGCGGCAAAGCCGCGGATCGCCCCGGCCAGCGCATCCGCATCGCCCGCCGGCACCAGCCAGCCGGTGCCGGGTGTCACCAGTTCCGGCACGCCGGCAATGGCGCTGGCAATCGCGGGGCGGCCGGCGGCGAAAGCCTCCATCAGCACCATCGGCAGGCCCTCGGCGAAAGAGGGCAGCACCAGCGCATGGGCGCGGGCGAGTTCATCGCGCACCCCGGCCTCGTCCAGCCAGCCGGTCAGGGTGATCCGGTCCTCAAGCCCAACTGTCCGGATCATGGAGTCTATCATCGGGCGCAGCTCGCCCTCGCCGATAAGGGTCAGGCGCAGATCGGGCAGGTCGGATTTCACCTGCGCCATCGCCTCGATCAGCAGGGGAAAGCCCTTTTGTTCCGACATCCGCCCAATGGCGACCAGCCGGCGCGGGCCGGTCTCGCGCATCGGCGCGGGTTCGGGAAAGCGCCAGGGCTCGATGCCGCAATGGACGACCTCCAGTGTCGGCCAGTCCTGCATCCCGGCCCAGCGACAAAGCTGAGAGCGCCCGAAAGAGGAAATCGCCACCGAGAAATCGGCGCGGGCGGTTTTCTCGGCCAGATTATGGGCGCGGGGCGCGTCGAATTCCTCGGGCCCATGGGTGGTAAAGGAAAAGCCGAGGCCCCCGATTTCCGCCGCCAGCATGGCGACGGTGGTGGAATTGGTGCCGAAATGGGCATGGATATGCGGCAGCCGGGCCAGATGGCAGCGCCGCGCCACCTCGGCGCCCTCGATCCAATAGACCAGGTGGCGCAGCCGCCCGCCTGTTCCCGGCGCGCCGCCAGCCCCATTGCCCCCGCATTTCAGCGCGAGCCTGAGGCTGCGCAGTGCCGCCCCCGGACGGCGGATCGCGAAAGGCAGCGCCGAGCGGATCAGGCTGAAAAGCCCGTTTTTCAGCAGATGTTCGGTGCGGCTGTCTTCGGCGATATCGGCGGCATCGACGAGACGCGCCCGTTCGGATCGCATGGCGAAGCGATGCACCTGCCAGCCCATCCGCTCCAGCGCGTGGATTTCGCGGCGGATGAAGGTCTGCGAGGGCAGCGGATAGCTGTTGACCAGATAGGCGAGTTTCATGGACCGGATTTCGGGCAGCGGCAGCAAAGCCCAGGATCGGGCGCGGCCGGGCGGCTTGCAAGCATAAAGCAGGCAGGCCAAAGGGATGGTGGCAAAGCGTTGCACGGCAGCACTGGTTGCCGATGGACTGGTTGTCGGGGCGGGACAGAAAAGGGCGGATCATGGACGTAACCGGGGGCAGGGGCCTCTTCCGGCGCGCGCTTGGCGGCGGCATGTTTGTCGCGGGATCCTATGTTTTCGCGCAATTCGCCCGGCTGTTGTCGAACCTCGTGCTGACGCGGTTGCTTTACCCCGAGGCTTTCGGGGTGATGGCGCTGGTCATGGTTGTGCTGGTCGGCCTCCAGATGTTCTCGGATGTCGGCATCGGCCCGGCGATCTCGCGTTCCGCGCGCGGCGATGAGCCGGATTTTCTGAACACCGCCTGGACGCTGAATGTGTTCCGGGGCGCGGGGCTTTGGGTGCTGACCTGCCTTGTCGCCTGGCCCGCCGCCTGGTTCTATCAGGTGCCTGACCTGGCGCTGATGGTGCCGGTTGCGGGGCTGACCCTGCTGATCGGCGGCTTCAACCCCACGCGGATCGACACGGCCAACCGGCATCTGCTGCTGGTTCGCGTCACGGCTCTGGATCTGGCGGCGCAGATCGGCGGCATTGTCGTTATGGTGGTTTTCGCCTGGATCACCGGCTCGATCTGGGCGCTGGTCGTTGGCGCGGTGGCGCAGGTCTTGCTGAAACTGTGCCTCACCTCGGCCTTCCTGCCCGGCGCGGCCAACCGCTTCCGCTGGGAGCCGGAGGCCGCACGCGAACTGGTGCATTTCGGGAAATGGATCCTCGCCTCGACTGCGGCGGGGTTCCTGCTGACGCAGGGCGACAAGGCGGTGCTGGGTTCTTACCTCGGCATGGCCGATCTCGGGCATTACAATATCGGCTTTTTCCTCGCGTCTTTCCCGGTTCTGCTGGCGGGGCTGGTGGTGACGCGGATTATGATCCCGATCTACCGCGAGCTGGGGCATCACGCCGATCCGGGCGGGGTGAGGAAGCTCAGGCTGTTGCGGTTCGGGGTGACGATCCCGATGCTTCTGGTGATGGGGGGCATGGCGATCTGTGGCGATCTGATCGCGGGGTTTTTGTATGATGCGCGCTATTATGATGTCGGCGTGATCATCTCGGCGGTGGCGATGGCGCAGATGCCGATGCTGATCGGGCTGACCTATGACCAGGCGGCGCTGGCAGCGGGAGACGGGCGCGGCTTCTTTTTCGTCCAGGCGATCCGGGCGGCTTTGCAGACCACGGCACTGATCATCGGCGCGTCATGGGGGGGGCTTGGTGGTGCGCTGCTGGGCCAGGGACTGGCGCTGGCGCTGACGCATCCCTTCCTGATCCGGCTGGCGCGCCGCCACGGCGCCTGGGATGGCTGGCACGATCTGAGCGCGGGCCTGCTGGCCTTCCTGCTGATCCTTGCCATCTCCTGGACCGGGCGTGACGAATTGCTGACATTATTTCACTAGATACGGGGCACGCGGGATGCGGGCTTTTCCGCCCCCTTCGGGCCTCGGCGCTTGTGCAGCGATGCGCGCCGGCTATGAAGGGGCAAAGCCTGTCGTGACCACGCCTGAATGCGCCCCCTGAGGATGACGAGCCAGATGCAGACCGAAGCCACCGCCCTTCCCGAAGTGCTCTTGCTGACCCCGCGCCGTTTCGGCGATGCGCGCGGCTGGTTCACCGAGACCTTCAACGCCGCCCGCATGAAAGAGGCGGGGATTGATATTGGCTGGGTGCAGGACAACCACTCGTTTTCCGCAGCCAAAGGCACGCTGAGGGGGCTGCATTACCAGTCTGCCCCACATGCCCAGGACAAGCTGGTCCGCTGCACGCGTGGCGCCATCCTTGATGTGGCGGTGGATTTCCGCGAGGGCTCACCCCGGTTCGGGCAGTGGGTGGCCAGGGAATTGTCGGCCGAAAACGGCTGTCAGCTTTTGATCCCGCAAGGCTTCCTGCATGGCTTCGTCACCCTGACCCCGGATGTCGAGGTGCAGTATAAATGCTCGGACTTCTATGCGCCTGAATGCGATGGCGCGGTGCGGTGGGACGATCCGGATATCGGCATCGACTGGCGGCTGGATGGTGCCGCACCGGTGCTGTCCGACAAAGACCAGGCCGCGCCCTTCCTGAAAGATGCGCCCCGTCCCTTCCGCTATGAGGTGAAGGCATGAAACTGCTGGTAACCGGCGGCGCAGGGTTCATCGGCTCTGCCGTGGTGCGGCTTGCGGTCTCGCGCGGGCATAGCGTGGTCAATGTCGATGCGCTGACCTATGCCGCCTGCCTTGAGAATGTCGCGTCGGTGGGGAACAGCCCGCTTTATGGGTTCGAACAGGCCGATATCCGTGACCGCGCCGCTTTGGACCGGATTTTCGAGGCGCATCAGCCCGATGCGGTGATGCATCTGGCGGCGGAAAGCCATGTCGACCGCTCGATCGACGGGCCGGGGGATTTCGTCGAAACGAATATCACCGGCACCTATAATATGCTGGAGGCCGCGCGGAGCTACTGGACCCGCAAGGGCAGGCCGGAGGGGTTCCGCTTTCATCATATTTCCACGGATGAAGTGTTCGGCTCGCTGCCGCATGATCCTGCGGTGAAATTCACCGAGGAAACGGCCTACGACCCGCGCTCGCCCTATTCGGCGTCGAAAGCGGCATCCGACCATCTGGTCCGCGCCTGGGCCGAGACCTACGGCCTGCCGGTGGTGCTGACCAATTGTTCGAACAATTACGGGCCCTTCCATTTTCCGGAAAAGCTGATCCCGGTGATCATCCTGAATGCGCTGGCCGGAAAGCCGCTGCCGATCTACGGCGATGGCTCGAACATCCGCGACTGGCTTTATGTCGAGGATCACGCCGACGCGCTTTTGCTGGTGGTCGAAAAGGGCCAGCTGAACCGCAGCTATAATATCGGCGGCGAGAATGAGCGGACCAATCTGGAACTGGTGCAGACGCTTTGCGCCATCCTGGACCGCAAGCGCCGGAAATCTGCCGGCAGCTATGCCGACCAGATCACCTTTGTCACCGACCGCCCCGGCCATGATGCGCGCTATGCCATTGATCCGTCGCGCATCCGCGAGGAGCTGGGCTGGCGGCCCTCGGTCACTGTCGAAGAGGGGCTGGAGCGTACCGTCGACTGGTATCTCGCCAATGAAGCCTGGTGGCAGCCCTTGCTGGCGCGTCATGGCGTGGGTGAGCGCTTGGGGGTAAAGGCATGAAACTGCTTGTCTTTGGCAAGACCGGTCAGGTCGCGACAGAACTCGCGCGCCGTCTGCCCGCTGATTTCCAGGCGGTGTTTCTGGGCCGCGATGAGGCCGATCTCTCGGACCCCGCCGCCTGCGTGGCGGCGATTGCCGATGGACGGACCGAAGCCGTGATCAATGCCGCTGCCTGGACGGCGGTTGACAAGGCCGAAAGCGAAGAGGATCTCGCGACCCGGGTCAATGGCGATGCCCCCGCCGCCATGGCCCGGGCCTGTGCAAAGGCCGGCATCCCCTTCCTGCATATCTCGACCGATTATGTCTTTGCGGGCAGCGGTGACCAGCCCTTCCGCCCGACAGATCCGGTGGCGCCGCTGGGCGCCTATGGCCGTTCAAAACTGAAGGGCGAGGACGGGGTGCGTGCCGCAGGCGGCCAGCATCTGATCCTGCGCACCTCCTGGGTGTTTTCCGCCCATGGTGCGAATTTCGTGAAAACCATGCTGCGCCTGGGGCGTGAGCGCGACAGCCTGAACGTGGTTGACGACCAGCATGGCGGCCCGACCCAGGCCGGTGCCATTGCCGATGCGCTGCTGTCTGCGGTGCGGGCGATGAAGGCCGGAGCGACTGGGGGAACCCATCACTTCTCGGGCGCGCCCGATACGACCTGGGCCGGTTTCGCCCGCGAGATCATGGCGCGCGCCGGCCTCGCCTGCCAGATCAACGGCATCCCGACCAAAGACTACCCGACTCCGGCGCAGCGCCCGCTGAATTCGCGGATGGATTGTTCGGCGCTGGAGACGGCATTCGGTATCCCGCGCCCGGACTGGCGGGCCGGGCTTGACGAGGTTCTGAAGGAGCTGGTGGCATGAAACGCAAGGGCATCATTCTCGCGGGCGGTTCGGGCACAAGGCTTTACCCGATTACCATGGGCGTCTCGAAGCAGCTCTTGCCGCTTTATGACAAGCCGATGATCTATTACCCGCTGTCGGTCCTGATGCTGGGCGGGATCCGCGAGATCGCGATCATCACCACGCCGGAGGACCAGGCGCAGTTCCAGCGCCTGATGGGCGATGGCAGCCAATGGGGGCTGTCGATCACCTGGATCACCCAGCCTTCGCCCGATGGTCTGGCCCAGGCCTATCTGCTGGCCGAGGATTTCCTTGCAGGCGCGCCTTCGGCCATGGTGCTGGGCGACAATATCTTTTTCGGCCATGGCCTGCCCGAAGTGCTGGCAGCGGCCTCGGCGCGCGAGACCGGCGGCACGGTGTTCGGCTATCACGTCTCGGACCCCGAGCGGTATGGCGTGGTTGATTTCGATCAGGATGGCAATGTGCGCGCGATCATCGAAAAACCCGCAAAGCCGCCGTCGAATTTCGCGGTGACCGGGCTCTATTTCCTCGACGGCCGCGCGCCGGAACTGGCGGCGCGGGTGCAGCCCTCGGCGCGCGGAGAGCTGGAAATCGCCGATCTGCTTGAGATTTACCGCGAAGAAGGCAGTCTGATGGTTGAACGGATGGGGCGGGGCTATGCCTGGCTTGATACCGGCACCCATGGCAGCCTGCTTGATGCCGGGAATTTCGTGCGCACGCTGACCTTGCGCCAGGGGCTGCAGGTGGGATCGCCGGATGAGATCGCCTTCCGCCAGGGCTGGATTGATGCGGACCAGCTGGCTGCGCGGGCAAAGCTTTTCGGCAAAAACGATTACGGGCGCTACCTGGCCGGGCTGCCTGCCGATTGAGGGGGCCGCTGCCGCCGGTCTGCGGGCAGGATCCCGCAGGCCGGTCCCTGCCTTCCTTCTGCAAACTTGCTGAACCTTTAGGGGATTGTTAACCTGTTCGGGAACAATCCTTGGAAATCTGCCACCACTTCGGCCCGACCGGGCACAATGACAGCAAAGGGGGCAGCGGCAGGACCGGGTTTGAAGGCGCCATAAGGGCGGATGATGAGGCAACGGGAAAATATGATCACAGGATATCTTGCCTTTTCGGTTCTGATGGCCGCCTCCGCGCTCAGCCTGTCGGTTTCTGCCGGCCATCCGCCGCTGGCCTGGGTGCTGGCCTATAGCGGTGCCGGGGCTACCTCTCTGATCGCAATGGCCTTTTTCCGCAGCCTCACCGGCGGTGAGGCCGCAGGCGCCCGGGGCCGCTGATCATTCGCCAAAGCCTGTCGCCAGAATGGCGGCCAGATCCTGCGATTGTAATTGAATAAGAAACAACATGTGAGAAGCCTCTCCGGCGCGGGCAGGCTCCCTGACAGGCTGGTATTCCGCGAATCGACCTCTGGCCCGATCTGGATTCCGGGCGCGGCACGGCCCCTGCACCGCCGACCCGGGGCGCCACCGGGCCAAAACCCGGTGCCGGTGGCCGCGATGTGGCAGAAATTCGTCGAATTGCGTCGGAATTGTGGTGAACGCGTGGCGATCCTGCTTTCACCCGCCTGGCAGCTTCGGATAAAATGGTCGCCGGGGGCATTCTGACCGAGTGCTGAAGATGTGGTTTGACCTTCTGCCAATGCCAGAGACCGCGACGGGGATGCTCGCCGCAGGGGCGGGTTCTTTTGTGCCCGGACTGGCCGATTTGTTGATCGGACACTGACAATGTCGATCATTTCAGCAAAGACCGCCGGGGCTGCGGGAGTGGCCCCTGTGATCAGAACGGCGCCGGACAAGCAGGAGCCGGTGGTGAACCTGCCCGGTCGCGGCGGGATCTATCGCCATGTCTTCAAGCGGGCGCTGGACCTTTTCGCGATCCTCGCGGCGGTGCCCATCGTGCTGCCGGTGGTTCTGGGGCTGGCGATCCTGGTGGCGCGCGATGGCGGCAGCCCCTTCTACAGCCAGATGCGCGTCGGTAAGGGTGGTCGCTCGTTCCGGATGTGGAAGCTGCGCTCGATGGTGATCGACGCGGATCAGCGGCTCGACTCCTGGCTTGAAGCCAATCCCGAGGCGCGGGCGGAATGGGACAGCACGCAAAAGCTGCGCAATGACCCGCGCATCACCGCCTTTGGCCATTTCCTGCGCCGCTCGTCGCTGGATGAGTTGCCGCAGCTGTGGAACGTTTTCATCGGCGATATGAGCCTTGTCGGCCCGCGCCCGATGATGTTGAATCAGCGCGATCTTTATCCCGGCACCGCTTATTATGCGTTGCGTCCGGGCGTGACCGGCTACTGGCAGACCGCAGGGCGCAACCGCACGACCTTTGAGGCGCGGGCGGAATATGATGCGGTCTATGAGGAGCGCCTGTCGCTGGCCACCGATCTTGGCATCATGGCGCGCACTGTGGCTGTTGTCCTGCGCGGCACCGGCTGCTGAGCCCACCGCGTGGTGGCGATGGCGGCGGATCGTCCCGAATATCGGCACCGGCGGCATCGCCGGTTTAGGTGCATTTTAAAGGCTCTTCGGTCTGGACCTGGTGATGGATCGCGGCTGGGTCGTCTCGCTTGCCACAGGCGAGACCGCGCTGGTGCAGATCGGCATCGCGACGGAGGGCGGCTCGGGTCTGCCGGTGCCTGATCTCTCGATTGAGGTCTATGGTCATACGGTCTTTAGCCGCGCCCCCCCGAGGGGGCGTCTATCCTCGCTCCGTTGACCGATGAGCCCTGGGGCCTGTGCCGGCTCTGCCTGCGCGACCCGGCGGGGAAGGTCGTGAATATCCTTCGCCATCGCCGTGCCTGAATGCGGCTCCGGTCCAGCCCCGTCCCCTCCGGCCTCAGCTCAGCCGTATCCGGCCCCGGCCCGAAGGGCGGATTTCCGGCAGGGCGATGATCGGGCGCAGGCCCAGTTCACGCTCCATCTGCGCCGAGGTGCGGATCACCGGTTTCAGCAGATCCAGCAGGAAGGCGAGGATCAGACCGCCCAGAAGCCCCGCAATCGCCCCTACCGCGACAAACATCTTGCGGCGCGGCCCGTCGGGATGTTCGGGCGTGATGGCGCGGTCAAGAATGCCGAAGCGTTCGCCCTGCTGGCGTTCGGCAAGGCGCAGCTGGGCCTCGGCCTCGGCCTGCGCATCGGAGGTCTGGTCGAAATTGCGCTGGATCTGGCCCAGGTCCCGCTCAAGATCGGCAAGGCCGCGTTCGGCCACCGCGACCCCGGCAAGGCCCGCCTCGATTGCGGCAGCACGCGCGTTCAGAGCATTTTTCTGACCGGCGATCAGCACGGTCTGGTCATCCAGTTCGCGCAGCCGCTGGCGATCGGTCGGGCGCAGCGTCTCGCGGGCCGAGATGCGGCGGCGCTCCTCATCCACCAGCAAAAGGTCACGGTCCAGGTCGCGCAGATCGGTCTCGATGGTGGTCAGTTCCTCGCGCCGGGTCGCCGAGACCGGCGGCAGCATTTCGGCATTGGCATTGCGCCAGGCGATGATCTTCGCCTCCTGCGCCTGGATCTCTGTCGAGAGAACCGACAGCCGCTCGCTGTGGAAGGTATAGCTTTCCCGCGCGCGCTGCAGTTGTCCTGAGGCCGAGAGGTCCACCACGCTTTGCGCGAGGTCATTGGCGATCCGCGCGGCGTTTTCGGCATCGCCGAAAGTCGCGCTGATCACCACCGCCGACACCTGGGTCGGCTGGCCATAGGCCGGATCGCCCGAGACCTCGACCGTGTTAAAGCGGATGGCGGCGCGTAAAGCGGTCACCTTCGCCTCGGTCGAAAGCGCCGGCAGATCGCTGTAAAGCCGGTGCCGCTCGATGATCGCGACCAGGTTCTGCCGCGTCGTCAGCCGGTGTTGCAGCGATTGCACAAGCTGCGCCGAGCCCGAGGCCTGGGCGGCATCGGTGGGCGCGCTGCCGGCGACCGGCACCCGCACCTGGGCGGTCTGGATCTCGATCGAGGCCCAGGCGGTATAGCTGTCGGGCCGCCGCTTGGCATAAGCGGCCGCCAGCGCCACGGCCAGCAGCGCGCAAAGGGCGATCAGCAAGCCGCGCCGTTTCAGAAAGCTGAGAAGATCCTCGATCGTGCGCAGATGCCCCATTGCCGCCCCTCAGCCCCGCCCGATACCATGCCCGAACCAGCGGCCCAGCAGGCCCTGGCCCGCCAGCAGACCGCGATCCTGGGCGCGGTTCAGCACCACGGCCAGCAGCGGGATCCGGCCCTCGAACATCCGCTCGCAGGCGGTGATATCGGCGGCGGTGGTGCTGGTGCCGTCGACCACCAGCAGCACGGCATCGACCAGGCCCGTCAGCGCGATCATATCATCATAGTCCAGCGCCGGCGGCGTATCGAAAAGCTGGATATCGGGCTGCAGCAGGTCGCTGGCCGATTGCAGTGCCGCCGCGCAAAGCGGGTCCTGCAGCGTCTCGGCCGGGCGGGCGACGCGCTCGCTGTTCAGCGCCAGCGCGAGGTTGGAGCCGATGCGGCGGAACTGACCCTCAAGCGGCTGCTCTCCCAACAGGAATTCCAACAGCTGCGGCGCGGTGCTTTGGGCGAAAAGCCCGGCCTGGCGCGGGCGGCGCAGATCAAGATCCATCAGGAGCGTCCGGCAGGATGGCAACCGGCCCAGAGACAGCGCCAGATTGGCGGCGACATAGCTTTTGCCGCAGCCGGCGCGCGGCGAGGTGATGGCCAGCCGGCTCATCCCTTCCTTTGCCATCGCCTGGGCGATGCGGGTGCGCAGCATGTCGAAATAGCGGGTGATCTGGTGGTGTTCCGGTTTCAGGAACAAACCGTTTCTGATCAGCCTGGCGGGGTCGGCCTGCATCTCGCCAATCGATTCCCAGACCTTTGACGGGTTCGGCCCGGCAAAGACCGAAGGCGGGATGGTGATCTCGCGCCCGGTGCGCTGGTCCAGCGCGATGGGCAGGCTGATGCGCGGATGGCCGGGCCGGAACAGCGAGACAAGGCTGCCGCGCGCCGTGGATTCTGCGTTGCGATCCTGGTCGTTATCTTCAGCGCCCATCAGGGGAAATCCCGTATCCAGGGGTTTTGAACCGAAAGGGCCAGGGATATTGTGGCGGCTCATCTATGGTCCGGTTCCGACAGAAGGGCGTCGGCAAGACCGCGCGCCCCGAATTGATACCCCCTGCCGGAAGGCAGGCATGACGCCGGCACCGGCTGCGAAATCGCCCCGGGACCGGTCTGGTCCAAAGGATGCAGCCATGGGTCCGGGCCCCCGCCCAGAAGGCTATGTCTAACCGATCAGAGACAAAAATGAAAGCCCGGGGCAGGGGACAGGCGGCCCGCCCGCCCTGTTCGGCCGACCTGTTCTGCCGACCTGTTCGGGCGGCCCGTTCCGGCGGGGGGAACCGACGGGGGAACTGACGGGGCTTTGACACTGTGTCCCCGGCGGCTTACCCCTGTCGGCGATGAGAGAGGAACCGCCCATACCCCCGTCGCTGCCGGATCCGGCTGCTGCGCCGCTCGTGATGCCGGGGGGCGGCGGGATCGTCGATGCAGTGGTGATCGGCCGCAATGAGGGCAGCCGGCTCGCCGTCTGCCTCGCCTCGTTGCGGGGGCAGGTGCGGCGGCTGGTCTATGTCGACAGCGGCTCGACCGATGGGTCCCGGGCGCTGGCCCGGGCGGCGGGCGCGATTGTGGTGGATCTGGACCTTTCGCGCCCCTTCACGGCGGCAAGGGCGCGCAATGCCGGGGTGCTGGCGCTGATCGTCGAGGGGAATGAGCCGGATTTCGTGCAATTCGTCGATGGCGATTGCGAGATGGTGCCGGGCTGGGTGGCGCGGGCGCTTCAGGGGTTTTGCGACCATCCCGGCGCGGTGGTGATCTGCGGGCGGCGGCGGGAACGGTATCCCGGGGCCTCGGTCTGGAACCGGCTTTGCGACCGCGAATGGAACACGCCCATCGGTGAGGCGCTGGCCTGTGGGGGCGATGCGCTGATGCGGCTGCGCGACTTCCAGTCGGTGCGCGGCTACCGTGAGGATCTGATCGCGGGCGAGGAGCCCGAGCTGTGCCAGCGCCTGCGCCGGGCGGGCGGGCATATCTGGCGGATCGACGCGGACATGGTGCTGCATGACGCCGCGATGACGCGGCTCTCGCAATGGTGGCGGCGGACGAAACGCGCGGGTTATGCCTTTGCCGAAGGCTATGCGCTGCATGGGCGCGGCCCGGATCGCCACTGGCGGCGCGAGACGCTGCGCGCTCTGGCCTGGGGCGCCGCGCTGCCGCTGGTGGTGATCGTGCTGGGGCTGATCCATCCCGCCTTCTGGCTGCTGGTGCTGATCTGGCCTTTGCAGATGCTGCGCCTTGCCTGGGCCTGGCGGCATGAGGGGCGGACGGGGATTGAAGCGGCGATTTTCACCGTATTGGGGAAATTTCCCGAGGCGCTTGGCGCGCTTGGCTATCTGCGCGACCGGCTCCGGGGCCACAAGCGCGGGCTGATCGAGTATAAGTGACCGTTCCGCCTGCCTATTCCGACCTTTGCCGCCAGGCCTTGACCGCCTCCTCCGGCAGGATCGCGAAACAGGCGGCATAGCGCGGGATCAGCCGGCGCGGCGAAGACAGCGCCCGCCAGGCCCATTCCATCGCGATCTTGCGGACCCAGGCCGGCGCGCGGCTCTGGTCTCCGGACAGAAACTCCACCCCCGCGCCGACCGAGGCGAAGCCGGTCTGCGGCGCGAGGCTGCGGCCAAGGGCGGCGAAGCGCTCTTGCTTCGGGGCACCAAGTGCGATCAGGCAAAGCCCCGGCCCAAGGGCCGCCAGATCCGCCAGCGCCTTGCGGGCCTCCGGCCCTTCGGGGTCGAACCCCATCGCCGGCGCGATCAGCAGCCCCTGGCGGTAGCCGGGGATCTCGCGCGAAAGCCGCGCGCTTGCCGCCTCCAGCGCGGCCCCGGTCGCCCCCAGCATCGAGACCGGCAGCCCCGCATTGGCCGCAAGGCCGCAGAGCGGCAGCACGAGATCCGAACCCGGCATCAGATCGACCGGCTTTTTCGCCAGCGAGGACAGCCAGACGATCGGATTGCCATCGGCCACGACCATATCCTGCCCGGCATAGGCGGCGCGAAATTTCGGGTCGCGCCGCAGCTTGACCAGGTGGTCGACATTGATCGTTGCGAGCGCAAAGCCTTCGCCACGCCGGAAACGTGTCGCCACATCGCGCAAAAGCGCCGCGCGGCTGGCATGGGTCACCTCGATACGGGTGTCGCTGAAGGTAAAGCGCAAGCGGGTGATCCTGTCAGGCGGCGGCGCGCGCAGCCTAACCTGCCTGCGTGCCGGAGGCGACAGCGAAAGGCGCTGGCCGCGCGCGGCAACACTTTGTTTCCACGCGCGCGGCTTCGGCGCCGGGCGGGGCATCGTGGCGCCGGGCGCGGCACCATGCTAAGGAAGGGGCGAAAACAGCCCCCCGCCCTCCACCCCCGACGCCAACCCAACACGCCAGTGCAGAACGGATCCCGGCCGGATGTCATCGACGATTGCCCTGCTGGCGCTCTTGTCCTGGCCCTTCGTGGTCTGGATCTTTTACAACCGGATGGGGCCGGGGCGGGCGCTGATCTGGTCGGTGCTGGGCGGCTATATGGTGCTGCCCGAGCTGGCGAAAATCAATCTTCCCATGCTGCCCGACCCGGACAAGCATATGCTGCCGGCGCTGGCGGCGGCGGTGTTGTCCTGGCTGATGCTGGGGAAAAGCCTGCCGGTCTTCACCGGGAATATGCTGATCCGGGTGCTGGTCGCGGGCTTCCTGATCTCACCGGTTTTCACGGCACTTCTGAACATGGACCCGGTGGTTCTTGGCTATGGGCGCGATATTCAGGGCATGCGGATCTACGATTCCATCGCCATTGCCGGCACCGAGGCGATGTATCTCCTGCCGCTGTTCCTTGCGCGCCGCGACCTCGCCACGCCCGAGGCGATGCGCGACCTGCTGATGGCGCTGGTGATCGCAGCGCTGCTTTATACCGGGCCGATCCTGATCGAGACGGTGATGTCGCCGCGGCTCCATATCTGGGTCTATGGCTATTTCCAGCATGACATGTCCCAGGCGGTGCGTTTCGGCGGCTGGAGGCCGTTTGTCTTCATGCCGCATGGGCTTTGGGTGGCGTTTTTCGTGCTTTCCTGCCTGATCGCGGCGGGAGTGATGCTGCGGCTCGGGCCGGCGCCGGCACGGGTCTGGCAGCTGCCGGTCTTCCTTTTGACCTGCGCGCTGTTGATCCTGTGCAAGAGCTTTGGCCCCATCGCCTATGCGCTGGCTGCGGCGCCGCTGGTCTTTCTGGCAAAGCCCCGCCTGATCCTGGTGATCGCCGGGCTGCTGGCGGTGGTGGTGATCCTGTATCCGCTGCTCCGGGGCCTGCATCTGGTGCCGGTCGATTATATCGCGAGCTTTGCAGGTGATCTCAGCGAGGACCGTGCGCAGAGCTTCGGCTACCGGCTGATGAACGAGGATCTGCTGCTTGAGCGCGCCGCTGAACGCCCGCTGTTCGGCTGGGGCGGTTACGGGCGTGGCTTTCTTTACGACCCCGATACCGGCGCGCTGGAGACGGTGGCCGATGGCGCCTGGATCATCCGCATCGGTGCTTTCGGCTGGATCGGCTATATCGTGCAATTCGGGCTTTTGTGCCTGCCGCTCTGGCTCTTGTCGCGCGAGGCGCGGCTGAGGCCCGGCTCGGTCGGGCTGCCGGCGGCGGGGGTGGCGCTGATCCTTGGGCTGAACCTTGTTGATCTCTTGCCCAATGCGACGCTGACGCCGCTGACCTGGCTGATGGCGGGCGCGGTGCTGGGCATGGCCGAGGCGCTGCGCAATCAGCGCGAGGCGGCGGGTGCTGCGCTGCGGCAAAGCCAGCCGCGCCGCACCATTATCTGAGTGCTTTTCCCGGAGCTGCCGGAGAACCTGGCTCGGTTTTGCGCGAAACAGGGCGCAAATGTGGCTTTTTTGCGTCAGTATTGTGGCATTGTTGCCCGCCCGGATATGAACTGGTCACGCCCCCGGCAAGGGTATGAGTTTGCCCGGGATTGCGCTAGATTAACGCGGGTAATCAATGCGCTGGCAGGGGAGTGTCTGTCGGGGCTGGAGCAATGGCTGTTTCCTCCCCATATCTCTCCCCAGGTCTCTCTGCCGGCAGAACCGAAGTGATGGATGATATGACGCGCAGACCCCAAGGTGTGGCCGCGACCGACATTGCGATTGTCGGCATGGCCGCGCATTTGCCGGGGGCGGGCGATATCAATGCCTTCTGGGACAATCTGCGCGCCGGGGTGGAATCGATCCGGGTGCTCTCACGCGAGGAATTGCTGGCGGCGGGGGAAAGCGCTTCCAGGATGGCGCGGCCGAATTATGTGCCCTCGGCCGCCGTGCTGGACGGGTTCGAGACATTCGATGCCGAGTTCTTCGGCTTTTCCCCGAAAGAGGCGGCAATCCTTGATCCGCAGCACCGCCAGTTCCTGGAGGTCGCCTGGGAGGCGCTGGAAAATGCCGGCCACCCGCCCGAGGCCTTCCCCGGCTCGATCGGGGTCTGGGCCGGCTGCGGCATGGGATCGTATTTCTATTTCAACCTTTGTACGAACCCCGATCTGGTCGAAGAGACCGGCATGTTCCTTCTGCGCCATACCGGCAATGACAAGGATTTTCTGGCCACCCGCGCCAGCCATATCCTTGATCTCAAGGGCCCTTCGGTCAATGTGCAGACCGCCTGCTCGACCAGCCTTGTCGCCGTACATTACGCCTCGCAGGCGCTGCTGAACGGCGAATGCGACATGGCGCTGGCGGGTGGGGTGACCATCGAGCTGCCCCATGCGCGGGGCTATCTGTTCCAGGACGGTGAGATCCTGTCGCCGGACGGGCATTGCCATGCCTTTGACCACCGGGCGCAAGGGACGGTGTTCGGCTCGGGCGCGGGCTGTGTGGTGCTGCGCCGCGCGGTCGATGCGATCCGGGACGGCGATCATATCTGGGCGATCCTGAAGGCGACCGCGATCAACAATGACGGCGCCGCCAAGGCGGGCTATCTCGCGCCCTCGGTCGATGGCCAATCGGCCTGTATTGCCGAGGCCCAGGCGCTGGCCGGGGTCACCGCAGATACGGTGACCTATATCGAATGCCACGGCACCGGAACATATCTCGGCGACCCGATCGAGGTTGCGGCGCTGACCGATGCTTTCCGCGAGACGACGGATGCGGTGGGCCATTGCCGCATCGGCTCGGTCAAGACGAATATCGGCCATCTCGATACAGCGGCGGGGGTTGCCAGTCTGATCAAGGTGGCGCTGTCGCTGCATCACCGCGAATTGCCGCCGAGCCTCGGCTATGAGGCGCCGAACCCGTCGATTGATTTTGAGACCTCGCCCTTTCGCGTCAATGACCGGCTGGTGCCCTGGCAGGCACCGATCCTGCGGGCAGGCGTCAACAGCCTTGGCGTCGGCGGCACGAATGCCCATGCGGTGCTGGAGGAGGCGCCTTTGCGGCTGGCATCCGAGGACAGCGACTGGCCATTCCAGCCGCTGGTGATCTCGGCCCGCTCGAAAGCTGCGCTGGAGGGCCAGGCTTTGCGACTGGCCGCCCATCTGCGCGCCCATCCTGACCAGAAGCTGGCCGATATCGCCTGGACCCTGAAAGAGGGCCGCCGCGCCTTCGAGAAGCGCCGGGTCATCGTGGCGGAAAGCCATGATCAGGCGGCGGGCCTGCTGGAAGGCGCCAATCCGCGCCTTGTCTTCAACCATGACCATCTGGGCGACAACCCCGAAGTGGTCTTCATGTTCCCCGGTGGCGGCGCGCAATTTGCCGGCATGGCCCGCGATCTTTACGAGACCGAGCCGGTCTTCCGCGACTGGATGGACCGGGGCCTCGCGGTGCTGGAGCCGCAGCTGGATTACGACATCCGCGCGCTCTGGCTGCCCGAGAAGGGCGCCGAAGAGGCGGCGGATCAGGCGCTGAAAAAGCCCTCGGTGCAGCTGCCGCTGATTATGATCACCGAATTCGCGCTGGCGAAGCTTTATGAAAGCTGGGGCGTCACCCCCGCCGCGCTGATCGGCCATTCGATGGGCGAGAACACCGCCGCCGCTTTGGCGGGCGTGATGAGTTTCGAGGATTGCATCGGTCTTGTCCTGCTCCGCGGCCGGCTTTTCGACAGCGTGGCGCCGGGGGGGATGCTTTCCGTGCCGCTGCCCGAGGCGGATCTGGGGCGCTACTGGGCCGATGATCTCGATATGGCCTCGGTCAATGCGTCGGGGCTTTGCGTGGTCTCTGGCCCGGATGCGGCGCTTGACGCTTTGGCGGCGCGGCTGATGGTGGATGAGGTCGAGACGCAGCGGATCGCGATCAACATCGCCGCCCATAGCCGTATGCTCGATCCGATCCTGGAGGATTTCGGCGCCTATCTGCGCGGCATCCGGCTGTCGGTGCCGCAAATCCCGATCATCTCGAACCGCAGCGGCGCGGTGCTGACGGATGCCGAGGCGACCAGCCCCGATTACTGGGTCGCGCATCTGAGGAATACGGTGAATTTCCGTGCCGGGCTGGCGGCGCTGATGGCGGTTCCGGGCCGCGTCTATATGGAGATGGGGCCGGGCCGCGCGCTGTCTTCGCTGGCGGGGGCGAACGGTGTGGCGCCGGGCCAGGTGGTGCCGGCTTTGCGTCATCCGGAACAGAGGATCGCCGATGATGCCTGGCTGATCGGCTCTGTCGCGCGGCTCTGGGCCTGCGGGGTTGCGGTCGATTGGGGCCAGATCTGGGGTGGGCGGGCGCGTCAGCGCGTGGCGCTGCCCGGCTATGCCTTTCAGCGCAAACCGTTTTTTATCGCACCGGGTGAGGCGGCGCCGGCCCAGGCAGAGCTGCCGGCGCGGATCGAAGATCTCGCGAACTGGGGCTGGAAGCGCCATTGGTCGCCGGCGCTTGCCGGGTTTGACATTGACGATCTGGACGATCTCGCCGCGGCAAGCTGGCTGGTCTTTGCCGATGATGCCGGGCTTTGTGCGGCGGCTGCCACGCGGTTGCGCGAGGCCGGGCATCGGGTGATCCTTGTGACCCCCGGCGACAGTTTCCGCCGCCAGAGCGAGGACCGCTATACACTCGCGCCCGAGCGCGGGCTGGAGGGGTATGAGGCGCTGATCCGCGATCTGGCTGGGCGCGGCATCGCGCCGGCGCATATCCTGCATGGCTGGCTGGTGACCAGGGATGAGAGTTTCCGCCCGGGCTCCAGCTTCGCGCAGAGGCTGGTTGAGCAGGGGTTCTGGTCGGCGTTTTTCCTTGTGCAGGCGCTGGCGGGGGAGAACCTCGCCGGAGAGGCCTTTGTCGGGGGTGTCAAGCTGACCTTCCTGACCAATGGCGCGGCGGCGGTGAAAGGCAGCCGGCCCGGCTGGCCGGAAAAGGCGCTCTTGCGCGGGCCGGTGCTGGTAGCGGCAAAAGAGCTGCCGGGGCTGGCGCTGGCGCAGCTGGATCTGGAGCTGCCGCAGCTGCGGCGCGGTGAGGCGCTGCCGGAGGCGCTGGTCGCGGCTGTGATCGAAGAGGCGCTGTCTGCGGGCGGTGGTGTCGCCGCCCTGCGCGGTGCGCGGCGCTATGGCGAAGGCTTGCGCCCGGCGCCGCTGCCGGAGGCGGGCTTTGATTTTCCCGATGGCGCGCATGTGCTGATCACCGGCGGCTTTGGCGGCATCGGCCTGACCCTGGCGGAAGAGCTGATCCGGCGGCACCGCGCGAAGGTGACGCTGATCGCCCGCTCGCGCCTGCCCGAGGGCGCGGCGCGGCGGGCCTGGCTTTCGGGCCATGCGCCCGGCGATGCGGTCTCGCGCCGGATCCTCGCGGTGGAACGGCTGGAGGCGCTGGCGCAGGAAAGCGGCGGCAGCATCGCGCTGGCTTCGGCCGATGTGGCCAATCTCTTCGAGATGCGGGCGGCGGTGGAGGCGGCGGCCCTGCACTCGGGGCCGGTGGATGTGGTGATCCATGCGGCGGGGATGGTGGCGGATGGGCCGATCCTCGGCAAGGATCCGGCCAGGGTAGAAGAGGTTTTTGCCCCCAAGCTGCACGGCACCGGGGTGATCGACCGGCTGTTCCCGGATGGGATGCTGAAGCTTCTGGTGCTGTTTTCCTCGACCTCGACGGTGACGGGGCCGGCGGGGCAGGTCGATTATGTGGCGGCGAATGAATATCTGAATGCCTTTGCCGAGGCGCGGGCCGGGGGTGCAACCCGGGTGGTGGCGCTGGATTGGGGGATCTGGCAGGGCGTCGGCATGGCTGCCGAGAGCCTGTCGGACCGGCTGGGTCGCGAGGAGACGCCGGAGGTGCCGGTGCGTCAGCCGATGCTGCGCAGGGCGGGCTTTGATGCCGCCGGCAACCGGCTGTTTACCGGCGTCGTGGAGTGCGGGCAGTGGATTTTTGATGGCCACCGCACCCGGGAAGGCCAGGCCTTGCTGCCGGGAACCGGCTATCTGGAGCTTGCGGCTGAGGCCTGGGCTTTGCAGGAGGGCGGCGACGGGGCGGCGCCGGGGATCGGCGCGGGGTTCGGGATCCGCGATCTGACCTTTTTCGCGGCGCTGGATCTTGCCGAAGACGAGCGCCGGGCGCTGCGGGTGCGGCTGCGCCGCAGCGATGAGGGGTATGATTTCGAGGTGCAGACGCTTGTGCCCGCTGGTGGCCGCGAGGGCTGGGCGACCCATGCCACCGCGCGGCTTCTTGCTCTGACCGCAGAAGAGGCCGCGATCGCGCCGGGGATCGACCCCGGCGCGATCGCCGCGCGGCTTCGCGCGCCCGAGGCAGGCAGGCCGGCGGAGGGCGGGGACAGTGCTGCGGGGGCGGAGGCCTGGCTCGCCAGTCCGCAGGAGGCCTTTCTGGACTTTGGCCCGCGCTGGCGGGTGCTGCGTTCGCGTGTCTTTGGTGCGGGCGAGGGGCTTGCGTTTTTGTCGCTGCCGGTGGCGTTCCGGCAGGAGGCGGTGGAGGGGGGCGGAACAGCCACCCTTCAGCAGGACGCAGCGGAGAGCTGGCTCTTGCATCCGGCGCTGATGGATCTGGCGACTGGCTGGGCGATGGATCTGATCGCGGGCTATCAGCCGGACCGGCTCTGGGTGCCGCTTTCCTATGGCGCGGTGCGGGTTTTCGCGCCGCTGACAGCCGGGGTGATCAGCCATATCCGCAATGCGGACGACAATCGGGTCGACCGGCCGACTGCCGTTTTCGACATTACCCTCGCCGCCCCGGATGGCCGTGTGCTGGTCGAGATCGCGGGCTTCACCATCCGGCGGCTCGATGCGGCTCTGGCTTTCCCGAAACCCGATCCGCGCCTGCTGGAGGCACCGGAAGGGGGCCCCGCGCGGGCGCTGTCGCCGGCCGAAGAGCGGCTGATGCTGGCCTTACGCCAGGGCATCCGTCCTGAAGAGGGCGCCGGGGTTTTCGGCCGCGCGGTGAATGCAGGCCTGTCGCAGGTCCTGGTCTCGTCGCTGGATCTGCCGGCGCTGATCCGCCAGACCGCTGCCATTGTCGCGGCCCGTAAATCCGGCCAGAGTTTCGAGCGCCCGGATCTCGACACGGATTACATCGCGCCGCGCGACGATATCGAGCGCAGCCTGACCGGGTTCTGGCAGGATCTGCTGGGGGTCTCCCAGGTGGGGGTCGAGGATAATTTCTTTGACCTTGGCGGCCACAGCCTGATCGCGGTCAGGCTTTTTGCGATGGTGAAAAAGACCTGGTCGGTCGATTTCCCGATCTCGGTTCTGTTCGAGGCGCCGACCGTGGCGGCCTGTGCAGGGCTGATCCGCGAGGCGGCCGGTATCGTCGGCCTGCCGGAGGCGGGCGGTGGCGATGCGACCCCGGCGCCGGATCAGGGCGGCGCTGCGACGGGGACGGGCGCGCTGGCAAAGGCGGTCAAACCCGCGCGCCGCTTTACCCATCTGGTGCCGATGACGCCGGAGGGCGGCCGCAATGTGGGGCAGAATGCGGGGAAAACGCCGTTCTTCCTCGTCTCCGGCATGTTCGGCAATGTGCTGAACCTGCGGCATCTGGCGCAGCTGGAAGGGCGCGACCGACCGTTTTACCCT
>NZ_QNHG01000001.1:305644-429427 GCF_003290025.1 Pseudogemmobacter bohemicus
GGGTTTACGGCCTTCAGGCGCGCGGGCTTTACGGCGAGGACCAGCCGCATGGAGATTTCACCGAAGCCGCGCGCGATTACATCGCCGAGATCCGCCAGGTGCAGCCCTCGGGTCCTTATCTGTTGGGCGGCTTTTCCGGCGGCGGGCTGATCGCCTGGGAAATGGCGCGCCAGCTGGAGGAGGCGGGCGAAGAGGTGGCGCAGCTTGTGCTGCTGGATACCCCCTTGCCGATGCGACCCGGTCTCAGCCGCCGCGACAAGGCGCTGATCAAGCTGGCAGAGCTGAAACGCAAAGGGCCGGCCTATCTGGCGGAATGGGCGAGGAACCGTCTGGACTGGGAGCGCAGGAAGCGCGTCGCTGCGCCGGTCGAGGAAGAGGGCTTCCATAACAGCGCCATCGAGGCGGCCTTCCGCGCCGCATTGCCGCGCTATCAGATGAGCCGGCGCCCCGGTGCAACGGTGCTGTTCCGGCCGCCCCTGGACCGGCAATGGCAGGTTTCGGGCGGGAAATGGGTTTCGGTCGCGAAGGAATATGTGTTTGACGACAATGACCTGACCCGGTTCGCGCCGGCGCTGTGGGTGATCGAGGTGCCGGGCGACCACGATTCCATGGTGCTGGAGCCGAATGTGCGGGTGCTGGCTGCGGCGCTGAAGAGCTTGCTGACAGAGGCTGAGGCGGGGCTGATAAAATCCGGGCTGGCAAAATCCGGGCTGGCAGAAATGGGGCCGCGCGATGCCCCGCTGGCCACGGCGGCGGAATGACGATGGCGACTGTTCTGACCATCATCCTCAACTGGCGCTCGCCGGAGATGACTTTGAGCTCGGCCGAGGCGGCGAGGGTGGCGATGCAGGGGATCCCGGGCGCGATCACCATCGTTGACAATGATTCCGGCGATGGCTCGTTTGAGCGGATGCAGGCCGAGGTGACCGCGCGGGGCTGGGATAAAGCTCCGGTGCCGGTCAGGGTGCTGCAATCGGGCCGGAATGGCGGCTTTGGCGCCGGCAATAATGTCGGCATCCTCGCGGGTCTGCCGGAGGGGTTTGCGGAGGGATTTTTGGGGGGGGCACGCCCCGATTACGTCTATGTGCTGAACTCGGATGCCTTTCCGGCGCCCGATGCGATCCGCATCCTGCTGGATCATCTGGAACTGAACCCCGCCACCGGTTTCGCCGGCAGCTATATCCATGGCGAGGATGGCACACCGCATCACACCGCCTTTCGCTACCCGACCGCGCTGAATGATTTCGAGCGCCATATCCGGCTGGGGATCGTCTCGCGCGCGATGCGGAACAGCATGGTTGCAATGCCGCTCCCCGACCGCGCGACACGGGTGGACTGGCTGGCCGGCGCCAGTCTGATGATGCGGATGGATGTGCTGGACCGGATCGGCCTCTTTGATGAGCGGTTTTTCCTCTATTACGAGGAGACCGATCTCTGTTTGCGTGCGGCGCGGGCCGGGTTCCCAACCGATTATGTGCCCGAAAGCCGGGTGGCCCATATCGGCTCGGTCTCTACGGGCATGGGGAAATGGCAGCGGATCCCGGGCTTCTGGCTGGATTCGCGGCTGCATTATTTCGCCAAGAACCATGGCCGCGCCTATGCGGCGGCGGCGACAGCGCTGGCGGCTCTGGGCGGGCTGATCTGGCGGGCGCGGCTTTTGGTGCAGCGAAAGCGCGATCCGATCGACCCGCCGCATTACCTGCGCGACCTGATCGCGCATGATATCCGGCGCGGTTTCGGCATGAGCCCGGAGCCTGCGCGCGACCATTCCCGGAAAGGGGCCTGAGATGAGCCTGACCGCTATCCTGATCGGCAATGAGACGCTGACGCGCGAATGTGGTGCGCTCTGGCTTTCGCGGGGGCATCGGATCCTGGGCGTCGTCAGCGAGGCGGAGCCGGTCCGGGACTGGGCGCAAGGTGCGGGGCTGGCGCTGTGTGATCTGGCGGATCTGCCGCCTGCCGACTGGATCCTGTCGGTAGCCAATCTGCGCCTGCTGGGGCCGGAGGTTCTGGGGCGGGCTTTGCGAGGCGCGGTGAATTTCCATGACGGGCCGTTGCCGGAACATGCCGGGCTGAATGCACCGGTCTGGGCTATCCTTGCAGGCGAGGCGCGCCATGGCGTGACCTGGCATCTGATCGAGGGCGGCGTGGATCAGGGGCGGATACTCGCTGAGCGCCGTTTCGACATGGCGCCGGACGAGACGGCGCTGACGCTGAACACGCGCTGTTTCGAAGAGGGGCTCGGGTCCTTCCCCGATGTGATGCTGGCACTGGAAAGCGGGGCGGCGCCGCAGGCGCAGCGCCCTGGCGGCGATGCGATGCATCGCCGCGCGGACCGTCCGGCGGCGATGGGGCGGATTGATTTCTGCCTTCCGGCGGCAGAGGTGGTGCGGCTGGTTCGGGGCCTTGATCACGGGCGTTACTGGAACCCGCTGACCACGGCGAAGATCGACACCGGCTCTGAGGTGCTGAATGTCGGAACGGCGGAGCTTGTGGCGGGGGAGGGCGCGGCGGGGACGGTGTTGACCGCCGGGCCGGAGGGGCTGGTGGTGGCCTGTGGCACCGGTGCGGTGCGGCTTGACCGGCTGAGCTGTCAGATTTCCGGCCGTCCGGTGATGGCCTCGATGGTCGGGGCGGCCTGGCTGCCTTTGCCGGGCGGCGACGAAGCGGCGGCGCTGACCGCTGCGGCTGCGGCCCTGGCCCCGCAGGAGGGGCGGCTGCGTGCGGCGCTGCTGGCGCTGCATCCGGTGATCCTGCCGGGAGACCTGCCTGGGGAAAAGGCGGCCGACTGGCGCCGGTTTCCTTTCGGACGCCGGCATGGTCTGGCCGAACTTGCGCTGGCCGGCCTCCGCGCGACTGGTTCTGTCGCGGGCGATTTCGCGAGGGCGGCGCCGGGCCGCACCGGCTATATCGCGGCCTGGGAGCCGTTGCGCGCCGGGGGGGAGACGGTGGCGGCGGCGCTGGCAGGGGTCAGGGCGGCGCTGGCGCGGCCGGCGAGCGGCTGGGCGCTGGATCTGATGGTGCGCGACCAGGCGCTGGCGGGGATCGGGACGCCGCCGGTCGCGCTGTCGGAGGCGGAGCCGGTGGCGGGGGCCGGGCTGGTCCTGACGCCGGAGGCCGTGATCTGGGATGCCGCGCGGCTGGATGAGGCGGCAGCACAGGCTCTGGCCGTGCGGATCGACTGGCTGGCGGCGGAGGTTGCCGGGGCGGGTGCGCGGCCGCTGGCCGATCTGCCCATGCTGACGCCTGCCGAGTATGATCTCGTGATCAATGGGTTCAACCTGACGGGGCTGGAGCATGACCGCGAGGCTCTGGTTCATACCGCCTTTGAGGCCCAGGTGGCGCGGACACCCGATGCCCCGGCTTTGGCCTTTGAGGATGAGGTGTTGAGCTACAGCGCGCTGAACGCCCGGGCCAATCGCGCCGCGCATGTTTTGCGCGGGATGGGGGTCGGGCCGGGGGTGCTGGTCGGGCTCTCGACCCGGCGCAGCGTCGATCTGGTTGCCGGCGCGCTGGCGATCCTGAAGGCGGGCGGCGCCTATGTGCCGATGGACCCCGCCTATCCGGCCGAGCGGCTGGCTTTGTTCGCCGAGGACAGCGGCGCCTCGGTGATCGTGACGCAATCGGATCTGATGGCGGATCTGGTGGCGGGCCTGCCAGAGGGCGTTTCAACGCTGTCGCTGGACCGGGATCCGCGGCTGGCCGGGGCGCCGGACTGGAACCCGGCAGGCGGCGCGCAGCCCGAAGATATCGCCTATATGATCTATACTTCCGGCTCGACCGGGCGGCCCAAGGGGGTGCAGGTCGAGCACCGCAATGTCGCCAATTTCTTCACCGGCATGGATCAGCGGATCGGGCGCGTACCGGGGTCCTGGCTGGCGGTCACCTCGCTGTCTTTCGACATCTCGGTGCTGGAGCTGTTCTGGACGCTGGCACGCGGCTTTAAGGTGGTGATTTCCTCGGATGAGAACCGGGCGCTGGTTTCGGGGGCGCGGATCACCTCGGAGCGGAAGATGGATTTCTCGCTCTATTACTGGGGCAATGATGACGGGCCGGGGCCGAAGAAATACCAGCTTTTGCTGGATGGTGCGCGCTTTGCCGATCAACACGGCTTTGTCGCGGTCTGGACGCCCGAGCGGCATTTCCACGCCTTTGGCGGCCCCTATCCGAACCCGAGCGTGACCGGTGCGGCGGTGGCGGCGGTGACCTCGAATATCGGGGTCAGGGCGGGTTCGGTGGTGGCGCCGCTGCATCATCCTGCAAGGATCGCCGAGGAATGGGCGGTGATCGACAATCTGACCGCAGGCCGCGCCGGGCTGGCTTTTGCCTCGGGCTGGCATCCGGATGATTTCGTGCTGCGGCCGGAAAATGCGCCGCCAAAGAACAAGGCCGCGATGTTCCAGGCGATCCGCGATGTGCGGGCGTTGTGGCGCGGTGAAGGGGTGGATTTTCCGAAGGCGGATGGCACCACATTCACCGTGAAAACACAGCCGCGCCCGGTCTCAGCGGAACTGCCGGTCTGGGTGACGACCGCAGGCAACCCCGAGACCTGGGCCGAGGCGGGGCGGGCCGGCGCCAATGTGCTGACCCATCTTCTGGGCCAGTCGATTGCGGAAGTGGCTGACAAGATTGCGCTCTATCATTCCGCTTTGCGCGAGGCGGGCCATGATCCGGCGGATTTCACCGTCACGCTGATGCTGCACAGCTATATCGCGGCAACGCGCGAGGAGGCGCGGCGCGTGGCCGAGGCGCCGATGAAATCCTACCTCGCTTCGGCGGCGGCGCTGGTGAAGCAATATGCCTGGGCCTTTCCGGCGTTCAAAAAGCCGGCGGGCGCCGCCAATCCGATGGATATCGACCTTGCGGCTTTGTCGGAGGAAGAGAATGCGGCGATCCTCGATTTCGCGTTCCAGCGCTATTTTGACGAGTCTGGCCTGTTTGGCACCGTCGAGGATGCGCTTACCCGCGTCGAGGCGCTGAAAGCGATTGGCGTCGGCGAGGTTGCCTGTCTGGTCGATTACGGCATCGCGCCGGAGGTGGTTCTTGAGGGGCTGAAGCCGCTGGCCGAAGTGGTGCGGCTGGCCAATCAGGGTGGGCCGGCAGCGGATGATTTCTCGATCGCGGCGCAGATCCACCGGCACAAGGTCACGCATCTGCAATGCACACCCTCGATGGCGCGGATGATCGTGATGGATGAGGAAAGCCGTCGCGCGCTGGCCGGGGTAAACACGATGATGGTCGGCGGTGAGGCGCTGCCGGGCGCGCTGGCGGCTGAATTGAAAGCGGCCGGGGTGGGGCGGCTTTTGAACATGTATGGGCCGACCGAGACGACTATCTGGTCGTCGGTCGAAGAGGTGGGCGCGGGCGATCCGGTGGTGAATATCGGCAAGCCTTTGGCGAACCAACAGCTTTATGTGCTGGATGCGGCGCGGCGCCCGGTGCCTGTTGGCGTCGAGGGAGAGCTGTGGATTGGCGGCGAGGGTGTCACGCGCGGCTATTGGCGGCGGCCCGATCTGACGGCGGAGCGGTTTGTTCCGAACCCTTTCCATGCAGGGCGGATGTATCAGACCGGGGACCTCGTACGGCTGCGCGCGGATGGGCGGGTTGATTATGTCGGGCGGGCTGACAGTCAGGTGAAGCTGCGCGGCTACCGGATTGAGCTGGGGGAGATCGAGGCGGTGCTGGAGGCGCAGCCCGGGGTGACCCAGGCGGTGGTGATGGCGCGCGAAGACAGTCCGGGCGATCTGCGGCTGGTGGCGTATGTGAGCGGCAGCGCCGTTGAAACCGGGCTGCGGGATGCACTGGCCCGCGCATTGCCGGAGCATATGAGGCCCGCGCATTATGTGGCGGTGGAGCGCTTCCCGCTGACACCGAACCGTAAGGTCGACCGTAAAGCGCTGCCGGCACCGTCGCGCTTCTTGCCCGAAGCCGGGCCAGCAGCGCCGGACACCGGGACGCCTGTGGCGGCGGCAGCTGTCGCACCGGTGCAACCTGGCGCGGCGGATCCGGCCATCGGCAATGAGATCGCGAAGATCTGGGCGCGGGTGCTTGGGGTGGCGCGGGTCGGGCCTAAGGACAATTTCTTCGCGCTGGGGGGCCATTCGTTGCTGGCGGTGCAGACCCATCGCGAGATCCGTGAGCGGTTGCCGCAGGCGAAGGTGTCAATCACGGATATCTTCCGCTTCCCGGTGCTGGAGGCGCTGGTGGCGCATGTCGGCGGTGGGGCGGTGGGGCCTGTGGTCGCCGTGCAGGCGCCGGTGTTCCGGCCGGTGTTCCAGCCGGTGGCGCAAGTGGCGGTCGTGCAGGCGGTGCCGATGGATGCTGGTCTGGACCAGGCGATGGCGCGGCGCCGCGCGATGCGGCTTGCGCGGCGGGGTGTGGATGCCTGATCCGGGGCAGGTGCTGGCAGTTCGGGCGGCGGCGTTTTTGCCGGCGGGGTGCTTTGTGGCCTCGGCGGATCCTGGTCGGCTCTGGCCGCTTTGGGCCGGAGAAGACACGGCCAGCATGGTGCCGCGCAGGGCGGCGGAGTTTTCCGCCGGGCGGCATGCGGCGCGTCTGGCGATGGCAGCGGCCGGGCTGGAGGGGGGCGCTGTGCCCAGGGGGGCGGATCGCGCGCCGGTCTGGGCTCCGGGCATGGTCGGCTCGATCAGCCATTCGGATCTGGCCTGTATCGCGGCGGTGTCATCAGGGCTGCGGGGGATTGGCCTCGATCTGGAACCGCTTCGGTCGCTGGATCCGGGCGTTGCCGCACTGATCTGCGGGCCGTCAGACCTGGTCGCGGCAGAGGGCGATCCGGGGCTCCTGGTCTTTTGCGCCAAGGAGGCGGCCTACAAGGCGCAATATGCGCTGACGCGCCGGCTCTTTGGCCCTGATATGCTGGCGGTCTCGATCCGGGGCGACATGTTTCGCGCCCGGATGCAGGAGGATGTCGCGCCCTTTGCGGCGGGCGCGGAGATTGAGGGGCGCATCACGCTTTGCGCCGGGCATGTGCTGGCGGTCGCCTGGCTGTGACGGGGCTCAGGCCGGATCGGGGCGGCGGATCTTTGCGGCGGCTTTGAGCACCAGCGGGCGCAGGCCTTCACCACCGGCGTCGATAATCTCGAAGAACTGGCGACGCATCCGGGGCTCCCAGAAATCATTGATATGGCTGGAAAGACCTTCGATGCCTTCGGCCTCGGGCTTGCTCTCCATGAACATGGCGATCTGATTGGCCATGCGCGGGATTTTCGGGTTGATGCCGTCAGTTTGCATGGGGTTGCTCCGTTACGATGCGGTCTGAATGGGTGAAAAGCTCGAATTTTTCCGGACGAGCGAGGGCGATCACCGTGATGCCGAGATGGTCGGCCAGCGCCACGGCATCGGCGGTCGGCGCCGAAACTGCGATCAGCATCCCGGCACCGATGGCTGCAACCTTCTGCACCATATCGGTCGAGACGCGGGAGGTCAGGACCACCGCACCTTCCGGGGGATCATGGCGCACCAGATGACCCGCGAGCTTGTCCAGCGCATTGTGGCGCCCGACATCTTCGCGCGCGGCGAAGAGGCCGCCGGGAACCCAGTAAGCTGCGCAATGGGCTGCGCGGGTGATGTCGTGGAGCGGCTGATGCGCGGGCAACGCCGCGATGGCGTCGCGCACCTCGGCCGGGGTCATGCGGAACGGGGAAGGGGCCACCGGGGGCAGCTCGCGCAGCGCCTCATTGATGCTGTCGATACCGCAGAGGCCACAGCCAACGGGGCCCGCCATGGTACGGCGGCGTTTGGCAAGGCGCGCCTCGGCTTCAGGCACCAGCCAGGACTGCACGTCAATGCCACGCTCGCCCGCGACCACGGTGATCTCTTCGATCTCATGCGGGCGGGCGATGCCTTCGGTCAGCGCGAAACCATAAGCGAAATCAACCAGATCGTCCGGAGTTGCCATCATCACGGCCTGGGTCGTACCGTTAAAGGACAGCGCTACCGCAAATTCCTGCGGCAGCGTGCGGTTTCCCTGTTCGATGGCGTCCCCGCCCTCCCGCGCCCCGAAGAAGAGGCGCGGAACCGGTTTTGATCCGATGGTCATGTCAGCTCCGCCTTTACTCTGCGGCGGGCAGGATCCGGCGCGACAGGGTGGCCTGAGCATTATACTCTTCCTGCCAGTCCGATGGCCCGTTCGAGGGGCTGACCTGCACCGCCGTCACCTTGTATTCCGGGCAATTGGTCGCCCAATCCGAGAAATCGGTGGTGATGACGTTAGCCTGGGTGTCGGGGTGGTGGAAGGTGGTATAGACCACGCCGGGCGAGACCTTGTCGGTGATATCCGCGCGCAAAGTCGTGACACCTGCCCGCGAGGCCAGCCGCACCCAGTCTCCATTGCGGATGCCCCGGTTCTCGGCGTCATGCGGGTGGATTTCCAGCATATCCTCGGGGTGCCAGGCGGTATTGTCGGTGCGCCGCGTCTGGGCGCCGACATTATACTGGCTGAGGATGCGGCCGGTGGTCAGCAGAAGCGGGAATTTCGGCCCGGTCTTCTCATCGGTGGCGACATATTCGGTGCGGATGAACTTGCCCTTGCCACGCACAAACCCGTCGACATGGACCAGCGGCGTACCCTCGGGCGCCTTGTCGTTCACCGGCCATTGCACCGAGCCCATGGTCTCGATCTTCTCATAGCTCACACCGGCGAAGGACGGCGTGGTCATGGCGATCTCTTCCATGATCTGGCTCGGATGGGTGTAGCCCCAGGTCCGGCCAGTGCCTTCCAGCATCGCGTTCGCGAACATCTGGGTGACTTCCCAGTCGGCATAGCCTTGCTTCGGCGCCATCACCTTGCGGACCATGTTGATCCGGCGCTCGGCATTGGTGAAGGTGCCGTCTTTTTCCAGGAAGGACGAGCCGGGGAAGAAGACATGCGCGTAATTCGCGGTCTCGTTGAGGAAGAGGTCATGCACGATGACGCATTCCATCGCCGCCAGACCCGCCGCGACGTGATGGGTGTCGGGGTCGGATTGCAGGATGTCTTCGCCCTGGCAATAGAGGCCTTTGAAGCTGCCCTCGACCGCCGCGTCGAGCATGTTGGGGATGCGCAGACCCGGCTCCGGGTCGATCTTCACGCCCCAGAGGTTCTCATAGATCGCGCGGACTTCGGGGTTTTTGACATGGCGGTAGCCCGGCAGCTCATGCGGGAATGACCCCATATCGCAGGAACCCTGGACGTTGTTCTGACCCCGGAGCGGGTTCACACCAACGCCCGGGCGGCCGATACTGCCGGTCAGCATGGCGAGGTTCGCGATGCCGATTACGGTGGTCGAGCCCTGGCTGTGCTCGGTCACGCCAAGCCCGTAATAGATTGCCGCATTGCCGCCGGTGGCGTAGAGCCGCGCGGCGCCGCGAACCTCTGCCGCCGGAACGCTGGTCAGCATCTCGATCGCTTCGGGCGCGTGGCGCGGGTCGGCGACGAATTCCATATAGTCCTGGAATTCATCCCAGTCGCAGCGGGTGCGGATGAACTCTTCGTTGTAAAGTCCCTCGGTCACGATCACATGCGCCAGCGCGGTAACGATGGCGACGTTGGTGCCGGGCTTCAGCGCGAGGTGATGGCTTGCCCGGTAATGCGGGCCTTCGACCGATTCCGTGCGGCGTGGGTCGACGACGATCAGCTTCGCGCCCTTGCGCAGGCGTTTCTTCATGCGGCTCGCGAAAACCGGGTGGCCGGAATGCGGGTTGGCGCCGATCACGAGGATCACATCGGCCTCTTCAACCGAGTCGAAATCCTGGGTGCCGGCCGAGGTGCCGAAGGTTTGCCCCAGGCCGTAACCCGTCGGCGAATGGCAGACACGGGCGCAGGTATCGGTGTTGTTGTTTTCAAACACACCGCGCGTCAGCTTTTGGACGAGGTAGGTTTCCTCATTGGTGCAGCGCGAGGAGGTGATCACGCCGACCGACTGGCGGCCATATTTCGTCTGGATCGCCTTCATCCGGTTGGCGGCGAAAGACATGGCCTCGGCCCAGGTCACTTCCTGCCAGGGATCGTTGATCGAGTCGCGGATCATCGGGTTCAGGATGCGGTCCTTGTGGCTCGCATAGCCGTAAGCGAAGCGGCCCTTGACGCAGCTGTGCCCCCGGTTCGCCTTGCCGTGTTTATAGGGCACCATGCGGACGAGTTCATCGCCGCGCATCTCGGCCTTGAACTGGCAGCCCACGCCGCAATAGGCGCAGGTGGTGACGACGGACTTGTCCGGTGTGCCGATGTCGAGCACCGATTTCTCGATCAGCGTCGCGGTCGGGCAGGCCTGAACGCAAGCGCCGCAAGAGACGCAATCGGATGACAGGAAGGTGTCCTCTTTGACGCCCGCATGAACGCGGCTCTCGAAACCCCGGCCTGCAATGGTCAGCGCGAAGGTGCCCTGGACTTCCTCACAGGCGCGCACGCAGCGGTTGCAGACAATGCATTTCGACGGGTCGTAAGAGAAATAGGGGTTCGAGTCATCCTTGGGCAGCCAGTCGATATTGGCCTCGCCCGAGGTGTTTTTCGCAGAAAAATGCGTGGCTTCAGCCTCATAGCGCACATCGCGCAGACCGACGGCACCGGCCATATCCTGGAGCTCACAATCGCCATTCGCGCCGCAGGTCAGACAGTCGAGCGGGTGGTCGGAGATATAAAGCTCCATCACCCCCTTGCGCAGCTGTTTCAGCTTGCCGGTCTGGGTCTTGACCTTGATCCCGGGCGCGACCGGGGTGGTGCAGGAGGCCGGCGTGCCATTGCGGCCTTCGATTTCCACCAGACACAACCGGCAGGAGCCGAAAGCCTCGATGGAATCCGTCGCGCAAAGCTTGGGCACGGTGATGCCGAGTTCCGCCGCAGCGCGCATGATGGACGTGCCCTCGGGCACGGTAATCTCGAAACCGTCGATTTCCAGCGTCACTTGGGTCTTCGACTTCGACGCGGGCGTGCCCATGTCGCGGTCGGAGAACATCGGGGCGGGGATGATGAAGTCTTTCATTCTGCTGTCTCCCGGCTGGGAATGGCTTTGATGAGGCTGATGCGGGGCGCTACGGCCCGGATTTTTTCAAAAATCCGGACAAAATTCTTTGAAGAATTTTGCAGCGCTCTCATTCAACCGCCTCGCGGGTGTTGGAGGTGAAATCGTCGGGGAAATGGGTCAGGGCCGACATCACCGGATAGGGCGTGAAGCCGCCAAGCGCGCAGAGCGAGCCGGATTTCATCGTCTCGCACAGATCGGTCAGCAGCGGGATGGCGGCGGTATCGCCGCGCGCGATGCGGTCCAGCGTCTCGACGCCGCGCACGGCGCCGATGCGGCAGGGGGTGCATTTGCCGCAGGACTCGATGGCGCAGAACTCCATCGCGAAGCGCGCCATCGCCATCATATCGGCGGTGTCATCGGCGACGGTCAGCCCGGCATGGCCGATCAGCGCATTCTGGCCGGCATATTCCTCATAGCCGAAGGGTGTTGCAAACTGGCTGACCGGGATCCAGGCGCCCAGCGGCCCGCCGACCTGCACCGCCTTGACCGGGCGGCCGGATGCGGTGCCGCCGCCGATCTCGTTCACGATCTTGTCGAGCGTCAGGCCGAAGGCGATCTCATAAAGCCCGCCGCGAGCGACATTGCCGGCGATCTGCAGCGGGATGGTGCCCTTCGAGCGGCCGATCCCGAAGCTGGCATAATATTCGGCGCCGTGTTGCAGGATCACCGGCACCGAGGCCAGCGAGATCACGTTGTTCACCACTGTCGGGCGGCCCATGAAGCCCTGCAGCGCCGGCAGCGGCGGCTTGGCGCGGACCGTGCCGCGCTTGCCTTCCAGCGAGTTCAGCAGCGCCGTTTCCTCGCCGCAGACATAGGCGCCGGCGCCGACGCGCAGCTCCAGCTCGAACGGCTTGCCCGAGCCCAGCACGTTCTGGCCCAGCAGCCCCTCGACCCGGGCGACCGCGATGGCGGCCTGCATCACCTCATTGGCGTCGGGATATTCCGAGCGCGAATAGATGAAACCCTTGGTCGCGCCGACGGCCACACCGGCGATCACCATGCCTTCGATCAGGGTGAAGGGGTCGCCTTCCATGATCATCCGGTCGGCAAAGGTGCCGGAATCGCCCTCATCGGCATTGGTGACGATGTACTTGCGCTCACCGGGGGCATCATGGACGGTTTTCCATTTGATGCCGGTGGGGAAGCCCGCGCCGCCGCGACCGCGCAGGCCCGAGTTCAGCACTTCCTGCACCACCTCGGCGCCGGTCATTTTCAGTGCGCGTTCCAGCCCCCTGAGGCCGCCATGCGCACGGTATTCCGTCAGCGACAACGGGTCGATGATGCCGCAGCGCTGGAAGGTCAGCCTTGTCTGCGCCTTGAGCCAGGGCAGCTCTTCGGTCAGGCCAAGCGCCAGCGGGCCGCCGTCAAAGATCTGCGCCACATCTTCAGGGGTCATCGGGCCGAAAGCCGCGCGGCCATCGGGGGTTTCCATCTCGACCAGCGGCTCCAGCCAGACCATCCCGCGCGAGCCGTTGCGGGTGATTGTCACATCAACGCCACGGCGCGCAGCCTCGGCCTTTACCGCCGCCACCACCTCTTCGGCACCAAGCGCTTTGGCAGCCGCGTCACGGGGGATCCAGATCCTCATCAGCGCATCCCCTTCACGATCTGGTCAAGTTTTTCGGGCGTCACCCGGCCGACCACCTTGCCATCGACCAGCGCGGCCGGGCCGCAGGCGCAAAGGCCAAGGCAGAAAATCGGCTCCAGCGTGATCTTTCCGTCAGGCGTGGTCTCATGCCAGTCGAGGCCGAGTTTTTCCTTCGCATGGGTCGCCAGCCCTTCGGCGCCCATGGTCTGACAGCTTTCGGCCCGGCAGAGTTTCAGCACATGAGTTCCGGCCGGTTTCGACCTGAAATCATGGTAGAAAGTCATCACGCCGTAAGCTTCGGCTTTCGAGATATTCTGGTTTTGCGCGATCTGTGGCAGCGCCTCTTCGGGCACATAACCAAAGCTTTCCTGAATGGAATGGAGGATCGGCAAAAGCGCGCCCTCGGTCCCGGCATGGGCGGCGAGGATCTCTTCTACACGGGTGGCGATATCAACAGAATCAAGCATGAGCGGGCCTTTCGCTGGCCCCCTGATTTGACGCCCTTATGATAGGCCAATCAATTCTTATTGCCCGTTGAGCGATAGGTGAAACCTATCAGGACATGAGTGATTTCATCAGGAATACTTTTGGATGCCATGGTGCACTTTGCCGCCATTCGCGGCGGGCAGCGGCGACAGGGACGTTACTGGCGGGCGCGGTATTTCTGCGCCTCGTCCACCAGGGCGGCGATGACCGGGGTTTGCGGATCACGCCGCGCGCAGATCAGGCCGACCATATGCTCGACCTCGGGATCCAGCAGCGGGATGGGGATGATCTGGCCACCCGCCGCGAAAATATCGGCAAGGCGCTTTGAAACGATCGAGCACCACTGGCCGGAAAGCACATGGCTGACCAGCACGATGGAGGAATTGCTCTCGACCCCGGGCGGGCGCAGCCCCCCGGCAGCCGCCAGGTTCTGATCGACGATGCGGCGGTTTTGCATGTCCTGGGTCAGCAGGCAGAGGGGCTGTGCCGCCGCCTCGGACCAGGAGAGACGATCGCGCCCGGCCAGCTCGGATCCGGGCGCGCAGATGAAGCGGTAAAACTCGGCGTAAAGCGGTGTCTGGCTGACGCGGCCCAGCGGCTCATTGTCGAGATAGGTGATGCCCGCATCGAGGTCGAGGCTTTCGATCCCGGTCAGGATCTCGGTCGAATTGCGCGACAGCACCGAAAGCGTGACATTGGGGTGGCGGGTGAGAAAGGGGCGGGTCAGCTCCGCCACCATCGGCAGCGCGGTCGGGATCACACCGATCCGCAGATGGCCCGAAAGGCCCGAGCGCGCCACCCGCATCTCATCGCGCAAAGCCCGTACGTCACCGACGATCTGCACCGCGCGCTCCAGCACCCGTTTTCCTTCGGGCGTCAGGCCCTGAAAGCGGGACCCGCGATGGACGAGCTGCACGCCAAGCGTCTCCTCAAGCTGGCGAATGGCCGAGGAAAGCGAGGGCTGGGTAACGCCGCAAGCCTCGGCGGCGCGACCGAAATGGCGCTCTTTCGCCAGCGCGATGAACATCTGCAGCTTGTCGATCATTCTGGCTCTGCACGCATGTTTTCATTTATTTCATGGGGTTTGCAGATTTTGTCTGTGCTGGCCCCGTCACACAGAACCCCGATCATCTGCGAAAAGCAAGGGGATGGCGCCGCCGGGGGCTTTCTTCCCGGCGCGAGGGTGGTCGCCCCGGCAGCGGCGCGCAGGCCAGCTGCAGAGTGCAACTGCCTCAGATATCCGGGTGGTCAGGCAGCCAGAAGGCCATGCGACATATGAAAACAATCGAAATCGTGACGCAAATGCAATTCCGGGCCACCCGCCGGGGGAACGGTCGGTTCTGGGTGAAGCCTGCGGGTAAGTCAGAGCGCGCCTCTGACAGTCTTTGCCGCAAGATCTGCCGCCAGCCCGCCACCATCCGCTCCGACGGCCATCTTCGCAAGCGCGCCGGTTGCGGAGGCAATACCGGGAGCGGTGACGAAAAGCACCGTGAGGACGCGCGCCGCCCTGAACCAGTCAGGCGCGCCGGATGCATCCATGACGGGCAGGCCTTCGCTGTGTTGGCCTCTGCCTGGCACCGTCTTTGCAGGCGATCTGCGGTCATTCTTCCCTGACTGGCTTTCCGGCAGTCTGCCTGCATTCCGATGCGGAGGTTCGCCCCGCCAGGGGATGATGTCTGGCCCGGCCTTCCTGGGGGGGGCGAGATCAGGGCCCGGGCCTTATCCATCAGATACACCCCAGGCAGGGACAGCACCGTCGCCAGCAGAATGACCGGCAGTGGGGGAATTCCCTGCTCTGCCAGCAGCAGAAGAACCGGCATATGCAGAAACATCAGCGGCACCGTCCTGCGCCCGATCCAGACCAGACCGCCCTGAGCCAGCCGGCTCTGCGACAGTGCCATAGCGAGCAGCATCAAAAGCACAGAAAGCGCCACAGCCAGCGCGGATCCCAGCAGGACCGGCCCGAAATTGGCGAATTTCATCGCCAGCGACAGCTTTACCCCGAAAAGGGCAGCGAGCCCGCTCAGCCCGACAACGAAAAGCGCTGTTGCGGCAAGCCATTTCCGGCGATGCAGAACCGGCCTCAGCATGGCCCCTGCGGTGAAGAAGAAAAACGCCATCGGCACCAGATTGGCAAGCCAGGGAACCGGCACGCCTCTGGTCCATTGCATCACCGCAGGCCCCGAGATGAGCCCGAAAAGCGCCAGCGCGAGGATCAGCCGCCTGCCATCCTGACGGGCAAAGAGCCAGTCATGGATCACGATCACCGCAAACAGCACCGGCAGGAACCAGAACACCGCGAAATCGCCACTCAGATACCGCCCGCCCAGCAGCGTACCGCGCAGCAGCCAGGCCAATGAACCGGATTCAAAGCCGTTTTTGGCCGCAAACCACAAGCCGATCAGCAAGAGCCAGAAGAAATAGGGCCAGATCAGCGCCCGCCATTTGCTCGTCACCGCCTCTGCCGGGGCCTGAGGGCGATGCGTCAGCCCGGCAAGCATGAAAAAGAGCGGCATATGAAAGAGATAGATGGCTCTGCTCAGCCGAATCCAGGCCGAATCCCCATCGCGTGGCACGATATGTTCGACATGACCCACAACCACCAGCAGGATGCCGAGCGCTTTGGCTATATCCACCCAGACAAGGCGGCTGTTATTCTCTGGTTGCATCCCCGTCTCCTGGCTTGCCCCGAAAAAGGGGCAGGGACCTGAGGTCCTGCCTCTGCTGGTCGGTTTCCCGCCAGGGGCAGGAATTCCAGCCTGTCAAAGGCGGGCGCCAGCTGCTCACATCGCTCTGTTTCTGCTTTCGGAAGCGGGATCTTACGCGTAGGATTCGCGCGCAGGGGCGCAGGTCCGGATGTCTGATGGAGACCAGTATGTCGAATTTTGAAGCGCAAATTCTTGAAAGCGAAAAGCAGGTCCGGGCCGCGCAGGAAAAGATCACCACCATTACCTCGGTGATCGAAAACGCGCGGATCAAGGCCGAACAGGGCATCGAGCTGGACGTGGAGAACGCCACGCTCGAAGATGTCCACAAACATACTGATGTGATGAACGCGAATATCGCCGAGCTGATCATGGGGCTTGACGATGTCACCGCCGCTTTCTCGAAGGATTTCGATGAAATGCGGACCAAGACCGGCTGGGAAAGCTTTGTCGGGATCTTTTCCTCGGGCAAATCCGAAAGCCTGCGCCAGGAGCGGCTGCGCTCGGCCACCATTGACGACAAGCTGCAGGATCTGATCTCGAAATCGGATGTGATCGTGAAACTGCTGCAGGGGCAGCTGGAACTGCTGAACGGGCAGAAGGCGAAGGTCGAGGCGAATCTCGCGTCGACGCTGACCGACCGTGAAACCACCGTGGCCGAACTGGAATCGGTGCGTGCCGAAGTGGCAGCGATGGATCCGCGCCTGATCGAGCTGGAAAACCGCATCGCGGTCGAGATGGATGCGGCGGCGCGGACCAAACTGGAAACCGAACTCGCCGGGCTGAACGCCAAACACAATGCGCTGATCCAGGACGAGCAGGTGAAACTTGCCCGCAGCCAGACGCTGGAGCGCTATATCGAAAAGGGCAAGACCTGGGTGGACAGCCTGACGAACCAGGCCGCGACCCAGCTGGTGCTGATCAACAAGCTGCAAACGGATACCCGCCAGCGCGTGGTGCTTTATGACGCGCTGACCTCGTCCCTGAAGACCGCGCAGCAGCAGGATGTGGCGCACCGGATCAACGAGATCGGCGTGAAAACCGATCAGGAGGCCCAGGCGGCCATGGCGGCCATTGGCTCGGCGACCAATGCGAAAATGGCCGATATGCTGGAGGCACATGAAGGCAATATGGTGTTTGCCCGCAAGATCCTTGAGGAAAAAGCCAAGGCGGATGAACGCTTTGCCCGCCGCTTTGCCGCCATTGTCGAGAAGCACGACAAAAACGCCTACGGTGGATGATGGTTGCCCGGCTTCTCAGCCGGGCCTTCCCGCCCGGATTGATCCTGATCGCGCTTGGCATCGTTCTGATCGGGCTTGGCACGGTGCTTGACCATTACGATATGACGCGCAGTGAATGGTATGCGGGCGAGGCGGGGATCGTCGTGCTCGCCATAGGCAGCCTCCTGGCATTTGCATCGGTGATGGCGGTGCTGTTCGGGGCGGATGATCCGCCTGCGGGCGGGGATGGCGGGGGAGGCGGTGATGGCTGATAACAGCGTGAAAGAGGCGCTGGTCAGCGATCATGCCGAGATCTACGAGCCGGCCCAGGCGCGGCGCTATTTCACCAAATTCGGCCGGATCGGCGGTTATCTGGCGCGGGTGGCGGCGGAATTCGAGAAAGAGGGCCGTTTCAGCCGGATCGAGACCCGGGTGCTTGCCGGCTACCTGAACGGCGTGATCGGAACCTTTCGCGCGCTCAGCCATAAATATCTGATGAGCGGCCTTGCCGAGGGGGCGCCGCGCCTGACCATCGACCGCCACGAAAGCGGCTTCCCGGTGGTGCAGGAGCTGATGATGATGGCGGTGGATGCGCAGCAGGCCGAGCGGCATCTGTCCGGCATGGCCTCGGAGGCGGAACTCAGGGACCGGATGGTGCGCACCATCGTGGGCGAGCGTAAGGTGCCGGTACAGCTGCAATTCGCGCTGAGCCAGCGGCTTTACTATGAGGCGGTGCGGGCTGGCGGCCTGTTCCATGCCCGCAATGATCCGGATGTGCAATGGCTGGGGCAAAGCCGCGACCGGCGGCGCTATCTGATCCATTGGGCGGTCTGGGATTCTGGGCTGAACCTGCCGGTGGTCTATCTGCTCGATCTGGAAGATTCCGGTCGCCGCCCGCTGCCCGAAGACGCCTATCGCTGGCCCGGCATCCAGCAAAAGCTGCTGGCGCAAAGCATGGGCGGGCTGAAACTGGTGACCCTGGCCACCGGTTTCGACAAGGATTTCGAGGATGTGCGCCCGAAACGGCTGCGGCGGATCACACTCGGGCCGATGTATTCGTCGGGCTTCACGCTGCAATCGGGGCCGATCTCGCATGTGCTGGACGATGCCCGTGCGCCGGAGGGCGAGGACTGGGCGCTGGTCTGGACGCTGGAGGATCTGGTCTCCGACCGCGAAGAGATGGTCAGGGATGGCTGGTTTTCATCGCGCCCGGCTCAGATCTGGCGGCTGGCGCCGGTTGTGGGCGCCGATACCGGCGCGACCCTGTTTGAGCGGATGATTGTGCTGCCGGAGCGGCCCTATCAGGTTCTGGTGGAACAGGACCCGCCCGGGCTGCGCGGGATCCGGAAATTCGTGGTTGGCGCCGGGGGCAGGCTGATCCCTGGCTAGGGGGCGCTGCCCCCGCCCGCGCTGGCGCGCGGACTCCCCCGGGATATTTAGAGACAGATGAAAGCGGCTTTTCATCTGTCCTTAAATATCCCCGCCGGAGGCATGAGCGGTTGAAGCCGGGTGATCCGGCAGGAAGGAAGAGAGATGGTTGCGCGCGATACAATGGAACTGAAGGAAGAGACGATCCGGGCGCAATATGAGGCCGCGCTTGGGCTGGTTTCCGGTTTCGATCACGCGCCGCGGCTGGCAAAGCCGCAGGAGGTGGCGGCGGTGGCGGAGCGCTCTCCCGGGATCGGGGCGCGGCCGCGGTTCCGCTCGACCGTGCCGGGAATGGCGGCGCGGCCTGCGGCCCGGCCAGGGGGGGTGCGGTTGTTTGACCGGATCGAAGGGCTCTCGGATGGGCTTTTGTCGCCGGCACAATCGGCGGCGCTGAATGTGCTGCGCCGCGCGCTGGCGGTTGCGCTGGCGATGGGCGACACTTTCGCGGCGCAATCGGGGCTTGCCGAGCTGAAACGCGCCAATCTGGAGGGGCGGCTTCCCGAGGCGCGACGGGCGGAATTCAGTGAACTGCTGCAGGCCGAGGCGCTGGCGGTGCTTTACACCTTTGCCAATGCGAGTGCTTTCCTGATCGCGCCGCATCTGGGCAGCCAGTCGGTCGAGATCGGCGAGGTCGAGGAGGTGCTGACCGACAATGCCCCCCTCGCGCTGCAGGGCGTGCTGTGGGAGCTGGATCAGGATATTGCCGTTCTCGCCCCGGATGACGCGCGGCTGGTGGCGGTGATTTCGGCCTTTGCCGAGGCGCTGATGCAGAAGGTCGCGCTCCGGGCCGAGACTGCGCCCCGCATCGCGGCCTATACCGGCGGATCCTGGAAGGTCGAGGCCGATGGGCTGCTGATCGCCGGCTTCCGCCCGGCGCGGGCGGCAAAGGGCGGCCAGATCACCATGGCATTCAAAAAGCCGCATGAGGTGGTTGGCAACCATATCGCGAAATATCAGAGCCTGCGTCTGTCAAAAATGCTGATGGCATATGATTTTGAGCGGCGCCTTAATCCATTTGCCGAACTGGGCGGGTTTATTTTCACCTTCATGGGGGATGGCAAGCCCGGAACCGGTAAAACCACGCTGATCCAGATGATGGCGGGGCTTTTGAATGATTATTGTCAGATCGCGGGATATCCGTTCCGCTATCAGAATTTCTCGATTGACCAGATCGACAGCTATCAGGGTAAGTCGGGCCAGAACGCCAAAGCGTTTGTCGACACTATCCTTGACCCATCCGTTATCGGTTTTGGCACGATTGACGATATTGACCAGGTGGCCGGAAAGCGCGGTGATCGTCTGTCCAGCGCCGGTCAGCAGGAGGTGACGGCGGTATTCATGGGGGCCTTCGCGGGATCGGGCACGGTGGTACGCGGCAATTGTACCTTTGGCATGTTCTCGAATTACCCGGAAAATGTTGATGACGCGCTGAGGCAAAGGGCAGGGGCGCGGTTCCTTGTCGACGGGCCACAGACGCGCGAGGATTATATCGACATCCTGTCGCTTCTCTTGGGGAAGAACCACGCCATTCCGCTGGGCGAGCATGATCTCTTTGCCGCTCAGGAGATCAAAAAGGCAGTGCAGGCCAGTTTCGAGGGTCATTCCCGCCCGCATGAGGCGGGTCTGGTGACGGTCTGGGAAGAGATTGGCAATAAAGTTGGCCCGCTGGATACAATCGCGAAGATCGGTTCATATCTGAAAGCGATCCAGCAGGCGGATGAGCGGTTCACCGGTCGCGCCATCAAGAATATCACCGATGCGGTCAAGGTCCGGGCGATGGATTTCGAATTGCCCGATGAATGGATGGAAGAGCCGGATCTCTTCCTCTTCAAACCCTATGATGAGAAGCTCGCGATGATCCGCGGGCTGATGACGCCGATCACGGTCGAGATGGTGGTGCAGGAAATCAACCGCTATGCCGACAGCGAATTCCGCTATGCCGATAACTCCGATGAGGTGGCGGTGCAGAACATGGTCCGCGATTTCACCCGGCAGGAGGAAGCGAAGCGTCGCTATATCGAGGGCAAGGGCTGATGGACGGCCAGGCGGAGTCCGGGCTTGAAAGCTATGTGATCTGGGGGTTGATCGCGACGATCTGGCTCTCGGCCACCTGGTTTGTGCTGAAACAGCTGTGCAATTCCCGGGGCACGATGCGCTTTGTGCTCTTTGTTTCCGGTGCTCTTATGGTGGCCATCGCAGCGGCCCCTCTCTGGTTTGTGGTGATGCTGATGCTTATGGCGATGGGAACCTCTGGCCCCGAAGGCCCGGTCGGGATCGGCAGCGCGGCCATCGTCTCGGGTGCTGTGCTGGGGGGGATCACAGGGCTGGTGCTCACTATGGTTGTGATGATGCGCAAACGCCCGGAGGTCGCAGGGACATGAAGCGCCTCATTGAAAAGGGCCTGATGTATGGCAATCTGATCGAGGTCTCCTCGCCGCAGCTGGTGGCGCGCTATAATCGCGCGCTGAAGGCGCTGATCGGTCGTGAGACCACGCTGACCGATTTTCATATCGACCTCTCGGGGTTCTCGCCCGAGATCGGTGATGAATTCGATGATCCATATTACCTCAATCCGAACGGCGCCAACCGGCAATTCATCCTGCTCAGCACGGCGCAAAAGACCGCGCCTTTGCTGAATATCCGCTTTTCGACCGCGCGCGGCATTCTGGTGCAATTCATCGAGGCGAATGAGGCGCAGCTTTTTGCGCTGACCGCCCGCGATGTGGTGGCGGGTGAATTGCAGGGATCGGTGTTTTCAGTGGAAAAGCCCGATCAGCTTTTCCGCATGCGCCGCGTCACCGTCGAGGCCGATACAATCGGCGGCCATGTCGCCGATGCCGAAAAGCTGGCCACCCTGATCGAGCGTTTTCGCCGCGAGCCCGATGGCTGGCGCGATGAGGCGCTGATCCAACAGATGATCGGGCTTGCGGCGCGCACGGGTGATGTAACGCGGGTGCCGATCCATCTGCCGGCGATGGCATTTGAACAGCACGATTTCTGGTCGGGTCTGTTTGGCGGCATCTATATCTTTCAGGGCCAGAAATTCCCCGCCGCCATCACAAGGCGCCCGATGATGGAGTTCGGCACGCTTCCCATCGCGCAGGTGATGGATTTCAGCCACAGGAACCATATCGCCGACTGGCTGGATCGCAATCAGCTGGTCGAGCCGGTGGTGCAGGCGCGGGGCAGCGGGGCAGGGGCGATCCTCAGACAGAAGATGGATTTCATCCTGGTCAATGTCGCCGATCAGCTGGGCATTGATATCGGCGCCGCCCGGCGGACCGAGTTGCGCAAGCTCGCCTATCGGCTGGGCGAGGCGCTGCCGCAGGAATTTCTCGGCCTTGCCGCCATGCTGGCCTGGACCGAAGAGGCCGGGCCATGGCCGCGGATTTCCAGCGAGCATCCGGCCTATTTCTACACGATCCGCGCCCGCCCCGGCCCGAATCGCGACCTGATCAATATGCTGCTCTCGGAACTGGCGCTGATGGATGTCCGTCAGCTTTTCATCACCCATAAAGAGCGGTTCTACGAGGAATACCGCAGCTGGTCCGATACGAAACGGCAATATGTGGCTGATTTTCTTGAGCGGGAGTATAAGGTCGACAAGGAAGGCGCGCGCGAGACGCTGTTCGGGCCGGAACCGAAGATGGATGAGCTTGCGCGCCCCGAGATGCAGGCCGGGCCAAAGCCCGTGGGCGACAGAATGCCGGCCGGGCCCTGGGGCAAGCCCTTTCAGCGCCGGGACAGGTAGCGCATAACGTAAAGCAGGATGCGGAACGGAGGACGGGGACGCGCATGATCATCGGCTGGATCAGACTTGCCTTCTTCATGTTGATCGGCCTGACGATCGCCTATTTCCTGGCCTCGGTCTATTCGCGCTCGGTGCGGCGCGAAAAGCTGGAAAAACACTGGCAGAGCGCCGCGCTTGAGGGCGACCGCGAGGCCTTTGTCGCGCGCGGCATGCAGGCCTATGAAAAGGGGCTGAAACGGCGGCTGCTGTGGCTTATCTATATCATTCCCATGATCGCCTTTAACGCGATCTTCTTCTATGTGAACTGGTTCTGATCCGATGCGCTATGTCAAATGGACCCTCTGGCTGATCGTCTTCATCCTGGTGGGCGGCTTCCTGCATTACACCTTGCCGCAGCACGATATCGTGCGCATCGTCGGCACCGAGAACCGCCGCGTGGATATCGGCGAGAATTCCCTGTTCTGGAGCCGGGCCGAGGTCGGCATGACCGACAGCACCTCGCGCGATGTGTTCTTCATCAATGCGGTCTCCCCCGATGGCAGCCCGATGGAATATCGCAACGAGGATACCGGCTGGGGCTGGCCGCCCTATTTCAAGATCGACAGTTTCGGGCTGCAGACGCGGTCCAAGGATCTGGTCTCGACCCCCGCCGCTCCGGTCTGGGTCGAGGTCACGCATTACGGCTGGCGCAACAAGTTCTTCACCATCTTCCCCAATGCGGTTTCGGTGAAACAGGTCGCGGGGCCGGATGTGACGGTGATCCCCTGGGTCTCGATCGTGATCCTGCTGGTGCTGGCCTTCCTTTTGTTCATGGTCCGCCGCATGTGGATGCAGTTCCGCGAGCGGATGGTCGATCCGGCCATGGTCAGGGCCGAACAGGCCTTTGACCGTGTCGATGCCGGCGTTGGCGAGGTACGGGCGGGTGCGCGCGGTATCTGGGGGCGCATCCGGGCCTGGCTCGACAGCTGGAAATCAAAGCCGAAGCGCTGAGCACGGCGCTATAAACGGCAAAGGCCCGACCAGTGGTCGGGCCCCGGGCAGGATAGTCTCGACTGTCAGACCTTGATCTTGCCTTCCACGCCTTTGACCGCGATCCGGGCCATGCCGAGATTGGCAGTGGAGCGATCAAGCGCGACATAGATAAAGACCAGCGGGTTCGAGGTCAGCGGGCGGATCAGGTGGAACTGCTCGCCAAGGGTGATGAGAATATCTTCGATTTCGTCGTCCAGCCCCAGAGCCTGCATCGCGCGATGCTTGGCGCGAACGACTTCTGTATTGGCGGCAGCGGCGGTCTCAATGTCAAATTTTGCCGATTTCTTTTCGGAAACAAGCATCAGACCGGTTTCGCTGTCGACGAGGCAGGCGCCGATAAAGCCAGCGATATCTTTGAGTGCCGAGATGTTGGTAGCCATTATATTACCCAGGTTAAACACACGCTCACTTACTGTGAACACCATTGTTCTGAGCCCGGAAACGGACGAAAAAACGGCAAGGAATCGTCAATTTGATCCGGAATTCGGGGTATTTTCATCCGTTTTTCACGGCGGAATCCTCCGGAAAATATGGCGCCGATGTGGCGGGCGGGGCGAGGTCACCTGTTCGTCCCTGTTTTTGGTGAATTGGGGCGGCGTAAGGGTCTGGCGCGGCATCTGAGAGGGACGCATGGCCAGCGGGCCGCTGATCGGCGAATTTAAGGCCGCACAGACGGGTGATTGCCGGAAAACCGGGCCTCACCCTGAATTGCTGATATTTCACGGTATTTGCAGTCGGAGCGCCGCTGTTTCAAAGTGGCTGGCGGCGCGGGAAACCTGCGGGCCAGCAGGGGGCACAAGGTTCCGGGTGGGGCGACGGTGGCGCAGTCTTATGCCCTGTGGTTTCGGGATGGAAACCGGGTGACCCCAGCGGGGGGAAAGCAATGCGTGTTTTGCAAATGGCGGCGGCGTCGCTCTGGTCAGCCGACGCTGTTGCCCGTTACTGACTGCCCGTCATCGACTGCCAGCGTTCACAGGCAGTATCCCGGGCACAGTGCGCCCGGTGTCATCGGCAGGTGGATTCACGGGGGCAGGAGGGCTCAGCCGCCGCAATAGGCCTCGGCCATGGCGCCGAACTGCTTGTAGCGGTCCCAGAACGCATCATCTGCCGGCTTTTGCGAGATCCAGACCGTATGGGCCAGATCCGGGTCGCGGAAGAATTTCGCCGCGCGGCGCTGATCGCCGCCTTTCAGCGTCATATCGGCAACCTGCTGGATGCAGCCACACAAAGCCCGGCTGGCGGATTCACGGCCCGAGCGCATGCAGGCCGATTCAATCGGACCGGCGGAAGCCATCGGAACAGATGTCAGAAGAAGAGCGGCGCCAAGCGCAGCCGAAAGGACTGGTTTCATGTTTTCTGCCTCAATTGCCGGGAGCAGGGTTTCCCTCCGCCCGTCGGTCATTTTTCTGCCAGACAGGATGCCAAAAATCGCCCGATTCTTCAATGCCGCAACGCAGCCAGGCGGGGAATCGCGCGCACTACCAGCACCAGGGGGCTGCCAGGGGCTTTGCCCCAGGATCGGCTGTGCTGCCGGCTCAGGGCGCGGGATCAAGCAGGCGCCAGCTTTCGATCTGCCAGCCCGGAGCGGCCGGCATGAAGAGATCGGCGGCATGGCTGATTCGGCCGCTCCCGACCCGGGCGCAGCCGGGCAGGCAGGCGGTATCATAGCCCGCCGCCGCCACCGCCTTAAGCAGCGCATCCTCCAGCATCAGCAGATCGGGCGGTGTAAAGCCGCCCAGGTCGATCCGCGCCGCGACCGCGTCCAGATCAGCCGGTGCCATTTCCAGCGTGATGCTGCGCTGCCGGTAGCTGTAGCCGGGCAGGGCGCGCAGCCGGCCCTCCTTGTCGAAACCCGGGCCGGAGAGAATGGGTATATCCATCGGCCAGGATTTCCGGACCCTGACCTCGCCTTGCATCTCTCCGAGCCAGGACCGGCCAAGCGCCTCCAGCGCCGCCTCTGCGGCCTGTTCGTCATCGAAATTCGCCTGATCGGCGTTCCGGGTCAGCAATTCGGCGGGCAGTGAGATGTCGATCTGCGCCAGCCTTTCCTCGCGGGGCGCAAGCCGCTGCGCGCCGGGTTCAGCGAACCAGCGCGTGGGATCCGCGCTGATCGCGGCATGGGCGGCCCTGTAGGAGTCGTAATTGTCGTAATAGCCGGTCATATGCTCGACCGGAGAACCGGGTGCAGAACCGGGTGCAGAATCGGGAGGGGTGGCGGCCTCGCGGATCGCGGCAAAGCCGCTGCGTCTGGCGCCCTCGTGGTCAGAAAGGCCGAACCAGCCGCCGCATTCATCGGTCGGGCAGGTGAAGATACGGATCGCGGCCCCGTCCCGGATCAGGGTGGCGACCTCGCGACGGGCCCGCGCGCGTTCGGTCGGGGACGAGAGCAATCCCCCCTCACGGCGGGTCTCAAGATACCAGAGCGCGGCGCGGGCGGCCTCGATTTCGGCCGGGTCGCGCAGGATCCGGGCACCGCTGCCGGTCACCAGATCGCCCAGTACCAGCGTATATCCGGCGGCGCCGGGGGGTACGCCCTCCAGAATATCCACCCGCGTCTCGACCTCCCGGCCCTCGAACACCGTCGCAGCGACATCCGTCACATCGGGGACGATGCTGACGAAGAGCCTGATATAGGCCGCCGAGATGGCGGCGAATATCAGCAGCGCCACCCCGGCCGCGATAAGCAGATATTTCAACACGGAAAGCGGCGCCTCAGGGTTTCGGGCGCGTTTTCGGGCGCGCTGGCCGGGTTTGTCCAGCCCGGACCCCGACCGGATGGCCGGGCTTGCACAGGCAGATATATGCGGGCCAGAGACTAAACCATGAAAATCCCCGCTGCCAGCCGGTTTGCCCCTCTTCCCGGCTCGCTCAGATCCGGATATATGCGCCGGTTATGACCCAGCTTGATCACATCCGCAATTTTTCCATCGTCGCCCATATCGACCACGGGAAATCCACGCTCGCCGACCGGCTTATTCAGATGACCGGCACCGTGGCCGAGCGCGATATGAAGGCGCAAATCCTCGACTCGATGGATATCGAGCGTGAGCGCGGCATCACGATCAAGGCGAACTCCGTCCGGATCGAATATCCGGCGAAGGATGGGAAAACCTATATCCTGAACCTGATCGACACGCCCGGCCATGTCGATTTCGCCTATGAAGTCTCGCGCTCGATGCGCGCGGTTGAGGGCTCACTGCTGGTGGTTGATGCCAGCCAGGGGGTTGAGGCGCAGACGCTGGCCAATGTCTATCAGGCGCTGGATGCCGGGCATGAGATCGTGCCGGTTCTGAACAAGATCGACCTGCCGGCAGCCGATCCCGAGCGGGTGAAGGCCAATATCGAGGATGTGATCGGGCTCGATGCTTCCGATGCGATTCCGATTTCCGCGAAATCGGGCCTGGGCATCCCGGATGTGCTGGAAGCCATCGTGCAGCGCCTGCCCGCACCCAAAGGCGACCGTGATGCGCCGCTGAAGGCGATGCTGGTCGACAGCTGGTATGACAGCTATCTTGGCGTGGTCGTGATGATCCGCGTCATGGATGGCGTGATCAAAAAGGGCGAGCGCATCCGGATGATGCAGACCAATGCGGTCTATCCGATTGACCGCCTCGCCGTGCTCACGCCCAAGATGACCGATATCGCGGAACTCGGGCCGGGTGAAATCGGCGTCTTCACGGCCTCTATCAAACAGGTCCGCGACACCCGCGTCGGCGACACCGTGACCCATGAGCGTAAAGGCACCGACACGCCGCTGCCGGGCTTCAAGCCCGCGCAGCCGGTGGTTTTCTGCGGCCTCTTCCCGGTCGATGCCGCCGATTTCGAGGCGCTTCGCGATGCAATCGAAAAGCTTGCGCTGAATGATGCGTCGTTCAGCTATGAGATGGAGACCTCGGCCGCGCTTGGTTTCGGCTTCCGTTGCGGCTTCCTGGGGCTCTTGCACCTTGAAGTGATCCGCGAGCGGCTGGAGCGCGAGTTCGACCTTGATCTGATCACCACCGCGCCTTCGGTCGTGTTCAAGCTGCATATGAAAGACGGCGAGGTGCGCGACCTGCACAACCCCGCCGATATGCCCGACCTGACCTATATCGACCATATTGAAGAGCCGCGCATCAAGGCGACGATCATGGTGCCGGATGAATATCTCGGCGATATCCTGAAACTCTGCCAGGACCGGCGCGGCATCCAGCTGAACCTGACCTATGCCGGCCCGCGCGCCATGGTGGAATATGATCTGCCGCTGGCAGAGGTGGTGTTCGACTTCTACGACCGGCTGAAATCGGTGACCAAGGGCTATGCGTCGTTCGACTATCAGTTGAACGAATATCGCGAGGATCACCTCGTGAAGATGTCGATCATGGTGAATGAAGAGCCGGTCGATGCGCTGGCGATGATGGTCCACCGCGACCGTGCCGAGGCGCGGGGCCGGGTGATGGTGGAAAAGCTGAAAGAGCTGATCCCCCGCCATATGTTCAAGATCCCGATCCAGGCCGCCATCGGCAGCCGGGTGATCGCGCGGGAAACGCTGTCTGCGATGCGCAAGGACGTGACGGCGAAATGCTATGGCGGCGACGCGACGCGTAAGCGCAAGCTTCTGGACAAGCAGAAGGAAGGCAAAAAGAAGATGCGGCAATTCGGCAAGGTCGAGATTCCGCAGACGGCCTTCATCCAGGCGCTCAAAATGGACAATTGAGGCGCGGGGGGCATCCCTCCCCTCACTGTCCAGAGATCATTTTCGAAACAGCATGAAGCCCCGGTGAGAGTCGCCGGGGCTTTTTCGTTTTCACGTCTGATCGGAAAGGAGGGGAGGGCGGCGGTCCCGAGGGAGGAGGAGAGGGACCGCCGCAAGTTCCGGTGGCGCAAGGGAGGAGGAGAGCGCCGCCGAACTGGTCGGGCAGGAGGTTCAGACCTCTGCCCTTTTGGGAGGGCGCAGCGGCTCCAGGGAGGAGGAGGGGAGCCGCCGCGCTTTCCGGAAACCCCAGGGAGGAGGAGAGGGGGTCCGAACTGGTCTGACCCGGGCGCCATAAAGGCGATGGGCCACTATTTTGCGCAGCGGCTCCAGGGAGGAGGAGGGGAGCCGCTGCAGTTTCCGGAAACCCCAGGGAGGAGGAGAGGGGCTCCGAACTCGTCAGGCCCGGCGCGATGCGCTGCAGACCGGTATCTGGTGCGGCGACCCCAGGGAGGAGGAGGGGGGTCGCCGCGGTTTCGAAGGCCCGAGGGAGGAGGAGAGGGCCACCGAACTATACGGGCATTGCTGCCCTGAATTGGGTGGCGCCACCTGGGAGGAGGGTGGTGGCGCCGCTTTCACGCAGGATCCAGGGAGGAGGAGAGGATCCAGGACGCGGAAACTTACTTGCCGTAGGCCGCTTCGCGGGCAACCTCGGTGATCATGGCGCGCGAGAGGCCCAGGTCCGACAGGTCGCGATCCGAGAGCGAGCGCAGCTCTTCCAGGGTGCGCGCATAGAGCTTGCGGCGCGCGATTGCGTTGCGCAGGGCCTCGACAACATCGCCAAACAGCGAGGGGCGGGCGAGGGCGGCGCGGGAGGTGTTCACATATGCCATTTCATCAAGCCTTTGCGTCAGGATCGGCGGTGGTCTTGCCAGGGTTGGCGGATCTTCGTGCCGGTCTGTTGCTTTCCGTTGTCGCTAACATGCGGGCTTTTCTGCGTTTGCACAATAGACGGCCCGACAATGCTGCCATGCAGCAATCGCATGGCTGTTTCGGGGCCTATGTCATTGATATGAACAGATATGATTAATCCATGGGCGGTCTGCGAACAGATCTTTCTCCGCCCCTTGCCCTTTCCGCAAAAACTGCCGAGTCTCAGTCAGCGATTTGTCCGGAGAGAACGATGACAGCCACGCGCGAGGCGGTAACAGAGATTCTGGCAGGGATTGCCCTGCCGGGCGGCGGCACTCTGGTGTCGCGCGATTTGATTCGCGCGCTATCGGTTGATCAGGGCGTGGTACGCTTTGTCATCGAGGCGGAAAGCGCCGATCAGGCCCGCGCGCTTGCGCCGGTCCAGGCGGCAGCCGAGGCGGCGCTGAAGGCGCTGCCCGGCATCAGCGCCGTTCAGGTGGTGATGACCGCGCATGGTCCGGCGGCGAAAGCGGCGCCGAAACCGGCCGGTCCGGTGATGCGCTCGTCCGGCGGCGGGGCGGAACCTCCAAGCCTGAAGATCGGCGGCCATCCAAAGCCGCAGGAGGGCGGGCCGCAAAAGCTTTCGGGTATTGACCGCATCATCGCCATCGGTTCGGGGAAGGGCGGTGTCGGGAAATCGACCGTCAGCTCGAACCTTGCGGTGGCGCTGGCGAAACAGGGGCGCCGGGTCGGACTGCTTGATGCCGATATCTATGGGCCGAGCCAGGCGCGGATGATGGGGGTCTCAAAACGCCCCTCTTCCATAGATGGCAAGATCATCGAGCCGGTGGTCGCGCATGGTGTCACCATGATGTCGATGGGGCTCTTGCTGAAAGAGGGCGAGGCGGTGGTCTGGCGCGGCCCGATGCTGATGGGGGCGATCCAGCAGCTTTTGTCCCAGGTGGCCTGGGGCGATCTTGATATCCTGCTGATCGACCTGCCGCCCGGCACCGGCGATGTGCAGCTCTCGCTGTCGCAACGGGTGCAGCTGACCGGCGCGCTGGTGGTCTCGACGCCGCAGGATGTGGCACTGATCGACGCGCTGAAGGCCATCGACATGTTCAACAAGCTGAAAACGCCGATCATCGGCCTGATCGAGAACATGTCTTCCTATATATGTCCCAATTGCGGGCATGAGGCGCATATCTTCGGCCATGGCGGCGTGCCGGCCGAGGCGCAGCGCCTGAACATTCCTTTCCTTGGTGAACTGCCGCTGGCGCTGGATGTGAGGGTTGCGGGCGATGCCGGCACGCCCATCGCTGTCACCGATGGCCCGCTGGCCGAGGCCTATGCCCGCCTCGCCCGTCGTCTGATCGACGGCAATATGGCCTGACCGCCACCCCTCTGTTGCAGAGCGGGCTGCTGTCACCCCTGGCCCGGACAGTCAAAATCCCCCCGTCGCCTGCCAGGCGGCGGGTTTTTCATTCCGCGCGCCCGCTGCCGCCCGGCCTTCGGGGTGCCGGGGGGGCGGAATGGGATTGCATGGGATGGGCTGCGTCCGAATCAATCGCCATGGAATCTTATGGAACTGTCTGGGCATTTTCGCCTCTGGCGGGTGATATCGCGGGATTTTGCCGCCGTCTGCGTGTAAGTGGCGGGAAGATTCAGCGATCCCACAGAAATCCTGGCTGGATGATCGGAAAAAATATCGCCCAGCCGGGATTTCATGGTTCAGCACCAAATATCCAACATATCGGTGATAACGCGAATGATATCCATATATATGGTGGCGTGAACGGGCTGGCCTGCCACTATATCCTGTTTTCCTACCCGATCCCGGACAAGATATTGCCGTCTCCGCCCAACATTTCCCTTGTCAGACCATGAAATCCCAGGCATGTTGATTTCACGGAAGATGAGACGGGCAAACAAAGACGTCAGGGGCGGACGAAGACCCCGAACAAAGGCGAAAAAAGGCAGCTCATACAGGCAAACCCTTTCATCGGACGACAGAGATCCGGCGCGCGAGCGAGCAGACATCTCCCCCAGGTGGCGCGCGTAGCTGGACGCCCAGCGATGGGACAGAGGCGGATCGGACAGTGGCAGCAGTCCGATCCGCCCATTTCATTTCTGGACCATGAGAATTCGGCCGACGGGCCAAAGATAATCGGGCCGCAAGGCTCAGGGACAACGCAACAAAGGCCGGCACAAAGCGATGGCTGAGGCATTCAGAGGCGAATTCTACCAGAAGGTAGATGCTAAGGCGCGGGTCTCGATCCCGGCGCCTTTTCGCCGTGTTCTGGAGGCCGGAGATGTCGGGGCTGCGTCCGGGCGCCCGCGCGTTGTGATGGTCTATGGCGGCCGCGCCGGTCAGGCCTATGTTGAATGCTATTCCGTCGCGCAGATGACGGTGATGGAAGACAGGATCCGCAAGCTCGCACCCGGCACGCCGCAGCGCAAAGTGCTTGAGCGCAATTACATCACCCTCTCGCAAACGGTTGAGATCGACGATGATGGCCGTCTTGTGCTGCCGGCCAAGGTGCGCGAACGGATCGGCCTGAACGATGCTGCCGAGGCCTGTTTTGCGGGCGCTCTGGATACGTTCCAGATCTGGCTGCGCGAGACCTATGATGCGGAAATGGCGGCCCAGGAAGAGATTGATCTCGACCTGCCCGATGGTGCGGATCTCCTCTCGCTCCTGCCGCATGACGGGGCGTGAGCCATGGCCGGAAGCGCACCGCATATCCCGGTGCTTCTCAGGCCTCTTTTGGCGGCATCGGCACCGGTCGAAGGCTTCTGGATTGACGGAACCTTCGGGGCAGGGGGCTATGCAAAGGGCCTGATCGCCGCCGGTGCCGCGCGGGTTCTGGGGATCGACCGCGACCCGCTGGCGCATCAGATGGCTTCGTCCTGGCTTTCGGATTACGGCGGGCGGATCGCGCTGGCTTTGGGTACGTTTTCCGATCTTGACAGCCTGGCCGGTGAGCCCGCCGATGGTGTGGTGCTGGATCTTGGCGTCTCCTCGATGCAGCTCGACGAGGCCGGGCGCGGCTTTTCTTTTCAGAAAGACGGCCCGCTTGACATGCGGATGAGCCAGGACGGGCCTTCGGCGGCGGATCTGGTGAATACGGCCGGCGAAGAATATCTCGCCGATATCCTTTACAATTACGGCGAAGAACGCGCCTCGCGCCGTATTGCGCGTGCGATTGTGGCCGCACGCGAAAGCAACCCTTTCACCACCACCTTGCAACTGGCCGAAGTGGTCGCGAAACAGCTGCCGCGCCCGAAATTCGGCGAAAGCCATCCGGCGACCCGCAGCTTTCAGGCGATCCGTATCGCGGTGAATGCCGAATTCGACCAGCTGGCCGAGGGGCTCGCTGCGGCCGAGCGCGTCCTGAAGCCCGGTGGACGTCTTGCGGTGGTGACCTTCCATTCGCTCGAAGACCGCATCGCCAAGCGATTTTTCCAGCTGGCCTCGGGCGCCGAGCCCGCCGCCAACCGCTATGCGCCGGCGCGCGACAGCGTCACGCCGCGTTTCCGGCTCGTCTCGAAAAAGGCCATCGGCCCGGATGAGGAGGAACTCGCCGCCAATCCGCGCTCGCGTTCGGCAAAACTCCGCGTCGGGATCCGCACCGATGCAGCGCCGGTCGCTGCTGACCCTGCGGCGCTTGGCCTTCCCCGGTTTCATGTGACCCGTAATCCGCAAAAAGGACGGTCCTGACATGCGCCCCGTGCTTTACGTTTTCACCTTCCTCTCTGTGATCGCGCTTGGCTTCTGGGCTTACCGCGAGAATTACGCCACCCAGGAGGTGCTGAGAGAGGTCCGGGTGCTGCAGCGTGAAATCGCGGGCCTGCGCGAGGGGCTCTCGGTGCAAAAGGCGGAATGGGCCTGGCTGAACCGCCCCGACCGGCTGCGGGATCTGGTGTCGCTGAATTTCGAACGCGTTCCCCTGATGCCGATGGAGCCGGGCCAGTTCGGCGCCACCGCAAGCGTCGTCTATCCGGTGCCGGAAGTGCCGGCCATCGAACTGCCTGAAGGTGTCGGCGCGGTCGAGACCACTTCTGCCACTGAAGAAGAGGGGCTCTGATCCATGCGCACACCGCTCCGCCCGCTTGCCCGCATTCTTGACGCCCGCCAGAAAGGCGAGAACCCCGATCTGATCGAGCGCGAGAATCTCGCGCGCCGCCATGACGCCATGCGTGAGAAAAGCCAGCCGCGCGCCTCGGCCCGGCTGGGCCTGCTGGCCCTGGCCTTTGGCTGCGCCTATCTGACGATCGGTGTGCGGATGGGCCATCTGGCGGCATCCGAGCCGGTCGAGCCGGTGGCCTCGGCGCCGGGTGCCGAGATCGTCGCACAACGTGCCGATATCACGGACAGAAATGGTCGTATCCTTGCGACCAATATGACCACTTCGGCGCTTTATGCGCATCCGAAAGAGATGGTCGACCCCAAGGGTTCGGCCCGCAAACTGGCGGTGATCTTCCCCGATCTCAATGCGGAGGATCTGGAGAAACGCTTCACCGACGGGCGCCGCTTCCTCTGGGTCAGGAAGGTGCTTTCCCCCGAACAGATGCAGGCGGTGCATGAGATCGGCGATCCGGGCCTTTTGTTCGGCCCGCGCGAGATGCGGCTTTACCCCAATGGCTCGCTGGCCGCGCATGTGCTGGGGGGCTATTCCTTTGGTGCCGAGGGCGTCCATTCCGCCGAGGTGATCGGCACCGCCGGCATTGAAAAGGCGATGGATGCGCGGCTGCGTGACCCGGCACAGGCCGGCCAGCCGCTGGAGCTGTCGCTGGATCTGACGGTGCAGGCCACGGTCGAAGAGGTGCTTTCCGCCGGGATCACGATGCTGAATGCGCGCGGTGGCGCGGCGATTGTGATGGATGTGCGCACCGGCGAGATCATCGCGCTGGCCTCGGCACCGACATTTGATCCCAATAACCGACCCGTGCCGCTGGTTGGCAAGGATGACGAAGCCTCGGACAGCCCGCTCTTCAACCGCGCGGTGCAGGGCGTCTATGAGCTTGGCTCCGCCTTCAAGATCTTCGCCGCGGCGCAAGCGATGGAGCTGGGTCTTGTCAGCCCCGACACCATGGTCAACGCCAATGCGCCGATGACCTGGGGCAAATACAGGATCAAAGAATTCGAAGGTAAGAATTACGGACCGATGCTTTCCGTGCGCGGCGTGATCGAGAAATCCTCGAACGTCGGCACCGCCAATATTGCGCTGATGATCGGGCCGCAGCGCCAGCAGGCCTTTCTCAAATCGCTCGGCTTTTTCGAGCCGACCCCGCTGGAGCTGATCGAGGCCCCCGGCGCGCGCCCGCTGATCCCGAAACGCTGGCCGGAAATCGTGACGATCACCACCTCCTACGGCCATGGCATGTCGGCCAGCCCGATGCATCTGGCGGCGGCCTATGCCTCGATCGCGAATGGCGGCATCTATGTAAAGCCGACGCTGCTGAAACAAAATGGTCCGGCCTCGGGCGTGCGTGTTATGAGCGAGAAGGTCGCGAAAGACTCGGTCGCCATGCTGCGCTCGGTCGTGACCGATGGCACCGCAAGCCTTGGCGAGGTCAAGGGCTATGAGGTCGCCGGTAAGACCGGCACCGCCGATAAGCCCAAGAAATCCGGCGGCTATTACAAGGATAAGGTGATCAATACCTTCGCCGCGACCTTCCCGGCCTCGAGCCCGCGTTATGTGGTGATCGTGACGCTTGACGAGCCCGCCGATACCTCGGGGCCGAAACCGCTGCGCACTGCCGGCTGGACGAGCGTACCGGTCACCGCCGAGATGATCCGCCGCATCGCGCCGCTGCTGGATGTGCGTCCGATAGTTGAACCTGTCACCGGAGCTGCGCTAACTGCGGCTGCGAACTGATCGGGTGGTGACATGGCGGGTGAAAGACGGCTTTCCGGGCTGGGGTTGAAGGCAAGGCAAAGCAGGGATCCGGTGCTGACCGGGATCACGGCAGACAGCCGGGCGGTCAGGCCCGGCTTCCTCTTTGCGGCGCTGCCGGGCAGCCTGCGCCACGGCGCCGATTTCATCGCAACCGCGCTGGAGAAGGGTGCGGTCGCGATCCTCACCGATCCGATGGGTGCGGTGATCGGAACGGATGCCATCGGGCTGAAAGAGGTGGCTCTGGTGGTGGTCGATGAGCCGCGCGAGGCGCTGGCCCGGGCCGCCGCGCTCTGGTCGGGCGCCCAGCCCGCCGTGATGGCCGCCGTCACCGGCACCAATGGCAAGACCTCGGTTTCCACCTTTACCCGCCAGATCTGGCAGGCGCTTGGCCATGCCGCGATCAATATCGGCACCACCGGGGTCGAGGGCGACTGGCAGGCACCGTCCTCCCACACGACCCCCGATCCGGTAACGCTGCATGCGATGCTGGCCGAGGCGGCGGCGGATGGCATCACCCATGCGGTGATGGAGGCCTCGTCCCATGGTCTCGACCAGCGCCGGCTGGAAGGGGTGCGGCTGAAAGCGGCGGGCTTCACCAATCTGACCCAGGATCATCTCGACTACCATCACACGATGGAAGCCTATTTCGAGGCGAAAGCCGGTCTCTTCACCCGGCTTCTCCCTGATGATGCGGTGGCGGTGATCAATCTCGACGGCGCATACGGCCCGCGCATGGCCACCCTCGCGGCCCAGCGAGGCCTTCCCGTGCTCAGCGTCGGACGCGGCGAGGCCGGCGCGGTGCCCGATCTGCAGATCAGGGCGATCCGCCCCGATGCGACGGGGCAGGAGTTGCGGCTTATGTGGCAGGGGAAACCCTTCCAGGCTCGGCTGAACCTCACCGGATCCTTCCAGGCCGAGAACGTGGCGCTGGCCGCCGGGCTGGTCATCGCCTGCGGCGAAAGCCCCGCCCGGGTGATGGAGACCCTGTCTGCCCTGAAAGGTGTGCGCGGCAGGATGGAGCTGGCAGCGACCCGCAAAAACGGCGCCCCGGTCTATGTCGATTACGCCCATACGCCCGATGCCATCGCCACCGCTCTCAGGGGGCTGCGCCCGCATGTGATGGGGCGGCTGATCGTGGTGTTCGGCGCCGGCGGCGACCGTGACCGCACGAAACGTCCGGCTATGGGCGAGGCCGCGCAACAGAATGCCGATATCCTCTTCGTCACCGATGACAATCCGCGTTCCGAAGACCCCGCCGCCATCCGCGCGGAAATCATGACGACCTGCCCCGAGGCCAATGAGGTCGGCGACCGCGCCGAGGCGATCCTGCGCGCGGTTGACGCTCTTCTCCCCGGAGATGCGCTGCTGATCGCCGGCAAAGGCCATGAAAGCGGCCAGATCATCAGGGGCGAGGTCTATCCTTTCGACGATGTCGAACAGGCCTCGGTCGCCACCGCCGCCCTTGACGGGCTGATCTGATGCGCAACACAGCCCCTTTCATCTGTCCGGAAATATCCCCGGGGGGCGGCTCCGCAGGAGCCGGGGGGCAGGCAGCCCCCCTCCGCCCCGAGCCACAGGACGCCCGCTTATGACCCCGCTCTGGACTTCCTCTGACGCCGCTAACGCCACCGGGGGGCGCGCCACGACCACCTGGAGCGCCACCGGCGTCTCGATTGACACCCGCAGCCTGCAACCGGGCGATCTCTTCGTGGCGCTTGCCGCCGCCCGCGACGGCCATGATTTCGTGGCCGGGGCGCTGGAAAAAGGTGCCTGCGCCGCGCTGGTTTCCCGCATTCCCGAAGGCGTCTCCGCGGATGCGCCCCTCCTGATCGTGCCCGATGTGCTTAAAGGGCTGGAGGCGCTCGGCCAGGCGGCCCGTGCCCGCACAAAGGCCCGGGTGGTCGGTGTCACCGGCTCGGTCGGCAAGACCTCGACCAAGGAAATGCTGCGCGCCATGCTGTCGGGGCAGGGCGTCACCCATGCCTCTGATGCCAGCTATAACAACCATTGGGGCGTGCCGCTGACGCTCGCCCGCATGCCCGCAGATGCCGATTACGCGGTGATCGAGATCGGCATGTCGAACCCGGGCGAGATCGCGCCGCTGGCCCGCCTCGCCCGCCCGCATGTCGCGCTGATCACCACGGTCGCGCCGGCGCATATGGCCGCTTTCGGCTCTATCGAAGGCATCGCCCGCGAAAAGGGCGCGATTTTCGAGGGGCTGGAGCCCGGTGGCACCGCCGTGATCAATCTTGATCTTGACACCACGCCGGTGCTGACCGCGCTGGCCGAAACCGCCGGCGCAAGGATCACCGGCTTTGGCCGCGCGCCCGGCGCCGCCTGGCATCTCGACGAGGTGAGGCTGGGCGATGAGATCACAGTTGTCCGCGCCAGCCATGACGGGCAGATGAGCCTCTTCCGCATCGCCTCGCCCGGCACGCATTTCGCGATGAACGCGCTTGGCGCGCTGGCCTCTGTGGCGGCGCTTGGCGCCGATCCGGTGCTGGCCGCGCATGATCTCGGCCGCTGGCAGCCCCCTTCCGGGCGCGGCACCCGCGAGAGGATCGACATGGATGTGGTCGAGGAGACCTTTTTCGACCTGATCGACGACAGTTTCAACGCCAACCCCGCCTCGCTGGCGGCAAGCCTTGATATGCTGATCCGGGCAAAGCCCGTGGACGGTATCGGCTGCCTCGGTGCCGGTCGCCGCATCGCGGTGCTTGGCGATATGCTGGAGCTGGGCGATCAGGAGCTGCAGCTTCACGCCGCCGTCGCGGATCATCCCGGCCTGAAAGCCATCACGCTGTTTCACTGCGTCGGTCCGCGCATGCGGGAACTTCACCGCGCTCTTCCCCTTGCGCAGCGCGGCGAATGGGTGGAAACGGCGGCGGAACTGGCGGGTCGCGCCCGCTCGCTGATGGATCCGGGCGATATCCTGCTCGTCAAAGGGTCCAAAGGATCGAAAGTCAGCCTGGTGGCCGAGGCCCTGCGCCGCCTTGGCATCGCCCGCGCCAAAACCGAAGGAACCGAGTGAATGCTTTTCTGGCTGACCGAACTCTCAGACGGTGGCGATTTCTTCAACCTGTTCCGCTATATCACCTTCCGGGCGGGGATGGCTTTCGGCACTGCGCTGATCTTCGGTTTCCTCTTCGGGCGCCCGCTGATCAACCTCTTGCGCAGGAAGCAAGGCAAGGGCCAGCCGATCCGCGATGACGGACCGCAGAGCCATTTCGCCAAGGCCGGCACGCCGACGATGGGGGGCCTCCTGATCCTTTCGGCGCTGACCTTCTCGACGCTTCTCTGGGCGCGGCTGGACAATCCTTATGTCTGGATCGTCCTTCTGGTGACGCTGGCCTTCGGTCTGATCGGTTTCGCCGATGATTATGCGAAAGTCACCAAGCAGAATACCAAAGGCGTGTCCTCGCGCATCCGCTTTATCCTTGGCCTCGTGATCGCGGGCCTTGCGGCCTGGGCTGCGGCGCGGTTCCATCCCGAAGGGCTGACCAATCAGCTGGCCTTCCCCTTCTTCAAGGATGCGCTGATCAATCTGGGGATCTTCTTCGTCCCCTTCGGTATGATCGTGATCGTCGGCGCCGCCAATGCGGTGAACCTGACCGATGGTCTTGACGGGCTTGCCATCATGCCGGTGATGATCGCCGCCGGCACCATCGGCGTCATCGCCTATGTGGTCGGCACCTCGACCATGGCGAATTACCTCGGCGTGCATGCCGTGCCCGGTACGGCCGAGCTGGTGATCTTCGCCTCGGCCCTGATCGGAGGCGGGCTTGGCTTCCTGTGGTATAACGCGCCGCCCGCAGCGGTGTTCATGGGCGATACCGGCAGCCTCGCGCTTGGCGGCGCGCTTGGCGCCATGGCGGTCTGCACCAAACACGAGATCGTGCTGGCCATTGTCGGCGGGTTGTTCGTGGTCGAGGCGCTGAGCGTCATCATCCAGGTGCTTTACTACAAGCGCACCAAAAAGCGCATTTTCCTGATGGCCCCGATCCACCACCATTTCGAGAAAAAAGGCTGGGCCGAGCCGCAGATCGTGATCCGCTTCTGGATCATCTCGCTGATCCTCGCGATGATCGGGCTGGCGACGCTGAAAGTGCGCTGAGCGCGGCGGCGGCGCATCTTTGCCCCCGCCGTCTTCCGTTTGCGGCGGGGCAGCGCCTATAAGGCGATATGAATGATTCGCTGACTCCCGCTTTGCCGCCCTGTCCCGCCTGTTCCTCGCCCTATGCCTATGAAAGCGGGGCACTGCTGAGCTGTCCTGAATGCGGGCATGAATGGGATCCCGCAGCCTCTGCACCGGAAGAGGACAAGGCGGTGGTGCGTGATGCGGTCGGGAATGTCCTGACGGATGGCGACAGCGTGACGGTGATCAAGGATCTGAAGATCAAGGGTTCTTCACAGGTGGTGAAGGTCGGCACGAAGGTCACCAATATCACCCTGACCCATGGCGACCATGATATCGACTGCAAGATCCCCGGTTTCGGCCAGATGGGCCTGAAATCTCAATTCGTAAAGAAAATCAGCGGCTGAACGCGGGCATGGCCCGGAATGCCGGCGCCGACGGGCGCAAAGGGATCGCCTGAGCGCACGCGCGAAGCCGCGCTCTGTCGCCCGGACTTTGCGCGCGCTCACCGATCCAGCGCGCCTTTACCGGCCATGATCTTCGGGCGGAACTTTTCGATCCGCGCGATCCGGGTCGCCACCGTCTTCGCAGTGTTCAGGTTGAAGGCATAGCTTTTCTGCCGGCCAGGTGTCAGGGCGTGGAAGGCTTCCGCCAGTTCGGGATCGGCATCCAGCGCCTCAATCAACTCCTCCGGCAGGTCGACCGCGCGCGGCCTGCGGGGGGACAGGATGCCCGCCTCGGCATAGCCCATTGCCTCGTGGAGATATCCGGTGATCGTGGCAGCCCGCGCCGTCACCTGATCATGCGCAGTAAAGCGGATCATATCGGGATGCTGCGTATTCGGCCCCTGGCGCTCCAGCACGCCGTCCGGGTCTTTCATCAGCGCGGCGTTGAAGAAGCTGAGCCGGAAATCCCCCCGCAATGCGCCGATGATCGCGATATTGCGGCCCTTATGCATGTAACAGGGGTGGCCCCATTTCACGACCTCTTCCAGCCCCGCATCAAGGCAGAGCCGGCGCAAAGCCGCCAGACCCGCTTCCCAGGGCCGCACCGAACACTCCGGCGTTGCGAAACGCGGGCAGCGGCCGCAGCCGAGGCGAAAGAAATCCCCGATATCGGTGATCATGCTGGCGCTCCATCAGGCTGGCCGGGACCAGCCTGCCTCAGACGGGGCCGAAATGCAAAAGGGTGGCATATCTGCCGCCCTTCCGCATCGGCCCCGGGGAGCAGAGGCTTCAGAACTTCATCACATAGGAAACGCTTGCGACCAGCGGATCGATATTCACCTTGCCGATATTGGCGCCGTTCAGAACCACATCGCTGTCGATGTCGATGTAACGGATATCGGCGCGCAGCGCGGCCTTCTCATTCAGCGCGTAATCGATGCCGAGGGTCGCGGCGAGACCAAAGCTCTCTTTGATCTTCAGCGTGCCGAGTGAAGATTTCTCCTCGAAGAATTTGGTATAGTTCACGCCGAGGCCGACAAACGGGGTCAGCTTGCCGCCGGTCGGGATATGCCAGTTCACGCTGAGGGTTGGCGGCAGATGTTTGGTCGAACCGATCTCGCCAAGGCCGGCAAGGCTGATGTCATGTTTGAAGGGGGCGGCGCCCAGCAGCTCGATGCCGATATTGTCGCGGATGAAATATTCCAGCGTCAGGATCGGGCGGGTGTTGTTGCCGATGTTCGACTCCATCCCGGCAAGCGCGCCGTTATTGTCCTTTGGCGCAACGATGCCGAGACCGAAGCCGAGGGTGATGGTTCCGGCATCCTGGGCCAAAGCGGGGGAGGCCGTAAGAAGGGCGGCGAGAAGGGCGGCGGAGAGGTGTTTCATAACCGTTACTTTCTGTTTTCCACAGAGCAAGGCATAGCGCCTGGTGCCGCACCGGCTTTGAGGCAGGTCAAACGGGCCTTTACTGGGGCTGCGACAGATTGGCCCGCCTCCCCCCGGCCACGCTTGCGCCACCAGGCGCCGGCTCGCCCGCCGGTCACCCTCTGGCCGCCCTACAGGTCGCCGCCCGGCCGCCTTGCGTCGGCCTGGCGGCTGGCGCATTGTCGCGGCGGAAAATGGGCCCCTCAGGGTGGGAGGGGCAGGGCAGAAATGGCGGGCGGCAGAGATGATTCCGGTACGGGGCTATCAGGGGCAAAAGGTTGCGGTTCTGGGGCTGGGGCGGTCAGGCCTGGCCACCGCGCGGGCGCTGATCGCCGGGGGGGCAGAGCCGCTTTTGTGGGATGACAGCCCGGAATCGCGCGGGCTTGCCGAGGCAGAGGGTTTTGCCCTCACCGATCTCACCCGCAACACCGCGCTGGAGGGCGTGGCCTGTCTGGTGACCTCGCCCGGGATCCCGCATCTCTACCCGAAGCCCAATCCGATCATCGCCCGCGCGCTGGAGCTGGGGGTGCCGGTCGACAATGATATCGGCCTCTTCTTCCAGTCCTGGGGCGGCGCGGAGTGGGATGATTTCGACCAGGTGCCGAAAGTGGTCTGTGTCACCGGCTCGAACGGGAAATCGACCACCACGGCGCTGATCCATCATATCCTTGAGGTGGCGGGGCGTCCGACCCAGATGGCCGGCAATATCGGCAAGGGGGTGCTGTCGATTGACCCGCCGCAGGATGGCGAGGTGCTGGTGCTGGAACTCTCCTCCTACCAGACCGATCTTGCGCGCGCGCTGACGCCGGATGTGGCGGTTTTCACCAATCTCTCGCCCGATCACCTCGACCGCCATGGCGGCATGGGCGGCTATTTTGCGGCCAAGCGCCGGCTTTTCGCCGAAGGGGGCCCGGATCGCGCAGTGATCGGGGTGGATGAGGTCGAGGGGCGGTTCCTCGCCGGGCAGCTGGCCCAGGGCGCAGGGGATGACCGGGTGATCCGGATTTCCTCGGGGTCGAAACTTGAGGGCTTTGCCTGGTCGGTTTTTGCGAGGAAGGGGTTTCTGGCGGAATGGCGGCGGGGCAGGCAAATGGCCTCGGTCGATCTGCGCGGCATTGCGGGGCTGCCGGGCGCGCATAACCATCAGAATGCCTGTGCGGCCTGGGCGGTGGCACGGACGCTGGGGCTGGCGCCGCAGCTGATCGAGGGCGCTTTGGCGAGTTTCGCGGGCCTTCCCCATCGCAGCCAGCTGATCGGCAGCCGTGAAGGTGTCAAATTCATCAATGATTCCAAAGCCACCAACGTCGACAGCGCTGCGATGGCGCTGCGCGCTTTCCCGAAAATCCGCTGGATCGCCGGCGGTATGGGCAAGGAAGGTGGGATTGAAAGCCTCGGCCCGGATCTCGGATCGGTGGTGAAAGCCTATCTGATCGGCCATTCCGCCCGCGATTTCGCGTTGCAGATCGGCCAGACCCCGCATGAGATCTGCGAGACGATGGAACGCGCCGTGGCCCGCGCGGCCGAAGAGGCCGGGGCGGGCGAGGTCGTGCTGCTGGCCCCGGCGGCGGCGAGTTTCGACCAATACCCGAATTTCGAGAAGCGCGGTGAGGATTTCACCCGCCTCGTGCGGGCGCTGCCGGGGATCGTGCTGCCTTAGCGGCGCCCGGAACGTCTCAGAACGCTTCTGGCCGCAGCACCGCCAGCGAAAAGCGGTGAAAGGTCGCAAGGATGGCGCCTAGCACGATCAGCTCCGGCACGCCGGTGGAGACCACCGAGCCAGCTCCGAAAATCGCCCCCCAGACCAGCGCGGTCAGCGAGCCATAGGCGCCATAGCGGCAAAAGAGGGCGGTGCCGATGCCGATGGCGATCCAGAACGGGCCGGAGACCAGCGGTGAAAGCAGCATGAGATAGAAGAGCATCTGCAGCGCCGCGCGGTCGCCCGCATTGCCGCCTCCCAGCCCCAGATCCATCACGATCCAGCCGATACCGCCCGGCAGTGCCGGCAGCAGGCACCAGGCCAGGGTGGTGAAGATCAGCGTTTTGATACCGATGATCCGGAGGCCGCGCGGGGCAGAAACGATAAGGCTCAATACTGGCTCCCTGAACTCACGGCACAGTCCCCCCGCTGCCGGCGCGGCATCGGCTCTGCGGCCCTTGCAGGGGGCGCGGAGCCAGGGCGCGGCAGAGCGGTTTCCGGATCAGGGTCTAGCCTGCAACCGCCCGATCCTGCAATCACCGGCACAGGATCAGGCGGCAGTCCGCCCGGGCGCTTTGCGGCGCCTGCCCGAACCGGAGGCTTTTCGGCGGCTGCGCGCCGGGGTCCCTTGCGGCGTCTGTGCGCCGGGGCGCCTTGCGGCGCCGCGTGCCAGGATGGCCCTGCGGCGGCCGTGCGGCCCGGGGACCCGTCAGGCCGCCTTTTGTCCGCCAACGGTCAGCCCGCCGATCATCAGCGTCGGCTGGCCGACACCAACCGGCACCCATTGCCCGGCCTTGCCGCAATTGCCGATGCCGGGATCCAGCTTCAGGTCATTGCCGATCGCGCGGATGCCTTTCAGCGCGGTGGCACCGTCGCCAATCAGCGTGGCGCCCCGGATCGCCTCGCCGACCTGGCCGTTTCTGACGCGGTAGGCCTCGGTGCAGCTGAACACGAATTTGCCCGAGGTGATATCGACCTGGCCGCCGCCGAAACCCACCGCCCAGATTCCGTCTTTCAGATCGGCAAGCACCGCCGCCGGATCATCCTGGCCGGCCAGCATATAGGTATTGGTCATCCGGGGCATCGGGATATGGGCATAGCTTTCGCGCCGCCCGTTGCCGGTGGGCGTCACCCCCATCAGCCGCGCATTCTGGCGGTCCTGCATATAGCCGACCAGCACCCCGTCCTCGATCAGCACATTCTTCCCCGAAGGTGTGCCCTCATCGTCAAAGGTCAGCGAGCCGCGCCGGTCGGGCAGCGTGCCGTCATCCAGGACGGTCACGCCGCGCGCCGCAATCTGCTGCCCCATCAATCCGGCAAAGGCCGAGGTCTGTTTGCGGTTGAAATCGCCCTCAAGCCCGTGGCCGATCGCTTCATGGAGCAGGATGCCCGGCCAGCCTGGTCCAAGCACCACATCCATCATCCCGGCAGGGGCGGGCACCGCCGTCAGATTGACACGCGCGATGCGGATTGCCTCAAGGATGGCGGCTTTCCAGTTCGCGGGCGACAACAATTCCGCCAGCCCATGCCGGCCGCCGCCACCATGGGTGCCACTTTCGCGCCGGCCGTTTTCCTCAAGGATCACCGAGACATTCAGCCGCGCCATCGGGCGGATATCGGACAGCCGCAGCCCTTCGGGGCGCAGGATCTCGACCTCCTGGAGGCTCGCGGACAGCGATGCCGAGACCTGGACCACCCGGGTATCCTGATCGCGGGCAAAGGCGTCGATCTCTTTCAGAATGTCGATCTTGCCGGCGAAAGAGGTATCCTCCAGCGGATTGACCGCCTGATAGAGATGGTGATTGGTGCCGGGGGGAGGGGGGGCCAGCACGCCACCACCACCGCCAACCGCCAGCCGTGCTGTCCCCGTCGCGCGCCTGAGCGCCGATTCCGAGATCTCGGTCGAATGGGCATAGCCCGCCACCTCGCCCCGGACCGCGCGCAGGCCGAAACCCTCGCTCGCGTCATAGCTTGCATTGCGGATGCGGCCGTCATCCAGCACGAGGCTCTCGCCCCGGCGGCGTTCGAGGAAAAGCTCGCCATCATCGGCGCCGGCGGTGGCCTCACGCAACAGGCCAAGCGCGGCAGATTCGTCGAGTTTGTCCTCGAAAGGGCGGAAAGGGGCGGTGCTCATCGGGCATGTCCTTGATTCACGTCAACCTGGCCGGCCTGCGGCATCATGGTTTCTCTTGTCGTCCTGCGCCCAATATGGTTTGAACGACAGCGGAAACAATGGGATTCCTCACCGCTTCGTGACTGGAAGGGCGGGGTTCCCTCAAGGCAGCGGCAACAGGCCGCACCCAGAAGCGGGACGAGACATGCGTGTTATGACCACTCTGAAGGGCGCGGCCCTTGCAGGCTTTGCGGCACTGGCCTCCGGGTCTGCCATGGCACAGACCCTTGAAATCATTGGCCAGCCTCAAGATCGCGGCGTCAATTTACAGACGGCTGCGACCGAGCTGGCGAATGACAAGCACTTCCTTGACAATATGGTGCTGTGGATCATCACCATTGTGACCATTTTTGTGATGGTGCTGTTGCTGATCGTGATCGTCCGCTTCAACAGCCGCTCGAATCCGGTGCCGCGCAAATTCACCCATAATACGCCGCTGGAAATCGCCTGGACCCTGGTGCCGATCATCATCCTGATCGTGATCGGCGTCTATTCGATGCCGGCGCTGAAAAAGCAGCAGACCTTCCCCGAAGGCGATGTGGTGATCAAAATCACGGGCAACCAGTGGAACTGGACCTACGAATATCCGCAGATCCTGGATGAGAGCGGATCGGCGGTTTCCTTCGGCAGCTATATGATCGGCGGCAATGCCTGGGATCAGACGCTGGAAGACGGCACCAAACTTGTCGGCAACGGCACCCTGACCGCCGATGCGATCAAGGGTCTTGAGCTGGCCGGCTATGCCAAAGAGCAGTTCCTGCTGGCGACCGACACCGCGATGGTGGTTCCGGTCGGCAAAAAGATCCTGCTGCAGATCACCGGTTCCGACGTGATCCATTCCTGGACCATTCCGGCTTTCGCCGTGAAGCAGGACGCGGTTCCCGGTCGTATCGCTCTGGCCTGGTTCGAGGCCGATAAAGAGGGCATCTATTTCGGCCAGTGCTCAGAGCTGTGCGGCAAGGATCACGCCTATATGCCGATCACGGTCAAGGTCGTCTCGCAGGAGGCCTATGACGCCTGGGCGAAACAGGCGGCGTCCACGGGCGAGGTCGTACTGGCCAATACGCCGGCGACGGATGCCTCTGTCTCGCTGGCGTCGAACTGAGACGACTGCGGTTGGAGTGAACCCCAGGGCAGGGGCCGGGCGACAGCTGCGGCCTCTTCGCGCAAGGTGAAGGTGGGATGGAATGAGCGATACCGGCTCATATGAGCGTTCGGCAAGCGGGCCCGGTGAGGGCAGTTTCGGTGATTATGTGCAGCTGCTGAAGCCGCGCGTGATGTCGCTGGTGGTGTTCACCGCGCTGGTCGGTCTGCTGGTCGCGCCGGTGCGTCTGCACCCGGTCGAGGCCTTTTCGGCGATCCTGTTCATCGCGCTTGGCGCGGGTGCCTCTGGCGCGCTGAATATGTGGTGGGATGCGGATATCGACGCGGTGATGCGCCGCACGCAAGCCCGCCCCGTTCCCTCGGGCCGGGTCGAGCCGGGCGAAGCGCTCGGGATCGGCCTTGCGCTGTCGGGCCTTTCGGTGCTGATGCTCTGGCTCGCGACCAACCTGCTGGCGGCGGCGCTGCTGGCATTCACCATCTTCTTCTATGCCGTCATCTATACGATGTGGCTCAAGCGCTGGACGCCGCAGAATATCGTGATCGGCGGCGCGGCCGGGGCCTTCCCTCCGATGATTGGATGGGTGGCGGCGACCGGGTCGGTCAGCCTTGAGGCGGTGCTGATGTTCGCGCTGATCTTCATGTGGACGCCGCCGCATTTCTGGGCGCTGGCGCTGTTCATCAACAGCGACTATTCCAAGGCCAAAGTGCCGATGCTGACCGTGACGCATGGCAAGAAATCGACGCGCAACCATATCCTCGTCTATACGCTGCTGCTGATCCCGGTGCCGCTCTGGGCGGCGATGACTTCCATTGGCGGGCCGCTGACGCTGGCGGTGGCGGTGGCGCTGAACGCGATCTTCCTTCTGGGTGCCATCATCATCTGGCGCCGCGACGAAGAGACCGCCCAGGCCGATGGCTACCGGATCGAAAAACGTTTCTTCGCCTTTTCGATCCTCTATCTTTTCCTGCATTTCGGTGCATTCCTTGCCGAGGCGGCTTTGCGCCCCTATGGCTTCGGAGGCTGGTGAGACATGGCACTGCAACCCACACATGAGCTGCACAAGCGGCGCTTTGGCCGCAATTTCGGCGTAGCGGGCCTTTTACTGGCCTTTGTCGTACTGGTCTTCTGGCTTACCGTGGTCAAGATTCAGCGCGGTGAGCCTGTGCAGGGCTTTGACCATATACCCACGGCCGAGCGCACGACTGACACGCCGGCCGCCGCCGGGGCCACGCCATGAGCAGGCAGACCCCCAGGAGCCCGCATCGGAGGACCGGACTGATCCTTGCCGGGGTGGTGCCGGTGATGCTTGGCCTCTCCTTTGCGGCGGTGCCGTTTTATAACTGGTTCTGCCGGGTGACCGGGTTCGGCGGCACCGTGCTGGTCTCGCCGGAGCCCTCCTCCTCGATGCTGGAGCGTGAGATCACCATCCGTTTCGACGCCTCACGCGCGGTCGGAATGCCCTGGGAATTCCGCCCCGAGCTGACCGAGATGAAGGTGAAGATCGGTGAGAATGCGCTGGCCTTTTACGAGGCCTATAACCCGACCGATGCCGTCACTGCGGGCACAGCCAGTTATAATGTCGCGCCCTATGCGGCGGGCGGCTATTTCGTCAAGGTGCATTGCTTCTGCTTTGAACAGCAGGTGCTGCAACCGGGCGAGCGGGTGATGATGCCGGTCAGCTTCTATGTCGATCCGTCGATCATGGACGATCCCGAGGGCAAGGTCCTGAAAGAGATCACGCTGAGCTATACGTTCCACAGCACGGACCTGCCTGAAGGCAGTGCCGCGACGCAAAATGATACCGGGGCGGCATCTGCCGCTTCCACCAACTGATGACCAATGATGCGGGGCGCGGCCCGGCGGGTCGGGCTGCGTTAACGGAACTGAAAGAAGACGCCTGTTAAAGGATACGAGGGAACGGAACCGGCCATGGCCCACGCAAAGAACCACGATTACCATATTCTGCCACCGTCGATCTGGCCTTTCGCGCTTGCGGTCGGCGCCTTCATCATGCTGCTTGGCGGTGTGCTCTGGCAGGGCGCCCGGGTTGAGGTGCTGGAAGACAGCAGCGCGCTGTTGAAGGCCACTGCTCATAATCCCTGGGTCTTCCTGATCGGGCTTGCGGTCGTGCTTTACTGCATGTTCGGCTGGTTCGCGGCGATGACCAATGAAGGCCAGACCGGCGACCATACCCCGGTCGTCCGTATCGGCCTGCGCTATGGCATGATCCTTTTCATCTTGTCCGAAGTGATGTTCTTCTCGGCCTGGTTCTGGGCGTTTTTCAAGATCAAGCTCTATCCGCTGACCGAAGGCTACCCCTGGGTCGATGGCACATGGCCGCCCGCCGGTATCGAGACCTTCGACCCCTGGCATCTGCCGCTGATCAACACGCTGATCCTGCTCCTGTCTGGCTGTGCCGTGACCTGGGCACACCATGCGCTCGTGCATGAAAACAACCGCAAGGATATGATCAACGGCCTCGCCCTTGGCGTCGCGTTCGGGGTGGTCTTCACCTTCCTGCAGGCCTATGAATACAGCCATGCCGCCTTTGGTTTCGCCAATAATGCCGAAGGCGCGCCCTCGGTCTATGGCGGCGCTTTCTACATGGCGACCGGCTTCCACGGCTTCCACGTCATCATGGGGACGATCTTCCTCTTCGTCTGTCTGATTCGCGCGCTGAATGGCCATTTCACCCAGGCGAACCATGTCGGTTTCGAGGCTGCGGCCTGGTACTGGCACTTCGTCGATGTGGTCTGGCTCTTCCTCTTCTTCGTGATCTATGTCTGGGGCCAATAAGACCGGCGATCAGTAAAACCGGCGATCAGTAAGCCCCGTCACATGACATGACTGCGACGCGGGCCTCGTGAACGGGGTCCGCGTTTTCCATTCCGCTTGTTGTCCGGAGAGCCCGATGCGGCAGATCCTTTTCGTGCTGATGATTGGTGTATGCGGCACTGCGGTGCTGCTGCGCTTCGGTTTTTGGCAGCTGGAGCGGCTGGACTGGAAAGAGGGTCTGATCGCCGATGCCGCGCAGATGATAGAGCTGGCGCCGGTGCCTTTGCCCGCAGCCCCCGATCCGGAGGCCGACCGCTACCGCCCGGTGGTGGTGAGCGGGGCTTTCCTGACCGATGAGGTCCATGTCCTGACCTCGACCCGCGAAGCGGGGCCGGGATTTCGCATCATCACCGCCTTCATTACCGATGATGGCCGCCGCATCATGGTTGATCGCGGCTATGTCACCGAGGCGGCCCGCAATACGCCCCGCAGCGGCCATCCGGCCAGGGTCACCGGCAATCTGAACTGGCCCGATGACGTCACCTCCTCGACCCCGGCGCCGGATATTGCCGCGAATATGTGGTTCGGCCGTGATGTCACGGCGATGGCTGCGGCGTTGGACACCGAACCCGTGCTGGTGATCGCCCGCGAGGATACCGGCGACGGCGTGACCGCGCAGCCCGCGACGGCGGCTTTCCGGAACGATCACCTCGGCTATGCGGTGACCTGGTTCGGTCTGGCCCTTGTCTGGGCGGGGATGACACTCTACTGGCTCTGGCGTATCAGGACGCGCAAGGTCTGAAGGGCGAATTCATGCGATATATCTCGACACGCGGCCAGGCACCGGTTCTCGGTTTCGGCGAAGCGATGATGACGGGCCTTGCCCGCGATGGCGGCCTTTATGTCCCCGAGAAGGTGCCGCATTTCACGAAGCAAGGCATCGCGGCTTTGCGCGGTCTGTCCTACGAGGATCTCGCCTTCCATGTGATGAAACCCTTCATCGGCGATTTCTTCCGGGATGATGAATTTCGCAGCCTGCTGGCCAAAGCCTATGCCGGTTTCGGCCATAACGCCCGCGCGCCGCTGGTGCAGCTGGGACCAAACCATTTCCTGATGGAGCTCTTCCACGGCCCGACGCTGGCGTTCAAGGATTTCGCCATGCAGATCATCGGGCAGATGATGCAGGCAGCGCTGGCCCGGACCGGAGAGCGGATCACCATCGTCGGCGCCACCTCGGGTGATACCGGCTCTGCCGCGATCGAGGCCTTCCGGGGCCTGAAGAATGTGGATGTTTTCATCCTTTTCCCGCATGGCCGCGTATCCGAGGTGCAGCGCCGCCAGATGACGACACCGTCAGAGGCCAATGTCCATGCGCTGGCGCTGGAGGGCGATTTCGACGATTGCCAGGCCCGCCTGAAAGACATGTTCAATGATTTCGAGTTCCGCGACGGCGTGCGGCTGGCAGGGGTGAACTCGATCAACTGGGCGCGGGTGCTGGCGCAGGTGGTCTATTACTTCCATGCCGCCCTGGCGCTTGGGGCCCCTGATCGCGAGATCAGCTTCACGGTGCCGACCGGCAATTTCGGCGATGTCTTCGCGGGGTTTATCGCGCGCGAAATGGGGTTGCCGATCAAACGGCTGGTGATCGCCACCAATGAAAACGACATCCTGCACCGCTGCATGGAGAGCGCCTCGTATACGAAACACGGCGTGGTGCCGACGATCAGCCCGTCGATGGATATCGAGGTCTCGTCGAACTTTGAGCGGGCACTGTTCTGGGCGCATGGCAAGGATGGCGCCGCGATCCGCGAACTGATGGCTGAGCTGTCGGAAAAGGGCGGCTTCCGCCTCTCGCAAAATGCCATGACCGCACTTGCGGCGGTCTATGACAGCGGTTCGGTCACCGAAGAGCGCACCTATGAGACCATCGCGGCAACGCTGGCGGAAACCGGAGAGCTCCTCTGCCCGCATTCCGCCGTGGGCGTGACTGTCGGAGCCAAACACCAGAGCCGCAACCCGGAGATTCCCATGGTGACGCTGGCGACCGCGCATCCGGCCAAATTCCCCGATGCGGTGGCAAAGGCTACCGGCATCCGCCCGGGCCTGCCGCCCCGGATGGCCGACCTCTTTGACCGCAATGAACGTGTCACCCGGGTGCCGAATGATCTGGGTGGGCTCAAAGATCTGATCCGCGCGCGCCTGGGCTGAATGCGGATGCCTCCGGCGGGAGTATTTCAGTCAAGAGGAAGACGGCATTTCCTCTTGATGAAAATACTCCGGGGGAGGCTGCCGAAAGGCAGACGGGGGCAGCGCCCCCTTTTCTAGCGCTTTGCCCGGGTGTAAGACGCCCCGATTGCCTCGCATGCGAACGGAACCAGCCTTGACCGTCCAGATACATACGCTTTCCAACGGATTTCGCATTGTCACCGAATCCATGCCGGGCCTGAAATCGGCCTCGGTTGGGATCTGGGTCGGCGCGGGCGGCCGGCATGAGACGGCGGCACAGAATGGTGTCGCGCATTTCCTTGAGCATATGGCTTTCAAGGGGACGCCGTCGCGCTCGGCGCTGAGGATCGCCGAGGAGATCGAGGATGTCGGCGGCTATATCAACGCCTATACCTCGCGCGAGATGACCGCCTATTATGCGCGTTGCCTGTCCGAGGATGTGCCGCGCGCGCTGGAGGTGATCGCGGATATCGTCCTCAACCCACTCTTCAATCCGGCCGATATCGAGACCGAGCGCCATGTGATCCTGCAGGAGATCGGCCAGTCCAATGATACGCCCGACGACGTGATCTTCGACTGGCTGCATGAGGTCAGCTATCCCGCCCAGGCCTTCGGGCGCACCATTCTGGGGCCGGAAGAACGGGTCTCGTCGTTCCGCCGCGAGGATTTTCTGGGCTTTGTCGCGCGCCATTACGGGCCGGACCGGATGATCCTTTCGGCGGCCGGCGGGATCAGCCATGACGAGATCCTGAAACGGGCCGAGGCGCTGTTCGGCGATCTGCCGGGGGTCGGGAATGAGGCGCCCGAGCCCGCGCATTTCACTGCCGGCGAGCGGCGTGAGGAGAAGGATCTCGAACAGGCGCATTTCGCGTTCAACCTTGAAGCGCCGGGTTTTCGTGATCCGGGTGTCTGGGCCTCGCAGGTCTGGACCACGGCGATGGGGGGCGGCATGTCCTCGCGTCTGTTCCAGAAGATTCGCGAAGAGCGGGGGCTGTGCTATTCGATCCATGCCCAGCCGGCTGCCTATGAGGATACCGGCCATGTCACCATCTATGCCGGCACCTCTGGCGAAGAGATCGGCGCGCTGGCCGAGCTGACCGTCGCCGAGCTGCGGCGCTCGGCCGAGGATATGTCTGAGGCCGAGGTCGCGCGGGCAAAGGCGCAATTGACGGCGGGGCTGGTGATGGGGCTTGAGAGTCCCTCGTCGCGGGCCGAACGCAATGCGCGTCTGCTGGCGATCTGGGACCGGGTGCCCGATCTGGATGAGGCAGTGGCAAAGATCGGCTCTGTCAGCCTTGAGATGGTGCGCGAGCAGGGCGCCCGTGTGTTGCAGGGCAAGGCCGCGCTGGCGGTTTATGGTCCGATTTCCGACGCGCCTGGGCTGGATGCGATGATGGCAGGGATGCGGGCGTAATGCTTGGCCTGACGCGCAGGGTCAGGATCGAGACCGAGCGGCTGACGCTGCGTCTGCCGATCCATGACGACTGGCGGCAATGGAGCGTGCTGAGGGCCGAAAGTGAGGGCTTTCTGAAACCCTGGGAGCCGGTCTGGTCAGACCAGCACCTGTCGCGGCGCAGTTTTTCCGGCCGCGTCTACTGGGCGCGCCGCGCCGAGGCCCAGGGCAGCGCCCTGCCGCTGGTGATGCTGCGGCGCGAGGATCAGCAGATCGTCGGTTCGATCACATTGGACAATATCCGGCGCGGGCCGGCCCAGACGGGGACGCTGGGCTATTGGGTGGGCGAAGCCTTCGCCCGTCAGGGCTATATGCGTGAGGCGATTCAGAGCATTGTGCATCATGCCTTTACCCGGCTGGATCTGAGCCGGATCGAGGCCGCCTGTCTGCCGGAAAATCTTGCCTCGCGCGGGGTCCTGGAAAAGACCGGCTTCAAATATGAGGGTGTGGCCCAGGCCTATCTGCAGATCAACGGGCGCTGGCGCAACCATGTGCTTTATTCCTGCCTGCGCACGGATCGGCGCGGGCGGACCGATGTGGGGCCTGCCTGAGGCCCGCCCGGATGTGGGCGGCCAGCCATAGCGCGGAACCGGAGTTTTTCAAAACTCCGGACCGATTTCTTTGAAGAAATCGGGGTCGCGTGGGGTGAAAAAAAGCGGAAGAGGAACTGGAACATGCTCAATCCGGTTGATGATGGTTTTCTTGCCACGCTGGCGGCGGGTCTTCCCGAGGGCCGCCTGCGCCCGGCCGGGCCCCGCCATCTTACCGAGCCGCGTGGCAAATGGCAGGGCCGGCCCGGGCCGGTTGCCATGCCCCGCAGCACTGCCGAAGTGTCACAGATCCTTGCCGCCTGTCATGCCGCCGCAGTGCCGGTTCTTCCCTGGGGCGGCGGCACCGGCCTTGTCTCGGGGCAGGTCATGCCTGAAGGTCCGCTGCCACTGATCCTCTCGCTGGAAAAGCTCACCGCTTTGCGCGGCGTCTGGCCGGGGGAGAACACGATCACCGTCGAGGCGGGGATGACGCTCGCCTCGGTGCAGCATGCGGCGCGCGAGGCGGGGCGGCTCTTCCCGCTTTCGCTCGCGTCTGAGGGCACGGCGACAATCGGGGGAACGCTTGCGACCAATGCCGGTGGCACCCAGGTGCTGCGTTACGGCACCGCGCGGGAGCTCTGTCTTGGCGTTGAGGCCGTGCTGGCCTCGGGTGAGGTGATCTCGGGGCTCAAACGGCTTCGGAAGGACAATTCCGGCTATGATCTGCGCGATCTGATTCTCGGATCCGAGGGCAGCCTTGCGGTGATCACCGCCGCTGCGCTGCGGCTTTTCCCCATCCCGAAAAAGCGCGTTGTTGCTTTGCTGGCGGTGCCTTCGCCAGAAGCCGCGCAGGATCTTCTGAGGCTTTCCGAGGCTGAGCTGGGCGGCCTGGTCTCGGGCTTTGAGCTGATGTCGCGCATGGGGTTCGATTTCCTGGCCGAGACCGGCTTTGATCTGCGCGCGCCCTTTGATCCGCTGCCGGACTGGCTGGTGCTGGTCGAACTGGGCCTGCCTGCGGCGCTGGATGCCGAGGCGGCGATGGCCTCGCTTTATGAGCAGGGCGCCGATCTCGGCCTTGTGCTGGACGGGGTGATTGCCGCCTCTGAGGCCCAGGCCGATCACCTCTGGGCGCTGCGCGAGACCATCCCGGATGCCAATCGCAGGCTGGGCTCGATCTCCAGCCATGATGTGTCGCTGCCGCTGGGGGCGATCCCCGCTTTCATCCGCGAGGCCGGCCCGCGCCTTGCCGCAATCGCCGATATCAGGATCAACTGTTTCGGCCATCTCGGCGATGGCAATCTGCATTTCAACCTGTTTCCCGCGCGTGGCCAGAGCCGCGCCGATTATGCCGATGTTGCGCCGGCGCTGTCGGATCTGGTGCATGAGATGGTCGTGGCGATGGAGGGCAGCATCTCGGCCGAACATGGCATCGGCCGGCTGAAAGTGGCCGAGCTGCAGCGCTTCGGTGACCCGACCCGGCTTGCCATGATGCGCCGGATCAAGACGGCGCTGGACCCGAAGGGCATCCTCAATCCGGGCGTGGTGCTGCCGCTCTGATCAGAGCCCTTCAAAGGCGCAAAGGCAATGGACCTCCATGCCCATCGCCTCAAGCTTTTTGCGCCCGCCCAGATCGGGCAGGTCAACCACGAAGGCGCAGCCGATCACTTCGGCGCCCAGCCGTTCGATCAGCGAGATCCCGGCCGCTGCCGTGCCACCGGTCGCCAGCAGGTCATCGACCAGCAGCACCCGCTCACCGGCCAAAAGCGCATCCTCATGGATCTCGACCACCGCCTCGCCATATTCCAGCTGATAGGCCTGTGAGATGGTCTGGCCCGGCAGCTTGCCCTTTTTGCGGACCGGCACGAAACCGGTGGAAAGCTGATGCGCCACCGCGCCGCCAAGGATGAAGCCGCGCGCCTCAAGCCCCACAACCTTGTCGATCCGCATCCCGGCATAGGGCGCCAGCAGCTGGTCGATACACATGCGAAAGCCGCGCGGATCGGCGAAAAGCGTGGTCACATCGCGAAAGAGGATCCCCTCATGCGGGAAATCGACGATGGTTCGGATATAGTCGCGTACAGATTTTTGCATCTCGGATCTTCCGGTTACAACAGGCGGCCGGCAATGGCGTCAAGCTTTGCCACCAGTTTTGGATCGCGTTTTGCGGGGGCGGTCATCAGCGCGGTTGCAAGCGCGCGGTCGCAGCCGCAGGGGCAGGGTGCGCGCGTGATGCCAAGCGCCGCCGGCAACGCCGCCACCACCGCGCGCGCTTTGCTGGCATTGGCGGTCAGGGTGGCGATCACCGCCGCCACATCCACCGCATCGTGGTCGGGATGCCAGCAATCGTAATCGGTCACCATAGCGAGACTGGCATAGCAGAGCTCGGCCTCGCGGGCGAGTTTGGCCTCTGGCATTGCGGTCATCCCGATCAGATCGGCGCCCCATTGCCGGTAGAGACGGCTTTCGGCCAGGGTGGAGAATTGCGGTCCCTCCATCGCGAGATAGGTGGCGCCGCGATGGATCGCGATGCCGGCTGATCCGGCCGCCTCTGCCACCCGATCCCCCAGCCGCGCACAGGTCGGATGCGCGAAGCCGACATGGCCGACAAGACCCTCGCCGAAAAAGCTTTTCTCGCGGGCGAAACTACGGTCGATGAACTGATCGACCAGCACGAATTCGCCCGGAGCGCGGTCCTCTCGCAGCGACCCCACCGCCGAGACCGCCAGGATATCGGTGCAGCCGATCCGCTTCAGTGCGTCGATATTGGCGCGATAAGGGACAGAGGATGGGCTGTGAACATGGCCGCGCCCATGCCGGGGCAGGAAGGCAATCGGCAGATCGCCAAGCCGCCCGATCAGGATCTCATCCGACGGATCACCCCAGGGCGTTTCCAAACGGACCCATGAGGCGCCCTCCAGCCCGTCGATCTGATAGACACCCGAGCCGCCGATTACCCCGATCATGGTCTGCCCGTTGATGTCTTGCATCTCTGATCCTTTCTGCTGCGGGGGGAAACTAGCGCCCCTGCCGCAATGCGGCAAGGGATGGCCGATTTCGGAATGAGTATTTGGGTCAAGGGGAAAGGGATTTCCTCTTGAGAAAAATACTCCCGCCGGAGGCATCCGACGATTCCCATCGGGAAATGCCGCCAGCCCCTTGCGCCTGACCAGCGCTGACTATAGGAAACGCGCGATTTTGGCGGGTGCTTTGCGCGCGCTCTGGAACAGGCTCGGGGGGGTGCGGATGCCGCTTCTGGTGATGAAATTCGGGGGCACTTCTGTCGCCGATCTCGACCGTATCGCGAATGCCGCGAAGAAGGTGCAAAAAGAGGTCGAGCGCGGCTATGACGTGATCGTCATCGTCAGCGCCATGTCTGGCAAGACCAATGAGCTGGTCGGCTGGGTCGAGGGAACCTCGAAACTCTACGATGCGCGCGAATATGACGCCGTCGTGGCATCGGGCGAGAATGTCACCGCCGGGCTGATGGCGCTGCGTTTGCAGGAAATGGGCGTGCCTGCCCGGTCCTGGCAGGGCTGGCAGGTGCCGATCAACACCACCTCGGCGCATAGCTCGGCGCGGTTCGTCTCGATCCCGCGCGACAATCTCGATGCGAAATTCGCGGAAGGGTTCCGGGTCGCGGTTGTGGCGGGCTTCCAGGGGATTTCCACCGAGGGCCGGATCACCACCCTTGGCCGGGGCGGCTCGGACACCACCGCCGTGGCCTTTGCCGCTGCTTTCGGCGCCGAGCGTTGCGATATCTATACCGATGTCGATGGTGTCTATACCACCGATCCGCGTGTCAGCTCGAAAGCCAAAAAGCTCGACAAGATCGCTTTCGAGGAAATGCTGGAACTGGCCTCGCTGGGCGCGAAGGTCCTCCAGACGCGCTCGGTCGAGCTGGCGATGCGCTACAAGGTGCGCCTGCGGGTGCTGTCCTCGTTCGAGGATACCGACGAGAACTCTGGAACCCTGGTCTGTGACGAGGAGGAAATCATGGAATCGAAAGTCGTAAGCGGCGTCGCCTTCTCGCGCGAAGAGGCGAAGATCACGCTTTTCACCATCGAAGACCGTCCGGGCGTCGCCCAGGCGATCTTTGGCCCTCTGGCCGAGGCCGGGGTCAATGTGGATATGATCGTCCAGAACATCTCGGAAAAGGATTATGACGAGCGCCACTCGGGTGCCGTCACCGACATGACCTTCTCCTGCCCGATCAACCAGGTCGAGCGCGCCAAAAAGGCGATGGAAGAGGCGAAGGCGCGCGGCGAGATCGCCTATGACGAGCTGATCATTGACACCGATGTGGCCAAGGTCTCGGTTGTGGGGATCGGCATGCGCTCCCATGCCGGGGTTGCGGCGCGCACCTTCAGGGCGCTGGCCGCCGAGAATATCAATATCAAGGTCATCGCGACCTCCGAGATCAAGATCTCGGTGCTGATCGACCGCAAATATATGGAGCTGGCCGTGCAGGCGCTGCATGACGCGTTCGAGCTGGAAAAGGCCTGAACAATATCTCGTTTCCTCAGAACGCCCCGCCTGTCGCGGGGCGTTTTGCATTTCGGGAAAGGTGATGCGGCGATGTCTGCTTTGCGGGACGGAGCAGTCATTCGACATGCACGGCAAAGTCACTGCCGGCGCAAGACGACAATGTCCTGATAATCCAGAATCGCCCCGGCTCGGTATTCCAGTACCTCGAATAGCGCCCCCCAGTGCATTTCGGTGTAGGCGCGGCTTTGGTATGTCGTCCGATAGTAGCCAGCAGGTGCGACGTTTTGCAAAGTCACATCCGGGATTTCGTCAATAATGCCTTCCTTCGATAGTCGCGTGGCCAGCCCATTGCGTGCGGCGGCCGCTTCGCCATGAACGGTCAGGGCAAGGACTGCGCCGGGCGCTGTCAGGCGGCGCAGCTCGGTCAGCCACCGAAGCTGAAGATGGCGTTCCAGATGGGTCATAACAGAGTAACCGATGACTGCGGTGAATGTCCCGGCTGCCAGAGCAACCGGTGGCTCCGGCGGGATCGTCAGAAATGTGCCGCCAGCCAGATGCGCGCGGCACCACTCTACGGCCTCGGTGTCAATGTCGCAGCCGGTATAGGTGGTGAAGCGCGGATCCCCGATAAGATGACGTGCCAGCCGCCCACAGCCGCAGCCCCAGTCCAGAAGATGCTGCACAGGCAAGATGAGATGCGGTGTCAACACCGGAAGCATCTCGAACAGATTGACCAGGCCACTGCCGATGAACTGATAGCCTGTGCGGGTATGCGCCACCCGATACATCAGGTCATGTGACGGCACACAGTCACGAGACCGCAGGGCATTGATGACGGCTTCAACTTCGCGATTTTCATCCACCAGCTCCAGCAGCGTTATCCTGTCACGGAGTTCGGTGGTGGTGCATTCCGGCTGTGTCGGGCATGTCTGGCAGGGCCGAGGCAGGGCGCCGGTCAGAAGGTTCCGACGCAAGGCGCGCAAACCGGCATCGCACTGAGGCAGGTCCTCTGCTGGCCATCCTTGCTCAAAATGCCTGCAGGGGGCGATCATCGGCGCCCCATCATTCCTGAGAACAAAGGTCTCCCATGGAAGGGAGCACAGTCGGGTAGTCTCTGGACCGGACGTCAATGATCAGCCCCCCGCACGAATGGCCAGCTTATATGGGGCAGACAGATACCATCTGCCCTTATCACGTCACCATAAATATGAAGGCGCGCAATGGGCTTTCTGTGTCGATCCCGGCGCGCGCGGTTTCTCCCCTGGCGCCGGACCGTGCCGGGGGTGGCGGCTATGTGGGATGCAGCGGACATTCACTCGCAATCAAATGCTCTCTCGTTACGGATGAGGCAGACGTGGCATGCCGGTGCCTTGCGCTATTTCAGCACCACTTCATAACCGTCGCCATTGCGAACGAACCTGACATCCAGGGCCGAACCGCGACCAGCAAGGGCAGCAGCGGTAACGGATTGCAAAGTCTGGACCTCAATCGGGTAGATCGGAGTGGTTCTGACGCGACAATCGCCTCTGCGGTCAATCCCGACCGAAACCGAGGAATCCCCGGCAAAGATCAGCGGATTGTCGATAGCAGCCCGATACCCGCCGCGCCACGCGACGAAGCCTTGCGCGGCAAGGCGTGACAAAGGCGCTCCTGTGGTCCTGGCATCGGCACAGGCGGCAACCGCCGTATGCGTTGCCCTCCGGAGCTCGGCCGTCATCAGGGGGGGCTGGCCGGGCGGTCCCGAGGCCACGCTGCCATCGGAACTGACGGTTCCACAGGATGCCGATCCGAAAAGCAGAAATACAAGACCGGACTTCCTGAACATCTTATACCCTTCTTTGTTGCTGAAACCCTGGCTGCGGCTTTTGCATGACCGGCGGCGCAGATCCCGGCGGGTAGCTGGTTCCTGAGGCAGCGGGGGGTTCAAAGCGTTGCCGCAAGTGCTCCGTCTTCACACTGATCCTGCTTCGTTATGACAATGACTGCCCAGGATCCGGGCATTGTGCCCGATTGCCGCGCTGCGGCGTGAGCGGGACGTTTCCCTCGTCGTCAAGCTGTGGTCTAAGGGGCGAAACATCCTCTGAGACGCCCATTGACGGAGGCCATACCGCGATCATGCCCGAACGGACCGAGAGTGAGAGCCGAAGGCTGCTACGGCGGTTGCGCGATGTGCTGGCCATGCCCGGCAAGGGCCAGGACCGGCTGGACCGCATCACCCATCTGATCGCCGATTCCATGGCGACCGAGGTTTGTTCGATCTATCTCTTCCGCGATGAGGAAACGCTTGAGCTGTTCGCCACCGAGGGGCTGAAGAAATCGGCTGTCCACAAGACCCGCATGCGGCTGGGCGAGGGGCTTGTCGGGCGGGTCGCGCGCACCGGTCTGCCGGTGAACACCGCCGATGCGCCCTCGGAAAAAGGGTTCCGCTTTATGCCCGAGACGGGGGAGGAGATTTTTTCTTCCTTCCTTGGGGTGCCTTTGCAGCGGGTGGGCGAGAAGCTGGGTGTGCTGGTCGTGCAGTCGAAAGAGGCGCGGGTCTTCTCCGAGGATGAGCTGGACGCGCTGGAAGTCGTGGCGATGGTGCTGGCCGAGATGACCGAGCTGGGCGCTTTTGCCGGCGATGACGGCACCGGGCGCCCGATCCACCGCCAGGCGCTGATGTTTCGCGGCACCTCGGGCCAGGAGGGGGCCTCGGAGGGCAAGGTCTGGCTGCATGAGCCGCGCGTCGTCGTCACCAACCCGGTCGCCGATGACCCGCTGACCGAGATCGACCGCATTCGCGATGCGGTGGGGCAGCTCAGGATCTCGATCGACGATCTGCTGGCGGCAGAGCAGCTGGACAAGGATCAGAAACAGGTCCTCGAAGCCTATCGCATGTTCGCCCATTCGCGCGGCTGGCTGAAGCGGATGGAGGAAGATATCCAGCTGGGCCTTTCGGCCGAGGCGGCGGTGGAGAAAGAGCAATCGGCGGCGCGGGCGCGGCTGGAACAGGTGCCGGATGCCTATCTGCGCGAGAGGCTGCAGGATCTGGACGATCTGTCGAACCGGCTCTTGCGGATCCTGACCGGGCAGGGCGCCGATACCGGCGCGGCGATGCCGGAAAACCCGATCCTGATTGCGAGGAATATCGGCCCGGCGGAGCTTTTGGAATATGGCCGCCGGCTGAAAGGCGTGGTGCTGGAGGAGGGGTCGGTCGGGTCGCATGCCGCAATTGTGGCGCGGGCGCTGGCGATCCCGCTGGTGATCCATGCCGAGCGGATTACGGCCGAGGCGCTGAACGGCGACAATATCCTTGTGGATGGCGATCAGGGCATCGTGCATCTGCGCCCCGATGAGACCGTCTCGCGCGCCTTTCGCGACAAGATCGCGATGCAGGCCGAAGCCCAGAAACGCTATGCCTCGCTGAAAGGGCTGCCGGCGCAGTCGAAATGCGGCGCGGTGATCTCATTGCATATGAATGCGGGGCTGATGGCCGATCTGCCAAGCCTTGAGGGATCGGGCGCCGAAGGGGTGGGGCTGTTCCGCACGGAACTGCAATTCCTGATCCGCAACAAGATGCCGAAACGGGCCGAGCTGGCCTCGCTTTATACCCGTGTGCTGGAGGCGGCGGGCGGGCGCAGAGTGGCGTTCCGCACGCTTGATATCGGGTCGGACAAGGTGCTGCCCTATATGAAACCGAATGACGAGCCGAACCCGGCGATGGGCTGGCGCGCCATCCGGGTGGGGCTCGACAAGCCGGGTGTGCTGCGCATGCAGATGCAGGCGCTGATCCGGGCGGCGGCAGGGCGGCCTTTGACGGTGATGTTCCCCTTTGTCGCGGAATATGGCGAATTCATCGAGGCGCGGTCACAGGCGCTGCGCGAGATCCATCGCGAGAAATCGCTGGGCCATCCGGTGCCGGCGACGCTGGAGATCGGCGCCATGTGCGAGACGCCCTCGCTGGCCTTCGCGCCCCAGGCATTTTTCGATGCGGTGGATTTCGTCTCGGTCGGCGGCAATGACCTGAAGCAGTTCTTCTTTGCGGCGGATCGCGAGAATGAACGGGTCAGGCGGCGCTATGATACGCTGAATGTCAGCTTTCTGAGTTTTCTGGAGCAGATCATCGCGCGGTGTGCGGCCTCGGGGACACCTTTGTCGTTTTGCGGCGAGGATGCCGGGCGGCCCATCGAGGCGCTGGTGCTGGCGGCGCTTGGGTTTCGGGCGCTGTCGATGCGGCCGGCCTCGGTCGGGCCGGTGAAGGCGCTGATCCGCAATGTGGATCTGACCGAGGTGCGGGCGGTGATCGAAGAGGGACGCGCGGCGGGGGATGAGACGGTCCGGCCGCGGCTGATGGAATGGCTTGCCCGCCTGCCGGGCTGAGGTGAACCGGCGGTGCGGGGCGCGCGGTCAAAGCCCGGGAAGGTGAGGGGGGCCAGCCCCCCTCGCGGCCAAAGCCGCTCACCCCCCGGGATATTTATGGACAGATGAAAAGGGCTTTCAGAGGAAAGTCTTGCCGCACCAGGGCGCGGTTTCGTCGAATTCCTGCATCAAAGCGGGCAGGGATTTGCGGCTGAGGAGCTTTTCAAAGCGCTGGCCCATGGCCTGGATTTTCTGGTTTTTGGTGCCGGGAACATAATCGAGCATCCGGACCGAGGCCGACTGGGCGCCATTGTAATCGGCGCGGCTGATATAGCCGGCCTGGTAGAGTTCTTCCGAGGCGATGAAGAGCAGTGCGGCGCAATGCAGCGCCTGGGCGGCGCGGCCCTGGATCACCAGATCGGCCTTGACCGGCAGGGCGAAGCCGAGGGTCAGCGAGGCGGCGGTGGCAAGGGCAAGGAGACGGGGGAAGCGCATCGGGGGGAACCTTTCGTGATCCGTTGCCACAGGTTTCGCATGCAGGGCGGCCAGCGGTCCAATGACGAAAGCTGTCATCTTGCGGTGATTTGACAACGGCCTGGCGGGAATGCAGGTTGCCGCCTCCGGAGGAGGCTTCGCTTCCCCACCCTTCATGCTTCTGGTGCGATATGGCAGCCGACAGCCCGCCCGCCCCGGCCTCGCGCCATGCGGTGACCTTTGTTCTGATCACGGTTTTTCTGGATATGGTGGGCTTTGGCATCATCATGCCGGTGCTGCCCGCGCTGATAGAGGAGGTTGGCCATGTCGGGCTGGACCGAGCCTCCGAGATCGGCGGCTGGATGTTCGCGGCCTTTGCGGTGTCGCAGTTTCTGTGCGCGCCGCTGGCGGGGAACCTGTCGGACCGCTTTGGCCGGCGGCCGCTGTTGCTGCTGGCGATTTTCGGGTTGGGGGCGGATTTCCTGCTTTCGGCCTGGGCGCCGACTTTGTTCTGGCTGTTTGTCGGGCGGGTGCTGGCCGGGATCTGCGGATCGAGCTGGGTGATCGCCAATGCCTATATCGCCGATGTCACCGCCCCCGAAGACCGCGCCCGCGCTTTCGCCCTGATGGGGGCGGCTTTTGGCGTCGGTTTCGTGATCGGGCCGGCGATTGGCGGCCTTCTGGGCGAGATCGGCACCCGCATCCCCTTTATCGTGGCGGCCTGCGTCTCATTCTTGAATTTCATCTATGGCTGGTTCGTGCTGCCCGAAAGCCTGAGCCCCGGAAGCCGGCGCCGCTTTGAGCTGGCCCGCGCCAATCCCTTCGGCGCGTTCCGCGTCTTTCGCAGCTATCCCGGCGTGTTGCCGCTTTGCCTTGTGCTGTTTGTCTTCTTCTTCGCCTCATCGGTCTATCCTGCGATCTGGACCTTCTGGGGCATGGCGAAATTCGGCTGGTCCGAGGGCATGGTCGGGCTGACGCTGGCGGTGTTCGGCCTGGTGATGGCCGGGTTCCAGGGCGGGCTGACCGGGATTTTCGTCACCCGCTTTGGTGAGCATCGCACCGCGCTGATCGGCCTGGTCTGCGCCACCATCGCCGCGACCGGCTATGGGCTGGCGGGCGGGCTCTGGCTGGTGGTTATCCTCATGTTCATCCATGGGCCCGAGGGATTTATCCATCCGATGATCATGGCGATCATGTCGCGATCAGTCCCGGAGAATGCGCAGGGCGAGCTGCAGGGCGGCATCTCGGCCATCACCAATGTCGCCATGCTGTTCGGCACCGTCTTTTTCTCGCAGATCTTCGGGTATTTCATGGCCGCGGGGCGCGCCTGGCAATCGCCGGATGTGGCCTATTGGGTCGCGGGCGGCTGCCTCGCGCTTGCGCTCGTGCTGTTCCTGTGGCTGACAGGGGGAGACAACAGGAAGGCGGCAGAGTGATGAGCGAGCGGTTCGGCGGCAGTTTCACCCAGCAGGAGCCGATCCCCGAAGCAGGGATCGAGGCGGCGCTGGCGGTTTTGCGCCATGGAAGGCTGCATCGCTACAATACGCAAGGCGATGAGATCGCCGAGGCGGCGGCCCTGGAAGAGGAATTCGCCGGTTTTACCGGCGCGCGCTATTGCCTTGGGGTTGCCTCGGGCGGCTATGCGATGGGCTGCGCGCTCAGGGCGGTGGGGGTGCAGCCCGGCGATCCGGTGCTGACCAATGCCTTCACGCTTGCGCCGGTGCCGGGCGCCATTGCGGCGCTTGGCGGGCGGCCGGTCTTTGTCGAGATCACCGACGACCTCGTGCTGGATTTCGACGATCTGGCGGCAAAGGCGGCGGCCAGTGGCGCGCGGGTGCTTTTGCTGTCGCATATGCGCGGCCATAGCTGCGATATGGAGGCGCTGATGGCGCTCTGCACCCGCCTGGGCCTCACGGTGATCGAGGATTGCGCCCATACGATGGGGGCGGAATGGAACGGGGTTGCCTCGGGCCGGCATGGGCTGGTGGGCTGCTATTCGACCCAGACCTATAAGCATATGAATTCGGGCGAGGGTGGGCTCCTGGTCACCGATGATGCGGTGATGGCTGCGAAAATGATCCTGCTTTCCGGGAGTTACATGCTTTATACCCGCCACCGCGCGGCGCCCGCTCCCGAGGTGTTCCGGGATCTGCGGCTGGATATCCCGAATGTCTCGGGGCGGATGGACAATCTGCGCGCGGCGATCCTGAGGCCGCAGGTTGCGCTTTTGGCCGAGCGCCGCGCCCGCTGGAGCGCGCTTTATCAGGCGATGGAGGCGGGCCTTGCCGCTACGCCCGGTCTGCGGCTGATCGCCCGCCCGGTCCAGGAACGCCATGTCGGATCCTCGTTCCAGTTCGCGCTGCCGGGATGGGAGCCTGCCCGCATCGGCATGCTGCTGTCGCGCTGCATCGCGCGGGGGGTCGAGCTGAAATGGTTCGGGGTGGAAGAGCCGGTCGCCTTCACCTCGCGTTATCCGCATTGGCGCTATGCCGGCGAACAGCATTGCCCGAATACCGACCGCATTCTGGCTGAACTGACCGATATGCGGCTGCCGCTGACCTTCTCGGTGGCCGATGCCGCGCTGATCGCCCGCATTATCCGCGAAGAGGTGCTGATCACCGCCCAGGCCGGGGTGGTGGAAACCGCGCTTGCGCCCGAGATCGAATAGGCCGGGCCTTGCTTTTGATGGTTCAACGAGAGTGGAGTGTGTGAATGCAGGGGTCTGTCATGGCAAAACGCAATCCCGAGGCGGGATCTGGCCGCTGGCTTTTGCTGTCCGGGATCGGCATGGCCGTTTTCCTTTCGCTGGCGGCCCTTGTGCCCGGGGCGGCGCAGGCCGGGCCAGAGGATTGGGCGCGTGCGATGGAGAATTGTCAGACAGAGGCCTATGGCAGCCAGACCTACCCGGGTTGTGACGGGGTGATTGCCGAGGCCTGTGCCAAAGAGACCGGGAATTCCGACAGTCTGAAGACAAGGACATTCTGCATCGGGGCCGAGAGGGACTGGTGGGTCGCAGAGATGCGCAGGATCCTGGAAGGGATGCAGGACGAGGATGGCCAGCTTGCCGCGGTTCAGCGCGACTGGGAGGCTTACCGTGATGCCGATTGCGCCTATGCCGTGGCCAAAGAGGGGCCTGACTTTAAATCCCTTTACGCCCCGCTTTGTGAATTGGAGCTGACACGCGAACGGGCGCTGAGATTGCATCTTCACGATGTGGGTATTCCGTGACCGGCACCCCGCTGCGCCCGGATCCGAGACCATGAGAACGGGCGCCGCAATGGACGCCCGTCTGCATAATCCGGTTATGGGATTGCCGCTGCGGCTGCCTGAACCCCGTTGCGCCCCCTGATCCGTTGCGGTGCAGGGGTGCCGTTGGGCAACGGCATCCGGCTATTGCGGATAGGGGCTTTCACCGCCGAGCGAGCCATTGGTGCGCTCGATGAAGGTGCCGCAGATACAGCCGGTATCTTCCGGCCCGCAGGTCGCGAGCCTGTCGAGATGCGACTGATCAGCCTGCGGCTTCGCGTGATCCTGCTCGGTTCCGGTCGCGTTCTCGATCGCATAGACCCAGGCCATGTCATCGAGGCGCATCATCCGCGACAGCTCCGGGTCAGCGCAGATCGCCTTCTGCGTGGCCTCGGTGGTCTGCGCGCAATCGAAGGATGGCGCGACTTCACCGTAACTCCTGTCCAGCCGGGTGATCTGCGCCTCTACCGCATCCAGGTCGACCGCGCAGACCGCGTTGTTGCCCGCTGCGGAAGCGCCGGCTGAAAGGGCGAAAATCAGCGACGCGCCGGCGGTTTTAAGGGCCGGTTTAAGGCCGCGCCCGAACAGGTTCGGGGCGCCTGACAGGACGCTGCCGGAGGGGTGGGGAAGGGACATCTCTAACCTCACTGAAGTCATGGAAAACCTGGCCGATGCAGCGGGTGATACGGTGTGACCGCAAATGTCTTCCGGCGCGCCGGACGGATGCCCAGAAAAGCGGCGCGGCGGAATTTGGTCAAGGTCGGGAATGCCACCGAATAATTTCTTACTGTTTTTCATGGTAATACAGGCGCCGGCGGCTTTCGTGATTCCTTTGGCACCGGCTTTCTGGCACTTGCCCGCAAGCCGGTGCCGCATTGCAGCACCAGGTCATATTTTTTTTGTATGCAACCGTATGCAAGACAGCAAAACAAGGGCTCTCCCCCTGCTTGCGGGTGGGAAAAGCCCTCTCCCTCGGTTGACCCCGGGCGGGGGCAGGGGTAAAGCGAACCAATGAGTGCAAGCGGGTCGAAAAAGGGTCCGCAGGCTCGCTGACGCCAGCTGAAGGAGCATCTCGTGGACACGCTTCTCCGAGAGTATCTTCCGATTGTCATTCTGCTTGTGATCGCGGTGGGGCTTGGCCTCGTCCTGATCCTTGCTGCTGCGGTGATTGCAATCCGGAACCCGGACCCCGAAAAGGTCTCTGCCTATGAATGCGGCTTTAACGCATTCGATGACGCCAGGATGAAATTCGACGTCCGGTTCTATCTCGTTTCGATCCTGTTCATCATCTTCGACCTTGAGGTTGCCTTCCTCTTCCCCTGGGCGCTTGCGTTCAGCGAGATCTCGATGACCGCATTCTGGTCGATGATGGTTTTCCTTGGCGTGCTGACCATCGGCTTCGCCTATGAGTGGAAGAAGGGGGCTCTCGAATGGGAGTGATGACCGGTTCCAACACGGTCGGGCTGGACCGCGACGGCGATGTCGCGGCCTTCTCGCGTGATCTGCAGGATAAGGGTTTCCTGCTGACCTCGACCGAGGATGTGATCAACTGGGCCCGGATCGGGTCTTTGCACTGGATGACCTTTGGTCTGGCCTGCTGCGCGGTCGAGATGATCCAGATGTCGATGCCGCATTACGATGTTGAGCGTTTCGGCATGGCGCCGCGCGCCTCGCCCCGGCAGTCGGATCTGATGATCGTCGCGGGCACGCTGACGAACAAGATGGCGCCCGCTTTGCGCAAGGTCTATGACCAGATGCCCGAGCCGCGCTATGTGGTGTCGATGGGCAGCTGCGCCAATGGCGGCGGCTACTATCATTACAGCTATTCGGTGGTGCGCGGCTGTGACCGCGTGGTGCCGGTGGATGTCTATGTGCCCGGCTGCCCGCCCACCGCCGAGGCGCTGCTTTACGGTCTGTTGCAATTGCAGCGGAAGATCCGCCGCACCGGCACCCTGGTGAGGTAAGCGAGATGTCTGACGCCCTGAACGAACTCGGAGCCACCATCGCCCTGCGCCAGCCCGATGCGGTGCTGTCGCATGCCATCGCCCATGGCGAGCTGACGCTGCTGGCGACGCCGGCGCATCTTCTGGCGCTGATGGAATATCTGCGCGATGACGCGACCTGCCGCTTTTCGACGCTGATCGACATCACGGCGGTCGATTACCCCGAGCGTCCGGCGCGCTTTGACGTGGTCTACCACCTGCTGTCGATGTATCGGAACCAGCGCATCCGCGTGAAGGTCGCGCTGCGCGAGGAGGAGATGATCCCCTCGCTGGTCAGCCTGCATCCCGGCGCCAACTGGTACGAGCGCGAAACCTTTGATATGTTCGGGATCATCTTCCAGGGCCATCCGGACCTGCGCCGCCTGCTGACCGATTACGGTTTCCGGGGCCATCCGCTTCGGAAAGACTTCCCCACCACCGGCTATGTCGAGGTGCGCTATGACGAAGTGCAGAAACGCGTCGTCTATGAGCCGGTGAAGCTGGTGCAGGAATACCGCCAGTTCGACTTCATGTCCCCCTGGGAGGGCGCGGAATACATCCTTCCGGGCGACCAGAAAGCGGAGGCACCGAAATGATGGACGGTTCGCAAAACCAGGACATGCGCCGCAACCATTACGACGATGGCTCGATGGATATCGAGACGTCCGAGCAGCGCATCCGCAATTTCAACATCAACTTCGGCCCGCAGCACCCTGCGGCGCACGGTGTGCTGCGTCTGGTGCTGGAGCTGGATGGCGAGATCGTCGAACGCGCCGACCCGCATATCGGGCTTTTGCATCGCGGCACCGAAAAGCTGATGGAAAGCAGGACCTTCCTGCAGAACCTGCCCTATTTCGACCGGCTCGACTATGTCGCGCCGATGAACCAGGAACATGCCTGGTGTCTGGTGATCGAGAAACTGACCGGCACCGTGGTGCCGCGTCGCGCAAGCCTGATCCGGGTGCTCTACTCGGAAATCGGCCGCATCCTGAACCATCTGATGAACGTCACCACCGGTGCGATGGATGTCGGCGCGCTGACGCCGCCGCTCTGGGGCTTTACCGCCCGCGAAGAGCTGATGCAGTTCTACGAGCGCGCCTGTGGCGCCCGTCTGCACGCGGCCTATTTCCGCCCGGGAGGCGTCCACCAGGACCTGCCGCCAAAACTGATCGACGATATAGAGGCCTGGGCCGAGACTTTCCCGAAACTGGTCGATGACCTTGACGGGCTGATCACCGAGAACCGCATCTTCAAACAGCGCACCGTCGATATCGCGACCGTATCGGAACAGGACGCGCTGGACTGGGGTTTCTCGGGGGTGATGGTGCGCGGATCGGGTCTCGCCTGGGATCTGCGTCGCGCGCAGCCCTATGAATGCTATGACGAATTCACCTTCCAGGTGCCGATCGGCAAGAATGGCGACTGCTATGACCGCTATCTCTGCCGGATGCTGGAGATGCGCGAATCCGTCAAGATCATCCAGCAGGCGATCAAAAAGCTGCGTGAGCCCGCCGGCCAGGGCGATGTCCTGGCGCGTGGTAAACTGACGCCGCCGAAACGCGGCGAGATGAAGACCTCGATGGAGGCGCTTATCCACCATTTCAAACTCTATACCGAAGGCTTCCATGTGCCGGCGGGCGAGGTCTATGCTGCGGTCGAGGCGCCCAAGGGCGAATTCGGTGTCTATCTGGTGGCAGATGGCAGCAACAAGCCCTACCGCGCCAAGATCCGCGCGCCGGGCTATGCCCATCTCCAGGCGATGGATTACCTCGGCAAGGGGCATCAGCTTGCGGATGTCTCGGCGATCATTGCGACCATTGATATTGTTTTCGGTGAGGTGGACAGATGACCGGACGGATTTTCGCGCTTGCAGTGGCTCTGGCGATGCCGGTTGCCGGCCATGCTCAGGAAAGCAAGATCGGACCCGAGGCGGAAAAGCTCGCCGCTGCGCTTGCCGCCGAGGGCTGCGTTCTGAACAGTGAAAGCAATGCCCGCATCGAAAAGCATCTCACGGGCATGACCGAGGACGAAGTTATGACCGCTGCGGCGCAGCTGATGCTGGTGGGGGCTCTGGTAGAGGAATCCGCCGAGGCTTACCGCCTGAAAGGATATGGTTGCTGATGGCCCGTCTTCTCGCCCCCCTCGCGGTGCTCTTGCTGGCCGGCCCGGCCCTTGCCCAGGAGATGCCGCCCGCCGGCACCGACTGGAAGGCGCTGCTGATCGAGACCATCGAGGCCAATGGCTGTTCGATGTCCGAGGAACAGGCCTCAAACATGCTGCCGCCGCTGGGCTTCAGCGAGGACTGGACTGCGGTGATCGTCGAGGAAATGGTCACCGAAGGCAGTGCCAGGCTGGACGAGACCACCTGGTCGCTCACCGTGAAAACGGAGAAGTGCCCCTGATGTTGCTGGTTGGGCTCCTCCCCAGTCTGCTTCTGGCCCCTGTCTTCGTGCATGGCCCGTTCGGGGTTCTGTACATAAACGCCGTTCTTTCTATCGTCGGGATCATCTGACATGCTGCGCCGCCTCTATCACGAGCAACCCGCGAGTTTCGCCTTCACGCCCGCCAATCTGGAATGGGCGCAGGGACAGATCACCAAATATCCCGAAGGCCGCCAGGCCTCGGCGGTGATCCCGCTTTTGTGGCGGGCGCAGGAACAGGAAGGCTGGCTGACAAAGCCCGCCATTGAATATATCGCCTCGATGCTGGGCATGGCGAATATCCGCGTGCTTGAGGTCGCGACCTTCTACTTTATGTTCCAGCTGCAACCGGTTGGATCCATTGCGAATATCCAGATCTGCGGCACCACCTCCTGCATGATCTGCGGCGCCGAAGAGCTGATCGCCATCTGCAAAGAGCTGATCGCGCCGACGCCGCATACGGTGTCCGCCGATGGCAAATTCAGCTGGGAAGAGGTCGAATGCCTTGGTGCCTGCGCCAATGCGCCGATGGCCCAGATCGGCAAGGATTACTATGAGGATCTGACGCCCGAGGTGCTGCGGGGGTTGATCACGCGCTTCCGCGAGGGCGAGGTGCCGCGTCCGGGCTCGCAAAACGGCCGCTATTCCTCTGAACCGGTGACCGGCCTGACCTCTCTTGCCGACCATAAGGGCAAGGGCGCGGGTCATAACGGCTCGGTCCAGCGCGCGCTGGATATCGGCGAGACGGTCAAGCGGATCGACGGCACCGAAGTGGCGCTGAACCTGTCCTGGATCCGCAACCACGAGGGCGGTGCGGCGCTGGCGGAAAAGCCGGCCGCAAAAACCGCGAAGCCCACCGCTGAAAAGACTGCCGCTGAAAAATCCGTCGCTGAAAAGCCCGCCGCGAAAATGGTCGAGGCGACGCCGGTTCCGCTGGCCGCGCTGCCTGTGGGTGAGGGCAAAAAGCCCGAAAGCCTGCGCGGCCCGCGCGACGGCGAGGCGGATAACCTCAAGGAAATCGAGGGGATCGGCCCGGTGCTGGAGCGGCTCTGCCATGAGCTGGGCTTCTACCATTTCGACCAGATCGCCAAATGGAGCGATGAGGAAGTGGCCTGGGTTGATCAGAACCTCAAAGGCTTCAAGGGCCGTGTCTCCCGCGATAAATGGGTGGCGCAGGCGAAACTGATTGTGGCTGAAGGTCTGGACGCGTTCCGCATCCGGGCAAAGACCAACGATTACTGAGGGCAGGCGGATGACAGGGCCATCGAAGGGGCCATCGGCAGATGACATCCAGCGCGGGCGCCAGGTGCGCCTCGTTGCGATTGTTATCGCGGCCACGATGATCCTGTGGATGGGCGGGCAGTTTCTGGGCGGTCAGCTTGGATGGGAGACGCGTTATGTCTTCCTTTTTGACCTCGCAGCGATTGCCGGTTTCATCTGGGCGCTGGCCGTGACGTATCAGATCTGGCGCAGGCGCCGGGATTAGGAGAGCGAGCGATGCTCAAGGATCAGGACCGCATCTTCACGAACCTCTACGGGATGCATGACCGCAGCCTGAAAGGCGCGATGGCACGCGGCCATTGGGATGGCACGGCGGATATCATCGCCAAAGGCCGTGACTGGATCGTGGACGAGGTGAAGAAATCCGCTTTGCGCGGCCGCGGCGGCGCGGGCTTCCCCACCGGCCTGAAATGGTCCTTCATGCCGAAAGTCCCGGACGGGCGCCCGGCCTATCTGGTGGTGAATGCTGACGAATCCGAGCCCGCGACCTGCAAAGACCGCGAGATCATGCGCCATGATCCGCATACGCTGATCGAGGGCTGCCTGCTGGCGGGCTTCGCGATGAATGCGGTCGCCGCCTATATCTATATTCGCGGCGAATATATCCGCGAGCGCGAGGCGCTGCAGGCCGCGATCGACGAGGCCTATGATGCCGGTCTGATCGGCCGCAATGCCTGCAAATCGGGCTATGATTTCGACGTCTATCTGCATCACGGGGCAGGGGCTTATATCTGCGGCGAGGAAACTGCGCTGCTGGAGTCCCTCGAAGGCCGCAAGGGCATGCCCCGGATGAAGCCGCCTTTCCCGGCCGGTGCTGGCCTTTATGGCTGCCCGACCACGGTGAACAATGTGGAATCCATCGCGGTGGCGCCGACCATCCTGCGCCGTGGCGGCGAGTGGTTTGCGGGCTTTGGCCGCCCCAACAATGCGGGCGTCAAGCTCTTTGCGATGTCGGGCCATGTGAACGCGCCCTGCGTCATCGAGGAATCGATGTCGATCCCGATGAAAGAGCTCATCGAGAAACATGGCGGCGGCGTGCGCGGTGGCTGGAAGAACCTGAAAGCGGTGATCCCGGGCGGTGCAAGCTGCCCCATCCTGACCGCCGATATGTGCGAAAATGCCATCATGGATTATGACGGCATGCGCGAGCTGAAATCCTCGTTCGGCACCGCCTGCATGATCGTGATGGACCAGTCGACCGATGTGATCAAAGCGATCTGGCGGCTGTCCAAGTTCTTCAAGCACGAAAGCTGCGGCCAGTGCACGCCGTGTCGCGAAGGCACCGGCTGGATGATGCGCGTGATGGACCGCCTCGTGACGGGCGATGCCGAGATCGAAGAAATCGACATGCTGTTCGAGGTCACCAAGCAGGTCGAAGGCCATACGATTTGCGCCCTTGGCGATGCAGCAGCATGGCCGATCCAGGGGCTGATCCGCAATTTCCGTGAGGAAATCGAAGATCGCATCAAGGCAAAACGCACCGGCCGCATCTCGGCCGCGCTGGCGGCGGAGTGATCATGGCCCGGCGCGCAATCCTTCTGACGGCTCCCGCCCGTGGTCTTTCGGCCATGGCGCTGGCGCTTGTCCTGTCGGGCTGCGCGGTGATCCATACGCCGCTGCCGGAAACGGTGACGCCCGGCCTGCATCAGGTTCAGGTCGATGGTCAGGCGCTGCAGGGCGAGATCCACCCGGGTCCGGCTGGCCTGCAACTGACCGTGGTTGGCGCCCGCCCGATTGGCGGCCAGGAGATCCGGGTCACGACGTCCGGGGGGCTGCGCAACGATCAGGGCGCGCTTGCGAAGAAAGCTGCCCGCGCCACCTGTGCGGCAGCCGGCGGCCAGTTCCGCGAAAAGGCCATCGGAAAATATGATCGGGCAGGCAGCTGGCTCTTTGCCGGAGGCTGCGCATGATCACGGGGTATTTCAGCCAAACCGCATCACGCAAACGCCACGAAGCCGTGCGTTCCGCAGCGCCCACCGCTCTGGCAGGATCGGGCGCCGGTCAGCCGACCGGAGCAACCTGTGGAGTGAACGTGATGAAATCCGTGAAGATGATCGCCCTGGCGCTTTATGTTGCCGGTTTTGCAGGCGCTGCCGATGCGCGCATTCCGATCAACCAGGAAAAGCATATCAACAACACGCTGCTCCAGGGCTTTATCGCCGATGCGATTGCGGACAATTGCCCGACCATGCGGCCGAGGAAGCTGCGCGCGCTCAATGAGCTGACGAAGCTCAGGGATTATGCGCTGAAACAGGGCTATACCCGCCAGGAAATCACCGCCTTTGTCGAGAGCAAGGCCGAGAAAAAGCGCGGCAAGGCCGAGGCGGCAGACTGGCTGAAGGCGCGCGGCGCCGCGCCGGGCAAGACTGCGGCCTATTGCGAGATCGGGAAGGCGGAAATTGCCGCAAAAAGCCTGATCGGCAGTTTGTTGAGGGTTGGTGGATGAAGCGGCGTTACCGTATCTCGAAAGATGCCGATATCCGTGCGGATATCCTTGCGCGCACCCCGGAAGTCGGGGATCTGCTGGATATCTATGTCGGCAATGAAGGGCCGGTGGTGAATAAATGGCACCATTATCTCGCCCTTTACGAGCGTTACTTCGCCAAATGGCGTGGTGGTCCGGTGCGCTTTCTTGAGATCGGTGTTTCCAAAGGCGGCAGCCTTGATATCTGGCGCAGGTTTCTGGGCCCCGAGGCGGTGATCTTCGGGATTGATATTGATCCTGCCTGTGCGCAGTTCAACGGCAAATCCGGTCAGGTCCGCATCGGCTCGCAGGATAATCCGGCCTTTCTGAAAAAGGTTGTCGATGAAATGGGCGGGCTTGATCTCGTGCTCGATGATGGCTCGCATGTGATGAAGCACATCAAGACCTCGCTGGCGGCGCTGTTTCCGCGCCTGTCGCCGGGCGGCACCTATGTGATCGAGGATCTGCACACTGCCTATTGGGAAGAATATGGCGGCGGGCTGGAGAATACGGATAATTTCTTCGCCATGATCCGCCCGCTGATTGACGACATGCATCGCTGGTACCATGAGGGCGCGCTGAACCGCCGCGACCTGCGCGATCAGATCACCGGGATCCATATTCACGATTCACTCGTCGTGCTCGACAAGGGGAAGGTCACAAAGCCTGTCCATTCCTTTGTCGGCGCCGAAGCGACGGAAAAACGCCGGAAAAGCCAGGAGCAGGCCATTGCGGCCGGCCATGAAGGAGAGGGAGGGCGCTGATGTCGAACCTCAGAAAAGTCAATATCGACGGCACCGAGCTGGAGCTTGACGGCTCGATGACGATCATCCAGGCGGCTGAGGCTGCCGGGATCGAGATCCCGCGCTTTTGCTACCATGAGCGGCTCTCGATTGCCGGCAATTGCCGCATGTGTCTGGTCGAGGTTGTGGGCGGCCCGCCGAAGCCGGCGGCCTCCTGCGCGATGCAGCTGAAAGACCTGCGCCCCGGCCCGAATGGCGAGGCGCCGGTGGTCAAGACCAAATCGCCGATGGTCAAGAAGGCGCGCGAAGGGGTGATGGAGTTCCTCCTGATCAACCATCCGCTGGACTGCCCGATCTGCGACCAGGGCGGCGAATGCGATTTGCAAGACCAGGCAATGGCTTATGGCGTGGACTTCTCTCGCTACCGCGAGCCGAAACGCGCCTCGGATGAGCTGAATCTCGGCCCGCTGGTCAAGACCGCGATGACGCGCTGCATCTCCTGCACCCGCTGCGTGCGCTTCACCTCCGAGGTCGCCGGTATCACCCAGATGGGCCAGACCGGCCGGGGTGAGGACAGCGAGATCACCTCGTATCTGAACATGACGCTGGACAGTAACCTCCAGGGCAATATCATCGACCTCTGCCCGGTCGGTGCCCTGACCTCGAAACCCTATGCCTTTACCGCCCGCCCCTGGGAATTGACCAAGACAGAGACCATCGACGTGATGGATGCGCTTGGCTCGAATATCCGCGTCGACACCAAGGGCCGCGAAGTGATGCGCATTCTGCCGCGCAACAATGATGCGGTGAATGAGGAATGGATCTCGGACAAGACCCGCTTCATCTGGGACGGTCTGCGCCGCCAGCGCCTCGATACGCCCTATGTGCGGGTTGATGGCAAGCTGCGCAAAGCCAGCTGGGGCGAGGCGCTGACCGCCGCCGCCGCGGCGATGAAGGGCAGGAAAATTGCCGGTCTGATCGGTGATCTCGCTCCGACCGAGGCGATTTACAGCCTGAAGAAACTGATCGAAGGTCTTGGCGGCAAAGTGGAATCCCGCACCGACGGCACCCGGCTGCCGGCTGGGAACCGCTCGGCCTATGTCGGTACGGCGACGATTGAAGACATCGACTCCGCGAAGATGATCCAGCTGATCGGCACCAATCCGCGCGTCGAGAGCCCGGTTCTGAATGCCCGCATCCGCAGGGCCTGGGCGGCTGGCGCAACCGTCGGCCTTGTCGGTGAGGCGGTCGATCTGACCTATGACTATGTCCATGTCGGCACCGACCGGGCGGCTCTGGTCGAGCTGTCAGGCAAGGAAATCTCTGATGCGACCCGCGAGGCGCCATCGATCGTGATCGTCGGCCAGGGCGCGATCAATGAGGCCGATGGCGAGGCGGTTCTGGCCCATGCGATGAAGCTGGCCGGGAACTCGAATTCGAAACTCCTGATCCTGCACACGGCGGCAAGCCGCGTCGGCGCGCTGGATGTCGGCGCCGTGACCGAAGGCGGCATGACGGCGGTGGTGATGGGGGCCGAGGTGATCTTCAACCTTGGCGCCGATGAAATCGAGATCGCGCGCGAATGGACCGATGCCGGTGCGCCGCCCTTCGTGATCTATCAGGGCAGCCATGGGGATCGGGGCGCGAACCGCGCGGATATCATCCTGCCGGCCGCTGCCTTTACCGAGGAAAACGGCCTCTTCGTCAATACCGAGGGCCGGCCGCAACTGGCCTTCCGCGCGGGCTTTGCCCCGGGCGAGGCGCGTGAGAACTGGGCGATCCTGCGGGCGCTTTCGGCCGAGCTGGGGGCGAAACTGCCCTGGGACAGCCTGGCGGGGCTGCGCGCCGCGCTGGTGGCCGATCACCCGCATCTGGGCCTTTTGAACGAGGTTGTCGGGAATGAGTGGCAGCCGCTGGAACTCAGGATGCCGGCCCGCGCCGGTTTCCGCAACGCGATCCGGGATTTTTACCTGACCAACCCGATTGCGCGGGCAAGCCAGGTGATGGCCGAGCTTTCCGCCCAGGCGCTTGCCCGGGCCAATGCGCCGATGGCGGCGGAGTAAACCCGGGATGCGCCAGCTCGCCACCCTCACGCTGTTCCCGGTCGCCCTGGCGGCTCTGGGGGCCTGCGCGGGCGGTGGGGATGTGTCGGCAAGCCCCGGGAAAAAGGAATATCTCGGCATCCAGACCGTGCTGCTGGATGGCGATATGGTCAGCTTCCGCGTCGCGATGAAGGGCACCCAGGATGGCAAGGATATCGAGGATTACGCCCGTTGCGCGGCCGCGCAATATGCGCTGATCCGCGGCGCCGGTTTCGCCCGCCATGTGCGGACGAATGTTGCAAAATCCGGCGATACAGTGCGGGGGGACTCGGCCTGGCTGGTCTCGGCCGCGCTGCCCCGGGGCGTGAAAACGATTGACGCCGAAGTGACGGTGCAGGATTGCGGCGCATTGAGGATACCGACGGTCTGAGGGGCGACCCAGGGGCACAAGGCATAAGAGAACGGTTCGGAAAACGGACTGAGAGGACGGTAGGAAGATGGACGGATTTTTCTCGACGGGGCTGGGCACGGCGGTCATTCTGATCGCCCAGTGTCTTGCGGTGGTCGCCTTCGTCATGATCTCGCTGATCTTCATGGTCTATGGCGACCGGAAGATCTGGGCGGCGGTGCAGGTGCGGCGCGGCCCGAATGTGGTCGGCCCCTGGGGGATCCTGCAAACCTTTGCCGATGCACTGAAATATGTGCTGAAGGAAATCGTCGTCCCGGCGGGTGTTGACCGCCCGGTCTATTTCCTCGCGCCGATCCTCTCCTTCGTGCTGGCGCTCCTGGCCTTCGCGGTGATCCCGTTTGATTACGGCTGGGTGCTGGCCGATATCAATGTCGCGATCCTTTTTGTCTTCGCCGTCTCCTCGCTTGAGGTCTACGGCGTGATCATGGGCGGCTGGGCTTCGAACTCGAAATACGCCTTCCTCGGGGGCTTGCGCTCTGCCGCGCAGATGATCTCTTACGAGGTCTCGCTGGGGCTGATCATCATCGGCCTGATCATCTCGTCCGGCTCGATGAACATGTCGGATATCGTGCGGGCCCAGGATACCGGCTACGGCTTCCTCGGCTGGTACTGGCTGCCGCATTTCCCGATGCTGGTGCTGTTTTTCGTCTCGTCGCTGGCCGAGACCAACCGCCCGCCCTTTGACCTTCCCGAAGCGGAATCCGAACTCGTCGCCGGCTTCATGGTCGAATATTCCTCGACGCCGTATCTTCTGTTCATGGCCGGCGAATATATCGCCATCTTCCTGATGTGCGCCCTGATCAGCCTCTTCTTCTTCGGTGGCTGGCTGTCGCCGATCCCGGGCATCGCGGATGGCTGGTGGTGGATGGTCGCCAAGATGTGGATGTGGTTCTTCATGTTCGCGATGGTGAAGGCCATCGTGCCGCGCTACCGCTATGACCAGCTGATGCGGATCGGCTGGAAGGTCTTCCTGCCGCTCTCGCTTGGCTGGGTCGTTCTGGTGGCATTCCTTGCAAAATTCGAAGTGCTTGGCGGCTTTTGGGCCCGCTGGGCGGTTGGGGGCTGAGCCAAATGGCCAATATCGACTGGAACCGCGCCACGCGCTATTTCCTGATGATGGATTTCATCAAGGGCTTCGCGCTCGGGATGCGCTATTTCTTCAAGCCGAAGCCCACCATCAACTACCCGCATGAAAAGGGGCCGCTTTCGCCGCGCTTCCGTGGCGAACATGCGCTGCGCCGCTACCCGAATGGCGAAGAGCGCTGCATTGCGTGCAAGCTTTGCGAAGCGATCTGCCCGGCCCAGGCCATCACCATCGACGCCGAGCCGCGCGAGGACGGCTCGCGCCGCACCACGCGCTACGATATCGACATGACGAAATGCATCTATTGCGGCTTCTGTCAGGAAGCCTGCCCGGTGGATGCCATCGTCGAAGGTCCGAATTTCGAATTCTCGACCGAGACCCGTGAAGAGCTGTTCTACACCAAGGAGAAACTCCTTGAGAACGGCGCGCGGTGGGAGGCCGAGATCGCCCGCAATCTCGAACTCGACGCGCCTTACCGTTAAGCCAATCCCATCCCAACCGGAGACCCGGCCAGGCCATGAGCAAGTTACAGTCAGCAGCATTCGGAGCGGCAGGCGGGGCGATAGTCTTCGCCCTTGCCGCTTTGTTTGCCGGCGACCTGCTCAAAGGCGGGCCGGGACCTCAGGGGCCGGAGGGGCCTGCCGGCCTCCAGGGTCAGGCCGGTCCGCAGGGCGAGGCCGGGCCGCAGGGACCTGGCGGGGTGCAGGGCGCCATCGGCCCCGCCGGGCCACAGGGCAGTGTCGGCGTTGCCGGCCCGCAGGGGCCGCAGGGCGAGATCGGCCTGCAGGGGGAGACCGGGCCTGCCGGTCCGCAAGGGGTTGCAGGTCTGGGCGATCCGGGCCAGGACGCCGTTCTGCTGGTGCGTCGCGCCGGAGGCTGCCCGTCCGGCTGGTCTCCTGCCGGGGAGGCTGTGCTGAACAGTTCGCCGGATTATACCGCCAGTGCGGATCAGGAGCGTTCGGACCCGCTGATGATGACCAGTGCGACGGCGGGTTTTGCGAATGTGAATTTCTTCCTCTGCCTGCAGGGGAAGGCCGGTGCGGCCGGCGGGGAGGGCGCGGAATGAATGAAGCCTATGCCAGAATGCTGAGCCAGATGATGGAAAGCAGCCAGGAGATGCTGAAAAGCTTCAACCCGGCGCTGGCCTCGGTGACGGAAAGCATGGCCGGAACCATGGGCGGCATGGCCGAGGGCATGAAGGTGGGCGGTTTCGACAAGCTGTTCCCGACCATGCCGGCCGATCTGATGGAGATGTGGTTCGGCAAGACCTTCAACCGCGAGGGGCTGGATGCCCGCAGCCGGCTGTTGGTGACACTGGCCGGGCTGTGTGTCCAGGGCGCCGCGCTGCCCTCGGGCCTTGCCGAGCCGCAGATCAAGGTGACCATCCGCCACGCGCTGGAAGCGGGTGCCACGGAACGCGAGATCGCCGAGGTGATCTGGCAGATGAGCATGTTCGGCGGGCTGCCCGCCATGAGACAGGCGCTGGATATTGCCCAGTCCGTCTTTGACGAGAAGAAGGATGCCGGAAAATGACCGTCGCGGTTTTTGCCTTTTATATCTTTGCGCTGGTGGTGATCGGCTCGGGGCTGATGGTCACGATCAGCCGCAACCCGGTTCATGCGGTGCTGTGGCTGATCTCGGCCTTCGTGGGCGCGACCGGGCTGTTCGTGCTTTTGGGCGCGGAATTCGTCGCCATGCTCTTGCTGATCGTCTATGTCGGCGCGGTGGCGGTGCTGTTCCTCTTCGTCGTGATGATGCTCGACGTTGATTTCGCGGCGCTGAAGGGCGAGATGGCGCGGGCCATGCCGCTGGCGCTGCTGATCGGGGTCGTTTTGCTGATGCAGATCGGCCTTGCCTTTGGCAGCTGGCGGATATCGTCGGGCGCGACCCAGGCCAATCCGACGCCCGCCGATATCGACAATGCGCGCGCCATCGGTCTGCTGATCTATGACCGCTATATCTACCTCTTCCAGGCGGCGGGGCTTGTATTGCTGGTCGCGATGATCGGGGCGATCCTGCTGACTTTGCGCCACCGCACCGGCATCAAACGCCAGAATGTGCTGCATCAGATGTGGCGCGACCCGGCCGAGACCATCGAGATGAAAGATATCAAACCGGGGCAGGGGCTCTGATCCATGATCCGCGCAGGGTTCATCATCGCAGGGTTTGCAGCCACGCTGGCGGTTTCGCCGGCGCTGGCCTGTTCGCCTGCGCCGATGAAACCGTCTTCGAAAGCGATCCGGGGCGAGAATTGTGCGGTCTCCTGGCAGGTTTCGGAATATGGCACTGTGGGGATCAGCGCAGCAAGGCCGGTCGCCCCCGGTTTCGTCTGGCAGGAAACCTATGAGGGCAATGCCTGCAACGGCGTTGTCACGGTGGTGGTGCAGGATTGCCGCTCGGGCCAGGTGCTGCTGCTGGGCGAGGCCTTTTACGACCTGATGCAGCCCGAGACCTCGAAACGGCTCGACGAGCTGCTGGCGCAGGTCGAAAAGGCCGGGGCAAAGCCGGGTTTCGGCCTTTCGGGCGCGCAGGCTCTGGCGGAAAAGCGCGGGCTGACGCGGGTGCGCGCAGTCACGACGGCTGACCGGATCCACATGTCGGGCAAGTCGGTGCGGCTGGATTGCGGCTGCAAGACCTTGTTCCCCGAGATGGAGGGCAAGGGATGAAGCTGCATCTTTCGCTTTTCCTGACGCTGACCGCGACCGGCGCCCAGGCGCTGACGCCGCTGCCGCCCTGCGGCGGGGTCGAGGCCGGGATGCGCACCGAATGGCCGGCCGTAATCGCCGGCACCGGCATCGTGGTCGAGGAATACCGCCATAACATTGTGAGCCATGGCACCCTGGCCGAGGCGGATACGCCGCCGGTCGATGCGCTGTCGGGCTTCGACGGGCTGCGCGTCACCCATTGCGCCAGCGGCCACATGGTCGCGGTGTCGGGCCGGAGGAACAGCTATGAAGCCGCCGACGCGCTGGCCGCGACGGTTTTCCTGCGCGATGCGGTGACACAAGAACAAACCGCGACGGCGGCGCGGATGAAACAGGCGGTGAGAGCCGCTTTCGGCAAGGGGATCGAGCTGCGTGAAGACGCCGAGACCTGCGCCTGCAATGTGTACTTTCCGGAGCTGCGCGCCAAAGGGATGACCCCTTACGACCAGCGCGACGATCTGGGGCAATAACGGGCGAGAGCGCCTGAGGGACGGATGAGATGGTAGGAATTGAACATTACATCATGGTGGCGGCGACACTCTTCGTCATCGGCATCTTCGGTCTCTTCCTCAACCGGAAGAATGTGATCGTCATTCTGATGTCGATCGAGCTGATCCTCTTGTCTGCGAATATCAGCTTCGTGGCCTTTTCGTCCTTCAACGACGATCTGACCGGGCAGATCTTCACGCTCTTCGTGCTGACGGTCGCCGCAGCCGAGGCCGCCATCGGCCTCGCCATCCTCGTCGTCTTCTTCCGCAACCGCGGAACGATCGACGTCGAAGACGTGAACGTGATGAAGGGCTGAGAGAATGGTTCAGATCGTCTTTTTTGCTCCGCTGATCGGGGCCATTCTGTGCGGCTTTGGCTGGAAGGTGATCGGTGAGAAACCGGCCCAGATCCTGACCACTGCCGCCGTCTTCCTTGCGGCTGTGCTGAGCTGGGTCATCTTCCTTGGCTTTGACGGCGAGACCTATAAGGTGCCGCTGCTGCGCTGGATCGAATCCGGTTCGCTTGAGACCTCCTGGGGGATCCGCGTCGACCGCATGACCGCGATCATGCTGGTGGTGGTGAACTCGGTCTCGGCGCTCGTGCATCTTTATAGCTTTGGCTATATGGCACATGACGAGAACTGGACCGATGACGAGCCCTACCGGGCGCGTTTCTTCGCCTATCTCTCGTTCTTCACCTTCACCATGCTGACGCTGGTGACCGCCGACAATCTCTTGCAGATGTTCTTCGGCTGGGAAGGGGTGGGGGTCGCCTCTTACCTGCTGATCGGCTTCTACTGGAAGAAACAATCGGCCGGTGCTGCCGCGATGAAGGCTTTCATCGCCAACCGGGTCGGCGATTTCGGCTTCATCCTCGGGATTGCCGGGCTTTACCTGCTGACGGATTCGATCCAGTTCGACCAGGTTTTCGCCGCCATTCCGGCCCAGAGCGAAACCACGGTCCGCTTCCTCTGGGCGGACTGGAATGCGGTCAACCTGATCGCCTTCCTCTTGTTTGTCGGCGCGATGGGGAAATCGGCGCAGCTTTTCCTGCATACATGGCTGCCGGACGCGATGGAGGGGCCGACCCCGGTTTCCGCGCTGATCCATGCGGCAACCATGGTGACCGCAGGCGTCTTTCTTGTCTGCCGCATGTCGCCGGTGTTTGAATATGCGCCCTATGCAACCGGTTTCATCACCGTGCTGGGCGCGACGACCGCCTTCTTTGCCGCGACCGTCGGTCTGGTGCAGAATGACATCAAGCGCGTGATCGCCTATTCGACCTGTTCGCAGCTGGGCTATATGTTCGTGGCGGCAGGCGTCGGGGCCTATCCGGTCGCGATGTTCCACCTCTTCACCCACGCCTTCTTCAAGGCGATGCTGTTCCTTGGCGCCGGTTCGGTGATCCATGCCACCCATCACGAGCAGGATATGCGCTGGTATGGTGGGCTCAGGAAGAAGATCCCCTTCACCTTCTGGATGATGATGATCGGCACGCTGGCGATTACCGGTGTGGGGATCCCGCTGACCTATTACGGTTTTGCCGGCTTCCTGTCGAAAGACGCGGTGATCGAGAGCGCTTATGTCGGCTCCTCCTACGCCTTCTGGATGCTTATTATCGCCGCTGGCATGACCAGCTTCTATTCCTGGCGCCTGATGTTCCTGACCTTCTACGGCACCAACCGCGCCGATCAGAAACCGCATGAGGATCACGCGCATGGCCATGATCACGGCCATGCCGCACATGGTCACGACGACCACGGCCATGACGATCACGGCCACGGGCACCACCACGAGCCGCATGAAAGCCCTGCAGTCATGCTGATCCCGCTGGCGGTTCTGTCGCTGGGCGCGATCTTCTCGGGGATGCTGTGGTACAAGGTCTTTTTCGGCGACGAGGAGAAGATGCGCTCCTGGTTCGGGATGGAGCAGCTGGCTGCGCATGAGGTCGAAGAAGGGAGTGCCGGGCCCGCCGCTGATTATGCGGCAGCCGGAGAGACTGCTGGCGCTGAAACGGCGCTTGCCGAAGCGGCAGGCGATGCGCCGACTGCTGAGGAAGCGGCGAACGCTGCGGCCCAGGCCGAAGCCCTTGCGGCGGCCGATGCCGGCGTTACCGATCCGGGCGAAGCGGTTGAAGCCGCTGACCCCGGCGCGGAACATGGCGTCGCTCCGAAAGGCGCGCTCCTGATGCTGCCTTACGGCGCGGAGGAACAGGCCGTGGTCGAAACCCGCGTCGATGCGAAAAAGGTCGAGGCCTCGGGCCATGCGCCGAACACCATCATCGCGGCGGCCCATATGGTGCCGTCCTGGGTCAGGGTCTCGCCCTTTATCGCGATGCTGATCGGTCTGGTCCTGTCCTGGCTCTTCTATATCAAAAACCCGTCCTGGCCGCGCCGGCTGGCAGAGCAGCAACGCCCGCTTTATCTGTTCCTTCTGAACAAGTGGTATTTCGACGAGATCTATACCTTCGTCTTCGTCAAAGGCTCGAAAGCCCTTGGCCGGCTGTTCTGGAAGAATGACGTCAAGGTGATTGACGGAACCATCAACGGGGTGGCGATGGGGATTGTCCCCTTCTTCACCCGCCTCGCCAATCGTGCCCAGTCGGGCTTTGTCTTCCACTATGCCTTCGCCATGGTGCTCGGGATTGTTGCCCTGGTCACCTGGATGACGCTTTTCGGTGGCGCCAGGTAAGGGGGCCCGGGATCCATGGCACAACAACTTCTCAATATCATTCTCTTCCTGCCGCTGGTTGCGGCGCTGATCATGGCGCTTTTCCTGCGCGGCGATGACGAGGCCGCACGGGGCAACGCGAAATATCTGGCGCTGTTTGCGACGATCGCGACCTTCCTCGCCTCGCTGTTCCTGCTGGCCGAGTTCGACCCGTCGAATCCGGATTTCCAGTTCGTCAGCGAAAGCAACTGGATTCTCGGCCTGAAATGGCGGCTGGGCGTTGACGGGATCTCGATCCTCTTCGTCCTGCTGACCACCTTCCTGATGCCGCTGGTGATCTGGTCGGCCTGGGATGTCACCAAACGCGTCAAGGAATATATGATCGCGTTCCTGATCCTTGAGACGCTGATGATCGGCGTGTTCGGTGCGCTGGATCTGGTGATGTTCTACCTCTTCTTCGAGGCGGGGCTGATCCCGATGTTCCTGATCATCGGGGTCTGGGGCGGCGTGAACCGCATCTATGCGGCGTTCAAATTCTTCCTCTACACCTTCCTCGGCTCGGTGCTGATGCTGGTGGCGATGATCTTCATGTATATGGATGCCGGCACCACCTGTATCGGCGCCTGTGGCGAGGGGCAGGTTTCGCTCCTGACCCATACATTCAGCTTCGAGGCCTTTGATCTCCTGGGGGTCCAGGTGGTCGGCGGCGTGCAGACGCTGTTGTTCCTTGCCTTCTTTGCCTCTTTCGCGGTGAAGATGCCGATGTGGCCGTTCCACACCTGGCTGCCTGATGCCCACGTTCAGGCGCCGACCGCCGGTTCGGTCATTCTGGCGGCGATCATGCTGAAGATGGGGGGCTATGGTTTCCTCAGGTTCTCGATCCCGATGTTCCCGGTGGCATCCGATCTGCTGGCGCCGCTGGTGTTCTGGATGTCGGCGATTGCGGTGGTCTATACCTCGCTGGTCGCCATCGTGCAGTCGGACATGAAGAAGCTGATCGCCTATTCCTCGGTCGCCCATATGGGCTATGTGACCATGGGGATTTTCGCGATCAACCAGCAAGGTCTTGACGGCGCGATCTTCCAGATGATTTCGCACGGTTTCATCTCTGGCGCGCTCTTCCTTTGCGTCGGCGTGATCTATGACCGCATGCATACCCGCGAGATCGACGCCTATGGCGGTCTGGTGAACAGGATGCCGGCCTATGCGATGGTCTTCATGTTCTTCACCATGGCCAATGTGGGCCTTCCCGGCACATCGGGTTTCGTGGGTGAGTTCCTGACGATCATGGGCATCTATCAGGTCAATACCTGGATCGCCTTCTTCGCGGCTTCGGGCGTGATCTTCTCGGCCTCTTATGCGCTCTGGCTTTACCGCCGGGTGATCTTTGGAACATTGACCAAAGACAGCCTTAAGCTGATCAGCGACATGACCACGCGCGAGAAACTGATCTTCGCGCCGCTGGTGGCGATGACGCTGTTCCTGGGGGTCTATCCGAGCGCCGTGACCGATATCATCGGCCCGTCCGTGACCCATCTGATCGAGAATTACCTTGCCGCTCTGCCCGCCGTGGCAGAGCAGGCGGCGATGCACTGAGGAAGCGCGACAATGACCGCAGTTGATTTCAACACCGTTCTGCCCGAGGTGATCCTCGCGCTTTACGCGATGGCCGCGCTCATGTTCGGCGTCTATACCGGCAAGGACAGGGTGGCGGTGCCGCTGGTCTGGGCCACGGCGGGGCTTTTCGTGGCGCTGGCGCTGTGGATCGGCCTTGCGGGCGAGGGCGACCGCACCGCCTTCCACGGCATGTTCAACGATGACCCCTTCTCGCGTTTCTCGAAAGTGGTGATCCTGTTGTCCACCGCGGCGGTGCTGGTGATGAGCCAGGACTATATGTCCCGCTGGAACCTTTTGCGGTTCGAGTTCCCGGTGATCGTGACGCTTGCCGTGACCGGCATGATGATGATGGTCTCGGCCGGCGATCTGATGGCGCTCTATATGGGGCTGGAGCTGCAATCGCTGGCGCTTTATGTCACCGCCGCGATCCGCCGCGACTCGGCGAAATCCTCCGAGGCCGGGCTGAAATATTTCGTCCTCGGCTCGCTGTCCTCTGGGATGCTGCTGTTTGGCGCCTCGCTGGTTTACGGCTTTACCGGCACGACGCAATTCGACGGCATCTTCGTAGCAGTTCAGGCCGATGTCTCGCTGGGGCTGCTGTTCGGTCTGGTCTTCATGCTGGCAGGTCTGGCCTTCAAGATCTCGGCCGCACCCTTCCATATGTGGACGCCCGACGTCTATGAGGGCTCGCCCACGCCCGTCACGGCCTTCTTCGCCACCGCGCCGAAAGTGGCCGCGATGGCGCTGATCGCGCGGCTGGCCTGGGATGCTTTCGGCTCGATCCCGGCGCAATGGGGCCAGGTGCTGGCGGCGATGTCGGTGCTGTCGATGTATCTCGGGGCGATTGCCGCGATTGGCCAGAAAGACATCAAGCGTCTGATGGCCTATTCCTCGATTGCCCATATGGGCTATGCGCTGATCGGTCTGGCCGCTGCGACCACAGGCACGCCGGATCAGGCGGTGCAGGGCGTCCAGGCGATGCTGATCTATATGGCGATCTATGTCACCATGGGTGTGGGGTCTTTCGCCTTCATCCTCGGGATGGAGCGCGATGGCCGCCCGGTCACCGATATCGCGAGCCTCAAGATGCTCTCGAAGTCTGAGCCCCTGAAGGCGCTGGCGCTGCTGGCTTTGTTCTTCAGCCTTGCCGGTGTGCCGCCCTTTATCGGCTTCTATGCCAAATTCGCGGTGCTGAAGGCGGCGGTCGATGCCGGCATGGTCTGGCTGGCGGTGGCGGGCGGTATCGCTTCGGTGATCGGTGCCTTCTACTATCTGCGCGTCGTCTATTTCATCTATTTCGGCGATACCGAAGACCCGGCCGAAAGCCGGATGTCGGCGGTGCAATGGGTTCTGATGATGGCGGTGGCGGCGATCCTGGTGCTGGGCGCGATCAATCTCTTCGGGATCGAAGGGCCGGCTCTGACGGCGGCAAAATCACTTGTGCTCTGACCGCATCGAACGGGTGGAGCTGGCCTCGGTCGACTCCACCAATATTGAGGCCTTCCGGAGGGCCCCCGATCTTCGGGGGCCTCTGTGGATTCTGGCGGGCGAGCAAACGGCGGGGAAGGGACGACGGGCGCGTCCCTGGACCAGCCCGCCGGGGAATTTCTATGGCAGCCTCGCGCAACGCCTTGATGAACCGGCGGCAAGGCTTGGTCTGCGCAGTTTCGTCGCGGCGCTGGCGCTTTACGACGCCTTTGTCGCCGTGGTCGGCGCTGGCACCGGTTTCGCGCTGAAATGGCCCAATGATGTGCTGCTGAATGGCGGCAAGCTGACCGGGATCCTGCTGGAAGCCTCGGGGCCGGTGCTGGTGATCGGCATGGGGGTGAACCTTTTGCATGCGCCCCCGGCAAGCGCGGTAGACCCTGGTGCTGTGGCCCCGGTCTCGCTGCTGGCAGAGACGGGTGTGCGGGTGACGCCCGCGCGCTTTCTGGACGCTCTGGCGCCGGCCATGGCGCATTGGGAGGCGGTGCTGCGCGATGAGGGTTTTGCACCCATACGCGCCGCCTGGCTCGCCCGTGCCGCGCGGATCGGCGAAAAGATCACCGCCCGCACCGGATCCGAGACCCGCGAGGGCATATTCGAGACCATCGACCAGGACGGCAATCTGGTTCTGCGCATGGCCTTCGCGACCGTCGCCATCCCGGCGGCGGATGTGTTTTTCTGACCGAAACCGAAGGGGGAGCCGATGCTTCTCGCCATCGACTGCGGCAATACCAATACTGTCTTTGCGATCTGGGATGACAGCGCTGCGGATGGGGCGCGGTTCATCGCCACCTGGCGCATCGCCACCGATCACAGGCGGACGGCGGATGAATATTACGTCTGGCTTTCCTCGCTGATGCTACTGAACCGGCTTGAGGTGAGGATCGCCGAGGTGATCATCTCATCCACCGTGCCAAGGGTGGTGTTCAATCTCAGGGTGCTGTCGAACCGCTATTTCGATTGCCGCCCGCTGGTGGTGGGAAAGCCCGAATGCCTGTTGCCGCATCAGCCGCGCGTCGATCAGGGCACCACCGTGGGGCCGGACCGGCTGGTCAATACCGCCGGTGCCTTTGACCGCCATGGCGGCAATCTGATCGTGGTCGATTTCGGCACCGCCACCACCTTTGACGTGGTCGATATCGATGGCGCCTATATTGGCGGCGTGATTGCGCCCGGGGTGAACCTGTCGCTTGAGGCACTGCATATGGCGGCGGCGGCGCTGCCGCATGTCGATGTGACGCGCCCCCAGCAGGCGATTGGCACGAATACGGTAGCCTGTATGCAATCGGGCGTGTATTGGGGCTATATCGGCCTTGTCGAAGGCATCGTGCGCGCGATCCGTCAGGAGAGGGATCGCCCGATGAAGGTGATCGGCACCGGCGGCCTTGCGTCGCTCTTCGCCCAGGACACAGAAATATTCGAATCGATCGAGGATGATCTGACCATGCATGGCCTTGTCCTGATCCATGACTACAACAAGGAAAACGCATGAAGAGTGAACGGCTGATCTACCTTCCGCTGGGTGGTGCCGGCGAAATCGGGATGAATGCCTATGTCTATGGCTATGGCGCCCCCGGGAAGGAGAGGCTGATCCTTGTCGATATGGGGGTGACTTTCCCTGATATGGACGGGGCGCCGGGGGTCGAGGTGATCATGCCCGACATCACCTGGCTGGAAGAGCGGGTGGGGCGGCTTGAGGCGATTTTCATCACCCATGCCCATGAAGACCATATCGGCGCGCTTGGGCATCTTTGGCCAAAGCTGAAGGCGAAGGTCTATGCGCGGAAGTTCACCTCGGCGATTGGCCGGCTGAAACTGGATGAGCTGGGCCATCCGACCGATGCGATTGTGACGGTGGGGGCGCGGCCCGATGTGGTCGAGGCGGGGCCGTTCAGGGTGCAATTCGTGCCGCTTTCGCATTCGATCCCGGAATCGGCGGCTTTGATCATCGACACGCCTGCGGGGCGGATCGTGCATTCCGGGGATTTCAAGCTCGACCGCTCGCCCGTGGTGGGGGAGGCCTGGGATGATGCGCTCTGGCAAGGGGTGGCCGATGAGGCGCCCGTGAAGGCGCTGATGTGCGATTCCACGAATGTGTTCTCGACCCATCCGGGCCGGTCCGAGGCGACCCTGGCGGAACCGCTGACCGGGCTGATAAAGGCGTCGGAGGGCATGTTTGTCGCGACGACCTTTGGCTCGAACGTGGCGCGGCTGAAGACTTTGGCCGAGGCCGCTGTGGCGGCGGATCGCACCATCTGCGTCATGGGGCGCTCGATGAAGCGGATGCTTTCGGTCGCGCAGGAGACCGGGGTGCTTGCCTCTTTCCCGCGCGTCGTCTCGACAGAGGATGCGCTGGAAGTGCCGCGCCGCAATCTGATGCTGCTGGTCACCGGCAGCCAGGGCGAGCGGCGGGCGGCGGCGGCGGCTTTGTCGCGCGGGCGTTATCTGGGCCATGAGCTGAAACGCGGCGATACCTTCCTGTTTTCTTCGCGCACGATCCCGGGGAATGAGAAAGACGTCTACAAGATCTGGAACGCCTATTCGGAAATGGGCGTGCGGGTGGTGGATGATGCCGGCGGGCTTTACCATGTTTCTGGCCATGCGAACCGGCCGGATCTGGAACATGTGCACCGGCTGTTGCTGCCGGATATGCTGATCCCGATGCATGGCGAGCACCGGCATCTGACCGAACATGCGCGGATCGGATCTGAGGGTGGCATTGCCACTCAGGTGGCGGTGAACGGGATGATGGTCGATCTGACCGGCGAACACCCCAAAGTTGTCGAATATATCGAGACCGGGCGGCTTTACCTGGATGGAACTGTGCTGATCGGGGCGCTGGACGGGGTGATCCGCAACCGGATCCGCATGGCGCTGAACGGGCATGTTCTGGCCACCGTGATCCTTGACGAGGCCGGGGAGCCTTTGGGCGAGCCCTGGGTCGAGATTATGGGGCTGACGCCGATCGGCAAGGGCGGGCGCGAGCTTGCCGGGACCATGGAGGCAGAGCTTGACGACTGGATGGGCCGCGCCGGTCGCAAGGTTTTGAAAAATGACGACAAGGTCGAGGATGACATCCGCCGGATCATCCGCCAGGTCGCGGTCGAAGAGATCGGCAAGAAACCGGAAGTGACAGTGGTGGTCTCGCGGCTGTTGCCCGAATAAGCGCAGCCGGAACTGGCTGCGGCTGAGTGCGGCGGTTTCTCTCCACGCGGAACCGGGCCAGAGGCCCGGCCTCGCATGGGGAGCGGGGGGCACGGCCTGCGGCCGTGCGGCAGCGCTTCATTCCGGGCCGTGGGTTTTTTGCTGGCCGCCCGGTCTGGGCGGGCCTCTGGACGGGCCTGGGGAACAGCGATTGCGTGACGGGCTGCGTCCTGTATTTCTGGTCAGGGGAGGTCAATGGCCCGCCTGGCCTCGGTTAATTCGGGGCGAGAATTCGGTCGGGCTGGTCAGGCTGGTCGGAGGCTGGCAGTAGCACAGTCACTGACTGTGGCGGGGCCAATTTACTGTGACGGGGCCTGTGCAGTGCCTTTGGGATATGGCTGGCAGTCCGTCGCTGAACTGCCGCCTCTTGCCCCAGGGAGGCTCGCCGCACCTGACTGACCTTACAGAATGCGCCGCAGGTGGTGTTCTGCCGGCTTGGCGGCAGAACAATCATTCATGCTGACGGGTTCAGCCGTCAGTCTTCGGTGCCGTCGGCCGTGGTCACCAGAGCCGGCGCGCTTTCGTGCACGGGCAGGCTGGCTTCCGGTGCGGGGGTATCCTCTGCGCTGCCTTCCTCGGTGGCATTGTCGTCGGCGACCGGGCGTGTGGTGATCCGGAAGCTGCGCAGGAGGAAATCAGGAACATGGTCCCCCATGCCGATGACGGCGGGGCCGTCATCGCGGCGGTCGCGGCGGTCATTGCGGCGGTCGGAATAGCGGCTGCCCGCTTCACGGCCGGAAGAGTCGCGTGTGCCGGCATCACGGGAGCCAGAGTCGCGAGCCCCCGGATCACGAGACCCGGAATCGCGGCCGGCAGTGTCGCGGCTGTTTTCACGATTGCCGTCGCGCGGGGCCTGGTCACGCCGGTTTTCGCCATGGGAATGGCTGCGGGCGCTGCCTTCGCGCGGGGAGGTTTCCTTGGCGGAGGCCTCTTTCTGGGAGGCCTCTTTCCGGGGGGCCTCGCTGCGCTCGGGCTGCGCCTTCGGCGCGGCCTCGGTCAGGGAGGGCTGGCTGCGATCTTCGTCCTGGGCGCGCTCGCGCCCGCCGCGGGAGCGTTCGCGTCCCTTGCCGCCACGCGACCGCTCGCCACGCTCGGGGCGCTCGCCACGCGGTTCGCTGCGCGTGCGCGAGGAGCCGGCGCTTTCGAGATCCAGCCCTTCGGGCAATCCGACGCGCGGGACTTCCTGTTTCACGAGGCTTTCCACCGCCGCCAGTTGCTTGGCATCGGAGGGCGTCGCGAGGGTGAAGGCGCGGCCATGGCGGCCGGCGCGGCCGGTCCGGCCGATGCGGTGAACGTAATCCTCGGGATGGCCGGGCACGTCGAAATTGAACACATGGCTGACGGCCGGAATATCAAGGCCGCGCGCCGCCACATCCGAGGCCACAAGGATATGCAGCGAGCCGTCGCGGAAGGCATCCAGCGTCTTGGTCCGCTGCGACTGATCGAGGTCGCCATGGATCGGCGCTGCGTTGAAACCATGCGATTTCAGCGATTTCGCCACGACATCGACATCCATCTTGCGGTTGCAGAAGACGATACCATTGGTGCAGGCCTCGCCCTCGGCGGCGATCAGCGCACGCAGAACGGCGCGTTTCTCGGTAAAGGAGCGGTCTTTGCGTGACGGCGTGAAGAAGACCAGTTTCTGGTCGATATTGGTGTTGGTGGTGGCCTGGCGGGCAACCTCGATCCGGGCCGGAGCGGTCAGGAAAGTATTGGTGATCCGCTCGATCTCGGGGGCCATGGTGGCCGAGTAGAACATGGTCTGGCGCGTGAAGGGCGTCAGCTGGAAGATGCGTTCGATATCGGGGATGAAGCCCATGTCGAGCATCCGGTCGGCCTCGTCGACCACCATGATCTGCACGCCGGTCAGCAAGAGCTTGCCGCGCTCGAAATGGTCAAGAAGCCGGCCCGGAGTTGCAATCAGCACATCGACACCGCGGTCGATCAGCTTGTCCTGTTCGCCAAAGGCGACGCCCCCGATCAGGAGCGCTTTGGTCAGTTTGGTGTGTTTGGCATAGATGTCGAAATTCTCGGCCACCTGAGCGGCAAGCTCGCGCGTCGGCGCCAGAACAAGGCTGCGCGGCATCCGCGCCCGCGCCCGGCCCTGACCCAGCAGCGTGATCATCGGCAGCGTGAAGCTGGCGGTCTTGCCGGTGCCGGTCTGGGCGATCCCCAGCACGTCACGCCCCTTCAGGGCCTCGGGGATGGCTTCGGCCTGGATCGGCGTAGGCGTCTCATACCCGGCTTCGGAAACAGCTTGCAGAACCCGGGGATCAAGGGCGAGGTCGGAAAATTTGGTCATATGCGTCCAGTGGTGGCGGTGCGGATCATTCAGGATCGGCCGCGAGTGGGGCGGGACGCAGGTTCTCAGGCGCCCCATCGGTCAACCCGCCGGATTGCGGGTATCAGCGCGCGCATATCGAAATTTACGCAGCGGGTCAATGATTGCTCCTGTGATGGCCTGTATTCAGGGCAAAGCGTCACGCAATTGCACCGCTGGCGCGACCACGGTGCACTGCTTTCAGAGCGTATGTTCCAGCAATTGCAGATTATGTGCGATGGTGCGGCGCACCATGCTGCGCGAGCGCCGGCCATTGGCCAGCTGGCGGGCCGGAGCGGCAAGGGCCCGTTCGATGCAGTCGGGGAAGAGGGTGAGGATCTCTTCACGCTGCCCGGCGCTCATGGCGCGCATCGCTTCGGGGCCGGTAAAGAGCGTCTCGGTCGGCGCACCATTCGAGAACACCACTTCATGCTGGTCGAGCAGCAGGTGCCAGTAAGTGACCGGCGCGCCATCGGTGACCACTTCGATCCCGGGGATCCCTACGAGGTGTTTCGCGGCCACCAGCACCTCATGCCCGTCAAACATCCGTATCGCGAGACGCGAGCGCACCAGCACACGGTGTTGCGGCGAAACGATCAGGTCTTCGGTCGGCAGCCCGCCGCCAAGCGCTCCGGCGCGGATGCGGATCGGGGCAAGCGACGGCTTGCGCAGCAAGGTAGCGCTGTCAACCTGGCGGCAGGCGATCCATTCGATGCGGCGGCTGCCGTGATCCATCGTCAGCACCGTATCACCGATCTGCAGATCCTCGATCCGGCGCTGTCCGTGTTCGGTGGCAAGCAGGGTGCCCGAGGTGAAGCAGGGCGCCGGCGGATCGGTCGGATCGTAATAATGCGGGTAGGGGCCCGGGGCTGACTGTGTCGTATAGGTGCCGGTGAATTTGTAGGATGTGCCCGGAACCAGGCCCTGGCTGACCATGACGCCCTGCACCGGGCCGGTATCGGGCCCGTTGCCGCCAAGCCGGTAGGTCACAAGGCTCAGCGGTTCGCCATTCCAGGCGGTGGCGCCGGTATAGGTATAGGCCGCGTTGATGCTGGAGCCGGGATGGTAGCTGCCGCCCAGAATATGCTGGCTGGTCGAAACCTCGTCGAAACGCAGGTTGCTGTTCACCCAGTTCTGGTTGTTGACCCGGACGTTGCCGGTATCAGTGTCGCGGATGGTGATCGCGATGGGGCGCGCGCCCTCCAGCAGCCTGACCGTGATCGGGTTCGCTGCCGTCACATTGACCGCAGAAACGCCGCCGCTGGCCTCGGCCGGGAGGCCGCTGAATGTCTGGCCGGATGCGGTCGTATAGGTGAACATATCGGCCGTGTAGACGTAAACAACATAATCGGACATCGGTTACTCGGAAATAACGAAGGAGGTGGGTTCGGTCTCCTTATATTGGCCTGCGATGCCGGGCGCGGGTGGGACGAAATTGTGTCAAATTTTGACGAAACTGCGCCCGTGACGTGCAAGAGGGGCGGTAACCCCCTGAATTTGCACGCCACGGGCGAGTGGGGGTCAGAGTGCTACTTCCCTGGTCGCGGTCAGATTCAGCCCCGGATAATCGCGCAGCACCCGGTCAATATCCCATTGCAGCCGGGTCAGGAAAACCAGTGCACCGTCATTATCGGTGGCGATATGCTGCTTGTTGACGTTCACCATCTTTTCGATCCCGGCCTTGTCGCCGGAAATCCAGCGGGCCGAGGTGAACTGCGACGGCTCGAACCGCACCGGGATCGAATATTCCAGACCGATCCGCGAGGCGAGCACGTCGAATTGCAGCGCGCCCACGACGCCTACGATGAAGCCAGAGCCGATGGCGGGCTTGAAGACGCGGGCCGCGCCCTCTTCGGCGAATTGCATCAGCGCCTTTTCCAGGTGCTTGGCCTTCATCGGGTCGGTGGCGCGGATGTTTTGCAGGAGTTCCGGCGCGAAAGAGGGGATGCCGGTGAAGCGCAGCGTCTCGCCCTCGGTCAGCGCATCGCCGATCCTCAGCTGGCCGTGATTCGGGATGCCGATAATGTCGCCGGCCCAGGCCTCATCGGCCAGTTCGCGGTCAGCGGCCAGGAACAGCACCGGGTTGGTCACCGCCATCAGTTTTTTAGAGCGCACATGCGTCAGTTTCATGCCGCGCTCGAAATGGCCCGAGGCGAGGCGCACGAAGGCCACCCGGTCACGGTGTTTCGGGTCCATATTGGCCTGGACCTTGAAGACGAAGCCGGTGACCTTCGGCTCTTCCGCGCCGACCTCACGCTCGACGGCCTTTTGCGGCTGCGGCTCGGGGCCGTAAGTGCCGATGCCCTCCATCAGCTCTTTGACGCCGAAAGAGTTGATCGCCGAGCCGAACCAGATCGGCGTCATGGCACCGTGCAAAAACGCCTCGCGGTCGAAAGCCGGCAGCAGTTCGCGCGCCATTGCGACTTCCTCGCGCAGTTTCGCCAGCTGACCCTCGGGAATGTGATCGGCAAGGCGCGGATCATCCAGCCCGTTCAGCTTGACCGATTCCGCCACCTTGTTGCGGTCGGCGCGGTCCATCAGCTCAAGCCGGTCATTCAGAAGATCATAGGCGCCCAGGAAGTCGCGCCCCGAGCCAATGGGCCAGGAGGCCGGGCTGACATCTATCGCCAGGTTTTCCTGGATTTCGTCGATGATCTCGAAAGTGTCGCGCGCCTCGCGGTCCATCTTGTTGCAAAAGGTCAGGATCGGCAGATCGCGCAGCCGGCAGACCTCGAACAGCTTGCGTGTCTGGCTTTCCACGCCTTTCGCGCCGTCGATCACCATGATCGCGGCATCCACCGCCGTCAGGGTGCGATAGGTGTCTTCCGAGAAATCCGAGTGGCCGGGCGTATCGACCAGATTGTAGCGGAACTCGCGATATTCAAACGACATCGCCGAGGCGGAAACCGAAATGCCCCGGTCCTGCTCCATCTTGAGAAAATCCGAGCGGGTGCGCCGCGCCTCGCCCTTGGCGCGGACCTGGCCCGCCATCTGGATCGCGCCCCCGAACAGCAGGAACTTTTCTGTAAGCGTGGTTTTGCCGGCATCCGGATGCGCGATGATCGCGAAGGTCCGGCGGCGGGCGATTTCGGGCGGAAGGGTGGGGGCGTTATCGAGCATGGCCGGGCTTTTAGCGCGCGCCGGTGCCGCCGTCTATCGTGCAGAGCATGGGCTGCGCCGAAACCACCCGGCTTTGGCAGCCTTCCCTTGCCGGCTGGACAAAGCCGGGCCTGCATGCTTGCCTCGGGTCGGTTTTGGGGCGGCAGGTATCAAGGATCCGGGTGATGCGTTTTCTGGTTGTTCTCTTGGGTGTTCTTCAGGGTCTCGTCGCAGCGCCGCCGGCTTTGGCGGCCTGGTTCACCGATAATGGCGACCGCGAGGCGCTGTCGGTGCTGCGGGCGAAGCCGCAAGACAGCCTGACCGCGCCCGAGCGCGAGATCCTGACGGCAGCGAACCGCATCGGCTGGATCGAGATCGGGGAGTGCGGCTGGGGCTCGAATGCGGTGCTGGTCACGGTCGAGGGCCAGGATTACGCGGTGACCTCGCTGCATCTGCTGACCGGCAGGGCGCCGGGAGAGGTGCATTGCGACCCCGCTGCCGGGGCGGTCTTTCTGCCCAACGCCTCTTACATCCATGACGGGAATTCCGCGGATGGCGGTGCAGAAATGGCCCGCGAACTGACCTTCGCGCGTGAAAGGGTCGCGCTGGAGCCCAATCCGGTGAATTTCACCCGCTCGGGTGCCGGCATGCCCTGGGTGCAGGATTGGGTGGCTTACCGGCTGAGCGAGAACGTCTCGGACCAGATCATGCCGGATTTCGCCTGGGGAGCCGGCGCACCGCGCGGCTCGATGCCCTGGTCTGAACGGCAAAACCCGGCCGGGCCGGTCTGGGTGATCGGCTATGACGGCCGGTTCGACGATGAAAACGGCTGGGGATTCTCGTGGCAGGGCTGCGAGCAGCGCAAGACGCGCCCCCGCAATGGGCTGATCTATTTCACCTGCGATGCCTCGCCGGGGGCCAGCTCGTCGCTGATCGCGGTGATGGAGGAGGGGCGGCTGACATTCCAGGGCATCGTGACCGCGATCATGGATCCGATGGTTGGCACCGATATTCCGGTGCCGGACAGCGCGCTGATGTGGAATATCGGCACGGAAAGCAGCGGGATGCAGGAGAAGCTTGATCCCGGATCGCTGCCCGAGGCCGGCGGCTGGCTGTCGCTTTTGCCCTGATTGCCCGCTGTCCCCGGTCTGGCGGCCTTTGCCATCCGGCACCCGGCAGGCAAGGCAGTTCAGCCTCGCTTGCTGCCTTTGCCCCGCCAATGGGTCGGCCCGCCAATGGAGTCGAGGAATTGCCGCCCCGCCTCGGTGCCGAAATGCTGCACCTGCGCAAGGCCGGGGAATTGCGCCCGTACCTCTGAGGCGAATTGCGGCGGCAGACGCGAGATGGTCGCATCATTGACCATCAGGCTTTCGACCGGGATTCCTTCGGCATAGATGATCTCGTGATGGTCGAAGATCAGGCTGAACCAGTCGGTCACGCCGCCCTCCCGGATGAAAACATGTTCCTCATCAACCAGATGGCGGGCCTGGACCAGAAGTTCCGATGTCGCCAGCCCCGCCAGTTTGCGGCGCTGATACAGGAACATGCGGTGATGCTGGCTGACGATCAGGTCGCCGGAATTCCCCAAAGTGCCGGCCAGGATCACCACCGGCGCAAAGGCGCCCACCGCGCGCAGGCTGGCCCGGCCGATATGGCGCAGCTCTTGCGGGCCGTGATCGCGGGTCAGGAGTTTCATCCCCGGCTCCAGCGTTTCGATCGCGACCATCTGGCCGCTGGCCAGCGAGATGCGGGTGCCGCGCGCGAAGGAAAGGCTCATCATCTCGGCAAGGCGCGCATTGCGGGGCGAGACCTCGACCGCCAGCAGCGCATATTCCGCCCGGTCCGAGATCGGCGAAAGCGGCAGCGCCCAGAGTTCGCCCCCCACCTGAATCAGCAACAGCTCCACCCGGTCGCCGTCATCGGCCATCAGCGTATAGCGCGCAATCAGCCGCACCGTATCGCCCGGCTGACCCACCGCCGAGCCGGTCGCAACCTGCTGCGCCCCATCGTCTGCCCCGCCAGGCGCCCCGCCAGGCGCATGAATGAGCAAAAGCCGCGCGGCCCGCGCGTCGGGTTCCAGCTGGTAGATATCGCCGCTTTCCACCTCATCGGGCAGGCCAAGCCCGTCGCCGCTGTTGACACCCGAAGAGACGAAAATATCGCTCGCTGCGAAGACCTGGCAGGCATGACCGGGGGGCGCTCCAGCCGCCGCCGGCAAGGCGGCTGCGGGATCTCTGCCTTGGTTGAGGGGGGCGGTCATTGTGCTGGATATTTCCCGAAACGATGCCGGCTTTGCAGCCGGTGAGAGAAGGCTGGCCGGACAGGACCGGGCCGATTATGGTCTTCGCCAGTATGAAGGGCCAGTATGGGAGAGAGGTCTTTCCGACTGGTTATTGCACTGCTGTATATCAGTCGGGCCGGGGCGGGGTCAAATACGGGCTGGCACGAAAGCGGCGATTATGGAAGCAGTTAACCCCCGGCGCGGGCCGGTGGTCGGGGCCGGAACTCCCTCAGGCAGACCATGCCTGCCCCGCTGCAACGGGGGCTTGCAACCGGCCTGGACCATTGCCAGGCTGGCGGCGGAAAACCGCGAAAGGAAGCGACATGGATCTGGGCATCAGGGGCAGGACCGCTCTGGTCACGGCGGCGTCAAAGGGGCTGGGGCGTGGCTGTGCCGAGGCTCTGGCGCAGGCCGGTGTCGATCTGGTGATCTGCGCGCGCGGCGAAGAGGCGCTGGCCGCGACCGCCGGAGATCTGGCGGCGCGATACGGCGTCAGGGTGACGCCGGTGGTTGCCGATATCACCGATGAGGCTGCCCGGGCGCGGGTGCTGCAGGCGGCCGGCGCGGTGGATATCCTGGTGACCAATGCCGGCGGCCCGCCTCCGGGTGTCTGGACCGACTGGACGCGCGAGGATTTCCTCCGCGCCATTGACGGCAATATGCTGACCCCCATCGCGCTGATGCAGGCGCTGGTTCCGGGGATGATGGCACGCGGCTGGGGCCGGGTGGTCAATATCACCTCCGGCTCGGTAAAGGCGCCGATCGACGTGTTGGGGCTTTCGAACACCGCGCGCACCGGGCTGACCGGATTTGTCGCCGGCACGGCGCGCCAGGTGGCGGGGAAGGGCGTTGCGATCAACAACCTTCTGCCCGGCATCCATGCCACCGACCGCGCCGTGGCACTGGACCAGGGCGTCTCGGCAAAAACCGGCAAAACGGTCGAAGAGGCAAAGCGGATGCGCGAGGCCTCGATCCCGGCCGGACGTTATGGCACGGCGGCGGAATTCGGCGCCGCCTGCGCCTTTCTCTGCTCGGCCCATGCCGGTTTCATCATCGGGCAGAATATCCTGGTCGATGGCGGGGCGATCAATCTGACGATGTGATCAGCCCTCTTCCGGGTCGATCCCCGCCTGGGGCAACAGTGTCGAGATCTTGTAAAGCAGGGTGCGGGCCGCCCGTGACAAAGCGGGATCATGCGCTTCGACATGTCTGAGCCCGCTGGCCAGCGCCTCCAGCTCGTCCGGCGTCAGCACGGTCGGCGGCAGCATCAAGGGCGAGCGCAGGATATAGCCCAGGCCGCGCTCGCCGGTCACCGGCAGGCCGGTCGCGGCCATCATCGCCATGTCGCGCCAGACCGTGCGGGTCGAGACGCCAAGGCTGGCCGCCAGCTCTTCGGCGGTATGCAGCTTGCCGTCGCGCAGGATCTGCACGAGGTCGTAAAGGCGGGCATCGCGTTTCATCGGCCTGGTTTCACCTGGTTGTTTCCCCCTGGCTGGTTCCGGTGATGGTTCCGGGGCTGGTTCCGCCTGGTTCCCCGCAACCGGAGGGGGAGGGCAACTGACAAAATACTGTCAGTAGACCATTTCACGCAAGCGGAATGGCCCTTTTATCCACCCTCCAATTGGCCCTAGCCTTGCGGAAGATCGTGGCCGTTCAGACCACGAACGCGTGAATCACGCCCCGTGCCATGAGATCGGGGCCCCGTTTGGATGGAGATTTCCATGCTTCAGAATATCGGCCTTCCCGGCATCCTGCTGATCGCCGTCGTTGTCCTTGTGCTTTTCGGCAAGGGCAAGGTCTCCTCGCTGATGGGCGAGGTCGGCAAGGGCATCACCGCCTTCAAGAAAGGCGTGAGCGATGGCACCGCCGAGATCGAGAAAGAGCGCGCCGATGTCGCCAAAGACGTGACCCCGGCCGAGACCGCGGCGAAAGACAAGGTCTGAACCGCGATGGGGCCCGGCCCTTTCGCCCACCGCTATCGGGTGGGGCGGAGGGGGCGGGGCAGCCCGGTTCCCGGGCCTCGTGGAAGACAAGCAGCTTAAGGAGAGGCGCGGATGGAAGTCGGTTGGTCCGAGCTTCTGGTCATTGGCGTGGTGGCGCTTGTCATCATCGGCCCGAAAGACCTGCCCGAGATGTTCCGCACTTTGGGGCGGTTCACGGCGAAACTCAGATCCATGGCGCGGGAATTCTCGCGCGCGATGGAGGATGCCGCAAAGGAAAGCGGCGTTCAGGATGTGGCCAATGATCTGCGCAAGGTGGCCAGCCCGAAAAGCATGGGGCTGGATGCGGTGAAATCGGCGGCGGATAAATTCGAGAAATGGGATCCGCTCAAGACCGCGCGGGGCAGCACGGCGGCGACAACCGCAGCCGTCGGCGGCGCGGTGCAGCCCGCTGCCGCAGCTGCGGCGGGGCTTGGATCGGCCGTTGCGACCGAGGCTTCCCCGATGGGCTCCCCGGCGGGCGAAAGCGCGATTCCCGATCCGAATGCGCCCGCAATCTCTGAACCGGCAGGCCCGGCGCGCGGGCCGCATACGACCGATCTGGCGATGAAACGGGCCGAGCGCGAGGCGATTGCCCGCGAGGCCGCCGCGCGCTTGCGCAAAACGCAGCCCCCGGCGCAAAGCACCGCGAGCGCCTTTGAGGATGCGCCCGCGACGGTCATCGCGCCGGCGGTCACCAGCACGCCGCTTGACGCAGCGAAACCGGAGGCTGCGAAGCCGGCCGCAAAACGCAAACCGGCAGCGCCGAAAGCCGAGACCGCCAAAGCCGAGACCGCGAAAGCTGAGGCGAAGCCGGCGGCAAAGCCCGCGACCCGCAAAGCGGCCGACAAAACGGCGGCAAAACCCGAAGCGGCAAAACCCGCCGCGAAACGGCGCGCGCCGGCGAAGAAGACCGCACAGGATAAGACCGGGGATCAGGCATGAGCAGCGATATTGATGAAAGCTCGGCTCCGCTGATCGAACATCTGATCGAACTGCGAAACCGCATCCTGTGGTCGCTGGCGGCTTTCCTTGTCGCGATGGTGATCTGCTTCACGGTCTGGAATCCGATCTTCAACTTCCTGACCCGCCCGATCTGTGACGCGCTGGCGTCCCGGCAGCAGGATTGCGGTCTGGTGCTGATCAAACTGCAGGAGGGCTTCTTTGTCGCCATCCGGATCTCGGTGATCGGCGGCATCGCGCTGTCCTTCCCGATCATCGGCTACCAGATGTGGCGCTTTGTGGCGCCTGGCCTTTACCGCAATGAAAAACAGGCGTTTTTGCCCTTTCTGGTCGCCAGCCCGGTGATGTTCATCATTGGCGCGGCGTTTTCCTACTATGTCGTGCTGCCGATTGCCTTCAACTTCTTCCTCTCATTCCAGCAGGGGATGGGGGCCGGGGTCGAGCCGGTGGTGGACAGCGTCACCGGCGCCGTCACCCAGGGCGCCAGCCAGGTCGCGACCGGCACAGCCAAAGTCGCCGAGGAGGCGAATCGCGCAGTGGGCGTGGTCTTCCAGGGCTCGATGGAAAGCTATCTGGCGCTGACCACCAGCTTCGTGCTGGCCTTCGGCCTGTGCTTCCAGCTGCCGGTGCTGCTTACGCTGATGGGGCGGGCCGGGCTCGTCACCGCCAGGGGGCTTGCCGGTGTGCGCCGCTATGCCATCGTGATCATCCTGATCGTCGCCGCCGTGGTGACGCCACCGGATTTCATGTCACAGATCATTCTTTTCGCCGCCGTCTATCCGCTTTATGAGATCTCGATCTTCCTCGTGCGCCGGTTTGAGAAGAAACAGGAAGCCGAGGCACGCGCCAATGGCACCTGGGATGAGGACGCGGACGAAGCATGACTGATCTGACGAATGCCGGGCTGGCGCGCCCCGAACTGGCGCGTATCGCGAGCGCGCTGGAACGCATGGCGCCGCCGCCGGTGCCGGATCCCGATTTCAGCGCGGCCGAGGCTTTTGTCTGGGCCACCGGACCCGAGCGGCTTGAGCCCGTGCCCCATGTCTCCCGCGTGGATATCTCGCTTTTGGTCGGCGTTGACCGCGCGCGCGATACGCTCTTGGAAAACACCCGCCATTTCGCGCGCGGCCTGCCGGCGAATAACGCGCTTTTGTGGGGCGCGCGGGGAATGGGGAAATCGAGCCTCGTCAAGGCCGCCCATGCGCAGATCCTGGCGGAAGGGCTTAGCCTCAAGATCGTCGAACTGGCACGCGAGGATCTGCCCACGGTCGCCCGGCTGCTGTCGCATCTGCGCGCCGCGCCGGAGCAGCGGTTTTTGCTGTTCTGTGACGATCTCTCCTTCAGCCATGACGATCAGCATTACAAATCGCTGAAAGCGGTGCTGGATGGCGGTATCTCGGGCCGGCCCGAAAATGTGCTTTTCTACGCCACTTCGAACCGTCGCCACCTGATGCCGCGCGATATGATCGAGAATGAACGCTCCTCGGCGATCAATCCGGGCGAAGCGGTCGAGGAAAAGGTGTCGCTTTCCGACCGGTTCGGGCTCTGGCTGGGCTTCCATCCCTGCAGCCAGGACGAATATCTTGCCATGATCCAGGGCTATTGCGACGCCCATGGTGTCACTGTCACGCCCGAGCGCCTGCGCGCCGGGGCGATTGAGTGGCAGGCGACGCGGGGCTCGCGTTCGGGCCGCGTCGCCTGGCAATTCTTCTGCGATCTGGCGGCGCGCGAAGGCGTGAGGCTGGAGGCATGAGCGAAGGCCGAAGTCCTGGCGGGCCCGTCATTGATCATAATGAAAGGCGGGCCCGATGCTGACGGAAATCCTGGTCATCCTGGCGCTGATCGTGCTGAACGGCGTTTTTGCAATGTCGGAACTGGCGGTGGTCTCCTCACGCCCGGCGCGCCTGAAATCCATGGCCGTCACCTCGCGCGGCGCGGCCCAGGCGCTGCGCCTGTCTGAAAATCCGGGGCGGTTTCTGTCAACGGTGCAGATCGGCATCACCGGCGTCGGCGTGCTTTCGGGCGCGCTGGCGGGGGATACTCTGGGCGGTCGCATCGCGGCGGCGCTGATCGAGGGCGGCATGAGCGAGGCCTGGGCCTCGCGCATCGGGGTCGGTGGCGCTGTGATCGCGATCACCTATGTTTCGCTGATCGTGGGCGAACTGGTCCCGAAACAGGTGGCGCTGCGCAATCCCGAAGCGGTGGCGGCAAAAGTCGCCCCGATGATGGCGACCCTGTCCGTGATCGCGGCGCCGGTGGTCTGGTTTCTGGAACGCTCCGGCCGGCTGATGCTGCTCCTTCTTGGCCAGCATGGCGAGAGTGAGAACCGGGTGACCGAGGAAGAGGTCAATGTGCTGCTGACCGAGGCGCAGCAGGGGGGTGTGCTGGAGGACGAGGAACGCGTGATGATCTCCGGGGTGATGCGCCTCTCGGATCGTACGGTGCGCGCGCTGATGACGCCGCGCCAGGCGGTCGAGGCGATCCCGGTCGATCTGCCGCCCGCCGAGCTTGCGGCGCGGGTATGCGCGATCGGCCATAGCCGGATCCCGGTTTCCGACAGTGCGGGGGATGTGCTGGGCGTGGTGCGGGTGGCCGATCTTTATACCTCTGCCAGCCGGGGCGAGACCGCCGATCTGCGCCGGCTTTTGCGCCAGGTGCCGGTGATCTCGGACCGGATGGAGGCGCTGGACGTGGTGGCGGTGCTGCAGCAATCGGGTGAGAACCTGGCGCTGGTCTATGATGAATATGGCGATTTCGAAGGGATCATCACCCAGAGCGATCTGCTGGAGGCGATCACCGGCGCCGAGGCCGCCGCCGATCAGAACGAGCCCGCAGTCTTTGAACGCGCCGATGGCTCGCTGCTGGTGGCGGGCTGGATGCCGGCGGATGAGTTCTGCGACCGCATGGAACTGCCGCGCGAGGCGGCTGGCGATTATGACACGGTGGCGGGGCTGGTGCTGCATCAGCTGGGCCATATGGCGAGCCTTGGTGAGCGCTTTGCGCTGCAAACCGCCCGGGGCACCGGGCTTGGTTTCGAAGTGATGGATCTTGACGGGCTGAGGATCGACAAGGTGCTGGTGACACCGCTCTGACCGCCTTTGTCTTCGGCGGGCGCCCCTGGCTGGTGGCGGAAGCCTCCGGCGGGGATATTTAAGAGACAGATGAAAGGGGGGCGGGCTTTGATGCCCGGTGTTTCCGGGTGCCGTTCTGTTTGCTTTGGCTGTTGCCTCCATGACTTGCCCGGGCCGTTTTTTGCCGCGACCATGGGCTTGAGATGGCCCCGCCACTGGCGGTGCGCGGCTATCTGGCTGCACGGTCCTGGCAGGGGCAGGGGCAGGGGCAGGGGCAGGGGTAACCGGCCGCTCTGTCCCCGGAAGCGTAAACCGGGGGCGGCTTAAGACGACGCGGGCGGGATGCAGGGATCGGGCGGCTGCGACGCGAACCGGCACGGATAGCGGATTGGGTACACGGCCTTCTGAACTGGCCAGGGCAGGAAAAGGTCACGAGGGCTGCTTTCCCGGCCGGGACAGCTTGCCCATCCCTTCGCGCAGGCGTGGGGAACCCGGGACAGGAGGGGAAGCGGCAGGGGCGCGGCCTCACCCGCGCAACCCGGCATGCCGCGACAGTTGCGGTGGATGCGGCATCCCGCGATGCGATGCGGTATCTGCGCGGGCTCCTTCGCGGCAGGATTTGTAGAAAGCGCGGAGAGGCAAGGCTGGGGGATACGACCGTCCCGTCCGACGTGCCTGACGGCGATATCCGGGCTCCCCGGGGAAGGGGCTGGCTGGCGCTGGCTCCCGGCGATCTGCCCGGCCTTACCCCTGACCTTTTCCTGTTCGGGCGCTGACCAGCCCGATGGGGGAGAAGATGCGGACCTTCCGGCGGCAGTGTTCGAAGGCCCGGATGCGGGGGGCGGCTGCGACATCGGGCTTTCCGGTGCCCAGGTTGCTGATTGGCAGGCTGTTCTGCGCAGGGTTCCTGTTCGAGCCTGTCGTCACCGGTCCGGGACTGTTGCCGATGGCCGCGATGCAGGCTCCGGACAATGGACAGTTTGGTGACGTCGATGCCTGAGGGGGCCTTGCAGCTCGCGCGCCATCTATGGAGCTTATGCTGTTGGTTTCGCCGCCGCTTCGGGACAGCGGAGGCATGGGGTTCGGGGCCGGTGGCGGTGGTGTGGCCTTTATGTGATGGTCGCACAGCGCAGAAGGGCCTGCGTTGCGATGGCCCTAAATGCGCGATCTGTGGCTTCGTGGGCTCCCAAAACCGGAAGGCAAATCCTTGTTCCGGTTGAACAGGAAGGCCGCGTCCGGTGAGAAAGAGCGGAGCAATCGGGCCGCGCACCAGGGTCTGTTGCTCGCAACGGCGCTCCGCCGGCTCCTGGCAAAGGCTGCAACCCGATTGCAGGAGTGGGTGGAGCGAGCTTTGCGCAGGTCTGCGAGCAGCCTTCGGCCTATGCCAGTGCCTGCGCGATCTCCCGGCGCGGGTCGTCAGTCTGCCCGCCAAAGTGGCGGCGAAAGGGCAGGCTTTCCCGCGCGCTCCGGTCTGGCGACGGCAGGCCTGATCCGTCCCGCCTTCAGGTGTTTTCTGGCCCTGTTGCGAGGCAGCCCGGCCGGTCTGGCACAGTTGCGGACCGGAAGCCGGGGGCGCGGCGGGGTCTTCCCGATGGTCTGAAAAATCCCATATGGATCAAACCGTTGATCGCCGCCCGGGGCAGGTGGGGAAGTCAATATGCGCGGGGATTGCACCGATTGAAAGCGGCGGCGGACGAGGCGCCACCCCCTTCCGCTTGCGATGCAGAAAGGGGGCAGGAGGGACGTCACTGGAGGTAAGGCATCGGATCCAGGCTGTCGACGCCCTTACGGACCTCGAAATGCAGGAAGGAGGGGCTGCCCGCGCGCACCACGCCGATCTGCTGGCCCCGGCTGACGGAATCGCCTTTTTTCACCTTCAGCTGGTCGACGCCGGCATAGACCGTCATCAGCCCGCCCGAATGCCGGATCACCACGATCTGCACCTGATCGGTGTCGCGGGTGATTGCAGCCACGGTGCCACCATCGGCCGCCTTGACCGCCGAGCCGGCAGCAGCGCCTATATTGATGCCCTGGTTCGATTTCTTGTCATAGCCTTTGATGATGCTGCCCGAGGCCGGCATCGCCATTTTCGAGGCCGAGGCGCCGGTGCGGCTGGTGCCCATATCGGGCGAATCCGGGGTGCCGGCGGGTTTGGTGCCGGTGGGCGTCGTCTTCTCATCGGGCAGCGGTTTCGAGGCCGAGGGAGGCACCGGGGTGGCGCTGCCGGCGCCGGGCGCGGCGGGTTTCGGCTCGGGGTTCGGGGCGGCGCCGGTCGCGACCGGGATGATCAGCGTCTGACCCTCGCGGATCGCCATATCGGCGCCGAGCCCGTTCCATTCCGCCAGCGATTTTGCCGAGATGTTATAGGCGCGCGCGATGATGAAGGCGGTCTCGCCGCGTTTCACCGTATGGCGCGTCGGCTCTTTGCCGCCGCCGGGCGTGGTCGTTGCCACCGGAGCGGAGGAGGTGGGGGGCGGCAGGGCGCTGCTTTCCACCCGGTCCAGCGCCGCATTGGCGCCGGCTGTGATATCGACCGGCGCCGTCGCGATCATCGGCTGCGGGGCGGCGGCGACGCGGCCCGGCAGCAGCAAGAGCTCGCCTTCCCGCAGCGGATCATTGACCTGCAGCGCATTGTTGCGCGCCACATCGGCCGAGTTCATCCCGAGCCGTGCGGAGAGGCTCGCGACGGTGTCGCCGCGCCGCGCCTGGGCCATCTGGTAGCCGGGATAGGAGAGCACGCCATTGCCATCGGGCACCGGGCGCGAGGCTGTTGCCTGGCGCGCCTCTTCCGACGTGCCGCCGGGGCCGCCGCGCAGATCCCAGTCGAATTTGCTGCTATTCACGCAGCCTGCCAGCGCCATTGCCGCGCAGGAGGCGAGAACCAGCCCCATCCGCCTCCGGCCTCTGCCGCCAGGATGCGCGGGACTGCCTGTCACGGGGATATGGGAATGCTGGGTCATCTGCTCCGCCTCTTGCCTTTTCGCCTCATTCTTCCGGGATTTGCCCCCGGTTCTGCGTGTTTCAGGTGATTCTACTCATTCCCGAGCCCTTCGACCAGAGGGACAAACCGCACCGGGCGAAGTTCCTCGTAATCAAAGCCCTCGGGCAGGCGCCGGACGCGGATCAGCTGCTGCACCGTGTCAGATTGCCCGACCGGCAGCACCATGATGCCGCCGGGTTTCAACTGGGCCAGCAGCGGCCCGGGCGGGTCCTCTGCCGCCGCTGTCACCAGGATGCGGTCGAACGGCGCCTGATCGGGCAATCCGAAAGACCCATCCCGCGCCAGCGCCGTCACATTGGTCAGACCCATGGCGGTGAAAATCTCCTGCGCCTCGCGTGAGAGACGCTTCCAGCGGTCGACGGTATAAACCCGCCGGGCCAGCGCCGACAGGATCGCAGCCTGATAGCCCGACCCGGTGCCGATTTCGAGCACGGTATCCCTGGGGCCGACCTGGAGGGCCTGGGTCATCAGCCCCACCACCGAGGGCTGCGAAATGGTCTGGCCGCAGGAAATCGGCAGCGGCATGTCATCATAGGCACGGGAGGAAAAAACGCCCTTCACGAACCGGCCGCGATCGACCTTTTCCATCACCGACAGCACCCGGCTGTCCGTCACCCCATGCGAGCGCAAAGCAAAGAGAAAACGCATCTTCCGTTCGGCAGGACTGCCGGAGGCCTCGTCATCGGTGTCCTCCGGCTGCCATGCGCTCATCCGAGCCGCCCGGCCAGGTCGGCCAGCAGATCATGCGCGGTGAGATCGGCGCGCAAAGGCGTGACCGAGATATGGCCGGCCAGGTTCACTTCGGCATCGGTGCCGGGCAGGGTGGGGCTGTGCTGCGGCCCGCCTTTGATCCACAGGAAGCGCCGCCCATTGGGCGAGACCTGGCCCTCGGCCGAGAATGAGGTATCGCGGCGGAAGCCCTGGGCCGCGACCCGCAAGGGTTTCGTCTGCGCCGCCGGCAGCGGCGGGAAATTCACGTTGTAGAAGATGCGGTAATCATCCTCGGTCCAGAGGCCGTTTTCCAGCAGACGGCGGATCACCCCGGCGCCATGGGCGCGCGCACTTTCGAACTGGTCGGGCAGGCCGTCGGTCTCCGGCCCCATATATTGCGACAACGCGACCGAGGGGATGCCTTGCAGCGCGCCCTCCATCGCGGCGCCGATAGTGCCGGAATAAAGCACATTCTCGGCCGCGTTATTGCCGCGGTTCACGCCCGACAGCACCAGATCGGGTTTCGCGCCCTGCAGCACGTCATAGATCGCCGCCAGCACGCAATCGGCGGGGCTTCCCTCGGCCGCATAGCGGCGATGGCCCAGTTTCGCGATGGCCATGGGCTTGTTATAGCTGATGCAATGGCCCACGCCGGATTGCTCGAAGGCTGGGGCTACGGTCCAGACCTCGCCACCCGGCCCGGCGATGTCGGTGGCAATCTCATGCAGCACCTCCAGCCCCTGAGCGTTGATGCCGTCATCATTGGTGATCAGAATGCGCATGATATCCCCTGGCTGGATTTCTGATTAGACGGTTCGGGCCTTTGCTTCAAGCATTGCCGCCTGTTTCAGCCCCGAATGATGTGGTCGAGGGCGCATCAGACACCGCTGGTTGACGGAATAGTGGCGGCCTCGCGCGAAAGCCGCTCTTGCGGCTCTTGCGGCTCTTGCCGCGCGCGGGAAGAGGCCTTAGCTCTGATCCATGCGCAAATTCATCCCCTTTCTGAAAAAGCCGCCCCTGGTGCCGGTCATCCGTCTTGAAGGCCAGATCGGCCAGGGAGCACGGGCGCTGAATGATGCGGCCCTTGCCCAGGCCATCGAGCGCGCGTTTTCGCGCGGCAAACCCGCAGCCGTGGCGCTGGCGATCAATTCGCCCGGCGGCTCGCCGGTGCAGTCGAGCCTGATCGCCGCCCGCATCCGGCGGCTGGCCGATGAAAAGAAGATCCCCGTCCATGCCTTTGTCGAAGATGTGGCGGCCTCGGGCGGCTATTGGCTGGCCACAGCCGCCGATGACATCTTTGTCGATGCAAGTTCGATTGTCGGATCAATCGGCGTGATCATGGCGGGGTTCGGGCTGAGTGATCTGATCACCCGCCACGGGATCGAGCGGCGCGTTCATACTGCCGGTCGCTCGAAAAGCTTCGCCGATCCGTTCCGCGCCGAGACCGAAGCGGATGTGGCCCGCATCCGCGCGCTGCTGACGCCGCTGCATGAGAATTTCATCGCCCATGTGAAGGCGCGGCGCGGGGCGCGGCTGGATGCGGCGGCCGATCTGTTCAACGCCGATATCTGGCTGGGCCGGCAGGCGGTGGATCTGGGGCTGGCCGATGGGGTCGCCCATCTGAAACCGAAGCTGCGTGAGATCTATGGCGACAAGGTCCGGCTGGTGCCGGTCGCGACCCGCAAACGCGGGCTGCTCAGCCGGTTTGGCCTGAATATCGGTGAGGCGGCGCTGGCCGCGGCAGAGGAGCGGGCGATGTTCGCGCGTTACGGGCTGTAAGATGATCTGGAAAATCATTCTGATCTTCCTTTGTGCCATGGCACTGGTCGGCATGATCGGCAAGGTGATGTTCCCCAATGCGCGGATGCTGCGCGGGCGGCCCGCCAGGGGCGGCAAATGCCAGAATTGCGGACGGCCGCTGATCGGGCGCGGCCCCTGTGATTGTCGCAAGGCGCGAAAGTGAAGGCGGCTCTCGTCACCGGGGCAGGGCGTCGGCTGGGCCGCGCCATGGCTTTGTATCTGGCCGGGCGCGGCTGGGATGTGGCGGTGCATTACTCGAATTCCGGGGATGAGGCGGCCGGGGTGGTGGCGGAGATTACCGCCATGGGGCGCCGCGCGGTGGTGCTTGGTGCCGATCTCTTGGATGAGGCGGCCTGTGCCGCGCTGATTCCGCGCGCCGCAGAGGCGCTGGGGCCATTGCGGCTTTTGGTCAACAACGCCTCGATTTTTGAGCCGGACACGATGCTGAGCGCCACCAAAGCCAGCTGGGACCGCCATATCGGCTCGAATCTGCGGGCGCCCTTCCTGCTGATCCAGCAATTCGCCCGGCAATGCCCGCCCGCCCTGACCGATGCGGCGGGAGAGCGGCTGGCCCAGGGGCTGGTGGTGAATATGATCGACCAGCGGGTGCTGAATCCGGGGCCGGATTTCACGACCTATACGCTGGCGAAAATGGCGCTCTGGGGGCTGACGCAGACGGCGGCCCAGGGGCTGGCGCCCGCTATCCGCGTCAATGCGATCGGTCCGGGGCCGACGCTGATCGGGCCCGGCCAGTCGGTGCAGGAGTTCCAGACCGAGCGCGGTGGCACCCTGCTGCAGCGCGGTGTCGGTACCGGGGATCTGACCGCAGCGCTTGGCTTCCTGATCGACAGCCCCGGCGTGACCGGCCAGTTGATCGCGGTCGATGGCGGCCAGCATTTCGGCCCGCGCCAGGGGGCAGCCACAGGCGGCGCTGTGGGCGGCCCGCAAAGCGCCGGCGGGCCCGGGGCCGGGGCGGCGACCGGCCCCCGAACGGCTCAGGGGCTTTGACTTGTCCACGTCCGACAGTTCTTTCACAAGCCTGTTACGAAAAGGCCTGATTTCTCAACGTCTTGCCAGATGTTGGAAAATCTTTTGCTGTTTTTCAATGGTTTATGAAAATGCCCAAAATTTAGGCAAATCGGCGAGGCCCGCCGAAAACAAGGAAAATTCCGGCTTCGCGAAAGTTTCTCCGCAAACTTATCCACAGAAACGGTGGACTTCTTCTCTCTTGCCCCCGGCTCTGGTTCATTGCAGCGGCGAAGGCAGAATCGTGATCTCTTACATCTGTGATTTGCTGCCAGAGGCAGAAGCATGACCAGCGCTGCGCGAAACGGATATGAGGTGATCCAGGACTATCTGCGGCTCCTGGACAGCAGCCCGGGGGTCTATCGGATGCTGAATGCGGCTTCCGAGGTGCTTTATGTCGGAAAAGCGCGCAATCTGAAGGCGCGGGTGTCGAATTACGCGCGGCCCACCGGGAATTCGAACCGCATCCAGCGGATGATCGCGGAAACCCATTCGATGATGTTTCTGACGACCCGCACCGAGGTCGAGGCGCTGCTGCTGGAGCAGAACCTGATCAAGCAGCTGAAGCCGCGCTATAATGTGCTGATGCGGGACGACAAGTCCTTCCCCTATATCCTGATCGGCGGCGCGCATGACTTTCCGCAGCTGAAAAAGCACCGCGGCGCGCGCAAGGAGAAGGGGAGTTACTTCGGGCCTTTCGCCAGCGCCGGTGCGGTGAACCGGACCCTGAACCAGTTGCAAAAGGTGTTCCTGCTGCGCAACTGCACCGACAGCGTTTTCGCCAGCCGCACGCGGCCCTGTCTGCAATATCAGATCAAGCGCTGCGCCGCGCCCTGTGTCGGCAAGGTCTCCGAGGCGGATTATGACGCGCTGGTGCAGGATGCCGGGCGGTTTCTGTCGGGGAAATCATCGGCCATCCAGGCCGACCTGGCGGGACAGATGCAGAAGGCGTCAGACGAGTTGGAATTCGAACGTGCGGCGGCGCTGCGCGACCGTATCCAGGCGCTGACGGCCGTGCAGACCTCGCAAGGGATCAATCCGCGCACGGTATCCGAGGCCGATGTGGTGGCGCTGCATCTCGATCATGGTCAGGCCTGCGTGCAGGTGTTTTTCATCCGGGCGCATCAGTCCTGGGGCAACCAGGATTTCTACCCGAGAACCGGCTCCGGCGCCGAGGAGCCCGAGATCCTTGAGGCTTTCCTGACCCAGTTTTACGACAATAAGGAACCGCCGCGCCTGATCCTGCTCTCGCATGGGCCGGAGGATGCCGATCTGGTCAGCGCCGCGCTGAGCGAGCGGGCCGGTCACAGGGTCGAGCTGGCGGTGCCGCAGCGGGGCGAGAAAGCCGAACTGGTCGAGAACGCGGCGAGGAATGCCCGCGAGAGCCTTGCACGGCGGATGTCGGAATCGGCGACGCAGCGGCGGCTTCTTGATGGGCTTGCCGAGGCCTTCGGGCTGGATGCGCCCCCGGAACGCATTGAGATCTATGACAATGCCCATATCCAGGGCGCGCATCCGGTTGGCGGCATGGTGGTGGCCGGGCCGGAAGGGTTTATGAAATCGCAATATCGCAAGTTCAACATCAAGAGTGAGGCGGGCGCGGCCGGAGACGATTTCGGCATGATGCGCGAGGTGATGACGCGGCGGTTTGAACGGCTCGTGCGGGAAGACCCCGACCGGCAGACGGAAAACTGGCCGGATCTGTTGCTGATCGACGGTGGTGCGGGGCAGATTTCGGCGGTGGAGGAGATCCTCGCTGACCTTGGTATCGAGGATATGCAGGTGATCGGTGTGGCGAAGGGGATCGACCGCGATCACGGCAAGGAGGAGTTCCACCGCAAAGGCCAGCGGCCTTTCGCGCTGCAAAGGAATGATCCGGTGCTTTATTTCATCCAGCGCCTGCGCGATGAGGCGCATCGCTGGGCCAATGGGGCGCATCGGGCCAAACGCGCGAAAGTGGTGGGGGCGACGCCGCTTGATGAGATCCCCGGTGTGGGCGCGGCGAGAAAGCGCGCGCTGCTGGCGCATTTCGGATCGGCCAGGGCGGTAAGCCGGGCGGCGTTGCCCGATCTGATGGCGGTCGAGGGGATTTCCGAGGCGATGGCGGAGACGGTTTACAATTACTTCCACCGGGACTGAGGACTGGCCGCCGGGGGCTTCGCGCCCCCGGACCCCCGCGGGATATTTAGGGACAGATGAAAACAGCTGAGTGAGCGAGGTGGGATATGCGGTTTCTGGATTTCACCTCGTGGCAGACATTGCTGGCGACGATTGCCAGCCTGTTGCTGGTCACGCTGATCGGCGTTGGCATCCGCATTCTGATGATGATGACGATCCAACAGCGTCAGCAGCGGATGAACCGCAAGATCAATGAGCGGCTGAAGGTGCTGATCGCGGCCTATAAGACACCGTGAGGTTCGTTTACCGGCACGCTGACCGTCGACCCGACCCATATGCGCGCGCTCAGGGCGAGGCTTGAGGCAGAGGGGCAGAGGTCGAGGTGATCACATCGGCCGGCAACCGGCTGGAACGGACGCGGGCGGTGCGCGGTGCGGTCGGGGCAGCGTTGTCCGACATCATTCTCCTTGGAACCGAAGTGCAGGTGAGGCTCGCCGCAAGGGCGGCGGCCGATATGGCAGCGGGGCAGCCGGTGCCGACGGCCGGGCTGGTCGTGTCGCTCAGGGCCTATATTCGCGAAGCACTGGATCTGGAACCGGTTCCCGACGATGTAACGATCCCCTCGCAGGGGCCGGCCCGGGTCAGCCAGTCGGGCGGCAAGCCGGGTGGGCGCGGCGGTTCCGGCGGTGGAACCGGTGGTGAGGGCGGGGGTGGTATGGGCGGCGGCATGGGCATGGGGCTCGGGCGGCGGAGCGACGAGAGTGGCTGAGACAGGGCTGGCTGAGACAGGGCTGGCTGAGGCGGGTGGCAAGGAGTCCTTAACTCCCCGGCGGCAGAATGGGGTGATTCTGACCGACAGGTGCCGATGTGACCCGCCAGACCGAGCTGACCGAGAATTGCGAGGCTGAGTTTGCCTTTTCCGAGCTGATCTATTCGCGAACCTGCCCGCGCGGGCTGATCCGGTCGGGCAACTCCGTCTTCCGCCGCATGGCGGGTATTCCCTGGCCCGATCTGATCGGGGCGCCGCATCGGGTGATCCGCCACCCGGACATGCCGAAAGGTTTTTTCTGGCTGTTCTGGCAGATGCTGAAAGCGGGTGAGCCGGCGGTTGGCTATGTGAAGAACCGCAAGGCCGATGGTGGTTATTACTGGGTGCTGGCGGCGGCAATGCCCTGCGAGGGGGGGTTCTTCTCGGTACGGCTGCGGCCATCGAGCCCGATTTTCGAAAAAGCCCGGGCCGAATACGCCGTATTGCGGGAGCGGGAACAGAAGGAGGGGCTGACGCCCGAAGCCTCGGCGCAGATATTGCTGGGGCGGCTCGCCGAGATGGGGTTCCCCAGTTATGACGCCTTTGCCGCCCAGGCGCTGGCGACCGAAATCCGCTCGCGCGATATGCAGCTGAAACGGCCGGTCGATCGCAGCACCGAGGCGCTGGCCTCGCTTCTGACCCTGCTGGTCGAGACGCTTTCGGAACAGGCGCGGCTGGTATCGCAGTTTTCCGATCTGGTGCTGCTGCCGGTCAATATGCGGCTGGTGGCGGCGCGGCTGGAACCGCAGGGCGGGCCGATCAGCCAGATCTCGGTGAATTACAAGAACTCGTCCGAGGAGATATCGCGGCGGCTGTCGGAATTCGTTTCGGGTAAGGGCAATCTCTGCGGCCAGATGGCCAGTGCGGTGCGACGGAGCCTGATCCTTGCGGGAACCTCGCGGCTGCAGGGTGAACTTGTCGAGATCTATAATCAGGGCGAGCGGATGGAACGCGAAAAAGATGGCGAGGAACGCCGGGTCGAGGGAAAGGTGCTTGAAGGGGTGATCCACGATTCCCGCACCTCGGCGCAGGTCTCGCTGAAAGAGGCGGGGAAGCTGGCAGGGATCCTGAATGAGGCCAGTATGGATCTGAGACGGATGATCCTCGGGCTTGATACGATCAGGATTCTCGCGCGGGTGGAAAGCCGCAAGACCCAGGACAGCCAGGCCGCGCTGACCGCGACCATCGACCGGATCGACGAGGTGCAGGCCTCGGTTTCGGAAAGCCTGAAAGCGCTGATGGACCGCTCTGCCGCGATTGATCAGGCCCTGACCCTCCTGCGTGCCCCCGAGCGCGGGGCGGCATTGGCGGCGCATTGACCGGCTGGCGCTGAGCGGTGGCCGGGGCGGGACGAAAGGGGAAAGGAGGCAGAACGGCGAAGCCTGCAGAGAGCAACGAGGGAGGGAAGCTGGCTTATAGCGTGCTCAGGTTGGTTCCTGGCCGGGTGTCACCTAATACAACGCTGGGTGGGACCTGTGAGAGCAGGAAGCAGGCCATTCAGCGTTGGGCCCTTTTAGGGTCATTCGGGGATTAACCAAGGGGGGACGGAGTCCGGTCTTTCCGGCCCCGGCATAGATGTCGCGGTTTCAGGCGCCGGAATGGCGATGTGAACCGCTGTGAGCCGGGAGTGGTGCAAAGCGATCAGACCGTTCTCGCCTGAATTGGCAGAGTGATCTGTCCCGCCTGCAAAGAGCCTGATTTGCGACAAGGGCGCCCCAGCAAAATAACCGGCAAAATATACGGTGAATACGCGGGCGCAGATCGGCGCGCGGTCTGGGACCCGGTGTTCCGGTTGCTCAGATCGCCGGGCGGGGAGGGGAAAGCCCAGGCCGTGCCGGCCTGTATCGACCCCTGACATCCGACGCAGGGCATTGGCTGCAGGGCGGGCAGGGCGCATCCGGGATCACGGGCATGGCATCACGGGCGTTGCGGTTCCTCGGGCTCTTTGGCTCGGGGCTGTGTCGGGTAGCGAGTGGGTTTTTGAAAGAAGGATTTGGCCGAACGGATTTCTGGGTGCAGGGACGCGCGCCCCCGTCTGAGCGAAGGATATTCGGTTTTGAACTGGCTTGCTGCAAAAGCGGCAGAAGTCGGACGAGGCGGCTTGCAGAAGGCGCTGTCTGACGGGGGCCGGACCAGGGACCTGCGGGGCGGTGGAAGACGATCAGTGCGGGTCGTTGAACATGCTGGGCAGACTTCGGACGTCCAGGGGCTGAAAGGCCTTGATGGGAGGCGTGTGGGCCAAAACTGGCCTGGCCAACAAAGAGCCGGCCATGAACTGCCGGCCAGAAACCGCGGGCTAAAAAAACCGGGGTCTATATCCCCATTTCCCAAGTAAGGCGCTGATTTCGCTGTCCTGACCATTATATTTCCTATATAAAACTGGTGTTGAAGGCTGCGAGGGGCGCGTTTCATGGATCACCCAGAGGGTGCGGGCTTGCAACGGGCAGATCGGGTGGATTTCGACCCTCGCGTGCGGCTGGAATTTCGCGGCACGCAGCTCAGTTCCGACGGCGGCCTTCTGGTGATGCGCGAGCTTGATGACGCGCTCGGGTTGTCCGATTTGGCGTCAGCGGCGCTCGCGATACTCGCTCTGGCAAGAACACGGTCCATTCGGCTCGACGGCCTGTTCCGGCAATCAGTCTTTGGGCGGCTGGCCGGATACGAGGATGTCAACGACGCCAACCGTCTCGCCTGCGATCCGGTCATGCGCCAAGTTGTCGGCGGCAGAGCGGTCGATGCACAAGCGGCCTCGGCATCGCAGATGGGACGGTTCGAGACCGAGACGCGGCTCTGGCCGGGAACCGTGCCGCGCTGGCCGACCTGAACGGGCAATGGATCGACCGGTTCCATGACCGTAACGGGCTGAAGTACATCGTTCTGGACATGGACAGCTCGGTCAGCCCGACCCATGGCGACCAGGAAGGGTCTGCCTGGAATGGCCATTTCGACTGTGCTGCTATCACCCCAACTTTCTGTTCAACCAGTTCGGGATGCTGGAACGCTGCGCCCTGCGCCATGGCAACGTCCACAGGCGATGGCTGGCGTGATGTTCTCGACCCCGTCATTGCGCGCTACGCGGAGCGCGACCTTGGTGGCAGGTTCTTCCGGGCCGATGCTGCCTACGCGATCCCGGCGATCTATGAGCGATTGGAAGAAGCGCGGTTCTTCTACGCCATCCGGCTGCCCGCAAACGCGGTCCTCAAGGACAAGATCGCGCATCGTAACGCGCCCTGTCGGGCGGCCGTCACTGACCAAGGTCAAGCGGTTCTTCGAGGAATTCGAGTATCAGCGCGTCCTGGGACAAGGAACGCCGGGTGATCGCCAAGATCGAATGGCATCCGGGCGAACTGTTCCCGCGTGTCGGCTTCATCGTCACCAACCTGCCGATGGAGCCGGACTGGGTGGTGCGGTTCTACAACCAGCGCGGCACCGCCGAGCAGCACATCAAAGAGGGCAAATACGCCTTTCGCTGGACGCGGCTGTCGTGCCGGAAGTTCCGCGACAATGAGGTGCGGCTGCAACTGCACGCCCTGGCGTACAACCTGGCCACCTTCTTGCGCTGCATCGAGCTGCCCGAGGCCATGGCCGACTGGTCGTTGACCAGCCTGCAACTGAAGCTGATCAAGATCGGGGCACGTGTGGTCCGTCACGCCCGCACCATCACCTTCCAGCTGGCCGAGGTCGCTGTCACCGGCACGATGGTACGCGCCATCCTCGCCGCTATCCCCGATTGCGAGCGCCACCGCTATGCGCATGATCGCGATCCACGCTCAAACTGAACGAAAGCGGCTGGACAGATCTGTCCGCTGCGCTGAAAAACGCCGCCCCTGGGCAAGGAAACAGCGGCTTCGCGGTCTGATCCGTCCAGATCCAGCAGTCTGCGCGACCGCAGGTGCCGCTTGCGGCAGAAAATCTTGTCTAGCGCTCGGATACAGGCGATCTTCACCTCAAACGACACGCCACTTGGGGAATGCAGGTATATATACAGATGTATAAAGGTCACCCGGCTGGCGCTGTATCCGGGCAAAGCCCTTGCCCCCTTTCCACAAGGCGCAGCCTCGGATACGAATGACGCTATGCGGTGGAACATCCCGAACACTCTCACCTTCATGCGGTTGCTTGCGGCGCCTGGCGTTGCGGTGATGTTTCTCTATTTCCATCGGCCCTGGGCAGACTGGCTGGCGCTGACGCTCTTTGTCGGCGCGGCGATCACCGATTATTTCGACGGCTATCTCGCCCGGCTGTGGAAGCAGGAATCGAAATTCGGCGCCATGCTCGATCCCATCGCCGACAAGGCCATGGTTGTGATCGCGATCATGGTGCTCACCGGCTATAATGGCATGAACCCCTGGCTGATCCTGCCGGCAACCGTGATCCTGTTCCGCGAGGTCTTTGTCTCGGGCCTGCGCGAATTCATCGGGGCCAAAGCCGGCACGCTGAGGGTCACCAAGCTCGCCAAATGGAAAACCACCGCGCAGATGGTGGCCATTGCAGCGCTTTTCCTTGGCACCGGGCTTGATTACGTCAATGGCATCGCCGCGCGCGGCATGACGGTCGAGCAATATGTCGATGCCGTCCGCGCCGGTACCGCCGACCCGATCCGCGCCTGTGTGACGCAGAACTGCGCCTCCTACGCCAACTCGATCGGCCTTGTGCTGATCTGGATCGCCGCCATCCTGACCGCGATCACCGGCTGGGAATATTTCGCCAAATCAAGGCCTTTCCTGCGGGAAGATCCATGATCGAGGTGCTTTACTTCGCCTGGCTGCGCGAAAGGATCGGCCTTCCGCGTGAACAGGTCGAGACCGAGGCCCCGACCGTGGCCGCTTTGGTGCAGGAGCTTTCGGCCCGAGATGACAGTTATGCGCTGGCCTTTGCCGATCTGACCGGGCTGCGGGTGGCGGTGGATCAGGAACTGGCCGATTTCGACGCTCCGCTTGCCGGGGCGCGGGAGGTCGCGTTCTTTCCGCCCATGACCGGGGGCTGAGCCGTGACCGCGCCGGATATCCGGGTGGTGGCGGATGCGTTCGACCAGGGGGAGGAGCTGAACCGCTTTACCGCCATGGCCGGACCGGCAGGCGCCGTGGTCAGCTTTTCCGGCATTGTGCGCGATGAGGGCGGCATGCTTCAGGCGCTGGAGATCGAGCATTACCCGGCGATGACCGACCGGGCGATCCGCGCGATTGCCGATCAGGCCGCAAGCCGCTGGGCGCTGAGCGCGGTTCTGGTGATCCATCGCCACGGCCGGCTCTGCCCGGGAGAGGTGATTATGATGGTCGCCACCGCCTCGCTCCACCGCCAGGCGGCGTTTGAGGCGGCTGAATTCCTGATGGATTACCTGAAATCGCGGGCGCCGTTCTGGAAAAAGGCCTTCACGGCCGGGGGCGCCGAATGGGTCGCGGCCAGGGACAGCGACGAGGATGCGCTGGACCGCTGGCGCTGATCAGGTGCCGAACCGCGCGGCCCAGCAGGGTTGCAGATCGCCGGGCGCGGGGCTGGCGAGATAGACCGCCCGGGCAATGGCGCGTGACAGGCAGACCGCTGCCGCATGGCCGATCTGGAACAGATCGGTGAGCGGATCGGCGAGGGCGCGCGCACCGCTGGCAGCGGCAAAGACCAGATCGCCGTCGATCAGGCTGTGCGCGGGGCAGATCGCCCGGGCCATGCCGTCATGCGCGGCGACCGCGACGCGATGGGCCTCGGCCTTGGTCAATGTTGCATCAGTGGCAACAATCGCGATGGTGGTGGCCTCGCCCATCCGCTTCATCGGCAGGGGGGCCGCAGGCGGCGGCAGCGCCGGCGCCGGGCCGAGGCCACCGAATTCCGTGCCCTCCTCGAAGGGAGCGGCGAGAAACCACGGACCGTCGCCTGCGGTCACCTGGCCAAGCGCATTCACCGCCACCAGCGCGCCGACCGTGATCCCCGAGGGCAGCACCGCCGAGGCCGATCCCAGTCCGCCTTTCAGCGTGCCGGTCATCGCTCCGGTGCCGGCGCCGCTGCTGCCGAGCTGAAAATCCGCGACTGCCTTGTCCAGCGCGCGGCGGCCGAGGCCGGCATAGGGGCTGCAATCACGCGCCGGCCAGGATTTATCCCCGCCGTTCAGCAGATCGAACAGAATGGCGCCTGGCACGATGGGCACCCGCTGATCCCCGACCGCAAAGCCGCGCCCCATGGCCCGCAGCCCCGCCATCACCCCCGAACAGGCGTCAAGCCCAAAGGCCGAGCCGCCCGACAGAACCAGCGCATCCACCGCGCTGACCAGCCGGTCCGGCGCCAGCAGATCGGTCTCACGCGTGCCCGGCGCGCCCCCCATCACATGCACCGCCGCCGTGAACGGGCGGTCAGCTGTCAGCACCGTAACACCCGAGTGCAGGCCCGGATCCGAGGCATTCCCCACCCGGAACCCGGCGATATCGGTGATCAGATTGCGAGGCCCCGGCCGCATCTGGCTGTCCTTTCATGGGTTGCGCTGCTGCACAGACTGTCGGCTTTTCAGAGAATTCGCCAGCACCGGCATTGGTTTCGCGGTGGGGCCGGACCCTGCGGCCCCGGCTCTGTTGCCTCTGTCGCAACAACCGGGGCGGGTTCTCCTGCCGCAACTCCCGTATTTCTGGCCTCTGATCGCCGCTTCTGGCCTCTCTTCCCTTGACGCGACGCGGGTGGCGTGTCGCAAGTTCACCAGAAGGGGTGGCGGGGGCCGCCCTGAGTCGTTTTCACTACACCGGGATGATCTTTGTGATTTTCAACCTGCCGCGCCTTGTTGCCATGCTCGCCCTCTCTGCCCTTGCTGCCTGTGGCGCGCAACCGAAAGCCGAAGAGCCGTCTGCGGCCGTTGCCGGTTATGAGGCTGTTGATGACGGGGAGTTCCATATTCCCGCCGTCGCGCCGAAATACCTGATGGAGGATCACCGCCGCGCCGAGGTGGCCTATAGCGGCGATGAAGCGCCCGGCTCGATCGTGGTCGATGTCTATGCGCGCAAGCTCTATTGGGTGCTGCCCGACGGGCGCGCGGTGCGCTATGCTATCGCGGTCGGCCGTGAGGGCACCTCGTTCCGCGGTAATGGCTATATCGGGCGCAAGGCGGAATGGCCGTCCTGGACGCCGACCGCCAATATGATCCGCACCCGTCCCGATCTCTACGCCGAATATGCCGGCGGCCTGCCTGGCGGGCTTGAGAACCCGCTCGGTTCGCGCGCGCTCTATCTCTATCGCGGTGGCCGCGACACCATGTTCCGCATCCATGGCACCATCGACAATGCCTCGGTCGGGCTGGCGACCAGCGCGGGTTGCATCCGTCTCTACAACCAGGATGTGATGGATCTCTATCAGCGCGCCGGCAATGGCACCCATGTGAAAGTGCGCAGCGAGGCCGAGAGCCTGGCCATGGAGGGCCCCTATATGGATGATGCCTTTGGCCGCGCCGTGCCGCAGACCGACAAGAATGTCGCGAAGAAAGCGGCGGATGAGGCGGCCATCGTCAAGGCCGAGGCCGATGCCCGTGCGGCGGCCGAGAAAGCCGAGGCAAAGCGCCTGAAACAATGCAAGCGCAACAAGATCGCGCCCGAAGATTGCCCGATGCCCGAGGCCGCAGAAGCCGCCGCCGGCTGAACCTGGTCCTCACCGCGCTGAAACCGAAAAGCCGCGCCCCCTGAGGCGCGGTTTTTTCTGTCCGGGACCAGCGATGGTTTATTGCAAAAGGGCAAAGAACCCGGTCCAGGGCAGCAGGCTGATCCGAAAGATGCGGAAGGCTGCGAGGGGGATCATCAGGCCCGACAGCAAACTGGCCGGAGCAAATTGGGCGGCACCCGCGCCAACGCGCGCGCAGGAACAGCGCCAGAGCCGCGAAAGTGACGGGACGGGCGGCGAGAAACCGGAAGATCGCCGTGGCGCCGACGACAAAATGCTGTGCCTTTTCAGTGTTGAACCGGCGGGCGCCGCCCGCAAGGGACATCTGGCCGCAGCCGATCACCCTCCATCGGAAGACCAGTGAGCGATCACCGGGTCATTGCACGGCCCGGGGCTTCGCGGCGCTGATGTCGGAGGACGCATCGGACGAGGCCCGTCCCCATATCACCGCGCGGATGATCAGGACGCCCCGAGGGAGGCGCACCACTATCTCCGCCGGGCGCATCAGCGCGCTCAGTACCGGTGTGACCCTGTCGCGCGGTCGTAATCCGGCTCGCATATTGGACGGTCCAGAGGCCAGGCTCCCGCGCCCAGCCGCCACACCCTGCCGCCGATACCGATGGCGGGACCGCTCACCTGATTGCGGGCTCTGGCGCCCGGCGGGTAAGGTGCCCTGCCGTCCTCACAGGATGGCCGTATTTCGCCCCGATCCGGCGCAGATGCTCCTGGAAATCTTCGTTTGGCAAAGGCTTCTCAGCCCAGGGATCAGAACGGCCCAGGGGCCGCCCCGATCCCGCTCTGGCGGAAGAAGATGATGAAAACGGGCAGAAACAGCAAAGAAATCAAGGGGAAAGGCGGTGGCCTCCCCCCTCTGTGGCCCGGGATGCGGCTCAGGCGACGATCACATAATCCTTCAGCGTGGTCTCGATCACCTCCCAGGTGCCGGCATAGCCGGGGCGGATGATGAAACTGTCGCCAGCCTTCAGATGGGTCTCATTGCCCGCCGCATCGGTCAGGATCGAATGGCCCTCATGGATATAGACATATTCCCATTCGTCATAAGAGATCTTCCATTTGCCCTTCGTCGCCTGCCAGAGGCCGGAATAAAGCCCCTCCTTTTCCTCAAGGCTCCAGGTCGTATGGACCGGGTCGCCGGCCAGCAGCTTTTCCGCATCGGGGCGCTCGGTCTCGGGCGTTACGCCGTCGCGGGTGACGCGCAGGATCAGGGGATGGGTCATCAAAGGCCTCCGGGGCTGAAAGGGTGGGAGGGCGCGGCCCCGCGCCCCCGATTCCGCCATTGGTGACGCGGTCCGGCACCGCGTCAAGGGGGCAGAGGCTGCGTGCAAATTCCATCCGCTGCGCTGCGGCGCTTAATTCTTGCACAAGTTGCAGCGCTATGCCCTTATGCCGCGCAATCTGTTAACGCAGCCAGGGATCAGCATCGCCCATGAGCGCCACTTCCTTCGCCAGGGCGGTTCTGCCGCCGGATATCAGGGCCATGAAGGGGAGGGCGCCGATTGTCACCCTCACCGCCTATACGACGCCGATCGCGCGGCTGGTCGATCCGCATTGCGACGTGATCCTCGTTGGGGACAGCCTTGGCATGGTGATCCATGGCCTGCCCTCGACCATCGGCGTCACGATGGAGATGATGATCCTGCATGGCCGTGCCGTGGTGCGGGGGGCGTCGAAAGCCATGGTGGTGATCGACATGCCGTTCGGCTCCTATGAGGAAAGCCCGGCCCAGGCCTTCCGCAACGCGAGCCGGCTGATGGCCGAGACCGGCGCCACTTCGGTCAAGCTGGAGGGCGGCGTGCATATGGCCGAGACCATCGCGTTTCTCACCGCGCGCGGCGTGCCGGTGATGGCGCATCTGGGTCTGACGCCGCAATCGGTGAACACGTTTGGCGGTTATAAGGTCGTGGGGCGCGAGGGCGAGGCCGAAAAGGTCATGGCCGATGCGCTGGCAGTCGAGGCGGCGGGCGCCTATTCGGTGGTGCTGGAAAAGGTGCCCGAGGGCCTGGCCGCGCGGATCAGCCAGCGGCTGGCGATCCCCACCATCGGCATCGGTGCCGGGGTGCATTGCGACGGCCAGGTGCTGGTGGTCGATGACATGCTGGGGCTTTTCACCGAATTCCGCCCGAAATTCGTCAAGCGCTACGGCAATCTGGGCGAGGCAGCCGATCAGGCCATCGCGGCCTATGCCGCCGAGGTGCGCGCGCGCAGCTTCCCGGGCCCCGAACATTCCTTCCCCGATACTCTGCCGGCTGCAAAGACCCTGAAATGACCGAAATCATCCACACTGTTGCCGGGCTCCGCCAGAGGGTCCGGGCCTGGCGCGCGGCCGGCGATATGACCGGCGTGGTGCCCACCATGGGCGCGCTGCATGAGGGGCATCTCTCGCTCGCGCGGCGCGCAAGAGTGGAATGCGAACGGGTGATCACCACGATCTTCGTGAACCCGCGCCAGTTCAACAACCCGGATGATCTGAGCCGCTACCCGCGCACGCTTGAGGCGGATGCGGAGCTGTTGAAATCGGTGCCGGTGGATGTCGTTTTCGCCCCCGATGTCGATGAGGTCTATCCCGAGGGTTTCATCACCACGGTCTCGGTCGGGGGCGTGTCCGAGCCGCTGGAGGGCCGCATGCGCCCCGGCCATTTCGACGGTGTGGCGACGGTGGTGACCAAACTCTTCGGCATGACCGAGGCGCAGCGCGGCTATTTCGGCCAGAAAGACTGGCAGCAGCTGCAGGTGGTGACCCGGCTTGTCACCGACCTGAACCTGCCGGTGCATATTGTCGGTTGCGAGACAGTACGCGAGACCGATGGCCTCGCCATGTCCTCGCGCAACCGCCAGCTGACCCAGCCGGGCCGGGCCATCGCGCCGGTGCTTTACGCTGCGATCAGCCGCGCCGCCGATGATATCCGCGACGGGCAAAGCGACCGTATGGCGATCCGCGAGGCGGCCGAAACGATGCGCAAGGCTGGGTTCGAGCGGGTGGAGTATATCGAGTTGCGCGACGCCGGCACGCTGATGCCCTCGGACGATCCCAAACGCCCGCGCCGCATGTTGGCCGCCGCCTGGCTGGACGGGGTGCGCCTGAT
>NZ_QNHG01000001.1:429989-430660 GCF_003290025.1 Pseudogemmobacter bohemicus
GCGCATTCTCCAGCACCAGCCAGGCACCCAGGCCCAGAATTGCCGATTGCAGGAACAACCGCAGCGTCTTGGTCAGCACCGAATAGCCGCCCGAACGATCCGCCAGCTCCATCCCCCGGATCAGCGCCCGGCTGCGCAGATGATACCAGCGGGTAAAGGCGTTGCCGCTCATCCCAAGCGAGCGCACCAGCTCGGATTCCGATTTCAGATTCTCGGCCTGGCGATCGGCTGCGAAACTGGCCATCGTCGCCTGTTGGGTGATCGTATCGGTGGCCCGCTGATTGGCCCATGCCAGCAACAGGAGCAGAATCGCCGCGCCAACCGCGAACCAGCCCAGCACCGGATGGAAGACAAACAAAGCGGCGATGAAGATCGGCGTCCAGGGCAGATCCAGCAGCCCCTGCAACAAGGGCGAGGCCCAGAACCGTGCAATCGCCTCCAGATCCGACTGGGCGGCGCGCGCCTCGGTGTCGGCTGGCGCCACGGAAAGCCTGCGGAACGAGGCCGCAAGAACCCGCTTGTCCAGCGCCTCCTGGAACCGCGCGCCGATCCGCGCCAGGATCCGCGAGCGCGCATGATCCAAAAGCCCCATCACCGCGAACAGGAACACCATCAGCACCGTCAGCGCGATCAGCGTCGGCTCGGATCGCGACAGCAGCACCCGGTCATAG
>NZ_QNHG01000001.1:432143-462677 GCF_003290025.1 Pseudogemmobacter bohemicus
GGGATAAAGCGGGCGCGAGATCGGGTATTCGCCGGCCGCGATGGATTCCACCGAAGGAACCACGCCGTCGATGGTGGCGACGCGCAGCTTGTCGGTGTTGTTCTGGTAGAAGCTCAGGCCGAAGACGCCGATGGCGTTCTTGTCGGCGTCGAGGCGGGCCAGGGTCTCGGTATAGTCGCCGTCGATATCGACTGACACGCCGTCGGTGCGCAGCTTGTGGCAGCCTGCGGTTGCGGCCTTCTTCTTGGCTGCGTCATCGCCTTCAGCGGCAGCGAACCAGATGTCATAGGCGCCGGTGGCCTTGCAGCCGACTTCCAGCACTTTCTGGTCGAACACTTCGCGGGTGCCGTGTTTGGTGCCCGGGATCATCGCGAGAATGTTTTGCGCCGGGAAATCGGCTTTCACATCGGCCCAGGTCTTGTTGGTATTCGCGGTCAGCGCGCCGTCTTTCACGACTTCGGCGGCCAGAGCGTTGTACCAGTCGGCGGGGGTGAAGGCGAATTCCGGACCATCAACGGCCGAGGCGAAGACGATGCCGTCATAGCCGATGCGGACTTCGAGGATCTCGGCCACGCCATTGGCGGCGCAGAGGTCGATATCCGATTGCGAGATGCGCGAGGAGGAATTCGCGATGTCGATGGTGTTTTCGCCGACGCCTTCACACAGTTTCTTACGGCCGCCGCCCGAACCGCCGCCTTCGACAACCGGGGTCGGGTGGTCGAAATTCTCACCGAAAGCCTCGGCGACGATGGTGGCGTAGGGCAGAACGGTCGAAGAGCCCGACAGCTGGATCTGGTCGCGGGCATTGGCTGCCGAGGCAGTTGCAGCCATCGCAAGGACAGAGACGGCGAGTTTCACGGTTTTCATGGATCACTCCTGATGTGCAGACCGGCGAGTCGGCCTTCGCCAGCCGGGATATGCTGGTCTGGTAACGGCAATCCTGCATTTGTGTAACACCCTGATGACGATTTCGGCTTCCGGGGCAGTGTCTGGGTCTGTGCGGGTGATGCGGGGCGGGGGGTGCCGGGATTGATCAGCATAGATGAACACAGATGTCGATAAATCGGATCTGATGTTTGTGGATGCACGGGTCTATATCCCTCTCATCCGACGCAGAACAGCGTCACAGACACCCGAAAGGATAATAAAATGAAACGCTTCGCAACCATCGCCACCGCCGCCGCCGTGATCGCTGCTTCGACCCAGTTCTCGCTGGCCGCGCTGCCGGCTCCGGAAATCACCCGCGCCGCTCCGGAAATCATCGAAGTGCCGGCTGCCCAGGTCAAATCCAGCAAAGAGCGTCATCAGCTGGGTCTTGAGCGCACCACCCCGGTCGAAGTGACCAAAATCCCGGCCGGCCCGCGCGATACCAGCAAAGGCCGTGGCTGAGGCCCGGGATCTGATCGCGGATGCGGTCTGATGGGAAAAGGGGAGGCTGCAATCGCGGCCGCCCCTTTTTCATATCGGGCGTGTCAGCCCGGTGCCGGCCCGGTGCCTGGCAGACGGGACTCCGCCCTCGCGAGGGGAGGGCAGAGAGTAACATTGGTGTGACATTCGCGCTTTGCCGCACAGAGGCAACGCGCTGCCTCTGGTTGTCGGCAGGGGGGGGACTGCTTAAATCCGATCCATAAAACTCACCGGAAACCGGGAATGTGTAATGGATACGGCGGTTCTGCGCACTTATGTTCATATTATCGAGGAGGGCAGCTTTGCAGGGGCTGCCCGGCGGATGGGGGTCTCGCGCAGCCTTGTCAGCAAATATGTCTCGGATCTTGAGGCGCGGCTGGGCGCACAGCTGCTGACGCGCTCGACGCGTTCACTCAGCCCGACCGAGCTGGGGCGTTCCTATTTCGAACAGGTGCGCGCAATTCTGCAACATCTGGATGAGGCCGAGGATTCTGTCCGCCAGGGGGTTGGACGGGTGGCGGGTAAGCTGCGGATCGGTGCGCCGGTCTCCTTCACGCTGCAGGTGCTGAACCCGCATGTGATGCGCTTTATGGAAGCCTTTCCCGATGTGCGGCTGGACCTGTCGCTTGACGATGGCTGTGTCGATCCGGTCGCGGCGGGGTTTGACGCGACGATCCGGGTGGGGATGCTGGAAGACAGCGCGATGCGCGCCAGGCACCTGTGCCAGGTCGATACGGTGCTGGTCGCCTCGCCCGCCTATCTGGCCGAACATGGCTCGCCCGAAGAGCCGGCCGATCTGGCCGGGCATCGCATCCTTTATTACACCAATTCCAAAAGCGCCGGCACCTGGCCGTTCCGCCGCGGCGAAGAGGTGATCCATCAGAAGGTGACGCCCGCTTTTTCCACCAATAACGGCGATATGATCCGCACTGCCGCGCTGGACGGGCAGGGGATTGCGCTGACCGTCGGCTTTCAGGTGGCAACCGATCTGGCCGAGGGGCGTCTGGTGCCGATCCTGACCCGCTACGGGTTGCCGGAACTGCCGGTCAGTGTGATCTGGCCCACGTCGCGCAATATGAGCGCGGCGCTGCGCGCCTTTGTCGATTTCCTTGGCAAGAGCGATTTTCACGCCTGAGCCGGTCGGCGGAATGTCGCGGCAAATGGCGGTCAAGTAGCGAAATCCCGCTGCCTCAGGCTTCGGTGCAATGGGTTCCTGTCTTGCAGGGGGCGAAAGAGGATGTGAGTTTGCCCGGGTGTGGCGCCGCGATCCGGTGCCAACGTCCTGTCCAGAATTGTGGAGTTTGATATGCGTAAGTCTCTGGTTCTTACTTCGGCCGCCCTGGCGGTTTCCTTTCTTGCCGCGCCGGTGATGGCGCAGGGGATGGATGATGCCGTGGCTGCGGCGCGCAACCAGTTGGGTCTGCTGGAATATTGCCAGGCCGAGGGCCATATCGACGGCACCGCTGTCGAGACCCAGACCAAGATGATGGCGATGCTGCCCGCTGCGACCGATACCACCAAGGGCGACGAGGCCTATGCCAAGGGCAAGGCCGGCATGCTTTCGGTTGGTGGGGTCGAGCAGGATCTGACCCAGCTCGAATCCCAGGGCGGCAACGTGGCCGATGTCTGCAAGCAGATGGCCGATGCGCTGGCGACGGCTGCCGGGCAGATGGGCGGCTGAGCCGCGCCTGAGAGGATCTGGAAGGCCCCCTCCCGAGGGGGCCTTTTGCATTCGCGCCGTGCCGCGCTTATCTTGCGGCAAGGGCAAGCGGGGAGCATCCTGGTCATGCGGTTCGAGCACAGCTATATCACCGGGCTTCCCGGAACCTTCCTGCGTCACGATCCCGATGTCGCGCCGGCGCCGGCGCTGATCGCGCTGAATGAGCCGCTGGCCCTTTCGCTTGGGCTGGATGTGGCAGAGCTTGGCGCTGAGGGCGCGGCCTGGTTTTCCGGCGCGCTCCGGCCCGAAGGCGCCGATCCGGTGGCGCTGGCCTATGCCGGGCATCAGTTCGGTGGATTTTCCCCCTCGCTGGGGGACGGGCGGGCGCATCTCCTGGGCGAGTTCCGGGGGGCGGATGGCAGGCTTTGGGATCTGCAGCTGAAAGGCTCTGGCCGGACGCCATTTTCGCGCGGGGCGGATGGCAAGGCGGCGCTTGGGCCGATGCTGCGCGAATATCTGATTTCCGAGGCGATGGCGGCGCTTGGCGTCCCCACCACCCGCGCGCTGGCCGTGGTCACCACCGGCGAGCGGATCCCGCGCGATGGTGCGCTTTTGCCGGGCGCGGTGCTGGCAAGGGTGGCGGCGAGCCATATCCGCGTCGGCACCTTTCAGTTCTTCGCCGCGCGTGGCGATGGTGGGAAGGTGAAGGCGCTGGCCGATTATGCCATTGCGCGGCATTATCCGGAAATCCCTGATACGCCAGAGCGTTACCTCGCGTTCTTCGATCATGTTGCCACCCGCCAGGCGGCGCTGATCGCCGAATGGATGGGGCTTGGTTTCATCCATGGTGTGATGAATACCGACAATATGGCGATTTCCGGCGAGACCATCGACTATGGCCCCTGTGCTTTCATGGAGGCCTATTCTCCCGGCACGGTGTTTTCCTCGATCGACCGCCAGGGGCGCTATGCTTATGCCAATCAGCCGCTGATCCTCGCCTGGAACCTCGCGCGGCTGGCAGAGACATTGCTGCCCCTGATCGCCAGCGATGAGGAGAGCGGCGTGCAGATCCTGAACGAGCGGCTGGAGGGCATTGCGGGCCTTTACCGGCGCGAATGGCTGCGGGTGATGCGGCGCAAGCTGGCGCTGTCGGGCGAAGAGGCGGGCGATGGCGCGCTGATCGACGATCTGCTGACCGCCATGACCGGCGCCGACTGGACGCTGACCTTCCGCCGGCTGGCCGACTGGGCCGGGGGTAACCCGGTGCCGCTGAAAGCGCTGTTTGAGGATTTCACGAAGATGGAGGCCTGGCTGCCGCGCTGGCAGGCGCGGCTGGCTGCGGAGGCGCCCGCGCGCATCCGCGCCGCCAATCCGGCGGTGATCCCCCGCAACCACCGGGTGGAAGAGGCGCTTTCAGCCGCGACAGAGGGTGATCTGGCCCCGTTCCGCGCGCTGCTGGCTGCGGTGCAGAACCCATTTGCCGGGGCGGAGTATTACGCGCTGCCCGCGCCGCAGAGTTTCGGCCGCTATGTGACTTTTTGCGGAACCTGAAACCGGAAACGGTTCCATCACATCTTTTTTGCAGAGGCAGAATCCGCATGATCGGCGGAAAGCTGCACAAAGACCTGCCCGTTGGTCGTAGTTTCCCGCACGATCCGGTGTTTTCAAACACTTATCAGTTGAAGGAAATGTGCCGCAGCAGTATCGAATCGCCCGATGATCCCGATGCTGCGGGTGCGAAATACTGCGATTCGCACCCGGGGCAAAAGGGTCGCCCAGCAAGGCGGAAACCGGCGGTCAGGATGTCCTGACAGTCACGGGCTGCCAGCCAGCACAAGGTGCAGAGGCGCGACGTGAGCGAAAGACCAGTGACCGCCATTCCCACGGGAAACCTCACAGGCGGTGAGCGGCGGGAACGCGACATCAGGCTGGATTTCTTTCGCGGCCTCGCGATGATCGTCATCCTCATCGCGCATATCACCGACAACCCCTGGACCCTCTGGATGCCGGGCCGGTTCGGATTCTCGGATTCGACCGAGATTTTCGTCTTCTCCTCGGGCATGGCCTCTGCGCTGGCTTACGGGGTGATCTTTCACCGCGCCGGCTGGCTGGTAGGGACGGGGCGCATCTTCTACCGCATCTGGCAGGTCTATTGGGTGCATATCGGCGTCTTCCTGATCGCGGTTTTCGCGATGCTGTCGCTGAATATGTCGGGGATCATCCCCCGCGATGAGGTCGGCGCGCTGAACCTCTACCCCTTCCTGAAAAACACCGCGTCGAATTTCTTCGGGCTGATGACGCTGACCTATGTGCCGAATTATTTCGACATTCTGCCGATGTATATGGTGCTGCTGGCGCTGATTCCGGTGATGGTGGCGCTGGCAAAGATCGACCCGCGGCTGGCGCTGGCGGCCTCGGTCGTCCTTTGGCTTTGCGGCACCACCGGGAGCCTCTGGCTGCCGGCCGAATGGTGGTTTGTCAACAATTCGACCCGGCCCTGGTTCTTCAACCCCTTCGCCTGGCAGCTGGTCTTCTTCACCGGTTTCGCGCTGATGTCCGGCTGGCTTCCGGCGCCGCCCTTGCGGCGTGAGCTGGTGGTGCTGGCGCTGGCGGTGGTGATCCTGACCGTGCCTTTCGCCTGGCATGTGGTGATCGGCAAATCGACGATCCTGCAGGACTGGCGCAATGAATGGCGCCTGCTTTACGACAAGACCGGCTTTGGCCTGTTGCGCTATCTGCATTTCCTCAGCCTCGCCTATCTGGCCTGGGCGCTGGCGGGCGAAAAGGGCGCGCGGCTGCGCGGCCTGGCCGCCGACTGGCCGCGCCTTGTTGGCATGGTCACCGATATCGGGCGGCAATCGCTGGCGGTCTTTGCGGTGTCGATGGTGCTGGCGCGGGTGCTGGGCGCCTTCCTTTATCTCTTCGGCCCGGGCGTGATCGTGACGCCGGCCATCAATCTTACCGGCATCCTGCTGATCTGGCTGACGGCGCGCATCGCCGCCTGGTTCAAAGGGCAGGGCTGGAAACGCCATATGAGCGCCACTGCCGCACCCGATCCGGTGCCGGTCCAGGCGCCGCAATTGCATGAGACCGGCAGCGTATTGCCGGCTCAGGGAGCCAAGGCATGACCACGACCCTATCCGATCTTTTCTCCACGGGCGCGCTGAACCGGCGCGGCGCGCTTGGCCTGGCGCTGGCCATCGCGGCGGCGGGGGTGCTGCCGCGCTCTGCTCGTGCCGAAGAGCTGTCAGAAGGCGGAGCCGTCACGCCCGAAGGCGTCAAGCTCGGTGCGGCCGAACCCTTTGCCGATGGCATGGTCGAGGCCCTGGCCCGCGCCATGGCCGAACAGCCCTATGAGGCACCGGCCGAGATTTCGCCGGAATGGAAGGGCCTGACCTATGACCAGATCCGCGAGATCTGGTTCGATGGCAAACATGCGGTGTTTGGTGCATCGGAAAGCCCGGTCCGGGCCGAGATGTTCGTGGCGGGTCTTTACCAGCATTATCCGGTCGGGATTTACGCCGTCTCGCAGGGCGAGGCGCGCGAGATCCTGTTCGACTATGACCTGTTCGTGCGCACCGACCGTTTTCCCGAACTCCCGGAAACCGGCACCGGTTTCTCCGGCTTCCGCCTCACGGGCGAGATCGAGACCAAAGGCAGCTTCCAGGAATATGCCGTCTTCCAGGGCGCGACCTATTTCCGCGCGGTGGCAAAGGGCCAGCAATACGGGCTTTCGGCACGCGGCTTCGCGCTGAACACCGCCTCGCCGGATCAGCCCGAGGAATTCCCGCTCTTCCGGCGTTTCTGGATCGAAGAGGGCAAGCTGCATGACGAAGAGGCGGTGGTCTGGGCGCTGATGGACAGCCCGTCGGTTACCGGCGCCTATCGTTTCGCGATCCGCAAGGGCGCTGTCACCACGATGGATGTCGATGCGGTGATCTTCCCCCGCGTGACGCTGACCGCGCCGGGGCTGGCCTGCGGCACCTCGATGTTCCTGTTCAACGATATGAACCGGCTGGCTTTTGACGATTTCCGCGAAGGCGTGCATGACAGCGACGGGCTGTTGGTGGCGACCGGTGGCGGCGATCTCTTGTGGCGCCCGCTGAACAATCCGAAATCGGTCGAGACGTCCTGGTTCGGCGATGAGAACCCGCGCGGTTTCGGCCTGATGCAGCGCGCCCGCGACCCGGGCAGCTATAACGACTTCGCCGCGCATTATGAGCGCCGGCCGTCATTGTGGGTCGAACCCAAAGGCGATTGGGGCAAGGGCTCGGTCGTGCTGGTCGAGATACCGGCGGATAAGGAAATCTACGACAATATCGTCGCCTTCTGGCGCCCCGAGGCCCCGATGGAGGCCGGAGCCGAGACCCGTTTCGCTTACCGCCTGCACTGGGCCGATGGCGCGCCGCCGGTTGACGGCGAAAAGGCCCGGGTGATTGCGTCGCGCCAGGGCGACCGGGTGTTCGAAGACGGCCGCATGTTCGCGATCGACTACGAGGCGCATCCGGCGCTTGGGTCTGATCCGGGAGCGCTGGAGGCGCGCGTGACCACCTCGGCGGGTGAGGTGACCGGTACGCTGATCCAGAAAAATGTCGCGACCGGCGGGATGCGGGTCGATGTGACACTGATCCTTCCCGAGGAGAATGCGGTGGAACTCCGTGTAGAGCTGTGGCGCGGTGGCGTGACCATGGTTGGCGAAGTCTGGCTTTATCGTTGGGTGGCCTGAACATGTCCCGTGCCTTTCGTCCGCAATATGGCTTCCGTCCGGTTACGCTGCCGGCGCCCTTGTCGATGCCCGATCAGGCGCTCGACCGGGCATGGCATGACCCGGCCGCGCGGGAAGGCGGGCCGATCCGCAGCCATTCCCGGCTGGCCCGCGCCGCCGTTCTGATTGTGCCGCCGCCTTTTGCCGCCGGTTTCGGCTATACGACCGGCAGGGTTCTGGCGGCGGATGGTGCCTTTACACCCGCTGATCTGATGCTGGCGGTGCTGTCGGGCTTTGCGGTGTTCTGGATGGCGATGTCGGTTGTCTCGTCCTTCTTCGGCCTGTTCTGGCGTGCGCCGGCCAAGGCCAATGCGGCTGCGCCGGGTCTTCGGATCGCGATCCTTTTGCCGATGTATGGCGAGGATCCGGAGGCGACGCTGGCGCCCTCGGTCGCGCTGTTGGACAGTCTGCGGGCGCCGGGCCATGCGCATCGGTTCTCGCTGCATGTGCTCTCGGATACAAGGAATGGCCGCGCGGCGCTGGATGAGGCGGCTTTGGTTGCGAAACTGACCGCGAGCCGCCCGGATCTGGCGATCACCTATCGCCACCGGCTGAAGAATACCGATTACAAACAAGGGAATGTCCGCGACTGGATCACCCGTCAGGGTGCGGCCTATGATGCGGCGCTGATCCTTGACGCGGATTCTGTGATGGGGCGCGAGACGGTGCTGACGCTGGCGGATACGCTGGTCGCCGATCCCGGCTGTGCGCTGGCCCAGACCCTGCCGATCACCGGCGCCGGCGAGAGCCGCTGGCAGCGGCTGCAAAGCTTTGCCAGCCGCGTTTACGGTGGCCCGCATGGGCGTGGTTTCGCGATCTGGACCGGCTCGGACGGGAATTTCCTTGGCCATAATGCGCTGGTGCGGATGAAGGCTTTCGCGACGAATTGCGGGTTGCCGCATCTGCCGGGGCCCCGCCCGATGGGCGGTGTGATCCAGAGCCATGATTTTGTCGAGGCGGCGCTGCTGCGCCGGGCCGGCTGGGGTGTGCGGATCATCCCCGAGGCGGCAGACAGCCATGAAGAGGCGCCGTCGAACCTGCTGGCGCATATCAAGCGCGATGCGCGCTGGTGCCAGGGCAATCTGCAGCATATGCGGCTGTTGAAAGTGCCGGGGCTGCATTGGGTGTCGCGGCTGCATTTCCTCTCGGGCGCCATGGCCTATATCGGCTCGGTGCTTCTGGTGATGATGCTGGTTCTCTGGGCGATGGCGGATCAGGGCCGGAGCGGTCAGGCCACCGACCGGATCGAGATCTGGCTGGCGGCAACGGTGATTTTCCTCTTGTTCGCGCCCCGGGTGTTTGGCGTGGTCGATTACCTGCGCCGGGTGGGCGTGGCGAAGGGCAAGCGGCTGGGGTTCCTGAAGCTTTTGCTTGTCGAGACCGCGGTGGCGGTGCTGTCCGCGCCGGTGATGATGCTGCACCATGCGAAGATCATTTTCCGCGCCCTGACCGGCGCCGATACCGGCTGGCCGCAGCATATGACGGGGCGGATACCCCTGAAGGCCTTGTTGAAGTTCCACGCGGCGGAGACGGGGCTTGGCGTGATGCTGAGCGCGATGATCGCGCTTGGCATGCTGAGCATCTGGTTCCTGCCGGTGGCGGTGGGGCTCTTGCTGGCGGTGCCGGTTTCGGCCTGGGTTTCGGAACCGGCTGGTGATCTGGCGGTGGTGCCGCTGAGCGCTGAGCGCTGATTTTCTCTCAGAGTGGCAAATGAAAAAGGGCGGCCCGGCAGGGTCGCCCTTTTGCTTTTGGCTGGCCGGGGAGGGGGCGCTGCCCCCGCCTGCGCCTTTGGCGCAGCCCCCCCCGGGATATTTCCGGACAGATGAAAGGGGCGGCGTTCCGCTCAGACGAGCGGTTCAGACGAGGCGGCCGCTGTCTTTGGCGGCGCGAACGAAATCTGCGAAAAGCGGGTGAGGCGAGAAGGGTTTCGATTTCAGCTCCGGGTGGAACTGGACGCCGATGAACCAGGGATGGCCTTGGACCTCGACAATCTCGGGGAGTTTGCCGTCCGGGGACATGCCAGAGAAGGTCAGGCCGCATTTTTCCAGCTGGTCGCGATACTGGATATCGACCTCATAGCGGTGGCGATGGCGTTCCTCGATCACAGTGCCGCCATAGACTTCGGCGACGCGCGAGCCTGCCGCCAGCTGCGCGGTATAGGCGCCGAGGCGCATGGTGCCACCCTTGGCATCGGTGGCTTTGCGGCGCACCTTGTGATTGCCCTGCACCCATTCCTTGAGGTGATAGACCACCGGAACGAAGCGTTTCTCGCCTTTCTCGTGATCGAATTCTTCCGAGCCGGCGCCCTCGATCCCGGCGAGGTGGCGGGCGGATTCGATCACCGCCATCTGCATGCCGAGGCAGATGCCGAGATAGGGCACGCCTTTTTCGCGGGCGAACTGGGCGGCCTTGATTTTGCCTTCGGTGCCGCGCTCGCCAAAGCCGCCGGGGACGAGGATCGCATCATAGTTTTCCAGCCAGGCGGCGGGGTCTTGTTTTTCGAAGAGCGTCGAGTCGATCCATTCGGCGCGTACCCGCACCCGGTTCGCCATGCCGCCATGGGTCAGCGCCTCGGCAATCGACTTATAGGCGTCTTCGAGCTGGGTATATTTGCCGACCACCGCAACGCGGACCTCGCCCTCGGCATTGTCCAGACGGTCCATCACGTCTTCCCAGCGGTCGAGATTGGGGCGGGGCGCCGGGGCGATGCCGAAAGCGTCCAGCACGGCCTGGTCAAGACCGGCGCGGTGATAGGCCAGCGGCGCCTCATAGATGGATTTCAGATCATAGGCGGGAATCACCGCATCCTGGCGGACATTACAGAAAAGCGCGATCTTCTCACGCTCCCGGTCCGGGATCGGGTGTTCCGAGCGACAGACCAGCACGTCAGGCGCGAGGCCGATCGACTGCAATTCCTTGACGCTGTGCTGGGTGGGTTTGGTCTTAAGCTCGCCGCTCGCAGCCAGGTAGGGCAAGAGCGTCAGATGCATCAGGATGCATTCGCCACGCGGGCGTTCATGGATGAACTGGCGGATGGCCTCGAAGAAGGGCAGCCCCTCGATATCGCCGACGGTGCCGCCGATCTCGCAGAGCATGAAATCGACCTCATCCTCGCCGATGCGGAGGAAGTCTTTGATCTCATTGGTGACATGCGGGATCACCTGGATCGTCTTGCCGAGGTAATCGCCGCGACGCTCTTTTTCCAGCACATTGGAATAGATACGACCCGAGGAGATCGAATCCGTCATCCGGGCCGAGACGCCGGTAAAACGCTCATAATGGCCAAGGTCGAGATCGGTTTCGGCGCCGTCATCGGTGACGAAGACCTCGCCATGCTCGAAAGGCGACATCGTGCCGGGATCGACATTCAGATAGGGGTCGAGCTTGCGCAGCCGCACCGTATAGCCGCGCGCCTGCAACAAGGCCCCCAGAGCCGCAGATGCGAGACCTTTCCCGAGCGACGAAACCACGCCGCCGGTGATGAAAATGTATCGCGCCATTGGGGACTCCCGCAGTTCTGGAAACAGGCGATTCGGATCGGTGGAATCGCATCACCACGGGACTCGGCAAATAGCCTGATACGCCCCAAAACGCAACCACCTGCCGCAAGATCCTGTTTGCGGCAGGTGTGACCCGTCAAGGGATGGTGGATCAGTTGGCCGGTTGTGCCGGTTCCGTTTCCGCCGGAGGCGGTTCGGCCGGCGGTGCGGCGGGATCGGTGGCGGCGGGCTGAGCCGGAGCGGTTTCAGCGGGCGCCGTTTCGGCCGGCGGTGCGGCCGGATCGGTGGCGGCGGGCGGCGCGGCAGGGTCGGCGCTGCCGGCAGCAGGTGGCGGCATCATACCCGAAATACCCGGGTTTCCGCTCTCGCCTTGTGTGGCCGGGGGCAGAACGCCATCAACCACCGAGCTGTTTCCCGAGCCGCGCGTGGCCAGCACGGTCAGCGCCAGCGAGGTCACGATGAAAGCACCGGCAAGGATCCAGGTCAGTCGGGTAAAGCCATTTGGCTTGGCCCTGGCCTGCATATTGCCGCCGCCAGAGAGCAGCGCGGAGCCTTCGCTTTTCTGGACCAGCACCACCCCGATCAACAGCAAGGCAAGGATCAGGTGGATTGTGAGAACAAAGGTTTCCATCGGGCAAGGGCTCCATCAGCGGATGCGGCTATCTATTCACAAGATCGTCGCTGCGCAAGGGCAAGGCGCCCGGCAGGGTGGGGAGAGGTGGGGTGAATGGTCTTTTTCCGCCTCTGCGGCGCCGGAACTGCTGGCATTCTTCGCGGGGCGGTGGCCGCACCCGGGCCGCCCGCCTTTTCGGCTCGGTCGCGGCAGTACCCCCTTCTGGCCGCAACCGGAGATGCAGGCTCCGGCCCCGCCCCGCCAAAGAGGCGAGGCAAAATAAAACTGCCCCTTTCCCCTTGATCCAAATACTCAAATCCCCGCCCCGCCGGAAGCGGGGCGGACAGGATCAGGCGCGGAAGAAACGGCTTCGTCAAACGGTTTTGCGCTGCCCGAATTTGCTTCGGGCAGCGCAAAACATGATCACTCTCTGTCGGATCAATGCGCGAATTCGGCCTGAGCCACGAACATATTGCCCCAGGCGCGGTCGATCAGCTCGGGCGTCATCTGGTTCGGAATGCCTTCGAACTGGCACATGGCGATCATCTGGTCGATCAGGAAGGTCGGCTGGTAATTCGCGAAATTCATGTCGATGGTCGGATATTTGACCTTCAGCAGATACATCAGCGCCTTTTCATCCAGCGGCATCTTCTTCTTGCGCGCCACCATCGCGAAGATCTTCAGGAACATCTCCTGGCTTGGGCCGTCGATGATGATCTTGAAGAAGATCCGGCGCAAAGCCGCGCCGTCGAAGATCTGGTTCGGGTGGAAGTTGGTCGAGAAGATCACCAGCGTGTCAAAGGGCACGGTGAATTTCTCGCCCGATTGCAGCGCAAGGATGTCGCGGCTTTCTTCCAGCGGCACGATCCAGCGGTTGACGATCTTTTGCGGGGGTTCCGCCTGGCGGCCAAGGTCGTCGATGATGAAGATGCCGCCGGTCGCTTTCAGCTGCAACGGCGCCTGATAGGTGCGCGACACCGGATTATAGGCGAGATCGAGCATGTCGAGCGACAATTCACCCCCCGTGATCACCGAGGGCCGCTCGCAATAGACATAGCGGTTGTCGAACCGGTTCGAGGTGCGGCGCAAGGAGTTCGGGTCATCGACAGCGGCCTCGGCGGCGGCATGCACGATCGGGTCATAGACCGAGATCACCTGGCCGGAATATTCGATCGCGCGCGGCACATAGACCTTGTCGCCGATGGCCTTGCGGATCCCGTGCGAGATCGAGGATTTGCCGTTGCCCGGCGGGCCATACATCAGGATCGAGCGGCCCGAGGTCACGGCGGGGCCGAGATTGCCGATCAGGTCGGGGGGCAGGATCAGCCCGCCCATGCCGCCCATCAGCTGCTCGCGGTTCAGCGAGATGTTGCGGATCGACTGGCGCTTGATCTGCTCGCCATATTGATCCAGCGGCACCGGCACCGCGCCATAATATTCCGATTGCGCCAGCGCATCCAGCGCGCGGGCCTTGCCGGCATCGGTAAGCTGATAGCCCATCTCATTGCCGGAATTGGCATGCATGGTGCCGGTCGCCTCCAGCAGGCGCTGGCTGCGGGCAAGGTCGATCAGTTCCTGCGTCAGCGGCACCGGCAGCGAGATCGCCTGGCCGATTTTGGAACAGGTGTCGAGATTGGTGCGGAACATCGTTTTCAGCAGGATATCGCGCAGCATGACGATGCCGATGCCGGTATCGGCCAGCGACCGCGGCGAGGGCGGCGGTGCTACGCCGGCGGCGGCCCCTTCAGGATTTGTCAGCTGCACATTCATTATCCGCGCCCCTGTTTCTGCACTCAGCCCCTTTGAGGGGCCCATACCCGGTCCGCGCCTTTTGCCACGCCGGAAAGCAAAGGGCCGCCCCGGAGAGAGCGGCCCGTTCCAGCAGCAGTTTGCAGGGAATAATGTCAGCCTTTGGGCAGGAAGGCGGCGAGAAGGTACAAAAGCAGCATCATCGCCAGAGCAAGGCCCATGGGGAATTTCTTCGAGCTCCAGCTGACCCAGTCGGGGGCGATGCGGCGCACCGCCGGCAGCTTGCGCACCACGCGCTGGCCCACCAGCGCGACGATCGAGCAGCCGGCATAGAGCAGGGCGATGAAGAAGGGATCGCCCCCCGAAAAGACCCCGGCCATGGCGGCGCCGAATTTGGCGTCACCGGCGCCGAACAACCCGATGGCATTGCCGAAAAAGCCCAGGATGATCACCACCGCCATGATGGCCCAGCCCCAGAGCCAGGCATGCATCCCCATCGCAGGCCAGCCGATCACCGCATAGACCGCGATCATCGCCAGACAGGCATTGTTGCGGATCTTCATATATTTCAGATCGGTATACGAAACCCAGAGTGCGATCGGCACGCAGAAGGGCAGGAACCACAGAGCTTGTGTAAGGGTTGGTATCGGCATGGCTCAGTTGGACACATTGTTGTCGAGTGCGGCCAGGCTGCGGGCTGCGGCTTCGAAATACTGCGGATGGGTGTCGACCGCCTGCTGCAACAGGCCCTTGCCGACCGAGACATCGCCCTGTTTGATCGCGGCCAGCGCCATGGTGTACAAGAGCTCGGCCCGTTCCGACTGGCTCATGTCGATCACCGGCAGGTCATATTTGCGTTGAGCGGCGCGCGACATGACGAGGTTGTTCTTGGCGGTGAACATGCCCGGATCATAGGTCAGCGCCTGCGCGAACAGCCGCTCGGCGCCAGGGAAATCCTTGCGGGTCAGCTTCGAGAAGCCCCAGTTATTGTAGATCCCCGAGGGTTTCGTGGTCAGACCCGCCGCAATTTCATAGAAACTGTCGGCCTTTTTCCAGTTCTTGTCGCTGTCGGCGACCATGGCCTCCAGCCGGTAGCGGTCAAAGGTCTCATGGGTGGGCGGAATGGTCGCGAGCGTCGCCTTGGCTTTGGCCCATTCATTGGCGCGGATCTGGGCATCGGCCAGCATCACCTTGTCTTCGGCATTGGTGCCTTCCATGGTGGTGATCCGTTCCCAGACCTGGGCTGCCTCAATCGGCTTGCTGGCGCGCACCAGCGATTTGCCGAGGCCGCGCATCAGGTCGATCCGGCCGGGATCCTTCTGCACGGCGCCCTGGAAATAAGCGACGGACTCGTTCGGGTCGCCGACGGTCAGCATGATGTCATTGAGATTGGATTCATCAATGACATTCACGTCCTTGAGCGCACGCTGAACCTGCGCGTCGGAATTCTTCTGGCATCCGGCAAGAAGAACTGCGCCGCCAAGGCACAGTGATGCAAAAACCAGGTGGCGCATTTTGCGTCCTTTATCTTTTACTGCCCATTTCAGGCCTGGTCCCAGTCTTTAGCGCGGCGCCTCAGAGCTCTGTCAGAAGCACATATTGCCCCTTGTCGCGGCGCACGAGCTGGAACTCGCCCTCTACCTCATTGGCGTCATCATATACCCGGTTTTCGGTTCGGGCGATAGCGAGTTTGAGATTGTCCCGGATCGAGTCCGATTGGCCACTGTCCAGCGCATAGGCCTGCTGGAAGACCAGCCGCGCCTCGCCCAGTTTGCCGCGCTCCATCAGCACAACGCCCAGATTGTTCAGGGCAGGCACAAAGGTTTCATCCTGTTTCAGCGCCTCGCGCAGCACCTGTTCGGCCTGTCCCAGGCGGCCAAGCGCCAGATTGGCCGAACCGATGGCCGAAAGCGTGTCGACGGTGATCCCGTCCTCGCCCGCCGCGCGGTAATAGGCTTTCAGCGCCAGTTCCGGCTCTCCGGCCGCCATCAGCCGGTGGCCGACGACCAGCCCATCGACGGCCTGGCCCTTTGGATTGACCCCGAAAGGGGAGTTGCGCGACGGACCAAAGCCGCCTGTGTCTCCACAGGCGGCCAGCAATGTCGCGATCAGTAAAATACTGCCCGTAAATCTCAAACCGACACTCTTATCCGGATATCACTTGCCGCCCATTTGCCCCAGCATGGTCACGATACCCCAGACCGAAGGCCCGATCAGGATAATCAGCAGCGGCGGAACTGTGAACATCATAGTTCCAAGAGTGAGCTTCGTCGGCAGCATATTTGCCTTTTCTTCGGCCCGCATCACACGTTTGTCGCGCATATCGGCCGAATAGACACGCAGAGCCTCGGCGACGGGCGTACCAAAGGTCGCCGATTGTACCAGCGTGGTCACGAAAGAGGCCACATCCGGAATGCCGACCCGGTCGGACATGTCGCGCAGCACCTGGGTGCGTTCCTTGCCGGCCTTGACCTCATGCGCCACCATGTCGAATTCATCGGCAAGGGCAGGGTAGCCGGCGCGGCTTTCCTTGCCGACGCGGATGATCGACTGGTCAAGCGACTGACCGGCCTCGACGCAGACAAGCATCATGTCCAGCGCATCGGGAAAGCCCTGGATGATCTCGGTCTGGCGGGTCTGCACCCGCTTTTCCACCCAGTATTTCGGCAGGTAATAGCCCAGAACGCCCGGGAGACCGCCGTAAAGCAGCAAGGTGGTCGTCGGGGTCTCGTCAGTGGCGTTCATCAGCGCGTAGATCATGCCCAGAACCAGACCACCAAGGCCCAGCACCATCTTGGCGGCATGGAAAAGGCGCACCGCCCCTTTGTCGGGATAGCCCGCCCGCATCAGCTTGAGCCGCAGGGCGGAAAGCTCTTCGGCCTTTTGCGGCTCCAGCAGATGGGCGTATTTTTCCAGACGGTCGCCCGCGCTCATCCGGCGCAGACGGCTGGATTTGCCATCCGCCCCCCCCGCGCCGCGGGTGCCGGCCTGCAGGCTCAGCTCGGCAAAACGGTCGCGCTGTTTCTTCAGCATGGTCGGCAGCGCGATCAGAACCAGCACGATCCCGATCCCCGCAATCGCGATCAGCGGTCCCAGCGGACCCAGCATCCCTGTCAGCGTATCATTGATGGATTGGAACATGGCCGTGCCTCAGACCTTGATGTTGACCATGATCTTCATAAAGATCACGTTGATGACGAGGAAAGCGCAGACGACAAGCGCGGCGGGAATGAAGACCGGGGTTTCCTTGACGCCGTCGTAATAGTTCGGCTGGATCACGTTGATCATAATCAGCGCGAGGATCGGGAAGGCCGAGAGGAACATGCCCGACCATTTCGCCTCGGCGGTGATGGCGCGCACTTTGCGGAACAGCTTGAACCGCGCGCGCACCACTTTCGACAGACCGTCGAGGATCTCGGCCAGGTTGCCGCCCGATTGCTGCTGGATGGTCACGGCCACGGCAAGGAAGCGCAGATCCTGGCTGTCCATCCGTTCGGCAAAGGCTTTCAGGCTTTCCGAGATATCGGCGCCATAGGCGGCCTCGTCGGCGATCACGCCGAATTCGGTGCCAAGGGGGTCGGGAACCTCTTTCGAGACGATATTGACCGCCGCCGAGAAGGGGTGACCGACGCGCAGGGATCGTACCATCAGGTCGATGGCGTCGGACAGCTGCTCCTCCATGAGGTTCATCCGCTTTTTCGCCTTGCCATTGACCCAGACATAGATGCCGCCGATGCCCATCGCGATGGCGACGACAACCCGGATCCCCAGTTCGGCGCTGGTGCCGATGGTCAGCAGCAGGAAGGCAAAGACGCCAAGCGCACCCATCAGCCCGATCAGCTGCACCGGCGAGAAAGCGATATTCGCGCGCTGCGCTTTTTTGGCAAGGATCGAATAAAGCGGAATATTCCGCGAGTTCAGGTGCTGGTTCATCTCCTTGCGGAGCTGGGCCAGAACCTCTTCGCGGTTGCCATTCTTTTCCAGCAGCGTCAGGCGGCGCGAGATGCGGTTGTTCAGCTTGATCGACTTGCCGAAGACCGTGAGGTAGATGCCCTCGACCAGTACAATGACGGCAACGAAGATCAGGATATAGATGAGGGGCGCAATCGAAATGGTCATGGCCTGGCCTTAGGAAATGGGTTCGTAGATCGAGGGCGGCAGATCGAAGCCCCAGGAGCGGAAGCGCTCGGAATGGGCAGAGCGTATGCCGGTGGCGTTGAAACGGCCGATGATCTTGCCGGATGGCTCGACCCCCAGACGCTCAAAGCGGAAGATTTCCTGCATCGAGATGACCTCTCCTTCCATGCCGGTGATTTCGGTCACCGAGGTCATGCGGCGCGAGCCGTCCTGGAGGCGCGAGGCCTGGACGATCAGGTTCACAGCCGAGGCGATCTGAGAGCGCACCGCTTTCAGCGGCATCTCGATCCCGGCCATGGCGACCATGTTTTCCAGACGGCTGATGCCGTCGCGCGGATTGTTGGCGTGGATCGTGGTCATCGAGCCGTCATGGCCGGTGTTCATCGCCTGGAGCATGTCGATCACCTCTTCACCGCGGGTTTCCCCCACGATGATGCGGTCAGGACGCATCCGGAGCGCGTTTCGCAGACAGTCGCGCTGTGTCACCGCGCCCTTGCCTTCGACGTTGGCAGGGCGGCTTTCCATCCTTCCGACATGGACCTGTTGCAGCTGGAGTTCAGCCGTATCCTCGATGGTCAGCACGCGTTCGGTATTGTCGATGAAGGAAGACAGCGCGTTCAGCGTGGTGGTTTTCCCCGAACCCGTACCGCCCGAGACGATGATGTTCAGGCGCGTGGACACCGCCGCCTGAAGATAGGCGGCCATTTCCTCGGTAAAGGCGCCGAAGCGGACGAGATCCTCGACCTTCAGCTTTTCCTTTTTGAATTTCCGGATGGAAACCAGCGAGCCGTCAACGGCGACCGGCGGCACCATACAGTTGAAGCGCGAGCCATCCAGCAAACGGGCGTCGCAATAGGGGTTCGATTCATCGACGCGCCGGCCCACGGCCGAAACGATCTTGTCGATGATCCGCATCAGATGGCGTTCGTCGCGGAAGGTGATATCCGACAGCTCCAGCTTGCCCGCCCGTTCCACAAAAACGCGGTTCGGGCCGTTCACCAGAATATCGTTGACCGTCTCGTCTTTCAGCAAAGGCTCCAGCGGACCAAGCCCCATGACCTCGTCATAAAGCTCCTGCACGAGGATATTGCGGTCATTGCTGTTCAGCGGCACGGAAAGCTCTTCCAGCGCCTCGGCGGTCTGGGCGGAGATTTCCGATTTCAGGCTGGTCTCGGAGGCATGTTCCAGCGCCGAGAGGTTCAGGTTTTCCAGCAGCCGCTTATGGATCTCAAGCTTGAGCTCCATCATCCGGTTGCGCCGCTTGGCTTCCTTGTCGACCTGGATCGCCTCGGCCGGCGAGCGGTTTCCGCCCATCATCGAGGTCGGGCGTGTCACCTTGACGGTGCCTGGCGCCGCAGCGGCCGCAGCCCTGGCCTTGTCCCCAGCCCCTGCCGGGGCCGTGGCCTTGCCTGGAGCAGCATCTTTTTTGAAACGGCTGAACATGACTGCGTGCCTCTGGGGATAAAATTACGACCGGGCGCTGGCCTGGACCTTGCTCAGCTCGAACAGCGATTTTGCGAGCTTTTGCAATTCCTTGCGCAACGGGTTCTTGGCAGAGCTTTCGGCCAGCGGCAGGCCGTGATCATTGGCCTGGGTCACGGCAGCACCGCCATCGGGAAGCTGCACCTCGATCTGGATATCAAGGCTTTCCGACATCCGCTTGACCCGCGCCTTGGCCGAAAGGTCGGTGAATTTCGGAGCCCGGTTGAGCACATAGCGCAGTTTCTCATGCGGCAGCGCCTCGGCTTTCAGCGCGCGCACAAAGCGCAGCACGTTCTGTGCCGAGCGCAGATCGAGATCCAGCAGCGAGAAATAGATATGGGCGCGGCTGAGGACGGCCTCGGTCCAGGTCACAACCGTCTTCGGCATGTCGATCAGCACGAAATCGAAATTCGTCACCGCCATGTCGATCAGCCGGCCGAGATCCTCGCCCGAGATGATGTCAAGCGGCAACATCTCGGCGGGGGCGGTGAAGACGCAAAGCCGGTCGTTGAAGGTCTGCATCGACTTGATCAGCAGATCGCTGTCGACCTGGCCCGGATCGGTCAGGATCTCGAAAATCGCATCCTTGCGCGGCAGGTCGAGATAGGTCGCGATCGAGCCATATTGGAAATCGAGATCCATCAGGCAGACGCGGGGCGGGTTCATCTTGTCGCTATTGGCCAGTTCCCAGGCCAGATTCGCCGCAAAGGTCGAAGAGCCCGAGCCGCCCGCCATGCCATGGATCGGCAGCACAAGGCCGTTCCGGTTGCCGCTGGCGCGGAAGGAGGGCGCGTTGCTGTTGTCTTCGACCAGCACAAGGGCACTGCCGGTTGCGACCGGCGCCGCGACACGGGCGGCGGTGGCTGTGGCCTCGGCGGTGGCCGTGGCGCGGATGCGGGTGATCGCATCATGCAGCGCGCCATCGGGAAGCGGGTAGGGGACGAAATCATCCGCGCCGAGGCGCATCAGCTGATGCAGGCCGGTCGGGCTGAGCTGGTTCGCCACCAGGATCACATGGGTTTTGGTCGCGCGCGCCGCCCGGATCACGCTGCTGATCAGCGACAGATCGCCCTCGTCATCGGCATCCAGCGCGATTGCGATGAATTCCAGTTCCGAAGCCTCGGGCTGGTCCAGAAAGACCAGGGCATCTTCGAAGCTCAGGTCACCCCAGGCCTCGCCCATTTCCCGCTCCATCTCGTCGATGAGCATTTCAAAGTTCTGCACATCGCGCGAAACAGTGCACGCCGCAATCGGTGCAGGATCTGGCTGGATTGTTGCCACGCTCGTCATCTCGCCTCACGTTTTTCTGCCCTGCGTCATCGGGGAAAACCGTTGGCCAGAATGCAGCCAGACGCAGAAAGCCCCTGAAACGCCGCGCGCGGAATTGCCCGCACACCGTTCTCATTGCAGCAATCTGCATGGCGAGTTGGGCGAGATTGGGGCCGAAATAGCGTCAATCTTTGGTAATTCGCTGGCTGGAAACGCAAAAGGCCGGGCTTTCGCCCGGCCTTTGCAATCGCAAGAGGAGCTGGCCTCAGCCTTCGCTCGTCACCGACGAAACGGTGCCGGTCGAGCCGCCATGCGGACGCACCGCCGACTCCCGCGAATAGCTGCGCCAGATGATCTCGGCATATTTGCCGTTCAGCACCAAGGGGTTCGACTTCACAAAGCCGGAGACCTCGGTGACCGTGCGGCGATTGCGCTCTTCGGGGGCATTGGTCTGGATCAGCGGGCGCGTCTTGCCATAGCTGACCACCGCCTGGAGGCGCGACTTCTGCACCCCACGCGAGACCAGATAGGTGACAACGGCATTGGCACGCTGCTGGCCAAGCTTTTTGTTGTAGCTCTGGCCGCCGACAAGGTCGGTATGGCCAAAGACCTTGAACCGCACCTCGGGGAACTGGCGGATGAAATTCGCCTGTTTGTCGAGGATGGCCATAGCCTCGGGTGTCAGCTGTGACGAGTTGAAGGCAAAGGTCACGGTATCCGGAACCTCGGCCGCAAAACGCTGCGCCAGAGCGATGGTATATTCCATCTGACCCGTCTGGATCAGCGAGTTATGCATGGTCGCATTGCCGAAATTGCCGTTATCGACCTGGGCGCCAAGCTCGCGGTTGGCGCTGCCACCACAGGCGGCAAGCGACAACACACAGACAGAGGCGAGAAGCGTTGAGATATTCATGCGCATCTGCTCACTCCATCACATAGCCGTAGGAGGACGAGAAGTCCTGACGGGCAACCTCACCAGCCGCGCCCTTGGCGGGTTTGGCCACATCACCATAGAGGAACATCTCGCTTTCGGTCGGGATCCGTACACGGTCGGTCGGCAAAGCAAGCGCCTCGCCTTTGACCGGGGTGACCAGATGCGGTGTGACGATGATCACAAGTTCCGACTGGTTGCGCTGGAAATCCGTCGAACGGAACAGGGCGCCAAGGATCGGAACATCGCCAATCCACGGCACCTGGCTGGCCGAGTTGCGGAAGTCGTCCTGCAACAGGCCAGCGATGGCAAAGCTTTCGCCGTCGCGCATTTCCACCGTTGTGGTCGTCTCGCGGCGCTTGAAGCCGTTGATCTGGATGCCGGCGCCGGTCGCCACCGAAACCGTGCTGTCGATCGAGCTGACCGCCGCGTTGATCTGCAGGTTGATGATGTCGCCATCCACCACATAGGGGGTGAAGTTCAGTTCGACACCAAAGGGTTTGTATGCGACGGTGATCGCATTGCCGCCCGTGCCGGTGCCGCCCTGCGAGACCGGGATCGGATATTCGCCACCGGCGAGGAAACGGGCTTCCTGGCCCGACAGCGCGGTCAGGTTAGGCTCTGCCAGCGTGCGGACCATGCCTTTGGATTCCAGCGCCTCGATCAGCACGCCAAGCTGGAACGAGCCGGAGGAGAAGCCCAGACCAAATGCGCCCTGGGCCGTCGTGGTGATGGCGCCACCGCCGGGAAGCCCCGGACCGGCCGAGTTGGAGCCGGCAAGGCCGCGGATGTTGAAATTGCCGTTGTTGTTGTTGTTGGCGTTGATGGTGGCCGACAGCCCCTTCGACACCGACCGCTGCATCTCGGCAAAGCGCACTTTCAGCATGACCTGCTGGGTGCCGCCGACGACCATCAGGTTCGAGACCCGGTCCGGTGCGTAACGGTTGGCCAGATCCAGCGCGCGATCAAGTTTCGCGGTAGAACTGACAGTGCCCGAAAGCACGATCCCGTCATTGGCGGTGCGGACCTCGATGGTCTCATTCGGCAGGATTTGCCGCAGACGCTCTTTGAATTCGGCGATATCGGGGGTGACATTCACATCCACGTTCGAGATGAGCTTGCCCTCCGGCGACAGCAGGGTGAGCGTGGTGCGCCCGGGTGCTTTGCCAAGAACATAGATCGAGCGGTCGGAGAGTGTCGAAATATCGGCAATCCCCGGATTGGCGATAGAGAGTTCCGCGAAGGGAACATCGCTCTCGACCACGACCGCACGGTTCATCGGTACATTCAATGCGCTGGAGGCCTGTCCAGACATCACGCGCAACACTTCAGCGGAAACCGGAACTACCGACACCGCGACTGCAAGGCCGAAAAATCCGGCCGCAACTTTGGTCTTAATGCTCATGTGATCTGCCCTTTCGATCACGCCTCGTTATGTGGGTCTTATCGCCCTTACATCCATCCAAAGTGCCGGATTACGCATTTTTTTGCAATAATCAAACTCTTGGAGGGGTTTCCTTATGTGGATAACCTGCAACAGGCAGGCAATTCCAGGTATTCAGCTGCGGGGGATCCCCCAGATACGGTAGGGGGAAGGCCCTGCCTGCGCGTGGCCTTCCCCCGGATTTTCGCTCAGTTGGTCGCGCAGGGGATCTCTTCCTTGACGACATCGGTGCCCTTGCGGGTGGTGCGGTAGCAGGGTTCGGCCGCTACGGCGACTTCCTGTGCCTCGACGCCCAGCAGCGTGTTGCGGTCGATTTCGACCTTGGACGCATTGGGATCGGCCGGACCGCTGACGACCGACATGGTCAGGCGACCGGAGGACTGGGCCTGGGCCAGACGTGCAACCTGTTCGCGCGAGGCGGCGACGGTGATCGTCCTGGCCGAGCCGGAGCGGGCCTCCGACTGATCGGTCGCCGAGTCCACCGCGATCACGCGCATGGCGCTTTCGATCAGCTGGGTGATTTCACCCGTGCCGCCGGCGCCGGTCCAGTAGATGTCGATCAGGTCATCGGGCATCACAAAGCCCGCAACACCTGAGGCCGAGCTGACACGGACCTGGAAGGCGCTCATGCCGGGATCGAGCTTGCCGGCAAGACCCGCGACCTGGCCCGGTTCGGTCAGGCGGGTGTTCAGCAGAATTTCATTGGTTTCCATCGACCGCATCGCGAAACGCGGCTTGGTGGCACCGGGGGGGAACAGAACGTCGCCATCGGTATAGGCGCCGGGAGGCATGAATTTCTCCTGGACCCAGACCTGCTGAACATTCGCTTTCACGATGCCGTCGCCGTATTTAACCGGCTTTTTCAGCGCAAAGACCTGGACGAGCTTGCCGGTCTGGCGCTCACGCTCCAGTGCGGCATTCATTTTGGTCTCGCTGTTCTGAATATAGCCCTGTGCCATGTATACGGCGAAGCCGGCAAGGGCGACCCCGATGATAAGGACGAGACCGAAGATTGCTCGCATAATAACCTCTCATTACTGTACCTGACGGGCAAGGCCCGGCCTGGGGATAATGTCCGCTATATGGCCGGGCGCGGTGCTTACCCGTTGCCGAGATTGTTCGATTCCTGCATGACCTCGCCGACGATGCCCATCGTCACGCCGATTTCCGTCATCAGATCGACGAGGGCCTCCCGCGCGGGCGCGAAAAGCAAGACCATGTTCAGCCCGACAACGCCGGCCGTCAGCACCACCCAGTCAACAGTTACTGCGCCATTTTCGTCTTTGACGAAATCCGAAACTGCCATGCGCACAATGCGTCTCCTTGGGTTGACCAACCGCCCTGATGCCAGGCAGTTATGGGTGAGAGTTCTGATGCCCGAATGCGGCGAAATCAGGGAAACACGAAGAGAAGCCGACGTCTTTATGTGCAGATGCGTCTTTATGCGCAGATGCCTGGCAGGCGATGGGGCGCGGCAGATCGGGCCCGGTCACGGTCCATGCCATTCATCATGCCATTCATCATGCCATTCATGCAGGGCGATCAGGGGCCGGGCTCAGACCGGCCTCATGCGCCAAAGCAATACGACCGCGTCCCGGTTTGGGACGCGGCCGGATTTCCGCCATCAGGCGATCATACCCTTTGGGGCAGATCAGTTGCGGAGTTCAGCGCCTTGCTCGGACAGCCAGTCGCCGGTCAGGTTGACTTCGGTAGCGATCTGCGCGCCGAGGCCCGAGATAGCCGGACGGATGGCGCTCATCACGAGCAGGCCGAGGCCGACGATGGCAGCGGTCAGCACAACCCAGTCAACGGTGACTGCGCCGTCTTCGTCTTTGATGAAATTCATAGCGTTCATTGGTCTGTCCCTTTCAAAGGTGCTCAGGTTTGCTCTACATCTCCGCTACGGGGTCTGTCGGTCGGCCTCTGTTCCGGTCCGTCTCTTCCGTTCGGGATGAGTGCATATGGCCCCTGGATCGTGGCGGCTTTTGGATGAGAGCGAGGCATTTTCGCAGCAGCTTCCAGGGCATGGTTAAGGGATAGTTAACGGCCTGTTTTTTATCGGTTTTAATTTTTCAGTTCCGTCGAGTTTGAAAGATTAACGCCAGAAAATTGCGTGGCATTTCGATCAATTGGGGCAGTTTTGCCTTTTTTTGCCGGTTTTTCTGCTTTGCGGGCGGCCGGAACTCTGCGATTCTTCCCGCAAAACAAAAAGAGCAGGCATCCGAAATGACGCGTCGAGTCTCAGGCACCCTTGCGGTGATTCTGGTTTCGCTGGGGATTCCCGGCGCGGTTCTCGCCCAGCAGGAGGATTTTACCTTCCGTCGGGTGAAAGTCGGCGAGGAACTGCCTGGCAAGCGAATCACGGTGCAGATCGACCCGGTGGAACAGGCGCGCCGGCTGGCCGCCACCGCCTGGAAAGACCCGGCGCTGAAATCCGAGGAACGCCCGCTTGCGCCCGTGGAGCAGGGACAGGAAGGCGGGGCGACGCCCGGGCCGGCTCCGAAATCGAATTACGCCTGGTACTGGGACTTGATCCCCGCCGATATCAGCAGCGGGGCAGGGCGCTTCCCGGCCGCGATGGCGGCACTGACCAAGGGGCCGGACGGTGCCTCGGTCTCGGCGCCCAGGATGCAGTCGATGCAGACCATTGCCGAGATCTATGGCCGTGACATCCTGACCGCGACGGTCGGCACCGATGTCTCGCCGGCGCTGGTGCTGGCGGTGATGGGGATCGAAAGCGCGGGGCGCAAGGATGCGGTGTCCTCGGCCGGGGCGGTGGGGCTGATGCAGCTGATCCCCGATACGGCGAAGCGCTTCGGCGTCACCGATTCCACCGATCCGGCGCAGAATATCAAGGGCGGCGTCGCCTATCTCGACTGGCTGCTGGATGAGTTCGACAATGACCCGCTGATGGCGCTGGCGGCCTATAATTCGGGCGAGGGTGCCGTCCGCAAGAATGGCGGCGTTCCGCCTTATGCCGAGACCCGCGATTATGTGCCGAAAGTGCTGGCGGCGTGGCAGGTGGCGCAGGGCCTCTGCCAGACCCCGCCCGAGCTGGTGACCGACCCTTGCGTCTTTCGCATCATGGCCTCTACCGGGGGGTAAGCCGGGGGCGATCAGGCGATGAACAGATCCGCCCATTCGGGATGGCGTTTGCGCTGCGCCTCGACAAAGCTGCACAAGGGCAGGATGCGGTAGCCTTCGGATTTTGCATCCGCGATCAGCGCCTCGACCAGTGCCTTGCCGGCGCCGGTGCCGCGAAACGCATCCGGCACGCCGGTATGATCGGCCGAGATCAGATCGGGCGCGCGGCGGGTAAAGGTCAATTCCGCCTCATCCGCGCCCATCCGGATCACGAAACGCCCCCCGCGCCCCGAGAGTTCCTTTTCGATGGTGAAATCACTCATGTCCGGGCTCCTTGCTGGATCAGGTGCAGCTAAAGGGAGGCGCGGAGCCTCTGTCAATGCGGGGCCCGGTATTAAGGGCCGGGCCAGGTGCGGGCGGGGCTGTCGAATCGCGCATGGCCGTGTATTGAGGCGCGACCGGCCCCGGTTGGGCCCGGGCGGACGTGGCGAAACTGGTATACGCAGCAGACTTTGACAATTGGAGTGCCCATGGGGAAACCTGTGGTGCAGAACCGCTCAAATTCGGGGAAAGCTAAGGGAGGGGCCCGCAGGGGCCGCTCTGATGCCAATCCCGAGCCAAGCCCCGGCGCGACTTGCCGGGGAAGGTGTAGAGACTGGACGGGTGGTGCCTGTAGCCTTGCAGATGTCCTGGACATCGGGGGCCATGGCAAAGGGACAGTCCAGCCCACGAACGCCGGGAAACCGGCGGCGGCGAAAGCCGAAGTGGGATGAAAATCTGCCTTCCGAAAGGAATTACGGGTTCGAGACCCGTCGTCCGCACCACACTTAAACGCCGATGATCACCAGATCAGCGTTTACCTGAACAAAAATGAACATTTCCTCTCCGGCCGCACATGATTGATTGCGTCACGCGCGCAAAAATGTGCAACCGTTTACGCACAAATTCCGCACTGTGCGTAAACCATGGCCTCCATCAGATGATACCGCGATAAATGGCGCGCTGAAATAGCCCGCAACGGCAACCGGTCGAGCAAGGCCTTCGCCACCAAGCGAGAGGCGCAGGATTGGGCCAATCGCCAAGAATAACACCATCCTGCATGCAGATGAGATTTCCAGCGCCCAGACTTTCGGTGCGGTGATGAAGCGCTATTCGGAAGAGGTAAGCCCGACGAAAAAGGGCGAGCGTCCGGAGGTGATCCGGATCGAACGGATGCGCCGCGATGCTATTGCCGAGGTGGCGATGAAGGATCTGAGCGCGACCGACTTTGCCGCCTGGCGGGATCGGCGGCAAAAGGAAGTCGCACCCGGCACGGTCTTGCGCGAGCTGGACATGATGAGCGCGATCCTGACCAAGGCGTCGAAGGAATGGCGGATCATTTCCGGGAACCCGGCAAAGGACGTGAAGCGCCCGGCCGCGCCGGCTCACCGTGAGAGGCTCCCCACGAAAGCCGAGATGGAAATGCTGGCGATATCTGCCGGTGATGATCTGTCGAAGGTCACAGCGCGGGCATATGCGGCCTTCCTGTTCGCGATGGAAACGGCCATGCGAGCGGGGGAGATCGTGGGTTTGAAATGGGAGCGGCCTGATCTGGCAAGCCGGGTGGCCAAGCTGGACAAAACGAAGAACGGCCATGCACGATGTCCAACCGCTCCGTGCGGTCTTCGCCGATCTTGTGCATGAGGCCACAGCCGCAGGGACAGATCAGGCTCTCGGGCTCAACGACTAGCTTCGGGCCTGAGGGGCAGGAAATCCGCGCATGGCGCGCGCCGGGCCTGCATGAACTGGCGCGCTACAATGGCCGCATGTTCCGCGTCATGGCGCGTGAGTGAGAGTCAGTCCTGCGCCAGCAGGTCTTGCCCCAGCTGGTGCAACGACATGACCTCGATTCCGTTTTGCAGCGGGAAGGCCTCGGTGCCGGGATAAATCACGATCCGCCGCGCAGGTTTCAGATCTTCGCAGGCGGAATGGAACCCGCGCTCGACCTTCGGTGCAAGGCTGCGCTTCACCTCAATCGCCCAGACCGCCCCACCCGGCAGGGTCAGCACCAGATCAACCTCGGCTCCCGCGCCGCTGCGGTAGAACTGCGCCTGTGTCCCAACGGGCATCGTGGCATGGGCGGTCTCGATGACGAGGCCCTCCCAGCTCGCCCCGGCAACCGGGTGGCCCAACACGTCATCGAGCGTGGTCAGGCCCAGAAGGGCATGCAGGATGCCGGTGTCGCGCACATAGATGCGAGGCGATTTGACCAGTCTTTTGCCGGTGTTGGTGTGCCAGGGCTCCAAACGGCGGACCAGCATCAGATCGACCAGCAGGTCGAGGTAAGACGCCACGGTCTTTCCATCGACACCAAGCGCACGCGCCAGTTCTGACCCGTTCGACAGGCTGGATTGCCGATGCGCCAGCATGGTCCAGAAGCGGCGCAGGGTTTCGGCGGCGATGCGGGGGCCAAGCGCGGGAATGTCGCGCTCCAGATAGGTACGGATAAAATCGCGCCGCCAGCGCAGGCTGGCCTGATCGCCCTTGGCAAGAAAACTGTCCGGGAAGCCGCCGCGCAGCCAGAGCTTGTCGAGATCGGCGGCGGGAACCTCGTTGGCATCGAGCGGGGCAAGCTCTGCATAGGCGATCCGGCCCGCCAGCGTTTCGCCGGATTGGCGCAACAGCTTGATAGAGGCGGACCCCAAGGTGATGGATTATCTGCGCGAGAAAATCGGCAGCCGAGACGTGAAAGCGCTGACGCGGGCCGATGTGATTGGGGCACAGAAGGCAAATGCCCATCGCACCCGCTTTGCGAATTACATTCCTCAGATGCTGGTTGTTCTCTGCGAACACGCGATTGATCTGGGCTGGATCCGGGACAACCCGGCGAAGGGCGTCCGGGCGCTCAAGACCCCGACCGAGCGGCAGCGCGAACATCTGCCCTGGCCGGATTGGGCAGTTGAGAAATTCCGGGCCGAGGCAGAGGGCCTGCCGCGTCTAATCTTCGAGATTGGCGTGGGCAGCGTCCAGCGCCCCGGCGATTGGGTCGGCTTCCGCTGGGGCGACTATGACGGTGATTCCCTGAGTCTGCGCCAGAACAAGACCGACAAGCCGCTGGTCCTGCCCTGCACCGATCAGCTCAAGGCAGCGCTTGATCGCACCAAGGCGGCTCTGGGCGCTGTTCCTATCGCTGCCCGCCCCATCCTCATCAAGCGGGACGGCAACCCCATCAGCTTCCGCTACATGGCTGATCTGATGCTGAAAGAGCGCAAGCGGCTGGGGCTTGAAGCCTATGACCTTCACGCGCTGCGTTATCGCGGGGTGAAGGAACTGGCGTGGGCTGGCTGCGATGATGACGAGATCGCGGCCTATTCCGGCCATGCCACCAAAGAGATGATTGCGAAGTACGCGGGCGAGGCCCGGCAGGAAATGCGGGCGCGTCAGGCGCGGGGTAAACGACAATGAACAGAACAAGCACAGAACAGCAACGTGATACCCTGAGTGATACCCTCGGGCCGGTCATGTCTGCTAAGTCATTGAAAAATATGGAGGCGGGTACCGGAATCGAACCGGTCTTCACGGATTTGCAATCCGCTGCGTAACCTCTCCGCCAACCCGCCGGAGCCTTGGCTTCATTAGGTTTTTTCAGACCGGTCGTCAAGCAGTTGTCAGTCTGGTTATCGCGTCCGTGTTTTGACTCTGTTCATTGCCGTTTTTCCCGCGCCTGACGCGCCCGCATGATCTGCCGGGCCTGCATCCTCGTAGGGCTGGCGCGTAAGATTGATGCTGAGCTAGCCGTGTCCGCATCCGGCGCGCAGGCGTTGAAGAACAGCGGCGCCATTTCGTCCCATTCGACGATGGGGAACAACTCGCCGGAATTGTCATAGACCGCGTTCGACAGCTTGCCGCCCAGCTCGCGCGTGTTTTTCCCGCCCGAGGTCAACCGGTAAGGCGGATCGGATATCAGAAGATTGGCTCGTTCTGTCAGCCGGGGCAGGACCTCGCGCATAGACGCCGAAGCTGGCGGCGTCAGTGGGTCCTCATGTAGGAGAAAGAGGCGGAGAACGCTTCCGGCGTCGTTCGTGGGCGTTACCGCTGGGGCGACGGTCTGACCTGGGACATGATCGACCTGAACGCTGGCACGATCACGAAAATGATCTCGAAGACCGAAAGGCACGACGACTCGGAAATGGTCTGGGATCTGTCGCCGCTTCCCGACCTCTGGGCGCGCCTTCGCGCGGTGCCGTCGGATCAGCGTATCGGTCCGGTGATCAAGAATGCCATCGGCCTGCCGTTCAAGATCGAGAAATACCGCGACCGCTTCCGCCGCTATGCGGAAAAGGCCGGCGTTCCCGGCGAGGTTAAGCTGATGGACACGCGGGCAGGGGCGATCAACGACGCTCTGCGCCTCTGCGCCTCTGCGCCTCTGCGCCTCTGCGCCTCTGCGCCGGCAAGCTGGACCTGCAACATGCCGCGAACCACAAGTCCTTCGATACGACAGAACGCTATATCCC
>NZ_QNHG01000001.1:466050-472796 GCF_003290025.1 Pseudogemmobacter bohemicus
GGTCTCGGCCAATGCCGGGCGGCTGGTCAAAGGCGCCTATGCGGCCCATACGCTGAATTGCAATACCGGCAGCATCGGCGTCGCGCTGGCGGCAATGTCGGGCGCGGTGGAGCGGCCGTTCCGCTCTGGCACTGCGCCCATCACCGGGGCGCAGCTGACGGCGCTGGCGGCGCTCTGCCGCACGCTCAGCGCGCGTTACAGCATCCCAGTCACGCCGCGCACGGTGCTGACCCATGCCGAGGTGCAGCCCACGCTGGGCATCGTACAGCGTGGCAAATGGGATGTGACCTGGCTGCCGGGCATGGCGGCGCCGGGCACGGCTGTCGAGACCGGCGACCGGCTGCGCGCGCTGATCACGGCGCCGGTCGTGGCTGAAAAGGTCAGCACAGGTGGCGGGGTAATTGCCGCGATCCTTGTGCTGATCACCCGGATTTTCCCGATCAAAAACAGGAGCTTCATATGACGGCAGTTCTGGCCAGAATTCTCGCGCGCTATGTGGCGGGCGCGCTGGTGGCTTACGGCGTGATTGATGCGGGTCTTGGGCGCGAAATGGCGCTGGACCCGGATCTGGCGCTGATGATCGGTGCCGTGATCGGCGCGCTGGCCGAGGCAGGCTATGCGCTGGCACTCCGCTTCGGCTGGCAGCGATGACGGGCATGCTGGCGGCGGTTCTCGGGCTGACCCTGGCGCCGCTGATGGCGCTGATCGGCTGGTGGCGGGGGCGCGCAGCGGCGCGCAAGGCAGTACAGGCGGAAAGTGAGGCGAATTATGCGAAGACACGCCGGCGGATGGATGCGGCAGAGCCTGTGGGCAATGATCCTGATGCTGCCCGTCGCTGGCTGCGCGAACGCGACGCGGCCCGGCCCTGAGGCGCTGTGCGACGGCAGCCGCAGTGCCCGCGCAGATCACGCGCGCGCCCTTGCTGAAGAGGCCGGCGATGGCGCGGTGCTAAGTGGCCAGCGCCTGATCGCGCTGATCGACGCCGGTTGCGCGGGCTGAGCCCGGGCGGCAGCGATGTCAAACCCGATGGCCCGGATGGACGATCCGGGCCATTTACCCTGTTTCACTCACTTTGGCAGTGCCTTGCATCGGCATCGGCATCGGTATCGGCATCGGCAGGCCGGGGCAGGGGGGGGCGGAACCGTGTTCTGCGGCGGGCGTTCAGGTGCGAAACCCTGCAATCAGAACCCTGTCGTCGTCCGGCCTGAGCCTGCCCGATGCCGCCAGGCCACCAACTCCTCTCACGGCGGCACAGCGATCAAACCTGTCCGCCGCCACGGGTCGGAGGATTGTGCTTGCCGGGGCCCGCGATGTGATCCTGGCCGCGGCACAATATCAGGGCCAATTTCGTCGGGTTTCCGCAGAGCCACGGATAACAGGGGCGCTCCTAACCCTCTGGACGAATCCGTTTCGGGGCCGGGTTGGCGTAAGGAGGGCAGTCTCAGGGGCATCAGACAGCGCATGACATCACACCGCCCGTGTGGCGAGGCTGGCCAGGGTCTGGAACTGCCGGGGCTTAATGCTCCGTGCCGGGCAGGATCAGGCCTTTCGCCTGAACCAGAAAAGGGCATCTCCGGTTGCCATAGCGCTCCCGAAAAATGCATGGTCCGGGCAAGAAAATGAGGCTCTGTCCGGCGATCCTTTTGCGCCATCGCCCCTACGCCATCGCCCGCCCGTACGCGATTGCCCGCAAGGGGCACGACGCCCGCATGCAGATCGCGCCGCATCGCTATTGGCCCTGAACCCGTGCCGGCAGCCTCCTCCCCCGGTCCGGCACCCGCCGCGATCCTGATCGCCTTGCAGGGACAGCATCCGAGAGGGCTCCGACCGGACCGCTCTCCGCGCCACGTTGGTGGAAATACCCCCGCCTCAGGCGCAAGCGCCCCGAAGGGGCGCCCCCTTCCTGACCTTTCCCGCCGCAGGCGAAAACGCCCCGAAGGGGCGCGCCCTCAGGAATAGCGGCTGATCGCCAGATCCTTCGCGTCGATCTCCGGCGCGCGCCCCGAGACCAGATCCGCCAGCACCCGCCCCGAGCCGCAGCTCATCGTCCATCCCAGCGTGCCGTGACCGGTGTTCAGGAACAGGCCCTGCACCTTTGTCGGCCCGATCACCGGCGTGCCATCCGGCGTCATCGGACGCATCCCGGTCCAGAAGCTCGCCTGTTTCGGATCGCCGCCGGGGAAGAGATCCATCACCGAATGTTCCAGCGTGCGGCGACGCTTTTCCGACAGACGGCTGTTATAGCCAGAGATTTCCGCCATGCCGCCGACGCGGATGCGGTCGCCGAGGCGCGTGATCGCGATCTTGTAGGTCTCGTCCATGATGGTCGATTGCGGCGCGCGGGCCTCGTCACTGATCGGGATGGTCAGCGAATAGCCCTTGATCGGGTAGACCGGCAGGTCGATCCCCAGCGGTTTGACCATCTGCGGCGAGAAGCTGCCAAGGCTGACCACCACCGCATCGGCCGTCACGCGCCCCTTGTCGGTCACAACGCCGGTCGCGCGGCCGTTTTCGGTCTCGATATGCCGGATCGTTTCGCCCCAGCGGAAGGTCACACCCTTTTCCGCACAAAGCGCCGCCAGCGCATTGGTGAATTTGAAGCAATCGCCGGTCTCATCCAGCGGCGTGCGCAGCCCCCCCACAATGCGGTCCTTCGCATGGGCGAGCGCCGGTTCCACCGCGATACAGCCCGCCGGATCAAGGATTTCGCAAGGGATGCCATCGGCCTTCAGCGCTTTGACATCCTTGGCCGAGGCCTCCAGCTGCGCCTCGGTGCGGAAGAGCTGCAAGGTGCCCAGCATCTGGTGATCATATTGAATCCCGGTCTCCTGGCGGATCTGGGCGAAACTCTCGCGCGAGTAATCGGCGATCCTGAGCATCCGGCTTTTGTTGATCGCATAGCGGGAGGCCGTGCAGTTCCGCAGCATCCTGAACAGCCAGGAGATCATCTTCGTGTCGAGCTTGAGCCGCAGGATCAGCGGCGCATGCTCCATCATCACCCATTTGATCGCCTTCATCGGGATGCCGGGCGCCGCCCAGGGGCTGCAATAGCCAAAGGACACCTCGCCCGCATTGGCGAAAGAGGTCTCCAGCGCCGGGCCGTCCTCGCGGTCGATCACCGTGACCTCATGGCCGGCTTTCGCCAGATACCAGGCCGAAGTAATCCCCACGACCCCACCGCCCAGAACGATGACCTTCATCTCTCACTTCCCCTGCTGCCGGAGCGGATCTTGCGCCCACTCCTGGCCAATATGTCGATATTCCCGGATGGTCGTTGATCATTGACCGAATGTCCTGTTGATTGGCGCAATTTTATGCGATTATTTGGCCTTTGGTGAAACAAACGGGCGTAGTGCGCAATTTCATGTCAGGGATCGACCGCATCGACCGCGCCTTGATTCGGGCGCTTCGCCGCGATGCCCGCATGTCCAATGTGGCGCTGGCAGCCGAGGTGGGGCTTTCGCCCTCGGCCTGTCTGCGCCGGGTGCGGTTGCTGGAGGAAAGCGGCATCATTCGCGGCTATACCGCGCTGGTCGCCGGCCTGGCCTCGGAAAACCGCCATGTGGTGATCGTGCGGATCAGCCTTTCGCGCCAGACCGAAGAGATCCTGAACGCCTTCGAGGCCGAGGTCCGCAAGCATCCCGAGATCCGGCAGTGTTGGCTGATGACCGGGGAGGAGGATTACCTCCTGCATCTTGAGGCCGAGAATCCGGGCGATTATGAACGCATCCATAAAGAGATCCTGTCGCGCCTGCCGGGGGTCACGCGGATCAATTCCAGCTTCGCGATCCGCAGCGTGATCTGAGCGCTGGCGGGGCAGGGCGGCATGGGCAGCCCCCGTAAGCCTGACCGAAGCGCCGGTAAAGACAGCCAGGGGAATCACCCAGGCGGCCTGCCGCCTGGATCAAGGCGAATTTCGGGCAGGAGGGCGGGGCAGAGGCCGGGATACGGCCGATGATTCGTCAGGTTTCCCTTGGGTAATGTTGCGTTCTGAGGCGGTTAATGCTTCGAATCCGGGCTACTGATCAGCCTTTGGCAACGCAGCAACACAGGATGAACACATTCTCGCTCGGATTTCGCCGAATGGTTAATTCGCGCTATAGGTGTGCCGGGCCGTTCCTGATCGGGCAACAAATCCGCTCTTTCCTGCGGAGGGCACCCCCGGAAAGCCCGGATTCTGAAACTTCTCAGCGAATTTTACAGGAATTTTCCGAAATCTCGCGTGGTTTTGTTATTTTTTTGGAAACAATGGCGCTGCCTGGCTTTCGGGCCTACTCGCCTTCCGGAACTGATTTTGGCCGTCTGATGGCCACCTTCTCGCCCCATTCCGCCCCTTTTCCGCTTCACTCCGGGGGAAAGCAAAGCTAGATATTGATCGTCAGCTGCAAGACGTATGGGCCGTGGGGGCGGTCGTATGTTGGTGGTGTGCCGCAAGGCACCGCGTGGTGACGAGAGTGCTGCCGTTCCCGGGTTTCCGGAATCCTGCAATTTTGCGGGCAGGTCTTTTGCAGACCGGCATCCCCCTCATCCCATCCACCTCCATTCGGCGGGTTAGCACGGTTTAACGTGCGATTGTGCCCGTTGCAGGAGCTATTTTGGCGGTCAATTCCGACCGCCTCTGGATGGGTTTTCGCGGCGACGGATCACGTTGTCGGAAGGACGAGGAACTGAGATGCCTGTAATCGCACTTTACACCTTCGAAGAACCGACGACGCACCTCATCCGTGACGAAGCCCCTTCGCATGGCGAGCAAAACGGCGGCCTCACCGGCAATGCAAGCGTCAGCGGCGGCAACCTGGTGCTCGACGGGCAGACCGGTTATGTGAAGTTCGATCCGCATATGGATTTCCAGCTGTCCACCGGCACCGTCGGGATCAGCTTTACCCCGACCAGCGACCCGCTGACCGCCAATCAGACGGTTGTGTCGCGGGACACGGCCGGTGACAATGAGGGCAGCTTCCGCATCGAAGTGACCCCGGATGGCGCGGTTGTCGTGACCAGCGAAAGCGGCTCGGGCGAGACCGTCTACACCACCGGCCCGGGTTTTTTCTCGCCCGGCGACAGCATCGACCTGACCTTCTCCTGGGATGCAGGCGGCGCCGGCGGCCAGCTCAATGTCGCCAATACCACCACCGGTTCGGTCAGCTCGCAGCCGACCTCGCCCGATGTGACCCTGGTGATGGCCGATTACGGCCAGCCCTGGATCCTCGGTGGCGGCCAGGAGACAGCCAGCGATTCGCTGAACCCCGAAGTGACCGAGCATTTCCAGGGCACCGTTGGCCAGTTCTGGGTCTCGGATTCCGTTGACAACCATCCGGTCGGCGAGCCGCCGGTCGCCAATCCCGACACCGCCGAGGTGGATGAGGATGGCGTGGTCGATATCCATGTCCTTGCGAATGACACCGATCCCGAAGGCGGCACCCTGACCGTGACCGGCGCCAGCGCCGGCAATGGCACGGTGGAGATCGGCGATGACGGCGTTCTGACCTATCGTCCTAACCCCGATTTCAACGGCGAAGACACCATCACCTATACGATCACCGATCCGGACGGGCTGACCTCCTCGACCACGGTGACGGTGACCGTGAATCCGGTGAATGACGATCCGGTGGCCAATGATGACAGCGCCACCACCACCACCAACACGCCGGTCGTGGTCTATCCGCTGACCAATGACACCGATGTCGATGGCGATACGCTGTCGCTGACCGGCACGCCAACCTCGGCAAATGGTACGGTCGAGCTGCTGCCCGATGGCGGCATCCGCTTTACCCCGAACCCGGGCTTCACCGGCACTGCCGAGATCGGCTACGAGATCTCGGACGGCAATGGCGGCACCGATACCGCCACGATCAACATCACCGTGACCCCGAACACCACCGTCCCGGGCAATGATGGTATCATCATCGGCACCGATGGAGATGATGATATCGGGCCGGGCTATGTCGATGCCGATGGCGACGAGGTCGATGCCGGCGATGCGATTATCCCGGGCGATGGCCCGAATGACGACCGCATCTATGCAGGTGTCGGTAACGACACCGTCCGCGCGGGCGAAGGGAATGATTCCGTTTATGGCGGCCTGGGGGATGACCATCTCTATGGCGGCCCGGGCGATGATCTGCTCAGCGGCGATGACGGCAATGACACCATTTTCGGCGGCATCGGCAATGACACCGCTTATGGCGGCGACGGCGATGACTTCATCGACACCTCGAATTACGTCAACCCCATGCCGGATATCGACTATCCCGGCCCGTTGCCCATCAGCTACCCGGCTGATACCGACCCGAACAATGACCGCGATCTGGTCTATGGCGGCGCTGGCAATGACACGATCCTGACCGGTGACGATGCCGACACCATCTTCGGGGGCGCCGGCAATGACCTGGTCTATGCAGGCTTTGATGCCGATCTGGTCTATGGCGGCGAGGGCGATGACACCCTGGTCGGCGGTGAGGGTGCGGATACGATCATCGGGGGCGCCGGAGATGACCTGATCTATGGCGGCCTTGACGGCAGCCTGGGTGAAGTCCTCGACATTCCGGATGAAACCGACCAGCGGCCGGACAACAATACCGACCTGCTTTTCGGCGGCGACGGCAATGACACCATCTATGGCCGCGACGACGATGACACGCTTTACGGCGGCACCGGCAATGACCTGCTTTACGGCGGCATTGATGATGACCAGCTTTATGGCGATGACGGCGATGACACGCTGTATGGCGACCAGGGCGATGACA
>NZ_QNHG01000001.1:473337-475115 GCF_003290025.1 Pseudogemmobacter bohemicus
GGCGGTGTGGGCAATGATACGCTGTTCGGCGGCGAAGGCGCGGATCTGATCGAGGGCGGCGAAGGCAATAACGTTGTCTTCGGCGGTGCCGGCAATGACACGATCAACCTCAGCGGCAGCGGCGACACCGTCTTCGGCGGCGCAGATCGCGACACCATCGTGGTTGAGACCCAGGGGGCGGGCATCGGCAGCTTTGTCGATGGCGGCGAAGAGGGCGATGATTTCGACACGCTCGACCTCTCGGGCGCCGGTCCGCTGCGCGTCGTTTATGACTCGACCAACCCGGAAAATGGCCGCGTCCAGTTCCTCGACGATGACGGCAATGAGGTTGGCTATCTCGACTTCCTGAATATCGAGAATGTCATCCCCTGCTTTACCCCGGGCACGCTGATCGCGACGCCCCGCGGTGAGGTGCCGGTCGAAGAGCTGCGCGCCGGTGATAAGGTGATCACCCGCGACAATGGTATCCAGGAGATCCGCTGGACCGGCGAAAAGGCCCTGACCGGCCAGCAGCTGCGTCTCGACAGCCATCTGCAGCCGATTCTGGTCAAGGCGCACAGCCTCGGCAATGGCCTGCCCGAACGGGATATGCTGGTCTCGCCGAACCACCGTCTGCTGGTCGCCAATGACCGCACCCAGCTTTACTTCGACGAGCATGAAGTACTGGTTGCAGCCAAGCATCTGGTCGGCGCGAAAGGCATCCATCAGATCGAGTCGATCGGCGTCAGCTATATCCACTTCATGTGTGACCGCCATGAGGTCGTGCTGTCGAACGGCGCCTGGACCGAAAGCTTCCAGCCCGGCGATTACACGCTGAAAGGTATGGGCAATGCGCAGCGCAACGAGATCTTCGAGCTCTTCCCCGATCTGAAGACCGAAGAAGGGCTGGGCAATTACCATGCGGCGCGGCGCACGCTGAAAAAGCACGAGGCGAAACTGCTCGCCCGCTGAGGTTTTGGCCGGAGAGGATCTGGCACATGATTTATGCAGCGACTCCGGAGGGGTAGCCCCCGGACGAGAGGAAAGAGGCTCCGCTTGCGGGGCCTCTTTTCTTTTTTGGGCCGGGGGGTTTCGGCAGGCGGGGCGGTCCTTTGGGCGCTGGTCATAAAAAGAGGGGCCGGAAACCCGGCCCCAGTCTCAGGGGTTCTGATTCTGTGCTGCGCGCCGGGACAAGGGTGGCGCCGGCGGGGATCACTCGCGCCAGAAGGGCTTTGCGATCTCGCTGTCACGCGCGGATGCGGGCAATCCGATATCGCTCAGCAGCCGGTCATCCAGCCGCGACAGCGAAAGGCGGCTGCGTTTCCGGTTTTGCCAGCTGGCCAGGGCAAGGCCGGCCATGACCAGAAGGCGCGAGACCGGCGGCAGCCGGTCAAGCTGTGGCAGCGAAGCGGGGCGGGCAGGGGCGGATTGCCAGGTCATCTCTGTTTTGCCTTGTATTGATACAATCTGGCCGGTATGCTACAAAAGTAAATACAATAGCCCGATATCAACTGCCAGAGATACATTGTGCCGGATACAACTTGGTCTCCCGATCTCAGCGCCTGGTCAGGTCCGAAATATCTCGGTCTCAGCCGGGCCTTGCGCGATGCAATCCGCAATGGCGACCTGCCGCCCGGCACACAATTGCCGACCGTCCGCGATCTGGCCTGGCGCTTGTCGCTGACGCCGGGCACGGTGGCACGGGCCTATCAGATCTCGACCCAGGAGGGGCTGCTGGAGGCCACCGTTGGCCGTGGCACCTTTGTGGCATCCAGCCAGCCGCGGCTGGGGCCGACCCA
>NZ_QNHG01000001.1:475222-484088 GCF_003290025.1 Pseudogemmobacter bohemicus
ACCGAGCGCCCGCCGATGCGGACCGGCGCTATCGAGATGCGCCCGCCCCAGGTGCCCGAAGTGGGTCAGGCCGAGGCGTTTCAGGAGGCGCTGACCGTCATGGCTGCGGGCACAGCGCGTGGCTGGACCGATTACACCAGTCAGTCGGGCGAGTATGCGCTCAGAGCCGAGGTGCTGCGCTGGATGGGCGACCGCATCCTGGGCCCGGCCACGGCCGATGACATCATGCTGACCCATGGCGGGCAGAATGCGGTCGGGCTGATGCTGGATTGCTGCCTGCGCGGCGACCGGCCGGTGGTGGTGCTGGAGGAGCTGGCCTATCCCGGCTTCCGCTATGCCGCGCGTTCGGCGAGGGCCGAGGTGGTTGCGGTCGAGATCGACCAATATGGCGTCGTGCCCGAGACGCTGGAGGCGATCTGTCGCCGTCACGGGCCGCAGGTCCTGTGCCTGACCTGCGAGGCGCAGAACCCAACGACCGGTCGGATGCCGGTAGAGCGGCGGATGCAGATCGCCCGCATCGCCCGCGATTATGACCTGCAAGTGCTTGAGGATGATTGCTATTCCGTCGCGGAAAGCGATTTGCCGACGCTGCGCGCGCTGGCGCCGGAACGGGTCTGGATGGTCGGCAGCATCTCGAAAACCATCTCGGCGGCCATGCGCTTCGGCTTTGTGATCTGCCCGGCCGGCATGGGCGAGGCGGGCCGGCTTTCAGCGCAATATGGGTTCTTCGCACTGGCCCGTCCGGTCTCGGATCTGATGCTGCACCTGTTCCGCTCGGGCGCGGCGGAAGAGATCCGCGCGAAGGTTCAGGCCGAATTCGCCCTTCGCCTGCAGATCGTGGTGAACCGGCTGGGCGGCTTTGATCTGGCCTGGCAGCCCGGCGTGCCCTTTGTCTGGCTGAATCTGCCGCAGGGCTGGCGCGCTTCGTCCTTTTCGCGCATGGCCGAGGCCGAGGGCGTCATGGTGCGGTCGGCCGATGAATATGCGCTGGTGGGCGGGCGGGCGCCACATGCGATCCGCCTCGCCATCCCCGGCGCCTTGCCGCTTTGCGAGTTCGAAACGGGGCTTGACCGGCTGGCGGGTCTCTTGGCCAATCCGCCCTCGGCGCTGGCGGTATAAGGCCCGGGGGCCGGCCCGCTTTGTGTGTCTTTGCGGACTCGCTTTGTAATCTCGGTGGGTTAGCGGATTCTCTTCATGTTGACGGCGGCGCTGCGACATTGTCCCATGCTGAAAAGAGCAGCAAAAAGAGATCTCGAAATGGGACAGCAGGCCATTTTTCACGCCCCCCGGGGGTGTTCCGACTTTCTCGGCTGGCGTCGTCGCGGCGATGCGGTCGAGGTGGTTTACGACAATGGCAATGCCCGCCACATGATCTGGCGTGTCGAGGCCGAAGAAGGGTTCGAGGAGCAGCTTTCCGATGCGCTCCAGGCGGCGGTTGTGCAGCCGCGCATCCTGCCCGCGCTCTATGTCGAGCTGAAAAAGCGCGCTATTGCGGTTGAAATGATCAGGGGCTGATCATTGTCGCGCCTCCCCCCGGGGCGCGGCGCAACTTTTTTCAGCAGCCCGCCTTGCCATCGCATCTGCAGGCTTGCATGAAAGTCAGAGCGGCGGCAGTATTTTGATCAAACACTCGCCGACGAGAATCCGGCGGCGAGAATCCGGCAAACCGGGGGGTAAAGGTGCAAACAAAGTCCTCTGAGGCGCGAACGGGCTGGCTCCTGATAGCGCCCCCGGCGGTGGTGACCTTCCTTTTGCTGGCGGCACCCCTGGTGACGGTTCTGGTTTATTCGGTGCTGACCGGATCGCGCGGCGCGGTCAGCCTGCCGGTAACCGGCGAAAACTATTACAATATCTTCCGGACGGCAGGCGGTAATATTCTGGAAAAACTGGGCGATGGCTCGGTCTGGGATATGCTGAAGATGCGCAACTGGGCGGGCATTGCCGATATATTCAGCAGTGCACCCTTCCTCCTGGTGATCGGAAGAGCGATTTTCGTGGCTGTAATGGTCACACTCGTCACGGTCTTGCTGGCCTATCCGATTGCCTATTTCGTCAGTTTCCATGTGCAATCATCGAAAAAGTCGCTCTGGCTGTTCCTGATCACTATCCCTTTCTGGACCAGCTACATCATCCGCGTTGCTTTGTGGCGGACCATTCTGGGCTATGACGGGATCGTCGACAGCTCGCTGATGGGGCTGGGGATCATGGATACCCAGTTGAATGTCCTGCAATATGGCGTGACCTCGATCATCATCACCCTGTCCCATGCCTATGCGCCTTTCGCGGTGCTGCCGATCTTTGTCAGCCTGGAAAAGGTCGACCGTTCGCTGCTGGAGGCGGGGCAGGACCTTGGCGAAAGCAAATGGCGCACCTTCCTGCGGGTGACCCTGCCTTTGTCGATGCCCGGCGTGATCGCGGCGGTGCTGATCGTCTTCATCCCGACTGCCGGCGATTATGTGACGCCCGAACTGATCGGGGCGGGCAAAGTGCCAATGGTGTCGAATTTCGTGGAAACCCAGCTGCTTAAATCCAGAAACTTTGCCATGGGATCGGCGCTGGCGGCGACTGCGATGATCGTGGTGGCGCTGATCTCTGTCGCCTTCCTTCTGTTGAACAGACGCTTTATCGGAGGCCGGAAATGACCAAAGCCCCCGGCCTGAAAACCTATGCGATCCTCTATCTGGCCTTTCTCTATGGCCCGATCCTGGTGCTGCCGCTGTTTGCCTTCAATGACAAGGCGGTGGTGTCCTTTCCGCTGAGCGGCTTCACCACCAAATGGTTTGGCGAGATGTGGGCCGATCCGAACCTGTGGAAGGCGCTGAAGAACAGCCTGATCATCTCGCTCTCGGTTGCGACGCTTTCGACAGTGCTGGGCCTCTTTGCGGCACGCTCTTCGGTGCGCTACCAATGGCCGTTCAAGGCGCCGGTGATGGGCTTCATCATGCTGCCGCTGGTGCTGCCTGAAATGATCATCGCGATGTCGCTGCTGATCGTTCTGATGGCGCTTGGCATTCCGCTGTCTATCTTCACGGTGATCCTTGGCCATCTGCTGATCTGCACGCCGTTCTCGGTGGCGCTGATGACCTCGGCCTTCCAGTCGCTTGACCGCTCGCTTGAGGAAGCCGCGCTGGATCTGGGCGAGACGCCTGCCTCGACCTTCCGCCTGATCATCCTGCCGCTGGTGATGCCCGGGATCCTGTCCTCGTTCCTGATCACCTTCACCATCTCGATCGACGAATTCATCGTGGCCAACTTCCTTGGCTCCGGCCAGCCGATCCTTTCGGTCTATATCTTCGGCCAGTTCCGTTTCCCGGCCAAGGTTCCCTCGATGCTGGCTCTGGGCACGATCCTTGTCGGCCTTTCCATCTGTCTTCTCGCAATCGCTGAATATTTCCGTCGCCGCGGCATCGCCAGGATCGGTGGCAAGGATTCCGGAGGTTTCCTGTAATGAGCGCCGACAAACGCCAGACCATGATCGAGTTTCGGGATATCCAGAAATATTACGGCGATTACCATGCGCTCAGGGGGATCAACGGCACCATCCGGGCGGGAGAGTTCTTCTCGCTGCTGGGGCCGTCGGGCTGTGGCAAGACCACGCTTTTGCGCACCATTGCCGGGTTTGAGGGCATCGATTCCGGCGCCGTGCTGATCGACGGCAAGGATATGAGCTCGGTCCCGGCGAATATGCGCCCGACCAATATGGTATTCCAGTCTTACGCGATCTTCCCGCATATGTCGGTGGCCGAGAATGTGGCTTTCGGCCTGCGCCGTGATCCGCGCAGCAAGGCCGAAAAGGCTGCGGCGGTCGAAGAGGCGCTTGGGATGGTCGGCCTCAAGGGCTATGGCGGGCGCGCAGCGCATGCGCTGTCGGGCGGCCAGCGGCAGCGGGTGGCGCTGGCGCGGGCGCTGATCCTCAAGCCCAAGGTGCTGCTGCTCGACGAGCCGCTTTCGGCGCTTGACAAGAAGATGCGCGAACATATGCAGGTCGAGTTGATCAAGCTGCAGCGCCAGGTCGGGATCACCTTCATTCTGGTCACCCATGACCAGGAAGAGGCGCTGGTGATGTCCGACCGCATCGCGGTGATGTTCGAGGGCCAGATCGCCCAGCTGGCGGATCCGGAAACGCTTTATCGTCGCCCGAACAGCCGTAAGGTCGCCGATTTCATCGGCACGATGAATTTCATCCCCTGCGAGATCCTCTCGGAAAATGCGGGCGGCTATGAGGTAGATATCAAAGGCCTCGGCCGGGTTACTCTCAGCGCCGACCAGGTCGCCTCGGATGAGAACAGCGGCACGCCTGCGGTCGGGCTGCGCCCCGAAGCGCTGACGCTTTTGTTCCCGGGCCAGACCAGCGATGAGCGCAAAGTGCCGGGCAAGATCGACGAGGTGATCTATTTCGGCGACATGACCTCTTATGATGTGTTCATTGGCGGCACCGATATCGAAGTGCGGCTGTCGATGCGCAATGTGCCGGGCCGCCCGGTGATGGATGTCGGAACCGGGGTGGAACTGTCCTGGTCACCCTCGGCTCTGGTCTTGTTCCGCTGAGGCCCTGAGAGTGGCCGGGACCCTGGCCTGATCGGTTGACGCGGGCCGGCCCCGACCACGCTGCGGCATTGTTCCCGGGGACAATGCCACGCCTGCCGGTCAGGCCGCTTGTATCGAGGCAATCCCGATTTCAGGCTGCTCTCCTGCGGGTCCGGGGCTCTATACCCTTGTCCGAAAGGGGCGTTGTTGCAGAGGTCCCGTTGGAGTGGGATTCACACAAGGAATCCATGGGGTTATTGGTCATGGGACGACGAGACCCGACCCTGCCCGCTATCGCAGGACGAACTGGAAGTCCTGCGATGAGGCACTGAAGCAGCGCGGCTGGCTGAACGAGGACATGGCGTGGCGCGCGCCCGGGATCGGTCGCAATGGCCGGCCTCCGGTGTTCAGCGACGCCGCGATCCCGTTCTGCCTGATGGTGAAGGTTCTGTTTGGGCTTCCCCTGCGACAAACGAAGAGAAGCTCTGCTCATGCTGCGCGCGAGAACGTAGCAATGAGTGTGACCATGGGTGACAGCATCAAACGCTGACTGCAAAAGCGCAAAACCGTGCTGGTGATCGAGATCATTCAGGGCAAGACGACGGTGGCCGAGGCCAGCCGGTCCTTCGACTTTTCCCCTTCGGAGATTGAGGGCTGGGTGGCCGATGCCAGGCGGGGGATGGAGAATTCCCTGCGCGCAAACCCGCTCGACATCCGCGAGCAATATGAGAAGCAGCTGAAGGACCTGCGGGAGGCCCATGGCGAGGCCATGCCGGAGCTGCGGGCGCGAAAAAATACCAGGCCCTGCTGCATGCACAGGGCGACAAATGATCCAGAGCATCCATCAGGGCCTTTCGCCGAGAGGGTATTGTGGGTCCTCTGACCAGGCTTTGTGCCCGGTTTGGTGTGCCACGCCGGGCGGTGTATTCCCGGCCAGCCAAGGCGGCTCCGTAGGTCGATCCGCGCTTTGCCGCGCCCATCAGGGCCATGATCGGGCAGGAACCATCCTTCGGCTACAGGACGGTGGCCTGGCTTCCCGGCTTCAACAGGAACACGGTGCAGCGGGTCTTTCAGCTCAGGGGCTGGCAGGTTCGGAAACGCCGGTGGGAATGCGTCCCCGCATCAAGGCGATCCCGTCCGTGGCAGCAGCCCCGAACGAGTGCTGGTCGACCGATATGTGCCGTGTCTGGGCGGGGCGAGATGGGCGGGGCGAGATGGTTGGACCACGCGCGCCCCGGTCATCGACTGCCACACCCGCCGGGTGTTGGGCTGGTATCTGTCACGCTCCGGCAAAGCCACGACCGCCGCCAGCGCGCCGGAGCATGCGCTGATCACAGGATACGGCACCCTGGGCCGGTGCCCGCAGAGTTCCTGCCGAGGTCGGATAACGGCCCCGATTTTACCAGCCGAAAGTTCACGGCACTGGTCCGCAGCTGCGGGTTGAAGCAGGCGTTCATCATCCCGCCCTCGCCAGCGGGCTCGAACCGGTGGCCCCTTCGCTGGCTCGACCCGCAACAGAATGGCATGGTCAAGCGTGTGATCCGAACGCTGAAAGAGCAATGCGTGCATCGCCAGGGCTTCGACAGCATCCAGCACACAACCCGGGCAATCGGCGACTGGATCAGCCTCTGCAACAACCGCCCCCCATCAGACGTTTGCCATGCGCCGGCCCGCAGAGGCATTCAGATTGGCAGCTCGACCTGAGCAGATCACGCTGGGTCGATACGCGATCAGCGACGCGTGGCGAGTGTTCTGTCGATGGCTGACCTGTGGCTGACTTCTCAACCCTGAGCCACCGACAGAAACGGATCACGATGAAGGGATCGAGCCGCCATGCGCCTGGCCTGCTGAACCTGCTGGTGAATATCGAGCCATGAAGCCGCCACCGGTTCTCGGCCAGGGCGAGGGGGGATCAGGTTTCTCGGCGATGGGGAATGGCTTGCGCGCAAGCATGGCACGCAGTGCCGAGGCCGGTATCGCAAGGTGCATCCGGCGATGGACACGGCCACCGGTGACATCCGTGCCGTGGCGTTCACCGCGCGCGACAAGGGCGACAGCCCTGTCCTGCCGCATCTGCTGGACCAGATCCCTCCTGACGAACAGATCGGCAGCGTGACCGGCGATGGTGCCTTTGACATAAGGCGATGCCATGGCACGATTCTCGGGCGCGGTGGAACGGCGATCATACCCATCCTCAGTAACGGGCGACGATGGCGCGAGGGCTGTCCCTCCGCCAAGGTGCGCAACGAAATCCTCAAGGCGACACAACGCCAGGGACGACTGCGTCGGATTTTCGTGGCGCCACTGGCGCCACGGTTCCTCTTCAACCTGGAAGCGCTGGTCCGGATATCACGCCCAAAGCCGGATCAAGGTGAAGGTGAGATGCCTCAAGTCCTTCGGTGAGCGCATCGCCTCACGAGACCCGGACCGCCAGACAGCCGAAGTCCAGATCCGCGTTGCACTTATGAACCGCTCCAATGCCCACGGCACCGCCGAGACCGAACGCGTGGCATGACCCCAAAGGGGCAAGGGTGCGTCCGGCCAATGTCAGACTACTGCAACAACGCCCTCTGAATGGAAGTGCTGGCAGACAGCCGCATCAGAAGGCATTTGTGAAACCGGTCCTGTTCCTGACCATCAGGGTTGCCCTCCATCAGCACAATGAAAAGCCCCGCGGGCCGGAATGCGCCGCGGGGCAATAAGCTCAGATCAGGATGGAACTCTTTACTCTCGGTTCCCCAGAAATTGCAGCAGGAACATGAAGAGGTTGATGAAGTCGAGATAGAGGCTCAGCGCACCCATGATGGCCGCCTTGCCAAGCCATTCCTGGTCCATCGCCATCGCATGCTGAACATAGGTGTTCTTGATGTTCTGGGTGTCATAGGCGGTCAGGCCGGCGAAGATCAGCACACCGATCACCGGGATCGCAAAGGCGAGGCCCTCGGATTGCAGGAACATGTTCACGATCATCGCGACGATCAGGCCGACGAGGCCCATCATCAGGAAGGTGCCCATACCCGACAGGTCACGCTTGGTCAGGTAACCGTAAAGCGAGAGCGACAGGAAGGCGATCGAGGTCACGAGGAAGGTCGAGGCAATCGAGCCGCCGGTGAAGACGATGAAGATCCACGACAGCGACAGGCCCATGGCCGCCGCATAGACGTAGAAGAACAGCTGGGCCGAGGCGACCGAGAGACGGTTGATCAGCGCGCCAAAGGCGAAAACCATCACCAGCGGCAGGAACATGATCACCCATTTCAGGGGCGAGGCGAAAAGCGTGTAGCCGAACTGAGTCAGATAAGTGCCGCTGCGGATTTCGCCAGCAGCCAGCGACGGATCGGTGGTCGTGGTCAGACCCGAGATCCCCCAGGCCACAGCAGCCGTGATCAGCATCGCCACGGACATCAGCCCGTAGACCTTGTTCATATGGGCGCGAAGCCCTTCGTCGATCTGCGCGCGGGCACCAACGCCAACGCCGCGGACCGTTTCATATTGAGCCATGATAAGCCTCCGATGTTGTCCCTAAGGGCAACGCCGGGGAGTCCGGCGCACCTTACTGCCCGAATATCGGTAACCGTGGACGTGATTTCAAGGATTTCCCACGCCCGTCTGCATGAATTATCCGGTCATTCAGATGTTTTTTTGTCGCAGGCGCTGTCGGGGCAGGGGATATCTGCGGGAGGATTGGAGTGGTTTGCACCCGTTCGGCGCCATGACCGTTTTGCATTGGCGGGCGCTGAGGACCGCCGGAGCCGTCCTCAGCGCCGCCAATGGGCCGGTGCCTCCCAGTGGATGCGGCCGGCCTCCTGTTCCGCCTCGGCGCGGCTCAGCCCGATATCGTCGAGGAGATAATCCTCCATCATCCGGAGCCTGCGTTGTTGCCGGCGCCGGGCGAGGAAATCGGCAATCCCTGCCAGCAGGCCGGTCGGGCGGCGGCTGGCTCCGGCGCGGTGCGGCCTTGCAGAAAGGGCGAGGCGGGAGAGCAGGGGGGGGCTGCGGTCGGACATCATCTGATCCTGTGGTTGATCCGGTTTTGTGATGCCGCTTGCGCCTTGCATCAGATATGTTGATGTTTCCCCTGGGATGGATCATTATGGAAATGAATGATTGTTGGATTGTCCATCAGGATCTGTGATATGCCGCGCAACCTCGACCTGACCGCACTCCGCTCCTTCGTTACCGTGGCCGATGTCGGTGGCGTGACGCGGGCGGCGGGCTTTCTCAACCTGACGCAATCGGCGGTCTCGATGCAGATCAAACGTCTGGAAGAGGCGCTTGGTTTGCAGCTCTTCCTGCGGGCGGCGCGCCGGCTTGTGCTGTCGCCCGAGGGCGAGATGCT
>NZ_QNHG01000001.1:484113-602555 GCF_003290025.1 Pseudogemmobacter bohemicus
TCCTATGGGCGGCGGATGCTGGACATCAATGACGAGGCGCTGTCGCGGCTGGGCAAGGGGCAATATGAGGGCGAGATCCGGCTGGGTGTGCCCTATGATATTGTCTATCCGGCCATTCCTCCGATCCTGAAACGGCTGGGGCAAAGCTATCCGCTGATGCGGATCAACCTCGTCTCCTCGTTCACGCTGCATCTGAAAGAGGATTTCGCGCGCGGCAAATTCGATGTGATCCTGACCACCGAGGAGAGCCCCGATCCCGGTGCCGAGGTGCTGGATGCGCGCCAGCTGCACTGGATCGGCGCGATTGACGGCACCTGCTGGCAGCGCCGGCCCTTGCGGCTGGGCTTCAAGCAAAGCTGCATCTTCCGACCGCTGGCACAAACCGCGCTGGATGAGGCCGGCATCCCCTGGGAGATGGCGGTGGATGGCGAAAGCGACCAGGTGGTCGATGCTTCGGTCGCGGCCGATCTGGCGGTGACGATCAGGATCGCCGGCGGTCTGCCCGAGGCCACCCAGCCGATTTCAGGCGAGAATGCGCTGCCACCGCTGGGCCAGACAAAGATCGGCCTCTATGCGCTGGACACTATGCGCGGTGATGCCGGCGGCGAGGTTGCGGCGGCGCTGCTCTCCGAGCTGCGCTGCGCCTATGGGAGCCATACCATCACATCACGATGAGGGCGCCAGCAGCACCAGTTTTCCGGTCGCATTGCGGCTCCTGATGGTCTCAAGCCCTTCCTCCAGACGGTCAAACGGCAGTTGCTGCGAGATCAGCGGGTGGATCCGTCCCTGCTGCCACCAGTCAAGCAACTGCCCGAGGCTCGCGGCCAGCGCTTGCGGTGCGAAACCGGCATAGCCGCCATACCAGAAGCCGATCACCGAAATATTGCGCACCAGCAACTGGTTGAGCGGCACCTGCGGCACCTCGCCGCCGGCAAAACCGATGGCCAGCATCCGCCCGCCCGGCCGCGTCGCCCGCATCGCGGCGTCGAAGCCGGGGCCACCCACGGTGTCATAGGTCACGTCAATGCCGCCAAGCGCGCGCAGCCGCTCTTTCAGATCGGGCTCGTCACTGTCGATCACCATATCGGCGCCGGCTGCGCGCGCGATGGCGGCCTTCTCGGCGCCCCTGACCGAGGCGATCACCCGCGCGCCCATGAGATGCCCGATGGCCACTGCCGTCAGCCCGACGCCGCCCGCCGCCCCGGTGACGAACAGGGTCTCCCCCGCCCGCAGCTGCGCCCTGCCGGCCAGCGCGAGATGCGAGGTGCCCCAGGCAATCTGAAACCCCGCTGCCGTGGCGTAATCCATCGCCTCGGGCAGTTCCACCAGGGCGTCGACCGGCACGAGTGCATATTCCGCAAAGGCGCCTTTCGGGACCAGGGCCGCCACCCGCGCCCCGATTGCCGGGCCCGCGGTCCCGGGCCCGAGGGCCGCGAGGCTGCCGGAAAGCTCCAGCCCGCCGGTCATGGGCAGGGTGTGGCGCACCTGATAGCGCCCCTGATTCATCAGAAGATCGGCGAAATTCAGCCCCGCCGCCGCCATGCGGACCAGGGCCTCGCCCGCGCCCGGCTGCGGAATCCCGACCTCACGCAGCTCGGCAGGCCGGCCGGCGGTCACAGTTTGCCAGGCTTTCATTTGGGCCATCCGCAAGCTCCCATTCTGCATAGGCCAGACAGTTCCCGCTCAACTGCCAGAAAGCAAATGGTTTTATTGTCCGGATTACAGGGTCTCGCAAAAGGGCGGACTGAAAGTGCGTCTCATAATGAGATTAATTGTCAAAATGAGACGCAAAATAGAGATATCCCAAAGGGCGAGTGGTCGCAGGGGCAAAGCATCTATAGGTAAAGTTGCCCAGACGCCTCCGGGGAAATTACGCAATCGGATAATTCATCGGGCCGAAAGCTGCGGGATTTATGGTTAATAGAATATTCAATTTAAGAAAAGCACGCATGGCTGTGGATTTGGCATGAAATATGCTTGTATATCTGCAAGGGAGCCTGATTGGTGGCTCACTTGCGGTTGGTTACTGGTAGAAGTCGTACGGAGTTTAGAATGAAGCACCCGGTTGACGCCCATGTGGGCAAACGTATCCGCCATCGCCGCTGGATGGTGGGGATGACGCAGCAGCAACTCGCCGATAAGGTTGGCATCAAATTTCAGCAAATCCAGAAATATGAAACCGGCATGAACCGCGTCAGCGCATCGCGGCTCTGGGATATTGCCGATGCGCTTGGGGTGCAGATCGCCTTCTTCTTCGAAGGGCTCGCCGAGGGCGCCGAAAGCCATGGCTCCCAGGGCGACATGATGGCCGATAAAGAGGCGCTTGAGCTGGTGCGCTCCTATTACTCGATCCCCGAGGCGCAGCGCCGCCGCCTCTTTGATCTGGCCCGCGTGCTTTCCGCAGCCTGAGCCAACACCCTCCGGCCTGCCCCGACACTGTGCGGGGTGGGTATCACGGATTTGCCCGGGCGTCCTGACAGCGCCCGGGGATTATCCCCGCATCTGGCCTGGATGGCGCCGGGTTGTTTTCCGGGCGGGTTTACGGGCCAGATTCTCCATGCGGGGCGGTCCCGGTGTCGGATTTCCGCCGCCGATCCGTCCGCACGGCAATCCTTCCGCACGGTAATCCTTATGGGTGGTAATCCGGGCCTCCCGGTTCGGCAGCGCAAAGCCCTGACATTGACCCTGGCAAAGGCCAGCATTCTGCGGCGCGGCTCTGCCGGTTGTCCTACGGTTTTCTTGACCTCTCCTCCCGCCACGGCTAGCGCCGGAGTGACCAGTGAGGTGAGCCGATGACATCTGATTCCCTGACCCTTTCCGAAACAACGCTCCGCCGCCCCGGCTCAGGCCTTGCCGCCGGGCTGCCGCTGGAGGAGATCAACGCGCTGATCGCCACCGCGCATGCGCTGGCCGATGCGGCCCGGATCGCCACGCTGGACTATTTCCGCCGCCCGGACCTTGCCGCCGATAACAAGGAAACCGCCCGCTTCGATCCGGTCACCATGGGCGACCGGCTTTCCGAGCAAAGGATGCGCGAGATCCTTGCGGCAAGGCGCCCGCAGGACGCCATTCTCGGCGAGGAATATGGCGCCAGTCCCGGAACTTCGGGCCTGACCTGGGTGCTTGACCCGATCGACGGGACCCGGGGCTTTCTGACCGGCAGCCCGACCTGGGGCGTACTGATCTCGGTCAGGGATGAGACCGGCCCGGTTTACGGCATCATCGACCAGCCCCATATCGGGGAGCGGTTCGAGGGTGGTTTCGGCCTGGCCCGCGTTGCCGGGCCGCATGGGGTCAGGCCGCTGCAGGCGCGCCCCGCACGCAGCATCGGCGAAAGTTTCCTTTACACGACCTTCCCCGAGATCGGCAGCCCGGCGGAATATACCGCCTTCCGCCATGTGGCTGACCGGGTGAAGCTGGTCCGCTACGGCATGGATTGCTACGCCTATGCGCTGCTGGCGGCGGGGCAGATCGACCTTGTGATCGAGGCCGGGCTCCAGGCCTATGACATCCAGGCGCCGATGGCGGTGATCCGGGCTGCGGGCGGCATCGTCACCTCCTGGGATGGCGGCGATTGCAGCAAGGGCGGCCGGGTGCTGGCCGCCGCCAATTCCGGGATCCATGCTGCGGCTCTGGCATTGCTGAAGGCTGAAGGCTGAACGCGCCTCGCCCGATCTGCCCGGGAAAAGAAACAAGGGCGCGGCCAGCCGGCTGCGCCCTTTTGCAATTTCTGGCGCAGCGCCCGATCAGCGCCCGATCAACGCCGGTCCCAGCCGATCAGCGAGGCCAGCAGCAAGAGAAGCGATCCCCCCGCCCAGGCCCAGGCGCCAGGCCCGGCAAGCTGGGTCACCGCCTGGGCGATTTCATTGGCCTTGCCGATATCGACATTGACCGGCACCGGCAGGCCGGCAGTCCCTTTGCTGATATTCCAGACCGTCCAGCCCATAAGGCCGACACCCAGCCCGCCCCCCAGCAGACCGATCATCCGCGAGGGAAGGTTGAAAAGAACAAGGCACAGGAACAGCGCAGCCAGCACGAAGGTCGCAAGGAAAGCCACCAGCTCGCCGGGCGAGTTCGACACGAAATTGCGCAGCGCCTCGACATCAGGCTCCAGCGAGCGGATCAGGTCCCAAGGGGTGACCGGCGGCATCGGCAGGGCAGGGCCGGTCCATGTCAGAAGCAGGCTGACGAGGATCGCAATGGCGGAAAGAATGGACAGGGCACGCAAAAGAAGGCTCCGATGCTGAAAGGCCGGGCGCGGTGCATCCGGTGGATCACAGCGATGTGATGGATGTGATCCGCCCATCGCTTTGCGGTCAAGTATAAACATCCGCATGTCGAAGAGCGGGCAGAGTGCCGGCGTTCCGGCGGCGGGGATGGGGCTATTCCTGGACAATAGGGCCTTCTGGGGGCGTTATGTGCTTTTGCGGCATCGGCTGGGCATCCGGCCCGGGCGCTGTGCCGCCCGGCATGCGCCATTCGGGTGATTGAGCCGGGCCGCCTGCTCGGATATCACTGGCGCCATGAGCCATGATTACAATTTCCAGCGCCGTGAGACCTTCGACACGTTCCGCGAGTCGAAAGGGGTAAAGCTGCCCGCCCGCGCGGTGGTGGATTTCGCCTTTTTCCCCGAGCTGGAGGATGCCGACTGGACCGGCATCACCCGCGCGCTGGCTGCGGCCGGCTACCGCGTCAGCCGCCCTGAGGAAGATGAGGACGAGATTCTGCTCGCCTCGATCGGCCCGATCCCGATCAGCGCCGAAGAGATCTGGAAATGGGAAGAGGCCGCGACAAAGATCGCGCTGAAATTCGATTTCTTTCCCGATGGCTGGGAACTCGACATCTGATCTCGACAGCGATCGGGGCCGGATCCGGCGGGTGACAGCCGGGATCCGGGCGCTCACAAAGCGGCTTTTCACCCACAGTTGCGGAAAATGGGTGAAGCGCACTGTTTCGCGGGCTATAAAGCGACAATCAGTCGGATATTCTGGCCCGCAAGCCGGCGCCGGCAGCAAACGCAGCAGGCATGGCGGCAACAGGCCGTCTGCCCGCGCAGGTCGGTTCGGTAAAGACGGCAGGGATGTGGCAGGCTGGCAGCATTCTTCTGCCAGGTAACCGGTGTGAGGGGTTTGAGCGGTTGAGCGGCATGGAGAAACAATTGTTCGGCAGATTCCTTCTTGGGGCGGGGTTGGGTGGTCTGGTCGGGACCGGCGTTCTTGCGCTGGTCTCCGTTTCTCTTTCCGGCCCCTTCCCGCAGCAACGCAGCGCCATTCCGGTGGGCGTGGCGGGTGCCGGGCAGGAAGCGCCGAAATCGCCCGAAGCTCTGGCTTCTGAGGCTGCCGCTCAGGAACCGGGGGTTCCGGACAATGCGGCTCAGCCGTCAGATGTGGTCGCTCCCGGGACCCGCTCTGCCGCTGACGCCGGGACCGGATCACCTGATCTGACCGCCGAGGTTCCGGCGACAGAAGCGCTGGCTGCCGAAGTTGTGGCGGCAGGTGAGGTGGCGGCTGCTGACAGCACCCCTGACACAGCCGAACCGGCTCCCGATGCCGGCGCGTTGGCAGCTTTGCCGGCTGACGAGGCACCTGCCGCAGCTCCGGAACCGGCAGAGCTGTCGCTGTCCGATCCTGGTATCGCCGACACCCTCCCTGATTTCGCGGCCGCGCCGGAGCTGATGGATGCCCCCGTGGTCGTGGCGGAGCAGCCCGCCGATCCGGCGCTTGCCGCCGCGCTGGAGGCCGCGCTTTCCGGGGGGGGGGCGCCGGTCGCGTCCGTCCCCGATCAGCCGGCCGGTCTGGCTGATGCTGCCAGCGAGACGCTGCCCGCTTCGCCCAAAGCCCCCGAGGCCGCGCCGGAAATTGCGGGAATTCCCGACACGTCCGGTGCAGCCGTGACGCCGCCTGCCGCTTTGGCCTCCTTGCCCGAAGCCGCCACGCTGCCGGATGGCCAGCCTGGTGCGGCTGTTGCAGGTGACGGGTCGACCGGTGACGGGTCGGCCGGTGACGGGCAGACCGGTGACGGGCAGACCGGAACGGCCCGCGCGGCATCACGCCCGGCAGACCCCGCCGAAGACAGTGCGCCGGCGCTGGTTCTGGCGCCTGAGCCGCCGCCTGTGACTGTTGAAGAGGAGCTGATGCTGGCGCAGATGGCGGCGGATCAGTTGCTGGAAGAGGTCGCTCCGGGCGCTGCGACGCCGGTGCTGCCGGCGGGAGATGAATTCGTGATTCTCGACAGGCTGCCGGCGGCTGAGATTGCCCCCGGGGCGGCCCCGCTGGTTCCGGCGCAGGGTGAACAGCCCGCGACCCCGGCTGATGCAGCCGGGCAGGGCTCTGCCCCAACAGAGCCTGTTCCGGCAGAGCCAGCCACTGATACCGTTGCAGCCGGGCCCGACGGCGCTGATCCGGCGACCGCAGGCGTTGCCGGGCAAGAGCCTGCCGACACGCAGGAGCTGGCAGAAGCAGGCCCCGCCGAAACTGTGCCTGAAACTATACCCGAAACCGTTCCTGAGGCTGTCCCCGTCGAGGTCACCCCCGCCGAACCAGTCCCTGCCCAGGAGGCGGCAGAGCCGGTCACGGAAAGCCAGCCCGCCGAAGGTGCGTCCCCGGAAACGGATCTGGCTGAGGAGCCCCCGGCAGCGGAGGCCCCCACAGATCAGCCCTCCGGCGATGCGCCGGCAAAGATAATCACCCTGGACGAGAATTCGACGCTGCCCGGCAGCGGCTCGGTCAGCCGCGAGACGGGCGAGGGTTCCAGCCGTCTGCCGCGGATTGGCGACAGCCCTGCCGAAGAGGTGGCCCTGGCAGATGAGACCGGCCAGCCCCGCATAGCCTTTGCGCGGGCGTTTGAAAACCCGGCCAACAAGCCCCGTTTCGCGGTGATCCTGATGGATGACGGCTCGGCCGCGCTGGACCGTGCGGCGCTGGCCGATCTGCCCTTCCCGGTCAGCTTTGCCATCGACCCGCAGCTTGCCAATGCCGCCGAGATCGCCGCTTTCTACCGCGCGGCCGGGCAAGAGGTGATCATGCTCACCTCGGGCCTGCCGAAAGGTGCTGCGGCCAGCGATGTGGCGGTGGCCTTCGATGCGATGGCGCGGGCGCTGCCCGAGGCCGTGGCGGCGATGGATGTGCCCGAGCGCGGCTTTCAGGGCGACCGCCCGCTTGCCAGCCTTGTCGTGCCGGAAATCGCAGCCCAGGGGCGGGGCCTTGTCACCTGGAATGTCGGGCTGAACGCCGCCGACCAGGTGGCAAAGCGCGAGGATGTTCCCGCGGCGGTGATCTTCCGCGATCTCGATGCCGGGGGGGAGGCGGCGCCGGTCATCCGCCGCTATCTCGACCGCGCCGCTTTCAAGGCCGCGCAAGAGGGCGGCGTGACCGTCTTCGGCCGTGCCGGGAATGCCGAGACGGTGACGGCGCTGCTGGAATGGGCGGTCGAGGGCCGCGCCGCCAGCGTTGAACTGGCGCCGGTCTCGGCGATGCTGGAAATCGACTGAGCGGATGGTCGCGATCCGGCCCGCAGCGCCCTCCGATGTGCCCGCAATCTTCCTGATCCGTCTTGCGGTGCGGGAGAATGTGCTGACCGAGGCCGAGCTGGCGGCGCTCGGCATCACGCGGCAAAGCGTGGCGGCGATGCTGAGCGCGCCCGGCTCTGCCTGGGTGGCGGAGGAGGCGGGCCGGGTGGCTGGCTTTGCCCTGATTGACCCCGAGGAAGCCAGCCTTTTCGCGGCCTTTGTGCTGCCGGAGGCCGAGGGGCGCGGCATCGGACGGGCACTGGTCGCCCGGGCCGAGGCGGCGCTTTTCGCGCAACATGCGGAAATCTGGCTGGAAACCGAGCGCAACAGCCGGGCCGAGGGATTTTACCGCCATCTGGGCTGGGGCGGTGACCAGCCGGTCGGCACGGGCGATGTGCGGCTGACCAAACGCCGCCCGTAATCGCTGCCCGTAATCGCTGCCTGTGAACGTTTTCCGCGAACGCTGCCTGTGACGGGGCGAGGCCCGGAGTTCAGCTGCGCGCTTTGCGATAGCTGTCTTTCACCGCGATCAGATCGCCCTCAAAGCGGAAAATGTCGCAGCCCCTGACATCGACCTCTGACCCGGCAGCATCGGTCCCCTGAAAGCGCCAGGTCGAAAACCCGGTCTCGCCCGCGATATGATGCGCACCCTCAAGCCAGGCCGCGCGCGGAAAGGCGTCGAACAGCGCCGCGTATGAGGCGCGCACTGCCGCCTGGCCCTGATGGATCACGCCCTCAGCCAGCGGCCCGGCAGAGCCGCGAAAGGCCGGATCCGCCGACATGCAGCCCATCAGCCCGTCAAGGTCGCGGGCGTTGAAGCAATCCATCAGCCGCGCCATCACAGCCAGCCGCGCCTGATCCCGCACATCATCGACCACCTCGACCTCAAGAAAGGAGAGCGGCGCGGGGCCGGCATTGGTCACATTATGCTCGACGCCCACCCGGCGCGAATAAGGGAGACCTTGCGTCAATGCCGCCTCGGCCCGCCCGCCACCAGCCAGATCGAGGCCCAGCGTGCCGTCAGTCAGCGGCACAATCACATAATCATGGCCGTGGCGGTGCCAGCCGGTCTCGGCCCCGGGCGCAAAGCGCCATTCGGTGACGCGGAAGCGTTCATCGTCGATATGGGTGACGGGCTCGGCCTGAGGGCGCTGGACGGGTGGGTGTTCGGGCGGGTGTTCGGACATGGCTTTCCTCCGGGATGCTCGGCCGATGCTGGCGCAGCCAGGTCATGCGCTGCAAGCCTCGCGTCGCTCTGGTCTGACGGCCAGGGCCGGTTTGGCCTCAGAAAAACGGGCCGGTCTGGCGTCAAAGCGCCTCCTTCACCGCCTCCATCGCCACATAGGTTGAGGTCTGCGCCACATGCGGCAGCGCCGAGATGCGTTCGGCCAGCACCCGGCGGTAATCTGCGATATCGGCGGTGCGCACCTTCAGCAGATAGTCGAACCGGCTGGCGATCATATGGCATTGCTCGACCTCGGGCACGCTCATCACCGCGCGGTTGAAGGCCTGCAGCGCCGCCTCGCGGGTATCGGCCAGCCGCACCTCGACAAAAGCCACATGCGACAGCCCCATTTTCACCGGGTCGAGAATGGCGCGGTAGCCTGCGATCACCCCGTCTTCCTCAAGCCGTTTCATCCGCGCCTGGACAGGGCTTTTCGACAGACCCACCCGCCGGGCGAGCTCTACCGCCGAAATCCGCCCCTCGGTCGCGAGGATGCGCAGAATCGCATGGTCGAAACGATCGAGATCAGCGAGGGGCTGAGGCATGTAAAATCACCCTTTTCTGGCCATTATGGCCAGCGTTTGCGGAAAGAACGGGAAAACCGACTGACAGATTGGGTGTATCATAGTCAAAACGCAGGAGGTCTGCATGATAAATTCGCTTGATATGGTCGCTGATGGCAGTCTTCATCCCGAAGGGGATCTGGTTAGGGCGCTGATCGCGCAAAGCGGGCTGGATCAGGCGGACCGCGACCGCATCGCGGCTGCGGGCGCCGATCTGGTGCGGCGCATCCGTTCGGGGGCAAAACCCGGGCTGATGGAGGTCTTCCTGGCCGAATACGGGCTTTCAACCGATGAGGGCATCGCGCTGATGTGTCTGGCCGAGGCGCTTTTGCGGGTGCCCGATGCGCCGACCATGGACGCGCTGATCGAGGACAAGATCGCGCCTTCGGACTGGGGCAAACATCTGGGCCATTCGGCCTCGTCGCTGGTCAATGCCTCGACCTGGGCCCTGATGCTGACCGGCAAGGTGCTGGACGAGCGCGGGCCGGGCATCGCCGGCCATCTTCGCGGTGCCATCCGCAGGCTGGGCGAGCCGGTGATCCGCACCGCCACCACCCGCGCGATGAAAGAGATGGGCCGCCAGTTCGTGCTGGGCGAAACCATTGAAAAGGCGATGAAACGCGCGCAGGATCTGGAGGAAAAGGGCTATACCTATTCCTATGACATGCTGGGCGAGGCGGCACGGACCGAAGCTGACGCGCGGCGCTATCACCTTTCCTACACCCGGGCGATCACCGCGATTGCGGCGGCTGCGAAGGGCAGGGATATCGGTGCCAATCCGGGGGTTTCCGTTAAGCTTTCGGCAATCCATCCGCGCTATGAAATGGCCCATGAGGCCCGCGTGATGGATGAGCTGGTGCCGAGATTGCGGGCGCTGGCGGGGCTCGCGAAATCGGCCGGGATCGGGCTGAATGTCGATGCGGAAGAGGCAGACCGGCTGGATCTGTCGCTGAAGGTGATTGCGGCCACGCTGGAAGACCCGTCGCTGGCGGGCTGGGACGGGTTCGGCGTTGTTGTCCAGGCTTACGGTCGGCGCTGCGGGGCGGCGATTGACGTGCTTTACGATCTGGCGACCCGGCTCAACCGCCGTATCATGGTGCGGCTGGTCAAGGGCGCCTATTGGGATTTCGAGATCAAACGCGCCCAGGTGATGGGGCTGGAAAGCTTCCCGGTCTTTACCCGCAAACAGGCCACCGATGTGAGCTATATCGCCAATGCGAAAAAGCTCCTGTCGATGACAGACCGTATCTACCCGCAATTCGCCGGTCACAACGCGCATACGGTGGCGGCGGTGCTGGATATGGCGGCGGCGGCGGGCATCCGCCCCGAGCAATATGAATTCCAGCGCCTGCATGGCATGGGTGAGCGGCTGCATGAAATCGTCCATGCCGACCAGAACACCCGCTGCCGCATCTATGCGCCGGTGGGCGCGCATCGCGACCTGCTGGCCTATCTGGTGCGCCGCCTGCTGGAAAACGGTGCCAATTCCTCCTTCGTGAACCAGATTGTCGATGAGGATGTCAGCCCCGGGCAGGTCGCCGCATGCCCGCTGAATTTCATGGAAACCGTCTCTCCTATCGAGAATCCCGCCGTGCCGCCAGGGCCGCAGATCTTCCCGGGCCGGTTGAATTCAAAGGGCTTCGATCTGACCTCGCGCGGTGATCTGCGCGCTATTGAAGCGGCGACTGCGCCCTTTATGGAGCGCGTATTCGAGGCAGGCCCGATGCTCGCTGGCCGTGCTGCCGGCGCGCTGCGCTCGGATGTGGTGAACCCGGCCAATGGCGCGGTTGTTGGCCCTGTGCTGGCGGCGTCGAAAGCCGATGTCGATACCGCTTTGCGGCTGGCCGAACCCTGGGCTGCCGGGCCTGCGATCCGCGCCGAAGTGCTGCGCCGCGCCGCCGGTCTTTACGAGACGCATTACGGCGAGATCTTTGCGCTGCTGGCGCGCGAAGCGGGCAAGAACGCCCCCGACGCGGTGGCCGAACTGCGCGAAGCGGTTGATTTTCTGCGCTATTACGCCAATGGGGCCGAGGCGCTGAGTGCGCCGGCCCGGGGCCGCTTCACCTGTATCAGCCCGTGGAACTTCCCTCTGGCGATCTTCTCGGGTCAGATCGCGGCGGCTCTGGCTGCCGGCAATGCGGTGCTGGCCAAGCCCGCCGAACAGACGCCGCTGATTGCCGCTTTGGCAGTTGGTCTGCTGCATCAGGCCGGGGTGCCGGCCACTGCGCTGCAACTCTTGCCGGGTGAGGGCGATGTGGGGGCGATGCTCACCTCTGACCCGCGCGTGGACGGTGTGGCCTTTACCGGCTCGACCGAGGTGGCATTGCTGATCCGCAAGGCGATGGCGGAAAACCTTGCCCCAGGCGCGCCGCTGATTGCCGAGACCGGCGGGATGAATGCGATGGTGGTCGATTCCACCGCGCTGCCGGAACAGGCGGTGCGCGACATCGTGGCGTCTTCGTTCCAGTCGGCGGGCCAGCGCTGCTCGGCTTTGCGCTGTCTTTATGTTCAGGAAGATATCGCCGCCCCGATCCTTGAGATGCTGGAAGGCGCGATGGATGAGCTGTCGATCGGCGATCCGCGTCTTCTGACCACCGATGTCGGGCCGGTGATTGATACCGAGGCGCTGGAAAACATCCGCGCCCATGTCGATCAGGCCCGGGGCGCCGGGCGGCTGGTCAAGGAAAGCGCGGTGCCGGGCATCGGCACTTTCGCCCCGCCCGCGGTGATCCGGGTCGATGGTATCGCCGCGATGGAGCGCGAGATCTTCGGCCCCGTCCTGCATGTGGCGACCTTTAAGGCCGGTGAAATCGACAAGGTTATCAATGAGATCAACGGCACCGGCTATGGGCTGACCTTTGGCCTCCATACCCGGATCGACGACCGCGTGCAGCATTTCGTCGAGCGCATCCATTCCGGCAATATCTATGTCAACCGCAACCAGATCGGCGCGGTGGTGGGCAGCCAGCCCTTTGGCGGCGAGGGTCTGTCGGGAACCGGACCCAAGGCAGGCGGGCCGGATTACCTGACCCGCTTCACCCGCCAGGCGGCGCCGGTTACCGGCAGCAAAGGGGCGGTGAGCGACGAGGCGGATATTGCCCGGGCGCTGGCCTCGGCGACCAGGCCGGCTGTGCCCGAGCCGACGGACCTGCCCGGCCCGACCGGCGAGTCGAACCGGCTGGGCCATTTCGCGCGGGCGCCGCTGCTGTGCCTCGGGCCGGGGGCGGCGGCGGTTGCGGCGCAGGCCAATGCGGTCACGGCCCTTGGCGGCGTGGCGGTTCAGGCCGATGGGCTTGACCCTGCCGCGCTGACCCGGTTGCAGGGTTTCAGCGCTGTGCTTTACTGGGGCGAAGAGGCGACGGCGCGCGATTATACCCGCGCGCTTGCCGCCCGCAAAGGCGCCATCCTGCCCCTGATCACCGGCGCCCCCGACCGCGCCCATGTGACGCTTGAGCGCCATGTCTGCATCGACACCACCGCGTCAGGCGGTAATGCGAAACTCTTGTCGGAGGTGGCGGAGGCATAAGCCGGCTTGACCGGAGGGGGGAGCCCGGGCAAGGCTCACCCCCATGTTTCCGATCCGTGACCATAACCCTTCGGGGCGCATCCCTTTCGTCACCTTCGCGCTGATCGCGCTGAATGTGGTGGTGTTTCTGGTCTATTTCCCGGGCGGATCAGAGCGCTGGCTGATGGGGTTCTACTATTCCTGGGGCATCATTCCGGCCGAGATGTGGTCTTTGCACCGGCCGGAAATGTGGGTGACACATATGTTCATCCATGCCGGCTGGATGCATCTGGCCGGCAATATGCTGTTTCTCTGGATCTTCGGAGACAATCTCGAAAGCGAGATGGGGCATATCGGGTTCCTGCTTTTCTACCTGGCGGTCGGGGCGGCGGCGGCGATCGGCCAGGCGCTGCCCGATCCGGGCTCGACGGTGCCGATGGTTGGTGCTTCCGGAGCGATTGCCGGGGTAATGGGCGGCTATCTGCTGCTGTTCCCCAAAGCGCGGGTCGATGTGATCGTGATCATCGTGATCTTCTTTCGCATCTTCACCCTGCCGGCCTGGATCGTGCTGGGGATCTGGTTTGCCATCCAGCTCTTTTCGGGCTTTGCGGTGCCGGGCGACGGGGTGGCCTATATGGCCCATGCCGGGGGCTTTGTCGCGGGGATCGTGCTGACAGCGCCGGTCTGGCTGCGCCTTGGCGGCCGCGACTATTGGAGCCGCACCGAGGGCCATCCGCCGCATCCCGATGCCCAATATCGTATCAGCCAGAGCAATGTTCCGAGGGTTGGCCGCTAGACCTCTCTGCCATCCTGTCTGCCACCTGCCTGTCAGACTATCTGTCGGGCGGAAGGATGCCGAGCCCGCGCAGATAGATGCCGACCGAGGCCTCCAGCAGGTCTTCGGGCGAATAGGGGAGGCTGCCGCCATTGCCGCGCAGGAAGAGTTCCACAATCCCGTGGCTGGTGGCGCGAATATGGGCTGCGACCATGGTGGCGGGCGGGCGGCGCGAGGCAGGCAGCACGGCCAGCAGCGCTTCGGCCGCGTTTTCCATGATGCCGCGCGCTTCGGTCGCGACCTGGGCCAGAGCGGAGTGATTGCCCGGCTGCAGCCCGCTTTCGAACATCGCCTGGTAATGGCCGGGATATTTGCGCGCGAAAGCCAGATAGGCGCGGCCGATGGATTCGAACCCTGCAAGCGCCGAGGGTCGCCCCTCATTCCAGGCATATTCCAAAAGCGCCGCAAAGATACCGAACCCCTGATGCGCCACTTCGGCGATCAGATCGTCGCGACCGGCAAAATGGCGGTAGACGGCGGCGGGGGTGACATCGGCGGCCTTGGCGGCCTCGGAAAGGGTAAAGCCCTGCGGGCCTTTCTCGGCAATCAGCTCAAGCGCGGCCTCGATCAGGGCCTGGCGCAGATTGCCGTGGTGATAGCCGCGTTTGGTGCTCATGCCCGGATCCATGCGCGGGGCGTCAGCCGCGCGGCATCCGCTCGGGGCCGCCGCTGATCAGGGGGTCGATGGCGCCGATCACCGCCTCATCCTTGCCCTTGTAATCCACACGGGTGAGCACCTGGCGGATCGCGGCCAGCCTTGCGCGCCGCTTGTCATCCGAAAGGATCACCGTCCAGGGCGCATAGGGAGAATGGCCAAGCGTCAGAGTCTCGGCGATGGCTTTGGAATAGTCATCCCATTTCGCCAGCCCCTCGATGTCAATCGTCGAGAGTTTCCACTGTTTCAGCGGATCCTGCTCGCGGTCGAGAAAGCGCCTGAGCTGTTCGGCGCGGCCGACCTCAAGCCAGAGCTTGATCAGGATGACGCCCTCATCGACCAGCATATGCTCGAACTCGGGGACCTGGCGGAAGAAGGTGGCGCGTTCCGCGTCCGTGCAGAAACCGAACACCTTTTCGACCACGCCGCGATTATACCAGCTGCGGTCGAACAGCACCATTTCGCCTTTGGCCGGCAGCCAGTCGATATAGCGCTGGAAATACCACTGGCCCTTCTCGCGATCCGAGGGCGCCGGCAGCGCCACCACATTGGCGACACGCGGGTTCAGGTTCTCGCGAAAGCGCGCGATGGTGCCGCCCTTGCCGGCGGCATCGCGGCCCTCGAACACCACGACGATGCGCTTGCCGGTGGCCTTCACATCGGCCTGGAGGCGGACGAGCTGGCGCTGCAGCCCTTCCATCGCGGCCTCATAATCCTTGCGGTTCATTTCCTCGGAATAGGGGAAGCCCGGCGTGAGGATGTCGTCCTTATCCGCCTTTTCGATCACCTCGCGGATGGCTTTCGGTGCATCCTTGCGGAAATAGCGGCTGATTGCGCCGTCGAATGGCAGCTCTGTCTTGTCCTTGCCCATCCCGGTCCCCCTTCGGCTTTCCCTGTTCAGCCGCCGATATCGTGCATGTCGAATGGCGTGTGCTGATAGATCTCGTTGATCCAGTTACCGTAAAGCAGATGCGCATGCGAGCGCCAGCGATTGCGCGGCGGCTTTGCCGGATCATTGCCGGGATAGTAATGGCAGGGGATATTGATCGGCGTGCCATTGGCGACGTCGCGATCATATTCCTGTTTCAGCGTGTCATTCTCATATTCGAAATGGTTGAAGATATAGAGCGCGTTCAGCCCCGGATCCTCGACCAGACAGGGGCCGGTCTCGGCACTGTCGAGCAGGATCCGCATGCCGTTGACGCCCTCGATCTCATTGCGCCGCATTTCTGTCCAGCGCGAGACGGGGATGAAGCAGTCATCCGAGAAGCCGCGCAGAAAGGGTGAGGCGGGGGCGACGTTTTCCTGCAGGAAGCAGCCGAAGGCCTTTTGCCCCAGCATGTGTTTTCCGACGCCGTGGAAATGGTTGATCATCGCCATGCCGCCCCAGCAGACGCCGAAGGTGGAATGGACATTGCTGCGTGTCCAGTCAAAGACCTGCCGGAGCTCGTCCCAATAGGTGACCTGGTCGAAATCCAGGTGCTCAATCGGCGCGCCGGTGATGATCAGACCGTCGAATTTCTCATCCTTTACCGCCTGGAAAGGGCGGTAAAAGGTTTCCATATGTTCGGCGGCGGTGTTTTTCGTCTGATGCTCGCTCATCCGGATCAGCGAGAGGTCGATCTGCAAAGGTGTTGCGCCGATCAGCCGGGCAAACTGGTTCTCGGTCTGGATCTTTTTCGGCATCAGATTGAGAAGGCCGATTTTCAGCGGCCGGATATCCTGCCTGGCCGCCCGTTCGGGCGACATGACCATGACGCCTTCGTCTTGCAGGACGGAATAGGCGGGCAGGGTCTCGGGCAGGGTGATCGGCATGGCTTATCCTTGCTGTAATGCCAGGTTCAGGAGGAGAGGCAGCTGAGTTAGGTGTCGCTGGCGTTGCGGTCAATGGCGCGGTTGATGGCGGTGGCGATCATCGCGTCGAAATCCGCAGGGCTCGCGACCTCGGCCACCTCTTCGGCGGTGACGGTGACGCCCCATTCGGCCATGGCGGCATAGCGCGGCTGGCGGTGGGCGAGGGCCTTCGCATAGGTCCAGCGCACGAAATGGTCGGGGTCGCAGTTTTCCTCGGTGACCCGGTAGTCGGCGCGGTATTCTTCCCACATGCGGGTGAGGAAATCGGGCTGGTAATACATCGGTTTCGGCGCGCGGTCGAAGCGGCGGACGAGTTCCTCGGTATGGGCATCAGAGCCTTTGATCCAGACCATCAGGAGGGTCTGGCTGAGCTGGGTCATCACCGGGTCCTCTTCGTCCCAGGGGTTCACCACCTCGCAGATCGAGCCAGAGGTGTCGCAGACGAAGTTCTGATAGCCGTAGAGATCTTTGGCGCGAGCGATGAAGGGTTTGGTGTCAAGCGTCGCGGCGATTTCGGCGCCGCGATGCTGGTCCTGGCGGATCATGTATTCCGCGAAGGGCAAGCCGCCTTTGGCCGGATCGCCGGGCTTGCCGAGATAGGTCGACAGCGGTGCCAGGTTGTTGAAGGTGATATTCGAGGCGATGAAGACGGAATCCGACATCAGGAGCTCGCGCAGCAGCGGCACCTTCATCGCCTCGCGTTTGAAATTATCGGCGATATATTCGCCCATATAGCGGGTGCCGATGCGGTAATCGACCGAGTAATGGAACCAGCCGCCCTGATCGGCGGGGGCGGCGCGCAGCATGTTCGACAGATGCGTTTTGCCCAGACCCGACATGCCGAAAAGCAGGATCTGCTTGTTCGGGGCTTTGAGATAAGCCTCACCGTTCGGGTAGATCATAACGGGCCTCTTCGCTCGGGGTCAGAGTGAGATAGTCCCGTGCGGGGGGCGGTGCAATGGCAAAGGGGGGGCGAGAGGATCGGGGGCCGCCGGCGAGACGGCCATCGAGGCCGCCCCGCCGGCGGCTGCCGCGCGCGGGATGGGATGCGTGCGGGACGCGACGGCCAGCCGCTTCGCAGGGAGGGGGCGGGCCGATAGGTGCCGGCGGGCCGGGAGCTCAGAACGAGTAGCCGACCTTAAAGCCGACGGCGACCGAATCGTTGTCTTTGAACTGTCCATTCATCGGCGCATAGGTGGTGGCATCGCCGAGTTTGGCATAGGTGACGCCGCCGGAGAATTTCCAGTTGTCCTGGGTATAGCTTGCGCCGATGGTGATGCTTTTCATCCCGTTATGCGGCCCGAGATTTGAGGTGCGGAAATCGTTGGATTTCTCGTAGCCGACCGAGATCGAGGCCGCGAAATTCTCGGTGAATTTGCGCCCGACGCCGAGGTTCAGGGTCACGACATTGCGCGGATAGGCGACGAGGCTGTTTGTCGGGTTCTGCGGATCCGAGGAGCCGAAGCTGGAATAGAAGGGCGGCGTGATGTTGAACGCGCCCCATTCGCGCCAGCGCACCGAGCCGAAGACCAGGGTATCCTCGGCCACGCCGGACTGGAAATCGAGGGTCAGGGATTGCGGCACCTCGACCTCGAAAGCGGTGTCGCGCGATACCGGCCCACCCGGAAAGCCCGGCAGCGTCTCGGTCGCGGTGAAGTCATGTTTGATCGCCGATTGCCAGGTCAAAGCGACGCGCAGCGCGATATCGGGGATCTCATAGGCCGCGCCCAGCAGCACGCCGATATCGGTCTCGGTCGAGCTGTCCATTGTATAACGGCCGCCCGGCAGGTTCGGGTTGAAGATCTCGATCTGGCCGCTGGTGCGCTGCGCCTTCAGTCCGCCATGGACGCTCCAGTTCTCGTTGATCCGGTAGCGCAGGAGCGCGGTGACCGCATTCGAGTCGACGACCGCATTCGAGCGCGAGACGGGATAGGCGACCGTAGAGCCCCCCTGCGGCCCGCCAGGATAGGCGACATCCGCGCCGATCGGCTGGTCGATCACCAGCGCCAGATCCAGATCCGGCGTCAGAGCATATTTGAACGCCAGCGTCGTCTGATTGTAATCGGAGAGCATCGAGCCCGAATTCAGGCTGCCAAGCGCCGGCGGGCTTACGCCGCTGACATCGGGCATGATGCGGCCATAGCTCAGCTCAACATAATTGCCCTTCTCCCAAAGGATGGAATAGGGCGAATGCGAGCGCTCAACACCGCCAGCCTGAGCGGATACGGCCGTCAGCGCAAGCGCTGAACAGGTCAGAACCAGTTTAATCATTTTTCCCTCATACCCAGGATGGGTCTCCCTGTAGAAAGGCTAGGAACAAGGGAGGGGATGCGTCAATCGCTGACGCCGCGTCACAGCTTTGTGACACGGCGTTCACTGCGGGGCCGGCGATATTTTGCCGCGCGGCTGTTCCCGTTCGCCGGTTATTCCCACTCAATTATCGACTTAATATACTAAATATTTGAAAATAAAAAAACTTTCGAAAACCGTTATGCCGTCGGAGCCACCGACGCCAAGCCAGTGCTTATGAAAATATTGGTTTTTGGGGTTCGACAGCCAGTCGCAAATTTCGCTATCTGTCGCCAATGATGGTTGCCGGACCAAATTCGGGTCTCAGGCGGCGAAAGTGTTCGCAAGAATCCCATCATACCGATCCACAATCGAATTTTTCATCGGCAAAGAAGGATTCGGGCTTTGACGCCTCTCCATGGTGCGTCTCAGAAGCATCGTTCCGCCTCGAAACTAAGCGTTGACGGGCATCTTCCAAACCAAACTCATCATATCTGACAACTTCCCACCCGCTACCGGTCAGATTTGATTAAACGGCCATAGCAACCTCAGTTTGGGCATTTGCGAAGGCTGGCTCATAATCACGCGCCAGCGCATCTGACACGCCGACCTGACGCAGAGCTTCGCGCCATCCTGCCGATATGCGGCGAGCCGTGTCGCGCACCATCCGTCTTGCCTCATCGGGAGGAATCTCGAAAAACTCACAGGCCTCGAGTGCGAGCGATATGGAGCGGTCGTGCGCACCGCCCTCCAAAATCGCCGTCTCAAGATGGGGATTTCGATCTGGAGCCGGGTTGACGTCGAACACCGGAGACAGCCGCCATTGCCCGCCTTCCACATAGAGGAAGGCATGGTTTTCAGGCGGTCGTCCTTGTTGGACACAAGGCTTGTTGGACGCAAGGATCGTGAAAATCAGGCGCAGGAAAAGTTCACGGAAGTCGGCCTGCGGATCGGCAGCATAGGCGCGAATGAAGTCGACCGTCTCGGCGTAGGAGCCAAGCTCCGCCCCGGCTTTACCAGGCGCCGTGCGCGCCGAGATATAGGGAATTCGCGCGCTCCCTCTTCGATCGAAGCGCTGGATAAGCGCCACCGGAAAAGAGGTGTCAGCCAGTTCCAGCCTGGCGGTGGGCGTGCGGATGCCACACAGATCGGCCAGGCGCAAGGATGTCCACCATCGCGCGGTCACCGCCTTGTTTGCGTGGCATTTGATCCTGCAACTGGCGGAAGGCAGACAGCAATCCCAGGAATGGCGCGCCATTGCGAAGAGCCCCGGGCTTCCTTTGCGCGACCGCCAGACAGTGCCGCCAGTCGCAGATCGTCTTCGGGGGCAACTTGTGGCTGCGCGCGATCACCCGGCTATGTTCACACAGGATGTTGCCCTCTGCCGCGTCACGCCAATGGCGTGCTTCCAGCACGACGACCAGCCTGTCAGGATAGACCCGCAGGCTGACAGGCCGGTTCGCGAAGGACGCCGGAACACTGTAGCGATTGCGCCCGAAGCTGATCAGGCAAGTGGGCGAGACCCGCTTGCCGATCCCGACGCAGCCATCGAATGCGGTCGGCAGCGGCATTAATGTGGCTTTCTCGTCAATCCGGACATCCGCGATCGTGCCGGGCAATGCGCCATGGGCGGTCTCGTGCCACAGGGCGATGCAGCGCTCCTCCAGCCAGGCGTTCAGCGCGGCAAGATCAGGAAAGTCTGGCATGCCTTGCAGCCTCTGGTGGCGGGAGTCGCGGAGGTTCTTCTCGATCTGCCCCCCTCGCCAGCGGTCTCGAACCGGTGGCGACACGCTGGCTCGACCCACCCTGCCGCCGGGTTGCAGAACTCTGGCTCGAAGACATGGTGGTTCGCCATGGCGCGGGAAAGCGGATGTTGACCTCGCGGGCCTTGCCTCGGCCGACACGATCCACAGCCGTCTTCCCGCGCCATGGCCTTGAACCAGTGGCAGCTCATGGCTCGATGTCATGGATTCCGCGTTCCGGCATGCCGCCCAGGACCCTGAACGCGTGCCAGTGCGCATCGAACATCGAAGCCATCGGGCGTCATCGGTTCGAGACCGATGGCTGAGGTCATGGGTTTGCAAGGGGGCAGGCCCGCAAGAGAAAGGCCCGGCTGTGCGACAACTTGATATGGGCGACCTGACGCTTCCTGCGCTCATCGCCGACAACCGCGAAATCCGTGCTCCAGTCGAACTGAAACGCCTCGCCGGGGCGGAAAGCCAACGGAACAAACGTCCCGCGTCCGGTTGTCTGCTGCTCGCGCTGCCGATCAGCCCGCCATTCCCGCGCGAAGGCCGCAACCCGGCTGCAGGAGCCGGTGAAGCCGAGTGCCACCAGATCGGCGTGCATCTTCTTCGGTGTCTGCCGCCCTTTGCGTGATTTCCCGGTGCGTGACTTCCCGGCATTGGTCTTCAGCCAACCCGCCAGCGTCCCGGCAAAGGGATCAAGCCTGCCCGGACGCTCCGGTGTCGGGAACTTCGGCTCCACCGTCTCTGCCGCAAGATGCCCGGTCACAGTGTTGCGCGACAAACCCGTGCGCTTGGAGATCTCTCGGCTCGACAGCTTCTGTCGCAGGTGCATCCGACGAAGGATGTTCAAAAGTCCCATGTGGATCAATCCGTTACCCACGCCGATCGCCGCTTCGGGAGAAGGTTCTCATGGCTCAGTTCTCACTGGAAATTATGCGCCTGCCCGGCTCAGTTCCGCGTGGAAATCAACAAAGGTTGATGTCATCGAGGAGCTGCGCATCAGTGTTGCGGTTGGACAAAATTGGGCCGCCTGACATGATTTTTATTTAGCACTTACAAGTGTTTAAGCCAGGAAATATACCGTCAGAAGCTCTCTTGCCCCCTGACGGTATATGCGTTTTTCGGTTGAAAAAAGACGCGCCATACCGCCAGCCATACCGTCAAACGGGAGGCTGACCCGGAGATAGATGCTGAAAGTATCGGAGATGTTATTTCAGCATTTTCAGTGGATTACGTCTTATTGCGGCGCGATTTCGGATGCGCCCGGAGGGGCACAAACTATTCCAGTTCGATAGTGCCCGGCGGTTTCGAGGTCAGGTCGTAGAAGACGCGATTGACGCCTTTGACCTCATTGATGATGCGGGTCATCGTCTCGCCGAGGAAGTCATGCGTGAAGGGGTAGGTGTCGGCGGTCATGCCGTCCACGCTGGTGACCGCGCGGATCGAGACGGCGTAATCATAGGTGCGCCCGTCCCCCATCACGCCGACGGTTTTCATCGGCAGGATGGCGGCGAAGGCCTGCCAGATCTCATCATAAAGCCCATGCTTGCGGATCTGGTCGATATAGACCGCATCGGCCTCGCGCAGGATGGCGAGTTTCTCGCGGGTGATCTCGCCCGGGCAGCGGATCGCAAGGCCGGGGCCGGGGAAGGGGTGGCGGCCGATGAAGGAGGCGGGCAGGCCAAGTTCGCGGCCAAGGGCGCGGACCTCGTCCTTAAACAGCTCGCGCAGCGGTTCGACCAGTTTCAGGCCCATCTTTTCCGGCAAGCCGCCGACATTGTGATGCGATTTGATGGTGACCGAGGGGCCGCCGGAGAAGGAGACGCTCTCGATCACGTCGGGATAGAGCGTGCCCTGGGCAAGGAATTCAGCGCCCTCGATCTGGTTCGCGTATTTCTGGAACACGTCGATGAAGAGCCTGCCGATGGTCTTGCGTTTGACCTCGGGGTCAGAGACGCCTTCCAGCGCGTTCAGGAACAGGTCGGATTCGTCCGCCGCGATCAGTTTGATCTTGTAATTGTCGCGGAACATTTTGACGACTTCCGCCGCCTCGTTCTTCCGCAAGAGCCCGTGATCGACGAAAACGCAGGTCAGCTGATCGCCGATCGCCTCATGGATCAGGATGGCGGCAACCGACGAGTCAACGCCGCCCGACAGGCCACAGATCACCTGTTTGTCGCCGACCTGGTCGCGGATCTTCTGGATGGCTTCCTCGCGGTAGCCCGCCATGGTCCAGTCGCCGGTAAAGCCCGCCAGCCGCACGAAATTCTCGTAAAGCTTCGCGCCTTTCGGGGTGTGATGCACCTCGGGGTGGAACTGCACCGCGTAGAAGCGGCGCGAGGGATCGGCGGTGATCGCGAAAGGCGCATTGGGCGAGGTGCCATAGACATCAAAGCCCGGCGCGATCTTTGACACATGGTCGCCATGGCTCATCCAGACCTGCTCATCCCCGGCCTGGAACCAGCCGTCAAGGATCTCAAGATCGGCGCCTTTACGGGTGACAAAGGCGCGACCGAATTCAGCCGTACCATGGCCGGATTCCACCAGCCCGCCCAGTTGCTGCATCATGGTCTGCTGGCCGTAGCAGATGCCCAGAACCGGCACACCCGCCGCCCAGAGGCTTTCCGGCGCGCGGGGGCTGCCCTCGCGGGTGACCGAATCCGGGCCGCCAGACAGGATCACCGCGCGCGGCGCGAATTCCGTCAGAAAGGCGTCGGTCACGCGCTGATAGGGATGGATCTCGCAATAGACACTCAGTTCGCGCAGGCGCCGCGCGATCAGCTGGGTGACTTGCGAACCGAAGTCGATGATGAGGAGGCGCTGAGGCTGGGTCATGGAGGGCTGGGTCATGGCTTTGCCATAGGTCCGGCGCCCAGAATTCGCAAGCGGGGAATCGCAAGCGGGGACTGGGGCGCGCGTGGCGCCGTCAGCGGAACTGTTTCGCCAGTTTCAGCCCCTGGCCCTGGTAATTCGATTTCAGATCGGCGCCGTAGATCCGTTCGGGCGGCGAGGACATCCGCTCATAGACCAGCCGGCCGACCACCTGGCCATGTTCCAGCACGAAGGGCGCCTCATGGCAGCGCACCTCCAGCACCCCGCGCGAGCCATGGCCTCCGGCCGCATCATGGCCGAAGCCGGGATCGAAAAAACCGGCATAATGAACGCGGAACTCGCCGACCATGGCGAGATAGGGCGCCATTTCCGCGGCATGGTCGGGCGGGATCGTCACCGCCTCACGCGAGACAAGGATATAGAAGGCACCGGGGTCGAGGATGATGCGGCCATCCTCGCTATGCACCTCCTCCCAGAAATCGCGGGCGGGGTAATGGGCGATACGGTCAAGGTCGATCACCCCGGTATGGGGTTTTGCGCGATAGCCGGCAAGGGTGCCATTGGCGGGGCGCAGATCGACGGAAAAGCCAAGCCCCTCGGAGATCACGGGCGTGCCATCGACCAGCGGCACTTCGGCATGCAGCCGCGCGAGATCCTGATCCGAAAGCCGCGCCTCGCCGGCGCGAAAACGGATCTGATTCAGCCGCTGCCCTTCGCGCACCAGCACGGAAAACGAGCGCGGGCAGACTTCGGCATAGAGCGGGCCGGTGTAACCCTCGGAAATGCGGTCGAATTCGGTGCCGCCATCGGTGATGGTGCGGGTCAGAAGATCCAGCCGCCCGGTCGAGCTTTTCGCATTGGCGACGGCGGTGATGCCCTGGGGCAAGGCAAGGCTTTCGGCCAGTTCGATCAGATAGACGCAGCCCTTTTCCAGCACCGCACCCGCGCCGAGGTCGATCCGGTGCATCGAGAATTCGTCAAGCCTTTCGCTGACGCGGCGGCCGCGACCGGCAAGGAAAGAGGCGCGCACCCGCCAGGCAAAGCGTCCCAGCCGCAGGTCAAGGCTGGCGGGCTGCACCTGGACATCCTGGACCGGGCTGGCGGCAGGAATGGCGCCGTCAGACAGAAGCGCACGGATCGCGTGATCGGGCAGGACGCCGCTTTTTGCCATGCTGTGCTTCCTCTTCATCCGATGGGTTGCAGATCGTAACCGCCGCGCTTTGCAAATGAAAACCGCCCGCGCTGCGAAGGCAGGCGGGCGGTTTTTCGATGGTCGGGCCGGTGAGATTCGAACTCACGACCTCCCGCCCCCCAGACGGACGCGCTAACCAGGCTGCGCTACGGCCCGACACTGGCGCCTGAATAACGATTTTCCGCGCGGGTTCAAGCGCAAAGCGGCGGCGGCGCGGTCGAATTTCATCGCGCCGCCAGGCGGGGTCGGCGAGGGGCTTATCCGCCGTGTTTTTGCGCCTCGGAAAGCCGCTGGCGCAGGGCGACAAGCCGGCGGGACAGGCTGCGCAGGGTCTCGTTGCGGGGATTGAGCCGGCCCGGGGGCAGGGCACGCAGCCGCGCGGCCAGCGTGTGATGCGCCGCAGTATGAGAAGCCGGGGTGTGAACATCCGGGGTGGGTGGGGCCTCATCGACAGGCTGGTCCGCCCCGGCTGCGGCGCGCGCGCGCGGCTGGTCCTCTTGCACGGGGAAGGGCGCGATGCTGTCGCTGCGTCCTGCCTCATCCCCGGTATCGGGATCCAGGCCAAGGTCATCTTCCGGCCCGATATCAAAGGCAAAGGGCGCCTCTTCATGCGCCACATCTTCCGACCGGGCGGCGTCTTTTGCCTGCGAGGGGCTTTCCGCCTGTGCCGGATCCTTCTGACGCGCCTCTTCTTCGACCGGGGCGATCAGCTCATCCACCGACAGTTCATCCACCGGCCCGGCATCTGCCTCGAAACCGGGGAACATGATCTGGCGCGGATCGAAGGCGGGCAAGGCGGGCTCTTTCGGGGTCTCAACGGGGAAGGCGATGACGGTGGCAGACGAATCCGATCCGGGATCGTCGGCCTCGCTGCTGCCCGCATCCGGCAGGGCGGCACTGCGCGCCTCGGCCTCCAGCGCGTCGATACTGGCCTGATCGGCCTCGCGCGGGGTAAGCCGGGTGACCTCGGCGCTGCGGGGAGTGGTTTTGGTCGACATCGCCGAGATCAGCGCCTCTTCCTCGGCGCTGGCCTCATCGGTTAGGCCGGCAACATGGCGCACCCCCTGTTCGCGCAGGATCTTCTGCACGCCGCGGATCGTCATCCCCTCTTCGTGCAAAAGCCGCCGGATCCCCGCCAGCAGCGCCAGATCCGAGGGGCGGTAATAGCGCCGCCCGCCCGCCCGTTTCACCGGGCGGATCTGCGGGAACCGCGTTTCCCAGAAGCGCAGCACATGGGCCGGGGTCTCCAGCGCCTCGGCGACTTCCGAGATGGTCCGGAAGGCGTCGGGAGATTTGTCCATCGGACGCTCCTGCCTCGTCACGGCCGGCCGGGTTTCATACCGCGCAGGCCTTTTTGCATCATGTCTGCCCCTTGCCACCGGAAATGCGGCAGCGGCCGGGCCAGGCTGCAGGTCTGAATGCAGGTCTGGCTGTGGGGCCTGGCTTATTTGCCGGCGCCGGCGGCCACGCGGTCTTTCATCAGATGCGAGGGCCGGAAGGTCAGCACACGGCGGGGCGAGATCGGAACCTCGTCGCCGGTTTTCGGGTTGCGCCCGACCCGCGCCGACTTCGCCCGCACCGAAAAGGTGCCGAAGGACGAAATCTTGACGGTCTCACCGGCAACCAGCGCGTCCGAGACATGCTGCAGCACGGTTTCAACCAGGTCGGCGGATTCATTGCGGCTCAGACCGACTTCGCGGAACACCGCCTCGGTCAGATCCATACGCGTCAGCGTCTTTTCACTCATGTCTCAAGGTCCCCCCCGGGATTGACCTTGTAAGGATGGGGAGTCCGGAATTGCTTTGTCAATATCAAAGACTTGTATGGCATGGTTCAGGCGGTGTTTCGCGGGGTATTCGGGCGGTATCCGGCCGGAATCACCAGCGCAGCACGACCGAACCCCAGGCCAGACCACCGCCGATTGCCTCGGCGACCAGCAGGTCACCCGTTTTGATCTGGCCGCGCGCATGGCCGACGGACATCGCAAGGGGAATCGATGCGGCCGAGGTATTGCCGTGATCCTGTACCGTCACCACCACCCGCTCCATCGGTACTTTCATCCGTTTCGCGGTCGATTCGATGATGCGGATATTGGCCTGATGCGGCACGATCCAGTCGACATCGTCACCGCTCAGCCCCAGCTTGTCGAGCGAGGCATGTGCGGTCTCGGCGAGTTTCTCGACCGCATGGCGGAAGACTTCCTTGCCTTCCATCCTCAGATGCCCGGTGGTGCCGGTCGAGGTGCCGCCATCGACGTAAAGCAGGTCGCGGTAGCGGCCGTCGGAATTCAGATCGGTCGTGAGGATGCCGCGATCCGAGATGTCGCCCTTGCCCTCGACGGCCTCAAGCACCAGCGCACCGGCGCCGTCGCCGAACAGCACGCAGGTGCCGCGGTCGGTCCAGTCCATCAGGCGCGAGAAGGTCTCGGCGCCGATCACCAGCGCGCGTTTCGCCTGGCCCGAGACAATCAGCGCATTGGCATTGGAAAGCGCGAAGACAAAACCCGCACAGACCGCCTGCACGTCAAAGGCAAAGCCTTTGGTCATGCCAAGCCGGCCCTGAACCATGGTCGCGACAGACGGGAAAGTCAGATCGGGTGTCGAGGTGGCGACCACGATGGCGTCAATCTCGTCAATCGACATGCCGGCATCTTTCAGCGCCGCCTCAGCCGCTTTGCAGGCCAGATCCGAGGTCATCTCGCCTTCGGCCGCGAAATGGCGCCGTTCGATGCCAGAGCGCGAGCGGATCCATTCATCGGTGGTATCGACCAGTTTTTCGAATTCGGAATTCGGAACAACCCGCTCGGGCAGATAATGCCCGACGCCCCTGACCACCGCGCGCAACGTCATACGGATGAACCGCCCTCTTTCGCGGGACCCTCGCCGGCTGCACCGGCGGATCCCTCCGGGGACCCCTCTGGCCCCGTTCCCTCAGACACGCCATCCTGCCGCGCCGTTTCGACAGATGCAAGACGGGCTGCGATGCGTTCGGTCAGCCCGCTGAGCGCGAGGCGGCGCGCCAGACCGATGGCCGCCGAAATGCCGGTCGCATCAGAGCCGCCATGCGATTTCACCACGGTGCCTTTCAGCCCGAGAAACACACCGCCATTGACGCGGCGCGGGTCGATATTCTCGCGGAAGCGTTTGAGCGAGCGCATCGCCAGCAGCGCGGCAATTTTGGCGAAAAAGCTGGCGGTAAAGGCCTCACGCAGCCGCTCGACCACCAGTTTAGCGGTGCCTTCACCGGTTTTCAGCGCCACATTGCCGGTGAAGCCATCGGTCACGATCACATCGGCACGGGCGCCGGGGATCTCATTCCCTTCGACGAAACCGATATGGGTAAAGCCGCCCGAAGCCGCATGGGCGGCAAGCATCTCATTGGCCTCTTTCAGCTCGGCCCGGCCCTTGTGCTCCTCGGTGCCGACATTCAGCAGCCCCACGCGCGGGCGCTGGATCGAGAGACCCAGCGAGGCATAGGCCGATCCCATCACCGCATATTGCAGCAGATCGGACGGGTCCGCTTTCACATCGGCGCCGACATCCAGCATCACGTTGAAACCGCCCGGGTTGCGCGAGGGCCAGAGACAGGCAATCGCAGGCCGGTTGATCCCGGGCAATTTGCGCAGCCGCAGCATGGACACCGCCATCAGCGCACCGGTATTGCCGCAAGAGACCGCAGCCCCCGCCTCGCCATTGCGGACGCTGTCAATCGCCGCCCACATCGAGGTGTTCTGGCCGTGGCGCATCACATGGGCGGGCTTGTCATCCATCGTCACCACCCCGGCGGCATGACGGATCTCGACCCGGTCCGCGAGGATCGGATTTCTTGCGACCAGGGCCGCAAGTCGTGCCTCATCGCCATGGAGGATGACGAAAAGATCAGGATGGCGGGCAATAGAATCGGCAAGGCCGGCGACAAATGCCGCCGGTCCCTGGTCACCACCCATGGCATCCGCAGATATGACGAGGCGGGCAGCAGTGCCGGCAGGCGAGGTGTCTTTCACGCTCTTCATGCTTGGGCCCCGCTGCCGGGATACAGCTTATGCTGCGTCTTCGTCGATATCGACTTCGCGAGCGACAGCCACGACTTCTTTCGAATCGTAATGGCCGCAGGACGGGCAGACATGGTGCGGGCGCTTCAGTTCGCCGCAGTTGTTGCACTCGTTCGGATTCGCGGCAACCAGCGCGTCATGTGCGCGGCGCATGTTGCGGCGGGATTTGGTAACTCGGTTCTGAGGGACGGCCATGTCACAACCTCGGGGCTTGGCTAGCGGGGACAAGCCCCTGATTTCTATGGGGTCTTCTGTTTCCAGCCGACCCGGTTTTCCTTGTGATCAACGCTGGCCCAACCTTGCCCCCCGGGTCGCCAGGACCATTCGGGCAATAGAAAACCATTGCTGTTTCACAGCGTGAATGAGGCGCGGAAAATACTCGCTTTCGGTAAAGGTGCAACCCCTATTCCGCCGCGATCCTGTCCTTCGCCTGCCCTGGCCTCCATTCCGCCGGTCAGGTTTCGGGCGCGCCGTCGGGCTTGTCGTCTTTTTTCAACAGACCCGCAAGCCCGGCAAAGGGTTTCAGCGCGTCTTCCGTCAGCGGCGTCTCGCCCGGCGGCGCGAAAACCGCCTCGCCAAGCGTTGCCCCTTCGGCGCGCGGCCAGGGCGGCAGGGCAAGCGCCAGAGCCTCGCGGGCCACATCGGCGATGTCGATCACCTCGGGCAGCGCCTCCTGGCTGTCATCATCGGGGATCTCGGTTTCCTCGGCCTCGGGATCGGCCCAGTCCGAGAGATAGCGCCGGCTGACCTCCTCATCGATTCTGGCCGGGACCGGGGCAAGGGTGACGACGCAGGACTGGGTCAGATCGGCCTCAAGCCTCGCGCTCAGGCGGAAATCGGAACGGCCCTCGGGCAGGATCTCGCCGGCAAAAGTCAGCGTGTCGATTCGCTGCAGATCGAGGCTGCGGGCCAGCTCTGCCCGGGCAGCGGCATCGGGCCGCCAGCGGAACCGGGTGGGTTTGCGATGCGAGAGGGTCGCGGCGCGCAGGCGCGGTGCCTCGGCGGCGGCGGCGGCTGCAACCGGGGCGGTCGGGGAGGAGGGGGGCTTCGCTGCCATGGTCTTTCAGGGCCTGATTTTACAGGGATTCGGGTGCGGGGACGGGGTCTGGTTCCGGGGCATGCGCGCGACGGGGCCGGCGGGTCTGGGGTCAGCGCCGGTCGGGTCAGAGACTGTTGCCTTGAACAAAGGGCGATCCTTCTGCTATCTCAGGGCGCAAGAGGGCATTGCCGGCCGGAACGGACGGTTATCGACCTTTATCGCAGAGAATTAGGGCAGAGCAACGGGGCAGGAATGGCAGGCAGGACAGGAATGGCGCTGCGTATGGCGGCCCTGGGGCTTCTGCTCATGGTCGCGGCCTGTGCAAAGGTCTACCGCAATCACGGTTATGTGCCCGATGATGTGGAACTGGGAAAGGTCGAGATCGGTGTCGATACCCGCGAGACCGTGGCCGAAAAGATCGGCCGGCCTTCGGCTCAGGGTCTGCTGAACGATCTGGGCTGGTTCTATGTGCAAAGCCGGTTCGAACATTACGGCCCGAAAGAGCCGCAGGAGATCGAGCGTCAGGTCGTCGCGATCAACTTCTCGGAAAGCGGCACGGTGCAGAATATCGGCCGCTACGGGCTGGAGGATGGCCGCGTGATCGAGCTGTCGCGCCGCGTCACCGAGACGAATATCAAGGGCGTCACCTTTATCGGCCAGCTGCTGGGCAATGTGGGCCGCATCACGGCGGGCGACCTGCTCCGCGAGTGATCCAGGGTTTGACGGAACTGAAAACGGCGCCGGGGATACCGGCGCCGTTTTCTTTTGCCGGACCGGCTGTCTCTTCAGCCGCCCCGGTCAGTCATTCTGTCAGTCATCCTGGCGGTCGAAATCCAGCGCCACGCCGTTGATGCAATAGCGAAGGCCCCCGCGATCCGGCGGGCCGTCGGGGAAAACATGGCCCAGATGCGCGTCGCAGCGCGAACAATGCACCTCGGTGCGGATCATGCCATGGCTGGTATCGCGCGAATCCCCGACGCTTTCCGCCCCGACCGGCGCGGTAAAGGCCGGCCAGCCACAGCCCGAATCGTAGCGGTCTTCCGAGGTGAACAACGGCGCCCCGCAACAGGTGCAGGTATAGAGGCCTTCGCCTTCGGGGAAATCGTCATGGCTGAAGGGGCGTTCGGTTGCGTGCCGCCGGGTGACCTCATAGGCAAGATCCGAGAGCTGTGCGCGCCAGTCCTGATCCGATTTGACGATCTTGCTCATATCGCTCTCCCTGAGATGATGGGTGTCAGATGACGAATCTAGGGCGCGGGAAGCGAATGTCGAGAGGCGAGGTTGCGATCATCGCGCCGGAAATGGCTCAGATCGTCCGGGGCGGTATGCGGGCGCGCCTAGCGGCCACGGCGGCGGATCATGCGGCGGTCATGGCGCTCAGGGCGCGGGCCTGGCCGGGGGAGGGGGCCGACCCGCTGGATGCGGTGGCGGCGCATCTGATGATCGAGGGGCGCGACGGGGCGCTCCTTGCCGCGATGCGGGTGCTGGTGAGCGCGCAGGCGGCGCAGGAGAGCTACTCGGCGCGGTTCTATGATCTGACTGCGCTGGCGAAGGCGGGGAAGGCGCGCGCGATGCTTGAGCCCGGTCGCTTCTCCGCCAGCCCCGCCGCCGGATGGGAGGCGCTGCGCCTCACCTGGGCGGCCTTGGCGCGCATCACGCTGACCAGCGGTGCGGAATGCCTGTTCGGCTGCGCGTCTTTCCCCGGCGCAGACTGGCAGCGCCACCGCGCCGCGCTGGCTTTGCTGGCGCAGGGGCATCAGGGGCCGGAGGCCCTGCTTCCGGGGTGCCGCGCGGCGGAGGTGGTGGGCTATCCCGCCCTGGCCGGGCCGGTCACCGACCGCAAGGCGGCGCTGGCCGCGCTGCCGCCACTGCTCCGCTTCTACCTGGGGCTTGGCGGCTGGGTTTCGGATCATGCGGTGGTGGACCGGCAGCTCGACACGCTGCATGTCTTCACCTGTGTCGAGCTTGCAAAAATGCCAGAGGCGCGCAGAGAGGCCCTGCGCGCCCTTGCATCTGACTGACAGTCTCAGCCGCGACCGATTCAGCTGCGGCCGAATTCAGCCGCGTGCGCGACGTCCGCCGCGACGACCGCCCGCCGCGCTGGTGGCGGCAGCGGCAGAGGCCTCGGAGAAGCTCTGACCGCCCTCGACCGCCTCGATCACTTTCGAGAAGCGGATCCATTCGCCGCCATTGGCGTCATGGTTCATCAGGAAATTGGCGGCGCGGATCGCCTCCATCTCCTGCTGGCGGACCGGGTTCATAATCGCCGAGGTCATGCCGGCGCCGATCGCCATCGGCAGGAAGGCGCCGTTGATGCCGTGGCGATGCGGCAGGCCGAAGGAGATGTTGGAGGCGCCACAGGTGGTGTTGACGCCCAGCTCATCGCGCAGGCGGCGCACCAGGGTGAAGACCTGCTGCCCGGCCGAGGCCATGGCACCGACCGGCATCACCAGCGGATCCACGACGATATCATGTGCCGGAATGCCGAAATCGGCGGCACGCTCGACGATCTTCTTTGCCACCGCAAAACGCACATCCGGATCGGGCGAGATGCCGGTATCGTCATTCGAGATCGCCACCACCGGCACATTGTATTTTTTCACGAGCGGCAGCACCAGTTCGAGGCGCTCCTCCTCGCCGGTGACCGAGTTCAGCAGCGGCCGGCCCTCGCAGGCGATCAGACCGGCCTCAAGCGCGCCCGGGACCGAAGAGTCGATGCACAGCGGCACGTCGACGGTCTGCTGCACGATTTCGATCAGCTGCTTCATCAGCGGCGGCTCGACAAAGTTGTTGTCGGCATAGCGCGGATCTTTCGCCATCATATTGGTGAAGACCGCACCGGAATTGATGTCCAGCACCGTCGCGCCACAGGCGACCTGCTCCAGCGCATCCCTGATGACGGTTTCGAAATTCCCCGCCTCCAGCTCGGCCGCAAGCTTTTTGCGCCCCGTCGGATTGATGCGCTCGCCAATCACGCAAAAGGGTTCGTCGAAACCGATGATGACGGTTTTCGTTTTGGATTCAATGACAGTGCGGGTCATTCTTAAACCTTTGTGTGAAGACGATTATGCGGCGCGGGCCGGTTTGCCGGAGAGGCCGCCATTGGCGGTGACCCATTCGGCATTGGTCTTGATGCCACCCAGCGGGAAGAAATGCACCTGCTCGATTCCAAAGCCCGGATTGGCGGCCTTATGGGCGGCCAGCGCTGAGAGAACCTCGGTCGGCTCATAGGGCAAGAGGAGCTTGGTCACATCCAGAGCGCGTTTTTGCAGCACTTTCAAAGACGGGCCAACGCCGCAGGAAATGGCGAATTTGATCAGGGTCTGCAGCTTTGCCGGGCCGGCAATGCCGATATGGACGGGCAGGTTGATGCCCTCGGCCTGGAGGCGGTTGACCCAGGCGATCACCGGTTCCGCGTCGAAGCAGAATTGCGTCGCCATCGCCATCTTCGCGTCGGTCCGCTCGGCAAAGGCGGATTTCCAGCGGGCGGCCTCCATCACGGCGCGGTCCGACCCGTCGGCGTCGATATCCTTGTTCCCCTCGGGGTGGCCGGCGACATGCAGGCGGTCAAACCCGTCAAAGGCGCCCGATTCCAGCATCTGCATCGAAGAGTGGAAATCGCCATGTGGCTGCGCGACGCCGCCAGCCAGCATCAGACCCTGACGCACGCCGACATCCTTGTAGCGCGAGACCCAGTCAACCAGTGTCGCTTTGTCCTTGATGATGCGCGCCGGGAAATGCGGCATCACATCATAACCCTGTTCGCCGATCCGTTTCGCGGTGGCGACCATGTCTTCAATCGGCGTGCCCTCGATATGGGCGATGTAGACGCGGGTGCCCTGGGGCAGCAGCGCGCGGAAATCCTCGATCTTCTCGGCGGTGCGCGGCATCACCTCGATGGAATACCCCTTGAGGAAGGCTTCGAGATCGCCGCCCGAAGGCGCGGGAGCGGTGGGTTTGCGGAAGGAAAACAGGGCCATCAGTCGCTCCTTTAACGTCGGTTGCATTCAGGGGTCAGCCAGCGCTGCGAGGCGTGGCCCAGCCATCATTGGCGATCAGTTCTTTGATCTTTTCATGGTCGTATTCGGCATCCAGCCGGGCGGCGGTATCGCGGGCGATATCATCGGGCTCGCCCTCGGCCTCACCTTCGACCGCCTTGCGCCATTCGGCCAGATAGGCGTCGGAATCGCGCGCACCGATCTTCATCGCGCAGCGGTCGATCGCCTGTTCAAACCGCTCGGGCAGCTGTGCTTTCGAGCCGCGCCGGCCCTTGCCGACGATGACCTGAGCGGGAATGTCTCTCCAGCGGACGATGGTGATTTCCGGCATTTCCGTCGATTCTCCCCGCAGCCTTTTTCCGGGCCTGATTGCCTTTGTGTAGACGTCGCAAACCTGCATCCGTGGTCGGTTTTCGACATGGTGCAGACTTGCAGCGACCAGGTTGCGGCAGGCTGCGCAAGAGCGGGCGGCGCCGGCCGCGCCCAACCGGCGGAAAGCGGCCCAGGATGAAACCTTGTCATACCAGGGCGGCGCTATTACATTCGGCCTCAACCACATATGGAGGGCGGTATGACGCCCGAGCGTCCCCAAGGGGCGGACGCGACACCAGTAAGGGTCGAGCCGGAGGAATCCGGCTCCCATCCAGGTGTTCCGTCACCCCGCGAAGGCCGGGGATCAGCGCTTTATGCGGCGCTGGACCTTGGCACGAATTCGTGTCGCATGCTGATCGCCCAGCCACAGGGCGCGCAGTTTGAGGTCACGGACAGTTTTTCCAAGACCGTGCAGCTTGGCGCGGGGCTTGAATCATCGGGGCGGCTCAGCCGGACCTCGATGGCGCGCACCATCCAGGCGCTGCGGATCTGTCAGAAAAAGATCGAGAAACATGGCGTGACCCGGATGCGACTGGTCGCGACCGAGGCCTGCCGCCGTGCGAGGAATGCCCGCGAATTCATCCGCCAGGTGCGGCGTGAGACGGGCATGTCGCTGGAGATCATCTCGGCGGAAGAAGAGGCGCGGCTGGCCGTCGTCTCCTGCGCGCCGCTGGTCAGCCCGAGGACCGAACAGCTGCTGGTGGTCGATATCGGCGGCGGCTCGACCGAACTGGTCTGGATCGACCTTTCCGGCGTGCCGCCGGAGGACCGGGCGAAGTCGATCATGCGGCTCAGGACCGGGTTCAACCAGAAATCCGACCTGCCGCAGGCGCGGGTGGTCGACTGGATCTCGGTCAAGCTGGGCGTGGCGACGCTGAAAGAGCAGTTCCAGGATGTCGAGGATGATGCCGCGCGTTTCGCGCTGATGTCCTGGTTTTTCGAGGAAAACCTCGCGAGCTTCAGCCCCTATCACGCGCAGTCGAAACGCGAGGGGTTCCAGATCATCGGCACCTCAGGCACCGTCACCACGGTCGCGGCCTCCTGGCTGGGGCTTAAACGCTATGACCGGGCCAAGGTGGACGGGTTGCAGATGACGTCAACGCAGATCGACGGGGTGATCCGCGACTATCTGGCGCTTGGCCCTGAGGGGCGACGCACCGATCCAAGGATCGGGCGTGACCGCCATACGCTGATCATGTCGGGCGCTGCGATCTTGCAGGCTTTGATGCGGATCTGGCCGACCGAGCGGCTGTCGGTTGCGGATCGCGGTCTGCGCGAAGGGCTGCTATATGCCCAGATGAGCGCCGATGGCGTGCTGGATGAAGCGCCGTAAGGGAAGGGCCGCAAGATGACGAAACCGCCAGAGGGCAAGAACACATCCGGGCGCGGCCAGCGGGATCTGCGGATCAAGGTCAAGACCGCCAAGGGGCGGCGCCTGTCCTCGACGCTCTGGCTGGAGCGGCAGCTGAACGACCCCTATGTGGCGCGCGCCAGACGCGAAGGCTATCGCGGGCGGGCGGCCTATAAGATCATGGAGCTTGATGACCGCTATGAGTTCCTGAAACCGGGCGCGCGGGTGGTGGATCTGGGCTGCGCGCCGGGGGGCTGGTGCCAGGTGGCGGTGCCGCGCGTCAATTCGCTGGGCGAGAACCTGAAAAAGCCGAAAGGCTATGTGCTGGGCGTCGATCTGCAAGAGGTGGAGACGATCCCGGGCGCCGAGATCCATCAGCTGGATTTCCTTGAAGAGGGTGCCGATGAAAAGGTGAAAACCTGGCTCGGTGGCCGCGCCGATGTGGTGTTGTCGGATATGGCGGCGGCGGCCTCGGGGCATAAAGGCACCGATCACCTGCGCATCATCGCGCTGATCGAGGCGGCTCTGGCCTTTGCCTATGATGTGCTGGAAGATGGCGGCACCTTTGTTGCCAAGGTGCTGGCGGGGGGGGCCGAGAACCAGATGCAGGCGGAACTCAAGCGCAATTTCACCAAAGTCGCCAATGTGAAACCGCCCTCCAGCCGCAAGGATTCCTCGGAGAAATTCGTGATCGCCATGGGCTTTCGCGGCCGGGCGCGCGAAGCGGGCGGGGAAGACGCCGGGGACTGAGAGGGGGGCCTTGCTTCGCCCCCGGTTTTCCCGCCATATTTCAGCCAGATGAGGCGCGTTTACTGTGCCGGCGGCATTGTCGCGCGGAGACAGGGATATGGGCGATTTCGAGAGGACTTTCGGCACGGGCACCGATGCGGTCAGCATTGTCGAAGGTTTTTCGCGCAATCGGGGCAGTTATCACCCGAATGCCGCTTGCGAGATTGCCTTGCGGCTTGCGCATTTACGACAGAGCCTGAACTGGGGTTCCGGCAATCTGTTCGCCGCCAGGCCGGGCTATGACGAAAAAGATGTCGAAGTTAACCCCGAGGGGGTTCCGGTATCGAGTCTCGTGGTTTTCACCAGCTACCGGGCAGTCGAAAAATGGGATGCGCTCGGGTTGAAACTCGCTTTCACCCGCAGCCCCGATGAAGACGGGCAATATGTCATGCGGATGATCGGCCAGCCGCCCGGTTGATGCGGGAGGGGGGCGGTTTTCAGTGTCCGGGGCTGTCCTCGTTCGGCGCATCGGGTGCGGCGGCGCATTGCCGGCCCGGCTGCCTGACCAACGCTTCGTCAGAGCCGGTTTCCGGCGTGGCGTCCGAACAGCTCCGGCGCCCCGAGCCAGCCTGATGCGTTACCGTTTCCCCCGTCACGCCCCGCTGCCATGCTTATCCGTCCCGCCAGATGGCCGACAGACCGGTCCTGAATTGCTGTCCTGAATGGAGGCCGGGCGCCGTCCCGCAATTGACCGGTAGCCCGGCGATTTTCTCCCGGCCACCATTCTTGCCGAGGCTTCCCCTGGGCCAGTATTCGCCGCGGTGCTCCTCAGCTGCGCCCTGCGATCCGGCACCAGACACCATCGCCGCCTGGACCCTTGACGCCCCCCCCGCATTGCCCCCATAAGCGCCGGAGCGGGCTGACCCCGGGCAAATGCGCCTGGACAGCCTGCCAGACGGTGCCCTCCGGCCGGATCCAGATCCGGTCGCTGCCATGACGGGTGCTGTGGAATGCGGGTGTGGCGGAATGGTAGACGCGACAGACTCAAACTCTGTTTCCGCAAGGAGTGTCGGTTCGAGTCCGACCACCCGTACCAGCTAAATCCGGGGTTTCCCGGATTGCGGCGCATTACTGGGAAATTTTAAAGTTTCTGGCCTGAGTTTTCCCTGAATGGGTTGCCTCTTTCGGACTTTTCGTCCCTCGTATTACGCACGAATTCAGCATGTGCGTAATACGATCATGGCAAGCTTTCGAAAACTTCCCTCCGGCGCCATCAGGGCCGAAGTCTACCGGCACGGGCGGCGGGCGTCAGCGGCAGAATGATCCGGGGCTGATAGAAACTCTCATCCGACAGATGCACGACAGCTACTATATGTCCAAGGGCCGTGATCCCGCCGAATACATGAGCAGATACAGCACGGCGTTGGGGGTGGTTTGCGAGGTGCGCGGGACGCTCTCCTATGCTGATCGTGTTGCAGACGTCATCCCTGCTGTGCCGCCTTACGACCGACCATCCGCCCACCCCCAAGACGCGGAGAGCCTGCGGGGGGAGGTGGAGAGGCTGCGCGCAGCCGAGCAATTCACGATTTCGGACGGCGGTCGCTTGCTGCACAAGTCCGATGTGGTTGGCGTGTGTGAGGACTCCGATCTGTGCTTTGAGCGCGCCGATGATGTGGCGCGATGCGGACCATGCGCAAGGAAACTCGCGTCCGCAGCTGGCGTAGAAATGCGCGTCGGGGAATGTATTCCGTAAGTCCTGAAACTGACGCGCCAACATAACGACATGACTGCCGCGCGTGACGCCGCGCTGGATCGTGTCGCGGAGGTGGAGGCCGAGCGCGATGATTACAAAGAGGCATACTTGGACACAAAGAGGCTTGCGCGTGAAATCGACGTAGCCCTTCACGGGGAGGAAGGTGCAGCGCAGCAGGCCAGTCTCTGCGATCTGGTGCATCCCGCCCGTGAAATGCGCGAACGTCTCGCCGCCCTCACCCCGCAGCCGGATGCCGGGATGGAGTCACTGGTGCGTGTCGTAATGACAATCCGTCAATACAGTGCGAATACCGAAAATGCGGCCAGAGACATCATCACCGCCCTCCGCTCCCGCCCTGCCGGGGAGGTGAAGGAATGAAAAGCATCGTTTACAAGGGCTGGTGTGTTTTCGGTCGCAGCAGTCGAACCGAGTGGCACATGCCTTACACGGTTCGCGGACTTCGGCGGGAGGCCATTGAGGCCTGGTTTCAGGAAATGGTCGGATACGGGCTTTCAAGAGAGAGGGCCTGGGACGTCTGGCAAGAGCGAATTGCAGACGGATCTTTGCGCCTTGGGAAGTGTGAGATCCGCGCTGCCCTGACAGAGGGGGAGGAACGGTAGATGGACGTGAGCCGTGAAACACTACAGGGCCTCTGCGCGCTCCATGTCACCCTTGCCCGTATGGATGGGCACCAGATCGACAAGAAGGCTGCTCGGTTCTCTGCAATGGCCGACTATTGCCAGCAGTCGGCGGATGCGGCGGAGATAACCAATCGGCGGTGAGCGAGGCTGACCGGGGCAAGCGAGCGGTCCGGGGCTGGAGACCCCACATCCGATCGACAGTCGCGCCACATCCGGCGGCTATTGCTGCGTGGTAACCTCCCGGACAGAATGGCTTATCGGCAGGCTTTGACGGAGAACGCGTCCTGGCTCCTGCCGGATACCGGTGATCTGTGCCAGTAATATGTGCCGGTGATCTGTGCCGTGGATCGTGTCATTGGTTCAGTTTCCGTCCAGACCATGGGGTGGGTTTTGCGCCTTGCCGGAGGACAATCCCGTAACGCATGCGGAACCAGCACCGTCGAGGCGCCGCTGCGTCAGTCCAGCCGGCGGCCGCGCGACAACAAAGCGAACAATCCCGGCGTCTGTGGCGGATCGCGCCCGTGCCGCAGCATAGCGCCCGTGCCTCGCCGGGCATTGCCAGCTTTGTGGGGGCGGCCCGGCATCCTCTGCGACAACCCGGCGCCGCAATGTCTGGTCGCTGTGCTGAGGACGGGCCGGATCGCCGACCGGACCGCCGGTTGCTCTGCCGCTGCCTGACGGGCCTGACCCGCTGGCGGTGCCGGACTGCCCACAGAGCTGGTGCCGGATCGTGCCAAAGGCTTGTCTGAAGCCCCCCCGTTCTATACCGGAACATCCCCGGACAGCAGGCATGTGCAGATTGCGTCAGGAGGCTTTCACCCCGGGCGTCGTTACGCCGCCTGGCGGAGGGCCGGAAGGCGCCAGCCCTTCTGCAAGGCGCTATCCGCCGCAAGACTGGTCACAAGCCAGCGAGCAGGGGCGACTCTTGTGCAGCGGCTCTTGTCCTTACGCATTTGCAGGGTATTGGTTACGGGGACGTGAAGAGCGATGTGACATCCGGGCGGCAATCGCCCCCGGCCAGCCGGAAGCAACAAGACCGTATGATCCTTTCCCGTATGATATCCCGTTTTCAGCCCGTCAGGGCTATTGTCACCGTGACTGCCGCCATGGCGCTTGTCGCGCATTTCGCCGCTCCGTCGCTTGCGCAGGAGCGGCGCTGGATCCAGGTCGAGGCGTTGCCGGGACTGGGCCGGGCCAATGAGCGCGCCGCCGATTTCAGCGCCGAATTCGGCAATGTCTGGGGCTTTGGTCTGCCCTCGGGCTGGTATGGCATCGTGCTGGGTCCCTATGCGGGGGATGAGGTCGGCAGCGTGATCTCTGCGCTGAAATCGGGGGCGCGGATTCCGGCTGACAGCTATGTCACCGACGGGGCCGAGTTCCGGGCGCAGTTCTGGCCTCCCGGTGGTGCGGTGCCGGCGGGTGTTGAGGCGGGGGCGACGGCCGCGCCGGAGCCGGAGCCGGAGGCGGTGACAGAGATCCTGCCCGAACCGGTCGCGGAAAGTCCGCCCGAACCCGCCTTTACCGGGGAAACCCCGGCTGAGGCCCGCGCCTCGGAAGCGGCGCTGGATGCGGAACAACGCAAGGAATTGCAGGTCGCACTGCAATGGTTCGGCTTTTACCAGGGCGGCATCGACGGTGCTTTTGGCCCGGGAACCCGCAATTCCATGGCGGCCTGGCAGGCGGCGAACGGGCATGAGGCGAGTGGCGTCCTGACCACGGCGCAGCGCGACGCGCTGGTCTCGGCCCATCAGGCTGAGGTCCTGGCCTATGGTTTCAGCGTGGTCGAAGAGCAGGAGAGCGGCATTGACGTGACGCTGCCGCTCGCTTTGGTCGAATTCGACCGCTACGAGCCGCCCTTCGTGCATTTCCGCGAGAAGAATGGCTCGGGCCTGTCCATTGTGCTGATCTCGCAGCCGGGGGATGCAGGCAGCCTTGGCGGGCTTTACGAGGTGATCAATTCGCTGACCGCCATGCCTGCGGGCGGGGTGCGGGATCGCAGTGACACCGAGATCCGGCTGACCGGCCAGGCGGAGGGGCTGGATGGCCGCGCCTGGGCCAGGCTTTCGGGCGGGCTGATCAAGGGCTGGATGGCTTTTGGCAAGCCGGAAAACGCTGCCCGCGACGCGCGCGCTTTCGAGGTGCTGGAGGCCAGTTTCCGTGCGGTGGGCGATACCGCGCTGGATCCCGGCCTTGTGCCGCTGGAAGAGGCGGCGCGGCGCGGTCTGGTCGCCGGGCTTGAGGTGCGCCAGCCGATCCGCAACCGCTCGGGCTTTTATGTCTCGAAAGCGGGGGCGGTGCTGACCACAAGTGATGCGGTGCAAAACTGCAGCCGGATCACGCTGGATCGCGCGGTCGAGGCGAAGGTCGCTGAGACCGATGCCGCCAGCGGGCTGGCGCTGTTGCAGCCGGTGACGGCGCTGGCGCCTCCTGCGGTGGCGGAATTCGCGCGCGAGACCCGGCCGGGCTCCGGGATTGTCGTTGCGGGTTATCCCTATGAGGGGCGGCTGCCAGCGCCGGTGCTGACCCATGGCGCGTTTGAAGAGGGCACGGGGCTTGACGGGGTTGAGGGCAGGTTGCGCCTGACCGTCGCGGTGCAGCCCGGCGATGCCGGCGGCGCGGTGATCAACGGATCGGGCGCGGTTCTGGGCATGCTCTTGCCGCAAGGCAACAGCGGCGCGCAGGATCTGCCGGCGGATGTTGTTTTCGCGGCCGATGCGGCGCGGATCGCGGCGATCCTGACCCCGGCGGGTATCACGCCGCTGGAACGCGCCGACACCGCCGCTTTGCCCCCCGAGACCCTGGCCCGCGAGGCGCGCGGCATGACGGTTCTGGTGTCCTGCTGGGATCAGCCCTGATTTTGCGGCTCTGGATTTGTGACTTTGGCCCGGGCGGTGAACCCCATCCGGGCCAGAGAACCCGTCACGCGCGCCAGAAAGCCGGTAATAAAAGCACAAGGATCGCGAGCAGCCCGAGCCGCCCGAGGATCATCGCCAGCCCCATCACCGCAATCGCCGCATCGGGAAAATCGACAAAGGTGCCGGTCCGCTCGACCAGCGGCCCAAAGCCGTAACCGACATTCCCCAGCGTCGACCAGATGGCGAACAGCGCCGATTCCAGATCCACCCCCACCAGCGTCAGCACCACGCTGAACAGGCCGAGGATCAGGATATAGCTGGAAATGAACATGATCAGCGCCTGGATCAGATCATCCTCGACCGTGCGCCCGTCATATTTCACCGCATCGACCGAATTCGGCCAGGCGATGCGCCGCACCTGGGCGCGCAGCACCGCGAAAGCGATCTGAACCCGGAAGACCGAGAGGCCCGAAGCGGTCGATCCCGCACAGGCGCCGACAATCCCGATGATCAGCGCCACCACCAGCATCAGCCCGTCCCAGGTCGGGAAACTGCCGGAAAAGAACCCGGTCGAGGACATGATCGAGGTGAGGTTGAACAGGCTCTCGCGAAAGGCGGGCTCGATCTCCATGCCCGAGGTCAGGATCCTCCAGACCGCCACGATCATCACCGCATAGGCCAGCCAGCGCAGATAGGCCCGGACCTGCGGGTCGTGCCAGAGCGCGAAAGGCTGGCCATTCGCCATCTGCACATAGCGGATGAAGGGCAGGCTGCCCGCCAGCATGAAAAACACCGCGATATATTCGCCGGCGCCCTGGAAATTGTTGAACGAGCTGTCATAGGGCGAGAAGCCGCCGGTCGCCACCGTGGTCATGCCATGGACCACCGCGCCAAGCGCCGGCATCCCGATCGCCAGATAGCTGGCTATGCATAAAAGCGTGATCGCGGCATAGATCAGCATCAGCTGGCGCGCGATATCGGTGGCGCGGGGCAGGGCCTTGCCGAAAGTGTCGAAGCCTTCGGTGCGGAAAAACTGCATACCGCCGACCCGCATCAGCGGCAGGAAGATCATCGCGATAAAGGCGATGCCGAGGCCTCCGATCCAGGTCGTCATGCCACGCCAGAGATTCATCCCCATCGGCAGATCATCAAGGCCGATGATCACCGTGGCGCCGGTCGTCGTCAGGCCCGAGACTGCCTCGAACCAGGCATGCAGCGGGCTGAGCCCGGGCTTTCCCAGCATATAGGGCAGGCCCGCGAACAAAGGCAGGATGAACCAGATCGCCGAGGTCAGAAGCCAGGCCTGCCGCACTCCAAGCGCCACCGTCTGGCTGTTGGCCGTCGAGAGCGCCAGGCTCACCCCCGCGAAACCGGTGATCAGGGCCGCGCGCAGAAAGGCGCGCGCATTCGGATCGTCCGCCCGCCAGTCAAGGATCGCCGGCGCGACCATCAGAATGGCGAGGACGATCAGAATCCGTCCGATCACATAGGCCACGGGTCTGAAGTCGATCATGGGGCAAGGCTTAGGCCCGCGCGGGGCCTCCGTCAAACCCCTCCGTCAAAACCTTCTGCCAAACCCCGCCTGCGCCTGGCGCCTCAGGCGGTCAGGCGGCGCAGCTTTTCCAGCACATCAGGGCCGAGGCGATAAAGCCCGGTCATGCGGAATTCAGACAGCCGGTCCTCGATCCTGGTGCCGGCGCCGATATTATGGACGATCAGCGGGCGCCCCCCGGTCTGGCCGGTTCCCACCACCATCAGATGCGCCAGATCGTCCGGGATCAGGCAGGTGATCACATCGCCGAAGCGGTACGCCGCCGGATCCTCCGCGATGCTGATCCCGGCGCCGAGCCGTTCGAACAGGCGGCGCAGATTGGGCACCCGGCGGTGGTCGATATTCGGGTCCGGCCGGGTCAGGCCCCAGTTCTTCGGATAGGCGGCGAAATCGGCCTTCATGTCGCGGTTTACGGCAAGCTGAAGGTCGATCCCCTCGGCCACCCGCAGCGCGCGGACCAGCACATCGGTACAGACACCGCGATCCGGCGCCACATCGCCGCCGGGAAAATCGAGCGTCACATAGGCCGGATCATAAATCCGGACCACGCCCTCCTGTGCCTCGGCTGCGGCGGCAATCCGTGCGCCCGCATCCGTTGTTTGCGCCCTGAGAACCGCCGGCATCAACAAAGGGGACGCCAGCAGGCCAAGGACGGAACGGCGGATCATCGTCTACCCCACATGGAACAGTGACTGGAACAGGCGCGGATCGAGGCTGGTTGCGGCAAAAGTCGGCCCCTCTGTCAGCAAGGATACCGCATCATGGGAATGGAGGCTCTCCTGATGGCTGGCCATCACGCGAAAATCACCGATGCGGGGATCGTCGCGCAGAATCTCGCAGAAAGACCGCGCCGCATCCTCGACAAAGATCGGGTTGGCGCCGTTGAGCTCGGCGAAGGCCTGCTCATCCTCACGCTTCACCATCACCTGGGTCTCGGTCACCACCGCGCGCCGCGCCAGGTCAATCAGATCCTCGAACCAGAGCATCTCACCGGTCTTCACCACCACCGAGAGCCGCGCGACCGAGCGCTGCGAATGCGGCGTTGCCAGCTGCCCCCGGGTGCGGCGCGCATGTTCCGACAATTCCAGCGAACAGGGGCAGGTCGAGGAATAGACGTAATCAAGATGCATGATCTTGACGCGCTCCCCGTTCAGATCCACCAGCTCCAGCGCGAAGTCGTAATATTGCCAGCCGCTCAGCCCGGAACGCAGGCTCTCCACCTTTACCGGAAAGGAGAACCGCATCTGGATCCGCGCATCGAAACTGTCGAGGTCGCGCCGGTAATCCTCCAGCGCCGCCTCGATCACCTCGAAGCTGAACTCCGCCTCGGCATGGGCATAGAATGAGCGCATGATGCGGCTCATATTGATGCCCTTCTTTTCCGCCTCCAGGCTGACCGTGCCGGTCACCGAGGTTTCCAGCACCAGATCGCCGGCATCGCGTGAGCGAAACCGGATCGGCAGCCGGAAATTCGAGATCCCCACATGCTGGATCTGGGTTTTCGCACCGACGATCAGGCTCGACGGCCCGTTTTGCAGGTCGGGCAGGGTGGCGCGGTAGGCCTGATCCGCCTCGAAATCCTCAGGATAGGCGCGGCGCAGCGCCGGATAACCCTGTTCGGGCAGCAGATTGCCGACCGAAGGGTCGAGCCCGGCAATCTCCGCCTCGCCGGCCGCCTCGGCCCAGCGACGCAAAACCACAAGCGCCGCCGCCGCCTCATCGCGCGAGGGGACCCGGTCAATATCCCTGTCATGGACTGTCATGGCAAGATCACCGTCATCGTAAGATCGCCGTCATGGGAAGATCCTTTCGGTTCGGGCCGCGCCTCCTTCCCGGATGCTGCGGGCCGTCAATTTCCGGATGAAACCGGCGGAATGGTAAATCGCCGGAACGCATATGAGATAGGCACCCGCGCCGCAAAATCAAGCGGGAAACGCGGTTGCCGTCCCGAAGCACTGATCCCGCAGTGACCTCAATCAGGCTGCGATCACTGGCAAATGGCGGCTGTATCCCGGATTTTCCGGGGCAGGCGAGGATCAGCCGGCTGAGCGGCACGGTGCGGAACCGCCGCCACCTGATGAACGGAACCTGCGGGATCCGGTCTTCGGATGGAGATGCTGGCCGAACCGCGACGACGATCTGATCGCAGGCCCGGGTTCTGTCCGCTCGAGGATGAGGGTGCCGGGTTGCGTCCAGGCCCCGTTCTGTGGCGGCTGCCCGTTGCGGCGCGCCGCGCGCCGGTCTTCAGGATTTGCGGCCGGATTTAACGGGGGTTTTAACGGGGCATCAAGCGCGGCTGAAAGAACCTCCATGCCGATTGCTTGCGCCTTATATTCGCCGCGACCCGGACCTGCGCCGCCACCCCCGCCCGGGTCCACCAGGGTTTCGCGCCCGCGCGACAGGGGGGGGCGACAGGGGGCGCGACAGGCACAAGACAGGGGAATGACCGCCTCATCCGGATGCAGGGCCGCGGGCGGCAAGGGGCATAATGGCCCATCTTGCGCGGCCGGTCCTGCGCTTCGCCCTCTTATTGGCGCCTGCTCTGTCCTGATTTGCCATAAAAAATCAACAGGCTGACGGGATGACGGCTGAAAGGGGATGATGCGGCTTGCCGGAAATACCTGGCGGCAGAGGGACAATGGCCGCGGCAAGGCAGCGGACCTCCACCCCTGGGCCACCGGCCCCCGCGAGTCTCCGGGGGGCCGCCTGCACATACTGCACTTGACCTGCCTTCCGGGAAACAGATCATCTGGGGAGAGTATCCGGATCGGCATCCGATCGGGCACCGTGCTGGATGTGGAAGGGAACGACATGAGCGATGGACGCCATTACCTGTTCGGCGGCGATGAACCCGCAACAGGAAAGGGCTCGGGTGTTTCCAACTGGGCGGTGATCGGAATCTTCCTGATCCTGCTTTTCGCGGCGGTGGCTGCGGCCCGGGATTTTCTGATGCCTGTGACCTTGGCCATTTTGCTGTTTTTCGTCTTTACCCCCCTGCGCCGCTATGCCGGGCGCCGGGGCATCCCGGATACACTAACCGCCCTGGTCGTCTGCCTCGGCGTGCTGCTTTCGATCGGAGGGCTCATCCTGATCGCATCCGGACCCGCAAATGAGGCAATCCAGAACTATCCGGCCATCGCCGATGCGCTGCGGCAGAAACTGGCCTTTCTCAAAGACGCGGTTCGCAATGTGCAGGACGTGGCGGTCGAGATCGACGGGTCGGGCGCCGCGCTGCCAACGGCTGCCGAAGGGCAGGTCGTCGCGGTTACCGATCAGAGCAGCGCCACGATGAGCGCCTTGCAGGGCATGGCCATCTCGACGCCCTTCCTGCTGGGCCAGTTCGCTCTGGTGATGTTTCTTCTGTTCTTTATGATGGCATCGGGGGATCTGCTCTATCTCAAGATCGTGCAGTCATTCGATAAAATGAAGGACAAACGCGCCGCCTATCTCGCGCTGCGGGAGATCGAAGCCTCGCTTGGCAATTATCTCAGCGCGATCACCTTCATCAATCTCGGGCTGGGGATCGCCGTCGGAGCCGCGATGTGGCTCTGGGGAATGCCGACACCGATCCTCTTCGGCATTGCGGCATTTGTCCTGAATTTCATCCCGTTTCTCGGCTCGATAGCTGGCATCGCCGCTGCTGGTCTTGTGGCTCTGGTCGTGTTTGACGACCTGTACATGCCCCTCCTCGTGGCGGGATCCTATTTCGTCCTGATGGCCATTGAGGGGCAGGTCATCACGCCCTATTTCGTTTCAAAACGCCTGAAGATGAATATCGTGGTGGTGTTTCTGAGCGTGACCTTATGGGCCTGGCTGTGGTCGGTGATCGGAATGGTGATTGCGGTCCCGGTGCTGGTTGTTGTGCGGGTTCTGTCTGAACATATCCAGAGCTGGGAAAAGTTTGGAAACTTTCTGGAAGGCGACGAACCATTGCCGCTGGAGGAGCAGGAATAATGCCTGGTCAGAACGTGTTTCATACCCAGTTCCTGTGTCTCCGGACCCCCAAAAGGGCACAGCGCCGGGAAACCAAAGGGCAGCACCGACCGAGGGATCATCGCCGCCAGCGGCTGAACGGGATAAAGGCGGGCCTGAGCGAGTCTGAGGATACTGACCGCGAGGATCAGGCGGATAATCCGCTTCCGCTTTCGGGGTTTCACCAGCAACCCGGCCCCCGATCAGGCCTGAGGCGATGGGGGCTGCACCAGCCGGTCGCAATCCCTGCGGCGCAGCAAATCATCGCCATGGCGCATCAGCGCCCCGCTGTATCGCCCCGCTGGTTTTCTGCTCATGCTGCACGGGCGATTGCAGCAATGCGTGTGACCATGGCCGCCAGCATCAGGCGGTGGTCAGCGCATGGTAAAACGGCGCGGGGGATCGGGATCGTTCCGGGCAGGACGATGGTGGTGAAGGGGAGCCGGTCCTTCGCTCTGCCGCCTTCGGAGATCGGGGGGCGATGCGGGGCGTGGGGGAGAATTCACTGCGGGCGAGCCCCGCCCGACATTCGCGGGCAATATGCGAAGCAGCTGAAGGAGGCCTCTGGCGCGGCCAAGCCGGAGCTGTGCGCGCGGCAAAAAACACCAGGCCCTGCTGGTATGAGCCAATGGCGAATGCGCGGATGACGAAGGATCCGGAGCCTCCGGCAAGGCCTTCTGGCTGAGGGCGGCGCGCTTCTGCTGACCCAGGCTTTGCGCCTGGTTTGAAGGCCGCGCCGGAGGGTGTGTTACCCGCCAGCCCGGGCCGCGCCGAAGGTCGATCCGCGTTTCTCCGGGCCGGTCAGGGCTATGATCGGGCAGGAGCCGTCCATCGGCTGCCGAAGCGGGGCCTGGCGCCCGGGCGTCAACAGGACCGTGGGTCGCGGCGGGTCTTTCAGTGCAAGGGTTGCAGGTTCGGAGGCGACCGGTGGGGATGCGGCCCCGCATCAGGGCGGCTCCGTCTGTGGCCAGGGGGGGCGAAGGCAGGCAGGTCAACCGGCATGTGCCGGGTCCGGGCAGGGCGGGATGACCGGACCACTCTGGTCGGTGCCACAGGCGCGAATTGCCTCGTTGGCATCTGTCGCGCCAGGGCAAAGCCACACCCGGCGCCAGCGCCCGCCAGTGCCTGCCAGTGACTGCCAGTGCCTGCCGGGGCCCGCCAGCGCTCTGGCGCCTGCATTGATCCCGCCGGCCCCGGCGCCCTGGGCCGGGTCACGAAGGAATTCCTTCCTGGGCCGGATAACGACCTGGCGTCGGATCGCCCGCAAGGTCACCACGCCGGTCCGCAGCTGCGGCCTGAAGCAGGCGTTCATCGCACCGCACTGCCCGCGCGCCAAAACGGCATGGCCGGGCGCGTGATCCCGAGGCTGAAGGCGCAACGCACCCATCGTCAACCTGCCGGCAGCATCCGGCACGCAACCATGGCAATCGGTGACGGCATCAGCGTCTGCAACAACCGCCGCCCCATCAGGCGCCCCCATCAGGCGCCCGCATCAGACGCTTGCCACAAGCAGGCCGGCTCAGAGTCGCAGCCCGAACAGGGTCCGCCGGGGCAGTACAACCAACCGGGTGACCGCATCTGCGCCGGGAAACCTGCCCATTGTTTTCAGGGCTGTCCTCGCCTTGCTCGCCCGCCTCGCGGATAATTCGAGGTACAACAGGGGATGCCGGAGCAACTCTGGGCGGGTCGTATTCGGTCGTATTCATCTGCCTGCCGGGGCGCGGCCGGCAAATGTTGACAGGCTGGTATGCCGGGCTTGTCATCGCGTGCCAGCGCGGCGTGAGGTGTGGAATTCCCCCTTTGTCTGTCCCGTCAGGCGCGCCTATTGCTGTCGCAAACAATCTGCCGGAGGGAAAATGCGGTCTGTATCTGTGCTGCTGATGGCCGTCGGGGGCGGTCTTCTGGCTCCGGCGCTGCCGGTTGTCGCGCGCGACCTGGGCGGAGAGGCGACAGGCAATTGGGCAGGTGCCAGCGGGGAAGGTTTTTTCTTCAGAGCCGCGCTGGAGCCCCATGCCGATCTGGCGGCGCTCAGGATCTGGAACGGGACGAATGCGATACCCGATGGCAAGGGCGATCCGGATCTGAATGCGCAGGAATTCGCACTCTCCGCTTTCGCAACCAGCCTGCGGCTTGAGGTGATCGAGCGGGCCGACAGCAGCGTGTTGCAGGTCATCACCGAATTTGCCGATGAGGAATCTGAAGGTCGCATCGTCGAAGAGATTCAGTTTATCGACTTTCAGTTCACCATCACCGGTTACTCGCATGAGATGACGCTCGACAATTTTGACGGGCCGCCCGGGTATTCCAGCTGCACGGTCGACACGCTTTCGGGGCGGGTGGTGGATAACGGCAAAGAGCGCAGCCTGCCGCAAATGGATGCGGACGCCCTGAATGCCAGCAACTGGAGCTATGCGGCGGTGTTTGACCGGGGCTGGTGCAGTCGGCTGGGCGAGGGCTGATATCGGTTCAGTCAGGGTGACGCTGGCGCTGTCACGCCACGGTGAAGCTGTGTTCCGCGCCCGCCCATGTGACCCAGCCCATCTGACCCAGCCTGTCTTCGTCATCCCCGGACGGCGAGAATTCCTAGCCCTTCCCGCAGGCGATGGTGAGCCGCCAGCCTCTGACTTTGGCTGTATCGTCACAGGCGATGCAGCGGCTGATATGGCCGATCCCGATGCCCGGGATCGTCGCGATCCGGGCGGCGGGCAGGTCGAGCCGCTCGCCGCCCGGACCTCGGTGAGATCGTATGCCGGTGCCAGCGGGAGGCGCGCGGAGAGGACCAGCGGAGCGCCTTCTCTCTCCGGCTCGGGCATGCTGCTGGCCGCCATCAGCGCAGGCCCCCGACAACCGCCCCACAGGCCTTGTCGGGCAGCCGCGGCGCCGCCTCGCTATCCCGCACCGCCAGCGAATAGTGGCCAGGCGTCACCGCCGGACCGGCATGACCGGTGCGCTTCGCCACCAGTCCGCCCACGACACCCTGCGCCTGCAAGGTCGGGACGCCTGCAAGGTCGGGAGGAAGGAATGTCGCACGCATCTGACGCAGTCCTGCCGCCTTCAGTCCCGGCTGCAGGTCGCGGCGCGGGACGTTGCTGCAGAAGATCATCGCGCCGCTGTTCCCGGGGGGCTGCGGCCATGCGCGCGGGCGGCCGGACCCGCAGAGGGCCGGTAAAGCAGAGGGCCGGTAAAGAAGACCATCGGGGCGCGGGCAGATCATCGGATGCTCTGAACTATGGGCGGGCAGGGCAAAGGCCGGTCCATGCGGGTCGAAGGCTGCCCTGATCCTCAGGCCAGGAGCCCTGGGGTGCGCGGCTGGCTCGCAGCGCCTTGCCTGCGTCATGCTGAGGCCGCAGGCCTTCGCGCGCGGAGACGGTCAGGACAGCGCGCCAGATCGGTACTGCGGCCCTTGAGGCAATCGGGTGCAGGCGGCAGGACACCACCGGGATCCGGCTCGACGAGTGGCACGGTCCGCGCCTCGTCTGACTGGGTGATCCGCTGCCGAATCTTGCACATACGCACGGCGTTATGATGCTGGCCTCTGTCCTGCGGTGGAGGGGGTGACCTTGATCGAAGCCGGAAGGCCCGACCGCTCTGTCATCTTCGGGCACGGGACCGGGATCGTCAGCGCCTCCGATGCGGTCTCAAAGAGCGGGTCGCCGATCGTCACCGTCGGCGCCGGGGGCGCGAAACGCGCTCTGAAGAGGTGGCCAGGGCTTCGGCGAAGGGGATCGCGACACGCGGGTCTTCGTGATGCGCTGGCATCCGTCACCGGGCGGCACCAGCGACCGCGCGTTTTATACGGGCCGCGCCTGAGACAGTCGCAGCATGGTCGGCCGGAAGATCGGGGGGGGGGGACGCAAGGACCCGTCCCGTCGCGATCTTCCGTTATGAGTTATCTGGCAAGTCAACCGAACCCTTCGCGGCGGCTGGCCGGGATTGCTGCTGCACCAATTTCGCCCATGCGCGCGATCACGCATTGGGCAGGCCTTTTGAACCGGGGCTGACACGCGCCTCTGCCTGAGGAATCAGGCCCGTGCCAGAGGGGGAGGGGACCGGTTTATGCGGCATTCCTGCCATGCGGTCCCCTCGCCGTTTCCGCCCCGTTCTGGTTCAAAGACAGAGGGCCGCGCGCGCTGTCGCGCGCGATCAACCGCTTTGCGGTCGCGGCGGAATGGGGTGGGTTATTCGTGGTGCATGATATGATCGGGAATCCGGTCAGCACGATCAGCACCTGCTGGCGCAAGCAAGGCAATGCCTCGACCCCGCCGATTGTTCGGTCTCGACCCATCATAGTTCCTCACCCGGCGCGCCCGGGACCGGTCGTATGGGCTGACGGCAGAAGCGAAGGGGGCGGGGCCGGTCTGAACCAGAAGGGTGCAACAGGGCCGCGCGTTTTCCTCCGGGGGCATATCTTCGGATGCCCTGCCGGCGAACCTTCCGGCACAGTCTGAATGCCCCTGTACAGGGGATCACCCGATAGGGGGGCAGGGGAGGTGGCAGATTTAATCGCCTGAGCGGTGAATTCCCCTGTCTCCGGCGGGATATCCGCGACATGGAATGAAACTGACCGGTTGCTGTTTGCCGCCCCTCTATCCCGTCCTGTACATACCGGGGGGCGGGCCGAAGGGGGCGGGCTTGCCGCCAGGGGTTGGGCAGCCCCTTTTTTGCGCTGGCAAGCCCGTCAATCACGCCTCTGCCAGCCTGATGCGGTTCCTCTGGCGCAGGCGGCAAAAAAGGCTTAGATGGGCCGGTGATCGGGGAGGCAGGGTGCCTTTTGCTGCGCCCGGCCCTCTCAATGCCAACCGACAGATGCCGGAGACATAGCCACAATGTTCGTGACCCCCGCTTTCGCCCAGGCCGCCGCGCCTGGTGGTGCTTCCGCCCTTGCTTCCTTCGTTCCGCTGATCCTGATCTTCGGGATCATGTATTTCCTGATGATCCGCCCGCAGCAGAAGAAGATGAAAGAGCATCGCGTCATGGTCGAGGCGCTGCGTCGTGGTGATCAGATCGTGACCCAGGGCGGTATCGTCGGCAAGGTCTCGAAGGTGCAGGAAGACGGCATGGTCGAGGTCGAGATCGCCGAGGGCGTCCGCGTCAAGGTCGTCAAACACACCATTTCCCAGGTGCTGAACCGCACCGAGGCTGCCGCGTCCTGATCCGGGGTTACCCGCTGCGACTGATGCCGGTCCGCGCTGCGGGCCGGTATGCGAAATATGACTTCTGGGGCTGACATGACGCCGACCGACACCTGGAAACGAGTTCTGATCCTGCTGGTTTGTGCCTGGGGGATCATCGCTGCGCTGCCGAACGCGCTTTATGATCGCGTCGAGCGTCGTAATGATGCGGTGGCGGCCATCGAAAAAGCCGATGGCGTGGCAACGGTGGAGCAGGCGGCCGATCGGGCACTCTGGCCGGGCTGGGCACCTTCGGCGCTGATGCCCCTGGGGCTGGATCTGCGGGGCGGCGCGCATCTTCTGGCCCAGGTCCAGGTGGATGATGTCTACAAGGTGCGGATGGACGGGCTTTGGCCCGAGGCGCGCGACGCGCTGCGCGATGTGCGCGACCAGATCGGTGCCGTGCGCCGCGCGCCCTCGCCCGAGGACACGCTGAGGATCACCATTTCACAGCCCGAGAATATGGCGGCGGCGCTTGGCGCGCTGCAAAAGCTCGCCTCGCCGGTGATGACGCTGACCGGCTCGCAGGCCTCTGACATCACCATCACCTCGCAGGGCGCCGATATCGTCATCCAGCTGACCGATGCCGAGAAGACCGCGACCGATGACCGCACGATGCAGCAAAGCCTTGAGATCATCAGGAACCGCGTCGACCAGGCCGGCACGCGCGAGCCGACCATCCTGCGCCAGGGCTCGGACCGGATCCTGATCCAGGTGCCCGGCATCGGCTCGGCGGCCGAGCTGAAATCGCTGATCGGCACCACCGCGAAACTGACCTTCAACGCGGTGGTCGGCTCCACCTCGGATGCGGGCGCCAATCCGGGGCCGCGCAATCTTTTGCTGCCGTCGAAGGATCAGCCCGGCCTTTACTATATCGTCGAGGAAGCCCCGGTCGTCTCGGGCGAGAACCTGATCGACAGCCGCCCGGCCCAGGACGAAATGCAGCGCCCGGCGGTCAGCTTCCGCTTTGACACCGCCGGCGGGCGCCGGTTCGGCGATTACACCGCCAATAATATCGGCAAGCCCTTTGCCATCGTGCTCGACAATCAGGTGATCTCGGCGCCGACCATCCAGTCGCATATCTCGGGCGGTTCAGGGATCATCACCGGCCGTTTCACTGTCGAGGAAACCACCGAACTGGCGGTTCTGTTGCGCGCAGGCGCGCTGCCGGCCAAGATGGATTTCCTGGAAGAGCGCACCATCGGCCCGGAACTGGGCGCCGATTCCATCGAGGCCGGCAAGACCGCCGCGATGATCGGTCTGGCGGCGGTGCTGATCTATGTGGTGGCCTCTTACGGGCTGTTCGGCTGGTTTGCCAATGTGGCGCTGGTGCTGAATGTGATCATCCTCGTGGCGCTGCTTTCTGCGATTGGCGCGACACTGACGCTGCCCGGGATCGCGGGGATTGTGTTGACCATGGGCATGGCCATCGACCAGAACGTGCTGATCTTCGAGCGGATCCGCGACGAATTGCGCGAGGGCGCCAATCCACAACGCGCCTGCCAGGTCGGGTTTGAGCGCGCCTTCTCTGCCATCATGGACGCAAACGTCACTGCGCTGATGACCGGCTTCATCATGTTCTGGATCGGCTCGGGCCCGGTTCGGGGCTTTGCGGTCACCTTCACGCTGGGGGTGATCACCTCGATGTTCACCGCCGTCTATGTGACGCGGCTGGTGGTCGAGCTTTATATCAACAACAAACGCCCGAAAACGCTCGTGGTTTAAGGGGAGGATACGGTCATGGCATGGCGTCTTAAACTCGTCCCCGCAAAGACGACTTTCGACTTTTTCAAACATCAGTGGATCACCTTCTCGCTGTCGATCGGGATGATTGTCGCCTCGCTGATCTGCGTGGCTGTGCTGGGGCTGAATTTCGGGGTCGATTTCAAGGGGGGCACCACGATCCGCACCGAATCGACCGAAGCCGTCGATGTGGCGGAGTATCGCGAGGCGCTGGCGGCGCTGCAGCTGGGCGATGTCTCGATCTCCGAGGTCAGGGATCCCTCCTTCCGCGCCGATCAGCATGTCGCACAGATCCGTATCGGCGCCCGCGAGGGCGAAGAGGCGGTGACGCCCGAGGTGATCCAGGAGATCGAAGAGGCGCTGAAAGCGGTCGATCCGGCAATCACCTTCCCTTCGGTGGAATCGGTCGGTCCGAAAGTCTCGGGCGAACTGATCTGGAAAGCGGTCGCGGCGATCCTTGCCGGGTCGGCGGCGATCCTCGTCTATATCTGGATGCGGTTCGAATGGCAGATGGCGGTGGGGCTGGTCGCGGCGCTCTTGCATGACGTGATCGTCACCGTCGGCATCTTCTCGTTGTTCCAGATCCGGTTCGATCTCTCCATTGTGGCAGCGCTGCTGACGATCCTTGGATATTCGGTGAATGATACCGTGGTGATCTTCGACCGGCTGCGGGAGAATCTTGCGAAATATAAGGCGATGCCGCTGCGCGAGATGATGAACCTCACCACCAATGAGACGCTGTCGAGGACGGTGATGACGGCGACCTCGACACTCCTCGTGCTGATCGTGCTGCTGATCTGGGGCGGCGATGTGATCCGGGGCTTTGTCTTCGCGATGACGCTGGGCGTGGTGCTGGGGACCTGGTCGACGCTCTATATGGCGAAGAATATCGTGCTCTACCTGGGCGTTGATCGCGGCGACAAACCGAAACCGGTGAAGAAGGCGAGCGAATTCGCCGATATCGACGCATAAGAGGCAGGGGATGCGCCTGACCGAGATCAGCTATGCCGAGGCCCGGCCGATTGACGGTTACGGGCCGGGCTTCTTCCGGGTGAATGACCATGTGCTGCGCGGGCCCTCGCTTGTCACACCCTGGGATGCGGGCCCCTGGGGCGGGCTGGAGGATCTGGCGACCCTGCTCGACCTCGCCGGGCGGATTGACGTGCTGCTGCTCGGCATGGGCAAGGAAATCGCTTACCCGCCGCGGGCGCTTCGCGCGGATCTGGAGGCGGCGGGAATCGGGGTGGAACCGATGTCCTCCCCCGCCGCCTGCCGCACCTATAATATGCTGCTCTCCGAGGGCCGCAGAATATCGGCCGCGCTTTTGCCCCTTGGGTAAGGCAGCCCGGAATTTTCAAAAATTCCGGGCCAATTCCTTTGAAGGAATTGGCGCCGCGCGCGAAAGCCGCTAGGGCAGGGCGATGGAACTCAGGGTCGGAAATCTCGCGGTCTCGCGTGGCGGGCTGGTGGTGCTGGAAGGGGTCGGCTTCACGCTGCATCCCGGTCGCGCCCTGGTGCTGCGCGGCGCGAACGGGATCGGCAAGACCACCCTTTTGCGCACGATTGCCGGGTTGCAGCCTGCCGTCTGCGGCGAGATCAGCGCAGCGCCCGAATGCCTTGCCTATGCCAGCCATGCAGACGGGCTGAAGGCGGCGCTTTCCGCGCGCGCCAATCTTTCCTTCTGGGCCTCTGTCTTCGGCACCGGACGGGATGCAGCCGGAGCCGCGCTGGAGCGGATGGAGCTGACCGGCTTGCAGGACCGGCTTGCCGCGCAGCTTTCGGCGGGGCAAAAGCGCCGGCTGGGTCTTGCGCGGCTCCTGGTGACCGGCCGCCCGGTCTGGCTGCTGGATGAGCCGACCGTCTCGCTGGATCAGGCCGCCGTGGCGCTGTTTGCCGGGGTGGTGCGGGCGCATCTCGCCGCAGGCGGCTCGGCGCTGATCGCGACCCATATTGATCTTGGCCTGGACGAGGCGGAGACGCTTGACCTCGGCGCCTTCCGGCCGCGTCAGCTGCGCCCCGTTGCCGGTGGCTTCGGGGAGGCATTCGACGATGCGACCGGAGCCCTGCCATGATCGCGCTCCTGCTCCGTGACCTCACCCTGGCCTTTCGCGCCGGTGGCGGCTTTGGCCTCGGCCTTGCCTTCTTCCTGCTGGTGGCGGTGCTGGTGCCGCTGGGCGTCGGCCCGGAAAGCGGCATCCTTGCCATAATCGCGCCCGGCATACTCTGGGTCGGTGCGCTCCTCGCCTCCCTGCTCAGCCTCGACCGGATTTTCGCGCTGGACCATGAGGATGGCAGCCTCGACCTCCTTGCCACCGCGCCCTTGCCGCTGGAAGGGGTGGTGGCGATCAAGGCACTGGCGCATTGGCTGGTCACCGGCCTTGCCCTTACCCTCGTCGCGCCGCTGCTGGCGGTGCTGCTGAACCTGCCCGCAGCCGGCTATCCCTGGCTGCTTCTTTCGCTGGCGGTCGGGACGCCCGCGCTTTCGGTGATCGGAGCTTTTGGGGCCACGCTGACCATCGGGTTGAGGCGGGGGGGGCTCTTGCTCTCGCTCCTCGTGCTGCCGCTTTATGTGCCGACGCTGGTTTTCGGCGCCGAGGTGGCGCGGCGCGGCGCGGCGGGTATGGCGCTGGCCACACCGCTTGCCCTGCTGGCCGCCATCACTGCCGGATCGCTTGCGCTGCTGCCTTTCGCCGCAGCCGCCGCAATTCGGGTTAACTTGCGCTGAATCAGTATATATCAAAGCCAGCCAGGCTATAGATTGCCCGCAGAGGCCTAACAGACGGACCGTCATGTCGATTTGGGAATTCGCCAATCCGAGAAATTTCATGCGGATTTCCGGCCGGATGCTGCCTTGGTTTGCCGCGCTGGCGGTGCTGACGCTGGCGACCGGGCTGATCTGGGGCTTTTTCTTCACGCCGGACGATTACAAACAAGGCGCGACCGTCAAGATCCTGTTCATCCATGTGCCGGCGGCGATGATGGCGATCAATGCCTGGATTATGATGCTGGTCACCTCGCTGATCTGGGTGATCCGGCGTCACCATGTCTCGGCGCTGGCGGCGCGCGCGGCTGCGCCGGCGGGGCTGACCTTCACGCTGATCGCGCTGGTGACGGGCGCGCTCTGGGGCCAGCCGATGTGGAACACCTGGTGGGAATGGGACCCGCGCCTGACCTCTTTCCTGATCCTGTGCCTGTTTTACCTTGGCTATATCGCGCTCTGGTCGGCGATCGAGGACCCGGAAGCGGCGGCCGATCTGACCGGCATCCTTTGCATTGTCGGCTCGGTTTTTGCGGTGCTGTCGCGTTATGCGGTCAAGTTCTGGAACCAGGGGCTGCATCAGGATTCGACCATTCTGAAAGTCGGCGAGGAAGATCCGCTCGATGTGGCCTATTATGTGCCCCTGGTGATCTCTATTGTCGGATTCGTGTTTTTTTTCATAGTGATCGTGTTGCTGAGGACCCGGATGCTGATCCGGGCGCGGCGGCTGATCGCGCTTGAGGCGAGGGAGAGGGTCGGGTGATGCCGGATCTTGGGAATTATGCGTTCGCGGTGCTGGCAGCCTGGGGGGCGACGCTGGTGCTGATGGGGTTTCTGCTGGCGCTGACGCTGGTTCAGGCAAGGCGGGCGCGGTATGCGCTGGCGCTGGCAGAAGAGCGGATCGCGGCGCGGGTGCAGCCCAAAGCGGCGGAGGGCGCGTGATGAGATGGCTTTTGGTTCTGCCTCCGCTGGGGTTTGCCTGTCTGCTGGCGGTTTTCTGGTTCGGGATGAACCGAGATGGCCAGGGGGTACTCCCTTCGACCTTTATCGGCCGCGAGGCGCCGGTCCTGCCCGATACCGCCTTGCCCGGAACGCCGCTGCTGGTGGCGGCGGATCTGCGCAAGGGCGAGGTGACGGTGGTGAATTTCTGGGCCTCCTGGTGCCCGCCCTGCCGCGCCGAGCATCCGGTGCTCAAGCGGATGGCGGCGGATGGGGTGCGCCTGGCCGGCATCAACATCATGGATAAAGAAGCCGACGCGATCAACTATCTGGCGGCTGAAGGCAACCCTTTCTTTGCCATCGCGACCGATCCTGCCGGGCGCAACCGGGTGGAATGGGGCGTCGCGGCGCCGCCCGAGACATTTATCATTGATGGCGATGGCAAGGTTCTGTTCAAATTCACCGGACCTCTGGTCGGCACGGATTATGAGAATCGTTTTGTTCCGGCGCTGGAGGCGGCTCTGAAGGCGGCGCCGAAGTAGCGGGTGACCCGGTTATGATGGCTTTTCGGCTTGCGGCCCTGGCGCTGGTTCTGGTTTCCGGCGCGGCTGCGGCGGAGGAGCGGCGCCCCGATCCCTCTTATTTCACCGGCGTCTATGAGCGGGTCGGCCGGAGCGGCGCGGAAATACCCGCGCTGATCGACGATCTGGTGCGGATCGCGCCGACACCGGAGGGCTGGGGGCTGTTGCTTTATTCCTGCGCCGGGGGGATGCAGCCCGATGGCTGGCCCATCGAATTCCGGCCCGACGAATATGGCGAAGTGCCCAATATCCTGGCGGCAAAAGACGGGCCTTTCGCTCTCTGGTGCCAGTATTTCAACGATCACAGCAATTATCCGATCCTGCCCTGCCAGTCCGATATGGGGGCGCAGTTCACTCTCTGGCCGGTCACAGATGAACGCATGACCGCTTGCCTGAAGGCGGCAGGCGAGGCTTCGCCTTTCGAAGAGTAGCCCGGCGCTGCCAATCGCGTCTGGTCAGCTGAGCAGCGACAGGGTCAGCATGCCGAAGGGCATCATCAGCTCGGCAAAGGGCAAAGCCGGTAAGGAGAGCCGCCGGCGCATCTGCACCATGGATGAGACCGCGTTCAGCCGGGCGGTCTTTGCAAGAAGCTCTGCCGTTTCCCCCTGCCAGATCTCGGATTGCGAGGGCAAAGGCGGGAAGAGGGCCCGGGCGGGGATACCACGCTCACGCATGTCAAGACGTGTGGAATCGCGCAAAGCTGGGGATCGCATGGCGGGAGCCTTTCTGGCTGGACCCCTCCACCCTGTGCGATTCGTGTAAAAAGGAACTTAACAGGAACAAAGGGCCGGATTGTTCCGGCCCTTTGCGCAGTCGTTGGGGCAGAGGCTCAGCTTTGCGCCAGGTTTCGCAGCACATAATGCAGCACGCCGCCGTTTTCGACATATTCGATCTCGATGGCGGTATCGATGCGGCAGCGGATCTGCACGACCTTTTCCGTCCCGTCCGCGTAGCGGATGGTCATCGGAACCTCGCTCAGCGGTTTCAGGTCGCCTGCGAGGCCATGGATTGAAATCACCTCATCGCCTTTCAGAGACAAGGTCTTGCGGGTGTCGCCGCGGGTGAATTCAAACGGGATCACCCCCATGCCGACGAGGTTCGAGCGGTGGATGCGCTCGAAACTCTCGGCGACCACGGCCCTGACGCCCAGAAGCGCCGTGCCTTTGGCCGCCCAGTCGCGCGAGGAACCGGCGCCGTACTCAACGCCGCCAAAGATCACCAGTGGCTTGCCCTGTTCCTGCCAGGCCATCGAGGCGTCAAAGATCGAGCTCTGCGCCCCGTCAGGCCCCAGCGTATAACCGCCCTCGACGCCGTCCAGCATCTCGTTCCTGATGCGGATATTGGCGAAGGTGCCGCGCATCATCACCTCATGGTTGCCCCTGCGCGAGCCGTAGGAGTTGAAATCGCGCGGCTGCACCTGGCGTTCCAGCAGATATTTCCCGGCCGGCGTGGTCGGTTTGAACGAGCCGGCAGGCGAGATATGGTCGGTGGTGATCATATCGCCAAGGATCGCCAGCACCCGCGCGCCGTCGATATCCGAGATCACCCCCGGCTCGCGCCCCATGCCCTGGAAATAGGGCGGGTTCTGGATATAGGTCGAGGCGGGCGGCCAGTCATAGGTCTCGGCACCCGTCACCTCGACCGCCTGCCAGCGCGCATCGCCCTTGAAAACATCGGCATATTTGGCCTGGAAGACCTCCCGCGTGACGACGGTGTCGACGATATCGGCGATTTCCTTTTGCGTGGGCCAGATGTCTTTCAGGAAGATGTCCTGGCCCTCGGCCGTCTGGCCGATCGGATCGCGGGTCAGGTTCACGTTCAGATCGCCGGCAATCGCATAGGCCACCACCAGGGGCGGTGAGGCGAGGAAATTCGCGCGCACATCGGGCGAAATCCGGCCCTCGAAATTGCGGTTTCCCGACAGGACCGCCGTGGCCACCAGATCATTCTCGCTGATCGCCTTCGAGATCGCCGGATCGCCCAGCGGCCCGGAATTGCCGATACAGGTGGTGCAGCCATAGCCCACGAGGTTGAAGCCAAGCGCGTCGAGATCGTCTTGCAGCCCGGCAGCCTCAAGATATTCGCCCACAACCTGGCTGCCTGGTGCCAGCGAGGTCTTGACCCATGGCTTGCGGGTCAGCCCCAGAGCGCGGGCCTTCCTTGCCACCAGCCCGGCGCCGATCATCACATAGGGGTTCGAGGTATTGGTGCAGGAGGTGATCGCCGCGATCACCACGGAACCGTCGGTGATGGTGTAATCCTTGCCCTCGACCGCCACCACCTTGCGCACGTCTTTCGGGGGCGCGGTGATCGCACCACCCTCATCGCCCATATCGAGCGCATCGGGCGAGACGTCGATGCCGCGATAATCGGCGACGACCTTGTAGAAGGTGCGGGCGGATTCGGTCAGCGGCAGATAGTCCTGCGGCCGTTTCGGCCCCGAGATCGCCGGCACGATGGTGCCCATGTCGAGTTCCAGCCTGCTGGTATAGATCGGGTCGTAATCCGGCCCGCGCCAGAAGCCGTTTTCTTTGGCATAGGCCTCGACCAGCGCGATGCGGGCCTCCTCGCGGCCGGTATTCCTCAGATAGCGGAGCGTTTCCCCGTCGATGGGGAAGAAGCCGCAGGTGGCGCCATATTCGGGGGCCATATTGGCGATGGTGGCGCGGTCGGCCAGCGGCAGGTGGTCAAGGCCCTCGCCATAGAATTCGACGAATTTGTTCACCACGCCGTGTTTCCTCAGCATCGCCACGACCTTGAGGACAAGGTCGGTCGCGGTGGTGCCCTCGACCATTTTACCGGTCAGTCTGAACCCCACGACTTCGGGGATCAGCATGGAAACCGGCTGGCCCAGCATCGCGGCCTCGGCCTCGATGCCGCCGACACCCCAGCCCAGGACGGCGAGGCCATTCACCATGGTCGTATGGCTGTCGGTGCCGACCAGCGTGTCGGGATAGGCGACCAGCCCGCCATCCTGGTCGGTGTCAAGCCAGACCGTCTGCGCCAGATATTCCAGGTTCACCTGGTGGCAGATGCCGGTGCCGGGTGGCACGACGCGAAAATTGTTGAACGCCTTCTGTCCCCATTTGAGGAAGGTATAGCGTTCCATATTGCGTTCATATTCCAGATCGACATTCATCTGGAAGGCGCGCGGATTGCCGAATTCGTCGATCATCACCGAATGGTCGATCACCAGATCCACCGGGTTCAGCGGGTTGATCTTTTGCGCGTCCCCCCCAAGGCCAAGAATCCCGTCGCGCATGGCGGCCAGATCCACCACCGCCGGAACACCGGTGAAATCCTGCATCAACACGCGGGCAGGGCGGTACGCAATCTCGATCGGGTTCTGGCCGCCCTGCTTGCCCCAGGTCGAAAAGGCGCGGATGTCATCGGTGGTGACGGTCTTGCCATCCTCAAAGCGGAGCATGTTTTCCAGCACCACTTTCAGCGAGGCCGGCAGGCGCGAGAAATCCCCAAGCCCCGCCGCCTCTGCCGCAGGGATCGAGTAATAGCTGACAGACTGTCCGCCGGCGGTCAGGGTTTTGCGGGTTTTCTGGCTGTCATGTCCGACGGTTACGGTCATGTCTTAGCTCCTTGAAAAGCGGTCGTGGCATCTTGCGGCTACGGCGGGCGGCCTCTGGCTGCCCGGAAGTCAGGAGATATGTATGCAATAGTATACCGAATTTCCACCCCTCTCTCCGAACTCCGAATCGTGCCCCGAATTTTCACAATGCCCCAGCCCCTGGCGGTTTCACCATGCTGCAGGCGACGGGGATGCTGCCCTCGCCGATCAGGGCAGTATCATGGTCGGGGAGGGAGGAATCCCGGCAAGTCTGCCCCCTGATTGCAGCATGGCTCTGCCGGCGAGGAAAGGGGAAAGCGCCGCCCAGGCCCGAAGATTGCAGGCAATCGCAAAACCTTGATTGGCAGGCAGGGACCCTGTTTCCTATACAGGGATAAGCGGGTTGCGGGGGCAATCCCGATCAACGACGCCGCCAGCCGGGAAAGACACGAGATGCGACACTTGCTCAGCGCCGCCTGCGGCCTGGTTCTGATCTGCGCCTTTGCCGGTCAGGGCAGCGCCGAAGACCTCGCCGGGAAGACTGCTGAGACCGCAACGGCCACGAACCCGGTGGTGGTCGAGATGTTCACCTCGCAAGGCTGTGTTGCCTGCCCGCCGGCGGATGAGTTCTTTGCCAGCCTGACCCGGGACAAGCGGGTGATCGCCCTGTCGCTGCATATCGATTACTGGGATTATATCGGCTGGGAGGACAGTTTCGGCTCCTCTCGTTTTACCGAGCGGCAAAAGGAATACGCCCGGGTCATCGGGTCGCGCACCATCTACACGCCGCAATTCATCATCGGCGGCGTCGAGCGGATCGAGGGATTGGACCCGGAATCGACGCTGAAGGCGCTGGCCGATTACGCCGCAGCGCAAAGCCCTGTGACGCTGACCGTCACGCGTGAGGGCGACAGGCTGGTGATCCGCGCCAGGGCCGAGCCGCCGCTGACCGAGCCGGCCCGGGTCGAACTGGCGCGTTACCTGCCCGAGGCCACGGTCGATATCGAACGCGGCGAGAATGCGGGCAAAACGGTGACCTATCGCAATATCGTCACCGGATGGGACAGCCTTGGCGACTGGGCCGGGATCGAGCCGCTGGAAATCAGCATTCCGATCACGGGTGAATTGCCCGCCGTCGTTCTCATCCAGGATGTCAGCGGCAAGGGGGCCAAGGCGGCCGGTCCCGGGCGGATCTTTGCGGCTGCGGTCGCGCCCTGAGGCCGACCGAAAGGCACGGCTCGTACCGGTCAACCGCGAAACCGGGTGAGATCAGCGCCAGCGGCCCCGTTTCAGCGCCCTTGCCGCCTATTGCGGATAATAGCGCAGCTGGCCCTCCTGGTTTCTGAACCGGCCCGACTGCGCGACTTTGCGCAAGGCCGCGTAATTCGAGAATTTGCAGGTCATCGAGCTGATTTCAGGGGCTTCCTCAAATCTGAAACCGGGCGTGTTTCGCAAAGCGGCGGCGACAGACCTGTCGCAGTTGAAGCCGATCCTGGTGACGGATTTATCAGGATTGAATTGCAGGAGCACAAAATCATAGGCCTCCCGGCCCTTCTGTCTGGCCTCGACCAGATAAAGCTGTGACCCGTCCTTGCCGGTGCCGATATGGTCGGTCGAAAATGTGTAATGCTCGGCGTCGCCCGTTGCCTTGAGCACCGCTTTATAGGGGTTCTTCTTGCCGGAGAGGGTTGCCCGGCCATGCGTTCCCGCAAGCCATTTCTTTGTGGTGACCGGCAAAGGATCCTTTTCGGCTGTCGGTATCAGCGGCCTGTCAGACTGAAAACATCCCGAAAGTGCAAAAATCGCCGTCAGGAGTATAAATACCCGGATCATCGAACAAATTCTTGAAAGCATGATTAAGATAAGAAAATGCCGCGAAAGAGTATCGCGGCTCCGGTCGAAAACAACCGGGATCTGGCGGTAATTGTACAGAGCGAAGATGTCTTGCGGTCAGGTCGCCGCGGGATCAGAAAGCGGCTCTGGCCGGCTTACGGCGCCGCGCGGCTGATCTTTGCTCCGCCATGTTTCCAGCGTTTATGGATCCAGAACCACTGGCCGGGATAGCGCCGCACCAGCGCTTCAAGGCTGTCATTCAGCGCCTGGGTCATCGCGACCGGATCGCCATGCGGGATCGGCTCCTCGACGATGACCTGAAAGGACAGCCCATCCTGCTGGCGCACCGCATAGACCGGCACGCAAAGCGCGTCATATTTCAATGCGAGTTCCGCCGCCGACAGCGCCGTCTGCGCCTCATGGCCGAAAAAGCCCAAAAGCGGCGCCCGGGTCATATGCTGGTCTATCAGCATGCCAAGCATTCCGCCCTGGCGCAGGAATTTCACCATCTGCCCCAGCCCCTCGCGCCCGCGCGGAAACAGCGGCGTTCCGATGGAGGAAATCGCCCTGAGGTAATGGTCGTTGAAATAGCGGTTCGACATATTCATGTAGAGCGCGCCGACCGGAAAGCCCCGTGCGATCAGCGCCGCGCGGGTGGCGTCGTAATTGCCGAAATGCGCGGTGACGAGGATGACGGGGCGGCTGGTGCGATGGGCCTCCTCCAGCGCGGTGACGCCCGCGCCGGTCAGCGGCAGATGCGACGCGCGGGCGATGAATTCGGCGCCGGAATAGATCTCGATCAGGGTGCGGCCGACATTGTCGGGCACCTGGCGGACGATCTTTTCGATTTCGGCTTTCGACAGTTCCGGCATTACCAGCGCCAGATTGTTGCGGATCCGGCGACGATAGCCGGCCAGGGGCGCGATCACCCGCGAGACGATCCAGCCGCAAAGCGGCACGCGAATCCGGTAGGGCAGCGCCAGAAGACACCAGATCAGCGCCCGGAACAGGCGGTCCTGCAGCCAGTGGCCGGGTTTTGCCTCTTGTGTCTCGCTCATCCTCTGGCCCGTCTGTCTGCTGCCATTGTTTCCGGATCAGCGCCGGTGCAGGCGCGTTTCGCGGTGCCAGACATAGAGACCGGCCCCGACGATCACAAGCGCGCCGGTCACCGTCCAGAAATCTGGATATTCGGCGAAGAACAGCGCGCCCCAAAGCGTCGCAAACACCACGCCGATATAGGTGAAGGGCGCCACGGTGCCAGCCTCGGCAATCGAGAGCGAGCGGATCATCAGCACCTGGCCCAGGGTGCCGATGCAGCCGACAAAGATGAAAAGCGGCAGATCGGCGGCGGCGATCGGCTCCCAATTGGACGGGAGCAGCAGTGAAAAGGCGAGCGTTCCGAACAGCCCGCCCCAGAGCATCGCGGTCCAGACCGGCTCATATTGGCCGATGCGGCGGGTCAGGAGCGAATTGGCGGCGAAAGAGACGGCGGCGGCCAGCGGCATCAGCGCCCACCAGGTGAACACGCCGGCACCCGGGCGTACGATGATCAGCGCCCCGATCAGGGCGACACAGATCGCGATGACCCGCCTTGGCCCCAGCCGCTCGCCGAGGAAAAGGGCGGCGCCAAGCGTCACCAGCACCGGGCTGGTATCGGTCAGCGCGGTTGCCTCTGCGAGGCCAATGAAATTCAGCGAGGTGAAGAACAGCGCGGCGGTGGTGACCTGGAAAAACGCGCGCAGCACATGCAGGCCGGGATAGCTGGTGCGGCACATGGCGAGGCTTCGCCCGCGCAGGATCAGCACAACGATCAGAACCTGGCCCAGAAAGCGCGCCCAGATCACCTGGGGGGCGGGGTAGCGCTGCAAAAGACCCTTTGCGCTCGCATCGAGCAGGGTGAAGGCAACAATTGCGAGGACCATCAGAAGGATGCCTCGCGCGGGGTTCTGTGCGGTTTGCATGATGGCGGCGACGCTAGAGGGAGGCGTCGGAAGAGACAAGGGTGCTCGGACTTTGTGCAGATCCACCGGGGCGCGGCTGATAAGCCGGGGCGTCGCGGCGTGATCCGGCAGGATCTGAGCGGGCGGTTTCATGCAGGTAACTGGCAATTCACGGAATTTGCAGGCTCTTTTCGGATCGCCGCGGCTGCCTGGTCTTTCTGTATCTGTAAAGGCATCAACGGGGCGCCGGTCGGCAGCGAAAGCGCGATTGCCAGGTTTTGGCCGATCATTTCACGGCGGAATCGCTGGAACAGAAATATCGGCTGCCAAAGATCCGGCGCATCGGTGACTTGCAGGAGTGACGGCGGCATCCGGGATCTGGCCTGGCAGGAGGGTGTGCCGGCGTGTTTCATGCCGATGACCGCAACCGGCAGGCAAGGGGCTGAAACCTGGATCGGAGAGGTCAGGACGCTGCGTTACGGATCACCGCGGCCGGCCAGGGACGCGATGAAGAAATTCAGCTGCGAGATCTGTGGCGATCAGGGCGGGCTGACGGAACGCACCGGCGCGCACGGGACGGTCACCGGAAGCGGCGCGGCGGCGAAAACCAGCTGCGCCGGGCGCGCGTCCTGGAGCGCGGGCTCACGCAGCCGGGTGTCTTTCTGAGGCCATCGGGGGCAATCCTTTGTGTTGCTGCGCAGCCGCCCCGACAGATCATCCGGGCGGGGGCCTTACAGAGCTGATCGTCACCGGGGAAATGGCCTCATCAACCGGCCCGGTGCAATATCGGGGCCGGCGCCGCGCCGCTTCCCGGTACTCCACCGGGCTGCGACGGTGACGGCTCACTCCCCCTCTTCCGGCAGCATCATCACCAACTCGCCCTGGGCTTCCAGACTGCGCGCGGCGGCGACGATGGCGTTCATCGCGGCCTCTCCGTCCTTGTCTTTGACCCTGGCTGCCTGTTCAACCTCTTCGCGGATATTCTGCGCCATCCGCTGCGAGATACAGGCGAGGATGAACTCGCTCGCGGCCTCCAGCGGCGGCTTGCCTTTGCTGAAAGCGACAGCGGTGACCAGCGTTGCCTGATCGACCAGCCGCACCACTTTCGGAATATCGCGGCCGGTGACGCGGGAGGGGAAATGCGCATAGGTAAAGATGGCGCGGCGCACCTCTTCGGCGAAGTCCGCATCCTCGTCTTCCAGCCCTTTCAGCACATCCTCGCGCACCTGGGCGGGCGAGACATTGAGGATTGCCCCCACCCGTTCGACCGGGCCGCGGTCAAAGGCTTTCGGTGGCTGCGCGTCGATCTGGCCCAGCACCGCAATGCCGATCCTGCGCACGGTATCGGGGTCGGTATTGGCGGTTTGCGACACCGCGAAAGCGATGCGGCGCGCGCGCTCTCCCGGCAGTTTCCCCAAAAACTCGGCCGCCTTCTGCACCGGCATTTTTGACAGGATCACGGCGGCGACCTCGATCGCCTCGTTTTCCAGCACCGGGACCAGGCGTTCGGGCGGCAGGGTGCCCAGACGCTCCCACGGGTCGCCGCGCGAGCCGACGCCGACCTTCCTGCGCAACCGGCTGGCGGTCGATTGCGAAATATGCCCATCCATCGCGTTCAGCGCGCCCTCCAGCCCGCCGGGAAAGGCGAGGCCGACCGATTCCAGCTCGGCCATGAATTCAGAGACGACCTGATCCAGCGTTTCGCGATCCACCAGCCGCATCTGGCCCATCTGCTCGGCCAGGGCGGTCTGGAGATGATCGGGCAGTTGTGCAATCGGCAGCTCGGCCCCTTGCGAGAGCATATAGCGCACCACCACCGCGGCCTTTTCCCGCGCGCTGAGCATCCGGCGCAAGCCGTTGCCCTGACCACTATACTGACCACCCTGAACCGCACGCTGGGCCGGCGTGATCCGCGCCAGCTGAACCCCATGGGACATATCCTGCCTCTCAACCTGATCTCAGGCTGATCCTGGCAAGGTGAGGTTAATGGCAGGTTGCCAGGGCCGGTTTTTCTGGCCGTTTTTTTTGCGTGAATGCTGCGGCGCAAAAAGCCCGCGACAGCGGTGCGTCGCGGGCCGGGATCATCGCTTTGACCGGATCAGCTGGCCGGCTGCGCCACACAGGCCGAGCTGGTCTCATCCCAGACCGATCCGGGCAGGCAGGTCGAGGCGGTGGTGTCTTTCGGTTTCGTACAGTCGCGCGCCGAGGCAAGGCCCGGCATCAGCATCAGGGGAAGCACGGCGATCATCGCGGCCACGCGCATGCGGCTCGTCATCTTTAGTCCTCCTGTTTGCGGTCGCCGGAATGACGACCCACGCAGGATGACATGAAAAATCCCCCGCCTGCGTGGAAAATGCAGTCGGGGGATCATATGAGGATCACAAGCGCGGGAATTCCGCCGGTTCAGGCCCTATTTGCCGAAAACGCGGGCAAAAATCGTGTCGACATGTTTGGTATGGTAGCCGAGATCGAATTTCTCCTCGATCTCAGCGGGGGACAGTGCCTTCGTCACTTCGGCATCGCCAAGCAGCTCGGTCTTGAAATCGGCGCCCTGTTCCCAGACTTTCATCGCGTTGCGCTGCACGAGACGGTAGCTGTCTTCGCGCGAGACACCCGCCTGGGTCAGCGCCAGAAGAACGCGCTGCGACATGACAAGCCCTTTGAACTTGTTCATGTTTTTCAGCATGTTTTCCGGGTAGATCACCAGTTTCTCAATCACACCCGCCAGCCGGTTCAGCGCGAAATCCAGCGTCACGGTGGTGTCGGGGCCAATCGCGCGCTCGACCGAGGAATGCGAGATGTCGCGCTCATGCCAGAGCGCCACATTCTCCAGCGCCGGGATCACCGACATGCGGACAAGGCGCGCGAGGCCGGTGAGGTTCTCGGTCAGAACCGGGTTCCGCTTATGCGGCATCGCGGACGAACCCTTCTGGCCGGGCGAGAAGAACTCTTCCGCCTCAAGCACTTCGGTCCGTTGCATATGGCGGATCTCGGTGGCGATGTTCTCAATCGACGAGGCGATCACGCCAAGGGTCGCAAAGAACATCGCATGGCGGTCGCGCGGGATCACCTGGGTCGAGACCGGCTCGGGCTCCAGCCCCAGTTTCGCGCAGACATAGTCTTCGACGCGCGGGTCGATATTGGCGAAGGTGCCGACCGCGCCCGAGATCGCGCCGGTGCGGATTTCATCTTTCGCGGCTTTCAGACGACGCAGGTTGCGGTCCATCTCGGCATAGAACCGCGCGAAGGTCAGGCCCATGGTGGTCGGCTCGGCATGGATGCCGTGGCTGCGGCCAATCCGCACCGTATCCTTATGCTCGAAGGCGCGGGTCTTCAGCGCCGCCAGTACCCGCTCGACGCCCTGGATCAGGATGTCGGAGGCGCGCACCAGCTGGATATTCAGCGTGGTGTCGAGCACGTCGGAGGAGGTCATGCCCTGATGCACGAAGCGCGCCTCATCGGCGCCGATGATCTCGGCCAGGTGCGTGAGGAAGGCGATGACGTCATGTTTGGTCACCGCCTCGATCTCGTCGATCCGCGCCACGTCAAAGGCCACATCCCTGGCCTTCCAGACGGCAGCGGCATTCTCGCGCGGGATCACGCCAAGATCGGCCTGAGCATCGCAGGCATGGGCCTCGATCTCGTACCAGATACGGAATTTCGTCTCGGGCGACCAGATGGCGACCATTTCGGGGCGGGAATAGCGCGGGATCATCACGGACCTCTGACTGGCGGCTTGGATGCGCTTCCCATAAAGAGCGGCTGGGGCAGGTGCAAGCAATCGTGCATAAATGCACGCAGAAATGGCGGATCGGAATGACGGGAAGGCTGTGGAAACTGGCGGCGGTAGTGCTGATCCTTGCCGGTGGGGCGGGGCAGGCGGCGGTCGACTGGGCCGAGGTGCCCGATGACCGGATGGAGGCCGTGCTGGCGGCGCGCACGATGCAATTCGCCGATGGCGTGACCTGGGGGTTTTTCGCCGATGGCCGTGTGCTCTCGGGCGAGACCTGGGGGCGGTGGAGCCAGGGCGACGAGACGGTCTGTCTGCTCTGGCCAGGTCAGGAAACCGCCTGCTACCGGCTTGAGGAAAAAGGCATCGACCTGCGTTTTACGCCGGTTGCCGGCGGCGCGGCGCGGGTGGCGCGCTATAATGATCTCTGAAACCACGCGCTGATGGCGGGATTTCCGCGAATGGGCGGGTGTATCGCAGCGATTCCTTAACCTTCGCGCTCCTAGGGTCGGGTGACAGACCCAAGGCGACAGAAGGAGCCCGCGATGAAACTGCTGCTGCGACCCGAGGACCGGAGCGACCGGGAGGAGCGGCAAAAGGCACTGCGCGGCCAGATTTTTGCATCGGGCGGCATAAGGCAGGCCATGGCGCAGGCACCCTTGCCGCTGCAGCGGGCTGCGGCACAGCCCGCGCCACAGCCTGTGCCGCAGCCGGTGCCAGAGATGCAGACAATGACGCAGCCAGCGCCCCGGCCGGTCACCGGGCAGCAGCCGGAGGCGGCATCGCAGCCTGTGGCAAGACCGCAGCAAAGGGCGGATGCCCCCATACCCCGGATGCCCGCCACCGCCTGGCGGGTGCCAGGCTATACCCGTCCCAGCCGCCTTGAGCGCGGCGACTGGCTGATGCGGGGGGTCTCCCTCCTTGCCCGCTCCGGCCATCATGCGCTGAACATCGCGGTTCTTTGCGATTGTCCCGGCGCATCGCGGGCGGGTTTTTACAGCTTTTTCGCTGATCTCACCGGCTTTCGCCTTGAGCTGATCGCCCTGTGGGAGCGAACCTCACAGCATCCGGTTTTGCCTTCCGTTGCGGCGGAAGGCGGCGAAAGGCTGGCTTTGGCCCGGCTGCTGGAACTGGCGGATGAGGCCATGGTTCCGGGCCCGGGCGACCCGACATCCTCGGCCGATCCCGATGAGCCTTGCGCCGTGATGATCGAACGCGCGATCCGCGATTGGGCGCGGGTCGATGTCATGGTTGCGGCGGCACTGGCCAGGGTCGATTCCTGGCGGCTTGCGGAACTCCAGAACCTGCTGGTCAAAGCCGGCCTGTCGCCCCGCCGCGCGGCCGAGCGTGCAGCGGTCTTCTACGCCGCCCGGCTGGGCTTTGACCGGCTGCGCGACAGTACCGACATTTTCGCGGTGGCGCCGATGCGGGCGCTGGCACTGGCCATTCTTGGTGGCAGAGAGGCGGCAGGATCCCGTGCCATCGGTGCCGGGTGAAATCTCTGATTTGCCACATCTTGTGATTGAAATTTGGGCGGATAATTGCCCGGTCGAGGACGATGCACGGCGCCGGGCGGCACTGTCCCGATCAGTGGCACAGTGCCATATTTGTGCCGTTTTTGGGTCTTTTTCTGGGCTCATTCCTGCCGCCTGAGTGCTTAAATCAGGTCTGGTTGCGGTCGGATAGCAGACTGTGACGACAGGGCCGGCCTCGGCTGCGGGCGGGACTGGGGGACGGGTATATCCGGTACCGGAAGGGTCGGGATCCGGGACTGCGGGTTCGGGGGAATCTGCGCCCGGTGGGGCAAGTTTGGCAGGGAAGATCAGGCGTCTGCGCCGGGGCTTTCCGAATTATATGAGTGACGGATTTAAGATGATGAAAAACGGCAGTGATGAATCGCGCCCGGCCATCTGGGCCGAAGGCAGCCAGAAACCCCCGTTCGAGCCGCGCGCCTTTGCCCGTGTCGCTCTGAAAATCGGGCGTGAGACTGTGTCCGGCATCCTGTCCCGCTGCGGCAGCAGTGCCAGCGAGATCGCCGGCGAAATGCGGGCCGGCCGTCTCAGGATCCCCGAGGACCGCCTTGGCCGTACCGGACGGTTCCTGCCATCGGCGGCCAGCACCGGGCGCGCGGTTCTGAGCGGGGCAGGCATTCTGCGCCGCGCCTCGGAACTGGCACAGCCCAATGCCTATATCAGTGCACCAAAGGAAATCGACCAGGCCTATCGCGATCTGTTCCGCGATGGCGCTTCCTCGGGCGAGGTTCAGGCCAGGTCTGGCCGGCCTGTTGCAAAAGCCCGGTCGGCCACCGCCCGCTCTGCCGGGGCAGAGCAGGACAGCGCTGTGGGCGGGGGGATCTCGGATGAGCTGGCCGCGATCCGGGACATTCTCAAAAATCCCCAGGCAGAGCAGGCCGCCGGGAAACCCCGGTTGCGCAGCGCGGCGGCGTCGCAGCCGGAATCCGCTGGCGCCATGCCGTCGCTTTCCCTGGTCCAACGCCTGCGGAGCGGCGTCGAAGAGGGTGCGGCGCGCATCCTCGGCTATTGGATGATCGCCTTTGCCTTGCCCTATGGCGCGATCCGCGCCGGTCTCGCCCATTTCAATGGCGAGGATCTGCGCAAGATCCGCCGCACCGGCGAGTAATCGTCGCGCAGCCGCTAGTGCACCGCCGCCAGCAGCGCGGCGTGCTCTTCCGCTGTCACCGTCCCGGCGCCGACCAGCCAGGTATGGATCGAGAACACCACCGCCCGGCTGACCGGCAGCCGGATCAGTGACTGTTTCTCACACCGGATATAGCGGTGCTGCCGGGGCCGCGGTCGCGGCTGGCTTTCCGGCCGCGGCTGATGCAGCTCCGGATCGTCATAGGTCAGGTAATTCATCCGCCAGAGCGGCTGTTCCGGCCGGATCGCATCGAAGAGCCGCTGCACCCCTTTTGCCAGCCGCTCATCATAGGGCTCGACCGGCTCATGGATGCGCAAAAGCGAGCGGCCGATCTTTTGCGACAGCGTCCAGCCGGCGGGGAAGCACAGGATCGCGCCGGTCAGGCGGTGGCTGCCTTCGCCGGTCTCCAGAATGCAGAGATCCTCCTGCACCAGCCGCCCCAGTGTCAGCAGCGGTTGCTCCGGATCCGGGCGCAGCCGCACCCCATCGGGTCGCGTGATCGCTCCGGCGCCCAGCTGGTAGCCAGGATCAGCCGCCAGCCGTGCGAGGATCATGTCATATAATTCGCGCGCCGCCGGCTCTGCCTCGGGCAACAGCGCATGAACGCGCTCTGGCACCGCCGCAATCAGCGCATCGCGCCGGGCCATCTGGCCGGAAAACGCCTCGTCCCGGGCGATCCAGCTGTCATCGGTCAAAGGCTGGATACCGGGCAGGCGGCTGCTGCGCGGATCCATCCAGGGCAGCAAGGGCAGGCGGGTCTGCAGGATGGCGTTGTCGGCTGTCATGGCGCAAAACTAGCGCCGGCGCCGGGGCGGCGAAAGCCCGGCAGGGTGGGGCGGCGGAAATAATTCCCGCAAATCAACCGGCCAGAAAAAAGGCCGCCCCGGCAAGGGAGCGGCCCTATTTCCACGCTGATCCCTGGATCAGAGTTCGTCCAGCGCCTCGACGGCTTTCTGGAGATCGTCTTTCGACACGTCTTTCTCGGTCACTTTGGCAAGGCCGACGATGTGATCGACAACCTTATCCTCGAAGATCGGCGCGCGCAGCTGCTGCTGGATCTGCGGGTTCTTCTGCACGAATTCGAAATAGGCGCGCTCCTGGCCCGGATACTGGCGGGCGGTCTGGATCACGGCCTGGGTCATTTCGGCATCGGTCACGGTGACCTCGGCCTTGCGGCCGATTTCGGCAAGCAGAAGGCCCAGGCGCACGCGACGCTCGGCGAGTTTCTTATGCTCGTCGGTCGGCTCGATATTGCCGTGGTTATGGCCATGCTCTTCCGGGTGCTCTTCATGCCAGAGCTGATGCGCGATCTGGCTGGCTTCCGCCTCCAGCAGTTTCGACGGCAGCTCGAACGACACGAGACCATCCAGCTGGTCCAGCAGCGCGCGTTTCAGCACGGCGCGCGAGGCGCCTTTATACTCGGCCTCAAGGCGCTCACCGATCTGGGTTTTGAGAGCGGCCAGGTCCTCGGCGCCGAATTTCTTCGCCAGCTCGTCGTCGATCTCGGCCGCTTTCGGCGCCTTGACCTCATGCACGGTGCATTTGAACAGGGCCTCTTTGCCCGCAAGATGCGCCGCGCCATATTCGGCCGGGAAGGTCACCCTGACCTCGATCTCGTCACCGGCTTTGGCGCCGACCAGCTGATCCTCGAAACCGGGGATGAAGCTGTTCGAGCCCAGAACCAGCGGATAGCCTTCGCCCTTGCCGCCCTCGAAAGCCTCGCCCTCGACGAAGCCTTCAAAGTCGATCACGACCTGGTCGCCATCTTTCGCTTTCGAACCCTTCTTGCGGTCCTCGAAATTCTTCGCATTGTCGGCGAGGTTTTTCAGCGCCTCGTCAACATCGGATTCGGCGGCTTTGACGACCAGCTTTTCCAGAGCGACCTTCGATGTGTCGAGCTCCGGGATCTCCGGCAGGATCTCATAGGCCACAGTGACCACGACATCCTTCTCGGGCGACCAGGTCTCACCTTCAGCCATCTTGATCTCGGGCTGCAGCGCCGGACGGTCGCCGGTCGCCTCGAAGTGATCCTTCATGGCGCCATCGACGGCATCCTGCATGGCCTCACCCATGAGGCGGTCGCCGAATTGCTTGCGAAGGATCGCCAGCGGCACCTTGCCCTTGCGGAAGCCCTTGATTTCAATGTCGGGCTGCGCTTCAAGCAGCTTTTCCTGGACTTTGGCATCCAGTTCGGCGGCGGTCACCGTGATGGTATAGCCGCGCTTCAGGCCGTCTTTCAGGGTCTCGGTGACCTGCATCTCGTGTACCTTCCCAATCCTCAAATGGTGCGGGTGAAGGGACTTGAACCCCCACGCCGTAAGGCGCCGGAACCTAAATCCGGTGCGTCTGCCAATTCCGCCACACCCGCACGTCTCATGTTCCTCCGGGATGAGAAACGGGGACCGTCCGCCCATGGGCTGAACCCGGTCCCCGTATATCCCCGGAAAATCCGCGCCCTTCTAGCAAAGGCGCCAGATGGATGCGAGAGGAAAATCATTGCCACATTCCGGCCATAAGCCGGGCAGGGCAGACGGCAAAAGCCTGAAAATGAGCGCAGGCAGGTCCAATTCCTGCCACAGTCGGCGGCGAAACAGAGTCAATAAGCGCCGATATCAGGGACAAGACGATGACCATCGAAAGCCTCCTCAGCGTCGAAACCTTGCTTCCGGCTGTCGAAGTCACCGCAGCCTCCGGCCTCACCGTCGGCACCACGGTTCTTACCCTTGAGGGCGAGCTGCCCGTCCAGTTCCTGGCACCGGGCGACCGCGTGATCTCCCGCTCGGGCGCCAGGGTGCTGAAATCGGTCGAAGTTTCGGTGTTGCGCGATGCCGATATGATCCGCGTCAGCGCTTCGGCGCTTGGCCATGACCGCCCCGAAGCCGATTGCTTCATCGCGCCCGGCCAGAAGATCATGCTGCGCGACTGGCGTGCCAAAGCGCTTTACGGCCAGGGGGTCGCGATGATCGAGGCACAGCGTCTGTGCGACGGCGATTATATCCGCCCCGAGCTGGTCAGTGAAATCCGTATCTTCTCGCTGAAATTCGATCACGACGAAGTCATCTATGCCAATGGTATGGAACTCCTCTGCGAAGGCCAGAAGACCGCCGCCTGAGCCAGGCCTGCCCCTGAACAAAAAGCGCGGCGCCCATCCGGCCAGCCGCGCTTTGTCATTTCATGCTGGCGCCGATACTTCCGCCGGAGGCTGTCGCAACCGCGCAGGGGCGCCCCGGTCACAATCCCAGCCGGCGCATGACCCTGGGCAGTTCCCCGATCAGATCGCCGGCAATCAGCCCGGGGCCGAAACTCAGCGCGCTTTCCACATGCAGCCAGGCAGCGATACAGGCAGCCTGAAACGGCTGCTGCCCGCGGGCCAGCAAGCCGGTGATCAGACCGGCCAGCACATCGCCGGAGCCGGCAGTGGCCAGCCAGGGCGCCGCCCTTGCGCCGCTGGCGGAATGGATCGCCGCGCGGCCGGTCTGATCCGCGATCACCGTATCCGGCCCCTTGAGCAGAACCACACAGCCGGCGCGCGCAGCCGCCTCGCGCGCGGCATCAAGCTTTGAATAAGCCGGACCTGAACCCGGATCGGCTGCCAGCTTTGCTGCGATATCGGGGAAGAGCCGGGCAAATTCACCACCATGTGGCGTCAGGATGCAGCGCGGTGGCAGCGTCCTGGCGAGACCGGTTCTGCCCGCCAGAATCGTCAGCGCATCGGCATCCAGCATCAGCCCGCCAGTCACCGCATAGCCCTCACCGGGCGGCGCCCAGTCCAGCGCCGCCGTCACCAGCGCCGCCTCGCGCGCGCCGGTTCCAAGGCCCGGGCCAAGGCACAGCGCCCGGATCCGCCTGTCGCTCAGCAACCCGGTCAGCGCGCCGGCATCGGGCAGGGGATGCAGCATGACCTCGTCCAGACGTGCCGCATTCTCGGCCAGGGCATCGGGAGGCGGTGCCAGGGTGACCAGCCCGGCCCCCACCCGTAAAGCGGCCCGGGCCGAGAGCCGCGCCGCGCCGCCGCGCCCCGGCCCTCCGGCCAGCACCAGCGCATGGCCAAAGGTGAATTTATGGGTCTGATCCGCCGCCACCCAGCCCGCCTTTGACAGGGCTGAAGGCGCGAAACTGCCTGGCGGTGCGGAGACCAGAACCGGTTCGCTGGCCGGCGTCACCTGACCGAGCATCGCCAGTCTGCGCGCACCAATCCAGGCCGCGCCACCGCCCGATTTGCGCGGTTTGGGATCTGGCATCTGCCGCCAGGGCGCCACCCCGATATCGACCACCTGCAGCCTGCCGCAGATCCCGGGGCCGAGGCCGAGGAAATGGCCGGGCTTCGGGCTGTCAAAGGTGACCGTCAGCGCCACCCTCGGCGGCATGCCGTGGAGTTGCGGGGCGAGGCTGCGGCCGCTATCGGCGCAAAGCCCCGATGGCACATCCACCGCCACTATCTGCGGCCAGTAAATATCGCCGTTGCGGCCGCCGAGATGGGTCAGCACAGTGCGGATCTCGCCCTCCGGCGGTCGCGAGAGGCCGATGCCGAAAATCGCATCGACGAAGATTTCGGCCTCTTCGCGGCGCAGATTGCGCTCGGTCAGCGCCTCAACCGGGCCGAAAGCCCACCAGCGCCGCGCGTTCAAGGCGGCATCGGGCGGCATCTGGCCCGGGCGTGTCGCGGCCAGCACCCGCACCCGCCAGCCCTTCAGGTGCAAAAGCCGCGCGATCACGAAGCCATCGCCGCCATTGTTGCCCGGCCCGCACAGCACCACCGCCCGGCGCGGGCCCTCATCCGGCCAATGCGCCAGAATGGCCTCGACCACGCCCTGGCCGGCGCGCTCCATCAGTTCCAGCCCCGAGACCGCGCCGCTGGCAATCGCCGCCTGTTCCACCGCCCGCATCTGAGCGCCGGCCAGAATTTCGCTCATTTTTTGCCTGTTCGCTGCATAGGGGTTTCTGTTTCGCCTGTTTTTGCGACGGTATGATTAAATTTTGTGCAACACATGCGAATTTCCGCCAGGCTTTCCTGCTTGTCAGCCTATCCCGATTGCCGCTCTGATGCGAAAATGGTCGATGGTCAGGGACAAGAACGGAGGAGTCGGCGGATGAAGAAGGTTGAGGCGATCATCAAGCCCTTCAAACTGGACGAGGTCAAGGAAGCGCTGCAAGAGGCGGGCATCCAGGGGCTCTCGGTTACCGAGGTCAAAGGGTTCGGTCGTCAGAAAGGCCATACCGAGTTGTATCGTGGTGCCGAATATGTCGTCGACTTCCTGCCCAAGGTGAAGATCGAGGTGATCCTGGCCGATGATATGGTCGAGGCTGCGGTCGAGGCCATCGTCTCGGCAGCCCGCACCGACAAGATCGGCGACGGCAAGATCTTCGTCTCGCCGGTCGAGCAGGCGATCCGCATCCGTACCGGCGAAACCGGCGATGATGCGATCTGACCCGATGATCTGATCTGGCGATCTGATCTCAAGAATTCCGAATGCGGGCAGGGCGGAGGCTCCGCACAGCCCGGATAGTGTTAACCCTGAACGAAAGGCAGTCAGATGAGCGCGGTTGCGAAGGCTCTCAAACTGATCAAGGACGAGGAGGTCGAATATGTCGACGTCCGCTTCACCGACCCGAAAGGCAAGCTCCAGCACGTCACGCTGGTTGTTGATCTGATCGACGAAGACTGGTTCGAAGAAGGCTTTATGTTCGACGGTTCGTCGATCGCGGGCTGGAAGTCGATTGATCAGTCCGACATGAAACTTATCCCTGACCCGACCTCGATCTATCTCGACCCCTTCTATGCCGAGAAAACGCTCGCGGTGCATTGCAACGTGGTCGAGCCCGACACCAACGAGGCCTATGACCGTTGCCCGCGTCAGACCGCGACCAAGGCAGAGGCCTATCTGAAAGCATCGGGCATCGGCGATACCGCCTATTTCGGCCCGGAAGCTGAATTCTTCATCTTCGACGATGTGCGCTATTCGGTGACCCCGCAAAAGGTCTCGTTCCAGATAGACGCCGAGGCGGCTGCCTGGAATACCGATGCCGAGATCGAAGGCGGCAACCTCGCCCATCGTGCGGCCCATAAGGGCGGCTATTTCCCGGTCAATCCGGTGGATGAGGCCCAGGACCTGCGCGGCGAGATGCTCTCGACCATGAAGCGCATCGGAATGAAGGTCGACAAGCATCACCACGAGGTCGCCACCTGCCAGCACGAGCTGGGGATGATCTTTGGTGGTCTGGTTGAACAGGCTGATAACATTCAGAAATATAAGTATGTGATCCACAATGTGGCCCATGCTTATGGCAAGACCGTGACCTTTATGCCCAAGCCCATGAAGGGCGATAACGGCTCGGGGATGCATGTGAACATGTCGATCTGGAAGGGCGGCAAGCCGCTTTTCGCGGGCGACAAATATGCGGATCTGTCGCAGGAGGCCCTGTGGTTCATCGGCGGCATCCTGAAGCACGCCAAAGCGCTGAACGCGCTGACGAACCCTTCGACCAACAGCTATAAGCGTCTGATCCCGGGCTTTGAAGCGCCGGTTCTGCGGGCTTACTCCGCCCGCAACCGCTCGGGCTGCGTGCGTATTCCGTGGACCGAATCGCCGAAAGCAAAGCGTGTTGAGGCTCGTTTCCCTGATCCGGCCGCGAACCCCTACCTGGCCTTTGCGGCGTTGCTGATGGCTGGTCTGGACGGGATCAAGAACAAGATTGATCCGGGCCCGGCATCGGACAAGGACCTTTACGACCTGCCGCCGGAAGAACTGGCAGCAATCCCGACCGTTTGCGGTTCGCTCCGCGAGGCTCTGGAAGAGCTGGAAAAGGACATGGACTTCCTGCTTGCAGGCGACGTGTTCACCAAAGACCAGCTGGAGGCCTATATCGGTCTGAAATGGGAAGAAGTGTATGCTTACGAGCATACGCCGCACCCGATCGAATATGCGATGTACTATTCCTGCTGATCGCGGGAACGGAAACGGGAAAGGGCGGCCGGGAGGCCGCCCTTTTTCGTTGCTTCGGAAGGGGTTAGTGCGCGTTTATCTCGTCGACGATTTCCGCCCGGCTCAGTGCGGCTGGGTAACAGGTCGGCCAGTTGATGACTTCCGACAGCAGCGCGGCGCGATCATCACCGAAATAGAGGTGGAAGTGATCCGCCTTTTGCGGCGCAATGATATGGTCGCTGAACTGGATAAACCCCGGCCGCCCGCATCGCCGGTGGTCTTTTTGAAGATGAAGCGGACGCCGCGATTGCCCTTTTCATAGCTCAGGATCTCGTATCCGTCGCTGGCATAGGTGCCGGTTGCAGTCTCGCCGGCGCGGGGGACGCTGATCTGGCCTCCCTGGAAGGTGATCGCGTTGGTATCGGTGGCAAGCCGGTCTCGTAGCAGGCTTTGTATTTGGCGGCGGATTTGTCGCCGTGATCGGTCTTCTGCGCCAAGACCGGGGCGGGCATGCCGTCTTTCAGCAGCGGACAGACCGATTGCCAGGCGCCCTCCCAGTCGGAGAGCGGGCGGGCCGCGCCCTGGCTGCCGTTGTAGATCCGGGCTTTGGCGTCGTCCTGCACATGGGAATGATCATGCGCGTGATCGTGATCCTTGCCTGCAGTTCAGGCCTGGGCGAGGGAAAGCGAGGCGGTGAGGAAAAGCGCGCTCGGGGTGAGCGGGCGGGAGAGCGAATAGGCCATGATCATGGATCCTGTTATTGATTGATTGTGCAATATTATAACAAAAATGGATTGGGCGAGGCTGTCAGGACTGGTAAGGGAGCGGGAAGGGCTGTGGCGCAAAACGGAGCAGCGGCGGATCAGGGGGCAACAGGGCAATGAAAAAGGCCGCACCCGGGGGCGCGGCCTTTCTGTCTGGTAAGCGAGAGGGCTTATTCGTCGTCCGAGGCGGCAGCGCCCATTTCGTCGAACAGTTCCGAGATCTCGAATTCGGCCTGGGCTTCCGCCTCGGCTGCGAGTTCCTGGACCGACTTGCCCGAAGCCTGGAGTTCGGCTTCTTCGACCGAACGGGCCACGTTCACTTTCACAGCGACCGAGACTTCCGGGTGCAGCACGACATTGACGTCGTGGATGCCGAGGAACTTGATCGGCTGATCCTGAACGATCTGGGTGCGGGCGAGGGTGAAGCCTTCGGCGGTCGCGATTTCGGCGATGTCACGCGGGGTGACCGAGCCGTAAAGCGCGCCCGATTCGGAAGCCGAACGGATCACGATGAAGGTCTGACCGTCGAGCCTGGCAGCAACGACTTCGGCCTCTTTCTTCGTTTCCAGGTTGTTGGCTTCAAGCTGCGCCTTGCGGGACTCGAAGCCTTTGATATTCGCCTCATTGGCGCGCAGCGCCTTGCCTTGCGGCAGGAGGAAGTTGCGGGCATAGCCCGGCTTCACGTTGACGACTTCGCCCATCTGGCCAAGTTTCGCCACGCGCTGGAGAAGGATCACTTGCATAGGTCTGTGCTCCTCACTTCACGGCATAGGGCAGCAGCGCAAGGAACCGTGCGCGCTTGATGGCCCGTGCCAGTTCACGCTGCTTCTTCGCCGAGACGGCGGTGATGCGCGAGGGGACGATCTTGCCGCGCTCGGAGATGTAGCGCTGCAGGAGGCGGGTGTCTTTGTAGTCGATTGCCGGAGCATTGTCGCCCGAGAAGGGGCAAACCTTGCGGCGGCGGAAAAACGGTTTATTCGCCATGGTTTATGGACCTTTCTTCAGGCGTTGATCAGCGACGCTCGCGGCGTTCGTAACCGCCACGGTCGCCGCCTTCGCGGTCGCCACGGCCTTCACGCTCGTCACGTTTCTGCATCTGAACCGAGGGGCCGTCGGTGTGCTTATCGACCTTGATGGTCAGGATACGCATCACGTCGTCATGCAGACGCATCAGACGTTCCATTTCCTGCACTGCGGCAGCCGGAGCATCCGACTTCAGCAGGGTGAAATGGCCCTTGCGGTTCTTGTTGATCTTATAGGCCATCGTTTTGACGCCCCAGTACTCGTGCTCGACGACCTTGCCGCCGTTATCCGCGAGAACCGTGGAGAAATGTTCGATGAGGCCTTCGGCCTGCGCGTTGGAAAGATCCTGGCGCGCGATGAAGACATGCTCGTAAAGCGGCATGAGGCTTCCTTGCTGACAGGGCGGCTTCATAGGACGGGCAAAGACCTTTCCGGGCCCGTCCACGAGAGGCTACGCCGGTTCATGGGTATTCGGAAAGGATGCGGCCTTATACAGGGAAAAGCCTGCGGCACAAGCCTGCAAAGCCTGAAACGGTCAAAGGATCTGCGCGGGTACCGGCGATTCTTTGCGGATGTGCGTGGGCCTTACTCTGGCAGAGGGTGTTCATCTTTGCAGGGATGGTGTTCGCTTGTGCTGAATTGTGTCTCAGGGAAGTTGCGGCGCAGTTTGACACCATGGATGTTTTTTCGGAGTTCTGAACATGAAGCCTTCGCGCTCTTTCGCTTTTGCGGCCGCTCTGGCCAGCCTTATCTCGGCGCCTGCATTTGCAGAACCCGTGAAATACACACTCGACCCCAGCCATAGCCAAATTTTGTTCACCTTCAATCACCTTGGCTTCTCGACCATGACGGGGATGTTCAGCGGTTTCGAAGGCACGATCATGTTTGATCAGGAGAATCCGGCTGACAGCTCCGTCGAAGTGACGTTTCCGGTTTCCATGATGCTGACCGGCTGGGAAGCGCGCGACCAGCATTTCGCTACGGCCGATTTCTTCGATCCGGCAAAGGCTGAGACGGTGAGCTTCAAATCGACGTCGATTGAAGTGACCGGAGAAACCACGGCTTTGATTACCGGCAGCCTGTCGATGAACGGGGTGACCAAAGATGTTGTGCTGGATGCCACTCTGACCCAGGTGGGCGAGCAGCCGATGCTGAAGAAAGAGTGGGCAGGTTTCACCGCGACCACCACTTTGCTGCGCTCGGAATGGGGCCTTGGCATGTTCACCCCCTTTATCGCCGACGAGATTCCGGTGACGATCAACATCGAGGCTGGCAAAGCCGAGTGATCCACTGAGGTTTGGACGCTGTTCGAAAGGCCGTTCGGAGAGATTCGGGCGGCCTTATTCTTTTGGTGAGGCTGTCTTCCTGGGGGGGTATCCTTGCAGGGCGACAGGGGGCGGTAAAATAAAAACGCGCGCAGCGAAGGGCGCGCGTTTAGAGTTTTCAAGGATCGGAGCCGTTATTCGGGCCGCCTGGCGGTCAATTCGATTGTCACCAGAACGGGGAAACCTACAGAGGATTCGTCATTATAGTTTTCCCCCATCGCGAAATCGCGGCGGTCAAGCGTGGTCTCGCCTTTCATCGCGGCGCCGGTCCCGGTCATGGTGAGGGTGAAAGGGAGCGTGACGGGGATCGTCTTGCCGCGCAGATCGAGGCTGCCTTCGGCGATATAGGCCTCACCGTCTTCGCGGATCGTGGCGGTGAAGATCGCAGCCGGGTAATTTGCGACGTCGAAGAAATCGGCACCCTTCGCCTGGTCGGAGACCGAGCCGAGGCTGAGGCTTGTCGTGTCGATTTTCACGGTGACGGCGCCGTTGGTGCCATCGGTCGGGGTCTCGTCAAAGGTGATATCGGCGGACCAGGTGGCGAAGCTGCCGGCAACCGCGCTGCCCATTTGTTGCACCGAGAGGGCGAGGCTGCCGCTTTCGACCTGCCAGCTGCCGGCGGCGGCTTCGGCGGCCGGGGGCGCGGCGGGGGCGGTTGGGGCTTCGGCGACAGTGACTTCGGCGGTGGGGGCTGCGGCATTGGTGGGATCGGGGCGCGAGATCGTCCAGGCGCCAAAGCCTGCGGCCAGCCAGAGGAGAAGGGCCACCACCATCGGCGCCCGCGCCTGATGCGGGGTTCCGGCCTGGGAGGGCGTGCCTTTGACCATCCGCGCCAGCGTCACATCGCGGTCGATCACCACATGTTTCAGTGCTCCGGCGATATGGAGGACCAGCGAGGCCAGCAGGATCTTGGTGAAGATCCCGTGCATGATGCCGAAAATATGGCCGATGCTTTCGGATTTCGGGACAAAGGGCAGGTTTTGGCCGAAGGGCCAGAGGATCGGTGCGAAACCTTCGACGGCGGCGTGATGGATCCAGCCCGAAAGCGGCACCAGCACCAGCGATGCATAGAGCGACCAGTGAACCAGCTCTGCCGCGAAGGTTTCCAGCTTGCGGCCGGGATGGATCGGGGCGGGGCGGGTCTCGGTCAGGGCCCAGAGGATGCGGGCCAGGGCTACGAAGAACACGGTGACGCCAAGGGTTTTATGGATCGAAAAGAGCTGCGCCTTCAGCGCCAGTTCCTCGGATGTGGCATAGGGCAGGTTCCCGGCGATCATGCCAAGGGGGAAGGTGGTGAGGATCAGGGCGGCGGTCAGCCAGTGGAAGATGCGGCTGACGCGGCCATAGCTGGCAGCCGTGTTGCGGGCTTGCATGGGGAACTCCGGTATTGGTCTGCGGCGGAAGATAGCAGCATTGGTGCGGGCGGTAACCGTGGTTCACGGCACAGGCGCTGCACAGGCTCTGTGCGGGGGATATGCGCTCAACATTGCGAGAGGGGGGGGATCGCGCTATTCCGGGGGGAAATTCATGGAGGATCACGCATGAGCCGTGCATTTGTTTTTCCCGGTCAGGGCGCTCAGGCGATCGGGATGGGGATGGAGCTGGCCGCTGAATGGCCGGTGGCCCGGGCGGTTTTCGACGAGGTGGACGAGGCTTTGGGCGAGAAGCTCTCGGCTCTCATCCGTGAGGGGGATATTGCGGCGCTGACGCTGACCCAGAATGCGCAGCCGGCGCTGATGGCGACCTCGATGGCTGCCGTGCGGGTGCTGGAGGCGGAAGGGTTCCCGCTGAAGGGGACGGCGGATTTCGTCGCGGGGCACAGCCTTGGCGAGTATTCGGCGCTTTGTGCGGCGGGGAGCCTGAGCCTGACCGACACGGCGCGGCTCTTGCGGGTGCGGGGCGTTGCGATGCAGGAGGCGGTGCCGGTGGGTGTCGGTGCCATGGCGGCGCTGCTGGGCCTTGACTTCGCGGCGGCGTCGGAAGTGGCGGCCGAGGCGGCCCAGGGGGAGGTTTGCCAGGCGGCGAATGACAATGACCCGGCACAGGTGGTGGTCTCGGGGCATAAGGCGGCGGTTGAGCGCGCGGTGGAGATCGCCAAAGCGCGCGGCGCGAAGCGGGCGATCCTGCTGCCCGTCAGCGCGCCCTTCCATTGCGCGCTGATGCAGCCGGCGGCGGCCAGGATGGCGGAGGCTCTGGCCGGGGTGGTGATCTCGGACCCGGTGGTGCCGCTGGTTGCCAATGTGCGGGCCGAGGCGGTGACCGAGGCCTCAAAAATCGCGGATCTGCTGGTGGCGCAGGTGACGGGTTCGGTCCGCTGGCGGGAATCGGTTCTGTGGATGGAGCGCGCGGGTGTGGCCGAATACTGGGAAGTGGGGGCCGGCAAGGCGCTTTCGGGTATGATCCGGCGCATTCAGAAAGAGGCCGTGGTGAAAGCCGTAGGGACGCCGCAGGATGTGGCGGCGCTGAAGGGCTGAGGGCGGATCGGTGGACAGGCCGGGGACTGGCCGGGGGCAGCCCCCCGCGACCATTGGTTTCTGGAACCAATGGCGAAATCAATGGTCGCACCCCGGGATATTTAAGGACAGATGAAAAGGTCTCAGACCTTTGGGAGATGGGTGATGTTTGATCTGACGGGAAAGACGGCGCTGGTTACAGGTGCTTCGGGCGGGATCGGCGCGGATATTGCGCGGGCTTTGCACAAGGCGGGCGCGGTGGTCGGGCTTTCGGGGACGCGGGTGGCGCCTCTGGAGGAGCTGGCGGCGGAGTTGGGGGAACGGGCGCATGTCCTGGCCTGTAACCTTTCGGTCGCCGAAGAGGTTGAAGGGCTGGTGAAGCGTGGCGTCGAGGCGATGGGATCGGTCGATATCCTGGTCAACAATGCCGGGATCACCCGTGACGGGCTGGCCATGCGGATGTCGGATGAGGATTGGGCATCGGTGATCGACGTCAACCTGACCGCAAGCTTCCGGCTGTGCCGGGCGGCGATCCGGGGGATGATGAAGGCGCGCTATGGCCGGATCATCAATATCTCTTCGGTCGTGGGGACGACCGGCAATCCGGGCCAGGCGAATTATTGCGCCTCGAAAGCCGGGATGGTGGGGATGTCGAAAGCCCTGGCCTCTGAGGTCGCGAGCCGGGGCATCACCGTCAACTGCGTGGCGCCCGGGTTCATCGAGACTGCGATGACCGATAAGCTTAATGAGGCACAGAAGGGGGGGATTCTCTCGGCGGTGCCGGCGGGGCGGATGGGACGCCCGGAGGAGATTGCGGCGGCGGTCGTCTATCTTGCCTCGGGTGAGGCGGGCTATGTCACCGGCGCCACTTTGCATGTGAATGGCGGAATGGCGATGATCTGAGCATTTCCGGGCCTTCGGACGGGGCTGGCGGCTGGCCGGCACTTGACCTTTGACCCGGAAAGCATTTGCCATGGGGCGCGGCTGTGCTATAGCGCGCGCCAGAATCCCGGGGGCTCGCCCCGGTGCTGCCGTGATCGGGACACCACACCCGGCGCGGATAACCAGGCCCGAGAACCAGGCCCGGGGGCATGACCCCGCGAACGGAGTAGAGGACGTAACATGAGCGACATCGCAGATCGCGTGAAGAAGATCGTTGTCGAGCATCTCGGCGTTGAAGAGGACAAGGTCACCGAGACCGCCTCGTTCATCGACGATCTGGGTGCTGACTCGCTGGACACGGTCGAGCTGGTCATGGCTTTCGAGGAAGAATTCGGGATCGAGATCCCCGATGACGCCGCCGAAACCATCCAGACCTTCGGCGACGCGGTCGGCTTCATCTCGAAAGCTGTCTGATCGTTTCGTCCCGGACGGGATGAGGAAAGGCTCTCCGCTTGCGGGGGGCCTTTTGTTTTTGCGGGCTGATGTCTGAGCTTGCGCTGGGGCCTGTGCAAGGGCGGGCATTCCCCTGGTTCCGCCGCAAAACCGGTCACACCGAATGGGATTAAGGGCGGAACCTGTTGCGCCGGAGCCTCGTAATGGGTCTTGCCCGTGTTCTGCCAGGTCTCGCCCTGATGGGGGGTGCTGTCTTTCTGCCTGCGGAACGCTCCTGCGGTGGATCGGGACCTGAGCAGGCGTGGCATGCTGCGAAACGGGGCGATGTCGATGCTCAGTCCCAGCCTCGGGTTGTTTATCTGGTCGGTGAGAATGTGACCCCGGGTAGTGGGGAGGCCGCCAAATGGCATCTTGCCGCATCCGGGCAGGGCCATCCCCGGGCGCAGAACAAGATCGGAATCATCTGTGAGGCTGGCATCGGGCTGGAGATGGACCCGGTGAGAGCTCATGCATGGTGTCTCGCCGTCTCGAAAGGGGGCCTTGCTGTCGGGACGTTCAGCGTGGCGCGGGGCCTTATGACCGAATTTGGTGTGGCCAAAGACAAGGCCGAGACCCGCAAACGGCTGATGCTGGCGGCAAAGCAGGGGACATGAACGTCAGGTTCTGTTCTGGCAAGATTTTCCGGATTGGCTGGGCTACCGCAAGAAATCCTCACCTGGCCGGGAAATGGTATCGCGCGGCGGCTGAAAAGGGCCATGCCGGGGCGCAGATTGCGCTGGGCATTATTTATAGTGGCACCGAAGGGTTTGAGGTGAACAGTGCTGAGAGCATCAGGTGGTCAGCCGCATCGGTGGAACAGGAAAACAGTGATGCCCGGCGGCGCCTTGCGCTGACCCATACATCGGGATTCGGTGCGCCAAAGGGCTGCGATCAGCAGCCAGGGGGGCATGGTGGTCGCAGGCCAGGGAGACCGGAGCGCATTGTGGATGGCCCTGCCCCTGGCAGGCTGGTGGGCGGGGAAGAGGAGATTTCCACCATTTCTGCTCTGGCTGTCTTTCGGCCTGGCGGATTTTTCACCGACCGGGGCACGAAGTCATCCGCCCGCCGGATTTGTGATCGCCGGTTCCTCCCCGCAAGGCGAGCGCAGCCCGCCAGGGGAAAGCAGGCTTTCGGGGGAATGCTGCGCAGCCAAATGGCGCAGCTTTGCCCGCGTTGCGCCCCTTCTGTTGCGGGGGCGCGGGTGCGCGTGTATCAGGCGAAGGGAATGATCGCCTTTCTGGGGAGTGCACATATGCGCCGTGTCGTCGTTACGGGTCTGGGAATGGTCACGCCGCTGGCTTCAGGCGTGGAGGAAACCTGGAGCCGCCTGCTGGAGGGAAAATCCGGTGCAGGGCCGATTACGCGGTTTGATGCCTCGAATCTGGTGACGCAATATGCCTGCGAGATCCCGCGCGGCGACGGTTCGGATGGCACCTTCAACCCCGATGACTGGATGGAGCCGAAAGAGCAGCGCAAGGTCGATGAATTCATCCTTTACGGGATGGCGGCGGCAGTTCAGGCGGTGACGGATTCGGGCTGGGAGCCGGTCTCGGAAGAGGACAGGGAACGCACCGGGGTGATGATCGGCTCGGGGATTGGCGGGCTGTCGACGATTGCCGAGACGGCGGTGCTGATCAAAGAAAAGGGGCCGAAACGGGTTTCGCCTTTCTTCATCCCGGGGTCGCTTATCAATCTGATCTCGGGGCAGGTTTCCATCCGCTTTGGCTTCAAGGGGCCGAACCATGCGGTGGTGACGGCCTGCTCGACCGGGGCGCATGCGATTGGCGATGCGGCGCGGCTGATCATGCTTGGCGATGCCGATGTGATGGTGGCGGGCGGCGCGGAAAGCCCGATCTCGGAAATCGGTATCGCGGGGTTCAATGCCTGCAAGGCGCTGTCGACGAAACGCGCCGATGATCCGGCCAAAGCGAGCCGCCCCTATGACGCGGATCGCGATGGCTTTGTCATGGGGGAGGGTGCCGGTGTCGTCGTGCTGGAGGAGTATGAGCACGCCAAAGCGCGCGGCGCGAAGATTTACGCGGAAGTGCTGGGCTACGGGCTTTCGGGTGATGCCTATCACATCACCGCGCCGTCGGAGGATGGTGATGGTGGCTTCCGTTCCATGAAGGCCGCGCTGGCGCGGGCGGGGATCACGCCGGATCAGGTCGATTACATCAACGCGCATGGCACGTCGACCATGGCGGATACGATTGAGCTGGGCGCGGTGGAGCGCCTGCTGGGCGATGCGGCCTCGAATGCGGTGATGTCTTCGACCAAGTCGTCGATTGGCCACCTGTTGGGCGCGGCCGGCGCGGTGGAGGCGATTTTCTGCATCCTCGCCATTCGTGATCAGGTGGCGCCGCCGACGATCAACCTCGACAACCCGGCGGTTGCACCGAAGCTGAACCTCGCCCCCAATAAGAAGATCGCGCGCAAGATCGACATCGCGCTGTCGAACAGCTTTGGTTTTGGCGGCACCAATGCCAGCCTCGTGCTGGGTAAGGTCAAGTAATCTATGTGGAAAAGCATCGCCTCGAATGCGCTGACATTCTTTATCGTGCTGCTGATTGCGGCGGCGGCGCTGGTGGCCTGGGGGCGGAATGTCTATGTCAGGCCAGGACCGCTGACCGAGGCGGTTTGTGTGCAGGTCGAGCGGGGCGCCAGCCTCGCCTCGGTCTCGCGCAATCTTGAGGCGCGGGGCGCGGTTGCGGATGCGCGGATCTTCCGGATCGGCGCGGAATATTCCGGGCGCTCCAAGGATCTGAAATTCGGCTCTTATCTGATCCCGCCCGGCGCCACGATGGAGGACGTTCTGGGGGCGCTGACGCTGGGAGGGGCCTCGACCTGCGGGCAGGAGATCCAGCTGGTGATCGGTGTCGCGAGTTCGAATGTGGTGCTGCGCGAGCTGGATCCGGCGACGAACCGCTTTGTCGAAGTGGCGAAATTCGCCCCTGATGCGGTGGAGAAGCCGGCAGAATACACCGAGGCCGAGGCGCAGGCGGATATGCGATTCACGGTGACGGTGGTGGAGGGCGTGACCTCTTGGGCGGTGGCCGATGCGCTGAAGAAGGTCGACTTCATGGCGGGTGAAATTGCCGCCGTACCGCCGGAGGGATCGCTGGCGCCGCAAAGCTATGATGTGATCAAAGGCGGCGACCGCGCGGCGCTGATCGCGCAGATGACGGCGAACCAGGAGCGGATCATCGCGGATCTGTGGATGGGGCGCGATCCCGATCTGCCCTATGATACGCCGGAACAGGCGATGATCATGGCCTCGATCATCGAGAAGGAAACCGGGGTGCCGGATGAGCGCGGGCTGGTGGCGAGCGTTTTCGTCAACCGCCTCCGCCAGGGGATGCGGCTGCAGACCGATCCGACGGTGATCTATGGCATCACCAAGGGCGAGGGCGTGCTGGGACGGGGCCTGCGCCAAAGCGAGCTGCGCCGGGCAACCCCTTATAATACCTATGTTATTGGTGGTCTTCCGCCGACACCGATCGCCAATCCGGGCCGCGCCTCGATCGAGGCAGCGCTGCATCCGCAGGAGTCGGATTATGTGTTCTTTGTCGCCGATGGCACCGGCGGCCATGCCTTTGCGGTGACCCTTGCCGAGCATAACGAGAATGTCGCGCGCTGGCGTGAAATCGAGGCTCAGCGGGGCGAGGCGGGTCAGGGTGGCGTGCAGAGCGCGGACTGATCGGAGCTGAATTTCCGGCAAAACATTAAAGAAACGTTAATGCGGGGTTCGGTTAAGCCATTGTTTTTGTTGAATTTTTATCTTGACTCTGCGCCCGCTCTGACGTAGAGATTGTGACATGCTGAAACAGGTGTGAAAGCGGCCAGGGGGTGACCCGGGGCCGCTTTTTTATGTCGCGGGTCTTTCACCGGGCAGGCCCCGGACAGGCCGGCGCAGCTGGCTTTTGAAGGGACGGCATGAGGGCGGGCTGGCATCTATGACGATCAGATTCACGGAGGGTGACGGCGACCCCGACCGCGCAGCAAAAAGCGCTGATGCAGCCGGGGCGCTGAACCTGACCGAAGAGCTCTACCGGATCGCGGTGGAGGAGTTGAACGAGGCCTTCGCGGGCATTCGCGTGGGAAAATTTGAACTGGCAAAAGAGGGCAGGCGGGCGGTCAGGGATCTGGCCGATCTGTCAAAGGCGCTGCTGGAGGAGAGAAGGAATGTCGAGAAACTCCGCAAAGAGCTTGCCGGAGGGGGCGCCTCAGACGGCGAACTCGACCTCGGTGCGGCGCGCGATGAGATCGGGCGCCGATTGGCTCGCCTCCGCGCTGCCCGGGGAGATTGACGAATTCCTGGGTGGGTTAAGCGACAATGCGCTGCGCGCGCTGCCCTGGATTTTCGACTTCTGGGCGCTGCCGCATCAGATGCCGCCTGAAGGGGCATGGAAGTCCTGGGTGATCATGGGCGGGCGCGGTGCGGGGAAGACCCGGGCCGGGGCGGAATGGGTGCGGGCCATGGTCGAGGGCGATACGGTGGATGCTCCGGGCCGGGCAAGGCGGGTGGCGCTGGTGGCGGAAACGCTGGAACAGGCGCGCGAGGTGATGGTGCTGGGGGAGAGTGGCATTCTGGCCTGTTCGCCCCCGGACCGGCGGCCGAAATGGGTTGCCGCGCGCAACCGGCTGGAATGGGCGAATGGGGCGGTGGCGCAGCTTTTCTCGGCGCATGATCCGGAGCGTCTGAGGGGGCCGCAATTCGATGCGGCCTGGGCGGATGAGCTGGCGAAATGGCCGAAAGCGGCGGAGACCTGGGATCAGCTGCAATTCGGCCTGCGGCTGGGGGACAATCCGCAGCAGGTGGTGACGACGACGCCGAGGAATGTGGCGGTGCTGAAGGCGATCTTGCAGAACCCTTCGACCGTGGTGACCCATGCGCCGACCGAGGCCAACCGGGCCTGGCTGGCCGAGAGTTATCTGGAAGAGGTGAAGGCGCGCTATGGCGGCACCTCGCAGGGCCGCCAGGAGCTGGAGGGGCTGCTGGTCGAGGAAGCCGAGGGCGCGCTCTGGTCGCGGGCGATGATTGCGCAGTCGCAGGCTTCGGCCGAGATTCGCCCGCTGCGGGTGGTGGTGGCGGTGGACCCGCCGGTGACAGCGACCAAGAAGTCGGATGAATGCGGCATCGTGGTGGTCGGCGCGGATACCAGCGGGGCGCCGGCCGACTGGCGGGCGGTGGTGCTGGCCGACCGGACGGTGAAGGGCGCCAGCCCGGATGGCTGGGCGCGGGCAGCCGTGGCGGCGATGGAGGAATTCGGCGCCGAGCGGCTGGTTGTCGAGGTGAACCAGGGCGGAGATCTGGTCGCAGGCGTGGTGCGTCAGGTCGATCCGCTGGTGCCGGTGCGCGAGGTGCGGGCGATGCGGGGCAAGATGCTGCGTGCCGAGCCGGTTGCGGCTTTGTATGAACAGGGCCGGATCGCGCATCAGCGGGGCCTCGGTGATCTGGAAGAGCAGATGATGAAGATGACGCGGACCGGCTGGCAGGGGCAAGGCAGCCCCGACCGGTTGGACGCGCTGGTCTGGGCGCTGACCGAACTGATGATCGCGCCTTCGTCCAGGATCGGCCAGCCAGGGGTGCGGACGATCTGAGATCTCATACCGGGCTGGCAGCTGAGGGGCCGTCCGCAGGTTACCAGGATCCGCGGGCCAGAAGAGCAGGCGGGCATCCTGCGGTTTGCGGAAGGGCCGGGGGCCAGCCCGCAGGTTACCAAAAGCCGGGGGCCAGCCCCCGGGACCCCCGGAGTATTTGGATCAAGAGGAAGATAGCGGGAGGGGTGCCTTTTCGGGGCGGCTTTCGCATGGCTTACGAAAGGAGCGGCTTTGTGTTCGATTTCCTGAAGGGCAGATCGAGGGTGCCGCCGGTGCCCGAGCTGAAGGCGAGTGCGACCGGGCGGGTAATCGCCCGCTCGGTGCCGGGGGGCGCGGGTCGGGTGGCCTCGGGCGCGCGCGATGTGGTCTCGCTGACGCGGGCGGGGTTTCAGGGCAATCCGGTCGGGTTTCGCGCGGTGAGGATGATCGCCGAGGCGGCAGCGGCTTTGCCGGTGATCTGCCAGGATTGCGAGCGCCGCTATGAGGCGCATCCGGTGCTGCGGCTGTTGTCGCGGCCGAATGGGGCGCAGGGGCGGGCCGAGCTTCTGGAGGCGGTTTACGGGCATATGCTTCTGACCGGCAATGCCTGGATCGAGGCGGTGCCGGGCGAGGATGCGCTGCCGGGGGAGTTGCATGCGCTGCGCCCCGACCGCATGGCGCTGGTTCCGGGTTCGGATGGCTGGCCGGTGGCGTTTGACTATTCCGTGGCCGGGCGGGTGCATCGGTTCGAGGTCTCGGACGGGGTGAGCCCGATCTGTCATATCCGCAGTTTTCACCCGCAGGATGACCATTACGGGTTGTCGCCGATGCAGGCGGCAGCGGTGGCGGTGGATGTGCACAATGCGGCCTCGGCCTGGTCCAGGGCGCTTTTGGACAATGCGGCGCGGCCTTCGGGGGCGATCATCTACAAGGGGGCTGACGGGCAGTCGGTGCTGACGCCGGACCAGTATGACCGGCTGGTGTCCGAGATGGAGGCGCATCACCAGGGCGCGAAGAATGCCGGGCGACCGATGTTGCTGGAAGGCGGGCTCGACTGGAAGCCGATGGGGTTCTCGCCCTCGGATATGGAGTTCCACGAGACGAAGCTGGCAGCGGCGCGGGAGATTGCGGTGGCGTTTGGGGTGCCTCCGATGCTGATGGGGATCCCCGGCGATGCCACCTATGCCAATTACCAGGAGGCGAACCGGGCTTTTTACCGGTTGACGGTGCTGCCGCTGGCCAGCCGTGTGCTGGCATCGCTGTCGCATTGGCTGGCGGGGTTTGGCGGCGAGGTGGTGGAGCTGCGGCCTGATCTGGATCAGATCCCCGCGCTGGCGATGGAACGCGACCAGCAATGGGCGCGGGTGGGGGCGGCCACATTCCTGACAGATGCCGAGAAACGGGCGCTTCTGGGCCTGCCGCGTCTGGCTGAGGCTGGCGATGAGGGGGCGGAATGAGCCAACGCAAGGAGGGGACGGGCTCGCGCTTTGTCTTCGACAGTTTCGATGCCGCCCATGCCCGGATCGAGGCCAATGAGCGGGTGATGGAAGAACGCTGGGCGGGGCTGGAATTTCGTCTTGGCCAGATCGACGCGGCGCTGGAGCGTCTGGAACGGCGGATCTGGCTGGGGGTTTACGGGGTCGCGGGCTTCCTGCTGGCGCAGGGAGCCGAGGCGGTGATCCGGGCGGCAATGAAATGAGGGGTTGTGATGCTGGAACATAAATTCTGCCGGCCCGAGGCCGGGCTGGTGCTGACCGAGGGGCGCGAGCTTTCTGGCTATGCATCCTTGTTTGGGGTGAAGGATCAGGGCGGCGATACCGTGGCGCCTGGGGCGTATCACGCGTCGCTTACGAGGCTGGCGGCGAAGGGCGGCAAGGTGCGGATGCTCTGGCAGCATGACCCGACGCAGCCCATCGGCATCTGGGATGAGGTGCGCGAGGATGCCACCGGTCTTTGGGTCAAGGGGCGGCTTTTGACCGATGTGGCGAAGGGGCGCGAGGCGGCGGCTTTGCTGGAGGCGGGTGCGCTGGACGGGCTGTCGATCGGCTACCGGACCTTGCGCTCGGAGCGTGAGGGGAAGGGGCGCAAGCTTTTGGAACTTGAGCTTTGGGAAGTGTCGCTGGTGACCTTCCCGATGCTGAGCGAGGCGCGGGTGGCGGCGAAATCGGAGGAGATGCTTTCGGTTTTTGACGGGCTTGCCGCGCTTTTCGACAGTGCAAGGCGTGACCTTGCGGGGCGCTGACCGCGCGCCCGGGATTTCTGCCTGACAAGAGGAAAATCGGATGACGGAGAGAGAAATCCGGGCCGGGGAAATTTCCCCGGGCCTGAGCCCGGCTGCGGAGGTGAAAGCCGCCATGGCCGGATTCCTGAAAGAATTCAGTTCCTTTCAGGTCGACGTGAAACAATCGCTGCAACATCAGGAAGAGCGACTGACCATGCTTCAGAAGAAAACCATGACCTGGGGCCGCCCGGCACTTTCCGCTGCCGTGGAGGAGAATGCACCGCATCAGAAGGCGTTCAACGCCTATCTGCGCTCGGGCGATGATGACGGGTATCGGGGCCTCGCGATGGAGGGTAAGGCGCTCTCGAGCGCAGTGGCGGCGGATGGCGGCTATCTGGTCTCGCCGCAGACGGCGGATCAGATCCGCTCGATGCTGATCTCGACCTCTTCGCTGCGCTCGGTTGCCAATGTGGTGCAGGTCGAGGCAACCTCGTTCGATGTGCTGATCGACCGTTCCGAGGTCGGTTCGGGTTGGGCGACCGAGGCGGCGGCCACTGCCGAGACCGCGACGCCCACACTTGAACGCATCCAGATCCGGCTGCATGAGTTGTCGGCGATGCCGAAGGCCAGCCAGCGGCTGCTCGATGACAGCGCTTTCGATGTTGAAGGCTGGCTTGCCGGAAAGATCGCGACGCGCTTCATTCGGGCTGAGGCGGCGGCCTTCATCAACGGGGACGGTGTCGACAAGCCGAAGGGCATCCTCTTGCCCACGAAGGTGGCGAACGCCTCCTGGACCTGGGGCAATCTCGGTTATGTGCCGACCGGCGCTGCGGCGGATTTCGCCACCACCAATCCGGCCGATTGCATCATAAACCTGGTCTACGCCCTGGGTGCCGATTACCGCGCCAATGGCACCTTCCTGATGAATTCGAAAACCGCCGGCGCGGTGCGGAAGATGAAGGATGCCGATGGCCGCTTCCTGTGGTCGGATGGTCTGGCGGCGGGCGAGCCTGCGCGTCTGATGGGCTATGCCGTGCTGATCTGCGAGGATATGCCCGACGTCGCTGCGAACAGTTTCCCGATTGCGTTCGGCGATTTCAACGCCGGCTACACCATCGCCGAGCGCCCGGATCTGCGCATCCTGCGCGATCCGTTCTCGGCCAAGCCCCATGTGCTTTTCTATGCGACCAAGCGTGTCGGCGGCGATATTGCCGATTATGCCGCCATCAAACTGCTGCGTGTCGCGACCTCCTGACGATCTGACGCCGGGCCGGGCCGTTCGCGGCCTGGCTCCCTTTCTTCGACCGTGAGCAATGGGGGCGCAGGGTATGAGACTGACGGAAGAAACGGCGGTGCCGGTGGCGAGCCTGCCGCTGGCAGCGTTGAAAGAACATCTGCGCCTTGGCAGCGGTTTTGCGTTGGCGACGGATCAGGATGCGCTGCTGGAAAGCCATCTGCGCGCAGCGATTGCCGCGATCGAGGGGCGGATTGCCAAGGCCGTGATCCGGCGCCGCTTTTTGCTGGAGATGGAGACCTGGCGCGATGCTGAGGCCCAGGCGCTGCCGCTGGCCCCGGTCTCATCTCTGGTGAGCGTCGAGCTGGTCTCGGCTTTGGGTGTGGCGACTGCGGTGAACCCGGTGCTGTACCGGCTGATCCAGGACCAGCACCGGCCGCGCATCGCGGGAACCGGGGCGGCCTTGCCCGAACCGGCGACGGGCGGCGCGGTGCGGGTGGTGTTCGAGGCCGGTTTCTCGGCGACCTGGGCGGGGGTGCCGGCCGATCTGCAACAGGCGGTGATGCTGCTTGCGGCGGAATATTACGAATTTCGCCATGATCCTGGCACCCGTGGCGCCGGCCTTCCGGGCGCCGTTGAAGGGCTGATCGGGCGCTGGCGGCTGATCCGAGTGCTGGGCGGGGGGCGGCGATGAGGGCGCCTCAGCTGCGCCAGCAGCTTGCCCTCGAAGAGGCGACCCGGCTGCCCGATGGCGCCGGTGGCTTTACGCTCAGCTGGGCGCTGGTGGGGCTCCTCTGGGCCGAGATGGTGGCGGGAACCGGGCGCGCCCCCTCGGGGGAGGAGCTGATCCTGACCTCGGTTGCCTGGCGTATCACGGTGCGCGGCGCCCCCGCAGGTGCCGCCGCCCGCCCGCGCCCCGAACAGCGGTTCCGACTGGGGACACGGATTTTCACCATCCTCGCGGTGGCGGAGAATGACCCGGGCGGCCTCTGGCTGACCTGCACCTGCCGTGAGGAGGCGCCGAAATGAGCTATGCAGCAGCAGCGGCTTTGCAGGCGGCCGTTTTCCAGCAGCTGAGCACGGCGCCGGTTTTGGCGGGGGTTGCGGTGCATGATGCGTTGCCGCCCTCGCCGCCGGGGCTTTTCGTCCTGATCGGGCCGGAGGATGTCCGCGATGCCTCGGATAAATCCGGTGCGGGGGCGGATCACCGGCTGGTGATCAGCGTGATCAGCGATGCCGAGGGGTTTCTGGCGGCAAAGACGCTGTCGGTGGCGATTTCGGACCTCATGGCCACGCCGCTGCCGGCACTGTCGCGCGGGCGGCTGGTGAGCCTTGCCTTTGACCGGGCCGTGGCGCGGCGGATCGGCGAGGGCACTGTGCGCCGGATCGACCTGACCTTCCGGGCCCGGATCGAGATTTGATCGGGATCTGAGCCGGAATTCATCAATTTCAAGGAGAAGACCATGGCAGTTCAGGCCGGGAAAGACCTTCTGATCAAGATCGACCAGACTGGCGATGGCCAGTTCGAGACCATTGCCGGGCTGCGCGCCACCCGCGCCAGTTTCAACGCCGAGACGGTGGAAGTTACGAGCCTGGAAAGCTCGGGCGGCTGGCGTGAGCTGCTGGCCGGCGCGGGCGTGAAATCGGCCAGCATCTCGGGTTCGGGCGTGTTTCGCGATGCGGAAACCGATGAACGCGCACGCCAGATCTTCTTTGACGGCGAGATCCCGGCCTTTCAGGTGGTGATCCCGGATTTCGGCGTGGTGCAGGGGCCGTTCCAGATCACCAGCCTGGAATATGCCGGCAGCCATAACGGCGAGGCGACCTATGAGGTCAGTCTGGCCTCGGCGGGTGTCCTCAGCTTCACGGCGCTTTGATGGGGAACCCGTTCGCCGGTGAGGTGGAGATTACGCTCGACGGCGTCCCGCATGTCGCAAAACTGACGCTGGGCGCGCTGGCTGAACTGGAGGCAGGGCTTGGGGAAGCCTCGTTGATGGATCTGGTCGAGCGGTTCGAGGGCGGGCGGTTTTCGGGCCGTGACGTGCTGGCACTGGTGGTGGCTGGCCTGAGGGGCGGCGGCTGGAAGGGGCAGGCGGGTGATCTGGTTGCCGTCGAGATCGGCGGTGGGCCGGTGGCGGCTGCCCAGGCGGCGGCGGCCCTGCTTGCACGGGCGTTCTCGACCGGAGAGCGAGGATGAGCCGGAGGTTCGACTGGCCAGGGCTGATCCGGGCGGGGCTTTACGGATTGGGGCTGGAGCCACGCGTGTTCTGGAGCCTTACGCCGGTCGAACTCCGGATCATGCTGGGGGCGGAGCGGGGGGCTCCGCCCCTGACGCGGGCGCGGCTGGCGGAGCTGGCGGCGTCTTTCCCCGACACCGGGGCTGACAGGATGAAAGGGGATGAGAATGGCGGAAGCGGATCTGCTGGCGGAACAGCTGGCGGGGCTTGAGGAGCGGCTGGGGGCCTCGGCCGCCATGGTCGCGGCCTTTGACGGAGAGCTGGGTCGGCTGCGGGACAGCGCGACTTTCACCTCGCGCGAGGTCTCGACTTTGTCGAATGGCATCGCAGGGGGGCTGAGGCGGGCTTTTGACGGGCTGGCCTTTGACGGGACGCGGTTGTCGGACGCGCTGAAGGGCGTGGCGCAGTCGATTGTCGACACGGTTTATTCGGTGGCGATGCGGCCGATCCACAATGCCGCTGGCGGCGCGATTGCCAGTGGAATCAATGCGGTGATGTCTGGTCTGATGCCCTTCGCCAATGGTGCAGGTTTTGCACAGGGCCGCGTGATGCCCTTTGCAAATGGCGGCGTGGTCTCGGGGCCGGTCGCTTTCCCCATGCGGGGCGGGCGCGGGCTGATGGGCGAGGCGGGACCGGAGGCGATCATGCCGCTGACCCGCGGCGCGGATGGCAAGCTGGGCGTCCAGGCCCAGGGCGGCGGGCGTCCGGTCAATGTGGTGATGAACATCTCGACGCCCGATGTGACCGGCTTCCGGCGCTCAGAGAGCCAGATCGCGGCACAAATGGGCCGGGCGCTGGCGCGCGGTCAGCGGAACAGGTGAGGGACAGGCGCATGTTTCACGAAATTAGGTTCCCCGCCAATCTGAGCTTTGGCTCGGTTGGCGGGCCGGAGCGGCGCACCGAGATCGTGGCGCTCGCCAATGGGTTCGAGGAGCGCAATACCCCCTGGGCCCATTCGCGGCGCCATTACGATGCCGGCGTCGGGCTGAGATCGCTGGATGATCTGGAAGCGCTGATCGCGTTTTTCGAGGCGCGGCGCGGTCAGCTTCACGGGTTTCGCTGGAAAGACTGGTCGGATTACCGCTCCTGCCTGCCTTCGGGCAAGGTCGGGCCGCTGGATCAGGATATTGCGATCGGGGACGGGGTGAGGGTGACCTTCCCGCTTTTGAAGGCCTACCGCTCGGGCGAGGAAAGCTATTCGCGGCCGATCCTGAAGCCGGTGGCAGGGACCGTGCTGGTCGCTGTAGCCGCGGATCAGAAGGTCGAGGGCGTCGAATTCAGCGTCGATGCCGCGAAGGGCGAGATCCTCTTTGAGATCCCGCCGCCTGTCGGTACCCGCATCACGGCGGGCTTTGAATTCGACGTGCCGGTGCGGTTCGACGCCGACCGCATCCAGGTTTCCGTCGCCAGCTTTCAGGCCGGCGATGTCCCCAATGTGCCGGTGGTGGAGATCAGGCTGTGACAATCGCCCTGAGCGAACATTTGCAGAGCGGTGTGACCGGCCTTTGCCATCTCTGGTCGGTCTCGCGGCGGGATGGTGCGGTGCTGGGTTTCACTGACCATGATTGCGATCTGGAGGTGGAGGGGGTGATCCACCGGGCGGGCTCGGGTCTGACCGCAAGCGCGTTGCAGCAGGCGACCGGGCTGGCGGTGGACAATTCCGAGGCCGTGGGCGCGTTGAGCGATGCCGCGATCACGGCGGAGGATCTGGATGCCGGACGCTATGACGGGGCAGAGGTCCGGATCTGGCTGGCCAACTGGCGCCAGCCTGCCGAGCGGCGTGAACTGTTTCGCGGCTCGCTGGGTGAGGTGATCCGGCGCGGCGCCTCGTTTCGCGCCGAATTGCGCGGGCTTTCGGAACCACTGGGGCAGCCGGCGGGCTTTGCCTATACGCGGAACTGCTCGACCGTGCTGGGGGATGGGCGCTGTACATTCAGCCTGCTGACCCCGGGCTATTTCTGCGACATCGCCGTGCAGCAGATCAGCGCAGACCGGCGGGAATTCAGCTTTGACGCTTTGCCGGGATTTGATCCGCGCTGGTTCGAACATGGCCGGCTGGAGGTGATGAGCGGCGAGGCAACCGGCCTTGTGGCGATGATCCGTTCAGATGACCAGCGGCAGGGCGGGCGGCGGATCGTGCTCTGGGAGGGTATACGCGCCGCCCTGATGCCGGGCGACCAGCTGCGACTGATTGCGGGATGCAGCAAACAACCCGGAATCTGTCGGGGGAAGTTCAATAATTTCAATAATTTTCGCGGATTTCCTCACCTTCCGGAAGAGGATTGGCTGACAAGCTATCCGCGTTCTGACCGGCCTGCGACGGGTGAGCCCCGCCGCTTCCCGCTTTCGGGGAGCGTCAATGATTTCACCTGACATGACCATGCAGGCTGCGCAGCTGGCGGTTGCCGAGGCCCGGCTCTGGCTGGGCACCCCCTATATCCATCAGGCAAGCTGCCGGGGGGCCGGCGCCGATTGTCTCGGGCTGATCCGGGGCATCTGGCGAAGGCTTTATGGCGGCGAGCCTTGTCGGCTGCCGGCCTATAGCGCCGACTGGGCCGAAGCGGGTGCCGGTGAGCCCCTGCTGGAGGCGGCGCAGCTCTGGCTGATCCCGAAAGGGGCCGAAGCGACCCCGGGCGATGTGATCCTCTTCCGCATGCGTGAGGGCGGGGTGGCGAAACATCTGGGTCTCCAGTCGGAAACCGGGGCCGATGCCCGCTTTATCCATGCGTTTTCCGGCCATGCGGTGACGGAAAGCGCCCTGACACTCCCCTGGGCGCGGCGCATCGCCGCGCGCTTTTCCTTTCCGCCGATCTGACTGACGGAGCGATATACGATGGCAACCCTTTTGCTCTCGGCCGCTGGGGCCGCGTTTGGTGCAGGCTTTGGCGGCACGGTGCTGGGCCTTTCGGGCGCGGTGATCGGGCGCGCCATCGGGGCCTCGGTGGGGCGGATCATCGACCAGAAGATCCTCGGCGGCGGCTCGGATGCGGTGGAGGTCGGGCGGATCGACCGTCTCAGGCTGATGAGCGCCGGTGAGGGCGAGGCGATTGCAAAGCTCTGGGGCCGGATGCGCATCGCGGGTCATGTGATCTGGGCCTCGCAATATGAGGAACACAGCAATACGCGCCGGGGCGGCAAGGGGGCGTCTGCCGGTGGTTCGGTGACCGAGTATTCCTACACTGTCAGCCTTGCGATCGGGCTTTGTGAGGGCGAGATCCTGCGGGTCGGTCGTATCTGGGCCGATGGCACCGAGATCGAACCCCGGAGCCTGTCGATGCGGATCTATCACGGCACCGAAGACCAGTTGCCCGACCCTAAGATCGAGGCGGTCGAGGGCCTCGGGACGGTGCCAGCCTTTCGTGGCCTCGCCTATGTGGTGATCGAGGATCTCGATGTGACCGCCTATGGAAACCGGGTGCCGCAATTCAGTTTCGAGGTGGTGCGCCGCGCGCAGGGGCCGCATGTGGCCCCCGAGGATACGCTGTCCGGGCTGGTCAGGGCGGTCGCGATGATCCCGGGCACCGGGGAATATGCGCTGGCGACCACGCCGGTTCATATCAGCCACGGGCAGGGGGAGAATGTCGCGATCAACAGCACGGCGCCCTCGGGCCTGACCGATTTCCGCACCAGTCTTGGCCAGCTGACCGAAGAGCTGCCGAATTGTGGTTCGGTCTCGCTGGTGGTGTCCTGGTTCGGCAGCGATCTGCGCTGTGGCCAGTGCGAGGTGCAGCCCAAGGTCGAACAGGCAGAATATGACGGCGAGGGCATGGGCTGGCGTGCGGGTGGCATCACGCGTGGGGATGCCGCCGAGGTCGCGCGGCGCGATGGCAACCCCGTTTATGGCGGCACCCCGGCCGATGCTTCGGTGATCGAGGCGATCCGGGCCCTTCGCGCGGCGGGGCGCGAGGTGATGTTCTACCCGTTCATCCTGATGGAGCAGCAGCCGGATAACGGATTGCCGGACCCCTGGAGCGGTGCCGCTGATCAGCCCGTCATGCCCTGGCGCGGCAGGATCACCACCGATCAGGCGCCGGGGCGCAGCGGCACCACCGACCGGACTGTGGCGGCGGATGCCGAGGTTGCGGCCTTTTTCGGTACCGCCCAGGCCTCGGATTTCATGCTTGCGCTGAACCGCGTCCTTTATACCGGCCCGGCCGAGTGGCGCTATCGCCGCTTCATTCTGCATTATGCGCATCTTTGCGCGCTGGCGGGGGGGGTGGATGCGTTCTGCATCGGATCAGAGATGCGCAGCCTGACTCAGATCCGGAACGGCGCAGATGGCTTTCCTGCGGTGGCGGCGCTGAAGCAGCTTGCGGCGGAGGTCCGTGCGATCCTCGGGCCGGAGGTGAAGATCAGCTATGCCGCCGACTGGACGGAATATGGCAGCTATTTCGCGGATGGGAATCTCTACTTCCCGCTGGATGATCTCTGGGTGGACCCGGCGATCGACTTCATCGGCATCGACAATTACATGCCGCTTTCCGACTGGCGTGATGGCGAGGACCATGCCGATGCCCATTGGGGGGCGATCTGGAACCAGGACTATCTGAAAGCCAATGTCGCGGGTGGCGAGGGTTTTGACTGGTATTATGACAGCCCGGAAGGCGAGGCGGCGCAGGTGCGGCTGCCGATCACCGATGGCGCCTTTGACGAGCCCTGGGTGTTTCGGGTCAAGGATCTGCATAACTGGTGGCTCAACCCGCATCATGGGCGCCAGGGGGCGGTGCGGGCCACGGCTCCGACCGCCTGGATGCCGCAATCAAAGCCGATTGTCTTTACCGAATATGGTTGTGCCGCAATCGACAAGGGCACCAATCAGCCGAATAAGTTCCTTGACCTGATGTCGTCGGAATCCGCTTTGCCCCGGGCCTCTAACGGGGCGCGGGATGATCTGATCCAGATGCAATATCTGCGGGCGATGAACAGCTATTGGGCGGATCCGGCGCATAACCCGGCCTCGTCGCTGTATATCGGGCGGATGGTTGATATGAGCCGCGCCCATGTCTGGGCCTGGGATGCACGGCCCTTCCCGGAATTCCCCGGTCGGGTCGATAAATGGAGCGACGGGCCGGCCTATCTGCGGGGTCATTGGCTGAACGGACGGGCGACCGGCCAGCCTCTCCCGGCGGTGATCGGCGAAATCTGTGGCGACCTGGGACTGACGACGACCGATACCGCCGGGGCGCAGGGGATCGTTCGCGGCTATCTGGTCGATCAGGTGCAAAGCGGACGGGCCAGCCTGCAGCCCTTGCTGCAGACCTTCGGCGTCGATGCCTTTGACCGCGACGGCAGGCTGGTCTTTCAGCGCCGCCTGCCTGGCCTCGACCACAGGCTTGATGCCGGGCTTTATGCGGTGGACGAACTGGAGGGCCAGGCCGAGGTCACGCGCTCTGTCGAGGCGGAAACCGGTGAGTCGATCCGTCTTGGTTTCATTGATTCCGAGGCGAATTTCGAGGCCCGCATGGCCGAGACCCGGCATCCTGGCGACAGCCTGAACCGGGTGGCCGGCACCGAGGTCGCCATTGCGCTGACCCTGGGCGAGGGGCAGGGCGTCACCCGGCGCTGGCTGGCGGAATCGCGGATCGCGCGCGACGGGCTGCGCCTCAGCCTGCCGCCCTCGCGGATGGATGTGGGGCCGGGGGATCGTATCGCCACCGGGGATGGCTCGGTCTGGCGCGTGGATCGGGTGGAGCAGACCGAACTGCGCCGTATCGAGGCCACGCGGATCGAGGGCGGGATCTATGAGACCCGCGATGAAGGCGGCTCGCCCCCCGTGCTCACCCGCTTTGTGGCGCCGGTTCCGGTCTGGCCGGTCTTTCTGGACCTGCCGCTTCTGACCGGGCAGGAGGTGCCGCATCAGCCGCATATCGCGGTGGCGGCAAATCCCTGGCCGGGCTCGGCTGCGCTCTGGTCGCAGACGGCTGCGGGTGGGTTTGCGCTGAACCGGCTGGTCACGGTGCCTTCGGTCATGGGGAGGACCGAGACGGGGCTGGCTTCGGCCCGTCCGGGGGCCTGGGACCGTGGCGAGCCGCTGCGGATCCGGCTGAATGCGGGCAGCCTCAGCGCTGCCGACCCGGTTGCGGTGCTGAATGGCGCCAATGCAATGGCGATCGGCGATGGCTCGCCCGGCAATTGGGAGGTGTTTCAGTTTGCCGGGGCAGAGCTGGTCGCGCCGCAGACCTGGGAGGTTTCGCTGCGACTCCGGGGCCAGGCGGGCACGGATGGGGTGATGCCGCCGGTCTGGCCGGCGGGCAGCACGGTGGTTTTGCTGAACGGAGCGCCGGAGCAGGTCACGCTTGGCTCTGACACGCGCGGGCTGTCCCGCAGCTTCCGCATCGGCGTTTCGGGGCGTGGCTATGACGATCCGAATGTGGTTGAAATCGCTGCCGCCTTTGACGGGATCGGCTTGCGCCCGATGCCGGTCAGCCATCTGCGCAGCCATGGCGCGGCGGGCACCGATCTCAGCCTCAGCTGGATACGGCGGACGCGGATCGGCGGCGATAACTGGCAGCAGCTGGAGGTGCCGCTTTCCGAGGAAAGCGAGGCCTATATGGTCCGCGTTCTGGTCGCGGATATCATCCTGCGCGAAGTGACCGTAACCGCACCGCAATACGCCTATCCGCTGGCACAGCAGCTGGCCGATGGGGCGCAAAGCGGGTTCACCGCGATGGTCGCCCAGCTGTCGCCAAGCTTTGGGCCTGGGCCTTTTCGGGCGGTCAATGTGGGTCCCTGATCCCGGGCGGAACAGTTTCCTTTCCTGATTGCTGATTCTGCCCGCATCGGAGATAATCCATCCTGTTTCCGCCGCCATTTGCAGCGGCTCGATACGGGGATTGCCATGGCCGAAACCAGACAACGTGTCACGACGCTCGATCCGGTCTGGACACGGATCTGCAGCGAGGCTGTCGAGGCGGTCCGTGCCGAACCGCTGCTCGGCTCGCTGATCCATTCGGGCCTGTTGCACCATGCCACGTTTGAACGCGCCCTGGCGTTCCGCTTTTCGCTGAAACTTGCCTCGGGCGAGATGAGCGAGCAGATCCTGCGCGAGATCGCGGATGAGGCCTACGGCGCCACGCCCGAACTTGGCGCGGCGGCGCGCGCCGATCTGATGGCGGTTTATGAGCGTGATCCCGCCTGCCACCGCTATTTGCAGCCGGTTCTGTTCTTCAAGGGCTATCAGGCGGTGCAGGCCTACCGGATTGGACATTGGCTCTGGGACAAAGGGCGGGTCGATCTGGCCTATTTCGTGCAGATGCGGGTATCCGAGGCATTCGGCGTCGATATCCACCCGGCCGCGCGCATCGGCAAAGGCATTATGATCGACCATGCCCATTCCATCGTGATCGGGGAAACGGCGGTTGTCGGCGACAATGTCTCGATGCTGCATTCGGTGACGCTGGGCGGTACCGGCAAGGAGGATGGCGACCGGCATCCGAAGATCGGCAATGGTGTGCTGATCGGGGCAGGGGCCAAGGTTCTGGGTAATATCCGGGTCGGCAATTGCTCGCGTATCGCGGCCGGTTCGGTCGTGCTGGAGGAAGTGCCGCCCGAGACGACCGTGGCCGGCGTTCCGGCGCGGGTGGTCGGCAAAGCGGGTTGCGCGCAGCCGGCGCTGACCATGGATCAGCAATTCAGGGCGGAGTGAGCAGCGGATTTGCCGGCGGGTTTCAGTTCCAGGGTTAAGGTCGTTTTACGCGGCATGGCGGCGGGTTTTTCCGGGCGGGCGATCACACTTTTCGCCCGCATCGTTACCGCGCCCCGCGCTATCTGGTCGGGAATAGAGCCGCTGCCAAAGCAGCGCGTCTATTTTGCCAATCACACTTCCAATGCCGATTTCGTGCTGCTCTGGACAGTGCTGCCGCCGATGCTGCGCGCCCGCACGAGGCCGGTGGCGGCGCTGGATTACTGGCTGAAAACGCCGCTTCGCACCTTTATCGGTCGCGATGTTTTCAACGCCGTTCTGATCGACCGTCGCCCGGAGGAGCGCGCCGAGGATCCCGTCACCCTGATGGGCCAGGCTCTGGCCGGGGGCTCTTCGCTGATCATATTTCCCGAGGGGTTGCGCAATATGACCGAGGAGCCGCTGCTGCCGTTCCGCAGCGGCCTCTACCACCTCGCGCGGCAAAATCCCGGAGTGGATCTGGTGCCGGTCTGGATTTCCAACCTCAACCGCGTGATGCCCAAGGGTGAGATCATTCCGCTGCCGCTGATCTGCACCCTGACCTTCGGCGCTCCGCTGCATCTGGACGAAGGCGAGGAAAAGGCGGATTTTCTCGCCCGATCCCATGCTGCGCTGATCGCGCTGAAAGAGACGGTGCCGGCATGAGCGCAACCCCGCATCTGATCTGGCTTTTGCTTGGCGTGGGCGTGATCCTGGTGATCGCCACCGTGATCGGCGAGGTGCTGCGCGCCCGGATCGCCCCCGATGGCGGCAATCCGGTGATCGAGAACCTGAATGCCAGGATCTCGGCCTGGTGGGGGATGGTGGTTCTCTTGTCGCTGGCCTTCCTGGCCGGGCGGGCGGGGGTGGTCCTTTTGTTTGCGCTCCTCTCCTTCTCGGCCTTGCGCGAGTTCCTCACACTGACAGCCAAGGCCCGCGCCGATCACTGGTCGCTGGCCGGCGCCTTCTTCATCGTGCTGCCGGTGCAATACTGGCTTGTGTGGATCGACTGGTACGGGCTCTATTCGATCTTCATCCCGGTCTATGCCTTCCTGTTGATGCCGGTCGTTTCGGCGCTCAGGGGCGAGACGAAGAGCTTCCTCACCCGTGTTGCCGAAACCCAATGGGCGCTGATGATCTGCGTCTATTGCGTCAGTCATGTGCCTGCGCTGCTGACGTTGTATATCGAGGGATATGAGGGGCGCTCGGTGATCCTGATCGCCTGGCTGATCTTTACCGTGCAGCTTTCCGATGTGATGCAATATGTCTGGGGCAAGCTGTTCGGCCGCCGCCTGGTCGCGCCGCAACTGTCGCCTTCCAAGACCTGGGAGGGGCTGATCGGCGGCGTGATGACGGCGACGACGGCGGGTGCGGCTTTGTGGTGGATGACGCCCTTCACCATGTTCCAGGCCGCCGGCATGGCGCTGGCGGTGACGCTGATGGGGTTCTTCGGCGGTCTCGTAATGTCGGCGATCAAGCGTGATAAGGGCGTCAAGGACTGGGGCCATCTGATCGCAGGCCATGGCGGTTTTCTCGACCGGCTCGATTCCGTGGTTTTTGCCGCGCCGATCTTTTTCCATCTCACCCGCTGGTTCTGGACCTGACCCATGACAGATGACGACATGCAAGATCCTGCCTTCCCCGAACAAACCGGGCCGCAGCTATCGGAGGAAGCCGGCAACCGCCGCCCGATCCGTGCGCGGAGGAGCCGGCTGATCCTGCGGCTGGCGCAGAATCTCGCACAGCGCCAGATCACGCCGAACCAGATTTCGCAGGCTTCTGTCCTGTTCGCGGCAGTGGGATTGTTGTTCTTCTGGGCGGCCTCGGTCTCCGGGCCGATCGGGCAGAGCATTTTGCTCATCCTTGCGGCAGGGATGATTCAGCTGCGGCTCCTGTGCAATCTGCTCGACGGGATGGTCGCGGTCGAGGGAGGCGGTGCCACCCCCTCGGGCCCTTTCTGGAACGAGGTGCCCGACCGCGCTGCCGATCTGCTGCTTTTCTGGGGTGCGGGGCTTTTCGCCGGCGTACCGGCGCTCGGCCTCGGGGTTGGGGCGCTTGCGCTGATCACCGCCTGGCTGCGCGAGCTGGGCCGTGCCGAAGGCTTCACTCCTGATTTTCGCGGACCGATGGCGAAGCCGCACCGGATGGCGGCGCTGACGCTTGCTGCGCTGATCGCCGCATTGTTGCCGGTGGCCAGTACCGGCGCCGCGATCATGGCCTGGTCGCTCTGGCTGATCGGCGCCGGCATCATCGCCACCATCACCCGGCGCAGCATCACTTTGCTGCAAAAGCTCGAAGCCCGCGGCTGACCTCAGAAGCTGGTCCTGGCGGCTGATTTCATCTGTGCTTAAATATCCCGGGGGAGCCTTCGCATTGAAAATGCGAAGGCGGGGGCAGCGCCCCCGCCTTGCGCGGTTTCCAAATATCTGCTGTTTCAGGCCAGCATGGTGACCGGGTTTTCCAGCGCCTCGATCACGGCTTTCAGGAACTGCGCCCCAAGCGCCCCGTCAATGACCCGGTGATCGACCGACAGCGTCATCGACATCATGGTCGCAACCCCGATCGAACCATCCCCGTTCACCACCGGTTTCTTCACCCCGGCCCCGACCGCAAGGATTGCGCCATGCGGCGGGTTGATCACCGCGTCGAAATTCTCGACCCCGAACATGCCGAGATTGGAGATCGCGAAACTGCCGCCCTGATATTCATGCGGCGCGAGCTTTTTCGACTTGGCGCGATGTGCGAGGTCCTTCATCTCGGCCGACAGGGCCGAGAGCGACTTTTTGTCGGCGTCACGCAGCACCGGCGTGAAGAGCCCGCCTTCGACTGCGACGGCAACCGCCACATCCGAGGGTTTCAGCTTCAGGATCCGGTCGCCGGCCCAGACCGCATTGGCATCGGGCACTTCCTGCAGCGCGATGGCGCAGGCCTTGATGATGAAGTCATTGACCGAGAGCTTGACGCCGCGCCCGGTCAGGGCGTGGTTCAGCTCGGCCCGGAAGTCCATCAGCGCGTCGAGTTTGACCTCGCGGCGCAGGTAGAAATGCGGGATGGTCTGCTTGGCTTCAGTCAGGCGGGCAGCAATGGTGCGGCGCATGCCGTCCAGGGCAATTTCCTCGAATTCCCGATCCTGATACATTTTCAGAACCGTCTCGGCAGAGAGACCCGAAGCCAGCGCTTTTGTGGGGGTCGGGGTCGCCGCCCCGGCGGGCATCGAGCCCGCCGCGCCGGCTGCTGCCGCGGGCGCTACGGCTGGCGCGGCACCTGGTTTTGTCTGTTCGACATCGGCCTTGACGATACGGCCATGCGGCCCGCTGCCCTGCACTGCAGCGAGGTCGATGCCCTTTTCCTTTGCGATCCGCCGCGCCAGCGGCGAGGCGAAGACGCGGGCACCAGTGGCCGCCGGAGCGGGCGCCGCTGCCGGAACCACAGCTGCGGCGGCAACCGGCGCACTGACGGATGCCTGAGGCGCAGCGGCCCGGGGCGGGGCGGGGGCCACAGAAGAGGCGTCCTCGCCCTCTTCCAGCAGCATGGCGATCGGGTCATTGACCTTCACCCCCGTCGTGCCCTCAGGGATCAGGATCTTGCCGATCACCCCCTCATCGACCGCCTCGAACTCCATCGTCGCCTTGTCGGTCTCGATTTCGGCGATCACCTGGCCGGATTTGACGGTGTCACCCTCTTTCACCAGCCATTTTGCCAGCGTGCCTTCCTCCATCGTCGGAGAAAGCGCCGGCATCAGGATCTGAATTGCCATTCCCTCATCCTCCTCAGCGGTAGCAGACCAATTTCACGGCCGTGACGATTTCGGCGGGCGTGATCAGCGCCAGCTTCTCCAGATTGGCGGCGTAAGGCATCGGCACATCCTTGCCAGTGCAGGTCACGACGGGTGCGTCCAGATAATCAAACGCCCGCTGCATGATCGTCGATGCCAGATGGTCGCCGATGGAGCCCACAGGGAAACCCTCCTCGACCGTCACGCAGCGATTGGTCTTCTGCACGCTTGCCAGCACGGTGTCATAGTCAATCGGGCGCAGCGTACGCAGGTTGATCACCTCGGCCTCGATCCCCTCCGCCGCCAGCGCTTCCGCCGCCGCCAGCGCATGGGAAACCCCGATCCCGAAGGAGACCAGCGTCACATCCGTCCCCGCCCGCATGACCGAGGCCTTGCCGAAGGGGATGGTGAAATCATCGCCGACCGGCACCTCGAAAGAGCGGCCATACATGATCTCGTTTTCCAGGAAGATCACCGGGTTATTGTCCCGGATCGCGCTCTTCAGGAGGCCTTTGGCGTCGGCAGCCGAATAGGGCATCGCCACTTTCAGCCCGGGGATCGCCGCATACCAGGCGGCATAGTCCTGGCTGTGCTGGGCGCCCACGCGCGCCGCCGCCCCGTTCGGGCCACGAAAGACCATCGGCGAGCCCATCTGGCCGCCCGACATATAAAGCGTCTTCGCGGCCGAGTTGATGATATGGTCAATCGCCTGCATCGCGAAGTTGAAGGTCATAAACTCGACAATCGGGCGCAGGCCACCCCAGGAGGCGCCAACCGCGATCCCGGCGAAACCATGTTCGGTGATCGGCGTATCAACAACCCGCTTCGGCCCGAACTCATCCAGCAGGCCCTGGCTGATCTTATAGGCGCCCTGGTATTCGCCAACCTCTTCCCCCATCAGGAAGACATTGGGATCAAGGCGCATCTCTTCCGCCATCGCCTCGCGCAGAGCCTCGCGCACGGTCATGGTCTTCGTCGCGACACCCTCGGGCAAATCGCTATGCGGCCAGCCCTGGGCTGCAACTACCGGGGCGGCGCGCGCGGCAGCTGCCGCCGGGACGGCCTCGATGGCCGGAGCGGCGGCGGCAACCGGAGCAGGGGCGCTGACAACGGCATCCGCGCTCTCGCCCTCCTCCACCAGCACCGCGATCGGCGTGTTCACCTTCACGCCCGCCGTGCCTTCCGCGACCAGCAGCCTGCCGATGATCCCCTCATCCACCGCCTCGAATTCCATCGTCGCCTTATCGGTCTCGATCTCGGCAATGACCTGGCCCGATTTGACCACGTCACCCTCTTTCACCAGCCATTTCGCCAGCGTGCCCTCCTCCATCGTCGGAGACAAAGCCGGCATCAATACGTCTACTGCCATGATCTCTCTCCCCCTCAGACGGTAATGTCGGTCCAGAGATCGCTCAGCGGCGGCTCCGGGCTTTCTTTCGAGAATTCAGCCGCCTCATTCACCAGCGCCTTGATCTCTTTGTCGATGTTCTTCAGGTCATCCTCGGATGCGAGGCCCCCCTGCAACAGCAGATCGCGGACATGCTCGATACAGTCCTTCTCGGTCTTGATCTTCTCGACCTCTTCGCGCGTCCGGTATTTCGCCGGATCCGACATCGAGTGACCGCGGTAGCGATAGGTCATCATCTCAAGGATATACGGCCCCTTGCCCGCGCGGCAGTGGGCGACCGCCTTCTCACCAGCCGCCTTCACCGCCAGCACATCCATGCCATCGACCTGCTCGCCGGGGATGCCATAAGCCACGCCGCGCTCATAAAGCGTCGTCGATTTGGTCGAGCGCTTCACGCTCGTCCCCATGGCATATTGGTTGTTTTCAATGACGAAAATCACCGGGAGCTCCCAGAGCTCTGCCATGTTATAGGTTTCATAGACCTGGCCCTGGTTGGCCGCGCCATCGCCGAAATAGGTGAAGGTCACATTGTCATTGCCGAGGTACTTGTCGGCAAATGCGAGCCCCGCGCCCAGCGGCACCTGCGCGCCGACAATACCATGGCCACCGTAGAAATGTTTCTCTTTCGAGAACATATGCATCGAGCCGCCCTTGCCCTTCGAATAGCCCCCGATGCGCCCGGTCAGCTCGGCCATGACGCCCTTCGGGTCCATGTCGCAGGCCAGCATATGGCCGTGATCGCGGTAAGAGGTCAGGCGCTTGTCACCCTGCTTCGCCGCAGCTTCCAGGCCGACCACAACCGCTTCCTGGCCGATATAGAGGTGACAGAACCCCCCGATCAGCCCCATGCCGTAAAGCTGGCCCGCTTTTTCCTCAAAGCGGCGGATCAGCAGCATCTCGCGGTAATACTTCAGCAGCTCGTCTTTCGAGACATTGGGTCTCGCATCGGGCTTGCGTGCCATTGGGCTCCTCCCTGGAGTAGGTTCAGCAAATGGTTTAGCGTTAAACCATCCATACAACATCGGAGATTATTGGGTCAAACGCGAAAATGTCCACGCCACGCCGTCGCAACGACAGGGCGTCGCCGCCTGTTACAGTGCCGGAGTGAGCGGCTCACCCTTCCGGCGGCAGCAGTTCAAACTCTGCATTCCAGAGACCCCAGGCGTTGCCGAACCCGGTTATCTTCAACTCAATCCTGTCATTCCCTCTGCGGAGCTTGCGATGTGCTGGTCAAGTGCTTTCGGAACGCAGATTAAGCCAGGCCGTTCTGATGAGGGCACGTCACGCCTGATGGAATAAGCCGTTTTGCAGGGCACATTTCCAGCGGCTCTCATGACCGAAACGGTTTGCGATGTTCCTGATGATCCGAAGGCTGAAAGCAGGATTGGTGCAGAATGGCTCGTTATCATCCATGCAGAGGCAATGGCCACTACGATGGAGATAACCAGGACGCGGGTCTTGACATGTGTTGTTCCGGGCGAAGTGGCAGAGCGTCTTGCCCCTTGCCGCAGCAAGACGAAGAGAAGTATTCCCGTTGCTGCCGCGACATACGGGGCGGCCTGGCGGAAGATCGCCGTCGTGTCCAGGCTGGAGTAATACCCGAACATGCCCGTGCCAGTGCCGTTTGCCAGCTTTGGCAGAAGCAAAAGCGCCACCAGTATTCCGATCACATATTTCATAGTGCCACCGACTGTCGCGAGGGCAGAGATGGCCTGGATTTCGGGTGAAACTGTGGCCCGTCCCGGGCGCAGGTATGAAGCTCTGTTCCGTCGCAGCTCTGTCAGAGTGCGGCGCTCAGATTGGCTCGCCGCTCAGCGGATCACGATCTCATCGGCACGCATATAGCCCAGCACATCACGGGCGCGCTCATCGAGCAGATCCATGTCGAGATAGTCATCCGACAGCCGATGGGTCAGGTTCTGCATATCGGCAAGCTGCACCGCCAGCTTGTCACGCTCGACCGTCAGACCGGCGGCCTCGGCGCGGATTTCGACCCGGCGGAACACACCGTAATCGCCCTGCACGGCGGCAAAGGTGAAATAGGCGCCCAGCGTGAACATCAGGGCGAAATAGATCAGCCCGCCCATATTATGGCGCCGTTGTTGCCTGGTCATCTGCCCGTCTGCCCATCAATTGGCCTCTCTGACGGAGGCTGCCAGAAAATTATGCCATGAAACGAATCAGAAGGGAATCCCCCATGCGGCGGGATTCCCTTCATTTTTCTTCGAAATCAGATCAGCCGGCGCCAGATTAACCAGCCCCCGGATCAGCCGGCGCCAGGATCAGCCAGTCCCTGGATCAGCCAGCCACAGAGGCCGCATGGATGGAATCGACCGCCGATTTCAGCGTGGCGTCGAATTCACCCTCGGATTGCTGCGCTTTCAGACCTTCGGACAAAGCACGCGAGAAGGACGCGATCATGCCGCGGTTCTTCGCCAGCAGCGCATTGGCCTCATCGCGCGAATAGCCGCCCGAAAGTGCGACCAGCTTCAGCACCGCAGGGTGATCGACGAGGGGGGCGTAGAAATTCGCCTCCGACGGGATCGTCAGCTTCAGCATCACCTGCGTGCCCTTCGGCAGGGCGTCGAGATGCGCAAGGATCTCGCGGCGCAGGATCGTCTCGGCGGCGGCCTTGTCGGCGATGGAAATCGTGACTTCCGGCTCGACGATCGGCATCAGACCATGGCTGCTCACCTGTTTCGCGATGGCGAATTGCTGGTCAACCACCGCCTTGATGCCATCCTCATTCGCGGCCGAAATCACCGAGCGTTCCTTGGTGCCATAGATGCCCGCGCGCACTGCTTTTTCCAGCAGCGCGTCCAGCTCGGGCATCGCTTTCATAACCTGGCAGCCATTGACCTCGGCATCGAGCCCCTTGTCGATCTTGAGGAAAGGCACCACGCCGCGCTTTTCCCAAAGATAGGTGGCGGTCGGGATGCCGTCGATGTCACGGTCCATCGTCTGTTCGAACAGGATGGCGCCGATCACCTTCTGCCCCGAAAAGGCCGGCGATTTGATGATGCGGGCGCGCATCGCATGGACCAGATCGAACATGCCGGCCTCGTCGGACCAGGCATCGGCCTCGACGCCGTAGAGTTTCAGCGCCTTCGGGGTCGAGCCCCCCGACTGGTCCAGCGCCGCGATAAAGCCCTGGCCCGCGCCGATCTGCGCCGTCATTTTTTCAGTGGTCATGGTCAAAACCCTTCCCCGGATCCTCAGAGTCCCTGTTCCCACGCGCCATAGCCTTTTGACCAGGGCGCACGCAATGCTGTTAGCGCGACCGGGCGCGCATCAGGCAAGAAGCGCCGCGACGCCCGGCAATTCCTTGCCCTCCATCCATTCAAGGAAGGCGCCGCCGGCGGTCGAGATGAAGGTGAAGGCGCCCGCAGCCCCGGCCTGGTTCAGCGCGGCCACGGTATCGCCGCCGCCCGCGACCGAGATCAGCTTTCCTGCCTCGGTCAGCCGCGCCGCTTCTTTCGCCGCCGCCACCGTGGCGCCGTCGAACGGGGGGATCTCGAAAGCACCCAGCGGACCGTTCCAGATCAGCGTTGCGCATTGGCCCATCACGGCCTTAAGCCGCGCCACCGTCTCCGGACCGGCATCGAGGATCATCGCATCCGCAGGGCAGCCTGATGCATTGGTGATCTGGCTGGCCGCGCCGGCCCTGAACTCGCGCGCCACCACCACATCGACCGGCAGATGGATCTGGCAGCCGGAATCGCTGGCCTTTTTCAGGATCGCGCGGGCGGTATCGGCCATATCGCGCTCGGCCAGCGATTTGCCGACCTCGATTCCCTGCGCCACAAGGAAGGTATTCGCCATGCCGCCGCCAATCGCCAGGTGATCGACCTTGCCGACGAGGTTCCCCAGCAGATCAAGTTTCGTCGAGACCTTCGCGCCGCCGACCACTGCGATCACCGGGCGGGCCGGGGTGCCAAGGGCTGCCTCCAGCGCCTTCAGTTCCGCCTCCATCAGCCGGCCTGCCGCATGCGGCAAAGCGCGCGCCAGCGCCTCGGTCGAGGCATGCGCGCGATGCGCCGCTGAAAAGGCGTCATTCACATAAACATCGCCAAGCGCGGCAAATTCCGCCGCCAGCCCGGCATCGTTTTTCTCCTCGCCCGGCTGAAAGCGGGTATTCTCCAGCAAAACCACATCGCCGGGGCCTGCCGCAGCAATCGCCGCCTTCGCCACTTCGCCGGTGCTCTCAGAGGAGAACACCACCTTGCGGCCAAGGCTCGATTCAACAGCGCCCGCGATGCGGCCAAGGCTCATTTCCGGCACGACCTTGCCCTTCGGGCGGTCGAAATGCGCCAGCAGCACCACTTTGCCGCCGCGCGCGATGATATCCTCGACCGTTGGGCGGATCTTGTCGATGCGGGTGGTGTCGGTGACCCGATCCCCCTCCATCGGCACATTGATATCGACCCGTGTAAGCACCGTCTTGCCGGCCAGTGCGATATCATCCAGCGTTTTCCAGCCCATCGGTCTCTCCCAGGATGCGTCATTCGGTTTGGGTTAGCGCTAACAAGCCAGCTGTTCCCGGCTTTTCGCGCAATTCTTTCCGCCCATTTTGCCGCCCCGTCAACCGATCACGCCCATTTGCCCTTCCCCCCCGATGCGCTTGCGGTTAATTTCCCGCCCGACCAGAAGCCTGCAAGGGAAGCACAATGGCCGAGATCAAGGACCCCGAGAACACCATCATCCTGACGCTGAAAGACGGCGAAGTGGTGATCGAGCTTCTCCCGGATGTCGCACCGAAACATGCCGAGCGCATGAAGCAGCTCGCGCGCGACAAAGCCTATGACAATGTGGCTTTCCACCGCGTGATCGAGGGCTTCATGGCCCAGACCGGCGATGTCGAGCACGCCAATATGGAAAAAGATTACAATCCGCGCCGTTCGGGCACGGGTGGTTCGCAATATGACGATCTGCCGGCCGAGTTCTCGAAACTCCCGCATGATCGCGGCACGCTGGGCGCGGCGCGTTCGGCCAATCCGAATTCGGCGAACAGCCAGTTCTTCATCAATTTCAAGGACAACCATTTCCTCAACGGCCAGTATACCGTCTATGGTCGCGTGATTAAGGGCATGGAATTCGTTGATAAAATCACCCGGGGCGAGCCGCCGGTCACCCCTGATCGCATGATCACCGTGAGGGTTGCATCCGATGTTGCGTAAGGTTCTTGCCGTTTCCCTGCTGATGGCGACCCCCGCCTTTGCGCAGGATGTGCCCGATCTGCCCGGGCCGAATCTGGTGCTTGACATCCAGGGTGAAGCCAATGGCCGGGTGGTCATTGACCTTCTGTCCGACAAGGCGCCGCAGCATGTGGCGCAGATCGTCACGCTGGCGAAAGAGGGCGCCTATGACGGCGTCGTCTTCCACCGCGTGATCGACGGTTTCATGGCCCAGACCGGCGATGTGCAGTTCGGCAAGCCCGCGACTTTTGCCGAAGAGATCGCCAAACTGCCGAAAGGCGCGGCTGAGGGCACCTATAACCTCGGTGGGATGGAGATCCCTGCGGAATTCATCAGCGCTGGTATGGGTGGCTCGGATCTGCCTGACATCCCGTCGGAATTCTCGGACCTCTCCTTCCAGCGCGGCATTGTAGGCATGGCCCGCAGCAATGATCCGAATTCGGCGAACAGCCAGTTCTTCATCATGTTCGCGCCGGGCGATTTCCTTGACGGGCAATATACCGTTGTCGGTCGGGTGATCTCGGGCATGGATGTGGTCGACAAGATCAAACGCGGTCCGGCAGAGCTGAACGGCTCGGTCGCCGAGAATCCGGATGTGATCGTCAAGGCCAGCATCGAGGAAGAGGCCGCGGCGCCGACCTCGGGCGCCGAGCCTGCGGGCGGTGAAGGCGGCCTGGGCCCGGTGATGGAAGAAGTGGCACCGGCTGAAACCCCCGCTGAAGCTCCGGTCGAAGTGCCGGCCGAGGCAGCTGTCGAGGCTCCGGCACAATAAGCCGCGACAAAGATCAGGAAAGGGCGGGGCGCGGGTTATCGCGCGCCGCCCTTTTGCATTTGCGGCCTGTTTGCCGCCGCCTGTTTACCTCGGCGGCGGCGCGGGTTATGCGCGGGGCAACAGGCGGCATATTCATGCGCGGAGGCCCGCAATGGCGCAATTTCTTTCCACCCGGGAACCCGGTTTCGAGGCGGAATTCACCGCTTTCCTCGGCATGAAACGCGAGGACAGCCCCGAGGTGGATGACGTGGTTGCCGCGATCATCGCCGATGTGCGGGCGCGGGGCGATCAGGCGGTGACTGATCTCACCGCGCGCTTTGACCGGCTGGCGGTGACCCCCGACCGTCTGGCCTTTTCCCCCGCCGAGATCGAGGCGGAATGTGCCAAAGTCGTGCCCGAGGATGCAGCGGCGCTGACCCTCGCGGCGGAACGCATCCGCGCCTATCACGTCCGCCAGATGCCGCAGGACCAGATGTGGACCGATCCGGAAGGGGCCACCCTCGGCTGGCGCTGGACGCCGGTTTCTGCCGCCGGCCTCTATGTGCCGGGCGGGCTCGCCTCTTACCCGTCTTCCGTGCTGATGAACGCGATCCCGGCGCGGGTGGCCGGGGTGGGGCGGCTGGTGATCACCTGCCCGACGCCGGGCGGCGAGGTCAATCCGCTGGTGATCTATGCCGCCAGACTGGCCGGGGTCGATACGATCTACCGGATCGGCGGCGCCCAGGCGGTGGCGGCGCTGGCCTATGGAACCGAAACCATCCGCCCGGTCGACAAGATCACCGGGCCGGGCAATGCCTGGGTTGCGGCGGCCAAGCGGCGGGTATTCGGCAAGGTCGGGATCGACATGATCGCCGGTCCCTCCGAGATCCTGGTGATCGCCGATGGCACTGCCGATCCGGATTTTGTGGCGCTGGATATGCTGAGCCAGGCCGAGCATGACGCTTCTGCCCAGGCAATTCTTGTCACCCCGGATGAGGGTTTCGCCCGCGCCTGCGTGGCTGCGCTGGAAAAACGGCTGCAAACGCTGGAGCGGCGCGAGATCGCCGCCGCCTCCTGGCGTGACAATGGCGCGGTGATCCTGGTCAAAGACCTGGCCGAGGCGGCTGTTTTGTCGAATCGCGTCGCACCCGAGCATCTTGAGATCTGCACCGAAGACCCGGAGGCGGTTTCCGCCCGGATCACCCATGCCGGCGCCATCTTCCTTGGCCAATGGACGCCCGAGGCCATCGGCGACTATATCGGCGGGCCGAACCATGTGTTGCCGACGGCGCGCTCGGCGCGGTTCTCCTCGGGGCTGTCGGTGCTGGAATTCCTCAAACGCACCACGGTCGCGAAAATGACGCCGCAGGCGCTGGCGGCCATCGGACCGGCGGCCGAGCGGCTGGCGATTTCGGAAAGCCTGGAGGCGCATGGGCTGAGCGTGCGCGCGCGGCTCGACCGGCTGAACCGGGCCTGAGAGCAGGGGCATTAGAGACGGGGCCGGGCCGGGGCAGGCGGGCAGTACAGAAAAAGGCGGGCCAGAGCCCGCCTTTTCATCTTCCCGCCTTTTGATCCCGAAACCGAGCGATCAGCCTGCTTTGGCGACCAGCAGACCGTCTTTCTGCAGGCCGGCATAGCATTCATCCAGCGATTTCGTCGCGCGCTCGATCAGGATGTCGATCTCGGCCGGTGTGATCACCAGCGGCGGCGAGATGATCATGCGGTCGCCGACATGGCGCATCACCAGATCATTGGCAAAGCAACGCTCGCGCGCGCGCAGGCCAACGGTGCCCTCTTCCGAAGCGAACTTTGCCCGTTTCGCCTTATCCGGCGTCAGCGCGATGGAGCCCATGAGTCCGGTCAGCACCGCCTCACCGACCAGCGGGTGATCGGTCAGCTTCGACCAGCGCTCGGCCAGATAGGGGTTGGCGACGTTCTTCACATGATCGACCACGCCTTCATCTTGCATGATGCGCAGGTTTTCCAGCGCGACAGCCGCCGCAACCGGGTGACCCGAATAGGTATAGCCATGGTTGAAATCGCCACCCGAACCCACGACCTCGGCCACGTCATCCGAGACGATCGAGCCGCCGATCGGCGCATAGCCTGAGGACAGACCCTTGGCGATGGTCATAATGTCGGGTTTGATGTCAAAGGTCTGGCTGCCGAACCAGTTGCCGGTGCGGCCAAAGCCGGTGATCACCTCGTCAACGACCAGCAGGATATTGTATTTCTTGCAGATTCTCTGAATTTCCGGCCAGTAGGTTTTCGGTGGAATGACCACACCACCGGCGCCCTGCACCGGCTCGCCGATGAAAGCCGCGACATTTTCGGCGCCGATCTCCAGGATCTTCGCTTCCAGCTCCTGTGCGCGGGCAAGGCCGAAGGCGTCGATATCCATATCGCCGCCCTCACCCCACCAATAGGGCTGGTTGATATGCTCGACCCCGTCGATCTTGCCGCCATGGGCATGGATCGGCTTCATCCCGCCAAGCGAGCCGCCGCCAAGCGTCGAGCCGTGATAGCCGTTCCAGCGCGCGATGATGGTGCGCTTTTCCGGCTGGCCCTTGACCTGCCAATAGCGGCGCACAAGGCGGATATTGGTGTCATTGGCTTCCGATCCCGAACCGGCAAAGAACACATGGTTCAGATCGCCCGGCGCCAGTTCCGCCAGTTTCGCCGCCAGGGCAATTGCCGGCACATGCGTGGTCTGGAAGAAGGTGTTGTAATAGGGCAGTTCCATCATCTGGCGCGCGGCAACCTCGCCCAGCTCTTTGCGCCCGTAACCGATATTGACGCACCACAGACCCGCCATACCGTCGAGAATCCGGTGCCCTTCGCTGTCGGTCAGCCAGCAGCCTTCGCCGCGCAGGATCACCCGCGCGCCTTTTTTTGCCAGCGCCGCCTTGTCGGTGAAAGGGTGGAAGTGATGCGCCGCGTCAAGCTTTTGCAGCTCGGCCGTGGGCGTGTTGTTGTTGATCATATTCATGGTGATCACCCTTTCCGTCAGGAAGAATCAGCAGGCGCGGGGCGCCCTTGCCAGGCAGAATATGGGCAATCCGGGTGGCCTTCAAGGAATTTGACCC
>NZ_QNHG01000001.1:603941-724815 GCF_003290025.1 Pseudogemmobacter bohemicus
AGGTTTGATCAAATTATTGCGCCGCCGGCCTGTCGCCTGCCCTATGCGCGGGCAATTCCTGCTCTGAAAGGGGCGGGGCAGTACCGGCACAGGCATGGGAACGTTTCTCTGAATATCGGGATGAATTCAGAAGAATGCTCAAGTCCTGACGCAGGCGCGCGCAAGGCTGGTGGCAAGGATCCGCAATTTGCGGAACATCCGGACCGGCGCGCCCCGGCGGGCCTGCGCGGGTGACTTGAGTTTGACTTCCCGCGCTTTTACACCTGAGGCATGAAAGCGGGCATGGCGCCCGGAGAAAGACCCCGGGGGAAAGACCCATGCGAATTCACAGCGATCTGGCGGGCATCATCGGCAATACGCCGCTTCTGAAACTGAAAAAGGCCTCAGAGCTCACCGGCTGCACCATCCTTGGGAAATGCGAATTCATGAATCCGGGCCAGTCGGTCAAGGACCGGGCGGCGCTTTACATCATCCGCGACGCGGTGGCGAAGGGGCTGCTCATGCCCGGCGGCACCATTGTCGAGGGAACGGCAGGGAATACCGGCATCGGCCTCGCGCTGGTCGGCAATTCGCTGGGTTTTCGCACCGTGATTGTGATCCCCGAGACGCAAAGCCAGGAAAAGAAGGACATGATCCGCCTCGCCGGGGCGGAACTCGTCCAGGTGCCGGCGGCGCCCTATAAGAACCCCAACAATTATGTGCGCTATTCCGGGCGTCTTGCCGAAGAGCTGGCAAAGACCGGGGATAAGGGCGTGATCTGGGCCAACCAGTTCGACAATACCGCCAACCGCCAGGCCCATATCGAGACCACGGGGCCGGAAATCTGGGACCAGACCGGCGGCAAGGTGGACGGGTTTGTTGCGGCGGTGGGCTCTGGCGGGACGCTCGCGGGGGTTGCCATGGCGCTGCAGCCGAAAGGCGTGAAGATCGGCCTCGCCGACCCGGAAGGTGCCGCGCTTTACAGCTATTACACCAGCGGCGTGTTCGAGAGCCCCGGCAATTCGATCACCGAAGGCATTGGCCAGGGCCGCATCACCGCAAACCTTGAAGGCTTCCGCCCCGATATGGCCTGGCGGATTTCCGATGCCGAGGCGCTGCCGCTGGCCTTTGACCTTCTGACCGAAGAGGGACTCTGCGTGGGGGGGTCTTCGGCCATCAATATCGCCGGCGCGATCCGTATGGCGAAAGAGATGGGGCCGGGCCATACCATCGTCACCGTGCTGTGCGATTACGGCAATCGCTATCAGTCGAAAATGTTCAATCCGGCCTTCCTCAAGGATAAGGGCCTGCCGGTTCCGGAATGGCTGGCGCGCGGCAACCGGCCGCTGCCGGCGGTCTATCAGGATCTCTGAGGGGGACGGGTGGCGGTTTTGTCTCACAGCTCTCTGCGCCGGATGAGGCCGCTTTTTTTCCTGTCGCGCCTGGTGCTGGGGCTCTGGCTGGCGCTGGCGGTTCTGGCGCCCGCGCCTGGCTTTGCCCAGGGCGAGGACCAGAGCCAGCCGCTTGACTATGCCGCCTGGGACAAACTCGCGACCACCGCCGAGGCCGAGCTGGGCTCGGATGCGATCAGCGATGAGCGGCTGGACGAGCTGCGCGCCACCATCGTCGACTGGCGCGCCAGGCTGACTGTGGCACAAAGCACCAATGCCTCGCGCATCGCAACCGTGCGCGAGCAGATCAACGCCCTTGGTCCGACCCCGGCCGGAGATGCGACAGAAGCACCTGAAATCGCTCAGAAACGCAAGGAACTGGGCCAGCAGCTGTCGCTGTTGCAGGCGCCGGGCCTTGCGGCGGAAGAGGCCTATCGCCGCGCCGATGGCCTGATCCGCGAAATTGACGGCAAGGCGCGCGGTCGCCATGCCGATCAGCTGTTGCAGCTCTGGCCTTCGCCGGTGAACCCGGCCAACTGGCCCGACGCCGCGATTGGCATAACCGACACCACGCTGCGGCTCTGGGGTGAGATGAGCAGCGGCTGGACGGACAGCCGCGCCAGGGCACAATTCTGGAATTCGCTGCCGCTGATCCTGCTGCTGCTGGCCGTGGCGGTGGCGACGACGCTGTTCGGACGGCCCTGGATCGAGGCCTTTGCCGATCGGCTCCGCATCGGCAAGACCGAGGCGCGCCGCCGCATCTTTGGGCTGCTGGCTTCGCTGGGGCAGATTATCGTGCCCTCTATCGGCATGGTTGCGCTGTCGGTGGCGCTGATCCGCACCGGATTCATGGGCAAGATAGCCGGCCAGGTGGCGCTGTCGCTGCCCGTGCTCGGGGGCATCATCTTCTTTGCCTTCTGGGTGGCGGCGCGGGTGTTTCCGCGCGTCGATGTCGACCAGGCGATCCTGCCGCTGCAACGGGGCGAGCGCCGGGAGGGCCGTATCCTCTCTGCGCTGATGGGGGTGGTGCTGTCGCTGGAAGTGTTGCGCCGCCTGACCATGGACGGGCAGAATTACGGCGATGCGGTCACCTCGGTCGCGAGCTTTCCGATGCTGGTCGGCGGCGGCATTCTCTTGTGGCGGATGGGCCGGATCCTGCGCCTCAGCCGGGAACAGGGCGAGCAGAACAGCTATGGGGCAAAGCTGCTCGGGCTGCTTGGCCGGGCGCTGAAACTGATCGCGGTGGTGGGGCCGGGCCTCGCGGTTTTCGGCTATGTCACCGCCAGCGCCGCGCTGGTCTATCCGGCGATCATGTCGCTGGGGCTGCTGGCGCTCCTGATCATCCTGCAGCGGCTTTTGGCCGATATCTGGGCGGTGATCTACCCCGCCGCCGATTCCGAGGCCGAGAATGAACGCCTGGTGCCGGTGCTGCTGGGCTTTGCTCTTGCGCTGGTCTCGGTGCCGCTTTTCGCGCTGATCTGGGGCAGCCGCGTCGCGGATCTGAGCGAGATCTGGACCCGGTTCAGCGAGGGGTTTCAGCTGGGCGATACCCGCGTCTCGCCCTCGGATTTCCTGCTTTTCGCGGTGATTTTCGTCATCGGCTATCTGATCACCCGGCTGTTTCAGGGCGCGCTGCGCAACTCGATCCTGCCGCGCACCCGGATGGACCGGGGTGGCCAGAACGCGCTGGTCTCTGGCACCGGCTATGTCGGCATCTTCCTTGCGGCGCTGATCGCGATCAACGCGACCGGGATAGACCTTTCGGGTCTTGCCATTGTCGCCTCGGCCCTGTCGGTCGGTATCGGTTTCGGCCTGCAAAACATCGTACAGAACTTCGTCTCGGGCATCATCCTGATGATCGAGCGCCCGGTTTCCGAGGGGGACTGGATCGAGGTCGGCACCACCCAGGGCATCGTCAAGACAATCTCGGTGCGCTCGACCCGGATCCAGACCTTCGACCGCAATGTGGTGGTGGTGCCGAATGCCGATCTGGTCAGCCAGCGGGTCACCAACTGGACGCGGTTCGGCCTTGCCGGCCGGCTGATCGTGCCGGTCGCCGTGGCCTGGGGCGAGGACAGCCGCCGGGTGGAGATGATCCTGCGCGAGATCGCCGAGGCCCAGCCGATGGTGATCCTGAATCCGGCACCGATCATTGTTTTGCAGGGCTTTACCGGTGGAGTGCAGAATTTCGAGATCCGCGTCATCCTGCGCGATGTGAATTTCCAGGGTACGGTGCGCAGCGATATCAACCACATGATCGCGCAGCGTTTTATCGCGGAAAGGATCAGAATGCCTTCGACCAGCGCCGAAATCACCCTTGGCAATGCGGATGAGCTTGGCGCGGCGCTGAGGGGCGGCGCCGGCGATCAGACCACAGATCCGAAGCTGGCCACAGATCCGGGGCTGGGGCGATAATGCAGCATCATTATCGGTCGAAACCCTATCTCCAGCACAGCGAGTCGCTTGTCACCGGCCATTCCCCCGAGGGCGGCATCCTGCTGGAACGCACCATCTTCTTTCCGACCGGAGGAGGGCAGCCCGGCGATTCCGGTCAGCTGACCTGGGAGGGCGGGCATATCCAGATCGGCACCACCACCCGCAATGGCGACGGCATGGTCGTGCTGGTGCCGGGCCTGCCACAGCCCCTGCCGCCGGTGGGAACCAGGGTTGCGCAAAAGCTCGACTGGGAGCGGCGCTATCGCCATATGCGGATGCATACCGCGCTGCATTTGCTGGCGGCAGTGGTGGCGCGTCCGGTGACCGGCGGCCGGATCGGGGCCGCGAAAAGCCGGCTGGATTTCGATATCCCCGACCCGGCGCCCGATGCGCTGCGGCTGGAGGAAAAGCTGAACCTGCTGATCGACAGCGATCTGAAAGTGACAGAAAGCTGGATCACCGAGGAAGAGCTGCATGCCCGGCCCGAACTGATCCGCACGCTCTCGGTCCGCCCGCCCCAGGGACATGGGCGGTTGCGGCTGATCGGCATCGGCGAGGGTGCGGCCCAGATCGACCTGCAACCCTGCAGCGGAACCCATGTGGCACGCAGCGGCGAGGTCGGGCGGCTGAGCATTGCCGAGATCGTGAAGAAAGGCCGCAGCAACCGACGGATCACGATCCGGCTGGAGAGCTGAGCCCCGCAGCGCCAGTGCCGCTTTGGATCAGGCCTGGCCGCCATTCATTTCGGTTGGATTTGATCTGAACCGGGATCGGCTCGGTGGTTCCATCGCTGGCTCCATCTGTGGTTCCAGCGGCAGGGGCCGCTGGTGGTTAAGAGAACAGAGACCTTTCCGCTTTGCTCTGATCGCCCGCCCGGCGCAGGTGGCCCTGGCAATTTACACACAGTGTTCCCACCGTAAGGGACAGGTTCTCGCCCACCTCGCCGGGCTCAGGCCTCGTTCCCGGCTCATATCCGGCAGAGGAGGTTGCGGCGCGCGAGGCATCCCTTGGGGCTATTGTCGTAGCGGGTTGCACCGTATGAGGAGGATCAGCATTTGATTCGGGGGGCAAATGCCCTGCGATTGTGCTTTCCTGACGCCTGGCCACTCTTCGCGCCTGCCAGACTTGATCCCGATGCGGTAGCGGCGTTTGTTGGGGCGCCTGTCTTGGCTGAGGGGCTTTCCATGTGATTTACGGCCAGAAATACGGGGCCTTAAACCCCTTTTCAGGGCATCTCTGAACCTGTCAACATCATACCCGCTTGCTCCGGGCACCCCATTCCGCCTTCGGGAAATCACCGGGAAGCGCGTCGTCACTGCGCTTCTCCTGCCGTCCTGGAGAGGCGGATCGGGCGGTTATCGGCATCCGAGACGGCGTGTCGTCTGGTGGCGAGGCCCCCCTCTGGTTCAGCCGATCACGCCCACTGGTCTTGGCCCCCTCTTTTGACCGCAGCCCCGAGGCCCTGCGATGCGCTTTGAGGTCCGCGCATCCGAACCCATGGCCTTCGCCCGCTCACAGCGGCCATCACCGCCTTGGGCCCGGCCCCGGAGCGAGCCCCGCATCATCCGGGCGGACACTCCTTTGTCGCTCCACCGCGTCCAGCGGTTGCAGAGGGTCTTTGCGGGGTCCTGCTCCCTCGGGGCCTCCCGCCACCGCAACCCATTGTGATTCCGCAGGACTATACCGCTCAGCACAGGGCGATTATCGACGCGTGGTCTGCGAAAACAGCCTCCCGGACTGTCTTCCGATCTTCAGAACCCGTTGGGAAAGCAGGGCGAGAGCCGCGTCATCCGGGTCGTCGGGAAAACAGTCCACTGGACTGTTTTCTGCCCCTCCTCCATCTGTCTGCCAGCGCAGGGTGCTCGTCAGAAGGGGCTCATCAGGGTCTCTGAAACACGTCAGACATGTGCAATCCGTGGGTCCTGACCTTAGGGGAACAAAGCAGGGGGCGCGGACCGGCAGTGTCTTTTTATGTTTGTCGCTCGCCCTGTCTGCGGACCGAACATTCTCCCCTGGCCGAAGTTTTTGATCAGACGCCGGGGATCAGGCTGCTATTTGAACGGCCCTGACCGCCGGCGGATGGGACGAACGGACCCAGGAATGCGTGGCGCGTTGCATGGGGTCTTCGGTGATGCCTCGCGTGACTGGGGGAAAGCGGAGGCAGGCGGTAGGCCTCCTGTCAGGAGTTGCATTGCCTTGCAGTCGGGCCGGCCGCAGGACTGTTTGCTGATCTGAGCGGCGGTGAGATTATGGCTGGCCGCATTGTGCCGGCCCTGGCAGCGGGCAGCGGTGATCCTGCCACTGGCAGTTCGCCCATTTGCCCAGGCCTTTCACCGCGCCAGCGGCAATGCCTGCCGTTTGCGGCTATGGCTCAGCAACTCCCCCGCGATACGGTTCAGCGGCAGGCTCTCCATCGCCGCACCGATTTCAACCGCCGCACGCGGCATCCCGTAGACGGTCGAGCTCGCCTCATCCTGGGCGATGGTCATAGCGCCAGCCCGGCGCAGCTCCAGCAATCCCGCAGCGCCATCCCGCCCCATTCCCGTCAGCAGCGCTGCCGTGACCGAGGGCGCAAAGCCAACCGCCGAGCGGAACAGCATATCAACCGATGGCGTGTGCCCGGAGACCGGTGGGCCGACGACAAGATCGCAAAGAGGGGGAGAGCCCGGTTTCAGGATCAGATGTCCCGGGCAACCGGCGCCGATCACCACGGTGCCGGGAACCAGCTTCTGCCCGGCGGCGGCGGGAACAACACTGGCGGCACAGCAGCGCGCAAACAGCCGCACCAGGCTGTCCGAGAAACCTGCCCCGGTATGCTGGACGATGGCGCAGGGCGGGCAATTGGCGGGAAAGGCGGAAAGGATTGTCAAAAGCGCGTCGATCCCGCCCGTTGAGGCGCCGATCAGAATGATACGATCGGGCAAAAACTGTCCGTCAGGGGCGGGGCGGGGTGTCGCCGCGTTGCGGCGCACCGGCATCAGGGGCGCAACCGGGCTCTGCCTTTGTGCACTTTCCAGCCAGTCAGCAAGGCTTTGGCCCTCTGTTCCGCTGCCGGTGGGACCGGTTCCCGTTATTGGCCTGCTCTCTCCGGGAGGGCTTTCCGGAATCTCCAGCCAGGCGGTCTCGGAGACGCGAAACAGCGAAAGCAGGCCTTCGAATTCGGGTAACCGCGTGAGTTCGCTGCCGATCAGGGCCAGCGAGGGTTCGCAGCTTTCGCTGAGGATATAGGCTGACGAAAGGTCCTGGGCCTGACCGCAGATCTCATAGCCCGGCAATTCCGCGATGCGCCGGCTCAGCCTCGCGCCGGAGATGGCGCGGGCCGTGGCAATCAGGATTTTGCGTGATTTCATTGGCGCCCTCCCGCTGTGACCGGGTCGGAAAAACCGGTGGTCCCGCCAGAATTTCTGCGGTTCGCGCCGGGGAGGCAGGGTCCTGGCTGGCGGGTCATGGCATTTCTTGTCCGCGTGTTTTGAATGGGTCAGAAAAGAACCGGATCATCGGATACCGGGCTGGCAGGCCAGGGCGCCGCCGGAAGACCCGGGATAATCCGACGGATTTCGGCAAGCCGGACCCTTCGCGCCAGGTCTGCGGGCGTAAGCGGCGCGGACATTCCGGCGCATCCGGCGGCCAGGCTCTCGGTCAGCGATTGCAGATCACCCAGCCGCTGCCCGATGCGGTCGATATCCTGGAGGCGCGCGAGAGGGGGGCCGTCGGAATGGGTCAGCAACGCGTCTTCCAACCCGGCAAGCAGGGCGCGGCTGTCATCAAGCCCCAGGGCAATTGCCGCCAGAAACGCAGTCAGGCCGGGTTGCAGTGGCGTTTCAGTCGGATCGTCGGCTTGGGTGCTGGCGTCTTTCATAGCGGTCCGACCACTCTCTCAATTGCGGTTTTCACTGTGGCGGGGGTAAAGGGTTTGCGGATCAGGTTGTTCAGACCCAGCTCCTGCCCCCGCTTGAGCACCTCGGGCGACGGGGTGCCGGTGATCAGGATGAAGCCGATTTTCTGGGTCGCGGTATTGCCCCGCAGAGCTGCAAGCAGGTCGAGGCCCGAGAGGCCCGGCATGTTCATGTCCGAGATGACGAGGTGAACCGGGCTGGTGGCCAGTTTGCCCAGAACGGCCCCGCTGTCGGATTCGGTGGCGAAATGTTTGATCCCGATCTCTTCGAGAGATTGTGAGATCAGGGCGCGGCTGACCGACATGTCGTCGACCACCATGACACGCAGATTGTCTTTCAGACTCATGATGTTACCTTTTCGGATCCTGGATGCGACGATAGGTTGTGATGCCGGCGCTTAAGAGCTCTTCCAGTGCCGGCCCGGCCACGCGTTCGGAGTGGCCTATGAAAAGCAGGCCGCCCGGGCGCAACAGGGCGGCGAAACGGCTCCAGAGTCTTGCCTGGGTCGGTTTGTCGAAATAGATCGCCACGTTGCGGCAGAAAATGGCGTCAAAGGGGCCTCGCATCGGCCAGTCGCCGACCAGGTTGAGTTCGGCATAACGGATCAGGCTGCTCACCCGCGCGTCGGGCATGAACTTCCCCCCGCTGCCGGGCTGGAGGAAACTCTTGCGGAAAGCGGGCGGAATGCCGCGGATTTCCTCTTCGGGATATGTCGCGGCCCGCGCTTTCGCGATGATGGCCGGATCAATATCGGTGGCGAGGATGCGGATGTTCAGTTTTGCCGCCTCGGGGATCAGGTCGAGAATCCGCATCGCGACCGAACAGGGTTCCTGACCGGTCGAGCAGCCTGCCGACCAGACCCGCAGCCGCTGGCCGGCTCGGAGCCCGGAAAGCCCGGGCTTCAGCAGTTCCTCGGCGAAAATGTCGAAATGGTGGGATTCGCGAAAGAAGCTGGTCACATTGGTGGTGAGCGCGGAGATGAATGCCTCCAGCTCGGCCTGGCAATTGCCCGATTCCAGCCACGAGCAGAAGGTGGCGATATCGGGACAGCGGAAATCCTGTACAAGCCGGGCAAGCCGCGAATGGACGACCTGTTTTTTGTTCTCCTGCAGGGCGAGACCGTATGCGCGCTGTGCGAATGCGGCGACACGGCGGAATTCGGCATCGCTGAAATCCGCATCGGAACGGTCCTGATCACCGGGCGGGCGGGGGGCGGTAAGGGTCATGCTGCCTGTTTCGGTTTGCACTGGATGACGGCTTCGAGGTCGATAACCCTGGTCATGCCTTCTTCCATCTGGATGATGCCGGTGATGGAGGCGCGGGTGCTTTCCGAGCGGATATCGGGGGTTTCCTGGATCTGGCTTTTCGAGACCGACAGGATTTCCGAAACCGCCTCGACCAGCAGGCCCACGGTCTGGTTGCCGATGGTGGCGACCACGACGACATTGCGTGGATTGTCCTGGGTCGGGCCAAGGCCGAACCGGGCCGAGAGATCATAGATCGGGATCACCGAGCCGCGCAGGTTCATCACTCCAAGAACCTCTTTCGGCGCATGCGGAAGGGGCGTGACGGTACTCCAGCGGCGGATTTCGCGCACATGCGAGATGTCGAGTGAAAAGCTCTGCGCACCGGCGAAGAAGGTGACGAATTCGGCGTCGAGGCGGCTGGCGGGGTCAATGGATTGCATGCGAGGCTCCGGTCTGGGGCTGGGGCAGGGCTTGCGCCCGGGTGACCAGCGGCTGGAGGGGGGAGGGCGGCTGAGGCGATGCGGCAGCGACCGCGGGCAGATAGCCTGCATTGCTGCGGCCAGAGATCAGCCCCGACATGTTGGAGGTCAGGGCTTCGGTATCGAGGATCAGGGCAATCTGGCCATCGCCGAGCACGGTTGCCGCAGAAACACCCGGGATCGCTCCGTAATTGGAGGCCAGCCCCTTGATCACCACCTGACGCTGATCAAGCACCGCATCGACGATCAGCGCGCAATGGGTCTGGGCGTCGGTTTCGACCAGCAAAGCCAGCGGTGCCTGCGCCGGGTCGCGCCGGCCAAAACCGAGGCATTCCGCGACATCGATCATCGGCAGGAAGCGGCCGCGAATGGCAAGAAGCCGGTCGGAGGTGCCGAGGAGGTGCAGGTCGGCGGCCGAGGGGCGGATGGTTTCGATCACCGAGGCGATCGGGATGACCATGGTTTGCCCGGCGACGGAAATGACCATGCCGTCCATCACGGCGAGGGTCAGGGGCAGTGAGATGGTGAATTCGGTGCCACTGCCCAGGGTCGAACTGATCGCGATGCGCCCGCCCAGGGCGCCGACGGCATTTTTCACCACATCAAGGCCGACACCGCGTCCCGACAGGTTGGAAATTTTTTCGGCTGTGGAAAATCCGGGCAGGAATAACAGGTTGTCGATTTCGGCATCGGCCAGTTCCGCCCCTTCGGTCACCAGACCGCGCGAGACCGCCTTGGCGAGGACGCGGCTGCGGTCGAGGCCGCCGCCGTCATCGCTGATGGTGATGATCACGCTGCCGGAGCGATGGGCGGCGGAGAGGCGGATTGTGCCTTCCGGGTCCTTGCCGGCGGCAATCCGGGCCGCAGCGCTTTCCAGCCCGTGATCGACCGCATTGCGGATCATATGGGTCAGCGGATCGGCCAGCCTTTCGACCACGGTTTTGTCGACCTCGGTTGCCTCGCCATAGGTGACGAGCCGCGCGGCTTTTCCGGTTGCCTCGGCGGCTTCGCGCACAATGCGCGACATCCGCTGGAAAAGCGGTTTCACCGGCTGCGCGCGGATCGCCATCACCGCTTCTTGCAGGTCGCGGGCAAGCAGGCGGTAATCCTCGGTATGGGTTATGATTTCGGTATCGGCGGGCAGGGAGAGATCGGTGACGCTTTGCTCGATCATCGCCTGGTTGATGATGAGTTCGCCCACCGCGTTGATCAGGCGGTCCACCCGCTCCAGATCGACGCGCAGGGTCGGCTTCGGGCCGCGACCTTCGGCATCTTCCTCGCTCTTTGGCGCGCGTCGGCGCAGCGGGGCTGCGTTTTCGCTGGCTGTGTCCAGTTCAGGCTGAGGAGCGGGCGGCGCTTCGGCGGCTGCGGGGGCCGGTTCCCCGTCGCCCGGAGCGGTTTCCGGAACGGGAGCGGCAGACATGTTCAGAAGCGGAGGGATCGGCGCATCCAGCGTGGCGGGCGGCGCGTCTGCCGGCGTGATGGTCAGGTCACACAACCCGCGCACGAATTCGAAATGGGCGTCGATATCCGCAGCGGATATATGTTCAGAGGGCGCAATTTCCCATGAAACACAGGGCTTTGCCGGGTCGAAATCAGTGAGATCGGGCAGGGTGGAGAGATCAGGGGTGATGTCGACCTCTGCCTGTGCCGCGAGGCTGGTGAGCAGCACCAGCGGGTCATGGCCATTGCTGTAAAGCTGCGGCCAGGGCGTGAAGCGGATCAGGTGGCGCTGTCCCATTGCTGCGGCGGGGCGTTGCGAGGCGTCTGCCGGTGCGTTCGGCGGCAGCGCGACCTGCTCAGGCTGTGTCAGCCCGGAAGCAGGCAGATCGGTCACTGAAAGATCGAATGCGGGCAGATCGGGTGCGGGCAGATCGGGTACCGCGCCGAAATCCAGCGTGATGGCGCTGAAACCGAAATCCTCCTCTGCGGCAGGTTCCTCAAAGCCGGCCTCGGTCAGGCAGGCATCGAGATTGGCCAGAAAGCCCGCGGTGATACCGTCATCAATGCTGCGCTCTTGGCGGGCGGCCTCGACCTGGTCGGCCAGGTGATCGGCCGAGCGCAAAAGCACATGCATGATCTCATCGCTGAGACTGAGCCGGTCGGACCGGATCTCATCCAGCACGGTTTCGAAACGATGGGCAAAGGCGACCAGATCCGACAGTGCGAAGGCGCCGGCGCCACCCTTGACCGAATGCACCGCGCGGAAGACGGCATTGAGGCATTCGCCATCCGCCGCGCCGGTTTCCATCCGTGCGAGCCCTTCGGCCAGCGCCTCAAGCAGATCCTCGCATTCCTCGAAAAACGTGTCGCGGATGGATTGCATGCTCATGCTCATACCTTTCCGGGAAGGGCCGATCCGGGGCCGGAATAGCCGGTGACGCGGCGCAGAATCGCGATCAGTTGCAGATCCTCGAAGGGTTTCACCAGCCAGCCGGTCGCGCCGGCGGCGCGGGCGCGGGCTTTCAGCGCCTCGCTGCTTTCGGTGGAGAGGACAAGGATCGGCACCCGCGCATTGTGATTGCCGGTGCGAATGGCCTCGATCACGCCGAACCCGTCGAGCCGCGGCATATTGATATCGGTGATCACCACATCAGGATCGACCTCGGTGAACATGTCGACGCCGTCCTGGCCGTCATTGGCGGTGGCGCAGGCGAAGCCCGCATTCTCGACCGTTTGCCGCAAAAGTGTGCGGATTGTCAGGGAATCGTCGATGGCAAGAATGCGCAGCGTCATGCGGGCCGGACCTCCTCCGCCGGGAGGAGCCCGAGCGGGGCGGCGAGGCCCAGCCAGCGCAGCTGGTCGATATGGTCGGGCGAGAGGCCGGTGATGCGAAAACCGATCCCCTTTGTCCGCCAGGCATTGGCTGAGACCAGCAGCGTTTCGACCAGGGGGCCATTGGCAAGGCGCAACCGGCTGGCATCAACCTCGACCGGCCGATCCTGGTGACTGCGCAGGAAGGCCAGAATCGACGCATCACCCAGCGGATCCGCGCGTTCTGACAGCTCCAGCCTTTCATACTGCGCGGGCAAACCTGAATCGGGCGGCCCCGAATCTGGCAGTACCGGATCTGGCAGCACCGAATTTGGCATGGCCATGGCCCCCCATTTGCAACATTCCTGATCCCGACATGGATAAACCTGCGAAACTTAAGGAAAGGTTGTCCTGACCGGGTGGAGTGCCTGAAAATTCGTCAATCTTTCGCGGATTTTCGACACCGCCTGTCGGGCCGGGCTCTGGTCTTAGGTCCATATCGCGTCTGGCCCTAATGCCACGGCGGGATTTCCGCGATACTCACTGCAAAGGCGATCTCGCAGGGAAAGGCAGAGCCATGGAAGGCATTCAGGGCATGAACGATTTGGGGCGCGTGGTCGAGGCCGACCGCGCCCATGTCTGGCACCATCTGGCGCAGCATAAGGCCTTCGAGACCGCCGATCCCCGTGTGATCGTCGAAGGGAAGGGCATCCGCGTCTGGGATGCCAAAGGCAAGGAATATATCGACGCGGTCTCGGGCGGCGTCTGGACGGTGAATGTCGGTTACGGTCGCGAAAGCATCGCCGATGCGGTGCGCGACCAGCTGGTGAAGATGAACTATTTCGCCGGCGCTGCGGGCTCGGTCCCGGGCGCGCTGTTTGCGGAAAAGCTGATCACCAAAATGCCGGGCCTGACCCGGGTTTACTATTCGAACTCGGGCTCCGAGGCGAATGAGAAGGTCTATAAGATGGTGCGCCAGATCTCGGCGCGGCATCACGGCGGCAAGAAGTGGAAGATCCTCTACCGGGATCGTGACTATCACGGCACCACCATTGCCGCGCTGGCCTCCGGTGGCCAGGATGAGCGGTCCAGCCAATACGGGCCGTTTCCGGAGGGCTTTGTGCGGGTGCCGCATTGCCTCGAATATCGTAAGCAATGGGATGTCGAGAATTACGGCGAGCGCGCGGCGGATGCCATCGAAGAGGTGATCCTGCGCGAGGGCCCGGACACGGTCGGCGCCATCGTGCTGGAGCCGGTGACCGCCGGCGGCGGCGTTATCGTGCCGCCGAAAGGCTATTGGGAGCGGGTGCAGGAAATCTGCAAAAAATACGATATCCTGCTGCATATCGACGAAGTCGTTTGCGGCATGGGCCGCGCCGGCGCCTGGTTCGGCTATCAGCTTTACGGCATCAAGCCCGATTTCGTGACCATGGCGAAAGGTGTTGCCTCGGGCTATGCGGCGATCTCCTGCACCGTCACCACCGAGCGGGTGTTCGATATGTTCAAGGATGACGCCTCGGATCCGATGAGCTATTTCCGCGACATTTCGACCTTTGGCGGCTGCACTTCGGGGCCGGCGGCGGCGCTGGAAAACATGCGGATCATCGAGGATGAGGATCTGATCGGCAATACCGTCGCCATGGGCGAGCGCTGCCTGAACAATCTCAGCGCGCTGATGGAGAAGCATAAGGTGATCGGCGACGTGCGCGGCAAGGGCCTGTTCCTTGGCGCCGAGCTGGTGGCGGACCGTCAGACCAAAGAGCCGGTGGCCGAAAAGCTTGCGGCCCAGGTCGTGGCGGAATGCGGCGCTCAGGGCGTGATCATCGGGGTGACCAACCGTTCGCTCCCGGGTTTCAACAACACGCTCTGCCTTGCGCCGGCGCTGATCGCGACGCCGGACAATATCGACGAGATCACCGGCGCCATCGACGTGGCCCTGACCCGCGTTTTCGGCTGATCTTACGGCAGGACGGAAAGGGCTGCGGGGAAACCTCGCGGCCCTTTTTTCGTTTCAGGCGGTAAAGGCGGGGTGCAGGCCGAGCAGCCCGGCAGGGGCAGAACCGGTCAGCCCGCGCGAGAGCACATAGTCCGGCGGGATGCCCGCGCAGCCGAGCCCATCGCGGGAAGCAAAGCCAAAGCGCCCGTAATAGCCCGGATCACCGACCAGGGCCGCGCCCGGATATCCCGCATCCCTCAGCCGCCCAAGCGCCGCCTCCATCAGGCCCGAGCCGACCCGCTTGCCCTGAAAGCCCGGCAGAACCGAGACCGGCGCGATCAGGGCAAATCCGCTTTGCCCGCCGATCCCGCAGGGCGACGCCGCGATATGGCCAATGATCTGCCCTGCGACCTCGGCCACCAGCGACAGGATCAGCGCGTCCGAATCCCTGAGCCTGCCCACCAGCGCGGCCTCATTGCCATCGCGATGCGGTGCTTCACGAAAGGCGAGGGTGATCAGCGCGGCAATGGCGCCGTGATCCCCCGTCGTCTCGTCACGGATCTGCATCCCGCCCTCCTTCGCTCTGGTTCTGGACGCCCGCCGACGGGCGGCATATCCTGGGCCGCGATGCAGGGGAGGATATGGATGCTCAAGGGAATTGACCACCGGCTGAATGCCGACGTGCTGGGCACGCTGCGCGCGATGGGGCATGGCGATATGCTGATCCTTGTCGACACCAATTTTCCCGCCCATGCGGTGGCGAAAGAGACGGTGCTGGGCCGGCCTTTGCTGATGGAGAACCTGACCGCGGCCGAGGCGGCGAATGCGATCCTTTCGGTGCTGCCGCTGGATGATTTCGTGCCGGATTTCGCGGGACGGATGGAGGTTGTCGGTGATACCGACGCCCGCCCGCCCGTGCAGCTTGAGGTCCAGGCAGAGATCGACCGTGCCGAGGGCTGCGCCCGCCCGCTGCCCGGGATCGAACGCTTTGCCTTTTACGATCTCGCGAAACAGGCCTATGCGGTGGTGGTGACCGGCGAGCGCCGGTTCTATGGCTGTTTCATGTTCCGCAAGGGCGTGATCCCGCCCGAAGCGTGACGTCCGCCCTCTGAACCCCGCCGCCCGAACCCCGCCGCCTGAAGTCCTGCCGCCTGTCCCCAGTTCCGGAGCCAATGATGACCGCCCCAAAACCTGTCGTGGTGCTTGGTATTTTCAACGCCGATGCGGTCTACCGCGCCAAACGCCAGCCGAAGATCGGCGAGACGATCATGGGCGAGGATTTCAAGCTGGAGCCGGGCGGCAAGGGCTCGAACCAGGCGGTGGCGGCGGCGAAGGCAGCGGGGCCGGGCGGTGCGGCCCATATCATCACCCGGCTGGGACGCGATGATTTCGCGAAAATGGCGCATGCGGTCTGGGCGGAGGCAGGGGTGATCCCCGAGGTGACCGAGGATGCAGCCAGCCATACCGGCTCGGCCTTTATCTTCATCGAGGCGGCAACGGGGAATAATGCGATCATTGTCGCGGCCGGGGCAGGGGGGCGCATCGCCGCCGCCGATCTTGAGGCGCGGGCCGCGCTGATCCGGGGCGCCGGTGTCTTTGTCACCCAGCTGGAACAGCCGATCGGGGCAGCGGAAGCAGGGCTGCGCATCGCGCGGGAGGCCGGGGTGATCACGATCCTCAACCCCGCGCCCGCGGCAGAGCTGGAGGATGCGCTGCTGGCGCTGTGCGATTTCATCACCCCCAATGAGTCCGAGGCGGAACTGCTGACCGGGATCCCCGTCACCGATATCGACAGCGCGGGCGCCGCCGCCGATGCGCTGCTTGCGCGCGGTGTTGGTGCGGTGGTGGTGACGCTTGGCGCCAATGGCGTCCTCTACCGCGACCGCGAGACGCGGCTGCATATCCCCGTCGTCAGCGCCGGCCCGGTGGTGGAAACGACCGGCGCGGGGGATGCGTTCAACGGCGGCTTTGCGACCGCGCTTTCCGAGGGGATGGAGATCGGCGCCGCGCTGCGGTTCGGCAATGCGACCGCCGGCCTCAGCGTCACCCGCCCCGGCGCCGCCGCCGCCATGGCCACGCGCGCGGAAATCGACGCGCTTCTGGCGCGGGGCTGATCCGGTTTCCTGCCGCGTCGCATTTGGTTGGCTGCGGAGCCTCCGGCGGGGATGTTTGGAGGCGGCGGTGGCTGTTTGTGCTTTTAAGTCAATGAGGTAAGTCAGCGACTCACCCCATGGCGTCACACAGATGTGTCACACATTCCCGGCCCGTGGTTGCAAATCCCGCCTCTTTTCGGGGGCCGTCATGGGCAAACACCTTCATCTATTCCGGCGCGGGAGCGTCCTCTGCTGGCGCAGACGGGTGCCGGGGTTATCCACGTCTATCGACATGTTGCAGCTGTCTTTGCGGACCGGATTGCGGGCGGAAGCCTGTATGATCGCCCGGAAGCTGACCGTCGAGAGTGATCGCATGTTTGATGATCTGACCCGCAACTGATCTCGGCAGAGGGCGCCCGCACCTGGCTGCCCCACGTGATCACGGAAGAACTGGCCCCGATCCGCCGGCTGGATCGGGTGACCCGGCTGGATCCGCTGGGCCGGGCTGCGAGCGATATCCGGGCCGACCGGGCCACCGCCACCGCCTGGCGGCTGATGGCCGGGCACGGCCCCCGGGGCCGATCCTGAGCCGCCAATCATCGACCGCCTGATCGGGGATGGCGCCCCCCTGCCGATTTGTCGACGCTGGAGACCACGCTGGCCATGCTGGCGGGTGACATGCGGTCAGAGGTGAGGATGTGCCGGACCGCATCCGAATTCAGAACGGTGACGGGATCGGAACAACCTCCCGACAACTCGGCCCTGTTGCAGCTGCGTCGCCTGCTGATCGGGGGCCGCGCGGCGGCCTATGCTCAACGGGAAACCGTGCTGGGGGCAGAGAGCCAGATCATGGCCGATATGGCAGAGCAGATCGCGGCCGGGATCATGGCGCGGGACCGTCTGGGCTGGCCTGAGCAGGATGCCCCGCCCGATGCCGACCCGGGACCGAGCCAGCGGCAGCCGGTGCCCGCCTGCTCCAACCCCCTCCAATCGTGGCGGCACCGCCGCCGCAGCCTGCGCCGGCAGAGGTCTTCGACCCCTCGGTGCAGGCTACGACGGAACGGCTGAATGCGGCCCGGCTGGAGATTCGCAAGCATCTGGTTCAGAAGGATGGCCTCCCGAACGGACGTCCGAGACCATGGAGCGGTCGCGGCTGGTGACGGCCCGGCTGTTCACGCAGGCTCCCGGCGTTGAGGATGCCGCCAGGCACATCTGTCATTGTTCCGCGATATCTGGCGGCTCTTGCCCGGCAGCTGGGGCAAGAGCAAAGAGGATGTCACCCGCCCTGTCGAAGAGGCTTTCACGCAGGCGGCCAGGCTCGCGCCCTGGCAGGCCAGTTTCGCTGTGGCCACGATCAACCGGCATCTTGATGTGATGGCGCTGATCCTCGCCCGGGCTGAAGAGGATGGCATTCCGGTTGATCCCAGGCTGCAACCGAAGAAGCTGCGGCTGCGCGGGCGCAAGCGCGCCCGTGACAAGCGGGCGGGTTTCAAGGAGGCAGATCTCAACCTGCTGTTCCGGCACACGATCTGGACGGGATGCGAAAGCCAGCGTCATCGCAATGCCCCTGGAAAGCGGGCCATCAGGGACGGCCTCTGCTGGGCGCCGCTGATCGCAGCCTATACCGGCGCGCGGCGCGAGGAGATCGGTGGGATGATGTGCGACGACATCCGCGAGGAAGACGGCATTAAGGGGGGCATAAGTAGGGGTTTCTCGTGGCGTGAGCTGAGGAGATTCGAATGAGGAAGAGCCGTTTCACGGAACCGCAGATCATGGCTGTGCTTCGTCAGGCCGAGACAGGTTTGGTTCTCATTCTTTCTCTCCGTTTGCTGAGCGTGCCCACAACGATATGCCGGGGCGCGGGACATCTCATTATAGGTCAGCTCAACGTCGCGATCTGGCCGGGAAGGCTGTGGCGACGAAGGGGGTCGGCATCGCGCTGGCTTGCCGGGCCTTTGGTGTGAGCGAGACCTGCTTTCGCTACAGCCCGAAGCGCGATGCCGGGAATGAGTTCATAGAAGACCTTCTGTAGGGTCTGACAACGGCGCACCGGACTGGGGCTTTGGGCTATGCTTGCCTCACACATGCGCAACGTCCAGGGTGGAAGGCATGAGCCGCCACTGGTTCAAGGCCATGCCGGACGCCCTGGAACCACAAGCGTGTTCATCGAATCTGCTGTGACCTGGAGCTGAACCTGCGGATCAAACCCAGGCGAAGGATCAGCCGTGACAAACCGGAAGAGCTCAGTGTCCCAGAGGCGCCGAACACGGTCTGGTCGATGGACGTCATGGCTGACCGTCTGGCCGATGGCCGCCAGTTCCGGCCTTTGCCAGTTCCGGCTTTTGAATGTGCTGGGCGACTTCAGCCGCGAGGGCCTTGGGCATTGAGGTCGACTTCACATTCGTCGGGAAAACGGTCCATCGGACCGTTTCCTGATCCTCCTCCACATCGCGTGGGCGGAAAGCCGCTGGCCATCAGGGTGGAGTTGCCAATGGTTGCGCCACTGGTTCGGGGGCAACCATTGGCGACGGCCCGGAATACATCCGCTCCACGTTGATGATCCGGGCGTCGACGCAGGGCATCGCCCTGAACCACATCCAGCCCCGCAAGCCGCAGCAGAACGCTTACATCGAGCATTACAACAGGGCTCGCCATTGGGCTCGAACCAATGGCGCCTTCAATGGCTCGCTCCTGTTGCGGCGCGCCAGCTTCTGGACGGTGATGGTTTGGCTTCTGGACGAAATTTATCTGTCAGGATCGTTGCGGGGGTGGGGCTCGTCCGCCATATCCTGACTGCTCCCGACCAGCCCAAGCCGGTCGCAGATCAGCATTCACAGGATCACGGCTCGACATCGTCCCTGGTCACACCCAGCTCTGCCAGTGCAGCCGGCACGTCCTCGCCGATCACGGCGGTGATCTGGTCCGGGGCCGCTGGCCCGCCGATGCGGATCAGCGCCTGGGCGCGGGCGGCGGCGGTCATGTCTGCACCCCATTCGGGGGCGGTCAGCGCAGAGACCGCCGCCTCTGGAAACACCGGCGAGACCGGGCCTGATGCGACCGCGTAGCGATTGCCGGCAGCGTCCTGCCAGATCGCAGCGCCATAAGTCTGATCGTCAGCCTCGCTGTAGCCAATCACCCGGGCCAGCTGGTTTGCGTCCTGGATCAGGGCGGCGGGGCAAGCGATGGTGATGCGGATCTGATCAGGCATAGAGACCTCCCCAATATGCGCGGATCCCGGCCTCTTCGGTCGGGCTGAACGCCCCCTGGCGCAGGATCACATCGGCCTGTGTCGCGCCAACAGCGGACGGGATCAGGGCGTTGGTCGGGTTGGTGACCGTATCGACCGTGACCACGCCGGCAGCGCTGACCCAGGCGCGGCCATAGGTGCCGGCGGGCGGCGTGACAGACAGGCTGTCGCCGCCATCATTGGACAGGTGCCAGATATTTGGCACCCCTGCCTCGGTCACGTCTTCGCCGGTTGTGACCCGCTGATAGGGCGTCATGGCAGGGCCTGCCTCGATCTGCCCCCACCCAGAGCTGCAACGTTTTCGAACCCGCCGAGGCCCGGTTGATTACAGGATAGACGCTGGATACCGCCCCAACCGTCACAGTCCAGGACTGGCGCGCCCAATCGCTGGTGGTCGTAATTACAGGGCTGCGCTGTTCCAGCTCACTCGCGCTGTAGGTGGCCATCGTAAACGAGGACGGGCCGAATCCGGGGCCAGATCGCACCCATGCCGAAACAGTATAAGTGCCGGGCTGCAAAAAATCGCCGCGCTGCAATGACGCTGCGCCCAGAGGGCCGAGCGTCAGACGGGCCGCCGTCATGCGGCCATCCGGCGCAATGGCCTGATTATCTGCAACCGTGGTATCGAGATTTTTCGTCCAGACCGGCTGGGCGTATTGCTCGCTATAGGTCAGCAGGTTGCGCCGCCCGCCCCGAGGCCAGCGGGCAGTAGCAGGTCGGGCTAGGGCAACCTCCTGACTGGCATGGTATCCTGCGATCAGCCGCAGGGTCGGGCGGCAGACGAAGCCCGCCGCCGCATTGGTGTTGATCCGCAGCAGGCTGCCCGGGCGGGCGTAAAGGTCTGCCTCGGTGGCTGCCGGAGGCTCGGTCAGCGTCCCGGCAATGGCTGGCTGTGTCCCCTGCTGGCGCGCCCGCCCGTCACCGCTGACAATCTCCATGTCAAAGCGGTAAAGGCCCTCGACCGCCGCCGTATGGACAGGCTGATTGGCGGTGCTGATAGTGTATTCTGCGGCAGACAGCTCCGGGCCAAGGGCGCCGTCCTGAGAGCGATCCGGCACAATCGCAACCTGCTGGCCTGCCGCCGCCACCTGCGCCACCACGCCGGTCGCGGTCTGCCAGAGCCGCGCCTGGGTCGGATCGTACCAAAGGCCGCCCAAAGGTCGCCGGGAGCCGCAGTGATCCGCCAGACCCGATGCGTCAGGTGCCGCGTTGGCACAGATAAGGGGGAAGGCGCGACCGGGATCAGGGGCCGCGCGCTCCCTTCGCGGTTTCCGATCCGGCAACAGGCTGGTGGCATTCCTGATGATGATATCCGGCCGCGGGGAAGTTTTTGAGAAACTGTCACACTGGGGTTACAAAACCGAAGCATGACCACCGCAGAAGGGAGCTGCCCGCTTGAGGGCTTCCCGAAACCCGAACGGACGTGGTCATGACGGTCCTGCCTCTTTTGATGATACTCGCGGTGCTTGCAGCCGCCGGTTTCATCCTCGGTCGCCAGCGTGCGCTGGCACTGGCCGGGGGTGACACGAAAAAACTCCATTCCCTGCCTGCCTATTATGGCTGGCATGCCGCGATCATGGCCTTTGTACCGGCGTTCTGTGCGCTGATCGTCTGGCTTCTGATCCAGCCCTTCTTTATCGAACGCGCCGCGCTGAGCCAGCTGCCGGCGGCGGTGCTGGAAGATTCGACGGCCAGCACGCTTGCCATGGCCGATGTGCGTCGTGTGGCGGCCGGGCTTGATACGGCGGTCGCGCAGGGCGCGATGACCGAAGCCGCCATCGAGACGATGGATGCCACCGTCACCGACCTGCGCGGAGAGCTTGGCAAGGTCGGCGTCGCACTTGGATCGGCGGTCTCGTCCGAAGTGCTGGCGGCAGCGAAGCAATATCGCGAATCGGTGGCCTCGGCCTCGGTCGTCAGGGCTGTCGTGATCATCCTGATCGCGGTCGCGGCGCTGGCCCGGGCGCTGAAACTCACCGCGCCGGACTTCTGGGCGCGAAACCGCGTCGAGAAGGTGGTGCTCTGGCTTTTGATGCTGGCCTCGCTGATCGCGATCCTGACCACGGTTGGCATCATCTGGTCGCTGCTGTCGGAAAGCTTCAACTTCTTCAGCCAGTATCCGATCGGCGATTTCTTCTTCGGTCTGACCTGGAACCCGAAATTCGGCGGTGGCTCGGATCTGGGCTTCATCCCGCTGTTCTGGGGCACCATCTACATCACCATCATCGCGCTGCTGGTCGCGGTGCCGCTGGGCCTTTTCGCCGCGATCTACCTGGCGGAATATGCCTCGAAGCGCACCCGGGCCTGGGTCAAGCCGATGATCGAGGTGATCGCCGGCATCCCGACGGTTGTGTACGGCCTTTTCGCGCTGATCACCGTTGGCCCCTTCCTGCGTGACTTCTTCGCCGCACCGATGGGGCTGGGAAACTCGGCCGCCTCGGTGATGACGGCCGGCATCGTGATCGGTCTTCTGAACATCCCGTTCATCTCGTCTCTTTCTGACGACATCATCAACGCGGTGCCGCAATCGCTGCGCGATGGGGCCTTTGGCCTTGGCTCGACCAAATCCGAGACCATTCGCCAGGTGGTGCTGCCGGCAGCGCTTCCGGGTGTCGCCGGGGCGATCCTCATGGGCGCCTCGCGCGCCATCGGTGAGACGATGATCGTGGTGATGGGCGCCGGTGCAGCGGCCAAACTCAGCCTCAACCCGTTTGAAGCCATGACCACAATGACGGTGAAGATCGTCGGTCAGCTGACCGGGGATACCGATTTCAACAGCCCTGAAACCCTTGTGGCTTTCGCACTGGGCATGACGCTCTTCGTCATCACGCTTCTTCTGAACGTGATGGCCGTCTGGATCGTGCGGAAATACCGGGAGCAATACGAATGAGCGATATTTCCGCAAACGGCCCGGCCTCCGCAGGGAAGCCCAGGGTCTCGATCCTTGGCCAGTCGGCCCGGATGAAATCGAGAAACCGCGTCGAGGGCATCTTCAAGACGCTTGGCCTGACGGCGATCCTCTTCAGCCTTGCCATCCTCGCACTGATGATCTTCACGATCTTCCGCGATGGCAGCTCGGCCTTCTTCCAGACCAGGGCGGCTTTCCCGATCACGCTTTCGGCCGAAATCATCGACCCCGCCGGCAATCGCAACCGCGATGACCTGACGAAGCAGACCACGATGACCTATAACAAGGTCCTCAACGAAGCCTTCCTGGCAGCACTCGCGGCCCAGGGGATCAAAACGGATGATGTTCCGGAAAAGGAAATCACCGCGATGATCTCGAAAGGGGCGGCGGGGGAGATCAGAGCCGATGTGCTCGCCGATCCTTCGCTGGTGGGGCAGACCATCGAGGCGAATATCGTGCTGGGTGGCCGGATCGACGGTTATATGAAGGGCCGCGTCACCCGTGAAAGCGCCGAGCGCGACTCGAATGTGACGATGGGCCAGCTGGATATCGCGGACCGGATGAAAGAGGCCGGGATGCTGGCCACGGTCTGGAACTGGGATTTCATCACCAATACCGACAGCTCGGATACCCGTCCCGAGACCGCCGGTCTGGGCGTCGCGATCCTTGGCTCGGCCTATATGATGTTCCTTGTGCTGATCATGTGTGTGCCGGTTGGCGTGGCCGCCTCGATCTACCTGGAAGAGTTTGCGCCCAAGAACAAATGGACCGACCTGATCGAGGTGAATATCGCGAACCTCGCCGCCGTGCCGTCGATTGTGTACGGGATCCTCGGCCTTGCGATCTTCATCAATATTCTCGGCGGCCAGATGGGCGTCGAGGCGCTGAAGATGTCGGCCTCCCTGGTCGGTGCGCTGGTTCTGTCGCTGCAAACGCTGCCGACCATCATCATCGCGACCCGTTCGGCGATCCGCGCGGTGCCGCCCTCGATCCGCGATGCGGCGCTTGGGATCGGTGCCTCGAAAATGCAGACCGTGTTCCACCATGTGCTGCCGCTGGCGATGCCGGGCATTCTGACCGGCACCATTCTGGGCCTCGCCTCGGCTCTGGGGGAAACTGCGCCCCTGCTGCTGATCGGCATGGTGGCTTTCGTGGCCAATTATCCGGCCGCGCCCTGGGATGGCGGTTTCTCGGATCCGGCGACCGCGCTGCCGGTTCAGGTCTATTCCTGGGCCTCGCGCTCGGACCCGGCCTTTATTGAACGCTCAAACGGTGCCATCATCGTCCTTCTGGTCTTCCTTCTCATCATGAACGTCACGGCCATCATCCTGCGCCGTCGGTTCGAGCGCCGCTGGTAAGCAGCGAACAGGCAAAGCGAGTTATGAACATGAACGATATGCGAATTGCTGATCGTGCCGTCGACACCCACGGCATCCGGATCAAAGCCAGCGCGGTGCAGGTCTATTATGGCGAGAGCCATGCCATCAAGGATGTCTCGGTCGACATCCTCGACAAGGCGGTCACCGCTTTCATCGGGCCGTCGGGCTGCGGGAAATCGACCTTCCTGCGCACGCTGAACCGGATGAATGACACGATCCCGATCTGTAAGGTCCAGGGCAGCATCCTGCTGGATGGCGAGAATATCTATGACAAGCGGGTCGACCCGGTGCAGCTGCGCGCCAAGGTCGGCATGGTGTTCCAGAAGCCGAACCCCTTCCCGAAATCGATCTATGACAATGTGGCTTATGGCCCGCGCATCCATGGCCTGACCCGCTCGAAGGCGGAACTCGACGGGATCGTGGAATCGAGCCTCCGGAAGGCCGCGCTCTGGAATGAGGTCAAGGACCGCCTTCATGCCCCGGGCACCGGGCTTTCCGGTGGTCAGCAGCAGCGTCTGTGCATCGCCCGCGCCGTGGCGACCTCGCCGGAAGTGCTGTTGATGGATGAACCCTGTTCGGCGCTTGACCCGATTGCCACCGCGCAGGTGGAGGAGCTGATCGACGAGCTGCGCTCGAACTTTTCGGTGGTGATCGTGACCCACTCGATGCAGCAGGCCGCCCGCGTCAGCCAGAAAACCGCTTTCTTCCACCTCGGCAACCTGGTGGAATATGGTGAGACCTCGCAGATTTTCACCAACCCGAAAGATCCGCGCACCGAATCCTATATCACCGGCCGCATCGGCTGACGGGAGAAGAGACCATGCAAGACAGTCACATCGTTTCTTCTTTCGACCGCGATCTGGAAGGCGTTCAGGCCCAGGTGATGAAGATGGGCGGTCTGGTCGAGAAGGCGCTTCTCGACGCGGCCGAGGCGCTTGAACTGCGTGACGAGGCGCTGGCGGGCAAAGTGCGCGCCGCGGATCAGGCGATCGACGGGCTGGAAGAGATGATCCAGACCGAATGCGCCCGCATCATCGCACAGCGCGCGCCGACGGCCTCGGATCTGCGCACCGTGCTGACGGTGATGCGGCTTGCAACCGCGCTGGAGCGTTCGGGCGATTACGCGAAGAACCTCGCCAAGCGCAGCCTCGTGCTGATGGGTATGGCGCCGGTCGGCACCGCCACCGGCACCGTGCGGCGGATGGCGAAGCTGGTGGTGCAGCAAATGTCGGATGCGCTGGATGCCTATATCGCCCGCGATGCGGTGCGCGCGCGCGAAATCCGCGCCCGCGATCAGGAAATCGACCAGATGTATTCCGGTCTCTTCCGCCAGCTTCTGACCTATATGCTGGAGGATCCGCGCACGATCACCGCCTGTATGCATTTGCATTTCATCGCGAAAAACATCGAACGCGTCGGCGATCACGCCACCGGCATTGCCGAGCAGGTGATCTATCTGGTCGAGGGAGAACTGCCCTCGGATGACCGCCCGAAACATGATGCCGTGTCCGAATCGATCTGATCCGCGCGGGTTGAAGGAGTAAATGATGGCACAGGACGGCAGACCGACCGTGCTCCTGGTCGAGGACGAGCCCGCGCAGCGGGAGGTCCTCGCCTATAATCTCGACGCCGAAGGGTTCCGGGTGGTGCCGGCCGATAATGGGGAGGATGCGCTGATCCTTGTCGAGGAAGAGGCGCCCGATATCATCATCCTCGACTGGATGATGCCGAAGCTTTCCGGCATCGAAGTGTGCCGGCGGCTGAAGATGCGGCCCGAGACCCGCGCGACCCCGATCATCATGCTTTCGGCCCGGGCCGAAGAGGTGGACCGGATCCGGGGCCTCGAGACCGGGGCGGATGATTATGTCATCAAGCCCTATTCGGTGCTGGAGCTGATGGCCCGCACCCGTGCACAGCTGCGCCGGGTCAGGCCCTCGACCGCCGGGGTGGTGCTTGAGTTCGGCGATATCCGGCTCGATCCCGAGACGCATCGGGTCTACCGCTCGGATAAGGTGCTGAAGCTGGGGCCGACCGAGTTCCGTCTTCTGACGACGCTGATGGAGAAGCCGGGCCGGGTCTGGTCGCGCGAGCAGCTTCTGGACCGGGTCTGGGGGCGTGACATCTATGTCGATACGCGGACGGTCGATGTGCATGTCGGGCGGCTGAGAAAGTCGCTGATGCAGTTTGGCGGCGATGATCCGGTCAGGACGGTGCGGGGCGCGGGCTACGCCCTCGGCTGAGGGGGGGGGCGCCCCTTCGGGGCGCTTCAGCCTCCGGCGGGCGTGTTTTGCCGGATTGAAATCGGGAAGGGCCCGCTGGTGGATCGGCGGGCCCTTTTCTCTCGGGGTGTCTCTGGCAGGGAGCGGATGCCTCCGGCGGGAGTATTTTCGTCAAGAGGAAGGGGCGGGGCTGCGGGAAGGGGTTGTTTGGCTCAGTCGCGCGGGTTGAGGAGTTTGCCGAGCACCGCATTGGCGTGGATTGTGCCGAGGCGTGCGCCGTTTTCCACCACGGCGAGCGTGCCGGTGCCGCCGGCTATCGCCTCCATCACCTCGCGCACCGGCATTTCGGGATGGATCTCGCGGCCGGCAGGGGGCGGCGGTGTGGTGCCGGTCTCCATCACGTCGCGCGCGGTCAGCACAGCAAGCGGGTTCATATGCGCCACGAAATCGGCGACGTAATCCGAAACCGGATTGGCGATGATTTCCCGCGCGGTGCCGCATTGCACGATGCGCCCGCCCTCCATCAGCGCGATGCGGTTGCCGAGTTTGAAGGCCTCATCAAGATCGTGGCTGACGAAGATGATCGTGCGTTTGAGCCGTGCCTGGAGATCGAGGAGTTCGTCCTGGAGATGGGCGCGGATCAGCGGGTCGAGCGCCGAGAAAGGCTCGTCCATCAGGAGGATCGGGGCTTCGGTGACAAAGGCGCGGGCGAGACCGACGCGTTGCTGCATGCCGCCGGAAAGCTCTCCGACCTTGCGCTCGGCCCATTGGCTGAGATTGACCAGTTTCAGCTGGCGGTCGACCCGTTCGCGCCGCGCGTCGGCGGAGAGGCCAGCGAGTTCAAGGCCCAGGCCGACATTGTCCCTGACCGTGCGCCAGGGCAGCAGCCCGAATTGCTGGAACACCATGGCGATGCGGCTGGCGCGCAAGGCCCGCAGCCCCTCGGCGCTGGCTTTGGTGACCGAGACCATCCTGTCGCCGTCATGGACGCGCACCTCGCCCCGCACCACCGGGTTCAGCGCGTTGACGCCGCGCAGAAGCGTCGACTTGCCAGAGCCGGAAAGGCCCATCAGGACAAGGATCTCGCCCTCGGCCACGCTGAGCGTGCAGTCATGGACGCCCAGCACCTGGCCGGTGCGGGTCTGGACCTCGGCGCGGGTCATGCCCTCATCCATCAAAGGCAAAGCGCGGTCGGGATGTTCGCCGAAGACGATGGAGACGCGGTCGAATTCTACAGCATTTCTGGTCATTTGCTTCTCACCCGCAGCATACGGTCCAGCATGACGGCCACCACCACGATGATCAGCCCCGATTCAAATCCGAGCGCGGTATTGCTTTGCCCAAGCGCCCGCACGACGGGGATGCCCAGCCCGTTGGCGCCAACCATCGCCGCGATCACCACCATCGACAAGGACAGCATGATGGTCTGGTTGAGGCCCACCATGATCTGGGGCAGGGCCCAGGGCAGCTCGACTTTCAGGAGCTTCTGGCGTGGTGTGGCGCCAAAGGCGGTGGCGGCCTCGGTCAGCGCGGTGGGGGTCGAGGAGACGCCAAGATAGGTCAGGCGGATCGGTGCCGGCAGCACGAAGATCACCGTGGCGAGGAGGCCCGGCACCATACCGAGGCCGAAAAACACCACCGCCGGGATCAGATAGACAAAGGTTGGCAGCGTCTGCATCAGGTCAAGCACCGGCGACAGGGCGGCATAAAGCTTTGGCCGATGCGCGCAGGCGATGCCGATGGGGACGCCGATGATCATACAGGTCAGGCAGGAATAGAACAGCAAAACAAGCGTTTGCGTGGTTTCCTTCCAGTACCCCTGGTTGAGAATGAAAAGAAATCCCAGCAAGACCAGCAGGCAGATCTTCCATGATCTTTGCCGCCACCAGGCGAGGGCGGTGATGATCGCCACCACCACCAGAGGATGCGGATACTGGATAAGGCTCAGTGTCGAATTGATCAGCCAGCCAAGCCCGTCGCTGATCGCATCGAAAAAACCGCCGAGATGGGTCTTCATCCAGTCGACGACCGATTTCGCCGTTGCTCCGACCGGGATCTTGCTGATTTTCTCGATGCCGAAAAAAGCCAGAACCGATGCGAAAAATGCGTCCATTGCAACCTGTCCATCCGGGGCGAAAAGGGTCAGCGGCAGGGGCTGAGCCCGCTTTGCCAGGCGGCAAAACAGGGATCACCCCGCCGGCAGGGGGGGATGGGGCCGGACGGAACCCGGCCCCGACCGGATCAGGGCAGCGCGGCTTCGACCGCCGCCACGGCATCGCCGCCGTCTTTGGTGGTCACTCCGGCCAGCCAGGGCTTCCAGCTGTCGGGATTGGCCTTGAGCCAGGTTTTCGCGGCCTCATTCGGATCGGTGCCGTCGTTGAGGATCGCGCCCATGATCTCATTTTCCATCGCCAGCGAGAATTCCAGGTTTTCCAGGAACTTGCCGGTATTGGCGCATTCGGCCACATAGCCCTTGCGGGTATTGGTGTTCACGATGGCGCCGCCGAAATCCGGGCCGAACACATCATCGCCGCCCGAAAGATAGGTCAGCTTGAAATTGGCGTTCATCGGATGCGGCTCCCAGGCGAGGAAGACGATCGGTTTGTCGGAGGAGGTATTGCGCTCGACCTGGGCCAGCATGCCTTGCTCCGAGCTTTCGACGATCTCGAACTTGCCCAGACCGAACTGGTCGGCACCGATCATGTCGAGGATCAGGCGGTTGCCGTCATTGCCGGCCTCGATGCCATAGATCTTGCCCTCCAGCGCCTCGGCCTGGTCTTTGATATTCGAGAAATCAGAGATCCCGGCGGCCGCGCCGGCCGCATTGGTCGCCAGCGTATATTTCGCGCCGGTGAGGTTCGTGCGTACGGTATCGACGGTGCCCGCCTCGCGATAGGGCGCGATATCACCCTCCATGGTCGGCATCCAGTTGCCAAGGAAAACATCGACATCGCCCTCGGCAAGGCCGGCATAGGTCACCGGCACCGAGAGGATCTTCACCTCGGTCTCATAGCCGAGCGCCTTCAGCACCTCGGTGGTGGCGGCGGTGGTGGCGGTGATATCGGTCCAGCCGACATCCGAAAAGACGATCTTGTCGCAGCCCGCCGCCTGAACGGCACCGGCAAGCGTGAGGGTCGCGGCAGTGGCGAGAAGGATGGAACGCAGGTTCATGTCGGCTCCCGGTCTGTTGGCCCGTCGGTTGGACGGTGTCAGTTGAAAGTTATTGTTGATTGACGAGTCAATAAACTTCATGCTTTTCCCATATGGCAAGAGTTTTGTTGGATATGGGCAGATGCCGAAGCTTGGAATGGAGCCTATCCGAAAGGATGCGCTGATCAAAGCCACCATTGTCGAGATAGGGCGGAATGGCTCGCTGGATGTGACGGTCAGCCAGATCGCGAAACGCGCCGGCATGTCCTCGGCGCTGGCGCATCATTACTTTGGTTCTAAAGAAGAAATCTTCCTTGCGGCAATGCGGCATATCCTGTCGCTTTACGGGGCCGAAGTGCGCGGCGCGCTGGCGGTGGCGGATGGGGCAGAGGCCCGGGTCCGGGCCATTCTGCGCGCCTCTTTCAGCCCTGGAAATTTCCGCCGCGAGGTGGTGGGGGCCTGGCTGAATTTCTGGGTTCTGGCGCAGACATCCGAGGGCGCACGCCGTTTGCTGGCGATTTATCAGGGGCGGCTCAGGTCGAATCTTCTGGCGAGCTTGCGTGAAATCGCCGGGGATCGGGCACCGGAACTGGCCGAGGCACTCGGTGCGATGATCGACGGGCTTTACCTGCGCGAGGTGCTGAAATCGGGCACCCCTGACGGCGCCCGGGCGGCGCAGATGGCGAAGTCCTATCTGGATGCGGAACTGGGAAAGGTGGTTAAGGCATGAGGGCACAACCAAAGGCCAGCCATTTCATCGGCGGCTCTTATGTCGAGGATACCGCCGGGGCAGAGATCCAGGTGATCTATCCCGGCACCGGCGAGGTGATCGCGCGCCTCCATGAGGCGACGCCGGCGCTGGTGGAACAGGCTCTTGCCTCGGCGGCGCTGGCGCAAAAGGCCTGGGGCCGGATGCGCCCCGTCGAGCGCGCGCGGGTGCTGTCGCGCGCGAGCGCCATCATCCGCGAACGCAGCGAGGAGCTGGCGCTGCTGGAGACGCTCGATACCGGCAAACCGATCCAGGAAACCCGTGTGGCCGACTGGCCCTCGGGTGCCGATGCGCTGGAATATTTCGCGGGCCTCGCGCCCACGGTAATGGGTGAGACGATCCCGCTGGGCCAGGACATGGTCTATACCCTGCGCGAGCCTCTGGGCGTCTGTGTCGGCATCGGTGCCTGGAATTACCCCAGTCAGATCGCCTGCTGGAAATCGGCCCCGGCGCTGGCGATGGGCAATGCGATGATCTTCAAACCGTCCGAAGTCACCCCGCTCGGCGCGCTGAAACTGGCCGAGATCTATATCGAGGCGGGCCTGCCTGCCGGTCTTTTCAATGTGTTGCAGGGCAGGGGCGCGGTCGGGGCGGCGCTGATTTCTGATCCCCGCGTGGCCAAGGTTTCGCTGACCGGCTCGGTTCCCACCGGGCGACAGGTCTATGCCAAAGCCGCCGAGGGGCTCAGGCATGTCACGATGGAACTCGGTGGCAAATCGCCGCTGATCATCTTTGATGACGCGAGCCTTGAGGATGCGGTTGGCGCGGCGATGCTGGCGAATTTCTATTCTGCGGGCCAGGTCTGCTCCAACGGAACCCGGGTTTTCGTGCAAAAGGGGCTGAAAGAGCGCTTTCTCGCGCGCCTCGCCGAACGCGCCCGGCTGATCCGCCTGGGCGACCCGATGGATGAGGCGACACAGATGGGGCCGCTGGTCTCCGGGGCGCAGCTGGAAAAGGTCACCGGCTATATCGCGCGGGCAAAGGCTGGCGGCGCGCGGCTGATCACCGGCGGCGGGCGGGGGCCATCGAATGACGGCTGGTTCGTTGAGCCGACCGTCTTTGCCGATGTCACCGACGATATGGAACTGGCGCGCGAAGAGGTGTTCGGCCCGGTGATGGCGGTCCTTGATTTCGACAGCGAAGACGAGGTGATCCGGCGCGCCAATGCCACCGAATTTGGTCTCGCGGCGGGGGTTTTCACCCGCGACATCGCCCGCGCCCATCGGGTGATCGCAAGCCTTGAGGCGGGCACCTGCTGGATCAACGCCTATAACCTGACCCCGGTGGAGGCGCCGTTCGGCGGCGCGAAACTCTCGGGTGTCGGACGTGAAAACGGCCATGCGGCCATTGGGCATTACAGCCAGGTGAAGTCGGTCTATCTGGGCCTCGGCCCGGTCGACGCGCCTTATTGAACGGTTAAGAGGCCGGGCCTGACCCCGGAACAATGCGCAACAGGGCGGCGGCCCGGCTGGCGGAGCATTCTCCGCCGGGCGGGAGGTGTTTGCCCGCCGGGGAGAGTGAGATGGTCGCGGATTACGTCATTGTCGGTGCGGGTTCGGCGGGTTGCGCCATGGCTTACCGGCTGACCGAAGCCGGCAAGCGGGTGACGGTGATCGAACATGGCGGCTCGGATTTCGGGCCCTTCATCCAGATGCCGGGCGCTTTGTCCTATCCGATGAATATGGGCATCTATGACTGGGGCTTTCAGTCCGAGCCCGAGCCGTATCTGGGTGGGCGCGTTCTGGCTACGCCGCGCGGCAAGGTGATCGGGGGCTCGTCCTCGATCAATGGCATGGTCTATGTGCGCGGCCATGCGAAGGATTTTGATACCTGGGCGGCGATGGGGGCGGATGGCTGGTCCTATGCCGATGTGCTCCCTTATTTCAAGCGGATGGAGCATTCCCATGGCGGCGAGGGGCCGGAATGGCGGGGGCAGGACGGGCCTTTGCACATCACCCGTGGCCCGCGCGACAACCCGCTCTTCAACGCCTTTATCGAGGCAGGCGCGGCGGCCGGCTATCCGGTGACCCAGGATTATAACGGTCGCCAGCAAGAGGGTTTCGGCCCGATGGAGGCGACGATCTGGAAGGGCCGGCGCTGGTCGGCGGCGAATGCCTATCTGAAACCGGCCCGGGCCAGCGGCAATCTCCAGGTGATGCGCGGTTTTGCCCGCAAGGTGGTGATCGAGAATGGTCGCGCGGTCGGGGTCGAGGTCGACACAAAGGCCGGGCGTCAGGTGATCCGGGCAGGGGCGGAGGTGATCCTCGCGGCCTCCTCGATCAACTCGCCGAAACTGCTGATGCTGTCGGGTATAGGCCCGGCGGCGCATCTGCGCGAACACGGGATCGCGGTTGTGGCCGACCGGCCGGGCGTCGGTGCCAATCTCCAGGACCATATGGAGATCTATATGCAATTCCAGGCGACACAGCCGATCACGCTGTATAAATACTGGAATCTGTTCGGAAAAGCCTGGGTCGGGGCGAACTGGCTCTTTCTTGGTCGCGGCCCGGGGACATCGAACCAGTTCGAGGCCTGCGGCTTCATCCGCTCGCGCGAGGGCGTGGAATACCCCGATATCCAATACCATTTCCTGCCCATTGCCGTGCGCTATGACGGCAAGGCGGCGGCCGGCGGGCATGGGTTCCAGGTCCATACCGGGCCGATGCGCTCGAAATCGCGCGGCTCGGTGAGCTTGCGCTCGGGGCGTCCCGAGGACGCGCCGGTGATCCGCTTCAACTATATGTCGGACCCGGAGGATTGGGTGGATTTCCGCGCCTGCGTGCGGCTGACGCGCGAAATTTTCGCGCAGGAACCGATGGCGCATTATGTGAAAGCCGAGATCCAGCCGGGCGCAGGCGTGCAGTCGGATGCAGAGATCGACGCCTTCATTCGCGACCATGCGGAAAGCGCCTATCACCCCTGCGGCACCGCCCGGATGGGGCGGCGCGACGATCCGATGGCGGTGGTCGATCCGGAATGCCGGGTGATCGGGGTCGAGGGGCTGCGGCTTGCCGACAGTTCGATCTTCCCGCAGGTGACGAATGGCAATCTCAACGGCCCCTCGATTATGACCGGCGAAAAGGCTGCCGATCACATTCTGGGTCGCCAGCCCTTGCCGGCGCTGAACAATGAGCCCTGGATAAATCCCGCCTGGAGGACCAGCCAGCGCTGATTTCTGCCGATTTGATCCGCGTCAAAGTGGTGTGATGGATTAGGTATTAATCTCTCCTCAACACGGAAGAAGGAGACTGCCGATGTCGAACACGCCGCATACGCTGCAAGAGGAATTCCCGGGCGAGGAGGCCCGCATCACCGAGCTGAAGACCTCGAATACGCGCTTCGCGAAACTGCTTGAGGAATATGACACGGTGAATGACCAGGTCCACCGCGCCGAGACCCGGATCGACGCGGTGTCGGAAGAGCATGAGGATGCCCTGCGCCGCACGCGCTCGCGGGTCAAGGATCAGATCTATGCGATGATCAGGGACCGCTGAATTCCAGAACCGCTGAGATCCAGAACCGCTGAGGACTGGCTCAGGAAATGCGGGCGGGGGCAGCGATGCTCCCGCCCGTTTTCGATGCGGCTTTGCCGGTGCAGGTGCCAGTGCGGGGGGCTTACCAGCCCAGCCGGTCGCGCAGCGAGAACCAGGTCATGGCGGTGACCAGCAAGGGCCAGCGCAGCGCCTGACCGCCGGGAAAGCGGCGATAGGGCAGGTCTGCGATCAGATCGAAACCGCCGCTTTGACCTGAGGCCCGACCGGCAATCGCCTCGGAGATCAGCTTGCCGGCGAGCGTCGCCAGCGCCACGCCATGGCCGGAATAGCCCGAGGCCGAGAGCACATTCTTTGCGGGGCGTGCAAAACAGGGCATCCGGTTGACGGTGATCGCCAATGTGCCGCCCCAGGCGTAGTCGATTCTGGTATTGGCGAGCTGAGGGTAGATCTCCAGCAGCGGTTTGCGGACCACCTTCGCGACATCGGGAAAGCGGTAGCCATAGCTTTCCGCGCCGCCGAAGATCAGGCGGTCATCTTCCGACAGCCGCCAGTAATTCACCACGAATTTGGTGTCATGCACCGCGATGGGTTCCGCCAGCACTTCTTTCGCGCGGGCGCCCAGCGGTTCGGTCGCGACCACGAAATTGTTGATCGGCATGACGCGGGCGGCGATGGTCTTTTCCAGAGAACCGACATAGCCGTTCACCGCCAGCACCAGATGGTCGCAGGTGATGCGGGCCTTTGCCGTCGCGGCCACCGGCTTGTCGCTGTAAACCAGCCGGGTGACTTCGCTTTGCTCGAAAATCCGCACCCCGGCGGCGGTCGCCAGTTTCGCCAGTCCGATCACGAAATTCAGCGCATGGATATGGGCGCCGCCGCGGTCGATATCGCCGCCTTTGAACGCATCTGACCCTACCAGAGCGCTGAGGCCCTCGCGGTCCAGCGGCTCGATCTCATGGTAATCATAGTCGCGTGCCAGTTTCTCGGCGTAATGCTTCGCGTGTTCGACCTCTGAGTCATGCCAGCAGGCATGGGCAATTCCGGGGCGCCAGGCCACGCCCTCCATCCCCGCGCTGAGCGTTTTCACCAGGGCTTTCGCATCCTGCGCCATGTCCCAGAGCCGGCGCGCGGCCTCGCGGCCGGCAGTCTTTTCCAGCCAGTCCTGGTCCTGGCGCTGGCCCGATCCGACCTGGCCGCCATTGCGGCCCGAGGCGCCAAAGCCGACGCGATGCGCCTCAAGCACCACGACGGAAAGACCCATTTGCGCCAGATGCAGCGCAGCCGAGAGGCCGGTATAGCCCGCCCCGACCACGCAGACATCTGCCCGGATGTCACCGCTTGCACGCGGGAAAGCATCCAGCGCCACGCGGGTCGCCGCATACCAGCTGTCGGGATATTCGCCCGAGCGGTCATTGGCGTGCAGAAGATTGACCGCCATCACACGTTCAGGAGCAGATGCTCACGCTCCCAGGGGCTGATGACCTGCAGGAACTCTTTGTATTCGTTGCGTTTCACCGAATCGTAGCATTTGACGAAATCAACGCCCATCACCTCTTTCAGGGCCTCGTCCTCATCCAGCAGATCCAGCGCATCGCCAAGGTTCACAGGGATCTCATCCGAGTCGATATAGGCCGAGCCGGTGAATTCCGGGCGTGCCGCTTTCTTCTCCATCAGCCCGAGATAGCCGCAGGCCAGCGTCGCCGCGATGCCGAGATAGGGGTTGCAATCCATTCCCGGCAGGCGGTTTTCGATCCGCCGCGCGGCGGGGCCGGAGATCGGCACGCGCAGGCCGGTGGTGCGATTGTCGCGGCCCCATTCAAGGTTGATCGGCGCCGCGAAATCCGGAACGTAACGGCGGTAAGAGTTCACATAGGGCGCCATCAGCGCAATCGCCGCGCCCATATGGTTCTGCATCCCGGCGATGAAATGGTTGAAGGCCTCGGTCTCGGCCCCTTTGACGCCTGCGAAGATGTTTTTGCCGGTTTTCACATCCACGACAGAGGTGTGGATATGCATGGCCGAGCCGGGCTCGCCCGCGATGGGCTTCGCCATGAAAGTTGCGAAACAGTCATGGCGCAGAGCGGCCTCGCGGATCAGGCGTTTGAAGAAGAACACATGATCGGCGAGTTCCAGCGGATCGCCATGGGCGAGGTTCAACTCAATCTGACCGGCGCCGCCCTCCTGGAGGATGCCGTCGATCTCCAGCCCCTGGGCTTCGGCGAAGTCGTAAATATCGTCGATCACCTTGCCATATTCGTCGATGGCGGAAAGGCTATAGGCCTGTTTCCCCGCCGCGCGCCGCCCCGAGCGCCCCATCGGCGGGATCACCGGCTGGTTCGGGTCGAGGTTGCGGGCGGTCAGGAAGAATTCCATCTCGGGCGCGACCACCGGTTTCCAGCCCTGTTCGGCGTATAGCCCGATGATCCGGCGCAGCACGTTCCTGGGCGAAAAGGGCACCAGATTGCCCTGCTGGTCTTTCGCGTCATGGATCACCTGGAGCGTGATATCGGCGGTCCAGGGCGCGGCGGTCGCGGTGGACCAGTCGGGTTCCAGGATCATATCCGGCTCGGTAAAGGCATCGAACGGGCTGTCGGCCCATTCGCCGGTGATCGTTTGCAGGAAGATTGAATTCGGCAGGAAGTAATTGGTTTGTTTCGCGAATTTACCGGCCGGCATCGCCTTTCCGCGCGCCACACCGGCAATATCGCCGATCACGCATTCCACCTCATCCACGCGGCGATTGCCGATATAATCCCTGGCTGCTTCGGGCAGTTTTTCAGTCCATTTGGACATGGTTCACACTCTGGTTTGGGCGCGCGCCCGCGCGTCACGCGCTGCGCTGCGCTGCGCTGCCCGGGTTTGGTGAGAGAGAAAGAAATCCGCGATCTTTCCGGCCATCGTATTCGTGCCAAGGGGCGCGTCGATCTTCTCGGTCGCAGAATCCAGCGTTTCCTGTGGCACCAGACCGGGGCCGCGATATTTGATCAGCCCTTCGATGAAATCTTTCTTAAATTCCGGATGCGGCTGCACGGTGAACATGCGGTCATCATACAAAAGCCCGGCATTCGAGCAGAAATCGGTCGAGGCGATCACCTCGGCCATTTCGGGTTTCTCGACCACCTGATCCTGGTGCCAGGCGTTCAGCGTGATGGTCTCATCTCCGAAATGGTAATCGGTCGGGCCGACCGACCAGCCGCCTTTGTATTTCTCGACCCGCCCGCCCATCGCTTGCGCAATGATCTGATGGCCGAAACAGATGCCGACGACCGGCACATGTTCCGCATAGGCCGCGCGGATAAAGGCTTCGAGCGGCTTGATGAAAGGGTGATCCTCATAGGCGCCGAAACGCGAGCCGGTGATCAGCCAGCCATCGCAATCATGGACCGAGGCCGGAAACTCCATCTCCATCACGGTGAAGCGGCGGAATTCCAGCCCGCGATCCGCGAGCAGGCGCTCAAAAAAGTCGGGATAATCGCCCATCGTGGGTTTCAGGGCGTCGGGGGAGGCTCCGGTTTGCAGGATGCCGATGATCATGGGGGTGACCCTGAGAATTGCTGTCACGGGAGATGGTGGGTCCGGCCCCGCCTTTGGTCAAGGGGGGCCGGTAAGCGTCACACGGTATCGAGATAGAGTTCGACCAGTTCCTCGGGCGAAAGCTCGGCGGTGTAATGCAGCTCCTGACGCTTGGTCATCACCATATTGGCGATGAGTTCGGGCGGCAGGAAGCGCGCGACATGTGGCGAGAATTCGAACGCGTCGATGGCGCCCTGCCAGGTGGTCGGGATCTGCGGCAGCTCCAGCGCATAGGAATTGCCGCTGATCGGTGCGACCGGTTCCTTGCCGTCTTCGATCCCGGAAAGCGCCGAGCCGAGGATTGCAGCGAGCATCAGATAGGGGTTCACGTCACCGCCGGCCACGCGATGTTCGATCCGCCGCGCCGCCGGATTGCCCGAGGGAATGCGGATCGCGGCGGTGCGGTTCTCATAGCCCCAGCAGATCGAAGTGGGCGCATGGGCATCGGGCACCAGGCGGTCATAGCTGTTCGAATGCGGCGCAAAAAGCAGCGTCGAATCGTGCATCGCCTCAAGGCAGCCGGCCACGGCATGGCGCAGCACGGCGGTGCCTTTGGGGCCGCCGGAATCGAAGATATTGTCGCCCTTGCGGTCGATCACCGAGAAATGCGTATGCAGCCCCGAGCCGGAATAATCGGCATAGGGTTTCGCCATGAAGCTTGCGGCAAAGCCGTGACGGCGCGCGAGGCCCTTCACCAGCATCTTGAAGAACCAGGCATCATCGGCGGCGCGCAGCGCGTCGTCGCAATGCATCAGATTGACCTCGAACTGGCCAAGCCCGGTTTCCGAGGTGGTGGTGTCCGCCGGGATATCCATCGCCTCGCAGGCGTCATAGAGATCGGTGAAGAACACGTCGAACGCATCCAGCGCCCGGATCGACAGCGCCTCGGCCGCCTTGCGGCGCTTGCCGGAACGGGGGCTCAGCGGCACCTGCATCGTCTTGCCGCTGTCGTCGATCAGGAAGAATTCCAGCTCCATCGCGCAAACCGGGGTCAGGCCCCGTTCCTTGTAGCGGTCAACGACCGCGCGCAAAGCATGGCGGGGATCGCCCTCATAGGGCTTGCCGTTTTCGCGATACATCCAGATCGGCAGCAGTGCCGAAGGGCTTTCCAGCCAGGGCATCGGCATAAAGCCACGCTCGGTCGGGCGCAGCGTGCCGTCCTGGTCGCCCTCTTCGAACACCAGCGGGCTGTCGTCGATATCCTCGCCCCAGATGTCGAGGTTCAGGACCGAATAGGGGAAACGAACGCCGCTTTTCACCACGTTATCGGCAAAACGTGCCGGGACGCGCTTGCCGCGCGCCTGCCCATTGAGATCGGCCGCCGCCACACGAATCGTGCGGACCTGCGGGTGTTTTCTGAGCCAGTCCTTCATCATTGATTAAAACCAGCAAGCACGGACGCGTCCCCGCGCCATGGCTCGTGGTGGCCTGAATACCATCCCAAAAGATGGCCGGCCCACAAGATGCGCAAGGATCCGGACCATGCCCTGGTCCTTCCCTTGGTTTGATCGCCTCTCCCGCCGGGCATATGGCCCCGATTAAACGCTGTGATCGAGCGGGTCCGGGCGGGTGCCCGGATAATTTGATCAAATATAGGATACTAGCGGATCAACTGAGGACGCAAGCGAATTCTTTTCCTCTGATGCGAGGGGAGGTGGCGGTTAAGCCGTTTGTTCACCAGGCCGAAGATTCCGATCAGACACAGGGTCAGGACGATGAAATAGAAGGCAACGATCGGATAGGGGATGAAGGGGTTGAAGGTCTTGTCCGCGAAGTAATTGGCGTAATAAAGCGCATCGCCGCGCTGCTGAAAGGCGGGGAAGCTGGAAAAGAACACCAGCGTGGTGGCGTGGAACAGAAAGATCGCCTCATTCGTATAGGCGGGCCAGCCAAGCCGCATCATGGTTGGCCATTCGATGCGGAAGAACCGCTCGCGCCCGGTGATGCCATAGGCGTCGGCAGCCTCCAGATCGCCTTTCGGCACCGTCATCAGCGCGCCGAAAAAGATCTCGGCGCTATAGGCCGAGGTGTTCAGGAACAGCGTGAAAGCCGCCCCCGCCCAGGCATTGGCCAGCCAGGCGGTCGGGATGGTGAACAGCCCGAATACATCGACCGAACCGCGCAGCACGGTGGTGATGAAGAAATAGATCAGGAAGAACTGGATAAAGAGCGGCGAGCCGCGGAAGATGAAGATATACCACTCGGCCGGCTTGCGGATCCATCTGTTGCGCGAGGCCTTGGCCAGCGCGAGGCCGATGGCAAAGACAAAGCCCAAAGCCAGCGCCAGGATGCCGAAATAAAGGTTCCACAGCATCCCCGACCCGATCAGCACGAACTGATCGCACAGGGTGATATTGGTTGTCGGCAAGGCATTCTCGCCGATCCCGACGGAACGCAGCCAAAAGGCCTGGACGGTTTCCCAGCAGGTCATGCCGCATCCTTCCTGAGGGTTTCGCCGGCGCGGGTTGCCTGGCCATGGGAAAGGCGGCGGGTGAGGCGGGCAAGGCCGATCTCGGAAACCCGCGTCAGCGCGAGGTAAAAGACCAGCAGGCCGAGGAAGTAATAAAGCCGCCAGTCGCCATGCGGATAATCAAAGCGCGCCGATTTCGAAGAGCCCAGCTCGCGCGCCCAGTAAACGATGTCCTGGATCCCGAGGAGGAACAGCAGCGGCGTCGCCTTGATCAGGATCAGCCAGAGATTCGACAGCCCCGGCAGCGCATAGGTCCACATCTGCGGCACCAGAATGCGGCGGAAGGTCTGGCGCGGGGAAAGCCCGTAAGCCTCGGCGGTCTCGATCTGGGCGCGGGGGACCGCATCCATGGCGCCTTTCAGAACATTGGCCGCGAAGGCTCCGAAAACAATGGCAAAAGTCAGAACGGCCAGGGTGAAGGCATAGGCCTGATGCACGAAAAGCGAGGCGTTGTTGGGCGGTACTTTCGCCGCCGGACAGACGCGGAATTCAAGGCCCTGGCGGATCGGCTCGGACCAGTCGGGGCAGCGGACCTGATGGGTCAGCCATTCGATCCCCTGATCCAGCGCGATGACGAAAAACAGGAAGAAGACGATATCGGGCACGCCGCGCACCATGGCAGTGTAGATCTTGCCCAGCCATCTGAGCGGCGCGATATGCGAGCGCGCCGCCATGGCGCCGCCAAAGCCGAAGGCCAGCGCCGCCGGTGCAGCCACCAGCAACAGCGCCATCACCGTCAGGAAGGAGAAATAGAACTCCATATGCTTGGGCGTGGTGAGATAGCAGGAAAGCCAGCTCAGCCCCTCGAGGGTCTTCGGATCGGCGCAGAATTCTAACATAAGCGGGCCCTGGCTCGGCAGTCACGATCAGGGTCCCGACGGGGGCTGACCGGTGGCGGAGGGGAACCCCTGCGGGCGGTCAGGCGACCGGCCCGCAGGAGACAGATCCGGATGCCCGCGCGACCTCTCGGCCAGGCGGGCGGGGCCGGGATCAGAACGGGGTGTAATTGCCGTTGAACCACTCATCGGTCAGCTTGTTCAGCGAACCATCGGCCTTCATCGACTGGATGGCGGCGTCGAATTTCGCTTTCAGCTCGGTATCGGACTGGCGCAGGCCGATGCCGATACCTTCGCCCAGCAGTACATCCTCGCCAACGATGTCGAGCCCGTCGCCCACCTGGGTCAGCAGGTAATCCTTGTCGGCCATCACGGCGGCGGCCTGGCCGTTGCGCACCGCAGCGACGGTTTCATCCGGAGTTGCGAATTCGAGGAGCTTGGCGCCCGAAGCCGCCACATGCGCCGCCTGGATGGTGCCGGTCTGTGCCGCGATCACACCGGTATCGACCGGCGTGTCAGCCGCCATGGCCGCATAGGAAGACGGCGAGGGCTGGGTGTAGTTTTCCGAGAAAGCGATCTTTTCGCGGCGTTCGGGCGTGATCGACATGCCGGCCATGATCGCGTCGTAATTGCCCGATTGCAGGTTCGGGATGATCGAATCCCAGTCATTCTTGACGAAGACGCATTCCAGTTCGGCGCGCTTGCACAGCTCGGTGCCCAGCACGATCTCGAACCCGTCCAGCTCGCCTTTGTCATTGATGAAGTTATAGGGCTCATAGGCGCCTTCCGAGGCGATCCGCACCGGATCGGCGGCGGCGATCCCGGCGCCAAGGGCGGTGAGGGCGGTAGCGAGCAGCAGTTTCTTCATTGTCATCTCCCGAAAGATTGCTTTTCTGGTTATGGGGCGGTTCCGGTTTCAGAACCAGTGGTCGTGCATTTTGTCCAGCGTGCCATCGGTCTTCATGGCCTGAATAGCGCTGTCGATTTCGGCTTTCAGGGCATTCCCTTTGCAGACGGCGATGCCGGTTCCCTCATCGGGGATTTCCTGGCTGTAGACATAGGTGAGGCCCTGGCCGGCGATCATCGCGTCCAGATCCTCGCGGCTGGAAAAGGGGCCAAGCGCCAGATCGGCCTCGCCGCGCGCAACCGCGCCCAGTACCAGCGGCTCCGAGCCGTAGGACTGGAAATCCAGCTTTTGCTGGCGCAGCCAGGTCTCGTGCATGGTGCCCGATTCCACTGCGATCCGCGCATTTTCGGGGGGTGGCGCATCGGCAAAGCCCACGAACCATTCCAGCGAATTGCCAAAGGTATAGGGCATCGACATATCCACCACCGCGCGGCGCTCCGGCGTGATTGCCATGCCGCCCAGCACCACATCGAACCGCCCCTCGGCCACGCCGGGGATCAGCTCGCCAAAGGGGGCGATCTCCCACTGGCAGTCATGGCGGGTGCGGGTGCAGATCTCGCTCATCACATCGTAGTCAAAGCCCGACAGCGTTCCCGCCCCATCGCGCAGGATATAGGGGGGGAACGTGTCCTCGGTTCCGATCAGCAAGGTCCGGTCATCGCTGCCCGAGGCAAGCCAGACCGTCGCGAAGATGCCCGAAATGGTGGCGATGCAGGACATCGGGGCCTCAGACCATGGTGGCCGACAGAAAGCCGCGCAGACGTTCGGATTTCGGCTGCACGAACAGCTTCGTCGGCGGGCCTTCCTCTTCGATCCGCCCCTGGTGGAGGAAGATCACATGATCCGAGCAATCCGAGGCCAGTTTCATGTCATGGGTGACAAGGATCATGGTGCGGCCCTCATCGGCCAGCGCCTTGATCACCTTGACGACCTCCTGCTCCAGTTCGGGATCCAGCGCTGAGGTCGGCTCATCGAACAACAGCGCGCGCGGCTCCATGCACAGCGCGCGGGCAATGGCGGCGCGCTGCTGCTGGCCGCCCGAAAGCTGCGCCGGCCAGGCATCGGCCTTGTCGGCGATCCCCACCTTGGCCAGATATTCCCGCGCCTTTTTCTCGACCTCGGCCGGGTTGCGTTTCATCACGGTGACCGGGGCCTCCATGACATTTTGCAAAATCGTCATATGGGCCCAGAGGTTGAACTGCTGGAAAACCATGGAAAGATTGGTGCGGATGCGGGTGACCTGGGCGCGATCAGCCGGGTGGCGCGCCATGCCCTGACCCTTCCAGCGCACCGCTTCGCCCTCAAAGAGCACATCGCCCTGCTGGCTGTCCTCCAGCAGATTGCAGCAGCGCAAAAGGGTGGATTTCCCCGAACCGGATGAGCCGATCAGCGAGATCACATGACCGCGCGGCGCGGTAAGATCGACGCCTTTAAGCACTTCGAGCGGGCCATAGGACTTATGCAGCCCCCGGATCTCGATTACGGGCACCTCTGCCATAAGCCTGATATCTTCCCCTGTTGTTCTTTTCGCCCGTTCTTTTCGCACCGGGCCCGTCCTTCTGTCAGGTTACCGCTGCGTTATCGGTCAGTAGGGCGCAGATCTGCGCGGTTTGCAACGTGGTTTTGCAGCGCGGAAGGGGCGTCGCCCGGCAATACGCCGTTTCCCTTGCGGCAATCTGTAAGGTCGGGCCGTGGAGTCAGTCAGAAGGCCGGGCCGAGGGTCGGGCAGAGGGGCCGGGCGGGCCCGGATCGGGCACTGCGCGGTAATCCGCCCCGGAGGCCGGGACAAGGCCATAAAGATGCAGAACCGCCTGATCCGCCGGGGAAAGCGCGTCTATTGCCGCCTCCAGCGCAGCAAAGACCGCAGCCTGATCGAGGTCCCGGCCGGCGATGAAAGGCAGCGCGGGGGTCGGCATGGTGCGGGTGATTTCCTTCAGCCCGGCGGAATCGCCGCTCCCGTCCTCAGCCATGATCGCCCAGGTGACGGCGTCGATCGCGGCAAGATCGGCCTTGCCGACGCTGACTGCCCTGGCCGAGGCGCGATGGCTGCCGCTGCGATGCTGCGGGTTCAGCCGGATCCCCGCCTTCGCGGCATGATGCGCCGGCGCGGCCCAGCCCGATTGCGAGAGATCGTCATTCCAGGCAAAATCCGCGCCGTCGAAATTGATGAAACTCTGGCGCGGATCATCCGAACGGGCGACCAGTACGGAATGATACTGCCCCGCAGGTGTGTGCGGCAGGCGGTGATCCCCGGCGCCGATCAGCGTGACGCGCCCCATCAGATGCGCGCGAAACGGATAGCCGCAGCATTGCGCCAGCACGAGATCAGGCGAGAGCCAGCCCGCCATATAGGCCCCTTCGCCCCGGGTCAGCCCATCGGGCGCCACGATCCCGTGCGCGCGCAGCCCTTCACGGATCAGTGCCCAGAGCAGGTCATTCGCTTCCGCAGTCCTGGCCGTGTCATACATGCCGAGCGCTGCAATCACAGGCTGCGCTCCGCCCGCTGCCGGGCCTGGGCGCTTTCGACATCGGTAAGGCCAAGAAGGCTTGAGACCATGCGCAACAGCCGGTCCTCTTCGGGATCGCGGCTGCCATCCGACAAAGCCACTGACCAGAGCGCCTGCATCAGCCCGCCGCGATCCTCGGGCGAGGTGACAGCCTTGAGCGCACGGGTGAAGCGCACGGTATCGGGGGCCTCCGCCTCCAGCGCCTCCGCCTCGGCCCGCAGCGCCGCCGCCGCGAAAGCGTCGAGCTGGTGGCGGGTCATCAGGATGCGGTCGATCCGCTCGACCTCCTCAATGGCATAAAGCCCGTCCGTCCGCGCCAGCCGCACCAGCAGCGCAGCCAGCGCCAGCCGGGCATCGGTATCCTTTAAAGGTTCGGGGGCGGGGGCCAGCAGCTGGCGCAACAGGTTCTGAATCATGGACCCGAGTTTAGCGCGAAGACCGGCCCCGCGCCAGCGCCGCCACCTCACGCCCTTGTCAGTCTGCGGGAGCCTCCGGCGGGGATATTTAAGAGACAGATGAAATCAGCCAGGCTTTTCATCTGTCCGGAAATATCCCGGGGGTGAGCGGCGCAGCCGCGAGGGGGCTGGCCCCCTCTGCCCGATCAGCCCAGAGCGGCGAAGATCCGGTCAAGCCGCGCGCATTCCGCCTTGATCCCAAAAGGCGGGTTCACGATGAATATGCCGGTGCCGATCATCCGGTGCCCCTCGCGCGCCGGCGGAAAACGCAGCTCATGGCGCAGCGCCTCGGGGAAGTTCGCCTCCAGCGCGCGCAGCATCGGCACATGCGGCGCATCGCGCAGGATCGGATACCAGAGCATCAGCACCCCTACATTCCATTTCCGCGCCACCTGGGTGAAGAATTTCGGGATATGGTCGTAGTCGGATTTCACCTCATAGGGCGGATCGACCAGCATCAGCCCGCGCCTCGGCACCGGCGGCGTCAGCGACAGCGCGAAGTCGAACCCGTCCTCTTTGCGGATATGCGCGCCCCAGGAGCCCAGCACCCCGACCAGCGCGGTGTTCTCCTGCGGATGCAGCTCGGCCAGATGCAGCCTGTCGGTCTCGCGCAGCCCCAGTGCCGCGATCAGGGGCGAGCCGGGATAGGCATCCGCCCCGAACATGGCGCGGGTTTCCTCCAGCCGCCCGGGGTAGGGGTGATCCGCCGGGAACGCATCCGGGAAAGCATCTGTGAGCCGCCCGATCCCCTGCGCCGCCTCGCCGGTCTTCAGCGCCTCGGGGCCCGACAGCCGGTAAAGGCCGCGCCCGGCATGGGTCTCGATATAGGAGACGGGCTTCTCCTTTTGCACCATGTAATCGAGCGTCCAGGCCAGCAGCGCGTGTTTCTGCACATCGGCCAGGTTCCCGGCATGGAAGGCGTGTTGGTATGACAGCATGGTGGGCCTCGTTGTTCTGATCCTGGCCTTACACCGCGCGGTCGATCCGGGTCGAGAGGTGGATCAGGCTTTCCGAGCTTTTCACCCCGGTCATGGCGCCGATCTGGTCCAGCACCTGATCGAGGATCTGCGTATTGGGGCAGGCGATCTGCAGCAAAAGATCGAACCGCCCCGAGGTCGTATAGACCTTTTCGACCTCATGGATGGATTTCAGCCGGGTCAGAATCGCCGCCTGGCCGCGCGGCTCGATGGTGACCAGCACCGAGGCCCGCAGCCGCCCCTCGCGCGCCGCCTCGCCCAGTTTCAGCGTGTAACCCGCGATAATGCCCGTGTTTTCCAGCCGCTCAAGCCTCGCCTGGATGGTTGAGCGCGCCACCTTCAGCCGCCGCGCCAGTGTCGCCACCGAGATGCGCGCATCGGCGCTGAGAAGGCCGATCAGGCTTCTGTCGAGTTCATCCATGCAATTTGTCTCCCTGTATCGTCATAATAACGATGAATTCAGTCATTTCTATAGTTTTGTTCGGTGAAGTTGTCACACATATGCAGCATCCTTCTTGCAGGAAAAGGGCGGCTCATACGCACCTGGCCTGGTTTCTTCAAACCACGCAGGTGCCCGACCCGAATGCCTGGGGAGGGCGAAGCGTCTTGTTGGCAGAAAGGGAAACGCCGATGGGACTTTCACGGACGATCTTCAACAATCCGACCGAATTCATCCGGCTGCATCAGCCTGAAAATCCGGTGCTTTTCTTTGCTCCGGCCATTGCCCAGGCCGCAGCTCGCCGCTTTTTGCAGGGCTTTCCCGGCCTTGTGACCTATGCGGTGAAATCCAATCCCGGCGAAGAGATGATCGAGAATCTGGCGGCGGCCGGGATCCGGGGTTTCGACTGCGCCTCGCCCTTCGAGATCGACCTGATCCGTGACCTCGTTCCCGATGCCGCGATCCATTACCACAACCCGGTGCGCTCACGGGCCGAGATCGCGCATGCGGTTGCGAAAAACGTCAAAAGCTACAGCGTGGATTCGCGGTCCGAGCTGGCCAAGCTGATCGAAATGGTGCCGGCGGAATCCTGTGAGATTTCGGTCCGGTTCAAGCTGCCGGTGGGCGGTGCCGCCTATAATTTTGGCGCCAAATTCGGCGCGACCGCGGAGCTCGCGGTGGAACTGCTGAAAACCGTCGCCGGGGCGGGCTATATCCCCTCGCTGACCTTCCATCCGGGCACCCAATGCACCGATCCGGAGGCCTGGGCGACCTATATCCGCAAGGCCGCCGAAATCTCGGCCGAGGCCGGGGTGGAGATCGCGCGTCTCAATGTCGGGGGCGGTTTCCCGAACCATCGCCTTTCGGCGGTGACACCGGATTATGATGCGATTTTCGAAGCGATCGGCCGTACCGCCGATGAGGCTTTCGGCGATGCCCGCCCCGCGCTGGTCTGCGAGCCGGGCCGCGCGCTTTGCGGCGATGCCTTCACGCTTGTTGCCCGCATCAAGGCGATCCGCGACGACAGCCATGTCTTCCTCAATGATGGCGTCTATGGCTCGCTGAATGAAATGCCGCAGATCGGCATGATCGACCGTCTTCAGGTGCTGTCGCCGGAGGGTGTGCTGCGTAAGGGTGACGCCCAGCCGCGCATCACCTTTGGCCCGACCTGCGATTCGGTTGACCGCCTGCCGGGCGAACTGACCTTCCCGACCGACGCCCAGGAAGGCGACTTTGTCGTGCTGCATGGCATGGGGTCCTATTCGGTGGTCACCAACAGCCGTTTCAACGGTTTTGGCGAGTTGCAGATGGCGACGGTCCTTTCGCTGACAATCTGACGTGATTTCCACGACTTCCCTTTGCCCCGCCGCTGGACAAACCCGGCGGCGGGGCTAGTCTTTTGTGGGAAGGGGCCGGCAGCGGTCCACCTGGAAAGGACCCGCATCATCGGCCTGCGCTCGCTCTTTTCGCGTTTCTTCCGGCCGCGCCCGCGCGCGGTGGCAGAGCCTGCCAGCCCCGCGCCGCCGGGTATTGCGCGGGGGCGGGTGGATCATGTGGTGATCCTTGACGGCACCATGGCCTCGCTGCGGGAAGATGAGCGCACCAATGCCGGCCGGGTCTTTCTGCTGCTGTCGACCGGCAAGGCCCAGGTCGGGCGCTCGCTTTATTACGACGAGGGGATCCCCTGGCGCGGCTGGCGGCGCATCATGGATGTGATCGAGGGGCGGGGGCTCGAAGAGCAGATCCTGCGCGCCTATGGCCATCTTGCCAGCCATTACCGCGAGGGCGACCGCATCTTCCTCTTTGGCTATTCGCGTGGCGCTTTCGCGGCGCGCAGCCTTGCCGGGGTGATCGCGAAAGTCGGCCTCCTGCGCCAGGATGCGGCAACCGAGCGCAATCTGCATCTGGCCTGGCGCTGGTATCAGCGGCGCGGCAATGATGAGGGCGTCCGGGCCTTCCGCGAGGCCAGCTGCCATGCGCGGACCCCGATCCGGATGATCGGCGTCTGGGATACGGTCAAGGCGCTTGGCCTGCGCTTTCCGCTTCTGTGGATGCTGACCGAGGGGCGCTATGCCTTCCACGATCCGCATCCGGTGCAGGATCTCGATTTCGCGCTGCAGGCGCTGGCGCTGGATGAGACGCGGGTGGTTTACGAGCCGGTGCTGTGGCAGAGCCATCCGGGTGGCGAGGGGCCGGGGCAGGGCGGCGGCGCCCATGTCGAACAGGTCTGGTTCCGGGGCGCCCACGCCGATATCGGCGGCCATCTGGGCCGTTTCGACGCGGCGCTGCCTTTGTCGAATATCCCGCTTGTCTGGATGCTGGACCGCGCGGCACAGGCCGGTCTTGATCTGCCCTCAGGCTGGCGCAAACGCTTCCCCTGCGACCCGGCGGCACCGATGATCGGCACATGGGCCGGCTTTGGCGCCGCCTTCCTCTATCGCCGGCGGCGGCGGATCGGACGGGACCCGAGCGAAAGGCTGCATGAAAGCGTGCCCGAGACCGAAAGGCTGCGTTGGCGCCTCGCGCGGCAGGGGGCCTCCGGTCAGGGTGTCCCGGGGCAGGACGTCCCCCGTCAGGGCGCGGCAGCTGACGACGCGGTCAGCCAGACCAGCAAGGCCAGCATCCCGATCAGCAAGGGCTGATGGATCAGGTAGATCGCCAGCGAATGGCGACCGGGCCAGGCCAGGGCGTTCAGCAGGCGCGAGGGCGGCGGCGAGATCCGGCGCCAGATGTCGAATCTCGCAAAGATCCGCGCCACCGCCATGCCGGCCAGAAACGGCGCGAACCAGGGAAAAACGGGCTCGAAATCTGCCGTAAGCGGCACCTGGCCGGATAGCCCGATCCAGGTCAGAAGCCCGCCAAAGGCCGGATCCGACCAAAACCAGGGCAGGGCGAAGACCAGGGCCGCAACAGCAAGCAGAACCGGCGCCAGCATACGCAGGAACAAAAGGCCCAGCAGCGAGGACACCGCGATGGAATGCAGGATCCCGTAAAAGATCCAGAATTCCGGCATCGCAAACCAGGTCACCACCGAAACCAGTGCCGCCGCCGCGACAATCTTTGCCAGCCGTCGGAAAAAGGCAGGCCAGCGGATCGCAGTGGAATACGACATCCAAAGGCCCATGCCGGCAAGAAAGAGGAAACTGCCGGCAGTCAGCCGCGCGAAATACCAGAAAAACCCGGTGAAAGCCGTTGCGGGCGGGATCAGGCCGAACATGCCCAGATCCAGAGTGAAATGGAACACGACCATGCACATAAGTGCAAGGCTGCGGGCGAGGTCGATCAGAATCAGTCTTTGCGGCACGGAATCCTGCTTTCTTTCGGCCCATATTTACTGACGCCATTCGCGGGCGTTTGCAAACTCACAACCCGTTTGCCTGATCGCAGCCATTCCCCAATGACCATTCCCCGACAGCACCCACCAGGATTTCGACCGGCTCTGTCAGGTCTGCGCATAGTCCATCGGCGAACTCACCTCGACCGGAGGCAGGCGCGGCCGCCGGTCCCGGGTCGTGCTGCTGTATCGTCGGCTTCTTCCTGCGGTCGGAAAGTTTCACCCGCGCGCATCAGGACCGGGCCGACGACGACAGTCCGAAGGATGCTCAGGAAAGCAACCCCGACCACCTCCGCGCTGGCCCGTGACGACCCCGCCCGCCTGCCCTCATGGCACCATAGCCTGGGCCATGAGGGCAGGCCGGAGCGCGATGCACTCCGGGAGGAGGGTTTGATTTCATCCTCGCCAACCTAGCCGCAATCAGGCCTGGCTCCCGGTTGTCGGCCGCCCGAGGCTGCCCCAACACAGGTCAGGCCGGGCAGGGTAGCAAATCGTCGGTCAGTAGGGGCTATGCGCGCTGTTCTGCCCCGGATCAACCCCGGTAACCCCGCGGGACTGGCGGCTCGCCGCACCGGATGATCAGGGGCGCGGGCATGCTGACAAAGCCATCCACCCCTGTTGGTGCGCAGGTTGCTCTGATCACAGCCTACGCGCCCGCCAGCTTTGCATCGCTTGCCGTCACCCTGGATCAAGGGTTGTACCAGAAAGGCAGGAATTAATTTGTTATCAGCAGGATATGATCATTTCCTCTTGATGAAAATACTCCCGCCGGAGGCATCCGCCCGCCTTCACAGGCGCATCCGGTAGCGGATATGCCCGTCGCTTTTCACAAAGGAATCATACAGCGCCCGCGCGCGGCTGTTCGTCTCATTCGTGTGCCAGTAAAGCCGGTTCCAGCCCTTTTTCCTGCCAAGCGCGATCAGGTCTTCGATCAGGGCCCGCCCGATCCCCGCGCCGCGCGCGGTCCGGGTCACGCAGAGGTCTTCCAGGTAGCAATCCTCGCCGATCACCCAGGTCGAACCATGGGTCATGTGGAGCGCAAAGCCCAGCAGCCGGCCCTCTTGCAGCGCGACCCGCCCCCAAAGGGGCGAGACCGGGTCGAGAAGGCGCGCCCAGGTATTTTCGGTCACCTCATCCGGCAGGGTTACCTGGTAGAAAGCCAGATATTCATCCCAGATGCCGCGCCAGGCGGCATGGTCCCCGGCCGCCAGGTCCCGTATTTCCAGCGCCGCGCTCATGCGATGCGGTCCAGCACCCGCGCCCAGGAGCGGATGCCTTTATGGAAGCTTTTCACATCGTATTTCTCATTCGGAGAATGGATCGCGTCATCGTCATTGGCAAAACCGATCAGCATCGCATCCATCCCCAGCACCGTTTTGAAGAAACCCGCAATCGGGATCGAGCCGCCCATGCCGACAATCACCGCCTCGCGGTTCCATTCATCCGACAGGGCCTGGCGGGCGGCCTCGAATTCCGGACGGTCGGTATTCATCACCGCCGCCGGCGAGCCTTCGGGAGTGTTGTCCCAGGTCACGCTTGCATCCGTCGGCAGCCGGGCCTCGACATGGGCGCGGACCTTCCGGCGCAGGTCGTCGGGGTCCATATCGCCGACCAGCCGGCAGGTGATCTTGCAATGCGCCTCGGCCGGAATCACGGTTTTCGACCCTGCACCCTGATAGCCGCCCCAGAGACCGTTGATCTCCAGCGTCGGGCGCGCCCATTGCTGCTCCAGTGTCGAATAGCCCACCTCGCCATGCGGCACGGTATAGCCGACCGATTCGAGGTAATCCTTTTCGTCAAAGCCGCAATCTTCCCATTGCGCCTTCAGTGCATTCGAGACCTCATGCACCCCCTCATAGAAGCCTTCGACCGCGACGCGGCCCTGATCGTCATGGAAGCTTGCGATGATTTTCGCGATTTCGCGCAAGGGGTTGAGGCCAGGCCCGCCGTAATGGCCGGAATGGAGGTCGATCCGCGGCCCGTGCAGGGTGAATTCATCCTTGAGCATGCCGCGCAGCTGGCCCGCAATCGACGGCACCCCGGGCGAGACCATCGAGGTGTCGCAGATCAGCGCGATGTCCGAGGTCAGCTCAGCCGCATTCGCCTCCATGAAGGGGATCAGCGAGGGCGAGCCGGATTCCTCTTCTCCCTCAAGGAAGATGGTGATGCGGCAGGGCAGTGCACCGTTTACCGCCTTCCAGGCGCGGCAGGCCTCGATAAAGGTCATCAGCTGGCCCTTGTCATCTGACGATCCACGGCCCCGGATCACATCGCCTTTGGCGGTCGATTCCACAACCGGATCAAAGGGATCACGGTGCCAGAGCGAAAGCGGATCAACCGGCTGCACATCGTAATGGCCGTAGAACAGGATATGGCGCGGGCCCTCGCCGGCATGGGCGACGACCATCGGATGGCCGGGGGTGGGGCGGGCGCTGGCCTCAAACCCAAGCGCCTGAAGATCCGCGACCAGCCAGTCGGCGGCACGGGCGCAATCGGCCTTCCAGGCCGGATCGGTCGAGATCGAGGGGATGCGCAGCAGTTCTTTCAGCCGCTCGATCGCGTCCGGCAGGGCCTGGTCTATCCCGGCAAGGATCTCATCCAGGCGGTTCTTGCTGGCGGTTGCACTCATCACGGGTCCCTCCGGTCATTGGCTGCGCGAAACCTGCCAGGCGCGGGGCCGACTGTCCAGAGCAGCCGCAGAGATAGCGGCTTTGTGTCCTGGCCAAAGGTGTCGCCTCTGGTCCCTTTGGAGAGGTAGCATTCCGCCTCGCGTACCGTTAAAGCTGCATTTAGAATGATTATACAAGGCAGCGACAATTCGTCGGGTTACATTCGCAGGTGACATGACGCATATCAAAGCCGGGCGGCCCATTCTGTCACAGAATGGCGCGTGCCAAGGACGTGAGGACGGACCCATGAATTACGATGCCGCGCTGGATGCCGCTTTGGGCAAACTGCATGAAGAGGGGCGGTATCGCACCTTCATCGACATCGAGCGCCGCAAGGGGCAGTTCCCGCATGCGATCCGCACCCGCCCCGATGGGTCCGAGCAAGAGATCACCGTCTGGTGCGGCAATGATTATCTGGGCATGGGGCAGCACCCCGAAGTGCTGGCCGCGATGCATGAGGCGCTGGAGGCCACCGGCGCCGGTTCCGGCGGCACCCGCAATATCTCGGGCACCACGGTCTATCACAAACGGCTTGAAGCCGAGATTGCTGATCTGCATGGCAAAGAGGCGGCGCTGGTTTTCTCCTCGGCCTATACCGCCAATGATGCGACGCTTTCGACTTTGCGGGCGATCTTCCCCGGGCTGATCATCTATTCCGATGCGCTGAACCATGCCTCGATGATCGAGGGGATCCGCCGGGGCGGAGGTGAGAAGCGGATTTTCCGCCATAATGACCTGGCGCATCTGCGTGAATTGCTGGCGGCGGATGATCCGGCGGCGCCGAAGCTGATCGCCTTTGAATCGATCTATTCGATGGATGCCGATGTGGCGCCGATTGCGGCGATCTGCGACCTCGCCGACGCGTTCGGCGCGCTGACCTATCTCGATGAAGTCCATGCCGTCGGCATGTATGGCGCGCGCGGCGCGGGGCTGGCAGAGCGGGATCGCCAGATGCACCGGATCGACATCGTGAACGCCACTCTGGGCAAGGCTTTCGGGGTTTTTGGCGGCTATATTGCTGCATCTGCGAAGATGGTTGACGCCGTTCGCTCCTATGCGCCGGGCTTTATTTTCACCACCTCGATTCCTCCGGTGGTTGCGGCGGGCGCCGCTGCGGCGATCCGTTTCCTCAAGGGAGAGGGCGGGCGGGCGCTTCGTAAAAAGCATCAGGACCAGGCCCGGATTCTCAAACTGCGTCTGCGCGCTCTGGGTCTGCCGATCATTGATCACGACACACATATTGTGCCGGTTCATGTGGGCAACCCCATCCATTGCAAGATGCTCTCGGATATGCTGCTGGACCAGTTCGGCATCTATGTGCAGCCGATCAATTTCCCCACCGTGCCGCGCGGCACCGAACGGCTGCGCTTCACGCCTTCGCCGGTGCATGGCGCGGCGGAAATCGAGCATCTGGTGAAAGCCATGGATCAGCTCTGGGGGCATTGTGCGCTGAATCGCGCCGAAGCGTCAGCCTGATCACTCTCGCATGTGCAAAAGATCTTGCCCTGTGTTAGCGTTTTAGCAATACGAAGCGAGGTGAGTCGCGCGAACGTGAAGACTCACCCGGTTAATCAGCCCGGAAATGCCGGCGCCGGACAGGGCGTGGCGCTTCGGGCGGCAGGCGCAGGCTGGGGGACAGGCATCGCATGATCAGCTGGAGGTCAAAACCTCAGGCAGCGGATGAGGAAAAGCCGAAGGGCTTTGACGATTTCGATTTGCGGCTTGGCGATATCATGCGCGGTGAACGCGCGACGCTGGGCAAATCCCTTCTTGATGTGCAGCGCGAGCTGAAGATCAAGGCGACCTATATCGCTGCGATCGAGAATGCCGATATTTCCGCCTTTGAATCGCCCGGCTTTGTGGCGGGTTATGTGCGCTCCTATTCCCGTTACCTCGGGATGGATTCGGATCTCGCTTTCGCGCGCTTTTGCAAAGAGGCGAATTTTACTCCGGCCCATGGCATGTCGGCCCAGGCGGGAACGCCGCGCGCCGCCCAGGCGCGACCGCGCAGCGATTTCTCTGAGCCGCTGGCCAATCCGAACCTGACCTTCGTGCCGCGCGGCGAAAGCTGGCTCTCGAAGGTTGAGCCCGGCGCTGTCGGCTCGCTGGCAGTTCTGGTCGCGCTGATCGGGGCCATTGGGTATGGCGGCTGGTCGATCCTGCAGGAAGTGCAGCGCGTGCAGCTGGCTCCGGTGGATGAGGCGCCCTCGGTGGTGGTGTCTATCGACCCGCTGCAACAGGATGTGTCCCAGCAATCGGCCATGATCGACGAGGCGAGCCGGACCCCGGTGACGCAGACCGCCCAGGCCGGGGCAGAGCCCGATCTGATGGACCGGCTTTACCGTCCGCAGGCGCTGGATGTGCCGGTGTTTGAATCGCGCAATGGCCCGATCGGCTCGATTGATCCGCGGGCTGGCGGGGCTGCTTCCGGTTCTGTCAATGGCACGGTCAGCGGCGTCATTGCCGCCGCTCCGGGTGAGGCGGCGCAGGGTGGCGTGATCCAGGTCACCGCTGATGCGCCTCCGGGTGTTCAGATCCTTGCGGTGCGTCCGGCCTGGATGCGGGTCAGCTCGGCCGATGGCACGGTGCTGTTTGAAAAGATCCTGAACACCTGCGAAAGCTATCAGCTGCCGGCGCTGGAAGATGTGGCAAGCCTGCGCACCGGCAATTCCGGCGGCGTCTATTTCGTTGTGGGTGGCAAGACCTATGGTCCGGCCGCGCCGGGCGCCAATGTGGCCTCGAATATCGCGCTCTCGCCCGAGGCGGTGACTGCCAAATATGCCGAGGCCGATCTGGCGAAAGACCGCGATCTGGCGCGGATTATGACGGCGGATGCCAGCGGAGGGGTGCCGAACCTCGCCGCCAGCTGTGCCACCACGACGCCGGCCCAGTAAGACGCCCACCCGGTAAATGCCGCACTGGCTTTAATGTTATCCGGCCCGGGTTCCGGGCCGGTTGCTGTATGGCACGGGCAGGATTACACAGGCTGGGACAGAACCGGAGTATGCGGGAATGAGTCTCAACCCGATCCGCCCCTGGCGGAATATCGAACGCCGCCAGAGCCGGAAGATCATGGTCGGCAACGTGCCGGTCGGGGGCGATGCACCGATCTCGGTGCAGACGATGACCAATACGATCACTTCGGATGTGCGGGCGACGCTTGACCAGGTGATAAGGGCGGCAGATGCCGGCGCGGATATTGTGCGCGTCTCGACCCCGGATGTGGACTCGACGGTGGCACTGCGTGAAATCTGCCGCGAAAGCCCGGTGCCGATCGTGGCGGATATCCATTTCCACTACAAACGCGCCATCGAGGCAGCCGAGGCCGGCGCCGCCTGTCTGCGCATCAACCCGGGCAATATCGGTGACGCAAAACGCGTGGCCGAGGTGGTGAAGGCCGCGAAGGATCACGGCTGCTCGATTCGGATCGGGGTGAATGCGGGTTCGCTGGAAAAGCACCTGCTGGAGAAATATGGCGAACCCTGCCCGGATGCGATGGTGGAAAGCGGGCTCGACCATATCCGCATCCTGCAGGACCATGATTTCCACGAGTTCAAGATCTCGGTGAAGGCCTCGGACGTGTTCCTGGCGGCGGCGGCCTATCAGCAGCTGGCCGCGGCGACGGATGCGCCGATCCATCTGGGGATTACCGAGGCCGGAGGGCTGACGGCCGGCACGGTGAAATCGGCGGTGGGGCTGGGGAGCCTTTTGTGGTTCGGGATCGGCGATACGATCCGCGTCTCTCTCTCGGCCGATCCGGTCGAAGAGGTCAAGGTCGGCTATGAGATCCTGAAATCGCTGGGGCTGCGGACGCGCGGCGTACAGATCATCTCCTGCCCCTCCTGTGCGCGCCAGGGCTTTGACGTGATCAAAACGGTCGAAAAGCTGGAGCGGCGGCTGGAACATATCAAGACGCCGATGAGCCTGTCGATCATCGGCTGCGTGGTGAACGGGCCGGGAGAGGCACTGATGACCGATATCGGCTTTACCGGAGGCGGGGCCGGCAATGGCATGGTCTATATGGCCGGCAAGCAAAGCCATAAGATGAACAATGACCAGATGATCGACCATATTGTCGAACTGGTGGAGAAACGCGCTGGTGAGATCGAGGCTGAAACAGTCAAGGCAGCGGAATAGAGGCCTCCCGCAATCTGACCAGATTGCGGGTCGATTTCTTTGAAGAAATCGGTCCGGATCCTTTGAAGGATCCGGGGGCCGGTCTTAGCCTTCGCGCTGGCGCTCGACGATCTGGCGCATGCCGTCCAGCGGCACATAACCGCGCACCATGGCGCCTTCGAGCACGAAAGTCGGCGTACCGTTGATTTGCAGCGTGTCGGCCAGTGCGTAATTGGCGTCGATCACCGCCTGGACTTCGGGCGTTGCGGCTTTCGCCAGCAGCACCGCGCCATCAAAGCCAAGCTCTTCCGCGAGTCGCGTCAGCGTCTCGGGCGACATCTCGCCCCGCATGGTGAACAGTGCGTCATGCGCTTTCTTATAGGCATCATCGCCATGCAGCATCCGCACCGCAATGGCGAATTTCGAGGCCAGCACCGACTGATCGCCCAGCACCGGGAATTCCTTCAGCACGAAGCGGATATTGCCGTCGCTTTTCACCAGCTCCTCGACCTCTGCATAGGCCTTTTGGCAATAGCCGCAGCGGTAATCCATGAATTCGACCATCACCACATCGCCCTGAAGATTGCCGCCCGCCCAGTCCGCGGCGCTGTTGAAGATCGCCTCGCGATTGGCCGCCAGCATTTCGATATCCCGGACCGCTGCCGCATCGTCTTCGCGTGTCTGCAGCACCTTCATCGCTTCGATGATGATTTCGGGATTTGACAACAGGTAATCCGCCACCGCCTCGTTAAACGCCTCCGGCTCGGCGGCGATCATCTCTTTCAGGCTCTCCGCCTTTACGGCAGGAACAGACACAGCCGTCAGAAGCGCGGCGAGGGCGAGGGCGGGACGCATGGGAAATCCTTCCGGGTTGATCCTGGGAAGCGCGCGGGGTTCAGTCGGCCGCCTGTAGCGCAATCCCGGGCAGTTTACGGGTTAGCCGAGGGGCAGATCAAGTCAGGGATACTGGCGGAGCGAATCCAATGCCTTGATTGTGATGGATGCAGCGCGTGCCAGGCCTGCGACATGATTCGTCCTGCTGCCGCAAGGGGGTCCTGTTTTTGCCGGCCTCATATATCGGCCAGGGCCGGCTTTGTTGCGCTGTTCTGATTGAGGCGGCAGGTATCCCTTTCCCGGCTATCGTCAGCGCATGGGGAAGGTTCCGGGCGTGCCGGGTGGCATAAAGCGGTTCACGCGGAGCTGGCGAACGCCCCCGGTTGGGGAGAGGCTGCGGCCCGATGGTAAGCGTTCGCTGGCCCCGACTGGCGGCTTAGCTTTACGGCTTGAAGTTCCATTGCAGGGGATCGTCGATGTCGCTTTGCGGATGGCCTTTGGCGATCGCAGTGAGGGTGGCCTTGAGACAGACGAAGGGCTCTATGCCGTTGATCTTGCAGGTTTCGATCAGCGAAGCGATGCGGCCCCAGGCGATGCCGCCTTCGTCGTGACCGGCGAAGAGGGTATTCTTGCGATTGAGGGTGATAGGGCGGATCAGATTTTCGACCCTGTTGGAGACGATCTCGACCCGGCCGTCCTGCAGGAAGGTTTGCAATCCGTCCCAGTGGGTATGGATGCAGACCAGCTTTTCGCCCAGGCGTGATTTGGTGGAGATCTTGCGGCGTTGCACCTGGAGCCATTCGCCGAAGGCCGCTACCAGCGGCGCGGTGCGGGCCTGGCGGGCGGACAGACGCTGGCCGGACGAGACGCCACGGATATCGGCCTCGACGGTATAGAATTCGGCGATACGGCGCAGACCCCCGGCGGCGATATCCGAGCCGTCGCGGGCGAAGACCTCTTTCAGTTTTCGCCTTGCATCTGCCCGGCAATGGGCCAGGTGACGCTCGCCTCCTCCAGTCGCTTGCAGGCCATCACCAGACCCGTGCCATCCCACTAAAGCAGCTTCAGCCTGTCAGCCCGGCGCGAGCGGAACACAAACACCGTGCCCGTGCCCGTGCCCGTGCCCGTGAACGGATCCTTGCGCCGCACCGATGACAGCAGTGCAGCCAGGCCGTCATGCCCCTTCCGGAAGTCGACCGGCTTCGTCGCGACCATGATCCGCACCCGGTTCAAGGGGAACATCATGGGCTGGCAGCCAGGGCGCGCACGACCGACGCAATCCGCTCCGCCGAGGCTCCGGTTTCCAAACGGATCACCACCGCGCCCGCGATGATCTCGGGCCGCTCCACAGCGCACAACCCCGCAACAGAATAGCATGGTCGCGCGCGTGATCCGGACGCTGAAAGCGCAGCTGGCCCATCGCCAGCACGCCGCACAGATGACAGGAAGACGGGATTGCCTTCCGCAACCATCGGCAACCGCATCAGGCGCTGAACATGAAAACGACAGCACAGCCATTCGACTTAGCGGCTTAACCCGAGCAGAACCCGGGCGGCAGTTCAGTCGAGGCGACCGGGCCGGCGGTGACAAACAGGCTGATCGGGCGGCCTTGCGCAGCGGCAACGGTGTGGAGTTTGGTGTTCCATGCCACCCCTGGTGCGACCGATCAGACAAATGCGCGGCGGTCTTGTCAGAGACCGCCGCCTGGGAGAGGAAGCCCCCCATTTTCGTCACGAGGCTCAGAAACCGAAAACCAGTGACAGGCCGAGTTTGTTATCCGTGCGGATGGCCCGGCTGTCATTGTATTCGGTCAGGTAGCTCACCCGGGTCGAGATCGCATCCGTCACCTTGAAATTGATGCCGAAATCATTGTTCGCCCGCAGCGCGCTATCCGAGTTCAGAACATCCGTGTCATTGGTAAAGAACACATTGTCGTTGATCTTGTAGTAGAAGCGCGACGAGGCGATGTAGCCGGTCTCGGTATTCGACTCTCCGGCGCCGTTTTTCAGATAGCTGACGCCGATACCGGCCTGGACGCGCCAGGTCATGTCCTGCTCATTGATGATGCGATAACCCGGACCCACGCCAAGGAACGCATCCTGTTTGGTCTTGTCCGACAGCAGCACACCATCGGTCACTTCCTGCGCCGTCAGCCGATCGGCCATACCATCCGAGACCACACGCCCCAGCACAAAGCCGTAGAAGCGGTCGTTGAAGGAATAATTCGCGTCATAGATCGCGAAGACATCCTTCTTGGTCGACTGGTTGTCGGCCTCGGAATAATCCAGCACGGCACCGATGGTCTGGCTGAAGACACCCGCGCCATGGCGCAGCCGCAGACCGATGGTCAGGTCCTGCGATTCATTATTGCCGGTCTTGCCGGAATAGCCGATCGAGGCCGATCCCGAGAAGCCCTGACGGAAATCCGGGCTGCCGAAACGGGCATTGTCCTCGGCGCGGGCCATGTCGCGCGCGACATCGCGTTCAACATCCTCGATCTGGTCATCCAGCGACGAGATTCCGACGATATCGGTCTGTGCGAAAGCGGGCACTGTCAGTCCGAGCGCCAGGACCGGCGCCAGGAGGGCCGAGGTCTGATACAGCGGTTTCATGGCAAATCCTTTCACGGTTTACATCCGTCCCCACTCCGGGGCGGCTGGTGAGAAGGAATTGGCGGTTTTCCCGGGAATCGGAACATTCAGGAAACTTGAGGCATCCCCGAGAATTACTCGTGGAACCGGATCGCCGCTGGTGAAACGGAAAATCCCGGGCCAGGTGGTCGAATATTTATTGTTTAAATACAAATTGATAGATTGCGTTTCGGCTCAGGTCTCGCGCTGCGCCAGCACCTCGGCATTGGTATCCACAGCCCAGGCCGCCGCCTGCAGCAGTGTTTCCTTCGCAACACAAAGCAGCTTCTCGCCGATGTCATCGCGCCACAAAGACCAGACCGGAAGATTGAAAACCGGCGCATCCGCCACCGGGTAAAGCTGCGACAGGTCGAGAAAGCGCTTGGCGTGGCGGGCAGGCAGATAGGCGGCAAAGGGGCGGGTCTGGATGAAAAGCGCCGCCAGCGAGCCGAATGCCAGTTGCAGGCGGGTGCCATGCAGCGCGGGCAGCGCCTCTTCGTGAAAGCGGATGAATTCCGGCCCCCAATCCACCAGCGCGTAGTTCTCGCTCAGCTCTGCGGTGGTCAGCCCGGCACGCGACGAGACCATCACAAGCTGGTCATCCAGCAGCTGCTCGGCATGGATGCCCGGCCGGTTCGCAATCGAATAGGACAGCGCGACGTCTATCCCCCCTTGCAGCAGATTCTGGGTCAGGGTCTCTGCCCGCGCCATTTCGGCACGCAACGCAAGGTCCGGCAGGCGGGCCCGCAGCAAATCCATCCAGCCAAATCCGAGCCGTGGCCAGAGGGAGGGTTCAGACCCGATCACCAGCCTGAACCCGTCCTCACCCGTCGCCGAGACCCTGAGGCGCGCCTGTTCCCAGTTTCGCAGGATCGTGATGGCAAAACCGCGAAACTCGCGCCCTGCCGCCGTCAGCGCTACGCCATCCTTGGACCGGGTAAAAAGCGGTCTCCCCAACTGGTCTTCAAGCCGCTGGATACGCAGACTGACGGCCGATTGGGTGACGAAGAGCCGCTCTGAAGCCGCAGCGAAGGATCCGGTTTCTGCTGTTTCCATAAAGGTCCGGACAAGTTGCAGTTCCATAACCGGCTACCCCACTCTGAGAAATCAACAGTTCGCCTCGCCGGAAGTCAGATGTCAACGAACAGCCCGCCAGCGTGAGCGCATCCATGCCGGATCTGTATCGCAAGGCAAGCCATCGGCTCCGGGGGGCAAAGGAAAATCCGGCGGCTCTTTGAATGGGGCTGTGGGCCAGATTAACCTTGGCGCTGTGATCGTCCCCGGTTGATGCCCGGCCCGGTTCTGGCCCTCATCGGCGACCATCGGGGCCTGCCGGTATCCGGGGCTCCGGACATGGCCCATGGCCTCTTCATCCTCCGGGATATTGATCACGCGATACCGGGGGGCGCGTGCGGTGCGTGCTTTGTGGTGCTGGAGGGGGTGGTGCAGAGCGTGATGAAATGAGGACCCGCCGCGCGAACACTGCCCCGGAGAACCCCGGAGAGCCCCGCAGCCCCGGCAATCGCCGCGGGCAGCGCCGGCAGATCCAGCGACAGGACGTGGCTGGTGACGGCTCAGCCGGAGATCAGCCCAACGGCGGCGGCCGGGATCGGGGAGGGGACGCAGATCGCCATGCGGACAATGAAGGTGTTCAGGGACGGGCTCCTTTTGTCATGCTGAGAAAGGCGGCCCGGGTCATGGACCCGCAGGGGCAGTTGTCGGCGGGCCAGGAAGGCGATCAGGGCGGCGTGATCTTCGGCGCTGAAATGCCATCTGCCACCATGCCGGGCAGGGATTGCGCCTCACGCAGATCCGGGACGGTCGGGCCCTGCCAGATGGTCGGGCGCGCCGCCGGCGCCGGGGCAGAGCGGGTTCGCCCCGGCATGGCAATCCCGACCTCCCGCCGCAGCGCGTTGCCGGGCGCAATGGGGCGGCCGATGCCGCCGCGCGTCGGATCATCGGAATGCCATTTGTTGCACTGCCTGACGCTCAGGGCGTATGGCTCAGCGCTGTGCGCCGCGTGACCGGGATACCGACAGATCGCCGCCTTGATCCGTGAGGTGGGGCTTGTTGATCCGGCTGATCCGGACGCCCCTGGGCGGTGGGTGGACGCATGCGACAGCGCCCGTGGCAGCTATGGCGCCTCTGGCGCTGGATACGGAGGAGGAGGGATGCCGCTGGCCAGGTCCTGCCGTCGCTGATCGGTGCTTTTCGGCACGGGTTTCGGGCAGCTGTCGCTCGCGGCTGTCCATATGCGGCGAGAAGGGAATGGCGGTGCGCGAAGGGGGGCGTAGCATCGAAGGCTGCACTGTCGACAGCGGATGCAGCAGCTTACTGCCCTTACAGGCCGGCGTCTGAATAGCTGCGGAAACGACCGCCGGCACAGTTCGGATGCGGGAGCACCCTGATGCCGGCGGTCGCTGAATTTAAGGCGGAGGACGGCTGCGATCAGCCTTCGCGGCTCATGCGTTTGCGCTCATGCGGGTCGAGATAGCGTTTGCGGATCCGGATGATCTTCGGCGTCACTTCGACCAGCTCATCGTCCTGGATATAGGCGATGCTTTCCTCAAGGCTCATCCGCACCGGGGTGGTGAGGCGGACGGCCTCGTCGGTGCCCGATGCGCGGACGTTGGTGAGCTGCTTGCCGCGGATCGGGTTGATTTCCAGATCATTGTCGCGGTTGTGTTCGCCGAGGATCATGCCGGTATAGACAGCTTCCTGCGCGCCGATGAAGAAATGGCCGCGATCTTCCAGCTTCCACAGCGCGTAAGACACCGAAACGCCATTCTCCATCGAGATCAGCACTCCCTGGCGGCGACCCTGGATCGGGCCCTTATGAGGCACCCAGCCGTGGAAGATGCGGTTCAGCACACCCGAGCCGCGCGTATCGGTCAGGAACTGGCCCTGATAGCCGATCAGCCCGCGCGAGGGCACATGCGCGATGATCCGGGTCTTGCCGACGCCGGCGGGTTTCATCTCGACCAGATCGCCTTTGCGCTCTCCGGTCAGCTTTTCAATGACGACGCCGGAATATTCATCATCGACATCGACGATGACTTCCTCGACCGGCTCCATCCGGGTGCCGTTCTCTTCCCTGAAGATCACGCGCGGGCGGGAGATCGACAGCTCGAACCCTTCGCGGCGCATGTTTTCGATCAACACGCCCATCTGCAATTCGCCACGGCCCGAGACCTCGAAGGCGTCGCCGCCGGGGGTGTCGGCGATCTTGATCGCGACGTTCTGCTCGGCCTCTTTCATCAGACGGTCGCGGATGACGCGGCTTTGCACCTTGGTGCCATCTTTGCCCGCCAGGGGCGAATCGTTGATGCCGAAGGTCACGGTGATGGTCGGCGGATCAATCGGCTGGGCGGGAAGGGCGGTGTCGATTTCCAGCGCGCAAAGCGTGTCGGCCACGGTCGGTTTGGTCATGCCGGCAAGGGTCACGATATCGCCGGCGACGGCCTCATCAATCGGGGTCTGGGCGATGCCGCGGAAGGCGAGAATCTTGGTGACGCGGAACTGCTCGATGCGCTCGCCATCCCGGGTCAGCGCTTTGAGCGAGGCACCCGCCTGGATGGTGCCCGATTCCACGCGGCCCGTCAGCAGACGGCCAAGGAAAGGATCGGCCGAAAGCGTGGTCGCCAGCATCGAGAAGGGCTCGCTGACCTTGGCGATCTGCGCCGGGGCGGGGACGTGTTTGATGACCAGCTCGAACAGAGCGTTCAGATCCTTGCGCGGACCATCAAGCGAATCATCGGCCCAGCCAGCGCGGCCCGAGGCATAAAGATGCGGGAAATCAAGCTGTTCGTCGGTGGCGCCAAGGTTCGCGAAGAGGTCGAACACCTCGTTCAGCGCGCGCTCGGGCTCGGCATCGGGCTTGTCGACCTTGTTCAGCACCACGATCGGGCGCAGGCCAAGCGCCAGCGCTTTCGAGGTCACGAATTTGGTCTGCGGCATCGGGCCTTCTGCGGCGTCGACCAGCAGAACCACACCATCGACCATGTTCAGGATCCGCTCCACCTCGCCGCCGAAATCGGCGTGGCCGGGGGTATCGACGATATTGATGCGCAACCCGTTCCACTCGACCGAAGTGGCTTTGGCGAGAATGGTGATGCCGCGCTCGCGTTCGATGTCATTGCTGTCCATCACGCGCTCGGTCGTGGCCTGGCCTTCGCGGTAGGTGCCCGACTGTTTCAGAAGTTCGTCGACCAGGGTGGTCTTGCCGTGGTCAACGTGGGCGATGATCGCGATGTTGCGAAGGTCCATAAGGCTGTCCTGTTTGCTGCGCTGCCGCGAATACACCGGTTTTCAGCGATTGGCTAGGTCAGCTTGCGACATACCAGTCGCGGCGGTGGTTGAAGGTGATTACCGCGTTCAGGATTGCCGCACCCAGCAGCGACCAGGCAACCAGGGCTGCGGGCATCAGTGCCAGGGCTGCGCAAAACAGGATCAGGTCATGGATGATCTGCGTCCAGCCGGCGCGAAAGCCGGTCTTGTCCTGTATGATCAGCGCGAGGATCGAGATGCCGCCAAGGCTGCCGGAATGTCGGAACAGCCCCAGCAGACCAACGCCGGTCGAGATGCCGAACAAAACCGCCGCCGCCGCCGGATGGATGGAGCCGATCTGCAGGATGGGCTTCAGCGCCTCGGCCATCAGCGAGACAAGCGTAACCGTGGCCGCGCTTTTTATGCAGAATACCGGGCCGCGTGCGATCCAGGCAAAGGCGAAGAAGGGCAGGTTCATCAGGAAGAAGGTGACCGAGAAATTCCAGCCAAAGATATAAGAGAGGATCAGCGCCGTTCCCGCCGTGCCGCCTGTCACCAGCCCCGCCGCGCGCAGGAGATGGATCCCCAGGGCGGCCTGCGCCGAGGCGATCACGAGGCCCTGGATATCCTCGAAGGTGGTATAGTGATGGCGTGATGTTAGGTCAGCTTCCATGACCTTATTCTGCGCCTGTCCGGGGCGCGGGTCTATTGCACAATCCGCGGGCCGGCTCTGCAATGCGGGAATGGGTCAGATGGCGATATAGCGGTCGCGGCGGTGATTGATGGCCAGAACCAGGTTCAGGATCACCACGCCGGGCAGCGACCACAAGACGCGATCCGCCGGGATCCAGAGCAGCGCTACCGCAAACAGCATGAGATCAAAGATCATCTGCGCCCAGCCGGCGCGAAAGCCGGTCCGGTCCTGGAGCATCAGCGCGACGATGCCGATGCCGCCAAGGCTTGATCCGTGGCGGAACAGCGCGAGTAAGCCGGCACCGGTGACAAAGCCGAACAACACCCCGGCGAGCAGCGGATGCAGGGTGTCAAAGCTCAGATAATGCGGCATGACCTGCGCGAATACCGACAGTAGCGCCACAGAGATCAGGCTTTTGATCGTAAAGCGCAGCCCGATGCGGCGATAGCCGAACCAGTAAAAGGGCAGGTTGATCAGGAAGAACACCGCGCCAAAGCCCCAGCCCGAAGCGTAAGAGATCACCAGCGCAAGCCCTGCCGTCTGGCCGGTGATCAGCCCGGAATGTGTCAGGAACTGCAACCCGAGCGCGCACATCAATGTGCCGAAAATCAGGCCCTGGGCGTCATCGGCAAGGGAATGCTGTGCGGGATTTGACATGCGCGCCTCGCTATCGGGATCACCTGCTGCCTGCAACCCTTCCTTGCGGTGCCCTGCCGGCCAGCCGGGCTGCCGAGGCTGCAATCACCGCAAATGCCCCGGTTTTGGAAGCGGCCTGCCGACATGAACTTGCCGGGTTCCAGTCATGGTTGCACCAGTTTGACAGGGTAGAGCCGGTTTACAAAGAAACGTATTCAGGATTGGTCAACCATGTTTTCATTGCGTCTTTTCGCAGCTCTGGGCGGCTGTCTTGTCGTGGCGGCCTGTGGTGGTCCCGAAAGCTATGCGCGGCAGGCTTTGCCGGAAACCGTGCAGCGCAATGCGATCCTTGAATGCCAGGCCGAAGCAGGCATGAACAAGCCCGAAGCAATCCAGAAGCTTGATTTGCGCTCTGGCGCATCGCGGGATGTTTTTATGACAAATACTTACGGGGTTACGCTGGGGCAGGCCCGGGCGATCAATCAATGCAAACAGGCAAAGCTTGATGCGCGTATTGCCTCGGGGCTGGGCGGTTCCAGCCTGCCTGCAGGGGAGCCCGCCACTGCCATTCCCAGCATCGACACGCGATTGCGTGGGGCCAATGTCACACCGGCCCCCTTGGGAGGCAATAGCCCGACCGCAGGTGCCGGGGCTTCGCCTCCGGCGTCGGAGGAATGCCGGGCAGGGGGCGGCGTTTTCCAGGGCGGAGCGGCATACTGCCTGAAAAACTGACCGGGCGGCTTGCGTACTGAAAATCATGCCGCAAAAAGCGGGGTGCCATCGGTTGCACCCCGCCTTGTTCCTGTGATTGCGACCTGTTGCAGGCTCAGCCCGCCAGCGCCTTGTTCAGATAGTGGTCAACCTTTTCGAGGTAACCGATGGTCGTCAGCCATTTCTGATCGGGGCCGACCAGCAGCGCGAGGTCTTTGGTCATAAACCCGTCCTCGACCGTCTGGACGCAGACTTTCTCCAGCGTCTCGGCGAAGCGTGTCAGCGGCGCATTGTCATCAAGCTTTGCGCGATGCTTCAGCCCGCCGGTCCAGGCGAAGATCGAGGCGATGGAGTTGGTCGAGGTCTGCTTGCCGGCCTGGTGCTGGCGGTAGTGCCGCGTCACGGTCCCATGCGCGGCCTCGGCCTCAACGGTTTTGCCGTCCGGTGTCAGCAGGATCGAGGTCATCAGCCCGAGCGAGCCGAAGCCCTGCGCCACGGTATCGGACTGCACATCGCCATCGTAATTCTTGCAGGCCCAGATATAGCCGCCCGACCATTTCAGCGCCGAGGCCACCATATCGTCGATCAGCCGGTGCTCGTAATGGATGCCCATGGCCTTGAACTGATCCTCGAATTCTTCGGCATAGACCTGGGCAAAGAGATCCTTGAAGCGGCCGTCATAGGCTTTGAGGATGGTGTTTTTGGTCGAAAGATAGACCGGCCAGCCCTTGATCAGCCCGTAATTGAACGAGGCGCGCGCAAAATCGATGATCGACTGGTCGAGGTTATACATCCCCATCGCCACACCCGCCGCCGGCGCGTCGAAGACGTCATATTCCTGGGTGGTGCCGTCTTCGCCCACGAATTTCATCGTGATCTTTCCGGGGCCGGGAAAGCGGAAATCGGTCGCCTTATACTGATCGCCGAAAGCATGGCGGCCGACCACAATGGGTTTTGTCCAGCCCGGCACCAGGCGCGGCACGTTCTTGCAGATGATCGGCTCGCGGAAGATCACGCCGCCGAGGATGTTGCGGATGGTGCCATTCGGGCTTTTCCACATCTTTTTCAGGCCGAATTCCTCGACCCGCGCCTCATCCGGGGTGATGGTCGCGCATTTGACGCCGACGCCGTATTTCCGGATCGCATGGGCGGCATCGACGGTGATCTGGTCTTCGGTGCGATCACGCTCCTCTATGCCGAGATCATAATACTTCAGATCAATATCGAGATAGGGGAGGATCAGCTTTTGTTTGATGAAATCCCAGATGATCCGGGTCATCTCATCGCCGTCAAGCTCCACCACCGGGTTGGCCACCTTGATCCTGGTCATCATACGCCCTTTCGACCTGGGTTACGCCCTGGCCCGTGTCTAGCGTGGATCGGGGGAAAGAACCAGATAGTATGCGACGGTATACCGAAATTTCATCGGCCTTTCACCTCGTATTGTCGCACCAGAAGCGCGGCTGCCCGTTTTGCGATCTTCTTCTGACGAGTGCCGCTGAGCGCTGCGGGCGAGGCGAGCCATTTCTGTTCAAGGAGGAAGAGCGGGAAGAGGAGGAGGAGCCGGAAAAGCCAGAGCACCAGCAGCACCGGCAGCAAGATGGCCGACAAGAGCCGCGCCGCCCACCCAGGCGCTCCGGCCCGCATCGGTCGGTGGAGGAAGACCGAAACCGTCTCGGGCCAGTCGCCAAAGGGGGCGAGCGGCGCGTAGAATAACGGGATCGTGACGGGCGCCAGCTGGGTGATCGAGAGGCAATGATGCCCGGTGCCGATCCGGTCGGTCAGGGTGAGGCGTTCTTCGCCCCCATCCGGGGCAGGGCGCTGCCAGATCCCCTGGCCCTGCTCGCGAAAGCCTGCGGATTTCAGAACGGGGAGGACCGCGCTGTGGATCTCCTCCTTCAGCAAAAGCTGCGGCGTCACCCGCTTTGCCATGGCTCAGCCCCGGTGGTCGAACCAGGGCCGGGCTTTCGCGGCCACCCAGTCCCAGATCCGGGGGGCGCCACGGGCGATTTTCTGTCCCACCCGCGCGGTCAGCTGATCCCAGGTGACGTTATAGCTGCTCCAGGTGCCGCCGCCGGATTGCAGATTGGCCAGCACCGGCTGCACCCGGTCGAGCGATTTGGCAAAGACCGCATCCGGAGTCTCGGATGCCTCGAATTCGTCCCAGAGCGCCCGGAAAGCGGTGGCCTGATCGGCGGGAAGCAGGCCGAAGATGCGCCCGGCGGCGCGCTGTTCTGCCTGGATCGTGTCGCTGCTGGCATGGGCCTGACCGCCGGCGGAATGGATCGGCACATCGCCGGTGTCGATCTCGACAAGATCATGCAGGATCAGCATGCGGATCACGCGGTCGATCCGCACGCCCTCGGGCGCCTGATCGGCCAGCACCATCGCGTAAAGCGCCAGATGCCAGGAATGTTCGCCGGAATTCTCGCGCCGCGATCCATCGCAAAGCGTGGTGGCGCGCAGCACCGATTTCAGCCGGTCAGCCTCGTTCAGAAAGGCGAACTGGGCATCAAGTCGGGGATCGGTGCCTGTGGGTTGAGCTGCGGGCAGCTTTTCGGCGGGAAGGGGATGGGGCAGGGTGTCCATGCGGCAGTCATCGCGTGAAACCCCGGCTCTGGCAAGCAGGGCCGCAAATGGCTCGTGGGCTCAGCCGGGCAGGGTCACGATGATCGGAGCGCCGGCCGTCGCCACCACCGTATGCTCATATTGCACCACCGGCGCCATCGGCGTGCTGTAAAGCGTCCAGCCATCCTCGCCATTATCGGCCCAGAGCCCGCCGGTCGACAGAAACGGCTCTACCGTCAGCACAAGGCCCTTTTCGATCCGGCGCCGGTCGCCGCGGGTGGGCCAGGTGGCGATCTCTTTCGGATCCTCATGCAAGCCGCGACCGATGCCATGGCTCGCCAGGTTGCGGATCAGCGTATAGCCGCGCTTTTCGGCGAATTTGCCGACCGCATTGCCGATCCCGGCCAGCGGTTTGCCGGCACCGACCTCGGCGATGCCGGTCTCCATCGCACGGCGCCCGTCGCGGCAGAGCCGGCTCAGGGGGCTGCGGACCGGTTCCAGCTGCCAGCTTGAGCCGGTATCTGCGAAGAAGCCGTTTTTCGAGGCGGAGACATCTATATTGATCAGATCGCCCGCCTGGATCACCCTTGGGCCGGGGATGCCATGGGCGATTTCCTCATTGACGCTGATGCAGGTGGCGCCGGGGAAGTCATAACAGGAGCGTGGCGCCGATACCGCGCCCTCGCATTCCAGCATCCGTGCGCCCAGATCATCCAGCTCGGCGGTGGTCATGCCCGGCTCCAGCGCCTTTGCCATGGCCAGCATGGTGTTGGCGACGATGCGGCCAATATGCTGCAGCCCTTCAAGCTCGTCCTGATGGGTGATCGTCATCGCTGGTCTCCCTTGTGCTGCCGCGCGCCAGTCTCAGCCTGCCAGTCTTCAGCCTGCCAGTGGAGGCCTGACAGTGAAGGCCCGTCAGGTGGAGGCCGGCCAGTTGCGGGCCAGCCTGCAAGCGCCTGTCAGTGGCCGCTGCCGAGGCTGAGATCCCTTGGCGCATCGGGCGCCTTGCTGCCATCCCGCTTCGCCTTCAGCGCGCGGTTGAGGAAGTCGCGGCCCCGCGCCTCGGCCAGGCGGATGCGGATCGAGGTCATATAGGCCTCTTGCAGTGTTGGCGAGGCTGAAAGCAGCACCTTGCCGACCTGTTCGTAAAAGCGGTCATCCTTCAGCTCGTCCTGCGAGTCGAGCACGTCTTTCGCAAGCTTATCGGCCAGCTCCTGGATGAACGACATCAGCGGGTGCTTTCGGTCATGCGGCGCTTCACATAGCCCGAGACCGTGTCGATCATCGGCTTCATATGCGCCTCTTCATCCTTGAAGAAGTGATCGGCGCCCTCGACCTCGGTATGGGTGATGGTGATGCCCTTCTGCTCATGCAGCTTGCCGACAAGGGTGCGGGTATCTTTCGGCGGCGCCACCTTGTCGGCGGTGCCGTTGATGATCAGACCCGAAGAGGGGCAGGGCGCGAGGAAGCTGAAATCATAAAGATTCGCCGGCGGCGCGACCGAGATGAAGCCGGTGATCTCGGGGCGGCGCATCAGAAGCTGCATGCCGATCCAGGCGCCGAAAGAGAAGCCTGCGACCCAGCAATGTTTCGCATTCTGGTTCATGGATTGCAGGTAATCCAGCGCCGAGGCCGCATCCGACAGCTCGCCGATCCCCTGGTCATATTCGCCCTGGCTGCGCCCGACGCCGCGGAAATTGAACCGCAGCACATTGAAGCCCAGATTGTAGAAGGCGTAATGCAGGTTATAGGTCACCTTGTTGTTCATCGTGCCGCCATAGGCAGGATGCGGGTGCAGAACGATGGCGATCGGAGCGTCGCGTTCCTTCTGTGCGTGGTAGCGTCCCTCAAGACGTCCATCGGGGCCGGCAAAGATAACTTCGGGCATACGCTCTCGCCTGATTTGACCGGGATCGAAACTTGACGGAAACGCCCGGTTAATTTAGAACTGTTCTAAAGGGGGCAAAGCTTGTCCCCCGGATCGCATCTGAGGTAATCGTCCCGGGCTGGATCGTCAATGGATCTGCCTGGAAATGGCCGGTGCCAGTGCCACTGCCGGGAGGCTGTCGGGCCGGAAATCGGGGGATTCCGCTTAAGAGATCCGCTGATTGCTGCCTGGGCTGTGCGCCCGGGATGAATGTCGGGGATGGGGCGGCGGCGCGCTCGCAAGGAGAGCTGGAATGAAACTGTCGACGAAGGGCCGGTATGCGATGGTGGCGCTTGCCGATCTGGCCATGAACGAGGCGAAGGCGAAAGCCGCGCTGGCAAAGGCCGGGGGGGATGCGTCGGAGCCCGAAGACCTGGTGGCTCTGGCCGAGATTTCGAAGCGCCAGGATATTTCGCTGCCCTATCTGGAGCAGCTGTTCGTCAAGCTGCGCCGGGCGGGGCTGGTCGATGCGGTGCGGGGGCCTGGTGGTGGCTACCGGCTGGCGCGCTCGCCGGATTCGATCCGGGTCAGCGAGGTGTTGCAGGCGGTCGAGGAGACGGTCGATGCGATGCATACCGGCGCTGGCGCCACCGGGGGATCCTCGGGGACGCGGGCGCAATCTCTGACCAACCGGCTCTGGCAGAGCCTGTCGGCCAATGTCTATGTGTTTTTGCATCAGACCCGGCTGTCGGACGTGATCAGCAATGAGATGACACCCTGTCCGGCAGTGCCGAACCTGTTCCGGGTGGTGGATGAGGAATGAGTTTGATGCGCTCAGGGGCTGATGTCGCCGGGGGGCTGTCTGCCCCCCGCGCCGGCCGCTTTGCGTCCGGCTCCCCCCGAGGATATTTGGGGACAGATGAAAGGGGCCGGCAGTGAGCGCACGGCTTTATCTGGACTGGAATGCGACGGTGCCTTTGCGGGACGAGGCGCGGGCGGCGATGACGCTCGCGATGGATGTCATCGGCAATCCGTCTTCGGTTCACAGCGAGGGGCGGGCGGCGAAGGCGCTGATGGAGCGCGCGCGGGAGGAGATTTCTGCGGCTTTCGGCGCGGATGGGGCGGATCTGGTCTTTACCTCGGGGACGACCGAGGCTTCGGCGCTGGCTTTGGCCGGGCGCGGGCTGCATTGCGGCGGGGTCGAGCATTCGGCGGTTTCGGCCTGGTGTCACGAGGTTTTGCCGGTCTCGGGTGAGGGGCGGGTAACAGTCACTGACCCCGGGCAGAGCACGCTGCAGCTGGCCAATCCCGAGACCGGGATCGTGCAGGATCTGCCTGAGGGGCTGGCGGTGTCGGATCTGACGCAGGGCATGGGCAAGCTGCCGGTCGCTTTCAACTGGCTTGGCTGCGATATGGGGCTGGTATCGGCGCATAAATTCGGGGGGCCGCGCGGGATCGGCGCACTTTTTCTGAAGCGTGGGCTTGATGTAGAGGCAAAGCTGAAGGGCGGCGGCCAGGAGATGGGACGCCGCTCGGGCACCGAGAACCTGATCGGCATTGCCGGCATGGCGGCTGCGGCGAGGGCTGCGGCGCGTGATCTGGCCGATGGGACCTGGGAAGAGGTCGCGCGCATAAGGGATATTCTGGAATCAGCATTGTTTGCCGGCACAGAGGGCATTATCTCGGGGGGGATTATCTCCCCCTCGAAAGGCCAGGCGAGGTTGCCGAACACGCTTTGCATCGTCGCGCCGGGCTGGAAGGGCGAGACGCAGGTGATGGCGATGGATCTTGCGGGCTTCGCGGTTTCTGCGGGTTCGGCCTGTTCCTCGGGCAAGGTGCGGGGATCTAAGGTGCTGGGGGCCATGGGATACGGCGATCAGGCCGGCCACATGATCCGGATCTCTATCGGTCCGGGCGTGAGTGAAGAGAATGTGCTCAGGTTCGCGGAGGCGTGGACCAGGGCTTACGGAAAAGCCCGCGCCCGTGCCGCTTGAAGCTGGGCCGCGTGAGGATGGAGTGACCGAAATGAATACCCATGTGGCCGGAGACGATATCCGCATCCCCGATGAGGCGATCCGGGAAGGCGTGGACCGTGAGACGATTGAAACCGTCCAGGCCATGGCCGGCAAATATAAATACGGCTGGGAGACCGAAATCCCGACCGAATATGCGCCCAAAGGCCTGAATGAGGACATCGTCCGCCTGATCAGCCAGAAGAATGGCGAGCCGGAATGGATGCTGGACTGGCGCCTGAAGGCTTACCGGCGCTGGCTGGAGATGAAGGAGCCGCGTTGGGCGATGCTCAACTATCCTGAGATTGATTACCAGGATCAGTATTACTATGCGCGCCCGAAAAGCATGGCGGAAAAGCCGAAATCGCTGGACGAGGTTGATCCGAAGCTGCTGGCGACTTACGCCAAACTCGGCATCCCGCTGAAGGAGCAGGCCTTGCTGGCGGGCGTCGAGGCGCCGACCGGGTCTGAGACCGGGGGCGAGCGCAAGGTTGCGGTCGATGCGGTGTTCGATTCCGTCTCGGTCGGCACCACCTTCAAGGCGGAGCTGAAAAAGGCCGGCGTGATCTTCTGTTCGATCTCGGAAGCGGTGCGCGAATATCCTGAACTGGTTCAGAAATATCTCGGCTCGGTCGTGCCGCAATCGGACAATTTCTTTGCGACGCTGAATTCGGCGGTCTTCTCGGACGGGTCTTTCGTCTACATTCCCGAAGGCACCCGCTGCCCGATGGAGCTTTCGACCTATTTCCGCATCAATGCGGAGAATACCGGGCAGTTTGAGCGCACGCTGATCATCGCCGACAAGGGCTCTTACGTCAGCTACCTTGAGGGCTGCACCGCGCCGAAGCGTGACACCATCCAGCTGCATGCGGCGGTGGTCGAGATCGTCATCCTGGAAGATGCCGAGGTCAAATATTCCACCGTGCAGAACTGGTTCCCGGGTGATGAGGACGGAAAGGGCGGCATTTACAACTTCGTCACCAAGCGCGCCGATTGCCGGGGCGACCGGGCCAAGGTGATGTGGACGCAAGTGGAGACCGGCTCGGCCATCACCTGGAAATACCCGTCCTGCATCCTGCGCGGCAATGACACGCAGGGCGAGTTCTACTCGATCGCGATTGCGAACAACTATCAGCAGGCCGATACCGGCACCAAGATGATCCATCTGGGCAAGAACTCGAAATCGCGGATCGTGTCGAAGGGGATCTCGGCGGGCAAGGCGCAGAACACCTATCGCGGCCAGGTCTCGGTGCATCCGAAAGCCACCGGATCGCGGAACTACACCCAATGTGACAGCCTGCTGATCGGCGATCAGTGCGGTGCGCATACGGTTCCCTATATCGAGGTCAAGAACAACTCGTCCCGCTGCGAGCATGAGGCGACGACCTCGAAGGTGGATGAGGATCAGCTCTTCTATTGCCGCTCGCGCGGGATGGATGAGGAAGAGGCGGTTGCCCTAGTGGTGAACGGCTTCTGTAAGGAAGTGCTGCAAGCCCTGCCGATGGAATTCGCGATGGAGGCGCAGAGCCTTGTCGCGATCTCGCTTGAGGGATCGGTGGGCTGATGACCGGGGCGGAGATGATCGACCAGATCGTCACCCCCATCGGGGGCGGGATCGGTGCCATGCTCGGGCTGGGCATGATTGCGCGCAGACAGCCGGATGTGGCGCTGCCGCGCTTTGCGGCGCCTGGTGTGGGTGTGCTGGTGGCGCTGGCTTTGTTTGCTTTCAAACGCTGGGGCTGAACTGGTGGCGGTCCTCCTTCAGCGCCCTGATCTGACCATGCCCGAGGCGGAAGCCCTAGCCTGGGCAGCGGCCTGCGCGGATGCGCAGAGAGTGCTGGAATATGGCTCCGGTGGCTCGACGCTTGTTGCGGCAGAGGCCGGGTGTGAGGTCTGGTCGGTGGAATCGGATGGCGCCTGGGCGCAGATGATGAGGGACTGGTTTGCCGCGCATCCGGCAAAGGTCCATATCCACCATGCCGATATCGGCCCGACCAGGGAATGGGGCCATCCGGCGGATGAGGGCGCCTTTCGCCGCTGGCCGGATTATGCGTTGAAAATATGGGACTTGCCCGGATTTTCTCATCCTGATCTGGTGCTGGTCGATGGCCGCTTCCGGCTCGCCTGCTTTCTGACCGTGGCCTATCGGATCACCCGCCCGGTCACGCTGTTTTTCGACGATTACGCCCCGCGCGAGGCCTATCACAAGGCCGAAGATCTCGCGCGGCCAACCGAGATGATCGGCCGCATGGCGCGGTTTGATTTACACCCTGTACAACTGACACCGGACCGGCTGCGCGCCTACAGCCGCGCCTTGCTGCAACCGGTCTGAGGAGAGAAAAATGCTTGAGATCAAGAATCTGCATGTGAAACTTGAGGAAGAGGACAAGGTCATCCTCAAGGGCGTCGATCTGAAAATCGGACCTGGCGAAGTGCATGCGATCATGGGGCCGAACGGCTCGGGCAAGTCGACTTTGTCTTATGTTCTGGCCGGCCGTGAGGGCTATGAGGTCACCGAGGGTTCGGCCGAGCTCGACGGCGAGGAACTCCTTGAGATGGAGCCGGAAGAGCGCGCGGCGGCGGGGCTTTTCCTTGCCTTCCAATACCCGGTCGAGATCCCGGGCGTCGGCAATATGACCTTCCTGCGCACTGCGGTGAATGCACAGCGCAAGGCGCGCGGCGAAGAGGAACTCTCGGCCGGCGATTTCCTGAAAATCGTGCGCGAAAAGGCGAAAACGCTGAAGATCGACGCCGATATGCTGAAACGCCCGGTCAATGTCGGCTTCTCGGGCGGTGAGAAAAAGCGCAATGAAATCCTCCAGATGGCGATGCTGGAGCCGAAGATGTGCATCCTTGATGAGACCGATTCCGGGCTGGATGTCGATGCGATGAAACTCGTCTCGGAAGGCGTAAATGCGCTGCGCAGCGCGGGGCGGTCGTTCCTTGTGATCACCCATTACCAGCGCCTCCTCGACCATATCAAACCGGATGTCGTTCATATCATGGCGGCGGGCCGCATCATCCGCAGCGGCGGGCCGGAACTGGCGCTTGAGGTCGAGAATAACGGCTATGCCGACCTGCTTGACGGGGTGAAGTAATGGCCCTTCCCCAGGTGAAACAGGACGCGCTGGCGGCGCGTCTGAGCGGGCTGAGCGCCCCCGCAAAGGGCTGGACCCAGGCCGCGCGGGCCGCAGCGACTGATCGGCTGAACGCCCAGGGGCTGCCGACGCGGCGCGATGAATACTGGCGCTATACCGACCCGGCGCAACTGACCAGGCCGGATGTGAGTGGCGCGGCTGCCGTGCTGGCGCCGTCATTCGCGGCGCTGGATACGGTGAAGCTGGTTTTCACCGATGGCGTCTTTGATGCGGCAGCGTCAGATGATCCGGCGGCGGCGGGGGTCGAATTGCTGTCCCTTGCCGGCGCTGCCGATATCCATTGGGCACAGGGGCTTTACGGGCAGCTGGAGACGCGGGGCTCTTCTCCGGTCGAGCGCCCGCTTGCGGCCCTGAACACCGCCCATGCTCGCGAGGGCGTGCTGATCCGTGTGACCGGGCAGGCCGCAAAGCCGGTATCTCTGATTTACACGCAGAAATCAGCGGTTTCTGACGTGTTCCTGCATCATGTTGTAAAGCTGGAAGAGGGCGCGGAAATCACCCTTCTGGAAAGCGGCACCCCGGGCGCCCGGTTCAACACTGTGCTTGAGGTCGATGTGGCCTCGAATGCGCGCTTCCACCATATCCGCACGCAAGGGCCGGATGCGGACCGTCGCGGTCTCACCCATATCTTTGCCCATATGGCCGATAATGCGCTGTTCAAAAGCTTTACCCTCACCGCAGGCGGTCGTCTGACCCGCAACGAGGCGATCCTTGAGATCACCGGCGACGATTCCGTGGCGCATGTTGCCGGCACCGTGATGGGGGAAGGCCGCGATTTCCTTCAGGACGACACCATCTTCATCACCCATGCCTCTGAGCGTTGCGAGAGCCGCCAGGTCTTCCGCAAAGTGCTGAAAAACGGCGCAACCGGTGTGTTCCAGGGCAAGATCCTCGTCAAACAGGGCGCGCAAAAGACCGATGGCTATCAGATGAGCCAGTCCTTGTTGCTGGATGAGGACGCGCAGTTCCTCGCCAAGCCCGAGCTGGAAATCTATGCCGATGACGTGAAATGCAGCCACGGCTCGACTTCGGGCGCGATTGACGAGACCGCGCTTTTCTACCTGCAATCGCGGGGGCTGCCGAAACGGACCGCCCAGGCACTGCTGGTGCTGGCTTTCCTTGCCGGCACCCTGGAAGAGATCGAGGATGAGGCCATCGCGGCCGAGGTTCATGCAAGGCTGGAAGACTGGCTGCACGGGCTGGAAGACTGAGATCCGGCCACAGAGCAGTCAGAGAACAGGCAGAGCACATGTCGATCACCACCGATATCTTCCGGACCTGGACCCGCCCCGGCACGGTCATCCGCGAAAAGCTGGCAGGGGGGCCGCGCGAAGACAGGGCGCTGATCCTGTTATTCGCGGCCTGCCTGCTTTTGTTCGTGGCACAATGGCCGCGCCTCTCGCGGGAGGCTTTCCTTGCGCGTGAGGCCGCCACTGCGGCTGGAACACCCCTTGATCAGGTGCCTGGCATCCAGGCGCTGATGGGGATCAATTTCTTCGTCTTTCTCTTCGTGGTGCCGCTGATCTTTTACGGCATCGCGGCGCTTTCGGCTGGGGTGATCAGCGCCTTTGGCGGTCGGATCGATCCCTATGCGGCGCGGATTGCGCTGTTCTGGGCGCTGTTATGCACGGCGCCGCTGATGCTGTTCCAGGGGCTGCTGGCCGGTTTCAGCGGGCCTGGCCCGGCGGTGACGGTGATCGGGGTCCTGGTGGCCCTGCTGTTCCTCTGGCTCTGGGTGAAACTTCTGCGCGAGGCGATGCGGTGATCGGCTTTTTCTTCTCTACCCTGCTTTTGTCCCTGCGTGATCCGCGAGTGGGCATGCGGCAGATCCAGGCGCTGAACCGGCCTCCGGGCACGGAAATGGTGGCGCTTTTGCTGATGGCGGTGGCGTCGGCGCTTTTGATGCAGCTGAGCCTGCAGGTCCTGCCGTTTCCCGGGGGAACCCCGTTCAGCGCGCTGTTCGCCAGCCCCTTCGTGACGGTCGGGCTGCAATTCCTGACCCTGATGATCTCCGCCTTTCTCGCCTGGCTGGTTGGCGGCTGGTTCGGCGGGCGCGGCTCTTTCGCCGATGCGGTGCTGGCATTTGCCTGGCTTCAGGCGGTGATGCTGGCGGTGCAGCTGGTGCAGCTGCTGGCGCTGTTCACCCTGCCGGTGCTTTCCGGCATTATCGGCATGCTGGCCATCGGGATTTTCGTGGTGATGCTGAGCAATTTCGTCGCCGAAATCCACGGTTTCATATCGCCGCTGAAGGTCTTCCTCGCGGCCGTCATCACCTTTTTCGCAGCCGTTTTCGTGCTGACGCTGATCATCGCCCCCTTCATCCCGCCGGAGTATCTGCCGCGTGAGCTATGATGTCACAAAAATCCGCGCCGATTTCCCGATCCTCGCGCGCAGGGTGAATGACCGGCCGCTGGTCTATCTGGACAATGGCGCCTCGGCGCAAAAGCCGCAGGTGGTGATCGACGCGATCACACGGGCCTATTCCTTTGAATATGCCAATGTTCACCGGGGCCTGCACTACCTGTCGAACCACGCGACCGAGGCCTATGAGGCGGTGCGCGGCAAGATCGCCCGTTTCCTGAACGCGCCCTCGGAAGATGAGATTGTCTTCACCTCCGGCGCGACCGAGGGGATCAACCTCATCTCCTATTCCTGGGCCGCGCCACGCCTGCAGCCGGGAGATGAGATCGTGCTGAGCGTGATGGAGCATCACGCCAATATCGTCCCCTGGCATTTCCTGCGCGAACGCCAGGGCGTGGTGCTGAAATGGGTCGAGGTGGATGCCAATGGCGTCCTTGATCCTCAGGCGGTGATCGACGCGATCGGGCCGAAGACCAGACTGGTCGCTGTCAGCCATATGTCGAACGTGACCGGCACCGTGGTCGATGTGGCGACGATCTGCCAGGCGGCGCGTGCGCGCGGCGTTCCGGTGCTGGTCGATGGCAGCCAGGCCTCGGTCCATATGCCGGTCGATCTGACGGCGATGGGCTGTGATTTCTACGCCATCACCGGACACAAGCTTTATGGGCCCTCAGGGTCTGGCGCGATCTACATCTCCCACGCGCGGATGGAGGAAATGCGCCCCTTCATGGGCGGCGGCGATATGATCCGCGAGGTCCATCGCGATGCGGTCACATGGGCCGACCCGCCGATGCGCTTCGAGGCCGGCACGCCCGGCATCGTCAACCAGATCGGGCTCGGGGTGGCGCTGGATTACCTGATGGGGCTGGGGATGGAGAACATCGCCGCCCATGAACGCCGGTTGCGCGATTATGCCCGGACGCGACTGGACGGTCTCAACTGGCTGAACATCCAGGGCCAGGCGCCGGATAAAGGGGCGATCTTCAGCTTCACCCTGCAAGGGGCTGCGCATCCACATGATATCTCGACGATTCTCGATAAGAAGGGCATCGCGGTGAGGGCAGGGACCCATTGTGCCATGCCGTTGCTGGATCATTTCGGTGTCAGCGCCAGCTGCCGCGCCTCGTTCGGCCTCTATAACACCCTGGCCGAGGTGGACGCATTGGTCGAAGGCCTGGAATTCTGTCACGAACTCTTTGCGTAACCCCACGCCAGAAGCCTTGCGACATCCCGCCAGAGCGGTTATGAAGCCCGGGCGCTGCACCCGTAGCTCAGCTGGATAGAGTGCTGCCCTCCGAAGGCAGAGGTCACAGGTTCGAATCCTGTCGGGTGCGCCAATTTTATCCACTTAAGTTGTTGATCTTAAACAAGAAAATGGCATTTTTAGCCTGAATATGTAACACATTTTGTGACACATTCCGTTCACAGGGGTGCCTTGTGGGTGCCGTTTCGACCGCTATTCTTGGCGCATGACAATTTACATGCGAGCAAACACCTTCCACCTGAGAAAGCTGGTTCCGCGCCGGTTCCGGGATGTGGAACCGCGCGAGATTGTAGCATTTTCTCTTCATACCGACAGTAAGACGGTCGCAAGGCAGAAGGCTGACCAGATCTGGAATCACCTGATCGAGGGCTGGGAATCGGCCTTGCGTGGTGACAGCATAAACGGAAATGCCCGATGGGAAGCTGCGAAGGTTATCGCAAATCGGCGCGGCTTCAGCTTCCTGTCGGTTGATCAAGTCGCGGCCCTGCCGTTGGTTGATCTGTTGCGAGGGTGCAATCGGTTCCGGTTGTGGCCACGGGCGTTCCGAACCAGGTAATAGGCAACGCGCTTCTGGGCGGGGTGGTGCAGCCGGGTCTCACAGTCAGCGGGGCGCTTGAGGAGTTCTGGAAGATCGCGGCCGACCAGACCCGAGGCAAGACTGATGATCAGGTGCGCCGCTGGAAAAATCCGCGCCGCAAGGCGGTCGATAACTTCATAAAGGCAGCGGGCGATAAAGAGCAGCGTAGTCTTCGAGCTGCTGCGTTCCATGAAGGGGCGCGCGAAGCCCGGAACGCCCTTCACGTTGACGACGCGCCGGGCGAAGCGCGGGCGGCAGAAGGCGCGAACGATTTCGACGTGTCCGCCTGACCCCTCATCGACGGCAGCCGCATCGACCCCGATCGTGCCGCCGCCCGAGTGCTGCCAGCGCATTTTCAAGTGGTCGTCGAGTTCGGACCAGGGCGTGTCTGTCTCGATGCGGCCCCAGAACACCCGATGATCGAGGGTGAACACGGACCCGTCTTTAGTGTGGCCGAGAGTGACAGCTTCGAGGCGGTCGTCCTGACAGTCTACCCCCACGGTGATCAACAGCACCTCAGGCGGCAGGGCGTCGAGGCTGAACGCCTCGGCCCGCCCGCGCAGGGTCGCGTCGTCGATCTCATCGCCCTGAGTCCGCCATGGCTCTCCGAGGATCAGGTTCGTGAAGGTCTGTAAGGTTTCAGGCGCCCGTTTGGCGATCAGGAACTCAGCCGCCAGCTTGCCCCAAGCAGCGTTAGGGTGAGGCGAGACAAGGCAGTGTTGACCCGGAAGCCTGCATGGCTGCGCTGGCCCTGCGCTATGGCCCGCCAGCGGCCCTCCTGCACCATGCGGGGCTTGTGGCGCTCATGGACCACTGAGCCGCAGGAGGGGCAGACCCAATGCGCCTCCTCGGGCTTCCCGTCTGGCCACCGGATGTCCTGCCAGGCTATCTCATGGAAATCGCCACATTCGGGGCAGGGCAATTCAAAGACGCGCTGGTCAGACTGACTGTAAAGCGTCGTCACCGCCCCATGGTCGAAAATCGGGGTGCCGCCGAAGATCAGCTTGCGGTTAGAGAAGGTGAGCGTTCGCATTGTCGCGAGTTCGATGGGGCTGCCTTCGGCGCTGACTTCCCAAGCGTCGATCTCATCCCCGAAGACCACGCGTGCGCTGTGCCGGCGAAGGGTGCGGGGTGCTTTCGCTGCGAGGAACTTCAAGCTGCCTCCCGCGAACCGCCGCGCCATCATCGTGCTGCGTCCCGCCTCATCCGCTTCATCCGACATTAGCCCGCGCAGGGCGGGGCTCGCCTCCATCATGCTTTCAAACTCGACGGAGGAGTCGCGGGCATCGTCGGCGGTCGGCTGGATGTAAAGCACGGGACTGGGCTGCACCGCGACGAACGAGGCGACAATCGCGTTGCCCAGAGCGGTGAAGCCGACACGCGCGCCCTTGCCGGCTGTGATGCGCTCGATCTCGGGATCATCCACCGCATCCAGGATGCCGCGCTGATAGGACCAGAGGCGCATCCGGCCCGGCGTGGCGCTGGCGCTCGACGGGATGAAAACCGTATCCTCCACCCATTGCGACAGGGGCAGATCGGCAGGCGGCAGGAGGGCGCGAAGGGCGTTGCGGCGGACAGTCTCGATGCTCATTCGGCAAGCCCCTTTAAAGCGGCGCGGATCTCGCGATCAAGATGCGCAGTGTCGGCTTTCGACAGATGCGCTGCCATACGGCCCGGGATTGCCAGCATTGCGGCGCGCACGTCGCGCAGACAGCAGACCATGCCTTTTCGACGGTAGAAGCACCGAGGAGTTCGCCGCGGCGGCGGGCGGTTTCTTGTTCGATCTTCTCGGCATCGGCCAGGGTGCGACGGAGTCGGGCTTCTGCAAGTTGTGCATCGACGCTGCCGGCCTCAGGTGCAGCCTTGCGAGGACGGCCCGGGCGGCGCGGAGTGCCGATAAGGTCAGCAATGGCTTGGGCGCGGTCACGCATTTCCGAATCCAGATTCATGTTTCAAAAAGTTTGTGGTGTCTGACGCTTCGGGGTCTATGTCCCCCGCGGCACCCGCCCCCAATGGGAGGACCCTGATAGGGTGTCCCGACGTGTCACCAGCCGCCCGTTCATGTCTCTCAGTGTCATCTTGTGTCATGGCGTGTCATTCCGATCAGGGAAGCGGTGCGTTCCTTGCGAGCGCGTCGACGTTCCTCCTCTTCACCACGCAAGCGCATCCCCTCGTTTCGGCCTGCGAGGTCATAGGTCAGGATCAGGTGAGACTGGTCGAGTGGAACAATCAGCACCTCATCCCTGTTGATGATCGCGCTGACGAATTGAGGCTGGGATTTGGGAAGTGAATCCGGGGCGCCCCACAATAGTTCGTGCCCTAGCCTCCACCGTCGAGGCGTATCCGCTCACGAGCCTTACGGGCGAAGCAAAACGGCGAACACGCTCCGAAGGATTGCCCCGGCTTTTGTGCCAGTAGAGACGCGGGCCTTTGGCGCGGATTGGCATTTTCTGATCAGCTCCGGCAATTGTGAGCGGTCGAGCCTCACGGCCCGGTCAATATGAATGAGAAACCCGTGATCCTCTGCGGCACGGCGCAAAGAGCGGGTCGCAGAGCATGAAGCGCCGCAGAGCAAAATGCCTTTGCCATGCGACGGCGGCTGGTGCAGACGCTGGCCGTATACTTATGTTAGGAAATGGTGGCACACTGACTCGCCCTTATAGCCGGAGAACGGGGTATGCGAATCCACGTCATAGGAAACTGCCAGGCCGCAGTGGTCACCGAGCAGATCAGGATGTTGCTGCCGGCGGCAGAAGTCTCCAGCGACATGATCCTTTCGAAAGTCGACGCACCGGAAGAATGCGATGTCGTTTTTATACAAAAGCCACATGAAGCACAGTTTCGCAGCTCTGCTTCCATTGGGCCAAAACTCGTCACCTGGCCGGCAATCACATTTGGCGGGTTTCACCCTGATATCGTGACGCTAAAGGGGATCCAATCGCCGACCGGCGGCTGGCATTCCGCGATTGCTCTGCAAGCCTACCGCCTTGGAATCTCAGAAGAAGATGCGCTGTCACTCTACCGCCCTGAGGTGTTTGAGCATCTGAACTTTCACCGTATCTACGATTTGGGCATGTCCCATTTGCGACACGGGCTTGAAGAAGTCGACTTCCCGGCAGACCGGATTCTGCATCGCTGGTCGAATGCAGGCTGCTTCATGCACGGGGTCAACCATCCACGCCGGGTGGCCATGGAAGATGTTTCACTGGAGATGGTACGCAAGCTGGGCCTCTCGCCCGATGACTACGCGCTGCGCAACTTCGGGATCGACCGGCTGGCTCTCTCTGCATGCTGGTCCGTCTATCCTTGGATCAGCGAACAGCGCGGCCTGGGCAAGGGCCAGTTCCTGTTCCGCAACGCCACCAACGCCACTAAAAACCCGGCGCGGATCTACTCGCTGCAGGAATTCGTCGCCGAGAGTTACCAGATCTATCGAGAGGCCGATCCGGAACTGCTGCAAAATGACCGGCTGAAACATGCGCGCTTCGAGGCACTGTCGGATTTGGTGCTTCGCAAGCCCGTGCGCAATGCTGCACCCGAAAACCCCTATCGGGGCCTGCCTGGCCATCAGTTCTGGAAGCACGGCGTCACTCGCCCCGCCAAAAGTGAAGTCGATCCGGTCGTTGCCCCGAAGTTCCCAATCCGTGCCGGCGATCTGGTTGCTACTGCCGGCAGCTGTTTCGCTCAGCATATCGCGCGCACGCTCGTAGCCTCTGGCTTCAATTATTACGTTGCCGAGACTGCGCCCGGCAACATGGCCAAAGATGAGGCGGAAGCGCGTCAGTTCGGCTTGTTCTCCGCCCGCTTTGGCAACCTCTATACTACGCGTCAGCTGGTGCAGCTATTCGACCGTGCATTCGGTCACTTTACACCGGAAGATAAAGCCTGGGAGGCTGGACCGGGCCGCCTCGTAGATCCGTTTCGCCCGACGGTCGAGCCCGATGGCTTCGAAAGCCTCGCCACGCTCGAGGCAGATCGCAACGCGCACTTTGCCTCGGTGCGCGACATGTTCACGCGGCTTGACACTTTCATCTTCACCCTCGGTCTGACCGAAGGCTGGCGCGCCAAATCGGATGGTGCCGTCTTCCCGCTGGCACCAGGAGTCTCTGGTGGTCAGATGGCGCCTGAAAGATACGAATTCGTCAACTTCACCGTCGAGGAGGTGAAGGAGGATTTGGAGGAAATCTGGAAACGAATCCGTTCGATCAATCCGGTGGCGAAAATGATCCTCACCATCTCGCCGGTGCCTCTGATCGCAACATATGAGCCGCGCCATGTGCTGGTTTCAACCGTTGCCTCCAAGTCCATTCTGCGCGCCGCAGTGGAGGATATCACACGTCGAGAAAGCGATGTGGCCTATTTTCCTTCCTTCGAAATCATTACGGGCCAGCATGCCGGAAACACCTATTTCGAAGACGATCTTCGCTCCGTGCGTCCCGAAGGTGTGGCCCATGTAATGTCGCTGTTCCTTAAACACTATGCAGGAATCTCAACCACCTCTGCCTCTGCGAGCACCACCCCGGAAGAGGAAGAGGAGTTCGCAAGAGAAGCTGAAAAGAGTGCAGCAGTTGTTTGTGATGAAGAACGTATAGCATTTTAGGATATTAGGATTGGCCATCAAGATGAGCTGCCCTGACAATGCCCGGGCGGCTCAGCGAATGATCACCGGGCGACTATCAGAAGCTAAAGACAGTTGCGCGCCAGCTGGCTGCGGACAGATCGATTGATGTACCGGTACTGTTGCGCAATCGTAATCGATGTCCCGATCACACGTTGACGGTGTAGTTCCATGGGAGCAGGTTTTGGATCTGGCTCTGCTTGTGGCCTTTGGCGATGGGGGTGAGCGTGGTTGTCAGCCACGCGTGGGGATCGACGCCGTTCATTTTGCAGGTCTCGATCAGCGAGGCGATGACGGCCCAATTTTCGGCACCGGCGTTATGATGCGAAGAGGGCGTTTTTGCGGTTCAGGGCGTTTTTGCGGTTCAGGGCGATGGGGCGGATCGTGCGCTCGACAGTATTGCTGTCCAACTCGACGCGGCCATCGGTCAGGAAGCGGCCCAGACCGTTGCGGTATTTGGCGATATAGGCCAGCGCCTCGCCCAAGGGCGATTTTGCGGACGCGCGGGCGCGGTGATGGCTTAGCCAAGTATCGATGCGGGCGAGGATCGGGGCGGAGCGTTCCTGCCGGACGGCAAGTCGGGTTGCGGGGTCGTTGCCGCGGATGTCGGCCTCGATGGCATAGAGATCGCGGATAAGTGCCACGCCTTCCTCTGCAATTGGCGCGGAACCGGTGCGGGTGATCTCGACCAGTTTGCGGCGCGCGTGAGGCAGGCGCGCTTGCAGCGTCTCTGGGCCACGCTGTCGAGGCTCGGGTGACAGACCCCGCCGGAGCCTTCGCCGGGGCTGCCCTTGGGCGGGTGACTGGCCTAGCGGACTGGCTGCCCTTCGGCTCTGCGCGGCCTGAGGCCTTGGCAAATAGCAATTGTTCACTCATTGTTCCCATTGTGACGTGCTATCGGCTTGACTTGAATCGGTGAGTAAGGCGATTTGGGCAAAAAGTTTCGGAGTTGCGACCCATGGGCCTGATGCGGTCGATAGAGCTTTTCGTTGGTGCCGGTGGCCTTGGTATTGCTGCCAGCCGATCCGGCTTCGCACCTGCCGTTGTGATCGACTGGGACAAGTGGGCCTGCGACACAATCCGTGAAAACAAGCAGCGCGGCCTTGCCCCCTTCGCCCACTGGAACGTAGTCGAGTGCGATATTCGCGGTTTTGACTTCGGGCAGGTGAAGGGTCCTATCGACTTGGTGACCGGCGGTCCCCCGTGCCAACCATTCTCCCTTGGTGGCCAGCATCGCGCCTTCCTAGACACTCGTGACATGTTTCCGCAAGCGGTGCGCGCGGTTCGGACCCTCCGGCCCAAGGCATTCGTCTTTGAGAACGTGAAGGGGCTGACCCGCGCGACCTTTGCCAGTTATCTAGAATACATCAGGCTCCAACTGCGGCACCCGGACGTGGTGGTGCGTGACGGCGAACCTTGGATAGACCATCTGGCGCGGTTGGAAGAGTTTGAGACCTCCGGCAGCCACGATGGCCTCCACTACAACGTGGTGATGCGCGTCCTGAACGCCGCCAACTACGGTGTGCCGCAGCGGCGGGAGCGGGTGTTCATCGTCGGCTTTCGGTCGGACCTTGCCTTTGACTGGCACTTCCCATCGCCCACTAACGGACAGGACGCGCTGCTTTGGTCGCAGTGGCGTTCCGGCGAATACTGGGACCTGCACCGGGTCGCCAAGAAAGACCGTCCCGAGGCTGGCAGTGGTCGCGCGCGGGCTTTGAAGTTGGCATCCCCGCCGATGGAGGAGCCTTGGCTGACTGTGCGTGATGCCATCTCCGACCTGCCAGACCCAGAACATTCGCCAGAGAAGGCGCGCGCCTACCACGACCACCGCTTCATGGGCGGGGCGCGGACCTATGCGGGCCACACCGGAAGCCCGCTGGATGAGCCTGCCAAGACCTTGAAGGCCGGGGTGCATGGTGTTCCCGGGGGCGAGAACATGCTGCGGCGAGCGGATGGGTCGGTGCGCTACTTCACCGTCAGGGAGAGCGCGCGCTTGCAGACATTCCCTGATGAGATGGTGTTCCACGGGTCTTGGACTGAATCCATGCGCCAGCTAGGCAACGCGGTCCCGAGCTTGATGGCAGAACATGTCCTGACCAGTGTGAAGCGGCGGCTCACACAAACTTCGTGATGCGCTCATACATGCGCCGCAGCGTCGGGTCGGCATAGTCTGACGCAAGGTCGGTTGTCCGCTGGCGGATCAGTTCCTCAGCCTTGACCGCCCCCTCCGTCCCCGCTGGCCTGCCGCCGCGACCGGGGTGGAGTGAGTCCCAGAGGCCGGGCGTTCCTGTCATTCGGTTCTTGCCAACAACCTTGCTGCCGAAGCTCATCCCGTTCCAGACGGGCCGAAAGACACGGATCATCACCGACTCAGCAAGGGTGATGTAGGCGTCGTTCAGAACCAGCGCCCTGCACTGGAAGTCGGACAGCGACAGGTTGTTGACGGCTGCGATGGACCGGGAGTGTTCTGCGATCCTGTCATAGAGCTTGCGCGCCCGAGTGCCGCTGGGGCTGAACCCCTGCTTGGAGCTCTCGCCCGCCGCCTTGCCGATGTAGATCGGATACTTGAACCGCCTGCCATCCAGAGAGACGAGGCTGCTGTAGGCGGTATGGTCGCCGCTGTAGTAGAGCGCATAGACCCCGGCCCCGGCGAAGGGGGTGGGCGGCGGCATTGCGAGAAGCGGCTGCTCCAACAATTCCACAGCCAGCGTCACGCCGACATTCTCGACTGACAGCGGGTCAAACTCAGTTGGGGCAAATGAATCGGCCATACCCCGGTTATTGCACAGCAATCTGAGGCTGTCGCCCTGAAGTTGCTGGCGCCAATATTGCCCAGGGTAACGCGGGATAACGATCCGGCTTGACCGCCGCTTCCGCCTAACCGCTTGTTTTCCTAAGGATTTATGGTGCTGTGAGAGAGGATTGAACTCTCGACCTCTCCCTTACCAAGGGAGTGCTCTACCACTGAGCTACCACAGCGCCGTCTCGGTGAGCGGGGGAATAACCACAAACATTCGGGACCGCAAGCCCCTTTTCATGCTCTTGTGAGCGCTCTGTTTCGGCGGGCTCTGGACCGTGCCTCGGGGAGAGGGTATTTCTTCCCGCCATGGACAGGTCTTCGGAAAATGGTGGCGGCGAGAAGCCTTTGGGCAGGAAGCCCGCGCAGGCTGCGACGACGCGGGAAGGGCGGCTCAAGGCGGCTCTCAAGGCCAATATGGCCCGGCGCAAGTCTCAGGCCAGGGGGCGGGCGGAGGCTGATGAGGGCGGATCCGGGGATGGCCCAGACGAAGGCGCCGGCGAAGACAGCTGACCGGCGCCCTGGCGCAACGGATCGCAGCGGCGGGCGGAAGAACGGCTAACACGGCATAACAAAGACAAAGGGTAAGAGGCGGGCATGGATTCGATTCTGGTTAAGGGTAACGGGCCGCTGAATGGTGTGATCCCCATCGCGGGCGCCAAGAATGCCTGCCTCACGCTGATGCCGGCGACGCTGCTCTCGGAAGAGCCGCTGACGCTGACCAATGCACCGCGGCTTTCGGATATCCGGACCATGACGAGCCTGTTGCAATCGCTGGGGGCCGAGGTCTCGGCGCTGCAGGATGGCAAGGTGATCACCATGTCCTCGCATGGCATGCTGAACCCGACCGCCGATTACGACATCGTCCGCAAGATGCGGGCGTCGAACCTGGTGCTGGGCCCCTTGCTGGCGCGACTGGGGCATGCGGTGGTCTCGCTGCCGGGCGGCTGCGCGATCGGGGCACGGCCAATGGATATCCATATCGACGCGCTGGCGGCGCTTGGCGCCGAGATCGACCTGCGCGATGGCTATCTGCATGCGAAGACGCAAGGCGGGCTGAAAGGCGCGGTGCATGAAATGCGCTTTGCCTCCGTGGGTGCTACCGAGAATTTCGTGATGGCGGCAACGCTGGCAAAGGGCACATCGGTCCTGAAAAACGCGGCGCGGGAGCCGGAGATCGTCGACCTCGTACAGTGTCTGCGCCGCATGGGCGCCGAGATCGAGGGCGAGGGCACATCGACCATCACAATCCAGGGCGTCGACCGGCTGCGCGGTGCGACCCATCCGGTGGTGACCGACCGGATCGAGCTGGGCACCTATATGCTGGCGCCGGCGATCTGCGGCGGCGAGGTGGAATGCCTGGGCGGGCGGATCGACCTGCTGGCGGCCTTTTGTGAAAAGCTTGATGAGGCGGGGATTTCCGTTACCGAGACCGAAAAGGGCCTGAAGGTTGCGCGCAGGAATGGGCGTGTGAAGGCGGTGAATGTGGTGACCGAGCCCTTCCCGGGCTTCCCCACCGATCTTCAGGCGCAGATGATGGCGCTTTTGTGCACCGCCGAGGGCACCTCTGTGCTGGAAGAAAAGATCTTTGAAAACCGCTTCATGCATGCGCCCGAACTGATGCGGATGGGCGCCCGGATCGAGGTTCATGGCGGCCATGCCACGGTTTATGGCGTCGAAAAGCTGCGCGGCGCGCCGGTGATGGCGACCGATCTGCGCGCGAGCGTGTCGCTGATTCTGGCGGGCCTTGCGGCCGAGGGCGAAACGGTGGTCAGCCGCGTCTATCACCTTGATCGCGGTTATGAGCGGGTCGAGGAAAAGCTGCTGGCCTGCGGCGCCCATATCGAGCGGATCAGCGGCAGCTGAGGAGAAGACAATGGCAGATGCACGTTTCGAGGATGGCGATGAGGCGCCGCTGAAGCTGGTCGCGCTGGAGCCGGCGGATCTGACGGTGATCGCCAGCCTGATCCAGGACGCGGTTCTGCCGGGATCCGAGATGAAATACGACCGCAGGCGGCGCCGGTTCGCGGCGCTGATCAATCGGTTTCGCTGGGAAGACAGTGCTTTCGCCGAACGGGCCGGGCGCCCTTATGAGCGGGTGCGAAGCCTGTTGACCGTCGAAGACGTGCTTGAGGTGCGCAGCCAGGGCATCAGCCCGGGCGATGCCGGTCAGGTGCTCTCGATCCTCGACCTGCATTTTGTGCCGGGCGAGGATGGGGCAGGGGTGCTGACGCTGATCCTGGCCGGAGACGGGCTGATCGAGCTGCGGCTTGAGGCGCTGGAAGTCGTGCTGAGCGATGTGACAAAGCCCTATATCGCGCCCTCGGGCAAGAAGCCCGGGCATGGCGACTGAGCCCCGCGCCCGTCCGGCTCAGCCTGGCGGGCAGGTGGTCAGCCAGAGCTGATCCCAGGGCTCATCGCCGGGGCTGTCGAAAATCTCATAGCGCAGCTGCCGGCCCAGATCGGTGAACAAAAGGCTGGGTGGTGCCTTTTCGCCCTCGACCGGGAAGGCGCCGATCTGGTTGGCTTCCACTGAATAGACCAGCCCCTCCCAGACGCGGCAGGCTTCCAGTTCTTCCTCTGTCGGCCCCTCATCGGGGCCGGGGATCGGGCAGCCAAGATAGATCTGTCCGGTATCGCGGCTGGTGCCCATATTGGTCCGGATGACGCCCCAGAGATTGCGGCCGTCCTGCAGTTCGACATCGAAAATCGCGACGGTCATGCCGGTCTGTTCCCAGCTTTTCATTGGCCGGAACGAGATGCGGAAGCCGCTATCCTCATGCGCATAGACCGCACGCTCTGGCGGGCAGGCGACCTCGGCGATTGCGGGTGCCGCCATTCCGGCCAGGGCGATCAGGGTGGCTGCGGCGCGGATCACTCCAGCACCACCAGTGCGTGCCGTTTCTTGCCAGCGGTGAGCTTGACCGGATCGGCCAGCTCACCCGCGCCAAGGCGCAGGCCCGCATCAAGGATCAGCTCGTCATTCATCTTCGCGCCGCCCTCGGCGATCAGGCGCTTGGCATCCTTGCCCGAGCCCGAAAGCCCGGCGCGCACCAGCAGCTGTACGATGCCGATCCCGTCGGCCAATTCGGCGGCGGTCAGGGCAACGGTCGGCAGGTCGTCACCGATACCGCCCTTTTCAAACACTTCGCGCGCGGTGGCCTCGGCGGCCCGTGCCGCCTCTTCGCCATGCAAAAGCCCGGTCGCGAGATTGGCGAGGATGATCTTACCCTCGTTGATCTCTGACCCTTGCAGCGCGCCCAGGCGGTCACATTCCTCAACCGGCAATTCGGTGAAGATTTTCAGGAACTTCGCCACATCGGCATCGGTCGTGTTGCGCCAGAACTGCCAGAACTCATAGGCCGAGAGCATCTGGTCATTCAGCCAGACCGCGCCATTGGCCGATTTACCCATCTTGCGCCCGTCCGAAGTGGTCAGAAGCGGCGTCGTCAGCCCGTAAATCTCGCGATCCGCCACGCGGCGGGCAAGGTCGATGCCATTGACGATATTCCCCCACTGATCCGAGCCGCCCATCTGCAACAGGCAGCCGTAACGGCGGTTGATCTGGACGAAATCATAGGCCTGGAGGATCATGTAGTTGAATTCGAGGAAGGAGAGGCTCTGCTCCCGGTCCAGCCGCGATTTGACCGATTCAAAGGACAGCATCCGGTTGACCGAGAAATGCCGCCCTATATCGCGCAGGAAGTCCAGATAATTCAGATTATCCAGCCATTCCGCATTGTTGAGCATGATCGCGCCATTCGGCGCATCCGAGTAATCGAGATATTTCGCGAAAACCCGGCCCATACCGGCGATATTCTCGTCGATCTTTTCCGGCGTCAGCAGCGGGCGCTCCTCTGACCGGAACGAGGGATCCCCCACCTTGGTCGTGCCGCCGCCCATCAGCGTGATCGGCTTATGGCCGGTTTTTTGCAGCCAGCGCAGCACCATGATGTTCATCAGATGGCCGACATGCAGGCTTGCCGCCGTTGCGTCATAGCCGATATAGGCGGGCACCACCCCCCTGATCAGCGCCTCGTCCAATGCCTGATAATCGGTGCAATCGGCGACAAAGCCGCGCTCGAACATCACGCGCAGGAATTCTGATTTCGGATGGTAGGTCATGGGTCGCGCTCCGCGCTCTCGCTTGCATATAGTCAGGCGGGTATAGCCGGGCGAGGCTAAAAGGAAAAGCCGGGTGGGGGCAAAAGGAAAGATGGGCAGCAAGGCTGAAAAAGATCCGTGGAAAAGCGGGCCAGATGGCAAAGTGGTCGGGGGGGCGGCCGGGTCTGCGGTCTGGGCTCTGGGCACGATGTCGGGCACCTCGCTGGACGGGGTTGATGCGGCGATGGTGTTGACCGATGGGCATCAGGTGCTGGAATTCGGGCCTTCGGCCTTCCGCCCCTATACCGCCAGTGAACAGGTGGTTTTGCGCGCCGCGCTTGGCCACTGGCCGGGCGATCCCGGTGTGGCAGAAGCGGCGGAGGTGGTTGAGACCGCCCATGCCGAGGTGATGTCGCGCTTTGACGGTGTGCAGATCGCGGGTTTTCATGGCCAGACGCTCGCGCATGATCCGGGCGGGCGGGGCACCCATCAGGCCGGCAATGGCCAGCTGCTGGCCGATACGCTCGGGGTTCCGGTTCTGTGGAATTTCCGCTCGGCCGATGTGCAGATGGGCGGGCAGGGGGCACCGCTGGCGCCGTTCTACCATTTTGCGCTGGCGCGACGGATCGGGGCGAGCGAGCCGCTGGCCTTCCTGAACCTTGGCGGTGTCGGCAATCTGACCTGGATCGACCCGGCGCTGCCGCATCCCGAATCCGAGGGCGCGCTGCTGGCTTTCGACACCGGCCCGGCCAATGCGCCGGTGAATGACCTGATGCAGGCTCGGCTTGGCAAAAGCCATGACGAGGGCGGCAGCATTGCGGCGAAGGGCCGGGTGAAAAAGCCGGTGCTGGACCAGTTCCTCGCCCACCCGTATTTCCTGAAAATCCCACCGAAATCGCTGGATCGCGACGGCTTTCCGGGGCTGGCGGCAGCGGTCAGAAAGCTCGACACGGCGGCGGCGGCGGCGACGCTGACCGCTGCGGCGGTCTCGGCGGTGGTCGAGGGTGCGAAGCACTTCCCCAGCCCGGTCTCGCGGCTGCTGGTGACCGGCGGCGGGCGTCATAATCCGGTGATGATGAAAGGGCTGGCAAAGCGCCTTGGCTGTCCGGTCGATCCGGTCGAGGCGGTGGGGCTGGATGGCGATATGCTGGAGGCCCAGGCCTTTGCCTTCCTTGCGGTGCGGGTGGCAAAGGGGCTGCCGACATCCTGCCGGATGACCACCGGCGTTGCGGCCAATATCGGCGGCGGAACCCTGTCGCGCCCGGTCACCTCTGACTGAGCAAAAGGGCCGGAAATTTCCGGCCCTGGCAAACCGGGCCCTGGCAAACCCGGCCCTGGCAAAAGCCGCTCTGGCAAAACCCGGCAACACCACCTGGTTCCAGGTGCTGTTGCCGCATTATCGCACAATATGAGGCATCTGCCGCACCAAAAACTTTGCCTGGCGGGCGTTTCATTCCTGCGTTAAAATCCTATCTGTTGCCAGGTGTCGCGATGGGGGTTGCGGCGCTGATTTGCGCCTCTGACGGGGCGTCCGTTCTGAATGGATGACTGGCTTGGCAACCTTTGAATATTACCTGACCGGCGATCAGATTGGCACCTATGGTTCTGCCAGCGGTCAGGGTAATGGCATGCAGATGGTCGTGACCCTGACCAATGTGCAGGCGATCGGCAGCTCGACAGATATCTACCGCATCGTGGTCACCCAGGCCAATTCCAGCGATACCAGCTTGCGCAATGGCCAATGGGTCTCGATCTACAGCTGGTCGGAAAGCAATCCCTCGGGCCGCCTTGTCTACAGCCAGCTGAACCCGCAGGACGATATGTTCCAGGGGCGGGCCTCCGGCGTGAATTACCAGGTCTTCAGCTACAGCTCCAATCTGGTGATCGACCTGCGCGGCGTGACGCCCGGCACCATGACCTATGGGGTCGAGCAGAACGAGGCGCTGAATATGCGGATGCCCTTCACGGGTTTCGCGACCACACCGCAAGAGCTTTTGCCTCCAACGCCCTGTTTTCTCAGCGGAACCCGTATTCTGACCCGGCGCGGACTGGTCACGGTCGAGGCATTGCAGGTCGGTGACCGGGTCTGGACGCGCGGCCATGGCATGCAGCGGATCCGCTGGATCGGCTCGGCCCCGGCGGCGGGGATCGCCCATCTGGCGCCGGTGCGGTTCGATGCCGGGGTGCTGGGCAATGACCGCCCGGTCTGGCTGTCGCAGCAGCATCGCGTGTTGATCAGCGGCTGGCAGGCGCAGCTGAATTTCGGCGCGGATGAGGTGCTGGTCGCGGCGGTGCATCTGGTCGATGGCGAGCGTATCCGCATCGAAAGCCGGCCGCTGGTGCAATACTGGCATATGGCTTTCGCGCAGCATGAAATCATCTGCGCCGAGGGCATGCTGGCCGAAAGCCTGTTCCCCGGCCCGATGGCGCTTGGCTCGCTGGTGCCCGAGGCCCGGGCCGAGATCCTTGCGCTGTTCCCCGATTATTTCGGCGACAGCGCCAGGGAAACCCCGCAGACCACGCGGCAATGCCTGAACCGGCGCGAGGCGCGGCTGGTGCATCTGGTCTGACGCCTGGCGGCTCAGCTGCCGAAGAAAACCGGGCTGTGATCGCCGCCTGCATAGCGGCGCAGCACTGCCGGGTAGAGGCGGTGTTCCTCGCGCAGCACCCTTGCGGCAAGGGTCTCAGAGGTGTCGCCTGCCAGCACCGGCACCCGCGCCTGGCCCAGAAGCGGCCCGTCATCCAGCACCGCCGTCACCTCATGCACGGTGCAGCCGGCCTCAGGATCGCCGGCATCCAGCGCACGCTGATGGGTATGCAGCCCCGGATATTTCGGCAAAAGCGACGGGTGGATATTCAGCATCCGGCCCTGAAACCGCGCGACAAAGCCCGGCGTCAGCACCCGCATGAACCCGGCAAGGCAAAGGATATCCGGCTCGGCCGCCTCGATATGGGCGATCAGTGCAGTCTCAAAAGCCGCGCGGTCGCCCTGGAAGGGGCGGTGATCGACTGCCGCTGTCGCGATACCGGCCGCGCATGCCTTTTCCAGCCCCGAAGCCCTGGGGTCATTCGACGCCACCAGCACCGGCCGCGCCGGATGATCACCGGTCATCGAATTGACCAGCGCCACCATATTCGAGCCACCCCCCGAAATCAGGATGGCCACGCGTTTCACAACAGGCGCCCTTTATAGATCACGCCCTCGCCCGAGGCGTCCTGTGCCACGATCCGCCCCATGCGCACCGGCTCTTCGCCGGCGGCTTTCAGGCTTGTCTCGACCCCATCCGCCTGGGCCGGATCGACCACGAGGATCATGCCGATGCCGCAGTTGAAGGTCTTCAGCAGTTCCGGCTCCGACATGCCGGCGGTCTCGGCCAGCCAGCGGAAGACGGCGGGCAGATCCCAGGCGCCAAGGTCGATCTCGCAGGCCAGGCCTTCGGGCAGGACACGCGGCGGGTTCTCGGTGATGCCGCCGCCGGTGATATGGGCAAGCCCATGCACGCCGCCGAGCCTGGCCGCCGCCAGCGCCTGCTTCACATAAAGCCGGGTGGGCGCAAGCAGCGCCTCGCCCAGGGTCGATTGCGCCCAGGGGCAGGGATCGGACCAGGAAAGGCCGGAAATCTCGACCACCTTGCGCACGAAACTGTAGCCGTTGGAATGCACGCCGCTGGAGCGCAGGCCGATCAGCACATCGCCCTCGGCCACCCCGGCGGGCAGGTGGGTGCCGCGCTCCATCGCGCCGACCGCAAAGCCCGCAAGGTCGAAATCGCCCTTGTGATACATGCCCGGCATTTCTGCGGTCTCGCCCCCGATCAGCGCACAGCCGGAATCCGCGCAGCCTTTGGCGATCCCTTCGATGATGCGGGTCGCCTGATCGACATCAAGCTTGCCGGTCGCGAAATAGTCTAAGAAAAACAGTGGCTCAGCGCCCTGACATACCAGGTCGTTGACGCACATTGCCACAAGGTCGACGCCGATCGTATCGACATTGCCGGTATCGATCGCGATCCGCAGTTTGGTGCCGACACCATCGGTTGCGGCCACGAGGATCGGATCTTTATAGCCGGCATCTTTCAGATCAAAAAGCGCGCCAAACCCACCGAGTCCGCCCATCACGCCGCTGCGCGATGTGGCCTTTGCCGCCGGTTTGATACGGTCAACCAGCCGGTTGCCGGCATCGATATCGACGCCTGCGCCCGCATAGGTCAGCCCCTGTTTCCCGGTATTCCCGCTCGTGGTCATTCGCCCGTCTCCCGGCCCGCTGATCGCCCGTTCTGTGTCAGGTCCGCTTAGACCAAAGCCCCGCAAAGCGCAACGCGCCCCGGAGCCGCGAAAGCCCCGCCTTTGTCGAATCCTTGACCCCCGCCGGTCATCTGCTAGGCAGAGCGCATCCTCGCCGGCCAACGGCGCCATCGGGGGCCTGTAGCTCAATGGTCAGAGCAGGGCGCTCATAACGCCTTGGTTGGGGGTTCGAGTCCCTCCGGGCCTACCAACCCTCCGTCTCAGTACGTCTCACAACGTCTCAATTTCCGTTGTTTTACTTGGTTTTTGGGACAGAATCGTTCAAATGCTGGGGCTTCGAAAATCCCGGTTCAGAACAGAAACGTGGTATCCAACGAGTCGCGATACCACGTGTGGCCGTAGGGGAAATACCACGTGCTTTCTGATGCAAAGATTCGGGGGCTAAAGCCTCGTGACAAAAGCTATCGCGTGACCGACTCGGCCCGCTTGTATCTGCAAATCGAGCCTGGTGGAGGCAGGCACTGGCGTTTTGGTTACAGCTTTGGCGGCAAACAGAAGACGCTAAGCCTTGGCTCATATCCGGACGATGCGGGTGAAGGAGTCCTGTGATGGAAGATAGCAAGATGCTCTGTATCGCAACTTCTGAGGGCGGCGCGAAACGCGTCGATCCTATCGCAATTTCGGGTCCTTCCCCCCGCCACCGCCTTGCGGGGTCCTCTGAGCCACATTGTGTTTCTCTTCACAAGATTTTTCGAAATCGGAAATTCTGCGATGTATGACGATTTTGAAGACCTGCTGGGCAGCGCCACAATCGAAAACACGCCTGCCTCTCTGCCGATTGAACTGGACGAAAGGCGCATGCCCCAGGTCGCATTTGCCCGGTAGAAGGGTTTCAGGGCATAGAACAGGGAAATCAGCAGATCGGCGGGCGCGGTGCCCAGGGTCGCGGCTGCCCCGGTCGCCAATGCCCCGGCCTGGATCGTGGTATCTGTCAGAAGGCCGCTCGGCTGCCCCGTGCCGGTGCCGGTGAGGAAGGCTTTCCCTTCGAGGCGGCCAAATTCCTCGGCGGCGTCAAAGGCCCAGTTCCCCGGCGAGGTCGAGGGCGCTGTCTTCCAGAAGGGCGTTGCTGATCGTGGTGAAGCACCGTGCGGTGTGAGCCGGGACATTCACCTGGCCAAAGGTCGGGTTTGTCTCGGCGCTGTCATCGCCTTCATCCACCCAGGCGGCGGTCATGGTGCCGGTGCGCTTCGGCAATTTCACCGCATCCCCGGTGATGGAAAGCACCCGTGCAACGCTGCGGATCGGGCTGAAATTGACGATATTGCGGAGAAGCTCGGCCACAAAGGTTTCGGGCACGGTTTAGCCGCCGCCCGCGCCAGCGGTGCCGGAGACGATTGCCGCGCGATTCTCCTGGCCTTCCGGGAAAGCACCACGGCGGGCATAGTTCAGGAAGTGGCGAATTTCCTCGGTCTGGCCCGTGGTCGTCTCGGTGGTGCCGGGGCGATTGGCGCGGGTCTCCAACCAGCAGCGACACATAGTCCCACGCCAGGGCCTGCGTCCGGGCGCTGTCGTGATTTCCCACCAGCAGATGCCGTCGCACAGCGGGAAGCTTGGCGACGATACCCTGCAGCCAGCCCTCGTTCTTCGCTTTGGGACCAAAGGGGAAGTCACCGATGATCCGGAGGCGATCCCCGGGGCCGACTGGCACGGTTCCGCGCCTCGTCTGGTTGCGTGAATGTTGCGTGAATCTCGCAAATACACACGGCGTTATGACGCTGGAAGCTGTCCTGCGATGGAGGGGCTGAACTTGATCGGAGACCAGCGCGCAGGCAATCCAGCGACGGAACTCAGGCTCGCCGGGCTGCAAGCCTGGTATAGGCAGACCGCCCGCCCGCTTGGGAATGCGGTCTGACGCCGCCCCGCGCGCGTTTGTTCGCGCGTTTGTTCTCGCGTTGGTGCAGGTGCCCGCCTTCTGGCGTGACCTCCTGCACGGCAGGCCTGTTTCCGGGCGGAAAGGGAGCGACGAACAGCGGCCTCAGTTGTGCGCGGCGCTGCCATGAAAATCTCCTTTCCATTCGTCGGATAATGGAAACCGGACCTCCCGGTCAGCGCAGCCCGCAGGGCGGTCTGACAAGGAATGGCCGCAGGGACGCGTCTTGCCGGCGGGGATCCTGTCAGCAAGGTGAGTGGACTTCGCGCGCCGGATTTCCCATAGTCACACCGTCATTTCCCGGATCAGCGCAAGAGCCGGGTGCGGGTTGCGGGGATCGGGCGGAATGTGGATTTCAGGGCTGGCGCGGGTTCAGGCGCTTGTCATTGCTTTTGCCATGCCTCTGACGGGGCTCAGGGCGGAAACGCCGGGTGCGGATGCAGTAAGGGATGCGGCCGCCCTGACGGCACTTGCCCGGTTCGATCCGATGAAATCCGCGCTTTCCGAGGCGAATGGCAGCCTGGTGCTGGATCTCTCAATCAGCCAGCCGGTGCCCTGGCGGGTCAGGATGCTGGATAATCCGCCGCGCATGATCCTTGATATGCGCGAGGTGGACTGGGCGGGGCTGGACCGGATGCCCCAGGCGGCGGCGCCGGTCAGGGCGCTGCGGGCCGGGATTTTCCGTCCCGGCTGGTCGCGCCTCGTGATCGAGCTGGACGGGCCCTGGCTGGTCGCGCGTGCGGGCATGGAAACCGGCAAAGCGGGGGCGGCACAGCCCGCGCGGCTGATGATCACGCTGTCGCCCAGTTCGGATGCCAATTTCGCGAAGATCACCGCGCTGCCGGAGCCGGCGGAATGGGCGCTGCCGGCGCCGGCCGAGATCCCGGTGATCGAGAAGCGCGCCGGCGGTCCGATCATCATCGTGCTGGATCCCGGTCATGGCGGCATCGACCCGGGCGCCGAGCGCGATGGCCATAAAGAGGCCGATCTGATGCTGGTTTTCGCGCGGGAACTCAGGGAGCTGCTGGCGCGTGACGAGCGCTTTCAGGTGGTGCTGACCCGCGAAGAGGATATTTTCGTGCCTCTGGAGGCGCGGATTTCAGTGGCACGGGCGGCGGGGGCGGATCTGTTTCTTTCGCTCCATGCGGATGCGCTGGCCGAGGGCGAGGCGCATGGAGCGACGCTTTACACGCTCTCGGCCGAGGCCAGCGATGCGGCGGCCGCGGCGCTGGCCGAGCGCCATAAGCGCGACGATCTGCTGGCAGGGATCGACCTTTCCGCCCAGGACGATCTGGTGGCCTCGGTGCTGATCGACATGGCGCGGACCGAGACCAGGCCCAGGATCGACCGGCTGGTGGCGGCGCTGGAGGCCTCTATCAAGGGGGCGGATCTGAGGATGCACCGCAAACCGCATCAGGAGGGCGGGTTTTCGGTGCTGAAATCGCCTGATATTCCTTCGGTTCTGGTTGAGCTGGGGTTTCTGTCCTCGGCGCGGGATATGAAGCGGCTGACAGATCCGGACTGGCGCGGGCGGATGGCGCTGGCGCTTCGTGAGGGGATCCTGGCCTGGGCGAAGGAAGATGCGGCTTTGCGCGCGGCGCGGGACTGAGTGCGGGATTGGGCGGCCGCATCGGCTGGCCGGGCAGGGGGGCGCTGCCCCCGTCATGGCAGGGCCATGACTCCCCCGGGATATTTTCGGACAGATGAAAATACGGCGCGGCGCCCCTGGGCAAGGAGCCTGGACAGATAGAATGGGCAGGGAGGCGGATTCCGCCGGGGGTGACGATCTGGTGAAGGCCAGGGTTTTGACGGGCGCGCGCGTCTGATATAGGGAAGGGCACGATCAGCCGGGGACCTGAGCAGTGTTGCGATTCATCGCCTCCTTTCTGGGGGCTATCTTTTCAGCGGTGACGCTTGGCATCTTCTTTGGTGCCCTGACCGTTGGCGCGATCTTCTGGATGTATTCGCGCGATCTGCCGAGCCATGAGAGCCTTGCGAAATATGCTCCGGCCACCATAAGCCGGATCTATTCCGGCGAGGGGCGCATTCTGGATGAATTCGCCGATGAGCGGCGGCTGTTCGTTTCTGCCGAGGATATTCCCGATCTTGTGAAACAGGCCTTTGTCTCGGCGGAGGACAAGAATTTCTTTTCGCATCAGGGCTATGATGCCGGCGGTATGGCTGCGGCCTTTACCGAGGCGATCCGCTCTCGTGGCCAGGATGTGCGCGGCGCCTCGACCATCACGCAGCAGGTGGCCAAAAACATGCTGCTGGATGGCACCCGCCGTGGCGCGGCGGGGGTCGAGCGCAAGATCAAGGAAATCATTCTGGCCACACGGCTGGAAGAGACGCTGTCCAAGGACCGCATTCTGGAAATCTATCTGAACGAGATCTTCCTCGGGCAGAATTCCTATGGCGTGGCGGCAGCGGCGCAGACCTATTTCAACAAGAGCCTGACCGAGCTTTCGCCGCATGAGGCGGCGACTTTGGCCTCGATGCCGAAAGCGCCCTCGGATTTCCATCCGGTGCGCAACCGCCAGAAGCTGATCGACCGGCGCGACTATGTGCTGCGCGAGATGTGGGACAATGGCTATATCGACGAGGCGACCTATCTGGCCGAGCGGGATGCGCCGCTTTTGTCGGTGCAGAATGGCGATTTCCCGTCTTTCCGGCAAGAGCTGCCGGGGCGGACCTATTTCACCGAAGAGGTGTCGCGCCAGCTGTCGAGGGATTTCGGCCGCAAGGAATTCTTTGAAGGTGGCATGACGATCCGCGCCACCATCGACCAGGAATTGCAGATCATCGCCGAGACCGCGCTGAGGAAGGCGCTGGAGAAATATGACCGCGGCATCGGTATCTGGCGCGGCACCGGCAAGACCATTCCGGTCGATCAGCTGTCGCGAGAGGAAGACTGGCGCGCGGCGCTTGGGGCCGCGGATGTGCCGCGCGATATCGGGGACTGGTATCCGGCGGTGGTGCTGTCGCTGGGCGAGCGCTCGGCCACCATCGGCATCGAAGGCCTGGCCGAGACCGGTGAGATCCCCGCCGAGGATGTGACCTGGGCCAGAAAGCGCAATGCGGATGGCTCGCTGGGGCGCAAGGCGACGCGGGCCTCGGATTTGGTCGATCCGGGCGATGTGGTGCTGGTGCGGCGCATGGTGAAGGATTCGGACGGATCCTTCATGCGCTGGACTTTGCGCCAGGTGCCGGAGGTGCAGGGCGCCTTCATGGCGATGGATGTGAATACCGGCCGTGTTCTGGCGATGCAGGGCGGGTTCTCGTATCAATATTCAGTGTTCAACCGTGCCACCCAGGCCGAACGCCAGCCGGGCTCTTCGTTCAAACCCTTCGTCTATGCGGCGGCTTTGGACAGCGGTTACACGCCGGCCACCATCGTGGTCGATGCGCCGATCGAGATCGAGACGCCGCAGGGGCTCTGGACGCCCAAGAATGCCTCGAACAAATTCTACGGGCCGACGCCGCTCAGGACCGGGATCGAGCAGTCGCGGAACCTGATGACCATTCGCCTTGCCCAGGAAGTGGGGATGTCGACCGTCGCCGCCTATGCCGAGCGGTTCGGCGTTTATGACCGGCTGGGCCAGAATCTGGCGAACAGTCTCGGCGCGCAGGAGACCACGCTTTACAAGATGGTCGCGGCCTATGCGATGTTCGCCAATGGTGGCGAGCGGGTGGAGCCGACGCTGGTTGACCGGGTGCAGGACCGGTATGGGCGCACCATATACCGCCATGACAAGCGGTCCTGCGAGGATTGCGGCGCGGGCGATTTGCCGCGCGGCGACGGGGTGAAGATCACGTCGAACCGCGAGCGGGTGATGGATGCGATCACCGCCTATCAGCTGACCTCGATGATGGAAGGGGTGGTTCAGCGCGGCTCGGGCTCCGGGGTGAAGCTGCCGGTGCCGGTGGCGGGCAAGACCGGTACTACCAATGACGCCAAGGATGTCTGGTTCATCGGCTATACCTCGAACATCGTGGCGGGCTGCTATATCGGCTTTGACCAGCCAAGGACGCTGGGGTCTTCGGCCTATGGCGGCACGCTTTGTGTGCCGGTCTTCCAGGACTTTATGAAAGAGGTCGTGAAGAAATATGGCGGCTCGAAGTTCAAAGTGCCGCCGGGGGGCTATTTCGTAAAGATCGACCGTTTCACCGGGGCGCGGCTGTCGGATGATGCCTCGGGCCCGAATGTGGTGGCGGAGTATTTCCGCGAGGGCGAGGATGTGACCTTTGGTCTTGGAGCCATGGTCGATGGCGGTTTCGAGATGGGGCAGAACCTGCCGCTTTTCGCCTATGGCGAGACGGAGAGCGGGGCGGCCTCGGTCACCACGGCGACGGGAGAGAAGCGGGTGATCCCGGGCAAGGCCGATTTTGGAACAGTGTCTTCGGGCGGGCTTTACTGAGACCCGGGGGGCGCGCGCCGGGCCTCGTGCCGGTGGCCGCGTTGCTGTATGCGCGCGCTCAGGCCCCTTGTTCCGGCGGCCCCCAGGCGATATGACGCCGCTCGACGATTGAGAGGGTGAGAGATGCGCGCCGAGACGCAAGGGAATGTTGAGCAGATCCGCAAGTCGCTGGGCCTTCTGGCGCAGCGGATCGACCTTGAGATGGCGCCGCACCGGCTTGAGGAATTCAACGCGCTGATCGAGCAGCCGGATCTGTGGAATGATCCGGCGCGGGCGCAGAAGCTGATGCGCGAGCGGCAGTCGCTGATGGATGCGCTGAACGGCTACCGGCTGATCGAGAGCGGCCTGAATGACAATCTCGGGCTGATCGAGCTGGGCGAGGCCGAGGGCGAGGATGCGCTGGTATCGGAGGCCGAGGATGCGCTGAAGGCGCTCCTTGAGGTTGCGGCGCAAAAGGAGCTGGAGGCTTTGCTGAATGGCGAGGCCGATGGCAATGACACTTTCCTTGAGATCAATGCCGGCGCCGGCGGTACCGAGAGCCAGGACTGGGCCGAGATGCTGGCGCGGATGTATACCCGCTGGGCCGAGCGTCGGGGTTTTACCGTCGAGATGCTGTCGGAAGAGGCGGGGCAGGAGGCGGGAATCAAATCGGTCGCCTATAAGATTTCCGGCCATAATGCCTATGGCTGGCTGAAGACGGAATCGGGGGTGCATCGCCTGGTGCGGATCTCGCCCTTTGGGTCAGGCGACAAGCGGCAGACCTCGTTTGCCAGCGTCTGGGTCTATCCGGTCGTTGATGACAATATCGAGATCGAGGTGCTGGATAAGGATATCCGCATCGACACGTTCCGCTCTTCGGGCGCGGGTGGCCAGCACGTCAACAAGACGGATTCGGCGGTCAGGATCACCCACTTCCCGACCGGGATCGTGGTGACCTCATCGCTGAAGTCGCAGCATCAGAACCGCGAGATCGCGATGAATGCGCTGAAGGCGCGGCTTTATCAGCAGGAGCTGGACAAACGTTCGGCTGCGATCAACGAGGCGCATGATGCGAAAGGGGATGCGGGCTGGGGCAACCAGATCCGTTCCTATGTGCTGCAGCCTTACCAGATGGTGAAAGACCTGCGCACCAGCCATGAGACCTCGGATACCCAGGGTGTGCTGGACGGTGATCTCGACCCGTTCATGGCGGCGACGCTGGCACTGGATATGGCCGGCAAAAGCCGCGCCGACGCCGAGAGCTGAAACCTTCGCCTCCGGCGGGAGTATTTGGATCAGGAGGAAAACGGCAACTCCTGTCCCTTCCTCTTGACCTGAATACTCCGGGGTGCGGGGCAGAGCCCCGCTCCTGGTCTGTATGCCGCATTGCAAAACGGCAGAATTCGCGTCAGGAAAGCGGGCAGAATTCCCCCTTGCTGATGGATGCTGCCCATGACCTTCCGCATCGCAATCCTCGGTGCCTCCGGCTATACCGGGGCCGAGCTTGTCCGTCTGATCGCGGGTCATCCGCAGATGCGGATCACCGCGCTCTCTGCCGACCGCAAGGCGGGAATGGCGATGGCGGATGTCTTCCCCTTTCTGCGCCACCTTGACCTGCCGCAGCTGGTCAAGATTGACGAAATCGACTTCAGCCAGATCGACCTTTGTTTCTGCGCGCTGCCGCATGCGACCAGCCAGGCGGTTATCTCTGCCTTGCCGCAGACCCTGAAAATCGTCGATCTCTCGGCCGATTTCCGGCTGCGCGACCCTTCCGATTACGAGAAATGGTATGGCCAGCCCCATGCTGCGGTCGAAATGCAGAAAGAGGCGATTTACGGCCTTACCGAATTCTACCGCGACGATATCAGCAAGGGTCGCCTGATCGCCGGCACCGGCTGCAATGCGGCGACCGGCCAATATGCGCTGCGCCCGCTGATCGCGGCCGGGGTGATCGACCTTGACGATATCCTGATCGACCTCAAGGCCGGGGTGTCCGGGGCAGGGCGCTCGCTGAAAGAAAACCTGCTGCATGCCGAGCTTTCCGGTGGCACCCATTCTTATTCGGCCGGCGGCAAGCACCGCCATCTGGGCGAATTCGACCAGGAGTTCTCGAAAATCGCCGGCCGCCCGGTGCTGGTGCAGTTCACGCCGCATCTCTTGCCGATGAACAGGGGGATCCTCGCGACCACCTATGTCCGGGGCGATGCGAAAGCGGTCCATGCCGCGCTGAGCGCAACCTATGCGCCTGAACCCTTCCTGAAAGTCCTGCCCTTCGGCGCGCTGCCCTCGACCCGCGACATTGCCGGCTCGAACTACTGCCATATCGGCGTCATCGGAGACCGTATCCCCGGTCGCACGATCGTGATTGCGGTGCTCGACAACCTGACCAAAGGCTCTTCGGGCCAGGCCTTGCAGAACGCAAACCTCATGCTTGGGATTGATGAGACCATTGGCCTGTTGATGGCTCCGGTTTTCCCGTAATATCGTTTGGGACTTGATCAAGGTCAGGGCGGCGGGCAAAGCGATCTGCCAGTTTCGCTCTGACGAAAGAAGGACAGCCATGCAAAGCACAGCAAAGCCGCAGTTCCGGGGTATGAAGGGGCTGAAAAAACAGCGCCGCATCCAGATCATCGTGCTGGCGGCCCTGGCCATGCTGCTGGCCACCATCTTCGTGGGCTTCGCGCTGAAAGACGGGATTAATTTCTTCCGCAGCCCGACCCAGGTGCTGGAAGAAGCCCCGCCCGAGGCCGAGACCTTCCGCCTTGGCGGCCTTGTCAAAGCCGGCTCCATCGTCAATCGCGCCGGTGTACAGTTTGATTTCATCATCACCGACGGTGGCGCCGAGATCCCGGTCGCCTATGTCGGCAACGACCCGCGCCCGGATCTCTTCAAGGAAAACACCGGCACCATCGCCACCGGCAAGCTTATCAACGGCACCTTCGAGGCCACCACGCTCCTCGCCAAACATGATGAGACCTATATGCCGAAAGAGGTGATGGATGCGCTGAAAGCCCAGGGCATCTATAAGGGTCCCGACGCGCAGCCCGACAGCTGATTTTTCATCTGTCCTGAAATATCCCGGGGGAAGCGGCAGAGCCGCGAGGGGGCAGCGCCCCCTTTCCCGGCCTGAACAACCGCGCCTCGCTTGACCAATGCCGCCGCCTCTGGCAATGCCTGATCCATCAGGACAGGATTTGATCAGATGAACCTCTTTGCGGATATCCGCGGCGCGGTGGTGGATGCTCTGGGCCGGATGGCCACAGACGGCGTGCTGCCCGCAGGTCTCGACCTTTCGAATGTGGCGGTGGAACCCCCGCGCGATGCCGCCCATGGCGATATGGCGACCAATGCCGCGATGGTGCTGGCGAAACCCGCAGGCCTCCAGCCGCGCGCGATTGCCTCTGAGCTCGCGACCCGTCTGATGGAGGATCCGCGCATCGCCGGCGCCGATGTGGCGGGGCCGGGCTTTCTGAACCTCCGGCTTGATGATGCGGTCTGGCAGGGGCTGGTGCGCGAGGCTCTGGCCGGGGGTACCGCTTTCGGCCGCTCCACCATTGGCGGCGGCGAGAAGGTGAATATCGAATTCGTCTCGGCGAACCCGACCGGCCCGATGCATGTCGGGCATGTGCGGGGCGCGGTGGTGGGCGATGCGCTTTCCAATCTGCTGGCCTTTGCCGGATGGAATGTCACCCGCGAATATTACATCAATGATGGCGGCGCACAGGTCGATGTGCTGGCGCGCTCGGCCTATGAGCGCTACCGCGAGGCGAACGGGCTTGAGCCCGAGATCCGCGAAGGTCTTTACCCCGGCGATTACCTGATCCCGGTGGGCGAGGCGCTCAGGGCGAAATACGGCACCTCGCTGATTGACCAGCCGGAATCCGTCTGGCTCGCGGATATCCGCGAATTCGCGACGGAAGCGATGATGGGGATGATCCGCGCGGATCTGGCGGTGCTTGGCGTCACCATGGATGTCTATTCCTCGGAAAAGGCGCTTTACGGCACTGGCGAGATCGAGGCAGCTATTGCAGAACTGCGCTCGAAAGGCCTGATCTATGAGGGCGTGCTGGAGCCGCCGAAAGGCAAGCTTCCGGAAGACTGGGAGGCGCGCGAGCAGACGCTGTTCCGCTCCACCGATCACGGCGATGACGTTGACCGGCCGGTGATGAAATCCGACGGCTCCTGGACCTATTTCGCTCCGGATATCGCCTATCACTACAATAAGGTGAAACGCGGTTTCAACCAGCTGATCGACATTTTCGGCGCTGATCATGGCGGCTATGTCAAACGGATGAAAGCGGCCGTTGCTGCGCTTTCGGATGGCAAAGTGCCGCTGGATATCCGGCTGATCCAGCTGGTCAAGCTGTATAAAAACGGCGAACCCTTCAAGATGTCGAAACGCGCCGGCACTTTTGTGACGCTCCGCGATGTGGTTGATGAGGCGGGGGCCGATGTCACCCGCTTCATCATGCTGACCCGCAAGAATGACGTGGCGCTGGATTTCGACTTTGCCAAAGTGCTGGAACAGTCCAGGGACAATCCGGTCTTCTATGTGCAATATGCCAATGCGCGGGTGAATTCCGTGATGCGTAAAGCGCGTGAGGCCGGAACCCCGGTCGACGATTCCGCGCTGCTGGCCGCCGATCACCGCAGCCTGTCGCATCCGGCGGAAATCGCGCTGTTGAAGAAAATCGCCGAATGGCCGCGTCTGGTGGAAATCGCCGCCCGCAATAACGAGCCGCATCGCGTCGCCTTCTACCTCTATGAACTCGCGTCAGAGTTTCATGGGCTGTGGAACCGTGGCAATGATGAAACGGAATTGCGCTTCGTGCAGGAGAAAGTGGCTGATTCACAGGCGAAAATCGCCCTTGCACGCGCCACGGGCGTTGTCATTTGCGCAGGTCTTGCTATCCTGGGTGTGACGCCGGTTGAAGAGATGCGCTGACCAACAGCGCCCGCAGCCGGCACTCACAGGCAAAGGGCATCATAAGCCCTGAGAGCAGGCGCAGAGGGCAGGCATGGCAAACGCTGATTACGGCGATTACGGCGGCTACGCATCACATGCGCGGCCGCAGGATTATACGCGGTCGAATTCCACAAGGTCGAATGCCGCGCGGCCGGGTTTTCCCGAAGCCGCGCCGCTGCGGGGCGCTGAAGGCGCCACAGGTCAGGCCCGCGTCCAGCCGCGACAGCCGCTGCAGCCGCGCGCGCAGGGGGGCTCCGCTTTCCAGGTTCAGGACGGCAACAGGGCGTCTGCCGCGATGGCACCTGCTTTACCGCTGACACGCGGGCAGCGCATGGTCAACATGGCGGGCGCGCTCGGCTCGGTGGCGCTGGTTCTGTCGCTGGGCTATTGGGGCTGGGAGCTGGCGGTGCGCGACGTGCGCGGCGTGCCGGTTGTCAAAGCGCTGGAAGGGCCGATGCGCAGCGCCCCGGAAGTGGGGGGCGGCATGGTTGTCGACTATCAGGGGCTTTCGGTGAATGATGTTGCGGCGCGGGATGGCGGCAATGGCTCGGATCGGGTGGTGCTGGCACCGGCCCCGGTCGAGCTGGCGGCTGACGATGTGGCCGGTCTCGCGATGGTCGCCGAGGCGCCGATTGCGCCGGGGGGCGTGCAGGGGGCGGTGATGGCACCGGCAGTGGCACCGGCTCCGGCAGGTGGGGCAGAGGTCTCGCGCATGTCTGTCGCCGAGGAATCTCCGCTGCCGCTGGAAGTCACGCCTGAAGAATTGCCCGCAGCCCCGGCAGTGGCGGTCGAAAGCCAGCCGGCAATCATCAGCCAGGATGAGGCGGTGGCGCTTGCGCTGGCCGAGGCGCTTGGCATGGATGAGGCGGCTTCGGCCGATCTGGTCGCGGCGGCTGCGCCTGCGGCACCGCCCGGCGCCATGATCTCCTCGCCGCGCCCCCGTCTGCGCCCGGACAGTCTGGGTCAGGCCAGTCCGGCTCAGGCCAGCATGGCCGCAGCAACTGCGCCGGTAAATGTCACCCAGACCGCCGCTGTCGCACCCGCAGCCTCAGGGGCCGGCAAAGACCCCGCCACAATCGAAGTCGGCGCCCGCCTTGTGCAATTCGGCGCCTATGACAGCGAGGCCCAGGCCCAGGCCGAATGGCAGAAGATCGCGGCAAAGCTGGGGCCGCTGATGGCGGAAAAACAGATGGTGGTGCAATCGGCGGAAAGCGGCGGCCTTACCTTCTGGCGGTTGCGCGGCTTTGGCTTCGCCAGCGAGGATGATGCGCGCCGCTTCTGCTCGGCTGCGGTGGCGGAACAGATCAACTGCATCCCGGTTACCCAAAGATGACCCCGGCGGAACAGGTCGCAACCGGGCGCGGCGCGGCGATTTTCGGCACGGCCGGAACCGCTCTCCTGGCCCAGGAACGCGACTTCTTTCGCGATTACGACCCTTTGGGCTTTATCCTCTTCGCGCGTAATGTCGAGGATCCGGATCAGCTTAGCCGCCTGACCTCTGATCTGCGCGACGCCGTGGGCCGCGAGGCACCGATCCTGATCGACCAGGAAGGCGGCCGCGTCCAGAGGATGCGTGCCCCCCATTGGCGCGAATGGGAGCCGCCCTTTGACCTGATCGCCCGTCTGGCCCCCGAAGCCGCTTTGCGCGCGATGGAGATCATGGCCCGCCTCATCGCGGATGAGCTGCGCGCCGTCGGTATTGATGCGAATTGTGCGCCGGTGGGCGATGTGGCCCGCACCGACACCCATCCTTTCCTGAAAAACCGCTGTTACGGCACCGGCCCCGAGGCCGTGGCACGGATCGGCCGTGCGGTCGCCGATGGGCTGCTTTCGGGCGGCGTGTTGCCGGTGATCAAACATATGCCCGGCCATGGCCTCGCGCGTCAGGACACACATCACGAGCTTCCCCGCGTCACCGCTTCGCGCACGGAGCTGCATGAGGTGGATTTCTGGCCCTTCACCGCGCTCTCTGACCTGCCGATGGCAATGACCGCCCATATCGTTTTTGCCGATTACGACCCCGACCACCCGGCGACGCAGAGCCCTGAGATGATCCGGGTGATCCGCGAAGAGATCGGCTTTCACGGCCTGTTGATGACCGACGATCTGAATATGGAGGCGCTTTCGGGCAGCCTGGCCGAGCGCACTGCCGCCTCGATCCGGGCGGGCTGCGATATCGCGCTGCATTGCAAGGGCGATTTCGGTCAGATGCAGGCCGTCGCGGCGGCTGCGGGCGAGATGACCGGGCCCGCGCAGGAACGGGCGGCGCGGGCGCTCCTGCGCCGGGCCGCGCCCGATAAGGTTGACATCGAGGGCCTCGGGGCAGAGTTTCTGGCTCTGTCGCGGGATGCCCATGGATGAATGACGAGACGCAGCTGCCTCTGGCCGATGACTGGTCCCTGCCGGAACGGCTGGACCCTGCCGCCCGGCTTGCCGCCGAGGCGCTGATTGTCGATGTCGACGGGTTCGAGGGGCCGCTGGACCTTTTGCTGACGCTGTCCCGGACGCAAAAGGTGGATCTGCGGCGGATCTCGGTTTTGCAGCTGGCGGAACAGTATCTGCTGTTCGTGAACAAGGCGGCGAAACTCAGGATCGAGCTGGCGGCGGATTACCTGGTGATGGCGGCCTGGCTCGCCTTTCTGAAGTCGCGTCTTCTGTTGCCGCCCGAACCGGGCGAGGCCGGGCCTTCCGCCGAAGAACTCGCCGCGCATCTGGCCTTCCAGCTGGAACGGCTGCAGGCGATGCGCGAGGCGGCGGCGCGGCTGATGGCGCGTGACCAGAAGGGGCGCGATTTCTTTGTGCGCGGCCAGCCCGAGACGGTTTCCCTGCAGCGCAAAACACGGTGGGAGGCGAACCTTCTCGACCTGATGCGCGCCTATGCCCGCATCCGTACCCGCGACGAGTTCCGCCCCTTCGTGATGGACCGCGAGCATGTTTTCACCATGGAACAGGCGCTTGACCGGATGCGCGGACTGATCGGCTATGCGGGCGACTGGGCGGATCTGTCGGGTTTCATGCCCGAGGGCTGGGATGCGACGCCGATGGCGCGCAGATCCGTGACGGCGGCGCATTTCGCGGCGGTGCTGGAAATGGCGAAACGCGGCCAGCTGACCCTGCGCCAGGGCGAGACTTTCGCGCCGATCCAGATCCGGCGGAGGGAGCCCGAATGAGCCGCGAGCCGGAGGAACAAAGCCTTTTCGAGGCCCCCCCGATGGGCGAGCAGGAGCGCATGGTCGAGGCCATGCTTTTTGCCTCGACCGAGCCGATGACGGTTGCGGAGCTCGCAAAACGCATGCCGCATGGCTGCGACCCTGCCGAGGCGCTGGCTTACCTTCGCAAACGCTATGAGGGGCGCGGTGTGCATCTGACCCGGGTGGGCGATGCCTGGGCGTTTCGCACAGCCGGCGATCTGGGCCATCTGATGGTGCGCGAGCAGGTCGAGAGCCGCAAGCTTTCCCGCGCGGCGATCGAGACGCTGGCGATCATCGCCTATCACCAGCCGACTACGCGGGCGGAAATCGAGGAAATCCGTGGGGTTGCGGTTTCGCGTGGCACCATCGACCAGTTGATGGAGATGGAATGGATCCGCTTTGGCCGCCGCCGCATGACGCCGGGGCGGCCGGTGACTTTCGTGGTGACCGAGGGCTTTCTTGACCATTTCGGTCTCGAATCCGCGCGCGATCTGCCGGGGCTGAAAGAGCTGCGCTCGACAGGTCTGCTTGAAAATCGCCCGATGCCGGGCCAGGATTTGCCACGCGATGATGATGAGGATGAGGCGCAAAGCGGTCAGAGCGAGCTGTTCGAGGATTGATCTCTGCACTGCCCCAGGGAGGGTGAGATGGATATGAACCGGCTGATCAATATGCTGGTGAACATGTTCCTGCGCAAAGCGGTGAACAAGGGCGTCCGCAGCGCCACCGATTATGCGGCGCGGCGTGGCAAAAGCGATGCGGAACTGACGCCCGAAGACCGCGAACAGGCGAAGAAGATGCGCGATCTGGCCGATAAGGCCCGCAAGGCCGCGCGGATCGGGCGCCGGATGTAAACCTCGCCAGTTGCATGCCCGCGCGGGGCAGGGCAAAACTGCCCTATGGAACTGTTTGACGATCAGGAGCCCGATCAGGGCGGCAATCGCCCGGAATTCACCGTCTCCGAGCTTTCGGGCGCGGTGAAGCGCGTGATCGAGGGCGAATTCGGCATGGTCCGGGTGCGTGGCGAGATCGGGCGGGTGTCGCGCCCGGCCTCGGGGCATCTTTACTATGACCTCAAGGATGACCGTTCGGTCATCGCCGCCATCACCTGGAAAGGCCAGGCGGGGCGGCTGACCGTCCGGCCCGAAGAGGGGATGGAGGTGATCGCCACCGGGCGGATGACCACTTTCCCGGGCCAGTCGAAATATCAGCTGATCATCGACGATCTGGCCCCGGCTGGGGCCGGCGCCCTGATGGCGATGCTGGAAAAACGCCGTGCCATGTTGCAGGCCGAGGGCCTGTTTGACCCCGCCCGCAAGCAGCCGATCCCCTGGTTGCCGCAGGTGATCGGGGTGGTGACCTCGCCTTCGGGGGCGGTGATCCGCGACATCCTGCACCGGCTGCGCGACCGTTTCCCGCGCCCGGTGCTGATCTGGCCGGTGGCGGTCCAGGGCGAGCGTTGCGCGCCAGAGGTCGCGGCTGCGATCCGGGGTTTCAACGCGCTGCCCGCGGGCGGGTCGATCCCGCGCCCGGATCTGATCATCGTCGCGCGGGGCGGCGGCAGTCTTGAGGATCTCTGGGGTTTCAACGAGGAAATCGTGGTTCGGGCGGCTGCGGAAAGCCGGATCCCGCTGATCTCGGCCGTGGGGCATGAGACCGACACGACGCTGATCGACTTTGCCGCCGATCTGCGGGCGCCGACGCCGACAGCGGCGGCGGAACTTGCGGTGCCGGTCCGGCTGGAGCTGCTGGCGACGCTGGACGCTCTGTCGTCGCGGCTGTTGCGCTCGGTCTCGCAGGGGACGGAGCGTCGGCGCCAGCGGCTGACCGATCTGGCCCGCGCTTTGCCGCGCCCCGAGGCACTGACCGGTGCTGCGGCGCAGCGGCTGGATCATGCTTCGGGCCGGCTCGGGGGCGCCCTTGGGCTGATGGTGGCGCGGCGGCGCGGCGATTTCGCGCGGGTGGCCGGGCGGGTGCAGCCGGGGCTGCTGCTTGGCTATGTGCGCGAGCGGCGTGGCCATGTCGCCAACCGCGCCGATGCGCTTGAGGCGCGGTTCATGCGCCGGTTTGAGCGTGCTCAGGTGCAGCTGGCGCAATGGGCCTCGCGGCTGGAACCGGCGATGCTGCGGCTGGTCACGGATGCCGCACGGCGGGTTTTCGATCAGCGTCAAAGGCTTGAAGGGCTTTCTTTACGTCTGGATGCAGTGCCAGGCCAAAGGATCACCCGCGCGCGCGAGGCGTTGGAGCGGCTTGATCGCACCCGCCAGAGCCTTGGCTATAATGAGACGCTGAAGCGCGGTTTCGCGGTGGTCTGGGGCGACGGCCATGTGGTGAGCACTGCGCAGGCGGCACGGGCGGCGGCGCATCTTGAGATCGAATTCGTCACCGGGAGGGTCGCGCTTACAAACCCGGTTCCGGTGACGGTTCCGTTGACAGAGGCGGAGGCGGTGGAGGGCGGTGGCGCGGCCGCGCGCCCGGCCAGACCGGCAAAGCCGCGAAAGGATGAGCCGGGAGGCGGTCAGGGCTCGCTTTTCTGAGGCGCGCCTTTCCGGGTGGCCTGGGGACAGCCTCATACGGGCCAGCCTTATACTGGGCCAGCCTCATACGGGGCCGATATCAGGGGGTCCGGATCTGGCCTCCGGATCTGGCGCCCGAACAGGTGCCCGGATCAGGCGCCCAGATAGGCCTGGCAGGAGATCGGCCCCTGGGCGGGGTAGAGCATGATCGGCGGCAGCTCGACAAAGCCCTGATAACGCCCGAGAATCCAGCCGCTTCGGTCGTGATAGGTCCAGCAGACCGGCTCATTGGGCTTGTCTTCATAGAGGAAGCAGATCTGTTCCCCGACCTGTTCCCAGCTGCCATTCATGCAGCGTTCCGCATCGCGCCAGATCACCCGCTGGCCCGAGAGGAAGCTTTCGACCCCATAAAGGCCGCTGACGGAATCATAGGTGTCAAAGGTCTTGCCCCGGGTCAGCGCGTCGAATTCCGCAGCGTCGAGCGCGGGATCGGCGGTGCCGGGCGCCAGGTCGGGGGCGGCCCCCGGCGGTAAATCGGGGGGCGCATCGCCGAATTCAGCCGCGGGAGGGGACTGGAATTGCCGGACGCCGCCCTCCTGCGCCAGGGCGGGCAGGACGAGGAAGGACAGGGCGGCAAACCCGGCGGCGATGCTTTGCATGGAAACGGTCGTCATCTCAGACCCCCACATCCGGCGCCGGGCAGGCCAGAGGCTCCGGCGTCTGGTCAACTTCGGTCAGTTCCGATCCCGGGAGCGCCCCTTCAGAAAGCGCCCGCAGCTGGCCATTCTCGTTCCAGAAGGTCCAGCAATGCTCGCCGCTGCTGTATTCATAGACAAAGCAGATCATTCCGGCACGCTCATACCAGCTGCCATACTGGCATTCATCGGGCGATGTTTTCCAGCGCACTTTGCGACCCGGCAGATATTCCTCGATGCCAAAGACCGAACCATATTGCGACCAGGTCAGGGTCTTGCCTTCGACATAGGCGTCGAAATCGGCGGCATTCATGGTCTCGCCTGTGGGGGGCGAGACGGTTTCGGCGGCAGCCATCTGGCTGATGACCGGTGCAAGACCAAGCCCCAGGCAAAGGGAGATTGCGGGGATGAAACGCATCGGAGCTCCTGACACAAGGTTCATCGCCGGGGCGCGCTGATCAGGATCGGGCGCTTTGGCTGTTTTGGCGAAACCTGGCAGAGACCGGAGGCTTTTGCCAGTCAGGCATCTGTTACCTCTGGCGCGTGCCGGGGGAATTGTCGCTTTCGCGCCAGCGTTTCAGATGCGGGCGGATGGCGCGGGCCCAGGTTCGGGGCAGGAAGGCCAGCGTGCAGGCCACCGGCAAAGGCCAGGGCAGGCGCGGCGCCTCATCGGCCCCGGGCAGCCGCAGCGCGGGATAGGGGCGCGAGGGATGCGCATGGTGATCGGAATGGCGCGGCGCGTTCAGCATCATGGCCGAGGTGAACCAATGCGCGGTGTTCCAGCTGTGGCGGGGGCTGACCGGCTCGGGGCGGCCATTGTCCAGGATGCGCCGGCGCAGCCCGTAATGCTGCACATAATCCGAGACCAGCACCTGCATTTGCGCATGCAGCCCCAGGAGGATCCAGATACCGATGCCGGGCAGCCCGGCAATCGCAAAGGCCAGCACCAGCGAGATCGCCCCGCCAAGCGCGTAAATCGCATAGGGATGCAGCCCCAGGCGGGTCTTTGCCCTTGCCCTGAGATCACTCTCGGCCTGCCGGCCAAGGCGGAACGAGCCGATCCAGGCACGCGGCGCAAAGCGGTAGAAGCTTTCGCCCTCGCGCGCGGAATTCGGGTCCTGGTCGGTGGCGACGAAACGGTGATGTACGAGGCGATGGGCCGAGGCATGCTGGCCAAACAGGATCGCGGCGTAAAAGACCTGGCCGAGGCGGAAGAGCGGGCGTGTCATGCGGTGGATCAGCTCATGCGCTGCCGGATGCCCGACCTGTCCCAGCCAGAAGCCGGTGCCGAAGAACATCAGCACCCGCTGCCCGACCGAAAGACCCGAGCTGCCGGCAATCGCCCAGACCGCCACCGGCAGCAGCACCAGCGCCGAAAGCCCGATCCCCGCCAGCACTGCATCGGCGCCGGGGAATTCCTGGCCCTCTTCGCTTTCGCCGGCAACCCAGGGGATCAGCTGATCCAGCAGCACCGACAAAAGCGCCATGTAAAGGAACCCCGCCCAGAGCCAGGCGCCGCCCAGCAGCGCGCCAAGAACCAGGAGCGGCACCGGCGTGGCGGCGGCCAGCGCGAAGGCCGCCATCGGGATCGGCGCGGTGCGGCGGGAAGGGGGATCGCTCTCGGACATGATGGGGCGAAGGGAAACACGAAACCCCGGCGGGGAAAAGGCCACGCCTTGTCACAGGGGGACATGCCCTTTTTCCGGGGCCAGGCGCATCCGTTGCCGGTTGCGGCGGCAAAGCCCCATTGCCCTTTACTTCGCAAGGCAAAATGACCAGGTAAAACCTGACTGAATGAAGGGTTTTGCCATGTCGATCTTCCGCAAGCTCAAGGACCGGCTGTTCCGCTCTTCCGACAAGATCGGGGAAGGGCTGGAGGCGCTGGTTCAGGAGGGGGCAGAGGCGGAGACCGATGCCGGGCCGGAACCGGCGGATCAGGGCGCCCGGGGGCACAGGGCATCTGCCCCGGCTGCCGGACCGGAGCAGAGCGCCGATGATGCAGGCGGCAGGGCTGAGGCTGCTGAGACGGACGAGGCCGAGGCAGGGACGGGCAGGCGTGGTGCGGGGGATAGCGGGCCGGGTTCTGCCGCTGTTTCCGCGGTGCCGCCCGCCGTGACAGTTCCGGCACCGGCAGCCTCCCCCGTGCTGACGCCAGCGGTGCTGACGCCAGCGGTGCTGACCCCTGCGGTGAAGGCTCCGGCAGAGGCTGAGCCGCCTGCGGCGGAACCAGTGAGGCCAGGCTTTCTCGGCCGGCTTTTCGGCCGGGGCGAAAGCGCTGAGCCGCGTCGGGTGCTTGACGACCAGATGCTTGAAAGCCTTGAAGAGTTGCTGATCCAGGCCGATCTGGGCGTCGATACTGCCACCCGGGTCACGGCCAATATCGCCGAAGGGCGGTTCGGGCGCAAAGTCTCGACCTCCGAGCTGAAAGAGGCGCTGGCCGGTGAGGTCGCGCGCATTATGACCCCGGTGGCAAAGCCGCTGCCGCTTTATTCGAAAAAGCCGCAGGTTGTGCTGGTTGTGGGCGTGAACGGTTCGGGCAAGACCACGACGATCGGCAAGCTGGCCAGCCAGTTCCGCGCTGCCGGCAAGAAGGTGGTGATCGCGGCCGGGGACACGTTCCGCGCCGCGGCGGTGGATCAGCTGAAGGTCTGGGGCGAGCGTGCCGGCGTGCCGGTGCTGACCGCGCCCGAGGGCTCGGACCCCGCAAGCCTTGCCTATGACGCGCTGAGCCGCGCCCAGGAGGACGGCGCCGATCTTTTGATGATCGACACTGCCGGCCGGCTGCAAAACCGCCAGGACCTGATGGAGGAACTGGCCAAAATCGTTCGCGTGCTGAAGAAGAAAGACGCGACCGCGCCGCATAACACGCTCCTGGTGCTGGATGCGACCACCGGCCAGAATGCCGTTACCCAGGTCGATATTTTCCGCAAAATTGCCGATGTCTCGGGGCTGGTGATGACCAAGCTTGACGGCACTGCCAAAGGCGGTGTGCTTGTCGCGCTGGCCGACCGCTTTGGTCTGCCCATTCATGCCATCGGTGTCGGCGAGCAGATCGACGATCTCTCGCCCTTCGATCCTGACGATTTTGCCCGCGCTCTGGTCGGTCTGGAGAAGTGACTTCCGACCCGGGAGGAATGGGCCCGGGAGGAATGGACCGGGGTGCGGAAGAGGCGGGCGCGAAAGAGCTGGGCGCGAAATAGTGAGGCGCGAAATAGTGAGGCTGGGCGCTCCGGCCGCCAGACAGGGTTAAAAGTGATGCTTGCCAGATTGTCTTCTCTGCTGCTGCCTGCCCTGATCGGCGCGGGGTTTGCCGTATCCGCCCGGGCGCAGGAGGTGACGCCTGCGCGCTGCGAGGCGGTGTTGCAGGCGCTGCAAAATGCGGCCAGCCAGGGCGGAAGCACCCTGCAGGCGCGCTATTCCGGGCTGACGGATGGTGCCTGCGAATATAGCGACGTGGCGATGGCCGGCGAGTCGCGCTATGCGCCGGTGGTCTTTGCCGACAAGGTGGTGATTGCCGGCTCGGCGCTGAACTGGGTCTCGGATGGCAGTGTGAAATCCGCCGATCTAACCCTGACGGCCGAGGCAATCCGGCTGACCGCCCGGAGCGGCGATGCGCGGATGGATTACCTGCTGCAGGCCCAGGCGCGGCAGGGCGAGATGGCTTTCGAGCTGCGCGGCAACTGGGACGGCGCGAAGAAGGAGCTGCGGGTCGGGCTGTTCGACCTGCAGATCGGGGACAGTTCGCGGGTGAAATTCGGCGCGCTGGTGAAGAATATCGACATCTCGACGCCGGGGGCTGCGCAGATGGCGCTGACCGGCGCCGCGCTGAGCGAGCTGGATCTTGAGCTGAAGAGCTTTGGCTTTTTCGAGCAATTCCTGCTGCCGATGCTGATCAGCCGGCTGCCGGACAGCGGCGGCAGTGACGGAGACAGCGAGGCGGGTTTTGCCCGGGTGGTGGCGGAGAAAAAGCTGGAGCTGCGCACCGCGATCAACCAGCTGCCCGATGCGGCCTTTCCGGCGCCGTCCAGGGCGGCGCTGGCGGCGCTCTTGTCGGACCTGCCCAATCCGCGCGGCAAGCTTGTGGTCGGGTTCCGCTCGGCCAGCGGTTTCGGGGCGGCGCGCTTTGCGCGTTTCGCACTGGCGGGGATGCCGAAGACGATGAAAGAGCTGGCACCATTGTTCGATGACACCCGGTTTGTTATCGACTGGCGCCGTGGCGACCGCAGCTGAGCGGTGATGTGACACGGAAGGCGATATGGCGGAAAAAGCGATCAACCCGGTGCTGAAACAGGTGCTGGAACTGGGGCCGACAGTCCTGTTCTTTGCGATCTATATGTGGATCAAGGATGAGAAATACCTGATCGGTGGCACGGAATATTCCGGCTTCATCGTGGCGGCGGTGGTTTTCGTGCCGATCCTGCTGGCCTCGATTGCCGCCCTGTGGCTCCTGACCGGAACCCTGTCCAGGATGCAGATCTTCACCGGACTGGTGGTGATCTTTTTCGGCGGGCTGACGGCTTATTTCAACGATGCCAGCTTTTTCAAGATGAAGACGACGCTGGTTTACGGGACATTCGCGGCGCTGCTGGGGATCGGGCTGTTGCGCGGGCAAAGCTGGCTGGAATGGGTGCTTGGCTCGGCGCTGCCGATGCAGCATGAGGGCTGGATGATCCTGACACGGCGCCTCGCGCTGGTCTTTCTGGCGCTGGCGGTGGCGAATGAACTGATCTGGCGCAATATGTCGGAAGCGACCTGGGTGACGCTGGAGACCTTTGCCTTTCCTGCGGCGCTTTTCGTGTTCCTGATGGTGCAGATCACCATGCTGGGGCGCTATGTGATCGAGCCTGAAGACAAGGGCAGCGAGGGGTAAGCCGGCGCATGGCTGGCGGAAGCGGGGGGCCAGCCCCCCTGATGCCCGTGCCGGGCATTTCCCCCGGGATATTCAGGGACAGATGAAGGGAGGCCCGGGGTGTTGCGCGCACGCGCGCCCCGGGCCTTTTATCAGCGTTTGTAAAGGTTTTCGATGGCGGTCTTGTCGAGCGTGGCGGGGCGGGCATCGGAGGCCAGCGCGATGCCTTTGGCAAAGGCGGGGCGGGCGGCGAGGCGGTCGAGCCAGGCTTTGAACTGCGGTTTGTCGTCGATGGTTTGCTGTTGTTTTTCCCAGGCGCGCGCCCAGGGCCAGATCGCGATATCGGCGATGGAAAGGCTGTCGCCCGCGACGAAGGGGCGATCCGCGAGGCGGCGGTCGAGCACGCCGTAAAGCCGCCCGACCTCGCGCCGGTAGCGGTCCTGGGCATAGGGCAGCACCTGGGGCGGATCCATCTCGGGGGCGTAGCGCAGGAAGTGATTGGCCTGGCCCGCCATCGGGCCGACGCCGCCCATCTGCCACATCAGCCATTCCTCGATCTGGATCTTTTCGCGCTCGTTTGTGCCGTAAAGCCGGCCGGTTTTGCGGGCGAGATATTGCAGGATCGCCCCGGATTCGAAAACCGATACCGGCGCGCCATCGGGCCCTTCGGGATCGACAATCGCCGGGATGCGGTTATTCGGCGCGATGGCGAGGAAATCGGGCGCGAACTGGTCGCCCTGGCCGATATTGATCAGCCTGACCTCATAGGGCAGGCCAAGCTCCTCCAGCGCGATGGCGATCTTATGGCCGTTCGGGGTGGGCCAGAAATAAAGGCTGATCGGGGCTGGCATCGCTTGGTCCTGCATTTGGAATGGGGCGTGCCGATCTTGCGCGAGGGGCGGCGGCGGTGCAAGGCGGGCCGCCCTTTGACGCGACCTGCAGCGTGCAATCGTGATCTCTTGCACAAGTGTAAAATATCGGCTTCCATCCCGATTTAACGACATGAATCTGTCGTATTGTGAAAAGGTCAGAGCAGATGCCCAGCCCCGAGAGCAAGGTGCAACAATCAGGAGCGGTGAAAAGCGCTGTTGGTGCCGGCCCTGCCGGCGGCGGCGCGGCTGCCGGGCGCAGCGGTGGCACGCGGCGCTTCGTCTTTCTGCTCCTGGACCGCTTTACCCTGCTGGCCTTCGCCTCGGCCATTGAGCCTTTGCGCATCGCGAACCGCGTGGCCGGGCGCAAGATCTATTCCTGGGTTCTGGCGGGGGAGGGCGGCGCTTCGGCCACCTGTTCCAACGACACCGCTTTCCGGCTGGATCTCGGGCTGGATGAGATCGACCGCGAGGATGTGATTCTCGTCTGCGGCGGGCTGGATGTGCAGAAGGCGACCTCGAAAGCGGTGCTGTCCTGGCTGCGGCGCGAGGCGCGGCGGGGGGTGACGATTGGCGGGCTTTGCACCGGGGCCTGGGCGCTGGCCAAAGCGGGGTTGCTTGATGGCAGGAAGGCCACGATCCATTGGGAGAATCAGGATGGTTTCCTTGAGGATTTCGAGGAGGTGCGGCTGACGAAATCGGTCTTTGTGATGGATGGCAACCGCTGGTCGACCGCCGGGGGGACTTCGTCGCTGGATCTGATGCTGAAGGTGATCGCCGCCGATCATGGCGAGACGCTGGCGAATACCGTGGCCGATCAGCTGATCTATTCGACCATCCGCACCGATCAGGACACACAGCGCCTGTCGATCCCGACCCGGATCGGGGTCAGGCATCCGAAGCTGAGCCTTGTCATCCAGATGATGGAGGGGAGCATCGAGGACCCGCTTTCCCCCGCTGATCTGGCGGAACGGGTGGGGATGTCGACACGGCAGCTGGAGCGCCTGTTCCGCCGCTATCTGAACCGCAGCCCGAAGCGCTATTATATGGAGCTGCGGCTGTCGAAAGCGCGCAACCTGCTGATGCAGACCGATATGTCGGTGATCAATGTGGCGCTGGCCTGCGGCTTTGCCAGCCCTTCGCATTTCTCGAAATGCTACCGTGCGCATTACAACACCACGCCTTACCGCGAGCGCGGCACTCAAAGCGGGATGCCTGGCGCGGTTCCGGTCCGTTTGTCGATTTGAGCCCTGTGCCGGTCACGCTGCAGGTGACAGGGCACCTCGCGGTAACGCTGGCCCTGACGATGCTGACGCAGCCTGGGGCATCGCCTGGCTGATCAGCCTGAGGTTTCGCAGAAGGCTGCCGGTATTCATGGCTGGCCTGTGCACTGCTCTGGATCATGGCGATGGGGGTGGCACCGCCGCTGGGCCGGGTGCCGCTTGGCTGTGCGGACAGGGGGGCTTTGCAGATGCAGTCCTGGTTTTATGTTGTCACCAAGTTAATCTGTCGCTGGCTGCACAAAGTAGAAATGTCGCGGAAGGATCGCATAGGCGCTGAGCCAGCCCCGGCCCGCCCTCCACACACAGGGCCGTAGGGACGGGGCTGGCGGTCGTCAGGCAGAGGTTGCGAGGGTCAGCTATGCGGGACGAAGCGGACGCTGATCGTCTAGGATTGTAGCGATGAAAATGATTCTTCGTCTCTCTTGTATGGCGCTTGTCTTGTCTGCCGCTGGTACCTGCCAAGCTGAACAGACGGGTACCATCGTGACCAACCAGTGCTTTGCTTTGAATAATGACGTCTACGACGCACACCTGACAGTGCGCATATTCAAAACTGAAATTGGCAGTGGACAATTTGATAATGGGGGCGACCTTTCGTTAGGGTTCCTTACCCTCGGCCAACTTGCCCGCACCCCGATTACTTGCTCGATCAACGGCAGGGTCGTTCGACTGGAAACAATGGACTTTAGCCCACAGCGTATAAGCGGTCCCTCTGCTCTTGCTGATCAGGTAGGTTTCCGTCTTTCGGTCGGCGATCATGTAATGTGGGAAGTTCCCGCTCCAGCCATTCGCGGCCTTCCGATTTTCAACGGAACAATTGATGTGGACAAGGACAAGGTGCGCGTCTGCGCCGAGCACACGCCAGAAGATTTAGGCGTGATTCTAACGCCACTGGCCAAAAGCTCGGGCTTAATATCTCCGATCGTTCTCGTTTGTCAGACCTACAACTAATCGCTGCGACCGTCCGCTATGGGCCTAGGCTGTATGGAAACTCACCGCGGATGATATCTGACGCGTTGCTCCGGCCAAGATGAGGCGACCAGCAACAAATCTCGACAGGACGTGGTTTGGCGGCCCTTTTCAGGCCTTCACTGCCTCCATCAGCCCTTGGATCCCGATCAGCGCCATCATCCGTTTGATGTTACAGGCAAGGACGTTCAGCGCGATCTCGGTCCTCAT
>NZ_QNHG01000001.1:725963-823912 GCF_003290025.1 Pseudogemmobacter bohemicus
TCAAACCGACCTTGGCGTCACTCACTTGGCTGTAGCGAGGCTTCGGTTGCGCGCCGCGCGGCATGACGATCACGTCCATATTCAGCTTTAGGCGGTGTGGGGCATGAGTTGCCCGAGGGGCAGAGGCCATAAAAAGGGGGCGAAAATCGCACCCTGGTCTGATTTCCGACGAGTTGCTTACTGGTCGAGGAAGCTGCGCAGCTTGCGGGACCGGCTCGGATGTTTCAGCTTTCTCAGCGCCTTGGCTTCGATCTGACGGATCCGCTCGCGGGTGACCGAGAATTGCTGACCAACCTCTTCCAGCGTGTGGTCGGTGTTCATGCCGATGCCGAAGCGCATCCTGAGAACCCGCTCTTCGCGCGGCGTCAGCGAGGCGAGAACCCGGGTCGTGGTCTCTTTCAGGTTTTCCTGAATCGCCGAATCCAGCGGCAGGACCGCATTCTTATCCTCGATGAAATCGCCAAGCTGGCTGTCTTCCTCGTCGCCGATGGGCGTTTCAAGGCTGATCGGCTCCTTGGCGATCTTCATCACCTTGCGGACCTTCTCAAGCGGCATTTGCAGCTTTTCGGCCAGCTCTTCCGGCGTCGGCTCGCGGCCGATTTCGTGCAGCATCTGGCGGCCGGTCCGGACCAGCTTGTTGATCGTCTCGATCATATGGACCGGGATCCGGATCGTGCGGGCCTGGTCGGCAATCGAGCGGGTGATCGCCTGACGGATCCACCAGGTCGCATAGGTCGAGAATTTATAGCCACGGCGATATTCGAACTTATCGACCGCCTTCATCAGACCGATATTGCCTTCCTGAATAAGATCAAGGAATTGCAGGCCCCGGTTGGTGTATTTCTTGGCAATCGAGATCACCAGGCGCAGGTTGGCCTCGACCATTTCCTTCTTGGCCTGGCGGGCTTCTTTCTCGCCCTTCTGCACCTGGTTCACGATGCGGCGGAATTCGCCGATATCGACGCCGATATACTGGCCGACCTGGGCCATATCGGCGCGCAGCTCCTCGACCTTGTCGCGGCTCTTTTCGATCAGCGTCTGCCAGCCACGGCCGGCTTTTTCCGCCATCCGCTCGACCCAGGACGGGTCCAGCTCATAGCCCTGATATTCTGCGATGAATTCCTGGCGGTTGATCCGCGCGCCATCGGCCAGTTTCACCATGCCGGAATTGATCGACATGATGCGCTTGTTGATGCCGTAAAGCTGGTCGATCAGCGCTTCGATCCGGGAATTGTTCAGATGCAGCTCATTGACCAGCAGCACCATCTCGCCGCGCAGTTTCTGATAGGCACCCTCTTCCGAAGTGGTGAAGCGGGTCGAGGACGACATGGTTGCCGCCATCCGCTGTTCCTGCATCCCCGAAAGCTCGGCGTAATTGGCGGCGATCTGCTCAAGGATCTCCAGCACTTTGGGACGAAGCGTCGCCTCCATCGCGGCCAGCGACATATTCGAGCCGTCATCATCCTCGTCGTCATTGTCTTCACGCGAAAGCGGATTGCCATCGGCATCCAGCTCGGGTTCGTTCGCCGAACGGCGCGGCGCGGCATCGGCCGAGACCACGCCCATCTCATCCAGCGGCGGGCCTTCGAGGTCCTCGTCGCCGTCGAGATTGCGCCCGAAGGTCGCCTCAAGGTCGATCACGTCGCGCAGGAGGATCTCTTCGGACAGAAGTTCGTCGCGCCAGATGGTGATCGCCTGGAAGGTCAGCGGGCTTTCGCAAAGCCCGGCGATCATCGTATTGCGGCCGGCCTCGATCCGTTTCGCGATGGCGATCTCGCCCTCGCGCGACAACAGCTCGACCGAACCCATTTCACGCAGATACATCCGGACCGGGTCATCGGTGCGATCCAGCGTTTCCGTTGCCGGGCCGGCCAGGGCGACCTCGCGCGAGCCGGAGCCGGAATTCGGATCGACCAGCTCGGAGCCGGTGCCACCGTCCTCGCCTTCCTCGGCCTCGTCGTCTTCGACAACGTTGATGCCCATCTCCGAGAGCATCGACATCACATCCTCGATCTGGTCGCCAGAGACCTGATCGGGGGGCATGACGGCGTTCAGCTGTTCCATCGTGATATAGCCGCGCTCACGAGCGTCGGCGATCATCTTCTTGACGGCAGCCTGCGACATGTCGAGCGAGATATCGGCCTCGTCGCCATCCTGCTTAACGTCGTCTTGTTCCTTGAGGGCCATGGATGCTCCTGTGGGGATGGTGCGAATCGCGATTGTATCAGTTCGAATCAATAACGCGAATCACAGCGGGGGAAAGGGCGAATCATACGAATCAACCGGGGCGGGCCTTACCGCCCGCACTGAAATCAATCGAATCGAACAATTTTCGGCGTCTTTCAAGTTCATCGCGGTCCAGTTCGACGCCATTGGGCGCAATGACCGATTCGGTTTTCTGGTCCTGCGGGCCCCGGCTGGCGCTGGCCTTTGCCTCGGCCGCTTTCGACAGCCGCCAGGTCAGACCCTCATCCACAAGGCCCGAGAGGTCCTCGACCGCCTCGGCAAGTTCGACCCGGTGACCGCGATCGGCCTGAAGACGCGCCAGCGCCTCCTCGACACAGGCGGCGGCGAAGTCCTCATCGGCTTTCGGCTGCAATCCGGGATTGGAGCGGACATGGTTACTGCGGGTCAGTTCGTCAAGAAGGCCGGGGCTGTCGGTCTCGATCAGGTCGCGGCAATCGGGGGCGTGGAAATGCGTCAGGATCAGATTGCGCAGGCGGAAATGGGTCTCATTGCTCAGCTCAAGCCGTTCCAGATCATGTTCGAACCGGGCAATCAGGCCCGGAAACCGCATCAGGATCGCCAGCGCCACCGCTTCGCGGATCCCCTCCGAGACGCGGCTGGGGTAGAGCAGGTCGGCTTCCGTCCCGGCCAGCGCCGAGTTCTTGGCCGCATCGCTTGCCGGCAGCGGCGGCGGCACGAATTTGCCGTTCCGCATCTGCCCGCGCGGACCCGGCTGCCAGGGCCGGCCGGGAATACGGGTGGCCGGGCGGCGGCCCTGGCGGAACAGCTCCCAGCGAAGCTCCTTGATATCCTCGCCGTAATGCGCGCGGATCGAGGGATCCTGGATGCGTTTCAGTGCGGCGCGCAGTTTCTTGTCCAGCGCCGCCTTGCGCTCGGGGCTGTCGAAGACCTGGCCCTCGGTCTCGCGGTTCCACAACAGCCGCACCATCGGCTGCGCGGCATCAAGCACCTCCTGCACTGCGGGGGCGCCGCGCGCCCGGATCAGATCATCCGGGTCCATGCCCTCGGGCATCATGGCAAAGCGCAGCCCCTTGCCGGCCTCCAGCAAGGGCAGCGCGAGGTCGATCACCCGCAAAGCCGCCCTTACCCCCGCCTTGTCGCCATCCAGCGCGATCACCGGTTCATCCGCGATCCGCCACAGCAGCCGCAGCTGATCCTCGGTGACGGCGGTGCCCAAAGGCGCCACGGCGGCCCCGAACCCGGCCTCGGACAGCGCGATCACATCCATATAGCCTTCGGCCACGATCAGGCGCTGACCCTTGCCGGCGGCCTCGCGCGCGGGGCCGTGATTGAAGAGGTTACGGCCCTTGTCGAACAGTTCGGTCTCGGGGCCGTTGAGATATTTTGCCTGGTCATTCGGGTCCATCGCCCGGCCACCAAGGCTGATCGCCCGGCCGCGCCCGTCGCGGATCGGGAAGATGATACGATTGCGGAACCGGTCATAGGGCTCTTTCCCCCTGGCCGAGGCCGCACAAAGCCCGGCATCGACCAGCAGCTCTTTCGCGATGCCCTTGCCGGTCATGGCGGTGAAAAGCGTTGACCAGCCATCTGGGGCGAAGCCGATCTCCCACCGCTCCTGCGCGGCTTCCGACAGGCCCCGTTTCGCGAGATAGGCGCGGGCATCCGATGCCGCCTGCGTCTTCAGCTGCAGGCGGAACCATTTCACCGCCTCTTCCACAATCTGGGTCAGTTCGGTGCGGCGATCGGCTTTTTCCGCCGCGCGCGGGTCGCGCTCGGGCATCTGCATCCCGGCCTCGGCGGCCAGCACCTGCACTGCCTCCATAAAGCCGAGATTCTCGCTTTCCTTGATAAAGGTCAGCGCGTCGCCCTTCGCATGGCAGCCGAAGCAATAGTAAAATCCCTTGCGGTCATCGACATGGAAGCTTGCGGATTTTTCCTGATGGAAGGGGCAGGGCGACCACCAGTCCCCTTTGGCCATATTGGATTTGCGTAAATCCCAGGTGACCTTCCGCCCGACAACGGCGGAAAGCGAGACGCGGTTGCGCAATTCATCAAGGAAACCGGGGGGCAGGCTCATGGATGCGAATATGGGACGAGAGGCGTCCGGATGCCAGCCCCAACCGCAGGCGCGCGCGAGGCGGTAAGGTCTTGTTAATCACCCTGCACAGCAAGCGCCCGATCCTGCGGGATTTCCCTGTCGGGGCCGGAATGCGGGTTTCCCGCCGAGGGAGGTGCGCGCCCACCGTGCCGATGCGGGCTTCCCCTCAGCCGCGCATCCTGCGAAACCAGAGGGCCTCGCCCCTGATCCGGGCGGCGCAGGGGGACAGGGGGAGGCTATGGCGGATCTGCCGGGGGCTGGTTTTACGATCGGCGACGTGATCCGCGACCGCGGCTCGCGTTATGCGGTTTCGGGCGGAGAGGTGGCGGATAAAGCCGCAGCGCTGGCCTTTCTTGCCGTGCTGAGACGCGACAAGAAATTCGCCAGAGCCACGCATAATTCCTGGGCCGCCGATACGGTCAGTGATGGGCCCTTGCGCAATGATGATGGTGAAAGCGGCGCGGCGGCGATCATCCTGAGGATGCTGGAACGCGAGGGGCTGAAGGATCATATCATCGTCGTCACCCGCTGGTATGGCGGCGTGCATCTGGGCGGCGACCGTTTTTCGCATGTCACCGCCTGTGTCCGCGCCTGGCTGGAGGCGCGGAGGGATCGGGGGCGGGATCAGGGCTGATCCGGCGCCGGCCCGCTCTCTGCAACCTTATAGGCCACCACGCTCCAGACCACGCTTTGCAGGTCGATATTGTCGCGCGGACCCAGCTCTGCGAGATGGTCGCCAAGCTCGGCCATCATATCCAGCAGTGCCGCATAGCTGCCGGCATTCGGCTTTGGGTCATAGCTGTGCAGGAAGGAATGGCCCACCCGTTCGGCGAAAAGCTTCGAGACCTCGGGCTTGAGGAACATATGCTGCTCTGGCCGCCAGAAATAGGGCAGGTAGGTGACAGCCACCCAGGAGGCGCCGCCATCGCCGTGAAAGCCCGCATTCAGGCCGCGACAGGCGCCGTCGATATCGCCAAGCGCGAAATCGCGTATATATTGCAGCCAGTCACCCGCCCGGGGGCCGCGCAACAGATCGGCAAGCCGGGCTTTGCTGTGCGGGTCGACGAGGTTGGTCTTCTGAAAGGCCTTCAGCGCAAGCTGGCCCTGACCCTCTGACCCATCCACCTGTTCAGGCGGCAATTCCCGGGCGAGGAAATCGCGGGCGATATCCTTATAGGCGCGCTCGCCGGTTTTCGTGTGGCCGATATAGGCGGGGTCAGCGAAGCCTTGCGGGAACAGCGTCAGAAAGCGGCTGCGGGCGCCGGCATAGCCGATAAAGCCGCTGTTGCTCCCGGCCAGTTTGCGGCGGAGCGCCGCCTCGACCTCGCCGGCGGTGGCGCCGCTGACCGGCTCGTTCGAGCGGCCGAGAATGATGCCGCGCCAGCTGCCATCCTTCTGCGCCAGGATGCGGAGCAGATGTTTGCCGACCTGGATCTCGCCCCGCAGCAGCCGGCTCATACCAGCCGGCCCCAGAGGTCATATTCGCCGGCCTCGTCCACCTCGACCGTGACGATATCACCGGGGGCGAGGCTCTCGAAACCCTCGTCGATAAAGAGATTGCCGTCGATTTCCGGTGCATCGGCTTTGGTGCGGCAGGTGGCACCGTCTTCGTCGACCTCATCGACGATCACCTCGATGCGGCTGCCGATCTTTGCCGCCAGCTTCGCCTCGGAAATCGCCTGGGCTTTCTCCATGAACCGCGCGAACCGCTCTTCCTTGACCTCATCGGGGACATGGTCAGGCAGGGCGTTCGAGCGCGCGCCGCTCACATTCTCATATTTAAACGCGCCCACCCGGTCGAGCTGCGCCTCATCCAGCCAGTCGAGCAGCGTCTGGAACTCTGCCTCGGTCTCGCCGGGATATCCCACGATAAAGGTCGAGCGCAGCACGATATCAGGGCAGGCGGCCCGCCAGGCGGCGATTTCATCCAGCGTCCTTGATGCCGCCGCCGGCCGCGCCATGCGTTTCAGCACCTCGGGATGGGCATGCTGGAAGGGGATGTCGAGATAGGGCAGGATCAGGCCCCCCGAAGCGTCTGACTGGGCCACCATGGCGGGGATCAACTCGCGCACATGCGGATAGGGGTAGACGTAATGCATCCGGACCCAGGCGCCCAAAGACCCAAGATCGCGCGCCAGCGACAGGATCGGGAATTTCTCATCACGCCCCTTCCAGTCGGTGCCGTAAGCCGAGGTGTCCTGGCTGATCACCAGCAGTTCCTTCACCCCGGCCTGAACCAGCTTTTCCGCCTCGCGCAAGACCGCTTTCGCCGGACGTGACTGCAGCTTTCCGCGCATGTCCGGGATAATGCAGAACTTGCACTTATGGTCACAACCCTCTGAAATCTTGAGATAAGAAAAGTGTCGGGGCGTCAGGCGGATGCCGCTTGCCGGCAGCAGGTCTATAAACGGATCGGGCGAGGGCGGCACCACGCCATGCACCGCATCCAGCACCTGCTCATATTGATGGGGGCCCGTCACCGCCATGACCTTGGGATGCGCGCCGGTGATGTAATCGGGCTCGGCTCCCAGGCAGCCGGTGACGATCACCCGGCCATTCTCGCGCAAAGCCTCGCCAATCGCATCGAGGCTTTCGGCCTTCGCGGAATCCAGAAAGCCGCAGGTATTGACGATCACCGCATCGGCGCCCTTGTAATCGGGCGAGATCGCATAGCCCTCGGCTCTGAGCCGCGTCAGGATCCGCTCGGAATCCACCAGCGCCTTGGGACAGCCAAGCGAGACCATGCCAATCGTGGGTTGCCCTTCGCGCCGCGCCATTTCAGGAACGGTTGCACGGGCAAGATCAGGGCGGAGGAGGGGCGGATTTTGCGACATTCGCGCGCATATAGGCCATTCGCGCCCCTTCGGATAGAGGGATCAGAGACCTGCGGCCTGCAAAGCGACAAAGACCTGTGCCGGCTTCCTCCTGACAAAAATACTCCCGCCGGAGGCTCCCGCAGCCAGGCAGGCGCGCGTCCCGCCCCCCGGCCGCCCCGCCCCCCGGCCGCCCCGCCTCCCGCCCCGCCTCCCGCCCCGGCCGCTCCTGGCAATTTGATGCCAGAGCCATCCGCCGCCCTGTCGCGCGTCTTGCTCCGGGAACCGCTCCGCTCCTAAACTCGTTACCAGAGCATAAAAACAAAAGCTGGAGGCGGTGATGCGGTGGATCTGGCGGGCGCTGGCGGGGCTGATGGTCCTCGTGGTGATCCTGGTGATCGGGGTGATGATGATCCCGGCAGAGCGGATTGCCCGGCTGGCTGCGGATCAGTTCGAGAAAGCGACCGGCCGCAGAATGCAGATCGAGGGCGAGATTTCGCCGCGCTTCTGGCCGGTGCTTGGTGTGAAGACCGGCAAGGTCACCATTGCCAATGCCGCCTGGTCCGACAGCGGCACGCCGCTTTTTGCCGCCGACAGCGTGATGATCGAAATCAACACCTCGGCGCTTCTGGGGGGCGAGGTGAAGATCCTCGGCCTCGAATCCGAGCGCCCGCGCCTTTTGCTTGAACGCAGCAAAGAAGGGGCGGCGAACTGGGAATTCACCCCGCCGGCCCCCGCCGAAGCCGATGCCGTTCCGGGTGCCGGAGAAGCGGGCCCTGATGCCCCCTCTGGCCCAACCGTCTTCTCGCTGGAAAACGGCATCATCACCGGCGCAACGCTGCGCTATATCGACCATGCCTCGGGTCAGGATCTTGTGCTGGACGGGGTTGATGCCGAAATTGCCATTCCCGATTTCACCGGCCCCTTCACCCTGAATGCCAGTGCGGTAACCTCCGGTCAGAGGCTTTCTCTCAAGGCCGAAGGCGGCGTGTTTTCGGCTTTCTCCGAGGGGCGCGTGGTGCCGCTGAAGCTGGACCTTGCCATCGGGAACAGCCGGATCGGTTTTGACGGGCGCGGCGGCTGGGATCCTGCTGCGGCCGAGGGCGCGTTGACCGCCGATCTCTCGGATCTGGCCGCCATCGGCGCCGCTTTCGGGGCGACGGTCTCACCGCCTCCGGCGGGTTTCGGCGCGAAAACACTGACCATTGCCGGCCAGGTCGTGCTGGATGAAAGCGGTGCGCTCTATCTGCGCGGGGCCGAGATCACCGCCGACAGCAACCGGCTGCTTGGCGATCTCGACCTCAGCCCGGGCGGGCCGCGCCCGAAACTCTCGGGCAATCTGCGCGCCGATGCGCTTGATTTCCGGGGGTTGTCGGGGGGCGGCGCCGGTGAGCCATCGCTGGGCGGCGGCGCGGGCGGGGGCATGGAGGCCGCAGGCTGGCCCAAAGACCTTATCGACGTCTCCGCCCTTGGCCTGGCCGATGCCAATATCAGCCTCGCCGCCAATTCGGTCGATCTGGGCGTGGTGAAATTCGGCGAGACCCGCTTCATGCTGACCATAGACCGCGCGCGCGCGGTGTTCGATCTGCGCCAGCTTGCGGCCTATGGCGGCGCGATCAGCGGAGAATTCGTGGTCAACGGGCGCGGCGGGCTGTCTGTCGGCGGCACGCTCGCGCTGGTCGGGCTCGATTCCGCGCCGCTGATGATGGATCTTGCCGGCTGGGACCGTCTGGTCACCAAAGCCAGCCTCAATCTGAAATTCCTCGGCATCGGCAATTCCATCGACGAGATCATGCGCTCCCTGAAAGGCGATGGCAGTCTGACGCTGGGCAAGGGCGAGCTGCGGGGGCTGGACATTGCGGGGATGCTGCGCCGGCTCGACACCTCTTATGTCGGCGAGGGGCAGAAGACGATTTTCGACGGTATCGCCGGCACCTTCACCATTCTGGACGGCGATCTGACCACCGGCGACCTGCGCCTCGTCGCCCCCTATCTGACCGCCAGCGGCGCCGGGCGGATCGGGCTTGGCGGTCGCGATCTTGACATGCGGCTGCGCCCGACCGCTTTCCCGGGCGACAGCGAGGGCACCGGTGGCGTGATGGTGCCTTTGCGGATCACCGGCTCCTGGGCCGATCCGACCTATCGGCTGGACCTTGAATCCATCGCCCGCGAGAAGATGGAGGCAGAGGCGAAGGCCGCCGAAGAGCGGCTGAAACAGGAGGCGAAAGAGGCCGAGGCCCGCGCAAAGGCCGAGCTGGAGGCAAAACTGAAATCCGAGCTGGGGGTAGAGGCGGCGACAGGCGAAAGCCTGGAAGACGCCGCCAAACGCCGCGCCCGCGAGGCGGTGTCGGAAGAGGCGGGGCGCTTGCTGGAGGGTATTCTCGGCGGCAACTGAGGCGCCATCCGCCCTGGGGCTGCCAGGGCGCGGCCCCGGTCGGGGGGGCGCCGGGGCGGGCCTTTCCCTGCCGGGAAATCAGCGGCCTGGCGACCAGGCGCCCGGTCAGGCACCCGGCTTGGCATTTTGCGCGAATGAACGGAAATCCTCTTATCTGGCTGAATTTCATGCGGTTTCGGAAACTGTTCGCAAAATGGGTCTCTGTTGGCCCGGTTCCTGCCAGCTCCCGGCCATGGTCCTGCCGCGCTCTGCCGGACACTCGATCCGGGGTGTTTTGTGGAGCGCGTGAAAGAGTATGTGTGAGATTTGTGAGGAGCCGCCGAAGAAACGACTGGGCCGGCGCGAATTTTTTGGAGTAGCCGCGTTGCTGGCGGGCAGTGGTGCCTTTGCGATTGCCAGCAATGCCATGGATAACGGTGCGCGCCAATGTGCGCCCCTTCTGGCCGATGCCCGGAAAGCGATCAGTCCTGACCGGGCGATCTCGATGCTGGCCGAGGGCAATGCCCGCTATATTGCCGGCAAGCCATTGAATTGCGACAATCTCGGCGCGATGCGCGCGACTGCCGAAAAGCAGACCCCCTTTGCCTGCGTGCTGGGCTGCATCGATTCCCGCGCCGCGCCCGAGCTGGTTTTCGACCAGAAGATCGGCGATGTCTTTGTCGGCCGCGTCGCCGGCAATATCGCAACGCCCGAGATCATCGGCAGCCTGGAATTCGCCACGGCGGTTGCGGGGACAAAGGCGATTGTCGTCCTGGGCCATACCCATTGCGGTGCCATCAAAGGGGCGATCGACCAGGCCGATCTCAGCCCGAACCTGACCGCTTTGCTGGACGGGATCGAGCCGGCGGTACAGGCGACCCCGCGCGAGGGCGCGCGCTCCTCGGCCGATCAGGGCCTTGTCGAGGCGGTGGCGCTCACCAATATCCGGCTGACCGTCGCTGCGTTGACGCAACGCAGCGCGGTGCTGCAGGGGCTGGTATCCGAAGGGAAGCTGCGCATCATCGGCGCGCTTTATGATGTCGGGACCGGCCGGACTCATTTCCTGGCCTGATCCCGGGCAGACGTCACAAGGGCGGCGCTCAAATGAAAAGGGCCGGGAAAGACCCGGCCCTTTCGCGATCTTACCCGGCTCAGTTGGTCGGGCGGATATAGATCTCGACGCGGCGGTTCTGCGCGCGGCCTTCGGGGGTGAGGTTCGACGCCACCGGGACATCCTCGCCCCGGCCCATGGCCGAGATGCGGCCCGCCGGCACGCTGTTGTTGCGCAGCACTGCGGCGACCGAATTGGCGCGACGCTGCGACAGGTCGAGGTTATAGGCGGCGGCCCCGGTCGAATCGGTATGGCCGATGATCTGGATCTGGCTGTTCGGATAGCGGATCAGGCTTTGGGCGACGGCGCGCAGATCGCCTTGCAGCGAACCCGAAAGCGTCGCGCTGTCGGTTGCGAACAAGAGATCCTGCGGCATGTTCACCAGCAGGTAATCGCCGTAATTGGTGACATTGACGCCCGGGGACATCTGCGAACGCAGCTCTGCCGCCTGCTGATCCAGCGTCGCGCCAATGGCGCCGCCGGCCAGAGCGCCGATCACGCCGCCAACTGCGGCCTTGGCCAGCCGGTTGTCGCCGCCCGAGCTTGCACCCGCCGCCGCGCCGACAAGACCGCCCATGATCGCGCCCTGCTGGGTGCGCGCATTGGGATTGTCGGGATAGGCATTCGGGTCGACGCAGCCCGAAAGGGCGATGGCGCAAACCGATGCGAGAAGAATGGAAATCCTGGTCATGTTTCTGCTCTTGTCTGACAGAGGTGCGGCCCGCAAGTGCCGGGCTTGCGGTATCCTATACCACCTGGACCGGATGGGTGACAGTAGGGTGACGCTTATATGTCTGATGCGCGGCTCTGCGCCGATAGCCCGCGAAGAGCACCCGCTGCCGCTTTCATCCCGGCAATAATACGTCCGCGCGCGCGCATCCGCCGGCAGCCAGAACCATTTACTTCGGCAGGGGGCGCAAAACGCTTGTTTCCCGCCCACGCCCCATGGCAAAGCGATCCGCATGGTACGCCAGCTCGATTATACCGCGATGCAAGCCGTCTTCACCCGCTTTCGGGAAACCGAGGCCGAGCCGAAAGGCGAGCTTGACCACACCAACGCCTTCACGCTGCTGGTGGCGGTGGCGCTGTCGGCCCAGGCGACGGATAAGGGCGTGAACCGTGCGACCCAGGGTCTGTTCCCCATCGCCGATACGCCGGAAAAGATGCTGGCGCTTGGCGAAGAGCGCCTGATCGACCATATCAAAACCATCGGGCTCTACCGCAACAAGGCGAAGAACGTGATCCGCCTCAGCCAGCGCCTGATCGAAGAATATGGCGGCGAGGTTCCGTCGTCGCGCGCCGCGCTGATGACGCTGCCGGGGGTGGGCCGCAAGACGGCCAATGTGGTGCTGAATATGTGGTTCCGCATTCCCGCCCAGGCGGTCGATACCCATATCTTCCGCATCGGCAACCGCAGCGGCATCTGCCCGGGCCGTGACGAGGCCGCCGTCGAGCGCGCCATCGAGGATAATGTTCCCTCCGAATTCCAGCAACACGCGCATCACTGGCTCATCCTGCACGGGCGGTATATCTGTGTCGCGCGAAAACCCAAATGCGGCATCTGCCCGATCAGCGAATGGTGCCTTTTCGAGGAGAAGACATGAAGAATTACCAGGTTGTGGGCATCGGCAATGCCATCGTGGATGTGCTTTCCACTGCCGATGACAGTTTTCTCACCCGCACCGGCATCGAGAAGGGCATCATGCAGCTTGTCGAGCGCGAGCGCGGCGAGTTTCTCTATGACGCGATGGACAATCGCCGCGAGGCGCCGGGCGGCTCGGTCGCCAATACCATCGCGGGGCTTGGAAGCCTCGGCCTCTCGACCGGTTTCATCGGCCGGGTGCGGGAGGACGAGCTGGGGCGCTTCTATGCGAAAAGCATGGCGGATGAGGGCACCGATTTCGTGAACCCGCCGGTGGCGGGGGGCGAGCTTCCGACCTCGCGCTCGATGATCTTCGTCTCGCCCGATGGCGAGCGTTCGATGAACACCTATCTGGGGATCTCCTCGGAACTGGGGCCGGAGGATGTGTCGGATTCGGTGGCGGGCGGCGCCGGGATCCTGTTCCTCGAAGGGTATCTCTACGACAAGGACAAGGGCAAAGCCGCGTTCGAGCGCGCCGCGAAACTGACCCGCCAGGGCGGCGGCAAGGCCGGGATCGCGCTCTCGGACCCGTTCTGCGTGGATCGCCACCGTGACAGCTTCCGCGGGCTGGTGAAGGATCTCGATTACGTCATCGGCAATGAACATGAATGGGCATCGCTTTATCAGACCGATCTGTCGGCGGCGCTGGAGCAGGCAGCGCAGGACGCCGGGCTGGTGGTCTGCACACGCTCGGGATCCGAAGTGATCCTGATCCGCGGTGATGAGCAGGCAGTGGTGCCAGTGACCCGGGTGGTGCCGGTGGATGCGACCGGGGCAGGGGACCAGTTCGCGGCAGGTTTCCTTTACGGGCTTGCGACCGGCGCCTCGCTGGAGGTTTCCGGCCGCATGGGCTGCGTTGCCGCCGCCGAGGTGATCAGCCATTTCGGCGCCCGCCCCGAGGCGGATGTTAAGGCGCTGTTCCGCGCAGCCGGTCTGATCGCCGGTTGAGCAGAGCGGGATCGGGCGCGCCCTTGCGCCCGATTTCTGACCAGAAATCGGTCCGGAGCCTTGAAGGCTCCGTGCCGGAGTTTTGAGAAAAACTCCGGCTGCCAGTGGTTACGGTTGCGGGACCGGGCCGGCTGAAAGGCAATCTGAGATGGTTTGCGCGGTCGAGATCAGCAGCAGCGGATAGAGGTCGGCACCCGGCTCCATTGCGGTGCCGACCGGATTCAGCGCCTTGCCGAGTCTGACGCCGGTATTCTCGGCCACGCGTTCCGCCAGGGCGGGGTCCTGGCCAGTCTCGGGGAAGAGGCAGACCACTTCTCCTGCCGCGACCTTCGCCCTGAGTTCCGTGAGATGTTTCGCACCTGGCGCGCTGGCATCGCCGGGCGAGATTGCTCCGACGGGGTTCAGGCCGTAATGCGCGGTGAAATAACCATAGGACTCGTGAAAACTCACAAAGGGCTGGTTGCTGACGGGCGCCAGCAGCATCCTGGCATCGCTATCGGCCTTGTGGATGGTTTCGGCTGCCGCATCCGCATTGGCCGCATAGGTCGCCGCGTTGTCCGGGTCCAGCCGCGCCAGCTCTGCTGCGATCAACTCCAGCCACAATGCGCCATTCGCCGGGTCGAGCCAGGCATGGGGATCGGTGCCCTCATGCGAATGGCCGTGTTCGTCCTGGTCGTCACCTTCTTCCTGCCCATGATCGGGTTCCTGCCCGTCCTCATGGGCTTGTTCATGGTCGTGCTCTTTGCCCTCGTCATGCCCCCCTTTGGGATAGGCCTGCAGATGGGTGCCCCTGGCCGCCAGCAGCCCCAGCACCGCCGCGCCTTCAGGCCGCATCGCCAGAGGCTGGTCAATCCAGGGCGTCAGTTCCGGCCCGATCATCACCACCAGATCGGCGGCAGACAGCGCCTGGGCCTGCGAGGGGCGCAGCTGGAAATGATGCTCGGACGCGCCCGGCTCCAGCAAAAGCTCCGGCGCCCCCAGATCGCCCATCACCATCGCCACCAGCGAATGTACCGGCGGTACATCGGTCACCACTGTCGGGACTTCGGCAAAGGCGGCAGAGCCCAGCAGCATGGCGGCGCTGGAAAGCGTTGTTGATATGATATAACGCATGGATCAGGTCTTTCGCTTGAGGGGCGCATGATCTATGTATGTAATACCATAACACGTCAAGGGGCCGATATGGCACATGATCATGCCTCGGATTGTCCTTCCTGCCAGGAACCGGCAGCGGCGTTCTCCCGCCATGACCATGCCCATTGCGCCCAGGATGTGCTGGAGCGCGCCGATGGGCTGGTGGCGCAAAGCGGGGCGCGGCTGACGCCGGTGCGGCGGCGGGTGCTGGAGATCCTGCTGGAGGAACACCGCGCCATGGGGGCCTATGATGTGTTGAAACGTCTTGCGGCCGAGGGCTATGGCAATCAGCCCCCCGTTGCTTACCGCGCGCTGGAATTCCTTGTGGAACAGGGTCTTGCCCACCGCATTCGCCGGCTGAACGCATTCGCCGCCTGCATGCATCCGGGCGAGGCCCATGCGCCGGCCTTTCTGATCTGCCGCAATTGCAACATCGTGGCCGAGGCTCCGGCGGCAGCCGTGCGCAAGGCGCTGGATGCGGCGGCGGATATGCTTGGCTTCCTGGTCGAGCGCTCCACCGTCGAGGCGCTGGGCCTTTGCCCCGCCTGCCGGGATCAGGCAGCGTGATGGCGCGGGCAAACGCGGGTGCGAAGGGGGATCCGGCCGTCCCCTTGCTGCGCGCCGTCGGCATCTGCATCCGCTTTGGCGGCGATGAGGTTTTGCATGACATCTCTCTGGCCATCGAGCCGGGCGAGATTGTCACCATTCTCGGCCCGAACGGCTCGGGGAAATCGACGCTGCTCAGGGCGTTGCTGGGGATCCTGCCGCTCAGCAAGGGCAGCATCGCGCGCGCGCCGGGGCTCAGCATCGGCTATGTGCCGCAACGGCTGGTGATCGAGCGGACGATGCCGATCAGCCTGCGCCGCTTCCTGTCGCTTCCCGCGCGGGTCAGCGACGGTCGCGCGGCGGCGGCGCTGCAGCGCGTCGGGCTTGAGGGCAAGGGCGGTCTGCAGATGGCAGCGCTGTCGGGTGGCCAGATGCAACGGGCGCTGCTGGCGCGGGCGCTCTTGTCCGGGCCGCAGCTTTTGATCCTTGACGAACCGACGCAAGGGCTGGACCAGCCCGGCGAGGCGGGTTTTTACCGGCTGATCGGGGAGGTCCGGTCAGAGACCGGCGCCGCGATCCTGATGGTCAGCCATGATCTGCATGTGGTGATGGCGGCAAGCGACCGGGTGATCTGCCTGAACGGTCATATCTGTTGCCAGGGCACCCCTCAGGTGGTCTCGACCGCGCCGGAATACCGGGCGCTTTTTGGCATGGGCACCAGCGGCGCGCTGGCGCTTTACCGCCATGACCATGATCACGACCATAACGGGTCGCAGGATCACCATTGCGGCCATGACCATGATCACCACCATCATCACGGAAATCCCCCGCATGTTTGACGATCTGGTAACCCGCGCCACGCTGGCGGGGGCGGGGCTTTCGCTGGCGACTGGCCCTTTGGGCTGTTTCGTGATCTGGCGGCGGATGGCCTATTTCGGTGATGCCACCGCCCATGCGGCGATCCTTGGTGTCGCGCTGGCGCTTGCGACCGATCTGCCGGTGAGCCTTGGCACCCTCGTGGTGGCGCTGGCGATGGCGGTGACGGTTGCCGCGCTGGCTGCAAAGGGCTGGGCGATGGATACGGTGCTGGGGGTGCTGTCGCATTCGGCGCTGGCCTTTGGGCTTGTCGCGGTCAGCTATTTCCCGACGGTGCGCAGCGATCTGTCCTCCTGGCTCTTCGGCGATATCCTCGCGGTCGGGCGCGGTGATCTGACCTGGATCTGGCTGGGATCGGGGCTTGTGGCCGCGCTGATCGCCTGGCGCTGGCAGGCGCTTTTGACCGCCACGCTGAGCGAGGATCTTGCCCAAGCCTCGGGCCTGAACCCCGCGCGTGAGCGGCTGGTCCTCGTGGTCGCCCTGGCCGTGGTGGTGGCGGTGGCGCTGAAAGTGGTGGGTGCGCTTTTGATCGCCGCTATGCTGATCATCCCCGCCGCCAGCGCGCGCTGGCTGGCGCGCGGGCCCGAGCGGATGGCGGTGCTGGCGGTGGGGTTTGGCCTCGTGTCGGTGGTGCTTGGGCTACAGCTCTCGCTCTGGCAGGATACGCCGGCCGGGCCTTCGGTCATTGTGGCCGCTGCAGGGCTTTTCGCGCTGTCCGGGCTCTGGGCGGCATTGCGGGACCGCTGAGGGGCCACAGAAAGGAACACAGAAAGGACCACAGAAAAGGGTCACCAAAGGGCCAGCAAAGGGGCACTGACGGGCCACCTGGGGGGCACAGGCGGGGGCAACAGGGGCGAATGCGGCAGAAAACTGCCGCGCCTTCGCCCGAGACCTGCCCGATTCCTTCGGTAACAGCTGAACGGGCAAGGCGTTGTGCCGGACGGCTCTGAAGGTGTGGAATGCGTTTTATCAATATATTGGTCGGGATCATCCTGCCGGCGGCGGCGCTGGCCGCCTGGCTCTGGTTCGGCTTTCAAAAGACCAACCAGGCCAATCTGGAAGAGGGGCTCGACCAGGTCACCTTTGATCAATATGTGATCGCCTGGGTATCGGATTTCGGCAAACCCGACACGTCGCATCTGCCCGGCGGTGGCGTGACCGATCTGGCCGAAATGCTGCCGGTGGCGCCCGAGGGCTGGACGCGGCGCGCGGTTGGCAAACCGGACAGCCGCGCGCTTGGTATCAAGGGGCTGGATGACCGGCGCCAGGCGCTTTTGCGCGATGCGGCCGTTGCAGACAGCGGCGAGGGGATCGAGCAGGGCAATGCGGCCTGGGATACGCCCGATGGCACGCTGGTTGCAGAGCTTGTGCGCTATCCCGACACGCTTTTCGCCACCCCGGCCGGCGAGGAGTTGCGGGCAAGGAACAGCGCGCCCTTCGGCTCGGTCGGCAATGACCCTTTCCTGAACATCGCGGGGCTGGAAATCCGCGAGGCGCAGCTGGCGCCGCATATCCCGGCGCGGGTGCTGCGGGCGACGCTGGGAGATCAGATCGTGCTGCGCGTCACGGCTCCGAAATCCATGTCGGATGAGGTGCTGCGCGGCTTCTTCTCGACGCTGAATGTCGCGGCGATGAATGGCCGCCTCGCGGCGCCGATCGCGGGCATGGGCGAGGTGAGGGTCGATAAAAAACGCCTTGCCGTGCTGGTGGATCAGATGACCGATTCCGAGCGCGCCCTGCTGGAAGAGGCCGGCGCCGGTTTCAGCAATGAACGTGCCCGGATCGAAGCGGGGCGCGAGGCACTCTGGGCCGGGCTGAGCAGCGAGGATCTCGCCGCAGGCGCCGCAGCGGCGGCGGCAACCGGCGGGGCCGTGGCCGCCGATCCGGTCGCGGTGCGGCGCGGGGTCGGAAAGACCGATCCGGGCCGCAGCAGTTTCAAGACCGGGGGCAAAGGAAACCGAATGCAGGATGACTGCAAGAAGGTCGACGGACGCAAGACCTGCGGCGTGGCGGCGCCCCAGGAGGAATAGCGCCCGTCGCCGCCGGCTGGCCCGGCAAGGCCCGCGCTTCCCGACCGGGGGGCAGCCGGGCGGGGCCGGCCGGCGGAACACTCAATCGTCCTGAACCCCGGGTTTCCTGATGCCAGGAATTCCTGAGGACCCCGAATGGGAGGTCCCGGAGCGTGACGCCCCCGAACGAGAGACCCCCAACGAGAGACCCCCGAACGAGAGACCCCGGAGCGTGAGATCCAGGGCACGCGAGACCCGGGGCGGGGCGGATAACCCCCTGCTGCCCGCTGCGACCTCTTTCGCGCGAAGTGAGGCGATGTCGCTTTTTGACGCTATGGGTCGCGCGGTGCAGCCCTGTCCCCTGTCGCTCTGGCAGAAATGAACCTGTACTGACGCCAGGATCATCCCGCTGGAGACGCGCCCTATGAAAACCCATGTCAAAGCTCTCGTCGTCGGCGGCGGTGCCGTTGGCACTTCGATCGCCTATCACCTGCAAAAGGCCGGATGGGAGACGATGCTGGTTGAACGCGACGAGCTGACCTCCGGCTCGACCTGGCACGCTGCGGGGCTTTTGCCGCTGTTCAACATGGGCTATGCCACCACCCATATCCACAAATATTCGGTCGATTTCTATAAGGGGCTTGAGGCCGAGACGGGCCTCAATGCCGGCTTTTCCGTCTGCGGCAACCTGCGCATGGCGCAGACCGATGCGCGGATGGATGAGTATATGCTCTATTCCTCCGTGGCCGAAACCGCCAACGTCTATCACGAATTCCTGACGCCCGCGCAGATCAAAGAGCGCTGGCCGCTTTTGCGCACCGAGGATCTGAAAGGCGCGCTCTTCCACCCGCAGGATGGCTATATCAACCCCGCCGATGTGACCCAGGCCATGGCCAAGGGCGCGCGCCAGCTTGGCGTGACCATCGAGCGCAAGATCCAGGTCGACGGCTATCGCTGGACGGGCTCGGAATGGATCGTCTCGGTCACCCGCATGGCCGATGTCGGCGGCAACCTGGTGCCTACGGAGGAGAAATTCGAGATCCATGCCGAACATGTCGTCACCGCGACCGGCAACCATTCGCAGCGCACCGCGAAGCTGCTGGGCATCAAAATCCCCGCGATCCCGGTGGAACACCAGTTCATCGTGACCGAACCCGACCCTGCCCTGGTCGCCTACCGCGCGGCCGGCAACCCGGAACACCCGGTTCTGCGCGATGCCGATGCGAAATGGTATGTCCGCGAAGAACGCGGCGGCTGGATCCTTGGCCCCTATGAGCGCGGCGCGCCCGCGCGTTTCCCCTACGGCGTGCCCGACAGCTTCCGCGCCGACCTCTTCCCGCTGGATCTGGAGCGGATCGAGGCGGAATATATGTCGATGATCCACCGGATCCCGACCTCGGAAGTTGTTGGTCTGAAAGACGATTTCAACGGTCCGATCTGCTATACGCCCGACGGCAACCCGCTGGTCGGCCCGGCGCCGGGCCTGCGCAATATGTGGCTGGCGGAAGGCTTCAGCTTCGGCATCACTGCCGCTGGCGGCACCGGCTATTACCTCGCCCAGATGATGGTGAATGGCGAGGCTGAGATCGACATGGCGTCCCTTGACCCGAAACGCTACGGCTCCTGGATGACGACCGAATATGCGGTGAAGAAGAATGAGGAATGCTATGAGCATGTCTTCATCCTGCACCACCCGGATGAGGAACGCGAAGCGGCCCGCCCCTTGCGCACCGCGCCCGCCTATGACCGCCAGCTGGCGCTTGGCGCACAGATGGGCCAGGTGAATGGCTGGGAACGTCCGAACTATTACGGCCCGGTCGATGCGCCCGCTGATTTCGACCACAACTCGCGCAGCTTCCGCCGTGGTGCCTGGTGGGATTATGCCGAACGCGAGGCGAAAGCCGTGCGCGAAACCTGCGGCATCATCGACGCCTCAGCCTTCACCAAGCACCGGGTAGCGGGGCCCGGCGCTACCGCTTTCCTGGACCATTTCACCTGCAACAAGCTGCCGAAGATCGGCCGCATCAACCTGACCTATGCCCTCACGGATGCTGGCACCACCCGCACCGAATATACCATCGTGCGGCTGGCCGAGAACGAATATTACCTGATCTCCGCTGGTGCCTGGACCGCCTATGACGCTGATTTCCTGCACAAAGCGGCGGAAGATTTCATCGCAGCCGGCGGCGGTCACCTCGACATCCATGACATCACCACGCAATGGGGGGTCTTTGCGCTTGCCGGCCCGACCGCACGGGCAATCCTGAATGAGATCGTCAAAGACGCGAACCCGGAAACGGTTTTGTCCAACAAGCGCTTCCCCTGGCTCTCTTACCGGGACATCGAACTGGGTATGTGTCCGGTCCGCGCGATCCGGGTTGCCTATACTGGCGAGCTTGGCTGGGAACTCCACTACCCGATCGAATTCGGCCGCTACCTCTGGGACCTGCTGATCGAAGCCGGAAGGAAACATGGCCTCGCCCCGGTCGGAGCCCGCGCGCAGAACTGGCTGCGGCAGGAGAAGAGCTACCGGGCCTTCGGCACCGAGCTTGGCCGCGACGCGACGCCGCTGGAGGCCGCGCTGGACCGCTTTGTCGATCTGGAGAAAGACTTCCTGGGCAAACAGGCAATGCTTGATACCGGCATCCGCGCGAAATGCGTGACCGTGCTGATTGACGGCCCGTCGGACACGGATCCCTGGGGCAAGGAGGCGCTGCTGCTGAACGGTGAAAAGATCGGGCGCCTGACCTCGGGCGGCTGGTCGGTGGTGTTCGGCAAACAGATCGGCATGGGCTATGTGCGCCCCGATCTGGCAGAGGTCGGCACGAAGCTGAAAGTAAAGATGCTCCTGAAAGAATGGGATGCGGTTGTGGTTGAGGACAGCCCGCATGATCCGACCAATATCCGTATTCGCGTCGACGGCTGAGCCCTCTGCGCGCCGGGTCCTGCGGAATTTGGGTCCGGAGGAAGTATTAAGGCCGGTATCCGCTGCGGATACCGGCCTTCTCTTTTGGTTTCCTCTTGATGCAAATACTCCGGGGGCGCGGGGGCTGGCCCCCGCCTGCCGGTGCTTAAGGCGCGCGCGCCGCCAGCCAGGCGTTCCACTGCGCGGCATTGCCTTCATAGACGTTGATATCGACCTGGCCTTTGATGCCGGGGATCAGCCCGGTTGAAGTATATTGCCAGAACAGCCAGCGATGCCCGTCATAGAGGTCTTGCGGATGTTTCGCGACCGCACGCAGCCAGAAATCGGCGCCGGTGACTTTCCACATCTGATTGTCCTCGAAGAAATCAATCGAGGTATAGAGGATCGGCTTTTGCCCGTAATGGCGGGCGATGATGTCGATGAAGATGCGGGCATCCTCGCGGATCACCGATGCCTCTCGCCGGATGGTGCAGGTCGGAGAGAACGGCGTCCATTCCATATCGAGCACCGGCGGCAGCCCGCCTGCCACTTTCGGCACATTGCGGATGAACCAGCGCGCCTGTTCTTCGGCCGAGCGGCAGTGATAGTAGAAGTGATAAGCACCGCGCCGCACTCCTGCGCGACCGGCGCCGCGCCAGTGTTCCTCAAACATCGGATCAACGCGGTCGGCGCCCTCGGTCGCTTTGATGAAGGCGAAATTCACCCCATTCGCCCGCGCGGTCTCCCAGTCCACATCGGTCTGGTAGCGGGCAAGGTCGATCCCGTGCACCGCGTAATTCTGCGGCGGCTTGCCGCCCCAGCCAGTGACCGGCTTCGCATCGCCGAAATTCGGCGCGGTCACGACGGTGGGCGCCACGGGGCCGGCCGGTCGGGCATCGGGTTTCTCTCGCGACCCGCCGCCCCCACAGGCGGCGAGGGTCAGGCTCAGGGCGATGGCGGTCAGGATACGATTCATGGTGCGGATCGTCGCCGATCCGGGCCTGGCTGTCACGGGCTGATTTTGGCTCCACCGAGCCGCGCCGGGGCAAGCGCCGCGACAAGGTCGGCGGAAAGCGCCGGCGCCTCGCCGAGGATCAGGCTTGCGGCCAGCCGGCTTGCAGCGGGGCAGGTCTGGAACCCATAGCCGCCCTGGCCCGCCAGCCAGAAGAACCCTTCCGCGCCGGTGTCAAAGCCGATCACCGGCTGGCGGTCTGGCGAGAAGGTGCGCAGGCCCGCCCAGTTCGACAACAGCCGCGTAACCGGCTCGGTCACGCATTCCTCATAGCGCGCGAGGCCCTCGGCCAGCACCATATCATCGGCCCAGGCGTCATGCGGGCCATCGACCGGGTCCTCCTCGGCCGGCGAGACGATCAGCGCGCCGGCATCGGGTTTCATATACCAGGCCTCATCAGGGCCGAAGACCATCGGCCAACCCGCCACATCCATGCCGGCGGGTGCCGGGATTCGCGCCATCGAGCGGCGCAGCGGGGTGAAACCGAGACGGGGGAGGCCGGCCAGCGCGGCCACCTCATCCACCCAGGCCCCGGCGGCATTCACCAGAACACCCGCCCGGGCCTCATTCCCGGCCCATGTGACGCGCCAGCCGGTGCCGTCGCGATGGATTGCCTCCACCCGCGATCTGACGCGGATATCAGCCCCTCCCGCCCGCGCCTCGCGCGCGAAATGCTGCAGCAGCAGATCGGTGTCGATATCTTCGGCCGAGGGCGAAAAACCCGCGAGGGTGATCCGGTCGGGACGCAGGATAGGCACCCTTTGCCGCGCCTCGTCCGGAGAGATCAGCGCCAGCTCCATGGCGGCGGCATCAGTCGCGAAGGTCTCTTCCTCGCCAGGACCCGCCACCAGCAGCAGGCCGCGCGGGCTGAGGATACCGGGCGTGGCGCGGAACTCCGCCTCCGAGGCTTTCGAGAGCGCCACCACCGCCGGGGGGCCGTAATTCGGCTCATAAAGCGCGGCTGACCGGCCAGAGGCGTGATGGGCCAGATGTTCCTCGGCTTCGAGCACCAGAACCCGTCCCGCCGGAGCAAGCCGTGCTGCAAGCGAAATACCCGCAATACCGCCCCCGATGATGATGAAATCGTGATCCAGCGCCGCCTCCCATGCTTTGCCTGCCTGCGGGATATGCCCATTGTTTCGGCTGCGTCGCAAGTGGCCGGGGGCTGAGGGCTCTGTAGCACAGCCAGTGGGGAAATTAACCAGCCCTGCAATCAGGAGTCAGCACGGCGCCCGGATTGCGTTAATCTTTTGTTAACCTTTGCGATTCGCCGAGGGGTTTTATGCGTCCTGTTCCGTGGCGGTTTTCTCCCGCTGTACCCCGTAACCAGTTCCGCTCCTGTTGTGAGTATCGTGCCAGCATCGCCCGCATCTGCCGCGCAATCCGCGCTGATCATCCATATAGGCCCGCATAAGACCGGATCCACTGCGATCCAGAATATGCTGACGCAAAACACCGGGCTGCTGCTTTCAGCCGGGGTTTCCTCGGTTACCGGGCCGCTACCCTCGAAAGCCGCAATGGCGCTTGCCGGGAAGGATTTCGACCAGGCAAAGGCGCTTCTGACCCGGCTGGAGCATGAAATCAGCCGCAGCCCGACGCCGGTGACCATCCTCTCGCAAGAGGATTTCTGCGGCGAATTGCCGGGCCGGCGCAATACGGCGCAGATCTACCCCACCCTGGTCAAGAATATCCGCATCATGTCGCGCATCTTCGCGCGCCACCGCCCGATCTTTGTCCTTTTCCGCCGCGACGAAGAGGAATGGCTGCGCAGTTGCTATGCCCAGAACCTGCGCTATCGGCCGAAATTCTGGCGTTTCGAGGATTTCAGCGACGGGCTGCTGGATTTCCGCTGGGAGGATCTGACCGACAAGCTGCGCGAGACCTTTCCCGATACGGTCTTTGTCGAGGATTATCGCCGCGAGCCGGAACATGGGGTGACGCGGCTGTTATCCTATGCGGGGTTTCAGGCGCTGCCGCAGGGTTTCGACTGTTCCGCCATGGTGCAGAATGTCTCGCTGCCCGCCGATATGCTGCGCCGGCTGGAGCGGCTGAATCGCTTTGCCGATAATCCCAAGCTGTTGCCGGTCTATAAGGACAGGCTGCTGGCCGCACCGCGCGATCCCGTGCCCGAAGGCCGTGATCCGGCCTGGCCGCCCGCGCCGCAGCCCGATGTTCCCGGGCTTTCGGCGCTGGCCCGCCGCGCGGCAGAGCGGGTGGGGGAGCCCTCGGTCGTTGCCGATATCCTGCCCGATCCGGATGTCGATCTGGCTGGCTTAGGCGCGCGGATGATGCCGGCCGATGCCGAGATGCCCGAGGCCAGCCGGGTCGATATGCGCAACCAGGCCGATATTCTGCGCTATCACTTCCGGGGCCGCAGCGAGCTGGCCTGGACGCTGGGTCTGGTGATCTCCTGCTTGCGCCGCGACACGCAGCTGACCGAAAAGGCGCGCAACCTCTTTCACCGCATCTGGCGCGAAGAGGGGCAAAACCTCGTGGCGGAACTCAGCACACGCTGGCTGATCTCGACCCTGCAAACCTTCCTTGATCACGGAAGGGGCGAGGCGCAGCGGCTGATCGGCGGTATCGGCTATTTCTACGCCAATATGATGAAGATCTATGAGGGCGAACGCGCCATTGAAGGGCTGGAGACTGATGCGGTCTATCCCGGCAGCGAGGCGCAGACGAAGAACGGCTTTCGCGGCATGGACCGCTATACCCTTGGCGGCACGGATCTTTTGCTCAACACCAATGCGCTGGCGCTGAGCTATGCGGCGGCCGATCCGGTGGCGGGGCTGATCCTCGAAGAGCTGCTTTTGCGGGTGAAGCACAGCCATTCGGTCTTTTCCCGCAATGACCTGAGCCGCGCCGGGCTGGGGGTGTCGCAGCCCGGGTTCAGCAATACCTGGACCTTTTTCGAGGAAGTGGCGCCAGGGGGCGATGACGCGGCGCGGGTGCCGGGTCAGGCATAGGCCTCCCCCGGTGACAGGGGGCGCTCAGGCGCTATACTCCGGCACAGGATTTGCAGGAGCATGCAAGGATGAGATGGGGATTTTCCTCGACCCCGCTGCGCTGGATCATCGTCTGGGTCTTTGTGGCGCTGATCATTATCGGGGCGGCCATGGGCTGGCTGAGCTGAGGGCCGGCTGAGCTGGCAGGCTGCGGGGCTGCAAGCCGGCTTGCTGCCGGTCCGGGCCATTGCTAACAACGGCGCGTCCTGACGGGAGAGCCCTGATGCCGCTATCCGACCCGATTTCCGCAACCGCCGCGCGCTTGCGCGCCGCAGCCGGCTGAGCGATGTTCGCCGCCGCCCTTGTCGCCGCGCTGATCGGCTTTGGCTCCAGCATCGCGATCGTGTTGTCGGCTGCGGCTGCGGTGGGCGCAAGCCCGGCCCAGACCACCAGCTGGATCCTGGCTTTGTGTCTGGCGAAAGCGGCGGGATCTGCCTTCCTGTCCTGGCGCTACCGGGTGCCGGTGGTGCTGGCCTGGTCAACACCGGGCGCGGCACTGATTGCGGCCAGCGCGGGTGTGGGCATGGCCGAGGCTGCGGGGGCCTTCATCGTCGCGGGGCTTCTGGTGGCGCTGACCGGGGTGATCGGGCCGCTGGGAAGGCTGGTCCGCGCGATACCCGACGGCATCGCCGGTGCCATGCTGGCGGGGGTTTTGCTGCCCTTTTCGATGGCGGGGGCAAAAAGTGCCGGGCAGGATCCCGGGCTGGTTCTGCCGATGGTCGCGGTCTTTGCGCTGGTCAGGCTGGTCAATGCGCCGATGGCTGTGCTGGCGGCGCTGCTTACAGGGCTGATTGCAGCATTCGTGACCGGCGCGGCGGGCTGGCCGGGCCTGACCCTCACTCTGCCGGGCCTGGTCCTCGTCGCGCCGGAGTTTTCGCCCGGGGTGATGATCGGCCTCGCCGTGCCCTTATATCTGGTGAATATGGCGTCGCAGAACCTGCCGGGCTTCGCGACGATGCGGGCGGCGGGCTATGAGCCGCCGGTCTCGCCGGCGCTTGGGGTGACCGGGGGGCTTTCGGTGCTGTCGGGGGTCTTCGGCGCGCATAGCACAACGATGGCAGCGATCACGGCGGCGATCTGTATGGGGCCGGATGTGCATCCCGATCCGGCGCAGCGCTGGAAGGTCGGGTTCTTCTATGCGGCGATCTGGGTGTGCCTTGGGCTGGCAAGCCCGGTCATCCTTGTGTTGCTGACCGCTTTGCCGCCTGCGGTGATGGTGACCCTGGTGGCGCTGGCGCTGCTTGGCCCGCTGACCGGGGCGCTGACAACCGCCTGCGCAGCACCCGACCAGCGTTTTGCGGCGACGCTGACCCTTACGGTCAGTGCCTCCGGAATGGTGGCTTTCGGAATCGGCGCGGCGTTCTGGGGGCTGATGGCGGGCATTGCCGTCTTTACGCTGGAAAGGCTGTACGCCACCCGCCAGAGGTGAGCACCGATTTCTTCAAAGAAATCGGGCCAGAATTTTGAAAAATTCTGGTTCCGTCTCTGGTCAGGGGCGCTCAGAAGGGGATTTCGTCATCCGCTTTGGCGGGGGTCACGAAACCGGCTTTCACATGTTTCACCCCGGCCTTCTCAAAGGCGATCTCGACCGTATCCACCTCTATATCAATGATCCGGCCATAGCCGAATTTCTGATTGAACACCCGGTCCCCGATCTCGAAACCGGCGCCGGCCTCCGGATCAATCGTCATCGTCCGGCGCGGGGTTGCCGGGCGCGGACCGGCATTGTTCTGCAGCCGCCGCCAGCCTGGTGAGTTATAGACATCGGCCTTTGTCGCCCGCGCCTCGATATCCGAGCCAAAGCTGCCCATGGCCGCCCCATAGCCACCGCCCATCAGACCCGGTGGTGTCAGGATCTCGACATCCGCCACCGGCAGTTCATCAACGAAACGCGAGGCCATCTGGCTTTGCCATTGCCCGTAAACCCGGCGGTTCGAGGCGAAAGAGATGTAGCAAAGCTCCTCGGCCCGGGTGATGCCGACATAGGCGAGGCGGCGTTCCTCCTCGATGCCCTTTTGCCCGGCCTCATCCATGGCTCTTTGACTGGGGAATAGCCCTTCCTCCCATCCCGGCAGGAAGACCGCCGGGAATTCCAGCCCTTTGGCGGCATGCAGCGTCATAATCGAGACCTTCTCGGCGGCCTCTTCGCTGTCATTCTCCATCACAAGCGCGACATGTTCCAGAAAGCCCTGGAGGCTGTCGAACTGCTCCAGCGCCTTCACCAGTTCCTTGAGGTTTTCCAGCCGGCCCTCGGCCTCAGGGTTTTTGTCCTTTTCGGCATTCTGCCACATCGAGACATAGCCGGATTCTTCAAGGATGGTTTCGGCGAGCCGGACATGGCCCGATTGCGTCGCGGGTGGCGTGTCGGGCAAAAGCGGCTCGATCAGCTGATCGGCGGTATCGGGACGCGCGCCCAGCACGGCCGCATGCCAGCGGTCGATCCCCTCGACGAATTGCCGCAGCTGTCCCGCCCCCTTGCCGCCGATGCCGCCGGTTGCAACAAGGCTCCTCGCGCCCTCATGCTGGCTCATCGAAATCCGCCGCGCCTCGGTCCGGATCGACGCGGTCGCCCTGTCGCCAAGCCCGCGTTTGGGCAGGTTCACCACCCGTTCAAACGCCAGATCGTCATCGGGCGAGACCGCCAGCCGGAAATAGGCCATGGCGTCGCGGATCTCTTGTCGCTCGTAGAAACGCGGGCCGCCGATCACGCGGTAAGGCAGGCCGATGGTCAGGAAGCGGTCCTCAAAGGCGCGCATCTGATGCGAGGCGCGGACAAGGATCGCCTGCGCGTTCAGCCCGACCGGCAACCGGCCGCGGGTTCCGCGCGCGAGCGATTCGATCTCTTCGCCAATGGCGCGCGCCTCTTCCTCACCATCCCAATAGCCGGTGAGGCGGACCTTCTCGCCCTCTTCCACATCGGTCCAGAGCGTCTTGCCCAGCCGGTCCGCATTGCCCCGGATCACCCCGGAGGCCGCCGCCAGAATATGCGGGGTGGAGCGGTAATTCTGTTCAAGCCGGATCACCTTCGCGCCGGGGAAATCCTTCTCGAATTTGAGGATGTTCCCGACCTCGGCGCCGCGCCAGCCATAGATCGACTGGTCGTCATCGCCGACGCAGCAGATATTCTGATGACCCTGGGCCAAAAGCCGCAGCCAGAGATACTGGCAGACATTGGTATCCTGATATTCATCGACCAGGATATACTTGAACCAGCGCTGATACTGCGCCAGCACATCCGGGTGTGCGCGGAAGATCGTCACGCAATGCAACAGGAGATCGCCGAAATCGCAGGCGTTCAGCGCACGCAGCCGCTCCTGATACTGCGCGTAAAGCTCGGTCCCTTTGTTGTCATAGGCGCCGGCCTCGGAAGAGGGCACCTTTTCAGGCGTCCAGGCGCGGTTTTTCCAGGTGTCGATCAGCCCGGCCAGCATCCGGGGCGGCCAGCGCTTGTCATCCATATTCGCGGCCTGGATCAGCTGTTTCAGAAGCCGGAGCTGATCATCGGTGTCGAGAATGGTGAATGAGGGCTTCAGCCCCGCAAGTTCGGCATGACGGCGCAGGATCCTGACGCTCAGCGAATGGAACGTGCCCATCCAGGGCATGCCGCCCTCAGAGCCGCTCATGGCCTCGACCCGCGACTTCATCTCGCGCGCGGCCTTATTGGTGAAGGTCACCGCAAGGATCTCATTCGCCCGCGCGCGCCCCTCGCGCATCAGATGCACGATTCGCGCGGTCAAAGCCTTGGTCTTGCCGGTGCCGGCCCCTGCCAGCATCAGCACAGGCCCCTCCAGCGTCAGCACCGCCTCCAGCTGCGCGGGGTTCAGCCCATCCAGATAGGGCTTCGGCCGCGCTGCCAGCGCGCGCTGCGAAAGCGGCACCGGAGCAGAGGCGGCGGCCTCGAAAGCGTCATTTTCATCCCAGGGATCCATGGCCGGAACTTAGCGTGACCTGTAGCCGTGTTCAAGGAATGTTCCTGCCTTTTGCGCCATATTGCCCGTCATCCTGGCGAAAATACTCCGGGGCGAACCAATAGGGAGGTGCAACACCTGCGGTATTGCACCGGGGGCGGGGGCCCCGGTTTTGTGACGCTTATTTCACAACTGCCTGCAATCCGACGTAACGAATTTGCAACTGCAAAGCCCTGTTGAATATTTCGCAAAATTTGCAGGTTTTCCCGGATGCGGCCTTGCGCTGCAGTGCAGCGCCCATAGAGTGCCCGCAAAAGCAACAGTTCCGGGGAGGTCTGCCATGCCCGAATTCCGCAAAATCCTGATAGCCAACCGGGGTGAGATCGCCATCCGGGCGATGCGTGCCGCCAATGAAATGGGCAAGAAGACGGTCGCCGTCTATGCCGAGGAAGACAAGCTCTCGCTGCACCGGTTCAAGGCGGATGAGGCCTATCTGATCGGCCAGGGGCTCTCGCCGGTCGGTGCCTATCTCTCGATCCCGGAAATCATCCGCGTGGCGCGGCTTTCGGGTGCGGATGCGATCCATCCGGGCTATGGGCTGCTCTCTGAGAACCCCGATTTCGTCGAGGCCTGCGACGCCGCCGGCATTACCTTCATCGGCCCGCGCGCTGAAACCATGCGCGCGCTTGGCGACAAGGCCTCGGCCCGCAAGGTCGCGATTGAGGCGGGCGTTCCCGTCATCCCGGCGACCGAGGTGCTGGGCGATGACATGGCAGTGATCCGCAAACAGGCGAAAGAAGTCGGCTATCCGCTGATGCTGAAAGCCTCCTGGGGCGGCGGCGGTCGCGGCATGCGGCCGATCAATTCCGAGGACGAGCTGGAAGCCAAGGTGCTGGAAGGCCGCCGCGAGGCCGAGGCCGCTTTCGGCAATGGCGAGGGCTATCTGGAGAAGATGATTCTCCGCGCCCGCCATGTCGAGGTGCAGATCCTTGGCGATAAAGAAGGCAATGTCTGGCATCTGTGGGAGCGGGACTGCACCGTGCAGCGCCGCAACCAGAAAGTGGTCGAGCGCGCGCCGGCGCCGTATCTGTCGCAGGAACAGCGCGAAGCGGTCTGCGAAATGGCCCGCCGCATCTGCGCCCATGTGAATTACGAATGCGCCGGCACTGTCGAATTCCTGATGGATATGGACAGCCAGGACTTCTACTTCATCGAAGTGAATCCCCGCGTCCAGGTCGAACATACCGTCACCGAGGAAGTCACCGGCATCGACATCGTTCAGGCACAGATCCTGATCGAAGAGGGCAAGAGCCTGCCTGAGGCGACCGGCGTGGCCTCCCAGGCCGAGGTCAAACTCAACGGCCATGCGCTGCAATGCCGGGTGACGACCGAAGACCCGCTGAACAACTTCATCCCCGATTATGGCCGCCTGACCGCTTACCGCTCGGCGACCGGCAACGGCATCCGTCTCGATGGCGGCACGGCTTACGCGGGCGGCGTGATCACGCGCTATTATGACAGCTTGCTGGTCAAGGTCACCGCCCATGCGCAGACGCCGGAAAAGGCGCTGTCCAGGATGGACCGGGCTTTGCGGGAATTCCGGATCCGGGGGCTTGCGACGAATATCGAATTCGTCATCAACCTGCTGAAACACCCGACCTTCCTCGACTATTCCTATACGACCAAATTCATCGACACGACGCCGGATCTGTTCAGCTTCAAAAAGCGCCAGGACCGGGCGACCAAGATCCTGACCTATCTGGCGGATATCTCGGTCAATGGTCACCCCGAGACCAATGGCCGCGCCAAACCGGCCGAGGCAAAGGCGCCGAAAGCCCCGGTCGCGCAGCCCGGTCAGCCCGCTTACGGCACCCGCAATTTGCTGGAGCAAAAGGGCCCGCAGGCGGTTGCCGACTGGATGAAGGCGCAGACCCGGGTTCTGATCACCGATACCACCATGCGCGACGGCCACCAGTCGCTGCTCGCGACGCGGATGCGCTCGATCGACATGATCAAGGCGGCACCGGCCTATGCCGCCAACCTGCCGCAGCTTTTCTCGGTTGAATGCTGGGGTGGGGCTACCTTCGATGTGGCCTACCGCTTCTTGCAGGAATGCCCCTGGCAGCGGCTGCGCGACCTGAGGGCGGCGATGCCGAACCTGATGACGCAGATGCTGCTCAGGGCGTCGAACGGCGTCGGCTATACCAATTATCCCGATAATGTCGTGCAGGCCTTTGTGAAGCGGGCGGCCCTGACCGGGGTGGATGTGTTCCGCGTGTTCGACAGCCTCAACTGGGTTGAGAATATGCGCGTCGCGATGGATGCGGTGCTGGAGGCGAACAAGCTTTGCGAAGGCACCATCTGCTATACCGGCGATATGCTCGACCCGGATCGCTCGAAATACGATCTGAAATACTATGTCGAGCGCGCGAATGAACTGAAGGCGGCCGGCGCGCATGTGCTGGGGCTGAAGGACATGGCGGGGCTGCTGAAGCCCGCAGCGGCCCGGGTGCTGATCAAAACGCTGAAGCAGGAAATCGGCCTGCCGGTGCATTTCCACACCCATGACACCTCCGGCGCTTCGGCGGCGACGGTGCTGGCGGCCTGCGACGCGGGCGTCGATGCGGTCGATGCGGCGATGGATGCGTTTTCGGGCGGCACCTCGCAGCCCTGCCTCGGTTCCATCGTCGAGGCGCTGCGCCACACCGACCGCGATACCGGTCTCGATATTGGTGCCGTGCGCGAGATGTCGAATTACTGGGAGCATGTCCGCGCGCAATATGCGGCCTTTGAATCCGGCACCGCCGCGCCGGCCTCCGAGGTCTGGCTGCATGAAATGCCGGGGGGCCAGTTCACCAATCTCAAGGCCCAGGCCCGCAGCCTTGGCCTCGAAGAGCGCTGGCCCGAGGTCGCCCAGGCCTATGCCGATGCGAACCGGATGTTCGGCGATATCGTCAAGGTGACGCCGTCCTCCAAGGTCGTCGGTGACATGGCGCTGATGATGGTGGCCCAGGGGCTGAGCCGCGCCCAGGTCGAGGACCCCGCAACCGATGTGGCCTTCCCCGACTCGGTCGTCGATATGCTCAGGGGCAATCTGGGGCAGCCCTATCAGGGCTGGCCGCAAGGTATCCTGAAAAAGGTCCTGAAAGGCGACAAGCCGAATTCCGAGCGCCCCGGCGCCCATCTGCCCCCCGTCGATCTGGAAGAGACCCGCGCGAAAGTCTCGGCAGAACTCGGCGGCATGAGGATCGACGATGAAGACCTGAACGGCTACCTGATGTATCCCAAGGTCTTCCTTGATTACATGGGCCGCCACCGGGTTTACGGCCCCGTCCGCACCCTGCCGACCCGCGCGTTTTTCTACGGGATGGAAGCCGGCGAAGAGATTGCGGTCGAAATCGACCCGGGCAAGACGCTGGAGATCCGCTTCCTGACGCTGGGCGAGGTGGATGATGCGGGCGAGGTCAAGGTCTTCTTTGAGCTGAACGGCCAGCCCCGGACCATCCGGGTGCCAAACCGCGCGGTGAAGGCCAAGACGGCCGCACGGCCCAAGGCCGTTGACGGCAACCCCGCCCATATCGGGGCGCCGATGCCGGGCTCTGTCGCGAGCCTCGCGGTGACGGTCGGGCAGATGGTCAGGGCAGGGGATCTCCTGCTGACGATCGAGGCGATGAAGATGGAAACCGGGCTTCACGCTGACCGCGAGGCGGTGGTGAAAGGGGTCCATGTCAGCCCCGGCTCGCAGATCGAGGCCAAGGATCTCCTGATCGAGCTGGAGTGAGGCAATGGCCCATGCTGAGGGGGATGGGCGAGCGGCAATCAAGGGCGTGATGACCGCGCGCTACACGCTGGAAAACCGGAAGTTCGAAAGCACGATCCGGGTGCGGCGCGAGGATATCGAGGATGATCGGCTTGGCGTCTATTCGCCCCAGATCAGCATGATGGCACATGCCGCGGCCTCGCATCCAGACGAGCTGGTCTTCGAGGTGCTGAAGAAGGGCTTCACTGCCGAGAGCTATGACGGTCACGGCGAAGGAAATGGCGTCCAGCTAAATGAAGCTGCTGACCGAGCTTCATGACGACAAGGTGGAATCCGCCCTTGAGCGCGCCCGCGCATCGGGCAAACTCATTCCTGCTATGGAGGGCTGGGCGCAGGAACTGGCTTCCAGCAACCTTGCCTCCTTCGAGGCATGGGCGGATTGCGCCCGCCCTGCCGTCCATCTTGGCCCGCCCTTGCTGGCGGGCCGGACACCGCCGCCCGAATTGCTGGAACGCGGGCGCTTCCGGGGCAGCAATGAGCGGATGGCAATCTGTTCGCAACTCGGTCTCGACCCCGACCAGATCGAGGACAAGGAATGAGGCGCGCGGTTCTGGCGAGTTGACGCGCAGCCTCCGGCCCATGGCGGTGTTTGACGGCGCTGCCATGGGCCACCCCATCGGAAAGAAGGCAACCATGGCACCCGGCACCGGCGATCACCTTATCCAGGCACTGGCCGAAATGCGCGCCAGCCATGCCGCGCAGGGCCGGGCAATCACGGCCCTTGAAACCGCCATTGAAGCCAGCCTTCAACGGGGCTTGAACGCGCTGCCGCTGCCCTCCGCGCCGATCAGCGCTCACCGCCGTGAACACCGATTAGGCCCGCCGCCCAAGATTGCAGGGGATGCCGAACTTCAAGCATTCATCATGGCGCGCCTTGACCGGCTGACCTTCGAAGGAATCGCTGCCGAAGTCGCGCAGCACTTCCCGGCCAACCGCCGCGTTGGCAAGACAGCCATCTGGGAATGGTGGCGCAAAAGCCATGGTTCTGATCGCCGGAAACGGCGTTGACGCCGGACCATACGGGATAGCCTGCGGACCCACGTCCTCTTCCGTCATTGCGGCCCAATTGGTGACATTGCGGTATAATTAGTTACACAACAACACGCAGCGAAATCCGGCGCCTTCCGGGAAAAGATCCGGGGGCGCTGTCTGATTTACCTGTCACTGTCTCCCCTGGTGGCGGGGGGCAGAGCTGGCCGCGCTGCGGCTTGCAGGCAACCCATTGATTTTGTCCGGAGCCATTGTTCCGGTGAAAGCTGCTTCAAAACCTCTGCGGCCTCTCTGCCGGGGTTCTTTCTCCGGGAATGGGGCGATCCCGACCTGCCGGATCGCGGCTTCCGGCTGCGAAGCCTGTCCCGGTACGTCACTTTCCACAGGGACTTGTTCCCGGGCCAATGCCACAGACAGCGCTTCGGTTCTTTAGGGCCGATCCGTCAGATTGAACGGCGGATCGGGAGGGGACTGGCTTCACCAGCGAGCGGAATCGCGCCGGCCTGAGGCCGGCAAGGGAAACAAACGGCATTCGCGGGCGGGCGGATCATCGACATCCTTGCCGGGAATGATCGGGCATATCCGCGACAGGGATCACTGCGGCGAGATGCAACATTTTCCCCGGCCAGCTTCTCTGGCCAGTGGCTTTCTCTGGCCCGCCTCACGGCGTGTGACGAGGGCTTTGCGCGTCGGACGATTGTTTATCCCGGTAGCGGGCACGGCAACAGACCGGCCGGGATCAGGTCGTCACGACATAAACAATGGCAGATCCCCCAGAGCTTCACTCAGCCGGCAGAGGCGGCGTTTGGACGGCTCCGGGCGGCGCAGCCTGACCGGCTGATCCAGGAAACAGCCGCAGATTTCCGGCCGCCAACGGCAAAAATTCCGGGCGACGGAGAAACTGGTTACACGACATCAGGATGAAATGAGAACCCGGAGCGGCGGGCGCGGATTTTTCGCTTGCGGTGACCGGGCGCCTGGACTAAATCCGCGCTCACCGAAACGGTGCGGGCGTAGCTCAGGGGTAGAGCATAACCTTGCCAAGGTTAGGGTCGGGCGTTCGAATCGCCTCGCCCGCTCCAGATCGGATCCGCAAAGGGCGCCACCACGGCGCCCTTTTGCATTTCACACCCTTGCCGCGCGGGGGAGGGGCGTTTAATGCCTCGCCCTGCAAGTCCGGAGGCAGATGAGATGCGCAAAGCCACAGTAAGCCGCAAGACGGCAGAGACGGGGATCGAGGTTGAGATCGGTCTCGACGGCAGCGGTCGCTATGACTGCCAGACCGGGATTGGCTTTTTTGATCATATGCTGGACCAGCTGGCACGCCATTCGCTGATTGATATTACGGTGCGCGCTGCGGGCGATCTGCATGTCGACGACCATCACACGGTCGAGGATACCGGCATAGCACTTGGTCAGGCGCTGGTGCAGGCGCTTGGCGACAAGAAGGGGATCCGGCGCTACGGCCATTTCCGGCTCGCGATGGATGACACCCAGGTGGCGGCGGCGCTGGACCTGTCGGCGCGACCATATCTTGTCTGGAATGTGGACTTCCCGAGCGCGAAGATCGGCACTTTCGACACCGAACTGGTGCGCGAGTTTTTCCAGGCGCTTTCGACCCATGGCGGCATCACGCTGCATGTGGACCGCATCCATGGCATCAACAGCCATCATATCGCCGAAGCGAGCTTCAAGGCGGTTGCCCGGGCCCTGCGCGAGGCGGTCGAGCCCGATCCCCGCATGGCAGGGGTGCTGCCATCGACCAAGGGTGCCCTGTGAAGGAGCGCTCCGTAAACGCCGCAAATTTCTTGCAAGAAATTTGCCCGGAATTTTCGAAAATTCCGGGTTGGCGCCTGTGACAAAGGGAATGCCCCGATGAGCCTGACAGTCCTTGTGGATTACGACAGCGGCAATCTTCATTCCGCCGCCAAGGCTTTTCAGCGCATGGCCGATGAGACCGGAGCGGGTGAGGTGATTGTCTCGGCGCGACCGGAAGATGTCGCGCGGGCCTCGCGCATCGTTTTGCCGGGGGATGGCGCCTTCCCCGCCTGCCGCAGGGCGCTGGCTGACCGCGAGGGTCTCTGTGATGCGATTGAAGAGGCGGTCATCCGCAAGGCGCGCCCCTTTTTTGGCATCTGTATCGGGATGCAGATGCTGGCGTCGCGCGGGCTGGAACATGGCGATACACCCGGTTTCGGCTGGATCCCGGGCGAGGTTGACCGTATTTCCCCGGCTGATCCGGTGCTGAAAGTTCCGCATATGGGGTGGAATGATCTGCAGATCGGGTGCAGCCATCCGGTGCTGTCCGGGGTGAAATCCGGTGATCACGCCTATTTCGTGCATTCCTACCATTTCCGCACGGCATCCGCTGAGACCCGTATCGCCTGGGTCGATTACTCGGGTGAGGTGACGGCGATCGTCGGGCGCGACACTATTTTCGGGACACAGTTTCATCCCGAGAAAAGTGCGGCGACCGGGCTCAGGATCATTGCGAATTTCCTCAGCTGGAAACCCTGATCCGCAGCCCCTTCGGGTCTCTGCTGCGATGGTGGAATTTTCCGTCCGCCGTTTCGCGATGAGCATCGTATTGCCGCAAAAACTTCTCCCCGGCCCGAAAGCCCCCGGCCTGATACAGAGTTTCCCGAACGGCCCAGCACTGTGTTGCCTGGCGGTGATCGGTCACGGCATTGCTGCCAACGGGCCGCTTCAACACCCGCGCCGCAAAGCTTGTGCCGTTGATCCCGCCGCCCCGGCAGCTTAGCCCTGACCTCCGATCCGGGCGCTGCTGCTGCCGCGCGGTGTATTCCCTTCCGGTTCTCCGATCCGGTGTCAACACCCCCCCATTTGCGCCTTGCCGGGGCGCCACCGGCGCAACCGGGCTGCCTTTGCCCCGTCAAGCGGCAGGGGCATGCTCTGCAACGGATAACGGGACTTGCATGCTCCCGCCCCCTGGGGTCTGGTTCGTGCCGGGCGCGGAAGGCGCGGGGAGAATGTCCGGATGAAGATTCTCATCCTTGGCGGTTATGGGGTTTTCGGGGGCAGGCTGGCGGAGTTGCTGGCGGATTGCCCGGGACTGGAGCTGCTGATCTGCGGTCGCGATGCTGCGAAGGCCCGGCAATTCTGCGCCCGGCAGCGGGGCGGCACGGTGATGACGCCACTGGCGCTGGATCGCAGCCGGATTGCGGAGGCTTTGCGCATGCAGGCGCCAGACATGGTGGTCGATGCCTCGGGCCCGTTCCAGAGCTACGCTGCACAAAATGCCGGCCACGATCCCTGGCTGGTGATCCGCGCCTGTATCGCGGCGCGGATCGACTATATGGATTTCGCCGACAGCGCCGATTTCGTCTTTGCTGTGCCCGAATTCGACCAGGCCGCGCGTGAGGCGGGCATCTTCGTGCTGGCCGGGGTCAGCAGCTTTCCCGTCCTGACCGCCGCCGTGCTGCGGCGCCTGTCGCAGGGGATGGAGCTGCGCAGCGTCGAAGGCGGCATAGCGCCTTCACCCTATGCCGGGATCGGGCTCAATGTCATGCGCGCGGTGGTGAGTTACGCTGGCGCGCCGGTAAAGCTGACCCGGGGCGGGCAGGCGGTCACGGCCCGGGGCCTGACCGAAAGCCGGCGCTACACGATCACGGTGCCGGGGCGGGTGCCTTTGCGCAATCTGCGCTTTTCGCTGGTGGATGTGCCGGATCTGCAGGTGCTGCCGCCGGAATTCCCCGGGCTGCAAGAGATCTGGATGGGCGCCGGGCCGGTGCCTGAAAGCCTGCACCGCATCCTCAATCTGCTGGCAAAGCTGCGCGCGGCGCTGTCGTTGCCCTCGCTGGTGCCGCTGGCGGGGCTGTTTTACCGCGTGCTGAACCTGATGAAATTCGGAGAGCATCGCGGCGGCATGTATGTCGCGGTGACGGGACGCGCAGACGGGCGGGAGGTCAGCCGCTCCTGGCATCTGCTGGCCGAGGGGGATGACGGCCCCTATATCCCCTCGATGGCGATCGAGGCACTGGTGCGGCGGCTCTTGCAGGGAGAGCGGCCGGCGCCGGGCGCCCGGGCGGCGACGGCAGAGCTGGAGCTGGAGGATTACGACCGGCTCTTTGCCGGGCGCACCATCTATACCGGCCTGCGCGACAGGCCAGGCCCTGAGGCACCGCTTTACGAGCGTATCCTTGGCCCGGCGCTGGCCGGATTGCCGGACCCGATCCGCCGGCTGCATGACCTGCACCGCCCGGCCAGCTGGTCGGGAGAGGCCAGTGTCCGGCGCGGCCGGGGGCTGATTGCGCGGCTTTTATGCCGGGTTTTCGGTTTTCCGCCCGAGACCGCGCAGGTGCCGGTCACCGTGCGCTTCACCCCCGGCCCGGAGGGCGAGGTCTGGGAACGCGACTTCGGCGGGCGGCGGTTCCGCTCGCATCAATCCGAGGGCAGGGGGCGCAATTCCCGCCTTATCGTCGAGCGCTTTGGCCCGTTCTCATTCGGAATTGCGCTGGTGGTGGAAAAGGGGCAGCTTATTCTGCGCCCGCGCCGCTGGTCGTTTCTGGGAATTCCGATGCCGAAATTCCTGTTGCCCAATGGGCATACATTCGAACAGGAAAGCGACGGGCAATTCCAGTTCAATGTGGAAATTGCCGCGCCGCTGATTGGTCTGATTGTCGCCTATAAAGGCCATCTGCAACCCGGTCAGGGATCAGATCCGGGCTGACCGGGGTGCAGTTTTTATCGGATCAGAACCGGAAACCGGCCAGCAGCTGAGTGCTTTCGCCAGTGGCCCTGACGCCAAGAGACAACCGGTCGAACGAGAAATTCACCACGGCGCCGATATTGGCCTTATATTCTGTATCCGGATCGGTATTGGCATAGCACTGGTAACCAAGATAAGAGGCGGGGCAATCGCTGGTATTCTCACGCACCCCCAGCAGAAGGGCGGCATCTGTCCGGAAACGCTCGGATTCAACGATATTCGCCCCGACCAGAAGATTATACGAGGTCGCCTGTTTCACCGCCTGGTTCTGGCCCCAGGTCGAATCCAGCAGCGTGCCCTCGCGACCGATATCGGCGCCGAGGATCAGCTTGCGGCCCTGCAGCTGATGCATAAGGCCAATAGAAAATGGCGTACGGTCGGATTCATTCGGACCATCGGCATCACCCGATCCGATTCCAATATAAAATGTGGTTCGCGCCAGGCTGACGGATTGATCCTGTGCCAATGCGGGGAGGCCGGCAATACAAAACGAAGCGGCAAGAAGCGCTGTTTTAAACATGATTATATTACTTTCCAAATTACTGCTCTTCTCCGGACTATAATCTTCCCGTGAATGCGACAAGCCAATGGGATGCAACGCCCGGATTGTTGTTGCAGCAAAGTGACAGGGATTGTCGGGATATCGCAGACCGCTACAGTTTCCCGGATTGTAGCCTGGCATTCGGCATCGGAAATCCTTTGAGCAAGTTACAACTTTGCGAAACCGCCCATTCCGCCTTAGCCTTCCTGTGTCTGGAGGGAGGACGGGATGACAGCAACCAGTGAGACCGGAGCTGAGGCCGGAGTTGAGACCGGGGCTGAAACCGGGGCCGGGATGGCGGCAAAGGGGGCAAGGCGCCCCGGTGGCAGGCCCGAAATCCTGCGGCTTGACCAGAGCGATCTGCGTTATGCGCTGGCAAAGGGCTGGCAGGATTTCCGTCATGCGCCGGCCTGGGGGCTGTTCTTTGCGCTGATCTATGTGCTGGGCGGCTGGCTTGTCTTCTGGGCGCTGACCACCCAGGGGCAATTCTGGTGGACCTTGCCCGCCGCCGCCGGCTTTCCGATCCTTGGCCCCTTTATCGTCTGCGGCCTTTACGAGGTCAGCCGCCGGCTGGAAACCGGTGAGCCGTTGCGGGGAGGCGCGATTCTGGGTGTTATCTTCGCGCAAAAGGACGGGCAGATCCCGTCAATGGCGGCGATGATCGTCTTTTATTTCCTGTTCTGGAACTTCTTTGCCCATATGACTTTCGCGCTGTTCATGGGCAATGTGACCATGACCAATGTGTCGCAATCGCTGGCGATCTTTGCGACGCCTGCCGGCATTGCGCTGCTGGTTTTCGGCACGATCACCGGGGCGGCGATTGCGGCGCTTCTCTTCGCGCTGACGGTGGTGAGCCTGCCGATGCTGCTGGACCGCGATATCGACTATGTCACCGCCATGCTGACAAGCCTCGGGCTGGTGCGCGAGAACCCGGTGCTGATGCTGGGTTGGGGGGCGTTTATCGCGCTTGTGCTGTTTCTGGCGATGCTGCCGGGGTTTCTGGGTCTGTTTCTTGTGCTGCCTCTTTTTGGGCATGCAAGCTGGCATCTCTATCGCCGGGCCATCGACTGGCCGGACGAGGCCGCAGCCGGTGTCACAGCGGCGTGACCGGCAACGGCCGGTTGCGCGCCAATGTTGCCGCCCGCCCGATCAGTCTGTAGAGACGGGGGGCAGACCCGGAGAGAGGACAGCCCCATGCGCATGATCGACACTTTCGTCAAGCCGATGCATCGCGAAGGGATCCCCTTCGTGGCGATTTTCGCGCTGATTACCGCAGGCCTGTTCTTCCTGTGGGAGCCGCTGGGCTGGCTGGGGGTGGGCCTCACCATCTGGTGCTATTATTTCTTCCGCGACCCGAAACGGGCGGTGCCGGAAAACAAGGGGCTGCTGGTCAGCCCCGCTGATGGCGTCGTCTCGATGATCACCCCGGCCGTGCCGCCGGTGGAGCTTGGGCTGGGGAATGAGCCCCTGACCCGGGTGTCGGTCTTCATGTCGGTGTTCAACTGCCATGTGAACCGCACGCCGATCACCGGCAAGGTCACCGCCGTGGCCTATCGGCCGGGGAAATTCTTCAACGCCTCGCTGGACAAGGCCTCGGTCGATAATGAGCGCAATGCGCTGGCGATCCGGCTGGAGGATGGCCGCCATATCGCGGTGGTGCAGATCGCGGGGCTTGTGGCGCGCCGCATCGTCTGCTGGACGAAGCCGGGCGATACGCTGCGCACCGGCGAGCGGTTCGGCCTGATCCGCTTTGGCTCGCGCCTTGATGTCTATCTGCCCGAAGGGGTAGAGCCGCAGGTCACCCTTGGCCAGACCGCCGTGGCCGGCGAGACGGTGATCGCGCTGATCGGAACCGACGCCCCCGCGCGCCATGCCCGGATCGAATGATGGGCGAGGATGACCACGACCCGCTGTCTGAAGAGGGCGCGCCCGAAGCGCGCCGCAGCAGGGGAGAGCGCGGGCTGCTTTTGCTGCGGCTGTTGCCGAACCTGGTCTCGATCCTCGGTCTCTGTGCCGGGCTGACCGCGATCCGCTTCGCGATCACCGGCAATGTGAATATCGCGGTGCTGCTGATCGTGCTGGCGGCGTTTCTGGACGGGCTTGACGGGCGGCTGGCGCGGATGCTGCGTTCGGAAAGCGCCATCGGCGCCGAGCTGGACAGCCTGTGCGATTTCGTCAATTTCGGCGTGGTGCCGGCGATGGTTCTGTGGATCTGGGGCCTCAGGGCCGAGGCCTCGATGGGCTGGATCGCGGTGCTGATCTATGCGGTCTGCTGCATGCTGCGGCTTGCGCGGTTCAATGTCGGCAATCGCGAGGAAGTGCCGAAGGAGAAAACCGGTTTCATCGGCGTGCCGTCCCCCGCCGGTGCCATGCTGGCGCTGACGCCGATTTATGTCGCGCATGTGACCGGCTACCGGCTGCATGAGGCGGTGATCACCTTCTGGATGGTGGTGGTGGGAGCGATGATGATTTCGCGCCTGCCAACGCCGAGTCTCAAACGCGTGCGCATCCCGGCCTCTTCGGCGCCTTTCGCGCTGGTGGCCGCAGTGGCGGCGGTGGCGCTGGTGCTGACCTATCCCTGGGTGATGCTGCTCTTGTTTTCCATCTTCTACGCCACGGCTCTGGCCTGGCACGCGCTGCGGCATCTGCGCCGGCGTGAGGTCTGAGCAAGACGGGCAACTTTGCGGGACGGAGCGGACATAAAAACGCCTGAGTGCCGCAATAAGCTCTGCGCGTTAAGCGTCACCAAGAGACATACTGCCATGCACCTAACTAGTGCCTACCCTCATATTGTCGGGATTCCGAGAGTCGTGGTCTTGATCCTAGTTGGGCTCGGCGTTGCCAACTATGCAATAAGGCTTGGCGGGGCATATTTTCCAGACATTTCAGCATCGCTTTCGCCCGAGAGAGGGGACATCGTCATCCCGGAACTTTACCCGTGGATAGAGTTCAGACTGTTCAACTATGCCCTTTCAGCAGCAGCATTTTTCCTGTGGAGTACCATAATGCTGCGCGAAATCGGGAGGTTCTTCCGTTACGGGAAAACAGGCTGGCGGCTACGGGGCAGCCGCTGCGCTTGTCTGGGCCAGAAGCTCGCAGACGATGCGGTGCAGCGCAGCACCTCTGTTGCGCTCCTGATCCCAACCGGCATCGGGGAACGACCGGCCAACCGCGCCGCGAAGTCGCTCGAAAACCTCGCCTATCGGCAGGATGAGGCCATGCGCCGGATGGTCAATTGGGCTGACAGTCTGGGCTAGGTTCGCTCCTGCCCGGGTGTGGGGGCGGAGGGTGTCGGTGTCTTCCGGGGAGATCAGCTCAACGCTTGCTGCACCGGGAATCAGCCGAGCCTGATACTTCTGTGTCAGTGTTCCCGTGGTGTCGAGTTGGGCCAGTTCTTCACCGTTGACCACCTTGATCCGCGCGATCTGGTCTGCCTCATCCACGCGCAGGATGACATAGCGCCGCGTCGGGGAAAGCTCCTCATTACAGACTTGGAGGTTGTTGGCTTCGCGGAATCGGAACGGTTCGCCCTGAATCGTTTGGCATGGCTGCTGCCGAAGCTGGTGCAGATGGAAGCCAGCCCGAAGAAGCTGCCACCGATACTGGGAAAGCCGACCCTTCCGACCCCTGAGGATATGGAACTGCTGCGGAGGGTGACGCGGTTACTCAATCCCGAGGGATAGATGACTCTGCGCCGATAGCCTGCTACTGGTATGGATCAATTTATATCAGAAGGAACTCCCATGCCTTCCCCATTCAGGCTGACATTTTTGGACAACGGAGGAACAGGGTTTCTCGTCACGAATGATACCGATACTTGGCTCTTAACCTGTCTGCACCTCGTAACTGAACTTATCGACACACCGCTTACCCATCCGATGCCCCTTCAAGGCGTATTCGGCATTCCAGATTTGGGATTGTCCATCACCGTCAACTTTGAGGTCGGACGAGTTCTGCTCGTCCCAAGGGGCGATGACCTCCATGATATTCTAAGGATTACGCTCACCGAAGCCGAACGAGCAGCCTTCGCGCCGTTCGGAGCTTACAGGGTTGCGGATATTTCGCTCGCCCAAGTCGGTGAAAGCTTGGAGATGCGAGGCTTCCCGATCATTGCTGGGCACCAAGGCGCTATGAGAACTGCACCTGTCACTGTTGAGCAAATCGAGGGGGTCAGCATTAAGATGCACCAACCTGCTGTCGGCGGCGGCATGTCCGGCGGTCCATTGGTGAGGGGGAATGCTCTGATCGGCATTGTGCATGGTTCAGTTGGACCGGCACCCGGATACGAGAATGCACTTGCAAACTCGTTTGCAGTCCTCGGGCCAACGCTCTTTGGTCAGCCTGCGGATAACTGATGCCCATGAACAATGGTGTGGCTGGATGGCCAGATACGATTCCAGCCGCCCCGTCCTGCTTGCGCAGTGCTTACACCGCAAAAGAAGAAGGGGTCAGCTTTTCAGCTAACCCCTTGATCTTATTGGCTCCGGCGGTAGGGGGCGCAGCCGGAGCCAAATTCAAGCGCAAGTTATTGATAGTAAACGTGAATCCGATATGCGTCCCTGCGCTTTGTATGGCAGTTTTGTATGGCACTTGTATGGCAGTAGTTTCGGCGGGTTAGATGTCTCCTGTCTCCTATTACGATGGCTTCTGCTCCACGGGATCGTCAAGCCGTTCCGTGGCGAGACATTCGTTGGCACAGCACCCCCAACGGCCTATGGTTCCGCTACGAGCATGGGAGATAGGCGGATGGCCAGCGAGCTGCGTGACACCGATGGGTTTTCCGAGCTGAAGAAGGTCTTGGCTGACTTTCCGCTCCGCAACGGCGAACAGGAGTTCGCGTGTGTCGCCGCCGCGTTCCTGAGGCGCCATGGCGACCGCTTCCGGCTGCTGGCCGTCCCCGAGCCGCTGTCGGGGGCCGAGGCCGAAGCGCTCCGTTCTGTGGGGGTCGCGCCTAACTTGGGGAGTGCGGAAGCGGCACCACTGCTCCAGTCCAAGGCCAATCATGCGGCCCTGGTCGTCACCGCCCTACCTATCGCCGAGGTTGCCGGGCGGCTCGGGGTGACGGAAGCCCACCTGCGTCGACGGATTGGCGAGCGCACGCTGTTGGCCGTTCGCGGACCTGACGGGCGCGGCCTGCGCGTGCCGGCGTTCCAGCTGACCGGGACCGGGGAACTGCCTGGCCTCAGGGTGGTTCTGCGCGCAATCCGGCCCGGCCTGCGTCCATTGCAGGTGACCGCTTTTTTCGCCACACCGCAGCCCGATCTCGAGGATGCCCAAGGAAAACCGATGGCGCCGGTCACTTGGCTTCTGGCCGGGCATGATCCAGAATCCGTGCGGGATCTGGCTAGGGACCTTTGACGGCCAAGCACCCGAACCAGCATCGGTCGCCGCCTGCGGGCGGGTCTGGCAGCGGAGACGCTCCTGTAGAATAAGGTATCATATTTTATCCCTATATTGTCAGATGAGCATATAAGGGATAATATGTGATCCGCATTTAATTTGGACAGCCGATGATCCCCGTTCTCGACACCGCGCCCGATCTCCGCGAACACGTCCGGCAGGCCGCCCGCAACCGGCGCATCGCGCTCGGTCTCACGCAGGCCGATCTGGCGGGACGTTCGGGCGTTCCGCTCGGCAGTCTCAAGCGGTTTGAGAGGCTCGGCGAGGTCTCGCTGTCCGCGCTTCTGGCCATCGCCGAGGCGCTGGACGCGTTTGAGGGGTTCCGCGCGTTGTTTCCGCTCCCTGAGGCGCGCAGCCTCGATGAGGTGGAACATCAGGCCAGCCTGCCGAAGCGGGCCCGGCGGAGGGCGCGTGGATGACGGTGCGGCGGCTCCATGTCTCGCTCGATTTCGGCAATGGCGAAGAAGTGCCGGTCGCGCGGCTCGGCTGGGACGGGGCTGCGCGCCAGGCGGTGGCCGAATGGGATCCCGGCTTTGCGGCGGCTCCGCTGCCGGTCAGTCCGCTGCTGATCAGGCAACCGGTCGGCCTGCTGCGGGCCAAAGCACGGGCCTTCGGCGATCTTCCTGGATTGTTCGGCGACAGCCTGCCCGATGGCTGGGGCCGGTTGCTGATCGACCGCGAACTGGCAGCGCGCGGGCGCGCGGTTATCGACATCACCGATCTCGACCGGCTCGCCATGGTCGGGCGCGATGGCATGGGCGCGCTGACCTATCGCCCCGAGGACGGCGGTGGCACAGCTTCAGTTGATGGGGGAGGCGCGGACAAAGGTGTCGTCGCAACAGTCGCCGGCGGAAACGCGCCCTGAGTGGCATGTGCCGAGTCCGGCTGGTCCTGCAGGAACTCCTCGAAGATGGCGGCGGCCAGCGCATCCGCCTCGTCCATGTCGGTGCTGGCACGGTCTGCCATGAGGTGGTGGGCCGCACCTCGCGCGCGAAGCATGATCTGTCGGGCCTGGATCAGGTCTGTCGCGGAGGGCGATGCCAAAGAGAACTGATCGCGCAACACCCCGGCGATGCGCCGCATCCGCGTGTCGGACCAATAGTCCTGCCGGAAGAGCTCAAGAAAATTGTCTAGGCGGGCGAGGTCCGTATCTGTCAGATCTGCGGCCCTCATCGCTTCAAGCTCGGCTGCGGACAGGCTGGCTGACCGGCCACGTTCGGCAAGCAAGCGGTAGGCCTTTGCCGCCATCTGATCGCGGCTCTGGTTGGCGGCCCAGGCATTTTCTTCCCGGTCGTCGCTCTCAACGACTCTGCGGCGCTGGATTCGCTCAATCTCGTCCCGGATCACCTGATCGAGCAGTTTGCGGGCATTTTCACGTGTAAGGCCGGTATTGATCATGTGTTCGAACAGGTTGTTGCTTGCAACGGTGACCTTCGCCGCAATGCTGCGCGCGAGCAACGGCTCATTGGTGCGAAGGCTTACCTGCAGGAGGGCACCGCCCAAAGCGGTGGGGAGCCGACGACGCCAGACATATGTGGCACCGCGTCTGAATACGAAGTCTGTGATACCCATTTGCTTCCGATTTCCGGAACGCGGGGATTTCACTCCGGTGCATCGTGTATGGCACCTTGGTATGTCACTTCCAGAAATTATCTGGAAAATGCCAATCCTATCAATGACTTGATGTAGGATTTGGCTCCGGCGGTAGGGATCGAACCTACGACCAATTGATTAACAGTCACAAAATCCGATATTTGCGAGGCGTTGCGAGGGGTGCCGAGGGTATCCATCTAGTATATTGAAAACACGCTATTTTCATTGTCTGACACATTGCATTGCGTTATCGTACGTTGCAAGCGAAAGCGATGCGTGAGACGTAAAATTGTCTGCTATATGTCTGACGGCAGACACCGGAGCGAGGTGGCCCATGTCGCGTGTGAGATTGACGGATAGAGCGGTGGCGGCATTGCAGCCGCAGGAGAAGCGGTATGATGTGTCCGACGCCTTGCGGGTCGGGCTGCGGGTCCGTGTCGCGCCGACAGGGATCAAGACATGGGTGTTCGAGAAGCGCATCCGGGGCGAAAGCAAGCTGCGTAGCCACACGCTCGGGCGGTTTCCGGCCATCACCTTGTCCGAGGCGCGGGAGAAGGCCCTGACCCTCGAAAAGGAGGCGATTGAGGGCGTGGACCGCAAGGCCGAGGTCAAGAACCTGCAAACGGTGCGGGCGATCCTCGACCGCTACGACGAAATGCACCTAGCCCAGCTTCGGACGGGCCGGCAGCGCCGGAAGCAGATCGAGGTCGCCTTTGGCAACCGGCTGGACGACCCCTTGAACAAGGTCGAGCGGCGACACCTGCAAGAGTTTATCGACAAGGTGGCAGGCAAAGGGACCAAGGTTCTGGCGAACCGCTACAAGGCGGCAATCAGTGCGTTCACCGCCTTCGCATGGAAGCGCGGTTACATCGACCACAATATCGGCGCGGGTCTTGCCAAGGCCCCCGGCAAGGAAAAGCCCCGCGACCGATTGCTGACCCTGAGCGAGGTTCGCGCAATCTATGACGCCGCCGCGCTTCTATCCCCCCTGTGGACGCCGATCATCCGTCTCCTGATCCTGACAGCGCAACGTCGGGGGGACATCGTGGGGCTGCGTCATTCGGAGATCGACTTTGACAAGCAGCGCATTGACCTGCCGGGGGCGCGGACCAAGAACGGCAAGGCGCACATCGTCCACCTGTCAGAACCCGCCCTTGAAGTCGTCAACGGCGTGACCCCGAAGAATGACCTGATGTTCACGACCACAGGCACGACCCCGGTTTCAGGCTTCTCCAAGGTCAAGGTAGAGATCGACAAGCTGCTGCCCGACGATATGGAGCCTTGGACGTTCCACGACTTCCGCACCGCCTTCGCCACGATCATGGCCGAGGGCGGCGCAGATGAGGGGATCGTTGACCGCATCCTGAACCATTCGGCGAGCGCATCCGCAGCCAGCGCCGTTGCCCGCGTTTACAACCTGTCGGCCCAACTCGACAAAAGGGCCATCGTCCTTGATCGCTGGGCCGAGTTGGTGACGAAACGCACCGCCAAGGTGGTGAGCATCGCATCGTGACGCGCCCGTGCCTCCCCCCTGTGGAAATTATGAAGCAGCGCGTCCGCGAGCGGCTGGCTGAACTTGCTGGCCAGCGCGACGAAGCGCAAATCCCCTTTGATCAACGCCAGCCTCTTGGGCGTTTTTTCGACCTTGATCCGTTTATGCAGGAAACGGCGCAGATCATTGGCGCGGCGAGCGAAGGCGGTCCGCAAGGAGAGTGGGGGGCAAAGCGGCTATTTCAGAAATTCTTGTATGGTTATGAGGCAGACATTGAACCCCATTATGGGGTGGGCAACGATCAGGATGCCGCTGAAATCGACGCTCAAAGAGAACGTCTGCGGGTCGCCCATGTCGGTTATCAACTTTTGGCTATCGCGCAGTTTTCCGAAGGTGCGCAAAACTATCCCTTTATCTATGACCTTGTGGTTCGCTATCTTAACGAAATTGACGATTCCGAGTTCCAGATTGATCCTAAGGTAAGGTCCGCGTTTCGGAAGATTGTTCAGTTGCCGCGCCCACAGGGAGCAAGCGGTGCGAAGAAGGCGACGAATGTAATTCGTGACCTGATTATTATTGATCTGGTTTCAGACCTGATAAAAACTTTTGAAGGTTTGCCAGTCACATTCAGCCGAGCTAAGCTCGGCAACGAAAACGCTTGTGATATTGTCACGGCGGTTTGGGATGAAGAGTTTAAGTACATTAAGCGGCGTCATGGTACTTCTGTCGTGGTAATAGATCATAGGCTAAACGCTGAAAGCGCGGTGCGTAATGTGTGGGAAAAACGTAACAAGAAATCTTCTGTTTAAGCAGGCTTAGATTTCGTCCCTAAAGTCGTTGTTGTCGTTATGTGCGACATATGTTTCGGGGCGCTGCATATTGATTTCCATGAGACGCACAAAGGTGTGACATGGAACAGAATGACCCCCATAGACTAATTCGCGCCAAGCAAGTTGCAGAAATGACTGGGCTTTCGGTCAGCACCTTCTACGCCCAAATCCGGCGCGGCGTATTCCCCAAACCCTTGCAAACCGGCCCGAACACCGTGGCATGGCGCTACAGTGATATTGTCGGCTGGATCAATTCCCTTCAAGAGGTGGCCCGATGAACAACGAAATCCTTCAACGTGTTCGGGTGGTCCTACAGGGCAGCACTTCCCTAACGATGGAAAACATCGTTTACCTGATCGGCGAGGCCGAGGGTGAAAGAGATCGCCTCACGCGCGAAATCGCAGCGGACGGTAAGTTGCTCATCGAGCATACTACCTTGGAAGATCAGTATCCCGAAATCCGTCAACGGATGGAAGGCAACACCGAAAACCGCGACCGTCTCACCCTGTGGCTGCCCAAGCTGCATGACCTGCAAGCAGAAATGGCGAAGGCCGAACTGGCTGCGTGGCAGGATGGGCGCCATAAAAATACGGGCAAGCGTGCCAAGAACTTCGACAAGGTGATGGATCAGTATTTCGAGCTTCTGCCGTCCCTGATCGCCGTTCTTCTCGACTACCCTGCGCTGCGGCAGGAGATCAATGTGTTCAACAACCCGGCCCAGCCGCATACGCTGGTCAATCCGAAAGATCGTCTGGTCAACAGGTATCCGCGTATCAGCATCTCGACGCCCGATGCGGTTATCAGGGGCTTGAAGCTCGTTGATCGCGCTGGCACCACCGTTTACTCGAATCCTGACCCGTTTGATCGTGGTCCGGTCACGATGGTCGGCCCCATGCAAGCAGCCGCGCAACCTGTGGTCGCCGGACACTTTGCCTCGGTCGTCGCGGACTACGAGCGGGAAAAGGATCAGTTTGACGCCGCACAGTACCAGTATGGCGAGTGGGAGCGCGAGGCAGCGCACACCGGCCTGACCGTCGAGAAGGTGGCGATGCAAAACGGCCTTACGGACGGTCAGTTCAAGACTGTGTTGGAGCGTGCGACTGGCAAGCCGCTGGAGCAGGCTAAGTCGGCGGTTGTTTCGAGGATCAATACCGTTGTCGCCGCTTGCCCAGCGAGCGGCCCCGATGCCGCAATCAAAGCTCAGATCGAAAATGCAAAAGCGGCCATCGGTGCGACCTCCTGACATAGAGGCACCGAGTCGATCTAAAATTTACCTTCGGACAGAATGGGTTATGTTCCGGCGGGTGTCTCGCGCAGACATATGCTGGACATTCTCCCATTCTGCCGGGCTTTCGAGGCAGCAATGACCGATCTGAATTTCCACGCGGGTGACGTGTCTCCATCCTCCGCAGCGCCCACGGGTGTCCCTGATCGTTACAGGCGCATCCCGCCCGAAATGCGAGACATCCCCTGCTGGATGGTCGCGCGGGACAAGAAGCCGTATAGCGTCACGCCCAACACGCTGATGCAGGGCAAGGTCGTCGTCTCCGACTTCCATGTCAATGCGCACAACCCGGCCAATCACTGCACGTTCGATATGGCCGTGCAGGCGATTGCGGCAGACGCGACCCTTGCACTCGGCTTTATGATGGGCGTTGGCAATGACCTTGTCTGTGTTGATAATGACGACCCTGCGAAGGCCCGCCCTGAGCATCAGGATGAAGCGCGCGAACAGCAACGACTTATCCGGGGCCATTTCGGCCCGATGACCTATAGCGAGGTTTCGCAGTCGGGAAACGGCCATCACTTCATTGGCCGGTGGCCCAATGCCCCGGCAGGCTTGAAAAGAAAGAAGCAGGCCAAATTCCAAGTCGAACTGCTCGTGCAGCAATTTGTGGTCATCACGGGTACACAGCCCTATGGTGAAAGCACGACGACCGGGATTGGCGATATTTCGAGCGACTGCGCGGCCATGTATCGAAAGATGATGGCGGATGAAAGTCCAGATGGGCAGCCCCACACCGCCCCACCTGTGGTCGCCTCAATCACCCCTGCCCAATGCAGCGAGAAACGCCTTCTTTCTCGTCTGGGAGGGGAATGGGAACTGGGGCCAGCCTTCCATGATGGCAACAAGGCGCATAATTGGTCTGATACCCTATTCGGCTTCTGCTGCTCTGCTGCGGCGATCACCACAGACGGCGAAATGGTCTATCGTGTCATTGCCAAAAGCGGGTTTGCGCTTCGGGCTGACGATAAGGGTGGGGAGGTTCGGCTTGATAAGCTGGCTCGGACCTTCAAGGATACTTGGCAAAAGGCTCTGGTGGAGAAGGAACCGGAGCGTCAGAAGGCAGCATTCGCGTCCGACGATGAGATCGACTTTGATCGGCAATATACGCGGGCCGATCTCTGGCAGGACGAGCATAAAGCCGTCTTGAACCAGTATGTCATTCATCTGGTCCGCAAAGAAGCAGAACGAATGATCCGTGATGAGTTGCATAGCAATTCATCCGCCGAAGTCATCGCTCCGCTTTTCCTTTATATCTCCGAAAGGGAGCGGGGAACGCTCGCCAATCACTATGCCAAGGTTGAGCAGCATGAATTGGCATCGGCTTGCACTGACGCGCAAATCAAATCCCTTCACTTGGGTGAAGACATTTCCGTGCCGCAACTCGACCAGTACATCAGCCAAGCGGTTCAGTGGGTTCACCGGGATCGGAGTTTCGGCTACCTTAAAGATTGGTTCGATGCCCGGTTCTACATCGTCAAGAACCACTTTGGAAAGCCAGTTGTGTTTCAGGTAGATGATCCAGATGCACCTGAACAACTGCTTAGCGACTTCCAGAAAGCCTTTTCTGAGCATGTCTATTACGGTGAAATAGACCACAAGAAAGATGAGATCGAGAAGAAACCTTTCGTTGGCGCGTGGATCACAACAGCGGGCGACCATCAGTATATCGGCGCTCGTATGATGTATGAAACGACCGAAACCACTGTGAACACCTCGACCGGAAGGATCAAGAACATATTTACGGGATTTGCCACCGATGCGGCCACGAGTCTGATTGAAGCCGACAATGATTGGCCACTCATATCCGCGCACCTTTGGCATGTCATATGCTCCGAGGATGGGCCGAAGGCGGATTATCTAATCAGGTATTTGGCGCATCTCGTGCAGCGTCCTTGGGAGCTTCCAAAAGCTGCAATCGCAATCTATTCTTCGGAGCAAGGTTCGGGTAAGTCGCTGCTTTACAACGTGGTCAAGGAGTTGGTTGGTGCGAAGTACTGCTTTGAGACAAGTGACCCAAGACATATCTTTGGGCGTTTCACCGATGGCATGATGGAAAAGCTAGTTATTCACGGGGCGGAGATGCTGGCCGCGGCGGATGACGCCTCCAATGCGAGGGCAAAGAACATCATCACTGATCCAAGCATTTCCATTGAGGGGAAGAACAAGAAAGTAATCACCGCAAAGAATTACACCCGGCTCTTTTTGACGACAAACAAGCCCCACGCAGTTCAAGTGGAAGCGAGTGACCGCCGATTTCTTGTCCTGCGGGCATCGCCGATCTATGGCCCAACTCATGAGTTCTGGAGCCGATACTGGCCTAATGATCAGACTGGGTATAGTGGCTATCGCGGTGAACTCCCCGCGTTCATGCGCTTTCTTCTCGGGCTGGACATTTCGACTTTCAATCCTCGGGATATTCCGCAGACGGTCGAAAAGGGAGAGCAAAAGCTGCTCTCGCTGGCTGGCGCGGACCAAATCCTGTTTGCGATCCTGTCAGAAGGGCAGTTGCCCATTTGGTCGGAGCGTCAGGCGCACAGCACCCACGGTGATGTTTGGGTCACGCCGATTTCGGAATGGAAGCGGTGGCTCAAACTGCAACCGACGATAAAGGCTGTCCCGGCGCAGGTCGGGACGATCTTCAAGTCGATCCTAGTCGTAGCAAACAACACTATGCGTATGAGCATCGGCGGGATCGAGAAGGGGCAGATTCCTGCGTCCTATCACTGCACTTGCCTGCCGCCCTTGGCTGATGCCCGCCGCCGCTTCTTGGAACACCTGAACATCGAGCACTACAACTGGGGCGACGGCCCGGAAGTCGAATGGGTGCGGGGCTGACCCTGCACATCCCCGAAGACGCGCTGTGGGGCGGTTGCAGAGCGTCCATGCTTCGCAGCGCCCCCGCCTGTCTCACATGGCCTCCCGCGCTGTAGCGACCCCCGTCACGCCAAGCCGCCCCGCACACGCGCTGTAACCTGTATTACAGCGCGTTCTGCGTTCGCTGCGCAGTGGGCGCGTCGATGCGAGACAGCGCGTATGGGGCGGTATTTTTGGGGCTGCGAGCGGCGTCGATGCTCACTCACATTTTTGGTCAGAATAGCCTTCTGGCCGACCGATGTATCTGGTGTTTGTGTCCAGCAAGGGAAGCTCTACGGCGTCGAAGGCGTTAATCATTCGGGTTTCGACAAAGGTTTTTCCGGCCTCACCCATTGGCCCGTGATAATAATACGATAACGACTTTGTCTCTCCGGGTTCAATGCCGCCGGAAACAGAAAAAGAACCGTCATCTTTATTGATTGGAACCGATCTTCCTTCTTGCTTCACGACATACTCAAACTGAACCCCGCTGATAGCAAAGGCGAGATTGTTTTTAATATCGAATTCCAGATTGTTCGAGTAGTCACCCTTCTCTACTCGAATATTGGAGACCACAATCCTATCATTCAAGCAATTCTGCTGATCCAAGAGATTGTCTTTGTTTTCTTGGTTTTCTATTTCAGCGATTTCGTCTGCTATAGCTTTTGATACTTCTTGAGAGGAAATCAGAGTTGCCTTCGCCTTCACCTCTTCGATTGTGACGCCGGACATCCATACGCTCATGCCATCATAGAATTTATCGCCAAGCTGGCCCATAGCCATGAATTGGGGCAACCCCGGCTCGGCGGCACCAGTCACAGGGTGTCTCTCCATAAGGATTGCCAGCAGGGCTTTCCCAAATGCTTCCTTGTCAGCCTGAGGCATGTCGCTTGTTGCGTCCTTCACTGACTCCTGCATCGCTTCTATGGATGAAAAGTCCAGGTCGCCGCTGCCGCCCCACAGCCAAGCCATTGCAGGGCTGGAAAAAATCAATGATGCAACGAGTGTAATTGCGGCGGATTTCTTGGAAAATATCGACATGCTTATGCGTCCCGGCTGTTATCTTGCCATGGTGCGTTCGCATGGGATTGTGGCATTTGCGGGCAGAAAGGGTGGCGCGTCTCGGGATTGTTTCCTAGGTTGTCACGCCATCAGGGCGACCACCGGGTTGCGGGGGTTTTCCTCGCCCGCGACCGGGAGCGAATAGAACTGCTCAACGCTGCTGAGGATGACCCGCATGTGTTCCTCGCTGACGGGCTGCGGGACGGTGCGGCACATGCGCTTCACGCCGTTGACGCGATAGGTCAGCTCCCCCGCCCATGTCCAGCAGCTTGCCTGACGGCAGTGGTGGGCCATGTCGTCATAGAGCGCCCGCCACTTGTCGAAAGCGGCTTGAGCTTCGGGGGTCAGCTTCGGCTCGTAGGCCGCGAAGTCGAGTTTGATCACTTGGAGAGCCATGTCGCGTCCTTGTCATAGATGCCGAGGTGTTCGACCATCGTGAAACGGCCAGTCGGGGAATAGTTGGAGGGATCGTCCCGAGAAAAGATCAGCGGTTCGGTCTGCATCATCGTCTTGAGAGCGTTATGGAGCAGCACCGTGTGGGTCTCGTCGCTGGCTCCGGCCCCAAACCGCTTCACGGCCAAGGGGAGCGCCCGCTTCACCACTGTGGACGCCTTCACGGCCTTATTCTGCGCAAGCAGGGCGTCAAGGATGCAGCCCGGATACGAATTGTACCGATCAAGGGGATCGACAGCGCGGCCGTAATCAAGCGGCTGCATCGTGTCGCCTGTCTCTGGCTTCCACAGGTAGGCATGAAACTTGATCGTTCCGGCCCGACCGTCAAAGGCATAGATCAGCGCATGATCCAGCCCGTGGGTGTCAGGGTGTTCTTGGCAGTATCGCCACATGCTGCCCAAGGCATCGTGAAACTCTTCGGTGGAGTACCAAAGCCGCCCGTCGAGCAGGTTAGATTGCGGCATATTTTCAATCGCGGATGGGCCATACCATTGTATGCCGCCCATCAATCGAAAGTGCGCGGCGGAATGGTCGAGCGTAACCCGGAACTGGTGTTCTTCAATTTTGACGCCGCTTGCCATATTCAATTCCCCTGATTGCGACGATGTTAATTGACCCACCCATATCGTTCAAACGGTAATTTCGACATATCCTGGTGATTAAGATTGTGGGAGATTGTGCAAATGTCGACTTTGCGTATAATCGGGTGAATTACGATTGCGAGGGCGATATGAACGATCAGGACGAGGAGCGGATTATTGCTGGCCTGACGCTTCGGGCTAAAGGCGGTGACGTTGACGCCGCCAAGCTGCTGTTTGTCGAAAAGGGCAAACGTATCCGACCTATCAGGTTTCAGGAGTGCCAGACACTCGACGAACTCAAGAATGAGTTTGAAAGCTATATGGGCATGGAGAATGTGACCCATGCTGAATCCGATCACGCGACCAAAGCGTTTGATCGGCTTTTCAAGTTGATCACCGCTCGGGACACATCTCGCAAGCAGGCCGAGGCGGCATTGATCAATACTTCCGGCCTGTTGCTCGTTCCGATGGCTGATCCGCTCAATTGGGAGGTCATGGCCGAGAAATCTCAGGCCGCGCTCAAGGAGCACGCTCGGACGTAGCGCGAAGCGTTAATGGCATCCACAGTGTGGATGGCGCAAAGATCAGGGGGCTTCGGCCTCCTTTTTCATGGCAGATCGGGCTTAACGAGAAAATGGTTCATGGGCAAGATGGCGCGGAATTGAGGTAGTGTTGCGCAACGCATAACGAATAAAGCCGTATCACGAAGATAACGAATAAGTGCCCAGATGCCCTATGTGCCGACCCTGTTAGAGATTCCATAATGTCAAAATCTAACACAGAACCCATTGATTTTAATGATCGAATTAGTGGTTTTTCGATTTGTTAGACTTTGTTCGGAACCCTATTTTATTTTTTCACCACCTCTATTTTTCCTATATTTAATAATTCCAATCTAACAATCTTACAGAATTGATTATATTGAGATATTTTCGATAGGATTATTATGGGATTGTTAGAAAGGTGCAAGAGGGCTGGTTTCAAGGCTGGTTTTGCTGTTAGCCCTATGCGGGTCCGACCTGACTTCCCTGTATCGCTCAAGGCCCGATCAGCCGCACGGCCCGCATGTGGGCGCTGAGGGGGTGGGCGTGATGCGATGCGCGGGGGCATGCTTGATCGTCGTCGGCGTGGGAGAGGTGCGGTGCTGCCGTGCGTCTCGATGCAGGGCGAGGGACGCGCGTTCGCGCGTGAGGGCCGTGCGCTGTGTGTCGTGCATCGTCGTCGCGCTGTGACGCGGATTTGCGCGCGTGTCGTGGGGCGTCGCATGTCGTGCGTCATGCGAACGTCAACGCCGCTGCAATCCAGGTATCACGTCATATCTGATTCTGGCGGTCGGCTGTCTGCTTGACTGTCCGCTGTGCCGAATCCGATTGTTTCGACCTTTGGTGGTGCGGGGCGCTCGGTGGTCGTGTATGATCGAGGCAGGCTGATGCGACCCGAGGCCCCCCCTAGGTAGGTGGGGGCGGGGGCAGGCCCTCCCCGGATACTCGACTTACATATGCGGCGGTTTTTCGTCCGGGTTTTCTGCTGGTTCAGGATTTTCGTAGACAGAACAGCGTCTTACGGGGTGTCTGACCGGGCCGTGCCGCCACCTGTGGCCGCTCCCGAATGTCTGCTATATGTCTGACTGACCTTGAAATGATACGGGGTGGCGTTTCCGCCACCCCTGTAACTCTTTGAAATCTTTTAGGATTTCTGGCTCCGGCGGTAGGGATCGAACCTACGACCAATTGATTAACAGTCAACTGCTCTACCGCTGAGCTACGCCGGAACACGGGGCGGTGTATAGCCAGAGGATATCGGGGCGGCAAGAGGCAAAACCGGCAAAAGGGGGGAAATTGTTACCTGGCTTCATCGCGCCGTTACCAGGGGGGTGGGGCCGGGCCATTGCGTGGTTCGCACCATGTCGCGGCTGGTCAGATCTGCGATATGGGCCAGAAGATTGCGTCTTGCGGCGGGCCAGAGGGCTTCATTCGTATCGGCATAGACGATGGGCAGCAGGTCGTCGGGGCTCATCCCGGGGGCGGTCAGCGCGGCGAGGATTTTCGCCTCACGCTGACGGCGGTGGTTGATCAGGGCGTCGATTCTGGCGGTGGAATCGGTGATCACCGCGCCATGAGCGGGGATGAGGCAGGTCCAGGCCTCATCCCGCAGCCGATAGAGCGAATCCATATAGGCCCCCATATCGCCATCGGGCAGGGAAACGAGGCTCGGGGCCCAGGCCATGACCTGATCGCCGCAGAAAAGCGCACCGCGCCAGGCGAAGCTCAGATGTTCGGCGCTGTGGCCGGGCGTGTACAGCGCGCGAAACTCTTCCTGGCCAACCTGGAAGACCTCGCCATCCCGGCGGCGGATATCCGGGGCGAAGGCGCGGTCGAGCCCTTCGCCTCCCGTGAAACCCGCTTCCGCCAGCGCCTGCATCGCCTCTGAGCGACCCGATCCGGCGGGGCCAAAGCCGATGACCGGGGCGCCGGTGGCCGCAGCCAGCGCCGGCACCAGGGCCGAGTGATCAAGATGGGGATGGGTCACGAGGATCGCCTCGATTCGCTCGCCCGGGGCGAGGGCGGCGAGAACAGCCTCCAGATGCGCGGGCAAAGCCGGGCCGGGGTCGATCACGGTGACAGCGCCCTGACCCACCAGCCAGGTCGTGGTGCCCGGGCCGGTGAGTGGCCCGGGATTATCGGCCAGAACCCGGCGCAGCGGCAGCGAGGTCAGGTGTTCCGGCAGCTCAGGCTCCGGCTTTTCTTCCGGGACGGACATGTCTAGCCTCTTTCGCATGATCACATTGAAACATCTGCTTCCGCGCGGGATCTATGGCAGGGCCGCCCTGATCCTGGTGCTGCCCATCGTCATCATTCAGCTTGTGGTGTCCATGGCTTTCATCCAGCGCCATTATGAGGGGGTGACGCGGCAGATGACCGGCGGTGTGGCGCTGGATCTGGCCTTTCTGTTGCGCGAATTCGAGGCCGGAACCACGCCGGAGGCGGCGCTGGCGCGGGCTGAGGCGGTGGGTGGGCCGCTGCAGATCACCGTGAGTTTTCCGCCGGGGCCTCAGGCGCCGGTCAGCGATACGGTCTCGATGCTGGATTTCTCGGGGCGGGCGATTGTCGAGACGCTGCATGCCGATATCCCGGCGATGCGCGCCGCCGATGCCTCGGGCGATGACCGGATCGTGCGCACAAGGATCACGACCGCATTCGGGGATATCCAGGCCGATATCGCGCGGCGGCGGATGTCGGCGACCAATCCGCATCAGCTTTTGGTGCTGATGGTGCTGACCTCGGTGCTGATGACGGTGATCGCGTTCTTCTTCCTGCGCCGGCAGCTCAGGCCGATCGCGAAACTCGCCGAGGCGGCCGAGGCATTCGGACGGGGGGAGCGGGTCGCCTACCGGCCGCGTGGCGCGCTTGAGGTGCGGGCGGCGGGTCGCGCTTTTCTGGAAATGCGCGACCGGATCGAGCGGCAGATCGAACAGCGGATGCTGATGCTGTCGGGGGTCAGCCATGATCTGCGCACGCCGCTGACCCGGATGCGGCTGGCGCTGTCACTGATGCCTGAGGATGAGGACAGCCGCGATCTCCAGGCCGATGTGATCCAGATGGAGCGGCTGGTCGATGAGTTCCTCGCTTTCGTGCGCGGCGATGCGACCGAGGGCGAAGAGGACTGCGACCCTGCGGAAATCGCGGCCGAGGTGATCCAGGCGGCAAGGCGCGGTGGCGGCGCCGTGGCGGATCTTGTGGTGACCGGATCGCGCCGGCGGGCGAAGCTGCGCGTCCAGGGGGTGCATCGTGCGCTGGAAAACCTGGTGGCCAACGCGTTGCGCCATGGATCGCAGGCCCGGGTCAGTGTGAATTTCGCCCCGCAAAACCTTGTTTTCGCGGTGGAAGACAATGGGCCGGGAATCCCCGAGGCCGAGCGCGAGAAAGCGGTGCAGCCCTTTACCCGGCTGGGGAGCGAGCGCGACCCGAACCGGGGGGGCGGTGTGGGGCTCGGCCTGTCGATCACCGCCGATATTGCTGCAAGCCATGGCGGCGCGCTCTGGCTGGGGACCAGCCGGGAGCTGGGCGGGCTGCGTGCCGAGATGCGGCTCCGGCGCTGAGCGGGCAGGCTCCGGCGGGGGGAAACTGGGCGGCCTCCCTTGCAGCCCCTCTTTCGCATGACTAAGATTCCGGAAACTTTCCGGCAGTAACACAGATTTCGAACCGAAGAGGCAGGCCCCCGATGCGCGATCCCGTTGAGCACTATATGAACACGCTGGTCCCCATGGTCGTCGAACAGACGAGCCGGGGCGAGCGCGCCTATGACATCTATTCGCGCATGCTGAAGGAGCGGATCATCTTCCTCTCCGGCCCGGTGCATGACGGCATGTCCTCGCTGATCTGCGCGCAGCTTCTGTTCCTTGAGGCGGAGAACCCGACCAAGGAAATCTCGATGTATATCAACAGCCCCGGCGGCGTGGTGACCTCGGGTCTCTCGATCTATGACACGATGCAATATATTCGCCCCAAGGTCTCGACGCTGGTGATCGGTCAGGCGGCCTCGATGGGGTCCCTGCTGTTGCAGGCGGGTGAAAAGGGCATGCGTTTCAGCCTGCCGAATTCCTCGGTGATGGTGCACCAGCCTTCGGGCGGCTACCAGGGCCAGGCGACCGATATCCTGATTCACGCCCGCAACACCGAGCGGCTGAAACGGCGCCTGAACGAGATCTATGTCAAACATACCGGCAATGACCTCGCCACCGTCGAGGCTGCGCTGGAGCGCGACAACTTTATGACCGCCGAAGAGGCCAAGGCCTGGGGGCTGATCGACGAGATCGTCTCCGAGCGTGGCAAGGCCGACGATCTGAGCAAGTGAGAATCGGGCACTGTCCGTGGCACGGCAGGGTCATGCCCTGCCGTGACCGCAGAATGACAGTGTTGTGAAGATTGGCCCCGGCGCGGGCAATCCTCGGGCGATTTGGCGTTGTGGAGGTTTCGGACCTGTCCTAGACTTCCGGGGAAATGGCCGTGATCATTCGCGGCGACTGCAAAGGGTTACGCATGGCCACCAATTCGGGCGACAGCAAGAACACGCTTTACTGCTCGTTCTGCGGCAAAAGCCAGCATGAGGTCCGCAAGCTGATCGCCGGGCCCACCGTGTTCATCTGCGATGAATGCGTCGAGCTTTGCATGGATATCATCCGCGAAGAGACCAAGACTTCGGGGCTGAAAACGGGCGAGGGCGTGCCGACGCCGCGCGAGATCTGTAAGGTTCTGGACGATTATGTCGTCGGCCAGGCCCATGCGAAACGCGTGCTCTCGGTCGCGGTCCACAACCATTACAAGCGGCTGAATCACTCGTCGAAACAGGATATCGAACTCTCGAAATCCAACATCCTGCTGATCGGCCCGACCGGCACCGGCAAGACGTTGCTGGCGCAGACGCTGGCACGGATTCTGGATGTGCCGTTTACGATGGCGGATGCGACCACGCTGACCGAGGCCGGCTATGTTGGTGAGGATGTCGAGAATATCATCCTGAAACTGTTGCAGGCGTCGGAATACAATGTCGAGCGCGCGCAGCGCGGCATCGTCTATATCGACGAGGTCGATAAAATTACGCGTAAATCGGATAATCCCTCGATCACCCGCGACGTCTCGGGCGAGGGGGTGCAGCAGGCGCTCCTGAAGATCATGGAGGGCACCGTGGCTTCGGTGCCGCCGCAGGGCGGACGCAAGCATCCGCAGCAGGAATTCCTGCAGGTGGATACGACCAATATTCTCTTCATCTGCGGCGGCGCTTTCGCCGGGCTGGACCGGATCATTGCGCAGCGCGGCAAAGGCTCGGGCATTGGTTTTGGGGCTGCGGTGAAAGGGCCGGATGAGCGGGGCGTCGGGGAGCTTTTCAAAGAGCTGGAGCCGGAAGACCTGCTGAAATTCGGTCTGATCCCGGAATTTGTCGGCCGTCTGCCGGTGGTGGCGACGCTGGAAGATCTGGACGAGTCGGCGCTGATCACCATTCTGACCGAGCCGAAAAACGCGCTGGTGAAACAGTATCAGCGCCTGTTCGAGATCGAGAATGTGAAGCTGACCTTCACCACCGAGGCGCTTTCGGCGATTGCGCAGCGGGCGATCAAGCGCAAGACCGGTGCGCGTGGTCTGCGTTCGATCATGGAGGATATCCTGCTTGATACCATGTTCGAGCTTCCTGGCATGGAAGGCGTGCAGGAGGTTGTGGTAAATGAGGAGGTCGTGGGCGGCAAGGCGGTGCCTTTGCTGGTCCATACCGAGGCGCCCAGCAAGAAGAAACAGGCCGCCAGCGCCTGAGGCACTGGTCGGTGATTTTAAAGGGGCGTGCCGGGGACGGCGCGCCCTTTTTCTATGCTGCGGCTGTCGCAGCTGCGGAAGCCTCCGGCGGGGATATTTAAAGACAGATGAAAGGCGGAACAGTGCAGCTGAGGGGGAGGACGGCGCGCTGGCTCTGGACCTTTGGCTTTGGCTGGGTCATATGGGGAAGCGAAGATATGCCCGGAGAAACAGGTATGAAGAAGTTCCTGCTCAGCTTTCTGACCTGGTGGAACAGCGAGACGCTGAACACGCGGTTCTTTACCTGGAGAAACGGGGTGAAGGTGGGCGAAGACGATCAGGGTAACGTGTTCTACCAGTCGAAAGACGGCAAGAAACGCTGGGTCATCTTCAACGGTGAGATGGAGGCGAGCCGGGTTTCGCCCGACTGGCATGGCTGGCTGCATCACACCTGGGAAAAGCCGCCGACCGAGGCGCCGCTGGCCCATAAATCCTGGGAGAAGCCGCATCACGAGAATCTCTCTGGCTCGGATCTGGCCTATGCGCCGCCCGGCTCGATCCGGCGGGGCGTGCCGGCAGAGCGCAAGGATTACGAGGCATGGGCGCCCGAATGAGCGGCTTCGGAATGAGCGGCGCTGAAACGAGGTCTGCGGCATGAGTCATTCTGTTGCCGAAGTGCTGACCGGCGCGGCTGTGCTGGTCGTAGGGATCGGTTTCGCCGTCTGGGCCGCCGACAGCGCCGGGCGCGGGTTCGGCACGACGAAGACCTATCCGCTGACGGCCTCCTTCCGCGCGGTCGACGGGATCCAGGTCGGATCGGATGTGCGGCTTGCCGGGCTGAAGGTCGGCACCATCACCAAGCTTGAGCTGAACCCGACCACCTTCTTTGCAGATGCCACCATCGCGATGCAGGAGGGAATCCAGCTGCCCAGCGATTCCGCTATCCTGATCTCGCAGGACGGTCTTCTTGGCGGCAATTATGTCGAGATTCAGCCCGGTGGCATGGATGATGTGCTGGGGCCGGGCGATGAGATCGAGGATACCCAGGGCTCGGTCTCGCTGATCTCTCTGCTGATGAAATTCGTGGGCGGCTCGTCTTCGGACAGTTCTTCTGCGGGCGCCGCCGCTCCGGTGGATGGCGGCTGATGCTGCGGCCGGCGCTGATCGCGGTCTCGCTTTGCCTTTCCGGCGCAGCCGGGGCCCAGGGATTTTCCGAGGGTGAGGGGGCCGAGATCCGCTGGCTCGATACGCTGACCGGGCGCAGCGGCGATCTGGAACTGTCGCGCGGCCAGGCGGCGACCAATGGCCGGCTGACCATCCAGCTGAACCAGTGCCGCTATCCAAGTGACAACCCGGCTGCAGAGGCCGAGGCGCATCTGACCATTCTCGATTCCAGTCGTCAGGACCCGGTTTTCTCGGGCTGGATGCTGGCGTCGAGCCCGGCGCTTTCGGCGATGGATCACCCTCGTTACGATGTCTGGGTGCTGCGCTGCATCGTGCCGGGTTACAAGCCGCCGGAAACCGTCGATACGCCGGAAGAAACCGAAAGCGGCGAGGCCGAATAGCCTTCGGGGGAAAAGCTGGCCTCGACCGCCAGCGCCGCGCGCAGGCGCGTGTGGTAGGCTGCCCTCGCGATCTCGATACCGCCAAGGCTTGCCAGATGTGGCGTGATGAATTGCGTATCCAGCAGCTGATAGCCGCCCGCCCGCAGGCGGTGAACCAGATAGGCCAGCGCCAGTTTCGATGCATCGGTCCGGCGCGAGAACATGCTTTCGCCGAAAAACGCGGCCCCGATGCTGACGCCGTAAACACCGCCGATCAGCGTCTCACCGTCACGCACCTCAAGGCTATGGGCGAAACCCATGCCATGCAGCGCTTCGTATAGGGCGAGGATCTGCGGGTTGATCCAGGTTTCCTCGCGATCGGCGCAGGCGAGGACGGTGGCGCGGAAATCCTCATTCACCGAGACCCGCCAGGGCGCGCGGCGGATGCTCCGCGAGAGGCTGCGCGAGATATGGAACCCATCCAGCGGCAGGATCCCGCGGCGGCGTGGATCGACCCAGTGGATCTGGGGATCGTCGCGCGACTCCGCCATGGGAAAAACTCCCGCCGCATAGGCGTGCAGCAGGAGTTCCGGGGTAATCGCCGACATCGGGGATCAGTCGCGTGGGGCCAACTGGGCCGCGAGCCATTTCTCCAGCCAGTGGATGTTGTAATCCCCGCTCTGGATATCGGGCTCGTTGAGCAGCGCCTCGAACAGCGGCACCGTGGTCTCGATCCCGTCTACGACCAGCTCACCCAGAGCGCGGCGCAGACGGGCCAGCGCTTCGGGACGGTCGCGGCCATGCACGATCAGCTTGCCGATCAGGCTGTCGTAATAGGGCGGGATCGAATAGCCGCCATACAGTGCCGAATCCATCCGCACGCCAAGGCCACCCGGCGCGTGGAAGGTCTTTACCCGACCGGGAGAAGGGGTGAAATTCGGCAGTTTCTCGGCATTGATCCGCACCTCGATGGCGTGGCCGTTCACTTCCAGATCCTGCTGGCGGAAGCTCATCGGCAGGCCGGCGGCGACGCGGATCTGTTCGCGGACAAGATCGACGCCATAGATGAATTCGGTCACCGGGTGCTCGACCTGGAGGCGGGTATTCATCTCGATGAAGTAGAATTTGCCATCCTCATAGAGGAACTCGATGGTGCCGGCGCCGATATAGTTGATCTTTGCCACCGCATCGGCGCAGACCTTGCCGATCTCGGCGCGCAGTTTCGGCGTGATCACCGGGCCGGGCGCTTCTTCGAACACCTTCTGGTGGCGGCGTTGCAGCGAGCAGTCGCGCTCCCCCAGATGGACCGCATTCCCCTTGCCGTCACCGAAGACCTGGATCTCGATATGACGCGGTTTTTGCAGATATTTCTCGATATAAACCTCATCATTCCCGAAGGCGGCTTTTGCCTCCGAGCGCGCGGTGCGGAAGGCGATCTCAAGATCGGCCTCGGAGAGGGCGGTCTTCATACCGCGCCCGCCGCCGCCGGCCGTGGCCTTGATGATCACCGGATAGCCGATCTCTTTCGCCACGCGCTGCGCGGTTTCATAATCCGGCACGCCGCCATCCGAGCCGGGAACCACCGGGATCCCCAGTTCTTTCGCGGTCTCTTTCGCGGTGATCTTGTCGCCCATGATGCGGATATGCTGGGCGGTCGGACCGATAAAGGTGATGCCGTGATCTTCCAGCGCCTGGGCGAAATCGGCATTTTCCGACAGGAACCCATAGCCAGGATGCACGGCCTGGGCGCCGGAAATCTCGCAGGCCGAGATCACCGCCGCCTTGTTCAGATACGAGCCCGAAGAGGCCGCCGGCCCGATACAGACGGATTCGTCCGCCAGCCGCACATGCATCGCATCGGTATCGGCGGTGGAATGCACCGCGACCGAGCGGATGCCCATTTCGCGACAGGCCCGGATCACGCGCAGCGCAATCTCGCCCCGGTTGGCGATCAGGAGTTTCTCAAACATCCCTGACCTCACTCGATGATCATCAGGGGCGCGCCATATTCGACGGGGGCGCCGTCATCGACGACGATGCGCTTCACCGTGCCGGATTTCGGCGCCGGGATGTGGTTCATCGTTTTCATTGCCTCGATGATCAGAAGGGTCTGACCCTCTTTGACCTGGGCGCCAACGGTGACGAAGGCGGCGGCGCCGGGTTCGGCGGCAAGGTAGACCGTGCCGACCATCGGCGAGGTAACGGCGCCCGGGTGCTGGCTCGGGTCTTCCGACACCACGGGTGCGGCAGCAGCCGCAGGGGCAAGAGCAGCCGGGGCGGCGGCGTAGACCGGCGCCGGGGCAGCGATGGCGGTGGTCACGATATTGGCCTGTTTGACGACCTTGACCTCAAGGCTGTCATCTTCGCCATATTCGCGTTTGACGGCGATCTCCGTCAGCTCGTTCTTGTTCAAAAGCTCGGCCAGGGCCGAGATGAATGCGACGTCTGCGTCGGAAGAATGTTTGCTCATGCCGTCCTCTGATGGCGTTTCATCGCCTGTTGACTTTGTTGCACCTGGTTGAACGGCGCGGATATGGGCGCGGCTGGCAGCGCGCACAAGGCCCCGTTTCTGCTGATCCCCGCTTATAGGGCAGGCTCTCCCCGGAGAAAAGCGCCGATCCATCCGCTGCGCAAATGCCGGTTTTTCTGGCGGGAAACGGGCAGGGGAGGCCGAAGGACCGGGGCAGGGCGGCATCTGGATTTGTTCATCTGGTGATGTCCGGCCCCATAAGACGCCGAAAACCGGAAATGCGGGCCGATAAGTGCCCGGATCCCAATGGCGCGGTCTTGCACGAAGAGTGGCCCGCCGACCGCCGGCATCGTATCGGGTGGTTTGCCGGCCCGGATTTATGATCGCAATTTTCCTGATCCTGCGCCGCCGTCCGGGATCCATGAGGCGGCGGGCCAGATCATTGTTACCGGATCGCTGTTCCTTTTGCCGGGACGCGCTCTGTATGACGGGCTGTCCGACCCTGATCCGTCATCCGCCGGATCGCGACCGCCACGCCCGAGCTTCCGGCTGGAACCATATGCGTGCAGAGCATTTCCGGCGGCCTGCGCGTCTGCCTCTGTCAGAGGGAGAGCGGGCGGGAAGGCGCCTCTGTCCACGGCGGTCGAGGGGAAACCGGCAGAATTCGGCCTTTTGCAGTGTTTCTCCAGCGGTTTTTCCATGGCGAAGCGGCATGCCGTTACCCGTGACGGGGGCGCTGGCATGGGGCGGCGTGGCCGATGCGGGCTGAACGAACAGGGTATCGCCAGCCATAAAACGTCCGCAGGTTTCGCCCGGGCCGGGCGTGACTGAATTCTGCAGATCGGCGGCATTGAGTGGTGGTGCAGGGCGCAGGCAGGCCGCGATAGCGCGCTGACCGCGCCGCGACAGGAGTGTGATGCGATCTTTCGCGGCATCGGGGCGCAGGGGGGATGCCATACGGTCGGCGGAGCGGATCCTGTAGCTGTCGCCCATGCCGTCGGTTTCATCGCGTCCTTGCGGCAGGCGGGGTGATCCCCCGGTCCTGCCGGGGGGAGGGCGATGTGGGGGGAGATCGGCGGCGGCATGACAGTGGTGCGGTTGCGGCTGCCCGGGAGGGCTGACTGCCACCATCCTCTGCGGCCTGGAGAGGGTGCCGGCTTCCGCCCATGAACGGGAGCCCGCAGCCGCCAAGGCGTTCGAATCATCCCTGTTGCCGAACCTTTTGCGGGGGAGCGGCGAGATCCGCGCCGAGGCGGTCGAACTCGCCTGTGCCGAAGAGGGGAGGGGCGGCTGAAACACCTGCCCGGGACCTTATCGCTGAGGGCAGGTCGGGGCTGTGCCACCCGCCAGCGTTTTAACGGGGTTCCCGAAGGAAGAGGTCTCTGGCGGCAGGATCAACCCCGCCCGGCCAGTGGCCGGGATGGCGACGACCGCACAGCGGGTGGCGCAGATCCTGGCGTTACTGCCCTGGCCGAAGGGGGCGATGTCGCGACCTTGATCCTGCGGCAGTTTTCGGGCCTGCGAAGATGCCCGCGCCGGGGTATAGCCACGCCGATTTTGCCCGGGACCGGTCCTGGTTCCGGTCCCGGTTCCGGAGGGTTCACGCGAAGTTTCGGTAACAGCAGCAACGCCGAGGTGCTTCTGTCTTGCCCTGGGGCGACTTCTCGTCCAAAGGTCTCTCATATTGCGAGGGCTTATGACGGATCTGATCAACCAGGTAATCGACTTTATCGAGCGCCATCATGCGTTTGCGCCCTGGATCATGCTGATCTTCGCGGCGGCCGAGACCACGGCCTTTCTGTCGATCCTGATCCCGTCGACCGCGATCATGGTGGCGGTGGGCGCCTTCGCGGCCAATGGCGTGCTGGATTTTACCGCGCTCTGGATCGGCGCCTCGATCGGCGCGATGATCGGGTCGTTCTTTTCCTACTGGCTGGGCTGGCGCTACGGCGCGGCGATCCTGAAGATGCGGCCGATGCGCGACCATCCGGAATGGAAGGTTCAGGCGAACAAGGCCTTTCTCAGCTGGGGGCCGGTGACGATCTTTGCCGGCCATTTCGCCACCGTGCTGCGCCCCGTCGTGTTCCTGATGGCGGGGATGAGCGGCATGACCCTGCCGCGTTTTGCCTTCTGGAACATTCTTGGCTGCATCGCCTGGGCCGGGATCGTGCTGAAATTCGGCGAGGTCGGCGGCTGGGTCATCAGCTGGGCCTGGGGCTGGCTTTTCGGCTGAAGTGCCGCTTTGGTTCTGCGCGTGGTGCGGGGGGGCGATATCGTGCAGATCACGCCCTCACCGATCCGGAGCAGCTGCGCAGGTCAATCGCCAATGCAGAAGGTCCCGACCAGCCTCTGGGTGCGGTCGCAGCCTGAGGCGTCTGTCGGGATCCCGCCGGAGGAGAGGTCAGGACCGTCATCTTCGCCATCTGGCGCTTGATCTGTGCGCTGGAGGAAATGCTGACAGCCGAGCGGGGTAAAACCCTCAGCGCCCGGCTGAGCGCGCATCATTCGCGCCCTGGACCACGATCGAGCGCACATTCGCCAGCTTGATATTCGACAGATGCAGCGCCACCGTCACCTCGCGCGAGCGCTGCGTGTTGACGGCTTTGTCTTCAAAGGGGGGCGAGATGCGGAAATCCAGGACCAGTACGCCGTCCTGGGTCACGGGTTGCGCCACCAGCTCTGCTTCCCACCAGCCCTGGGTCGGGGTCAGCCCGGTGGCGCGTACGATGGCACCCGAAGAGACCTGCTCGACCTTCATGTCGAGCACGGTCTGCACCCGCTCGCGGCGGTCCTGCGGCTTCTCGTCAATCACGACTTTCTCCGCCGGCTCTGACCTTCCGAACCAGTTGAACGGGTTCAGGCGGCTGTCGCGCAGTCCGCCACAGGCGGCAAGCGTCAACAAAAGGCAAACAGCGGTGGCTTTGCGGATCATCCGTCATTCTCCATCTTCCGCCCCTTCGGTAGCGCGAAAGCGGCGCTTTGAAAAGGCAGAGCAGCGCAACCTTGCCCATTCAGCGCTCTGGACCTCTGGCGCGCCCGGGGCTAGGCCAGTCTGACAGAAGGAGAACCGCCATGGCCACGCCCGCTTTCGAGGAAATCGCCGAGACCCTGGAATTCCTGGAGGACTGGGAGGAGCGCTATCGCCATGTGATCGAGCTGGGCAAGGCGATGCCGGCGCTGGAGGCGAGTTTCCACGTTCCCGCCTATAAGGTCGAGGGCTGCGCGAGCCAGGTCTGGCTGCGCCCGCAGATCACGCCGGAGAGGTTCGATTTCCAGGGCGACTCGGATGCGATGATCGTGCGCGGGCTGATCGCCATCCTGCACGCGCTTTATGCCGGTCTGACGCCGGCCGAGGTGCTGCGTGTCGATGCGCTGGCCGAGTTCGGCCGGATAGGGCTGAAAGAGAATCTCTCTGCACAGCGCTCGAACGGGCTGCGCGCAATGGTCGAGCGCATCCGCCATCTGGCGGCTGCCTGATCAGGACTGGCTGATCAGAACTGGCTGATCAGAACTGGTCAGCCAGGCTGTCAGATCAGAGCGGCGCACAAGCCGCGCTGAGCCAGGCAAGCGTCTCGCCCGAAACGCGCGGTCCGATCAACGCCAGAACCCGGGCGTGATACTGGTCTAGCCAGGCGCGCTCCTCTGCCGACATCTGGCCGGCAAGGATCAGCCTGCGGTCAAACGGCACCCAGGTCAGGGTGCCAAAGCACAGCTGATCGCGATTGTCGCCAAGCGCCGGCGCCTCTTCGACCAGGATCAGGTTTTCCAGCCGGATGCCAAACGCCCCCTCGCGGTAATAGCCGGGCTCGTTCGAGAGGATCATCCCTGGCTCCAGCGCCACTTCCGAGATGCGGGAAATCCGCTGCGGCCCCTCATGCACCGAGAGGAACACACCGACGCCATGGCCGGTGCCGTGATTGTAATCCAGCCCGCGTGACCAGAGGAATTGCCGCGCCAGCGGGTCGAGATCGCGTCCTGACAGCCTACGCGGCCAACGCGCGCGCGACACCGCGATCATGCCGCGCAGAACGGCGGTATAGCAGTCGCGGGCCTCTTCTCCGGGATCGCCAATCGCGATGGTGCGGGTGATATCGGTGGTGCCATCCTGGTATTGCGCGCCGGAATCGACCAGCAGCAGCTCGCCGTTTTGCAAACTGCGGTCGGTCTCTTCGGTCACCCGGTAATGGATGATCGCGCCATCCGGGCCGGCACCGCAGATGGTATCAAAGCTGATATCATGCAGAAGATTGGTCGCACGGCGGAAATCCTCCAGCGCTTTCACCACCGCGATTTCGGTCAGATCACCCGGCGCCTCGCGGTCAAGCCAGGCAAGGAAATTACAGACCGCCGCGCCATCCCTCAGATGCGCCTCGCGCGTCGAGGCGATCTCGGCGGCATTCTTGCGCGCCTTCGGCAGGATACAGGGATCCTCGCCCCAGGCCACAGTGATCCCGGCCGCAGCCAGCACCTGGCTGATCGCCAGCGGCGCGGTGTTGCGATCGACCCGCACCGGGCCTTCCAGCGCTGCCAGCGCCGGCACCAGGTCTTCCACCGGCCGGATGGTGACCTGCTTGCCCAGTTCCGCACGAAGCTGAGCAGGGAATTTCGCGTCAGCGGCAAACAGCGTCACCGCGCCGGTATCCGAGAGGATGGCAAAGCCCTGCACGACCGGGTTGCGCGCCACATCACCGCCCCGGATATTCAGAAGCCAGCAAAGAGAATCAGGCAGGGTGATCACGGCGGCACGTTGCCCCGCCACCTGCAGCACCTTTGCCAGCCGCTGGCGCTTGTTGCCGGCAGTTTCGCCCGCCAGCGCCTCGGGCCGGATAAAGGCCACACTCAGCGGCGGCGCCGGCCGGTCGGTCCAGATCCGCGCCACCAGATCGCCGCTCTCGTGCAATGAGATGCCGCCTGCCGCCAGCCCGGCCGAGAGCCGCGCGATTTCATCGGCGGTATGCAGCCAGGGATCAAACCCGACCATATCTCCCGCCGCCAGATGCCGCAGGATCCAGGGCGCCGGCAGCTCTTCCGGCCAGGCGACCGGCGTAAAGGCCGCAAGATCGACCTGAGATTTCACCTGCACCCGGTAACGCCCGTCGATAAAAACCCCCGCAACCTCCGGCAGCGCGATGCAGAACCCGGCTGATCCGGTGAAACCCGTCAGCCAGGCCAGCCGCGCATCGCAATCGGCGACATATTCCCCCTGATGCGCATCGGCGCGCGGCACGATGAAGCCCGAAAGCCCCTCCGCCGCCATCACTGCGCGCAACGCAGCCAACCGCCCCTGACCCTCTTCCGGCGAGGCCGGATTGTCGAAGCTCTGGAACATCGGGGAAGCCCCTTTCATCTGTCTGTAAATATCCCGGGGGAGGCCGAAGGCCGTGGGGGCAGCGCCCCCTTACCCCGATTTCCGCATACCCGCCCGTTTGGCAGCCCGCGGATCCTTGTCAAACAGCCCCGCCAGCTGCTCGGTCATCGCCCCCGCCAGCTGCTCGACATCGGTGATCGTCACCGCGCGCTGATAATAGCGCGTCACATCATGGCCGATGCCGATCGCGATCAGCTCGACCGCGCGGCGTTTCTCGACCATCGCAATCACATCGCGCAGATGTTTTTCCAGGAACGAGGCCGGGTTCACCGACAGGGTCGAATCATCCACCGGCGCCCCGTCCGAGATCACCATCAGGATCCGCCGCGCCTCAGGCCGCGCCAGCATCCGGCGATGCGCCCATTCCAGCGCCTCACCGTCGATGTTCTCCTTAAGGAGGCCCTCTTTCATCATCAGGCCCAGATTGGGCCGCACCCGACGCCAGGGCGCATCGGCGCTTTTATAGATGATATGGCGCAGATCATTCAGCCGCCCCGGCTGCTGAGGCCGCCCCTCGGCCAGCCATTTCTCACGGCTCTGCCCGCCCTTCCAGGCCCGGGTGGTGAAGCCGAGGATCTCGGTCTTGACCTGGCAGCGCTCCAGCGTACGCGCCAGCACATCGGCGCAGATTGCCGCGATGGAGATCGGCCGCCCACGCATCGACCCCGAATTGTCGATCAACAGCGTCACCACCGTATCGCGGAACTCGGTATCCTTTTCCCATTTGAACGACAAAGGCGTGGTCGGGTTGGCGACAACCCGCGCCAGACGCCCGGCATCCAGCACACCTTCCTCAAGATCAAACAGCCATGAGCGGTTCTGCTGCGCCTGCAAGCGCCGCTGCAATTTGTTCGCCAGCCGCCCCACCGCCCCTTTCAGCGGGTCCAGCTGCTGGTCGAGATAGGCGCGCAGCCGCTCCAGCTCGGCCGGCTCCGCCAGTTCCTCGGCGCGGATTTCCTCGTCGAACCGGGTGGTGAAGACAGTGTAATTCGGATCGGCATCGGAATGGGGGGCAGGGGGCGGCGGCTCCAGCGGAGCCTCACCCTCGGGCATCTCGGTCTCATCGCCGAGCTCCATCTCGGCATTGTCCTCCATCTGGACCTGCGCCTGGGATTCGTCCTGCTGCTCTTCCTGGCTGCGCTCGGGGGAGGCCTCGGCCTCTTCGCCCTGCTCCTCCTCGCCTTCCTGGTTTTCGGGGCTTTCCTGATCCTCTTCCGCCTCGTCGCCAGCCTCGTCATCCTCGGGGCGATCCGGGTCATCGCCCAGCTGGTCGCCATAACCTAGATCCTGGATCACCTTGCGCGCCAGCCGCGCGAAAGCCGACTGATCCGAGAGCACATCATCAAGCGTCTCCAGCGTGCCGCCGGCCTGGTCCTCGATAAATCCGCGCCAGAGGTTCATCACATTCTCGGCGCTCGCCGGCAATTTGCGCCCGGTGGCAAGCGCGCGGACCAGATAGCCCGCAGCGACCGGCAAAGGCGCGTCCTGGGCCGAGGTGATCTGGGAATAGCCCTTGCGATCCGCCTCCTGGGCGATTTTCGCGTCGATATTGGTGGCTGTGCCGGGCATCACGCGGGCGCCCATCGCCTCGCAGCGCGCGGTCTCCATCGCGTCATAAATATCGCGTGCGAGCTGCCCGACCGGCGCATATTTCGCCGAGGTCGCCTCGTCATGGAACTTCCTGCGCATCGCGAAAGCGTCGGCGGTGCCGCGCGCCAGCAGCACCTCGTCGCGCGTCATGCGTCGCGAGACCTGGGGCAGGCGCACCCCGTCACGGTTCATGCCCGGCGGATCGACCGAATAGGAGACCGACATCTCCGGATCGTCGGCCAGCACTTTCGTGGCCTCGGCCAGGGCTTTCTTGAAGGGATCGGCGGGATTGTCGGCGGGTTTGCTCATGGGTCGACCCTGTCACCGGCGCTGGTGGAGATGCAAGGGAAATGCCGCTGGCCGGGTAGGGGGGCTGTCTGCCCCCCGGTCCGCTGCGCGGCCCTCCCCCCGAGGATATTTAAGGACAGATGAAAAGGGCTTTCCTTTCTCCTGTCTGAAAATATCCCCGGGGGGAGGCCGAAGGCCGCAGGGGGCAGGCAGCCCCCCGTCTTTTCTTACTTCATCGCCATGGAGGCGGCGGATTCCGGCAGCTCTTCATTGAAGCAGCGCTGATAGAACTCGGCGACGGTCTGACGCTCCAGCTCATCGCATTTGTTCAGGAAAGAAAGCCGGAACGCATATCCCACATTGCGGAAGATCTGCGCGTTTTGCGCCCAGTTCAGCACGGTCCGCGGCGACATCACCGTCGAGAGATCACCATTCATAAAGGCGGTCCGGGTCAGATCGGCAACGGTGACCATCTGGCTCATGGTCTTGCGGCCTTCGGCGGTGTTGTAATGTGGGTTCTTTGCCAGAACGATGGCAGTTTCCGCGTCATGCGACAGGTAGTTCAGCGTCGCCACCAGTGACCAGCGGTCCATCTGGGCCTGGTTGATCTGCTGCACGCCGTGATAGAGGCCGGTCGTATCGCCAAGGCCCACCGTGTTTGCAGTGGCGAAGAGGCGGAAGGACGGGTGCGGCGTGATGATCTCATTCTGATCCAGCAGCGTCAGCTTGCCGTCATGCTCCAGCACGCGCTGGATCACGAACATCACATCGGCGCGGCCGGCATCATATTCGTCGAAGACGATGGCAACGGGATTGCGCAAAGCCCAGGGCAGGATACCCTCCTGGAATTTCGTCACCTGGCGGCCATCTTCCAGCTTGATCGCATCCTTGCCGATCAGGTCAATCCGCGAGATATGGCTGTCGAGGTTCACCCGCACGCAGGGCCAGTTCAGCCTCGCGGCGACCTGTTCGATATGCGTGGATTTGCCGGTGCCGTGATAGCCCTGGATCATCACGCGCCGGTTATAGGCAAAGCCTGCCAGAATCGCGAGCGTGGTATCGGGGTCGAATTTATAGGTGCTGTCGATCTCGGGCACGCGATCAGTGCGATCGGCGAAGCCCTTGACCCGCATCTCGGTATCGATGCCGAACACTTCACGGACTGAGATTTCTTCGGTCGGCTTGATCGCATTATCGGGCATGGTCAGGTCCAGGGTTCGGGCAGATTTCGGGCAATTTCAGGCGGTCCCTGGTTCATGGAACATTCCGGACAGACGTGCAAGGGCGCCTTTGGTCGGGAGCGCTGTGACCGCCTGGCCCTGGTCTTGCCACAGACAGAGGCCAATATGCCGGTGATCCGTGGTGGCGCGCTTCATGCGCCAGGCTGCGTGAACTGGCGGGCGGAGGATATTGCCATGCATTATCGGCTGGTTTTCAGCCTGATCACCGCTGTCGCGGCGCTGATCGTCTTTCATCCCCTATCTTTCATACAGTTCGCAAATCCAGGACCGACACCTCTCATGCCGCCGCCGGTCCCGCCGGTGGCGCGGTTCTTTCCTGCGCTCTGGCCTTACGCGGCCATCACTCTTTCTGCCGGGTTGACAGGGGCGGCACTGGCGCCGCTCTGGTGTTCGGGCTTTTGGGGGCGGCTGGTTGCAAGCCTGATCACGCCGGGCCTCGTGCTCGGGCCGGCGGCCCTTGTCCTGGAGCTGCTCAGCAGGGCGCCTGATCTGGGCCTTGTGCTGCTTGCTTTCGTCTGTCCGCCCGTGCTGATCGTTGCGGCAGCTGCAGAGATCCCGTCGGGCCTGATGGCCTGGTCCGGCGGAGTGCTGGCGGCATGGATCTCCGGCAGGACCATTGCCACGCGCCGCGCCAGGGCGGCGCGCCTGGCGGCAGGTCTCAATTTTTGAGCCTCAGTCCCGGAAGTAACGGCTGTCCTTGATCTGATCCCAGGCCCAGACCACTTCTTGCAGCATCTCTTCCTGGCTGCGGTCACCGCCATTCATATCAGGGTGAAGAACCTTTATCAGGGCTTTGTATTGTTTGCGGATTTCTGTCTTTGTCATCGTGTCGCGGGAATCCAGGATCTCCAGCGCCTTGCGCTCGGTCGGCGGCAGTTTCCGCGTCGCCCCTGTCGACGCTGTCGAGGGCACCGAGCGGGTGCCCTTCTCGCCAAGCAGTTCCAGCGGGTCATTCACCCCCATCCGGGCCCAGGAATTGCCGTCATCCTTTTTGGAAAACGGCTTCGTCTCGCGCTCCCAGAGGCGGTCCTTTTCGACGATGCGGCGGAATTCCTCATCCGAGGTGCCGTCGAAGAAATTCCATTTCAGATTGTATTCGCGGATATGGTCCTTGCAGAACCAGAAAAACTCATCGAGCTGCTCGCGCGATTTCGGCGCGCGGAACTCGCCGGTCTTGTCACAATCGGGATAGTCGCAGCCGCGCGCCGATGTCGCTGCGGCCGACACGCCGGCGCGGCGGCCGGCGGATTTGCGTTTCTTGTCCGTGGAAACACGGAGATCGAATTCGAACGGGTTCTTGCTGACCATTATACGCTGACCATAGTTCGGGGGGCCTCGTGCTGCCTTTTCAACGTGCTGCCTTCTTGCCGTGACGACTTCTCGACTCGGGCGCCCAAGTTTAGGTGTTTTGTCAGCAGATTGAAGAGGGGGTTCACGAAAATGCCCGTGATCGGTGAAATCGAGACGCGGCTGAGGGCGGCTTTTGCGCCTGTTGAGCTGGAGGTGCTGAATGAAAGCCACCGTCATGCCGGCCATTCCGGCGATGATGGCAGCGGTGAGACCCATTTCGCGGTCCGGATCCGCGCCGATGCCTTTGCCCCGATGAGCCGCATCGCGCGCCACCGCGCTGTGCTGGCGGCGCTTGGCGATATCCCGGCGCGCATTCACGCGCTGGCGCTGGATATCGGCTGAAATCCGGCAGCGGCATCGGCATGTCGCGGATCGCAAGCGCAGCACCGGCAGAAATCTGTCAGACTGATCGCAGGGCCGCTGGCCCCGTCTGCGTGAGTGACCATCGGGAGTGAGTATCATGCATTTCAACCCTGACACCGATCTGCGGATCGAGCGCCGGTTCCAGGCCACGCCCGAGCGTATCTGGCGCTGTCTGACCGAGCCCGCGCTGATCGAGTCCTGGTTCGCACCGCGCCCGGTGGTGACGCGCGATGTGAGCCTCGATCTCAGGCCGGGGGGATCTTTCCGCTCGGTGATGGATGTGCCGGGCCATGGCGAGATGCCGGGCCATGGCTGCGTGCTTGAGGTGGTCGGGGGCAGGCGCCTGGTCTGGACCGACCTGATGCGCGGCGGCTGGCATCCGAATGCCGGGAGCTTCGGCTTTACCGCGGTGATGGAGCTGTGGCCGGACGGGGCGGGTACGCTTTACCGCGCCAATGCGCTGCATCGCAGCACGGCGCAGAAGGCTGACCATGAAAAGATGGGGTTCCATGAGGGCTGGGGCGCTGCTGCCGATCAGCTGGGCGAGCTGGCGCTGACGCTTTAGCCCCTGGGGGCGACGTCGTTGCCTGAGACCCTGGTGGCGATCTCATTGGTGGCGACCTCGTTTCCGGCGGCTTTCCAGGCGGTAAAGCCGCCGCCGAGGCTGGCACAGCGCAGCCCCATCTGACTTGCGACCTCGGCCGCCAGCGCCGAGCGCCAGCCCGAGGCGCAGTAAAAGACATAGAGCCGCTCTTCCGCCAGCCAGGCCTTATGATAGGGGCTTTCCGGGTCGATCCAGAATTCCAGCATGCCGCGCGGCGCGTGGCGGGCGCCGGGGATCATGCCTTCGCGCTCCAGCTCGCGCGGGTCGCGGATATCGACAAACACCGCTTCGCCCGCCGCCTGCAGCGTGGGGGCTTCCTCGGGCGCAATGGTCGTGATCGCGGCAGTGGCCCGCGCCAGCAGATCGCGGTAGCCGAGTTTTTTGCGCGAGCCAGCCATGGACATCCCCCCTGATTCTGTTGCCATTCTGCCGGGCCGTGCGCCGTCTGACGAGGGTTCAGATGTCGGTGCGGCCGGAGAAAGGCCGGAGAACGCACCATGACCCGAGCTCCCGCCCCCGATCCCGCCCCCGCGCCGCTGCCGCGCCTCGCGGCACTTGCCGTGGTGGTGCATCAGGGGAAGGTGCTGCTGGTGCGCCGCCGCAATCCGCCCGATCAGGGGCTTTGGGGCTATCCGGGCGGCAAGGTCGAGTTCGGCGAGGCGGTGGCCCGCGCCGCCGAACGCGAACTGGCCGAGGAGACCGGGATCCGCGCCAGGGCCACCCGCCCGTTGCCCGGGCTGGATATTATCGGCCCCATTATCGGCCCCGGCGACGGGACAGCCTGCGGAACAGGCCGCGCCGCCTGGCATTATTATCTGGTGCCGGTGGTCTGCCGCTATCTCTCTGGCGTGCCGCAGGCGGCGGATGACGCCGACGAGGCCGCCTGGTTTCCCATTCCCGATGTGCTGGCCCGCCGCCATCCGATGAGCGCCGATGTCGATGCGGTTTTGCGGGCCGCTCTTCACGAGGAGGGGATCGGGACAGGCGGCGGGGCAGAGATAGGGGCGGGCGCCCCCTTGTAACCGCCCCGGCCCGGGTCCAGGTATTTGTGTATAAGGAAAGGGAAATCGCCATGACCGCCGATCATTCCAGCCCCGCCGCCAATGCCGGATCCGATCCTGCCGCCGATCCCCGCCCGGCCGATCCGCGTACTGTCTGGCTGTCCGATTACCGCCCCTTCAGCCATTTGCTTGACCGGGTCGAGCTGACCTTCCGCCTCGCGCCCCGGCGCACGAAGGTCGCCGCGCGGCTGCATCTGCGCCCGAACCCGGCCGCGCGTGGCCAGCATGTGCTGCGCCTTGACGGCGAGGATCTGCGGCTGATCTCTCTGAAACTCGACGGCACCGTGCTGGACCTGACCCCGGACGAGACCGGTCTGACCATCCCGGGCGATCTGTTGCCAAATGGCCCTTTCACGCTGGAAACGCTGGTTGAGATCGACCCCGCCGACAATACCGCGCTTGAGGGGCTTTACATGTCGAATGGCATGTATTGCACCCAATGCGAGGCCCAGGGCTTTCGCAAGATCACCTTCTGCCCCGACCGCCCCGATGTGATGGCGCGCTTTCATGTGCGGGTCGAGGCCGATGCAGCAGCCGATCTGCCGGTGCTCCTGTCCAATGGCAACCCGGTTGCTGCGGGGGCAGGCTGGGCGGAATGGGATGATCCCTGGCCGAAACCCACCTATCTTTTCGCGCTGGTGGCCGGCGATCTGGTGGCGCATCGCGCGCCGTTCACCACAAAATCGGGCCGCTCCGTTGACCTCGCGATCTGGGTGCGCCCCGGTGACCAGGACCGTTGCGCCTGGGCGATGGACAGCCTGATCCGCTCGATGCAATGGGATGAAAAGGTTTACGGCCGCGAATATGACCTCGACACCTTCAACATCGTCGCCGTCGATGATTTCAACATGGGCGCGATGGAGAATAAGGGGCTGAATATCTTCAACTCCAAATTTGTGCTGGCCTCGCCCGAGACCGCCACCGATGACGATTTCGCCCGGATCGAGGCGATCATCGCACATGAATATTTCCACAACTGGACCGGCAATCGCATCACCTGTCGCGACTGGTTCCAGCTTTGCCTGAAAGAGGGGCTGACGGTTTTCCGCGACCAGCAATTCTCGGGCGATATGCGCAGCCATGCGGTGAAACGGATCGAGGATGTGGCGCTCTTGCGCGCCCGTCAGTTCCGCGAGGATCAGGGGCCGCTGGCGCATCCCGTCCGCCCCGAAAGCTTTGTCGAGATCAACAATTTCTACACTGCCACCGTCTATGAAAAAGGCGCCGAGCTGATCCGGATGCTGAAAGTGCTGGTGGGTGATGCGGCCTATGCCGGGGCGATTGACCTTTACTTCAGCCGCCATGATGGCGAGGCGGCCACCATCGAGGACTGGCTGAAGGTCTTTGAGGATGCGACCGGCCGCGATCTCAGCCGCTTTGCCCGCTGGTATAGCGAGGCCGGCACACCGCGGCTGAACCTGACCGAGACATGGGAGAACGGGCGCTACTCTCTGACCTTCCGCCAGCACACGCCGGCCACGCCCGGCCAGCGGCATAAATCGCCCAAGGTGATCCCGATTGCGATTGGCCTGTTGAACGCCGATGGCAGCGAGGCGATCCCGCCGCAGGTGCTGGAGATGACCGAGGCGCAGCAGAGCTTCCATTTCGACGGGCTGGCCGCGCGTCCGGTCCCCTCGATACTGCGCGGCTTCTCGGCGCCGGTGGTGCTGGAGCGCATAGCCACCGCTGAGGAACGCGCCTTCCTGCTGGCCCATGACAGCGACCTCTTCAACCGCTACGAATCCGGGCGGGCGCTGGCGCGCGAGATGCTGACCGGGCTTGCGCGCGGGCAGGGTGATCTGCTGGCGGGCTGGATCGCGGCGCTGGCGCCGGTGATCCGCGATCAGGCGCTGGATCCGGCCTTCCGCGCACTGGTGCTGCGCCTGCCGGGCGAGGATGACATCGCCCAGGCGCTGCATGATCAGGGCGTCCCGCCCGATCCCGACAGGGTCCATGCCGCCCGCAAAGAGGCCGGGCTGGCGCTGGCCCGGGCGCTTGCGCCGGATCTCGACGCGCTGATCGCGGCTTTGCACGACAGCGGGCCCTTTGCGCCCGATGCGGCGGGGGCAGGGCGGCGGGCGCTGAGCAATGCGCTTCTGGCGCTGTTGTCGCGGCTGGATGGCGGCGAGGCGGCGCGCGCGGCTTTCAAAGACGCGAACAATATGACCGCGACGACCGGCGCGCTGGTGGCGCTGCTGGATATCGGTGGGGCCGAGCCCGAGCTGGCGCAATTCGCCTCCCGCTGGGCGGGGGATCGCAATGTCATGGATAAATGGTTCATGCTGCAGATCGCCTGTGCCGCGCCCGCCCGGGTGGCGGGGCTGGTGGCCGATCTGACCCGGCGGCCGGATTTCGACCTGAAGAACCCCAACCGCTTCCGCGCGGTCTTCGGCGCGCTTTCGGCGCATCATGCGGGCTTTCATCGGGCGGATGGTTCGGGCTACCGGCTGCTGGCTGACTGGCTCTTGCAGCTTGACCCGCTGAACCCGCAGACCGCCGCCCGTCTCTCGACCGCCTTCGAGACCTGGCCGCGCTATGATGAGGCGCGTCAGCACCTGATCCGAACCGAATTGAGCCGCATCCTCGACGCGCCCGGCCTCAGCCGCGACCTGTCGGAAATGGCCGGGCGGATGCTGGCGGCCGGGTAAGGAGTTCCATAGCCCGGGCAGATAAGGATATCAGGTGGTTGACCTTTGCGGCGCCTCGGTCTCACTTGGGTGTGATATTGTTGTGAAAGGTGCCCCATGCCTGTTCTGATCGCGCTTCTCGGGATCATCGCCACCGCCGCCATCTGGTATTGGCGCATGAAAGCGGCAGGCCAGGCGGCACAGGATCTCGCAGGCGTGGCGCAGGATGTGATGTCGGCCGCGCGCCGTTTCGGCTTTCGCCGCCGCTATAATGAACATCCGGTCGAAAGCCTGCAGGACGGCGATGTCGCCATCGCATCGGCGGGGCTTGCCTTTCTCGAACTCAGCGGCCTGCCCACCGCCGAACAACAGGATGCGCTGCTGATCTCGTTGCAAAGCCATCTGGGCTTTGACCGCGCAAAGGCCGAAGAGGCGGTGATCCTTGGCCGCTGGCTGATCAATGAATCGCAAGGCCCCGAGTCCGGGCTGAAACGCCTGACGAAACGGGTCTGGAAACTGAAAGGCGCCGGGGGCTTCGCGCCGCTGATGCAGGTCATCCGTGATGTGACAGCCGCCTCGCGCGATGGTCAGCTGGCGCCGCGCCAGCGCGATGCGCTTGACGACATCGCCCGCCAGTTCCGCGTCAGCTGAGGCGCTGCTGACTTCCTCTTGACCCAAATACTCAAAAACGGCCCCGAAAGGGGCCGCTTCCGTCCTGAACCATCGAATGACCGGTCAGAGCTTTGCCGAGCCCGAGCACCAGGGCTGAGCCGAGGTCCAGGCCGCCATCTCGGCGCGTTTCGAGGATTTGCGGAACGGGCCCCAGTCGCGGCCGACACCTTTATTGCCAGATCCGGCAACCACACCGTCCCGCGCCACCGCTTTCGAGAAGATCTCGACCGCGCAGCTGAGATTCTCGCCGCCATCCTTCAGCGCCGCCGCCGATTGTGCGTCGCAGCCATGCGAGGCCGCCGTGCGCGGCGAGATCTGCATCAGCCCGATATAGCGGCCACCGCCGCCCGAGGCTTTCGGATTCCAGGTGCTTTCATGTTTCGCGACCGCATGCATCAGCCCGACCCAGAAGGCGCGGCGCTGCTCGACCGGGGCCGCCTTATAGGCGGGGCACCAGCTGTCGATATCGGCCGGAACAAGGGCCGAAAGCTGCGCATCCTTTTCGGTGACCGCCTGCAATGCCTCATAGGTCCATTCTTTGGAGCCGGTATACCGCTCCCATCCCATCGAGGATTTGGAGATGAAGCTCTCCGAGGGGGCTGCAGGGTTGCTGCCGACCGCCTGAACGCAGGCGCTGAGGGACAGAGCAACCGTAAGTGCCGCAAGGGCGCGCAGACCCGACCTGGAGGTATTCATACTTTCTTGCCTTTTATGGCCTCGGGACAATGCCGAACGGGCGAACCGGAAAACGGGCAAACCTGGGGTATCGACGGTGCGGCAATTAACGGCAAACCCTGGTTCTGCAAAGTTCTGTGCGAAAAGCAGGCGGGAACCCGCCACTCACCCTGGGCGGCACCTGGCGAAATTCTGCCAGAAACGGTGGTTTTCGGCGCTTTGACCCCCGTTCAGACCCCGTTCACATCCGGGTTTCCCCGCGCCACCGGGCCGTCTGACCCGGCCCGGCCAGCTCCTGCCCCGGGTCTTGCCCAGGTCTTGCCCCCGGCCCGCGCAGGGCCTAAACACCGGTAAAACGCTCGCCCGGGCGCGCTTTCGGGCGCCTGCAGCGAGGTGATTCTGTCACCGGACCCGATCCCGACCTGCCTCAGAGGTGGACTATGCTCGATCTGACCTATACGCCCCCCGTTCCCAAAATCATCGCCGGCGCGAAACATGACTGGGAACTGGTGATCGGGATGGAGATCCACGCCCAGGTTGCCTCGAATTCGAAACTCTTCTCGGGCGCCTCGACCACTTTTGGGGCTGAACCGAACACCAATGTCAGCTTTGTTGACTGCGCCATGCCGGGGATGCTGCCGGTGATCAACGAATTCTGCGTCGAACAGGCGGTGCGCACCGGGCTCGGGCTGAAAGCCGCGATCAATCTGCGCTCTGCCTTTGACCGCAAGAACTATTTCTATCCCGACCTGCCCCAGGGCTATCAGATCAGCCAGCTCTATCACCCGATCGTGGGCGAGGGCGAGGTGATGGTCGAGATGGGGCCGGGCGTTGGCCGCCTCGTGCGGATCGAACGCATCCACCTGGAACAGGATGCCGGCAAATCGATCCACGACATCGACCCGAATCTGAGCTTCGTCGATTTCAACCGCACCGGCGTGGCGCTGATGGAGATCGTCTCGCGCCCCGATATCCGCGGGCCGGAAGAGGCCGCGGCCTATGTCGCGAAACTGCGCCAGATACTGCGCTACCTCGGCACCTGCGACGGCAATATGCAAAACGGCAATCTGCGCGCCGATGTCAATGTCTCGGTCTGCCGCCCCGGCCAGTATGAGAAATATCAGGCCAGCCAGGACTTCAGCCATCTCGGCACCCGCTGCGAGCTGAAGAACATGAATTCCATGCGCTTCATCCAGGCCGCGATTGATTACGAGGCGCGGCGCCAGATCGCCATTCTGGAAGATGGCGGCACGGTGGTGCAGGAAACCCGGCTTTACGATCCGGACAAGAACGAGACCCGCTCGATGCGCTCGAAAGAAGAGGCGCATGATTACCGCTATTTCCCATGCCCCGATCTCCTGCCTCTGGAGATCGAACAGGGGTGGGTTGACGGGATCGCGGCCTCAATGCCGGAACTGCCGGATGCCAAAAAGACGCGGTTCATGTCGGATTACGGTCTGACCGATTACGACGCATCAGTGCTGACCGCCGAGCTGGAAAATGCCAGCTATTTCGACGCGGTGGCAAAGGGCAGGGATGGCAAGCTCTCGGCCAATTGGGTGATCAACGAGCTTTTTGGCCGGCTGAAAAAGGAAGGCCAGGAGATCGCCGGGAGCCCGGTTTCCAGCGCGCAGCTCGGCGGCATCGTCGATCTGATTTCCTCGAATGTGATTTCCGGCAAGATCGCCAAGGATCTGTTCGAGATTGTCTGGACCGAGGGCGGCGATCCGGTCGAACTGGTCGAGACGCGCGGCATGAAACAGGTGACCGATACCGGCGCCATCGAGGCGGCGGTCGATCAGATCATCGCGGAAAACCCGGCCCAGGTGGAAAAGGCGAAGCAGAACCCGAAACTCGCGGGCTGGTTCGTCGGCCAGGTGATGAAGGCGACCGGTGGCAAGGCGGCGCCGGCGGCTGTCAATGATCTGGTGATGAAAAAGCTCGGCCTCTGACCGGCCCGTCAAGGGTGGTTGCCCGCAGGCCACAGACACAGCACAGGCTCCGGCATGGCTTGACCGCCTCGGAGCCTGTGTTAATTTTTGGCCAGGGTGCATGAAACCGTTGCCCCGATGGCATGGGGACGACCCTGTTGCCTCAGGTTCTGACCGGGACGGCCCGGCTCTTCTGGAGGCATGGCCGAATGGCATGGATCTATCTTATCGTCGCAGGTCTGCTGGAAATTCTCTGGGCCTATAGCATGAAGCTGTCCGAGGGATTCTCGCGGTTCTGGCCCAGCACTGTCACCATCGTCGCGATGATCTTCAGCTTTGGCCTGCTGTCTCTCGCGATGCGGACCTTGCCGCTGGGCACCGCCTATACGATCTGGACCGGGATCGGCGCGATCGGCGCCTTTGTCGTTGGGATCCTCGTCCTCAACGAGCCCGCAACCGCCATGCGCATCCTGGCGGCGGCGATGATCATTGGCGGCCTTGTGCTGATGAAAATCTCGTCCTGAGCGCGCTCTTCCCGGCCTCTTATACCACAGCCAGGGCACTCTGGCTGTGGTCATACCAGATATCAGGATTGTTGCGATCCAGGATCGGAAAACGGAAAAAACCTTTTGTGATTTGGACTTACGGAGAAAAATTCACTAAGATTGCGGTCAATGGCCCAGGCCCAGATCACACAGCCGGAGAGCAGGATGCAGCGGTTCGAGTATAAGGTGGTTCCGGCGCCCCGCAGGGGTGAAAAGGCGCGGGGGGTGAAATCCACCGAAGACCGTTTCGCGCTTGCGCTGAGCACGGTGATGAATGAGCTGGGCGCCGAGGGCTGGGACTATATCCGCGCCGATGCGCTGCCCTGTGATGAACGCTCTGGCCTGACCGGCACCAAAACCAGTTTCCAGAATATGCTGGTGTTCCGGCGGGCGCTTGAGGCGCCGCGCGCACCGGTCTTCGTGCGACAGGCCTCTGCTGCGGCCGAGGCCGTCGCCCCGCCCCCGCAGGAGCCGGCCGAACCCGTCGCTGCGGCAGACCCTGCAGTGGTGTCTCCGGTTCTGCATGCGCAGCCCCGGCAGGTGAATTCCGCGCCTGCGCTTGGGCCGGCCCGTCCGGAAATGGCAGCCGAGTAAGCCCTATCCCCGGGCTGCGCGCAGCGCCTCGGGCAGGATTTCTGATACCAGATCCAGCATCGGCTCTGGGCCGAGGCTGATGCGGATGCAGCGGTCCAGCGGCGCGACGCCAGGCATCCGGATGAAAAGCCCGCGCACCTCGCATTCCGCGAGAATCCGGCGCGAGAAATCGCCATCCCGCCCGCAATCCATGGTCACGAAATTGGTGGCCGAGGGCAGCGGCTCCAGCCCGTTTTCGCGTGCAATCCTGCCCATCCGGTCGCGCGCAGTGGCGATTTTCGCGCGGATTTCCGGGATCCAGGCCGTATCCTGCACCGAGGCAAGCGCGCTTGCGAGGCTGATCCGCCCCATGCCGAAATGGTCGCGGATCCGGTCGAAGCTGCCGGCGAGATCGGGTGCCGCAATCGCATAACCGACCCGCGCGCCGGCCAGCCCCCAGGCCTTAGAAAAGCTGCGCAGCCGGATCACCTGCGGGTGATCGGCGGGAATATCCGGGATCGCCTCATCGGGGGCGAGTTCGGCATAAGCCTCATCGAGCACAAGGAGCGTCTCTGGCGGCAGCGCCCCGGCAAGCGCGCGGATCGTGGCCCCACTGTGATGGCTGCCCATCGGATTGTCGGGATTGGCGAGGTAAAGGAGCCTGGCGCGATGCACCTTAGCGGCGCCCAGCAGCGCCCCGGGGTCCTCATGCGCGCCGAGATAGGGCACCCGGATCAGGTCGGCGCCTGCGCCCGCGACATGGAAATTGAAGGTTGGATAGGCGCCGAGACTGGTCACCACCGTCTCGCCGGGTTGCAGCGTCAGGCGACACAACAGGCCCAGCAGCGTATCGACCCCGGCCGCGATGGCGATATGGCCGGGCGAACAGCCATGACGCGCGGCAAGCGCCTGTTTCAGATCGTAATTTTCCGGATCTGCATACATCCAGGCCTCACCCGCCGCTGTCTGCATCGCAGCCAGCGCGCGGGGCGAGGGGCCAAAGCCGCTCTCATTGGCGCCAAGCCTTGCGCGGAAGGCGCGAGTGTTGCGGCGCTCCAGCGTTTCGGGGCCGGTAAAGGGCACGGTGGCGGGCAGGGCGGCAATGCGGGGCGTGAGAAAGCGGCTCATGGCGGCAGAATGGCCGCCTTCACGCGCCACTACAAGGGGGAGCCCAAGAGGACGGACCGGTGTTCAGACAGAGGGAAGGCGCGGCGCGATCAGCCGCGTAACAGGCCCGCAAGCTGGCTGAAGATCTGGTCATTGGCGGCAATGACAGAGCCGCTTTCCAGCGGGTCCTGATCTTCGCGGATGCCCTCGACCAGGCCACCGGCTTCCTTCACCAGCAACAGCCCCGCCGCCATATCCCAGGCCTTCAGCTCGCGCTGGAAACAGCCCTCATAGCGCCCCGCCGCTACCCAGGCGAGATCAAGCGCCGACGAGCCCGAAGACCGCACGCCAGCGGTGCCGGGGCTGACCAGCGACAGGTCTTTCAGCGTGGCGGGCAGCGTCTTTTGCGCGCCATGCGGGATGCCGGTGACAAACAGCGACTCATGCAGGCTGCGCCGCCCCGAGACCCTGAGCCGGCGATTGTCGTTCAGCCAGCAGCCCGAGCCCTTTTCGGCATAGAACATCTCGTCTTTCGGCGCGTCATAGACCACCGCCGAGACGATCTCGCCCTTATGCTCCAATGCGATGGAGATCGACCAGTGCGGGATGCCATGCAGGAAATTGTTGGTTCCATCCAGCGGATCGACGATCCAGCGCCGGGTCGGGTCCTGGCCCTCGGCGCCGCCGGTTTCCTCGCCCAGCCAGCCATAGGAGGGGCGCGCGCCCATCAGGTCTTCCTTGATGATGCGCTCGGCCTCGCGGTCGGCTTTCGAGACGAAATCGCCCGGGCCCTTGGAGGAGACCTGCAGGTTCTCGACCTCGCGGAAGTCCTTGATCAGCGAGCGCGCGGCCTTGCGGGCGGCCTTGATCATCAGGTTCAGGTTGGCGCTTCCCTGCATGGGCGGACTCCGGGTCAGGCATTGGCTGGAACGCAAGGGCCTTACAGGGAAAGCGGCAGGAAGGAAAGGGGGCGGGGTGGCTTCCTGCAGCCGTGGCGGTTGCGACCATTTGCGCGGCTGCGCGGGGCGGATCAGTCTGCGATACTGGCCGCGCGACAGATGGAGGGCATGGGGGTGGAGGCGCCGGAAAGGGTGACGCTGGACTCCAGCGGGCGGCTGGATTTTTACGACCGCGCCGAACTGACCTTGCCCGAACCGATTTCCGCGCTGGAGGTGTGGAACCGTATTATGGCGCGCCCACAGCCTGTGATGGCGTTGGCATTCCGGATCCGGGATGCGATTTCGGCGCGTTTTGGCGTCAGGCGGATTGGTGGCTTTTCTGGTATTCCCCGCACGGAAGTCGCCGTTGGCGACCGGCTTGATTTCTTCCTGGTCGAGCGCGCAGGCCCGGATCTTCTGGTGCTGACCGAAAGGGACCGCCATCTTGACGTGATGACCTGCATATCGACTGCCGGGCGGCAGGTGGCGATCACCTCATCGGTGATCACCCACAATTTGTTCGGCCGGCTCTATATGATCCCGGTCGGGCCGGCGCATCGCCTTATCGTCAGGCGGATGCTGCGCCGCCTGGCCGCCGCACCGCCGCGCCGCTGAGCCTCAGTCGAGGATCTCGACCTTCATCTTCGACTTACCCTCCTGCTGCACCATCGCGAAGAGGATTTTCGCATTGGCGCGGCTGAGGCGGACGCAGCCGGCCGAGGCGGGGCGGCCGAGTTTCGATTCCTGATCGGTGCCGTGGATCGCGTAATTGCCGCTATAGAAGATCGAATAGGGCATCGGCGCGTTGTTATAGAGCGATGATTTGTGGTTTTTGGACAGCCATTGCGGCTTGAAGCTGCCTTTCGGCGTCACCTTGCCTTTACGCGCGGTCGAGACCGGCCATTCATGGATCATCTCGCCTTTGTACCAGACCTCCATCATCTGCTGCGAGATCGAAACGCGGACTTCGATCGTTTCGCGGGTCAGTTCTTCGACAATGGCGACGGCGCGGTTCACGCCGGAACTGGTGACGGCCAGCACGACATCTTCGGGAATGGCGGGCGCAGGCGGAGCCTTCGTCGGCACCGTTGCAACCGCAGCCTGACCGGATTTCGGTGCGGCATCCACCGCTGCGGCAGTCTCAGCCACTTTTGGCGCGGTTTCCTCTGCGGTGGCGGTCTCCGCCGCTGCGGGCGGCGCTGCTCCCTCCGCCGCAGCGGTCTCGTCTGCTGCGGGCGCAGCGGGCTCTTCGGGCGGCAGCGTCGCGGCCGAGAGGATCTCCTCGGCAATCGTTGCTGCGCGCTGCACAGGATCCTCAGCTGCCGGGTCAGAGGTGATGATTTTGGGCTTAACAAATTTCGGGCCGGTCTCGGCAGCGGGAGCATCCGTGCCGCCCTGAGGCTGGGTTTCTGCCCGCAGCGGGGTGCTGGCCAGCGCCAGGATAAGAGCCAGAGCGGGCATCAGGTCTGCGCGCATTTTTCTCTCCGTCATCGCCCCGGCAATGGTCTTGCCGTAAATCCGTTTTTCGGGGTTCAGCTTTTGGCTGCCTTGCGCATTAGTCAACGTCGATTCGGTCAATAGCAGGTTATGAATGCCGGACTTTTACAGCGATTTCCTGCTTATGCGCTGTAAAGTTGCAGATCAGCCACGCTGCAGCCGCACGGCCTCGATCCGGGCAAGCCGCAGGAAATGCGCCATAAAGGGGCGGGCGCTGTCTTCTTCGCGGGTTGCCGCATACATGCGTTTAAGGACCGGATCGGGCCCCAGCGGACGGGTGACATAGTCGGATGAGCTGCGCACCTCGCGCATCACCCAGTCGGGCAGCACGGCAACGCCGCGGTTCGATCCGACCAGCATCAGGATCACGGCGGTCAGCTCGGCGGTGCGATGGCCGCGCGGCTCGACCTTGGCGGGGGTCAGGACTTCGGTGAAGAGATCCAGCCGGTCGCGGCTGACCGGATAGGTGATCACCACCTGGTCGCGGAAATCCTCGGCGGTGATGACGTCTTTTGCCGCCAGCGGATTTTGTGACGAGGCCACAAAGGTCGGATGATAGTCGAAAAGCGGGTTGAAGGTGACGCCGTTCTGCGCCGCCGGATCCGAGGTGATCACCAGATCGACCTCTTCGCGGTTCAGCGCCGGCATCGCGTCGAAGGCCAGCCCCGCGCGGATATCGACATCGACCTCGGGCCAGGCACGGCGGAACATCTCCAGAACCGGGAACAGCCAGTCGTAACAGGCATGGCATTCCAGCGTGATATGCAGCCGACCCGATTTGCCCGAGCGCAGCGCGATGAACTCCTCCTCCAGCGCGTCGATCTCGGGCAGGATACGGTCAGCGAGCTTCAGCATCCGAAATCCGGCGGCGGAAAGGCGCATCGGCTTTGATCGGCGCACGAACAGTTCCATCCCGGCCTGATCCTCCAGCCCCGCCACCTGATGCGACAGCGCCGACTGGGTCATGTTCATCATGTCAGCCGCGCGGGCCAGGCCGCCGGCGGTGTGGATGGCGCGGATGGTGCGCAGGTGGCGGATCTCGATATACATGTGTTATTTTCATAAAGATACTGAGGATTATGAATTTGTCTCACATTGTCGAATCTGCGACAAGGGGCTTGTTCACGGAGACAGATCATGACGAAAACGCCGCGCATCTCGTTTGAATTCTTCCCGCCGCAGGGGCTCGATGCCTCGTTCCGGCTGTGGGAAACGGTGCAGGCGCTGGCGCCGATGCAACCGGAATTCGTCTCGGTGACCTACGGGGCCGGCGGCACCACCCGCAAGCTGACCCATGAGGCGGTGGGCACCATCCACCGCAATTACGGGCTGAATGTCGCGGCGCATCTGACCTGTGTGGATGCCTCGAAAGCCGAGACGATGGAAATCGTCGAGAGCTATTATGACGCCGGTGTGCGCGAGATCGTGGCGCTGCGCGGTGATGCACCCAAGGGCGCGGCGAAATGGGAAAAGCACCCCGAGGGCTTTGCATCTTCGGTCGAGCTGGTCGAAGCGATTGCAAAGACCGGCAAGTTCAAAGTGCGTGTCGGCGCCTATCCGGAGCCGCATCCCGACAGCGCCTCGACCCAGGCAGATGTCGAATTCCTCAAGCGCAAGATTGATGCCGGTGCGACTTCGGCGATGACCCAGTTCTTCTTTGAGGCGGATACCTTCTTCCGCTTCCGCGATGCCTGTGTGAAGGCCGGGATCTCTGCGCCGGTCATTCCGGGCATCCTGCCGATCATCTCCTGGGAAGGCGCGAAGAAATTCGCGAAACGCTGCGGAACTGATGTGCCGGTGAAACTGGACGAGGCCTTTACCCGCGCGGCGCGTGACGGGCGAGAAGAGCTTTATTCGCTGGCGCAATGCACCCAGCTTTGCGACCGCCTGATCGAGGGCGGTGTGGAAGACCTGCATTTCTACACGCTGAACCGGCCGGAGCTGACCCGTGAAGTGGTGCGCGCGCTTGGCATCCAGCCGCAGGTCGTGCTGGAAAACGTCGCCTGAGGCAGGCAGGCCCGGGCAAGGGATCGGGCAAGGGATCTCCCTGGCGGCTCCATTCTGTGGCTGAGGCTACAGGGTGGGGCCGCATTTTTATTGCGCAGATGGGGGGTGCCGCCGGGGTAAGGGCTCGGCTATTCTTTCGCGGTGAATGCGATATTGCGGGCCGCTTGCGGCGAGACGGGGAACTGAGATGGCAAAGCGGGTTACGCTTCTGAACGGGCCGAACCTCAATCTGCTGGGCAAACGCCAGCCAGAGATCTACGGGCATGAAACGCTGGCCGATATCGAGGCGGCGGCGTCACGGCTGGCGGCGGAGCTGGGGCTTGAGCTTGTGGCGCATCAGTCGAACCACGAGGGCGCGCTGGTCGATTATATCCAGGCGGCGCGGGATGGGTCGGATGCGATCATCATCAATCCGGGTGCCTATTCGCATACATCGGTGGCGATCCTTGATGCCCTGAATGCCTTTGAGGGCGTGGTGATCGAGGTGCATATCTCGAACATCCATAAGCGTGAGGCCTTCCGGCATCATTCCTTTGTATCTTCCCGCGCCGACGGCGTTATCGCCGGCTGCGGCACAGAGGGCTATCTGCTTGCCCTGCGGCGTATCGCAACGCTGACCGTCTGAACCGACCGCGCCCGGAGCATGCTCAGGGCGCCGTTTCCTGCACAGGAAACGCACCGATTTCTGTTTCAGAAATCGGCCGTCTCTGGTCAGGCGCGTGACAGAAGTGAGGCCGGGCGCGCTTTGGCAAGCGAGGCGGTGATCACGCCTGCAAGCACTGCCTTGATCATGTCGCCCGGCAGGAAGGAGCCGCAATAGAAAGCTGCTTGCGCCAGCGAGATATCAAGCACCCAGGCCATGGCCGGAATGCCGCTGAGATAGAGCACGCCTATGCCTCCGATGACCGAGGCCGCGCCCGCAGCCCAGCCCACCGGAAGGGTGGTGCGCTCGACCAGCCAGCCGATCACAAGAGCGGTGATCGGGTAGCCGATCAGGAAGCCGGCCGACGGGCCCATGAAGGGGCCGATACCCGATTTGCCGCCAGCAAAGACTGGCAGGCCGGCAAGGCCCAGCAGCAGGTAAAGCAGCACCGCCAGAAAGCCGTTGCGCGCGCCCAGCACGGTGCCGCAAAGCATCACACCCAGCGAGGTTGCGGTGATCGGCACGCCAAAGGGCAGCGCGATCTGCGGCATGACCGCCAGAGCCGCAAGAACTGCTGCCATCAGGGCGATATGGGTGAGGCTGCGTTCCATTCCATGCTCCATTGTGCATTTGCGGCACGCTATGCTGCAGCAGGGCATGGCATCAAGTGCAATGTTGCACAGGACTGTCAGGATTCTTTGCCGCCGGGGCTTCCATCTGCACCGCCCCGCGCCCGCAGCGCATCGGCGCTCTGATCGGCGATATCCAGCGCCCCCAGCAGGACCGGCATCACGATATGCCAGGCCGGGCGGCGCGGCGATCTTGCCCGCCAGGCGTCGCGCAGCCGCGCCGTGGTTTCCGCCATGACCGGCACGAACCGAATCACCAATGCGAAAGCCATGGCCAGACGGCGCGGCGGCAGCAGCGGCGCCAGCGGGCGGGCCAGTCGTTCAAACACCGCGAGCATATCGGTGAGCCGTGTCGTCATCGTCACCAGATTTGCCGCCGCCACCAGGGTCAGCATCCTGAGCGTGATCAGGCCGGCATGGCCGGGCCTGCCGTCCCACCAGCCAAAGACCATAAGCGCCAGCGCAAAGGGCCAGAGCGGCCAGAGCATCCGCGCGCCCTGCGCCAGCAGCAGACGCCCCCCGGGCAGATAAAGCGCCAGCACAAGGAGCGCCGCAGTACCGATTGGCAGCAGTTTTTCCGATGCCATGACCAGAAGGCCGAAGAGCATCAGCGCGGCAAGTTTCGCCCCCGCCGGCAACCGGTGCCAGGGGGTCTCAACCGGCGAGGTGAGTGTCAGCATCGACCTCTCCCAGCCGGGTCATCTCGGCGCTATAGGCTGCCAGAACCTCCCGGGGCGGGCCATCCATCCGCAGCGCGCCGGCCTCGAACCAGAGCACCCGGTCCTGATCCGTCAGATCGCGCGGGTCATGGCCGATGGTGATGATCCTGAGGGGCAGGGCGGCAAGGCGGCGCTTCAGCCGCAGGCCCGTCGGCAGGTCGAGGCCGGAAAACGGCTCGTCCAGCAAGAGCGTCTGCGGCGCCATCAGCAAAAGGGACAGGAGGCAGAGATATTGTTTCTGTCCGCCCGAAAGCGTGCTGACCGGGGCTTCGGCCCAGTGGCTGCGGGCCTCGTCCAGCAGGAGCCGGTCCACCTTTGCCCGCGCCTCGCTGCGGCTGAGCCCCTGCTGGGTCAGGCCGAAGCCCAGCTCTTCGGCCACGGTCGGGAACAGGATCTGGTGGTCCGGGTTCTGAAACAGGATACCGATAGCGTTCAGCGCGGCGCGGCGGTTTTTGTACATATCCTTGCCGCTGATGCTGACGCTGCCGCTTTCGGCGGCGATCAGCCCGGCCATCAGCCGTATGAACGTGCTCTTGCCCGAGCCGTTGCGGCCGATGATGGCGATTCTCTGCTCGGACAGTTCCAGATCCAGCGCGCCCAGGATGCTGCGCCCGCCAGGCACCCGCACCTCTCCGGTGCGGATGAGCAAGGGCGGGGGCTGATCGGGCCGGCTGGTCATATCGGCGGAGCGTTCCGGAACGGGGCTGAGGGAGGGCAGGGCGCGGCCCCGGCTGAGGCCCGTCATAGGCGGCGCGTGCGGCGCTGCCAAGAGCCGCTGTCGGCAGTCGGGCCGGAGATCAGATGGGCTGTAGATCAGATAGCCGGAGATCAGATGGGCGGTAGATCATCAGATGGGCGGGGCTGCCCCGAAAGAGCCGCGCCTTGTGAGAGCCGCGCCTTGTGCAGCCAGGCCCGAATGAAACAGCCCCGGCCTTGCGGCGCGGGGCTGTCTTTCGATTGCTCAGATGCAGGCCGGGCCCGCCGTTCAGCAGGCAGCGACGTAGCGCTGGCCGGCCGAATTGCGGTAGTAGCACTGGCCCGCGGTCGAGGTCTGGCCAAGATAGGTGCCGGCGGCGGCGCCAACGGCCGCGCCGATCAGCGCCCCTTTGCCCATATCGTCGCCCGACGACAGTGCGGCGCCGGCTGCTGCGCCGGCAACACCGCCCAGAATGGTGTTCTGGGTGGGCGTGGTCTCGACACAGGCGGAAAGCGCCAGCGCGGAGAGGGAGAGAGCAAGGACGATCGCTTTCATAACAACCTCATATGGTTTGCTCCGCAGAGCGGTGTTTCAGGGCTGCGTGGTTAACGCAGCCCGATGCCGTCAGGTTCCCCGACTCCGCGCCCGGCGTCAATTCACGCTTTCTGACAGCGCTCAGGCCTGGCGGGCTGCTGCTACCGAAGCCTCAAGAATTCCAAGCGCTTCGGTGAAATGCGCCTCGGCAATGGTCAGCGGCGCGAGGAAGCGCACCACATTGCCGTAAACGCCGCAGGAGAGCAGGATCAGGCCGCGCTTCAGCGCCTCGGCGATGATGCGTTTCACGATTTCGCCATCGGGCTCGGTCGTGCCGGGCTTGCCGAATTCCGCCGCGATCATAAAGCCGGGGCCACGGATGTCGATGATCTCGGGCGTGGTGGCGCGGATCTCTTCCAGCTTTTGCTTCAGACGCGAGCCCATTTCCGTGGCGCGGGCGTTGAGGTTCTCCTCCTCGACCACATCCAGCACCGCATTGGCCGCCGCAACCGAGAGCGGGTTGCCGGCATAGGTGCCGCCAAGACCGCCGGGCTGGCTGGCATCCATCAGATCGGCGCGGCCGGTGACCGCCGAGATCGGAAAGCCGCCGCCAAGGCCCTTGGCCATGGTGGTGAGGTCCGCCGAAACGCCATGCGCTTCCATCGCAAAGAGGGTGCCGGTGCGGGCGATGCCGGTCTGCACTTCGTCGGCGATCATCACGATGCCATATTGGTCGCACAGCGCGCGCAGCGCTTTGATCAGATCGGTCGGCAGCGGGTAGAAGCCGCCTTCGCCCTGGACCGGCTCGAAAATGATTGCGGCAACGCGCTCGGGATCGACATCGTTTTTGAAGAGCTTGGTGATGCCGTCCAGCGTGTCTTTGGTGGTGATGCCGTGGATTTCCTGCGGGCAGGGGACGTGGAAGACGTCGGGCATCATTGCGCCGAAGCCCTTCTTATAGGGCTCGACCTTGCCGGTCAGGGTCATGCCCATGAAGGTCCGGCCATGGAAGGCGCCGCCAAGGGCGATCACCGCATTGCGGCCGGTGGCGCGGCGGGCGATCTTGATGGCGTTTTCAACGGCTTCGGCGCCGGTGGTGACGAAGATCGTCTTCTTTTTGAAATTGCCCGGAACCTTGTCGTTCAGGCGCTCGGCCAGGCGGATATAGTTCTCATAGGGCAGCACCTGGTGACAGGTATGGGTGAAACGGTCCAGCTGCGCCTTGACCGCCTCGATCACTTTCGGGTGGCGGTGGCCGGTATTGACGACCGCGATGCCGGCGGCGAAGTCGATATAGCGGTTGCCCTCGATATCCCAGACCTCGGCGTTTTCGGCGCGGTCGGCATAGATCTGGGTCGACATGCCGACGCCTTTCGAGATGGCATCCTCGCGGCGTTTGGCGACTTCGGCGTTTTTCATGGCAGGCTCCTCATGGCCCCGGACCAGGGCGCGGCAACGGCAGCGGCGGCGGTGCAGCCCCGCTTTCTTGCGCGCATTCGACCAGATCGGCGGGCGCGGATCAATCAAAGCCATGAGGCCAGATCGGCGCATTCCTTCGCGCCAGTAGGGCCAGTTCGGCGGGGCGTACGGGGGATGCAAAGCAATTTAGGAATTCTGCCTGAAATCGCCGGAAAATCGCTCTGGAGGGGGCGAATCTTCAGCTTTCGTTAACCAGGAGCCGCCATTGTCGGAGCTGCGAATGAGGCGAGGTGACATGGCGGACGGTCAGCTTTCGAACCCCACACACCCCACCCCACCCCGTACGGAGGAGGAACGTCTGGATGTTCTTCGTCTCATTCGTTCCCGCAGGGTCGGCGCGGTCACCTTTCACCGGCTGATTGCCGAACATGGCTCGGCGCGTGCGGCGCTGGCCGAATTGCCCCTGATCGCGCGCAGCGCCGGGGTTGGCGATTATGAATCCTGTCCCGAGGGTGTCGCCCGCGCCGAGCTGGCCGCTGGCCGCAGGATCGGTGCGACCCCCTTGTTTCATGGTGATCCGGGCTATCCCGACCGTCTCGGCGCGACAGAAGATGCGCCTCCGGTCCTGTGGTTGCAGGGCGATGCCCGGCTGCTGATGCAACCGATGGTGGCGATAATCGGCGCGCGCAATGCATCTTCGCTGGGGGTGCGCATGGCAAGGCGGCTGGCCCGGGATCTGGGCGCGGCCGGTTTTTGCGTGGTCTCGGGGCTGGCGCGGGGCATTGATGCCGAGGCGCATCAGGCGGCACTGGAGACCGGCACCGTGGCGGTGCAGGCCGGTGGCGTCGATGTGATCTACCCCCAGGAAAATGCCGTTCTGGCCGCTGACATCGCCCGCCAGGGGCTGCGGATATCGGAACACATGCCGGGAATGCAGCCGCAGACCAGGCATTTCCCGCAGCGAAACCGCATCGTGGCAGGGCTGTCGCGGGCGGTGCTGGTGGTCGAGGCGGCGGCGCGCTCCGGCTCGCTGATCACCGCGCGGATGGCGCTGGATCTGGGGCGCGAGGTATTGGCGGTGCCGGGCCATCCGTTTGACGCGCGCTCGACCGGCTGCAACCATCTGATCCGCGACAGCGCGACGCTGTTGCGTGATGCCGGTGATGTGCTTGAGGCGCTTGGCCTTGAGCGTGACACGCTGGCACAGGCCCCGCAGCCTCCCGATCCGGCAAGGCCAGCAGTAAGGGCTGTTTCCGGACGGGCAAGCCCGCATGCCATGCCGCCCGGTAATCCTCCCCGCAACACGGTGCCTGGCGATACGGTCAGGCTGCATGGAATGATCCTTGACCGGCTCGGCCCCAGCCCGCTGGCCGAGGATCAGCTGATGCGCGATCTGTCGCTTTCCAGCGCAGCCCTGGTGCCGGAATTGCTGACGCTGGAGCTGGAGGGGCGGATCCTGCGCCAGCCGGGAGGGTTGCTGTCCCGGCGCTGAACCGGCCCCGCCACTATCCGATTATGAGCAGCGCAGTTGACAATTCCCCCTGTTGCACCACATCTGGGTCCGCCCATATTGCCTGTATAAGATACGCTCCGGAAAGGGATTCATGCCTGTCGTCGTTGTAGAATCTCCTGCCAAGGCCAAGACAATCAACAAATATCTCGGTCCGGATTACACCGTTCTCGCCTCTTACGGCCATGTTCGCGATCTGCCGCCCAAGGATGGCTCGGTGGATACCGAACACGATTTCGCGATGAAATGGGAGGTCGCGGCCGAGAGCAAAAAGCATGTCCGCGCCATTGCCGAGGCGTTGAAAACCGATGATGCGCTGATTCTCGCCACCGACCCCGATCGCGAGGGCGAGGCGATTTCCTGGCATCTGAAAGAGGCACTCGCGTCTTCCCTGAAAAAGGGCAAGACCGTCAGCCGCGTGACCTTCAACGCGATCACCAAGGACGCGGTGACGAAAGCGATGAAGGAGCCACGCGAAGTCGATGAGCCGCTGGTCCATGCCTATCTGGCGCGGCGCGCGCTGGATTATCTGGTGGGATTCACACTCTCGCCGGTCTTGTGGAGGAAACTCCCCGGTGCGAAATCTGCGGGCCGCGTGCAATCAGTCTGCCTGCGCCTGATCGTCGAGCGCGAGATGGAGATCGAGGCTTTCAAGGCCCGCGAATACTGGTCGGTCAAGGTGATCCTGACGACACCGCGGGGCCAGGAATTCGAGGCGAGCCTTGTCGCCCTGGCCGGTGCGAAATTGCAGAAATTCGACATTCCGACCCTGGCGGCGGCGGAAATGGCGGTCCATGCGGTCACCTCGCGCCAGTTCACCGTCGCGGGTGTTGAGAGCAAACCCGCCAGCCGCAACCCCTGGCCGCCCTTTATGACCTCGACGCTGCAGCAAGAGGCCAGCCGCAAATTCGGTATGGGCGCAAAACAATGCATGAATGCGGCGCAGCGGCTCTATGAAGCCGGCTATATCACCTATATGCGGACCGACGGCATCGACATGGCGCCCGAGGCGGTGATGGCCACGCGGGCCGAAATCGGCCGGCGCTTCGGGGATGCTTATGTCCCGAAAAGCCCGCGCATGTATAAGAACAAGGCGAAAAACGCCCAGGAGGCGCATGAATGCATCCGCCCGACCGATATGTCGGTGGATCCTGGCAAGCTGCGGGTCGAGGAGGATCAGCGCCGGCTTTATGACCTGATCTGGAAACGCACGATTGCCAGCCAGATGGAAGCCGCGCGGATGGAGCGCACGGTGGTCGATATCACCTCGCCCGATGGTCAGGTGGGCCTGCGCGCCAATGGCCAGGTCGTGCTGTTCGACGGCTTCCTGCGCGTCTATGACCAGGGCCGCGATGATGAGGATGAGGATGAGGGCCGCCTGCCGCAGATCATGCAGGGCGAGGCGGTCAAACCGGCCAGCGGCGCGCTGAAAGAGGCGTTTTCCAAAGCCGCCGCCCGGGCTGCGGGCGAGCATGAGGACCGCATCGCCTCGGCGGTTCTGGGCGAGGGCGGCGCGGTTCTGGCGACGCAAAGCTTCACCCAGCCGCCGCCGCGCTATACCGAGGCCACGCTGGTCAAACGGATGGAGGAACTCGGGATCGGGCGCCCCTCGACCTATGCCTCGATCCTGACGACGATCGTTGATCGCGAATATGTCCGCAAGGATAAGAACCGGCTGATCCCCGAGGATAAGGGGCGGCTGGTCACGGCGTTTCTGTCGAATTTCTTCCACCGCTATGTTGAATATGATTTCACCGCCGCGCTGGAAGGCGAGCTGGATGATGTTTCGGCGGGGGAGCGCGATTACAAGGATGTTCTGGCGCGATTCTGGCGCGATTTCTCGGCCGCGGTGGCCGAGACCGCAGATCTCAGGATCGGTGAAGTCCTTGACAAGCTGGATGATTTTCTGGCGCCGCATCTCTATCCGCCGCGTGCGGATGGCGGTGATCCGCGGATCTGTCCGACCTGCGGCACCGGCCGTCTGCATCTGAAAACCGCGCGCTCGGGCGGCGCGTTTATCGGCTGCGGCAATTATCCGGAATGCCGTTACACGCGCCCCATCGCGGGGGATGCGGAATCGGTGGCCTCAGATGGTCGTATTCTGGGCCAGGATGATCAGGGGAATGAGATCAGCCTGCGCGCTGGCCGCTTTGGCCCCTATGTGCAGCGCGGCGAGGCGACCGAGGCGCAGCCCAAACCCGACCGCTCCAGCCTGCCCAAGGGCTGGTCGCCGGATACATTGACGCTGGAGCGGGCGCTACAACTCCTGTCGCTGCCGCGCCAGATCGGGCCGCATCCCGAGGATGGCGAGATGGTCGAGACCAGCCTCGGTCGCTTTGGCCCCTATGTTAAGCATGGCAAGACCTATGCAAATCTGGCTGACGCGGAAGAGGTGTTCAGTCTCGGCATGAATCGGGCGGTCGAGTTGCTGGCGCAGAAAAAAGCGCGTGGCCCCGGGGGGCGGGGCGCTGCGGCGCAGCCGCTGAAATCGCTGGGCCAGCATCCTGAAGGCGGCGAGATCCAGGTGATGCCGGGTCGCTATGGGCCTTATATCAAATGGGAAAAGGTCAATGCGACGCTGCCGAAAGACATTGCCCCCGAGGCGGTGACGCTGGAGGAAGCGCTGGCACTGGTCGCTGAAAAAGCCGCGAAATCGCCGGCCAAAAAGGCGAAAAAAGCTCCGGCGAAGAAGGCGGCAGCTGAAGGCGCCGCCAGGCCGGCAGTCAGAAAAGCGGCGGCCAAAAAGCCGGCCGCGAAAAAGCCGGCTGCAAAGAAAGCGCCATCGAAAGCCGCAGTGCCCTGAGGTCTTCAGTGTCTGAGGCCTGAAGTATCTGAGCCT
>NZ_QNHG01000001.1:825433-935248 GCF_003290025.1 Pseudogemmobacter bohemicus
GGGCTGAGGCCTGAAGTGCCCTGAGGTCTGACCGGCCCGGATCAGCCAGCGAAAAAGGCGGGGGATTTCCCCCGCCTTTTCTTTCACCTGCGCGCCCGGGGGATAAAAAAAGGCGGCCCGCGCGGGGGCCGCCTTTGATCACAGCGGATCGCCGCTCAGAGCAGCGCTTTGACTTTCGCCACGGTGGCCTCGGCGGTGATGCCGAATTCCTTGTAAAGGCGGTCATAGGGGGCCGAAGCGCCGAAAGACGACATGCCGACGAAATCGGCTTTGCTGTCGCGGCCGCGCTCGCCGATCAGCCAGCGATCCCAGCCCTGACGCACGCCTGCCTCGATGCCGACGCGAACCGGACCGGCCGGCAGGACCTTCTTGCGCCAGGCTTCGTCCTGGGCGGCAAACAGCTCCATCGAGGGCAGCGAGACGACGCGGGTGCCGATGCCCTCGGCCTGCAAGAGATCGCGGGCTTTCATTGCGATTTCCACCTCGGAGCCGGTTGCCATCAGGATCGCCTGACGCTTGCCCTCGGCTTCGGCCAGAATATAGCCGCCTTTGGCGGTCATATTCTGGTTCGTATGGGTCTTGCGCACCGCGACCAGGTTCTGACGCGACAGCGCCATGACCGAAGGCGTGGTTTTCTGGGTGAACGCGATCTCCCAGGCTTCAGCCACCTCGGTCAGATCGGCGGGGCGGAACACCAGGGTGTTCGGCGTCGCGCGGCTGATCGCCAGATGCTCGACCGGCTGGTGGGTCGGACCATCTTCGCCCAGGCCGATGGAATCGTGGGTCATCACATAGACAACAGGCAGGCCCATCAGTGCCGAAAGCCGCATCGCAGGGCGGGCATAATCGGTAAAGGCCATGAAGGTGCCCGAATAGGGCCTTACGCCGCCATGCAGTGCCATGCCGTTCATTGCCGAGGACATGCCGTGTTCCCGGATGCCCCAATACATGTACCGGCCCTTGCGGCTCTCGACATCAAACACGCCCAGATCGGCGGTTTTGGTGTTGTTCGAACCGGTCAGGTCTGCCGAGCCACCGAAAGTTTCGGTCAGGATCGGGTTGATGGCGTTCAGCACCTTTTCTGATGCCGAACGGGTCGCGAGTTTCGGCTGGTCGGCGGCGGCCTCTTTCTTCAGCGCACGGATGGCGCCTGCGAGTTTCGCCGGCACGTCGAGGGCGAAGCTGCGCTCGAAATCCGCGCGTTTGCCGGTCGGCAGCGCGGCGAGACGGGTTTCCCATTCGGCGCGGGCGGCTGCACCGGGCTTACCCAGCGATTCCCACCAGGATTTGATTTCGGCGGGCACCTCGAACGGGCCGGCGGTCCAGCCATAACCGGCTTTCGCGGCCTCAAGCTGCGCCTTGTCGGTCAGCGCGCCATGGCCTTTCGACGTGTCCTGGGCGGCATGGCCAAGCGCGATATGGGTCTTGCAGTCGATCAGCGCCGGGCGCGGGCTGGCCTTGGCCGCCGTGATCGCGCGGTCGATATCTTCCGGGTCATGGCCGTCGCAATGGAACACATCCCAGCCCGAAGCGGCGAAGCGCGCGCGCTGGTCGGTCACATCCGAGAGCGAGACCTTGCCGTCGATGGTGATGTCGTTGTTGTCCCACAGAACGATCAGGCGCGAGAGCTTCTGGCGGCCCGCGATGCCGATGGCTTCCTGGGAAACACCTTCCATCAGGCAGCCGTCGCCGGCGATGACATAGGTGTAATGGTCCTGGATCCTGGCGCCATATTTGGCACGCAGATGCTCTTCGGCCATGGCAAAGCCGACCGAATTGGCGATGCCCTGACCCAGCGGGCCGGTGGTGGTCTCAACGCCCGAGACATGGCCATATTCCGGGTGGCCGGCGGTGATGGCGCCCCATTGGCGGAAGTTTTTGATCTGATCCAGCGTCACATCGCCGTAGCCGGTGAGGTAGAGCAGCGAATAGATCAGCATCGAGCCGTGGCCGGCCGAGAGGATGAACCGGTCACGGTCTGCCCAGCGGGGCGCTTTCGGGTCGAATTTCAGATGCTTCGAGAAGAGCACGGTGGCGACATCGGCCATGCCCATCGGCATCCCCGAATGGCCCGAATTCGCGGCCGCAACCGCGTCGAGCGTCAGCGTGCGGATGGCGGCGGCGCGCATCCAGTGATCAGGGTGGCGGGCGCGAAGGGTCGCAATATCCACGGGGCAGATCCTCTGCAATGATAGCGGAAACAGGAAGGGGCATAATGCTGCCCAGGCTCAAGATCAAGCGGCGAGGCAGCGCTATGGGCAAGCCCATGGCGCGAAAGGGGAAATAAGCCCGGCATCTGGCTGCCCAAAACGCGCAATTCTGTGGTCGGGGGGTTCCGTCTGCGATTCGTGCATTGTATCCTTGTTACAAGACCAAAAGCCGGTGAGGGCGGGTATGCAGGAAATTGTCGAGTTCGAGCGCCGCATTTCTTCGGCGCTGCGGCGGATCGAAGCCGGGATAGTCACGATTGACGCGGCGCAGGCCGAGGGCGCTGCCCGGTTGGCCGAAGCCGGGCGCCTGACCGCTGCGGCGGAAGAGGGGCGCCGCCAGGCCGAGGCTGCGCGGGATGCCCAGGCGGCACGGGCCGCCGGCGCCGTTGAGGCGGCAGAGCGGGCCGGGCGCCAGGCCGCAGATGAGATCCGGGCGGCAAAGGCCGAGGCCAAAGCCGGGCTTGAGGCCCAGGGGGCACGCGAGGAACCCACTCTCGTCCGGATGCGCGAACGTCTCGCCGAGGCGCGCGAGCGCGAGGCCGAGTTGCGCTCGGATTATGAGACGCAGATCGCGGCGCTTTCGGCCCAGCTGGATGTCCAGGGGCTGGAACTGGCGCGGATGCAGCGCAGCGCCGCCACCTTGCGCGAGGAATTGCGCCGCCTGACCGAGGCTTCAGCCGCCGGGCTGGTGGATGCGGCGGCGGTCAACCGCGCCATGCTGGCCGAGCTTGACGCTTTGCGGGCCAGCCGGCTGGCCGAGATGGCCGAGCTTGACGAGATTTCCGCCGCGCTGTCGGCCCAGATCGGGGAGGCGGAACATGCCTGATATCGAGGTGATGATCGGGGGGCGGAACTTCCTCGTCTCCTGCCAGCCGGGAGAAGAGCATTTCCTGCGCTCGGCGGCGGCGCAGCTGGATGTCGAGGCGCAGCCGCTGATCGCCACGATGGGGCGGCTGCCAGAGGCCAAGATGCTGCTGATGGCGGGGCTGATGCTGGCCGACCGGACGGCGGCGCAGGAAGACGAGATGCGCGCTTTGCGGGCCAGGCTCTCTGAGCTGGAGGACCGGCCCGAACCGGAGGCGAAGCGGATCGAGGTCCCCGTGATCCCGCCGCAGGTGCCGCAGACATTCGCGGAACTCGCCGCACGGATCGAGGCGATGGCGGAACGGATCGACGAGAAGGTGGCTGCGATGCAGCGCGATGCCGGTGCGGGCCTTGCAGAGGCGAAGGCGGTCGGGGAAACTGGCCCTGGCATGGGGAAGGCAGCGGTCGGGCCGGCTTTCGGGTTCGGGGATGGTCGTGACGGGGACGCCGAAGCGGATCCGGTAACCCAACCTGATGCGGATCCCGGGGAGGTCACGCCAGGCGATCCGCCGCAAAAGGGGGATGGCGATCCTGTGGAGACGGAGAAATGACCATCCGATCAACAGTGGCGGCAATGCTGGCCTTTGGCCTGTCCGCAGGTGCGGCTCTGTCACAGGACAGCAACTATCAGACAACGCGCTATCTCTGTGAGCGCGGGGTGGAAGTGCCGGTGACTTATATCAACGCAGCGGATTTGTCGCTCGCGGTGCTGAATGTCGAAGGCACTCAGATCACACTGGAAATCGAACAATCGGCTTCGGGCGCCCGCTATGGCTGGCCGTCCGACGGGGCGCATTACATCTGGTGGACCAAGGGCGAGACAGCCTTCCTGATGTGGTCGGAAGGCGGCGAGGAAAAGGTCATCCTCGATGGCTGCGCCCGGCAATAAGAAAAACGCCCGGAGCCTTGCCCGGGCGTTTGCAAAAAGCCGAAATCTTTGAAGATTTCGTCCCGGTTCCTTAGGAAGGAACCGGCGCCTGTGGTGGCCGGTCGCCTTCAGACATTGGCTTCGCGGATCTTGTCGGCGGCTTCCTTGTTATAGCTGACGCCCACTTTCTCGAACAAAGCATCCAGCTCGCCCGACAGCGTCATCTCGGTCACGATATCGCAACCGCCGACGAATTCGCCTTTGACGTAAAGCTGCGGGATGGTCGGCCAGTCAGAGAAGTCCTTGATCCCCTGACGGGTTTCCGCATCGGCCAGCACGTTCACATCGGTATAATCGACGCCCATGTAATTCAGCACCCCGGCCACGCGGCTGGAGAACCCGCATTGCGGCATGGTCTTGGTGCCTTTCATAAACAGCACCACATCGTTTTTCTCAACGGTTTCGCGGATCTGATCCTGCGCGCTCATCTTTCGTTTCCTTGCTTGGGGCCAAAGGCGTCGTGATAGCGCCTGGCATAGGTCTCATCATCTTTCGGAGCCAGTACGGAGGCGAAAATCCCGCACCCCGGCCCCTGCAATTCCTGTGGCACTTCGCCTCTCGGGGCATTCCGGCTCATTGCCAGAATGAAGCCGTCAAGATCGCTCGCCTCCATCCCCGGCTCGCGCCGGATGCCGTAACGCCCCGAAAGGAGTTCGTCGCGCCCCATCCGCCGTGCCGCCAGCCGATGGTTCAGCGAGGCCATAAAGCCGATCAGCGCCACGAGGCCAAAGAGGATGGGCCAGGCTTCCACCCGCTTATTCCGGCGCCTTGGTGGTCAGCGCCAGCGCGTGCAATTCGCCATGCGCCCCGTCCATCTTGCCCTTGAGGCTGGCATAGACCGCGCGCTGCTGCTGCACCCGGTTCATGTCGCGAAAGCTTTCGTCGATCACTTCGGCCGCCCAGTGATTGCCGTCACCGGCGAGGTCGGTGATGGTGATTTTAGCCTCGGGGAAGGTCTCCCGGATCAGGGCTTCAATATCCTTGCCTTCCATTGGCATCGGGCTGCTCCTTGCTCATTCCCTGAAAGATGTAAGCTCTGGCCGCAGGGGCTGCAAGGGAGATGGCTCAGCCCTGATCCTGCCATTCGTCCCGCATCAGGCCGAAAAGATGCAGATCGACATTGCGGCCAGTTCCCGGGTGCCCAATTCCCGGGTGTCCGGTATCGGGGCGGAACCAGTGGCCGCGCTGCACGCCCTCACGCCGGAAGCCAAGCTTTTCGTAAAGTGCCATGGCGCGCGGGTTCTCGCCCGAGGCATCCAGCCAGAGCCGTTGCGCCTCCAGCGCCTGGAAGCCGTAGCGGATCAGCTGGCCGACAAAGGCGCGGCCTCTGCCGCCGCCGGTCAGCGCAAGCGCGAGGCGGCGCAGTTCCACCCGGCGCGAGGGATCGCCGATCTCGCAAAACAGCGCGTAGCCGATGGCGACGCCATTCTCTTGCGCGATCAGCAACCGGGATTCGGGCGAGGCAAGATAGGCCGCAAGGGCTGCGTCATCCTCATCGGTGATGAAGGCGCGGTTTTCCGGGCGCTGCGCCAGCGCGCGGATGAAGGGGAAATCGGCTGCAACGGCAGGTCTCAGATCCATATCAGCCCCTCAGGCTTTGCCATTCCGGCGCCAGCATCGCGAAAGCATGGCAATCAACCCAGATGCCGCCCCGTTTCCAGCATTGCCGCATATTGCCCTCGAAGGTGAAGCCAGCGCGGGTCATCGCCTTCATTCCGGCCTCATTGTCGAAAACCACGTCGCACATCAGCCGATGGGCGCCCAGCTCATCAAAGACCACCGCCAGCATCTCGCGGATCAGCTTTTGCCCCTGGCCGGGGCGCGTCACCGCGAGATTGTCGAGATACCAGACCTCGTCGTAAAGCATATGCAGCGTGGTGAAACCGGCAAAACCCTGATCCTCGCGGATCAGGATCACACAATCATCCGCCTCCAGCATTTCGCGCAGCTGACCGGCGCCTTTGTCCATCAACGCGCTCGGATGGGCCTTGATCAGCAGGTCCACCCGGGCAAGGTCATCAACTGTCGCGCGCCGGATCAAAGGCCCACGGCAGTGGCGAAGGCGCTGCGGTAAAGCACCGAAAGATCAGTGAGCGAAGCGCTGTCCTGGCCAAAACTCACCTTGTCGCCGCCAAATGTGCCGATGCGGGTGACAGCGACGCCGGCGGTGATCGCGTTTGCCTCGATCTCGGCCGCCGCGCTTTCGCGCACCGCGAGCAGATAGCGCGCCTGGTCTTCGCCAAACAGCGCGCCGGTTTCGGACGGGATCAGGGTGATGCCGGTGCCGGCGCCCTCTGCCATCTCAAAGGCCGCCAGCGCGAGGCCGCCATCGCTGAGATCCGATGCCGCAACGATATTGCGGCGCTGCGCGCGCACGAAATCGCCGTTTTTCTTTTCAGCGACCAGATCGACCGGCGGCGCGTCGCCGCGCTCGTCGCCAAAGGCTTCGGCCAGCAGCGCCGACTGGCCGAGATGGCCAAAGCTCTCGCCGACCAGCAGCGCGACATCGCCGGCCTCGGGTGTGCCATTGATCAGATCATCCAGCGAGGCAAGGATCCCCACGGCGCCGATGGTGGGGGTCGGCAGAATGCCGGTGCCATCGGTCTCGTTGTAGAGCGACACGTTCCCCGAGACGATCGGCATATCCAGCGCCGAAACCGCCTCGCCGATGCCTTTGATCGCGCCGACGAATTGCCCCATGATTTCAGGCTTTTCAGGGTTGCCGAAGTTCATATTGTCGGTGGTCGCCAGCGGCAGGGCGCCCATGGCGGTGAGGTTTCGGTAAGCCTCGGCCACCGCCTGTTTTCCGCCCTCGAAAGGGTTGGCCTTGACGTAGCGCGGCGTCACATCCGAAGTGAAAGCCAGCGCCTTGTCGCTGCCATGGACGCGCACGACGCCCGCAGGCAAGCCCGGGGTCACCACGGTATCGGCGCCGACCTGGCTGTCATATTGCTCATAGACCCAGCCCTTATGGGCGTATGAGGGCGAGGAGATCAGCACTTTCAAACCCTGGATCGCGCCGATCTGCGGCACGTTGTGCAGGGGTTCCGCCTTCGGCGTCTCGACCCAGGGGCGGTTATATTCCGGCGCGCTCGACGAGAGTTTCGAGAGCTGGATATCCGCCTTCACCTCATTGCCGTGCAGAATGAGAAAACGGTCTTCCGGGATGGTCTCGCCGACGATGGCGAAATCGAGGTCCCATTTCACAAAGATCGCCCGCGCCACATCTTCCAGCTCGGGATTGAGGACCATGAGCATGCGTTCCTGAGACTCGCTCAGCATCATCTCATAGGCGGTCATATTGGTTTCGCGCTGCGGCACCTGGTCAAGCTGCAGCTTGATGCCCAGACCACCTTTGTCGCCCATTTCGACCGCCGAGCAGGTCAGACCCGCCGCGCCCATATCCTGGATCGAGATCACCGCGCCGGTCTGCATGAGTTCCAGGCAGGCCTCCAGCAGGCGTTTCTCGGTGAAGGGGTCGCCGACCTGGACGGTGGGGCGTTTTTCCTCGATGGTGTCGTCGAATTCCGCGGACGCCATGGTCGCGCCGCCAACGCCGTCACGGCCGGTCTTTGCGCCGAGGTACACCACCGGCATGCCCACGCCCGAGGCGGCCGAGTAAAAGATCTTGTCGGTGTCGGCGAGGCCCGCCGCGAAAGCGTTCACAAGGCAGTTGCCGTTATAGGATTTGTGGAAGCGCACTTCGCCGCCCACCGTCGGCACGCCGAACGCATTGCCGTAGGAGCCGACGCCCTCAACCACGCCCTTCACCAGATGTGCGGTCTTGGGATGCGACGGCAGACCGAAGGAGAGTGCATTCATCGCCGCAATCGGGCGCGCGCCCATGGTGAAGACGTCGCGCAGAATGCCCCCCACGCCGGTCGCGGCACCCTGATGCGGCTCGATATAAGAGGGGTGGTTATGGCTTTCCATCTTGAAGATGACCGCCTGGCCATCGCCGATATCGACCACACCCGCATTCTCGCCCGGGCCGCAGATCACCTGCGGGCCGGTCGTCGGCAGGGTGCGCAGCCAGACCTTGGACGACTTATAAGAGCAATGCTCGTTCCACATCGCCGAAAAGATGCCGAGTTCGGTGAAGGAGGGCTCGCGGCCGAGGATCTCCAGCAGGCGCGCATATTCGTCGGGTTTGATCCCGTGCGAGGCGATGAGCTCCGGGGTGATGGCGGGTTCGCGTGCGGCAACGGTCATGTCTGGCCTCCGGGTCGGCAGCTCTGGGCGGCGCCAGGTCTGCGGCAATGCGGGAAATCTGCGCGCGTCATATTGCATGCGGTGCGAATGGGGAAGGGCTCTGCCCGCGTGGCGGCAGGATAAAGCGGCGATGCCCACCGGCAGCGGCGGGCGAATCCCTCACGCCGAAAGTGGCGGGCGGTTAGCACAGAACAAAAAAAAGGCCGAGCAAAGCTCGGCCCAAGTCCAACAGGGAGGTATGAGAGCGATCAGGTTGCCCCGATCAGCATCTCATAGCCCGATTTATGGGCTGTTTGCGAATTATGCAAGTGCAGCAATGTCGCAGGTCGGTCAATGCCGCCATGCGCTATGTGCATGGCTTTGCGCCGGCCATGTTTGCGATAACGCTGCAATGCAGTTTCAACAGGCGCTTTTGCCGGATCAGGGCGGCGGCCCAAGGGGCGCGACGCCCGCCGCTTTGGCTTCGGCCAGGCATCGGCTGAGTTGGGCGGCGAAGGCTTCTTTTCCCCGGTAGCGCCGGGAATATAACTGGTCTGCGGGCGACACCCCACCATAAATGCGGGCGGCGCACTGATCGATATGGCGCAGGAAGTCTGTATTGCAGCCGGCCAGCACGAGGCCGCGCCATTCGCCTCGTTCCTGCGGAATCGTTCTGCCAAAGGGCGACAGAGCCTCGTCGACCGTCATTTGTAGCGGGTTCCCCCACAGTCCGATGACGAGACGCAGGATTCCATTGCGGCACATGTCGGCCGCTGTGACCGGCGGTGCGAGCAGATCCTCAAAGCCACTATAGAGGGAGCTAAGGTCGTAATGGGCGCCGGTGATCACGGCTTCGGCCCGGACCGGAGCGGCGAGCAGACTGCAAAGCGTCAGCATTCCTGCCCATACAAGCGCGCCAGAACCGCGACGCCGGCGCCCCCACATCTCAGCCGCCGTGACTGCGCCGGAAGGTCGAGATTTCCTCGGTCACGAAATCGCGGAAGGCGGCGACGCGTTTTGAGTGCCGCAGCTCTTCGGGATAGGCGAGGAAGACCGGCACTTCGCCCGATTCGATGTCTTCCAGCACCCGCACCAGATGCGGGTTTTCCTCGGTGGTGTAATCCGGCAGCACGCCGATACCGAGATGGTTGATCACGCCCTGCTGCACGCCGAAATAATTGTTCACATGCAGGGTCGAGGGGATCTCATGCGCCATGATCTCCTGCACCAGGCGCGCGCCGGCGGCCACCTGGGGCGTGCCCGGATGCTGGCAGATCAGCCGGTGCTGGCTGAGATCGGCCATGGTCTTCGGGGTGCCGTTCTTCGCCAGGTAATCCGGCGTCGCGTAAAGACGCATGCGGATATTCATCAGGCGGCGGCGGATCAGATCGGCCTGGGAGGGTTCTTTCATGCGGATCGCCACATCGGCCTCGCGCATCGGCAGGTCGAGCACGCGCTCTTCCAGCATGAGGTCGATCTTGAGCGCCGGGTATTTGTCGTAAAGCCGCGCGAGTCGTGGCGCCAGCCAGAGCGTGCCAAAGCCCATGGTGGTGGTGACCCGCAACTCGCCGAACACCTCATCCTCGCTGTCGCGGATGCGGGCGGCGGCGGCGTCAAGCCGCTTGGCCATGGCCTGGGTCGCCTCGAACAGAAGCTCCCCCTGTTCGGTCAGGATCAGTCCGCGCGCATGGCGGTGGAACAGCGTCACATCAAGGCTTTCCTCCAGCGCGCGGATCTGACGGCTGACGGCGGATTGCGACAGATGCAGCACCTCGCCCGCATGGGTAAGGCTGCCTTTATCGGCCACCGCATGAAAAATCCTCAGCTTGTCCCAGTCCATTTCCATGCCTCGTCCATTCGGGCGGGACAGTAGCACAAGCCATGCGTCGGAGGAAAACCTGATCACGCAATTTTGCTGTGGCGGCGGGGATTTGGCAGGAAAGTCACGGATGCCCCCACGGCAGGGCCTTTCACGGGGTTTCCCTTGCGCCTATGATTGCAGCATAAGACGGTGAAACCCGTCAGAATTTCCTTCGGGCGAGAGGGCAGGCAGATGGCGGTTGGCGTTTTTGATTCGGGGCTTGGCGGGTTGACGGTTCTGGACGCGGTCTCGCGCAGGCTGCCGGATGTGCTCTTCGTCTATTACGGCGACAATGCCCATGCGCCTTACGGGGTGCGGACCGCCGATGATATTTTCAACCTGACCTGTGCGGCGGTCGAACGGCTCTGGGCCGAGGGCTGCGATCTGGTGATCCTTGCCTGCAACACCGCCTCGGCTGCGGCTTTGCGGCGGATGCAGGAAAGCTGGCTGCCGGCGGATAAGCGGGTGCTGGGTGTGTTCGTGCCGCTGATCGAGGCACTGACCGAACGGCAATGGGGCGACAACTCGCCGCCGCGCGAGGTGGCGGTGAAACATGTGGCGCTGTTTGCGACGCCGGCGACGGTGTCGTCGCGCGCCTTCCAGCGGGAACTGGCGTTCCGGGCGATCGGGGTCGATGTCGAGGCGCAGCCCTGCGGCGGCGTGGTCGATGCAATCGAGCAAGGCGATGAGATCCTCGCCGAGGCGCTGGTGCGCAGCCATGTCGAGGCATTGAAGCGGCGGATGCCGCAGCCCGAGGCTGCGATCCTTGGCTGCACCCATTACCCATTGATGGAAAAGACTTTCCAGGAGGCTCTGGGCGAGGGCGTCAAGGTCTATAGCCAGGCGAAGCTGGTGGCCGAGAGCCTGGCCGACTATCTGGAGCGGCGGCCGGAAATGCTGGGTTCGGGTACAGAGTCGAAATTTCTGACCACCGGCGATCCGGCCTCGGTCTCGGCCCATGCGACGCAATTTTTGCGGCGCGGCATCAGGTTCGAAAAGGTCTGAGGCACGGCTCAGACCTCATAGCGTCTCAGACCTGTAAGCCGTCAGACCTGTCAGCTTCAGCCCAGGGGGGCGATCAGCGTCTGCAGCGCGGCGAGAGGGGCCTCGGTGCGCCAGATTTCCTCGCCAATGGCGAAGTGATCGGTGACCGGGCCGAATTTCGCCACCAGTTCGGCGGTCAGCCCGCCTTCGGCGACGACCGGCACCTCGATCACTTCGGACCACCACTGAAAGAGATCCCAGTCCACGCGGCTGCCATCACCGAGCCCGGTTTCGCCCACCGGGCCGAATGCGACATAATCGGCGCCGGCCTCGCCTGCATTCAGCCCCTCATGGCGGGTGGTGCCGCAATGGGCGCCGATGATCGCGTCCTGGCCGAGATCTTTGCGCGCCTTCCTGACCGAGCGCGCGCCATCGGTCAGATGCACCCCGTCCAGCCCGTGGCGCTCGACCAGCAGAAGATGGTTGTCGATCACCACCGCCACATCGCGCTGATGGGCGATATCGCGGCAGATATCGGCGGCAAGCCCCTGATCATCGGTGTTTTTTGTGGCCAGTGAAACGCGCAGACAGGCGATTTCCACCGCATCGAGGATCCGCGCCAGCTGATCGGGGAAGAGATCGGTCTGGAAGCTTGGCGGGGTGATGAGGTTGATCTGCGGGCGGTCATCTGCGGCCATGTCGCGGCTCCGTAACTGTATCGGGGCGCTTTAGCAGCGTTTGTCGGCTTTGGCTATGGGCGGAGGGGGCGCTGCCCCCGTCTGCGCCTTGCGCAGACTCCCCCGGGATATTTCTGGACAGATGAAAGGGGCTTTGCTTGTTTGCCGGCGGCGGAGCGGCTATCTGGCGGGCGGTTTTTCTGATGGGGGCGGCGATGGCAGAGATGATTGACCCGGTGATCGTGCTGGTGCGGCCGCAAATGGGCGAGAATATCGGCGCGGCGGCGCGGGCCATGCTGAATTTCTCGCTGGACCGGATGCGGATCGTTGATCCGCGCGACGGCTGGCCGAACCCGAAGGCCAATGCGATGGCCAGCGGGGCCGGGCGGGTGCTGGATCATGCCGGGATCTTTCCGGACGTGGCGCGCGCCGTTGCCGATTGCGATTTCGTCTTCGCCACCACGGCGCGCTCGCGGGAGCTGGTGAAAGAGGTGGTGACGCCCGAGCGCGCGATGGCGATGGCGCGCGAGATGGGCGCTTCGGGAAAGAAGGTCGGCATTCTTTTTGGGCCAGAGCGGGCTGGGCTGGAAAATGCCGATATCATCCATGCCAATGCGATTGTCACTGTGCCGGTCAATCCAGAGTTCTTTTCGCTGAATCTGGGCCAGTCGGTGCTGCTTTTGGCCTATGAATGGGGGCGCCAGGGCTCGGCGGTGCCGGAATCGGTCATGGGGCTTGCACGCACCGAAATGGCCAGCCGCGAAGAGGTGGCGCGGCTGGGCGATCACTATGAGATGCGGCTGGACGAGGCGGGGTTCTTTTTCCCTGAAACCAAGGCCGAGGGGATGCGGCTGAACCTGCGCAATATGTGGGGCCGGCTGGGACTGACGCGGGCAGAGGTCCAGACGCTGCATGGGATGCTGCGCCAGATCCTGTTTCGCAAGGCAAGGGGCGAGATGGACGAGGAGCCCCGCGACTGAGAGGCGCAACCGGGTTTTGGCAAAGCGCTGCCGGGTGCCGGGGGGGATGACGGGCGCGGGCTTTGACTGGCGCTTCGGATCAGGTAAACTTCTGCCAAATCGAGAACAAAGGCAGGCAGGCGTTATGATTACCCGCAGATTTTTCACCCTTACCGCCGGCACAGCCTTGCTTTCGGGCTGCGTTGGCGGCGCAGGTTCGCGTATGGGCAGTGCGGCACCCGGCAGCCGCGAGACCCCGGCGCTGCGCCCGGTGCCGAATTCTGGCTGGGACAGCTGGATCGCCAGTTACCGCAGCCGTGCATCCTCACGCGGGATTTCCCAGGGCACGCTCGATTCCGCCTTCCGCTATGCCGGTTTCCTGCCCGATGTGATCGAGAAAGACCGCAACCAGACCGAATTCAAGCGCTCGCTGGAAGACTATCTGTCGATTGCCGCCTCGGATGAGCGGGTCTCGCTGGGGCGTGAGATGTATGCGCGCTATGGCTCGACCCTGGCTGCGATTGAGCAACGCTACGGCGTCGAGGGCAATGTCGTTGCCGCCTTCTGGGGGCTTGAGAGCTTTTTCGGCACAAGGCGCGGCAATGTGCCGGTGGTCTCGGCGCTGTCGACACTTGCCTATGAGGGGCGGCGTGCGGCGTTTTTTGAGAGCCAGCTGGACGGCGCGCTGAAGATCCTCCAGGCTGGCGATGTGGCCCCGGAGCGGATGGTCGGCAGCTGGGCGGGGGCGATGGGGCATACCCAGTTCATCCCGACCTCTTACCTGCAATATGCGGTGGATTTCACCGGTGACGGGCGGCGCGATATCTGGTCGGATGATCCGACCGACGCGCTGGCCTCGACGGCGAATTACGTCGCGCGCACCGGCTGGCAGCGCGGGTTGCCCTGGGGGATGGAGGTCTCGCTGCCTTCTGGGTTCAATGCCGGTCTGCTGGGACGCGGCAAAGGCAAATCGGCGGCGGAATGGGAGGCGCTTGGCGTCTCGCGGGCGGCGGGCGGCGGGCTTTCCGGTGGCTCGATCATCCAGCCGGGCGGCGCGGGGACGCCGGCCTTCCTGCTGACGCAGAATTTCAACGTGATCCTGCGCTACAACAATGCCGAGAATTATGCGATCGGCGTTGGCCATCTGGCGGACCGGATCAAAGGCGGCGGCCCGGTGCGCGCCGATTTCGGCCCCGACCGCACCGGGTTGACCAAGGCCGACCGCCAGCAGCTGCAACAGCGCCTGACCGCGCGCGGCTTTGACACCGGCGGTACCGATGGGGTGATCGGCCCGAAATCGCGCGAGGCGATCTCGGCTTATCAGGCGCAGAACGGCATGGCGGTGACCGGAGAGCCCTCATCGGCGCTGCTGGCCGCGCTGCGGTAATCAGGCTTTGGTGATGCGGGGCTGGGCGGTTGCGGTTGCGAAATGCTCCAGCACCGGCCCGGCGCCGTGCACTTCTCCAAGCCGCAAGAGCCGGAAGCGGATTGCTGCCATCTCGCGGTAATAGCGCAGGAAGGCGGCATTGATCGCGGCGCCCGAAACGGCCCCCATCACCGGCACCGCCTGGGCGGCCAGTTTCTGGCCGAGCGTCGTTGCGAGCTTTGGCGCGATGGTGGTGATCAGCTGGTTGATCGCCGGCCCGGTCAGCGCCGCGCGCGCCGAATAGAACGCGGTGTTGATCCCGTCATCCGCCGCCACCGGACTGCCCGAGCCGAAGGTGCGCAAAGCCTCGGCCATGATCCAGGGATCGTCGGGATCATAGCCCTGCTTTTCGGCCTCGCGCCGGATCGCATGCAGCAAAACCGTGATTGTGAACGGGAGTTCGGCAATCGCCCCCATGATGCCGCCCGCACCGCCGGCAAAGCCCGCACCAATGGCAACTGCGAGGGTGCCACGGTCGCCGCTGCCGGGCAGCTTGCCCCCCTGACGCGCCACCGCCCAGGCATTTTCCAGCGCGGCGGATGTCACCCGCTCGGCCCGGTCGCGAAAGCCTGCGGGCAGGAACGCCATCTGCTCTTCCAGCCGGCCGCCAAACCGTGTGAGCAAACCCATCAGCGGGCCATTGGCCTTTTTCCAGCGCAGTGCGAGGGCATCGACATCGGCACCGCAACCGGCGGGCAGGAGAAGATGCGGCAGGGTCATGGTTTCATGGCTCATATTGTGCATATGGGAAGGGGGCGGCGGCGCGCAAGATCCCGGCCTGCGCTTTCGCCCGACCGCGTGGCCTCAGGTGGCGCGGGTGACCGGTCCGGCAATCCCCGCCCAGGCGCCGGTTTTCAGCTCCAGCCCCAGCACGCGGTCGGGGTTGGTCGGCGGCGGCATCACCACATGCTCCAGCTTTGCAAAGCCGAAACGGCGGTAATAGGGGGTGTCGCCCACCAGCAAAACCCGCTCCCAGCCGAGACGACGTGCCTCGCCCAGGCTTTCCGAGATCAAAAGCCCCCCCAGCCCCTCGCCCTGGCGGGTCGGGTGTACCGCGACCGGGCCCAGCAGCAGGATATCGACGGTGCCGATTTTGGCCGGCCAGTAGCGGATGGCGCCGGCCAGGATCCCATCACCATCGCGCAGACAAAGGCATAATGGCGCGATGGTCGGCACCCCGTCCCGCAGCCGGTACGAGGACAAAGCCGTCCGCCCCGGTGCGAAGCAGAGATCGTAAAGCGCCTCGACCTCCCACCAATCCGCCTCGGTCTCTTCCTCAAGCCTGTACACCAGCGCCTGTCCTCTTCCCTTAGCGGCAGTATGGCCGCAATGCGGCGCGCCCTGCCTGACATGCCAATGCGGTCAGGAATATGACAGGCTGCCCGCCTGAACCGACCGCATCTTCCTCTTGAGAAAAATACTCCCGCCGGAGGCATCCGCCGCCCGCAGGAAGCGCGGCGCTCAGAAGATCAAAGCGCCCGCCAGCCGATATCGCGTCGGCAGAACCCTTCCGGCCAGTCGATGCCATCGACCATCGCATAGGCCGCATCGCGCGCCGCGCCAAGCGCTCCGGCCCGGGCGGTGACATTCAGCACCCGGCCGCCATTGGCGAGAATTTCGCCCTCGCGCGCCACGGTGCCGGCATGAAAGACCATATGGCCGCTATCCTCGGGCAGGCGATCAAGCCCGGCTATCCGGCTGCCTTTGACATAGGCGCCCGGATAGCCGGCGGCCGCCATCACCACAGTCAGCGCATGGTCATCGGCCCAGTTCACTTTGGCCTGGGCCAGCCGCTGATCCGCCGTTGCGATCAGATGGTCCAGCACCTGCGCGCCCAGCCGCATCATCAGCACCTGACATTCAGGATCGCCAAAGCGACAGTTATATTCCACCAGCCGCGCGCGTCTTTCTCCATCCGGGCCGTCATCAATCATCAGCCCGGCATAAAGTACGCCCTGATAGGGGGTGCCACGACGCGCCATCTCGCGGATGGTGGGCAGCACGATCCGCTCCATCGCCTGGGCCTGGAGCGCCTCTGTCAGCACCGGCGCCGGGGAATAGGCGCCCATGCCGCCGGTATTCGGGCCGGTATCGCCATCTCCGACCCGCTTATGGTCCTGGGCGGTGCCGAAGGGGAGCGCATTGATGCCATCGGTCAGGATGAAGAAGCTCGCCTCTTCGCCCTGCATGAATTCCTCGATCACCACCTCGGCCCCGGCCGCGCCGAATTCACCGCCGAACATATCGTCGATGGCATCAAGCGCTTCGGCCTCGGTCATGGCGACGATCACGCCCTTGCCGGCGGCAAGCCCGTCGGCCTTGACGACGATCGGCGCCCCTTGCGCGCGGATATAGTCCTTAGCAGGCGCAGCCCCGGTAAAGCGTGCCCAGGCGGCGGTCGGCGCGCCGCAGGCATCGCAGACCTCTTTGGTGAACCGTTTTGACGCCTCAAGCTGCGCGGCCTCGCGCCCCGGGCCAAAGGTCAGGATGCCGGCGGCGCGGGTCGCGTCGGCCACTCCGGTCGCGAGCGGCGCCTCTGGCCCAACGATCACGAAATCAATCGCGTTTTCCTCGCAAAAGGCGACCACGCGCGCCTGGTCGAGAATGTCAAAGCTGGCGCATTCCGCGATCTGCGCGATACCGGCATTGCCGGGCGCCACGATCAGCCGGTCGCATTTCGGGTTCTGTTTCACCGCCCAGGCCAGCGCATGTTCGCGCCCGCCGCCGCCAAGGATCAGAATATTCATGTCTTTCGCGCGCGCCCCGTCTGTCAGAAGTGGTGTCGCCGCGGGGCAGGGTGACGCCCCTGGCCCCCGCGCTCTGGCCGCCTGATAGTCGCCACAGCCGCCGGTGGCAAGCGGGCAGACGCCCCCTTTGCCACCTTGAAGCCGCGAGGCGCGCGCCCTAATCTCGCGCCCGTCACGAAGGAAGGCACCATGGCCAGAAAACGCAGCATTTTCGAAGAAGTCGGCGAAGCATCGCAAAGCGCGAAACAAGGGGGCAAAACCGCCCCGGCGGGGGGCATGATCGACCAGGGCCATAAGGGCGCGCGCGGCGCGATCCGGCTCTGGCTGATCGTTTTGTTCCTGCTGGTCGTGGCGATGATCATCGTTGGCGGGCTGACAAGGCTTACCGGCTCGGGCCTTTCGATCACCGAATGGCGTCCGGTCACCGGGGCAATCCCGCCGATGGATGCCAGCGCCTGGACGGCCGAATTCGGGAAATACCGCCAGACGCCGCAATATGAGCTGGCGAATGCCGGCATGACGCTTGAGGAATTCAAGGCGATCTATTGGTGGGAATGGGCGCATCGCCAGCTTGGCCGGCTGGTCGGGCTGATCTGGGCGGTGGGTTTCCTCGCTTTCTGGGCCACGAAGTCCATCCCGCCACGCTGGCATAAGCGGCTGTTGCTGATCGGCGCGCTTGGCGGGCTGCAGGGCGCCATCGGCTGGTGGATGGTTGCCTCGGGCCTCTCGGGCAGCATGGTGCGCGTGGCCTCTTACCGGCTTGCGGTGCATCTGGGGCTGGCCTTCATCATCCTCGGCTTTATCGGCTGGTATGTGCTTTTGCTGTCGAGGAGCGATTCCGCGCTGATGACCGCAAGGCGGGGGAGGGAGGCGAAACTCTTCTCGATGTCCACCGGGCTGATGCATTTCGCCTTTCTGCAAATCCTGCTCGGCGCGCTGGTTGCCGGCATTGATGCCGGTCGCGCTTTCCCGACCTGGCCGCTGATGGGCGACAGCTTCTTCCCGGCGGATGCGTTTTACGCGACCGATATGCAAGGGAATGTGCTGCCGGTCTGGCATGCTTTCTTTGAAAACCCGGGCCTCGTGCAATTCATGCACCGGATGGCGGGCTATCTTTTGTTCATCTTCGGCCTGGTTGTCTGGCTGCGTGGTCGCAAATCCGCGCATCGTGATACGCGTTTTGCCTTTAACATGGTTATGCTGATGCTGCTGGCCCAGGTCGGGCTGGGCATCATGGCCGTGCTGACCTCGGCGCATCTGCATGTGGCGATCACCCATCAGATCGGCGCGGTGATCCTTTGGGTGCTGATCCTGCGCGCCCGCTACCTGTCGCAATACCCGGTTGCGGGCTCGATCCGGAAAGGAACCGCGTGATGGCTGACATTTATGAAGAGCTGATGCTGCATGCCCGTGAGACGGCGGCGCTGGAGCAGGTTGCCGGGCGTCTGTCCTGGGATCAGGAGACCATGATGCCGCGCGGCGCGGGCGAACAGCGCGGCGAGGAGATGGCCGCGATGGAGGGCGTTTTGCATGCCCGCCGCTCTGACCCGCGGGTGGGTGACTGGCTTTCAAAGGTCGAGCCGGTCGAGCTGGTCGCGAAAGCCCAGGTCGCGCGCATCCGCCGGTCGTATGAGCGGGCGCTGAAAGTGCCGGCACGGCTCGCGCAGGAGATCGCGCGGGTGACCTCGCTGTCGCAAGGCATCTGGGCCGAGGCCCGGGCGAATGAGGCGGTGGCCTCTTTCCTGCCGACGCTGGAACAGGTGGTGGCGCTGAAACGCCAGGAGGGCCAGGCGCTGGCTGCCGGGGCCGACAGCTATGACGCGATGCTGGATGATTACGAGCCTGGCATGACCGGCGCCGAATGCGCCGCAATGTTCGACACGCTGCGCCCGCGCCTGGTGGCGCTTCGCGAAAAAATCCTTGCCTCGCCCCGCAAACCGGCCCAGCTGACCGGCAGTTTCGGGGCGGATGCCCAGATCCGCCTGTCGCGCCGGCTGGCCATGGTCTTCGGCTATGACATGCAAAGGGGCCGGATCGACACGGCAGTGCATCCTTTCTGCTCGGGCTCTGGCGATGATGTGCGGATCACCACCCGCGTGGCCGAGGGCGACCCCTTCAACTGCCTCTACTCGACCATCCATGAGACCGGCCATGCCGCCTATGAGCAGGGCGTCGATTCGGATTTCCTGCTGACGCCCATTGGCGGCGGTGTCTCGATGGGCGTGCATGAAAGCCAGAGCCGCATCTGCGAGAACCAGCTTGGCCGCTCGCGCCTCTTTACCGAATGGTTGTTCGGCGAGATGCGCGACCGTTTCGGTGAATTCGGCATCACTGACCCGGAAGAGTTCTTCGCCACCGTCAACCGCGTCGCGCCAGGCTATATCCGGACAGAATCGGATGAGGTGCATTACAACCTCCATGTCATGCTGCGCTTTGATCTGGAGCGCGCGCTGATGGGGGGCGATCTGGCGGTCACGGATCTGGAAGCCGCCTGGAATGACCGCTTCCTCAATGATTTCGGGGCAGAGGTCGACAAACCCTCGAATGGGATGCTCCAGGACGTGCATTGGTCGATCGGGCTTTTCGGCTATTTCCCGACCTATACGCTGGGCAATCTCTATGCCGGCTGCCTTTTCAAGGCGATGCGCGCCGATCTGCCGGGGCTGGACCAGGATCTGGCAGCGGGCGAGATCGGGGCGGCGAATGACTGGCTGCGCGAAAACCTGCGCCGCCATGGTGGTCTTTACAGCCCGCGCGAGACCATCACCCGCGCCTGCGGCGAAGAGCCCACCGCCGGGCCGCTGCTGGATTATCTCGAAGCGAAATTCGGCGCGATCTACGGTTTCTGACGCTTCAGAGCGACCAGAGCCATCGCCAGCACCGACAGACCCGCGCCGATCACGAAAGGCGCGGGCGATCCCCAGCTGACCCAGGCCCAGCCGGCCGCCATATTGCCGGTCAGCATCACAAGGCCCGAGACGAGGCTGAAACTCCCAAAGGCGCTGCCCCGCAAGGCGGGCGGTGCGACTGCGGCCAGCATGGCGCCCAGAAGCCCCTGGCTGAACCCCATATGCAGCCCCCAAAGGGCCACGCCGACCAGGAAAACCGGCGCCGTCTGGGCGAAACCCAGCACCAGATGCGCCGCGACCAGCAGGCCCAGCCCGATCAGCAGCGGCACCCGCACCGGGTCACTCCCGCGCGCTTTCAGCCGGTCCGAAAGGATCCCCACCGGCCATGCCGCGGCGCCATAGAGCAGATGCAGCACCACGATGATCAGCGGCACCCAGACCGGCGAAAACCCGGCCTCCAGCGCTTTCAGAAGCAAAAACGCCTCGGAAAAGCGCGCAAGCATGATCAACCCGGCCAGCGCGATCACCGCCCGGACCGGCGCGGTCAGCCGCAACGCCTCGCGCAGCCGGAACGTGCCGCGCGGGGCCTCGGTCTGGCCCTCCGGCTCATGCACCCGCCCTATCAGCAGCAGCACGGCCAGCGCCGCCGGCACCGCTGCCAGCCAGAAAACCAGCCGGATATCACCGGCAAAGACCAGCATCGCGGCTATGGCGATCAACGGCCCCAGAAATCCGCCCATCGTATCAAGCGATTTGCGCAGGCCAAAAGCCGCCGCCCGGATCTCCGGCGGGGTGACCGCCGCGATCATCGCATCGCGCGGCGCGCCCCTGATCCCCTTGCCGACCCGGTCCAGCCCCTTCGCCAGCACCACCTGATCGACGCTCATCGCCAGCGGAAAGATCAGCCGCGACAGCGCGCCAAGCCCATAGCCCAGCACCGCCAGCGGCTTCGCCCGCTCCGACCAGTCCGCCAAAATCCCCGACAGCGCTTTGGTTACCGTGGCCACCGCCACCGCCAGCCCCTCGATAAAGCCAATCACCAGCGCAGATGCCCCAAGCCCCGAGGCCAGAAATACCGGCAAAAGCGTGTTCACCATCTCGGAGGACACATCCATCAGCAGGCTGACAAAACCCAGCATCCAGACCATGCGCGGGATCGGTGACGCCGTCATTGTTCGCTCAATTCCCTTCCCCCTGACCCAAATACTCCGGGGTCCGGGGCAGAGCCCCGGCGCCGGAGGCGGTCATTCCCGCAAAACAGGGACAAGAGGCCAGGCCACAGGTCTCAGGCCCGGCGAAAACGATAGACCCGCGCCGGTGGCAGATTGGCCCAGACCTTATGGCCGTTGTCGACGCTCAGCCCAAGCGCGGCAATGCTTTCCGGCGGGATTGGCGGGCGCGGCCCATAGGTGAATTGCACATATTCCCCGCCGGGAGCCAGCATCCCGAAAGCACTGCCGAGGATCGCGCGCCGCACCGGATCGGGCATCGACAAGAGCGGCAGCCCGGAAATCACTGTCGAGACGCCACCGCCCACGATCGCCGCCGCCTCCTCTGCGCCCGCTTTATGCACAGCCACACCGGGGAATTTCCGGCGCAGGTAATCGACGAATTCATCATCCAGCTCGAACAGGGTCAGATTCTCCGGCGCCACGCCGCGCGCCAGGATCGCCTCGGTAAAACGCCCGGTGCCGGGGCCGAATTCCACCACCTTGCCGCTTTCCGGGTTGATCCCCGCAGTCATCGCCCGCGCCAGCACGCGCGACGAGGGCGCAATGGCCGAGATCTGCCGCGGATTGCGCAAAAGCCGCCGCCGGAACAATGCAAGATCGCTTTCCATCGCCTGTCCTGTCTGTCTGTGGGGCAGAGGCGCCCCGGATCACTGGCCCGGCCCATCGGCAAGATGGTCCGGCTTTCCCCGCAGGCCTGCTCTTGCGCATCGTCGCGCACGGGCCTGCAAGACTTGGGTTATGGCATCGTGGCCCGTCTGTCTGGCAGGCGGCCCTGGCAGCAATCTCACCGCCCGGGGCTTACAGCAGGATGACAGGAAAGAGGCCGGAGTGCCCGCATATGCGGCCGGTCCGGCTCCCTGACTGGAACCGGCCGGCGCGGTGCGGATCAGGTCTTGCGGAACTGGTCGAGGCTGACGACCTCGGCCTCGGGGCGGGGGGCGCTTCCGGTCTCGCCTTCCTCCTCTTCGCCTTCCTCGTCTTCCTCCTCTTCGTCATGCTGGCTCTCAAAGCGCAGCCCGAATTCGACGGAAGGATCCACGAAGGTCAGCACGGAATCAAAAGGGATCACCAGCGGTTCGGGCGCATTGCCGAAATTCAGCGTGACGGTAAAGCCGTCCTCGGTCACTTCAAGCCCGGTGAACCAATGCTGCAGCACCACAGTCATCTCGGTCGGATAGCGCTCATGCAGCCAGTCGGCGATGGCCACATCGGGATGGGTGGTGTCGAAAGTGATGAAAAAGTGATGCGCCCCGGGCAGGCCATGTTCGGCCACCTCTTCCAGAACGGACCGGATCAGGCCGCGCATTGCCTGATGCATCAGGTTCCCATAATCGATGCCGCGCGTCATTCGGTTCCCCCGCCGTTTCCTGGCCACCATAAAACATCTGACCGGCAAGGAAAGGGGCGAGCGCGCGGCCAGGGGCGAAAACTCGCACAGCCGCCCTCGCGCGGCGCGGCTTTCGCCCCGAATTGCGGCAGTCAGGCGAAATGCGCCAGCAGGGCGAGGCCCGCCGCCAGCACCAGCACCAGCGGCATGGCTAGGCGCAGCCGGTAAAGCGCAAAACCGCTGGCCAGTGCGATCATCAGCGAAAGCGGCTTCAGTGTTCCGGCCTCGGGCAGCATCATCTGCAGCGGCCCGGCGCTGAACGCGCGATGCGCGGCAAACAGCACATGGAAGGCGAACCAGAGCGAGAGATTGGCAATCACCCCCACCACCGCCGGCGTGATCCGCGCCATGGCGCCCGCCAGCAGCGGGATCGCCAGCAGCCGCTCGATAAAGGGGCTGGCGGTAAAGATGAACAGGAAAGAGGGCAGAAAGGTCATCCACAGCGCCACCAGGGCGCCGCCCATCGCCATCAGCGTGCCGCCATCCTGAAACGCGGCGATCCAGCCGGCGAAGACGGTGACAAGGATCAGCGGCCCGGGCGTCGATTCCGCCAGTGCCAGCCCGTCGATCATCTGCCCGGTTGTCAGCCAGCCGCGCTGATCGACCATTTCCTGGCTCATCCAGGCCAGCAGCGCATAGGCGCCGCCAAAGGCCAGCGCCGCCAGTTTCGAGAAAAACACCCCGATCTCGGCAAGGCGCTGCGGCCCGGTCAGCAGCAGCACCGCCAGCGGCGCCAGCCAGAGCCCCAGCCAGATCAGCAGCGAGACCGCGCCCCGGCGCAATGTGGCGCCGGCCAGGGCTGGTGGCGCCACCCGTTCTGGCAACCCTGTCGCAGGGCGGCGCAGGGATTGCAGCGCCCCCCAGCCGGCGGCGACCATCAGGATCAGCGGAAAAGGCAGCGACAGAAAGAAGAGACCGGCGAAGGACATCAGCGCAATGATCCGCGCCTCGCGCGATGTCAGCGCCCTTTGCGCCAGCCGGATCAGGGCACCGGCAACTATCGCGATCACAGCGGCCTGGATGCCGGTAAACAGCACCGGAATCAAAGGTATAGTGCCAAAGCCGGTATAAAGCGCCGCCAGAGCCGTGATCAGAACCGCGCCCGGCAGCACGAAGAGCCCGCCCGCAATCAGCCCGCCTCTGACCCCCTGCAGCCGCCAGCCGATCCAGGTCGCCAGCTGCATCGCCTCCGGCCCCGGCAGCAGCATGCAAAAGGACAGCGCCCGCGCATATTCCTCTTCGCTGACCCAGGAATTCTCCTCCAGCACGACCCGGTGCAACAGCGCGATCTGCGCCGCAGGCCCGCCGAAGGACAGAACCCCGATCCGCCAGAACACCGCCGCCAGGGTGTTCAGGGCAGGCGGTACGCCATGTCCCGCCGTCCGGTGGTCACCGGTGGGCAGGGCTGCGGGACTGGCTGGCTTGTGGCTTGCGGTGGTCATGGTGGCGCAGGGATAGCGAGGCCGCGTAACGGCAGGAAGACAGGCCCCGGCGCCGGGATCATGCGCCGGCCTGACGCACCACCAGAACCGGCACCGTGCTCAGCCCCAGCACTTCCGACGTCTGGCTGCCCAGCAAAAGCCGCGTCAGCCCACGGCGCCCATGCGAGGACATCACGATCAGATCGCAGCCCGAAGCGGCGCATTGCGCAATGATCGCTCCGGCAGGGGAGGCGTCGATCAGGCTCACCACTTCGGCGGCGATGCCATGGCCCGCCGCGCGGCTGCGGATCTCGTCAAAGCGGCCGGCCAGATCTTTGGCCACCGATTCTTCGTATTTCTCGGTCGCATCATGCACGCCAGCAATCGCCGCCGCATGGACGATGCGCTGATCCATCGGTTCGGTGACGGTGACGACGGTGACCTTTGCGCCCAGTTTCACGGCCAGAGCCAGCCCGTGATCCAGTCCAAGCCCCGCCAGCGCGGAACCATCGGTGGCGATCAGAATATGGGTATACATCGCATTCTCCATGGCAGAGGCCGCAGCATCGCGATCCGGCGCCGCCGATGCAACCGCCGAAACCGCCCCCGGCGTGAATGCCGCAGAATGCGGCCTCTTGCCCGCGAAAGGCCGACGCGGCACAGTCACCGCTGCCGGGCCCGTCGCAACAGCGTTACGAAGCCCGGCGATATGGTCCCCGGCCGCATCCGCCGCCCGCGCCAGCCCGGCCGGCGGCCGACGGCTCTGTCCGGAGCGAGACATGGTCCGCCAATCTGCCTTCACCGCCCCCGGCCGCTTCTGGCGCGGCAATCTGCACAGCCATTCCGACCGCTCGGACGGCGCGCTCCCGCCTGAGGAGGTCTGCCGCCGCTACCGCGCCGAGGGGTATGACTTCATGGCGCTGACCGATCATTATGTCGGGCTTTACGACTATCCGCTGGTCGATACCCGCCCGTTCCGCAGCGAAGGCTTCACCACGCTCCTGGGGGCAGAGCTGCATTCCGGCGCGATGGAAAACGGCGAGCTGTGGCATGTGCTGGCGGTCGGCCTGCCCGAGGATTTCCCAAAGATCGGCAGCCCCGATTTCCATGCCCATCCCGGGCAGGAGAGCGGCCCGGAAATCGCCGCCCGCGCCGCCGCCGCCGGAGCCTTCGTCACCATCGCCCATCCGCACTGGTCGGGCATGACGCCGGCAGATGCGCGCTCGGTCACCGCCGCCCATGCGGTCGAGATCTACAATCACGGCTCTGCGGTCGGAGCCGATCGCGGCGATGGCGGCACCATCGCCGATCTGCTGATCTCGGAAGGGCGCGACATCACCCTGATCGCCACGGATGATTCCCATTTCGGTGTTCCCGATGCCTTTGGCGGCTGGACCATGGTGAAAGCCACGGAAAACACCCCCGAAGCGTTGCTCGCTGCGCTGAAACGGGGCGATTTCTATTCCAGCCAGGGGCCCGAAATCCACGATTTCCGGGTCGAGGGCGACCGGGTCATCGTCGAATCCAGCGCTGTCGAATGGGTGATCGCCATCGGCCATGGCTCAAGTTCAAACGTCACCCATGGCAAATCCATGACCCGCGCCGAAGTGGCCCTGAAATGGCAGGGCGACACATCCTGGATTCGCGTCGTGGTGATCGACGCCGCCGGTCGCCGCGCCTGGAGCAATCCGATCCGTCGCGCTTTGTCTTCCTCTTGACTTTAAATACTCCCGCCGGAGGCATCCGACCGAAATCACACCTCCGGCGGCTGACCGGCCATCCGCCCGCCCAGCTTGCGGCTGACGATCCGGCTCAGTTTGCGATGCAGCGGAGTGATCCGGTGCCTGATATGCATCGCGGCATAGACCGGCTGGCGCAGCACCGGCGCATCGGCAACCGCCTGGACCCTGCCGGCGACGATCAGTTCCTGCGCTGTGGTCTCCAGCACATAGCCGGTGCCACCCATCCCCAGCAGCAGCGAGGTGACCGAGCCGCTTTGCCCGACCGAGATCGGCGCTTCGGCCAGTTCCGGCGTCACCTGGCGGTGCATCTCCTGAAAAGCCGGCGAGAAATGCGAGAAGATGAAGCGCCCGGGCCGCACCTCTGACAGCGAGGTCACTTCGGTCGATACCATGTGATAACTGGCATCGCCGAGGCTCTCGAAATGCAGATCCGGATGCGGTTTCGGCGAGAACATCACCGCGAAATCAAGGATCCCGGTCAGCAGGTCGGCGCACATCTGGTTGGAGTAATCGGGCTCGATATAAAGTGCGATATCGGGGAATTGCCGGCGGATTCCGGCCACCCAGTCGCCCAGATAGATGGCGGAGAGATCGTTCTGTATCCCCAGCCGCAACAGATGCCCGGCACCGCTTGGCACCTGGATATGCCGCCGCGCCTCGTTCCATTCATGGCGCAACATACGGGCATGCGGCTCGAACCGCTTGCCTTCCGTTGTCAGCATGGTGCCCGCGCGGGAGCGGTCGAAGAGCCGCGCGCCAAGCGCGCTTTCCAGCGTTTGCAGGCGCGCGGAAATCGTCGATTGCGTCACGCCGAGCCGTTCCGCCGTGCGGTGGAAGCTGCGGCTTTCGGCGAGGTCGAGAAAGGTTTCGATGAGTTCGATTTGCATGGGAGCCGCGTTTTCGTTGAAGCCGCCGGGGGCCAGCCCCCGGACCCCCGGAGTATTTGGGTCAGGAGGAAGGTGAAAGCACCTGTCTGATCGGATAGTTCGATCAATAGCTGGATCTCAGCCGAATTGAAAGGGACGGGAAGCTGGCGGATATTGTCGTCAATCAGGGAGAATGACATGACGGAACTGGCCAGCGCGCGGGTCGCGATCATCGGGGGGGGCGTGGTCGGCGTCTCGGCGCTTTACCACCTTGCGAAAGCGGGCTGGAAGGATGTGATCCTGCTGGAAAAGAACGAGCTGACGGCTGGTTCCACCTGGCATGCGGCGGGGAATGTGCCGACCTTCTCCTCCTCCTGGTCGATTATGAATATGCAGCGTTATTCGGCGGGGCTTTACCGCGGCCTTGGCGATGAGGTCGGCTATCCGATGAATTACCATGTCACCGGTTCGGTCCGGCTGGGGCATAGCGATGAGCGGCTGCTGGAATTCAGGCGCGTGGCGGGGATGGGGCGCTATCAGGGGATGGATCTGGAGGTGCTGGGGCCGGATGAGATTCGCGGGCGCTATCCTTTCCTTGAGACGCATGACCTGAGCGGGGCGCTGTACGACCCCTATGATGGCGATATCGACCCGGCGCAGCTGACCCAGGCTCTGGCCGCCGGCGCGCGGCAGATGGGCGCACGGATCGAGCGGTTCTGTCCGGTATCGATGGCGCGCTGGACGGGATCGGAATGGGTGCTCTCGACGCCTAAAGGTGAGGTTCGGGCGGAATATGTCGTCAACGCCGCCGGTTACTATGCGGCCGAGGTGGGCAAACTGTTCGGGCGCCGGGTGCCGATGATGGTGATGAGCCATCAGTATCTGCTGTTTGACACCATCCCCGAGCTTGAGGCCTGGTCGAAGGAGAGCGGTGCCAAGCTGCCTTTGCTGCGCGATGTCGACAGCAGCTATTATCTGCGTCAGGAGAAGATGGGCTTCAACCTGGGCCCCTATGAAACCCCCTGCCGCGCGCATTGGGCAATGCCTGACGACCCGATGCCGGAGGATTTCAGCTTCCAGCTCTTTCCCGACGATCTGGAGCGGCTGGAATGGCATATTGCCGATGCGATGGCGCGGGTGCCTCTGCTGGAAAAGGCGGCGTTGCAAAAGGTGATCAACGGGCCGATTCCCTATACGCCGGATGGCAATCCGCTGATCGGGCCGATGCCTGGTGTGCCAAATGCCTTTGAGGCTTGTGTGTTTACCTTTGGCATCTGCCAGGGCGGCGGGGCGGGCAAGGTGCTGGCCGAATGGGTGACCGAGGGCGCGACGGAGTGGGATATGTGGTCCTGCGATCCGCGCCGCTTCACCGGGTTCGAGGATCACGATTACTGTGTGGCCAAGGGCAAGGAAGTCTATGGCCACGAATATGCGATCCATTTCCCGCATCACGCCTGGGGCGAGGGGCGCGGCAAGAAGCTGTCACCCGTGCATGACCGGGTGGCGGCGCAGGGCGCGCAGTTCGGCCCCTATAATGGCTGGGAGCGCGCGCTCTGGTATGCGCGGCCCGGGGATGACGTTTCCGAGGAGGCACAGCGGACCTGGAAGCGCGAAGGCCCCTGGTTCGGGGCGGTGAAGGCGGAATGTGAGGCGGTGCGGGATGCCTGCGGCATCCTCGATCTGCCGGGCTTCTCGCGTTACTGGCTGTCAGGCGCTGGCGCGGCGGAGTGGCTGTCTTTGCAGATCACCGGCAAGCTGCCTTCGGTGGGGCGGCTGGGGCTGGCCTATTTTGCCGATGAGAAGGGGCGGATCGTCACCGAGATGTCGGTCGCGCGCTTTGCGGAAGATGAGTTCCTGCTGATCACGGCGGCGACCGCGCAGGCGCATGACCGGGCCTGGCTGGAGCGGCATCTGATGCCGGGGTTGAGCCTCGCTGAGGTCACGAATGACTGGTCCTGCCAGATCCTGACTGGCCCGAAGGCGCGCGCGGTGCTGGAGGCGGCAGGGGCGGAGGCCGATCTGACCAAAGGCTGGCTTTCGCATCAGCTTGGGCGGATTGCGGGCCGTGAGGTCTGGCTGGCGCGGGTGAGCTTCGCGGGCGAACTCGGCTGGGAGATCCACAGCCGTCTGGCTGATACGCCTGCGGTCTGGGATGCGGTGTTGGCGGCGGGCGCGCCTTTGGGGCTGAAACCCTTTGGCATGTTTGCGCTGAATTCCTTGCGGATCGAGAAGGGATATCGCGCATGGAAGGGTGATCTTTCGACCGATTACACTGTATTGCAGGGCGGTCTTGAGAGATTTGTCGACTGGGGCAAAGCGGAGTTCCGTGGACGTGCGGCGCTGGAGGCAGAGAAGCAGGCGGGGGTTGCGAAGCGGTTTGCGACGCTGGTGATCGAGGCAGGCGCCTTCGATCCGCCCTATATGTCGACGATCTGGAAAGGCGAGCAGGTCGTGGGTGAACTGACCTCTGGTTATTTCGGCCATCGGGTCGGAAAATGTATTGGCCTTGGTATGTTGCGGGCCGATCTGAATGTGCCTGGCGAAGCGCTGGAGGTCGAGATCTTCGGCGCGCGCTTCGCTGCAGTGGTGCAGGCGGATGAGCCGCTCTGGGATGCGAAAAACGCGCGGATCCGCGCGTGACGGGTTTCGGGAGCGCCGGGGGTTTTCCACCCCCGGACCCCTGGAGGATATTTTCAGACAGATGAAGGGGTAACATCGTGGTCGATGTTCCGAAAACGGCGCGGGCGGTGGTGATCGGGGGCGGCATTTCCGGCTGCTCGGTGGCTTATCACCTCGCGAAAGCGGGCTGGACGGATGTGGTTTTGCTGGAGCGGCGCAAGCTGACTTCGGGCACCACCTGGCATGCGGCGGGGCTGATCGGGCAGCTGCGCGCCAATCAGAACATGACGCGGCTCGCGAAGTATTCCGCGGATCTTTACAGCAGGCTGGAGGAAGAGACCGGGGTTGCGACCGGGCTGAAGCGCGTCGGCTCGATGACGGTGGCGCTGACCGCCGACCGGATGCAGGAGATCTTGCGGCAGGCAACGGTGGCGCGGATCTTCGGGGTGGATGTGACAGAGATTTCTCCCTCGGAAATCAAGGCGATGTATCCGCATCTTAACACCGAAGGCGTGATCGGTGGGGTGCATTTGCCGGGCGATGGGCAATGTGATCCGGCCAATATCGCGATGGCCCTCGCCAAAGGTGCGCGGATGCGGGGCGCCAGGATCATCGAGGGGGTGAAGGTCACCTCGGTTACCGAAGGGGCGGCGCCTGGTGGCAAGCGGAAGGCAACCGGCGTCGATTATGAGGGGCCGGATGGTCCGGGCCATATCGCGGCGGAGGTGGTGATCAATTGCGGCGGCATGTGGGGGCGTGATCTTGCGGCGCAGTCGGGGGTGACGCTGCCGCTGCATGCCTGCGAGCATTTCTATCTTTTGACCGAGCCGGTGGCGGGCCTGACCGATATGCCTGTTCTGCGGGTGCCGGATGAATGCGCCTATTACAAGACCGATGCCGGCAAGATGATGGTCGGCGCCTTTGAGCCGGTCGCGAAGCCCTGGGGTATGGCCGGGATCCGTGAGGATTTCGAGTTCGACACGCTGCCTGAAGACTGGGACCATTTTGCGCCGATCCTGGAGGATGCGGCGAACCGGATGCCGATGTTCCAGACGGCGGGCATTCACACGTTCTTTAACGGGCCGGAAAGCTTTACCCCCGATGATCGCTATTATCTTGGCCCGGCGCCAGAGATGGAGGGATATTGGGTTGCGGCGGGCTATAATTCGGTGGGCATCGTGTCTTCGGGCGGTGCGGGCATGGCTCTGGCCGAGTGGATTACCACGGGCGAGGCTCCGTTCGACCTTTGGGATGTTGATATCCGCCGGGCACAGCCGTTCCAGAAGAACCGCCGTTATCTGAGGGATCGGGTGACCGAGACGCTGGGGCTGCTATATGCGGACCATTACCCCTACCGCCAGGTGGTGACGGCGCGGGGCGTGCGGCGGACGCCTTTGCATGAACACCTCAGCGCGCGTGGCGCGGTGTTTGGCGAGGTCGCGGGCTGGGAACGGGCGAACTGGTTCGCGCGGGAGGGGCAAGAGCGCGAGTATCGTTACGCCTGGGGGCGGCAGAACTGGTTTGAGAACCAGAAGGCCGAGCATATGGCGGTGCGCGAGAATGTCGGGCTGTTCGACATGTCGTCTTTCGGCAAGATCCGTGTCGAGGGGCGCGATGCCTGTGCCTTCCTGAACCGGGTTTGTGCGGGGCAGATGGATGTGGCGGTGGGGAGGATCGTCTATACCCAGATGCTGAACCAGAAGGGCGGGATCGAAAGCGATCTGACCGTGACGCGGTTGTCCGGGCGTGCCTTTATGCTGGTGGTGCCGGGGGCGACCTTGCAGCGCGATCTGGCCTGGCTGCGCCGCCATCTGGGCGATGAATTCGCGGTGATCACCGATGTGACGGCGGCGGAATCGGTGCTGTGCGTCATGGGGCCGAAATCGCGGGAGCTGATGCAGAAGATCAGCCCGAATGACTTCTCGAATGCCGCGCATCCTTTCGCGACCATGTGCGAGATCGAGGTCGGCTATGGCCTCGCCCGGGCGCATCGGGTGACCTATGTGGGCGAGCTTGGCTGGGAGCTTTATGTCTCCGCCGACCAGACTGCGCATGTCTTCGAGGCGCTGGAGGAGGCGGGTGCGGATCTGGGGCTGACGCTTTGCGGGCTGCATGCGCTGGATTCTTGCCGGATCGAGAAGGGTTACCGCCATTGGGGCCATGATATCACCGATGAGGATCATGTGCTGGAGGCGGGGCTTGGTTTTGCGGTCCGGACCAGAAAGCCGGATTTCATCGGGCGCGATGCGGTGTTGCGGGTCGAGGCAGAGGGCGTGGCGCGGCGGATGCTGCAGTTCCGGCTGGAAGATCCTTCGGTTTCGCTCTTCCATAATGAGGCGATTGTGCGGGATGGCGTGATTGTCGGGCCGGTGACATCGGCGAATTACGGCCATGCTTTGGGCGGTGCGATCGGCATGGGCTATGTGCCTTGCAAGGGGCAGAGCGAGACGGAGGTGCTGGGCTCCGCCTATGAGATCGAGGTGGCGGGGGTGCGGCATAAAGCGGTCGCGAGCCTGTCGCCGATGTATGATCCGAAATCGGAGCGGATCCGGATGTGACCGGTCGGAGAACGGGGGGCTGTCTGCCCCCCGCGCCTTCGGCTCCCCCCGAGGATATTTGAGGACAGATGAATGAAGCTCGCGGCACGGCATCAGGCTTTTGAGGATTTGCACCGCTCGGGGTGTTTTGTGATTCCGAACCCATGGGATCAGGGCTCGGCGCGGATGATGGCGGCTTTGGGGGCGCGGGCATTGGCGACATCCTCGGCGGCGCATGCGTTTACGCTGGGGCGGCCGGATATGGGCGGCGTCAGCCGGGATGAGGCTTTGGCCCATGCGGAGGATCTGATTGCGGCCACGGATCTGCCGGTCTCGGGCGATTTCGAGAACGGCTTTGGCGATGCGCCGGAGATGGTGGCCGAGACCGTGCGGCTGGCGGCAGAGGCCGGGCTTTCTGGGATCTCGGTTGAGGATACGCGGATGGTCGAGGGCAGTCCGGGCTATGATTTCGAGCTTGCAGTGGAGCGGGTCAGGGCGGGGGCTGCGGCGGCGCGGGCCTTGGGCCGGCCGTTTGTGTTCTGTGCCCGGGCCGATGGGGTGATGAACGGCGTCTATGATCTGGCGGAAGGCATCCGCCGGCTGCAGGCCTTCGAGGCGGCGGGGGCGGGTCTTCTGTATCTGCCGGTGCCGCCGGGGCGGGCGGAGCTGGCGCAGGTCCTGGCCTCGGTGAAAGTGCCGGTCAATGCGCTGGCGGCGGGGCCCTTGAAGGCGATGACGGTGGCGGAACTGGCGGCGATGGGGGTGCGGCGGATCTCGACCGGCAGCCAGATCGCGCGGCTGACCCATGCCGCGATCCGGGATGCGACGGCGGCCATGCTGGGAGCGGGCAGCTTCGCGCCGCTGGCCGGCGTGGCTTCGGGAAATGAGATTGATGCGTTGCTCGTGAAAGGGGCGGCGCAAGGGTGAATTGAGGGCCACGGATAAGGATGGCCCTGTCAGGGAGACTGGTGATGACAGTTCAGGAAGAGGTTGGCGGCGAAAGCGGGCGGCGGTCTGCGGGGGCAGGCGGGCGGGCCGGTGGGCGGGCGGCGCGGGTGGCGGCGCGGGCGGCGCCTCTGGCCGAGGACCTGCGCCCGATCCGGCCGGGGATGAAGGGCGGCCAGTATAAGCCGCTTTCTGATGCCGGGATGGCGATGATCCATCAATCGGCGCTGGAGGCGCTGGAGGTGATCGGGCTGTCCAATGCGCCGCCCTCGGGCGTTGAGATCCTGACCGGCGCGGGCGCGATTCAGGGTGATGACGGGCGCATCCGCTTTCCGCGGGCGCTGGTCGAGGATATGCTGACGAAAGCGGCGAGGAATATCACGCTCCATGCGCGCGATCCGAAACATGACCTGCATCTTTCCGGCACAAATGTGCATTTCGGCACGGCGGGGGCGGCGGTGCATGTGGTCGATCCGGTGACGCTCGACTACCGCGATTCCACCGCGCAGGACCTTTATGACGCGGCGCGGCTGGTCGATAATCTCGACAATATCCATTTCTATCAGCGCACCATGGTCTGCCGTGACGTGCTCGACAACAAAGAGATGGATCTCAACACGCTTTACGCCTGCCTTGCCGGTACGAAGAAACATGTCGGCACCTCGATCTTTGACCCCGAGCATGTCGCGGACTGTTTCGAGATGCTGCATATGGTGGCGGGCGGCGAGGAGGCGTGGCGGGCAAGGCCCTTCGTGTCGAACTCGAACTGCTTCGTCGTGCCGCCGATGAAATTCGCCGAAGAGAGCTGCAAGGTGATGGAGGATTGCATCCGGCGCGGCATGCCGATGCTTTTGCTGTCGGCGGGGCAGGCGGGGGCGACCGCGCCGGCGCCGATTGCGCTGGCGATTGTGCAGGCGGTGGCGGAATGCCTCGCGGGGGTGGTCTATGTGAATGCGATCCGCCCCGGCGCTCCGGCGATCTTCGGCACATGGCCTTTCGTCAGCGATCTGCGCACGGGCGCGATGTCGGGCGGCTCGGCCGAACAGGCGCTCTTGTCGGCGGGCTGCGCGCAGATGCACCGGTTTTATGATCTGCCGGGTGGGGCTGCGAGCGGGATCTCCGACAGCAAACTCCCCGATATGCAGGCGGGCTGGGAGACGGCGATCACCAATACGCTGGCCGGCCTTTCGGGGCTGAATATGTGCTATGAATCGGTGGGGATGCATGCCTCTCTGCTGGGCTTTTGCCTTGAAAGCCTGGTGCTGGGGGATGATATCCTGGGCCAGGTGATGCGGCTGGTGCGGGGTATCGACGTGACGCCCGACAGCACCTCGATCGAGGCGATGAAAGAGGTCTGCATGGGGGGGCCGGGGCATTACCTTGGCTCGGACCAGACGCTGAAGCTGATGCAGACCGAATATGTCTACCCGAAAACCGGCAACCGGATGAGCCCGAAGGAATGGAATGAGGCGGGCAAGCCCGTGCTGCTGGACCGGGCCATGGCGCGCAAGAACGAGATCCTTTCCAAAGCCGGTTGCGTCATCGACCCCGCCATCGACGCGGCGGTCCGGGCGCGCTTCAACATCTATTTCCGTTAAGCTTGCCACCAAGGGCGATCCGCCCCAGTCTGAGCCAAAAGGCGGTGCGCCAGACGCGCCGCCATTGAACCGACAGGAGGAAGAAATGGCGATCTCAAAGCATCTGGGACAGTTCTATATCAACGGCGCCTGGGTCGATCCGCTGCCCGGGGCTACGGCGCTTGGGGTCGAGAACCCGGCGACGGAAGAGATCGTCGGCGCGGTGGCGCTTGGGACCGAGGCCGATGCCGACCGCGCCATTCTCGCGGCACGGGCGGCGTTTGATGCCTGGACGGTGGTGCCGGTCGCAACCCGCATCGCTTTGGTGAAAAAGATCCTTGAGGTCTATAATTCCCGCTACGAGGATTTCGCGGTCGCGATGTCGACCGAGATGGGGGCGCCGATTGAATGGGCGCGGGGCGCGCAGGCCTGGGCGGGGCAGGTTCATATCGAATCGACCATCAAAGCCGCCGGGGAGATGGTCTGGGAATATATGCGCGGCGATACCCGCATCGTGATGGAGGGGATCGGTGTCTGCGCCCTGATCACGCCCTGGAACTGGCCGATGAATCAGATCGCCTGCAAGGTGGCGCCTGCGCTGATCGCGGGCTGCACCATGGTGCTGAAACCTTCGGAAATCGCACCGCTGTCGGGGCTTTTGTTTGCAGAAGTGTGCCATGAGGCGGGGGTGCCGGCGGGGGTTTTCAACCTGGTGAACGGGATGGGGCCGGTCGTTGGCGCGCGGATGTCCTCGCATCCGGAGGTGGATATGGTCAGCTTCACCGGCTCGACCCGGGCCGGAACCGCGATTGCGGCGGCGGCGGCGCCGACGGTGAAGCGGGTGGCGCAGGAACTGGGCGGCAAGAGCCCGAATATCATCCTGCCTTCGGCCGATATTGCCGGGGCGGTGAAGGCGGGCGTCGCCGGCTGTTTCGGCAATACCGGCCAAAGCTGCGACGCGCCGACCCGGATGTTCGTGCCGCGCGCCCATGCGGCGGTGGCCTATGCGGCGGCGAAAGAGGCGGCGGATGAGGTTGTGATCGGGCCGACCACCGATGCGGCAACCACGATGGGGCCGCTGGTCTCGAAACTGCAATATGACAAGGTGCAGCGCCTGATCCAGGCCGGTATCGACGAGGGAGCGACGCTGATCTCTGGCGGCTGCGGGCGGCCGCAGGGGGTGAACCGGGGCTGGTATGTGCAGCCGACGATCTTTGGCGATGTCACCAATGAGATGACCATCTCGCGCGAGGAGATCTTCGGGCCGGTCCTTGCGATCCTGCCCTATGACAGCCTCGACGACGCGGTACGGATGGCCAATGATACGCCTTACGGCCTTGCCGCCTATATCGCCGGCCCGGTCGAAGAGGCCAAACCCATTGCCCGCCGCTTGCGCGCCGGCACCGTCAACCTCAACTACCCCGACTGGGACACCTTCGCCCCCTTCGGCGGTTATAAACAATCCGGCAACGGGCGCGAATATGCCGATTGGGGCATCCATGATTTCTGCGAGATCAAGGGCGTCGTCGGCTGGGGCGCGTGACGGGCTCTGCCCGGATCGCATAGCGGATCCGCGCATTCCTGCCCTTGAACCTCGCCTCTGGCGGGTGAAACACTGCGAAGGCGGGGCCTTGCCTCGCCTTTCCACATTGCGGAGGAAGACCCATGCGCTATGGCTATGTCGGTCTGGGCAATCTCGGCGGGCATCTTGCCTGCAGCCTGCTCAGGGCGGGGTTCGATGTTACGGTCTTTGACCGTGATCCGGCTGCGGTGGACAGGCTTTGCGGCAAAGGCGGTGACCGCGCTTCCTCGCTGGAAGATCTGGCCCGCCAGGTTGATCACGTCTTCACCTGTCTGCCTTCGCCGCAGATCTCCGAGACGGTGCTGGCGCAGATATTGCCGCATCTGAAACCCGGTGCCACCTGGATCGAGAATTCCACCCTGGGCCGAGATGACGTGCTGCGGCTGGCCGGGCTCGCGCGGATTTCCGGCGTCAGGATGATGGAGGCGCCGGTCACCGGCGGCGTCCATATGGCGGCCAGGGGAGAGATCACCGTGCTGGCGGGCGGTGACCGCGATCTCTTCGATCTGCATTTCCCGGCGCTGGAGGTGATCGGCGGTAAGATCTTCCATATGGGGCCGCTGGGCTCGGCTGCGGTGATCAAGGTGATCACCAATATGCTGGCCTTCATCCATCTGGTGGCGGATGGCGAGGCCCTGATGCTGGCGAAACGCGGTGGCCTCGATCTGAAAACCGCCTGGGAGGCCATTGCGGCCTCTTCGGGCAGTTCCTTCGTGCATGAGACCGAGGGCCAGCTGATCCTGAATGGCAGTTACGATGTCGGCTTCTCGATGGATCTGGCGCTGAAGGATCTGGGTTTCGCCATTGGATTCGGGCGCGAATTCGGCGTGCCGCTGGATCTTGCCTCGCAGGTCAACCAGACCTTCCTGCGTGGACGCGCGGCCTTTGGCGGCCAGGCGCAATCGACGCAGATCGTTAAACTGCTGGAAGAGCTGCTTGCCACTGATTTACGCGCCGAGGGCTTTCCCGACCGGCTGGAATGAGCCGCGATGCAGCGCGCCATTTGCGAGGCCCAAATCCGGTGCTAGACATATCACGGCGTGGCGGCTAGAAAGCGGTCATCGCTCCGTTAGCGCTAACGGTCCCTGCGGCGGCAGGGGGCCGTGCTTGAAAAAGACGAGGAATCCATGGCTTCGCGTGTTATTCCGGTCGAGGTTTTCGATCTCGTGATCTTTGGCGGTACGGGTGATCTTGCCCGCAGAAAGATCCTCCCTGGCCTTTATCTGCGCTGGCTGGCAGGGCAGATCCTGCCCGAGGCCCGGGTGATCGGCGCGGCACGGGCCGATCTGACCGGGGCGGAGTTCCAGGATTTCGTCGCCGGCGCCATTGCTGAATTCGTTCCCGAAGCGAAGCGTGACGAGGCGGCGATAAAGGGGTTTCTGGACCGGCTGGCCTATGTCGCGATTGATGCGACGGGGGAAAAGGGCTGGAAGGATCTGAAGGCGCTGATCCGCCCCGATGTGGTGCAGGCCTTCTACTTCTCGGTGGCGCCGTCGCTGTTTGGCACCATTGCCGAGCGGCTGACCAGCTACGCGATTGCCGGCCCGGATGCGCGGATCGTGGTGGAAAAGCCGTTCGGGCGCGACCTCGCCTCGGCCAAGGCGCTGAACGCTGCGCTGGCGCAGCATTTCGAGGAACGCCAGATCTACCGGATCGACCATTATCTCGGCAAGGAAACCGTGCAGAACCTGATGGCGGTGCGGTTTGCCAATATCCTGTTCGAGCCCTTGTGGAAGTCGGAATATATCGACCATGTGCAGATCACGGTGGCGGAAACCGTCAGCGTTGACGGGCGCGGCGCCTATTACGACAAATCGGGCGCGATGCGGGATATGGTTCAAAACCATATCATGCAGCTTCTGTGCCTGATCGCGATGGAGCCGCCTTACCATTTCGACCCCGACGCCGTGCGCGATGAAAAGCTGAAAGTGATCCGGGCGCTGGATCCGGTCCGCCCCGAAGACATCGTGCGCGGCCAGTATCTCGCCGGGGGCGGCGAGGCGGGCTATCTGGAGCATACGGAAAACCCTGCCTCCCGCACGGAAAGCTATATCGCGCTGAAGGTGAATATCTCGAACTGGCGCTGGAAGGGCACGCCCTTCTACCTGCGCACCGGCAAACGTCTGCGCTCGCGCGAGAGCGAAATCGCGATCACCTTCAAGGAACCGCCGCATTCGATCTTTGACGATCATGCCGGCTGGCGCGACAATGTGCTGGTGATCCGGCTGCAGCCCGATGAGGGTATGAACCTCAAGGTGATGATCAAGGAACCCGGCCCGGGCGGCATGCGCCTGACCCAGGTGCCGCTGGATATGTCCTTTGCCGATGCCCTGAAAGACAGCCTCGAAGACGTGCCCGATGCCTATGAGCGGCTGATCATGGATGTGATCCGCGGCAATCAGACGCTCTTCATGCGCGGCGACGAGGTCGAGGCGGCCTGGGCCTGGACCGATCCGATCATCGAGGGCTGGGAGGCGCGCGGCGACCGGCCGCAGCCCTATGACCCGGGAACCTCGGGGCCCGAAGATGCGTTGATGCTGATGCATCGCGACGGGCGGCGCTGGCGGGAGATCAGGGCGTGAATTTCAACTCCTATCCCGACCGCGATTTCCTGCATCTGCAACTGGCGGATCGCATTGCCTCGCAATTGGGCGAGTTCATCCGCCGCGACGGGCGGGCGACGCTCTCGGTTCCGGGGGGCACCACGCCGGGGCCGGTATTCGACATCCTCTCGGGCGTCGATCTCGACTGGGGGCTGATCTCGGTCGTGCTCAATGACGAGCGTTGGGTGCCGGAGCATTCCGACCGCTCGAACACCCGGCTTTTGCGGGAGCGGCTGCTGAAAGGCCGCGCTGCCAATGCGCGACTGATCCCGCTTTATACCGCGACCGATACGCCCGAAGAGGGCATCCCCGGGCTGGAGGCGGGCCTTGCGCCGGTGCTGCCGATCTCGGTGCTGCTTCTGGGCATGGGTGGCGATATGCATACCGCCTCGCTTTTCCCCGGTGCCGACCGGCTGGCTGATGCGCTGGCCCCGGATGCGCCCTTGCTGATGCCGATGCGTTCTGATGCGGCGGTGGAGCCAAGGGTGACGCTGACCGCGCGGGTCCTGCGCGAGGCGATGCATATCCATGTGCTGATCACCGGCGAGGCCAAGCGCGAGGCGATTGAAAAGGCGGCGACGTTGCCGGCCATCGAGGCTCCGATCCGCGCGGTGCTGGATCATGCCGAAGTGCATTGGGCAGAATGACTGTGGAACGGTTGCGGAAGGGCAGAACATGGATAAATGGCAGGCGCTGAAGGCTCATCATGCGGAAGTGGCCGACCGCCACATCCTTTCGCTCTTCGCGGCCGATCCGGGCCGGGCTGCGGGCTTTTCCGCCCGGGCTGACGGGCTCTTGTTCGACTGGTCGAAGACCAATATCGACGCCCATGGCCGCGATCTTCTGCTGGCGCTGGCAACGGCTTCGGGTGTGGCCGAAAAACGCGCCGCGATGTTTTCCGGCAAGAAGATCAATGAGACCGAGGGCAGGGCGGTCCTTCATGTCGCGCTGCGCGCGGGCGAGGAACACCGGATCCTCGTCGATGGCGCCGATGTGATTCCCGGCATCACCGCCACCCGCAAACGGATGGCGGCTTTCGCCGATCAGGTGCGCTCGGCTGCGTATCAGGGCCAGGGCGGCAAGATCACCGATGTGGTCAATATCGGCATCGGCGGCTCTGATCTCGGCCCGGCTATGGCAGCACTGGCGCTGGTGCCCTATGCCGACGGGCCGCGTGCGCATTTCGTCTCGAATGTCGACGGGGCGCATATCCATGACGTACTTTCAGGGCTGAACCCGGAGACGACGCTGGTGATTGTGGCGTCGAAAACCTTCACCACCATCGAGACCATGACCAATGCTGATACCGCAAAGGCCTGGATGGGCCGCGTGGTGAAAGATCCGGCTGCACAATTCGCCGCCGTCTCGACCGCTGGCGACAAAACCGCCGCCTATGGAATTTCACCCGAACGGGTGTTCGGTTTTGAAGACTGGGTCGGCGGGCGTTATTCGATGTGGGGCCCGATCGGCCTCGCTCTGATGCTGGCGATCGGGCCAGAGGATTTCGGCGGGTTCCTCGCCGGCGGCCGCGCGATGGACTCCCATTTCCTTGAGGCGCCATTTGCGCAGAATATCCCCGTTCTGCTGGCGCTGGTGGGCATCTGGCACAACCAGCTTTGCGATTACGCCAGCCGCGCCGTGCTGCCCTATGAACAGCGCCTCTCGCGCCTCCCGGCCTATCTCCAGCAGCTGGAGATGGAATCGAACGGCAAATCGGTGGCGCTGGATGGGTCAGACCTCACGATCAATTCCGGCCCGGTGGTCTGGGGCGAGCCCGGCACCAATGGCCAGCATGCCTTTTACCAGCTGATCCACCAGGGCACCCGGGTGATCCCCTGTGAATTCCTCGTCGGTCGCCATGGGCACGAGCCTGACCTCGCGCATCAGCACCTGCTGCTGGTCGCCAATTGCCTCGCCCAGACCGAAGCGCTGTTGCGCGGCCGGTCTCTTGACGAGGCACGCGCCATCATGGCGAAAAAGGGCCTGAGCGGGGACGAGCTGGAACGCCAGGCCCGCCACCGCGTCTTCCCCGGCAACCGCCCGACCACGACGCTGGCCTATGACAGGCTGACGCCCTTCGTGCTCGGCCAGATCATCGCGCTTTACGAACACCGCGTCTTTGTCGAGGGCGTCATCCTCGGAATCAATTCCTATGACCAATGGGGGGTGGAGCTCGGCAAGGAGCTCGCCCTCGCGCTGCAACCGGTGCTGGAAGGCAAACAGGGCACCGGGACCAAGGACGGATCCACCGCGCAACTGGTGGATTTTCTCAAAGCCTGAGCCATATTCATCTGTCCCCAAATATCCTCGGGGGGTGCAGGGGGGCAGACAGCCCCCCCTTCTTCTTCACTTCAGCGCGGCGGTCACGATGACCTCGACGCGGTAATCCGGCGTCGCCAGCTTTGCCTCGCCGGTGGCGCGGGCGGGGGTATTCCCCTGCGGCACCCAGGCATCCCAGACCGAGTTCATCTCGGCGAAATCCGCCATATCGGCCAGCCAGATCTGGGTCGAGAGGATGCGGGTCTTGTCGGTGCCGGCAGCCGCCAGAATGCGGTCGACTTCGGCCAGACAGGTGCGGGTCTGGTCCGCCACAGAATCGCCGGGATTGCCGACCTGACCCGCCAGCCAGATGATGCCATTATAAGACACGCCCTCGGACATCCGCGCGCCGACGCCATAGCGTTTGATTTCGGAACTCATCTTCCACTCCCTGGTGTTTCGCTTCCCGTAAAGGCATAGCCGCCGGGGGAGAGGAAGAAAAGTATCCGCCAGGGAAAAGCTGCGGCAAAGGCGCCTGGCCTTTGCTGCTGCCCACCCATTCCTGCCCGGCTACTCTTGTTTCCGGCAGAGGAAACTGTCGCCGCTGACCGGCGAGAACCAGGTCATGGTGCCATCGGGATTCATCGCGAGCGAAAGCTGGTAATTGTCTTCGAAGGTCAGGGTGAAGGTATCCCCCTCCGGCGCGATATCGACGATGGGCATCGGCTCGGCGCCGGTGTCGTAATCGCTGCCGGTAAAGGTGAAGATACCGACCTCGCAATCCCAGCTGCCCTCAAAGGGCCAGGGCGCAGCCGCAAGCGCAGGCGCGGTGCCCAGAGTTCCCGCGCAGAGGAGTCCCCAGAGGACCGACCCGATGCGACTCCCGAGGCGCGGCACAAAACGCGCCATGCCCGGTCTGATCCCCGAGGTGATATCCGATGCCTGCGGCGCCAATCTGTCGTCCTCCTGTGCTGCGGTGATACAGTGCTGCGGTGATACAGTGCTGCGGTGATACTGTGCGCCCCGACCGGGCCCTTGTCTTCCCAGATTGTCTTTCCAGATCGTCTTCCCCGATCCGGACCCTGATCTGGCGCCATCTGCCGCTTCCGGGTCAAGCCGCGCAAGGCGCCCGGATTACCAGACCGGCACCGGATCGCCGATTACCGCCGGCCCGCTGGCGAAACACCGCCGCAGCCCGGGGGCGCGGCAGCCTCAGGCGCTGATCAGCGTGACACCGGGCATCGCGCGGATCAGCTCGATATCCTCAAGATAGGTCTGGGTCAGACGGTCGACGGTCTCCTGGCTCCAGCCGGGCAAGGCGAATTCCATATTGATCCGGTCGGACAGCGCGAATTTGTCGAGGAAGGCCGCCACCACCCGGCGGCGCTGGCTGACCGAGGCGGGCGGATGGCTGGCGAGGTAATTGCGCATCCGCGTCAGCCCGTCCCCCGGCATGATCAGCGACAACAGCTCATCGGTATCCTCAAGCCGGGTCTCGTCGCTATAGCCGCCCACAGCCTGCAGCACTTCCGGCCAGATCAGCGGCGTATCCTCGTCGCACCAGATGGTCAGCGGAGCGCCGGAATTCTCGGCCATGATCTGGCTGACCACATCCGACCAGCGCAGCTGATGGATATCGGTGCCCTCGATGAATTCCTCATAGCTGCGGCTGCTTTTCTGTTTCTCGTAAAGCGCCGGCAGCCAGGTGGCGGGGTTGCGGATCGCAAGGAAGAACTCGGCCTCGATATGGGGAAAGATCTGGGTGAAGGCGCGGATCCGCTCGCCGGCAAAGCCGTAAAGCCGGCCGCGCAAAGCCCATTGCGGGAAGGCGAGGAAACTGTCCCAGCTGAGGATCAGCCGCCCTGCCTTGTCATCATCCATGATCTGCTCGATCACCAGCGCCTGGGTCTCGACACTGGCCGGAGCGCCGCGCAGCTGCACAGCGGTGTCACGGAGCAGACGGCGGTAGCGCGTCGGCGCGGGTACATGGATCCCCTGTTCCGCCAGAGCAGAGCGGTTCTTGAGCAGGCAACGGATCAGCCGTTCCTCATCGGTGCAATGGGCACCCAGGTGGTAGACAATGCGCATGATTCGGATCGGGGCTCCCGCTGCCATCCTCGCCACCCGGGGCAATCGGGCGGCCTGCTTTCCTCCCATATACAGCACACCAGCCTGTGGCAAATGCGTTTGTCCTGAGGCCTTTCTGAGAAGCCGCCCGGAAATCACGCAAAAATTGTGGGATCGCGCCGGGGCGGCCCCGGTGAGCCCTTGCATCCCGGCTTGCATCCCGACCGGCCAATCCGCTCACCGATGCGCCCAGGAAACAGGTCTTGCCGCGCCGGCCCGCCCCCCCCCCCCGCAAACCAGCCGAGCGCCGGCTTGCACGCAGAGACGACAGTTGCTACATCATCGCCAAGGCGCCCCTATAGCACAGCGGTAGTGCAGCGGTTTTGTAAACCGAAGGTCGGGAGTTCAAATCTCTCTGGGGGCACCATTCAGCCTTTCTGCCCGATACTCATCCTGAATGTCTGCGAGAGGGTTTGCCGCCTCTGATGCAGCCTGTTTTGCCTGTATCGGGGCATTGCACGGTGTCGCGAGACTGTTCCGTTTTATATATTTTGAATGTCCTGGCATGAATGTGCTGCTGTGCTCAGTGACCCGCTTCGGACAGGCATGATCCAAGGGGGCGGCCATGCCTCCGTCGCAGTAATCTCAGGCCAGCCCTTCGATCCGGGCGCTGCCGGGAGGGCTGCGACCGTTGATAAGCGCGCGGCGTATCTGTGCAACCTTAAGGGGGCAAGAAGATGCCATCCCGGGCCGGACGGAGGCCGGGCCTGGAGCCGGTGCGGGCAGCGGGCTTGCCACAGGGGGCAGGACGGAAGCCGTGAGATGCCCCCGGTGTCAGGGGATGTGTCACGGGCTGTGTCGGGGGGACGGTGGCTGGGGGGCTGTGGCAGGGGCGGGTTTCCCCAGGCCGAGAATTGAATACAACTCTGCGCGTTATCCATCCTGCCATCCATCCTGTGCGGGCGCGGCGGAGATTTCGCTCCGCCATCCAACCCGGAAACGACCGACCGGCCAGGCCGGTTCGCCCCGGCCGCTCAGTCCAGCCAGTCGAGCCCACCCCCGCCGATGCTGATATCGCCATCCTTCATCAGATAGAGCACCGCCGCCGCCAGCAAAGCCGCAGCCAGCGCCGCGAGTGCGATTTTCCAGACCGACCAGGGGCGCTCGCCCTGGACCTCTCCGGTCTGGCCATTGACGAGGAACTGATAGCTTTTACCGTTGTATTTATAGGCTGCCATCCAGATCGGCAGCAGGATATGTTTGAACGTCTCGTCGCGGTAATCGGTGTCGATGCCAGAGACCCGCTGCTCGTCGCCGCCGATATCGCGGCGCACATCGCTTTCAATCACCCGGGCCATTTTCTGTTTCGACTGCAGGCTCGCCGGTTCCAGCGGGATCGTATACCCCTCGGCGGTAAAGCCGGCGAGGTAGTCCGGCGCATAGGGCACCAGCGCGGTCAGATCCCAGGGCTCCAGCGCATTGGCATAGCGCGCCGGCAGGCTCAGCGAGCCCAGCACACCAACATCGTCGAAATCCCGCGCGACGCGACCTGAAACCGAGGTCCAGCGGATCTTGCGCTCCTGCCTTGTCTCGCGCTTGCCGTTCACGGTGACGGTGCGGGTGACGTAATAGGCATCGCCCCGGCTGCCCTGGTAATCCGAGCGGGTCGCGGCGTCAAAGGTCCACCAGGGCACATAGACGCCATTCATCGCCCGCCCGCGCCGGGTGAATTCCAGCAGGCGGTTCGGCGCGAACCACAGCGAGCCCAGCCATTTCACCAGCTCTTCGCGCGCCTCGCGTTCGGACAGCACGAAGGCGATCAGCGCCTGGGGCTTGATCTGCCGCGTCTCGCCGGTAGAGGCCACCACCGGCGTCGCGCAGAAGGGGCATTCGGTGGCATGGGTGGCGCCTACGAATTCGATCAGCGCGCCGCAGGAGGTGCAGCGGGTGGTCCTGACCACCTCCATCGCCGAGGCTGAAAGGTCATCGGCCAGACCCTTTGCCAGGTCATGCTCGATCAGAGCGCTGTCCTGATCGGCCAGGGCGATATCGGGCAGGCGCTGGACATTGCCGCAATGGTCACAGATCAGCTCGCGCTGGCCCGGGGCGAAACGCAACTGCGCCCCGCACTGGCCGCAGGGCCAGCGATATTCTCTGGCGTCGGACATGGCTCAGCCTGCGGGCGGCGGCGGTGGGGGCATTTGCGAGAAGAGCCGGTCGAGCTCGGTCTCGGAGGCGGCTTTCCAGCCCTCCATTCCCTGGGCCCAGACCATGGTGCCGCGCGCCAGCTGACCCGAGGAAACCAGACCGGCAAGTTGCGCCTCGGAGAAGGGGCCTTTGGTGGCGCCGTTCTCGGCCAGATGCCATTCCTTGCCGACCGGCGGCGGCGGTGGCGGTGTATGCTGCGCGGCCGGCGGCTGCGCACCCCAGGGACCCATATTTGTCCCCATCGTCTGTGCCATGCCCATGCCCAGCCCCATGCCGGCACCCGTGGCCATGGCAGAGCCCGCGCCCGAGGCCGGGTTGCCCATCGCCTCGGCGGTGTTGAACTGCATGTATTTGTTCAGGTCACCCACCACACCCATCGAGGTGCGCTTATCCAGCGCTTTCTCAACTTCTTCGGGCAGGCTGATGTTTTCGATATAGAATTCCGGAATCGATATCCCGTATTCCGCGACTTTCGGCCCGATGGCGCCGGCGATCAGCTTGCCGAGATCTTCGGTATTCGCCGCCATATCCAGCACCGGGATCCCCGAACCCGCCAGCACCTGGGCAGCTGCCTGGACGATGATGTTGCGGATCTGGGTCGAAATCTCGTCTGCGGTGAATTCCCCATCGGTTCCAACGATTTCCGTCATAAACTTGCCAGGATCCGAGACCCGCATCGAATAGGTGCCAAAAGCCCGCAGCCGCACCGGCCCGAATTCCGGGTCGCGCGCCATGATCGGGTTCTTGGTGCCCCATTTCTGATCGTTGAACCGGGTGGTTGAGACGAAATAGACCTCGGATTTGAATGGCGACTGGAAGCCGTGATCCCAGTGCTGCAAGGTCGTCAGGATCGGCATATTGTTGGTCTCAAGCTGGTAGAGACCGGGGCTGAACACATCCGCCAGCTGACCCTCATGGATGAAGACCGCCGCCTGACCCTCGCGCACAGTGAGTTTCGCGCCGTATTTGATCGCCTGGCCGCGACGCTCAAAGCGCCAGACCATGGTGTCGCGGGTGTCATCGAGCCAGGAGATGACGTCGATGAACTCGCCCCTGAGGAAATCGAAGACCATGGGTTCAGCCTTTCTGTCCATTTTGCGCAGGCCCCTGGGGCGCGCGGCGTCTGTCGGGGTCAAAATAGCGTGCATACGCCGGGATTGAAGTGAAAATTTCGCGTCAGCGGGTCTGGTGCCGAATTGTTCATCTGGCAGCCGCCGGATGGCATCAGGTCGAGCCGCAGGCATTGGGTAAAAGCCAGTCTCCGGCATCGTTTTTCCCCATGAAATCGGCGTAAAGGGCGACGACCTCACCGCTTGCGGATTTCAGCCGCGCCACCGGATAGCCGCCGTCTCCCCAGCCGGTCGAGGTCATGGGAATCAGCGTTTTGTCGGGCAAAGGCAGGATATGGCCCACCACCCAGGTCTCGCCGATCAGATCCTCGAACCAGCCGGAATAAAGATCCTCGGGGTCGATCATCTCATAGGAACGGTTCAGGGCCTCGCGCATCACCGGGTCGAGAAAGCTGGCAAGGCCGGTATCGACCGGAATCGTCGCGACATCATCGCCACAGACCGGGGCCGCATCCGAGAAGATCAGCATCGCCTGGGAAACGCGACCCTGACCGTCATCCAGCGCGAGGATAAAACGGGCCTCGCCGGTGGGCGTCCCGATTTCCGGCAGGTCCCAGTCATCGGACCAGGTCAGCGGATCGGCAGCGACGATACCGCCAGGCGCGATGGTGATGCGGCCGGCATCGCGAAATTCCAGCGGAAAATCGGATTGCCCGCGCAGCCAGGCAAGACTGCCGATGGCGCTGACCACCGGGTCGGGCATGGCCTCGCCCGGGGGCTTTTGCGCCTCGGCACCGGCAGGGAGGGCCAGCAGGAGCGTCAGACAGGCGGCAATGCGGATCACACACCGCCCCCCATCAGGCGCTGCGCAATACGGCGCACCACCGGCGCGGCGTCTTCCTCGGTCATGCCGGGCCACATTTCCGGATCATAGAGGATCTTCAGCATCAGCTCATCCTGCCTGGTCAGCAGTGCGAATTCCTCGTCATCGTTGAAGATCGAGGGCCGCGCGCGCGGGCTGTCATTGGCAAGGCCCAACCCCTGGGCGATTTCCTCATGGTAGCAGGATTGCCGCAACAGATCTGGGTGTTCGGCCCGCACCACGGCGACCGCGCGGCGGTAATTGCCGCTGTCCCCGTCCGACAGCGCATAGACAAGGCAATAGGTGGTGGGCGACATGCCGGTGACATCGGCCACATCCTGCGGGCTCAGCCCCGGCAATTCGCGCCGCAGCGCCGGGCCCAGCTGTTCGCGCTCATCCTCTGACACCACATGCAGGGTGAAATTGCCGCCCTGATCGACCAGGGTGATCGGATGGCCGGTCAGCGTCGCCAGCCGCTTGAGGTAAGAGGCGATCCGCGCCCGGTCGGTGGCGCGTCGATCAGCGGGAACCGAGGCGCCGAACTGGATCTGAAAGCGGATAGGAACATCCCAGCGGCGCAGAACAGAGGCGGATTCTCCACGCGCGAAAGCGCCGTCCATGCGGTTGTATTCATCGTAAAGCGCGATGCGGATGAAATTTTCCGCGAGGATCCTCGCGTCGAAAGGCGTGTCCTGGCCGCCGCCATCGGTGCGCAGCAAGCCCTGGGCCAGCAGCGAGTTCTGCACCTGGGTGTAATAGGCGCGGGCGGCCGTGCTTTTCGGCGTCTCGGGCGTCACCGCGACCGGAAGCGCCGGCCGGGGCGGCGGCGCCGCGATCCGCTGCGGCTCCGGCCCGCCGGTGGCGACACAGGCGGAAAGGCCCGCCACCAGCAGGGTGGCAGGCCAAGGTCTCAGACCAGTGGTCCGGGCTGGGTTCATGATTGCGGCTGAGCCGGGGCAGGGGTGATGCTGCGGGCACGGGCCGAGGCCAGCGTGTCGCGCAGCTCGGTTTCCATCTTTTGCAGCTCGATCTCGGCCGCCGCGCGGCGTGCCTTGCCTTCATCGGCGATCTGAAGGCTTTCATTGATGGTGGCGATCAGCGTCTCATTGGCGTATTTCACCGTTTCAATGTCGAAGACGCCGCGCTCCATTTCCTCGCGCACGGTGCGGTTGGCCTGCTGAAGGTTCTCGGCATTCGATTTCAAAAGCTCATTGGTCAGGTCATTGGCATCGCGGATCGACTCGGCGGCCTCTTTTGAGCGCTGGATGGTCACCGCCTGGGCCAGCTGCGTCTCCCACAGCGGCACCGTATTCACCAGCGTCGAGTTTATCTTGGTGACGAGGCTCTTGTCGTTTTCCTGCACCAGCCGGATCGAGGGCAGCGACTGCATCGTGACCTGGCGCGTCAGTTTCAGGTCATGCACCCTACGTTCCAGATCGTCGCGGGCGGCACGCAGATCGCGCAGTTCCTGCGCTTTCAGCACTTTGTCATCCTCGGCCGCAGCCGCGACCTCGGCCTCTTTCGCCGGAATGGTCGTCGCATCGGTCTCTTTCAGCTTTGCCTCGCCGGCCGCGATGTAAAGCCCGAGTTCATCGTAGAAATTCAGCGTCTTGGCATAGAGGAGATCGAGCGACTTGATGTCTTTCAGCAGCTTGGTCTCATGGCCCAGCAGCTCGTCGGTGACCTTGTCGATCTGGCCCTGGACACCCTCATATTTCGCGACGAATTCCGCGAAGGGCGCCGCCTTGCCCAAAAGCCGCTCCCACCACGAGCTTTCGCGGCGCAGGTCCAGCTCATCGGTCGAAAAGCCCCGAATGGTGGTGACGATCTTCCTGAGACTGTCGCCCGCCGGGCCGACATCCTTGTTCTTCACATCCTGCAGCATCTCCTGGCTGATGACCTGCAATTCCGTCTGGGCGGAAGAGCCGAAAGAGATGATGGATTGCGTATTGGTCAGATCCAGCTCGCTCATGCGCTTTTCGATCGCGGCGGCCTTGTCCGGCGAGGCAGCCTCAAGCGGCACGATTTCACCGGCCGGTTCCGGCAGGATCACGGCAGTGACCTTCTCGACTTCGGCGAGGGTCGCTTCGGCAGCGGCGCGGGTGGTGTTCTCGGTCATGGTTAAATCTCACACTTGGGGAGGATTGGAGCCGGGGGGAGTGCCGGAGGATATCCCGGAGGGCGTCTCGAATTTCAGCCGGTCGCGCAGCACGGAAATCTCGACATCGAGATTGTCGCGGTCATTGCCGAGCAGATTTTCCGAACGGGTGGCAAAGGTGGTTTCCAGATCTGTCAGCAGCGCCTCATAATCTTCGCGCGCTTTCGGATCGGGGCGTATTGCCCAGAGATCGGCGAATTTCACCGTCGCGTCGCGGGCACCCTCCAGGTAGACGGTCAGATAGCGGCGCGCAGCGGTCAGATCGCCGGGATCTTCCTCGACCCTTTGCATCAGGCCGCGGGTCTGGGCGATGAAGCGGTCGACCCGGCCCTCAAGCTGGCGATCTTTCGCGCGCAGGATGGCGTCTTTCATCTGCGACAGCGTCTTTTCCGCCCCGGCGACGGCACGGGCGACGCGGTCGGTCTGGAAGCGGTCGATGCCCTCCATTCCCTTATCGCTCCAGGGGTCCAGCCCGAAGGCGCCGATATGGAGACCGGCGCCGGCCAGCCCGAAGAGGATCGGGTAAAGCGAGATCCCGTGTCCGATCAGCCCGCCGGTAAACAGCGCGGCTCCGGTTGCGATGGCGCCAAACAACAGGCGTGGGATCGCCGGGCGGCGTGCGACGCGGCGGGCGTCAAAGGCGGCGCGGGCGCGCATCCCTTCGCGGCTGAGCCAGGCGGAAAGGATCAGGCAGCCGCCGGCGATCAGGCTCAGCAGCATCGCGCCCGGCTCTTCGCCAAAGGCCGGGAAAAGGAAGATGAAGGCCGCGAGGAACAAAAGCGTCGCCCGCCAGCCGCCTTTGGGTTTTTCCGCCCCAGGTGCTGCGCGCGGGATCGGCGGCTGAGTACCCGCCTGGCGCGATCCGTCGGGGCTGTATTTTCCGCCAAAGCGCTGAGCGGCCATCACATTCCTCCCGAACCGGCGACATAGAAGACAAGGGCGATCAGAAGCGCCAGCGAGAGGGTGCGCAGGCCGGATTCGGACATTCTGGATTCCGGAAATAACGGTCGGTTGGCGTGATCCTAGCGAATGGAATCCCGGCTTGCCAGCCTGAGCGGCGGGGAATGCGCGGGAATCTTCTGCCCGCATTCCCGCTTGCGCCCGGCCGGCGGCAGGGGAGGCGCCCGATCAGCCCTTGCCCCCCGGACCGCCACGCCCCGGACCGCCGCGCCCCGAGGGGCTGCCGGGTTTGCGCGGCGCGGTCGCGGGGGGCGCGTTGCGGGTGCTTTGAGGCTTTGCCGGGCGGGGTTTTGCCGCCCGCGCTTTGGGGGCGGGGGCGGCGTTGCGGGCCTCCGCCGCCTGGATCGGGTTGCGTCCGGGCCGTCGGGCCGGCGCGGCAGCATCGCCGTCACGGGGCGGTGCGGTGCGGCGGGTGGTCGTCATGGCGCCGGCTTTGCCGGCAGCGGCGCGGTTGCCCGGAGCGGGTCTTGCCTCGCGCGTTGCGGGGGCGCCGTCCTGGGCGGCGTGCCTTGTGCCGGTTGCGGCTGATGCCGGCCTTGCGGCGCCCGAGCGCGGGGCGGGGCCGGTCTTGCCGGCGGGGGCAGGGCCGGTCTTGCCGGCAGCGGCCGGCCGGGCGGGTTTATCAGGCGCGGCGCGGCCGGCGCGCACCCGCGTCAGCGCCGGTTTTCTGGCGGCGCGGCCGGTATCATCGGCCTCGGCCTCGATCTCGCCCAGCTGTTCGCGCAGCACGCGGGCCTTGATTTCCTCGACCTGGCCCGGCTCCAGATCGCCCAGCCGGAAGGGGCCGTAAGAGACCCGGATCAGCCGGTTCACATAAAGGCCGATCGCCGACATGGCGCGGCGGATCTCGCGGTTCTTGCCCTCGCGCAGGCCGACGGTCAGCCAGGCATTGGCGCCCTGCTGGCGGTCGATGGTAACCTGCATCGGCTTGAACCGCTCACCCTCGACGGTGATTCCCTCGCGCAGGGGCTGCAGTTTCAGATCATCCGCCGCGCCATTGACGCGGACGCGGTATTTCCTGAGCCAGCCGGTCGAGGGCAGTTCCAGCCGCCGCTTCAGCCCGCCATCATTCGTCAGCAGCAAAAGCCCCTCGGAATTGAGGTCGAGCCGCCCGACCGACATCACCCGGGGCAGGTCTTCGGGCAGATGGTCAAAGACGGTGTCGCGGCCCTTTTCATCGGCGGCGCTGGTGACCAGGCCCTCGGGCTTGTAATAGAGCCAGAGCCGCGCCTGTTCCTCTTCGGGCAAGGCCTTGCCGGAAACGGTGATGCGTTCCTCGCCGGTCACGTTCAGCGCCGGGCTGGTGATGACCTTGCCGTTGACGGTGACCTCGCCCGCCTCGATCAGCCGTTCAGCTTCGCGCCGCGAGGCGACGCCCCGGCGCGACAACAGTTTCGCGATGCGCTCTCCGGCGGGAGGACTTGTGTTTTCCGGCATGGGAGGCGACCTTTTCGGGGGATTGGGCATGATGGCTGAGGACAGCCGGGGGGCTTGCCCCCCGGACCCCCGAGGATATTTCAGGACAGATGAAAGGACAATGCGGCGTGGCTTTCCGCTCTTATATGGATCTGGCGCTTGATGAGGCGCAGGCGGCGGCCGGGCGTGGCGAGGTGCCGGTCGGGGCGGTGCTGATCGCGCCGGATGGCGCGGTTGTGGCGCAGGCAGGCAACCGCACGCGTGCGCTGAACGATCCGACCGCCCATGCCGAGATGCTGGTGATCCGGGCGGGCTGCGCGGCTTTGGGGCGCGAGCGGCTGGAAGGATTCGCGCTTTATGTCACGCTGGAGCCATGTCCGATGTGCGCGGCCGCGATTTCAGCGGCGCGGATCGCAAGGCTAGTCTATGGCGCCGCCGATCCGAAATCGGGGGGCGTTGCGGTCGGTGCGCGGGTCTTCAGCCATCCGCAATGCCATCATGTGCCCGAAGTGCTGGACGGGATTGCAGAGGCCGAGGCCGGGCGGCTTTTGCGTGATTTCTTCGCCGCCCGGCGCGAGGGGGGCTGAGGGTCAACCGCTCAGTGCGCGAAAGCGTTCATACATCACCCGGTATTCCGCCGGGATATCGCGCACCGACAGCAACCCGAGGCAGGTGCCCGCGGCATCAACCACCGGCAAATGGCGGAAATGGCCGCTTTCCATCTTGCCAATAGCATCCGCCAGCGGGTCGCTGTCCTGCACTGTGACCGGGTCCGGTGTCATGGCGCTGGCCACGGTGATCGCATCGGCATGCAGCCCCTGGCCCACCACCTTGCGCAGCACATCGCGCTCGGACAGGAGGCCCGTGATGCGGCCCTCGTCAATCACCACCAGCGCCCCGATATCATAATGGTCAAGGATCGAGGCGGCTTCGGTGATCGTGGCCACAGACCGGATCTGCGGCAGATCGCGGCCCTGAATGACTTCTCCGACCGAGCGGATCAGCATGGTATTCTTCCTTATCATATCAGTTCAGAACAAGATCGGTTCCAGCACCAGGGGTTCGATCACCTCGACGCCGGGCGGCAGGCCCGCACGCAGCGGATCAGCATTCTGTGCCAGCAGTGGGAAGGTTTTGTAATGGCAGGGAATCACCCAGCGGAAATTGAAATATTTCCGCGCGGCCCAGGCGGCGCGTTCCATATCCATCGTGTAATGGCCGCCGCAGGAGAGGATGCCGATCTCGGGCTGATGCAATTCTCCCATCCAGGCCATATCGGCCATGATATCGGTATCGCCCGAAATATAGACCGTGCGCCCCTCGCCGCGCAGCATGAAACCGGCGGCCGAGCCTGCCGGCAACAGCGCGCCACCCCCGAAATCGACCGAGGCCGAATGGATCGCGTTCACCATGGTCACCTTCGCGCCGCCGCAGTCGATGGTGCCGCCTTTGCCGAAGCCGATGGTCTCGGCCCCCTGGCCGTCCAGCCAGACCGAGACCTCATGGATACAGGCCACCGGCACGCCCAGCTCTTGCGACAGCGCTGCCGCATCGGCCGCATGATCGCCATGCGCATGGGTCAAAAGAATATGCGTGGCCCCCGCCACCGCCTCAGCCCGCCGTGCGGCAGGGAAAACCGGATTGCCGGTCAGCCATGGATCCACCAGCAGCACCGCCTGTTCGATCTCGATACGGAACCCCGAATGCCCGAGCCAGGTGATTTTCATGGTCTCTCCTCCTGTCCTGATTGTGCGGGGGGCAATCTAGCCACCCATTGTGACAGGTTTCCAGTGCTTTCCGAACCAGATGGTTCGAATTCGCGCATCCCCGCCTTTCCTGTCCCGGCTTTTCCCCTGACCCAAATACTCCCGCCGGAGGCGCAGATCTGCCAGAGGCACCCCCTCCGCCTTTGCGCAGGCACCCATAGAACAGGCAACCCTGGCACGGGCAGCCTTTGCCTTGCACAGCCGCCATGCCCTGGCTAAACGGGGCCCTGATTGAACGAAGCCAAAGCTTCAGAGGGTCTGATCCATGTCCATCGACATTGATACCGCACGGAAAGTGGCGAAACTCGCCCGGATCCGGGTTGAGGAGGCGGCGCTTCCTGATCTCGCCCGGGAATTGTCCGGCATTCTCACCTTCATGGAGCAGCTGAACGAGGTCGATGTGACCGGCATCGAGCCGATGGTCTCGGTCACGCCGATGCGGCTGCGCCGGCGCGAGGATATTGTCACCGATGGCAATCTCCAGGCCGAGGTTCTGAAAAACGCCCCCGAAGCCCGCGAAGGCTTCTTTGCCGTGCCGAAGGTGGTGGAATGAGCGCGAATAGCTGGACGATCGAAAAGGCGCGGGACGCGCTGCGGGCCGGCGATATTTCCGCCGTCGATCTGACCATGTCCTGCCTGACGGCAATTGATGCAGGCGATGCGCTTGGCGCTTTCGTCCATAAAACGCCCGAGCTGGCGCTGGAGCAGGCACGGGCGGCGGATCAGCGGCTGAAAGCGGGGGATGCTCCGTCTTTGTGCGGCATCCCGCTGGGGATCAAGGATCTTTTCTGCACCAAAGGCGTGAATTCCCAGGCCGCCTCGGGCATCCTCCAGGGCTTTAAGCCGGAATACGAGTCGACTGTCACCACGAAGCTGTTTGCGGATGGCGCGGTGATGCTTGGCAAGCTGAACATGGACGAATTCGCCATGGGCTCGTCGAATGAAACCTCGGTTTACGGCAATGCCGTGAACCCCTGGAAGATCGACGACCGCCAGCTGACGCCGGGCGGGTCGTCGGGCGGATCGGCCTCGGCGGTGGCGGCAGATCTTTGTCTTGCCGCAACCGGCACCGATACCGGCGGCTCGATCCGGCAGCCTGCGGCCTTTACCGGCATCGTCGGTATCAAACCGACTTATGGCCGGGTCTCCCGTTGGGGGATCATCGCCTTTGCCTCCTCGCTCGACCAGGCCGGCCCGATGACGAAATCGGTGCGCGATGCGGCGATCTTCCTGCAGTCGATGTCGGGCTATGATCCGAAGGATTCGACCAGCGCCGAAATCGCGGTTCCGGATTTCGAGGCCGCTCTGACCGGCGATATTCGCGGGCGGGTGATCGGCATTCCGAAGGAATACCGGCTCGACGGGATCCCCGCCGAGATCGACGCGCTTTGGGAGCAGGGCATCGCCATGCTGAAAGACGCCGGTGCCGAGGTCCGCGAGATCAGCCTGCCGCATACAAAATACGCGCTGCCGGCCTATTATGTGATCGCCCCCGCCGAGGCCTCTTCCAACCTCGCGCGCTATGATGGCGTCCGCTACGGCCATCGCGCAAAGCTGGGCCCGGGCGATGGCATTACCGAGATGTATGAGAAAACCCGCGCCGAAGGGTTTGGCGCCGAGGTTCAGCGCCGGATTATGATCGGCACCTATGTGCTGAGCGCTGGCTTCTACGACGCCTATTACAACCGCGCCCGCCGCGTCCGTGCCCTGATCAAACAGGATTTCGAGGCCGTCTTTGCCGCTGGCGTCGACGCGATCCTGACACCGGCGACGCCGTCATCGGCCTTTGGTCTGGGCGAGATGGCCTCGGCCGATCCGGTCGAGATGTATCTGAACGACGTCTTTACCGTGACGGTGAACCTTGCCGGCCTGCCGGGCATCTCGGTTCCGGTGGGGCTGGATGCCAAAGGCCTGCCGATGGGGCTGCAACTGATCGGCAAACCCTGGGACGAGGCGGGGCTTCTTAATCACGCCTATGTGCTGGAACGCGCTGCGGGATTTGTAGCCAAGCCGCAAAAATGGTGGTAATGGCGGCCGGATATATTCCGGCCCCGCACTGTTTCTCTGTCTGTTGAGAGGCCTGCGGGCCGGTATTGCCGTTTTACATGAGGACGCGATGACCCCCCGCCGGCAGATCATTTCGGGTTTTTCACGCAAGGGCGCCTCGGTCCTTGGATTGCTGGTTCTGGCGGCTTGCACGCCTTCCGTCCCCGATTCCGGCAGCGGCGTGGGCTTTCAGGATTACAATTCCTATATCCGGGGCACCAATACCAACCCGTCGCAGAGCGCGGCTCCGGCGGCAGTGGTGCCTTTGGCTCCGGCAGGGGCGGCGCCTGCCAGCGCGGGCTTTGACCCGGCTGCGGCGGCTGCGGCCATAGACCGTGCCGATGGCACCACCACCCCGGCCCCGATCAGCGCGATCCCTGCGACCGGCACCAGTGCGAATTACATTCCGCCCGCCGACACCACCGGCAGCCGTCCACGCGGCGGCGCTCCGGTCGGGATCAAGGAAGAATCGGGCGAGATGATCCACTCTAACCCGAGCATCTCGGACGAGAACGATTTCCAGGCCGTCTCCTCCCGCGAATCCATCGCCTCGGATGCCGAGCGGATCGCGAAGAACCGTGCCGAATATGTCGTGGTGCAGCCCGGTGCGCTGCCGGTGCGCCCCGGCGAGAGCGGGCCGAATATCGTTGAATTCGCGCTGGCCACCACCCATGCGCCGGGCGTGCAGATGTATGATCGCGGTCGCAACTCGAAAGATCCGCTGATCACCTGCGCGAAATACCCCTCGCCGGATCTGGCGCAAGAGGCGTTTCTGGCCAATGGTGGCCCGGATCGCGACAAGCAGGGGCTTGACCCCGATGGCGATGGTTTCGCCTGTGGCTGGGATCCGCGCCCGTTCCGCACCGCGCTGCAGTGAGTGATCTCTGGTGAGCGACCGGCCTTCGCCGCAATGGCCCTCGCCGAATTTCGGCGAGCGGCGGGGCGGCGTGAAGCCCTCGCTGATCATCCTGCATTACACCGCGATGAAAAGCGCTCAGGCCGCCCGGGCGCGGCTTTGCGATCCGGAATTCGAAGTCTCGGCCCATTGGCTGATCGGCGAGGATGGCACCAGTCTGGCGCTGGTGCCGGAAGAGGCGCGGGCCTGGCATGCCGGGCGCAGCTACTGGCGCGGCATCCGTGATGTGAACAGCCATTCCATCGGGATCGAGCTGGCCAATCCTGGCAATCACCCCTTCCCCGAGCCGCAGATGGCCGCGCTGGAGCATGTGCTGGCCGGCATCATGGCGCGCTGGCAGATCGCGCCTCAGGGCGTGCTTGCCCATTCCGATATCGCGCCTGATCGCAAGATCGACCCCGGACCCCATTTCGACTGGCAGCGTCTGGCGCGCCAGGGGCTGGCGCTGGCGCCATCCCCGGTTGCTGCGGCTGGCGGGGATTTCACAGCTCTGGCCCATGCGATTGGCTACGACCCGGGCCTTGATGCCGAAACGCTGCTCGGCGCTTTCCGGCTCCGGTTCCGGCCCTGGGGGCGGGGCGCGGTCACAGCGCAGGAGATTGACCTCGCGCAGCGGGTTCTTGCCGCATTTCCCGCCGGTTTTCCGGTTGACGGCGCCGGGGCAGGCGCCTAATTCCCGCCTCGCACGGATGGCCGGATGACCGCGGGGGGCGCGCAAGCGTCGTGCCGAGGAAAGTCCGGACTCCATGAAGCAAGGGCGCCGGGTAACTCCCGGCCGGGGTAACCCGAGGGAAAGCGCAACAGAGAAGAGACAGCCGCGCCGCCGGCTCTGGTCGGAGACCGGTGCGGTGATGGTGAAACGGTGGGGTAAGAGCCCACCGCGGTCCTGGCAACAGGAATGGCATGGCAAGCCCCGCCCGGAGCAATGCCGAATAGGGGCCTCGCGCGGGACCGGTCGGGCAACCGATACCGCCGCAGGGATGCTTCAGCCCGAGAGGCCCGGGTTGGCAGCTGGATCCCGTCCGTAAGGGCGGGGGCAGAGGAATGGTCATCCAGGGCGGCCCCCTTGCAAGAGGGACCAGCCGCCTGGACAGAATCCGGCTTACAGGCCATCCGTGCATTTTTCGCAGATATCGAGCCGCTGGCGGCAGGGCCGCCGGATTTGCGCATGGGGGCAGGGACCAGACCTGCCGCATCCCGTACCAATCCGGGTGCTGCGCAGCAATAACCATGCCTGGCGCGGCCCGGTTCCGTTCCTGCCGGATTCTTTGGCCTCCGGGCGGGGATTCTGCCCGCAATTCGGGCGGGTTTCTGGCCGGGCGGCGCCGCCCGGGCGAGAATCGACCTTCTGCATCCGTGAAAAACAGGGGTGAGCCATGCGCCGGCCAGGCCCCCGACAGGGCCGGCCCCCCAGGTGCCACCGCCCGCCGCCCCGCCGGGGCCGGAGCGCGTGGCATGCCCGGCGGCGGAGTTCCTTTCTATTGGTGAATTTTCAGGCAGATTGCCTGCATCCTGCCGCCACATCCGGCCAGTTGCCACGATCTTTTATTGCCCGTTGCATTGGGCTGCGGCATTTGCTTACGTCTGTGGCAACAGAGCGGACAATCCGCCACCCAAAAGACAGCCGGCAGCGCCGGCCGGGAAGACAGGGAGAACTGAGTGACGGTTGATCCGAAGAACGACGCTTTCGTCGCTTTTGAGCATGTGCAGAAAAGCTATGACGGTGTCTCGCTGGTCGTTAAGGATCTGAACCTCAACATTGCCAAGGGCGAGTTTCTGACCATGCTCGGCCCGTCCGGATCGGGCAAGACCACCTGTCTGATGATGCTGGCAGGGTTTGAAACCGCGACCCATGGCGAGATCCGGCTTGATGGCCGCCCGATCAACCAGGTGCCGCCGCATAAGCGCGGCATCGGCATGGTGTTCCAGAACTACGCGCTGTTCCCGCATATGACGGTGGGGGAGAACCTGTCCTTCCCGCTGGAAGTGCGCGGCATGGGCAAGGATGAACGCGAGACCCGGATCAGACGCGCGCTCGATATGGTGCAGATGGGGGCCTTTTCCAATCGCCGCCCGGCGCAGCTTTCGGGGGGCCAGCAGCAGCGGATCGCGCTGGCGCGCGCGCTGGTGTTTGACCCGACGCTGGTGCTGATGGATGAGCCGCTCGGCGCGCTGGATAAACAGCTGCGCGAACATATGCAGCTTGAAATCAAACACCTGCACGAATCGCTCGGCATCACGGTGGTCTATGTGACCCATGACCAGGGCGAGGCGCTGACGATGTCGGACCGCGTCGCCGTCTTCAATGATGGCCGCATCCAGCAGCTTGCGCCACCCGCCGATCTTTACGAGCGCCCCGATAACAGCTTCGTCGCGCAGTTCATCGGCGAGAACAACAAGCTGCCCGGCACCATCGAAGAGATCAATGGCGCGAAGGCCCGCGTGCGTCTGACCACCGGCGAGCTGATCGACGCGACCCCGGTGAATGTGACCCAGAAGGGCGAGAAAACCGTCGTCTCGATCCGCCCCGAACGCGTCGAGTTCAAGCCCGAGCTGATGCCGCCTGGCGCGCTGACGCTTGATGCTGATGTGCTGGAAGTCATCTATATGGGCGATATCCTCCGCACCCGGATGCGTGTCGCCGGAACCGATGATTTCGTGGTAAAATGCCGCAATACCCTTGGCCAGACCCGGCTTACGCCCGGCGGCAGGATCAAAGTCGGCTGGCATCCGGAAGATGCCCGCGCGCTTGACGCTCCCTGAAACGCTGCAGGCGGGCGAAAGACCCGCGCGGTTCAGAGGGTAAGGACTTTCCCCGAAAAACGGGGATCAGATATCAACACGGGAGACTGATATGAAGAAACTCTTGGTCCTTTCCACCGCGCTTGCGGGCTTTGCCCTGCCGGCGGTGGCGCAGGAAATCACGGTCATGGGCTGGGGCGGTGCTTACACCAACAGCCAGATCGAAGCCTATCAGAAGCCCTTCACCGAAAAGACCGGCATCAAGGTCAATTCGGTTGATGCCGACAACCCCGCCACCCCGGTCAAGGCTCAGGTCGATGCGGGCAACGTCACCGTCGACGTGGCCTCGCTGGAGATCGCCGATGCCGTGCGTCTGTGCGACGAAGGCCTGATCATCCCGATCGACGCCGCCTCGCTGCCCGATGGTGTCGATGGCAGCAAAGCCACTGACGATTTCATCGCCGGCACCCTGACCGAATGCATGATCCCGACCGATATCTTCTCGACCGTCGTGGCTTATGATGCATCGAAATTCCCGGAAGGCGCCGCTCCGACAACCATCGCCGATTTCTTCGATCTCGAGAAATTCCCCGGCAAGCGCGGCGTGAAAAAAGGCGCGAAAGCGACGCTTGAAATGGCGCTGATGGCGGATGGCGTGCCTGCGGGCGAGGTCTATGCGCTGCTCGCGACCAAAGAGGGCCAGGACCGCGCTTTCGCCAAGCTCGACACGATCAAGAAAGATGCCGTGTTCTGGGAAGCCGGCGCACAGCCGCCGCAGCTGCTGGCAGATGGCGAAGTCACCATGACCATGGGCTGGAACGGGCGGATCTACAACGCCGCCGTGGCCGAGAACAAACCCTTCACCATCATCTGGGACGGCCAGGTCTTTGAATGGGAAGGCTATGTGATCCCGAAAGGCGCCCCCAATGAGGCGGCGGCGCTTGACTTCGTGAAATTCGCCACCTCCTCCGAGGCGCTCGCCAAGGCGGCTGAATACATCTCCTACGGTCCGCCCCGGAAATCCTCGGCTCCGCTCGTCGGCAATGTCTTCGGCACCGATGTGCCGATGTCGCCGAACCTGCCGACCTCGCCCGAGAACATGACCAATGCGCTCGGCTCGGATCTGGAATTCTGGGTCGACCGCGATACCGAACTGGGCGAACGCTACAACGCCTGGCTGGTGTCGAACTGATCTGAGACCTGCGGCCATGGGAATTTCTCTCATGGCCGTTCTCATTCTGGCGGGAGAGATCTGATGGCCTCAGCTGACCCTTTCCGTATCGCGTCGGCTTTTCTGCTGGGGCTGGTGCTGAGCAGTGGCGCATTCACAGGCGCGCTCAGGGCCGAGACCGCAAAGGCGATGGATTTCGCCCGCGCAGATCCCGCGATGAATGCCGCGATTGATGCCGCCCGCGCCACCCTGCCGGAGTTTCTGGCAAAGGCGGCGGCGGCGGATCTGTCTTCGGGCGATTACCGCGTGAAATGGGCGCGTCCGACCGATGAGGGCAATGCGGCCACCGAACATATCTGGGTGGTGCTGACTTCGGTTGACCCGGAAAGCGTCGAGGGTACGCTGGCCAGCCGCCCGGAGACTTTTCGCGGTGCCAGTGGCGATGCGGTCCGTTTCGCGCAAAGCGAGATCTCCGACTGGATGCTCTTTCGCGCCGATGGGCTGATCGAGGGCTGCTACACGACCCGCGTGATGCTTGCCCGGATGAACGAGCAGGATCGCGAAAGCTATGAGGCGCAGCTGGCGCCGCTGCCGGCCACCGGGACGTCCACTGGAAAATCCACTGGGGCGGACAGGAAAATAAGCGCCGGGAACTGACCGGCGACAGGAAGAACGGGCCGCAGGGCCCTGCAGAGGTTTCAGGGACAGACTATGGCAGAGTTGACACATGGTGACGCCACCCCGCTGACGACAGCGGATGGCCGTCCTCTCAAGGCGGCGCTGGCGGCGGCACAGGCAAAGGCGAAATGGCGCGCGTTCTTTCTGGTGCTGCCCTTGCTTTTGTTCATCGTGATCACCTTTGTCGTCCCGATCGGTCAGATGCTCCAGCGCTCAGTCTACCATGACGGGTTCTCGAAAACCTCGCCCAATCTGGCGGCCTGGTTCGATGCCAACCCCGCCGGGACCGAACCCGATGAGGCAGCCTTTGCCGCCCTCGCCGCCGATCTTGTGCTGATGAAAGACAACCGCCTTGCCGGTGAGGCCGGCACAAGGATAAACTATTCGGTGCCGGGGACGCGCTCGCTCTTCACCGCCTCGGCGCGTGGGGCCGATGAGCTGGCACCGCCCTTCCGGGAGGCACTGACCGGGCAGGATGCCAAATGGGGCGATCCGCTGATCTGGGTCGCGATGCGCGAGGCCGCCTCCCCCTGGACCACCGATTTCTATCTGACCGGCATCGACATGCAGCGCACGGCCGATGGCGGTATCGAGAAGGTCGCAGAATCAAGCCGGGTCTATCTCTGGCTCTATGCCAGGACCTTCATTCTCTCGGCGGTGATCACCGGCATCTGCCTGCTGCTCGCCTTTCCGATTGCCCATATGCTGGCCACGCTGCCGATGGCGAAGGCCAATCTGCTGATGATCCTCGTGCTCTTGCCGTTCTGGACCTCGCTTCTGGTCCGCACCACCTCCTGGATCGTGCTTTTGCAAGGCCAGGGCGTGGTCAATTCGCTGATGGTCTCGCTTGGCATCATCGACGATGCCGGGCGGCTGCAGATGATCTACAACCAGACAGGGACCATCATCGTGATGGTGCATATTCTGCTGCCTTTCATGGTGCTGCCGCTTTACTCGGTGATGCGGGTGATCCCACCAGGCTATGCCCGCGCTGCCCGCTCGCTTGGCGCCACCTCCTGGACGACCTTCCGCCGCATCTACCTGCCGCAGACCCTGCCCGGGATCGGGGCGGGGGTGCTCCTCGTCTTCATACTGGCGGTCGGCTATTACATCACGCCCGCGCTGGTCGGTGGCGCCGATGGACAGCTCTTCTCGAACCAGATCCAGTTCCATATGTCCAAATCCAACTGGAGCCAGGCGGCCGCCCTTGCCGCGATGCTCCTCGCAGGCGTGCTTGTGCTTTACTGGCTCTATGACCGCCTGATCGGCATCGACAAACTGAAGCTCGGCTGACCCCCCTGAGAAAGGGAAGGGCAATCCGGCCCCTCCCTTTCATCTGTCCATAAATATCCTCTGGGGGTCCGGGGGGCGAAGCGCCCCCGGCGATCTCCGGATACGACACCACCTGTCAGGAGACAGACATGGCCCTTCCGACCTATGCCGACCCGCTGGAGCGCGCCTGGTATTACGCCTATATCGTGATCTGCACGCTGATCTTCATCTTCCTGATCGCACCGATCCTGGTGATCATTCCGCTGTCCTTCAACGCAGAGCCCTATTTCACCTTCACCTCAAAGATGCTGAGCTTTGATCCCGAGGGCTACTCCCTGCGCTGGTATAATGAGCTGGTGGTCAAGGGCATGCAGTCCACCGGCGCGACCGGCACGGCCTGGTGGTCGGATATGTGGCAAAGCTCCGTCTGGGTGAAAGCGGCGAAGAATTCGGTGATCATCGGCTTCTGGGCCACGATTCTCTCGACAGTGCTGGGGACGCTCGCGGCGCTTGGCCTCTCGCGCCCCGAAATGCCCTCCCGGCGGCTGATCATGGCGGTGCTGATCTCGCCGATGATCGTGCCTATCATCATCGTGGCGACGGGGATGTTCTTCTTCTATTCGAACCCCTGTTCGGTTATCGGCCTGACCTGCGGCACCGAAGAGAAACCCTGGCGCCTGACTTCGACTTATCTCGGCGTGATCCTCGCCCATGCTGCGCTTGGAATTCCTTTCGTGATCATCACCGTGACGGCGACGCTGTCGGGCTTTGATCAATCGCTGATCCGGGCTGCGGCCAGCCTTGGTGCCAATCCGCGCACGACGTTTTTCAAGGTGATCATGCCGCTGATCCTGCCGGGTGTGATTTCGGGCGCGTTGTTTGCTTTTGTGACCTCTTTCGACGAGGTGGTCGCTGTGCTGCTGATCGCCGGGCCAGAGCAGCAGACCATCCCGCGCCAGATGTGGAACGGGATCCGTGAGGCGATCAGCCCGGCCATCCTCGCTGTGGCGACCATTCTCGTGGTGATCTCGATCGCGCTTCTGACCACCATCGAGGTCCTGCGCCGCCGTTCCGATGCGATGCGCGGCGTGACGGGCCGCTGAAAGCGGCCCCGATTTCTATCAAGAAATCGGACCGGAGTTTTTGAAAACTCCGGTTCACCGCATCAGGGCAGAAGCTGTAGCCAGATCCAGACCGAGACGATCGAAAACCCGGTGCCGAACAGCACCGCCGAGGCATTCACCCGCTTTGCCACCCCATCCATATGGGCGAACATATAGGCATTGGCGCCCGGTGCCATCGCGGCAGTCAGGATCACCGAACGCAGGGCTGCATCGCTGATCCCGAAAGCGCCGCGCCCGATGCCCCAGGCTATGGCCGGATGGATCACCAGCGAGGTCACACAGACCATGGCGATGGTCCAGCGATCGCCCTCTGGCCGGTAGCGGTACAGCACCCCGCCCAGCCCGAACAGGGCTGCCGGCAGTGCCGCCAGCGCCAGCATATCCACCGCCGACCAGAGCGGACCGGGCAGCGGCACCCCGCTCAGATTGACCGCGAAGCCGAAGATGATCCCCAGCACCAGCGGCTGATGCAGGATCGCCCCCGCGATCTTGCGCGCAAGCCGCAGCGGAGACAGGCCCTGACCGCGCGTCCGCGCCCATTCCATCAGCGAGATCCCCAGCCCGTAAAACAGCGGCGAATGCACCGAGATGATCGCGAAATTCCCCGCCAGCGCTTCGGGACCATAGGCGCGCTCGGTAATCGGCAGGCCAAGCAGCAGCGAATTCGAGAACATCCCCGCGAAACCGATGGCAATCGCATCGGGGAGTGGCCTTTTGAACAGCCACAGCGCACCGGCGAAACAGATCGCAAAACCGGAAAACGCTCCGATATAGAAAGAGAGCATCAGCCCCGGATCATAGGCCAGCGACAGGTCCAGCCCCGCCACGCCGCGAAACAGCACACAGGGCAATGCGTAATTCTGCGCGAATTTCATCAGCCCGTCGATATGGCTGTCGCTGAACTTCCCCATCCGCGCCGCCAGCCAGCCGAATCCGATCACGATGAAAACCGGCAGGATAACGTCTAACAGGGCTGACATGTCTGGAACTCTTGCAGGGCCTCAGCCCGGGATGTCGTACTCTATGACCATGCCGTCAAAGGCCGGACGAATATGCGCCGGCAGCTCGGCGCAGAGCGTCTCATAATCAAGATCGAGATGCATATTGGTCAGCACTGCCCGTTCTGGCGCTGCGCGGGCGATCCAGTCCAGCGTCATCGCCAGATGGGCATGGGTCGGATGCGGTTTCCGGCGCAACGCATCGACCACCCAGCACTCAAGGTCCTGCAGATGCTCCCAGGCCGGCCCGGGGATCGCGACTGCATCGGGCAGATAGGCCAGCGGCCCGATCCGGAAGCCGAGCGCGTCGATGGTGCCATGTTCCGCGAGGAAGGGAATGAATTCGATATCCCCCCCGGCGCCAGAGATCACCACCGCGCCGTCAATCGTGTTCATCTCGAGGATCGGCGGATAGCTGCTGCCGGCCGGCTGGATAAAGGCATAGGCAAAGCGCGAGAAAAGTGCCTCCTGCGTCGGGCCGTCGGCCCAGACTGGCAGCCGGCGCTGCATGTTCAGCACCACCTGGCGCAGATCATCCAGACCATGCACATGATCGGCATGGGAATGGGTATAGATCACCGCATCCAGCGTGCCGATACCGGCATCAAGCAACTGATCGCGCATATCCGGGCCGGTATCGATGAGCACGCGGGTTGTGCCGCCGGTGCCGGTCCGTTCAACCAGCATCGAGCAGCGGCGGCGGCGGTTCTTCGGATTGGCCGGATCGCAGTCACCCCAGTTATTGCCGATCCGTGGCACACCGCCTGACGAGCCACAGCCGAGAATGGTAAAGCGCAGGCGGGTCATGGCTGGCCCCCGGCGGGGGGCGCGCCGAATGCAGCTGCCTTTGGGAACAGGCGGTCGAAATTCGCGCTGGTGGCGCTGGCGAATTCTGCCTCGCTCAGCCCGAAGATGCCGGCGCCGATCCGGGCGGTATGGGCGACATAGGCGGGCTCGTTGCGCCTGCCGCGATGGGGGGGCGGTGCGAGATAGGGGCTGTCGGTTTCCACCAGCACACGCCCGAGCGGGGCGCGGGCAAAGATGTCGCGGATCTCCTGGCTTTTCGGGAAAGCGGCGATCCCCGACATCGAGAGGTAAAAGCCCAGATCCAGCGCCACCTCGGCGAGGCGGGCGCCCGAAGTATAGCAATGCATCACGCAGCTATAGGGGGCGCGTTTCATCCCCTCGCTCAGCAGGCGCTCCATATCCTCATCGGCATCGCGGGAATGGATCACCAGCGGCAGACCAGAGGCTTGCGCGGCTGCAATATGGATTTGCAGCGAAGCGATCTGGGCGTTGCGGGTTTCGGGCGTGTAATGATAGTCGAGCCCGGTCTCGCCCAGGGCCACAAATTTCGGATGATCGCTCAGTGCGACAAGCGCTTCGGCAGAGATCGGCGGCTCTTCGGTCACATGCAGCGGATGGATGCCATAGGTGTAGAAAACGCCCGGATTGGCTTCGGCGAGGCCCTGGCACAACGGCAGCCGCGCGATCCTTGTGCAGATCGTCACCATCCGCGTGACGCCGGCTGCGGCGGCGCGGGCGATCAGCTGGTCGGTCTCCCCTTCGAAATCGGGGAAGTCGAGATGGCAATGGCTGTCGACCAGCTCTGGCAGCGGGGAGGGCATATCGGCGGGCATCCGTGTTCCGGTCTCGGTTCTGGCCGGCGTTTCAGCCGGAGGCGAGGCTTCCCGCCGTGGCGTCGATCCTCAGGAGGATATCCATGAGAAGCGCGGCAGGGTCAAGGTTGACCGATTTGCCGCGCCGGGCGCGCAGCGTCAGGCTTTGCGCGAGTTCCGCCCAGGGGCGGGCGGCGGCGGTATCCGGGGCGAGGCGGGTGAAAAGCGCAGCCTCGCCGGGGGCGGCCTCGGGTGGGGTCTCGCGCTTAGCGGCGGCGCGGGCGAGGCGGGAGAGCAAAAGCTCGATCTGGGTCAGAATCAGGTCGAAGCGTTCGCCCTGGCCGCGCGCGCCGGCCGCTTCGCTGAGCGCCAGCGCCTGGGGGCGGTCGAGGCGCGGCAGGCTGGACAGGAGCCGGACCAGCGCGGCATAGGTTTCCAGCCCTTCGAGATTGGTCAGGCGAAAGGCCTCACCCGCCGAGCCGCCGGCCAGTTCCGTAAGCGCGGTGACCTCGACCGGATCGGCGGCGCCACCTGCCTGGGTCAGCGCGTCCGAGAGCGCGTCAGGTGCCAGCGGCTGCAACCTCAGTTCGCGGCAGCGCGAGCGGATCGTCGGCAAAAGCCGCGCCGGCTGATGCGAAATCATCAGGAAAGTGGTGCCGGGCGGCGGCTCTTCCAGCAGTTTCAACAGCGCATTGGCGGCATTGGGGTTCATCTCATCGACGCTGTCGACAATGGCGACGCGGCGGCCGCCATCGGCGGCAGAGAGGGAGAAGAAGCTTTTCATTCGCCGGACCTCATCGACCGTGATCACCTGCGAGATGGCATTGCGCTTTTCATTGGGGGCGCGGCGCAAGAGGAAGAGGCGCGGCTCGGCCAGAGCGCGCATGCGCCGGGCGATGGGGCTGTCAGGATCGGTGTCGAGCGAGGCGGGCGGCTCTGGCGCGCCGAAAAAACCGCCATCGGCTTCGGGTGCGGTCAGGAGGAAGCGCGCGATCTTCCAGGCGAGGGTGGCCTTGCCCACGCCTTTCGGGCCGGTCAGCATCCAGGCGTGATGCAGGCGTCCGTGATTCCAGGCGTCGAGGAAGCCGTCTTCGGCCGGCTGCTGGCCGAAAAGGGTCGCGGTTTCGCGCGGATGCGGCGCGCCCTCGGTGCGGTCGGGTTCCGGGAGATCGGGATCTTCAGCCATGGGCTTTCTTCGCATGTCGGGCCGGCCGGGGGAAGGGGCCGCGCTGCAGGAGATCCCGCATGCGCGGGCGGGGGCGCTGCCCCCGGCTTTGCGCGGGCGGGCCCGCACAAAGCGCCCCCGGAGTATTTTCGTCAGGGGGAAGGGGGAAGGCCGGCCGCGATGGTCTGGCGGATCCTGGCGGCGATCTGGTCGGGCTCGGCATCGCCGTCAATCACCCGGAAGCGGGCGGGATTGGCCAGGGCCAGGGCGAGAAAGCCGTTGCGGGCGGCGGTCTGGAAGGCGAGGCCCATATCCTCGAACCGCATCTCATGGCCCTGGCGGGCGGTGGCGCGGGCAAGGCCGGTCTCGGGGGAGAGGTCGATCAGGATCGTCAGGTCGGGCTCGATCCCGATCATCAGGGCGTGGAGCCGGTTGACCGTATCGGTCAGATCGCCGCGGGTCAGGCCCTGGAAGATGCGGGTGCTGTCGGCGAAACGGTCGCAGATCACCACCTCGCCCCGCTCAAGCGCCGGGCGGATGGTTTTCTCCAGGTGGTCGCGGCGGGCGGCGGTGAAGAGGAGGATCTCGGTCTCGGCCGACCAGCGGTCGGTGGCGCCTTCGAGCACGAGGCGGCGGATTTCCTCTGCGCCCGCAGAGCCGCCCGGCTCGCGGGTCAGGGTGACAATGCGGCCTTCGGCACGCAGGCTTTCGGCAAGGCGCCGGGCCTGGGTGCTTTTGCCGGATCCGTCGATCCCTTCGAAGGAGAGGAAAAGGCCCGTCAAGCCGCGCTCAGCTGGCAGGCGCGGCATCGCCCGCGACATAGGTATTCCACAATATCTCCGAGGTGACCGTCAGGCGGCGCATGAAGCCCGCTTTGGCGACGGGCGCTTCGGCGACCAGCGGCACACGATTTTCCGGCAGGCCGGGGACGCGGACGATCAGCTCGGCCAGCTTTGCCCCGGCCTCGATCGGGGCGGGGATCGGGCCGCTATAGACGACCGAGGCGTCGATACTGGTGGTGCCCATTGTCGGCACCAGCAGCGTCAGATCCTGCGATGCCACCAGTCCGACCATGCCAGCCTCACCCATGAAGACCTCGGCCTCGGCGACCCGGTTGCCTTGTTTCACCACGGTTTTCGCAGCGAACTGGCGGAAGGCCCAGTTGACGATGGCCTCGGATTCCTGGGCGCGGGCGGCATCGGTATCAAGGCCGGTAATCACAAAGACCACCCGGCGCCCGTCATCATGCACCGCCGAGCCGACAAGGCCGAAGCCTGCCTCCTGGGTATGGCCGGTTTTCAGACCGTCGGCCTTCCAGTCGCCCCCTTTGATCCTGAGGAGCGGGTTGCGGTTCTCGCTGTTCGAGGGAACGCGGTCCTTATAGACAAAGCCCGTCATGCCAAACATCGGATAATATTCGGGAAATTCCTCGATCAGCCGCACGGCGAGGATACCCAGATCCTGCAGGCTCATCCGCTGGCCCGGGTCCGGCCAGCCCGAGGAATTGGCAAAATGCGACTGCATCATGCCCAGTTCGCGCGCGCGGTCGGTCATCAGACGGGCGAAATTCTCTTCCGATCCGGCCATGCCCTCGGCCACGACCACACAGGCATCATTGCCGGAATTGATGATGATCCCGTACAGGAGTTCCTCGATACTGGGCCGGTCATCGGGTTTGACGAACATTTTCGACCCGCCCATCTTCCAGGCCTTTTCCGAGACCGGGAAAGTGTCGGTCATCTGCATCCGGCCCGATTTCAGCGCTTCGAACACCATATTGATGGTCATCAGCTTTGACATCGAGGCGGGCGGCAGCGGCTCGGAGGCGTTTTTGTCCAGCAAAACCGTATGGGTGGTCACGTCATAGATCCAGGCGGCGCGCGCCTGAGTTTCAAAGGCCTGAGCCGGCGCCAGCGCGGTCACGACCACCGCGAAAGCGTATTTCAGGGAATTTGTAAGCCGTCTCAGGGGCATGGGATCGTCCTATTTCAGCATATAGGCATCGGCAAAGCCGGCGGATTTGATTTTTTTCAGCGTGGCCGCATCGCCTTTGGTAAAGACCGACCAGTAATCCTTACCCTGCGAGCTTTCCTTGCGGACGGTGGCGGTGACGCCGGCTTTGGCCAGCTGGTCGCGGGCGCGGGTGGCATTGGCCTCTTGCGAGAAGAAGCCGATCTGGATCGAGCGTCCACTGGTTGCGGCAGGGGCTGCTGGCTTTGCAGCCGGGGCAGGGGAGGCGGGTTTTGCGGCTGTGGCGCCTGCGGCGGCGGCCCCTGCTGCTGCGGGGGCGGCATTGGCCGCCATACCACCGGCGGCAGTGCCTGCCTCTGCGGCGGCCAGCGTGGCCTCGGCCTGTTTCGCGGCCTCTTCCGCCTCACGTTTCAACTGACGTTTGGTCTTTTTCTTGGCCGGTTTGGCGGGATCGGCCGCAGGCGCCGCCGCAGTGGCCGCCGTCGGGGTTCCGGGGGTGGCCAGCGCCGTGGTGGTGACTCCACCCGCTTCCACCGCCCCGGCCGTCACCGGCGCATTGGCAACCGCAAGGCTTTCATTGCTGTCGAGCACGGGCTGATCTGGCGTCGTCTCCTCGGCCTCTTCGCGCCGCAGCGCGGTGACCGAGAGCTTCGCCGGCTGACCAGCCAGCAGGCCAAGCGCATCGGCCGCATCAGACGAGATCTGCAGTTTCGGACCGGGATTGTCGACCTCGCGCCGGAACAGGGCGCCGATGACGAATTTGCCATTGGCCTGATTGCGCATGATCACGCGCTCCGGATCGGTCACATTTGGCGAGGCGACCCATACGCCGCCCAGCGAGGGCCGCCCGTCCCAGAGCGCCTCCTCGGTGACCTGGAAGACCTGCGGCGCCTCGACATCGCGCTCGACGATTTTGGTCGAGCGTTTAGGCTTTGCCGCCGTGGAAGCTCCGGCATTGCCGGCTCCGGGCGAGGATTTGAACGGGCCGGTACCAGGTTCGCAGGCCGCAAGCGCCAGCACGGCGCCGGTTGCAAGAAGCGCCCGGAAAAGGCGCCCGGAGGTCGCGGTTCTGCCCATCCCGCCAGAACCCGGTGCAACAGTCGGCCCTGCAGCCGCGCGGGTTGTTCCTGCCGGTTCCGGAAAACCGGAGGCAGCCTTCGAACCCTGATCGACCGGCTGTTCACGTCTGCTCATTTCCGCCCTCATTCGCGCCAGGCGCGGTCTCTGATGCCGCGCTTCAAATTTGTTTTCAGGCGCGCGCATCAGACGGTCTGCCGTCTGCCGGAATCTCTCTGGCCAGCAATGGCAGGCCAGCGTGGATCTGGCCTTCAGCCCTTCGGGGCCGTCCCGCTGGCGGGAATGTCTGTCTGCGGTGCCTGTCTGCTCTTTTGCGCGTCAGTATAGCCAGAGGTCTCCGCTATGGAAAGAGCCGAGGCTGAACCGCCCTTCACGATCAGCGGAGAACGACAGTGCGGCGGCACTGCTGAAATTAACCTATAAATTACAAGGTTGTGAGTGCTGATCGCGCGAAGGCTGCCGGCCCCCGAAGCCGGATCAGCCCCGGTCACGCGCCATATTCACCCCCGCTGGCCCGCTCGGGCGATGCACCGGCGCAACAGTCTGGAACAGGCGGACGGGCACCGGGTCTCTCTGCATGAGGGCCACAAATCGGCTTGGAAATCCCCGCGCCAGTCAGTAAGCAGGAGCTGCGCGGCTCGGGGCAGGAAAACCATCCTCTTCCCCGGATCCCGAGGATGAGTGGCCGAGTGGTTTAAGGCACTGGTCTTGAAAACCAGCGAGGGGCAACCCTCCGTGGGTTCGAATCCCACCTCATCCGCCACTTTGGAACCCCTCTGGGCACGCCAGCCACCGCCGATTGCCGCACTTGGCCAGCAATAAGCGTCCTTAGCAGCTCCGTCTTCGATCCCATGATGCGAATTGCGTCGTCGGCGACCTCGACACGCTGCGCCAGTGAGCGCAGATGATCCCGCCGATAGCCGCCCTCGCTGCCCCGGATGCGTTCGCGTGCGCGACGCGCAAATCCCCGGATCATGGTCGGGGTGATGGCGCTGTGGCCGGGGCTGTCGAGCAAGGCTTGCGCCCGGTCGGCGTCGGCCCTGGCCTGATCGCGGATGACCTTGAGGCCGGCGATGCGCTCCTTGAGCGCCGGGTCGTCAAGATCGGCGACGCCCGCCTCGATGGCGTCGTAGAGGCGCTTGAGGCGCAATTCCGATTCGGTCGCGCGCCGCTCCAGTTCGGCGATGTGCTGCCGGCGACGCTCGGCCTGATCGTCGCGACGGCCGAGCACGGTGCCAAGCAAGTCCTCCAGCCGGTCGGCATCAAGCAAGCGTTCCTCGATATGCCCGACCACCATGCGGTCGAGCTTATCCATCGGGATCGCGCGGCCCTTGCAGCCGGTTTCGCCCTGACGCGCCTTGATCGAGCACGCATAGTAGCGATAGCGGCCACCCTTGCCGGTGCGAATGGTCATCGCGCCTCCGCAATTGCCGCAATAGCAGATGCCGGTTAGCAGCGTCGGCCCGATCACGACGCGCGCGGGCAACTCGGTCTTGGGATTACGGGCCTGCAAAAGCTTCTGCACCGCGTCGAACGTCTCCCGCTCGATAAGCGCCGGCACCTGAACGGTGATAACCTCGTCTTCGGGCTTCACCTCTCCCTTGTTGGAACGGCGATTGAACCGATGCTCGCCGATATAGGTGCGCCGGGTCAGGATGCGGTGAACCTGACCGATGCCCCAGCGCCCGCCGTCGCGCGTGAAGATGCCTTTGCCATTGAGATATTTGACGATGGCCTTCACGCCCATCTGGCCGGATGAACCTTCACCCTCCAGCGCAAGGCGATAGATGAGCCGGATCGTCTCGGCGTGCAGAGGGTCGATTTCCAGCTTCTTCTTGACCTTCGCGCCGCGCTGCTCGGCTGCGACGACGCGGTAGCCGATGGGCGGCAGCGAGCCGTTCCAGAAGCCTTGCCGGGCGTTCTCCTTCAAGGCGCGCAGGACGTGCTTGGCGTTCTCCTTGGACTGGTATTCGTCGAATAGCGACATGATCCGCCGCATCATGTCGTGGATCGGATCGTCGCCAAGCTCCTGCGTGATCGAAACCAGCTTCACGCCGTTCTTCGCCAGCTTGCGGTAATAGAACTCCATTTCAAATTCGTCGCGGAAGAAGCGTGAGAAGCTGTGAACCACGACGACATCGAACGATGCCGGCTTGGCGGTGGCAGCCTCTATCATCCGCTGGAACTCCGGGCGGCGGTCGTTGGTCGCGCTGTTGCCCGGCTCCACGAATGTTTCGACAAGCTGATAGCCGCGCGCCTCGCAATAGGCTTCGCCCTGGCGCTTCTGGTCGGGGATCGACACGTCATGCTCGGCCTGCCGAGTGGTGGAGACGCGCAGATAGAGGGCGGCGCGCAGCGTGACGTTGGGATTGTGGACGGTGGGACTATGGACGTTCATTGCCGGCCTCCTGCCGCCTTGCGCGGCCCTGCGCGCTCGGTCAGCGGCAAGTCTAGTTCTACTCGGTCGTGGATGACCCTGGGCGTGAGCTTGCGGCCTTCGCCCTTCTCCATGCGGACAAGGCCGTAACTGGCCATCCGTTTCAGAGTGCGGGACAGGTTGGACTTGGCCCGGCCGGTGATCTCGGCCAGTTCCTCCAGCGAACCCGGCGCTTGCTGGTCGATGACGCGCAGCAATTCGCGATTGCCCGCCGACAGCACCTTGGCGAAGGATTCCATTGATGTGAACCACACCTTCGGATCGCCGGGCGCGGGCTTTTCCTCGCCCTTGGCAATCCGCATGGTGCGGGCCTTCATTTCTTCGTAGCCGGCAATCCCGACTTTCAATGTGGTCATGTTACGCCTCGCTCCTTCAACACCGCGTCCACCGCCTGCCAGAAGTCGGCCAGCAGCGTGGCCGCATCCTCGTAGGCGTAGGGCTTCACGGTCTGGAGGCGGTGCCGATGGTCCATCGGATCGCCGCGCCTGCCTCGGCCGACTGGATGGGCGTTGTCGAAGCCGACCAACCGTTCGCCCGAAGGCCCGTGAAGCGTGAGCGAGTAATCGAGGCCGTGCGGCTTCTCCGGCGATGCCGGAACGCGGGTGACGATGAACTTCACCCAATGGCCGCCCTCGGGATCGACAACGAGCACCTGGCCGTCGAGGTCCAGAAGCGTGTCGAGGTTCGGATCACGATCCTCGCTCATGGCTTTTTGTTATCAGATGAGGATAACTTTGTCAATCCTGCCAGGGGTGGAAGTGGGCCGAACATCTCGTCGAAGACATCGGCAAACCATCGCTCGAATACCTGAATCTCTGCCTCGGTGATCGGCACTTTCTCCGGCCAGTCGTCGATGACGGGCAGCTTCTCCACGTCGAAGGCATCGGGCGGGCTTCCGCGCGGCGGGCTGATGCGCGGCGCGGGATCGTCGTCATAGTCGTAAAGGTCATCGGGAAGCGTCTGCGGAGCCGGCTGTCGTGGGCGGCCCCTTTGGGTATGGCGGCGTCTCGCGCACATGGAATCCTCCGTGGTTCGTTGCTGGATTCCGGGTGGCTGGAAGCCCCGGAATTAGGCGAAGCATGGAGGGGGATCGGCGGCCTGTAGCGTGCCGCATTTGCGCTCACGCGCTGGCGGCACCCCTGCTGTCGGGTGCCGCCAACTAGGTTAGCTGGCCGCGCGGCGGGCCTTCTGAAACTCTCGATCCGTGGCGAGGAAGCGTTCCAGCATCGGCACAATTAGCTTTTCCGGCTCTATCGGCGGCTGTCCTGCCCCTGCCAACAAGCGTCCATAAAGTTGCAAATCTCGAAAGAGTGTCGCGGGCAATTCGCGTGACACCTTAACGGGCTTGTCGTCGGGCAACGTGCCGAGTTTCAGCTTGCTCATGGTCAACCTCTGTATGGTTCGAGCACAAGGTCGCGGGTGACGATCACGCGGACGGGGAAGCCCGGCCTGATCGTGAGCGTCGGCGCAACCTGCAACTGGCGGCGGATGATCTGCTGGCCGGCGTCGTTGATGGTGTCCTGCGCCCCGTCGCGGATGGCGCGCACAAGGCGGTCCTCGTCGCTGACGGCCAGCTCCGTGCCGACCGCAAGTAACGTCGAAAGGCCGGCGGCCTTCGCCAAATCCCACCAATGATAATCGACGCCATCCTCAAGACCGGCGTAGCCCTGGCTATCCGCGCCCGGCTGGCGCTCCAGAACGATAGAGCGGCCATTGGGGAGGATCAGCCGATTCCAGACGAGCAGCACACGGCGCTGGCCGAACTGAACGCTATTGTCATACTGCCCGATGATCCGCGTCCCCTGCGGGATCAGGAGCAGGCTGCCGGTCGGGCTGTCATAGATGTGCTGCGTCACCTGGGCGGTGATCTGGCCCGGAAGATCGGAACGGATGCCGGTAATGAGCGCAGCCGGGATCACGGCCCCGGCCTGGAGCACGAAGGGCGAGGCTGGAGCCATGACGCGATCCGACGACGTGGTGCGGCGATCGACGGGTGCATTGAGGAACGCAAGCTGCTTGTCCTGCGCGGTCTGCTGGCCGGGTTGCCCTGTCAGGCCGGCAAGGTCGAGGCCGGGAAGTCCCGGCGTGGTCGCGCCGCCCGGCGTTGCGGCCGGGCTGCCGGTGCGGGCCTCGGTCTGGAAGAACACGCGGCTGACGCGCGCGGCTTCTTCCTCGGCAAGCCGGCGTTCCTCGGCGCGATCCACGGGCGGCGTGGTGATCGTCGGCGGCACGACGGGCTGGCCCCTGTTCTGCGCATCCAAGATGGGTCTGCCGAGGTCGCCCGGCAGCGGCGGCCCCAGGACCGGGCCGGTATAGTCGCGCGGCAGGCCGGCAAGACGCGGCGGTGATGCCGGCGCGTCTTCCTTGCGGGTCATTTCGATGGCTGTCGCCGTGATGGCGATGGCCACGAATACGATTGCGCCCAGCCGGGCCAGCATCTTGCCGTCCATGGCCGCGCCCTCAATTGCCGTTGTTGAACATTTGCGCGTTGCCGGGCTGGTAGCCGTTGCCGGGCGTGAGGAAGCGACGGCGCTGCTCGCGCCCCTGTTCGGCTGCCGCTGCGCGTTCGGCCTCGGTCAGCGCGCCCGCCCGGCCGTTGGCTGCTAGCAACGCAACAAGGTCGGAAAGCTGCTGCGACTGGAGGGCTAGAAGCTGGTTGCCGGCTTGCGTCGCCTGGAGCGCGCCGGTCGCGTTCTGGCTCTGGCCGACCAGCTCCGACATCTGCGTGCGGTTGCTGTCGATGTTGCCGACTACGCCGGCCTGAACGCGCATGGCGTCCTGCAAGCCGCCTACGGTGTTCTGCCAGCGCGTGCGAGCGTTGGCGACGAGCTGCTGATCCGTCGCCGACATCGACACGTTGCCGTATTGCTGCTGGAACGCCTGGTCGATGCGCTGCACGTCGAAGGCGATGTTCTGCGCCTGGCTCAAAAGCTGCTGCGTGCGCTGGACGTTCTGTTGAAGCTGCTGGAGCGACGAGAACGGCAGGCTCGCCAGATTGCGCGCCTGGTTCATCAACATCGTCGCCTCGTTCTGGAGCGACGTGATCTGATGATTGATCTGCTCCAGCGTGCGCGCGGCCGTGAGGATGTTTTGCGCATAGTTCGACGGGTCGAAGACGATCCTTCCGAATTGCGCATGTGCCGGCGTCGCCAGCATGGGCGAAATCGCGAGCGGCGCGGCGAGGACCGTTGCGGCCATGACGATGGCGCGCGAGCGGAAAAGACGAATGGTCATGGTTGGGACTCCTTTTCGGTTTGGGGGATCAGCGTCGGGAAGTTCGGAAGAAGATCGACGGCCCAGCCGACATCGCGGGTCGTGAGCCAGGCCGCGAGAAAGCCGTCGCGGCCGTGTTCGGCGACGATCTGCGCAATGAGTGTCTGATCGGATTTGGCGGATGCGGCGCAGAGCGCGAGGCCGATTTCGGACAGGCCCAGCTCGAATAGGCGATTGCCGCGCCGCGACTGGCAGTAGTAGTCCCGCTTCGGCGTAGCGCGGGCTATCAACTCTATCTGGCGGTCATTGAGGCCGAAGCGCCGATAGATGGCGGTGATCTGCGGCTCGATGGCGCGTTCGTTCGGCAAAAGCAGCCGCGTCGGGCAGCTCTCGATGATCGCAGGCGCAATGTTGCTGCCGTCGATGTCGGACAGGCTTTGCGTGGCGAAGATGACGCTGGCGTTCTTCTTGCGCAGCGTTTTAAGCCACTCGCGGAGCTGGCCGGCAAAGCCTTCATCGTCGAGCGCAAGCCAACCCTCGTCGATGATGAGCAGCGTCGGCCGCCCGTCCAACCTGTCGCCGATGCGGTGAAACAGGTAGGCCAAAACGGCGGGCGCGGCTCCCGTGCCGACAAGTCCCTCGATCTCGAACGCCTGCACGTCGGCCGAGCCGAGATGTTCGGCTTCGGCATCGAGCAGCCGGCCATAGGGACCGCCGACGCAATACGGCCGAAGGGCTTGTTTGAGGTCGTTGGATTGCAGCAGCACCGCGAGGCCGGTGATGGTGCGTTCCCCGATTGGCGCGGAGGCAAGCGAGGTCAGCGCCGTCCAGATATGTTCCTTCACCTCCGGCGTGATCGTCATGCCTTCGCGCATGAGGATGGCCACGATCCAGTCGGCGGCCCAGGCGCGTTCATAGGTGTCGTGAATGCGGGCGAGCGGCTGGAGCGATACGGAAGCGTCGGAACCTTCGGTCAGGCCGCCGCCTAGGTCGTGCCAGTCGCCGCCCATTGCGAGCGACGCGGCGCGGATGCTGCCGCCGAAATCGAAGGCGAAGACTTGGCTGCGGTCGTAGCGCCGGAACTGGAGCGCCATAAGTGCGAGCAAGACGGACTTACCCGCGCCTGTGGGGCCGACGACGAGCGTATGGCCGACATCGCCGACGTGAAGGGAAAACCGGAACGGGGTCGAGCCTTCGGTCTTTGCATAAAGCAGAGGGGGCGCACCGAAATGCTCGTCCCGTTCCGGCCCCGCCCACACCGCTGAAAGCGGGATCATGTGGGCGAGATTCAAAGTGCTGATGGGCGGCTGCCGGACGTTGGCGTAGGCGTGGCCGGGCAAGCTGCCGAGCCATGCGTCAACCGCGTTGACCGTCTCCACCATGGCGGTGAAGTCGCGGCCCTGGATGACCTTTTCGGCCAGCCGCAATTTCTCGTCGGCAATCCTGGGGTCCGCGTCCCATACGGTGATGGTGGCGGTGACGTAGGCCATGCCGGCGACATCGGCCCCAAGCTCCTGCAAGGCCATGTCGGCGTCGGCGGCCTTGTTGGCGGCGTCCGTATCGACGAGAACGGATGCCTCGTTGGTCATCACTTCTTTCAAGATCGCGGCGATGCTTTTGCGCTTCGCGAACCATTGTCGCCTGATCCTGGTGAGCAGCTTCGTCGCGTCGGTCTTGTCGAGCAGGACCGCGCGCGTGCTCCAGCGATACGGGAAGGCGAGCCGGTTCAAGTCGTCGAGCAGGCCGGGCGTTGTCGCGGTGGGAAAGCCGGTGACGGTCAGGACGCGGAGATGCTGGTCGCCAAGGCGCGGCTCCAGCCCGCCGGTCAACGGCTGGTCGGCGAGCAGCGCGTCGAGATAGATCGGCGTTTCGGGAACGCGGACGCGATGCCGGTTGGTCGAGACGGTGGAATGGAGGTAGGTCAGCGTTTCGCTGTCGTCGAGCCACCGGCAGGACGGCATGAAGCCGTCGAGCAATGCGAGCACGCGGTCGGTGCGGTCGATGAAACCGCGCAGCACTTCATAGGGATCGACGCCGGATTGCTCGCGGCCTTCATAGAGCCAGGTTTCGGCGCGGGCGGCTTCCTCGGCCGGGGGCATGTAGAGGAAGGTCAGGAAATAGCCCGACACGAAATGCGCGCCGGCTTCCTCGAAGGCGGCCTTGCGCTCGGCGTCGAGCAAGGCCGACGCGGGATCGGGAAAGGTGCTGTCGGGATAGGTCGCGGCCTCGCTGCGCTGCGCCTCGACGAAAATCGCCCAGCCCGATCCGAGACGGCGGAAGGCGTTGTTGATGCGACCGGCGACGGCGACCAGCTCGGCCGCAACGGCGGAATCCAAATCGGGACCGCGAAACCTGGCCGTGCGCTGGAATGAGCCGTCCTTGTTCAAGACGACGCCAGAGCCGACCAGCGCGGCCCAGGGCAGAAAGTCGGCAAGGCGACTGGCGGTGCGGCGATATTCGGCGAGGTTCATCATGGCCACGCCCTCACGCTGCAAGGTTTGCGGGGATGCGCAGATGCCGCCGCCCCACCTCGACAAAGAGCGGGTCGCGCTTCGCCGCCCATACGGCCGCGAAATGGCCGATGGCCCATATGGCGAGGCCCACAAGCCAGAGGCGCAGGCCAAGGCCCACGGCCCCGGCGAGAGTGCCGTTCATGATGGCGATGGAGCGCGGTGCGCCGCCGAGCATGATGTGCTCGGTCAGCGCCCGATGGACCGGGACCGAAAATCCCGGCACCGCGTCGAGTTGTTCGAGGACGGCGGCCATCAAACGAGCGCCCCGCCGCCGAACGAGAAGAACGACAGGAAGAAGCTCGATGCCGCGAACGCGATGGACAGACCGAATACGATCTGGATCAGGCGACGGAAGCCGCCCGACGTATCGCCGAACGCCAGGGTCAGGCCGGTTGCGATGATGATGATAACGGCCACCACCTTGGCAACCGGCCCTTCGATGGATTGAAGGACTTGTTGAAGCGGTTGCTCCCACGGCATTGACGAGCCGGACGCATGAGCGGCCGGGGCGAGGATCATGCTGATGGAAACAGCGGCGGTTGCGGTCGCCATGGTGCGGTAGCCGCGCGAAAGCGTGCGGATCATTTGGGTTCTCCTGTGCTGTTGGGGATTGCGGGGGTGATGCGGTAATCGCCGTCCGGCCCCAGCCCTTCGACGCGGGCGAGTTCGGCCAGCCGGCGCGCGGAACCGCGCCCGGAAAGGACGGCAACAAGGTCGATGGTTTCCGCGATCAGAGCGCGCGGGACCGTGACGACAGCCTCTTGAATGAGCTGTTCAAGGCGACGGAGCGCGCCGATGCCGGTGCCGGCATGGATGGTGCCGATGCCGCCCGGATGGCCCGTGCCCCAGGCTTTGAGTAGGTCGAGGGCTTCCGCGCCGCGCACCTCGCCGATGGGGATGCGGTCGGGGCGCAGGCGAAGCGAGGACCGCACTAGATCGGATAGCGTCGCCACGCCGTCTTTCGTCCGCATGGCGACAAGGTTGGGCGCGGCGCATTGCAGCTCGCGCGTATCCTCGATGATGACGACGCGATCCGCGCCCTTCGCCACCTCGGCGAGCAGCGCATTGGTCAGCGTCGTTTTGCCGGTGCTCGTGCCGCCCGCGACAAGGATGTTCGCACGCGATGCGACGGCGGTGCGCAACGTCACGGCCTGGTCGGCGGACATGATGCCGGCAGCTACATAGTCATCGAGGCTGAACACCGCGACGGCGGGCTTCCTGATCGCAAATGCCGGTGCAGCGACGACGGGCGGCAAAAGTCCCTCAAACCGCTCGCCGGTTTCGGGAAGCTCTGCCGAGACGCGCGGGGATCGCGCGTGAACCTCTGCGCCGACGTGGTGAGCGACAAGACGGACGATGCGTTCGCCATCGGCCGGCGACATCGTTTCGCCCGTGTCGGCCAGCCCTTCGGAAAGTCGGTCGATCCAGATTCGCCCGTCTGGATTCAGCATGACCTCGACCACGGCCGGGTCTTCCAGAAACCGGGCGATGGCCGCGCCGAGCGCGGTGCGCAACATGCGCGCGCCGCGCTGTATCGCTTCCGGCTTATGGTGTGTGGATGTCATATCGGCCCCGATTCCTGACGGGGCGCGACAGACCGTCCCCGCAACGGGGTCGATTAAAGGAGCCTGAAATCAGGCTGATTCAACAAGTATCGAAGAGGATGCGGTGATCGGCGGCTATCGGCGGCGAATAGGACGGGTTGGAAATTCAGGTTACGCTGCCATCGGCCTCGAACTGATCTTGCGATGGACTATCGGGAAGCGAATCGACATCGCGCGACAACTCTTTGAGGAACCTGTCGCCGGTCGCAAGACGCCGGCCGAGCGTCTGCATGAAACCCTCGAACCGTTCGGCACCTTTCGCGCGGGCGGCGGCCTGCGCGCTCTCCGGCAGCGGCGGCGTGGCGGAAAGCCAGATGTTGACGAACAGCGAGACGGTTTCGCCGAGCACGGCAAGATCCTCGTCGAGCGCGTGGATCTCGCGGCCGAGCTTGTCGAGGCGGCGCGACATGGCCGCCTCCAGCCGATCCGAACTGTCGCCGGACAGGAAGGAAGCGACGGCTGCCTCGACGATGGCGGATTTCGACACTTGGCGGCGCAGCGCCAGCGCCTCGACCTGGGCGAGCAAGTCCGGGGCGAAATAGACGTTCATGCGGGTTCGGGTGGTCATGGGCGTATCCTCAAAGCTCGATGCCGTCGCCGGGGTCGAGCGACGCTTGCCGCGCGACCATCCGCATACGCTGGCGCAGCGCGCGGGCTTTGGCGGCGTCAACGTCCGGTTCATCGTCCAGAATGTCGAACTCCTGTTCGGGCGGACGTGGCGGCGCGACGATTTCCTCATGCTCCGGCAATTCCGGCTCGCGGCGGATGCCGGCATTGGCCGGATCGCCTTCGGTCCCGCCAGCCGTGGCCTGGGCCGCTGCTTTCGTCGCCGCGACGATGCGGCTCGACCAATCGTCGGATGACGGGTTCGCGGCGGCGGGATCGGCTGCCGGATCGGGCGGGGTCAGGATGCGTTCCATGAACCGCGCATCCTCGAAATAGCGGGCCTTGGTCGCGCGGATGGGCGGCGTGCCGGCGACCATCACGATTTCGTCGCTCGGCGGAAGCTGCATCACCTCTCCAGGCGTGAGCAGCGGCCGTGCCGTCTCCTGCCGCGAAACCATCAAATGCCCTAGCCACGGCGCAAGCCGGTGGCCGGCATAGTTGGTAGAATCGCGCAGCTCGGTCGCGGTGCCGAGCGCATCGCTGATCCTTTTCGCCGTCCGCTCGTCGTTCGTCGCGAAGGCGACGCGGACGTGACAATTATCCAATACGCTGTTGTTCGCCCCGTAAGCCTTTTCGATCTGGTTGAGGCTCTGCGCGATCAAAAAGCTTTTGAGGCCATATCCGGCCATGAAGGCGAGCGCGGATTCAAAAAAATCCAGCCGGCCGAGCGCAGGAAACTCGTCGAGCATCAACAGCAGCCGATGCCGCTTGCCGGACGTGTGCAATTCCTCCGTCAACCGCCTGCCAATCTGATTGAGGATCAGGCGAATGAGCGGCTTGGTGCGGTTGATGTCGGACGGCGGCACGACAAGGTAGAGGCTGACCGGCTTCTTGCTGCCGACAAGATCGGCAATGCGCCAGTCGCACCGCGCCGTGACGCGCGCCACGACGGGATCGCGATATAAACCCAAGAACGACATGGCGGTGGACAACACGCCGCTGCGCTCGTTCTCGCTCTTGTTCAACAGCTCGCGGGCCGATGACGCGATGACGGGATGAACGCCGGCTTCGCCCAGGTGCGGGGTGTCCATCATCGCGCGCAAGGTCGCCTCGACGGGGCGCTTCGGATCGGAAAGGAAGCTGGCGACGCCAGCCAGCGTCTTGTCGGGTTCGGCATAGAGAACGTGCAGGATTGCGCCGACAAGCAGGCTGTGGCTCGTCTTCTCCCAATGGTTTCTTCGATCCAAGCTCCCTTCGGGATCGACGAGAATATCCGCGATGTTCTGCACGTCGCGGACTTCCCATTCGCCCTGGCGCACCTCCAGTAGCGGGTTGTAGGCCGACGACTTCGCGTTGGTCGGATCGAATAGTAGGACGCGGCCATGCTTCGCCCGGAAGCCGGCAGTCAGCGTCCAGTTTTCTCCTTTTATGTCGTGGACAATGCAGCTTCCCGGCCAGGTCAGCAGCGTGGGAACGACAAGCCCGACGCCCTTTCCGCTGCGGGTCGGCGCGAAGCAAAGGACATGCTCGGGGCCGTCATGGCGCAGATAGTCGCGTTCGCGCCGGCCGAGCACGACGCCATCCGGGCCGAGCAATCCGGCCGTGCGGATTTCCTTGTCCTCGGCCCATCGTGCCGATCCATAGGTGGCGACGTTGCGCGCCTCCCGCGCCCGGATGATCGACATCATGATTGCGGCGGCGATGGCCATAAGCCCGCCCGACGCTGCGATGACGCCGCCCTCGACGAAAATCGAAGGTGCATAGGCGTCGAAGGCATACCACCACCAGAACAGCGCGGGTGGGTAGTAGATCGGCCAGCCGGCCAGCTCGAACCATGGATTGCCGAGCTGCGCCTGAAAGCCGAGACGCCATGCGGTCCATTGCGTCGCCGCCCAGGTCATCACCAGAACGATGGTGAAGACGACGGCGATCTGACCCCAAAGGATTCGGCCTCCGCGCATACAGGCTCCAGTCGGAAAAAGAGACGGAGCCGATCAGAGAGTAGGCAATTATGGGACAGGCAACAGTAAAGGTGGAGCGGGAGGGCTGTCGGATACTATCGGCGGCAAATAGGACGGGTTGCGTCCACTCATTGTCTGCGCGGATGTCTGTCGCGGGAAGACCGTAACGAATCGCGGACGAGACTCAATCCGCCGGGATAGTTCGCCCCATTTCTCTTGCGAGGGTGAGCAAATTGCGAAGCGCCGCGCTACAGTTGAATGGCGACCAGACGGCCGAGAAAGGAACCGGCTCCGGTTCGTCCGCGACCGGAAGGAAAGTAACGTCGGAAGTTCGTAGCAGCGACGTAGCCGCGCCGACGATGGTGACGCCGAAGCCCTGTCCGACCATGGAAAGCAGCGTGCCGCGCTCGACATCGAAGCGTTGGATAGATGATGCCGGCCAGCGTCCGGCAAGGCGCAGCACGATATGGTCATGGACTTGTGGGCCGGTGCCGCCGTGCCGGGCAAGGAACGTCTCGCCCGCTAGATCGGCCCAGGTGACGGCGGCTTGCTTGGCGAGCCGATGCCTATCCGGCAGCGCGGCGACCAGCGGTTCGGTCCATATCCGCCGCGTGTGGCAGTCGGGTAGCTCGGGCGTGCCTGCCATGAATACGATGTCCAGACGGTCGGCGCGCAATTGCATAACCGCATCGCGTGCCGTGCCTTCCGTGATCTCGACTTCGATGCCGGGATAGTCTTCGCGATACTGTCCGATCAGTCCTGCGAGGAAGCTGCGAGGGATCAGGGCATGGACGCCGATGCGCAGGCGTCCGCACTCTCCTGACGCCGCCATGCCGGCGGTCTTCACGGCATGGTCGAGTTGATCGACGCCGGCCGCAACATGCTCGACGAACTGGCGACCGGCCTCTGTCAGCCGGACGCCTCGCGCATGGCGCTCGAACAGCAAAACGCCAAGGTCTTGCTCCAGCGTCTTCACGCGAGCACTGACGCTCGACAGGCTGACGCCGAGTGCGTTCGCAGCGTGCCGGAAGTTCAGATATTCGGCGACGGCGAGCGTTTGAATGAGGGACGCGAGGGGAATGCGTGAACCCAACGAGGTCGGCACTCCCCATTTGCGGTCGATCATGGGTGTTGAACGCCGCCGCCGCACCGTTTCACCTGTGCTCGGTCAATCGACGGCGACCGTCGCGCCGGACACCGGGAACATTGTGAATGTCTGACCGGAAAATCAGTGGCAGACCGATCATGAGACGGCGGCCTCCCATCCGCCCCCTAGTGCCTTGTAGAGAGCGACAACGGCCATCAGCTCGCCGACGCGAGCATCAAGGCTCGCACGCTCCGCAGCGCTGTATGCGGATTGCGCGTCCAGCAATATCGTTAGGTCGTCCTCGCCAGCCTGGTAGCGCTGGCGGGCAAGATCGACCGCAGCGGCCGCCTGCGTTGTCGCCCCCTCCGCTTTCCGGCGCATGATCTGTGCGGCGGCATATCGGTTAAGCGCCGTCTCACTGTCGGTAAGCGCGCCCGTTACGCTCCGCTCGTAGCGGATCATGGCTGCATCGGCTCGGGCATCCGCCGCCCGAATCTGCGCTCGGATGCGCCCCATGGAGAATATGGGCCAATGGAAGCTCGGCCCAACTTGCAATCGTGTGCTCGCCCCCGATGCCAGATCGCCTGCGCTCTGAGCTTGCTGACCAATCGACCCAATGAGCGATAGTCGCGGAAAGAGGTCAGCCGTGGCCACGCCAACGTCAGCGGTGAAAGCCGCCAATTCGCGCTCTGCCTGACGTATATCCGGGCGTCGCCTTAACAGTTCGGATGGAAGCCCAGCCGTAACCTGCGATGGAGCAACCGGAAGCGACCCAGGGCTCAACAGCCGAAGTGAAGTCGCCCCCGGTGCTTGGCCAGTTAGCAAGGATAAGCGATAGGCTGCCGCGCGCGCGTCGGCCTCAATCCCATCAAGGCTTACGCTGGCTGCCCGAGCCTGTGTGTCGGCACGAGCAAAGTCAAAGCGCGACGCCTCGCCGGCCCTAAACCGCCTTTCGACCAGGCTGGCGATGGCCTGCTGTGCGTTGGCGTCTGCGCGAGCAACCAACAGCCTAGTTTGGGAACCGCGTAGATCGACGTAGCTTCGGACAACCTCTGCGATCACCTGTAAGATGACATTGCGCCGGGCTTCCTGAATTGCCTCTGCACGGGCGTCCGCCGCTTCGATGCTACGCCGTGTTCGGCCCCATAGGTCGATTTCCCACGACGCATCGAATCCGAAATCGAAAAGGGAAAATTGAGGATCGAACCCCGGAACATTGGCAACCGGCAATTGACCGTTTTCGCTGACGCGGTTCGCCGTGGCCGCGCCGGATAATGCTGCATCTGGACCGGCGCGACCGCGTGCGACGTCGCGCAGCGCCCGCGCTTCGCGTAGGCGCGCTTCCGCCTCCCGAACGTCGTGGTTGCTGGTTACTGCCAATTCCACAAGTTCAACGAGCTGTGGATCATTGAACGAGCGCCACCAATCTTCATCAATCGGATGTGGGTTGGCAGCCGAAATCCAGCCGGGCGCCACCGCCGGGCTGGATTCGACATAGCTTGGTCCGACCGTGCAGGCCGCAACGCTAAGAGAGGCTAGTAGTGCCGGGAACGGGGGATGACGCATGGGCTACTCCATCCGAGCGCGGAAAAGAATTGCCGAAACGGTCAGCGTGACGGACGCGATAGCCGCTAGCGGCCATGTGTTCGCGAGAATGACCGCCGCCGGCATGTCTTTCAGGAAGACGCCTTCGGAGACGACGAGGAAATGCCGGCAGGGATTGGCGAAAGCGATCACCTGTAGCCAGCCGGGCATGTTATCGACTGGAGTGGCGAAGCCGGACAGCAGAATTAGCGGCACCGTCACCAGAAACATGCCGAGAAAGGCTTGTTGCTGGGTTTGCGACAACGTGGATACCAGCATCCCGACGCCGATCAGCGACACTACATAGAAGAACAGAGAGAAGTAGAACGACGCCACGGAGCCGGTAAGCGGCACTCCGAAGACCGTGGGGATAAGGATCACATAGAGCGTGGCATTGAAGAATCCGATCAGCAAAGGCGGTGCCATCTTGCCAATGAGGATTTCGTGGACCCTCAACGGCGAAACCATAAGCTGATCGAAGGTGCCTAGCTCCCGCTCGCGGGCAACGGATTGAGCCGTAATCGACAAGGTGCCGGTTGCGCCCAGGGTCACAAGCAACGCCGGCATCACGAACCAAAGGTATATCAGCGCGGGATTGAACCAGTTGGTGACGACGGTTCGGGTAGTGGACTGCCCTGGAGTTGCGGCGGGGCGCGCTTCGGCTGCGACCTGGCCAATGATCTGTTGCAGGTATGAGGAAACGATCTGCGATGCGTTCGAGCGTCGCCCGTCTAGGACGATCTGAACCTCGCCAATCTGCCCGCCCTCGATAGCCGCGCTGAATCGCGAATCGAAACTGAGAACGGCGATGACCTGCTGATTGTTGATTGCCTCCCGCATGTCGTCGGGCGAGGCGAGCGGCACGATGCGGCCGACGTTGGGGCTGCCTGCCACCCGCGAAACAATTTCATGGCTCCAGATGCCGGAATCGCGGTCGAGCACGCCAACGTCGAAGTTGCGCACTTCCAATGTCGCTGCGAATCCGAACAGGACGAGTTGGAGCAAGGGAGGCGCAATAAGGGTGATGCGAGCCCTGGGGTCGCGAAAGACCGCCCATAGCTCTTTCACGATGATCGCAGATAGTCGCGCGAAGCTGGCGGAACTCATCATGCGATCCTCCGGCGCGTCACTCGGAAGGCGAGGCCGAAGAACAGGAGGCCGAAACCCAGCATCGCCAGGATGCTGCGAACGAACATCGGCCAAAGATCGCCGACCACGAAAACGCTGGTCAGGGGCGGGATGAAGTAGCGGGCTGGAACCGCATAGGTCATCCCCTGAATGAATTTCGGCATCGAGCCGATCTCGAACAGAAATCCAGACAGCAGCAGGCCCGGCATAAATGCCGTGAGCAACGCAACCTGACTGGCCACGAACTGATTTTTCGTCGCCGCCGAAATCAGCAAGCCTTGGCCCAATGCCGGCATGAGGAAGGCCGCGCCAACCGCATACAGCGCGAGGATCGACCCTCTAAAGGGCACGCCGAACAGGAAGACGGCCACGACGACGCAGAGCGTCATCGAACCGAGCCCGAGCACGAAATAAGGAATGATTTTCGTGGCCAGGAACTCGCCCATGCTGACGGGCGTAGCCATCAACGCTTCGAGCGTGCCGCGCTCCCATTCCCGCGCGACGACGAGCGCGGTCAGAAGCGTCCCGATCATCGTCATGACAATGCTGATCGAGCCGGGAATGAGAGCGAAGCGACTTTCGAGGCCCGGATTGAACCAGAAGCGGGGCAGCGGGGCGATTGCGGGAGCTAGTCGCACGCCACGATCCAATGCACGGCCTTCCGCCCAGGTGGCCCGCACACCTTCGGCATAGGCGGCAACAAAGGATGCCGTGTTCGGCAGCGAGCCATCGGTAATCACCTGGATCGGTGCGTCGATCCCGGCTGCGACCCTCTGGCCGAAATCACTCGGAATGACCACGATGCCCCGGATATGCCCGGCGATCAGTTCATCCTTGAGCGAAGTCACGTCGCGCCGGGATTGAACCTCAAACCACCGGGATGATCGGTAAGCCCCCGCTAGGCTGGCCGCCGCTTCGCTGGAATCTTGAACCGCCAAGCCGATCCGCGTCCTCGCCGTATCGAGAGACACGCCGTATCCAAACAGGAAAAGCAGGAGCAGCGGCAGCACAAAGGCGATCAGCATCGTCGAGGGGTCGCGGAGAATCTGTAGCGACTCCTTGACGAGCAGGGCCATGAAGCGTCGAGGATAGAAGCGGTCGTTCATGCGGCCTCCCGCTTTCGATCCGTTTCCTCGATCAACGCAATGAAAGCGTCCTCCATCGTAAGGTCTGTGCCGCCACTGATTTCAGCCGCGCGGGTTTTGAGGTCTTCGGGCGTGCCTTGGGCGATTTCCTGCGCGCGATAGATCAGCGCTATGCGGTCGCAATATTCCGCTTCTTCCATAAAGTGGGTGGTGACGAGCACCGTCACGCCGCGTTGCACGAGGCCGTTGATGTGCAACCAGAACTCGCGGCGGGTGATAGGGTCCACGCCCGATGTCGGCTCATCCAAGAAAAGCACGGGCGGTTGATGGAGCACGGCGCAGGCAAGCGAGAGCCGTTGCTTGAAGCCCAGCGGCAATGTTCCGCTGTTCACCGGCAGATGACGTTCAAGCTGGAAAATGTCGATGACGCGCGCAACGGCCTCGGCCCGCTGGCGTCGATTCAAGCCATAGGCTCCGGCGAAGAAGTCCAGATTTTGTTTGACGCTAAGATCGCCATACAAAGAAAATTTCTGCGCCATGTAGCCGAGAGACTGACGCGCCTCCGCGCTGGCGGTGCGAAGATCATGGCCAGCAACGCGGCCTTCGCCCGCTGTCGGCGTGAGAAGCCCGCAAAGCATCTTGAAGGTCGTGGACTTGCCAGCGCCATTCGGCCCCAGAAGGCCGAATATTCGGCCTTGCGGCACGGAGAATGTGATGTCGCCTGCCGCCGTGAACGTCCCAAAAACCTTGGTAAGCCCTCGCGCCTCGATGGCCGGCGCGTCGGACTTTTCGATAGGCTTGTAGCTCGCGGCGAGTTGGCTGACGCCTTTCGGTCCTCCACCAAGGATGTCAATGAACGCATCCTCAAATCGCGGCTGCACGGCTTCGATTCGGTCGCCCTGCGACATTCCGAATCGTTCTGTGGTCGGCGCAGCAGCGCCTTCGTCCATGAGGACGCGAACGGAAGCGCCCTGAATGGTGGCGTCCTTTACATCGTCGCGAAGGACAAGGCTGGCGAGTAAAGACCGCCGGCTTTCGGAAGGACCAAACAGACGATAGGTCCGACCTTCGACACGGGATGTCAGCCGCTTCGGCGGTCCACTGAACAGCAGCTTGCCTTCGTTCAGCAGGAATACCGTATCGCACTTCTCGGCCTCGTCGAGATAGGCGGTGGACCAGACGACGCCCATGCCCTCCGTCGTGAGCTGGCGGACCATCGCCCATAGTTCCCGTCTGGCCACGGGATCGACGCCAACGCCAGGCTCATCAAGCAGCAGCACGCGAGGGGGCCGCACCAGCGCGCAGGCGAGGCCCAGCTTTTGCTTCATGCCACCCGATAGACGGCCAGCCAACCGGGGGCGGAATCGCTCAAGGTCCGTGAAAGACAGGAGTTGGGAAAAGCGCTCCGTGCGTTCTTTCCCTGGGGGTAAGCCGCGAAGATCAGCGTAGAGTGAAAGGTTCTCGATAACCGACAGGTCTTCGTAGAGTCCGAAGCGTTGCGGCATGTAGCCTAGTGCCGATCTATCGGCCGCGATGGCGGGCTCGCCGAGAAGGGTAACTTCCCCTTCATCCGGGTCGAGCAATCCGGCGAGCAAACGGATCAGGGTTGTCTTGCCCGCGCCATCAGGGCCGACCAAGCCGGTCATCACGCCGCCCATCACCTCCATGCTCACGGCATCAAGTGCCGGGGCTGCATTGGGCGCGAAGCGTTTGGTGACATCTACAGCGTGGGCGACTGCCTCTGTCATTTCACTGGCCCGCCCCTGGGTCCGGGCTCTGCTGGAGCCTCACGGTCACGGGCTGACCTTGACGGAGACGGTCATCGGGATCGGTGACGTTGATCCTCAAACGATAAACGAGGTCGGCGCGCAGTTGTTCGGTCTGGACCGTCCTCGGCGTAAATTCAGCGGTTGGTGAAATGAAGCCGATGACGCCACGATAGACTTTGGGGTTGCCGTCAGTGGTTACGAACACGGTCATGCCGGGCGCGATCCGCCCAAGGTCGGGTTCGGCAACATAGGCGCGCACCCGGATCGGCCGATTGATGGTAAGCGTGAAGATGGTTGCGCCGGATTGGACGATGGCACCGGGCTCGGCCGCTCGCGTGAGGATCGTGCCAGCGTCCGGTGCTTTAAGCGTCGTGTCGGCCAGATTGGTTTTCACCCTATCGCGTTCTGCTATCGCCGCCGCGAGTTGCGCCTCCGCTGCCGCGATGTCTTCGACGCGAGAGCCGGCGCGAAGCAACGCCAATGCTTCCTCTGCCGCCCGAAGCTGCGCCTCGGCGGCGAGGTATTCAGCCTCGGCGGCCTCGAAAACCGATTGGGATACAGCGCCGGTCGCAACCAGCGCCCGGCGACGCTGGAAGGCTTCTCGTGTTCGCACCATGTCCGCCCTTCGGACGGCGACCGCAGCCTCCGCCTGGGCAATTTCCTGGGGTCGATTCCCGTTGCGCCGTTTTTCGAGTTCGGCGCGGGCGGTCGCAACCTGCGCTTCCGCACCCGCCAGCGCGTCGATGAATGGCTGTTGGTCAAGCTGCGCCAGAGTTGCCCCAGCCTCGACCGAAGCACCTTCATCAATCGGCATTTCGGCGATACGACCCGCAACGCGAAACCCGAGATTCACCTGACGAATATCGACATTCCCATAAAGGACCAGCCCCTCGTTGGGCTTGTCCAAGAAGCCGAAGCCGCGAGTGTAGTATCCCGCCGCTGCGACGCCCGCGATGATGACTGCCAGGATGATGATGCGGCGGGACACTATGCGCCCCCCACATTCGGGGAGGCAGGCGCAATGGACCCAACGAGTTCAACCACCAAAGCCTCAATGGCTGCTAGGCCGTTGTCGTCTATCGTCTCCCAATCGAGCGCGGCGAGGACCGAAGCGCGCCCCATCCTGAACATGAGGACGCTTCCAACCAATGCGAGGGTTCTGAGGCGCACATGCTCGGAAGCAGAGTCTTCGTCGAGCAAGGTTCCAATTAGATGGTCACATATATTGAGCAGCGGCCCCATCAAGTCGTCGTAGAGGCAACGAAAGGCCGTAGTCGGCTGCATCTGCTCGCGGATAATGAAGCGCGCCCAAGGCTCGGAACGGCTGCTCACGAATAGCGCCGCCATCCGCTGAATGATTTCGGTCAGCAGGCGGCGTGCCTCATCCGTGCCAAGCGGCGTTCCCGAGCGCGCTTCTTCGACACGGGCAAAGACGAGGCTTCGCAGCGGGGCGATATGATCCTTGATGCCATCCCCGATGGAGGTGGCCGCAGCTAGGTAAAGTCCCTCCTTGTTCCCGAAGTTGTAGGCGATTGCCTGCTGGTTTGCCCCGGCCTTCTCGCAAAGCATCCGGGTCGTCGCGCCGTCGAAACCGACACGCCCGAAAACATCCACGGCTGCGATAAGCAGCTTCTCGCGAGTTTGATCGCCGCGCTCGATCCTTCGTCCCGACATGTCGCCCGTGCTCCATTCTTCATCTTGGGGAACTGAAAGCCGCCATTCGCTCGCTCGCGACGAGTGCCGGCCCCGTGTCCCACGGTCAGCATTAGCGTGGATCAGACACTAAATCAATCACATGATTTAGTTTACGTCTGGTGAATGAGCTAGGTCAGGCCGGTGGACTGTGGGTATCCGGCATCAGCGCTGCCAGCATCGCGGTCGAAACAGCATTACAGTCCCAACCCCTTCTGCCGCCCCAACTGCCACGACACCGAACCGCCCTGCACGACGCCCATGATCTCACGGCCGAGCTGGCGGTCGATGACTGGCCGCCAAGGGACAAGGGTGAACTCGTGCGATTTCTCGACGATGGCGAACTTGCCGCTGGTCAGTTGCACGGTGCCGGTGAACTTGCCGCTGACGGTTTCGCCATCGGCGGCGGCACGGAACGGCAGCACCTTGCTCGCTGCCATCTCCGCGCCGAAGTTGGCAACCTCGCGCTCGCGTAGCGTGGCGAGAAGATTGCGCCGGTAGAAGATTCGGCCGTCCCGGCTGCGCGTGGCGTCGCCATGCTCGACGTGATGCTCGCGGCGCTGGTCCATCGCCTCGCGCACCTGCTGGCCGAAGCCGGCCGATGCAAGGTCGGTTGCGTCGGGCGTAACCAAGCGCCGGTCGAGCCAGGTCGCGCCGTCCGCGCCGATCTGCTTTTCAAGGTCGAGCACCGAAAGGACGCGAACGCTGGCCTGCCGATTGCGGCCGGCGTCGTAGGCGGTGGCGCGGCTCTCGAAATCTTCAGGGATGCGCCATTGGTCGGCGTCGATCCGCTCGACGATCCCGGCGCGGCGCAATGCCTCCAGCCGGCGCACATGAGCATCGACATATCCCTCATAGTCGCCGCCCGGAACGCGCCCCTCGAACTTGGCCTGCTCCAGATGCCGGCTCGGCCGGTAGATGCCGTCCTCGGCGATGGCGGCAATGCTTCGGTCGGACGGACGGCTTGCCGTTTCGGCCGGGCCGATCTCGACGACGCTGCCTATCCGCGCATCCTCGACGCGGGCCGGTTCGATACCGGCGACGTGATGGGTCCGGCCGTCAATGCCGTCCACCACGACGGTCAGGTTCTCGCCCAGCTCGTCGGACAGATACTTATCGACGACGCGCCCGATGACGGGCGCCTCCGGCGGCCCGTCGTGGATATGGAAGGTCATGGGATCGCGCTCCAGACCATCGGCCTTTAGCGCCTTGTGCATGTTGCGGATGATGTCGCCGCGCTCGCCCAGCTCGCGCAAGGTCGACTCCATGTCCTTGCTCAATTCCCACACGCCTGGCGCATGTGGGGTCGCCAGTCCCATCTTTTCCAGCTTGGCGAGACGGCGCAGGCGCAGCGTTCGATTGAATTGCCGCCTCGGCTCGGCCGGTTCATGGCGAAGGTCTAGGAACCGCTCGTCGGCTTCCTCCGTCATGGCGCGGTCGATCCGGGTGAAACGGTCCTGGTCGATCTCGGCCGACAGCTTGCGAGCCTGCTCGATCTCGGTCACGGGACCAAGCTCCAGCGTCGTTAGCTCGCTGGCGCGCTCGCGGATTCCGTTGGCGAGATAGTCGCCATTGATGACAAGATTCTCGCCCAGGTGGTCCTTGCCCCGGACGATGACATGCACATGGGGATGGCCGGTGTTGTAGTGGTTGACGGCAACCCAATCGAGTTTCGTGCCAAGGTCGGCCTCGATCTGCTGCATGAGGTCGCGAGTGTGTGCGGTCAGGTCGGTCAAGTCCGCACCGTCTTCCGGCGAGACGATGAACCGGAACTGATGCCGATCCTCCTTGCCGCGCTCAACGAAGGCGTCGCCATCGGCACGGTCCTCGGTCGCGGAATAGAGCTGGCCGCGCTCGCCGTCGCGCGATGTGCCGTCGCGCTGGATATAGCGCAGATGGGCGGCGGCCCTTCCGTTCCTGCCCGCCTCCTTGACGTAGCGGGTCTTGACGACGACGCGGCGCATTCCGGGCGCGCTGTGACGCCAGCCGCCCGACAAGGTGCGAGCGCGCACGAAGGCCGCGCCGCGTCCGCGCCGGACGCCCGGTCCTCCAGTCGAGCGCGCTCCCTTGCCGCCCTTGGCGGTCGGGGTCTTGCCTGGACGCGGCGACGATCTGGATGACGTGGTGCTGTGCTGCCGCGCAATCTTCTTCGCCTGGGTTATAAAGCTCTTGGTCTTGCCGCCCTTCGGCGCGTCGGATCGGATGCGGCCGGGCTTCGGGCGGAAGCGGTTTTCGTCGTCGGCGCTCATCGCTGCGCCTTCGGCCAAAACCCAAGAAAATCGGGCATTCGGCGGTCATGGTGCCGGTCGAACTCCAGCAAAGCCAAGGCTTTGCGCAATATCGCGGCACGCGGGATCAAAAAGCATGGTGCCGCTCGCGGCTCCCCTAACCAGTGTGCAGACAACAACAATTTCAGAAATCCGGCCGACCTAGTGCCGGTTTCCTTTATCTTGCCCTCCGCTCTTTCGGCCCTTTCTGCCCTTCCGGCCCGGTATGCAGCCAAGCGCAAACCTGCCTGCCTGCACACCGGAACGAGCGCCGCCGAGCGCGGGAACGCCACCTTCATGGCGTATCTCCGACGCTCGCGCGGGCTACAAAAATGCTGCCGTCTTGCGGCTCCGTAGCGGCGGGATCGCGCACCGGAACGGTCGCGCGAGCGTCGCCGGTTTGCGTGCCAGATGACGGCGCGACGGCTGCACGGCTGTCGCTCGGGCGCAGCACAAAGAGCGGCGCGTCGCGCCAGTCAGGCGGCGGCGCGGACTGCCGGGATGGTGCCTCGGATGCAGCCGTGCCGCCAAGGATCGGCGCAAGCGCGGCGACATAGGCGCGGGTTTCGGCCGGCAGCGGACGGCCGGTCGAACGGTGCTCGTCGTAGCGGCCGGGGCCGGCATTGTAGGCCGCGAGCATCGCGCCGACATTGCCGTAGCGATCCCACATCTCGCGCAGATAGGCGGTGCCGGCGAGGATATTGTCACGCGGCTGATAGGGATCGCGGCCGAGCCGATAGCGAGCGCGCAAGCCGGCCCAGGTGTCGGGCATAACCTGCATCAACCCCATAGCGCCGGCCGACGAAATCGCGCGCACGTCGCCTGCGCTCTCGGCGCGCAGCACGGCGCGAATCCAGCGTTCGGGGATGCCAAACCGCTGCGACGCCTCCGCGATGTGAGCGGCATGGGGATCGGCCGCGACAGTGCGCACAACCGGAACGGATTGCGCGACCGCGACGCTCGATCCTATGCAGACGGAAAGCGCCCCGGCGAGCAACACGACGGCACAACGCCATGCCGCCCTGTCTCCGCAATGGCTCCAGCCTGCCAGCGTGCTCGCTGCGGTCAAGGGCAAGGCGCAAGCGCCGGCCGATGGCCGCCCCTGACCTTCGCTGCGCGCGCCGGCCGTCTGGTCGCCGAGCGGGACGAAGGGATGAGACGGCTTTTCCGCGAACAAAGGGATGACCGGAACGCGCACCGATTAGCTCCGATCCTCGCGCGCCTTCGGCCGCTTCCACGCGAGCCGAAAGGTGCGTGCCTCGTCGTCGGCCTGGAACAGCGCCGGGCGAAACAGCGCAGGGAAAAGCGGGCTGTCGATCTCCAGGGCGATGTAGTCCCCCGCGCGTTCGCCGACACGTTTCCACGCCCCGCCGATCTCGGGGCCGTCCTCGTCGTCGAGGTGGATGCGATAGGCCGGCGTGTTCTCGCCGTCGCCCGGCTCGATGGCGACGAGCACGATTGCCTCGTCAATGCCGAACAGCCGGACGCGGCCGGCGTAACCGTTGGCGGTGGGTTCAAAGATATTGGTGGGCATTGTCAGTCTCCTTGTGATTGGTTGGGGAAGCGCGAAGTCAGTGCGTCGGCGCGCGCCACTCGAAGCGGCCGACGCCTTCCTCATCGGTCCAGAGCGGGACCGCTCGGCCGATGACGGAGCTTGCGGGGATGGGTCCGAAGTAACGGCCGTCCAGGCTGTCGCGGACATCCCAATTCATGAGGAAGATTTCGCCGGGCGCGATGACGCGGCAGCCCTGCCAGGCGGGCAGTTCACGGCCGATCCGGTCGCTCTCCAGCGCCTCGCCCATCTCGATCCCGTCAACCGTGATCGTGCGGCCGGCGCGGCAAACCCGCTGCCCTGGAAGGCCGACGACGCGCTTCAACAGCGGCACGCCGCGTCCGACATAGCCGCGCTGCACCATGAAGGCGGCGAGCGGTTCGGGCGGCATGACCGCGACCAGCTCGGGCACCTCGATCCGGTCGGCCGGCTCGACGGTGTAGAAGCCTACCGGCGCGCTGGCCGTGGCGTTCCAAATGAGTTTCGTCGGCGTCTCGATGGCGCTTGCGACGGCAACGCCCATCGCGGCCAGCGCCGTGACGGCGAGATAGCGGCGGCGCGTCACGGGTCGATCCTCCGACGCCCAATCCACGCCGCATGTCGTTCCGGCGTGTAGTCGCTCGGCTCCAGATTGGCGGCTAGGCGGTTGTGCGCGTGTCGCCAGTAGTCCGGCGACACGTCGGCCGGGTCGAGGCCCAGCGCCTCCACGGCGTCGATGACGGCAAGTGCGCGCTGCACTTTCGGCCAGCCGTCCAGGCGTAACAGGATGTCGCCCCCAGGCCGGACGAAGGGCAACGTCTGGAACGGCTCGCCCCGACCGATGGCCCGCGCGATGTCGATGCGTGAAATGATCGTGCCGTGCTCGCCGGCCGCCCAGCGGACGAAGGCGAAGATGTTGTTCGGCGCGAAGCCGACGACGCTTCGGCGACGGTCGATGATCTGTTCGTAGCTCTTGCGGCCGAAGCGTATCCAGTGCTCGACCTTGCGTTTCTCGAAAGTCAATTCGACAAGCGTGGTGAAGGGCGCGGGTCCGTCCGGCAGCGGACGGCCGTGCGCGCTGCGATGGGCGCGACGGGTCATTGTTCGTCTCCGGTGATGGCTTGGGGGTTGCGCGGGCGCACCGCGTCGAGCGCGGGCGTCATGGTTCGCCTCGCTCGGCGGCACCGGCACCACGCCTCGCGTGTGCGCGCGTCAAAGAAGAAAAGTTAGATTCTCTGTTAGACTCTAAGTTAGCGGTCGGATTGCGCGTTTCAGGCCAAAGCGTTAGCTGGGGTTCGTGCGCCTGATCTGCCGACAGGGTTGCGCCTGATGTGCCGATACCCCGTGCGCCTGATGTGCCGATGGCATTCACACCGTTATCAACAGGCACTGTGGACAGGTTTACCGGGCGGATGCGAAGCAGCTCACGGCCGTCTTCCCGCTCGATCTGGAGTCGATAGCCGGGGAGCGGCTGGCGGGCCGCGATGCGGCGCAAGTCGAGCGCGAAATCGGACGGCCGTGCGAGGCTGCCGGATTTCTGATGAAGGTGCGCAAACTCGAACAGCCAGCCATGGCGCTGGCGGCCGGCGTGCTTACGGGCGACGCGGTAAAGCCAACGCTCGATGCCGCCTGTCAGCCGGAAATAGGCCGGGTCGATGGTCAGGACCAACGAGCGGTCGATGACGCTGTTGTAGAACCATTCGGGCAGGACAAATTCCATGCCCTCGACGCGGCCGGCGCGCGTCGTCATTTCCTCCCACTCGTTGATCCATGAAAATTGCCGGCGACGCCAATGCGGGCCGTTGCGGATGGTGGTGGCGATGACGGTCGATTGCAGTCGCGCGAGCGCGGCTTTCAGGAGCAGGTATTGATGGTTGCCGGTCGGCCGCCCGATGGCGCGCAGTAGATGGTAAGGCGTGAAGCGGACGAAGCGTGACGTGGTGAGGCCGTTGTTTTCGGCCGCGACGATCTGCGAGGCCGCCCATATCAGCACGTCGGCGTCCCATATGGTCGCCATGCCGTGCTCGGGCATCCCGAACACCTGCACCTCGACATCGGCGGCTTTGTAGAAAATCGGCTTGGTGCGCGGCGTCTTCGCCAGGGAGAAGAACGGCCGCTCCATCAAATCGCGCTGGTCGCGCGGTGCGGCGTCGCCGGTCGCGACCACGAAGGGGTCGAGTCGGCTGCGTTCGCTGGCGTCGGCCGGCTGCGCGGGGCTATGGTCGTCCTCGCGCAGCATTTAGCAATCGCCCAGCTCTTTGGGCGTGAGCGGACGCGCGGGAAAAACCGTGCCGGCGTTCTTGTCGCGGGTGGATTTGCGCGTGCCGACCGCGCTCCAGGCTTCAAGGTCGCGGACGGTGTAGAGGACACGGCCGCCGATCTTGCGATAGGTCGGGCCGGTGCCGTAGGTGCGGTGCTTCTCAAGGGTGCGGACGGACAAGCCGAGAAAGCGCGCGGCTTCCTGTGTGCGAAGTAGGCGCGGCGGCAGGTCCGCATTGCGGCGGATGGCCATAAGATCACCTCTGGTTCGGTTGACGTGGCCGCCGAAAACTTCGGCGGGCTGTGGCGAACCATGGCGAGGGATCGGCGGCGCGTAGCGTGCCGCATTTGCGCCTACGCGCTGGCGGCACCCCTTGGGGAGCGGCGGCAAGCCGAAAAGACGAAGACTTTCGCGGGCGGGTCGGTTAAGACTGAACGCGGAGCAGGACGCGCTGCTTCGGGGCTTAGTAACCCCTCATGACTAGGTAGGTGTCGCCGAACTGGCACCACTCTTCGACCTATGGTCGGGGAGCCTGCGGCGTATGCAACAGGTTCTCCGAACTAAAGGCCGTGGGGCCGTGTCATGCGGTTACTAACTCCCCGATCACCAGAGTCAGAGAGCACCGTTTGCGGGGGCGCACCGCAAACAAACCCTCTCGGATACGGGGAAACGGCCATGCGAGTGCCCGTCGAACTTGATCCCGATGTGGACGACGAAGCGCCAGCGGGAAACGACATAACGCCTTATGACGAACAGCATTACGTCACCTATCTGCGCCTTCTCGACGCAAAGGCCGAAGGGGCGGACTGGATGGAAGTCGCGCGAATCGTGCTGCATCGCGATCCGGTCGGCGATGAAGCGCGGACGCGGCGATGCTGGGAAAGCCACCTTGCCCGCGCCCAATGGCTTTCACGCGAAGGCTATCGTCGCATCTTGGAACAGGCTGTCGCGGCCGGGCGCTGATCGTTGCCGGTTTTTCACTCGGCAGGCGATTTGATCGGATAGTGCAGCAATAGGCGGTAGCCGCCCCTCATCATTTTCAGGCCGTGCGCGACCAATCGGCGGGCCTGGTTCTTGCGGGGGTCGGCTTCCCAATCCTCCTTGGTCCCGCGAAAGCCAAGCAGGACTTCCGCGATGGTGCGATAGCTTTCGCCTCGCAAGCGGGCGTCGAGCGCGCGCAGGGACAGGATATGAAACTTGCGGAGCTGCGCCGGCATGGTGCGGAAGTCCGCGCCGGGCGCTCGCCCATTGAGGGACCGCCAAAGTCGGCGGGCGGCATGGGCGCGAAGCTCCATGAAAGAATCCATCGGAAGGGATACGGCATAGAAGGCTGCTGCGTCGGGCACGGCCTGGGGCAGCCAGAATTGATGCGCGACGCCATCCACATTCCAGATGCCATGCCACCCATCCGCCGCGTGCCGTAGGTCGAGGTCGGACAGGTGCGCCAGCGTCACTATAGGTTCCGTCGCCCCGTCACGGTGCTGCACCGGGGACAAGAGAACCGCTTGCGGCTGGAGACTTGGAATCCAGAACAGGGATTGCCGATCAGGCGGCGTTTCGGGATCGCACGGGAAATCGCAAACCCCAACGCTGCGAGAATCCATCAAGCTGGTCGCCGGCTGGCTCCTTCACCTGGGATATTGTTTGGAAGTCGCGATGATAGTCCTCATGGCGACGAAGATACTCCCAGGCGAAACCGGCGGGGGGAATAGCTTTCGCGTGCCCGTAAGCCGCCGGCGCACGCCAATCAATGCTAAGCATGGCGTCACCTCCCTATGCCGGGCGGCGCAGGGCAACGCCCGGATAGAGAGTTTCCGAAATCGCCAACACTGGATATAGCTGGAGTTATACGGAATGTTGTTCGTCCAGGCCGCACATTTATAGTTATTTTCTTCTTAACAACATTTCCGTGATTTTACTAGTCTGCGAGGTCGTGCGTGTTGCCTTGCCCGCTGGCGCAGGCAAGGCAACCCAAGTCTCACCTGTTGGAAAAGACATGCACCTCGTCGCGTGCCGTTTCTATCGTGAAGAACTCGCCGCCCATTTCGGCATCGCGTGCCATAGCCTCCCAATCGACATAGTAGCGCAGGGCTTCGGGGATCGTGACGCTCTCGGCGGTCAGCTCCTCCATGTAGTCCGCAAGGCTCGCGTGCTGTCCGTGATAGCAATCCTGCAAGGCGCTCTCGGCCTGATCGATGTCGCCGACGAACTGCTCCAGCAATCCAGCGCCTAGCGCGCCGTGCTCGGCGATGAAAGCGCCCATCCGCGCCACGTTCTCAATGCCTGCATATTCCCTGATGGTGACGCCCTCGAAGCCTTCATAGTCATGGATGGCATATTCCTCCGCGTCCTTGATCGGGGAACGCGCAAGCATGGCGGAAATCTCGTCCCTGATGTCGTCGGCGTCCTGATCCGCGTCGATCCAGGCACCATGCAGATGGCCGTTGTTGTAAGCTGCAAGGCAGGCAACATAGATGCGGGGATTACTGTCGGTAACGCTGGTCATGTCTCTGTTCCTTCGGGTGTTGGGTTCAGAGCAGCGAAGCGCCGCTCCTGAACCCTTGCCCGGCGGCGAGCCAGGGGTAGCAAGGCGCACGAGAAGTCTTTGGCACCGTGGAATAAATGGAGGGGACCCGCTTGCGGGGAGCGGGCCGTTTATGCCGCGAAAGGGCAGAGAGTTTTCTTGCGCTGCGCGAGGGCAACGCCCTTAGCAATTTCTCGAACAACAAGATCAGTTGGCCGAACTACCGTGCGTCCGGTTCTCCATATTTCCAGGCGGTAGGTGTCGAACGACGCGGCGACAGCCGCGCCGACCCGGAGGCGAACGCGCTTCCAAATTGCGCCGTAGTGAGCCGGAGGGTCGCCAGTGACAAAGCCCCGGCGCTTTAGCGCCGGGTCAATTTGATATTACGCCGTTGGATTAGCGAACGGGCGTGGGTCCGCTGGCCGAAGGTGCTGCCAGTCGCAGCAAGGCCGAAATCCCGACAAAGCCGCCGCCGATGATGCAGAAGATTTGCCGCCAGATTTCGGACGGGACCGATTCCTTGGTGACGCCGTGGACCAGCGCATAGCCGGCCACGGCAGCGGGTGCAGCGAAGATCAGCGCCACGGCGAGGCGCAGGATCGGGGAGCGTAGCGAGTCAAAGAGAAGCGCCAGGACGCCGAAGGCTGCGCCGGCCGCGACCAACCCGACCAAGCCCGCGCCGATCAAGCCGGAGCCGGTCTGATAGGCGAACTGCGCGGCCGTCAATCCGAGCATGAAGGGCAGCGCATAGACCGCGAGCGTATAGGCTGCGACGCAAAGCATTGCGATCAATACAACGCTCATTATCATTACGACGGCCATGGCTCTGCTCCTTTACGACTGGCGCGGTTCGCTCTTTCTTGCTCCTTCGCGTGGCGATGCGCCTATGATGACGGTCCTCGTTTATTCTGTCGACCGCGAACATGGCTTTCTCGCGCAAGCCTGCGAAACAAGCGTGATTAAACAGAAGCGGCCGGAAACCTGCTGAGATTTCAGCAGATTCCGGCCAATTTTCATGGTTCATTTTGGAGGGCTATGGAGTAAACGTAGTGCTCATCGGTATCCCGCACGTCCCGCCACTTGACCTCGCGAAAGCGTTCTCTCGATCCGGCTGCGGCCGGATTTTTCCGTTGTTTTCGGGGGTTATGCGAGTTGGGTTGCCGTCATGCCGATCTGTGTCGCGGGCTCGAACCATTCCAGAATCTCGCGCCATTGCTATCGTCCCGTGCGCTGCCTCGGTGGCATTCGTCGATGACGATGAGGTCGAAAAAGTCCCTTGCATAATCGCGATAGAGGCCGGGCCGGTTCTCGTCACGCGCGATTGACTGGTAGATCGCGAAATAGATGTCGCGGCTCTTGACTGCCAAACCGCCGGTGATCTTGTGGCGCGCGTCGCCGAACGGGCTGAAATCTTTGGCCATCGGGTCGTCGACCAGGACGTTTCGATCCGCGAGAAAGAGGATCTTCGGGTTGCGGTTCACGCCCTTCGAATTCCAACGTGCAGACCAGAGCTTCCAGCAGATCTGAAAGGCCACTGCTGTCTTGCCCGCCCCAGTGCAAAGGGTGAGGAGCACCCGCTTCCTGCCCTGAAGCGTCGCCTGGACAGCACGGTTTACCGCAATTTCCTTATAATACCGAAGGGGCTTTGTCCGATCCGGAAAAGTGGGCGTCAGCAAGCGCTCTGCCACTTCATCGTCGACGATGCCTTCGGCACGACGGAGCCTGGCCCAAAGATCATCAGGGGCAGGGAAATCTTGGATGGTCCGCTCAACACCCGTCGTGTAATCGAATTCGACGATTTCTATGCCGTTGGTTGAATAGGCAAAACGCAATCCAAGAATCTCAGTATATTCCTTTGCCTGCTGAAGTCCGTCAGCGGCATGCCGATATCTAGATTTTGCCTCAACAACCGCAATCGGAAAGTCTGGATTATATCGTAGTAAGTAGTCGGACCGCTTCTGCTTTCCCCGGCGCGCCTTCCCGCCAATGAAAACAACGCGTCCGTCAGTGAAGCTTTTTTGCTCGTTTATGGCATATGGCCTGTCATCCCAGCCTGCTGCTTGCAGTTTGGGTACGACCAACTTCCTGCAAGTATCGGCCTCATTCATTCAGATATTTCTTCAAAGTTTGCTTCCGCCACCTCTTGAGAAATATATCCTTTAAGTCGATCTGACAATTGGCTCAGATTTCGCTTTGTGCTCGCAAGTAAGAATATTGGAGCATTTGTCGGCCGCTCCAGGTAAATCTTCAGGTGCACTTTAAGCTCTGCAAGTTGCTTCCAAGCTTCCTCAGGATCTACTGCAGTTTGAACAGGAACCCTGTCATATCGAATCCCTCTCCTTTTGAACTCGTCCAGAGCTTTCGATGTTGAAACGAAAACTGAAAAGAAATCTGGAAAGGCCCGCGTATCAAGGACCAACTCAGGATTCCTCTCTTCCAATGCTCTCAGAAATTTATGGGAAGTGACTTCCGCAACGGGAACCAATATGATCCGCAGCTTGCAGAAGTCGTCAAACAAACCCAGCTGTTGGGCATTCTCAAATCCCCATGCTGCGCGCTCATTTTTCGCCCGGTCAGAGACCGTATTGCTGTGAATCAATCGAAGTCGGCGATCAGTCATCGGCTGCATCTAACGACAACTCGGCTTCCATTGAAGGATAAGATACCCGATACACTTCTGTTGGCCTTCCCCAAGCAGGTTCACCAAGCGCATACTCTCCGGTGATCTTGTTCTTATAGTCGCGATCCTTCAGAAAAACACGCCGATAGAGACGCGGCGCGACTCCGACGAAAGGTCGGAACAATACATGTGTTCCGGCATCGGAAGGTGGGAGCCAATAGTGGGATTCCGTTGTAATCGAGTCGCTGTGTAAATCGGTCTCTTTGCTTTTCGGATAGGGTTCGATGAATTGAACTTCGTCAATTCCGGCAGCCACGATGTGACGAGCACAGTAGTGGCATGGGTATGTTGTGACATACATCCGACAACCCCGCGGAGAAATTCCTGAAATAGATGCCGACAGGATGGCGTCCATTTCAGCATGCACGGCCCTGCTGAACTCAATAAGTCCTCCTAACCTCGTACCACGTACCTCTTAGCTTCTTTATAACTGTTGCTCTTTCTTTGCCTTCCGCCAGACCAGGAAAGGCGTCAATAAGTTCATCAATTATCTTGTTTTGTTCGCGGTTACTGCTGCAAAATACGGTTTCTCTGAAAGCGCATCGCTCATCACCTTCAATCTTTATCGAGAAGTCCTCACCATACAGGCCACCACCTGCTCTAGGGACATCATTGGTGCCGGTAGCGACTATGTTTCCACGCATATCACCAATGCGGCTCCAACTTGTCTCGAAAGACAAGCACTCCGCATTTGTGCAGAGCGGGCATGGTGCATCGCCGTCTCAGAAACGGTCGAACGGACTATCTTGCTTTGTGTTATCAGATTTACAAATCGGCGAAGTTGATCGTTCATTCCCGTTAGGGCCAGATTTTCACCTGCATCTTCCGAGTTGTCGACGAAGAAATCAGCTTCGTGGAACGTGTCAGAAACATGCTGGCCATATTTATCAGGGGCGTCTTCATCCCGGCTAAGGAAGTCCCTCACCTGGACCTTCACTTCTGGATTGCCCCATTGGCCTCTATCAAAGAAGTTTTCGCGGATACGCCTCTCGTGCTTTCCGGGGTCGCAAACAATTCCTAGAAGATAGAATGCATCTTTATAGACCTCGCGCAGAAGTGCAACTTCCGATGGATGTCTAAGAGAGTCAACAATGAATGCTCGTTGCGAACCATCTGGTTCTACTGGATCACCCGAATACACTACTCCCCGCAGCGTCGCCCTCCGTTTACCGATCTCCCGCAAGACTAAACGTGCAACCGCCGAATGATCTTTAGGTAGCCCATAGTTGACGCCTTGCCGAAGTTCATCGCCGCGATCTTGCATCATTTGTACGCCAGCGAGGGATTTCCTCGCTCCCGATGGCGGTACTTCTCGACTGGCATGTTGGGCCGCTTTACGGATCAGTCCGCTCGCCTTGACCACTTCGGTTTCAAAGCCGCTTTCTTCGAGGAAGACCTTCAGTATCTTGGCGGCAGTTCCGGCACCCGCCCCGGCAGGACCAACGATTGCTATGAACACTTCATTTGTGCGAAGCTCGCGCAAGACGTCTTGTCCAGCTCGCACAACCGCGGCCGGTTTCCCGGAAGTAGTTTTTGGATGTGCTTTGGACTCGTTATTCATGCCTGCCTGCTAGCTTGGTCGCGTTGGACCTGTTTTATAACACTCTAACCCGAATGCGACGCTGCCGTCGACTGGGTTTGCGGCGCTTCGGTTGTCGTCTTCAGCCGGAGCTGTTCGTCCCATGCACTTGGAATGGATGCCATGAGCCTCGGAAGACACGTCTCGGGCCCATGTTTACCGTCCAAGATCGCTTCTACGATGTCCGGGGCTAGCAAAGTAAGCCGCAGAATGCAGGAAAGGTAGGACGTGGCGATCCGCTCATGTCTAGCAAGTTCTGCGAAGGTTGCGAACTTTCCCGATTCGACCAAACGCTTCCACCTGAACGCCCTCGCCAGTGCCTTGACCAAGGTGTCGTCCTTCTTGCGCTGCGCTGTCGCCGCAGTTGGCAGGACTATCTCTTTGCGCCCGCCACGCTTCACAAGTCGGAACGGGACATGCACCGTGATGGTATCGGGGATCGCCCGTGCGCGGGTCATGCCGCTGCTCCCACCTCTGCAGTCATCTCTCGCGCCAACGCTGCCAGCCCGTCCGTGCGCAATCGCACATTCATGCCATCGGCGTTGATGTCGACCCGCTCCACCAGGAGCGCCACAATGCGCGCCTGCTCGGCGGGGAAGATTTCGTCCCATAGCGGGTCAAGCCGGGCCAGAGCTACGTGGGTCTCGGCCTCGTTGATCTCCACAGCTTTCTCCCGGGCCGCCTTCCACGTCCCCGCTACGATCTCTGGCTGGCGGAACACCGCGCGCAACTGGTTGATGACGGCGGCCTCGCTCTCGCCCGCAGGCACTCGGCCCACAGGGCACGACCCAGCACCATGCTTCAGTACAGTCTGGCTGACGTAGTATCGATACAGCCGCCCGCCCTTGCGGGTGTGGGTGGGCGAAAACGCAGCGCCATCGGGGCCGTAGAGCAACCCTCGCAGCAATGCGGGCGTGTCAGCACGGGTTCGGGCGGCGCGTTTACGCGGGCTTTCTGTCAAGATGGCGTGCACTTTGTCCCAGACATCGCGGTCAATGATCGCTTCATGCTCGCCGGGATAGCTTGTCCCTTTGTGCACGGCGTCGCCGATGTAGACCCGGTTGTTCAGCATCCGGTAGATGAACTTCTTGTCGATGCGGTGGCCACGGCTGGTGGTGACGCCCCGTTCGGCTAGTTCCCGCGCCAGCAGCGTGCCGGAACCGATCTCGATGAAGCGTGCGAAGACCCAGCGAACATGGGCGGCATCGGCAGGGTTTTCGAGCAGTTTCCGGTTTTTCACCTCATATCCCAGCGGCGGGCAGCCCCCCATCCACATGCCTTTCATCCGGCTGGCGCGGACCTTGTCCCGGATGCGCTCGGCCGTGCATGGGCGGCGGGCCAGGTCCCGTCGCCGACCGTGCCGGTCGAATGGTCGCCGCCGAAGTTCGAGGTGGTCGATCCGCAGAAGGACGCGATGGCGAACCTGCTGTCGATCCGCTCGGGCACCATGACGCTGGCGGAGGTGATCGCCCGGCAGGGCCGCAACCCGGACGCGGTGCTGGCGGAAATCGCCGCGACCAACGCCAAGCTCGATGGTCTCGGCCTCGTCCTCGACAGCGACCCGCGCCGCGTCACCAAGACCGGCAGCGCGCAGGCGGGCGATCCAGCGAGCGACCCGGCCGACGACGATCCCTTCGCCGAAGCGGAATCCGACACAGCGCAGGCCGACGCCGACCAACAGGACTGACCCATGGACACGATGATCGAACTGCCGACCATGCGCCGGTCGGCGGAGCTTGCGCCGAACACCGCCGATGCGGGAGCCCGCACCGTCGAGGTGATCTGGTCGGCCGGCACCCGCGTCCGCCGCGCCAGCTTCAGAACCTCGTTCCCCGGTCAGGGCATCAGCTTCGCACTAAAGCCGCCATCAAAAAGTAGAATGCTCTGAGAATCTTTGTTTATTTGACAAATCATATCATGTGATCTGCTCGGCATCATGAAGCTGCCGGGTGCTTGTTCATCCATTTGCGCGGTCAGTTCGTCCCGCCAGCCCCTCCTGTAGAAATAGGTCTCACAGAACAGGAAGAACCAACGTCGGTCACTTCGTGGAAATATTGCAAGCCGAAGCCACAATTCTCCAATTGCTATTTTCTCGCCAACAATTACTACTGCTGATCGTTTATCAGTTCGCTCAAAATAAACTTTTTGAAGCTGATCTTTAAAAAGTGGATGGCTATCCGACGCGCCTGCTGGTTGATCTGTTCTGGCCACCGTCTCATTTTTATTAATCTGAACACCGAAACGGCGGTAAGCCCAATCAGGCCAAGGTCGATCAAGTTTCCATAAAGATTGGACGTAGTGCGATTGCCAAGAATACATCGCTTGACGTGTTCCTTTTCTTGAGACTCCGATTGAGTTCAGCTTGCACCGTGTTTCTTGTTGAGGCAAGAGTTCTGCTCGTAACAGTGGTGCCTGAGAAGCATGATGCCCTGCCGCCCTCGACCCCAAGGCCATCGCCACGCGGGCGCGCGAGGCCGAGCGCGACCGTGTTTCGTAAGCTGTGTAAAGACCCCATGTTTTAACAAATCAATGAGTTAGCGATACTGCTGTCACCTGAACTGAAGGAGGTGACGATGCTGGACGGGACGATGCCCGCCAAGTCGACGGTCTGGGGCATAGAGGTTCCCATCCGCGACAATGGTCGTAAGAACTGGCCCTTGGAGCTGCGGGCCATGGCAGTGAGGCGGATCGCGGAAGGGGCCGGAATCCGTGAAATCGCCGAGGAGATCGGTGCCAACAAATCCCTGGTCTCGACTTGGGTCAAGAAGACGGACGCAGCTGCGGTGCAAGGGGCCCCGGCGTTTGTCGAGCTTTTGCTGCCGGATGAGCCTGCTCGCAAGAAGCTGGCGGCGAAGCATACGGCAGCAGCAGCATCCGAGACACGGATCTGCCATATCCTTATCGGGGATGCCGATATCGCGATATCGCCGGATTTCCCTGCGGAGAGCCTCATCGGTATTCTCCGCGCCGTGCGGGCATCGCAATGATGGTGCCGACCGGCAGCTTTCGGATCTTCCTTGCCGCCCAACCGGTTGATTTCCGCAAGGGCATTGATGGGCTGGCCGCCCACGTTGCCAATCATTTCGATCTCGATCCCTATTGCGGCGCGATCTTCGTCTTTCGCTCACGCAGCGCAGGCAAGATCAAGGTCCTGGTCTGGGATGGCACCGGCATGGTGCTGGTTATGAAACGGCTTGCGGAAGGTCGGTTCACTTGGCCCAAGATCCAGGAAATGCCCGTTAGTCTCAGCAGGGTGCAGTTCGACGCCCTGTTCGAGGGCTCGGACTGGACAAGGATTGACACTGTCCGGACCCACAGACCGGCTTTCCTGTAACATACGATCCATAAATGCACTGCGATGGTCAGGCTGCGGCCTGACCAGCCACTCTGCCAGATACGCTCGCAACCCTGCATAAACTCAGAGACTGGCAGCGCGGGATGGGGCCATCCCATCCCAATACAAATCGACGAACCAAAAATCCGAAACGCCTGAGAATGCAATGGTTTCTCAGAAAATTCACTTATGCCGCGAGGTTGCCAAGCCATGACAAGGATACCCATGCTCGGGATCAGACTGTTCGATCCGGATCAGACCGCCGATGCCCTCCGCAAGCGCTTCCTGAGCCATCTGGTGACACTCCGGGCCGCCAAGGATCCGGAGCTGGCCGGAAAGCCCCTTCACCGCGTTGTCATCAAGTGCCTGATGCGCGATCTGACCTTCGACGAGACCGAGAAGATCGGCCGCCGCATCGAGCGGCTTGTGAAGGCGCGCAACCAGGTTCGGGAAGATGGCCACCTGAAGCCCGATGATCTCCGCGCGTTGCAGCCGTTGGCGAACGGCGCCGAACTGATCTCGATCCCCAGCGAACACCGCGCGGATGAGATCGCATCGGAGCTGCACACTGACATGCCCTGGATGGGACCGGCCAACGAACGGGTCTGGCGCGCCATGCGCAGCTCCGTCCGTGAGGGCTGGATGGGCTTCCGTCTGCCGCCCATGCTGCTCGACGGACCGCCCGGGATCGGCAAGAGCCACTGGGCGCGCAAGCTGGGCGCGTTGATCGCCGCCCCGGTTATGGTCATGGACGCGGGCAACGAGAATGCCAGCTTCGGCCTGGTCGGATCTCAGCGCGGCTGGAGCGGCGCTGAGCCGGGTCGGCTGGTCAGGTGTATCCTGCGGGCGAGGATCGCGAACCCTATCGTTGTGGTGGACGAAATCGAGAAGGCCGGAACCGCCACCTCGACACGGGGTCAGGCCTACGGGCTTCCGGAGGCCATGCTGCCCCTGATGGAGCCGCTGACCGCACGGCGCTGGAGCTGTCCCTATTATCAGGTGCCGTTTGACATGAGCTGGGTCGGCTGGATCCTGACCTCCAACACCGCCGCCCTGCTCCCTGAACCGTTTCGCAGCCGCTGCCCGCCGATCACGCTTCGACATCTTACCGCCGATGAGCTCTCCGCCTTCGTGCGGCGCGAGGGTGCCAGGCGTGACCTGTCCGAGACGGCGATTGAGGCCATGGCGGAGGTGCTGACACACCCTTCCCTGCGGGATCATCGCCCCAGCCTCAGGATCGCGGCCCGCATGCTGCAGCGCGCCTCGGATCTGGAAAACGCACCGCTTCTGCACTGAACCATTAAGAGGATCTATCTGATGAAACTGTCCCCGGAACTCCGCCTGTCCTTCGACGGGCTTGTCCTTGCCATCGCAGCCGCCGAGATGGGTCCGTCGCCGGCGGACCTTGCCGAGGCGCCCGTCATCGACCTGTGGCGCCCGCTCATGTTCGGCCCCAGGACCGTTGTGCTCTGGGGCCTCGTGTCCGGCCATCCGGAGATTAGCAGAGATTACACCACCACCTCGGCGCTGATCGCACTCGACCGCGAGCGGGGCTGGGCCCGGACCTGGAACCGCTGGTATCGGCTTGCCGCACCCCTTCCGGGCCTTTTCCCCGACGCCTCGGGTAATCCGACGAGCCTGAGATTCACGGATTTCGAGCTGCCCGGCTTTGAGGTGATCGAGGATCCGGACCGGCTCCCGGAGCTCTTGGCGGATTACATCGCCCGGGCGCGGGCGGTCGATGCAAGGGATCGGGCCGCGCGGCAGGTAGCGGAAGCGGCGGGATGACAAGGATACATCCAGTCACCGGAGCCATACTGGTCAGAGGTGTGCGCCCCCTTACGCTACGCTTCGGCGATCAGACCAGGGTGATCGAGATGCCGGGGTGGTATGCCGACGACGATCTGACCGGTGAGTATGGTCTGCACGACCCGGACGACATGCGGGTTTCGGATCGCCTTGTGTCAGATCTCGTCGGCGGATTCAGCATGGCGAAGAGACACGCTCGGCTGGAGACGCTCATTGATGAGGCTATTCGGGAGCCGACACCGACCGAATTGCAGGCTGCACTACTCATCGACCCTTGGCAAATTTGCGAGGACCCACTGGGCTTCACAGTTCTGATCGGGAAGGCGTCCCTGCCGTCTGGTCTGACGGGTGCGGAAATCCGCACTTCACCCCTACTCCGACTCGAAATGCACCAAGGCTGGGCGCGGACACTCCAAGCATATTACCGGCTCGGGGAATACGTCTCTGACCGAACTGGGCTATCGGATGCAGAAATTCAGCGTGCAATCGACCGAAACAGGCAGTTGATCCCATCGAGACCATCGAGGTTCGAACCACCAGGCTCCAGCAGGGTGTGAAAAGGCATAGGGGCGTGTCCGCTTTGGGGCCTCGATCATGCAGGGTTCACACCGGTCACGAATGCCACCATGGGGCGGATGGCCAGCAGAAGGGTGTCCTGCTCCTGCGCGTCCAGTGTTCTGAACAACTCCAGAAGTCCTTGCTCCTTCGGGGAGAGGCGCGACATCGTGGACCGGACATCAGTGGGGCGATCGGGGAGAAGGTCGAGGGGGTGGCAGGACAGTGCGGTCGCCAGCCTCTCCATCCATTCGTAGCTGAGCTTTCTCCTGCCCCGTTCCAGATGGCTGATCTGCTGATTTGAAGTATTGGCCCGCTTGGCGACTTCCACAAGGGTCAGTCCGCGCGCTTTCCTGATTTCAGATATTCGGTTCTTCATCCTGACAGAATCAAACATTCCGTATTCTATGGCAAGGCCAAGCCGCAGAACATGGCCGCAAACGTTGCCATTTTCTATGATAATACGTGCCAGATATGGCGGAAAATTCCAACATTCCGTATGGACTCAACGTTTCTCCCACCCTAACCTCCCGGTCCATCGATGTGGCCGCGCATGATGGGAGGTCGGGCGTGGTGAGAAAGACCCAGCGACGTCGTAGCCTTGACACGTCCGCGCCTGGCCAGCGGCGTGCGGTGGCCTATGTGCGCATGTCGACAGATCACCAGAAATACTCGACCGACAATCAGTTGGACGCCATCCGGGACTACGCGGCCAAAAACAGCATCGCACTCGTTCACACCTTTGCTGACGAGGGCAAAAGCGGCATGCGCGTCAAAGGCCGGGACGCGTTTCAGACCATGATCGATGTCATCGAGGAGGGCATGGCGGATTTCGATCTGATCCC
>NZ_QNHG01000001.1:936710-937262 GCF_003290025.1 Pseudogemmobacter bohemicus
AGGCTGATCATCGCCTACGATCATAGCCGGTGGGGACGCTTCCAGCGCCCTTATGAGTCCGCATACTACGCCTTCAAATGCCTGAATGCCGGCGTGGAGATTCACTTCTGTGCCGGTGGTTTCTCCAACGATATGGGGCCGCTGGCCGAGCTTGCCTGGACCTTTAGCAGCATGGAAGCCGGGAACTACAGCCGCATCCTGTCCGTGAAAGTCTGGGCGGGGCAGTGTCGGCTCATCCGCCTTGGCTATCGCCAGGGAGGGCCGCCGGGCTACGGCTTGCGGCGCGTCTTGCTGGATGAAAGCGGGGCGATGAAGTTCGTGCTGAAACGGGGCGAGCGCAAAAGCCTGCAAACGGATCGGGTCATCCTCAGGCCTGGTCCCGCAGCGGAAGTGCGACGGGTCAGGTGGATATACGATCAGTTCACCACGCGCGGCCAATCCGAGGCGGCAATCGCCCGAGATCTTAACGCAAAGGGCATACTGACCGATCTGGAGCGGCCCTGGACACGTGGCACTGTCCATCAGATTCTGACGAACGAAAAATATATCGGG
>NZ_QNHG01000001.1:937882-958055 GCF_003290025.1 Pseudogemmobacter bohemicus
TTCCGCCGGCGCCTATCAGTCTCGCTTTGGCAGCCTTGTGCGGGCCTATGAGCTGATCGGCTTCACGCCCGACCGCGACTACCGATACATCGAAGTGAACCGCGCCCTGCGCATGCTGCACCGGCAGACCGTGTCCGAGACCATCGCCACACTTCAGGCCCAGGGCTGTGAGGTAACCCGCGATCCCATGACCGACCTTCTGACGATCAACGGGGAATTCACCACCTCGCTGATCATCTCGCGCTGCCGAGAAACCGGATCCGGAATGCGGCGGTGGCAGCTGAGGTTCGACGCTAGCCTCAGCCCCGACATCACCATCGCCATCCGGATGAACCGGGAGAACAACGCAGCACTCGACTACTACTTCCTGCCCCGAACCGAAATGATCAGCCATCGGCTTGGCCTGTCCGAGGAGAACGGATTCATGCTCGACACCTATCGCCATGACAGCCTTGAAAGCTTCATCTCGCTTTCCAGGCGCAGCCGGATCGCGGAGTTGGAACCATGGTAGCCCCACACGGTCCTGCGCCCATCCAGCGCATCCCGGTGGATCGGATCGTGGTGGGCAACCCGCGAGAACGCAATTGCATAGCGTTCAAAGAACTGGTGGACAGCATCGCAAAGGTGGGTCTCAAGCGTCCCATCACCGTGTCGGGAGGCACAGACGGCGAACCCTATCAACTCGTCTGCGGACAGGGCAGACTGGAGGCGTTCATGGCGCTCGGGCAGAAAACCATCCCGGCCGTCATTCGCGATTACACGGTAGAGGAGCGGCTTTTTCACAGCATTATCGAGAATGTGGCGCGACGCCAGCATCGGCCTATGGAGCTGCTCCACGACATCGGCGCGATGCGGAAACGCGGGTATTCCTGCGAGATGATCGCGGACAAGACCGGCCTGACCCATGGCTACGTAAAGCAGGTTTGCCAGCTTCTCGAGGCTGGTGAGGCGCGGCTGCTGATCTCGGTCGAGGCGGGGAAAATTCCCCTCAACATCGCGATTATCATATCCCGGGCCGAAGGTGCGGCCCTCCAGTTGGCGCTGGCAGCCGCCTATGAAAGCGGGCAGATAAAGGGCAACCAGTTGCTGGCCGCCCGCCGCTTGGTCGAACAACGTCGGTTGCGTGGCAAGGGAAACCATCCGGATCCCCGTAAGAAAACCACGGTGGATATCTCACCCAAGATGCTGGTCAATACGATCAATAACGAAATCACTCGCCATAGGGACATTGTTCGGAAAGCGGAGCGCACCTCCCGCGACCTTTCCTTCCTGGTCGCGGCGCTGGATGCCCTGCTCAAGGACGAGGATTTCTTCACCTTGCTGCGTGCCGAAGGGCTGGAGACCATGCCAGCCCCGATCGCCGACCTTATCGTGGAGCGTCGGCAATGACCGAGAAACCGACAGCCATTATCCCCGCCGCTTTTGAAGACGAGCTGGCGGAAATAGCGTTCGACCGGATCATCGCGCTGAAGCAGCTGCCATCTTCGGTGCGGTTGTCGCGCAAGTTTGATCAAATTGCCTCCACCGTTGAGAGCGAGGGGCTTGTAGAGCCGCCGGTGGTGGCACGGTGCAAGGATGAAAGCGGCCAATTCCTTCTCCTGGATGGACATGCCCGGATCGAAGTTTTGAAATCGCTTGGCAAAACCTCGGTCATCTGTCTTGTCGCAACGGATGATGAGGCATTCACCTATAACAAGCGCTTGTGTAAGCTGGCCACCATCCAGGAGCACAAGATGATCCTGAAGCTGGTTGAACATGGCATGCCCGAAAAGCGCATCGCCGAGGTCTTGCGGGTGGACATCAGCACGCTGCGCACGAAAATCCGGCTGCTGGACGGTATTTCGCCGGAGGTTGCGGAACTTCTGAAAGACAAGCGCTGCCCGGTTTCCAGCATACGCCTGCTTCGTCAGATGAAGCCAGCCCGCCAGTTGCAGGTCGCGTCTCTGATGGTTTCCATGAACACCTATGGCAACCGCTTCGTGACGATGATGCTGGAAACATCATTACCTGCGGATCGCATCCCGGTAAAGAACACCAGATCCCCGAAACTGACACCTGAGCAGGTCGAGCAGATGCAGTCCGAAATGACCGGTCTGCAGGATCGGATCAAGGAAATCGAAGGATCCTATGGAACGGAAAACCTCAAACTGGTTCTGGGGACCGGCTACATCGCGGCCCTTTTGCGCAATGCCCGAGTTTCCCGGTTCCTAGTGCAGCGACACAAGGAGATTCATGCCCAATTCGAGCGCATAGCCAAGTTGACGACTTGAGCTTTTCAAAAGACGGATGCTGCTCTGTTCGTCAAAACTCAACGAGGCGAGACGATTGGCGGGGCATTGGCACCCGCCACTACTTGGTGCCCGATCTGTATGATTTCACGGCGCGATGGATTCACGAAGTGCCCGCAGTATCCCCCTGTGACAGGCTAAGACGTTACGGCCTCACATCGAAGCTCTCGAATGGAAATTTCCCAATCCCGCCAGCATTCCACGCGGCCTGCCAAGCAAGCCCACCCGCTCCTTGCCCAATGCTGACGATGGTCTCCATGTTAATGAGCGGAGGGCTGGCTATCCCGTCACTGTCACAGAGCTGCACAATAGCATGCGACAGCATTTCCTGGCTCATACGGGCATTCACGATCAGCCCGGTTCCGAGGTAGGATTTTGCTGGCGCACACTCTCCGGTGTCGGCGTTATAGTATTGTGTTACGGCCATGTTGGCGGCCGGATTCTTTTCATGCCCCAGGAACCCGACATAGCCAGGAGAATTTGGATTAAGGAACGTCGTGTGGTAAGTTCCATCCCTCCACCTGAACGTGGTCATATGAGCGAGGGAAAATTCAGCCGTGCCACCGGTTCGGCCCTCCCACCAATTGGCACAGGCGATGGCGCTGATACCGGCCATTTGCGATATATTTCCAATAAATGAACCAGCCCCGTCGGCCCACTGTTCTCTGCTGCCGGCGGGGATCATGATCGGGTTTTCGCCATTGTTTTTGACAATCCTGCAAACCCCAAACCTGTCGATCTTCTGGCTTTCTCCGTTTGCAACCTGAAAGATGCCATCCGACATTTCTTGAGCGCTTGTCTGATTTGTGCCGGTATAGACAATCACGCCGAAAATCGCGGCGATGGACGTTTTTATTTTCATGGCTTTACCCTGGCGGCATGTTTGACTTTCCGGGAATATATAACAGTTCGGCGAAAGTCCCTACCGGATACCTCGCCCCACAAGGCTGAAAATGTGGATAACTTCAATGGAAGCATGCAAAGTTCGGCATAATTCGAAATACTTTATTGATAACAATCTGGAACCTGTCGAGAACCCAAGCAGACGGTCATGCGGACGATCATCGCGTAATTCTGGATGCTGCGAACGCCAAGAGCGATCGCAGAAACTTTCAGACCGTGACTGGCCCTTGCTGCGTTCGGAACGGCCTCGGTATTGTTGGGCGTCGGGCTGCTCTTCAGATCATGATCATCTTCCCAAGATGGTGATTTCGTGGTCCTTTGGTTCGCGTGGTGGAAGCAGAGCAGCCGAGGGGCCGGCACCTCGCCGATACTTGACCGATGAGATAGCACAAAACATGAGGCGCCATTGTTCCATTTCCACGAGTTCGTCCAGCGTATTGGCCTGGATCCGGCCGCGCTGCGACTGCTACGTCATGACACCCGCGGCCTTGCGGCTTGGCGCCGAGGCGGGCCACATGCATTCGGCTGCTTCGCGAGCTTTCAGCGCCGGAACCCTTCGCCATATCAGGGCGTCCGGCTGGCCTGCCACTTTGTGGCGGGGCCGACACTCGCGAATGGTGATGCCTCCGCGCTGTTCATCGGCACCACGCGCATCCTGGCACAATGGGACTGGACCGGCGAGCGCCTGCCACTGATTCAGGATGCGCTCATCCTCGAGACCGAACAGGGAAGACAGGACGTCGACGCGTTTGACCTGGAATGGTTGCCGCAGGGCGCCGACTTCGTAGAGCGGATCCTGCTGCGATGGGGACCGCCGGCCTCAACCCGCGCCTGGTCCCAGTGGGGAAACCGAGCAGAGAAGGAAATCGTCGAGCTCCGGATCGATCCGCGCGAGCCGCCGTTCCCCGGCTTTTCCGCCTTCGTTGCCCGGGTGAGCGAGTTGCGCCTGGCTCCGCTGGCATGGCAGGCCGCGCTAGGGTCCGTCCGCGGGGTCTATCTCTTGGTGGCGGATGGTGGCGAGCAATATGTCGGATCGGCCGCGGGGCAGGACGGTTTCATGGGCCGCTGGCGCGGATATGCGGCCAACGGCCATGGCGGGAACGTGCTTCTGCGGGAACGCAGGCATCAGAACTATACCGTGTCGATCCTTGAGGTGGCCTCGCCGGACATGTCGCGAGATGACATCGTTGCGCGGGAGGCGTTCTGGAAAGACAAGCTGGGTGTGCGGGCCCATGGGCTGAACGCCAACTGACACATCCGTCTCCAGTCGGATGTGCTGCGTGATCCCATACATGACCGGTGAAGAGGAACTGCGCGCCGCACGCTGATGCGATAGCGTCCTCAGCACGGGTAACTTCGCGCTTCATTATCTTTTAACAAATTTCAGATCCGCGCCAGTTTTCTGCTGCAAGGGCAGCGCCTCCCTCGTAATGATCAAGTAATATTGATCCGTTACCGAAGGTGACACCCGCCAATGCTCGAGAAGTTGAAATCCATGCTCAGATCAGATGATCTGCTGCCCTCTCTATCGGTCTTTCCGGAAATCGATGCGGAAAAGCTGAGAAGGGATCTGGATCTCGATGCTATCGGAAAGCAGCGTGGAGGTAACAACGATCCCAAGCCGGAAGAGACGACGCTCGACTCAGTTGAACTTGCCGTCATCGGACGCATCGGTTCTCTTCGCACCAAGGGGCTCGAAAACTACGAGGCCCATCGGCAGGTATACAACGAGCGGCTCACGCGCGCCGGCACTATGCGCCAAGAGGTCTTCGTCGCGGCGGAGAACGCGAGCAGCAATTATCTGACCGCTGTTCGTGCCAGGAAGGCGATCATGACCGCGTCCACCGAGCGCCTTCACGAGACGTTCCAGCACCGCAAGTATTTTCGCGAGAAACATGATCTTCACAGACCGGCGAAGCATTTCGAAGGTTGGGGGAATTTTGTCGGGCTGACGATCATCTTCATCGTCGTTGAATCCAGCCTTAATTCTTTCATGTTCTCGCGCGGCAACGAGCAGGGTCTTCTGGGTGGCCTGCTTACGGCGGTTGTCTTCTCCGCGGTCAATGTGATCACAAGCACACTACTTGGCGTCTGGGCCTGCGGACTCAATCACAGCGCGTTTCTCCGAAGGGCTGCGGGGCTGATCAGTATCTGCTCCTGGCTCGCCTTCATGCTGTCGCTTAACCTCACCGTGGCGCATTTTCGCGACCTGATTGACGCGGAGACGGAATGGTCAAGGGCTCTCATGCTGGCGGTGCCGGCTATGCGAGAAAACCCGTTCGGCCTGACGAGCATGGATAGTTGGTTCTTGCTGGCAATCGGCAGCCTGATCTCGCTCTTCGCCTTTCTGAAGGGCTGGTATGCTTTCGATCCGTTCCCTGGATACAGCAAGATTGAGCGCGACCTTCAGAGCGCCCGCGCAAGCCATGGTCATGACCTCGAGGAGGCAATCGGGGAATTGGAGGACATGCGCAAGGATGCCCTTGAAGAGCTTCGTGATGCGGATGTTTCCGTCCGCGAAGGCATATCTCATGCGATCGATGCGCTCTATGGGCGCACTACCCTGAATTCCCATCTGCACGCATTCCTCGGACAGTGCGACGAAAAGGCCAACTACCTCCTGGCGATATATCGGGACGCTAACAAGGCGGCCCGAGGCCAGCCCACCCCGGTGAGCTTCAGCACGATGCACAGCTATCCTGCATTCGAGACCTCCTTCCCGGCCGACGATCTTCGACGCAAGGAGGCGGAGACCGAAGCGAAGGCGGTCAGCGAGGTCGTTGGAAAGGCTGTCAAGGAAATCTTCGAAGCCTACAACGGTGCAATCGTGGCCTTTAAACTTCCGGAGGAAGTTCAGGCAGGGGCTCCCGGAACACCGAAAAGTCCGGCCCTTCCCGATGGCGCTGTGGGCCTGAACTGATGGCTGGCAGGAGCACTGGCAAGAGCCGAAGCAGGATCACCAGTCGTGGCAACGGCAGGCGTAAGTCGCGTAGGAACCAAGGAAGCAGCACAGGTTGGCTATACGTCACGGGAGCCATCGTTGCACTCGGGTTTCTCGGCTTCGCCTTCTGGTGGTCTAATCAGGAAAGTAAGGTGAGAGCTGTCGATGAAAACACGCTTTGCCCGGCCGCGACCGGACCCGTCGGGGAAACCGTGATCCTGCTTGATCTGACGGATCCGCTCTCGCCTGCACAGCACGCGCAACTGATGACTTGGCTGGAAAAGGAAATCGATGACGCCCCGCAGGGCACCCAGTTCACTCTTGGTGTAGTCAGCGACGATCCGACCCTGTGGGGAGCAACAGATCCCCTCTGCAAACCGCAAACGGCTGCCTCCGCGAACAATCTGACCCAGAATGCCCGCATTATAGATGAGAGGTATCAGCAAAAGTTCCTTCAGCCGCTGAGAGAGAAGCTCACCTTAATGGTCCGTTCCTCAGGCGCAAAGAGATCACCGATCATGGAGAGCCTGCAGGCCTTGGTCTCCGATACCCCGGGGTTCATCACCTCGGAGGTGCCGCGCCGTATCGTCATGGTGACCGATTTACTACAGCACAGCGATGCCCTGAGCTTTTATCGCGGTGGTGACTGGGAGAGCTTCCGGAAGTCGCCAGCCTTTCAGCGTATCGGCGCAACGCTTGTGGACGCGGAAATACGGATCTACCAGGTGCCGAGGCCGACTGAGGGGGTGAAGGATCCGGATGTGCTCGAGGATTTCTGGACTCGCTATTTCGAAGTGCAGGGGGCGCACCTTCCGCGTGTGACCCGCCTGGGAGATCTCTGATGGCTCAGCGAAACACAAAGCGTATTTATGGCCGAACCGGTCATCCGGCCGTAGAGGCGATCCCGTTGGCACTGGCCTTTCTCGTAGGGGTAGGCGGAAACATCGCCTTCAAATTTATGCCCGTTCATCCGGTCGCGGGGGCAATATTCGCTGGCGTGGTCCTCTTCTGTTACGCGCTCTATGCCTATCTGGCCACCGAACTCCGGCTGGACGCCGAAACCATAGGCGACAACTGCTATTATCTCGGCTTCCTGTTCACTCTGACCTCACTTGCGGTAACGCTCTATTTCGTCGTGGAAGCTCCCTCATCGCAGCGGGCAGACATGATCCCCGAAATTATCGCCGGCTTCGGGGTGGCGCTGTCCTCGACCATCTTCGGCGTATTCCTGCGTGTCCTGATGATGCAGTTCAAGATCGATGTTGAAAGCCGGGAGCGTTATGAACGGGTGGAGTTGAACGAGGCGTCCCGCCGTTTCCGTGCCGAGCTTGGCGTGAGCCTTGACCAGCTGAAAGCCTTCTCTGTTGAGAGCCTTCAGCAGGGGGCGGAACGCGAGGGGAGGATGCGCGATGCTTTCGACAAACTGCTCGCGGATATGCAGCAGGAACTCCTGCAGTCGGCCGCGCAATTCGGCCCTGCCCTGAGGGAAAGTATCCACCTGCAGACCGAAGCTGCGCTAGGCGCGGTGAATGCCGCCGCACGAGAATCCAGTGACCAGGCCATTCGCAGTGTGCAGGCCGCCATGTCGGAAATCACCGATTTGGCGAAATCGGCCTCGACCCGAAGTGCCGAGGCCGCCGAAACCATGCGGAACAGCGTCACGACACTCAGAGAATCCGCTGGCACACTTGCTCAAGGTGCCCAGGAAATCGTCGTGAGTGTCGGACGGACGCAGAGCACGACAACACAGATGACGGAGGTATTCTCCCGGGAGATCGGTGAGGGCACCGACGGGATGACACGTGCGATGAAAAATGCCAGGCAGCGCTTGGAAACCGGGGCCCAGAACTTCTCTGATGTCGCCACGCGTGCTGGTGCCATGCTGCAGGATGGGGCCGGCAAAGTTCAACGCAGTTTCGATGCAACCGCCTCGAAGGTCGGCGAGGCGGGTGATCGGCTCGCGCAAAGGATCGATGAGATACGCGCCACCCCCCTGGATAGCGGCCTGCAACCGCCCTCCTTCGTCAAAAGCGAGCGGACCGCGGATACTACGCCCAACATTCAAGTGGCTCTCCCAGCCGGTCCGGCCGCAGTCCAACCGGTCGCAAATCCGGTCCAGCCAGTTGCGGCAGCGGGCACGGAAGTTGCCGATAGCCCCTCTGGCCGTGCCGAAGGTGGCGGCGGTTGGTGGAAACGTTGACTGAGATGAAAGCGAAGCACAACCAATACCCGGACCACCAAGGGCGTGGCGCAGGAATACATTATGCGGACAGGTAGCCCGGCATCCGGTTCGAGCCGCGATTACAAGCGCGGCGCCGTCATGGGATTGACCGTTGCTGAAGCCTTCATTTTGCTGAGCTTCATCCTGCTGCTCCTGTTCACCTGGTGGCAGGTCGATTCGGAGAAGCGCAGCCTGCACCTGGCTGACAGCCTCGGGGAAATGACCGACGCACAGAAGGCTGAGATACTGGACGGCCTCACGGATGGGACCTTCGAACTGGCGAGAGCGCTACGCGAGGCAGGGCTGGGGCGGATGGACCAAGCCGCTCTGGAGGATACGTCGAACTACTCTCGCTTCATGCGGGAGGAGGATCTGCAGCGGCTTCTGACCGGCGCCGTGGAACTCCTGCCCGGCACCCGCCTGAAGCTGAGCGAAGTGATCGAGATTACACCGGAAACCAGGCTTCGAGCTGCACTTGATGATCTTTTGAGCCCAGAAGCAGTGATTGACGGCGCGAGCCAGAGGCTGGCGGATGCGGCAAGGGAAGAGGAAGACCTGGTCAACATGCTCGAGCGGGAGCTTGGGGCAAGCATCCGGGAAGCCGGCGGCGCGATCCGCGCTGACGGCACGATCATCCTGCCACAGAATGTGCTGTTCGAGGTAAACAGCGACCAGATCAAGGATGTCGGCTTCCTGAAGGACTTTTGCGCGCCTTGGGTCAGAACTCTCAGATCCTCCGGTCTGGATGTCACGGATCTTAAAATTGAGGGGCACGCCTCATCCGAGGGGCCGTCGGGCTACGATGCTTCTCGCGCCTATCTCTACAACCTCAACTTGTCACAACGCCGCGCACAGAACGCCCTTACGGTTTGTCTTTCCGGTCTGGAAACGGACCCCGACACTCTGGATTGGGCGCGCGGTCGCCTGTCGGCTACCGGCTATTCCTCCGCACGCCTTGTCGAAAATGAGGATGGGATGGAAAACCGCGAGGCATCGCGCCGTGTCGAGTTCTCGATGGATATCGATCGAGAGAAGCTTCTTGACGAGGTCAGAGAGGACCTCCGCCGTGGCGCGGATGCTGACGTTCTGGATCCCATTGGCGTTGCGGGTGCAAAGGCCCCCGGATCGAGCGATCAACCAACGTCGTTGGATGGTGGCGCTCCCCCTCAGGCATCGGAGCCGGATACAATGGGCCATCCACGCGTAATCGATGGTGACACTATCGCAATCGGCGAACGGCGTTGGCGACTATTCGGAATCGACGCACCGGAGAGAACCCAAAAATGCAGCCGCCAGAGTGGCGAGCGCTTTTCCTGTGGCATTGAGGCAACCGAAGCCTTGATCCGCCTCATCGGCACCAAGGAAGTCCGTTGCGCCGAAATAGAAAAAGACCGCTATGGCCGATCTGTCGGAACGTGTTTTGTAGGAGAGACGGATATCGGTCGTGAAATGGTAAGGACAGGAATGGCCCGAGCATATCTCAAATATTCACATGAGTATGAAGCCGAAGGCCTTGCTGCGGAAAACGGAAAGGTGGGCTTCTGGGCTGGCCAGTTCCAAAGCCCAGAGGATTTCCGCTGATAGGTTATAACCTTACAATTGTTAGGAATGCCTATGCTGCAATTGTTGCCAGGAACATAATTCCACCCTCAACTCGCCTTCACCCACCTCATCCGCCAACGGCTGCTTGCCACTGAACAGGATATCCCGATGCAGCGTCTTGAAGGCTATGGGATCAAGGTTCTCCTGTTCGATCAGCCCCGCATAGGCCTTGGTGCGCTCCTCCTCCCAAAAGGTCCGGAACGCCACACGCACATCATCGTCCGGGCCGAGCAACTGCATCTTCTGGTCGATGAACGCCTCGATCAACTCGCGCTTGCCGCTTACGACCATCCTCACTGCTCGCGCCGTGAATCGTTCATGATCTGCTCGCGATCCACGCCTCAAAGCGGTTATTCGGGTGGTCCCTTTAACCCAGGCGATCCGGCAGCAATCAGCCTGGCATCGCTAGAGGCGGCGCGGCGAGGACGTCATGAAGAACGATGATATGATCCGGTTCGGAGGCGAACCAGGCCAAAGATCCCCATGCCAGAGATTGGACCGTCTTCTTGAAGCCGCCGGTGCCTCTGTCCTGATAGGCGGTCAGGAATTTGACGTGTTTCCTGTCGAAGCGCGCAGCATCCGTCATCTCGAGGATGGCGCTCTTTCGCCGCGCGGTAACCGCCCCATCGGTGGCGACGACCTCGACGAAGAGCAGGATTGGCTCCGCCGGACCCAGGTCCGCAAGTATCAAATCCGGGAGGTTCTTGTCGGCCTCGATCTTCAGGCCGATGCGGGCCGCCAGCTTATCGTCCCTTGCGACCACCTTGTTGCCGCTCTCGCTCAGCCATAGCACAACGGGGTCTGCCATGAACCGAGGTGCGAAGACCTCGACAACAGCGCGCGAGATGAGAGAGCTCGGACCGGGGGCCATCTGCCGCGTTTCGCCGCTATTCGGGAAGGTGACCTGGACACCGTTACCGTTCGCTGCGGCACCGGATAACATGATGGAGACCCGCGCCAAAGCCCCGCGCGAGAGGCTAGTCCTCTGGAAATCAGCGATGGCATCTTCAAGATCTTGGCCGTCAAGCGCAGGATTGAACAGTTTCGCGAAGGAGCCCTTTAGGGCATATCGGGGTTTCCCGGAGGTGGTGGGGAGGTCAGTGCGCGCCAGCACCGCGCCGACGGCGACGAGGCCCTCTCGCAACGTCTCATCCCGTATGGGCTCCCGGCTATTGTCCGCATACCAACGTGCGCCCGGGACCACATATTGGCCGCGGACGACACCATTCGCATAGGCCTCCCGCTCCGCATCTGCTGTCAGGTCCGCTTGCTCGTCGGTCATCCGATAGACATGGACCGGCCCCAGATACTGGTTCGCCCCTTCGACAGCCCCCACATAGATCATCGCGAAGACCGTGCTGGCGGCCATGTCTCGCGTGCAATAGATTCGGTTCTCTATCCCGTTCGGAAAAATTATCGGGAGGCGCTCGGCTACAAGCGCCTTAGTCGCGTAAGGCGGAAAGTCAGACATTCAATCAGCTTTCTTGATACAATCTCTCGCATTCCACTTCAATCAGCCGGCCAGGAGCATGCGCGGCGACAAGCCTCGCAAGCTCCCCAAGGGCGGAAACGTCCGGAATGGGCAGGGCTTCAAGTTCAGACGCAGATACAGCCACGCTTCCGCTGATGCAGCGGAATGCCCGATCTGCCGCCCCGCTATTCATGAAAGCGGCGAGGACCGAGGATGACACCGGTGGCTCGCCGGACACTGACCGGAGCATATTCAGGTGGTTTTCAACAACTACGCCACCATGCGCGTCCAGGAATTCTTGAGGCAGTGCAGCCGCGATCAGGCGTCGAGCCTGCTCCTTCGCCGTCGTTCTTTGCAGAAGGACGCACGATCGGTCCGTGACCAACCAAGCATCCTTATCGGTGATTTCGAAGTATTTGGTATGATCCCGGCGATCAGCACGCCATGCAAACGATCCATCGCTTCCGACAGCTTCAGCCCAGAGAAGCGGAAGCCGTCCCTTGGCTGCTCTTGTGGCCAGCTGAGTCTTATAGCGGTTCCAAACGAGAGGCCCCGTGCTGACCCGATAGCCCCAATCACGCAGGCGCGTCGGCATGGATGCCATTGCGGCCACCAGGTCAGCCTCCTTGGCTGTTCTGGATAGAATCCACGGCGTGGTCGGATCCGCTGGGAGTTTCCCCGATCCTGCTGCGGCCACTTCGATCTGGCCTTTCTGCACGGGCGTGATCTCTGAAACCCAAATGCTCTCGCAGTATCCCCGCTGATAAACGGCAAGTATGGTCTCTTGGAGCACGTCGTCGAAAACGCCGCGCCGAGCGGTCACGAAATCAAATGACCGAGGCTTAGCCTCACGGCCGATCAGGCCACGCAGAGCTTTGAAATATTCACCCGAGAGGAAGCTGGTCGGAGTCACATATGCGATGACCCCGTTCACCTTCGCATGGCGCAAGGCAAGATCAGTGAAGACACCATAAAGGTTGGCATGCCCGAAGAGGCCGCGCCGGAACTTCTCACGAAGTTCGGGCGCAAGCTTAACCCGGCCATAGGGCGGATTGCCGATAACCAGATCGAAGCGGTCCTTCGGCGGGTTCTTCGTCAAGCTATCGCATACTGTGACCACCACCGGCAGGCGCTTACCGGCGCGTTCGGTGATCGGTAGCATCACCGCGTCTAGGGCGACTTGAGAGAGCCACGCGGCAAACGGGTCGATCTCATAGCCGCGCAAACGGGTTGCGACGTTCTCGACTAGGATCCGAGCCTCGCACCCTGTAAGAGTATCGAGGATGCGCCTCGCCACCGGAGCAAGAAAGGCCCCTCCGCCGCATGCCGGATCCAGAACGCGGGCGCTCGCCCAGTCGATACCTGCGGCCGTAGCCTGGTCGATCAGCCGCTCCGTGATGGCCGGCGGGGTGTAATAGATGCCGCGCTCAGCCCGGTGCGGTCTGGGAAGCATCCCCGTGTAGATGAGGCCGATATGATACGCGGCCGTCTCCGCATCGAGGGCCGCAACCGTCCTGCCTAAGCTCTCTGCAAGGGCCTCCGCAGATGCGGGAAGATCCTGGGTCGGAAATGCTTGGAGCTCCGCCCGCAGCGCGGCCTTGGCCCCGGCGGCTTCCGACAGGGCAGCCCACCAGCTCCGGATCAGGCGGCGGCCGAACGTGTGTGCCAGGGAAGGGTCATCGCTTCTCGCAGCCGCACCAAAGGCTCGTGCCATCTCCTTGCCGGCCTCGATTTCCGAGATAATGCAGAGGTGTTGACCATTGGTATGAGCGACCGCCCGCTTCCTGGCATCCATCGGCTTGCCCCGCTCCTCGCCGCGCCGTTCTGCGCTATTGTTTTTTGGGACTATGCCCTACCTGACGGTGGTCGGCAATATAGCGTGATAAGTTCTCTGCCCCTCAGGTCTGGCGCCCAAGGAGCAGCCCATGTTGATGGAGTGCAGGGACAACGGGCAGAAACTCGTGGAGCTTTTCGGCCAATGGGTGTTTTCCTTCGGGACTTCCTTTCTTCAGATGCAGCGGGGAGAAACCCGTGGCATCGAATGCTCTTTGATATTTGGAAAATCCGGAAAGATACTCCGGAAGGCATTCCGGGCGTATCTCGTGAAGCATGTTTTCATACTCTGTGGCTGAAATTATGCAAACAGGAGCCCTGTCCGCTTCATCCACGAAATCATCAGATCCCACCGTCGCATCGTTCATTTCATTAGCGCGCCGGAAGCACTCCTCCGTGAATACCGGGTTGTGGTCGGCCCACTCCTCCAAGGTGATGAGTGTGCCAACAAAGTCATCCGCAGCCGTCCAGGTAGTGCCATCGCCGATGACGGCCCCACTATTCAAATCTCTGTAAAACTTCCAAAGCTGGACAATGCCTTTTGCGAGATCATCCAGCTGCTCAAGGTTGTCACGGACCGGCCTGGGAGAAAGTCGAACGCTGATGTTCATCTTCTTGGATTTGCATTCTGCAGCGATCGAGACGCGGTTGTGGGTATGGACCAGTAAGTCGGTCGTGTGCTTCTGGAAGCCCACCTGTCCGTAGGTAAAATCTCCTCTAGACGAGATCGGAGCGGGAATACTGCGCTGAGCCAGCTCCAAGCAGTATAGCTCGAAACGCTTATCCATGGCGCCCTTCGCGTCACGGGCCATTTTCCTGACGGGCTTTGCATACGAGGAATCTGTAGCACCCATAATGTCGAAGTATATAAAGTATGTCGCCCTGTATATCAGCAGCTCGGGGAAGGGGCAGATGTAGGCAAACCGTATATCATCGCCGATTCTAAAGATAGGATAGTCGAAGACCCTGGACACCCTGAAGTCCAAGCCTCGCACTGTCGCGGCCCCGTCTGATTTTGCCGCTTTGGAGGCGTTCTTTACGGTGAGGCTTACAATTTTGAGGTATTTCTTTACATCTGCTCCCGTTATCCCAATGGACGAAAGAAAATTAAGATTCGTCAGGTGGGGGACTTTACTAAAGTGCTCGGCGAGAGCGATGCTGACCGTGAAAAAGGTCTCGGCATCCAGTCCGTATCTGCTTTTGAATACTGCTCGTGCCTCCGGGCAATAGTTGATGAAAGTGCCCCGGATCATGAAGCGTGGCGCATCGTGGCCGGTCTGCCAGGAGAACTGTTGAAGCATTATGCGAGGCATCATTTCGAGAAGCGATTTCGTGTCCTTATCGATACCATCCATCGACTGGCGGTTGGTAATGTCACGATATGTATTGATGAGGCCGACAATCGTATCCCAGTTGCTGACATTGAGATGCTTCGGCTTCAGGCGGCTGTCCGTCAGGTTGTCGTAGGCCTCCAGGTAGACCGTCAGCAGGCCGACAATCTCCCATGGTGGTATGACGAATCGGCTTTCCCGTCGCAGCTTCACCGCTGTCGGATTTAGTCTCACGGCTCGCCCAGCCAGATCTATTCGTCCTTTCCAGAACTGGTATAGCCCCCATGCCGTCAGCAGGAATTCGTCGGAGCTTGCATGCCTTAGGTGATCCTTGAGGATCATGGTGTCAGATCGCATGAGAATTCAGCATCGCCAGGAAATTGCTTCATAAGCTCATCCTGTTAGGCGGCATTGTCCATGTCCAGAGACATTCGCCGGCTTTGGTCTCGTCGCCTATCGCTGAGCGTTGCACGTGACCTACCCCCTTGGCGCAAACACGATCTCGGGCAGCACCGTCTCCCAGGTGTCGCGGCGACAATATCCAGCGTATTTCTCTTCACCATCAGACTTTCGCCACCTGACGACCGCACCGACCCGACCTTCCAGAAATGTATGTCCAGGCGGGTGATTCCAGGTTCTGGACATGCGGCCGATAACGCATCCACGCCGATCGACCAGCATCCAGTTCGCCTGCCGCAATTCAAGGGTCAGACTGTCCCCCACCTTGCAGCGCCGGACAGCATCATGAATCTCGTGTTGATCGCCCTGCCGCCCTGCGAAGGAGAGGTCAGCATTTTTCAGATTGGGGAGATGATAGACATTCGGCGACATCATCATATCCGACGGATTGGCATGAACCGGACGCCGCAGCACATTTGCACAATCGTTTTTCAGAAAGACGTGGTCGCCCGTGGTCATAACGGCAAGGCTTTTCTGGGCGCGTGTCATTGCCACGTAAAACAGTCGGCGCGGCGCATCCTGATCCTCGCCTTTCGAGAGTTTGTCCCAGCCCCCATTCAGAATGACCACATGGTCGAATTCCAACCCTTTCGCACGGTGTGCCGTCAGCAAAAGCAGCCCCCGCTGTTCGCCACGCGTGTCACGGGACCATTCGGCCAGCCACTCGATGATGTCCGGCACCGGCATGGTCTTCGCCCCCAGTTCCCGCGCCAGTTCCGCCACGCCTTCCGCCAGAAGTTCGACCCAGCGGTTGACCGTCTGTTCGTTGAGCACGGCTAGGATGCCGTCGATGTCCAGCAGATCCCCCTGACGTTTGCGCAAGCCCGCTACCAGCGCCTGCGTCTCGCGCAGCCGCCAGATGTTCGGCAGGTCTTCATTGGCCATCTCTACCTTCACGCCCTGCGCCTCGGCATAGGACCGCACCGCGCCGAGCTTTCTCCAATCCCGGGAAATGACCGCCGTTCGGGACCAGGACCAATCCGGATCCAGCCGTGACAAGCGGATAAGCTCATCCACGGCCGCGGTGGCCTGGGCAGCATCCCCGAAGGGCACATCAAGCAACTGCACCCGCCCCTTTGCCACAGTATCCGCCTGCTCCAGCACGCCGCCCGCCGGACTGGCGCGCCGGGTCGCGTTGATCCTGATCTCGTGGTCCGCCTTCATGCGGTCCTTCGCGCCCGCGATCACCGCATTGGCGGCAGTGATGATGTTTCCTGTCGAGCGGTAGTTCTCGACCAGAAAGACCGGGCGCGCCTTGTAGTCCTCTTCGAACTTGCGGATGAACTCGATGGAGGCGCCGTTGAAGGCATAGATGTTCTGATCGTCATCGCCGACCGCGAACAGGCTGAGCTTCAGCTCGGTGTCCTCCTGCTTTCGGCCAGCCACTGCGGCGATCAGCTTGTATTGCGCGGGGCCGATGTCCTGGTATTCGTCGACCAGGATCCACCGATAGCCCTGGATCAGCGTCTCGCGCTGCGCCTCCGCTTCGGATTTCGAAAGCCCTTCCCCCTCAAGCTGGCGGACGGCTTCGAGGACAACATCGTCAAAATCTTCGGTATCGGCACGTTGACCGATGAAACTCGCTCCGACCAGCTTCATCGCAAGGGCGTGGCAGGTGGAAATCGTGACGCCCACGGCATCGTCCCCGACCAGCGCGCGAAGCCGCACCCGGATCTCGGCCGCAGCATGTCTGTTATAGGCCAGAACCAGAATGCCGCTCGGATCCTCGCGCTTCATCCGAAGCAGATAGGCGATCCGATGCACCAGCACCCTAGTCTTGCCCGAGCCCGGACCTGCAAGGGCGAGAACATTGGTCCGGTCCCGGTCGTCGGTCACGATGTCTTGCTGGACCTTGTTGCTCAGCGCCTCGACGATTGTGCTCCAGGAGGCACTGGTGGTCTGGCGCCGGACCTCGCGCCCCATGCCCGGCATCCAGCGCTTCATGAACTGCTCTTTGTTGAGCAGGAAGTAATCCTCCGACAGACGGGCGGCATCCGTCATGGTCTTGAGCCCGGTTTCTGCATAGGCCGCCATGACATGTGTCTGAAGCGTCTGCTCGGTATAGTGGTCCTCCAGCGGGGCGAAGTGTGCCTGGGTGAACTGGCCGCCCGCCGGATCCAGATAGACGGTCATGGCCGAGCGGAAGACGGTCAGACCTTTTCCCAGGGTCAGGACGCCTTGCTCGTGCAACCACATCGATGCCCGTTCCAGAAGCTTCGTCATGTCGCGCACGCCGCTTGACCGAAGGAACGCATCCTGCGTCAGCTGTGCAAGCAGATCGCCCACTGTCGTCTCGACCTGAAGGTCTTTTCCGCGGACACCTTTCTCCAGCCGCCCGGTCAGGTAGCCCAAAAGCAGTTCTGCCGCCAACCAGCGCAGCTTCGCGGTTTGATGGACCGAGGTCCATGACCGCTCCAGCTTGACCATCAGCGTGTTGCGGCTGGCCATTTTCAACGAAATATTGCCGCGCCCGCCGTCCTGACCGCGACCGTCCTGCGCAATGCCGCGCAAAAGCCTGCCGATCGTGTCAGGCCGGACGTCCGCATGCCCCTTGTCCCGCAAACACTGGCAGGTCTCGGCCAGATTGAGCGGCGCCGGTGTCTTGTCATCCAGATCGGGGGCAAGCTCCTGCATGAGGGCGATCAGATCGGCCTCAAGCGCGCAGGCTTCCGAAAGGCGTTGGCTCGAAGCACGCGGAACGCCCACATGGATGAAAACCGTCATTGCAATCTCATTGCGCGCGATCCCGAGGTTTTCCAGCGTGGCCATCGCCTTCGGCAAAGCACCCGGGGAAATCCCCGCCGCGCCACAAAGCTCGTCCGTCGAAATTCCATCATCCGGCGCAGCCGTGAACAGATGCGTAACAATCGCCAGAAGCTGGTTCCGCGCGCTTTCGGTCAGATCGGCCTGCGCGAGACGTGCCTTCGCTTCATCGACGGTGCGCACCATCAGCGAGGACGGGAAGACCTGAACACGGTTCTCTTCCCGCGACAGCAGGTGCGCTTCTTCCAACCAGGAAACGGCAGTCTTGACGCGCGTATCGTCCGTTGCGCTGTCGCGTTCGAACTCCTGGTCCCTCTCCGACCGCACGATCTCGCCCGAGGTCGCAACGATCTTGCCCGTTTTCTTCGTGCGCTCGTCAATCCGCCTCAGTGCCTTCAGGATGGCGCCGATCTCGTGGCGGGCCAGGCGCGAACTGGCTGAAAGACGGAACTGACGCTCCACATCATCGGCGGCGAACAACAACACGCAATGCGCATCCTGCCGGTCCCGGCCAGCACGGCCCGCCTCCTGCAGGTAATTCTCCAGCGAGCCCGGAATATCGGCGTGAACAACCAGCCTGATGTCGGGCTTGTCGATCCCCATGCCGAAGGCATTGGTCGCTGCGATCACGCGCAGCTCGCCGATGCGGAAGCGCTCCTGAATGGTCTGCTTATCGTCTGCGCTGAGGCCCGCGTGGAAATGCGCGGCATCAAGGCCCTGGGATTTCAGAAACTCGGCAACGCGTTGGGTTTCCGCACGGGATGCACAATAGACGACAGCGCCAGATCGCCCATCTGCAGGCAGCAGCTCTTCGATGACGGAGAGAACATCCGACAGCTTGCTGCTCTTCGTGGTCGGTCGGACATCAAATGCCAGGTTGGTTCGCGACGCACCGCCGTCGAGGGGCAGAAGCGTGATCCCGGCCCTTGTCTGGAAGTGGTCGATGATATCCGCCACTACCTCGGGCTTGGCGGTCGCTGTCAGACAGATGACGGGCGCAGGATCCTGATCGGCGGAGAATTCCTTGATGAAGCGACCGAGATACCGATAGTCAGGCCTGAAGTCGTGCCCCCATTTCGAGACGCAATGCGCCTCGTCGATTGCCCATAGCCCGACCTCGCGCTGTATCAGCACATTCCGGATCGAGGTGCTTCTGAGCTGTTCCGGCGAGATGATCAGGATCCCGGCGTCGCCCAGCCTGACCTTGTCCAGCGCGCTCTGCCGCTCCGGCATGGAAAGCATACCATTGATCGTGACCGAGCAGGAAATCCCCGCGCGCTCCATCCCCTGAACCTGATCCGCCATCAGTGCGACCAACGGCGAAATCACGACCGTCAGGGCACCGATCTTGTCGAAGCGCGACAGAGCAGGAACCTGATAGCACAGCGATTTTCCGGTGCCCGTGGGCAGGATTCCAAGCACGCTGTTGCCCGACATCGCCTCATCGACGATGCGCTCCTGCAAGGGGCGCCCCTCCGGGTCCACAGGCTGCGGCCGGAAGGCGGGAAATCCGAACCACCTTTCCAGCGCCCGCACCGGATCATTCTGCTTGGCGCACCAGCCGCAGCCGGGATCCTTGCAGGACGTATCGCGCAGATGCCGAACGATCAGCGAAGCCTCCCTGAACTGGGCGCGCACCCAGGGCGGCATCACCGAGTCGCCCCCGGCCACCGTGATCCATGACAAGGCATAGGCCATGGGCCATCCGTTCCGCGGACTGCTCAGGCGGGTGAGGGTCTGCTCGACGCGCCGCTCGCAGGCCCGCCCGGCCAACATGCGCTGGACGGCAGCCATCGCCTCTTCGAGGCCAGGGCAGGCCTTCACCCGCAGGTAGCGAAAGACCGCATCAAAGCCCCCGGCATTCTCGATGCGCGTGGTCAGATAGTGATAGGCCGTCAACGCATCAGGTTCATGACTGCCCAGTCCTTCCAGCGCATCGATCTGGTTCGCCAGCACTTCGAAGACCAGACGCGCATCGAGCTCTGGATCGTTCACATGACCTGTGGCGAGACGGCCATCGTGGTAATGTTTCACCAGATGGTGATACGGGTTCCGAGGGAAGGCGAGCGGGTTTAGCCACAAGGTGTCGATCGGCGACCTCATGGCCCGCTCAATCCCTGGCCGTTGAGCCACGAGATGTTCGAGGTCATGATTTAGAATGTTATGCCCGATTGGATAATCGACATGACCAAGCTGCACTTCAAGCGCGTCCAGGACTTGCTCGGTCAGTCGGCCCACAACCTTCAGGTCAATCTGGTCATCGTTGCGCACAGCCGCAACCGCAAACACCTTTGCCTCACGCGGATCCACCTCGAGGTCGATCGATAGGCAACGAGATAAGATGTGGGCGTGTCGAAGTTC
>NZ_QNHG01000001.1:960631-964271 GCF_003290025.1 Pseudogemmobacter bohemicus
CGAAGTTCCATCCGCGAATGCTTACCTAAATGGGCGTAGTGGAAAAGCCTGTTTGTCTTCAATGGTGTGGAAGCTTATCTGGTCGTCCTGGTGAAGGCGAGGTCATCCTTCGTTGCTAAACAGGGGACATATTTCTCGCACCCTGCCAGATCGACCTTCAGGCCGCCGTATCCCACATTCGTTCACCTTAGCGGCAGGGCGATGCGGAAGCTCCATAGGAAAAGTTTTCGAATAGATGTTGACGTGCCAAGACGCGTCTGCCAGAACCATCATGCGGAATTTTTTCCTATGGACTTCAAAATGGCAACGGCTGGCGAAATGGTTATCGGAGTGGCGGAGACGTTCGGCGTCGCTCCTTCGATGGTCGATGGTCTCGACCGGGCCCTGCTGGGAGCAGGTATGCGCCATAAAGGCGGTCGGGGGCCGTCGGCTGCAAAGATGGCAGGTCTCGACGTCCTCAACTTGAGCCTCGCGGTTATCGTGGGTGCGAGCATGAAAGACGCTGTGGATCTGGTCAGCAAGGTGACCTGTATGCCGCTTCAGAAAGCAACGGTGCAGTGGCGCCCGGATGAGGGCATTTCACTGTCCGCCTTGGCCGAGCAGGTCGATCAGTATCAGGAACACCCCGCCGCTCAGGCGGACCTTCATATGTTCCCGGCTGGCCCTGCACTGGTGCAGGCGCCGATTATGGGGCAAGGACTTGCTGCCGTGGTCGATGCGATGGCAGCGGATGAGTTTCGTGATCTGACCGAAATGGCCCTGAACTTGCAGATGTCGAGCTTCGGCCCCTCCGCGCGCCTGGCCTATGCCACCCGGCAGGGCGTGCTGCGCCTCCATTATGAGACGCTCGGCCCGGAAGCGGAACGCCCCATGTTTGAGCGTCGTCTGAAATTCGATGAGACCCTGCTTCGGCGGCTTGCGGAGGTGATACGCCCGCACTGACCCGGGCGTATCAACTGACAGCAAGCAACGGAGTAGACCATGGCAATGCCCGCGCACATCACCATCGAGTGCCCTCTTGCTATGACGCGTGCGACCCATTGGGCGCAACGCATCGCGGCAGCGTGCCCGGCACAACCGTGTGCCGTCGGCGGCCCCTCAATAGGGGCGCGTCCGGCTGTGGAGTGATGATTCTCCCGTAGGAGAAAGGCCCTTCGGGGCCCGTCGGTTCAGGGTGACCCCGTTCGACGATGCATCACACTCGCAAGCCGCGACGCCTTTATCCGCCTCGTCTGGGCGTGATTCCTCCAGGAAATAGCAAACTCCAGGTTTGGGAAAGTGACGGGATACACGCGGCCATCGGCGCGCTCCGTCAACATCTTGGGGCCGGATCTCGAGGGGAAACAGGTTGGCCACCATGTTTCCCGCTACGCCGGTCTCTTGCCCATATCCTGCAAATGAAAGCCGGTTGCTTTTTCCCATCCTGAGGAGGGGAGCCTCGGCAAGATGTGGTGTTTTTTAAAATATTTCAATGCGTTGTGTGAATAACCACTTACCACATAGAACCATTGAACGGCAGCCGTCCTGGCTCGCCCCCCCGAAAGGAGAGACCATGACCGAAGATCAGTGAAAAGGCCCTGCGAAGATGTTCCACCATCTCCGTAAGGCCTTCTTGAGCAGACCGAGGCCCGCTGCAGCTTTGCACCTCAACGGATAACAGGGCGCGCGCCATAGCGCAACGTTCCTGCTTCAGCCCCGGTTTCTCTCTCCAGCACGACGGCCATACCGGCAAACCATGACTTCGGCCGCATTCCAGGCGGGCGGAGATCGGTGAGCCATGCCCGGTCGCTCGGGAGCGCCGCGATGTGGCGCGTGCCGGACTGAACCTTCGCCGCCCGGATGTGGGCGGGGAGTGATCCCCCCTGAGGAAACCAGCATGAATACCTACAGCCCAAGGGAGCCTCTGCTCCCGAGCATCGGCCCCGCACAGCCCCATTCCGATAGCGCGGATGAAATCCGATCCGGCACGGAGGATCTCAGCTCCATCGCGATGGTCTGCGATGGCATTTTGGCATCGCTGAACGCTCTTCCCGACTGCCCGGACGCCACGAAGATGACGGTTGGCGCCCGCATCGGCATGATCCTTTCTATGTTTTCCGAGAACGAGCTGCAGGCCCGCAAGGACCGTATGCGGATCACGGCGCTCAAATGTGACCTCCGTCGCACCAAGGAACAGCTGGCAGTCCTGCGTCAAGAGCACTTCGGGCAAAGCTCCGAAAAGGATCGCGACGGCGAACCCGATATCCCGGACGACGGCGAGGATGAAGAAGAGGAGGAATCCCAGGCTCTCGTCAGGAAGGGGAAACGCACCCGCAGGGTGCCGGCGGATATCCCTATCCGCGAAGTCCATCACTACCCGGATGGCATGAACTGCTGCAGCTGTGGCTGTGAAATGAAAACGATCAGCTCCTGGGCCAGCACCCGGCTCGTGACGATCCCGGAACATGTCGAGGCAATCCGGGACATCTACCACACCTGCGCATGCAACCGCAGCGAGCTTTGCAAGGAAAACAAACCGATGGCTGCGAGGTCCAACAGCTATATCATGCACAAACGAAGCATCGATCCGCAGTTGATTGCGGAGGCGGCGGTGCAGAAGTTCTTCGAGCACATTCCGACCTATCGGATGGCGCGCCGTATGAAGAACGCGGGAGTCAATCTGAGCACCCAGACCATCAGCAACAACATCATCCATGTCGCCGGCTTCCTCGCACCGATTGTGGCGGAATTCGTCAACCATGTGAAATCCGGCCATGCGCCCCACATGGACGAAACGCCGTTGCGCGTTCTGGCTCCTGGCAAGGGAAAATGCGACACTGGCTATATTTGGGTGGTGTGCCGGGATGAGCGCCGTTGGAATCCGGAGGCGCGTCCTGCGGTAATCTATGAATATGCGCCTTCGCGGGCTGGGGCCGTAGCGCGTGAAATGCTGGCGGATGCCGCAATCCGCTTCCTGCACACTGATGGCTATGGCGGCTACAACGGGGTCCGCAAGGCCGATGGTGCGAACGATGGCATCGACATCGTGCGCTGCTGGGCGCACGCGCGCCGCAAGTTCCATGAGGCCCATATCGCAACGAAAAGCCCGCTGGCGGCCCGGATCGTGAAGCTTATCAAGAAGATGTATAAGGTCGAGGCCACCATTACCGGCCTGCCGCCGGAAGAGCGCGAGGCCCGGCGTCAGGACCACTCTCTTCCCGTTCTGAATGAAATCCATGCAGTTCTCACCAGGAGCGAGGCGGTCGCCGACGGGGCACTGAAGCAGGCGATCAAGTATACGCTGAAGGCGTTTGACGGGCTCCGGCGCTTCGTCTTCGATGGCCGCCTCGAGATCGACAACAACCCGGTTGAGCGCTGTATCCGCGGGATCGCGCTGACCAAAAAGAACTCGCTCTTCGCTGGCAACCATGAGACGGCAAAGGTCTGGGCCATCTACTACACGCTGATCGAGAGTGCCCGCCTGAACTCGATTGATCCGCGCCGCTATCTGAGTTGGGTCATCGGCGAGATCGAACGGACGCATGGCGACATCGACTATGGCACGCTCATGCCCTGGCATTGTCCGGTCGGTCGCCTCTCGGGTTGAAATCCCAAACGCAGGAGCCGACGTTAGCAATTGTCGGCCTCGACGTATCATCCC
>NZ_QNHG01000001.1:966066-1035520 GCF_003290025.1 Pseudogemmobacter bohemicus
AGGCTGATCATCGCCTACGATCATAGCCGGTGGGGACGCTTCCAGCGCCCTTATGAGTCCGCATACTACGCCTTCAAATGCCTGAATGCCGGCGTGGAGATTCACTTCTGTGCCGGTGGTTTCTCCAACGATATGGGGCCGCTGGCCGAGCTTGCCTGGACCTTTAGCAGCATGGAAGCCGGGAACTACAGCCGCATCCTGTCCGTGAAAGTCTGGGCGGGGCAGTGTCGGCTCATCCGCCTTGGCTATCGCCAGGGAGGGCCGCCGGGCTACGGCTTGCGGCGCGTCTTGCTGGATGAAAGCGGGGCGATGAAGTTCGTGCTGAAACGGGGCGAGCGCAAAAGCCTGCAAACGGATCGGGTCATCCTCAGGCCTGGTCCCGCAGCGGAAGTGCGACGGGTCAGGTGGATATACGATCAGTTCACCACGCGCGGCCAATCCGAGGCGGCAATCGCCCGAGATCTTAACGCAAAGGGCATACTGACCGATCTGGAGCGGCCCTGGACACGTGGCACTGTCCATCAGATTCTGACGAACGAAAAATATATCGGGATCATATTTTAGCCGGATCCCGCCGCGGGATCCGGCCAAAGCGCGTTGGAGATTGATAATGGCCGCGCGGACTGGAGTGGACCGGCGCCATCATCGAAATCTGTCGCCTTCCGCCTCGCAGCTCAGCCGCACCTGATCTATCCATCGGTCGAACCAGACCCAGTTGCCGTAATCACCGACACATCCGAAGCCCTTGCCCGGATTTTTCGCGTCGAGCCGCTTCCATAGCTGCGTATGGTCATGCGTGCGGAATTTCGGGAAGTCTGCGGCCTGGATTTTCTCTACGACCTTTTTGGGCGGATACCGATCCTTGTTAACCTCTTTGAGGATGATCTTGCTGATCTCGCCGGCCTCATCGCTGCCACTGGAAACGATATGAACCGCGGTGTCGGCCGCGCCGGGTTTCTTCGCCACCATTGGCACGAAGCCATAGGAGATGCGGTAAGCTGGGTCCTTCATCTCCTCCTCAGTCAGGCCATGCTCGAACGCGTCGATTGCCGCCTCGACATGCTTTGGAAGGCCGAATGCTTTCTTCAGGGCGGCCCGCTGTTCTGCACCGAAGGAGACGAACTGCAGTGCGAGCGGCAGGCGTTTCTCCAGCCCATACTGCGCCCCGAACTCTTTCTTCAGCATGTCGTTGAAATTCAGAGCGCAGGACTGCAGCTTCGCACCAAGCGCATCGTCAATCCGATTGGTCGAGCGGTGTTCGATCTCATGGCGGATCTCGATCAGAAACTCGAGGTTCTTGGCCGCCCCGCCCTTCACGGGGCACTTCGGCTGCTTGAGGCAGTGGCCAAGCTCCCAGAATTTTTCGGCACCCTCCTTGGTCGTCTGCCCCGTATACCGGTAGTCAATCCCCTCCCGACGGAACCAGGCGTGGAGAAGATATGTCCAGGCGATAACGGCGGTGACGATGAACAACTCGGCCCGGAAAGTCAGACCGGCGGAATTGAAGGTCTGGACCCCGGCGATCATCGCTTCCCGCGCCTTGATAAGCAGTTCATCGCCGCGAATGCTCAGGCCGGTCGTATGATCGATGTCCGGCCATGTAGACAGAAATGCGTCCAGGTCGTCGTCGGTCGCGGGCTTTGTGGCTTTGTGCTTCGCCTCGGTCCGGATTTCTCCGATCAGCCGATGGTTCACGGTGCGGGTCGGTCGCGTGAAATAGGCCAGGATGTCCTGGTCGTTCGTGAATGCCCCGCCCCGAGCGATCATCGCCTTGATCAGCGCGACCTCCCAGTGTTCCAGGGTGTTACCCCGTCGGCGCCTGACCTTCTTCGCGCCGTTTTCCTGATCCGCCATCCCTAGAACCCCCCGAGTGTGAACGGCAGGCAAATCAACTGCATGCCTAGAGCACTATCCAGGGAGCCCGGCGAGCAGGCAAGCCGGGACATCGCCACGGTTTTCAAGGGATAAGAATCAAAGCCCGGCGCTTTGCGTGCCAGAGCCTAGTTTTCTCAGACCGAACGCTAGAAATAATTCTGCACGGTATCACCCTATAGGGCCGATACACAGCTTACCGTGTTTCCACGATCTATGATCTGGCTGGTCGCTTGAACCTCGATCGCAGCTTTGCCGAGGATCTGGTCAAGCGCGGCGTCAGCGTCGACGAATCCCGTCGCCTGATCCTCGACCAGGTCGCCGCCAAATCGGATGAGACCCGGACCTTCCCGCATGTCTCGATCCCTCTCGGCGGTCGGGACGAGCGCATCACCCGCCGCGATGCCGTGGCCAATGCCCTGCTGCACCGCTACAGCCCGACACTGTTCCAGCTGGACGACTCTGCGCGCCAATACCGCGGCATGTCGCTCCTGGAACTGGCCCGCGAAAGCCTGACCAATGCCGGGGTCAACACGCGCGGCCTGTCGCGCGATGAGGTGGCGACGCGCTCGCTGCATTCCACCTCCGACTTCCCTGAAATCCTGTCGGCCGTCACCAACAAGACCCTGCGCCAAGCTTACGAGACCTATCCCCGCACCTACATGCTGTTCTGCCGCCAGGTGCTGGCCACCGACTTCAAGGCCATGCACCGGGTCCAGCTCGGCGAAGCGCCGCAGCTGCTCGAGGTCGGCGAGAGCGGCGAGTTCAAGCGTGGCACGCTCGGCGAGTCGAAGGAGAGCTACCGCGTGAAGACCTATGGTCGGGTGGTCGCGATCACCCGCCAGACCTTGATCAACGACGATCTCGACGCCTTCACCCGGATCCCGGCGATGTACGGCAACTCGATTGCGCAGCTGGAAAGCGACGTGGTCTGGGGCGTGATCACTTCGAACCCCGCCATGGCCGACGGCAACGCGCTGTTCCACACCAATCACAAGAATCTCGCGGGCACCGGCGCGGCGCTGGCGGTCGAGGCGGTTGGCGCGGCCCGCGCCGCGATGGCCAAGCAGACCGGTCTCGACAAGAAGACGGTGCAGAACGTCCGCCCCGCCTTCCTGATCGTGCCCGCCTCGCTGGAACTGAAGGCCGAGCAGCTGGTGGCACAGAACCTGATCCCCGCCGCAACCGCCAACGTCGTGCCGCAGTCGATCCGCACCCTCGCGCCGATCAGCGAGCCCCGCCTTGATGCCGCCAGCGAGACCGCCTGGTATCTGGCGGCGAGCCCCAACCAGATTGACACCATCGAGTACGCCTATCTCGAGGGCCAGCAGGGCGCCTACATCGAGACGCGCAACGGTTTCGACGTCGACGGCGTCGAGATCAAGTGTCGCCTCGACTTCGGCGCCAAGGCCATCGACTGGCGCGGCCTCTACAAGAACCCGGGCGCGTAAGGTCAGAACAACCCGTAGAGGTCGCGCCGTCCGTGCACGGCGCGGACGATCTTGATGCCGTCATCCGTGATCCGATAGAGCAGCAGGTAGGAGCCGCTGACCAGATAGCTCAGCCCGGGGCGGATATCGTCCCGCGCCGGGCCCATCTGCGGGTTTTGGGCCAGATGGCTGGCGGCCTCGTCCAGACGGTCGAGCACGCGGTCGGCGGCGGCAGGGTCGTCGGCTGCGATATGCGTCCAGATCGCAATCAGATCCTCGCGGGCGGCCCGCGCGAAGAACACCCGCGGCATAGGCGTCAGGAAACGCTTCTACGGCGACGCGCCTCGCGCTTGATGTCCGCCATCGTCGTGCCGGGGTCGCAGCGCCCGCTGGCCAGCCCCTCGTCCCACAACTGCCCGACGACGCGCCGCGCCCGCCATTCGCGCAACGCCTCGCGAACCACCTCGCTCGAGGAGGCGTAGGCCCCGCTGCCCACGGCTTCCTGAAGCACTGCGGCATGCTCGTCGGTAATGGAAATGCTGATCTTGCCGGCCATGTCCGATCCTCCTGCCGCAAAGGTAGGAAAAATTCGCACTCCTTGCAACAGGCACCAGAAGGAACACCCCCATGAAAAACTACGTCCAGCCCGGCAACACCATCACCCTGACGGCGCCCTATGCCGTCGCCTCGGGCGATGGCCTGCTCGTCGGCTCCATCTTCGGCGTGGCCGCTGGCACCGCCGCCCTTGGCGAAGCGGTCGAGGCCGCGCTCGTCGGCGTCTGCGACCTGAAGAAGGTCGCCTCGCAGGCATGGGCCGCCGGCGACAAGATCTACTGGGACAACACGGCGAAGAATACGACCAAGACCCTGACCTCGAACACGCTGATCGGTGAGGCGACCTAGGCAGTCGCGGGCGGCGCCACCGACCTGATCGGCCGGGTGCGGCTGAACGGCGCGTTCTGATGGGCGCCTTTGCCGCCGCCGTCGGCGCGCTCTTCGCCGATCCGAACATGGGGCGGGATGCGATCTACACCGCCGGCGGCGCGCCCGTTCTGGTGCGTGTCGTCGCCCGGCGTGCCGATGCCGTTACCGACTTCGCCGATGCGCGACTGTGGTCTGAAACCACCCGCGTCGATTTGCGCGTGGCCGAGGTGCCAAACCCGCGTCCCGGCGACCGGATCGAGATCGACGGCGACGCTTTCCTCACCCCCGGCGAATGGGAACGCCGCACGGGGTTGCGCCTGCGGTTCATCTATCGCCGAAGGGGGCCGAGCCTGCTGGTGGCCGAAGGGCGGCTGAACACAAAGGGCCGGGCGGTGGCGTCAAAGTCGAAAACCGGAAGGGGCGTCGTCACCGCGCCGATCTTCCTGCTGGTGCCGCAGGTCAAGCTGCCGAAGCGGCTGGATCTCGCGCGGGATGCCGAGCGGGCGCACGACGCTGTGCCGGGGCTGATCGTGGCGAAGTGGGCTAAGGGCAGGTTCTGAACGATCATGGTCGACATGGAAGGGGTATTGGCATATATTGCCAATGATCTGCATGGAGACACACATGGCCACGCGAAACGTTGTTTTGACCGATACGCAATCCGACTTGGTCGACCGGCTGGTTGCCTCGGGCCGCTATCAGAATGCGTCCGAAGCGCTGCGGGCGGGGTTGCGTCTGCTGGAACGCGAGGAAAGTGAACTGGGTGACCTGCGCGCGCGGCTGAGCGCAGGCCTGGAACAGGCGCGTCGTGGCGATCTGGCAGAGGGAAGTGGCGAGGATGCGGTTCGCCGCGCATTCGCCGCCGCGCGCACCGGGTCCTGATGCCAAAACCCTGGCGCCTGACGCGCGCGGCCGAAGCCGCGCTGATCGACATTGCAAACTGGACGCTGGAAACCTTCGGACCACGGCAGGCGGCGGCCTATGAAGAAGACCTGATTGCCCGCTGTCAGGAAATCGCGTCGGGCACCGCCTTGTCACAGGAATGCCGCCGCCTGATAGACCCCGATCTGCCGGAAAACCTGCGTTTCGTGCGCGCCGGGCAGCATTTCGTGATCTTCATCGAGGATGCGGCGCAGGTGATCATCATCGATTTCCTGCATGGCCGGTCCGACCTGCCGCGCCGTCTGGCGAACTTGCCAACCGAGAGACGTGACAAGGATCACTGAAGCCGGGCCGGGCCCGGAGAACCGGGACAACAATGACCACTCCTCGCGAAACCATCCTCGCCGCGCTGCACGCGCGGCTCTCGACGCTGTATGTGGAGACGGATTACTAAGTCCGCGTGGAGCACCTAGGCGCATCCGCCAGGGTAAACATGGCGAGTGTGACATTGCTCTAACCAGCGTGAGGGGAGAGGCTTCTGATTCAATATCTACATACTGTGTCAAAGCCCAAGAAGTACCCGAAGCCTTCGTTCTATGCTTGCGGAATCAATGCCGTTCTCTTCAGTGGTGGTCACAAGTATTCCTTCGTCGCCTTTGCCATCTTCTTCAAGCAACACCCCTTGGGCGCGATACCAGTCCACCTTCGCCAACCATCGGCGTCGATAGGCCGGTTCAGATAGCATCCCAAGGTGTTCCAAAATGATGCGCATAACCGAACGGAGCCATGAATGCTCCGCGTTCTGCTGCGCACGCCGGAAGCCGCGCACCATCAGCATCCCAATCAATTCCAGCTAGACTTGACTCGAAATCGTCGTCCTTAGTTTCCGACACTCTCGGCAAGACCAAACAGGACGTGTTTCCCCGCGGATTCCAGCCGCCTGCGGCGGTATTCCGCTTCCAGCAGGGCAACGGCTTCTTCGTCAGACAGTTCGGCATAATCGGGAACGGGTTGAGATTCCCGTTGCAGGATCAGTTCACGCGGGACCAGCGCCGCGACCATACGCAGATAATTCGCCGGATCGTCTGCACGAAGCCGAGCTATGGCATCGGCCCCATGCGTGGCAAAGTCATCGGCAATCGCCGTCATCAACAGTTCGGTCAGCCGGTTTCGCGATCCCTTCGGCCTGCCGCCGCCGGTATTGCCCGTTAGGAAACGGCCATCGGAACCGCGAACGACAGCCGGGCGGTCGGGCATGTTGTCGAAAGTGCCGGGGGGTGGAACAGATCGCTGCATGTCATCACTCGCAGATTGGCGCATGGCGGTGGCAGGTCGAAGCCGCACTACCAGCCCCGCCTTCTTCCAGATCGGCGACGTGGACCCACCGCTGCCACATTCTCGAGACCGGGAACGACAGCGTCCGATTCAAGGCCAGCTCAGCCATGGCAACCCGAAAAAGAAAGGAGATCGCCCAGCCCTTGACCCAAGCCTGAACTCCGGAACATAATCCTCAGGTAGCTCAGCTCGCGACGGAAAACCCGGGTCAGTTCTGCGTGGAAATCAACAGATGAAGCTTTAATTTGGCGACGATAGTTCGCGTATGTCGCTGATCCAATGCGGTGAAGCGGGCGAAGCCTTCGGCATCGGCAAGCGTCCTGAAGATCGCGATTGTTCCGATACTTCCGAAAATGGTAAAGCGGCCTATGGCGGCGTTGGGGCATGGACGTTCAGATCGATGCCGGCATACGTGTTCAGGGGAAGCTCAAGGAGGCGCTGACACCATTGGACACTGAGGCGATCTTACTATCGGCGGCTTTCCTGGTGATTGCGCTGGTCTATGCAGCGGTCGGACAGGCTGGAGCGTCAGGCTATATCGCCGCGATGGCGCTGTTCGGATTCGCGCCTATGGCGATGAAAACGACCGCTCTCACCCTGAACCTTCTTGTCGCAGCCATCGGCACAGTCCACTTCCTAAAGGCCGGGCGGTTATCGTGGCGCAACGTCTATCCCTTCGCATTGCTCGGCTTCCCGTTCTCCATTCTTGGCGGGGCAATCCATCTTCCTGAAGACATATACTATCCGGTCGTCGGGATCGTGCTCGTGCTTTCGGCCCTCCAGATGGGCCGCTCAGCCCTCCGAAAAGGAACGACCGTTTATGCCGAGCCGGTTGCGCCGCCGTTCCTCGCGGCGCTGGCAACAGGCGCTGTCATCGGATTCGTTTCGGGAACCACGGGCACCGGAGGCGGTGTGTTCCTCGCGCCGGTTATCCTCGCGATGAACTGGGCAACGGCACACCAGACAGCGGCCACAACGGCCCTATACAACCTGATGAACTCTGCCGCCGCGCTTCTCGGTGCCTACGCTTTCTGGGATCAGCTTCCGACGACGACCTTACCGTGGTGGCTGATAGCGGTTGCGGTGGGCGGATCGCTGGGGGCATTTGTCGGAAGCAGATACCTCTCCGACCGCTGGCTGCGTGGCATCCTCGCAGTTCTTCTGCTGGTGTCGGGGGTCAAGCTCCTTTGGTAGTGGTTGGAAATTCAGCAAATCACTCTTTCCCCTCCCTGCGTCCTCGTCATGCGCCAAGCCTTGGCGAGCCCCCGATCTGTCGCCATGAACCGATCCCGCATTGGCATGATCAGCGTCATGGGATCGGCGGCGGGCCGGCCGCTTTCGCGGGCCAGCATCTCGGCACAGGCGATCAGATCGCGGTTGAGGGTTGCGGGCAGCTCCAGCGTGATCTTCACGGGCTTAGCGCCGGAAGGCGGGCCGGGGTTCAGTTTCGTCATGCTCAACCTCCTGTACCTTGATCGGTCAACCAAGATTTGAGAGGAGCAGGTGTCAGGCGACGAAATCGAAACACCTTATTAATGTACCTCGCCATGCCCGATCTGTTCCTTTAAAAACGAGAGGACCGGGGGTGCCTTCGACGGGATGGCCCCTTCATCAGAATCACGAATGCCTGGATCACTTCCCAGCACCTCTCCTGCGGGGTTACTGATTCGATACGCACGGGCTTCCTTCCATCATGCCTCGGTGGGGAGCGGGTCAGTGCCTTCGCTCAGGATTGCGAGATTACCCCGGTAACTGAAAACGCGGCCCCGTCTGCGGCCGGTAACTTCTTCGACGATACCGAACCGCTCCAGATCGGCGAGCACCGCATTGACCGTGGGGCCGACAGGCCCGTTTGGTGAACGAGTTGGTTCGCCGTCAGATACCGGCAGGCGCCCGTAGTGGTCACCGATGAGGGAGAGCATTGGCCAGGATACCAGCCGGGGAAGATCGCAGCTCTCAGGTGAGGTTGTGATCACCCCATCAGCGTGGCATCCTGTGCTACGGTGATGATCGCGGCGCCTTCCTTGTATCGGATGCCGAACCGGCGCTTCGGATAGGGCGCGATCATTCCCATGCTCTCTGAGGTCGCTGACACGCCAAGCGCCAGAAGCACCTCGATCACCTCCAGATGGAACTCCGGTGTGCCGCCGAGGAAGCGCACTCGCGCCTGCTTTATCCGATCACGTCGAAAGGACTGTGAAAATACGAAACTATGCCTCCGAGGCGCGGATATCTCGTTTAAATGCGCTCGTGGTTGAGGCGAAACGGCGCGAAGTCGTTGCGTTGCCGAAATCTTCGGTCGAAAGCTGGCTTGGCCTCCTGGCAACGACCGAACCGGTCATGGCCAAGCGAGTTCTCGCTTTCGTCGGAGATCTTTTGTCGTCGGGATCCCGCTACCAGATACATAGTGTCCCGCAAGCCCGCCTGATCCCGACGACGGCTGGCTGGCATTGTTTGCTACGCCCACAACGCTGAACGACAAGAGCCGCGATGCTCTCATAAGCTGTTGTCGATCGCCCGACCTCGCGGCTAGTCTGTTCTTCGTGGAGAGGGCGTTCTGGGACAGCTAACGCGGATGTTTCCATTTGATTTTTTGAGGCGTGCATGGATGTTCGCAACCACGAAACCGAACTGAAGCAGCTCGCCGAGTTCGTTCACGACGAGTGCCAGAAGCGCCTCAAGGCCTACGAGGCGCAGCCGCGAGACGCGTCCGAGCATTTCGAAACCGAGAACGAAGTGCTGTCTGGCGGATACGCGTACCGTCAGTTGTACGAATTGGTGCAGAATGCAGCCGACGCGATCCTCGAGGCCGCGGAGCCGCAAGGACGAATTCATGTATTCCTCTCCCCTCGTCGGCTTGAGGCAGCCAACACCGGGGCCGCCTTGGACGAACCAGGGATTGTGGCGCTTCGGGGCCCAGCCAATGGCGGCACCACGCACTGTGAAATCATGACAGTGGAAGACAACATACTCAATTTCCGAGATCGTCTTGCATACCACTTCTGCAGGCGCTTTTTTGATACTTAAGGCAGTGCGCGCTGCCCTGCAGGAAGGAATGCCAATGATCGCCGGAGCAAGACGATTGCCCACCATGCACGTTTCTGTCCGTGTTCCATGGCACGACAGTCGCTGGGCAGGGAAAACTTGCGCCAATCCGCGGGGGAACACGTCCTGCCTGATCCTGCCGAGGGTGGCGGAAAGCAAGGACGACGATTTCGAGACGAGCATCGCTGGTGCCGCCTGGGATCCCGACGGCGCTCGGCTACCGGCATGCGCCGCAGAACGTGGAGCATTCATGGCACCCTTCGGATATGCCCGGAGGGTTCGTCACCCCTACAGTCACGACCCCAGATACAAGCATTTCCAAGAAGGCTACTTCCATCATCCGGCTTATTCGGCTGCGGCTGTTCCTTTCGCCTGGATGATGAAGAATTCGGATGACGGGATCCCTGATCGTGCCAAGGCCTACAAGATCGACTTCCGACCCGAACTCGAGCCCGACCTCGAATTCGATAAGCTCTGGGTTCAGGAACGCCGGAACCAGCTTGCGATGCTCGACACGTTCTTCGGCGCAATCACACCCGAGGAATCTCTTGTATTCTTCTATGCCAAGAGAACGCCGCTGACGGATGACGGGCGGCGAGTCATTGTCGGCATAGGTCGCGTTCTCAAGGTCGACCCTTCTGTCGAGTACATCTACGAGAAGGGCGCGCCATCGGACGCGATGCGCTGTGTCCTGTGGGAGCGCAATCTGCATCATTCGATACGGCCAGACATCAAGGACGGCTTTCTTCTTCCCTATCACGAACTGATTGATCTGGCTGAAAAAGACCCCAGCATCGATCTGTCGAGCCTTGTGCTTCATGCGCCCGAGGAACAATGGGACGCATTCTCAATGGGCACCGAGCATGTGACGCATGATCAAGCGATCACGGTTCTGCTCGCCTGCGCGTCGCTGCTTGAGCGGCTTGAAAGGGTAGTTCCTGGCAATTGGTCCGCCGCTCGGGGCTGGGTCGACACTCAGCTGAACAGAATCTGGCGGCTTCGGGGTGCCTTTCCCGGCCTTGGCTCAGCACTGACAGCTTTCGGATTGACTCACGGTACTCTTGTCGCACACGCCGTTGGTCAGCAGCTGCACGCCGACGGATCTCAGGAGGTGCGCGATCCTTGGCCGCTCGTTGAAAAAGTGCTTCACGAGCCGACCCTGCTCGCTCCCGATTTGGCAGCGACAATTGGTTCTACTGCGGCAAAACTCTGGGGCAGCCTGAAGCCAGAGCGGCGGGCGCTGCTCAAGCTGCTTGCCAGATCCGAGATCACTGCCGATCAGGCGACCCGATGGTTTGTAGCGGAAGAGCGCACGCGGGTTGGCATCACAGCTACCGACGCAGAAATCTTAGCCAACCCGTATATTTGCTTCGAAGACGATCGAGGGCGCATCGACCCAATTTCGGCAGCAGTGATTGATCGTGGACTGTTCCCCGACGCGACGGTTGCGGCAGCGACGCCCGTACCTGATCCCTCCCGCTGTGCGGAGGCGATTGATCCCCGTCGCGGCCGCGCCTTGATGATCGCCACGCTCGATCGAGCAGCAGGCGAAGGGCATACCTTGCTTCCCCAATCTTGGCTCGTGCAACGCGTCCGCGACCTCGACATCTCACCCCCATGCGCAATCGGCGCCGATTGGATCGAGGCGTTTGGCACATTCTTGAAGGAAAGGATCGCTGTTGGCCGTATGGCGGATGGCACCCCCGCATGGCAGCTCCAGGAGTATGCAGAGTCACGCGACCTCATCTCGGCTCGTGTGAAACGGCGCCTTGCGGGCAAACGGCATGCCGACGAGCACGATTGGCGGGCCCTTATCGACCGACAGCTTCCGCCGTTTGCTGCGGCGAGTGAACCCGAGACGGAGGAGCTAGCGCGCACCGAAAAAGCCAGAGCCCTGGAGGAAATTTATCGGTCTCGGTTTTCGGTTTTGATCGGGCCTGCCGGTACGGGCAAGACGAGCCTTTTGACCGCCCTGCTGTCGTTACCGTCTGTCACCGCCGGGGGTGTCCTCCTGCTCGCCCCGACCGGCAAAGCGAGGGTTCAGATGCAGAAGCGGGCCAACAATGCGAAAGCTTACACACTTGCGCAGTTCTTGTTGGCACTCGGACGTTATGACCCACTGACCGGGGCCTATCGCGTTACGGATGATACTAACCGCGAACGCGGCTTCAAGACTGTCGTCATCGACGAGTGCTCGATGCTGACCGAGGACCAATTGGCGGCCACCCTTGATGCCATTGAGACAACAACCGTCGAACGATTGATCTTGGTGGGCGATCCGAGGCAGCTCCCGCCGATTGGCGCGGGTCGCCCCTTTGTCGACATCGTCCGCTATTTGAACGACGGCTCTGCCACCGCAGCCAGCAAGGCACCACTCGGTTATGCGGAACTCAAGATCGTGCGCCGGCAGACCGAGCAATCAGTTGCGGCGGGACAGCCGCCAGCAGCGCGGGACGACATCATCTTGTCGAGATGGTTCGGGGGAGAGGCTCCCGATCCCGGTGCCGATGAAGCTTGGGATCGTCTAGCTAGCGGCAAGTCGATCGGCATTCGAGCTGTTCGCTGGGAAGGCGACACCGAACTCCAGACAAAGCTTCTTGCCGAGATCAAGGCGACGACCCGAGCCATTTCGCGCAAGCAAGGCTTCGACGACGAGCGGGAGGACGCCACCTTCGAAATTAGCCTCGGCGGTCGTCCATATAATAAGGCGGTCTACTTCAACCTGTCGCGTTCGGAAAAGGACGCCAAGGGCGTCGAAAGCGGTCGTGGTGGAGGCGCCGACGCTGAAGCATGGCAGATCCTCTCGCCGGTGCGCGCCGGGGAGACTGGTGTGGACGGACTGAATCGATGGCTCCAGAAGTCCTTCCGGCGGCAAGCGCGCCTGTGGGCCGAGCCCGAAAAGTACTGGGAACGGAAGACCTGTAAGCCGTTGGGAGCCCAAGGGATCTTGTATGGCGACAAGGTAATCAATGTCGCCAATGGGAGACGGTACGACGTCTATCCTAAAATGGACAAAGGTTATCTCGCGAACGGAGAGATCGGAATTGTCGTTGGGCAGTTCAAAGGGAGCAGCTGGAAGCCGAAGGGACTCCCGTGGAAGATCGAGGTCGAATTCTCTACGCAGCTTGGATTCAAGTTTGGCTTTGGAGGCAACGATTTCGGCGATGAAGGTGAATCGCCTCTGGAACTTGCGTATGCTTTGACTATTCACAAAGCCCAAGGCAGCGAATTCGGAACTACGTTTATCGTGATCCCGAATCCCTGCCGCCTGCTTTCGCGCGAACTGCTCTACACTGCATTGACTCGTCAACGCGAAGAAGTGGTCCTATTTCACCAAGGCGACCTTCGGGCCCTCCTAAAGCAGTCTTTATCCGAGCATTCCGAGACCGCCCGTCGTCTGACAAATCTGTTCTCCGATCCCAAGCCTGTCGAGCATGTTGGGGCATTCCTTGAAGAAGGTCTCATTCACCGCACCACCCGCGGCGAGCTAGTCCGCTCAAAATCGGAGGTGATCATTGCCAATCTGCTTCACGCCCTTGGCATTACCTACGCCTACGAACAACCCTTCACCGGGAGGGACGGCAGCGTTCGATATCCTGACTTCACGATTGAAGATGCTGAGACTGGTCGGCGCGTCTTTCTTGAGCATCTTGGGATGATGTCTGAACCGGCTTATAGGCGCCGCTGGCTTGCGAAGCTCGACTGGTACCGCTCTCAGGGAGTGTTGCCGGAAGACGAAGGCGAGGGTGATTTAGGGATTCTTGTGACAACGAGCGAGGAGAACGGGATCGACTCTGTTAAAATAAAAGAGAAGCTGCGCGCTATCCTTGCGATTTGAATAGTGCGCTGGAAAAATCTGCAGAACTCGGAAGGCGCACTTAATTCTGCTCATTCCTTGATCCTCGGATGTTGCGGTCGTCTGCGACGATCATCCGAAGGTCGACTTCGGGCTGATCCCACTTTCCCGCAACCGACATCCATTTCTCGATCTCGGCCTGCAAGGCCGGATTTCCGGCATGAAGTTGGAAAGTGTAGAGGCGATTTACGACATCCCGCATGAGTGACCGCATCTCTTCGTCGTCGATCCGGGAGACGTCGCGCCATGGGATACGGTTGCCGTCGGCGTCGAGGACAATGACGTCGGACCAATCGCCGGTCTTTGTAGCGGGCACAATCCCGGCGTGCAGATCTTCCAAGCGGGAGTTCCGGACACACAGCATCGCCATCGCCTTGGGTTGCGTAAACTGCAACTCCAGTAAGGGCGATCAGCCAGTGTCGGTGCCGGACTTCCTCTGGCCGGACCTCGACAATACGCTTCGTGCTTTCGACTACGGTCCAGGTGGTTTGGTCAAATCGAATGCCACATTGGACCCGGCTATCAGGGCTAAGGCCGACGCACTTATCACGCTCAACGCCTACTATCCCCAAGGGCACTCACGCGCTTCGGGATACGCTTCTGAAGTCGGGCGTCCTTCGCGTTGACGCCAGCATGTTGGTCTTCGCCAGCGATTACAGTTTCACATCAGCTTCGGCAGCCGCAGCAACGGTAATTGGAGCCAGCGCGAACGGACGCATACTGTGGAAGCTTGCAGACGGGAGGTGCTACGCAGACTGGGAGGCAGAGGGCACGCTGACTCAAGCCGAGCCTGGGGCGAACGGATGAAGAGAGGTTGGATCCCGGTCCGCTCTGCATGCGCATGGAACCCGACAACAGTTGCCGCAGGGATCACACATTAAGCTACCAAAATCAGCGGGTTAACTCACTGAACCATACAGGCTTGGTTGACAGGTCCAGAGAGTATCTGCCGTGAGAGACCGACTTCGGCCCTGCTGGCACTTGAGCCGGTTGACAGCCCCTCCCGCATAACCCCCGAAAACAACGGAAAAATCCGGCCGCAGCCGGACCCTGAGAACGCTTTCGCTAGGGCAAGTGGCGGAGAGGGTGGGATTCGAACCCACGGTGGGCGCAAACCCACAACGGTTTTCGAGACCGCCCCGATCGACCACTCCGGCACCTCTCCGCGCTTAGGGGGTCGTCTATAGCGGCGGGGTTTAGCTGCGTGTTTCGTCAAGCGCAAGCCCGTTTCGGGACGATTTTTTCTCCGACGCGCATTTTTCGGGGTGGCACGCGCTGGTCCTGGGATCCGGGTGTGCTCGTGAACCTGCGCACGCAGGTTTGAGCACCTGGCCACTTGGACTTCGCGACAGGTCTGCATAGGCTGCGGATGCTGAGGGCAGGCAGGAGTGACGGGATGCGGCGCGGGGATATCGGGCAGGTGCCAGCGAAAGAGCTTCGCGATATGCGGGGGCGGGGCTGGCTGCTTTCGGCGGGGCTGGCGGTTCTTATGGCTGGGCTGCCGCCTCAGATGATGACGGCGGCGCATGCCGAAACCAATGCCGGGACCAGCGCCGCCACGACAGCAGATGCTGCCGCGATGGCAGCGCTGGAGGAGAGCCTCGGGCTGGACGCGCTTTTCCCCGTTCTCGCGCGCGAGGGACAGAATTACGGTGACGATCTTGACCAGAGCATGTTCGCGGGCAAAGGCGGTGTGCGCTGGCAGGCCATTGTCGCCCGGATCTATGAGCCTGGCCGGCTGCGGGCGCGGTTCTCGGCAAACCTTGCCGGGGCGCTCTCCGGCAAGCCGCAGGTGGTTGCGGATGCGCAGGCGTTTTTCTCCTCCGGAACCGGCCAGGCGATCGTCGCCCGGGAGGTCGAGGCGCGGGAAAGCCTGCTGAACCCGGATAAGAAAGAAGCGGCCGAGGTTGCGGCCGAAAAGCTGCGCGATACCCGCTCGCCCCGGCTGAGACTGATCCGCAGCCTGATCGAGGCGGGCGATCTGGTCGAGGGCAATGTCGCCAGCGGGCTGACCGGCTCGGCAGCCTTCAGCGAGGCGGTCATCGCCACACAACCGCCGGAACAAAGGCTCCCCGAGGCCGACCGCATGGCGCAGGTCTGGGCGCAGGAGGGCGATATCCGCGCCAGCACCACCGCCTGGCTCCTGACCTTCATGGTCGAGGCTTATGCGCCGCTGAGCGATGCCGACCTGGAACGCTTTGTCGCCTTCGCCAAAAGCGACAGCGGCCGGGCGCTGAACCAGGCGCTGTTTGCCGCCTATGGCGAGACTTTCCGCGTGGTGATGCAGGAACTGGGCCATGAGGCCGGGCAGGTTCTGCTGGGGTCACGGATCTGAGCGACAAAAGGCGGGCAGGGCGGGAACCACACAGGCCCTGCTCATATCCTGCCCATATCCTGAATGACTTGACGGGGCCGGCAATGCAGACCATAAGCGCGCATCTTCCCCGGGATGCGAATCCCGGGGCGGATTCTTTTTGAACATCATCCGGTGACGGATGCGCTGTCCGAAGGCGGGGAAACCCGAAACGCCAGAGGCCGTATCGGCCAAAGGGGCCGCAGGACGCGGGCAATGAAGGAAGACAGACTATGACCTTTGCGGTCCTGAAAACAGGCGGCAAGCAATACAAGGTGCAGGCGGGTGACGTTCTGCGCGTGGAAAAGCTTGATGCCGTCGCTGGTGAAAAAGTCCAGTTCAATGAAATCCTGATGGTGGACAGCACCGTCGGCGCTCCGCTGGTGGCGGGCGCTGCTGTGCAGGCCGAAGTGATCGACCAGATCAAAGGCCCGAAAACCATCCACTTCGTCAAGCGCCGCCGCAAGCACTCCTCGCAGCGCACCAAAGGCCACCGTCAGCACCTGACGCTGGTTCGCGTGACCGAAGTTCTAGCAGCAGGCGCCGACAAGTCGGGCGTCAAAGCTGCAACCGGCACCGCTGATGCGCGCCGTACCGCCCATGAAGCCCCGGGCGCTGCCAAAGCCGCTCCGGAAGCTGCCGAGAAACCGAAGCGCGCCCGCAAGGCCGCTGCTGCAGAGGAGTAATCCCCCATGGCAACGAAAAAGGCAGGCGGCTCATCCCGCAACGGTCGCGACTCCGCTGGTCGTCGTCTTGGTGTGAAACTCTATGGCGGCCAGGCTGTCATTCCGGGCAACATCATCGTGCGCCAGCGCGGCACCACCTTCTTCCCGGGTGAGGGCGTCGGCATGGGCCGCGACCACACGATCTATGCGGTCACCGAAGGCGCTGTCACGTTCCGTAAGGGCCTCAAGGGTCGCACTTTTATTTCGGTCCTCCCGGTCGCGGAGGCGGCCGAGTAAGCCGAACCTTTACATTTGGAATGTATCGGAGGGATCGGCATAAAAGCCGGTCCCTTTTCTCATTTCCGCCGCGGAAAAACCCGGATGGGCATGGGAAAAGGGGAGAACGATACCCACATGAGCTTCGAGCAGGAGGGAAGCCATGGAATTCGAGACGATTCGTGGCCCCGGGCCTTATGGCGCCGGGAAGGGAATCGCCGCAAGGCAGGCGCTGCCGGCGGATGTCAGCGACACCCGTATCGCGGCGGGGCGCTTTGTGCTGCGGCCGGTCAGGGCGGCGGATGCCGGGCTGATCGCCCATTATGCCAGCGACAAACGCGTGGCCGAGGCGACGCAGAACATTCCGCATCCGTTTCCGCCCGGCGCGGCCGAGGCTTTCGTGAACCGCGCGATGAACCATGACCGGCCGGGCTCGGTCTGGGTGATGGACGGGTCAGAACATGGGCTGTCAGAGCTTTTGGGCGTGATCAGCCTGAAACCGATGGAGGTGAAGGCTGGGCGCTCGGGCCAGTCCGAGGTCGCCTATTGGGTCGCGCCGGTTTTCTGGAATACCGGCATCGCCTCCGAGGCGGTGCGTGCGCTGGTGGGAGCGAATCCGCTGGAGGATTGCACCTATTTCGCCGAGGTGTTCCAGGACAATCCCGGCTCGGCCCGGGTGCTGACCAATGCCGGGTTTGAATATCTCGGCGATGCCGAGGCGTTTTCGGTTGCGCGCAATGCGATCGTGCCGACCTGGACCTATATCCGCAAGATGGTGAAATGATGCAGATCCGCGATGCCATTGATCAGGATGCTGCCGGAATCGCGGATATCTACAATCACGCGGTGCTGCACACGACCGCGATCTGGAACGAGGCCACGGTCGATGCGGCGAACCGCATCGACTGGATGGCGGCGCGGCGGGAGGCGGGCTATCCGGTTCTGGTCGCGGTGGAACCCGATGGTGACGTTACCGGCTATGCCTCTTACGGCGCCTGGCGGGCCTTTGACGGCTATCGGCTGACGGTAGAACATTCGGTCTATGTCGGCACTGCTTATCGGGGGCTTGGCCTTGCCAATGCGCTGATGGAGGCGCTGATCGCACGGGCGCGCGACCAGGGGCTGCATGTGATGATCGCCGGGATCGAGGCAGAGAACACCGCCTCGCTGGCGCTGCATCGCAAGCTGGGTTTCAGCGAAGGCGCGGTGCTGCCCCAGGTCGGGCAGAAATTCGGCCGCTGGCTGGATCTGCATTTTATGAGTCTGCAACTCGATGAGCGTGACACGCCCTCGGCCGGGTAAGGCGCGCAGGTCCCGGCGGCCAGCGCTCAGTCCGACGAATGCACCAGCCGCAGTTTCGGCCGCGCGGGCGCATCGGTCAAACCGGGCGCCTGTGCCTCACCCTGATCTGCGCCAGCCTGTTGGGGGCCAGTCTGTTGAGGGTCGGTCTTTAGCGGGGCGGTCTTTAGCGGAGGGGCCAGATAATCGGCGGGCTTTTCGGCAAAGGCGTAATCCGGAACCGCAGCACCGCCAGCTTCGCCGAAACTTCCCTCGCGCGCCTTTCCCTGACCAAAACATGGCTGGGCGAAACCTGACTGGCCAAAACCTGACCGGGCGAAATCGGGCAGGGTGACCGGATGGGTCGGGGCGCCGGAGGCCGCTTTGATCCGCTGGCCGAGACGCTCTTCCACCACACTGCCAACCATAAACCGGCGCGGCGCGCGGCCGATCTCACCGACCGTTGACAGGCAGCCCAGCACCGCCGGTTGCCCGCGCAGCGGCGCAGCCAGCGGCAAGAGCAAGAGCCGCGCCGTCAGCGCCGGGCGGCCGAAACCGCCCTCGGCCTGCAATTCCATCGTCACCAGCGAATTATGATTGCAGACGCGTTCAACCGTATGGGCCAAAGCCGGCCGCGCTTCGGCCAGGAACATCGCCGACAGCGGCAGGCCTTGCATATCCACCCCGGACGGCGCCGAGACCCGACGCCCGGCGATTCTCAGCCGCAGCAGCCCGTCACCGATCCGCTCGGCCAGAAAGACATCCTCAAGGGCCGGCAGCAATCCGCGTGGATCCAGCGCCGCAGGGGCGGGCAGGGCGCCCCCGGGCCCGATCAGCCCTTCCCAATAGCCCCGCACCCTTTGCAGGCTGAGAAAGCGGGCCTCATCAGCCGGGTCGCGGCGTGCCGGTCCGAGATTGAAATAATCCTGTGTCAAACACGCCTCCTGCACCTTGCCGGATGGCTCCGGAGCCAAATGTGCCTGTACCCGAAACTTGTAACGCCCCCGCGCCCAGGTTTTTGCCCGTTGCCGCACTTCTGCCCGTTCTCACGGGGCCTGTCCATCACCGCCCCGGTAACCACCCGCGAAACAGTGATTTTCTACCCCGTTGCCCGGCATGCAACCAAGGCAGGCAGAGAAAGAGACTGTCGCATCGGTGTCGTCGCCATCATGTATAGAATAGACCAAAATCTGACAGGTTTGCATGGAAATCTCTTAAAATGGTAAAGACCATCCATAGGAGTCAGAACAGGCCGGGGCATCCGGGCTGACGGGAGTTTAATTTGACCATTTCAATGACGGGATTTGCGGCCGGGCGCGGCCAGGGGGCAGGGTTCACCTGGACCTGGGATCTGCGCTCGGTCAATGGCAAGGGGCTGGATCTGCGGCTCCGGGTGCCGGACTGGGTCGACGGGCTTGAGGCGGGGCTGCGGGCAGAGCTGCAAAAGGCGCTCGGGCGCGGCAATGTCAGCCTGTCCTTGCGGCTGAGCCGGGACGAAGGCGCCCAGACCGGGCCAAGGCTGAATGGAGAGGCGCTCGACGCGGTGCTGCGGCTGGCCGCAGAGGTGGCCGCGCGGGCGGAGGCCTCGGGGCTGGCGCTTGCCCCGGTGACGGCGGCCGATCTGATGGCGATGCGTGGCGTGGTCGAGACCACGGCGGCAGAGGAGGATACCGCGCCGCTGGCAGGCGCCATTCTCGCCGATCTGCCGGCGCTGATCCAGGCCTTCAACGCTTCGCGCGCGGCCGAGGGGCTGGCGCTGAACGGGGTGATCTCGGGTCAGGTGCAGAGCGTCACCGATCTGGTCGGCGCCGCAAAGACCGCCGCCGAGGCACGCCGCCCGAAAGCGCGCGAGGCTCTGGGCGAGGCGCTGACCCGGATCGGCCAGAATGCCGAGGGCTTTGACGAGACCCGCGTGGCCCAGGAACTGGCGCTGATGGCGGTCAAGGCCGATGTCACCGAAGAGATTGACCGCCTGACCGCCCATCTGGCCGCCGCGCGCGCGCTGCTGGCAGATCAGGCGCCGGTCGGGCGGAAATTCGACTTCCTGATGCAGGAATTCCTGCGCGAGGCGAATACGCTTTTGTCGAAGTCGCAGGATATCGGGCTGACCCGGATCGGTCTTGACCTGAAGACCGTGATCGACCAGATGCGCGAGCAGGTGCAGAATGTCGAATAGGCTGAGGGAGGCGTAATTTGGCGCGGCGCGGGCTTTTGCTTATCCTTTCCTCGCCTTCGGGCGCGGGCAAATCCACCATGGCGCGGCGGTTGATGGACTGGGATCCGACGCTGAGATTCTCGGTCTCTGCCACGACGCGCAAGCCGCGCCCGGGCGAGGAGCACGGCGTCCATTACTGGTTTCACGACCATGACGGCTTTCGCGCCATTGTGGACCAGGGCGGCATGCTGGAACATGCCGAGGTCTTCGGCAATTTCTACGGCAGCCCGCGCGCGCCGGTGGATGCCGCGATGAGCGAGGGCCGCGATACGCTTTTCGACGTCGACTGGCAGGGCGGCCAGCAGATCCGCAATTCTGCGCTTGGCCGCGATGCGGTCTCGGTCTTCATCCTGCCGCCCTCGATCGCGGCGCTGGACAGCCGGCTGCGCGGGCGCGGCCAGGATTCGGATGAGGTGATCCGGGGCCGGATGGAGAAAAGCCGCGATGAGATCAGCCATTGGGCCGAATATGATTATGTCCTGGTCAATGACGACCAGGATGCGTGTTTCGAGCGGCTGCGCGCCATCATCACCGCCGAGCGTCTGAAACGCGAAAGACAGCCCGATCTGGCCGGATTCGTGCGCGGTCTCAATGAGGAGTTTCTTGCAAGATGATCTGGGACCTTGATGGAAACGCTCCGGAAATCGACCCGGAGGCCTGGGTGGCACCCTCGGCCGATCTGATGGGCAAGGTGCGGCTGGGCCCTGGCGCCAGTGTCTGGTTCGGGGCGGTGCTGCGCGGTGATAACGAGCTGATTGATGTGGGTGCGGGCTCGAACATCCAGGAGAATTCGGTGCTGCACACAGATATGGGCTATCCGCTGGTGATCGGCGCCAATTGCACCATCGGCCATAAGGCCATGCTGCATGGCTGCGAGATCGGCGAGGGCTCGCTGATCGGCATGGGGGCGACGGTGCTGAACGGGGCAAAGATCGGCAAGGGCTGCCTGATCGGAGCCTGCGCGCTGATCACCGAGGGCAAAGTCATTCCGGATTACAGCCTTGTCATGGGCAGTCCGGGCAAGGTGGTGCGCGTGCTGGATGCCGGGGCCCAGGCCCTGCTGATCCGCTCGGCCGAGGGCTATATGGCCAATGCGCGCCGCTTTCGGGCCGGGCTGAAACCGGTATCCGGGGCCTGATCCGGATGACGGGCGGGGAAATAGAGGAAGACGGGCTGATCGTTCAGGTGCTGGACGGCATTCCGCTGCCGGCCTTCACGCTGGATGAGCGCGACACGGTTCGGGCCGCCAATGTACAGGCGCTGGCGATCCTTGGCGAAAAGGCGCGTGGCCGCAATCTGGCGCTGTCTTTGCGCGGGCCGGAATTGCTGGACGCGGTTGCCGGCGCCCGCTCGGACGGGGCGACGCGGCGGATCCTGGTGCGGCTGCCTGACGAGGCGCAGTTTCGGGTCAGGGTTTCGGCCTTGCCCGATGCCGATCCGCCACAGGTGATCTGCGTCATGCAGGATGTCACCTCGGAGGCCCAGAACGAGGCGATCCGCCGCGAATTCGTCGCCAATGTCAGCCATGAGCTGCGCACGCCGCTGACCGCGATGATGGGCTTTATCGAGACGTTGCAAAGCGCCGCAAAGGATGATCCGGTGGCGCGGGACCGGTTCCTTGGCATCATGTCGCGCGAGGCGGGGCGGATGAACCGGCTGGTGCGCGATTTGCTGCAACTGAGCCGGGTCGAGGCGGAAGAACGGGTTCGTCCGCGCGAAGCTATTGATCTGACAGGAATATTGCGCTCGGCCTCGTCTTCGGTGCGACAAGTGGCCGAGGATCACGGCTGCCCGATCCTGTTTCGGGGGCTGGAGGGGCGGGTGCCGGTGCCGGGTGATGCCGACCAGCTGACCCAGGTTTTCCTCAACCTTATGGAAAATGCGGTGAAATACGGCGCCCGCGACAAGCCGGTGACGGTGACCATCTCGCGTGAGACCACCTCGCGCGGGCCGGCGATCCGGGTCGATGTCGCCGATCAGGGCGAGGGGATCGACGCGATCCACCTGCCGCGCCTGACCGAGCGGTTCTACCGGGTCGATACCCACCGCTCACGCGCCGAGGGTGGCACCGGGCTGGGCCTTGCCATCGTGAAACACATCATCAACCGCCATCGCGGCCGGCTGAGGATCGAGAGCGAAAAGGGCAGGGGTTCGGTGTTTTCCGTGATCCTGCCCGAGGACTGATCAGAGCCGGGCAATCCGCTCGGTCAGCAGCGCATAAAAGCCGTCGCGGTCGACCGATCCGATGAACAGCGCATTGGGCGCGCGTTTCGTCACCCGCCACCAGTCGGCGACCGTCATGCCGAGGGTCAGCGCGGATTGCGTCTCGATTTCGACATTGATGAAACGGCCATCGAACAGATCCGGGCGCAGCATCCAGGCGATGACGCAGGGGTCATGCAGCGGGGCGCCTTCGGTGCCGTATTTCTGGGTGTCGTAGCGCTCGAAGAAATCGGTCCAGGCGGCCACCGCCGCGCCGGCGCGGGTGCCAAGGGCGCGCAGCCCTTCGATCCAGGCACGCGAGGTCAGCGCCTTATGGGTGACATCAAGCGGCAGCACCACCAGATCGACGCCCGAGCGGAAGACGATGTCGGCGGCTTCGGGATCGACATAGATGTTGAACTCGGCCGCCGGGGTGACATTGCCGCCCTCGAACAACGCGCCGCCCATCAGCACGATGCGCTTCACCCGCGCGATGATATCGGGGGCGCGGGTGAAGGCGGTGGCGATATTGGTCAGCGGCCCGAGGGTACAGAGCGTGACCGTACCCGTCTCTTCGCGGCGCAATGTGTCGATGATGAAATCGACGCCGTGGCCGGGGGCGGCGGTCAGCGCGGGCTCGCCAAGGTCGATCCCGTCAAGGCCGGTCGCGCCATGGACCTCTTCGGCGGTGACACTCTCGCGGTGCAGTGGCCGGTCGCAGCCGGCAAAGACAGGTACGTCCTGCCGCCCCGAAAGCCCGACCACATTCAGCGCGTTGCGGACCGTCAGCGGCAGCGGCACATTGCCGGCCACCACGGTCACGCCCAGCACCTGCAGTTCCCCGGGGCTGGCAAGCGCCAGCAGGATCGCCACCGCATCATCCTGGCCCGGATCGGTGTCGATGATAATCTTCTGTTGCTCTGCCATCTGTCCCTGCCTGCGCTCTGGCGCGATTGCCGCAGGGCCGAGCTTAGCCATTCCCGGACCCGGGTGCGAGAGGGGCGTCAGACGATATAGCCAGGCCGGCTCGTCTCGTCACCCGCTGCCCTGCCGGTTAAAGCCTGCCGGCATTCCTGATGCCGCCGCGCCAGCAGCCGTGCCACGCGACCGCTGAGCACATGGGTCGCAGGCATCACATCCTCGCCTCCGGGCAGTTCGGGCAGCAGCAACTCGAGCTCTGCCCTGGCGTCGGGGCTGAGCGATTTCATCGCCTCCTGCGCGGGAAGCAGGGTTTCACAGGCGGCGCCTTCGGCAAAGACGATCTCGTGCTGGTCGCAGAGGAAGTGGACATAGATCACGTCGCCCTGGGGGGTGCAGCGGGTGATGCCGGGCAGGCCAAGCAGATGGCAGGCAGGCACCAGCGCCTCGCTCGCGCCGCAAAGATCGCGCAGATGCTGCGAGGCGATGAGGATCCGGTGCTGCTGAGAAACGTAAAGATCGCGGGTCGGCAGCCCCTGGCCAAGCGCGCCGGTCCCGATCCGGATCGGGCGCAGGCGTTCATCCCCGATCTGCCGCGCCTGGCTGATCCGCTGCGCGCCCAGCCAGCGCAGCCGGGCGATACCCTCGCGGGTCATCACCTCATCCCCCGGGGACAGCCGCTCGACCCTGATCTCGCCCTGCGGGGTGGCGATACGGGTCCCGGCCAGAAAACAGACCGTGCCTCCGTCATGCAGGTCGGTATAGGGCACCTGACCGATGTAATCGCCATTGCTGAAGGTGAAGGAATCCCCCGGGCCCACCGGGATCGTGAACGCATAATAATAGGGGCCGACCTGGCTCATCCCGGAGCCGTAATCGCCCGGGGTGGTGCTGTCATAGATGCGCAGCATATAGGCCTTGCCGGTCTCACCCGTGGTGGTGTTGGTCACGTCGAAGACATAGACCGATTGCACCACATGGCCATCAACGCCGAGCGAATCGATATCTCCCTGGAGCAGCTGGCCAGAGCTGTCCCAGCTTTCATTGTCCCGGATGAAGCCGATCGTGCCATCATTCTCGATGCCGTTTTCATCATCGAGAACACCGTCATCATCGCTGACCGCCATGGTGCGGGGCGTGCCGCCATTGGTAAAGGAGCCCTCATTCCAGCTCTGGTCCTGCAGGCCGATATCTCGGTTGGATATAACAGTGAACTTGTGAATCATTCGGGGCACCGGAACTGGTCATGGGGCGCAGAGCGGGGGTTCTGTCCGGAACAGGATCAGGGAAATTCCCTGGGGAACTGTTTAAATCTTGCGGCCAGTCCGGGTATGGGATGGCTGGAAGGCCGATATTTCAGCGCAGATTTTTGAAAATTCCAGCCAATTTATAACCAGCCAGCGGGGGGATGAAGGACAGGCCGCCGACCTTTGGCCGAAGGGGGCGTCACGGTGCGCGGCGCTTTTCTTCGGCTTTCGCGCGGTTCCACAGCGCGTCCATTTCCGCCAGATCCGACTGTGCCGGGCTGCGGCCCTCTTCGGCCAGCCAGTCCTCGATCCGGTTGAAGCGGCGGGTGAATTTCTGATTGGCGGCCCTGAGCGCCGCCTCGGGATCGACCTTCAGATGCCGCGCCAGATTGGCCATGACAAAGAAGAGATCGCCCATTTCCTCGGCCAGCTCTGCCTCGCCCAGCCTGTCGCGCGCCTCGACCACTTCGGCGGCCTCCTCGGTGATCTTGGCCAGAACATCCGCCGCGCCGGGCCAGTCAAAGCCCACCCGCGCCGCGCGGTTTTGCAGCTTCACCGCCCTGGACAGCGCCGGCAGCGCCATGGCAACCCCGTCAAGCACCCGGGCCGGGCCGCGCTCTTTCGCCTTCAGCTCCTCCCAGTCGATGCGCTGCTGCGCCACCGATTTGTCGCGGCCCTCGCCCCCGAAAACATGCGGATGGCGCGAGACCATTTTGTCGGAAATGCCCCGGATCACGGCGCTCAGATCAAAACGCCCGGCCTCTTCCGCCATACGGGCATGGAAGACCACCTGCAAAAGCAGATCGCCCAGCTCGCCCCGCAATTCGTCCCAGGCCTCGCGTTCGATGGCATCGACCACCTCATGCGCCTCTTCGAGGCAATAGCGCGCGATTGAGGCGGAGGTCTGCTCCACATCCCAGGGGCAGCCGGTCTCCGGGTCGCGCAGCCGCGCCATGATTTCGCTCAGCCGTGCCAGGTCGCCCGAGCGCAGGCCGACATCATTTACCAAAGCATCGCTTTCAGCGCGGTCAAGGCGGGTTACGGACATTGCGAAGCTCCGGTTTGGGTCACATTATACGGGCGATGAATCGGCCCCTCCGGGTCGCAGTTTTATGAGGAAAGCCGTCGAGATGCCCGTTCTGAACCGTATCGCCTCTTATGCCGGGGAAATGAAGGGCTGGCGTCGGCATATCCACGCCCGGCCCGAGCTGGAATTCGACTGCCATGAGACGGCAGCCTATATCACCCAGCGGCTGCGCGAATTCGGCGTGGATGCGATCCATGAGGGAATTGCGAAATCCGGCGTGGTGGCGATCATCGAGGGCAAGGGTCCGGGTCCGGTGATCGGGCTGCGCGCCGATATGGATGCGCTGCCGATCACGGAACTGACCGGGGCAGACCATGCCTCGATGGTGCCGGGCAAGATGCATGCCTGCGGCCATGACGGCCATGTGGCGATGTTGCTGGGCGCGGCGAAATACCTGGCGGAGACGCGGAATTTCTCGGGCAGCGTGGCGCTGATGTTCCAGCCGGCCGAAGAAGATGGCGGCGGCGGCGAGGTGATGGTGAAAGAGGGGGTGATGGACCGTTTCAACATCTCCCGCGTCTTCGGCATCCATAATGCGCCGAACCTCGCGCTTGGCCATTTCCAGACCACGCCGGGGCCGATCATGGCCTCGGTCGATACGGCCTGGGTGACGGTGACCGGCCTTGGCGGCCATGCCGCGACGCCGCATGAATGCGTTGATCCGGTGGTGGCGATTGTCGCCATGGTGCAGGCGGTGCAGACCATTATCCCGAGGAATGTCTATGCGCTGGATGAGGCGGTGATCTCGGTTACCATGATCCATGTCGGCTCTGCCTCGAACATCATCCCCGAAAGCGGCACCTTCGCCGCCACGATCCGCGCCTTCCGTCCGGATGTGCGTGAACTGCTGAAAAAGCGCTTCCATGAGATCGTGGCCGGCACGGCGGCGGCTTTCAATGTCAAGGCCGAGGTCAATTACGAATGGGGCTACCCCGCCACCATCAATGACGAGAAAGAGACCGAATTCGCCGCCGGTGTGGCGCGCGAGATTTCCGGCACAGCGGCGGTGAATGACCATTCGCATCGCGAGATGGGGTCCGAGGATTTCTCTTATATGCTTGAGGCGCGGCCGGGGGCCTATCTCTTCCTTGGCATCGGGCCGGGGGCGGGGCTGCATCACCCGGCCTATGATTTCAACGACGAGGCTGCGCCGATCGGGGCCAGCTTCCTCGCCCGTCTTGTCGAGCGCGCGCAGCCGGTTGCCGGCGGCTGAGTCCGCTTTCCCGGCCGAACAAACCGGCGCAACAAAACGGCCCGACAGAGGAGTATGCGGATGAGACACTTCCTTTTGGCGATCCTTGTTGCCGGCGCTCCGGCGGGGCAGGCGATGGCTGTCGATCAGAGCGGTGGCTTTCGCAGCCCCTCGGATAATATCCACTGCTACTACGACGATTTCAGCGGCACGCTCTGGCTGCGCTGCGATATGTTGGAAGGGGTGCAGACCTATACCGCGCGGCCCGGGGGCTGCGATTTCGACTGGGGCCTGTCCTTCGTGATCGGCGAGACCGGGCCGGCAGAGCTGACCTGCCATGGCGATACCGTCCAGGATCCGGCGAATCCGATCCTGTCCTATGGGTCGGAACTGGTGATCGACGGCATCTCCTGCCGGTCCGAGAAAACCGGCATGACCTGCCGCAATTCCGATGGGCACGGCTTCAGCCTCGCGCGGGCCGGGCAAAAGATGTTCTGAAACCGGAACCCACCCGGGGGCGCCCCGGCAAGTCTGGCAATTTTCCGCTGACCAGCCTAGGGTTCCGCCCGGAACTGTCAGGATGGGACATCCGGAATGCGGGGGCCTATGGGATCGGGACAAAAGGGCAGTGCCGGCTGGCAGCTGGTGCTGGTGATCTGGGGCGAAAAATACGGCGCCAGCGATGTGAACGGCCTTGTCGCGGCGTTGCGCGACAGGGATACGGGGCCGGCGCGGATCTCGCTGGTTACCGACCGGCCGCGCCCGGGGCTGGCCGATGGAATCACCGAACTCGCCTTCCCGCCGGAATTCCTGCAACCGGCCTGGATGCGCGGCGGTTGCCAGGCCAAGCTGGCAATGTTTCGCGAGGGGCTGCTGCAAGGCGATCTGCCGGCGATCTACCTGGACCTCGACACCGTGGTGATGGGGGATCTCTCGCCGCTGATCACGCGCCGGCGCAGCGAAGGCGAAATCTCGATCCTGCAAAGCGCAGTGCTGCCCTTTGGCGCCTTCGCGCGGCTTTTGTACCGGCTGAGCGGCGGCAGACGCTATGCGCGCGGCAACAGCTCGGTCGTGGTCTGGCAACCGGGGCAATGCGACTACATCGCCCGGCGTTTTCTGGAGCTGGCCGCCGGCACCCCCGATTTCCACAACACGCCGATGCGGGCGGATGAGCGCTTTATCTCCTGGGTGGCCCAGCCGGTGATGCGGGCGGTGCCGCGCGATATGGTGGTGAAATTCCCGACCGAATTCATGTTCCCCTGGCTCTGGCTGGGGCGGGTCTATGGCGCCTTGCCCTGGGTGCGGCAAAGACGGGCAGGGCTTGCGGCGATCACGCTGCCCGGGGTCGAGGTCAAGGCCGAGGTGCTGGCAGAGCTGCCCGATGGCAGCGAGGTGCTCGACCGCAAGGGGCGCCGCATGATCTGGTCCGACGCCTGGATCGGGCCGGTCCGCCGCCGCCTGACCGAGGCGATCCGCATCGCCGCCGGCCGAAGCGATTCCGCTCACCGGGCCGGGGACGCGTCTTTGCCCGCGCCAGATGCCGCATCAGATGCACCCGCACCCCCTTGACCCGCGCCCGCGCGCGCGGCAGGGGTTAGACATGCTGCCTCCCATCCTGCCCGCCACCACCCTGCCTCAGGACAAACTCGCCCGCATCACCGAACGCTTCGGCTATGTCGAGGCGCGGCTGAATGCCGGCGCTGCGGCCGCCGAGATCGTTGCGCTAAGCCGGGAATATTCCGATCTGAAACCGGTCGTGGCCGGGATCGAGGCCTGGACCCGCGCCCGTGCCGATCTTGCCGATGCCGAACTGATGCTTGCTGACCCTGAGATGCGGGCGCTGGCCGAAGAGGAACTGCCCCGCCTGCGCGCGGCCTTGCCCGAGATGGAGCATCAGCTGCGCCTCGCTCTTTTGCCGAAAGACGCCGCCGATGCGCGCCCGGCGATCCTGGAGATCCGCCCCGGCACCGGCGGCGAGGAGGCGAGCCTTTTCGCCGGCGACCTTGCCCGCATGTATCAGCGCTATGCCGAGGGGCAGGGCTGGCGGTTCGAGGTGCTGGAAAGCCAGACATCGGACCTTGGCGGCGTGAAGGAATTCACCGCCCATATCCAGGGCGAGGGCGTCTATGCGAAACTGAAATACGAATCCGGCGTGCACCGGGTGCAGCGTGTGCCTGAGACCGAGGCCGGCGGGCGTATCCATACCTCGGCCGCCACCGTCGCCGTGCTGCCCGAGGCGGAAGAGGTCGATATCGACATCCCCACCTCGGCTATCCGGATTGACACCATGCGCGCCTCGGGCGCCGGCGGCCAGCATGTCAACACCACCGACTCGGCGGTCAGGATTACCCATTTGCCCACCGGAATCATCGTCACCTCTTCCGAGAAATCGCAGCACCAGAACCGCGCCAATGCGATGGCGGTGCTGCGCGCGCGACTCTTCGAGATCGAGCGCGACCGGCTGGCCCGCGAGCGCGCGGCAGAACGCAAATCGCAGGTCGGCTCCGGCGACCGCTCGGAACGCATCCGCACCTATAATTTCCCGCAAGGGCGGATGACCGATCACCGGATCAACCTGACCCTCTACGCGCTGAACCAGATCATGCAGGGCGATCTTGCCGAGGTGATCGAGGCGCTGAGCACCCATGACCAGGCCGCCAGGCTGGCCGAGGCCGGGACATGAACCCGCCAGAAGGTCCCTCCGAACGCCCATCCGGGGGGCGCAGCGCGAAACAGGCGCTGGTGGCCGCGCTTGCGCGGCTGCGCGAGGCCGGGATCGAGGATGCGCCCCGCGATGCGCGGCTTTTGCTGGCCTTTGCCATGGGAGTGCCGGCTGCGCGGCTGACGCTGCATATTTCCGATCCACTGGATGCGAGGGCCGAGGCCCGCTTTGCCGCCGCCATCGCGGCGCGGGCAGCCCGCCAGCCGGTTTCACAGATTATCGGTGAGCGGCTCTTTTATGGCCGCAGCTTCATCGTGACGAAAGACACGCTGGACCCGCGCCCCGAGACCGAGATCCTGATCACCCAGGCGCTGCGCCAGCCATATTCGCGGGTGCTGGATCTTGGCACCGGGACGGGGGCGATTCTGCTGACCCTGCTGGCCGAGAGGCCGGCGGCCTCCGGGATCGGGGCCGATCTCTCGGGCGCCGCGCTGGCGGTTGCCAAGGGCAATGCCGTGGCGATGGGCCTCGACGGCCGGGCGGCTTTTACGGAAACCAGCTGGTTCCAGGGGATCGCCGGGCCCTTCGATCTGATCGTCTCGAACCCGCCTTACATCACGCTTGAGGCCATGGCGGATCTGGCCCCCGAGGTCCGCGACCACGAGCCGCATCTGGCGCTGACCGATTTCGGCGACGGGCTCAGCGCCTACCGCGCCATCGCCGCAGGCGCGCCTGACGCGCTGGTCCCCGAGGGGCGCCTGATCGTCGAAACCGGCTGGGATCAGGGCAGGGCGGTCGCCGCGATCTTTGCCGCAGCTGGCCTTAAAAATATAGACATAATACAGGATTTTGACGGTCGCGACCGGGTGGTCAGCGCCATCCGCCCCGCCTGAACCGGGGTTCGCCGGACATCGTTCTGCCACGCCACGCAGGGGCCCGCACATGGCCCCAAGCCCATTGAACCCGACAAATGCGCAACTATATCCGAATTCGCTGCAAAAACCCTGTGGATGACCGCTTTTCCCGGCAGAATCAGCTTGCCAGACTGCGGCTCCCATGGTTTAGCAGATTCATGCGGTGGATCTGGCGCTGACAGTTCTCTTCTGACTGTGCCCTTCCCGCAAAACCGATCCCGCCCCTGCATTTCCCGTCGCATAAAGCGATACGATGGGGGCCATGGTGATCCCTGGATATTAGGCAAAGATGCGCTCTTCCAAGAAACGCTCGCGTTCCAATCAGAACCGCCCGCGCTCGCTCGGCAATATCGTCAACCGTGTGTTCGATTCGTCGGGACCAGAGGGCAAGGTGCGGGGAACGCCGCAACAGATTATCGAAAAATACCAGACGCTGGCACGGGATGCACAGCTGTCCAATGACCGCGTGGCGGCTGAGAATTTCCTCCAGCATGCCGAGCATTACACCCGCATGCTGGCCGAAGCGCAGCGTGAGCTTGCAGTCGAGCAAGAGACCCGCCAGCAGCACTATCAACAGAACGGCAATCAGAATTCCGGTGGCCAGAACGGAAACCAGAACGGCAACCAGAATGGGGGCCAGAACGGCAACCAGAATGGTGGCAATCGCGACTATCGCGAACGCGGCGAGCGGAATGAGCGCACTGACCGGGGCGACCGCTTTGAGCGCAATGACGGTCGGAACGAGAGCCGCGGCGAGGGTCGGAATGAGGGCCGGAATGAGGGTCGCAACGAGCCGCGCGGCGAGCGCGCCCCGCGCGAAGAGACGCGGCAACCCGAGGTCACCGATGTGATTGATTTCGGTTCCGATAGCAGCGGCCTTGTGGATCTGCCTGAAAGTGGCCGGTCTGCAGCGGTCGTCGGGGCTCCGGATATGGATGCCGGGCGCGATGCAGCCGACAGCGCCGATGAGACGCCGCTTTTCGCCTCGGCCCGTAAATCCGGCGAAGATCCCGCCGCCGCGCCCCGCACTGATGGCGAAGCCCGGCCGCCCCGCGCGCCGCGCAGCCCGCGCGGTGAAAAGAATGCCGGAAAATCCGAGCGCCCGGCCAATACCAGGACGCCGCGCGGCAATAGCCGTCGGGATGGCGGTGAGACTGCGGATGGCCCGAATCCGGCTGCAGCTTCTGAAGCACTGACCACCGAAACCCGGGCCACAGAAACCCCGGTCGAGGGCGCAAAGCCCCGCCGCGTCAGCCGTCCGCGCAAAGCCGCCGCCGGCCCGGATACGCCCGAAGCGGCTGAGTAAAACCAACTCGGTTACGGCTGCAAAAGACCGCTCCAGGGCGGTCTTTTTCTTTTGGGAGATGCCCTGTCGGTCAGAGAGGCCCGAGCCGGGTTTCAGCCCGCCGCGATAGTGCGGGCCAGGGCGCAAAACGCCTCCAGCCCGATCTCCTCGGCCCGCGCAGTCGGGGGGATTCCAACCGCCTGCAGCCGCGCCTCGATATCGGGCGCCAGCCCCTTCAGCGAGGAGCGCAACATCTTGCGGCGCTGGTTGAAGGCCATCGCGGTCACCCGGTTCAGCACCTTGCCATCGGCCGGAAATCGCGGCTCCTCCAGCCGGGTCAGATGCACCACTGCCGAATGCACCTTCGGCGCCGGAGTAAAGGCCTCGGGCGGCAGCGTCATCACGATCCGTGCATCCGTCCGCCAGCCCGCCAGCAACGCAAGCCGCCCGTAATGATCCGAGCCAGGCTTCGCCACGATCCGCTCGGCCACTTCCTTCTGGAACATCAGGGTCAGGCTCTGCCAGAAGGGCGGCCAGGCCGGCGGCGACAGCCAGCGGATCAGCAATTCCGTCCCGACATTATAGGGCAGGTTCGCCACGATCTTTATCGGTGGTGTCAGATGCGCGGCCACATCCAGCTCCAGCGCATCGCCATGCAACACCGTCAGCCGCCCGGGATAGGCCTCAGCGATTTCGGCCAGCGCCGGCAGGGCCCGCGCATCCTTTTCCACCGCGACCACATGGCGCGCGCCCTCGGCCAAAAGCCCGCGCGTCAGCCCGCCGGGGCCTGGTCCCACCTCCAGAATATCCGAGCCGCTCAGATCCCCGGCCGCGCGTGCAATCTTTGCGGTCAGGTTCAGATCCAGCAGAAAATTCTGCCCCAGCTGCTTTTTCGCAACCAGTTCATGCGCCCGGATCACATCGCGCAGCGGCGGCAGCCCGTCAATCGTCGCCAAAGCCCCGCTCCTGTCTTCACCTTGATCTAAATACTCCGGGGGTCCGGGGGCTGGCCCCCGGCTCCGCGCCGGCAGACACTCCGGTCAATGCCTCACGGCTGGCGGATCAGCGCCGCATGACGCAGCTCTTCGAGATAATTTTCCGACAGACCGTCCAGCTTCTGGTTCATCAGGATCTCTTTCACCCTCTCGCGATTGGGCGGGGTCTCGGAGACCGGCTCACGCTTGCACAGCATGATCACCCGGCGCCAGCCATCGCCGCGCGCATGCGAGACGAATTCCCCCTGATCCAGCTTTGCCAGCTCGATCGCGATTTCGGGCGAGATTTCCGAGGCATTCTGAGTGCGGATCGTCAGGTTATCGGCCGGCAGATCCTCGGCCAGCTTGTAGAGGTCATTGCAGACATCCGAGCCCGCGCTGACCCGCACCAGCTCTTCCATCGAATCCGGGATCAGCAGATCGGCCCATTCCACCCTGACGCTGATCGGCTCGGCCTTTTCATCCATCGCGATTGCCCGCAGCTGGAAGAGCACAATCGCCCCCGGCACGGTGATCGGGGTCGAGGTCTGGCCCGGCGCCAGCGCCAGCAGTTGTGAGGAAATCGTCGGCGGCAGGTTCGAAAGCTGCAACCAGTCCGGCACCCGCCCGCCACCCGGCGCGGTGGGCGCGGCAGAGTACTGGCGCGCCGCCGAGGCGAAGGCGCCCTCGGTCTTCACCTCACCCGAGAGACGCTCGGCCAGTGCCATCGCCTCGGCCTCACGCCCGGGTTCGGCGGGGATCACCAGTTCCGAGACCTGTACCTTCATCGCACGCGGCCGCGTCGCGGCTTCGAGGAATCTGTCGACCTCGGCTTCCGAAGCCGGCACACGGCCGGAGAAACGGTCCCGCACGATCTTGCGCCAGACCGCGCCGGCCTGGACGAAATCGCGATAGGTCTCGGACGAGACGCCGGCCTTGGCCAGTTCGGCGATCAGTTGTTCTGCCGTGAGATTGGCGCGGCCGGCGAATTCTTCCAGCCCCTGGGTCAGCTCTTCCGGCGTCAGCTTGACCCCAAGGCGCTTTGCCTCGCTCATCCGCAGCCGGTCGTCGATCAGCGATTTGACCGCCTCGGTCTCGGGATCGCCCGGCGCATTCAGGATCTGCATGAAGCGCGCGCGCTGCGTCACCTCATATTCGGTGATCACCTGTTCGTTCACATAGACCCTGGGCGCGAACAGGTTCTGCGCCAGCGCGGGCGGTGCGAAGACCATCGTTGCAGCCATTGGCACCAGCAGCGGCGCGGCCATCAGCCCGCCCATCAGCAGCGCCAGCACCGATTTATTGATCAGCGCTTTGCCGCGCGGGTTTTTCTCAGCTTTTGCCATCTGTCCGACCGCCTGCCCGTAGTCTCTTGTCTGCCTGGCACGGGGGGCGCGCCTGGCTCTGTGTCTGCTATGCCTGCCATCCCGCAGGCCCGCGCGCAAGCCCCGCCGGCCTGACCCACCCTGTCCCGGCGACGGTTTGCGTGGTTCCTAGTAGCAGCGCCGCGAAGGCCCCGCCGTCTTGCCGCTGCCAAAGCCGATCAGATCGACCGAAAGACCGAAGGAGGTGGTGGGCGTCACACTATCCGACGAGGTGAATCGGCGCGAGAGGGAAACATCCACCACCACACATTCATTGCGGTATTCAAAGCCAAGCCCGGCAATCGTGCCCCGGGTCTGGTCAAAATCGTAGCGCCCTTCGGCCTTGGCGGCGAGGGCAGGGTTCACCCGCCAGACCGCGTCAAAGGTCAGCTCGCGTGTCGGGTCGGGTCGGTTTTCCTCGGGATCCTCGACAGCCCAGAGCGCGGAAGAGGACAGAGTCAGCCACTCATTCGCGGCACTCAGCCGGATCTCGGCCTTGCTCAGTTCCAGATCATTGTCGAAAACGGTGCGGCCGGTGGCGGAAATTCCGTTGGGCAGCCCCAGGGTCGCCGCCAGCAGCCAGTCGGAATTCAGCCCGCCAAGGCCCGAGCCGGGGCTGAAGCTGTCGCTGTCATTGCGGCGGAACACCTTGCCCAGGGTGAAAGCGGCATTCCAGCCCGCCGGGTCATAGCGCGTCCAGGTCAGGCCGACATTGGCGCGGCTGGACTGCTCGATCGCATCGGCACCGGGAAAGCGGTCCAGCGCATAGATATTGCCCTCATCGAATTCGACCAGCACCGAATCCTCATTCGGCAGGCCAGAGCGGTCGCGGGTGGCACCGATCAGCTGGATCACCGGCTCGATCACATGGGTGGCGCCCGAGGCGGTGGCCTTGACCCAGGGCCAGCGCAATTCGACACCTGCCGCCGCATGGGAACGGGTATAGCGCCCGGCATAGGTCGCATCCTGGCGCAGGCGGTAAGCATCGACCTGGGCCTCGCCCAAAAGCGTGGTGACAAAGCCCGCATCGGCAACAAAGCTGCGCCGCCAGTCAAAGCGCGCTGACAGACGGCTCACATCGCGGCCATCTGCGATGCCATCCGCTTTGGCCGGATCAAGGCTGTCATAGGGGTTCGACGAGGTGCGGTAATGCGAATGCCATTGCAGCCGGAAACCGCCCATGCCCCCCAATGGCCCCAGCGAGAACCGCCGGTGGAAGGTCAGATCGGTGGCCAGCGCCGGCAGGGTGTCATTGTCCTCATCATCCCTGAGCGACTGGAAACTGACCATCCTCGCGGAAAAGAAGCCGTTCCGGCGCACCCGGCTGATCTCGGCCCGGCTGTCCAGCCGGTCGGCATTGGAATAGCCGTAATCCAGCAGGTAGGCATTGTCCGAGGTGGTCTGGATGTCGAAGGTCAGACGGAAATCCTCGGGCAGCAGAAAGCCGCCCCGGGCGCGGAACCAGCCGCGTGTCGGATCATCTGTCAGCTTGTCGCGGGTGATTGCGCCTTCCAGCTGGATCGCGCCGGTGCGGAAGGACTGGCGGTAGCGCAGTTCCAGCGTCTTGCTGTCGCGGGTGGTGACATAGGGCGTCACCGTGAGGTCGCGGGATTCCCCCAGTGTGATGAAATACGGGAGTTTCAGCCCGGTCCCGAGGCTGGAGGTGGTGCGCAGCCTTGGCGCCAGAAAGCCGCTGGCGCGTTCGCGGGTCGGGTCGGGCAACCGCAGGCGCGGGATATAGGCCACCGGCATGCCGGCGATGCGGAACTGCGCGTTCTCGAAAAAGATCATCCGCGCTTCATTGTCATGGATGACCCGTTTCGCCCGGATCTCCCACAAGGGCGTCGGATGGCGGGCGCAGACCTTGCAGCTTGAGGCCACCACATTCGACATCGCCGAATAGCGCCCGCCGATCCGGGCGATATTGCCGGCGGCCAGCTGCAGCTGGCGGTCCAGCACCACGCGGGCACTTTTCAACAGCCCCTCGGTCATATCGGCGGAAAGCTCGGCCTGCGAGGCAAGGATCAGCACGCGGCCCTCGGCATCGGTCAGGCTCAGCGGCCCTTCGATCAGCAGCTGATCGGTCGATTTGTCATAGGTCACGCGGGTGGCGGAAAGCCGGTAGCCGTTTTGCAGCACCTCGACCTTGCCCGAGGCGACGAGACGATTCTCGTCCAGGATCTCCAGCCGGTCGGAAATCAGCGTGGCGCGGCTGTCTGTCGCCTGCGCAAAAACCGGTGCGGTCAGCAGGGGCGCGGTCGAGCATAACAACGAGACGGCAAGCGTTGCGATCAGGCGGCGTAACCGCATATCAGCCGTCCTCCAGATGCAACAAAAGACCAAGTGCCAGCATCACCGCCGCAAGCGGTGGGCTCCACGCTGCCAGAGATACCGGAATCTGGCCACTGTCGCCAAGGGCCTGCGCGAAATTCCGCAGGAAGAACAGCGCGAAACCCGCAAGGATGGCGTAAAGCACACGGATACCGGTCTTGCCGGCCCGGGTATGGCGCATGGTGAAACCGGCCGCGACCAGCACCATCGCGGTCAGCAGCAGCGGCTGCGCCAGCTCCATCTGGAACCAGAGCCGATAGGCGCGGGCGGAAAAACCCGCCTGTTCCAGCCCGCCGATATAAGAGGGCAATTGCCAGATCGGCACCGCTGACGGGGTGCCGAAACTGTCGCGGATGCGTTCCGGTGTGAGGTCAGAGGGCAGGCGGGTGCCGTCGGGCCAGGACTGCACCGACAGCTCGGGGTTGCCCGCGTTCAGGTTCCAGACCTTCGCCCCCGACAGGATCCAGGCGCCCTGGACCAGCCTGGCGCCGGTGGCCTCGATCCGCGTGACCGGGATGCCCTCTTCGCCAAAGGTCAGAAAGGTCACCAGCGTCAGCTCGGTGCCGTCGAAATTGGCGCGGCCGGCCTGGATCACCGTCTGGCCATAGCTGCCGCCCTGGCGCAGCCAGAGCCCGGCATCGGACACTGACAGGACCGAACTGCCATCGGCGGCATAGCGGGCCGAGAGGTCGTCATAGGCGCGCGACGTCGCCGCAACCAGCGGATTCAGCACCGCCACCGCCAGCAAGCCGATCAGCGTTGCCACCACCACCGGCGTTGCCAGAAACCGCATCCCCGAGCGCCCTGCGGCGCGCACCACCACCAGCTCGGACGAGCGCGCCAGCGACAGGAACAGCGCGATCGAGCCCATTACGAAGATCAGCGGCAGGATGCGGTAAAGCGTCTCGGGCACGTTCAGAAGCGAGAGGTGGAAAGCATCCCCAAGCCCGGCGCCCTTGCCCGAGAATTTGCGCAGCTGCTCGATCATGTCGATCAGCATGAGAATGCCGAAAAACACCAGGAAGACCTGGCCCACGGTCATCGCGAAACGCCGCGCAATATAGAAAGACAGCGTCATGCCGCACCTCCGGCTTCGGCTTTCGGCCTGCGGATGCGGCGCGGGCGGCCCGCGATCCACAACATTACCATCGACAGCGCCACGCCAAGCGCCGGCGCGGCATAGACCAGCGGCCAACGGTTTTCCGAGCGCAATGCCGCGCCCGATCCGGCGGTATTGACCAGTTGCAACAGGATGATCAGCAGCACCGCAAGCCCGATCTGGCGCCAGAGGCCAAAGCGCGAATAGCCCCCCAGCATCAGCGCGGCAAAGCCCAGAAGCGGCGCGGCCAGGCCCAGCAGGGCGGTGGCGATACGGCCATGGCCTTCCTCCAGCAGCTTTGCCCGGCTCTCGCCGGTTTCGGCCTGGATTTCCGGGCCGGCGATCAGAAGATCCGGCGTCGGCACCTCGCGCAGATTGCGCAGGCTGGCGGCTTTGGCCCCGACGATTCCCGCCATGTCGAGGGTGAAATCGGAAAACCGCGTCACCGAAAGCCGCGCCTGACCATCGCGCGTCACATTCTGCGCCATCCCGTCCAGCATCACGAGCCGCGGCCCATCCTCGCCCCGCACGATCAGCGCCTGGCGGGCGGTATAGGTGACGCGCTCATACGGGTCGCGGTCATCGGCGAGGAAGATATCGTTCAACTCGCCCAGCTGGCTGATCTCGCGGATATAGAGCGTGATTCCGGCGGCGGGATGCATGAAGCGCCCCTCATTGAGAAAGCGGGCGGTGACGTTTTCCGAAATCTCGGCCGAGCGTTCCGCCAGCCGGGCCTGGCTTTTCGGCACGAGAAAATTCGTCAGCACCATCTGCATCGCGAAAACACAGATGCCGAAAAAAAGTACCGGCCGTGCAAGGCGAAAGGCCGAGAAGCCCGTCGCCTGCATCACCACCAGTTCCGATTCCTGCATCAGCCGGTTCACCGCATAAAGGCAGGCGGCAAAGGCCGAGACCGGCAGCACGAGGCGGATCACATTGGGCAGCGTCAGCAGCGAGAATTCGACAAAGACCAGCGCCGTCTGACCATCTCCGATCAACTGGTCAAACAGGCCCACCGCCCGGTTGACCCAATAGACAGCCACCAGCACCAAGCTGAAAAAGCCGAACAGGGCCAGAAGCTGGGACAGCAGATAGCGGTCGAATTTCGACAGGTTCGGCAAGGGAGATCCCGGGGCTCGCAATCTGCTGGCGCCTGGGCCGGCAGGGGTACGGATGTTTCGGCGCCGACCCTAGCCGATAACACCGGCAGGGAAAACTCATATCTGGTCAAGTGCTGCCACGGGGGATAGCCTTGCGCGAAAGCAGGGTACGGCCGGGTTCGGGCCGCGCGCCTTTGCTTTGGATAAACTCGTTTTCTCAGGGAAATCATCACGATGTCGCATCCTGTTCAGATCCGGTTTGAAGATGCAGAAAAAGGCGATCTGACCGGGTTTGCCGGTCGCATCGCCATTTTCGCCGATGCCGCCGGCGCTTTGTCGCCGCTGGCGCGCAAACTGGACCGCGCGGCGCGGGGCGCTTTGTCGCGGGCGGTGGGGTCGGAGGCATTCGCCAAACTGAAACCGGGTGAGGGGCTGGACCTGGCTTTCCCGGCCGGCCTTGCGGCGGATGCGGTGCAGATCCTGCGGCTTCCGAAGCGGACCGATGCGGACTCGGCGCGCAAGGCCGGCGCGCTGATCGGCGCCGCCCATCGCGACAAGCCCCTGACCGTGCTGGCCGAGACGCATCCGCGCGCGGCCGAGATCGCCTTTGGCCTCGCGCTCAGGGCTTATGAATTCGAGGTCTACCGTTCGGGCGAGAAGAAAGAGCCCGGCCCGGTTTCCTTCCTGGTGGCAAAGCCGGAAGAGATCGCGACCCAGGCCGCACCCTTTGCCGCGCTGGCCGAGGGGGTGTTCTTCACCCGCGATCTGATCAATGAACCGGCCAATGTGCTGACCACCTACGAATTCGCGGCGCGCCTTGCGGCGATGGGCGAGCTGGGCCTTGAGGTCGAGATCCTTGAGGAAGAGGAACTGGAAAAGCTGGGGATGCGGGCGCTGCTGGGGGTTGGGCAGGGTTCGGAAAGCCCGTCGAAAGTCGTCGTCATGCAGTGGAAGGGCGGCGCGAAGGATGAGGCGCCGCTGGCCCTGGTCGGCAAGGGCGTCTGTTTCGACACCGGCGGCATCAGCCTGAAACCGGCGGCCGGCATGGAAGATATGGTGATGGATATGGGCGGCGCCGCTACGGTTGCCGGCGTGATGCGGACGCTTGCGCTGCGGAAGGCGCGCACCAATGTCGTGGGGCTTGTGGGGCTGGTCGAAAATATGCCCGACGGGCGGGCGCAGCGCCCGGGCGATGTCGTCAAATCCATGAAGGGCGATACGATCGAGGTGATCAATACCGATGCCGAGGGCCGGCTCGTGCTGGCTGATGTGCTCTGGTATACCCAGGAACGGTTCGCCCCGCGCGGTATGATTGATCTGGCGACGCTGACCGGCGCGGTGATCGTGGCTTTGGGCAATGAGAATACCGGTGTCTTCTCGAATGATGATACGCTTTGCAATGCATTCCTGAAAGCGGCGGCGGCGGAGAATGAGGGCGCCTGGCGGCTGCCTTTGGGCGCCGCCTATGACCGGATGCTGAAAAGCCGGGTTGCCGATATGCGCAATTCCTGCGGGCGCGAGGCGGGCTCGATCACGGCGGCGCAGTTCCTGCAGCGCTTTGTCAAAGCCGATATGCCCTGGATCCATCTGGATATTGCCGGCACCGCTTGGGCGAAATCGGGCACCGATTTCAGCCCGAAGGGCGCGACCGGCTGGGGGGTCCGGGCGCTGAACCGGCTGATCCAGGACCGGTTCGAGGGCTGATACGCCGATGGGCGCGGTCAAGTTCTACCATCTGACAGGCCGCAGCCTTGCCGAGGCTGCGCGCCCGATCCTGAGCCAGGCTCTGGGTCAGGGCTGGCGGGTGATGCTGCGCGGCCCTGACCGGACCATGCTGGAGCGGCTGGATATGCAGCTCTGGGAGCCGAGGGAGAGTTTCCTGCCGCATGGGCTGGAAGGGGGCGAGCATGACCGGGGGCAGCCGGTGCTCCTGGGCAGCGGCGCGGCGGTCAATGGAGCGAAAGCGGTGATGCTGCTTGCCGGTTCGCCGGTCGATCCGGACGAGGCCGCGGCCATGGAGCGGGTCTGGCTTTTGTTCGAGGGCGCCGATGAGCGGCAGATGCAGGCAGCGCGGGCCGAATGGAAAGCGGTCGTCGCGGCAGGGCTGGTGGCGGAATACTGGTCGGATGCCTCGGGGCGGTGGGAGATGAAGACCGCGACCGGCGGCGCTGCCGGCTGAGGCGGACGCGCTTCGCGCAGCAGTATTTGGGCCAGGATGAGCGGGTGTCTGCCTGCCGCCCCCATGACGCGCGATCCGGGCTTTGGCGGAGGGCGGATGCCTCCGGCGGGAGTATTTAAGTCAAGAGGAAGCCACCGGGTACTTTAGCGGGTGAGGATCATGCGGTCACCTTCGATCCGGATCGAGAAGCGGCGCAGGTAATCCATGCCAAGAAGCGAGCCATCCATCTCGCCCTCATTCACCCATGCATCCATCGCGCGGTCGGTGAAGGGGCCGAAGCTGATCTCGTTCAGCGTGATGCGGGCGGTGCGGACCACGCCATTGGCGGTAGAGGCCTCGCCGAAATAGCGCAGATCATCGGGGCGGAAGCCGAGGCGTTCGGCGTCGCGCTGCGAGATCACCATATTGGTGGCGCCGGTATCGACCATGAAGAAGACCTCGGTGCCGTTGAGATCGAGGGCGGCGTAGAAATGGCCATCTGCGGCGCGGCGCAGCACCATTTCACCGGATTCGCTGGCCATCTGGCGCGGGCGGCTGTCGCCACGGATGTCCTTCCAAAGCCCGTAGCCCGCAGCGATGCCGATGAAGATCAGCCCCCAGGCCGCAACTGTGCGCAGCGCGATGCCGATGCGGCCGCGATATTCCACCAGGATCCAGCCGCCAAGTGCCGCCAGCAACAGGCTGAGATACATAACACGCGGCCAGATTTCGGAATCCATCACGCTCTCCTTTCGGCAGATTATGGGGGAAACCGGTGGCGCGGGGAAGAGCGCTCACATCCCGATCAATCCGGTCTGACGGATGCCGTCGATCACAAACTGGACAGAAAGCGCGGCGAGGAGCATGCCGAGAAGCCGGGTGATCACCACGGTGCCGGTGCGGCCCAGGAGGCGCTCGATCGGGGGCGAGGCGAGGAGGAAGAGGAAGGTGACCAGCATGATCGCGACCAGCAGGCCGATGACCGCGAGTTTCGCGCTCCAGGCCTCGCCGGCCTGACCCATCAGAAGGATCATGGTGGCGATGGCGCCGGGGCCGGCGATCAGCGGCGTGGCGAGGGGGAAGACGGAAGGGTCGTGATGCGGGTCGGGCTGCTGGCCCTCGCGCCGCTGGGTCCGGCGTTCGAACAGCATATCCAGCGCGGTGAGGAACAGAAGGATGCCCCCCGCAATGCGGAAGGCCGGCATCGAGATGCCGATGAAATTCAGGATCGTTTCGCCAAAGAGGCCAAAGATCAGCAAAAGCACCGAGGCGATCAGGCAGGCGCGGCGTGCCATGGCGCGGCGGTGGCCGGGGTCCATGCCTTGCGTCAGCGCGATGAACAAGGGCACCAGCCCGGGCGGGTCGATCACCACGAAAAGCGTGGCAAAGGCGGTGATCAGGAAAGCACTGTCCATTTGCCGACTGTCAGCGGGGGCGGGCGGTGCGTCAACCGGCTTTCGCGGGACGCAGGGGCAGCAGATGCGAAAAGGGGAAGGCGCTGTGGCCTTCCCCTTTCACAAGGCGGATATGGGGGGCTTATTTGCCCAGCGTCACGAAACGGCCTTCGTCTTCGATGAAAGCCTTGTCGAGGAAGGGCGCCTCATTCGAGCCGAAGGGCATTTGCGCCTGAAGTTTCCAGCTGGCCGGCAGGCTGAAGGCCGAAGCGAGGGCCGCATCGGCGATGGGGGAGTAATGTTGCAGGCTGGCGCCGATGCCTTCTTCGGCAAGCGCGGTCCAGACTGCGAGTTGCGCCATACCGGCCGAATGCATCGAGAAGCCCGGGAAAGCGTCGGCATAAAGCGGGAAATTCTCTTGCAGGCCTTTGATCGTGTCCTGGTCTTCGTAGAAGAGAACGGTGCCGACACCGGCGGCAAAGCTTTTCAGCTTGGCCTCGGTGGGGGCGAAGGCGTCAGCCGGAACGATCTTGCGCAGTTCCGCGTCGATCAGCGACCAGACTTTATCGCTTTCCGCGCCGAACAGGATCACCGCGCGCGAGCTTTGCGAGTTGAACGACGAGGGCGCGAGGCGGATCGCCTGTTTGATCAGTGTCTCGATCTGGTCTTTCGGCAGCGAGACATTGCGGCCAAGGGCGTATTGGGTGCGGCGCTTGGTCAGGGCTTCGATGGTCTTCGACATTTTCAGGTGCCTATCTGGATGCCGCAGCGCGGCGTTTTCGTTGACACCTATCAACTCCTGCACAGGGAGAATTTCAAGCCGGGTTGACTGTGCAGGGATGAACAGCCCGGGTTCATCCCTGCGCCGCTTATGGATTGGTTTTCTCCAGCGCCTCCTGGGCGTTGATCCAGAGAGATTCGGCGCGGTCCAGCGCCTCCATCACTTCGGCATATTTGCGGTTCCAGACGCCGAGGTCGCCCTTGCGGTCATCCTCATAAAGCGCCGGATCGGCGAGTTTGACCGCGAGTTTTGCGCGCATGTCCTCGATCTTTGCGACCCGCTCTTCGCATTTCCTCAGCTCGGCTTTGAGCGCAAGCACCTCTTCACGGCTGGCCTTTTTTACCACCGGTGCCGCTTTGGCGGGTCTGGTCGCCTCGTCCGGGGTCAGAAGCAGCCGGCGGTAATCCTCAAGATCGCCATTATAGGGCTCGACCGCGCCGCCTTTGACCAGCCAGAGCCGGTCGGCCACGAGGGAAAGCAGGTGCATGTCATGGCTGACAAGGATCACCGCGCCGGAATATTCGGTCAGCGCCTCGACCAGCGCCTCGCGGCTTTCGATGTCGAGATGGTTGGTCGGCTCGTCGAGGATCAGCATATGCGGCGCATCAATGGTCGCCAGCAGCAGCGAAAGCCGCGCCTTTTGCCCGCCCGAAAGCCGCCCTACTGCCGTTTCCGCCTGATCGGCGCCAAGGCCGAAACCGGCGAGACGGGCGCGCAGCTTCGCCTGATGCTCGGACGGGCGCAGGCGCTGGATATGCTGCAGCGGCGTCTCGTCGATATAAAGCTCATCGACCTGGTGTTGCGCGAAATAGCCGATCCTGAGTTTCGAGGATCGCGTGACGGTGCCGCCTGCCTCTTTCAGCTTGCCGGCAAGCAGTTTGGATAGCGTCGATTTGCCTTCGCCATTGCGGCCAAGGAGCGCGATGCGGTCATCCTGGTCGATCCGCAGCGACAGGCGTTTCAGGACCGGCGGCCCGTCATAGCCGACGGAAGCACCGTCGAGTGTCAGGATCGGCGGCGAGAGTTCTTCCGGCTCGGGGAAGGTGAAGACGACCCGCGCCGCATCTTCCGGCGCGGTGATGGTGGTCATCTTTTCCAGCATCTTGACGCGGCTTTGCGCCTGGGTGGCTTTCGACGCCTTGGCCTTGAAGCGGTCGACGAAGCTTTGCAGATGGGCGCGGCGGGCTTCCTGCTTCTTGGCCTCGGCGGCCTGTAGGGCGCGGCGCTCTGCCATCTGGCGGGCGAACTGGTCATAGCCACCCTGCCAGTAGGTCAGTTTCCGGTTGTCGAGATGCAGGATGCCCTGGACCGCGCGGTTGAGAAGGCCTCGGTCATGCGAGATGATGATGACGGTATGAGGGTATTTCTGAAGGTAAGCCTCCAGCCAGAGCGCGCCTTCGAGGTCGAGATAGTTGGTCGGCTCGTCGAGGAGCAAAAGGTCGGGCTGTGCAAAGAGGACGCCCGCGAGGGCCACGCGCATCCGCCAGCCGCCCGAAAAGGCCGAGCAGGGCATAAGCTGCTGATCTGCATCAAAGCCGAGGCCTTTCAGGATCGACGAGGCGCGCCCTTCGGCAGACCAGGCGTCGATATCGCTGAGCCGCGACTGGATTTCGGCGATGCGGGCCGGGTCGGTGGCGGTCTCGGATTCCGCGATCAGGCTGGCGCGTTCGGTATCGGCCTCCAGCACGGTATCGAGAAGCGAGGTTTCCGAGGAGGGAACCTCTTGCGCGACGCCGCCGATTTTGGCGCGGCTGGGCAGGCTGATCTCGCCGCCCTCCAGAGCGAGCTGCCCCCTGATCAGGCGGAAGAGGGTGGTCTTGCCGGCGCCGTTCCTGCCGACAAGGCCGACCTTATGGCCGGTGGGAATGGTGGCGGAAGCGCCCTCAAAGAGGGGGCGGCCTTCGACGGAATAGGTGATGTCAGAGATGCGCAGCATGGGGCACGCCTTGCCAGTGCCGGCGCCTCAGGTCAACGGGGATCATGCGCAAGACCGGGGAGGAAGCCCGCGCTTTTGGCCCATAGCCGCGTTGCGGCTCCGGTCCAAAAGGCGCGGGCGGGGGCGGGCCTGCTGCGCAGGCCCGCGGTTGCTTTGTATGGCCGCCGGGCCGAGCCGCAGCAGCCAGGGTCAGAAGCCGCGCGACAGGGCTGCGACGCCGGTGCGGGCGATTTCCTTCAGTCCTAGTGGGCGCATCAGATCAGCGAAAGCGTCGATCTTGTCGGGGGTGCCGGTGAGTTCAAAAATGAAGCTCTCAAGGCTGGTATCGACCACTTTGGCGCGGAAGATCTCGCACAGCCGCAATGCCTCGATCCGCTGATCGCCCTTGCCGACGACTTTGAACAGCGCGAGTTCGCGTTGCACGCTCGGTCCTTCGGCGGTCAGGTCATGCACGGCATGAACCGGCACCATGCGCGAGAGCTGCGCCTCGATCTGGTCGATCACCGCCGGTGTCCCGCGCGTTACCACAGTGATTCTGGAACGGTGGCCGGTATGATCGACCTCGGCCACAGTCAGGCTGTCGATATTATAGCCGCGACCGGAAAACAGCCCAATGACGCGCGCCAGCACACCAGGCTCGTTCTCGACGATCACCGCCAGCGTATGGCTGGCCTCCACCTCGGAATGATGGTCACGAAGGTCATAGGCGGAATGGCTCGTCGAGCCCTTTTTGATCTTAAGCGCAGACATTGGCTGCCCTTTCATCTGTCTCTAAATATCCCGGGGGTCCGGGGGCAGGGCCCCCGGCACGGTGTCACACCAAAACAGCGCCCGATTTGAACGCATCCGCATCGGCCGAAAGCAGCATCTCATTATGCGGCTTTCCGCTCGGGATCATCGGGAAGCAGTTCTCATGCTTCTCGATCAGGCAATCAAAGATCACCGGCCCGTCATAGCGGATCATCTCCATGATCGCATCATCGAGATCCCCGGGATCCGAGACCTTCAGACCCTTGCAGCCAAAGGCCTCGGCCAGTTTCACGAAATCGGGCAGGCTTTCGGACCAGCTGTGCGAATAGCGTTCGCCATGCAGCAGCTCCTGCCACTGGCGCACCATGCCAAGCCGTTCATTGTTCATAATGAACTGCTTGACAGGCGCGCGGAACTGCATCGCCGTCCCCATCTCCTGCATGTTCATCAGCCAGGAGGCCTCACCGGCAACGTTGATCACCAGCGCTTCGGGATGGGCCACCTGCACACCGATACTGGCCGGGATGCCATATCCCATCGTTCCAAGGCCGCCAGAGGTCATCCAGCGGTTCGGCTCTTCAAATCCAAGGAACTGCGCCGCCCACATCTGGTGCTGGCCGACCTCGGTGGTGATATAGCGATCCATGCCTTTGGTCAGCGCTTCGAGACGCTGCAAGGCATATTGCGGTTTGATGGTCTTTTCCGACGGCGTGTAAGAGAGGCAGTTCACCGCCCGCCATTCATTGATCTGTTTCCACCACTTCGCGAGGCCGTCCTTATTGACCTTGCGCCCGCGCGCCTTCCAGATCTTCAGCGCATCTTCCAGAATATGGCCGACATCACCCAGGATCGGCACATCGACCCGGATCACCTTGTTGATCGAGGAGGGGTCAATATCAATATGCACCTTCTTCGATTTCGGCGAGAAATCGGCGACACGGCCGGTGATCCGGTCATCGAAACGGGCACCGACATTGATCATCAGATCGCAGCCATGCATCGCCAGATTGGCCTCATAAAGACCATGCATCCCCAGCATCCCGAGCCAGGCCTTGCCACTGGCCGGGTAGGCGCCCAGCCCCATCAGGGTCGAGGTGATCGGGAAGCCGGTGGCCTCGACAAACTCACGCAGCAACTGGCTGGCGCCCTTGCCGGAATTGATCACGCCGCCGCCGGTGTAGAACAAGGGCCGCTCGGCGGTTTCCATGAGTTCCACCATCCGGGTGATGGCCTCGGTATCCCCCTTCACCCGCGGCTGGTAATGCGAGCCCCTGGCCTTTTCAGGCGCGGTATAGGGGCCGGTGGCAAACTGCACATCCTTGGGGATGTCCACGAGCACCGGGCCGGGGCGGCCGGATTTCGCGACATGAAACGCCTGGTGAATGGTGTCCGAGAGCTTTTCGGTCTCTTTCACCAGCCAGTTCATCTTGGTGCAGGGCCGGGTGATGCCGACGGTATCGGCCTCCTGGAAGCCATCGGTCCCGATCATAAAGGTCGGCACCTGTCCCGAAAGCACGATGATCGGGATCGAATCCATCAGCGCATCGGTCAGGCCCGTCACCGCATTGGTCGCGCCCGGGCCGGATGTCACCAGCGCCACGCCCACCTTCCCGGTCGAGCGCGCATAGCCCTCGGCCATATGGACCGCGCCCTGTTCGTGACGGACAAGGATGTGGCGGATGTCGTTTTGCTGGAAGATCTCGTCATAGATCGGAAGCACCGCGCCGCCCGGATAGCCGAACACCACCTCGACGCCCTGATCCTTCAGCGCCTGCACCACCATCTTCGCGCCGGTCATCACCTTTGCCGTCATCGCTTCACCGTCTTCCTCTCGCCGGACCATTACCGGCCATTCAAAAATCAAAAAGCCCCCGAGGGTCGATCCGGGGGCGCATGGGAGACCATTATGGCAACCGTTACCGGCCCATGCGCCTGTCCCCAATGACTACAAGAAGCTTGTCCATCTGCGTCTCCTGCTGCGCGAAACCCTGGCTCCGCGCGATCTGGCGGGAAACTAGGCAAGCGGTGAAGGAGCGTCAACCGTAAATCGGCACGGAATCTGTCCGGAATGGCATGAAAATCGTAATTTTCTTTCAATGGGTGGTGGGTTCTCGCAATTATCCGGATTCCCGGCTGCGAATCTGAGGCCGCAGCGCGGGTTCCGGGCGTCGGATGCCTCCGGCGGGAGTATTTTCGTCAAGAGGAAATACCTGTCATTTGCCAGATCGCCGGCGGTTCTGTTTCAGAACGCGGCACGCTGTTCCCCTGACAGAAATACTCCCGCCGGAGGCATCCTGCGCTGGCGGCAGGAGCAAGATCGGATCAGGAGCCCCGCGCTTCCGGCAGGCTGATCTTTGCCACCTGTTCGGCGATCGGATCGACCGAGAGCGGATGCAGCTCGGCCCGGTGATCCGCCGGGTTTCCCAGCGGCACCCATTCTCCGCCCTTGAAGATCTCCAGCGCGTCATAACCGGCTTTATAGCCCATCTTGCGGCTGCCCGGCACCCAATAGCCGAGATAGACATAGGGCAAACCCGCCTCGCGGGCGATCTCGACATGGTCGAGGATGATATAACTGCCCAGCGAGCGGGCGGTCATATCGGGGTCATAGAAAGAATAGACCATCGAGAGACCGTCATCGAAGACATCGGTCAGGCAAACGGCGGTCAGCCGGCCTTCTCGATCCGGTCTGTCACCGGTGAGGTCATCGCCGGGGCGGGTATATTCGATCACGCGCGAACGGATGGGGGTCTCCTCGATCATCGCGGCGAATTCGAAAATATCCATATCCGCCATACCGCCATCGGCGTGACGGGTATCGAGATAGCGGCGGAACAGCTGGAACTGGTCTTCGGTTGCCCAGGGGCTGGTCGCGCTGCGGGTCAGGTCCTCGTTCTTTTTCAGGATCCGTTTCTGCGTGCGCGACGGCGTGAAATCCGCAACCCGGATCCGCGCCGAGAGGCAGGCCGAACATTCCGCGCAGGAGGGCCGGTACAGCACATTCTGGCTGCGGCGAAATCCCTGTTTCGACAGCGCGTCATTCAGCCTTTGCGCATGTTCACCCTGCAAGGCCGTGAAGAGCTTACGCTCCATCCGCCCGTCCAGATAGGGGCAGGGCTGGGGCGCGGTCACATAGAATTGCGGGGCGATGGGAAGGGTGTGGCGCATCGGGACTGTCGGAAGGGCTTTTCGGTCGGCGGAACTCTGTCTCGGTTTTTTCGGTCTCGGCTGTTTGGCGCATGGCTGCCCGTCGGCTTTTGCGGCCAGACAGGGCCGGCATTGGTCAGGCGGGGCTGGCATCGGTCAGGAAAGACCCTAGCAAGGGCAAATCCATCCGACAACTGCGCAAATGTCACAAAAATGCGCCCCGGCTGCGGACCGGGGCGCTGATATTTCCGCAAGTTTATCCAAATGGCCGGGGCCAGAGATCTGGGGGCGGGGGCCTGGGGCCAGAGACCCGAGGCCAGAAGCCTGGGGGCGGGGTGCCGGGGCGGCACTCGTCCCGCCCCGGCGAAATGCGGGTCAGTATTCGCCGCGCCGCGACTGGTCGCCGGGCTCGGTGCCGGTTGCGGTTTCGGTGGCCGCGGTGGGCTCGGTTACAACCCGGGCGCGCTCGTCCATGAACCGGTCGAATTCCTGCTTGTCGCGCGCATCGCGCAGCCGCTGAAGGAAGGATTCGAAGGCGCCCTGTTCCTCTTCCAGCCGACGGAGCGTCTCGTTGCGATAGCTGTCGAAGGCGGTATTGCCGGTGGCGCGAAAGCCTCTGTGATGGCCGCCGTGACGGCCAAAATCGTGGCGGGCGCCGCGCTCATGGCCGCGATTGCTGCAAGCGAAACCAAACATCTGTTTTCCCCATATCATCCAGGCCAGCAAAGCGAGGCCGAGCGGAAAGAAAATCACGAATCCCGCCACCATGGCGGCAATCCAGGCCCATTTCCCACGGGCGTCAAGCCAGGCGTCAGCCTGACGAAGCCGGTCGGTAAATCCGCGAAAGGCCATGCTGCCTGTGCGGGAACCAGCTGTGCTGTTCATCTCGAGATCACTCCCTGTTGCTATGTAAATACCGTTTACATGACGCAATGTGCGGTGGGGCGGGCGCTGTTTCAAGTGGATATGTGAATGATATTTACATGCCCGGGCGCAGACGGATTCGGGTTCAGCGGGTTTCCGCCTGGGCAAAAGCCGCAAAGCCCCCGGTGAAACCGGGAAAACGGTGTTCAGGGCGCCGCCCGGCTGTCACAGGGAATTGACCCCCCCGACGCCGCGCCGCATTTTGCGCCCATGTCCGATCTTGCATTCGCCGCCCGCATCACCCGCCAGCCCATCGCCTTTGATCCTGCCGCCGGGGCCGAAGCCCGGGCGGAATTTGCCGATCTTGGCCCCGGTGTCGCGGCGCTGATCGGCGGCGCGGCGGGGTGCTCGCCCTATCTCACCGGCCTTTTGTCCCGGGAGGCGGAGTGGATCCGTCAGGCGCTTTCGGGCGCCCCCGAGGCGGCGCTGGCCTCGCTGCTGGCAGAGCCGCGCGAGGCGGGGCTTGATACTCTGGGGGCCGCGCTGCGCCAGGCCAAGCGCCGGGCCGCGCTGCTGGCGGGGCTGTGCGACCTGGGCGGTGTGTGGCAGCTCAATGAGGTGACGGGAGCGCTGACCGCGCTCGCGGATCTCGCGGTCGATCTCAGCGTCAAATGGCTGGTGGCCGAAGAGATCCGGCGCGGCAAACTCCCCGGTGCCACGCCGCAGGATGCCGGGACCGCCGGCGGCATGACCGTGCTGGCCATGGGCAAGATGGGCGCGGGCGAGCTGAACTACTCCTCTGATATCGACCTGATCTGCCTGTTCGACCAGGAGCGCTATGGCGAGGATTGGGCCGAGGCCCGCGCCAGTTTCATCCGCGTGACGAAGAAGATGACCGCGATCCTCTCGGATGTCACCGATGAGGGCTATGTCTTCCGCACCGATCTGCGGCTGCGCCCGGATGCCAGCGTGATGCCGGTCTGCCTTTCGATGGGGGCCGCCTATAATTATTACGAGGCCGAGGGCCGCACCTGGGAACGCGCGGCCTATATCAAGGCGCGGCCCTGTGGTGGCGATATCGAGGCCGGGAACCGCTTTCTGGCCTCGCTGACGCCTTTTGTCTGGCGCAAGCATCTCGATTACGCGGCGATTCAGGACGCGCATGACATGCGGCTGAGGATCCGCGAACATCGCGGGCTGAACGGGCCGCTGACGGTTGAGAACCACAATATCAAGCTGGGCCTCGGCGGTATCCGCGAGATTGAGTTCTTCACCCAGACCCGCCAGCTGATCGCCGGCGGCCGCGACCCGGATCTGCGCGATTCCACCACCGAGGGCGGCCTCGCGGCGCTGGCGGCCAAGGGCTGGATCCCGGGCGAGGTCGCGCAGGAACTGACCACGCTTTACCGCGCGCATCGCGAACTGGAGCACCGGCTGCAAATGGTCGGCGATGCCCAGACCCAGACCATGCCGCCGACTGCCGAAGGCGTGGCGCGCATCGCGGCGTTCATGGGCGAGGGCGAGGCGGGTTTCCGCGACGGGTTGATCACCCGCCTGAAACGCACCGATGAGCTGACCGAAGGCTTCTTCGCCCCCGAGGACCCGGTCGAAGAGGGGCCGGCACTGTCGGATCATGCGCGCTCGATCGTCGATGGCTGGAAACATTACCCCTGCCTGCGCTCGGACCGGGCGCAGACGATCTTCCGGCGGCTCCGTCCGCAATTCCTGAAATCGCTGGCAGCGGCGGCCAGCCCGGATGAGGCGCTGGTGGCGCTGGACGGGTTTCTGGCCGGGCTGCCCTCGGGCGTGCAGGTGTTTTCCCTGTTCGAGGCCAATCCGCAACTGGTCGATCTGATCATCGACATTGCCGGCACCGCGCCGGAACTTGCGCGCTATCTGTCGCGCAATGCAGCCGTGCTGGATGCGGTGATCGGCGGCTCGTTCTTCGCGCCCTGGCCCGGCGCGCGCGGGCTGACGGCAGCACTGGCGCAGCGGCTGGGCGATCTCGCGGATTATGAGCGCCGGCTTGATGAGGCCAGGCGCTGGATGAAGGAATGGCATTTCCGCACCGGCGTGCATCACCTGCGCGGGCTGATCGACAGTTTCGAGGCCGGCAAGCAATATTCCGACCTCGCCGAGGCGATGGTGGCGGCGCTCTGGCCGGTGGTGCTGGCGGAATTTGCGGCAAAGCATGGCCCCGCGCCGGGGCGGGGTGCGGTGCTTCTTGGGATGGGGAGCCTCGGGGCAGGGCGGCTTAATGCCTGTTCCGATCTCGATCTGATTCTGATCTATGACGCCGGGGATTCCGAGCAATCCGAAGGCCGCCGCCCCTTGCCGGTGCGCACCTATTACGCGCGCCTGACCCAGGCGATGGTGACGGCGCTTTCGGCGCAGACGGCGGGTGGCAGGCTTTACGAGGTCGATGTCCGCCTGCGCCCTTCAGGGCGGCAGGGGCCGGTCGCGACCTCGCTGACCAGCTGGCGCGACTATCAGATGACCGAGGCCTGGACCTGGGAACATCTGGCACTCACGCGGGCGCGGGTGCTGGCGGGAGATCCCGGCCTCGCGGTTGCGGTCGAAGAGGCGCGCCGCGCGGTGATCGCGCTGAAGGGGGCGGGCGAGACGGTGAGCGCCGATGTGGCCTCGATGCGGCTCAGGCTGCAGGAGGCAAAGCCGGCGCGCGGGGAATGGGAGACCAAGAATGGCCCCGGCCGCCTGATGGATATTGAGCTCCTGGCCGAGATGGCGGCGCTGATCACCGCCAATCCCGCCCGCCCGGTCGAACGCCAGATTGCCGGCGCGAAACAGGTGCTGGACAAGGCGGATCAGGAGGCGCTGGCAAAGGCCTGGCGCTTCCTGTGGTCGCTCCATTGCGCGGCGCGGCTCTTAAGCGAGGGGCCGCTTGATCCGGAGGCAATCGGCGAGGGCGGTCGCGCATTTCTTTTGCGCGAGACCGGGGAAAGCGACATGGAGACGCTTCTGGCACAGCTTCGGTCGGTGGTGGCGCTTGCAGCCGGCATCTGCGCGCGGCAATTTGCTGCGAAACAGAACGGGTAAAGCGATGGGGAGGCTGGCTGTGCGGTTGGAAGAGGCGGATCCGAAAGGGCTGGTCAGGGAAAGCTACCGGATCGAGGGGATCAGCCTCGCCGAATGCCGCTCGATCTTTATGGACTGGGCGCTGAGCATCGCGGATAACCGCAAGATCCCCGATGCGCTGCGCGCGCTGATAGCGGAATATAGCGGTACGGCGCCGGATCATCCGATGAACGACGTGCTGACCGCCGGCCTGATGCCCGCCCCCGAGCCGAAGCGCCGGGGCGGACGTCTAGGCCGCGCGATCTGACTTTCTGGTCCGGGCCCTCAGCCGCGGGGAGTCAGCTGCGGGGCAGGGCAGCCGCACCGGCGGCGAGGCGAGTGACCTCGGCCCAGTTACCGGCGGCAATGGCGTCTTTCGGTGCGACCCAGCTGCCGCCGACACAAAGAACGTTGGGCAGGCTCAGATAATCGCCGGCATTTTTCAGGCTGATGCCGCCGGTCGGGCAAAAGCGCACCTGCGGCAGCGGCGATGACAGCGCCTTCAGGAATGCGGCGCCACCTGCCTGTTCGGCCGGAAAGAATTTCTGCATCGTATAGCCGCGTTCCAGGAGTGCCATTGCTTCCGAGGCCGAAGACGCTCCGGGGAGCAGCGCCAGCCCCTCATCCTCGCAGGCCTCGATCAGGCCCTGGGTGGCGCCGGGCGACACCCCGAACTGCGCCCCCGCCGCTTTCGCCGCCTTCACATCGGCGCGGGTCAGAAGCGTGCCGGCGCCGACCACGCCGCCCTCGACTTCTGCCATGGCGCGGATCACCTCCAGTGCGGCTTTGGTGCGCAATGTCACCTCCAGCGCCGGCAGCCCGCCTGCGACCAGCGCTTTTGCCAGCGGCACCGCCGTTGCCACATCCTCGACGATCAGCACCGGCACCACCGGCGCCAGGCGACAGATCTGTTCTGCGGCGATGGATTGTTCTGCGGGGGTCATATTTTATCCTCGGACAGGTTTCTGCCAGCGGCAGCGTTTGGATTTGAGTATTTGCATCAAGAGGAAAACCAATCCTCTTCCTCTTGACTGAAATACTCCCGCCGGAGGCAACCGGCAGCAGCCAGGAGGGAAAGCGGACAGATCATACCACTACGGCAGCCCCATGTTCAGCATTGCCCACCGAGCGGCGGAACATCTCGAATAGCTCGCGCCCGGTGCCATGGCCATTGGCGGCCAGATCGGCAGTGACCGGCGGGCGGGTTTCAAAATCGGGCTCAAGGCAGGTCAACGCGCCGCCGACAGCGTCGAGCCGCAACAGATCGCCATCGCGCAGCCGCGCCAGCGGACCGCCACAGGCGGCTTCGGGCGAGACATGGATGGCCGCCGGAACCTTGCCGCTGGCACCGGACATGCGTCCATCGGTCACCAGCGCCACTTTCAGCCCGCGATCCTGCAAGACCGTCAGCACCGGGGTCAGCGAGTGCAGCTCTGGCATCCCATTCGCCTGCGGCCCCTGAAAGCGCAGCACCACGATCATGTCGCTGGTGAACTCTCCGCGCTTGAAGGCCGCTTTGACAGTGTCCTGGTCATGGAACACCCGCGCCGGCGCCTCGATCACATGCCGTTCGGGTGCGACGGCGGAAATCTTGATCACTGCCCGCCCCAGATTGCCCGAGAGCTGCTTCAGCCCGCCGGTCACCGCGAAGGGCTCCGCCGCCGGCCGCAGGATCTTGTCGTTCAGCGTAACCGCCGGCCCTTCACGGTAGCGGAACACGCCTTCGTGCAGTTCGGGCTCTTTCGTGTAATGCGTGAGCCCGTCGCCCGCGACAGTCTTCACATCCTCATGCAAGAGCCCTGCGCCCAGCAGGTCACGGATCATAAACTGCAGCCCCCCCGCCGCGTGGAAATGGTTCACATCGGCGAGCCCGTTCGGGTAGACGCGGGCCATCAGCGGCACCACGCCCGAGAGATCGTCGAAATCTTCCAGATCCAGCAGCACGCCCGAGGCCCTGGCCATTGCCGGAAGATGCAGGATCAGATTGGTCGAGCCCCCGGTCGCCATCAGCCCGACAATCCCGTTCACATAGGCCCGCTCGTCAAGGATCTCGCCCACCGGGCGGAAATCATTGCCCAAAGCGGTGATCGAGGCGGCCCGCGCCACGGCCGCCTCAGTCAGTGCCTCACGCAGGGGGGTGCCGGGGTTGACGAAGGTGGCGCCGGGCAGGTGGAGGCCCATCACCTCCATCAGCATCTGGTTGGTATTGGCGGTGCCGTAAAAGGTGCAGGTGCCGGGTCCGTGGTAAGAGGCCATCTCGGCCGCCATCAGCTCTTCGCGTGTGGCCTTACCCTCGGCGAAGGCGGCGCGGACCTTTGCTTTCTGATCATTTCCTATGCCGCTGGTCATCGGCCCGGCAGGGATGAAGACCGAGGGGATATGGCCAAATGTCGCCGCCGCCATGATCAGCCCCGGTACGATCTTGTCGCAAACCCCCAGCCAGAGCGCGGAATCGTAGCAGTCATGCGAGAGGGAGACCCCCGCTGCCAGCGCGATCACATCGCGCGAGAACAAGGACAGCTCCATCCCCGGCTGTCCCTGGGTGACGCCGTCGCACATCGCGGGCACACCGCCGGCAACCTGGGCGGTCGCGCCGAGGCGCCGAGCCGTCTCGCGGATGGTTTTCGGGTAATCCTCATAGGGCTGATGCGCCGAGAGCATGTCGTTATAGGCGGTGATCACCCCGATATTCGGGGCGCGGCCAAGCGCGAGATCGGCTTTGTCCTCGCCCATCGCCGCATAGGCATGGGCCTGGTTGGAGCAGCTCAGATGCGCGCGCACCGGGCCTTTGGCCACGGTCGCGGCCATGCGCGCCAGATAGGCCGAACGGTTTGCGGCGGATCTTGTCCGGATCCGGTCGGTCACGCGGGCGATGGTCGGGTGAAGATCTGGCCTCGATGTCATGGTGCTCTCACGGTCCTGGCTTTGCGGTCCTGGCTGGGCGGATCCCCGGTTCGCGGCATCGGCGCTGCGGCAAAGGGGAAGCTGGGGCAGATATCGGTCCGGGCAGGGGCTTTCCTGGCGCGGATCGTGCATGGCTGAATTTGTTAGCGCTAACAGTAGCGGTTTTCCGCAGCTTTCGCAAGAGGCTTGCGCTTTGGCGGCGGTGCGGGCTGTGGAATGGTGACCTCAGAATAGCGGACCCTCTGGTCGGGTCCAGTATGACGGTCAGGCTCGCTCCGAATTTTCGACATGCGCGGGCGCGCCACTTTCGCAAAGCGGGCAGGTTGATTAAGAGGAAGGCATGACAGAGACAGATACCCCCTCCGCTGCCGCCCGCTATCCCATTGTCCGACTGAGGCCGAAAGCCGAGGCGCGGGCGATCCGTCACGGCTTCCCCTGGGTCTATGCCGATGAACTGGTGCTTGACCGCCGGACGTCGGCGCTGGCCCCGGGCGCGCTTGCGGTGCTGGAAGATGCCGAGCGCCGCCCGCTGGGGCTGGTGACGGTGAACCCGGCCTCGAAAATCGTGGCAAGGATGCTTGACCGCGATCCGGAGGCGGAGATCGGCCAGGACTGGTTTGCCGCGCGTCTGAACCGTGCGCTGGCAATGCGGGCCCGGCTTTACCCCGAGCCCTTTTACCGTCTGGTCCATGCCGAGGCCGATGGCCTCCCGGGTGTGGTGATCGACCGTTTTGGCGATGTGGCGGTGGTGCAGCCGAATGCCGCCTGGGCCGAAGCGCATCTGGCCGATCTGGTCGCGGCACTCGTGCAGGTAACCGGCGTGACCGCCGTGATCAAGAACGGCGCGGGCCGGGCGCGGGGGCTTGAGGGGCTGGCCGAAGAGATCGTGACCGTTCTGGGCGAGACGCCCGCCGCGCCGATCCCGGTGCCGATGAATGGCGCGACCTATCTGGCCGATCTGACCGGCGGTCAGAAGACCGGGCTCTTCTATGATCAGCGCGAGAATCATGCTTTCGCGGCCCGGCTGGCGCGCGGGGCCAGGGTGCTGGATATGTTCAGCCATGTCGGCGGCTTTGCACTGGCGGCGCTGGCAGGGGGCGCGGAAAGCGCGCTGGCGGTGGATGGATCGGCCCCGGCTCTGGCCCTGGCCACGGACGGCGCAAAGGCGTCGGGTTTCGGGGATCGGTTCGCGACGCGGCAGGGCGATGCTTTCCAGGTGCTTGAAGCGCTCGGGGTCGAAGGCGCGCAGTTCGATCTGGTGATTTGTGACCCGCCGGCCTTCGCGCCCGCGAAACCGGCGCTTGAGGCGGGGCTTCGCGCCTATGAGCGGGTGGCGAGGCTCGCGGCGCTCCTGGTTGCGCCGGGCGGGTATCTGGTGCTCTGCTCCTGCTCCCATGCGGCGGATATTTCGGCTTTCCGCAATGCATCGGCGCGGGGGATCGGGCGGGGCGGGCGGCGTGGGCAGCTGATTTATACCGGCTTTGCCGGCCCCGATCACCCGATGCTGCCACAGCTTGCGGAATCCGGTTATCTCAAGGCGCTCGCCTTCCGGCTGGACGGCTGAGGTGAAGGCGGTTCTTGACGCCTGTGTGCTGTTCCCGACCGTTCTGCGTGAGATCCTTCAGGGCGCGGGCGAGGCGGGGCTTTATGAGCCGGTCTGGTCCGATCGTATCCTCGGAGAATGGACGCATTCCTCGGCCAAGCTCGGCCCCGGGGCGCAGGTGGTGGCCGAGGGCGAGGCTGCGCTGTTCCGCACGGCCTTCCCGCGTGGCCGCGTGGCGGCGCAGCCGGCCATCGAGGCGAGGCTGGTGCTGCCGGATAGCGGCGATCTGCATGTGCTGGCCACGGCGATAGCCGGCCATGCCGATGCCATCGTCACCTTCAATGCAAGCGATTTTCCCGGCCATGTGCTGGCGGCAGAAGGCATTTCCCGCCGCGACCCGGACGGGTTCCTGTGGGAACTGCAATCCCGCGCGCCCACAAAAATGGCGGCAATTGTCGAAGAGGTCAGGTCAAAGGCCGAATCCCTGTCCGGACAGCCGGTTGTACTGAAACCTTTGCTGAAACGCGTCAGGCTCTTCCGTCTCGCAAAGGCACTGAACGCCTGATCTTGCAGAAAAACGGGCGCCACCAGGCGCCCGCAAATTTCTTGCAAGAAATTTGCCCGGATTTTTGGAAAAATCCGGGCCTCTGGCCGGCCTCAGACCTTCAGGATCGAGCGGCCGGCATATTCGGCGGTCTCGCCCAGCATTTCCTCGATACGGATCAGCTGGTTGTATTTCGCCATCCGGTCCGAACGCGACAGCGAGCCGGTCTTGATCTGCCCGCAATTCGTGGCCACGGCCAGATCTGCGATGGTGCTGTCCTCGGTCTCGCCCGAGCGGTGCGACATCACATTGGTATAGCGCGCGCGATGGGCCATTTCGACCGCTTCCAGCGTCTCGGTCAGGGTGCCGATCTGGTTCACTTTCACAAGCATGGAATTTGCCACACCAGCCTTGATCCCGTCTGCCAGCCGGCGCGGATTGGTCACGAACAGATCGTCGCCCACCAGTTGCGTGGTGGCGCCAAGGCGGTCGGTCAGGATCTTCCAGCCCTCCCAGTCATCCTCGGCCATGCCGTCCTCGATCGAGATGATCGGATAATCGGCGACCAGCTTCGCGAGATATTCGGCATTCTCGGCTGACGACAGCGACAGGCCTTCGCCTTTCATCTCGTATTTGCCGCCTTTGTAATACTCGGTCGAGGCACAATCGAGCGCGAGATAGATATCCTCGCCCGGCTTATAACCTGCCTTTTCAATGGCCTTCAGGATGAAATCCAGCGCCACGCGGGACGAGGACAGGTTCGGTGCAAAGCCGCCTTCGTCGCCGACATTGGTGGCGTAGCCGGCACCGGCCAGCTCTTTCTTCAGCGTATGGAAGATTTCCGACCCCATCCGCACCGCGTCCCGGATATCATCCGCGCCGACCGGCATGATCATAAATTCCTGGATGTCGATCGGATTGTCGGCATGTTCGCCGCCATTGATGATGTTCATCATCGGGACCGGCAGAACCCGCGCCGAAGTGCCGCCGATATAGCGGTACAAGGGCTGCGTGGTATATTCTGCCGCCGCCTTCGCCACCGCCAGCGACACGCCAAGGATCGCATTGGCGCCAAGGCGCGATTTGTTCGGCGTGCCGTCCATCTCGATCATGGTGCGGTCGATGCCGGTCTGTTCGGTCGCATCATAGCCCACAAGCTCTTCGGCAATCTCGCCATTCACGGCGGCGACCGCTTCCAGCACGCCTTTGCCCATGTAGCGGGATTTGTCGCCATCGCGGCGCTCATTGGCCTCATGCGCGCCGGTCGAGGCGCCCGAGGGCACAGCCGCGCGGCCCATGGCGCCGCTTTCCAGCACCACATCGACCTCGACGGTCGGATTGCCGCGGCTGTCGAGAATTTCGCGGGCGTGAATATCAATGATCGTGCTCATCGGAAGCTCCGGGTCAGACGTTGCGATTTCAGTCCAGGGCGGGACGGGCCGATCCCGAAACCCGTTTAGCGAGAGGCGGGGCCCTGTGAAAGGGTGGCTTTACGTTTTCTGGCCCGGCCGAACATGTATAGACCGGAAAAGATCACCAGACCCGAGCCGATCACCACATTGAGGCTGAGGCGTTCCTCCAGGAACACCACCGCCAGCAGGAAGGCAAATACCAGGCGCGTGTAACGGAACGGTGCCACCGCCGAGACCTCGCCGATCCGCATCGACTCGACGACCATATAATAGCCGATCAGCCCGAACAGGACCGCACAGGCCAGCACCAGACCCTGATCGGGGGCAGGGGCCTGAAACCCCTCACCGCGCACCAGCATCAACAGTGCGCCCGCCGGAACCGAGGCCAGCACGCCCCAGGAGGAAAGGCTCATTGTGCCCAGATGCGGCGGCAGCCGGCGCGTCACCAGATCACGGACTGACAGCGCGATGACGCAGCCGACCATGGCAAGGCCGGCAATGTCGATCCCGGTTTTCCAGGGCTGCAGAATGATCATCACACCGACAAAGCCGGTCACGATCGAGATCCAGCGCCGCCAGCCGACGGTTTCGCCCAGAAACAGCGCGGCACCTGCGGTGATCATCAGCGGCGAGGCCTGCAAAAGGGCCGAAGCCATCGCCATCGGCACCAGTGCCAGCGCCAGCAGATAGGTAAAGGCCGCCACCCCTTCGGAGAGGTTCCGAACCAGGGCAAGGCCCCGCAGCGCCTCCATGCTGAAGACCGCCTCGCCGCGTCTGAGCGCGAAAAGCGCGAAAATGCCGCCGCCGGCAAGCCCGTTGATCACCAGCACCTGACCCGGCGGCATGGCGACCGCTGCGACTTTCAGGAAGGTATCCTCGACCGCAAAAGCGGCCATGGCGCCGATCATCAACAGCGCAGCCTTACGGTTTTCATTTCCGCCCGCGGCTGCGGCTACAGAGGCATTCATTCTCTCACTCCCACCCATCGCCGGGATTTTGCCCTTCATCCGGCCCTGAATCGGGCCTCGGGCGCCGCAAACGGCGCGTCCCGGTAACGGCCCTCCCATGAACCGATACCCGCACTGACATCCGGCGATGATTTTCCTGCTCTTAGCGCGGGTTTTACGCAGAGGAAAGCTGTGCCGGCCCTCCGGGCGCGACAGGACAGGGCGCAGACGGTATATCCGGGCGATTTACCTCGGCTGCGACATTTTTGTCTGTATCTCCTCGTCTGGGGTCTCTTTCTCTGCGGCTTTTTTCTCTGCGGCCTCGCCAGTCCGGTCAGTCCCCGCGCGGCCACCGACGCCAGCTGCTGCTCCGACCGCTGCTCTGGCCCGCCCCCGGGGTACAGGTCCGGAAGACCATCATTTCCAGGCTTTATCCGACCGCTGAACCGGGATGTGTTAACACCTGGCCATATCGACGATCAGGACGAAGTTCCGAGAGGGGGCCGGGCGATCTGAACAGGGTCCCTGCGTTTTCCGGGTGGTTTTCCGCCTCGGCTACGCCGCGACCGCGTCGGCCCTGGCCGGTTGAAGGGGGCATGGTTGGGGGGCGCCTGTCCAGTGATGAATGCGGGCGACGGCTTTTGCAGACAGGGCCTGTGAACGCCATCGGTTCGTGAGAACAGGCGAGGGGAGGGAGCCGCCAATTCCCGCGCGGGGGCAGGGACGCTGACACAGGCATGCTGGCAGAGTTTTTTGTAAGTGATGGCCCGCGAACTGATAATCCGCTACGGGCACGCGACAAAGACGTGATCGCCTCTGCCATCCCTGCCGATCCTGATCCCGCGGGCCGCGAGCATCTTAATGAGGTCGATGGATGGGAACGGGCTGCCCTGGCCTCGCCTGGCCGCCCGAACCGCTGACGCGGCCATGGCTCCGTGTTGACTATCCCGGGCCTGCCATGGTGCATCAGCGCCTCCCTCCTCCGCTTCGATGCAAAAAACCGCTTCCAATCTGATCGACACGCGCTGTGCCGGAACGCGGCGGGGGAACCAGTCCGGCATCGAGCCATTCCTGGCTATTGGTTCGGGGGCCGTGGCGCGGAGCCAGGCGGATGAACCCGCGCGCCATTGGACTATAGATGATCTTCGTTGCCCGGACCGGAACGGGCCGGATGACAGCCAGTTTCTTCAGCCGATACAGCCGGATCTTGTCGCCCGGTGCCGGTTTCAGGGTGTTTGCTCTGCGGCGGAGAGCTTCGATTCAAAGGCGCGCCATCCGCGTCGCGACCGCCCTGCTTCGACCCCGTCCTGCATCAGCAGCGCCCGCAGCATACGGCTGTCTGCTATCGGGAACCCCATATGCGGCCTGTCGACCCGATGCATCAGCCGAAGGTCGATATTCGATACGGGCGGGGCTTTTGATACAGGCCGCTCCGGCTGATCCCCGGCACAATGGCCTGGCGGCTGACGCGCAGCGTGGCGAGGGGATCGACCCTCTTCCTGCGCCCGGCAACAGACCGGCCTTGCCGGGCCCGCCGGACAAGAATCGTTCGCCCGCGTCAGCTCGCCGGGTTTCGCGCGCAGGGGCTTCACATCAATGGTCGGCTCCGGATCAGCCGTCGGCGCCCCGCCGAGCACCCCCGCCGAGCACCCCGTCGCGCCCTCTGGCAACCGATCCCGCACTGCCTGATCCGGTTCGGATGGAAGACGAATGCCGAAGCCAGCGCGATGATGATCTTCGCACCCTTGATCGCAGCCACCACCCCTTTCGCCTTGAATGCCGTCCTGTGGTTCTGGCGGGTGCGTCCGGTCACAGTCTTCTTGTCGCTTGCGGCATCAAGGCGCGCCGGCAGCTCACTCACCACCTGCCCGGACCAGCCGGCGTGGACGGCGCGGAGGATGCGCGCCTCAGGATCCACAGGGCTGAACAGCCACCCGCGCCCCTCGTCCCCCCCACATTTCTTTATCACCCCCTCCGGCAATATGCGGCCATGGCACCCTCCGGTCGGCGCCCTCTGCCCCAAACCGATCCCGCCTCCAGGCCATCAGAGCGCAGGGCGGAGCCCGGCCATCGGAGGCCGCCCACCATCCGGAAACCAGCACGCTCCGCGTTGCGCAACGCCGCCGCCAGCCTCGCAGGCGTGGCTTCGGGGAACAGATGACGCTCCGCCTCGTCATGCTCTCCGGCAGGAAAACCGGTCGCTTAGATCTGCCGCCGCTCCCATGCCCGGGGGTGTCTGGAGGGAAAGGTCGGTGGGAAGGTCGGGGGGGATACGAAGCGTTTTCCTTTCATCGCAAGTGGGATTCCGTTGCCCCTGTCGGAAGGGGCGCGCCCCGTGAAAAGAGCCGGCGCTTATGTCGCCAGAGATGCAAATGCGCGGGCCAGTGAGGCGCCTCTGGTTCAAACCCAATGGCGACGGTGTTTGTCACCCGGCATCCGGGGGCAGTTTCGCATCACATATGTCGGTGCCTGAGCCTTCGGCCGGGCGCGTTCTGTGCCGCGCTGCAGGCGCCGGTGAGCGCGCGAACCCTGGAAGACAGGCACCAGACCGGGCTGTTGCACAAGGGCAGGGCCGGGAGCGACAAGGCTTACGGCTGTCGTAAAGAGTGGGATGACCTGATTGACCAGAGCGAAAGATCCGCCCGAACCGGGGCGCCCGGCTGGCACATCTCGCGGGGATCAGGGCGCAGGCCGGTTGTAAACGCGGCCCTGGCAACCCTGGCGGCAAGCTCCGGTTGTGGTAGAGATCGCGCCGGTAAACGCCACCGGTTCGGGGGAGCCGGCGAGGACCCGGCCAGCAGCCCGACGTTGATGCACCGGACAGGGGCCGGGTGACCGACATTACCTCTGAGATCCTGTCAGGCCGTGAGACAAGGCTAGCCCCTCGTGATGGTGACACGGGCAGGTGGCGTTTCCATGGCTGGCGACATCTCTTCGCGGCTTGTGATCGGCAGGTTGAAGCAAGCCCGGCAGACAGCGGATGTCAGCCGGCAAGCCCGGCTCAGGACCCGCTGGCGGCCGCGCCGGGAAAAAGCCGGCTGATGCGTTTCGGATCGGGGCAACCCGTTCGACCCGCATGGACCGGGCTGGTTGCTGCGCGCCCGGGATCCGGAGCATTCCATAAGCCGTCGCGGCACCTGTCACGGCCCAACACTCCCTGAACCCCGCATTCCCCGAGCCCCGCAGGCTCGCGCGACCTGGTGGCGCGCCTGCCCGATCATCTCCCTCGCTCAGGCGTGAATGGGTCCACCACTGGGCATACCGGACCCGGGAGGGCCCCGTTCGCAGAAACGCGGCTTCGGCATCGCCGCGAAGGCAGGCCTGGCCTGATACCGGATGAGCACAGTCTCAATTTGTCACTGGCGGGGCGGGAGCTGATCCTGGACCGCAGCCAGCAGCCAGCAGAGAGGATGCGGGCGCTTCTTCCAGGGGGGCACCAGAGAGAACCTGCTGCCCTGGCGGGCCGCCAGATCGGCATGAATGACGAAACGCATCAGAGGCCGTTTCGACGAACTGGCCAGGCAGGAAAACCTCCGTTGAGAGCGGGGGCGGGAGCTGAGCAGGTCCCGCAGACACCTGTTCCGTCATTGCGGCCTGACAGAAAGCATTGGTTGAATTGGAATTCATTGATCAGCCAACCATGACCGCCTGCGCATGTCCAGGCGGCTCCTGAACGGAACAAGCCGATAGAACCCTTTCAGCGGACGGGGCAGCGCCCCCTCGGGCGGCAGTCACCTGGGCCGCGTCGGCCGGTCGAACACCTTTTTCCCCACCAGCGATCCCACCAGGTCCACCATCAGCCGCGCGGTCATGCCCCGGTCATCAAGGAAGGGATTCAGCTCGACCAGATCCAGCGAGGTCACCAGCGCGGATTCGTGCAAAAGCTCCATCACCAGATGCGCTTCGCGGAAGGTGGTGCCGCCGGGCACCGTGGTGCCGACCGCCGGCGCGATGGAGGGGTCGAGGAAATCCACATCCAGGCTGACATGCAGCATCCCGTTTGCCGCCCGCACCCGGTCGAGAAACGCGCGCAAAGGTGCTACGATGCCGTGCTCGTCGATCACCCGCATATCGTTGATCTGGATGTCGCGCTCCTGCATTGCCGCCTGTTCCGCCGGATCGACCGAGCGGATGCCGAACATGCAGATCCGCTCAGCCGGCACCGGCGCGGGGAAGGGCGGGAAACCGTCAAACCCGTCGCGCCCGTTGATATAGGCCAGGGGCGTGCCATGGAGATTGCCGCTGGTCGTGGTCAGCGGCGTGTGGAAGTCGGAATGCGCATCCAGCCATAAAAGGAAGAGCGGCCGTTTTTGCTCCAGCGCCCAGAGGGCCGCCCCCGCCACCGTGCCAAGCGCCAGCGCATGATCGCCGCCCATGATCACCGGAAAACCGCCATCCCTCAGCGCCTGATGCACCGCCGCTTTCAGCGAGAGGGTCCAGCCGACCGTCTCGGTCATCTGATCCACCGCCGGATTGGCACAGGGCACATCCGCCAGCCGCTCGGGCCGTACATCGCCGCGATCCTCGATCTCATGGTCTTCAAGCGCAATCTCGCGTGCCAGCCCGGCCACGCGATAGGCCGATGGCCCCATCAGGCAACCAGGACGTCGCTGGCCCGAATCGACCGGGGCTCCGATAAGAATGATGCGGGTCATGGCTCCTCCGGCGTGATTTCGGCCATCCTATCGCCGGTTTGGGCGGCAAACCAGCCGGGGCGCGACCGATAAGCGCAGGGCATTGTGGTTGCAGGGCATTGGAGCGGCGCGCGCGCGGGGTTAAGGTAGATGAGATTGGGAGAGAGCCAGATGTTGATCGAGCTGGGGCATTTTGCCCTTATCCTTGCGCTGATGGTGGCGCTGATACAAACTATCCTGCCGCTTTGGGGCGCGCATCGGGGTAATCATTTACTGATGGCGCTGGCGGGGCCGGCGGCGGTGGTGCAATTCGGGCTGCTCGCCTTTGCCTTTGCAGTATTGATCCATGCCTTCGTCACCTCGGATTTCTCTGTGGCGCTGGTGGTGTCGAATTCGCATTCCCTGAAACCCTTGCTGTACAAGATCACCGGCACCTGGGGGAACCATGAGGGCTCGCTGCTTTTATGGACGCTGATCCTCGCGCTGTTCGGCGCCTCGGCGGCCTGGTTCGGCTCTGGCCTGCCCGAGCGGCTGCGTGCGCGCGTCATCGCGGTGCAGGGCTCGATTGGCGTGGCGTTTCTGGCCTTTATGATCCTGACATCGAACCCGTTTCTCAGGATGGCCGAGGCGCCGATGGACGGGCGCGATCTGAACCCGCTCCTGCAAGATCCCGGCCTCGCCTTCCATCCGCCGTTTCTCTATCTGGGATATGTCGGGCTTTCGATGTCCTTCAGCTTTGCCATTGCGGCGCTGATCGGCGGGCGGGTCGATGCGGCCTGGGCCCGGTGGGTCCGGCCCTGGACGCTGGCCGCCTGGGTCTTCCTGACCATCGGCATCGGGCTTGGGTCCTGGTGGGCCTATTATGAGCTGGGCTGGGGCGGTTTCTGGTTCTGGGACCCGGTCGAGAACGCCAGTTTCATGCCCTGGCTGCTGGCCGCCGCGCTCTTGCATTCCGCCATCGTGGTCGAAAAACGCGAGAGCCTGAAAAGCTGGACGATCCTGCTCGCCATTCTCGCCTTCGGCTTTTCGCTGATCGGTACGTTCATCGTGCGCTCGGGTGTGATTACCAGCGTGCATAGTTTCGCCTCCGACCCCGAGCGCGGCCTCTTCATCCTGATGATTCTCGGCGTTTTCACCGGCGGTGGGCTGATGCTGTTTGCCGCCCGTGCCGGGGTGATGGAGGGGAAAGGCGTCTTCGGTCTCGTTTCGCGTGAAAGCGCATTGATTGCGAATAATGTCCTGCTGGCGGTGGCGGCTTTCGTGGTTTTCGTCGGCACGATGTGGCCGCTTTTCGCCGAACTGGCGCTGGAGCGGGTGATGTCGGTGGGGGAGCCCTTCTTCAACGCGGCCTTCACGCCGTTTTTCGTGGCGCTGGCGGTGATCCTGCCTGTTGGCGCCATGCTTGCCTGGAAGCGTGGTGATCCCGGCCGGGTGATGGCGCAACTCGGGCCGGCCGCGCTGGCTGCGGGCGGGGTTGGGGTGCTGTCGCTGGGTCTTTTGGCCGGGCAGGGTGTAATCGCGCTGATCGTGCTGGTGGCAACGGGCGCGGTGCTTGCGACCCTCTGGTCGCGGCTGCCGCTGGCTTTCAGGCGGCGGGTGCCGCTTCTGATGCTGGTGCTGGCGGCGCTGGCGCTGCTTTGGGCGGTGCAGACCGGGCGTTCGGCGCTTGGGCCTTTGGGGGTGATGCTTGGCTCCTGGGTGGTGTTCGGTGCCCTGACCGATTTGTGGAACCGGACCGGGCGCGGTGTCGACCGCTTTGGCCGCCTGCTCAGGTTGCCCCGCGCGGATTGGGGCAAGGCGCTGGCCCATGGCGGGCTTGGCGTCACGATTTTCGCGATCTCGGCCATGCTGGCCTGGAAGGTCGAGGTGATCGAGGTGGTCCAGGAAGGCGGCAGCTTCCGCCTTGGCGCCTATGACGTGCAGCTTGCCGATGTGCGCGAGGTGCGCGGGCCGAACTACATCTCGACCATGGCCGAAATGGTGGTGTCGCGCGGCGGGGCGCGGGTGGTGGCGCTTTACCCCGAGAAACGCGCCTATCCTGTGCAGGGGATGCCCACAACCGAGGCGGGCATTGATTACGGCTGGCTGCGCGATATCTATCTGGTGATCGGCGACCCGCAGGAAGGCGGCGGCTGGGCGGTGCGCGCCTATGTCGAGCCCTTTGCCAACTGGCTCTGGGCCGGCTGTCTGCTGATGGCCTTTGGCGGGCTGGTCAGCCTGACCGACCGGCGCTATCGGGTGGCGGCGGGGGGCGCGAAGGCGGCGGCCACCACGGCGCGCGGAGTGCCGGCGGAATGAGGGTTGCGGCGTTTCTTCTGTCGCTGGTCCTGCTGCTGCCCGGCCCGGCCCTCGCGGTACAGCCCGATGAGATCCTGCAGGATCCGGGCCTTGAAGCGCGGGCGCGGATGATCAGCCGCGAGATGCGCTGTCCCGTCTGCCAGAGCGAGAATATCGACGATTCCAATGCGCCGATCAGCCGCGACCTGCGCCTGCTCATCCGCGAGCGGCTGGTTGCCGGCGACAGCAATGACGAGGTGATTGACTTCGTCGTGGCGCGCTATGGCGAGTTTGTGCTGTTCGATCCGCGCGTCTCGGGCTGGAATCTGGTTCTCTGGCTTTCGGGTCCGGCGGCGTTCGTGATGACCGGTCTGGGTCTTTGGCTGGTGCGCAGGCGCAAGGTGGCCGCCGGGCTGGCGCCGCTGGTGCCGCTGAGTTCCGGTGAAGAGGCGCGGCTGGCTGAACTGCTGAAAGACGGCGGGGGCCCGGATGGCATGGCCGGGGCCGGGGGGCGCAAAGACTGACGCAGCGTTCCGCTTGCTTTTTGCTTTCCCTTAACGTCAAGGTCCGCCCCGCAAAGGGCGGGCCACAAAGGGGGCTGGAATGACCTGGACATGCATCCGTTCGCGTATCGAGGCCGGTGTGGCAACGATCACTCTGAACCGACCCGATGTGATGAACGCCCTTTCGTCGCAGATGCGGCGCGAACTTTGCGAGGCGCTGGATGAGGCCGGGGATGCAAGGGTCATCGTGCTGACCGGCGAGGGGCGGGCCTTTTGCTCGGGCCAGGATCTGGCGGATGCAAAAGACATCGCGGCGGTGGATTTCGAGACCATCCTCAATGAGGAATATGTGCCATTGCTGCGCCGGATCACCGATGCACCGGTGCCGGTGATCGCGGCGGTAAACGGTGCGGCTGCGGGGGCAGGGGCGAATATCGCGCTGGCCTGTGACGTGGTGATCGCGGCGGAAAGTGCGGTGTTCATCCAGGCCTTTGCGCGGATCGGGCTTATCCCGGATGCCGGCGGCACCCATTGGCTGCCGCGCAAGGTCGGTCTGGCACGGGCGATGGGGGCGGCGCTGTTTGCCGATAAGATCTCCGCCCGCCAGGCCGCAGATTGGGGCATGATCTGGGAAGCGGTGCCGGATGCGGATTTCACCGCGGTAGTGGCGGCACGGGCGGCCCATCTGGCCAATGGCCCGACCAGGGCCTACCGCGCGGTGAAACAGGCGCTGCGGGCGAGCTTTGCTCTTGACCTCGCCGCCGCGCTGGAGGTCGAGGCACGGCTTCAGGGCGATCTGGGGCAAAGTGGCGATTTCCGCGAAGGCGTTGCCGCTTTCCTGGAAAAACGCCCGGCACGCTTTACCGGCGCATGAGCCCCACTTTTCATTGACACATTCCCATGCTAGCAGCGCGCCCACACACGGGCCATGCTGCGGCCCCCCAGAATCCGGAGAGCCCCATGGCCCTTGAGCGCACCTTCTCGATCATCAAACCCGATGCCACCAAACGCAACCTGACCGGCAAGATCGTCGCGAAATTCGAAGAGGCCGGCCTGCGCGTCGTCGCCTCCAAGCGCGTGCAACTGACCGCCGCCCAGGCTGGGGAATTCTACGGCGAGCACCGTGAGCGCCCCTTTTACGGCGAACTCGTCTCCTTCATGATCTCGGAGCCGGTGGTTCTGCAGGTGCTGGAAGGCGAAGGCGCGATTGCGAAAAACCGCGAAGTGATGGGCGCGACCGATCCGGCCGCTGCTGCCGACGGCACCATCCGCAAGGAATTCGCGCTGTCGAAAGGCGAGAATTCGGTTCATGGCTCGGACAGCCCGGAATCGGCTGCCCGCGAGATCGCGTTCTTCTTCTCGGGTCTTGAACTGGTCGGCTGAGCCGCCCGGTTGAACAGGAGCCGAAATCTGATCAGATTTCGGACAAATTCCTTTCTGAAAGGAATTTGGGCGCGCCTCTTGCCAGAGGCGCGCCTTTTCAGTCAGGCGCAGCAGTCCTTGCCAGAGGCCAGCCCGGTCAGGATCGGGCAATCGGGGCGGTGATCGCCGGCGCAGGCGCTGACCAGTTCGGAAAGCGTCGCCTGCATCGCCTTCAGCTCTTCGATCTTGGCGGCGATCTGCTCCAGATGGCTTTGCGCCAGCGCCTTTACATCGGCGCTGGCACGGGACTGGTCCTCATAAAGCGCCATAAGCGCCCGGCATTCCTCGATGGTGAAGCCAAGCGAGCGGGCGCGGCCGAGGAAAGCCAGCTTGTGCAGGTCGCTTTCTCTGAACGCCCGGTAGCCATTGGCGGCGCGCAAGGGGCGGATCAGGCCGATCTCTTCATAATAGCGGATGGTCTTGGCGGGCAGACCGGCTCGCGTGGCGACTTCCTTGATATTCATTGCACATTCCTCACGAAACGCAGCCTGAGCGCATTGGACAGCACGAAGACCGATGAGAGCGCCATCGCCCCGGCGGCCAGCATCGGCGAAAGCTGCGGCCCGCCAAAGGGCACCAGCGCCCCCGCCGCCACCGGGATCAGCGCGGTATTATAGCCAAAGGCCCAGATCAGGTTCTCGCGGATGTTGCGCATCA
>NZ_QNHG01000001.1:1035545-1117305 GCF_003290025.1 Pseudogemmobacter bohemicus
CCCCCGCCTCGATCGCCACATCACTGCCGGTTCCCATTGAAATCCCGACCTCCGCCGCCGCCAGGGCGGGCGCGTCATTGATCCCATCGCCGACAAAGGCGGCATCGGCTTCGCGGACGATCTCCTGCTTGCCTTCGGGCAGCACGCCGGCATGGATCTCGGCAATGCCGATCTGGCTTGCGACATGGCGAGCGGCCGCTTCGGTATCGCCCGAGATCATCACCGGCGTCACGCCCATCTCTTGCAGCGCAGCAATTGCCCGGGGCGTGGTGGCTTTCATCTGATCGGCCACCCGGATCAGCCCGGTGACGGTGCCGTTCCTGGCGACGAAGACGAGGCTTTCCCCCCTTGCTGCCGCCGCCGAGGCGCTGGCCTTCAGGCCGGCGGGAATTGTGCTGAACATCCGCGCGGCGCCGACCGCGATACGGGAGCCGTTAACCGTCGCCTCGGCCCCATAGCCCGGACGGGCCGAGAAATCCTGCGCCACCGGCAGCCTCTCTGCCGCACCGGCTGCGGCCAGAATCGCGGCGGCCAGCGGGTGGTCCGAGCCGCGTTCGACCGCAGCGGCCAGCGGCAGGATGTCCTCCGGCCCCTCGACCCCGACCACGCGGGGGCGGCCCTCGGTCAGGGTGCCGGTCTTGTCGAAGCAGATGCGGCTCTGACCCGCGAGCCGTTGCAGCGCCTCGCCGCGCCGGAACAGCACCCCCATCTGTGCCGCGCGCCCGGTTCCCACCAGAATCGAGACCGGTGTGGCCAGCCCCATCGCACAGGGACAGGCGATGATCAGGACCGAGACCCCGGCCACCAGCGCCCGCGCCATATCGCCGCTGACGGCCAGCCAGAGCCCGACCGTCACCGCCGCCACCGCCAGCACCGCCGGCACGAACCACATCGTCACCCGGTCGATCAGCGCCTCGACGGGGAGTTTCGAACCCTGGGCCTCTTCCACCATCGCGGTGATCCGGGCGAGAACCGTATCCGCGCCGATCGCCGAGACCCCGATCACCAGCGCGCCATTGCCGTTGATGGTGCCGCCGGTCACACGGTCGCCGGTCGCTTTGGTCACCGGGAGAGGCTCGCCAGTCAGCATGCTTTCATCCACCGCCGAATGGCCCGAGACGATCCGGCCATCGACCGGCACCCGCTCGCCCGCGCGCAAGGTGACCCGCATTCCGGGCGTCAGATCGGCAACCGCGATCTCACTGCCATCCTCAAGCCTTGCGGTTTTGGGTTGCAGGCCGATCAGGCTGGCAATGGCGGCACCGGCCCGGCCGCGCGCGCGGGCCTCCATGGCGCGGCCCGCGAGGATCAGCGTCACGATCACCGCCGCCGCCTCGAAATAGACGGCGCGGGCGTTTTCGGGGAAGAGGCCCGGCAGGAACAGGACCAGGGTGGAATAGGACCAGGCCGCCAGCGTGCCAAGCGCCACGAGGCTGTTCATATCCGGCGCGCCGCGCAGCAAAGCCGGGATGCCTTTGAGGAAAAACCGCCGGCCGGGGAAGGCGAGAACCAGGCTCGCCAGCAGGAATTGCATCACCCAGAGCGGCCATGTGCCGAAATTCAGATGCAGCCAGTGGTGAAGGGCGGGGATCAGATGGCCGCCCATCTCGGTGACAAAGACCGGCAAGGTCAACAGCGTGGCTACAGCCGTATCGCGCCACAAAGCCCGCTCATCCGCTGCCGGATCGGCAGGCGGGGCCATCGCGAGCGGCGCCGCCTTGTAGCCGGCTTTGGTCACCGCGCGGGCGAGCAGCGCCGGATCCACCGGTTGCGAAAGCGTGACCTTCGCCCGCCGCGTAGCCAGATTGGCCGTGGCCGAGACAACGCCGGGCTGCGCCATCAGCACCCGCTCCACCCGCCCGGTGCAAGTGGCGCAGGTCATGCCCCCGACCGAGAGTTCGACAGTCACCGGCTTTACCGGATAGCCGATTTTCGCGACGCTGGCGGCCAGGGCGGCGGTATCGGCGGGCGCGTGAAAGCGCACCTGGGCCTCGCCGGTGGCGAAATTCGCGCTTGCCTCCTCGACGCCGGGCACGGCTTTCAGCGCCCGTTCAACCCGGGCGGTGCAGGAGGCGCAAGTCATGCCGTCCAGCTGCAGCCGGACAAAGCCAGGGGGGGGCGCGGAGACGGTGTGGGGCAGGGCGGAGGATACGGTTGTCATGGAATGATCCCTTTCGGGGATGACATATGGGGCTTCCAGTCACGGGAAGGTCAAGACCCGGCACCGCTAAATCGCCATGCAGCTTTCGCATGGCAGCCCTGAGCCTGTGCCGGGCTTGACCTTTCCCCTGCGGGAAGGCGCATATCAGGGTCAAAGACAGGAGTTCACCATGACCAGGCTTTCCGTTCCCGATATGAGTTGCGGCCATTGCAAAGCCTCGGTCGAGGCGGTGCTGAAGCCGATTGCCAGCTCTGTCGAGGTTGATCTGACCGCGCGTGAGGTGCGGGTAGAGGGCGTTGCCGCCGAGGCGGCGGTGGCCGCACTGGATGGGCTTAGCTGAGCCCCTGGCTGAGTCCGCGCGAGGGCCTGTGTCAGGGTCTCTGTCAGGGCCTGTGCCGGCACCCGGTCGGGGGCATTTTACGACCTGAAGGAGAAAAGTGTTTCTATCCCGCCTCTTTCAGGGGCGGGAACTGTGGCGAATGCCGCACATGTGAACATTTCCGTCGGATTGGTGCCGAATCACCCACTTGTATAGTCCGCCACCAGGGCGCAAATGATGCTCGTAAGCAGCATGTCTGCGGAGTGCCTCTCGAGAGCAGAAAGATAGCGAGCAGTAAGATGGCGACGAAACAACAACCTCAGCAGGGTGGAAGCCAATCCCCCGCACCCCAGCAGCAGCAGCAGCAGGGCAGCACCCCGCAGCAGCAGGGCGGGAAGACGATTTTCACCGACTGGGCCTCGATCTGACCTGAGACGGAATCAGGGTCGCAGCAGGGTCTTCGGGCTGTGCCGGCACAAGTGGATGACCGGAGCGGGTTTATCAGGGCGGTGGTTGATGGCCCACAGGATCCCCGATACACAGAAACAGATCAGGGGGTCAGCCATTGGCTGGCCCCTTTTCGCGTTTTGCGGCACTGTTCGGTGTCAGGCCCGGTGGCCCGGGGCTTGTGTCCCGCCTGGCGGGCTGCGAGACTTGGCCTGAAGCCCGCAGCGCTTTGCGGCCTGCCATTGCGTGCCGCCATTCCCTCATGCCAGTCTGCCCATCCAGCCTGCCCCAGCCAGTCTCTCCATGTCAGCCGCAGAGGATTTGCCAGTTTGAACCCCGTCTCTTCCATTCCCAATCTGGGCCCGGCCTCCGAGGCCGCCTTTGCCCGGGCCGGGATCAACAGCGCCGAAGATCTGCGCGCGGTAGGGGCGGATGAGGGCTATCGGCTGCTGCTGTTATCGGGCAGCCGACCGCATTTCATCGGCTATTATGTGCTGGTGATGGGGCTGCAGGGGCGGCCCTGGAATGATTGCAAGGGCGACGAAAAAAAGGCGCTGCGCAAGCGCTTTGATGCGATCTGCAAGGAGGCGCGCAATTCCGACAGCGGCCGGGGGCTCGCGCTGGATATCGCGCTGCGCGAGATCGGTGTGATTGCGCGGGCGGGCTGAAACAGGCGCGCGCGCCGGTGCCGCGCTCAGGCGACGCGCAACTGGCGGGCAAGCGCCTCATTGCCATCGACCAGATCGCTGAGCCGCGTCGCGTCGAGCCTGGCGTAAAACGCATCCAGCGCCTCGTTCAGCACGCAGGTCAGGCGGCAATGCGCGGCCAGCGGGCAATCGCTCTTATCCGGGCCGATACAATCGCTGAACGCCAGAACGCGCTCGAATTTGCGAAACACCTCGCCAACGGTGACATCCTCGGGCGCGCGCGCCAGCATCAGCCCGCCGGAACGGCCCCGGATGGTCTTGAGGAAACCCTGCTGCGCCAGCAGATAGATCACCTGCGCCAGATGGTTTTCGGATGCATTGCAGGACTGGGCGATCTCGGCCCGCCGGACGATCCGGCCGGGATTGACGGCGCAGAACATCAGGGTCTTCATGGCGAGGCTCGTGCGCGTGGTCAGATGCATTCCCGGGGCTCCTGAGTGACGAATTCAGGTAATTCTCGTGCCTTTCTTACCTCTCGCGCCATGACATAGATCAGATATGCCTTTTTCCGAGGCATTTTTGCGCGCCCGCAATGGGGGGAAGTGGCGCAATATGCAGATGCAGCATTGCACTTGGATCAGGGCGGCTGTTCATATGACTGTAACCGTAAGCGAGACAGGGTTTCCCAGTGACCACAGCCAGCCACTCCTTCAGCGAACTCCTGCCCGGCGAACTCTCGACCGATATCCTGCGCCATCTGACCTTTACGCTGGGCAAGGATGCGCCCAATGCCAGTATCTATGACTGGCGGATGGCACTGTCCTATGCTGTCCGGGACCGGATCGTCGGCCCCTGGTTCGCCTCGACCCGCAAGACCTGGGCCTCGGGGCATAAGCGGGTCTGCTATCTGTCGATGGAATTCCTGATCGGGCGTCTGCTGGAAGATGCGATCGTCAATCTTGGCCTTTACGACAAGGCCGATGCGGCGATGACGGCGGTGGGGATGGATCTGCGCATGCTGATCGGGAATGAGCCGGATGCAGCGCTTGGGAATGGGGGCCTCGGGCGGCTGGCGGCGTGCTTCATGGAGTCGATGGCGACGGTGGGCTGCCCGGCCTATGGCTATGGCATCCGCTATGAACACGGCCTTTTCCGCCAGCTTTTCGAGGGCGGCCGCCAGGTCGAGACGCCGGAAGACTGGCTGAGCCAGGCGCATCCCTGGGAATTCCCGCGCCCTGAAAGCGCCTATCTGATTGGCTTCAAGGGCGAGATCACCAAAAAAGACGGCAAGCAGGTCTGGGTGCCGGGGGAAACCGTGCTGGCCGAGGCGCATGACACGCCGGTGATCGGCTGGGAAGGCAAATGGGCCAACACCCTGCGGCTCTGGGCCGCGAAACCGACGACGCAATTCGACCTTGAACGCTTCAACCGCGGCGATTACGCGGCGGCGGCCGAGCCGGAGGCGCTGGCCCGCACGCTCAGCCGCGTGCTTTATCCCGATGACACCACCTATCAGGGCAAGGAGCTGCGGCTGAAGCAGGAATTCCTGCTGACCTCTGCCGCGCTGCAAGACATCCTCCGCCGCTTCCTTGCCTCGAACAGCAATCTGCGCGATCTGCCGAAACATGTCGCGATCCAGATGAATGACACCCATCCCGCGATTGCCGGGCCAGAGCTGATCCGGCTTCTGACCGACGACCACGGCATGGATTTCGCCGATGCGCTGGAAACCGCGCAAGGCTGTCTGGGCTACACGAACCACACGCTTTTGCCCGAGGCGCTGGAGCGTTGGGCGACATTTACCTTCGGGAATGTGCTGCCGCGCCATATGCAGATCGTCGAGCGCATCGACACCTGGCACCGCGATACCTACAATCCGCCGCACTATATCGGCATCGTCAAACATCACGAAGTGCGGATGGGGGAACTGGCCTTCATCACCTCGCATAAGGTGAACGGGGTTTCGGCGCTGCATTCCGAATTGGTGAAGAAGAACCTCTTCTCCGAGCTGAACGCCCTGCATCCTGGACGGATCATCAATGAAACCAATGGTGTAACCCCGCGCCGCTGGCTGAAAATGTGCAACCGCCCGCTGGCTGGCCTGATCACCGAAACCATCGGCACCGGCTGGGAGGATGACCTTGACCGCCTGAAAGGGCTGGAGCCGCATGTCGAGGATCCCGCCTTCAGTCAGGCTTTCCATGAGGCAAAGCGCGTCAACAAGATCCGCGTCTCGAACCGGATCGGCGAGGTGTACGGTGTCAGGATTTCGCCCGATGCGATGTTCGACGTTCAGGTCAAGCGCATCCATGAATATAAGCGCCAGCTCCTGAACATCCTGGAGACCATTGCGCATTGGAACAAGCTGAGGAACGGCCAGATCGCCGATCCGGTGCCGCGCGTGAAGATCTTCGGCGGCAAGGCGGCGCCGGGTTATGCGGTGGCGAAAGAGATCATCCGGCTGATCAATGACGCGGCCCAGGTCATCAATAGCGATCCGAAAACCGGCGATCTGCTGAAAGTGGTCTATCCGCCGAATTACAATGTATCGATGGCGGAATGGCTGATCCCGGCCGCCGACCTTTCCGAACAGATCTCGACCGCCGGCAAAGAGGCCTCTGGCACCGGCAATATGAAATTTATGATGAACGGTGCGCCGACCATCGGCACGCTGGACGGGGCGAATGTCGAGATTTTGCAAGAGGTTGGCGCGGATAACTTCTTCCTCTTCGGTCTGACCGCAGAAGAGGTGATCCAGCGTCGCAAAGAGGCCGAGCATGAGCGCCGCGCCATCGAATCCAGCCAGGAATTGCAGGATGCGCTGCAAATGATCGCCGAAGGGCGCTTCTCCCCCGATCAGCCCGACCGCTATCACGGCATTGTCCATGGCGTCTGGCACCATGACTATTTCCTCGTCTCGTCGGATTTCGCCTCTTACCATGCGGCCCAGGCCCAGGTGGGTGCCGCCTTTGCCGATCGCGAGCGCTGGACCCGGATGGCGGCCCTAAATACGGCGCGCAGCGGATTCTTCTCGTCTGACCGCACAATTCGTGGCTACATGAAAGATGTGTGGGATGTGACACCGGCACTGTAAGCCGGATGAAGGGAAGGCCCAGCAATGGGAACAGGCGCTGGACGACCGAATGATGCGGATGCCCGGGCGATAGCCGAGGGCCGCCACGCTGATCCTTTTTCGGTTCTCGGATTGCATGAAAGCGCCGGCGAATGGCGGGTCACCGCCTTCATGCCCGATGCCGCGCGGCTGATCGTGGTCACGCCTGGCGGCGAATATGCCGCAAGGCCCTGGCCGGGCATTCCCGGCATGTTCACCTCTGTGCTGCCGGGCTGGTCGGGTTATCGCCTGCGGGCCGAGGGGGCGGGCTGGGCCTGGGAATATAACGACCCCTATGCTTTCGGCCCGGTCCTTGGTGAAATCGACGAATATCTGCTGGGGGAGGGCAGCCATCAAAGGCTCTGGCAGGCGCTTGGTGGCCATCTGATCAGCCATGAAGGGGTCGAAGGGGCGCATTTCGCGGTCTGGGCGCCTTCGGCCGGGCGCGTCTCGGTGGTGGGCGCCTTCAACACCTGGGACGGGCGCCGCCATGTGATGCGGCAGCGCGGCCAGACCGGCATCTGGGAGATCTTCATCCCGGGCCTCGCCGAGCGCGAAAGCTATAAATACGAGATTCGCGGCCAGGGCGGCGCGATCCTGCCGCTCAAGGCCGATCCGGTTGGCTTTGGCTCGGAGCATCCGCCTCGCAATGCCAGCGTCCTGCGCCGCCTGCCGGGCAGCCATGATGACGGCGCCTGGCCCGCCATCCGCGCAAGCCGCAATTCCGTCGATGCGCCGGTCTCGATCTATGAGGTCCATACCGCCTCCTGGCGCCGGACGGAGGATGGGCGTATCCTGTCCTGGGCCGAGCTTGCCGAGCAATTGCTCGGTTATGTCGAATGGATGGGCTATACCCATATCGAGCTTTTGCCGATTTCCGAATATCCGTTCGACGGGTCCTGGGGCTATCAGCCGATCGGGCTTTTCGCGCCCACGGTGCGGCATGGCACGCCGGATGAGTTCCGCGCCTTCATAGCCGAGGCGCATCGGCGCGGCATCGGGGTGATCCTTGACTGGGTGCCGGGCCATTTCCCCACCGACCCGCATGGGCTGGGTCAGTTCGACGGCACCGCGCTTTACGAACATCGGGACCCGAAGGAAGGCTTCCACCAGGACTGGAACACGCTGATCTATAATTACGGCCGGGCCGAGGTCTCGAACTATCTGATCTCGAACGCGCTTTACTGGCTGGAGATTTACGGCGCCGACGGGCTCAGGGTCGATGCGGTGGCCTCGATGCTTTACCGCGACTATTCGCGCGAGCCGGGGCAGTGGGTTCCGAACAAGGATGGCGGTCGCGAGAATTACGAGGCGATTGCTATGCTGCGCGCGATGAACACCGCCGTTTATGCCCATTGTCCCTGGGCGATGACGGCGGCGGAAGAGTCGACCAGCTTCCCGGGCGTGTCCCGGGCGGTGGATCAGGGCGGTCTGGGCTTTGGGTTCAAATGGAATATGGGCTGGATGAATGACAGCCTTGATTACATGCAACTCGACCCGGTTTACCGGCAACACCACCATAACAAGATGACCTTTGCCTCAAGCTACGCCTATAGCGAGAATTTCGTGCTGCCAATCAGCCATGACGAGGTGGTGCATGGCAAAGGCTCGATGATTGGCAAAATGCCGGGGGAAGGTGAACAGAAGTTCGCCAATCTGCGCGCTTTCTACGGCTTCATGTGGGGGCATCCGGGCAAGAAGCTGTTGTTCATGGGCCAGGATTTTGCGCAGGGGCGCGAATGGAACCATGATCGCGGCCTTGACTGGGAGCAGGAAAGGATCCCGGCCCATCGCGGGGTACAGCTCTGGCTCAGGGATCTGAACCGGCTTTATCGCGACACGCCGGCGCTTTACCGCCATGACACCCGCCCGGAAGGGTTCCGCTGGCTGCTTGCGGATGAGGCGGAAACCTCGGTCTTTGCCTGGACCCGCTTTGGGGATGCCGGTGATGCGCCGGTTGTGGTCGCCTGCAACATGACACCGGTGGAACGCCGTGTCAGGCTTGGCCTGCCGGCGGCTGGCTTCTGGCGCGAGAGGCTCAACAGCGATGCCGCCGTCTATGGCGGGCTTGATCGTGGCAATATGGGTGGGGTGATAGCCGAGAAAATCAATGCCCAGGGTGAGGGGTTTTCAGCCCTGGTGACGCTGCCGCCGCTCTCGGCTGTTTTTTTGGAGCATGTGATCGAGTAACGGCCCGGTCATCAGATACCGTCATTCCGGGGAGGGGACTATGAAGGCAAGAGTGAATAAGAGACTGTCGGCCCAGGCCATGGCCTTCGTCCTCGCCGGCGGGCGGGGATCGCGACTGAAGGAGCTGACCGACCGGCGTGCGAAACCGGCGGTCTATTTTGGCGGCAAGCAGCGGATCATCGACTTCGCGCTGTCGAATGCGCTGAATTCCGGCATTCGGAAGATGGCGATTGCGACACAGTACAAGGCGCATAGCCTGATCCGCCACGTCCAGCGCGGCTGGAGTTTCTTCCGGGCCGAGCGCAACGAATATCTTGATGTGCTGCCCGCCAGCCAGCGGATGGATGAGGTGAACTGGTATCGCGGCACCGCCGATGCGGTGGCGCAGAATATCGACATTATCGACAGCTATGGTGTTGAATATGTTGTGATCCTGGCCGGGGATCACATCTACAAGATGGATTATGAGATCATGCTGCAACAGCATGTCGATACCGGCGCCGATGTGACCATCGGCTGTCTGACTGTACCGCGCAAGGAGGCCTCGGCCTTTGGGGTAATGGCGGTGGATGGCACGATGCGGATCACCGATTTTCTGGAGAAACCGGCCAATCCGCCGGGGATCCCCGGGGATGAGGCGCATGCGCTGGCCTCGATGGGGATCTATGTTTTCGACTGGGCGTTTTTGCGCGATCTTTTGCTGCGCGATGTGGTCGACAGCAATTCCAGCCATGATTTCGGCAATGATCTGATCCCGTCTATTGTGAAGGGCGGCAAGGCGATGGCGCATCGTTTCGCCGACAGCTGCGTGACGACGGGGATCGAGGATGAGCCTTACTGGCGCGATGTCGGCACGCTGGATGCCTATTGGCAGGCCAATATCGACCTGACCGAATTCGTGCCGAAGCTGGATCTTTATGACCGCAGCTGGCCGATCTGGACCTATGCCGAGATCGTGCCGCCGGCCAAGTTCATCCATGATGAGGACGGGCGGCGCGGGCAGGCGATTTCCTCGCTGGTCTCGGGGGATTGTATCGTCTCGGGGTCGGAAGTGCGCAATTCGCTGCTGTTTACCGGATGCCGGGCGCATAGTTTCTCGGTGCTGGAACATGTGGTGGCGCTGCCGAGGGTGGATATCGGGCGGAATGCGGAGCTGAGGAATTGCGTGATCGATTCCGGGGTGATGATCCCGGAGGGACTGGTGGTGGGCCATGACCCGGAGGAGGATGCGCGCTGGTTCCGCCGCAGCGAGGGGGGCATTGTGCTGGTGACGCAGGCGATGCTGGACCGGCGGGCGCGCGAGATGTGACGGGGAAAGCCGGGGGCCAGCCCCCGGAGCCCCGGAGTATTTAAGTCAAGAGGAAGAGGAAGGCGCTTATGGGCGGTCGGGTTTTGTCAGTGGCGTCAGAGGCGGTGCCTTTGATCAAGACCGGCGGGCTTGCCGATGTGGTGGGGGCGCTGCCGGCGGCTCTGGCGGGCGCGGGCTGGGAAATGCGGGTGATGCTGCCCGCCTATAGGCCCTTGCGCGGGCTTTTGGCCAGGGGGGGCGGCTTTCGCGAGGTGATGCGCGAAGACGGGCTTTGGGGTGGTGAGGGGCGCGTCTTTGCCGGTGAGGCGGGCGGGCTCTCGCTGTTTTTGCTGGATGCGCCGCATCTTTATGATCGTGAGGGCGGACCTTATCACGGGCCTGGTGGGGACTGGGGGGATAATGCGCAGCGTTTTGCCGCCTTGTCCTGGATGGCGGCGCGGGTGGCGCGGGAAGGGGTGACGCTGGCGCGCGGCAAAGCCTGGAAGCCCGACATCCTGCACGCGCATGACTGGCAGGCAGGGCTGGCGCCGGCCTATCTGGCCTATCACGGTCCGGGCGGCTGTGCCTCGGTGATGACGGTGCATAATATAGCCTTTCAGGGCCATGCTCCGGCGCGGTTACTGGCAGAGTTGCGGTTGCCACCGGCGGAGTTCCATGCCGATGCGCTGGAATATTACGGCGGCTTGTCCTCGCTGAAGGCGGGGCTGATCACGGCGGATCGGATCACCACCGTCTCGCCGAATTACGCCGACGAGATCATGCGACCGGAATTCGGGCTGGGGCTGCAGGGGGTGCTGGCGGCGCGCAGCACAGTGGTCTCGGGCATCCTGAACGGCATCGATACCGGTCTCTGGTCGCCCGAGGCCGAGCCGGAAAACCCCTATTCCGCGCGTGCTCTCGCCGGGAAGGCAAAGGCGCGGGCTGGTTTGCAGGCGGAGTTCGGGCTCTCGGTGCCGGGACCGCTGACGGTGCTGGTTTCGCGGCTGACCGATCAGAAAGGCGTCGATCTTTTGCCCGCCGCTTTGCCGGACTTCATTGAGGGCGGCGGTGGTCTGGCGGTGCTGGGCTCCGGCGATCCGGGGGCCGAGGCGCAGATGCTGGCACTGGCGGCGCGCTGGCCGGGGCGCGTCTCTGTCAGGATCGGCTATGACGAAGCGCTGTCGCATCGGCTGTTTCAGGGCGGCGATGCGGTGCTGGTGCCGTCGCGGTTCGAGCCTTGCGGCCTGACACAGATGTATGGGCTGCGCTATGGCACTATCCCGCTGGTTGCGGCGGTGGGGGGGCTGGCCGATACGGTGATCCATGCCTCGCCTGCGGCGCTGGCGGCGGGGGTGGCGACCGGCATCACCTTCTGGCCGACCGATGCGCTGGCGCTGGCGCAGGCGCTGCGCCGGCTGAACGCGCTTTATGCCGATCAGAAGATCTGGAGCCGGTTGCGCCGCAACGCGATGGCGCAGGAGAATGGCTGGTCGGTTTCGGCAGGCGCCTATGCCGCGCTTTACGAGGGGATGCTTCGGTGAGCGCCGCCGCTGCCGGCCCAGCCACCGGCCTGATCACCGGCTCTGGGCTCCCCTGGCCGATGGGGGCCAGCCTGACGGCAAAGGGGGTCAATTTCGCGACCTTCTCGGCCAATGCGACTGCGATCGAGCTGTGCCTGTTTTCGCCCGATGGCGGCACCGAAATCGCGCGGCTGCCTTTTGTCGAGCGCGATGGCGATATATGGCATCTGCATGTCGAGGGGCTGGGCGAGGGCGCGCTTTACGGGCTGCGCGCCCATGGCCCCTGGGCGCCGGAACAGGGGCATCGCTTCAACCCGAACAAGCTGCTGATTGACCCCTGGGCGAGGGCGCTGCACGGCACATTCCGGTGGGATGATGCGGTTTTCGGCTATGTGACCGGCGATCCGGCCGGCGATCTCAGTTTCGATAGCCGTGACTCGGCGCCGTTCATCCCGAAATCGGTGGTGGCCGCGCCGCTGCCGGCGCTGGACCATCCGCGCCCGGAGCACCCCTTTGCCGAAGCCGTCATCTGCGAGGCGCATCTGAAAGGCGCCACCATGCTGCATCCCGGCGTGGCCGAGCCTCTGCGCGGCACCTGCGCCGGTTTTGCCTCGGATATGGTGATCGGCCATCTGGCGCAGGCCGGCGTCACGCATGTGGAATTCCTGCCCGTCCATGCCATCGCCGATGAGCGGTTTCTGGTGGCAAAGGGGCTCAGGAATTACTGGGGCTATAACACGCTGAACTGGTTCACGCCCGAGCCGCGCTATACCGGCCCGGGCGGCATGCAGGCCTGGCGCGGGATGGTCACCCATCTGCACCGTGCCGGGATCGGGGTTATCCTTGATGTCGTCTACAACCATTCGGCCGAAAGCGACGAGCATGGGCCGCATCTCTCGCTGCGCGGGCTGGACAATGCCAGCTTCTACCGGCTCTCGGGCGGGCGGCATTACGCCAATGATGCGGGGACGGGAAACACGCTTGATCTGACGCATCCGATGGTTTTGCGGCTGGTGATGGACAGCTTGCGCTATTGGGTCGAGACCGGGCTGGTCGACGGGTTCCGCTTTGACCTTGCGACGGTGCTGGCACGAGAGCCCGGCGGTTTTGACCCCGGCGCCGGTTTTCTCGATGCGCTGCGCCAGGATCCGGTGCTGGCGAGGGTCAGGCTGATCGCCGAGCCCTGGGATATCGGACCTGGCGGCTATCAGCTGGGTGCCTTTCCGCCGCCCTTCAGCGAATGGAATGACCGCTACCGCGACGGTGTGCGGCGTTTCTGGCGCGGTGAGCCGGGGCAGGCGGCGGATCTGGCAGGCGCGCTGCTGGGCTCGGCTGCGATCTTCGACCATTCCGGGCGGCAGGCCACCGCTTCGGTCAATTTCCTCACAAGCCATGATGGCTTCACGCTGCAAGACCTTGTCAGCTATAGTGAAAAACATAATGAGGTCAATGGCGAGGGCAATCGCGACGGCCATTCCGACAATCATTCCGACAATATGGGCGTCGAAGGGCCGAGTGGTGACCCGGCCATCCAGGCCGCACGGGCTCTGCGCAAGCGCAACCTGCTGGCGACGCTGTTCCTGTCGCAAGGCGTGCCGATGTGGCTGATGGGCGATGAGATCGGCCATAGCCAGGGCGGCAATAACAACGCCTATGCCCAGGACAATCCGATCACCTGGGCCGACTGGAGCTGCGCGGATCTGGCGCTGACAGCGTTTCTCGGCCGCCTTGCCGCGCTGCGCCGCGCGCATCCCGCGCTGCGCCAGCACCGTTTCCTGCATGGCAAAACCCGCGCCGATGGCTTTCGCGATGTGGTCTGGCGCCGCGCCGACGGACAGGAACCCGCGCCGCAGGACTGGCAGGACCCGGATTTCCGCTGTCTCTGTCTTGAACTGCGCATGGCAGCCGAAGGCGGCGAGGCCGGTCATGGGCCACTGTTCCTGGTGTTCAACCAGGGGGGCGCGGTGCCGCTGCACCTGCCCGAAACCGCCCGGGGCTGGCAGCTGGTCCTTGACACCACCCACCCGGATCTTACAGCTGAGGCGGCACCGGACTCCGTTCCGGAAAATGCGGTTCTGGTAATGATTCCAGCCTGTTCCGCCGAAGGCGCCTGTATTCCCCACCCCCGTGTTCCTCCAGGAGAGAGCGGATGAAACTGACCGTCGCGACCACGCCCATCTCAGGACAGAAGCCCGGCACCAGCGGGCTGCGCAAAAAGACGCGCATTTTCATGGGGCGGCATTACCTGGAAAACTTCATCCAGGCGCTGTTCGATGTGGTGGGGGCCGAGGGCAAGACCTTCGTGCTGGGCGGTGACGGGCGCTATTTCAATGACCGCGCGGCCCAGGTGATCCTGCGCATGGCCGCCGCCAATGGGGCGGCGAAAGTGATCGTCGGGCAGCGGGCACTTTTGTCAACTCCGGCCGCCAGCCATCTGATCCGGTTGAATAAAACCGATGGCGGCATCATCATGTCCGCAAGCCATAATCCGGGCGGCCCGGATGAGGATTTCGGCGTCAAATTCAATATGCCGAATGGCGGGCCGGCGCCGGAATCGGTGACCGAGGCGATGTTCGCCCGCACCGGCACAGTCTCGGAATACCATATTTTCGAGAGCACCGATGTCGATCTCTCGACCCAGGGTCAGCAGCGCCTGGGCGATATGATCGTCGAGGTGGTCGATCCGGTCGCGGACTATGCCGATCTGTTGGAGACGCTGTTCGATTTCGACGCCATCCGCGCGCTGTTCCGGGGCGGTTTCCGGATGCGGATGGATTCCATGTGCGCGATCACCGGTCCCTATGCGGTTGAGATCCTTGAAAAACGTCTTGGAGCCGCGCCGGGCACGGTGGTCAATGCGACGCCCTTGCCGGATTTCGGCGGCATGCATCCCGACCCGAACCCGACCTGGGCCTCGGATCTGATGGAAGAGATGATGGGCGATAATGCCCCCGATTTCGGCGCCGCCTCGGATGGCGATGGCGACCGCAATATGGTGGTGGGGCGCGGCATCTATGTCTCGCCTTCGGACAGCCTGGCGGTGCTGGCGGCCAATGCGCATCTGGCCAGGGGCTACCGGTCCGGGCTGAAGGGGGTGGCGCGCTCGATGCCGACCTCGGGCGCGGTGGACCGGGTGGCCAAAAGCCTTGGGATCGAGGCGTTCGAGACACCGACCGGCTGGAAATTCTTTGGAAATCTGCTGGATGCGGGGCGTGTTACCCTTTGCGGCGAAGAGAGTTTCGGCACCGGATCAGACCATGTGCGCGAGAAAGACGGGCTCTGGGCGGTGCTTTTGTGGCTGAATATCCTTGCAGTGCGCAAGGAAAGCGTCGCGGATATCCTTGCCGCCCATTTCGCGCGGTTCGGCCGCAACTATTACTCTCGCCATGATTTCGAGGCGCTGGATTCCACCCGCGCCGACCAGATGTTCGCGACCCTGCGCGAAAAGCTGAAAACCCTTTCAGGTCAAAGTTTTGCAGGCCTTTCCGTCACCAACGCAGATGATTTTGCCTATCACGACCCGGTCGATGGTTCCCTGTCGCAGCGTCAGGGCGTGCGGGTGATCTTTGGGGAGGGCACGCGGGCAGTCTTTCGTCTGTCCGGCACCGGCACTGAGGGCGCCACGCTGCGGCTTTATCTGGAATCCTATGCGCCGGGACCGGGAGGGCTGAATGATGATCCGCAATCCGCCCTGGCCGATGTCATCAAAGCGGCGCATGAAATTGCGGATATTCAGGGTTTTACCGGGCGTACCTCACCTGACGTGATCACCTGAACCCGGTATTCGGAACGCGACAGGAGCGGGTCACAGATACGACGCAATGATCGACTGAAATTGCAATCGCCTGGGCGTCGGGCGGTTCATTTTCGGACCAGGCTACGAACTTGCTTATCAGTATGTCGTCTGGACCACGCCGCAAACGCAGCTGCATATCTGGTTCGGGCTGATTTTTCCCTCGGCGGGCTTTGCGGGGTGCTGACTGTTCCGCCCTGTTTGCGGGTGGGGCGCGGTTACCGGCTGATATGGAGTACCGCTTTGCTGGCCACCACTCAGATCCTGATGAGCGCAATTCGGCCCTTTCAACTTCAGGCGACGATTCACGGCCAGCTTTGGCTGGCGGTAGGGCTTGATTTCTCTGGCTTTGTGAGCTGGGCTGTTTCTATGGCTGGCTCGCGGTGGCGCGGGTACGCGATGCCTGGGGCAGTGGGCGCGGCGCCATTATCACCTTTATCCCGATCTGTTCTTTCGGCCTCGCCGTTCCACTGAGCCGGGATCATCGGGAACAGGGAAAAAAGCCTGCCAATCTGCAAGCCGTGATGATTGTTCTGATGGCTGGTTTCGGGATGTATTTCCTGTTGAAACATACGGGGCGAAATCTGGGGCAGGCGCAGATCCATGCCGAAGCGCTGACCGGAGATCCCCGTTTCGCGAAAGCGACCCTGAGGCGATCTTTCGCGTCTTTGTCCCGGGAGTTGCAGACCCCGATGCAGGTCGATGACACTACCACTCTGGTCGCGATAGATGCCGGGAAAGACTGGATCCGCTTTATCTATGTTCTGGATCACGATTACCCGCAGAGTGTCGGGACATGGCAAAGCTCCATTTCGGCTGACGTCTGCGAGGACAAAGCTGTCCTTGCCGCTATCGGTGCCGGCTGAGGCTATGATTTCACCTTCCGGCAGCGGGACGGCGAAGAGATCGGCTCTTTCTCACTGGATAAAACAGGCTGTCTGATCTGAGCGCGCGCAAGAGCGGCGCCCTTTGCATCCCGGTGCCATAAGCCCTATATGCGGACCATGTTACCGCTGTCAGCGCGGGCTTGGCCGTTCGGAGGAATGTCATGGGTGAGGCAAGGAAGATGCAGGGAAGCTGGAAGAAAACCGACTGGCGCGCTCTACCCAGAATCCAGATGCCGGATTACCCGGATGCCCAGGCCCTGACCGGGGCCGAGGCGCAGCTGTCGAAATATCCGCCGCTGGTCTTCGCGGGAGAGGCACGGCGGCTGAAGAAGCAACTGGCGCTGGCGGGCGAGGGCAAGGCCTTCCTGCTGCAAGGCGGCGACTGCGCCGAGAGCTTTGCCGAATTCTCGGCCGACAATATCCGCGACACTTTCCGCGTCATGCTGCAGATGGCGGTGGTGCTGACCTGGGGTGCGAAAGTGCCGGTGATCAAGGTGGGCCGGATGGCGGGGCAGTTTGCCAAGCCGCGTTCGGCGCCGACCGAGGTGATCAATGGGGTCGAGCTGCCCAGCTACAAGGGCGATATCATCAACGGCTTTGACGCGACGCCCGAGGCGCGGATGCCCGATCCGAACCGGATGCTGCAGGCCTATACCCAGGCGGCGGCCTCGCTGAACCTTTTGCGCGCGTTTTCAACCGGCGGCTTTGCCGATATCCACCGTGTGCATTCCTGGACGCTGGGTTTCGCCGAACATGATAAGGCGGAACAATACCGCGCCATGGCCTCGCGGATCTCGGATGCGCTGGACTTTATGAATGCGGCCGGGGTCAATTCTGAGACCGCGCATCAACTCGCCCAGGTCGATTTCTACACCAGCCATGAGGCGCTGCTGCTGGAATATGAAGAGGCGCTTTGCCGCATCGATTCCATCTCGGGTCAGCCGGTGGCGGGGTCGGGCCATATGATCTGGATCGGCGACCGCACGCGGCAGCCCGATGGCGCCCATGTCGAATTCTGCCGCGGTGTGCTGAACCCGATCGGGCTGAAATGCGGGCCCTCAACCACCGCCGAAGATCTCAGGGTGCTGATGGCAAAGCTGAACCCGGAGAATGAGCCGGGCCGGCTGACCCTGATCGCGCGCTTTGGCGCCGGCAAGGTGGGGGACCACCTGCCGCGCCTGATCAAAACCGTGCAGGAGGAAGGCGCCAATGTCGTCTGGTCCTGCGATCCGATGCACGGGAACACCATCAAGGCGGCCTCTGGCTATAAGACGCGGCCTTTCGATTCGGTGCTGCGCGAGGTGCGGGAGTTCTTCTCGATCCATAAAGCCGAGGGCACGGTCCCGGCGGGCGTTCATTTCGAGATGACCGGCCAGGATGTCACCGAATGCACCGGTGGCCTGCGCGCGGTCACCGATGAGAATCTGCAAGACCGCTATCACACCGCCTGCGATCCGCGCCTCAACGCCTCGCAATCGCTGGAGCTGGCCTTCCTTGTCGCCGAAGAGCTGACCCGCCAGCGCGAGGAAACCCGGCGCGTGGCGCTCTGATTTTTGCCGGGAGAGCCCGCCGGGCTCTCCCCTGACAGGGACCTGAGCGGCCCGGGGCGTCCGCAGTCCACGGGGCCAGAGGGAGCGCAGATGCCGAAAAAGCTGTTCCTGCATATTGGGCGCGCCAAAACCGGCACCTCTGCCTTGCAATTTCAGCTGCGGCTTATGCGAAGAACGCTGGCAGCACAGGGTATCCTTTACCCATCGACCGGTTTCAGAAGGGTGAGCCAGGGGGGAATTGCCCTGGCCTGTCATCAGAATTCCGCGAGCAGCGACGCGGACCTCACGGCATTGCGCGAGAAGTTCGAAGCCGAAATTCTCCCCTTTGACCGGATCATCGTCAGTTCGGAAGGGTTCCAGAATATCACGACGCGGAACCGTCCTGATTATTTCTTCCGCCGGAACCAGCAGGATTTTTACGATATTTCCGTGCTTTGTGTGGTCCGTGAATTCCTCGCCTGCGCCATGAGCGCCTATTCACAGCGGGTGCAGATCACCGGGATGGTTTCCACGCCCGAACAGTTTTGCAGCTGGTTCGCAAAATTCAGCCTGCCTGGCTTCTTTGACTTCTGGAGCGCCTTTGGTGACCGCGCGATTTTCATCGGTTATGAGGCCGAAATTGCCGCGCATGGCTCTCTCCTGCCACGTTTTGCACAGGAGATGGAGGTTGATCTCCTGTGCCACACGGGCGCCGAAATGGTTCTCAAACCACTCCATCAGTGGCAATCTGCTGATGTTCAAGCTGTTGGTGAATTCGACCGTCGGACATCGGGAGGAATTCAATCTGGCTTTGCAGCGGCTCGCCGCGCTGAAACCGCGCTATGCGGGGCGGTTTCATATCGGAGACGCAATGGCGGAGCGGCTGCGTGCGGCCGATGGCGGTTATAATGCCGCCTTGTCCGCGCGGATCGGTGATCCGCCTTTGCCTGGCTTCAGCCAGGCGCCGCCGATCTTCCAGGAAGAACACTGGAGCGAGGATCTGGAATGCTTCCTGTCGCATTTCCACTTTCAGCATCTGCGCGAAATGCCGGAATTTCAGCGTCTGCCACCGGCATCCCTGATCCGCGCCCTGAACCGCGAATAGCTTCTGGGCCGGCAGGCGGGTTAACCCGTCACATCCGGCCGTGAACGGCGCCGGGAAAAACGGGAGGTCCGCCCGGATCAGGGGCGGAGCCTCTTGTCTTCCGGGGATCAGTTGCGCACCAGCTCCACGATTTCGACGCGGCGGTTCTTTGCGCGGCCTTCCTCGGTCCGATTGGTGGCGACCGGGGCGACCATGCCGGCGCCGGCCGGGGTGATGCGGTCGGCGGCGATGCCCTGCGCCGCCAGCGCATCCGCCACCGCCTGGGCCCGACGCTGCGACAGCGAGAGGTTGTAATCGAACGCGCCCTTGCCATCGGTATGGCCGACGATCAGCACCTGCAATGTTGCGCTGTCCTGCAACATTGCCGCCAGCTGGTCGATCTGCTCTTTCGATTCCGGCAGGATTTCGGCGCTGTCGAAATCAAAGAGGATGCCATAGATGGCGATCCTGCCGTCGCGGGCCAGGGTCTCCTCCATCTCGGAGGCCTTGATCACCTGCATCCGCGCTTCCATCGGGGCGACTTCGATCACATCCAGCAGGATGAAGGGCCGGGCCTCCGGCTCGAAACTGGTGGCATAGAGCGAGACATAGACATCGCCCTCGGGTCGGACGAGTTTTGCCGCCAGAAAGCGCTGCTGGTCGCCATAGATCAGCCCGTTATAGCGGGCGCCGGGGTTGATCAGGCTGTTGAAACGCGGGCCGCAATCGGCCTTTGAACAGGTGAAGAGGGTCTCGAAACCAGCCTCTTTCAGCGCGGTTTCGTAATTGCGGAAGACCTCAAGCGCCGAGCGGTCCATGGGCGCGCGGTAGAGGAAATGCGAGACCCTGCCCTCCAGCGGCTGGCTTGCCTCATAGGCGGCGGCGCCGGTGCCGGCCGGCAGGGACGGGCCGGTGATCAGCAGGAATTCGTCAAAGGCATTGACCGCGTAATCGCGGATCTCGGTCCCGGCATAGCGCGGGATCAGCGGGTGATCGGCAGAGCCCGTGACATCCTGCGCGGCCCCGGGCTGTGCGAGGAAGGGTAGCGTGGCAAGCAGCAGGAAAAGCATTCTGAGCAGTGACATAATGAACTCCAGACCTGAAACGGGTGGGGCGGACCGGGTGTTCCCCCCTGATACGCCCCCTGATATGTCGATGGACGGATCGGCGTAGCGGGGCCGGCTGGTGCTGGCCCCCGCCGGACGCGAAAGCCGGGAGGGACAGCAAGGCGGGTTCTCCCGCAGTGCTGCCCGCAAAAGGCCGCCGCTGCCGGGCGGGGCTGCCGGTTGGTCGCCCCGATCTGAGGCTAACGGCCCGGTCAAACACGCGTCAATGCTTTCTTTCCGTGGGGGAAGGGGGAGGGGCGAAGGCCGCTCATCCTCCCCGGAACACCGCGATCCCCTGAAATGCAAACAGCCCTCCGGTCAGGAGGGCTGCAGCGGATTGTAACAATGGCTTCTACGCCCTGCCTGTATCCCCGGCCCCGGCCCGGCAAGGACAGGACGGATGATACCGTGGACGGAATCAGATGCCTTCGGGTGCCGCAGCCGGAGCCTCTGCTGCTGCCGGGGCAGCATGAGACGCTGCCGAAGCACGACCGGTGGCCAGCGGGTCTTCCTGGCGCTGGACCGAGCCCTCGAAATGGGCGCCCGATTCGATGGCGATGGTCTTATGGATGATGTCGCCTTCGACGCGCGCGGTCGAGGTCAGGCGCACCTTGAGGCCGCGCACACGACCGATCACGCGGCCATTCACCACGATATCGTCAGCCACGATCTCGCCGCGGATGGTGGCGCTTTCGCCGACCGTCAGCAGATGGGCGCGGATATCGCCCTCGACCGTGCCTTCGACCTGGATATCACCCGAAGTGCGCAGATTGCCCACAACGGTAAGGTCGGAGGAGAGCACCGAGGCCACAGCTTTGCCCTTGGGCGCCGAGGGGGTGAAATCCATGGAAGGTTTCGACACGGGGACCTCCGGCGCCTTGGGTTTGTCTGCTTCGGGTTTCGCGCCCGGCTCGTTGATGCGGCTCTTAGAAAACATTTCTCGCTGCCCTTATGAAGGTCATCGGGTTCACGGCTGTGCCCCCGATGCGGACTTCGTAGTGAAGATGAGTGCCGGTGGACCGGCCTGAATTGCCCATATCACCGATCTGGTCGCCGCGCGACACCTTTTGTCCGACCTGTACACGGATCTGTGACATATGGGCGAAGCGGGTCTCGATCCCGAAAGCATGCTGGATCTTCACAAGGCGGCCATAGCCGTTCGACCAGCCGGCCTGGATGACGGTGCCTTCGGCGGTGGCATAGATCGGGGTGGCGTAGGGGCCGGCGATATCGGTGCCCTCATGCATCCGCGTGCCACGCCCGAACGGATCATCGCGCCGCCCGAAGCTTGAGGTCCAGCGCACATTTGTCGCCGTGATAGGGGTGGCAAAGGGCGCTTTCCAGGCGGCGAGACGGTAGAGATCCATCTCTTCCATGTCTTTCAGAATCGCATTGGCGCGTTTCTCGCCATCGCTCAGCGGCCCGCCCATGCTTGACGCCGTGATCGGCGCAAGCGGGCCGCCCTGGCCGGAATAGCCCTTGCGGACGGTGGCGATCAGATCATCGGGGTTCATCCCGGCCGCGCGGAACATCTTTTCCAGCGGCTCGACCGAGACGGTCACCGCGTCTTCGATTTTCGCGAAGATCGCGTCATTGCGCAGCTCCAGCGCGCGGCGGTCCTCGATGGCCAGCGCCAGCTCTTCGCGGGCGCTGTCGGCCTCGGCAAGGCGGGTATCGCGCTCGCGGGCGGTCGTCTCCAGCTTGGAAGTCAGGAAGCCAAGCGTTTCGCTGGTGTCGCGGATGCGGCCCATCTCGGTGGTGTCGCCGCCCTGTTCGCCCAGCATGCCGGTCAGTTTCGCAACCTCGGCGCGCGCCTCGTCACGTTCGCGGATCACACCGCGCAGGCTGTTTTGCACCACGTCGATGCCGGTCTCCAGCTCGCGGCGGCGATCTTCCGAGGCGAGCAGCATCTCCTGCATCGCCGAAACCTGTTCCAGGGCCGAGTTGAAGCGCTCCTGCGCCTGGGCGGATTCGGTCACCCGCAGATCGCGGTCGGCGGAGAGCATGACGAGCCGTTCCTCGAAGATCACCCCCTGGCGCTGGCTTTGTTCGCGTGAGGATCCGGCGCCGATCGACTGCATCATAAAGATCGAGGTGGCCACGATCGTCCAGGCGATGGCCAGCGCGCCGACCACGACCACGATGGCCTGGGTGGCGGGCTTCAGCCGCAGGTAATGGGTTCCGTGATCGGATTTCAGATAGAGCCGCTGTTCGGGAAACACCGATTCAAGCGCTGTATTGATCCGGATGGCCAGTCTTCCAATCACGCGGCATTCCATCTTAATGGGCGCCCGATCTGCCATGCCCCGCCCTGGATCAGGCGTGGCCCGGCCGGGCAAGGGTGGGCAGACCCGATTCCGGGCGCCGGCAGCAACTGACCCGGTCTGTCCCGGAGGCATTTGCAGTATCGGCGCCAGTGGCGGGCGGGCGGGGCATCCGGTCGGATATCCGCTCCTGCACCGACAATGCGGCAGAGAAAGGACGACCCGGAAAACAACACCGTCCGAAAACACGCCCGCCGGGGACGAGGATGAGTCGCCCTCCGCCGGATCAGACGTGATTAGCGGCGCAAGGGCGCGCTCGCAATATTTCCGCTCTGTGACAGGGCCGCAGCGGCTGGCCATCGCCTGTTCCCGGCGGTTTCTTGCCGATAGACGCTCTGGACCGGGTTCCGGCCGGTGCGCCGGTCAGGCCGGGGTTTCGGCCTCATCCCCTTCGGCCAGCGGCCAGTAGAAGTCCGGCGGCAGCCCGGCCTCGGCGCGCTTTTCCTCGTTGAAGGGTGGTTTCAGCTGGCCGTGGAAATAGCGCCGGACCAGGGCATGGAAGACCTCTTTCGGATCCGTGCCATCGCGGCCGCAAAGCCAGTTGAACCATTTCGAGCCATAGGCGACATGGCCGACCTCTTCGGCATAGATCACCGCCAGCGCCTCGAGTGCGCCGGTCTTCTCGCCCTGGTCGCGCGCGCGCTGAAACACCGCGATCATACCCGGCGTCACGTCAAGGCCGCGCGCCTCCAGCACCATCGGCACCACGGCGAGGCGGCCCAGGAAATCGTCCGCCGTGTCTTCGGCCGCGCGCCACATGCCGGCATGGGCGGGCAGGGCGCCGTAGAAACTGCCCATTTCCTCAAGCACATCCGAGAGCAGCGTGAAATGTTTAGATTCCTCATCCGCAGCCTTCACCCAGTCGTCGTAAAACCCCGGCGGCATTGGATGCGAGGCGAAGCGAGCGATGATATCCCAGTGCAGGTCGATGGCGTTCAGCTCGATATGGGCCACGGCATGGAGCAAAGCGATCCGCCCATGCACGCTGCCCGTGCGCCGGCGCGGCACATCGCGCGGCGGCAGCAGATCGGGTTTATCAGGCCGGGCCGGGCTTAGCGGCGGCAGGGCCGCACCGATCTCCAGCGGCTGGCCGGCCTGACGGCTGGCAAACCACAAGGCGGCATGGCGGCGGCTGATCGCCGCCTTGGCGCGGCCATCGGCCGTGGTCAGCACCTCGACCGCCATCTCCGACAGGGTCATCGCCATCGCGCTCAGCCCTGCAGCGCCCTGGCTGCCGCCAGCACCTCTTCGGCATGGCCCTTGACCGAGACCTTCGGCCAGACCTGCGCGATCAGGCCGTCGGACCCGATCAGAAATGTGCTGCGGGTGATGCCCATATAGGTCTTGCCATAGTTCTTCTTCTCGCCCCAGGTGCCGTAATCCTCGCAGGTGCTGCTTTCGGCATCGGAGGCGAGGATGATCCCCAGCCCATGCTTGCGACAGAATTTGTCATGCGCGGCAACGCTGTCTTTCGAGATGCCGATCACCGTGGTGCCGGCCCCGGCAAATTCCGCCTTGAGACGGGTGAAATCCTGCGCCTCCAGTGTGCAGCCAGGAGTGTCGTCTTTGGGATAGAAGTAAAGCACCACCTTGCCTGGCGCGAGCGCCGACAGCGAGACGGTGCCGCCGCCATCGCGGGGCAGGGTGAAATCAGGGGCTTTGTCGCCGGCAGCAAGGGTGGTGGTCATCTCGGTCCTTTCCGAAAGCAGATCCGGTCTGAGGGCGGTCGCCCAGGCAAGACCCCGCGCGGGCGGGCACTTGCGGGTCACGGGGCTTTGTGTTTCGCCCGGCTTCGCGCCAGGATAGAGGCAAGCGGCTACCGGTGCCAGAGGTTCAGGCTGAGGTTCAGGCTGAGGTTCAGGCTGGGGCACAGGCTGCTCAGCCAGGGCGGCGGGCGGCTCAGGGGCGATGAACAGCACCCGGGTCGCGGGAATTGAAGGGCGAAGACGCAGTGAGCGGGGAAAGCAGCGCCGGGAAGACCAGTGCCGGGAAGACCAGTGCCGGGCACGGTGCTGCCGGAGATAATGACGCGGAGCGGGCCGACCCGGTTTCCGCCATATCGGACATTGCCGATGCCTTGCCGGACGGAATCGCCGAACCCCGGGAAATCGGGGCATCGGGGCCGGAGGCGTCTGCCCGGGACGCATCCTGCCGCGACGTGCCTGAGCGCGAAATGCCCGATGCCGCGCGGGTAACAGAGCCAAACCCGCCGGGGGATGCATCGCCCCAGAAAGGGCAACAGAGAGGGCAACAGACGGGCCAGAGCGCGACAGCCGCGCAAGTCCCGCAGCCTCCCGTGCCTGTGGTCACCGCGTCGGTTGCTTCCGCTCCGGACCAGCCGGCCGCATCTGAACCCTGGGATCTCGACGACCCGCTTGCCGCGTCGCTGCCGCGCAACCCTGTCGCCGGCGATCTGGCCACAGCCATGACCGCAACCATGACCGCAGCCGCAACCGGCGCGACGCCGGAGCCGGAAGCGAAGAAGCGCCCCCGCCGGTTCCTTGTCAGCCGGGCCGAGGCGCGGGCGCAGCGGGCGCAAAAGCTCAGGCCGAGGATCGGCCTCAGGCTCGGGCTCTTCCTGCTGTTTCTGCTCGGCTTCGTTGGGCTTGCGGGATTTGTGCTGCTTGGCCGCAGCCTGACGCTGCCGGTCTGGGCGGTGGCCTCGATCGAGCAGCGGCTGAATGACACGCTGGGCAAAAGCCACCTGCCCGAAGGCAGCGCGATCTCGCTGGGCGAGGTGACGGTGACCATCTCGCCCGACCTGACACCCAATCTCGACCTGCGCGATCTGCGGCTGATCGACAGCAAGGGCTCGTCGCTGCTGAGCCTGCCCGAGCTGCGGATCGACCTTGCGCCAGGTCCTTTGATTACGGGCCAGATCAGGCCCAGCCTCGTGCGGATGACGGGGGCCAGGGTTGCGGTCGCCCGCGATGCCGATGGCCGCATCGCGCTGAGCTTTGCCGGGCTTTCGGGCAGCCCGCAGATGGGGACGCCGGCCGAGGTGCTGGATGCGCTGGACCGCATGTTCTCGACCGGCACGCTCAGCGCGCTTTCAACGGTCGAGATCGACGGCCTCGCGCTGACGCTGGACGATGCGAGGGCCAGACGGAAATGGGAGCTGGGCGACGGGCGGCTGATGGTCGCGAACGGGGTGGACAGCCTCTCGGCCGAACTTTCGGTGACGCTCCTGACCGGCGCGGCGCCCGCGCGTGCGACGCTGGCGGTCGAGACCGCGAAAGGCGACAGCTCGGCCCGGTTCTCGGCCACGGTCGATCAGGTCGCGGCGCGCGATCTGGCGGTTCAGGCGGCGCCGCTGGCCGCTTTCGCCGTGCTGGATGCGCCGATTTCGGGGCGGCTCGACGGCACGCTGGACGCGGGCGGCAGGCCGGGGGTTCTGGCGGGGCGGCTTTCGCTGGGGCCGGGGGCGCTGGATCCCGGAGCCTTGCGGGCAGAGCCTGCGGATACGGCGGAAACCGCGACCGGCCTCATCGAAGGCCCGCCGCCACCGCCGCGTCTGATGGCCTTTGAAAGCGCCACTGTCGCGCTGCGCTATGATGCCGGGTTGCAGCGGGTTTTCCTCGATGAGGTCGATGTGCAAAGCCCCTCGCTCAGGGTCTCGGCTTCGGGAACCACCGATCTCGGCGATGCCGGGGGCCAGCCGGTTCAGCCCGGCGATCTGCCGCAATCGGTGGTCACCCAGCTGAGTATCGGCGAGGTGATGGTCGATCCGGATGGGCTCTTCGAGGCGCCGGCGCGCTTCTCTTCGGGCTCGGCTACCTGGCGGCTGCGGCTCGATCCTTTCTCGGTCGAGATAGGCGAGGTGGTGCTGAACGAGGGGGATGACCGGCTGGTGCTGTCGGGCCATGCGCGCCTTGATGCGGGCGGCATCTGGTCTGGCGCGGTGGATGTGGCGCTGAACCGGATCTCGACCGAAAGGCTGATCCGGCTCTGGCCGCTGGCGGCGGTGCCGCGCACGCGGAACTGGCTTGCAGAGAATGTCGGCCAGGGCGCGCTTTCTGACGTGGCCGCGGCGCTGCGTTTTCGCAGCGGCGAAGAGGCGCGGTTCGCGCTGGATTACGAATTCTCCGGCGCCGAGGTCCGCGTGGTCAGATCGTTGCCGCCGATCCGGAACGGCCATGGCCGCGCGGCGATCCAGGACAATACCTATACGCTGGTGATCGAGGGCGGCGAGATCACCGCGCCCGAGGCCGGTGCCGACGGGGCGCGGATCCGGGTCGATGGCTCGCTGTTCCGGGTGCCCGATATCCGCAAGAAACCCGCCGATGCCGAGGTGCGGCTGATCGTTGATGCCGGCCTGACCGCAACGCTGTCGCTGCTGGATCAGGAACCGTTCCATTTCATCTCGAAAGCCGGGCGCCAGGTGGATCTGGGCGAGGGGCGCGCGCTGCTGGTCGCCGATCTGCGCTTTCCGTTGAAGCCGAAGATCCTGACCGAGGACATCCGCTATGATGTCAGCGGCCGCATCCTCGATTTCCGCTCGGATCGGCTGGTTGCGGGCAAAGAGATCCGCAGCGATGATCTCGCGGTGAAGGTAACGCCTTCGGGGATGCGGATTTCCGGCGAGGGCAGCATTGCCGGCGTTCCGGTCGTTGCACGCTATGAACAACCCTTTGGCAAGGATGCTGCCGGCAAGGCCACTGTCACCGGGACGGCGCGGCTCAGCGATGCGGGGCTGCGTCGGCTGGGGGTGCAATTGCCGGAAAACTGGATCTCGGGCGAGACCCGGGCCGAGGTGGAAATCGCGCTGCCAAAAGGGGCGCCGGCGCGGCTGAGCCTGAAAAGCGACCTTAAGGGGCTTGGCCTGAACCTGCCACCGCTGAGCTGGACCAAGACGAGGGACAGCAGTGGCCGCCTTCTGGTCGAGGCGGCTCTCGGCCCGGCACCCGAGGTGACGAAGCTGGAGCTGAACGGCCCGGGCCTCAGCGCCAAAGGCCGGCTGACCACCAAAGCCGGCGGCGGGCTTGACCGCGCCAGTTTCCAGGAACTCAAAGCCGGCGGCTGGCTTGATGCTGCGGTCGATCTGACGGGGCGTGGCAAGGGCGCCGATGTGGGCGTGACCCTGACCGGCGGCCGGATCGACCTGCGCGAGATCCCGAAAAGCAAGGCGGGGGCAGCGCCCGGCAGCGGCGGCGGCGCCATCGCGGTCAATCTTGACACGGTGGTGGTGACGGGGGGGATTTCCCTGACCGGACTTTCCGGCACCTTCACCCCGCGCCAGGGCGGGCTGGACGGCAGTTTCGTCGCCTCGGTCAACGGGAAAAGCCGGATCGCCGGCGCCACCATGCCCTATAAAGGCGGCACGGCGGTGCGGATCACCTCGAATGATGCCGGGCGGGTGATGGCGGCGGCCGGCTTTTTCGATATGGGGCGGGGCGGCTCGCTCGATATGACCATCCAGCCCCGCGACGTGCCGGGCCAGTATAGCGGCGTGGCAACGGTCACCAGTTTCTCGATCCAGAACGCGCCGGTGCTGGCCGAGCTGCTGTCGGCGGCCTCGGTGGTCGGGTTGCTGGAACAGCTTCAGGGCGGCGGCATCCAGTTTTCCGAGGGCGATGTCTCTTTCCTGATCCTGCCCGAAGGCGTCCAGATCGCCCAGGGCGCCGCCATCGGTGCTTCGATGGGAATATCGTTTGCCGGATTCTACCATTCCGCCAGCAGCCGGATCGACATCCAGGGCACCATCTCGCCGATCTATCTGCTGAACGGGATCGGCCAGATCTTCACCCGCAAAGGCGAAGGATTGTTCGGTTTCAACTACCGGCTTGCGGGGGCCGCGAAAAATCCGCAGATCAGCGTCAATCCGCTGTCGATTCTGACACCGGGGATGTTTCGCGACATCTTCCGCCGGCCCGCTCCGGTGCTGAAAGGCGCGGGCTGAAGGGGCTAAGACTGGGAGCAGGGCGGATGCAGCTTTCCGATTTCGATTTCGACCTGCCCGAAGCGCTGATCGCGACGCGGCCGGTGCGGCCCCGGTCATCGGCGCGGCTTTTGCTGGCCGAAGGCGGCAGGGTCCGCGATCTCTATGTGCGCGACCTGGTCGATATTTTCCGCCCCGGCGACCTGCTGGTGCTTAACAATACCAAAGTGATCCCGGCCCGGCTGACCGGCAGCCGCGCGCGCGGCGATGCGGTGGCAAAGATCGAGGTCACGCTGATGGAGCCCGCAGCCCAGGGCGGCTGGCGCGCCATGGCGAAACCCCTGCGCAAGGTGAACCCTGGCGAGGTGATCCGGTTCTCCGACCGGCTTTCCGCGACAGTCGCGGAAAAGGGCGAGACCGATCTGCGGCTGGAATTCAGCCTCAGCGGCCCCGATTTCGACGCGGCTTTGCTTGAGGCCGGCACCATGCCGCTGCCGCCCTATATTGCCGCGAAACGGGCGCCGGACGCCGCCGATAACCAGGATTATCAGACGGTCTTCGCCCGTTGTGCCGGCGCGGTGGCCGCGCCCACCGCCAGCCTGCATTTCGACGCGGATCTGCTGGCCGCCCTGCGCGCCAGGGGTGTCGATTTCACCGAGGTGACGCTGCATGTCGGTGCCGGCACTTTCCTGCCGGTCAAGGTCGAAGACGTCACCACCCATAAGATGCATTCCGAATGGGGCGAGGTCAGCGAGACCGCCAGCGCCCGGATCCGCGCGACGAAAGCTGCGGGGGGCCGCGTGATTCCGGTCGGCACCACCGCGCTCAGGCTGATCGAAAGCGCCGCGCGGGAAACCGGCGAAATCGCGCCATGGTCGGGCTGGACGGATATCTTCATTTACCCGGGATTCACCTTCCGCGTGTCCGATGCGCTGATGACCAATTTCCATCTGCCGAAATCGACGCTTCTGATGCTTGTTTCGGCGCTTATGGGACAGGAGAGGATGCGCGAAATCTACGATCATGCCATCGTGAACCAGTATCGGTTTTTCTCCTATGGCGACTCGTCGCTGTTGATCCCATCAGACGGCTGATCGTCAAAGACAGCCCGCCGGCCATCCTTTCGCGGAGCATCAGATGCTGAGAGTCCTTTACACCACCTGGCCGCTTTTGCTGGGAGTGCTGCTTTTGATGCTGGGGAACGGCGTCCAGGGCTCGCTGCTTGGGATCCGCGGTACGATGGAGGCGTTTACGACCTTCCAGCTGTCCTTCGTGATGTCGGCCTATTTCCTCGGCTTCCTGCTGGGCTCGCGCTATGTGCCGGGGATGATTCAGCATGTCGGCCATATCCGCGTCTTCGCGGCGCTCGGCTCGCTGATCTCGGCGGTGCTGGTGGTCTATCCGATGCTGATCGACTGGCAGGCCTGGGCGCTGATGCGGGTGGTGATCGGTTTCGGCTTTGCCGGCGTCTATATCACGGCGGAAAGCTGGCTGAACGATACCGCGACCAATGAGACGCGCGGCCAGGCGCTGTCGGCCTATATGATCGTGCAGATGATCGGCATCATCTCGGCCCAGGGGCTGCTGGCGATTGGCGACCCCTTTGGTTATGACCTCTTCCTGATCCCCTCGGTTCTGGTCTCGCTGGCCTTCCTGCCTTTGCTGCTGGCGACCTATCCCAGCCCGAAATTCGAGACCGGCCAGCGGCTTGGCTTTCGCGAGCTTTACCGAATTTCGCCCCTGGGCTGCGTCGGGATCTTCCTGATCGGCGGTGTGTTTTCGGCAATGTTCGGCATGGCCTCGGTCTGGGGCTCGATCAGCCTCCTGTCGATCGGGCAGATCGCGCTTTTCACCTCGGCGCTCTATATCGGAGGGCTGATCCTGCAATATCCGATCGGGCGGCTGTCGGATCGGATCGACCGCCGCAAGATCATCGTCTGGCTTTCGGTGGTGGCAACCGTGATCATGGCGGTGGCGACCATTTTCCCGCTGCCTTTCCCCGCCTATCTGGTGGTGGCGGCGCTTTTGGGCGGAATCACCTATCCGATCTACGGGCTGATCATCGCCTATACCAATGACTACCTGTCGAAGGAGCAGATGGCGGCGGCCTCGGCAGGGCTCTTGTTCATCAACGGCGTGGGCTCGATCTTCGGTCCGCTGATCGTCGGCTGGCTGATGGGGCGCGATGTGATGGGGCCACGCGGTTTCTTCTTCTTCGTCGGTGTGCTTTACGCCATGCTGGCCGGTTATGCCGCCTGGCGGATGACCAAACGCGCGACGCCGGTGATGACCGGCGCCTATGCCAATATCGCGCCGATGGCCTCGGCGGTGGCCTCGGTCGCAGTGGTCGAGAATGCGGCCGAGATCAACCCTTCGCCGGAAAATCCCGAAGCCGCGGCCGAGGCCGCCCAGGCGCTGATCATCCACCGTGATCAGAGCACGCCGGCCGCCGCGCCCGAACAGCCCGCACCTGATCCAGCACAGCAAGGCGATGACAGGCGCGCATCCGGGGCAGGGGAGCCGGACCCGGGCGAAGAAAATCCACCTCAGCGCGAAGCCTGAGGTTGCACCCCGCCCCCCCCGCTGCCAGTCTGGCCGAGGATTGGCCGGCAGCGGGAGGTGAGGATGTCAGACCCGATCGAGGTTCTGCAATTCTGGATCGAGGAAATCGGTCCGGAGGGCTGGTATGCCGGTGGCGAGGAGATTGACGACGCCTGCGCCAGCCGGTTTGGAGAGCTCTGGCAGGCCTTGCATGAGGGTGGGCTGGAGCATTGGGTCGATGGCACGATTGGCACGCTTGCCTATCTGGTGATCGCCGATCAGTTCGCCCGCAATATCAACCGCGGCCAGGCCACGGCTTTCGCAACCGATGCGAAAGCGCGCGATGCCGCGCGCCGCGCACTGGATGAAGGCTGGGATCTCGGCGCGCCCGAACCCGAACGGCAGTTCTTCTATATGCCCTTCGAGCATTCCGAGGATCCCGCCGATCAGGCGCTCGCCGTCCGGCTTTTCGCGGAACGGATGCCGTCGAGCCCGGAAAGCCTGCTCCACGCGCGGGCGCATCAGGAAATCATCCGCCGCTTTGGCCGTTTTCCCTTTCGCAATGCGGCGCTTGGGCGGGAAACCACGCCGGCAGAGGCCGAATTCCTTGCCGCCGGGGCCTACCCGGCGCTGGTCGAAACCCTGCGAGCCAGCCATGCATCAGGTGCATAGGGGCGCGGCGCTAACTTTGTTGCCTGGTTAAACCGGATTGTTTAAGGGTAAACCAGTTTTTATGGGCCAGTTCTTCTGAGGGAGGCGGAAATGGCGGATTCGAGTTTTGATGTGGTGGTGATCGGTTCCGGTCCTGGCGGCTATGTGGCGGCGATCCGGGCGGCACAGCTGGGCCAGAAAGTCGCGGTGGTCGAGCGCGAGAATCTGGGCGGCATCTGCCTCAACTGGGGCTGTATCCCGACGAAGGCGCTGCTGCGCTCGTCCGAGGTCTTCCACCTGATGCACCGCGCGAAGGAATTCGGCCTGAAGGCCGAGGGGATCTCTTATGATCTTCCCGCGGTGGTCGCCCGCTCGCGCGGGGTGGCGAAACAGCTGGCCGGCGGCGTCGGGCATCTGCTGAAAAAGAACAAAGTCACCGTGATCATGGGCACCGCCAAACTCGCGGGCGGCGGCAAGGTGGCGGTCACCACCGATAAAGGCGCTGAAACGCTGGTGGCAAAAAACATCATCCTCGCCACCGGCGCCCGCGCCCGCGATCTGCCGGGGCTGGAGGCTGACGGCGATCTGGTCTGGTCCTACCGCCATGCGCTGGTCGCCAGTCGGATGCCGAAAAAGCTGCTGGTCATCGGCTCCGGCGCCATCGGCATCGAATTTGCCAGCTTCTTCAACACGCTCGGCGCCGAGACCACCGTGGTCGAGGTGATGGAGCGCATCCTGCCGGTCGAAGACACCGAAATCTCCGCCTTTGCGAAAAAGCAATTCGTCAAACAGGGGATGAAGATCTTTGAGAAAGCGGCGGTGAAAAAGCTCGACCGTCACCCGGGCAAGGGCATTACCGCCCATATCGAAATCGGCGGCAAGGTCGAGACCCAGGAATTCGACACCGTGATCTCCGCCGTGGGGATCGTGGGCAATGTGGAAAATCTGGGCCTTGAAGAGCTGGGCGTGAAGATTGACCGCACCCATGTGGTGACGGATGAATATTGCCGCACCGGCGTGCCCGGGCTTTACGCCATCGGCGATATCGCCGGCGCGCCCTGGCTGGCGCATAAGGCCAGCCATGAGGGCGTCATGGTTGCCGAGCTGGTCGCCGGCCAGCATCCGCACCCGATCAAACCGGGCTCCATCGCCGGCTGCACCTATTGCCACCCGCAGGTTGCCTCCGTCGGCCTGACCGAGGCGAAGGCGAAAGAGCAGGGCTATGAGATCCGCGTTGGCCGCTTCCCCTTTATCGGCAACGGCAAGGCGATTGCTCTGGGCGAGCCCGAGGGCATGGTGAAAACCGTGTTCGACGCGAAAACAGGCGAGCTTCTCGGCGCCCATATGGTCGGTGCCGAAGTGACCGAGCTGATCCAGGGCTATATCATTGGCCGCACGCTGGAGACGACCGAGGCGGAATTGATGGAAACAGTCTTCCCGCATCCCACTCTTTCAGAGATGATGCATGAATCGGTGCTCGACGCTTATGGGCGCGCCATTCATTTCTGAACGCTATTGAGGAGGCCAGATGGCTTCGCTGAACCGGGTCGTGATGCAGAAGATCAGCCTGCAATGGCTGGTGGATCTGGAACCGGCAAAGCTTGATGCGGCGGAAATCTCCGGAAACTGGGGCGAGCGCCTCGGTTTCCTCAGCTACAGCGCGTTTCATTATCCTGACCATGACCCCTGTGCCGGCCCGTTCCGGGATGCGGATGGCAAGCGCTGCAAATTCGACGTGATCCTCGCCAATCAGGTCTGGGAACATATCGAGCGCCCCTACGCGGCGACCCGCAATGTGCTGCGCATGCTGCGCCCCGGGGGATGGTTCTGGCTCGCGGTGCCCTTTTTCGTGCCATATCATGCGGTTCCGGTCGATTGCTCGCGCTGGTCGGCCCTCGGGCTGAAGAATCTGCTGATCGAGACAGGCTTTGACGAAGACAGCATCATGGCGGCGCAATGGGGCAACCGCGCCGCCGCTTTGCGCAACCTTGAACCCGACTGGCCCCCCGCGTCATCCTCGGATGACGATCTGACCAATGATCCGGAATTTCCCCTGGTCTCCTGGGCCATGGCACGCAGACCGCTTGACCGCGCCGCCTCTGGCTGATCTGCGCCTCCGGCGGGAGTATTTAAGTCAAGAGGAAATGCCATCTTCCTCTTGATCTAAATACTCCCCGCGGAGCGTCCCGCAGCCGCGATTTACGCAAAGGGGTTGCGCCACGCGGGCCGGGCAGCTATACGCGCGGCACTTCACAGGCGGAGGCGGGCCTTTGCGGGGAGAAATCCTGCGACAGGTCCACCGGTTGGGGCAATTGCCCTGAAACCTCTGCTCAGGCGCAAACCGGAAAGGTATTTGGACATGGCGCTCCCTGAATTCTCGATGCGTCAGCTTTTGGAAGCTGGCGTTCACTATGGTCACCAGACGCAGCGCTGGAACCCGCGTATGGCCGAGTATATCTACGGCGACCGCAACGGTATCCATATCGTTGACCTGACCCAGACCGTCCCGATGCTGGACCAGGCTCTGAAAGTCGTGCGCGACACCGTCGCCAAAGGCGGCCGTATTCTTTTTGTCGGCACCAAGCGTCAGGCTCAGAAGCCGATCGCCGAAGCCGCAGAGAAATGCGCTCAGTATTACATGAACCACCGCTGGCTTGGTGGTACGCTGACCAACTGGAAGACCATCTCCCAGTCGATCCAGCGTCTGAAGCAGATCGACGAGACCCTTGCGGCAGGCGCAGAAGGCCTGACCAAGAAAGAGCGTCTGAACATGGAACGCGACCAGTCGAAGTTGCAGGCTTCGCTGGGCGGCATCCGTGAAATGGGCGGTGTGCCGGATCTCCTGTTCATCATTGATGTTGGCAAGGAAGACCTCGCCATCCTCGAAGCGCAGAAGCTGGGCATTCCGGTCGTGGCCGTGGTTGATACCAACTGCTCGCCCAAAGGCGTGAACTATGTGATCCCCGGCAATGATGACGCTGCCCGCGCCATCGGTCTCTACTGCGACCTGATCGCCCGTGCAGCCCTTGACGGGATGTCGGCTCAACTCGGCGCCGCCGGCGTTGACCTCGGCGCGCTCGACGACGCGCCGGCAGAAGAAGCCACCGCCGAAGAGGCCTGATCTCAGGGCAGGGGGGCGCTGTTTCTCAGCCCGCCCCCCGCGACTGTCACCGGGTTGTTGCGCGGCGGGGATAGCCCCGCCGTGATCCGTTTCTACCTTTCCGAAGGAGCTGAAGAATGAGCATCACCGCCGCAATGGTGAAAGAACTGCGCGAAACGACCGGCGCAGGCATGATGGACGCCAAGAAGGCGCTGACCGAGACCAATGGCGACATGGAAGCCGCTATTGACTGGCTGCGGACCAAGGGCCTTGCGAAAGCTGCGAAAAAGGCTGACCGCATTGCGGCCGAGGGCCTGATCGGCGTGTCCGTGACCGCCGGCAAGGGTGTTGCCATCGAGATCAACTCGGAAACCGATTTCGTTGCGAAGAACGCCGATTTCCAGAAGCTCGTCCGCGAGATCACCGAAGTTGCGCTGACCACCGCCAATGACGTCGAAGTGCTGAAAGCCACCCATCTGAACGGCAAGCCCGTTTCGGAAGTGCTGACCGATGCCATCGCCCGGATCGGCGAGAACATGACGCTGCGCCGGATGCATGCGCTGGAAGGCGACACCGTTGTGTCCTATGTCCACAACGCTGCCGCCGACGGCATGGGCAAGATCGGCGTGCTGGTTGCGCTGAAAGGCGATGCCGCCAAGGCACAAGAGATCGGCAAACAATTCGCGATGCATATCGCGGCGACCAACCCGCTCTCGCTGTCGGAAGCGACGCTGGACCCGGTCATCGTCGAGCGTGAGCTGGCCGTGCAGACCGCCAAGGCACTGGAAGAAAACGCCTCCTCGGCCAAGCCGAAGCCCGAGCAGGTGATCCATAACAACATCATCCCGGGCCGGATGAAGAAATTCCTCGCCGAGAACACGCTTCTGGGCCAGGCTTTCGTCATCAATCCCGACCTGACCGTCGAAGCGGCTGCCAAAGAGGCCGGCGTCGAGATCACCGGCTATGCCCGTGTGGCGGTTGGCGAAGGTATCGAGAAGAAAGAAGAAGATTTCGCGGCTGAAGTCGCCAAGACGCTGGCTGGCGCCTGATCTTCCCGGATCCTTTGCGGGATCCGTTTACTCCGGGGGCCGTACCGCAAGGTGCGGCCCTTTTCCATTCAACTGCTCAGAGGTGCTGGCAATAACGGCTGGCATCCATCTGTATTTACTCGTCAATCCGGCAGCAACTGGGTGGGCGGGGTCAGCTGGCGGCCTGTGCCATGGGGTCGGGGAAATGCTGGAAGATCATGTTCAGGAGCGCACCCTTGGCCACCGCCTGAGCCGTGGTCTCAACCGCCAGCGCATCGCGGGCAAGCCGCAGGTGTTTTTCAACCATGGCCGGCGAAACGCCCATCAGGAGCGCCACATCCTGGGTGGTCTTGCCATCCGCCACCCATTCCAGCGCCTCGCGCTGGCGCGGGCTGAGCGAGCGGGCGCGCGAGAGCTGCGGCAGTTGCACGATCCTGAGATGCATCATATGGGCGATGGCGCTGATCTCGTCGCTGCGCTCTGCAAAAATGCGTTCGACATCGGCATGGTCAAGATCGGTATCCGCAATCAGCCCAAGCGCGCCCTTCGCCCGGGTCGAGGCTTCCGGAAAGCTGACGGTGATGCCGGCTTTGATGCCCATGGCAGTGTTCTGACGCACGATTTCCGCTTCTTCTGGCGCGAGTTTTCCGGCCGCCAATGCCTCATGCACCCATTGCCAGGTGCGGATGCCGGAATTGCGCTCGGCCCAGCGGAAGACCGGGCTGCGGCTGAACAGGCCGCTCTCAAAGTAGCGCCGCGCATAGTCCTGGTTCATCGTGCTGAGAAACAGCGCATCATCCGGGTCGCCGATCGTTTTCAGATGGCGAAAGCGGGTAAAGCCATAATTCGCCCTGGCAAAGCCCAGGGATGCGAAATGCCGGGTCGCGATGTCCCAGGTCTCATCAATGCTCGTCGACTGCGCGATATAGCCAAGAAGCTCGAGGACTGAACTGCGGGTCATATGGGCCTCCATTGGCGTAGCGGCATGGGGTCCGCCAGGCCAGTTGCTGCTGGTAACTGTTTCTAATTATGCAGACGTGCGGAACCTGTCGAGCCTTGGTGAGCATTGCAGAAAAATGTGACGGAAGATTTCATAAATAGCAGGCCGGAAGGGCCGATGGCGGGATTTTTCGACCCTCGCCATGTGAATAATAACACAAATACAATGTGTTATCTGTTTTGACGGCATTGCCGGGCGCGGCGGGACGGTGTCGGGAAAAATTTCAGCCCCCCGATCAGGTGGCGCCCTGAAATCCGGCGAACCTGGCGCAGGGTTACAATATTCCGGCTTTCGGCGCAGATCCCGACCTGTTCGCCGGGACCGGGTGTCTGACCCTGTGCGGTACTGTCCGGCAGGTGTTGAGACCTTTGCGGAGCGAAAGCCCTATGGTGTGAAATGCGCGCCGGGCGGTTTTGCGGGGATCGTCGCCAATCAGGAGGGCCGCCGTCCCGATCAGTGCAAAACGCCTTCAGCTGGTCTCAGATGTGATCGCCCGCCAGCTCGCCGGGCAGAGCGAGGATCCACATCGGTATCGAGGAGGGAACGTTGGAACTGTGGGCGGTCGAGTGAGGCGGCATCCGTATCGGTTACGTCGGGCAGGTGAAGTGCCTCCGGCTCAAACGAACCGGCGAGGTGTTCCTCCCGATCTACTGGTGCAAATCCCGCCGGAGGAGCAGGTCGGCAGCGTCACCGTCTGACACGAGGGGCCATGGCACCATCGCGGCGCGTGGGGGCGATGCGATCATACCACCAGAGCGAAAGATGGGGCATGATCCTGGCCTGCAGGCGCTTCGGATGGGCGAACCCCGGAGGAAGCGGCCCGGATGTCACCGAGGCAGTCGCGTGGACGCCTGGACGAGATGCCCTAAGCTCCGGGGCGCGCGTATCATGGCGGATGCAGAGGTTCAGATCCAAATCGTGTCGCTGGGTCTCCCGAACCAATGGCGTTACCCTGATCCAGATGAACCGCTTCAGCCCACGCGGCATGCCCGAGACTGACGATCCAGGGGAAAGGCGCCGGAAAGGCAGGGGCACGACCTCAACCGACTGCCCAACAAAGCCCCGCGAGGGTTTGATCTTGAGCCAGCTCGTGTCAGCCCCCTGGACCTCAGGTTCGGATCGACCACGCGCCCACACATCCCGCTGCTCGCTGTCAGTCCGCAGCCAGGTCGAGGAGGCATTCTCTCCCTCAAGCCGGACCCGGAATCAACCCAGTTCACAGCGATACTGCAAGTGTCGCGAAGACAGGACGGCATTTTGGATAACTGAAAATCACAGAATTAAAATCTGGTAATGAAAACGAATCATCAGATCTGTGATTGGAGCGGGCGAAGGGAATCGAACCCTCGTCATCTGGTTGGGAACCAGAAGCTTTACCATTAAGCTACGCCCGCAGTGCGATCCTGAATAGCCGCAGGCGCAGGTGGACGCAAGGCGATAACCGCAAAGAGGCAGGTGGTATCCGCCTGTCCGCCTCGCAATCGCGAAAGGCGGGCGGCAGAGGGGAGCGACAAGGGCCAGCCCGGCAGCACGCCGCAAGGGCCGGAGGCCCCCCGGGCTCACCGCCGCCGCCGCCGGCCCTCGGTGCCGCCAGAGCCGCCGGTGTTGAAGGAAACATCCGGCAGGGTGACGATCTTTGCCAGTTCCGGGAAGGGATCGACCGCATTGGGGATCGCGCTGGCATTGACGAAATGCTCCTGAAAGCGCGGCTCGATGGCGGTTTCGACCTTGTGGATCTGATGCACGGTCGCCTCGATCTGGTCACGCGCGGCGCGGTTCAGGAGGGCAATGCGCGCGCCGGTGCCGGCGGCATTGCCGGCCGAGGTGACCTTCTCCAGGGGCACATCGGGGATCATCCCCAGCACCATCGCATGTTTCGGCGAGATATGCGCCCCAAACGCGCCGGCCAGCGTCACGCGGTCGACATGGTCAATGCCGGTCTCGTCCATCAAAAGCCGCGCCCCGGCATAAAGCGCCGATTTCGCCAGCTGGATTGCGCGGATATCGCCCTGGGTTACCGTGATCCTGGGGCCACCCACGGCGCTGCCGTCATGGACCAGATACGAGAAGGTACGGCCATGCGGCTCGGCGCGCAGCGTGCCGGTCTGGTCGGGGCCACCGATCAGACCCGAGGCATCGACAAGGCCCGCCATCCGCATTTCGGCCACCGCCTCGATGATGCCTGAGCCGCAGATGCCGGTGATGCCGGTCTTTGCAGTCGCTTCGGCAAAGCCCGGATCATCGGACCACAGATCAGAGCCAATCACCCGGAAGCGCGGCTCTTTGGTCAGGGGATCAATGGTGATCCGCTCGATCGCGCCGGGGGCGGCGCGCTGGCCAGAGGAAATCTGTGCGCCCTCAAAGGCGGGTCCGGTGGGTGAGGAGCAAGCCAGCACCCGCTTCTCATTGCCAAGCAGGATCTCGGCATTGGTTCCCACATCAACAATGAGAACCATGTCCTTGGATTTGTTGGGTTCCTCAGACAAAGCCACCGCTGCGGCATCGGCGCCGACATGGCCCGCGATACAGGGCAGCACATAGACGCGGGCATTGTGGTTCATTGCGGTCAGATCCAGCGCCCGCGCGTCGAGCGAGAGCGAATCCGAGGTTGCCAGCGCGAAGGGCGCCTGGCCCAGCTCGACCGGGTCGATGCCGAGAAAGAGGTGGTGCATCACCGGGTTGAAAACGATGACCATCTCGTAGATTTGCGCCGAAGAGATGCCGGCTTCCCCGGAGATCGACAGGATCAGGCTGTTGATCCCCTCGCGCACGGCTTTGGTCATCTCGACATCGCCACCGGGGTTCATCATGGCATAGGAGACGCGGCTCATCAGATCTTCGCCAAAGCGGATCTGCGGGTTCATCAACCCGGAAGAGGCGAGCACCTTGCCGGTGGAAAGGTCGCAAAGATGCGCCGCGATGGTGGTGGAGCCGAGATCGACGGCGAGGCCGTAAAGCGGCTCTTCGGTATAGCCCGGGAAGAGATCGAGGATTCGGTGGGCGGTGTCGTGATTGCCATGATTGAGGACCGCAGTGACCTTCCACTCCCCCTTGCGCAGCACAGTCTGGAGTTTGCGCAGAACGGTAAGATCGGCGCTCACATCATTGATTTTCCACTGATCTTTCAAGGCGCGTTTAAGGCGTTCGAAATCACCGGTCGGAATATGCATATCGGGCTCTTCGACCTCGACATAGAAGCTGCGGGTGGCGGGATCCATCGCGATCTCGCGCTCGGTCGCGGATTTGCGGATCACCTGCTTATGGACCTGGCTTTCAGGCGGCACGTCGATGACGATATCGCCCATGACCCTGGCCTGGCAGCCAAGGCGGCGGCCCTCTTTCAGCCCGCGGATACGGTTGTAGCGGTCCTCGACCGCGTTCCATTCGGAGAGGGCGCCCGGCTCGACCGTGACACCATGTTTGGGGAATTCGCCATAGCCCGGGGTGATCTGGCATTTCGAGCAGATACCGCGCCCGCCGCAGACGGAATCGAGATCGACGCCGAGGCTGCGCGCGGCCTGAAGGACCGGGGTGCCGAGCGCAAAACGGCCGCGTTTGCCCGATGGGGTGAAAATGACGAGAGCGTCTTCTGACAGGGATGCAGACATGGGGCTTGCCTTTGATCTTCGCGCGCGAATTCGGTTCTAGCGGGAAAGGGCGTCGGGGCAAGGGCGGGAAGCGTCAGGTTGCGACCTGTTCGCGGCGTGTTCGCATCGGGGGGAGCGCGGCGCCATCGGGGGCCAGCCCCCCAGCCAATTGGTTTCCTGAACCGATGGCAAAACCAATTGGCTACCCCGGAGTATTTTTATCAAGAGGAAGGGAGGAGAGTTGACGCGATGCGATGCTGCGCATAGCGGAGGGCCATGGCACGCGCACCACTTCTTCAGCTTTCGGGGATTTCGCTGACTTTCGGCGGCAATCCGGTATTCGATGATCTTTCGCTGACGGTTCAGCCGGGGGACAGGGTAGCGCTGGTCGGGCGCAATGGCACCGGAAAATCCACGCTTATGAAGGTGATGGCGGGGATTGTTGAGGCCGATAAGGGCCAGGTCGTGGTGCCGGCAGGCGTCACGGTCGGCTATATGGAGCAAGATCCCGATCTGTCGGGTTTCGCGACTCTGGGGGAGTTTGCGGCATCTAAGCTGCCGGACGATGAGGCCTGGCGCCTTGCCACTGTGGCGGATGGGCTGAAATTCGACCCGGATGTGCCGGTGGCCACGGCTTCGGGTGGTGAGCGGCGGCGGGCGGCTTTGGCCAAGCTGCTGGCCGAGGCGCCGGAGCTGATGTTGCTGGATGAGCCCACGAACCACCTGGACATTCAGGCCATCGAATGGCTGGAAAACGAATTGCGCGAGACGCGGGTGGCCTTTGTGCTGATCAGCCATGACCGGGCATTCCTGAAGGCGCTGACACGGGCGACCTTGTGGATTGACCGTGGTGAGGTGCGGCGGCGCGAGGCCGGGTTCGACGGCTTTGAGGACTGGCGCGAGACGATCTGGGCCGAGGAGGATGAGGCCCGCCACAAGCTTGACCGCAAGATCAGGGCCGAGGCAAAATGGGCGGTCGAGGGAATTTCGGCGCGGCGAAAGCGCAACCAGGGCCGGGTGCGGGCGCTGGCGGCCTTGCGGGAGGAGCGCGCGTCGCAGATCCGCCGTCAGGGCACGGCGGCGATGGCGCTGGAAAGCGGGCCGGTCTCGGGCAAGCGGGTGATCGAGGCGGTCGGGCTGACGAAGCGCTTTGGCGACAAGACCATCGTGAAGGGCTTTGACCTGCGCGTGCAGCGCGGCGACCGGGTGGCCTTTGTCGGGCCGAACGGGGTGGGGAAGACCACGCTTCTGAAGTTGTTGACCGGTGAGATCCAGCCCGATGCCGGCACGGTGACGCTGGGCACCAGCCTGGAGATCGCGGTTTTCGACCAGACGCGCTCGCGTCTTGATCCCGAGGCGAGCCTTTGGGAGAACCTGACCGGTGATCCGCTGATGGCGGTCTCGGGGGCTTCGGATCAGGTCATGGTCAGGGGGCAGCCGAAACATGTGGTCGGTTATCTGAAGGATTTCCTCTTTGACGAGGCCCAGGCGCGGGCACCGGTCCGGTCGTTGTCCGGGGGGGAGAAGGCGCGGCTTTTGTTGGCGAAAATCATGGCATTGCCGTCGAATCTTCTGATTCTGGACGAGCCGACCAATGATCTCGACGTCGAGACGCTGGATCTTTTGCAGGATATTCTGGGTGAGTTCGACGGGACCGTGCTGCTTGTCAGCCATGACCGCGATTTCATCGACCGGGTGGCGACGACCACAGTGGCGATGGATGGGGACGGGCAGGTGAGCGCCTATCCCGGCGGCTGGTCGGATTATGTCAGCCAGCGGCCAGAGCGGGTGGCGCCCGTTGAAATCCCGCGCGTCCCGCCGAAGGTGGAACCCCGGGAAACAGAAGTTATTTCAACCGGTTACGCGCTGTCTTTCACCGAGAAAAAGCGCCTCGCCGACCTGCCTTCGGTGATTGAGAAACTGGGCAGTGAGATTGCGCGTCTCGGCGATTTGCTTGGTCAGCCGGATCTCTTTGACCGCGAGCCGGTCAAATTCCGCAAGGCAAGCGAGATGCTGGCAGAACGGGAGACGGCCCTTTCTCAGGCGGAAGAGGAATGGCTCGCGCTCGCGGAACGCGCCGAGGGTCAGGGCTAAACCAGGCCGGATTCCGGGATCTTTCTGGATTTTTTGACAGCCGATCATCAGCAGGAACTGTCTGTTCCATGCCTTCGGGGTTTGGTGACTTTGCACGCATATGGCGGAAACTGGCCGCCCGACCCGTTGCATCAGGCGGTATCCGGCCTAAAATTGAACTGTTTTGTTCACTTATGCTCGCGAAGCAGTCACGCCATGGTGAGGCGGGCTTGCGGCTCTGCCTTTTCGGGCAGATCTGAGGGGCAGCACAACCCCGGCGGAAGCAGCCCGGCCAAAGCCGCAGCGTGTCGCCCCTGTCTCTTTCCTCACCCGTCGGGCCTCTGGCGGAGGCGGATTCGGAAACAGGCGAGGCTTTCGGGGGGAATGCGGAACAAAGGAGTTAACACATGAAACGTATCGCAGCGATCCTTGCACTCAGTGCAGTTGCGGCCCCGGCCTTTGCAGGTGGCCCGGCGGTGGTCGTGGATGAGCCGGTGCTGGTGGCCCCGGCGCCGGTGCTGATTGCGGCGCCGAAAGGCAATTGGGACGGGTTCTATGGCGGTGCCAGCCTCGGCTATGGCAATTTCGACGGCGACCTGGCCGGGACGAAAGTGCTGGATGCCAATGGAGCGATCGGCGGCGTGCAGCTGGGCTATCGCTGGGATCTTGGCAATACCGTGATCGGTGTCGAGGGCGCGTTCTCGGCTTCGGGCATCAAGGATGACGCGATTGACGCGAAACTGAAGAACAAGACCGACCTCAAGCTGCAACTCGGCTATGATATGGGTCAGTCGCTGATCTATGCGACCGCGGGCGCCTCCTGGGCGAAAGCCAGCATGGCCGGCACCGATTACTCGGATAATGGCTGGGTGGCGGGTCTCGGCTATGACTATGATCTGGGCAATAACTGGGTTGTGGGTGCTGAATATCTCTACAACAAATACGACAATTTCGACAATTCGGGGATCGACATCGACGGCAGCACCTTTGCGATCCGGGCGAATTATCGCTTCTGACGGGCAGAGATCTGCATCTGATGGGGCGCCGCCAGGCTCTGGCGGCGCCTTTTCCTGTCCTTGGGGCGCCGACAATGCCATGAAAGGGCTTGGCGGCGCGGCAGAGCCGTGGCAGAGAGCAGGGCGAAGACGCTGACGAAGCGGGCGACGAAACGGGGCATCGCCCCAAAGCGAAGGGGCCGGTCCAATGACAAGATTGCGCATCACCTTCATCTGCTGCATTACCCGCTGATCCAGGATCGCGCGGGCGGCTTCGTCTTATCCCAGACAGAACCAGGCAGCCCCGCGCGGGGGAGACGCATCTCGCGAGGAGCAAAACTGGTGACCATCCGGCTGACCAATAGCAGAACACGGCGCAAGGAAGCGTTCGAGCCGATCCGCAAAGAGGATGTGCGGGTCTATGTCTGCGGCCCGACCGTCTATGACCGCGCCCATATCGGCAATGCGCGCCCGGTGGTGGTGTTCGACACGCTGTTCCGGCTCTTGCGCCATGTCTATGGCGCGGATGCTGTCACCTATGTGCGCAACTTCACCGATGTGGATGACAAGATCAACGCGCGCGCGGCCGCGACCGGCCGCCCGATCCGCGATATCACCGATGAGACGATCCGCTGGTATAACGAGGATATGGATGCGCTTGGCGCGCTGCGCCCGACGCATGAGCCGCGCGCGACCGAATATGTCGGCGCGATGATCGCGATGATCGAGGGGCTGATCCGGGGCGGTCATGCCTATGAGGCCGCTGGCCATGTGTTGTTCAGGGTGCGCTCTTACGCGGAATATGGCGCGCTGTCGGGGCGCTCGGTCGATGACATGATCGCGGGCGCCAGGGTCGAGGTCGCGCCCTATAAGGAAGACCCGATGGATTTCGTGCTGTGGAAGCCCTCGGATGCGGGCGTCCCGGGCTGGGAAAGCCCCTGGGGGTTTGGCCGCCCCGGCTGGCATATAGAATGCTCGGCCATGTCCTATGAGCTTTTGGGCGAGAGTTTCGACATCCATGGCGGCGGGCTGGATCTGCAATTCCCCCATCATGAGAACGAGATCGCGCAAAGCTGCTGCGCCCATCCGCATGGGACTTTCGCGAAGGTCTGGATGCATAACGAGATGCTCCAGGTCGAGGGGAAGAAAATGTCCAAATCCCTGGGCAATTTCTTCACCGTGCGCGACCTGCTGGACCAGGGGTATCCGGGCGAGGTGATCCGGATGGTCTATCTCGGCACCCATTATCGCAAACCGATGGACTGGACGGCGGAGAAGGCGCGTGAGGCTGCGGGAACATTGCGCAAGATTGCTATATTCCTCAATGGAGATCCGTTGTCGCGGGAATGGGTGGATCTGGCAAATGCGAAGCCGACTGCCGAAGTTGTTGCGGCTCTGAGCGATGATCTGAACACCTCGCTCGCGCTGACCCATATCAGAAAATATCTCAAGGAAGGCCGGGAAGCGGACCTTGTCGGCTCGCTTGGACTGCTCGGCTTCAAGGCTGAGGCCATCACTGAACGGTTTGCGGCGGTTTCATTCGAGGCATTCGACAATGGGATTGTCAAAGGAACCACTGTCCGCAGTTTGGGCGATGCCGGCGGAGAGGTCACCCGGCGATTTAATGAGCTTGGGAAACGACTCGAATTTCTTCGGAGCGAGGCGATGGAGTCGAAGAATTTCGCGGCTGTGGATGCGATGAAGACGCAGCTTCTGGCGGCGGGGGTTGAGGTGCGGATGTCGAAATCGGGGGTCGAGCTGGTGCCGGGGCCCGGTTTTGACGCGGCTAAGCTGGAGGCGCTGGACTGATGGATGCGGCAGGCAGCGGGGGGCTTTCTGCCCCCCACACCCCCCGAGAGTATTTTCGTCAAGAGGAAGGGAAGCGGCGATGAGGGAGCGGCTTTTCCTGTTTGATACCACTCTGCGCGACGGGCAGCAGACCCAGGGTGTGCAGTTCTCTGCCGGTGAGAAGGTTGCGATTGCGCGGGCTCTGGACCAGCTGGGGGTTGATTACATCGAGGGGGGCTGGCCGGGCGCCAATCCGACCGACAGCGATTTCTTTCGCGAGGCGCCGGCGACGCGGGCGGTGATGACCGCCTTTGGCATGACGAAACGGGTCGGGCGCTCGGCTGAGAATGACGATGTGCTGGCGGCGGTGCTGGATGCGGGGACGCCGGCCGTCTGTCTGGTTGGCAAGACGCATGAGTTTCATGTGGTGACCGCGCTTGGCGTCACGCTTGAGGAAAACCTGGAGGCGATTTCGGCCTCGATCCGGCATGTGGTGGCGAAAGGGTGCGAGGCCTTGTTCGATGCCGAGCATTTCTTTGACGGCTACCGCGCCAATGCCGCTTATGCGCTGGATTGCCTGCGTGCCGCGCTGGAGGCAGGCGCGCGCTGGATCGTGCTTTGTGACACCAATGGCGGCACCTTGCCCGCCGAGGTCGGCCGCGTGGTGTGCGCGGTGATCGAGGCCGGCATTCCGGGCGACCGGCTTGGCATCCATTGCCATGACGATACCGGCAATGCGGTGGCGAATTCGCTGGCCGCAGTCGAGGCGGGCTGTCGCCAGATCCAGGGCACGCTGAACGGGCTGGGCGAGCGCTGCGGCAATGCCAATCTCGTCACCCTGATCCCGACGCTGAAACTGAAACAGCCCTTTGCCAGCCAGCTTGAGACCGGCGTGTCCGATGCGGCGCTGGCCGGGCTGGTGCAGACCAGCCGGATGCTGGACGATATCCTGAACCGGGTGCCTTTGCGCTCGGCACCCTATGTGGGTGCCTCGGCCTTTGCGCATAAGGCGGGGCTGCATGCCAGTGCGATCCTCAAGGATCCCACCACCTATGAGCATCTGGACCCGGGCCTTGTCGGCAATGAGCGCCAGATCCCGATGTCGAACCAGGCGGGCCAGTCGAACCTGCGCGCGCGGCTGGCGGCGGCGGGGATCGGGGTCGATCCGAAAGACCCGCGCCTCGCGCTGATCCTTGATGAGGTCAAGCGGCGCGAGGATCAGGGCTATGCCTATGACGGGGCAGGCGCCAGTTTCGAACTGGTGGCGCGGCGCGAGCTGGGGCTGGCAGCGCATTTCTTTGAGGTGCTGCGCTACCGGGTGACGGTCGAGCGGCGCGAAGAGCCCGATGGCAGCCGCAAGACGCTTTCGGAGGCGGTGGTGGTGGTCGATGCCGGGGGAGAGCGGATGCTCTCGGTCTCGGAAAGCCAGGACGGGGCGGGGAATGACCGCGGCCCGGTCAATGCGCTGTGGAAGGCTTTGGCCAAGGATCTCGGCCCCTGGCAGGGGCTGATCGAAGACATGCGGCTGGTGGATTTCAAGGTGAGGATCACCCAGGGCGGCACCGAAGCCGTCACCCGCGTCATCATCGACAGCGAGGATGGCAAGGGGCGGCGCTGGTCCACTGTCGGCGTTTCGCCAAACATCGTCGATGCCTCTTTCGAGGCGCTGCTCGATGCGGTGCGCTGGAAGCTGACCCGTGACACGGAGGCTGCGGTATGAGCCTTGACGCCTGTGCAGAGCTGGTCTCACGGGGCGATCCCGACCGCTGGCAGGCGCTGATGGCGGCTCCGGTCGCGGCGCGGGCGCGGCTCTTGCCGCTGTTCGCCTTCAACCTTGAGCTGGCGCGCATTCCCTGGACCACGAAAGAGCCGCTGATCGCCGAGATGCGGCTGCAATGGTGGCGTGAGGTGGTCGAGGCGGCGGTGGCGGGCGAGGCTGCGCGGGCGCATGAGGTGGCGGGGCCGCTGAATATGCTGATCCGCGAGCGGGGGCTGCCCTTCGAGCCCTTTGACCGCATGATCGAAGCGCGGCGCCATGATGCCTGGGGTGGGGTCTTCCCGTCGGAACAGGCCTTTGCCGATTATCTGGAGGCGACCGGTGGCGGGCTTATGTGGCTTTCGGCGCTGGCGCTTGGGGCGGGGGCTGCGGCAGAGGAAACCGTGCGCCGCTATGGCCAGGCAGCGGCGATGGCGGGCTATTTCCTTGCTGTGCCAGAGCTGACCGCGCGCGGCCGCCACCCTTTGCCCGAGGCAGCCCCGGAGGCATTGGCGCGTGAGGGGCTGGGCTGGCTCAGCTCGGCAAGGGCAGGGCGGCGCAGCCTTGTCGCAACGGCGCGGCTGGCGCTGCTTCCCGGCTGGCAGGCCGGGGCGCTGCTCAGGCGCGCAGTGGCCGACCCGGCGGCGATTGCCGATGGCCGCCTGGAGCTGTCGGAATTCAGCCGGCGCGGCCGGCTGTTGTGGCAGGCCTTCAGCGGGCGCTGGTAGATCACGCCTCTTTCGGGCGCAGCCAGAGCCAGATCAGCGCGCCGCCAGCCAGGATCAGGAAAGGCAGCATCGCAAGGTTCACCAGCTGCCAGCCGGTCTGGGGCGAGCCACCCGAGCAATTCATCAGCCCGCCCGAGGAAAGGGAGGCCAGCGTCACCCCTCCGAACACGATCAGGTCATTCAGCCCCTGCAACCGTCCGCGTTCCTCGGGGCGCTGTGCGGCGGTCAGCATGGTGGTCGCGCCGATAAAGCCGAAATTCCAGCCAATGCCCAAAAGGATAAGCGCTGCGTAGAAATGCTCAAGCTGCACCCCGGTCATGGCGACTGCTCCGGCCCCTGCCAGGATGAAAAGCCCGGTGGCGATGATCTTCTCGACCCCGAAACGCGCGATCAGATGGCCGGTGAAGAAACTGGGCAGATACATAGCCAGCACATGGGCCGATACGATATTGGAGGCATCCGCCGTCTGATAGCCGCAGCCGACCACTGCCAGCGGCGATGAGGTCATCACGAGGTTCATCAGCGCGTAAGACACCGTGGCGCAGATCATCGAAACGGCGATCACCGGGGTCCGGATCAGCTCTGACCGGCTGCGGCCCTGGCCGGAATCCACCCGGGCTGTGGGCCGGGGGATCCTCAGCGCGAAGAAAAGGAACATGCCCACAAGGTTCAGAACGATGATCGCGATATAGCTGCCCACGAAGGGGATCACCCAGGCATCCGCCGTGTTGCGCACGATGACGGGCGCAAGGATCGCCGACAGCAACCCGCCGCCCATCACCCAGGAGATCGCCCTGGGCCGGAAGGCGTCGGACGCGGTATCGGCGGCGGCAAAACGGAAAAATCCCTGTGCGCTCATATAGATGCCCGAGCAGAAGGCGCCGAGGCAGAAGAGTATGAAGTTCCCCTCCCACAACCCCCAGGCGCCAAGCGCGCCACCCGCTGCGCCGCCAAGCGCGCCGACCACAAAGCCCGCAGCCCTGCCATAGCGCTGCATGAGGGCCGAAAGCGGTGTGGCGGTCAGCATCGAGCCCAGCACGGCAAGCGTGATCGGCAGCGTCGCCCAGCAGATATTCGGCGCAAGGCTTTGTCCCGCCAGCCCTGCCACGGTGAAAATCACCGGCATCTGCGCGCCCAGAAGCGCCTGGGCAATGATCAGGATCACCACATTGCGCCTGGCCAATGTATCGGATGCGGGGGGGAGATGAGTCGCGGTCATAGCGTGAGGTAAGAGCTTCCGGCGGGGCAGGGTCAAGAGGCGGAACGCCACACCGCAGGGCGGCGGCTCCTGTTGCCGGCGATTGCCATTGACCGCCGGGCGTGGTCAGGATGCGGCCATGACCATTCCCCGCATCATCAAGGGCGAGGCCTGCCTTGCCGAAGGGCTCGACTGGCTGGGCCGTCAGGAGCCGCGTTTCGCCCATGCCGCAGGGCTGACCGGCATGCCGCCCTTGCGGCTGCGCGATGACGGGTTCCAGGCGCTGCTGGATGCCATCATCTCGCAACAGGTCTCGGTCGCCTCGGCCAGTGCGATCCGGGCGCGGATGCAGGCGGCGGGCTATCTTGACGAGGACCGGCTGGTGCTTGCCAGCGAAGAGGAGCTGCGCGCCGCCGGATTGTCGCGGCAAAAGGCGCGCTATGCCAAAGCGCTGGCAGCGGCGCGGCTGGATTACCCGGCGCTGCGCGCGGCGCAGACCGATGCGGTGATCGCCACTCTGGTGGCGCTGCCCGGGATCGGGCGCTGGACGGCGGAAATCTACGCGATGTTCGCGCTTGGCCATGCCGATGTCTTCGCGCCGGGGGATCTCGCGCTGCAGGAATCGGCGCGCCGGCTGTTCGGGCTGGAGGAGCGGCCTTCGGAAAAGGCGCTGCGGCAGATGTCGCTGGACTGGGCGCCCTGGAGATCGGTTGCGGCACGGCTCCTGTGGTCCTACTACCGGGTGGATAAGGGCCGCGAAGGGATCATGGGATGAGAGAGCTGAAATTCGGACGCAAAGGCGCTGCACAAGGCAAGGCGACCTCGCTGGTGGTTTTCCTGCACGGCTATGGCGCGGATGGGAACGACCTTCTGGGCCTTGCCGATGTGCTGGCACCGCATCTGCCGGGCGCGGGTTTTATGGCGCCCGACGCGCCCGAGCCCTGCGCCGGCAATCCCTTTGGCCGTCAATGGTTCCCGATCCCCTGGCTGGATGGCTCCAGCGAAGCGGCGGCGCGCCAGGGGTTGCTGGCGGCGGCAGAGGATCTGAACGGTTTCCTCGATGCGCGGCTGAAGGAGGAGGGACTGGAGCCCGCAGCCCTGGCCCTGATCGGCTTCTCTCAGGGCGCGATGATGAGCCTGCATGTCGCACCGCGCCGCAGCCAGCCGGTGGCGGGGATCGTGGCGATCTCGGGCCGGCTGCTGGCGCCGGAGCTGCTGGCGGGCGAGGCAAAGGTGAAGCCGCCGGTGCTGCTGATCCATGGCGACCAGGACCCGGTGGTGCCGTTCGAGGATATGGCGCTGGCCGGTGACGCGCTGGTCTCTGCCGGGTTCGGGACCTATGCGCATGTGATGAAAGGAACCGGCCATGGCATCGCCCCCGATGGCCTCGGCGCCGCGCTTGGCTTTCTGAAAGAGCAGCTGCCGGGGTGAGGAAGGCCTGCCGGGCTGGGGGCGCTGCCCCCGTCCCGTTCCGGGACTCCCCCGGGATATTTAAGGACAGATGAAAGAGGCGGAGCAATGGTTTTCATCTGTCCTTAAATATCCCCGCCGGAGGCTTCCGCAATCGGCCAGAGGAGCGGTGGTGTCAGCTCTGGCGCAGCGCTTCCAGCCAGGCCGCGCAACCGGTCAGCGCGGCGTAATCGTCTTCTACCACCGAGACGCGGAAGGCATGGGTCAGCAGATCCACCCGGCGCGGCTCGCGGAACTGTTCGGCCAGCTGGTTCTGCGGGAACCAGGGCGTCATTGCCCGCGCCATGCCGCCGATCAGATAGATGCCACCCCAGGGCAGGTAGCTCAGCGCCAGATCAGAGAGAAAACCGGCCAGGATATGGCTGTAAAGCCGGGCCGCAGCAAGCGCCGCCGGATCCCCGACCGTCATCAGGTCAAGTATCCCGGCCGAGGATTTCCCGCCATGACCACCCGCCTGGTGTGTGGTGAAACTGTAGAGATTGGCGAGGCCGCGCCCTGCCAGCACCTCTTCGACACCGCAATGTGGGATCTCTCCACGCTCCCTGAGCAGTCCCTCCACAAAGCCCAAGAGCGCAAGGTCTTCCTCATTGCGGACCGGCATATTCATATGGCCGCTTTCCGAGGGAGGCACCACACGCTCCGCCCCATGACCATAAACCGGCGCCGCATTGACGCCGGTGCCAAGCCCCACCACCAGCATGGTCTGACCGGGAAGTGCCGCCCCTTCGATCAGCGGCCGCAGGCAATCGGGCGCGATATGACCGAGCGCATGGCCCTGTGCCTGGAGATCGTTCAGGATCGAGACCCGCCGCGCCCCGGTCGCCCGGCGCAGCTTGTCGGCATCCATCACCCAGTCGAGATTGGTCATGGTCGCGACGCCATCCTGCACCGGGCCGGCCGCCGCCACGCAGACGCCATCCACCGCCACATTGGCCGTGCCCAGATAGTCGCGCAGGATCGCCGCGATGTCCTGGCCGCGCGCTTTATACTCTGCATTGGGAAAGCGCCGGATCGAGCCTTCGACCACCTGTCCGCCATCGGCGAGGGCAACCCGCGTATTGGTGCCACCGATATCGGCAAGGATCGCCAGGGCCATGCGTCACTCCATCGCAGAAAGGGGGGTATGGAACGGGGGCTTTGCGCCGCCCCCGCTGCCGTTATCGCTATCATTTCCCGATTGATACCGGGTCCGGCCCGGTAACGGCAAGCCTCAGCCGCGTTTCCCGCGTGCATGGAAGATGAAACCGAGGAAATTCAGCAGCACCTGGGCGGCAAGGATCTGCGTCGAGCCGGAGGGATCGTAATCCGGCGCCACTTCGACCAGATCCATGCCGACCACCTCATGGCGGTTTGCGACGGCCTGGAGGATCTCCAGCACCTCGTAATAGAGGAAGCCGCCATGCGAGGGCGTGCCGGTGCCGGGCGCGATCGAGGGGCAGAAGCCGTCGATATCCAGCGTCACATAGACCCTTGCCTCTTTGGGGATACGGGCCAGCACGCCCTCGGTGCCGAGCTTGCGGGCCTGGCGCACCGAGATGATGTCATCGCCCATCTTCCGCGCCGCGTCATAGCCATCCTTCGCGGTCGAGGAGACATTCCTGATCCCGAGCGCGGTGATCCCCGAGACATAGTCCTTCTCGGCGGCGCGGCGCATCGGGTTGCCATGGCCGTGGCGCACACCATGGCGCACATCGACGAAATCGAGATGCGCGTCGATCTGCAGGATATGGATCGGACCCCGCCCCTCAAACGCCCGGATGCAGGGGATATTGACCGAGTGATCGCCGCCCAGCACCACCGGCAGCGCGCCGGCATCAAGCATGGCGCGCACGCCGGCCTCGATATTGGCGTGGCTGGTTTCGGTATCGGTATGGACGATGTCGGCATCACCGATATCAACGATCCGCACCTCTTCCCCCAGATAGGTCGCGTCATCCTCATGGTCATAGGCGCCGCCCAGGCCGAAGGAGAACAGCGTCGAGGCCTCGCGGATCGCACGCGGCCCGAAACGGGCGCCGGCGCGGAACTGGGTGCCGAAATCGAAAGGCGCGCCCATCACCGCCACATCGGCGTCGATCTGCGTCCAGTCCGGCTGGTAAGTGTTTTTGCCGAAAGTGGAAATTCCCACGAAAGGCAGGTTGAGGCGGGCGGGTTTTGCGCTGTTGGTCGTCATCGGATATCTCCCCGGTTTCGCGCGAGAGTGGCGTCCGCCCCTGCGAATGGCAAGCGCGGGCGCGACATCAGATCGCCTTGAGACGACCGCAATTACCGGCTTGATAGCGGGCTGGAGGTGATTATGACCGAAGATCCCAAAGGCTTTCGTCCAAAACGCTATCCGGCGCCGGAGTTTCCGCTGCGGCAGGCGAAGCTGTTCGCCCGCACGCCGCCGGTGATCTTTACGGCGCTGGCCGGAGTGATGGCTGTGCAGCTGGTTGCGCGACAGCTGCTGGCGGCCGCAGAGCTGCCGCAGGGAGCGGCTGATCTCGGTGCCGGGATCCTGCTGGCGCTCTGGTTGTTCTGCATCTTCGCGCTGATTGTCAGGATCGGGCGGCGACCTTCGGTCATTGCTGATGATTTGCGGGTTCTTGTTTCCCGAAACGGGCTGTTTTCTGCGACGATTTCGGGGATGATCGCCGGGCAAATGATCGCGCCCTGGTGGCCCGGAGCATCACCCTGGCTGATTTTGACGGCGCTGGCGGCGCATCTGGCTTTGGCGCTGGTCTTTTTCACGCGGGCCTTGCGCAACTGGCGATCATCGAGGCCCCATTCATGGGCCTGGCCGGATCCGGGGCTGCAGTTGATTTATGCCGGGCCCCTGGTGGCGGTGCCTGTGCTGATCGCGCAGGGCTGGACCGGCGCGGCGGGTATTCTGGCGCTGATCTGCCTGTTGCTGGCCAGCCTCGGTCTGCTGGCAGGGTTGATCGGGCTGGTGCGCCACCAGAACCCGGCGCCTCTGCGGCCTATGCTTTTGCTGCATCTGGCGCCGCTTGCCCTTGCCTCGTCCGTGGCGCTGAGCTTCGGTCACGAGACGCAGGCCGCAATTCTGGGGCTGGTGGCGCTTTCGCTGCTTATGGTGATGATTACGGCGGTCAGCTGGCTGGCACGGGCAGGATTTACCCCGATCTGGGGCAGTGCGATCTGGCCGGTGGTCCTGGTGGCCGACAGCATGGCGCAGGGCGGCGCCCTGATGACGGCCGCTGCAATTTTGCTGCCGATTTTTGCTTTCGCTCTGGTGATTTGCTGGCGGATCTTCAGGCTTTGGCCCAAAGGCAGGCTGGCGGATATGACCAATACGATCGCGGCCTGAAAGCGACCGGTGTGAGGCTCAGATCAGGCTGACCCAGGCCCGCGCAAGGGTCAGCCCGGTCTGATCGGCAGCCGCACCCCATTTCGCGGCCTCGGCCGGCATGTCCCGCACCCAGCCCGGGCGCATCCCCTCGATCACATCGGGGAAGTCGCGATTCCATGCACGCGCGACATTCTGGTTCACCTCGAAATGGAACTGCATTCCGTAAGTGGCTCTGCCGATCCGGAAACACTGATTCTCGGCCCCCCGCGACGAGGCCAGCCGCACCGCACCTTCGGGCAAAGTAAATGTGTCGGTATGCATCTGATAGATGCGGAACGGGCCGGTCACCGCACCCATCACCGGATCATCCGCTGCGGTCTCCAGCGGCGCCACCTCGCACCAGCCAGCCTCGACAGCGTTCCCGTGCAGGTTCTGCGCGCCAAAAGCCCGTGCAAGGATCTGCGAGCCAAGGCAGACGCCCAGAACCGGCTTGTCGGCCAGGGTATAGGCGCGCATCAGATCGGCCAGCGGGTCGAGATAGGGAAAGCCCGCCACATCATCGGCGCGCTGTTCGCCGCCGAACACCACCAGCGCATCGCTGTCGGGGGAGAGCGGCAGCGCATCGCCAGTCCTCGGCTTGATCAGATTGATCGCGGCCCCGGCCTCATGCAGCGCGACCCCGACCTGGCCATGCTGCGTGCTGGGGGTGTTCTCGACGATGGTGACGCGCATGGTCCGATCCCGGGGAAAGAAATATTCCTGCCATAACGTCAAATGCTGTCCCCACAGGCAAGAGGGGCCGGAGAGAGAAAGGCGTATTTCGCGGATCTGTTTCACGAAAGCCCGGCCAACCCCCTTGCGCATCTGCCGGGGAAGTGAAAAGGGGAACCGCCAAACGACGATCCCTGAGGAGATTCCTATGGAGATTCGCGAGGCTCTCACCTTCGACGATGTCCTGCTTGTTCCCGCAGCAAGTTCGGTTCTGCCAAACATGGCGGATACCTCGACCTTTGTGACGAAATCCATCCGGATGAACATTCCGCTTTTGTCGAGCGCGATGGATACCGTGACCGAGGGGCGGATGGCGATTGCCATGGCGCAGTCGGGCGGGATCGGGGTGATCCACCGCAATCTCGATATCGAGGCCCAGGCCCGCGAGGTTCGCCGGGTCAAGCGGTTTGAGAGCGGTGTGGTTTACGCGCCGATCACGCTGCGCGCCGATCAGACACTGGCAGATGCGAAAGAGCTGATGGAGCGCTACAACATCACCGGCTTCCCGGTGGTCGATGGTGACAACCGTGTGGTTGGCATCGTGACCAATCGCGATATGCGCTTTGCGTCGGACGACAAGACGCCGGTTTCGGTGATGATGACCTCGGACAATCTGGCGCTTTTGCGTGAGCCGGTTGACCGCGAGGCCGCGATCAGCCTGATGAAGGCGCGCCGGATCGAGAAGCTGCTGGTCACCGATGGCACGGGCAAGCTGACCGGCCTGCTGACCCTGAAAGACACCGAGCAATCGGTGCTGAACCCGCAGGCCTGTAAGGATGAGCTGGGGCGGCTGCGCGTCGCTGCGGCCTCGACGGTGGGGAATGAGGGCTTTGAGCGGTCAAAGGCGCTGATCGAGGCCGGGGTGGATATGGTGGTGATCGACACCGCGCATGGCCATTCCGAGGGCGTCGCCATGGCGGTCGAGCGGATCAAGAATTTCTCGAACGCGGTCCAGGTTGTCGCGGGCAATGTGGCGACCGGCAAGGCGACCGCCGCGCTGATCAAGGCGGGCGCGGATGCGGTCAAGGTGGGGATCGGCCCTGGCTCGATCTGCACAACGCGCATCGTGGCGGGCGTCGGCGTGCCGCAGCTGACCGCGATCATGGATTCCGCACAGGCCGCCGGTGACGTTCCGGTGATCGCCGATGGCGGCATCAAATTCTCGGGCGATTTCGCGAAAGCCATCGCGGCGGGGGCGAGCTGCGCCATGGTCGGCTCGGCCATCGCCGGCACCGACGAATCCCCGGGCGAGGTGATCCTGTGGAACGGGCGCTCTTACAAAAGCTATCGCGGCATGGGCAGCCTCGGCGCCATGGCGCGCGGCTCGGCCGACCGTTATTTCCAGAAGGATGCGGCGTCCGACAAGCTGGTGCCGGAAGGCATCGAGGGCCAGGTGCCGTATAAAGGCCCGGTCGCGACAGTCTTGCATCAGATGGTGGGCGGCCTGCGCGCGGCTATGGGCTATACCGGCTGCGCCACCGTGGCCGATATGCGCAAGGACTGCGAATTCGTCCGCATCACCGGGGCAGGGCTGAAGGAAAGCCATGTCCATGATGTGCAGATCACCCGCGAAAGCCCGAATTACCGCATCGGCTGAGCTGGTCGCAGATCCGGGACAAAGGCGGCTCTGCGGGGCCGCCTTTTCAATTTGGCCGGAATGCTGGCGGGCCAGGTGATCAGCCCGATCACCGCGCGGCAGGGAGGGAGGCCGGCAGAGCCGCAACGGAACGCCTGGGCGCGGCGGCTGATTTGCCGCCCCGCCTTGCCCCGGCAGGCCGCGCCGGTAAGCGCGGGCGGCGGCCCGGCAGGCGATGGAGCGATCCGGATTTCCCTGCTGTCCGGAAGGGAGACTGCCCGGGCACAGCAGCCCGGACTGCCAGAGGACTGCCAGAACAGCTGAGGGTTGATTTCCCGTCGCGCGCCCGATTTATCCGCCGCTGCCGGGTGACAGGATCGCGCCCTGGCGCGCGCGGACATAACCGCGTGGAGCTTCCGCAATCTGGCGGCCTGATGCGGCTGGTCCGACATCGCCCTCGCGGCCTTCGTCCGCGCGAAAATGCCAGGACGCCCCTTCCCACAGGCTGCGGCGATTATGACGGGGGTTCTGCTAGGCCGGAACCGCTGCCACGGGAACGCCAGACCCGACAGGCTCGCCGGGCGGCAGTCATGGTTCGCTATGGGGCTGTATTTCCAGGTGCCGCAGGGCGGGAACAGAGAGATCAGGCGTGGTGGTCGATGGAACTCAACCAGACGCGCAGATCGCGGGCGGGGTGCAGGCGGTGTGCCGACGATGTTCCTGCGGATATCTGTCAGTGCAAAGCCGGTCGGATGCGGCGATGGCTTGCCATGCCGGCACTTTCATCCGATCAGGGCACTATCGGCCCCTGCCTGCGCCGATCAGAAGGGAAGGAGACCGACATGCGTTCCCCGGGACGAGCCGCTGCCGCAATCGGGATCCTCGATCAGATCCTTGCCGGGGCACCGGCTGAAAAGGCGCTGACGGCCTGGGGACGGGCCTCGCGCTTTGCCGGTTCCAAAGACCGGGCGGCAGTGCGCGATCTGGTCTATGACGCACTGCGCCAGCGGCGCTCGGCGCTGGCGATGGCCGGGGGGGAGGCGGGAGGCGAGACCGGGGGCGAGACCGGGGGCGAGACTGGCCGCGCGCTTGTCCTTGGCATCCTGCGGCTGCGGGGAGAGGATCCGGGTTTTTGGTTTGACGGCTCGGATCATGCGCCCGCTCCGGTGGCCGCACATGAGGTGCCGCGCGCCGCCGAAGGGGCTGAGGCTTTCGACATTCCCGACTGGCTGGAGGCACCGCTGCGCCGCGCCCTCGGCCCCGATTTCGCACCGGTGATGGGGGCGATGCGGCTGCGCGCGCCGGTGACCCTGCGGGTCAACACGGCGCGGGCCCCGCGCGAGGCGGCGATGGCCGCGCTGCTGGCCGAGGGGATCGAGACCGCGCCGCATCCTCTGGCGGCAACCGCGCTGGAGGTGCGGGCCGGTCAGCGGCTGATCGCCGGCAGCCGCGCCTATGCCGAAGGGCTGGTCGAGTTACAGGACGCGGCCTCGCAGGCGGTGGTGCTGGGCCTGCCGCTCAAAGACGGGATGCGGGTGCTGGATCTTTGCGCCGGGGGCGGTGGCAAGACGCTTGCAATGGGCGCGCAGGCGCGGCTGTCGCTGGTTGCCCATGATGCCAGCCCGCGCCGGATGGAGGATCTGAAGATCCGCGCTGCCCGCGCCGGCCTGCAGGTCCGGCTGAGCGCGCGACCCGAAGACAATGCGCCCTATGATCTGATCCTGACCGATGTGCCCTGTTCCGGCTCGGGCAGCTGGCGGCGCGACCCCGAGGGCAAATGGCAACTGACGCCCGCGCGTCTGACCGCGCTGACCGGGATCCAGGCCGAAATCCTCGACCGTGCGGCGGCGATGACCGCGCCTGGCGGCTGGCTCGGCTATGCGACCTGCTCTTTCCTGCGCGAAGAGAATGAGGATCAGACCGAGGCCTTCCTTGCGCGCCATCCGGGCTGGAGCCTGGTGTCAGACCGCCGCTACGGCCCGCTTGAGGGCGGCGACGGGTTCTTCTCGGCCCTGCTGTCCAGGGGCTGAAGGACGGGATGTTTCGGGCTGCGACGGCTCTGACCTGTTGCCCCGGCGGCAACAAAGGGCGAAATTGGCGTTGAGGAAAAGTTGCGGTTAAGGTGAAGTTAACGAATTCCGGTCTTTGCTCGCCAGGTGGAAATGCGCGGAAGCGGAGGAATGGGTGCAGACTCCGGGGTTTGAGGGCGAGGGGATATTAAGCGGGGCGCGCAGCCTTGCGGTCCGGGCCAGCTGGCTGGTTGCCGTCGCGGCAGTCTGCCTTGCTCTGGCGGTGCTGGCCGGGGAAAGCGGCTTCCGCTTTACCCTCGCGGTCACCGGCCTTGCGCTTTTGCTGGTGACTTTCGTGCTCTGGGCCATGGCGCGGATCGCGCGGCGCGAGGAAGAGCAGATGAATGCCCGCCTGTCATTGCTGATCGGCGAGGATGTGGCACCTTGTTTTTCCACAGATATCATGGGGCAGATCCTGTTTCGCAACCGCGCCGCGATTGCGCGGTTCGGGGAACAGGCACCCGCCACGCTTGCGGCGCAGCTGCATGAACAGATCGCCTCGCCCTCAGCGGTGATGTACCGGCTGCAGTCCCGCGCGGCGCATCAGGGCGGCGTGCATGAGGATATCGTGACCCGGCGCGGCCATTTGCGGCTTTCGGTCCACCGTATCGCCAGCGACAAATTCCTGTGGCGGATCGAGGAATTCGAGGATCGCAGCCCCGCCGGTCGCGGCGCCGAGGGGCTGAGCCTGCCGATGGTGGTGGCAAACCGCGCCGGCGTGGTGCTTTTTTCCAACGAGGCGATGCGTCGGGTTCTGGGGGAGCGGCCCAAACGCCTCGACCGGATTTTCCTGCAACCGAAAGTGACCAGCGGCGAGGAGGTGGAGGTCGCGACCGCCACCGGCCAGATGCGCGCCATCGTGGCCGAGCTGGACGGGCCGGGTGACCGGCGCGAGATCTTTCTCCTGCCCGCGCCGGCGCGGCGCGAGGAGGATTCGGTCCAGGTCGATTTCGAGAATGTGCCGGTGGCGCTGATGAAATTCGGCCTTGATGGTGGCTTGCGCCTGGCAAACCGCGCCGCGCGCGAGCTGCTGGGCGAACGCACGGTCGAGGCGCTGACCTTCCATGACCTCTTCGAAGATCTTGGCCGCCCGGTGAATGACTGGCTGGCCGATGTGATCGAACAGCGCCTGCCCGCCGGTGCCGAGATGCTGCGGCTGCGCAGCCATCCGGGCGGCACGGGCCTGGGGGAGGAAGAGAATTTCGTCCAGGTCCAGCTCAGCCGTTTCGTGGAAAAGGGCAGGGCGCTGGCGCTGGCTATTCTCTCGGATGTAACGGCGCTGAAGAAGATGGAGGCGCAGTTCGACCAGAGCCAGAAGATGCAGGCGATCGGGCAACTGACCGGCGGCATCGCGCATGATTTCAACAATCTGCTGACCGCGATTTCGGGCCATTGCGACCTCTTGCTGCTGCGCCATGGCCATGAGGATTCCGATTTCTCCGATCTCGAACAGATCCGCCAGAATGCCAATCGCGCGGCGGCTCTGGTCAGCCAGCTGCTGGCATTCTCGCGCAAACAGACACTGAAACCGGAACGGCTCGACCTCTCGGATGTGCTGAGCGAGGTCGCACATCTGCTGAACCGTCTGGTGGGGGAACGGATCACGCTCAGCCTGAAAAACGACCCGGATCTGGGCGAGGTCAGGGCCGACCGGCGGCGGCTGGAGCAGGTGCTGATGAATCTTGTGGTGAATGCGCGCGATGCGATGGCCGGCAAGGGCACGATCCTGATCGGGACCGAGGATATCACGCTGTCGCAGCCCGTCAGCCGTGACGGGGCCACCGTGCCGGCCGGTCGCTGGGCGGTGATCCGGGTCTCGGATACCGGCTGCGGCATCCCGCCAGACCGCATCGGCAAGATTTTCGAGCCCTTCTTCACCACCAAGCGCCCGGGCGAGGGCACCGGGCTTGGCCTGTCAACGGTTTACGGCATCGTCAAACAATCCGGCGGCTATGTCTTTGTCGAAAGCGTGCCGGATCAGGGCACCACCTTCGAAATCCTGTTCCCCGTCCGCGAGGGCCAGTCCGAAGCCGGGGCCCAGGCCGAGGAACCGGTGCGGCCACTGATGCTGCGGAACGGAGCCGGCGTCGTGTTGCTGGTCGAGGATGAGGCCGCAGTGCGCGCCTTCGCCAGCCGGGCGCTGAAGATGCGCGGCTATACGGTGATTGAGGCATCAAATGCCGAAGAGGCGCTGGATTTGCTGCAGGATCCGTCGCTGGTGGTCGATATTTTCGTCACCGATGTGGTGATGCCGGGTCTTGACGGTCCAAGCTGGGTGAAACGCGCGCTGGAGGACCGGCCCGATGCGCGGGTGGTCTTTGTCTCGGGCTATACCGAAGACCATCTCGCCGCCGATCAGTCACAGATCCCGAATTCTGTCTTCCTGCCGAAACCCTTCTCGCTGAATGACCTGACCGCCACGGTCCAGGGCGCGTTGCATTAGGTGTTCAGTCCCGGCATCTGTTGGGTCGGATTGACGATGAATCTGTCTGATTCTGAAGTCCAGATTTTGCAGATTTATTCGTAAGGCGTGAAACCGTTGAGCGTCTTCTGGCGGCGGGCAAGGTTGCAGGCGGCCATGAAGTCACCGCGGTGGGTTCGCAATTGTTCGTGGCTCTCGTAATGGAAGCGCGCCAGGGTAGCGTCCTTGATCTCAGGTTCATGCGTTCGACCTGGCCATTTGTCCGGGGATGGTCTGGCTGGGTCTGTCTGTGCCCAACATTGCCTCGCCACGGTCTCTCGAACCGGTGACGTGACCATGGCCCGACCTCGCAGATCATGTCGAAGCGCATTTTCCTGGAGCTGGCGGTGTTCCGATTGCAGGGTTGATCGGCGAACAGGATGCCGCTCGCCATCGGGCTCGGGGCGATGGCGCCTTCGATGGCTCGCCCGGTCGGTATCGTGTGGATACGATATGGTATCGAGACCAGCATATGCTCCGGAAACTCTCAGGCGGTCATCCTGTCTGCCGTGCCCACCAACCCGGGGGCCGCCTCCTTGCTGGTGCGGTCAATGGCCACGCAGAGGTATGGCTTCCCTTCCGTCGTCTGCGCTTCGGCACTATCAATGTGGAAGATACCGATCGGGTAGCGCCTGAACCGCTGCCGCCCGGGCTTGTCGTCATCCACCTCCGGCGGGCGCGAGATCCCGTGGCGGCTGCAGGTATAAATGCAAGGCAGGCCGCGCCAGATGCGGGATCGAGGGTTGCAGAGCGTAAAGGCAGTCATCCGGCGGCAGGGGGTTGTGGCGCCGAACGCCACCATCATCGCCTCGTCCTCCTCGCTCAGCACCGTTGAACGTGGCTCGGCAGGCCCGGCCTTACCGCCCTCGACCGCCTCGCGCTTGCGCCACTTCGCGACCGTCCTGGCATTGATCTCCAGCTCCCGGCTCAGTTGCGCGAGCCCTCAGACCCGCCCCTGAACCAATGGCAGGCAGGTCTTCGACTGTGATCGCTGTATGGCTGCTCGGACTGCGGGCCTGGTCGTGGCGCTGCCATGACGAACCGGTCCCATAGCGCATCCTTCCATTCCACAGGAAGGATCACACCATCAAACCCCGGGATCAAACATTCAGGCCTGTTCTGGGTGCCTGAGCGTCTCATAAAGCGCGAAATCGGCTGCCGCGATCTGGTGGAGCAGGGTCTCGGTCCCTGGCGTCAGATGGGCCTCGCCGGGGGGCGAGACATTGACGCGCGGCAGGATGATCTCGCAGCCCAGCCGCTCTTCGAGGAAATCGACGAAAATGTCGATCTCGGCATAGCGGAACAGCCGGTCCACCCCCCGGCCCTGACGCGGGCGCAGGAATTTCTCCTGAGCGCCGACATCGGCAAAAGCAGGCCGCGGATCGGAACACCAGCCCCGGACGAATTCGTCGAAACTCATACCTTTGGTGGATTTCGCCGGATCGGTCTGATCCTCGCGTGAACGAAAGCGATACCAGGAATTCAGCCAGTCGCGCGGCTCGCGCATCAGGGCCACGACCGTCCATTCCGCCTGGGCCGCCGCTTCGAGATAGGGGCCGACAAAACGGTGATAGCGATGCACGGTCGTGTGTTTCAGCACGGGCGGACGCTGGATTGACACCGATGACAGCGATTCGAGTGCGCTTGCCAGCGAGGTTGAGCCGGTCTTCGGCGTCGCAAGAAGGACGAGCTTTTGCTCCCAGAATACCAGCACGCGCAGATCCTTTATCGGTTTCGCGATATCGGGATGCTTCTAGCGCGAAAACCGCCCGGAAAAACCCCTGGAGACGCAATTTAAGCCAGGCGTTGTAAACCGACCGTTAAGCATTATGCGGTCAGGATCATTTAAAGAAACTTGTTGATACTTTCCCCATTTGTTCTCATAAGGATGAGAACAAATATGAAACATGGCTCGGGATTGCCGCCCCGGCGCGGCTGTGAAATAAAGGAAAAAACCATGGCGACAGCCAGTCTGCTGGACTTCGGGAGCAAGAAAGACATGGATAAGCAAAAGGCGCTGGAAAGCGCTCTCCAGCAGATCGAGCGGCAATTCGGCAAGGGCTCGATTATGAAGCTCGGCGCTGACAGCCCTGCGATGGAGATCGAAGCGACCTCGACCGGCTCGCTGGGGCTGGATATCGCGCTTGGCATCGGCGGCCTGCCGAAAGGGCGGATCGTCGAGATTTATGGGCCGGAAAGCTCGGGCAAGACCACGCTGACGCTGCATGTTGTGGCGGAAGAGCAGAAAAAGGGCGGCGTCTGCGCCTTTGTCGATGCGGAACATGCGCTGGACCCGAGCTATGCCAAGAAACTCGGCGTTAACCTTGATGAACTGCTGATCTCGCAGCCCGATACCGGCGAACAGGCGCTGGAGATCGTCGATACGCTGGTGCGTTCCGGCGCGGTCTCGCTGATCGTGGTCGACTCGGTCGCAGCACTGACGCCCAAAGCCGAGCTTGAGGGCGATATGGGCGACGCGACCGTTGGCGCCCAGGCAAGGCTGATGAGCCAGGCGATGCGCAAACTGACCGCCTCCATCGGCAAATCGAACTGCATGGTGATCTTCATCAACCAGATCCGCATGAAGATCGGCGTGATGTTCGGCTCGCCCGAGACCACCACCGGCGGCAATGCGCTTAAATTCTACGCCTCTGTGCGCCTGGACATCCGCCGCATCGGCGCGATCAAGGACCGCGAAGAGGTGGTCGGCAACACCACCCGCGTCAAGGTGGTCAAGAACAAGGTGGCGCCGCCTTTCAAACAGGTCGAATTCGACATCATGTATGGCGAGGGTATTTCGAAGACCGGTGAGCTGGTCGATATCGGGGTCAAGGCCGGCGTGGTCGAGAAATCGGGCGCCTGGTATTCCTACGGTGATGAGCGGATCGGGCAGGGGCGTGAGAATGCCAAGACCTTCCTGAAGAACAACCCGGCCACCGCGCTGGCGATTGAGGAAAAGATCCGCACCGCCAATGGGCTCGATTTCCACATGTCGGCCGAAGAAAGCGTTGTTGAGGATGATGCCTGATCCCGTGGTCATGCGCCGGGCCTGAACCCGCAATTTGATCATAAGAACAAGGCCGGAAGCCCCGCTTCCGGCCTTTTTTCGGTCAGGGCGCATCCCCCCGTGGACAGGGGGGATGCGCGCCGTTACATGGAAGGCCGAAATCAGATCATCCTCCATGAAGAGGCCCGGCCATGGCGTCGCTTAACGACATCCGCACCACCTATCTCGACTTCTTTAAGAAGAACGGGCACCGCGTTGTGGACAGCTCGCCGCTGGTGCCGAGGAATGACCCGACGCTGATGTTCACCAATTCGGGCATGGTTCAGTTCAAGAACCTGTTCACCGGCACCGAGCATCGCGATTATAAGCGTGCCACCACCGCGCAGAAATGCGTCCGTGCCGGCGGCAAGCATAACGATCTCGACAATGTCGGCTATACGGCGCGCCACCATACCTTCTTTGAAATGCTGGGGAATTTCTCTTTCGGCGATTATTTCAAGGATCAGGCCATCGCCTTTGCCTGGGAACTGCTGACGAAGGATTTCGGCCTCGCGAAAGACAAGCTGCTGGTCACGGTCTACCACACCGATGACGAGGCCGCCTCGATCTGGAAGAAGGTCTCGGGGCTCACCGATGACCGCATCATCCGCATCGCCTCGGATGACAACTTCTGGCGCATGGGCCCGACCGGTCCCTGCGGTCCCTGCACCGAGATTTTCTATGATCATGGTCCCTCGATCTGGGGTGGCCCGCCCGGCTCGGCGGAGGAAGACGGCGACCGGTTCATCGAGATCTGGAACAACGTCTTCATGCAAAACGAGCAGTTCGAGGATGGCTCGATGCGTCCCCTCGACATGCAGTCGATCGACACCGGCATGGGGCTGGAGCGGATCGGCGCGCTCTTGCAGGGTAAACACGACAATTACGACACCGATCTGATGCGGAGCCTGATCGAGGCCTCGGCGCATGTCACTTCGTCCGATCCCGACGGCACCGGCAAGGTGCATCACCGGGTGATCGCCGACCATCTGCGTTCGGTCTCGTTCCTGATCGCGGATGGGGTGATGCCCTCGAATGAGGGGCGCGGCTATGTTCTGCGCCGCATTCTGCGCCGGGCCGCGCGCCATGCGCATATGCTGGGGGCGAAGGATCCGGTGATGCACCGTCTGGTGCCGGCGCTGGTGCGGCAAATGGGGGCGGCCTATCCGGAGCTGACCCGAGCCCAAAGCCTGATCGAGGAAACGCTGAAGCTGGAAGAGACCAAATTCGGCCAGACGCTGGATCGTGGTCTGAAACTGCTGGATGAAGAGCTTGCCCGCATCCCCGAAGGCGCCGATCTGCCCGGGGGCGCGGCGTTCAGACTCTATGACACTTACGGCTTCCCGCTTGATCTGACCCAGGACGCGTTGCGCGAAATGGGCCGCAATGTCGATGTCGTCGGTTTCGAGGCTGCTATGGCCGAGCAGCGCCAGAAAGCCCGCGCCGCCTGGTCGGGAACCGGCGAGGCGAAAGACGCGAAGATCTGGTTCGAACTTGCTGAATCCAAAGGTGTAACCGAGTTTCTGGGTTACGAGACCGAGGCCGCTGAGGGCGTCGTCCAGGCGCTGGTGCGCGACGGGGCCGAGATCGGCGCGGCACAGACCGGCGAGACCGTTCAGGTCGTGGTCAACCAGACGCCCTTTTATGCCGAAAGCGGTGGCCAGGTCGGAGATACCGGCTTCATCCGCACCGATACCGGCGTGGTCGGGATTTCTGACACCAAAAAAGCGGCGGGCATCTTCATCCATATCGGCCAGGTGGTCGAAGGCGGCATCTCGCGCGGTCAGCCAGCTCGGCTGGAGGTCTCTCATAGCCGCCGCTCGGCGATCCGGGCGAACCATTCCGCCACGCATCTGCTGCATGAGGCGCTGCGCGGCGCTCTTGGCGATCATGTGGCTCAAAAGGGTTCGCTCAACGCACCCGACCGGCTGCGCTTTGACTTCTCGCATGGTCAGGGGCTGTCAGCCACGGAACTGGCCCGGGTCGAGGCCGAGGTAAACGACTATATCCGCCAGAACACCGCCGTTGAGACCCGCATTATGACGCCCGACGATGCCCGTGCAATCGGCGCCCAGGCGCTGTTCGGCGAGAAATATGGCGATGAGGTGCGGGTGGTTTCGATGGGCCAGCTGCCGGCCTCGGGCAAGGGAGCTGACGGCCAGACCTATAGCCTGGAGCTTTGCGGCGGCACCCATGTGAAGCGCACCGGCGATATCGGCGCCTTCGTGCTGATGGGCGACTCGGCATCCTCTGCAGGGGTGCGGCGGATTGAGGCACTGACCGGCGAGGCGGCATTGTCGCATCTGCGCGTCCAGGAACAGCGGCTGGCCGAGGTCGCCGCAGTCCTGAAAGCGCCGGTTGGCGAGGTGGTCGACCGTGTCCGCGCGCTGTCAGAGGAACGCCGTCAGCTTGCGAATGAGATCGCGACGCTGCGGCGGGAATTCGCTATGGGCGGCGGTGGCAGTACAGGACCGGAATCCAAAGAAATCAACGGTGTGAAGCTGATTGCTCAGGTGCTGAAAGGCGTCTCTGGCAAGGATCTTCCGGCCCTGATCGACGAGATGAAGACCCGGATCGGCTCGGGTGCCGTGCTGCTGATCGCCGATACCGGTGCAAAACCGGCAGTGGCGGCGGGGGTGACCCAGGATCTGACCACCAGGGTCTCGGCGGTGGATCTGGTCAAGGCGGCGGCGGCGGCACTTGGCGGCAAAGGCGGCGGCGGCCGGCCGGATATGGCCCAGGCCGGCGGCAATGATATTGCCGGCGCCGAGGCCGCGATCCAGGCGGCCGAAGCCGTGCTGGGGGCCTGAGCCATGCCCGCAGCCTATTGGATCGCCCATGTCCATGTGACCGATGCCGAGGGCTATGCGCGCTATGCCAAAGGCGCGACCATGGCCATCGAGGCGCATGGCGGCACCTTCCTCGCGCGGGGCGGGCGTTATGTGCAGCTTGAGGGCAATGACCGCGCCCGCAATGTGCTGGCGCGCTTCCCTGATCTGGAAACGGCGGTGGCCTGCTACAACTCGCCCGAATACCAGGCGGCGCTGGATCATGCCCGCGATGCGGCGGTCCGCGATCTCGTCGTGGTCGAAGCGGCGGAATAACAGCCTCATTTCCAGGCAGTTATCCGCCTTTGGTAACCTTTCGTGAAGCGGCCGGGGCTTATCATGTCCCGGCCGCTTCGTTATTCTGCCACAAAAGCGCAGAAGGGGTGATCAGGCCCTGGCGGTCGGGCAGAGGTATGTCATCATGTGTCGTTGGGCGGCCTATATCGGCGAGCCGATTTTCCTCGAAGACATCGTCTCGCGACCGGGTCATTCGCTGATCCATCAAAGCCAGCGCGCCACCCAATGCCTGACCGCGATCAATGCCGACGGTTTCGGCATCGCCTGGTATGGCGAACGCGCCGAGCCAGGGCTTTACCGCGATGTAATGCCGGCCTGGTCCGACCCGAATCTGAAAAGCCTGACCGCCCAGGTGAAATCCGGTCTCTTCCTCGCCCATGTTCGCGCCTCGACCGGCACGGCAACCAGCCGCAACAATTGTCACCCCTTCACGGCCGGACGGTGGAGCTTCATGCATAACGGCCAGGTCGGCGGCTATGATGCCTTTCGCCGCGATGCCGAGATGCTGATCCCGGAATCCCTCTACTCGCAGCGCAAAGGCGCCACCGACAGCGAGGCGCTGTTCCTCACTGCCCTCGCCGAAGGGCTGGAAACCGATCCGCGCGGCGCTTTGGAACGCGCCTGCGCGAAATTCATCTCGCTTGCCCGCCGCAAAGGCGCCGCCCCACATCTCAGGATGACCGCCGCGCTGTCAGACGGCGAAACACTCTATGCCGTGCGCTATGCCAGCGATGACCTGGCGCCCTCGCTCTGGTATCGCTGGTCCGACAGCCGCATGGGGATGGCTGTGGTCTCCGAACCCCTCGAGGCGGAAGAGGGTGGCTGGACCGAAGTGCCCTCCGCCTCTTTCTGCACCTTCCGCGCCGGCCATGTCAGAACCCAGCCCTTCCTGCCCTGTAGCCTCGCCGAAGCCGCATAAAAAAAGGCGCCCCGAAAGACGCCTTCTTCCTCTTGACTGAAATACTCCACGGGGGTGTGGGGGTGTGAAAACCCCACTTCCTCCATCGACCATTCAGTCCATCGCCTTGAAGTTCAGCGATGCGCCTTCCTTGATCCCCGAGAACCAGCGTGCCGTCACCGTCTTCGTCTTCGTATAGAAGCGCAGCGCATCCGGGCCATATTGGTTCAGGTCACCGAAGGAAGATTTCTTCCAGCCGCCAAAGGTGTAGTAGCTCAGCGGCACCGGGATCGGGAAGTTCACACCGACCATACCGACATTCACCCGGCTTGCGAAATCGCGCGCGGTATCGCCATCGGCGGTAAAGATCGCGGTTCCATTGCCGTATTCATTGTCGATCACCAGTTGCAGCGCGTCTTCATAGGTCTCGGCGCGCACCTGGGTCAGAACCGGCCCGAAGATCTCCTGCTTGTAGATCTCCATATCGCGGGTGGCATGGTCAAACAGCGACGGGCCCACGAAGAAGCCGTTCTCATAGCCCTGGAGTTTGAAATCCCGGCCATCGACGACAAGTTTCGCGCCTTGTTCCACACCCGAATCGATCAGGCCACGGATCCGCTGCGCCGAGGCAGAGGTGATCACCGGCCCGAAATCGACATCATTGCCAGCGGTATAGGGGCCGACTTTCAGCTTCTCGATCCGCGGCACCAGCTTTTCGATCAGCGCATCGGCGGTTTTCTCGCCCACCGGCACCGCGACCGAGATCGCCATGCAGCGTTCGCCCGCCGCACCGAAACCAGCGCCGATCAGCGCATCGGCCGCCTTGTCGAGATCGGCATCCGGCATGATGACCATATGGTTCTTCGCGCCACCGAAGCATTGCGCGCGCTTGCCGTTGGTCGCCGCGCGGCCATAGATATATTGCGCAATCGGGGTCGAGCCGACGAAGCCGACCGCCTGGATCACCTCGTGATCAAGGATCGCATCGACGATTTCCTTATCGCCATTGACGACCTGCAGCACGCCATCGGGCAAACCGGCTTCCTGCAAAAGCTGCGCGAGGTAAAGCGCGGTGGAGGGGCAGCGCTCCGACGGTTTCAGGATCATCGCATTGCCGGCAACCAGCGCCGGGGCCATTTTCCACAAGGGGATCATGGCGGGGAAGTTGAAGGGCGTGATGCCCGCCACAACGCCAAGCGCCTGACGCATCGAGTAAATATCAATCCCAGGGCCGGCGGAATCGGTATATTCGCCTTTCAGGAGCGCGGGCGCGCCCATGCAGACTTCGACGACCTCAAGGCCCCGCTGCACATCGCCTTTGGCATCGGGAATGGTCTTGCCATGCTCGCGCGAGACCAGTTCAGCCAGCTTTTCCATGTCGCGATTGATCAGGGCGGCAAAGGCCATCATCACGCGGGCGCGGCGCTGCGGGTTGACCGCCTGCCATTTCAGCTGGGCCGCAGCCGCCGACTGGATTGCGGCGTCAAGTTCCGCCGGAGTGGCCAGTGCAAGCCGCGCCTGCACTTCGCCGGTGGCGGGGTTGAAGACATCGGTGAAGCGGTCTGACTTGCCCTTTACCAGCTTGCCGTCGATCCAGTGACCAATCTCAGCGACCATGGCGGAACCTCCCATATGAATTTGCATGGCATGGTTTTACTCTTGCGAAATCGCTGATCAAAGCGCCAATTGGCCAAAGGCGTTTTGCATTTTTGCAAAGGTTCGGGATGGCGAAGGTTAAGCATGGACTGGGACGATCTGAGGATATTTCTGGAGGTGGCGCGGCATGAAAGCCTCTCGGGCGCCGGCAAGCGGCTCAAGATCGACGCGGCGACGGTCGGGCGCCGGGTGCAGCGGTTTGAAGATGCACTCGGCCAGCGGCTTTTTGCCCGCAGCCCTCAGGGCTATCAGCTGAGCCCGGCCGGTGAGCGGCTCTTGCCGGCGGCCGAGCGTGCCGAGGCGGCGATGCTGGCGGCGGGTGAGGCGCTGTCGGATGACCGGGCAGGGCAGGGGCTGACCGGGCTGATCCGGCTGGGCGCCCCGGATGGTTGCGCCAATTACCTGCTGCCGCCGGTGATCGCGCATATCTGCGAGCACAATCCGGGGCTTGAGGTGCAGCTTGTGGCGCTGCCGCGGGTCTTCAACCTCTCGAAACGCGAAGCGGATATGGCGATCGGGGTTTCCCGCCCCGAGACCGGGCGGCTGACGGTGCAGAAGCTGACCGATTACCGGCTGGTGCTGGCGGCGTCCGAGGCCTGGCTGGCCCGCAACCCGGCACCCGTCAGTCGCGCCGATCTGCGGGATCTGCGATTCGTCGGTTATATACCGGATCTCATCTTCGACAAGGAACTGGATTATCTGGCCGAGCTGGGCGCCCCCCAGGTGGCTATTTCCTCGAATTCGGTCTCGGTCCAGCTGAATTTTCTGCGCCAGGGGGCGGGAATCGGCATTGTTCACGATTTCGCCCTGCCGGCCGCGCCAGAACTCAGGCAGATCCTGCCCGATGAGGTGGGGCTGACCCGGTCTTTCTGGCTGATCCGCCACGCCGATGACGGGCGGGTTCAGAGGCTGAACCGCTTTGCGCAAAGCCTTGTGCGGGAGACGAAAGCCGAGATGGCCAGGCATGAAAACACTGCTCCGCCCGGCGGTTACAACCTCAAGGCTTGACAGAATCCTGCGGCTCAAAGACGCTTCTTCTGACAGACACGGGAAAGTGAGGAGAAGCCCATGCTTGTCAGCCAGATCCTTAAGACAAAACCGGCAGGGGTGATCACGATTGCTCCGGAGGCCACCGTTGCCGAAGCTGCCGCCGTGCTGTCGGAAAAGCGGATCGGGGCGCTGATCGTCTCATCCGATGGCAAAAAGGCGCTTGGCATCCTGTCCGAGCGCGACATCGTGCGCGAGCTGGGGCGATCAGGCGTCTCCTGCCTCTCGGCGAAGGTGACAGAGCTGATGACTGCAAAGCTTGTCTCCTGCACCAGCGGCGACATGAATATGGATATCCTGAAGACGATGACCGATGGCCGCTTCCGCCATATGCCAGTGATCGAGAATGGCGAGATGCTGGCCATCATCACCCTGGGCGATGTGGTGAAGGCACGGCTGGAAGAGCTGCATGCCGAGAAAAGCGCGCTTGAAGGCATGATCATGGGGCATTGAGCCCTGTAGCTGTCAAAGGGCACGCTGCGCTGCGGCGATTTTGATCTTGCGCAGACGCGGGCAATATTGTTGCGTGCGTCTGCGGCAGAGGGATCAGGGAGGATTCACCCATGCGCATCGGTCTTTATCCGGGCACGTTCGATCCTGTGACGCTGGGCCATACCGATATCATCCGGCGCGCAATGGCGCTGGTGGACCGGCTGGTGATCGGCGTGGCGATCAACCGGGACAAAGGGCCCTTGTTCAGCCTGGATGAGCGGGTGGCAATGCTGCGTGACGAATGCGCGGGGATCACCGAAAGCACCGGCGGCGAGATCCTGGTCCATCCATTCGAAAATCTGCTGATCGACTGCGCCCGCGATGTGGGGGCGAATGTGATCGTGCGCGGCCTGAGGGCGGTGGCGGATTTCGAATATGAATTCCAGATGGTCGGGATGAACCGGGCGCTGGACGATTCTGTTGAGACCGTCTTCCTGATGGCTGATGCACGGCGTCAGGCGATTGCCTCGAAACTGGTCAAAGAAATCGCGCGGCTGGGCGGCGATGTCAGCCGCTTTGTGCCGCCCCAGGTCGCGGCGGCGCTGAAAGCGAAATACGGCTGAGCAGGGGTCCGATTTCTTCAAAGAAATCGGCGCGGATTTTTCAAAAAATCCGCGCGCTTTGAGATGTGCTTAGGTCTGACCCTGTCAGATCAGCTTGCCCATGGCGACAGCCGTATCGGCCATCCGGTTCGAGAAGCCCCATTCATTGTCATACCAGCTGAGAACCGAGACCATGGTTCCGTCCATCACCTTGGTCTGGTCGATATGGAAGATCGACGAATGCGGGTCATGGTTGAAGTCCGCCGAGACATTCTTGAACTTCGTATAGCCGAGAATGCCCTTCAGCGGGCCATCGGCAGCGGCGATGATCGCAGCGTTGATCTCTTCCACCGAGGTCGCGCGTTTCGCGATGAATTTCAGATCCACCACCGAGACATTCGGCGTTGGCACCCGGATTGCAAAACCATCGAGCTTGCCCTTCAGCTCCGGCAGCACGAGGCCCACGGCCTTAGCCGCGCCGGTCGAGGTCGGGATCATCGACAAAGCCGCCGCGCGGGCGCGGTAGAGATCCTTATGCATGGTGTCCAGCGTCGGCTGGTCGCCGGTATAGGAATGGATCGTCGTCATCATGCCTTTCTCGATGCCGATGGCGTCATGCAGCACCTTGGCGACCGGCGAGAGGCAATTGGTGGTGCAGCTGGCATTCGAGACGACCAGATCGTCTTTGGTCAGCGTCTTGTCATTCACCCCGAAAACGATGGTCTTGTCGGCACCATCGCCCGGCGCCGAGATCAGCACACGTTTGGAGCCGTTTTCCAGATGCGCGAGGCATTTCTCTTTCGAGGTGAAAATACCGGTGCATTCCAGGACCACATCGACACCCGACCAGGGCAGTTCAGCGGGGTTCCTCAGCGCGCTTACCCGGATCGGGCCGCGGCCGACATCAATCCAGTCCTCGCCGGTGGTCACCTCGGCCGGGAAGCGGCCATGGACCGAGTCGAAGCGCAACAGATGCGCATTGGTCTCGACCGGGCCGAGATCATTCAGCGCCACCACCTCGATATCGGTCCGCCCCGATTCGATGATCGCGCGCAGGATATTGCGCCCGATGCGGCCAAACCCGTTGATTGCAACCTTGACAGCCATGACCTGTTCCTCCGGTGCTGTGGTATCTTTGCGATGTCAGGGCAGGCTTGCCCCGACGAATCTCTGGTCCCGGCGTCGCAGCGCCGGAATGCTAGCGCTAACAACCCCAGAACGCGCGGAAATGCAATCAAATCCTGGCAGGATCACCGCCAGAATTGAACCCAATCGACAAGATAAAGAAATTTTTTGGCCAGAAACATCAGGATCTGCCCCTGATTCAGAAGCAGATCCAGCCCGATTGCCACAGCAAGCGTCAAGGCGATGTACAGAGCGACACGGTCGGTCAAGTGAGTCCCCGGAATTTCACCGGGTCGGCGCCCGGTCTCAGCCAGCAAGCCGCCCCATGGCGCCGGCCACATCGGCCATGCGGCAGGAGAAGCCCCATTCATTGTCATACCATGCCAGAACGCGGACGGAACGGCCAACAACCCGTGTCTGATCCGGCGCGAAAATCGACGATTGCGTGGTATGGTTGAAGTCGATCGAGACCTTGGGCTCGGGGTCATAGGCCATGACCATGCCCATATAGCCATTGGCCGCCTCACGCACGATCTGGTTCACCTCATCCGCGGTGACCGACTTCGCGGCGATGAAGGTCAGATCGACCGCCGAGACATTCGGGGTCGGCACGCGGATCGCCGAGCCGTCGAGCTTGCCTTTCAGTTCCGGCAACACCTCGCCAAGCGCTTTCGCGGCGCCGGTCGAGGTCGGTATCATCGCCATCGCAGCCGAGCGCGCGCGGTAGAGATCGGAATGGCGGCGGTCCAGCGTCGGCTGGTCGCCGGTATAGGAATGGATCGTGGTCATAATGCCCGATTCGATCCCGATCGTGTCATTCAGCACCTTGGCAAGCGGCGCGAGGCAGTTGGTGGTGCAGGACCCGTTCGAAACGACCAGATGCTCAGGCTTCAACGCGCGGTGATTGACGCCGTAAACCACGGTCAGATCGGCATTCTTCGCCGGGGCCGAAACCAGCACGCGCCTGGCGCCGCGCCCCAGATGCACGGCGGCTTTATTGCGGTCATTGAAATTGCCGGTGCATTCCAGCACGACATCGACGCCGTCCCAGTCCAGCTCTTCCGGATTGTAGGTCGACATCACCCGGATCGGCCCGCGCCCCAGATCCAGCGCGCCGCCCTCGACCTTCACGGTGCCGGGGAAGCGGCCATGGACCGAGTCGTATTTCAGCAGATGCGCATTGGTCTCGATGGGGCCGGTCGCATTGATGGCGACAACCTGAACATCATTGCGGTTCGATTCGGCGATATGGGCCAGGGTGCAGCGACCGATACGGCCAAATCCATTGATCCCGACGGTGATGGTCATATCCTGTCTCTCCGCTGCGCGTGATATACTGGGCCTCTGGCTGGTTAGCGCCGCCCCTGGGGTTTTCAAAGCATAAAAACGACGTATTTTCATTGTGTTAGCGCAAACCTTCCGTGTTTGCGCTATCGCTTGCGGTAACAGGTGCTGGCCCGGGCAACAGAAAAGCCTGCGCCCGGACCATGACGCCCCTTGTCCTGGCCGGGTGATTCCCTGTCTCTGGGCGGGAGAACAGTGAAACAGGTGGAATATGAGCGGTCTGCTGGCACTCCTTGATGATGTTGCGGCCATTGCCAAGGTCGCGGCGGCCTCGGTCGATGACATTGCGGCGGCGGCGGCCAAGGCGGGGGCCAAGGCTGCGGGCGTGGTGATCGACGATGCTGCGGTGACGCCGAAATATGTGACCGGGTTCAAACCGGCGCGCGAGCTGCCGATCATCTGGCGAATCGCTGTCGGATCGCTGCGCAACAAACTGGTGATCCTCTTGCCGGTGCTGCTGGCGCTGGAGGCATTCTTTCCGGTGGCGATCACGCCCTTACTGATGCTGGGGGGCGCCTATCTCTGTTTCGAGGGCGCCGAGAAGCTGTTCCACGCGCTCCTTCCGCATGCGGATGCGGCTGTGGAGGCGGATTTCGCGACGGGTGATGAAAAGCAGCTGGAAGAGGAGAAGGTCGCCGGCGCGATCAAGACCGATTTCATCCTCTCGGCCGAGATTATGACCATCGCGCTTTCGGTGATCGACAGCCCGGATTTCTGGATGAAGGCGGGGGTTCTGCTGGTGGTGGGCGCGCTGATCACGGTGGTGGTTTATGGTGCGGTGGCACTGATCGTGAAGATGGATGATATCGGGCTGCATCTGGCGGCGACCGGTCGTCTGGGGGCAACAAAGGCACTTGGGCGCGGGCTGGTCAAGGGGATGCCGGTGCTGCTGGCCTTTCTCTCGGTGGTGGGGACGGCGGCCATGCTCTGGGTTGGCGGCAATATCGTTGTGCATGGGCTGGAGGTGACGCATCTCTGGACCTGGCCCTATGAGACGATCCGCCATCTGGCAGTGTCGGCGGCAGCGGCGGTGCCACAGGCGGCGGGGCTGGTGGAATGGCTGGTGACGGCGGCGCTGGACGGTGTGCTTGGGCTGATCCTCGGCGCAATGCTGATCCCGCTGGGCACCAGGGTGATCGGGCCATTGTGGAACCGTGTCACCGGAAAACCAGGCGCCCCCCATTGAGCGGGCGAAATCTGATCAGATTTCGTGCCGGAGCCTTCCAAGGCTCCGGACCGGAGTTTTGCAAAACTCCGGTTGCTACCGTCGGCGTCGGAGCATTGAGGTCGAATAGATCACCAGACCCAGCCATATGAACCCGAAGGCGATCAGCTTTTGCCGACTGAAGGGCTCGTCAAACACGAATACCGCCGTCAGGAAGATCATGGTCGGCGCGATATATTGCATGATGGCAATCGTGGTCAGCCGCAGCCGCTTGGCGCCATTGGCGTAAAGGATCAGCGGGCCGGCAGTAACCAGCCCCAGAAAGAACAACATGCCGCTTTGCCAGCCCGGCCCATGCAGGAACTGCATCTGCCCGCTTGCGGCAAGCCAGCCGATCACCGCCAGCGCCGGCAGCATCAGCACCATCACCTCCAGTGTGAAGCCCTGGTTCGGCCCGATCGGCAGGCTCTTCTTAAAATAGGCATAGAGGCCCCAGGTCAGCGTCAGCCCGAGCGCCAGCAAGGGCAGTCGGCCTGCCTCGACGGTCAGGATCGCCACGCCGATGGCCGCCGAGAAGATCGCGATCCATTGCAGGCCGCGCAGCCGCTCTCCCAGCAGGGCGGCACCCAGCAGGATCGAAAAGAGCGGGTTGATATAGTAGCCAAGCGCTGCATCCAGCGCACGTCCAGAGACGATTGCCCAGACGTAAAGCCCCCAGTTCAGCGAGATCAGCGCGGCGGTCACCAGCGTCATCCCAAGCATCGCCGGATTGCGCAGCGCCGCACGCAGATCAGCGGTCCTCCGTGTCAGAGCAAGCACGATCAGCGCCACCGGCAGCGCCCAGATCACCCGATGCGCCACCACTTCCACCGGCGAGACCTGGTCCAGTGCCTTCATGTAAAGCGGCAGGAACCCCCAGAGCAGATAGGCCGAAAATGCGTAGAGAAAACCCGACAGGCTGTCTCCATCCTGCGGCGCGTGGGAAGGGGCGGGTCTGCTTTCCATCCGAAAGGTTTAGCCCTGACGGGCCGGTGCTGCGAGAGTTGATCTTGTGACGGATACAAGATTGACGCGTCCTGCGCCAAAGCCCTCTTATGCCGGTTGGGCTTTCCCGGCCTCAACTGCCGTCGTCATCGCCGGGGAGTGTCCAGCCGGCGGGCGCGAGTTCATACCCCTCAAACCGGAAGCCCGGGCTGACGGTGCAGGACACCAGCGTCCAGTCGCCGGTGCTGCTTGCCGCCTGCCACCATCCGGCCGGCACCATCAGCTGGCATTGCTGGCCGCCGAGGATATCAGGGCCGAGGGTGAAGCGGCGGGCGTTGCGCTCGCCCATCGACAAGTCCAGCGGCGCCCCGGCATGCCAGAGCCAGATCTCATCGGCATCGACCCGGTGCCAGTGGCTGCGCTCGCCGGCTTGCAGCAGGAAGAGGATCGCGGTGCCGCTGGCGCGTCCCTCGCGGATCGGGCCACGCCAGGTCTCGCGATACCAGCCACCCTCGGGATGCGGCTTCAGATCGAGACGGGCAATGATCTCCTGCGACACAGCACTCATACCTGCCTCCATTGCCCCGGGCTGATGCCCGCCAGCGTCCAGTCGCCGATCCGCCAGCGGATCAGTCGCAAAGTCGGCAACCCCACCGCCGCTGTCATGCGGCGGACCTGGCGGTTGCGGCCTTCGCGGATGGTCAGCTCGATCCAGGCATCGGGCACCGATTTGCGCACCCGGATCGGCGGCTCGCGCGGCCAGAGCCAGTCGGGCGCGTCCACCAGACGGGCGCGGGCGGGCAGGGTGGGGCCGTCATTCAGCATGACCCCCGCCTCAAGCGCCGCCAGCGCCGCCGTATCCGGTATGCCTTCGACCTGGGCGAGATAGGTCTTTTCCGTCTTGTGTTTCGGGTCAGAGATCCGCGCCTGCAACCGCCCGTCATCGGTCAATACCACCAGCCCCTCGGAATCGCGGTCGAGCCGCCCGGCCGGATAAACGCCGGGCAGATCCAGCACCGCCGAAAGAGTCGGGCGGGGCGAAGGGCTCTTCAGATCGGTGAACTGACAAAGCATGTCATAGGGTTTGTTCAGCAGGATGATGCGGGGCATGGCCTTATTTTGCACGGCCTGCGGGCGGCGAAAAGCAAGCTTTTGGCCGTGGGCTTCAGTTTGCCATAATGATCTGTCAGTTTTCGCAACCGGGCAGGTCAGTTCAGCCAGAGGTGCGCGATGACATGGAGAGTTTTCTTGCTGCGGGTCTGGCTTAACCGTCGCAAGGCCCTGTGTCTCGTTCTCCTCTTCTCAATCATATTTCTGGGTATGGGTCTTATCCTCGGTTTGAAAGAGGAAATGCCAGCCCTGGTGATAATCAGCCTGTCGACCGGCGCGCTTGCAGGGGCTGCTTTAGCACTTATCGCTGTGATCATGGCGGCATTTGTACCGAAGTCACCTTCCGGCATGGGATGTGTCGCCATCGCCCTTATCTCACTTGTGGTGCTGGCCATTGCCGATGAATACGGATTTTTGCCGGATGCAACACTTGTGCGGATCCTGCTGTGGTCGGTTCTCTTCGGTGTCTTATTCTGGCTGGTCAGTGCACCAACCCTTGAAGGGGTTTTGCGGCGGAATGTTGTGGTGGTCGCACATGCGAAAAGCAGCCTCTCGCGCGAAGATCTCTGGCCGTGGATAATCCCGACACCCGACCTTAACATGGCTCACATCGCTCCTGACGCCGGCGCATGGAAATGGATCGAGCCGGGCAGGCGCTTCACCTGCCATTCAGTCAGCAACGATGTCGCAACAATGGAGGTCGAAATAGAGACCCTGCAATGGCCCGGGCAGATCATTATCCGCTGGCAGACCCGCCCGGTTCCGGGAAAAAAACAGGTTCAGAGACAGGGGCGTCAGACGATCCGGTTCAATCCACTGAAGAATGGCTGCGAGGTTGATATTAGGCTCGAATTGGCAGGCTTCAGCCTTCTGTTGTGGGCTTTGCAGTGGCTGGATGACGGCCTGACCCGCAGATTGATTGAAACCATTCACTATGCGCAGAGATGTGATCCCGCAAGCCGGGGTCACGCCCGATCAGCGGCTGCGTGATCAATTCTGGCGGCTCAGATCGAGAATGACGTCCCGCAGCCGCAGCTGCTCGACGCATTTGGATTCTCGATCACGAACCGCGCGCCGATCAGCTCTTCGGTGAAATCAATCACCGCATTTTGCAGGAAGGGCAGCGAAACCGGATCAACCAGCACCCGCTGGCCGTCTTTTTCAAAGACCAGATCTTCGGGCCCGGCCTCGCCCAGCACGATCTCATATTGAAAGCCCGAACAGCCGCCGCCCAGCACGCCGATGCGCAAAGGCTGCGCCTCGCCGGTGATTTCGGCAATCTCGGCCAGCCGCGCGAAGGCGCGATCCGTGACACGGGGCAGGGCATCCGCAAAGGGGGCCGCATCGGCGGGAAGCGTAAGTTCCATGGCTGTTCCGGTATCTTTCAGCGCTTTCCCGGAATATAGGGGGCAGGACCGCGCCGGACAAGGCGCGGAACAGCCGCCGAACGAACTGGAACCGGAACGTGATGCTCGCCCCCTTTGCCTGCCAGCCCGAAGAATCGCGTGGAAGGCTTTTCGATGAAGGAATGAGCACATTCCGCTCGCCCTTCCAGCGTGACCGCGACCGGATCATCCATTCTTCGGCCTTTCGACGCCTGAAACACAAGACGCAGGTGTTTGTGGAACATGAGGGCGATTATTACCGCACCCGCCTGACCCATTCGATCGAGGTGGCGCAGGTGGCGCGCACGATCTCGGCAGTGCTGGGGCTGAATACCGATCTGGCCGAGGCGATCGCGCTGGCGCATGATCTGGGCCATACGCCCTTTGGCCATACCGGAGAGGATGCGCTGGCGCGGCTGATGCAGCCCTATGGCGGTTTTGACCATAACGCCCAGGCCCTGCGCATCGTGACCCGGCTGGAGCGCCATTATGCCGGCTTTGACGGGCTGAACCTGACCTGGGAGACGCTGGAAGGCATTGCGAAACACAATGGCCCGGTGATCGGCCCGAACGCGGATGAGAAACACAAGCACGAGCCCGACCAGCTGCCCTATGCGCTGGACGAAGTGAACCGCGCCTGGGATCTTGAGCTTTCCACCCATGCCAGCGCCGAGGCCCAGGTCGCGGCCATCGCCGATGACGTGGCCTATTCGCATCACGACCTGCATGACGGGCTGCGCTCGGGCCTGTTCACCGAAGAGGACCTCATGGAACTGCCGGTCGCCGGCCCCGCTTTCGCCCGGGTGGACGAGCTTTACCCCGGCCTTGACCGCATGCGCCGTCGCCATGAGGCACTGCGCCGCGTCTTTGGCCGTATGGTGGAAGATGTGATCCATGTCGCGCAGAACCGGCTCGATGCCGCGAAACCGCAATCGGTGGATGAGATCCGCCATATGGGCACGACGATCATCCGCTTTTCAAAACCGCTGTATCAGGAGCTGAAAGCGGTGCGCAGCTTCCTCTTCCACCGCATGTATCGTGCGCCTTCCGTGATGGAAGTGCGGGCCAAGGTGACCGGTGTGATGGATGATCTCTTCCCGCTTTTTATGAACCAGCCCGGGCTGCTGCCGGCCGAATGGCAACAGGATATCGCGGAGGCCGGTAATGATGAGACCACGCTGGCCCGCATCGTCGCCGATTATGTCGCCGGCATGACCGACCGTTTCGCGATCCAGGAACATGCGCGGCTCTTCAACTGCGCGCCGGTGACCGAAGGGACGTAACCCCCCGGAAACGATTCAGGAAATTCCGCCTTCCTCTTGATGAAAATACTCCCGCCGGAGGCATCCGCGCCTCAAAACAGGCGCGGAACGGGTGCGGGCCCGATCAGTCCCGCCGGCTGGCGCCAAACAGCCAGATCAACGCCAGACCGAAAGACACAATCGCGTTCCAGCCCGCCATCGAGATCCCGAACAGCGACCACGGAATCGCATCGCAACGCACCGGGGCAGGGGTCGCCGTCGCCGGATTCATCAGCTCCGCCGCCGAGAAACCCGCAACCGAGCCCTGGGTGCAGCTGGAGATATATTCCCACCAGCCCTGTTCCACTCCGGCATGGAAAAGCCCGATCCCCGCCGTGACCAGCGCCGCCAGCGCCCCAAGCCAGGGCCAGATCCGCCAGCGCGTCACAGCCCAGAGCAGCAGGATCACTACCGCCGCCGCATGGGGCCAGCGCTGCAACAGGCACAAATGGCAGGGGGGGAGGCCGCCGATATACTGAAAGGCGAAAGCGGCAGCCAGCATGGCGCCCGATCCAAGTCCGGCAATCACGATGGCAGGTGATTTCAGTCCCATATGGCGACCCGCTTTCTCTGGCTTCGCCCTCCGCATTATGCCCATTGAGGAAAAAGGAAAAGCCATCGCGCCGCCGCGCTCACCGCTGCGTGAACGCCGCGCGCAGACGGCCAGCGATCAGGGCTTTCCCCGTATCGCCGGCCCGGCTAGATTTCCCGCTATCACATCGGAGTGACCGGAGGAGTTACCGGAATGCAGTGGAAAGGCCGCCGTGGCAGCAACAATATCGAAGACCGTCGCTCCCAGGGGGGCGGTATGCGCGCCGGCGGTGCCGCCGGGGTCGGCGGGCTCGGCCTCGTTGCAGTTTTCGTGATCGCGCTGGTGCTTGGGGTCGATCCGAGCCAGCTTCTGAACCAGGCCGGGCTTGATACCGGCCAGAGCAGCGGCAACGCCGGTGAGCCGCTGACCACTCAGGACAAGGAGGCCGGTGTATTCGTCTCGGTCGTGCTTGCCGATACCGAGGTGATCTGGGCCGATCTGTTCCGCAGCCAGCTGAACCGGGCCTATAAACCAGCGACGCTTGTTCTGTTCAAAGGCGGCACCCAGTCGCCCTGTGGCGGCGCCTCCGAGGCGACGGGCCCATTCTATTGCCCGGCGGATCGCAAGGTCTATCTCGATACCGGCTTCTTCGTCACGCTGGAGCGCCAGCTTGGCGCCAAAGGCGATTTCGCAGCCGCCTATGTGGTGGCGCATGAAATCGGCCATCACGTCCAGAACGAGCTCGGCATCCTCGGTCGCGCCAATACGCTGCGCGGTCAGCTGAGCGAAACCGACTCGAACCAGATCTCGGTGCTGATCGAGCTGCAGGCCGATTGCCTGTCAGGCGTCTGGTCGAATGAGGCCGCCAATACGCTTGGCACCGTCGAGAGCGGCGATTTCGACGAGGCCCTGAATGCCGCGCGCCAGATCGGCGACGACACGCTGCAAAAGAATGCCGGCCGGCGCCCGATGCCGCATACCTTCACGCATGGCACCTCGGCGCAGCGCGCGGAATGGTTCAACACCGGACTGCGCGGTGGCCAGATCAGGGAATGCCTGAAACTGACCGATCAGATCCTCTGAGAGCGGCCGGGAATAAAGGAACCCGTCAGAAAGGCGGTTTCCTTTAAGCCGCAGGTTCCGGCAGAAGCATGCAGAAACAGTTCTGGCTGGCCGTGGGCAGGAGTTATTTTACATAATACTGATTATAAATCAAGCACTTAGCAAGCCTCACAACATCTTGTAGGGGAGGGAATGACGGCCTGTCAAGCGATAAAATCCTATGGAAAAGCCCCGGAACACCTCAGCCATTTGACAGGCAGGTATTCCGGGGCTTTCCCACAGGTGTTGCACAGTGGTCAGGAGCGCTTGGCACACCACGGCACGAAGGGCCGGGAGCCACCAGAGCCGGAAGACCGGGCGGGGCGGCTCTTGCAGGTGCCGCGCTCAGGGCGCACAGGATCTGTGCGCAAGGCTTGATCAGTCAACGGACGATCAACGCGAGGCCGAGCCGGAGCAGGCCGGGAAAGGGCAGGGCGAGAGACCGCTTTAGCGGGTGCCTCGTCCTGGCGGATTACCCGCCCCCGAGGCGTGTGGACGAGATCAGGCAACAACGTCCGGATACGGTCGAGCGCCTTAGCCT
>NZ_QNHG01000001.1:1121049-1124330 GCF_003290025.1 Pseudogemmobacter bohemicus
GTCAAATTTGCGCCGCCAATCTGATAGTAAAAAGGAGGCGGGTTGCGAGGCACGATAGCGCCGCTACCCTGCAACGCCTTGATCGGTTCACCCGTACGAGCATGAAGCAATTCATCACGTCCGCTGAATTGCGGGTGCGCCGACTTGGGCACAAACCACGCCTGAAAATTGGCGGTAACGCCATTCAGAAGCGGTTTCGGCATTTCGCGAAGCTCAACATCAAGAGCAACGCGCCCGCCGCAGCTGTCACCAGCGTGCAGCGGAATAAAGCCGACAGGAACGACGACACCGGCACGGCCGGACGTCATAAGAACAGCCCGATCATTGCGGACAGAGCGGTTGAAAGTAACCGGAGTAGTAGATTGACGTGCCATTACCATTTCCAAGCTTGTTTTGCGAGTTTCTCAGCATTGGACTTCCAACGCTGATCATATTCTTCATTGCGGGCGCGCGAAGCATCCGCGCCCGAAATCTCGGCTTCATGTGCCTTGATAACGCCCTCACGGGGCTTAAATCCGTATGAACGCTCATAAGACCGAGCCATGCCCGAGCCTAGGTTTGAAAACTTATTCCAAACCACTTGAGGGGCGCCGACAACAATCGCCGTCGCAAGCTCATCAATACCCCACGGCTCACCATCGCCGGGTATTGAAATGTCACCGCCAGTAAGAGCGTTATTCATCTCAAAAAAGCCGGGCGAATTGGTAACAGGAGCAACTTCCTTCTCCCTCTCGGGAGAAAGAGGATTCGGCGACATTCCAAAATCAGGAAACCTGACATTGGACTGGCCGACAAATGCAGTATTTCGCCCCAGAGGCGAAACAGCCCCGATAGCATCGGAGGCCTTGCCAGCCCTCAAACGCTCAATTTCAAGCTTGGCAAGATCAAGCTTTGCGTCCTCTTGCGCGCGGCGTCGATCAGCATCACCGGAAACAACGTCTCCGATTTCCTTGAAGCCGTTTGCGATCAGATCGAAAGACGCGAGAGGAGGACCATTATTGGCAAGCCCGGTGCCGCCGGGATTGCCATATTGCAGCATGGTCAACGGGTTGAACCCGTAAGCCTCAGCTGCGTCACGAGCGCCTTGCGCTTGTGACATCATGTTGTCGCGGGGTGTCGGATTTTTCCGGCGGGAGCCGAAAAGACCGGCAACGCCCCCAAGAAGGGAGCCAACGCCGGACATGACGGTGAAAGGGTCAGCCATCAGCAGGAACCCGAGCCAAGCGCTTTGGAATGCGATTAACATCGGCCTGCATGACTTTGTAATCCTTGCGATAAATCTCAGAGAGAGCCGTAAGGATTGCAAAGAAATGGGAGCGCGGAACAAGATGCTCGCCCATATCAATGAGCTTGAGCATGCGAAGCGCGTCACCATAAGAGCGCGGCACCGCCATCAGACCACACGCGAGCAAAGCGCGGTGATTTCCGAGGGGTAGACACCCACGAGAAAACCACCGAAGGCGGTAAGCGCCGGAATCAACATCTTGCGCACGAGCGGCAAGAGCAGTTTGGCAGTTTGAAGCATATTCTTATCCCATTAAATCAAGGGGTTAAGCATGCCTTTGTCGCATAATCAGTATTATGTAAACTTTAGCAAAGCCTCTCAACTAATTGAAATTGTGAGGAAATAATGTCTTCCACTCTCAAACTGCTCTTGCCGCTCGTGCGCAAGATGTTGATTCCGGCGCTCACCGCCTTCGGTGGTTTTCTCGTGGGTGTCTACCCCTCGGAAATCACCGCGCTTTGCTCGCGTGTGGTCTGATGGCGGTTCCGGTCTACGGCGATGCGCTTCGCTGGATCAGCAAGGAAATCGCCCGTCTGGAATCTGACGGGTTTACTCCTTCGGAGGCGGAAATTCGCCTTTTGTGCATTTTCACTGCCGATCTTTTCGGCAAAGAAATCAAAGACTTGCTGCGCGATGTTCAGACAATGCGCAAGGTTCAGCACTGATGGCTGACCCTTTCACCGTCATGTCCGGCGTTGGCTCCCTTCTTGGGGGCGTTGCCGGTCTTTTCGGCTCCCGCCGGAAAAATCCGTCACCCCGTGACAACATGATGTCACAAGCGCAAGGCGCTCGTGACGCAGCTGAGGCTTACGGGTTCAACCCGTTGACCATGCTGCAATATGGCAATCCGGGCGGTACCGGGCTTGCCAATAATGGTCCGCCGCTCGCCTCGTTCGACATGCTCGCCAGTGGTTTCAGGGAAATCGGAGACGTTGTTTCCGGTGATGCTGATCGACGCCGCGCGCAAGAGGACGCAAAGCTTGATCTTGCGAAGCTTGAAATTGAGCGCTTGCAGGCCGGTCGGTCTGCTGACGCTCTCGGCGGCGTTTCCCCGTTGGGTAATCGTCCGTCAACTGTTGGTATTTCTGGCGGTACGTTTCAATCGCCCCGCGTCGTTTCAAATCCTGATCGTACGTCTGTTCAAGTGGCCTCGGCTGATATTAAGCCTGATATTGGCTGGTCTGATGCTGAGGAAATTGAAAAACGATACGGCGATGCGGTTTCTTGGGTTTATGGCGCCGGTGTCGCCGCTGCTGATGGCTATAATTCTTTGAAGTCAATCGCAGGCCAAGCCGTTCCTCTTGCTGGCGCAAACAAGCCGGATAATTCCCCTTCTGAATCCGTCTCTGAGTCGGATGAGATGCGGGATATGTCCATGCGGTTATGGGGGGCAACTCCCGATGGTTTCACCGCAGATAACCGTCCTTTCTGGCGTACGCCTCAAGGAATTGCCTTTACACCTCCCAATGCACGAAAGGGCCAATAATGGCACGTCAATCTACTACTCCGGTTACTTTCAACCGCTCTGTCCGCAATGATCGGGCTGTTCTTATGACGTCCGGCCGTGCCGGTGTCGTCGTTCCTGTCGGCTTTATTCCGCTGCACGCTGGTGACAGCTGCGGCGGGCGCGTTGCTCTTGATGTTGAGCTTCGCGAAATGCCGAAACCGCTTCTGAATGGCGTTACCGCCAATTTTCAGGCGTGGTTTGTGCCCAAGTCGGCGCACCCACAATTCAGCGGACGTGACGAATTGCTGCATGCTCGTACGGGTGAACCGATCAAATCATTGCAGGGTAGCGGCGCTATCGTGCCTCGCACCCCGCCCGCTTTTTTCTATCAGCTTGGCGGCGCAAATGTGGTGACTGCCGCCAATTCTGATTTTTTCAAATCGCTCGGCCTTCATGTCGCGCCGGCGTCGAATATCAATACCGATCTGATCGACGCATTCAATCTGATCTATAATTTCCGCCTTGCTTCGCACTCTTCGAAGCTTCCGC
>NZ_QNHG01000001.1:1126862-1128006 GCF_003290025.1 Pseudogemmobacter bohemicus
GTGACACGCCAAGAATGGGTCCGAAAATGTGCATAACTCCCAATCATATCTGGGTTCAACGCGGGCCTAAGTGGGAACAACAACCTGCTGCATGCCGCCAATGCTGGCGCTGCAAGCAAAATCGCGTAAATGACTATGTAGCTCGGGCATTAGCGGAGGCGTCGGTATCGATAGCCTCCTGCACTCTCAACCTTACCTATGCCACTCGTGATGATCTCGCGGATAAGGTACTTCATCCGCGCCACTTTCAGCTTTTTATGAAACTGCTTCGTCGTGCGGGTCACAAAGTTAGGTATCTCGTCGCGGGCGAGTATGGCGAAAAAAAAGGCAGGGCGCATTTTCATGTGCTTCTGTTTTTTTCTGATATTGTCTCTCGAGGGCAATCCGCCTTCTATAATCCTGATCATATCGCTGATCCGGATTCTTCCGCCCCCTTCTCTCGCGAGATACCGCAAGAGCGAATGGTTCACATTCGCGAATGGCCGCACGGCCATATTACCTGCGATTGGAGCGCAAGCGAAAAATCCGCCAGGTATGTCTGCAAGTATCTTCTCAAGAAGGCAGACCAGAAACACAATTCGTGGTTCTCATTGAGCAAGAAACCGGCGTTAGGCGCTGATTGGTTTGCTCGCAAAGCTGAAATGCATTCCGATCTCGGGGCATTGCCTCATAGCTTTGAATATTTGCCCCCGGGCGGCACACGGGGCCGCAAGTACCTTATGACCGGGGCAACACGGCGTGATTTTCTGAACGCCGTTACAATAGATCATAGACGCCGCGAAAGTATGTCTGAATGGGTTCAGAAATCTTTCGACAAGTATGATCGTCAAAGGATACATGATGCGTTTGAAGCTGCCTCTTTGGCGGCTGCGCTGAATGGGTCCGTCTTTCTTAATCCTGTCGATGATCCAGAGCCTGTCGAAAGCTATTTTGACGCGGATTACGTCCGCTGGTGGCTTCACCATAGGCCAACTGTTGATCACCCGTTTGATTGGCAGTATCTTCATTCCGAATGGAAGCCGCCAATTCGGAGGATTAATCATGGCGCGTTCGACAAGAAGGGACGTCTCTCGTTCCGTCCGTCCGGCTGCGATTTCGCAGACGAATGAGCGGCAAAATGTTGGCCGCTCTGTCATCGGGACGG
>NZ_QNHG01000001.1:1128655-1383963 GCF_003290025.1 Pseudogemmobacter bohemicus
CGGCTTTTCTGGTGGCGTCTCGTCCACCTTCTTCCCGGCCTATTTTTCAGGCCTTCTGCACGGGTTCTCTCGTATGAGGAATATCCGTGGCTATGGCACGGCCCGGGTATCGCCTGAGAAATCAGACGCTGCCCGGTATCTGTCAGAGCCGGTGTCTGACTATTGGCAGGCGCTTCACCGCGTCTGGGGAAAGAGGCCCTGATCAACGCCATTCATTCGGATGAGGACTTGCGCTATTGCCCCGCCTGCCTGCGCGAGGACGCTGAAGCCGCGGCCCTCACCGGGCAACGCGCCGCGTTCCATCTTCGGGAGCGGCTGGCCTGGCGGTTCAGGGCGGTGCGGCTTTGCCCCAATTATGGAATCCCCCTCGAGCGCATTGACCGACCCGACGAAGACGAGCTGGTTGGGGCGCTTCCGGAGCAGCTCATTGCCGCCGGTGATGGCCCGGGTGCTGGCGCGCAGCCCAACGGTATCGAGGCCTACATCGCCGGTCGGCTGACGCGAGCAACCGGACCGCAATGGCTTGATGACCAGCCACTCGGTCAGGCCATCCGGTCGGCGGAACTTCTCGGCACCGCCCTGGCATTCGAGCCGCATGATGCTTTCGAAGACCTGACCGGCACGGAACGCGAGACCGCCACGCAATGCGGATGGGGGTTTGTCTCGCAGGCGGATCAGGAGCTGCGCCAGGCTCTCAGAATCCTGGAAGCGCGGGCGGCCGCCCCGCGAGGCCCGGACAAATGGCCGGAGCGTCGCGTGTTCGGCAACCTTCTCCGCGAAGCTCAGGACTCTACCTTGAAGGTGCCACTTTGGGATGTCCTCCACGATCACATTGCGGAAATGGTCGGCTGATCCCCCTGCTCGTTCGCAGCTGAGGTCTACCTCCGTTCCTCGTTCAATCAGAAAGGCCGCCCTTTGGGCGGCCTTTTTCTATGTCTGCGGCATTTTCTGCCGGTTCGGACAAATTTTTCGATGGTCATTATGTATGTGCAGAATGGTCATTTCGGAAAATCGCCATGGATCCTGGAGTTTTGAATCCCATATGAATTAATGGGTTAAGGATGCGGGTGTGACAGCCGATGGACGTTATTTCGGTGGTTTCACAAAAGTGGATGAAAATCCACTCAGATACTGACCATTTTGCCACTATTTTTGACCATTGCACACACGTATAATGATCATCCGATTTTCGATCACATTTATTTGTTTTAAAACAATATTTTACGTATCATTTTGCAGAGCCCGCGCTCGACCGCAGGTGTCCACCTGCAGATCATCTCCCTGGTGTTGACGGCCACACAAACCTCCGCAAATGATCATGCCATATTCTGGTCAGGTCGTTGTTCGCGGCGCCTTGCCAGCAACTAAATCGCCCTGTCTCAGTGAGGACAATGTTCCTCCTGACAAGGCCTGCAGAGGTGACCGATATGAATACACACGAAATGGCCATTCGTCGGCATTGGCGCTGAGGCACACGCACGTATGTCGTCACGCCCGGCGGACACTTCAAAGAGAGAAAGTGAACAATGTTCACACATAGTTCTGTAAAAACTCCCGTGGCGTGCGCCTGCTCCGCATGAACCGCCTCATCTCACCCGGCACGCCCGGGACCGTCCCCATGCGGGGAATATGCCCGGGAAAGGGAAGATCCGACTTCATGCCGGGCAGCGCAAGAAAGCCTCGGCTGGGTCAGAGATCCTGGTAGCGGTGTTTGCGCCCCTGCGGGTCGGTGACCGTCCAGATGCCCTGCCCTTCCTCCTGCAGATAGCCCGGCCCGACCGGTACTTTGCCATGACCGCCGGGGATATCGAGCACATAGGTCGGCAGCGCCGTGCCGGAGATGCGGCCGCGCAGTGCTGCCATGATCTGTTGCCCCTCGGCCAGAGGCAGGCGAAAATGGCTGGTGCCTTTCGCGAGATCCGGGTGATGCAGGTAATAGGGCTTTACCCGGTTGCGGATCAGCGCGCGAAACAGGGTCTCAAGCGTGTCCGGATCGGCATTGATCCCCTTGAGCAGCACCGTCTGCGACAGGAGCGGCACGCCGGCGCGGGCAAGGCGCGACAGCGCGGCACCGGCGGCCTGGGTCAGCTCATCGGCGTGGTTGGTGTGCAGGACCAGCCAGACCACCGGACGGATCTGCAGCGCCGCCAGCAGATCATCGGTGATCTTTTCCGGCGCCACCACGGGAATGCGGGTATGGAAGCGGATCACCTCGACCGAGGGGATCGCGGCGAGCCGCGCCAGCATATCCCTCAGCCGGCGGGTCGAGAGCGTCAGCGGGTCGCCGCCGGTCAGGATCACCTCCCAGATCTGCGGATGGTCGCGCAGGTAATCCAGCACCCGGACGAATTCAGCCTCGGCCAGCTGACCGGTCTCCCCCACCGCCTCGCGACGGAAGCAGAAACGGCAATAGACCTCGCAAGTCTGGGTCGTGTGCAGGATCACCCGGTCGGGATAGCGATGAGTTAGCCCCGGCACCGGGCGGTGGACATCATCGCCGATCGGGTCGACAAGCTCTTCTGGCAGGATGTTCAGCTCGCGCGGATCGGGCAGGAACTGCGCCTGCACAGCGGCCACCGGCACCTGCCGCATCGCGGGGCTCATCCGGATGCGAAATTCGGCGGCGACCTCTTCCAGCTCGGCCCGCTGCGATGCCGGGCTCAGACCCTCGCGGATCAGCCCGTCAACAGTGGTCAGCGCGCCCGGAGGATGCAGCCTGCCCGGAGGAGGAAACTGGTCGTTCATGGCGCGCGGGATAGCCGCCCCGGCGCGTTTCGGCAAGCGCGGGCGTCAATGCAGCCGCAGTTCGGTCGTCACTTTGCGCCACTCCGCCGGGCCGATCAGCTTGCGATGGGTGAAGCGCACCGAATGCAGAGGCCCCTCGATATTCTGCTGCCAGTATTCGATGAAGCGAAACAGCTCGGGGTAATCCGGGGCAAGATCATAGGTTTGCCAGATGAAGGTGTTGAGAACCGAGCGGTAATCCGGCATCCGGTAGAAGATCTCGGCGGTGGTCAGCCCATAGCCTTTCAGCATGAGGCTGGTTTCGCTTTCGCGTGGCGTCTCTGTCTGCATCACTGCCTCCGTCAGGTCTCCCTTCCGGATAGCATGACAGAGGTGAATATTAGGTCAATGAAATCAATGCCCTGTCACTCACCCTGCCCCAGTGATGACAGCGCCCAGCCCCTGCCCTTGCACCCGCCATTGCACCCAACGGCTTGTATGGTGTAACTTCCGGCCAACTAAATGCGGGCCAGGGGATGTGCCCCTGCAAAACCCGGCCGAGACAAAGAAGGCGTACCGTGTCAGACACTCCGGAAGATATTGAAAACGCAGGTGAAAACCCTGATAAGCCGGTCTATCACGGCCCGCAGGTCGATATCACCCAGGAGATGCGGACCGCTTATCTCGACTATGCGATGTCGGTCATTGTCAGCCGCGCGATCCCCGATCTGCGTGACGGGCTGAAGCCGGTGCATCGCCGCGTGATTTATTCGATGCATGTCGAAAACAACACGCATGACAAGCCTTACCGCAAATCCTCGCGGCCCGTGGGCTATGCCATGGCGAATTTCCATCCGCATGGCGACAGCTCGATCTATGAGGCGCTGGTCAGGATGGCGCAGCCCTTCTCGATGTCGCTCAGGATTTTGCAGGGCCAGGGGAATTTCGGCTCGATGGATGGCGACCCGCCGGCGGCGATGCGCTATACTGAGGTCCGGATGGACAAGCCTGCGGCCTATCTGCTGGCGGATATCGACAAGGATACGGTCGATTTCCAGGACAATTACGACGGCAAGGACCGTGAGCCGACCGTTCTGCCGGCGCGCTACCCGAATATGCTGGTCAACGGCACCGAGGGCATCGCGGTCGGCATGGCAACGAGAATCCCGCCGCATAACCTGGGCGAGGTGATCGACGCCACTCTGGCCATGATCGAAAACCCGGATATCTCCATGGAAACGCTCATGGAAATGGTTCCGGCACCGGACTTTCCGACCGGCGGTCTGATTCTTGGCCGCTCGGGGGCGAGGAAGGCCTATCTCGACGGGCGCGGCTCGGTGATCATCCGGGCGAAAACCCATGTCGAAGAGCTGCGCAAGGACCGCTGGGCGATCATCGTCGATGAGATACCCTATCAGGTGAACAAGGCCGCGATGATCGAAAAGATCGCCGAGGCGGTGCGTGACAAGCGGATCGAGGGGATTTCCTCGATTGCCGACGAGTCGGACCGGGTCGGCGTGCGCGTGGTGATCGAGCTGAAACGCGATGCCACCCCGGATGTGGTGCTGAACCAGCTCTGGCGCTTCTCGCCGATGCAGGTCTCGTTCGGCTGCAATATGCTGGCGCTGGTCGGCGGCAAACCCGAGACGCTGACGCTCAGGGATTTCCTCAGCCATTTCCTTGTCTTCCGTGAGGAAGTTGTCGCGCGCCGCACGGCCTATGAACTGCGCAGGGCGCGCGAACGCAGCCATATCCTTTGCGGTCTGGCGGTCGCAGTGTCGAATGTCGATGAGGTCGTGGCGACGATCCGCTCCTCCGCCGATCCGGCCGAGGCGCGGGAGCGCCTGATGACGCGGCGCTGGCCCGCGCATGACATCGCGCCCTATATCCGGCTGATCGACGATCCCGGCCATACGATGAACGAGGATGGCACCTATAACCTCTCGGAAATCCAGGCCCGGGCGATCCTTGATCTGCGGTTGCAGCGGCTGACCGCGCTTGGCGTCAAGGAAGTGACGGACGAGCTGGAAGAACTTGCCGGTAAGATCAAGGATTACCTTGATATTCTCTCGTCGCGCGACCGGATCATGGGCATCATCTCGGATGAGTTGACCGAGGTTAGGACGCTCTTTGCCGTGCCGCGCCGCACCCAGATCGCCGATTGGGAAGGCGATATGGATGACGAGGATCTGATCGAACGCGAAGATATGGTCGTGACAATCACCTCCGGCGGTTACATCAAGCGCACGCCGCTGGCCGAGTTCCGGCAACAGAACCGCGGCGGCAAGGGTCTGTCTTCTATGCAGACCAAGGAAGACGATGTCGTTACCACGCTTTTCGTAGCAAATACACATACCTGGCTCTTGTTTTTCACAACCACGGGTATGGTTTACAAGCTGAAGACCTGGCGCCTGCCGGTGGCCGGCCGCAATGCCAAAGGCAAGGCGCTGGTGAATATCCTGCCGATCGAGCCCGGTGTCTCCATCGCCGCGCTGATGCCGGTCGATGTGCCCGAGGCCGAATGGGACAAGCTGCAAATCGTGTTTGCCACCTCGGATGGCGATGTGCGGCAGAATGATCTGTCGGACTTCACAAATGTGATGCGCAATGGCAAGATCGCGATGAAACTGCCTGATAACGTTACACTTGTGAACGCGGCCATCGCAGATGAGAATGACGATATCATGCTGGTCACCGCCTCTGGCCGGGCCATCCGCTTCTCGACGCAAGAGATCCGCGTCTTCAAATCGCGCGGCTCGACGGGTGTGCGCGGTATCCGTCTGAATGGCGAGGACAAGGTCGTCTCGATGTCGATCATTCGCCATTTCGAGGCCGAGCCGTCCGAGCGTGCCGCCTATCTGAAGCAGCGCCGCCTCGTTGCCGGTGTGACCGAAGAACTCGACGCGGATGACGAGGAAGAGGCCGCCGAGGGCCAGCTCTCGCCCGAACGCTATGCCGAAATGTCTGCGTCTGAGGATCTGATCCTGACCATCACCGCACGCGGCCTTGGCAAGCTGTCCTCCAGCCACGACTATCCGGTGCGCGGCCGTGGCGGCCAGGGCGTGACGGCCTTCGCGAAATCCATGCCGGGCGGCCCGCTGGTGGCCTCCTTCCCGGTTGATCTGTCGGATCAGATCATGCTGGCAACATCATCGGGGCAGTCGATCCGGGTGCCGGTTGACCAGATCTCGTTCCGCTCGCGTTCGGCCGGCGGCGTCAGGGTGCTGAACACCGGCGGCGAGGAAGAGGTGGTCTCGGTCGCCCGCATCGCCGAACAAGAGGATGAGGAATGAGAGGTGGCACCGGCGCTGCCACACTGGTGCTTGCAAATGCGCGACTGGTGCCGCCGCTTACGGATCGCGGCCCCTTTCATCGCAGTGCCGGGGTGTTTGACCGGACCGGCGCATTTTGTGATCTGGCGAATATCCGGCGCGGTGACGCGCTGGAATTGCAGCCAAAGCAGCTTGATGCCGTGCCACCGGTCAAACTTGCGGGCCGGCATCTCTATGGCGGCCAGCTGAACAACCATTTCGGGCATTTCCTGTGTGAGACACTGTCCCGGCTTTGGGCGCTTGAAGGCGCGCAAGGGGTCGACTCGATCCTGCTGCTTCCGCGCCGCAATGCCGCCGAGACGGTTTTTCAGCCCTACCATACTGAGTTTTTCGCGCTGCTGAACCTGCCGGTTCCTGTTAAAATCGTCACAGAACCCCTTGAAGTCGATGAGCTTATCATCCCCGAACAAGGTTTCGGAATTGGCGATCTCAGCACTGGAATTCCGGCTTTCCGCGACTGGATAGCCCGCAATCTCGCGCCGGATATCGCGGCGGAAGGGCCCGAAAACATCTATCTTTCGCGCGAGGGGCTCGGCATCCGCACCGGCGCCGCGCTGAACGAAACAGCCCTGGCCGAAAACCTCCTGATCAACGGCTATGAGCTTTTCCTGCCGGAACAGCACAGCCTGCCGGTGCAGATCGCCCGCTACCGCGCCGCGAAAAAGATCGTGGGCGTCGAAGGTTCGGCACTGCATCTTTACGGGCTGGTTGGCCATCAGAACCAGCAGGTCGGGATTATCGCCCGCCGCGCCGATCTTGACGCATCAGAAACCATTCGCCGCCAGATCCGCGCCTTTTGTGGCGCCGAGGCGCATGTTTTCTCGGCGATCCTGCGCGAATGGGATCTGCATGACGACCCGGTGCGGTCCTCAAAATCTCTGGCAGAGCTGGATCTGCCGGCGCTTGGCCGCGCAATGGCGGCCGCTGGTCTGATCTCATCCGATCCCTGGCCCGATAGTGCCGCCGATCCGTCGGAGCTGCTGGCCAGAATCCAGCGCCGCACGGGCCGTGTATTTCAGGAGATTGCGCGCAACGGCGTCAGGGACTAGACCCCGCAGCATGACAAATATGCTCCATATCATCGGCGGCGGCATGGCCGGGTCCGAGGCCGCCTGGCAGGCCGCCCAGGCCGGTATCCCCGTTACCCTGCATGAAATGCGCCCTGTGACGGGCACTTTCGCACATCGCACCGGCGATTTCGCCGAAATGGTCTGCTCGAACTCCTTCCGCTCGGATGATGATGAGCGCAATGCGGTCGGCCTGCTGCATTGGGAGATGCGGGCGGCCGGCGGGCTGATCATGGAGATCGCCGGCAAACACCGCCTGCCGGCGGGGGGCGCCCTGGCGGTTGATCGCGACGCCTTTTCCGCCGCCGTGACCGAGAGGCTGCGCGCCCATCCGCTTATCTCATTCGCGCCTGGGGAAATCACCGAACTGCCGCGCGAAGGCCAGTGGATCATCGCCACCGGCCCGCTGACATCGGGCGCCCTGGCCGAAGCGATCCGGGCGGAGACCGGCGCCGAGAGCCTCGCCTTTTTCGATGCCATCGCGCCCATCGTCTATGCGGAATCGGTCGATATGTCCGTCGTCTGGCGCCAGTCGCGCTATGACAAGGGCGAGACCGAGGAAGAGCAGAAGGCCTATCTGAACTGCCCGATGACGAAAGCGGACTATGAGGCTTTCATCGACGCGCTGCTTGCCGCCGAGAAAACCGAGTTCCACGCGGGCGAGACCGCCGGCTATTTCGACGGCTGCCTGCCGATCGAGGTCATGGCAGAGCGCGGCCGCGAAACCCTGCGTCATGGACCGATGAAGCCGGTCGGGCTGACCAATTCGCACGATCCGGCGAACAAGCCCTATGCGGTGGTACAGCTGAGGCGCGACAATGCGCTTGGCACGCTCTACAATATCGTGGGCTTCCAGACAAAGATGAAATACGGCGCACAAACATCTGTTTTCAAACTGATTCCAGGTCTTGAGAGTGCCTCCTTTGCGCGGCTTGGCGGCATCCATCGCAATACATTCATCAACTCGCCCACGCTTCTGGATGACCGGATGCGGTTGAAATCGCGCCCGAATATCCGCTTTGCCGGCCAGATCACCGGCGTCGAGGGCTATGTCGAATCCGCAGCGATGGGTCTTCTGGCGGGCCGGATGGCGGCGGCTGAGATCAAGGGCCAGGATCTGTCGCCGCCCCCCGCCGATACCGCCATGGGCGCGCTGATCACCCATATCACCGGCGGGGCCGAGGCAAAGACCTTCCAGCCGATGAACGTGAATTTCGGCCTCTTCCCCCCGATTGACGCAAAAGGCGGGCGCCGGGGCCGCAAGGATCGCTACAAGGCCTATACCGACCGCGCGAAAGATGCCTTCACGCAATGGCTCGGGTAACGGGGGCTCGGGCAACGCGCTTCGCGCCCTCGCCGACCGGGCCGCTGCATCTGGGCCATGCCTTTGCCGCGCTGACCGCCGCAGCCCGGGGCGACCGCTTTCTGCTCCGGATCGAGGATATCGACACCGCGCGTTCGAAACCGGAATTCGAGGCCGCGCTTTATGACGATCTGCACTGGCTGGGGCTGAGCTGGGAAACCCCGGTTCTGCGCCAGTCTGAACGTCTTGGCCTCTACCAGCAAACCATTGACAGGCTGACGGAAAATGGCCTGACCTATCACTGCGCCTGCACGCGCGGCGATATCCGCGCGGCGCTCTCGGCCCCGCAGGAAGGCGCGCCGGTCATTGGCCCCGATGGTCCGGTCTATCCCGGCACCTGCCGCCATGCCGGCCATCCTGACGGTGCGCTCCGGCTCGACATGGCAAAGGCCATGGCACATCTGGGCGAGATCAGCTTCACCGATACCGGCACCAGACCCGGCCTCCATCGCCGCAGCGCCGCCGACATGATCCGCGAGATTGGCGATATCGTGCTGGCGCGCCGCGATATCGGCACCTCCTACCATATTGCGGTGGTCACCGATGACGCAGCCCAGGGCATCACCGAGGTCACCCGTGGCGAAGACCTGTTCGACGCCACCTTCATCCACGCCTTGCTGATCCGCCTCCTGAGCCTGCCGCAACCGGTCTGGCACCATCACCGCCTGATCCGCGACCAGTCCGGCAAACGCCTTGCCAAACGCGACGATGCGCGCGCGCTGGCGAAATACCGCTCCGAAGGCGCCAGCCCCGCCGATATAAGCCGGATCCTGGATCTCAGCCTTTCCTCTTGACCCAAATACTCCCGCCGGAGGCTTCCACCGCCGCCCTCAGGCGACCGGCTTCATCAGCTCGACCTCTTCGCCACTCTCGATCCCGGTATAAAAGCACGAACGCCGGTTGGTGTGACAGGCCGGCCCGGTCTGATCGACCAGCGCCAACAGGCAATCGCGGTCACAATCCACCCGCAAAGCCACCAGCTTCTGCGCATGGCCCGAGCTTTCCCCCTTGACCCAGAACCCCTGGCGCGAGCGCGACCAATAGGTCACCCTGCCCGTCTTCAGCGTCTTCGCCACCGAATCCGCATTCATCCAGGCCATCATCAGCACCTCACCGGTATCGTGTTGCTGCGCGATGCACGGAATCAGCCCGTTTACGTCGAATTTCAGACTGGTGGGATCAAAGCGCATGGTCTTCTCCTTGGCGCGGGTGCCGCGCGGGATTACATAGTCATCACGCAAGAGCAAGCCATCAGCAAAGGCCGCCGACATGAGCGACAGCGATCTCATCTCGTTATATTCCGGCCCCATCCTGGCGCTGGCGGCAAATATTCCGCTGACCGGACGTCTCGCCTCACCTGGGGGGAGTGCGAAGAAACGCTCGCCCGCCTGTGGCTCGACGGTGACTGTCGATCTCGTGCTGCAGGACGGGATTGTGAGCGGATATGCCCAGGAGGTGCGGGCCTGCGCGCTTGGCCAGGCCTCTGCCGCTATTCTCGGCCGGGTGGTGGTCGGGCGCAGCCTTACAGAATTGCAGGAAGCGCGCGATGCGGTTGCCGCCATGCTGCAAGACGCAAGCCCGCCACCGCCCGCGCCGTTCGAACAATATGCATTGCTGATTCCCGCCCGCGATTTCCGCAACCGCCATGCCTCGATCCTGCTGGTGCTGGATGCGGCCTGCGACGCCGCCGCTCAGGCGGCCGAACAGGCACGCCAGCCATAAAAAAACCGCCGCGCGTCGGGTTGCGACGGCGGCGGAAGTCAAGCGTGTCTGGGACATGCGGGGATCTGCGGGACAGGAGCAAATCAGAGGCCTTCGGATCGGGACAGAGAAGGCCGGCATGTCGCGGGATCAGACCGCAGGCAGAAACTCAGCTATGCAGAAACCCGGACTCGCTCACCCCGCAACGGGCAGCGCGAGGGTCACAAACAGCAGCGCGAAAAGGGCGACGACGCCAAGAATATCCTCGGCCGCGTGGATATCGGCATTACGGCGGGCGGCTTTCAGTCGGGCGATCATCTTCACTTCCTCCTGCTCTGTGTTTGTTGCCCTATTGTTCTCACATGATTCAATGGCTGTAAAGAACTTAATAGGAACATACGCGAACATTCGTGGATTTCGGCGCGGGCAGCGGCCCGGCCACCCGCGTGATCAGCCGACCGTCAGCAGCCGGATCGCCCGGTCCTGATCCAAAAGCCAGAGCAGATGGCGCGCCGCCTTGCCCCTTGGGCTTTCCAGCTTTGGATCGGTGGTCAGCAGCGCGCGCGCATCCGATTGCGCCACCGCCATCAGCGCCGATTGCCGCTCCAGATCCGCCACGCGAAACCGCGGCAGGCCGGATTGCGCCGTGCCGATCAGATCACCGGCGCCGCGCATCGCGAGATCTTCCTCGGCGATGCGGAACCCGTCTTCGGTGTCGCGCAGCGTCTTGAGGCGCCGCTCGCCGCTTTCGCTGAGCGGTGGCTGATACATCATCAGGCAGGTCGATTCCGCCGCCCCCCGCCCGACGCGCCCCCGCAACTGATGCAGCTGTGCAAGACCAAAGGTCTCTGCCCGCTCGATCACCATGATCGAGGCATTGGGCACATTGACCCCCACCTCGATCACCGTGGTCGCGACCAGCACCCCGGTCTCGCCCGCAACAAACCGCGCCATGGCGGCATCCTTTTCCGCCGGCGGCATCTGGCCATGCACAAGACCCACCCGCCCCTCGCCAAGCGCGGCGCGCAGATCAGCAAAGCGTTCGGTCGCCGAGGCCAGATCGACCAGCTCGCTTTCCTCGACCAGCGGGCAGACCCAATAGGCCTGACGCCCGCCCGCCACCGCCTGCGCGAGATGCGCCACCACTTCGTCAATCCTGGCCGTGGTCACCAGCACCGTCTTCACCGGTTTGCGACCCGGCGGTTTTTCATCCAGCACCGAGACATCCATATCGCCATATGAGGCCAGAGCGAGGCTTCTTGGGATCGGTGTCGCCGTCATCACCAGCACATCCGCCGCCTCACCCTTGGCGCCCAGCTCCATGCGTTGCGCGACGCCGAAACGGTGCTGTTCGTCGATCACCGCAAGGCGAAGGTTCTGGAAATGCACATCTTTCTGGAATACCGCATGGGTGCCGACCAGAACATGGATCTCTCCAGCCGCCAGCGCCGCCAGCTTCGAAGCGCGGTCACTGCCACGATCGCGGCCGGTCAGCAACTCCATCCGGATGCCGGCCCCTGCCGCCAGATCCGCCAGCCCTTCAAAATGCTGGCGCGCGAGGATCTCGGTCGGGGCCATCAACACGCCCTGCCCGCCCGCCTCGACCGCGACCGCCAGCGCCATCAGCGCAACCAGTGTTTTCCCGGCGCCGACATCGCCCTGCAAGAGCCGGTTCATCCGCAAGGGCGCGGCCATATCGGCGGCGATTTCCCCGACAGCACGGGTCTGGGCGGCGGTGGGCCGGTAGGGGAACCCGGCCAGCAGCCGGGCGCGCAAGCGGCCATCGCCCAGGCTCTGCATCCCCCGCCCGCGCCGCATCCTGGCCCGCGCCAGCGACAGCGTCAGCTGATGCGCGAAAAGCTCGTCATAGGCCAGCCGCGCCCGCGCGGGATCTTCGGCCGTCAGGTCCTGCGCGTCTTCGGGCTGATGCGCCCGGCGCAAGGCGGCGGACCATGCGGGCCAGCCCTCGCGCGCAATCAGCCCGGGGTCTATCCATTCGGGCAGCTCCGGCAGTCGCGCCAGCGCCGAAGAAACCGCTTTTTGCAGGGTTTTCTGAGTGATGCCGGCGGTCAGGGGATAGACCGGCTCCCATCCCGGCAGCGATGCGGCCTCCTCGGGCGCAAGAATATGGTCCGGATGCACGATACGGATCGCGAAATCATTGGCCTCGGCCTTGCCCGAGATCACCCGCCGCGCGCCGACCGGCAGGATGCGCTGCAGATAGTCACCCCGCGCATGGAAAAACACCAGCTCAAGCGCCGCCCCCTGATCGTCGCGGCATTGCACCACCGTCGGCGCCGAGCGGGTGCGCCCCGGCTGATGGCGCAGGATTTCCACCGCGATCGTCACCGTTATGGGCAGGATATAGTCACGAATGCCGGCTCGCAGGCTGCGGTCGATGCCGCTATAGGGCAGCAGATACAACAGATCCTTGGGGCGACCGACGCCCAGCCCCTCAAACGCCTTCGCGCTTTTCGCGCCGACGCCATCCAGCGTCTCCAGATCCGCGAAAAGCGGGAAGAGCGCCTCGGGCCGGCTCATGTGTCGTCTTTTTCCGTTTGTGACCCCGCCTCGCCGGCGATCAGCGCAAGCCAGCCATCCTCGTCGAGGGTGCGGATATTCAGCTTTGCGGCCTCTTTCAGTTTGGAGCCCGCACCCGGCCCGGCAACCAGCAGATCGGTCTTCGCCGAAACGCTGCCCGCCACTTTGGCGCCAAGCGCTTCGGCGCGGGCCTTTGCCTCGGCGCGGGTCATTTTCTCCAGCGTGCCGGTGAAGACGACGGTGAGCCCGGCGACCGGGCTGGCGCTTGCGCGCGCGGCTGGCGGGGTGATCTCGCGCAGCTGGGTGACCAACGCATCGACCGCCACCCGTTCATGCCCGCCCGGCGCCAGCGCCGTCACCAGCGAGACCGCCAGCACCGCGCCGATCCCGTCGATGGAAAGCAGCTCATTCCAGGCGGCCAGCGCCTCGGGGGGCGGCGGCCCGGCCTCCCATATCGCTGCGCGGATTTTCGCGGGCTGGGCGCGGCGGCCCGAATCGGCGGCAGCGGCGCGCTCATCCGCCTCGGCCTCATCGGCCGCGATCTGGCGCAACGCCGCCGGATACGCGAGATCAATCGCCTGCGAGAGCGCATCCCAGCTGTGATAGTGGCGGGCAAGATCACGGGCCGCCACCTCTCCGACATCGCGGATGCCGAGCGCGAAGAGAAAGCGCTCGAAACCGATGGTCCGGCGTTCCTCAATCGCCGCCCAGAGTTTCCGGACCGAGGTGTCGCCAAAACCGTCGCGATTCTTCAGGCTTTGCAGCGGGTTGGCTGTGTCCCTTGCCTCAAGAGTGAAAATATCGGCCGGTGTTTTCACCGGGAGCAGATCGTCATGGTAGAACATCTCGACCTGCTTCGCGCCGAGCCCTTCGATGTCGAAACCGCCCCGGCTGACGAAATGTTTCAGTCTTTCAACCCCTTGCGCGGGGCAGATCAGACCGCCGGTGCAGCGGCGCACAGAATCGCCGGGTGCGCGGATCGCCGGGCTGCTGCATTCCGGACAGGCTTCGGGGAAGAGATAGGGCGCGGCCCCGACGGGCCGTTTCGACAGATCGACATCGGCCAGTTTCGGGATCACATCGCCCGCGCGGTAGACCTGGACGAAATCGCCGATGCGGATATCCTTGCCGCCCCGGATCTCTTCTCCGGCCGAATTCCGGCCATGGATGTAATCCTCGTTATGCAGCGTGGCATTGGAGACCACCACTCCGCCCACCGTCACCGGCGTCAGGCGCGCAACCGGAGACAGCGCGCCGGTACGGCCGACCTGGATATCAATCGCCTCAAGCCAGGTCCAGGCGAGTTCGGCCGGGAATTTATGCGCTATTGCCCAACGGGGCGTGGTTGAACGAAAGCCAAGCCGCGCCTGCAATGCCAGATCATCGACCTTATAAACCACGCCGTCGATGTCATAGCCGAGGCCGGCGCGCTCTGCGCCGATAGTGTGATATTGCGCCAGCATCTGCGCCGGTCCATCGCAAAGCCGGGTCAGCGGATTGGTCTGAAACCCCATATCCGCCAGTCTCTGGATCGCGCCAAATTGCGTATCGGAAAGCGGCGCCGACAATTCGCCCCAGGCATAGGCGAAGAATTTCAGCGGCCGGCTGGCGGTGATTGTCGCATCCAGCTGGCGCAGGCTGCCGGCGGCGGCGTTGCGCGGATTGGCGAAGGTCTTTTCGCCGCTCTCCGCCTGGCGGGTATTCAACGCCGCGAAATCCGCATGGGACATATAGACCTCGCCCCGGATCTCCATGATCTCCGGCGCGTCCGCAATATGCTGCGGGATATCTGCAATTGTCAGCGCATTGGCGGTGACATTCTCGCCCGTTGCGCCATCGCCCCGGGTTGCGGCCTGGAGCAGCCGGCCCGTTTCATAGCGGAGCGACAGCGACAGCCCGTCGATTTTAGGCTCGGCCGTATAGCGCAATCCGCCCGGGTGATTGAGAAAAGAACGGACCCGCGTGTCGAAATCGGCGACATCACCGTCTTCAAAGGCGTTTTCCAGGCTGAGCATCGCGATCCGATGCGCGACTTTGCCAAAGCCATCCGCCAGCGCAGCGCCGACCTGATCGCTGGCACTGTCGGCCCGTTTCAGCGCGGGAAAGCGTGCCTCGATCGCGGCATTGCGGCGCCGGAGCGCATCATAATCCGCGTCTGAGATCTCGGGCGCGTCCTCGGTGTGATAGGCGCGATTCGCGCGTCCCAGCCGCTGAGCAAGCATTTCCAGCTCAGCCCGGGCCTCTGCCTCACTGAGGTCTTCAACTGCTTTGGGTTCTTCGACTGATCTGGCTTCCATCGCGCCCTCCGCCCGGTTCGGCCCGAACCTAGGACCTGCCCCGCGAGAGGTAAAGCATCTCGCATCCGATCCCGCAGCGCGCTGCCGGATCCTCTGCGCCGAAGCCACGACCACAGCGCACCGGCGCGGCGCTGATGAACGCTGCGCTCAGGCCGAGACCGCGAGCCTGCCGCCGCTGCGTTCGCCTTCCGGATCGCGCAACACATAGCCACGGCCCCAGACGGTCTCGATATAACTCTCGCCGCCGGTCGCTTCGCTCAGCTTTTTGCGCAACTTGCAGATGAAGACATCAATGATTTTCAGCTCCGGCTCATCCATGCCGCCATAAAGATGATTAAGGAACATCTCCTTTGTCAGCGTGGTTCCCTTGCGCAGGGAAAGCAGCTCAAGCATCTGATATTCCTTGCCGGTCAGATGAATGGCCTTGCCTGCGGATTCAACGGTCTTGGCATCGAGATTGACCGTGATCAACCCGGTGCGGATGGTGGACTGGCTATGGCCTTTCGAGCGGCGGATAATCGCATGGATCCGCGCCACCAGCTCTTCGCGGTGGAAAGGCTTGGTCAGATAATCATCGGCGCCAAAGCCAAAGCCCCTGAGTTTGCTTTCTGTATCATCCGAGCCCGACAGGATCAGGATCGGCGTTTCCACCCGGGCAAGACGGATCTGGCGCAGAACTTCATGGCCACTCATATCCGGCAGATTAAGATCCAGCAGGATAAGATCGTAATCATAGAGCCGGGCGAGATCTATCCCGTCCTCGCCCATATCGGTGCAATAAACATTCAGATTGGCATGGGTCAGCATCAGTTCGATACTGCGAGATGTTGCAGGATCATCTTCGACGAGCAAAATACGCATAAGGCAAATCTCCGGTCCGGGCTGTCGGGTCGTCTTCGTTAACGACACTCGCATCCACTGGTTAATGCATGGTTACCACGCATAGATTGCCAGCGCGAAAATCCAATACAACCTAAAGTTGTCTGAATTTTTGAATTGCTGTGACCTTGAGGGCTTTCTCGCCATGTTTTTCAACCGCATCACACCAGAGCTGGAACTCCTCTTCCGACAGCGAATAGCGCTCACGCGCCTCCTCGGCCGTGATCAGACCATGCGCCACCGCCCGCACAACCGTGGCCTTGCGGCTGGCGACCCAACGTTGGGTCTGCGGCGCGGGCAGATCGGCGCGGGTCAGAATGGACCCGTCCGGCAAGGTCACCTGTCGCGGGCCGTCAACTCGTCTGAGATACATTGCGTTTTCCGTTCACTGTCTGGTTCAGGCAGATTTGACCGGTTACGCTTAAACATTGCTGAACCCGCGCCTTGAGAGTAGGGAAGATTTTCATATATTCCGGAGCAATCCGGATCCGTACCCTATTGGCGACCTCCCATGCCCTTTGACCGCAAACTGAATTCGCTCGGCTTTGACCGGGCACCGGCAGATACCCGTGTCGTCGTCGCCATGTCCGGCGGCGTCGACAGTTCCGTCGTGGCAGCGATGCTGAAGGAAGAGGGCTATGACGTGGTCGGCGTCACGCTGCAGCTTTACGATCACGGGGCGGCGCTGGCGAAAAAGGGTGCCTGCTGCGCCGGGCGCGACATCCATGATGCGCGCCGCGTGGCCGAGGCGATGGGTTTTCCGCATTATGTGCTGGATTACGAGAACACCTTCCGCGAAGCGGTGATCGAGGAATTCGCCGAGGCCTATCTGGCTGGCGCGACGCCGGTTCCCTGCATCCGCTGCAATGAGCGGGTGAAGTTCAAGGATCTGCTGGCAACCGCAAAAGAGCTTGATGCCGATTGCATGGCAACCGGGCATTACATCCGGCGCAAGCTGGGCGATATGGGGCCGGAGTTGCATTCGGCGGCCGATCCGAACCGCGATCAGAGCTATTTCCTGTTCTCGACCACACCCGAGCAGCTCTCATATCTGCGCTTCCCGCTGGGCCATCTGCAATCCAAGGCCGAGACACGGGCGCTGGCGGCAAAATACGGCCTGCCGGTGGCCGATAAGCCCGACAGCCAGGACATCTGTTTCGTGCCGAACGGCAATTATGCCAGCGTGATCGAAAAGCTGCGGCCTGATGCCGCCTCGCCCGGCGAGATCGTCGATCTCTCGGGGCAGGTTCTGGGCGAGCATCGCGGCGTGATCCATTACACGATCGGTCAGCGCAAGGGGCTGGGGATCGGCGGCCTCGGCGATCCGCTTTATGTGGTGAAGCTTGATGCCGAAAACCGTCGGGTGGTGGTGGGGCCGAAGGAGGCGCTCTCCACCCGCATGATTCCGGTGCGCGAGATCAACTGGCTGGGCGATGAGGCCCTGACCAGCCGATCGGAATGGCATGTGCTGGCCAAGGTGCGCTCGACCCGCGCGCCGCGCCCTGCGATCATCCGGCCGATCTCGGAGACCGGGGCCGAGGTGGAACTGATCGAGCCGGAAGACGGCGTCAGCCCCGGCCAGGCCTGCGTGTTTTACGCCAATGAAGGAAGCCGCATCTATGGTGGCGGCTGGATCTGGCGCGGGCGCTGAGAAGAGAGGGGGCCCTGCCCCCTCGGCTCCTCGCGGAGCCTCACCCCCGGGATATTTAGAGACAGATGAAAAAGGTCCCTGTTTTCATCTGTCCTTAAATATCCCCGCCGGAGGCATGCGCGTCAGCGTAGATCTTGCGCTGCGACTTGCAAAAACGCCAGAACAGACCGCGCCGCGCGCCGACCGGGCGCCTCGCCGCCACGGCCAAGGCGGTCCATGGTCACCTGCATGGCCTCTGCCTGGCCCGCAGTTTCGCCTGCCATAAGGCGGCGCAATGCCGGGACAAGGGTTCCGGCGCGGCAGTCTTTGCCGATGAATTCCGGCACAGTACGGGTCTCGGATACCAGGTTGACCAGGGTGACCGTGTCGATCCGGATCATCCGCCGCATCAGCCAGAGCGTCAGTGGCGCCATGTCATAGGCGATCACCATCGGGCAGGCCTGCGCCGCCAGCTCCAGACTGACCGTGCCAGAGGCCGCAAGTGCCGCGTCGGCCGCAGCAAAAGCTGCGGTCCTGTTCGCCACATCGGGGGATTTCAGGATCACCGGTGCGCCGGCCCAGCCCGCCAGTTCTCCGGTCACGACATCGGCCAGATGCGCGGGAGTCGGCAGAACGACGCGCAGCCCTGGCAGCGCGGCAGACAGCCCGGCCACCGTTTCGCCGAAAGGCGGCAGAAGTCGCGTCACCTCGCCCCGGCGCGAGCCCGGCAGGACCGCGAGCAATGGCGCATTGCCCGCAATTCCATGCGCGGCGCGGAAGGCCGCCGCATCGGCGGCGCTGGCCACTGGCTCGGCCACCACCGGGTGGCCGGTGAAGTCGCAGCTCATGCCGGCGGCTTCCATATAGGGCGGCTCGAACGGCAAAAGCGCCAGAACATGGTCGATCACCCCGGCCATTTTGGCTGCGCGTCCCGGGCGCCAGGCCCAGACCGACGGTGCCACATAATGCACCGTCGGGATTTCCGGCGCTGCCTCTTTCACGATCCGCGCCACGCGCAGGCAGAAATCCGGACTGTCGATGGTGATCAGCGCCGCAGGCTTTTCCACCAGCACCAGATCGGCACATTCGCGGATCCGGCGTTTCAGATGGAAATATTTCGGCAGCACCTCGGCGATGCCCATCACCGAAAGCTCTTCCATCGGAAAGGCGCTTTCCAGCCCTTCGGCCTGCATGGCGGGACCCCCGACACCCTCGAAACGCACCTGGGGCAGCAGCGCCTTCAGCCCCACCATCAGCGCGGCGCCAAGCCGGTCGCCCGAGGGCTCTCCGGCGATCAGGATGAATTTCACGCGTAGTCTCCGGGCGCTCTCGCCCAGAGGAAAATCCCGGCCTCACGCGCGGCCGCACGCATTGCGGGCAGGTCAAGGCAGATGACACCGCCGGCCTCCCATGCGATGCCGCCAAGCCCGGACCCGGCCACGGCGGCCACGGTTGCGGGCCCAAGCGCCGGCAGGTCGATGCGGCGATCCTGCAGGGGTTTCGGTGCCTTATACAAAAGCCCCCGCCCGCGTGCGGCATCGGGGCGCAGAGCGGCGGGCAGCCCGGCTACGGTTGCGAGCATCGCATCGGTCCCCGCCAGCGTCTCGGTCGCAAGGCAAAGCCCCTGCTGCACCACACAGCCCTGGCCGACATCGACCCGGCCAAGCGCCTCGGCGATCAGCGCCGCCCGTGCGGCATCCTGACGGTCACGGAGCATCGCCTCGCCGGCGTAAAATGCCGCCTCGGGCACCAGAGAAGGCGCCAGCCCGGAGGCGCCGATGATCGTGAAGCCGTCCTCTTCGAACAGCGCGATCACCTCGCGCAGAGTCGCGTCATCGCCCTGGGCCAGCGAGGCCATCAGACGCGGCACGATCCCGGCGGTCAGTGGATCGAAAAGCGCGGGATCAAGGCGCGGGCGCTGCACAGCACCGGCAAAACAGACACCGGTGACACCGGCCTCATGCAAGGCGGCAAAGAACGGGTAGAGCCGCTCGATCCGAAAGGTCAGGTCGGGCACCAGACCCTCGGGCGCGAAACCGTCAAGCGCCGCGATAAAGGGGCGCTGAGGCGCCGCCGCCACCAGCGCCGCCGGCAGCGCACCGCGCCCGGCAATTATCGCGACGCTCATTTCGCGCCTTTCGGGGTCAGGAAGGACCGATCCGAGGCCGCAAGGATGAATTCGGAAATCTCGCGCACGGCGGCAGAGTCGAAATCCTCGACCAGGCGCGCGGCGCGGTCGTGGAAATTGCCCTCGCCCTGGGCCAGCATCTGATAGGCGGCGCGCAGCTGGGTGATCTCGGCCCGGGTCACACCGCGCCGTTTCAGCCCGACAAGGTTCAGCCCGTCCAGCTCGCCGCGCGGCGCCTGGACAAGGCCGTAAGGGATCACGTCATTCGTCACCATGGTGACCGCACCGATAATGGCGCCCTTGCCGATCCGGACCCATTGATGCACGCCCGAAAGCCCACCGATGATCACGTCATCGCCGATATGGCAATGGCCGGCAATGGCGACATTGTTCACCAGAATCACCCGGTCGCCGATGATGCTGTCATGGCCGACATGGGCGCCGGTCATAATCAGGCAGTCATCGCCGACGCGCGTGATGCCGCCGCCGCCCTCGGTGCCGGTGTTCAGCGTGGCGCCTTCGCGGATGCGGCAGCGGGCACCGACCTGCAGCCGGGTGCGCTCGCCCCTGAATTTCAGATCCTGCGGCACCTCGCCCACGGTGGCGAAAGGCCAGATCGTGCTTTCCTCGCCGATCTCGGTCCAGCCGGTGACCACGGTATGCGATTTCAGCGTGACGCCGCGATGCAGGGTGACCTCTTCGCCCACCACGCAAAACGGCCCGATATGGCAATCCGGGCCGATCTCGGCCCCGTCGTCGATCACGGCGGAAGGATGGATGACGGCGGTTCCGTGAATGGCCATGGATCAGGCTTTCGGAAGGTCGAACATGGCGGTGAATTCGGCCTCACAGGCGAGCTCGCCATCAACCATGGCGCGCCCCGAGAATTTCCACACCTTGCCACCGCCGCGCAAAGCTTTGACATGCAGCTCAAGCACATCGCCGGGCACCACCTTGCGGCGGAATTTCACCCCGTCGACGCCCATGAAGAAGACTTTGGCATTCTTGTCGACCAGATCCATCGACAGCCCCACCAGCACGCCCGAAGTCTGCGCCATCGCCTCGATGATCATCACGCCGGGGAAAATCGGCATGCCGGGAAAATGGCCGGTGAATTGCGGCTCGTTATAGGTGATGCATTTCACACCGATGCAGGATTCATTGATCACCACATCGCGGACCTTGTCGATCAGCAGAAAGGGGTAGCGGTGGGGGATGATCCGCTGGATCAGATCCAGATCGGCATTGGTGACGGCCTTGGCGTCCGCTTGGGCATCCATCTGGCGCATCCTCCTCAGATCACTTTTGGGTATAAGAACAGCGGCATTCCGCCCGGTTTTCCGACTGCTACCAAGTTGGCGGCGGCGGGGCAAGTTCCGCTGAACAGGTGCGGGACATTCCGGCGAAGCCCCCGCAAAGGGTCGGGTTTTATGGCGCGGATCCGGGCGCGGTATCGGTGCCGTCGGGCGGCACGCCCTGCCCGTCCTGTGCCGGCGCCTCGCCTGGTTCTTCGGGCATCGGCAACCGTTGATTCATCAGCTCGATGGCGCGCTGTGTCACATCGGCAGAGCTGCGCGAGAGAATCAGAATATCATCGGCAATGATCGCCACCGCGCCATATTCATCCAGCAATTCCGCCATCAGCGGCACCGAGAGCTCCACAAAGGTCTTGCGGTCCTCATCCAGCTTGCGGTTGATCGCGCGCAGCTTGGCATCCTGGGTCTGGCGGAATTCCTCGACCTTGCGGTCGAAATCGCGGGCCAGAGCCGAGAATTCTTCGGCCGTGATCTGGCCGCGCTTTTCGGTCAGGCCAAGCTCTTCCTTTTCCAGCGCCGCCTCGATGGTGCGATTCTCGGCGCTGAGGGCGGAAGCCGCCTGTTCTGCCGCCCGCATCGCAGCCGCGCCCCAGGCAGATTTCTCGAACAACGCGGCCTGGTTGAGGGTGAGAAGCGCCAGATTGCCGGTTCCATCCGCAACGGCAGTGCTGCCGCCCGCAGGGTCCGGGGCAATGGTCCCGGAGGTTCCATCCTGCGCCATGGCCGCGCTGCCGAGGCCCATGGCCATCAGCAGCGCCGCAAGAGGCCAGAGCGGTGCCCCCGCTGCCATCTCAGAACTTGGTCGAGACGGTCAGGTCGAAGGTCTGTTCTTTGTCGTAATCTTCCTTCCTGACCGCTTTCGAGAAGTTGAAGCGCAGCGGCCCGACCGGCGTATCCCACAGAACCGAGACCCCGACCGCGACACGCGGCTTGAAGCCGTCATCAATCTCTGCGCCGCCGGTCCGGCATTGCAGGCCGCATTTGTCCGTCAGGCTCCAGACCGCGCCGACATCAAGGAACGCGCCGCCCATGATGCCATATTCTTCCGGCAGCCCCAGCGGGAACTCCGATTCGAACCGCGCCACCGCAAAGACATTGCCGCCGAGCGCGTCTTCAAGATTGGTGCCGTCGCGCGGACCGATGCCGTTCGGTTCAAACCCGCGCATCTTGCTGCGCAGGAAGAAACGGTCGGTCACGCGGGTGCCGGTATCGCCAAGATCCTGAATATGGCCGGCCTCAAAAATCGCGCGGACGGTGACCTCCTCATTCCAGACCTTCTGTTCCCCCATGGCGAAGAGCGTGGTCGTCAGGAATTTGGTATCGCCGCCGAGGCCGCCGATATCCTGACCAAAGCGGAACAACAGGCCACGCGTCGGATCAAGCCCGGTGATGCGGCTGTCATATTCATAGGTATAGCCGATGGAGGAGGAGGTCAGCGCGCTCTGATCCACCTCTTTCCTGAGAATCGGCGACTCATAAATGGGCGGCGTCGCAGTCAGGTCTTCCGGATCGTAATCAAAAATATCGTCCTGGCTGAGCCGGTATCGCAGGCTGATCCGCGACTGATCGCCCAGCGGGAAGCCGAGCGCGACCGAAAGCCCGGCGCTACGGGTGTTGTAGAGCGCATAATCGGAATCGGTGGTGCGGTAGAACAGCCCGAAGGACAGGCTCAGATCCCGCCCGAACAGCGCAGGCTCGGTGAAGGAGAAGGAGGAGGACTGATTGTCTTCGGTGGTGGCAATGCTGGCGGCGATGGCCTGGCCACGGCCGAGGAAGTTCGATTCCGAGAAATTGACCGAGACGCCGGCGCCGGATTCGACCGAATAGCTGAGGCCGAAGCCAAGCGAACCGGTGGGCTGTTCATCGACATCGACATTGACCACGACCTGATCCGGGGCCGAACCCGGCTCGGCATTGACGCGGGCATCCGAGAAGAAGCCAAGCGCGCGGATGCGCTCTGCCGATTGCCGGATTTCACGCGGGTTGAAGGGGTCGCCCTCGACCGAGCGGAACTGGCGGCGCACCACCTCATCCAGCGTGGTCGCATTGCCTTCGATATCAATGCGCTCGACAAAGATCTTCTCGCCGCGCACCACCGCGAATTCGATATTCACACGCTGATTGCGGTCGTCGCGGGTGATGCGGGGCTCGACCCGCACGAAATTCAGGCCCTTTTTCAGGGCGAGGTTTTCCATCCGGGCGATGTTGTTGTCGATCAGCGCCGGGCTCCATGTCTGGCCGGTTTTGATCTTCTGCACGGCGGCGAATTCAGTCGCATCGACGCCCTCCACCTCGGAAACGGTGGTGATATTGCCGATGGAATATTGCTGGCCTTCGCGGATGGTGAAGGTCACGAAAGTCGCATCGCGCTCGCGCGAGACCTCGGCCGAGGCATCCAGCACCTGGAAGTCGATATAGCCGCGCGAGCGGTAGAATTCGGTCAGAAGCTGCTTATCAACGTCGATCCGCTCGGCCACATAGGTGTCGCGCTGGATGATCTGGCGCAAGAGCCCGGCCTGTTTGGTCTGCAGCACCTGGCGCAGCCGGCGATCCGAGAAGGCACGGTTGCCGACAAAGGAGAGCTGCTCGATCTCGACCACCTTGCCTTCGGTGATCTCGAACACCAGATCGACGCGGTTGCCGTCGCGGCGGATCACTTTCGGGTTGACGGTGGCGGCGATGCGGCCGCGCTGGCGATAGACCTCGGCAAGGGTCGCGGCATCGGCCTCGGCGGTCGAGGGCGAGAAGACACGGCGCGACTGCGACTTGACCAGCTTGGCGAGGTCTTCGTCTTTCAGCCGCTTATTGCCCTCGAAGCTGATGACGTTGATGAAGGGATATTCCTTCACCTTGATCACGAGGGTGTTGCCTTCGGGGATAATCTCGACCGTCTCGAACAGGCCCGAGCCGTTGATGCGCTGATAGGCATCGTTCAGCGCCCCGGCCGAGACCTCCTGGCCGCGACTGATTCCCGCATAGGAAAGGATGGTCGAGGCATCGACGCGCTCATTGCCATCGACCCGGACATTCGAGAAGGCAAAGACCTGGGCGAAGGCGGGCTCCAGCCAGACAGGCACAGAGGCGGCCGCGCCAAGCATAACCGCCGTCGCAAGGGTGACACCCACGACCCGTTTGCGGCCCCCGGCCTGCACGGTTGCAAAGCCACTGGCGCGACGCTGTTTCCGGATCGAGCTTTTCACCATGACCTGTCACGCGCTCCGCAGTACGAATTTCCCTGTGTCTGACTAGCGGCAAAGCCGGCCCTTGTCAAAAGCCTGCGGTTCCTGTGGATAAGTCTGGCAGATATGGTATCCCCCACCCGTTTCTCGCAGGCTGCGGGCATTCGGGCACAAGACCGGGCCCGCAGCCTCGCTGCGCCACACGGCCCCCGGCCCCGGGCGATTCCGCTTCAATCGGGTAAAGTCGTTAATTTCTGGCCTCTGCCGGATAAAATGGCGGCGGAGGATGGCAATGAGGCGGGCAGAAAACGCAAAAACCCGGCGCCTGAGGGGCCGGGTTTCAGTCTGATACTCTGCGCTGTTGTAATATCGCGCAGGCGGCTGCGGGTGGCGGAAACCTGCCTGGCCAGATGAGTTTGGCCAGATGACCCTGGCTGGACAAGCTTGCCTGACAAGCCTGGCCAGACGCCCCTCGCCCCACGGCGCCCCGCTTACGGCATCAGCGGCAGCGGCTCGGCATAATAGCCCAGCATGGCCGAACCGAGGAATGCACCGGCAAGAAGCCCGGCAACAATCGTCCCCATGGTAAAGACCCAGTCGAAATTCATCCTGGCAAGCAGGACAAGACCCGGGAATTTGCGTTCAACCATCTGCATAGCATCACCTCTTGTTATGCAGACGGATAGGCGCCGAATCTGGCAGGACTAAGGCAGAATCCGCACTTTACAGGTGACTCCGGCGCAAACCATATTCAGATCGCCGCGCGGCAGCCCGTCACACGCAGGTGACGTCGTTCCACAGCGCAAAGACCATCAGCGACAGAAGAAGCGTCAGCCCGACCGTCATCAAAAGCCGCAGCGCCCCGTCCGAAGGCGGCTTCCCGGTCACCGCCTCAAAGGCGTGGAACACCAGATGGCCGCCATCCAGCACCGGAATCGGCAGAAGGTTCAGAATCCCCACCCCAAGCGACAGCACCGCCAGCATCGAGACAAAGCCCATGGTGCCGGTCTTTGCCGCATCGCCCATCGTCTCGGCCATGCCGATCACGCCCGACATGTTGCAGGTCGAGATCTGGCCGGCGATCATATGCCAGAGCCCCGAGAAGGTGGTGGTGGTCATATTCCACATCGCGCCCGCCGCGCCCGAGATCGCCTCCCACGGTCCGGCCGGGCGGGTGGAGAAGTCGATTGTCGTGCCGGCAAAGGCCCCCAGCAGCCAGCGGGTTTCAAACCCGCCACCCTCGGCGGCCGAACGCGGCACATCGCGCGAACGCGGCGTCAGTTCGACATCAAAGGTCTTGCCATCGCGCCAGACGGTCAGCGCCAGCGTCCGCCCGTCAGAGGCGCGCAGGATATCGACCAGATCGCTGAAGACATTGATATCCTTGCCATCCGCCTTCACCACCACATCACCGGCCCGGATCCCTGCATCAATCGCTGCCGACTTCACCTGCACATCGCTGATCAGACCGGGCTGCGGATGCGGCGCCATCAGCGTCATCTGCTGACCGTCGCGCTCGACCCGGAATGCGACTTCGGGGGTGCGCGGCAGCGCCTCAAGCGCCTTGGCAAAACTCTTCATATCGGGGGTTTCGCGGTCGCCAAGCGCCAGGACGATATCGCCCTCTTTCAGCGTCTGCACCCCTGGCACCGCCACCAGCCGGCCAACGGTCGGCCGGTCCAGCGCCATGCCAGAGTAAAAGATCGTGCCCAGAAGGATCGCGAAGGTCAGGATGAAATTCGCAACCGGCCCTGCCACCACCGTCGCCGCGCGCGCCCAGAGCGGCGCGCCGGCCATCGTGTGGCGCCGCTCATCCGCGCTCAGCCCCGAGGGGATTTCGGAACGGACCGAGGCCGCATCGGCATCGCCGAGGAATTTCACATAACCGCCAAAGGGAATCGCCGCGATCTGCCAGCGGGTGCCGCGTTTGTCGGTGCGGGACGCCAGAACCGGGCCAAAGCCCAGCGAGAAGACCTCGGCATGGATCCCCGACCAGCGACCGACGATGTAATGGCCATATTCATGGATCGCGACGATGATCGAGAGCGCAACAATGAAAAAGACGACCGACCAGGCGGCCCCCGTGACGTAACCGAGGATATCCATGTATCAGCCGTTCCTTTTGCCGTTCAGACTGCGCGCCCGAAACCTTGTCCGAATCTGGCGGCCAGCTCCGCCGCCCTGATCCTTGCCAGATGGTCCATTGCAAGCACATCCTCAAGGGAGCCTGCGTCATTGTGAAGGCCGGAATCGGACGAAAGCCTGGTCAATGTGGCCTCGACCAGCCGCGCCATATCCATGAAACCGATCTTTCCGGCGAGGAAATGATCCAGTGCGATCTCTTTCGCGGCATTGAAAGCGGCACCGGCCAGGCCGCGCGTCTCCATCACCTCACGCGCCAGCCGCAGCGCGGGGAAGCGCGCCTCATCGGGGGCCTCAAAACTCAGTTTCGCCAGTTTCGCAAGGTCGAGCCGCGCCACCGGCAGCGCTGCGCGTTCGGGCCAGTTCAGTGCGTAACCGATCGGGTGGCGCATATCCGGCACACCCAGATGCGCCATCACCGCGCCGTCGTGAAAACCGACCATCGAATGGATGATGCTTTCACGGTGGATGATCACCTCGATCTGCGCGGACGCGACGCCGAACAGCTCGCGCGCCTCGATCACCTCCAGCGCCTTGTTGAACATCGAGGCGGAATCAATCGTGATCCGCTGCCCCATCGCCCAGTTCGGATGCGCCAGCGCCTCGGCGACAGTCGCGGTTTCCAGCTTTTCCAGCGGCCAGTCGCGAAGCGCACCGCCCGAGGCGGTCAGGATGATACGGTCGACCGTGGCGGTCTTTTCCCCCGCCAGCGCCTGGAAGATTGCCGAATGCTCGCTGTCGACCGGCAGGATCTGCCCGCCAAGCGCGCGCATCCGGCGCATCAGCAGCGGGCCGGCGGCGACGAGGCTTTCTTTATTTGCCAGCGCCAGCGTGGCGCCGGATTCCAGCGCAGTCAGACCCGGAACCAGCCCCGCCGCGCCGATGATTGCGTTGACGGTCAGGCTGACGGGCCGCGCGGCGGCCTCGCGGATCGCATCGGGCCCGGCGGCAGTGGCAAGCCCGGTTCCCGCCAGTGCCGCGCGCAGATCCGCCAGCAGCGCGGGCTCGGACGTCACCACGATTTCCGGCCGCAGTGCCCGCGCCTGTTCGGCCAGCAGCGCGATATTCCTGCCCCCGGTCAGCGCGGTGACCCCGAATGCCCCGGGGGCCGCGCGGGTCACAAGATCAATCGTCTGGGTGCCGACCGAGCCGGTAGAGCCAAGGATGGAAATCTGGCGCAAGGCTTACTCCGTGATCTCAACCGGCAGCGGCGGCGCTTCGTCCGAGAGAGCAACCGGCAGGAAATGCAGCCAGATATTCATCGCCACCGCCAGCACCCCTGCAAAGGCGAGCGCATCGAAACGGTCCATCAGCCCGCCATGTCCGGGGATCAGGCTTGAGGCATCCTTGACCCCTGCCCGCCGTTTGATCGCCGATTCCGCGATATCGCCCAACTGACCCGCGAAAGCGATCAGCGGCGAGATCCACAGGATATCCGTGCCAAACCCGGCGAAATGCCAGAAACACGCGCCCACCAGCGCCGCACCGATCCAGCCCGCCACAGTGCCCGACCAGGTTTTCTTTGGGCTGACTTTGGGCCAGAATTTCGGCCCGCCAAGCATGCGACCGGCAAAATACCCCATCACATCCGAGGCCACCACCACCGCGATCAGCCAGGTCAGCCCGATCACCCCATGGCTGTTGCGGATCAGCACAAGCGCGATCGCCGTCAGCAAGATCACCAGCGCATAGGGGGCAAACGCGACGACATCCCGGCGCGGCGCCATGGTGCCGATCAGCGAGGGCAGCAACATCAGCGGCAATATCCAGATGCCTGGCACCCAGATAACCAGCACCAGCACAACGAAGGTCAGCACTCCAAGCAGGATCGAGGCGTCAAACCCCTCCCCGCGCGTCATGCGTGCAAGTTCCCACATCATCACCGCCGAGGCGATCACGGCAAGCGCCTCGAACCAGACGCCGCCCGCCCAGATATCAAGCCCCCCCGCTGCCAGCATCACAACCGCCGAAGCGACTCGCGGCACCAGATCGCTCCAGCGGGCAGATTTCGAGGTCATGGCTTCACCCCGCCGAAACGGCGTTCCCGATTGCCGAAACGCTCAAGGATCGCTGCCATCTCATCGGGCGTGAAATCGGGCCAGAGCGTTTCGGTGAATTCATATTCCGAATAGGCCGCCTGCCAGGCGAGAAAATTCGAGGTCCTTGTCTCTCCGCTCGTGCGGATCACCAGATCGGGATCGGGCGCATCGCCGGTATCCAGCGCGCGCGAAAACGCCGCCTCGGTCAGGTCGGAGGGGTTGAAGCGACCCTCGGCAGCCTCGGTTGCGATGCGGCGGGCGGCGCGCAAAATCTCATCCCTTCCGCCGTAATTGATCGCGACGATCAGGTTCAGCCGGTCGAGATGGGCGGTCCTGGCCTCGATGCCGGCCATCAGGCGCTGCAGCTTTGGCGCCAGTTTTGAGCGGTCTCCGATAAAGCGCAGCCGCACGCCTTCCTGCGCCAGAGCGGCCGCCTCGCGCTGGATGAAATGGGCGAAGATCCCCATCAGACCAAGGACTTCCTCGGTCGATCGTTTCCAGTTTTCCGTCGAGAAGGCGTAAAGCGTCAGCCAGCGTATCCCCAGATCCGGCGCTGCACGCACGATTTCGCGCACCCGCTCGGCGCCGCGGCGATGGCCGACAAGGCGGGGCCAGCCGCGATTGGTGGCCCAGCGTCCATTGCCGTCCATGATGATGGCGACATGCCGCGCCGATACCGCCCTGCCGCCCTGGCCCGTCGGGCAGGACGCGGCATCCGCGCCGTTTCCGGAGCCGGATTTGCCCGAACCGGATTTGGCCATACCGGCTTTGCCTGTGGCTTTGGCGGCGTCCATGCGCGGCTCCTCCCGAAGGGTCAGACCTGCATGATCTCCGCCTGTTTGGTCTCAAGCGTCTGGTCGATCAGTTTGATATGTTTGTCGGTCAGTTCCTGGACCTCGTCTTCCCAGAATTTCTGATCGTCTTCAGAGACCTGGTTCTTCGCCTTGGCCTTCTTGATCTGGTCCATACCGTCGCGGCGCAGGTTGCGGATCGCGACTTTGGCATGTTCGGCATAGCCACCGGCAACCTTGGTCAGCTCGCGGCGGCGTTCCTCGTTCAGCTCGGGGATCGGCAGCATGATGATCGGGCCATTGGTCTGCGGGTTGATGCCCAGACCGGATTCGCGGATCGCTTTTTCCACTTTCTGGATCATGCCTTTGTCCCAGACATTGACCGTGACCATGCGCGGTTCCGGCACGTTGACGGTGGCAAGCTGGTTGATCGGCGTCATCTGGCCGTAAGCATCGACCATGATCGGCTCCAGCATCGCGCCGGACGCGCGCCCGGTGCGCAGCGATGCAAATTCAACCCGCAGAGAGGCAATCGCCCCTTCCATGCGGCGGATAAGATCATCGGTGTCGAGCATGAACTCATCAGACGACATCAGGCATATTCCTCAGGCTGGCCCGCAAGAATGGCGGGGAAATCTGGTTTCCTATAGGACAAAGATGGCCGGGGGTATAGAAGCTTGTGCCCGGAAAGAATGCGCCGGGCCAGTGATCAGCAAAAAATCCCCGCCTTTCTCAGCCGGGATCGCGCCGTCGCGCATCCGCACGAATTGCGATCAGCCCGGGGATGGTGCGCCAGAGCAACCAGCAAAGGGTCAGAGCCGCGATGAAGCCGATGAGCGGCCAGGGCATTCCCGCCCCGACTGCGCTCTGTGTGTCGTCACATCGTTTCGTGCAGTCCCCGGAGGTCAGATGAATCGCGATGCCGGCAACGCTGAGCACCGCCGGCATCAGCAGGGCTCCGATCCTGCCTGGCAGCGCCTCTTCAACGGGCACGCGCAAACCGCTGTCGATATAGCGCCCCTCCCGCAGACATGCTGCGAGAGAGGTTATGGTGAAATCATGTGCAGGGTTCGTGCGCCGGATGAAAGACGCCTTCGCGGCCTCCGAAAAGGCGCTGAGCCAGCACAGCGAGCCCCATGTCACCGGCGAGACGCCCTCCTGCCAGGTCGCTTCCAGCAGACAGTCAGAACCCTCTGGCAGGGTAATGTTAAGCTCCTCAGCCATTTTGCCGACAAGGTCATTAGTGTCTTCCGGATCTATTTCGAGCAACGAAAAGACCTGATCGGGATCGAGACTTTCCGGCGCCTTGCCGAGCAAACCCGCAATATGACGCCGGACGATTTCCTTATATCTGTCGCTCAATGTGCTGTCCCCTGACTTCGGGAAAAGCGTCGGAGCCTATCAATGCAAAACGATGCTCTCCGGTAAAAGAGCATCGTCTGCCCCTGCCCGTCTGAAGGTGCAGGTGCCGGTCAGCCCTTTGCATTCACCAGCGTATAGGTGCCCTGGCCCGAGAGGATGGTGCGAAAGCCGCCCGGTTCATCCAGCGAGAAGACGATTATCGGCAGGTCATTGTCGCGGGCAAGCGCGATGGCGGTGGCATCCATCACGCCGAGATGCTTCTCCAGCGCCTCGTCGTAAGAGACGGTGGTGTAGCGTTTGGCATCCGTGTGTTTCTTCGGGTCTTTGTCATAGACGCCGTCAACCTTGGTGCCCTTGAACACGGCCTCGCAGCCCATCTCATTGGCGCGCAGCGTAGCCGCCGTGTCAGTGGTGAAATAGGGGTTGCCGGTGCCGGCGGCGAAGATGCAGACGCGTTTCTTCTCGAGGTGGCGCACGGCGCGGCGGCGGATATAGGGCTCGCAGACCTGGTCCATCGGGATGGCCGAGATGACACGGGTGAAAACACCGAGTTGTTCAAGCGCCGATTGCATGGCGAGGGCGTTCATCACGGTCGCGAGCATGCCCATATAATCGGCGGTGGTGCGCTCCATCCCTTGTGCGGAGCCTGCGAGGCCGCGGAAGATATTGCCGCCGCCGATCACCATGCAGATCTCGACACCCAGTTCCTGCACCGCTTTGACTTCCTGCGCAATGCGCGCGACGGTCGGTGGGTTGAGGCCAAAGCCCTGATCCCCCATCAGCGCCTCGCCCGAGATTTTCAGCATCACGCGGGAATATTTGACGACCGGTGCCGCATCTGGCCCCGGTTTGATGCTTGCGCTGGACATGGGATTCCCCTGGTCTTGTTCTGATTTTGAAATTGCGCGCAAAATGGTCGAAAACCGGTCCGGGATCAACCGGGGTTGCGCCAGGTCGGCGAAGCCGGGCAAGGGGGCGCTGCCCCCATCCCGGCGGGGCCGGGATTCCCCCGGAGTATTTGGGTCAAGAGGAAATCACATGCCGGATCTTTCGGCGATATCGCGGGAGCTGCCGGTGCTGATCGCAGGCCCGACGGCAAGCGGCAAATCGGCACTGGCGCTGGAGCTGGCGGCGCGGGATGGGCGGCTGGTCGTCAATGCCGATGCCCTGCAGGTCTATGACTGCTGGCGCGTGCTGAGCGCGCGCCCCCCGGTGGCGGATGAGGCGGCGGCGCCGCACCGGCTTTATGGTCATATCGGGCGTGAGGCTGAGTATTCTGTCGGCCACTGGCTGCGCGAGGTGGAGGCGCTGTTGTCGCATCCGGTGGTGATTGTCGGCGGCACCGGGCTTTACTTCATGGCGCTGACCGAGGGGCTGGCCGGGATCCCGCCGATTCCGGCGGCGCTGCGCCTTGAGGCGGATGGGCTGCGGGTCGGGGATTATGACGCGATGGTCGCAGCGCTGGACCCCGGGACTGCAGCGCGGATCGACCTGCGCAACCCCGCCAGGGTTCAGCGCGCCTGGGAGGTGTTGCACGCCACCGGACGCGGGCTGGCTTTCTGGCAGGACAGCACCGGCCCCGCGCTTTTGCCGCGCGCAGACGTCGAGGCCATCGTGTTGCAGCCCGAGACCGACTGGCTCAACCAGCGGATCGACCGGCGTTTCGAGCAGATGATCGCGGCCGGGGCGCTGGAGGAGGTGCGGTCCGCCCTGCCCTTCTGGGATGCGGCGCGGCCCTGGGCAAAGGCGATCGGAGCGCCGGAGCTGATTGCGCATCTGCGCGGCGATCTGGACCTTGCGGAGGCGGTCACGGCGGCGACAATCGCCAGCCATCAATATGCGAAACGACAGCGTACCTGGTTTCGCAGCCGGATGCGGGACTGGCGCGCCGTCAGCCTGCCCTGATTCCCCGCCCCGGCTTCCGATCCGGTTTCCCCGGCGGCGAGGCAAGACGGGCGGCTTTCTGCCCGTCCACAAATTTACCCACAGCTTTCAGCATGGGCTGTGGATAAGTTAGCCCAAATACCATCTTTTTGGTTTCAATTTTGAGCACACGGCGCTTACCCTCCCCGCCATCGGCAGAGAAGATAAGAAGACAATGCAAGAGTTTACCGCGATTTCCAACCTCCGGATCCTTCCCATTCCGCGGCTGGTGGCCGGCGGACGCTGGCGGGTGGAGGCGATGCGTTCGCTCTCGGAATCCTGCCTTCTGTGGTTCACCAAAGGCCAGGGCCGCATCACGGTCCAGGGGACGACGCGCGGCTACACCGCACATAATGTGGTTTTCATCCCGCCAGGCGTTATGCATGGCTTTGATGCCGGCCCGTCTGTCTTTGGCACTGCGGTGTTTTTCGGGCGCAATTGCGGCCTGCCTTTGCCCGCTGCGCCGCATCATCTGAGGATCCGCGAAGTCCATGCCCAGCAGGAGATCAATGTCCTGCTTGATTCGATTTCTCGCGAGATGAGCTCGGATATTCCCGCCCATGATCGCGCCACCGGCCATTATCTCGGCCTGCTGGGTGTCTGGCTGGAGCGTCAGATCGCCCGGGCCGAGCCCGAGACCGTCCGTCCCGATGCCAGCCGCCGCCTCGCGGCGCGCTATGCGAACCTGCTGGAAAAGGAATATCGCTCGGGCCTTGGCGTTTCGGATTTTGCCGCGAAGCTGAATGTGACGCCGACCCATCTGTCGCGCTGCTGTAAGCAATCCTGCGGCAAGCCTGCTTCGGTTCTGTTGCAGGATCGCCGTATCTTCGAGGCGCAGCGCCTGCTGAGCGAGACGAAGATCCCGGTCAGCCATATCGCGGCAAGCCTCGGCTTTACCTCGCCGGCCTATTTCACCCGTGCCTTCCACCATATGACCGGCAAATCGCCGACCGCCTTCCGCCGCGCCGGCTGATCGGCACCGCCCGGGTTTCAGCAAAACCACCGGCCTGCGCGGGGCCGGGCTGCTGCCATCCGGGCGCAGGGTTTCCGCCTCTGCCCCCCTGGCGTGAATGTCTCGTTCCAGTGACCATCATGTCGCAAAACCCCTGGGAATGGTCTGTCAAAAGCATTGACGCGAAAGCGGAAAACATGCGCAATGGGCCGACCAGGGAATGAAGCCGGCGGAAAAAACTCCGGCCTGCAACGCAGATCCTGCCCGCTGTCAGGGACGCTTTGACGCGCCCCAAGACAGACAGGACCTTCCGGAAATCAATCCGGAATCCTGGTGGCACGGCCCTGCGCAAGGCAAAAGCGGCACAACCTGGACCTCGCATTTGCGACGCCTTCCGCCTCGCATCCGAGCCTGACAGGGAGATGATGAATGACCCGGAATACCGAAACCCGCCTGCATCCCGCCGCCACCATGTATGCGGAGGAATGTCGGGAGGGCAGACTCAGCCGCCGCGAATTCCTGACCCGCACCACCGCGCTTGGCGTGGCGGCGCCGGTCGCCTGGGGGCTGATCGGGCTGGACGCCCCGGCCTATGCTCAAGAGGCGCCCACCCCCGGCGGCACGCTGCGCATGTCGATGGAACTGAAGGCGCTGAAAGACCCGCGCACCTCGGACTGGAGCCAGATCGCCAATTTCATGCGCGGCTGGCTGGAATATCTTGTCGAATACAACAATGACGGCACCATTCGCGGCATGCTGCTGGAAAGCTGGGAGGCGAATGAAAACGCCACCGAATATACGCTCAAGGTCCGCCAGGGCGTGAAATGGTCAAATGGCGACGATTTCACCGCCGAGGATGTGGCGCATAACTTTGCCCGCTGGTGCGATGGCTCGGTCGAAGGGAATTCGATGGCCGGGCGCTGTGTGGCGCTGCGCGACAGCGGCGAAGGCGCGAAAATGCGCGAGGGCGCGGTGACGGTGGTGGACAGCCACACGGTCAGACTGGCGCTGAGCGCGCCGGATATCGCCCTGATCGCGGCGCTGGCCGATTACCCCGGCATGGTCGTGCATAAAAGCTATGAAAACGGCGATCCGACCCAGACGCCGGGCACCGGCCCGTTCAAATATGACAACTTTGAAACCGGCGTGCGCGCCTCGCTGGTCAAGTCCGATCAGCCCTGGTGGGGCAGCGAGGTCTATGGCGGCCCTTATCTCGACCGGATCGAATATTACGATCTCGGCACCGATCCGGCGGCCGAGGTTGCGGCGGCGGGTTCGGGCGAGATTGATGCGACCTATCAGTCGGTTGGTGAGTTCATCGACATGCTCGACGCGATCGGCTGGGACAAATCCGAGGCGGTGACTTCGGCCACGCTCGCGGTCCGTTTCAACCAGCTGGCCGAGGAATATAAGGATGTCAAAGTCCGCACCGGCCTGACCAAATGCGTCGACAACGCGGTCGTGCTTGAGCTGGGCTATTCCGGCCTTGGCACGGTGGCGGAAAACCACCATGTCTGCCCGATCCATCCGGAATATTACCAGCTGCCGCCGCAAGCGCCCGATCCGGCCGCCGGCAAGGCGCTGGTCACCGAGGCCGGCTATGGCGATTTCGAATTCGAGCTGATCTCGCTGGATGATGCCTGGCAGGCCGCGACCTGCGACGCCATCGCCGCGCAGATCCGCGATGCGGGGCTGAAGATCAAGCGCACCGTGCTGCCGGGATCGACCTTCTGGAATGACTGGACGAAATACCCGTTCTCGGCGACCGAATGGAACATGCGGCCCTTGGGCGTTCAGGTTCTGGCCTCGGCCTATCGCAGCGGCGAGGCCTGGAATGAATCGGCCTTCTCCAATGCGGAATTCGACGCTGAACTTGGCAAGGCGCTGGCGATCAATGATGCCAAAGCGCGCAGCGAAGTGATGAAGCGGATCGAGGAAATCATGCAGGAACAGGGTGTTCTGATCCAGTCCTACTGGCGCTCGCTCTATCGTCACACCGATCCGAAGGTGAAGGATTGCGGCATCCACGCAACCTTTGAACACCATCACTACAAATGGTGGATCGCCGCCTGACGGCCGTTCCGACCTTCGGGGCAGGGTTCGCCCCTGCCCCTCTCCTGGCCCATCCGGGCCATCAGCCAACAAGCCGCCGCCTTCCCTGACCCGGAAGAGGAGAAGCCATGTTCGCCTTTATCCTGCGCCGTAGCGGCGTCATGCTCCTGACGGTCCTTGCGCTGACCTTCATCGTCTTCTGGCTGACCAATCTGCCGCCCAACCTGGAAAAACTTGCGAAATCAGAGGCCTCTGTGCGGATGACCGATGCCGAGGTCGCCAGCTGGCTGGATCGCAACGGCTATGGCTCCTCGACGCTGAACCGCTACGGGCAATGGCTGGGCGTGGTGCCGGGCTGGACGCGCGAGGAAGATGGCCGTTTCACCGGCCGCTGCATCAGCGGCACCGCCACCAGCCTTGACGACGCGCCCACACGCTGCGGCATTCTCCAGGGCGCATGGGGCTATTCCACCGTCTTCAAACAGCCGGTGGCGGATGTGATCAAACGCTCGCTCTCGATGACCTCCTGGCTGATGCTCTGGGTGATGATCGTGATGGTGCCGACCGCGCTGATCCTCGGCGTGCTCTCAGGTATGCGCGAGGGGTCCTGGACCGACCGCATCCTCTCGGGCTTTGCCATCATCACCACCGCCACGCCGGAATATGTCTCGGGCGTGATCTTCATCGTGATCTTCGCCTCGGCCACGGTCGGCATCTCGCCGGTGCTGACCGAACTGGGCTGGATCGAGGGCAAAACCCTCTTCCAGGGCACCGCCACAGCGGCGATGGACAAGATCACCTTTTGGAATTTCGCCCTGCCGGTGATGACCATCGCGCTTTACGGCATCGGCTATATCGCCCGCATGACCCGCGCCTCGATGACCGAGGTGATGAGCCAGCAATATATCCGCACCGCGCGGCTCAAGGGCGTCAGCTTCCGCCAGGTGGTGATGAAACACGCACTGAGAAACGCGCTGATCGCGCCTTTCACCGTGATCATGCTGCAATTCCCCTGGCTCCTGAACGGCGTCGTTATCGTCGAAACCTTGTTCAATTACAAAGGCTTCGGCTGGACCCTGGTGCAGGCGGCCGGCAATAACGACATCCCCCTCCTCCTCGGCTGTTCCGTCGTCGCGGTGGTCGTGGTGCTGATCACCCAGCTGATCTCGGATATCGGCTATGTCTTCCTCAATCCCCGCATCCGGCTGAGCTGAGGAGACGCCCATGCAAGATCTCTCCTGGCTCCAGATCATCCTGAAATCCGCCATCGCCTTCGCGCCGGTCTGGATCGCGCTGGCCCTGACCTTCGCGCTCTCGATCCGTTACCGCCGACGCCTCGGCCTTTACGGCAAGCTCTTCGATTCCACCGTGGGCATGATCGGCTTTGCCATCGTAATGTTCTGGATTTTCACGGCACTCTTCGCCGATCTGATCATCACCCATGATCCGCTCGTCCAGCTTTCCGGGATGAAGAACAAACTCCCCGGCACCGCCATCGCCAATGCTGCCGAGGGGGTCTACCCCTGGTATCTCCTTGGCGGCGACAATCTCGCCCGCGATGTGTTCTCGCGCATGGTGATGGGCGCGCGCGAGGTGCTGAAGATCGCCCCCGCCGCCACCGTCTTCGCCTTCATGGTGGGGATCACGCTGGGCCTGCCCGCCGGCTATTTCGCCGGTAAATTCGACACGATCCTGTCCTTCATCGCGAACCTGGTGCTGGCCTTCCCGGTGATCCTCCTCTTCTACCTGCTCGTCACCCCCGAAATCGTCGAGACCGGCATCCCGATCTGGTTCGCCGCCGCGCTCTTCCTCTTCCCGGTGATCTTCTTCACTGTCCTGTTCAATTCGCGCTTCCATATGCTGCCCGCGCGACGGAACCTCTATGTCGGCCTTACCCTTCTGATCGGCCTCTGGGCCTGGGCCGGCCTTGCCTTCAACAAAGACCCGACCGGCCTCTTCTCGATGTCGCCCAATATGCTCAACGTCTTCGTCTCGGTGGTCTTCGTGAACTCGCCCGGCGTCTTCCGCATCGTGCGCGGCCTCGTGATGGATATCAAAGCCCGCGATTATGTCGCCGCCGGCCAGACCCGGGGCGAAGGCCCCTGGTATATCATGCTGTGGGAAATACTCCCCAATGCCCGCGGCCCCCTGATCGTCGATTTCTGCCTGAGGATCGGCTACACCACCATCCTCCTCGGCACGCTCGGCTTCTTCGGCCTCGGCGTCTCGCCGGAATCCCCCGACTGGGGCTCCACCATCGACGATGGCCGCCGCCTCCTCGCCATCTTCCCCCATGCCGCCCTCGTCCCCGCCATCGCCCTGATGAGCCTCGTCCTCGGCCTCAACCTCCTCGCCGACGGCCTTCGTGAAGAAAGCCTGAAAGACTGAGCCCTTCCTCTTGACGAAAATACTCCACGGGGGTCCGGGGGTGTGAAACCCCCGGCTCCACCAGCCAAAGGAAACCCAAATGACCTGGGATCCCACACAGCCAATCTTAGAGATCGAGAACCTCTCGATCACCTTTTTCACAAGGCTCCGTCAGATCCCGGCGGTGATGGATTTCTCCTGTAAGGTGATGGCGGGCGAAGCGATGGGGCTCGTCGGGGAATCCGGCTGCGGCAAATCCACCGTGGCGCTGGCCGTGATGCGTGACCTTGGCAAGAATGGCAAAATCACCGGTGGACGGATCCTTTTCAAGGGCCAGGACCTCACCTCCATGAGCGATGAAGAGCTGCGGAGAATCCGGGGCTCCGAGATCGCGATGATCTACCAGGAGCCGATGGCCTCCCTGAACCCCGCCATGAAGATCGGCGCGCAACTGGCTGAAGTGCCGATGATCCATCGCGGCATGTCGCGCGCGGACGCCTGGGCGCTCGCCCGCCAGATCGTCGCCGATGTACGCCTCCCCGATCCTGACCGGATGCTCAATTCCTACCCGCATCAGCTTTCCGGCGGCCAGCAGCAGCGCATCGTCATCGCCATGGCGCTGATGGCGAAACCGGCGCTTCTCATCCTTGACGAGCCGACCACCGCGCTCGATGTAACCGTTGAGGCCGGGATCGTCGCGCTGGTCAAGGAACTGGGAGAAAAATACGGCACCTCGATGCTGTTCATCTCGCATAATCTCGGCCTCGTCCTCGATGTCTGCGACCGGCTTTGCGTGATGTATTCGGGCGAGGCGGTCGAGACCGGCAATGTGGCCGAGGTCTTCACCGAGATGCGCCATCCCTATACCCAGGCCCTGTTTCGCGCCATCCCGCTCCCGGGCGCCGATAAAAACGCCCGCCCGCTGATTTCGATCCCGGGCAATTTTCCGCTGCCGCATGAACGCCCCAATGGCTGCAATTTCGGCCCGCGCTGCGACTATTTCCAGCCCGGCTGCTGCGATGCCGGCGAGATCGCGATGGAGCCGGTCCCAGGCTCCGACCGCCATGCCACCCGCTGCCTGAAATGGCAGGAAATCGACTGGCTCGCCCCCCCGAAAGCCGCCCATGCCCGCGAGAAACTGCCGCCGGGCGAAATCGTGCTGAAAATGGATGATCTGCGAAAATATTACCAGGTTTCCTCGGGCGCTTTCGGGGGCGGCATGACCAAAGTGGTCAAGGCCAATGAGACGCTGAGTTTTGAGGCCCGCAAGGGTGAAACCCTTGCCATCGTTGGCGAATCCGGTTGCGGCAAATCGACCTTTGCCAAGGTGCTGATGGGGCTTGAGACCGCGACCTCTGGCAAGATCATGCTGTTTGATGAGAATGTGCAGTCAACGCCGATTCAAAAGCGCGGCGCCGATACCGTCTCGAAACTGCAGATGGTGTTCCAGAATCCGTTTGACACGCTGAACCCCTCGATGACGGTCGGGCGCCAGATCATCCGTGCGCTGGAGGTGTTCCAGTTCGGCAAATCCGATGCCGAGCGTCATGCACGGATGCTGGAACTCCTGGATCTGGTGAAACTGCCGCGCGCCTTTGCCGAGCGCATGCCGCGCCAGCTTTCCGGCGGGCAGAAACAGCGCGTCGGCATCGCCCGTGCCTTCGCGGGTGGCGCGAAAGTGGTGGTGGCGGATGAGCCGGTCTCGGCGCTGGATGTCTCGGTCCAGGCCGCCGTCACCGATCTTTTGATGGATATCCAGCGCGAGAACGGCACGACGCTACTGTTCATCAGCCATGATCTTTCGATCGTGCGCTATCTCAGCGACCGGGTGATGGTGATGTATCTGGGCCATGTGGTCGAGATGGGCACCACCGCGCAGGTCTTCGCGCCGCCCTATCACCCCTATACCGAAGCGCTGCTTTCTGCCGTGCCGATCGCCGATCCGACCGTCACCCGCAAACATATCGTGCTGGAGGGCGCGATCCCGTCAGCCATGAACCCACCGCCCGGCTGCCCGTTCCAGACCCGGTGCCGCTGGAAGTCACAGGTGGCGGGCGGGCTTTGCGAGCGGGAAATGCCCCCCGTGGTCAGCCTGGACGGCGGGCATCAGATCAAATGCCACCTGACGGCAGAGCAATTTGCCAGCATGGAGCCGGTGATCCGCATCGCGGCGGAATGATCTCTAAGGGGTCAGCGGGTGATTTCGCGCGCCAGCCGCCCGGCATTGGCTTTGGTGCGGCGGCGCACCGGGCGCAAAGCGGCCTCGGCCATGGTTGCGGGTGACGCCCCCTTCATCACGGCCTTCATCACCGCAACCTGCGCCTCTTGCAGCGCGGCGATCTTTTCCGACACCATCCGCGCATTCTCGCCCGGGGAAACCGGCCACATCCCCATCATGCCGGCCATCCGCATCGCGATCACCGCCTGCGCCTCGGCCATCATCGCCGTTGAACGCAAACCAAGCCGCATCATCTGTGCCGGACTCGGAGGCAGGAATGGGAACATGTCTGTGACCTCTGACGCACCGGCTGGCCGGAGAAGAATTGCCTTCTCCCTGAAACAGGCAATTTAGGCAAAGCAATCCGACAGACAAGTTAACAAATGACGAGGCCGGCGGAATTCATGGATACTCCGCCGGCGACTGTCTCAGATTTGCGCCAGGTGCCGCAGCGTCACCCGGCATTTGTCAGATGGCCTGCCCCTCGGCAGCATAGGTCACGCGGCCGCCGCAAATGGTCAGCGCGACCTGCACCGCCCCGATCTGATCCGGCACGACCTGTTCCAGATCGCCTTGCAACAGCACCAGATCGGCGGCGAGGCCAGGCTTCAGCGTTCCGGTGATGTGGTCGGTATGGGCCGCCCAGGCGCCGCCGGCGGTATAGGCGTAAAGGCTGTCCTCAAGGCTGAGGCGTTCATCGGTACAGGCATCGCTGTAAGGCAGCCGCGTCACCGCCGCCTGGACCGAACGCAGCACCGCCACATCGGTCACCGCCCAGTCAGACGCATAAGCCACCGGCGCGCCATGATCGGCCAGCGTCTTGTGCAGATAGGCATCCGGCCAGCGGGCCTCGCCGATATTCGTGAGTGTCGGCTCCATCCCGAAATCCATCGCGCCCGGCGGATGCGAGGGCTGCAGGCTTGCGACAATCCCAAGCTGGCCAAGGCGCGGGATATCGCGGCGGTCGATCAGCTCGATATGTTCGATCCGGTGGCGGCTGTCGCGCTTGCCATTCTGGATCTGCGCCACTTCATAGCCGTCGATGGTGGTCCTGACCGCCGCATCCCCAATGGCATGGACCGCGATCTGCAAGCCCCGGCGGTCGATTTCCGCCGCCAGCGGATTGAACTGATCCGGCGGGAAAAGCGCCACCGATTTATGACCCGGATTGGTCGGGTAATCGTTCAGCATGAAGGCGGTATGGCTGTCGAGCACCCCGTCCATGAACATCTTCACAAAGCCCGAGCTCAGCCATTCATCGTTGAAGCTCGCGGTCATCTCGACGGCGCGGTCCAGCTCGGAATGGTCCATACTGGGCTTATAGTGGAACGGCACCTTGACCCGCGCCAGCAGCCGGCCTTCGTCCTGCAGCTCGCGCAGGCATTCCAGCGTGTAGCGGTTCCCATCCATCATCACCATCGAGGTGATGCCATATTGCGCGCAATGGATCTGGCCGCGCTCGAACATATCCTTGTCCTGGTCGCGCTCGGCCTGGCTCGGGTTCACCGGCTCGCCGCCGGTGGCGATGCCCATATTCAGCCGCCCGCGCCCGGCCAGATCAACCACCCGGCCAAAGGCCTCAAACTCCAGCAGTTCGCCGGTGGCGAGACCGTCTTCGCCCATCACGACCGCATGGCCGGGCGAACAGTCCAGCCCGTTCAGCGTGCCCGAAAGCTCCAGCGCCAGCGTATTGGCCCAGATCGTGTGATGGTCATGCGAGGTCATGGCAATCGGGCGGTCGGCAATGATGCTGTCCAGCACATGGCGATTGGCGCCGCCTTCGATCAGCCCGTAATCGGCGCCCTGGGCCGTCAGGAAGGGCTGATCGGGATTGGCCGCGGCATAGGCGAGAAACGCCTCGCGCAGCTGGTCGAGCCCATGCACATGCGTGAGTTGCAGATCGCTGAGTTCCGATCCGCCAAGCCCCAGATGCAGATGGCTTTCGACAAAGCCCGGCAACAGCATCCGCCCGCCTGCATCGACCATTTTCGTGGCCGGTCCCTTCAGCGCGGTGATCTCGGCATTGGATCCCACCGCAAGGATGCGCCCGGCACCCACCGCCACCGCCTCGGCGCGGGGCTTGTCCGGATCCATGGTCAGGACTTTGGCATTGAGGAAAATCAGGTCGGCAGACATCGGTGGCTCCATTCGGCAGAAAGGCGGCCCGATACGGGCCGCCCGGGTCGTTCACAGCGGGGATGCCGCTTATTTCATCAGCTCGGTCCAGATCGCGGTCAGATATTCCTGGGACTTGGGCGAGCAGGTCGGCAGGAAATTGCCCGCGGCTTTGAACTCTTCCGGCGTCACCACTTCGGGCGCGGTCTTCATGTCTTCGGGCATGAATTCATCCGAACCGGCGATACCATTGGCATAGCGGGCAAAGGCCGAGATCATCGCGGCATTTTCCGGCACCATGATGAAGTCGATGAACTGATAAGCCTCATCGACATTTTTCGCATCGGCGAGCAGCGTCACCGAATCCATGAACAGCGGATAGCCCTCTTTCGGATAGCCATAAGCGACATCCGGGTTCAGGATGCGGGCGCGCATCGACGAGCCGTTCCAGTTGACGCTTGCCGCCCAGTCATTATTCGCCAGCCGCTCGGTCGCGCCGTAATCCATCGACAGCCAGTCGGGTTTCGCCGCCAGCAGCACGTCGCGGGCTTTTTTCAGCACTTCGGTATCTTCGGTGCAGGCCTCGCCGCCGACATACCAGATGGCGAAATTGACGATATCGCTCATCTCGGGAACGACGTTGATCTTGCCTTTCAGCTCTTCCGGCACGTCGAGGAAGATGGCCGAAGTGTTGATGTCACCGCCATAGACCTTGGTGTTGACCGCCATGCCGGTCGACCCCCATTGCCACGGAACCGAGAATTTGCGGCCCGGATCCCAGGCGACATCCATCCATTCCGGAGCGATATTGCCGAAGTTTTTCAGCCGCGAACGGTCGAGTTCAACAATCAGCCCGCCGTCGCGGAAGATCGGCACATAATTGGCCGAGGGCACCACGAGATCATAGCCATGGCCGCCGGCGCGGATCTTGGCCAGCGCGGTGTCATTGGCGTCGTAATCGGTGACAGTGACCTTGATCCCGGTCTCTTTCTCGAATTTCGCCAGCAGCTCGGGGCTGGTGTAATTGCCCCAGTTATAAAGCTGGAGCACGCCTTCGGCCTGGGCAAGCGAGGTGCCCGCCATGAGGATGGCAATCGCGCCGAGTGTCTTTCTCATAGTCATCTCCCTGATTGGTCTTTTTTTGGTCGCTTCAGCTTTTCTTGCGGGTCAGCAGGAAAAAGGCGGTCAAAAGGATCACGGTCAGCCCCAGAAGCGCGGTCGAGATCGCATTGACCTCTGGCGTTATCGCGCGCCGCATCTGGCCCAGCATATAGGTCGGCAGCGTATCCTGGCCCGCCGATTTGACAAATTCCGTGATCACCACATCGTCGAGGCTGATCACGAAGGCCAGCATCGCCCCCGCTGCAATACCCGGCGCAAGCAAAGGCAGCGTGACATGGCGGAAGGTCTGCCAGGGGCTGGCGTAAAGATCCGAGGCCGCGATCTCAAGGCTCAGATCCATCCCCTCAAGCCGGGCACGGATCGGCAGATAGGCAAAGGGCACGCAAAAGGCGGCATGGGCGATGATCAGATACCAGAGGCCCTGATAGCCGGTCCAGGCCTTGATCACCCCGGTCAGAATCAGAAGAGCCACAGCGGTCACGATCTCGGGCACCATCAGCGGCTGGTTGATGAACATATAGATCGCGGTCTGGCCCCTGAACGCCTTGCGGCGGGTGGTGCCAAGAGCGGCCATCACCGCGCAGGTGGTGGCAATCGCGCTTGCTGCAAAGGCGATGATCAGCGAGCGCACCGTCGCGGATTTCACCGCCTCATTCGCCCAGGCATTGGCATACCAGTGGAAAGAGAACCCCTCCCACAGCGCGATGCTTTTGCCGGCATTGAAGGAATAGACCGCCAGAGTGATGATCGGCAGATAAAGCAGCACGAAGACCAGAATGGCAGTGGCTGCAAAACCCGGCAGGCGCGAGACCTCGAAACTGCGATCAGCCATGCGGGTTGCTCCCTTTGGTGGCGGCCCGGACATAGAAGATCAGGGCGATCATCACGATCAGCAAGAGCGCAATCGACAAAGCGGCGCCCAGCGGCCAGTTGCGGCCCTGACCGAATTGCAGCTCGATGAAGTTGCCGATCATCATGTTCTTGCCGCCCCCCAGCACGCGCGGCGTCACATAGGCGCCGAGGCTGGGGACGAAGACCAGGATCGAGCCCGCGACGATGCCCGGCTTCACGATGGGCAGGATGACATGGCGCAAGACCTGCAACCGGCTGGCATAGAGATCATAGCCCGCTTCCAGCAGCCGCATGTCAAAGCGGTCGATGGCGGCGAACAAAGGCAGCACCATCAGCGGCAGATACACATAGGTCATGCCGATCAGCACCGCGAGATCGGTGTTGATCATGCGGATCGGCTCGGAAATCAGGCCGATCCCTTGCAGGAAACTGTTCACCACGCCTTCGTTGCGGATCATCTCATTGATCGCGAAGGTGCGGATCAGCAGATTGGTCCAGAAGGGAATGGTGATCAGAAACAACCACATGGCGCGCGCTTTGGGCGGGCGGGTGGCGATGAACCAGGCGGTGGGAAAGCCAAGTGCGAAGGTGATCAGCGTTGTCAGCAGCGAGATTTTGACCGAGCGCCAGAAGATCGTCAGATGCGCATCGGCCAGCTGCAGCGTGTCATCGAAAATATCGCGCGAGAACAGGATTCCGACCCAGCCATCGGTCGAGAAATTCCAGGCCACCCCGCCGTAATCGCCTTTGGCGAGGAAGGAATAGACCAGCACGATCAGCAAGGGCCCGGCTGCGGCGCAAAAGAGCAGGACCAGCGCCGGGGTCGACAGCAGCCAGGCGTTGCGGGTCGAGGCAGCGGCCTGGGCGCGTTCGGCTTCGCTTGCCATTTGCTCAGTCCTCCAGCATGAGGACAGAGCCGGGCGCGAAGCGGATCCCCACTTTCGCGCCCCTGTCGATCTGCGCCTCGCCGGTGACGCCCGATTGCACGCAGGCCTCAATCTCCGATCCATCCGCAAGCGCGATCTGGTAATTCATATCGGTGCCGAAATAGACCGATCCGTGCACCTCGGCCGGGATCGCTCCTTCGGCATCGGGCGTGGTGATCTCGACATGTTCGGGCCGGACCGCCAGGGTGATCTGGCCGCCCTTGCCGCCGGTATCAACCGCGATCACCTGCCCCGAACCCAGTTTCGCCCCGCCCGGCACGCCGGTTGCGCCAAGGAAATTGGTGTCGCCGATGAACGAGGCCACAAAGCGGTTGCGCGGCCTTGTGTAGATCTCACGCGGGGCACCAAGCTGCTGGATCCTGCCCGCCGACATCACGGCGATGCGGTCCGACATGGTCAGCGCCTCTTCCTGGTCATGGGTGACGAAGACAAAGGTGATGCCGGTCTCGGTCTGCAGGCGCTTGAGTTCGACCTGCATCTCTTTGCGCAGCTTCAGATCCAGCGCCGAAAGCGGCTCATCCAGCAAAAGAACCTTTGGCCGCGGCGCCAGCGCCCGGGCCAGTGCCACGCGCTGCTGCTGACCACCGGAAAGCTGGCTGGTCCTGCGACCGGCCATCGCCTCAAGCTTGACCAGCGCCAGCATCTCTTTGACGGTCCGGTCGATCTCAGCCCTGGCGATGCCCTTCATCCTGAGGCCGAATCCGATATTCTCGGCCACGCTCAGATGCGGGAACAGCGCGTAGGACTGGAAGACGGTATTGACCGCCCGCTTGTTCGGTGGCTGGCCGGTCACATCCTGACCATCAATCAGGATCTGGCCATCGGTCGGCATCTCAAACCCGGCGATCAGGCGCAAAAGTGTGGTCTTTCCGCAGCCCGAAGGCCCGAGAAGCGTAAAGAATTCGCCGGTTCTTATCTCGCAGGATACGTTATCCAGCGCCCTGACCACGGTTTCGCCCTGACCGAAAGCCTTGGTCACACCCTTCGCCATGATGGCAGCAGTCTCAGCCAAAAGATCGCCCCTGTCGTGAGTTTTCATTTTTCTGATATTTTGATCATATTGTGTGCAGCCTATACGATTGAGCAAGAGAAATCGCGGCCCCTCGCGCAATTTCGTCTCCCGGCTGCATTCCAGAGCAGCAGAGCTGACTGAAAAATGGGCAAAACATGGACGGGTGCAATTCCGGGCGGTACAGAGGCCGGTCCGGAACAGGCGGCGGAACGCGCCCGAAAAGGCTGCACGGAATCACTCTTAGATCAAGAATAAATTCATTATTTCATATGGTTGATTAATTTTTCTTTGCATCCCGGCTTCGAAAATTGATCCGGATCATGGCTTTTCTCCCATCGGGCCGCGCAGGCTGACCCCGCGCGAACGCCAGCTCAACCTCCGGCCCGAAACCGGGCTCAACTCATGGGAGCAAGCATGAAACGAACCCTCCTCCTCACGCTCGTGACGACAGTGCTGTCCGGGGCTGCAGCCTCGGCAGATGCGTTGCGCGACCTCGCGCTTGAAACCTTCAGACCGCTGCCTTCGACGGTGCCGGCCGTCGCCGGCAATCCGGCGACACCGGAAAAAATCCATCTGGGCAAGGCGCTGTTCTTCGATCCGCGCCTCTCGGCCTCGGGTGTGTTCAGCTGCTACAGCTGCCACAATCTGACCACCGGTGGCGACGACAATATGGAAACCTCGGTCGGCCATGGCTGGCAGAAGGGGCCGCGAAATGCGCCCACCGTGCTGAATGCGGTGCTGAATGAGGCGCAGTTCTGGGATGGCCGCGCCGAAGATCTTGCCGCCCAGGCCAAGGGCCCCGTCCAGGCCTCGGTCGAGATGGCTAATACGCCGGAAAACGCGGTGGCGACGCTGAAATCCATGCCGCAATATGTGACCTGGTTTGAGGCGGCCTTCCCCGGCGAGGAAAACGCGCTGAGCTTTGACAATATGGCAAAGGCGATCGAGGTGTTCGAGGCCACCCTGATCACGCCCGCGCCGTTTGACGCCTGGCTGAATGGCGATGATGCGGCGATGACCGCCGATCAGCTCGCCGGGCTGCAGCTTTTCATGGATAAGGGCTGCTCCGCCTGCCATTCCGGGGTCAATGTCGGCGGCCATGGTTATTACCCGTTCGGGCTGATCGAAAAGCCCGGCGCCGATGTGCTGCCCCCCGATGACAAGGGCCGTTTCGCGGTGACCGAGACGGTGGATGACGAATATGTCTTCCGCGCCGCTCCCCTGCGTAATATCGCGCAGACCGCGCCCTATTTCCATTCCGGCAAGGTCTGGGATCTGCAGGTTGCGGTTGAAATCATGGCCGAAAGCCAGCTGGGCGAGGCGCTTGAGCCCGAGGAAACCACGCAGATCGTGGCCTTCCTTGACAGCCTTACCGGCACCATGCCCGAAGTGACTTTGCCGGTGCTTCCGGCCGAGACCGGCGCGACGCCGCATCCGGTGACAGCGATCCTGCCATAAGGCAGCTTCAGGGCGGGCCTTCTGGTCCGCCCTTCCCCATTCCGCGCTCGAACAGGGAGAAAACCACTGGTGCGGCGACGATGATCGCAATGATCCTGACCACATGATGCAACGCGACAAAGGCGACATCGGCATGGATCGCCAGCGCGATCAGCCCCATCTCCGTCAGCCCCCCCGGTGCCAGCGCCAGCATCGCCTGTTCCGGGCTGGTGCCGGTCAGCACCCGCATCAGATGGCTGAAACCAAGCGCCACCGCCAGCACCAGCACGGTCGAACCAATGCTGAGAAGCCCGGCCTTGCGCAAAACAGAAAGCGGCACACCGCGAAAGCGGCAGCCCAGCACCGTGCCAAGGATCACCTGCGCCGCATTGACCAGCACTGCCGGCGGCGCGGCCTCGGAGATCCCGCTCAGATGCAGCGCGGCCGAGAGCGCCATCGGGCCGAGAAAGGTCGGCGCCGGCCAGCGCAACGCGCGACCGATCAGGCTGCCGAACACCGCGGCGGCCAACAGCAGCGCCGCCTCATGCCAGGCGGGAAGCCCCGCGCCACTTGCCGCGCCCGCCCCCACATCATGGCCCATGATCACCCGAAACCACAGCGCGATCAGCGAGATGGTAACCACGATCCGGAGACTGTGTGCGAGGATCACCGGCTCGGGCCGGCCACCTTTGGCCTCGGCCAGCTCGATCATCTCGGCCAGACCGCCGGGCATTCCGGCAAAGAAAGAGGTACGCCAGTCATAACCGCCGACATAGCGATACCAGGGCAGGTTGATCAGGCCAACCACCAGCAGATAGACCATCAGAAGCGACAGCGTCCCGATCCAGGTCACAACATGGCCCAGCACTTCGGGCGCGAAACGCGACCCCAGCAACACCCCGATCACCGCCACCACCGCCGGACGGATCGCATTCGGCCCCCTGATGCGCAATCCGGCAACCGAGGCGACCATGGTGGCGAAAAGCGCGCCCAGCATCCAGGGCAAGGGAAGGCCCAGCCCCCAGGCCAACAATCCACCGGCAGTGCCGAGACCAAGGGCGGGCAGATAAGACAGGAGGGAGGTCAAAGGACAGTCCGAAATCAGGTCAGATCGCGCCTCGAAATGCCTCCGGGCATTCCTGATATGCGCCCGCCCATTCTGCCGATCCCGCCGCCAGTGTCGAGAGCGCTCAGCCCGGCGCATATTCGTGGGGCGGCACAATGTCCTGGCGACAGATGGGGGCGCTGCCCCCGCCCGCCGTTCCGGCGGCCTCCCCCGGAGTATTTAAGTCAAGAGGAATGGCATTTCCTCTTGATCCAAATACTCCCGCCGGAGGCTTCCGCAGTCAGCCGGGTTCACCCCCGCCTGACTGCCGCGACCGCTTCGCGCAATTCGTCGATTTCCGTGATGCGTGGGAAGAGATTCAGCCCGACCACATAGGCGGGCGTACCGGGCAGACCGAAGAAATCGGCCTCGGCCATGGTGCGGTCGATCAGGCTGACCCATTTCTCACGCTCGCGCTCGAAACTGGCGATGGCCGCTTCGGGATCAAGGCCGGCCGCGCGCACCGCCTCATCCATGCGCAGCGCATCGACGCGGCGCCCCTTCCCCGCCATCAGCGCGGCACTGACCTCCGGATAGCGGCCAAGTGCCACCGCACCGAGACCAAGCTGTACGCCCCGCACCGAGGCCTCGCCAAAGATCGGCCAGTCCTTCATTACCAGGCGGATTTTGCCATCCGAAGCCACATAATCCAGCAAGGCCGGGTACGATTCGCGGCAAAAGGGGCATTGGTAATCGAAATATTCGACGATGGTGACATCGCCATCGGGATTGCCCAGCACCGGCTGATCCGGGTCATGGGTCAGCTCACGCGGGGCCTCGCCGGGCAGCATCTCCCCGCCCCGGGCGGCAAAGCCGCTCCCGGCCAGCATCAGCCCCCCGAGCGAGCCCCTGATCAGATCACGCCGCTGCATAATCCTGTCAGTTCTGGCTGCTGCTATAGGGGCTGTCGGGGAAGCCATCGGGATAGGCATAGCCCGGATCGGAGTAGCCCGGCTGCCCGGTGGTTGCCGTTGTGGCAGGCGATGCGGCCGACTGCGGGTCCTGGTTGAACGAGGCGCCGGTATAGGGGGTGGTCTTTGGCACATAGGCGCCGAAGGCGCTGGCGCTCTGCTCGGGGGTCAGCACCAGAACCCGGGCGCCCCTGACATAACTCGCCGCCAGATGGATCGCATCCTGGTTATACATCCGGATACAGCCCGCCGAAGTGGCATGGCCGATCGAGGCGACCTCATTGGTGCCATGGATGCGGTAATAGGTGTCGCGCCCACCCCGGAACAGATAAATCGCCCGCGCGCCCAGCGGGTTTTGCAGCCCGCCCGGCAGACCATCGGCATAAGCGGCATACATATCGGGCCGCTCGCGGATCATATTGTCGGTCGGGCGCCAGCTGGGCCAGACCCGGTCATATTGCGCCACCGCCTCGCCCGAGAACGAGCGCCCCTGATCGCCCACCGCACAGCGGTAGCGCAGCGCACGATTGCCCCCCCGGATCAGATAAAGATAGCGCTGCCAGGGGTCGACAATGATGGCGCCCGGCGCTTCGGTGATCGACAGATCCACCTCGGTGCGGATGTTTTCCGGGATCAGATAGCGCGGGTTCACCGCAGGAATTTGAAAGCCGTTATCTTCCAGCGCGCCATACATGGCCAGCACTTCGGGGGCCACATTGGCGGCCGGATCGGGCTGGGTGCCAGAATCGGGCACCCTGGCTCCACAGGCCGAAACCAGACCCGACAGGGTCATCAAAAGAGCCGTCCGACGGCCGATAACTACGCTCATACAACTATCCTTTCCCGCCGGCGGAAAGGCGCAGACCTGGCCCGGATCTGGCAGGATCACGGGACACTCGCCACCGGCAAAGCGCAATTCCGGGCGGGGGGGCACAGAGGCGCCGACCGCGAGGAACCATTCCGGCCATGCGCCATTATACGGCGGGTCTGGTCAAGCCCCGCCGTCACACAGCTTCGCGAGAAAGTGAAATACCGCCGGAGATTGGCCCGGCACCTGCCGATTCTGCTGCGGATCCGCTGAACTGCCGCAGGGGAAGGCCGCGAAAGGCCGCGCAGAATCCCGCGCGATCCCGCGCGCGCCTCCCCTTCAGCCCACGATTCCGCCGAGGAGAATCGCCGCCGCCAGCAGCACCGTGGCCATGACCGAGATCAGAATCCCATCCCTGAGCGGCAGGTCGGTCTGCCCAGGATCAGCCGCCTCTTCACCGATCTGCACCGCGCGGTCCTCGCCCGCCAGAAGCGCCAGAACACCGGGATCAAAGCCATTATAGATCATGTTGTTCTTCCTTTCCTTTGCAGGGGTTGTCCGCCGGGCAAGGCTCTGCCCGGCGTTGGTTAATCAGCGTCCGGGCGGGGTTTCAGACAGAGAGCCAGACCCGAAAGCCGGAGCATAGCCAAAAGCATGGGCCGGACTTGCCGAGAGGAAACCAAGCGCCTCTCTCGGTGTCACGGTCAGCGCCAGCACAGCCGCCATGGCGAGGGTGGCCAGCAGGACGGCCAGCCGCTCCCGCCCGGCCCGCGACAGGGCGCCGCTTTGCCCGCGCGCACTCACAACCCACCCCCGCTTTGCGAGAGACCGGTGTGGGAGAGGCCCTTCTGGCCGAAACCGGCAGGGGTGCGAAAGCGCGGCAGGGCCTCGGCTGCATGGCCCGCCTCTGCCAGCAGACGGCTGCGCAGCGCCTTGCCCTCTTCCCAGGGGCCAAAGCCTGCATCGGCATTGACATGGCCGGCAAATCCAAGATCCACCAGGTCCGCCCCCCAGGCACGCGACAGTTGTGCGGCGCGGGAAAAGCCCATCCAGGGATCATTGCGGCTGGCGGCGACGATCACCGGCAGATCCAGCACCTCTTCGGGGATCGGGCCGAAATGGCCGATCCGGTCGGCACCGGCAGTCTCGGCCGGGGCGACCAGCAGCGCGCCCGCCACCCGCAGATGCGGCCATTGCGTCAGCAGCCGGGCGATCAGAATGGCGCCAAGCGAATGGCCGACCAGAACGCAATCGGGATGGGCGAGGATCATCGAGGCCAGTTCCACCTCCCAGACCGCCGCCACCGGGCGATGCGGGTCCGAGAGTTCAACCGTCAGCGCATGAGGGTCGCTGGCCGCCCACCAGTGTTGCCAGTGCGGGGCTGCCGATCCGTCAAGGCCCGGAACGATAAGTGTATTGATCATGTCCATGGTCCTTTCCCGAGGTCACAGGAAAAGACTACATGATTTATCGTGATTCAGAATTCTAAAGACAGGCCCCGGAAAGGAAGAGAATTCCCCTGCCGCCTGCCCAATTGCGGCGAGGCATCCCGGCTCTGACGCCGGAGGAATCGGGGCCGGGATTCCCCCCCCCTCGCGCGCGCCGGGTCCTGCGAACAGAGCTTTGCCGCCGGATCACGGACCGGTGCTGACGGAAACCGCGGCCCCGAAACCGGCCCCCTCTGAACGGGGTCCCTCTGAACCGGCCCCCTCGAAACCAGCACTGTCTGGCCCGGAGCCCTCTGCGGGACGGTGATCATGGTTGCACAGACTGTGATCGCCCAGCACCTCGATCACCCGGCAATCGCCGATCGTGCCATGGGCGCATTGCACCACCATGCGCGCCAGCTCACCCTCCAGCGCCTTCAGCCGCGCGATCCGCTCACGCACCGCCACCAACTGGGTGCGCGCGATGCTGTCGGCTGCCGCGCAGGGCTGATCCGGCCGGTCCGACAGCGAAAGCAGGTCGCGGATTGCCTCAAGCGGGAAGCCGAGATCGCGCGAATGGCGGATGAAGCGCAACCTTTCTTCGGCGATGCGGCTGTAAAGCCGCTGATTGCCAGCAGAGCGTTCGGCCTCGGGCAAGAGGCCGATCTGTTCGTAATAGCGAATGGTGGGCACCTTGACGCCGGTGCGTTCGCCGAGCTTGCCGATGGTCAGCATCCGGGTCTCCTGTCTGCAGGGCAACACATATCTCTACAGATTATAGGTATCGCAAGGCTTGCCTTCAACCTTGAGGCATTTTTCCCATCCGCCCATACGGAAACCCCTTTCATATGAAATCATTCAGACCTATATTTCCAGATGAAAGGAGAGATCAGATGATTTCCTTCCCCGTTCTTGCCGCAGATCAGCCCTCGCGCGGCGCCGTTCTCGGCAAGGCCGCCCTGCGCGCCGCCGAAAGGCTGGGGCTTTCCGCCCGCCAGTTCGCGCGGGTGACCGGCCTGTCGGAGCCAGGTGTCTCGCGGCTCAAACGCGGCATGGCCGGGATCGAGGAAGGCAGCAAGGCCTTTGAACTGGCAGCAATGCTGGTCCGGCTTTACCGCTCGCTTGATGCGATCACCGGCGGTGATGAGGCGGTGGCGCGGGCCTGGATTTCGGCCCCGAATGAGGCGCTTGGCGCAATACCTGCGGAAAAGATCACGTCAGTTCAGGGACTTGTCGATGTTTGCACCTATCTGGACAGCCGCCGCGCTCGGCTCTGAATGCCGGGCCTTTCAGGGGCGCGGCTGGCGACTCGTGGAGGCGCAGCATCTGGTCTCGACCCTGAAACTGGTCGACAGCCTTGCCGAGCAGGCGGCTTTGGAGGATATTCTGGAAGAGACCAAGCCGCCGGTGCCGCCGGCCTGCCAGGGTCTTGATTACCTGCTGGCGACGCCGTTTCGCTATCGTCCCTACCCGCATGGATCACGCTTTCGCCGCGCCGGGCTGACGCCGGGGGTCTGGTATGGGGCGGAGAAGGTGCAGACGGCGCTGGCCGAGATGGTGTTCTACCGCTTTCTCTTTTACGCCGAGAGCCCCGCGACCCCCTTCCCCGACGGGCCGGCGGAATATACCGCCTTTGCCGCAAGGCTTGCGACAGAGCGGGCGCTGGATCTGACGGCGCCGCCACTGGCCGACCCGGCCTGGAGCCATCCGACCGATTATGATCCCTGCCAGACCCTGGCCGAGGCCGCGCGCGAGGCGGGGGCAGAGATCATCCGCTACCGATCCGTCCGCGACCCGAAGGGCGGCGCCAATCTGGCGGTGCTGAACTGCAGCGCCTTTGCCACAAAGACCGTGCAGGACCGCCAGACCTGGCGCATCCGTCTCAGCCCCGCCGGGGCCATGGCGCTGCGCGAGCATCCGCGCCAGGGGCTCGATTTCCCGAAAGACAGCTTTACCGATCCGCGCCTGACAGCGATGCTCTGGGACAGGCCTCGCGCGCGATGATCAGGCGCCCAGATTACCCGCGGTCGCGCGTTTCGGCAGCACCCAGCCCGGGCGCGGGAAATGGCAGGTATAGCCGTTCGGCAGCCGCTCAAGATAATCCTGATGCTCCGGCTCGGCCTCCCAGAAATCGGAAACCCGCTCCAGCTCGGTCACCACCGGGCCGGGCCAGAGCCCTGATGCATCGACATCCTTGATCGTGTCGATGGCCACGGCGCGCTGATCCCCGGTCACCCAATAGATCGCCGAGCGGTAGCTCGGGCCAAGGTCATTGCCTTGACGGTCACGGGTCGAGGGATCATGGATCTGGAAAAACGCCTCCAGCAGCTGGCGATAGCTGATGCGGGCAGGGTCAAAGACCACCTCGATCGCCTCGGCATGGCGGCCATGATTGCGATAGGTGGCATTGGGCACCTCGCCGCCCGTATAGCCGACGCGGGTGCGGATCACGCCCGGCAGGCGGCGGATCAGCTGCTGCATCCCCCAGAAACAGCCCCCGGCAAGAACGGCACGTTCTTCACTCATCGCAATATTCCTTTCAGACAATGGGCATCCGCGCCTCGGCCATGCCGGCCAGCCAGCTTGCACCAAAGGGCGCGGCCTCATCGTCGAAATTATAGCCGGCCTGATGCAGCGGCGCAGTATTGCCGTTTCCAAGGAAGATATAGGCACCCGGACGCGCCTGCAGCATATAAGAGAAGTCCTCGGCCGCCATCAAAGGCGCGGTTTCCGGATCAATTTCGGGTGAGATCGCCCGCGCCACCGCGATCGCATGATCCGTCTGGGCCTCATGGTTGACGGTAACCGGATAGCCGCGCCGGAAATCAATCGCAACGGTCGCGCCATAGGTGGCGGCGATGCCCTCGCAGATCCGGCGCAGCCGGGCCTCGACCATGGCGCGCAGCCCCTCGTCGAGCGTGCGCACGGTGCCCCGCATCCGCACCTCTTCGGCCAGCACATTATAGGCCGTCGAATCGCTGTGGATGGTCGCGACGGAAACCACGGCGGATTGCAGCGGATCGGTGTTCCTCGACACGATGCTTTGCAGCGCCAGCACCAGATGCGCAGCCACCAGAGTCGTATCAATCGCCTCTTGCGGCTTCGCCGCATGGCCGCCGCGCCCGGTCAGGGTCAGGGTGAATTCATCCGAGGCCGCCATGATCGGGCCGGGGCGAATGGCAAAACGGCCGACCGGCAGGCCGGGCATGTTATGCAGCCCGTAAACCTCCTGGATATTCCAGCGCTCCATCAGCCCGTCTTTGACCATGGCAAGCCCGCCACCGCCGCCCTCTTCGGCGGGCTGGAAGATGCAGATCACGGTGCCGTCGAAATTGCGGGTCTCGGCCAGGTATTTCGCAGCGCCAAGCAGCATCGCCGTATGGCCGTCATGGCCGCAGGCATGCATCACCCCGGGCGTTCCCGAGGCGTAATCGAGGCCGGTCTTCTCATGGATCGGCAGCGCATCCATATCGGCACGCAGCCCCACCACCCTGCCCGCCCGGTCCTGACGCCCGCGGATCACTGCCACCACGCCCGAGCGCCCGATCCCTTCGGTCACCTCATCACAGCCAAAGGCGCGGCAAAGTTCCGCCACCCGGCCAGCAGTGCGAGGCAGCTCGTAATTCAGCTCGGGATGGCGGTGGAAATCCTGGCGCCAGGCTTTGATCTCGGGCGCGAGTTCCGCAAAACGGTTCTTGACGGGCATGATCGTCTCCTTCCCTGCGAACCTGATCCCCCGCGCGCGGAAGGGCAAGCCCCGGCAGCATCCGGTGGCGGGGGAAACGCTGACAAAGGCGCGGTTAAAGACCCGGTTTAAAGACTGGGCCCGGGCACAAGTTTCGAACCATCGGTAAAGCGCGACAGCCGGAAGCGGCGCATATCATGGCCGATCTCTTCGCCAAGAACCATACTGGCAATCACCCGTCCCATGCCCGGCCCAATGCCGAAGCCATGGCCGCAAAGCCCGGTGGCGATCACCAGACCTGGCACTTTGTCGGTGCGGTCAATCACCGGCACGATATCGGGCATGGTCTCGATCATGCCGGCCCAGGTCGCGGCAAGGCGCGGCTTGCCGATCTGCGGGAAGGCCTCGGCAAAACGGGTCCTGAGCCGCTCAAGCGCCCTTTTGTCGGGGGGCGGATTCAGGATGCGCATCCGCTCGAACGGGGTTTCCACATCGCCTTTCAGCCAGCGCGGCATGGACCAGGCATCGGGATAGCCCCTTGGCGCCATCGGCTGCAGGCTGGTCTGGCCGAAGGTGCGTTTCAGCAGCGGCCAGTAAGTGCCGAATTCGCGCAACGCATCGGGGCCGATCCAGAAATTCTGGTGATCGCCGGGGGCGAGCGTATAGCCGCCATCCTCGCGGCGGCGAAAGGCGAAATGGCTGTCCACCGCCGAACCCTGGAAGAGATCGGGCAGCGCTTCGGTCGCCGCCACCGTGCAGCGCACCGAAAGCTGCGGGATCCGCACGCCATGGGCGCCAAGGAACAGGCGCGACCAGGAGCCGGCGGCCACAACGACCTGATCACAGGCGATGCGGCCGGCCTCGGTCACCACACCGGCGACCCGGCCGGCGGAAAGGTCAAGGCAGCGCACCGCGCAATGCTCGCGGATCACCACCCCGTCCCGCGTCGCGAGCGCCGCCAGCATCGGCACCGCGACCCAGGGCTCGGCCCGGGCATCCGATGCGGTCCAGAGCCCGCCGGCCCAGCCCGCCTGCGAGGACGGCACCAGCCCGGCCACCTCGTTTGCGCTGATCATCCGGCTGTCCACCCCCGACCCGGCCACCGAATCGAGCCAGGACTGAAAGCCCGCCATATCCGCCTCTTTGTTGGCGAGGTAGAGCACCCCTGTCTGCCGGAAGCCGAGCGCATCGCCCAGTTCAGCCGCGAGGTCCTTCCACAGGCCAAGGCTCTCCATCATAATCGGCAGTTCCGCCGGATCGCGGCCCTGCTGGCGGATCCAGCCCCAGTTGCGGCTGGACTGCTCCCCGGCGACCAGCCCCTTCTCGCATAAAACGACGCGCTGGCCCTTTTTCGCAAGGGCGCGCGCCGTCATCACCCCGATGATCCCGCCGCCGATCACCACCGTATCGCAAGCCGCCGGCAGCGGATCCCGGTGGCGGATCGGGCTGTTCTCCTGGATGGGGAAGGTCATGCTGCTCCTCCGCGAGCGGTCATTTCCCGGCACAGCCCGCAGCCGCGCCGCCTGAGCGCGATCACCGGCGAAACCGGAGGAATCCGTGTCCCTCTCTGCCGGGCGATCAGGTCAGACCCAAAGCAAGGGCGCCCGTTCCATCAGACCGCAAAGCGGGAACTCATTTCTCAAATTGATACAAGATTTCAATTCCTTCGCCAGCGCCAGCCGAATTTATTCTTGTCTCAGGTATTTTTTATGCCAGGTTAACGGAAATTGAATTCGAAACGTCTTACTCAGACTGCATTCTGCGGCCTGAGACAGGCTGACACCAGGTTTAAACGCACCCTTAACACTGTTGCCGGAGACAAGAATGCCGCAAATTTCAACCACCACGACCCTGGTTTTCAACGGGGTCACAAATCTTACCGTGGACGGAACCCTTATCGCCTGGAATGCGAACCGCTGGCTCAGCCAGGTCGATTTCTGGTCGACCGCCAATGTGCGCCTGAATGTTGTCTTCTCGGGCGACAACACCATGATCGGCAGCTTTCAGACCGGTGGAAATCTGGGCGTCAACTTTGTTGAACATGCCTCCGGATCGGGGCGCAAGATCGATTCGCTGATGCTGCTGGGCAATGGCATCAATACAGTGAATTTCAGCGCAGCCAGTGTGGGCGCACTTGCCACCGGCAACAACAATGACACCATCACATTCTCGGGCACATCGCGCGTAAATTTCATCAATACCGGCAATGGCGACGATACGGTGAATGTCAGCACCACCGCCGGGGTCGGGGTGATCAATCTCGGTCAGGGCGTCAATCGTGCGGTGATCGGGGCGACCGGTTCGGCACAGGGCATCTTTTCCTATGATGGCGCCGATGTGATCGTGGCCAGTGGCCGGGTCGATGTGATCAATACCGGCGGCGGCAATGACATCATCCATCTCAACGGCATCGCCACCTCGCAAAGTGTCCTTGCCGGAGATGGCAATGATCTCGTGCGCCTCAACGTGACCGGCCATGTGGAATCGGTCAATCTCGGCAACGGAAACAACAATCTGACGCTGCTGGCAAATACCGGCGGCGTCGGCACCGTGACCGGCTATGGCGGCAATGACGTGCTCGTGCTGAACTCGTCTTATGCCGAAATGGCCAATCTTGGCCATGGCAACAATACGGTGCAGCTTCTGGGCAATTCCGAGGCAGGGTCCATCGTGACCGGTGCCGGGGTCGATACCGTGCAGATCCTGGGGAATTCCCGGCTCGGAACCCTGCAGACCGGCGATGGCAATGACATCGTCGTCTTCAATTCCACCGGCTCGATCGACTATATTGATCTTGGCCGGGGCAACAACGTCCTGCGTATCCAGAATGCGGATTCCTATGTCGGCACGATCGTTGCCGGAGACGGTAATGACTACATCCAGGCGCTGGCCGAGGTGAGTTATATCGATTCCGGTCGCGGCAATGACCGGATCGAAACCGGCACCGCCTGGGTCGGCACCATTGATGCCGGGCGCGGCAATGATACGGTGACCGTGGGCTCGGGCGGGGCGGATCTGATCATGCTGGGGCGCGATGCGGATACCGTTATCCTGACCGCCCCTGCTGACAAGAGCCAAATCACCACCGTGGTCGGCGGCAGCGGCGTTTCGACCCCTGAGGATGTCGATTTCGACACGGTCGTGATGTCTTCCTTCACCAGCAATCTTTGGATCGACCTGGGCGAGGGCTGGGCGCAATCCAGCGATGGCGACATATTCGACATCTACGGCTTCGAGGCTGCGACCGGCGGCTCGGGCGACGATTACATCTATGGCACCTATGGGAACAACCACCTGATCGGCGGCGCGGGCAATGACTCGCTTTACGGCTATGGCGGTGCGGATACGCTGGATGGCGGCGCCGGCGATGACTATATCGACGGGTCTTCCGGCGCCGATGGAACCGTGCTGCTCGGCGGGGCCGGCAATGACACGATCCATAGCAGCTGGGCTGCCGACAGCATCAATGGCGGGGCCGGCGATGATCTGATCTATATCAATGGCGGCTCGGATACGATCACCGGCGGCGCCGGGGCGGATGTGTTCCAGTTCTGGAATCTTGACCAGAACGCCACGTCGCTGATCACCGATTTCAACCGCGCCCAGGGCGACAAGATCAGCTTCGAAGGCTGGGGCCTGACCTTCCTCGGCAGCGGCGCCTTCTCGAATGAAAGCGGCGAGATACGCTATGCGGTGAGCGGATCGACCACCAATCTGATGATCGACCTTGATGGCGACAGCGTGGCCGATTTCACCGCGCAGTTCACCGGCGTGATCAACTTCATCGCGACCGACTTCCTGCTCTGAGCGTCGGTTGCCGAAAAAACAGACAGCTGGCCCCTGGGCCGGCTGTTGGGCCGGCTGTTCACGTTTCCGCCCCCCCCCCCCCGAACCGCCCGCCCTGGGCCTGCGTGTCAGTGAAAGCTCCTTCGGATCCGCCTGACGCCGAACCAGACCAGAGCCAGCACCGGCAATACCAGCGCCGCCGTCAGCATTTCTTTCGACAGCCCGGCCAGCTTGCCCAGCGGATAAAGCGCGTAAGAGGCGAGGCTTACCGCATAATAGCTGATCGCCACCACCGAGAGCCCCTCGACCGTATGCTGCAGCCTGAGCGCCAGATCGGCGCGGCGATCCATGCTTTCCAGCAAGCGCTGGTTTTGTGCCGAGCGGTCGACATCGACCCTTGTGCGCAAGAGCTCTGCCGCGCGCTCCGCCCGCGTCGACAGCGTCTCCAGCCGCGCCTGAGCCGATTTCACCGTCCGCATCGCCGGATCATAGCGGCGCATCATAAACTCGCCAAAGGTCTGACGCCCCTCCAGCCGTTCCTCGCGCAACACCTGGATGCGCTGGTTCAGGATCGCCTCATAGGCCGCCGTAGCGCCGAAGCGAAAGGAAACCCGCACCGCCAGCCGTTCCAGCTCCGATGAAATCGACAACAGATCATGCAGCGCAGCCTCGGGTGCCGGCCCCTTGCCGCCGGTCGTATCCAGCCCGGACACGAGGTCCGAAAGGCGCGGATCCAGCAGGTTCAGCTTGCCCGACAGATCGCGCGCGCGCAAAAGCCCCAGCATCGACATCGCGCGGTAGACCTCGATCTCGCACAGCCGCTGCACGATCCGCCCGATCCGCCGCCGCCCGGTGCCGGGCCGCACAAAGACCGCGAAACGCATATTCCCCGCCGGGTCGATGCGGAAATCGCCGGCAATCACCGCTGCCCCATCGACCACTTTCGACAAGGCAAGGCTTTCCGGCACAAACCATTCCTCACAGCGGGCAAAGAGATCTCCCATCGAGGCCGGCATATGTTCGATCCGGATCAGCACCGAGGCGATCCGCCCACCCGGCGCCGCCTGGATCCAGTCTTCCGGAAACACGCCGGTTTCGGCCGGATCGAAGGGGCGCGACGAAACCCCCGGCGTAAAGGCCGAATAGGTCACGAATTCGGTGTGGCTTTCCCATTTCAGCTCGGTCCGCCCGATGGGGCCTGAATAATGCGTGGCCTCGGGCTGCGGATGCGGGCCGCCATTGCGGTCGATCAGGTCGATCAGATGGGCGCGGTCACGCGCCCGGTCGCGGCCGGCGGCATCCACCGGCTCTTTGAAAGCCATCATCACCGCCGTGCAGGGCAGATCCAGCGCCGGAAACGGCCGGGCATGCAGCTCATTCACCGTGGCATAGCGAAGGGGATGATCGGAAACAGGCGGCATTTTCTCTCTCTCAGGTTGAGATTTCGCCGGGTTACGCCCGGGAGAACCGTCACCGCCAGCATAAAGCCCGCATACCCGGGTATGCGGGCGATATGTTGCCGTAAAGACAAAGCGGTTCCGGCAATCAGCCGCGAATGGTGCCGTCGCCGGTCACGAGATATTTGAAACTGCACAATTGTTCGGCACCGACCGGGCCTCTCGCATGCATCTTGCCGGTGGCGATGCCGATCTCGCCGCCCATACCGAACTCGCCACCATCGGCAAACTGGGTCGAGACATTGCGCATCAGGATCGCCGAATCGAGCCGCTGGAAAAAGCGCGCAGCGACCGCGTCATCCTCGGTCAGGACGGATTCTGTATGGTTCGAGCCGTAGCGGCGGATATGGGCAATGGCGCCGTCCACACCGTCAACCAGTTTGACCGCGATGATCATATCAAGGAATTCGCGCCCGAAATCATCGGGTTGCGCCTGGACCGTGCCAGAAACCTTCAGCAATTCACCCTCGGTCCTTACCTCGACCCCGGCCTTCAGCAGGTCCTCGATCAACACCGCGCCATGTTTCGCATAAAACGCCCGGTCGATCAGAAGACATTCAGCCGAGCCACAGATGCCGGTACGCCTGGTCTTGGCGTTCAGCACCACGCGCCGCGCCTTTTCCAGATCGGCGGCGCCATCGGCATAGACATGGCAAATGCCTTCCAGATGCGCAAAAACCGGCACACGCGCCTCACGCTGCACAAGGCCCACCAGCCCCTTGCCGCCCCTCGGCACGATGACGTCGATATAATCCACCGCCCCCAGCATGGCCTGAACCATATCGCGGTCACGGACAGGCACCATCTGGATCGCAGCCTCCGGCAGCCCGGCCTGTTGCAGCCCCCAGACCATCGATTCATGGATCGCCGCCGAGGAATGGAAACTCTCCGAGCCACCGCGCAGGATCACCGCATTGCCGGCCTTCAGACACAGCGCCCCGGCATCCGCCGTCACATTGGGCCTGCTTTCATAGATCACGCCGACCACGCCCAAAGGCGTCGCCACCCGCTGGATATGCAACCCCGAAGGCCGGTCCCATTCCTCAAGCACGCGCCCCACCGGATCGGGCTGGGCCGCCACCTCGCGCACCGCATCTGCGATGGCTGCGATCCGGTCGCCATCAAGGCGCAGCCGGTCAAGCATCGCCTCCGACAGCCCCTTCTCGCGCGCGAATTCCATATCCTTCTGGTTGGCGGGCAGGATCGTATTATACCAGCCTGCATCAATATGGTCAGCGGCCTTGCGCAAGGCGAGCGCCTTCTGCTCTGGCGGCGCAAAAGCCAGTTCCGCCGCCGCCTCACGCGCAGCCGATCCAATCTGTGTCATCAGATCCAGAAACTGACCATCCATAGCCTCACCTCTTCGCCCTAAGCTCTTCCTCTTGACGCAAATACTCCGGGGTCCGGGGCAGCGCCCCGGCGGCCCGCCAGATCACACCACCATATCATCCCGATGCACCAAGGCCGCCCGGCCCTGATACCCCAGTATCGCCTCGATCTCACCCGAGCGATGGCCGGCAATCGCCCGCGCCTCGTCAGATGTATAGCGGATCAGCCCTTTGCCAAGGGCCTCGCCCGAGGGGCCAAGGATCCCCACCGGCTCGCCACGCCCGAACCGGCCCTCGACCGCAACCACACCGGCGGGCAGCAGGCTCTTTCCGGCCCGAAGCGCCTTCACCGCGCCCTCATCCACCCGGATGCGGCCCTTTTCCTTCATCGCATTGATCCAGCGCTTGCGCGCCGCCTGCGGATCGGCATCGGCGACAAACCAGGTCCGGTTCGCCCCTTCCGCCAGCGCCTTCAGCGGCCTGAGCGGAGAACCCTCCATGATCGCCATGGCACAGCCCCCGGCCACAGCGGTCTTCGCCGCCATCAGCTTGGTCTTCATGCCGCCCTTGGAAAGGCCCGAAATCGGATCCCCCGCCATGGCCTCGATCTCGGGCGTGATATGGTCGACCAGATCAAAGCGCACCGCCGTCGGGTCTTCCTTCGGATTGGCGGAGTAAAACCCATCCACATCTGACAGAAGCACCAGCTGATCCGCCCCCGCCGTCACCGCAATCTGCGCCGCCAGCCTGTCATTGTCGCCAAATCGTATCTCATCCGTGGCGACTGTGTCATTCTCATTGACAATCGGCACGACGCCAAGCCCCAGCAGCGTCTCCATCGTCGCACGGCTGTTCAGATAGCGCCGCCGGTCAGCCGTATCTTCCAGCGTCACGAGTATCTGCGCCGTGGTGATGCCATGCGGCGCCAGCACCTCCTCATAGGCGCGCGCCAGCCGGATCTGCCCGACGGCGGCCGCCGCCTGGGCCTGTTCCAGCGACAAGGCACCCGAGGCCGGCAGCCCCAGCACCATCCGCCCAAGCGCGATCGAACCGGAAGACACCAGCACCACCTGCGTGCCCCTCACCCGCGCCTCGGCCACATCCAGCGCCAGCGCCGAGAGCCAGGACTGACGCAACCCCTTCGCCCGGTCGACCAGCAGGGCCGAGCCGATCTTCACCACCAGGCGGCGCGCCGCGCGGATATCGGGCGCCTGCAAAGCCATCCTCTTATCGCTCAGGGCTGCCACGGCCCGCCTTCCTCTTCTTCCTCACCCGTCACCCGGATCTCCACCATCAACGCCCGCAGCACCTCGGAAATCCCCTTCTGCGCCGCGCCCGAAATCACATAGACCGTGCCTCCGCTCGCTTTCTCCAGCGCACGACGACGATCCGAGATCTGTTTCGCATCCATCGCATCGGTCTTGTTCAGCGCCAGAATGCGAGGCTTGTCGCCAAGGATATCCGAATAGGCCTCCAGCTCGGTCACAATCGTGCGGTAATCCTTCGTGATGGTCGAGGATGTCCCGTCAACCAGATGCAACAGCACCTTGCAGCGTTCGACATGCGCCAGAAACTGTGTCCCCAGCCCGCGCCCCTCGGACGCCCCTTCGATCAGCCCCGGAATATCCGCCATCACGAATTCGCGCCCGTCGATCCCGACGACGCCGAGATTCGGCACCAAAGTCGTAAACGGATAATCCGCAATTTTGGGACGCGCATTCGATACCGCAGCGAGGAAAGTCGACTTCCCGGCATTCGGCAGCCCGACAAGCCCCGCATCCGCAATCAGCTTCAACCGAAGCCAGATCGTCCGCTCCACCCCGGGAATGCCCGCATTGGCCCGGTTGGGCGAACGGTTGGTCGAGGATTTGAACTGCAAATTCCCCCAGCCGCCATTGCCTCCCTGCGCCAGCAAAACCCGCTGCCCCGGCTCGGTCAGATCGGCCAGAACCGTTTCCTCATCCTCGTCAAGGATCTCGGTCCCCAGAGGCACTTTCAGCACGATATCATCGCCCGATTTGCCGGTCTTCTGGCTGCCCATGCCGTGCTGGCCGTTTTTCGCAAAGAAATGCTGCTGGTAGCGATAGTCGATCAGCGTGTTCAGCCCCTCGACCGCCTCGGCCCAGACCGAGCCCCCGCGCCCGCCATCGCCGCCATCCGGCCCGCCGAATTCGATAAACTTCTCGCGCCGGAACGAGACGCAGCCCGCACCGCCGCCGCCGGAGCGGATATAGACTTTGGCAAGGTCGAGGAACTTCATCTGGGTTACTTTCCGAACGCGCGCATCTGGCTTTCCCCTGCCGATACAGGAGAAGCGCCCTTATCTCAAGCGACGCCGCCCATCCTCACCGCCGCCGCCGCTTTCATCTGTCCAAAAACATCCCGGGTGAGTCTGCGAAAGCAGACGTGACGCGTTTCAATAGGTTTGATACCGGCTGATTCTTCGACCCTTTGACTTCAATTGGTCAAAGGGCGGAAATTTCAACTTTGAAGGCTGCACGGGTGGGGACGGGCCTTCGCGCCTCCGAAGGAGGCACAAAATATTCAATGAAATCAATGATAAAATTTCGAAAATGTGGGATGATTTGCCCACACTCCCCGCCAAAATGGGAGCCAGTTAGGTCCCGCTTCCCTTTTCGGCAGGCGATCCATCTTGCCTGGTCAACTCGTCAAAGCGATCCCTAAGGAGTTCTGTCAGGCGCTCTGCCCGCGCTGCACGCCACCGCAATAGATCTTCCTTGGTGCCCCCCTCTGCCAGAAACGTGCTTGCTTTTTCCGCAGCCCGCAGCCCAAGGGTGGCCGCCCATTCTTCCGGGGAGAAGTTAAGGATACGTTCACCCGTTACGAGGTCAGCCCTTCCTTCGCGCCGGTACCGAAGAAGCGTCTCCGCAAACAGGCTCACAACGTGATCGGCAGCACGGTCTGCGACTAGTTCCACATTCTCGCTGGCAGACGGCGTTCCGAATACGATCCAGTCCTTCGGTAATCCTTCCCGTTTTAACGGGATTTGGCCGTAGAACTCAGGCAGCCATTTTCAGTTTCTGTGCGGGTGATGCCACCGATGCCCATGTTGGGGCGCTCATTTTTGGTAAGTCCAGAGCCAGTCGGTTGCGATGCTCTGTGCCTCCGCGATGGTTTCAAAGCTGTAGAGGTCGAGCCATTCGTGGCGGACGGTGCGGTTGTATCGCCCGACATAAGCGTTCTGCTGCGGTTTGCCTGGCTGGATGTGGGTCAGGGCGATACCCTGCTTTGCGGCCCGGATCGCCAGTGTTGCGCTGATGTATTCCGGGCCGTTGTCGACCCTGATCACCTTGGGCTTGCCGCGCCATTCGATGTGGAGGAGGATCAGGAAACGGTCCGGGGGACCGTTTCCCCGACGAACGGGTTCAGCGCACGCACGACGCGCTCGGCGGGCAACGAAAAGTCGACCTCGATGCCCAGACCCTCGCGGTTGAAGTCGTCCAGCACATTCAGCAGCCGGAACTGGCGACCATCGGCCAGCCTGTCCGCCATAAGGTCCATGGACCATACGAGGTTCAGCGCCTCGGGAACGGCGAGCATGTCCGGCTTGTCCCGTTTGATCCGCCGCCGGGGTTTGATCCGCAGGTTCAACTCCAACTCGCAGCAGATCAGGCGGACGCGCTTGTGATTCCAGACGTGCCCGCGAACATTGCGCAAATACGAGACAAGCACAGGCCAAAACCCCAGGTCCGGTGCGCCCTGGTCAGGCCTCCGAGACGATCCGCGATGGTCTCGTTCCCGGCACAGCGCTTCGGGCGGTAACGAAAGCAGGTCTCGCTGACCCCGAAGGCCCGGCAGGCCAGCGCGATGCTGCCCCCCTCTGTCGCCACCGCTCTCACGGCCAACTCGCGGCATTGGGCTGGCCGCATCACTTTTTTTCAAGCGCTTCCTTGAGCAGATCGGCCTGCATGCTGAGATCCGCGAACATACGCTTCAGACGCCGGTTCTCGTCTTCCAGCGCCTTCATCTGGCTCATCATAGACGCGTCCATGCCGCCATACTTCGCCCGCCACTTGTAAAAGCTTGCGCTGCTGATCCCATGCTCTCGGCACAGTTCCGGCACCGCAACACCCCCTTCGGCATGGCGCAGCACCGCCATGATCTGCGGCTCGGTAAATCGGGTCTCCTCATTCGAATCTCCTCAGCTCACGCTACGAGAAAATTCTACCGCCACATCCCCTTAACCACGGGGAGGGTTACCGGCTGGTATCAAACCAAATGAAACCCGGTCACAGACCTAAGGAAACACAACAAGACGAGGGCCGCGCCCCCGGCCCGGCCAGCCCCACTCACCCCGCCGGCACCCAGATCACATCCGCAATCCGCGGTGCCCCCAAAGCCAGCATCACCAGCCGGTCAAAGCCAAGCGCACACCCCGCCGCCGCCGGCATCAAAGCCAGCGCCGCCAGAAAATCCTCATCTATCGGATAGGTCTCCCCGTAAACCCGCGCCTTGATCTCCATCTCTTCGGCAAAGCGCAGGCGCTGCTCCACCGGATCGGTCAGCTCGCCAAAACCATTGGCCAGCTCCACCCCGCAGGCATAGACCTCAAAGCGCTCGGCCAGCCGCGCATCCCCCGGCACCCGCCGCGCCAGCGCCGCTTCCGAGGCCGGGTAATGATCCAGCACCGTCAGTCTGCCCATCCCCAGATGCGGCTCGACCCGCTCTGACAGAACCCGGCTGAACAGATCCGACCAGCTTTCGCCCGGCATATGGCGGATGCCCTCGCGGTCCATCGACGCCGCCAGTGCCGCCGCATCGGTCACGCCAGCGCCGTCCATACTGGCCAGCAGGTCAATGCCGGCATAGCGCGAAAACGCCTCCGCCACGCTCACCCGCTCATAAGGCAGCGCCGGATCACAATCCCGCCCGCGAAACCGCAACATGCCCACGGGCGCGGCCAGCCGGACCCAGGCCTGGATATCCTCCATCAGCCGGGTGTAATCCTCGCCGACCCGATACCATTCCAGCATGGTGAATTCCGGCTCATGCAACGCCCCGCGCTCGCGGTTTCGCCAGACATGCGAGAAGGCATGGATCCGGGTCTCCCCCGCCGCCAGCAGCCGTTTCATCGCAAATTCCGGCGAGGTATGCAGATACATCTCGCGCGCTGCGCCATCATTGCCGATGGCCGAGGTGCGAAACGCATGCAGATGCGCCTCATTGCCGGGACTCACCTGCAGCCCCGCCGGATCGACCTCGGTAAAGCCCTCTTCCGCCAGCCAGCACCGGATCCGCGCCTGGATCCGGTTCCGCTCCAGCAGCAAAACCCGCCGCTCGGCATGGCGCGCGGGCTGCCACCACTGGCCCCCCATCGCGGTCTGCGGCGGTTTTTCGTCGGCTTCACGGGTCATTTCGGCCATTCCTGCTGGAAATATGTCATCTCATGCGCTAGGGAGCGCCACAATCGCCACAAGGGGCGCGACCGGGGAAAGCCCCCGCCCCCTCTGGCGCATCCGCATATCAAAGGATCACCACCCGTGAAAGTCATCGCCTCGTCGCTCCGCAAGGGCAATGTTGTTGAGGTGGACGGCAAGCTCTACGCCGTTCTCTCGGCTGAAACCTACCGCCCCGGCAAGGGCACGCCGACCACTTCGGTCGATATGCGCCGCATCTCGGATGGCGTGAAGGTCTCGGAACGCTGGAAGACCACCGATCAGGTCGAAAAGGCCACTGTGGACGAGCGTGACTATGACTTCCTCTATGAGGATGGCGAGGGCTTCCACTTCATGCAGCCCGAAAGCTATGAGCAGGTCGTCGTGACCTCCGATGTCATGGGCGACAGCAAGGTCTATCTGACCGAAGGCATGCGCTGCTATCTGAAAACCTTTGACGGCGCGCCGATCGCCATCGAAGTGCCGCAAAAGATCACCGTCGAGATCGCCGAGACCGAGCCGGTCGTCAAAGGCCAGACCGCATCCTCCTCGTATAAGCCCGCATTGACCACCAGCGGCCTGCGCGTGATGGTCCCGGCCCATATCGGTGTCGAGACCCGCATCGTCATCAATACCGACGACAATTCCTATGTGGAACGCGCCAAGGACTGATCCTGGTCTTTGGAGCGCATGAATGGGGCATGGCATCGCCATGCCCTTTTTCGTTGCGTGAGACGGGCCTCACACGCGGGGCATGGCCCCGCCCCCTCCGCCCCCTTTCCATTTACGCTCCGGGCGCCCTAAATGGGCGCCGCAGCAGACAGGATCCTCTATGACCCGCCCGCCCTATCACTGGCCCGATCCCGACCGCGACTATGCCAATGGCGATTTCATCGAAGGGGCCGCCCGCTATCCCGCGCATTGGGACGCTGCCGCCCGGGCCTTTCGCGACAGCCTCGGCGCAAGGGCGCAAGGCGGCCTTGCTTACGGTGATGCGGCTCGCAACCGCTACGATGTCTTTGCGCCCGAAACTGAGGCCAAGGGCACCGTTCTCTTCATCCATGGCGGCTACTGGCTCGCCTTTGGGCGCGAGACCTGGTCGCATCTGGCAGCCGGCCCGCTGGCACGGGGCTGGCGGGTGGTGATGCCCTCTTACAGCCTGGCGCCCGGGGCAAGGATCGCGCAAATGACCCTGGAAATGGCGGCTCTGACCCGGCTGATCCACCGGGATCATCCCGGCCCGATCATCGCCACCGGCCATTCCGCCGGCGGTCATCTGGCTGCGCGCCTCGCCTGCGCGGATCTGGCACTGCCCATAGCCCGCACGGTGCCGATCTCGCCGCTCGCGGAACTTGGCCCGCTGATGGCCACGGCCATGAACCTCAAACTCGGCATCACGCCCGCAGAAGCCGCCCTGGAAAGCCCCGCCCGCCTGCGCCCGAGCCCGGGCATCTCCGCCCATATCCATGTCGGCGCCGATGAGCGCCCGGCCTTCCTCGCCCAGGCCCGCGCCCTGTCGGAGGAATGGGCCTGCCCCTGGAGCACCGCCCCCGGCAAACATCATTTCACCGTGATAGACGCCCTTGCCGACCCGGCCTCCGCCCTGACGGAAACCCTTCTCGCGCTTTGACCTTCCCCTGAGAGAAATACTCCGGGGGTCTGAGGGGGCTGGCCCCCTCACCCGCAATCAGCCTGCGCCTCAGCCGCCCGCCATCTGCACCACCGCAGCCAAAAACCCCTCCGGCGTCACCACCCGGCCGGGCAGAACCACCCGCAAGAGCCGCTCTCCCGCCGCCAGCACCAGGCCCGTCGGATCCAGCGCAATCGCCCTCCAACGCCCCGCAGCCCCGCCCCCGGCCACGGCCAGCGCGCTCAGCTGATCGGCCTTCGCATTCAGCGCGGCCAGCGTTTCAGCCTCGGCCTCCAGCAGCGCCTCTGCACCGCTCAGGTCGATTCGGTAAGCATCAAACCCGATATCCGAGGCATTGCGCCCCGGGCCACCGCCGATATTGATGCCCAGAACCTCGACCCGGAACAGAGCCGCATCCGGCAATTGCAGATAGAGCTTCGATTTCGGGAATCGCGCCGCATAGCGCGCCGCCAGCGCGGCAAAGCGCTCTTCCCCGACCCGTTTCGCATGACCCACCAGAGTCAGGCGCGGCCGGGTCAGCGCATCGGGCTTGTCAAAGGCCGCAAACGCCAGCGAGACCCGGTCATCCGCCGCGACATTCCTCGCATGCAGCGCCAGCCGCGCCATGAAAAACACCGGGCTGCCATCGTAATCGGGCAGGATATTGGTCACCACCCCATAGGGGAACCCACCCGGATCCAGCGTCGAAAGCGCGGCATTGCGGCTTTCATGCAGCAAGGTATTCCCGGTGGCGAGCGGGTCGAATTCAGCCGCCGCGGCCGGGTTGATTTCGATATCGCGCGGGGTGATGGCGGCTTTGCTGGTCGGCATTTTGGTACTCCGGATAGCCTGGGGCGCATGTCCGCTGGCTGAATCCTGGCTACGGCGACCCGGACGATAGCCAGCCGGCCCGACAGGCGAAAGACCATATTGCGGGGGCTGCGACAAATTGCTAGCGCAAGGGCAGTCCCTTGCCGCCAGCCGGTCCGGGCGGGCCTTTGCAACAGGCCCGCATCCCGGGCGCCCCGCGCGAGCCCCGAGCGGCCCTTGCAACCGATCCGCATCCCTGCGGGCGCGGCATCCCCCGCGCGCGCAACCGGATTTGCGGCGCGCAAACAAAGCGGACAGATATGAGACAGCTTGCAGGCCGCATCTGGCGGCTGACGAAAATCGCCCTATCCGGCCCCGGCGCCTGGATTGCCCTTGTGACCTATGCTTTCGTGCTGGGGCTCCAGTTCTTCAGCGTCTGGATCACGCTGCAGATGATCACCTGGAACAAGGCCTTCTATGACGCGCTGGAACAGATGAACGCGCCCGAGGCGCTGCGCCAGATCGGGGTGTTCTTTATCCTGACCGGTTTTCTGGCCGGCGCCTTCCTGATCGGAGAATGGCTGCGCAAACGGCTTTTGATGCGGCTGCGCACAAGGCTCACGGTACGGGCGCTGGATCTCTGGGTCGGAGCGCGCGCCTATTGGTATCTGCGCCCCGGCTTCTCGGCCGCGCCGGTCGACAACCCCGATCAGCGCGTCGCCGAGGATTGCCGGCAATTCGTCGAACGGCTCTTGCTTGAGACGCTGGACCTGATCTCGAATATCGTGGCGCTGGTCACTTATGTCGCGCTGCTCTGGTCGCTTTCCGACTTCCCTCTCAGTTTCAGCGTCAGTGGATATGCCGTTGAAATTCCGCGCTATATGGTGATTCTGGCCTTCCTTTATGTGCTGATCTCCTCGGTGGCGACGCATCTTCTGGGCAGGCCCCTTAAGGCGCTGATCTTTTCGCAGGAAAAGCATGAGGCCGATTTCCGCCATGCGCTGATCCAGCTGCGCGAAGAGGCCAGCCCCATCGCGCAATCGCGCGGCGAGCCCGCCGAGACCCGCCGCCTCATGCGCCTCTTTGGCGAGGTACGCGGCAACTGGAACCGGCTGATCCGGCGCGAATTCATCCTTGGCCTTTTCGCGCGGCCCTATTTCCAGACCGTGCTTCGGGTGCCGACCTTCTTCGCGCTGCCAGCCTATTTCGCAGGCGCCGTCACACTGGGAGGGCTGATGCAACTGGCCTCGGCCTTCTCGAATGTGGCAACCACGCTCAGCTGGTTCATCCTCTCCTACCGCGATCTGGCGCAATTCGTGGCGGTCTCGGAACGTCTGGACGGGCTTTTCACCGCCGCAGCCAGCCCGGTGCCGCGCGACGAAGCTCCGCAAGCGATCAGCCGCGCGCCCTCCGCCTCGGGCGGGCTGGAATTGCAGGGGCTGCGGCTCTTCACCCCCGAAGGTCGCGCGCTGGCACCGGTGCCGGATCTGAGCCTCGCGCCAGGCGGGCGGCTCTGGGTTTCGGGCGCCTCGGGTGCCGGGAAAAGCACGCTTGTGGCGGCGATTTCCGGGCTCTGGCCCTATGGCGAAGGTCGGATCGGGCTGCCGGCGGAACCTGTAACCACGCTCTCGCAAGAGCCGCGGCTGTTTCCCGAAAGTCTGACCGCCGCCGCCTGTTACCCGCTGGCGCCCGGGGATTGCGACCCCGACCGCATCAGCATCGCACTGCGGCAGACCGGGCTGGACCAGGTCGCGCCCGAAGCGCCGCTCAAGACGCTTTCGGGCGGCGAGCGGCAGCGGCTCGGCTTCGCACGCCTGCTGGTCTCGCGGCCGGATTTCATCATTCTTGATGAGGCGACCAGCGCGCTTGATCCTGATGCGGCAGCGGCAATGCTGACGCTGCTGGCGCGGGAACTGCCCGGCGCGACCATCCTCTGCGTCTCGCATGACGAGCCTGCCGCGCTGAGCCCGCATCAGCGCCTCTCGCTGGGCTGAACCGGCAGACAGAAAAGGGCCTGCCTTCATGGCAAAGCCGGCCCCCCAATGGCAAAGCCGGCCCCATAACAGGGCCGGCCCGTTTTCAGCTCCTGCCGCCCGGGTCAGAACCGCGCGGTCATACCGACGATAAAGGTCCGCCCGCGCCCGGATTCAGAGCGGTAATTGTTCAGCCCCGAACCGGCATAACCATAGGTCTTGTCGGTGACATTCTCGACCGAGAAGAAGGCCTGGACACTGTCGCTGATCTCATAGCTGCCATAGAGATCCCAGAGGTCATAGGACGCGGTCTCCTGCCAGCCATTGAAGAACTCGGCCTCTTTGCCCTTACCGACATAGCGATATTGCGCGCCAAGCTGCAGACGCTGATCCATGAGCCTGACCCCGAAATCGACCGTCGCCACCCGGTCCGGCTGGATCGAGCCCTCACCATTGCCGCCGCCGGTGCCGAATCCGGTCGGCACATCATCGGTCTTGCTGTCGGAATAACCGAGATTGGCGTAGAACAGCCCCGCATCGTAAGAGCCCTCGATCTCGACGCCGTGGCTGCTGACGGTGCCATCGGTGTTCACCCAGCGAACCACACCGCCCTGCAGATCATTGACGATGTAATTCTCGATGCGGTTGTTGAAGTAGCCGACCTTCAGCCTGACCTGGTCATCGGCGCGGAACAGCCCGTCGCGGCGCCAGTTCACCCCGATATCGACGCCTTTCGCCAGTTCCGGCTTCAGGTCCAGATTGTTGTTGTTCGAGCTGCCGACCCCGGTGCCGAAGGGCACATTGGCATAGAATACCTCATGCGAGCTGGGCGGGCGGTAGGTGTGGGAATAGGTGCCGTAAAGCTCGATCTCGGGGGTCACGTCAAAGGAGAAGCCGATTTTCGGCAGCACCTCACCGCCCGAGCGTTCGACATATTCGCTGGCCGGTGCGGTCCGGGTGCCCGAGACCTCCCAACGGTCATAGCGCAGACCGCCGATCAGGCTCCAGCGGCCGAAATCGAACACCGCTTCGGAAAAGAGCGAGGATTTGTCCAGCGTGCCGGGATGGTTGCCGCCGCGCCGCTCATAGGTTCTGAAATCGTTCTGCTGCCAGCTGGCGCCGAAGGTCAGGTCAAGGTTCACCCCATTTGCCAGATCGACATTGGCATTGTTGGTGAGGCTGGCGCCTTTGGTGACATCCTCGGTACGCCGGCCGGTATAGCTGCCGGTCGATCCGGGGCGGTAGTTCAGCTCTTCATTGTTGTGGAACAGTTCGAGATCAAGGCTGATCCACTGATTGTCGGGGCGCCATTTCCAGGACAGCGTGTCGGTCCGGTTGTCGATATCCCAGTTGTAATTCGAGTTGATGAACTGGTTTCTGTACCAGCGGGTGCCAATTGCGAACGTATGTTCGGAATTCGGCTTCACCTCAAGCTTTACAAGGCCACCTTTGGGCGAATTTGACGCGCCCTTGCCGGCCACCACGATGCCATCGCCATTCTCGTAATCGCTCTGGCTGGTATGGGCGATGGCGGCCATGACGTTGATCTCGCCCTCGCCCCCCCAAAGGCCGGTGAACCGCTGCCCGTAAGCCAGCATCCCCGACTGGTCATAGCCGTTCGAGCCGCCCTTGAGCCGCAGCATACCACCGCGCGTCTCACCCTCCGGCACCACATCGTCAATCGCCAGCGTGCGGAAATTCGCGGCCCCCGTCAGCGTGCCCGAGCCATGCGCGCCCGAGACCGGGCCGCGCACCACCTCGACGCCGCCGGTCAGCTCGGGATGCACATAAAGCATCGAGCCGCCCGAAGCCTCATGGCCGCCGATATTCCTGAAGGTCTGCGGCACGCCGTCGATCATCGCCGTGACCCGGCCATAGCCGCTCATGCCGCGGATATTGACCTCGATCCCCGGCTGATTGGCCTGCTGGCGCGAGAAAACGCCCGGAATCGCGCGCAAGGCGGTCTGGGCATTGCCGGAATAACGGCCAAGGATATCCGCGCCGGAAATGGCGCTGACCGGGGCCGGCGTCTCATAAACGGCATCACCGGACACGCCGAGGCTCAGCCCCTCGCCGGTCAGGAAAATAGTGCCCAGATGTTGCTGGGACTGGTCGGTGCTGTCGCCCTCGCTTGCAGCGGTGGTCTGGGCGGCTGCGGTCAGGGGATATTGCGCGAGAATGCTGCTGCCCAGCAGCAAGGCCACGAAACGCAAAGCGGGAAGGCGCGCGACGGCGCCAGTGTAACAGGACATTGCTGTCTCCGGATCTGTCTCAGGGAAATGACTTCCCCTGGATCGCCGGAGCCACAGATGTTCTGGCCCAACTGTCTCGGATCGCGTCGCAACCGGGCGTGGATCGCCCGGACGGCGCCAGGTTAGAAAATTGTGGCGGCCAGGACAATGCGGCGGCCCTGAATTTTGAATGAAAGATTAATTTTTTTCCCGCCCTTGCGGCATCGCCGCCACGGGCGCCGCGCCGCCAGGGGTCTGCGCGCGCAGCCCCGCCAGCATGTCGCGCAGCTCTTGCCGGGTAGAGACGCGCTGCGGGAACCAGATCCGGTGCAGGGCGCGCTCGGCGGCAAGGTCGATCCCTTCCGGGTCGATGGTCGCGATCCGCCAGCGCCCGCGCGCGCCGCCGGCCCGGGCGGTCAGGCTTGCAAAGGTCTCACGATCGGCCATCAGGCAGGTGATCTCTTCCGCCTCGTGTCGCATCAGATCCTCTGTGCCCGAAAGATCGCATTGCAGATCCCGCGCGGTCAGCTGGTCGGTATTGCGCGCGGCCCCGCCGTTGAGATGGATCGCCTCGATCAGCACGCGAAAGAACAGCGTGTCCTTCAGCGGGATATAGACCGAAGCCTTGGCGAAACGGCGCCGGTAACGCTCACCCGCCGCGCGCGCCGCCTCGCCCTCAAGCCGAAGGGCGCGCCCCACGATGGTCATACGCCGCTCGCTGACCACATCCAGCCCCTCGGCCTGGGCGAGCGTCATCGAGATGCGCGGATCGGCAAGGATATTGCGCGCATGCAGCGAGATGCCGGCGGCATAGAAGACCGGGCTGCCATCGGGCTCGACCGAGAGATTGGTCACCGTGCTGTAGGGATAGCCGCTGTGCTGATCCAGCGTCGCCAGCGCGATGCTGCGGCAGCTGCGCAAAAGATCGCGCGCCATATGGCGTGCATCGAAAGGCGCGGCGGCGATCTGGTTGATCGGCACGCGGCGCGGGGTGATGGCGCTGGCGCCCATGGGTCACACTCCGGCAGGTCTGTCGGGCAGGTCTGTCGGCTTGCGGGAAGGCTGGCACCTGCCCCGAAACTATCCCGGAGGCAGAGCCCGCTTCAAGTCCCCACGAAACACAGGGCCGTGTCCGCCCGTCGGCGCGCCGCAGCCCTCAGACGGCGGTATCAACGAATTTGTTGAACCAGTGATATTCCTCGCCCAACAGCCGATGGGCCTGGTCGATCACCCGCTGCGGCAAATCGAGTTTGCGCCCGGATTCACGTTCGCGCACCCCGGCGCTGACCTGGGTTCCAAGAAGTTCATTCAGCCGCTCGGCAAATTCGCCATAGCGGTCGGTGCGGCCGATCAGCGTAAAGCGGTGATTGCCCCAATAGCGCAGGAAATTTTTATAGACCATCCGCATATTCGGGGCCTTCATAATATACTGCACGATATTCACATTGCCTTTGGCAATCTCGCGGCCGAATTCGGCGAAGAAGCCGGTATCTTCGGGCCGGTCGATCCCCCATTGCATATGGAAATGGTAATTCGAGATCACCCGGTCCAGCGGGTCCCGCACCAGCGCGATATAACGGAATTCGGGGCCGATATAGCGATCCACCGGGAAATGTCCGAAGATCAGGTCATTGCGGCCGAAATCCTGGGTATCGGCATTGGCGTCGATGAATTGCGGACCATTATAGGACTCGTAATCCTCATGCATGGTGAGGCCGCTGGTCCGCAATTGGGTGAGCAGACTCGTACCCCCACATTTCGGTACATGGGGAAACACATAACAGGTCTTCATCAGGTCTCTGTTCCAGTTCTGGCGGTTGGCTGTCCGGAAATTCCCGCAGGCGGGCGATTTGCGCCCACGCCTTTCGCGGTCAGTCCGGAACCCGGATCATGCTCTCAGGGGTGCGGCCCTTATAGAACTTTGGCTTTTCAACGGGTTGCTTTCGAAGCCGGGCATAGATTTGCGTCGGTTTCAGATAGCCCAGATCGGTGAGGATTTCATTCAGCTCTTCGATAAAAGTGATGAATGCCGCATCGCGCGGATTATTGGCATTGTAATGATGGCCATAACCACGGTCGACGAAAGGCTCGGCCAGATTGCCCCAGCCGATAAACGTGTCGAAATGGAAATAGCGCAGCAGCAGCGGCAGGATGTCCTGGGCGCGGATGCCCTCGAACCCTTCGCCGGAACAGTCATGGTTGAGGAAATCCTCGCCATTATAGTTCAGTTGCAGATGGGTGCGGCTTTCGGGCGGCAGGAATTTCCAGATCGCGTTGATGATCTTATAGGCTTCGGGCCAGCGCATATGGCCATTGCGCCCGATCACGTCGAAAGTGACAAAGGAAGCCTCGTCCTCCATCGCATTCCGGGTGGTCTCGAACAGCTTCTCCAGCTCGACGATGTGATGCAGCGCGTGATGGGCCATCATGGCGCCGAATTTGCGGTCCGGCACCCAATTGTTCAGATCGACCTCAAGCGGCACGAACTTATCCCCGATCCCGCCCTCGCGCGCTGTTTCCATCGCACGGGCATTCTGGATCGGCGACAATTCCAGCAGCACGAATTTGAAATCCGGGAATCCCAGATGGATCATATGGCGCGCGATGGTATTTTCCAGCCCGCCATCGCCCGAACCGATGCTGCCGATATTCGGATTGCCGGTCGCCTTGATGCTTTCGATGAAAGCATGGGCGTAGATATCTATGTGATTGTGATGCCCGGTGACCTCGGTGATGCGGGGCCGGATAAAGGTCTGCGACCAGAAGTCGAATATGCCCGACAGTTCGTCATGCATATTCCCTTTTTCTTCATATTGGCGGATCTGCTCGGAAACGCGCTGCTCATGGCTGGCTTCCCGGGCATCGCTGCGCAGCTCTGCACACATTCGATTCGTAACCTTTCGCTGTCGCTGCAATCGCTAACGCGGTGAGAAAAATGCGGCAACCCTGAACTGGCCGGAGCGGTTCCGACGGGCGCCGGACCGCCGGTTTTCCTGACCCGGGCGGCTTTTTTCTGTGCGGCTGCTTACGGGCCGGCTGCTCATCGGGGCGGCTGTTTATGGGGCGGGCGCCATGCGGTAAATCGCGCCGCCTGTCTCGGACAGGAACCAGATCGCGCCATCGGGGCCTTCGCTGATATCCCTGACCCGCCCGGTTGCGACCGAGGCAATGCGCTCTTCGGCCCAGCCGGTGGCGGCGGGCGTATCGGGGTCGAGCCGCGAGATGAAATCGAGCTTCAGAGAGCCCGAGAACACGTCACCCTTCCAATCCGGCACCAGCGCACCGGAATAGACCATCAGGCCAGAGGGCGCGATGGAGGGGTCCCAGTAATGCAGCGGCTGCTCCATCATCGGCGTCCGGGTGCCGGTGCCGATTTTTGACCCGTTGTAATTCACCCCGTAAGAGATCACCGGCCAGCCGTAATTCTTGCCCGGGCTGACGCGGTTGATCTCATCGCCCCCCCTCGCCCCATGTTCCGAGACCAGCAGCTCGCCATCAGGCAGCGCGGCCGCACCCTGCATATTGCGATGCCCGATCGAATAGAGGCCGGTCCGCCAGCCGATCAGCCCGATATCCGGGCCGCCATCGCGGGCAATGCTGATCACCTTGCCATGGGTCAGATCGGGGTCCTGCGCCTCCAGCCCCGCCGGGCCGGTGCCGCGGTCGCCGGTGGTGATGAAGATGTTGCCCTTCGCACCCTCGGCGAGGCGGGAGCCGAAATGCCGGCTTGCCACCGCCGGATCGCCGGTGAAAAGCGTGGTGAAATCCTCGAGCCGGCTGTTGTCTTCCGACAGCCGCCCGCGCCCCGCCATGGTGGAAAGCCCCTCTCCATTCCGGCCAGACCATGTCAGCCAGACCTCGCGGCTGGTGGCGAAATCGGCCGGCACCATCACATCGAGAAGCCCGCCCTGCCCCAGATCAGCCACCTCGGGAAGGCCGGTGATTTCGGTCATTGCCCCATCTGCGACCAGCAGCAGCCGGCCACCTTTTTCGGTCACCAGCAACCGGCCATCGGGCAGGAAGTCGAACGCCCAGGGGGCCACAAGCCCCTCCACGATGCCGGTGACCTGCATCTCTCCGGCCGAGGTCTGAACCCGCATCTCTGCCGCGACGCTGCCCGCATCCAGCGCGACCATCGTGACCGCCAGCCCCAGAACCGCCATCCCTCCCCGTTTTGTCATCGCGCCTCTCCCTGCCTGTCTGCCGCCACTTTACCCTGGGGAAGATAGGAGCCGCCTTCCCGCTCTGCGAGGGTGAGGCAGGAAATTCTCCCTGACCGCCCGGTTTTTCGGCGCTTTTCTTTTGAAATCGGCCCGGCTAGGGTCACAAAAGGATCTCGGTCCAATCAGGGAGATATCTATGAAAAAGTTTCTGCTGGCCACTGCGGCTTGCGCGCTTGCGGCCGGCTCGGCCTCGGCTGAGGATGTGAAACTGGGCATTCTGCTCGGCTTCACCGGCCCCATCGAAACCATCGCGCCGAATATGGCGCTGTCGTCGGAAATGGCGATCAAGGAAGTCAACGCATCGGGCAAGGCCGCCAATGGCTGGGTCTTCTCGGGCGTGCGCGCGGATTCGACCTGTATCGACGCTGCCGCCGCCCAGGCTGCGGCAGAGCGCCTTGTGACCTCGGAAGGCGTCAAGGGCATCATCGGCGCCGATTGCTCGGGTGTGACCCGCGCGGTGCTGACCAATACCGCGATCCCCAACGGCATCGTGATGATATCGCCCTCGGCCACCTCGCCGGCCTTGTCGGATGACCCGGATGAGGGGCTCTTCTTCCGCACCGTGCCGTCGGATGCCCGCGAAGGCGTCATCATGGCCGATGTTCTGGCCGAGCGCGGCGTGACCTCGATCGCGATCTCCTATTCCAACTCGGATTACGGCAAGGGTCAGGCCGATGCGATTGCCGCAGCCGCCGAAGCCAAGGGGATCAAGGTCACGATCAACGCCTCGCATGATGACGGCAAGGCGGATTATTCGGCCGAGGTTGCGGCACTGGCGGCAGCGGGCGGCGATGTGCTGGTCGTGGCGGGTTATGTTGACCAGGGCGGCAAAGGGATCATCCAGGCGGCTGTCGATACCGGCGCCTTCACCACTTTCGGCCTGCCGGGCGGCATGTTCGGCGAAAGCCTGACCCAGGCCATCGGCGCACCGCTCGAAGGCTCTTACGGTCAGCACCCGTCCTCGGACGCGGCCGGTTACCAGACCTATCTGGATGCGGCGACCGCCAATGACCCGACCTTTGACGGCTCGACCAACTTCGCGCCGAACTCCTATGACGCGACTGCCATTCTGATCCTTGCCATGCAGGCCGCCGGTTCGACCGATCCGAAGGTCTATAAGGACAAGATCATGGAAGTCGCCAATGGTCCGGCCGATGGCTCGGGCGAGGTGATCAATCCGGGCGAGCTTGGCAAGGCGCTTGAGCTGATCGCCGCCGGCAAGCCGGTCAATTATGAAGGCGCCACCGGCGTCACCTTCCTGGAAAACGGCGATGTCATGGGCCGCTACCGGGAATATCAAATCAAGGACGGCAAGTGGGAAACGGTGAAATACCGTTGATCTGCGGCTGAGATCGGGGCAATTGCCCCGGTGATTGCCTTGACAGGACTCTCAGGCCCGTGCATCCGCGCGGGCCTGAGACGAAAAATCTGTGACAAGCCAGCGCCACCCGGCCGCATCTGACGACATAACAACGGGGGCATTCAGGGGAAGTGTATGATCCGGGTCGAGAACCTTCACCGGCATTTTGGTGGTTTTCATGCCGTCGATGGCGCCAGCCTTGAGATCGGCAAGGGCACCATCACCGGGCTTATCGGCCCGAATGGCGCCGGGAAATCCACCCTGTTCAACGTCATCGCCGGCAGGTTGCCGCCCACTTCGGGGCGCGTTTTCATGGGCGACGAGGATATCACCGGCCTCGCGCCGCATGAGCTGTTCCATAAGGGGCTGCTGAGAACCTTCCAGATCGCGCATGAATTCGGCTCGATGACGGTGCGCGAGAACCTGATGATGGTGCCCGGCCAGCAGCATGGCGAACATCTGTGGAACGCGCTTTTTTCCCGCAGCAAGATCCGCGAGGAAGAGGAGCGGCTGCGCGCCAAAGCCGATGAGGTGCTGGACTTCCTGACCATCAGCCATATCGCCGACAACAAGGCGAGCCAGATCTCGGGTGGCCAGAAAAAGCTGGTGGAGCTGGGCCGGACCATGATGGTCGATGCGAAGATCGTCTTCCTTGACGAGGTCGGTGCCGGCGTCAACCGGACGCTTCTGAACACCATCGGCGATGCGATTGTCCGGCTGAACAAGGAACGCGGCTATACGTTCTGCGTGATCGAGCATGACATGGATTTCATCGGCCGCTTCTGCGACCCGGTGATCGTCATGGCCGAGGGCAAGGTCCTCGCCCAGGGCAGCGCCGCCGAGGTCCGCGCCGATGAGCGCGTGATCGAGGCCTATCTGGGCCGGGGCCTCAAGAACAAGCTGAAGGCGGAAGCATGAGATCTCTCTCTCTGACGGCGATGCTGATCGGTACGGCTTTGGCTTTGGCTCCGATTGCGGCCGCGCCAGCGCTCGCCCAGGGGGTCAGCGGCAAGGCCATGGTCGATGGCCGCGTGGTCACACTTTTCGACGACCGGACCTGGCGTTTCGACGAAGCGACCGAGGGCTGCGAGACGCTTTCCGCCCGGCTGGAATTCTGCGGCGCCGCCGCCGGCTGGACCATCGCGCAAAAACCGACCCCGGATTACACCGCCGCCTATCGGCTGACCGACCGGCTTTATGGCGGCTTCATCGTCGAGGAAATCGGCACCGACCAGGGGCTGACCCCGGAAGCGGTGCGCAAGCTTTTGCTCGAAATCCTGCAAGGCGCGATGAATGTCGTGCCGGTGGTGATCGCGAATGAGCCGGCCACGATTGACGGCAAGACCGGCGAAACCCTGGTTTACGGCTTTCGGGTCGACGGCATTGATGTGGTCTATGCGAACAGCTTCCTGCTCAGCAAAGGCAGCGTCCTGCAGGTTCTGACCTATGAGGTCGGGGTCAAAGACTATTCCGACGCCCATCGCCGCACCCATGACGGGTTCGTGGCGGCGACGCGCTTCAACGCAGACTGACTGAGGGACGAACAGGCGGATTGATGGCGCATCCTTTTCTCATCGGCGAGAATATGACCGGCGGTTACGGCCCGGTCGATATCCTGCATTCCTGCACTCTGGCGGTCGAAAAAGGCGAGATCGCGGTGATCGTCGGCCCGAACGGGGCCGGAAAATCCACCGCGATGAAGGCGGTGTTCGGCATGCTGTCTTTGCGCGCGGGCAGCGTGCGGCTGGATGGCGAGGATATCACCAAACTCACCCCCCAGGCGCGGGTGCGCAAAGGGATGGGGTTCGTGCCTCAGACCCACAACATCTTCACCTCGATGACGGTGGAAGAGAATCTCGAAATGGGTGCCTTCATCCGCGAGGATGAGGGGGTGAAAGACACCATGGCGCAGATCTACGATCTGTTCCCGATCCTGAAGGAAAAGCGCGGCCAGGCGGCAGGTGAGCTTTCGGGCGGTCAGCGCCAGCAGGTCGCCGTCGGGCGCGCGCTGATGACGCGGCCCAAAGTGCTGATGCTGGACGAGCCGACCGCCGGGGTTTCCCCCATCGTGATGGATGAGCTGTTCGACCGCATCATCGAAATCGCCCGCAGCGGCATCTCGATCCTGATGGTCGAGCAGAACGCCCGCCAGGCGCTGGAGATCGCGGATAAGGGCTTTGTGCTGGTCCAGGGCGCGAACCGCTATACCGACACGGGTGCCGCGCTGCTCGCAGACCCCGAGGTCCGCAAATCCTTCCTCGGGGGCTGAGTGATGCGCCGCCTCCTGCCCCTCATAGGCGCCCTCGCCCCCGCGCCGGCTTTCGCGGCGGACATGGCCTGCGATATCCGGATGCACTGTCTCGGCGCACGGCCGCTTGAGATCTGTCGTTACCCGGGGCCGACAAAATCCATGCTCCTCACCGACTATGCGGGTGAAACTCCCGCCGTCAGGATTGCTGACGAAGAGATTGCGCTGCGTCCCGTGTTTCCGAAGGCTGACGGCGACCAGGACTGCATCCCCAGGACCATATCCTTTACCGGCTCGGCCGCCTCAGGTGCCGAGGTGTCGGTTTTCGGCATGATTTCCAAAACATACATTTATGTGCGGTTTGAGGAAGCCGCGTCGAAATCAACGCCGAAGCGCAGTGTGCTGGGCAAATGCCGCATCCTTGACGCGGGAGCGGAGCAATGAGTGTTTTGCGCAAGGCGGTGATACTGGCCAGCCTCATCTGCCCGCTTTTGCCCGTGACGGCCAGCGCCGCCGATCCCGCCCGCAGTCTCGACTGCACCGTGCGCTATGAATGCTCGGGCGGCAGCTGTCGCGAGACTGACCGCAGCTACCGCACCACAGCGGGGGCCGAAAAGATCGCCGTGCAGAGCCAGGGCTATGAGGCCGATCTGGTCATGCTCGACAAGACCTCGGGCGGTGATCTGGTCTATGGTGGCCAGGTCGGGCCGAACCTTTATGGCGTCTTCTTCCTTGAACCCTCGAACGGCGCAACGCTCTTGTTGCAGGGCGTCAATGGCTGGTCGGAAATGAAGACCGAGATGCTGATCTGTACGGAGGCCACGGGCTGATGGATATTCTCAACGCCCTCGTGGCTTTCGCCAATTTCGTGCTGGTGCCGGGGCTGACCTATGGCAGCCAGCTGGCGCTTGGGGCGCTTGGCGTCTCGCTGATCTTCGCTGTGCTCAGGTTCTCGAATTTCGCGCATGGCGATACGATGGCCTTTGGCACCGTGATGGCGATCCTCTTCACCTGGGCCTTGCAAAGCTGGGGGATCTCTGCCGGCCCGCTGCCGACCGCGCTGATTGCGCTGCCCTTCGCGATCATCGCCACATCGCTGATGGTGCTGGGCACCGACCGCGTCGTCTTCCGCTTTTACCGCCGCGCGAAAGCCAAACCGATCATCCTGATGATCGCCTCTATCGGCGTCATGTTCGTGATGAACGGTCTGGTGCGGATGATCCTTGGCACCCGCGAGGTGCAGTTTGCCGATGGCGAGCGCTTCCTGCTGCCGCCTGCCGCCTTTCGCGCCGCGACCGGCCTTGCCGAGCCTCTGGGCATCCGCACCACCCAGGCGGTTTCCGTTGTGGTGGCGGTGATCTGTGTGGCGGCGCTGTTCTGGTTCCTGAACCGCACCCGGACGGGCAAGTCGATGCGGGCTTTCTCGGATAACGAAGACCTTGCGCTCCTCTCGGGCATCAACCCCGACCGGGTGGTGATGGTGACCTGGATCATCGCGGGCGCATTGGCGACCATTGCCGGCACGCTTTACGGCCTGGACAAGAATTACCGCGTCTTCGTCTATTTCGGGATGCTCCTGCCGATCTTTGCCTCGGCCATCGTCGGCGGTCTCGGCTCGCCTCTGGGTGCGATCATCGGCGGCTTCGTCATCGCCTTTTCCGAGATCCTCGTCACCAATGCCTGGAGCAAGATCCTCGGCTATCTGGCACCCGAGGGCTGGCTGGGGGATGGCCTCTATCAGGCGCTTTCCACCGATTACAAGGTGGCGGTCAGTTTCGTGATCCTGATCATCGTGCTTCTCGTGAAGCCCAATGGCATCATGGGGAGCAAGTAAGATGCGCAACACCCTTCTCTTCGCCGGCGTGGCGCTTTTGTTCGTGCTGACCGGGTTCTTCCAAAGCTGGAACCTCGCGCTGAATATCCTGAACCTCGCGCTGATATCGGCGGTGATGGCGATCGGGGTGAATATCCAATGGGGCTGGGCTGGGCTGTTTTCGGCCGGCATCGTCGGTTTCGTGGCACTTGGCGGCCTCGCGGTGGTGCTGGTTTCCGGCAAGTCCGTCGCCGGCGCGTGGGAGGCCGGCACGCCCGGGATCATCGGCGCGCTGGTCTTTGGCGCCATTGCCATCGCGCTGGCGGTCTGGATGCAAAAAAAGCTGCCCAAAGGCAGCACGCGGACGCTGGCGACCATCGCCTTCCTGCTGATCTGCTTTTTCATCTACCGCGCGCTGCTTGACCCGGCGGTGATGGCGGTCGAGGCCAACGATTCCTCCAAAGCCGGCCATATCGGCGGGCTCGGGCTGAATTCGCTCTGGGCCTGGCCGGTGGGCGCATTGCTGGCTGGTGCCGTGGCCTGGGTGATCGGCAAAGTGGCGCTTGGCCTGCGCGAGGATTACCTTGCGATTGCGACGCTGGGGATCGGCGAGATCATCGTCGCGGTCATGCGCAATGAGGACTGGCTGGACCGCGGCGTCAAGAACCTGATCGACCTGCCCCGCCCCTGGCCCGTTCCTTACGAGCTGGAGCTGCAGCGCAGCCCCGATTTCACCGACTGGATCGGGATGGTGAATGCCGATCCGGTGTCTTCCTCGGCCATCGCGGTCAAACTGCTTTATGCGGGTCTCTTTACCATCGTGCTGCTGGCGCTTTTGTGGCTTTGTGAGCGCGCGCTGAACAGCCCCTGGGGCCGCATGACCCGCGCCATCCGCGACAATGAAATCTCGGCCGCCGCGATGGGCAAGAATGTCAAATACCGGCATCTCCAGATCTTCATCATCGGCTCGGCGGTGGTGGGGCTGGCGGGCGCGATGATGACCTCGCTCGATGGGCAGCTTACGCCGTCAAGCTATGCGCCTTTGCGCTTTACCTTCCTGATCTGGGTGATGGTGATCGTCGGCGGGTCGGGAAACAACAAAGGCGCCATTCTCGGCGGTATCCTGATCGGCTGGCTCTATCTCGCGGTAGAGTTCCTCGGGCCGCAGATGATGTCCTTTCTGACCGCCGGCCTGCCCGAAGGCGCGCTGAAATCGCAGCTGGCGGAATCGGCGGCGCATATGCGGCTCTTCACCCTGGGGGTTATCCTGCTCCTCGTGCTGCGCTTCGCGCCACGCGGGCTGATCCCCGAAAAGTAAACCCTTCTGAAAATGCAAAAGGCCCCGGATCAGAACCCCGGGGCCTTTTTGTTTGTGACAGCCCCGGCAATACGCCCCGTGACCTCATCCGTCCCAGGCGCAGCCCGGCCCTTTAAGGCAGAATTTCGAAGGGGATATGCAGCTGTCGCCGCAGGCCTTGCGCTTTGAGCAGGTCTTGCAGCCGCCCGCGAGGCTGCCCCCTTCCCCCGGGCTGACAGCACCTTTCGACAGGCCGGGGCGATCCGGCGCCAATGCCAGTCCGGCACCGTCATGGGGAAGAACAGACGGCCTGTGCCAGCGCAACCTGAGGCACCAGCGCGGTGACACTCAGCGCCAGAAGCGCTCCGCCTCCGGGGATATTGCGCATGGAATGACCATTTTTTCCGAAATGCTCGCAGCCATAAAATTAACCATTCTTAACAACACCGGCAGATACCGGCCAGGCCAAAGCGGTTGATCTGACAAAAGCGACATATCCTGTCGCCACCTGACCTGAGATTTCACCGTTCTGCCGCCACTCTCGGCCCATGTCCCAGCATTGCACCGGAGTTGAGCGATGAAATCCCATGCCCGCGTGGTGGTGATCGGTGGCGGCGTCGTCGGCTGTTCGGTGCTTTACCACCTGACGAAACTCGGCTGGTCGGATGTGATGCTGATCGAGCGGTCCGATCTGACCTCTGGCTCGACCTGGCATGCGGCGGGCGGGTTCCACACGATGAACGGCGACACAAATATGGCGGCGCTGCAGGGCTATACGATCCGGCTTTACAAAGAGCTGGAGGCGATCACCGGCATGTCCTGCGGGCTGCACCATGTCGGCGGCGTGACCCTGGCCGACAACCCGGCGCGGTTTGAACAGCTGAAGGCCGAGCGCGCGAAACACCGCTATATGGGGCTCGATACCGAGATCCTCTCCCCCGCCGAGATCTCGAAAATGACCGATGGCATGGTCAATCTCGACGGGATCATCGGCGGACTTTACGACCCGCTGGATGGTCACCTTGACCCTTCCGGCACCACCCATGCCTATGCCAAAGCCGCACGGATGGCGGGCGCCGAGATCGTCCTGCACAACCGCGTGCTGGAGACGAACCCGACCAAAGACGGCTGGGAAGTGGTGACCGGGAAAGGCACCGTCACCTGCGAACATCTGGTGAACGCGGGCGGCCTCTGGGCGCGCGAGATCGGCGCGATGGCCGGGGTCTACCTGCCGCTTTTGCCGATGGCGCATCAATATCTGGTGACCGAGGACATCCCCGAAATCATGGATATCCTCGCCCAGGGCCGCGAATTCCCGCATGTGATGGACCCGGGCGGTGAGAGCTATCTGCGCCAGGAGGGTCGCGGCCTCTGCATCGGCTTCTATGAAAAGCCCTGCGAGCCCTGGGCGGTCGATGGCACCCCCTGGACATTCGGCCATGAGCTTCTGAACGAGAATTTCGACAAGATCGAGGATTCCGTCGCCTTCGCCTATCGCCGCTTCCCGGTGCTGGAACGCTCGGGCGTGAAACGCGTGATCCATGGGCCGTTTACCTTTGCCCCCGATGGCAACCCGCTGATCGGCCCGGTGCCGGGGCTGAAAAACTACTGGTCCGCCTGCGCGGTGATGGCCGGGTTCAGCCAGGGCGGCGGCATGGGCCTCGCGCTGGCGCAATGGATGATCGAAGGCGAGGTCGAACGCGACCCGCGCGGCTTTGATGTGGCGCGTTTCGGCACCTGGACCAGCCCTGGCTATACGGTGCCGAAGGTCATTGAAAACTACCAGATGCGCTTCAACGTCTCTTACCCGAACGAGGAGCGCCCTGCCGCCCGCCCCTTCCGCACCACGCCGATGTACGACATTTTCGACAAGATGGGCGCGGTCTGGGGCCAGCAATACGGGCTTGAGGTCGTCAATTACTTTGCCCTGCCCGGCGAGCCGCGGCTGGAGACGCCAACGTTCAAGCGCTCCAACGCCTGGGAGGCCACCGCGGGCGAGGTCAAAGGCCTGCGCGAGGGCGTTGGCATCAATGAGTTGCAGAATTTTGGCAAATACCTGGTGAAAGGCCCGGGCGCGCGCGCCTGGCTTGACCGCATCATGGCGGGTCGCATCCCGAAACCCGGCCGCATCTCGCTGACGCCAATGCTGGCGGAATCGGGCAAGATCATCGGCGATTTCACCGTGTCGTGCCTTTCCGGGACCGAATTCCAGCTGACCGCCAGCTACGGTGCGCAAGGCTGGCACAGCCGCTGGTTCCAGGATCACGCCGAAGCGGGCGTCACGGTCGAGAATATCTCGGATACACGGTCGGGCTTCACCATTGCCGGCCCGAATGCGCGCAAACTGCTCGCCCGCGTCACCCGCTCGGATGTCTCGGCGCAGGCGTTCAAATTCATGGATGTGAAGCCGATGACCGTCGGCATGGCGAATTGCCTCGTGCAGCGCGTCAGCTACACGGCTGACCTCGGCTATGAGATTTTCTGCGACCAGATGTCGGTGCGCCACCTCTGGGAGGTGCTGATGAAGGCCGGCGCCGATCTCGGCATCACCCCCTTCGGGATGCGCGCGATGATGAGCCTGAGGCTCGACAAATGGTTCGGCTCCTGGGGGCGCGAGTTCTCGCCCGATTACACCCCGGCCGAGACCGGGCTGGACCGCTTCATCGCCTGGACCAAACCCGTCGACTGGATCGGCAAGGCCGCCGCGCTGAAAGAACGCGAAACCGGCCCGTCGCGCCGCCTCGTCACCATGGAGGTCGACGTGTCTGATGCCGATGTCGTGGCATGGGAGCCGGTCTGGCTTGACGGAAAAGTCGTCGGCTGGTGCACCTCGGGCGGGTTCAGCCACTGGACGGGCAAATCGCTGGCCATGGGCTTCATCCCGGCGGATCGCGTCGAAGACGGCCTCGCGCTGGAGGTGGAAATCCTCGGCGAACGCCGCCCTGCCCGCGTCCATCTCGCCCCGGTCTGGGATGATGCCGGCCGGATGCGGGACTAAGCCAATGGCTCGACAGATTTGCGGGATGAGGACCCGGCCGGGCGGCTGAGGCGCCCGGGCCTTTTCCATGTTGCCCGCTTTCCAGGTCGAAGGCCCACGCCCCCGGAAAACGCACCAAAAGCCGAGGATCAAGGGGCCCGATGTTGCTGAACCGCGCCGGTTCCAGCGCGCAGCCTGACGGCGCCCGACGTCAGCCGCTTCAGGCTCTGCGCGCCAGGCCCGGCCCACTGTCCGGTCTCCCGGAACCGGCAGCGAAACCTGGTTTTCTGTATCTGTCAGCGGGGTGGGGCCGCCCGCCTGAAAGGGTCCAGGAGGACCGCCTTCATCCAAAGGGGCGAACCAGCAGAAGAACATCCGGGGCGCCAATTGCGGGGCTGCCACCCCCGAAAAAGCAAAAACCCCGGAAGAACCGGGGTTTGCCTGAACCGATTGGTGCGGATGAAAAGACTCGAACTTTCACTCCGGTTAAGGAACAGCGACCTCAACGCTGCGCGTCTACCAATTCCGCCACATCCGCACTTGTCAGATCAGGTGGCGGGTATGTAGCTTTACTCGCGCGCGAAGGAAAGGGGTAATTTCAACTTTCTCCATCGCCCGCACGAGGTTTCTGCGCCACCGGACTTGTCGTTCTGTTCCGGAGGGTTATCTGACGCTTATGTCCGGGCTGAAGCGGTTGCCTGGACGAGAGACTTCATGGCACAAACGGCGCGGCGCCCCGATCTGCCCAGACCTCGCGTCGATAAACGAAAGACCCGCATCGTGACCGAATGGACCCATATTCCGGGCCTCGCCCCCTACTCCGAGACCCTCGCGAAGATGGAGGCGCGTGCCGCCGCCATTGCCACCGGCGAGGCGGATGAGGCGGTCTGGCTGCTGGAACATCCGCCGCTTTACACGGCCGGAACTTCGGCAAAAGCGGTGGATCTGGTGCAGCCTGACCGATTCCCGGTCTATGCCGCCGGGCGCGGCGGGCAATATACCTATCACGGGCCGGGCCAGCGGGTGATCTATACCATGCTCGACCTGAAGAAACGCGGCGGCCCCAAAGGAAATGACGTGCGCTGCTTCGTGCGCGCGCTGGAACGCTGGGTGATCGACACCCTGGCCGAATTCGGCGTCAAAGGCGAGATCCGCCCGGGCCGCGTCGGGGTCTGGGTGGTGCGTCCCGACCGACCGGCAGCCCCGGATGGCAGCCCCGCCGAAGACAAGATCGCGGCCATCGGCATCAAGATCCGGCGCGGCGTCAGCTTTCACGGCATCTCGATCAATGTCGAGCCGGACCTGTCGCATTTCACCGGCATCGTACCCTGCGGTATCCAGGATCACGGCGTCACCAGCCTCGTGGATCTGGGTCTGCCGGTCGGCATGTCCGATCTCGACGCCGCGCTGATGCAGTATTTCGAACCCGCTTTCACCTTTGCCTGCGCCACCGCCTGATCTGGCCAGGCCCCTGGAAAGGGATCCCTCTGCGGCATCTCCGCCCTCCCCCGTTTCCTTTGCTGGCAGCACCGGTCCTGACCCGGGACTACACCTATATCGGCGACAACCATGCCTGGGCGATCAGCTGCAACGCCAATGGCTATGTGCTGAAATCGGTCAATCCGGTCTCGCGCGTGCTGGGTCTGGGGGGCAGAGACAGAAGTCGCCCCCCACCCGCGAGACGCTCACGCTCGGGAAATCCTGCGAGGCGCTGCACAGCGTCTACGGCAAGGGCGGCTGGTGCTATTCGAATGGGGTTTCGCCGCCGAATTCCCCGATCACACCATCCGCTTCCCGCGCCAGGAGATCTGGTGCGAGCCGGATCCGGAACCCGACTGCCTGTACTGATGCCGCTTGCCGCCGGCGCCCTTGCGGCAGAGACTACAGCAGTGACTGCGGCAGAGGCTGGTGAAACCGGCCCGCAAAAAGCGCCGCGCCCGCATCGGGAGGGATGATCCATGACCTGCATTCTCGCCATCGACCAGGGCACCACCTCGTCGCGCGCGATTCTGTTTGAGGCGGGCCAGCCTGGCGGGGGCCAGGTTGAGGGAATCCTGCGCCCCATCGCCAGCGCGCAGGAAGAATTCCCGCAGATCTTCCCCGCGCCGGGCCTCGTCGAACATGATCCCGCCGATCTCTGGGCCTCGGTCGCGGCCACGTCGCGGGCGGCGATCGAAAAAGCCGGGATCGGCGCGGGGGACATCGCCGCCATAGGCATCACCAATCAGCGCGAGACCACCCTTTTATGGGACCGCGCCACCGGCCAGCCGCTGCACAACGCCATCGTCTGGCAGGACCGCCGTACCGCCAGCCAATGCGAGGCTTTGCGCGAGGCCGGGCATGAGCCGATGATCTCCGCCCGGACCGGGCTGCTGCTTGACCCTTATTTCTCGGCAACCAAGCTGGCATATCTGCTCGATACTATCCCCGGCGCGCGCGCACGGGCAAAGCGGGGTGAGCTGGCCTTCGGCACCGTCGACAGCTGGCTGATCTGGAACCTGACCGGCGGGCGCATCCATGCCACCGACGCCACCAATGCCGCCCGCACCATGCTGTTCAACATCCGGGAAAACCGCTGGGATCCGGATCTCTGCGCGCTGTTCGATATCCCTGCGCAGCTCCTCCCCGAGGTGCGCGACTGCGCTGCGGATTACGGCCGGACCCGCGCCGATCTTTTCGGGCGCGAGATCCCGATCCTCGGCGTGGCAGGCGATCAGCAGGCGGCGGCGATGGGCCAGGCCTGTTTCCACCCCGGCATGCTGAAAGCCACCTATGGCACCGGCTGCTTCGCGCTGCTGAATACCGGTGAAACCTTCATCCCATCGCAAAACCGGCTGCTGACCACGGTGGCCAGCCGGCTGAACGGACGCATCCATTACGCGCTGGAGGGCTCGGTCTTCATCGCAGGCGCCGTGGTGCAATGGCTGCGCGTCGGGCTCAGGATCATCCGCGAGGCCGGCGAGGCCGAGGTGCTGGCCGCCCGCGCGGATCCGGGCCAGGACGTCATCCTCGTCCCCGCTTTTACCGGCATCGGCGCGCCTTACTGGCATCCCGAAAGCCGGGGCGCCATCTTTGGCCTGACCCGCAATACCGGCCCCGCAGAGCTTACCCGCGCGGCGCTTGAGAGCATCGGCTACCAGACCCGCGACCTGATCGGCGCCATGCAGGCCGATTGGGGTGCGGAAAAGACCGGCATCCTGCGCGCCGATGGCGGTGTGACGGTGTCGGACCGGGTGATGCAATTCCTTGCTGATATGATCGGACAGCGGGTGGACCGGCCGGTCGTGACCGAAACGACGGCGCTCGGCGCGGCCTTCCTAGCCGGCATGCAAGCCGGGATCAGTGGAGGGCCAGAGGACTTCGCCCGCTCCTGGGCGCTGGATCGCAGCTTCCTGCCGCAAATGCCCGGGATGCTGCGCGATGAGAAATATACGCGCTGGCAGCGGGCCGTCGCCGCCACAATGCAATTCTGAAGCAATTCCGAGGCCTCCATGCAATACCGGATCGAAGCCCCCGCCCGCATCCTCTTTGGCCGGGGCGAGGCAAAGGCAGCGCCAGAGCTGATGCGCGGCTTTGGCCGTCGCGGGCTGATCATCCACGGCGCCAGTCCCGCCCGGGCGGCCTGGGCACTGGACGCGCTTGCAGATTGCGCGCTGCTGGCGCTGCCCATCGCCACAGAGCCGCTCCTGTCTGACCTGACCGCCGCCCTGCCCGAGGCCCGCGCCCACCGGCCCGACTGGGTCGCGGCCATCGGTGGCGGCGCGGCGCTCGATTTCGGCAAGGCGCTGGCGGCGCTGATCCCCGCGCCCGGGGAACCGATGGACCATCTTGAAGTGGTCGGGCGCGGCTTGCCGCTGAGGGCCGCGCCACTCCCATTCATCGCGATCCCCACCACTGCCGGAACCGGCGCCGAAGTCACCAAAAACGCGGTGATCGGCATTCCCGACCATGGCCGCAAAGTGTCGTTGCGCGACCCTTTGATGCTGGCGCGGCTGGTGATCATCGACCCGGCGCTCACCGATCACTGCCCGCAACGCGTCACCCTCGCCTCGGGCCTCGACGCCATCACCCAGGTGATCGAACCCTTCCTCTCATCAAAAGCCACCCCTTACACCGATGCCATCACCCGCCCGGCACTGGTCCCCGGCCTACCGGCCCTGATGCGGCTGATGCAAGAGGAAGACCCGCAAGCGCGCGATATCATGGCCCATATCAGCCTGACCGGCGGCCTCGCGCTGGCAAATGGCGGCCTCGGCGCGGTGCATGGCCTTGCCGGCGTGATCGGCGGCCGGTTCAACGCGCCCCATGGCGCGATCTGCGGCGCCCTCCTCGGCCCCACACTGCGCGCCAATACCGAGGCCTGCGCCGATACGAAATACGCCCCGCGTCTCACCGAGGTCTTCAAAGCCCTCGCCCCAGCTCTCGGCTGCCCGCCCGAAGATACCCCCGAAGCCCTCGGCTCCTGGGCGCATCAGACCGGTCTTCCCCGCCTCAGCACCTTCGGCCTGACGCAAAGCCAGATCCCCGACATCGCCGCAGCCTCCGCCGCCTCCAGTTCCATGAAGGGCAACCCGGTCGCACTCGCCGCAGAAACCCTGGAATCCATTCTCCACGCCGCTCTCTGATTTCATCTGTCTCTAAATATCCCGGGGTTTGCCGACGTTTCCGCCACCGGTTCGAGGAACCGGCGGCATGGGGGGCAGAGCCCCCGCCACCGCAAATGGAAAGGGCCGCCCGAATGGGCGGCCCTTTCCATTTGCATCACAAGCGTCAGATCACTCGATCATCGGCAGCAGCTGATCAATCGACTTCTTCGCGTCACCATAGAACATCCGCGTATTGTCTTTGTAGAACAGCGGGTTCTCGATCCCGGAATAGCCGGTGCCCTGGCCGCGTTTTGAGACGAACACCTGCCGCGCCTTCCAGACCTCCAGCACCGGCATCCCGGCGATGGGCGAATTCGGATCCTCCTGCGCCGCCGGATTCACGATGTCATTCGAGCCGATGATGATCACCACATCCGTCTCGGGGAAGTCCTCATTGATCTCGTCCATTTCCAGAACGATATCATAAGGCACCTTCGCCTCCGCGAGCAGCACGTTCATATGGCCTGGCAGACGACCCGCAACCGGGTGAATGGCGAAGCGCACATTCTTGCCCTTGGCCCGCAGTTTCCGGGTCAGTTCCGACACCGATTGCTGCGCCTGGGCCACCGCCATGCCGTAACCCGGCACGATGATCACCGAATCCGCATCATTCAGCGCGGAGGCCACACCATCGGCATCAATCGCCACCTGCTCGCCCGAGATCTCCATCGCGGGGCCGGTGGTGCCACCAAATCCGCCCAGGATCACCGAGACAAATGACCGGTTCATCGCCTTGCACATGATGTAGCTGAGGATCGCCCCCGAAGAGCCGACCAGCGCGCCGACCACGATCAGGAGGTCATTCGACAGCGAGAAGCCGATCGCCGCCGCCGCCCAGCCGGAATAGCTGTTCAGCATCGAGACCACGACAGGCATATCCGCGCCGCCGATCCCCATGATCAGGTGATAGCCGATGAACAAAGCCGCCACCGTCATCACAACCAGCGGCCAGGCTGCACCGGTCTGCAGATAGACTGCCAGCATGATCACCGAAATCACCGCAGCGCCTGCGTTCAGCATATGGCCGCCCGGCAGCTTCTTCGCCTTGCCATCGACCTTGCCCGAAAGCTTGCCGAAAGCAATGACCGAACCGGTGAAGGTCACCGCCCCGATGAAGACGCCAAGGAAAGTCTCGACCCTGAGGATCGCGATCTCGGTCAGGTCTTTCTTCAGCAGCGTCGCCATAAAGCCCGAGACCTCGCCATTGGCCATGCCTTCAAGCGTTTTCAGGACTTCCGGATTGGCACCGAAGGCCAGCCCCATCAGCTTCTCGGGGTCTGCAAGCATGCCTGCCAGCTCGCCCAGCGAGGCAACCTCGATATGGGTGTTAAAGCCGATGAACACGGCTGCCAGACCCACCAGCGAGTGCATTGCCGCAACAAGCTGCGGCATTTCAGTCATCTGGACGCGCTGTGCGACCACATAGCCCGCCGCACCGCCTGCAGCGATCAGCAGAGCCGACAGCCACCAAAGGCCCGCACCGGGCCCGACCAGCGTGGCGACAACCGCCAGCGCCATGCCGGTGATCCCATACCAGACCGCGCGTTTGGCGCTTTCCTGGTTCGACAGGCCCCCGAGCGAGAGGATGAAAAGAACAGCCGCGACGACATAGGCGGCGGTGGTGAAACCAAGAGACATTCTGTTCCCCCTCCCTTACGACTTCTGGAACATGGCGAGCATGCGCCTTGTGACGAGGAAACCGCCGAAGATATTCACCCCGGCCATCAGCACCGACAATGCCGCCAGCACGATCACCAGCCAGTTGCCCGAGCCGATCTGCAACAGCGCGCCAAGAATGATGATCGACGAGATCGCATTGGTGATCGCCATCAGGGGCGTATGCAGCGAATGCGCCACATTCCAGATCACCTGAAAGCCGATGAAACACGACAGCACGAAGACGATGAAATGCGACATGAAGCTTGCCGGCGCGAAAAGCCCCGCCAGCAGCAAAAGGCCACCGCCCACCGCCAGCAAAGTGAACTGGTTGCGGGTTTGCGCTTTGAACGCCGCCACTTCCGCCGCGCGTTTTTCTTCCGGCGTCAGCTCTTTGGCGGCCTCTTTCGGCTTTTGCACCGCAATCGCCGCGATCTTCGGGGCCGGCGGCGGATATGTGACCTCGCCCGCCTTGGCCACGGTCGCGCCGCGGATCACGTCATCTTCCATATTATGGTTGATGACACCGTCCTTGCCCGGCGTAAGATCGGCCAGCATGTGGCGGATATTGTTCGAATAAAGGTTCGATGCCTGGGTCGCCATCCGGCTGGGGAAGTCGGTATAGCCCACGATGGTCACGCCATTGGCGGTCACGATCTTCTGGTCCGGGACCGTCAGGTCGCAATTGCCGCCCCGCTCGGCGGCGAGATCGACGATGACCGAGCCGCGCTTCATCAGCCCGACCATATCCTCGGTCCAGAGCTTCGGCGCCGGCCGGCCCGGGATCAGCGCGGTGGTGATGACAATGTCAATCTCCGGCGCCAGTTCGCGGAATTTCTTCAGCTGCGCTTCGCGGAATTCGGGCGAGGACGGGGCCGCATAGCCACCGGTCGCCGCGCCATCGGTCTGCGTTTCCGAGAAATCGAGGTAGACGAATTCCGCCCCCATCGAATTGATCTGTTCGGCCACTTCGGGTCGCACGTCGAACGCATAGGTGATCGCGCCCAGCGACACGCTCGCGCCAATCGCCGCCAGACCCGCCACGCCAGCCCCCACCACCAGCACTTTGGCCGGAGGCACTTTGCCCGCTGCCGTCACCTGACCGGTGAAAAAGCGCGGGAAGTTGTTCGCCGCCTCGATCACCGCGCGGTAGCCGGCAATATTGGCCATCGAAGACAGCGCATCCATCTTCTGCGCGCGGCTGATCCGGGGGACCATATCCATCGCGACAGCAGTGACGCCCTTCGCCTTTGCCTGTTCCAGCAGTTCAGGATTCTGCGCCGGCCAGAAGAACGAGATCAGCGTCTCGCCCTCATGCAGGAGATCAAGCTCCTGCGGCTCGGGCCCGCGAACCTTCACTACCACATCAGCCAGTTCCGCCACGGCGCTGGCCGAGCTCAGAACGGTGACGCCGGCGGCTTTATAGGCCTCATCGGTGAAGCCCGCATTCGCGCCGGCTCCGGTCTCGATCAGACAGCTATGGCCCAGCTTTTGCAGCTGCAACGCGGAATCCGGAGTCATCGCGACCCGGTTTTCCCCCGCGAAGATCTCTTTCAAGGCACCAATCTTCAAAGTGCGTTCTCCCCCTTCTTCTGAGCAGGCGCGCCCCAATAACATTGGGCAACAAAATTACAATCCCTACTTTCGGGTTGAAGTTTTGTTACGCTACGTTTTGGCGCAGGATCACGAAGGCGTAATCTTCGGCGGACCTTTCCCTTACCCGGCGGAAAGTGCAAGCGCTTTACGACGCTTTTGGTGGGAAAAACGCCCCACCCGTTCGGGCGGGTCCGGCAGATAGCGCTAACGATGCGCCACACCGCGCCCACCCCGGCCCGCGCCCCGACCAGCACACTGGCCCGCACACTGGCCCGAGGGCAGACTGGCATATTCGCCGGCGGCATGCGACACCGGATCACCGGGATCGAAGGAGCCGTTCATGCCAACCGATTTCACAGCCACGAAAGCCATGTTCGACCTTCCCGAGGGGGTGGTCTACCTGGACGGCAATTCGCTGGGGCCGCTGCCAAGGGCAGTGGCGGCGCGGGTGGCTCAGACGGTTATCGCCGAATGGGGCCAGATGCTGATCCGCGCCTGGAATGAGGCAGGGTGGATGGAGATGCCCTCGCGCGTCGGCGACCGGGTGGCGCGGCTGATCGGGGCCGAGACGGGCTCGGTCGTGATGGGCGACACGCTTTCCATCAAGGTCTGGCAGGCGCTGGCGGCGGGGCTTGATCTGGTGCCGGGCCGGCGGGTGATCCTCTCGGATACCGGCAATTTCCCCTCGGATCTCTATATAGCCCAGGGGCTGACCGGGATGCTTGGCCCCGAATACAGCCTGAAAACCGTGGCGCCCGAAGAGGTGGCCGATGCCATCGACGAGACCATCGCGGTGGTGATGATCACCGAGACCGATTACCGCACCGGGCGGCGCCATGACATGGCCGGGCTTGCCCGGATCGCCCATGCGAAAGGCGCGGTTCTGGTCTGGGATCTGGCGCATTCCGCCGGCGCCTTCCCGGTGGAACTGGCGCGCGACGGCGCCGATTTCGCGGTCGGCTGCACCTATAAATATCTCAATTCCGGCCCGGGCGGCCCGGCCTTCATCTATGTAGCCCCCCGCCATCAGGAGCGCGCCCGCCCGGCCCTGTCCGGCTGGCTCGGCCACGAATCACCCTTTGCCTTTGACCCCGATTACCGCCCCGGCCGCGGGGTGGAGCGGATGCGGGTCGGCACGCCGCCGATCCTGCAGCTGGCTGCGCTGGATGCGGCACTCGATGTCTGGGAAGGCGTCGATCTCCAGGACCTGCGCCGCGTCTCGCTGGAATTGCAGGACCAGTTCATCGCGGGTGTCGAGGCGGCCTGCCCCGATCTGATCCTTGCCACGCCGCGCGATCACGCGATGCGCAGCAGCCAGGTCAGTTTCCGCCATGCCGAGGGCTATGCCATCATGCAGGCGCTGATCTCGGCGGGCGTGATCGGTGATTTCCGCGCCCCCGATATCCTGCGATTCGGCTTCACGCCGCTTTATATCGACCGCGATGACGTGGCCCGCGCCATCGAAATCCTGGCCCGGATCATGCAGGACCGGCTCTGGGACCGTCCGGAATTCCGGATTCGCGGCCGCGTCACCTGAGGCCCCGACCGCGCCGTCCGGGGCGCTGTTTCCGGATGAGATACACCCACAGGAGGAATTTGCCTGTAAAGCGGGCGGATTCTCACGATCCTGTGTTCACATCAGAGTGTCCCGATCATCACGGGACTTGACCTCGGGGCTAGGCTCGCCCACTGAAAAGCGAGGGGAAACGTCGGCGCCCTTTCGGGACCGGACGATGATTTCCATACGAAAATTTGATGCGAGATCCAGATGCGAATGACCGGTTTCGTCGCCCCGCTGCGCGGTATCGCGACCAGCCCCGCCAGGGCGGTTCTTCTTGCGGCAATGCTGCTGTCGGCCTGTGTCGATACGATGACCACCACCACGGGCAAGGACCAGCCCGCAGCCCAGCTGATTGAACAACCCAAGATCGTCACCGATCCCACGATCTATGCCGCGCGCGCTGACGGGGCCTTTACCGTTCCCGGCCTGCCGGTCGATCAGATCCCCGAGGCCTATCGCCGCCAGGTGGTCGATTACCCGAGCGACCTCGCCCCCGGCACCATCGTGATCGACCCGACGCCACGCTTCCTTTACTATGTGCTGGGCAAGAACAAGGCGCTGCGCTACGGCATCGCGGTCGGCGCTGACGGCTTTGGCTGGTCGGGCGAATCCATCGTCGCGAACAAACGGCAATGGCCGACCTGGACGCCACCCGCCGAGATGATCGCCCGCAAGCCCTCGCTTGAGAAATGGCGCAATGGCCAGCCGGGCGGCCCCAGCAACCCGCTGGGCTCGCGCGCGATCTACCTGACCTCGGGCGGTCGCGACTATGGTTACCGCATCCATGGCACTCCGGAATGGAAGTCGATTGGCAGCAACGCCTCGTCGGGCTGTTTCCGGATGATCAACCAGGACGTGATGGACCTTTTTGAGCGCGTCAAAGGCGGCGAGCGGGTGATCACCCTGACCGCCAGCGGTCAGATGCCGACCGGTCTGAACATTCCGAAACCGGTCGCGCCGAAAAAGGCCGCAGCCAGGAAAGCCGCCGCACCGGCTGCGACCCCGGCGGTGCCGCCGATGATCGGCCCGGCAATCCCCGGTGCCCCCACTGGCACCCCGGCTGCCGCAGCACCTGACGCCGCGACGCCTGCGGCTGTTGCTCCGGCCGTGGTTGCCCCCTCGGCATCGACCACCGCGCCGGCAGACAGTTTCACCGTGACCGCACCCGCAGCGCCTGCCGCCCCGGCAGCCGCGCAGCCGGCTGCAACGCCGGCGGCCCCCGCCGTTGCAGCACCCGCCGCAACAGCACCCGCCGGTGCAGCGCCGGCCTGCACCGGTGCCGATTGCCCCGCCAATTAAGACTGGCCAATTAAGACTGGCGAAAGAACTGAAAAGGCCGCCCCCAAGGCGGCCTTTTTGCGTATCAAGCGCCAGGCGGGGTCAGGCGAGCCAGGTCTCGTAATCGCTGACCAGAAGATGGGTCGGCGCCACATCCTCCTCGATCGCAGCAAAGCGCCCGATCGGCTCGCGGAAGATATTGTCGGTGAGATCGTCATTCACGGTCGAAACCTCGCCGATCAGCACATCGCCGCCCTCGCCCCAGAAAGCATGCCAGTCGCCCGGCATCAGCGTCACCGACTCGCCCGGCGCCAGCCGCAGCCTGTCGCCCGGGGCATAGGGCCGGTCGACCCCGTCGCAGCGCACCAGCCCGCCACGATCCGCAGCGAATGCGCCTTTGTCATCGCTGCCGAACAGTTCGACCACCAGCGTCGCACCGCCGCGATTGATGATGTCTTCGGCCTTGATGACATGGGTATGCATCGGCGAGATCTGATCCTGGCGCGAGATCAGCAGCTTTTCCGCATAGCACATGCCGCCGCCGCGCTGCAGATCGGCCAGCTCGCCATTTCTCAGCGTGAAGAGGAAGAGGCCCAGCTCGTCAAACCGCCCCTCGCCGTAATCGGTGATATCCCAGCCGCAGCGCCCCGAAACGATGCGCGAGGCACTGTCGCGCCGCGCCCGGAATTCCCCGGGGCTCCACCGGGCGAAAGGTGGCAGGGTGAACCCGTAATGGCGGATCATCTCATCCGCCGCCGCCATGATCTCATTGATACGCGAGCGCTTCATCTTTCCTCCCGGCCTGCGCCCGGGCCATGCCGGACGTTTGCGCTAACTTAACGGGGGAAGGGCCTGCGGGAAAGCCGGTATCGGGGGATCAGGCGGTCAGCGGACGGCCGCCATCGACCCAGGCGCGGGCGGCGCGGCCGAAGGCCTCGAACAGAGGGCGCGAGACCGGATCCTCGCCGGCATGCCATTCCGGATGCCATTGCACCGACAGCGTGAAGCCCGGCGCACCCTCGACATAAATCGCCTCGGGGGTGCCGTCGGGCGCGGTGCCGTCGATCACGATGCGCTTGCCGGGGCGGTTGATGCCCTGGCCATGCAGCGAATTGGTCATCACCGCAGAGGCCCCCATCAGCCGGTGGAACACGCCGCCTTCGGTGAATTTGACCGGATGGCGCAGGGCGAATTTCTCTTCCATCGTGCCTTCGGGCGGCATGCGGTGGTTCATCCGCCCGGGCAGGTCGCGGATCTCGGGGTAAAGGCTGCCACCCATCGCGACATTGACCTCCTGAAAGCCGCGGCAAATGCCGAAGACCGGCTGGCCGCGCTCAACACAGGCGCGGATCAGCGGCAGCGTGATCGCATCGCGCGAGCGGTCGAAATCGCCATGGGCCGGGGTTTCGTCCTCGCCATATTCCGAAGGATGCACATTGGGCCGCCCGCCGGTCAGCAGGAAGCCGTCACATTGATCAAGCAGATCCTCCAGCCGCACGAGGCGCGGATCGGTCGGCACGATCAGCGGCAACACGCCCGAGACCTGAGCCAGCGCCTCGGTATTGATCACGCCGCTGCCATGCACCTCATAGCGGCCGTCAACATGGTGCGAATTGGCAATCACCCCGATCAGCGGCCGGCGGAGAGCGGCGCGGGAACCTTTGTCAGAGACGGACTCGGGGCGGGACATGAATCAATCCGTTACTACGTTATGGCTGCAAGATAACGGTCAGACCCGGTGGTTTGAACCTCTCCCGGTCGCACAATGAACCGGCCTTCGCTGCACATTGCGCGATTTCCGGGGGGGCTGCCCGGAAAAATGGCATCTCGGGCGCGGGACGGCCTCACCCGAGCGTGACTTGCCTTCCCCCAGCCGGAAGGCTGCATGAGGCCAGGGTCAGAACGAAGGAGAAAGCCAGATGTTCAAAGCCCCCATCCTTGCCGCGCTGCTGTTTGCGGCGGCTGCCCCGCTTGCGGCCGAGGAAATGCCCGCGATGGATCATTCCGCCCATGGCGCGGCACCGGCGGCAACCGCCCCCCCTGCCTCGACGGCGGCATTCGAGGCGGCGGCCATGAAGATGCATGGCGATATGGGGATCGACTATACCGGCAATGCCGATGTCGATTTCCTGCGCGGCATGATCCCGCATCACGAAGGCGCGGTCGAGATGGCGCGGGTGGCGCTGGAACACGGCTCCGACCCGGAGGTGCGCAAACTGGCCGAGGGAATCATCGCAGCCCAGGAAGGCGAGATCGCCTGGATGAAGGCCTGGCTCGCGAAAAACGCACCGGCAGAGTAAAACGGCGGCAGCGCCCCGGGACAGCCGCCACGGCACCGCGCAAGGACTGCCCCGGCCCCGGCTGCGACTGCCGCAGCCGGGGCCGGACGCCACCTGACCGGCGGCATCCGGACCATGGCGCCGCTGGTGACCGTCTCGGCCGGATGCGCCCGTCTTTTGGCACGGCCCACAGACGAGGCGGCAGGCCAGGCGGCGGGCTTTTATCGTTTGACCACCGCAGTCGCCTGCGGGGTTTTGCCGATGGCGGCCCCGTTCGCGGCCCTCCCCCTTGCGGTGGCGCCTCGCAATGACGAGATCGGGCCTCACCCCCTGCTACGGCGCCCCGCATCCCCGGGCGCGCCTCAGGGGCTTTCTTTTGAAGGTTGCGCCCGCGTGGAAGACCAGAACGAGACCTCTGCCACCCCGCCCCCGTCCGAGGGCGCACGGCCTGGCAATCCGGATGCATCCGTCAGGCCGGGCACCAGATCAGGCGCCAGACCGCATGGGCTGAGCACAATCCTCGCGGCGCTGGCCAATGACGAGAGCCGCGAGCGGGTGGCGATCGGCGATATGCTCGACATTATGCGCGCCCGTGCCTTCGGGGCGCTGCTGCTGATCTTTGCCTTTCCGAATATCCTGCCCTCGCCGCCTGGCCTTGCAGGAGTGCTTGGCCTGCCGCTGATCTTTCTGGCGACGCAGATGATGCTGGGCCAGGCCCCCTGGCTCCCGGACTTCATCGCGAAACGGTCGATGTCGCGCGCGGTCTTTGCCAGCATGGTCGCGAAAATCGACCCCTGGATCCGGCGGGCCGAATCCCTGATGCATCCCCGGCTGGAAGTGCTGGCCAGCCCCGGCGCGCAGCGCGTGCTGGGCCTTGTCTGCCTGATCCTCGCCATTGCGCTGGCGCTGCCGGTGCCCTTTGCCAATCTGGCGCCCGCAGCTGCGATCTCGGTGATCGGGCTGGGCATCCTGCAGCGCGACGGGCTCTGGATCGCGCTTGGCCTTGTCGGCGCGGCCATCGCGCTGGCCTGGGTGGCGGGGCTGGGCTATGCGCTGTTCCAGTCGCTGGTCTTTGTGGTCAATAACGCGTTCTGACGATCAGCCACCAGCCTTGTGCAGCCCAAAGGGCCCGAGGCCCCGGGGCTGAGGCTTGAGCGAAGCCGCCCTCTCGGATACACCCCCCGGCACAGATGCCGCAAACTGATCACGCAGACGGCAACAGAGAGGCGCCGCCCCTTGCAATCCCCCCTGCCCACCCCAGTGCCCCCCCCCGAGCACCCCCTCGCGCAATCCCGGCCCTTCTCCGGGACCGCTCAGGTCCCGATGCCCGGGCCGGTGGCGCCGGAAAAGCGGGACCAGCTGTTCCGCCGCTTCTGGCGCGATTTCCTGAAACGGCGCTTTGGGCTGATGATGATCGCGCTGCTGGTCTCGGCGCTGGAAGGCTCGACGCTGGGGCTTTTATCGGCCACGCTGGAGCCGTTGTTCGATGATGTCTTCACCTCGCGCTCCGAAGGGGCGCTGATCTGGGTCGGCCTTGGCATCCTTGCACTTTTCTTCTTCCGCGCCATGACCTCGATCCTCGGGCGCTGGCTGCTGGCGCTGGTCAACTTCACCAATGCAACCGAGATGCAGATCGCGCTTTTGCGCCATTTGCTGACGCTGGACGGTGATTTCTATCAGAAGAACCCGCCAGGCTCGCTGATCGAGCGGGTGCAGGGTGACACCATCGCCGCCCAGACCACGACGCAACTGGTGATTGCCGGTATCGGGCGCGACCTCGTTTCGCTGATCGGGCTGTTTGTGGTGGCACTGATGATCGACGTGCAATGGACGCTGGTGGCGCTGATCGGCACGCCGCTGCTGCTGCTGCCCGCGATGGCGCTGCAACGCTATGTGCGCCGCAAGACCCGGCAGATGCGGGTGGAATCCGGGCTGCGAGCCACCAGGCTCGACGAGATTTTCCACGGTATCCAGCAGGTCAAGCTGAACCGGATGGAGGCGTATCAGACCAGCCGTTTCGCGGGCATCGTCCGCCGCATCTGCCGCGCCGAGATCAAATCGACGCTGGGGCGGTCAACCATGCCGGCTCTGGTCGATATCGTCACCGGGGTCGGCTTTTTCGCGGTGCTGATCTTTGGCGGCACCCAGGTGGTCGAGGGCACCCGCACCACCGGCGAATTCATGGCCTTCTTCACCGCCATGGCGCTGACCTTCCAGCCGATCCGCAAACTCTCGGAAATCGCCGGGCAGCGCCAGATCGCGCTGGCCTCGCTGGAACGCATCTACGGCCTGTTCGACACCGAACCGAAGACCACCCGCCCCGCCACCAGCCTTGCCGCGCCCGATGCGCTGCCGCCCGAGATCCGGCTGGAAAATGTCAGCTTCGGCTATGAGGAAACGCCGGTGCTGCGCGGGCTGAGTTTCACCGCCAAAGCGGGCCGCGTGACCGCGCTGGTCGGCGCCTCGGGGGCTGGGAAATCGACGATCTTCCATCTGTTGACCGCATTGGCCGATCCCGGTCAGGGCCGCATCCTGATCGGCGGCGCCGATACGCGACAGATGAGCCTTGCCGGTCAGCGCAGCCTCTTTGCCGCCGTCAGCCAGGAGGCGGCTCTCTTTGACGAGACGCTGCGCGAGAACCTGATCCTTGGCCGCGAGGGCATTACCGATGCCCGCCTCGATGCCGCGCTGGAAGATGCGCGGGTCAGCGAATTCCTTGCCCGCCTGCCGCAGGGCGTCGACAGCATGGCCGGCCCGCGCGGCTCGGCCCTGTCGGGGGGGCAGCGGCAACGCGTCGCCATCGCGCGGGCTCTGCTGGCGGATGCGCCGGTGCTTTTGCTGGATGAGGCGACCTCGGCGCTGGATACCGCCTCCGAGCGCGCAGTGACCAGCGCGCTGGCCCGCGCCCAGGCCGGGCGCACCACGCTGGTGATCGCGCATCGCCTGGCCACCGTGCGCGAGGCCGATCATATCGTGGTGCTCGATCAGGGAAGCGTGGTCGAGGAAGGTAGCCATGACGCGCTGATTGCCGCCGGCGGCCATTATGCCCGGCTCTATGCGCTGCAATTCCGCGACTGAATGTCCAGGCACCCCCTTCCCGGCCCGGCAGCCCTGCCCCATATTGCCATGACAGCGACCAGACCGGACCAGACCATGACCGACACCGCCCCCTCACCGCGCCCCCGCAAGATCCTGCGGATCGAGGGCAAGGACGCGGTCCCCTTCCTGCAGGGCCTTGTCACCAATGATGTGCTGCCGCTGCAAAAGGGGCCGGGCCTCGTCTGGGCGGCTTTGCTGACGCCCCAGGGCAAATATATCGCCGACTTCTTCCTTGCGCGCCGTCCGGGCGATCCCGAAGGGCTGATCTTCCTGGATATCGACGCGGAACTCGCGCCGCAGGTGCAGCGGCTGCTGACGCTTTACAAGCTGCGCGCGGCGGTGGTGATCAGCGCCGGCGATCTGGTGCTGTCCCGCGGCACCGGCGCGCCGCCCGACGGCGCGATACCTGATCCGCGCCATCAGGCGCTTGGCTGGCGGCTTTACGGCGACGCGCCGATGCCAAAGCCCGACACAGACTTGCCCGAGACAGACTTGCCCGGCACCGACTTGCCCGCCCCGGACTGGGACAGGATCCGCCTTGCCAATCTGATCCCGGAATATCCCAACGAGTTGCGCCCGAATGAAAGCTTCATCCTCGAGCAGGGATTCGAGCGGCTGCATGGCGTCGATTTCCGCAAGGGCTGCTATGTCGGCCAGGAAGTCACCGCGCGGATGAAACACAAGACCGAGCTGCGCAAGGGTCTGGTGCGGCTGGCGATCGAGGGCGAGGCCGCGCCCGGCACGCCGATCACCCTGCCCGACGGGCGCGAGGCCGGCCAGATCGGCACCAGCGCCGGTGGCCAGGCGCTGGCCCATATGCGCTTTGACCGCATGGGGGGCGATCTGAGCGCTGGAGAGGCCCGGCTGCGCCCGGAAGGCTGAGCCAGAAGACGCAGTGACGGGCAAGGGCCGGGCCGCAGAGCCCGGATCACGGCTGTCGTCAGGATTTCGGAAACGATGATTTTCCGCGCATCCCCCTGCCGAAAATCCGGGCAGAGGCATCTTTCACCGGCAGGGGCAAGCAGAAATGCCGCCGATTTTACGGTCATTCAATCCGGGTGAGCTTGAAAATCTTCTCCCTGAACCCATATTTCGGCGGTGCCCCCCCTGCACAACACCCAGATTATGTGGCCAATGTTCTGACCTATGCGCCTGGTGCATGACAGCCATTCCAAACAGGACTGCCCGAATCGTGATCAAGGCGTTACAAGCGGCAGGCGGCCCGGCAAGATCAAAAAACGACCAAGGATGTGCGTGATGCTCGATTCCATCGATAGTACGGCTTTCAATTTCGAGCAGGGTCAGCGCGCTCGCAAGCTTTTTGCTGCCGTGGTTCTGGCGGCGCTCGATGATGCGATTGCCGATGATAAGAAATACGGTAATGGCCCCGAGCAGATCGCCCGCTGGGCCCGCTCGCGCGATGGGCGCGAAGTGCTGTCCTGTGCCGGCATCGACCCGAATGAGCGTGTGGTCAAAGGGCTGATGGAATTCGTCGCCAAAGGCATCCGTACCTCGGTCGCGCTGAGCCGCGAGGAATCCGAGCGTCGTGCAGCGCTGGAAGCGGATCAGGCAGAAGCCGCCTGATCGCAGCCCAAAGCGACGGAACAGGAATGACAAAAGCGCCCTTTCGGGGCGCTTTTTCGTTTCGGGGCTCTGGCAGTCCCGGCATTGGCTGGGGTTTACTCGGGCTGGGGTTTACTCGAAATCGCGGGCGGTCAGGGCGCGGTTGACCTCAAGCCGCACCAGCTTGCGCACATTGCGGGTGATGCGTTCGCCCAGCGTACCGGCGAGTTCCTCGCGGATGATCCCGGTGACCAGATCGCGAAGCAGTTCCTCGTCGATCCAGGAATCATCGCTCTCGGCCTCTGCGGCTTCTGCCCCGACAGGCATTGCCTGCGGGGGAATCCGCTCGCCCATCCGATCCTGCGCGGCCCCGCCAACGGGGCTTTCCACCATCGGAATCACACGCACCGGCGCCGGGCGAGGCATTTCCGGGCGGGTCAGTTCTTCTTTGATCTGCGCCTCGGCGCGGTCGGCCCATGCGCGTGCCAGAGGCTCTTGCGAACGGTCCTGGCGGGGCGGCGGCGCAAGCGCCCCGGCCTCCATGTCTTCTGCCCAATCCTCACCGCCCTGATTCCAGTCGACCACCGGAACGGCGGCCCGGAGCAGCATGGGCTTATCCGCCGTTTCCCCCGCATCGGCCTCGGTCAGCGGTTCGGCGATGGTGGGACGGCTGTCCAGCACCACCCGCAGGCCCGGGCCGCCTTCAGAGAGGCCCGCATCATCATAGACTTCACCGCGATAGGAACGACCAAGCGGCGCAGCCTCGCCGAAGAAGACCTGAATCTCGTCATCGCCAAGCACTGCCATCGGCGCCTCATCCCCCCCCCCGGCAGGCGCGGCCTCTGGCGCGGTCTCGGCGACGGGTGCGGGCGCGACGGGTGCGGGTTTCACCACTGGCGGATCCCCGACAATGCGCAAAGACGGGGTCAGCAGCAGCTTATCCACCGCCGCGCCATTGACCGGCGGTTTCAGCGATGGCCGAAGTTCGGAAGATACAAGGCGGCGAATCGAGGAAAGAACATCCTCGATCTCATGCGATGTGAGTGGTTCCGACATGCTGCCCTGCCCGTCACTGACTTTTCTTAGCGCCAGTGTATCGCCAGTTCGGCCCGCAGACAAGGAAGCTGCCGAAATCGCAACCTGGGGATGCAGATCCCGCCCCCCCCCGGAATGGGACAGGGCCGGAATGCCTGTCGCATTCCGGCCCTGTCTGAAAGTTTCCCGCGATCCGCCAGGGCAATGCCCGCAGATCCGCTGCGGATCAGTTATTGCCGCGTTTCAGGATACGGTCGAGTTTCTTACCCTGGACCGAGGTGGTCGGCGCCGATTTGACCGCGTTGTAATAGGCCTCGGGGTCGTAGGTCGGGATGCCGAGATTCAGATGTTCGACGGTCAGCAGACCCATGCCCGACAGGATCTGGTAGACTGCGTAATAGCGGTTGGCCTCGGCCTCAAGCCGCGAGGCGCGGGCGTTGAGCAGATCCTGTTCCGCATCCAGCACGTCAAGCGTGGTCCTGGCGCCAAGCGCCGCCTCTTCACGCACCCCCTCAAAGGCCGCCTGGGCCGCAGCGATCTGCTGGCGCGAGGCCTCGATCGAGGCGTTATAGACCTCAAGCATCGCCCAGAGCGTGCCGATATTCTGCTCGACCGTCACCACGGTCTGATGCAGCGCGGCGCGGGCGCCCTCTTTCTGCGCCACCGCCTTGCGATAGCGGGCGGAATATTCACCGCCGGCATAGATCGTCTGGCTCAGATTGAGACCAACGCTGCCGCCCAGCACATCGGTATCGCGGGTCAGACCATCGGCTTCGGAGCGGCTGGCACTGAGGCCGGCGGAAAGGCCCAGCACCGGCTTCATCGCCGCTTCGGCCAGTTCCACGTTCAGATCGGCCACTTTGACCGTGTGCTGCGACTGACGGATCGCCGGATGGCTGCGCACCGCAACATCGCGCGATTCTTCCATCCTATTGCCGATCCCCGGACTTTTCGGCAGCGCCGCAAGCTTGCCCGGATAGGCGCCGGTCGCGGCCTTATAGGTCTCGCGTGCGACTTTCAGATCGCCCTCGGCCGCAGCCAGATTGGCGCGCGACGCCGCCAGCGCCGCCTCGGCGATAGAGACGTCAGTGCGGGTGATCTCCCCCACTTCGAACCGGTCCTGAGCGGCGCGGAGTTCCTGGGTGATCAGCCGCACATTCGACTGGCGCAGCGCCACGATTTCCAGCTGCAGCCGCACCTGAACATAGGCGCGCACTGCGGCCAGCAGCACATCCTGTTCGACCGAAACCAGCGCCTGGCGTGTCGCCATGACGTTCTCGCGCGCGATCTCCAGCGACAGCGCGCGGCGCCCGAAATCCATCAGCGTCAGCGTGACGCTGAGCTCGAACGAGGCGCTGAAATTTTTGGACCAGTTCGAGGTGGGGATCACCGGGCCAGTGCCCAGAAAACCGCTATTCGCGAAGCCTTCGGTATGGGAATAGCTGGATCCGGCGCGGACCGCATAGGCCACCACGGGGCGCAAGGCCGACATGGCAATCGCCGCATCCTCATCGGCTGCGCGCAGCACCGCCTGGTTCTGCGCCATGAGGTTCGAATTCCGATAGGCCGCGATCAGCGCATCGGCCAGGGTCTCCGCCTTTGCCGGCAACGACACCATTGCCGCCGCCACGCTGATCGTCATCACCTTGAGCCAGTTGCGCATATACGTCCGTCCTGTCTGCTCGCAAGCCCCGGGGCCCCGGGCCGGTTCCTGTCACCCTGTCAGAGGGAGAAGGTCTTTTCTTTTGCAAATCCCGGCAGAACCGGCGCGCTGGCATTGAAGGCGTAACGCCAGTCGATGCGGCCATCGGTTTTCAGCCCGTGTTTCACGGTGCCAAGCGCCCCGGACATGACGACGGTGACGATGCGGCCCCCCTCTTTCAGCTGATCGGCAAGCGCCTGCGGCACATCCTCGACGCCGCCGCCGATCATAATCACATCATAAGGCGCGTATTTCGCGGCGCCGGCCGTCAGCGCGCCCTTGACCACCACCGCATTATCGACCCCGTCAGCCGCCAGAACGCGCCCGGCCTCGTCAGCCATGGCCTCATCCTCTTCCAGCGCCACCACGGTCTGCGCCAGCCGCGCCAGCAGCGCGGTGGAATAGCCAAGCCCGGCGCCCACATCCAGCACCAGGTCCGAGGGCAGGATGTCCAGCGTCTCGATCATCTTGGCGAAGGTGCGCGGCTCCAGCAGCGCACGGCCGCCGCCGAGATCGATATTGGCGCCGATATAGGCCGCATCGCGTTTCGATTGCGGCACATAGTTCTCACGGGGAACATGCAGCATCGCGTCGATGATCGGGAACCGGGTGACGTCGGAAGGCCGGATCTGGGTATCCACCATCGTCATGCGGAGGGAAGCGAAGTCGCTCATTCTGAACCCTGCGGTTTAGTTCTGTTCCTGAATGCCCGGAACGCCGCCCGAAGGCAACGCCGGTTCAGCAGTGTTTTGCCCTGGAAAGCGTAAATTTGCCAGTGCGTAAAAGCCTGTTGCGTAAACGCCGCGGGCAAATATTTCCGTCGCGACCGGATCGGGGAAAACTGCGGCGCGAGCCCCGGTCAGGATGTCAGCCGGATCGCGTCGGATCGCGCCGGATCCGGGGCAGTATCCCGGCAAGGATCAGCCCAGAATGGCCTTCACATAGGCCTTGGTTTCGGCATAGGGCGGCACGCCGCCATGTTTCTCGACCGCAGCAGGCCCGGCATTATAGGCGGCCAGCGCCAGCTTCCACGAGCCGAATTTCGCATGCATCATCTTGAGATAGCGCGCGCCGCCCTCAAGGTTCTGTTTCGGATCGTCGATATCGACGCCCAGCAGCCTGGCCGTGCCCGGCATCAGCTGCGCAAGGCCCGTAGCGCCTTTGTTGCTGACCGCGCGGGCATTCCAGCCGCTTTCCTGCTGCACGAGGCGCAGGAACAGATCCTCCGGCACGCCATGTTTGCGCGCCACAGACTTCGCATATTCCAGATGCTCGCCCTTGTAGCGGCCATTATAGCGCGGCACGGATTCCGCCGAGGCGGTCTCTGTCGCGCCCTCCCCCTCTTTGCCCGCCTTGTAATTCGGTTTAAGTTTGACCGAACCGGAATATTGTTTGGACAACTTGCCATCAAGCAGCGCGGTTTGCGATTCGAAGACCGAATTGCGCGACTTGCTGGACCCGTGGAGCTTGAGCGACTCGGCAGCGGCGATGCCGGAAAACCCGACAGAAATCGCACCCGTAGCGGCCATAAGGGAAACATTCAGCGCCAGCGCTGCTCTGAACCGAAGATGCATATGAAAGCCGTCCACAGCCACCAAATCGGGGCAGACTATAGCGGCGCAAGGGCAATCCGGCCAGCCGGTAATCGCCCGCCCCTGGCGGGAAACCGGCAAATCCCCGCCGATCCGGCGCGGCCACGCTGCGTTTCCTGCCCCGGAGCGCGCGAAATGACCTTTGCTCGACAGGGTCCCTTTGCTCAACAGGGTCAGAGAGTCCGGTTGCGACAGGGCGGTCCTGGCTTTAGAAGCGGTCGTCAACGGAGTGGTAACCCTGATCACGCCAGTGTCCGGGGCAGTCAGAAATTCAGAGATCACATCAGAGATCACAGTGGAGGCGCATATGGCCGGATCGGTCAACAAGGTCATTCTCATCGGCAATCTCGGCCGCGACCCCGAGGTGCGCAGCTTTCCCAATGGCGGCAAGGTCTGCAATCTGCGGATCGCCACCTCTGAGACCTGGCGCGACCGCAATACCGGCGAGCGCAAGGAGCGCACCGAATGGCATTCGGTTGCGATCTTCTCGGAACCGCTTGCGAAAATCGCCGAGCAATATCTGCGCAAGGGCTCGACCGTCTATATCGAAGGCGCGCTGGAGACCCGCAAATGGCAGGATCAGTCCGGCCAGGACCGCTATTCCACCGAGGTGGTGCTGCGCCCCTTCTCGGGCAATCTGACGCTGCTCGGCGGGCGCGGTGAAGGCGGCGGCGGCGATCGCGGCCCGTCGGGTGGTGGCTATGGCGACGATTACGGCGGCCAGGGCGGCGGCTATGGTGGCGGTTCGGGCGGGGGCTCGGGTGGCAGCTATGGCGGCGGGAACCAGGGTGGCGGCAATCAGGGTGGTGGCTCTGGCGGCGGGCGCGGCGGTTTCGGCGGCCCCTCGGGCGGCAATTCCGATATGGATGACGAGATCCCGTTCTGAACCGCGGCTCCTTTCGCAATATTGGCGCCGGCGTCCTAAAGACCGCCGGTCGTCCTTGCTGTGCGGTGCTGTTTCAGCGGTCGCCCTGCCCGGTCCCTGTCTCAGCCCCCTGAGCACACGCCCTGCCCGGCGCCACAAGCCCGACCAGACAGTCGCGGTTTACCGCCCCGCCCCTGCCGCGCTGCGCGCGGTATTTTTCGGGTAGCCGCGCTACGCGCGGTGGCTTTTCGAAACCCGTACTTCGCGCGGGCGGGGCTGCATCCTGATCAGGCTCTGCGCCAGGACGGCGCCCATGCCGCCCCCTTATGGCTGCGGCCGAAACAGACCGGCGGATCTGGACCTTGGCGGCACAATCCCTATATTGAGACCAGAAGTTTTCCGGACCGGGACCATTCCGATGGACATGACCGCCTCGACTGCCGATCAGACTGCTGATGAAGGCGCGCCGCTGATTGCGCCCTCCTCTGTCGACCACCCGCTTTACGATCAGGTGGCGGATGCCTGTCGCACGGTATTCGACCCGGAAATCCCGGTGAATATCTTCGATCTCGGGCTGGTCTATACCATCGCCATCGACGGTGAGAATGCGGTTAAGATCGTGATGACGCTGACCGCCCCCGGCTGCCCGGTTGCCGGCGAGATGCCGGGCTGGGTGCAGGAGGCTGTCGAGGCCACGCCTGGCGTGCGCGAGGTCCAGGTCGAGATGACATTCGACCCGCCCTGGGGAATGGAGATGATGTCGGATGAGGCCCGCCTTGAACTGGGCTTCATGTAAGCGTCCACCGCCCTGACCCGTATCAACTGCATCCCGCCCGAAGAGCTGAGCGCCGCGCATCTGATCGCGGAATATCGCGAATTGCCGCGTATTTTTGGCCTTGTCCGCGCCGCCATTCTGCGCGGCGAGGCGCCGGATGATCCGCGCAATCCGCGCGAGTACCGGCTCGGTTCGGGGCATGTGCGGTTCTTTTATCCCCGGCTCGGCTGGCTGGCCTACCGCCAGGCCGCGCTGATCGCCGAGATGCAGGCGCGCGGATATCAGCCCTCCTTCACCAGCCCGGGGGATCTTACCACGGGAATTCCTGCGGCCTCGACCGGCGACTGGCGGCCCGATGCGCTGGCGCTGGCGCTGAACCGCGACCGGATCGCGACGCGGCTGGCGGAAAGTGCGGCACGGCGACGCGAGAAGGCCCCGCTTGCACCTTCGTGACGACTTGCGCCTTCGTAACAGGCGCCCCCTCTTGAAGCGATCACGCTGCGGGATTACCTTTGTGTCAGACAAAGGATTTCCATCATGTTCGGCATCCCCGGCAAAGCCGCCGTTTCAATCACCCCGGCAGCTGCAAAGCAGATCACCCGCCTGATGGCGCGCGATGGCAGCCAGGGCCTGCGGATTGGCGTCAAAAAGGGCGGCTGTGCGGGGATGGAATACACGATGGATTACGTCCAGGAGGTCAATCCGCTGGATGAGATCGTCGAACAGGATGGTGCCCGCGTGCTGATCGCCCCCATGGCACAGATGTTCCTGATCGGCACGGTGATTGATTACGAGACCAGCCTGCTCGAATCGAAATTCGTCTTCCGCAATCCGAATGTGGCCGAGGCCTGCGGCTGCGGCGAATCAATCCGCTTTAGCGAGCCTGCGGAAACACCACCCGCGCCCTGACCGGAGCGGCCTCGCCCTGATGCAAAGCCCATCCTGTAAGGGCCCCCGTCCTGCAAAGACCCGCATCCTGTAAAGACCCGGGCGCCCATTGCATGAGGGGCTGGAATTTGCGACCAGATGTCAGCGGCAACGGGGAGAGATCGGATGCGCAGACTGGCAGCAGGCAACTGGAAGATGAACGGCAGCACGGCTTCTCTGGGCGAGATCCGGAGCCTGCTGGCGGACCATCCCGATCCGGGCTGTGAAATGCTCATCTGCCCACCCGCGACACTGCTTGCGCCGATGGCGGCACTGGCAGCGGGGACCGCGCTGTCGCTGGGTGGCCAGGACTGCCACCAGAACACCTCCGGTGCGCATACCGGCGATGTTTCGGCGGCGATGCTGAAGGATGCCGGGGCCGGCTATGTGATCCTCGGCCATTCCGAGCGCCGCGCCGATCATGGTGAAACCGATCAGCTGGTGGCGCAAAAGGCGCTGGCAGCGCGTGAAGCGGGGCTGGTTGCGGTGATCTGTCTCGGCGAGACCGGGGGCGAGCGCGATGCCGGGCGCACCCTCGATGTCGTTGGGGCGCAGCTGGCCGGATCGGTGCCCGATGGCGCCAGCGCCGCCAATACGGTGATCGCCTATGAACCGGTCTGGGCGATTGGAACCGGACGCATCCCGACCCTTGAACAGATCGCCGAAGTGCATGATTTCATTGCGCGCGCGCTGAATGCCCGCTTTGGCAGCGCTGCCGGCGCGATCCGGATCCTGTATGGCGGCTCGGTCAAACCCTCGAATGCGGGTGAGATCTTTGCGGTCCCGCATGTGCATGGGGCGCTGGTCGGTGGCGCCAGCCTGAAAGCGGCGGATTTTGGTGCAATTGTTTCGGCGCTTGCTGCCTTCTGAGGCATGGCCCCTGGCTGCGTGCGGATGCCTCCGGCGGGAGTATTTTATCAAGAGGAAGTCATGCCTCTTCCTCTTGACCTAAATACTCATCTTCCGTCCGGGGCGGCCAGATTGCGCCAGGACAGGTCGCGGGCAGAACAGTTGCGGGTGGTACGACATGACAGCATGCCTGCATGACAAGTTATGCCCGCCCTGCCCCGCCTTCTGATCCGATCCCTGGCCAGCAGGTGCCGGGGAACCGGTTGCTATCTGGCCATCTGATCTGCATGGCTTCGATGGTGGTCTGGGCGGCCGGCTTGCCGGCGGCGGAGTTCCTGATCCCGATCATGCCTTCGGACCAGCTGGGCGCCTTGCGGATCAGCCTTGCGGCTATGGTATTGCTGCCGGTCTGGATCCTTGCCGATGGCTGGCGGGCGGTTATCCGGGCGGACTGGCTGCGCGGTATTCTCGTGGGCGCGCTGATCGGGGTCGCGGCCTGGTGTCTGATCATGGGCCAGGCGGCGGGCGGGCCGGTGACGGCTGCCGTGATCACCGCTGCGATGCCGATTGTTGCCATCGCACTGGAGGTGTTGTGGGACGGGCGCCGGCTCACCGGGCAACTTCTTGCCGGGATTGGGCTTTCCATGGCCGGGGGCGTGCTTGCGCTGGATTTCAGCGCGGGGGGCAGCAATGTGGCGCTTGGAGCGCTGTTTTGCTTTGGCTCGGTGTTGCTATACACGCTGGGATCGCGGCTGACCGTGACCGCCTTCCCCTCGCTTTCGCTGATCGGACGCACCGCGCTGACCATGGCGGGGGCGGCGATTTCCATGCTGGTGATCGCGGGCGCCAACCTGGCCCTTGGCACGCCGCTGGCCGATCCCGGCCTCTGGGGGCTGCGCGAGGTGATCTCGCTTTGCCTTTTCGCCATCGGTGGCCTCGCGCTGTGCCAGCTTTTGTGGATCATTTCGATCAACCGGATCGGCATCGGCATGTCTTCGCTGCACACCAATGCCTCACCGTTTTATGTGATGATCATCATGTTCCTCTGGCTCTCGGCGCCGTGGAACTGGCTCCAGGCCGGAGCGGCAGGCCTTGTGGCGCTTGGGGTGCTGGTGGCGCAGGGGATCGTGCGCCTGCCCCGACTGCGCCAGACCGGCTGATCGGCCCGCCTTTCAGACAGCCTTTCAGACCGGCAGCACCGTGGTCGATTTGATCTCTTCCATGCTCAGAAGCGCGGTCACATTGTAGATCCGCACCTCGGAGATCAGCGCCTGATAGAATTCATCATAGGCGCGCGCGTTTTTCACCCGCACTTTCAGAATGTAATCAATATCGCCGGCCAGGCGATGCGCCTCCAGCACCTCGGGGCGTTCGCGCAGGGCGTGGAGGAATTTCCGCTGCCATTCCGCCTCATGTTCCGAGGTGCGGATCAGCACGAAGAAGCAGGCCTCCAGCCCCAGAGCCTCGGCATCAAGGATCACCGTCTGACGCGAGATCACGCCCTGTTCCTTCATCCGCCGGATCCGGTTCCAGACCGGGGTTTTCGACGAGCCCACCTTGCGGGCAATCTCGTCCAGTGACTGCTCTGCATCCTGTTGCAGTTCGGACAGGATTTTCCGGTCCAGATCGTCCAGCGCGGCTGCCATTCCTGATTTCCCCTCTGACGCAGAACTGCGTTCCTTGGCGCCAGAGTATCGGAACATTCTTCCTTATCTGCAAGAGGATCTGGCCGATTCATGGGAAAAAGTCCTATATTGCTGCTACCGCGAAAGCGACTCCGCAACAAAGCCAAGACCGAAGCCATGTTCCAGGCCAGCGCCGACAAACAAGACCTTCCGCCCGTGATCTTTGCGGGTGCCGGGCCGGGTGCGGCCGATCACCTGACGCTGGGCGTGCTGCGCGCGCTGGAAGGCGCCGATGTGGTGATCCATGACCGTCTGGTCGGTGACGAGGTGCTTGATCTGATCCCCGACCATGTGCGGCTGATTGATGTCGGCAAAGAGGGGTTCGGCCCCTCGACGGCACAGAGTGACATCAACCGGCTTCTGGTCGAAACCGCGCTGAGCGGCGCCCGTGTGGTGCGGCTGAAAGGCGGCGATCCCGGAATTTTCGCCCGTCTCGACGAAGAGGTTGCGGCGCTTGAGGCGAGGGGCCTTTCCTTCCGCATCCTGCCCGGCCTTTCCACCGCACCGGTTGCCGCCGCCGCCATTGGCCAGGCGCTGACCAAACGCGGCCGCAATGCCAGCCTGCGCATCGTCACCGGACATGACATGGCGGGCTTTGCCGAGCAGGACTGGCGCGGCCTCGCACGGCCCGGCGAGGTGGCCGGGATCTATATGGGCAAGAAATCGGCCCGCTTCATTCAGGGCCGGCTTTTGATGCATGGGGCGCGGCCGGAAACGCCGGTCACCCTGGTCGAAAACGCCTCGCGTCCGGATCAGCGTATCCATGCGGGGACCCTCGCCACGCTGCCGGCACTGGCCCTTTGTTGCAACGGCCCCGCCGTCATCCTTTTCGGCCTCGCGCCCCGCGCCGCCGTCATTGCCCTTACCAGTCACGAGGAAGCCCGCGCATGAGCCGCCGCTTTACCCCGAAAGTCGTCACCGCCAACCGCCTGCGTGAAGGCGATGTGGTTTACCTCACCGCCGATGACCGCTGGACGCTGGTTCACGGCGAGGCCGAGCTGATCGAAGACGAGGCCCATGCCCAGCTGCGCCTGCTGCATGCCAATGCGCAAGGCAGGCTGATCGTCGGCGCCTATCTGGCCGATGCGAAACCGGGCCCCAATGGCCCTGAACCCACCCATTTCCGTGAGGAGTTCCGCACCCGCGGCCCCTCGAACTATCACCACGGGAAACAGGCAGACCTCGATCATGTATGATTACACCGATTTCGATGAGCGTTTCGTCCGCGAGCGTGTGGCGCAGTTCAGCCAGCAGGTGGAGCGCCGGCTGGATGGCAGCCTGACCGAGGAAGAGTTCCGTCCCTTGCGGCTGATGAACGGGCTCTATCTGCAGCTGCATGCCTATATGCTGCGGGTCGCGATCCCTTACGGCACGCTGAATGCCGCCAAGATGCGCCAGCTGGCGATGATCGGGGCGCGGTGGGACAAAGGGTATGGTCACTGGACCACGCGGCAGAACATCCAGTTCAACTGGCCGAAACTGCCTGACGTGCCCGCGATCCTGACCGCGCTGGCCGATGTCGGCATGCATGCGATCCAGACCTCGGGGAATACCGTGCGCAACGTGACGGCGGATCATTTCGCCGGCGCCGCTGCCGATGAGATCGCCGATCCCCGCGCCTATGCCGAGCTTTTGCGCCAGTGGTCGACCGACCACCCGGAATTCCAGTTCCTGCCCCGGAAGTTCAAGATCGCGATCACCGGCGCTGTGCATGACCGCGCCGTGATCCGCGCGCATGATATCGGGCTGCAGGTGGTAAAGAATGAGCGTGGCGAGACCGGCTTTCGCGTGCTGGTCGGTGGTGGCCTTGGCCGCACGCCGCTGATCGGCATGGTGGTGCGGGATTTCCTGCCCGAAGCCGATCTGCTGCCCTATGTCGAGGCGGTGCTCAGCGTCTATAACGTGCTGGGCCGGCGCGACAACAAATACAAGGCGCGGATCAAGATCACCCTGCATGAGACCGGCAAGGAAGAGATCACCCGCCTGATCGAGGAGCGGTTCGAAGAGCTGCGCCCGCTGTTCGGTGGCGCCGATCAGGCCCTGCTGGAAGACATCCGCGACGCCTTCGCTCCGCCGGCCTTCCGCAATGCGCCCGTCACGGCCTTTGATGATTTCTACAAATCCGATCCGGTCTTCCGCGCCTGGGCCGATACCAACCTCGCCGCGCATAAGAACGATCAATATGCGATCGTGACGATTTCGGTGAAGGAACAGGGCAAGACGCCGGGCGATATGACCTCGGCCCAGATGGAGCTGGTGGCGGATCTCGCCGAGAAATTCGGCCATGACGATATCCGCATCAGCCATGAGCAAAACGTCATCCTGCCACATATCCATAAAGGCGATCTGCCGGCGCTGCATGCGGCGCTGGTTCAGGGCGGCATCGCCACCGCCAATGTCGGGCTGATTTCCGACATCATCGCCTGCCCCGGCATGGATTATTGCGCGCTGGCCACCGCGCGCTCGATCCCTGTCGCGCAAGAGATCGCTGTGCGGTTTAAGGAACTCGATCTGGAACATGAGATCGGGCCGCTGAAGATCAAGATCTCGGGCTGCATCAATGCCTGCGGCCATCACCATGTCGGCCATATCGGCATTCTGGGCCTCGACCGCGCGGGCGTGGAAAACTACCAGATCACGCTGGGCGGATCGGGGGCAGAAGACGCGCATATCGGCGACAAGACCGGCCCCGGCTTTGCTTATGACCAGGTCGTCCCGGCGGTGGAGCGGATCGTGCGCGCCTATCTCGCGGAACGCGATGGTCCGGGCGAGAGCTTCCTCGACGCCTTCCGCCGTCTCGGGATGGAGCCTTTCAAAGCCGCCCTTTACGAGACCGGAGACGCGAAGGATGCCGCGTGATCTGAACGCCTATCCGGTGGCGGACCGGGTGGCCGCGCTGAATGCGCGCTACAAACACCACTCTGCCCATGATGTGCTGGAACATGCCTTGCAGGATGAAGACCTGGGCCGGGTGGCCCTTGTCTCGTCTTTCGGGGCGGAATCGGTGGTGCTTTTGCATCTGGTCTCGCTGCTCGCGCCAGAGACCCCGGTGCTGTTCGTCGATACACGGATGCTGTTCAAGGAGACGCTGGATTATCAGCGCGAGCTGGCCGAACGCCTCGATCTTTGCGATATCCGCACCATCCGCGCCAATCCGCGCCGGCTGCAATTCGAGGATCCGGACAATACCCTGCATCTCTACAGCACCGATTCCTGCTGCAATGTCAGGAAGGTCGAGCCGCTGGAACGCGCGCTGAAACCGTTTGACGGCTGGATCACCGGCCGCAAACGCTTTCAGAACTCGGATCGCGGCACGCTGGATTTCTTCGAGAATGAGGGTGATTTCCGCATCAAGGTGAACCCGCTGGCGCATTGGGGCCGTGAAGACCTTGAGGATTATATCGTCAACAACAACCTTCCGCGCCATCCGCTGGTCGCGAAAGGCTATCCGTCGATCGGCTGTGCCCCTTGCACCAGCCCGGTGAAGCCCGGCGAAGACCCGCGCGCAGGCCGCTGGCGCGGGCAGACCAAGTCGGAATGCGGCATCCATTTCGCGGGCGGCAACCCCGTCCGCAACAACACCGGAAGCGCGGCATGAGCGGCGCCGATTTCTTGCAAGAAATCGGTCCGGTTCCTTCAAAGGAACCGGGCTCCTTGTCCGCCCCTGCGAACATAAAGGACTGAGACATGAGCATTATTGTCACCGATGCCGGTTTCGCCCCGGCCCCTGCGCGGGAAATTCCTGCCCTTGCCGATCTCACCGCCGGCGATCTTGCTGTCGATCTCTCGAATACCGACAATCCCGAGGCGCTGATCCCGCATCTCGACCGGCTCAGCCTGATCCGCGTCGCCTTCCCCGCCTTTTCCGATGGCCGTGCCTTTACCATTGCACGCCGGTTGCGGATGCTCGGCTATAAGGGGCAATTGCTTGCGCTCGGGCCGGTTATCTCCGATCAATATGCGATGTGTCGCCGGGTTGGCTTTGACGGGGTGGAAATCCCGGACGAGCTCGCCCAACGCCAGCCGGAAGAGCAATGGAAATTCCGCGCCAACTGGACGGCGCATGATTACCAGGGCCGCCTGCGCGCCTGATATATACGGCAACGCGAAGATATGCCGCAGTGAAGCCGGGGTGAAGCCGGGTTCCCCTCGGCCCGTCCTCGCCTTAAATGAATCAGCGCCCCGATGGCGCCCCGAGACGGAGCCTGAGATGACCGAGACCGCCGCCACCACCGAGCGCCCGGCGAAGCCGCATTTGCCCGATGCCCAGACCGTCACCTCGGTGAAACACTGGACCGACCGGCTGTTTTCCTTCCGCGTCTCACGGCCGCAATCGCTGCGCTTCCGTTCGGGCGAATTCGTGATGATCGGGCTGATGGGCGATAATGGCAAACCGCTCTTGCGGGCCTATTCCATCGCCTCGCCCGCCTGGGATGAAGAGCTGGAATTCTATTCGATCAAAGTGCCGGATGGCCCGCTGACCTCGAAGCTGCAGCATGTGCAGGTCGGAGACGAGATCATCCTGCGCCCGAAACCCGTGGGCACCCTGGTGCATGACGCGCTGCTTCCGGGCAAGCGGCTGTGGTTCCTGGCCACCGGCACCGGCTTCGCGCCTTTCGCGTCGCTCTTGCGCGAGCCGGAGACCTGGGAGAAATATGACCAGGTCATTATGATGCATACCTGCCGCGAGAATGGCGAGCTGGCTTATGGCTGTGCCCTGGTCGAGGGCCTGAAGCAAGATCCGCTGATCGGTGAACTGATCGGCGACAAGCTCCTTTACTACCCGACAACCACCCGCGAGGAATCGCAGTATAAAGGCCGGATCACCGACAACCTCGCCTCGGGCAAGGTGTTCGGGGATCTCGGCCTGCCGAAGATGAACCCCGAGGAAGACCGCGCCATGGTCTGCGGTTCGCTCGCGTTCAACGTCGATGTGAAGGCGACGCTGGAAAGCTTTGGCCTCGAAGAGGGCGCCAATTCCGACCCGAAGCAATTCGTGGTCGAGAAGGCCTTTGTCGGCGAAGGGATCTGATTTCCCACCCGCTGGAAGAAACAGGGCCGCCGGAGCAATCCGGCGGCCTTTTCCTTGCTCATCTCAGAGGCCACCCGGTGTTCTGAGACAGGAGACAGCCCCCGGGCCAGAACGAAAAACGGCTGCGGGATTGCGCCCGCAGCCGTCTCTCATGTCTTGCTGCCGGCCGGGGCCGGCAGGGCATCCGGATCAGAGGCCCGGATCAGAGGCCGAGTGCGGTCCGCACCTGGGCCAGAACGCTGGCAACCAGAGCCGGGTTCGCTTTGGCGCTGTCCACAGCGGTTTTCAGCACGCCCTTGGTCGCGTCATCCAGCGAGGAGGCGTCGATCAGCGCGGTGACTTTGGCCGCATCGAAATTGGCCGGGTCGAGGGCTGCGGCGGCATCCGAAGCGCCGGCAGCTGCCCCGGCGGCGGCATCATTTGCGGCCTCTGCGGTGCCGGTGACAGCTTCGGTCGCGCCTTCGACAGCATTGCCGGCTGCGGTTGCGGCACCTTCAACGGCGTTTTCGGTCGCAGTGGCAGCCTCTTCGGCAGCGCCGGTCACGGCTTCGCCGGCCGAGGCTGCGGCATCGCCAGCGGCTTCGACCGCAGCACCAGCGGCATTGCCTGCGGCTTCGGTGGCAGTGCCGACAGCTTCACCGGCAGTCTCGGCAGCACCGGCGACGGCTTCGCCGGCATCGGTTGCGGCTTCGGTCGCGGCGCCGGCAGCATCACCGTCAGCTTCGGTAGCAGTGCCCGCGGCCTCGGCTGCGGCGGCGGCATTCCTGGCGGCTTCGGCAGCGGCGGCGGCTTCCTGCTCTGGCTTATATTTGAACTGGTAGTATCCACCCGCCGCCAGCAGGACGACGATGGCGCCGATGATTACGCTTCTGTTCATGATGAATCTCCCATTGCCGGAAAAAAACGCCCGGATGGCCCGGATATGCCAGCATCACTGCCCGTTGAAAAGACTTTGGGCGCCAAACCGGCGGAAAAGCGGAGAAATCCGCGCAGTTGCCCCCGCAGATTTCCCGCGGACGGCGGCGCAGTCGGGCGCTTGAAAGCCCGTCACTTCAGGAGTAAGTTCGCCGCGACTTTCACCTCAGAAGGAAATACTACCATAGGACGCAGACCCCATAACGCCCCGCCGCAACGTGAGACCGGCCCGCGCGTCAACGACCGTATCCGCGCGCCCGAAATCCGTCTGATCGGCGCAGATGGCGAAAATGTCGGTGTTGTCACTCCGGCGCGTGCGATGGCGATGGCGGAAGAAGCCGGGCTCGACCTGGTCGAGATCTCGCCCAATGCCGTGCCGCCGGTCTGCAAGATCATGGATTTCGGCAAGTTCAAATACGAGACGCAAAAGCGCGAAGCCGAAGCCCGCAAGAAACAGAAGATCATCGAGATCAAGGAAATCAAGTTCCGTCCGGGCACGGATGAACATGATTATCAGGTCAAGATGCGCTCGGTACTGAAATTCCTCGGTGAAGGCGATAAGGTGAAGGTCACCCTGCGCTTCCGCGGCCGCGAAATGGCGCACCAGGAGCTGGGTCTGGAGCTGTTGAACCGGGTTTCCGCCGATGTCGGCGAGGCCGGCAAGGTCGAAAGCATGCCCAAGCTTGAAGGCCGCCAGATGGTGATGATGATCGCGCCCAAATAAGCGAACCATTCGTTTGTTGAGACATAAAGCCCCGCCTTGCAGCGGGGTTTTCTTTTCCGGCCTGGGCGCTGACTGGTTGTTCGCGCAGGGGGCGCTGCCCCCGTCCCGTTCCGGGACTCCCCCGGAGTATTTGGATCAAGAGGAAGTCAGCATTTCCTCTTGACCTAAATACTCCCGCAGGAGGCTTCCGAAACCAGTCAGAGAGTGCGAAGCCCGATCTATCGCGCGCCCTGCCCCTTCCCCTTGCGCCCGTCATTGGCTAAATCCCCTGCAGCAAAAGGGGAAGCGCGATGGCTATGGAAAAGACCTTCAACGCTCAGGAAGCCGAGGCCCGGATCTCGCAGCTCTGGATCGACGGCAAGGTCGGCCGCGCCGGAGCGAATGCAAAGCCCGGCAAGCCCGCCTTTTCCGTCGTCATCCCGCCCCCGAATGTCACTGGCAGCCTGCATATGGGCCATGCTTTCAACAATACGCTGCAAGATGTGCTGGTGCGCTGGCACCGGATGCGAGGGTATGACACGCTCTGGCAGCCCGGCACCGACCACGCGGGCATCGCCACCCAGATGGTGGTCGAGCGCGAACTGGCGAAAACCAACCGCCGCCGCTCGGATTTCACCCGACCGGAGTTTCTGGGTCTGGTGTGGGAGCAGAAGAAGAAGTCGCGCGGCCATATCATCGGCCAGCTGATGCGCCTTGGCGCCACCTGCGACTGGGACCGCGAGGCCTTCACCATGTCCGGCGCTCCGGATGCGCCCGAGGGCGAGGATGGCAATTTCCATGATGCGGTGATCAAGGTCTTTGTCGACCTTTACAACAAGGGTCTGATCTATCGCGGCAAACGCCTCGTGAACTGGGACCCCCATTTCGAGACCGCGATCTCTGACCTCGAAGTCGAACAGACCGAGGTTGACGGCCATATGTGGCATTTCAAATACCCGCTCGCCGGCGGGGAGACCTATCTTTACGAGGAGAAGGACGCGGACGGCAACGTCACCTTCTCGGAGGAGCGCGACTACATCTCCATCGCGACCACGCGCCCTGAGACCATGCTCGGCGATGGCGCGGTGGCGGTGCATCCCTCGGACTCGCGCTATGCGCCCATCGTCGGCAAGCTCTGCGAAATCCCGGTCGGGCCGCAAGAGCACCGCCGCCTGATCCCGATCATCACCGATATGTATCCCGACCCGACCTTCGGCTCGGGCGCGGTTAAGATCACCGGTGCGCATGATTTCAACGATTACGGCGTCGCGCAACGCAATGGCATCCCGCTTTACCGGTTGATGGATACCCGCGCCCGGATGCGCGACGACGGGTTGTCTTACGAGGAAAGCGCCGCCAATGCCCAGGCGATCCTTGATGGGGCGAGCTTTACCGAGGCCGATATCGACCGCATCAACCTGGTGCCGGACCATCTGCGCGGGCTGGACCGTTACGAGGCCAGGAAACTCGTTGTGGCCGAGATCAATGCCGAGGGGCTGGCGGTCACGAAACTGGTCAAATCCATCGACAAAGAGACCAATGCCGAGCATCTGGAACGGGTGCCGGTGGTCGAGAACAAAAAGATCATGCAGCCCTTCGGCGACCGCTCGAAAGTGGTGATCGAGCCGATGCTGACCGATCAGTGGTTTGTCGAGACCTCGAAAATCGTCGGCCCCGCGCTGGATGCGGTGCGTAATGGCGAGACCACCATCCTGCCCGAGCGTGATGCAAAGGTCTATTTCCACTGGCTGGAGAATATCGAGCCCTGGTGCATCTCGCGCCAGCTGTGGTGGGGGCATCAGATCCCGGTCTGGTATGGTCTCGACCTGCGCCCGGCGGGCTTCAAAGACGATCAGGGCGACAATGCAATGGACGAGGTGGAGCTGTTCCGCTTCCTCTATGATGGCGGCTTCAATAGCGCCGAGCCGGTCTATTTCTGCGCGCCCTCGCTGGCGGATGTGACAGGCCAGTTCCAGGACGCGCTGGCACCGTTGCCGATGCCGCTGAACCATGCGCGGATTGTCGAGGTCGAGAGCCGCGAGGCGGCGGAGCTGGCGCTGTCGGAGGCGCTGGCGGAGTATAACCTGACCCAGGACCCGACAAAGCTGATCTATCCGGTCTGGCGTGATGCCGATGTGCTGGACACCTGGTTCTCCTCGGGGCTCTGGCCGATCGGGACGCTGGGCTGGCCGGAACAGACGCCGGAACTGGCGCGCTATTTCCCGACGAGCGTTCTGGTCACCGGCTTTGACATCATCTTCTTCTGGGTCGCCCGGATGATGATGATGCAGCTGGCTGTCGTCGATCAGGTGCCGTTCAAAACCGTTTATGTTCATGCCCTTGTCCGTGACGAGAAGGGCAAGAAGATGTCGAAATCACTCGGCAACGTGCTCGACCCGCTGGATCTGATCGCCGATTACGGCGCGGATGCGGTACGGTTCACGCTCGCCGCAATGGCAGCGATGGGGCGTGACCTCAAGCTCTCGAAAGACCGTATCGCGGGCTATCGGAACTTCGGCACCAAGCTCTGGAATGCCTGCCGTTTTGCCGAGATGAATGGTGTCTGGGAAGGCCACACGACCAAAGCCGGTCCGCCCGTGGCCCAGGCGACCGCCAATAAATGGATCATCGGCGAGACCGCCAAGGCGCTGGCCGAGGTTGATCTCGCGCTGGCGGAATACCGTTTCGACCAGGCCGCAGACGCGCTTTACAAATTCGTCTGGGGCAAGGTCTGCGACTGGTATGTCGAATTCGCGAAACCGCTCTTTGACGGTGACGCGGCGGCGGAGACGCGGGCGACCATGGCCTGGGTGCTCGACCAGTGCATGATCCTGCTGCATCCCTTCACACCCTTCATCACCGAAGAGCTTTGGGCCACCACCGGCACGCGCGAAAAGCTGCTCGTCCATACAGACTGGCCGGAATATGGCCCAGGCCTGATCGACCAGGCAGCGGATGCCGAGATGTCTTTCGTTACCGGACTGATTGACGAGATCCGTTCGGCCCGGGCGCAATGCCATGTCCCGGCTGGCCTGAAAATCGACATCGTGGCGACGGAACTCGCCGGGCCTGCGCGCGAGGCCTGGAGCCGCAATGAGGCGTTGATCCGGCGTATGGCGCGGATCGAGGGGTTCAGCGAAGGCGCTGCACCGAAAGGCTCGATCCTGGTGGCGGCGGGGGGCGCTGGTTTCGCGATCCCGCTCGAAGGGCTGATCGACATTGCCGAGGAAAAGGCGCGGCTGACGAAGACGCTGGAGAAGCTCGGGAAAGAAATCGGCGGGCTGAAGGGCCGGCTCGACAATCCGAAATTCGCTGCCTCCGCGCCCGAGGAAGTGGTTGATGAGGCCCGCGCCAATCTCGAAGCGCGCGAAGACGAGCGCAGCAAGGTTGAAACCGCGCTGAAACGACTGTCGGAACTCGCCTGACATCCGTCCCTGCGGCGGCTCCCCTTGACCGGGGGCCGCCATCGGCGCGGGCCGCCGGTCGGACCCGGCTTTTCTGCCCCCCCTTCGGCAGGAGATCGCGGAAATCGGCGTAAAACCGCTTTACTGCCCCGCTCAATTCAGCAGACTCCCGCGCAGTGACGACCCAATTCTTGCAGGAGCTTTGCTGGTGTTTGCCCAAACCATCGCCGAAAATGGAATTTTTGAACTCGGCGGAGAGCGTCTGAGAGTCGAATCCTCCTCCGTCCTCCCGCGTCCGGTTTCCGATGCCACCGGCTTCGTTTTGCTCAAGAGCAAACCCTATCTCGACATCTATGCCAGCATCGCCGCCGGCGAAAAGCCGAAGACGCTGCTGGAGCTGGGCGTGTTCCAGGGCGGCGGCTATGTCTTTCTCGACAAGCTGCTGAACCCCGAGAAAATGTCGGCGGTGGAGCTGGCGGCGAAGCCGGTCGAGCCGCTGGTTGACTATGTCAAACGCACGCCGGGGCGGTCGGTGCATTTCGGCACCTCACAATCGGATGAGGCGGCGCTGAACCGCATCGTCGACGAGGAATTCGGCGGTCGGCTGGATATGGTCGTCGATGACGCCTCGCATATGTATGAACATACGAAGAAATCCTTCGAGATCCTGTTCCCGAAGCTGCGGCCGGGCGGGCTTTACATCCTGGAAGACTGGGCCTGGGCGCATCACCCGAATTACCAGTCGCCCGATCACGCCTGGCACAAACACACCTCGTTCAGCCAGCTGCTGTTCGAGCTGACCGCGCTGATGGGGTCGACCGCGCTGATGACCGAGATGAAGATCCTCAAGCCGCTGGTCGCGATCCGCAAGAACCCGAATTGCCCGCCGATCACCGGCAATATCTGGGATATGGTGCGGTTGCGCGGCCGCGAGATGGCGCCAGTTTGAGCAGCATCTGGCTGAGCAGCTTCTGACTGAGCAGCATCTGGGCGAGGCCTCCGCCTCAGCCCGCAGCAAGCGGCAGGATCAAACGGAAGGCGGCGCCGCCCGCCTTCCCCGACCCCGTCTTCCCATCTGTCAAAGCAATGCTGCCGCCATGCGATGACAGGATGGCGCGCAGCACGGCGAGGCCCATGCCGGTGCCGCCGGTCTCGCGGCGCGTGGTGAAAAACGGCTCGAAGACCCGCGCCGCATTGCCTGGCGAGATGCCGCGCCCGTTATCGCTGACATGCAGATGGCAGACCTCGCCGGAAACGGCGGCCCGGATCTGAACCCGGTCCGCGCCCTCCTCTGACGAATTCCGAACGAGATGGCCCAGCAAAAGCCGAAGCCCCTCGGGCGCGATGGCGATGCGAACCGATTCGCCTTCGGCCTCCAGCGTGAGCGCCGGCCAGTCCGCCCCGAGACCGGGCAGCACCATCGCAAGCGTGCTCTCGCCGATATAGCGGGTCTCGCGCGCCCGCGCCATGTCGCGAAGCGCCGCCAGCTGCGCCTCGATCTGGCGCCCGGCACTGCCGATCCGCGCCAGCAGCTCAAGATCGCCAGCCGCAAGTGTGCCGCCATCCTCGATCAGCTCCACCCCGGCGCGGATGGCGGCGACCGGCGTCTTCAGCTCATGGGTGACGTGGTCGGTATAGGCGCGCACCGTGGCCTCGCGGTCGCGCAGCACGCCGGCCATGGCGATCACCCGGCGCGCCGTGGAATGCAGCTCGCGCGTGCCGAAATGGGCGGGCGGCGCGATATCCTCGCCCGCTTCCACCCCGGCGGCAAAACTCTCCAGCGCGCGGATCGGCTGCAACAGGAGCCGCAGCAACAGCCAGCCAAGCCCGCCCGTCGCCAGGGCGATGATCAGAGCAATCCCGATTGCTGCATGGCGAAAGCCGGTCACCGGCCCCAGATAGCGCAAAGCGATCATCCCCACGAGCGAGAGCGCCAGCGTCGCCGCCAACGCACCGCCCAGCACCAGCGCAAGCGAGGGCCGCCAGCGCCGGGTCATGCGGCCTCCAGCCGGAAGCCCTGGCCATGCAGCGTGCCGATCACCGAGGGCAGCCCCGCCAGCGCCAGTTTCTGCCGCAGATTGCGCAGATGGCTGTCGAGCGTGCGGTCAGAGACGGCGTCGCGCCGGCTCCAGACCGCCTGGATCAAAGCCTGACGCGGCACCAGCGCCCCCGCCACCCGCATCAGCTCGGCCAGCAGGCGGAACTCGGTCGCGGTCAGCGCGAGACCCTGCTCGCCCACCCGCACCAGCCGCGCCGCCGGGTCGAGCGAAAGCGCCCCGTGGCGCAGCACGGGCTGGACCGGCGCGCTGCTGCGCTTCAGGATCGCCCGCACCCGCGCCACCAGCTCGCGCGGGCTGAAGGGTTTGGTCACATAGTCATCGGCGCCCAGCTCCAGCCCGACGATCCGGTCGATCTCGTCATCGCGGGCGGTCAGGAACAGCACCGGCACTTCCGAGCGCTGGCGGATCCGGCGGCAGGTCTCAAACCCGTCCATCTCGGGCAGGCCGATATCCAGCACGATCAGATCCGGCATTTCGCGGGCAAGATGGGTCAGGCAGGACCGGCCATCGGCGGCGGTGATCACCGCAAAGCCGGCCCGCTCCATAGCAAGGCGCACGAGATCACGCAGACGCGGATCGTCATCGACGATCAGGATCTTCATCCGGCCTGGTCTCCCCTCAGTTGTGCGGCTTTGGCGGCGTCGAGATTACGAAGCACCCTCGCGCTGCGAAAGCCCCAATCCCGCCAGCCATGGATTACCGGTCGGCTGGCGGCGGCGCAATTCTGGTGCCGGTATCCGGATTGATATATCCATTCAGACGATGTGCGCAGCGCGCTCGCAGCCATCGGCCCCAGCTCGCAGATATAGCGGTAATCGGGTTGGGCCCGGGCGAGATTCCGCTCGGCAACAAGGGCAGAGAAATTTACGAAGGACGCGATGTAAAGCACTGAAACAGCAGCTATCAACAGACGGCTGATCAACCAGGAATTGCTGCGCGCGGTAAGGCTCTGCCAGGCCATCAACCCCAGCCCGAAAGCCACCAGCCCTATCCAGATCAGTGCATAAAGCCGCAGGAAGGTCAGCCCGAAACGGTCGATGTAAAGGTCAAGCCGCAAGGCCGCCGCGCCGGTCAGCAGGATATTTTGCAAAAGCCACACGAGCAGCAGCGGTCGGATCAGCCGGTGCTCATACGTGAAGGGGCGCGCGGCGAGCGTGAAGGCACCGGCCAGCATCGCGGTCGCAAGCAGCGGCCAGGCGCCCCTGCGGGCATAGTCTGAGGCGGTGACGCCGCGGGGCAGCTCGGCCCCGCCAATCAGGATCGCGATATCGCTGATCATCTGCACCCCGATCAGCAGGTTGAAGAGGATCAGCGCCCTGAGCACCGAACGCGGGTTGAGACCCGGCAGGCGAAAGCGCAAGCCATCAGAAGAGAGGTCGGGGGCCACAGCCGCCGCGTCCCGCATCAGGAAGGGAAGGATCAAAAGCGCAAGGCCGATCCAGAAAAGAACGCGCTGCAACAATTTGATCGGATTGAACATTTCACTGCCGATTTGCAACAGCGCAGGATTGGCGCCAAGGATCAGCGACAGGAAGATCAGCGAACCGCCGACCGGCACCGCCCAGTCTCGCAACAGGGAGTTGCGGCTGGCGGGCTGGCTGAAATGGCCGGCAGTGTTTCGCGTCAGCTGCAACCCGCCGCGCCCAGGCGCCAGAAGATGCAAAAGACGCGGCACCAGCAGCCAGCGCTCCGGCAATTCCAGCAGGAAATCAGCCACCCTGAGCGGCAGCGGGCGTCCTCCTGGCCCGGCAAGCAGCGCCAGAGCGAGGATCAACCCGGCGATGAGGAAACTGACGGACAGCGGCTGGATATAATCCACCACCGGCGCGGCGCCAACTGCTGAGACCGCCAGCGCCTTCATCCGCTGCGGCCAGGCCCGACCATGACCGGCAACCAACACCAGCGCCAGCACGAAAAGCGCCAGAGAAAGCCCGGTAGACTGCCCCCAGAACAGGAAATCCCCCAGTATAAGCAAAGAGATAAGACCCAATGCTCCACCAGAGATACCGCCCGTTGCGATACGCCTTACCTGCGGCGGCGGGGCCGCGCCCGCCGCCTCATCCGGCGCACTCAGCCACCAGCCGTCGCGTTCCAGCCCATGCGGCACGCCGCGCAATTCGAAACCCTTCTGCATCCGTTCCTGTCCTCTGATCCATAGGCCGGATCAGCATGACAGGCTGCGCGTGCAGAAACGGCGCGGCAGATGTGCAGGATCTGTGCAGATCCTATTCCGCAGCCACCCGCTTTGGCCGGAGCATCGGGCCGAGATAGCGGCCGGTATGGCTGGCCGCGACCTTGGCTACCTCTTCCGGCGTGCCGCTGGCCACGATCTGGCCACCGCCATCGCCCCCCTCGGGGCCGATGTCAATGATCCAGTCGGCGGTCTTGATCACATCCAGATTGTGCTCGATCACCACCACCGTATTCCCCTGTTCAACAAGGGAATGAAGGACTTCCAGCAGTTTCCTCACATCCTCGAAATGCAGACCGGTGGTCGGCTCATCCAGGATGTAAAGTGTCCGCCCGGTCGCGCGGCGGCTGAGCTCTTTCGAGAGTTTGACGCGCTGCGCCTCGCCGCCGGACAGCGTGGTCGCCTGCTGGCCGACCTTGATATAGCCAAGCCCCACCTCGCAAAGCGCATCCATCTTCTCACGGATCGAAGGCACCGCCTGGAAGAAGTCGCGTGCATCCTCGCAGGTCATATCAAGAACATCGGCGATGCTTTTGTTCTTGAACCTGATTTCCAGAGTCTCACGATTGTAGCGCTGCCCTTTACAGGTCTCGCAGGTGACATAGACATCGGGCAGGAAATGCATCTCGATCTTGATAACGCCGTCGCCCTGACAGGCCTCACAGCGGCCGCCTTTGACGTTGAACGAGAACCGCCCCGGCCCGTAGCCGCGCGCCTTCGCCTCGGGCAGGCCCGAGAACCAGTCGCGAATATGGGTGAAAGCACCAGTATAAGTCGCTGGATTCGAACGCGGAGTCCGCCCGATGGGCCGTTGATCAATGTCGATCACCTTGTCGAGATGCTCAAACCCCCTGATCGTCTCGCAGGGCGCGGGCGTCTCATGCGCGCCGTTCAGTCTGATCGCGGCGGTCTTGAACAGCGTCTCGATGGTCAGGGTCGACTTACCACCGCCCGACACACCAGAGACACAGACGAATTCCCCCAAAGGAAAATCAGCCGTTACATCTTTGAGGTTATTGCCCGAAGCCTTTACAACGGTGAGCTTTTTTCCGTTCCCCTTGCGGCGTTCCTTTGGCACCGCAATCTCGCGCAGGCCCGAGAGATACTGGCCCGTTGTGCTGTCGGGATTGGCCGCGATCTCGGCCGGCGTGCCGCGCGCGATGATCTGGCCGCCATGCACACCGGCGCCCGGGCCGATATCGAAGACGTAATCCGCCTCGCGGATCGCATCCTCGTCATGCTCGACCACCAACACGGTATTGCCCTGATCACGCAGCCCTTTCAGCGTTGACAGGAGCCGGTCATTGTCTCGTTGGTGCAAGCCGATCGAGGGCTCGTCAAGCACATAAAGCACCCCCGTCAGGCCCGAACCGATCTGGCTCGCCAGCCGGATCCGTTGACTTTCGCCGCCAGAAAGCGTGCCGGCGTTTCGCGCCATGGTCAGGTAGTTCAGTCCGACATTCACAAGGAATCCAAGGCGTTCGCGGATTTCCTTAAGAATCGCCTTCGCTATTTCATTCTGCTGGCCGGTCAGGGTTTCATGGACCGACGATATCCAGTCATGCGCCTCCTGGATCGACTTCTGCACCACCTGGCCGATATGCAGCCCGGCGATTTTAACCGCCAGCGCTTCGGGTTTCAGCCGGTAGCCACTGCAGGAAGAACAGGGGCGATTGTTCTGATAACGCTCCATTTCCTCACGCGACCAGTTGCTGTCGGTCTCGCGATAACGGCGTTCCATATTGGGGATGATACCCTCGAAAAGACGGCGCACCTTATAGACGCGACCGTTCTCATCATAGGTGAAGTCAATCTCCTCACCCTTTGATCCGTAAAGGAAAAGCTGGCGGATCTGTTCCGGCAGGTCGCGCCATTTGGTCTTTTTGTCGAAACTGTAATGCTTTGCCAGGCAATCGACCGTCTGGGTGAAATAGGCCGATTTGGACTTGGCCCAGGGGGCGATGGCGCCCTGCGGAATCGAAAGCCCCTGATCCGGCACCACGAGGCGTTCGTCAAAGAACAGCTCTGCCCCCAGCCCGTCACAGGACGGACAGGCGCCGAAAGGCGCATTGAAGGAAAAGAGTCGCGGCTCGATTTCGGCAATGGTAAAGCCCGAGACCGGACAGGCGAATTTCTCGGAATAGGTCTTCCGCTCGGCCCCCTCATCGGCCATCTCGATCACCGCGATCCCGTCGGCGAGGTTCAGCGCGGTGCGGAAACTGTCGGCAAGCCGCACCTCCAGCCCCTCGCGCACCACGATGCGATCGACAACGACGTCGATATTGTGGCGGAATTTCTTGTCGAGGACCGGCGGCTCCTCCAGCTCATGGAATTCGCCGTTCACCTTGACGCGCTGGAAGCCTTGTTTACGAAGCTCCAGGAATTCCTTCTTATATTCGCCCTTACGGTCGCGCACGATGGGCGCCAGAAGGTAGGCGCGGCTGCCTTCCGGCATCGCCATCACCGCATCGACCATATCCTGCACCTGCATTGCGGTGATCGGCAGCCCGGTCGCCGGCGAATAAGGCACGCCCACGCGGGCAAACAACAGACGGAGGTAGTCGTAGATTTCAGTCACGGTCCCCACGGTCGAACGCGGGTTCTTCGAGGTGGTCTTCTGTTCAATCGAAATCGCGGGGCTCAGGCCCGAGATATGGTCGACATCGGGTTTGCCCGCCATATCAAGGAACTGGCGCGCATAGGCCGAAAGGCTTTCGACATAGCGGCGCTGCCCTTCGGCATAGATCGTGTCAAAGGCCAGCGAGGATTTGCCCGAGCCCGACAGCCCGGTGATCACCACGAACTGATCGCGCGGGATATCCAGATCGACGTTTTTAAGATTGTGCTCGCGCGCGCCGCGCACTTCGATGAACTTCTGCTCGGCCATCATCACACCGCTATCTGAGCGCTCAGGGGATCAACTCCAGGAGAGATAGGGCAAAAAACCGCCGCCGCCAACCGCAAATCGTGAACGAAGAATGAACATCCTGACACAATGCGGCAGCTGCGCATTTTGTCGCCAATGCACCGGCCCGCCCAGGATCCGGTACGGGGCGGGCTGGCAAGCGGGCCCGATCTGCGCCACAAGCATGCCATGACAGACGCGCCCCGGATTCTCTGCATCGGCTCGGTCCTTTGGGACATTATCGGTCGTAGCCCTGCCGTAATGCGGCAGGGATCGGATGTGCCCGGCCGCATCACCCGGCTGCCTGGCGGTGTGGCCCTGAATATCGCGATGGGCCTCGCGCGGTTCGGGCTGCGGCCCGAGGTGCTGACCCTGATCGGTCAGGATCCCGAGGGGGAGGAGCTGATCCGCGCCTGTGCTTCGCTGGGCGTGGGCACCACCTGGGCGCTGCGGTCGCATGACCTGCCGACCGACCGTTATCTCGCGGTCGAGGGCGCCAATGGGCTGATCGCCGCCATCGCCGATGCGCATTCGCTGGAACTGGCGGGCGCGCGGATCCTTACACCCCTGGAGGATGGACGGCTGGGCGGTCTCGCCGCCCCCTGGTGCGGGCTGATCGCCCTCGATGGCAATCTGACCGAGGCGCTACTGGCCGAAATCGCCGCCTCGCCCCTCTTCAGCAAGGCCGATCTCAGGATCGCGCCGGCCAGCCCGGGCAAGGCGGGGCGGCTCAGGCCCCTGCTTTCACATCCCGGGGCGACGCTCTATCTCAATCTCGAAGAGGCCGGGCTGCTGGCCGGCCAGCCCTGTGACAGCGCTGCCGCCGCCGCCGATGCGCTGATCGCGCGCGGTGCTGTCCGGGTTCTGGTGACCGATGGCGGCCACCCCGCTGCCGAGGCCACAGGCGGCCGGCCCACCGTCATCGGCTGCCCGCCCCGGGTTCTGGTCACCCGCGTCACCGGCGCGGGCGACACTTTCATGGCCGCCCATATCGCGGCTGAACAGCGCGGGCTGGCCCGCGAAGCGGCGCTGCAGGCGGCGCTTGAGGCCGCCGCCACCTATGTTTCCGGAGATATATCCTGATGACCCAGATCCCGCTGACCTTCTCACCCGAGGTGCTTGAGGCCCGCAAGAACGGCCTGCCGCTTGTGGCGCTGGAATCGACCATCATCACCCACGGGATGCCCTGGCCCGAAAATGTGGAAACTGCGCTCAGGGTTGAGGCAGAGCTGCGCGCCAGCGGAGCGGTGCCGGCAACCATGGCGGTGCTGCAGGGTCGCATCCATATCGGCCTGACCGAGGCAGAGCTGAACGCGCTTGGCCAGGCCACCGATGTCGCCAAACTGTCGCGCGCCGATCTGGCGGCCTGTGTGGTCCGGGGCGGCAATGGCGCGACCACGGTGGCCGCGACGATGATCTGCGCCCGCCTTGCCGGCATCACCACTTTCGCGACCGGCGGGATTGGCGGTGTCCATCGCGGGGCGGAGACCTCGTTCGACATCTCGGCCGATCTGCAGGAGCTGGCGCAGACGCCGGTGACGGTGGTGGCGGCAGGTGCGAAAGCGATTCTCGACCTGCCCAAGACCTGGGAATATCTGGAAACCGCCGGTGTGCCGGTGATCGCCTATGGCCAGGACGCGCTGCCCGCTTTCTGGTCGCGGGACTCCGGGCTGAAGGCGCCGCTCAGAATGGATGATCCGGCGCAGATCGCGGCGGCGGCTTCCATGCGGGCGGCGCTTGGCATTCCCGGCGGCCAGCTGGTGGTCAACCCGATCCCGACCGAGCATGAGATCCCGCTGGCCGAGATCATGCCCCATGTCGAGGCGGCGCTGGTCGAGGTCGAGGCGGGCCGTATCGCAGCCAAAGAGGTGACGCCCTTCCTCCTCGACCGCATCTATGAGCTGACCGGGGGCCGCTCGCTGGTCGCAAATATCGAGCTGGTGCTGAACAATGCCCGTCTCGCGGCACGGATCGCGGCAGCGGCTGCAAAAGCAGGCTGAGGCAGCGGCTTTTCCCTGATCGCCCCCTGATCGCCCATTGCGCGGGGGGCATATGCAACCCTAGATTAGCGCTATCAGGGAGTTAGCATGTCCGATCCGATCCTGCCCGTTACGCCCCCGAAACGCGGCTTTTTTGCCAGCCTCAGGGCCAGTTTCCTGACCGGCCTTGTGGTTGTTCTGCCCATCGGGCTGACGCTCTATCTTGTCTGGGCGGTGATCGGCTGGATCGACGGCTGGATCCTGCCGCTGATCCCGGCCTATTGGCAGCCCGATGCGGTGCTGTTGCGCTATCTGGGGCCCGAATATGAATTCCCGGTGCGCGGCGTCGGTGTGCTGGTCTTTCTGGTCTTCACCATCCTTGTCGGCTGGATCGCCAAAGGGCTGATCGGTCGCTCGCTGATCCGCAAGGCCGAGAATATGGTCGACCGGATGCCGGTGGTGCGCTCGATCTATGGCGCGATCAAACAGGTGGCCGAGACCTTCTTCAACAAGAAGGAGACCAGTTTCGACAAGGCCTGTCTGGTGGAATTCCCGCGCCCCGGCTCCTGGGCGCTCGGCTTCATCTCGACCCGGCCCAAGGGCGAGATCCTCGAGCGACTGGACCAGCTTGGCGGCGAGATGTCGGCGGTCTTTGTCGGGCTGACGCCCTTTACCAGCGGCATGCTGATCTTCGTGCCGACCCGCGATCTGGTGATCCTTGAAGAAACCGGGGTCGATGATGCGGCCAAGCTGATCGTCTCGGGCGGGCTGGTCTATCCAACGCCGAAAGAGACGCCCTGACGGCTCCGGGCCGGGCGCTCAGCCGAACAGAGCGCCCAGATCCACCGAGGATTCCTGTCCTATCCGCGTGGCGCAGTCATTGAGAAACTGATCGCCCGAGGCACGGCCCGCCTCGAACAGGCGCCCGATCAGCGCGCCCGAAGGCTGTAGTTTGGAACTGGCGGAAAGCGCGTTCATCAGCGAATCGTCAAGGATCATATGGATGCGGATATCCTTCATCTGCCCCTTCTGCACCCGGCCCTCTGCGATCAGCCGCTTGACGAAAGCCACCGAGCGCAACTCAGACAACAATGTCGCGTTGAAGCTGATCTCATTGATCCGGTTCTGGATTTCCAGCGGCGTCTCCGGCACTTCATCGCGTCTGAGCGGGTTGACATGCACGATCAGGATATCGTCGGACAGAGTCCGGTCATAAAGCGGCCAAAGCGAGGGATTGCCGGCGAAACCGCCATCCCAATAGGCCTCGCCATCAATTTCCACCGCCTGGAAGACCGAGGGCAGACAGGCCGAAGCCATCAGCGCGTCGGGGCTGATCTCATCGCCCTGGAAGACACGGGCCTTGCCGGTGCGCACATTGGTGGCACCGATGAAAAGTGCCGGGCCATCGGCGGCGCAGACATGGCTGAAATCGAGATCGCGGATCACCGGCTCAAGCGGGTTGCGCCAGCCCGCACCCCAGGCATAGGGGCTGTAGATCTGGGCCGCGAGCCCCTGAGGGCTGACCGGCATCAGCACCTCGGCAGCATCCTGCATCATGCGCATCATCGGCAGGAAGGGCTGGAACCATGGCAGCAGCACGCGGAAATCGCCGATATCTGCGATATCCTCCCAAAGCCGGCGCAGGCGTTTTCGCGCCGCACCGCGCCCGCCGGCAACCAGCCCCGCCTTGAGTGCCGCCCCGTTCAGCGCGCCGGCCGAGGTGCCGCTGATCGCGGTGAAATCAAGCTGCGGATCCTCCAGCAGCCGGTCGAGAACGCCCCAGGTATAGGCGCCATGCGCGCCGCCCCCCTGCAATGCGAAGCTGATCGCCGTCATCGGTATTCCCTTATCCCAGTCCCGATTCTTTCTGTCGGTGCGTCAGCGCCGTTTCCTTGCAAGGAAACGGTCCGGATCCTTTGAAGGATCCGGGTTGCGCCCCGATCACAGGGCAGTCCAGCCGCCATCCACCGAGATCGTCGTCCCGGTCACTTGCGCCGCGTAATCCGAACAGAGCCATACAACCGTGCCGCCGATCTGTTCCGTGGTCACGAACTGGCGCGAGGGCTGGCGTTCCAGCATCACCTCGCGGATCACGGTGTCGCGATCCATATTGTGAACCTTCATCTGATCGGGGATCTGCGCTTCGACCAGCGGTGTCAGCACATAGCCCGGGCAGACCGCATTGCAGGTGATACCCTGCCCCGCCGTCTCCAGCCCCACCGTCTTTGTCATCCCCACAACGCCATGTTTCGCGGTGACATAGGCCGATTTGAACGGGCTTGCCGTCAGCCCATGCGCCGAGGCGATATTGACCACCCTGCCCCAGCCCTTTGCCCGCATCCCCGGCAGCGCCACCGCCGTGGTGTGAAAGGCCGAGTTCATATTGATCGCGATAATCCGGTCCCAGGTCTCGACCGGGAATTCGTCAATCGGCGCCACATGCTGGATGCCGGCATTGTTGACGAGGATATCGCAGCCGCCCGCCTGTTCCACCAGCGCCCGCGCCTGCGTCCCCAAAGACAGATCGGCCTGGATATAGCGCGCCTTCACCCCGTATTTTTCGGTAAAGCTCTTCGCGAGATCGTGATCCTCGGCGCGATCCGTAAAGCTGTTGAGGATGATTTCCGCCCCGGCTTTCGCCAGTTCCACCGCCACGCCCAGACCGATTCCCGAGTTTGACCCGGTGATTACCGCGCGTTTTCCACTCAGATCCATGACCCGCATCTCCAATGCTGCACCTGCAAGGGACACTAGCGCCTGAGGCCAGGAATTCCAGCGAGGATTGGTAAATCTCTGGTGTTCGCGCGCTGCCTGCTCTTGCATCACACCCGGCATCCGGGCCAAAAAAAACGCCGGCACGAGGCCGGCGTTAAGTCGTTGAGGCAGGTTTCATACAGGCAAGAAACCTATCGAGCAGTGAGTCTTATATAGTCCTCTCTGCGCCGATGGCCAAGCTAAAAGTTTGAAAACCCTCGTCCCTGCGCTTAGGGTCGCGCCAATACTCCATGACTGCCCGGGGATTGTTTCCTGAATGCTGATCGAATCTCCTGTGCGACCGGATGTGCAACGGGGGCGCTGGCCTCTGGCTCTTGCCGCCCTGCTGCTGGCCTTGCTGCCCCCTCTCTCTGCAGTTGCAGAACCGCAGCATGGCATAGCTATGTATGGCGAACCTGCGCTCCCCCCGGATTTTGTGTCGCTGCCCCAGGTCAATCCCGATGCGCCTAAGGGCGGCTCGATCACCATCGCGCTTCCCGGCACCTTTGACAGCCTCAATCCCTTCATTACCGCCGGGCAGCCGGTCGTGAGTGTCTCGCCGCTGGTGACCGAGACGCTGATGGGGCGCAATTACGACGAACCCTTCAGCCTTTACGGTCTGCTGGCCGAATCGGTCGAGACCGACGAATCGCGGACCTACGCAGAATTTACCCTGCGTGAAGAGGCCCGATTCTCTGATGGATCGCCGGTTACGCCCGAGGATGTGCTCTGGTCCTTCGAGATGCTCGGCACCGATGGCGCGCCACGCTACCACACCGCGTGGAAAAAGATCGCCAAAGCCGAACAGACCGGCCCGCGCAAGATACGCTTCACCTTCACCACCGAAGACCGTGAACTGCCGCTGATCCTGGGCCTGCGCCCGATCCTGAAGAAATCCAGCTGGGACAACCGTGACTTCACCGCCACCACCTTCGATCCCCCGATCGGCTCGGGCCCCTATCTCGTCGAAAAGGTCGAGCGTGGCACCTCGGTCATCTTCCGCCGCAACCCAAACTGGTGGGGCAAGGATCTGCCCTTCAACCGGGGACAGTGGAATTTCGACGAGATCCGATACGAATATTTCGCCAATCCCCAGGCGATATTCGAGGCCTTCAAGGCCGGGTTCGTCACCACCTTCCGCGAGACCAACCCGTCGAAATGGGCCACCGCCTATGATTTCCCGGCAGTGCGTTCGGGCGATGTGCTGCTCTCAGAGATCCCGCATCACCGCCCTTCCGGGATCGAGGGCTTTGTCTTCAACACCCGCAACCCGCTTTTCCAGGACTGGCGGGTGCGCGAGGCGCTGATCCAGGCCTTCCATTTCGAATTCGTCAATCAGGTGATCAATGGCGGCGTGCAGCCAAGGATCGAGAGCTATTTCTCGAACTCGCCTCTGGGCATGATCCCCGGCACCCCGGCCGAAGGTGCCGAGCGCGATCTGCTTTTGCCCTTTGCCGACAGCCTGATCCCCGGCACGCTGGAGGGCTACCGGCTGCCCTTCGCCACGGATGAGCGTGATTACCGCCGCAAGCTGCGCGGCTCGGTGAAGCTATTGGAAGAGGCAGGCTGGCGCGTCGATGATCAGGGGGTGCTGCGCGATGCCGCCGGCACCGCCTTCCGCTTTGAAATCCTGCTGTCGGTGGGCCAGGACGAGCTGGTCGCCATCTCCTCGATCTGGGTCGAGGCCCTGAAACAGCTGGGCATCGAGGCACGGGTCGCCGTCATCGACGCCGCCCAGATGCGCGAGCGCACCCGCGATTACAATTTCGAGGTCACGCATTATATCCGCTCCGTCTCGCTGTCGCCCGGCAATGAGCTGCTGCTCTATTGGGCTTCGGGTGGCGTCAGCAATCCGGGCAGCGGCAACTGGATGGGGATGAACGCGCCCGCCGCAGATGCAATGATCGCGGCCATGCTGCGCTCGGAAGATCCGCAGAGCTTTCAGGCGGCGGTGCGCGCGCTGGACCGGGTGCTGACCGCCGGGCGCTATGTGATGCCGATCTGGTATTCCGACCGCGCCCGGATCGCGCATCGTAAAGAGCTGCGCTACCCGGCAAGAACCCCACTTTACGGCGACTGGATGGGCTTCCAGCCCGATACCTGGTGGTATGAGGCCGAATAACGCGCTAGAATGGTGCGGATAAAAGGGATCAGGACTGCAAAGATGGTCCGGCCCCGAGGCAGAAAGGCAGTATGACCATGAAGAAGATCCTTCTGATCGGCGCGGTTCTTGCGACGCTTGCGGGCTGCAACACGATTGCGGGCGTCGGCGATGACGTCTCGGGCGGCGCGCGCACGGTTCAGGGCTGGTTCTGAGCAGGGCTTTTTCTGAGCCCCGCTTTCCCGCGCCAGAAGCTTTCGCGCTGAAAATCCCGCCTGGCCGCAAGGCCTCCTGTCGCCCATCTGTGTCCGGCAGCCAGCCGGCCAGGTGCTTTGTGCCTGCACAATACCGGCGGGCTTGCGGCGCCGGATGCGGCGGATTATGCCCGCCAGGCCAGTTTCGCCCGCCACCACCCCTCCGGGAGCCGCATTCCGCCGATGGAAATCTCCGTGGACATCCCCGATCACAACCCGACTGAGCCGACCGCCTTCAACCTGGCCGAATATGTGCTGAGGAAAGGGGCGGCCACGCCCGACAAGGTGGCGCTGGCGGTGCTGACACTGACCGGCGCGACACGGTGGAGCTATGCGCGCCTGATCGACTCGGTCCAGGGCATCGCGGGCTGGCTGCTGGACCAGGGGCTGGCCCCCGGTGACAGGCTGCTGATCCGGCTGGGCAACAGCCCGGATTATCCGCTGTGCTATCTGGGTGCGATGGCCGCCGGCATCGTGCCTGTCGCGACCTCGCCGCTGCTGACCCTGCCCGAGATCACCCGCATGGCAGCGCAGGTCGGTCCGGTGGCCGTGATTGCATCCGGGGATATCGCCTGCCCCGAGAGCCTGCGCCGCCTGACCCTTCCCGAGACGCCCGAGACCCTGCCCCCCGCGCCCTGGCACCGTGCGGACCAGGGGCGCGAGGCCTATATCGTCTTCACCTCGGGCACGTCCGGCACGCCGCTCGCCGTGCGCCATGCCCATCGTGCCATTCTCGGTCGCCTTCCGATGCATCACGGCTGGGAGGGGATCAGCGCCAGCGACCGGCTGCTGCATTCGGGTGCCTTCAACTGGACCTACACGATGGGGACCGGGCTGATGGATCCCTGGACGGTCGGCGCCACCGCGCTGATCGCCGCCCCTTCGGTGGCGCCGGAACAGCTGGCGCTGGTGCTCAGACGCCATGATGCGACGATCTTCGCCTCGGTGCCGGTGATCTTTCGCCGGCTGTTGCGCGGGGCCCTGCCCAGGCTGCCGCGCCTGCGCCACGCGCTTTCCGCCGGTGAGGCGCTGGCGCCGGATCTGCGCGCCGCCTGGACTGAGAGAACGGGCACCGATATCCATGAGGCACTCGGGATGAGCGAGATTTCGACCTTCCTTTCCGGCAGCCCCGCCCGCCCGGCGCCGCCCGGCAGCTGCGGCTATCCCCAGCCCGGCCGCCGCATCGCGGTGCTGGATGACAGCGGCAATCCGGCCCCCCCGGGCGAGACAGGCCACCTGGCGGTCGCAACCGACGATCCGGGCCTGATGCTGTCCTATGAGGGCGAGGCGCCGCCTCCGGATCCCTGGTTCACCACCGGCGATCTGGTCTCGGCCAATGCGACCGGCGCGCTGTTCTACCAGGGCCGCGCCGATGAGATGATGAACCCCGGCGGCATCCGCGTCAGCCCGCGCGAGATTGAGATGGCGCTTTCCGGCCTGCCCGGAGCCGGTGAGCTTGCCGTATGCGAGATCGGGCCCCGCCCCGGCAGCCGCATCATTGCGTGTTTTTACGCAGGCGACGATGTGCAGGAGAATGTCGCGAATGACTTTGCGGCGGCGCGGCTTGCGCGTTACAAGTGCCCGCGCGTCTGGATCCCGCTGTCAGCCCTTGGCCTGACCGATCTGCCGCGCGGCCCCACCGGAAAAGTGCTTCGCAGCCGGTTACAGGCCCTTGCCGAAGAGATGCCTGCGCATGCAGGCAAGCCATGAAAGCCGCAGCATGACCGAATTCACCTCCCCGACCGCGACGCGGCTGGATATCTTCTCCGACCCGGTCTGCCCCTGGTGCCATGTCGGCAAGCTCAATCTCGACCGGGCGCTGGCGGAAAATCCCGGCCATCCGTTCCGCATCGAATGGCATCCCTTTCAGCTGAACCCCGATATGCCCGCAGGCGGCGTCGCCAAACGCGCCTATCTCGAAGAGAAGTTCGGCGGCTCTGCCCGCGTCGATGCCGTGCATGAGCGTCTGCGCGAAGTGGCCCGCCAGAACGGGGTCGAGCTGGATCCCGACCGCCCCGCACAGATCCCGAACACGCTGGATGCGCATCGGCTGATCCACTGGGCCGGGATCGAGGGGCTGCAGCAAGAGGTGGTCACCCGCCTCTTCCAGGCTTATTGGGATGAGGGGCGCGATATCGGCGCGGCGCAGGTGCTGGCGGATATCGCCGCCGGCGCCGGCATGGACAAGGCGGCAGTGTTGCGGCTTCTGGCCTCGGATGCCGATGCTTCGGATATCCTGGCCCGCGACGAGGATGCGCGCCGCAAGGGGGTCTCCTCCGTTCCCACCTTCCTCATTTCGCAACATTATGTCGTCAGCGGTGCCCAGCCCCCGGAATTCTGGGGCAATGTTATCCGCGAAATCGCAAAGTCCTGACCTATGAATGACAAGACCCCTCTGAATCCCGCAATGGTCGAAAAGAACCATGCGAAACCGGCGCTTGGCCAGCTGGAATTCATCGCCCTGATCGCGATGCTCTTCGCCACCATCGCGCTGTCGATCGACGCCATGCTGCCTGCGATCACCGATATCGGCCAGCTGCTCTCGCCCGAGGCGCCCAACCGCGCCATGCTGATCATCGGCGCGTTCTTCCTCGGCATGGGGCTGGGCACTTTCGTCTCCGGCCCGCTTTCAGACGCCTGGGGACGCAAACCGGTGATGATGATCGGCGGGCTGGTCTATTCCATCGCCTCGCTGGTCTGCTATTTCGCGGGCTCGCTGGAAGTGCTGATCGCCGCCCGTGTGGTGCAGGGGATCGGCGCGGCCGGGCCGCGCACGGTCTCGCTTGCCATGGTGCGTGATATGTATCGCGGCCGCGAAATGGCGCGGATCATGTCTTTTGCGATGATGATCTTCATGGTCGCCCCGGCCATCGCACCGCTGATGGGCCAGGCCATCATTCATATCGCCGGCTGGCACGCGATCTTCCTTGTCTTCGTGCTGTTCTCGGCGGCCAGCCTTGTCTGGCTCGGCCTGCGCCAGCCCGAAACACTTGCCAAAGCCGACCGCATCCCGCTGAACATCCCGCGCCTGGTGGCCTCGGCCAGGGATATGTTCTCGCACCGGATCGTGGTGGTCACCATCCTGATCCAGGCGCTGGTGATGGCGGTGCTGGTCTCGCAGCTTTCCTCCATCTCGCCGGTTTTCGAGCAGCATTTCAACCGGGGCACGGAATTCCCGCTCTGGTTCGCGCTGGCGGCGGTCTTCTCGGCGATCAGCTCTTTTGCCAATGCAAGGCTGGTGGTGACCGTGGGCATGCGGCGCGTGGTCACGCTGACCTTCGCGACCGTGCTGGCGATTTCGGTGCTGGTGCTGGCCTCGCTGGTGCTTGTCACGCTGTCGCCGGTGGTGGAATTCGCCCTCTTCATGCTCTGGCTGATCAGCCTCTTTTGCATGATGGCGCTGACCATGGGCAATCTCAACGCCCTCGCGATGGAGCCGGTGGGTCATATTGCAGGCTTCGCCGCCTCGATCATGGCGGGTGTGTCGACGGTGCTGGCCGTGCTGATCTCGCTGCCGATCACCCAGAGCTTCTCTGGCAGCCACCTGCCGCTGGTCGCGGGTTCCGTGGTCCTTCTCGGCCTCGCACTGGCGCTTATGCGCCTGACAAAGCGCTGAACGCCCCTTCCTCCTGACAGAAATACTCCCGCCGGAGGCATCCGGCACCAGCCAGAAGGCGCGCGGCTTACTTACCGCGCGCCTTTTCCGCAAGATCGCGGGCAATCGCGAAAGCGCCCCGGATCCGCTCGGCCTCGGTCTTCATCTCGCCCAAGAGCACGATCTTGTTGCCCTGCACTTTCGCGGCCGGCCCCTGCGCTTTCAGGAACTCGACCAGCCCTGCCGGATTGGCGAATTTGTCGTTCTGGAAGGTCAGCGTCGCGCCTTTCGGCCCGGCATCCAGCCGGTTGATCCCCGCCTTTTTCGCCATCGCCTTGATACGCACGATCAGCATCAGCGTATTGACCTCTTTCGGGATCGCCCCGAACCGGTCGATCAGCTCGGCCGCAAAGCCCTCCAGCTCGACTTTTGAGCTCAGCCCCGACAGACGACGATAAAGCCCCAGTCTTATATCGAGATCCGGGATATAATCCTCGGGGATCATCACCGGCACATTGAGGTTCAGCTGCGGGCTCCAGTCGTCGGACACATCCGCCAGCCCGTCAATCTCACCCGATTTCAGCTTCGCAATCGTCTCTTCCAGCATGTGCTGATACAGCTCATAGCCAACCTCGCGGATATGGCCCGACTGTTCTTCGCCCAGGAGATTCCCCGCGCCACGCAGATCAAGATCATGCGAGGCCAGATTGAACCCCGCGCCAAGACTGTCGAAACTCGCCAGCAATTTCAGCCGCTTGGAGGCCTGTGGCGTCAGGATCATCCGGGGCCGCGTCGTCAGGTAGCAATAGGCCCGCGTCTTCGAGCGCCCGACCCGTCCCCTTATCTGATAAAGCTGCGACAGCCCGAACATATCGGCGCGGTGCACGATCATCGTATTCGCGGTCGGAATATCCAGCCCGGATTCCACGATCGTCGTCGCCACCAGCACATCGAAGCGGCCATCATAGAACTGGTTCATCCGCTCATCGAGATCGCCCGCCGCCAGCTGGCCATGGGCGATCACATAAGACACCTCCGGCACATGCGCCTTGAGGAATTCCTCGATATCCGGAATGTCCGAGACACGCGGCACCACGAAGAAAGACTGCCCGCCGCGATAGCGTTCGCGCAAGAGCGCCTCGCGCAGCGTCACCGTGTCGAATTCCGAGACATAGGTGCGGATTGCCAGCCGGTCCACCGGCGGCGTCGCGATGATGGAAAGATCCCGCACCCCCGTCAGCGACAGCTGCAAGGTGCGCGGGATCGGCGTCGCGGTCAGGGTCAGCACATGCACCTCGGAGCGCATCTCTTTCAGCCGCTCCTTGTGGCTGACGCCGAAATGCTGTTCTTCGTCGATGATCAGAAGGCCAAGGTTTTTCAGGTTCACACCTTTGGCCAGCAGCGCATGGGTGCCGACGACGATATCGACGCCTCCCTCGGCCAACCCCTTGCGCGTCTCTGCCGCCTCTTTCGCTGACACAAAGCGCGACAAGGGCCGCACATTCAGCGGAAATCCCCGGAAACGTTCGGCAAAGCTGCGGTAATGCTGGCGCGCAAGCAGCGTGGTCGGGCAGATCACCGCAACCTGCATCCCCGCCATTGCAGCCACAAAGGCCGCCCGCATCGCCACCTCGGTCTTGCCGAACCCCACATCCCCGACGATCAGCCGGTCCATGGGCGAGCCCTTTTCCAGATCCGCCACCACATCATTGATGGCGGTCAGCTGGTCATCGGTCTCAGGCCAGGGGAAGCGGGCGGCAAAGGCCTCCCATGCCGAATGCGGCACTTCCAGAATGGGTGCCGAGCGCAGCATCCGCTCTGCCGCGACCCGCATCAGCTTGTCGGCGATCTCACGGATCCGTTCCTTGAGCTTCGCCTTCTTCGCCTGCCAGGCGCCGCCGCCAAGCCGGTCCAGCAGCCCCTCTTCATGGCCGTAACGGCTGAGGAGTTCGATATTCTCGACCGGGAGGTAAAGCTTCGCCCCTTCGGCATATTCGATCATCACACAGGCATGCGGCGCCCCAAGCGCGGTGATGGTTTCGATGCCCAGGTAACGCCCGACGCCATGTTCGACATGAACGACCAGATCGCCGACCGAGAGACTGTTGAGCTCGCGCAGGAAGTTCCCGGCCTTGCGTTTGCGCGCAGGTTTGCCGACCAGCCGGTCTCCCAGCACATCCTGTTCCGAGATCACGGCGACGCCTTTGGCGGTGAACCCCGCCTCCAGCGCCCAGATCATCTGATGCACATGCCCCTTGCCACGCGATGGCGGCTTGTCGAGATCACGCAGATCGCGGATCGTCTCGGTCGCGATCTGCTGATCGGCCAGCAGGCCCCTGAGCCGCTCCAGCGCGCCCTCGGACCAGGAGGCGAGCACGACATGGCGCTCTTCACGCAAGTGCCGGATATGATCGGCCAGAGCCTCGAAAAGATTGAGGGATTCCTGCTGACGTTCGGGCGCGAAAGACCGCCCGGCGCGGCCACCCGCATCCAGCACATTCGGCCCCGGGCTTTGCGCCAGCGGCGAAAGCCGGATCTCGCGCCGGTCCTCCAGCGCCGCTTTCCAGGCCGCCTCGTCGAGATAGAGACCCGCAGGCGGCACCGGCTTATAGACCGAATCCATCTTTGCCCGCGCGGCCATCGCGTCATTGCGCGCATCAAAGGCATCCTCGACCGCCTCCCAGCGGGCGAGCTGCATCGGGATAACCTGGTCATCCAGCATCACCGTGGCTCTGGGCAGGTAGTCGAACACCGTCTCAAGCCGCTCATGGAAGAAAGGCAGCCAGTGCTCCATCCCCTGATGTTTGCGCCCGGCGCTGACGGCCTCGTAAAGCGGATCATCCGAGCCACCGGCCCCGAATTCCACCCGGTAATTCTGCCGGAACCTGGTGATCGCAGCCTCATCCAGGATCACCTCGGACATCGGCGCGAATTCCACCGATTTCAGCTTCTCGGTCGTGCGCTGGCTGGCGGCATCGAACCGCCGGATGCCGTCAAGCTGATCACCGAAGAAATCCAGCCGCACCGGCCCGTCCGGCCCCGGCGGCCAGATATCGACAATGCCGCCGCGCAGCGCATAATCACCCGGCTCGGCCACGGTGGAAACCGGGGTGAACCCCATCCGCGCAAGGAAATCCCTCAGCCGCCGCTCATCCACCCGGTCGCCCAGCTTGGCCCGGAACGAGGCCGCCCGCACCACATCGCGCGCCGGCAGCCGCTGCGTGGCGGCGTTCAGCGTGGTGACCAGCACGAAAGCCCCCGCCATGCCATCGGCCAGCGCCGCCAGCACCGACATCCGCCGTGCCGAGGTTTCGGGATTGGGCGAGACGCGGTCATAGGGCAGGCAATCCCAGGCCGGCAGGCTCAGCACCGCCACGCCGGGCGAGAAAGCCGCCAGGGCTGCGCGCATCGCCTCGGCCCGCTTATCGTCGCGGGCGACAAAAATCACCGGCTCGCCACGTTCCAGCTCGCGCGCAAGCAGGAAACCGTCATAGCCCTCGGGGGCGCCTCCAAGCAGGATCGGCAGCCGCATCGTCATGTCAGGTCAGTCGTCATGGCGGATCAGAAGAAAACGGTGTGGGCAAGATTGCGCCACATGCCGAAAAGCGCGGTGGTGAAGATCGCGAACATGCCCACCACCTGCACCATGCGGCGCAGCATGATCAGCCGGCGATGCAGCATCTCGCCCATATTCTCGCCCGCCTCGATCCTCAGCGCGGTGCGCAAGGACAGCCATGCCACCGGCACCAGCCAGATCGTCAGCAGGAACAGCGCCTGGGCGAATTCGAGCCAGTACCAGAAGGCCAGCATCGCCAGTGTGGTGAAAAAGAAGGTCAGGCCGAAGAACAGCGGCACTGATGCGGTACGGGTGACATTCAGCATCCGCCGGCTTTTGATCGCGACCAGCGCCTCGACATCCAGCTGCGCCTGGCCGCCATTCCTGCGCGCCCGCGTGATCAGATCGAACGGAACCCCCAGAACCCAATGGCTGGCCGTCGACCACAGCACCGTGAGGACAATCCAGTACCAGAGATTCGAGAAGGATCGCAGGTCGATCACTTCAGAGAGAATGCCGTAAAGCTCCAAGCCGGAAGAATCCTTCGCCTGACCGTTCCCGATGCTGCAGGCCCCGCTTGAAGACCCGCCCCTTTCCATGGCAGGCAAGGGCACGGGCCGCAAGCCCCCAGGACAACAGGCTCAATGCAAGGCAGCATGTCCTGTGCGAAATGTGACCGCACCGCCATCCTGCAGGATCAGATATGCACCCGATTCAGGCTGACTTCCCCGCCACCCGCCACCGCCGCAACCGCCGCTCTCCCGCGCTTCGGGCGCTGGTCCGCGAGAATGAGCTTTCCGTGAATGACCTGATCTGGCCGGTCTTCATCCGCGAGGGCAATGGCATCGAAGAGCCGATCCATTCGCTGCCCGGCGTGAACCGGCTGTCGCTGGACCGGCTGCTGGCCCGCGCCGAAGAGGCCGCCCGCCTTGGCATCCCGGCGATCTGCCTTTTCCCTTATACCGAACAGGAACTCCGCACCGAGACCTGCGAAGAGGCCTGGAACCCGGAAAACATCACCAACCGCGCGATCCGGGCGCTGAAACGGGAAATCCCCGACCTGGCCGTGATGACGGATATCGCGCTCGACCCCTATAATGCGAACGGGCATGACGGGTTTGTCGTGGATGGCGAGATCATCAATGACGAGACGGTCGAGGCGCTGGTGAAGATGGCACTGGCCCAGGCCGATGCCGGGGCGGATATCCTTGGCCCCTCCGATATGATGGATGGCCGGATCGGCGCCATGCGTCAGGCGCTTGAGGCGGCGGGGCACAGGAATGTCTCGATCATGTCCTATGCCGCCAAATATGCCAGCGGCTTTTACGGCCCGTTCCGCGATGCGGTGGGCGCGAGCGGCCGGCTGGTCGGCGATAAAAAGACCTATCAGATGGACCCCGCCAATGGCGATGAGGCGCTGCGGCTGGTGGCGCGTGACCTCTCGGAAGGCGCCGATATGGTGATGGTCAAGCCCGGCATGCCCTATCTCGATATCTGCCACCGGGTGAAACAGGCATTCGGCGCGCCGACCTTCGCCTACCAGGTCTCGGGCGAATATGCGATGATCAAAGCGGCGGCGCTGAATGGCTGGATCGACGGTGAAAAGGTGATGCTGGAAAGCCTGATGGCCTTTCGCCGCGCCGGTTGCGACGGGGTGCTGACCTATTTCGCGCCCGAAGCGGCCAGATTGCTGCGAGGCTGATCGCTGACCTGCGCCCATGTCGGGAAATCCCGCCGATGGGCAGGAATATTGCGCATAGCCGATGACAAGCGGCAGATCCGCAGCTAGATTTAGCGGGAACGGGGCCGCAGAGCCCCTGCCGGATGTGCCGGCCATATCATTGAGGGCAGAGCCATGGAAAAGATTACAAGACGCGCAATGCTGGCCGGTGTCGGCTCGGCCACGCTGCTGACAGCCGCCTGCGGCAATGGAGTCGGCTCGAACGGCGCGGCGCAGATTGATGCGCGGGTCGATGCGACGCAGAATTACCTCTTCGGCCGCTATCCCGGCACCCGCGAACTGGCCTCGCGCGCCAATGGCGTGCTGTACATGCCGCTGATGACCGAGGCGGGTCTTGTCTGGGGCGGCGCTTTCGGGCGCGGCGCTTTGCGGATCCAGGGCGCCACGGTGGATTACTATTCCGCCACCAAAGCCTCTGTCGGGTTGCAGATCGGCGCGCAGCAATATGCCCATGCGCTGTTCTTTATGACCCCGAACGCGATGGAGGATTTCCGCCGCTCGACCGGCTGGGCGGCCTCGGCCGATCTGCGCTATGCCACGCCCGAGGAAGGCGCCTCGATCGGCAAGGCCACCACCGAGAGCGATCCGGTCATCGCGCTGATTTTCGGCCAGCAGGGGCTGATCGCGGGCGCAACGCTGGCCGGCGTCAAATATACCCGCATCATTCCCTGACGCGGCATGACCTTCGAAGACCTGCTGTCCCGCTGGGGGCTGATCGCGGTCCTCTGGGGCTGTTTCTTCGAAGGCGAGACCGCCGCCATTCTTGGCGGCGTCATCACCCATCACGGGCTGACCCATTGGGCGGCAACGGCGGGGGTTGCCTTCGCAGGCGCCTTCATCGCCGATCAGATGTGGTTCCTGTTGTCACGGCATATGCCTGCCGGGGGGCGGATCGGCGGCTGGCTGAGCCGCCTCAGCGGCAAGGCGCGGGCGACATGGCTGCATCAATGGCTGGCGCGCCATCCGGACGGGCTGACGCTCGCATTCCGCTTCGTGCCGGGAACGCGGATCATCGGTCCGATCCTGCTGGCGCAGACCCCGATCGGCTGGCTGCGCTTTTCAGCTCTGAACGCGCTTTCCTGCCTGATCTGGGCGGTAGGCTTCACCACGCTCGGCTATCATTTCGGGCGGGCGGTCACGCTGGCTCTGGGGCGGCTGCATGGCCTGCATCTGGGGCTTTTGCTTGCTTTGGTTGCGGCTGTCGGCCTTGCGCTGCATGTCCTGTTACAGCGCAAGGCCAGGCACTGATCAGCGCGGCAGGCGGCGGATCAGGCTGGATGTGTCGTTGCGCCCGCCGCCCATCAGCTGCACATCCTTGTAGAACTGGTCGATCAGCGCGGTAACCGGCAGGCTGGCGCCGATTTCTTCGGCGGTTTCCAGGCAGATATTCAGATCCTTGCGCATCCAGTCGACGGCAAAGCCGAAATCGAACCGGTCCTCCAGCATAGTCTGATGCCGGTTCGCCATCTGCCAGCTGCCCGCCGCGCCCTGAGAGATCACCTCGACCACCGCACGGCCGTCAAGCCCGGCCTTCGATCCGAAAGCCAGCGCCTCGGACAGCCCCTGCATCAGCCCGGCAATGCAGATCTGGTTGACCATCTTTGCGAGCTGCCCGGAACCGGCCTCACCGATGCGGCGGCAGATCCTGGAATAGGCGTCGATCACCGGCGCCGCGCGGTCGTAATCGGCCTGACTGCCACCACACATCACCGAAAGGACGCCATTCTCCGCCCCCGCCTGCCCCCCCGAAACCGGCGCATCGACATAGCCGAATCCCCGTTCAGCGGCGATGGCCGCCAGATCACGCGTCACCTTTGCCGAGACGGTGGTGTGATCGACGAAGACCGCGCCCTGCCCCATGCCGGCGAAGGCTCCCGCCTCGCCCAGACAGACCTCGCGCAGATCCTCGTCATTGCCGACGCAGGCCATGACGAATTCCGCGCCCGCCGCCGCCTCTTTCGCACTCGAAGCCACCTGGCCTTTGAACTTCGCGCCCCAGGCGCCGGCCCTGGCCGCTGTCCGGTTCCAGACCGTCACCGCATGGCCCTGGGCCGCCAGATGCCCCGCCATGGGAAACCCCATCACACCAAGGCCGAGAAATGCCACTTTCGCCATGTTACGCTCCTGTTGCCGTGAATTGCCCTTGGGCCGCCGATCGACTAGGAACCGGTTGAGTTGCGGACGTCAAGGACAGGCCCGATGCTAACCCTTTTTCGCTGGCTGATGCGGATCACCGCCGGGCTTCTGGTCCTGAGCGGCCTTGCGCTTCTGATCGGCTACTGGTTCCTGTCGCGCTCGCTGGTGGATTACAACGAGGATTTCACCCTCGAAGGCATCACCGCCCCGGTCGAGGTCGTACGAAACAATGACTCGGTGCCGCATATTTTCGGCCAAAACGACCGTGACGTCTATTTCGCGCTTGGTTTCGCCCATGCCCAGGACCGGCTCTGGCAGATGACCATGTTGCGGCGTACGGCCCAGGGCAGGCTGTCCGAGATTTTCGGCGACCGGACGCTGGCCGTGGATGAGCTGATCCGGCGCTATGATATTTACGGGCTCTCGCTGGAATCGGTGAAGGCGCAGGATCCCGAAACACTCGCGGTGCTGGAGGCCTATTCGGCGGGCGTGAATGCCTGGATCGAACAGGTGAATACCGGCGCGCGCGGCCGCGGGGCACCGGAATTCTGGTTCTTCGAGCCCGAGATTTCCGCCTGGGCGCCGGCCGATTCCATCGCGATCCTGAAGCTGATGGCGCTGCAACTGACCGGCATGGGGCAAAACGAGGTGCTGCGTGCCCGCGCCTCGCTGGTGCTGCCGCCCGAGCGGCTGGCCGATATCCTTCCCGAAGACCCGACCAAGGGCATCACCTCGCCCGATTATGCCAGCCTGATCCCGGGTGTGATGCCCGGCGACAAGCCGGTCGATTTCGCGCTTGGGCCGCTGTCGCCGGTGACCGAGCCGGCACTGGCGGGGGCATCGAATGCCTGGGCTGCGGTGGCGGGGCGCTCGGCCGCCGGTGGCGCGCTTCTGGCCAATGACCCGCATCTGGGCTTTACCGCCCCGACGATCTGGTATCTGGCCCGGCTGGAGCTGCAAAAGGGCGGCGTGATCGGCGCCACGATCCCCGGTGTGCCGGTGGTGCTGATCGGGCGGACCGAGGAACTTGGCTGGGGCCTGACCACCGCCTATCTCGACGATCAGGATATCGTCATCGAAAAGCTGAATCCGGAAAACCCCGAGGAATATCTGCTGCCCGATGGCAGCTACGAGAAATTCGTCACCCGCCAGACCGTGGTGCGGGTGAAAGATGCCGAACCGATCACCCTGACATTGCGCTGGTCGCGCAATGGGCCGGTGCTGTCGGGGCGCCAGTATGATCTGCAATCGGTCACCCCCGCCGGCCATGTCGCGGTCATGTCCTGGACGGCGCTTTCGCCGGCGGATACCTCGATAACGGCCGCCGTGCGGCTGATGTCGGCCGCGACCGTCGCAGATGCGATCGAGGCCGGGCGGCTGTATATCGCGCCGGCGCAGAACCTGACGCTGGCCGGCAAAGACGGCATCGCCATGCAGCTGATCGGCGCCATGCCGATCCGCGACGGGAGCCATCCAAGCCAGGGGCGGATGCCCTCGCCCGGTTGGGTCGAAGCCACCGGTTTCAAGGGGATCTTCCCCTATGAGGAAAACCCGCGCTTCGTGAACCCGCCGGAAGGGATCCTTGGCAATACCAACAACAAGACCGTCGACCGCCCCTTCCCGCGCCATGTCAGCTTTACCTGGGGCGATACGCAGCGCATCCAGGCCTGGCTTGCGCTGATCCGCACCCGCGAGGTCCATACCCGCGAGAGCTTTATGGAGGCCCAGCTCGATATCGTGAATCCGACCGCGCGGCTTTTGCTGCCGCTGATCGGCGCCGATCTGTGGTATACCGGCGAGGCGGCGCCCACCGGCACCCAGGAGGAATTCCGCCAGCGCGCGCTGAAGCTGCTCTTCGCCTGGAGCGGCGAGATGAGCGAACACTCCCCCGAGCCGCTGATCGCCGAAGCCTGGCTCAGCGTGTTGATGGAGCGGCTGATCCAGGATGAGATGGGGCCGCTGGCGCAGAATTTCCGCCGGGTCGACCCGGTCTTCCTTGAGCGCGTGTTCCGCAATACCGACGGCGCTGCAGTCTGGTGCGATGTGGTGCAATCGGCTCCGGTCGAGACCTGCACGGATATGGCGCGGATGGCTCTGGACGAGGCGCTGATCCAGCTGACCGAGACCTATGGCCGCAATATCGAAAGCTGGCGTTGGGGCGATGCGCATCAGGCGACGCATGACCATCCGGTGCTGGGAAATGTCCCCTTCGTGAAATGGTTCGTGAATATCCGGCAATCGACCTCGGGCGGCAATGACACGCTGATGCGTGGCGTGACGAAAGGATCGGGACCAGAGCCCTATCTGAATGTCCATGGTGCCGGCTATCGCGGGGTCTATGATTTCGCAGATCCAGACAGCTCGGTCTTCATCACGGCGACCGGCCAGTCGGGGCATCCGCTGTCGCGCAATTATGACGATCTGGGCGAGCTGTGGCGGCGCGGCGAATATATTCCGATGTCGCTGGATCGGGACCTTGCCAATGCGGCGGCGGCGGGGGTGATGCTGCTGACACCGGCCACTGCGGCAGAGTGAGCCGGTTCTGGCTGGCCGGGGAACGCCTCCGGCGCGGGAGTATTTTTTTCAGGAGGAAGGGTATAGCCCGCGTTTTATCGTGGGCGCGGCGCCAGGATCCAGAGGGTGAATGTAGCGGTGAAAGCGGCGACGAAAGTGAACATGCCCGCGCTGTAGAACAGGGTGAAACCGTCGCCCCAGCCGAATATGCCGCCGCTTGCGGCGGTAAAGAGGGTGCCGAGCTGTTCTCCTCCCCAGGCCAAGGCAGCGAGAAAGCCGAGGCTCATCACGAAGCGGCCCGCGAAGACGGTGATCGCGACCACCGGCAAGACCGGCAGCGCGGCGATCAGGCATTCAAAGGCAAGGCCGCCCGCCGTCAAAGACAGTCCGGGCGTATGCGGCAGGCCCTGGCCCGAGCCGATCAGGCCGCGCGCCGCGCCCATGGTCAGCGTCATAAAGTGAACGCCGGTCGCCAGAACCGTTCCGATCAGCCCCGCCGCAAGGGCGCGGGCCGGGGTCTTCAGAGACGCGCCCATTCCTGCGCCTGCCTTTCATTCCACTCCACCCGGATCTGCCAGCCCTCATCATTCTGGCTCTCGGCGGTGACCACGCCGCTCTGATGCAGCCAGGCGCGCTTGCGCCCCTCGCTGAAGGAGAGCACCAGGTCTTCCTCGCGCCGCTCGGCCTCGAAACTGGCGGAGATGGCGCTGAGGAGATCGGGCACCCCTTCGCCGGTCAGGGCAGAGATCACGAAAGTGCCGGGACGCGCGGCCGCCTGGGCCTCCAGCGCCTCGCGGGCAGAGGGCTCGACGAGGTCTAGCTTGTTCCAGATCTCGAATTTCGGGGTCTCGGGCGGCACCCCCAGCGAGGTCAGGATCTCTTCGACATCGGCCGCCTGTTCGGCGGTTTCCGGATGCGAGATATCGCGGACATGCAGGATCAGATTGGCCGAGAGCACCTCTTCCAGCGTGGCGCGGAAGGCCGCGACCAGCTGCGTCGGCAGGTCCGAGATGAAGCCCACCGTATCGGAAAGGATCACCCGCCGGCTGCCGCCATGGGTGCCGGGGATTTCCAGCGCCCGCATCGTCGGGTCAAGCGTGGCGAAAAGCATGTCTTTAGCCAGCACTTCCGCCCCGGTCACCCGGTTGAACAACGTCGATTTTCCGGCATTGGTATAGCCGACCAGCGCCACGATCGGGAACGGAACCTTGGCCCGCGCCGCCCGGTGCAAATGCCGTGTCCTGACCACCTTTTCCAGCTGGCGCCGCAGCCGGATCGCATGATCGTCGATCGCGCGGCGGTCGTTTTCCTTTTGCGTCTCGCCGGGGCCGCCGACGAAACCAAAGCCGCCGCGCTGGCGTTCCAGGTGGGTCCAGGCCCGGACCAGCCGCGCGCGCTGATAGGTCAGCGCCGCCAGCTCCACCTGCAACACACCCTCGCGGGTACGGGCGCGGTCGGCGAAGATCTCAAGGATCAGCGAGGTCCGGTCAAGCAGCTTGACCTTCCATTCGCGCTCCAGATTGCGTTGCTGGATCGGCGTCACCGGCCCGTCGATGAAGACGAGGCCGATTTTGTCCGCCTTAAGCTGTGCGCCGATCCCGGCCAGTTTTCCGGTGCCGAACAAGGTGCCCGGCAGCGTCTTTGCAACCCTGACCACCTGCGACCAGATCACCTCCATATTCGGAAGTGCCGCAGCGAGGCTCACCGCCTCGGCCAGCCCGTGTTCGGGCAGGCGGCGGGTCTGGCGGCTCTTGATATCGGGATGCAAAACGACGGCCCGCGTCTTTTCGGTCGCGGTCAGCTGCCATTTGCTCCGCTCTGCCCTGAGAGCGGACAGATCGGAGAACAGGTCGTCGTCAGGGTCCCCATCAGGAAATCCGGGGAGATCGGAGGGCGTATTTATCAGTCTTCGCCTTCATAAAGATTGATCGGCGCGCCGGGCATGATCGTCGAAATCGCGTGTTTATACACGAGTTGCGACTGGCCATCACGGCGCAGCAGCACGCAGAAATTGTCGAACCAGGTGATCACACCCTGCAGTTTGACCCCGTTGATCAGGAAGATCGTCACCGGAACCTTGGCCTTGCGGACATGGTTCAGGAAGGCGTCCTGGAGGTTCTGTTTATCGCCAGCCATTGTTTGTTTTGCCTTGCGCCTGGGCCCGCTTCACTTGCGGGTTTGAGAGATGCGGTGGCGCCAGCGGAACACCCGCATCAAGCCCACCTGGCCCGGATGCGGAATTTCCGACCGGGTTGCCGGGATAATAGGAATGTTGCGCATGGTTTCCAGAGAGGAAATGATGTTTTCAACACTCGCTGTGACCTGATGGCCCTTTACTGTTGCGAAAAAGCCCGTCAGCGCCCTTTCCCCTGCCGCCAGGGCGCGGTGAGGCTGACCGACCAGTTGCCCGGTGCGATCAGCGCGATCAGCGCCAGCGTCTCCAGCCGTCCAAGCACCATGGCAAGGCCCAGAATCACTTTGACCGGTGCAGTCAGCGCCGACCATGACAGGGGCGCATCGCCCGCAAGCCAGGCCAGCTGGCCGGTGGTGGTCAGCGCCGACAGGCAGAAAATCAGCGCCTCGGTAAAGCGCAGGCCGAACAGGGTCAGCGCAGCCGTCACCACCGCGACCGAGATGGCGAAAAGCATGAAGAAGATCCAGGCGAACCAGGCCCCCCGCCCCGCCAGACGCCGCGCCTCGGCGCCGCTGCCGATGGAATGGGGATGGATGATGCGATCAAGTTCGCGCTTGCCCTGCAACCCAAGCGCCCAGACCCTGAGCAGCGTGACGCCTCCGGCCGTGGTCGCAACGCCCCCGCCGATGATCGCAAGCCCCATCAGCATAAGACCCGGCGAGCCCATCCCCGCCCAGTTCCGCGCAGATCCCCACCAGACGCTTTCATAGCCGGTGGTGGTCAGGAATGAGGCCGCCGTGAACAGCGCGCCCCAGAAGGCACGGATCACCGCCGCGACACTCGCTTCGCCGCCGGTGCCGGCATCGGCGACCAGATGGCGCAGCAAAAGGACGGTGACGACCAGCGCAATCAGGCTCAGGCCCAGCCGTATTTCGGGATCGCGGCGCAGGCTGCCGCGCACCTGGCCCGGCAGGTCGAAAGGCATCAGATGACGGCTGAGCGCCAGCAACAGGAAAAAGAAGATCAGCACCTCGCCCGCCAGCCCCGACTGCGCCACCGCCCGCCCGTTCCCCGCCGAGATGCCGCTGGTCGACAGCGTTCCCATCGCGTGTGTCAGCGCGATCAGCCCATTCTCGCCGGCCACCAGAAGCATCAGCCAAAGCGCCAGCGTCAGCCCGGCATAGACCGGCAGGATCGCCATTGACGCCCGGGTCAGCCGCTCTCGCGGGTCGGTCATGGCGCCGGCGCGGCCGATCAGCTGGCTCTTTTGCCCCGGAAGCTGCCCCGAAATCACCTCGGCCCCGCCAAGGTTCAGCGGCGCCAGCACCGCCCAGGCCGCCAGCAGCACGAAGTATCCCCCCAGCCAGCCCGCCATCGCCCGCCAAAGATGCACCGAAGGCGGCAGCCGGTCGGGCGCGTAGCCGGTGGCGCCGGTGGTGGTGAAGGACGAGATCATCTCGAACCACAGATTGAGCATCGTGGTATCGCGCAGAAGCGGAGCCAAAGGCAGCGCGAACGCAAAGGGCAGCACCGCATAGGTGCCGGCCAAAGCCGCCAGCTGGCTGTGGGCGGAATGGCGGCGGGCGGGATCGCGGGTCACGATGCCCAGCATCACCGTCAGCACCACAAGGATCAGCCCGGAATAGAAAAAGCTCTGTGCGGTGCGGAAATCCCGCAGGCTGGCGGCATGGACGGCCGGGATCCAGCACATCACCCCCACCACGCCCAGCGACAGCACCAGCAGCGGCACATCCCATAAAAGCGGGCGCCTGCCATGTCGAGGAAGCCCCGCCAGCGGCCGCATCAGAAGAAATCAATCGAGACCTGGAACAGGCGCTCGACCTCGGGCACATCTTTCACCAGCGCGAAAACCGCCACCACGTCATTGGGCTCGATCCGCATATCGGGCTCGGGTTTCAGCATCCGCTCGCCCTTCAGCACGCCGCCGACCAGCACGCCTTCGGGGAAGGAGATATCGCGGATCATCTTGCCCGAGATCGGCGAGGTCGACATGACCTGGGCTTCGATCATCTCGGCCTCGCCATCGCCCAGCGAATAGACAGCGCGCACGCGGCCATGGCGGATATGGCGCAGGATCGACGACACCGTGGTTGCGCGCGGGTTGATCCAGGCGTCAAGGTCCAGCGCCGCCATCAAAGGCGCCATGGTCGGGTCATTGACCAGCGCAATGGTCAGCGGGCAGCCCGCCTGTTTGGCGCGCACCGAGACCAGCAGATTGGTCTTGTCATCATCGGTGACCACCAGCACCGCATCGGCGCGGTCGACCCCGGCCTCGGCCAGGAGGTCCATATCCATACCGTCGCCATTCAGCACGATGGTGCGGGACAGTTGATCGGCCGCCGCCTCGGCGATCTGGCGGTTCTTTTCGATCATCCGGACGCGGACGCGGTCCGAGCGCGCCTCCAGCGCCCGCGCCACTGTCAGCCCGACATTGCCGCCGCCGACAATGACGATGCGGTCCTGCTTATGCTCGCGCTTGCCGAAGATGGCGAGGCTGCGCTGCACATCCTCGGTATGGACGAAGAGATAGATCTGATCCTCTTCCAGCAGCTGATCATCGGGATGCGGCGCGAACAGCCGTTCATTGCGGTGCACGCCGACCACAATCGCGCGCAGCGACGGAAAGAGGTCGTTCAGCTGCCTCAGCGGCGTGTTCAGCACCGGGCATTCCGGCCCGAGCCGGATCCCCAGCAGATGCGCGCGGCCCGACATGAAGACCTCGGTGTCAAAGGTCTCGGGCGCGGCAAGGCGTTGCAGCGCGGCCTCGGCCACCTCGAGTTCGGGGCTGATGATCACGTCGATCGCAAGCCGGTCGGTGTTGTAAAGATCGGAATACCCGGTCTCCAGGTAATTCTGCGCCCGGATCCGCGCGATGCGGCGGGTGACGTTGAAAGCCGCCGCCGCGATCTGACAGGTGACCATATTCACCTCGTCGGAATAGGTGGCCGCGATCACCATATCGGCGTCGCGGGCACCGGCTTTCGCCAGCACATCCGGGTGGCTCGCAAAGCCCACCACGCCCTGGACATCCAGAACCTCGGTCGCGCGGCGGATCAGATCGGCATTGGTATCGACGATGGTGACGTCGTTCTTCTCACCGGCCAGCTGGCGCGCAATCTGCCAGCCGACCTGGCCGGCGCCGCAGATGATGACCTTCATAGGCTTCTCCCGTGGTCGCGCCTGCCTTCAGGGACCTGTTTCGCAAAGCCCCGCTGAAAGGTCAATTCCTACGCCCCGGCGGCTCAGGGCACATCGCCCTCCTGATATTCCTCATCGAAATAGGCGCTGCGGGTGCCGGATTTCGACGAGGTCACCACGCCGAGGCTTTTGAGCTTGCGATGCAGCGCCGAGCGCTCCATGCCGACGAAATTCGCGGTGCGGCTGATATTGCCGCCGAAACGGTTGATCTGGGTCAGCAGGTATTCGCGTTCAAACAGCTCGCGCGCCTCACGCAGAGGCAGCGTCGCCACCGCGCCGCCCAGCACCATCGCCTCGCCGGCGCTGCTGGAGCCTTCGGCGCCGGGCAGCTCGCGCGCCTCGATCTCGCCGGTGCCCTCGCCAAGGATCAGCACGCGCTCGATCATATTGCGCAGCTGCCGGATATTCCCGGGCCAGGACATGGTCTGCAGCATCGCCTCGGCATCGGGGCTGATCACCCGCAGCGGGAGGCCCTGGCTGCGATGGAACCAGGTGACGAAATGGCGCGCGAGTTCCGGGATGTCGTCGCGGCGATCCGCCAGCGAGGGCACCGGGATCGGCACCACATTCAGCCGGTCGAACAGCTCCTGGCGGAAGCGGCCTGCGCGGATCTCTCCCGGCAGATCGCGCGAGGTCGAAGAGACCACCCGCAGATCGACCCGCACCTTGTCGGTGCCGCCGGCGCGGGTGAATTGCTGCTCGGTCAGCACGCGGAGGATCTTGGACTGGGTGCCGGTCGGCATATCGCCGACCTCGTCGAAATAGACCACACCGCCATGCGCCTGTTCCAGCAGGCCCGGCTCGATGCCGCGTTCGGGCGTTTCGCGGCCGAACAGCACCTCTTCCATCCGCTCGGGTTCGATGGTCGCGGAAGACACGGTGATAAAAGGCGCCGAGGCGCGGTTCGAGTTCAGATGGATATAGCGTGCCGCCAGTTCCTTGCCCGATCCCGGCTGGCCGGTCAGCATCACGCGGCCATTCGACTTTGTCACCTTGTCGAGCTGCGATTTCAGCGCCTTGAAAGAGGGGCTGGACCCGATCATCTCGGTCGAGGTCACATCGCGGCGTTTCAGCTCGGTGTTTTCGCGTCTGAGCCGCGAGGTCTCCATCGCCCTCGCAACAACCAGCACCAACTGGTCGATATTGAAGGGTTTTTCGATAAAATCGTAAGCGCCCTGCTTGATCGCCGCCACTGCGATTTCGATATTGCCATGGCCCGAGATGATGATCACCGGCACGTCCGGATTGTCGCGCTTGACGGTCTTCAGGATGTCGATCCCATCCATCCGGCTGTCTTTCAGCCAGATGTCCAGCACCATAAGATCGGGCGCCTCATTATTGATTTCGTTGATACAATCCTCGGAATTTCCGGCAAGGCGTATCGCGTATCCCTCATCCTTGAGGATATCGCCGATCAGTTCGCGAATGTCCTTTTCGTCATCGACGATCAGAATGCTCATCTCAGCCTCCATTCCCGTTATCGGGCCCGTTTGCAACGGCGGCCTCTGCCCCGTTCCGCAGGTTGTTTTCCATTTTCTCTGTCGCAACAGCCCCTTGCGGCGCCATGTTGCGCCCCATGCGCCGACGGTTCAGCCGTGGCAATCTGATCTCGGCCATGGCGCCGGCATGGTCCTCGCCCGCGAAGACAGGCGCGTCGGTCAGCGCCAGAGTGCCGCCATGCTCTTCGATGATCTTGCGGACGATCGGCAGGCCCAGCCCGGTGCCCTTGGCGCGGGTCGTGACATAGGGTTCAAAGAGCCGCGCGCGGTCTTCCGGCAAGCCGGTGCCATTATCCATGATGCGGATCACGCTTTCCGCCTCATCGCTGACCAGCGTGATACGGATCTGCGGATGGTATCCTTCCACTGCCCCATTTTCAATATGGGATTCAGTGGCTTCTCCGGCGTTCTTAATCAGGTTTGTCAACGCCTGGCTGATCATGGTCTGATCGAGATCCATCAGGAGCGGCCCGTCGGGAATTTCGGCCGTGAAGGCCACGCCGGGCTGGCCGGCGCGCTGCAAGGTCACCGCATCCTTCAGGATCGCCACCAGATCGGTCTCACGCCGGTCGGGTTCGGGCATACGGGCGAATTTGGAAAACTCGTCAACGATGCGGCGCAAGTCATTGGTTTGCCGCACGATCACATCGGTGAGGGAGGTCAGTTCCTCGACATCCTGCACCTGTTTCGAGAATTTGCGTTTCACCCGCTCGGCCGAAAGCTGAATGGGCGTCAGCGGGTTCTTGATCTCATGCGCGATGCGGCGCGCCACATCGCCCCAGGCCGCCATCCGCTGCGCCGAAACCAGGTCGGTCACATCGTCAAAGGCCACGACATAGCCCTCGGCCTCGCCGCTCTCGGAGCGCCGCTCGCCCATCCTGACCAGCAGGCTCTCGATCTGGCCGCGACGGGTGATGCGGATTTCTTCCTGCGCGACCTGGCCCGTGCTCGCCTGGAGGGTTTCAAACAGCCCGGCAAATTCCGGCACGATCTCGTTCAGCAGCCTGTCCTCGACCTCCTCGCCCAGATCCAGCACCCGCAGCGCCGCGCGGTTGATGAAATCAACCCGCCCGTCCCCCCCGAGCCCGATCACCCCGGCGGTGACGTTCGAGAGCACGGAATCAAACATCCGCCGGCGTTCCTCGGTCTCGGCATGGCTGGCCTCCAGCGCAAGGCGCTGGCCTTTCAGCTGCCGCGTCATCCGGTTGAAGATGCGGCCCAGCATGGCGATCTCGTCATCGCCCTGTTCCTCGGCCACCTGCACATCCAAATCGCCGTCGCCAACCCGTTGCGCCGCCCCGGTCAGCCGCCCCACCGGGCGCGACAGCCGCTCGGCAAACCACAGGCCCAGCCAGATTGCAGCAAGGATCAGGATCAGCGCAAACCCCAGATAGATGAAGCCGAAATTCAGCAAGAGCTTGCCGCGATCCGATTCCAGCTGGTTGTAGAGTTTCACCGTCTCGGTGGTTTCATCCAGCAGCGACAAAAGCCGCCCATCCACCTCGCGCGCGACATAGAGATAGCGGTCGGCATAGGCCGGCAGCCGCACGAGCGCGCGGAATTCATTATTCCGCCAGTCGGGGATCAGCACGACGCCACCCGCCTGGCTTTGCTGCAAATGCTCGGCGCTGATGGTTTCGAAATCAAAGAGATAGGAGCTCTCTCCCCGCGTCCTCAACTGGCCGGTGCCATCGACCAGAAAGGCCTCTTTCAGCCCGCGCTGGATCTGCTCCTGCCCCTTGGCCAGCAGCGGGCGCAGCTGATCGTCGCGCAGCATGACGCTTTGTTCGCGCGCCGTGTTCAGATAGACCGCCAGCGCCAGAGCGTCCTGGGCGAGGGAGGCGCTTTGCTCGCCCTCATAGGCCTGGGCAGCAGCCAGCGACGAGCCCACCACCGAGCGCACCCGTTCGGAAAACCAGCCCTCAAGCCCCAGATTGACCGAAAGCACCGCAAAGACCGCGACCAGAATCGTCGGCACCAGCGCCATACCGGCGAAAACCCCGGTCAGCCGCATATGCAGGTTCGACCCGGCCGAGCGACGGCGGCGGTCGGCCACCATCCGCATCACCCGCCCCAGCACCAGCGCCGCGATCAGCAGCACATAAACCAGATCCGCCAGCAGGATCAGCCGCAGTGCCGGCGAATTGCCGGAATGGTTCATCGGCCCCAGCAGCAGGAAGGTCGCCACCACCAGCACAGGGCCCAGAAAAACCAGCCCCAGCGTGAAGGCGGTCTGAAGCCGGCGCTGCCGGCGCAGGCGGGACACCCTTTGCCAGACATCACGTTTCACTACCCGACCGGACTCAGTCGTCGCCATAACCTTCAACATCTTGTGGACACGCCCGCCTGCGGCGCGTCTGCCACGCTTGATGTTGCGGTTTTACATCAGCTTGCGGCGCCGTGTCACGCGAATATCCAGATCGGTGATCTTCTTGCGCAAAGTATTGCGGTTTATCCCGAGAAGATCGGCACATCTTGCCTGATTGCCGCCTGTTGCATCCAGAGCGATTTCGATCAGCGGCATCTCCACTTCGCGCAGGATACGCTGGTAAACACCGGGGGGCGGCAGCTGGCCGCCATGCAGGTCGAAATAGCGTTTCAGGTGGCGCATCACGGTGGCGGAAAGTTTCTCCCCCTCCATCACGCCGCGGCTCGGCTCTGCCACCGGCAGTTGACCCAGCACGGCAGCAACCTCGGCACGGTTGATCTCGGCATCCGAGGCGGTGACCAGCAGGCGGCGAATCGCGTTTTCCAGCTGGCGGACATTGCCGGGCCAGGAATGGTTGCGGATCAGCTCGCGCGCATCGGGCGCCAGCTGACGCACGGCGCCGAAATCGCGCTCGCCCCGGGCGAGGAAATGCTCGGCCAGCAGCGGGATATCCTCGACCCGCTCGCGCAAGGACGGCACATGCAGCATGACGCCGCCCAGCCGGTAGTAAAGATCCTGACGGAAGCTGCCCGTCTCCATCCGCGCCGCCAGATCGACCTGGCTTGTCGCCATGATCCGGGGCGCCTTGCCGGCCATCGATTCGTCGCCGAGCATATCCAGCAGCCGCACCACCCGCGCCTGGGCATCCTCGTCGAAATCACCGATCTCGTCGAACACGACCGAGCCGCCGCGCGCCTTAGCGATCAGCGAGGACGGGCCTTCGACCCCTTGCAGATCGCTGGCGGTGGCGGTGACAAAGGGAAGCGTCCGGCGGTCGGAGAAATCATGGATCGCGCGGGCCAGCAGCGATTTACCAGTGCCGGATTCGCCGGTGATCAGCGCCGGGATATCGGTGTTCATCACCCGCGCCACCAGCCGGTACAGCGCCTGCATCGCGGGCGTGCGCCCGACCAGCGGCAGTTCCTCGGCGGGTTCGCGCACCGGCTGCGCCACCGGCGCCGCGCGGCGTTTTTGCTCCAGCGCACGGGCCGAGCGTTTCATCAGATCTGGCAGATCGAAGGGTTTCGGCAGATAGTCGAAGGCCTCGGCCTCGGCCGCCTGGATTGCGGTCATAATGGTGTTTTGCGCCGAGATCACGATCACCGGCAGGCCGGGGCGCATGCGCGAGATCCGGGGCAACGCATCCAGACCATTGCCGTCGGGCATGATCACATCCGAGATCACCAGATCGCCCTTGCCCTCTTCGACCCACCGCATCAGCGTCATCAGGCTTGAGGTGGCATGAACCTTGCAGCCTGCCCGCGTCAGTGCCTGGGTCAGAACCGTGCGGATCGTGCGGTCGTCATCGGCGACCAGAACCGTGCCATCCATGGGTTACACCTCTTTCTTAGCGGCTTCAGGCTTAGCGGAATCGGGCTTAACGTCTTTGGGCATCATCGGCAGCGAGATGCGGAAGGCGGTCCGCCCTGGCACCGAATCGACCGAAATCCAGCCCTCGTGATCGGCGATGATTTTCGAGACCAGCGCGAGGCCCAGCCCCGTCCCGTTCTCGCGCCCCGAGACGAAGGGGTCGAAAACCTCTGCGGCAATATCGGGCGGCAGGCCGGGGCCATCGTCGATCACCTCGACATTCAGCGGCAGCGCGCCCTGGCTGCCATCCTTGCGGCGCATCCTGAGGCTCAGGTCATAAAAGGTGCGCAGCCGGATGGTGCCCCCCTTGCGGCCTGCCGCCTCGGCCGCGTTTTTGATCAGGTTCAGAAAGACCTGCATCAGCTGATCGGGATCGGCGAAGGTCGGCGGCAGCGAGGGGTCGTAATCCTCAAGGATCACCATATGCGAGGCGAAGCCCACAAGGCCCGAGCGCCGGGCGCGGTCGAGCGCGTCGTGGATATTCACCGCGCGGCGATCCGGCGGGCGCAGATTGCCGAATTGTTCAACCTGTTCCAGCAGCTTGACGATGCGCCGCGTCTCTTCGACGATCAGATCGGTCATTTCGCGGTCTTCGGGCGTCAGGCTCATCGACAAAAGCTGTGCCGCGCCGGCGATGCCTGCGAGCGGGTTCTTGATCTCATGCGCCAGCATCTCGGCCATGCCGATCGCCGATTTCGCCGCCGTTTTCGAGGCGCCCGCCCGGCCCAGCCTGTCGGCAATCTCGCGCGGAGAAAACAGCAGCATCAGGTAATCGGGCTGGTCATGCATCGGCGCGATATGGACCGAGCACTGCACCGGCGCACGGTCTCCGCTGGTCACATCGGCATCATTGATCTTCATCGGCGCCTGATTGGCACGGGCGCGGGCAAAGGCCTCCTCCATCGGCGCGTCGATCATAATCCGGTCCAGCACCGGCTGGCCGAACAGCGATTTCGCCGAGACGTTGAGGAAACTCTCGGCCGCAGGATTGGCCTCGCGGATCATGCCATCGGGGCCAACCAGCAGTGCCGGCAGCGGCAGCGAGGCCCAGACCACACCGGGAACCGGCCAGGGGGAGCGGTAGGGGGTCATGCTGCCTCCTCTGTCTCGCTGAATGCGCGCAGGATCAGATCGCGGACCAAAGCGGGGTCGGTGGCGGTCAGCACCGCCTCGCGGGCATGGTCAAGCCCCGCCTCTTCCAGATACCAGCCGAGATGTTTGCGGGCGCAGCGCAGGCCCAGCTCGCGCCCGTAGAAACCGAGCATCTCATCGTAATGGCGGGTGATCATTTCACCGCGTGCAAGGCCCTCGGGGATCACCGGCGCGGGCGTGCCGTAAAGCGCATGGGCGATCTGGGCCAGCCGCCAGGGCGCGCCTTGCGCGCCGCGCCCGACCATGACGCCATCGGCGCCCGATTGCTCCAGCGCCTCGGCCGCCGTTGCGGCGTCAATAATGTCGCCATTGGCGATCACCGGGATCGACACCGCCTCTTTCACCCGCCTGATCGCCGCCCAGTCGGCCCGCCCCTTGTAAAACTGACAGCGGGTGCGGCCATGGATCACCACCATCTTCACCCCGGCCTGTTCGGCGCGGGCCGCCAGATCGGGCGCATTCAGCAGGGTGTCATCCCAGCCCAGCCGGGTCTTGAGCGTGACCGGCACCTGCACCGCGCCGACCACCGCCTCGATCAGCCCGATGGCAAGATCCAGATCCTTCAGAAGCGCCGAACCGCAAAGCCCGGTGGTCACCCGTTTCGACGGGCAACCCATATTGATGTCGATGATTTCAGCGCCCTGCCCCTCGCACCATTTCGCGGCCTCGGCCATCAGCGCGGGTTCACGCCCCGCCAGCTGCACCGAGGTGATATTCTCGCCAAAGCCCAGCTCGGCCCGCGCGCGCGCCTCGGGGCGGTTCCTGAGCACCTCTTCCGAGGCGACCATTTCCGACACGACCAGCCCCGCCCCGAAAGAGCCGACCAGCCGGCGGTTCGGCAGATCGGTGATTCCGGCCAATGGCGCCAGGAAGACCGGCGGAAACAGGGTGAAAGGGCCAAGCGCCACCGCAGCCGCCGGTGCGGCGCCGGTCGCCCCCCCCTTCGGCAGGCCCGCATTCATCAGTGCAGCAGCCGGCCGCCCATCCTGCACAGCGCCCTTTCGCGCTGCGACATTCTGCACAGAACCAGTCACTGGGCCGGTTACCATAGAGCCAGGGATCAAAGCCAAAGGTGCGGTTCCTTTTCTCTCAGAGTCAGTGCTAGGGCTGGTCCGGCACAGTTCCAAGGCAGATGCCCGGATCTTTCGCGGTCAAATCTGCCCCGGAAAGAGGCAACGCACAAATATTAAGCATATTTGCCCATATATCAGGCAAAGATGCGCAGATTGCCAGCGTCCTTTCCCTGGCCTAAAACCGCCCCACTCTTCTGACAGCACAAAGGCAAACCGCTGTGACCGATCCCGACATCAGTGCCAGCCCTCCCGCGCCTGCGGCAAAGACCCTGGTGGTGATCACGGCGGCGGGTCGCGGGCTGCGGGCCGGAGGAGGCTTGCCGAAACAATGGCGCCTGCTGGCCGGCGAGCCGGTCCTTGCCCATACGCTCAGGGCCTTTGCCGGGTTTGACCTGGCACTGGTGATCCATCCCGATGACCGGGCGGCGGCGGCGGCGCTCGCGCCCTCGGCGCATCTGGTCGAGGGCGGGGCTACCCGGGCGGAATCGGTCCGCAATGCGCTGGAGGCGATGGCGGGCCGGGGCTATGGGCGGGTGCTGATCCAGGACGGCGCCCGGCCGCTGACCAGCCCGGCGCTGATCGCCCGTGTCTGTGAGGCGCTGGAAACCGCGCCGGCCGCCGCCCCCGCTCTGACGGTCAGCGATGCGCTCTGGCGCGGCGCTGCAAACCGCGTCACCGGGCTGCAACCCCGCGACGGCCTCTGGCGGGCGCAGACGCCGCAGGGCTTTCATTTCGACGCCATTCTCGATGCCCATCGGGCCGCCCCCTCCAGCTCTGCCGCCGATGATGTCGAGCTGGCGCTGGCTCTGGGGATGGAGGTTGCGATTGTCGCGGGCGAGGAGGACAATCTCAAACTCACCTTCCCGCCGGATTTCCCCCGCGCGGAACAGATCCTCGCGCGCTTGCGCGGAAAGGAAAACGCCATGGATATCCGCATGGGGAATGGCTTTGACGTCCATGCCTTCACGACAGGCGATCATGTCTGGCTTTGCGGCGTAAGGATCGCGCATGACCGCGCGCTGCTGGGTCATTCCGACGCCGATGTCGGGATGCATGCGCTGACCGATGCGATCTATGGCGCGCTCGCCATGGGCGATATCGGCCGTCATTTCCCGCCTTCCGACCCGCAATGGAAAGGCGCCGGGAGCCATATTTTCCTGCGCCACGCCGTCGCGCTGGCGGCGGAACGGGGTTTCGCGATCTCGAATTGCGACGTGACCCTGATCTGCGAGCGCCCGAAAATCGGCCCCCATGCCATCGCCATGCAGGCCGCACTGGCCGCCATCATGGGCCTTGATGCCGCCCGGATCAGCGTCAAGGCCACCACATCCGAGCGCCTGGGCTTTACCGGGCGCGAGGAAGGCATCGCCGCAATCGCAACCACCCTCCTGGTAAAACCATGATCAATCTGACCGCGACCTTCTTCGGCATCGGCCATATCCGCCCGGCTTCGGGCACCTGGGCCTCGCTGGCCGCCGCGCTGCTGGCGCTCCTGGCCATGAACCAGGGGCTTTACTGGCTGGTGCCGGTGGCGGCGGTTCTGGCTACGGGCTTCGGCTTCTGGGCGGTGCCGCAATATCTGCGCGGACGCGACGATACCGACCCTTCCGAGGTGGTGATCGACGAGGTCGCCGGCCAGTGGATCGCGATCAGCTTCGTGGCGATCCCGGCGATGCAACACGGGCTGGATGTCGGGCTCTGGTGGGGCGCCTGGCCGGCCTGGGCCGCGCCCTTCCTGCTGTTTCGACTGTTCGATATCTGGAAGCCCTGGATCATCGGCCGGGCCGACCGCCGCGGCGATGCAACCGGCGTCATGCTTGATGACCTGATCGCGGGGCTGTTCGCGGGCATCGGATCGGTTATCCTTGCCGGGCTTTATCATGGGGTCGTCAAGCCATGGCTGATGTGAACCACGCCCTTGCATATTCCGTGCTGCACGAGGCCCGCGCGCGCGGGCTGATGATCGCCACCGCCGAGAGCTGCACCGGCGGCATGGTCTCGGCCGCGCTGACCGATATCCCCGGCTCGTCCGACGTGTTCGAGCGCGGCTTCGTCACCTATTCCAACCATGCGAAACAGGGGATGCTCGGCGTCTTTGAAAGCACGCTGGCCCGCCACGGTGCCGTCAGCGAAGAGGTCGCGCGTGAAATGGCCGAAGGCGCACTCAGACATTCGCGCGCCCATCTCGCCGTCTCGGTCACCGGCATCGCCGGCCCCGGCGGCAGCGAACACAAGCCCGAGGGCCGCGTCTGTTTCGGACTTGCACAAATGGGCCGCCATACCCTGACCGAGACCCGCGATTTCGGCGCGCTCGGCCGGGGCGCCGTGCGCGAGGCCGCCACCGAATACGCGCTGCGTCTGCTGCTGAACGGCACCGCACCCACCGCGCATGCCTGAGCGCAATACGACCTTCCTCCTGACTTAAATACTCCCGCCGGAGGCCGGCGCCCGCCAGGGCGCCAGTCTCTTACATCCGCGCCCCGTAAAGTTCCGCCGCCCGCCGCTCAAAGGCGCGCACGATCCGCTGCATCGCCTCGTTGAAAACCAGCCCGATCACCCCTTGCAGGATCGCATTGCGGAATTCGAAATCGACAAAGAAGCTGACTTCCGAGCCGCCCGTCCCCAGATCCCGGAACTCCCAGGTCGAGCGCAGATAGCGGAACGGCCCGTCGATATATTCGGTAAGAATGCGCTTTTCCGTCTTCAACAGCGTCACCCGGCTGCCGAAACGCTCGCGAAACACCTTGAACGAAATCACCAGATCGGCCTCGATCACCTCATCGGCGCCAGCCGCGTCAACAGGCGCCGCACCAGCAAGCTCCACGCCAGCCGCGCCCCCGACCGGCCGGCGCGACCGGATCCGCGCGGCGGCATTCCAGGGCAGGAATTTCGGATAGCTCTCTACATCGGCCACGAGATCGAACATCTCCTGTGCCGACCAGGGCAGTTTGCGGGTTTCTTGATGTCTGGGCATGTCTGACGGATTTGCGACTTCCCCTCCATCTCACCGCTCAGAGGCCGGATTTCAACCCCATTGCCCGAGTTTCCGCTTTCCCCCGCCCGCTTTCGCGGCGAAAATAAACCATCCCGCCAGATCCGAGCCCCTGCATGACCGACCCCGTCCCGCTGCCTCCTGCCGCCCGCCCCCCCGCCACCCGGCCTTATGCCATCGACCAGCTGATCAGCGCCAAGGCGATTGCGGCGCGGATCGAGGCGCTGGCGCGTGAGATCACCCGCGCCTTCCATGATACCGAGAAACTGGTGGTGGTCGGCCTCTTGCGCGGATCATTCGTCTTCATCGCCGACCTCGTGCGCGAGATCCATCTGCCGGTCGAGGTCGATTTCCTCGAAGCCTCCTCTTACGGCAATGCGACGCAAAGCTCACGCGAGGTGCGGATCCTCAAGGATCTGCGCGGCGAGATTCAGGGCCGTGACGTGCTGGTGGTCGAGGACATCGTCGATACCGGCCACACGCTGACCCATGTGAAAAACCTGCTGCTGTCGCGTCTGCCGCGCCGGCTGGAGATCTGCGCGCTGCTGGACAAACCCTCGCGCCGCGAGGTTCCGATCCGCGCCACCTGGACCGGGTTCGAGATCCCCGATGAGTTTGTCGTGGGTTACGGCATTGATTTCGCACAAAGAAACCGAAACCTGCCTTATATCGGCAAGGTCAGGTTCACCGATGGTGGCTGAGATGCACCCGCCCGCCATTGTGCGGTCTTCCAAAGGCCTGCCATCTGGCGGAATGGAGATCTGACGATGAATATCATGGTCTGGCTGCTTCGCGCCAAACGCTGGGCGCAAAACCCGCCTCCGATGCGCCGCGTGCTGCTGGTGCTGGGGGTGATCGCCGCCTGCCTGGCCTTTGCCGCCTTTGAATGGATCTGGGGCTGGCCGGACTGGCTGCGGGTGAACCGGATGAAATTCTGAGGCGCAAGCGGCGGCAAAATCCGGACCGGCGGCAAAAACGCGCTGACAAGGGGCGCCTCCCGGGGCACTATGGGCAGAAGAGCCAGCCCGGAAAGCCAAGCCGATGCCATCTCGCCCCGACCCACTGCGTCCCGGCCCCTTGCATTCCAGCCGCCTGCATCCCGGCCGCCTTCGTCGCCTCGCGCTGATGCTTTTCCTGATCGCGGCACTGGCCGGGGCGGTGATGCTCTGGCTGATACGGCCCGACCCGCTGGACGGTGACGCGATGGCGGGGTTGACGGGCGCGCCTGAGGCGGGGCGGCTCGTGTTTCTGGCCACGGGCTGCGCCTCCTGCCATCTCGCACCGGGGCAGGAAAGCAGCGATGCCGAGCGGCCGGTCCTTGCCGGTGGCCAGGCTTTTCCATCGGATTTCGGCACCTTCTACGCGCCGAATATCAGCCCGGACCCGGAGCATGGCATCGGCGCCTGGTCGGCGCTGGATCTGGCCAATGCGCTGACGCGCGGCGTCTCGCGCGAGGGGGCGCATCTTTATCCGGCCCTGCCCTATGCCTCTTATGCAAAGCTCACGCTGCAGGATGTGGCGGATCTGGATGCCTGGCTGAAGACGCTGCCAGCCGATGCGACCCCCAGCCGGGAGCATGATGTCGCCTTCCCCTTCAGCCAGCGCTGGCTTCTGGGGGGATGGAAGCTTTTATTCCTGCGCAGCGACTGGGTGGTGACCGCCGATCTGACGCCGGAAGAGGAGCGCGGCCGCTATCTCGCCGAGGCGATGGCCCATTGCGGTGAATGCCATACGCCCCGCAACGCCCTTGGCGGCATGGACACCGCGCGCTGGCTGGCCGGCGCCCCGAACCCGTCGGGCCGGGGCAAGGTGCCGGGGATCACCCCCGCCACGCTGGACTGGAGCGCGGTTGAAATCGCCGATTACCTGACCACCGGTTTTACCCCGGATTACGATTCGGTGGGCGGCCATATGGCGCATGTGGTCGAAAACTTCGCCCGACTGCCCGCAGCCGATGCCGCAGCGGTGGCAGCCTATCTGAAACGGGTGCCGCCCGCCGAATAGGCCGGCGCGTCCCCGAGGATCAGGATATCCGCCGCCATCCTCCTGGCCCAGACCTGAAAGCGCGCCACCAGGATCGCCCCCCTGCGCCATTGCCATCGGCATCCTTCCACAACGCCTTGTCCGTTATACCGGACATGAAGCGCTCATCTGCATGCCGGGCCCGAGTGTCGGCGCGGAGGCGGAACTGGCTTTCCACCAACGCACCCGCAACCAGGCCGCCAAAAAAAACTGCCGCCAAAAGCCGCCGCCAGGACCTGAACGCATCATTATTCCCCCGGGGCATTGGGCGAGAAATCCACGATCACATCGCCACATTCCTTGCACAAGAAAAAGCGGAACAGGAACCACCCATTAAGCCTGTCAGTGCCGGTGTCGCCCTGCCCTCCGTGCCCACCCGGCGCATCATTCCCCGCGCCGCCATTCGGGGCGTCCTTGCCGCCGCTGCCGGGAAAGGAATGCACCTCGGCCCCACCGCGCCGCCGGTCATTGCCTGTATTCGAGCCGTTGATGATCCCGAAGCCGGAACAGATATCGCCAGGGGCAGCGCCACCATTGCCGAAGGCCATCCGGCGCCATATGCGCCCCTGCCGCAGAACGGAAATCCAGCGCATCCGGAAGAGCGGCGCCACCGCCCCCCCCCCGGACCGGGCGATGTTGCCGATGATCCCGTCATTTCCCCCGCCAGGACGCAGGGTGCCGATCATCGGCCCCCGCGCCCGTCAACCATGTCCTTGCCAGCACCGGTAAGGGATGGCCGTCAGCAGGCCATGATTGACGATCACATCCGTCATCGGACCGGTTTCGACCGGGACCGTTCCGCCTTCGATGGCGCAAGTATTCTGTGATGGAGGGGGTATAACAGCTGACGGCCTGAAAGATGATCCCCCGCAAGGTCGCCCGGATAAGGCTGCTGGAGGTAATGACCGCAAGCCTCTCGCCATTGGTCTGAATGCCGGCATTCTGGCCTAAGATCCGGATCCCGGCCCTGACAGTGCTGAGGCCCAGATAGGCGAGGGTCGTTATAAGAGCCGGTAAATCCCCTCACCACCGCTGTTTATCGCGCCCGGATCGACCGCAATGCCCGCAATCGCCCCCCCCGGGATAGTGCAATCACCCTGCCCGTGGTCCAGATGATTGGAAGAGTGTTATCGCCTCAAAAGCGCAAGGCTCACCCGCGCAGCATTGCCGGCAAGCGCGCTCTCACCATGGGCAGAGCCTGAACGCACCAGGACCAGAATGCTGGCATTGATCAGGGCTCGCGCCCGATATGGCCGGCCAGGGTGTCGAAAAAACTCTCATCTTTGGTCGGGGCGCCCGAAAAACACGAAAAAACCTCTCCTGCCAGATGCCCGGCCCAGGCGGTCAGGCGGTGTCACCCTGTCGGCAACAGGCGACCATTCCCGGAGGGGGGGTCAACGGTAAGAACCTGTCAGGAACAGGTCTGCGGTAAACAATTCCCCTGTAAATCGCAGCCTTATGCCGGCCCGAGCTTTGCCAGCCGCGCCGCGCGCAGCTGGGCGAAATCATCGCCGGCATGATAGGAGGACCGTGTCAGCGGCGTGGCCGAGACCATCAGGAAGCCCTTGTTCCGCGCCGATTTCTCATAGGCCTGGAAATCCTCGGGTGTGACGAATTCCGCGACCCGGTGATGTTTCGGCGTCGGCTGCAGATATTGGCCGACGGTAAGAAAGTCGATATCGGCCGAGCGCATGTCGTCCATCACCTGCAAGACCTCATGGCGCTTTTCGCCAAGGCCGACCATGATCCCCGATTTGGTGAACATCGCCGGATCCAGCTCTTTCACCCGCTGCAACAAGCGCAGCGAATGGAAGTAACGCGCACCGGGGCGAACCTCGTGATAAAGACCGGGCACGGTTTCCAGATTGTGGTTGAACACATCGGGACGCGCCTCGACCACTTTCTCCAGCGCCGAGGGCGCGCATTTCAGGAAATCGGGCGTCAGGATCTCGATGGTGGTGCCCGGAGAGCGGTGCCTGACTGCACGGATCGTCTGGGCGAAATGCTCGGCACCGCCATCATCCAGATCGTCGCGGTCGACGGAGGTGATCACCACATGGTTCAGCCCCAGCTTCTGCACCGCATGCGCCACCCGGCCAGGCTCGAACGCATCCAGCGTCTGCGGCTTGCCGGTCGCCACATTGCAAAAGGTGCAGCCGCGGGTGCAGATCTCGCCCATGATCATCATGGTGGCGTGACCCTGGCTCCAGCATTCACCGACATTGGGGCAGCCCGCTTCCTCGCAGACCGTCACCAGACGGTTTTCCTTCATAATGTCGCGGGTCTTCTTATACCCTTCCGAATTCGGCGCCCGGACCCGGATCCAGGACGGCTTTTTCGGCTGTTCCTGATCGGGGCGATGCGCCTTTTCGGGGTGACGCTGATCAGGGATCTTCAGATCGCGCATGGGCTGACCTCTGGCTTTTTCCCCCTTTTCCGGGGCTCCCCCCAAGACATAAGCTGAGCGCGGCCCTAAGGCAACGGATAGTGCATGTACACGTCCCAGGGGCCGACTGACCAGGAACTGCCGGGGACTTCCCCCCGGCCCTGTCACCAGGAGGGACAATGTCTAAAAAGTTCACTGCCGAAGTTATCGGCACATTCATCCTTGTTTTCTTCGGCTGCGGCGCGGCGGTGATCGCCGGCGCCGACGGCATGACCGGCGTGGGCCTGACCGGTATCTCGCTGGCCTTCGGGATCTCGATCATCGCCACCGCCTATGGGATCGGCGCGATTTCCGGCGCCCATCTCAACCCGGCGGTCAGCCTTGGCGTGCTGATGGCCGGTAAAATGTCGCCCGGCGATTTCATCGTCTATGTCGTCGCCCAGCTTGTTGGCGCAATTCTCGGCGCCGCCGTGCTTTACCTGATCGTGACCGGCAAGACCGGCTTTACGCTTGGGGAATACGGTCTCGGCTCGAACGGCTATGGCGAGGCCTATCTTGGCAAATACAACCTGACCTCGGCGCTGGTCTTCGAGATCGTGGCGACCTTCCTCTTCGTCACCGTGATCCTCGGCGCCACCCATCCGGGCGCCTATACCGCCATGGCGGGCCTTGCCATCGGTCTGACCCTGACCGGCATCCACCTCGTCGGCATCCAGGTCACCGGCGTTTCGGTGAACCCGGCGCGTTCGATCGGCCCGGCGCTTTTCGCCGGCGGCGCGGCACTGAGCCAGCTCTGGGTCTTTATCGTGGCCCCGCTGATCGGCGGCGCCCTGGCGGGGATCGTCCATGCAGCCGGCCTGACCCGCGCAGACTGAAGCCCAGGGGTCGAAGACCGATAGACCGCAAATGAAAGGACGCACGCCCCCAACCGGGCGTGCGTTTCTCTTTTCGCCGCAGGACGGGCCCGCCCCGAACCCACGCGGCGCCAGCCAGAGCCAGGGCGAAACCTCCGGATTGCTCATCCGGGTAATTGTCTTGACAGGACCAGCCTGCACTGAAAAATTCTTAGAATTTTCCAGTTAATCTTCGGGGGAGTAAGTGATGGTCAATGTCATATTCACAGGAACAAATGCAGGCGCTGAGAGCAGCAGCTTTTCCCTCCTTGATGTGGGACCAGGGCTTATATCCGGAAGTTTGATCAACAACCGATATACCTACTTATACGTTTCAGGTCCTTTCGGGACCGGCAACACCTTCCAGTCTACATTCCGGTTGTTCGACCTGCCCGGCCGGCTGGAGATCGTATCCGGAACCTTCAATTATAACGGAACCGCTATCATTCAGATGGACGGGATCGGGCAAACCCTGACGGGTTTCGAACATTCCCCAATCATTGCCGCCCTGGATAATCTGCTGAGCGGAGACGACAATTTCAGAATGTCAGGCGCGCTCTCCTTCGCCTGGGGCGACATCGCTACTGTCGCGGCCGACACAACATTCTTCGGAGGCAACGATACTTTTGATATCTCAGGAATAACGGTTGCGACAGGCCATACCAGAGCAACGATCTACGGAGACGCAGCCCTGGTCGCTGCAGGGGCCACAGCTAGAGGTGGCGATGACGTGATTTCCGCTTTGGCCGCCAACGCTGGCTTAGTCATCTACGGAGATTTCGGCACCGTCCAGGGCAACGCCACCTATGGCAATGACATTATCGTCGGCAGTCAGCACAGCGACATAATTTATGGCGACGGGCCCGATGACACAGCCGAGGGCGGCAATGATACGATCAGTTCCGGAGGCGGGGCCGACACCATCTATGCTGGCGGAGGCGACGATCTTATCGCTCACTCGTACGGACCGATCGAGGCCTATGGCGGGGCCGGGTTTGACACCCTGGATCTGACGACCTTTGCGGTCAGTAATGGCCCGATAGTTGTTGATCTGGAAGATAACTCCCTCAACCGCTCAAACGTTGCCGGAGCCCGGTTCTTCCAGATCGAGGCGATCATCGGAACTTTCACCGGAGACGACCTGCGCGGCGATGCGGCGGATAACCTGCTTTCAGGTGCCGGCGGCAACGATACCCTGACCGGGCGTGCCGGCAATGACACACTGGATGGTGGCACCGGAGCCGACAGGATGTATGGCGGCATCGGCGATGATCTCTATTACGTTGACCATGCCGGTGATCAGGTCACCGAACTGGCGGATGAGGGCACCGATACCGTCATCAGCAGCGTCAACTGGACGCTGAGCGCCCATGTCGAAAACCTGCAGCTGACCGGCAGCGGCGGGCTTACCGGGTTCGGCAACGCGCTTGCCAATGAAATCCAGGGCAGCGCGGGCAATGACCTTCTGCGCGGCGCGGCCGGCAATGACACCCTGTTCGGTGGCGAAGGGGATGACACCTTCTTCGGCGATGCCGGGTATGACATGTTCTATGGCGGGCTCGGGAATGACATCTATTATGTCAACACGGTTCATGATGTGGTGATCGAGGCTGCGGGCGAAGGCACCGACCTTGTGGCCTCGACCGTCTCCTGGACGCTCGGCGCGCATATCGAGAATCTCATCCTGCGCGGCAGCGCCAACCTGACCGGAATCGGCAACGAGTATGGGAACAAAATCATCGGCAATGACGGCAATAACGTGCTCGATGGCGCGGGGGGCAATGATTACCTCGCAGGCGGTGCCGGCGATGACATGCTGATCGGCGGCGATGGCATGGACCTGCTGTTTGGCGGTGCCGGGGCGGATGTTTTCGTCTGGCGCAACGCCGCGGAAAGCGCGGTCGGGACCGGGCGCGACCAGATCGGCGATTTCGCAGCCGGCGATCTGATCGACCTTTCGGCAATGGATGCCGACAGCCTGACCGAAGGCAACCAGGCCTTCACCTTCATAGGCCACGCGAATTTCAGTGGTGTGGCCGGGCAGCTGAACCTCTGGGGCAATGGCAGCGTGACCATCCTCCAGGGTGATCTCGACGGCGACCGCCAGGCCGATTTCCAGATCATGGTCAGCGGTGTCGCCACGCTGAGCGAGACCGATTTTCTGCTCTGATCCGCCTGGAACGCCCCGGTCGTCCGGGGCACCACCAGGCACAGAAAAAAAGGCGAGGCCCCGCGGGCTTCGCCTTTTTTGCTGCCGTCATCAGCCGATCAGCGGGCCGGAGCGACCATAGGTCTCGTCGTAATGGCGCCTGAGCCGGAGCAGCGCGATCCGCAGCACGATCTTACCCGAGCGCGCCGCCCAGCCCATGCGCCGCTCGGCGCTTTCCACCCCTTCGAGAAAGCAGCAGACCCGCAACGCGATATCCCCCAGCCCCGGCCCCAGATCACGCAGCGCAAGCGCCACCCGGTCGCGCGCGCGGCCAGGCCCCTCGGCCAGCCCGCTATCGCCGCGAAAGCCGCCACGGTCGCCGCCGGTCAGGAACTTCTCCCAGTTCTGCGCCACGCGCGGCCCCATTTGCGCCAGCTCGAAGTCCTCACGCAGCCGCTCGGCCGCCGCCACCAAGTCCGAGGTCAGGAACAATTCGCCATTCTTCTCGCGCCGCCGCCCCAGCACCGCCACCGGGCTTTCCGCGATGTTGAACCGCATCCGGCGCGGGCCGTCCGGGGTCTGCACCTCACGCTCGGCAAAGTCGCGATGCTGATCGGCAAAGGGCGTCGCCGCCTCGGCCAGACCAGGCTGCGCCTCGTCCTCGCCCATGATCCGCCTGAGCGCCGCCCTCCCGGCCGGAGTGATGCCATAGGTCGAGATCCGCCCGCTTTTGCGGCAGGAGATCCAGTCCTTCAGGCAAAAAGCCTGCGCGACCGCGCGTTCCAGCACCGCTGTCCTGACCGCGCGCCCATCGGGAAACTCGCGCAGAACGGCGGCCTTTTCCATATCGCCGGCAAAGGCCAGCACGGCGCCCGGCTCGGCCAGACGGCGCAGGATGCGGCGGGCCTCGCGGTCCAGCTCGCCCTCATCGGGAAGGGCGGCAGTGCCTGCGGAAATGGCTTTGGCGGCAACGGGATTGGCGCGGGGGATCGACTGTTGCGAAAGATGGGCTGTCATCGGGGGGAATACCTTCTGGCCGACCGGATTGGGGGAAAGCCGCGCCGACCGGCTGAGCTGACTGAGCGCAGCATCCATCAGCGGATCGTCACGGCGGCACTCATACCGGCGCACCTGGCGCATCACGGTCGAGGCATGCACCCCCCGTTCACGCGCCAGCGCCCTGAGCGAGATCCCCTCCTCGGTATGACCGAGATAAAGCCTTACCTGATCCGGAATCCAGCCCGGCAGATGCGGCGGCCATCCAGGGCTTTCAAAGTCTCTGATCTGTTCCATTTTCAGGTCTGAACATCCGGCTGGTGCAAAAGGCAGGTTAAGGGATCGTAGTTACTCAGACGTTAACTGGTTACGATTTGACGATAATGGTAACCAAAAGCTAAACAGCCACTTCCAGGGCGCGCGCCGGTTTTCGTGGCTGCGCAACGGTGGAACTTTCCAGGTCAGACTGCCCTTCTCACCCGCAGAAGGAACCGATAATGCCTGATTTCCGCACCGCCCTTTCCGAAATCCGCCGCCCCGGCATCCTGATGCGCGCTGTCCGTTTCGCCCTGACCGACTACCACCGTCCGACTGCGCTGAAGCGCTTCGCCCCCGAAGAAAAACGCCCCGAAGGCATCGTCTCGAAACTGTTCGAGACCGAGGCGCGGATCGAGGAAATTCGCCAGAGCGGCGCCTCGACCTATTCGATCTGTGATCATATCGAGGTGCTGGCCGCCCTTGTTGCCGAGACCCGTCTGCTGCAGCCAAGGCCGGTTTCGGGCTGAAAGCAGCCGCTGCAAGACCCGGGCCACATCCTTACCGATGCGGCCCTATTCTTTGCACAAACCTATATATTAAAAGGTTATTCTGATTTTGACTTTTGCCAGAGCGCAATCATCTCCTCCGGCGGCGCGCCACCAATCGCCACCCCGGTGAGGCGGCAATTGTTCAGCGCCGCGCCCGAGAGGTTGAGGTTCTGAAACAACGCACCCGAGAGGTTCACATCATAGACCCGCCAGCCCGACATATTGCTGTCGTTGAAACTGGCGCCCGAGAAATTGATCTGGTTGAAGCGGCTGCCCGACAGATTGGCATCATTGAAATGCGAGCCGGAAAGATCGGCATCATTGACGTCAGGCTGCCCGGTCACGCGGTGCAGTCTCATCAGATCAAACTCCACGACTGTCTCCTGCCGGGCATTGGATGCCCTCAGCCGCACGCGGTCAGCAGAGGGATCGGGAAAGAAGGCAGGATAAAAACAATTGGCCCCGCTCTGTTGCCAGAACGGGGCCAATTGTTTCGAAACCGGCGACGATTACATGAAGGCGTCGGGCATCGATTCCTTGCGCTCTGCGACATAGGCGTCCAGCGCCTCGCGCTTCGCAATATCCAGTTCGGGCGCCACATAATCCGCCAGCATCTTCCGGACCCTTGCCGAGGCCAGCGTCGCGGTGTCGCGCGCGCCCTCTTCCTCCCAGGTTTCGAATGGCTTGTAGTCGAGCACATCCGAGCGCCAGAAAGCGGTCTTGAAATTGGCCTGGGTATGGGCACATCCGAGGTAATGGCCGCCGGGGCCAACCTCGCGGATCGCATCCAGCGCCTGGGCGTTCTCGTCAACCGAAACACCCTTGGCCAGACCATGCAGCGCGCCCAGCTGATCGGCATCCATCACGAATTTCTCGTAAGAGGAAACCAGACCGCCCTCCAGCCAGCCGCAGGCATGGAGCATGAAGTTCACCCCCGCCAGCAGGCCCATATTCAGGCTGTTCGAGGTCTCGTAAGCCGCCTGCGCATCCGGCAGTTTCGAGCCGCAGAACGACCCTGCCGAACGATAGGGCAGCCCCAGACGCCGCACCAGCTGACCGGCGCCATAGGTGATATGCGCGGCCTCGGGCGTCCCGAAAGTCGGCGCGCCGGAATTCATGTCGATCGAGGTCACAAACGCGCCCGCAATCACCGGAGAGCCTGCGCGCACCAGCTGGCTATAGGCCACGCCCGCCAGAATTTCCGCCAGCACCTGGGTCAGTGTCCCCGCCACCGTCACCGGTGCCATCGCGCCGCCGACGATAAAGGGCGACACGATGGAGGCCTGGTTATTGGCCGCATAGACCTCAAGCGCGCCCATCATAATGCCGTCAAAAGTCATCGGCGAGTTGATGTTGATCAGCGACGTCATCACCGTGTTCTGGTCAACAAAGTCCGGGCCGAACAGGATCTTCGACATATCGACCGAGTCCTGCGCCCGCGAGGGTTCCGTCACCGAGCCCATATAGGGCTTGTCGGACAGTGTCATATGCGCCAGCAGCATATCGAGGTGGCGCTTGTTCACCGGCACATCGGTCGGCTCGCAAACGGTGCCGCCGGAATGGTGCAGCCATTTCGACATATAGCCGAGCTTCACGAAATTGCGGAAATCCTCGATGGTCGCGTAGCGGCGACCACCTTCCAGATCGCGCACGAAGGGCGGGCCGTAAACCGGCGCCAGCACAAGGTTCCGGCCGCCGATTTCGACATTGCGCTCCGGATTGCGGGCGGCCTGGGTGAAATGCGCCGGCGCTGTCGAACAGAGTTTGCGCGCCAGACCACGGGGGATATGCACCCGCTCGCCGCGCACATCGGCCCCGGCCTCGCGCCAGCGCACAAGGGCGCCTGGATTCTCGACGAAATTGACGCCGATCTCTTCCAGCACCATTTCGGCATTATGCTCGATGATCTGAAGCGCCTCTTCATTCAGCACTTCGAAATTCGGAATGTTGCGGCTGATGAATTTCGCAGTCTCAAAGCTGACAGCCGTGCGTTCGGCCCGCCGCGCCGCACCGCCACCCCGCGCCCGACGACCCTCGATCACATCCGACATCTTATCCTCCTGAACGGCCTTCGCAGGAAATACTCCTGGCCGTGGCGGCACCGCCTGGTGTTTGCGGCGTTTTTGTGCCGTTTGCGACATTATCAAAGTCCGGATGCGACAGGGATGGTCAGGCCGTGAAAGAAGGGTTGTCAGTTAAGAATGGTTTTCATTTACAGCTGAACAGGAAAGAAAAGGAAACCCCATGCAATCATGGCTCAAACTTCCGACGACGGCCTTTGCGGCGCTTCTGATGACCACCGGCCTCGCCCCGGCCCAGGAGAAGCTGAAAGTCGGCACCACCATGGCCGTGATCGCGGATATGGCGCAGCAGGTGGCGGGGGATGCGGCCGACCTGGTCTCGGTCACCCGCCCCGGTGCCGAGATCCATGGCAATGAGCCGACGCCGCAGGATCTGGTCGTACGATGGATGCCGATCTGGAACTGTGGTTCGCGGGGCTCCTCGAAAACCTGGGCGATCTGCCCTCGGCCACGCTGACCGATGGCATTGATCCGATTGCGATCTCTTCGCGGTCCTGCCAGGGCAAGGCCAATCCGCATGCCTGAATGGGTCTGTATAACGCGCTGATATATATAGACAATATAGAAAATTCGCTGTCAGAGCAGGATGCGGACAATGCGAGCGTCTACGCCGCCACTGCGGCGGCCTGTAAGGATGAGCTGAAAGCCGTGATAGGGCTGCTGCGCGCCCGCGTCGAAGCCATTCCGGAAGGCACGCGCTGGCTGGTGACCTGCGAGGGCGCGTTTTCCTGGCTCGCCCGCGATTTCGGCATGGAGGAGCTGTATCTCTGGCCGATGAATGCCGATCAGATGGGCAGGCCGCAACAGGTGCGCCCGGTCATCGACGGGGTCAGGGAATATCAGATCCCGGTCGTCTTCTGCGAAAGCACTGTCAATACCACCCCCGCCGAACAGGTGGCGCGCGAGACCGGCGCGGCCTATGGCGGCGTGCTTTATGTCGACAGCCTTTCGACGGCGGATGGCCCGGTTCCGACCTGTCTCGACCTGTTGAAAACCACATCCGAAACCATTGCAAAGGGTCTGGAAGGCGCGCCCAGTTGAGATTGCTTCTCAAAATCACCTATCTTCCACGGATTGTCGTGGCAGAGTTCCCCGGCCGCAACTCAGGAAAACCAGAAAGATCATGTCGCAAAACAGCCAGCCCCGGATCGGGGCGCCACAGCCCAAGACCCGGGGAGCGGCATCACCCGCCCGGGATGTGACGGTCACCTGCCGGAATGGCCATACCGCCTTGCGCAATGCTCGTTCCAGATCCCGCGCGGCACCGTCACCGCGCTTGTGGGCGTAAACGATGCCGGAAAATCCACACTTTTCAAGGCGACATGGGGTTCGTGCCGCTGACAAAGGGGAAGCTCCGGCTCCTCGGCCGACGGTATGCGAGACGCTTAAGCAGAACTTTGTCGCCTATGTACCGCAATCGGAAGAGGTCGACTGGTGCTTTCCCGTCCTCATCGAAGATGTGGTGATGATGAGGGCGCTACGGCCATATGGGTTTTTGCGAATCCCCTCGGCGACGGATCGCGCGGCGGTGGATCAGGCGCCCATGCGGATAAACATGCTTGATTACCGCCACCGCCAGATCGGCGAGCTGTCCGGGGGCCATAAGAAACGGGTCTTCCTCGCCCGCGCGCTGGCGCAGGATGGCCAGATGATCTTGCTGGACGAGGCTTTCACCGGCAGCGACGTCAAGACCGAAGAACAGATCACCCCCCTTCTGCGCGATGAGGGAAGGGTGATGCTGGTCTCAACCCATAACCCCGGCTCGGTGCCGGAATTTTGCGGCCGGGTGGTGCTGGTTTGCGGCACGGTGCTGGCCTATGGCCTCACCGCCGGGACCTTTACGCATGACAATCCAGAAGAGGCTTTCGGGGGTGTTCTGCGCCGCTTCACGCTGTCGGGCGATCAGTTGCATGACGATGACGACCCGCGCCATGTTTCGATCCTGAGCGATCACGAGCGGCCTTTGGTGCAATACGGCCATGAGACCCGTCCCCGCGCGGACAGGCAGACCGAAAGCGGAGGGGCGCGCTGAATGTCCGTCCTCTGGGGGCCGTTTACCTGGTCCTACATGCTGAATGCGATGTGGGTTTCCGCCCTGGTCGGCGGCGTCTGCGCCTTTCTCTCGGCTTACCTCATGCTGAAGGGCTGGGCGCTGATGGGGGATGCGGTTTCTCACGCGGTGGTGCCCGGAATGGCCGGCGCCTATATGCTTGGCCTCCCCTTCGCGCCTGGCGCCTTTCTTTCAGGGGGGCTCGCTGCGCTCGCCATGCTGGTCCTGTCGGACCGGTCGGGGCTGAAATCGGATGTGGTGATCGGGCTGATCTTCACCGCGTTTTTCGGCCTTGGGCTGTTCATGGTGTCGCTGAACCCGATGGCGGTCTCGATCCAGACCATCACCATGGGGAATATCCTCGCGATCACGCCCGAGGACACGACGCAACTGGCCATTATCGGCTTTGTCACGCTGGCGGTGCCGCTGGTGAAGTGGAAAGACCTGATGGTGGTGTTCTTTGATGAAAACCATGCGCGTTCCATCGGGCTGCATCCGGGGCTTTTGAAAGGCGTGTTCTTCACGCTGCTTTCGGCCTCGGAGGTGGCCGCGATGCAGACGGTGGGCGCCTTTCTGGTGATCGCCCTGGTGGTCACACCCGGCTCCACCGCCTGGCTGCTTTGCGACCGGTTCGGGCGGCTGAACGCACTTTCCGTCGCCATCGGCACGGTGACCAGCTTTGCCGGCGCCTGTATCCGCTATTTCCTCAATGGCGCGACCGGCGGCGTCATCCTCCGCCTGTAAACCGCGATCGTCCTCACGGTCTTCATCTTTGCGCCAAAACACGGGTTTCTGGCCGCAAAACGCCGCGCAGCCGAGGCGTTGCATGACGAGGTGGCCAATGATCGAGACGCTTCTGCTGCTGTTCCGGTTCCCGTTCATGCAAAAGGTCTATCTGATTTCAGACATGATTTCAGTGCTCTATGCGCTTTTGTCCTGTTTTCTGGTGCTGAAGGGCTGGGCGCTGATGGGGGATGCGGTCTCTCACGCGGTGCTGCCCGGAATCGTGCTGGCCTATATCTGGGGCTTTCCGCTGATCATCGGCGCCTTTGTCGCCGGCATGTTCATCTCGGTCGCCACCACCTGGCTGTCAGAGAACAGCCGCATCAAGCCCGATACGGTGATGGGGGTGGTGTTCTCGGGCATGTTTGCCGTCGGAATCGTGCCTTACACCTTGATCGAAAGCGATGCCGATCTCGACTATATCCTGTTCGGGAATATGCTGCGTGTCAGCGTCCAGGACCTCTGGACCGCCGGGCTGATCGCCGGATGTGTCACGCTGGTGCTGGAAAGACCTGATGCTGCACGCCTTTGATCCGGCCCAGGCGCGGGCCCCGGGGCTGCCGGTGGGGCTGTTACATTACGGATTGCTGGCGACCTGTCGCTGACCATCGTGGCGACGCTTGCGGCGACCGGGCTGATTCTCGCCATCGGGCTGCTGATCGCACCCGGAGCCATCGCCTTCCTGCTGACGCGCCGCTTCGGGCGGATACTGGTGATCGCAAGTGCCTCCTGTTTCACCACCATGATGACGGGGATCCGGACGAGCTTCTGGCTGGTTTCCCCGCCGGCCGCCCCCATCATCCTGGTGCTGACCGCAATGTTTCTCCTGGCCTTTTTCCGGCGCAGCCTGCAGATCCGCGCGCAAGGCCGCGCCAGGACCGGCCATCTGTGTGAAAACGGGGGCCGGCCCCGGTTTCAATGCCGGCCCCCCTGTCAATCCGGCCTGATCCGGCCTCAGCTCATCCCAAGCGCGGTCATATAAACCTCAAGGATCGCATCCGCCTCCTGGCGCTCATTCGCATCCTGCTTGCGCAGCGACACGATTTTACGCAGCGCCTTGGTGTCGAAACCGCGGCCCTTGGCCTCGGCATAGACCTCTTTCAACTGCTCAGCGATGTCCCTCTTCTCGGCTTCGAACTGTTCGATCCGCTCGATCAGCTGGCGCAGTTCATCTGCGGTCACGTTGAAGGCGTCATTCATTCCTGCTCTCCGCTTTATGCCCTGGGCAACAGATACCCTGCCCGCCTTGCGGAGTTCAAGCGGCGCCGCCCCTTCCCCGGCCCCTCTTGCGCGAAAGCCCGGCAGCGTTTAGCCAGCATCCCGTAGCAAATGGCGGAGTTCCCCATGCCGTATCTGATCTGGCCCGGCGCCTTTCTGTCGCTTCTTGGCGTGTTTGGCCTGGCCTGGTGCATCCTGCGCGGGCTGAAAATCCGCCGCTCCGGGGCGACGGATGATCAGATGCGCACTGAACTGCAAAAGCTTTTCGCGGTGAATTTCGGCGCGCTTGGCCTGTCGGTGCTGGGCCTCGCCTTGGTGATCATGGGCATCTCCCTGGGCTGAAACCCTGCGTTCAGGCGGGTCCTGTGCTCAGGCGGCAACGCCCCGCCCTTTTGAGACCAGCAGATCCAGCATCGGATGCGGTGCCCAAAGCGGGTCATCCTCCTGCCAGCGGCGCAATTCGCTGCGCAGCACCATCGCGCCGCGCTCGGCGGCGAGATGCATCGGCCCGCCCTGCCAGCGCGGGAAACCATGGCCCTGCACCAGCAGGAAATCCACCGCATGCGGCCCCGGGGCCGAACCCTCGGCGATCTGCCGGTAACCCTCATTCGCCAAAGCGCTCAGCCAGCGCCGGACCACCTCGTCCGAGGCCATGCCGCGCACCGCCTGGCCGGGCTCCGGCTCCGCCAGATCGGGCATCGCCTGGCCAAAGCCCTCCAGCGCGGTTGCGATCAGCCGGCGCGGCACGCCCATGGCCAGCATGCGCGACAAAGCCGCCTGGCCTGCCGCCGCCACCCGTCGTCCGATCTGTGGCAGCCCGCCGCTGAGCACCGGTTGCAGCCCAAGGCCACGCATCAGCCGCCACAGCCCGGCAAGCGCCAGCGGCCCCGCCACACCGCCGGTGCTGATTTCACAAACCCGGCCCGATGGGGCGATGGTCAGCCCGGCCCGGCCCGGCGCGCCGCCGATCACCAGATGCAGCGCGGCAGGATTTTGCCGTGCCAGGGCATCGACAGTGGCGCCTGCACGGGCATGAACCACCAGACCGGCCTGGGCCAGCGCCTGGGCCGGCTGGCCGGTCTCGAACCGCAGCAGATCGGAATCGCGCTGCGCCTGGGCCATGCGGCCAGAGCGCGCCCCGGCCTCCAGCCGCTCCCGCACCCAGGCCGCAATGCGTTGCAGCGAAGCCTCGTCGCCACCACCCTCCGGACCGGCCCAGATGACCCTGATCCCGCGCCCAAGCGCAAGCAGCGCAAGCGCAGCAAGCTGCGGCCCGGCGCCGGTCAGCCCCAGAACGCGGATATCCTCGCCATTGCCGGCAGCCACGCCCGCAGGCAGCGCATGGGCCGCCCTCTCGGCCCTGGCGGCCGCGATCAGCCCGCGGCTCTCAGTGGTCTCCAGCAGATCCTCGAAAATCACCGTCTCCAGCGCGAGGCCGTTTTCAGGGGGCAGGTAAAGCGCCGCCTCGACGCAATCTATGATCCGCGCCGGGGCGGGCATGGGGTTGCGCGCGGTATCGCGCCGCGCCTGGGCAATCGCCGCGACAAAGGCACTCGCATCGCGGATGCCCTCGTCGCGGGCGATCACCGGCGCCGGGATTGGCATCCGCGCCGCGAACTCAACCGCGGCCGGCACCGGATCGCCCTCGGTCACATGATCGGCGAGGCCGATGGTCAGCGCCTGGTCGGCATCGACGGGTCGGGCATCCAACAGCAGCGCAATCGCCTCTGTCGCGCCGGTCAGACGCGGAAGCCGCTGACTGGCGCCGGCCATCGGCGGCAGGCCCAGCCCGGCCTCGGGAAACTGGATCCGGGCGCCCATTGCCATGATGCGCGCATGGCAGGCGAGCGCCAGCTCCGCCCCCGGGCCGGTGGCCCGGCCCGCAATGGCCGCCACCACCGGCGCCGGATAGAGGTCGATCTGCCGGCAGAGATCGGCCAGCGAAGGGGCGCCATCGCGCAAAGCCGCACCCGCCTCCACCAGTGTCGCCGAGGAGAAGCCCCCCGCCGCGCCGGTAATCACCACCGGCCGGGCGCCGGTCCTGGGCCGGGTGCCAGGGGTCTCACCACCTTCGGGCGCGCGGGTCAGCGTCTCGCCGTCACGACCGGCAGAGCCCGCATCGCCATTTGATGCGCGGTTACAGGCATCAGGGGCAGCCTCGCCGGTATCCGCAGCCGCGCGGCCATGGGCCTCGTCCAGCCGGGCTTCGGCCTCCCCGACCTCTGCGGCAAGCGCGGCAGAAAGGGCGGCCCGCACCTCCTGGGTCAGGCCGTTCAGGGGCGCATTGTCGATCTCAAGCAGCAGGACGCGCGCCTCCGGACCGACCAGGCTCTGCCGCAAAACACCCTTCGCCGTGGAATGCGGCCCGGCCACATTCCCGCTCCGCTCAGTTCGAGTCATGCCCCCGCCTTCACCCGACACATCCATGGGCTGCGAGTTAACAGGACATTCCGGTGGCTTGACAAGAGCTTACCCTGCCCTGCCGGCTGTCTCCCGCCCAATATTCCACGCTTATTCCCACACGGCCCGCGCCCAGGCCAGCCAATGCCCTGCCCGGATAACAGGCCACCTGCAACAATCCCTTGCCCATGCCACAACCGGACCGGCAAAAAAGACAGGCAGCACAATCCTTCCGTGAGCAGCCAATACAGCCTGCCGCCGGATGGCAGCAGAGTATCAACGGCGCAAACCACCCGTGCAGGGCTGGTGGGGATCAGACCGGCATATTATCGAATATTTGTTCGATTTCTTCTTCCTCACGCAGGCGCCGCGCCTCGCGCTGCGAGAGGCTTTCGCGCCCGCCCTCGGAAACGGGGGTGGGAAAGCGATGCGCCAGGGCCTGGATCTCTGCGAGCGTCGCGCTCAGATCCGTCATCGCACCATCTTCCGCAAGCTTTACCGCCTCGCGGGTCAGGCGCTGCAATTGAGAAAAACCGTTATAGATTTCCATGGCCGTTCCTCCTCCGGCTGCCGGTACTCCCGGGATTACAATATCAGGCTTGTGTTTCACTGCCATGACGCAGATCAACAATGGGCGCGCATTGCGCGGACAGGCGCCGCCGGATCGGGGCTTTTCCCCCGGCTTTCGGCGCTATAGGCTGCGGCAGAATTTCCGAAGGGACGTCAAGATGGATATCCGCCCGCTCAGTGAAACCTATGCCGTTTCGCCCCAGATCGCAGTCGAGGACCTTGAGGCGATCAGGGACGCCGGCTACCGCGCGGTGATCGACAACCGCCCCGATGCGGAGATCCCCGACGACCTCCATACCAGCGAGATGCAGGCGCGGGCCGAGGCGCTTGGCCTCGCCTTCTTTGCCAATCCGGTGATTGGTGGCGCGCTTACGATGCAAAATGTCGTGGCCCAGGCCGAGGCAATTGCCGCCGCGCCGGGGCCGGTGCTGGCCTATTGCGCCAGCGGCAACCGTTCGTCGATCGTCTGGGCTTTGTCCCAGGCAGGGACGCAGCCGGCCGCCGATCTGATCGCCGCTGCCGCGCGGCATGGCTATCAGCTCGCCCATCTCGAACCGCAGATCGAGGCACTTGCGGCGCAGAAATCCGCCGGCTGAGACACGTCCGGGTCGTGGCGTGGCCCCGGCCTGGGGCTCTGTGCTGCGCCGATCAGGCCGGGACACGGAAATCAAGCCCATCCCCGAGGCCAGCCTCAATCCCGAAGCCCGGTTCACCCTCCGGGCCGGGAATCGCCATTTGTTCCGTTGCGAATCCAGCCGGAAAGTCCATCGCAGCGGGCGTATTCATCGCCGGAAGATCCGGCACCGAGTCCGCCGGGATACCCGGCTCTGTTTCGCCCTTGCCGCTCGCCACCGCGCTGATCCGCAATGCGCGGTAGCCGTTTTGCTGCCCCAGCCGTGCCGCAGCCACCGGTTTACCGTCGATCCCCCGCAGGCTGATCTTTGCGATACTGGCCTCGTTCAGCGGCAAAACCTGCCCCGGCTCCAGCTGCATCACCTCATTCAGGGTCAGCATCCGCCGCCCCAGCACCGCCTGCAATTCGCATTCCGTCTGCCCCAGATCGGCGGAGAATCCCGCAGGCTCGGGTGCGGTGCCGGCGGGCTCCGCCTGCGACATCTCAGCCAGCGGCAGCGCCAGCAGCATCTCCCCGCTGCGCTTGCCATCGGCCAGTGACAGGGTGGTGGTCATCAGGTGATAGGGCAGATCATCCAGCAACAGCCCGATGCTGCGCGGATCATCCAGCAATGAGGCAAAGCGGAAACCGCCATCGACGCGGCGATCCGGCAGGTCGCGGACCAGGAAATCGAACCGCGCCAGCGCCCGGTCAAGCACCGGCGAGATCATCGCGGCATCGGTCCTGGTCGGTCGTCTGGATCCGGGCGCCACCGTGCCGATACGGCCGATCGTCTGCATCTCGATCAGCGAAGCCGTCAGCTCGGGTGAGAAAGCCGCCACCCCCATCGCGCCCCCCGGCCCGTCCAGCAGCGCGATCAGCGCGCGCTCGGGCGGCAGCTCCGGCAGTTCCAACAGATCGCAGGGCCGCGAGGACAGCGCCGTGGTTTCCGCAGGCAGCCCCACCCCTTCGCGCAGGGCGCGCGCCAAAGCCAGCCGCCAGGCCTGATCAACCAGCGCATGGGGCTGGGGCAGTTCCTCATGCGCGGGGCGAAGTTTGCGGCGCAGGATCTCGCTCATGCCAATGCTTCCCGTTTTCGTCCAGGTATCGCCATTCTGGTCGCGAGAAGGTTTGCGCAAAGTTAACAGGGCCGGGAAAATCGTAGCGAAACCGCGCGCCGCCCGCCGCTGCCCGTTTTTTTTCAGCCGGGGTCGATTCTCAGCGGCAGCACCACGCGAAAGGCCGCACCGCCCTGGCCGGGAAGATAGTCGATGCTGCCGCCCAGATTGGTGACGATCTCGCGGCAGATCGCGAGGCCCAGCCCCGCGCCCGAGGCCCTTGCCTCGCCGGGAAGTCGCCAGAATTTCTCGAACACCATGGATTGCAGCGCCTTGGGAATGCCCTTGCCGTTATCCGAGACATCGACCCTGACCCGCCCGCCTTTGACCCGCACCGCGATGCGGATGCGCGGATGACTCGAATCGCAATATTTGCGCGCATTGGCGATCAGGTTGATGAACACCTGGGTCAGCCGGTCGGCATCGGTGCGCATCCAGACGGATTCGGCGATGGTGTCGCGGGTGAATTCGATATCACGCTCGGGCTTGACCTTTTCGGTGGCGAGAATGGCGCGGTCGATCATATCGCGCATGCTGACAAGGCTCACTGACAGCTGCACCTTGCCGCTTTCCAGCACCGACAGATCCAGCAGATCATCCAGCAACCGCGTCAGCCGCACCGCCTCGTCGCGGATGATCCCGCCCGAGCGCGCGACGGTACCGGGCGGCAGATCGCCCTCGGCGAGGATCTCGGAAAAGGCGCGGATCGAGGTCATGGGGGTGCGCAGCTCATGGCTGATCTGCGACAGGAACGCGTCTTTCTGCACCGAAAGCGCGGTCAGCTTCTCATTGGCCTCCCGAAGCGCGGTGGCGGTGCGCGAAAGCGCGCCCCGCTGTTCCTCCAGCTGCGCGGAATGTTCCATCAGCTGCGCGGATTCGCGCGCCACCACCATCAGATCCTCGACCGTCACCGTATCAAGGCCGACCAGTTTCGAGATCATCGCATGCGCCGTGGCGGCACCGATGGAGCCGGCGAGCTTCTCCTCAAGCGCGGCGAGGAAGGCGGGCGTCGGGTCGGGCAGCATGGATTCGCTTTTGCCCTGATCGCGGGCGGCGCGCTCGAAAAGGCCCTGTGCCTCCTCCTCGCCCATGATGCGCTGTGTCATAACAAGCAGCGCCTCGGGCTCTGCCTCGCCGCGCGCCCAGCGTTGCGGGCCGACCGGGCCATCGAAGACATTGACGAAAACCGCGCTTTGCAGCCGCTCGACCGGGCCGGGGAAGCTCAGGATCGAGGCGGCGCAGAACACCGCCGTATTGGCGATCAGCGACCAGAACAGCGCATGGACCAGCGGATCCATCACCTCGGTGCCGAACATCGCCTCGGGGCGCAACCAGCCAAATCCCCAAAGGCCCTGTTGCAGCACCGAGGCGGGCAGGATCGCATCCCCGAAAGAGGGCAGGAACAGGCAATAGGCCCAGAGCGCGAAACCCGTCCCAAGCCCAAGGAGCGCGCCGGTCCGGGTGGCGCCGCGCCAGAAAATACCGCCGATCATCACCGGCAGGAATTGCGCGACACCTGCAAAAGAGATCAGCCCGATCTCGGCCAGCGCCCCCGATCCCCCCGAGACGCGGTAATAGCCGAGGCCCAAAGCCAGCACGAGCGCGATGGAGATCCGCCGTGCATTCAGCACCAGCGAGCGCACATCCTCGGAAATCGCGCCAGAACGGCGCAGCCTGAGCCAGGTCGGAATCACGATATGGTTCGACACCATGGTGGCCAGTGCAATCGCCTCGACGATCACCATCGAGGTGGCCGAGGAAAAGCCGCCAAGGAAGGCAAGCATCGCAAGCGCTCCCTGCCCCTCGGCCAGAGGCAGGGTCAGGACGAACATATCGGGGTTGGCGCCTTCGGGCAGGCGCTCGATCCCCATCACGGCGATGGGGATGATGAAAAGGCTCATCGCCAGCATATAGGCCGGGAATGCCCAGGAGGCGCGGGCCAGCTGGCGCTCATCGGAATTCTCGACCACGATGACCTGAAACATGCGCGGCAGGCAGATCACCGCCGCGCCGGCAAGGAACAGGATCGCGGTCCATCGCCCCGGCTGCAACTGCCAGTCATGCAACGAAGACGCGTCGATCTTCGCCATGATGCCCGAGACGCCGCCCGCCAGCCCCCAGACCACGAAACAGCCGACCGCGATCAGCGCGACCAGCTTGACCACCGCCTCGACCGCGATGGCGGCGACGATGCCGGTATGCTGCTCTTTGGCGTCCAGGTTGCGGGTGCCGAACAGGATGGTGAAGAGCGCCAGCCCCACCGCCACCCAGATTGCGGTCTGGCCGGCGGCCGGGCGCGCCTCGCCGGGCGCGGCATTGGCAAAGACCTCAAAGGCCAGCACCACCGATTGCAATTGCAGCGCGATATAGGGCGTCACCGCGACAATCGCGATCACGGTGACCAGCACGCCCAGCGAATTCGATTTGCCATAGCGCGACGAGATCAGATCGGCGATCGAGGTCAGCCGCTGCCGGCGCCCGATATGCACCAGCTTGCGCAAGATCCACCACCAGCCGATGAAGACCAGCGTTGGCCCCAGATAGATCGTGATGAATTCCAGCCCCGAGCGCGCCGCATAGCCCACCGCGCCGTAAAAGGTCCAGGCGGTGCAATAGATCGACAGCGACAGCGTATAGACCATGGGCGAGCGCAGCCAGCCAAGCTTCCCCTGCCCCGAGCGCCGCTCGACCAGAAAGGCGACGGCGAAGAGGAAGATCACATAGGCAAGGCAAGAGGCGACCAGCAGGTTGAAAGACATCGGGGGTTCAGCCTTCTTCCTCGTCGCCCGATGCCTCGCCGGGGCGGGTCTCGTCGGGTTTCGCCAGCCCCGGCGCAAGCGCGGCGGCCAGAAGGATCAGCACGGCCCAGGTCAGAAAGAACCAGATCACATCCGAGGAAAGCAGCCGCTGGCCGCCATCCGCCGGCGTCCAGAGGATCGGCAGGATCATCAGAAAGACCCCGGCCACCGGCAAAAGCCGCGCCGCATCGCGCAGCCGGCGGCGGCGATAGGGGATGCGGCCAAGAAAGAGCGGACGGCGCGGGCGTTTCACGGCCTGTCTTCTCCACACCTGACCGCAGTATCGCGGAACCCGGGCCCGCGCGCCACAACCCTCCGCCGCGTCAGCACTGCTGTCACGACCTGCGCGAGGGTCTCGGTCACCGCGCCCCTTTCTGCCCCCGGCATGGACTCTGCCCCTGTCACGGAGTTCGTCTCCACCCTGCGGGTGTTGCAACATGGCCGCGCGCAAGCCAGCGGCGGGATCACCCGGCGCGGAGGGCGCTCCTCTCTGATACGAATATGCCCCGTCCCGCTGAGGGTTCGGGTCACGGAAATCCTGCGGAGCGGATCTTCCCCCGCATCCGTGCTGCATTGTCCGATTGCGCGGGCGCAGGACGCGCCCGGATAATCCGGCCCCTCGCCGCGGGAAGATCGCGTCCGATCGCGCGCATCCGGCACGGGACCTGTCTGCCCCGACAGCGCTGTCTTCGGCAGCCGGGTATCGGCAGCAGCCTGTCGCACAACACCCCTCGGGCAGGAGGACCCGCCTTCCCTCTGACAAAATCCGGTCATCCGGCCAATGCCTCCCGGAGCCCGCAACCGCGCCATGGCAAAAGGCCCGGCGGCGTCATGCGGCGCCATTGCCGGATCCCGCAATGGCCTGCCCCGCAATGGCCTGACCCGCATTGGCCTGACCCGCATCGACCTGCCCCGCATCGACCTGCCCCGCATCGACCTGCCCCGCATCGACCTGACCGGCCCCGGCGCCAAAGCCGGTGAGGCTGCGCACCTCGGCCACGATCTCGGCATTGGAAAAAGGTTTGGTCATAAAGCGCGTCGCCCCGGCCCGCTCTGCCGCCTCGCGGTCGCGCGGCAGGCCCTTGGCGGTCAGCATCAGCACCGGCACCGTCACCGTCACCGGATCGGCCCGCAGCGCCGTCAGCACATCAAGACCCGAAAGGCCGGGCAGCATATGATCAAGGATCACGAGGCCCGGGCGCAGGCTCCGCGCCAGCTGCGCCGCGCCCTGTCCCTCGGCATGGTGGATCACCTCCCAGCCGGCGCGCGACAGGATGAACTGGATCGCCTCGGCGATATTGGGTTCGTCTTCGACCAACAGCACCTTGCGGCTGTTTTCCATGCCCGTCCCCCGCCTTTCTTCGCTGCTTTCTTCCCTGCCCGTCTGCCGCTTGTGATGCGGCATGACCGGTCCTCCCCATCCGGGCAACCGGCCCGGAAAGCCAGTATCTTATGATTTGCCTTCCCCTGTCAAAAGGCGATCCACGCCGCATTGCAGCGCACCCTTACGCAGAGCGTGGCAGATACTCCGCCGTCGCTCAGCGCGGCGGTTTTGTCGCCTGCTGTGGCGCATCGCCAAGGATCGAGGGTTCCCGCCGCGCCGGGCAGGCATCCCTCGGGCAGATGCGGCAGGTGGTGCCCGCCGCCAGCGGCGCCGGATCGGGGGCGCTGCCGCTGTCGGGCTGGATCAGCAAGGCGGCCTCGCGCAGTTCCGGCCCGGCAAAGCCCCAGGGCAGCCGCGCCTCACACCAGGCCAGACAGAGAAACCGCCCGCCCCCTGGCTGCGGCATCTCCATCACCGCCCGGACCGGCTGGCCGGGCCGCGCAAGTGCCGTGAAAAGCGGCCAGAGCGGACAGGCCGCCCCATAGCGCGGCGGCGCGAAACCGGGGATCGGCTTCCGGAACAAAAGCGTCCCCGAGGCATCGCAGACCACCAGCCCGGCGACAGATCCCGGCCGGAACGCGATCCGGCGCATCGCCGCCTGGACAGAAACCCCGAACCGCGCCGCGATCAGCGCGGGATCGCCCCCCGCTGCCAGCGCGGTGCGCAAGCCAGCTTCGGGGATCGCCGCGATATCGCCCCGCGCCTGACCCATCCAGCCCCGCGCCAGCGCCTTCGCATCACGGCCCTGGATCTGATCCAGCGCCACAGCCTCTTCCTCGGGCAGGACCCAGCCGATCCTGGACAGCCAGGCCTCCAGCTCGTCCTGCGGCGCCATCACGGCGCTTTCCGCCTCCTCGCCGGAATGATCAAGCCAGGAGACCAGCGCCTCGGCGCCCCCCACCAGGCGCTCGCTGTCCTGATGCAGGTTCAGGTGAAAGCGGCGCTGCCAGTCGGGGCTGAGATCCTCGGTCTCGACCAGGATCCCCGCCGTCGCCCGGACCGCAGACAGCGCCGATAACAGCTCATGCAGCGCCGCCGACAGATGCGGGTCATGGCCCAGCCGGTCATTCAGCGCCGCCATCCCCTGCCTGAGCCCGGAGATATGGGTCTGGAGATCGGCGATCAGCTGCGCCCAGCCGGGAAAGCGGCCCGCCAGTTCCCCGGCGCGATCGGCCTCGGCACCCGAGCCCGGGAAGCTTGCCGCCACCGCCCTGAGTTCCGCCACCAGCGCGCCGGGATCACGCTCCGAGAATTCCTCGGGCGCGACATCCAGCGCGCGCGCAAGGCGGTCCAGCACTTCGGGCGTCACATTGCGGCGATTATGCTCGATCAGGTTCAGATAGGAGGGCGAGATCCCCGCCGCCCGGCTGAGATCACCCTGCCGCATCCCCGCAGCAATACGCCGCTCACGCAGGCGGGTGCCGATCAGGGGGGCGCGGGACATGGCTTCTCCGGGCAGGGCTTGCGACAGGCTCGCCCGGAGAATTTACAACCTGGTGAAAACTTTACAACCGGTTCAGACACCGGTTGCCGGAATGCCGCCGCGCTGCACCGGGCGCGGCGCGGTGAGGTCTTTCCACTGCGTATAGGCGCGGCTGACGGTTCCGCGCGGCTCGCGCGCGACGAATTTGCCATGCCCCTCCGCCGAGGCAAGCTGGCCATCGGTCACCGCCACATGGCCGCGTGACAGCACAAAACGCGGACCGCCCATGACCTCCTGCCCCTCGAAGACGTTGTAATCAATGGCGGATTGCTGGCTTTCGGCCGAGATAGTCTTTGCCTTTGCCGGATCCCAGACCACCAGATCGGCATCGGCGCCCACCAGCACCGCGCCTTTCTTCGGATAGCAGTTCAGGATCTTGGCGATATTGGTCGAGGTCAGGGCGACGAATTCGTTCATCGTGATCCGCCCGGTGCGGACGCCATGGGTCCAGAGCATGGAAAGCCGGTCCTCCAGCCCGCCTGTCCCATTGGGGATCCTGGTGAAATCGCCAAGCCCGGTGCGTTTCTGTTCGGTGGTGAACGCACAATGGTCGGTCGCGACACAGGACAAAGACCCCGAAGACAGCCCCGCCCAGAGACTGTCCTGGTGCCGTTTGCCCCGGAACGGCGGCGACATCACGCGCCGCGCGGCATGGTCCCAGTCGGGGTGGAAATACTCGGTCTCGTCCAGCGTCAGGTGCTGGATCAGCGGCTCGCCCCAGACACGTTGCCCATTCTGACGCGCGCGGCGGATCGCCTCATGCGCCTCTTCGCAAGAGACATGCACGATATAGACCGGCACCCCCGCCATATCGGCAATCATAATGGCGCGGTTCGTCGCTTCACCCTCGACCGCAGGGGGCCGTGAATAGGCGTGGCCCTCGGGGCCATTGGTGCCGGCGGCCATCAGCTTCGTCTGCAGCTCGGCCACCAGATCGCCATTCTCGGCATGCACAAAGGGGATCGCGCCGAGATCGGCGCAGCGCGAAAACGACGCGAACATCTCGTCGTCATTCACCATCAGCGCGCCCTTATAGGCCATGAAATGCTTGAACGAATTGATGCCGCGATCGGCGACCTGCCGCATCTCGTCAAAGACCTGCTCACCCCACCAGGTCACGGCCATATGGAAGGAATAATCGCAATGCGCCCGCGCGCCTTTGTTGTCCCAAAGCTTCAGCGCATCCATCAGCCCCTGGCCGGGCGAGGGCAGCGCGAAGTCGACGACCATCGTGGTGCCGCCCGCCAAAGCCGCGCGGGTGCCGGTGTCGAAATCATCCGCCGTATAGGTGCCCATGAAAGGCATTTCGAGATGGGTATGCGGGTCGATCCCCCCCGGCATCACATAGCAGCCGGTGGCATCGAGCACCTTATCGCCTTTCAGCCCATGGCCGATCCCGATGATCTGCCCCGCCTCGATCAGCACATCCGAGACATAGCTCAGATCCGCCGTGACGATGGTGCCGCCTTTGATGACCGTGCTCATGCTCTTTCCCCCTGCTATTGCCCTGCACAAACCGGATCGGCCAGCGCCTCGCGCAGACCACCGGCAGTGAAATCGAATTCGGTTCCGACCTCTTCGCCCATCACCGAAAGGATCACACCGGCGCTGTTTTGCAGCCGCTCTACCGATTGCGGGTCAAGGGCGGTGAAATAGCTGCCGCCGGCATAGGGCATCTCGTTCAGGTCGATACTGTCGCCATCGGCGAGGCCGAGGCTTGCCGTGATCGTGCTGCCAAAGGCCGGCTCGCCTGAGGCCGAATAGCGGATGGTGCGATTACCACCCTCATCCGTCCAGCAAGACAGGTAGAGGCCGTTCCCGACCGCATCGCGAAGATAGGCTTCGGAAAATTCGGCCTCGGCGCGCTCCACCACGACCGGACGCGAGCCGCCGCTGTCGGCGAGATATTGCAGCTGCCAGCCCCCGGCAGCGGCGACGCCTGCGGTTGCCATCAGCCCCACCAGGGCCAGCACGCCCGGGCGGGCGGGGATCAGCGATGTCAGTTTCATGTCCTTGCCTTCACGTTTCACGCCACGACCTCAGCCGTTTCCAGCACGGCATGGAGAAGCACATCCGTCCCCGCCGCCGCCCATTCCGGGCTGATCGCCTCGGCCTCGTTATGCGACAAACCACCCTCACAGGGGCAGAAGATCATCGTGGTCGGCGCCACCCGCGCAATCCAGCAGGCATCGTGCCCGGCGCCGGAAACGATGTCACGATGGGAATAGCCGAGGCGCTCTGCCGCGCGGCGCACCGAACCCACGAGGTCCGGCGTGAAGGTCACCGGGTCGAAATGGCCGACTGCCTCGACCGCGCAACCAACATCCAGATCGGCGCAGATCTTCGCCGCGCCCGCCTCGACCGCTGCCCGCATCCGGTCAAGCTTGGCCTGGTCAACCGTGCGGATATCGACGGTGAACACCACCGTGCCCGGCAGCACATTGCGCGAGTTCGGCGCAAACCGCACCTGACCCACGCCCCCCACCGCATCGGGCTGGTTGGACATGGCAACCCCCTGCACCAGCTCAAAAATCCGCGCCATGGCGAGGCCCGCATTCTTCCGCATCGCCATCGGAGTGGATCCGGTATGGGCATCGCGGCCGGTCAGGGTGAATTCCAGCCACCAGAGCCCCTGGCCATGGGTCACCACGCCGATATCTGTGGCCTCCGCCTCAAGGATCGGGCCCTGTTCGATATGCAGCTCATAGTAAGCATGGATTTTGCGCGCGCCGGTCTTCTCTTCGCCCAGCCAGCCGATCCGCCGCAATTCATCGCCGAAACGCTTGCCATCAGGGTCGGGCCGCGACCAGGCGTAATCCTGTTCCAGCACCCCCGCGAAAACGCCCGAGGCCACCATCGCCGGTGCGAACCGCGCGCCTTCCTCATTCGACCAGTTCACCACGGTGATCGGATGCTTCGTGCGGATGCCGAGATCGTTCATCGTCCTGACCGCCTCCAGCGCGCCCAGAACCCCCAGCACACCGTCATATTTGCCACCAGTGGGTTGCGTGTCGAGATGGCTGCCCATGAAGACCGGCGCGGCTTCTGGGTCTTCGCCCGGGCGGGTGAAGAACATAGTCCCCATCTGATCGACGCCCATGGTCATGCCCGCCGCCTCGGCCCAGCTGCGAAACAGATGGCGGCCCTCGCCATCCGCATCGGTCAGCGCCTGGCGGTTATTGCCGCCCGCCACGCCCGGCCCGATCTTCGCCATCTCCATCAGGCTGTCCCAGAGCCGTTGCGAATTGATGCGGAGGTTCTCGCCCGCTGCGGCCATGGTGGTCTCCCGTCGGTCTGCCATTCTGACCGCAGGCCAGCACAGCCTGACCACATGGTCAAGATTTTTCCCCACGCCGCGCCTGCGAGGTTTGACCGCCACCCCCCGGGCGGATTAAAAAACATCATGGAGAACAAGACCGCCCGCGCGCCGCGCCGCAGCCGTATCCAGCAAAAGAACCGCGAGACCATCCTCGCCGCGGCGCTCGACGTGTTTTCCGCCCAGGGGTTTCGCGGCGCGACGCTGGACCAGATCGCGCTGCAGGCAGGACTGTCGAAACCCAATCTGCTGTATTATTTCGGCTCCAAGGAAGAGATCCATCGCGACCTCCTGACCGGGCTGATGACCGCCTGGCTGGAGCCTTTGCGGGCGATGCGCGAAGACGGCGATCCGCTGGCCGAGATGCTGGGCTATATGCGGCGCAAACTGGACCTGTCGCGCGATTTCCCCCGCGAAAGCCGGCTTTTCGCCAATGAGATCCTGCAGGGCGCGCCCAGGATTTCCGAGGTGATCCAGGGTGAATTGCGCGATCTCGTGCAGGAAAAGGCACGGCTTTTGTCGCGCTGGATGGATCTGGGGCGGATCCGGCGCTCGGACCCGGTGCATCTGATCATCTCGGTCTGGGCGCTGACGCAGCATTATGCCGATTTCGAAAGCCAGACCCGCGCTGTGCTGGGCGAGGGTCACGACCCCTGGACCGAGGCTGCCGCTTTCCTTGAAACGCTTTATCGGCGGCTGCTTTCGCCGCTGCCGGGCTGAACCCGGGGGCCGGGGTCAGGGGGCCCGGGTCGCGGCCGGGGTCGCGGCTGGGGCTTCGGGGGCCGAGAGGTTTCCTAAAATCTCTGACAAATTCATCATATTGCCCGCTGGGGAGAATCCGCGATCTGTGCCAGGATCAGGCTGTGGGGCTTTCTATCGTGGGGTGACGGTTATGGGATTCATTTCCGCCGTCCGGCCAGTCATGGCGTCCGTTGAACCGGTCGCGAATGCCCAGGCCGGGAATACAGCCGGATCCGCTCCGGCATCTCAAAGCGGCAGCCGGGCATCGCCCGCCGCCGCCAGCGAAATCGCGCAGCCTGTGGCGCAGGTCTCGGGGGCAAACAGCTCGCGGCCGCCGCTGACCGATCAGAGCAATCTGTCCGAGGCCGCGCGCGACAAGGTCGAGGCGGCGCAGCGCGCCTATATGATGACGCTGCGCGCGGTCGGGGTGAACCCGCTGGCCAACCGCGTGCCGTAACGCCGGTTGCCGTAACCCCGGTTTCTGCGCCGCCGGATTATGGGCGCCCGGATCTGGCATATCCGGATCTGGCATGTCCGGATTTGAGACGTCCGATTTGGGGCATCAGCAATCGCCTGACCTGTTTGCCTGGAAACGGAGGCAGCGATCCCGGCCGGGGTCATTCCGGCTGAGGGCACCAGCTTTTCCAAACCCTCTCGCGCAGCCGCCAGGGCTGCGCGAGATCCGGTTTCGGACTACACGGCGGGCCATGCTGATGGCTCTCTGGCCGCTGGCTGAGGGAGCATCCGACCCTGTGCGCGCCCGGGCTCCGGGCGCAAGAATGGACGCAAGAAACTGCCGCTGCATCATCCCCCCCGGAATTGCCGCTGCGGGTCAGATCCGCCGCCTGCACGCGCCCAAGGAAACCTGAACCCCAAACGGCAAACTGGAATCCACGACCGTTCTGTCAATCAGACGGATCGGAACCTGACCTGAACCGAGGCGCATCACCGACATCACACAGCTGGGCGGCAGCATAGTGCTGCCCCGCCTGTGACCGTGCCCAGTGACCCTGCCCTGCAATCGTGCCCTGTGACCGTGACGAAATCGGATTGCGCCAGGGTCTCGCATTCCTCTGCGCATTCCTGTCGGATCGGTTCCGCCCAAAGAGCAGCCCGAAGGCGTAGGGGCATTCCCCGCCAGATCCCGTGAGGCGCCATGAGCCAGCGCCCTCCGCCCCCGCTGTCAGATCCGGATCGTGCGGATTTCCGTGCCCTTCGCGGTCAGCGCGATTTCGCCCTTGCACAACCGCAGCGCCTCATCGCCAAAGACCTCGCCGCGCCAGCCTTGCAGCGCCTCGACATCGCGCTTGCCGGCCGCAATCGCATCAAGCTCCGAGGCCGCCGCGATCAGACGCGGCGCCACGCCCAGTTGCTCGGATTTCGCCTTCAGCAGCACCCGCAGCAGATCGGCCAGCGCCGCATTGGTCTGCGGCTGATCAATCTGCGGCGCGACCTTCGGCAGATCCTCATTGCGCACCTCCATCCCGGCCTGGATCGCGGCAAGGATCCCCTCGGCGATCTCGGGCTTCCTGCCCTCGCGCAGCAAGAGCCGCGAGCGGCCGAGTTCCTCCATCGTGGTGGGCCGGGTCGAGGCCAGCTCCAGCAGAGCATCATCCTTCATCACCCGTGAGCGCGGCACGTTCTGCCCCTGCGACCAGGTTTCGCGGAATTTCGCAAGCTCGCGCACAATGGCAAGGAACCGCCCCGAAGAGGTGCGGGTCTTGATCCGCTTCCAGGCCTCATCGGGATGCACGGTATAGGTCGCCGGATCCACCAGCACCGCCAGTTCCTCCTCGACCCAGGCGGAGCGGCCATTCTTTTTCAGCTGCGCCGCCAGCCATTCATAGATCACCCTGAGATGGGTGACATCGGCCAGCGCATATTCCTTTTGCGCATCCGACAAGGGCCGGCGCGACCAGTCGGTAAAGCGCGAGGTCTTGTCGAGATTGGCCCGCGCGATCTTGCGTACCAGCGTCTCATAGCCGACCTGTTCGCCAAACCCGCAGACCATGGCCGCGATCTGGGTGTCGAACAGCGGCACCGGAAAGACATTGCCCTCGACGAAGAAGATCTCAAGATCCTGGCGCGCGGCATGGAAGACCTTGACCACCGCCTCATGGCGGAAGAGGTCATAGAGCGGCTCCAGCGACATATCCTCGCCAAGGATCGGGTCGACCAGAACCGCATCGCCCTCCTTGCCCGGCAGCGCCATCTGGATCAGGCAGAGCTTTGACCAATAGGTGCGCTCGCGCAGGAATTCGGTGTCGATGGTGACATAGGGGGCCGATTTCGCAGCTGCGCAGAAAGACGCAAGCTCTTCGGTCGTGGTAATGGTGCGCATCTGTCCTCGCGGTTGCGGGGGTGTCCCGCCGGTGATCAGCGGCAGGAACGGGTCCGGCCGCCGCGATTTCGCCGGTATCCCGCATGCCCCCGCCATTCCGTCCCCGCCGCAGCAGGCTGCGGACGAAGGATGGTCCTTGCGCCGGGAACGGGCTCCAGGCACAAAACCCGAAGGAAACCGGAATTTCCCGTTTCTAATCGCCGTTGTGCTGATTGGAAAGAGAAATAGCGCGGCGGCAGCGATGCCGGATGTCCCCGGCCCCGCCCATCAGCCCGCCGCGCGCAGCGCCGCGAGCAGGGCATTCATATCCCCCGGCAGCTCTGACCGGAATTCCAGCCGCTCGCCCGTCACAGGATGGGTGAAGCCAAGGCTTGCCGCATGCAGCGCCTGGCGGGGGAAATCCGCAGCCTCCTGCGCCGCCTCGCCCAGCAGTTTCCCGGATAATTTGCGCCGCCCGCCATAGGTCGGATCGCCGATCAGCCCATGGCCCGCCCAGGCGAGATGGACACGGATCTGATGGGTGCGCCCGGTCTCCAGCCAGCAATCAATCAGCGCCGCCTGGCCCGCAAAACCCTCGACCACCCTTGTGCGGGTGACGGCATGGCGCCCCTCGGGCGGCCAGGTCACGGCCTGCTTTTGCCGGTCGGTGCGGTGGCGGGCGAGGTTGGTCGCGATCCGGATCACGCCGCCGGGTTCAAAGCTTATCCCCCTGGTGCCGCGCAGCCGCGGGTCAGATCCCTCCGGCACCCCGTTGCACAGCGCGAGGTAATGACGCGTCACCGTATGGGCCTCGAACTGCGCCGCCAGTCCGTGATGGGCGCGGTCGGATTTCGCCGCCACGATCAGGCCCGAGGTCTCTTTGTCGATCCGGTGCACGATGCCGGGGCGCCGCTCGCCGCCGATGCCGGAAATGCTGTCGCCGCAATGATGCAAGAGCGCATTGACCAGCGTGCCCGAGGGAGAACCCGGCGCCGGATGCACCACCATCCCCGCCGGTTTGTCGATCACGATCAGATCAGCATCCTCCCAGATCACCGAAAGCGGGATCGCCTCGGCCAGGGTCTCGACCGCCTGGGCGGGGCCGATCCGGATCTGCCAGACCTCTCCCGGCGCGGTTTTCGCCTTCTGATCGGTCACCACCTGGCCCGCACGGCTGACGGCGCCTTCTTCGATCAGACGCGCCAGCCGCGAGCGCGACAGTGCCGCTTCCTCTGGCACAGCGGCGCTGAGCGCCTTATCAAGACGCAAAGCGGCATCCGGGCCCAGCGTGACGGAGATCACCTCTCCCGCTTCCGGCTGGCCCAGAAAGTCGTCATCGTCAGGAAAAGGTTCAGGCGTGAAAGGTTCAGTCATGGCTCAGGCCCCGAAGGAGAATGCGGAAGAGATCGCGCTGCCGCCCTCGCTGCGTTTTCTGAAGGCGCTGGTGATCGTGCTGATGCTGAGCATGATCGCGGGTGTCATAACCGTGACCCTGTTGCTTGTCACGCGCCTCAGCGCGCCGATTTCGGCGCCGGCAGAGCTGCCCGCCGCGCTGCAGCTGCCTGCGGGCGAGGTTGCGGTCTCGGTGGTGCCCGGGCCGGGCTGGATCGGCGTCGTCACCGGCAAGAGCCGCATCCTGATCTTTGCCCCCGATGGCAGCCTGCGGCAAGAAATCGAGGTCACAACCGCGCCGTAAGGGATGTCAAAAAAATACGGCGCCGTCCGGGCCGCCACAATCAGCCACGGCGCTCAGCCGCCAGCCTCACCGAATCCGGCCCCACCGAATCCAGCCCCACCGCCTCCAGCCAGGGCTCCATATGGGGCGCCCAGAGCGCCGGTTTGAACATCAGCGCATGGCCCGCCTTCAGCGAGACAAAGCGCACCTGCCCGCCCGCCTCGCGGAAACGGTCGAAATTGCTGCGGCAATGGCCGATGCGGTAATACTGATCCTGGGTGCCATGCAGCCAGAGCGTGTCAGTTCTGGCCCCGGTTCTGGCCCCGGCACCGAGTGCAAAGAGCAGCGGATTGACCGCTTCGAAAGCCGGACAGGCCCGCCCCAGCCAGCCGCCGCTGAAACTGACCGCACCCCGTAACAGGCCCGGCCGCATCCCGGCAAAGGCAATCGCGAGGATCCCCCCGCGCGAGACGCCGCCGATCACCAGCCGTCCCGGATCGACATCGGGCCAGCGCGCCAGATCGCGCATGACAGCGTCCAGATCCTCGACCGCCCGGTCAAAGCCGGCCAGCGCTGCCGCCGTATCGCAGGAATAGCCCGAGCCATCCGCCGCCAGCCCCTCACCATAGGCGCCACCCGATTTCCCCCGCCCGCGCCGCTGCGGGAAGGCAACCATCCAGCCCCTTGCCACGAAATAGCGGCTGATCACCGCCGGACTGACGCTGCGCCGCCAGACCGCCGGGCTTTGCCCGCTGCCGGTCGAGCCATGGTTGAAGACCATCACCGGATAAGGCCCTGGCTGCGGCTGCGGCGGCCGCACCACCACGACCTCAAGCGCCACTCCGGGCTCGGCCGAGGGCAGAAAGACCCTGTTGCTTCGCGGTTTTTCCGTCACGCCATACCCCGTCGCAAAACCCGCCCCCGCTTTGCATTCCCGGTCTCATGTTTCCCAATCCCATGTTTCCCAATCCCATGTTCCCAGGTCTCATGTTTCCCGGTCTCATGCCACGCCGCCCCGGTCCCGCGCCAGCCGGGCTCCCCCGGTTCTTTCCCGTTTCCTTCCCCCGGCCCCTCCGCCCCTGACATTCGCGTGAACCGCCCGACACAATTCTTTTCATCGGGATCCCCAATCCCCATCTCGCGTTCATCTTCCATTGATCGCTCCCTTGTAAGGAGGATCCGTGGCACATAAGTGAAGCGGTTCTCCGGGGGCTGATGGCACCGGAAGAAAAACAGGGGGCAGAAAATGAGCACCTATACCAACCTTCCCGCACCGAGCCCTGAACAGGGCCTTAACCGTTATCTCCAGGAAATCCGCAAATTCCCGCTGCTCGAACCCGAGCAGGAATATATGCTGGCCAAGGCCTGGACCGAACGCCAGGACAGCAAGGCCGCGCATCAGCTGGTGACCTCGCATCTGCGGCTCGCCGCCAAGATCGCCATGGGCTATCGCGGCTATGGGCTGCCTCAGGCCGAGGTGATCTCCGAGGCCAATGTCGGGCTGATGCAGGCGGTGAAACGCTTCGATCCCGAGAAAGGCTTCCGCCTCGCGACCTATGCGATGTGGTGGATCCGCGCCTCGATCCAGGAATATATCCTGCGGTCGTGGTCTCTGGTGAAAATGGGCACCACCTCGGCGCAGAAAAAACTGTTCTTCAATCTGCGCAAGGCCAAGGCCAAGGTCGGCGCGCTGGAGGAAGGCGATCTGCGTCCGGAAAACCTCGCCCAGATCGCGAAAGACCTCTCGGTTTCCGAGGCCGAAGTGGTCGAGATGAACCGCCGCCTTTCCGGCTCGGATGCCTCGCTCAACGCCCAGATCGGTGGCGATGGCGATGGGGCAACCCAATGGCAGGACTGGCTCGAGGATGAGGACAGCGATCAGGCCGGCGCCTATGCCGAAAAGGACGAGCTGGACACCCGCCGCGAAATGCTGACCGAGGCGATGTCCGTGCTCAATGACCGCGAGAAAGACATCCTGATGCAGCGCCGCCTCGCCGATGAGCCGGTGACGCTGGAGGAATTGTCGGAAAGCTATGGCGTCTCGCGTGAACGGATCCGCCAGATCGAGGTGCGCGCCTTCGAGAAACTCCAGGCGAGAATGCGCGATCTGGCACAGGGCAAAGGCATGGCGATCCCGGCCTGAAATCGCATTGTTCACCTGAATGGAACACCGCAAAGGCCCGGCCCATCGCTGGGCCTTTTCATGTGCAGGGCCGCCCCCTTCGCAAACAGCCCGACCAGAACGCATTGCCTCCGGCGCATCGACCGCCCGCAGCGGGGCCGCTATGCAGCGGTCAGAACAAAGTGAAAGCCCCCCGGCCAACAGCCAGTCCAAATCAGACCAGCAGGCCCATCGCAACATCAGCCAAAACAGTCGTCGGAAGGCGCATAGAAGGTCGGCAGCAAAGCGTTTGCTGACTTCGTCCGCGATCAGGCGTTCGCCCGTGCTGGCCTCTTCGAAAGGTCGTTTGAAGCCGGTCGGCGAGACGAACACTTTCGGATTGTGTGAGCGTTAAGTGTTAAGCCAATACCCAACGTTCAATAGGAAACGGGAACTGAACCCTTCCCGATTATGGGCAAATCATCCCACACTTGCGAAATTTCACCACTGATTTCATTGACTATTTTGTGCCCCTTCCGAGGCGTGAAGGCCTGCACCTACCCGTGCAGCCCTCAAAGCATCAAACCTGTTGAAACGCGTCACGAGGGGGCAGGGCCACTCTGCCCGATCAGCCAATGCTACCCGATCAGCTGCCTGACGATCTCCGGCAGATCCTCGTAGCGATGCAGCAAGACATCCGGCGCCAGCCGCGCAATGCCTTCCCCCTCCGGCCCGAAACTCACCAGCACCGAAGGCACCCCCACCGCGCGCGATGTTTTCAGATCGGTCTCGGTATCCCCGACCAGAAGCGAGCGCGCCACCACCCCGCCCGCGCGTTCAACCGCCAGATGATAGGGCGCGGGATCGGGCTTGCGGACTGGCAGCGTATCGGCGCCCACCAGCGATCCGAACAGATCCCGCACACCAAGCTGGCGCAACAGCTCTTCCGCCAGCGCAAAGGGTTTGTTGGTGCAGACCGCAACCCGGTAGCCCGCGCGGCGCAGCGCCTCCACCGTATCGACCGCCCCCGGATACATCTTTGTGTGAACCGCAATCGCCGCGCGGTAATGGCGCAAAAGCCCGGGGTAAAGCCGCTCCAGTTCCTGCCCTTCCGGCGCCGGCTGTCCCAGCCGCTCAAAGCCGAGCCTCAGCATCGCCCGCCCGCCATGAAACGCGGTCAGGCTGTCTCCCGCATGCAAAGGCGTGCCGGCCCCCATTTCGGTGAAACAGGCATTGGCCGCGGCCAGCAGATCGGCGCTGGTATCGGCCAGGGTGCCGTCAAGGTCAAACACCACACAGGCGCCGTCGCGGTTGCCGTTTTGCTCATTCCCGGGCGAAAGCCGATCTTGCAACATGCCGCAACCCTCTGTGACCGCCGCCCCCCTTGGCGACCCTGCACGGCTTCGGTAGAACGGCGGCAACACAAAAGGAAGGGGCAGAATGCAGGTCTCGCTCATCATCCTGGCGGCAGGCCAGGGCTCGCGCATGAATTCGGATCTTCCGAAAGTCCTGCACAAGGTTGCGGCGGCACCGCTTTTGCATCACGCCATGGCCGCCGGCGCCGCTCTCTCCCCTGTCGCGACCATCGTGGTGGTCGGCCATGGCGGCGATGAGGTCGCGGCCTCGGCGCTGAAATTCGACCCCGATGTGGTGATCACCCGCCAGGAGGAGCAGAAAGGCACCGGCCATGCCGTCGATCAGGCCCGGGCAGCGCTTGCAGGCCAGGCGGGCGATGTGATCGTGCTTTACGGCGATACCCCCTTCATCCGCTCTGAGACGCTGGAGGCAATGCTTGAGGCCCGCGCGCATAATGCCGTGGTGGTGCTGGGCTTCGAGGCCGCCGATCCCGGCCGCTATGGCCGTCTGATCACCGAGGGTGACAGTCTCGAACGCATCGTCGAATATAAGGATGCGAACGCAGCCGAACGCGCGGTGACTTTGTGCAATTCCGGGGTGATCTGTGCCTCGGCCAAAGACCTCTTCGCGCTGATTTCAGAGATCGGCAACGCCAATGCCAGCGGCGAATATTACCTGACCGATGTGGTGGGAATCGCGCGGTCAAAGGGCCTTTCGGCCACCGTGGTGATCTGCGACGAATCCGAGACGCTGGGCGTCAATACCCGGGCGCAGCTGGCCGAAGCAGAGGCCGCCTTCCAGGCCCGCGCCCGGAGCGAGGCGCTGGAAAACGGCGTCACCCTGACCGCGCCCGGAACCGTGTTTTTCGCGCTGGACACCATTGTGGGTCGCGATGCGATCATCGGGCCGAATGTGCTGTTCGGCCCCGGCGTCACCATCGAATCCGGCGCTGAGATCAGGGGCTTCTGCCATCTGGAGGGCTGCCATGTCTCGCGCGGCGCCGATGTCGGGCCTTTTGCCCGCCTGCGCCCCGGGGCGGAACTGGCCGAGGATGTTCATGTCGGCAATTTCGTCGAGATCAAGAACGCCATCCTTGAGGAGGGCGTCAAGGTCGGGCACCTGTCCTATATCGGCGATGCGGATGTGGGCGAGTTCACCAATATCGGTGCCGGCACCGTCACCTGCAATTATGATGGGGTGATGAAACACCGCACCCGGATCGGCAAACGCGCCTTTATCGGCTCTGACACCATGCTGGTGGCGCCGGTCACGGTCGGCGATGACGCGCTGACCGGCTCTGGCTCGGTCGTCACCGAGGACGTGCCCGCAGGTGCCGTGGCGCTGGCACGGGCAAAGCAGGTCAACAAACCCGGCCTCGCGATCAGGCTTTTCGAGAAACTCCGCACGATTAAAGCTGCGAAGAACAAAGGATAATTTCATGTGTGGCATTGTCGGCGTCCTTGGCAATCACGAGGTCGCTCCGCTTCTGGTCGAAGGGCTGAAGCGGCTGGAATATCGCGGCTATGATTCCGCCGGAATCGCCACCGTGAACAAAGGCCGGCTCGACCGGCGGCGCGCGGTGGGCAAGCTGGTCAACCTATCGGATCTGCTGGTGCATGAGCCGCTGGCCGGGAAATCCGGCATCGGCCATACCCGCTGGGCCACCCATGGCGCGGCGACGGTGGTAAATGCCCACCCCCATCGCGCCGGTGGCGTGGCGGTGGTGCATAACGGCATCATCGAAAACTTCCGCGCCCTGCGCGAAGAGCTGGCAGCCGACGGCTATCACCAGGAATCCGAGACCGATACCGAGACGGTGGCACTGCTTTTGAAACGCAGCATCGACAAGGGCGCCACCCCCATCGACGCCGCGCGCGAGACGCTGACCCGGCTGGAGGGCGCCTTTGCGCTGTGCATGCTGTTCGAGGGCGAGGATGATCTGCTCATCTGCGCGCGCAAAGGCAGCCCGCTTGCCATCGGGCGCGGCGAGGGCGAGATGTTCGTAGGCTCGGATGCCATCGCGCTGGCGCCGATGACCGACCGGATCACCTATCTCGAAGAGGGCGACTGGGCGGTGCTGACCCGCCAGGGCGCCGAGATCTATGACGCCGCAGGCCGGCGCGCGAACCGGGCCGAGACCCGCATCCAGCTGGGCGCGACCCGGGTGGAGAAAGGCGGCTACAAGCATTTCATGGCCAAGGAAATCGCCGAACAGCCGGTGGTGCTGGCCGATGCTTTGCGCCACTACACCGGATCCAGCGCCAGCCCGGCGCTGAACCTGCCCGAGGGGCTTGATTTCACCACTATCGACCGGGTGGTTATGGTGGCCTGCGGCACCGCAAGCTACGCCACCCATGTCGCGAAATACTGGTTCGAACAGATCGCCGGCATCCCGGCGGAAATCGACGTGGCCTCCGAGTTCCGCTACCGCGAGCCGGTGCTGTCAGACCGCTCGATGGCGCTGTTTGTCAGCCAGTCGGGCGAGACCGCCGACACGCTGGCGGCCTTGCGCTATGTGAAGGAAAAGGTCGCGAAAGTGGTCGCGGTGGTCAATGTGCCGACCTCGTCCATTGCGCGCGAAAGTGACCTGGTGCTGCCGATCCTCGCCGGCGCCGAGATCGGTGTTGCCTCGACCAAGGCGTTTTCCTGCCAGCTGATGGTGCTGGCGCTGATGGCGCTGAAGGCAGCCGCCGACCGGGGCCGGATCAGCGGGGAGGAACTGACCGCGCGCATCATCAGCCTGCGCAACCTGCCCGGGCTGCTGAATGCGGCGCTCTCGCTGTCCGATCAGATCGCGGCGGTCTCGAACGAGTTGGCAGAGGCGCGCGACATCCTCTTCCTCGGGCGCGGGCCGATGTATCCGATGGCATTGGAAGGCGCGCTGAAACTCAAGGAAATCAGCTATATCCATGCCGAGGGCTATGCTTCCGGAGAGCTGAAACACGGCCCCATCGCGCTGATCGACGCCAATGTTCCGGTGATCGTGATGGCGCCGTCAGATGCGCTGTTCGACAAGACGGTGTCGAATATGCAGGAGGTGATGGCCCGCCATGGCAAGGTTCTGCTTCTGTCGGATGCGGCGGGGATCGCCCATGCCGGCCAGGGCACCTGGTCACAGCTGACGCTCCCCGAGGTCGACCCGGTCTGGGCACCGATCCTTTACGCGGTGCCGGCGCAGCTTTTGGCCTATCACACCGCGATTGCCAAAGGCACTGATGTGGACCAGCCGAGGAACCTCGCGAAATCGGTGACGGTCGAGTAATCGCCCCGGAACCGCTCCGGCGGGCAGATTACGGCCCCGCCGGAGTTCAGCCGGCAAAGCGTTCCAGCCGGGCAGCGATCTGCCCGGCGATGATGCGCTGAAACCCCAGCGACAGCATGACGACCAGCGCAAGGCTCGCGAAGACAAGGTCGATCCGCATCCTTCCATTCGCGTGCAGCATCACCGCGCCCAGCCCTTCCGATCCGCCCACCCATTCGCCGATCACCGCCCCCACCGGCGCCAGCACGGCCGCAAGCCGCAGCCCCGTCGCCAGATCCGGCAAAGCCGAAGGCAGACGGATACGCAGCAGCCCGGCCCACCGCCCGGCGCCCATCACCCGCGCCAGATCGAGGCGCGCCTGCGGCACACGGGCAAGCCCGTCATGGAAGGCACTGGCCACCGGGAAAAACGTCACCAGCGCCACCACGGCCAGTTTCGGCGCCATGCCGTAACCCAGCCAGAGCGTCAGGATCGGCGCCAGCGCGAAAATCGGGATCGTTTGCGAGAACACCACCATGGGGCCAAGCCAGCGCCTGACCCGCCCGGATGCCGCCATGGCCAGCGCAAGGCCCATGCCGATCAGCGTGCCAAGCGCGAAACCGGCAATGACCTCGGCAAGCGTTCGTGCGAAGGCGGGCGCGAGTTCCCCCCGATGGGTCCAGAGCGCGCCGGCCACCGCCTGCGGCGAAGGCAGCAGAAAGGGCGGCAGGCCGGTTGCAAGGATCAGCCCCTGCCACAATGCCAGCAAGATCAGGGTGGTGACCAGCGCCCGGATCATGCCAGCGCCACCAGGCGGGTCAACAGAACATGGGCGCAGGCCAGCACCTCCGGCGCATCGGGCGCGCGCGGCCCCGGCCCTGCGGGCGCCGCGATATCCTCCAGCCCCGCCGGGCTCATCAGGCAGATCCGGTCCGAAAGCCGCGCCGCCTCGCCCGGGTCATGGCTGATCATCATCACCGTCCTGCCGCGCAAAAGCTCGGCCGCCAGATCCTGCATCTTCAGCCGCAGCCCGACATCCAGCGCCGAAAACGGCTCATCCAGCAGGACAAGCGGCCGGTCCTCCATCAGGACCCGCGCCAGCGCCACCCGCTGCCGCTGCCCGCCCGAAAGCTGTCCTGGCCGCCTGGCCGCATGGGGGGCGAGGCCGGTCCGCTCCAGCACCTCGGCCAGCCGGACGCGGTCGGGCGCCTCTCCGCGCAGCTTTGACCCCAGCGTGATATTCGCCGCAACCGTGGCCCAGGGCATCAGCCCCGGATCCTGCGCCATCAGCGCGACCGGGCGGCGACCGGTGATCCGGCCGGTGAATTCCGCGCCGACCGGCAAGCCGCCGATCAGCCGCAAAAGCGTGGTCTTGCCCACCCCCGAGGGACCAAGCAGTGTCAGCCATTCGCCTTCCCTGAGCGTCAGCCGCAAGGGCGGGAACAAAGGCTGCCCGCCGATCTGCGCCGGGCCGTCCAGCACCAGCGTCATCGAAGACCCGCCCGCCAGAAGCCCGCCTCAAGCCGGGTGGCGGTGCGGAAATGCCGCTCAAGCTGGCGCCAGCGCGGCAGGGTCTGCGGCGCCTCCCCCAGCCGGTCACGGATCGCAGCGTCAAACAGCGCCCCCGCCTCGCGGCAGATCTGCTGCCAGGTCTCGCCGCCATAGGTGTCGATCCAGTCGCGGTAAGGGGTTTCCCCCGCCATGCGGATCAGCCGCGCCCCGATCTCGCCATAGCCCAGCACGCAAGGCATCAGCGCCGCCAGCAGATCAAGGAAATCACCGCTGAGCCCGGCATCAAGCACATAGCGCGTATAGGCGAGGTTGCCGGTGGCCTCTTCCGTCGCGGCCAGATCAGCCGCAGAAATCCCCGCCTCGCCGCAAAGCCGGATATGCAGCCCCATCTCGTGATGCAGCAGCCCATGGACCGTCGCACTCGCCGCCTGCATCTCTGCCAGCGATCCGGCCTTCACCACCGCCAGCGACCAGGCGCGGGCGAAATGGATCAGGAACACATAGTCCTGGCGCAAATAGCTGAGGAAGGCGGCGCGGGGCAGCGTGCCGTCCTGCAGCTGTTCCAGGAAATCATGCTGCGTATAGGCAAGCCAGTCCGCCTCGCAGGAGGCGCGCAGCCGGGCGAAGGCGTCACCGTAATCGGGGATCATTCCGCAGCCCCCGGATCAATGGCGAGGGCCCCGACCGGCAGTGCGGTGTCGATCAGCCCCGCCTCAAGCAGGAAGGCCTCGAACCGGGCGTAACGGCCATAATCCAGCGCCGCCGGAGAATGGGCGAAACGCGGCAAGGTGTCTTTCCAGGCCTGGGCATTCAGCGGATCGGAAAGGTCGGGCGCGGTGGCGGCAAAGATCTCGTAAGCCTCATCGGGATGGTTGATCATAAAGGCGGTGGCGCGCTCGATCGCGGTCAGAAAGCGGGTCACCTTTGCAGGGTCAAAGTCTTTCTGCGCCACGAAGATCAGCTCGTCATAAGCGGGGATGCCGGATTCTTCGGGGTAAAAGCAGCGCCCCTGACCGCCCGCGAGCCGCATCTGCGTCAGTTCGAAATTGCGGAATGCCCCGATCACCGCATCGACCTGGCCGGTCATCAGCGCGGGCGTCAGCGACCAGTTCACATTGACCATTTCGACATCGCCGATACTCAGCCCGGCACTGGCCAGCATCCCCGCCAGCACCGCCGATTCCACGCCGGAAACCGAATAGCCGATGCGGCGCCCTTTCAGATCGGAAAGCGCCTGAACCGGCCCGTCCTCTGCCACCATCAGACAGTTCAGCGGTGTCGCTATCAGGGTGCCGACGCGGATCAGCGGCAGCCCCTCATGCACCATCAGATGCAGTTGTGGCTGGTAGGAAATCGCCAGATCCGCCTGGCCTGCCGCCACCAGTTTCGGGGGCTCGGTCGGGTCGGCGGGGGCGATGATCTCCACCGCCAGCCCCGCATCAGCGAAGAAGCCCTTTTCCTGCGCGATGATCACCGGGCCATGATCGGGGTTCACATACCAGTCGAGGATCAGGGTCATAGAGTCCTGCGCAAGGGCTGGCTCTGTCAGGGAAAATGTGGCCATAAGGGCCAGGGCGAAACGGGTCATCCTTCGGTCTCCGTAAGGGGCGAATCAGCGATCAGCGCAATCTCATTGGGGAAAAGCGGGCCAAGCCGCGCCGCTGCGCGCCAGGCCCTGAGGCCGGACCGGCAGGCCAGCACGATGCGCTGCCCGGGTGCAGGGGCGGAGCGGCTGATCTGGTCGGGCGACAACCGATGCGCCCAGGGGGTGACGGGCAGCGGCGCCTCGGCGGCATCGCGCAGCTCGACCACATAATCGCCGGGCTGGATCGCGGCTTTCGCGATGAAGGGAAAGGCGGTTGCCGGCTCGGGCGCGGCATCGAAACGGAAGGTGCTGAAGCGCCAGCCCTCCAGGTCAAAGCGGATCAGCTGGCCAAGCGGCGAGGGCGTGATCCCCGCCAGATGCGCCAGGGCCATCTGCGCCATGATCATGCCCAGCATCCCCACCACCGGCCCCAGCACCCCGGCGCTGTCGCAGCTGGCAAGGGTCTCGGGCAGATCGGGGAAGACCGCGCGCAACGAGGGTGCCGGGCCGCAAAACCCGCCGACATAGCCCGAAAGCCCAAGTGCCGAGGCCGAGATCAGCGGCTTTCCGGCAGCCTGGCACAGATCGGATAACAGGTAGCTCGTGGCGAAACTGTCGGCGCAATCAAGGACCAGATCGGCCGCCGCTACAAGGCCCGGCGCATTGGCCGGATCGCAACGCGCTGTCAGGGCGGTGACCGCGCAATCGGGGTTCAGCGCCCGCAGCGCGCTTGCCGCCGCATCAGTTTTGGGCTGGCCGACGCGCCCGGCATAAAGCGGCTGGCGGTGGAGATTGCTTTCCTCTGCCCGGTCGGGGTCGATCAGGGTGATGCGGCCAATGCCGGCACCGGCGAGATATTGCAGCGCCGGCACGCCCAGGCCGCCCGCCCCCACGATCAGAAGATGCGCCGCATGAAAGGCCGTCTGACCTCCCGGCCCGATCTGCGGCAGGATCAGCTGGCGGGCATAGCGGCTCATGCCACCGCCTCCAGCCAGGCGCGAACCCGCGCCTCCGGATCGGGGTTCAGCGTGATATCGGTCACCACCGAGACCACATCCGCCCCCGCCGCAAAGGCCTCCGCCGCGCGGGGGATGGTCAGCCCGCCGATGGCGATCAGCGGAATATCCTGGACCCGCGCCTTCCAGTCAGCCAGCTTTGCAACCCCCTGCTGATGCCATTTCATCTGTTTCAGAATGGTCGGCCAGACCGGCCCAAGCGCGATATAATCCGGGGAAAGCGCCAGGGCGCGCGCCAGTTCGGCCTCGTCATGGGTCGAAAGGCCAAGCCTGAGCCCCGCCCCCCGGATCGCCGCCAGATCGGCAGTGTCGAGGTCTTCCTGGCCGAGATGGATCCAGTCGCAGCCCTCCTCGATCGCGAGGCGCCAATGGTCATTGACCACCAGCGTCGCATTATGTGCGCGGCACAGCGCGAGGCTGTCGCGGATCTCGGCGCGGGTTCCGGCGAAGTCCAGATCCTTGATGCGCAGCTGCACCAGCCGGACGCCCAGCGGCAGCATCCGCTCAAGCCAGGCGGCGCGGTCGAAAATCGGGTAGAAACGCGGCAGGGCTCTCAAAGAAATGCCCTCCCCACCACCGGCGTCGAGGGCGCGGCCATGTCGCGCGGCTCCATCGGTCGGGCAAGATACGCCGCCCTGCCCGCCCGGACCGCCCCGGCCATCGCGGCCGCCATCAACGCCGGATCGCCGGCCTTCGCCACCGCCGTGTTCAAAAGCACCGCGTCAAAGCCCAGCTCCATCGCGCGGGCGGCATGGGAAGGCAGCCCGATCCCGGCATCGACCACCAGCGCCTGGTCTGGAAATTCCGCCCTCAACGCGCGCAGCCCATATTCATTCATCAGCCCGCGCCCCGAGCCGATCGGCGCCCCCCAGGGCATCAGCACCTCACAGCCCGCCTCGACCAGCCGGGCGCAGACGGTCAGATCCTCGGTCGTATAGGGAAAGACCTGGAACCCGTCGGCGATCAGAATGCGCGCGGCCTCGACAAGGCCAAAGACATCGGGCTGCAGGCTGTCGGTATGGCCGATCACCTCCAGCTTGATCCAGCCGGTTCCGAACAGTTCGCGCGCCATATGGGCAGTGGTGACGGCCTCTTTCACCGTATGGCAGCCGGCGGTATTGGGCAGGATCTGCGCGCCAAGGCCCGCCACAAGCGCGCGGAAATCACCGCCGCCGCCCTGTTCGCGGCGCAAAGACACGGTGGCAATCCCGGCTTTTGACGCCCCGAACGCAGCCTCAAGGATCTTTGGCGAGGGATATTGTGCTGTCCCGAGCATCAGCGCACTGTCGATGTCAGTCCCGTAGAAAACCGGCATCTCAGCCCCCCTGCATCGCAGAAAGAACCTCGACCCGGTCGCCATCCTGCAGCTTTATCGCAGCGCGGGCGGCTTTGGCGACAAAGCTCTCATTCACCGCTGTGGCGACGGCCGGGCCAAATCCCTCCTCCTCCAGCAATGCCGCCAGCGTTGCTGCGCCGGTCTGTCTTTCCTCGCCATTCACGAATATTTTCATGGGATTACCTCATCCATCAGTTCGGGCTGCGATCCGGTCTCGATATGCTCCGCCAGCATCCGCGCGACGGCGGGGGACAAAAGGAAGCCATGGCGGTAGAGACCATTCGCAAAGATCACATCGCCCCGGCGACGCAGCCGGGGCAGGTTGTCGGGGAAAGCGGGGCGGGCATCCGCGCCGGTTGCGATCAGTTCGGCCTCGCCAAAGCCCGGATGCAGGGTCCAGGCCGCCGCCATCAGCTCCATCATCGACCTGAGCGTCACCGGCCCGCGATGCCCGCTTTCGATCATCGTGGCGCCCAGCATGAAATACCCGTCGCCGCGCGGCACGATGTAGAGCGGGATGCGGGGATGCAGCAGCCGGACCGGGCGCGAGAGCGTCACGCCCTCGCAGCGGATCAGCACCATCTCGCCCCGCACCCCGCGCAGATCGGGAAGGCGGTCGCGGGCGGCGAGGCCCCGGCAGTCGATGGTCAGGGCTGCGGCCTGGGGTTCAGAGGTCACGGTGATACCCTGTCCGGCCAGGCGGCGGACCAGTTCCGCCAGTGCGGCGCGGGGGGCGAGATGCGCCTCGGTTTCGAAATACAGCCCTGCGCGGAAGCGGGTGGCAAGGTCGGGCTCCAGCGCCGCGATTTCATCGGCACCGAGGCGGCGATGCTGCCGGGTCAGCCGCGCGAACCGGGTCAGATCGCCCCGGTCGCGGGGATCTGCCAGCACAAGGGTTCCGGCCTGCGAGACGAGGCCGGTATGAGCCTGCCACCAGGCAGCGGCCTCGTCGCCCAGCCGTTCAACCGGCTCTTCGGCTGCTTCCGCCTCGCAATGCGGCGCCAGCATGCCGCCGGCCCACCAGGAACAGGCATGTGGCCCCGGCCCGCCGGCGGGGTCGGAAATGGTGACCGCATGGCCGCGTGAGGCCAGTTCGCTGGCCACCACCAGCCCCATGACACCGGCCCCGAGAATATGGATGCGGGGGATATGGACCCGGCTCATGGTTGCGGCCAGAGCGCGTGGAAATGATGCACCGGGCCATGGCCGGAGCCGACCGCCAGAGCATCCGCCGCCCGGATCGCATCCTGGAGCCAGGCATGGGCGCGGGCCACAGCCTCGGGCACCGCAAGCCCCTGCGCCAGCCCCGCCGCAATCGCCGAGGCATAGCTGCACCCGGTGCCATGGGTGTTGCGGGTCTCCTGGCGTTTTGCGGTGAAATCATGGGCTTGTGGACCGATCAGCAGATCGCGGCATTCGGCCCCGCTGGCATGACCGCCCTTCATCAGCACCCATTCCGGCCCCAGGGCCAGCAACTGCCGCCCCTGCGCCTCCTGCGCAGCCCGGTCATTGGCGGGCGCAAGGCCGAGGAGATCAGCGGCCTCGGGCAGGTTCGGGGTCAGGACCGTCGCCAGCGGCAGGAGGTGGTCGCGCAACGCCGCCACCGCCTCCGCCGCCAGCAGCCGGTCGCCGGATTTCGCCACCATCACCGGATCGACCACCAAAGGCAGACCGCGACCGCGCAAAGCCCCGGCCAGGGTGACGACCAGCTCCGGCGTGCCCAGCATACCGATCTTGACCGCCCGGATGGCGAGATCGTCGAACACCGCCTCCAGCTGCGCCTCGACCAGGGCGACCGGCAAGGCCATCACCGCGGTCACCGTCCGTGTATTCTGCGCGGTGATCGCGGTGATCACGCTGGCGCCGTAAACGCCCATGGCCGCGAAACTCTTGAGATCGGCCTGTATCCCGGCCCCCCCGCCGGAATCCGAGCCCGCAATGGTCAAAGCTATCGCCGTCATCATGCCCCCAAATGACCGGCGAAATGTCAGGGAGCCGCCGCGCCGGGCCGCCCCCAAAGGGCCACCAGAGGCGCGATCAGACTACCCGTTCCCTCCGCCGGTATGAACCGGATCAGGTTCGATGGGTTAGCCTTTCGGCCTCTCAGCCCCGGTTGCCCGGGACACCCCAACGAGTAAGTTGCCCAATCGTTAAGCGCCGCATTTTGGTTTGGCAACCGGCAAAATCGCACTTTCGGGGCCAAAAGCACCGCGCGGGCGGCGGCTGTCTTTTCCGCTTTGCGACATGTCGCAAACAGACAATCCGGCGCGCTGCACTGTGGTCAATTCGCCTTGCAAGGTGCCGCTGGAGACAGCGGAGAATTGGGAAGCCGGTGCGGCCCGAAATGGGTCAAATCCGGCGCTGCCCCCGCAACGGTGGGGGGAGAGGGCGCGACAAGGACCACTGGGTGGAGGAGCCCGGGAAGGCGTTGCGACCGGGGTCGAAGAGACCACTCCCCAAGCCCGGAAACCAGCCTTGCGAGAGAATGTCGAGCCGCGGCGGGCGGTGCAGCGACAACAGGCTCGCGGGTCCATCCCCCGTGCGGGCCGGTTGTGCTGCCTTGTCCATCGCAAGTCAAACCTGCCCGTGCGGGGAGCGCGGGCTAACGCGAAGGACAGCAGATGCTGAGCCAGTCCGAGACCCTAACGCGCCTTTTGGCGCGCCAGAGCGGCTATGCTCTCGAACGTGATTTATACTGTGATCCCGGCGTTTTGGAGGCCGATCTTCAACAAATCTGGTATCGCGAATGGCTTTTCGCCATACCGGCCTGTGAACTGGAAAAGACGGGCGCTTTTGCCACGCTGCAGGTCGGTGCCTATCCGGTGGTGATCATCAAAGGCAAAGACAACCGCATCCGCGCCTTCCACAATGTCTGTCGCCATCGCGGCCAGAGGCTTTGCGCGAAGACCAATGGATCGACCACGAACCTTGTCTGCCCCTATCACCAATGGACCTATGATCTTGAGGGCAAGCTGATCTTTGCCCGCGATATGGGCGAGGATTTCGATCCCGCGAAATTCGGCCTGAAGAAGGTTCACTGCGTCGATCTGGGCGGCATGGTCTTCATCTGCCTGGCCGAAGTGCCGCCGCCGATTTCCGATCTCGCACCGAAACTGATGTCCTATCTGGCGCCTTCGGGCCTCTCGGATACGAAGGTCGCTTTCAGCTCTACGATTGTGGAAAACGGCAACTGGAAGCTGGTGATCGAGAACAACCGCGAGTGCTATCATTGCGGCGGCTCGCACCCGTCTTTGTGCCGCACCTATTCCGACAATCCGCGGATGACGGCGATGGAGGGTCCCGATTCGGCCTCGCCCGATATTATCGGGCACTGGAAGCGTTGTGAGGCAGCCGGCCTGCCCTCGCGCTTTACCAACCACCCGAAGATGCAATGGCGGCTGGCGCGGATCCCGCTGCTGAACGGGGCGGAAAGCTATACGATGTCGACAAAGGCCGCCGTGGCGAAACGGATGGGAACCATGCCGTTCAATGATGCCGGCAGCCTTCTCTTCTTCCACTACCCGAACACCTGGAACCACTTCCTCGGCGATCACGCCATCGTCTTCCGCATCCTGCCGATCAGCCCGACCGAGACCCAGGTGACCACCAACTGGCTGGTCCATAAGGACGCGGTCGAGGGCGTCGATTACGATCTCGAAACCCTCACCCGCGTATGGCTGAATACCAATGACGAAGACCGCCAGGTGGTCGAGGAAAACCAGAAGGGCATCCTCTCGCCCGCCTATGAGCCCGGCCCCTATTCCACCATCCAGGAAGAGGGCGTCATGCAGTTCATCGACTGGTATGCCGGCGTGATGACCGAACGGCTGAGCCCGAAGCCCGCGATGGCGGCGGAATAAGCCATGGGAAAGAGCCAACTGAACTGGGCCGCGAACCCCTGGAGCGATTCCGAGCCGCTGGAATGTGCCATGGTGGTGCCCGAGACGCCCGACACCGCCACCTTCACCTTCCGCGCGCCCTCGGGCGCCTGGTTCGACTATCAGCCGGGCCAGTTCGTGACGCTGGACCTGCCAGTCGATCCGAAAAAGGGGGCGAAGGGCAATGTGCAGCGCACCTATACTATATCTTCCTCGCCGTCCCGGCCGCTGTCGATCTCGGTCACGGTCAAGGCGCAGGCGGACAGTATCGGCACGCGCTGGATGCTCGATCATCTGAAACCGGGGATGCAGATCAAAGCCTATGGGCCGGCAGGGATCTTCAGCTCGCACCGGCATCCGGCAAAGAAGTATCTCTTCATCTCGGCCGGGTCCGGCATCACGCCGATGATGTCGATGACGACCTGGGCCTGGGATTCGGGCCAGATGCCCGACATCACCTTTGTTCATGCCGCGAAACGGCCGTCGGAGATCCTGCTGAAAAAACGGCTGGAGGGGTTTGCCGACCGGGTGCCGGGGCTGAAACTGCGCTTCACGGTCGAGGAAGCCGACCCGTTCCAGACCTGGTCGGGCTATCAGGGGCGGCTTTCGCAGATCATGCTGGGGCTGATGGCGCCGGATTATCTGGAGCGCGAGGTGTTTTGCTGCGGACCGGAGCCCTTCATGCAGGCGGTGCGCGAGATGCTGGTCTCGCTGGCCTTTGATATGGAGCATTACCACCAGGAAAGCTTCGGCGCCCCGGTGAGTTCCGAGGCCGAGGCGCCGGTGATTACCGATGTGATCCCCGACGCAGATGCCGGAGCGCAGATCACCTTTGCCGCTTCCGGTGTAACCAGCCCCTGCGCCGAGACCGATACGGTGCTGGCGGTGGCGAAACGCTCGGGGCTGAACATCCCTTCGGGCTGCACTTTCGGTCTTTGCGGCACCTGCAAGGTGAAGAAGACCGAGGGCGAGGTGCATATGGTCCATAATGGCGGCATCTCGGATGACGAGATCGCGGATGGCTGGATCCTTGCCTGTTGTTCAAACCCGATGGGCAAGGTGACCGTAGAGGTCTGAGTAAAATGACGCATCGGCACCCTTGCCGGTGCGCCTGAGACGGCTACTCTCCCGCTGGCTGAGAGGGAGAAGAGCCATGACAAAACCGATCCTGATGGATGCGCGCGCGCTGAATGACTTTGTCACCCGCGATTTCGGCCAGGTGGCGGCAGATTTCACGGTTGATGCGGTGACGGATCAGGGCATCCGGCTGCGGCTGATCGTGGCGGATCGCCACCTGCGCCCGGGTGGCACGGTTTCCGGCCCCACGATGTTCGCGCTGGCCGATGTGGCGGTTTACCTCGCGATCCTGTCCAGGATCGGGCCGGTGGCGCTGGCGGTGACGACGGGCTGCTCCATCGACTTCATGCGCAAGCCCGAGGCCGGGCGCGATCTTTATTGCGATGTGCGGCTGCTGAAACTGGGTCGTGTGCTGGCGGTGGCGGATGCGCTGATCTTCTCGGACGGGGTCGAGGATCCGGTGGCGCGGGCGAATATGACCTATTCGATCCCGCCCGCCCCCGGCAGATGAAACGGGCGACCAGGGCGGGCAATGTGGACGGGCGACCCGAGCAGGCGACGCGGGTGGGCGTCAACGACCGGTGGGCGGGTGGAATCGGCAGCGTTCGAATCAATTTGACGACGCCCTCAGGGAACCCATAGCGGACCGCGCAGCCTTACCCTGGGTCAACGGGCTTATCCCCAGAGATGTACACCATTCTGTCCACGAAACGCCCCGTCTATGGGCAGGGGCCGCTCCTGGATATTGTGCAAGGTGAAATTTTGCGCGGCCGCGCCCTGTGGGTTTAGAGGCACACATTTGCCCCCAGGATCAGAGGCAAAGCCGGGATTTCCCCTGATTTCAGGGGGTTTTCAACCCTGAGCCGTCCCGGTCACAGCTGGCATTTCAATAACACAAGATGTTGACAGTCAGATAAATCAGAGATCAATATACAGGTGTTCCAGGGCGCAACTCTGCAGCCTGCGACGTGATGGAAAACCGGGGGGAACCGGGAATTTTCCAGCCGCCGCCAGCAGCAGACAAACCGATGGGGAAACCCATGGCAAGGCGGGAAACCCGGAACAAAAGTGAAGGCAACAAAACCGTGCGACGGGCGCGAGGATATGCCCGGCGGAAGATCTCCGCCGGCCGATCCTTTGTGAACCCTTGCCATATGGGACAGTAGAAGGATCAGGCAATGACCATCACCGTTTACTCCAAACCCGCTTGCGTTCAGTGCACCGCCACCACCCGGGCGCTGGATGCCAAAGGCTTGTCCTATTCGATTATTGATCTGACCGAAGATGCCGAGGCGATGGATCGCGTTGTTGCGATGGGCTATCGCCAGGCCCCCGTCGTCATCGCCGGTGATGCGCATTGGGCGGGATTCCGTCCCGACATGATCGGCCGCCTCGCCAGCTGAGGGCGCGGTCATGCCCGGGCTTGTCTTTTTTTCTTCTGCCTCGGGCAACACGCTCCGTTTCGTCACGCGCCTCGAAGAGACCCTCGCCGATACCGCTGAGGGCCGCTGTGCAAAGGTGCTGCGTATCCCGATATCCCCGCAGGATCCGATGCCGGATCCGGGCGGGGATTATGTTCTGATCTGCCCCACATTCGCCGATGGCGAGGGGCGCGGCGCGGTCCCGAAACAGGTGATCCGCTTTCTGAATGACCCCGACCGGCGTGCCGGTCTTAAGGGCGTGATCGCCGGGGGCAACCGGAATTTCGGGACGACCTATGCTCTTGCGGGCAGGGTTATCTCAGAGAAATGCAATGTGCCGGTTCTGTACAGCTTTGAGCTGGCCGGAACCGAAACCGATATCGCCCGCGTCCGGCGCGGGCTTGATCTATTCTGGGGGATGGAATGCTCGACAATGGCGTGAAGCCGGCGCTGGATTACCATGCGCTGAACGCGATGCTGAACCTCTATGACGGCGAGGGAAAAATCCGCTTTGACGCCGACCGTATGGCGGCCAAGCAGTATTTCCTGCAACATGTGAACCAGAACACCGTTTTCTTCCACAACCTGGATGAAAAGCTGCGCTACCTGGTCGATGAGGGTTATTACGAACCCGATGTGCTGGACCAGTATTCGCGCAATTTCCAGCGCGCGATCTGGGATGCCGCCTATGAGAAGAAGTTCCGGTTCCCGACCTTCCTCGGCGCGTTCAAATATTACACCAGCTATACGCTGAAGACCCGCGATGGTCAGCGTTTCCTGGAGCGGTACGAGGATCGTGTCGTGATGGTCGCGCTGGCCTTGGCGCGCGGCGATGAGGCGCTGGCGATGTCGTTTATGAACGAGATCCTTTCGGGCCGCTTCCAGCCCGCGACACCGACCTTCCTGAATGCCGGGAAGATGTCGCGCGGCGAGCTGATCTCGTGCTTCCTGCTGCGGCTGGAAGACAATATGGAATCGATCGGTCGTTCCATCAATTCGGCGCTGCAGCTGTCGAAACGCGGTGGCGGTGTCGCTTTGATGCTGACCAATCTGCGCGAAGCGGGTGCGCCGATCAAAGGGATCGAGAACCAGTCTTCCGGCGTCATTCCGGTGATGAAACTGCTGGAAGACAGCTTCTCTTATGCGAACCAGCTTGGCGCGCGTCAGGGCGCGGGCGCGGTCTATCTGAACGCGCACCATCCCGACATCCTGCGCTTCCTTGATACCAAGCGCGAGAATGCCGACGAGAAGATCCGCATCAAGACGCTGAGCCTCGGCGTCGTGATCCCGGATGTGACTTTTGAACTCGCGAAGAAGAATGAGGATATGTACCTCTTCTCGCCGCATGATGTGCAGAAGGTCTACGGCGTGCCCTTCTCGGAAATCTCGGTGACCGAGAAATATGACGAGATGGTGGACGACAAGCGGATCAAGAAGAAGAAGATCAATGCGCGGGAATTCTTCCAGACGATTGCCGAGATCCAGTTCGAGAGCGGCTATCCCTATATCATGTTCGAAGACACGGTGAACAAGGCGAACCCGATCCATGGGCGCATCACCATGTCGAACCTCTGCTCGGAGATTTTGCAGGTCAACGAGGCTTCGACCTTCCATGAGGATCTGAGCTACGACCATCTCGGCACCGATATCTCCTGCAACCTCGGCTCGCTGAATATCGCGGCGACGATGGACGGGCCGGATATTGGCGCGACCGTCGAGGCGGCGGTGCGCGCGCTGACCGCCGTGTCGGAAATGTCGGCGATTGATGCAGTGCCCTCGATCCGCCGCGGCAATGACGAGAGCCATGCCATCGGCCTTGGCCAGATGAACCTGCACGGCTATCTGGCGCGCGCGCATGTGCATTACGGCTCGCCCGAGGGGGTTGAATTTACCTCTGTGTATTTCGCGGCGGTGGCCTATCATGCGATCCGCACCTCGAACCTGCTGGCGCGGGAACACGGGCAGAGCTTTAAGGATTTCGACAAGTCGAAATATGCCGATGGCAGTTTCTTTGACAAATACACGGAAAAGGACTGGCTGCCGGTCTCGGAAAAGGTCACCGAACTCTTTGACGGCGTGACGCTGCCGACCCGTGCGGATTGGGAAAGCCTGAAGGCCGATGTGATGGCGAGCGGGCTTTACAACCGCAATCTGCAAGCCGTGCCACCGACCGGGTCGATCAGTTACATCAACAACTCGACCTCTTCGATCCATCCGATCGTGGCGAAGATCGAGATCCGCAAGGAAGGCAAGATCGGGCGCGTCTATTACCCGGCCGCCTTCATGTCGAATGAGAACCTGGAATATTACCGCGACGCCTATGAGATCGGGCCGGAAGCCATCATCGACACCTATGCGGCGGCGACCGAGCATGTCGATCAGGGCCTCTCGCTGACTTTGTTCTTCCCCTCAGAGGCCACCACGCGCGATATCAACAAAGCGCAGATCTATGCCTGGAAGAAGGGCATCAAGACGATCTATTACATCCGCCTGCGCCAGACCGCGCTGGAAGGGACCGAAGTGCAGGGCTGCGTTTCCTGCACGCTGTAAGGTCAGGCTGAGCGCCGGGGGCCCTGCCCCCGGACCCCCGGGATATTTTCAGACAGATGAAAGGGTTCTTCCGCGATGAAGGATCATGTTGTGCCCAAGACCATTCTCAAGGCGATCAACTGGAACCGGTTGCAAGATGAGAAGGACCTCGAGGTCTGGAACCGTTTGACGGTGAATTTCTGGCTGCCCGAGAAGGTGCCGCTGTCGAATGACGTGCAGTCCTGGTCGACTTTGCGCCCGGAAGAGCGGGAGCTGACGATCCGGGTCTTCACCGGGCTGACGCTTCTGGATACGGTGCAATCCTCGGTTGGCGCGATCTCGATGATGCCTGACGTGGTCACGCAGCATGAAGAGGCCTGTCTGACCAATATCGCGTTCATGGAATCGGTCCATGCGCGGTCCTATTCCTCGATCTTCTCGACGCTTTGCTCGACCAAGGAGATTGATGACGCGTTCCGCTGGTCGGAGGAGAACCCGCATCTCCAGGCCAAGGCGCGGATTGTGCTGGAGAAATACAAGGCCGGGGAAGACCCGCTGAAACGCAAGATCGCCAGCGTCTTCCTTGAGAGCTTCCTGTTCTATTCCGGCTTCTACCTGCCGATGTACTGGTCGAGCCGCGCGAAGCTCACGAATACCGCCGACCTCATCCGTCTGATCATCCGCGACGAGGCGGTGCATGGCTATTATATCGGCTATAAATTCCAGCGTGGTCTGGAGGCGCTGGACGAGGCGCGGCGCCAGGAGCTGAAGGATTTCGCCTTTGCGCTGATGTTCGACCTTTATGAGATCGAGCAGCGTTATACCGAGGAATTGTATGACGGTATCGGCCTGACCGAGGATGTGAAGGCCTTTCTGCATTACAACGCCAATAAGGCGCTGCAGAACCTGGGCTATGAGGCGCTCTTCCCGCCTTCGGTCTGCGAGGTGAACCCGGCGATCCTGGCGGCGCTGTCGCCTGACAGCGAGAACCATGACTTCTTCTCGGGCTCGGGGTCGAGCTATGTGATCGGCAAGGCGGTCGCGACGGAAGACGAAGACTGGAATTTCTGAACCTTGCTCCGGCTCTGCCCACCTGAGGCAGAGCCGGATTTCACGGCTGGCTTTGCGGGCGGCATCGCCGCTGGTCGGGCCCGGCTGGATGCCCCCTGGTTTCCCCGGGGAACGCGCGCGCGCCTTGGATCATTCACGGATTTTCGTCACTCTGTAGTGCGTCAACCGCCGGGCCCCTGGCACGCAGAGGCTATGCTCTGGATGGGACCGGCCAACGAGATGGTCTGGCATGCCATGCGCCGCTCGGTTCGTGTGGGCTGGCCCGGTCTCCGACTGCCGCCGATGCTCATCAATGGTCCGCCCGGCATCGGCAAAAGCCATTGGGCGCGCAGGCTCGGCGAATTGCTCTCCATGCCGGTCCTGGTGGTCGATGCGGGCAGCGAGAGCGCCAGCTTTGGGCTGATCGGGCCGCAGCGTGGCTGGGGCAGCGCGGAGCCGGGGCGGCTCGTCAGGACGGTTCTGCGGAGCGCGGTGGCCAATCCCATCGTCGTGGTGGACGAAATCGAAAAGGTCGGAACGCCCGCCTCCCACAAGGGACAGACATTCGGGTTGACCGAGGGGCTGCTCCCGCTTTGAGCGCCAGGCGATGGAGCTGCCCCTGTTTTCAGGTGCCGTTCGACATGAGCTGGATCGGCTGGATCCTGACATCGAACACCGCGTCCATCCTGTCGGAGCCGTTCCGCAGCCGCTGCCCGCCCATTCATCTGCGGCACCTGACGCCCGACGAGCTCACAGCCTTCGTGCGCCACGAGGGCAAGAAGCGCGAGCTGTCCGAGGCCGCGATCGAGGCGATCGCGGAGGTGCTGACGCACCCTTCCCTGTGCCAGCACCGGCCCTCACTGCGGATCGTCAACCGCGTGCTGCAACGCACGGCGGATCTGGAATGCGGGTCGCTCCTCCACTGAACCTCAAAGGACATTTTCATGATACTCTCACCCCAATTGCGGGCCGAGTTCGATTGGCTGCTCCTTGCCATAGAGGCCGCCGAGGCCGGACCGTCGGATGAGGACCTCGCCACCGCGCCGATCATCGTTATGTGGCGAACCACCGCTGCGCGGTGCTCGGGGGCCTAGTCTCGAACCACCCGGAACTGAGCCGCGACTATACCACAACCCCGGCGCTGATCGCGCTCGACCAACAGCGGGGCTGGGAGAGGACCTGGAACCGTTGGTATCGTCTTGGCACGCCTCTCGCGGACTTGTCGATGAGCGCGCCTGTGGTCCATCTTAAGGATCTTGCACGTCCCGGTTTCCGGGAGATGGAAGACGAGGCCCGGCTGCCGGAGGTCATTGCCAACTACATCATTCGAGTTCGGTAAGGTGGACGCACAGGACCAGCTGGCGCGCGATGCGATGCAAAGCAGAGGATATCCGCATGCAGTTCCGTCGCGATCTCATCCGCACGATGTTCGCGGGGGATGGCGATCAGCTTGGCGCCCTTGGCGAGGGGCTGGAGCACGCGCAGATCCTCGGTCTTCAGATGGCCGACCTCCCGAAGGGCGGCTCGGGCCCTGATAATCCGTTCCACGCGCCGGTCGATCTTGTCGATGTCCTGATCACTCAGATCGCCGAACTTGAAGCGCTTGGCGGGGCGGTCCTCCGGCGCATCGGGCGTTGCCTTGGCGCGGAGCGTTGCGAGATGCGTCATGAAGCGCTGTTTGAGAACGTGGGGGGTGTGTTCCGGGTCGAAGAGCCGGATGCCGAGCATGGGGATCGTGGGCATTGGCTAGGAACCTCGCGGCATGAGGGGACCGACAGGGAAAACCATGGCTTCCCGAACGAATTATTTAATAATTTAAAATCAATAATATAGGATATTTTTTAGTTTTGAAATGTTCAAACCGGCGGGTGTCAGATGTTGGGAAATGTCGACGCTGGATCAGCGACTGGCTGAGCTTTTCAGAGGAGCAAGCCGCTATTGAGCGGATCAGAGGAATGAGGGCTTTCGGGCCGTGCGCGTCCCGACCTGGGTCCAGTCAACACCCTTGAAGAGCACCTCGAACTGAGCCCTGCTGAGGGTAACCGGCGCAGCCTGAGGTTTCGGCCAGGTGAAACGACCGCCATCGAGCCGTTTGGTGACCAGGACCAACCCGGTGCCGTCCCGGACAAGCAGCTTCAACCGGGTGCGGCTTCTGGAGCGGAACACGAAGACCGCGCCGCAGAAGGGGTCGAGGTCAAAGCTGTTGGCGACACAGGCTGCCAGCCTTCCATTCCTTTACGGAAATCGACAGGTTGTGACGCCAGAAAGATACGAACGCTGTTGATCGGGACGATCATTGCGCGGCCCTCACAACACCAAGGATCCCAGCCAGATCGCCAGCGGGATAACTGGGCGGTATCGCGATTTCCGTGTCTTCCACGCGGATGCGGCAGAGCATGGTGTTTTTCTCTTCCCGGGGGAGGGAATTGGCCTTTGTATCGGCGACAGGCCTCATTTCCTGCGGAGCCATCACCTCAAAGAACTTCGGACCATCCTGTTCGAGATTGATCTGTTTGACCCAATACGCGAGCAGAGACTTGTTCGCACCGATCTCCTCGGAGATCTCACGGATCCCTTCACTGTCCGCAATCCGCTTGACGGCCATTGCACGCAGCTTCTCAGGCCAACGTTTCCGCCAGAGAGCACCAATCGGCACATCGGCCCCCGGACCGCCACCCCACTCGAAACCACTCCGTCCAGCACTTCCACCTCCTTCAATCAGGTGGTGCCAGTATCTCAAAGCCCTTATTTTATTGAAACATGGGTGTATACACCGCTTACAATCCTTCGCGCATGGCCCCTGATGCACTTTCAGAATGCCCGCGCCTGCCTGCCTCCTCGCAGCAGGAACAGGCCCCATCAGCGATGTCGCGCGGGCGCCCGCCCGGCTCAGAGCTGGCGGATCCAGAACTGCAGCGGTTTTTCGCTGTCGGCAGCCTCGCCAAGATCGCGCCAGGAGAAATGCGCGATGGCCCCCGGCAGCGGCGCATAGCCGCGTTTCGTCCAGAAGGCATCATTGCTGCGATACTGTCCGGGGCGCAGCGGATGATCCCCGGGCCGCATCACCGAGCAAAAGGCGACATGGCTGCGGCCGAGGCTGCGGGCATGCTCCTCGCGCAGGTCGAAAAAGCGGTGCCCCACGCCCCTGCCCCGATAGTCCGGCAGCAGGACCGATTCCGCGCCGTAGAGGATTTTCTCCAGCGGCAGCCCGGTCTGGCGCATCGGCTCGGCGAATTCGCCGGCATGATCCTCCATCGGTGCCGAGGTCGAGGCACCGACGATCCGGCCATCATCAATCGCCGCGACCAGCAGAGCGCCTGCACTGTCGCGGTACGCCTGGAGGTAATTGCGCTCATAATCCAGCGTGCCGTCATAGAGATAGGGCCAGTCGCGGAACACGGTGATGCGAAGCCGCGCCATATCATCCAGCGCGGCCTCCAGTTCCGCGCCTTTGAGCGCGCGGACCTCCAGGCTCATTTCGAGACCTGTTCGATCCAGTCATTCAGGTTGTAGAAGGTGGTGACGCGGGTGATCCGGCCTCCCTTCACATCAAAGAAAGACCCGGCCGGCAGGATGTATTTCTGGCCCTTTGCCTCGGGCAGGCCGGGATCGGTTTTCAGATATTCGCCATGAACCACGAATTCCGCCGCCGCGCGGCTGCCGTCTTCGCTGACGAAGATCACGATGTCTTTGAGTTCCTCGCGGTAGGACACCCCCATATGCGAGCCGAATTCCGCGAATTTCTCGCGGCCGCGGCGGATGCCACCCTCATTGACGCGGTGTTCGATATCCTCGCTGACCAGCGCGGTCATTCCTTCGGGGTTCAGCGCGTTGAAGGCGGCGTAATAGGATTCGATCAGCTGGCGGGTCTCAGATGCGGACATGGCTCTCCCTTTCCTGTTGGCGCGAGGATAGCCACTCGCCGGGCAGAGGAAAGCCTGAAAGCGTCCTGAAATGGGCTCCGGGCGGCCTTTGAAGACCGCCCGGTATCGCCTGGTGTATCCGATCAGGCCAGAGCGGTCGCCACCGTCACGGCAAGCGGCGTGGTCGGGCGGCCAATCAGGCGCGACAGGGTCTTGCTGTCGTCAAACAGCGCACCTTTGGCGGTCTGGGCATCGCTGTCGGCAAGGATCGCGGCAAAGCCAGCCGGCAGGCCGAACCCTTCCAGCGCTTTGGCGTAATCGGCCTCGGGCAGGTTCACATAGCCCACCGGCTTGCCAGCCTGTTTCGCGACCTCGGCCGCGAGGTCAGCGCCTGTGAAAGCGGTGTCCCCCGCAAGCTCATAGATCTTGTTCTCATGCCCCGCTTCGGTCGCAGTGACGGCGATTGCCTCGGCATAATCCTGACGGGCGGCGGCGGAATAGCGCCCCTCACCCGCCGAGCCGATGATCGCACCATGTTCAATCGCCGGGGCCAGGGCGCCGGTCATATTCTCGGTATACCAGCCATTTCTGAGGATCGTGTATGCGAGGCCCGACGCCTTCAGCGCGGCCTCGGTCCCGATATGCTCGGCGGCGAGTTTCATCGTAGAGGCATCGCCTTTCAGAAGCGAGGTATAGAGGATCCGCTTCACGCCGGCGGCTTTGGCGGCGTCGATCACCGCCTTATGCTGCGGGAAACGCTTGCCGACCTCATTGGCCGAGATCAGCACCAGGGTATCAACGCCTTTCAGCGCGGCCGGATCGGGTTTGTCATAGTCAAAGGCGCGGGTCTCGACGCCCAGATCGGCGGCTTTCGCGGGGCTGCGCACCAGGGCTATCGGGGCGGTGCCACGGGCTTTAGTGGCGGCAATGGCGAGGCGGCCAAGCTGGCCGCTGGCTCCGGTGATGGCGATTGTCATTGGATTCTCCTGTTCCGGATTTGACAGGAAGAGAATAGCGTAATACTTATAAAAAGTAAGTACGCACCATTTTGTAAGTGTGGAACAATGACGCACAACCCTGTTACGACGGATGCACAGCGGCTGATGGATGGCTGGCGCGAGGGCAATGTTCTTGCCGCCGAATGCCCGTCGCGGCGCATCCTGCAGCATCTGACCAGTCGCTGGGGCGTGCTGGTGATGGTGGTACTGGCGACCGGGCCGCAGCGTTTCGCCGGACTGCGGCGCCGGGTGGCCGGGGTCAGCGAGCGGATGCTGTCCCAGGTGCTGAAGGATCTGGAATCGGATGGATTCGTTTTGCGCACTGCGCATCCGGTGGTGCCGCCGCATGTCGATTATGAGCTGACACCGCTGGGTCAGCAGGCGGCGGCGCGGCTGATCGGTCTGGTGGGCTGGATCGAAGCCGAGCTGGAAACGATCCTGGCCGCAGGCACTGGTCTCGCGGCAGGATCCGGGGTGGCCTCCGGGGACGCATCCGGGGGCGCCGAGGTCGGCTCGCTGGTCGCGGAAACAGAAACGGCCCGGGGCTGATCGCCCGGGCCGCGTTTACGCTGGTATCTTTGGGGAAAGCTCAGGCGGCGCGGCTGGCGCGCCCGGCATTGGCCTCGTCCTCGCCTTCCTTGCGCATATCATTCCATTTGGCCAGTTCCGCCGCCAGGCGGTTCTGCGGTGCCACACCCTCGCGGTTGCGGTTGCCCCAGAAACCATGGTCGGCGATCACCCGGCCAAAGGGCAGGAAGGCCGGCATCAGCGCATGTTTCGTCATCGCCCAGCCAAAGGCGCTGAGGATCGCGGCCATGCCGAAGAGGCGCAGGAATGACTGGTGTTCTACTGTCGTCAGGGTTTGCAGGCCCGGGCTGGACAGGGCGGCGACATGGCTGATTGCAACCATCAGCGAGACAATGGCCACCACGCCGTAGAACCAGCTGATGAAATGACCGGCATTCCGGAGATGGCGGAAATCACTGCGGCGGATGGTCATGCAGAGCCCCGCCAGCAGCACCACCATCGGCGGGATGCCCCCGATCAGGAAACAGGCAGCGGCGGTCATCAGCAGATAGACAGCCAGAACGGTATAGGATGACCCCGGAATGCCAGACATGAGGTTTCTCGCCCTTCGCGTGCAGATTGTCCCTGCCTTCTGGGTGCAGGCACAATGTGGCACCCGTTCGACGCAATGCGGATCTTAGCGGGGCGAATAGCGGCAATGCGCCTTATTCCCGCCCCGTAAGCAGAGCCGCGGAACGGGGTATTACGCGCCCTCAGCCGGTGCGGGCGGGCCAAAGCGCTGGATCATGCGGTCACGGATCTGATCGCGGGCCTGGCGATAGGCGGAAAGCCTGGCCTCGCGGCTTTCGCCAAGCCCGGTCGGGTCGAGAATGGGCCAGTATTCGACCTCAAGATGATGCCAGCGCGTCAGTTCCAGCGCCTGGCGCTGGCTGGCCGGAGACAGGGCCACGATCAGATCGAACTGGCCCAGATCATCGCCCCATTCCTGCATCTCCTCAAACGAGCGGGCGCGGTGGCGGGACAGCTCGATCCCCATTTCCTGGCAGACGGCGACCGAAAACCCGTCCACCTCCATATCATTCTTAACGCCCGCAGACTGTACATAGGCGCGCTGGCCGTAGAATTTCTTCATCATCCCCTCGGCCATGGGGGAGCGCACAGCGTTATGGTCGCAGCAGAACAGAATGGACTGCGGGAAATCGACCACGCTTACCCCCAGTGCAACACGCAGATCAGGGTAAACAGCCGGCGCGCGGTGTCGCGGTCGACATCCGCCTTGCCGTCAAGCCGCTCTTGCAGGATCGCGGCGCCTTCATTGTGGATGCCGCGCCGCGCCATGTCGATCGCCTCGATCTGGCTGGGCGGCAGGCGTTTGACGGCCTCGAAATAGCTTTCGCAGATCTGGAAATAGTCCTTCACCACCTGCCGGAAGGGGCCGAGGCTCAGATGGAATTCGCCGACCGCGCTTTCATCCTCGCGCGCGATGCCGAACACCAGCCGCCCCTCGCGGATCGCAAGGGCCAGGCGATACGGCCCCGGCGGCACCTCGCGGCCCTCGCGGGCGGGCAGGCCAAAGCTGTTTTCCTCAAGCAGGTCGAAGATTGCAACCTTGCGCTCCTGTTCGATCTCCGGTGTCGGGCGCGCGAGACCCTTCTCGTCGATCTCGATATGGCAGATGCGGTTGGTCATGCGGGCGTTTCCGGCAAATGAATCACCCCTTGATGCCCGAGCAAGACGCCGCGCGCAAGCATAGCGCAGGCCCCGTTGCCCCCTGCCCCGGCCGAGGCCCGTGTCAGGCCCCGTACCTGTCCGGCCCTTTTCTTTTCAGGCCCCGTTGTTTTCAGGCTCCGTTCTTTTCAGACCCCATCCTGCGCCCACGCCGGGGTCAGACCGAAGGCGCGGCTGAAGGCGGTCGAGAAATTCGCCCTGCTGGCATAGCCGGCGATATAGACCGCCCGAACCACATTGGCGCCACCGCGATACAGGCTCCGATAGGCGGCGACCAACCTCTGGCACGACGGGATCAAGCCGCTCCGGGCGCCAGGCCGCACCGTCACCCTCGGGGCGACGCTGAAATTCTGACCCCGGGTCCTGCCACAAAAAAGGCAGCCAGCGGCAGCCTTTTTCCACCGCCAAAACGTCAGCCCAAACCCTGGCCACCGCTTTTCATCCTGGCCCGGGGTGTCCCGCCGGAGGTCCGCCCGGCGGCCCGCAGCCTTCCCGCAGCCCCCTCCGTCAGGCCTCAGCGTTTTCCGAAAATCGTCCCGAGCACGCCGCGCACGATGGCCTGGCCGCTCTTGCTGCCCAGCTGACGTGCGAAACTTTTGGCGAAAGCCTCCCCCACCGAATCTGACCGCGACGCGCTGCTTTTCTTCTTCGGCGCCGGCGCCGGTGCCTCATAGCGGCGCGAGGAATTCTCGCCGCCATAGCGCTTGCCGCGGCTGAAGCCGGTCTCTGATTCCACCGGTTCCTCCGCGCGCTGCGCCTCTGCCGCGGCTTTGTCGGCCCGCGCCCGCAGGATCTCGAAAGCGCTTTCGCGGTCGATTTCCTGATCATATTTGCCCGCCAGCGGCGAGGCCGCAAAGGCCGCCGCCCGCGCGGCCTCTTCGGCCGGGCCCAGCCGGCTGAAAGGCGGGCGGATCAGCGTGCGCTCGGCCATGCCCGGCACGCCTTTCGCCTCCAGCAGCGAGGTCACCGCCTCGCCGGTCCCGACCTCGCGGATCGCCTCTTCGATCGGGAAACGCGGATTGGCGCGGTAGGTGCGCGCCGCCCGGGCCAGATCGGTCTGGTCTTTCGCGGTGAAGGTACGCAGCGCATGCTGCACCCGGTTCCCCAGCTGCCCCAGCACCGTATCCGGCACATCAGCCGGGTTTTGCGTGATGAAATAGACCCCAACGCCCTTTGAGCGGATCAGCCGCGCCACCTGTTCGATCCGCGAAATCAAGGCCTTGGGCGCGTCATTGAACAGAAGATGCGCCTCGTCGAAGAAGAAGACCAGCCTTGGCTTATCGGGATCGCCCACCTCGGGCAGCGCCTCGAACAGCTCCGAGAGCAGCCACAGCAGGAAGGTCGCATAAAGCCGGGTGGAGTTGATCAGCTTATCCGCCACCAGGATCGAGATCCGCCCGGTGCCGTCCGGATCGACCCGCATCAGATCCGCCAGCTCCAGCGCCGGCTCGCCAAACAGCGTCTCGGCGCCTTCGTTTTCCAGCATCAGAAGCCGGCGCTGGATCGCCCCCACCGATTGCGAGGACACCAGCCCGTAAGTGGTGGACACCGTTTCGGAATTCTCGGCGATAAAGGTCAGGAGCGCGCGCAGATCCTTCAGATCCAGCAGCGCCAGTTTCTCGTCATCGGCCAGGCGGAAGGCCACGTTCATCACGCCCTCCTGCACCTCGGTCAGTTCCAGCAGCCGCGACAGCAGCAAAGGCCCCATCTCGGCGACGGTGGTGCGCACCGGATGGCCGCGCTCGCCGAAAAGATCCCAGAACAGCACCGGGAAGGCGCGGTAGGCCAGATCAAGCCCGATGGTCTTTGCCCGGGCAGCAAAGGCCGAATGGGTCTTCGCCGCCGGATCGCCCGCCTGGCAGATCCCCGAGAGATCGCCCTTGATATCGGCCAGAAAGACCGGCACGCCCGCCGCCGCGAACCCCTCGGCCAGCACCTGCAGCGTCACCGTCTTGCCGGTGCCGGTGGCGCCCGCGATCAGCCCGTGGCGATTGCCGTATTTCAGCAGCAGATCCTGGGCCGCGTGATAGCCCTCACCACCGCCGCCGACGAAAATCCGGTCCTGCGCCATGCCGGCGGCCCCTGTCTCATTCTGTGCTGTCACCGGTCGTTCTCCTGTCTGGGGGCCTGTTGCGGCCATGCCGCCCGCTTTCGTCAGCCAGCTTTCGCCGGCCAGCCTTTGCAGGCCGGTCTTTGTCGGCCCGATCACTGGCCATATTACTGGCCGGATCGCTAGTCGCGACCATAACCTGTTCCCCGATCGCTGCCAGCCTTGATCTTCACCGCGTCTCCGGTTCCGCCCTGGCGTAAAAAGCGGGAACCGCGCTGTTTTCCTGACCAAATGGTCGGAATTTTTTCTCTGTCTCCGCCCGCCCCATGTAACAGATTTCCTGTTGACGCAGTGCAGAAAGCTGCTTAGCGTCCCCCTCACGTGAAGTCGGCCAGTCCGACAGGGAGCAAAAAATGATAAGCGTCAGGGGGCAACTCCGGAACGCGTGCAAAGGGCCGGTCATTCCGGCCCTTTGATTTTTTCCGGGCCTGACCTGTATTTCGGATACAGGATTTTGTGCCCCGATTTGCCGCCCGAGGGGCGGATTTCCGGCGGGATCACGCCGCAGGTCGCGCAAATGAGACCTGACACTGTCATTTCACCGTGTTATTCAGCGCGCGGCAGCCAGGCAAATCTCTACCGGCTACAGTCACCGTTCAAAGGACATGACTATATGTTGAATCCGCGTATCCCGCTTCTCGCCCTCGCTCTTGCAATTGGCAGCCCGCTGGCGGCCTTCGCCCAGGAAACGACCGAGGCCCCCGCAGAAGCCCCCGCAGAAGCGCCGGCCGCAGCTCCGGCAGAGGCTGGCGAGACCGCCGCTCCGGCAGATAACGGCCTGTCGATGGGTTCCGAAGTTGGTGGCCAGAGCGCGATCTACACCGCCTCGACCCATGAGAAATGGGAACTGCGCTGCGAGCGCACCGGCCTCGATGCCGATCCCTGCCAGCTGTACCAGCTGCTGAAGGATGCCGATGGCGCGCCGGTGGCCGAACTTGCGATCTTCTCGCTGCCCGAGGGCGCCGGTGGCCCGGCCATTGCCGGTGCGAATTTCATCGCGCCGCTGGAAACGCTGTTGACCGAAGGCATGCAGCTGACCATCGACACCGCCAAGCCGCGCGCCTATCCGTTCACCGTCTGCACCCAGATCGGTTGCGTGGCGCGGATCGGCTTTACCGCCGAGGAAATCGCCGCGTTCAAAAAGGGCGCCAGCGCGAAATTCGCGATCTCGCCCTTCGTGGCACCGGATCAGAAAGTCAGCCTGGACGTCTCGCTGAAAGGCTTCACCTCGGGCTATGATGCGATGGTTGCGGCCAATGTGAAGGCCGATGCCGCCGTCGCCGCTGCGGCAGCCGCAGCGCCTGCCCCGGCAGCCGCCGAGTAAACCCTTTACGGGGCCGCAGACTGGGCTCTCACAGGGCTGCTCACTGGGCTGCACGGAGCGCCAGCACCGCGTTCAGCCCGCCAAAGGCGAAGGAATTCGACAGCGCCGCGCCCGGTTGGGCGCGGCGCGCCTCATTCGGGACATGGTCAAGGTCGCAATCCGGGTCAGTGCGGTCCAGCCCGAGCGTCGGCGCGATCACCCCCTGATCCAGCGCCATCAGGCAGGCGATCAGCTCCAGCGCGCCGGTGGCGCCTATGGCATGGCCATGCGCCGCCTTGGTCGAAGACACCATCAGCCCATTGGCCGCATGCCCGAAAACCCTGTGGATCGCGGCGACCTCATTGCGGTCATTGACCCGCGTGCCAGTGCCATGGGCGTTGATATAGCCGATCTCTTCCGGTGCCAGCCCGGCCTCGGCCAAAGCCGCCCGCATCGCTGCCGCCGCGCCACCGACCGAGGGCACCACGATATCCCCGGCATCCGCTGTCATGCCGAACCCGGCTATTTCCGCGATGATCCTCGCACCGCGCGCGCGGGCGCGGGTCTCCTCCTCCAGCACGAAAACGGCGGCGCCCTCGCCCATCACCATGCCGTTGCGGCTGGCCGAAAACGGGCGGCAGCCATCGGGAGACAGCACCCGCAGCCCCTCCCAGGCCTTGATGCCGCTGAAACACAGCATCGCCTCGGCGCCACCCGCCAGCATCGCGGGCGCATGGCCGTCCCGGATCAGCCGGAAGGCCTGGCCGATGGCGTGGTTCGAGCTGGAACAGGCCGAGGAGACCGCGAATGTCGGCCCTGTCAGCCCATGTCGCATCCCGATATGCGAGGCCGCCGCGTTCATCATCAGCCGCGGCACCGTCAGCGGTGGCACCCGGTTTTTTCCTTCGGCAAAGACCGTCCGGTAATTGTCCTCCCAGGTGTGGATGCCCCCGGCGGAAGACCCGATCAGCACGCCGGCCCCCTCACCCGCCCCCTCGCCGGCCATGGCCAGCGCCTCAGCCGCCGCCGCCAGCGCATAGCGGGTGAAGGGGTCATAAAGCGACTGCTCCTGCGGGGTCAGGGCCTGACCCCAGGTCCAGCCCCGGATCTGCGCGCCGATGCGGATGCTGAGCCGGTCGGCATCGCGAAACTCCAGCACCCCGATCCCCGAACGCCCCGCCGCCAGCGCCGCACAGGTTCCCGGCAGATCATGGGCCAGCGCATTCACGGTGCCGGCGCCGGTGATGACGACGCGCCTCACGGAGCTTTCGCCGCGATCAGAGCCTCGATGCCGCGAATGATGCCGCCGACGGTCGAGACATCCAGATCCCCGGGCCCGGCCTGATCGGGCTCATTGGGGTTGAAGGGGACCTGGATATCGAACCGCTCTTCAATGGCGAAGATCGCCTCGACAAGGCCCAGGCTGTCGAGCCCAAACTCCTCCAGCCTGTCGCTTTCCCGCATGCCTGCCGGATCGACCAGCGCCTGGGCGGCGAGGATCGCGATCACGCTCCGGCCGATCTCGCTGAGCGCCATCGCCCTGCCCTCAGTCGTCGGCGCCGGCGTCAGAGCCGGGGGTCAGCTTTTCCAGCGCCGCCACCCTGGCCGCAAGGCGCGGCAGGCGGCGGAGATATTTCTGGATCTCGACATGGGTTTCCATCTTCACCGCCGGATAACCCAGCAACACCCGCCCCGCCGGCGCATTGGTGAAGATCTTGGTGCCGCCGCCGCAGATCACATCATCGCCGACAAAGATATTGTCGTTCACACCGCATTGCCCGGCCAGCACCACCCGGTTGCCGATCTTCGACGAGCCGGCAATGCCGACCTGGCCGCAGATCAGACTATCCTCGCCGATCTGCACATTATGGCCGATATGAACAAGATTATCGAGCTTGGTGCCACGCCCGATGGATGTATCGCGGATGGTGCCGCGGTCGATGCAGCTATTGGCGCCGATCTCGACATCATCGCCGATGGTGACCGCGCCAAGGGAATGGATGCGGGTCCAGCTTTGCGCCCGGATCTCGTCGCGCTGGCCCAGCGTCTTGCGGATCTCTTCGACGCCGGATTTCTCGGGCGTCACGAAGGAAAACCCGTCCGAGCCGATCACCGCGCCGGGCTGGCAGATGAAGCGTTCGCCGATGGTGACCCGCGCACCGATCTTCGCGCCTTGCAGGATCAGCGCCTCTGCACCGATCGTCGCGCCTTCGGCGATGGAAACATGGCTGGCGATCCGCGCGCGCGCGCCCAAGGTCACGCCGCGCCCGATCACCACGAAGGGGCCTATGGCGGCGCCCTCACCGATTTCAGCGCTCTCGTGAACCACCGCGAGCGGATGGATGCCCGGCGCGATCTCTGGCCCCGGATCCATCAGATGCGTCAGCCCCGCCATGGCAAGTCGCCCGCGCGGCGCGAAAATCGCGGCCTCAAGCCCCATCGCGCGCCAGTCGGCGCCGGGCCAGACCACGGCGGCGCGCGCCCGCCCCTCGGCGATCCGGCCCGCGTAACGCGGATCCATCGCCAGCGCGAGATTCTCCGGCCCCGCCGCCTGCGGCTCGGACGCGCCCGAGACGGTGATCGTCAGATCGCCCTCGGCCACCGCACCAAGTGCGGTCGCAATCTCGCCAATGCTGTGCAGCGCCATCGCAAATCCCTCCGCAACCCGAAGAGACAGTTACTGCGAAACCATCCGCGCGACCACCCCTTCGGCACTCAGCGCCGACCAGAGCTTTGCATCGCGCCCGTAAACATCACGCCGGTAGCCCATCACGCCACGCCCCTCAGGATAGGCCGTGAAATAGACCAGATGGATCGGCACCTGTTTTTCCAGTTTGACCGGCGTTTCCAGCCCACCTTTCATCGTCTTGTTGAACTCGGTCTCGATTTCCGGCGCCTGGGTGCGGAACAGCGCATGGGCGAAATCAAAGGGATCGGCGAGGCGGATGCAGCCATGGCTATAGGCGCGCTTGTCATGGGCAAAGAGCGATTTCGCAGGCGTATCATGCAGATAGATATTGTGCTTGTTCGGGAACATGAACTTCACCTTGCCAAGCGCATTGTCGTCGCCCGGCGGCTGGCGCATCCCGAAGGGGAAGCTGCGCGAGGTGTAGCTTGCGAAATTCACCGATCCACGCGGCACCACGCGGCCATTCCTGTCGATGATCTGCATATAGCTGACCGCATTCGGATTCGACCGCAAAAGCGGCAGATATTCCCCCACAATGATCGAGCGCGGCACCCCCCAGGAGGGGTTCACCACCATATGATCCATCCTGTCCGAGAATTCCGGCGTGCGCCGGTCCATATCCTCGCGCCCGATCACCGAACGGGTACGGAAAGTGACCCGCCCGTCATCGACGATCTCGGTCGAGAAATCCGGCAGGTTCACCCAGATCATCCGCCCCGAGCGGTCAATATCCATCCAGCGCTCGCGCTCCATCGCGACGAGTACGGATTTCATCCGCTCTTCCGGCTCCTTGTTGATCTCGGCCAGGGTATCGCCCCCCGCCACGCCATCAGCCGGCAGACCATGGGCGCGCTGGAAATTCAGCACCGCATTCTGCACCGCGCGGTCATAAACGGCGGTCGGCGTCGGCGAGAGCCAGCCCATCGCGATCAGCCGGTCGCGCAGAATGACCACCCGCTCGCCGCTCGCGCCGGGCTCCAGTGCGCCACCGGGCACCTGCGGCCCCCAGCCCCCCGAGGCGATGATATCCTCAAGGTCGAAACGCGTCTTCATAAGCTGCACATAGATATCGGAATCGGGGACGAGCCCCCGCATCGCCGCCGCCGGGTCCTTGCCGGCAACCGCGCGCAACAGCGCCGCCGGCTCGGGCCGGGTGATTTCGCGCACGATTGTGGAATCGATCTTTGCCGGATCCAGCGCGCCCGAGCTGATATCCCGCGCCCAGTCGAGCCAGGCGCGCGTCATCTTCACCTCAAGCCGCCCCAGATCGCCCTCGGTCCGGGCCGAGACCAGCGCGCTGCGGATCCCCGCCAGATCATAGCGCGCAACGGGCAGCCCGTGATCGCCCGCCGTCTCAAGCGCCGCGATCAGCGCCTGGCGGCGGGCGAGGTCATCCGCGCCGGTCCAGAGCGTATCGAAACCGGTTTCGCGATACCAGGCCGCGATCTCTTCATCGCCCGAGGCCGCCACTGCGAGGGATTGCGAAAATGCCGTGGATTTTGCCGCCGCAGGCGGTGCCGCCCCCCAAAGCACCGCTGCCAGCGCAAGACCGGAAATGACCGGGGAAAGCAGGCCCCGCATCCGCGCTTTCCGGACAGGATTCGGGACGGAATTCGGCATCTTAAACCTCTTAAACGCGCAGAAAGCTTTGGCTTCCGACAGATTCAGCGATTTGGACCCGGTGTCCATTCACATTCCCATCCGGTGGCCGCCATAATGTGGCCACCATGCCGGCTCGGGGCCGTTTTCCGACCACAGTTGCAGCGATGCAACGCCAGGTTCCGGCCGAATGTTCAGCGATTTTTTGCTTATTGCCGATTGAATAGGGAACCAGAGGCAATCTTCGCTTGGGCTTCGAATCATGTTATGCCATACAGACGAGGCATCCGGCAGGACGCAAAGTGTTGCGCCTTTCGGAAATGAACGCGCAGGAGAAGCTGCCGATCAGGCAGTCGACAGACGAAAAACGGGACAGGCTATGACTGAAAACACATCAAACCTTATCTCGCGTCGCGGGCTGTTGGGCGTGTTCGCGGCAACGGCAATCGTCGCCGCACCGACCTACTCCAATGCTTTCGGTGTGCTGAGGGGTGCAGGCGATATCCGCCGCATCCGGATGTATTCCGGCCGCACCGGCGAAAGCATCGACACGATCTACTGGATCGAAGGCAAGTACATTCCGGAAGTGATGAAGGAAATCAATCACTTCATGCGCGACTGGCGCACCGGCGACACCAAGCAGATGGATCCGCGCAATGTGGATATCATGGCGGCTGCGCATCGTCTGATGGATGTCAGCGAATCCTATATGCTCCTCTCCGGGTTCCGCAGCCAAAAGACCAATACAATGCTGCGCTCTAAATCGGGCGGCGTCGCAAAGAACTCCCTGCATATCGTGGGCCAGGCTGCCGATCTGCGGCTGAAGTCGCGCTCGGTCAACCAGATGGCGCGTGCCGCTGTGGCCTGTGCCGCTGGTGGCGTTGGCCGCTACTCCCGTTCAAACTTTGTCCATATGGATAGCGGCGCTGTCCGCAGCTGGGGCGCCTGAGAAAGAGCCTGCAACCGGGCGTCAAGTCCGGTTTCCCGACCAGTCCGGTCGAACAGGGCACCCGCAAGGGTGCCTTTTTGATTCTGTCCCGCCGTTCTGGCCCGCCGTTCTGGCCCGCCGTTCAGGTCCACAGTTCTGAACCACAATTCGGGTCCGGATTTGCGGCAAGCCATCAGCATACAATGGCATACCGATTGATTTCCGTTGCCTTGCTGCGCTACAGCATGGCGCGAGAACTTGCAGGAGGCACGCATGACTGCGACCCGTAATGAGACCCGTACCGAGACCGACAGCTTTGGCCCGCTGGAAGTCCCCGCCGACAAATACTGGGGTGCGCAGACACAGCGCTCGATCATCAATTTCCCGATCGGCTGGGAGCGTCAGCCCGTCCCGATCATCCGCGCGCTTGGCGTGATCAAGAAGGCGGCGGCGACGGTCAACGCGGCCCAGGGCGATCTCTCCGCCGATCTGGTCGGCGCGATCACCGAGGCCGCGCAGGAAGTGATCGACGGCAGGTTCGACGACAATTTCCCGCTGGTGGTCTGGCAGACCGGGTCTGGCACCCAGTCGAATATGAACGCGAATGAGGTGATCTCGAATCGCGCCATCGAGATCCTCGGCGGCGCGAAGGGCTCGAAAAAGCCGGTTCACCCCAATGACCATGTGAATATGGGGCAGTCGTCGAACGACACGTTCCCGACCGCGATGCATGTCGCCATCGGCATGCATACGCGCGATGTGCTGCTGCCGGGGCTGGAAAAGCTCGCGAAAGCGCTCTGGGCGAAATCGGCCGAGTTCAGGGATATCATCAAGATCGGTCGCACCCATACCCAGGATGCGACGCCGCTGACCCTGGGCCAGGAGTTCTCGGGCTATGCGACGCAGGTTGATCGCGGCATCGAGCGGGTGAAGCTTGCGCTGCCGCATATCTATGAACTGGCGCAGGGCGGCACCGCTGTCGGCACCGGACTGAACACCCGCAAGGGCTATGACGTGGCGGTCGCTGCCGAGATCGCGAAGATCACCGCCCTGCCCTTCGTCACCGCGCCGAACAAGTTCGAGGCTCTGGCCGCGCATGATGCGATGGTCTTCTTCTCGGGCGCGCTGAAAACGGTGGCGGCGTCCCTTTACAAGATCGCAAGCGACCTGCGACTGCTGGGGTCCGGCCCGCGTTCGGGTCTCGGAGAGCTGATCCTGCCCGAGAATGAACCGGGATCGTCGATCATGCCGGGCAAGGTCAATCCGACCCAGGCCGAGGCGCTGACCATGGTTTGCGCCCATGTGATGGGCAATGATGCGGCGGTGACTTTCGCCGGCAGCCAGGGGCATTTCGAGCTCAACGTCTATAATCCGATGATGAGCTATAATGTGCTGCAATCCATCCAGCTGCTGGGGGATGCGGCATCTTCCTTCACCGATAATATGGTGGTCGGAACCCAGGCCAATACCGCGCGGATCGAAAAGCTGATGAAGGAATCGCTGATGCTGGTAACGGCGCTGGCGCCGACCATTGGCTATGACAACGCGACCAAAGTGGCCAAGACCGCGCATAAGAACGGCACGACGCTGCGTGAAGAGGCGATTGCGCTCGGTTTCGTCGATGGCGAGACCTTCGATCGCATCGTGCGGCCCGAAGACATGATCGGCCCGAAAGGCTGATGGCGGATCCCGTCAACCTGAACCGGTTCCGCAAGGACCGGGCCCGCGCAGAAAAGCGGGCCCAGGCTGACGCCAATGCCGTGAAATTCGGCCGCAGCAAGGCCGGGCGCGATTCTGACAAGGCACGGACGGAGAAATCCGCCCGTGCCCTCGAGCAGCACAGGCGGGAGGATAGCCCTTCCGGTGCAAAGGATCCTGATTAACCACAGCTTAACCCTGATCTGCGCAGCCTCGGTCAGGAGGCTCGCCATGTCGGACATTCAGGACCATTTCAGCCGCGAGAGCTGGATGCTGCACCTCTTTTCCTCACAGTCCGCACGCAGCGGCAGCGTCATCCGCCGCAAGATCCGCGACATAGACCGCTTTGCCGGTCGCGCCTGGTTTCTCGCCGAAATGCGCCGGCGCGGCTTTCCGGTGGTCGAGAATGCCGGCCAGTTCGTGATCTTTTGCAACCGCGAACCGATCCGCCGCATCGCCTGAAACGATTTCTTGCAAGAAATCGTGCCGGAGTTTTCAAAACTCCGGCTGGTGCCCCTGCCTTGGCCTTGCTAGCCTGGGCAGGCAATGCCAGGTCCGGAAAAACACTCTCTCACTTTACGCGGCCACCGCACCAGCGTGACGCTGGAGCCGGAATTCTGGCAGGCTTTCGCAGAAATCGCCCGCGCGAAACAACGCCCGGTCAATGCTCTGGCATCCGAAATCGACGCAATACGTCGACCCGGCGAGGGCCTTGCTTCGGCGATCCGCGTCTATTGTCTGAACCACTTCCGCAACACCGGGGCCTGACCATGCGCGCCGCGCTCATCCGCCAGTATCGCAGCCCGCTTGCCATAGAAACCGTGCCGGACCCGGTCTGCGCCCCGGACGGGGTTGTGCTGCGTCTCCTCGCCTGCGGCATCTGCCGCTCGGACTGGCATGGCTGGGTGGGAGAGCACCCAAAGGTGAAGCCGGGCGATATTCCAGGCCATGAATATTGCGGCGAAGTGGTCGAAGCCGGACCGCAGGCGCAGTGGAAACCGGGTGACCGGCTGATCGCTCCCTTCATCCTCTCTTGCGGCAGTTGCCCGGAATGCCGCTCCGGACAATCCACCACCTGCCAGAGCCAATATGTCCCGGGTTTCGGCAGTCCCGGCGCCTATGCCGAATATGTCTCGGCCCCGCATGCCCATAATCTCACCCGGCTGCCAGACAGCCTGTCGCCCCATCTCGCGGCCGGGCTTGGCTGCCGCGTCACCACCGCCTTCCACGCCCTGACCGGTCGCGCGGGCCTCCAGGCCGGAGAGTGGCTGGCCATTCATGGCACCGGCGGCATCGGCCTTTCCTGCCTGCTGATCGGTCTCGCCCTTGGTGCGCGTGTCATCGTCACCGATATCGTGCCGGAAAAGCTCGATCATGCCCGCGCGCTCGGCGCCGAGGCCGCCTTCGATGCCAGCCAGGCCGATGTCGCGGAAGAGATCCGCGCGCTCACCAGCGGCGGCGCCCATGTCAGCGTCGAGGCGCTCGGGATCGAGGCCACCACCAATGCCTCGCTTCGCTCGCTGCGCCCGCTGGGCCGCCATGTGCAGATCGGCCTGCCCACCGGGCGCCATGCGCAGATGCAGCTTGACGTCAACACGATCTATATGCGCCAGCTCGCGGTCTATGGCTCGCGCGGGATGCCATCCTGGCGCTATCCGTCGCTGCTTTCGCTGATCGGGACCGGGCGCCTCGATGTCACTCCCATCGTCGCCCGCCAGGTTGCGCTCAGTGACGCCTCGGCTGAACTCGCCGCCTTCGACGGCCCCACCGCGCCCGGCGTCGCCGTCATTACCGATTTCGCGCAGTGATTTCCTCTTGATGGAAATACTCCCGCCGGAGGCATCCGAAACCACCGCCCCTCACCCCAGTCGGGCAAGTGCACCGGCCAGATCGCCATAACCGGTAAAGCGGCGCTCATACGCCAGCCCCAGCCGCGCCGCGCAATCCTGCGCCTTCGCATCCAGCGCCGGGTCATCGGTCTGCGCCTGATAGACCAGTTTCTCATAATTGCCGAAGATCATGTCGCGCAGCTCCGGATGCCGGTCGAGGCCCATCGGCTTCCACACAAAGGCATCGAATTGCCGCACCAGGAAATCGGTCAGGTAAAAAGCAGTGAATTCCTCTTCGGACCGCGCCGCAAAAGCCTCATTGCCTTCGAAAAACGAATAGCAATGCGGGCCGGCCACCATCTCGACACCCAGCTCGGCGCAGCGCGCAGCCAACAACCCGCCTGTGCCGCAATCGGCATAAACCACGAAGATCTGGCTATACTCCTCGCGATGCGCCTTCACAGCCACCTCGACCGCCTCGGTAATCCGGTCGGGCCAGAGATGCAGATTCGCCGGCAGACATTGCAGGTCGAGATGATCCCAGCCATTCGCGCGTTTCAGATCAAGGATCTCGCGCGCAAGCGCCCCGCAGGCGATCAGCAGGATCCGTCCGGTGCCAGAGCCTGCCACGCCGCTGCCCATGCCTCGACTGGTCAGGACATCATCGTCCGGAACCGCCGGGGGCATTGCCGGCACTGATATCGCCGGGCCCGTCATCGTCAGGCCCGGTTCAGCGCCACTGCTTCATGCCGAGCGCAAGGCTGCCCAGCATGGCGAGAATCGCAATCACCGAAACCGGCACACCGAGGTTCAGCGCAACAAGCAGGGTCAGACCGGCGGCAAGGATCACCAGGGCAATCAGCCCGAGAAAGGACGTCAAAGGCATATCCACAACCCTCCACCCTTTAAACTTGGGGCCGCAGCGCCCCCCATGCAAGCCCGAAAGAAAAACAGGCCCCGGAACCCGCCGGGGCCTGCCTGAATATTATGAGAAATCAGGCATTCAGCTGGTTGTGGCGACGCGCGACCAGCTGTTTCGCGGTCTCGACCGCCACCGCCGCATCGCGGCAATAGGCGTCGGCCCCGATCGCCTTGCCGAATTCCTCATTCAGCGGCGCACCACCTACGAGGACGATATAATCCTCGCGCATGCCTTTTTCCTTCAGCGTGTCGATCACCACTTTCATATAGGGCATGGTGGTGGTCAGCAGCGCCGACATGCCAAGGATATCAGGTTGCTCGGCCGCCAGCGCGTCGAGATATTTCTCGACCGAATTGTTGATCCCCAGATCCAGAACCTCGAACCCGGCGCCTTCCATCATCATCGCGACAAGGTTCTTGCCGATATCGTGGATGTCGCCCTTGACCGTGCCGATAACCATCTTGCCCATGCGCGGCGCGCCGGTTTCCGCCAGCAACGGCTTGAGAATGGTCATCCCCGTTTTCATCGCATTGGCCGACAAGAGCACTTCCGGAACGAACAGGATCCCGTCGCGGAAATCGTCGCCGACGATCTTCATGCCGGCAACCAGCGCCTGGGTCAGCACATCATAGGGCGTCCAGCCGCGATCCAGCAGGATGCGCGTCCCCTCTTCGATCTCGTCCTTCAGACCGTCATAGAGGTCGTCATGCATTTGCAGGACCAGCTCGTCATCGGGAAGTTCCGAGAGGATGATTTCGTCGTCATCGGCCATGGGGCGCTCCAGCGGAGAGAGTTCTTTCTCCCTCAATGGGCCGAAAGCGACACCGCCACTCAGATGTTTGCGACATGCGCGAAGAGAAAGCCGACTTCGGTGCGAATCCCCCTTTCCTTCGCCGGTATTTGTTCTATTTTTGTTCTCATTACTTCCGAGGGATCCCACCGTGCCAGCCGCCCATCCGTCCAGCCCCACGACGCCCGGCCCCCCGACACCCAGCCCCCCGACGCCGCCTTTGCCCGGGCTGATGCCGGGTCAGCGCGCAAGGGCGCGCGGCGCCGGCCAGAACGAGACCGGGCGCTATGAGCCGCATCGCCGCGAGGCCGTGGATGACGGCTGGGACCTTCCCGAAGAGGATGCGCTTTTGCGCACCGAAATCAGTCTGGAACCCGCAAAATCCGCCCTCAGCCGCAACAACTCTCCCGATCTGCCGTTTGACCGCTCGGTGAACCCGTGGCGGGGCTGCGAGCATGGCTGTATCTATTGTTTCGCGCGGCCGACCCATGCCTATCTGAACCTCTCTCCGGGGCTGGATTTCGAGACGAAGCTCTTTGCGAAACCCGGAATCGGCCAGCAGCTGGACCGTGAGCTGCGGGCGAAATCCTATAAGGTGGCGCCAATTGCACTCGGGACGAACAGCGATCCCTGGCAACCGGCAGAGGTGCGATACCGGGTCACCCGCGAGGTGGTGGAGGTGCTGGCAGCCTTTCAGCACCCGCTGGCAATCACCACACGCGGCACCCTGATCGAGCGTGACATCGACCTGCTGGCACCGATGGCGGCCTTGGGGATCGCCCGGGTGGGCATCTCGATTACCACTCTGGATCAGGGCCTTGCGCGACGGATGGAGCCCAGGGCGCCGGCGCCGGCGCGACGGTTGCAGATCATCCGGCGGCTGAGCGAGGCGGGCATCCCCGTGCGGCTGATGCTGGCACCGGTGATCCCGGGCCTGACCGATCACGAGATTGAACCGCTGCTTGAGGCGGCGCAGGAGGCCGGGGCCACCAGTGCCAGCTGGATTTCACTGCGGCTTCCGCAAGAGGTGGCGGGGCTGTTTCGCGACTGGCTGGAGCGGGCAGAGCCAGGGCGGGCGACAAAGGTTATGAACCGGGTGCGTGAGATGCAGGGCGGCAAGGACTATGACGCGACTTTCGGCAAAAGGATGCGCGGCGAAGGCCTGTGGTCGCGGCTGATCGCCGACCGCTTCCGACGCGCATCGGCAAAGCTGGGGCTGGACCAGCCGCAACCGGCGCTCCGCTGCGACCTGTTCCGGGTGCCGTTTGCCAGAGGTGACCAGCTGGGCCTGTTCTGACCCCCGCCCGCCAGGGGCCCGGATTTTTCAAAAATCCGGACAAATTTCTTGCAAGAAATTTGCGTGGCGCCTCAGGGCGACGGATCGCGCAGGGCCAGCAGGCGCAAGGCTGCATGGCGGGCGAAATCGCGACAGACGACCTTACGCCTTGCTGCCGCAAGCGGTGTCTCGGAGGCCATCTGCATGATCTCGCCCCCGAAAGCATCGGCGAGGATCAACCCGCAGCCTTCAGGCAGGATTTCTTGCGGGAAATCCGGCCCCACCGCCCAGAAGAACCGATCACAATAGCCGATATAGCCCTGCCATTTGCGGTCGGCGCGAAAATCCGCGCGGCAGGATTTGCATTCGACGATCCAGACCTCGCCCTTCGGCCCGATCGCCATCACATCGGCGCGCAGCTTACCAGCCAGCGGCATTTCCAGCACCGGCGCGAAACCATGGCTGCACATCAGCCGCGCCACTCCCCGCGCGATGCGCTGGCCCGCCTGGGGCGGTACGGTTTCACAAGGGTCCGAGAAAGGCAAAGCGTGCATCGGGATATCCATCCGCCAACCATGAACAAATCATAAACATTTGTCCAGATACCCCGAAATGCCCCCATGATGGCCGCGCCTGCACGCTGCGCTCTTGTGCGGATCAGGGGCCGGCCCTAGATATGAGGGCGGCGGGTGCTGCTCTTCGCGTGAGGGGTCCATAACCCAGTGGCCGATAAGCATATGAATGGGGGCTGGCTCTGCCCGGATCCTGGTCCGGATACCTGGTTCCCACCTGAGACCTCTGGCTCTCGGGATATCGAGACCACCCACGGCCGCTGCGGGCCCGCCACCTTATCACACGCCGCCCTATTCCCCGAATGTCGCACAGGAAAAAACCCGCCGGGCAAAGCGCGGCGGGTCTGATCTAGAGTGTCGGGGTAAGATTGTCCGCAAGGATCAGCGGCGCGGCTGCCGCTTTTCTCTGCTCACCCGCACCGGAACCGGCATCATCTGCTGGCGCAGCCCGCCGCGCGGCGGCGTGTCGTTTTCGGCCATCATCATAATGCGGATCCCGAATTGCACGCCCGAAAACAGGATGCCGAAGAACACCACCAGCATGGCCACCGCCACCCAGCCCATCGCCCCTGCCCCGCTGACCAGCGTACCGACGGCAGCCACATCGCTCCAGAGCAGCGCTGCCACGAAACCGGCGGACAATCCGAATCCGATCGCGACGGACTGGATGTAGAGGCGGACGAGCCTGGGCATGAGTCGCTTCTCCTGCTGTTTCCTGAAAACTAGGCATCTGAAACGGGCATGTGAAGCCCCGGAAACAATGTTTGCGCAAAAGCGCGGCGATTTTCCGCTACGTCAGCCCGCCTGTTCAGATTTCGATCCGGGTAAAGCCGTCGCGCAGCGCATTGGACCAGGCGTCACTCATGGCGCGGAAGCCCTCATCCCCCGCCTCGATCCGCCGCCGGGACGAGACCTTCAGCGCGTCGCGCTCTATCACCGCCAGATCCAGCGGCATCCCCACCGAGAGATTCGAACGCAGGGTCGAATCCATCGACAACAGCACCGCCTTCTGCGCGTCCTGCAGCCCGGTCTCGGGCCGCACCACCCGGTCAAGGATCGGCTTGCCGTATTTATGCTCTCCGATCTGGAGGAAGGGCGTGTCATCGGTCGCCTCGATGAAGTTCCCCTCGGGATAGATCAGGAACATGCGCATGCCGCCGCCCTTCCGCTGCCCCGCGACGATCATCGAGGCCGAGGCGCCCTGGCTCATCGACAGTTTCTCGTCGATCTCGCGGCGCACGCTCGCAAGGGTATTCCCGACCATCTGCGCCACTTTCAGCATGGTCGGCGCCAGCATGATCGAGGTTTCCGGCGTGGCGTCGGGTTCATCCATCGCCTCATGCAGCCGCGCGATGGTGGTTTGCGTAATGGAAAGCGAGCCGGCAGTCATAATCACGATCACCCGCTCGTCCGGGGCTTCAAAGGTGAACATCTTGCGATAGGTGGAAATATTGTCGAGCCCCGCATTGGTGCGGGTATCGGACAGGCATACCATACCCTGATTGAGCAGAAGGCCGACGCAGTAGGTCATTTCTCACCGGAAAACTTATTCACCGACAGGATATTACTGAGCGGAAGAGAGGACCGCAACAGCGACATCCATGGCTTCCTCACCCGCCTGACCGCCGCGGGCCACGCCCCGGATGGGCGCGGCGTCACGCGCGTCAAGGCCCGAGGCGAGGCGGATATAGCGCTCATCGGGGCAACAGGCATTGGCCGGGTCAAAGCCGATCCAGCCCAGGCCCGGCACATGGATCTCGGCCCAGGCATGCGCGGCCTCATGCGCGGCGCCTGACGCATCGGCAAAAAGATAGCCCGAGACATAGCGCGCCGGCAGGTCGCGCAGCCGCGCCAGCGCGATCAGCGCATGCGCATGGTCCTGACAGACCCCCTCGCCCAGAGCCAGCGCCTCGGATGCCGAAGTATGGGCCTGGGTCACCCCCGGCCTGTAAGCAATCGCCGCCGCCACCGCCGCCGAAAGCCCATGCGCCAGCGCAAGCGGACCATCGGCATCGGAAACAGCCTCGGCCAGCGCCGCAAGCGCCGCCGATCCGGCGGTCATCGCGGTTTCCAGCTTATAGGCGCAGGGATTGATCGCTTCGCGATAGCCTTTCAGCATGCCGGCAGTGTCGGTGGTTTCAACCGTGCCGCGCACGGTCACCGCCACTTCGCTCAGCGGCCCGGCAAGGCTCCAGCCCTGGATGCGGTCGCCGGCGCCATCCGTAAAATCGGCGCCTCTGACCGCGAGCGCGCCACCGCCCTGCCCCTCGCCGCCCTCGACGGTGATCTCCCAGGAGATCACCTTCTGGCCCTGAAACAGCGAGGGCGTCAGCCGGTGGCTTTGCACCAGCCCCCGGACCGGGCGTTCATAGCTGTAGCGGGTGACATGATCGACGCTCAGGCGCATCAGCTGATTTCTCCGCCCAGATAGACCTCATGGATGACGGTCCCCAGGCCCGCCACAGACCCAATGAAGCGCGAGAGATATTCGTGCAAGCCCTCATCAAAAATGCGCTCGACCGTCTCGGATTCCAGCTCGGTCAGCATGGCGCGCACGCTGTCCTGGGCCGCGCCCGCTTTGCCATAGGTCTTGGCAAGGCGCGACAGATGGTTCTCGGCCCCGGCGATACAGGTGATCAGCGCGCGGGGGGATTGCCGGTTCAGGATCAGGAAATCGGCGATCTTGCCGGCGGTGATCTCGCCGCCATAAGCCCAGTGGAATGCGCGCTGTGCCCCCATCGCACGCAAAAGCGTCGACCATTGATAATTATCGAGCCCGGATCCCACGAAATCCAACCGGGGCAGCAGGACGTAATATTTCACATCCAGAAGGCGCGCCGTATTGTCGGCCCGTTCCAGATAATAGCCCAGATTCAAAAAGTTATAGCCGTCATCGCGCAAGAGGTTTGCATCAATCGCGCCGCGCACCAGCGCCGATTGCCGCGTCACCCAATCGGTCAGGGTCGACTGATCCAGCGAAGACCGCTCCTGCCGTTCCAGCTGCCGCAACTCCTGAAAGGCCATATTCAGCGCATCCCAGACCTGGGCGGTCATTGCGGTGCGCACGATGCGGGCATTTTCCCGCGCCGCCGTCAGGCAGCTTGCGACCGAGGACGGATTGTCGCGGTCGAAAAACAGCCAGCTCTCCAGATTGCGCTGCACCGGGTCGCCATATTTGGCGGTAAAACCCTCGGCCATGCCCGAGGCTTGCAGCAGGCTGTCCCATTCGCTGCGATAGCCATGTTCCGAGGGGATCAGCGAGATCCGGCTGCCCACATCCAGCAGCCGCGCGACGGTATCGGCGCGCTCCATATAGCGGGCGATCCAGTAAAGGTTGTTGGCGGTTCTTGAAAGCATGTCCGGTTACTCCGCCAAAACCCAGGTGTCCTTGACGCCGCCACCCTGGGACGAGTTGACGACAAGACTGCCTTCGCGCAAAGCCACCCGGGTAAGGCCGCCCTTGACCAGCTCGATCCGCTCTCCCACCAGGCAATAGGGCCTGAGGTCGACATGGCGCGGCGCGACGCCCTCGTCGACAAAGGTGGGCACGGTGGATAGGGCCAGGGTCGGCTGGGCGATGTAATTCGACGGATCGGCGACCAGCTGGGCGCGGAAGGCCTCGATCTCGGCCTTTGTCGCCTTGGGGCCGACCAGCATCCCGTAACCGCCCGAGCCATGCACCTCTTTCACGACCAGCTCACCCAGGTTGTCGAGCACATATTTCAGATCGTCGCGCTCGGCGCATTTCCAGGTGGGGACGTTTTTCAGAATCGGCTCTTCACCGAGGTAAAAGCGGATCATATCCGGCACATAGGTATAGATCGCCTTGTCATCGGCAACACCGGCGCCGGGCGCCGAACAGATCGACACGCCGCCCGAGCGGTAGACATCCATCAGCCCCGGCACGCCCAGCATCGAATCCGGGCGGAAGCACAGCGGATCGAGGAAGGCGTCATCAATCCGGCGGTAGATCACATCGACGCGTTTGGGCCCTTCGGTGGTGCGGGCATAAACGAATTCACCATCGACAAAGAGATCCTGGCCCTCGACCAGTTCGACCCCCATCAGATCGGCAAGGAAGGAATGTTCATAATAGGCCGAATTGAAATGGCCCGGCGTCAGGATCACCACCTTGGGGTCGCCCTTACACTTTGCCGGCGCAACAGAGGCCAGGGTCCGGCGCAGGATTTCCGCATAGGAATCAATCGGTTCTATTCGGTTCTCGCGGAAGAGCCCCGGGAACATCCGCATCATAATCTCGCGGTTTTCCAGCATGTAAGAGACGCCGGAAGGCGTGCGGCAATTGTCCTCCAGGACGAAGAACTCTTCCGGGCCGGTGCGGACAAGGTCGATGCCGACGATATGGGAATAGACGCCTTTCGGGGGCACGAAGCCAACAGCCGCCTTTTCATAGGCCTCGTTCTGATAGACGAGGTTCGCAGGCACCCGGCCCGCCCGGATGATCTCACCCCGGCCGTAAACATCCACGAGGAACATGTTCAGCGCTTTCGCGCGCTGTTTGACGCCCCGGTCCAGCCGCGCCCATTCGGCGCCCGAGAACACGCGCGGGAACATGTCAAACGGGATCAGCCGGTCCGGGTCGCCGCCCTCACCGTAAACCGCGAACGTGATGCCGATGCGGCGGAACAGCGCCTCGGCCTCGGCCTGTTTCAGGCTGCGCAGTTCCTTTGGCATTGTGGCCAGCCATTCTTCGAGCCTCGCATAGGGGGCGCGGGTGCCCCCACCAGACCTGTCACCGGATCCGTTCATCTCGTCGAAGAATACGCCCATTTCTGGCTCCACTCGCTTAATGGTCTGTGCAGTCAAGCGCGCGGATCGGGCATCGTAAAGACCTCTTCTCGCGAATTTCTGACTGCGACAGATGCAACCGCCCAAAAAACAGGCATCACTATGCATAACGCCCGGGCAGTGCGGTGGTTCCACCGGCAAGGAGCCGGACAGACCCCTGACAGGCCCCTGACAGGCCCCTTCGCCCCTGCCGCAGGAAGCGGATTGAGCGCGCCCGCAATCTCTGCAAACATCCTGGCATGTTGCGCGCCCTCTCACCGCTTGCCGTCGCCCTGACGCTGACCGCCTCCCCGGCCAATGCGCTTTGCATCTGTGTGAAATGCATCACCGGCAGTTTCAGGCATTTCACAATGCCCTCGGCCTCGATGGAGCCGACGCTTCCCGTCGGAAGCTGCTTCATAATGCAGATGTCACGCTACAGCGCCGGGCCGCCGGCCAGGGGGGCGGTGATCTCTTATCTCAGCCCGGCGACCGGAGAGGTTTATATTGCCCGGCTGATCGGATTGCCCGGTGATCAGGTGCAGATGAAGGCCGGTCGCGTCTGGCTGAACGGCACCGACGTGCCGCAGGTGCCGGCACCGGATTATATCCTTCCCCGCGACAGTGCCACCGCGCAAAGCCAGCCCTGTGGCACGGTCGAGGGCGATAACTGCATCACCACCCGGCTGACCGAGACACTGCCCGATGGGCAGGAATACCAGGTGCTCAACCTGCGCGACAGCGACGGGCTGCCGGATAATTCTGACGTCTATGACGTGCCCGAAGGCTCTGTTTTCGTCCTTGGCGACAATCGCGACAATTCCTGGGACAGCCGGTTCGAGCGCCTTGATGGCCTCTCAGGCATGGTGCCGCTCGCGAATATCACCGGCACCTTCGACAGCTTTCTGCGCCCCTGATTTATGTGCCCCGGATTTCTGTGCCCCTGATTTCTGCATCCCGGATTTCTGCGCCCCTGAATTTTTCTGCACCGCTGAATTCCTGCCTTCTGCGGTCATAGCATCCGGGCTTGTGATCCGCCCACCCTTGCGGCCCGCCCCCCCTCGCGCCTAGATGGGGTAAGGCCCTTCCGGGCAGAGCAGCACAGGTATTTCCGATGATCCGCACCCTTCCCCGCCCTGTTTTCGATACCAGCACCGGGGCAAATGCCTCTGGCAAGGCTTTCGGCAATCTGCCGGAATGGGATCTGACGGATCTCTACCCGGCCCCCGATGCGCCCGAATTCGCCCGCGATATGGACTGGCTGGCCAAAGCCTGCGCCGATTTTGCGGCGCGATATGAGGGCAAGCTGGCGGGACTCGATGCTGCGTCGCTGTTGAAATGCGTTCAGGATTACGAGGCGATTGATGTCACCGCCGGGCGGCTGATGTCCTATGCCGGGCTGCGCTATTACCAGAACACCATGGATTCTGAGCGCGCGAAATTCATGTCGGACGCCCAGGATGCGGTGACCGGGGCAACAACGGCGCTGGTCTTCTTCAGCCTTGAATTCAACCGGCTGGAAGATGCGCATCTCGACGGCCTGCTGGCCACCGATACCGGTCTCGCCCGCTACAAGCCGGTATTCGAGCGGATGCGCGCGATGCGGCCGCACCAGCTTTCCGATGAGATGGAGAAGTTCCTCCATGACCAGTCGGTGGTCGGTGCCTCGGCCTGGAACAAGCTGTTTGACGAAACCACCGCCGGGCTGATGTTCACGGTTGCAGGCGAAGAGGAAGAGCTGAACCTTGAGGCGACGCTGAACCTGCTCACGGATACCGACCGCGCCAAACGCGAGGCGGCGGCGCAGGCACTGGCCGTGGTGTTTGACAAAAACGTCAAACTCTTTGCCCGCATCACCAATACGCTGGCCAAAGAAAAAGAAATCGAGGATCGCTGGCGCAAGATGCCGACGCCGCAGACCGGCCGGCACCTCTCGAACCATGTCGAACCCGAAGTGGTCGAGGCGCTGAGGAACGCCGTCGTCGCCGCCTATCCGAAACTCTCGCACCGCTATTATGCGCTGAAGGCGAAATGGATGGGGCTTGAGCGCCTTCAGGTCTGGGACCGCAACGCGCCGCTGCCGGTCGAGGCCCCGAAAACCATCGACTGGGCAACGGCCGAGCGTCAGGTGACCGAGGCCTATGCCGCCTTTGACCCGCGTATGGCCGATCTCGCGAAGCCCTTCTTCACCAAAGGCTGGATTGATGCGGGCGTGAAGCCCGGCAAGGCGCCCGGCGCTTTTGCGCATCCGACCGTCACCACAGTCCACCCCTATGTGATGCTGAACTATCTGGGCAAACCGCGCGATGTGATGACGCTGGCGCATGAGCTGGGGCACGGCGTCCACCAGGTTCTCGCGGCGGGCCAGGGGGAGCTATTGTCCTCGACGCCGCTGACGCTGGCGGAAACCGCAAGCGTGTTTGGCGAGATGCTGACCTTCCGCAAGCTGCTGGATGAGGCAAAGACCCCCGCCGAGCGCAAAGTGCTGCTGGCCGGCAAGGTCGAGGATATGATCAACACGGTCGTGCGCCAGATCGCGTTTTACGATTTCGAATGCAAGCTGCACGCCGCGCGTCAGGAAGGAGAACTGACCCCCGATGATATCAATGCGCTCTGGATGTCGGTCCAGGCCGAGAGCCTCGGGCCGGTGTTTGACTTTATGGATGGCTACCAGACCTTCTGGGCCTATATCCCGCATTTCATCCACTCGCCCTTCTATGTCTACGCCTATGCTTTCGGCGACGGGCTGGTGAACGCGCTTTATGCGGTCTATGCCGATGGGCTGCCGGGCTTCCAGGACAAGTATTTCGACATGCTGAAAGCCGGCGGCTCGAAGCATCACAAAGAGCTGTTGGCCCCCTTCGGGCTGGACGCCTCGGATCCGAAATTCTGGGACAAGGGCCTGTCGATGATCGCAGGCTTTATCGACGAACTGGAAGCGATGGAGTGAGAAAAAAGCCCCCGGACGACACCGTCCGGGGGCTTTTTCACATCCCGTGCAGCGGCTGCTTTGA
>NZ_QNHG01000001.1:1387318-1535508 GCF_003290025.1 Pseudogemmobacter bohemicus
GGGGTCGACATGACCATCTACACCCTGCGCAACATGGTCGAGCGCTGCTTCAACAAGCTGAAAAACAGCCGTCGGTTGGCAACCCGCTACGACAAAACCGCAGACAGTTTCCTCGGCTTCGTAGACGTTGCCTGCATCAGGCTATGGCTTCGCCATTTGTCAACATGACCTAGCGCTTATGATAGTCTTACTTGACTGCTATACTGCGGCTCTGATCCATGCAATTCCAGCCGATTGCGACGGGCCCGTTTATGAATAAGAATAAGACGTTCGACCTTTTGGAGCGATCCCATTTTCTCCCTTAACCCCTTTTCCCCCATCCCGGCTAGTCTGTGTGCAGGTAGCAGCAGGAAGGTAGGAAAGGTAAAAAAGGTATTAAGGGGGAAAAGCTATATTACAATGACTTAGCTATAGGGGTTATGCCCCTTATTCCCCCTTAATCCCTTTTGTCATTCATCTGAAGCATCAAACAGGTCGATCAGCGTGTAATAGGTGGCGGATCGGCCGTTTGTGGTAATCGTTTCAGAATGGATACGGGGCGGCGACTCTCGTTGCAGCGCCTCAACTGCCTCCTTGACCTGCTTCGCGTTCAGGTTCTTCCGCTGATACTTGTTCGTCACCTTGTTCGCCAGATCGGTATGGCTGACGCGCACCCCGCCCATTGCGTTGATCGCGGCCACCAGTTCATCGCGCAGTTTCTGAGCCTTCAACGCCTCCTCTGCCTGCTCGCCACTGGAGAAGACGAAAAGCACAGTCGCCTCCCAATAATCCATCCACGCATCGGCGGCGTTCAGGTGATCAACGTCAATGCCCTTCTCTCGCTTGAGAAGGGCAAGCAGGGCTAGGGAGCCCGCCGGGCCTATCTCCAGCCATGTCTGGACCGGGTTCCGCAGGTGGACGATGGCAGTGATGATGTGCCCGGCTATCCAGCGCCGTCGCTGGTGCAGGAAGGCCCTGAGCGTCACCGGGGCCTCCTCTTGCGTCACGGACGGGATGAAGGCAGAGCGGTGGCCCAGGATTGCCGTCGCGGGGGGCTAGTGTGGGACGCCCGGCTGCCCATATTGTCATTGCCACCCGGATCTGATGCCTGGCGTGGCTGTCTTTGCACCTGGTGCTGAGGGGCGAAGTCTCCGGCGGGCGTATTTGGCGGTGGTGTTTGGCGGGCGTGTTTGAGCCGGGATGAAAGCACATTCTCCCTGGTGCAAATACACAGAATCCCTGGTGTAAATACACAGATCAGCCCGGTATGGACCGGTCCTTGCAGATATTGGGTAAAATGGCGCGGTTGACGGGGCTCGAACCCGCGACCCCCGGCGTGACAGGCCGGTACTCTAACCGACTGAGCTACAACCGCGCTATCATCCCTGTTCGCATCCGGAAAGCAAGTGGCGCGGTTGACGGGGCTCGAACCCGCGACCCCCGGCGTGACAGGCCGGTACTCTAACCGACTGAGCTACAACCGCGCTTTTGGTCTCTTGCTTTCCCGGCGAACCGGGCGTGGGGGGCTAGATACCTGGGGCTGGGGTCCCCGTCAAGCGGCGGATTGAGGAAATTTCACCATCAGCCCCGCCGCCCGCCTTTTTCCGGCAAAAGTCACTTTTCCGGCGCCGGAATGAATTCGTGATCATCCTGCGGCGGCAGCCGGAAACGGCCATGCGCCCAGTCGCCGGCGCGCCAGGCCTCTTTCGCCGCCTCGATCCGGTCTTTCGACGAGGCCACGAAATTCCACCAGATGTAGCGCGGCCCGTCCATGGTGGCGCCCCCCAGCAACATGATCCGAGCGCCCTGATCGCCGGCCTTTACCGAGACCTGATCGCCGGGGCGGAAAACCAGCATCCTGCCCGCCCCGAATACCTGGCTACCGGAAATGACCTCACCCGTCAGCACATAGACACCCCGGTCTTCATGGTCATCGGGCAGCGGAATCGCGGCGCCGGGCGCCAGCACCGCATCGGCGTAGAAGACCTCGGACGGCATATCGAGATCCATCCGCGCCCCCCAGGCATGGCCGAGGATGAGGCGCACCTGTTTGCCCTCGCCCTCCAGCTCGGGCAGGCGCGATTTGTCGACATGGGTAAATCCGGCGGGGTCATCCTCGCGGTCTTTGGGCACTGCAAGCCAGGTCTGAAGCCCGAACATCGACAGCGGCGCGCGGCGGGCTTCGCCATCGGTGCGCTCGGAATGGGTGATACCATGGCCGGCCATCATCCAGTTCACCGCGCCCGGCTCGATCCATTGATCGGTGCCGAGGCTGTCGCGGTGATGGAGACGCCCCTTCAGCAGATAGGTCACGGTGCCGAGGCCGATATGAGGATGCGGCCGCACGTCGATTCCTTCGCCCGTCAGGAATTCGGCCGGCCCCATCTGGTCGAAAAAGATAAACGCGTTTTCCTCACCATAGCAAGGAATGCTGCGAATACGGCAGAGAAGTTGCATCGGCCGGGGCAATAGAGGCTAAAGCCCGATCGGGGTGGCATCCAGTCTTCAAGCATGCGGATCAGGCAGCCTACGGCAATGTCGTCCGCCACGTCCTGCTCATGGATGAATGTCACCCCGGTGCCTTTCAGCACTGCCATGCGGGCAGTTGCCGCTTCCCCACCGGCCTGTCGGCCGCAAACTAAAGCGCATAAAGCGATTGAAGCAGTGCAAGCCCGGCAGCACGGTCAAGCGCGACCCCAAAGCTTGTCGGGTCAAATGCGTCATCCTTACCGACCAACACCACGTATGATCGCAGGTCTTCCTTCAACCTGCATTCCCCAAGTGGCGTGTCGTTTGAGGTGAAGATCGCCTGTATCCGAGCGCTAGACAAGGATTTTCTGCCGCAAGCGGCACCTGCGGTCGCGCAGACTGCTGGATCTGGACGGATCAGACCGCGAAGCCGCTGTTTCCTTGCCCAGGGGCGGCGTTTTTCAGCGCAGCGGACAGATCTGTCCAGCCGCTTTCGTTCAGTTTGAGCGTGGATCGCGATCATGCGCATAGCGGTGGCGCTCGCAATCGGCGGATAGCGGCGAGGATGGCGCGTACCATCGTGCCGGTGACAGCGACCTCGGCCAGCTGGAAGGTGATGGTGCGGGCGTGACGGACCACACGTGCCCCGATCTTGATCAGCTTCAGTTGCAGGCTGGTCAACGACCAGTCGGCCATGGCCTCGGGCAGCTCGATGCAGCGCAAGAAGGTGGCCAGGTTGTACGCCAGGGCGTGCAGTTGCAGCCGCACCTCATTGTCGCGGAACTTCCGGCACGACAGCCGCGTCCAGCGAAAGGCGTATTTGCCCTCTTTGATGTGCTGCTCGGCGGTGCCGCGCTGGTTGTAGAACCGCACCACCCAGTCCGGCTCCATCGGCAGGTTGGTGACGATGAAGCCGACACGCGGGAACAGTTCGCCCGGATGCCATTCGATCTTGGCGATCACCCGGCGTTCCTTGTCCCAGGACGCCGCCTGATACTCGAATTCCTCGAAGAACCGCTTGACCTTGGTCAGTGACGGCCGCCCGACAGGGCGCGTTAGCCGATGCGCGATCTTGTCCTTGAGGACCGCGTTTGCGGGCAGCCGGATGGCGTAGAAGAACCGCGCTTCTTCCAATCGCTCATAGATCGCCGGGATCGCGTAGGCAGCATCGGCCCGGAAGAACCTGCCACCAAGGTCGCGCTCCGCGTAGCGCGCAATGACGGGGTCGAGAACATCACGCCAGCCATCGGCGCTGTGGACGTTGCCATGGCGCAGGGCGCAGCGTTCCAGCATCCCGAACTGGTTGAACAGAAAGTTGGGGTGATAGCAGCTACAGTCGAAATGGCCATTCCAGGCAGACCCTTCCTGGTCGCCATGGGTCGGGCTGACCGAGCTGTCCATGTCCAGAACGATGTACTTCAGCCCGTTACGGTCATGGAACCGGTCGATCCATTGCCCGTTCAGGTCGGCCAGCGCGGCACGGTTCCCGGCCAGAGCCAGCGTCTCGGTCTCGAACCGTCCCATCTGCGATGCCGAGGCCGCTTGTGCATCGACCGCTCTGCCGCCGACAACTTGGCGCATGACCGGATCGCAGGCGAGACGGTTGGCGTCGTTGACATCCTCGTATCCGGCCAGCCGCCCAAAGACTGATTGCCGGAACAGGCCGTCGAGCCGATGGACCGTGTTCTTGCCAGAGCGAGTATCGCGCAGCGCCGCTGACGCCAAATCGGACAACCCGAGCGCGTCATCAAGCTCGCGCATCACCAGAAGGCCGCCGTCGGAACTGAGCTGCGTGCCGCGAAATTCCAGCCGCACGCGAGGGTCGAAATCCACCCGATCTGCCCGTTGCAAGCCCGCACCCTCTGGGTGATCCATGAAACGCGCCCCTCGCAGCCTTCAACACCATGTTTTATATAGGAAATATAATGGTCAGGACAGCGAAATCAGCGCCTTACTTGGGAAATGTGGGATAAAAGGTCCGACCATCTGCCGCTCGACCGAAGGGAGCGCGCGGCGCACCTCGAACCCGCCCAGATCGCGTGCGCGCGGCACGATGACGGAGGCAATGGAATCGACCTGATCGCCGACAGGGATCGAGGGGTCGAGGGCGGGGTTCCAGCTCATGGCTTGCCTCCTGGGTCTGGTATGATGGTCAGATGCGGTGGTCTGGCGGAATTGCGGTTGGGGGCGTTTCGGCTCCGCCCCGCCTGGTCTCAGAGCAAAGAGTAATCACCTTCCCGCGCCGTTTCACCCCCGGCAAGCTGCGGGAGGGCTGTTCACCCATGCACATCAGCAAGGTTTTTCCGGTCGGGTCATGCAATTCACCGCAGGGCGGGCCAGTCATACCCGCGAGAAAGGCTTGCACCCGCGCCGCGACCGCGTTACGCCCCCGCAAAGGCGGGCGGTTAGCTCAGTTGGTAGAGCGCTTCGTTTACACCGAAGATGTCGGGGGTTCGAGTCCCTCACCGCCCACCATGTTTCCGAGCGTTTTATAATATATTTTACAGTATCTTAGAGCCCCCCCTTCGGGCTTCTGGACATCTTCGGAAATGCCCAGAAGATGTCACGCGGTCACCGCGCGGTCACCGGATTTCGGGACAGGGTGGGCAACCTGGTCACCCGAAATCCGCCCGTCACATCGCGAATCCCATCCCGTTTTCAGCGCCCCCTCCGGTTGAACCCAAGCTGGCATTTGTGCCATTGATCTGATCAAGCTTGAGATGGTGCTTTTATGGAAGTTTTTCTAATCGTTATTCTAATCGGTGCTGTGGCTGCGCTGAAGTTTTCCGGAGGCTTCAGAAAGTCGGGCGGCTACCGTGGCGGGTATAACCGATACAACAGGCGCTCGGACCAGCCAGCTTCGTGGCAGGACCGTCAGAGGCCCGCTGACGGTAAGGTAACGGTCGAAGAACAACTGTCGGCGCTCAGAGCAACCAACATTTCCGCGCGCCGCCCGATCAACAAATCTGCCTACCGCATCCTCGTGATGATTGAGCGCACGCTGAAAGCCGAGGCACCAAGGGCGCGCGTGATGGCAGAGGTTGGCATGGGGGCCTTTCTTTCCACACGAGGCGCAGTCGGCCTGACGACACAGGACAAAATGGCTTTTGGCGCATTCAACGCCAAGCGCGTCGATTTCCTCGTGATCGACGGCTTTGGCGAACCATGCTTTGCTGTCGAGTATCAGGGCAGCGGCCATCATGTTGGTGATACGGCTGCAGCGCGTGATGTACTGAAACGCGAGGCTTTGCGGCTTGGAGGAGTGGAATTGGTCGAGATCCACGCTCACACAAGTGAAGAAGAGCTGCTCGCTCTTCTCACTGGGGCGGTTCGCCGCATGAATACACGCCCGAAGGCCAGAGCCACCGCATAAGTAAACTCACAGGCTGAGCACCAGGTTGACGCGCAGAACCGTGTCCGTGCCTTCCCCGACTTTCGCCAGCGCCGCCACGAAGTCGCGCAGGCCGCTGCCCGTCTTCGGCGCAGCATCGCCTTCAATCTGCCATTCGACAAGCTGCGGCATTGCCAGGGTCACCGTGGCCCAGGTCGCACCGTCGGATTTGGTCTTCGTCATTGTTACGGCTCCTGCTCTGTCTTGATTTATGCCGGAAAATTAGCAGGTTGCCGGGATGGAGCACAAAAAGGGCCAATGCGGTTTGCCGGAGATATGTGGCAGTTCAGGGACAATGGGCTGAGGATGGGGCTCCCCCTCATGCATGAGGCCCTGCGGTGCGCCTACACTGGCTACACGCGCTACACTTGACGGCTATGTCAGCTATGCGGGACAGAGCGGACGGTCGCGCTTTGTGATCGTGGCCACTATCGCAGAATTGAGCTATCCCACGCGATAGCCAATGCAAGACGGAGGTAGGAACTTGGCAGAGCGCTTGACCACAACGACTTTTGAAACGAAGCGCTTCAACATGAGGGCGATTTTGCGTTCCGATGCTAAAGCGCTCTTCGGCACGTTTTCCGACGAAGCTCAGTGCCGATACATGTCTCAGCCACATTTTACGTCGGTTGAGCAATTGGCCGATTGGCTGACTGATAGTGAATGGCCAGGGCGAACATGGGTCGCCATAGACAAGTTAGACGGATCCCTCGCAGGTCGTTATGTCGCATCTCCTGGGCGAGATGATGGGGTTCTGGAACTGGGATATGTGACCACAACTGGTCGGCAGGGTCATGGTGTGGCGACAGAATGCATGACTGCATTGGTCGATCATCTATTTATGGAGGGGGGGGTTCGCCGCCTCTATCTCGAAATTGATGCTGAAAATCTGGCATCGGTTCGACTCGCTGATCGCTTGGGGTTCACATGCGAAGGTTGCCTGAGGCAGCACGAAATAACCCACAAAGGTCTGTGCGACATGCTGGTATATGGCCTTCTGCATACCGAGTGGTTGAACCAAACCTTGCAACAATCGAATGGCTGCTAAGGGCTCAAACCACCATCCTCACCCCATTTCCAGCAGTCGCCCCGCGATCCCGTCGATCCGTTGCCTTTGCGCCAGCGCGTCCAGCCAGTCCGCCGGAATGCTGTCGACACCGTAGCGCGCCCCTGCAATCTGGCCCGCGACTGCCCCGGTCGTATCGGCATCATGGCCGAGATTGACTGCGGTCAGCACGGCATCAGTAAAGCAGCTGCTGCGCTCCACGGCCCAGAGCGCCGCTTCCAGCGTATCAAGGACGAAGCCGGTTGACGGCGGCTCGGTCTCGCTGTGCCGCCGGGCCACGCGCTCGTGGATTTCAGGACAGATCTGGATCGGGACCGTCTCAAGCGCCTCGGCAATCGCGACATCCCATGCCTCGCCCGCGATCAGGCGCGCGATCAGGCGGGCTGTGAAGGCGCAAGCCCATTTCGACAGTTCCGAGGCATGCGTGGCACGGCTTTGCGCTGTAGCGACTGCTCCTGCGTCCCAGTGATCCCGCCAATGGCGGATGGCAGCCGGTGCGACCCGCATAAGCGCGCCATTGCCATCCGAGCGCCCGCCCGGCATCGGCGGCGCAGGATAATCGCCCGTGCGACGGTATTCGCCCAGTCGGTAAAGCGTGTACTGGCCGATGCCGACCGCTTTGCCCGTGCTGCTGTTATCGCCATGCCCTGCCCAGCGACAAAAGCGGTTCAGCATGTCAATCACGTGAAACTCGCGATGCGCCAGCAGGGATTCCGCGAGGCAAAGCGCCATCGCTGTGTCATCGGTCCATGCCCCGGCTGGCAGATCGAAGCGCCCGCCCGCCTGCATGCCGGTGACCGGCGGGAACGAACCACGCGGCAGAAATTCCACCGGTGCGCCGAGCGCATCGCCGACAGCAAGGCCGAGCAGCGCGCCTCGCGCGCGGTCAACAACATCGGTCATCAGTGCCACCATGTTTGTTCAATGCTACTTAAAACACTCGCGCGTAATCAGAGGTGATCTTTGCGGCGGCGACGCGCTGCGGCCAATGAAGCACGATGTTCTTTCATAGCCAAATTGCGCTCCCAATTTTTTTCGGCCTGCCTTCTCTCGTATGCTTCAATCTCGCGCTGTCCGGCCAGATAGTCTGGACCGTAAGGCGGAAGACTATGCTGACGCCGATAATTATCTCTCCACTGCTCTAATGCGATTTGTTTTCTTCGCTCCACTGCAATGCGCCGGGAAGCTTTCTCATCCCGTAATTTACGCTCGGTAAGTTTGCGTCTGTACTCTCGTCCTTCGCGGCGTTGATTGGGCGTCCATTCGATTTCTCCCCAATCTACCCACATGAAGACAAGAAAAACGACTACGATAAGAACGATAAAAAGCATTCCAACTCCTTTACTCGCTCACCGATGCCTTGTGTCGAATTGGGTGATCCCGAGATTTGTCTGGCAGGTGGTGCTTGCCCGTGCCCCGGGAGGATAGCCTGACGCGTAGACCGGGCGGTAAACCGGGGCAGTCACTGCCTGCTGGTGCAGATCGCGCATGGCATTTTGCTGCATCGCCAGCAGCGCGCAGGCTTCCCGGATCCCAGAGCGGCAGGCCTTGACCGGGTCACCGGGCAACGGCTTCCGCTCGACCGGCGGGAAGCAGCCCGACAGGGCCACAGTGGCACCGATCATCAGGTATTTGATAGCCTTCATGTCGGTTTACTCCAAAAATCAGAACTTCACTTCAATTATCTAGGAAATTCAAAGCACAGTCGATTTATACTGTCAATCTATGAAGCCTAATCCGCATCATGGACAGCGATCTCAAACACTTCATCGCCGGGCAGGTCCGCACCGCCCGCAAGGCGCGCGGCATTCAGCAGGCGCGGCTGGCCGAGGCCATCGAGCGCACAGCCGAGGCTATCTCGAATATCGAACGGGCGAAGTCGCTCCCCGCACTCGACACGCTCATGGCGATTGCGAAAGCGCTGGAGGTGCCGCTGCGGGACTTTTTCCCGGAAGGTGATGCGGTCGAGACCAAGAGCCCGAACAGGATGCGGCTGGAGGCCGAGGCCACGGCGCTGCTGCGGGGACTGAGCGATGAGCGCATGAAGATCGCGCTCAGCCAGTTGAAAGCTTTGGGCAGCGCGTGAGGCAGCGCTGAACAGACCTTGACAGCTTGCGTGATTAAAATGAACATTTAGAGAACATACTACCTTCACACCCTGCCGCAGTTCAACTTTGGAGTCGCCCGAATGTTGAAATATATCTACCCGGACGGAACGCACTGCTATCGCGCAATTCATTCTGCTCACGCGGTTTTTCGGAATCCTGAGGGCAAGCTGATCGCGAGAGCCGAGAAGGCTGACCGCTCAGGAATGTATGAGTTCGAGATAAAGGGATTTGAGATATTGGGGCCGGGAGTGGTCTACGACTGATTAGCGCTCAGCGCGCCAAATCAACGCTCCTGACCTGCTTCCCGAGGTCACAACGCCCCCGGTTCGACACATCCTCCTGCGACGCTACACACAGGCGCGCGGCGGGGATGGGGGTATGCATCCACTCTATCAGTGCGCCCGCCCCCGGTATCCCCCTGCTGCATTGCCCATACCCGCGCGGCAGGACTAGGGGGGATGCCCCGGCCTCACGGTGCCACTGTGACCCGCCAGCGCCCATTGGCAAAGATCCCGTCGCAGGCGAGGCACCAGTCGATATAGCCGATCTCGATGCCGAGGATCGCCTCAAGCCGGGCGGCGGGGAGGTCGATCTCGTCGCCGCTCATGGTATCGGTGACACGGTATCGCCGGGGCGCGGAGAGGACCACCGGAGCGCCCTCCCCGCCTGACCCAGGTATGGACCCCGCCCGCATCAGCGCAGGCCCCCGGAGGCCGCGCCATAGGCCTCGTCGAGCAGCTGCAACGCGCCTGCGCCGCCGCGCACGGCTTGGGTATAGTGCCCCAGCGTCACCGCCGGATTGGCATGCCCGGCCAGTTTCGCCACCAGCCCGACCTCGACGCCCTGCGCCTGCAAGGTCGAGACGAAGGAATGCCGGGCACTGTGATGCGTCACATAACGCGCCCCTGCCGCCTTCAGGCCGGGCTGCCAGTATCGCCGCAGGAAATTGCTGTAGAGGATCGCGGAACCGCTTCCCTCGGGCCGCTGCGGCCATGCGCGCTGATGGCCGGGGCCGCAGAAAACCCGGTACAGACGGCCCTCGCGGCGCGGGCAGATCAGCTTCCATTCTAGCAGCATTTTACGCAAAGTCGCGCAGATAGGGATCTCGCGCTCACCGGCTTCCGTCTTCGTCGCAAGCGTCATGCTGCCATCGCGCTCCTGCACCCGGCGAATCTGGATCACTCCGGCGTCGAGATCGACATCCTCCCACAAGAGGCCCAGCTGCTCAGAGGCCCGGACGCCGGTCAGGAAGGGGAAGGCATAGAAGATGCCGCGCGCGGGGTCGGTCTTGGCATGGTCGAGCAGCTGGGCGACTTCTGCGGGATCCAGGATCGACTTTTTCGGCTTCTGCTTCCGGCGCACCAGATTGCTCGGCATCTTCGGCACCGGGACGCCAAAATCCTCCTCAGCCAGCGCGAGGATCGACTTCAGCATGCCCTTGACCTCCTTCGCGCTGAACTCGCCCACCTCCTCGCGCAGCATTGCATGCCAGGCCCGGATTTCGGCAGTGGTGAGCTCGCTGAGCTTCTTCGCGCCCAGCATCTGCAAGACCTTCGCATCGCGATGCGGCTTGACGCCGGTCGCGGTGAACACCGCCCGCTCTTTCGGGCTGCCCTGCAACAGCGGCCCGGTGATCAGGCGGCACAGGATCGTATAGGTCTTGCGGGTCTGGGGCTTGATGTCGGGGGTCTTGACGCCCAGCCAGTGGGCGACCGCCTCGGCCACGGTCGGATTGGCATTCGGATTGAAATAGCGCTGGCCCTTCATCGCGGCGACAATCCGGTCGCGCTCGGCCTCGGCCTCGGCTTTGGTGGCGAAGGAAAGACGGCGCTTTTTGCCGGTCTCGGGGCAGAGCCAGTTGACGGAATGGAGGCGCTGGCGCTGGACCTTGCCCGAGGCGAGCGGGCGCTTGCGGTTCCAGATGCCGAGCCGGACGGTGGTATCGGTCATGGCGGTGTAAGTCCTTGATTGCGGGGCGACTGATCTAAGGAAAACACGCCCGAAGATGTCGCACAATTTATTGAAAACACTCGTGAATATGCGCAGCGGTGACCCTGTGATGACCGCGCACCAGGGCGCGACCGAAGGTGAATGGCAGGCGGGAGGCCGGAAGAGGCCGGAGAGGCATTCCGAGGCCCGTCACAGGTATTCTGGCGGCTCAGCGAGGCCTGTCAGACGGGCCTCAGGGCGACCGGGAGGGCGAGACGAAGGGTGATGTCGTGGGGCTGGATTCCATCGCCATCGACGAAGATGTCAGGGCAGCGGCAGGGCTGAGCGCCAGGGCGACGGCGACACCGCGATCAGGCGACGCCGCCGCCTTCGGGCTCTGATACCCCCCATAATGGTCTGCATGGGGGGCAGGACTGTCGGCAATCAGGGACCCGGAAACACGGGCGCGCGGCAACCGAACGGTGTCATCCTGCCAAGTGCAGATCATGTAGATCGTGTAGATCCGGGCAGACCTCTGGACATGGCCCCGCCCTGATCGACGGCGGGGCCATATAGCGGTCAGAACGGCGGCAAATCCTTCTCCGGATCACCGAGTTCACGCGCCAGAGCAAGACCGGCATCGGAGAGCCGCAGATTGATGATCTGACCGTTTGCGGTGCGCGGCCCGTCATCCACCTCAAGGCCGATTTTGCGCATGCTGGGCTTAAGCCGCTCGATCTTCGACGACAGCGCCGAGGGCGAGGCAGGCAGGCCCTTGCCATGATTACGGCCACGGGCATGCAGCAGGTCGAACAGCTTCCCGAAACGACCGCTGAAGGCGTTGTCAGGCGCATCCAGCAACATTTCCAGCAGGGCAGCCGTCAGCGTGTCATTCACAACCGATTGCGCCATCAATTGCTGCTGCACTTTTTCAAGCACCTCAAAGATTGCACCCGTCTGGAAGCCGGTGGCCGGTTCCGCCGCGAGCAGCCAGTGCGCGGCATCCGCCATTCGGAAGGTTTTCGGTGCCTCCACCTCATTGATGCGCTTGAGCGCCATCGACACGCAGTCATAAAGATAGCCGAGGAAGCCCGGGCTGAGCCGGTCAAGAGCTGCCTGCATTTCACGCTCGGTCTTCCGCTTTTCCGGGCTGATCGCAGTCAGATTGAGCGGGATCGAGCGATCCTGCAAATCTGCGCGCGGCGCGTAGTTGCCGATGCCGTTGAGGATCACCGGACGGCGAAAGACAAACGTTTTTTGCTCATCATCGGTATAGAGCTTACGCGCCGAAAACGCCCCGCCGGTGGCGATGGTGCACAACATATCGGATTGGTCGGGGCTCAGATGGGACAGATTCTCATAGTTCAGCAGCCACTGCCCCTGTGCGTTGATCGCCATATCCTGTTCGCTGCGCGGCATCCGCAGCTTATCAGCGACATTGGGGTCAATGATATCCTTCACAAGCTTGGCCGTATTCGATTTTCCGGACCCATGTTCACCGTGGATCTGCAAGACAAAAAACGGCCCCATCGGATTCAATGCGCTGATACAGAACGCGATCAGCAGGCAGAAATTGACCTGATCCATCCCGAGGAGGTTGCGGAGCTCCTCGGAATCAAAGCCATCTTCCGGTTGCGGCAAGGCCCCAAACGTCCCGTGCGGGCGAATGAAATTCACCGGCACCTCATCCGTAACCGAGTACCCGTCGGCATTGATCCTGATCGCCCGGTTGGTCTCATCACCGAGATCAACGTAGACCTCACCTTGATACCCGGCGACACGGATATGAACCTGCTCGGTCGGGCTGTCGAAGAGCGCCACCGCCTCAAAGTGATCCAGTGCCTCACTGATCGCGGCGCTGGCAGGCGGCTTCCCTGTCTTCCGGAAGTACTGGCGACGCAAATAGCCTCTCAGCGCGTCGCTTTTGACAGGATGGATCATTTGACCACCACCTTTGCCGGGGATCGCACAATAAGTCTCGCCCAGTGAGGTGCGGAACAATCGCATTCCGGTACTTTGAACCGCATCGATGATCTGTTCGGACTGCTTTTTATCACCATCATCAGAGCCGCCACCGCGCAGGTGGAGGCCTTTTGCGACGCCAGAGCGCACCATCTCCGGAAATTCCTTGCCGAGATTACCGGGGTAGTCTTCCGGCAGCAGGCTAATGCCGCTGCCGCAAATCAGATCCTCATCCTGCGTAACAGGCAGGAGTTCGTTTACGAATTTCATCCCCGGCTCATGCGCGGGCGACCCTGCCGTCAGCGCCAAGGCATTGGGGCTGACCAATATCTTGGCCAGCAGGTTCAGTTTTACAGTTTTCATGTTTTCAGACCTCGATGATCGGAAGGTTTTCAATCCCGACCGAAAGCAGCGGCTCGCCAATCCATTCATAGGGGCGCTCCGTGCCGGGGTGGATCGTTGGCGGAATGACGAGGGCACAGCCCTTGCCGAGCAGTTCGCCGACATGGACTTTGCTGCCGTCCGAAGCCTCGATGTCGAAGGCAATTTTAGCCTTCTTCATCTCGCCCCGGATGCGAACAAACCAGGCCATGCCACGGCTGCCAAAGCGACCGCAGCGCGGATTACCCAGCATGAATTGAGCCGCGCGCACGAAGCGGTCGTCATCAATATCGAGCGCAGCAAGCATCGTGCCATCGGGCAAAACCGTGCCGAGGCGCAGGCAGAGCCCCTGATCCGCATATTTGGCGGCCCATTTCTCGTAGATGTCCGGCGGCAGTTCCGCATCCGGCTTGTTCCAGTCCTTCACCTTCGGACCTTTGGTGCCGGGCGTGACGGGGCGGGGTTCGAAACCCGCCTCCTTGTAGGCCCGGTATTCGCTTGCAAAGATCATGGAGGTCACGGCTGCGCCTCCCCGCTCTTCGCGATGGCAGCCAGTACCTCAACGGGGCTGACCAGCAGGCGTTTGTTGAAGACCGCGTAGCTGGGGATGAGACCCAGTTTCACGGCACGGCGCAGAGCATGCGCTTTGATCCCAAGCTGCGCGGCAGCCTTCGGGATCGTCTTAAGTTCACAGGATGATTTCATCATCTGAGCCTCAAACTGAGGCGGAGGCGGAACAAAGCACACGCCCCCGCAAAATTGCGACGGAATGCGCTTCAGCCAGAGACGATGAGCGTCTGTGGTCGATGGTAGCTACCAAAGCTACCCGGGCCGGCGTAGTTGACCAAATTTGACGTATTTAAAGCTTACGTCTGGATGCAGCTTTTCTAGAGCCCTGGCGCGGCTACCGCAACACTACCCCCGTGAGGCACGGATGCAGGGCAACATATTGACGGCCCATTGTCAAGCTGTCCAGATTTTGTGTGCATGATGGATAGGTCGGCATCCCGAGCTCCGCCCGCGCCTACATCGCCTACACTGCCCGCACTTACACGGCTCCACATCGGCCCAGTCTCACGGAAGCACGGTGAAGTCGTGAGCCGAAAATGACGGCGATGTAGGCGATGTAGGCAGTGGAGCGGCTGGGTATGTGAGGCACATAGGGCGGAAAGGGCCCGACGGCGGTACGGCGTGTCGCCCGCAGCAAACCTTAGAAGGCAGTCATCTGAGCGCGGTGCAGCGATCACTCTGCTCCGAGCATCGTGACGGGCGGAACGGCGCAACGAGCGGCCCCATGGAGTTCTTCAGCACCCTGTTAAAAAACTTAGGCTAACCGCAGCCGGGTGCGAGTTAGATCGAGTTTCGAACAGGGATCGTATTCGTGCGAAAACCGCTCCAATCGGTACTTATGATAGGGCCAACTGATCTGAGTGCTCGGCGACGGCATCTTCCTCGAACTCAATGCCCTGACATGGCACCCATGTCCCTAACGATCCTGACTAAGTGATGCGCGGTGTTCAGTTCCCGCCAGCCAGTCGCGTCGCCGCAGGTATCGGTTAGCCCTTCTGCGTTGCGCCACACACGGTCGTCCGCAAAGGAGAAGCCCCTGCCGCTGTACTCCTTCCACTCAATGATCTGCTTGCAGAGTTCCGCCTGAGTGACCGAAATAGACGCGTCTTGATAAACTTGCAGAAAGCGTTTCAACTGAACAGTGTATTGCCCGAGCCCTGACCGGCTAGTCTATGATTTTGAGGTGCCACAGATGCCGCGAGACAAACACTATCAATTTAACTTGCGGCTTCTCCGCCCCGGTCGTACCGCCAACACTGCCTTCGGGCCGAGCTTTTCCCCCGGAGAACCCCGCGAACTCGAACAAAGACCTTGGGAGGGGATTGAAGGCGCATCTCTTTATGTTGGTCAAATATACAGTAATCCACCAAGTTGGGCTGATTTTATTCGAAACCAAAGCCCTGACCTCCCCGCCGATCTTTTCGCCAGCGGTGCAGGCGCTGTGCTTTTCGTTCCTAGCGGAGGCAGAATACTCGCCATCTGTTTTGGCCACGTTCACATAGCATTAAACGACGACGCATTCGTCAGGCAGTTTGGGCTGAAAGTCACGCTTAATTCGGTATCTCGAGAGCATTTGCGAAGCTTGGACACAGCCACGCCGGATGCCGTGACGGTTCAAAAGCGCGTTCAAACCAGTAAGGACAGTGACTTGCAGGCCTTCGGTGTCGATATGTATCGGGACCTCGCTAGAGTTGCGGCAGGTACTCCTAAGAATAGAGATTTTGCGCAGTTTGTGGCCGGCAAAGACGCTCTGAAAATTGTTTCCAAGGACAAACCTGACGAGTTGCAACTACTCTGCGACAGAGTACTGGAAATGTACCTCAGGGACGATTATAAAACGGACTTCTCTTGGATAGACCGCATGCAAGTAGTCTCTGAGAAGGATGTGATCACGCAACTGGACGCAAAACTGTTTGAAGCGTTGGCCAAGTTGCGCGCAGGTGAAGGTGCGGACCTTCACATGTCACCGCCTGAAATTGTGGATTACACTGAGGGAAATCAGCTTCATTATAATGGTTTCGGAAGCAACGGCACAGATTTTCAGAGTTTGTCAATTGATGACTACATTGGCGAATTGAACCGTTGTCAGTTCGAGGGAGAGGTCTTTGAAATAAAAGAGAATCACTACATTTCAGCCAAGAAGAACAATGAAGAGAAATTTGATCAAAAATGGAAGATCTATGATTGCTTTATTTTTGAAACCTCACTCAGAGATGGCGGCAACGCAAGGCACTACGTTCTGTTCTCTGGATCGTGGTACTGTGTCGATCAGGACTTTAAAGTCGAAGTTGATGCGGCGTTTGACGCCCTTGAGAAGGTGAATATCGTAGGGGCAACCCTTTGCTTAAATGAAAGAGATCTGATTGAAAGCCTTGTAAATTCGAGGAATGATCTCCTGAAGCTGGACCAGGAAAAGATTAATCCGAAAGACGTAAAATACGGAAATCTTGAGCCTTGCGATTTTTTTTCCGCGCGACGTGAATTTATCCACCTAAAAGATGGGCACTCTTCAGGATCAATTAGCCACCTCTGGTCCCAAGGAGTTGTGAGCGCAGAAGCGTTCATATCCGACCATGACTTCAAGGTGAAGCTAAGGAGAATTGTAAAAAGCGAGAGCGATAAGAAGGCATCTGGCATCGCCTTTGAGGAACTCTTGCCCATGGCAGCTCAGAAGCCAGTCAGAGCTGATTTTAAGGTGGTGTATGGCATTATGCGGAAGCCATACAAAGATGGCACCTTGGGTCTGCCGTTTTTCTCCAAGGTAAGCCTTCAAGCCGCCGTTAGAAGATTGGAGGAGTTTGGAATTCCTGTGGCAGTGGAACTCATTCAGAAACCTGCTTCAGACGGCGATACCGCTGGAGACGAGTAGATTTTCCCCTTCAATGGCCCCCTAGGCTCCAGACTCATTAACTCTTAAAGCCAGAAGAGGACGGTTGCGGCGAGTGCGATGGCTGAGAGGAAAACGATGGGACACCTGTCGTGAGCCGTTTGGCCACGCGCCTCCAGTCCTTGAGTCTTCCGAACATGATCTCGATGCGGTTTCGACGTTTGTAGCGGCGCTTATCGTATCGAACTGTCTTCTTGCGGGTTTTCCTGCCCGGGATGCAGGCGCTTATGCCCTTGTCTTTCAACGCATCTCTGAACCAATCGGCATCATAGCCCCGATCCGCCAGCATCCAGTCTGCCTTTGGGAAGCTGCGCAGCAGAGCAGCGGATCCGCTGTAGTCGCTGACTGGTCCGGCTGTGACGAACAGGCTGATCGGGCGGCCTTGCGCATCGGCAACGGCATGCAACTTTGTGTTCATGCCGCCTTTGGTGCGGCCGATCAGCCGTCCGAGCCCCCCTTTTTCACCCGCAGGCCCGAGGCCGTGCGGTGCGCTTTGAGGCAGGTCGCGTCGATCATCAGGTCTTCGGAACGGCTGCCTCGGAAGCAAGCCCGTGCATCATCCGGGCAAAAAAACCACGGTCACTCCAACGCTTTCCGCGGTTGTAGAGGGTCTTCGCGGAACCATACTCCCTCGTAGCATCTCGCCACCGCAACCCATTGCGATTCACAAAGATTATGCCGCTCAGGATACGACGATCATCGCCGCGCGGCTTACCGTGGCTTGTGGGAAAGAATGGTGAGAGCCGCGCCATCTGCGGGTCTGTCGGTCAGAACAGGTTGCTCATCAGAAAGGTCTCATCAGACTCTCTGAAGCACGACAAAGAAGGGCAATCAATGGGTCCTGACCCTTCGGAGCTCTAATCCGCCATGCGCGGTGTGGCTACTGACCGCGCACTAGGCGCCAATGTTCCTGCCTTCGCATCGAACCGCTCAAAGTGGCTCTTGTCTTGTTTTTTAGGGGCCTGCCGATATTTCCCCTGCAGACTTTTCGATGCCTATTTTTGGTCATGTCGAGGTAAATCCATTCGGGGAAAAATTGACGACATGGTCGAGTACATATGTTAATCATTAAGATTCCGGCCAGTACCTCTCACACCAATCTTTGGTTTCCTTCGAGAGAGCCCATGGCATGGATTTCGGACCACAGGGGAACTTATCCAAGGCCCCAACAGTATCTTGAGAAATGGAATGCACCTTTGATTTAGCAATATAGAAAACCAACTCTGGATACATGGCTCCGGGCTCAAAAACACCGTTGCAGCCGTCTATTCGGTTTTCGTGCATGCGTTTCGTTTCGGGATCTCCGCGCCTCGGAAAGCAGGGTCTTTTGTATACTGCGATATTTCGGTGGGTCAGTTTCTCAAGTGTTTCGCGCGCTCCATCATGAAATTGATTAACCAGACTTGGAACAATGATGAACCCGTCAGGGGTGGATGCGACTATGCCGCCAATAATGTATTTTTCGCCGAGGCTGATGACGCTTGTTTGGCTTGATATGTAATAGTACCTTTGCGAGCCGGCGAAAAATATCAGCAGCGTTGCGAATCCGAATGTCAACGCTGCGATGGGCTTTCTTGAAACTCCTTCTCCACGATTTTCGTGATAAAATACAAGTGCAAGCAGAAAAACACTCAGTACTAAAAAAATATAAGCTAGGGAATCTAATCCCATAAAGAATACCAAGAATGATATTAATGATATGATCGATGCGAGCACGCGCGAAACAGTTTCATTGCCGAAGATATACTTGGCAGGACTGCATGTGCCAATGAATGTGAGTGACGCAAAACTTATACGGAAAACGATTGCTATCGTTGCTATGCTTATTGCTGCATGAAAGAATACATCCGACATGCTTCCAACGGACAGAAGCCCCCTCAAGGAGCGAGGTATTTGAAAATAGTATCCGAATGAAAAAACTGTTATGGCGCCGAGTAATACGCTTGCTCCCCGCAGGGCGTCCTTTATGTTCTCTGGAATTTTCTGCCATATCGTAAGGATGAATGCTAGCAGTCTGGAAATTGAATTTTCCATTTCTTCCTCCGATCTGTTGCTCTGAATAGCAGTTATACAGTTCACTCGGATTCCAACTGTGTTCAAGTGTTGCTACTGTCCGAACCGAATACTTTGGACTTCTTGGTGATGTCGCGTTGTCGCTGCGGTGCATCGACCGTCCGCTTCCGGGCATGCGGCAACGCAGCATAAGTCGAGTCCGACTGGCGGTTTTGGGCCGTTTAATGCGCATGAAACGCTCCCGCACCTCCTCAGATACTCGCTTCCCAGTTTCTCCCGCGCGCAACTACGCGCAAAACGGTAACCCGGTCCTCATCAACCCTAAAAGCAATGGTCAGGCGGCGCTCAAAACCGATGATACGCAGATCGGGACGAATATCAGTGCGAAGGTGCCCCCTGTCCGAGCCCATACCGAGACGTTGGCAGAACGCTTCCACCCGTTCGAGATACGCCAGGGCGACAACCGGGGATGCTTCGTCTGCGACCCAATCATAAAGCGCCCTAAGATCCCCGGCGGCTTCCGGGGCAAAGACGACCTGACGCTGCTTCACGAGCGTTCGGCCAGCGCCTTTGCATGGCGCTCGCGGATGGAGCCAAATACCTCAGTCGCCGAAAGGGCGCGGCCCGGATCAGCCTCCATTGCGTCATAAACCGGAGCGACCTCTTCGCGGAGCCAGCGCTCAACGGCAGCATTTCGCTCCTGAAGCGCCCGCAGACCTGCACGGACGACCTCGCTAGCCGAAGCATAGCTGCCAGAGGCGACGAGATCGTCGATGAAGGCGGTATGCTCAGGTGGCAGGCTGACAGTGCGCTTTTCGACGGTTGCCATGAAAGAAGCTCCGATATGGTATGGCAAATTCATACCACAAACTGACAACCATGTCATCTGCCTCATGCAGCATTGGCTCACCCGGTCACCATCCGGTCACCTGCACGAAACTGAACCATATTCGACCGCTTCGCACCAAAGTTAACCTTTGCGCTGCGCGGCTGCCCGATTTTCCGCTGTTCAGTTTGCTTTGCTCAGCTTGAATCTGGTGTCATTTCCTGCGATGCGGTGACAATCCAATTTGTGGCTTTACACCGAAGATGTCGGGGGTTCGAGTCCCTCACCGCCCACCATGTATCCCATTGAAATCGCAAAAACCACTTGCATATCAAGGGTTTTGTCCGCTTCACTGTTACAACTCACGTTACAAACGGGGCTGTAATGGCAGGCAAAGTTCGGCATCTCGTGGACCGCGATGGGCGCTATTTCGCCCGACTCGTGGTCCCTAAAGACCTTCGGAAGGCTGTCGGGAAAACCGAACTTCGCGCCCCTCTGGGCGGCGACTACCGGCAAGCCCTGAAACTGCTGCCGGGCGCGGTGGCGCAGCTTCAACACCAAATTGCACAAGCCGAACGGCAAGCGGTTCCGGCGAACAGTGCAGCCAGCCCGGCCCGCTATCCGCTGGCACCGGATCAGATTGCGCTTTCGCACTACCACCAGCGAATGGCCTTTGATGATGAACTGCGGAACGATATTCGTCACTCCTTCGGGTTCGTGGATGAAGTGCTTGTGCAGCGCCTGCGCGATGCAATGGCCGGGAGGGCCACGGAGGCGGAACTGAACGCACTGATCGGGGCACGGCTGGAGAGTTTCCGCGCTGCTGGCAACCTGACCGCGCTTCCCGGTTCCGACGAATGGCGGCAGATCGCCCGCGCCTTGTGTGTGGCTGAATATGAGGCGCTGGCGCGTGTTGCTGAACGCGATGAAGGCGACTTCACCGGGAAGCCGGATCACCCTTTGCTTATGAACGCAAAGCTGAGGCAACCCCATCCCAAGCGCCTGCATCCGACCCGATGCCGCTTGCCCGGTTCTTCACCGAACTGTTCAGCCGCGCCACAAGCTGGCTGCACTGGCCCCCGTCCGAGGTCTGGAACGCTTCTGTGGCCGAGATCGTCACGGCGCTGGAAGCGCAGGCCGAACGCGAACTGCGCCTTGCAGGCATCCCATCCGACAAAGCCAAGCCCGACGAGAATTATACAGCCGAGCGCCTGCGCCAGATCGAGGAACAGGACCATGACCCTGCCTTTGACCGTGAGGCGCTGCGGGCATTTAAAGCGAGGCACCAATGAGAACGATTCACCTTCACGGCAGCTTGGGCCGTGAGTTCGGCCATAAGATCAGGCTGGCGGTTGATACCATCCAAGAGGCGATGGACGCGCTGCAAGCGAACTTCCCCAAGTTCTTCAACACCATCCGCAAAGGTCACTTCCGGGTGATTGTCGGAAAGACACAGAAGAACGGCTTGGAACTGGATGAGGCCATGTTGCCGGGCTTCAAACTTGGCACCCAAGACCTGTTCCTGATCCCGGTTGTCAAAGGGTCCAAGCGTGGCGGCGTGGGTAAGATTATCGCCGGTATCGCGCTGATCGGTCTTTCTGCCTTTGGTGGCGCTGCCCTTGCTGCGCCCTTGCTTGCCGGTGGCACGACCAGCCTTGGCACCATCGCGGGCGCTTTGGGCACCAGCATGTTGCTTTCCGGCGTGGCGACCATGCTGGCCCCGGAAATGAAGGCCGAGGAAACCGAAAAATCTTTCACCATGACCGGCCCGCAAACCACCACCCGCGAGGGCGGTATCATCCCCATTGCCTATGGTGAGGTGATCACCGGCGGCACCATGATTAACGGGGCGCTGAGTATCCAGCACCGCGAGGAAAGCGCCAGCAACGGCGGGCTGTTTGAGAAGTTCCTCGGGAAGTCGCAGTAATGCCAGCGCCGCCCCGCCTCTGTTCCTGCGGCGCCATTGTTCCGGCTGGTGATCTTTGCGCCTGCCAGCGTGACACCATCCGCGCCCGCAAGCGCCGCCATGACGCCAAGCGCCCGAACAGCCGCCAGCGCGGCTATACGCGCCAATGGGAAGCCCTGCGGGCCGAGTTCCTGCGCCTGCACCCGACCTGCGCCTTCTGCGGGGCCGGGGCTGAGGTTGTGGACCATATCCAGCGCCACCACGGCAGCGTGGCGCTGGTGATGAACTGGAACAACCTGCAAGCCCTGTGCAAGCGCTGCCACGATTCCGAGAAGCAACGCCAAGAGCGGGCCAATGTCGGAACGTGACCTGTGGCAGGAAGTGCTTCGCGCAACGGTTGATGATGCTATTCTTGGCCCCGCATCGGTGGAAAAGCCAATTCAAAAGCGCCGCATCTGTAAAGAGGCGCGTGAATATCTGACGATCGCAAGCAAAGACCTTTATACGGTATGCTTTCTTGCTGGCCTTGATTCAGAGGCAGTTATTGACCGGATGAGTCGCAGAATTGCAGAAGCACCATCTATTGATGAAATCGCAGGAAGTCGCCGCAAATCCCGTGCTGTAATGGTAAAACGCATTACAGAGCGCAAGGGAAGGAAGAAGGCCGCGACATACACATTCAACGGTGAAACCCTCACCGCAAGAGAATGGTCGCAAAAAACGGGCATCCTTGCTTCCACTATCTCGGGCCGAATTGATTCCGGCTGGCCCGTATCTGATGCCCTGACATTATCGGTTGGTGATGGAAGGCGCAGAAGTGTCAGGTATTCCAATGTGCGAAACCAGCCGAGGCGCACCCGATCAGACGTTAGAACCTACACCCATAACGGCGTAGCCCTTACGCTGAATCAATGGGGTGAGCGCCTGAATATCAACCCTCAAACACTGCAATCCCGTCTCCGGGCAGGCTGGACTATGGAAGAGACCTTTGGAACCTCACGCGAGTAAGGGCTTGCCCGCATTGGACAGGCTGCCTCTGTCCGTGAGCGTGGCCGGCTGCCGCGCCTCTTTACCCATGAGGGCCAGACCCTTACCATCCGGCAATGGGCCGAGCAGACAGGTATCAAACAACAGACCATTGAGAAGCGGTTGCGTTCCGGATGGCCTGTTGCTGATGCTCTTACGCCCGGTGACAATCGTGGAAGGCACAAAAAGGGCTGGCCGGTGGAGGATGTGTTGCGGGTGGCGTGAAAGTTCCTAATTGACCGACACTTCACATGGATATTTCCCGAAGGCGTTGTTCAAGGTAATTATCTATATTAGGTCTGTTTCCATCTCGAATCATTTCAAGCATGTGAATAATATCTGAGTCTTCAAATACAATCATATATCCTCGACCATCAATCGCCGTATCCTTGCATCCGGCAATTATCCTTTCTCTGTTGTCCATGGAACGGCACATCAAAATTCCGAAGAAACCTCTTCGAACGTTGAACCGGCCTTGAAGCTGATCAAGCTCCGGGTTTGCTAAGTTCTTCGTGTAATTTTTGCACTCGACAAAGACTGACTGAGCGCGTGTCTGAGGCGCTTGCAATCTCCGAAAAAAGAACCCTGAATCGGACGAATTATTGTAAACTATATCAACTCTTTTTCTGCCATCATGTATTTTCGCCTCCCGAACAGGAGCCGAAATTTCTGGATGAAATATGAATGTTAATAGGCCGATGCAAAGTCGGTGATATATATCTGCATTTGCATCGCCGACGGGTATTTCTCCCAGTCTGTCAATTAGAGCCTGCGAAAAAGCCGACTCGTTAAATCCTTCATCAAGCTGCGAGTTTTCGAGCGGGCCTTTCGCCCCTTTTAAGTTTTTATATCGCTCCAGAACTTCCGGATGATCCCTCACAAAATCTGCCAAGTCGTCCTTTATGAATGGGTGAACTTCCTTCACTGACTTTTTGGTTACGCGCCTGCTGCCGTTCTTGAAAACCTCAACAAGCGCACCACCAGCATTAAGATACTAGGCCTGCAGAAACTCTAACATGTAGTGGTTGTAGAATTCTTGAGAGTCCAAGCTTAGTCTATATCGCACGGCAGCTTTGGGGACTAACAGAATAGGCTTTGCCCCGTGATGTGCAGACTCAAAGGAGAAGATCGCCAATTCAATTCATCTGGGTTCCAGATCGGTCCAGTTGCTCTGGTGATCTGCACCGGAATGTCAAGTAAATCACACTATTGGCGTGTGTATTCTGCAAGTGCCCCTCTTATAATGTTGGTGGTAAGATCGGAAATGGTATCTCGACCCACGCCATGTATGAATAGCTCGGCTTCTGATATATCTTCAAGAAGCCCGGTCTGATAGGCTCGACTGCGCACCAATGCTCCCGCTAGAAGTGCGGCTCGGTCATCACCGACACCTGCACCTCGCGGTCGCCCTTGAGATTGGCCTAGTCTCGTTTCATTTGGTTCTCGCAAATGACCAAGAAGATGGTCCACTCGCCGACGGTTATCTGCGCGAAGCTGGTTCAACACCTCTGAGAAGAACGAGCGGATAAGATCGCCACATGTAGCAGACCAATCATCATCTCGAATCTGTATTGCGTATGGACAAATATAAAGCTGCGTATCGGTGTTGAGTTCGACATCAACGAAGTCGAGTTCTGCTTGTGTCAGTCCTAAACGAAAGTGCTCTGAGAACTTCGGCATCTACACCCCTTGCGTAATACTCGCAACCCAAACGGGTTTTCCTGATTCGTGCAAGCCTATCGAAAATCGCGAACGGATGTGGGAGGGGGTATCCCTAAATATCCGCCCCTTTCAGGGAACCGGCGTGTGGTCCTTCGCGCAAGATACGCCGGAATATAACTTTTCACGATTCACACGCCTGACGGGTAGTGTTATATTATAACAGTTGATGCTGTTATGAGTGCTGCCATGTCCGTTCCCCTTGCCCTGATCCGGGCGCATCTGAATCTTGACGACGACCGCGACCCCGAACTTCTGACCCATTACGCCAATGTCGCGGCGATGTGGGTGGCGGCTTATACCGGCCAGCCCTTCACCGCTGACAACGCCCTGATGGTGCAGGCCGCGCTTCTCTTGGTGGCGCACCAGTATGAGGCCCGCGAGGCTGTCACCTTTGCCAACACCTATCAGCTTCCGTTCGGCGTCCATGATCTGCTGTCGCCTCTGAAAGACCGCGTGACGGGCTACCGGCCCGAGCCGGAGGCAGCATAATGGCCCGCTATGTCCAAGGGTCTGATGCCCTGAAACGGAAGCTGGCAGCGCTTCCTGCTGCTGTCGCGGCTGCCCTGAACCCCGCCCTGAAACGCTCTGCCGAGGAAGTGGCAGCCGATGCCCGGGCCTTGGCCGAGGCATCACGGCGCACCGGCAGCCTTGCGGATTCCATTGATGCCACCGGCCCCGGCGAGACAACGCCAGCCTATGCCGCCAACGGTGGCAGGCGCACCGCCGAGGACGGGCAGGCTTTCGTCACCGCTGGCAGCCCTGACGCCCGCCACGGGCATCTTGTGGAGTTCGGCACCAGCGAACGCCAGCACAAGGACGGCACCAGCACCGGCACCATGCCCGCCGAACCGTTCCTGCTGCCCGCGTGGCGGCTGAACATGACCCGCGTGAAGAACCGCCTGCGCCGCGTGATCCGCTCAGAGGCGAGGAAGGCGGCAGGCCAATGATCTTTGATGCCACGCTTTCCCTTCAAACGCTGATCGGTGACATGCTGGCTGCTGATCCCCGGATCATCGCCCATGTCGATCCGGTGAACATCCGCGCCGGTTCGATCCGGCCCGATAACCTGCCTGCAATCGTCCTGGCACCCGCCCGCGTGTCCTTCCTTGGTCATGCTTCGGGCGGCTATGTCATGGCCGAGGTCCGCATGATGCTGCACCTCTGGGCCGTGGAGGATGGTTCCACGGTGGCGCAGGCGGTGGCTGGTGCTGCGATGCTGGCGCTTATGGATGCACCCCGGCCTGATGGCTTCGCCATTGACAACTGGCAGCGCCCGGAATTGGTCTGGATGCGCGACCCTGCGCCAGAGCGCACCTATACGCATGGCACGATTGCCTTGCGGGCGGTGCTGCGGTGGAGGGCCGAGTGATGCAGGCTGGTAAACTTCAACACGCCATTGAACTGCAACGCCTTTCGGAAATCCTGCATTCCTTTCAGACACCCCGCGCGGCACAAATGCCGAAGCCGGCAGCGCCACCGAAAGCGGCGATTTCGCGCGTGGTCGGTGCCCTGCCCTGTCCCGGTGACTGCCCCCTCGGTGACTGGCCCGCCTCGGTGATTGACCCCGCCCGCACCAATGGATAGGGACTTGCGCGACAATGAGCAGCCGGAACCGGAGAGGGCTTTCAGCATGGCACAGGGCAGCACTGCGGGCAGCACCACTCCGCAAAGCTTTCAGGAAATCATCCTGCGGCTGCAGAATTACTGGGCCGACAAGGGCTGTGCGATCCTGCAGCCCTATGACATGGAGGTCGGCGCCGGCACCTTCCATCCGGCCACCACGCTGCGCTCGCTTGGCACCAAACCCTGGGCTGCGGCCTATGTGCAGCCCTCGCGCCGCCCGACGGATGGCCGCTATGGCGAGAACCCGAACCGCCTTCAGCATTATTACCAGTATCAGGTCATCATCAAACCGAGCCCCGCAAACCTGCAGGAACTGTATCTCGGCAGCCTGAAGGCCATCGGGATCGACCTTGGCCTCCATGATATCCGCTTTGTGGAAGACGACTGGGAAAGCCCGACGCTTGGCGCCTGGGGGCTGGGCTGGGAGGTCTGGTGCGACGGGATGGAGGTCAGCCAGTTCACCTATTTCCAGCAGGTCGGCGGCCATGACTGCAAACCGGTCTCGGGCGAGCTGACCTATGGTCTGGAACGCCTTGCCATGTATGTGATGAATGTCGGTCACGTCATGGATATGCCCTTCAACAGCCCGGACGCGCCGATCCCGCTGACTTACGGCGATATCTTCCGCCAGACCGAGGAAGAATATTCACGCCATAATTTCGACGGCGCCACCACCGGGATGCTGTTTCGTCATTTCGAGGATGCCGAGGCCGAATGCCAGCGCCTGCTCGATTTCCCGGCCCTGGACCCGAAGACCGGCAAGACCATCATCATGGCGCATCCGGCCTATGATCAGACCATCAAGGCGAGCCACCTCTTCAACCTGCTCGATGCGCGCGGCGTGATTTCCGTGACCGAACGTCAGGCCTATATCGGCCGCGTCCGGGCGCTTGCGAAGAAATGCGCGGATGCCTTCCGCCAGACCGAAGCCGGTCGCGATGCGGCAGAGCCTGACGCGGTTCCGGCCTGATGCGCGATGGCCTGTTTTCCGACAGCCTCTGGCCCGAGCCTGGTATCGCAACCGGCCGGCGGGGCGGGGCCATGCAGGATCACCGCATGCTCGGGGCCAGCGGCAGAGGGCAGCAGCGCCCGGATCAGCAGCAGGCGGACATGCCTGCGGCAACCGGCACGACCCTTGTGGGTTTTCAGTTCACCGACCGTCCCCAGGTGAAAGACAACAGCCCCGCCGCCGCAGGTTTCCTGTTTCGCGATGAGGCAAAGACCGCGCCGGAGCGGCGCCTCCCGGTCCCGCCCCAGGCTTTAGCCTGGCCCAAAGATATCTGCCGCGATGCGCAGACAAGGGGCCGGCAGCGCAGCGTGTTGTTCAGCCATGACAGCGGCCCCCGGGTCAGCCGCTATCAGATTCCTGCCGGATCCCCCCCGGCACAATACCCCCTCCATCACACAGGAGATGCGGAGTGAATGTCGGTAAAATCGCAGCGGGAGGTCTTCTGGTGACAGGTCTGGTCGCAGGCGTCCTGATGTATTGGCTCCAGGTCTATGCCTTTTATGAGCCGGTGGCCTTCGGCCCGGGTGAGACCGAGATCCGGCTGACGCCGCTTGGATCGGAACAGCCCGAGGTGATCGTTGCGGAAAATGTCGAGGGGATCGACGCTGAAAGCTCGCCTTTGCGTTTCCGCGCCTGTTTCACCACGCCGCTGTCGCAATCCATGCTGACCGAGACCTACCGCATCTATGACAAGCCGGTGCCGCTGAACGGGCCGGGCTGGTTCTCCTGCTACAAAGCCGATGAGATCGGCCATGCGCTGGAAACCGGCGAGGCGCTGGCCTTTCTGTCAGAGACCGGCATCCATCCCGGCGTCGACCGCGTGGTCGCCGTCTTCGCCGACGGGCGTGCCTATGCCTGGCATCAATTGCAGCCCGAGACCGCCGAAGGTCCCTGACGCCTGCCCCTGACATCGGGACCTTGCCGGCGCATCTCCAGCCGTAAACCGGTGCCTTTTCTGCCTTGTTTGTTGCACATCAACTGTCGATAGTGCCGCCAACTACAAAGAAGCGAGCAGCGAAATGTCAGATCAGTCCACTTCGGAAGGCGATAAACAGCGCCGCAAAGAAGAGAAAAAAGAAGGGAAATTCGCCCGCGCCCGTGCCGCCGCCGAAGCCTCGGCCGGTGGACAACTGGAGCTGCGCGACGGCTATGCCCTCTACCAGTATCCCGATTACGACACCTATCGCGAGGTGCAGTCGCAGGGCAACAAGGCCAAGCTCAAGGCGCAGTTTGTCCGTGAAAGCCATATTCAGCTTCTGGCCGATATCGTGCTGAAAAATGCGCCAGAGCCGGATTTCGGCCTCTGCCACGGCACCAGGCGCGGCGCCGAGCAAAGCTGGTTCCGCACCCATCTGGGCAGCAAGGCGCGGGTGATCGGCACCGAAATCTCGGACACCGCGACCCAGTTCCCCGACACGCTGCAATGGGATTTCCATGATGAGAATCCCGACTGGGAAAGCCGTGCCGATTTCGTCTATTCCAACTCCTGGGACCATGCTTTCGATCCGCTGAAAGCCTTTGGCGCCTGGATCAAAAGCCTCAAACCCGGCGGGCTTTTGCTGCTGGACCACACGCGCGGCCATTCACCCAAAACCGCCGATGCGCTTGATCCTTTTGGCATTTCCCTGGAAAAGCTGATTTCGATGATCACCGAGGCCTTTGGCGATCAGGGCGAGATTCAGCCCGTCTTCGACTCTGGCAAAGTGAACCCGGAATATGCTGCCTCTGTTGTGATCTTCCGCAAGAATGGTTAGGGACTGCGGCACTGACAAAACACGGTGCCGCCATGCCAGACCTGCTGATCGAACTGTTTTCCGAGGAAATCCCGGCGCGGATGCAGGCCGGTGCCCGTGAGGCGCTGAAAAAACTGGTGACAGATGGCCTTGTCGAGGCCGGTCTCACCTATGGCGGCGCCGGGGTTTTCTCGACGCCGCGCCGCCTGGTGCTGGCGCTGGAAGGGCTCTCGCCCGCCAGCCGCCCCGTCAGCGAGGAACGCAAAGGTCCGAGAACCGATGCCCCCCAGGCCGCGCTGGACGGTTTCCTGCGCTCGACCGGGCTGAGCATCGACCAGCTGGAAAAACGGGCCGATAAAAAGGCCGAAGTCTATTTCGCCGTGGTGAAAAAGCCCGGCCGCCCGGCGGCGGAGATTGTCGCCAAAGTGCTGGAAAGCACGATCCGCAATTTCCCCTGGCCGAAATCCATGCGGTGGGGCGCAGGCAGCCTCCGCTGGGTGCGCCCGCTGCATTCGATCCTCTGCATCCTCTCGGATGAATCGGGCGCTGGCATTGTGCCGCTGACGGTCGGCGGCATCCCCTCGGGCGATACCACGCGCGGCCATCGTTTCATGGGGCCGGAGGCCTTCACCGTCACCTCCTTCGAGGATTACGCCGCGAAACTGCGCCGCGCAAAGGTGATGCTCGACCAGGCCGAGCGCGAAGAGGCCATCGCCCATGGCGCGAAGAACCTCGCCTTTGCCGCCGGTCTGGAGGTGGTCGAAGACCGCAGCCTGCTCACGGAAATCGCCGGCCTTGTCGAATGGCCGGTGCCGCTGCTGGGCCAGATCCCCGAGGCCTTCCTCGGCCTGCCCGCCGAAGTGCTGCAAACCTCGATGAAGGAACATCAGAAGTTCTTCTCGGCCCGCAACCCGAAGACGGGCCGGATCGAGGGCTTCATCACGGTAGCCAATATCGAGACCCCGGATGATGGCGCGACCATCCTCGCCGGCAACCTGAAAGTGCTGACTGCGCGCCTCTCGGATGCGCGTTTCTTCTGGGAAAACGACCTGCGGGTGGCGAAGACAGGTATGGCGGAATGGGCCGAGGGTCTGACCCATGTGACCTTCCAGTCGAAACTCGGCTCGCAATCCGACCGCATCAACCGCATCGCAGCGCTGGCCCGCGAGATCGCGCCGCTGGTCGGTGCCGAACCCGATCAGGCCGAACATGCCGCGCGCCTCGCGAAACTCGACCTGCGCTCGGCCATGGTCGGCGAATTCCCCGAGCTGCAAGGCGTGATGGGCCGCTACTACGCGCTGGAAGCAGGCGAACCCGAAGCCGTCGCCAACGCCGCCCGCGACCACTATTCCCCCCTCGGCCCCTCCGACGCCGTCCCGTCCGAGCCGGTCTCCGTCGCCGTGGCGCTGGCCGACAAACTCGACACCCTGACCGGCTTCTGGGCCATCGACGAAAAGCCCACCGGCTCCAAAGACCCCTTCGCCCTGCGCCGCGCCGCCCTTGGCGTGATCCGGCTGGTGCTGGGGAACGGAGTTCATCTCGACCTGCTCAATATCCTCGACAACCAAATCACCCCTTGGCTCCTACATGAGCATAATCGGGAGATTTGGGAGCAGCAAAACTACGAGGACCAGATCGCAAGATACTTGGGCATATCTCGCGAATTCCTGGACGAAACGATGCGCAAGACGGGTAGGATCAGAAATAGCGAAACCCATCCCGAGGAGTTCAGAGAGATATTTTCGACGATAAACTGGGGTGAAATTGACCTGTTTTCGAAGCAATCCCGTGACCTCCTCGCCTTCTTCCACGATCGCCTGAAAGTCTTCCTCAAAGACCAGGGCATCCGCCATGACGTGATCGACGCCTGCTTGGCCATGCCCGGGTCAGACGATATCACGCTGCTCGTCAAACGCGCCACCGCCCTCTCGGACACGCTGAAAACCGAAGACGGCAAGAACCTTATCCAGGGTTACAAACGCGCCAACAACATCCTCACCCAGGCCGAGGCCAAAGACGGAGTAGAATATTCCTTCGGCCCCGATCCGAAACTGGCCGAAACCGATCAGGAACGCGCCCTCTTCACCGCTCTCGACCAGGCCGAGGCCAAAATCGCCCCCGCGATGAAGGAAGAAGACTTCGCCACCGCCATGCAGGCCATGTCAAAACTGCGTGCCCCCATCGACGCCTTCTTCGACACCGTCCAGATCAACGCGGAAAACCCGATCATCCGCAGGAACCGCCTCAACCTCCTGCACCGGATCCGCGAAATCTGCTCCGGCACCGCCGATCTGACCAAAATCGAAGGCTGACCCCTTCCTCTTGACCCAAATACTCCCCGGGGGTGCGGGGGCGGGAAGCCCCCGCCCCGGCCGGCCAGAGATCACACCGCTTGCACCGTGGAAAATCCGGCCTATTCTGCCAGCCGTGCGAGGAGTGCTGCAGTGCAGAAACAAGTAAAGATCACCGCCTTTTCGGAAATCACCCCTTCCGCCCCGGTCACGACCGAGGAACATGGGTGGAAAGCCAAATGCCTCCAGCGCCTCGTGCGGCTGGACCTGCCGGTGCCGCAATCGGTTGCCCTGCCCGCCAGCACCATCCGCGCCCTTGCGCAAGGCCAGGCGGTCGATGCCGGCGCCATCCTCTCGCATTTCGGTTCCGGAACCGGCGGCGCGCTGGTCTCGGTCCGCGCCTCGCCCGCCAATCCCGACTGGGGCGGGCCGGCCACCATCCTCAATATCGGGCTGAACGCCGCCCGTCATGCGAGCCTCGTTGAGACCCATGGCCGGGACGCCGCCGATGCGCTCTGGTGCCGCTTCATCCAATCCTATGCGATCCATGTCGCCCGGCTCGATCCGGATATGTTCGAGGATGTCCCCCCCGGCCCCGATGCGCTGCGCGAGCTGCGCCGGCTCTATGAATATGAGACCGACGAGCCCTTCCCCGAAGACCCCGCCCGCCAGCTTTCCGAAGTGCTGCGCTCGATGGCCCGCGCCTGGGAGGGCACCTCGGCGCGCCTCTTGCGCTCGGCCAAAGGGGCGCCGGAGGACGCCGCCCTAGGTCTTGTCGTGCAACAAATGGCGCAAGGGATCGGCCAGGGCATTTCCGGCTCGGGCGTGATCCAGTTCGTCGATTCCGTCACCGGGCTCAGCCGCGTCACCGGCCGTTATCTTGGCCAAAGCCAGGGCCGCGACGCGCTGGCCGCCCGCGAGGCGCTTTACCTGACCCGCGACCCGCGCGGCCCCTCTCTGGAGGAGGAAGCGCCTGGAATCATGCTCGAACTCGTCCGCATGGGCGCCGCCTGCCGGGTGAAGCTGCGCGAAGAGATGCAGATCGAATTCACCGTCGAAGACGGGCGGCTTTCGGTGCTGGATGCGGTGCGGGTTGCGCGCTCGGCCCGGGCCGGGCTGAAGATCGCCGTGGCCCTGGCCGAAGACAGCGTGATCCCGAAATCCGAGGCGGTGCTCAGGGTTGAGCCCCGTGCCCTTTCGGAACTGCTGCACCACCAGGTCGATCCGCAGGGCTTGCGCGATGTGATCTCGAACGGCATTGCCGCCTCGCCGGGGGCTGCGACCGGCCGCCTCGTCTTCACCTCCGAGGCCGCCCAGGCTTCGGCCGCCAGAGGCGAGGATTGCATCCTGGTGCGCCGCGAGACCGCGCCCGAAGACATTCGCGGCATGCATTCTGCGGTCGCCGTGCTGACCGAACGCGGCGGCATGACCAGCCATGCCGCAGTGATCGCGCGGGGCCTTGGCCTGCCGGCCGTGGTCGGCGCCTCTGATCTGCGCCTTGACGGCAAGGACAAGAAACTGACTGCCCGCGATGGCCGCATCTTCCGCGAGGGTGATATCGTCACCATCGACGGCTCGCGTGGCGAGGCGCTGGCAGGCGCCGCCGGGATGCTGCCGCCGGCGCTGGATGAAAGCTTTCACCAGCTGCTGACCTGGGCCGATGAATTCCGCGATATCGGCGTGCGTGCCAATGCCGACACCCCCTCTGACGCCGCCACTGCGCGCAAGTTCAATGCCGAAGGCATAGGGCTGTGCCGCACGGAACACATGTTCTTTGACGAAGACCGTTTCACCGTCATGCGCGAGATGATCTTCGCCGATACGAGCGCCGACCGCGCCTCGGCGCTGTCGCGGCTCCTGCCGATGCAGCGCGAGGATTTCCTGCAGCTTTTTGAGATCATGCAGGGCCTGCCGGTCTGCATCCGCCTGTTTGACCCGCCCTTGCACGAATTTCTCCCCGCCACGCGGGAGGGGCTGCGCGAACTGGCCGAGGCGCTTGACCGCCCGCTTTCCGAGGTCACCCGCCGCGCCGAGGCTTTGCGCGAGGTGAACCCGATGCTGGGCATGCGCGGCGTGCGGCTGGGCGTGGTGCTGCCCGAGATCTACGACATGCAGGCCCAGGCGATATTCGAGGCCACCATCGAGAGCGCCAAGCGCGGCGCGGTGGTGGTGCCGGAAGTGATGATCCCCCTTGTCTCGGCCAAACGCGAGGTCGAGCTGGTGCGCACCCGCATCGACGCGGTCGCCGCCGCCGTGCGCACCCGCGCCAAGGCCGATTTCGACTATAAGCTTGGCGTCATGGTCGAGACCCCGCGCGCCTGCCTGCGCGCGGGCGAGATCGCGCAGCATGCGGGCTTTCTGTCCTTCGGCACCAATGACCTGACGCAGATGACTTACGGGCTGTCGCGCGACGATGCCGGGCGCTTTATGAACACCTATGTGCAGCAGGGCGTCTTCCCCGAAGACCCGTTCCATATCCTCGACCAGGACGGAGTCGGCGAACTTTTGCTGATTGGCGCCGCGCGGGGGCGGGAAACCCGCCAGGACCTCAAACTCTCGATCTGCGGCGAGCATGGCGGCGACCCGCTTTCGATCGCCTTCTGTCGCCTGGCGGGATTCGATTACGTCTCCTGTAGCCCCTACCGTGTGCCGATGGCGCGACTCGCAGCCGCCCATCTGGCTCTTGGGGACCATGTGGATAACTGAAATCAAACCACAATATCATGTGGTTGTCGCGCGTTGTTAAGGAACTGGATGCAATTTGTCGGCATTAATCCGCCGAGCTCAACGAATATCTTGTGACCAATTCGCAACAATACTGGACCGATGGTCCGTGATTCGCCTACTCAACCCGCTTGTCGACCGGTGGCGGCCACAGTTTTGGCCAAAGCCGCGTTTTTGGTGCCCAACGGTGTCTGGTTAAATCCACGCTTGGGGTAACAGAGCAGGAAGCCGAATATGAAACGCTCAGGGAATGTGCTGGCAGCGGTCGCCGTGACCGCCACCGTCGCCCTCACCCAGATGGCTGCCCCGATGGCAGCCCATGCAGATGTCACCCGCAGTGACATGAACAAGCCCCGTCTGACCATCGCGGATGAGATGGGGCAGATCCTCGGCAGCGAGAAATCGCGGCTGAACGCGTTTTCCGGCCAGCCGATCGGCACGCCGAAAACGGTGGCGAAAGCCGCCGCTGCGTCTGAACCGGCCAGCAAGGTCGTGACGAGGAAAAAGACCGCGAAAGTGGTGCGCCCGGGCGAGAGCCCTGCCCCGGCAGCAGCCAGCGCCGACCCGGTCCCGGTCCCGACCGAAACCCGCAGCGTGGTCAAAGCGACCGCCGCCGGCAATGTCCGCGTGATCGAGGAGGTCGTCTCGGAAACCGTGGTCGACACGCCCGAGGGCCGCAAGATCCGCCGGGTTATCAGGAAAACAACGGTTAAAACCACCGCCGGCTCTGGTATGGTGGAAACCGCCAGCGCAGTGGCGCCGCAGCCGGCAGCGCCAGCGCCCGACGCGTCGCGCCTGCGCTATGACATGGGCTGGCTCATGGCGCAGCCGGTGGCGCAAAGCGGCCGGGAATGGCAATGCCTGACCGAGGCGATCTATTTCGAATCGCGCGGAGAAAGCCTAAAGGGCCAGTTCGCCGTGGCCGAAGTGATCCTGAACCGGCGCGACAGCGGCCTTTACCCGGCTTCGGTCTGCGGCGTGGTGCGCCAGGCCGGCGGCGGCGGCTGCCAGTTCTCTTACACCTGCAACGGCACGTCCACGACAATGCGCGACGGCGATGCGCGCGAGGTGGCGGGCCGCATCGCCTCGGTGATGCTGTCCGGCGCGCCGCGTGATCTGACGGCGGGGGCGACCCATTTCCACACCCGTGGCGTGAAACCCTCGTGGTCGAAACGCTTCGCCCAGACGACGGCCATCGGCTCGCATCTTTTCTACCGCCAGCCGGGCGTGCGGGGCTGACCCCATCCGCCAGGATGCGGCAGAAGTCTTTTTCCTGATGGTCAAAAGGCTTGGGATCGGCGTGCGGGGCTGCTAGGGATTTGCCTCAGGCAGTTCTGCCGCCCGCGCCCAGCCACCGGAAGAGGCCGCATCACCATGACCACCAGCGACAGCGCCCTCGCCTTCGCCCATCCGCAGGAACGCGCCGAGGCCTCGGCCAGCGCCGATCCGCGCGACCGGATCAGCCTGCGGGACCATATCGTCGAGGCCGATATCGGCGCTTTCCAGAAGGAACGCGGCCATAAGCAGCGGCTGCGCTTCAACATCGTGATCGAGGTGCGCCCGACGCCGCAGCCGCTGGAGGATGATGTCGACCGCATCCTCTCCTATGACCGCATCACCGAATCCATCGCGACCGAGCTTGCGACCGAGCGGCTGAACCTGCTGGAGACGCTGGCCGAACACCTGGCCGAACGGCTTCTGGCCGAGCCCCAGGCGATGCGCGCCTTCATCCGGATCGAAAAGCTGGATGTCGGACCCTATGCGCTTGGGGTCGAGATCGTGCGCTCCAGGGCCGAGGTGCCGGTCAGGGACGGCGAGGATGCGGTGCATCCGCTGGTGGTCTTTTTCGACAATGCGATGATCCATGCGCCGGATCTGTCCGCAAAGATCGACGCCGTGCTGGCGCCCGGTCAGCCGGCGATCTTCTGCGTGGGCCTGCCGGACCTGCCCCGGCCGCAGACCGGCCACCGCCCGACGCAGCACCGCGTCGATCTTCTGGCCATTGAACAGAATGCCTGGGTGCTGGCCGCCCGCGATCCGCGCTGTGTGGTGGTATCGTCGAGGACCGAGATCGACTGGGCAATCAAACGCGGGCGTTCCGTGGTCTGGGCGCCCTCGAAACTGGTGCTTGACGCGGTGGATGGCCCCCAGGCCCGCGACCCGGTGGCGCTGGCCTTGTGGCTGGCCGAGGAAATGGCGGCCTCGCGCCTCGTTCTTCACGGCGATGTTTCAGTTCCGGCGGGAAGCCGCATCCCGGCGGTAAAGGGCTGACGCCCCCGCTTGTCAAATCAGGGGCTTCGGGGGCAGAACCCGCAAACCCTTTTGCGGAGCCCTTGATGCCCTTGCGCCTGCCCGAGCCCGACCAGATCCTGCGCCCGCTGCCGCGCAGCGGTGTGACAGCAGGCGGCGTGTCCGCTCAGCCGCTGGCCGGGTCGCGGCATCTGTGGTGGAACTCGGCCAGCCTGCTGGCCCGCGGTCGCGCCACCGAGGAACGGCCCGCCCCTCTCACAGGGACCACCCGGCTGGCGATCAGCGCGCCGCGCGCCGATTTTTGCGGCCTCAGCCTCGACCGGCCCCGGATCATGGGGATCCTCAACCTCACCCCGGACAGTTTCTCGGATGGCGGCCGCCACAACGCGCCCGAAGCGGCCGTCGCCCGCGCGCAGGAGATGATCCGCGACGCCGAGATCCTTGATATCGGAGGCGAAAGCACCCGTCCCGGCGCGCAGGAAGTGCCGGTGGAAGAGGAAATCGCCCGCACCGCACCGGTGATCCGCGCGCTGCGCGAGGCCGGGATCACCACGCCGATCTCGATCGACACCCGCAAAGCCGCCGTGGCCGAGGCGGCGCTGGATGCCGGCGCCGATATCGTCAATGACGTGACCGCTTTGCGCTTTGACCCTGATATGGCGGCGCTGGTCGCGAGCCGGGGCGTGCCGGTGGTGCTGATGCATTCGGTGGCCACGCCCGAGACGATGCAGAAACACGCGGTCTATGAGGATGTGCTCTGGTCGGTGCGCGACCATCTTTACGAGCGCGTCGCGGCGGCGCTGAAAGCCGGGATCCGGGCCGGGAACCTGATCCTTGATCCCGGTATCGGCTTTGGCAAGACCACTGCGCATGACCTGCGGCTGCTGCGTGAACTGGCGGCGTTCCATGATTTCGGCCTGCCGCTGCTGCTGGGCGCCTCGCGCAAGAAATTCATCGGGGCGCTGACCGGGGCGGCGACACCGGCCGAGCGGGTGACCGGATCGGTTGCGGTGGCTTTGCAGGGCGCGGCGATGGGCGCCCATATCCTGCGCGTCCATGACACAAGAGAAACCCGGCAGGCCCTGTCCATCTGGCAGGCCATCCAGGGCAATTACGACGAGGCCTGAGGGTGTGACGCCAGAAGGTGAGAAGCCTGAGTGCGAGGCCCGGAAACGAGGATTTACCATGACGAAAAAGCTTTTTGGCACTGACGGGGTGCGGGGCCGCGCCAATACCTGGCCGATGACGGCCGGGATGGCGCTGAAGCTCGGTGCGGCTGCCGGGCGCTATTTCCGCCGCGACGGATCGGCGGCGCATCGGGTGGTGATCGGCAAGGATACGCGGCTTTCCGGCTATATGCTGGAAAACGCCCTGACCGCCGGGCTGACCTCGACGGGGATGAATGTGCTGCTTCTCGGCCCGGTGCCGACGCCGGGGGTCGGGTTCCTGACGCGCTCGATGCGCGCCGATCTGGGGGTGATGATCTCGGCCAGCCACAATCCGCATGAAGATAACGGCATCAAATTCTTTGGCCCGGACGGGTTCAAGCTCTCGGATGAGGCCGAGGCCGAGATCGAAGCCATGGTCGAGGGGGAGATCCAGCTGTCCCAGGCCAGGAATATCGGGCGCGCGAAACGGATCGAGGATGGCCGCGGGCGCTATCAGGAATTCGTCAAGACCTCTTTCCCGGCGGGGCTGCGGCTTGACGGGCTGAAAGTGGTGGTCGATTGCGCCAATGGCGCCGCATATCGCGCCGCGCCCGAAGTGCTGTGGGAGCTGGGCGCCGAGGTGATCCCGGTGGGTGTCTCGCCCAATGGCACCAATATCAACGAGAACTGCGGCTCGACCCATCCTCAGACCGCGGCCGAGGCGGTGATCACCCATGGCGCCGATCTGGGCATCGCGCTGGATGGCGACGCGGATCGGGTGATGATCCTTGACGAGAACGGTGTCGTCGCGGATGGCGACCAGTTCATGGCGCTGCTGGCCAGCCGCTGGGCGGCGGATGGGCGGCTCAGGGGGGGCGCGCTGGTCGCAACCGTGATGTCCAATCTTGGGCTGGAGCGGTTTTTGGAAGCCCAGGGCCTCAGGCTTGAACGCACCGCCGTCGGCGACCGCTATGTGGTCGAGCGGATGCGCCAGGGTGGCTTCAACCTTGGCGGCGAGCAATCGGGCCATATCGTGATGACCGATTACGCCACCACCGGCGACGGGCTGGCGGCGGCTTTGCAGTTCCTCGCCGAGATGGCGCGCTCTGGTGAAAAGGCGTCAAAGCTGGCACATCAGTTCGAAACCGTGCCGCAGCTTCTGAAGAATGTCCGCTATACCGCAGGCACGCAGCCGCTGGAGGATGACCGCGTCAAAGCCGTGATCGCCGCCAGTGAGCAGCGCATCAACGGCAAGGGGCGCATCCTGATCCGCAAATCCGGCACCGAGCCGCTGATCCGGGTGATGGCGGAATGCATCGACCCCGGCCTTTTGACCGAAGTGGTCGATGAGATCGCCGATACGGTGGCAAGCCTGGGCTGATCTTTGCGGGGGCGCCTCGCCTCCGGTCTGCCTGACTGGTATTCGCGCCCCCTTTGCGCCAGGGTGGCGGCGGAATACCGGACAGGAGGTCAGGATGACCCTTTTCACCCCGCTGCGCGCCGCGCTCTTTGCCACTTCCCTGCTGACGCCGGGCCTTGTCTTCGCCGAAGGCGAGCGCCCCGAGACAGTCATGCTGGGCGAGTATGAGATCGGCACCCGCGACAATGCCGATTTTGGGGCAGATCTTACTGCCAATGGCGAGGTTCTGCTGTCCAGCGGGCTGATCTTTCTGGATGGAACGGTCGAGGTCGCCGGCCAGACCGTGGTGACCGGCCTGGCCGGGCCCGGCGGCAATGCCTGCGATGGCACCCCCTTTGTCGTCTCGCTGAAAGACGGCAAGCCCGTCGCCGACGGCCCGGTCGACAGCTGCCGCTGGTTCGAGATGACCCTGCAGCCCGATGCGCTGATCTTCCACACCGATGCCTTCCCCGGCACCCCGGCCGAGATCTGGACCTGGACGCCGGTTTCCGGCCTCACCGAGGCCAGCCCGGAGGAATTCACCCCCAAAGCCGGCCAGGGCTGGGAGGATTTCGGCAGCCTTGCCGGGGCGCATCCGGTCGATGCGCTTGGCTTTGCGCCGGTCTATCAGGAAATGCGCGCCGGCATGAACCCCGGGGACTGGGACGGCCTCACCGCCATTCTCAGCGGGCTTGGCTCGGGCGATCTGGTGGAGAAGGGATATCGCGGCTCGGCCTGCACCAAATTCGTCTGCGAACAGGAATGGGCGGTTCTGTGGATCGACCAGGCCAGCCAGAAAGCCTTTGCGATGTGGAAAGCCGAGGCCGATGAGATGCCGAAAACCTGGCCCGCCGATCCCGGCGGCTGGCCGGACTGGGTGGGCGAGGATGCCGCCGCCTCGGCCACAGGCGCCAACTGATGCAAAAAGGGCCGGAGCAATGCTCCGGCCCTTTTCAGCCCTGGCACCCCGTTCAGACCTCTTTGCGGCCCGAAGCGATGATGCAGATCAGCGTGATCACCGAGGCCGCCAGCAGGTAATAGCCGACATAGGCCATGCCGTAATGCGTCTGCAGCCAGGTCGCGGCATAGGGCGCCAGCGAGGCACCGAAGATGCCCGCAAAGTTGAAGGTGATCGACGATCCGGTATAGCGCACCTTTGTCGGGAAGGGCGCCGCCAGCGCCGCCCCGATCACGCCGTAAGTCAGCCCCATCAGGAACATGCCCAGCGTGACGAAGACATAGATCGAGCTTTCATCCGCAGCCGAACCCTGCATCAGCGGCCCGAGGAAGAACGAGAACACCCCGATCAGCACCGTCACCACGATCAGGAAGCTGTAGCGCCCGACGCGGTCAGCGATCTTGCCCGCGATCGGGATCGCGATCCCGAAGATCACCGAGCCGAAGATCTGGATCAGCAGCGCATCCTTGAACGGAATGCCCAGCGTCTTGATGTTGTAGCCCAAAAGCCAGGCCGAGCAGATGTAGAACAGCACAAAAGTCACCAGCGCCACGAAGGTGCCGAGGAACAGGCTGCGCTTGTGGTTTTTGAACACCTCGGCGACCGGCACCTGAACGCGCTCTTCCTTCTCGACCGCTTTGGCGAATTCCGGGGTTTCCGAGATCGACATCCGCACCCAGAGACCCAGCACGATCAGGAAGATCGAGGCAAGGAACGGCAGGCGCCAGCCCCAAGCCATGAACTGCTCTTCCGAGATGAAGTGGAGCAGGATCCAGAAGAAGCCCGATGACAGGAACAGGCCCACCGGCGCGCCCAGCTGCGGGAACATGCCATACCAGGATTTCTTGCCCTCGGGCGCGTTTTCGGTGGCCAGCAGCACCGCACCGCCCCATTCGCCCCCAAGACCAAAACCCTGACCAAAGCGGCACAGCGCCAGCAGCAAGGGGGCTGCCACGCCGATCTGCGCATAGGTCGGCAACATGCCGATGATGACGGTCGAGACGCCCATGGTCAAAAGCGCCGCCACCAGCGTCGCCTTGCGGCCGATGCGGTCTCCGAAATGGCCGAACACGATGGCGCCGAAGGGGCGCGCGAAGAAGGCGATGGAGAAGGTCGCGAAAGAGGCCAGCAGCGCCGTCATCGGGTCAGAACCCGGGAAGAACAGCGCCGGGAAGACCAGCACGGCGGCGGTGGCATAGGCGTAGAAGTCGAAGAACTCGATGGTGGTGCCGATCAGGCTCGCCAGCAGCACGCGGCGCGGCGAATTCTTCGGCCCTTCGGCGGCGCTTGCGCCGGCCAGAGTGGTGTCAGACATGTCTCAATCCGGGTAATTTTGTTTCACAGGCGGCTCGCTTTTCGCAATCCGCGCCAGGTGGTGGCGGTAACGGTTTGTCAACATCTGTTAAAGGCGCAAAGCGCAGGTGACTGTCCGGGTTGCGCGGCGCGCATGGCTCGCCCCCGATCCGCCGCAGGCAGGCACAGGCAGGCTCCGGCAGGCTCGGGCAATCCGACCCTATGGCCATGATCACCGCGTCAACACAAAGAGCGCGGCCAACAGGATAAAGGTCACGATAAAGGCGATATCCCCCGGCGGAGGGGCGGCGGCCCACCATTCCGGAAGAAGGTGGCCCGGAAAACCATCCTGCATTCCCGCGCTCCTCCCGTCTGACACCAAAGGCGGCAGCGGCCAATCCGGCCCGAGACGGAACGTCTCGGACTGCACCTCAAAGCCCAGCCCTGCGAACAGCCGCGCCAATGCGATATTTCCGGCCCAGACATCCGCGGTCAGATTGGTTGTATCCTTCGCCCCGGCCAGATCCACCACGCTTTGCACCAGGACGCGACCGATTCCCTGCCCGCGAAACTCAGGCATCACCGCAATATCACAGATCACAATTTCAGCCCTGGCCCCGCGATGTGAGCTGGCACGAAACCAGATATAGCCGGGAAAGCGGTCCTCATCAAAGGCGGCCAGGATCTCGCGGCTTTCGGCCAGGTCATTGCCCTCTTCACCCAGGAAACTGCGCAAGATCCCCGGAACAAAGCTGGTTTCATACATATCGAGCGCAAAGGCCCAGGGGCTGGCGGGCCAGATGCTCTGCCATCGTCAGACGGCACAATGCCAGTATATCCTCGGCCACCGATGCGGTGGCGGGCCTGATCGGTGGCGGCAAGGCGCTCCCGTCCGAAAGAAAAAGGGCGCCGGATCTCTCCGGCGCCCCTTTGGTCTGCGATCAGTTGCGGGCCTTGTCGACCATTTTGCCCTTGGAGATCCAGGGCATCATCTCGCGCAATTTCGCACCGACCTTCTCGATCTGATGCTCGTCATTGGCGCGGCGCGAGGCTTTCAGCGTCGGCTGCCCAACGGCATTTTCCAGCATGAAGTCGCGAACGAACTTGCCTTGCTGAATGTCTGCCAGCACTTCTTTCATGCGGGCCTTGGTCTCGTCATATTTCAGAATGCGCGGGCCGGTGACGTATTGGCCGTATTCTGCGGTGTTCGAGATCGAGTAATCCATATTGGCGATGCCGCCTTCATAGATCAGGTCGACGATCAGCTTCACTTCGTGCAGGCACTCGAAATAGGCCATTTCCGGCGCGTAGCCGGCTTCCACGAGGGTCTCGAACCCGCAACGGATCAGCTCGACCAGACCGCCGCAGAGCACGGCCTGCTCGCCGAACAGGTCGGTTTCGCATTCTTCGCGGAAGTTGGTCTCGATCACGCCCGAACGACCGCCACCGATGGCCGAGCAATAGGACAGGCCGATTTCCAGCGCCTTGCCCGATGCGTTGGTGTGAACGGCCACGAGGCAGGGCACGCCGCCGCCTTTGGTGTACTCGCCGCGCACGGTATGGCCCGGGCCTTTCGGCGCCATCATAATGACGTCAACGCCGGCTTTCGGCTCGATCAGGCCGAAATGCACGTTCAGACCATGGGCGAAGGCAATCGCCGCGCCTTCACGGATATTCTCGTGAACGTATTTCTTGTAGGTTTCAGCCTGCAGCTCGTCGGGCATGGTGAACATGATGACGTCAGCCCAGGCAGCCGCTTCGGCAATGCCCATGACCTTGAGGCCTTCGCCTTCGGCTTTCCTGGCCGAGGGCGAGCCGTCACGCAGCGCGACGACAAGGTTTTTCGCACCCGAATCGCGCAGGTTCAGCGCATGGGCATGGCCCTGGCTGCCATAGCCGAGGATCGCCACTTTCAGGTTCTTGATCAGGTTCACATCGCAGTCGCGATCATAGTAAACGCGCATAACAGCACTCCCTTGCTGAAGATGGCGGCAGAATAGGAATATTTTTTGCAGGCCGCGTTCAAAATTCACCCCGATCAATGCTGGATGAATATTTTCATTCTCAATTTTACCAATATGTGAAATGATCATGCGATGACTGTGACACTTGACGATACCGACCGCCGCATCCTGCGCCATTGGCTGGCCGAGCCCGATCTTGCCCGGGCCGAGCTGGCGACGCGCGCCGGCGTGACGCAGGCAACGCTCTGGCGCCGGGTGGAGCGGTTGCGCGAGGCCGGCATCCTGCGCGGTGAGACGCTGGTGATCGACTGGCGCGCGCTTGGCTATGAGGTGGAAGTGTCCCTGCGCTTCACCCTCGACAAGACCGATCCGCGCGCCTTTGACGATTTCACAGAGGCCGCCCGCGCCGTGCCAGAGGTGCTGGCGATCGAGACCTTCCTTGGCCGTGTCGATGTGCGGCTGAACGTGATCGCGCGCGACATGCTGCACTGGACCGAGGTTTACCGGGAAAAAATCCTTGCCCTGCCCCATATTTCAGAAGTTGATGCGCTGATGCTGATTTCTACCATCAAGGATGACAGCGCATTGCCGCTGTAATGCATCATTCTTCACACAGGCTTAACCCGATCCCCCACAGAATGACATTTTGAAACAGGAGACCTTTATGCTCGGATCCGCCCTTCGCATCGCGCTTTGTGCCCTTGCGCTTCAGATCCCTGGCATCGCCGCGGCAAAGATCGGGGTAAAGCTCGGCGCGCCCTGGGATGGCAAATCCGTCCCCGCCGGGCAGCAATGCGCGCTTGATGGCGGCAAGGGCGGCACCCCGCCGATGCAGGTAAGCGGGCTGCCGGAGGGAGCTGCGATGGTGGTGCTTTCCTTCAACGATCAGAGCTACAAGCCGCTGTCAAAGGGCGGCGGGCATGGGCAGATCGGCTTTGCCGTCTCGGGAAAACAGGCCAGCCTTCCCTCGGTGCCGGGGATGACGAAAAAACTCCCGGGCGGTGCGACGGTGGTAAAAAAGGCAAAATCCAAAGGGAAATACGCCTCGCCCGGATATCTTCCGCCCTGTTCCGGCGGCAAGGGTCACAGCTATACCGTCGATGTGACGGCGCTGGATGCCAAAGGCAAAGCGCTTGAAAGCGTGACCATCGGCATCGGGCGCTACTGAGGCCCTGGGCGGCGTTTCGGGAAAGAAAGCGGCATGGCGGCAGCAGAACTCGACGACAGTGACCGCGCCATCCTGCGCGAACTGGTGGGCGACGCGACCAGTGGCGCGGGTGAGATCGGGCGACGGCTCGGTCTGTCGCAGCCCGCCACCTGGCGACGGATCCGGCGGCTGGAAGAGGCCGGGGTGATCAAAGGCCGCCGGGTCGAGGTCGACCGCGCCAGCCTCGGCTTTGGCGTGACGGTGTTTCTGGGCATCAAACTGGCAACCAGGGGCCGCGTCAGCCTGGAAGATTTCGAACGCGCCGCCACCGCCATCCCCGAAGTACAGATGGTGCAGCATGTGCTGGGCCTTTTTGATTACCGCCTGCGCGTCGTCGCCCGCGATCTGGCGGATTTCGAACGTGTGCTCAGACGCCGGGTGATGACGCTGCCCGGCGTCGGCAATGTCGAGGCCAATGTGGTCCTGACCGAGGAGCGTCGGCCCGGCCCTTTCGGCTAACTCTGCACTGGCTAAGCCCGGCGCGCAGCGCTAGCGTCGCCCTGCCACAGGAGGAAAGCCATGAAACTGCCGCATGACCATATCGACCCCGAGGGCCTTGAGGAATTCTCGGTCGTTTTCACCGACCGCTCGCTGAACCATATGTCGGCGCGGTTCCGGCAGGTGATGCGCGATGTCTCGACCTGGCTTGGCGAGGTCTATAACGGCTCGGCGGTGGCGCTGGTGCCGGGCGGCGGCACCTATGCGATGGAATCGGTTGCCCGGCAATTCGGGCGCGGCCGGGCGCTGGTGATCAGGAATGGTTTCTTCTCCTTCCGCTGGAGCCAGATTTTCGACATGGGCGGCTTCGCGCAGGAGGTGCAGGTTGCGATGGCACGGGCTGCCGGGAATGGCGCGACCTCTCCCTTCGCGCCGCCGCCGGTCGAGGAAGTCGCCGCGAAAATCCGCGAGATGCGCCCCGATGCGGTCTTTGCCCCGCATGTTGAAACCGCCTCCGGGATCATCCTGCCCGATGACTATATCCGGCAGATCGGCGAGGCCGCGCGCGAGGTGGGCGCGCTCTTTGTGCTCGATTGCATCGCCTCGGGCACGATCTGGGTCGATATGGCGGCACTGAATGTCGATGTGCTGATCTCGGCGCCGCAAAAGGGCTGGTCCTCCTCGCCCGCCGCCGGGATCGTGGTGCTGGGCCCGCGCGGCGAGGAACGGCTGGCCACCAGCGATTCCAACAGCTTCGCGCTGGATCTTAAGAAATGGCGCGCGATTATGAAAGCCTATGAGGATGGCGGCCATGCCTATCACGCCACCATGCCCACCGATGCGATCCTCGCCTTCCGCGATGCGATGAAGGAGACCCGCGACATGGGTTACGCCGCCGCGAAAGAGGCGCAATGGGAGCTTGGGCGCAAGGTCCGCGCCGGGCTGGCCGCGCGCGGCATCCGCTCGGTCGCGGCCGATGGCTATGCGGCCCCCGGCGTGGTGGTCAGCTATACCGAGGATCCGGCCATCCAGAACGGCGCCAAATTCCGCGCCGAGGGCGTGCAGATCGCCGCCGGTGTGCCCCTGCAGATCAATGAGGGCGAGGCCTTCCGCAGCTTCCGCCTCGGGCTTTTCGGCCTCGACAAGCTGAAGGATGTCGACGGCACGGTGGCGCGGCTGACCCGCGCACTGGACAAGGTGATCTGACGGATCAGGGGGCCGCAAGGCCCCCTTTTTTTCAGCTTTTCAGCCCGGTCTCACGCAGCAGACCGCGCCGTTTGGCCTCGTAATAATAGCCCTTGGCATACCACATCTCGGCCCGGTCCTGGCTGCCATCCGAGACCATCCAGGCGCCGCGCAGATATTTTCCGGCATATTGCAGATTGGTCTCGGCATTCAGCAGCCCCTCGGGCGCGCCTCTGTAGCCCATGGTCTTTGCCGTCTGCGGATGGATCTGCAACAGCCCGTAATAGGGCCCGTTGCGCGCCGCCGGATTATAGCCGCTTTCGCGCTTGATCATCCGGTGCAAAAGGCTTTCGGGGATTTCGTGGATCGCGGCATATTTGCGGATCAGCGCCCGCATCTCGGGCGTCTCACCCGCATTCAGCCCCTGCGCGGGCGGCGGCTCGGCCTGGGCGGGTTTGCGGCGCCCACAGGCGGCAAGGCCCAACGGCGCGACAAGGGCAAGGGCAAGCAAAGCGCGGCGATCCGGTCGCATCCTGGGGGCCTTTGGCAAGGGGGGCGCCGGGCGAAGACCCGGCAGCTTTCGCGCGGGTGTAAGCCCTGGCCCCGCTTCCGGCAAGAGGCCGCCCGGGGCCCGCATCAGGACCGGCAGAGTGCCGCCCGCCCCCATTGTCATGTCCATGTTTCACTCAGCCGCCAGGAAGGGGGGACCCCATGGTGGCCTTACAGTCACCAGGGGGTTGCACAGGGGTCGCGCCCATATATAGTCGGCTCGTCCGGAACCGTGGGAGGATAGCGGAATGCCTGTCTTCAGGCCCTGCCCTTCCCCGCCGGACCGACCGGGCCAAATGCGGTGCGGCCAGACCAGCTGAAGGCAGGAGCCGACGGAGATGGAAGGCAGAAGCAGAGCTCAGTTCGTGGCACAGGCCGGTTCTCCGGCGGCGCCCGTGTTCCCTGCGGCTTTCCGCCCGTGCCCTGGCACTGTGCCGCAATATCCGGGCCAGAGCTGGCCGCAACCCGATGGCAGCCGGCAGAGCCGGAGCAGCCACCGATCCTTTCCCCGATATATCAGGGCGCGTGCAGGTCACGCGCCTTTTTCTTTTTCTCCCGCCGGCAATGCCGGCATTCTTACCACCGCTGGCAATGCCGGCATTCGTACCACAGCCGGCAATGCCGGCATTCGTACCACAGCCGGCAATGCCGGCAATCCTGCCACCGCCGGCATTGCTGGCACTTGTTCCGTCCGGACAGCGAGGCTCCGGCCGGATGTCAGAGAGTAGCAAAAGATGGCGATACAAACCCTTGTCCTGAATTCGGATTTCCGCCCGCTTTCGTGCAATCCGCCCTCCTCCTGGCACTGGAAGGATGCGGTGACGGCCATCATCCTGAACCGGGTTAGCCTTGTGGCCGAATATGACCAGGTGGTGCGCTCTCCCAGCGTGACGATGCGGGTGCCGAGCGTGGTGGCGCTGAAGCAATATCAGCGGCTGGATGGCTGGCCGGCCTTTACCCGCTTCAACATCTATTGCCGCGATAAATGGCTCTGCCAGTATTGCGGCCGGCGGTTTTCCTCGGACGCGCTGACCTTCGACCATGTTCAACCGAGGTCTCGCGGCGGCAAGTCATCCTGGGAGAATATCGTCGCCGCCTGCGCCCCCTGCAACCATCGCAAGGCGAACCGCACCCCCTCCGAGGCCGGGATGAAGCTCCTGCGCCCGCCTTACACTCCCACCCGCCGCGAACTGGTCATGGCCGCCCCCCGCTACCCGCAATCGGACGTGCATCACAGCTGGCTCGACTTCCTCTATTGGGACAGCGAGCTGGAAAGCTGACCGGCGCTCCCGTGGATGTTTTGTAAAACACACCATAACCTGCATTCCCCAAGTGGCGTGTCGTTTGAGGTGAAGATCGCCTGTATCCGAGCGCTAGACAAGGATTTTCTGCCGCAAGCGGCACCTGCGGTCGCGCAGACTGCTGGATCTGGACGGATCAGACCGCGAAGCCGCTGTTTCCTTGCCCAGGGGCGGCGTTTTTCAGCGCAGCGGACAGATCTGTCCAGCCGCTTTCGTTCAGTTTGAGCGTGGATCGCGATCATGCGCATAGCGGTGGCGCTCGCAATCGGCGGATAGCGGCGAGGATGGCGCGTACCATCGTGCCGGTGACAGCGACCTCGGCCAGCTGGAAGGTGATGGTGCGGGCGTGACGGACCACACGTGCCCCGATCTTGATCAGCTTCAGTTGCAGGCTGGTCAACGACCAGTCGGCCATGGCCTCGGGCAGCTCGATGCAGCGCAAGAAGGTGGCCAGGTTGTACGCCAGGGCGTGCAGTTGCAGCCGCACCTCATTGTCGCGGAACTTCCGGCACGACAGCCGCGTCCAGCGAAAGGCGTATTTGCCCTCTTTGATGTGCTGCTCGGCGGTGCCGCGCTGGTTGTAGAACCGCACCACCCAGTCCGGCTCCATCGGCAGGTTGGTGACGATGAAGCCGACACGCGGGAACAGTTCGCCCGGATGCCATTCGATCTTGGCGATCACCCGGCGTTCCTTGTCCCAGGACGCCGCCTGATACTCGAATTCCTCGAAGAACCGCTTGACCTTGGTCAGTGACGGCCGCCCGACAGGGCGCGTTAGCCGATGCGCGATCTTGTCCTTGAGGACCGCGTTTGCGGGCAGCCGGATGGCGTAGAAGAACCGCGCTTCTTCCAATCGCTCATAGATCGCCGGGATCGCGTAGGCAGCATCGGCCCGGAAGAACCTGCCACCAAGGTCGCGCTCCGCGTAGCGCGCAATGACGGGGTCGAGAACATCACGCCAGCCATCGGCGCTGTGGACGTTGCCATGGCGCAGGGCGCAGCGTTCCAGCATCCCGAACTGGTTGAACAGAAAGTTGGGGTGATAGCAGCTACAGTCGAAATGGCCATTCCAGGCAGACCCTTCCTGGTCGCCATGGGTCGGGCTGACCGAGCTGTCCATGTCCAGAACGATGTACTTCAGCCCGTTACGGTCATGGAACCGGTCGATCCATTGCCCGTTCAGGTCGGCCAGCGCGGCACGGTTCCCGGCCAGAGCCAGCGTCTCGGTCTCGAACCGTCCCATCTGCGATGCCGAGGCCGCTTGTGCATCGACCGCTCTGCCGCCGACAACTTGGCGCATGACCGGATCGCAGGCGAGACGGTTGGCGTCGTTGACATCCTCGTATCCGGCCAGCCGCCCAAAGACTGATTGCCGGAACAGGCCGTCGAGCCGATGGACCGTGTTCTTGCCAGAGCGAGTATCGCGCAGCGCCGCTGACGCCAAATCGGACAACCCGAGCGCGTCATCAAGCTCGCGCATCACCAGAAGGCCGCCGTCGGAACTGAGCTGCGTGCCGCGAAATTCCAGCCGCACGCGAGGGTCGAAATCCACCCGATCTGCCCGTTGCAAGCCCGCACCCTCTGGGTGATCCATGAAACGCGCCCCTCGCAGCCTTCAACACCATGTTTTATATAGGAAATATAATGGTCAGGACAGCGAAATCAGCGCCTTACTTGGGAAATGTGGGCATAAATCTCACCAAAGCGGGGTTTGTGGTGCATGAAATGACGCATCGGATTCACATTTTGCCGGTTTTCGGCAAAAGATATACCTATTTAAGGTTCGCAGCGAAATGTAAGGGAAGGAAGTGAAGCGTAACCGCTTGGCTCCCACTGCCTGACTCAGCCGATGCTACAACCTGTAGGGGACATGCGTAGGCGGGTTGTTAGCGCCTTCAAGAATGTCGGTTCCCTCGGCTTCGTCGCCCGGACCCTCGACGAAGATTGCGATCTGCACGAAGCAGTCCTAATCAAAGATGACCTCATCTACGGCACGATCGTCACCGTCCATGCTGGTCAACACGAGGCATCACCGCGCTTATCGATGACGGCATCATCGAGCGGAAGGACATGCTGCTCACTGCTGCTGGTGCCGCAGACGCGACATGGAGTAAGTTCTTCCAACAGTTCGATTCACACCGTCCGGTTATTGAATGCTTCAAGGCCAAGGCGTCCGCATTGCCAAGCGGACGGTGAAGGTGGCACTTATTTATATGGTTATACCCAAGTCGGGGGCAGATTTCCCCGTCAACGAGCTCTGCGATGATGCCGCCGAAATGCTTATCGACAACTCTGATCATACTCTCTATTTTTCGGATTGATCCGCTGAAAAATATTAAAATTAACAGGATTGGATAAAAATCCACCGATGGATATGAATCATAGGTATCGACGGTAATCGTTGCTCACCGATTCACCCTCATTCAGGTGCTTCAGCACCGCACCAACCGAACGTGCCGCCCTAATGGGAATTGGTAGGTGCTGGTTCATCTGGGTTGAGTTCCAGTTTATTTTTTAACGAAAAATTTCCTCCGCCAACTGCTCTATCGTGCTGTCTCCGCCTGGGTGGAGGCAAATTAGAAGTGGGTTCGGGTCGTATGCTCCTGGGCAGGTTCCATAATATAGTATGCTGCCAGTCATATAAAGAATTCCATTTTTTCCAATCTCAACGTAGGTTCCTCTCATAACCGGGTAATCGCCATAGCGGAGAACGCGAACGTCATAGGGTTCTTGCACCCACACAAGATCTCGGAATTCAATGCCTTCGGCGTCTAAAGCCTCAAAAATGCCATCTGCCTCCTCCTCGCGAAAACGCGATGTCTTCATCACCACAACGCGGGCTGGCGTTGCTCTATGATGTGCTCTGTAAGCCGAAAGAACGCTCTCGACCAAACTACGAGCATCTTCTTGGGTCATATAGGAGTGGCGGCCTCGGCTCTCGGTGTGGGCACGCTTTCCCTTTAGGATGAAGCCTCGACCACGCTCATCGAACATTTGTGCAGCACTTGTGAAGAGCTGCTGCCCGCCGACCTCCCTGTAAAAGCTTACACCCACGTAGCAAGCCGTGTATTCCGCTTCGCGAGGTAATCGTCGCCAAGGAATGCGGCCGCTGCCCTTGTAGTAAAGCGTGGTCTTTAGGTTCCAGGTCCGGTCTGCGAGTGACTGAATGTCACGAGAGCAGCTCTCTTTCACTTTTCTTGAGACCTTGCCCAGAAGCGAACGAACGTGCGCCGCACGACGGGAAGGCCGAGCTGTTCGCCGCACAGTTGAAACATGTCACCGGGCAGCGCTGCCATGGTGTTGGTTGCGATATCACGCGCATTGGTGCCGGTGAGTTCGGCCAGGACCAGGCCAGCGCTCGACGGGCGATATCTCCCCGGCTCGAAGGCATCTGACAGCCGAAAGTTATGATCGGCCATCAGTTTGAGCAGGTCGAACGCCTTGACCTGGTCGGGGACATGCAATTCGGCAAGAACAGCATTATGACGGCGGCAGACGACTACGGGGCGCAACAGCCAAGACCAGCGAAGGCGCGCCGCGAACGGTCTGACGAAACATCAGGGGGTCAAAATTGCTCGCCGATACACAGCGAAAAGGCAACGGATCGACGGCATCGCAGGGCGGCTGCTGGAAATGGGTTAGAGTGGGACGAGTAGTTCAAAGCAGCTCTTGGCCAAGCACGGCATCTGGATTACCCAAGCCTCATGGCTGTTACACTCATCTCACTTCGTGATCTGGCAGAGGCGCGCTTCGATGACATCATCGATGTGCGGTCGCCGTCAGAGTTTGCCGCCGATCATCTGCCGGGTGCGGTCAATTTGCCTGTCCTGGATGATGAGGAACGTGCCCGTGTCGGCACCATCTATAAGCAGATATCGCCCTTTGATGCGCGCAAACTGGGGGCTGCGCTGATTTCGCGCAATGTCGCGGGGCATCTTGAGGGGCCACTTGCCGACAAACCGGGCGGCTGGCGGCCCCTGATATATTGCTGGAGGGGCGGACAGCGTTCGGGTTCCATGGCCACGATCCTGTCTCAGATCGGCTGGCGGGCCGAGATTGTTCACGGCGGCTATAAATCATGGCGCGGACTGGTTGTCAGAACGCTGGAAGCGGATCCTCCGGCGCGTGTTATCCTGCTCGATGGCAATACCGGCTCCGCCAAGACAGAGCTTCTTCACCTTCTTGCGGTGCGTGGCATTCAGATCATCGATCTTGAGGGGCTTGCGAACCACAGGGGATCGCTCTTCGGCAACCGGGGGCCGCAACCATCGCAGAGGATGTTCGAGGGCAGGCTCGCGCAGGTTCTGGCGGATCTGGACCCCACGCGCCCGGTGGTGATCGAGGCGGAAAGCTCGGCCATCGGCCAGTGCCAGATTCCGGCACGGCTCTGGAAAGCGATGTGCGGCGCGGCGAGGATCGAGGTGCAGGCTCCGGCAGATGAGCGCGCCCGCTATCTTGCCCGCACCTATGCCGAGCTGACGGCCGCCCCCGACAGGCTGGCAATGACAATAGATCAGCTGCGTCCATTTCATTCGGCGGAACATATTGCCGAATGGCATATCATGGCTGCGCGCTCGGATTATGTTTCTCTCGCTGAATCTCTGATCTTAGCCCATTACGATCCTCGCTATGCGAAGCACCGGGCTCGAAGCGGTATTTCCCGTCAGGTCGTCTTTACTGAAAACCTCGATGCGGCCAGGCTGATTTCAGCAGCAGACCGGCTGACTGCGGAAGTGCTGCGCGCGTAGACGGTACAGGCGCATCGTAACCATACTCAACCGGCCTCGAAGGAATGCAGATGATACCTCAAACGGTTCTTATTGGGCTTGTCGTCGCACTTGTTGGATATTTCTTGCAGCAAAGAGCGTGGAAGCATACAAAAAAGGAATAAATAAGACAAAAAGAGTACGAAGCATGCATGGCGATTATATCATCACTTTCCGAAGCCGCAGACAAAAGAATATCCACCATTGAAGTATTTTTATCACAAGTAAATCGAAAAACGAACAATGATGAATCGCGAAAAATTTATAGCGATTCGGTACAGCAATGAATGTACTCATTCTCATCATTTAAGTCGAAAATATTTCACCATTTTGGTCAAAATAAAATGCTCGAATTCGAGAACACCATCCATAGAATAATTCAGGAAGTTAGCGATATCATATTGAGAACTGACAGACTGGGGAAGGAAAACCTCAGCTCCAAAGATCTGCCGGAACACAAACAAGCTTCCAGAAAACTCAGCGTTACGAGGCGCTCCGCCTATAATTTCTTAACTACCCTCGACACAATGACAGCCGAAGAAAAGCAGGAAGATTTGCACTTTATGATAATATTTATGCAGGTCGGATTGACTTAATATCAAAAACCTATCTCATCCAACGGCTCTTGGGTATTCGATCATAACCCTCAATAGCAATCCCCATCCGATAGCTTACCCTTGACGCCCATCCTGGAGCGATAACTCTTGCAATTTCAATTATTTCCATAGGATCACTTGCCGGATACCCCCTAGATGACTCATAGGCCTTCCACACAGCCTTTGGAAATGGAAGTGGGAATAGTGATGCTACAAACGCAGCTTGAACCTTGTTAAGGCGTGATGCATTCAAATTAAATATCTTAAGAGCCGAAATTTCGCAACCCTCAATACGATACCCCAAGTATGCATTATGAATATAGTAATTAAAAGTACTTTTCTTCGAAACATGCATTCCCAATAAAATCGCAAGAATAATTTCACGAAGTTTTCGCGAAACTGTACGCTCATATCTTCCAAGTGATATCCTTACCACCTGCTGATCAATCGTGCTAATTCCGCTTATCTTCCCGCGAAAAATCAGGCGGCGAATTGCCCTTATTCTTGATCGAAACTCGAATCCTTTATGCTAAAAAATCGCCTGCCCTCCAAACATAACGTTGCAACTTCAAAGTTTGTCAAATCGACATCGAAGGCCGATATGGAGTGACCACAAGACCAAGAATTATCGATACTGTCAGAAATATCTATTTTTATGTTATCTATATTCACATTGAGGGAAATAAGGAAATTTTTAATTCCCAATTTTACGATTGGACCGCGAATACTGCTTTCACGCAATCTCAATCACGCACCTCATATGAGTATTGACCTAGTCTCGACTACTGAATTTACGAATTCCTCACAAAAATAACTCCTTCACTTCAATATGCAAGGTCGATAGCAGGAAGTCATGGTGACGACGCCCACGACGAACTAAAGAAGGCGCAATCTAACGCCGTTGCTTTCTGAAGGGCCCCATCCACGGGGCAGCTCACTCTTTGCTACGACCGTACAGTCGCCACCGGCAATGTCGTTGCAAACACACTATGGTGCATCTGCCGCCACGAGAAGCCCCTAGAGCAAAATCTGACCAGGCCATCGATTCCGCCCCTAAAAAATTTCAATTTTTTTGACGAATCGTTCAGATTCCGACACGCGCCAGCGCGCCGGAGTCCATCATACATTACCATACAAAAAGACCCGCCTTACCATACATGGAGGCGGGCCTTCTTTTCTAAGCGCTTTGTTTTACTAGAAAAAACCAAGCGAAAAAATGGTGGGCGATAACGGATTTGAACCGCTGACATCTTCGATGTGAACGAAGCGCTCTACCGCTGAGCTAATCGCCCGATGGGGGGCTTTTAGCTATCCTCTCCGGCATCTGCAAGGGCCTCTTTGCCCCCTGCCTCTTTCTTTTGGCCAGCGTTTTTCACTTTTACGGTCAGCACCGCCCCGCCGGTTTTATCCGCCGATTTCACCACCTTGAGCCTGCCAAGCCCGGGCAGGTTCAGCTCTTCCCCGGCGGCCAGTGCGGCGCCCAGAACGGCCAGTACCGCCTCGGACACTTCGCGCTGCGTCTTTTTCGGAGCGTCGCTCTGTTCCGCGACCCGCACCAGCAGCTCTTTCAGCTTGATCCCCGAGGATTTCACTCTGGCCTCCGGCGCGGTCGTGGTGTCCGCGGCCCCCTCTCCCTCCGGCGCGGCCGGCGCCTTCATCGCAGGGCTCGCCTTCGGTTTCGCCGGAGTTTTACGCGCTGGCATGGCCAATTTCCCGCATATGTTACAACTGAGCCGAGCTTAGCCGCCCGCCTTGCCGCTTGCCATTGAAATTGCCATGGCGCGCCAACAAAACGGCGCGGCAGGGGGGCCTGCCGCGCCGCATCTGCTTCAGCCGTTCAGGGCTGTGATCAATGGGCGACCTGGGCGCGGTCGCTGCCTGCAGCCGCGCGGGCGGCGGCGGCGGCTTCCTCGGCGGCCTCGTCCCAGTCAACCGGCTCGGGCTGACGGGTCAGGGCGCGCGCCAGAACCTCGCGCACATGGGTCACCGGCACGATCTCCAGCCCCTCTTTCACATTGGCCGGGATCTCGGCGAGATCCTTCTCGTTTTCTTCGGGGATGAACACCGTGCGGATGCCGCCCCGAAGTGCCGCGAGCAGTTTCTCTTTCAATCCACCGATCGGCATTGCATTACCGCGCAAGGAAACTTCGCCCGTCATCGCGATATCCTTACGGACCGGAATACCAGTCAGCGCCGAGACAATCGCCGTCACCATCGCAAGCCCGGCCGAGGGACCGTCCTTCGGCGTCGCCCCGTCCGGCACATGGACATGGATGTCCACAGTGTCGAATTTCGGCGGCTTGATGCCGAGTTGCGGGCTGATCGAGCGCACATAGGAAGACGCCGCGTCGATGGATTCCTTCATCACATCGCCGAGTTTGCCGGTCGTCTTCATCCGCCCCTTGCCAGGGAGTTTCAGCGCCTCGATATGCAAGAGATCGCCGCCCACGGAGGTCCAGGCCAGGCCGGTCACCACGCCGACCTGATCCTCTTTCTCGGCCAGACCGTAGCGATACCGTTGCACACCGAGATAGTCCTCGGATTTCGCGGGCGTCACATCGACGGATTTCGACTGGCCTTTCAGGATCTCGGTCACCGCTTTACGCGCCAGTTTCGCGATCTCGCGTTCCAGATTCCGCACCCCTGCCTCGCGCGTGTAATAGCGGATAACATGGTTCAGCGTCTCATCGGGAACCGCAAATTCGCCTTTCTTCAGACCATTCGCCTTGATCTGCTTCGGCAGCAGATATTGCTTCGCGATCTCGCGTTTCTCGTCTTCGGTATAACCCGAAAGCGGGATGATCTCCATCCGGTCCAACAGCGGCCCCGGCATGTTGTAGGAATTCGCCGTGGTGATGAACATCACGTTCGAGAGGTCATATTCGACCTCCAGATAGTGGTCCACGAAGGTGCCGTTCTGTTCCGGATCCAGCACCTCCAGCAGCGCAGATGCCGGATCGCCCCGGAAATCCTGGCCCATCTTGTCTATTTCATCGAGCAGGATCAGCGGGTTGGTGGTTTTCGCCTTTTTCAGCGCCTGGATGATCTTGCCGGGCATCGAGCCGATATAGGTCCGCCGGTGACCGCGGATCTCGGATTCGTCGCGCACACCGCCAAGCGAGATGCGGATGAATTCACGACCCGTGGCTTTCGCGACCGAGCGGCCAAGCGAGGTTTTCCCCACGCCGGGCGGGCCGACGAGGCAGAGGATCGGGCCTTTCAGCTTCGTCGCCCGCGCCTGCACGGCGAGATATTCGACGATGCGTTCCTTGACCTTTTCCAGACCGTAATGGTCACCATCCAGCACCTTCTGCGCGGCAGGCAGATCCTTCTTGGTGCGCGACTTCACGCCCCATGGCACGCCGAGGAGCCAGTCGAGATAGTTCCTGACAACAGTGGCCTCGGCCGACATCGGCGACATCGACTTCAGCTTTTTGACCTCGGCTTCGGCCTTCTCCTTTGCCTCTTTCGAGAGCTGGGTCTTACGGATCCGCTCTTCCAGTTCGGCAATCTCGTTCTGGCCGTCCTCGCCGTCGCCAAGCTCCTTCTGAATGGCCTTCATCTGCTCATTCAGGTAGTATTCGCGCTGCGTTTTCTCCATCTGGGTTTTCACCCGGGTCTTGATCTTTTTCTCGACCTGGAGGACGGAAAGCTCGCCCTGCATCTGGCCGTAAACCTTCTCAAGCCGCTCGGCGATCACCAGCGTTTCAAGCAGATCCTGTTTCTGCGCCACATCGACGCCCAGATGGCCGGCCACCAGGTCAGCGAGGCGCGCCGGCTCGCGGGTGTCAGAGACCGCAGCCATCGCCTCTTCGGGGATGTTCTTCTTGATCTTGGCGTAACGTTCGAACTCTTCTCCGACCGCGCGCAAGAGCGCATCGACCGCCGCCTGATCGCCGATCTCTTCTTCCAGCGGCGCGACGCTCGCCTCGAAATAAGACGGGTTCTCGATGAATTCGGTGATTTTCACGCGCGACTTGCCCTCCACCAGCACCTTGACGGTGCCATCGGGCAGTTTCAGCAGCTGGAGCACATTCGCCAGCACGCCCGTCCGGTAGATCCCTTCGGGTGAAGGGTCGTCAACGGTCGGGTCAAGCTGACTGGACAGGAGGATCTGGCGATCATCCTGCATCACCTCTTCCAGCGCCCGCACCGATTTTTCCCGGCCAACGAAAAGCGGCACGATCATATGAGGGAAAACCACGATGTCGCGGAGCGGCAGGACGGGGTAAGTGGAGGTTTTCATATCGCTCATCATTCATCCTTCATTCTGGCAGAGGGTGCGGCCCCGGGTATCGGCAGCCATCGTCCTCTCCATCGGATTGCCTGTTAATCTGTGTTTGCCACAGTATGAATTCAAGTCCGCCCTGTCGCTGGGTCAGCAAGGCAGAATAGCGAGCAGACGTTTCTCTGCAAGTGGAAAGGAGGCCCCGTCTGAGAATGAGCGAGACCGGGAGAAGTCAGCGGGAAGATCGCGCCAGCTCCGCTCGGGCGCGCGGGCCTGGGCGCGAAAATGACAGCCTGCGGGAAAATTTCCCGCACCCGGCCTGCCGCCCCTGTCAGCGGCGTCAGAGGTCCGGCCACAATTCCCGGCGGGGACCCCGGGGAAGGCAAGCGGTCGGGGACGATCCGCCTGCCCGGTCAGGTCGCCCTGACCGCCACACAGCCCGAAAGCATACCTTTCTCGCCTTTGGCGGTGTTTTTTATGCAAAACTTGTCCTTACCCCTGAAACCGGCGGCGGACGTGTAAATGATCACGTCTTTCGCGAGGCTGATCGTGGCACCCTGGTCAGGGTCATTTCGGTCGCAGGCACGCAGCGTTTCCCGTCTTCACAGATGAAACCCGGATAGCCGATCCGGCAGCCGCCATCCTTGCCCGACATCTCGAAACTGCCATGGCCATTGCTCCAGCCGCGGCCATTGCCGCCGGAGCATTCCGCCTGAGCGGCGGAGGCGAGCGTCATCGCCATAAGAGAAAATGCCGCGAAAACGGCTTTTCCTGTCATGGGAACACCCCTGGTGAAGGGTCTGAAAATGCTGCAAGACAGTTGAAAAGGAAACGATATCCTGCGGAAATTTACCAGAGACCCAACCGGTCACAAAAACGGAACTGGGGCGCTTCCGGGCGGTCAGACCCTGCCCCGCAAACCGATCCGGGCTGGGATTGCCAAAGCGCGTTTAAAGGGGCTCAATATCGCCTTCGGCGCGTTTTGCATGGAAAGCGGCAACAAAGGCTGAAAGCCGCCCTGCCCCGATGGCTTCCCGCAGGCCGGACATCAGCTCCTGATAGTAATGCAGATTATGCCAGGTCAGCAGCATCGAGGCGATGATCTCCTGGCTGCGCAGCACATGATGCAGATAGGCGCGGGAATAGTTGCGGCAGGCGGGGCAGCTGCAATCCTCGTCCAGCGGGCGCGGGTCGTCCTGGTGGCGGGCGTTTTTGATATTGACCTGACCGCGCCGGGTCCAGGCCTGGCCGGTACGGCCCGAGCGTGACGGCAGCACGCAATCCATCATGTCGATGCCACGCTCGACCGCGCCGACGATATCGTCAGGCTTGCCGACCCCCATCAGATAACGCGGCTTGTCTTCCGGCAGGAAACCGGGCGCATAATCGAGGACGCCGAACATAGCCTCCTGCCCCTCGCCGACCGCCAGCCCGCCGACCGCATAGCCGTCAAAACCGATCCCGGTCAGCGCCTTCGCCGATTCTTCGCGCAGATCCCGCGTCACACCGCCCTGCATGATGCCAAACAGCGCATGGCCCGGCCGGTCGCCAAAGGCATCGCGGCTCCGCTGCGCCCATCGCATCGAAAGCCGCACCGACTTCGCGACCTCTTCCTCGGTCGCAGGCAGCGCCGGGCATTCGTCGAAACACATCACGATATCTGATCCGAGCAGTTTCTGGATCTCCATCGAGCGCTCGGGGCTCAGCATATGTTTCGAGCCATCGACATGGGAGGAAAACTTCACCCCCTCCTCGGTCAGCTTTCTGAGCCCGGCAAGGCTCATCACCTGGAAACCGCCGGAATCGGTGAGGATCGGCTTTTGCCAGTTCATAAACTTATGCAGACCGCCCAGCCGGTCGATCCGCTCTGCGCCCGGGCGCAGCATCAGGTGATAGGTGTTGCCGAGCAGGATATCCGCGCCGGTTGCCGCCACCGAATCCGGCATCATCGCCTTTACCGTCGCCGCCGTGCCGACCGGCATGAAGGCCGGCGTGCGGATATCGCCCCGGGGCGTATGGATCACCCCCAGCCGCGCCGCGCCATCTTTCGCCTTCAGTTCAAACGAGAACCGGTCCTGCATCACCATCTCCAGCCATCCCGGGGCCGGTACAGGCGCGGAAATCCGCCCGCCACCCCGCCCTTTCGCGCGGCTTCTGCCACAGATCGGCGGCATTTGCACTTGCAGAGTCGCGCCGCCTCTGCTTTACGAGAATGAACGTTCATTCACTCCACCGGGCCGCCAGCATTTCCGCCCCCCGGTATTACAGGCCTTTGGTCTTACAGACCCCCGGACACATCAGATGGACCCCGCCACCACCACGCCAGCCCATGCCCGCAGCTCCGAAATCCTGACCTCGATCCGCAGCACATTCGCGGCAAAGGGGTTCGAGGGCACTTCGATGAATGATCTCGCCCGCGCTGCCGGCATGAGCGTCGGTAATTTCTACCGCTATTTCCCGTCGAAAACCGCGATTGTCGAAGCGCTGGTCGCTCAGGATGTCGAGGAGGTGCGCGAGCAGTTCCAGCTGGTGCTCGCTGCGCCCGACAAGATGGCGGCTTTGCGCATCGGCATCGCGCAGCATCTGGAGGAAACCGGCCCCGATGATTGCCGGCTGGCGGCCGAAATCTCGGCCACCGCACTTCGGCAATCCGAGATTTCCTCGGCCTGTCAGCGGATGGAGGAGACCGTCCGCGACATGCTGATCGAGGTTTTCTCCGCCCATTCCGGCCTTTCGCCCGGCGTCTGCCGCGACCGTTATACCTCGCATGCCCGCTTTATCGTGCTTGTTCTGCGCGGATATGGCCAGCGCTCTGACCTGACCCCCGACCTGATGCTGACCGATCTCATCCAGCGCAGCATCGACCAGATCCTTGATGATATTCCCGACACCCTTTCTGACGGTTGACCGATGCGCCAGCTTCTGACGATTGCCGCCCTTGCCGCCCTGCCCGCCTGGCCGCTGATGGCCGAAGAGGGGGCACCGACGACCGCGACTGCGACCGAAATCGCCCTGCCCGCGATCCGCGTCACCAGGGTATCCGAACTGGATATGACGCAGCGCCTGATCGTCACCGGCCTGATCGCGGCGGTCGAAGAGGTCCAGGTGCAGCCCCTGATCGAGGGCCAGCCCATCGAGGAACTCCGCGCCGATATCGGCGATTATGTCGGGACCGGCACTGTCCTGGCGGTGCTGTCCTCCTCGACGCTGGAGCTGCAACGCTCGCAAAGCCTTGCAGGTCTGGCCCAGGCCCGTGCTGCGGTTGCCCAGGCCGAGGCGCAGCAGATCGAGGCCGGCGCCGCACGCGATGAGGCAAAGCGGGTGGCGGGGCGCACGGCCCGGCTGAAGGATCAGGGATCGGCATCAGAGGCGGCGCTGGACAGCACAACCGCCGCGCTGCAGGCCGCCGAGGCGCGGGTTGACCTCGCCCGCGAGGCGCTGGCGGCGGCGCATGCCCAGGCCGATCTGGCCGCGGCACAACTGGCCAATGTCGATCTGATGCTGACCCGGACCGAGGTGAGGGCCCCCTATGCCGGCCGCATCACCGCAAGGAATGCCACCATCGGCGCGGTGGCCTCGGCGCAGGGCCTGCCGATGTTCGTGCTGGAGAAAGAGGGCGCGCTTGAACTCCGCGCCGATGTGCCCGAGACCGCGATCTCGGCGCTGCAACCCGGCCAGCCGGCCAGCCTGCGCGCCGCCGGCATCCCGGATGCGCTCAGCGGCAGCCTGCGCCTGATCGAGCCCGCCATCGACGCCACCACCCGCCAGGGCCGCGCCCGAATCAGCCTGCCAGAGCGTTCCGACCTCAAGGCCGGCATGTTTGCCGAGGCGACGATCACGCTCGCCGAGGCGAGGCTCCCGGCGGTGCCGCTTTCGGCGATCGGCACCAAAGACGGCCTCGGGCAGGTGCTGCTGGTGCGCGACGGCCTGGTCGAGGAAGTGCCTGTCATCGTCACCATCCGCGACAATGGCATGGCCGGGATCGCAGAGGGCGCCCTGAAACCCGGCGATCTGGTGATCACCCGCGCCGGCGCCTTCATCCGCCCGGGCGAAAAGATCAACCCGGTCACCGACGAAGCGGCCCAGTGAGGAAAGCGCCATGAACTTCTCTGCCTGGGCGATCCGCAATCCCGTCGCGCCGATCCTCGCCTTTGTCATGCTGATGGCTCTGGGCTGGCAAAGCTTCACCAGCCTGCCGGTCACGCGCTTTCCGAATATCGACGTGCCCCTGGTCTCGGTCTCGGTCACCCAGGCCGGCGCCGCGCCCTCCGAACTGGAAACCCAGGTCAGCAAAGAGATCGAAGACGCCGTGGCCGGGCTGAACGGGGTGAAGAATGTCACCTCGAATATCTCGGACGGGCTGTCGACCACGCTGATCGAATTCCGCATGGAGATCCCGACCACCACCGCCGTCCAGGACGTCAAAGACGCGGTCGACCGGATCACCGGCGATCTGCCCGCCGATGTCGAGACCCCCATCATCACCAAGGTCGATGTCGAGGGCCAGGCGATCCAGACCTTCGCGATTTCCTCGCCCGCCATGACCATCGAGGAACTCTCATGGTTCACCGATGACACGCTGACCCGCGCGCTCCAGGGTCGCCCCGGTGTCGGTCAGGTCAGCCGCTATGGCGGGGTCGACCGCGAGATCCGCGTCGACCTAGACCCGCTGCTTCTGGGCAGTTACGGCATCACCGCGCTGGCGGTCAGCCAGCAGCTGGCGCAGACCAATGCCGATCTGGGCTCGGGCAAGACCGAATTTGCCGGCGGCGAACAGGCGATCCGGACATTGGGGAACCAGCAGACGGTGACCGGCCTTGCCGGGGCCACCATCGCGCTGCCGAATGGCCGCTTCGTCCGCCTGTCGGATCTGGGCGACGTGCGCGATGGCTATGCCGATCCGCAAAGCTTTGTGCGCCAGGACGGCAATCCGGTGGTGGCGCTGGCGGTCTACCGCTCGAAAGGCGCCTCAGAGGTCTCGGTCGCGGCGACGGTGGGCGAAGCCCTGGAGCGCGTCCGCGCGGACTACCCCGAGGTGCAGATCTCCCTGATCGACGATCAGGTCTATTACACGCAGGGCAATTACCAGGCCGCGCTGGATACGCTGATCGAGGGCTCCATCCTCGCGGTGCTGGTGGTGCTGGCTTTCCTGCGGAACTGGCGCGCGACCTTTATCGCGGCCGTCGCGCTGCCTTTGTCGGCGGTGCCGACCTTCCTCGTGATGGATCTGATCGGCTTTTCGCTGAACCTGCTGTCGTTCCTTGCGCTGACGCTGGCGACCGGCATCCTGGTCGATGACGCCATCGTCGAAATCGAGAATATCGCGCGGCATATGCGCATGGGGAAATCGCCCTGGCGCGCTTCGATCGACGCGGCGGATGAAATTGGCCTCGCGGTAATCTCGACCTCGGCCACCATCATCGCGGTCTTTGTGCCGGTCTCGTTCATGCCAGGCATTCCCGGCCAGTATTTCATGCAATTCGGGCTGACCGTGGCGGTGGCGGTGTTCTTTTCGCTGCTGGTCGCAAGGCTGATCACGCCGATGATGTCGGCCTATATCATGCGCGCCAAAGATGCCGGGGGCCATTCCGACGACCATCGGGACGGGCCGGTGATGCGCGGCTACATGGCGCTGGTGCGGCTGAGCACCGGACCCACATGGATGGGCCGCTACCGCTTTCTTGCCCGCTACCTGACTTTTGTTTTCGCCGTGGTGCTGGTGACCGGATCGGTGATCGCCATGACGCAGATCCCCGGCAACCTCTTCCCGCCCGATGATGAAAGCCGCTTCACCATCTCGGTCGAACTGCCGCCGGGATCGGGGCTGGCCGAAACCGACCGCGTCACCGAAGAGATGCGCCAGACCATTGCCGGCATCCCTGGCATCAACCATATCCTCGTCACCGGCGGCGCCTCGCCGCTGGGTGATCGCGAACTCCGCCGCGCCACCATCACCGTGCTGCTTGAGCGCCGCGATGTCAGCCTCACCCGCCGGCTTTCCGAAGTGGCGGGATCGCTGCCGCTGATCGGCGCCTCGCTGACGCCGCCCCCTTCCGAGACCCGCACAAGGCCGCAGGACGAGATCGAGGCCGAGGTCTTCGCCCGTCTGGCCTCGGTCCCGGATGTGCGCGCCTTCAAGCTCGGCGGCCCCGGCGGGCCGGGCGGGCGGCCGCTGGCCTATGACATCCTCTCGCAGGACGAGACTGCGCTGAACGCCGCCATCGCGATGCTCGAAGGCGCGCTGTCGGGCGAGCCGCTGCTCAGCAATGTCTCCACCGAAAGCGCCCTGCCACGCCCGGAAATCCGCGTCACACCGCGCCTTGACGAGGCCGCGCGCCTGGGCGTCACCACCGGCGCCATCGCGGCGACGCTGCGCACCGCCACCATCGGCGATTTCGATGCGGCCCTCGCGAAGCTCTCCATCGACAACCGGCTGATCCCGATCCGGGTGCGGCTCAACGATGCCGCGCGGGGCGATCCCGACCGGCTGGCCGCGCTGAAGGTCCAGACCGCCAGCGGCGCGCTGGTGCCGCTGGCCTCGGTCGCCGATATCGCCATCTCGCAGGGCCCGGCGCAGATCAAGCGGCTGAACCGGTTGCGCGTGGCCCAGATCGGCGCCGATCTGCCGCCCGGCGTCGCGCTTGGCGATGCCACAGCCCGGTTCGAGGCGGTCACCTCGGCGCTTGACCTGCCCGAAGGCGTCATCCTGCGCCCCTCGGGCGATGCCGAGATCCAGGCAGAATTGCTCGACAGTTTCGCAAATGCGATGATCATGGGGCTGATGCTGGTGCTCTCGGTGCTGATCCTGCTGTTCCGCTCGGTGATCCAGCCGATCACCATCCTCGCCTCACTGCTGCTTTCCGTCGGCGGCGTCGCCATCGCACTGATCGTCACCAATAACCCGGTCTCGATGCCGGTGCTGATCGGCATCCTGATGCTGATGGGGATTGTCACGAAAAACGCGATCCTGCTGATCGACTTCGCCATCGAGATGCGGGCACGCGGCATGGAGCGGATCGCCGCCGTGGTCGAGGCCGGCCATAAACGCGCCCGCCCCATCGTGATGACCTCTATCGCGATGTCGGCGGGGATGCTGCCATCGGCGCTTGGCGTGGGCGAAGGCGGCACCTTCCGCTCCCCCATGGCCATTGCGGTGACCGGCGGCATCATCGTCTCGACGGTGCTGAGCCTCGTGATCGTGCCGGCCTTCTACCTGATCATGGATGATATCGCGCGGCTCTTCGCCTGGATCTTCGGCCGCCTGATCGGTCAGCCCGAACGCGAGCCCGAAGCCCCCGCCCCCGAGGAACTCGCCGCCCGCATTGAAACCCTGACAACAAGGCTCGACAAGCTTACCCCGCCCCTGCGCCGCAACCACGCCGCCGAGTAACCCTTCCTCTTGATTAAAATACTCCGGGGGGAGGCCGAAGGCCGTGGGGGGCAGCGCCCCCCGCTCCGCAGCTGGTATCACACCTTACGGCAATACAGCTCCAGCCGGTGATGGATGATCTCATAGCCCATCTCCGCCGCGATCCGGCGCTGCAATTCCTCGATCTTCTCGCTGTGGAACTCGATGATCTCACCACTGTCGAGATCGAGGATATGGTCGTGATGCCCCGGCGCCGCCACCTCAAACCGGGCCGAGCCATTCTCGAAGGAATGGCGGTGGATCACGCCTTCGCGCTCCAGCACCGTCAGCGTGCGGTAAACCGTCGCCAGCGACACCGTATCGTCGATCAGCTGCGCCCGGCGATGCAATTCGGTTGCATCGGGGTGATCGGCGGATTCGGTCAGCACCCTGACCAGCGCCTCACGCTGCCGGGTCACCCGCACGCCGCCATCGCGAAGCGCCTGGGTCATTCTCGCTGCCTGACTGGCCGCCTGATCGGAATGTTTTGCTTTCATGTCCGATCTTTAGCATGACGGTTCTCAAATGGAAACCGCCAGTTGAGAATCCATCCACAGCTTTATGGCCACAGCTTTCTGGACAAAGCATTCTGGCAGGCATCACTGATGCCTGAGCGCCTCGATCGGATCCATCCGTGCCGCGCGCAAAGCCGGGAACCAGCCGAACACCACGCCGACAAAGGCCGAGAAGACAAGAGCCAGCAGAATCACCAGCGGGTCCGGAACGAACGGGATTGCCATGAAAATCCCGGCAATGAAGGCAAGGCCCAGCCCCAGGCCGATCCCGATCACCCCTCCCATCAGCGACAGGACCACCGCCTCGACCAGAAACTGCGTCAGCACCTGGCCCGAACTGGCGCCAATCGCCAGCCTGATGCCGCTCTCCCGCGTGCGTTCCGTCACCGAGACCAGCATGATATTCATAATGCCGATGCCACCGACCAGCAGGCTCACCGCCGCGACCGAGGACAGCATCCCCGACAGCACTGCAGTGATCGAGCTGAGCATCTCGGCAATTTCGCGCATATCGGTCACGTTGAAATCCTCGGCGGCGCCAAGTGCGATGCGGCGGCGGTCGCGCATCATGCCGCCAACCGCATCAATGCCTTCGGCCGTGGTGACCCCTTCGGCCAGCGCGATCTGGATCGAACCGATCCCGTCATTACCGTTCAGCCGCCTTTGCACCAGCCGTGCCGGCATCAGCACCAGATCGTCCTGATCCATGCCGAAGGCGCCGGCGCCTTTGGCCTCCAATATACCGATCACCTGGCAGAAGATCTGCTTGACCCGCAGCAGCTCCCCAACCGGGTCCGCCGCCCCGAACAGACGCTGCCGCACCCCCTCGCCCAGGATACAGAACGCAGCCCCTCCCCGCGCCTCGGCGGCGGTCATGTTGCGCCCGAGCGCCAGTTTCCAGCCCGAGACCCAGTTCTCGTTCGAGCCGGTCACCTGGGTCTGGTGGTTGCTGCTGCCGTAGACCACCCGCGCCTGGGCAGTGGTGACCGGCGCCACCAGCCGCGCCTCGGGCAGATCCTCCAGCGCATCGGAATCGCGCAAGCTGAAGGGGCGGTTCATCCCCGGCTGCGGCGGGCCAAAGCCGCGCACGCCCGGGCGCAGCACCAGCAGATCCGAGCCCAGCGACGAGACCGATTGCGCCACCTGCTGCTGCGATCCCTGCCCCACGGTGACCATCGCAATCACCGCGCCGACGCCAATCACCACGCCAAGCATGGTCAGGAAGGATCTCAGCTTGTTTCGCAGGATCGAGCGCAGCGCCAGCCGGATTGCCTCGAAAATCATGGCGCCCCCCTGATGAGGCTCTCAACGCCGCGCGCGGCACCACCGCCTCGTCGCGGATGATGCGGCCATCGGTGAAGACGATCAGCCGTCTGGTCCAGGCGGCGATATCGGGTTCATGGGTGACCATGACGATCGTGATGCCGTCATCGCGGTTCAGCCTTTGCAACAGCGCAAGGATCTCATGGCTGCGCTGACTGTCGAGATTGCCGGTCGGCTCATCGGCAAGGATCACCGAAGGATTTCCGGCCAGCGCGCGGGCAATCGCCACCCGCTGCTGCTGGCCGCCCGAGAGTTGCGAGGGCTCGTGATGCTCGCGCCCCGCCAGCCCGACCCTGGCCAGCGCGTCCCGCGCTGCCTGCGCCCGCGCCGCCGCAGGCAGCCCCTTATAGATCAGCGGCAGCTCGACATTTTCCTGCGCCGTGCTGCGCGACAGCAGGTTGAAACCCTGGAATACAAAGCCAAGGTAATGCCGCCGCAGCAGCGCCATCGCATCCGCGGTCATACCCCCGATATCGGTGCCGCGAAAGAGATAGGCCCCCGATGTCGGCCGGTCGAGCCCGCCGATCACATTCATCGCGGTGGATTTCCCCGAGCCCGAAGGCCCCATGATCGCGATGAACTCGCCCTCTTCGATCACCAGATCGACCTGGTCGAGGGCGCGAACCTCGGCCTCGCCCTCACCGTATAGCCCTGAGACAGCGCGCAATTCGACCAGCGGCGGCGCCATCAGCGGGCGTCCCGTTGCGACAGGATCACCTGATCATCCACGCGCAATTCTTCCGAGGTCACGACAATGCTGGTGCCATCCGTGGCGCCCGGCGTCGCCCGGACCCGAAGCGGCACTTTATCCCGCAGCACCCAGACGCCAGACCCATCCCCTACCCCCGGGCGCGAGGCGCCGGGTGGTGGCGGCATCAATATCCCCATCAGCCCGCCGCCCGAACGATCCGCGCTGATCTGAGCCGGCGGCGCATAGCGCAAAGCCGCCATCGGCACCATGAGCTGGTTTTCCACCCGCGAAACCACGATCGTCGCCGTCGCCGTCATCCCCGGCCGCAGCAGCAGATCCTCGTTTTCCACCGCCAGCACTGCCGTATAGGTAACGACATCGCTCTCGCTTTCGTCAGGGGCGAAACGCAGGCTGGTGATCACCGCACCGAACCGGCGCCCGGGCTAGGCATCGACGGTGAAGGTCGCCTCCTGCCCCGGCTGCACCCGGCCGATATCGGCCTCGTCGACGGAAACCCGCAGCTCCATCCGCCGCAGATCCTCGGCCAGCGTGAACAGCACCGGCGCATTCAGCGAGGCGGCGACGATCTGGCCTTTCTCGGCGGCGCGGTCCAGCACGATGCCGTCAATCGGAGAGCGGATCACCGCCTTGTCGAGATCGGCGCGGGCCGAGGCGAGATTGGCCTCTGCCAGCGTCACATCGGCATTGGCGATCCCCACCGCCGCCACCGCACGGTCATGGGCGGCACGGGCCGCGATGATAACCGAACGGGTGTTCAGACCACGCCGGTCCAGCGCCTCGGCACTGTCCAGCGCATCCGCCGTCTCGGTCACCGTGGCTCTGGCGGAATCAAGCCGCGCGCGGGAGGCGGTCAGCTGCGCCCCGGAATTCAGCACCTGGGCTTTCAGCTTGGTATCATCCAGCCGCGCCAGCACCTCTCCGGCGGCGATGGTCTGATTGTATTCGGCATCGACCGTGGCGAGGGTGCCGGAAAGCTCTGACGAGATCTCGACCCTGGTGGTCGGCTGCACGGTGCCGGTGGCGATCACCGTCACCGCAAGATTGCCGCGCGTGACCGGCGCGGTGACTTAAGAGACCGGCGCCGGCGGACGCGCGGCCAGCCACCAGGCCAGCGCCGCCAGAACCAGCAATGATCCCGAAAATCAGCCAGCGCCTGCCACGGCGTTTTTTTCCATCCGGGCCAGTGTCGCCACATCGGGCGGATTGGAATTCGTCACCTCGGGCCGCCTCATGCTGCATTGCAGCAAGCCGCAGGGATTGTCCCGCGATGGCCTGCTGGCTGTGTCGCAGCATCATGGCGGCGGCGGCGGGAAAGCGAAATCAGATTGTCGTCACCCAAGCGAAAAGCAGGCCCCGGACGCGCCCTGGATGGGGAAAGCCCGGCCCCGGGGGACCCCTCTGGCTGAGGCCATGGCCGCGTCAGACGGTGGCGAGCCGCGCCTGATGGCCTTCCAGCACCCAGGCGAAAACCTGATCGGCGTTGCGCGGCAGTTCCTCGGCATGGCCGGCGGCATAGTTCAGGAAGCCTTCGAGGAAGTGGTCCGCCATGCCGCACAGCACCGGTTTGCCGTCGCCAAGCGCGTCAGCGACGGAATCGGCGAGACCATGACCGTCAGCCTCCTGCTTGCCGAATTTGTTGACCATCAGCACATCGGCTGCGCTGAGCCGCTGCGCCACGATCACCGCCGCATCCTCCAGCGCCGCCGTGTCAAGCCGGCAGCCGGCCGCTGCCTCACCGCGATCAAGACTGATGCGGATCTGCGGCCCCTCGGGCAAAAGCCAGAGATCCATATCGCTTTTGCTCCGCCCCGGCTGCCGTGTGTTGATCTGCAGCGTGCCGGCCATGTTCAGACCATGGGCGATCAGGCGGCGGGACACCTCCTGCAGCAAAAGGTCGGTTTCCCCCTCGGGGCCCGCAGAAATATAGCCAAGCTTCATGGCACCCTCTCAGGTCACTGCGTTATGTTCCGATATTTATATCGGATAGCCGCCCCGGGTAAAGCCTCAGCGCCGCGCCAGCGCGTCCTCCAGCACCGACAGGACCAGAGCGGGCGGCACGTCATCGGCCACGAAAGCCTCGCCAATGCCGCGCGCAAGGATGAAGCGCAGCCTGCCATCGACCACCTTCTTGTCCTGGCCCATCAGCGCCAGCAAGGCAGCCGCATCCGGCAGATCGCCGGGGATATCTGCGAGATCGGTCTTCATACCCATCGCATTCAGATGCGCGCGGACCCGGCTGGGCGCCTCCTGGGCGCAAAGGCCCATGCGCTGCGACAGTTCAAACGCCAGCGCGCAGCCGATGGCGACGCCCTCGCCATGCAACAGGCGGTCGGAATAGCCGGTCGCGCTTTCCAGCGCGTGGCAGAAGGTGTGGCCCAGGTTCAAAAGCGCGCGCTCGCCCTCTTCGGTCTCGTCGCGCTCGACAATGCCGGCCTTCATCTCGACCGAGCGCGTCACCGCTTTCAGCCGCGCCGCGCGGTCGCCACGCGCCATTGCCGGGCCTTCGGCTTCCAGCCATTCAAAGAACAAGGGGTCGCCGAGCAGGCCGTATTTCACCACCTCGCCATAGCCAGCAAGGAAATCACGGGGCTTCAGCGTTTCCAGCACGCCAATATCGGCCAGCACCAGCGAGGGCTGGTGAAAGGCACCGACAAGGTTCTTGCCCTGGGCGGTGTTGATGCCGGTCTTGCCGCCGACCGAACTGTCGACCTGGGCCAGCAGCGAGGTCGGGATTTGCACAAATCGAACGCCGCGACGCAGCACAGCCGCAGCGAAGCCAACCAGGTCTCCGATCACGCCGCCGCCGAAAGCGACCACGACATCCTTGCGCTCGACCTTCTGTTCCAGCAGCCATTCGACGGTCTGCGTCAGGTAGGGCCAGGACTTGGTGCCCTCGCCCGCAGGCAGCGCCAGATAGGAAATCTCAATGCCCACAGCGGCCAGCCCGGCGCGGAGCCGCTCCAGATGCAGCGCGCCGACAGTCTGGTCGGTCACCACGGCCAGCTTCTTTCTGCGCAGCATGGGAAGGATTGCTGCACCCGCATTTTCGATCAGACCAGAGCCGATCCTGACCTCATAAGCGCGCTCACCCAGATTGACCGGCACAATATTCGACATTTTCATCTCCTGATCCCGCCAGATCTCTTCCGGCACTCAGCCCCGTTCCGGCACTCAGATTTCTTCCAGCACATCGGGCCGCGTCATCAGCGCCCCCACCACCCGCGTGGCCATCTGCTCGACCGTCAGCCCCGAGGCCGATTCCACCGCCAGATCGGCCAGCCGGTACGAGGGCTCGCGCGCGGCGCAAAGATCCATAAGCGTCTGGCGCGGATTGGCGGTGCGCAGCAAAGGCCGCGTCGTCTTGTGGCGCACCCGCTGCCACAACAGTTCGGGTTCGGCCTGCAGCCAGACCGAAATGCCATGCGCGCCGATCTGGCCGCGATTGCGTTCGGCCAGAAAGGCCCCGCCGCCGGTCGAGAGAACCGCCGGACGCCCGCGCAAAAGCCGGCCGATCACCTCATATTCGCGGTCACGGAAAAACGGCTCGCCATCGCGCTCGAAGATCTCGGCGATGCTGCGATCGGCGGCTTTGACGATTTCCTCATCCGAATCGACAAAGGGCACTTTCAGCAGTTTTGCCAGCGCCGTTCCGACGGCGGTTTTCCCCGCCCCCATCATACCGACCATGGCGACGGTCTTTTTCAGTCGATACATTGCCTTCACCATCGCGTGAACGCGGCAGAGATCACGGAAAGCCGCCGCGCTTTTCGCTCTCCAATGGCGTGATCTTGATCGGAAAGCCATATATATTCACCCGGCGGGCAGGCGATCGGGCGCGAAAACGACCGGATCGGCGGCAAATCACAGCCCGCGAGGCAGTGCTTGAGTCAAAGCGAATACAAAGGGACTGGTATATGGGGCGGATCATAAAGGCGTTGCTGGTTCTGGCGATTCTCGGCTTTGCGGCGCTGACCGCCTATGCCTATCTCGTGGATCTGACACCGCCTGCCGGAGAGGTGACAAAACCCGTGGTGCTGGATGCGAACTGATTTCCCTGCCGGTTTCCCCTCTGGCCTTGCGGTGGGACGGCCCCCGGCCTGCGCGCCCCGGCCCGGCCATAATGGTGCCTTTCGTTGCCTGATCGCCTCTGGTTTTCTGGGGTTTGTCGCGCTGACCGCCTCTGCCGGGGCAGCGCTGGCGGCGGGCGATGACCCGCTTTCCGCGATTGACTGGCTGTCGCAATCGGTCAGCACACCCGGCACGGCCAGGTCCACCGGCACGGCAAAGCCGGTGGAGCCGCCGGTCGCCAGTGATGGCGCACTGCCGGTGATGGTGTCTTCGACCTCGCTTGACATCCCCTCGCCCGATTCCGTCGGGCTGATTTCGCCGTCCGTTTCGGGGCTGCCGCGCAATCTCTGGGGCGCCGGCCTCACGGATGAGATCGCCCGCGCGGTGATCCGCGACCGGATGGAGAGCCTGCCGGCGCTGCGCCAGCTTTTCCTGACCATGCTGCTGGCCGAGGCCGATGCGCCGATTGATGCCGGCAATAAGGGGCATCTGCTTCAGGCAAGGATCGACAAGCTCTTGCTGATCGGCGGGCTGGAACAGGCGGCGGCGCTGATCGACATTGCCGGAGACAATACGCCCGCGCTTTTCCGCCGCGCCTTTGACATCGCGATCCTGACCGGGCGCGAGGACAAGGCCTGTGAGCGGATGCAGAAGGCCCCCGGCCTCGCGCCCACCCTCCCCGCCCGCGTCTTCTGTCTGGCGCGGAGCGGCGACTGGGATGCGGCCGCGCTGACCCTGACCAGCGCCGATGCGCTTGGAGATGTCGACAAGGGGCAGACCGCGCTCCTGTCGCGCTTTCTCGACCCCGACCTGTTCGAGGCCGATACGGTGCCGCCGCCACCCAGTCCGGTGACACCGCTGGACTGGAAACTCTATGAGGCGATTGGCGAGACCATCCCCACCGGCCGTCTGCCCATCGCCTTCGCCTATGCCGAGACAGGGCCGCAATCGGGCTGGAAGGCGCAGATCGAGGCCGCCGAGCGGCTGACCCGCGCCGGCACCATCGCGCCCAATGTGCTGCTTGGTCTTTATACCGAGCGGGATCCGGCCGCTTCGGGCGGGGTCTGGGACCGGGTCGATGCCTTCCAGATATTTGATGCCGCGATGCAATCGGGGGACCCGGCGCGAATCGCCGCCGCGCTGCCGCCGGTCTGGTCGCGGATGCAGGAGGCCGAGCTTGAGGTCCCCTTCGCCTCTCTTTACGGTCCCGCGCTTGCGGGGTTCGACCTGCCCCCCGATGCGGCGCGGATCGCCTTTCGCATCGGCCTTCTGTCGCCGCAATTCGAAACCATCGCCCGCGCGCATAAGCCGCTGGACGAGACCGAGACCTTCCTTGCCGGGCTGGCGCTTGGCGATATCACCGATCTGCGCGCGCCTGACACGATGGGCCGCGCCATTGCGCCGGCCTTCCTTGCGCCCGAATTGTCCGATGAGGCGCGGATGCTGCTGGAAGGGATGCGGCTGGGCGAGGCGATCCTGCTCGCGATTGAGGATATCCAGCGCGGCGTTGACGGCAATGTCACCGGCGTGACGCGGGGCCTGTCGCTTTTGCGCAAGGTAAAGCTGGAAAATGTCGCACGCCGCACCGCGCTGGAACTGATGATCCTTGAGCGGCGGGGCTGAGCCATGGCCGCCGGCAACCGGGGCGCGCAGAACCCGGCCTTTCGCTGGATCTCGACCTTTCTCGACGCCATTGCCGCCGAGGCGGGTGCCGCGCGGAATACCCGCCTCGCCTATGGCCGCGATCTGAAGGATTTCGCCGAATGGATCGCGGTACAGGGCCATGACATTGCCAGCCTCGACCGCAGCACCATCGGGGACTATCTGATCCATTGCGATGCCCAGGGGCTTTCCGCCGCCACCAGGGCGCGGCGGCTGTCGTCGATTCGCCAGCTCTACCGCTTTGCCTTCGAGGAGGGCTGGCGCGAGGACAATCCGGGGCTGCGCATCTCTGGTCCCGGCAAGGCGAAATCGCTGCCGAAGACGCTTTCGACCGACGAGATCAGCCGCCTGCTTGATGCCGCAACGCAGCATGGCCGCAGCCAGGACGACCGGCTGCGCAACACCGCCCTGATGGAGCTGCTTTACGCCACCGGCATGCGGGTGAGCGAACTGGTCACCCTGCCCCAGGCCTCTCTGCGCGGCAATCCGGCGATGATCCTTGTGCGCGGCAAGGGCGATAAAGAGCGGATGGTGCCGCTCTCGCCGCCTGCCCGCGCGGCGGTGGCGGCCTGGCTGACAGCGCTGGACGCAAAGGCCGACCTGTTGAAAACCTCGGGTCGGCCGGTGCCGAAATACCTCTTTCCCGGCAGCGGCGCCGATGGTCATATGACCAGGCAGAGCTTTTTCGCCCTGATCAAGACGCTGGCGGTCAATGCGGGGATCTCGCCGGCAAAGGTGACGCCGCATGTGCTGCGCCATGCTTTCGCGACCCATCTTCTGGCCGGCGGCGCCGATCTCAGGGTGATCCAGACGCTGCTGGGTCATGCGGATCTGGGCACGACCGAAATCTATACCCATGTGCTGGAAGATGAGCTGAAAGAGCTGGTGCTGAACCATCACCCGCTGGCAAAATCCCGCGATGATGCGTCCTGACCGGGCAAATTCCGTCCCGCCTGGTCCCGCCCCCCCCGGAACCGGGCCCCTGCCGCCACAGCACCGGCCCTGCACCAATGGCGAATTTGATCCTGATCAATTCTTCGTTGCGGCGCCTCACGGTGACCGCTAAACACGGATCAGCAAGGGAATGAGGCCCCAGCGACTGGCAACAGCCGGGCGTGGGTCCGAAGTGCAATAGCGGGAGACGCCTATGGCGGATGCAGCCATCCACGGGCATGACCATGACAATCGCGGATTTTTCGTCCGCTGGTTCATGTCCACCAACCACAAAGATATCGGTATTCTCTATCTGTTCACGGCGGCAATCGTCGGGCTGATCTCGGTCATCTTCACCGTCTATATGCGGATGGAGCTGATGGAGCCGGGCGTGCAGTATATGTGCATGGAGGGCATGCGTCTCACGGCCGCCGCCGCCGGGGAATGTACCCCGAACGGCCATCTGTGGAACGTGACCGTCACCGCGCATGGCATCCTGATGATGTTCTTCGTGGTGATCCCGGCGCTGTTCGGCGGTTTCGGCAACTATTTCATGCCGCTGCAGATCGGCGCGCCGGATATGGCCTTCCCGCGGATGAACAACCTCTCCTACTGGCTTTATGTGGCCGGGACCGCGCTGGCGGTGGCGTCCCTGTTCGCGCCGGGCGGTGACGGGCAGCCGGGTTCGGGCGTGGGCTGGGTGCTTTACCCGCCGCTTTCCAATCTGGAAGCCGGGTTCTCGATGGATCTGGCGATCTTTGCGGTCCACCTTTCGGGGGCCTCGTCGATTGTCGGCTCGATCAATATCATCACCACCTTCCTGAACATGCGCGCGCCCGGCATGACCATGCATAAAGTGCCGCTGTTCGCCTGGTCGGTTTTTGTCACCGCCTGGCTGATCCTGCTGGCGCTGCCGGTTCTGGCCGGTGCGATCACCATGCTGCTGACCGACCGCAATTTCGGCACCTCGTTCTTCCGCCCCGAGGGCGGCGGCGACCCGATCCTCTACCAGCATATCCTGTGGTTCTTCGGTCACCCCGAGGTCTATATCATCGTGCTGCCGGCCTTCGGGATCATCAGTCAGGTGGTGGCGACCTTTTCGAAAAAGCCGGTCTTTGGCTATCTGCCGATGGTATATGCGATGGTCGGGATCGGTGTTCTGGGCTTTGTCGTCTGGGCGCACCACATGTACACCGTCGGCATGTCGCTGTCGCAGCAGCAATATTTTATGATGGCGACCATGATCATCGCGGTGCCCACAGGCATCAAGGTGTTCAGCTGGATCGCGACCATGTGGGGCGGCTCGGTCGAGTTCAAGACGCCGATGCTCTTCGCCTTCGGCTTCCTCTTCCTCTTCACCGTTGGCGGCGTGACCGGCGTGGTGCTGAGCCAGGCGCCGCTGGATCGTGGCTACCACGACACCTATTACGTCGTCGCCCACTTCCACTATGTGATGAGCCTCGGCGCCGTGTTCGGGATCTTTGCCGGGGTCTATTTCTGGATCGGCAAGATGTCGGGCCGTCAATATCCGGAATGGGCGGGCCAGCTGCACTTCTGGGCGATGTTCATCGGGGCGAACCTGACCTTCTTCCCGCAGCACTTCCTGGGTCGTCAGGGCATGCCGCGCCGCTATATCGACTACCCGGTGCAGTTCGAATACTGGAACTACATCTCGTCGATCGGCGCCTTCATCTCCTTCGCCTCGTTCCTCTTCTTCATCGGCATCGTGTTCTACACCCTGTTCGCCGGTCGCCGCGTGACCGAGAACAACTACTGGAACGAATATGCCGATACGCTGGAATGGACCCTGCCCTGCCCGCCGCCGGAGCATACCTTCGAGCAGCTCCCGAAGCGCGAGGACTGGGATCGTTCGCACAGCCACTGAGAGCGTGGCCGGAAAGACAGAAAACGCCGGGGCATTCCCCGGCGTTTTTCATTTGCGGGCTTGCGGATGGCGCATGTGTTTTCGATTGCGCCGCGCGCAGGATCTGCGAGACACGACCCGGGAAAACCTGCAGAAAGGTTTGTAAAGAGTGGAAGATATTCTCATTTCCGTCGCCGCGATCCTGACCCTGATTTCGGGTTTCGCTATTGGCAAGCGCTATGGGCTCTGGCGGGGTGTTGCGGCCGGTCTGGTGGTTTTCGCCATCATGGTGCTGCTGATCGTCGGGCTCGGCTACGGCTATTGACCCCGGCGCAGATCGCCTGACAGCGCGCCATGGCATTTGCCGGCTCCGTGGTCTTTACCTCGACCGGCGCGGCGGTCTATCACCGGATGCAGCGAGTGCAGCGGAGCCGCCATGCCCTATCACTGGTCTAGCGACAGCGACGGCAGCCGCCGCCTGAGCCTCACGCCCCATTCGGCCCTGAGCCGCACCGGCTTTGCCTGGTTCATCGGCGCGACCGCCGCGCTGATCATCCTGCCGCTGCTGTCGGTGATCGCGACGCCGGTATTCTGGGGGCTCCTGCCCTTCATCCTGATCGCAATCACCGGGATGTGGTTCGCGCTGAAACGCTCCTGGACGGACCGCAGCATCACCGAAGAGCTGGTCCTGACCCGCGACAGCGCTGTCCTGATCCGCAAAGGCCCGCGCCGCAGGCTGCATCGCTGGGAGGCCAATCCCTATTGGGTCTCGGTGCATCTGCACCCGACCGGCGGGCCGGTGCCCGATTACCTGACCCTGAAAGGCGATGGGCGCGAGGTTGAACTGGGCGCCTTTCTCACCCCCGAAGAGCGCCTCATGCTGCGCTCAGAGCTGCAAACCGCGCTTGCCGGGGTAAAGACGGCGGCCCCTGGCTGAGCCGATGCACCAAAGGCGATTGCCGGTCAGAAATGCTGCCACCGCGCGCAAGTAGCGGCGGTTCATTTCGGCCAGGACGAAGACCGTGATCCCCCAGCCGAGGCCGATGGCCGAGGATCGGCAGCCTCACCATATCGGCATCCCGGCGGAAGCAATCGGCGCTGCCGTAAAGCGACCCGCCCCTCCTGATGACGATCGCGCGAAACAGGATCCCTCCGGACGAGATCTGCTTTTCGACACGGATCACCCCGGGGAGGCCAGGGATCCGGAAAACGCTGACCTCACGGCCCGAACCCATCGGACCCTTCCCTCGCTCTCCATCCCGGTGCCGTCAGAACGCCGTCAGCGCAGCAGAGGGTGCTACCCGGTGCAGGTGTCGCCCTCGCTGATCCGGTTGCCGGTCACGATACCCTGCCCGGACAGCCCAAAGCGATATCAGCGCCATTGATCCCGGCACATCAGCAGACAGAAAGCGGTCAGCGCAGCGCAGACCGGCCCCGGCATTTCGCTGATATCAGGGCAAATCACCCCGGGCCTGTCACCAGGCCCCCTGACATCACTTAGCCCACCGGCTGAGCGGCCGGTTTACAGGAGAAGCTCTGCATGATTTTGGGGCACTGAAATGGCCGCGCCCAGGCCGGGTCAGGTCAGGCTGTTCAGGCTCAGGCCAGCTTTTCGCGGATCTTCGCACCGATCACCGCGAAATCCAGCTGGCCGGTATAATTCGCCTTCAGCTCGGCCATCACCCGGCCCATATCGCGGATCGAATTCGCACCAAGCGCCGCAATCGTCTGGTCGATCACCGCCGCGGCCTCATCATCCGACATCTGGCGTGGCAGGAATTCCGAGATCACCCGCACCTCGGCAAGTTCCTTCTCGGCCAGCTCCAGCCGGCCGCCCTCTTCATAGATGCGGGCAGATTCCTGGCGCTGCTTCACCAGCTTGCCCAAAAGCGCCAGCAGCTCGGTTTCTCCCACGCCTTCCTCGCCCCGGCCTTCGCCCCGCGCCGCGATATCGCGGTCCTTGATCGCGGCACTGATCAGCCGCAGCGTCGAGGTCCGCGCAGAATCGCGCGCCTTCATCGCCTCTTTCATCGCGTCATTCAGGCGCTCACGCAGGCTCAAAACCGGGCTCATCGTCGGGCTCCCCTTATGGTCCCCTGGTCACAGACGCCCAATCTGCCATGGCCGCACGATTCCGGCAAGTCAGGACCGCAGGAGCAAGCCACTGATTACAAACAATAATATCAATATTCTCAAAGCCTTGACCCTGCAAGGACAGAGGCATAGGTTGCGCCCGTTTAAGCCGCCAATACAGAATCCCCTCACGCTCCGGAGCCAACCATGCCGCATGCAGCACCCCGTCCCACTGCCTGTCTCGTGCTGGCGGATGGCACGCTTTTCTACGGCCACGGCTTTGGCGCAACGGGCGAGACCGTGGCGGAACTGGTCTTCAACACCGCGATGACCGGCTATCAGGAAATCATCACCGATCCCTCTTATGCCGGCCAGGTGGTGACCTTCACCTTCCCCCATATCGGCAATACCGGAATCACCCCCGAGGATGACGAAACGGTGGTGCCGGCGGCGGCCGGTATGGTGGTGAAATGGGACCCGACCGAGCCCTCGAACTGGCGCGCAACCGGCGATCTGCAAAGCTGGCTCGCGAAGATCGGCCGGATCGGGATCGGCGGCATCGACACCCGCCGCCTGACCCGCGCGATCCGCCAGCAGGGCGCGCCGCATGTGGCGCTGGCCCATGACCCCGAGGGCAGGTTTGACATCGAGGCGCTGGTCGCCAAAGCCCGCGCCTGGAAAGGTCTCGTGGGTCTCGATCTCGCGAAAGACGTGACCTGCCCGCAAAGCTACAGCTGGGACGAGAAACGCTGGGCCTGGCCCGAAGGCTATACCAAACGCACAGCCCCCGGCCCGAAGGTCGTGGCCGTCGATTACGGTGCCAAGCGCAATATCCTGCGCTGCCTGGCCTCGACCGGCTGCGAGGTCGTGGTGCTGCCGGCTCAGGCCACTGCCGAAGAGGTGCTGGCGCATAAGCCGGACGGCGTGTTCCTCTCGAATGGCCCCGGTGATCCGGCGGCGACGGGCGAATATGCGGTGCCGATGATCAAAGGCGTGCTGGAGGCCGATCTGCCGGTTTTCGGCATCTGCCTTGGCCATCAGATGCTGGCGCTGGCGCTTGGCGCCCAGACCCGCAAGATGAATCACGGCCATCACGGCGCCAACCATCCGGTCAAGGATCTGACCACCGGCAAGGTCGAGATCACCTCGATGAATCACGGCTTTACGGTTGACGCCGACACCCTGCCCGAGGGGGTGGTCGAGACCCATGTGTCCCTGTTCGACGGCACCAATTGCGGTATCGCGGTCAAGGACAGGCCGGTATTTTCGGTACAGTATCACCCCGAAGCCAGCCCCGGCCCGCAAGACAGCTATTATCTGTTCGAGCGTTTCGCCGCCGAGATGAATGCCCGCCGCAACGCCTGAAAGGCGCGCGTGAATGACGGCCAGAAAGCAGGACCTGACGGGCCTGCCTGAAAACGGTGTGGCAAAGCTGTCGGGCTCTGCCTGAGCTGACCATTTGCCTTAACCGACTGTTAACTGATCTTCGCGCAACCTGGCCCGGAAGAGATCCGGAATGCGGTTGGTGATGACGGTTCGGCATTTGATAAGCATTGGCGGTCCCCGGATGGGTGGCTCCCGGATCCATGATCCAGGGGCCGCACAGGCGCAGGAGAGTGCCGGCCCGGATCGTTTCGCCCTCTCGCTTCTGCGCCATGGGCTGATCCGGCCTGAGCAGCCCGGATCAGCAGCCGCGCGGCAGCCGGCGCCCGGAGGCAGCGGTTTCCTCCCCCATGGCACCCTGGCCGAGGATGACCTTCTCGCCGCTGCGGGGGATCATTTCGGCGCACCCTTTGTCGATCCTGTCTCCCCCCCGCCCGAGGCCGCAGCCATCGACCGGCTCGGCACCGGTTTCTGTCAGCGTCACGGCATTCTGCCCCTGCGCCGCGCCGGGGCGGTGACTGTCGTTGCGACCTCGCGCCCCGAGACTTTCGCAACGCTGCGCCCGGTGATCGAGGCGCAGATCGGCCCGGTGCTGATGGCTCTGGCCCCCGCCGCCAGGATCGCCCAGGCGCTGGCGCTGGTGCGCGGGCCGCAGATCGCCCATGCTGCCGAAACCCGGGTGGCAACGGATCTCTCCTGCCGCACCTGGGGCGGGATCGGGCTGAAACTGACGGTGGCGGCGATCTTTGCCGCGCTGATGGGACTGGTTGCGAATTTCCCGGTCACCATCGGGCTGGTTCTTCTGGTCATGGTGCTGGGCGCCATGGTGCTTTCGACGCTGATGAAACTGGTCTGCGGCATCGCCACCCTGCGCCGCCCGGCCCCACCGCAGCCCGATCCGGTGGCGGGTCCGCTGCCCCGGGTTTCGGTGCTGGTGGCGCTCTACCGCGAAAGCGACATCGCGCCGCGCCTCGTGCGGCGGCTGTCGCGGCTGGATTACCCGCGCGACCTGCTGGAAGTGGTGCTGGCGGTCGAGGAAGAGGATCACCTGACCCGCAATGCGCTGGAAGGTGCCGGGCTGCCGGCCTGGATGCGCATCGTCGTGGTGCCGCCGGGACGGGTCAAAACCAAGCCGCGCGCGCTGAATGTGGCGCTGGATCACTGCCATGGCGCCATTATCGGCGTCTATGATGCCGAGGACGCGCCGGATCCCGATCAGATCCGCCGCGTGGTCACGCATTTCCGGCAAAGCGATTCCGGCCTCGCCTGTGTCCAGGGCGTGCTGGATTATTACAACCCCGCGACCAACTGGATCGCGCGCATGTTCACCATCGAATATGCCGCCTGGTTCCGCCTGATCCTGCCCGGGGTGGCGCGGCTCGGGCTGATGGTGCCCCTTGGGGGAACGACGCTTTTTTTCCGCCGCGACGTGCTGGACGATATCGGCGCATGGGATTCGCATAATGTGACCGAGGATGCCGATCTCGGCATCCGCCTCGCGCGCGCGGGCTACCGGACCGAGCTATTGTCGACCGTCACCCGTGAAGAGGCGAATTGCCGCCCCGTGCCCTGGGTCAAACAACGCTCGCGCTGGATCAAAGGGCATATGATGACCTGGATCGTCCATATGCGGCAGCCCCTGCGCCTCTGGCGCGAGGTCGGGACGCGGGCCTTTCTTGGCTTTCAGGTGATGTTTCTGGGTGCGGCGGTCCAGACCCTGCTGGCGCCTCTTTTATGGAGTTTCTGGATCATCGCCTTCGGATTCTCGCATCCGCTGGCCGAGGCTTTGCCGGAAGGGGTGGCCTGGGCCATGCTGGCGGCCTTCCTGCTTTCGGCGGTGGTGGATTTCACCCTTGGCTGGCTGGCGCTGAAACAGGCCGGGCACCGGATTTCGAAATTCTGGGTCTTCACCCTGCATCTCTACCAGCCGCTCGCCACCTTTGCCGGGGCCAAGGCGCTGTGGGAACTGATCACCCGCCCCTTCTATTGGGACAAGACCAGCCATGGCATCTTTGACAATATCGAAGCCGCAGGCACCGGCCGGAAAAAGCCGGCAAAAGGCTGAGCCCCGCCGATGGGCTCAGCGCAGTTTCAGCTCGCCCGCCTCGACCCGTAGCCTTGTCTCGAAAGCACGGCTGATATGGGTGCGCAGCGCCTCCCAGGCCCGGTTCTCGTCGCGCGCCGCGATCGCCGACACGATCGCCTCATGCTCGGTCAGCGCCACCCCGTCGCGCCCCTCGGCCGCGAAAGAGGTCTGCGCCATCAGCGCCATCGAGCGGTGCAACAGATCCAGCTGCTGCACGAGGAAGCGGTTATGGCTGGCCAGGTGGATCTGCCGGTGAAAGCGCTTATTCGCCCGGCTCAGCGCCGCCGGATCGCCCCCCAGCAGCGCACGATCATCCGAGACCATGCTTTGCAGCACGCGGATTTCCTCTTCGGTCGCATGCCGCGCCGCCAGACGCGCAGCCAGCCCCTCCAGCTCGGTCCGGACTGCGTAAAGTTCGGCCAGCTGGTTGTGGTCCAGCGTCGCCACGATCAGGCTGCGCCCGTCGCGTTTCAGCATTGATTGCGTTTCCAGCCGCTGCAGCGCCTCGCGTACCGGGGTCCGCGAGACCCCGAATCGCTCGGCCAGCTCGCTTTCGACCAGCCGGTCCCCTGGCCGGAATTCGCGCGCTTCGATCGCTTCGAGGATCAGCGTATAGGCATCTTTCTGCACGGGACCCGCTCCTGTTGGCAGCACCGCATCCAAAGCGGCGCCGGGGCTGCGATACCACCCGCCGACCCTGGCCGCGAACCCTAGAGGCGCGGGCATCGGCAGGCAAGCCCGCCCTGCCCGCAAAAGAGGCATGGTGCCGCAAGTTGCGGCTGCATCCGGCGCGCGCCCATGCTAAGAAAGCCCATGCCCAAGCAAGCCTTCAGCACCGTCACCACCTGGGTCTTTGACCTCGACAATACGCTTTACCCGCCCGCCGCCTGCCTCTTTCCGCAGATCGAGCGCAAGATGACCGATTGGGTGATGCGCAATCTCGGCCTTGACGAGGCCGGTGCCAACCAGCTGCGCCACAATTACTGGCAAGAGCACGGGACCACGCTTGCCGGGCTGATGGCCGGGCATGACATTGATCCGTCTGACTTTCTTGCCTTCGTCCACGATATCGACTTCTCGGGCCTGACCCGCGATATCCTCCTTGCGCGCCGCATCGCCGACCTGCCGGGGCGGCGGATCGTCTTTACCAATGCCGATACGCTATACGCCACCCGCGTGCTGGAGCGGCGGGGGCTTTCCGGTCTGTTCGATGCAATCTATGGCATTGAAGAAGCAGGATATTTACCGAAACCGCGACGCGATGCCTTTGACTTGATCGCCCGGCTTGACGGGTTCGACCCAGGGGCAAGCGCGATGTTCGAGGATGATCCGCGCAACCTGCTGGAGCCGCACCGGATGGGTATGCGCACCGTGCTGGTGGCGCCCGAGCCGCTGGCCGGGGACCATATCCACCACCATACCGGCGATCTGCGCGATTTTCTCGACCGGCTCGCAGCAGGCTGAGCCACTAACAAAACCGCCGATAAATCACAGACGAGCCTCCCATAAAACCACTGGCCGAACCGGGGCAGATTGCCGCACTGCGACACCACGCCCCGCCCGGGGTGGATGCGGTGCAGGGCAAAACGCGATATGAGGCATTCAGCTATTGAAGCTGCGACCTGGTCCCCCGGCCCGGCCAGCCCCCGTACCATATCCGCTCGATGACCGAAGGGATTCGCCATGTCCGACACGCTTGCCCTGACCGCCCCGCCGCCCCGTCGCAGTCTCCTGAGCCGTATCCCGCTGATCGGCCGGCTCGCGCGCGAGATCGACCGGGATGTGAACAATTTCTTCTGGCTGCTGCCGGTTTTCATTCTGGGCCTGGTGCTAGGCGTGAAGTTCTGGGGCCTTGCCGCGCTGACCATGGTGGCGCTTGTGCTGGTGCCGATGATGTTTGCGTTTTTCATCGCAATCACCTGGCCCTGAGCCGGCCTTTCGTCCGCCCAAACTTTCGCCTGCCCGAAACTTTCACCTGCCCGAACTTTCACCTGTCCACCCTTTCGCCCGGAGTGACAGAGTGACCTCTGGCCCCTGCCCGGCCGCGCGCGTAGACTCGGGCCATAGCAGCACAGAGGCCGTCGGATGAAACGCGCGGAAACCGGAATCCTGATCTCGGGCGGCGGCATTGCCGGGCTGACGGCGGCGGCCGCCTTTGGCTCGGCCGGGTTCGAGGTGATCTGTGTCGACCCCGCCCCCCCGCCGCAATCCGAGGCGGCGAGTGACGCCGATCTGCGCAGCACCGCCTTTTTGCAGCCCTCGGTTTCCGTGCTGGAAGAGGCCGGGATCTGGTCCCGCCTCGCCCCGCATGCGGCAGCGCTTCAGGTGATGCGGATCGTCGATGCCGGGGCCAAAGACCCTGCCGCACGGGTTATCCGCGATTTCGATGCGGCCGAGATTTCCGATCAGCCCTTCGCCTGGAACCTGCCCAACTGGCTCTTGCGCCGGGAAATCGCCGCGCGGCTGGCAGAATTGCCGAATGTGACCTTTCGCCCCGGCACCGGCACCAGGGCATTATTGACCCGTGACAAAGAGGCGCTGGTGACGCTGAGCGACGGCTCCCAGGTCGCGGCGCGGCTGCTGATCGCTGCGGATGGACGCCATTCGCCGATGCGGGAGGCGCTGAATATTCCCGTGAAAACCATCCGTTACGGGCAAAAGGCGGTGGTGTTCTCGGTCACCCACACCCTCCCCCATGACAATATCTCGACCGAGGTACACCGCTCGGGCGGGCCCTTCACCATGGTGCCGCTGCCGGATCGCGGCGGGCTGCCGGCCTCGTCGGTGGTGTGGATGGAGACCGGCCCCGAGGCCGCCCGCCTTGCCGCCCTGCCCGAGGCGGAATTCGAGGCCGCGATGAATGCGCGTTCTTGCGGCATCCTCGGCGAGATGCGGCTGGCGACGCGGCGGCTGGTATGGCCGATCATTTCCCAGGTGGCGGCGCGGCTTTCGGGTCAGCGCAGCGTGCTGATGGCCGAGGCCGCGCATGTGGTGCCGCCGATCGGGGCACAGGGGCTGAATATGTCGCTGAAGGATCTGCGGGCGCTGCTTGATCTGGTGCGTTCCGGCGCCGACCGTGCAGGGGGCGATCCGGGCGCGCAAAGCATCCTTGACGCCTATCACCGCGCGCGTCACGGCGATATCACGCTGCGGGTCGGCGGCATTGATATGCTCAACCGCGCCTCGATGGCCGGCGCCCCGGCCTTGCGCAGCCTGCGCGGCGGCCTGCTTGAAATGCTTTACGCGATGACGCCGATACGCCAGGGGCTGATGCGCGCGGGGCTTGGCGTCTCCTGACGGTTGACCTCGCCGCTTGCGAGGCGTAAGCGAGAGGCGTGGCGATTTGTTGACCGGATTGCGGGCCACGTTAAACAAACCGCTAAAGAGGTGACGGGACGTCTTCGCCCTGCCGCGCTTTCCGGTCATTGGATTTGCTTATGGCCCAGGGAGCCTTGTGCCGCGATGACGAACTGGAAGACACGCACCAAACTTGTCCATGAAGGCAGCCGCCGCAGCCAGTATGGCGAAATGGCCGAGGCGATTTTCCTCACCCAGGGCTTTGCATACCCGGATGCCGAAACCGCCGAGGCGCGCTTTATCAAATCGGGGCCGGATGAGTTCATCTATGCCCGTTACGGCAACCCGACCACGCGGATGTTCGAAGAGCGCATCGCGGGGCTTGAGGGCACCGGGGATGCTTTTGCCACCGCTTCCGGCATGGCGGCGGTCAATGGTGCGCTGACCTCTTTGCTCAGGGCGGGGGATCATGTCGTCTCGGCCAAAGCGCTGTTCGGATCCTGTCTTTACATCCTCGAAGAGGTGCTGACGCGCTACGGCGTGACGGTCACCTTCGTCGATGGCGCCGATCTGACCGCCTGGGAGGCGGCGGTGACGCCGGAAACGAAGGCGGTGTTCTTTGAAAGCATGGCGAACCCGACCCTCGACATGGTGGATGTGAAGGGCGTGGCCGAGATTGCGCACAGGCATGGCGCGCTGGTGATCTGCGACAATGTCTTTGCGACGCCGATCTTCTCGCGCGCGGTGGATCTGGGCGCCGATGTGGTGGTCTATTCTACCACCAAACATATCGACGGCCAGGGCCGCGCACTTGGGGGCGTGATCTGCGGCTCGGCGGACTATATCCAGAAGGTCGTGCAGCCCTATATGAAACACACCGGCGGCGCGATGAGCCCGTTCACCTCCTGGATCATGCTGAACGGCATGGCGACACTGGATCTGCGTTGCCGGGCGATGGCCGGCTCGGCGCTGGAGATCGCGGAGTTTCTGGAAGGACATGATAAGATTGAGAAAGTGCTCTATCCCGGACTGAAATCGCATCCACAATATGATCTGGCGATGGCGCAGATGGGCACCGGCGGCACCATCGTGAGCTTCGTTGTGAAAGGCGGCAAAGAGGGCGCCTTCCGGCTGCAAAATGCGCTGGAGATCCCGAAGATCTCGAACAATCTCGGCGATGCGAAGTCGATCACGACGCATCCGGCGACCACGACGCATCAGCGGCTTTCCGACGAGCAGAAGGCAGAGCTGGGCATTGCCCCGGGGCTGATCCGCTTTTCGGTCGGGCTGGAGGATGCAGGCGATCTGATCGCCGATCTCGGACAGGCGCTCGCGCAGGCCTGAGGCCCGGCAGGCGGGGGGCAAGTCCCCCCGCGCATCCGGGGGTATTTCTGCCAGATGACGCGCAACCGGTTGAGCGGCAATCGGCCCGCAATCGGCTGTAGCGCGTGAAGTCCTGCATGTCATCAGTGTTTGCCTCCCGGAAGTCCCCCTGCCTCCCCATAAGTGACCCGCCTCCGGATATGGATTTATGGCCAGGGCTGGGGTCGATGCATGGCTGGTCTCCTTCTTTTACCGTGCTGCGGCGGCAACTGGCCCTGAAGCGGAAACTGTCTTTTCGGGTCGCCAGGTCGGACCATTGCGGCGCCATGGGTTCCGATCTGGTGCGAGGGGCCGCGATGGGTGGGGCGCTCGTGCAGGGCGGCAGCCATTTTCGCATCGCCTTCGCATCGCCAAAGATGGCACCAGCACAGGCGATACCAGATCAGCCCCGCTGGCGAGGGGGGGGGGTAAAGTTACTGACGAAACTGTCAGGGTCATGGCCTACGCGGAGGGATACATGATGGTGCACCACAGGGGCTGAGCGCCCTTCGTCTGGGGCGTCAAAGAGGTGTTGGCATTCCTTCGCGCCAAACAGGAGGCAAGGCTATGAGCGGGTCGGACATAGCCAGCCGATATATCGGCAAAAGCGGCAGGACCGCGACCTATGACCGCAAGACATGGGCAGATGATCTGATGATCCTGGCCGGTTTTCGGGTCTGGGCCGAGGAAGATGGCGCCTTTTACGGCGGCGAGAGAGCCGCATCAGCTTATGCCGCTGCCTGCCGGATGTTGGACCTGGATGGTATCGGGCTGAGAAATATCATGCTGGGAGGCAAGCTGTGAGCGGGCCGGAACGGATACACGCAAAGATCCACGGGGTTAGCCGGGACGCAATGTCCGGCCGCCGAGAATGGATCGGCGGCGTGAACGAGCATCGCCGAGATGGTCAGGAGGAATACCTGCGCCGCGATCTGAAAGGGGCTGGCCGAATTGCTTGATGACTGCCGTGCTGCCCAGAGTGCCGGCGGTGGTGCAGACCGCCCCGGTGTAGCCCCCGGCCGATGGTTGGGTGTAAAGCCAGCGATCCCCGCGCACGGCGGCACCGAAATTCGCGTCCGTGATGGCTGCCAGATTGGTGCAGGACCTGACCCGGTTGACCGCATTGCCGGTGGCGCTGCCGTCAGCGATATAGACCCCGTTTACCCAGAGAAACCGCTGGGTTATCGCGCCATAGCCTGTGCCGCCGAAGCCAGCGCCAGAGACGCCCCATACCCCCCGGCTGCTATTTTTCGCGTCTGTCCACTCATAGCGCCCCCGCGTCTGGTTCCAGGAAAGCCGCAGCGCAGAGGTCGTGTTGACGGCATCATCACGCCCGTCACCGTACTGCGCGATCCGCCCCCCCGTGAAACCATTCACCTGACCAAAGCCACCGCCAAACGCCGTTGTGCTGTCATCCGGGCTTGTTTGCCCCTGATATTGCGCTGGCGAGTTCTGGATGCCCGGCCCGACAACTTTTGCTCCCGCATATTCCGGATGCCAGAACACTCTCTCCGCAGACGTGCCCCCGACAACCGTGGTCGTATTCCGGGCAACGATACCTTTCTCAATGCCGCCTTCTGAATAGCAGCCGATGATCGAGGCGCGTCCATTAGGCGAGCAGACATGGATTCCGCCCGACGGCCAGTAAAGTGTTGCTGTTACCCAATCACCATCTTTGACTGTGGCGGTGATCGTTGCCCAATAAGTGCGCCAGTTTGCGCCGACACCCGGCTCACTGTCTGAGGCGGACGTGTGCCCCTTGATGCACATGTAATAGACGCCGTTGTGCAGGACTTTGAATGTGTTTTGCGCACTATGACAGGCTATATATTCCGACCCGATTGTCGTGTTGTCGAGAAACCCTGCACCCATGTTTCCGGCGCAATCGCTTTTGAAATATGTGACCGTACCGGCATTATTTCCATGGCAAACCGCCCCGTGCATCAGGCCACCTTGCCCCATGCAGTAGTGGTAGATCGACCCGTTGACATTGCCGTAGACCGAGCCTGTTCCGGAATAGTCGATCACCGCCGCGCCGCCCGGCGTGGTGTTGTTGGCGTTGCTCCGCCCCGGGTGGTCGAAGAGGTTGACAGCAAGGCCGCTGGTCTGAGCATGAGCATGCCAGTCCGCCTCGGAGAAGCCCGACGAAAGGCAATACTCAAAAAATGCGGTGGCGTTGTGAACAACACCCTGACGCACCGTAGCACCGGCTTCCGGCAGGAAATTCAGGTTTCTGAATCTTGAGCGCAAGCCACCGAACTTCAGACCAAACCCCGGAACTGTCGGGTGATCCGGCGCGTTTTCGGGTTTATAAACCCCCACTCCGCTGACGCCGCCGGGATACAACACGGCCATGACCGCAGCGATGCCATTCACGCCCCGGATTTCGACGCCTTTTTGGCCGCGCAAAGGTGCTGGCGTATCCCCATAAAACAACGCAGTGCGCGTCACAAACCATGTCTGGGCCACCCGATAATAAGCCGGTACGGACGGAAACCGCACCGGGACGCTCTCGGCGTATTCCTCGCGGATCGTGTTCAGGGTGGCGGCGCGGCTGGCAGCGGTGATCGCTGGCCAGTCATCATGGCCCGCCCCGATCCCCCGCGCTCCCCAGTGTTGCGGCGTCACATAGCCCATCGGGGCCGCGCCGACCGTGACCGTGCCGCCCCCTGAGATGTCAAAGCAGTGGTTATAAGGATCTGCAACATACCCGCGCGCCAGATGGACCGTGACGCCTGACGGCACCACCAGCTTTGCACCATCGGCAAACTGCACAGGCCGCGTAATCGTCATATTGCTGGCGATGCGATAGGTGCCGGTCGGCACGAATATCTCATTCACGTCATTCGCGAGCAGAAACGCCGTCCGACTGTCAGCCAAACCGGACGGGTCGCCGCCAAACGCGAGGGGCGTGTTGAACGGGGTCGATGAGGCGGCAGCAACCGCTGCGATCCGGGCCAGTTCGGCGGCGGCCGCCGTCGCGTCAACCTCATCTCGCAGCAACTCGACCTCGGCAACGGCGCCCGCCATTTCCTCATACTGCGCCTGTGTCAGAGAGCTCCAGAACGTCTCCCCCGCCGGCGCCGCGCCCGCAATCAGCAGCTCGGCCAGCGCATAGGACGGATCGCTGCCGAGCTGGATCTTGCCAAGGGTTGCGTATTTTTCCGCCTGGCCGTTGCCGCGATCCGGCTCCGTCCAGCGCGCCAGGACGACATAATGCGTCCCGTTTTGCCCTGCCGTATTTTGCCAGAGGTCAAAGCCCGCCGGAATGCTCGCGTCCGCAGTCAGCGGCACCCGCCTGCCCGACCCTGGCGGCAGCACATTCGCACCCTCGGTATCCAGCCCGGACAGCACAAAGGTCAGGCTACCTTCAACATGCACGGTCGCACTCGCGCTGCCCAGCGTGTGCGCGATGATCGCGGCGCAGTCGCAATCCACGGCTTCGGTCAGCAGTACAGCCAGCGTGGCCGGCATCGCGGCAGGGGTCCAGTAGTCGAATGTCTGCGGCCCCAAGGCGTTTTCCGCAAAGCCGTCCGGCGTCTCGCTGGACCATGACAGCACGCCCTCGGCCAGAACGTTGCGAAATGCGACCGCGCTGGCGCGAGTGCCGGTGGCGCTGTTCTCGATACGGATCATGGCTTCCCCATGCAAAAGGCCGCCCAGAAGGACGGCCAAATCTCGATCCGGCGATCATTCGCCGGTCGCTTCTGTTGATTTCAGCGGGTCCTCGCTACGCAGAAATGCCCCTGGCAACGAGATGAGGGCCGAAACGTTTACATCCCACAGGGCGACACAACCCGTGGCGCCTCGCACGGAAGGAGACAAACATGACTGTTCAAGCCAATGTCACCAACCCCGGCACAACCCCGTCTGTGTCATCGCTGATCTCGGGCCGCACTGTTCAGGGCACAAAAGTCTACAGTCCTGCCGGTGACGATCTCGGGCATATAGATGACATTATGATCGATGCCGCCTCGGGCAAGATCGTCTACGGCGTTCTTCAGTTCGGCGGCTTCCTCGGGATCGGCTCCGACCACTATCCGATCCCGTTCGGACGGCTGCGCTATGACAGCGCGCGCGGCGGCTATACCACCGATCTGACAAAAGCAGATCTGGAAGGAGCACCGCCTGCCGACCGTGATTGGTACGAAAACCGCGAATGGCAGCGCCGGAACTACGACCACTATGGCGTACCTTACTACTGGCCGTAACTCCCGCTGAATGATTGAGGCCGCCCTTCGGGGCGGCCCTGATTTCAGTGTGTTGCGGCGCGAAGCTCAGGTGGGAAGCGAAGACGGTGGAGCCTTGACGACCTTGCCCGCAGCAAGATCAATCTCCCGGTAATGGGATTTCAGATAGCGCTCATAAGCTCCGTTCCTGAACTCGATGCAGTGCTGTGCCTCTTTGCGGGTCTCTTCTGGCACATCAAGACCAAGGGCCACGCGGATGAGATACGCCGCGTAAAGCTTGCCCGATGCCATAGCCGCAATGTCGTAGCCCTCTGCCCCTTCCAGATCCTCAATCACAGCCAGAAGCGCGGAGTTTTCTGGTGCGGCCTCAACAACCTCTGCACCAGCCACCATCGCGGCAAACCCTACAGTCGGGGCTGAGCGAAGAAACGAACGGCGATCAATCGCGCTCATGCGTCCACCTCCTGCGACAGGAACTCGCCGAGCTGCGGCTCAATCGGGCGAACCGGCCAGGGGATTGTCATCGGTTCCCCATCCTCGCCACGGTGGAAAGCGCGGGAAAGGCGGGGGTCAGAGAACATGTCGCTGAGGCGAAGTTCTTGGTATTCAGAGGGCGTGAGTCTATATTGGCCAGAAGCCATGGCGATCTCCTATTCAGATCGTTTCAGGGTTAGGGCCGGTCAGGTGTCGTAAGCACCTGGTCGGCCCGTCTCATTTCAAGGTATGGTGACCGTCACCATACCTTCTCCGGGTCAGTCGTCGTTTTCTACCTGCGGAACGAGGACCATGCGCATCTGCCGCCCGTTCTCGACCAGTTCGACCGGCGGCACCGGGAAGCCAAGCTGCGGCCCAATCCATTGCGCGGGCATGATGCCGTAGAGCAGGCGATACATGTCCACGATGCCGCGCTTGGTCCGCATTTCTTCCATCGACCAATCCGGGAAAGGGCGGCGCTCGGCATCCTGCGCAACTTCGCCCTGCATGGCATAGGCCCCGGTCTTACGGATGGATGGGATCACGTCGCCCGTCACCCACTTGCGGAACCGATGCTGGATAGTGCCAGGAGTGGTGGCGAGGTGAGAACGAAGGATCAGCGTGTAAAGCCCACCCTCCGAAACAACGTTCGCTTCGCCCTGACGCCCTATGTTCAACATAGCCCGTTCGTCGTCATCAAGCGCCTGAACCGCCTGCGTCGGGTTCTTAACGCCCAGCACTGCACAGGCATCGGCGGCCACGAACCACGGGTCATCGCTGATCCACACCGCGCGAAGCATGTGCTCGCCTTCGAAAAGGAAGGGGGTCACCCCGCTTGCGGCGGCTTCAAATCCGCCCTCGCCTATATTACGTTCATGGATGGACACGCTGATCTCCTACGTTGAGCGTGTTTCGGTTCAGTCGTGCGTCAACACGTCTGGCTCATTCGGCAGCGGCGGGACTGGCTTCGATCCCCTGACCCACCGCTGCCGCTCTCGCCTCACGAATAAGGCGGATAAAAATGTCGTTCATCGAAACACAGTCAGCTTCGGCCCGCTCCTGAACCCAAGAGCGATGTTGCTCCGGCAATCTCACCGTGAGACTCGACCTTTTCTTTTCGGCCATGCTATCTCCATGTGGCGTCGCCATGACGCCAACCTATTATGACGCCACTTTGGCGTCAATAAGAAAGTGACGCCAGATGGACGCCAGAGAAGACTTCAAGCGCACCACCCTGCGCCTACCGCAAGATCTCTATGATCAACTCGAAACTCTGGCACGTGACCACCAGCGAAGCTTGAACGCTGAAATCATAAGCATCCTAAGAGGCCACACCCGACCGCTTTTCCTCGACCTGAATGGAGATCCCCCAACACAAGAGGAATTGGTCGCAAAAGGCTTAAAGTTTGATCTACTGATCAACACCATAAGCAGTTTCTTGGCAGACGTTCGGGACTGATCCTCCATTGATCAGGTTGGGGTTAGGCCTCGGATCGGTCTCGACCACTGATCCGGGGCCGCTTTGTTTCAGGCGGCGCGGGCGTACTGGTTCTCCATCAGCACCTTGCGGTAGTTGTCGATGGCGGTCTTGAGGCGGCGTTTTGCGTTGTAAACCTTGCGCTTAGCCGCTTCGGACGACTGATATTCGCCTGTGGTCGCCGCTATCATCGCTTCCCATTCAGGAGTATTCTGCGTGATGGTGTCGATGCCTTCGCGGCGTTTGTAGTCGGCATATGCCGTCCGCAGATCGTCCTTTTCGATACCGGCAGCGATCTCCAATTCATCGACTTCCACCGCCTTGTTGGCGATATCAATGAGGATGTTCAGGAACTTACCCGCCTCTGTGAACATGTTGGCTTCCGTCATCATGCCATGCCCCCTTGGATTGCGAACAGCCCATCGGTCGACTTGCCGAGGCGATTGGAAGCGTAGCTGCGGGAATGCTGCCGAAGGCCGAGTTCAAGAAGCGCCTCGGCCTTATCCGGGTCGAACAGGCGGATAGCCCTGTCGCCACGGTCAGCGCGACCTTCCAGCATGCAGCCGCCCTTTTTCAGGCGATTGCCAAACCAGACGGCAGAACCTTTGATGTTCGGCGGCAGGCCGCAGGCATCCCAGATCTGCTTGGCGGTTTTGCCAGCCCGGAGAAGATAGGCGCTGGACGCCAAGCGGGCCGCGACCAGAGGCTCCACCATATTCGCAACGATACCGGGAAGCGCCTTTTCCAGCTCCGTGACCTTGTGAGCCACCATCCGCATGATGCCGAAGCTGCGCTCTATCTGCTCAAGTACCTCGGCAGGCAGAGTCGCGCCGACCGGCTTGCCCTCCATGGCCGCCCTGACGACAGAGTTGCACCACATGTGAAACTCATGGCTCAAATATTTGGCGTAGGCTATGGCGATCTGCCAATGGGCGAATGTTGCCCCACGACCAGAACCGCTACCACCCCGTGATGTCTGAATGTGCCCCACGGGCATATTCAGGATCATGCTGACATGCGCGATGAAATCGGCTCCTTCCTTGCGCGACCAGTTGGCCGGGCGCTTGGCTTCCGGCGAACCGGATGCCTTCCACATATCGGTCAGAGACAGCATCTCGCCTTTGTCGCGGATCGCGGTCCCATTATAGACAAGGCCCTTGCCCGAAGGCTCCGGCGATGTCATTTGAAAATCAAGCATGCTGACAGGTTCCTTCTTTCAGCGTGTGGGAGGTGTCACCCTGCAAGGTGACGGCTTCACTTCCGGCAGCAGGGGCTTGGACGCCAATCTCACCCCCTGCTGCCGCTTCGGCCCCCTCTCCCAACAGCATCACGATGTGAGTGTTGAGCGAGCGGCCAAGACTTTTAGCCTCTATCCTCAATTTTTCGCGCAGCGGAAGCGGCAGACGAATTGCCGTCTGGACAACCCCCTCCACCCCTTTCGCTGGCATGATCGTCATCATATCTGACACCTCCAGATCATAAAGCACAAAGCTATAAAGCATCACGCTACGTCTTGCGTCAAGCGCATTTTAAAGCATCTTGCTGCATACAAGGAGAATCGAATGGCACGCCCACCGGCATCGGAACAGGTACAGGTCAACTTCCGAATGCCCGCAGACCTGAAAGCGCGCATTGAGGCCGCAGCAGAGGCTAACGGCAGATCAACAACCTCCGAACTCGTAGCTGCGCTGGAAAAAGAGTATCCGGCTCCTCTACCAACCTTCCGGTCGCTTCTTGTCGATCTTATGGATCTTCTGAAAGTCTCCACAACCAACCCTGTCGAGATGCTCGAGCTTGCCGATAGTCTTAAGCAGTCACTAGCTGGCATGCCCGAAGATGAGGCCGAGGAATTCTCAAGGAGAGGGTTGAAGGAACTGACGCCGGTGATTCAATCCAAATTAGACGATGCCAAACAGAGGCGCGCTCTAGGAGAGGTCGGCGCACGCCCTACCCCACCCGACGCCCCCGAGGAGTGACCGGACAGGAATGACCAGTCACCTTTATCTTGACTATCCGTATCACACCATGATACGTATCATTGCATGATACAAAACACCAAAGGCAAGCTGATCGAGCAAGTCCTGACCGGCAAGACCGGCAAGGGCTTCCCGTCAGACCTGCTGCGGGTCGCTCAGCGCAAAGCCGCGATGCTTGAGGCCGCGAAGGTCCTGGATGATCTCCGCGCGCCGCCGGCCAACCGGCTGGAAGCCCTCCGGGGCGACCGTGAAGGCCAGCACTCGATCCGCGTGAACGACCAATGGCGCATTTGTTTCATCTGGACCGATAACGGCCCGGAACAAGTTGAACTCGTAGACTACCACTGAAAGGAAACGCCATGACCATGCTGCAAGTGCCGGTCCACCCCGGCGAGATCCTCAAACACGAATTCCTTGACGAGTTGGGCATCAGCGCGGGGAAGCTGGCAAAGCACATTCATGTGCCCCGGACCCGCATCGAGCGCCTGGTCAAGGAAGAGACCCCGGTGACCACTGACACCGCTGCTCGTCTGGCCCGTGCATTCAACACGACGCCGGAATTCTGGCTCAACCTCCAGATGGCCTATGACCTGTTGGCCGACAGGCCGGACGATGTTGCCGAAATCGCTCCGTTGTTCGCGGCAGAGTAACCCATGGTAGCCACCCCCGACTTCACAGAGCCCCTGCTGATGATCCTGATGGCGTGGCCGGGGCTGGCTGGCGTGGTGTTCCTGCCCCTCACCTTCCTCGGCTTCGCGTGACCGCATAAGCATCATAGCCCTGATCCCTCTGTCGCCGGTCTTTGTCGCCTTTCCGATGGTGGTGGGCGCGGTGTTCTGACACGCACAGGTTGACTCCCCTCTCCCCGCCCGCCGACGATGGCGGGATTGGAATCAGGGGGTAAATTATGACCATTGAGAACACGCTCAAGGTTTTGACGGATCGGGTCCAGCAACACGCGAACACAATGCTGACCGAAGAAGCGGTCAAGACAGCGGTGGTCCTGCCTTTCCTGCAAGCCCTGGGCTATGACGTATTCAACCCCGGCGAAGTTATCCCTGAGTTTACGGCCGATGCTGTCGGCAAAAAGGGCGAGAAGGTCGATTACGCGATCAAGCTGGACGATCAGATCCGCATCCTGATTGAGTGCAAGCCGATCAGCACGAACCTGGACAAGGTGCATCTTGCGCAGCTTTACCGGTATTTCTCTGTCACCAGCGCCAAGTTCGCAATCCTGACCAACGGGCGTTTCTTCCATTTCCACAGCGACCTGGAGGAGCCAAACAAGCTCGACACTCGCCCTTTCTTCACCTTCGACATTTCAGAGCCGAATATTCAGGTGCTGGCCGAGCTGAAGAAGTTCGAGAAGGCGGGCTTCGATGTGGATGGCATCCTCGCGAACGCCGAGCGCCTGAAATACACTTCCGCGCTCAAGGCGGAAATCACAAAGCAGATCGACAGCCCGAGCGAAGAGTTCATCCGCCTTCTGGCCTCCAGCGTACATGAGGGACGCTTTACTGCCGCTGTCATTGATCAGTATCGCGGACTGGTGAAATCGGCCTTCCGAGAAGTTATCCGGGAATCTGTCCAGGATCGGCTTTCCTCCGCACTCGCTAAGACCGAGGCTCCAGCTGAGATCGTCGAAGACATCGCGCCGCAAACCGATGGCGATGTTGTGACCACGCCGGAGGAGGCTGAAGCCTTCCTGATCGTTAAAGCCATCGTATCGGCGGTGATGAAGCCCGCCCGGGTGGTGATGCGGGATCAAAAATCATACTGCGGCATTCTGGCAGATGACAACAATCGGCGCCCTCTCGCGCGCCTGCATTTCAACCGCGCAACAAAATATCTCGGGCTGTTTGATGGTGAAGCCGAGGAGCGCGTTGTAATCGAAGATTTGGACGATATCTACGGCCATGCAGAGCGCCTACGCCAAACTGCAATCAAATACCCGGCCACCTGAAAGGATTCCCCCATGCGTTCAATTATTGCCCTCGCCGCCCTGGCTCTGGTGGCGGGGTGTGTGGATCCGATGGGCGTGGACCCGTCATCCAACATCAGTCTCATCACCGGAACCGGCGTCGCAGCGGTTGACCAAAATGGCACGCGAAGCTTCCGTTATGTGTTCCCGCCCCACGCGGGCTCCGACAAAGCCCACCATAACGCAATGATTGCGCAATGGGCCGCCAAGCCAGAAGGATGCCCGAGAGGTTACACAGTGGCGAAGGTGGAGGGTTTCCAGGGCGGACTTGTTTACTCTGGCCCTTGCCGCTGATCCTCGCCCAAATTTCCCGGAGACTTTCCCATGGCTGATCACAGCTTTGCATCCAACCAAGAGGCAATACAGTTCCTTGCTGATCAGGTATCACGGTTAACCTGGGAGAACAGGGCTCTGCGGTTCTATGTCTTGGCATCCCAACGCATCGCGGAAGACGGTGGCGCTCCTGAGGGGATTGCAGAGCGGGTCCGTCATGTTGCAAGACGATTTTCAGAAGGCCACCCCGAGAATGATCGCCGTAGTTTTATGAACGCCATCGAGGAGATATGTGGCAATCCCAGCCACATGGCCGAAGTGTTGAACTTCCCCCGGCCTTAGACTGGAACCCAAACTATTCCTCGATTTCCAGCCTCTTTCTGTACGGCATCAAACATATCGATCAGCGCCTGGCCGGAATAGAGTTGCCTCGGATCAATAGCGGCAAGCGTGGCTCTCAGAGGAGGCTCTGATGAGCCAGATCCTTGGTTGCCCGATGAATTACCGGAACCTGATGATGTGACACTTGAGCCTCCGCTGGCACTCCCGCCCTTGGCTCCAGCAGCGCCCTGAACCACACCTTGGGCTACAATAAACGCGGCGGACGCCTTCCCCATTGCCATCACTTTTGCAAATGCCGCTGGCCCGGCGATTGGTCCTGCTGCTGCATATGCCTGCCACGCCGCGGCGGTCGAATTCTGGAGGGTTTCCCGCACCTTCAGCATAGTATTTATTGCGAGTGCGGCGATGCCGGCCGCTTTCGACTGCTGGCCAAACGCTCCCATCAGGCCTGCAAGATTGCTATACATTTGGCTTTGAGCCGCAACCTCAATTGACCTTTCCTGCTCCCGCATCTGGCGCAGTCGCTCCTGATGCTCCAGCTCCAGCCGCTCGATGGCCCCATGCTTATCCCCACCGAAATTACGCTCTCCGACGATCCTGTCGGCATTGTGCCGGTGGTATAGGTCAACGGATCGCCTGCCCCACCCCTCCGGTGAGAGCTGGCAGGTGCCATCCTCCAGCACGTAGGCGTGCCCATCGATCCCAAGGCCCGCCACCACGATGCCGATATCATCCCCGCCGCCGTCGCCCCGCGTGCCCGATGGGTCAACCGCGACGACAATGCGCTGAAGCTCCGGTGCCTCTTTGACCCTCAGGCTGTCGAGTCCCGGCATAGTCTTGCCGTCAGGGGCTTTGCGGTCCTCCAGCGCCCATAGCGCGCCGTTCACATCGCTCGCCCACTCGCCAGCCTCGAACCGAAGACGCTTTGCCGCTGACATCGAGGCCAGCACCTCGAAATACTCGGGTGGCAGGTTGTCCGCGTTGTCTGACGGGTTCACCTTCATCTCGGCGTAATCGTCAGGCTTTGGCAGCGCCTCTTTGGTGCCCGGCTTCAGCTTGGCCCGGAATAGCTGATAGCTCCAATGCAACTTGGAAGGCGGATTGCAGTCGAAATAAGCCTTGAGCGCCAGATATGCCCTGCCGGTCGCCTGCGCGATCTCAGGGGCGAGGTCGCACTTTTGCGCAAGGCGAGACATGGCCATCTCGACCGAGGCCCACGGGATCTGGCTGCTCTCGTTGAAGTAGAGCGTGGCGTATTCCTGCCCGAGGATCTTCTCGACCCGCTCCTTGTCGTCTAGGCCGGCAATCCAGATCTGCGATCCGTTCGGCAGCTCGACGTAGAAGTCGGTCTTGTCAAACCTCACTGAGAGCGCAGGGAAGCAGAGCTTCAGCACCTTCGGGATGGTGTCGGACCAGACCGAGGTCTTGGCGTGGTTGAAACGAAACCGGAATATCGCATGACGCGAGCCCGGCGCATTGATGGCGCGTTGGATGAGAGCGCGGACCAGAATGAACGTCTTGCCTGAGCGAGACCCGCCCCGCAGCATGATGTTTCGAGCCTTGCTGCCAAGAAGCCGATTGGCCTCCCGCTGCTTCGGCGTGAGCTGAGCGATCACAGCTCGGCGTCTTCCTGTTTGATGGTCAGGCTGATCGCGCTTGAGACCTCGGACTTATCGGCCAGGCCCAATTCACGGGCGATGATGTTCGCATTCAGCAGGTCCGCTGCGGCGCCCTCGAACTTCTGGGTGCGGATGATCTGCTCAACACGGGCGATGACGTCAGATAAATCTTCTCGCTTCGACCGCCATTCGGTCCAGGTTTGCAGTGTGATGTCGAGGAACACGCACAACCCGGTCGTGGTCATAGCCCGCATCTTCGGCAGGCTCATAATCTTCGGTTTCCCCCCGGCGGTGACGACCTTCCCCTCATGCAGCGGGTTGCGTTCGATCCACTCGAAGTATTCCAGGCAGGCATCCCATAGGTCGGACGCATGCTCGAACTTAGGGTTTGCGCCGTGTGAGGATCGGGCCTCCCAGAACTTGTTACCCTTGGGGGCGGCCATGGCAGCCTCCTGTGATTATTCCCGCCGTTCCCCGATTGCCCGCATTCGCGACCTTTCGGCCCGGCCTGCGCGGGGTGACGGCGTTAGCCGCATCGGGGATGTGTCGGCTGGCGGGTGGAGCCGCTTGCGGTGCGGGCCGGCGGAAAGAAATATGCAGTTTTTTCGTATCAACCCCGTATTTCCGGTTGACCGATGTGCAGTTTCCGCATATAAAGAGGGTGTGCAGAAGGGAAGGACAACCCAACCCGAAGCACAGAAGGAGAAGATGATGGACTACGAAACCATCTCCCTGATCCTTCAAGCCGGGCAGCTGGCGGTAGGAATTGCCGCTCTCATCGCCGTGCTGACCCGGTAAGAAGGATGGTCGGGGGGTCGAAAGGCTCCCCGGCTATCCCCGAAGATAGCAACTGAAAGGCCCCGGATCAATGACAAGGGAAGAGTTTATCGAAGCCCGCAAGGCAATGAACATGACCCAGACCGATGTGGCGGATCAGATGGGGATGTCTCTCCGACAGATCCAGAGCATCGAGAAGGGCGAGGCTGAGCTGCGCCGTGTCCATATCCTTGCCATGGAGCGGATCAGCCTGGCCTATGCCGCCGCCTCAGGGGAGTGGCAGATAGCTTTGCCACCAGTGCGCCGGGACGCCATGGATGTTGTTGCCCTCTTTCGCGGAAAGGAGCCCGTATGACGACTGTCGAAACGATCACCCTTGCCCTGGGGTTTGCCAATCTGGGCGTGCTGCTTTGGCTTGTGGTGCTGCTTAAGCGCCGGTGAACTGCTGGCCTCCGGTGAAAGCCGGGGGCCAGTAAAGCAAACGCCCGGCAGGGGGTTATCCCTCCGGGCGCATACCATTGCTTTCGCAAGATACTAAAACGTTCCCGCGAATCAGTCAACGCCTTTCCGAATCACTGATTCTCTCCAGTGCCAGCACCGCATTGCGCCCATTTGCCGTGGGCTTGCCCTGATGCCAGAGGGCCGCGCCAAAGCCGTCAATGGCCGAACGCAGGGCCATCTGCATCTGCGGCACCGGCACGGCGGCAATCTGCTGCGCCCAATATGCCTCGCCTGTCTTCGCCGCCTGATCCCGCTCGGCTGGCTGGCCTGTATCATGGGTCGCTATCAGCGCAGGGCTGGCCTGCCCGCACCGCAGGAGGGGAGTGACATGGGGAAGCGCCAGACATTCACCGAGGCCGAGGTTAGACGGTTTATCAAGGCTGGACGGGCGGAAGATCCGAAGGCCGTTGTAGAAATCGTCACCGAGAGAGGTACGGTTCGCTTCAGGCCTGAGGCCGAGTCGATCAAATCAACCGATGAAGTGGAGAACTGGTTCAGTGGTAGCGCGGGTTAAACTCACCGGGATCAACCGCGTTAAGAAGAAGCTGGCTGATGGGTCTGAGGTAAGCATCCATTACGCATGGCGGGGAAAGGGCGCCCCGAGCTTCTGGCGCTCAGACAGCGGCGTCCGGATAGGATCGCCAGAATACATCGCCGCTCTTGCTGCTGCTGCGCCGAAAGCCGCCGCAGCTAAGGGGAAATTCAGGGAGATCATTCTGGCCTTTTTGGGCAGCCAGGAGTTTGGCGCTCTGGCCGAGAGAACCCAGAAAGATTTCAGGAACTCCGTATATCATCCGAAAAACGGTATCGAGGCGAAATTCGGGGCAGCCCCAACCCGCGCCTTTGAAGATCCCCGCATCCGAAAACAGGCCCTGGAATGGCGCGATGAGATCGGCGGAAAGGTCGGAGATGACCGAATAAGGCACCTTCAGCGCATCGTCGGCTTCGGGTTGGATCGGGCCATGCTGATGCACCATCACCTGCAAAAGGTCAGATCAGTCTACAAATCGAATCGCGCGGATATCTTCTGGATGCCCGAGGAAATCGAGGCATTTGAAAAGCTCTCGCCGGCTCATGTCTCGCGCATTGTGATTGCCGCTACCGAAACCGGACTACGCCCCGGCGACCTCCTGCTCCTCTCTCGCCAGCATATACACCCCACCCCTACAGGGCGGCGTATTGTGCTGTGGACCAGGAAGGGCCAGCGCAAGCGCAGGGTGGCATCGATCCCCCTCACCGCCAGAATGGCCGCTATGATCGATAAGCTCCCACCGGGGCAGGACAGGATCATCATTACTAAGGGCGGACAGCCCTATACCCATGAGAACTATCTGGGCGATGCCGTCAGCGAATGGCGGGACAAAATGGGCCTTAGAAAAGACTTGCGCCTTTACGATGCCAGAGGGACCGCCGCGACAAGGCTCTTGGAAGCGGGTGCGGATTTGAAGGAAATCGCAACCCACATGGGTTGGTCCATCAAACACGCTGCGGAGGTGATCGAGCGCTACGTCGCGCTTTCGCCGAACATGACTGACGGGATCGCTCAAAAGCTTCGCGAGGCCGAAGCGCGAACGAAAATGCAAACCAAGGTGCAAACCGTATAGGCTTGTATGGTGCTAAGTGCTGGTCGGGGCGGAGAGATTCGAACTCCCGACCTACGGTACCCAAAACCGTCGCGCTACCAGACTGCGCTACGCCCCGAACTCGCTGTCAGATAGCGGTTTCGTGGCGGGAGGGAAAGCCCCTGTTGCGAGAAAAACCGAATGCGATGGCGGCGGCAGAGGCAGCTTGTGGCACGGAAAGCTGCACCGTCTGCCCCTTGCGGTAAAGATCCGTTACGGGCAGGGCCAGGCGGCGGCGGTGATCAGCGGATGGCGCATCTCGCTGCCCGGTGTGATGCCGGCCTTCCGCGCCAGGCCGCCATTGATTTCAAGCACATAGAGAACGCCATCCCCGCCCGGGATCGGCGTCTCATCGCCGGGGACAGCGTTTTCATGCACCACCGTCACCCGCCCCTGCGCATCGGCAAAGATGATATCCAGCGGGATCAGCGTGTTCTTCATCCAGAATTCCGCCCTGCGGGGGCTATCATAGACGAAAAGCATGCCGGCATCAGGCGCGAGCGTCTCGCGATACATCAGCCCCCGGGCGCGGCTGGCGGCGGTATCGGCGATCTCGACAACAAAACTCTGCCGCTCTGCCCCCTGCCCCGCAACTGCGGCCGGGCGCAGGTCAATGCGCGACATCGCGCATCCCTGTGCGGCTTCGGCCGCGCCGGAAAGGCTATGAGTCCCGATCGGAATCCCGGTCGGAAACACTGTCAAAATCATGGAAAGGCAGAAAGCCGCAGCAAGCCTGACCGGGCGTTTCCCGCGGCCTTTGCCGCCGGTCCCCGGGGGGTCAGCCTGCCCGTATGATGGCCCGATTCCCGGCCCCGTCGCGGGCAGGGCCGGATGGCAGGGCGGCAGCACTGCCGCCGCCCGCGCCGTCATTCGGTTTCGCCCTGTGGGGCGAGGATTGCACGTTCCCAACTCAGCACCTGCACTGCCATTCTGCCGCGCCGGCCCTCGATCACCTTGAGTGCCACCGCCTCGCCGGACATCAGATCCGCAAAGCCCGAGACCCGCAAGACCTCGATATGAACGAATATATCCTCCGACCGCCCGAAGGCGTTGGCGAAGCCAAATCCCTTGGCTTTGTCGAACCACTTCACCCGTGCGGGTTCCATCGGCAAAGCGGAAAGATCCGCCGCCGACAGCTCACCCGCAAGTTCCCCCAACGGCACAACAGGCCCGTCCGGAGGTTCAATCGCAAGAACTTCAACCGCTTGCACACCGCGTGGTGTAGTCTGGATCCGAACTGTGACTCCTGCCCCATCCGCGACTGAACTCTGCCCAAAGTTGCGCAGAACATTCGCGTGCAACAGGATATCGGCATTGGATGTATCGCTGACGATGAAGCCAAAGCCTTTAGCCGGATCAAACCACTTCACCCGGCCCTGCAACACTTGCATGGCCTTATCTTCTTCAGTCATAACAAGGACTATCTCCCCAGATTAAGCCCTGAGCGGTTGATGAAGGCTTAAACACGCCTGATCAAGAGGAAATCGTATAATCAGGCAGAATTGTTTACCTTTTGCCGTGATTATCAGGGGTTGAGCCGCAGGACTGTCCACTCTCCGGTTGCGTTTTTCACCCGTTCCACGCCTTCGACATCGCCGCCGCCGATGCGGCTCCAGCGAAAGCGGTCATGCAGGCGAAAGGCACCATCGGCCCAGAACTCGATTTCGACGGGGGCAATGCGAAAGCCGCCCCAGAAGGGCGGCCGCGCCGGAATCGGCCCCTTTGTCACCGTGACTTTTGCGACCTCGGCCATCAGCGCCTCACGCGAGGACAAGGGCTGCGACTGCCGGCTCGCCCAGGCACCAAGCCGGCTGGTGAGGCTGCGCGAGCGGTAATACTCGTCGGCCACCTGGCCTTCCTCACGGGTGACGGTGCCGCGCACCCGGATCTGCCGGCGAAGGCTTTTCCAGTGCATGACGAAAGCCGCCTTGCCCGAAGCCGCGATCTCCTGCCCCTTCACCGAGGTATAATTTGTATAGAAGACAAAGGATTCCGCCGCGATCTCTTTCAGCAGAACCATCCGGACATCCGGCAGGCCTGTCTCGTCGACTGTTGCCAGCGCAATGGCATTGGGATCGTTCGGCTCGACCGCCGCCGCCTCTTCCAGCCAGCTGCGCGCGATTGCGAAAGGGTCGTCGCCTTTGAAAATTCCGGTCCGTTCCATGGATGCCGCTCCTCTCCTTACGTCAACGGTAACGGTCTCCCGCCCTTGCGGCAGGCTGCCTTTCCGCCTAAACGTCAACGCTATCAAACCGTAAAGGTGTGCGAGGGACCAGGAATGTCAACCGGACTGATGCCCGGATTAATGACCGGCAAACGCGGGCTGATCATGGGCCTTGCCAATGACAAATCGATTGCCTGGGGTGTGGCCCAGGCTCTGGCGGGTGCGGGGGCAGAGCTTGCCTTCTCCTACCAGGGTGAAGCGCTGAAAAAACGGGTTGAGCCACTGGCCTCCAGCCTGGGCAAGCCGCTTCTCTTCGAATGTGATGTGGCAAGCGAGGAATCGCTCGATGCTCTGTTCGAAGGGCTGAAAGAGGCCTGGGGCACGATTGATTTCGTGGTCCATGCCATCGGCTTTTCCGACAAGAACGAATTGCGCGGCCGCTATGCCGATACCAGCCGCGCCAATTTTCTGATGTCGATGGACATCTCGGTCTACAGCTTTACCGCTGTGGCCCGGCGCGCGGGCGCGCTGATGGGACCGGGCGGCGCGATGCTGACGCTCACCTATTACGGCGCCGAAAAGGTGATGCCGCATTACAATGTGATGGGCGTTGCCAAGGCCGCGCTTGAGGCATCAGTCAAGTATCTGGCCGAGGATTTCGGCCGCGACGGGATCCGCGTCAATGCGATCTCGGCCGGGCCGATCAAGACGCTGGCCGCCTCCGGCATCGGTGATTTCCGCTATATCCTGAAATGGAACGAGCTGAATTCGCCGCTGCGCCGCAATGTCACCCAGGAAGAGGTCGGGAAATCGGCGCTTTACCTGTTGTCCGATCTCGGCTCGGGCACCACGGGTGAGAACCTGCATGTCGATTGCGGCTATCATGTCGTCGGCATGAAGGCGATCGACGCGCCCGATATCGACGTCGTGACCGGTAAGAAGGAATGACCTTCGCGGCGTTCCTCGCTTTTGCGGGCCTGTCGCTTTTCGCAGCCGTCAGCCCCGGCCCGGCCGTGCTGATGGCGGCCCGCACCGGTCTGACCGAGGGATTCCGTACCGGCATGATGTTGGCCATGGGCATTGGTGCCGGCGCCGTCTTCTGGGCGGCGGCGGCGATGTTCGGGCTGAACCTCGTCTTCGCAGTGGCACCCTGGGCGCTCTGGGTGCTCAAGATCGGTGGTGCCGCCTATCTGTTGTGGATGGCCTGGGGCCTCTGGCGCCACGCCGCCGAGCCTTTCCAGACCGAGGACAGTCGCCCGCTGCCGCGCTCGGCCGGCTCTGCCTTCCGGCTGGGGCTTTTCACCCAGCTTGCCAATCCGAAACCGGCGGTGATGTTTAGCGCGATTTTCCTCGGCACCGTGCCGCAAGGCACCGCGCCCTGGATCTATGCGGCATTGTTGGCGGTGGTCTTTCTGAACGAGACCATCTGGAACACCATCGTGGCGCGGATCTTCTCGCTTGAGAAAACCCGCGCCGGCTATATCAGCCTGAAAACCGTGATCGACCGCGCTTTCGGCGGGATGCTCGCGCTGCTCGGGATCAAAATCGCAGCTACCTGAAGGGACGCAAATGGCCGCTGACCGCCTGCCGCACGAAAAGGGCTTCCATATCAGCTGGGACCAGATCCACCGCGATGCCAGGGCGCTGTCCTGGCGACTGGACGGCAAGGGACCGGGAGAAAGCGGCCAGTGGCGGGCGGTGGTGGCGATCACCCGGGGTGGGCTGGTGCCGGCCATGATCGTGGCGCGCGAGCTCGATATCCGGGTGATCGACACGATCAGCGTCAAAAGCTACAACCACCAGGCCCAGGCCTCTGCCGTGGTGACCAAATCCCCCCAGCCCGAGCTGATGGAAGACGGCGCCGGCATCCTGATCGTCGACGACCTTGTCGACAGCGGCAAGACGCTGGAACTGGTGCGCAAACTCTACCCGAAAGCGCATTTCGCCACGGTCTATGCCAAGCCGCATGGGAAACCCCAGGTCGATACCTATGTGACTGAGGTAAGCCAGGACACCTGGATCTTCTTCCCCTGGGATATGGCGCTGCAATATGTGCAACCCTATCGCGGCACCGACTGACCGAAGGAAGGGGGCGTTCCGCCCCCTCTTGCGCCCTGTGGCGCAATTCACCCCCTGAGAGTATTTGGATCAAGAGGAAATCCGGACCTTCTATTCCTCTTGATCCAAATACTCCCGGGGGGAGGCCCGGAACGGGCCCCGGGGGGCAGGCAGCCCCCCGCTCCACATCAGCCATCGGGCACAGGAGCCAGCCATGTCTCTCCCTCTCAATCCCAATCTGGGCGCCACGGAATTGCCGCCGGTGATGGAGGCGCGGCGCTGGATCCAGGGCAAGATCTTCCCCGCCTACCGTCCGCTGATCAATGTCAGCCAGGCAGCGCCGCTTGAGATCCCGCCCCTTGGCCTGCGCGAGGCAATTGCCGAGGCTGCGCTGCATGATCCGGATGCGCATCTTTATGGGCCGGTGCTGGGCCTGACCACGCTCCGCGAGGAAATCGCCAGCCAGTTCTCGACGGCCTATGGCGGCTCTATCCGCGCCGCACAGGTGGCGATCACCCAAGGGTGCAACCAGGCCTTCTGTGCCACGCTGGCGGCGCTGGCCGGCCCCGGCGATGAGGTGATCCTGCCCGCGCCCTGGTATTTCAACCACAAAATGTGGCTCGATATGAGCGGCGTCACCACCCGCGTCCTGGAAACCGGCCCGACCCTGATCCCCGAGGTCGGGGCCGCCCGCGCGCTGATCGGGCCCAAAACCCGCGCCATCGTGCTGGTCACCCCGAACAATCCCGGCGGCATCGAATATCCGGCAGCCACACTTGCCGCCTTCCGCGATCTGGCCCGCCGCCATGGCATCGCGCTGGTGATTGACGAGACCTATCGCGATTTCGACAGCCGCCATTCGCCGCAAACCGGCGGGCGTCCGCATGATCTGTTCCAGGATTCTGGCTGGGACGAGACGGTGATCCAGCTTTACAGCTTTTCAAAGGCTTACCGCATGACCGGCCACCGGGTCGGCGCGATCCTTGCCTCCACCGCGCTGCTGGCCGAGATCGAGAAGGTGCTCGACACCATCGCCATCTGCCCGAACCAGCTGGGCCAGATCGGCGCCCTTTGGGGGATGCGCAATCTCGGATCCTGGGTCGAGACTGAGCGCCAGGAGATCCTTAAGCGCCGCGAGGCCATAACCCTGGGCTTTGCAGCCCTGCCCGACTGGAGGCTGATGGGGTGCGGGGCCTATTTCGCCTGGGTCGAACACCCGTTCGGCCTCGCCTCGGATGCGCTGTGCAAAAGGCTGGTCGATGATTGCGCCATCCTGATGCTGCCGGGCACCTTCTTCACGCCCGAAGGCTCCGACGCCGGCCGCCGCCAGATCCGCATTGCATTCGCCAATATCGACACCGATGGGATCGCAGAGATGTTCAGCCGGCTGCGGGATTTCCGCCCCTGAGCGCCCCCGACACTGCCCCTCCCCGCGAAAGCGTGACACCCCTGCCCTTGCCCCAAATCCCGCTTGCCCTTAGACAGGCGCAAACGTCCTGACCGGAGCCGCGACATGGCCAAAAGCCCTGATGATCAGCCGAAGAAAAAGAACAAGGGCACCTCGGCCCTGACATGGCTGATGACCGGTATGCTGATCCTGGGGCTTGGCGGCTTTGGCGTCAGCAATTTCGGGGGCACGGTCAATTCCATCGGCTCGGTCGGCAAGATTGATCTGTCGGTGCGCGACTATGCCCAGGCGGTGCGCGACGAGGCGGCAAAGCTGTCGCAGCAGCTGGGCACCCGGATCGCGGTGCAGCAGGCCATCGGCTTCGGCATCGACCGCCAGGCGCTGGCCGGGCTGGTGACGCGGGCGGCGCTGGACAATGCGGCGCTCTCCTTTGGGCTTTCGGTCGGCGATGCCACCGTGGCGCAGGAAGTGATGAAAGAGCGCGCCTTTATCGGAAGTTCGGGTACATTCGACCGCGCGGTCTACCGCGAGGCCCTGTCCCGCGCGGGCTGGCGCGAGGCCGAGTTCGAGGAAAACCTGCGCCGCGATGCTGCGCGGACGCTTCTGTCGGGCGCGGTAACGGGCGGCTTTACCGCGCCCGGGGCCACCACTGATGTGATCTATAAATGGGTGGCCGAGCGGCGCGGCTTCTCGCTGATCCGCCTGACCGAGGCAAGCCTGACCGCGCCGCTGGCCGAGCCCGACGAGGCAGCCGTCAAAGCCTGGTATGATGCAAGGATCGCCGATTTCACCCGTCCCGAATCAAAGCGGATCCGTTATGCGGTGCTGCTGCCCGAGACCATTGCCGTCGGTCTGCCGGTCGAAGAAGAAGATATCAAGGCGATGTATCAGGCGCGGATTTCGGAATTCGTGACGCCGCCGCGCCGGCTGATCGAACGTCTGGTCTATCCCGATGAGGCCGGTCGCGAGGCGGCTCTGGCCCAACTGACCGCCGGCGAGGCCACATTCGAGGATCTGGTCAGCGCGCGCGGCCTGTCCATGGATGCGGTCGATATGGGCGATGTCTCGGAGGCCGCGCTTGGCGAGGCTGGGCCTGTGGTCTTTGCCGGCGCCGAGGGCGCGGTGGTTTCCGCCGACACCTCGCTTGGCCCGGCCTTGTTCCGCATCAATGGGCTGCTGCCCGGCGAAGAGACCACCTATGAAGAGGCGCGTGACGATCTGGCCCAGGAAGTGCGGCTGGAGGTGGCCCGCAAGGAGATCAACCTGAAGATCGACGAGATCGATGACCTGCTTGCCAGCGGCGCCAGCCTTGACGAACTGGCCGGCCAGACCGGCATGGTGCTGGGGCAGATCGACTATGTTGCCAGCGGCCCCGGCGCACAGACCGATGACAAGCTTGAGGGCTACCAGGCCTTCCGCACCGCCGCCAATGCACTGCAACAGGGCGATTTCCCCGAGGCGATCGCCCTTGATGATGGCGGTGTGGTGGCGATGGAATTCGTCGAAATCCTGCCCCCTGCCCCGATCCCGTTTGAAACCGCAAAGCCCGAGGCCCAGGCCGCCTTGCAGCAGGACCGGCTGAAAGCGGCGCTGGATGCACGCGGGCTTGAACTGAAGACCGCCGCCGAAAGCGGCAGCGATTTCGCGACGCTCGGCACCGTCGAGGCCGTGGCCGAGACCTCGCGCGACGGGGCGACGACCGAAAACATCCCCGCCGCCGTGCTGGAGGCCGCTTTCGCGATGAAAGCCGGCGATATCCGTCTGGTCGAGGATGGCAGCTTTATCGGCCTGTTGCGGCTGGACCATGTGACTGCGGCCCCCGAAACCGGCGATGAGGCCGAGGCGCTGAAAGCCGCCATTGCCTCGCAGCTGGAGCAACAGGTCGCCCAGGATGCCTTTACCGCCTTTACCGCCAGCATGGCGGATCAGGCCGGGATGACCATCGACCAGAATGCCATCAACCTTGTGAATTCGGGCCTGCAATGAAACTGGAACCCTCCTTCGACGCCTTTGAGAAAGCCTGGGGAGAGGGGAAAAACCAGCTGATCTGGGCCCGGTTGGCGGCAGATCTGGACACGCCCGTCTCGCTGATGCTCAAGCTGGGGGAGGCGCGCAAGGACACGTTCATGCTGGAATCGGTGACCGGCGGCGAGGTGCGCGGCCGGTATTCGATCATAGGCATGAAGCCCGATCTGATCTGGCGCTGCCGGGGCGAGGCCTCGGAAATCAACCGCTCGGCGCGGTTCGATCCGGATGGGTTCTCGCCGCTGGAAGGCCACCCGCTTGACACGCTGCGGGCGCTGATCGCGGAATGCCATATCGAGATGCCCGAGGATCTGCCGGCGGCCTCGGCGGGGCTGTTCGGCTATCTCGGCTATGACATGATCCGGCTGGTCGAACATCTGCCGGATGTGAATCCCGATCCGCTGGGCCTGCCTGATGCCGTACTGATGCGCCCTTCGGTGGTGGCGGTGCTGGACGGGGTGCGCGGCGAGGTGATCGTGGTGGCGCCGGCCTGGTATGAGAAAGGCGTCACCGCGCGCGCCGCCTATGCCCAGGCGGCCGAGCGGGTGATGGACGCGCTCAGGGATCTGGACCGCGCACCGGCGGTACAGCGCGAGATCGACGGGATGGCGATCTCGGGCGATCTGAGTTCGAATTTCACCCATGAAGGCTATAAGGCGGCGGTGGCAAAGGCGAAGGAGTATATCCGCGCCGGCGATATTTTCCAGGTCGTTCCCTCGCAGCGCTGGACGATGGACTTCCCGCTGCCGCCCTTCGCGCTCTATCGGTCTTTGCGCCGGACCAACCCTTCGCCCTTCATGTTCTTCTTCAATTTCGGCCCCTATCAGGTGGTCGGCGCCAGCCCCGAGATCCTCGTGCGGCTCAGGGATGGCGAGGTGACGATCCGCCCGATTGCCGGGACGCGCAAACGCGGTGCGACGCCCGAAGAGGATACTGCGCTTGAGGCCGATCTGCTGGCCGATCAGAAGGAACTGGCCGAGCATCTGATGCTGCTGGATCTGGGCCGCAATGATGTGGGCCGGGTGGCGAAGATGGGAACCGTACGCCCGACCGAGAAATTCGTGATTGAGCGCTACAGCCACGTCATGCATATCGTCTCGAATGTGGTCGGAGAGATCCGCGAGGGCGAGGACGCATTGTCGGCTTTGCTGGCGGGCCTGCCGGCGGGCACGGTCTCGGGCGCGCCGAAAGTGCGGGCGATGGAGATCATCGACGAGCTGGAGCCGGAAAAGCGCGGCGTCTATGGCGGCGGCTGCGGCTATTTCGCGGCGAGCGGAGAGATGGATTTCTGCATCGCGCTTCGCACGGCGGTGCTGAAGGATGAGAAGCTTTATATCCAGGCCGGGGGCGGTGTGGTTTATGACAGCGATCCTGAGGCCGAATATCAGGAGACGGTGAACAAATCCAATGCGCTTCGACGCGCAGCGCAGGATGCGGGGCTGTTCACCCGACGCGGAAACGGCTGAGATCGCCGCCACGGCCGAGGGGGCGCTGCCCCCTCGCGCGGTACCCGCGCTCTCCCCCGGGATATTTAGGGACAGATGAAATGCAGGCCCTTCAACGATTGTAGCGGATGAAGGGGGTTACTTTGGCGATGCGGTCATAGAGCTGGCGCGCGGTGCTGTTGAAGTCCTGGGTCAGCCAGTACACGCCGGGGGCGCCTTTTTCATCAGCGATGGCGTAGACCGCCTCGATCAGTTTACGGCCGAGGCCGGTGCCACGGCTTTCCGGGGCGACATAGAGATCTTGCAGGTAGCAGACATTTTCGATCTTCCAGCCGTGACGGTGGAAGAGGAAATGCGTCAGCCCCATTGGCTTGCCATCGACCAGGGCGATCAGGCCGGAAAAATCCTGCGGATCATCGCCCAGGAGCCGCGCGAAGCTGGAAGCATAGACCGCCTCGGGCACCGAGGTTTTATAAAAGTCCAGATAGGCGGTCCAGAGACGGCGCCACGCGGCCTCGTCGTCAGAGCGTAGCGGGCGAATTTCGATCTGTGCCATCTGCCGGACCTTTCTGCCTGGGATCTCCAACCCTGTCCTGGGCCTCACGGCAATGGCAGGACCAGTTTTCCCGCAGCGATGGCGCCAGCTTTGCGTGATTCCGCTTGACCCCATGCCTTTGCAAAAGGAATTTTCGATTTGCAAATACGGAGCCCGTCATGGCCACGCAAAAACTCTATGCAGGGGTGAAACTGCGCGAAATTCGCGGCCGCCTTTCGCTGACGCAAAAGGCTTTCGCGGATAAGCTTGGGGTTTCGCTGCCCTATCTGAACCAGATGGAGAACAATCACCGGCCGGTCTCGGCGGCGGTTGTGCTGGCTTTGGCGCAGGAATTCGGTCTGGATGTGACCGAGCTGACCGTGGGCGAAAGCGAGCGGCTGGTTTCCGATATGCGTGAGGCGCTGGCCGATCCGGTCTTTACCGCCTCGAACCCGCCGCTGGCGGATCTGCGGCTGGCGGCCTCGAATGCGCCGGCTTTGGCGCGGGCTTTCCTCGACCTGCACCGCGCTTACCGGCAGAGCCATGAGCGGCTGGCCTCGCTGGACGAGGCTTTGGGGCGCGAGGATGTCGGGCTGAAACCGTCCCCCTGGGAGGAGGTCCGCGATTTCTTCCATTATTGCGACAATTACATCGACGCGGTGGACCGGGCGGCCGAGATCTTTGCCGGCTCGGCGGAGCCGAAGCGCGACGTGGTGCGGCTGGCCCAGGATCTCTTGCGCCAGCGTGGGGTGTCTTTGCATTACGATGACGGCGTGCCGGTCCGGCATTACGACCCCGCGACACGGCGGCTGGTGATCTCGGGCCAGGCCCAGGATGCGACGCAGCGCTTCCAGCTTTTGCACCAGCTGGCGCTTTTGACACAGAACGATCTGCTGGAGGCGACACTGGATCTGGCACGCTTCTCGACCCCCGAGGCGCGCGATATCGCCAAGATCGGGCTGGCGAATTACTTCGCCGGTGCGGCGCTGCTGCCTTACCGCGCGTTTTTGCAGGCCGCCCGCGAAACGCGGCACGATCTGGAGCGGCTGGCGGATATTTTCGGGGCCTCTATCGAACAGGTGGCGCACAGGCTTTCCACCCTGCAACGGCCCGGTGCCAAGGGGATTCCCTTCTTCTTCGTCCGTGTCGATCAGGCCGGCACCATCACCAAGCGCCACTCGGCCACCCGGCTGCAATTTGCCCGTTTCGGGGGCGCCTGCCCCCTGTGGAACGTTCATCAGGCCTTTGAAACACCTGGGAAATTTCTGCGGCAATTCGTCGAGACGCCGGATGGAGTGCGCTATCTGAACCTCGCGCGAGAGGTCTCGAAACCGGCGGGCGCTTTCCTTGCGCCTGTGCGGCGCTATGCGATCGGCCTTGGCTGCGAGATCCAGCATGCGCCCGATCTGGTCTATTCGGATGGCCTGGACCCGCGCGGTCGCTTTGAGCCGATCGGCATTTCCTGCCGCATCTGCGAACGGATGAATTGCCATCAGCGCTCGGTCCCGCCGCTGGAGCGGCGGCTGAAGGTCGATCCGAATACGCGCGATCTGTTGCCTTATGAGATTGCCGACTGAGACGCCGGCCCCGGCCGAGCCTCTCAGCCGCCGTAAAGCGTCAGCTCGGGCAGGCCGGTCAGCGGCAGGCCAAGCGCCTGATAGGCGGAAAGCGACATCAGCGCGCCGCCGCTGCCCGGGCGCAGCTCGACCGCCAGCGACTGACCACCTGGTGCCACCACACGGCCCTGGCCCCTGGTGGTGACCAGCACGCTTTGCACCCAGAGCCCGGTCTCGGCCGGCGGCCCGAGGGCAACAACCGCCTTCCCCAGCTCCCGCTCGCCCGAAACGACCGGTTTGGCCAGTGCGGCAGCCTTTTCGACATCCGAGGTCTTGTCCAGCGAGGCAGCGCTATGGCCGCTGGCACCAAGCGCCGTGGTCGACACCGCCGGGGCAAATTCGGTCGCCATGGCAGGCCCGGCCTCTGTCGGCGCCTCGCCGCGCTTTCCGAGCCCCTCGAAAACGGAACAGCCCGACAGGGCAAGCGACAGCGGCAAAAGGACAAGGATGCGGTTCATCATAGGACCGAGAATAGGCCGGTCTCTCCAGGCCTGCAACTCCCCGATTGATGGCCGATTGATGCCCGATTGATGCTTGTGGCAATGGCCCGCCGCCCCTATTTTGGGCAAATGAACAACACGGCCCCGCTTATCGACCCTTTCGCGCGCGCCATCCGCTATCTGCGGGTCTCGGTGACGGATCGCTGTGACTTCCGCTGCACCTATTGCATGGCGGAACATATGACCTTTCTGCCCAAGGCCGAGCTGTTGTCGCTGGAGGAGCTGGACCGGCTCTGCTCGACCTTCATCGGGCTGGGGGTGACGAAGCTGCGGGTGACGGGCGGCGAGCCGCTGGTCAGGCGCGGGATTATGACCTTCTTCGAACAGATGGCCCGGCATCTGCAATCGGGCGCGCTGGAAGAACTGACGCTGACAACCAATGGCAGCCAGCTCGCCCGCTATGCGACAGCGCTGGCAGAGCTGGGGGTCAGGCGGATCAATGTCTCGCTGGATACGCTGGAGCCCGCGAAATTCGCCGCGATCACCCGCTGGGGCCGGCTGGCCCAGGTGCTTGACGGCATATCCGCCGCCAAAGCTGCGGGGATGCGGGTCAAGATCAACACCGTCGCACTGAAGGGCTTCAACGAGGACGAGCTTTTCCCGCTGATCGACTGGTGCGCCCGCGAGGGCCATGACATCACCTTTATCGAGGTGATGCCGATGGGCGAGATGGGCGAGGAGAGCCGGCTCGACCAGTATTGGAGCCTGCGCGATCTGCGCGCGCGGCTGGCACAGCGCTTTACCCTGACCGATCTGCCAGAGCGCAGCGGTGGCCCCGCGCGCTATATCCGCCTGGCCGAGACCGGGCAGAAGATCGGCTTCATCACGCCGCTCACGCATAATTTCTGCGAAAGCTGCAACCGGGTGCGGCTGACCTGCACGGGCGAGCTGTATATGTGCCTTGGACAGGAGGATATGGCCGATCTGCGCGCGCCGTTGCGGCTGCATCCGGATGATTCGGCGCCGCTGGAGGCCGCGATCCGCGACGCCATTGCACGAAAGCCGAAAGGGCATGATTTCGATTACGGTCGCCAGCTTGCCGGCACAGCGCCCAATGCCGGCGCGCAGGGTCTGATTCGCGGTCAGATGAGCCGACACATGAGCCATACCGGCGGCTGACCCCCTCCCCCCAAACGAAATTCCCCCGCCCGGCAGCACGAGGGAGAGCTGCCGGGCGGGGGAAAGTCTGAGGCGGATTACCCCCGCCATTCAGGACTTTTGGTCAGTCATTTGGTATCGCGGAGTGCGTTCGCAGTACTGAGGTCACTTGGTAAGGATAAGCTTGCCCTGGCGCGTGATGCGCAAAGTATAGACCTGACCATCCAGCACGATCTTGGCCAGCGAACCGCCATCGGTCAGCACCCGCGCCTCATGCACCGGGGTCGCATCGTTTTGCAGCCATGGAGTCAGAGCGGTATCGGTATGTGCGTTCATTTCACGGCCCCCACGCGTTCGATCAGAGCTTCCAGTGCAGCTGAAGGGGCCGTTCCGGCCGCCGCCTGACGCAGCAGTTCCACCAAAGGAAGCCGGTCGCCCGTTGCAGGTCGGGTCATGGTCTTCTCCATCGCCTGTAAGAGAATTTCTGGCTGTGCTCCGGAGAGCCTGGCTGAGCTGCGTCTATTCCTGACTGATTTACTTTGTCATGTCAAGCAATGATGCCTGCCGGGTTCATCAATATGTTGCCGGTTGTAGCTGTTGTAGCGGGACAGCGGAACTTGCACTGAATGACAACCAAAGTTGCACCATGCGAGTCTCGTAAAATCAGTGAGTTTGAAGTGATGCGTGGGATCTCCGGTCACCGTCACCGTGCCGGAGTTTCGGGGTTTGGAGGATGTGACGCATCTCCCTCTTGTCCCCCTATCCCACGCCCCGCCCTCTTAGCACAAAGCGTTCCAGCGGAAAACATCTCTCTCTGGCGCCCTGCCCGCCCCGGTTAAACGCTCCCTTAAAGCCCGGCTTAAACGGTGGCCAACTCGGCCTTCAGATAGCGCCACGCTCGGCCGTCGAAGGATCGCAGATCGTCCCAGACAGGAGCCGGAGCCAGGGACGCGTCTGCCATCCGCGCCACGAGAGCGGATGCGGCGAAACTGTTTCGCTCGACATGGCACACAGTTCGATATCCGGGCTCTGCGATATGCAGGCCGAGATCGAGGCCTCCGACGCCGGCGCAAAGGCTGATGCCGCGAAGGTCTTCATGTCTTCCGGTGGAACAAAGAGCCACACGAGAGATCCTTTCCATCGCGATCGGGCCGCTGCGGGTGTGGGCTCTCGGGCCTCAGATGGTTGAAGGCGCGGCAGCGCGGGCATTTGATCTGCACCGCGCCGGTGAACGCGCCTGCCGTCATTTTGAACAGCAGGCGCTGGCATCCGCAACAGCGGACTTCCGTCCAGACCGTCACAGGCTGCCGCCCCGGATCAGCAGCTCTGGCGCCTTTGGTCGATCACCTTTACCGGCGATGGAATAGGTGGTGTCGACCTCCTCGATCCGCGCCCAGGCAAAGAGCTCGCGGATCTCGGGCACGTCATTGATCGAGAGCAGAAAGCCGCCTTTGATGCCCCTTAAAACCCCGGCCAGACGCTCGAAATCCGCCCTGGTGAAGAGGGCTTTGCCATAGTCGCCCTCGCTGCCCCAATAGGGCGGATCGAGATAGAAGAAGGTGCCGGTGCCGTCATAGCGGTGGATGAACTCGCCGAAGTCGAGGCATTCGATGACGACGCCTGCAAGGCGGGTGTGCAGATCCTCCAGCATCGGCTCCAGCGTGGTCAGATTGAACCGTGCGCCGCGATCTGCCTGTACGCCAAAGTTCCGACCCGAAACCTTGCCGCCGAAGGCCGTGCGCTGGAGATAAAGGAATCGACCGGCGCGTTCGAGATCGGTCAGGGTGTCGGCCCGCGTGTCGACCAGCCGGTTGAACTCAGCCCGGGTGGTGAGCTGGAACTTCAGCGTGTCCAGAAACTGCGGGTAATGGCGCTGAAGGATGCGGAATAGGTTGGCGACGTCGCGGCCATAATCGTTGATCACCTCTGCGCGCGGACGTGATGTCCGCCGCAGGAAGATGCCGCCCATGCCGACGAAAGGCTCGGCATATGTGGTGCAGGGGATGGTGTCGAGGATGGCGCAGATCCGCTTTGCCAGATTGCGCTTGCCGCCGATCCAGGGTGCAACAGGTCTGACCGGATCGACGGGAATCAGTGACTCTCTCATTTGCATGTGGTCCAAGGATGCCGCCCTCGCGAGGGTGGAGCGGCCATAAGCTTTTGCTGGTCGGCGGGGTGTCGTAGCTGGTGTCCCCGTGTCAGAGGGGGTTGCCTCCCCCTCTGGCCTCCCTTGAGGCCCTGCCGCCGGCCGGGGCCGGCAGCAGTCAGTTCAGATGCTTTCGATCCGGGTCAGGCCCAGCTCTGCCAGCGCGGCGGGCACGTCATCACCAATAACGGCGGCGATCTGGCCGGGGGCCGCTGGCCCGCCGATGCGGATCAGCGCCTGGGCACGAGCGGCGGCGGCCATGTCGGCGCCCCATTCGGGGGCGGTCAGAGGCGAGACCGCCGCCTCTGGAAACACCGGCGAGACCGGGCCGGAGGCGACCGCGTAGCGATTGCCGGCAGCGTCCTGCCAGATCGCAGCGCCATAAGTCTGATCGTCAGCCTCGCTGTAGCCAATCACCCGGGCCAGCTGGTTTGCGTCCTGGATCAGGGCGGCGGGGCAAGCGATGGTGATGCGGATCTGATCAGGCATAGATAGCCCGCCAACAGGCGCGGATCCCGGCTCAGAAGGCAGCCGGGGCGAAACGGATGATCAGCCGTTCGAAATCCGCCCGCGCAAAGAGATCCTTGCCGCAATCGCCTTCGGATCGGGGATCAGGCAATTCAGGGGAGTGCCATGCGGCTCAGTCGTCGGGCAGCAGTACATCAACAAATCGACGGAAGCCGAAACGATCCTGAGGGTCGTGTCAGGATCATCTGTAATACAGAGCGGCACCGCCATACCGTGCCCAGGTGGGTCAACATTCTGACCTGAAGAGAAAAATACCCGTCATAGCCACCAGATATACGCCCGGAGGCATCCACCGGAACCAGAGGCGCGGCTGCCGCCCTCTTTCCCCGCGCCGCGGCTTCTGGCATAAGCAGCGGCGCAATTCCTGCAAGCCAGCGAGGCCACATCCATGCATGATATCCGCATGATCCGCGAAAACCCTGCCGCTTTCGATACGGCGCTCTCCCGTCGCGGGCTGGCTGCGCTGTCGCCCTCGCTGCTGGCACTTGATGAGGCGCGGCGCGCAAAGATCCTCGCGGCTGAAACCGCTCAGGCCGAGCAGAACCGCGCCAGCAAAGACGTGGGTGCCGCCAAGGCGCGTGGCGATGATGCCGGGTTCGAACGGTTGCGCGCTCTGGTGGCCGAGAAAAAGGCCGAAATCGCCCGCCTGACCGCCGAGGCCGATGCCGAGGACAAGGCCCTGCGCGATCAGCTTGCCACCATCCCGAACCTGCCACTTGACGAGGTGCCCGAGGGCGCCGACGAGGCTGACAATGTCGAGATCCGCCGCTGGGGCGAGCCAAAGAGCTTTGCCTTCGCCCCGGTCGAGCATTTCGACATTGCCGGTGTGAAACCCGGCATGGATTTTGCCACAGCCGCCAAGCTTTCGGGCTCGCGTTTCGTGGTGCTGAAGGGCGCGGTGATCAGGCTCCACCGGGCTCTGGCACAGTTTATGATCGACACCCATGTCGAAGAGCATGGCCTCACCGAAGTCTGGACCCCGGTTCTGGTGAAGTCCGAGGCCATGTTCGGCACCAACCAGCTGCCGAAATTCGCCGAGGACAGCTATGAGACCACCAATGGCTGGTGGCTGATTCCGACCTCCGAGGTCACGCTGACCAATTCCGCAGCAGGCGAGATCATGGATGAGGCAGCGCTGCCGCAGCGGATGACCGCGCATACGCAATGCTTCCGCTCGGAGGCTGGTTCGGCGGGCAAGGACACCACCGGCATGCTGCGCCAGCACCAGTTCGAGAAGGTCGAGATGGTGACGCTTTGCACGCCGGAAACTGCGCTGACGGAACATGAGCGCATGACAGCCCAGGCAGAGACGATCCTGCAAAAGCTGGGCCTGGCCTATCGCACCGTGGTGCTTTGCACCGGAGATATGGGCTTTGGCGCGCAGAAAACGCATGACATCGAGGTCTGGCTGCCGGGTCAGAACCGCTACCGCGAAATCTCTTCGGTCTCGACCTGCGGTCAGTTCCAGGCGCGGCGAATGAATGCGCGCTATCGCCCGTCTGAAGGCGGCAAACCCGATTTCATCGCGACGCTGAACGGTTCGGGCCTTGCCGTCGGGCGCTGTCTGATCGCGGTTCTGGAAAACGGACAGCAGGAAGACGGTTCGGTCGAGATCCCGGCGGTGCTGCATCGCTATCTCGGCGGCAAGACCCGCATCGGCGCCGATGGAACGCTCGCCTGAAAAAAACAGGGGCCCTGACAGGCCCCTTGCCTCCGGCGGGGATATTTAAGGACAGATGAAAAGCCCTTTCAGCTGTCTCTAAATATCCCGGGGGTGAGCGGCAAAGCCGCGAGGGGGCTGGCCCCCTCTCTTACTTCCTGACCTGCTTTCCCTGGTGTTTCCTCAGCCGCGACGGCGTATGGAATTTCTTCTCACGGAACGGATTCTGATCGCCCTGGCCGCGCAGGAACAGCCGGATCGGCGTGCCCGGCATGTCAAAGTGATCCCGCAACCCGTTGATCAGATAGCGCTTATAGCTCTCCGGCACATCATCGGGACGCGAGCATTTGATCACGAAACCCGGCGGGCGCGTCTTGGCCTGGGTGATGTAGCGCATCTTGATCCGGTGACCGCCCGGCGCGGGCGGCGGGTGGGCCTCGGTCATCGCCGACAGCCAGGAGTTCAGCCGCGCCGTCGCCACCCTTCGGTTCCAGACCGCATGCGCCCGCAGGATCGCGTCATGCAGCCGGTCCATACCGCGCCCGGTCTTGCCCGAGATGGTCACCAGCGGCGCGCCGCGCAGCTGCGGCAGCAGGCGCTCGAACATCTCTTTCAGCTCGGCCAGCTTGTCCTGGCGTTCGGTCTCCAGATCCCATTTGTTGATCGCAACCACAACCGCCCGGCCCTCTGTCTCGGCGAAATCGGCGATGCGCAGGTCCTGGGTCTCGAACGGGATCTCATTATCCAGCAGCACGACGACCACCTCGGCAAAGCGCACCGCCCTGAGCCCGTCGGACACCGAGAGCTTTTCCAGCTTCTCGACCACCCGTGCCTTTTTGCGCATGCCCGCCGTGTCCCAGATCCGGATCGGCGTTCCCATCCAGTCCGCCTTGATCGAGATCGCATCGCGGGTGATCCCGGCCTCGGGCCCGGTCAGCATCCGGTCCTCGCCGAGGATCTTGTTCACCAGCGTTGATTTGCCGGCATTCGGGCGACCGATCACCGCAATCTGCAAGGGTTTCGCAACCGAGGGCCGCCAGCTCTCATCGGCGCCCTCATCCTCGCTGTCGAATTCGCTGTCTTCCGGCAGGTCGAGATCGGTTTCCGGGGTGATCTCGGCTTCCCGCTCGGCAAATTCTGCCTCGAAGGGGCGCAGGATGTGGTAGAGATCGTCCATCCCCTCGCCATGCTCGGCCGACATCCGGACGGGCTCGCCGAGGCCAAGCGAATATGCCTCAAGCGCTCCGGCATCGCCGGCCTTCCCTTCGGCCTTGTTCACACCAAGGATCACACGGGCGTTTTTCTTACGCAGGATCTCGGCAAAGGTCTCGTCGGTCGCCGTCACCCCTGCCCGCCCGTCGATCACGAAAAGGCAGACATCCGCCATCTCGACCGCGCGTTCGGTCAGGCGCCGCATCCTTCCCTGCAGGCTGTCATCGGTGACCTCCTCCAGCCCCGCCGTGTCGATCACGGTGAAGCGCAGATCGAACAGTTTCGCATCGCCCTCGCGCAGATCGCGCGTCACGCCGGGCTGGTCATCGACCAGCGCCAGCTTGCGGCCCACCAGCCGGTTGAACAGAGTGGATTTACCGACATTGGGCCGGCCGACTATGGCGAGGGTGAAGCTCATCTGGATCTCCTGAAGCTCGCCCAGTTACACGGGAAAGCCCTCAGCGGAAAGCCAGAACTTGCCCGTTATTCGAGACGACATACAGTGTGCCGCCCGCGACCGCCGGCTGGGTGGCGGCGCCGCCCGGGATTTCCACGCTGGCGACGAGGCTGCCATCGGTCGGCGAAAAGCCCCGCAGCACCCCGTCGGAGGAAGCGACCCAAATCCGGCCACCAGCCAGAACCGGGCCGTAATGCGCGGTGATCGCTTTGTGTTTCCTGACCTTTTCGGCGGTAAAATAGGGCAGAGAGACCGCCCAGATCACCTCGCCCGTGGCGGCATCCAGCCGGGCCAGCCGCGCCTCGTCGGATACAAGGAAGACCGAACCGCCCGCAATCGCCATCGGCCCGAGCGCGCCTTCCTCGGCATCCCAGATCCGCTCGCCCGAGGCGGCATCCATCGCCACGGTGCGACCGGCGCCGGTGCCGGTAAAGATCGTGCCGCCCACCAGGGCCGCATCGCCGGTCACATCCTGCGCTTCGCCATAGGCGATGCCCGGGCGGCGCCCCGCGATGGATTTCTGCCAGATCTTTGTGCCGCCGCCGATCCGCATCACCGCCAGCAGGTCACCCGCGCCCGAGGGGAAGATCACCGAACGATCCGAAACCGTCGGTGCAGCCGCGCCCATATAGCCCGCAGTGCCGGGGGTGCCGATCACCTGCCACTGCACCTTGCCATCCGCCGCATTCAGCGCCCAGGCCAAGCCGTCGCGCCCGGCGACATAGACGACACCATCCGCCACCGCCGGCGCGCCATGGACCGGGCTGTCCACCCGCTGACGCCAGAGCATCTGGCCCGAGGCCGCATCCATCGCGATCACTTCGCCATAAGCGGTCGAGGCATAGACCTTGCCGCCCTCTGCCGCGAGACCGCCGCCCGAAACGCGGCCGCCGCGATCCGTCGCCGGCGTCAGATCGGCCTGCCACAAAAGCGTGCCGCTGGTCGACACCGCCGAGGCAACCATGGCCGCATCAATGGTGAAGACGCGCCCCCCCGCCACCACCGGCGCCGCCGCGATGCGGTGACGGCGCGAAGAGCCCTCGCCGATCGAGGTGGCAAAGGCAAGCTGCGGATTGGCGCGCAAGGCCGCATGAGGGGCGTCATGGCGGGCATTGCCACCGCGCTGCGCCCATTCGGCGTTGTTTTGCTGGCCCGGCAGGCTGATCGGTACTGACCGCGCCACCGCGCCGGCATCGCGCGAAGCCGAGCCTTCCAGCACCTCGCGCACATCGACCCGCTCGCCCGGCAGGATCAGCTCGCGCTCTCCGCAGGCGCTCAGCACCGCCAGCCCCGCCACCGCGCCCATCAGCCAGCCGATCCGCCGTTTCATGCTCACGCTCTGCCCCATCATTCCAGTTGCTCTGGCCGCTGGCCGGGTTCAGCACCGGCCGGCAGCAGATATTCCTTGCCGCTTATTCGCTGCCAGGCGCTGTGGCGCCGCTTTCGGTCGCGCCGCTTCCCGCTTCCTCGGCCGGGGTCGCATCATTGACCACCTCGGCCGGCTCACCGCCCAGCACAGTGACGATCTGTTCGGCCCGGGCGCGCAGGGCCTGGCTTGCCTCCTGATCGGTGGCAAGGCTGTTCAGTGCCGTGATGGCTGCGGGCACATCGCCCTCTTCGATCGACAGCCAGGCCAGCTGTTCAGCCGCCAACAGGCGATAGGGCCGACGCTGGCCCGCAATCGCCTCAAGCGCACTGCGACGCTCGGCCAGCGGCTGCTCTGCCCCGGCCACGATCACCCGGCGCAGGATCGCCAGATCGCGCCAGGCCGGGTCCAGCTTTGCATCCGCAATCACCTTGTCCAGCGCGGCCAGCGTCGCCGCCTTGTCCTCCTTCGGGTCCGAGGCCTCGATCATATCCCGGATCACCGCCTGAGAGCCGGTGGCGGGAATCGCCGCCAGCGCCTCGCGCCGCGCCTCGGGAGAGCCGGTATCCAGCGCCTCAAGCAGCGCATCGCCAAAGCCCTCGGCCCGCGCCGCATCGCGCGCTTTTGACCATTGTTGCCAGCCCGAACCGGCCACGATCACCAGGATCAGCACGCCGCCGATCCAGCCCCAGCGGCGGAAAGCTTTGGTCAGCTTTTCGCGCCGCAGCTCATCGGTGACCTCATCAATGAAGCTGTTGGTGTCGCTCACTTGCTCCGGGCCTTCCTGCCATCAATCCTTGTTCCGCCACGTCTTACAGGGATTCCGGCAATCTTGCCAAGTCCTGCCCGGGCTTTTAGGCCCCTATCCGCCCCCGGACTGCCCCCGGACTGTCCTCTGACATCCCCCCGGTTGCCGCGCGCCACCCTTTATGCGGCCCGGTTCAGGGCGCCTTACCCCCGCCCGTGCGCACCCCCTTCAGCCGTTCCTCATAGATCGCGATCCAGCCATGGAACGGCCCTTCCGGCATCCGCCCCTCTGCCTCCAGCCCTTTCAGCAGCGCCACCGACTCGGTCAGGAAAAGCGAGCCGTCGCGGTAATAATGGCTGGCGCGGTAGAGGCTGAGCGCGAGATCGGTCACATTATAGGGGTTTTCCGGCTCGACCCCGGCGATCCAGCGCATGATCGCCAGCGCCTGTTCCTCATGGGTACGCCCATTCTCGAAATCCTGCAGGAAGAAACAGGCATCCGACAGAAACCGCAGCGCATAGGCGAGGTTGCGCTGGTCAGAGACCGAGGCAGGTTGCTGGCCGGTGATCCATTTCCTGAGCGCAACCGCCGCCTCGTAATCCTGTTTCGCGGTGGCGAAATCCTCCTGCGCCATCAGCACCCGGCCGGCATTTTCCAGCGACAGTGCGTAATCCCGGGCTGCGATCACATTCCAGGGATCGGCCGAAGAGGCGGCAAAGGCATAGCCCGAGGTTTCGCGGTAAGCCACCAGCGCCCCCGCCAGATCGCCCGAGGCCTCCAGCGCCTCGCCCAGCCGGTTGGCCGCGAACATCCGGTCGATCAGCAGATTGGGATCCGCCGGGCGCAGCCCGGCCACCCGGTCCATAGTCTCGACCGACTGGCGTGCGAGTTCAATCGCGCGGGGACTATCCTGCAGTTTCAGCAGCACCGCGACCTGGATATTCAGCCCGATGCTCAGCTCGCGCAGCTGCGTCGGATCCACCGGCGCGTCTTTGGGAAGGGCAGCCAGCACCGCCACGCGGATCTCGCGCCCCTCCTCCAGCAAGGGCAGCGCCGCCGCAGGCTCTCCGCCCCGCGCCATCGCATCGCCCAGCGAGACCAGGGTATAGGCCACATCCAGCCGGTAAAGCTGCACCCCCGGCGCCGTCCCGACCAGCCAGCGGCGGATTTCCAGCGACCGGCCGAACAGCTCGCGCGCGGTGGTGACATCGCCCAGCTGGTCATAGATCCGGGCCAGTTTTTCCAGCGAAATGGTCAGATCGCGCTGCGGCGGCAGGTTTTGCGGGTCGATATCCACCACAGCCTGGCGCAGCGCCAGCGCCTCATTCGCCGCAGCCAGCGCCTCATCCGCCACGCCTTCGCTCAGATAGAGATCACCGATCCGTTCATAGGAAACCGACAGATCGCGCAGCCATATCGCATTTTGCGGATCCAGATCGACCAGTTCGCGCCTGAGCCCGAGCGCATGCTGCCAGTTCATCAGTGCCGAGCCGCTGTCGCCCATCGCGAGATAGACATCGCCCATCCGCGACACCGTCACCGCGCTGTCGCGTTTCAGCACCACATTGCCCGGATCCCTGGATTGCTGTTCGTCGCGGATCTTTTGCGACTCCATCAGCACGGCCAAGGCCGAATCATATTGCAGCTCGCTCATCAGCATTTCGCCCAGCCGTTCATAGCCAACCGCCAGATCCAGCTGATAGGTCGGCACCGCAGGATATCTGTTGGCGATATCCTGGCTGATCTCCAGCGACACGTCATAGGCTTCACGCGCCCGTTCGAAATCGCCCATGGCAGACCAGACATCGCCCAGTTTCTCATGCGTGAAAGAGATATCCCGCGCATGAGTGACGCTGTCGGGTGCCTGGTCATAAAGCGCCAGCCCGATTTCCAGCGCCTCGTTATGCGCCGCCAGCGCGCCCTGGTAATCCGCCAGCGTCAGCCTGATCGAGCCACGGCTGTTCAGGATCACCTCACGTTCGCGCAAAAGATCACTGTCCTCGGGCCAGGCGGCGATAAGGGCGGCGGTCAGTTCATCGGCACGGGCGTAATCGGCATCGGCATCGGCAAGAAACCCTTTCTGCACCTTGATCTCGCCCGCTCCTTTCAGCGCCCACATCAATTGCCGGCGCCAGCCGATATCTTCCGGCTCGGCCCGGGTCAGACTGTCCAGGTAGTCGACCTGGGTAAGCGTGACGCTCAGCGCGGACGAACTGTTGCCGGCCACCAGGTAAAGCCAGGCCAGATCGCTCAGCGCCAGCGCATAGGCCTCTTTCGCCTCGCGGTCGGGCAGATCGGCGCGGACCCGGTTGTAAAGCTCGGTCGCCTGGGTCAGGTCGCTGATCGCCAGATCATAGCGCAGGCTGGCACGGGCGGCATTGGCGTTCAGCACATGGGTCGCGGCCTGCGACAGGGTGCGCGCCACCATATTGTCGCGCAGCGAGGATTCGGATTTTGCGTCGATCTCGGTCGCTTCGGCCATCAGCGCACGGCCCGCATCCGACGCGCCCAGTGCGAATTGCTCTTCGGCTTTCGCCCGGAGGTCTGTGACACGCGGATCATCCGATGCCAGTTTCAGCAGATCGGATTCGAAAGTGGCATAGGCCCGGGCGGCCTCTTCCAGCTTGACGCGGCGATCATCGACCGAAAGCTTTTCCAGATCGCCCGTCAGCACCGCACGGTAAAGCGGCGCCAGCGGCATGTCGTTTTGCTCGGCCACCGTCTCGACCTCTCCACGCAATTCGGGCGAATAGCGCTCCATCGCGACAAGGAGAAGTTCGCGCTCGGGCAATTCGCCCTCGCCCGAAAGATAGATCAGGCGCGGCAACCCGCTTTCGATATAGGGCATCTGGCGGCCGCGCGTGCGGTCATAGACATCTTGCTGCACAATGGTCAGCGAGAGGCGCAATTCGGTGCCTTCACGGCCGAAATTGCGCAAAAGCGCCTCGGTGAAAGGCGAGTTTTTGCCATTGCCGTCAGCGGCGGTCGCACCGGGTGCGGCGGCAAAGGCGATCAGCGCCCCCTCCGCCCGCCCGATCCGGCCCAGCGCCCCCACCGTTTTTGGCGCATCGGCACCGTCTTCGGCCAGCGCCACCGCCCCGCGCCCATCCGGATCCGAAGCACCCAAACCCGCAAACGGGTCATTGCGGCAGGCATCCAGCAGGAAAATCGCATTGGGCGAAATGGCGGCCAGGGTCTCCTGCACCTCGGAAAACGGCAGCGATGTGGCCGCCAGCCCCTCGGCGCTTCTGGCCTCCGCATCGACCGGCAGCAGGTAATTCACCCCGTCAATCGCCACCCCATGGCCGGCATAGAAGACCAGTGCCAGATCGGCGCCTTCGCCATCGACGCGGAAATCCTCAAGCGCGCGGCGCATGCGCCTGAGATCGCGGTCGGTCTCGGTCCAGACCTCAAAGCCCAGGCTTTTAAGCAAATCCTCGATGGCACGGGCATCATTGACCGGGTTCGCGAGCGGACGCAGATGCCGGTATTCCTGCGCGGCCAACACCAAAGCAACGCGCCTTTCGGCCAGCGCCGGTGCGGCGAGGCCGAAAAACATCAAAAGGACAAAGACAAAGCGGCGCAGCATCTGGGTAATCCGGGATTGCCGTCAGTCTCGCCCTGCAAGGGGTCCGGGTCAAAGGGAAAATCCGCGCTGCGGGCTGCGGGATTCCTGACCGGGCAAGAAGATCGGCCTTCCCCCCTCGTGGCCTTGCCGCATTCCGGGGATGATCCGCAACGAAAAACAACCGGAGGATAACCAGGTTCGGAGGCTGGATTGCCCGATACCAGGGGCAGTAGCGCGGGGCAGAGTACCGAGGCCACGGGATCAGGGGAGCGAAGGGCTGATCCTCCGGCTTTTGCAGCGGCAGCCCCGGTCTGGGACTATGGCCATAAGATCGCCGCACCCCGCGCCTGTCAGAGCCGTTGGCGGGTCGGCGATCCGGTTCTGCGCCCGAAGCAGATCAGCACGGGGATTGTCCTCAGTCATTGCGGGCGTCTTGCCGACCCTCCCCCAGGCGCCCACGAAGGCGCCCGTGCGGGTTTGCCGCGCTGGCCCGGGGCCGGGCCTTAGACGGGTACAAAACCCCTGATCCTATGGCCGCTTGCATTGCGCCAGAACGGCGCGCCGGGGAAAGGCACCAGGGACAATCCGCGCGCCGGAACCGACCGCGCGGGGCGCCCGCCCGGCACGCTCCGGCGCCCCGCGACGCGGCATCGCAGCCAAATCCGCCTGAAGGTCAGCCTTCACAGCCTGTCAGGCCGCAGCAGTACCTGCCCTGCTCCGAAAGCGCCTAAATGCCGGCGTGACATCTGCGGCCCTGGCGTCATCACCCGGCAATCCCCCGCGCGACCTGGCCTGTGTTTGCGCAGGCGGGATCGCCATGTCCCGCGCCTTCTGACATCAGGAACCCCGCCCCTGATCGCCGGTTCCGGCGGAGCCCTGCTTCAGGGGAATGCCCCCGGATGCGTAAGGGCCAGGCGATGCTGCTGGCCAGCAAAAGCCGAAACGGCCTGTTCGCACCAGGACGCAGACGCGGCGGCGCCTCTGACGACCTGATCGGCCCGGCCCTCGGCCCACTGACAGGTTGCGGCGAAACCCTGTTGCGGTGGATCGGCCCGAACCATTTCAGCGCCCTGTCACGCCGCCTCAGACCTCGCAGGGGCAGCTCATCCTGTCGCGAGCCGGGACAGGGCGCGTGGACTATCCGCAGGCGCGGCGGCTGCAAATGCAGCATCCGCATTGGATTTTGCGCAGAAACACCGCAGCCGGGTTTACCACCCGCAACAGGGGCGCAGTGTCGATACGCGAGAAATTGCCGGACCAGATCGCGCGCGGCCAGGAGATCGTCAGCGTTACTGACTATCAGGCCAAAAATGCCCGCAAGGTTTATGACGCCCTCGCCGCCTGCGGGGCAGTTGAGATCATTCCCGGTCGCAAGAACGCAGAACCCCGGCAGAAAGACAGCCCGGGCGACCGCGCCCGAAACGAGATCCCGCGCATGCCGGACTGCATCGGTCAGATGCATAAGGCGAGGATCGGGGGCGGATATCCTGGCAAAAGCCGCATCGGGGCGAAAATTCACTGCCCCGGATGGGTGGGGCAGCAGCCGTTCGCGCGCCTCTTCTACCGCCTGGTCGCCGCTCTCAATCGTCCCACCAGGGTCGGGAAACCCACTCCCCAAGGCACCAGCGCTGCCCGGCGCAGGGGAAAACCGACCCCGCCCCAAATGCCGGTCAGGCATCAGAGCCGCCGGGAGAACCAGTCAGCCTTCTGCCTAAGAAGGACCGCGCCGGACTGTCCGGATCGCAGCACCGAGACGATCAGGCCGCAGCGTCTTCTTCTTCGGCGCGCTGTTGTGCCCACATCGCGCTGTAGCGGCCGCCTTTCGCCAGCAATTCCTCATGGCGACCCTGTTCGATCACCCGGCCCGCCTCCATCACCAGGATACAATCCGCATCCGCGATGGTCGACAGCCGGTGCGCGATGGTGATCACCGAGCGCCCCTCGCCCATTTCATGCAGGCTCTCCTGGATCGAGCGCTCGGTCTGGGTATCCAGCGCCGAAGTCGCCTCGTCGAGGATCAGGATGGCCGGATTCTTGAGGATGGTTCGCGCGATACCGACCCGCTGCTTTTCACCGCCCGAGAGCTTCAGCCCGCGTTCGCCGACGATAGTGTCATAGCCCTCGGGCAGGCTCTCGATGAAATCATGGATCTTCGCCGCCCGCGCCGCCGCCACGATATCGGCTTCCGTCGCATGATCGCGGCCATAGCCTATATTGTAGCGGATCGTGTCGTTGAACAGAACCGTATCCTGCGGCACCACGCCGATCGCATCATGCAGCGCGCTTTGCGTCACATCGCGGATATCCTGACCGTCGATCCGGATCGCACCGCCCGTAACATCGTAAAAGCGGAACAAAAGCCGTGCGACCGTCGATTTCCCCGAACCGGAATGGCCGACCAGCGCCAGCGTCTCGCCAGGGCCCACCCGGAAGCTGACACCTTTCAGGATCTCGCGCGAGGGATCATAGGAGAAAAGCACATTGTCGAAGGTGATCTCGCCGCCTTTCAGCGCGAGAGGCTTTGCATCGGGCGCATCGACCACCTCGGCCGGCTGCGACAACAGGCCGAACATCGCCCCCATATCAACCAAAGCCTGGCGGATCTCGCGGTAGACCGTGCCAAGGAAACCCAGTGGCAGGGTAATCTGGATCATATAGGCATTGACCATGACGAAATCGCCGACCGTCAGCTGCCCCTGCTGCACGCCAAGCGCCGCCATCACCATCACCGCCACCAGCCCGGCGGTGATCAGCAGCGTCTGCCCGACATTGAGGAAGGAAAGCGACAGGCCCGTCTTCACCGCCGCCGCCTCGTAAAGCCGCATCGCCCCGTCATAGCGCGCCGCCTCACGCGATTCGGCGTTGAAATATTTGACGGTTTCATAGTTCAGCAGGCTGTCGACGGCCTTTTGATTGGCATCGGTATCCTGGTCATTCATCTCCTGGCGGATCTTCACCCGCCATTCTGTCACCGCAAAGGTGAACCAGACGTAAAGCGAGATCGTCACCGCCACCACGGCGGCATAGCTCCAGCCAAAGGCCAGGGCGAAGATCAGGGTGACAAGGATCAGCTCAAGGATCAGCGGCCCGATCGAAAACAACAGGAACCGGAGCAGGAACTCGATCCCCTTGACGCCGCGCTCGATGATCCGCGACAGCCCGCCGGTGCGGCGCGAGATATGGTAGCGCATTGAAAGGCGGTGAATATGGCTGAAGGTCTCCAGCGCAAGGCGGCGCAGCGCCCGCTGGGCCACCCGCACGAAAACCGCGTCGCGCACCTCCTGGAACAGGACCGAGCCAAGCCGCGCCAGCCCGTAAGCCACAACAAGCCCCACCGCGCCAAGCGCCATCATCCGCGCCGGGTCGACCGCGCCCTCGCCCGCCAGCCCATCGACCGCCAGTTTGTAAAACCAGGGCGTGATGACCGAAATCACCTTGGACACCAGCAGGAACACCAGCGCCAGCACCACGCGACGGCGCACCCAAAGCTGGTCCTTCGGCCACAGATGCGGCATGACCCGCAAAATGGTCTGCCAGCCGGAGGCCGGCGCATCAGGAGATGCGGTGGGGATCGGATCGGGACCGGACATGGATGGCCTTCGCGAGGGGCTCGTCTTTGCGGCTGCGGTCGCAAAAGCGGTGACCGGCGGCAATGGCGGCTTGTGTCATTTCAAGGTTTCGTGAATAATTGAAATATGGATCAGAGTAAAGACCCCGCCCCGCTGAAAATACCGGATGATGATGCTGGCCTGCCCCGCTCTGTCTGCGACCCCGTCGCGCGCGCGCGCGCGCTCCGCGCCTTTGCGGCGCTGTCCCATGGCGACCGGCTTGACCTGATCCGCCTGCTGCTGCCCTCGGGCCCTGACGGTCTTGCGGCGGGAGAGATCGCGCGCCTGCTGGGGCTTTCGGCCTCGCGGCTGTCCTTTCACCTGTCGCAACTGGAACAGGCGGGGCTGCTGACCGCCCGCCGGGTGGCGCGCAATGTGTTTTATGCGGTCGACCCGGCCGGTCTGGGCGCCGCGATTTCGCATCTGCTCAATGATTGCTGCGGCGAACACCCCGAGGTGATCGCCTGCTGCCAGGGGGCTGGCGCCCCGGCTGTGCGGGCTGAGCTCAGCGGCCCGGAATCGTAAAAACCTGCCCCGGATAGATCAGATCCGGGTCGCGGATACGGTCGCGATTGGCCTCGTAAAGCTGGATATACAGCACGCCCTCGCCGAATTCATCGCGCGCAATCGCCCAGAGCGTATGCCCGGGCTGCACCGTGACCGATATCGCGGGCGGCGCCGGCGGGGCATCGGGCGCCGTGGCGACGGGTTCAGCCGGAGCGGGCGCCTCACTGCCCGCAGGCAGGGCCGGCGCGGTCTGCGGCTCAGGCGCGGCGGGCAGCACCGGCGCCTCCGGATCCCTTGCGGCCAGAGCGACGGCTGCGGGTTCAGACACTGGTTCCGGAGCCGGTTTCACAGCAGTCTCCGTGGCGGTCCCGGTGTCGGTGGCAACCCGCTCCGCCGCGTCCTCTGCCCCCTCATCGGCCCCCACATCGAACCCTGCAGCAGCCCCGGCCGGAGCCGTCTCTTCCGGTATGTCTGCCGCAGGCACTACAGGCTCCGACACGCTGCCCGCCTCCTGCGGCGGTGCCGCCTCGCCCCCGACCAGCGCCGCCAGAGCCGCAGGGGTCTCGCGGCGGAACGGAATTTCGACACGCGACAGCACCTTGCCGCCGGCATCCAGCTGATCGACGCGCAAAAGGTAAAGCCCGGCGGCAATCCCTGAAAGATCCACCTGCCAGGCCCCCGCCGCCCCGACAGCAACCTCGGTCGGCCCAACCGGCACAGAATCGAGATAAAGGCGCACGAAAGCGCCGGGCGCACCCAAACCGCCGATCTGCACGATCTCGGGCGTCAGATAGGAAATGGTCTGCACCTGTACCGGCGCCAGATCGGGGGCAGCTGCGGCCCCCTCCGGGGTGGCGATTTCCTGAGGGGCCTGGAGCACCACCGCCCCCTCCTCACTGATCCTCAGCGCCACCGGCCCCGCTTCGGCCACAAGACCAGCTACAGGATCGACCACAGAATCAGCCTCCGCAACGGCAGCGGCAGCATCCTCTGCCGGCCCCGATACAGGCCCGATCGCAATAACCTCGACCGAGGGGATACGGCGCCCATCCTCCAGCACCATCACAAGGCTCAGGACCGAAGGCGAAGAATTGGGCGCGAATATCGTCACCAGCGCGAACTCGCCCCCCCGCGTCACCCGCGTCTCAGCGATCTGCGCGCCATCCAGCAGCACAAGGATCTGCGCATCCGGATCGCCCAGCCCCCCAATGGTCGCATGCCCCCCTGCCGCCACCGCCCAGGTGGTGATGACCGGCGCCGCGATTCCGGCAGGCGCCACAGCGGCCGCCTCCGGCTCCTGCGCTGCCGCGCCTTCTGCCGCCTCGGCCTGCGGCAGCGGCGAGACCAGCGCAGCCGCCTCGACATCCGCCCTGCTTCCCGTCTCACCCCCCGCCCCGTCTCCAGGGCGCCAGCCCGCGATCAGCGCCCCCGCAACGACAACCGCCCCCGCACCCGCAACAGTGACGACTGCGCGCCCCCCCGCGCCCAAACCAGCCCAGGCCTTCATCCGATCCCCTCTTCGTCGCAGCAGCGCCGGCCAGACAGGTTTCCCCCAAAAAGGTTTCCCATCGCATCCCGGCAGAATTTCGCCTAAAGGAAACCCCGATATCGCCCCCGCTGGCAATCGAATTCAGGAGTCCCCATGCAGCTTCCCTCCATCTGCGTCTTCTGCGGCTCGCGCCCAGGGGCCAATCCCGCCCATGTCACCGCCGCCCAGGCCTTTGGCCGCGAGATCGCCGCGCAGAAATGGCGCCTTGTCTATGGCGCCGGCGATGTCGGCCTGATGGGAGAGGTCGCCCGCGCAGCCCAGGGGGCTGGCGCCAATGCGCTCGGCGTCATTCCGGTGCATCTCCTGGGGCTGGAAAAGGGCAAGCGCGACCTGACCACTTTCGTGATCACCGAGGATATGCATGAGCGCAAAAAGGTCATGTTTATGAATTCCGACGCGATTGTGGTGCTTCCTGGCGGCGCCGGCAGCCTTGACGAATTTTTCGAGGTCCTGACCTGGGCGCAGATCGGGTTGCACAAAAAACCGATTTTCCTGCTGGATATCGACGGCTACTGGCAGCCGCTGATCGCGCTGATCGACCATATCATCCGCGAAGGCTTTGCCGCGCCAACGCTGAAAGACCTCTTCAACACCGCCCCCGATGTGGCAAGCCTGACCGCCGGCCTGCAAGCCCGGCTTGCAGCCTGACCAGCAGGCCGAGCTGTCTTCCTCTTGACAAAAATACTCCCGCCGGAGGCATCCCCGGCGGGCCACAGGCGGTGGGATCAGCCCATCTCGCCCGGCAGCACCACCCGCTCCACCTGGTAGCCCGCATCGCGGATCATGCTCACGAGCCCCAGATCGCCCGGCAGATGCGAGGCCCCCACCGCGATCACCGCATCGCCCTGATCGACGAGGGTGCGGATCCTGTCCATCCAGATCGCATTGCGCTCGACCAGCAGATAGCCCTCGGCCAGCTCCACCACCCGGCGCCCGCGCGCCTCGCCCAGCACCTGTTCAGGCCAGGCATTCGACCAGGCATCCATCACCCCGATCCGCCCCTGGAGGTAAAGCGCGAAACTGGTCTCGCGCGCGCCCGGCAAAGCCGACTCCGGCCCGAGATAAAGACCGTAAAGCAGCGTCGCCGCGCGTGCCGCCTCACTCCGATGCGGGGCGGTAAGCTCTTCGCCAAATGCCCAGGGCTGTTGCAGCCCATCGACCCGCGCCCCCGCCAGCCAGCCGGTCTGTGCGATGAAATAATCCTGCCCCGGCATGAAAGAGGCGCTGAAGTCCGAACAGGGATCGCTGAGCAACAGGCTGAACAGCCCGGCATCGCTCATCAGTGCCATATAAGACGGATCCCAGCCGAAGGTCGCGATCCGCTCGCCGATCTGCGTCAGAACCGCGGGAGGGAAATCCTCGCGGTAATCCGGCTCTGCGTCGGGCGGCGCCCACATCCAGGCCTGGTCATAGCTGCGGATCAGCGCCGCCCTGTCCTGCGGCTGCGGATTGAATTCCAGCGCCACCACATCGGCGGCCTCCAGCGCCGCAAGCAGCGCCTCGGGCAGGTCGAGGATGCTGCGTTCGGGCACATGATAGGTGCCCCAGAGCCAGGAGACCTGCCCACCCGGCGCGGTGATCTTCCAGAACCGGCCAAGACTGTTCGGCACCTCCGCCGCGATGGCTGCAAAGCGCACCTCTTCCGCCTCGGGCAGAACCTCGCGCCAGACGCGGATCTCGCCGGTGGTGCAGGCCTCGGCTGTGAACCAGTCCTGCGCAGCCGCCATCTGGCCAAAGCCGCCCCAGCCCGCCATCGCAAGGACCACTCCCCGCACCGACCTGACCCACCCCATCCCGACCGCCTTTCCTGCCCGCCACCTGCTCCGGGTGACTTTCGCCGCCAGGCGGCGCAATTGGAAGACGTGATAAGCCAGCGGATCCGATCACCGGCCCGGGGCGCGACGGCCCTCAGCCGGCCTTTCGCCGCCTGGGCAGGGTCTGGATTTCACCCCGGGCCGGGATTGCAACGACCACCACGAACCAGATCGCAAACACCGCCGGCGTCAGCAGAGAAAGCGGCAGCGCCCGCTGCGCGACAGCGATCTCACTGAAAATGCAGCCCGTATAACCCTTGATCGCATCTCCATTGCACCGCGTATCGGCCAGCAGCAAAGCCCAAACAGCAGATCACCACCGCACAGGCGCCAGTGTCGTGACCGCCGCCCAGAGCCCGCGCGAAAGCCGCCGGCAGGCGATGGATCGCAATCACGGCCATTGATGGCAGCAGAGCCGTCATCGCGGCCCCCTGTCCCGCTTCCCACCCCATACCCCCTGAGCAAATGGGCACCGGGCCTGCAAAAAAAGGCCCTACCGACAGCGCGGCAGGGCCTTTTGTCTCTCCTCAGAAGCCGCAGCTCAGAGCTTCGCGGCGACCGCTTCCCAGTTCACCAGCTTTTCGAGGAAATTCGTCAGGTAAGCCGGACGCTTGTTGCGGAAGTCGATATAGTAGGAATGTTCCCACACATCGCATCCCAGCAGCGCGGTCTGACCAAAGCAAAGCGGGTTCACGCCATTCTCGGTCTTGGTGACCTTGAGCGCGCCATCCTTGTCTTTCACCAGCCAGGCCCAGCCCGAACCGAACTGACCGGCACCAGCTGCGGCGAAATCTTCCTTGAATTTCGCGACCGAGCCAAAGCTTTCGGTCAGCGCTTTTTCCAGCGCGCCGGGAATGCCGATCTGGTCCGGGCCCATGATCTCCCAGAACAGATTGTGGTTCCAGTGCTGCGAGGCATTGTTGAAGATGCCATTCTGCGCGACGGCGCCGGCCTGGTAGGTGCCGGTAACGATCTCGTCGAGCGACTTCTTCTCCCATTCGGTGCCGGCAATCAGCTTGTTGCCATTGTCGACATAGGCCTTGTGATGCAGGTCATGGTGGAATTCCAGCGTTTCCATCGACATGCCAAGCGGCTCAAGGGCGTTGTATTTATAGGGCAGATCGGGAAGGTGAAACGTCATCGGACTGAGCTCCTGTTCGAATGGGGCGTTACCCCTGGAATAAGGGCGCATTGAGCGCGAAGGTCAACCCCGCAGAGGCGCCCGATGGGGAAATGAAACCGCCGTCTTTGCGCGAGATCGCGCCTTGCGCCGGATTCCGCCCGCCCCGGGCCGGCAGCTTGACCCGCGCCTGGGCCCGTCCCCATGTCTGTCCCATTACCCGCCCCGATACCTGCCTGCGGGCCCGCCCCCGGGCCGGGCATTGCGCCCTGGGGCTGAGCGCGCAGGCCGGGCATTCAGACCGCAGCAATCAGGCCGCAGCATCAGGCCACAGCTTCAGGGTCGGGGCCGGTTCAGACCTGTTTGCAGGGGCCAGAAACCTTGTCCGGGCCGGGATTTCGGACAAGGCCCTCATCCATCCAGGCCTCGACACTGATCCGGCTGCCGCTGGCATCGAACCCCGCTTTGTAGCCGAAACGAACGACCCCTGCCCCTTGTTCTAATTTCAGCCGGACCTTCCAGCGCATATCGACAGCGCCGTCTTTCACCGTGATCGTCGCCGGCACAAAGCCCTTTTCCAGGTCATTCGCCCCAGGATCGCTGACCCAGCCCTGGCCGGTCTGATCGTCAAAGGCCACGAGGAGCTTGCCCGAGAAGAAGACGCTGTCGCGGTTGACCAGGTCCAGATCGCATTGCCAGAGCCGCGCCTCGGCAAAAGCGGCCACCGGTGCGGCGGCAAGGAGGCCCGCCAGGATGAAATGTTTCAAATCGGGTCTCCCGGGGAAAAGTCCTGCGATTTCTGTCATATTGGCCGCCGGACGAGGCGGGGCACAAACCTCCTCAGCCCTTCTTGCCAGGCTTCGCCTTCGGCGCCGCCTCCTCGCGGCAGGAGCCATAGACCACCGAGGGTTTGTTATCATAGCCCTGGGCATGGCTGCGCACCGAGATGGTGCCCTTTGCCCGATTCCATTTCGCGCTATAGGCGAAGTTTGCCCTGCGCCCGGTGGCGGGATCGCGGTAATTCTTCACGACCCAATCCAGCACCGCGCCGCTGTCGTCGGCCTTCCGGCCAGCCGGAATCGGTTCGCCATAGATCGAATAGATCAGCGGATCATAGACCGCCGCCTCTTTGCCATCCTGTTTCAGCGAAATCACCAGAGGCGAGGCGCTGAAGGATCGCTTCGTGACCTTGAGGTCGCAGATCAACACCAGGTCTTTGGCCTGGTCTTTCGCCTGGGCCGTCACGGACAGGACGATACAGGCAAGAAAGGCCGCGGCGAAAAGGCTGAACCCCCTGGATCGCATTCACATATCCCACATTGGCAGACGCGTTTCCGGCGCGCCGGCCATGTGAAACGGGCAAAGCGCGGGATGCAAGCCGCGATCTGCCGTAAATGCAGGATAAAACCGGCTCAGATCTCGCTGCCCGATTGCGCCGCATGGGTCAAAAGCCCCATCACATAGCCCGCGACCGAGCGGAAACAGACCAGGGTATAGCCGCCCTCGGAGGGCCAGAACGCCGCCGCCACCTGGGCAAAACGCGAGCGGCGGATCTCATCCTCACCCACCGCATCCAGATCGGCCGGGGTCAGTTTGCGCAAGACCTGATCGGCCTCTGGCCCGGTCACCCGGAACACCGCCCGCGCATCCGAGACATCGACGGCCAGGTGATGCGTACCCTCCATCGCCTTTGCGATCGCCGCCAGCGCCTTTGCGACATCGCCGTAAGGCAGCACCAGCAGATATTCATCCGGGCTCATCCAGCCGCAGCTGTTGGCGCCGGCATGGGTGATCTTGCGCGCCTCGGGCAGATTGCAGCCGGTGGCGGCCTTGATCGCCACCACCAGCCCTTTCGTGCCGGGTTTCGCGCGCAGCGTGATCATCCCCAGCGGGCCGATTTCTTCGACACGGGCAAAGCCCTGGCTCACCGCGCCCTGCAGGGCAGAAACCGGATCAGACATTCTGCTTTTCCCCATCCTTGTCGTAGAAGACCGGATCAACCACCTTCGCCTGGGCCGAGACGCCGCCGGTCATGGCGGTGAATTCGACCACCTCGCCCATCCGGGCCGGGCCGTTCAGCAACAGCCCCATCGCGATGCCCTTTTTCAGCGCCGGCGAATAATAGGTCGAGGTGATGCGCCCCTGGGCATTCCTGAACCCGTATTCATTGGTGCCGGCCGCGATGACATAGGCGCCATCGGGGATGACGGATCCGTCAAGGCTCTCGAACCCGACCAGCTTCCAGCGGTCTTTCGCGGCCAAAAAGGTCCTCTGCTGGCCGCGCTTGCCAAGGAAATCTTCTTTCTTCTTCGAGATCGCCCAGTCGAGGTTCAGATCCTGCGGGATCACCGTCCCGTCGGTCTCATCCCCGATCATAATAAAGCCCTTTTCGGCGCGCAGAACATGCAGCCCCTCGGTGCCATAGGTCTGCAACCCGAACTCCTGGCCCTCGGAATAGAGCAGTTCCCAGAAGGCCAGCGCATGGCTTGCCGGCACCGCGATCTCATAGCTGAGTTCGCCCGAGAAAGAGATGCGGTGGACGCGCACCGGGAAGCCCCCCAGCTCGCCGTCTTTGAAGGTCATAAAGGGCAGCGCCTCTTTCGAGACATCCATGCCGCCGATTTTTTCCAGGAGTTTCCGCGCATTGGGGCCGACCACGGCGATCTGGCCATATTGCTCGGTCACATTGGCGGTATAGACCTGCCAGTCCCACCATTCGCATTGCAGCCAGTCTTCCATCCATGCGTGGATGCGGTCCGCCCCGCCCGAGGTGGTATGGCAAAGCCAGGTATCCTCGGCGATGCGGATCACCACGCCGTCATCCGAGAGGAAGCCCTGCTCGTTGCACATCAGCCCATAGCGGCATTTGCCCACGCCGAGGTTCGACATGACATTGGTATAGAGCATGTCGAGGAATTTGCCCGCATCCGGGCCCTTGACGATGATCTTGCCCAGCGTCGATGCATCGAGCAGCCCGAGACGGTCGCGGGTATTGACCACCTCGCGGTTCACCGCCTGCTCATGCGTTTCGCCTGCACGCGGATAGGTATAGGGGCGCTGCCAGAGGCCCACGGGCTCCATATAGGCGCCCTGGGCCAGGTGCCAGTCATGCATCGGCGTCTTGCGCAAGGGCTGGAAGATATCGCCCCTGGCCTCACCCGCCAGCGCGCCGATGGTCACCGGCGTATAGGGCGGGCGGAACGTGGTGGTGCCGACGCGGGGGATCTCTTCAGACAGTGCATCAGCAAGCACCGCGAGACCATTGATATTCGACAGCTTTCCCTGATCCGTCGCCATGCCCAAAGTGGTATAGCGCTTGGTATGTTCGACCGAGACATAGCCCTCGCGCGCCGCGAGCTGCACGTCGGAAACCTTCACATCATTCTGGAAATCGAGCCACATTTTCGATTTCAGCTCGATGCCGGCCGAGGCCGGCATGATCCAGACCGGCAGAATGGCGCCCTCTTCGACCGGATCGGCGATGGCAGCCTCTGCAGCACCGGCATCAAGGCCCAGGGATTGCACCGCAAGCCGCGCCTGCTCAACCGCATCCCGCAGCGCCGCATCTGCCGTAAGCGCGCCATTGGCGGCGCCCAGCGGCCAGACCAGTGCGGAGCCGTCATGGTTCAGCGGCGGGCGGGCAGCATCGGGGCGGAACAGCGCGCGGTCGGCATCCCAGACCAGCTTACCGCCACAATGGGACCACAGATGCACCACCGGCGACCAGCCGCCCGACATGGCGACCGCGTCGCAGGCGATATCCTCGACCGCGCCGCCCTCGCCGGCCTGGAGACCGATGGAGACGCCGGTGACCCGCTTGCCCCCTTTGACCTTTATAATGCCGCGACCGGTCTCGATGCGGATCCCAAGCGCGCGGGCGCGGGACGGCAATTCCCCGACCGGTGCGGGCCGGGCGTCAATCACGGTGACCTGGAGCCCGTATTCCTTCAGCGTGATCGCGGTGCGATAGGCATCATCATTATTGGTGACGACGACCGTGTGCTCCCCCGGTGAGACCGCGAAATTCACCGCGTAATCGCGCGCGGCAGCGGCCAGCATGACGCCGGGAATATCATTGCCGGCAAAGGAAAGCGGCCGCTCCAGCGCACCGGTCGCAGCGATCACCGTCGCAGCGCGGATACGCCAGAGACGCTTCCTCGGTCGCCCGTCGCCGGGGGTGTGATCGGCGATGCGTTCCTCGGCCAGCACATAGCCGTGATCATAGACGCCCGAGACCATCGACCGGGCGCGGAGCGTGACATTCTCCATCGCCTCAAGGGCTTGCAGCGCGTTCCTGACCCAGTCTTCGGCCGGCTTCCCGTCAATGATATCGCCATCGACCGGCGCGCGGCCGCCCCAATGGGCAGTCTGTTCAAGGACCAGTACCTTCGCACCCGAAGCGCCCGCAACCAGTGCCGCCTGGAGGCCGGCAATGCCGCCCCCTGCGATCAGGATATCGCAATGGCCATAGGTATATTCGTAGTGGTCGGCATCCGCCTCTTCCGGCGGTTTGCCAAGCCCTGCGGAGCGGCGGATCACCGGCTCGAACAGGTGTTTCCAGGCCGAGCGCGGATGGATGAAGGTCTTGTAATAGAACCCGGCCGGCAGGAAACGCGCCAGCTTGTTGTTCACCGCGCCGATATCGAATTCGAGGCTGGGCCAGTGATTCTGGCTGGCCGAGGTCAGGCCATCAAACAGCTCGGTCGTGGTGACGCGCTGGTTGGGCTCATAGCGCGCGCCGGTGCCGAGGGCGACCAGCGCATTCGGCTCTTCCGGACCGGAGGCCACGATGCCGCGCGGACGGTGATATTTGAACGAGCGCCCGACCAGCAGCTGATCATTTGCCAAAAGCGCCGAAGCCAGCGTATCGCCCCGCAGCCCCTGCATCTTTTTGCCGTTGAACGAAAATTCCATCCGGGCCGATCTGTCGATCAGACGCCCGCCCTTTTGCAGCCTCGCGCTCATTTCCAGCCCTTCCAGTCCGGCCGTTTCGCCTTGATCTTCGCGATCAGTTCCGCAGGGGGTTCCGTGGTCTGGGCGGGATATGTCCCGAAGACCTCAAGCGTCGCGGTGCAGCGCGCTGCAAGGAACCATTTGCCGCAGCCGTAAGCATGGCGCCAGCGTTCGAAATGCACGCCTTTGGGGTTCTTGCGGGCGAACATATAGGCCTCGAATTCCTCATCCGAAGAGCCGGGACCGAAGCGTTTCAGATGCGCCTCACCGCCGGGGGCGAGTTCGGTTTCCTCGGCTTTGACACCGCAGCAGGGGCATTCAAGGATCAGCATTGGTGCACCCTCGGGCTGGCCGCGAGCCGGGGGCGCTGCCCCCGGACCCCCGGGATATTTAAGGACAGATGAAAGGGGCCGACCGGCGCAATGGATGCGCGAAACACTGTGTGTCGGCGGCCGGGCGGCTTGAGAGAAAAGTGGCGGTTCGCCATGTCCTGCGGATGATATGCCGCTGCGGCAGCGAATTCACCTGGCAGGACGGCCTCATCATCGGGGTGAGTTGCGGTGGGTCCCTTCCCGGCCCTCTGATCGCAGGATGGTACGATCTGCGCAAAAAGGAGCGTCCTGGCAGCAAGCAATACCCCGGCTCTTTGGCCGTTCGCTACCCTTTGCAGATCCTGTGCTGCATATTCGACCAGGCTTTTACCGCCTTGCTCAGCGGGATTTGACGGAATGCTGGATCGCGGCATCAATGCGCCACCCCGGCGGCGACGGATTCGTCGATGAAGCGGCCCTCTTTGAAGCGCCACATGTCGAATTCCGAGGCCAGGGCGCCCGGCGCGCCTTTGGCCACCAGTTCCGCCATCGCCCAGCCAGAGCCCGGGATCGCCTTGAAGCCGCCCGTCCCCCAGCCGCAATTGATGAAGCAATTCCCCAGCGGCGTTTTCGAGATGATGGGCGAGCGGTCGCCGGTCATATCGACGATGCCGCCCCATTGCCGCAGCATTTTCAGGCGCGAGATGATCGGGAAGGTCTCGACCAGGGCGCGCAGCGTTTCCTCGACATGGTGGAAGGAGCCGCGTTGGGTATAGTTGTTGAAGCCGTCGGTGCCGCCGCCGATCACCAGCTCGCCCTTGTCGGACTGGCTGATATAGCCGTGGACGGTATTGGCCATCACGACGATGTCGATCACCGGCTTGATCGGTTCCGAGACCAGCGCCTGGAGGGCCATGGATTCAACCGGCAACCGGAAGCCCGCCATTTCCGCCAGCACACCGGAATGGCCTGCAACGACGATCCCCAGCTTGTTGCAGCCGATCTCGCCGCGGGTGGTTTCCACCCCGGTCACCACGCCGTTTTGCTGGCGCACGGCGGTGACTTCGCAATTCTGGATGATGTCCATGCCCATATCCGAGCAGGCCCGCGCATAGCCCCAGGCCACCGCGTCATGGCGTGCGGTGCCGCCCCGCGCCTGCCATTGCCCGCCTAAGACCGGATACCGCGGCCCGTGCAGGTTGATGATCGGCACCACCTTTTTCACCTGTTCGGGGCTCAGCCATTCGGTGGCGACACCTTGCAGCTGATTGGCATGGACGGTGCGCTTATAGCCCCTGACCTCGTGATGGGTCTGCGCCAGCATCAGAAGGCCGCGCGGGCTGAACATGATGTTGTAATTCAGGTCCTGGCTGAGGTTTTCGTAAAGCGAGCGCGCTTTCTCGAAGATCGCCGAGGAACTGTCCTGGAGGTAGTTCGAGCGGATGATCGTCGTATTGCGGCCGGTATTGCCGCCGCCGAGCCAGCCCTTCTCGATCACCGCGACATTCCGGATGCCGTGGTTCTTACCAAGATAATAGGCAGTGGCCAGACCATGACCGCCGGCCCCTACAATGATGACATCATAGTGTTTTTTCGGCTCGGGAGAGGTCCAGGCCCTGCCCCAGCCGGAATGGTAGCGCAGTGCCTCGCGGGCCAGGGCAAAGACCGAATAACGCCGCATCAGGGGAACCTCCGCCAAGTTCTCATTCATCGGGACATCGCGCACCCGTGGCTTACATCTTCTGCCCGCCGCCAGAGAAATTCCACCGTCTTCACGCGGCACAATCGGGAAAATTACGACACAGCGACCTGTGAGTACTGCGCCCGCTGCCCCATACCGGCTGCGGCGATTAGCCCGGCACTGCGGGCTTTTGCTGTGCGTGCAAAACCATTACATCAACGCGGAACGGATTTGCGACAACGGGTTTTACTGCAGCAGGGCGGCGAGGGCGGATAATGGATGGAATCGGCGATGCCACCGGGTTCTGGGTGGTGGCGACAGTGCTGGCGGCGGGGATTGCGGTCCTTCTGATCCTCAGCCTCGTCTTCGCGCGCCGCAATGCGGCCGAGCCCGAGCTGGCCCGCGATATCGGGCTGTACCGCCAGCAACTGACCGGAATCGGCCGCGACGAAGCACGCGGCGTGATCAGTGCCGCCGAGGCTGCGCGGCTGAAAACAGAGATCGGGCGTCGGCTGCTGGATGCCGACCGGCAGGATCGCGAGGCGGCAGCACGGCCAGCGGATGCGCGCGCGTTGCTGCTGGCGACCGTGCTGATCGTGCTGGCTATTGCGGCGGCGGCGGTGCTGTATCAGCGGCTGGGGCGGCCTGGTCAGCCGGATCTGCCCATGGCGACCCGTATTGCCGAGGCCGATAACCGGATGGCCACCCGCCCCTCGCAGGCGGTCTATGTCGCCAATCTGCCGCCGATGATCCCGGCCGAACCCGAGCCGGATATGGTCGAACCGCTGCAAAGGCTGCGCGAAACGGTGGATCCGGCGGTTTCCGACAATCTCCAGGGCCTCGGCCTGCGCGCGACGATCGAGGCGCAGCTGGGGAATTACCCCGATGCGATTCTGGCGCAGACGCGGCTGATCCAGGTGCGGGGCGTCGATGCCGGCACCGCCGATTACAGCTTTCTGACGCTTTTGCTGGTCGAACAGGCCGAAGGCTATGTCTCGCCCGAGACCGAGGCGGCAGTGGTCAAGGGCCTCGGCCTTGCCGACCGTGCCGCCCTTGACCTTGTGGCGGATCTCTTGCTTGCGGCGTCCCAGGGATTCCAGCCCCGGGGCGGGGACCGCGCCACCCTGAACAGCCTGCCCCCGGTCAGCGATTCGACCGGGCCGCTCTTTCTGTTTGCGGGCGAGCTTTATGCCCAGGGCGGCCGGCCCGACCGCGCCTTCGCGCTGTGGCGGCCGCTGATCGAGACGGGGCCGCAGGATGCCTTCTGGGTGCCGCGCCTGCGCGAACAGATCCGCGCCGCCGCCTGGTTCGCCGGGGCCTGGGATTACCAGCTGCCGGAAGCGCCGCTGCGCGGCCCCGATGCCGCCGCCATCGCCGCCGCCGCCGGCAAGAGCGAGGCCGAAATCGGTGAGATGGCCGAGGGCATGGTCGCCGGGATGAATGCGCGGCTGCAAAGCGAGGGCGGCTCGGGCGCCGAATGGGCGCAGCTGATCCGGGGCCTGGTCGTGCTCGGCCGCGCGGATGAGGCGCGCGAAAGGCTTGAAATGGCCCGCAAAGCCTGGCCCGACGGGCCGGACCGCGCGCTGATCGAGGCGGCCGGCCGCGCCCTTCCCGCAGAGGCTCTTCCCGCAGAGGCCGTCCCAGAGACCCTGCCAGAGACCCTGCCAGAGGCAGGTGCCGAATGATCCTTGAGGATATTACTGCCCTTGCCGCGGAACTGCCCCCCTTTGGCGCGATTGCAGGGCTGGATCTGGGAACCAAGACCATTGGCGTCGCCATCTCGGATCTGCGCCGCTCGGTCGCGACGCCCTCGCTGGTGATCCGGCGTGAGAAATTCACCGTAGATGCCGCGAAGCTGCTGGAACTGATTGCCGCGCGCGAGGTGAAGGCGATCGTGCTGGGCCTGCCGCTGAACATGGATGGCAGCGAGGGGCCGCGCGCGCAATCAACCCGCGCCTTCGCCCGCAATCTGGAGAAACTGACGCCGCTGCCGATCACCTGGTGGGATGAGCGCCTCTCGACCGTTGCGGCAGAAAGAGCGCTCCTGGAGGCGGATGCGTCGAGAAAGCGTCGGAAAGAGGTGATCGACGCGGTGGCGGCGGGCTATATTCTGCAAGGCGCGCTGGATCGGCTGGAAAGACTGGCGCGGGATGGATGAACCGGGGCCATGAATGACCTGGCGCCTGAGACGGAGAAGGGCAGCTTGAAAGACGATATCTGGGCGCGCAACGAGATCGAAAGCCCCTGTGTCAAGATCTGCGTGATCCATCGGGAAGCCGGGATCTGCGTCGGCTGCTATCGCAGCCTGTCCGAGATTGGCAGCTGGTCCACGATCACCTCAGACGAGCGCCGCCGGATCATGGCCGACCTGTCCTCACGCGCAACATCCCTGGTGAAACGCCGCGGCGGGCGGGCGGCAAGGCTTGACCGGCGCGAGGGCTGAAACGCCGGAACGGGGGCACTGCCCCCGCGCGGGTTCCCCGCTTCCCCCGGGATATTTAAGGACAGATGAATGAAGCCCGGAGCGCTTTTCATCTGTCCTTAAATATCCCGATGAAGGAGGTGGGAGCGCGCTTGTAAAGCATTGAAATCACTTATCTCTGTTCCGCAAGCGCTACCCGCTGTGTTACAACTTTGTGCGACAAGTGATACACAAGAATTATCGCTGAAGCTACGATGCCGACTGGTTCAGAGAGTCGTTGAAGGACAAGGGGATAAAGGCATGCATCCCCGACCGGAAGGGCAGGAAGAAAGCCATCAGGCACGACAAACGCCGTTACAAGCGCCGCAACCGCATCGGGATCATGTTCGGCAGGCTCAAGAGCTGGCGGCGCGTTGCAACCCGATACGACAGGTGCCCCATCATCTTCCTGTCCTCCATAGCCCTCGCAGCGACCGTCATCTTCTGGCTCTAAAGTTAATGAGTCTGGAGCCTGGCCTTGAGGTCGTTCCAGGTTATATTTTTTCGTTTTTCTTCCTGAGCCCTGGAAGTGGTTGTTTACTTTTCTTTTTCTGAACATGCAGAAGCTATTCTTTCCGTTGCCTGCTTCAATTCAATAGTATGATTTTTAAAGGATTATTTTGATACTTGCGGAGCGGACATTGTTTGCCGTGCGGGTGCTGGCACCCGCAAACCAGACTGCCTGATCAGGCCCAGGATGGTATTTCAACGGCAGTCTCGCGCCCGTCAGCGTCCTGCAGCACGGGCGCGATCCCGGTGTTGATCGCGTCCAGCACGCGCAACCCATTTGCGGCGGCCTCGACCAGTGCATCGAACAGGGTGCTCCGGCTTGAGACACGCCCCGCGCGGATCAGCAGGGCGATCATGGCGGCATCGTCAAGGCGGTGGAAGACGGTGCCAACGCTGCCCCCGTTCGGACGGATCTGCGCCAATCCCAACCTTTGCAGCGCATCAAACCGCAGGTCCGGCGGGCCAGGATCGGCGGACGAACCTTCTTTCAGACTCAAATTCAGACCATCACATTGCCACCAAAAGGCATTCAGTGCCAAAATAGTAGACCAGGTGATAAACTGCGACACCCGTTCCGCGTCACCACGGGTCAGGGCAATGACCCGCGCATGGATGGCCGCTTGCGCAGGGTTCATCGGCAGGGATGGCAGCGCAGAGCGATCCTCTGGCGCAGCTATGGCCTGCGGATCATGACCGGCAATCAGCAGATCCTGAAAGTCCATCGGCAGCGCCGAAGGACGGCCGCTCCAATGGCCAGTCACCACCAGAGTTTTCGCGAAGCCCGCCTTATCCATGATCTCCAGCACCCGCGCTCGCGGATGGGCAATGACCAGTTCGGGGTTCGCGCGGTTTTCGACCCGGCTTTCGCCCTCCTGATACTTCAGCGCGAAATGCCCCTTGCCTGCGGCCAGCAGTTGATCAACCTCGGCATCCAGCAGGAAGATCGTCGTCACCAGCCGGCCCGACGGCTTCAGCACCCGCGCCGCCTCGTGCGCATAGGTTTCGACTGTGGGCAGATCGACATGGGTCAGGACCGAGATCATGAAGACCAGATCCAGACTGGCATCGTCAAAGGGAAAGCGGAAGCTCACCCCGTCTTCGGTGCCATCGGGATTGTAGGGCTTGCTTTTGACGTCAATCCGCCGAAAGCGGAAATTCGGATGGCGCGGCGTGATGTTCTGCTGCGCCCAGGCGATGCCATCGGCGTTCGGGTCAAGTCCGGTATAATCGACATCCGGTCCCAGCCGCCGCGCCAGTGCCATCGCGATCCGCCCGAAGCCGCAGCCCAGATCCAGGATCCGGGCATTGTCCGGCAACTCACCCGCCGTCAGTATCGCGGCATAATGGTTTGCAACCTGCGGCGCGACGCCGCCATTGAACCGGGTTTCCTGTGCGACCGTAGGCTGAATGGTGGTCTCGACGCGGTCTTCCAGCTCTGCGGCGATCATGCAGGCCGAGCTCCAGAGGCGCTGGTGAATGGTGTCTGGACTGGTTTTTGGGGACAAGGCGGCGGTCTCCGAAAAAAGTTCACTTGAGACACCGGTGCTGTGACCCGCCGAACACAGACCGACACTCTCGGGGTGGTGCGATCCGTGTCGCCACCATTGCAAACACCATGAATTTGTCCAGTGGCAGCCTGCATGACTTGTAAGCGGTGACAGTCATCGTGCTGAGATCACCCGCAGGTCATCCACCACCGGCAGCGCATTGATTGCCACCTGCAGCCCCCGCAGCGGCGAGGGTTCGGCGTAGACCCGTTCGTTGATGTCGTCGCCCTCGTGCCCGACCAGCTCGATCCGGAGCGGCTTCGGGATCGTCGTCACCCGCGACAGCCGGTCGTTGACGAAGTGCCGGAAGGAATGGTTGACAAAGCCTTTCGGGTTCACCGTTCTGAACTCGGACGCGGTCCGGCGCATCCTCACCCCGGACCGCATATCGCCCGCCAGCATGGCCAGCGTGGTCTCCAGCGTCGACAGGGCGGCCGGGGCGGCGCCATCCCGATCAGGCGGTCGATGATTGGCGGCTCAGGATCGGCCCCGGGGGCCGTGCCCGGCCATCAGCCGCCAGGCGGTGGCGGTGGCCCGGTCGGCCCGGATATCGCTCGCAGCCCGGCCCAGCGGATCCAGCCGGGTCACCCGATCCAGCCGGCGGATCCGGGCCAGTTCTTCCGTGATCACATGGGACAGCCAGGTGCGGGCGCCCTCTGCCGAGATCAGGTTGCGGGTCAACATGCGATCACTCTCGACGGTCAGCTTCCGGGCGATCATACAGGCTTCCGCCCGCATCCCGGTCCGCAAAGAGAGCTGCAACATGTTGATAAACGTGGATAACTCCGGCACCCGCCGGCGCCAGCAGAGGACGGCCCCGCGCCGGAATAGATGAAGGTGTTCGCCTATGATGGCCCCCGAAAAGAGGCGGGCCTTGAAACCACGAGCCGGGAATGTGTGACACATCTGTGTGACGCCATGGGGTGAGTCGCCGACCCAGCCCATTGACTTAAAAGTACAAAATCCACCGCCGCCTCCAAACATCCTCGCCAGAGGCCTTCGCCCGGCACGGGCGAACTTTTTCATGCCGCAGCTCGGGTGACCTGCGCCAGCGCCTCCAGCACGACATCCTCGCCGGCGCCATCACGGCTGGCTTTGGTCGAGAGCACCTGGCGCCAGCCACGCGCGCCTGGCAGACCGTGAAACAAGCCCAGCATATGGCGGGTGATCTGATGCAGTCTGCCCCCTTCCGCGATATGGGCGCCGATATAGGGCAGCATCTGCCGCACCACCTGTTCGCGTGTGACCACATGCTCGTCGCCCCAAAGCCCATCCGCCCCGATCAGGCTATGGCCAGGATCGTGATAGGCCGCGCGTCCCAGCATGACCCCGTCAAGCCCCTGGCCCAGCAGAGCCCGGGCGCTGTCCGGATCGGTGACACCGCCATTCAGACAGATCGTCAGCCCGGAGAAACGCGCCTTCATCCGCAGCACCAGATCATGGTTCAGCGGTGGGATTTCGCGGTTCTCTTTCGGAGACAGCCCCTGCAGCCAGGCCTTGCGCGCATGGATGATGAAACACGAGATCCCTGCCGCAGCGAGGCGCTCGATAAATTCCGGGAGCACCGCCTCTTCGTCCTGATCATCGACACCGATCCGGCATTTCACCGTCACCGGCACATCGGCCTCGGCCTGCATCGCCGTAACACAGCGCGCGACCAGCTCCGGATCCTTCATCAGCACGGCACCGAAACAGCCCGATTGCACCCGGTCCGAAGGGCAGCCGCAATTCAGGTTCACCTCGTCATAGCCCCAGGGCCGCGCGATCCGCACCGCCGCGGCCAGTTCGCGCGGATCAGAGCCGCCAAGCTGCAACGCCACCGGATGTTCCTCGCCCGAGAAATCAAGCAGCCGCGCCTTTGGCCCATGCACGATCGCGGGCGCGGTGACCATTTCCGTATAAAGCATCGCGCGTCGGCTCATCAGGCGGTGAAAATAACGACAATGGCGATCCGTCCAGTCCATCATAGGGGCCACGGATAGTCTATGCGATTGATTTTTATTCATTTTTACAGTATCTTCAATCCGTTGACCCAGTTTGTCCCTACGCCAGGTTACGCCCTGATATCCCCGAATATCCCCCTTTACGACGACTCATTGCACACAGAGCGCACACGAAAATGGCCTCGATCTCCAAGCTTCCATCCGGCGCATACCGGGTCCAGATCAGACGGAAAGGTCGCTACGCGAGCGAGACTTTCCTGCGTCGGGAGGACGCGCAGAAATGGGCCAGGCAAGCTGAGACGCTCGTCGATCAGGGGCTTCCCCCCAACAGATCGTCCATCTCTCGTCTGCACACCTTCGGTGACCTGATTGACCTTCATATAGCCGATATGTGTGCGGTAGGGAAACCACCCCGCCGCAGCAAGGAAGCTACCCTTGCGACACTCAAGCGCGACCTCGGCAAGGAGAAGGTAGGTCACCTCGTTCGACACAAGCTGATCGAGTATGGTCGCAAGCGCGCGGATCAGGGTGCCGGCCCTGTAACCCTCGGCATCGACATCGGCGTGGTCAAGATGATCCTTACCCATGCTGCCGCTGTTCACGGTCTGGAGATTTCAGCCGAACCCGTCGACCTCGCCCGCGTGGCGCTCAAGCGGCTCGGTCTGGTAGGTAAGGGCGTCGAGAGGGATCGCCGACCGACAACGGCTGAACTCAACCGCCTTTTCCGTTGTTTTGATGATAACGCACGTTTGACGATGCCAATGTCCCGCATCGTACAGTTTGCTATCGCTACCGCCCTCCGTCTGGACGAAATTTGTCGGGTTGATTGGAATGATC
>NZ_QNHG01000001.1:1537915-1604655 GCF_003290025.1 Pseudogemmobacter bohemicus
GAATGATCTGGACATAGGGCGGCGTATGTTGGTGATCCGGGATCGTAAAGATCCTCGAAAAAAAACTGGTAATGATCAAAGGATCCCTCTGTTTGCTGCGACTGGGTTCGACGCATGGGCCTTGGCAATGGAACAAGCCAAGTACGTTGGGATCCCGAAAGGACCGATTTTCCCGTACAACTCCCGATCCGTTGGAACCGCTTTTCGTCGCGCATGTGCAGATGTCGAGGTGAATGACCTGCACTTTCATGACTTGCGACATGAGGGCACGAGCAGACTGTTCGAGTTTGGTCTTTCTATCGAGCAAGTAGCTCTGGTAACGGGGCACAAGGATTGGAAGATGCTACGTCGATACACTCATATTCGACCTGAAGCACTACACGGCCTCGTTTCCGCGCGAGCACCCTACCCTGCCCACACTTTCGCGGCTGAGTGATCGGGACAACCTGACATCTGGAAGCCAACCATACCGATGGCAGCTAACCACAACCTTCAGGAACCAGATTGCCGTTCGATCGTTTGCACCCTGAGGGTCCAAGACCCGGTTAGTTCCAAATGGAGTTATGTGATGGCTGATGCTGCAGACGATATCCGCGCAAACCTCGAAAAACAGGTCGCTGACCTGAAAAAGGAAGTCTCGAAAATCAGCAAGTCGCTTGCATCGCGCGCTTCGGATGCGATGGACGACGCAGAAGAGGCATTTGAGGATGGCAAGGGCCGCGCGCGTCAGGCCGTTGCCCATGTCCGAGATCAGGCCCATGTTGCCGTTGGCGCAATGCGTGACAATCCCGGCACAACCGCGACCGTTCTCTCGACCGTCGGCCTCCTGGGGTTGGCTGCCGGTTTTATCCTCAGTGGCGTCCTGTCAGGTGATCGCCGTCGCTGACCCGCTTCTCAGACCGGAGAAGGCTTCCCTCCCTTTCCGGCAGGCTGTGTCCAGCATGGTCTCCATGCGGGACACAGTTCTTTGGAAAGTCTTTGATACTCAAACCCGGCACAGGTACGTCTTTTTCGCGCCCAAATTCCGGGTTCCGCTCAATCGCGGTTGAAGGCGGAGGCGGAGGTTCCAGCTCATGCCCATGAAGCTCATACTGTTCATTGTCCCGGTGATCCTTGTCGGCTGGATCATCGGCTGGCTGAATGTGCCGGGGCCGTGGTATGAGAGCCTTGCAAAGCCTCTGTTCAATCCGCCCAACTGGGTGTTCGCCCCGGTATGGACCGCACTTTATGGGGTGATCGGCGTCGCAGGTTGGCGCTCCTGGGAAAAATCGGATAACCTGGGGCTTCGCTCATTGTGGATCCTGCAACTCGTTCTGAACTACGCGTGGTCGCCGGCCTTCTTCGGGCTTGAAAATCCAAGGCTGGCGCTTTTGGTGATTGGCCTGCTTTTTATGACCATCCTCACCTTCATCATGCGTGCAAGGAAAAGTGAGAAGGTCTCAGCAGCTTTGTTCCTTCCCTATCTGGCCTGGGTTTCTTTCGCGGCTGTGCTCAATTTCGAGATCTGGCGTTTGAACTGAACTCCTGACGACAGGCTTGTTGCCGCTGCGTCGTCCCGCCAGCCGCAGCCAAACAAGGAACCAGAATACATCTTTTGCGTTTCCCTCTGGATGCGGCACTCGACGCCCCCCGCCGCATCTTCAGTTTTATCTGTAATCGCCTGAACAGGCATTTTCGGGAGGGACGTTCATGCACAGCATCATCTACCTGGTCGGCCTTGTGGTCGTGGTTCTCGCAATCCTTTCGTTTCTTGGCCTGCGCTGAGGAGGGGCTGAAATGGAACGAACAGAAACCATGACCGCCGCCTCGGCACCGCGCTTTGAGACTGGCGGCGCGTATATCGACTGGGCTGCGGTGTTTGGAGGCGCGGTTGTTGCAGCGGCAACGGCCGGCCTCTTCACCGCATTCGGGGCCGCTCTTGGCCTCTCAACGATTTCGGCCGAGCCGGGTGAGGGGTCGTTCAATCTGTGGTTGATCGGGACGGCGCTCTGGCTCGTCATTACTCTGGTCGCAAGCTATCTCGCCGGCGGCTATATTGCCGGCCGGATGCGGCGGCGCGTCGATGATGCATCGAGCGATGAGATCGCGGCGCGCGACGGCATCAATGGCCTCGTCGTCTGGGGCCTTGGCATGCTGGTGACGGCATGGATGGCCGCGGGTGCCATCAGCGGCGCGGTTTCCGCCGTAGGAACTGCAGCTACAGCGACCGGATCGGCCGTCGGCGGCGTGGTTCAGGGCGCAGGCAATGCGGTTGGCGGCACAGTCCAGGGCGTTGCGCAAGCAGTGGGCGCGGCCATTCCGGATGATGCGGATGAGGGGTTGATGGACTATATCAACAGCACCCTGATGCGCCCTGAAGTCGGCGCCATGCGTCAGGGCGTGCAGCAGGCGGACGGCACCACCTCGCCGGGCACGCCGTCGATGGATGACGCCGAACTGGCGCGCCAGAGCGGTCTGGTTCTGGGCAATGTCCTGCGGACCGGCGAGATCTCTGAAGATGATCGCGCTTTCCTGATCGCTGCCGTTGCGCGGCGCACCGGACAGAGCGAGGCCGAGGTCGAGGCGCGTGTGGATCAGGCAGTGACCGCCGTTCAGGACGCGCGTGCAAAGGCCGAAGCTGCGGTCGCAGATGCGAAGGCGGAGGCCGAGCGTCTGGCGAAAGAGGCCGAAGAGGCTGCAATCGCTGCGGCCGAGACTGCCCGCAAAAGCGCGATCCTGACCGCCTTCCTGTTGACGGCGGCTGCTCTGGTCGCGGGTGCGGCCGCCGTCTCGGGGGCCGTGCGCGGGGGACGTCATCGCGATGAGGGCCGTATCTGGGGCGGGTTCAGCTACCGCCTCTGAAACCCGACAAAAGTTCGCGGGGCGCGCGCGCGCTGATATGGCGCGCGCCCCGCCTCACGACAGAGCCGGCGCCACGGGCCTCGGAGATGCCCACACAGGACATGGGCCCCACAGCGCCACCCTTTCCCACCTTTGAAAGGCAGGACAGATGGCACGCAAACCCTACGCCACCAAGACCGGAAATGCGGGTGAGACGCAGCAGCGCGGCGGGGCCCTGCTCACCACAAACCACGGCATTCCGGTTTCCGACAATCAGAATTCTCTGCGTGCAGGCGCGCGTGGCCCGACGCTGCTGGAAGACTTTCTCCTGCGCGAGAAGATCTTTCATTTCGACCATGAGCGCATCCCAGAGCGCATCGTCCATGCCCGTGGTTCTGCGGCACATGGGGTCTTCACCTGCACCGATCCGATCCCTGAGCTGACAAAGGCGAGCCTTCTCTCGACGAAGGGCAAGGAAACTCCGGTTTTCGTACGCTTTTCCACCGTCGCAGGCGGCGCGGGATCGGTCGACACACCACGCGACGTGCGGGGCTTTGCGGTCAAATTCTACACCGAACAGGGCAACTGGGATCTGGTCGGCAACAACATCCCGGTCTTCTTCATTCAGGACGCGATCAAATTCCCCGACCTCGTGCATTCGGTAAAGATGGAGGCGGATCGCGGCTATCCGCAGGCGGCATCGGCGCATGACACGTTCTGGGATTTCGTCTCGCTGATGCCGGAAAGCCTGCACACCGTGATCTGGGCGATGTCAGACCGTGCCATCCCGCGATCCTTGCGCATGATGGAAGGGTTCGGCGTCCACACCTTCAAATTCGTCAATGACGAGGGCAAGGTCAGTTTCGTCAAATTCCACTGGCGCCCGGTTCTGGGAACTCAATCGCTGATCTGGGACGAAAGTGCCAAATTGCAGGGGGCGGATAACGACTACCACCGGCGCGACCTGTATGAGGCCATCGCGGCCGGGGATTTCCCCGAATGGGATTTCGCTGTGCAGGTCTTTGATCAGGCACTGGCCGACAGTCTGCCCTATGACGTGCTAGACCCCACCAAGATCATCCCCGAAGAAATCGTGCCCCTGCGGGTGGTCGGTCGCATGGTGCTGAACCGCAACCCCGACAATCATTTCGCCGAGAATGAACAGGCGGCCTTCCTGCCCTCGAACATCGTTCCGGGGATCGACTTCAGCGATGACCCGCTGTTGCAGGGCCGGCTGTTTTCTTACCTCGACACGCAGAAATCGCGGCTCGGCACGACGAATTTCCACCAGATCCCGGTGAATGCGCCGAAATGCCCCTATGCCAATATGATGCGCGACGGGCTGATGCAGGTACAGGTGCCGAAGGGCCGCGCGAATTACGAGCCCAACAGCCTCGACCAGGCGGGCGAGGATCCCGGGCCGCGCGCCAGTGCCGAGGGCTTTGTCAGCGCCCGCGAGGCAGTTGCAGGCGACACGCTGCGCATCCGCTCTGAAACCTTCGGCGATCACTACAGCCATCGCGCTCTCCACCAGCAAGGGCGAGGTTCTGGTCGCCGGTCACGCAGTTTTCTGCACCGGCTATGAATATCTGCCGCAGATGAAGACGAAATCGCATCACGTCACCTCGACCTGGGCGCTGGCCTCGGAACCACTGACGGGCCTGCCAGACTGGATGCGCGATACAATCACCTGGGAGGCCGCCGAGCCATACCTTTACTTCCGCACAGACGAAGCCGGGCGCGTCATTGCGGGCGGTGAGGATGAGGACGCAGCCGATACCAACTCCGACCCGAAGAAGCTGGCAAGGAAGGCAAAGGTCATCGCCCGGAAACTGCGCGATCTGACCGGGGTGAAGATCGGCAAGCCCGCCTATACCTGGTCTGCCCCCTTCAGCGTGACCGATGACGGGCTGCCGATCATCGACCGGGTGCCGGGGTTTGATCGCATCTTTTCCGTGATGGGTTTTGGCGGCAACGGGATCACCTTCTCGATGATCGGTGCCCAGATCATCGCTGCGGCGATTGCCGGGAAGCCGGATCCGGACGCGGAAATCCTCCGCTATCGCTGATCGGGCCACGACTTCCGGAGGCGGCTCCGGAGCCGCTCCCACCCCTTGAAGATCCCGCGTTTCGCCGTGCCCTCGAACATCTCGTCAGGGCCGTTCGGATCGAGGATCTCATTCTCGGCCAGCCATTCCTCGATGCCCGAGAGTTCGGGGAGCTCATAGGGAACAAGGCTGCGCCCTGGCCTGCGCAAGGCGTAGACCGTCGCGATCAGGGAGCCTGTCTCGGCCAGCGTCGAAGCCACCTTCTCGGCGCTGACACCCAGATGCTCTGCCAGCAGATCATTGCGCAAAGCCGCGATCTCATCCGTCAGATGGGCGTTCTCCGGTTCATCCACTGACAGGATCACATCGCATTCGCTGTCGAGCCGCATCGAACGGTTGTTGAAATTCGACGACCCCACCCGCAGGATCTGATCGTCAACCACCATGACCTTGGCATGGACATAGATCGGCTGGCCTTCCGCGGTTTGCGGATGCCAGATCCGGAAGCGGCCATGGTGATCGATCCGCTGCAAGGCCTCGACCAGCTTTGCACGTGCCGTGTCCATCGCCAGCGGCTCCAGCCAGCCATCTGCGCTGTGCGGCATGACGATGACAATTTCGGGCGGGTCCTCGCCTGCCAGCCGTTCGGCAATGGCATGGGCGATCCGGCGCGAGGCGAAATACTGGCTCTCGGCATAGATCATCCGCTTCGCCCGACCGATCATTTCCACCCAGGCGGCCTCGCTCTCATGCACCGGTTGCTGGTCGTCCATCTTCGGGATGGTCCGCGCAATGCCGAGCCGCATATCGGTGAAAGTCGGCTCCAGCCCCTCGGGCCAGCAATCGTGACGTTCGGGACATGAGGGCAGGCTTTCGCCCTTGGCCTTGTGCCAGCGCGCCCGCGCCAGATCGCCAATGGCCCGCGCGGCATCGCCGTCAAAAGCGCTGGTCGCGTCATGCCAGGGATCGGCGGGCCGCCCGCTCGGGCTTACACGGCGCGGATCATTGTCGATATGCTCGCGCGTGTCCCACCGCTGCATGGTCAGATCGATGCCGCCCGCAAACGCGATGCTGTCGTCAATCGCCACGATCTTCTGGTGGTGCGAACCGGCCAGCGGATGCTTTGCGTCGAGCTTCAGCGTGATCCGGGGATGCGCTTTCCAGCGCAGTATGGTGATGAGCGTATTGCCGCGCAGCATCGCCTTGAAGGCGCCGGTATCCCAACGCAGCAGCCGTATCTCCAGCGAGGGCGTGCGATCCGCCAGCCAGAGAATGAAATCTCCAAGCCGCTCGGGTCCGCCATCGCTGACATCCCCAAAGGCGATCCGGGTGTCGAAATCCCAGCCCACCAGCATGATGGAATGCCGCGCCTTCAAAAGCGCCTTGCGCAGCGAGACGAAGTAATCGGCGCCATCGATGACAAAGGAAAACCGCTGCGCGGTCTCGACCCTCCAGCAGGTCAGGCCCGGCCGAAGCATCGGGTTTTCGGACATATCCCCTCGCACGCATCCTCTCTGTCGGCAACGCCCGGACCTGACGGAGGTTCCCTCGCATCAGGGAGGTTCCCATATGGGGCGGCGCCCGAAGGAACCTGAGCGATGCGAGCGCGTTTTCCGAAAGCCTCCCGGGGCATATCGCGGGAGGCACCAACCAACAGGAGGGATGAATGGACAATGAAAGCATCGGCTGGATCGCAGCCATCATCATCGGCGGCCTTGCCGGCTGGATCGCATCGAGTTTCATGAAGTCCGATACCGGCATCTTCCTGAACGTCCTGCTCGGCATCATCGGGGCCGCAGTCGCACGGTTTCTCTTCGGCCTGCTGGGGGTCTCGTTCGGAGGCTGGCTCGGCTATCTGGTCGCCGGAGCCGTCGGCGCATGCATCCTGATCTGGGGTGCCCGCGCCGTCCGGCGTTGATCTGCACTGGCGGCCCAGGATCTGGCGGCCCCAGGGTCCGGGGCCGCCCCCTGTAAGATCAGTTCCGCTTTTTGCCGGCCTCGTTCACGGCCATGACCGCAAGCGCGGTCAGCTTCGCATTGGCAGCCTTTTCCTCATCGAGAACGGAGCCGAGCAAGGTATGGGCCTCATCATGTCCCAGAACCTTCGCCCATTCGCGCAGGGTGCCATATCGGGCGATCTCGTAATGCTCGACAGCCTGCGCAGCTCCGATCAGCGCCACGTCAAGCGCGTGGCCCTCGGCTTCTTCGATCAGCCCATCGGCCTCTTTCAGAAGGCCGGCCATGGCATCGCATTTCTCGCCAGAGGCTTTCTTGCCAATGGATTTGAACACCTTGTCCAGCGTGGCGACATGGCCCTTCGTCTCGGTCAGGTGATCATCGAAAGCTGCCTTCAGTTCGGCATTGTTAACAGACTTCGAAACCCTGGGCAGCGCCTTCAAGAGCGCGTTCTCGGCCCAGTAGATATCCTGCAACGTATGCTCAAAGGCATCCTGAAGCGTCTTCATGAAGTCCTCCCTGAGTGGAGCCGCCCACCCCTGGCGAGCGGGCGGCAAATACGTCCCTGATCAGTGGCGATGTTCCGGCAGTGCCTTCAGCTCGTCCTTGGTCCAGCGGGTCACCGCATGGACGGCATTGCTCTCATCGCGCATGAACTCGAGGTCACGCGCAGGCACAGCCACCGGCTTCGCCCCGATGCCGAGGAAGCCGCCGACATCGACAACGACCTGAGCGGCATTGCCCTGCCCATGTACTTCAGAAACATGGCCGATCTTCTCATCGCCGGGGCCATAGATGGTGGCTCCGTTCAGGACAGCCTCGGTCAGTTCGGTGTCGTTCAGGCGGATATGTCTGGTATGGTCCATGGCATTCTCTCCTTTCACTCAAAACACTCGTGCAAGGGAAACGTCCTGCCCGGAGACCCGGTTCCGAACCCACCACCGTCATCGGCGGGACTCTGCTACGGCCCGCCGCATATCCCCGCATCGGAACCTGTCTCGCCGGGAAACGTTCTTCCTCTGTCATGTGCGGGGTATGAATGTGCTTATCAGGTTGGGATATGAGATCGAGATCACCTGCGATCAGCCGACGGAAGTGATCGCGCTGCTGGACCCACATTCGGATCTGGCTGGAAAAATAGTTCGGACCAGCGGGCTGCAGATCGAGCCTTCAGTCCCCAACCGGACATATATCGACCCCTATGGCAATTCCTGCCTGCGTCTGACTGCGCGTGCCGGTGCGACGCGCCTCTCGCGTGACAGTCTGGTCGAGGTGGAAGGCCGGCCCGATCAATGGGACGAGACGGCGCGAGAATGCTCCGTCAGCGATTTACCGGACGAGGCTCTCGGTTATCTGCTCGCCAGCCGCTACTGCGAAACCGATCTCATGATGGCGCAGGCCTGGGAGCTCTTTGGCAATGTGGCATCAGGCTGGACGCGGGTACGGGCGATTTTCGACTATGTGAACAGCCACCTCACCTTCGGGTATGAGCATGCGCGGGCGACCCGCACCGCAGCAGAGGCCTGGCGGGAAAGGGTCGGCGTGTGCCGTGATTTTGCCCATCTCGCGATCACACTCTGCCGCTGCATGAACATCCCGGCCCGCTATGCCAATGGTTACCTCGGCGATATCGGTGTGGCCCCGAACCCGGCACCAATGGATTTCAACGCCTGGTGCGAGGTCTGGCTGGAGGACCGCTGGTTCACCCTCGACGCCCGCCACAATGAGCCACGTATCGGTCGTGTCGTGATCGCGCGCGGACGGGATGCGACCGATATTCCCCTGATCCATTCCTTCGGGCCGCACCAACTGACCATGTTCAGGGTATGGACCGAAGAAGCAGATGAAGCAGGCTTTCCCGCGTTACAGTGATACCGGCCAGGAAGCGTCCAGGTCGAACAGATCCCGCGGCAATCTAAGCGTAAGGCTCATGCCCTCCGGGGTGAGCAGCCGCTCGAACGTGCCGCGAAACTGTCCCTCGACAACCGCGCTTAAGAGTTTCGAGCCGAAACCGTGCTTATCGGGCGCCTCGCCTGCCCCCCCGTCTCGCGCGCGCGAGCCCTCCTCGCGCCATTCGACGCTTACCCCGGCGGCGTCCAGACGCAGCGCGATGAAGAGCTTGCCACCCGGCAAGGCCATTGCGCCGTATTTCGCCGAATTCGTTGCGAGCTCGTGGAAGATGAGGGCAAAGGAGGAGACCGAGTCCGCGCGGATCTGAAGCCTGTCTCCTGTGATCACCCCCCTGCTCTCACCGTTTTGCGCATAGGGGGCAAGAATGTCCTCCAACACCTGTCGGAAGGGAATGGCCCCGTCCCTTCCCGCCGCCTTTATCAGACGGTGCGCATTGTGAAGCGTGCCAAGACGCTCTCTGATATCATGCACGAAAGGCTCCGACCCCGGCTGATCCCGCGCAGAGAGGCTGATCAGCCCGTTCACCAGCGCGAAGAGATTGCCGATCCGGTGATCGAGTTCACGATTGATCAGGTCACGCTCCGTCTCCAGCAGCTTGGCATCTTCGATATCGGTCGAGGTGCCATACCAACGGGTGATCCTTTCCTGCGCATCCCGCATGGGCAGAGCGATGACGCGCAGCCAGCGATAGCCGTCGCGCTGGTGCCGGAAACGATAGTCTATATCGTAAGGCCTGCCGGTCTTCAGACATTCCTTCCAGGCGCGCTGAACCCTGTCCTGGTCTTCGGGATGGACCAGCTCGGTCCAGAGTGTCGGCGTGATCTCATCCGGTTCGATCCCGGTGAAATCCGACCAGCGCCGGTTGAAGAAGTCATGATTGCCGTGACGATCCGTGCTCCAGACGATCTGCGGGATCGCCTCGACCAGCGTATCGAAGCGCAGGTTACTGGCCTCCAGCGCCGCTGTGACCTCGGACTGGTTTGTGGTGTCGATGACAATCCCGGCGAAACCCGATATGCGGCCCTCCTCGTCGAGGATCGGGCGGCCGGAGGCGACATACCAATGCAACAGGCCATCGGGAGTGATGGTGCGGAAGCGGCTGTGGAAGTTCGCTCCACTCGCCACGGCCTCATCGACCGCCGCCAGAACCCGGCCCCTGTCCTCTTCATGCAGGTTTTCGAACAGGGTCTCAATGACGATCCCTGACCGCGCCTCGGCGGAGGGAATGCCATATTGTTCAGCAAGGGCGCCGTCGATGATCATCTTGCGGGTTCGGACGTCGAAATCCCATGTCCCGACAATCCCACCCGCTTCAAGCGCGACCTCCACGCGTTCCTGCGCAAGGGTCAACGCGCGCTTTGTGCGGATATGGATGGTAGTTTCGCTCGCGGCCATCAAAGTGCCGAAGATCTCACCATCGTCGCCGATGATCGGCGAAAGCCCCAGATTGAACCAGCAGGTGGTCGCCACACCGTCACGGATCAGCCTGATCGGCTGGTCCTTCAGCCTGTGGCTTTTGCCGCGAAAGGCGTCGTCGATCTTGTCGCGATAGAATTTTCGCGCGATCGGGAGGGACTCGAAGACCGGCCTGCCCTGCGCCTGCGCCCAGGCATCCCCGAAGATCTCGCGCGCGGCATCATTGCAGACGACAACGCCCTCCCGGCCGATCAGGACCGCCATCGGCGAGGCAGCATAGAGCATCGTTCTGACCGTATAACGCAAGGCCAGCGGCCATGCCCCCACAGGCCCCGCCGCAGTTCTTCCCCAATCCACCGAGAGAATGGCCGCCCGGACATCCCTTATGGTGTCATCGGCACCAAAGAATTCCTCGTTTGCCGAAAACAGGCGTTCAGCCATGGATCACCGCGAGATACCGAACAAAATCGGATCAGCCTAGGGGCGCACAGGCAACACTGTCCACACAATCCTTAGGGCAGGTCACGACAGAGCAGGCCGACGCGGCCCCCGCCCGTTGGCCTCAAACTTGCGGTTTCTTGACTTCCGCCCAGCAAGACCCCAGCTTGACCCGCATGAGCAAGAAACGATCTCTGCGCCCGGCCTGCTGACAGGCTCATGGGAAAGCGCCCCAAAAGGGCGAAGGTTGTTTCCGCTTCCTCATATCATCCCCGAACAAGAACGCATGAACCGCGTTATCTCATGGCCCAAAGAGGAGCCTTTACATGTCCGAACAGATGCCTCCGCCCGATATCGTGATCTCCGAAGAGACGATGCCGATCCTCGAAAAGCTGGCCGAAGGCCTCGAGCACCGCAACCAGGCGCTGGCTGCTCATTTCTTCGATGAACTCGCCAGAGCAAAAACCCTTCCGGCGAAGGAAGTTCCAACTGACGCGATTGGTCTCGGCAGCCATGTGCGATTCCGCGATGACACAACCGGAAAAGATCAGCTCATCACGCTGGTTGTGCCTAAACAGGCCGACATTTCGACGGGGAAAGTCTCAGTTGCAACGCCAATCGGTATCGCGCTTATCGGTCTTCGCAACGGCGCACATTTCAGTTGGGAAACACGCGATGGGGCACGTCATAACCTGACGGTCCTATGGGTTCAAAACCCTGAATGATGCCCGGTGACAATATCGGGCAGGTGCGGCTTCACTCCTGCAGCTGTCCGCATTCTGCGTGGTATTCCCATAGCATCTGGGCGACCGTGCCCTGCTGGTGGCGGCCAGAGAGTCTGCGTCTCAACGCGGACTTCTGGCCAAGGTTCACCATTTCCTCGACGCCAGCGAGCCAATCGCTGCGATCTGCCATTGTGCGTAGCTTCTGGTGGCAGGTCTGCTCAATGGGCGGACATGTTCGGCATCCGGCCTACGCTTTTGAGGTCACGGCCTCGGGCGGCGCCGTCGCCAATACTCTGGTGACAGAGTCGTAACCGATCACATCTGGTGACAGCGTTTGCCTGACCCGCCCTTCCTGGCTGGCGGGCGGGCCGAAGCAATTCATGACGCTCCTCTGGCATCAAAGGAACCTTCAGGAACATTCATGCCGGACAGTCTGTATCCGATAACACTATGCAAACTGCTCTGTCGCGGCTTGAATGGGCGACACGCAAATTGGACCGGATCTTAACCGCACGGCCTTCGGTTTCATAGCTCGTCAGATTGTACCTCGGTTATCACGCAGGTCTTGAGGCGGGGCGAACCGATGTTTCAGCAACTCGACAAATGCGCGGATCTGCGGCTGGCGCAGACCCTGGGGTCTGGTCACCAGAAACACCTCCAGCCCCGGCAAAATTACCTCCGGGAAGGGTTCAGCCAGTCCGGTCGCCAACGCGCCTGGGATCACTGCCGCGCCATGACCTTGCCTGACCGCCGCCAGTTGTGCGGCAAAGGACGAGACCCGGATGCGGGTATTGATGAACCCCGCCGCCAGCGCGGCCTTCATATGCGGCAGCTGATCCATCGGGGGCAGCAGCCCGATCATCGGGATGGTCTCAGGCGCAGCATCGGGCTGTAATGCCAGATTGCTCGCGGCAAAGATGCCGAAACCCACATCGGGCAGCCGTTGATAGATCAGCGATGGCTCTCCCTGATGCAGGGTGCGGATGGCGATATCTGATGCCCCTTGCGAGATCTTCACCAGATCCGGCGTCACCGTGAAATCCACCGTGCAGCCGGGATGCTGGCGGGTGAATGCGCTCGCGGCATCAGTGACCGGCCCGACAAAACCCTCGCCCGCCGTCACCCTGACACGGCCGGAAAGGCCGGTGGTTTCTGGCTTCGGGGTCAGTGCGGCTTCAAAATCCTGTGCGGCCTGAACCAGCGCGGCGCCTCGTGCCGTCAGCCTGGTGCCATCGGCACCGCGTTCAACCAGCGCCGCGCCGATCCCGGTCTCCAACTGGGTGATCCGGCGCGAAAGCGTCGAGGCCGCCATGCCAAGCGCCTCGCCCGCGCGCAGAAAGCTGCCGCGTCGCGCCACCGCCAGCAGCAGGCGCAGGTCATCCCAGTTCATTTTGCCGCCCCTTTGCTTTGCGCCATCGCAAACCCGTTTTGCCATGGCATGCGTTCTGCGCGAAGCCCCGTGCCGCTATGTCAGGGTCGACAGGGCGCATTCCGCGCCGGACAGGACCCCTGATGCAAACGGCATTCGTCACCGGCGCGACCGGACTTCTTGGCAATAACCTCGTGCGGCTTTTGCTGGAGCGCGGCGTGGCGGTGCGCGCCCTTGCAAGGTCGCGCACCAAGGCCGAATCGCAGTTCGGGCAGATCCCGGGGCTGGAGATCATTGAGGGCGATATGCAGGATGTCGCGGGCTTTGCCCTGGCGCTGGCCGGTTGCGATGTGGTCTTCCACACCGCTGCCTATTTCCGTGAGAGCTATGGCGGCGGCAAGCATTGGGCGATGCTGAAGCGGATCAACGTCGATGCGACCGCCGGGCTGATCGCGGCGGCCCATGCGGGGGGTGTGCGGCGGTTCATCCATACCAGCTCGATTGCCGTGGTGAACGGCCCGCGCGGCGCGCTGATCGACGAGAGCATGACGCGCGATCCGCGCGATGCCGACGATTACTACCGCAGCAAGATGCAGTCGGATGCGGTGGTGCAGGCGTTTCTGCGGGACCACCCCGAGATGTTCGCGGCCTTTGTGATGCCGGGCTGGATGCACGGGCCGGGCGATCTGGGGCCGACGGCGGCGGGCCAGTTCACGCTGGACTACCTGAAGCGCGTGCTGCCCGGCACTCCGCCCGGAACCTTCGCCTTTGTCGATGCCCGGGATGTGGCCTTCGCGCTGGTCGCAGCCGCCGAAAAGGGGCGGCGGGGGGAGCATTACCTCGCAGCCGGTCATCACATCGCCATGCCCGACCTGGTGAAGATCTATGCCGAGGTCACCGGCACGCCCGCACCGAAACGCCAGATCCCGGTGGCGGTGCTCTGGCCGATTGCGGTCTTGCAGGAGGTGGTGGCGCGCATCACCAGACGCCCGGCGCTGCTGAGCCTCGCCACCGTGCGCACCATGCGCGCCGAGGCGGAGCGCACGCGCTTCGATCCGGCGAAGTCACGCGATGAACTGGGCGTGACCTTCCGTCCGATTACCGAGACTATCCGTGATGAGGTGGCCTGGTTCAGGGCGCGCAGGATGGTGTAGTTGCAAAGGCGTGTATGGTATCCTTTCCGCTCGTCCCCTGGCCAATCACGGAACAGCATACCTGATTTGAACCTGCAGAATAGTATCGTTGCAGATCCTGCCTTGTGGGAGCCCAGCTTGGATAAAGATAGTTGCGTGGGGCGCTGCCCGAAATTCTTAACTCTGAATAAAGCAGACTGGCGCGGCAAAAAAAACCTTTCTGCATAAGAGATTTGCGGTCGGACGCAAACAAGGCCGCATTCATCTACACGAAGGGCGACTCGCTGCTCTGGCTGGAAATTGTCTGACAGCAGCAGCTGCGAAGCTTTCTAAACCCTCTCACTTATCGGGTCACCGTGGCGGGTCTCAATAATACTTAGCTATACTGCTAACTTTCCTCTTGTCGCGAAGACGGAACGGAATATAGTTAGTAGTATGACTAAGCATGATCTCGATCTTTCGCGGCTCTTTCATGCGCTCGCCGATCCGACCCGCCGCTCAATTTTGACTCAGCTGGCTGAGGGCTCTGCACCGGTGAAGGAGTTGGCCAACCCAACCGGACTGAGCTTGCCGACAGTGATGCGGCATCTTTCGGTGCTGGAAGATGCGGGTCTGATAGTCACATCGAAGTCCGGACGGGTGCGGTCCTGCGCCATTCAGCCCGACGCGCTGGCCCCAATGCAGACCTGGCTCGATGAACAGCGGGATCTCTGGGAAGGCCGGCTCGACCGGCTGGACGTTTATGTGATGAAGTTGATGAAGGAGCGTGAGACATGACACCTGACCTCGATCCGGGCACAGACCTGAGCTTCACCCGCACGCTGGCCGTGCCCCGACGGCTGATCTGGGAATGCTGGACCCAGGCGGAACATATCCCGCATTTCTTCATCCCCGCGCCGCATAAGGTGACGGCGGTGGATATCGACCTGCGGGTCGGCGGGCGGTTCAACACGCGCGTCGACGTCGACGGCAATGTGATGGACAATAACGGTGTCTATCTCGAGGTGGTGCCAAGCGAGAAGCTGGTCTTCACCGATACCTATACCGAAGGCTGGAAACCCGTCCCCGAGCCGTTCATGACCGCGATCCTGCTGCTCACGGATGCGCCCGGGGGCGGCACTACCTATACGGCTATCGCCCGCCATCGCAACGCCGACACCCGCAAGGCGCATGAAGATATGGGCTTTTTCGACGGCTGGGGTACAGTGGTGACGCAGCTTGAGACCTATGCGAAGGGTCTGATGAGATGAGCGAACGATTTGCCACGCTCCGGTTCGAGCGTCAGGTGGCGGCCCCGGTCGCCACCCTCTGGCAGGCCTGGACAGCGCCTGCCGCCCGGGCGGTCTGGGCAGCGCCGGCCCCCTCGGTTACCCTGGAGTTTCTGGCAGCCGATACCAGGGTCGGCGGGCGCGAGATCTCACTTTGCAAGGTGGAGGGGCAGCCCGACTTCCGCTGCGAAGCCGGCTGGCTGGAATTGCAGCCAGCTCTGCGCAGCGTGAATTACGAGGTGATATCGTCCGAAGGCGTGACGCAATCAGCAGCGCTGGTGACAGCGGATTTCGAGAGCGCAGGTGAGGACAGCCGGCTGGTGGTGACGGTGCAGCTCTCTTCTCTGGGCCAGGATATGGCGGCAGGCTACCGGCAGGGCTTTGCTGCGGGGCTGGACAATCTGGCGGGCGTGGCTGCCCGGACCATGCTGCTGCAGCGCGAGATCAGAGCACCGCGAAAACTGGTCTGGGGCACCTGGATGAACCCGGAAACCCTGCCGCAATGGTGGGGGCCGGATGGGTTCTCCTGCCGTACCAAAAGGATCGACCTGCGGACCGGAGGTGAATGGGTGTTCGACATGATCGCGCCGGATGGCACGGTCTTCCCGAACCATCACCTTTACCGCGAGGTCCTTGCCGAAGACCGGATCAGCTACGCGCTGCTCTGGGGCGAGAACGGGCCGAAGCATGCCGATGCCTGGGCCTCGTTCGAGGAGGTGAACGGCGCGACAAAGGTGACACTGGGTATGGTCTTCAGCACGTCAGCCGAGTTTCAGAACGCCAAAGGTTTTGGTGCAGTGGAGCTTGGTCTTCAGACACTCGGCAAGCTGGCACGCTTCGTCAGGGCGGAGTGAAAGCTGCGGTTGACGGATGCCAATCGGCATTTCCTGATTGCCAGTATCTCCTTTGGCGATTTCGCTGCGAAAAGCACGATTGAACGTCTCTGGAAAGCTGCGCTCCCAAGCCGGGCGACAGCTAAAGGCCGCCTGTCGGCTGGTCACTGCAAGTCTGCCCGCACGGAATGCGTTGCCAATGACACTTGATAGTCTGCGCGCCGGATCCGTATTCAGCAGGGTATCGTTCACGCGCTTGACCAGCCCCGATCAGACACCTGGCAATGCAGAAGCGGATCGCGGAACTGCGCCAGGTGCGGACGTGCAGAGTTATACCCTTTGTCCGACACATGGGCAAAGGGTGGGCCTTTCTCTTCAAAAAAGTGTCTGCCACATCATCGTAAGGGAACTGCTGCCACCTTATTCTTATAGTCCTCCTTCGGATCTGCTCCCAAAAGTGCCTTGACACCTGCCAGGATGGACGACGCGTTCTCCCATATTTGCGCGCCTTCCGGATCCAGACGCAACAGGCGCAACTTCGGGTCGCTCTGGCCATCGAACCACGCGGCGACCATGCTGTTCCAATGCCGTTCAACAGTCGCCGGATCGGTGTCGATGGTAAGTCGGCCGTGGATTGTGGCGAACAGATCATGGCCTTTCGAGACGAAGGCCGCGACGGCACGGCCCCCACCAGAAGTGACGATCTCGTTATCTGTGCTGGTGAAAAACCAGATCGGCCCCCGGTCCCCATCCTCAACGATTGCGGTCATGGGGCGTGTATGGCCATCATCCTTGCCCGCAAGGCCCAGCATCAACACACGATCCGAGCGCAATGCGCTCCAGAGCCTGCGCTCCAGTTCTGCAGCTGTCGACATAACGTCCTCCTATTGCTTTCGGCTGCTGAACTAACCTGAGGCCAGTCTGTTCCCGCTCCTCAGGCCGCGCTTTGGAACATTCGCGTGATCTGCCGGTTCTGACCTGTCGGATGCGCAGTGACGCGCATTGGCAGCCCAGGCCGGCGAGACCCGGCGACCGATGATGCGTTCGCCCTCGTCGGTCTGGAGGCGATAGACGCGGGAGGATTCCTGCGGCAGGCGTTTCCAGATCGGCAGAAGCAAGCCTGTCACCATATGCAGGATGCTGTCGGTGAACTCCGGCACTTCGGCCAGTTCCTCCTTCCAGGCCACGGTGAAGGCGGCACGGTCGGCCTCAAGCCAATGGGTCTCGCCCATCGCCCGCACCGGAATGCTCATCGCCTCCATCGGCCGGATCAGCCGCACGCGCCGTTCGATCTCGCCATCATCCAGCATGACGCTGGTGGTCGGCATCTGCACAGCGGCACGACCGGATCGCTCGTTGATGAGCAGTTTGGCACGCGGATCATCCAGTTCCGCCAGGGCCGCATCGAGCGTGAAGGGCTGATTGCGCTTGCGCTCGGTGAGCGTCAGAAGCCGCGTTTCCGCGCCAGTCCCCGGATGGGTGTGGATCACCTGCCTGTCGGTGACGATGAAGCTTTCGGCCTTCAGCGTTTCCAGCCCCATGTCATAGGTGCCCGATGCAATCGCCCCGTCGATCCGCGCCTGCAGAAGCTGCTCGAAGGCCGAGAACAGGATGCCCTGCAACTCGATGGTCAGCGCCAGCAGGCGGTTGAGGAAGGTGGTGATCGGCGGCAGTTCATCCTTCACACCGTTGCTGTCCATCAGACTCAGCCCGGTGGCGGATTCAAACCGTTCGAGCGAGCACCCCTCGACCTTGCCGCGCACGATCAGCAGATAGAGCTGGCGCAACGCGTCGCGGGCATAGGCGGATTCCAGATTGTCCTCGGGACGGAACAGCCCCTGACCGCCGGTCTGACGCTGGCCGCGGGTGATCGCGCCCAGGGTGTCGAGGCGGCGGGCGATAGTCGAGAGGAAGCGCTTCTCGGCTTTGACATCGGTGGCGATGGGTCGGAACAGCGGCGGCTGCGCCTGATTGGTCCGGTTGGTACGGCCCAGCCCTTGGATGGCGGCATCGGCCTTCCAGCCCGGTTCCAGCAGGTAATGCACCCGCAGCCGCTGGTTTCGCGCAGAGAGTTCGGCGTGATAGCTGCGTCCCGTGCCACCGGCATCCGAGAAGACCAGAATGCGCTTCTGGTCATCCATGAAGGCCGACGTCTCGGCAAGGTTGGCAGAAGGCGCACGGTTCTCGACCGCAAGACGTGCCAATGCCCCATCGCCCTTGCGCACGATCCGGCGCGAACGGCCTGTGACTTCGGCGACCATATCCGTGCCGAAACGCTGCACGATCTGGTCGAGCGCACCGGGGACAGGCGGAAGCGAACCAAGCTGCTCCAGCATCTCGTCGCGCCGCGCCACGGCTTCGCGGCATTCCACCGGCTGACCATCGCGGAAGACGGGGCGTGACGAGAGGTTCCCCTCGCCATCTGTGAAGGGTTCATAGAGCTGCACCGGGAAGGAATGCTGCAAATACGAGCCGACATAATATGCCGCGTCCGCGTTATGCAGAGCGCGGCGCTTCAACTCGTTGATATGCTGTTTCATTTTGGGATCTCCGCTTGGCATAATCATGATGCCTCTGCTCTCAACCGCAGAAGGACACCCCGATATGACCTCCCCCTCCAACTCTCACCCCGGCGGCACGACAGCCGCCGGTCGCGGAGGCGCACTTACAGCGTGACCGTTTGACCGTTAAGGTCGTGGGGAGGGGACAAATCGACGGAAATCACAGGTGGTAGATAAGAGCAGCACGGCAGCAGAATTGGCGCGCGTTCGGGCGCGACTGACCGATCTGGAGGTAGAGCAACGTCAGCTTCTGCAGGAACTTTCGGCGCTGGAGGCCCGACAGGCCGCAGAAACAGCGGCCCAAGCCAAACGTCCTTCATTCGAAAATGCCCCCGTCACAAACATGTCGACGTCGGGCGAAAAGGTAGAACTGTTCCGCAACCTGTTTGCTGGCCGCCCGGAGGTGTTCCCGGTGCGATGGGAAAACCGCAAGACCGGGCGCGCGGGGTATTCGCCCGCCTGTTTCAATGAATGGGTGAAGGGCATATGCGGAAAGCCAACCGTCAAATGCGGGGACTGCAAGCATCAGCGGTTCATTCCTCCCGACGCCAGTGTCATTGAACGGCACCTACGGGGAGGCGACGGCCCTTCACCGGACTTCGTGGCGGGCGTTTACCCGTTGTTGCGGGACGACACCTGTTGGTTCCTTGCCGCAGATTTTGACAAGGCGACCTGGGCAGAGGACGCCGGTGCCCTCCTTGAAACTTGTCGGGCGAAGGGTGTGCCTGCCGCTCTGGAGCGATCTCGATCGGGCAATGGCGCCCATGTCTGGGTCTTCTTCGCCGAACCGGTGTCGGCACGGGTTGCCCGGCAACTCGGATCGGCGCTGATCACCGAGACGATGGAGAAGCGGCCGGAGATCGGATTTGCTTCCTATGACCGCCTCTTCCCGAACCAGGACACGATGCCCATTGGCGGCTTCGGAAACCTGATCGCCCTGCCGCTGCAGCACAGCGCGCGGAAGGCCGGCAACAGCGTCTTCCTCGATTCGGATCTCCAGCCGTACGACGACCAATGGGCGTTTCTGTCGACGCTGCCGAGAATGTCGGCGGAGGCGGTAACCAGCATTGTTGCAGCCGCAGAGGTATCTGGTCAGGTGCTGGCTATCCGGATGCCGGTTGATGATGAAAATGCTGACGAGCCCTGGAAAATGTCACCGTCGCGCCGCCCGAAGGCGAAACCTGAGGATGTGGCAATCCCGAGCACCGTCAAGGTGACCGTAGCCGATCAGATCTACATCGACCGGACCGGGCTGCCCTCTGCGATGATTGCCCAATTAGTACGCGTCGCAGCGTTCCAGAACCCCGAGTTCTATCGGGCACAGGCGATGCGGCTGCCCACATTCGGAAAGCCTCGCGTGGTCTCCTGCGCCGAACTGCATCCACAACATATCGCATTGCCTCGGGGCTGCTTTGATGAAGCGGTCGAAGTCCTCGCTGAGCACGGCGCAAAGTTGGCGGTGGACGACCAGCGTAGCGAGGGAGCCCCGCTGCCCGAGACGGTCCGGTTCCTTGGCGAGCTTCGGCCGCAGCAACAGCGCGCCTTCGATGCCCTCACCGCGCACGATACTGGCGTGTTGGCCGCGACCACGGCCTTCGGCAAAACCGTTGTCGCTTCCGCCCTGATCAGGCATCGTGCCCGAAACACGCTGGTTCTGGTGCACCGTCGGGAACTTCTCGACCAGTGGGTCGAGCGGCTGAAGACCTTCCTCCAAATCGACCCCAAGCAGATCGGTGCAATTGGCGGCGGAAAGCGGAAACCGACTGGCGTGGTCGACGTGGCGCTGATCCAGAGCCTGGTCAGAAACGGCGAAGTCGACGACATCGTGGCAGATTATGGTCAGCTCATCGTTGACGAATGCCACCACCTGTCCGCCGCAAGTTTTGAACTCGTCGCGCGGAGGTCGAAGGCGCGATATGTTGTCGGCCTGTCTGCGACCGTCGCCCGAAAAGATGGGCATCATCCCATTATCTTCATGCAATGCGGTCCCGTCCGGCATCAGGTGCATGCCAGATCACAGGCTGCTGAGAGCGGCATTCGTCATCGGGCACGCGAGCGTCACACACGATTCAAACTGCCTGAAGTGCTGGCGATGGCCGAACGACCGTCGATGCCCGCGATCTACGCCGCGCTGGCAGACGACGCTGGTCGGAACGATCAGATCTTTGATGACGTGCTGAAATCGCTCGAGGCGAAGCGCTCCCCGATCGTTTTGACTGAACGCAAAGACCATCTGGATTATCTGCACCAGCGGTTCTCGAAATTTGCGAAGAACCTGGTCGTGCTGCGGGGTGGCATGTCGGCGAAGGACCGGAAATCTGCCGCCGCCGCACTGAATGTCCCCGATGACGAGGAGCGGTTGATCCTGGCAACGGGACGCTACATTGGGGAGGGCTTTGACGACCCTCGGCTCGACACCTTGTTCCTGACGATGCCGATCGCGTGGAAGGGCACGCTGGCGCAGTATGTTGGCCGTCTACACCGACAGCATGACGGCAAGAAGGATGTGCTGGTCGTGGATTACGTCGACAGTGCCGTCCCTGTTCTCGCCAGAATGGCCACAAAGCGTCGAACTGGATACCGCGCCCTCGGCTATGTAATGGAATAGCCGCGCCCCACCTTGGGGGGCGCGGCTGATGCTCGCATGGTGTGCCTGGAGCGCTGAACCGTTCAATATCCACTATCGCGGCTTCGCGCCGGTTGCGGTAGCGAGGATCGCCATCAATTTGTCCGAGGGCGGCCGAAACTTACCCGGCATGATCAGCGGGGCGTGGTGGGCGTCGAGAAGGGCAAGCTTCTCAGTCGGGTCCGCGCGCAGATACATCTCGGTCGTCTGGAGGCTTGCATGACCCAGCCAAAGGGCGACTTTGCGGACATCGCCTGTGGCCTGCAGCGTGTGCATGGCGCAGCTGTGCCGCAGCACATGCGGCGTCACGTGCTTGTCGGCAATCGAAGGGGCAACACGTTTTGCCACTGCAACATGTTGACGGAGCCGGTAGGCGAAACCATCCCGTGTCATCGGGTCGCCATCGCGGTTCAGAAACAGTTCCGGCCCGAGATCAACAGGACGAACCGACAACCAGGCGCGTATGGCTACTTGCGTCTCCTTCCAGAGCGGCAGCACACGTTCCCGACGCCCCTTTCCGAGTACCCGGATCGTGGTGAACGATCCCCGCGGAAAGTCATCCATGCGGATGGCGAGCAGTTCGGATGCCCGCAAACCTGCGGCATAGGCCAGATGAAGCATTGCCCGGTCGCGCAGCCCTGTCGGCGTTCGGTCGTCCGGTGCGGCAAGCAATGCGCGCACCTCCTCTTTCGTCAGATAGTCGATCAGCTTTGCATCCGTGCGCTTCACGGGTAGCGCCCTGATCATCATCGCCTGCTCAAGGCAGGCAGGACGCCGTGGCTCAAGAAAGCGGAAAAACGCTTTTATCGCTGCCAGCCGAGCATTGCGGGACCGAGCGGAATTGGCGCGGCCCTCTTCGATATGCTCGAGGAAGGCCCTGATCAGCCCGACGTCGAGGTCCTCTATCGCAAGGTCTGACGGCTGCCGCTGAAGGCGTGTGGCCGCAAACCGCAGCAGAAGGGTGAACGCGTGGGCATAGGCGGCGATTGTATGTCGGCTGGCTCCGCGCTCGTCGGGTAGGTGCTTTTGCAGGAAAGCCGACAGGTCCGGCGCGAGCGGAGTCATGCTGCACCCCCGATCCAGGTCTCTTCCGCCTGCGTCGCGATGATTTGCAGCAATACGGGCGTGGCCTCGAGGTACCAATAGGTATTGTTGATATCGACATGGCCGAGATAAGTACTCAGTGCCCGCATGTGCCGCAGAACTGACTTCGGATCGTTCCCGCAGGTCTCCAGGGACCGGACCGCGAAGGTGTGGCGCAAATCGTGTAGCCGGGGGCCTGGACCTGTCGGACTACGATACCCCAGTTTGCGCACGATCCTAACGAAGACCACGTGTGCCCTCGTCGCCGTCGGTGCGTGACCGTGCCCGAGCACGAAAAGGTCATGACCAGCATCGCGGACGATGCGCCGCCGCTCGAGATAGCGCTCCAACGCTGCACGGGTCGAGGAATGAAGAGGAACCTGGCGGCTCTTGCCGAATTTGCCCTTGCGGATCATCAGACCGTCTTCCGTCAGGTCATCGCAACGCAGGGACAATGCTTCTGAGATGCGCAGACCTGTTGAGGCCAGCAATCCGAACAGCGTGTGATAGGTATGAGGGCTGATTGGGGACAGTCCTGGAACCTGCAGCGCCTCGGCCAGGATGCCATTGATCTGGTCCTGCGACAGAATGTGGGGAGCGGGTCGGCGGCGTCTTGACCGACCGAATAATCCCGCGACTGGAACCTCATGCTGCACGTCCTCTGCATGCAGGAACATCGCGAAGGCGCGAGCCTGATCATATCGGTCTTTCGCTGAATTGGGCGTAGCCGCGCTGCCCGCCCACTCGAGGATTAGTGCCGCGGTTACATGCAGATCAGACCGGTCAGCAGCAAAAGCGGCGAACTCGCGCAAGGACTTCTCGTGTTTGGTAAACCTCTTCCCGAGGGCGCGGTGCAGGTTGATGTAGCGGTCGACATGACGATGCATCATGCTGCGCACCCCGGCCAAGGCTGGGCCACAGATCCCAGCATGTCGATATCGACCTTGGCGTAGATTGCGGTTGTGTCGCGAGAAGCATGGCGCAGCGCGGCCCCGATCTGATCCAGTTCCGCCCCACTGCGCAGCCAAGTCGAAGCCAGCGAATGTCGAAACACATGCGCGCCGGTCGGCAGACCGACGAGGCCGGCGCGGGATAGGACGCGAGAGACGATACCGGCGATCTCTGCCGATGAGCGAAAGGGGGTGAAAGGGGCTTGGACGCGCAAGAAGACCCGATCGGATGCAACCATCGGGCGTGCGTTCTCGATATAGGCGAGCAGCGCGTCGCCGACGTCCTGCGGCAAAGGCATGAACATCCCGCGTCGGCTTTTACCGTGCAATCGCAATCTGCTCGCGCGCCAGTCGATGTCGGTGAGGCGGAGTTTCCAGATATCGCCAGCCCGCAGGGCCATCCGCGCGAGAAGCAGGATGATGGCGCGGTCCCGCACCTCAACGGCTGTGCCTGTGCCGCAGGACGCGACGATCTCTTCAATGGTCGAAGCCGGGATCGTCTTTGGGACGTCGGAAAGCCTGCGTCGCACCCCTGACGGCACTGCATGAAGCAGCGACGGGGCACAATGTCCCTGGCCGATCATGAAACGCAAAAATGTGCGCAATACTGTTATCGTCATGCGGACTGACGATCGGGAGCGGTCCTCGCCTTGATCCAGAACGATTAAGCGGACGGCTGTCGCGGTGAACGCCTGCGGTTCCGATCCAAGCTTCATCAGCCAGCGGCCCAACTCTTGCTGATAGCGCCGGATCGTCTCGGACGTGGCACCGCGCTCTCGGCGCATCCAAGTGGCAAAATCAGCGAGGCGTGGATCGGCTAAGACTTCAGTGGCCTTCGCCACCGGGATCAATCCTTCTGCTCTGAGGAAAGCCACGAAGGCACGCGCACCACGGCAGCGATCCTTCGTACCGGTGCCTTCGACCCGCTTGCCGCGTTTGGTCTTGATCCCACATTGGCAGTCGTGATGGGCAAACTGCGCGATTAGATCGTCATCGATATGGATGGCCGGGATACGTCGCTGCAGAGCCCATTCCGCAAAATGCCGCGCCTGGCTCATGCGGGAGCTGAAGGTGACCTTACTGTAGCCTTGGCCAACAAGGTTCGCTGAAAAGCCGGCCAAATGCGGGCCAAGCCGGGCAACCTCGTCCGGAATGGACACATGGCCGGTGTCTTCCAGATAGCGAAGAAACCTCCGGGCCTCGGTGATGTAACTCGGGTCGCGCAACTGCGCGGCGCTATAGCGGCCGCACCGGCAGCGGTGCCGCGCAAAACGATCGATAGTCGCCACATCAAGTTCGGTGATCTTGATTTGTCGATCTGTGACCCACCTCAGAAAATGCCGGGCCGCGCTGAGGGCGCCTGCGGACAAGTTTGGATTATCCGCAAGATAACCGGAAACAAGTGCTTGGCCGGTAACAGCTCCGGCGGCTGTCGTGCCGCCGGGGTGAGAGTTGGAGGGGGAGGTCATATCGGGGTGTCCTTCTGCGGTTGAGAGCAGAGGCATCATGATTATGCCAAGCGGAGATCCCAAAATGAAACAGCATATCAACGAGTTGAAGCGCCGCGCTCTGCATAACGCGGACGCGGCATATTATGTCATGAGCTACCTGCAACATTCCTTCCCGGTGCAGCTCTATGAGCCCTTCAGCGATGGCGAGGGCAACGTCAGCTCGCGGCCCGTGTTTCGGGATGGCCAACCCGTCGAGAGCCGCGAGGCGGTCTCCCGGCGCGATGCCATGATCGAACATCTGGCTGGACTGCCGCCGGTGCCGGGGGCACTCGATCAGATCATCCAGCATTTTGGCACCGACACGGTGGCGGAGGTCACGGGGCGTTCGCGGCGGATCGTTCGCAAGGGCGAAGGCCCGGCGGCGCGTTTGGCGGTCGAGAACCGCGCACCCTCGGCCAACCTCGCCGAGACTCAGGCCTTCATGGATGACGGTAAGCGCATTCTTGTCTTCTCAGATGCGGGCGGCACCGGGCGGAGCTATCACGCCGAGCTCTCGGCGCGGAACCAGCGTCTGCGCGTGCATTACCTGCTGGAACCGGGTTGGAAGGCAGATACCGCCATTCAGGGTCTCGGGCGAACGAACCGCACGAACCAGGCGCAGCCGCCCCTGTTCCGGCCGATTGCCACCGATGTGAAGGCCGAAAAGCGCTTCCTCAGCACCATCGCGCGCCGCCTCGACACGCTCGGAGCCATCACCCGCGGACAGCGCCAGACCGGCGGGCAGGGGCTGTTCCGCCCCGAGGACAATTTGGAAAGCCCCTATGCCCGGGCGGCCTTGCGCCAGCTCTACCTCCTGCTGGTGCGCGGCAAGGTGGATGGGTGTTCGCTCGAGCGGTTTGAATCCGCCACCGGCCTGAAGCTGATGGATTCAAACGGCATCAAGGATGAGCTGCCGCCGATCACCACCTTCCTGAACCGGCTGCTGGCGCTGACTATTGAATTGCAGGGCATCCTCTTCACAGCTTTCGAGCAGTTGCTGGAGGCGAAGGTCGAGGGCGCAATGGCAGCCGGGATCTATGATCTGGGCCTCGAGACGCTGAAGGCCGAGAGCTTCACCGTCACCGACCGTCAGGTGATCTACACCCATCCCGGCACCGGGGCCGAGACCCGCCTTCTGACCATTACCGAACGACGGCGCAATACGCCGCTGCTGGTTGATGCCGCGCTCGACGAGTTGGATGACCCGCGCGCGGTCCTGTTGGTCAACAGCCGCTCCGGTCGCGCAGCCGTGCAGGTGCCAACCAGCTCGATCATGCTTGACGATGGCGAGATCGAACGCCGAGTACGCTTGATCCGGCCAATGGAAGCCTTCAGCATGTCCATCAGGATGATGAGTGACACGCTTTGGGTTGAGACCGACAAGAAGACCTTCGCGGCCGCCTGGCGCGCGGAGGTTGCCGATGTGCCGGAGTTCTCAGATGCCACGCTGCATGTGGTCTCGGGGCTGCTTCTGCCAGTCTGGAAGCGCCTGCCGCAGGATGAGACCCGCGTCTATCGCCTGCAGACCGATGACGGCGAGCGGATCATCGGCCGCCGGGTCTCGCCCGCCTGGGCCACGAACGCCACCACGAGCGGCGCGGCCAGCCTGACGCCGGAGCAGGCCTATGCGGCATTGCTCGACGGACGGACCGTCCTCGATCTTGCCGAGGGCCTGCAACTGCGCCGGTCACGCATAATGGGCGCGAACCGGATCGAACTGACCGGCTTTTCGGAAGCGATGCGGGAGCGGCTTCGGGCCTGGGGGCTCTTCAGCGAGATTATCTCCTGGAAGCTGCGCTTCTTCGTGCCGGTGGGTGCGAATGGCACCGACATCCTTGGCAAGCTGCTGGCGGTCTATCCGATAAGCCGTATCACCGAGCGCGAGGCGGCATGATGACTTATCCCGCCAGCGCTTTCCGCAGCGCCGCGGTGACGAAGGCGCTCTTATTGCCGACCTCGTTCAACTTCGCGGCGATATCGGCGTCGATCATCAGGTTCATGCGAACCTTCTTGTCTCCCGGCAGCAATGCCGGGCGTCCACGCCGGGCTGTGGCGAAGAAGCTGTCACCGAGATCGTCGACCTCGCCATCGCTGTCGATCAGGGGTCTATCCTTGTTCATAGCGCTTCCTTTCCCTTGCGTTGGCTTTGCGCAGGCTGATCACCCGCAGCGCCTTGCCGCGCATGCACCAGGCCACCACGCAAAGCCGGTCCTGGATTGGGACAAGGCTGACGAAACGGCGCTCGCCATATTCCTCCCGCAGATCCTCGGCGGTCAGGGCATCGTCCCAACGCGCAGCGGCAACATCGGCAAAGTCGAGGCCCCGCTCCTGCAGAGTGCGCGCGCGTTTGTCTTCGTCCCAGTCCAGGTCCATGCGCTCAAGATAGGGCAACTTGCCTCGCGGCGCAATAAAAGTGTGTATGATTATTCTTGGCAGGAGTCGGCGTAATGGCTCGCATCGATGCCGCCGATCTGTCGCGACGTCTCGGCCAACAGGCCGAGGCGGTGTGTCGGCACTACCTTTCAAATGGCCGCAAGCAGGGCAACTATTGGCAGGTTGGTGATGTGCGCAATGAACCGGGGCGGTCGATGTTCGTCCGCCTCACCGGTCCAGCCTCTGGCAAGGGCGCAGCTGGTAAATGGACTGACGGTCAGAGCGGGGAGCATGGCGATCTGCTCGATGTGATCCGCGAAACCCTTCGCCTCAGCGACTTCGCCGATGTGGCCGAGGAGGCCCGGCGTTTCCTCAGCCTGCCACAGTTGGAACCGGCACCGGAGGCGAAGAAACGCAAGTCGGTACCAGCTCCTTCCGGATCACCTGACGCTGCAGAACGGCTCTGGCGCAGGTCGAGGTCCATCCGGGGCACGCTGGCCGGCACCTATCTGCGCAAGCGTGGCCTGACGGATATGCGCGACACCGACAGCCTTCGCTTCCACCCCGACTGCTACTACCGTCCGGAAGGCGAGGGTCCGACCGAGACCTGGCCCGCACTGATCGGCAAGATCACCGACCGCGAAGGCAAGCTCACCGGCGTCCACCGCACCTGGCTCACCCGCGATGGCAGCGGGAAAGCGCCTCTCGGGTCCCCGCGCAAGGCGATGGGGGATTTGCTCGGCAACGCGGTTCGGTTTGGTCAGGCGCAAGATGTCATGGCGGCAGGAGAGGGCATCGAGACCGTGCTCTCGCTGCGCCAGATCTTGCCAAAGATGCCGATGGTCGCGGCTCTCTCGGCGGGACATCTCGCAGCCATCCTGTTCCCGGCAGATCTGCGCAGGCTCTATATCATCCGCGACAATGATCCCGCCGGCGACGGCGCGCGGGACAGCCTGATCGCCCGGGCACACGAGGTCGGGATCGAGGCCATTACGCTCTCGCCCATGCTGGGAGATTTCAACGACGATCTCATGGAACCGGGTCTGGAGGCACTGCGGGCGCAGGTCCGGGGGCAACTCGCCCCTGAGGACGTCAGCCGCTTCATGACCCTTCGCTGATCCGCCGGGAACGGGGAGGGTGATCGGGCAGGCGTGCTCCTGCCCGGGCAAACAGAGGGAGCAAACTCCTGCGGCAGGAGGACCGCGCCGAGGCCTTCTCAGAGGGCGAGCGGCCCACAAACGCTCCGGCCCGGCAATGGCGGCGCCCGACTGATTTCCGTCGGCGGGGCAAGCCCCGCCTTTACATCGCGAAGCAAATCAGCCGGGCTTTGCCATCAAGGCCCGCGGGTGCGCGGGCTGCCCGGCCGGATCGCCCGTGGGCTTGTCGTCGCCAGAAGGCCGCGACGGTCGCGGTCCAAGCCGAAGGATGCATCCCATGTATGCCCAGGATCAGTTCGAGCCCGATCACACCATCTCCCCGACCGGCCATATCATCGAGGACATGCAGCTCTATGGCTATCGTCCCGCCGAGGGCGAGGCAGATCCCCGGCCCACCCCCGAAGACCAGGCCATCCAGACCGCGGTCTCCGACATCTTCGACGCCCTTATCTCCACCATGGCCGATACCAGCCTCGATTTCGACCTCGACGAGATCCTCTGGTCGACAGTCAATACCTTCCACCGCGCCGCCGAGCGGATCGAGCGCAAACTGGATGACAACGAGCAGGCGCAGAAGCGCCTTCAGCGCGAACAGGATGGCAGCGAGGTCAAATCCGTCCAACTCGAGAGCCTGATCGGCATCGGCGGCAATCTCATCGAGCGCCGCGAGAGCCTGGAACTCTTCCGCGAAACCGCCGCCGACATCTTCCTGCGCGTGACCGGCACCCATTGGGCGCCGCGTTCGGGATCACGCACCAACCACCGCCATCTGACGGCAGCGATGATCGACAGCCGCGATTTTCTCGCCGCAAAGAAGATCGCGGAGACCGAGATGCTGGTGCCGCCGGGGCCGAAAGTTGCCTTCTCGGGCGGCGATACCACCGATCACCGCACGATCTGGGACCGTCTCGATCAGATTCACGCCAAACATCCGGATATGGTCCTGATGCATGGTGGCAGCCCGAAGGGCGCCGAGCGCATTGCCGCCACCTGGGCCAGCAACCGCAAGGTGCCGCAGGTCGCCTTCAAGCCGGACTGGACCAGGCACGCCAAGGCCGCGCCCTTCAAACGCAATGACCAGATGCTCGATTGCCTGCCGATCGGTGTCATCATTTTCCCCGGCACCGGCATCCAGGAGAACCTCGCCGACAAGGCCCGCAAGATGGGCATCCCGGTCTACCGCATGGCGAAGGGTGGCGCGTAACAGGCTGTGTGAAAACCCACTGGCGTGCCGCTATGATCGGCGCGCTTTTGTCGTGATATCCTTCTGAAATTAATGTATAATTGTCTTAATTCGGCAGCAGGGATAGCCATGGCGTACATTGCATCAGACAGCAGGTATCAGGCGACCCTTTTCCCCGCGACTGTCGAGGAATACGTGTCGACTGACGCGCCTGTTCGCATAATCGATGCTTTTGTCGATAGCCTTGATTTTGTCGCGCTTGGCTTTGAGCGCGCGAGGTCCGCTAACACGGGCAGGCCAGGCTATGACCCCAGGGATCTGCTGAAGCTGTATGTGTATGGATATCTGAATGAGGTTCGGTCGTCGCGACGACTGGAACGTGAGTGTCACCGTAACCTGGAGGTCCTCTGGCTGATGCGGCGGTTGGCCCCTGATCACAAAACCATCGCCGACTTCAGACGGGATAACGGCCTCGCGATAGTAGGGGCATGCCGCGCCTTCGTACTGTTCTGCCGTGACCAGGGCCTTTTCTCTGCACGCCTCATTGCGATTGACGGATCCAAGTTTCGCGCGGCAGCCAGCACACTCCGTATCATGGACCGAAAGCGCATCATCGCTGAAGCGGAGCAACTCGACGCGCAGGCGGCCAAGTACCTTGCCGACTTGGACAACGCAGACTTGGGCGAACCAGGAGACGAAGGCAACGCGACAATGAAAGCGCTCGCGGAACTGGAGAAGCGCCGGGCTGAACTGGGCCGGATGCACGCACATCTTGAGCAGGATGGCCGCAACCTTGTCGTCGACGGAGAGCCGGACGCTCGACCAATGGGGTTCGGTCGGGGTGGAAAACCACCATCCTACAATGTTCAGACCGCAGTCGACGCCGATACCGGCTTCATCATTCACCACGTCGTGACCGATGAAGTGAACGACCAGCGCATGCTCTATCCGGTCGCCAAAGCCACACGTGATTTGCTCGAATGTTCCGAACTCATGGTTATCGCAGACACCGGGTATTCCAGTGGAAATGATGCCGCAGCCTGTGAGGCCGACGGAATAATTGCCTGCGTTCCCGTGCGACCAGTCTTCAACGGTCGTGGCGACGGCACCTTATACGAGCGTACCGAGTTCCTATACGATGCGGAAAAGGATCAATACATTTGTCCGATCGGGCGTCCGCTGGCGCGCAAGGGCGGGATCAGCCGGAACTCATACAACTACAAATCCCGGGACTGTTCCGGCTGCGATCTGAAGTCACGCTGCACGCAGTCTGAGGTCCGCTGGGTTACTCGACATAAGCACGAGGATGCTCTGGAGAGGATGAGGTCGCGGATCGAGGCAGATCCGACGCTGATGCGTCAAAGACGTTGCTCTGTTGAGCATCCTTTTGGGACCATCAAAAGGATGATGGGCGGCAGATTCCTCACTCGAGGCATCCGGGGAACCCAAGCGGAAATGGCGCTATCTGTCCTAGCATACAACATGATCCGCGGCATGAGTCTGCGGATGTCGACAGGCTGACGATCATTGCTGAGCCTCAAAAGCGCGCCGTTCGTAGCGGCGCGCCAGTGGGTTTTCACACAGCCTGGTAAGCGCGACCCCAACCTGTCCACAATCTCAGCACGGTGCGCCAGATTCTTGAAAATTCCGCTGGAAACAGCGGCGACCGTGAACCGGGTCTGTGGAAACCATAAACCTTGTCCAGGTCTCGCTATACCCGCTAGGCAGCAAGTATTTCGCATCCATTTCGCTATCGAAAGATCAACTGCTGCTCTACTCCCGCGAGCAGCCTCCATGCGCCGACAGTCAGATCCTCGGGCAAGTGTAATTGCCCCAATCTTTCGCGATGTAGCGCCTCAACATGGTTCCCGCAGGCTGCAAACATGCGGCGCACCTGATGGTATCGTCCCTCGGTAATCGTCAGATATGCTTCGGTCGGTGAGACGACCTTCAGCACTGCGGGGTCCAGCGGTTTCGTCTCACCCTTCAGCATCAGGGTACCAGAGGCGAACAGCTCCACCTCATCCCCATTCAGGGGGCGGGAAAGGGTCGCGCGATAGGTCTTACTGACCTTCCGTTTCGGGCTGGAGACGTAGTGCAGGAACTGGCCTTCGTCGGTCAGCAGCAACAGGCCAGAGGTTTCCTTGTCGAGCCTGCCGACAGTCGAAATCGCCGGATCCCGCCGTTGCCAGCGGATCGGGAGCAGATCGTAAACCAGTGGACCGGCATCGCTGTGCGAGCATGTCACACCGGCGGGCTTGTTCAGGAGGATCACCAGTCCTGCAACGGGATCAAGCTGTTCCCCGCCCACGGTCATGCGCCTGGGCAGCTCCGCCGTGACCGTAATACGCCGCGTCACGTCATTGACCTTCTCGCCGTCCAATATGATGCTGCCCGCTTGCGCCAGCCCGCCGATCTCGCGGCGCGATCCATAGCCCATCGAGGACAGCAACTTGTCGATACGGGCGTTTACCGCTTTCGACATGACGCAGCCCTCCGATCTGGTTGGATGGTGGGTGGGATGCGGTTCGTCATGCCGTCCCCTCAACCAATGGCTTCAGGCTTATGCCCTTCTCACGCAGGGCGGCGTCGATCCGGCTGAATACCTCGTTGCGGCAGGCCATCTCGCGGTCATGCTGGGGAACCCAGTATTTCACGCGATAGGTGATGCCTTGAGGCGCGAACATCGCCACCTGTACTTCAGGCGATTTGCCGGTGGCGATGGTCTCCGCGCCGACAAGCGCTTCCGTTATCAGTATCCGCGCCTCTGCGACTGGAAGCGTGGCCGGGAGCGTCAGTTCGGCATGGTCGCGATACTCTGGCCGAGGGGCGCTGTAGTTTGTGATCCTCTGGCGGGAAATCTGGCTGTTGGGCAGGATCACATGGGTGCTGTCGCGGGTAATCAGCCTTGTGCTGCGCCAGCCGATCTCCTGAACCCGCCCCTGCGCCAGCCCATCGATCGCAACCCAGTCGCCGATACGGAACGGTGCCTCGAGCCCAAGCGCGAGGCCCGAGAATGTGTCGGCGACCACATTGCGAATGGCAAATCCCAGCACCGCCAGCAGAAGGCCGGAGCCGGTCAGGATCCCCGACAGATCCTGGCGGAAGAACAGCGACAGGCTGGCCAGCGTGGCTGCGGCAAAGAGGGCGAGGCGAAGCAGGTCCAGCGCGACTTTCGGCACGGGGCGTCGGCCCTTCCGTCGTCGTGTCAGGCGCGCGGACGAAATGGCATGCAGAAGATGCGCGCCAAGGAACAATACGCCCGAAAACGCGGTGTTGCGCAACGGCTCCCACCATGCCGCGCCACCCTCGACCATGGCAGGCAGGGCTTCGCCGAAAAGCGCGAACAACAGCAGTGCCAGCAATGCTCCGATCTGATGTTTAGGGATGTCGGGCCAGATCATTCGCCGTCTCGGTGCATCGGCCGCCTGCGCATCTCTGGTTTGGGGCGCGTTCGCGTCTGATCCAGAGGCATGCGCGAAAACGGATTCAGGCAGATCGGGCAGCGGTGTGCTGCGGCGCGTGGGACTTCCTCGCCGCAGGCATGGCACTGGGCGGGCAAGAGATTGCGATACATGGGACTATCCTTTTGGCGGGACATTGAAACAGGGCATCCTCCCCGGTCCCTGTCGCCCGCCGAAAGGCAGGGGCTAACAGGGCCGGGGCGGAACATGCGCCTGTTCGGCGCGCAGGATCGCTGGCATGGGACGTGACCTGTTCATGGAGAAACCTTCATCAGGCGGCACCGCGTGGCAGAGCCTGAGTGTGATATGGATCTTTATAAAAATATTTCAATAGGTTGGCTTCTGTCGTGTCCGCGACGTTCGGCCCTCTGCCGGAGAGGCTTTTCGGGGCGGAAAGATCGAGAGCCAGCAACAACAGCGGCTTTCTCCGGCCGCGTTGCCTGTTTCACCGTGATCGGATTGTCGTAAAAGACGGCAGGATGATTTTCTCGACAGGGGGCTCAGCATGACGATTGCACTTTGGCATAGCGATGAAGACCTTGATCGCCTCGATGCGGTGCTTTCGGCTCTTCCCGAAGATAATGATCCGATGATTCTTGCCGAATTCGATGGTTTTTTGCGCGGGTCTCATCACCTGTCCGGAAATGATTTCGCCCTCGGTCTGGCTTGCCAAGGTCTGGGGGACTGGCGGCCCGCCGGAGTTCGACAGCGCCGAAGAGCTTCAGGCGGCTCTCGATCTCATCATGGCGCATTACAACCGCGTTGCCGGAATGCTGATGATCCCGGGGGTGTATTTCCCTGTCCTCGACGAGGATCAGCGCAACGGGGACATCATCTGGGAGTTCTGGATGATGGGTTTCGTCGCGGCGATGCGACTGCGGCCTGACGCCTGGGATCTGATTGAGGACAGCAAGGACCGGCGGGCGAAGAAGGCGCTGGATCTCGCAGGCAAACTCTCGCGTATCTCGACCGGGTTCGCCGAAGGGAAAGGCTGGAAACCCACGAAACTGTCGCGCGAGGCCCATGATCTAATCCCCGATATGGTCGAGGATCTGAACGCCTTCGCCAAGGCGCATACGGCGAAATCCATGCCCGGTCTGCCGCTGGCCGCCAATCTGACTGCTGCGCCCTCAGCTGCATCGAAGCCCGGTCGCAATGATGCGTGCAGCTGCGGTTCAGGGCGCAAGTACAAGAAATGCTGCGGCGCTGTTCACTGATCTCAGCCTTGCGGGAACAGGATCGCGTCAACGTCCATCGCGCCGTTCACGACATGAAGCACTGTCACCTGATCCCCGCGGATCTGGTAGAAGATCAGGTAGCGGCCATGAACGCGGCGCCGGATGCTTTGCGTCTCATAGCGTGGGACAATCGGCCAGGCCTCGGGGAACTCGGCGAGTTCCATGCAGCTTCGGCCGAGTTCACGCACGAAGCTGATAGCGCGTGCGGGATTGTCGCGTGCGATGTAGTCGCCGATGGCTTCCAGATCCGCTTCGGCCTCAGCGGTGATCTCGACGATCATTTCGCAGGTTTGCCCATCGCCTGATACTTGGCCTCAAGCCGCGCGAAGACGTCGCCGGCCGGTTTGAACCGCCCGGCATCAGCATCTGCAAGCCCCCGGCTGAGGGCCTGATCCAGAACGGCAAGGCGCGTTTCGCGCTCCTGGATCAGGCGGATGCCTTCGCGCAGGACCTCGCTCTTGGAATTGTAGCGGCCGGTTTCGACCAGCTTTGTCACAAAGCTCTCCAGCTGTGTTCCCAGATCGGCACTGATCATCGCGGCCTCCGCTATTGCTGGTTTCACAATGCCACGCTTGATAACTGTTATCAATCCTCGTGGCGATCATGGCGCTGCCTTCTTGCCTTTCGTCGGGATTGTTGTCGGATTTTCCCGTCGTCATGGGCGCGCAGGGATCAGTCTTCCCCTCTTTCCGGCCACCTTGGTCGTGAGTTGCGCGGACCAGTGGCACGCTCTGATCTCGCTTCCGGCCCTGTCCCTTTTCCCGGTCGAGCATTTGGGCGGCAGGTGCCGATCAGGTGGCCCGCCCAGTATCCGGTCTGATGCGGTGCGGTGCCCGTGGCTGCAGGTCAGGGGGAAGGGCGCGCACTGACATGTTCGTGGTCTTGGTGATCATCGCCGGTGGTTGCCTGTCGGGTCTTCCTGCCGGTACCTTCAGGATCGCCGCTGTCTCCTGTCTCTCTGGAGGTGACGGGACCGCTCGCATGCGTCCTCTGTCATGGGCTGATCTGGCCGAAGATCAGCGCGCGGGAGCGCGCTTCGACGTCTCGGCGCAACAGCGTCGTTGAACTTTCTTCCCCTGGGCTTCGCCCATTCCTCGCGGAAGACAAGAAAGTCCTGCCTGTGCTGTCAGGGTCCCGGACGGGACTGCGCCGGCCGTCGTCATCGGCCTGTCGATCGCCATCGAGGCCGCAATGGAGCGGGCCCGAACACGAGAGAATGGAGACAGACAATGGCGACCATCGGCACCTTCAAGAAGACCGGCAACGAATACACCGGCGAAATCGTCACCCTGAGCGTACAGGCCAAAGGCGTGCGCATCGTCCCCGACCTGCGGGCCTCGGGCGAGAACGCACCCTCGCACCGGATCCTGGTGGGCCGCGCGGAGATCGGCGCCGCCTGGTCGAAGCGCTCGAACGAGGGGCGGGACTATCTGGGCCTGAAGTTGGACGATCCGAGCTTCGCGCACCCGATCTACGCCAACCTCTTTGACGACGAGGACGGTGAGGGCTCGAGCCTCATCTGGTCGCGCCCCAACAGCCGCCGAGGGGAGTAATCCCCCCAACCAGGGCCCCGGTCGAAAGGCCGGGGCCTTTCATCTTGCCAGCGAGCAATGGCCCTCAGCGCAACTCTTCTGTCACGAACCTGCGCTCGGCCTTGCCGAACCAGGCCGTCTGCGTTTCGCCTGTGTTCCATTCGTAGACCAGGCCAATGATCCTGCCATCGTCCTTGTTGCGCAGCCGGGCGATTGGCCGGGCCTCGATACGGTTGGTGCGGCATGAGCCGCCGCGATGGTCACTGGTCTGCACGTTCATGATACTCGTCTTGACTGTCGTAGAACTTCGCTGGCTGGCGATCTGAACCCTTTACGTAAAGTCGCTTCACGGTTGATTTGCGCGCGCTTTCATCACAACCTGACACAACGGTCGGGGAGCGGCCATGCCGTTACCCTTTTTGGTATCGCTGTTTGTGGACTGCACATTTTCTCGTGCGGGAGGGGTAATGGTTTGGACTATTGTTCCGGAAATGGCCCATTTGGATGCCCGGCTGCGGGCAATTGCACCGATGGGTTATTCAATCGTCATCCATGTGCGCAGTTTGACGCCAGAGCATTATGTCTCCACCTATCCGGAGCGTTGGGTCGAGATTTACACTGAGCGGCAATATGCGATGTTTGATCCGGTCAATCTCTGGGCCAGGACGCATTCAGGTCGCATCAGATGGAGTGAAGTGCCGGTCGAAAAGCTCTCGCCTGCTGGCACTCTGATCATGGATCACGCGCGCGAGTATGGCCTCAACTATGGTTGCGGCATTTCTCGCAGTCGCATTGAAGAATATGGCACGCTCAGCTGCCTGTTTTGCGCCCGCGAGGATCGGGAACTGACCGACGGTGAGCTGGACGAGGTTGAGGGCATATTCAAACAGCTGCTCGCCTCTATCGAGGCGGCAAGACCGCTTTCAGAGATGGAGCGTGCTATCCTTTCTGATCTGGCGAACGGTTTGCCCTATAAGGAAGTCGCGCATCGGCAGGGCGTCAGCACCGAGACCATAAAGAAGCGCCTGGAGCGGATAAGGGAACTGCTCGGGGCGCGGAACTCGGTACAGGCAGTGGCAATCGCTACCAAGCGCGGTCTGATCCTGAACCAGCCAGCGTCAGGGCCTGAATAGCCCGTGCCAGCGTGGGTCAGCAGACACCGTCGGAGTCGTCACTGAGCGATGCGAGGAGAGCATCGATTTCCGCCCAGACCAGCGGCTCCAGTTGACCCCGCACCAATGACCACCGGCTGTCGACCCCCAGAGGGTCCTGATCGGCAAGCAGCCGATCAAAGATGGCGGCGGGCACAGCGACACTGGTCCGGACGGTCCAACTTGCCTGACCCGCCCGCCTGTCGTTGGAGGGGTGGGTATATGATGCCGAGATCGCCCATCTCTTTACCGCTTTCCTCAGGGCGGCCCGGATCACCTGTCGGGGGGCGATACCACAAGAAACCAGTTCTTGTTCCTGGCGCTTCAACGCGTTCACGCGAACGTCGATCTGGATTGAGGCTTTGTCGTCATCTTGTGCCGCATGACCTTCAGATGCAGTGCTGGCGTTCAGCTGCGCCGGCTCACGGGCCTGGGCAACTCTGGGCGGTTGGTCGCTGGCCCCCGCCCACTGCGGGTTCGTCGTGTTCTGCTGGGGCAGACTGAACGCATAGGCCTGATCCGGCCGCGTAACGAGGGGGATGCGCTTTCGAACCATGTCATTCTCAGCCGCTGATGACGGCGTTCAAGATGTCGGTGGCTTCTTCCAGCGCCTCGACAAGCGGGCGCACATGGGGCTTCATCAGCGGGTTGGGGTCGTTCTGTCGTGCAAACGCAATTGCGTGAAGAAGGCCGAGCCGATCCATGTCCTTGAAGGCGTTGCGGTGCATCATAACCGTCTCGATGACCGGAAAGCAGTTGACCGCCTGTGCGATCAGTTCCGCATCGGCCTTGGTGGGTTTCGCGGGCACCATGTTCAGAACCACATGATGGCGGGGCAGGGCGCTCGGGTCGTCCACCCGGGTGAGCAGATGTGCAAACCAGTCTGCGGTCTGGATGCCGACCTTGAAATCCGTCGTCGAGAGCATCACCGGGGTGACGATGTGATCGGCCAGCACCGCGACGCTGTCCGACCAGTCAGCCCCGACACCGGCAGTGTCGATGAAGATCAGATCGGCCAGATCCTCGGCATAGACTCGCTCGATCTCCTGCTCGATGGCGGCAATGCTGAGCGCCCTTGTGCGGGTCAGCAGGGGTGAACTGTACCCGGCACCCTCGGCCCGTTCATACCATGCACCAAGCGCATCAGTCCCGTCCGTGTCCATGAGGGTGACGCGTCGGCCGGCGGCTACAGCGGCGCTGATCAGAGCGCGGCTCAGCGTGGTTTTGCCCGACCCGCCTTTGCGGGCCATGGCGGCGATTACCCGCAAGGAGTCATTCGGCATGGTGCACCTGCAATAATAGTTAATCGTAAACTAAAACACCTTTATGTCGTATGACGTCGGCTAGGACGCGTCAAGCGGGACGCAAGGCGCAGATCGCAGGAAGCGGCACGCATTGCGCATCTCCCAAAGGACGTGGCGCGGGAGCCGTGAGACAGATCCCATTCCCCTTCCGGCACTTTCCACTCCGCAGAATGCAGGACGCAAAGAGCGTGATGCAGACGCCAGAAGACATGCTCCAGAGCGCAGAGAGCGTGGCGCGTTTCGCATGGGACGGGATGCAAATCGCAGGGGGCGTGATGCATTCCGCAGACAACAGGAAACCGCCCCTTTGGGCCGGTTTTTCATAATGAGTACAAGCCCGTAGGCCCGACTCCGCTTGTGCTGGGAGTCGGCGGGCTTGTACGATCTTGGCAAGAAATAGGAGCGTATACTTCAGATGCCGCCGACCCGCCGTTTGACCGATCAGGAACGTCAGGAGATCGTCCGTGAGAGGGCGATGGGCGTTTCTGTGGGCGTAATGGCAGCGCGTTTCGCGGTGTCCGAGAAGACCGTCTACAATGTGCTGAGCCACGGTCGTCAGGCGCGTTCAGCAAATGGAAGCAGGACCCGCGTCCTGACCATGCGGGTGAGTGAGCGAGACCTCCGGGCTTTCGATGCCGCTCTTTCCAGGCACGGGTTGGATCACCGCTCTGACGCCCTTCGCCGGCTTGTGGCCTGCGCAAGCGATCTGCTCTCCCCGGATGAGGATATGGCAGAGCAACTGCGCGGCCTTGGCGCGGCGATGAACCGCGTCGGCAACAACATCAACCAGATCGCCCGGCGCCTGAACGAGGGGCGTGTCCGGGGTGAGCAGGCAGTTCTGACCGGGTCGGAGAAAGCGGAGATCCGGGCTCTGGCCGGGCTGGTCTTCACCATCGCCGACCAAGTCCAGGAGATGAGCCGCAACCGGCGGGCCACCCTCAAGCTGGAGGTGGACAAGGCGCTGGCACCTCTGATCCGGGAGGCTCGGGATGGCGCGCGCTGATGCCGTGAGGGCGGTCAACCCGGCGCTCTTTGACCGGGGCTGGAGCAAGGTCTCTGGCTCGGCCTCAGGGGGTCTTGGCAAACGGGCGCAGATGGTGCGGGCAGCCCGCGGCCATTCGCCGGCAATCTTCAAGGCGATCCGGCAAGGCGGCTGCCACACCGGGGCGCAGCTGCGCGCCCAGCTGTCCTACCTGACCACCAAGTCGAGCTTCATCCTCGACTCGCGCGGCACGCATGACGGCAAAAAGCTGCTCTCGCCTGGCGAGATCGAGCGGGTGGCGCGGCGCTTCGAGAACCAGTGGAACGAGCGGCATGCGCCGAAGCTGGGCCATACCGCACATCTCCTGATGGCCTTCCCTATCGGCACACGTTCCTCCGAGGCGCAGGAGATTACCCGCGAGATCTGCGAGCGCTTCTTCGAGGGTGACGGGGCGCAGTTCGACTATATCGCTGGGATCCACGAAGACCGCGCCCACCCCCATGCCCATATCGTGCTGAACCGTCGCAGCAAGGACGGCGAGATGTTCTTCCTCGGGAAGGATCATCACTTCAACTACGACGCCTTCCGCGAAGCCATGGTCGAAGCGGCCGAGCGCCATGGGTTGCGCCTCGAGGCCACGCGCCGCCTGGACCGGGGTGTGCTGACCCGTACCGCTAGCGACGTCGAGATCCGCAAAGCCATGGAAGAGGGCAGGGCACCGGTCGAGCGACTGCGAACCGGGGCTGACCTTGACCACGCCATTGCCGAGGTGGCGCGCAATGCCGCGATCTACCGCGGCCTCGCTGCCGAAGCCTCGCGTTCGAACTTCCACGATGTTGCGGAAGCCCTGTCCCGGGCCGGTGATGTGCTTGCCCGGGGTGATCGTATCCAGTCAGACGGAGTGTTGTATATGAGTGATGAAGTTCATGATTTTGACCAACTGATCGATCGGTTTTCGCAGAACATCCGCCAGATCGAAGGGCTGATCGAACGCGCCCCTGCGTCCGAGCGCCCGGTGATCGAGCGTAAACTGACCGATGTGCTGCGCGAGGTCTCGCATCTGCAGCCCTTGGGGGACCGCTCCGACACATTGCATGAGCCGGCGTCCCGGGACGGGATCTATGCTGCGCCGAACCTGGTGGAGGCCCACAGGGACCAGCTCGAGGATCCAGGTCTCAAAGCCCGTGTCACCGAAGCGGTGCAGGGGACCGGACTCGATAGCGACGCTGTTCTGGCCCGGATGCGTGAGGGTGCGGGCAATGCGGCACTGGAGCAGCAGTGGCTGGCGCAGGACCTGCGGGCCATCGCGAAAGAGGAACAACTTGATCTGCGCGATACTGTTCAGCGCGATCAGGCGATGGACAGGCTTGAGGCGGTTCATGGCAAACTGGGGGATGTGCTGACCGAGGCCCGCGTTCTGCGCGCCGTAGAGGACGTGGAGAGGGAAGGGCCGGAAAGGGAAGAGGGGGCAAGGCTTTCGGAAGCCTCCGCTCTCCGCGTTTCGACCGACAACGAAACCCTGCGTAGCGAGCCGGACATATTCAGCCCCACTGAGCGTCAGGAATTCCGGGCGCTGGTCAAACAGTTCCAGCGGACGGATTTCAGCTACCCCTATTCCGATGACCCGCGGGCGCGGCGTGATGGCGAAAAGCAGGTGGCCGAGGCGAAAGCGGCCTTCGATCGCTTTGCCGAGCGCTCGCCCCAGCATGCCGAAATTGCGACCATGGCCTGGGAAAAAGCCACCGATGTCATTCAGCCCCCGGCGAATGGCGTTCGGGCTGCACATCGGACCCTCCATGCCGGCGATATGGATCTTGCGCAGCGTGATCCGTCGATCCGCCTCGGCCCGATCACGGAGGAGGTACGCGAGATGGCGCGCTTCCGATTCGAGACCCCACAAGAGCAGATCCGTGACGCCGTCGGCCGGGAGATCAACCAGCTCCATGCTGCAGGCGCCTCCCGCGACCGCATCATCGAGAGGATCGCCAAGGTTGAGGCCGACACCCGCCAAGCCTATGCCGAACGCCGCAATCTGGATGCGACAGCGCCCCAACTGGCCTCCGCCTTGCGACAGGCGGCCGGCGGTAAGGTCGATCTGGCTTCTGACGCGGCGCGCCAGCGCTTCGTCGCGCAGGTCAATGACCGCCTGACACCAGCCGAAATCGACGATCTCCACCGCGGCGATGCGAAGGTGCTGGACCGGATAACCCCCAATGCGCTGGAACAGCTGCAGTTGGCGCGGGCCTATCTGGAGGCCAGGGAGGTGCATGCCAATGATCCGGCAATGGACCGGGTGCTTGAGCGGATCGTGGAAGAGCGCCATGGAGAGGATCTGAGGCATTCCCTCTCCCATGGCGAGAAGGGGATCACCCATGGATAAGGGACGCATGCTTCTTGGCGCTGTTGTTCTGACCCTGCTCGGGTTTGCCATCGGCTATGTGCTGGCGACGATCTATTTTGCCGTCCAGTACGGATACCCGACGAGCAGCTTCGATCTCACCCTGCTGGCGCGGAATTGGCTGGGGCTGAGAACCTCGGCTCCGCAGGATTTCCTCTGGGTGAATGGCATCATCCTTGGGACGGGTCTCGCAGCCCTGCTTCTGACCGCCACGATGCTCGGTGATGCGCTGACCCGCTTCGGCACTACCCATTGGCAAAGCCGGGCCGAGATGAAGCGCAACGGTTTCTTCGCCGGGACGGGGGCTGGCTTCCTGCTCGGCAAGATGGGCTCGCCGAAATCGAAAAAGCCGTTCATTGTCTCGCGGACGTTTCCGCATGCCTTGGTCGTGGCTCCGACAGGCCGGGGCAAGGGGGTCGGCTTCGTGATCCCGAACCTGCTGACCTATCGCGGTTCGGCCGTAGTCCTCGACGTCAAGGGTGAGAACTTCCGTGAGACCTCGCGCTTCAGAGCCTCCACCGGAGACAAGGTGTTCCGCTTCGCGCCCACCGATTGGGAACGGCCAACGCATCGTTACAACCCCCTAGCCCGGATCGCAGCCCTGAAGAACCCCGATCGCCAGCAGATGGAGTTGAAGCTGACAGCGAAGCTGTTCTTGCAGACCGACAACGAAAAGCTCAGTGGTCTGCTTGCAGGCGGGATCGATCTCTTCGTGGCGGCGGGGCTGCTGGCCTTCGAGCGCGGCAACCCGACCATCGGCGAGATCTACCGCATCACCGCCTCGGGTGGGAACAAGCAGCTGGAGTTCCTGAAGCGGGCGGAGGAGGTGAAGAACCCCTCGGCCAAGCTGATCTTCGAGCGCATGGCCTCGACCAACAACGACACGCTGACCTCTTACCTCTCACTCTTGATGACTTCAGGGCTTGATACCTGGGACAACCGGGCGATTGATGCGGCGACGGCGACCTCGGATTTCTCCTTCCGGGACATCCGCCGCCAGCCGCATGCGATCTATCTGGTGGTGGAATCCGAGATGGTCGGGCCACTGGCGCCCCTGATCCGGCTGTTCTTCTCTGATCTGATTGCATCGCTGCAGGCCGCTGAGCCCGGTAAGGATGAGCCCTGGCCGGTGATGATCATGCTCGATGAGTTCGACCGGCTGGGGAAGATGCCGATCGTGGCCGAGAGCATCAAGACGCTGCGGTCCTATGGCGGCAATCTGGCGATCGTCACCCAGACCATCCCGGCATTGGACGAGATTTATGGCGAGAACACTCGCCGCTCCCTGCAAGGCGGGGCAGGGGTGAAACTCTATCTGACCCCATCCGACCAGAAGACCATCGAAGAACTCAGCCAGGCGGTCGGCAAGACGACCAAGCGGGTGGTCACCCGGTCCCGATCGGTGGGGCGCAATCCTTTCGAGGGCCGCAGCGTCACGGAGCGCACAGAGGAAACACCGCTCCTCAATGAGGATGAGGCGCGGCGGCTGGATCTGGACGAGGTGATCCTCGTCGTCGATGCCCAGATGCCGATCCGGGCGCGGCGCATCAAATACTATGAGGATCCCGCCCTGAAGGCGATCCATGCCGCACAGAAGGGGGATCTTCCTTATCCGGATGCCGAAAAGCGGCAATACGATGCACGGCTGCATGAGGCCGAGGCGGCGGTTGCGAAACTGGCGCAGCAGCTGCAGGCGGTACAGCAGGGAGCGGCGCGACGGCAGGGACCCGACACCCCGCCCGACCCAAAACCTGTATTGCGAGCACCAGCCCGGCGTGGAGCGCTGGCTCTCGCGCCAGAGCCGATCAGCTTGGACCTTTCCGCGCTTGGGCAGACTGAGCAAAGCCGCCTTGCGGTTCAGAAAGCTGTCGTGACGACCGCCGAGATCATCGCTGGACATGGAGGCCCGGGAGTCACTGGCTAAACACGAGCGGGTTCAAAGCATGCCATCTTTGATCGGGGCCGAGGCGTCAACAGTTTTGGCCCTTTTCGGTCGGTCGGCCTCGACCAATGCTGCGTGGACGCATGACCGGAAACTACCGTTCGCCTTGCTCCGCAGAGATCTTCCCGTCAGAATGATATCGATGCGGGACAAAGCCGTCATCCTGCATTCAGGAGATCCAGGACGAAAGCAAGACGCTCCTCGACTGTCACTTTGGGAAGCTCAACAAGCTGGTAGCCGAAGCGGGCGTAAGTATCAGCCATGACCCGGCTGGTTGCTTCGGCTTCCTCGTGATCCTGCCTTCTTTCTGCGTCCTGCCCGAAAATGGTCTCCCAATATGGAGCGATAAAGACTATCCTGTTGTAGCGATATGTCTTCGCGGCAGCTTCGACATGGGCGGGAACCCGAAAGCCAGACAGCGTCAGATAGCCGACGACATCGGGGACGCCCCTGTCCATGAAAACCGGATTTTCCAACGCCGAAGCTTCATGCCACGACCGCAGCTCCCATCCGAGCATGAGTTCGGCAAACATGGCTTTGTCTGCCCATGGCAAAGCGGTGCCGCCAATCTGGACCTGATCGCGGATGATCGCCCGCCCGGCCTCGGGCATGGACGCAAATCCCCGTTCGTGCAGGGCGTCGATCAACGTGCTCTTGCCGGAACCGGGGCCACCAGTCACGACAAACATATGGCCACACATGTGCCATCCTTATTTTCCAATGGAGTGGGGCGCTGATGATCGACCCTGCAGGTCGATCTTTATGCACGTCCCTACAGGCTAGCGTCGTCGACGAAGGTCAGCAATGGGCTCCAAGCGTTGCCAGTGGATTCATGCGCTGACGGCCGTCCGGCACAAGCCCCACGATGGCTGCTCTGCGGGACTTTCCGGCCATTCGGCGATTAGCTGGTGCAATTGCAATATGACGAAGGAATTACTACGCAGCCGTAGCAACCGACAGGCATTGGTCCCTTCCACCGCCCGTCTTGGAGCGCCAGACTGACCTGCTTCAATCCTGGACGCTGCATCTTGCCCTCTGCGATAAGGCGGGTTGCAATGTCCATGTTGCGGGCCGACCAGTTGGAGCGGGCCCGACGCGGCGTCAGACGCTGGAACCAGATGTCTCCACCCGACCGCTTGAGACCGTCTATCCAGCCCCATACGAGACAGACCCTGACGCAATCGTCCCAATTGACCGAGCGGTGCCCCGTGGCCTTCTTGTGGACCCGAACCCAGAGTTCATCCGCTGTGGCGTGGTTCACTTGGAACCACGCCGAAAGGGCCTGCCGGTCCCGAAAGCCGAGGGCTGTCGTCTCGGGATCGGTCACAGCAGGACGATGATCACTGCGATCACCACGCCTGCCAGAAGATGATAAGCTCCGCTGACCAGTCCGTAGAGCCCCGGTCTGGGGATGTTCGGGTTGATCCCGGTATTGACAGTCGTCGGAGCCAGGTAGCCGAGGCCCACAAACACACCGACAGCCACCGCGCCACCGACTGTCCGGACCTCGAGGCTGGTCATGAGGACAGAGGTGGCAATCGCGGTGAGAAGCCCCCAGACCGCGGGGCCGACCATCATCAGTGGTGCGGGCCTTGCGCTCGGATCGTGCGCACGCCCCAGGGCGGCAGAGTAGGCTCGCCCGAACAGGACCGAAAACCACAGCCCGCCGAGGATGAAGGAGGCGACTGCGGCGGCGATAATGCCGGTCCAGCTGATATCCGTGAAGTTGAGCATCGGTCATTTCCGTTTGGTTGTATTCTGTGTTGGTGGTATATCCGCCCCCAACTGACAGTTTGCGGCAGTTGGGATCTTGGCCAAATCAGATCGTCTCTTTCGCCTGTTGCAGGCCATGCGCGTCATGCAGGCGCCCATCACCGCAGCGCGTCTCGCGGAGGAAACCGGCGTTTCCCTGCGCTCGCTCTATCGGGACATCGAGAGCCTGCGCATGGCGGGCGCCCAGATCGACGGAGAGCGGGGTTATGGCTACCGGCTGATCGAAGACGTCGCGCTCCCCCCGCAGATGCTCGACGCGCCGGAACTGGAGGCGCTTGCCCTGGGACTTGCCGAGGTGCAGGCAATGGGCGACCCGACGCTGGCGCGTGCAGCCGCTTCCGCCCTGGCCAAGATCGGGGCAACGCTTCCGGCGGGTCCTGAGCAACAGTTGCTGCATGCGGTATCGCAGGTCTACCGACCAGCGCCTCGCATGACCGCCTCGGAACATGTCGACCTGATCCGCAGGGCCTGTATCGCCGAGCGATCCCTGCGGATCTTGTATCGCGACGCCGAAGGCACCCAGACGCAGAGGGACATCCTGCCGCTGGCTGTCATGTATGCGGAACGCAGCATGACCTTGCTCGCATGGTGCTCTTCCCGAACGGATTTCCGGATGTTCCGCTGCGACAGGATCGAAAGCGCCACAGAAAACGGCGACAGCTTTCGCCCTCGTCGGGTGGCTTTGCTTCGAGATTACCTGGACCGGCTGAGGGGGCATTCGCTCGCGAGTTCCACATGCGAACGAACGTCGTGAAAGGGCTCAAACCGACAGCAACCGGTCGGCTAGGCCAGCGCGTCCGACCTGTCTCTCGCTCCAGGCGAGATCGGCCCAAAGTGGCCGCTCAGCTATCCAGGGTGCTGCATGGCAGCATTCCCCTAAGCCGCCCCTCGACAGGTGCCGCAACAAAGCTCACGCGGACAAGCTTTCATTCGCTACTTGAGAGCCAACGCTTTCACCTGACATGGAACCGCTGTCGATACTCACCCGGTGTGAGCCCGACGATGCGCAGGAAAATCTTACGAAAAGCGCTGGCATCGGCATAGCCGACTTCCCAGGCAATGCTTTCAATCGGTTGACGCCCGAACTGGAGCAGTTCCTGCGCCTTGGTCACGCGAAGACGTTGGGCATAATCCGTCGCAGTCAGCCCCGTGGCTTTGAGAAATCGGCGCAGGAATGTCCGCTCTTCAAGGCCAGCCTGTTGTGAAAGCACGCTGATCCGGGTTTCTCGCCCGCTGCTTTCGTGCAGGAAATGCTGCGCTTTCAGCACCGCGCTGTCACCGTGCGTCATCTTCGGAGCAAAACCGCTATAGTATCGCTGCTCGCGCCCAGGGGGATCCACCAGCATGGTCCGCGCGGTCTGCGCCATTACCGCCGGGCCAAGGAACCGTTCCACCAGCTTCAGGCCTAGATCGGTCCAGGCCATCAGCCCCCCCGCCGAAATGATGTCCCCGCCGTCGATCAGTAGTCGGTCGGTGTCGACGCGCGCGGTGGGAAAGCGCTCTTTCATGGTCTCCGCATAGGCCCAGTGGGTGGTGACCTCGCGGTCCTGCAGCAGGCCGGTCTCCGCCAGTAGGAAGGCACCCGCGCAGATCGAAGCCAACACGCTGCCTTCCGCATGTCGCGCGCGCAGCCAGCCCGCCAGAGGCGCTGCGGATGTCGGGGTAATGACAGGTTCCAGCGAGGGCGGCAGGATCAGCACATGGCAGCCTGATGCATCCGGGCTTTCCGGGAAGGGTTGCTCCAGCATGTGGACCTGCAGGGCGGGGGCTGCAGGTGCGGTTTCCCGCGCGATACGCCCCGCGATCCCGAACAGGTCTGCAAGACCCAGGGCCGCCGATCTCTGCGCGCCGGGATAGAGGATGATGCCGATGCGGACTGCGGTCATTTGACGGTAATGCCTCTACTTATGTCGATATCGCCAGTGGTACTGTCTGCCCTGCCGGACCATCTTGGGTCAAGGAAATCCGGATCTGAAAGGTCGAACCATGTCCAACCGCGCCATCGTCGTCGTTGACCTCCAAAATGAATACTGGCCCGGGGGTGGTCTACCGCTGGCGAACATCGCTGCCGCCGCCGCAAATGCCGCCCGCGTCATGGCCCATGGTCGCGCGACCGGTGACCTCGTGGTCAATGTCCGTCACGAGATGCCCGCAGGCGCGCCGGTCTTTGCGCCCGGCAGCCATGAATCGCAGATCCACGCGACTGTCGCCCCTGCCGAAGGTGAGACGGTGATCAACAAGGCCTTCCCGAACTCTTTCCGCGACACCGGGCTGAAAGTGCTGCTGGATGCAAAGGGCATCGAGGAGGTCGTGGTGATCGGCGCGATGAGCCATATGTGCGTGGACGCGACGGTGCGCGCCGCGAATGACTTCGGCTATCGCACCGTCACGATTCACGACGCCTGCGCCACCCGGGATCTGGAGTTCAACGGCATCACGGTGCCCGCCGCGCAGGTCCATGCCGCATTGATGGCAGCCTTTGCCTTCGCCTATGGCGAGGTCATCTCGACCGATGCCTTCCTTGCCCGCTGACTTTGACGGAGTGAACATCATGATCACCCGCAGACAGATGCTCGCGCTTTCCAGCGCGGCGATTGCGCTTGGCTCTGCGACTCCGGCCATCGCGCAGGAGGGGGCTCCGCCGACCACCGGTGCGACCGTGACCCAGATCCGCAACGCGACGCTGCGGCTGGATTACGCCGGGGTCCGCTTCCTGATTGACCCGATGCTGTCGGACCGGCACAGCTGGCCGGGCTTCGAAGGCTCGGTCAACAGCGAGGAACGGAACCCCATGGTCCACCTGCCGCTGCCGATCGCGGACATCATCGATGTGGATGCGGTGATCGTGACGCACCTGCATCCCGACCATTGGGACGAGGCGGCGCAGAACGCCCTGCCGAAAACCCTGCCGATCTTCGCGCAGAACGAAGCGGATGCCGCCGTCATGACCGGCCAGGGCTTTACCGATGTGCGGCTCCTGTCGGAAAATTCGGCCTTCAACGGCGTCAACCTGGTGAAGACCGCCGGTCGACACGGAACCGATGCGCATCTCCAGGCCATCGGCGACATCCTAGGCGATGTCTGCGGCGTGGTCTTCTCGGCTGCAGGGCAGAAGACCGTCTATCTGGCGGGGGATACGATCTGGAACGACGATGTGGCCTCCGCCCTGGCGACCCATCGACCCGAAGTCGCGATTCTGAACACCGGATACGCCATGATCGAGGGTCTGGAAGGCGGCATCATCATGGGCACGGAGGATGTGCTGAGCGCTCACAACGCTGCGCCCGAAACTCTGCTGATCGCGACCCATATGGAGGCGGTGAACCACTGCGTCCTGACCCGCGCCGAACTGCGCGCCTTTGCCGAGGCGAACGGGTTTGCGGAGAGGATTCGAACACCGGGTGACGGTGCGCAGGTTCACATCTAAACCAGCGGCAGGGTGTAGCGAGTGACCAGGCGCGCCGCTCCCTGCAAAGATTGCGCTCTAAATGGAATGATCGCTTTGGGCTCTAGCAACGTGCGGCGTTGCGGCAACCGAGAGCTTCGACGGTCTCGACGACCCGCCGCACGCTCCGACGGGGCCCGGCCCTTACCTGCCAGTCGGCGCCTGCGGCTACTGCAATGCAGCATTCCCGAAAGCTGACGCTTAGGCTTGATGCGGCCTGAGCACGCCGCCACCGTCGGCTATGCGGGACGAAGCAGTAACTCCGCCCCGTCCCACTCCCATTACCACGGCGATCTTCCGTCCGGCTCTACAAAGCCACCGCTGCTTTTAGCGTTCAGCGCATATTCCGCCGGAAGCCTCGCGCCTTCTTCGGGGGTCATCGTGCCATAGCCGGTCAGGTCGGTTTTCACAAAACCGGGGCTGATCGAGTTCACTTTGATCTTCGTGCCCCGCAACTCTTCATGCAGCTGGATCGTCAACATGTTCAGTGCCGCCTTCGAGGCGTTGTAACCGATGAACTGCTGTGAATAGTAGGGCGAGGTGGGATCGGCGTTCATCGTCAGCGACCCAAGCGCGCTCGATAGGTTCACGATCCGCGCTTCAGGCGCGGCGCGCAGCAACGGGAGCATCGCTTGCGTGACAGCCAGTGCGCCGATGAAGTTGACCTCCATCACGCGCCGCACGGCGTCTATTGAGGCTTTGCTGGGTGTCGCGTCAGCAAAATCGAAGATGCCCGCGTTGTTGACCAGAATATCCAGACGGCCGTAATCGGCAGCGATGGCTTCGGCCGTGTCGGCAATGGTCTCTGACCTGTCGAGGTCCAGCAAAACCGCCTTTGCGGTCAGCCCATCCCGCGCCAGAACGGCGGCGGCCTCGTCTCCACGTGCTTTGTCACGGCTGCCAATCAGCACATGAACACCGGCTTGCGCCAGCTTGCGGGATATCTCCAACCCGATGCCCTTGTTGGCGCCGGTCACGAGCGCAATGCGGTTCTCTGCCATTTTTGTGTTCCCTTCATAGCTCTGCGAACAATATATGAAGGATTTTTCAGGTTTTGGATTCGCATATGCCACCCCAAGTATCGCAATGGTCCAAGCCCCGTAAAACACCCGTGCAACGCCGCTCGCGCGTGACCGTGGACGCGATTTTCGAGGCGACCATTCAGGTTTTGCTGGCCGAGGGTCTGGCGCGCCTCACGACAACGCGCGTGTCCGAGCGCGCGGGCGTATCGGTCGGGACGATGTATCAGTATTTCCCGAACAAGCAGGCGCTGATCATCGCGTTGAACGAGCGTTACCTCAACACCTTGGCAGAACGTGTTGAAGGAACCTGCTCCCTCATGGCGGGTCAACCCGCATCAAAAATGGTCTCTGCGCTGATTGAGACCTATTGGACCACCAAGACCGAGCGGGCCGATCTGACGCAAGCCCTTTATCGTTCAGTTGCGGCGCTCGACAACAGTGAGTTGATGCAGGCTTTCGCAACGCGGGTCGATGCAGCAACGACGAAGATGTTTCGTCAGGCTTCGGATCTGCCGCCGGAGCATGCCGCAGAGATCAACCTGACCCTGACCACCGTGGTCTACGGAGCCGTGCGCAACGCCTTTGAGCGCCAGCTGGGCATGGAACAAATTACGGCGCTGAAGGCCAGCCTGACCGATATGTGTTGTGCCTGGCTGATCAGCTTCCAGCATCGGATACAAATGACCGCAAAGGACTCTTTGCGCCAACGCACGCTACAGTAGGTGCGATCCGCATTGGCATGACGGACCTCGTCGGCCATTTGTCGCGAGCAGGCGTTCGCACCTGCATCCATGCGCACTCAGGCCGACGATGCCCGTCTTGGCCCGAAACGTGATACAGTCTCGTGGTCGGCATGACCGAAGAAGGGTGGGGCCGGTGGACTGGAGGTAGTCCCATGCCCGTTGTTTTTCTTCCTATCCTTCGTCCCGTCCGTGCGCCTTGGAACAAGGGACGTATTGTTGGCCAGAAACGCCCGCTTCTACCCCGGCATGTCTGGTCCATACGCGTTCGCCTCGAGATGGCAGGCAATTTACGTGACCTAGCGCTGTTCAACATGGCCGTGGACAGCAAGTTGCGTGGTTGCGATCTCGTCAGTCTCAGGGTCCGGGATGTATTCGCTGCTGGGCGTGTCAAGGAACGAGCGTCGATGATCCAGAGCAAGACCGCGAAGCCGGTCCGGTTCGAAATCACCGAGACGACGCGGCTGTCTCTCGAGCGCTGGATCCACGACCCCGAAATGATCGGCCTGGAGTTCCTTTGGCCCAGCCGAATCCATGGCAGTCCGCATCTGTCGACGCGACAGTATGCCCGGATCGTCCGGGGATGGGTTGTATCGGTCGGACTGGAGCCTAGCGCCTACGGTACACATTCGATGCGGCGAACCAAGGTGGCGCAGATCTACAAGAAGATCGGAAACCTACGGGCGGTCCAGCTGCTGCTTGGCCATACGAAGATGGACAGCACGGTGCGCTATCTCGGTGTCGACATCGAGGATGCTTTGACGCTCTCTGAGGGGATCGACCTTTAGAAAACTAATCCGACCGGCGCATTCCGCGCTGGTCGGCCCACAGTACCAGTTACTGCACTGTGCGCGAATGTCGGCCATCAATGATACTACGCCTACACACGCGCAATCTCACGGATCAGATCATTTGTCTCTGGTCTCGTCGTTTGGTGCCGATAACGAAGCGCAGAAACGGTTCGCGAAATTTCAAGGCCGTCGATGGGTATCGAAACGAGGCCCCTGTCTGCTGGAATTGCCGTGGTTGGCAAAATCACCGCGCCTAATCCCTTCCGCGCGAGTTCGACTAACCAATCCACGCGATTTGACCGATAGGCCGCGTAGAGTTCGTGACCTTGGTCTGCACATGCCCCATGCAACGCATCCCGCATTTCGCAATTGGGTCGATCGAGCATGTCAGTTTCAGCGAGTGTCGAAAGAGAAATAGCGTCTCGTTCAGACAACGGGTGCGACTTGGACACCACGACCTTGTAGGACTCGTCATAGAGCTGGTCTATTCGATAGAGGTCTTCACTGACCGTCGCCGCCGTGACAACGACGTCAAATTCACCCTCCCGCAATCCGGCCAGAAGCTTGGAGGCAGACGCCACGATCAACTCTATTTCGGCTTGCGGCAATCGTGTACGGAAGCGTTCCACGGCGGCTGAAATCCGGTTGTGACCGATCGTTTCGCCAACACCGACAGAAATAGGAACCCGCTCTAGTCGCATGTGGCGGACGGCTTCTGCCTTAGCCGCCTGCGTTTCATCATGCGCCTTCTGTAGCCTTGGCTGCATGAGTTTTCCGAGTGCCGTCAACCTGCATCCCGCGCGATCCCTGACAAACAGATCCCCCCCGAGCTCGTGTTCAAGCTTCTTGATCGCGGTCGTCAAGGACGGTTGGGAAACATTTGAGGCGCTAGCGGCATGGGTGAAGTTGCGATGCTGGCAGACAGCCAAAAAATACCTGATCTGGTTCATCTCCACTGCCACAGTCTCCGTCACTTTCCGCCATGAGGTTCACCATAGCACATGCCTATCAAAGAATAGAAGTTCAGGATTGGTGCCCGAGGCATTCGGCATGGGAAAAGGGTGCATCGAAACCAAACCCAACGACCTGTCGATCAGGAGGCGACCATGAAAGCCCAAATTCTCAAGACACTCGCCGCTTTGGCCTTGATCACAACATCTGCACCCGCACAGGAAGCCCCAATGGAAAATCACACTGCCAGCTACATCGCCATGCCCGCCGCTGAAGGCCAGACCGAAGCATTCGCCAAGTTTCTGGCCGGTGCCGCCCCGATTGTCGCGGACACCGAACCAGGCACCGTGCTTTGGTTTGCATTACAAGCCGACGATACGCTCGCGATCTTTGATATCTTCGTGGATGAAAAAGCGCGCGATGCGCATTTCTCCGGCGCTGTGGCCGCGACTTTGAACCAAAATGCCGACGCGCTGGTCGCCGGGGGCTGGGACGATGGTGTTGTCGCGAATATCAACAATTCCGATGTCCTGTCGATGAGGGAACCGGTTGATCTCTACTCGGCCACGACAGCCACGTACATCACGCTCGAAGCAGCACCCGGCAAAGGGCCGGAATTGACAGCCTTGCTGACCGCAGCTGGTCCCATCGTCGAAGAAACCGAACCCGGCACATTGTTCTGGGCGGCGCTGCAGATTGACGAAACATCCTTCGCAATCTTCGACATCTTCACCAACAATGCTGGCCGTGAAGCACACTTTGCCGGTCAAGTCGCCGGGCTGCTGAAGGAACGGGCAGCGGAGTTGGTCGCTGGCGGGTGGGACGACGGTGTGGTCGCTAACGTCCACAACTTCGACATCCTCGCCATCAAGTAACGCGATGTGACAGGAACAAGAGGCGCCTGGTGCAACGCATCAGGCGCTTTGCCGAACGAATTTAGATCACCGTGAAGCGGTCGTTCGAGTAACTGCAGCGAATTAGCGCTTTGTCCGCATTGCTGACCTCCATCCTTTGCGCAGCGACCGTCCGCTCTCCGCCCTTCCCGCTCATCCGCAGAAGGCTGATCGCCAAGATCTTCCGCCTTGACTTTCGTCGCAGGTTTCACATGTAGTAACGTGACTACAAATGGAGGCCGCGATGACGATTCATACGATCAGCAGCCGTGAACTGAACCAGGATCTGGCCCGGGCAAAACGTGCGGCGCTCGACGGGCCGGTGTTCATCACGGATAGGGGCCGACCGGCCCATGTGCTGATGAGCTTTGCGCAGTATCAGCAGATGAGCGGCCAGCGCCGCAACATCCTCGATGCGCTTGCGGCGCCAGGACTGTCTGACATCGAGTTCGAGCCGACAAAGGCTGAGATCGTGTCCCGACCGGCCGATCTGTCCTGATGTTCCTGCTCGATACCAATGTGATTTCCGAGTTGCGTAAGGCGGGGGATGGCAGAGCCGATGCCAATGTCACCGCCTGGCTGAGCGGTCAGGATGCCGGAGCACTGTTCCTCTCGGCAATTACGGTGATGGAGCTCGATATCGGTGTGCGCCGCATCGAGCGGCGCGATGCGGTGCAGGGAGCCATGCTGCGGGCATGGTTCGCAGAACGGGTCATGCCGGAGTTCCAGGACCGGGTTTTGCCGGTAGATACAAGCGTGGCACTGCGATGCGCGGGTCTTCACGTTCCTGATCCGAGATCAGAACGGGACGCACTGATAGCGGCGACGGGGCTCGTCCATGGTTTCACGGTCGTGACCCGAAACACCGGTGATTTCAAGGACACAGGGGTGATCTTGCTTAACCCTTGGGTCAGGGTTTGACTGACAGCCAGCGCGCTCTGGTACAGGCTTTCGGGCCGAGCGCATATTACTAGGACACCTGTTCAGGGGACGCCTTCTCCCGGTTCTCGGACGAAATGCAACCGGGATAGGGATTGGCGGGTTCGTAGCCTATCCCATTCTCAACGAAGAAGCCCAATCGCCCGAGCAGCCACGCCCGCCAGCAGCAGTCGCAGCCAGCGTGGCGGTTGGCGGCCCGAATAGCCAGCGAGATACATCTGGTTCAGAAGACCGCTGCGAAGGCGGGTTGCAGTGCAACCCTTACCCATCTTTCCCGACCGGCACGACTGCAAAGCGATCAGCCGTGAGTGAGGTCTCATAAACGGTCTGCCCGTCTTTGGCGTAATTGCTCTCGCCGATCCGCCCCCTCACATGGACGAGGTCGCCGGGTTTCAGGTTCTCCTTCAGCCAGGCGAAACCCGCCGTGCTGCGCTCAAAAAGGGTGACGGTGTTCCAGTCGGTGCGCTCGCGCAGCTCGCCGCTGTCCTTGTCCTTCCAGCTGTCGGTTGCGGCGATGCTGACCTTCAGGACCTTGCCGCCGCCAAGCTCGGTTCTGCGGCCGACATAGCCCTGAATCTGGAATTCCGCGAAGGTGTACAGCATCTCATCTCTCCTCGTTACGATACTGGTTTCAAAGGCCGGACCGCCCATATGGGCGGCTACTTCCCAAGCCGCCGGGCCCTCTCAGCGACCCGGACAATCTGACCGCCGGCGGCCAGCGCGGCGGATTTCACGGCAGGTGCATTCTGGGCGATCTGGCGGCCGACCATTTCGCCGGTGCTGAGATTTCCCATTCGCTCGCGCGCCTGCACGCCGCGCGTGTTCAGCATCCCGCGGGTCATTGCGGCCGTCCCGGCGGCGACGGCTGGGCCGGCAACCACCATGAAGTTCCCCGACAGCCCACGCACGATCAGGGGCGTTGCCGCGACGAAGCCCTTCGCCAGGAAGATCATGACGAAGAAGGGGATGAGCGAGCCAATGTTGGTGGCGGATTCCGGGTCCCCAACCTGAGTGAGAAGGGCGTTTGCCATGCCCACCACAGTCGAGAACATCGCGGCGATCACCACCGGGTAGAACGCATAGCTGACGGTTGTGGAGACCCAACGGTGGAAGAAGTCCTTGGTTGCATCGAACAGCGACAGGGCAATCATTACCGGAGCCAGGCCCAACATCAGCGAGAGCATCATCTTGGCAAAGATCAGAACGATCCCGGTCATGAAGCCGAGGATGCTGAGCAAGATGAGGCCGATGCCGCCCAGGATCGCGCCTGTCATCCACCCCAAGTTATTGCCGATGGCATTCAGATAGGCCGAGAACTGTTCGATCAGATCATCGAACTCGCCAGCGAAATGTGTCGCGCCGGCCCCGCCGCCGCCGACTGAAGAGACCAGGGCACCCGCGATGTAGTCCAGGCCGCCGATCACAGCGTTCGCCACCGCGTTGAAGCGGGTCCAGTTGAAGGCGAAGAACCCGATCAGGGTCAGTTTCAGCAGGTACCAGAAGAAGGTCGCGCCATCCATGCTGCGGTACTGGAAGGCCATGTTAATGCAAAGGCCGATCAGGGAGAGCGTGACCATCAGCAGGGTGATCGTGCCGATATTGCTTGCCACAGCCCCGAACTGCGATTCCGCAGCCGAGGCGAGGAAGCTATCGGCTGAACCGACCATCCAGCTGACGACACCCATTACCAGTTGCCCTGCGTTTCGCAGATGGATTGGACGCGATCCGCAATGGTGCGCTGGTGCGCCCTGAGCTCCCGGCGAAGCGCGGTCTGCTCACCTTGGGGCAGCTCGATATACCGCTCACGGTACTCTTCGTCAGCCGCCGTCCACTCCGGGAAGCGGGTTTCGCAAGAGCAGTCCTGCGTGGATGCGATGCTTTCCCAAGCCCGAACCTCGTAGAGCTCCATGAGAGTAACTGCCTTCCAGGCTTCCCGGATGTGCAGTTCCTCAACCCATGCCGGGCGCTCAGACCTGTCATTGCAGATCCGGTAGCGCTGCGGCTCAAGCGTGGGTGTCAGATCGTTGGTGACGGGCGTTTGGCCGATGGCCGGAAGGGCGGCGGCGCAAACGGCAGCAGCGAGAACGAGAACACGCATTGGGTTTCCTTTCATCATTCAGCGGCAAGGCGTGAGGAGGCCTCATCCGAACCAATGCCGGGCAGGTAGAATTCGGTGATGCCTCTGGCCCCCTCGTGGCGGCCGGCCTGAATGATCACGTCGATCGAGCCTTCGATGTAGGTGATCATGTCAGCATAGGTCATCGGAAGGTCCGTCTTCAGGGCGGCAATGGCAAGACGCCGGACGGCGAGCTGCGGTGTCTCGGCATGAAGCGTGGTCAGAGACCCGCCATGGCCGGTGTTGATCGCCTCGAGGAAGGTCATCGCCTCCTTGCCGCGCACCTCGCCCAGAACGATCCGATCCGGTCTCATCCGCAGAGTCGAGGTTAGGAGCGCGTCGGCGCTGCGTGCTTCAGATTCCCGATCGGAGATCAGCGTCACGACATTTGGCTGCTCGGGCCTGAGTTCGGCAGCTTCCTCGATGGTCAGGATGCGCTCGTCATCCGGGATCAGAGAGATGATCTTGCGGGCGGCGACCGTCTTGCCGGTGGATGTGCCGCCGGAAACGATCATGTTCAGCTTGTTTTCGACACAAAAGCGTAGAGCCGCATCGATCTCGCCCGAGGCCACCACCTTCCGAAGCGCGAGGTTGCGTTCCTTGCGCAGACCTTCAAGGCTACGTTCGCGGCCGTAGAGGAAGCCAAGCCTGATCTGCTCGAGCGGGAGCGTCGAGAAGAATCGCAGCGAGATGGAAAACCCGCCTTCGACGGCCGGCGGCTGGATGACCTGAGCCCGGATCGGTCGATCCCCCCAGAGGATGCTGACCGAGACGATGGGCTTGCGGTTGCTGAGCGTCGTGTTGGCCGCCGAGGCGATTTGGTTGCCAAGGTCCCTGATCTCGATCTGCGTGAGCGGCTGACCCAGGTCTCGCATGAAGTGATCGCCCTTGGAACTCGCCCCAGACCCGGCCATCGGGGTTGATGCAGATCTCGATCACATCAGGGCGGCGGATCGGATCCCCCAGCCGTGCCAGCGAGGCTTCGAGATAGCTTGCCGCCATCAGAGGATCTCCAGATCGCGGTCGACCATCACGGTGATGCGCGTTCCCTGCGGCACGCGGATCACCGGACGGATCGAGAGATAGTCCTGCATCACGCTGCGGCTGGCATCGCGAAGGTCCGTGGCCACATCGCTGGCCGCATCCGAGGTCGTGTCGTCGTCAATGCTCGCGGCGGCCGCTGCCGGGACCGCGCCGATGAGGGAGATCAGTGCGGCAGAGCCAAACCGGGTGCCAAATCGGCTGTCGACATCGCCCGTGACGCCAGAGCGGCCGAGTTCATCACCGCCAAAGGCGCTGATCTGGACGGTCTGGTTGTCGGGCAGAATGACCCGGTCCCAGCCGACCATCACACGGGATTGCGCGAGGGAGGGCGAGCTTCATTCCGACCGGTCCGATCTGATGGCATATTGGGTGACGGTGAAGCCGAAAGGGTTCTGCCAGACATCGTCGATGCTGCGGGCGTGTTCCGGGCGGAACTCGAACATCAGCGTTGCGGTGAAGAGCCCGACCTGACCGCCCTGCGGGCTTGTCAGGCGCTTGCGCAGGCGAACCTGGGCGCGGTTTTCGCCGATCAGGGTGATGCTTGCGATCTCGACCGCCATCTCGGATGTGGCGCCGTAGCGGGTCGGAGGAAAACTCTCGTGGCCGCTGGTCCACATGGCGCGCATGCTGGCCTCGGCCGCACCGCTGGATTGCGCCAGCACCCGGTTCACGCGCAGGTCGTTGTCGAGCTGGTTATAGGTCTCCCGATCCAGGATGTAGCGATAGATCTGGGACTCGATCACCGCAGGGCGCTCAGACAGTCGCACCGCTTGGACAGTCGCGTTCGGCAAGGCGAGCCCGCTCTCCGGGTCATAGGGCACGACCACAGGCAGGGGCGGCTCGACAAGGATCGCGACCGCCGCAGCCGCGAGGCAGCCCAGAACGCCGAAACCAGCCCCGGACAGACCGATCACCCGCCACTGGCGCTCCCGGCGCAGCGCACCGTAAACCAGCTCTTCCTCGACGACTTCGCGCAGGGCCATGTTCGAACCGGCCGTCATTCGAGGCTCGGCATGGTGAAATCCATGTAGCGCCGTTCCTCGGCGATGGTCGCGGCATCGACCACGCCAGCATTGCCCGCGCCGATGGTCTGGATTGCCTCCAGCTCCCACATCCGGGTCATGGCGATCGCGAGTTCTGCCGTCACGCGGGTGTTGTGGTCCATCGAGGCCTTGAGATCGTCCATATCTGGGATCATCGCGACGAGGCGCTCGACCCGGGCCAGCGATTGCGCCGCTTCCGCATGGCTGTTCTGCGCCGCGGCCGAGAGCACCGCGCCTGTGGTAGCCCGTGTGGCAATGCCCTCGGCCCCGGGGCTCCCGCTGGTGGCGATCTCACGAAGGGAATCCTCGTCGAAACCCGCGCTCGCCAGCGCCTGCTGCATCTGGGTGCGCATCGGCCCCGCAGTGACCCCGAGCAGATTGCTCCAGTCGCCCTGCTGGATGCCGCGGATCAGGCCGGGGATGTCCTCGAACTTGGCCTCGAGCAGCTGATCCAACTCGCCGCCCATGAGGAGGCCGAGGATTTCGCGCGGCCCGGTCAGCGAGGCATACATGCTCTGCAACTGGTCGAACTGCTGCTGAAGCATGTCCAGCTGCTCAACGGCATTCTCGAAGATGTCGCTCTGGATCCCGAAATCCTCCAGCATCTGCTGCAGCTGACGGATTTCCTGGGCGATGTTCTGGGTATCGACCGTGGGCACGCCCTGGGCCGAGGCGCCGCCTGCGAGGCCAAAGCAGAGCGCTGTGCTGATCAGAAACTGTCTCATCGCAAATCCTCCAATCGGAAATCCATGAACCGCCGCTCGGCCGCCTGAGCGGCGGCCAGCGCGATCTGTTCATCACTCAGGGGTTGGGTCTGCGCTGCTTTGAGCCTTGTGCGGATTGCGACAATCCGGGCCAGTTCGGCACGCGCATAGGTGTTCAGGGCAATGGACGCCTGCAGATCTTCTGTCGTTCCGATAATACTAATTATGTCTTGTAATCGCTGTGCCGCGGCCTGAACCGACACCATGGAATAGTCGCCATAGACGCCGGATCCATGCGCTGAGAGGCTGAAACTCGCATTGGCCAGCAGCACGGGATCGATGGTGCCAAGCGCATCGGGACCGCCCACCATGGCGAGATATCGGTTGTACTGCGCCGGGATGACCACGACGTAGTTCTGGGTCTCGGCAAAGGGCGGCACACCACTGTATTGCTGCACCCGGCCCGGGCCAGCGTTGTAGGCGGCAAGCGCATGGATGATGTTGCCATCGAACATGCCGAGCATCTGCGCGAGATAGCGTGCGCCGCCGGTCACCTGCAGATAGGGGTCGTCGTAGTAGGCCGGGTAGATGCCGAGATCGCCGGCTGTGCCGGGCATGATTTGCGTCAGACCAAAGGCCCCGACGCCGGACTGGGCACCGATCTGGAAGCGGCTTTCCTGCCAGATCAACGCCTGCAGGAGGCAGCGCCATTGCACCGGCGTCAACCCTGCGCGCGACACGCCGGAAAGCGAATAGGTGTCGCGGGCCCCGCGGATGATCAGTTCTTCGACCGTTTCGCGGGCGTCACCGAACAGGCGGGTGGCAGCGGGGTTGCCGTCTTCGGTCGCATAGAGTGCCGATGCAGCCGTCTCTCCCACGTGCCCGGCCTCCAGCGCGGCCACGGTCGCACCAACGGACACACTGGCGCCGACAGTCATCGCGCCAAGGATGCTCTCAAGTGAGGCCAGTTGCTGGCGCTCGATTTCGGCCAGTTCCTCTTCCCGGCTCAGCCGATCCCTCTGCAACGCGATGTCCAGATCTCGCTGTGCAATCGTCGCCGCCGTCCTGGCAAAGCCCTGAGCGTCAAAGGTCGGCACGCCTTGGGCGCCCAAAGGCTGGGCCAGCGAAATGCCGATCAGAACCTGTGGCAGGATCGGTCCCAGAACCCGGGCCATGGCGTCAGTCCGCCGCGCCGATCAGGGTGAAGGCGCAAGGGTCTGCCGCCCGCGAGACCTCGCCGGTCATGGTAGAGACCGTCACCCCAGAGGGCCGCTCAGCGAAGCTGAAGCAATTGGCTCGTGGGGCCTGCCCATCTGCGCAGGCGGCAAGGAGCAGGAGACTGCCGAGGACGGGAAGATGTATAAACCGGACACTATTTACACGAGACATCACACTACACCTTCCAGAAATCAGGGCGGTCGCGGTAATCCGCCCCCACGAGTTGCTCGCCCTTCTCCATCCCGCCAAGGACGGTCACGAGAGGGCCGAGGGCTGAGAGATCGGCATCGATGACGACCGAGCCACGGTCGTCGCGCACCAGCGCCAGGCGCGAGGCGGTGCCCACACCCAGAAGGACATCGAGTTCCTTCTCGCTGAGGCCGAGCATCGCATAGTCGGCCGCGGTGGCCCGGATGTTTGGCAGCAGGATCTGTGTCGGCACCGCCTCAACGATGGTCTTGCCGGTGCGCGTGCGCTCGAGCTGGCTCGCGTATTGCGTCATCATCACGACGACCGCGTTCTGTTTGCGGGCCGTAACCAACCAGTTGCTGAGGCGATCCGCGAAGTAGCCATTGTCGAGCGCCTTCCAGGCCTCGTCGATTAGGATCACTGTTGGGCGCCGGTCCTCAATCACCCGCTCGACCCGGCGGAAGAGGTAGGAGAGCACGGCCATGCGCTCACGCTCGCTCTCGGAATCGAGGATGCCGGTCAAATCGAAGCCGGAGACTTCGCCACCGAGCGAAAAGCTGTCTTGCGGGTTGGCCCCGAAGATCCAGCCATAGCGGCCGGTCTCGGTCCATTCCTGCATTCGCTCAAAGAGATCGCCGTCATCATCGGTCGAGACCAGCAGCGAGGCTAAATCCGACCAATTGCGCAGGCCCGCATGATCGGCGCCAGCGTTCTGGCGCACGACCTCCTGCAGGCGGTTGGTCTGAACCGGGGTCAGCGGCCGGTCGCGGCGCTCAAGCAGCGTCGCCAGCCAATCGGCAAGCCAAGCCTGACCTCGATTGTCGATCTCGGTCTGAAGTGGGTTCAGCCCGGTGGGTTTGCCCGCGCGTACGGTGGCATAGCTGCCGCCGAGAGCGCGGACCGCCATTTCCATCCCGGCGCGGTAGTCGAAGATGAAGAGCCGTGCCCCGGCCCGCCGGGCCATGGTCATCAGGAAGGCGGCGAGAACGGATTTCCCAGAACCAGGACGGCCGAGGATCAGCGTGTGCCCTCCGGTCGGCTCCTTCTCCGGTGAGCCCTGTTCGTGGAAGCTGAACCGGAAACCGCTGCGCTCCGGCGTCGGGAACAGAGCGATTGGCACGCCCCAGGGCAGTTCCTCACCGGTCTTCCCAAGTGGGGTGCGGTGGAATGTCGCCAGATCCGCGAAATTATGGTTGGTGATCGCGGCTTTGCGGCTCCGTGCTCCCGTATTCCCTGGGTGCTGCGCCATATAATGGGCGCGCGATCCAAAGCCTTCCGAGATCAGGTTGATTCCGGAACTGGCCGAGATGTTGCGGATCTCGGCGCAGATGTCGTCGAGATGGGCACGGGTCCGGGCATAAACCGCCACGGTCATATGGTGCTCGCCGAAAATAAGGCGCTTCGATTCCAGATCGTCCTGTGCCAGCTCCAATTCCTGCGCGAGACTGACCGCACCATCGTTAGCGGCCTGCATCAGCCGCAGCTGGCGCTTGATCCGGCCCGCCATGATATTCGAGTTGATTGGAACGAAGGAATGGGTGACGACCATATCGACCGGCAGGTTCAACTCATCGAGCATCAGACTGTCGGTCTTGGCCGGGTAGTTCTTGACGGCAAAGATCGCGCCGAACTTGTCGCCCACGGCGCCATCAGTCAGATGGATCTCTGCGCTGCGGAAGGTCACGCGCGTGTTGGCCACGTCCTCGGCGAAGATGCCGAGGCGCGAGGCCGGGAAGAGAGGGTGCTCCTCGCCCGTGTTCAGGCTGCCGAGGAAGCCGAGCAACTCGCCGCTCTCGGCCGTCAGCACGCGCGGCTTCAGATCGGCAAAGCTGGAGAGCATGAAACCTACCACCTCCTCGAGCTTGCGCAGGCGCCGCATCGATTCGGCTGCCAGGCGGGCGCGCGAGGCCGCTGCGATGAAGGGGATTCGGCTGCCCGGCTCGGGGCGCTTCAGGATCGAAAGCGTGAGGGTTTTGTCGCGCAGCCCTCCCTTTGCAAGCTGCGCCTGCCAACGCGCATCAACCGCGGCTGCGAACCCGTCGCCTGGGATTGGCGGCAGTCGCGTGTCCACCGCCTTTGAGACCTTGTGAAGATAGAAGGAAAATTCCGTCCCGACCTGTGCCACCACACCTGCAAGCAGCTCCCCAATCCGATCGAGATGGCTGTCCTCGGTTGTGGTGCTGTTCACCCCCTCCAACCGGATGCATTGCATCAGTTCATTGCCCCGGGTGCGGACCGTGTTGCCAGCGACCAGGCTGACATAGGGCAGCATATGCGCGAGCCGCTTCTCCTTCCCGGCCCAGCTCGGCAACGCCGAGATCGGCTCGGCAGTGAGATCGGCGTAACCCGTTGCAGCGGTCACGGCATCACGGGGCATAGCTGTCTCCCCCGTGATGCTTGCGGTTCCGCGTCGGCGGGGTTTCTTGCAGCGTGATCACCAGCACGTCGAGAAAGTTCGGATCCCAATCCGCCGCCTTCCATAACAGCGGCCAGGCAATCCCGGCCGCCACGACGATGATCCAGCTCTGGACCCAGAGGAACAGCATCGACGACCCAAAAAGCCAGACCATGGCATACATGATCGGCAGCCCCATCAGCTTGGGGGGCCGCAAAAGGCCGATGAAGACGCGCGACTGTTCCGCCATGACCCTCAGACCTCAGGTGGTCCAGATCGCGGCAACGATGGTCGGTGCGGCGGCGATGCCGGCGATCGCCACCAGCACCCAGAGCGCCTGCCGAAAATCGAGAATCCCGAAAAGCCAGGACAGGAACACCCCGATCAGCGCCAGCGTGCCGATCACGATGCCCAGGGGGCCGGTGATCGCATCAACGATGCCTTGCAGCAGTGTCTGCACCGGTGAGAGGTCGATGCTCTGTGCCAGCGCAGGACCTGCCAGCACCACAAAGGCCATCACCATGAGAGCCGTGACGGAAGGGGACTTCATCAACTCGTTCCTTTCAGCCGCGCATAAACGGCTTGCACACGGGCCACATGACCCTGGGTCTCAACATAAGGGGGGATGCCACCGTGGCGGGTGACGGCCTCGGGCCCGGCATTATAGGCAGCAAGCGCCAGTTCCGGCGTTCCAAAGGTCTCGAGCATCAGGAGGAGATAGCGGGCCGATCCGTCGAGGTTCTGCCGCCAGTCATTCGGATCGACCCCGAGGAAGCTGGCGGTATCGGGCATCAGCTGGCCGAGGCCGATGGCACCGGCATGGCTGAGGGCCGCAGGATTGTAGGCGCTCTCCACCTCGATATTGGCCCGGTAGAACAGCGTCCAGTCGCTGACAGAAAGGCCCGCTCGCCTCAGCGCGGCATGGCCGCCATAGCGCAAGGCGGTGTCTTCGATGCCTTGGAGGATGTCGGGGCTAGCAGAAGCAAGCCGAGGCGCGGCGACAATGGCACCAGAGTCACCATCATCCCGCGGTGTCGAAAAGAGGAAGAGCCGCTCCGGAATGTCGGCGCCGAACTGGCGCATGAAGCCAGTATCGGATGACACCGCGGCCAGTTGGCCATCCAGCGCCACCCGAAACACAAAACCCTCGGCGCTCGCGCCAGCCGGAGCGAACCCGGCAAGGACGCAGAGGGCCAGAACAAGGGATGCAGCCTCAGCGCTGCTGCGCGGGCGCGGACTCCGGCAGTTGGTGGAGAGAGCGCCCCCCTTCGTCGAGCGGAATATGCGCCGTGCGCATCCCGATATCAGAGAGGAAACTGACGAGCCCAACGACGGTCTTGAACTCACGGGCCTTGATGTAATTGCGGCTGGTGACGACGATCTTCTCATCGCCGCTCGAAGGGCCGATCGCCCGCACATACCAGGAACCATACCAGGCGTTGAGGCGCTTCTCGGCTGCAGTCCGACAGACCACTTCGGCCGAATAGCCCTGTGCCAGCAGCTGTCGCAATCCGTCTTCTGTAACCACATTCGGGGCGTCTTCTAGCATGGTCTCCCCGCGGCTCCTCTCCATTGAATGGGTCAGGCCATGGGGAATCAAATCACCATAGCCGTATCATTACACCATTATTGATAGCAATGATTATTTGTTGCCTTGACGGCAAATCATCGCTCCATAAAGGTGGATAGCCCAAGACAGTGACAAATCAAAGCAATGACGGGGCCTCGTCCGAAACATGGTGAAGCTGCGCCTGATATCCTGCCTTGTCGCCATCATGGTGAGTTGCTCCGCCGCCTTAGCATCATGCGATCCCCCTGAACGGCCATGGTTGCCAAGCGACCCGGCCGATGTACGGGCCTATGCCGATCTGATCCGGGACGACTTCGAGGACTACATCTCCGCAGTGCAGGACTACTTCCGCTGCCTCGATGCCGAGCGTGCCCGGGCCTTCTCCGAGGCACAGGAGGTCAGTCAGGATTACGGGCGTTTCCAGAGCGTGGTGGGACACTGAGCCGAAGATCGGACGCGTCAGCCGCACGATAAGCAATGCAAGAATGTTGCATTCAATAGTGGTGTATCGTAGCGATAGGGGATAACTGAGCGAGTCGCTTCCATGTACCCTGCCTTTCGAAGCACCATTTTGACAGCCACTCTGGCCCTGACCGCCGCAGTCTCGAACCCTGCCCCCGTTCAGGCACAGACCTACCAGATCGACTGCGCTATCCTTCTGTGCCTCGCCGGCGGCTGGCCAGCCTCCGTGCCCTGCTCGCGGGCCCGCGCCGAGTTCATCCGCCGCATCACGCCCTGGCCAGTCGAGCCGCCCCTGCAGATCTGGCGCTGCCCGATGGGCGCATCCGTCAGTGGCGGTGCGCCGCTCAGCCCGATGGAGCGGCTCTATGACATTGCGTTCCGCGAGCCGCGTGAAAGTACCCTGCCCATCCCTATCGAAGTGCCGGGTCTGACCCTCGCGCAGGCCCTGGAGCAGGCCGATATCGACATCTCCGGCGATGCTTTCGACTTCGTGCGCAGCATCCGGGTCTACCACATCCAGTTCAGCCAGCATCAAAACCGCGATGGCGACTGCATCCGCAGCGATTCCACCCGTCTCGGCTCCTATGGCACGCAAGGCGACTACGGTTGGGCCAGATCCTCGGTGGCCGCTGTCCCGGAGGCATCGAGCCTCGCGTTGCCGGAGCATTGCCGAAGCTATTCCTGGCGCTCGGTCTTCGTGGATTGGCGTGACCATGCCGGAAACTATGGATCTGAAGAGGTCCGCTATTGAAAAGCCGCCGGAGCCTTGCGGCCCCGGCGGCTCTCTGTGTCGGGGACATTCGATCCCCTTTTTGAAGACGACGCCAGACCAAAGGTCCAACACCAAAACCTCAAAGAACACTCACCTAGCCAGAGTGTTCTAACCCATCCCTTGAGGTTGCGCAACCAATAATGTTATATTGATTGCAATGGTGATGTATTGCTGTGTGCTTGGCGCGTCGTATCGGAGACGACGATCATGGAACTCACCACTGGCGCCATCCTTCGCCGCATCACCCACACAAACCTCTCTTGCGCCGCACACAAGCTCGCGACACTCATTCTCGACGGCATTGCCTGGAAGGATGGCTACAACGGCCTGCCGCACGGCACTGCCGCCTTTACCCTGAGCGATCTCGCTGAACGGATGGAGGTCTCGCGGCAGCATCTGCACAGCCTGCTGACGGAGCTGGCGGCTTCCGGACTGCGGCTTTTGCGCCGTCGCGGCAAGGGCAGGTTCGCGCCCTGGCTCTTTCGGTTTGGGTGCTGCGATGAGAAGGATGCCGTGGATGAGGTGTCAACCACAGCTGACATCTCGCCTTATATAAGAGATTCAAACAAAAATGTGTTTCATGGAACAATCATGGTGGATCGTGAAAGGCCTGAAACGGCAGCGCACTGGCTGGCGCTGATCGGGAAGGCCAAGACCGCCATGCCCTGCCGTACCGCCGACGCACGGCACATTTGGGAGCGGTTCCGGGAGTTCAACCGACGGCGAGGGCATGAGGCGGTGCCGGCGGGGTACTTGCTCGGGTTCATGCGGAAGTGGCAGGGCAGATGTGGTGAATTTCGGTCGGACCCGCCTCAGCAAGCTGTCAAAGCAATCGCGCCGGCGGTCAAAGAGTTGCAGCGCCTGATGGCGGCAGCCCCATTTATCAATCGATATTTCCATGAAGGTGATTTGAAACGGGCGATCGGCGAACACCTTTACGAGGAGCGGGTGGAAGTTCTCCGCGCCAAATTCAGGTGTTCGAGGTTTCAAGCACAGTTGGCAGCGCATGGCATGGCAGTTTCGGCGGGGACCATCCAGCGATGATGCCGGAGCTAATCACCTCGAGTTAGACCAAGGCTGGGCGCGAACATTCTCAGCCATTTATCGATTGGATTCGCCAGATCCACGAGCGACCGTGCCCACAGATGAGGAGTTGCGATGGGCGATTAAGCGCAACCGGGCATTGATCTCGACCCGGCCTTGTATGTTCGAGCCGCAGGATTGGTCCAGACGTTAGCGACTTGGCGTCTCTACGGCCAATCATAGCTGCCAAGCCAAATGCATTCATGCTGTTCGCAGGTGGGCCGGGTGCTCCGTCCCGG
>NZ_QNHG01000001.1:1605582-1661786 GCF_003290025.1 Pseudogemmobacter bohemicus
TCTGATCGACACCGGCGCCGAAGGCGATCTGGTGCTGATCAACGATGCTGTGGGCGACCCGGCTCAGCATGCGCTCCTGCTCGAGTTTGACAGCGTCCATGGCCGCTGGGCAACACCGGTAGGCCACGACAAGGACGGCCTCACCCTGAAGGGTCGGCACGTCCGCCTCACCTCGGCCAAGCGCATCGAAGATGTGCCCTTGGCTGAGATGGGCGTCGATCTGGTGATCGACTGCACCGGCGTCTTCAAGACCGCCGAAAAGATCGCGCCGTATTTCGCGGCAGGGGTCAAAAAGGTCGTGGTTTCCGCGCCGGTCAAGTCGGAAGAGGCGGTGAATGTGGTCTACGGGGTGAACCACGACCGTTATGACCCTGCCGAGCATGCGATCATCACCGCGGCCAGCTGCACCACGAACTGCCTCGCGCCGGTGGTGAAGGTCATCCATGAGAACATCGGCATCCGCCATGGATCGATCACCACGATCCATGACGTGACCAACACCCAGACCATCGTCGACAGGCCCGCCAAGGACATGCGCCGCGCCCGCTCGGCGCTGATGAACCTGATCCCGACCACTACGGGCTCGGCCACGGCCATCACGATGATCTACCCGGAACTGAAGGGGCGGCTGAACGGCCACGCGGTCCGCGTGCCGCTGCTCAATGCCTCGCTGACCGACTGCGTGTTCGAGGTCGAACGACCGACAACGGCGGAAGAGGTGAACGGGCTGTTCGCCGCCGCGGCGGAGGGCGAGCTGAAGGGGATCCTCGGGTATGAAACCCGTCCCCTTGTCTCGACCGACTATCTGAACGACCCCCGCTCCTCCATCATCGATGCCCCGTCGACCATGGTGGTGAACGGCACCCAGGTGAAGGTCTATGCCTGGTATGACAACGAATGGGGCTATGCCTGTCGCCTGGCGGACGTTACCCGTCTGGTTGCACGGTCGCTGTGATGGCCGAGAGCGCGATCTCCAACCCGCTTCGGGCCTATGCGGCGGTCACCGCCGCCTATTGGGCCTTCATGCTCTCCGATGGCGCGCTTCGGATGCTGGTGCTGTTGCATTTCAACAGCCTCGGGTTCTCGCCCATCCAGCTTGCCTATCTGTTCCTGCTCTACGAGATGGCCGGGATCATCACCAATCTTTGCGTCGGCTGGATCGCCGCCCGGTTCGGCCTGGCCGCAACGCTCTATGGCGGGCTCGCCCTCCAGATTGCTGCCCTGGCCGCGCTGACCCAGCTCGATCCATCCTGGAGCGTTGCCGCATCGGTGGCCTTCGTCATGGCTGTCCAGGGCGCGAGTGGCGTCGCGAAGGACCTGGCCAAGATGTCCTCGAAGTCGGCGGTCAAGCTGCTCGCGCCATCCGGTGAAGGCGGGCTCTTCCGCTGGGTCGCCATTCTCACCGGCTCGAAGAATGCGGTGAAGGGCGCCGGGTTCTTCCTCGGCGCGGCGCTCCTTGGCCTTGCCGGCTTCGCGGTGGCCATCTGGTCCATGGCGGCCGTCCTGGCGGTGATCCTGATCGCCACGGCCATTTTCCTGCCGAAGGGCCTGCCAGTCGGTAAGAAAGGCACGAAATTCAGCAGCGTGTGGTCGCGCGATCCGCTGATCAACCGCCTCAGCCTGGCGCGGATGTTCCTGTTCGGGGCCCGCGATGTCTGGTTCGTGGTCGGCATCCCGATCTACTTCCAGGCCGTGCTGTCCGATGGCACCGCGGAGGGGCGGCGCGAGGCCTTCTTCCTGATCGGGGGCTTCATGGCACTGTGGATCATCGCCTATGGCGCGGTCCAGGGCTTCGCCCCGAAGATCGTCAGGTCCGCGACCGACCCGAAACGCGCCGCGATCCGGTGGGCCGGGCTGCTGGTGCCGATCCCCTTTGCCCTGGCGGCGCTCGCCTTCCTCTCGCCGGCTCCGGCGATCTGGCTGACGGCCTCGATCGTCACCGGACTGCTGATCTTCGGCTTCGTTTTCGCCGTCAACAGCGCGGTCCATTCCTACCTGATCCTCGCTTTCTCGAAGAATGAGCGGGTCACCATGGATGTGGGCTTCTACTACATGGCCAATGCGGCGGGCCGTCTTCTCGGAACGCTGCTTTCTGGCCTGAGCTACCAGTTCGGCGGCCTGCCGCTCTGCCTCGCGACCTCGGGCGTGATGGCACTGGCCAGCTGGCTCGCCATCCAACGACTGAAGCCGGACGCGACACCCGGCCTCGAAACCACCTCTTCCGCCAAATCTGCCTAGGAGAAAGCGCCGCATCGCTCTGAGGCGTCGGACCCGACTTTCCTGGTAGCTCCGGCGGCTTGGGTGAAGATGGCCGCGAACGATCCATCTGCTCACTCGAATAATACGTTCAAGACACCCAACGGCTGTGAAGATATCGTGGCCTATCTTCGCGGAATTGTGAGATAGGTTCGGGCGAGCTTGGGAGGGTATACCCGCCTGGGTGTCAGACGAGTTTTAGCGCTCCTCGCTACCCGGAGAGGACGCATCCGGCAGGCAGACCCTTCCCGCACAGCAGTCTTCCATTAGAAATCGCAGCAGGCCGTTCAGGGCATCGAACTCGGCGGTGTAGAGGATCGACCGGCTTTCTCGGCGCGAGGACACCAGGCCCGCACGCTCCAGCTCTTTCATATGGAAGCTGACATTCGATGCGGTGACCCCGGCTTGTTCGGCGATCAGGCCCGCAGCCAAACCTTCCGGCCCCGCGACGACCAGCATCCGCAGGATGCGCAGGCGGGTTTCCTGAGACAGGGCCCCGAAGGACAAGAGCGCTTGACGTTCATCCATTATTTGACGATCCTAGAAGTGTCGAATCAATAGGTATCGCAAATGACGGTCCAAAGCAACATCGGCGCGCCGACCGGCGCGGCCGACCCGCAAGATATCACCATCGGCGAGCTTCTCGAGGCCCTCCGCAACGTCGAGGATCGGCCCTTGGTCTTCACCTATGACGGCCAGGAGGTGCGACCCGGTTACCACGTCACCGAGGTGAAGGCCGGGCAGTTTCGCGCGCTGGATTGCGGCGGAAACCCGGAGGCCTGGACGGAGATCTTCGTCCAGCTCTGGGACGTCAATGAGGATCGGGCGCATATGCCCGCAGGACTTTTCACCAGGATCATCGGCAAGGTTATCGATCATGTGTCTCTCGACCCACAGGCGAAACTGACCTTCGAGGTCAGTGACGCGGTGAGGCCGATGCAACTGCATCGCGCGGCTTACCCCAGCCTCGCGGACGACCGCGTGATCGTTGCGCTGTCACCGCGCCCGGCAAGCTGCAAACCACGCGACCGCTGGCTTGATGACCAGAAGGCCGCTTCGGCCTGCTGCGCACCCGTGGCGAAACAGAGCTGCTGCGGGTGATGTGGGAATGGACGTCATCATCTACCACAATCCGGAATGTGGCACCTCCCGGAACACGCTCGGGCTGATCCGCAATGCCGGTATCGAGCCGCATGTGATCGAATATCTGAAGACCCCGCCGTCGCGGATCATGCTGGAGAGCCTGGTGGCGCGGATGGGCATCCCGCTTCGCGCGCTGCTGCGTGAGAAAGGCACGCCATATGCAGAGCTGGGTCTTGGCGACCCGGCGATGACGGAGGCGCAGATCCTCGATGCGATGCTCGAACATCCGATCCTGATTAACCGTCCCATCGTGGTGAGCCCCAAGGGGGTGCGTCTCTGCCGCCCCTCCGAGGCGGTGCTGGATCTCTTGCCGCCCCAGCTGGGCGCATTCTCGAAAGAAGACGGCGAGCCGGTGGTCGATGCGAATGGAAATCGCGTCCTGCCGGAAGCGCCCTGAACGGAGTTCATCCCTTATGACGTCCCCTCAACCGACCAGACGGCTGTCCTTTCTGGACCGCTGGCTGACGCTCTGGATCTTTGCGGCCATGGCGATTGGCATCGCCCTGGGCACTGTATGGCCGGGGCTGCCGGTCGCACTCAACGACCTTTCGATCGGCACGACCAATATCCCGATCGCCATCGGCCTGATCCTGATGATGTATCCGCCCCTGGCAAAGGTCAGGTATGAGGAGTTGCCGCGGGTGTTCCAGGATCGCCGGGTGCTGATCCTGTCGCTGATCCAGAATTGGATCATCGGTCCGGTCCTGATGTTCGTTCTCGCCGTCATCTTCCTGCACGATCAGCCGGAATACATGACCGGACTGATCCTGATCGGGCTGGCACGCTGCATCGCCATGGTGCTGGTCTGGAACCAGCTCGCCCGGGGCGACGGCCAGTATGTGGCGGCGCTGGTCGCCTTCAACTCGGTGTTCCAGATCCTGTTCTTCTCGGCCTACGCCTGGTTTTTCCTGTCGGTCCTGCCGCCGCTGTTCGGGCTGGAGGGAAGCGTGATCGACGTGAGCTTCTGGACGATCACGGAGGCGGTGCTGATCTATCTTGGAATCCCGTTCCTCGCCGGTTTCCTGACCCGCCGGATCCTCGTCGCGCACAAAGGCGAGGCCTGGTATGAAACCGCCTTCCTGCCGCGCATCGGCCCGATCACCCTGGCGGCGCTTCTGTTTACCATCGTGGCGATGTTCAGCCTGAAAGGCGGCGATGTCGTCGCGCTGCCGACGGATGCTCTTCGCATCGCCGTGCCGCTGGCGCTCTACTTCATCATCCAGTTCCTGGTCAGCTTCGCCATGGGCCGGATGATCCAGGCGGATTATCCGCGCACCACCGCCATCGCCTTCACGGCGGCCGGGAACAACTTCGAGCTGGCCATCGCGGTGGCCATCGCCGCCTTCGGCCTCGCCTCGCCCGTAGCCTTTGCCGCGGTGATCGGCCCCTTGGTCGAAGTGCCCGCGCTGATCCTGCTGGTCCATGTCGCCCTGCGGCTCGGGCGGCGCTGGTTCCCGGACGCGCCTCCGGCTGAGGAGGTCCGCGCATGACCGATCTGCCGAACCTGACTGATGCCGTTCAGCTGCCGTCACTAGCGGACCTGACCGGCCCCGCATCCGGCCACCCGCCCCGCATTCTGCTCCTCTATGGCTCGCTGCGGGAACGGTCCTACAGCCGCTTTCTCACCCAGGAAGCGGAACGGCTGCTCCGGCACTTTGGCTGCGAGACACGGGTGTTCGACCCTAAAGGGCTGCCCTTGCCGGATGAGACCGATGCCGATCACCCGAAGGTGCAGGAGCTGCGCGAGCTTTGCCTCTGGTCCGAGGGCCAGGTCTGGACAAGCCCGGAACGCCACGGCGCGATGACCGGCGTCATGAAAAGCCAGATCGACTGGATTCCGCTGTCCATGGGTGCGGTCCGCCCGACCCAAGGCCGGACACTGGCGGTCATGCAGGTCTCGGGCGGCAGCCAGAGCTTCAATGCGGTCAATCAGATGCGCATCTTGGGGCGCTGGATGCGGATGCTGACCATCCCGAACCAGTCCTCCGTCGCCAAGGCCTATGAGGAGTTCGACGCGGCAGGAAGGATGCGGCAATCGCCCTATTACGACCGGGTGGTCGACGTGATGGAAGAGCTGGTGAAGTTCACCCTTCTGACCCGGGACATCTCCGGGCACCTCACCGACCGCTACAGCGAACGCAAAGAGGCGGCGGCCAAATTGCACCATCGCCTCAACCTCGGGGCCGCGACGTGAGGCAAGCCCCAATCGTGGCCGCCCTGGGCGTCACGCAGATCATCGGCTACGGGTCGATCTATTACGCCTATCCTATCCTCGCGCCCGCGATTGCGGCCGAGTTCGGCGTGCAGGAGCCGGTCCTATTCGGCATCCTCTCCGCGGGCCTTCTCCTCGGCGGGCTGGCCTCTCCGGTGCTCGGGCGTCAGATCGACCGGTTCGGCGGGGCGCAGGTCATGTGCGCGGGCAGCCTGGCGATGGCGCTGCTGAGCCTGCTCATCGCCGGATCCCCGAACATCTATGTGTTCGGGGGCCTGACACTTCTGATCGAGCTCCTTAGCTTTGCGGTCCTCTATGACGCGGCGTTTTCCGTCCTGGCGCAGAAGAGGCCCAATGACACGCGGCGCGCGATCACCAATCTGACCCTGATCGCAGGCTTCGCCTCGACGATCTTCTGGCCGGTATCGGGCTGGCTTGTCACAGAGATCGGCTGGCAGGGAGCTTACCTCGTCTTTGCGGCACTTCACCTGTTCCTGGCCGTGCCCTTGCACGGCTGGATCTCCGCGGCGCCACGTTCGGCCGAGAAGGCTGCGGTTGAAGAGCAGAGGCCGAAACCAGACGAGAGATACATCCCTCTTAAGGGCCGAACCGCGCGGCGCGCCTTCATCCTTCTTGGGATCGCCTTTGGGCTGACAGGCATGGCGATCTCGGCCCTGGGTGTCCACCTTGTCCTCGCCCTGCAATCTCTCGGCCTCGGAAGCTCATCCTACCTGATTGCCATGCTGATGGGGCCGGCACAGGTCGCCATTCGGGTGGTGGATGCCACCCTGTGGCGCAACCAGCATCCGCTCCTCGTCGCCATCGTGTCCAGTGCGGCCATCCCGGCGGCGCTCGCCCTCCTGCTGCTACCGGGGCCGGCAATGATACTGGCCGTTTGCTTCGCGATCAGCTTCGGTGCGGGTCAGGGCCTGTCGAGCATCGTGCGCGGCGCGGTGCCGGTGGCGTTGTTCGGGTCAGAGGGAACAGGGCAGAGGCTGGGCCGCCTAGCCGCTATCCGCAGCGTGTTGGGTGCCTCTGCCCCGTTTCTATTTTCCTGGATTGCCTCAGCATCCTCGATGCCGTTTGCTATCGGCATCGTAATGACGGTGGGCCTGTGCGGCCTTGGAGCGCTGGTATGGCTTTATCGTGAGCTTCGGCTGGCAGAGAAGTATGGTGCAAGGTGAAATAACGAAGAGTGGCAGAGCATCCACTTGGTCGGCTTTGTTGCAAAAATCGGTCGTTGTTGAGATGTGCTCCTTTTCCGCTTTGTAATTAGGCTACGCGTTTGATCTCGGCGGTGCCGAGTGCATTGAAGCGGTTCATGAGTGCTACGCGGGTCTGGACTTCAGCTGTCTGGCGATCCGGATCACGTGATGCGATACGTTCCCCGAATGCCTTGAGACACTTCATCTTTGCCTCTATCCGACTTCGGGCATGATCTCCGGACCAGCGTTTCCAGGCTGCCCGCCCTATGCGTTGTACAGCCTTGAGGGTCTCGTGGGCGGGACAGCTCTCCCTCCATAGTCGGCCGCTCTTGCGGATGGGTATGACCGCTGTGCCGCCGCGCTCCAGGATCGCGGTGTCGCATCCCCTTGTGTCAAAGGCACCGTCGTAGATCCAACCGTGCGCGAGTCATATCGCTATGCCCGCAGTTCATGACTTCTCGATCCGCCGCAGGTCAGCGACGAGTTAGACATCATTTCTGTATGATGGGAACAGCTACAGCCCGAAACGCCCTCAGTTTCGCAGGCCAAGCGCTTTCAGCCAAGCATCGACCTGACCGAAGGCATCTCGCTGCCATTGATCCGCATCTCGGCCACCCAGTATCTGGCTGTCCTCCACAAAGCGACGAACGCTGGTGGGACCAAAGCCTTCAATGGCGTCAAACTTTCCGTCGATGTAGCGGTATCCTGTAACTGCGCTGATGTGCTCCACCAACGGCCTGCACGCGGCGGCTAAGGCGTCTACACCCTCGGGATAGTTACGGATGCAGTAGTATATGTCGTAGGCGTCCTTCTGCTTAAGGCGGTTCTGCAGCGCATGCCCTTTCATCGCGAGCAAAGCAGGCACCGAACAAACCGCCAGCTCAACGGTGTTGCGACCGCCGTTAGGCATGGTGCCATCAATCGAGACCAGTTCGTGAAAACGAATGGCCAAATCTGCTCCGTCGGCTCGCTGCACAGCAAAGTCTGCGATGATCGGCGGATTATTCTTCACGACCTCTGCGTCGCGCGGCATCAGAAAATCAACTACGACATCAATTCCAGGACCGTCGTCACGAGCCGAAACGGTCCGGACGAGCTGAAACCTTCTGAAGCCAGCTCGCTGACTGTAACCTTGCGCCATTAGCGCTTCGACCAGCGTGGCGTATTCACCGTCCCCCAATGCTTCTGCGTCGAGGCTCAGATCGACGTCAAGCGTGCCGACATGAGGCATTTCCTCGTTTTCGAGCAAGAGCCAGGGAACCGCACCCCCGATAACCGCAAACTTTCCACGGAAACTTCCGAGCACCTGGCCTATTTCTATCAAAACGCTTTTGACTGCCTCGGTGGTGCGGTCATCATAGTCGTTGGCAGATTGCGGGTCTTGCGGCATTACTACCAACTCAATTTCTCCTGCCGCAAATGTTCAGCAGCCTCTTTACCTCTTTCACCGCTAGCAGACAAATCGAGATAGGTCTGGACCGCACCCGTACAACGGATGCCTTCCGCAGGCATAATCGTATCTCGGAACAGGCCATCGTCCTTCAAGACCGTGATCGCCACATTTTCTCCCTTGGCTGTGCGCTCGAGCCCCAGTTCCGCGACGAGACGCTCGAGCCCATCATTGTCACAATAGAAAAACTGCGTGGAATGCCGCCCGAACGGAGCGATCCACTGTGCCGCTGAAAACGACGCAAGAACGACTGTGCCGCCTTTCGCTCGCGCGCCAACTACTTTCCCGATGGCTTGTTGCAATGCGCTCCCATGGAGTGGCGTATAGAATCGCAGGCGCTTGCCCATCGGAGGCTCGTAATCTTCAGCCCAAGCATCCAACAATTGATCAGGTTCCGAAATAGCGAGGCCACCGTCCACAACACTGGCCCACTCTCTCGCCAGCAGCGCATTCCGGACATTGCTCACATGCCCGATGCTGACCCCTGCCGCCTCTGAGATATCCGTGACCCGCCATGGGCGCGCAGGATCCTGCAGCATGACACGAAGAACCTGCGACGCCTTTGGCTTGAATAACGACTTCATTTCACGTGCCTCTGCCGCCGGAGAACCAGCAGCTTCGCGCTCGATGAAGGTATTCCCAAAGATCAGTCGAGCATTGCCATGCAAGTCGACATAGCTGACGTCATCATCGACACAGAGCTTTCGGGCTTGTGGCGACAGGTAGGGCGCTATCAGAACTGAGACCCATTGGGAGTTGTTGTGCTGACGGTACTCGTCCATTTCGTGCAGAGCTGCCCGCACATGGCGGGGCTGTCCGTTGGAAGTTATCTCGCAGACGAGCGTCCAGTCTTGACCTCCAGCTGTAATGTCGACCACCAGATCCAGCCTGTGATCCCTGTCGACATGCATCTCGAGTGTGTGGCTATGAATGTTGAGCCTGGGCACACGATCCAACAGGCTCAGCAGGGCCGCCTGAGCTTGCTCTCCAAGTCCTATCACTGGTCGACCACCTTTCAGCATTCGCTGAAACTATGCCAACCAGTGAAAGTTGGCAAGATATTTCATCGAAATCCTTCATTTCAGCACACGTTGAAAACCTCAACATCGCTGAAATTTCCCGATGCCTTGCCAGATCGACATGTTCGGCCAAACGCCTAGCCGCCCTGAAACTCTTGGCAATCCAATGCCGGCAGGAACGGACAGACCCTCGTAGCCTACTCTGCGTCTTCCCCCGTAGCCTCGCGCTCCTCTCCGAAGACCGGCATGTCAGAAATGCCACCGCCGTCCTTTTGCAGCAGGCCCGCATCCTCGAGCGCCTCCATGTCCGGCAGATCGCGCAAGGTGTCCAACCCGAAATGCTCTAGGAAACCCGCCGTCGTCACATATGTATAGGGGGCACCCGGCTCGGGACTGCGGGGACCACGGGCAATGAACCCGTTGCGATGCAGGCGGCCGATCACGTCCCGGCTGACCTCTCGCCCCACCATCCGGGAAATCTCGCCACGGGTCACCGGCTGCAGATAGGCGATCGCTGTCAGCACGAGACCCTCGGTCGGAGAGAGTGGCCGCGTCTCATCAAGGCTACCACGCACGGCCCGGATTGCATCTGAGAACCTGGCGCGCGTGCGGAACTGCCAGCCGCCGGCGACCCGGGCTATCTCGTAGGGCCGGTCGTTCAACTCGCTGGAGATGTCCTCGATCAGGAGATCGATGCTGCACTCGCGCCCGACAATCCCGGCCAATGCTTCGCGCCCGACGGGATCGGCTGAGGCGAAGAGGACGGCTTCAATCCGACCCATCCAAGTTCGCCAGCGCAGTGCTTGCGGCAAATCCGCGAGCTCCGTGTCGAGAGCAATCCCTTCCGCGCGCGCCATGGTCAGAGCCCGAACAACCGGAAGCCGGGACGGCCGCTCAGTTCGCGCACCGCACCCTCCGACATCAACCGTTCGAACAATCGCCTGCTCGCCCAACGGGACATCTTCGCCGAACTCCAGGAGCCAGATACCGCATCATCGCCACGTAGCAGAGCCAGTACCTCGCCAGCGCCTTTGGCCCGAAGTTTCGGCTCGATCTGATCCAGGCGCTGCGCGATCACGGCCATCCCGGCAGCCAGCCGACAAGCCTCGGCCGCACCACTCGCCGCCGCAAGAAGGATCGCACGCTCGAAACCATCACCGCCCGGCCGGGACCGCCCCCTCCCGGGACCAAAACGCATGAAAGAAGCATGAATCTGGTTCGCGAGAACCGGGACCGGCAACGACCATCGCATCCGCATCGAAAGTGCGAGATCGGCGGCCCACCATGCCAAAGCCTCCGCATCCGCCTGCCGCGCCACGATGGCAGTCGCTACCCTGGCAGCCGTGACCGGGGCTGGCGCCTGGAAGCCCAGAAGTTCCGTGAGCACCTCGGGAAGATCTCCGAGCGCTTCCGTCCATCTGACGCCGAGCAACCCGGCGGCGCTCCGCAACCGCTCTTCGTCGAAGGACGCCGAACGTCGGCACACCCGCCGCCAGGCTAGCAGTACATTTCCTGCCGGTCCGGGCTCGCTTCCGGACGGTTGCAGGCACCAGCCATCCCGTAACGCATTTTCGTCTTCCCGACGCCCCAGCAACCGAACCGTTGCAGCCGCCGCTTTGAGCGCCAGACGATGCCGCCATGCCCCACTCCAGGAGGTCTCGCTGCGCACAAGATTATCCAGTGCGGACAAGGCGCTACCTGCCATAAAGGAGGCTTCGACATCCGACGAGACCGCGGCCCTCGGTACCGCCCAGGCAGGAACTTGGTAAGCGGCGCAATGGTGTCCCGATGCCGGTTCAATCTTCTTGTTCATAGCCCCGGAAGCTAGCGCGCATGTGCGCTTTATGCCAGTATTATTGCGAATTACCGCACCACATGTCTGGGTGTGTATATGTCCAATAATGTTGAATTATCGGATGTTTCTCCGCCTTAACAGGAGAAACACATGCAAAAACAACTACTTAGCAAAGCACTTGTGGCAATCGTGCCCATGGTGCTTGGCTTTCTCGGTGGAACCCTTTCCGCCTTCTATCCGGCGCACTTCAACGCCCTCTGCGCGGGAGCCTTCTGATGGGTGTGCCTGCTCATTTCCAGCTTATCTCGCTGGAACCCCGCGCCTCCCGCCTCTCGGTTCTTGCGGAGGCGCAAGAGCCTGTGTCGTCCTATAAGGATGCACTCTGGCGGCTGTTCGAAATCCGCCCCTCTGAGGGCGGCATGCTCTCTCAGAACATCACGTTTGAGCTGGACCCCATCGCGGGCCGCATGGTCACGCCGATATATGCCGAGCTCACGGTGGTTTACGTCCCCGTCGAGGCCCTGGAAGCGCTCAAAAACCCCGATGGCGACTATCCCGGCATCACTGAGGTTGTCAGGCAGAAGTTCCTTTCTGGCAATCCGCTCTTCGGCATTGAGGCTGAAAACGAGATTTCCAAACGCTGCCGCATCAATCCGCGCTCCATCGCCGGGCAAAAGCGCGTCTCTGAGATGATCAGTCTCGGGCATAACGCGGCTGTCAACTTCCTGCGGACCCGGAAATATGTCAAAGCGACAAAGCTGCTCGCGGCCTCGACCGCGATCACTCCGGCGCTGATCAGCCGCACCTCGCTTGAATTGCTGAACGGCGTTCTTGATCCCGACGACCGGATCAACGGCGAGGTGCAACTGAGCCTTCCGACTGTGCAATTACCCGTGCGGAATCTCGTTGCCGGTCAATCTGCGTCCAGTCCCGTCCATAACGTTGTTGCTAACGGTATTCTTCCCGCTGCGGTGAGTATCCCAAACCGGCCGCTTGCGGCGCGATCTGTTGGCGCTGGTGCCATTGAGCCTATCTTTGTCCAGCTTGATGCGATCGCTGCTGGCGGCATCTCGCTTGTCGATCTCTACAATGCTGAGAAAAAAGACAGTCTCGTTCGCGTCCTGCGCGGGATTGTCGATAACAACCCTGAATATGGCGAGGAAATTGCCGTGCGCTATGCGCATGGTATGTCCGTTGATAGCGGATACTTGCCTTTCATCCTCTCGGAACAGCGCGTCCAGTTCGGTCGTAACCTCGTCGGCGCCACTGACTCGAACGGTGTTCAGGAAAACGTCCGGCGCTCCGATATGGCCGCGACCATCAACGTGATGGTGCCGGTTCCGAAAACCGAATTGGGCGGCGTGATCATCACCTTCGCCTCGCTCAAGCCGGATGAAACCATCGCCTCGCAGCCGCATCCCTTCCTGTCTGACAATTGGGGGCCGGACAACTTCCTCGCCGATGAATTGGCGCTTGATCCTGTTCCGGTCAGCCCCGGCACCACCGGTCAGGAGATCATTGCCAACGCCTCAACTCAGAACTTCATTAGCGGCGCCGCCGAGAAGCGTGTCACTACCGCTCCCGCCAAAGAAGGCGGTCTTCCCATTGAGGCCGGAGAGCGGTTGCCCCCCGAGGGTCCGATGATCGTATTGCCAAGCGCGTTTCCAGTCCCGGCAATGTCGGACGTGCCGGTGTGGGTCAGGTTCTCGACACTATCGCCCAGCGTCCATGCGTCCGAGCTCCGCACCAGGGGGCGGTGGCTGTGACGCTTCCTTTCGTTGTCAGTCTTTTCTTCTTGACACCATGTTGTGTACCGCGCCAGCTCTTGTGTCATTTCTTTTAAATACTGATAATATTGTATTATTTTATTTTCATGCGCCGTGCCGGACACGCCACCCGCGAAGCAGACTGTTCGTCGCGGGAAGGGCGGCGATGCAGAACGGTCCGGACCTCTTGCGGCAAAGGCTGAATACCCCCCCTCTTCGTGCGGCTTTGGTTGGCTGCGCGAAGAGGGGGGCGGTTCAGGCCTGTGCCGCCACAGGGCTCTCAGCATAGCGGTTGCGCAGCGCAAGCAGGCGAAGCGCGTTGAACACCACGATCAGCGTCGAGCCTTCGTGAACCGCCACGGCCGCGCCGATGCTCATACCCATGATCGTTGCGGGCACGAGCACCGCCACAATGCCCAAAGACAGGATCGTGTTCTGCAAGATGATCGAGCGGGTCTTGCGGCTGAGATCGACCGCAAAGGGCAGATGCGCCAGATTGTCGGCCATCAGGGCCACATCCGCCGTCTCCAGTGCCACATCCGAGCCCGCCGCCCCCATGGCGATGCCCACGGTCGCGCTGGCCATGGCGGGGGCGTCATTCACGCCATCGCCGACCATCGCCACCTTTTCATTGGCGCGCAATTTCTTGATCGCCTCGACCTTGTCTTCGGGCATCAGATCGCCCCAGGCCTCGGTCAGGCCGACATCTTTGGCGATGGCATCGGCCACCTTCTGGTTGTCGCCCGAAATCATGATCATCCGGGTGATGCCGATGTCCTTCAGCTTCAGCAGCGCCTGTTTCGCGGCCTCGCGCGGGGTATCCATCAGGCCGATCACGCCCATGTCACGCCCGCCCTGGCGCACGACCATCGTGGTGCGCCCGGCCTCACGCAATTGCGCGACGGCGGTCGTCATCTCCTGGCCAAGTGCCGGAATGCCATCGGTGCCGAACATCTCGGCTTTGCCAATCCAGACCGTCTCGCCGCCGATCGTGGCATAGACGCCGCGCCCGGTCAGGCTCTTCAAATCGCCCGCCGCCGGAATCCCGGCGCCGTTCAGCCGTGCGGTGCCATCGGTGACGATGGCCTGGGCCAGCGGGTGATCGCTCAGCGCTTCAACCGCGACGGTGACGCGCAGCAGCTCATCTTCGCTGACGCCCGAGGCGGTCACAACATCGGTGATGCGCGGCTTGCCCTCGGTCAGGGTGCCGGTTTTGTCAAAAGCGATGGCCGTCAGCGAGCCGAGGTTTTCCAAAGGCGCACCGCCCTTGACCAGAACACCGCCACGCGCTGCGCGGGCCACACCCGACAGCACCGCGCTCGGGGTGGCAATGGCGAGGGCGCAGGGGCTTGCGGCCACCAGAACCGCCATCGAGCGGTAGAAGCTGTCGCGGAACGGCTCGTCGATGACCACAAAGGCGAACAACAGCACGAAGGCCAGGATCAGCACCGCCGGCACGAAAATCCGCTCGAATTTTTCGGTAAAGCGCTGCGTGGGCGACTTCTGCGTTTCCGCCTCGCTGACCATCTTGACGACTTTGGCCAGGGCCGATTCCGTCGAACGGCGTGTAACCTCGATCTCGATGGCGCCAGAGCCGTTGATCGTGCCGGCAAAAACGCGCGACTCAGCAAGGACGGAATTCGGGCGCGCCCGCGCGAGCGCAGGGTCAGCCACCGGGGCCTTGTCGACGGGAATGCTTTCGCCCGTCACCGGTGCCTGGTTGATGGCGCTGTTGCCAAGGATGACGAAACCGTCGGCGGACAGCCTTTCGTTCGGCCGCACGATCACGGTATCGCCGATCTCCAGCTCTTCGACCGGGATTTCGCTGGTCACGCCATCACGGCGCACCCTTGCTGTTGGTGGCGCAAGCTCGGCCAGGGCCTCGATGGCCTTTTTGGCACGGCCCATCGCATAATGCTCAAGCGCATGGCCAAGGCTGAAGAGAAACAGCAGCAGCGCGCCTTCGGCGAATGCGCCAAGCGCCGCCGCACCAGCCGCCGCCACCAGCATCAGCGTGTCGATCTCGAACTTCTTCTGGCGCAGATTGTCGATGGCTTCGCGCAGGGTGAAGAAGCCACCGAAGAAATAGGCCAGCAGGAACAGTGCGGTCGGCAGCCAGCCGGGGGCCGCTCCGACAAAATTATCGATCAACACGCCGATGATGAGCGCCGCGCCGCTTGCAAGGGCAAAGATCATCTCGGTGTTCGGGCCAAGGAAATTGGCATGTGAATGGTCATGGCCGTCGCCCGGCCCATGCTTTTCACCCGAAGGCCCGTGATTATGGCCGGCGTGATCCCCCCTGGAATGATCATGGCCCGCGTGGTTGTGTTTGGAATGGTCGGCGCCAGGGCGGTGGCCCGGTGATGCTGGATCTTTGGATGTCATTCGTGTTCGCCTTATATGTGCAGCGCCTCGGCAAACCACAGCGCGCAGGGTGCGTTGTGGTCAAATTCATTCGTCAGCAAGCCTGTCGCATTCGCCCTGACGCAGATCACGCCGGACATCGCCTGCACATCTTTGGCAATGGTGCGGACGCGCCGCTCCTGCTTGAGGCAGCCCCTGCGCCCGCACCGTGCTGGCGCTGCCCGCGCCACGGCGGCGATCTGCGAAAACAGGACGGTTATATCCAGGCGCAATTCTGTCATAACAGTTCCATCGCTGGTGTGCGGCCCAATGCGGAGTCGTAACGTGCTGACGATACCATCATGGCGGACCCAATATGGCGTTGGTAGAGCAATCTTTGTCCTCTTCACAAATTGAAGAGATCTCACCCTCTGGCCGTGCCACCACATAAAACGCAGCTATGGGCTGATCGCGAAGAGCCGGTCGATATTCTGCTGCAAGCTTTGGCCAGCCGTCAAAGAACGTCAGTCGCCGCCCCGTTCTCAAGATCGCGCCATTTTGCGCCATCGGGTCAAGCATAACAGCGACGCCTCAGGTCCGGTCGCCGGCCCTGAACCTTGTCTCGATCGCCGTGACAGGCGTGGCGTCATGGATCACGCGGCGGCGGGTCGGGCGGTGGAGCCAGGCGTGGAAGCCGGCCCAGGAAACGCCGGCTCGCAGCAGAGCCAACTGGCCTCCGGCCTCTGCCAGAATTCCCATGGCCCCTCTTCTCAAATTTCTGTGATGAAACGCAGTGGCCCTAAACCTATAGCTGCTATAGGTTTTATATTTCATTCAGAGTGTCCGGGCATCCCTGCCCTCGCCATACAACGCCACCACAACAGAGGTCTCGCCATGAACGAACGCACCGTCGTATTGCAACAGCCCGGCCAGGGGCTTCTTTGCCCTTCCTGCCGGGTAAACCTGGTGATGAGCGAACGCCTGGGCATCGAGATCGACTATTGCCCCAACTGTCGCGGGGTATGGCTGGACCGGGGCGAGCTGGACAAGATCATCGAGCGCAGCCTTGGCGAGCTGGCGGTGCAACCGCAGGCCAGGCCCGAGCCGCTTCGCGATCCCGGCCCCGCACGGCGTGACAGCTATTACGAAGACCAGGAGTATCGGTCCGGTTACTCCGGCAACCGCCACGGCGGGCACCACGGCAGCAGCCACGGTGGGCATCACGGCGGGCATCGCGGCGGCCACGGTTCATTCCTGCGCCGGTTGTTCGACTGACCTGGCAAACAAGAGAGGCAACGATGTCACATAAAGGTTATCGCAAGGGTGGCTCACACGGCGGGCGCCGTGATTACCCCAGCCCGCGCCCCTATGACGATGGATATAACAATATGGGCAACGGCCGGGATCCCTATCGGTCCGATCCCTATGACACCGCGCCCGCCGCAGGGCGCCGCGCCTCAAGCGGTATCATACTTGTTGTGATGATGGTCGGTATTGTGGTGTGGTCGCTGCTGGCCTGGGTGGGCTATTCCCTCGCCGATCCGCTGCTGGCCTGGCTGGGCGCGGCGGTCCTTGGGGTTGCCGAAGGCGGTCGAGGCCTGGCTGTGGCCGTCGGCGGGCAGCCGGCCGGGGCGGCGATGGATATGGTCAATGCCGGTGGCCTTGCGGCGCAGGCAATGGCCTTGCTGCAGCTTCTGGTCAAACCGGCCATCGTGTTGATCTGGCTGTTGGGGATTGTGGCCCTGTTGGCCCTGCCCTTCCTGCTGCCACTGGCCCGGCGCCTGGCCTCACGATTCCGCTAACGGACCAGGCCAAAGGTCTGATGCCCTGGTTTGACAGGCCCATCCCTTCTTGGGTCCTGTTGACAAAAGGGCTGCCCTTGTCGCCGCCCCATGCGTGGCAAGCTCGTCTCTGCCTGCGAAACGAGCTTGCCACGCAACCTGATATCCGACGAGGACTGGCCCCTTCCTCAAGGGCCACATTCCTGCGCCGTCCGGCATCCGAACGGGCGCGCCATGGCTTGCGCTCCCCGATGCGTGCAGCACGGCGCCATTGGTCTGCCGTCAGGTCCGCAGTTGGACGCTCGCGGGCATAGAGGAAGGCATTCCTGATGCCCTGAACCAGGCTGGGCTTGCGACGGAAAAGCTTCAGATGGTGGACGTCGAACAGGTCGAGCGCCGTCGGTTCAGGCGAGGCCCGTGAGGGTGATACATGCCATCATCATGCGTCGCGCGCAAAAGGGGGGCTCCGAATACGGCTTCCGACCGTGATCCGCCTCCGCGTCAACAGTGCTGGCCTCCCGATGAAAACCAGGATCACGCCAGGACAGGTTCCAACGACACCGCCACGCCCTGTCGATGACATCCATGCGAAAAGCACCGTAAGCTGCGCAAGACTGTCGACAGAAACATCCATACCCTGTGCACCATAATCAAGCGCGGCTTCAACAGGCTCAGGAACCGTCATCCCATGGCAGCCGATACGACAAGACCGCCGACAGCATCAGATGATAGTTTCGCCATGTGTCAACATAAGCCAAGAATGAAAGCAGGGCATTATCGGACGCCGATTTGCCTCGCTGGTCAAGGAACAGTGATCTAGCTGTTAGGCCCAACCCCGTGCCGTCTGGATTTCCCGCCCGATCTGAACGCGCAGGCGATCTGGCACACCGCAACCGCGCGCGACTTCGTCCCATTGATCCAAGGCCCCATCCACCGCCTCAATGATCGCGTTGCGGCGGGTGAGTTTGATCCCGGCAATCCGCGCGACCTCGGAGATCGCTTTGATTCCCGGTCTGCGCCCCTCGCCCGCGACCGCCAGCGAATGCTCGCCCCCCGGCCCATCCGAGAACGAGACATCATAGGCGGGGGCAAGCGACCAGCAACCCGCAGCATCCATCAAATAGGCATGGTTGCGCACATGGTCGTCGCGGTTGAACGCGCGGATATTGAAGACCATGCGGCGGAAGACCTCTTCTACCTCGGTCATGCCGCCACCAATGGCGCGGGCGATCTTGATCAGGTCCACATAATCAACCGCGCCATGCACCATGCCGATATCAAGCATCCCGGCCACTGTTGCCATATGCAGCCGCCCCTGCCCCGGCCTGTCAAACCGCACGGTCGCGAAAAAAGCCTCGGTCGCACCCGTAAGTGCGAACATCGGGCTGGTCGCGATCCCGGCGCCTTGCATAAGCTGGCCGTAAGCAACCTCGGCCTCGACAACGCCATGCGGATCTGAAGACGCCCGCCCCTTGATCAACACATGCCGCCAGCCCGCGCTACGCTCTGCACGGTGATCGCGGAGGCTATGCATGTCCTGATATAATTGCGCCACAAATTTGGGGCGTGCGCCCTGACTGCCGCCAGAGATGACCCGCAGACGCGACAGATCTTCCGCTGACGCCCCTGCCCCCACCTGCGGAATGATTTCCTCGAACCAGGCCAAATCAATCGCGCCGATCGGCTCGCGACCCGTATCAGGCTGATAAGTCAAGGCACCTGCCCCGTGACGGCCCACATATGCCAGACGTTCCAGATCGCCGATCTCGGCCCGGCTGATGCCGCGCGCCTCCATCTCGCGGTCGAGCAGCAGCCGTCCCCAGCCATCGGGGAGACTATCTTCAAATAGCCCCGGCAGCGTGGCACCGCGGGCCTTGTTGGCGGGCAGCAGACGGTCATAGCTCAGACCGCGCAAGGGGCTTAAGTTCAGCGGACGGGCCGCGAAATCCTTATTCCATTCGAAAACAGCCGTGCGGCTGGCCCCATCTCGGCCAAGCTGACCAAGCGGCACCGGATCGGCGCCCGCCCCAAAATCTAGCTGCACGTTCAGTCGCATCATTCAGCTTTCACCCTGGAAACGCGCTTGCGGACCTGCCGAACGGCAAGCTCATCAAGTGAGTTTGCCGTTGGCAGCGGAAACAGGTCCGAGAACGCAACCAAGGCACCCAGCGATTCCGCCACGGCCAAAACTGTCGCGAGTGTGGCAGGCCCGCCAGCCTCGAACCGGCGCAGGGTAGCAATGGCCACACCCGACCTCGCGCTGAGATCTTCCTGGGTTATGTTCAGCGCAATCCGGCGCACTCGCGCAGCGGCTGCCACATCGGCCTGCATCTCAGCAGCGGTTTTAAGATGTGTCAGATAGCTCATCCTTGCCTCCTCTCGCTGAACGCGACTGCGAAGCGCCCATTTGACAGGATTATAGAGATGGCGTATTTATAAATCAAATATGATCTTCCAGGCGCAAATTTTGCGCTTAAAATATCATATTTGATCAGTTTTACTTGCAAACATTCAATCGCCTGGAAGGAACCTGCGCCGCGCTCGCAGTTCAGGTTCCTTCCGTGGCTGCCAGCCGAATAACATCATAGATCAAACGGGCTAAACGGGTTTTCCAGCGCAGGGCGTCAAGCATACTATGCAACATCGCCTCCATGGTGTTTTTGCCCCGAACTTCCCCAAGATCTAGAAACTGCTTGATCGAATCTGTTTGTCGGGGCAATAGTCTCGAAAAATAACGCGCGATGCATAAAAAATCGTGACCACGATTGGGCAGTGATAATGAGCGAGACGGAAAAAGACCTCGACGTCGCCATCGGCCACTACGCGGAACTTCTCGCGTCAAACCTTCATGCGCAACGCGCAGCACATTTCCCGCCAGACGCGAAGAAGACCATGCGCCACCTGAGCAGTGGCGAGGCCGCCGAGCTTCTCGGGGTCGATCATACCTACCTGCGCAAGCTGCATCGCGACGGCAAAATCCCGGATGTTGAACTGACGGCCGGCAGCCATAGGCGCTACTCGCTCGAGGATATCTGGGAAGTCCGCAAGAGTCTCGATGCCGGAGCCAGAAAACCTGGAACATACCTGCCCGGCCGCCGCGACGGCGACGAGCTTCAGGTGATCTCCGTGGTGAATTTCAAAGGCGGATCCGGCAAAACCACCACTTCGGCCCATCTCGCGCAGCGCCTCGCGCTTAAAGGCTACCGGGTGCTTGCGATCGACCTCGATCCCCAGGCCTCATTCTCGGCCCTGCACGGCATTCAGCCAGAAATCGACCTGATTGACGGCGGCACGCTTTACGATGCGGTGCGCTATGATGACCCGGTTCCGATCACCGATGTGATCCGTAAGACCTATATCAAGGGCCTCGATCTGATCCCCGGCAATCTCGAACTGATGGAGTTCGAGCATGAAACCCCCGCTGCGATCCAGCGTGGCGGCGCAAGGGCCTTCTTTGCCCGCGTTCGCGATGCCCTCGACGCGGTTGAGGCCGACTATGATGTCGTGGTCATCGACTGCCCGCCGCAGCTCGGCTTTCTGACCATGTCCGCCCTCTCGGCTTCCTCCGGGGTGCTGGTAACCGTTCACCCGCAGATGCTTGATCTGATGTCGATGTCGCAGTTTCTGCGGATGACGGCGGATCTGCTTGGCGTGATCCGGGATGCCGGCGCGAACCTGCGGTTCGATTGGCTGCGCTTCCTGCCGACGCGCTACAAGGTTGGCGATGCGCCCCAGACCGAGGTGATCGCTTTCATCCGCGGGCTTTTCGGCAGATCAGTGCTGACCAATCATATGGTTGAATCGACAGCAATTTCAGACGCAGGCCTGACGAAGCAAACTCTCTATGAGGCCGACCGCAAGGAATTCACCCGGCAAACATTCGACCGGGCCATCGAGTCGATGAATGCCGTGAACGATGAAATCGCCGTCATCGTGCAGGAAACCTGGGGGCGTCATGTCAAGAAAGCCTAAGCTCGGCCTGCCGCTGCAGACACTGCGCAATGCGCCCGATGCCCTGGAAGGGCGCCGCCTGCGTGGCGGTGTGCAAGACATCGAGACTGACCTCATTGATACCGCCGGGCGACTGCCAGACCGGCTGGCGCTGGAGGCAAGCGGTCTGGCCGAGTCAATCCGAGCCAGTGGGCAACGCGTTCCGATCCTGGTCCGGCCGATCAGTGACGGGCGCTACGGGCTGATCTACGGTCGACGCCGGCTCGAGGCCTGCCGCATCCTCGGCATCAGGGTTCGGGCCATCGTGACCGAGACGGATGACCGCCATGCCCTGCAAGACCAGCTGATCGAGAACCAGGATCGCCGTGACCTGAGTTTCATCGAGCGGGCACTTGTCGCCACCGCCCTGCTCGACGGCGACCATTTTTCCGACGGCGAGCGGACCAACCGGGCGGTGGCCGAAATTCTCGGGCTGACCGAGGCCGGCGTCTCGCAGCTGTTAAGCGTCGCGCGAACTGTCGGCGAGGGTCTGATCCTCGCAATCGGGCCTGCTCCGGGCATTGGTCGCCCGAGATGGGAAGAGCTGAAGAAGTCCCTTGCGGACTCTCAGGCTGACCCTGCGGCTTTGATCGAGGTGGCAGAGCGGGCGAGATCGCTGGATGCAACCGCGCCGGACGACCGCTCTGATGCCGCGTTTTCTGCCACGCTCGCTGCGGCGAAGAGATTGAACGCGGCGCCTTTTGGCATGAATCCGTACGTTCCAGACGGCTTGTTGACCATCGCGGGCGTCGGCACAGCGCGGATCACAACCGGCCAACGTGGCCGGCGGCTCCGGCTCGACTTCGACGCAGAGGACAAGACATTCGTCGCCTGGCTGGAGGCCCGCGCCCCCGAGCTGATCGCAGAACTTCACGAGCGTTGGCGCTCGGAAGACTGACCCCGCAAACGGGATCGGAAGACTGAGGCAGAGCAACTTAACAAGAAAAGGAGGCACGAGACAGGCATATAGAAAAAAGGCCCCGCGAAGCCGGCAAGCTTCTCGAGACCTTTTCCACGTTTCGCATTGGGGGCCAGCCCCGCTACAAAACCAGTTTTCACACCTCTGACTGTAGCGATCAGGCCCCTCACCCGCAAGCGCAAAGCGATTCGCGGGACGGGGATTTTTTGCCTTCGTGATCGTCGCACATGTCCTATATTCCTCTTTCGCCGTTTATGCGGCAGATTTCGCATAGCCATCTGAAACTGATTTCGGACCAGGGCACCCCCCTGCCCGATCCGGTTAACAAATGGAAAGTGCTGCGTGATCTGTCCAAAGGCCAGGCAGCTTTTGGGGTCAACGAACGGGATCTGACCGTTCTGCAGGCCCTGCTGAGCTTTCACCCCGAGGATGACATCAGTGGCGCTCCGACAATCGTCTTCCCTTCGAACAAAACCATCTGTGACCGGCTGCATGGCATGCCCTGCTCGACGATGCGGCGACACCTTAGGCGGCTGGTTGATGCCGGACTGATCAGGCGCAAGGACAGCCCCACCGGAAAGCGTTACATGCGCAAAGGCCGTGAGGGTGAGACCGCTTTCGGCTTTGATCTCTCGCCATTAAACCGGCAGGCAGACATCATTGCCCGCGCCGCTGATGAAGCGCGGGAAGCCGAATGCCAGCTCAGGCAGAAGCGTGAAACCATCAGCCTCATGCGCCGTGACATGATCGCGCTTGAAACCCTTGGCCGAAGCGAAGCCCCCGACCATGGCCTTTGGGACAAGCTCGGCGATGCTCTCGCGCTTACAGGCAGAAGCTTGCGCCGCAAGCTTCTCGCAAACGCATTGGATGATATTATCACAAACTTCACAGCGATAATTGCCGAAGCGCAAGCGGTGCTGTGCCCTGCTCAAACGCCCATTCCGGGCACCGACGACGCTCAAAATGAGCAGCGCCTTCTTAATTCAAATAAAGACTCTCAAGAATCTGAATCGGACATATTGATAAGCCCACCGGACCAACCACAAACAAACAAACAAGATGCTGAGAAGCGGTTCTCCCTGCCGTTGAGCCTTGTCACAAGCGTTTGCCGAAGCTTCCAGGACTTTTATCCTGAGAGAGTGCAAAGCTGGAATGAACTGTTCAATGCAGCCTCAGACTTGCGACCCGCAATGGGCGTTAGCATGCCAGCGTGGCAGGAAGCCATAGCGCGAATGGGGAAAGACATCGCCGCGGTTACTCTGATGGCAATGTTGGAGCGGTTCTCAAAGATCCGAAACCCTAGTGGATACCTTCGCGCTTTGAGTGTCAAAGCCACCAAGAACACCTTCACCCCTGCCCCGATGATCATGGCTCTATGCCGTGAACGGAAGGGTGCTTAACAGCTGTTAAAGTCGCCCAAATGCAACCACAATCAGCCTCACTCACGACCTTAACAGCTGTTAAGGTCATATTTCGCAAATCACGCAAACTGTCGAGCGGTGCCATCACGCCGGAAACGGAACAAGTCCGTCTCGGAGTGACTGTCATGAACACTGTGGAAATTCTGGAACCCGTGCGCCCGATGCGCAGCGGTTACAAGGTGGATGTCAGTCGGGGAGAGCGCAACGGGCGGGTGTCTTCGGAATGGTGCAACCGCCCTGACGACGAGCGCAATCTCTCGCTCGATGAACTCTGGGCTTCGTGAACGGCATCAGGGCGGCGCGGCAGCAGATCCTGGCCCGGGACGATGAGGACCGCGAGACCTTCCCGCGCAAGCGCGGCTTCTCGAAGACGGATACCGCCAGGATCATCGACACGGTGCTGGTCGAAGAGGGCCCCCGCATGAAAGCATCTTCGACTTCGTGCAGGGGATCACACGTCTGGCACGGACGAAGACCCAGCAGGACACGCGCCTCGACCTCGAAGGCAGGGCGAAGAGACTGCTCGACCGCGTGGGCTGAGACCGCTCGTCGCATCACCGATGCTTTTCCTCCCCATGCGGCAATCTGCGGCTTTTCGAACGGGTTTCAGTCCTGTCCCTGCAGTGAGGTGGTTGATCATAGACGTGCTACCCTCCGATCAGGGCTGCAAACTGCGCAGCACTGGCTCGGCTTTCATCCGTTCGAACAGGGCGCCAAAATCCTGCCCGTCTGGCGCGAACGGGCGCACCCCGGCGGCCTTAAGGTTCGCCGCACAAGTGTGGCGATGGATCCCGAATTCTGCCTGCATCTGCGTAAGTGTCAGAAAGCGCCGGTTAAAGTCAGCGATATCTGCCTCAGAAACATAGAGAAGCCGGACATTCGTTCTGGGGTGCTGAACCCATGTTGCGCTGGCGTGGCCTGCCTCAAACAGCGTCTGGAACCAGCCTTTTGACCTCATTCCGATGCCTCGGGCGAAGGCCGAGGCAGGTCGTTCCTTCAGTGGGATACCACCCTCTATACTTGGCGGTAACTCTCTCGTCAGCCTTGGTAGCCCGTCAACTTCTGCCATCAAAACCAGGAAGGATCGGTAGCCATAAACTCCGGGAGCGCGGCCCAAACTGAGGTCGCCTCTTCGAGCAGCTTCTATGATGTCACCCACGCGCAGGCGTCGGCGTTTGCTCGCAGCCTGAATGTCTTCCCAATGCTCGTCATCCGGAGGCATCGTTATTGCCAGCAGTCCGAGTTCTCTCAGAAACGCATGACCATCCGCGACTCTCCACGGTGAATTGATCTTTGGTTGTGAGATCCGTGGCACCAGAACCGCATCCTCGCGCAGGGATCTCAGCTGGGCCTTTGTCGCGCCGATGGCGTCCTGCATTTCGATAGGCCCGACAAGGTCCGGAATTTCGGCCAACATTCCCGCATACTGCACGGCATCGAATATGGTTGCGCGCCATTGAACCTATTCGGACAGGAAGATGCGGCTATCTATATCCGACCACACAGCTTCCTCTATTTTGGGCCGTTCTGGCGGCGTGACGTAGATGCCCAGCCTAAGAGTTCTTTCTCGAACATGACAGGTGGCTGTGACGGCTTGCAGGAATGCAGCGGTCGTTGGAGACCTAATGTATCGACGTGAGGTCACGGCCTCTCGCCGGAAATGGTAATAATCTCGGTGTGATTTGAAAGTCGGGCTTGAAATGTCTTTCATCACGATTTGGCTCCCGCAGGACACGTCGAAGATGATCAGTGTCGTAATTGCTTCACCGCTGTGCCACGATGTCGGCTAACCTCCTGAAACGTGCATCTGTCGCCAACGATGGGTCAGCTTCCACGATGGTATCCAGCACCTGTGAAAGATCGTAGGGGGCATCTCTGGGTTCATCAGCAATTATGCCGTTCAGCATATCCAAGGTCTCCGATGGGAAGCGCAGGGACAGGGGCTCGTCTCCACCCATTTCCCTAGTAAAGCCGAGCAGCCAATGGTGAGCACCCCGTATCGGCACCAAGAACTGTCGAACTGCTCTGAGCGCCTTAGGGAAGGCCGAACTCGCATCGTCCAATATGGATACCCAGGCCCTTGATGCAGACTCGATCTGAAACTTCACTTCCTGTGGCCAGAAATTCTGGATGAACGGAAGGGCAAACCGGTTCCAGCCATCATCGTTTTCCTTTCCAACGCGTCCGATGAAGTGAATGACATGTTCACGGCTAGCATCATCCATGTTTCGCAGAGCATCCCTCGCCTGGGCAAACGTGATCCCATCGGTCTCATCGGATGTAAAGGCAGCCCTTCTCGAACTTGCCCGTAGTCAAGACAGACCAAAGCCCCTCGGTGGCCTGGCCAATCGGCCCATTGATTGCGTGATCCAACGTCCTCCTCGAACGTTCAACCGGGATCCCTCCGACCGTCACGGTTCCCATCCCGCTCTCGGTGTCATGGCCGCCACTGGAAACAAGTCCGCCCACAAATCGATCAAATACCATATCGGCCAAATCCGGTTCGTGACCATGACGTCCGGGGTATTTGTCACGGAGCCAGTTTCCAAGTGTATGGTGCATCTCCACCATAATGTTCGATGGAAGCTGAGAAATCCGATGGCAGAAAAGCCTGGTCAATCGTAGCCTCGCTCCATCTGGCCATTGACTGATCAGTGCAGACCAAAGACTGGTCGGAAACTGATCTCGCTTTGCTGCATATGCCAAGGCGGCCAATGCACGGCCAGGGTGGCTTTTCACCAAGCCCCGGAATGGACGGCGTTCCGTGAAACTTTCCCATTCTCGTGTTGAATGTGTGATCGCCGCTGGAACGATCTCACCAATGGGCAATCCAGTAAGTGAAGTTGGGTCCTCATCGGTCCCAACCCATCGAACCTTGGATGTTCGGAGTGCTACAACAGTGGTAGCCCATCCATCCAGTTGCATATCGACAGCTTCAAAGCTTCAAGCTTTTCCTGGTAGTGGGGTAGAAGCTCACAACCTTGGCTGCTCAGCCAACTAAGGTAACGCGCTGCAATCTCTGGCCGGTTGGATTTGTAATCCTCATCCGATTCATTTTCAGTTTTATCCGGCCCACTCAACAAACGTTTGACGATTTTTTTACGTTCATCGGGACTAAAGCCGTTCCAGCGGTCATGCAGCAAAAACAACATTTCACGCCTGAGATCAAAGTTCCAGAAGGAGCCCGAATGCATCTCGAGGAGATGCTTTGCGACCTCTGATGCGGTGAATACCTGAGGGTTATTCCAGATGAACAGCCGGAGTTTGTCGAAGAAGAACCGGTCGGGTGTGGGCCATGTCTCGCTGTATGACTTGATGAGGCAGGGGTTCAGTGACGCCAATCGGCCAAGTAGGTCCAGCATGGACGAAAAGAACATAGCGGATTCGTTTAGGTGAAGATCATCATCGCCATAACATCCCGGGTCGGATAGGAGGTCGGAGTTTCGAACCACCTGGTGTTCCGCTCGGTCAGCATGCGGGAAGCTAGGATCGCATTCTGTTGGGCACTGAGCCAAATTTCTGGAACAATGGTATCAGGTATGGTCAGTGGATCGCCATGATGACTGGGGAATACCACCTCGACCCCTGCCACATCCTTAGACGACGTATCGGGCCAAGCACCAAACGGAGGCTTTGCTCGACCCAGTGCAAGTGGAACATCAACTTTGAACCTCGGTCTAGTGACCTGCTCGTAGTCTCTCAGGACGTTGAGGGTCGAACCCTCCCGCTTGACCCGCTCACGTAGGTCATACCACCCCATATCGTGAGCGCCGGTATTCTTCCCTTGAAGAACTTCGAGAATGATATTCCAGAGCCGTCGAGCATCATCTATCAGATTGTCGGATTTGCGTATCTCATGTGTAAGATTCCGGAGTAGCTGCGGGTGGACGAACGACGGTGCGGTTCAGTAGAGCGGCTTCGAGATCAACTACCGCCCGCACCACCGGGCTGGCTACCTGCGATGCGGCCGCGCCGGACCAGCCGGAGTACCAGCTGACTGAGGCGACAAAGCATCTGGAAACGGCAATCGAGGTATGGGTGGCCGCTGATACTGCCGTGGCTGGCGCCATCTTCCGGGTTCGTCCACAGTCATCCGGGCAGCACAGCCTTCTGCGGCAGTGCTGCCCGGCACAGAAGAATATGCTGCGCCAGCCCGTAATTCGACGATTTTGAGTGGTACTTTCCCCGCAAACTAAAGCGAATTCGGCACAATTCGGATCACTCTGAAAGGGATCCGGTCAGACATACTGGCTGGTCCCGTTTCCGAAACGTGTCGGATGCAGGGTTGAACGCTGATACAGCAACGGGAAGGTGAGATGGCTCTCAAACCGCTGAACGATTTTCGCTACATGTCCTTTGATGTCGTGGGCACATTGATTGATTTCGAAGGGGGGCTGGTGGGCAGCCTGACGGATATCGGTCGTGACCATGGTGTTGAGGTCAATGCGGCCCGCGCTCTCGACCTTTATCGCAGCGCCCGTTACATGCCCGATGTCGGCCATTTCCCGGATGACCTTATACGGGTCTACAAGGTGATCGCGCCTGATCTCGACCTGCCGGCGACCGAAGAGCTGGGTCAGCGGCTGCGCGATTCCGTGCCGGGCTGGAAGGCCTTCCCGGATGCGGCGGCGGCCATGGCAAAGCTGAAAACGAAATACCGCCTGATCGCGATGACCAATGCGCAACGCTGGGCGTTCGAGCATTTCAGCGCGGCGCTTGGCCATCCCTTCCACGCGGCGTTCACGGTGGATGATGCCGGCACCGAAAAACCCGATCCGGCTTTCTTCCACAAGGTGTTCGAGTTCGTTGCCACTGAGGGCGCCACGAAGGACGACATCCTGCATGTGGCACAGAGCCAGTATCACGATATCGGCGTCTCGCGCGATCTGGGCATGACCAATTGCTGGATCCAGCGCCGCCACGCCCAGAAGGGCTATGGCGGCACCATCGAGCCGAAGGAATTCACGAAACCCGACTACCACTTCACCTCGATGGCGGAGCTGGCGGCGGCAGCCGTGGGCTGAGCCCCCGCGCGGGAACAACAATCCGGCCCGGAAAACGGGCCGGTCACATTTACAACAGGGAGACTGCGATGACGGAAAAGACATCCAACTGGACCGGCCGCGATGACGCGATGGTCGAATCCATGATCCGCCGCGGCGCTACCCGCCGCGATCTTCTGCGTATGTTCATGGCGGGCGGCATGTCGCTGGCCGCCGGCTCGCTGGTGCTGGGCCGCGCGACGGCGGCGCTGGCCGATACTCCGGTCACGGGGGGGCATTTCAAGGCGGCGGGCTGGTCGGCCTCGACTGCTGATACGCTGGACCCGGCGAAAGCCTCGCTCTCGACCGATTACACCCGCTGCTGCGCCTATTATAACCGCCTCAGCTTCATGGTCGAAGACGGTTCCATAGAGATGGAGCTGGCCGAGAGTATCGAATCCTCGGATGCGAAGACCTGGACGGTGAAGCTGAAATCCGGCGTCACCTTCCATAACGGCAAGACGTTTGATGCCGAGGATGTGGTCTATTCGCTGAACCGCCACAAGGATCCCGAGGTCGGCTCGAAAGCCGCCGCGATGGCCGGACAGATCGCCGAGGTCAAAGCCATCGACCCGACGACTGTGCAGATCACCCTGGCCGAACCGAATGCCGACCTGCCGATCCTGTTGTCGATGCATCACTTTATGATGGTCGCCAACGGCACCACCGATTTCACCACCGCCAACGGCACCGGCGCGTTTGTGTCGGAAGTGTTCGAGCCGGGCGTGCGCTCGATCGGGCGGCGCAATGAGAACTATTTCAAAGCGCAGAAGGCCCATCTCGACAGCTTTGAATATTTCGGCATCGCGGATGAGACGGCGCGGGTGAATGCGCTTCTGTCCGGTGATGTGCAACTGGCGGGTGCAGTAAAACCGCAATCGGTGCGGCTGATTGAAAGCCAGCCGGGCTTTGTCGCGCAGCGCAATGATGCGGGCAATTACACCAATCTCAACATCCGCCTTGATATGGACCCGGGCGAGAAGGCCGGTTTCATCGAGGGCGTCAAATACCTGATGAACCGTGACCTGATGGCGAAATCGGCGATGCGCGGCATGGCGACCATCGCGAATGACCAGCCGGTCTCACCCGCCAGCCCCTTCCACAACGCCGAGCTGAAAGCGCGCGAATACGACCCCGAGCGTGCAAAATCGCTGTTTGAAAAGGCAGGCCTTCTGGGCAAGCCGGTGCCGCTGGTCACCTCTGAAGCCGCGCCTTCGGCGGTGGAGCTGTGCATGCTCTTCCAGCAGGCCGGCACCGAGATCGGCATGAATTTCGAGCTGCAACGCGTGCCCGCCGATGGCTACTGGTCGAATTACTGGCTGAAAGCGCCGTTCCATGTCGGCCATATCAACCCGCGCCCGACGCCGGACACGCTGTTCTCGCTGCTTTACGCATCGGATGCGCCGTGGAATGAAAGCCAGTTCCGCAGCGAGAAGTTCGATGCGATGCTGGTCGATGCCCGTGGCGAGCTGGACTTTGCCCGCCGCAAAGAGATCTATGACGAGATGCAGGTCATGGTCTCGAATGAGGCGGGAACCGCGATCCCGCTCTGGATGTCGATCATTGACGGGGTGTCGCCGCGCCTGAAAGGGCTGCGTCCGAACCCGCTGGGCAACCAGATGGGCTTTGCCATGGCAGAGTATGTCTGGCTGGCCGACTGATCGCTTGTAACCTGGCGTCTCCCGGGGGCTTTGCCTGCGGGAGACGTTTTCCATTCGCGAAAGGTCACCCATGAATTCTCAGATCAGGTCGCTGATCCTTGCGCGTCTCGGGATCGCCGTCATCACGCTGATCATCGTCAGCTTCATCGTATTCGCCGCGACCGAGATGTTGCCCGGCGACATCGCGCAGATCCTGCTGGGCCAGGCGGCAACACCCGAGGCCGTGGCGGGGTTGCGCGAGGCGATGGGGCTGAACGATCCCGCTTTCCTGCGTTTCCTGCGCTGGATGGGGGGGCTTTTGCAGGGTGATCTTGGCAAGTCCTACGCCAATAACATGCAGGTGGCGGATCTGATCGGCGGGCGGCTGGCGAATACGCTGCAACTGGCAGCGGTGACCGCGCTGTTTTCCGTGCCGGTGGCGCTTTTTCTGGGCATCACCACGGCGATGTATCAGGGGTCCATCTATGACCGGGCGGTGAATTTCATGGTGATCGGGGTGATCTCGGTCCCGGAATTTATGATCGCAACACTGGCCGTGCTGGTCTTTGCGGTCTGGTTGCAATGGCTGCCCGCTTTGTCCTTCGCCAATGATGTCAAAAGCTTCTGGGAGCTTTTGCGCGCCTATGCCATGCCGGTGATCACGCTGAGCTTCGTGATCTCGGCCCAGATGATCCGCATGACGCGGGCGGCGGTGATCAGCACGCTGGGCGCGCCCTATGTTGAGATGGCGCTGCTGAAAGGCGCGTCGCGCCCCAGGATGGTCTTGCGCCATGCGCTGCCGAATGCGGTCGGCCCCATCGTCAATGCGGTGGCGCTGTCGCTGTCTTACCTGCTGGGCGGCGTGATCATTGTCGAGACGGTGTTCAACTATCCCGGCATCGCGAAGCTGATGGTCGATGCGGTCGCCACCCGCGACCTGCCGCTGATCCAGACCTGCGCCATGATCTTCTGCCTCGGCTATCTGATACTGATCACGCTGGCCGATATCATCGCCATTCTCTCCAACCCGAGGCTGCGCAAATAATGGCCATTTCCTTCCCCACCCCGCGCCGCCTCGGCTATCGTTTCAACCTCGTGGGCATCGTCTCGGCGTTCGTCGTGCTGGCCTGGGCGCTGATCGCGATCTTTGCGGCCTGGCTTACGCCTTACGGACCCGGCGAAGTGGTCGATTTCGATTATTTCGGACCGATTTCCTCGCAATTCTGGCTGGGGAGCGATTATCTTGGTCGCGATATTCTGTCGCGGATCATCATCGGCACCCGTTACACGGTCGGCATTTCGCTGGCGGCGGTGCTGATCGCCTGTTTCACCGGCGTGGTGCTGGGGATGACGGCGGCGGTGATCGGCGGCTGGTTCGACACCATCCTCAGCCGCTTCCTCGATGCGCTGACCTCGATCCCGTCGAAACTGTTCGGGCTGGTGGTGGTGGCGGGGATCGGCTCGTCGATCCCGGTGCTGATCGGGGTGCTGGCGGTGATCTATACGCCCGGCGCCTACCGTTTCGCCCGTGCGCTTTCGGTCAATATCAATACGATGGAATATGTCACCGTGGCGCGGGCGCGGGGCGAGCGCACGCTCTACCTGATCCGCCATGAGATCCTGCCCAACATCACCGGGCCGGTGCTGGCCGATATGGGGCTGCGTTTTGTCTTCATTGTGCTGCTGCTCTCGGGCCTTTCCTTCCTTGGCCTCGGCGTGCAGCCGCCGAATTCCGACTGGGGCTCGCTGGTGCGCGAAAATATCGGGGCGCTTTCGTTCGGAGCGCCGGCGGTGATCATGCCCTCCATCGCGATTGCCACCCTGACGATCAGCGTCAACCTGTTGATCGACAACCTGCCCGTCAAGATCCGCGACAGGAGTGAATGATGTCAAACCTCGTTGAAATCAGGGATCTTCGGATCGGTGCGCGCACCGATTCCGGGCGTGAGGTGGAGATCATCAAGGGCGTCAGCCTTGATGTGGCCCAGGGTGAGATCGTGGCGCTGATCGGGGAATCCGGTTCCGGCAAGACGACGATTGCGCTGTCGCTGATGGGCCATGCGCGGCCCGGCTGCTATTTCGCGGGCGGCTCGGTCACGGTGGCGGGGCGCAATATGACAGCCTTGCGCGAAAGCGAACGCGCGAAGCTGCGCGGCACCGATGTGGCCTATATTCCACAAAGCGCGGCCGCCGCCTTCAACCCGGCGATCAGGCTGATCGACCAGGTGATCGAGGTGGCCAAGATCCACAATCTGATGCCTTTGGCAGAAGCGCGGGTCAAAGCGGTGGAGCTGTTTCGCGCCCTTGCCCTTCCCGATCCCGACACGATTGGCGAGCGGTATCCGCACCAGGTCTCCGGCGGGCAGTTGCAGCGCCTTTCCGCTGCGATGGCGCTGATTGGCGGGCCGAAGCTGGTGATCTTTGACGAGCCGACCACCGCGCTGGATGTGACCACCCAGATCGAGGTGCTGCGCGCCTTTAAATCGGTGATGAAGGCGGGCGGCATGGGCGGGGTTTATGTCTCGCATGACCTGGCCGTGGTGGCGCAGATTGCCGACCGGATCGTCGTTCTGCGCGGCGGCGAGGTGCAGGAGGAAGGTACGACCGCCGCTATTCTCGACAATGCCCAGCACCCCTATACCCGCGATCTGCTGGCAGCCTTCCATCCGGTCACCCATGCGGCTGTGGCCCTGGCGGAGAGCGCGACGCCGATCCCGCCTGCTCTGGAAGTGCGTGGGATATTCGCAGGTTACGGCCCGATTGATGCGGATGGGCTGCCGCTGAAGCAGGTCTTGAAGGATGTCAGCTGCAAGCTGGAAAAGGGCCGCAACCTTGGCGTGATCGGCGAATCCGGCTGCGGGAAATCCACGCTGGCGCGGGTGATCGCGGGCCTTGTGCCGCCTGCCAAAGGGCAGATCCTGCTGAATGGCAAAGAGATGGCGGGCGATCTGAAAAAGCGCAGCAAAGAGGAGCTGCGCCGCTTGCAGATCGTGTTCCAGCTCGCGGATACCGCGCTGAACCCCTCGACCCCGATTGGCGAGATCCTCGGCCGCCCGCTGACCTTTTATCACGGGATGAAAGGGGCTACGCGTGATGCCCGGGTGGCGGAGTTGCTCGACATGGTGCATCTGCCGAAAACCATGCGTCACCGGCTGCCATCCGAGCTGTCGGGCGGCCAGAAACAACGGGTCAACCTGGCACGCGGCCTGGCCGCCAACCCCGAGGTGATCCTCTGCGATGAGATCACCTCGGCGCTGGATGCGGTGGTGGTGGCGGCGGTGATTGAGCTGCTCAAAGAGCTCCAGCGCGAATTGCAGCTGTCTTACGTGTTCATCAGCCATGATCTGGCGACGGTGCAGGCGATCTGTGACGATGTGATCGTGATGAATGGCGGCGTCAATGTCGAGACGCTGCCCGCCGCCGACATCATGGCGCGGGCCGAGCATCCCTATACGCGGCTTCTGCTGGCCTCGGTCCCGAAACTGGACCCGGCCTGGCTGGACAGTCTGGCGGATGATCCGGCGTTCGAGAGGGCAGGGCGCAGCTCCCTTCTGGCACAGGTCTGAAATGGAAAAAGCCCCACAGTGATGTGGGGCTTTTTTGGTTCAGTAGCCGCGAAGCCTGTCCACCAGCCCCTCGGGCGGTTTGCCCTCCAGATCGGCCAGCACGCCGGCGACCAGATGCGCCGCCGCATCGCCTGCGCGGGTCTGGCAGGCGATATGCGGCGTCACAATCACGCGCGGATCGCGCCAGAGCCAGTGATCAGCGGGCAAAGGCTCCGGCTCGGTCACATCCAGAAAGGCCGACGCGATGCGCCCCTGGTCCAGCGCGCGCCGCAGCGCGTCAGTGTCAAGCTGCCGCCCGCGTCCAAGCTGCAAGAGGCGCGCGCCCATCGGCAATTGCGCGAAAAGTGCGTCATTCAGGAAGCTTTCGGTTTCGGGCGTCAGGGGCAGCAGGCAGATCAGAATGTCGGTCTGCGCCAGAAAGGCGGGCAGATCGGTGAAGCAGGTGACACCCGCAATCTCACGCGGGCTGCGCGCCCAGCCCGACAGCGGAAAGCCGAAAGGGCGCAGGCTTTCCAGCACGGCCTGGCCCAGATTGCCAAGCCCCAGCACGCCCACGCGCCGGTCCTGGGCTGCGACATTGCGGCCCTCAACCCAGGCCCCGCTGCGCGCCTGTGCCAGATAGGCGGGCATATCGCGATGCAGAGACAGCACCGCCATCGTGGCGAATTCCTGCATCTGCGCGGCAATCCCGCCCGACAGCATCCGGACGACACCGATATGATCCGGCAGGGCGGCGAGGTCAAACTGATCGACCCCGGCCCCGGTGGAAAAGATCAGCCGCAGCGCAGGGTAGCGCTCCGCCAGCCGGTCGGGGGCCTGCCAGGTGATCAGCCAGCGCACGGCCGCCGGATCGGGCGCCGCGCCGATATGAAAGGGCATATCGGGAAGCGCCCGGGCAAAGGCCGCGCGAAAGACCTCACTGCGCGCCGGGTCTGACAGCGAAAGGACCGCCATCAGCGCAGCGCGGCCCGGACGTCCGGGTCATCCAGCGTCAGGTCCAGCACTTTGCGGGTGCGTGCGACGATCAGGTCGATCTCCTCCTCATTGCAGCACAGAGGGGGCGCGTAGCCCAGCACCCCCCAGGCAAAGGCGCGCACAATGAGCCCCTCATTCCAGGCGCGCTCAAAGACCTTCACTGCCGGTTTGGCCGCAGCGGGCAGGGGGGTCTTCTTGTCTTTGTCGGTGACCAGTTCGACGGCGGCGAGCATGCCGCGCCCGCGCACATTGCCGACCAGCGGGTGATCGGACAACCCGCGCAGGCCCGCCTGGAGGCGCTCGCCCATCCTGCGCCCATTCTCGAACAGCCCACCCTCATAAAGATCCAGCGCTGCCAGCCCCACTGCGGCGGAGACCGGATGCGCCGAATAGGTCAGCCCGTGGCCCACGGCAGCCATGCCCGCGCCATCCGCGATGGTCTGATAGATCCGGTCCGACATGAAGACCGCGCCCATCGGCACATAGCCCGAGGTCAGACCCTTGGCGGTCGTGACCATATCGGGGACGATGTCTTCCTCGGCGCAAAGCAGCATCGGGCCGGTGCGGCCAAAGCCGGTGATGACCTCATCCAGGATGAAGAGGATATCGAGTTCCGTGCAAAGATCGCGGATCGCCTTCAGCCAGCCTTTCGGCGGCATCAGCACGCCGCCCGAGCCCTGGATCGGCTCGCAATAGAAAGCGGCGACATGCTCTGGCCCGCCAAGCTCGGCCACCTTCGCCAGGAGCTGCGCTTTTGAGGCGGCGATGATCGCCTCGGGATCGGTCCCCGCCGGATTGCGATAGGTGTCGTAAGAGCCGATTTTGTGCTGCCAGTCGAAAGGCACGCCAAAGCCCGCATGGAAGACCGGCAGCGCGGTCAGCCCGGCCCCCACGGTCGAGGCTCCGTGATAGCCCTGGTCCAGCGAGATGAAATGCTCTTTCAAAACCTTGCCGCGCGCGTGCCAGTAGAAGCGGGTGAAACGCACCGTGCTGTCGACGGCATCCGAGCCGCCCAGCGTGAAGAAAACGTGATCCAGATCGCCCGGAGCTGCCTGCGCCAGCCGCGAGGCCAGCCGGATTGGCGCTTCCGAGCTGATGCCGAAATAGCCGGTGGCATAGGGCAGCTCGGTCAGCTGTTTCGTGGCGGCGTCAACGATGCTTTGCTGGCCGTAGCCCGCATTGACGCACCACAGCCCGGCGAACCCATCCAGCAGGTCGCGCCCCTCGGCATCCTTCAGCCAGGCACCTTTGCCCGAGGTCAGGATACGCGCGCCCGCAGCCTCATGGCCGCGCCAGCTGGCGACGGGGTGGATGAGATGGGCGCGGTCGAGTTCGACCAGGTTATTGGCGAGCATGTCTTGTCTCCTTGACGATCAGCCGAGCGCCTGGGCGGCGAGGGCGAAACGGTAAAAATTCGCAGGCGTTGGGGGTGTCGCCTGGCTGCGGGCAGGGCGGATCATCTCGGTTCCGCGATTGACCAGCGGCAGGCCTGCTGCGGCCAGAGCTCCGGCCAGCGGGCAATCCGCGCCCTGGGGGGTAATGGTGTCGAGCCGCAGGAAGCGGCCGGCCACTGCTACGGCCACGCCACGCAAAAGACCGGTTGCGGCCTGCGCATCGCGCGCAATCAGCGGTGCAAGGGAGAGGCCCTGGCCAAAGGGACGCAGCAGGCCAAAAGCGGTAATGCTGTCCGGGTGCTGCCCGCCTGTCACCGGCAGGACGGCGAGCCGGGCCTCTTTGGGCAAAGCCGCGTAGAACGATCTGCGGTCGGCCCCCGTCGCCTCCAGGTCCAGCGCGATGAGGGTCTGGTGGTCAGCGGCGTCGCTCCAGCGGAGTTCTGCATCGCCGGGCAGCGGGGCAGAGTTGCCCGAGAGCTGCCCCTGATATTGCCGCACGATCCCGGTGGGGGTGAAGCCGAGGCTCTGGTAAAGCGGCAGCCCCTCGGGCGTGGCCACCAGCCGCCACTCATCATCGGGTGCCAGAGCCAGCACCGCCTCCAGCAAACGTCTCCCGATACCGCGCCCGCGCAGGCTTTGACTGACGATGATCATATTCGCCATCGAGACCACGCCAAAATGGCTGCGCATCGCGGTGCCCAGCACCTCGCCGCCTGGGCCGGTGGCCACAAAACCCTCGCCCGTCTGCAAGACCAATGCCCAGTCTTCCGCACGATGTGGCCAGCCCGCCTCACGCGAGAGCCGCAGCGCCGCAGGAAGATCGGCAGCCATCATCGGGCGAAGGCCGGGGCCGAAGGGGCGGGATGTCATGCCAGTATCCGCGAAGATTTGCCTGTAAAGGGAACCCCGGGGCGCGACAGTATGGCGCCGCCTGCCCCGGGGGAACACTACATCTCGGCGCTGTCAGCCGACGATCACATAGATCTTGCGGACGGTTTCAATCGTGCGCCAGATGCCTTTGAAGCCGGGCTTCATGATGAAACTGTCGCCGGCGCGGTAGGTGACAGGGGCCTCGCCGTCTTCCTCGATCTCGATATGACCCTCAAGGATGTGGCAGAACTCGAATGTTGTGCCCTTGATCGAGATGCTCTCGCCGGCGGTCGCCTGCCAGATGCCGGTGCGGACCTTACCCTCGGTCGCCTCTTCGCGTGAGGCATCCAGCGCCCAGGTCAGGAAGGAGGGATCGCCCGAGATCAGCCGGTCTGCGGCGGCTTTTGAGGCAACCGGGGTCGTGTCGGGGCGGGTATTGACGGTGATAAGAAGTGACATTCGGGACCCTTTCAGCGGATCAGATCGAGGAATTTGTAATACTGGCCCACCAGCGGCAGGAACCACGGCTTGCCGGTATGGAAGGGCACCGCAGTCCAGGGCAGACCGTCCCAGGGGTTGCGGTTGATGCGGCCGGTGATCAGATCCGCCATGATCTCGCCCATATGGGTGGCAAGCTGGGCACCATGGCCGGAATAGCCCATCGAGAAGTAAAGCCCGTCCGCCTCTCCCGCGCGCGGGTAACGGTCGGCGGTCATATCCACCAGACCGCCCCAGCAATAGTCGATCTGAATATCGGCCAGATGCGGGAAGACCTCTGCCATCGCGGCGCGCAGGATCTTGCCGCTTTTGGCGTCGGATTGCTGGTCAGAGCGGCCCGAGAACCGCGCCCGCCCACCAAAAATCAGCCGGTTATCGGGCGACAGGCGGAAGTAATTGCCGATATTGCGGCTGTTGACGTAAGTCCGGTTGCCCGGCACCGTCCGCGCGATCTCTTCCACCGTCAGCGGGCGGGTGGCGATGATGAAACTGCCTACCGGCACGATGCGGCGGCGGAACCATGGGAAAGCGCCATCGGTATAGGCGCCGGTCGCCAGCAACACCTTGTCAGCCGTCACATGACCCTTCGGCGTGTTCAGCTTCCAGCCCTTGCCATGCGCCTCACGCGAGGTGACGGGGGTGTTCGGTAGTGTCGCAAAGTTTCCGGTTCCATCTCGGCTTATGATATTGCAGCGTTGTCAGGCAGTTGGCGAGGGTCTTGGGACGTGATCGATTTCAAAGGTGTACACTATCCGAAGTCGGTGATCCTGCATGCTGTTTTCTTCTACCTGCGCTATCCCGTCTCCTACCGTGACCTGGAAGAGATCATGACCGAGCGTGGTGTGAAGGTCGACCACGCAACGCTGAACCGCTGGGTCGTGAAATTCGCTCCTTTGATCGCGGCTCAAGCGCAGGCCAGGAAGCGATCGACGGCTACCTCCTGGCGGGTGGACGAGACCTACATCAAGGTTAAGGGTAAATGGACATACCTTTACCGGGCCGTGGATCGCGACGGCCAAACCCTTGATTTCATGCTGTCCCACCGCAGGAACCTTGCTGCAGCCCGACGGTTTTTCAAGCAGGCGATTGCCGCTCATGGCGTGCCAGACCGGATCGTGATCGACAAAAGCGGTGCCAACCTCGCGGGTTTGCAGGCCGTGAACGTGATCCTGAAATTCACCGGCGACGGGCGCGTCATTCAGGTGCGGCAGGTCAAATACCTGAACAACATCCTCGAGCAGGACCACCGCTTCATCAAACGGATCACCAACCCGATGATGGGCTTCAAGGCGTTCCACTCGGCCGCAGCGACCATCGCCGGCATCGAGACCGCGCATATGATCCGCAAAGGCCAGATCCCGGCAAACGAAACTACACCATTCCAGACCTTTGCGAGCCTGGCGGCATAATTCTGTACAGACGGTGGTGTCTGATATCCTCCAGAAAAATACGCGACAGAACCCTTCCCACTCCTGCAGCAACGCCGGGATGCGCTCGCTGAGATAGGATAGGAATGGCTGGTCCTGCACGTTGACGGCGGACAGTGTAATTTTTTTCGCGGAAGTGGTCGCCAGTATCCGACCTGGCACCAGATTCGAGCTCTCTCGCCCGTTATTGGCTTTTGCCACAGTCGCTGCAATTGCCAGCTCCAAGCGTTCCGGGCTTGAGGACGCCTGCGCCGAACCGACTGCGTCCTCCACACGTCGAAGATCTCCAAGTTTGGCAGAACGACAGAAGGATGCCAGGGCCTCCCATTGGCGGCGGCCAGCTCCGTGTGCCGGTCCGATAGCCCGGATAAGGCTTTCAGGAATGGCTGAGACAATGGCCTTCATCTTGTAGATAAGGGTGTCGTTTACGCCTGTGGCGCGATGGACAACAACGCCTTTAAAACCTGCATCAAGAATTCGGGTGATGAAGAGGGCTTTCTCGATAAATGAGGTGTCAAGGCGCTGGTTGTTCTCAACGCCCTGCGCGATTAATGCCTCCTCCTCAGTCATCTCCATGACCGAAGCACGCACATCTAAGCCGAGTGCCTTGCAGGCCAGCACGCGGCGACGCCCATAGACGACCTCTAGGTCGCCGTTATCGAGCCGACGCAACAGGATGGGCACTTGCTGACCGTGCTGCCGGATGGACTCGATCAGATCACTGATATCCTCCGAGGCGTCAATCCGATCGCTGAAGCGCGATGCATGGATGAGCGTGGGACTGACCAGCCGCGTTGCGCGCCGATCTTCCTCTTTCAGCGATGCTTCCGCCCGCGCCATGTTTGGGCTGCTACGGCGGGGCAGGGGGCTATCGTCTTCCGGTTCGTCGAATTTTCCTTCGAGCGCGTTCTTCAGCGAGTTACCGAAAATTCCTTTGCGGGCCATCAGCTGCGCCCCCAGGATTTCATGAACTCGGCTTCAAGCTCGTCTGTAATCCGACCAATGGCTTCAATCACCCGGTCATATGTCTTTTTGTTGACGTCCCGGGGCTCGATCTCAAACACAGGTTGCTTGGTGTTTGCCGCATCGCCGATCGCCGTCGATTTGACGAACTCCGTGCTCATTACGGCAGTGCCGAGTACGGTCCTCAGGAATCCGGCCATCTGGACCTGTGGTTGGTCCGTCGCCTCATAGCGCGTGATAAGGAACTTGATGAAGTCGAAGCTGTGGTCTGGCGCATGCTGCTCGACAACGCCCATGAGCTCGCTTGCCAATCCAAGGAAGCTCGCCAGAGACATGGCATCGAGCATGGACGCGTTCAGCGGAATCAGAACGCCTGTTGATGCGAACAAGGCTGCAATGACAGCGAAGCTCATCTGCGGTGGAGTGTCGAAGATGACGACGTCGTAATCCTGCTGAACCTGATCAATGGCATCTGCCAGTCGGCCATGGAACGGCTTGGAGCTGTCCGGAGTCCGGAACGACAGCGCAGTTTCGTATTCGAATTCGATCACGTCCATCGAGCCGGGCAGGAGGTCGATGTTCGGAAAGTAAGTCTTACGGATCGCATCCCGGCAGGGGAGGGGGTCAGTGTAGCGGATGACGTCGTAGGCAGATAGCATGTCGGGCGCGAGTTCGGGTGTGATCCCGAACATGTTCGTCATCGACGACTGCGCATCGAGATCTATGGCCAAAACCCGATACCCCCGCAGTGCAAGGATCTCGGCAAGGTGGGTGGCCGTCGATGTCTTCGACACGCCGCCTTTCAGATTGAAACAGGTGACGACCTGACATTTTTCGCCCGCGCGGCGGCGCGGGTAGTGTTCTGGGCGGATCTTGCCTTCTTCGAAAAGAACCCGTTGGATTTCGTGGAATTCGCTGGCGCTGAAGTAGCGACGGTTGCTCTTGTCTAGTTCGCCAACCGGAATGCGGTCTGCCATTGTCGTGATGTAGTGGCGGAATGTATTCTGGTTTACCCGAATGAACTCTGCCGACTCGCGCATCGAGAAGCGCCGGAGCGTCTTCTGAGCGTCAGGCGGAAATGCTTCGCGCGAATGGTCTTGCAGCGCCCTGGAGAGGCGCCCAGAATATGCTTTGAAGCGCCCGGTCCTCCATCAGGGTGCGCGCCAGGGCCACCCGCTGGCGTTGGCCACCCGACAGGGCGGCGGGGCGTTTGTGTGCATGCTCTGCCAGCCCGGTCTGTTGCAGAATATCTGACAGCCGCGCCGGATCGGGCGCCTCGCCGCGCAGCCGCGCGCCAAGGGCGGCGTTCTGGCGCAGGTCCAGCCAAGGCAAAAGCCCCGGATCCTGCGCCATCAGGGCGACGGGCGGCGCGCCAGTGACGGAACCCTCGAACGCGCCGCCGACCGGCAGACCGGCAATCAGCCGCAGCAGGGTGGATTTCCCCACGCCCGATGGACCCAGCAATGCGGTCCACTGCCCCGGCGGTATCTCCAGCCGGATCGGCGGGAAGAGCGCCTGCCTGCCGATCCGCACCTGTCCTGTCAGGGTGACGAAGCTCATGCCCGGCCGAGGCCCCAGAAGGCCGCTTCCAGCCGTGTGGCGGTGGTGAAATGGCGGCACAGCTGCTGCCAGCGCGGCAGGCTCTGCGCATCAGGCCCCAGCCGGTGCGCCACGGCCCGGTCGATCAGCGCGCCGGTGTCGCGGCAGAGCGTCTGGAATTCCGCGCCGCCATAGGTCTCGATCCAGTCGCGATAGGGGGTATCGCCGGCCTCGGCCAGCAGTCTTGCGCCGATCTCGCCATAGCCCAAAACGCAAGGCGACAGCGCCGCCATCAGGTCGAGGAAATCACCCGAATGGCCCGCCTCCAGCACATAGCGGGTATAGGCGAGGTTTTCGGGGGCTTCCTCGGTCGCCTCCAGTTCGGCGCGGGCAATGCCCGCCGCTTCGCAGGTGCGGATATGCAGATCCATCTCGAAATGCAAAAGCGCATGAACGGTGGCGCTGGCGGCCTTCATCTCATCGAGAGTGCCCGCCTTGACCACGGCCAGCGACCAGGCGCGGGAGAAATGGATCAGGAAGACGTAATCCTGCCGCAGGTAATTCAGGAACGCCGCGCGTGGCAGCGTCCCGTCCTTCATGCCCTCAAGGAAGGCATGGTGGCTGTAGGCGCGCCAATGATCTCCACTGGCCGTCCGCCATGCCGCAAAGCTTGTACCGTAATCGGGGGCGCTCATTGTTCGGCCCCCGGATCGAGTGCCAGCGCCGACACCGGCAGGATGCTGCCCACCAGCCCGGCCTCATGCAGGAAGGCCTCGAAGCGGGCATATCGGCCATGGTCCAGCGCCGCCGGGCTTTGGGCAAAGCGCGGCAGGGTGTCGGCCCAGGCGCGGGTGTTCAGCTCGTCCGAAAGGTCGGGCGAGGTGGCGGCGAACACCGCGAAGGCTTCATCGGGGTGGTTCAGCATGTATTCGGTGCCGCGTTCGATGGCGGCGAGGAAGCGGGTGATGCGGTCGCGGTCGAAGGTCTCGGAATTGGCGACGAAAATCAGTTCGTCATAGCTGGGCAGACCGGCTTCCTCTGGGAAGAAGCACCGCCCGTTCGCGCCCGCCAGCCGCATCTGCGTCAGCTCGAAATTGCGAAAGGCCCCGATGACCGCATCGACCTGGCCCGTCATCACGGCGGGGGTCAGCGACCAGTTGACGTTGATCATCTCGACATCGGCCAGCGTCAGATCCACCGAGGCCAGCATGGCGGCCATCACCGCCTCTTCGACGCCCGAGACCGAATAGCCGATCTTGCGCCCGCGAAGGTCGGCCAAGCTTTGCACCGGACCATCGGCCTCGACCATCAGGCAGTTGAGCGGCGTTGCGACCAATGTACCGACGCGGACCAGCGGAAGGCCCTCATGCACCTGCAGATGCAGTTGCGGCTGATAGCTGACCGCGAGATCGGCGCGGCCCGCCGCGACCAGTTTCGGGGGTTCGGTCGGGTCGGCGGGGGCGATGACTTCGACCTCAAGCCCCTGATCTTTGAAGAAACCCTTCTCCTGCGCGAGGATGATCGGGGCATGATCGGGGTTCACATACCAGTCGAGGATCAGCGTTAGCTTGTCTTGCGCCATGGCGGGGGTGGTCAGCAGCAGGCTGGCGGCAAGGGTGGCGCACAGGCGGGTCGGGGTCATGGGGTTCCTCCTCCGGTAGTGGATGTGTCGGCCAAAAGGGCGATTTCGCCGGGCCAATGCGGGCGAAGCCGGTCGGCGGCACGCCATGCGCGCAGGCCGGAGCGGCAGGTGAAGACGGCACGCTGGTGTGGTGCGGGCATCGGGCCATTTGCGCCAAAACCCTCGGGCGGCAGACGCAGGGCATCGGGAGCGACAGGCGTCGGGGCCTCGGCCTCGGGGCGCAGTTCGATGATGAAATCACCCGCGCGCAGGTCGGATTTCGCGACGAACAGATGGGCAGCTTCCGGCTCCGGCGCAGCGTCGAATCGGAAGGAGGAGCTCCTGAACCCCGCCATGTCATAGCGCCAGAGCAGCCCGAGCGGCGAGGGGTCTGCCTTCAGGATCACCGCCAGCGCCATTTGCGCCTGCATGAGGCCGAACATGCCGACAACCGGCCCGAGGACGCCCGCCGTGGAGCAGCTCGCCAGATTGTCGGGCAGGTCGGGGAAGACAGCCCGCAGCGATGGCGCACCACCGCAAAATCCGCCGACATAGCCCGATGTCCCGAGAACCGAGGCCGAAATCAAGGGCTTGCCCTGCGTGTGGCACAGATCCGACAGCGTATAGCTGGCCGCGAAACTATCGGCGCAATCGAGCACCAGATCTGCGTCCGCGATCAATCCGGGCGCATTGGCTGGGGTCAACCAGTCGATCACCGGGGTGATCGTCACCTCGGGGTTCAGCTGCCGTGCGAAGTCCTTGGCCCCCTGCGCTTTGGGCTGGCCGATATGGGCGGCGTAGATCGGCTGGCGGTGGAGGTTGCTTTCCTCGACCCGGTCGGGATCGACCAGCGTGATCCGCCCCACGCCCGCCCCCGCCAGATATTGCACCACCGGCACGCCAAGCCCACCGGCGCCGACCACCAGCAGATGCGCGGCGCGGATGCGGGCCTGACCGGCTGGCCCGATTTCGGGCAGGATCTCTTGCCTTGCATAGCGGCTCATCGCGTGGCGTCCAGCCAGTCGCGCAGGCGTGCTTCGGGGTCCGGGTTCAGCGTGATATCGGTGACGGCCGAGACCACATCTGCGCCTGCCGCAAAGGCCTCGGGTGCGCGGGCGATGGTCAGCCCGCCGATGGCGATCAGGGGGATGTCGCCGATCTTCGCCTTCCATTCGGTCAGCTTTTCGCTGCCCTGCCGGTGCCATTTCATTTGTTTCAGGATCGTCGGCCAGATCGGCCCGAGCGCGATGTAATCGGGCTTCGCCGCCAATGCGCGGGTCAGCTCCTCCTCATCATGGGTTGAGATCCCGAGCTTCAGCCCCGCCGCGCGGATCGCGCCCAGATCGGCGGTGTCGAGGTCTTCCTGCCCCAGATGCAGCCAGTCGCAGCTTTCCTCGATGGCGAGTTGCCAGTAGTCGTTTATGACGAGGATCGCCCCCGCCGCCCGGCACAGATCGCGGGCACGGCGGATCTCGGCGCGGGTCTCGGCTACCGGGCGGTCCTTGATGCGCAGCTGCACCAGTTTCATGCCCAGCGGCAGCATACGGGCGATCCAGTCGGCGCTGTCGAAGATCGGGTAAAAACGCGGCAGGGTCATGCGAGGAACGCCTTTCCGATCACGGGGGTCGAGGGGGCGGCCATGTCGCGCGGCTCCATCGGATCGGCGCGGTGGGCTTCGCGCCCGGCCTCAATCGCCAATGCCATGGCGCGGGCCATGGCCGCCGGGTCGCCCGCCTTGGCGACGGCGGTGTTCAGCAAAACGGCGTCATAGCCCAGCTCCATCGCCTGCGCGGCATGGCTCGGCAGGCCGATCCCGGCATCGACGACAAGGGTGGTGTCGGGGAACTCTGCACGCAGCGCCCGCAGCCCATAGGCGTTGTTGATTCCAAGGCCCGAGCCGATCGGCGCCCCCCAAGGCATCAGCACCGCACAGCCCGCATGCAGCAGGCGGTCACAGACGATCAGATCCTCGGTGCAATAGGGAAAGACCTTGAACCCATCCTCGGACAGGATCCGCGCCGCCTCGACCAGCGCGAAGACATCGGGTTGCAGGCTGTCGGTGTGGCCGATCACCTCCAGCTTGATCCAGTCGGTATCAAAGAATTCCCGCGCCATATGGGCGGTGGTCACCGCCTCTTTGACGGTATGGCAACCGGCGGTATTGGGCAGGATGCGGGTGCCAAGCCCCCGGATCAGCTCCCAGAACGCCTGACCGCCGCCATGTTCGCGGCGCAAGCTGACCGTGGCGATCCCGGCCTTTGACGCGCGGAACGCCTCGGCCAGAACGGCGGGCGAGGAATATTGCGCGGTCCCGAGCATCAGCGCGCTCTCGACCTCGGTTCCGTAGAAGACCGGCATGGCTCAGCCCCCCTGCATGGCGGAAAGCGCCTCGATCCGGTCGCCCTGGCCGATCTCGGTCGTGGCGCGCAGGCTGGCGGGCACGAAGGTTCCGTTGACGGCCGTTGCGACCTTGGCGGTCAGGCCCTGTTCGATCAGCAAATCGGCAAGGGTAGCGGCAGATGTCCGCCGCGCCTCGCCATTGAGGGTGATATCCATCAGGAGGTCTCGTCCATGAATTCGGGGGTGATGCCGGTATCGATATGCTCCGCCGCCATGCGGGCGACAGCGGGCGACAGCAGGAAGCCGTGACGGTAGAGCCCGTTGGCATAAAGCGTGCTGCCGCGTCTGCGTAGGCGTGGCAGGTTGTCAGGGAAGGCCGGGCGGGCATCGGCGCCCATTTCCAGCACCTCGGCCTCGCCGAAGCCCGGATGCAGCGCCCAGGCGGCGGAGAGCAGTTCCAGCAGCGAGCGGGCGGTGACCACGCCGCGCCGGTCGCTCTCGATCATCGTGGCGCCCAGCATGAAGATGCCATCGCCGCGCGGCACGATGTAGAGGGGGATGCGCGGATGCAGCAGCCGCACCGGGCGCGAGAGGCTGACCTCGGGGCAGCGCAGCACCAGCATCTCGCCCCGCACGCCCCGCAGGTCCGGCAGCGCGTCCCGGGCGGCCAGGCCACGGGCGTCGATGGTCAGTTCGGAAGAGGTGGAGGGAGGGCTGGTGTGGAAGGCCACCCCGGCGGAGTAGAGGCGGGCTTTCAGCGCATGCAAGGCCTTGCGGGGGGCAAGATGCGCCTCGGTCTCGAAGAACAGGCCCGCGTTGAACCGCCCCGCCAGATCGGGCTCCAGCTCCGCGATACCCTCGGCATCTAGGCTGTGGTGGTTGCGGCTGCGGCGGGCGAAGCGGGCCAGCTCGCCTTTGTCGCGTTCGGGAGCCAGCACCAGCGTGCCCTTTCGCTCCACCGCACCGGTGTGGCGTTCCCACCAGTCCAAGGCGTCGAGCCCAAGGCGCTCCACCGGCTCTTCGGCGTCCACCACTTCGCAATGCGGTGCGAGCATCCCGCCTGCCCACCATGAGCAGCCATGCGGCCCGGGCGGGCCTGCGGGATCAATGATTTCGATCCGGTGGCCGCGTGTGGTCAGTTCTGTGGCGATGGCAAGGCCCATGACGCCCGCGCCGAGTATGCGGATGCTCATGCCGTCCACCAGGCATGGAAGTGATGTACCGGTCCGTGCCCCGAGCCGACCGAAAGCCTGTCCGCAGACGCGATGGCTGCTTGCAGATAGCCATGCGCGCGGGTCACGGCTTCGGGCACGGTTGCGCCTTGCGCCAGCCCTGCGGCAATCGCGGCCGAGAGCGTGCAGCCGGTGCCATGGGTGTTGCGTGTAGCCAGGCGCGGCGCGCTGATCTCCAGCGGATCGGGGCCGATCAGCAGATCCGTGCAGGTCGGGCCTTCGGCATGGCCGCCCTTCATCAAGACCCAGTCCGGGCCCATGGCGCGCAAGGCGTCACCCTGTGCCAGCCGATTGGCATGGTCGGCGGCGAGGGCCTGCCCCAGCAGATCGGCGGCCTCGGGCAGGTTCGGGGTCAGGACGGTCGCGAGCGGCAGCAGATGCGCGCGCAGGGCCGCGATCGCCTCGGCCGCGAGCAGCCGATCGCCTGATTTCGCCACCATCACCGGGTCGAGCACTACGGGGACCGCGCAGCCCTTCAGCGCCGCTCCCACGGTCGCGATCACCTCGGGGTCGCCCAGCATGCCGATCTTGACCGCGCCTACGGCGAGATCGTCGAAGACCGCCTCGATCTGGGCGCGCACGATGGCGGGGGGCAGGCTTTGAATGGCGGTGACGGCGCGGGTGTTTTGCGCGGTGATCGCGGTCAGCACGCTTGCGCCGTAAACCCCGAGCGCGGAGAAGGTCTTCAGATCAGCCTGAATCCCCGCCCCGCCGCCGCTGTCGGAGCCTGCAATGGTCAATGCGATGGTCGTCACGTCACCCCCAAAAGTGACCGACGGACTGGTTCTGGGGGCTTGGCGCACGGACGGAATCCCGCCGTCAGATGCTAGAGCTACCCGTTCCCTCCGCCGGTATGAACCGGATCAGGTTCGATGGGTTGGCTTTCGCCTCTCAGCCCCGGTTGCCCGGGACACCCCAACGAGTAAGTGGAGAAAAGGTTAGAGCGATTTCGTCTCCGGGGCAAGACCGGAACCGCAAATCGGACCCGGATAGAACAGCGGGTCACATCAGCAGCTTTATCCCGGATGAGAACAGCAGGATCGAGAGAATGCCACGCAGCCAGCGATCCGACAGATAGCGGCTCCCGATCCAGGCGCCGGCCGACCCGCCAAGTGCGACTGCACAGAGCCAGCCTGGCAGGGCGGACGGCATCTGGTCCCAGGCAGCGTAGGCACCGATCAGCGCCGCGGCCGAGTTCAGAAGGCTGTACACGGCCGTGGTCGCCGCAGTCTGGCGTGCAGTGACCCAGTTCATGCCAAGAATGACGGGGCCAGGAACACGCCGCCGCCCGTTCCCGTTGTTCCTGACACAAAACCAATGACGGCATCGGTCATGAGTGCTGCCATGAATGGCGGCTTGATCGGGGTATCCGGGCGGGAGGTGCTGGCGAGAAATGCTGATCGTGCCATTTGAAGCGCGGACAGGATAAGAACGGCCCCGACCAATGGGAAATAGAGCGCTCCTGGCAGATGGATGGCACCACCCAGCATCGAGAAGGGGAAGGCGAGGTTGGCAAAGGGCGAGACATTGTGCCACGACAAGCGGCCATTACGAAGAAAAAGTGCCGTGCCGATTGACGCGACGAGGAGGTTCAGCGAAAGCGCCGTCGTCTTCATGGCGAGCGGTTCAAAGCCGGCAACGCCTATGATCGCGATATAGCCAGACGCGCCCGCTTGCCCGACCGCCGCATAGACCAGAGCGACCGCCAGAAATGCGACCGCAAGCAGTGGCCCCGGTCGAAAGGCCGGGGCTTCTGGTCTTGCGGATGCCCGACGGCTTTCGGGCGGACCACGGATCAGGTGTTCACGTCATCCTCAAAACGCTGGATGCGGGCGAGGATGTCATCGAAACTCGGCGGCTTCGTATCGAACATCATGGGTGCCATGTCCTTGTAGTCCGCACGCAGATCCTTGATTCGATCCTCGCCGGGCAGAAGTCGCAACGTGCCGGGCCTGGCCAGGTCATAGCTTGCCCATGCCGAACGGAAGAAGATGGCTTTATGCTTCGCCACCTGCGCCAGAAGCTCGAAGTTCCGCGATGCAGCGTCTCCCTCCGCGGTCTCGAGGAGCATCGCCAGATCGTAGAAATGCCGGGAGAAATACTGAGGTGTCGGCGAACCGGTAGGGCGATGCGCTTCGGCATGGAGTGCGGTCGCCTTTTCCCAGAAGGTGCGCCGGGCAGACAGGACGGTGACCTTCGTGTCACGCTCGTTGAAGAAGTCAGGGTAGTCCTCGGCCGCATAGGGCCGGATCACCTTTTCCTCAGTTGGCCAGGGGTCTCCGCGCGCCCCCAGTTCGAGCTTCACGCGGGGGGTGATGTAGGACATGCCCGCATAATCCGTGCCGCCAAAGGCCGGGGGATACTGGAAATTCACCGTCTGCGCGTCATTCGGGTCTATCTCGAGCGACCAGCCACCATCGGCGGGATCACCCAGATGGCGCGCGAATTCTGCTTGCAGCGCTGGAAGCAGCCGTTCGGCAACATGCGTTTCGACATCGGTCACCAGATCCGCAATCAGCCTCGCCGCCTTGTTCTTTCCAAGCCCTTCCTGCTCAGGGTCCCGTTCGCCGCCATATCCCAGTTCTGTCCGGTCAAAGGACAGGTCGATATCCTCGGAGAACCGACGGATCGCGTCATAAGCCTTGGACAGCGAGGTGCCGCCTTTGAACACCAGCGACGCGGTTTCCCCGGGCGGCAGCGAGAAGACCCGCCGCAGGGTCCAGCAAACCCAGAAGTCCTTCTCGATGATCGTGTTCGCGACGCCGCGACCAGCGGCGGTTTCGCCAAAGAGTGCGGCACGGTCCGCGGCCGACAGGCGGGCAACCTTATCCAAGAGCGGCTCCCGCGCCGGACCCTGAAGGTTTTGGGTCGGCAATCGAGAGCAGGGTTGCCCGCATCCACGCGGGCGCCTGCGTTGCGCTCCTGGCGAGAAGCTTCTTGTCACTGACCGAGAGGTGACGGCTGGCCGCGTGCATCACGTCAGAGGCCCGTGCAGCACCTACATGGCGCAGGGCCTGAACGACCGTTCCGGCCGGGCTGCCGGGGGCAATCAGATGCTTGGGCGAGGTATGGCGAAGATCGATCACCCGCTTCCCCAGCACAACGCGGCGCGAAGGCCCATCCGTCAGCCAGTGGCTCTGCGCCGCGACCTGCGTCGAGAGGCCGAGCGCATTGGCAGCTTGCGGACCATCAATCTGCAGGTTTGATCCGGTTTCCCGAGCGAGGGCTTTGGCCACATTGTCGGGCAAGGGGGCCAGGGCACCGAGCTTCGGATGGATCTTGGGGAAGTCATAAAGGCCGCGGGCGAGACGCCGGAGGTGTCCGGCCTTCGCCAGTCGCGACAGGGCCTGATCCACCGCGCCACGGACTGCCACGTCCAGAAAGTCGCTGGGCGTAAAGACGCTGCCGCGTCCGCTTGCGCGGACACGCTTCATGATCCGATCGGGAACAGAGGCAGATACAGTCTTCATGTGTCAGAAAATAGGCTATGTTTTTCTTCCAATCAAGTGTGCGAGGTAACGCGCCCTGACTCTTGTTCAGACTGAGATTGTCGCGGTCGCGGACAGGGGGGACGAGCGGTGTGCTCGGCGGTGTGCGAAGGGGCCGAGCTCGGCGCTTGCGCCCTGTGCCAAGGGTCTATCAGGCATTCGCTGGAAGCCACCGTATTCATCGTCGGCGCGGTGCAGTTCTGTGATCTGGTCTGAAACACGTCGACACCTTTGATCAGCGAAGCGCCAAGGCTGGCGGCAGCGGAGGCATCCCGCCATGGGACATGGCTCCTGTCAGAGCCAAAGCCCCATCCCCGCTTCCATTCGCAAACCTTGGTCCGATCCGTCTCTTTGAAATCAACCCGTAAAGGGTCGGCTTGACGCTTCGCGTGCCGCCCTCGGGGATTCGGGCAAGAGGCCCGAACGCCCGAGGGTGATTGCAGATCCGGTCAGACACTTCGGGCGCCTGTCGAGCGGGGGATGGTCCCTCGTCTCCCAAGACAGGAGCCAGTCCCATGTCCAGGAAGGATGCCACCGCATACGCTGCCAGCCTCGCCGTTACGCTGATGGTCTCGATCGTCGTGTTTCAGGCCGGTGATGGCAGCCATGCCGCCATGCCCGCCGATGAATATGATGGCGATGAGGCCCTCATCGCCCTCGAGATCGACCCCTGGCAGTGAGGCGCGCAAGCGCCTCACCCCTTCCGGGCGGCCCTCGCGCGGCGAGCCGCGGGGCCGGCCGGGGTTGCGCGATCACCCGCCTGTGGCGCGCGCCGCGCAGCTGTGCCGGGATGAACCCCGGCGCGGGAGAGGCAGAGGTGGGGTCCGGGAAGGGCGAGCCTTCCGGTCCCAGAGAGAGCGCCGGTCGGCTTCACCTGTCCCTTCGCTCTCAGGAGAAGTCCCATGACTCACGATATCGCAGCATCCCCGGAAGCCAGCCTGGCGGCCGTCATGGCACAGTTTGATGCCTCGCAATTGGCGCATCAGACGCTCAACACCACCGCAATGGCACAGAATAAGGAGGCCCTGTTCGCGGCCATGCGCGCTGCCGGGATCACCGAGATCATCGTCACCTTCGATGGTGCCGGCGACAGCGGGCAGGTCGAAGACATCGACGCCCGCTGCGGCGATACCGCGGTGCCGATGCCGGACACGGAAATCACGCTCGCACAGGTCAGCTGGGGCGTCACCGAGATTGCGACCAACACCATGTCGCTCTCCGAGGCCGTCGAGTCCTTGGCCTATGACCTCCTGTCGGACAGCCATGGTGGCTGGGAGAACTGCGACGGCGCGTTCGGCGAGTTCCATTTCGACGCCGAGGCCGCGACGATCCTGCTCGATTACAATGAGCGGTTCACCTCGTCCGAGCAATTCAACCACAGCTTCTGAGGGCGGAGAACATGGCACATCCATATCATCACGCCCTGTCCTCGGTTAAGAAATGGGGCGTGGTGGTCGAGGATTACATCAACCTGCATTCCTGGTTCGATGCCTCGAAACTCATCCTTGCTGACTTCCGGCATCGCGCTTTGCGCCACCATGCCGAAGGCATCTTCCTCATGGAGACCGTGTTCGGCAAGACGCTGACTCTTTCCTCGGGCCGGGTGATCCCGACCCGTTGGGTGGGCGAGCAGCATGTCCGTGAGGATCTCGGGCACATCCCGAGCTTTGCCGACTGGGCGCGAGCGATCCGTCCAGAGCCGTGGATGGGGCGCACGCCGAAGATCGAGGCCGAAGTGGAGCCTTTGCCTGTGGCACCAACACCGGCCCCTGATCCGTTCTACTCCCTTCTCGGCCTTCCACCCGATGCTACCGCGTTCACAGTTCTGCGCGCCGCTGCCCGCGCCTTCCATCCCACTATCCGCAAGGATCCCGGTCTCAGGCTCGCCCGGCGGCGGTTCTACCGCCAGATGCTGGGCGCCCATGCGGCGGCAGCGCCGCAGGGTTCTCTGACATCCTCGGGCACCTGACCGCTTCCTCCTTCGAATCCCAACCAGTCCCGGCCTCGTGCCGGGTTTTCCATTTCTGAAAAGGAGCCTGTCATGGCTGACTATTATACGCACTTTTCCTGCCTGCTCGATGCGGGTTCGTCTGAAAATGCCGCCAAGGCGATGGCGCTTTTCCACCGCTTGCGCGCCGAAGAGGCGGATGCCGACGAGCCTGCTTTCGACGGCTTCGAACTTGTCCAGCAGGACGGGCCGAGCGGCTCGCAGCTTTGGATCCATGATGATGATCAGGGTGATGTCGAGGGCGTCATCAACTTCGTGCTGCGCCTTGCCGAAGAGCTGAACCTCACCGGCCTCTGGGGGTTCGACTATGCCAATACCTGCTCTCGCCCCAGGGTCGAGGCTTTCGGTGGCGGGGCGCATGTCATCGATCTCGGGGCCCGCAAGAGCATCGGCTGGATCAGCACGCATGAATGGCTGAACGCCGTTCTGAATGGCACGGACATCGACGCCGTGGAGGCGGTCGCAGGATGAACACCACGGTCCCGATCACCCCCGCTTCTCCCTCCTGGCATCTGCCCGTCATCGAATTTGGGCGCAGCGCCGACGGCCTGCTGGTCGCCCGTGTCGGCGACACCGCCTTCGCCATGGTGCCGACACGGCAGGGGCGGCATTTCCTGGCGACGGGCTGGCGACTTACTCGCCCGCTGGACACATGGAAGCGTGGGGACTTCTACGGCCATTCCGGCGATGTGGCGGATGAGGCCGCGTTTCGGGCGCTGGTCGCGGAGAGTGCCAAACACCAACGTGAGCGCGTGGCACTCGGGCGCCGTGAGATCGCCTCTCGGGCCAATACGCCCTGGGGTCCATCGCAGGGTGCGACGATCTATGGAGAAGGCGTCCTCTGCCATTCCACCGCCGGGCATGGCGGGTTCCAACTCGCACCAGAGCAAAATGTCCGTGTGCATCCGCTGCTGCGATCCTCCTCCGGGTTCTACGAGGAGGACGCTGAATGGGCAGCGGTTGCACAGGCTTTGCCGGATCTCTTCACGGGTTATGAACGCCGCCTGGCTGATGAGACGCTGCGCAATCACTGGCCTGAAGCCTGGGAGGCCATACATGGTCGCGCCCTCCAGGCCGGCGAATCCCGGGAACGGGATCGCCAGACCTTCGAGCGCCAGCATGCACGGGACTGGATCGTGATCGCGGCGGTCAGTTCGGATCGCTTTCCCGGCTTTGTGGAAACGGTCGCGACACCGGGCGGGAAGCGCGGACCGGGCATCGAGCGCTACGGCTTCCTCGTTCCGTCAGTCGAGTATGAGCCCGGTCTGTTCGGGTTCGTGATCGATCCCGCGCGGCATTGCGCGACCGATGAAAAAGACCCGGGAGATTGACTTTGCTCCGTAGGTTTCGAGTCTCCGAGGCAGGTGCGAAAGGCTTGCAGAATATGCAAAATATCTGTATATTCTGTATGAAGGAGATTTCGCAATGCCCCATCTGCCCGAGTTCAAGGCCGCCGACCTCACGCGGCATACCAGCGAGTTGTTCGATGCTGCGATCCGCTCTCCGATCGCGATCACCAAACATCGCAAGCCGAAGTTCGTCCTGATGAGCATGGACCAGTACCAGAAGCTCGCAGGCGAAGCGAGCCAGCAGGCGCATTTACTCGATGAGATGCCGCTCGACCTGAAGGCGCTGATGATTGCCGGGTTGGAGCGCGATCTGGGGGGCCGGTGTTGAGAGAGAGCGCTGTCCGGGGCCGTCCCGCGTACTGCTCTCCCGAGGATCTCCCCGATGAACGACCTGTCCCCCGCGACCACGGCGCAAGCGCCGGTCGCGCCCTCTCCTGTTCTGACCGCCCCCTTCATTCTGACGGCAGCGGAGGCACTTCTCCCGCATCTTGAACACGGTCGGCGCGTCGACAGCACGATGCTGCGCGGCGCCATGGAAACCGCATTCGGCGCATCTGACGCTTCTGGCCTCTGGGATTGGAAAGACGCCTATGAGGCCTGTGAGGTCGCCACAGTCCTCTTCCTGCGCAAATTCGGCCGCGCGCTATTCCGCAAGGCGGCAGCGCCCGAGGCGCGCCTCGCGGCGCTGACGAAGATCGCGGGCCTGCTGCCGAGCCATACAAGGCGCTCTGAGGAGAGCCAGGCAATGCAGCAGTTCAGCACGCCCCTTTCGCTCGGGCTCGCAGCTGTCACCGCCGCAGCGATCTCGCCTGCGGATGTGGTGCTCGAACCTTCGGCCGGCACTGGCCTGATGGCAATTCTCGCCGACATTGCTGGCGGCAGCCTCGCGCTCAACGAACTGGCCGAGACCCGCGCGGATCTCCTCTCTACCCTCTTTCCGGCCCTGCCTGTCACCCGGTTCGATGCCGCGCAGATCCATGACCATCTCGATGCCGGGGTGGTGCCCTCGGTGGTCCTGATGAACCCGCCGTTCTCGGCGCTGGCCAATGTCACCACTCGCGTGGCCGATGCCGCTTTCCGCCATATCGCTTCGGCTCTGGTGCGGCTCGCCCCTGGCGGGCGGCTGGTCACGATCACCGGTGCGGGTTTCGGCCCTGAGGCACCGGCCTGGCGCGATGCCTTCATCCGGCTGCAAGAGCATGGCCGTGTGGTCTTCACGGCGGCCGTGGACGGCGCGGTCTATGCAAAGCACGGCACAACATTCGCCACGAGATTGACGGTGATCGACAAGATCACGACCGAGGATCCTTCCTCCTTCCCGGCCTCCTCGGGCATTGCGCCCGATGCCGCGACCCTGCTCGGTTGGGTCACCGCTCAGGTGCCGCCGCGCAGTGCGGTCGATCTGCCCAGGCCACCGGCACCGACAGCACCGGCCGCCGCCCGCACGGTGCGCTCCTGCCTAGCCCGCGCCACTACGACGCAGCCCGTGCGGGTTGTGCCAACCGCTCCCAATGCGGTTGAGCTCGCCTATGACACGCTGGACTGGACACCGCCCGAAGCAGCGCGACTCTCGGACGCGATCTATGAAGAATACGCGCTGCAGGTGATCCGCATTCCCGGCGCGGCCCCGCACCCGACCAAACTCGTGCAATCCGCCGCCATGGCCTCGGTCGCGCCGCCGTGTCCTTCCTACCGGCCCCTTCTGCCCGCTGACATCTGTGCCCGTCTCTCGGACGCGCAGCTCGAGACGGTGATCTATGCTGGCGAGGCGCATAGCGACCATCTCGCGGGCGCCTGGACGTTGGACGAGACGCTGGACAGGGTCAGCGCTGCGGCCACCGATGCGTACGGCGCTGTCCGCTTCCGGCGTGGCTTCATGCTTGGGGATGGCACCGGCGCGGGCAAGGGGCGGCAATCGGCCGGGATCATCCTCGACAACTGGCTGCGCGGACGCCGCAAGGCGGTCTGGATCTCCAAATCCGACAAGCTGATTGAGGACGCGCAGCGCGACTGGTCGGCGCTCGGCCAGGAGAAGCTGCTGATCACGCCGCTTTCCCGCTTCGCGCAGGGCAAGGCGATCACCCTGTCGGAAGGCATCCTCTTCACCACCTATGCGACGCTGCGCTCGGATGATCGGGGGGAGAAGGTCTCGCGTGTGCGCCAGATCGTGGACTGGCTCGGGGCGGATTTCGACGGGGTGATCATCTTTGATGAGAGCCACGCCATGCAGAACGCTGCCGGCGGCAAGGGCGAGCGTGGCGATGTTGCAGCCTCGCAGCAGGGCAGGGCGGGACTGCGCCTGCAGCACGCATTGCCTGACGCACGCGTGGTCTATGTCTCAGCCACCGGGGCAACGACGGTGCACAACCTCGCTTACGCGCAGCGCCTTGGCCTTTGGGGCGGAGAAGATTTCCCGTTTGCGACCCGGGCCGAGTTCGTCGAGGCGATCGAGGCCGGCGGCGTCGCTGCGATGGAGGTGCTGGCGCGCGATCTGCGTTCCCTCGGGCTTTATACCGCGCGGTCGCTCTCCTATGACGGGGTCGAATACGAGCTGATCGAGCACCAGCTGACCGAAGAACAGCGTAGGTTCTACGACTCCTATGCCGGGGCCTTCGCGGTCATCCACAACAATCTCGACGCGGCGATGGAGGCGGCTAACATCACCGGCTCGGATGGAACATTGAACCGGCAGGCCAAATCCGCAGCACGCTCCGCCTTCGAGAGCACCAAGCAGCGCTTCTTCGGCCATCTGCTGACTTCGATGAAGACCCCGACCCTGCTGCGCTCGATCACCGAGGATCTGGAGGCGGGCCACGCGGCCGTCATTCAGATCGTCTCGACCGGCGAGGCGCTGATGGAACGGCGGCTGGCGGAGATCCCCACCGAGGAATGGAACGATCTGAACACGGACTTGTCGCCCCGCGAATACGTCTTATCCGGAACTCCGGATAA
>NZ_QNHG01000002.1:0-231121 GCF_003290025.1 Pseudogemmobacter bohemicus
CCTTTTTTCGGGGAAGTCACAAATTCTTCGCGGAACTCTGCGAAAATCCAACAAAACAAGGTGATTACAACGCGAAGAAATTCGCGTCAGCCTGGCGTTTTCGCAGGCCAGAAGTGGCCATCAGAAAGAATATTGCGCAAACCACCCTGAATGACGGAAGAAAAATCAGTCACTTAGCGTAAATCGGCGAATCCCGTCCGAATCTGCTCCCGCCTGGCGCGAATCCGCGCCTGAATCAGCCGCCAGATCAGCAGCCCGGCCAGAATCGCCGCCCAGATCCAGCCCTCCGGCCGGATGATCTTCATCTGCCAGAGGTAGTGCAGCACTGCGAGAACAGTGGCCGGCCAGATCAGCAGATGCAGCCTGCGCCAGCTGCGCCCCATCCGCCGGATCGAGGCTGCGTTCGAAGTCACCGCCAGCGGGATCAGCAGAAGGAAGGCGACGACCCCCATGATCAGATAGGGACGCTTCACCAGATCACTCAGCGCCTGCGAGATCAGCAGCCCCATATCCAGCCAGATCCAGGCCAGAAGGTGCAGCGCTATATAAAGGATCGCCAGCAACCCAGCCGCCCGGCGATGCCGGATCAGGTTCACTCCGGTCAGCGCCCGCAGCGGCGGAATCGCCAGACAGATGAACAAAAGCCAAAGCCCGGTCTTGCCCAGATCATGCTCGATCGCCTTGACCGGATCGACCAGCATCCCGCCCGAAAGCACCTGGAATGCCAGCCAAGCCAGCGGCAAGAGCCCGAGAAGCCAGACACCCCATTCCGGCAACCGTCTTGAGACCGCATTCAACCGGTCGGAAACCGCGCTCAATAGTTCACCGCCAGATCCATGCCTGCATAAAGCGCGGCCACCTCTTCGCCGTAACCGTTGAACATCAGCGTCTCCTCGCGCCCGGCGAAAACGCCGGCGCCGATCCGCCGCTCGGTCGCCTGGCTCCAGCGCGGATGATCCACCTCAGGGTTCACATTGGCATAGAAACCATATTCCGAAGGCTGCAATTCCTGCCAGGTTGTGCGCGGCTGTTCGGCGGTCAGGGTGATCTTCACAATGCTCTTGATCGACTTGAAGCCGTATTTCCATGGTACCACCAGCCGGATCGGGGCGCCGTTCTGCTTCGGCATCTCCTCGCCATAGAGGCCCGTGGCAAGGATCGTCAGCGGATTCATCGCCTCATCCAGCCGCAGCCCTTCGACATAGGGCCAGTTGATGCCGCCACCGCGCTGCCCGGGCATCTCATCGGGCCGGTAGACGGTCTCAAAAGCCACATATTTCGCCGAAGCCTGCACGCCGACCCGGTCCAGCAGGCCCGCAAGCTGAAACCCCTGCCATGGAATCACCATCGACCAGGCCTCGACACAGCGGAAACGGTAGATGCGCTCCTCGATGGGCTGGCCCTTGATCAGATCGGCGAGGTCGTAACTTCCGGGCCTGTCCACGAGGCCGCCGATACTGACCGCCCAGGGATCGGTGGTCAGCGCCCCGGCATAAGCGGCCGGATCATCCTTGTTCCAGCCGAACTCATAATAGTTGTTGTAGTTGGTGATCTCTTCCAGCGTATTCGGCGCCGCATCGGTGGAATAGCGCCCGACATCAGCGCGCGCGACCACCGGCAGCGCCAGCCCGGCCACCGCGCCCGTCAGCAAAGCGCGCCTGTTGATCCATGTCGCCTTCGGCGTGACATCTGACCAGCGCAGGGGTCCCGGGGCTCTTGCAGGCATGACATACTCCATCACGGCTTGGCTGCGCTTACCCTGACACAGAAGGCACAATTATCCAGACACAGATAAGAGAGGCCCCACGCGGCCCGCCCCTTTCATCTGTCCTTAAATATCCCCGCCGGAGGCATCCGCAGCCAGCAAAGGGGCGGCAAGGTCTCCCCTGCCGCCCCCTGTTCAAGTGCCGCACCCGCTCAGTGGACCTTAGCCTCACTCGGTCGCTGCCGGTGCGAGGCGACCACGCGGTCGCCCACCTGCAGCCCCTCGTCGCTCGCCGTCACCTTCACGACCGAGCCGTCAAGGATCTCACCGCCCAGGAGCATCTCGGCCAGCGGGTCCTGCAACTGGCGCTGGATCACCCGTTTCAGGGGCCGCGCGCCAAAGACCGGATCATAGCCCTCCTCGGCCAGCCACTCTTTCGCCTTGTCGTCCAGCTCAAGCGTGATCTTGCGATCCGCCAGCCGCCGCTCCAGCCGTTTCAGCTGGATCGAGACGATGCCCGACATATCGGCGCGGCCCAGCCGGTCGAAGATGATCATCTCATCCAGACGGTTCAGGAATTCGGGGCGGAAATGCGCCCGCACCGCTTCCATCACATCGCGTTTCGCCTGGGTCGCATCGGCGCCATCCGGCAGTTCCGACAAGGCCCGCGCGCCAAGGTTCGAAGTCAGGATGATCAGCGTCTGCTTGAAGTCGACGACACGCCCCTGACCATCGGTCAGCCGCCCGTCATCGAGCACCTGCAACAGAACGTTGAACACATCCGGATGCGCCTTCTCGACCTCATCGAACAGCACGACCTGATAGGGCCGGCGCCGCACGGCCTCGGTCAGCACACCGCCCTCATCATAGCCGACATAGCCCGGAGGCGCCCCGATCAGCCGCGCCACCGAATGTTTCTCCATGAATTCCGACATGTCGATGCGGACCATCGCAGTGTCATCGTCAAAGAGATATTCGGCCAGGGCCTTGGTCAGCTCCGTCTTGCCCACGCCGGTCGGGCCAAGGAACAGGAACGAGCCAAGCGGCTTATTCTCATCCGAAAGCCCGGCGCGCGCGCGCCGCACCGCTTTCGACACCGCTTCCACCGCCTGATGCTGGCCGATCACCCGTTTGCCGAGCTCCTCTTCCATCTTCAGGAGTTTCTCTTTCTCGCCCTCCAGCATCTTGGTCGTGGGGATGCCGGTCCAGCGCTCGACCACCTCGGCGATCTGCTCGGGCCGCACGGATTCCGAGACCAGAGCCTCGCCCTCACGCCCCTCGGCCTCACCCAGCTGCTTTTCCAGCTCGGGGATGGTGCCATATTGCAGCTCACCGGCTTTGGCGAAATTGCTTTCGCGTTTGGCCTGATCCAGCTCTGCCCGGGCGCGATCAAGCTGTTCCTTGATGTCGCGGGCCTTGTTGAGATTGTCGCGCTCGGCCTGCCATTTCGCAGTCAGCTCGGACGAATGGTCCTTCAGATTGGCAAGCTCCAGCTCCAGCTTTTCCAGCCGGTCTTTCGACGCCGCATCGTCTTCCTTCTTCAGAGCCTCGGCCTCGATGGTCAGTTGCAGGATCTGGCGATCCAGCGCGTCCAGCTCTTCGGGCTTGCTGTCCACCTCCATCCTGAGCCGGGCCGCGGCCTCATCCACCAGGTCGATGGCTTTATCGGGCAGGAAACGGTCGGTGATATAGCGATGCGACAGCTGAGCCGCCGCCACCAGCGCCGAGTCGGTGATCTTCACCCCGTGATGCAGCTCATATTTCTCTTTGATACCCCGCAGGATCGAGATCGTATCCTCGACCGTCGGCTCTTTCACCAGCACCGGCTGGAAGCGCCGGGCGAGGGCCGCGTCTTTCTCGATATATTTGCGGTACTCATCCAGCGTGGTCGCGCCGACGCAATGCAGCTCTCCCCGGGCAAGCGCGGGCTTGATCAGGTTGGCGGCATCCATCGCGCCATCGGTCTTACCGGCACCGACCAGAACATGAAGCTCGTCGATGAAGAGGATGATCTCGCCAGCCGCCGACTCGATCTCTTTCAGAATGGCTTTCAGCCGCTCCTCAAATTCACCGCGATATTTCGCACCGGCGATCAGCGCGCCCATATCCAGCGCCATCAGCTTCTTGTTGCGCAAGCTCTCGGGCACGTCACCGTCAACGATGCGCAAAGCGAGGCCTTCCGCGATGGCGGTCTTACCGACACCGGGTTCGCCGATCAGCACCGGGTTGTTCTTGGTGCGGCGCGACAGCACCTGCATGGCGCGGCGGATCTCGTCATCGCGGCCGATGATCGGGTCGATCTTGCCCTGCTCTGCGGCCTCGGTCAGGTCGCGGGCATATTTCTTCAGGGCCTCCATCGTCTCTTCCGACGAGGCAGAATCGGCCGTCCGGCCCTTGCGGATATCGTTGATAGCAGCGTTCAGCCCCTGAGCCGTCACAGCCCCGGCGGTCAGCGCATCTTTCGCGCGGGTATTCACCAAGGCCAGCGCGGTCAGCATCCGCTCGACCGGCACGAAGCTGTCGCCCGCCTTTTTGGCAACCGCTTCCGCCTCATCCAGCACGCGGACAAGCTGCGGGTCGATATAGGTCTGGCCGTCGCCGCCGGTCACTTTCGGCAGCTTCGCAATGGCAGCATTGACCGCCTCGTTGACGCGCTCGGGGCTGCCCCCCGCACGACGGATCAGATTGGAAGCAAGGCCCTGGTCATCATCCATCAGGGCTTTCAAGAGATGGTCGGGCAGCACACGCTGGTGGCTTTCCCGCATCGCAATGGTCTGGGCGGCCTGAATGAAACCGCGCGAACGCTCCGTGAACTTTTCGATGTTCATCGGTCTCTCCTTTTCATAAGCGCCGATCTTTGCGGGCGCCCTGAAAAGGCACGCCCACCCCGGCCTTCGATTTCCAATCTGGGGCGGCGGCGGGGTGGGTTCAAGCCGTCCCGCGCCTGAGTCAGCGAAAATTTCCACCCGGGTTTCCACCCGACCGGAGGGGCCGTTTTCCGCCTGGAGGCGACAGGGCTTTCGGCGGCTTTCATCCCGGTTCCCGGCGAGAGGGGCGCCGGATCTTGTCGCAGCGGCGCCCGCATGGGCAAAGTTACCAAAAAGAGGAAAGAGCATGACCGACCGACTCGAACCCATTTTGCCACAAGTGCCCGTCGAAGGCATCGCCGTCCATATCGGCCGGGCCGGGATCTGTATGGGCGACATGGCCGAGGCGCGGCTGTTGCCCGACGGGCGCGTGGGGATCTTCGCCATGGCGCGGCAGCGCATTCTGGGGATCTTTCCGGTACGCCGCGTCAGCTATCTTGGCCATCTCGGCCCTGTGGCCGAACGCATCCTGGCCCCGGCCCTGATCGAGGGGCTGATGCTGCGGCTCCGGATCGTGGTGCTGACGCCCGAGCATCTGGCGACCTCGGGCCCGCCCGAGATCCATGTCTCGGTCTGGGCCGATCCGCAGCGGCTGGCGCCCTGTCTCAGCCCGGATGCCCTGTTCGTGCCCGAGGCGTTGCAGAAGGAGGCCAATAAAGGCGACGCCCTCAGCCCGGCCTGAAATCAGGGCTCATAGCGGATATAGGCAAAGGCATGCCCATCCGGCGCCCAGGACGGTACATTGATCGTGCCCTGGCCGCCGGTGACCTCGGCCAGCACCCGCTGATTGCCGCCCTCGGGGTCCGAGATCATCAGCCGCACCGGCAGATCCGCCGGATGCCCCTCGGTACCGGGCGGGTAAGACAGCCAGCAAAGCCAGCGACCGCAGGGCGAGGGATGCGGGAACCAGTTCACCCGCTCATCCGCGAAAAGCTGGCGCTGATTGCTGCCATCCGCATCCATCACCCAGATCTGTGCATGACCGGAACGGTCGGAGTTCCAGTAGATCCGCCTGCCGTCATGGCTGAAATCCGGGCCATCACTTTGCCCCTCGCCCCAGGTCAGACGTCGCTCAGCCCCGCCCTTCACGGCACGAGTATAAACATCAATCACCCGACTGCCCTCCCTGGCAGCGACATAGGCAATCACCCGACCGCTGGGAGAAATGCCATGAAGCCAGCTCGGAGCCTCGCCGGAGACCTTCTCCGGCACGGCATCAGCGGCAATCCCAGGGCGTGGCACAGTATAGATCTGCGCCCCTTTTCCCTCATAATGGCTTCCAAACAGGATTTTCCCACGCCGCGTCACGAGATGATCATTGTTGCAACGATCCGCAATCCCGGTGCTGATCGGCTCCAACGGCAGCGGCCCCGCCTGCGAAAACATCCAGAAGCGGCCATTGATATTCACCGGAGTGACCCGCCACAGGCGACCGCCGGAATTGACAATAAGGCATCCCCCTCCGGGCCACCAGTTCGGGGCTTCCAGTCTTTCCTGGCCAGGGCGGCCTTCATGGCGCAGGATTTCGGTCACCCGGCCTTCCGGCGTGATGGTCTCAAGAACGGAAATCACTCGCGCGCCTTTGGCGTCAGCAGTTTTTTGGGGCGCAGCGCTTCAGCGGCTTTGAACAGGCCAAAGGTCTGGTTGACGTAATTCACCGCACCGCCGATCTGGTCGATATAGGTGTCAAGCTCGACTGTGCGTTCAGCCGCCAGCACCTGCACGGTGCGGGACGGGTCGATCCCCTCGAATTGCGCATAGAACAAAGGCTCCCCCCGGCGCAGCACGATATCCTTCTGCGGCTCATGCCATTCGAACGCCCACATCAGCGGGCGCGGCCAGACCGAGATCGGAAAGCGGCCGCCAAAGATGGTGCCGGGCAGCGGATCGGGGCGGTAATGCATGAAGGGGGAAAGCTGCGTGAGGTAAACCAGCTCATCCGCAATGAAACAGTAAGGCAGCGAAAGCTGGATCGTCGGGCGATCCGGGTAGCGCCATTCGGATTCATTCACAAGCGTGAGCATCTCATTCAGTTTGTTGCCCCGGACCGGGCTGGCCGTCCCCAGCCGGTTGATCAGCACCGCGCGCCCGTCTTTGTCGCGGGCAAACCCGATCTGCAGGTCGAACGGGCATTTCACCATGAAATACCGGCTTTCCAGCTGGATCACGCCCGGGCAGCGCGCGGCACTTTTCGCATGTGTCCGGTTTTGCTGGCGGAACATCACCCGTTCTGGCGGGTCATAAAGCACCGCATTCTTGTCTTTCGTCAGAAACCAGCCCACCTGGATCGGGCCTGAGCCGGGCCCTTCCTCGGGGCGCTCGACGGTAATCGTGATATCCATTGACCTGCCTTGAGATACTTTCCACCAGACTCGCGCCATTAACCTTGTCTGTCAATGAAACCCGCCCAGGTGAACAGCGGCTTAACGGCACACGCCTGTCTCTTGTCAAACCCGCGCGCGCGTGAGACAGGGGCGCATCCCCAGCCAGAACCCCGGAGAAGACCGATGGATGACCGCCTGATCGTCGCGATGGATGTGCCGAATGTGGTCGCAGGCCTCGCGCTGGCGGACCGGCTGGGGGATGCGGTCAGCTTTTACAAAGTGGGTCTGGGGATGCTGACCGGCGGCGGCCTCGCGCTGGCGATGGAGCTGAAGAACGAGCGCGACAAGCGGGTTTTCCTTGACCTCAAGCTCTTTGACATCGGCCAGACGGTTGAGAATGCGGTGAAGGGGATCGCCGGGCTGGGCCTTGATTTCCTGACCGTGCATGGCGATCCGCAGGTGGTGCGGGCGGCGGCCGAGGGCAAATCCGGCACCGATCTGAAGATCCTCGCGGTCACCGTGCTGACCTCGCTCGACCGCGCCGATCTGGATGCGAATATGATCCTGCCCGGCGATATTCACGAGATCACCGTCGAGCGTGCCCGCCGCGCGCTGGAGGCGGGGGCCGATGGTGTCATCGCCAGCCCGCAGGAAGCCGCGCTGATCCGGGCCTTGCCCGAGACGAAGGGCCGGCTGATTGTCACCCCGGGCGTGCGTCCGGCGGGGTCGGCCAGCGGCGATCAGAAGCGGATCGCCACGCCAGAAGCTGCGCTGCGCGACGGGGCCGATCATATCGTGGTCGGACGCCCGATCTGGGCCAGCGCCGACCCGGCGGCGGCAGCCCGCGCGATTATTGCGGAACTCCCCTGATCAGTGAAGCGGCCCTTCCGCGCTGAAATGGCGCGGGAAAAACGCGGCGACGCAGACCATCAGCGTCGCCAGGGCCTCTGCCGCCTCATAAGGTGACTGCATCGTCATCATATCCAGCCAGACGCCCTCGGTCGTGACCCGCAGCACCCGCGCGGTGCGGGTCGGATCGACGCTATAGCCGTGATCCGCATTCATCCGGCGGCAGAGCGTTTCCAGATAGTCATTATACTGCTCATCGTTTGAGCCGCATTTCTCCTGGTAAAGCGGTCGCCCCGAGGTCTCGCCCCAGAACGAACACCAGGCCGCCAGCCGCCCCGGCGTGCAGATCTCGGGCCGGAAATCCGCCGCCAGCATCGCATAGAGCTGCTCCGCCGCATCCACACCCGCCGCGTCGACCGCGCCGGTCCAGTTCTGCCGGTATTCGTCCGACAGATAGAGCAGCGTTTCCGAAAGGAGGTTCTCCTTGGTCTGGAAATGGAAATTCACCAGCCCATGCGACAGCCCCGCCATCCGCGCCACCTCGGACATGGTCGTCCTGGAATAGCCAAAGCGCGCGATCGTCTCGATCGTCGCCTCGATCAGCTGCACGCGCCGGGCGTCGCGCGGCATCTTGCGGGGCTGGGACTCAGGGGTATCGGTCTGCTCGATTGCGGCCATCTGTGTCTCCGTTCGCAGCCAGTCTTGCCTGAAAAATCGCTGCGTTAAAAGCGCTTTCAGATTCTGATTGACAGTTCAGTCAAAATAATTCGAGACTTTGACCAGCCGCAACAGGAACAGGTTGACGCCATGACCACCGCGCTGCATCGCAAGCTCGCGAAGTCGAATGCCCATTTCAAAAAGGCGCTGAAGAAGCTGCCGCTGGGGGTGGCCTCGACCTTCCGATACTGGGGTGACGAGCGGACGATCTATGTCCATCACGGCAAGGGTGGCCGGACCTGGGATATCGACGGCAATAATTACGTCGATTACCGGCTGGGTTACGGCCCGGCGATCCTCGGTTATGCAGACGACCGGGTTGATGCCGCCGCGCGGCGGGGGATGGAGGTCGGCGGCGTCTTCGCCCTTTCGACCGAACGCGAACTCGCCGTGGCCGAGCGCATCTCGAAAATGGTGCCTGCGGCAGAGCTGGTGCGGTTCTCCAATTCCGGCACCGAGGCGGTGATGTCGGCGCTGCGGCTGGCGCGCGCCTATACCGGCCGCGAGAGCTATCTGCTGGTCGAGGGCGGCTATCATGGCCTCTTCGACGCCGCCATGTGGATGGCCAATATGGATGAATGGGACGCCAAATCGAACAGCGACCCCGAGATCGTGCCCTATGGCAAGGGCATCCCAAACACGGTCAAACAGCTCGCCCATCTGGTGCCGATGAACGATATGCAGCGGCTGGAGGACACCTTCCGCAAGCATGGCGACGATATGGCCGCAATGCTGATCGAGCCGATCCAAGGGAATTGCTGCGGCATCTCGGCACGTAAAGACTATGTGCAACTCGCCCGCAAACTCTGCGACCAATATGGCGTTTTGCTGATCATCGACGAGGTGAAAACCGGCTTCCGCGTCGGCAAGGGCGGCATCCAGGGCATTCTGGGCGTGAAGCCCGATATCACCACCTTTGCGAAAGCGGTCGGCAATGGCTATCCGATCTCGCTGGTCGCGGGGCGCGAGGACATCATGCGCACCTTCCGCTATGGCGGCGCCTCGCATGGCGGCACCTATACCGCCCATTCCGTCAGCCTCGCCGCCGCCGAGGAGACGCTGCGCATCCTTGATGAGACTCCGGCGCTGGAGACACTGGCCAATTACGGCACGCGTCTGAAAACCGGCATCTCGGAGATCCTTTCGGCGCGCGACATCACGCATAGCTTCTCGGGCCACCCGTCGATGTTCGGCATTTTCTTCGATGCCGTGCCGCCGGACAATTACCGCGCCTGGAAGACCTCGGATTACTCCTTCTACGACCGCATGGCCTACTATCTGCATGACATGAACATCATCGTAGAGCCGGATAGCCGCGAGCCCTGGTTCATGTGCGAGGCGCATGGCCTGGACGAGAGCTGCTACACCGACACCATCCGCGCGGTGGAAACGGCGGTCGACCTGACGCTGCGCGACCAGGCAGAGGGCAAGCTGGACGCCGCCGAATGACTTATGACGCGTTGATCCTCGGCGCGGGGCATAACGGGCTGGTCACTGCCTGTTACCTCGCCCGCGCCGGGATGAAGGTGCTGGTGGTCGAGAAAAACGACTGGGTCGGCGGCGCCGCCGTCTCGCGCGAACTGACCCCGGGCTTCACCTATTCCAATTGCTCCTATGTCGCATCGCTGTTCCGCCCCGAGATCATGCGCGATCTGGAACTGCCGCGCCACGGGTTGCAGATCCTGCCCTATGAGGGCGGCGCGGTGTTTCAGGAAGGCGGCGGCTATCTCGGCATGTATCGCGACCATGACGCGAACCGTCGCGAATTTGCCCGCCATTCCGCCCGCGATGCCGAGGCCTATGACGTCTATTCCCGCGACGTGCTGCGCTTTTGCCGCTTCATCCGCCCGATGCTGTTGCGCACGCCCCCCGATCCGGCCCGCTTCCGGCCCCGCGATCTGGGGGAGCTCATGTTCATCGGCAAACAGGTCTCCGGCCTGTCGGAGCGGCAGATTGCCGAGATGGTCCGCTTCTGGACCATGTCGATCTCCGACTATCTCGACCACTATTTTGAAAGCCCGGTGATCAAGGCCTATCTCGCGGTCTCGGCGATCATCGGCACCGCCCTTGGGCCGATGTCGCCCGGCTCGGCCTATGTCCTGCTGCATCACTATATGGGCGATGTGGACGGCAATATCGGCGCCTGGGGCTTTGCGCGGGGCGGTATGGGGTCAATCACCAAAGCGCTGTCTTCGTCGCTGATGGCCTCGGGCGGAGATATCCGCACCGGTTCGCCGGTGGCGCAGGTGCTGGTGAAGAACGGACGCTCGGTCGGCGTCGTGCTGGAAAACGGCGACGAGATCCGGGCGAAGCGGGTGATTTCCAACATGGATGTCAAACGCACCATGCTGAAACATGTCGCCGAGGCCGAGCTGCCCGGCGATTACGTCGCCTCGGTCAGGAAATTCAAGACGCGCGGCTCTTCGGGCAAGCTGAACATCGCGCTGGACGGGGTGCCGAAATTCACCGCCCTGCCCGAAGGGTCAAGCGCGATCAAAGGCGATCTGCATTTCACCGATTCCATCGAGAAGATGGAGCGCGCCTATGATGACTGGAAGAATGGTCATTTCAGCCGCGATCCGTTTCAGGACGTGATGATCCCCACCATGATCGACCCGACCATGACGCCGCCGGGCAAGCATTTCATGTCCTGTTTCGTGCAATATGCACCGCCAAAGATCGGGGGCCTGGCAGAGGGGGGCCGCGACTGGGCCGATGCCGATCGCGATGCTTTCGGCCAGGCCTGTCTCGACCAGATCGAACGCTACGCGCCGGGGTTCAAAAACCTCGTCCGCCATGTCGAGGTCCGCACGCCCCGCGAGCTGGAGGCCGAGGTCGGGCTGACCGAAGGCAATATCTTCCAGGGCGAGCTGACCTTTGACCAGTTGCTCTTCAACCGCCCGGTGCCGGGCTATGCCAATTACCGAACGCCGGTTCGTGATCTCTGGATCTGCGGCTCGTCGACCCATCCCGGCGGCGGGGTGATGGGGGCGCCCGGCCGCAATGCGGCGGCCGAGATCCTGCGCGATGCGAAACTCTCTCCAAAGGATATGAGCGATGCCTGGCCCGTCCTTTGACCGCACATCCTCTGATCGCAGCGTGATCGTCATCGGGGCCGGGCCGAATGGCCTTGCCTGCGCCCATCGGCTGGCGTCAAAAGGCCGAAAGGTTACGCTGATTGAGGCCGAGGCCCATCCCGGTGGCGGTGCCCGCGCATTGCCAGACCTCGCGCCGGGCCTGACTCCCTCACTCGCGCATCTGGTCTGGCAGCTTGACCCGCGCGTCGAGGCAGCGATGGACCTTGCGCGCCATGGTCTCGCCTGGGAGGCGACCGATATCCCGACCACGGTGATCGGGCGCGAGGGCAATCTGGTAATCCGGGGCGCGCTGACCGACGGCCCGGATGCCGCCGCCTGGAAAGAACTGCACCAGCGGCTGATGTCCTTCGCGGCAGCCCTGGAACCCTTTCGTCGCATGGCACCGCCGCGCCTCCAGGCTGCGGGCAATTCCTGGGGCAGGCTTGCGAAGAATCTGATCGGCATCCGGGCGCTTGGCACCAGGGATTTCCGCGAACTTTTGCGGGTCATCCTGATCAACGCCCATGACGTGGCGCAGGATGAGCTGAGCGACCCGCGCCTGCGCGCCGCGCTTTGTTTCGATGCGGTACTGGGTGCCTGGGCCGGGCCGCGTTCGCCCAATACGCTGATCCTGCTGCTGGACCGGCTGGCGGGAGAGATCGCGGGCCGCAAAGGTGCCCTGGCTTTGCCCAAAGGCGGCATGCCGGCGCTGGCACGCGCCATGGCCAATGCCGCAACCGCAGCAGGCGTTTCGCTGCGCAGCAATGCGCGGGTCAGCCGGATCAACATCGCCGATGATCAGGTCACCGGCATCACGCTGGAAAGCGGCGAAACCCTTGCAGCCCCGCTGGTCATCTCGGCCATCGGTCCGAAGGCGACGATCCTGTCGCTGGCCGGTGCGCAGCATTTCGACACCGGCCTTGTCACCGCGCTCAGGCATCAGAAATCGCGGGGCGGCACGGCAAAGCTCCACCTCGCGCTTTCCGCGCTGCCGGATTTCCAGGGCGCCGATCCGCGCGCGCGCATCCTGCTGACACGCGATGAGCATGAGGTCGAGACCGCCTTCAACCCGGTGAAATATGGGGAAGTGCCGGCGCGTCCGGTGATGGAAGTGGTGATCCCGACCGCCTTTGGCGGCACCGGCGCCCATCTTCTGTCGGCCAATGTACAATTCGCCCCCCATGCGCCAAAGGCGGGCGAGGATGCTGCGCGGGCTCAGATGCTGGCCGCCTGCATGACACGGCTGGAAGAGGCCGCGCCGGGGATCGGCGCGCTGATCACCAAAGCCGATCTGCTGATGCCCTATGATATCGAACGGCAATTCGGCATGGCAGGCGGCAACTGGCATCATGGTGAGCTGGCGGTGGAACAGATGCTTTTCAACCGGCCCATTGCACCGCTGTCGCGCTATGCGACACCGCTGAAAGGGCTCTGGCTGACCGGCGCCGGCACCCATCCCGGCGGCATGTCGGGCGCGGCCGGACGAAACGCGGCGGATGCCGTGCTGGAGGCGAAAGCATGAGTGCATCCCCCTCTCTTCATGCGCCGCAGGCGCTGAACCATTTCAGATCTCCGCTGGCGCAAACGCCTTTCCATCCGCGCACCAATGCCGCGAACCGCTTGCAGGGCTGGGCGCCATGGGCCGGCTATATGACCGCCACCTGTTTCGGCGATTCCACCATGGAACATACGGCGATCCGCAATGCCGCGACGCTTTATGACATCTCGCCGATGGTGAAATACCGCATCACCGGGGCGGATGCGGTGGCTTACCTCAACCGCCTGACTTTGCGCGATGTGGGGAAGCTGGCGACAGGCCAGGTGCATTACACCGCCTGGACCGATGATCTGGGCAAGGTGATGGATGACGGCACGGTTTTCCGACTCGGCCCCGCCGATTTTCGCCTCTGCTGTCAGGAGCGGCATCTGCCCTGGCTGACGGAAACCGCCTGGGGGCTGGATGTGGGGCTGCGAGACGAGAGCGAAGACCTCGCCGCGCTGGCGCTGCAGGGGCCGGTCTCGGCAACCGTGCTGCAAGAGGCCGGGTTCAACGTGCAGACGCTGAAGCCCTTCCGCATGGCGAGTTTCGCCTTTCAGGGCACCGATGTGCTGATCTCGCGCACCGGATTCACCGGCGATCTGGGCTATGAACTCTGGATCACACCCGACCAGGCGCTGCCGCTCTGGGATCATCTGATGCAGGCCGGTGCGCTTTACGGGCTGATGCCGGCTGGATCCGAGGCGGTGATGCTGGCGCGGCTTGAGGCCGGCTTCATCACCACCGGCATGGATTTCGTCCCGGTGCAACATGCGGTGCGTGAGGATCGGGCGCGATCGCCATTCGAGCTGGGCCTCGACTGGATGATCGCCTGGGACAAGGGCCATTTCACCGGCCGCCGGGCGCTGGCGGCAGAGCGCGACGGCAAAACCTCGAAATGGGCGCTGGTCGGACTGGACATCCCCGGTAATGTCAGTGCGGAGGGGGCGATCCTTTACTTCGACAAGCGCCGCGAGGCCGGGTTCATCACCGCCGCCTGCTGGTCGCCGACGCTGAAACGCAACATCGCCATCGCCCAGGTCGAGGCGCGCCATGCCTCCTGTGACCATCTCTGGGTCGAAATCTACGCGCTGCGCGAGCTGCAATACCAAAAGCTGATGCTGCCGGTCACCAAAACCGCCCGCCCGTTTTTCGCACCCGAACGCCGTCGTGCCACACCACCGGGGAGATACTGATGCCACATGATATTGCACAGAACGCCCCCCATCCCGACAGCCCCCGCCTCAGCCATTGCCCCGAAACGCTTCCCCGCGCAGCCTGGATCGCCCCCGACTGGTTCACGCGTGAGATGGAGACGATTTTCGCCCGGCAATGGGTGATGGTCGGGCGGCTGGCCGATCTTCCCCCTGGCACCCTGCGCGGCGTGAAGGCCGGCGCGGCACCGGTCCTGCTGGCGCGGGCGGCGGATGGCTCGCTTTCGGCCTTTCACAACAGCTGCCGCCATCGCGGTTCGGAACTGTGCCGCGAGGGCGAGGACCGGTCCTTCGGAAAGCTGATCACCTGCCCCTATCACGCCTGGGCTTATGGCGCCAAAGACGGGCGGCTGATCTCGACCGCCCATGCGATCCCGACCGCCGATTTCCGCAAAGAGGATCACGCGCTGAAGCCGGTGGCCCTGCGTCTCTGGAACGGGTTCATCTTTCTGAACCTCTCGCGCGATCCGGGTTCGATCCTGGCCGATATGCCGCTGGACACCTATGCCAACTGGCCGATGGAGGGGCTGGTCACCGGCCATCGCTGGGAATCGGATCTCGGCTGCAACTGGAAAGCCTTTTGGGAGAATTACTCGGAATGCCTGCATTGCCCGGGCATCCACCCCGAGCTTTGCGACATGGTGCCGGTCTACCGACAGGGCATCATGGGCGCGAATGAGGCGCGGGGCTGGAGACCCGGTCAGCCCACCGGCCCGACCCTGAAACCCGGTGCCGAAAGCTGGACGCCCTCGGGCGCGCCCTGCGGGCCGGTCTTTCCCGGGCTGACCCCCGAGGAACGCGCGCGCGGCTATACATTCGTCACGCTCTGGCCCTCGACCTATATCGTCGCCCATGTCGATTATGTCCGCGCCGTACGGCTGGAGCCGGTCTCCCCCACCCGCACCCGCCTGGTGGCTGAATGGTATTTCCCGCCCGAGACGCTGGGGCAGCCGGGTTTCGACCCCGCCGCCATTGCCGCCTTTGCAAAACTGGTGATGCAGCAGGACGGCGCGGCGTCGGAGATGAACCAGCGCGGCATCGCCTCGCCTGCCTTCACACGCGGCACGCTGATGCCCGAGGAATATGAAATCCATCGGTTTCACCAATGGGTGCTGGCCGAAATGGCCAAGGATGACAGGGTCCTGGATACGGAGGCAACCCAATGACCGGCTTTCCCGCTACGCCGCTGCAATCAGACCCGATCCCTTCTGGCTGGGATCGTCGCGGACTGCCGGCCTGGACCTACCATTCCCGCGCGTTGTTCGACCTGGAACGCGAAGAGGTGTTTCTGAACCACTGGCAGGTCGCCGGCCATGTCTCGGATATTCCGGCCCCCGGCGACTGGCTGTCTTTTGATCTTCTGGGCGAGCGGGCGGTGATCATTCGTGGCCAGGACGGCGTGGTTCGCGCCTTTATGAACCTCTGCCGCCATCGCGGCGCACGGGTGGTTGACGGCGCGCAGGGGAAATGCCGGGGCGCGCTGGTCTGCCCCTTCCATGGCTGGGTCTATAACCTTGACGGCACCCTGCGCGGCGTCTCGCGCCCCGACACGTTCGGCGAGGGGCTGGACAAAAGCGCCTTCGGCCTGAAACCCCTGGAGCTGGAGATTTTCGCAGGCTTCCTGTTCCTGCGCTTTCGCCCCGGCCCGCAGCCAGCGGTCGCGGAATTGCTGGCCCCTTACGCGCCCGATTTCGCGGCCTGGCGTTCTGACCGGCTGATGCCGCTGGATATTTCCGGCTGGTCGGCCGAACTGGAGGTGAACTGGAAATCGGTCCGCGACGTGGATAATGAAGGCTATCACGTCGCCCTCGCCCATCCGTCTTTGCAGGACCTTTACGGCCGCGATTACCGCGACCTCTATTTGCCCGGGGGCTTTCATGTCAGCTACGGCTTTTACGGCGACCGCCCCGGCCGGCGCTGGTCGGTGAAGAACTATGTGAAACACTCGCCGATGCGAGACGACCTGCCGCCGCATCTGAGGCGGAACTGGGCCTATTACGGCCTCTTCCCCAATATCGTGATCGCCTTCACCCCCGAGACCGCGCAATTCTACCACGACGTGCCGCTGTCGCCGGGCAAGACCCTGCTGACCGGCCGCCAATACCGGATCGCCGATGAGGACCGCCAGACCCGCGCCGCCCGCTACCTGGCGCATCGGATCGACCGCGACACTTCGGCCGAGGATCAGCAGCTTTCCATCTGGTCGAACGAATCGATGCGGTCGGAAAATTTCGAGGGCTTCCACCTCTCGGATCTCGAATACGGGCTGCGCCGCCATCACGATCAGCTGCGCCGCCTGCTGCCGGTGATGACCCGAGGTGCCGCACCCGCAGAGGGTGAAATGCGCGCCGTTAACAAGGATTTGCTTTGCGCAGGAGAGGGCCGGGCATAGGCTTTCTTAAAAACATATAACAAACCACCCAGGGAGAACGACATGAAGCTGACCCGTCGCCACGCGCTTTCCGCCCTATCCGGTGCAGTCCTCGCCACTCCGCTTTCGGCGCCCTTCATCCGCCCGGCACGGGCCCAGTCCGGTTCGGTCAATGTCTATAACTGGTCGGACTATATCGGTGAAACGACCGTCGCCGATTTCGAGGCCGAGACCGGGATTTCCGTGGTCTATGACCTTTATGCCAGCGCCGAAGAGGTGGATGCGAAAATGCTGGTCGGCGGCACCGGCTATGATCTGGTGCTGCAATCGGGCATGTCCTATCCGCGCATGGTGGCGGCGGGGATCTATCAGCAGCTCGACCGCTCGAAACTGCCGGGCTGGAAAAATCTCGACCCCGATATCCTGAAGATCGTCGAAGATTACGACCCCGGGCTGCTGCATGGTGTTCCCTATATGTGGGGATCGGTCGGGATGGCCTACAATATGCAGATGGTGCGCGAGCGTCTGCCCGACGCCAACCTCGACAGTCTCGACGTGCTGTTCAAACCGGAGAATGCGGCGAAACTGGCGGATTGCGGGATCTCGGTTCTCGATAGCCCGACCGATGCCGGCTATATGATGCTGAAATATCTGGGCATCGACCCGAATACCGCCGGCGCCGCCGAATATGCGAAAATGGCCGAGGCCTTTGCGCCGATCCGGCAATATATCTCGACCTTTGACAATGCGAATTATCTCAATGCGATCCCCAATGGAGAGCTTTGTGTGATCAATTCCTGGTCGGGCGATTACGGCGTCGCCAAGACCCGCGCCGCCGAGGCCGGGATCGAGATGGAGCTGGCCTATTTCGTACCGGAAACCGGCGCTCCGGCCTGGTTCGACCTCTTCGGCATTCCCGCCGATGCGCCAAATACCGAGAATGCGTATAAATTCCTCGATTACCTTTTGCGCCCCGAAGTGGCGGCGGCCTGCACCAATTACACCGGCTATGCCAATGCCAATGCGGCAGCGACGCCGCTGGTCGATCCCGCGATTGCCAGCGACCCGGCGATCTATCCCGATGATGCGACCCTGTCGCGCCTCTTCACCACAAGGCCAATGTCTGAAGAGCAGGAGCGCGACCTGAACCGCGCCTGGCAGCAGATCAAGAGCGGCGGCTGAGGCGAACCCGTCATGTCAGACCCGGCCCCTTTCATCCGCATCGAGGGCGTCTCCAAACGCTTTGGGCATTTCGAAGCGGTGCGTGACGTCAATCTGACCATTGGCAAGGGCGAGATCTTCGCCCTGCTCGGCGGCTCCGGCTGCGGCAAGACCACGCTTTTGCGGATGCTGGCGGGGTTCGAGACGCCGACATCAGGCCGTATTTATATCGACGGTCAGGATATGGCAGATACCGCCCCCTGGGACCGGCCGGTGCATATGATGTTCCAGAGCTACGCGATCTTCCCGCATATGAGCGTCGAAAAGAACATCGCCTATGGGCTGAAACATGAGAAGCTGACCGCGGCCCAGCGGGCGGCCCGGGTCGGGGAAATGCTGGCCCTGGTGCAGCTGACGCCGTTTGCCAAACGCAAACCGCATCAGATTTCCGGCGGGCAAAGACAGCGTGTGGCGCTGGCGCGCGCGCTGGCGCGGCAACCCAAGGTGCTGCTGCTGGATGAACCTCTCGCGGCGCTGGACAAGAAACTGCGCGAACATACCCAGTTCGAGCTGATGTCCATTCAGCAGCGCACCGGGGTCACCTTCGTTGTGGTCACCCATGACCAGGAAGAGGCAATGACACTCGCCGACCGCATCGCGGTGATGGACAAGGGCGAGGTGAAACAGGTCGGCCCGGCAAACGAGATCTACGAATACCCGAATTCCCGCTTTGTCGCCGGCTTCATCGGCGCCATCTCCACCTATCCCGGCCGCGTCATTCGTCTCACCGGCGATATCGCCGAGATCGACATCCCCGCGATGGAGGGCACCTTCGCCGCCCGCAGCCTTCCCGGCCTGACCGAGGGCCAGCAGGTCACCGTCGCGTTGCGCCCCGAAAAAATCGCCATCTCGAAAACCTGCCCCGACGCGGTGAACGTGGTCGAGGGCCAGGTGAAAGACCTCGCCTATTTCGGCAAAGACAGCCTCTACCGCGTCACCCTGCCGGGCGGCGAGCTGATCTCGGTCCATGCGGTCAATGCGCGCCGTGCTTCGGAATCCGGTCGCCCCGCCGATTGGGATGACCGCGTCTGGCTCTCCTTCGAGCCCGCCTCAGCCATAATCCTCACGGATTGAGGAGCCAGATCATGTGGACAGAAAGCGCCCTCTCCTTCCTCTTGACTGAAATACTCCCGGGGGGTGCGGGGGGCAGGCAGCCCCCCGTCTCCGACGCCAGCCACACACCAGGAGGCCAGATATGAAAGCCCTCGCCTCCTGGTTCCACCGCCGCGGCTGGCGCGAGCTGATCATCGGCATCCCCTATCTCTGGCTGACCCTCTTCTTCCTGATCCCCTTCCTGATCGTCGTGGCGATGAGCGTCGCCACCCGCACCCCCACAGCACCCCCCTTCGGTTATGGCGGCGAGAACCCGATCCTCAATTTCGAGGGCTATGGCCGGCTTTTCACCGAAACCCTCTATATCCGCGCCTTCGTCACCTCGCTGATGAATGCCGCCATCGCCACGCTGTTCTGCCTGGCTCTCGGCTATCCGATGGCGCTCGGCCTCACCCGCGTCTCGAAATCCTGGCGCAATATCCTGTTGATGCTGGTGATCCTGCCCTTCTGGACCTCGTTCCTCTTGCGGGTCTACGCCTGGATGGGGCTGATGGGCCGGAACTCCTGGTTCAACTCGATGCTGACCGACGCCTGGAATTTCGTCGTGCCGCAGGCTTACACGCTGAACTCGATCCCGATGATGAACACCAATTTCGCGGTGATCCTCGTCATGGTCTATACCTACCTGCCCTTTATGATCCTGCCGCTTTACGCCAATCTCGAACGGCTCGACCCTGTGCTCGACGAGGCGGCAATGGATCTCGGCTCCCGACCTTTCCAGGTCTTCCGCGACGTGACCCTGCCGCAATCCATCCCCGGCATCATCGCGGGCGGCATGCTGGTCTTCATCCCTGCGGCCGGAGAGCTGGTGATCCCCTCCCTCGTCGGCAACCCGTCCTCGCCGATGATCGGCCGCATCATCTCGGATGAATTCGCGCAAGTCAGGGACTGGCCGATGGCTTCCACCGTCGCTGTGGCGCTGCTGATCCTGATGGTCGGGCCGACCATGCTTTACGCACGATACCAGCAAAAGGCCGAAAGCGCCGGCGCGGAGGACAAACCATGACCCGCCGTCCCGTCTTCCTGATCACCGTGATGTGCTTTGGCTTTGCCTTCTTCTACATCCCGATCCTGTCGATGATCGTCTATTCCTTCAATGAAAGCCGGCTTGCCACCGTCTGGGGCGGGTTCTCGACCAAATGGTATGTCTCGCTGTTCTCCAACCGCCAGGTCGGCGCCGCGCTCTGGCTGTCGTTAAAGATCGCCCTGGTCTCGGCCAGTATCGCGACGATCCTTGGTGCCATGGCCGGGATCACGCTGGCACGGTTTCGCAAATTCCGCGGCCGCACGCTGTTTTCCGGCATGGTCACCGCGCCTCTGATCATGCCCGAGGTGATCACCGGCATCTCGCTTCTGATCTTCTTCACCCTGCTGGCCAACTGGATCGGCTGGCCCGGGCAACGCGGCTTCACCACCATCACCCTGGCACATATCACCTTCTCCATGGTCTTCGTCACCACCGTCGTCCATTCGCGCATGACCCAGATGGACCGCTCGATCGAAGAGGCGGCGATGGATCTCGGCTCGCGCCCCTGGCAGGTTTTGCGGGATGTGACGCTGCCGGTGATTTCGCCGGCGCTGCTTTCGGGCTGGCTGCTGGCCTTCACCATTTCGCTGGATGATGTGGTGATCTCGTCCTTTGTCACCGGGCCGGGTGCGACCACGCTGCCCTTGCTGATCTGGTCCAAGGTCAAGCTGGGCGTCACCCCCGACATCAACGCGCTGGCGACGCTGATCGTGGCGCTGGTCGGCATCTGCGTGATCCTTGCCGGCTGGCTGATGAGCCGGGCCGAAAGGCGCCGCCTGGCCGAACAACGGCTTGCCTACAGGACGAATGGATGAGCGCCGCGCTCTGGCTTGCACTGGCCGAGCCTGCCGGTCCCGCCGGGTCCGGCAGGCGCCGCTACGCTGCTGCGATGGCACTGCATGGCGCCGGCCTTCTTTCCACCGCCCAGCTGGAATCCTACCGCGAGGCCGCCACCACCGACGCCATCGACCCGCATCGCGTCATGGCGGATCGCGGCCTCGCCCCGCCCGAACCGCCGGAGCCTGATCTGGCCGCCCGCCTCTCGCATCTTCTGCAGGAGACCGACCGCTGCCTCTCTGCCCTGACCGGTCCCGGCATTGCCGAAATCCGCAGCCTGCTCGCGCCCTCGCTGCTGCAAAGGCCGGTGCCACGGACCGGCTCTGACAATCCGGTGGTCCGCAGCCATATCGCGGCAGCGCTCGAGGCGATGCATCCCACCGATCCGACCCTTGCCGCCGCCATCGGCACGCTGGCCCGGGATCTGCCCTGGATCACCTATGACGCCTATCCCCTGTCCGAAATAGGGCCGCATTTCGGGCGCGTGCATGCCTTTTGTACGCTGGTCGGTGCGGGGGCCGCCTGGCCTGCCGATGATTTCGACCTCGGGCTTTTCCTGGTGGCGCCCGGCGTGCTTTACCGCGACCATGCCCATCCCGCGCCCGAACTTTATCTGCCGCTGACCGGCCCGCATCGCTGGCGTTTCGCCCCCGATACGCCCTTCCGGCCGCTGCCCGCCTTTCACCCTGTCTGGAACCCGCCGCTGCAACCGCATGCGACCCTGACCGGCGCCGTCCCCTTCCTCAGCCTTTTCGCCTGGACGCGCGATGTCGATCAGCCCGCCCATGTGCTGCCCGCCAGCGACTGGAGCCTTTATGAGTGACACCCTCCTGATCAATGGCCGGATCCATACGATGGATCCGGGCCTGCCGCTGGCCTCTGCCCTCCTGATTCGCGATGGGCTGATCGCCGCTGTCGGAGGCGCGGAAATCGCCGCCCTCGCACCGGGTGTCAGACAGGTCGACCTCGGCGGCCGGCTGGTGCTGCCCGGTTTTCAGGATCCGCATACGCATCTCTTGTCCGGTGGCACCGATCTCACCACCGCCGCGCAACTCTATGATGCCGAAACGCTGCATGATCTGGCGCGGCTGATCCAGGACCATACCGCGCGACGGCCCGATCTGCCGCTGATCATCGGCGCGGGCTGGCAGCCGGGCTATTTCGGCGATCACAACCTGACCGCCGCCTGGGTCGACCCGCTGACAGGCCACCGCCCGGCGCTGATCTACGATTCCAGCTTTCACTCCGCCTGTTTCAACACAGCCGCGCTGGAAATGGCGGGGATCGGAACGGACACGCCCGACCCGCCCAATGGCCATATCCTGCGTGACACCGCCGGACGCCCCACCGGGATGCTGCATGAAGACGCCATTCCCTGGGCGCTGGAACGCCTGCCCGCCTTCACCGATGACCAGCTGATCGAGGGGCTCCTGGCCGGCCAGGCCCATGCCAATCGCCACGGCATCACCGGCGTGATCGACGCGAAGATCACCGCGACGGAGGCGCGGATTTATGCCCGTGCCGCGCGTGAGAACCTTTTGACCCTGCGCGTCGCCGGTGCGGCGCATGTGTCCGAGGCCGATACACCGGAAAGCGCCGTCGCCCGGCTCAGCGCGCTGCGCGCCGCCCATCCCGGCCCCGATTTCCACATCAATGCCGCGAAATTCTTCATGGATGGGGTATTCGAGAACCGCACAGCCGCCTGTCTCGCCCCCTATGCCGATGGGCCCGGCGGCAATGCGCCCTGCATGTTCACCCGCGATCAGACGCTGGCCCTGATGACCGCGCTTGATGCGGCGCGGTTCCAGATCCATGTCCATGTGATCGGGGACGCCGCCTGCACCCGCGCGCTTGACGGGCTTGAGGCGGCTTTGGCCGCGAATGGTCCCTGGCCCGCCAGCCATCAGATCACCCATCTGCAACTGGTCGCAGCCCAGGATTTCCCCCGCCTTGCCCGCCTCGCCATGGCGAATATCCAGCCGCTCTGGGCCCGGTTCGACCCGAAAATCCCTGATATTGCGCTGGAGATGATCGGTCCTTCGCGCCTGCCACAGACCTATGCCTTCCGCGACATGCGCGACCCCGGCACCCCGATCACCCTGTCTTCGGACTGGCCGGTCTCGACCCTGAACCCGTTCGAGATCATCGAAACCGCCATCACCCGCCAGGCCCGCCAGGTCGAGGATCCAGGTCCGCCCTTCCTGCCTGACCAGGCGCTGAGCATCGGCGAATGCGTGGCGGGCTATACGGTCCAGGCGGCGCGTGCCTGCTGGCGCGAGGGCTATAGCGGGCGGCTCACGCCCGGGTTTTCCGCCGATCTGATCGTGACCGACCAGGATATCTTCACCTGCCCGCCGACGCAGATTTCCGCGACCAGAGTTCTCCTGACCCTGTTCCGAGGCCGCATGGTCTGGCGCGATCCGGGCTGCGATCTCGCAGTCTGATTGGGCGGTCTGATCTGGCATAAACCCATTCTAAACGCTCTGCATCGCAAACTGGCCCTGTTTTTCAGCAAGGGCCGGCAGGCATGGTTCCGTTTCATCTTTTTCTCCGGCTCGAAACCGGCACAGGGCGCGAGGACTGGCTGCTCATCAGCGCGGCGGCGGCGGCTCTGACGACTTTTCTCGGGCTCTGGCTCAGCGCGGGCGGGGCGGATCACGTCACCCAAAGCCTGCGCGGCGTCATCTCGGATGCGGTGAATGAAATCGGCAGCGAGGGGGCGGCCGCCACCGCCTTGCCACCAGAGCAAGGGGAAATGCCATGAAAGTCAGGATCTTGATGCTTATCCTGTTGGGAATTCTGCTTTCTGTGGTCGCGGGCTTCGGCACGTTCCAATATTCCCGCGCCCTCGAATCCGAGCTTGCGACGGCCAGGGTCAGCCTGCGCGCCTTTGGGGAGACGGTGCTGGTGCCGGTGCCCGTCCGCGACCTCGCTCCGGGCAGCATCCTCGGTCAGGACGATTTCATGCCGGTCAAGATGCCGGGCAGCTATCTGCCGGACAATGTGCTGCAAAAACTTCCCCCGGAAACCGAGGGAGGATTCGTCGCACTGGCCGCTTTGCGCAAAGGGGCGCTGGTGCTGAAAGGCGATATCGCGACCTCGGCCGGGGGGCCGGATTACGGCTTCATCCTCTCCGGCGACGCCCGGGCCATCGCGATCCGGGCACAAAATCTCGACGATTTTATTGATCGGCTGAAGGCCGGCGACCCCCTTGACCTGCTCTGGACCCGCAATACCGGCGGCGGCACCACCGAGACGCGGATGCTGGGTTCGGCGCTCCGGATCCTGGCGCTGCCCACTGGCGGTGGCGAAGGGCCGCTTGCCGACAAGCTGATCCTGGAAGGAGCCTCGCAGGATGCGATGCGGGTGGTCGAGGCCTCGTCCTCAGGTGTGTTCAGCATCCTGCCCTCGGCGCACAAACTCAGCCTTGACCAGGAGGAATTCGTCGTGGGCCCCGCCGATCTTGCCACCCTGCCGCTGGTGGTGCGTGAGGGTCAGGCAGACGGCGTCGCCCAGGTCGCGGCCCGCGCCAGGTGCCAGACCGCCATCGTGCGCGGCGGCGCGCGCTCGGTCATGGATGTGCCATGCTGAGCGAACCCCCGCCGCCGGAAGACGAGGGCCCGATGCGGATCTGCGCGATCTGCGACGGATTTGACGCGCTCCTGCGCATGTCAGCCTGGCTGGTGCATGTGCCAGCCAATGCCATCCGCACCGATCTCGGCCTCACCGAGGCGCTGGATCTGCTGCACCAGCCAGCACTCCAGGATTTCGACCAGATCATCCTTGCCCCCGATACCGGCAAGACCGCGGCGCCCAAACTGGTGACAGGTGTGTTGCAGGCGGCGGCCGGCACGGGCAGAAATCTCGTCCTGCTGCTGCCCCCGGGATCACGGCTGACCTTGCCGCAGATCCCCGGGATGCAGATCCATTACGGCCCGCCCTTCGCCGCACCGGAGCCTGTTCCCGATCATCCCGCCGACGGCAATGCCGCTTCAGCGGGCGAGGCTGCGCGGCAAGACCAGAAACCCTCCACCCCCGCGAAAGGTCTGCTGACCCGCCTTCTGCGCCGCGGCCCGGCTCAGCCGGTGGCGCAAAACGGGGTTCTGTTCGCCCCCGAACTGCCGCAACAGCCCTGCCGCATTCTGGCGTTCCAACCGGTTGCCGGCGGGACAGGCGCCACCACCCTGGCCGTCAACCTCGCTGTCGAGCTGTCGCGCCTGCCCGACCCGCCGGAAATCTGTCTGATCGACCTCAATCTGCAATTCGGCAATTCCGGCACCTATCTCGATCTGCCGGCCAATTCCCGGGTGACCGATGCCTATCGCCAGCTCGGCGCGCTGGATTTCGATTCTTTTCAATCCTGCCTCTTGCGGGTCTCGGACCATCTGCGCATCTTCGCTGCCCCGGCGGAAATCCTGCCTATTGACGGCATGTCCGACCGGGATCTGCGCCGCATCCTCTCGCTCGCGCGCGATCATGCCGATCTGGTCCTGCTCGATCTGCCGCATCTGATCACCGACTGGAGCGGGACCGCCTGGGCCGAGGCCGATGCGGTCTTCACGATCAGCCGCTCCGATGTCCGTTCCGCGCAGAATATGGTGCGCCTGCTGGCCCTTTTGCGGGCGGAGCGGCTGGCGGAAGGCCGGCTCTTTCATCTGCTGAACATGGTGCCGCCCCGCCCCGATGCCGCATTCACCGCCTCACGCAACGGGTTTGAGGCCGGGATAGGCGCCGCCTTCTTCCGCCAGCTGCCCGATGGCGGGCATGAGGTGGAGACCGCCTGCAATTCCGGAACGCCGCTCTGGAAAGCGGCTGCCACCAACCCCCTGCGCAAGGGCATTCTCGACCTCTGCGAGGCGCTGGCCCCGAAAATCGACCGCCGCCGGCAGACTGAAACGGGGGCCGTCTGATGTTCGACAAGTTCCGCCAGAGCAAATTCGGCGAGGCTGTACCGGTGCCCGATCCGGATCAGCCGCTGCTTCCGGCCGGCGATGGCGATGCGCCCCCTTCGCCCGAGATTGTCATCGCGCGCCAGCGGCGCCGGAAACTCGCCGAAATCCGCCAGCAGGCACATCAGCAATTGCTGGAAATTCTGAACCTTTCCGCACTGGTCCAGGCCTCCGAAGCCGATATCAAGGCCGAGATCGCGGCGGTCCTGAAATCGCTGATCCCCTCGCAAAGCGTGGCGGTCAGCCGCTCTGAACGCGATGGCCTTGTCGAGGATCTTTATTATGAGGTGATGGGCCTTGGCCCGCTTGAGATCCTGATCAATGACGAGATGGTTTCCGATATCCTGATCAACGGGCCCGAACAGGTCTTCGTCGAACAGGGCGGCTTGCTTGAGCTGACCGATGTGCAGTTTCAGGATGAGGCGCATCTGCGGCGCATCCTGCAAAAGATCGTCGGCATGGCGGGCAGGCGGCTCGATGAATCAAACCCTTATGTTGATTCCCGGCTGCCTGACGGCTCGCGTCTGAATGCGGTGATCGCGCCGATCGCGCTGGATGGCACGCTGGTTTCCATCCGTAAATTCCGTAAGGACAAGCTGAGCCTCGACCAGCTGACCTTCCTTGGCGCGATGAGCGAAAAGATGGCGATCTATCTGCGCACCGCCGTCGCCTGCAGGCTGAATATCGTCATTTCGGGCGGCACCGGTTCGGGCAAAACCACGCTGATGAATGCGCTTTCGGCTTTTATCGGCAAGCGAGAGCGCATCATCACGGTCGAGGATACCGCCGAATTGCAACTCCAACAGGCGCATGTCGGGCGAATGGAAAGCCGGCCCGCCAATATCGAAGGCAAGGGCGCAATCACGCAGCGCGACTGTCTGCGCAATGCGCTCCGGATGCGGCCCGACCGGATCATCGTCGGCGAGACACGTGGCGATGAGGTGATCGACATGTTGCAGGCGATGAATACCGGCCATGACGGCTCGATGACCACGATCCACGCCAATTCCGCGCGCGACGCAACCAGCCGGCTGGAGAATATGGTCGCGATGTCAGGCGTTGAGATCCCGCTCGGCGCGCTCAGACGCCAGGTCGCCAGCGCGGTCAACCTGATCGTCCAGGTCAACCGCTTGCAGGATGGCAGCCGCAAGGTGACCTCGATCACCGAGGTGACCGGCTGCGAGGGCGAGGTTCTCACCATGCAGGAGCTGTTCTATTTCGAGCATACCGGCGTCACCCCGGATGGCCGGGTCGAGGGCGGCTTTGCCGCTTCGGGGGTGCGTTCGGCCTGGACCGACCGGTTTCGCCGCTGGGGCATCGCCTTGCCTGCCGATCTCTGGGGGGTGTGACAATGCCGCTTTCCCTGACCTTCGGCCTGATCCTCTCGGCCGGCTGTGGTCTTGTCGTGCTGGCGCTGTGGCTGATTTCGGATCTCGGTGCCCGACACCGGCGGCTGACGGCGATACGGCGTTTTTCCGGAGAAGTCCGCAGCGGCGACCCGCTGCTGGAAGAGGCCGATGCTGTCGCCCTGCGCCGCGACGCACTGCACCGAAACTGGCTGACCCTGTTCGCCTCCCCCACGGGCGGGCGGGCGGATATCGTGCCCCGCCACCTCGCGCTGATCCTCATCCTCACCGTGACCACGATTATGACCCTGTTGGCGCATGTCGTTCTCGGCCTCGGCCTGACCATCGGGATTGCCACCGGGCTGATCCTGTCGCTGGTGATCTGGGTCATGCAGGTCCGCCGGCTGATCCGCCGCCGCGCCTTCGCTATCGAAGAGGCGCTGCCCGAGGCCATGGATCTGATCGTACGCTCGCTCAAGGTCGGGCTGCCGGTCGGTTCTGCGGTTCAGACCGCTGGCAAAGAACTGAGCGGCCCGCTTGCCGAGGAATTCTCGGAGACTTCGGCACGGATCAGCTATGGCCAGGAGCCGGTCGGTACGCTGCGCGACATGGCGAACCGCACCGACAGCCAGGGGTTGCGCTTCTTCGCGGCAGCCGTGGCGATCCAGTCCAGCACCGGCGGCAATCTCGCCGAGGTTCTGGAGCGGCTTTCTTCCATCGCGCGCGGGCGACAGCAATTGCGCCGCAAAGTTCGCTCCATCACCTCCGAGGCGAAATGGTCCGGCCGTTTCCTGTCCTTCTTCCCGCTGGGGGCAACGGTGATGCTGCTTGTGGTAAACCCCGACTATTTCTCGGAAATCTCCGACAAGCCCTTCTTCGTGCCGATGCTGGGCCTGGTGGCGACGCTGCTCTTTCTCAATATCCTCTTCATGCACTGGCTGGTGAAAGTGGAATGACCAATGCCGCACAACCCGGAACAGGAGGCCGGCAATGACCTCATCAGCATTCTTCCTTGGTGCCTTCATCCTCAGCGGGTCGCTGTTCTCGCTGGCGATGCTGGTGGTCAGCCGCCTGCCCGAAGGCGTCTTCCGCAGCAGGCCCCGTAATGAGCCCGCCGCCGCGCCCCTCTCTGGCGATGCGGCCGAGCTGCGGCGCCAGCTTTTCCAGGCCGGCTTCAGCCATCCCGAGGCTGCGCGCTATTTCACCATGACCAAGATCGGGCTGGCGATCGGCATGGTGGCGCTGGTGGCGGCGCTGCTCGTGCTGTCTGCGCCCCTCGCGGCGCTCGCGCCCGTGAAGAAGGCCATCGCGCTGATTGCCGGCTTTCTGCCTGGGTATTTCCTGCCCACCATGATCGTCGACCGCCGCCGCAAGGCCTGGCAAAAGCGAATTGCCATCGCCCTGCCCGATGCGCTGGATTTCATGCTGGTCTGTGTCGAGGCCGGGCAGACCACCGACCTTGCATTGATGCGGGTGGCCGAGGAAATGGCACCGGTTCACCCCGATCTCTCTGCCCGGCTGCACGCCCTGACCGAAGCCCTGACCGCTGGGGCCGAGCGCCAGGACGCCTGGAACCGTCTGTCCCAGGAGACCGGCAATGATGATCTGCGCCAGCTTGCCACTATCATTGTGCAATCCGGCACCATGGGCACCCCCGTCGCCCAGACCTTGCGGGTGTTCAGCGCCGATCTGCGCGACCGGCGGGTGCGCCAGATCGAAGAGCGCGCCAATGTTCTGCCAACCAAAATGACGCTGGGAACCATGCTCTTCACCGTGCCCCCGCTGCTGATCCTGCTGTTGGCACCGGCGGTCTATCGCCTGATGACCACCAACTGACCAGGGAGAAAGGGCATGGAACAGGGCGAAAAACAGACCGCGAATGAGGGCAGCTGGCGGCCGGCTTCGGTCTTTTGCCTGACCCTGCTGCCGGCAGCCAGCCAGATCCTCACCCCGATTGCCACCCGGCCCGAGGTGCAGCCGCTTTCTGCAGCCGTCTTCGCCGCGATCCTGACCGGGATCCTCGCCGCGCTCTTGCCGACGGACAGATTCGGCAACCGGATCATGCATCTGCTCGTCCTGATCACAGCCATGGTGCTGCTGCCTGTTTTCGGGATCAGCAGCCTCTTTCTGCCGGAAAGCCCGGGCAATGGCGGCACGGTTTTCATCACCGCGCTTTGCTGGGTGGCCGGGATCCTGCTGGCGCTGCTCGCCCGCGCCTCACGCCAGGTTCTCAGCTGGCAGGCGGTCGCCAACTCAACCGCCCTGATCCATCCGATCCATCTTTTCTTTGCCTTTTCCGTCTACTCGACGGGATTTTGGCTGATCGCGACCATGGTTCTGCCTGGTCTCAGCGCGCCATTCTCCCTTGAGCGCGCCCTTCTGGCCGCCGGGCTGGCGGCCTTCACGCCAGGCGTCACATTGCTTTTCGGCCTGGCCGTAGCCATTGCCGGCGACCGGAAGGAGATGGCTCCCTCCGATCTGACGCCGGTGCTTCTGACGATTGCCGCCGTGCTGGGCCTTGGCCTTGCCGCAAGCAATCGGATCACCGCAGAAATTCCGGCGGGCTATCTGACCCTGCTGCTTGTGCCTGCCTTGCTGGCGGTCTTCCTCTTCCGGCGTTTCGCGGCACTGACCCTTGCGGGGATGTTGCTCTTCCTTTCGACCCCTCTGCTCTGCGCCTGGCTGCTTGCCAGTCCGGCGGGTGATCCGGGCCTGCTTGCCCTGCTCGCCGCCCTGCCTTTCAGCATCATGCGCACCAGCCGCCGAAGCGGTGGCAATCTGGTGCGGCGCGCCGGCGACCCGCCGCCCGCCGTCCTTTCAGCCTTCAGCCGTAGCTCGACCAGCTGGCTGATCCTGCTCGACCTGGAAAAACGCACCGTGCATTTCCCCTTCGGATCCGCCTTCTCGGCCGAGCGCGGGCAGCCGGTCGGCTTCAACCGCATCTTTCAGGAAAGCGGTTCCGGCGGCTTGCTCGATCTTCTGCGCGAATTGCAGAAACCGGTGGGCGAGAAGCCCGCCCCGGTCCGAATTCGCCTCCAGATGAAACCGGGCGGCGAAGCGCGGCGCCAGGACAGCGAGCCGCAACTCTTCGAGGCGCGGATCCTGGAAAACAATCGCCCCATGGCCTGGCTCGCGCTGTTCAGCCTTTCGCATGAGAAGGAACTGGCCGAGCGCGCCGAGCAATTGCTCGCCGATGCCGTGCTGCGCGAAGAACGGCTGCTCTCCTTCGCCGCGCATGAATTGCGCACGCCGGTCGCCATCCTCTCCATGCTCGCCGAGGAGTTGCGCAACGGCTCTCTCTGGGAGGATGTGCGCGAGGGGTTTGAGCAAACAATGGAGCGGATCACCACTATCATCGAAGACCTCAGGGCCGACAGCGGCACCAACGCCACTCCCAGCGGTCAAAGTTTTACCCCGGCCGATCTGATCTCGCAGCTGTTCGAAATTTTCTCGCCGGTCGCCACCACCCATGGCGTCACCATCGAGGCCAGCCAGACCGACAGTGCCGATCTGCAGCTACTGGGGGATTTCGGCAGAGTTTTCATTGCCTTGTCTAAGCTGATCCACAATGGCATCATCCATTCGCGCGGCAGCATGATCCGGATCAGCGTGATTGCCAGCCGTGGCGCCGGCGCCGAGGTCACCCTGACCTGGCAGGTCGCCGATAATGGCATCGGCATCCCCGAGCCAGAGCGCGAACGGATGTTCGAGCCCTTCTGCACACCGCCCGGCGCGGCCTCGGGGCGCACGGGGGCAGGGCTTGGCCTTTATACAGCGCGCAAGGCCATAGGGCTGCTCGGGGGTGATCTCAGCCTCCTTGAATCGCAGCAGGGCACCCATTTCGTGCTGAGCCACCCGGTGCGCAGCGCCGTTCCGTCCGGCCCGGTGACCGAAGCAGCGGAGGAGGACGACCTGACGGATCCGGCGACTGCCCCACGCTGGTTTGCCCGCCATGTGCTGCTGATCGAGGATAACCGCCTCGTCGGTGAAATCACCCGCACCCGGTTGCGGCGGCTGTTCCGCCATGTCGATTGGGCCGAAACGGGGACCGATGGTCTCGAAATGTGGTATCGCGGCAGCTATGATCTGATCCTGGTCGATCAGCTGCTGCCAGGCGCCACCGGCTGCGAAATCGTGCGCGAGATCCGCAAGACCGACAAACAGGTGCCGATCATCGGCATCACGGCATCGACCCTGGGGTCAGAATGCCGGGATCTTGAGGCTGCCGGCGTCACCCTCGCCCTGGAAAAACCGCTGAGTTACACCCAGCTTATGGGCCTGGCCGAGGAATGGTTCCCCGATCAGCGTGCGCAGGCCAGCTGATCCCCGGCGGGTCCTGGGCGGTCGCAGATTCGGGACACTTCACCCCCTGTTCACCCCCTGTATCGCGCGAAAGACGTCGGGGTGCGGGCCTTTGCCAGCACCCCGGGCCAATGATCAGAGCCCTCGCGTCTCAGCTGCGCGGGCGCTTCGGCGGCGTGAAGCGCTTGGAAGTGTCGCTTGCATCTGCCGGGCGTGCCGCCGGTTTGCGCGTGGCAAAGCCTTTGCCCGCATCGGTTTTCGCGCCAAAGCTCTTGCTGCCGGCCGCGCGCGGAGCGCCCTTGCCATAGGCGGGCTTCCCTTCCACGGGCTTGCCAGATGCCGGTTTACCCGCATAGGGCTTGCCGCCATCCCGTTTTTCATAAGGACGCGACTCACCTTCCGCCCGAGGCTTGCGGGGCGCTTCATCGCGGGCGGGGCGGGCGTCACGCCCTGCCGGGGCGCCGCCATGGCTTTTGAACCCGGTCGCACGGGCCGGACGATCCGGGCTGCCGCCATGCGATCGGAAACCGGCCGAACGCGGAGCCGCTTTCGCTGGCCGGTCATCACGCATCGGGCGCTCGCCATCGGTCGGGGTCCAGCGCGGTTTGGCCGGTGCATCCTCGTCGCGGCGGGTATAGGGCTTACGCGGAGCATCTCCATCCTCACGACGCGCATAGGGCTTGCGCGGCGCATCGCCTTCCTCGCGGCGGGCATAGGGCTTGCGCGGGGTGTCGCCTTCTTCGCGCTTTGCCCAGGGTTTCTTCGGCGCATCGCCCTCTTCACGCCTGGCCCAGGGCTTGCGCCCTTCGCCGGTCTCGGCAGCCTCACGCGGTGCGCGCGGGCGGCGCGGAGCCTCCTCCTCAGCCTCGGCGCGGGGTGGACGCGGCGACCAGGCCGGTTTCCCCTCGCGCGGCGCACGTTCGGGGCGGGCACCGGTCACCCGGCCCTTCGGCCCGAATTCGGGTGCCTCGGCAGTACGCTCCATCACCAGACCCGGCTCGATCTCGGTCATCTCTTTGAACCGCGCGGCCAGCGGCTCGGCGATCTGCACGAAGGTCACATTCTGCTGTACCCGGATCGCGCCGATCCCGTCTTTCGCAATACCACCGGCTTCGCAGATCTTCGGCAAGAGCCAGCGCGCCTCGGCCCGGCCCTCATGCCCGACCGAAAGCTTGTACCAGACCGATGGCCCGAACTCGCCCCGCTCACGCGGTGGCAAGGCGGCTGGCGGCGGCAGGTCTTCGACCAGCTCTTCCGGCGCAGAGCGCTTGGCCCGCCAAAGCCGCACGAAAGCCGCCGCAATCGCCTCGCCGCCATGGGCCTCCAGCAGATCCGCCGCGATACCGGCCTCTTCGCCCGGCGCCTCGGTCAAAGCCGGGTCCGAGATCAGACGCGCATCTTCCCGCTCCTGAACCTCATCGGCACCCGGAGCCTTGCCCCATTCCGCCACCAGTTTCGCCCCCTGCAGGATGCGATTCGCCTTGCGGAATTCGGCCTGCGGCACCACAAGAACCGACGTGCCCTTGCGGCCCGCCCGCCCGGTCCGGCCAGAGCGGTGCAGCAGCGTTTCGGGATTGGTCGGCAGATCGGCATGGATCACCAGGTCGAGGCCCGGCAGGTCAATGCCCCGCGCCGCCACATCGGTCGCGATACAGACACGCGCCCGCCCGTCGCGCAGCGCCTGCAGCGCATGCAGGCGCTCGCTTTGCGACAATTCGCCCGACAAGGCCACCACCGGGAAGCCCCGGTTCACCATCCGCGCATGCAGGTGGTTCACATTGGCTCGGGTCTTGGCGAAGACAATCGCCACCTGGGCATCATACCAGCGCAGCAGGTTGAAAATCGCCGGCTCTTTGTCGCGATTCGACACAGAGACAGCACGGTATTCGATATCGGCGTGCTGGCTGGCTTCGGATTTCACCTCGACCCGGCGCGCATCGCGCTGATAGGTGGCGGCGAGCGAAGCGATCTCTTTCGGCACCGTGGCCGAGAACATCAGCACGCGCTTTTCCTCGGGCGCGGCGCCCAGCAGGAATTCCAGATCCTCGGCAAAGCCCATGTCCAGCATCTCATCGGCCTCATCAAGGACGACAGCGGCCAGCTCGGACAGATCCAGCGACTTGCGTTCGACATGGTCACGCAGCCGGCCCGGCGTGCCGACCACGATATGGGCGCCGCGATCCAGCGCCCGGCGCTCGGTACGGTAATCCATGCCGCCGACGCAGGAGGCCACGGTCGCGCCCTCATAAAGCCAGACCAGTTCCCGCTGCACCTGCAGCGCCAGTTCGCGCGTGGGTGCAATTACCAGCGCCAGCGGCTTGTCGGCGGGCAAAAGCTGGTCAATGCCGCCCAGCACCTCGGGCGCGATCGCAAGACCAAAGGCCACCGTTTTGCCGGAACCCGTCTGCGCCGAAACCAGCAGGTCACGCCCGATCAGATCGGTGGCCAGCACGGCCTCCTGCACCGGGGTCAGCGCGGAATAGCCCTTGGCTGCCAGCGCCGCCTTAAGCGGGCCCGCGAGAGAATCAATCGTCATCTATTTTCCTGTCAGGGGGCCAGTTGCCCCCGCATATGAGCCAGAGAGAAGGCCCAGAGCACCGCCGCAACCCTCCCGGTCACGGCCCGGAACAGACAGGCCTGAGGGCGCCATACAAGGTTTTGCGAGCGCTGTCCATCAATCACCGCGGCCGCGCAGGATATGACGGGGCGATGATGGCGCCCCTGTTCCGAAACGCATGTTCCGGTTATGATCCTGTGACCATGCCCAGCCTCTGCCGCGACTGCCTGACCCGATTCGAAACCGGCCGCCGCTGCCCGTCCTGCCGGTCGCCGCGCGTGATCGCGCATGTCGAGCTTGAGACCCTCACCATCGCCCATATGGATTGCGACGCCTTTTATGCCAGCGTCGAAAAGCGCGACAATCCGGCGCTGCGGGATCAGCCGCTGATCGTCGGTGGCGGCAAGCGCGGCGTGGTCTCGACCTGCTGCTACCTGGCCAGGATCCGCGGGGTGCGCTCGGCCATGCCGATGTTCCAGGCGATGAAGCTCTGCCCCGAGGCGGTGGTGGTGCCGCCCCGCATCGCGCATTACGCCGACGCCTCGCGCCAGATCCGCACCATGATGGAAGAGCTGACCCCGGATATCGAGCCGCTGTCGCTGGATGAGGCCTTTCTCGACCTCACCGGCACGGCGAGGCTGCATGGGGCGCCGCCGGCGGTGCTGCTGGCGCGGCTGACGAAACGGATGGAGAAAGAGGTCGGCGTCACCGGCTCCATCGGGCTGTCGCATAACAAGTTTCTGGCGAAGATCGCCTCGGATCTCGACAAGCCGCGCGGCTTTTCGGTGATCGGCCGGGCCGAGACCGAAGGATTTCTGGCGCCGAAGCCAGTGGGGATCATCTGGGGCGTTGGCACCGCCAGCCGCGCGGCGCTGGAGGCGGCGGGGGTACGGACGATCTCCGACCTCCTCCGCTGGGACCGCCGCGACCTGACCCTGCGCTTTGGCCAGATGGGCGACCGGCTCTGGCATCTGGCACGCGGCGAGGATCACCGCCGCGTCAGCCGCGATGCGGGCCTGAAATCCATCTCGAAAGAGACGACCTTTTTCGAGGACACCACCGATGCCGATCTGCTGGATGGCCATCTCTGGCGGCTGGCGGAACAGGTCTCGGACCGGGCCAAGGCAAAAGATCTCGCCGGTCGCACCATCACACTCAAGCTGAGAAAAGGCGATTTCCAGATCGTCACCCGCCGCCAGGCGCTGCCCGATCCGACCCAGCTCGCCGACCGCATCTACCGCACCGCGCGCGAAATGCTGGACCGCTCCGGCATCAAGGGCCCGTTCCGCCTGATCGGCACCGGCCTCACCGACCTCTGCCCCGGCCCGGATGCCGATCGCAGCCCCGATCTGCTCGACCCGGCTGCGGCCCGGCGCGTAAAGGCGGAACATGCCGCTGACGCCATCCGCGCCCGTTTCGGCAAAGACGCGATCATCAAAGGCCGTGCCCTGCGCTGATCCCATTCCCCTGACGCAAATACTCCCGCCGGAGGCATCCGCCCCCGGCCAGAGGTTCCGTCTGTCGTAAAGTCTTCAGTCGTAAAAAGGCGTCATCTGCGCCACGATCACCGAATTCTCGGCCAGGGCACGCTCCATCAGCGCAACCTCTTCCTCGCCGATCTCATCGCCCGCCGCCCTCCGCTCATCCAGCGTGCCCAGACCCTGCACCTCCAGCGGCGAAAGATCGGCATCTTTCAGGATCGCCACGGTCTCGCGCACCGCCTCGGCCTCATCAACACCCGAGGAATAGCAGAGCAACGCCGCACCGGTCGCCTTTTCCGGCAAACCGTCCCCCGCCTTGCGGCCCACCTCGACCACCAGGGAATAGACCTGCTGCGGGCGCTTTTCCTTTACCGGTTTCTCAACATCATCCATGCCCGCGCCCCCAAATCCTTCAAAGGATTTGGGCCGGTTTCTTCAAAGAAACCGACCCCCGCTTCTGTTCAGTCGCGCAACAGCTCGTTGATCGAGGTTTTGGAGCGTGTCTGCGCATCCACCCGCTTCACGATCACCGCGCAGTACAGGTTCACACCGTTTTTCGACGGCAGCGAGCCGGCGACCACGACCGAGCCCGCCGGCACTTCGCCATACATCACTTCGCCGGTTTCACGGTCGACGATCTTCGTGGATTTGCCAATGAACACACCCATGCCCAGAACCGAGCCCTCGCGCACGATGCAGCCTTCAACCACTTCCGAGCGCGCGCCGATAAAGCAATTATCCTCGATGATGGTCGGGCCAGCCTGCATCGGTTCCAGCACGCCGCCAATGCCGACGCCGCCCGAGAGGTGCACATTCTTGCCGATCTGGGCGCAGGAGCCGACGGTGGCCCAGGTATCGACCATGGTGCCCTCATCGACATGGGCGCCAAGATTGACGAAAGACGGCATCAGCACCACGCCTTTCGCGATATAGGCCGAACGGCGGACGATGCAGTTCGGCACCGCGCGGAAACCGGCGGTTTTCCACTCGGCCTCACCCCAGCCGTTGAATTTGCTGTCGACCTTGTCCCACCAGGTGCCGCCCTGCGGGCCGCCTTCCTGGATCTCCATATCTTTCAGGCGAAACCCCAGAAGAACCGCCTTTTTCGCCCATTGGTTCACATGCCAGTGGCCATCCGCCTGACGCTCGGCCACGCGCAGTTTTCCCTTGTCCAGCGCCTCAAGCGTCGCCTCGATGGCATCGCGCGCCTCGCCTTTCGTCGCCGGGGTGATGGTGTCGCGTGCCTCCCAGGCAGCCTCGATTGCGGTTTCCAGAGCGGCATTCGACATGTGCAATTCCTCGGACAGGGTTTTGTTCGGGTTCAACGGGCTATAGAGCTTGAAGCCGGGCCACGCAATCACACCCTTTCCGGGCGGCCCCTGTTCGCAGGAGGGACCATGAACGACGAGTCGCGCAATCACCCGTTCCGGGACAGCAGCCAGGATCTGATCGCTGCCGATAAATGCCCCGATACGCTGCAGACCCGGGCGCCCGCTTACCGACTGGCCTTTGCCGACCAGGATTTCCTGACGCGCGAGGATCTGCGTCCGGTGCGGCTGCAGCTGGAACTGCTGAAACCGCAGCTGATCATGGATGAGCGCGGCATCGAGACGACCATCGTGCTGTTCGGCGGCGCCCGCATTCCGGCGCCGGAACATCGCGAGCAGGCAAAGACCAAAGCTCTGGCCGATCTTTCCCCCTATTATGACGAGGCGCGGCGTTTCGCGAAGATAATGACCGAGCGCAGCCTTGCCAGCTATGGCCGCAAGGGCGTTATCGTAACCGGTGGCGGCCCGGGGGTGATGGAGGCCGGCAATCGCGGCGCGGCTGAGGCCGGCGGCCATTCCATCGGCCTCAATATCGTCTTGCCGCATGAACAGGCGCCGAATGCTTATGTCTCACCGGATCTGTGCTTCAACTTCCACTATTTCGCGATCCGGAAGATGCATTTCCTGATGCGGGCCGAGGCGATCGTGGTCTTCCCCGGCGGTTTTGGCACGCTTGATGAGATGTTCGAGGCGCTGACGCTGATCCAGACCAGGCGGATGAAGCCGGTCCCCTTCCTCCTGTTCGGCAAGAGCTGGTGGGAAAGCGTGGTCAACTGGAGCCAACTGGCCGAGGCCGGGGTGATCAGCCCGGAAGACCTCGACCTGTTCACCATGGTCGAAACCGCCGAAGAGGCGATTGCCGCTATCGACGGCTGGAAAAAACCCTGCTGATGGGCAAGCGGGGCCGCTCAGGCCCCGCCTTCCGATATCAGCCGCGCGCCGGGATAGTCATCGCCCGCTGCATCGCCGGACGCGCGAGGATCCGGTCCAGATAGGCCGGCACGTTTTTCAGCTCTGCCCAGCCCGCAATATCCGCCGCCTTGTAGAACCCTTTCAGCGTGTTGAGCCAGGGGCCAATGGCCATATCGGCGATGGTATAGTCGCCGACCAGCCAGTCCTGGCCCTCCAGCGCGCCATCGAGCACCTTCAGCAGCCGCTCCGCCTCGGCGCGGTAGCGCTCTTTCGGGCGCGGGTCCTCGATCTCTTTGCCGGCAAAATGGTGGAAAAAGCCCAGCTGGCCAAACATCGGACCAAGGCCGCCCATCTGGAACATCAGCCACTGGATCACCTGCCAGCGCTTCGCTCCGGGCAGGAATTTCCCGCTTTTCTCGGCCAGATACAGCAGGATCGCGCCGCTTTCGAACAAGGGCAGCGGCTGGCCATCCGGCCCATTGGGATCAATGATCGCCGGGATCTTGTTATTCGGGTTCAGCGACAGAAATTCCGGGCTGAACTGGTCGTTCTTTCCGAAATCGACCAGATGCGGCTCATAGGCGAGGCCGGTCTCCTCCAGCATAAGCGAGACCTTGATCCCATTCGGGGTAGGCAACGAGTAGAGCTGGATCACATCGGGATTGCGGGCGGGCCAACGGGCGGTGATCGGAAATGCTGAAAGCGTGGTCAATGCGGCCTCCTGAGCCTGTTTTGGTGAGAGATAGGCAATTTTTCCCCATGGGTAAGCCCTGTTTTATGTGCGATATTCCCGCCGCGTCTGTGCGCAAAGTGCAGAGAACAGGGCCGGGCAAATCCGGCGGTAACAAGGGACACAGTCAGATGCTCAATGAGTTCAAGGCCTTTATCTCCCGCGGCAATGTCATCGATATGGCCGTCGGTATCATCATCGGTGCGGCCTTTACCGCCATCGTCACCTCGCTGGTCGATGACCTCGTCAATCCGCTGATCGGCCTGATCATCGGCGGGATCGACTTCTCGAATCTCAGCTTCGGCCTTGGCGAGGCGCAGTTCAAGATCGGAAGCTTCATCAATGCCGTGATCAAATTCCTGATCATCGCCTGGGTGGTCTTCCTTTTGGTCAAAGGCATCAACCGCGTCTCGCAAATGGGCAAGAAAAAAGAAGAGGCCGCCCCGGATGCACCCGCCGCCCCCACCGAGGCAGAACTCCTCCAGGCGATCCTGGTCGAGCTGAAATCGAAAGCCTGACGGGTTTCAAAGCCTGAAGACCAAACGGCCCGCCTTGCGCGGGCCGTTTTTTCATGCAGCTTTGCGTGCGGGGCGTGGAGTGCAACGCCCCCTGTATTTGTCCCGGATGCTGTTCTGGATCACAGGAGGGAAATCAGGTGCCATTAGCCGGAGTTCAGAGCATCGGTGCAGGAATACGCTATGCGCTCGCAGAAGGTGACAGCCTGTTTGTCCTGCCGGGCGTGACAGTGATGAACACCGCATTGGGTACCATTCGCAATTTCGGCTCGCTGGACGGCGATCTCTATCTCGGTTCCGGTGCGGATATGGTCGACAATCGCGAAGGCCGCATCACCGGCGTGGTGCTCGGGAATGGCGGCAATGATGTCTTTATCGGCAATCCCGTCCGGGCCGAGACCTTCAATGGCGGCGAAGGCGTCGATACGGTGGATTTCCGCAATGGTGGTTCGGTGATCGTCGCGCTGGATCTCAGCCGCGCCGGCAGCGGTCAGGCGCTTGGCGATACTTATTTCAATGTCGAGAATATCTTCGGCTCGAAGCAAAATGACATCATCGCCGGCAACAACCTGAACAATGTGCTGACCGGCGAAGATGGCAATGACTGGCTGCATGGGCGGGGCGGCAACGATCTCCTGCGCGGCGGACCGGGCGCCGATACCCTGGCGGGCGGTGCCGGGAATGATGGCTTCCAGTTCATGCATAGTGATAATGTCGGCGACACCATCATGGATTTCACCAATCTGGCCGGGAACAATGATTTCTTCCATATCTCGGCGGCAGGTTTCGGCGGCGGCCTGGTCGCGGGCGCGCTGGCGGCGGCGGCCTTCCAGTCGGGCGCAAGCAATGTGGCGGGCTCTGCGGCGACCCGTTTCATCTACCGCAGCACCGACAACACCCTCTGGTATGATGCCGATGGCAATGGCGCGGGTGCGGCGGTCCTGCTGGCAACGCTGCAATCCGGCGCCACGGTGACCGCCGCAGATTTCCTGATCTTCTGATCCGCCCATCTGCCGGCAAAGGAAAACCCCCGACCGCAGGGGCGGGGGTTGACCTTGAAAGGACCGAACGGTCCCAGTGTTCACGTCCCGGAAGCCCGGGAAACGCCTCGAAGTTACCTCGCGGTGAAACTCAGAGTGCGCCTTCGCGTTGCGCTTTCTTGCGCGCGAGTTTACGCGCACGGCGGATCGCTTCGGCTTGCTCGCGAGCTTTCTTAACCGACGGTTTCTCGAAATGTTGCTTAAGCTTCATTTCACGGAAAACGCCTTCGCGCTGCAGCTTCTTTTTCAGAGCACGGAGTGCCTGTTCGACGTTATTGTCGCGGACGCTGACCTGCATGTGGTTGTCACCACCTTCCTAAGCTAGAGTTGCACATATTTGTGCAGGCCCGGCGCGCATAACAGATGCAGGGGCACCTGTCCACCTTTTGACCTGCGGAGACGGCAATGGAAGCGGCTGAAGCAAGGGAAAAACTGCTGAATGCGGCGTTGCCGCATGTGGCTTTCGACGGCTGGTCCGAGACCACGCTGAAGGCGGCAGCGGCTGATTCGGGGGTGGCACCGGGCCTGGCCGCCGCGCTCTTCCCGCGGGGTGGTGTGGATCTGGCGCTGGCCTGGCATATGCAGGGCGACCGCGAAATGGCGCGGATCCTTGCCGAAGAGGATCTCACCCTGCTGCGGTTTCGCGACCGGGTGGCGCGGGCCGTTCTCTTGCGGCTGCAGCTTGCCGATCGCGAGGCGGTCCGGCGCGGCAGCACGCTTTTCGCGCTGCCGCTTTACAGCGCCGATGGCACCCGCGCGATCTGGGGTACGGCCGATGCGATCTGGACCGCGCTTGGCGATACCTCGGATGATGTGAACTGGTATACAAAACGCATGAGCCTTTCGGCGGTCTATGCGGCAACGGTGCTGTTCTGGCTGGGCGATGACAGCACCGGCCAGCAGGCGACGCGCGATTTCCTCGACCGCCGCATCGAAGACGTGATGCGGTTCGAGAAAACCAAAGCAGCCCTTGCCAGCAACCCGCTTGGCAAGGCACTGATGGGGGGACCGCTGAGTTTCCTTGGCCGGATCCGCCCGCCCCGTATGCCCGCCGATCTGCCGGGCCAGGAAGCAAAAGGCGGCAAAGGCCCCCGTCCCTTCTGATCTGGCCTTCCCGCCCGCAAAAAGACAAAGCAAGCCCATGCCCATGACCGACAAGCTTTCTGATTCCATGCAGGCCATCGAGATCGTGGCGCCCGGAGGCCCCGATGTCCTGCAACCCTGCAGCCTGCCGGTGCCGGTGCCGGGCCATGGCCAGATCGTGATCCGGGTAGCCTATGCCGGGGTGAACCGCCCCGATGCGCTGCAACGCGCCGGCGCCTATGCGCCGCCCGCCAATGCCTCGCCGCTGCCGGGGCTGGAATGCTCAGGCACTGTGGTCGAAACCGGCCCGGGCGTGACGCGCTGGAAGATCGGTGAAAAGGTCTGCGCCCTGCTCCCGGGCGGCGGCTATGCCGAATATGCGCTTTGCCATGAGACCCATGCCCTGCCGGTGCCCGCCGGCATGTCGATGAAAATGGCCGCCTGCCTGCCCGAGACCTGTTTCACCGTCTGGTCGAACATCGTGATGCGCGGCGGGCTGAGGGCCGGCGAGAAATTCCTCGTCCATGGCGGGACATCCGGCATCGGCACCACGGCCATCCAGATCGCAAAGGCCCTCGGCGCACGGGTCTTCGCCACCGCCGGCAGCGATGAGAAAGCCCGGGTCTGCACAGATCTGGGCGCCGAGGCCGCCTTCAACTACCGCACCCGTGACTTCGTGACCGAGCTGCGCAAGCTGGGTGGCGCCGACCTGATCCTCGATATGGTGGGCGGCAGCTATATTCCCCGCAATATCAAAGCCCTGGCCGATGAGGGCCGGATCGTGCAGATCGCTTTCCTGCAAGGCGCCAAGGCCGAGGTGAATTTTGCCGAGGTGATGATGCGCCGCCTCACCATCACCGGCTCGACGCTCCGCCCGCAAAGCGACATCGCGAAAGCGCAGATCGCGCGGGATCTGGAGCGCGAGGTCTGGCCGATGATCGCGCGCGGCGCGCTGAAAGTGGTGCTCGACAGCGAATTCACGCTGCGCGACGCCGCGAAAGCGCATGAGCGGATCGAATCCCCCGGCCATATCGGCAAGATCGTGATGAAGGTCGAGAATGCCTGACCTCAACGCGGGCTGAAATCTGCGCCTCCGGCGGGAGTATTTTTATCAAGAGGAAATGCCGTCTTCCTCCTGACCCAAATACTCCCGCCGGAGGCATCCGCATTTAACCAGTCAGCGCACCGCGTCGAGCACCGCGTCTTTCAGCCGGCAATCACGGATTGTGTCCTGGCCGCAGCGGCGCGGCTCAAGGTCTTTCGTCAGGCAGATCCGCACTTCGCGGATGGCGCCGTCCTGACAGGTGATGGTCACCTGATCGGCTTTCAGCCTCGGGTTCGATTCCAGAAACGCGACTTCGATCACTTCGGCGGGTACTTTCAGCGTTTTGGACATACGCCTGAATACCGGCGGGATTTTGATGCTGTTATACGCCTCCCGCGCCGTCGCGTAATAGACGCGCGGCGCCAGGCCCGAGCAGCGACCATGCTTTTTCCACTGATAGAAGGCCGAACCCGCCCCGCCCATCACATCCGCCATTGCCGCAGATTCTCCGCGCGCAGGGTCACGCTCTGCCGTGCGACAGTAAGACGGCCAGCCCTTTTCATATTGCGGCCACAGCCCGTGCAGCACGAAGGTCAGCCCGCGTCCGATATCGCATTGCGGGTCCTGGCGCGCATCGCCCTCTGCCTCGCACCAGCCGGAGGACCAGGACAGCGCCATGACGTAATAATCGAAATCGCCGGCCTTCTCACCCTCGGCCCTTGCGGGGGACAAAGCGGCGGTTGCGGCCAGAAAGGCGCAGACGAGCGACAGGATCCGCAGCAATTTTACTTTCCCTCTCGCAGGAATCGCACTATATGGCAGGGAATTCCCCGACATCGGAGAACGTGAACCAAAAGTTCACAGCCGTTTTCCCGGCACGGGAGAGATTTGTAAAGGCCAGCCCTGCAATCGGGGCAGCAGCTGAAAGGAAGTCCTATGTCGAAGCCGATCATGGCCCGCGCGACCGCCGTATGGCTGGTGGACAATACGACCCTGACCTTTAAGCAGATCGCCGATTTCTGCGGTATGCATGAGCTGGAAGTCCAGGGCATTGCCGATGGCGATGTCGGCGGTGGCGTCAAAGGGTTCGACCCCGTGGGGAACAACCAGCTTGACCAGGTCGAGATCGACCGTGGCGAGAAAGACCCGCTTTACAAGCTGAAGCTCAAGTTCAACGCAGCCGCCGTGGGCGAGGAAAAGCGCCGTGGCCCGCGCTATACGCCGCTGTCGAAACGCCAGGACCGCCCTGCGGCGATCCTCTGGCTGGTCAAGTTCCACCCGGAACTGTCGGATGGCGCCATCGGCAAGCTGGTGGGCACCACCAAACCGACGATCCAGTCGATCCGCGAGCGCACCCACTGGAACATCCAGCACATCACCCCGGTCGACCCGGTCGCGCTTGGCCTCTGCCGCCAGTCCGAGCTGGACGCCGCCGTGCAACAGGCCGTCCGCCGCAAGGCAACCGAAGGCGGCGTGATGTCGGATGACGAGCGCCGCAAGCTGGTCTCCACCGAGCAGAGCCTCGGAATGGAGCCGGTGGCGCGTGTCGAAACCGCCCTTACCGGGCTGGAAGTCTTTGGCGAAGAGCCCGGTCGCGAAGAGGACGACACGGACGAGAAGGATTTCTCGGATGCCGACAGCTTCTTCTCACTGCCCTCGGGCGATCAGGATGACGACGAGGACGAAGAGCCCCGCCGCTAAGCGCGAAAACGCGCAGATATTGCCTTAAACCAGGCAGAAAACCGGGCCAGGCGCCCGGTTTTTTTCTTTGTCTCGCCTTAGTTCAGCGATCTTTGCCAGACATGCAGGGAGGAGGCCAGCGGGGGCTGGCCCTGTGTGATCCCACTCTGGATGTGAGTGCTGCTGCCATGAGATTTTCCCTGTTGCCGCCTCTGGCGGTCGCCCTGATTGCGCTTGCCGCGCCGGCAATCGCCTGTACCGCTGCCTCTGACCGGCAGCAGATCCGACAGGAATTCGCCCAATGGGTCAATGCGCTGCGCACCGACCGTGGGCTGCGTCCGCTGGCGATCAACCTGACGCTGGATCGCGCTGCCAGGGGACATGCCTGCGACATGGCAAAGAATGCCTTTATGAGCCATAGCGGCTCTAACGGGTCAACGCTGAAGACACGGCTGAAACGGGCGGGCTACGGGCTGAAAACCGCCACCGAGAACCTTGCGACCAGCAGTTCCGCCCCGAATTCGGCAACGCCGGCGCGGCTCTGGCTGAATTCGCCCTCGCATCTGGTCAACCTCCTCAACCCGGATATCACCGAGATGGGGCTGGAGATCACCGTGGCGCGCGGCAAGACCTATTACGTCTTTGTCGGCGGCCGGCCGCGCGGCAGCTGACCCCGCTGTTCAGCCCAAACCCGTGGCTCAGCCTCAACTCTGGCTCAGACTCCGGCTGGCCAGCGTGCTTGCGCCAGCACCTTTGCCTCGCCCTGGGGCGGGGCCTCGCCCGTCTCCCAGGCATAAAGGCGGATATGGTCGGCGCCGGCGCCATCCGGCCCGGCCATCACCCGCCATTCCAGACTGAATCCTTCGGGGATCAGCCCCTCGGCCCAGAACGTGATCTCTTCGCTTTCCAGCGCCTCTGACGGCAGCATCGGCCAGCCCGCCTCATCGCCCCAATAGACCAGCGCCTCGATCTCCGGATCCTTTGCAGCCAACACGGCCAGGGGCTGCAGGAACAGCTCTTCCGGCGTCTTTTGCTGCGGCTTTTTCGGGGCCATCGGAACCTCTCTGGAACGGGCCTGAAACTGGCCCGCATAAGCGGTGGAAAGCGCAGCCTGTCAAGCATTTGCTTCCCGGCTGGCCGGGGTCGTGCTAGGTCTGGCGCATGAGCCAGATCCCATCCAAAGAGCAGATCCGTCAATGGATCACCGACAATCCCGGCCTGTCGTCCAAGCGCGACATCGCGAAAGCCTTCGGTGTGAAGGGGGACGAGCGCAGTGAACTGAAACGCGTCTTGCGCGAGATGGAGACCGAGGGTGATCTTGCCAAACGCGCCCGGCGTTTCCTCCCCAAAGGCGAGCTGCCGCCGGTTGCGCTGCTGAAAGTATTGCCCCCCGATGCGGCGGGCGATCTTTTTGCCGAAGCGATGGAGGAAGGCGTCGATCCCGATACCGGTCGCATCCTGATCATCCCGAAAAAGGGCGATCCGGTTCTTGGCGCCGGTGACCGGATTCTGGCGCGGCTGGCGAGGGTCGATCTGGACGATTACGTCTGGGAGGCGCGGTTGATCCGGCGCATCGGTTCGAACCCGCTGAAAGTGCTGGGCGTATTCCGCAAAGGATCCGAGGGCGGGCGGATCGTGCCGATCGACAAGGGCCAGGACAAGGAATGGCGCGTTCTGCCTGATGGGGATCTGGGCGCCAAAGATGGTGAGCTGGTCGAGGGCGAGGCCGTGGGCAATCGCCGCATGGGCCTGCCCCAGGCGAAGATCGTGGCGCGTCTGGGCGATCCTGCCGGGCCTCGCGCGGTCTCGCTGATCGCCATTCACCAGCATGGTATCCCCGATCAGTTCCCCGACAAGGCGGTGGAAGAGGCCGATAACGCGGCTCCCTTTACAATGGCGCATCGCGAAGACCTGCGCGCTCTGGATCTGGTGACCATCGACCCCCAGGATGCCCGCGACCGCGATGATGCGGTGCTGGCGCTGGTCGATGACGAGCCTGGGAACCCGGACGGATTCGTCCTTTGGGTCGCCATTGCCGATGTGGCGAATTATGTCCGCCCGGGATCGGCTTTGGACCGTGAGGCAAGGCGGCGCGGCAACTCGACCTATTTCCCCGACCGTGTTGTGCCAATGCTGCCGGATACGCTGTCTGGCGATTTGTGTTCGCTGCACGAACATGTTGACCGCCCCTGTATGGCGGTGCGGATGCGGGTCAATTCCTCGGGGCAAAAGATCGCGCATCGCTTCACGCGCGGCGTGATGCGCTCGAAAGGCAGTCTGGAATACGGCCAGGTGCAGCGCGCGATTGACGGCCAGCCCGATGCGGCAACCGGGGCGCTGCTGCCGCAGCTACAGACGCTTTACGCCTGCTATGACGCGCTGAAACGCGGCCGCGCGCTGCGTCAGCCGCTGGATCTGGACCTGCCGGAACGCCAGATCGTTCTGTCCGATGAGGGCAAGGTACTGTCCGTGAATTTCAAGGACCGGCTCGACGCGCATAAGCTGATCGAGGAATGCATGGTGATGGCGAATGTCGCCGCCGCCGAGGAATTGCAGCGGGTGAAGCAGCCGCTTTTGTACCGCGTCCATGAAGAACCCTCGCCCGACAAGCTGGAGGCTTTGCGCGAGGTGGCGGAGGGGTCCGGTTTCACGCTGGCCAAGGGCCAGGTGCTGAAAACCTCGCATCTGAACCAGCTCCTGAAGCAGGCCGAAGGGTCGGAATTTGATGAGCTGATCAATATCTCGACCCTGCGGTCAATGACCCAGGCCTATTACGCGCCCGAGAATTTCGGCCATTTTGGGCTTGCGCTGAAGAATTACGCGCATTTCACCTCGCCCATTCGGCGCTATGCCGACCTGATCGTGCATCGTGCGCTGATCCGGGGGCTGGGGCTGGGTCCGGACGGGTTGTCGGATTTCGACATGGAAAACCTTGCCGAGACCGGCAAGCTGATCTCGGATGCCGAGCGCCGGTCGATGGCGGCCGAGCGCGACACTGTCGATCGCTATCTGGCGGCCTACCTCTCGGACCGGGTCGGCGCGGAATTCACGGGCCGCGTGGCCGGGGTGCAGCGGTTTGGCCTCTTCGTGAAGCTTGATGAGACCGGCGCTGACGGGCTGGTGCCGATCCGCGAGGTCGGACGCGAATTCTTCCATTTCGACCCCGACAGCCAGACCCTGATGGGTGCAGATACGGGCCTGACCATCGGCATCGGCCAGAAGGTCAGGGTGCGGCTGGCCGAGGCGGTGCCGGTGACCGGCGGGCTGATCCTTGAACTGGTCGAGCTGGAAGACCGCGCCCTGCCCTCGGGCCGGGCGGCCAATGGGCGCGGGCGGGCGCCGAAACGCGCGCTCGGCAAGGCGCGGGCGGCTCAGGCTGCGAAACGGCGGGTGGTGAGGCGCCGCAAATGAAACACCTCGCTTTGGCCGCGCTGATGGTGCTGGCGCCTCCTGCCCTTGCGCAGGTGGTTGAGGAGGCGGAAGGCGTGATGGCGGAAGGTCGCGAGGTGGAATCCGAGGCCGGTTTCCGGGCCTGGATTGGTGAATATCGCGCTAAGGCGCTGTCGGCCGGCGTGCCGGCGGCGGTCTGGGACCGCGAGATGCGTGCGGCAGAGTTCCTGCCTGATGTCGTCCGCCGCGACCGCAACCAGAATGAATTCACCCGCACGATCTGGGATTATCTCGACATTGCCGTCTCGGAGGAGCGGGTGGCGATGGGCCGTGCGGCCCTGGCGAAACATGGCGCCCTGCTGGAAAAAATCGAAGCGCAATATGGGGTTAGAAAGGAAATCGTGCTGGCGGCCTGGGGGCTTGAGACCTCTTACGGCACCTTTCGGGGCACGACTGACACCATTTCGGCCCTGGCAACGCTGACCTATGACGGGCGGCGCGAGGCGTTTTTCGGCGAGCAATTGATTGAGGCGCTGAAGATCATTGAGGCCGGCGAGGTGAGCCGCGCCGATATGCAGGGCAGCTGGGCCGGTGCGATGGGGCATACGCAATTCATGCCAACCTCCTGGCGCGATTATGCCGTGGATTTTGATGGCGACGGCCGGCGGAACCTGTGGTCCGGTGATCCGGCGGATGCGCTGGCCTCGGCGGCGCATTACCTCGCGGAACATGGCTGGGCCGCAGGCGTGCCCTGGGGGATGGAGGTGAGGCTGCCGGAGGGGTTTGACTACGACCTGACCTCAGAGCGGGTGGTGAAACCGGTGGCGGACTGGGCGGCACTTGGGGTGAAGCCGGTCGCTGGTGACTGGCCTTCGGGCGAGCGGGTTTCGATCCTGGTTCCCGCCGGCGCAGAAGGGGCGTCCTTTGCGATCTGGCCGAATTTCCAGGCGATCGAGAGCTACAATCCGGCCGATGCCTATGTGATTGCGATTGGTCACCTGGCCGACCGGATCGCGGGCGGCGGACAGATTGAGGCCGCCTGGCCCCGCCACTGGAAGGCGCTGACGCTGGAAGAGCGCAAGGAGGTCCAGTCGCTGCTATCGGCGGCCGGGTTCGAGGCCGGGGGCGTCGATGGGCGGATCGGTCCGAAGACCGTGGCGGCGGTGAAGGCCTGGCAGAAGGCGCGCGGTCTGGTGGCGGATGGCTATGCCAGCCCGGATGTGCTGCGCGGGTTGCGGACGGAGTAACGACCTCCGGCAGGCCGGAGCCCACCGAGACCATTGGTTTCCCGAACCAATGGCGAAATCCAATGGCCTCACCCCGGGATATTCAGCGACAGATGAAATCTACAGGCCGAGCAGGGCTGGCAGGTCTTTCATGCTGTGTAAGAGCGGAATGTTCAGGGCTTTGAGGCCCTGGGCGGGCGGGGCCTCTTCACCATGGGCGGCGAAGCCGAGGCAGGGGATGCCGGCGGCGATGGCGGCGCGGGCGCCTGCGGGGCTGTCTTCGATCACCACACAGGTTTCGGGGGCAGCGCCGCAGGCTTTGGCGCAGGCGAGGTAGAGATCTGGCTGCGGCTTGGGCCGCCCCATGGCCTGGCCTGAAAGCACGGCGCGGAAGCGTGGAAACAGGCCGCGCGCGCCCAGGGTGATCTCCATCTTTTCCGGCGAGCCGTTGGAGCCCACCGCGAAGGGGATGCCGGCGGCGTCGAGCCGGTCGAAGACATCGGTGACGCCCGGGATCAGCGGCACTCCGGTCTCAAGCATGGCATACATATCGGCATAGAGATCGGCGACCCAGCCTTCCGGCAGACTGGCGCCATTGGCGCGGGCGCGGGTGGCGACATCCTCGACCGTGCCGCCGATATAATCGCGCTCCAGCGCCTCAAGCGTCAGAGGGAAGCCGTGGCGGGCAAGGCTGGTGAGCATCAGCTGGAAGGTCGGGCCTTCGCTGTCGACGATCACCCCGTCACAATCGAAGAGAACGGCGGCGGGAGGGGTCATGGCACGATCCGGTTCTGGCAGCGGGCGGGCAGCGCCCGGCCCCGCGCTATCACCCGGTCCGGCGGGATGACAGATGCGGATGCGCAATAGAGAGGGATTGTGTGATAGCGGTAACGGTCAGGCTGCGACCGGCGGGCGCAAAAGGGTGATCCAGGTCTCACCATAGCGGCGCTGGTCGAGGAGTTCATAGCCGCCGGGGGGGGCGGGGGCGGTGCCTTCCTCCCAGACGATCATCGCACCCGGGACGAGCCAGTTGCCGCTCTGCGCGGAGGCGAGCGCCGCTTCGCCCAGCGATTTGCCATAGGGCGGGTCGAGAAACACGAGATCATAGCCGGGGCCGCGATTGGGGCCGAGCTTTGTCGCATCGCGGCGCCAGACATCGGTGCTGCCCATGGCCTGCATCTTCTCGATATTGCGGCGCAAAAGCGCACGGGCGGCGGTGCCGTCATCGACAAAGGCCACCCGCGCGGCGCCGCGCGACAGCGCCTCCAGCCCAAGCGCGCCGGTGCCGGCGAAGAGATCCAGCACCCGCGCGCTCTGGACCGGATTGCCGTAGCCGCCGTTCAGAAGCAGGTTGAAGATCGCCTCGCGCACACGGTCTGAGGTGGGGCGCAGATGTGCGGCCTCATCCCCCTGTCCGACATCCGCGAGTTGCAGGCCCCGCCTTGCGCCTCCGATGATGCGCATTATTTCAGCAGCGCCTTGAGGTCGGGGGCGGTGGTGATCAGTTCGGGGGAGGGCGACTTCCCCGATTCGATCAGCCTTTTGCCGACCATATAGGCGCGGGCATCGCTCATGGCGTCGACGGCCAGCAGGTCATCTCCCCGGTAATACCAATGCGACGTGCCGCCGATTTCGCGGGTGATCACCCGGTCATAGCCGATATTCAGCCCGGCAATCTGCAGTTTCAGATCATATTGGTCCGACCAGAACCAGGGCTTTGCCTCATAGCTTTTGGCGGCACCGAGCATGTTTTCCGCGACGATCTCGCTCTGGTCGATGGCATTGCCGACCGATTCCAGCCGGATCCGCCCGCCCTTCCAGGGGAAAGACGCGCAATCGCCTGCGGCCCAGATCGTCGGATCCGAAGTACGGCCATGCGTATCCGTGGCAATCCCGTTGTCGAGCGCGATTCCGGCGGTCTCGGCCAGTTCCGCGCCGGGCGAGACGCCGACGCCCACCACCACGAAATCCGCCGCGATCTCGCGCCCGTCTTTCAAAAGGACGCCCGTGACGGAAGTGTCGCCGAGGATACGGTCGAGCCCGGTTTCCTCGATGATGGTAACGCCGTGGTCGCTATGGGTCTTGCGGACGAAATCGGCGGTCTCGGCGGCGGCGACGCGTCCGAGGATGCGGGGCGCGGCCTCGATCAGGGTGACGGTGAGGCCCAGCTTTCTGGCGACGGCGGCCGCCTCAAGCCCGATATAGCCGCCGCCGACCACCACGAGGCTGCGCCCCGCAGTGAATTCGGCGCGCATCCGGTCGACATCGGCGAGGTTGCGCACGGTGAAGACGCCGTGCAGATCGCCACCAATCGCCGCCGGGAGCCGGCGGGGGGTCGATCCGGTGGTCAGCGCCAGCTGGTCATAGGGAATGGTCTCGCCGCCGACCGTCACGGTTTTCGCCGCGCGGTCGATGGCGGTGACCGGCTGGCCAAGGCGCAATTCAATATTGTTCTCGGCCCAGAATTCCGGGCTGCGCAGCCAGAGCCGCTCCTGCTCCATCTCGCCCATAAGATAGGCTTTCGACAGAGGCGGGCGCTGATAGGGCGGCGCGGATTCGTCGCCGATCAGGGTGATCGGACCATCGGCCCCGATTGCGCGCAATTTCGCCGCCAGCGCCGCACCCGCCTGACCCGCGCCCACAATCACCACCCGCATTGTCCGCCCCCTCTGGAATGTTACGGAGCGCAGCCTATAACTTCCCGGGCAACAGGCGCAACGCGCGAGGAGACACGGATATGTCGCAAATCACTGTCGGGGCGAAACTGCCCGAAGCGAAACTGCTGAAACTGGGTGAGAACGGGCCGGAAGCGGTGGATCTGGGCGAAAAGCTTAAGGGTCGCAAAGTGGTGATCTTCGGGTTGCCGGGCGCCTATACCGGCGTCTGCACCACTGCCCATGTGCCGAGCTTTATCCGCACGGCGGAGAAATTCGCGGCAAAAGGCGTGGCCGAGATCATCTGCGTTTCGGTCAATGATCCGTTTGTGATGGATGCCTGGGAGAAGTCGACCGGGGCGGACAAAGCCGGCCTGTCCTTCCTGGGCGATGCGGACGGGTCTTTCACCAAAGCGATCGGGCTGGATTTCGATGCACCGCCCGCCGGGCTGCTGGGGCGCTCAAAGCGCTATGCGCTGCTGGCCGAAGATGGTGTGGTGAAGGTGCTGCATCTGGAGGCCTCGCCCGGGCAATGCGAGATTTCGGGTGGCGAGGCACTGCTGGCTGAGGTCTGATCTTTCGGGCTGGCCTTCGCGGGGGGCTGTCTGCCCCCCGCCCCCCCGAGGATATTTCGGGACAGATGAAATCAGGGGCGCGAACTGCGAACTGTTTCGCAATGTCGAAGGCCATCATCCCGCCCTGCCCTGCAATGGCAGAGCGCAGTGGCCTCCTGCCTCGATCACCGTTCCCTCCACCGCGGCGCCGCAAGACTGCTTCCAGTCCCAAGCGGCTCTGTTGCACAAATCGGCTGCTGACCGGACTGCCCCCTTCCGCCGACAGACCTATCCTGCGACCTCTGTGATAGGTGTGCCAAGTGCGGTGAAGCCGTTCAGGACGGCTACGCGGACTTGGAACTCTGCACCTGACGGTCGAAGTCCCTGGCTGACAGGCGCTGGCCCAGCAGTTTAACGCAGTGCATTTTGGTCTCTACTCGGCTTCTACGGTGGTAGCCGCTCCATCGTCGCCAGATGATGCGCCCGACCCGCTTCGAAGTGCGCAGGATCTCGTTGCGGGCGATGGCCCCGGGGGTGTCGGGCTTCCAATCCTTGGCGTTCTTGCGGGGCGGGATGATCGCGGCGGCCCCTCGGGCGGCGATGGCTTTATGGCATTTGCGGGTGTCGAAGGCACCATCGGCGGTGACGGTTGCGATCTCCTGCTCGGGCGGGATCTGGTCGAGCATCTCGGGCAGCAAGGGCGCATCGCCCACGTTGCTGGTGGTGAACTCGGCTGCACGGATTTCCAGGGTTTTCTCATCGATCCCGATGTGGATCTTGCGCCAAACTCTGCGTTTCGAGCCGCCATGCTTGCGGGCGTTCCACTCGCCTTCACCCTCGACCTTGATCCCGGTGCTGTCGACCAGCAGGTGCAGGGGGCCGTCCGAACCACGAAAGGGAATGTTGACCTTCAGGGCCTTCTGGCGTCGCGACAGCGTGCTGAAGTCGGGCACGTCCCAGTCGAGGCCGATCAGCCGTAGCAGGCTCTCGACGAAGCCGGTCGTCTGGCGCAGCGCCATCCCGAACAGCACGACAGGTCTGGATGGCAGCGTCGCTGTAGTCGGGTTGCCGCCCACGCTTGCCGGTCGGCGCGGCCTCCCAGATCATGGCGGGATCGAACCAGATCGTCAGCGAGCCCCGGCGCTTGAGCGCCTCGTTATAGGCGGGCCAGTTCCTGGTCTTGTAGGCGGGGGGCGTAGGTCTGCTCATGCCGCACAGCTACCATGCTGGATTCTCAAGATGAATCCAGCAGCCGATTTGTGCAACAGAGCCAGGGCCTAGGCTGTATGGAAACTCACCGCGGATGATATCTGACGCGTTGCTCCGGCCAAGATGAGGCGACCAGCAACAAATCTCGACAGGACGTGGTTTGGCGGCCCTTTTCAGGCCTTCACCGCCGCCATCAGCCCTTGGATCCCGATCAGCGCCATCATCCGTTTGATGTTACAGGCAAGGACGTTCAGCGCGATCTCGGTCCTCACGTTCCTCAGCCTGCGGGTCAGGAAGTGGGTCGTGCCCATCCAGGCCTTGATGGTGCCGAAGGGATGCGCGACCGTGCCGCGGCGGATCGTCATCGGCTCAGTTGGTCCGATCAACCTGGCCCGTGCCGCCTCGATCAGATGCTCGTGCGCCCACCGGGTGATCCGGCGCTCCTTGCCGGTTGTGCAGCGGGCCTTCATGGGGCATCCGCCGCACTCCCCGGTCCAGTAGCGGCGCAGTTCCAGCCCGTCTTCCTCGGTCGTGTAGCGGTAGAGGTCAGCGCTTCGCCAGCGGGGCAGCGGTAGACATCCGCATCGGCCTCGTAGGCGAAGTCGGGCTTCACATACATACCCTTGATCCTGTTGCCGGACGTCTCCGGCTTGGGGATCGTTGTGGTGATGCCAGCCTCATGGCAGGTCAGGATCTGCCGTCCGCTGAAGTAGCCCTTGTCGGCCAGCACATGCATCGTGTCACGATGAAGCGCCTCCTGCGCGGCCAGCGCCATCGGCACCAGAAGATCGCGGTCATGGCCCTGATTGGTGACGTCATGCACGACGATCAGGTGCGTTTCCGCATCGACGGCGGTCTGGACGTTGTAGCCGACCATACCGCTGTTGCGGGCGCTCGTGGCCATGGCGCGGGCGTCAGGATCTGTCAGGGAGATCTGACCGTCCGGTGCATCGGCCAGCGCGCGATCCATAGCTTGCAGATGCTGGATGTGCTGGCGGACGCGGCCGTAGCGCTTGGCCAAATGCGCGACCTTCTCGGCCCGAACCTCGCCTTCTTCTTGTTGATCGACGCGGACCATCTCGGCGATGTAGCGTTCGACGTCCGCCTCCAGATGGGCGATGCGGCTGGCGACCTTGCCCTTGGTGAAGTTGCGATCCCGTGCATTCACTGCCCGGAACTTGCTGCCGTCGATGGCAATGCACGCGCCCTTCAGCACACCGATGCGGCGGCACAGCTCCACAAACTGGGCGCAGGTTCGGCGGATGCCAGCGCCGTTGTCGCGGCGGAAATCGGCGATGGTCTTATGATCGGGCACCAGCCGGCCCGTCAGCCACATCAGTCCGACGTTGCGGCCCCGCCTCGCGCTCCAGCCTGCGGCTCGACGGGATCCGGTTCAGGTAGCCGTAGATGAACAGCTTGAGCAGAACAGCAGGATGGTAGCCGGGGCGACCCGTGCGTGCCGCTGCCGACCGCACGAAGCCGAAGTCAGCCAGATCAAGCTCATCTACGAAGAGATCGACCACCCGGACCAGATGATCCTCATGGATCCAGTCCTCGAGCCGATCGGGGAAAAGGACTGTCTGCCCGCGCGCTACGCCTTCGATGAAACCTGACATGCCGATCCCCCGCAGCCATGCAGAAGTCTACCATAGAGCGGAGTTTCCACACACCCTCGGCCGGTTGGCGGAGCAGATCACGGAGTGGCCTGTCATGGAATCTCTTATAGCCGATCAAGGGTGGTGAAGCTTGTGCGCGCGACGGGGATGCCCATGGCCTCGGCGAGCTCTGCCTTTTCCCACCGCTCTGAGCTGGCGCCGTAGTAGGAGATCGTCCAGTTCGCCGTCTGCGGAACCCCACGCAAGATTCGCTCAAAATACGGGCGGTCGACTGCGGTAAGGCTGTGGCCGAACACGAAGATCTCTTCAATGTCGGTGAGGCCGAAAAAGAAGCGCCAATTGCGCGCGATGATCTTCTCGGTCGGTTTGAACGTGCCACGGAAGTAATCGTCGATTAGCCGATACCCACCGGCAACGCGGGTGTCGGTATCCTTATCGACTTGGCTCTCCTAGGATTCGTGATCGCCCGGCCCCCAGCCGTGGCCGAGGACGATGTCGGATGCTTCGTCCAGCAGAGATCCGCGATCAGGACATCCTGGTGAACGCGATCCTCGCCGGCACCCCGGCGGAGCGGATCCAGGCGAAGATGGAACAGCTGGAGACGCGCCAGAAGCAGTTGGAGAAAGACCTGGCCACCGCCCCTGCCCCCGGCTCGACCATCGGCATCCACCCGAAGATGGCAGAGAACTGAAAACAAAGGATCCAGGCGCTGATCGCTGACCTTACGGAGCCGGGCCAGGAGGGCGAAGCGCGGGAGGCGATCCGGGGGCTGATCGAGAAGATCGTGGCGACACCGATGCCTACCAAGGGCAAGCGGATGACGCTGGATCTGGTGCTTCACGGCGATCTGGCTGGGATTTTGGCCATGAGCCTTGGTGCCGACCAGATATCCGGACAACAAAAAACCTCCCTTTTACAGAAGGTTGATCAAAGTGTAGGTTTCTGGTTGCGGGGGCGGGATTGCGCCTTTGCTTCGCAAAGACAGAGAACCGGCTCGCCGTGATCGGTGATCACCGTGGCGTCAGGTGCGAAACGGTCGAGTTTTCGGGCCAGATCGGTGTCGAGGCCGGTCAGCCCATCCGTGTCATGGGTGGTCAGCGTAACATCGACGATATTATACCGGTTTGACCATTCCGGATGGTGATTGGCGCGCTCTGCCGCGAGGGCGGCACGGGACATGAAGGCCCAGGCCTCAGAGAAGCTGCGGAATTTCCAGATCTTGCGCAGCGCATCGCGCCCGGAGACCGCTCGCCAGCCGGTGGCTTCCAGCGCGGGAAGTTGTTCTTCGCGTTCGGTTTTGGTCAGTGGCGTGGCCATGGCACCCTCCCTTTGGTCAATCGGCCTCTCCGCTGCGGCGGAACGGGCCGTAATGGGTGAGGATTTCGATCTCTTCATCCATTGCAAGCGATTCGCGTGCCACGAAATCGGCGACGGCGCAGCGGAAGCCCGGATCGGTGATATGGTGCAGGGACCAGGTCTCCTGGGGCAGGTAGCCGCGCGCGAGTTTGTGTTCGCCCTGGGCGCCGGCCTCGACCCGTTGCAGGCCCTGCGCGATGGCATAGTCGATGGCCTGGTAGTAGCAGAGCTCGAAATGCAGTGCCGGGTAATCGGCCAGCGCGCCCCAATAGCGGCCGAACAGCGTGTCGCGGCCGATGAAGTTCAGTGCGCCCGCCACCGGGGTAGCACCGTCAAAGGCCAGGACCAGCAGCATGTCATCCCGCATCGTCTGGTGAAACGCGCGGAATGCCTCGCGGGTAAGATAGGGGCGGCCCCATTTGCGGGACCCGGTATCCTGGTAGAAAGCCCAGAAAGCATTCCAGTGTTCGGGCTCGATCTGGTCGCCGCTGAGGGCGCGGATGGTCAGGCCATGGACGCGGGCGGCCTCGCGTTCTTTGCGGATCATCTTCCGTTTGCGCGAGGACAGATCGGCGAGAAAATCGTCAAAGCTGGCATAACCCCGGTTCAGCCAGTGGAATTGCTGGCTCTTGCGGGCGATGAGGTCCTGGAATCCTTCCAGGGCCTGCGCCTCTTCTGCGGTGCAGAAGGTGACATGCAGCGACGAGATCTGATTGCTGCCGGTGATCGAAATGGCGGCCTCGGCCAGCGCCTCGCGACAGCGGGCCGGGCCAAGGAGGCGCCGGCCGGTCACCGGGGTGAAGGGCACCGCCGCCTGGAGTTTCGGGTAATAGCGGCCGCCGGCGCGCTCATAAGCCTCGGCCCAGCCATGGTCGAAGATATATTCGCCCTGGCTGTGGGTCTTGAGCCAGAGCGGCATCAGCGCGGCGGGGCGGCCGCCCTCCGAGAGGATCAGGGGCTTCGGCAGCCAGCCGGTCTTGCCGCCGGTCGAACCGGAGACCTCCAGCGCCAGCAAAAAGCGATGGGTGGTGAACGGGTCGATGGGGCGGCCCCGGGCCTGTTCCGGCGCGGCAATCGCATCCCAGAGGGCGGCAGGGATTTCGGCCAGACTGTCAGCGAGGGTGATATCGGCCATCGCGATCCTGTTCCGGGGCGGGGTCTTCCTGCGGTTAAGATGGGGCGGGATGCCTTTGGGTCAAGCCGGGATCACCGCGAGATAGGATTCAAAGGTCACATTCTGCGCGATGGTGCGGGCCTTTGCCTCGGCCCCGGGCGAGCGGATCGTCCAGCACAGGATCGCTGCGCCCTGCCCCTTCAGCGCGGCCACACGCGGGCGGGCAAGATCGGCGGCCTCATGGCTGATGAAAGAGGCGCCTGTACAGTCGTAATCCGGAATGTCGCGCAGGCGGTCGCAGGTGGCCCGGTCCAGCGGCGCCCAGTCATCAGGGTCATAGGCCGATGTGGTGATCCCGCGCGGAACCTCGGGCGCGAGCCGGGCCATATGGGCGATGGAATGCGGGTTGAAGGACATCACCGCCACATCGCCCCGATAATCGGCCAGCAGGCGGGCAGTTTCGGCCTCCAGCCTGCCATCGGTGTCGGACATGGTCAGGCTCTGGTCCTTCAGCTCGATCAGCAGCGGCACCTGGCCGGCGACGAGATCCAGCACCTGGGCGAGGGTGGGAATGGGGTCCTCACCGTCTTTCAGGATGATCCGGCCCAGCTCTTCGGCTGTGCGTGCATTTACCGGGCCGGTCTCAGCGGTCAGACGGTCGAGACCCTCATCGTGAAAGACCATCGCCACACCGTCCTGCGACAGCTGCAGGTCGACCTCAATAGCATAGCCGGCACGAATGGCGGCCCGGATCGCGGCCGGAGAATTCTCGATGACCCCCCTGCCACGATCATGCAGCGCGCGATGGGCGACGGGCAGATGCAGGAACGAGGCCGGCAGGGGGATCCGCATGATCAGGCGATCTCGAAAATCGCGTCGATTTCCACCGCAACGCCAAGCGGCAGCGAGTTCGACGATACGGCAGCGCGGGCGTGGCGGCCTTTATCGCCCAGCACCTCGACCATGAAGTCGGAGGCGCCGTTGATCACCTTGGGCTGGTCGGTGAAATCGGGAGTGGAATTGACGAACCCGGTCAGTTTGACCAGCCGGATGATGCGGTTCAGATCACCGCCGCAGGCGGCTTTAGCCTGGGACAGGAGCGAGATCGCGCAACGCCGCGCGGCATTGGCGCCCTGTTCTACCGAGAGGTCAGAGCCCAGCTTGCCTTTGATCGGGCCGTTTTCGTCTGCACTGATCTGGCCGGAAACATAGACCAGAGTGCCGCTTTGCACGAATCCCACATAGTTCGCGACCGGGGCCGGCGCCTCGGGAAGGGTGACGCCGAGCGCTTTCAGACGGGCTTCGATGGACATGGGATTCTCCGCTGATGGGTTTCGCAGCAGAGCCTAGCCGCAGCCCGCCCGGGCGACAAGCAGGGCACCGCAAACGATTTCTTGCAAGAAATCGTGCCGGAGTTTTGCAAAACTCCGGCTCAGCTCTCGCGGAAAGCGCGGTTGAAATAGTCCATGAAGGGTTTCACCAGATAGCCGATCGGGGTGCGGGCATCGGTCTGGATAAAGGCTTCGACCGGCATCCCGGGCATCAGTTGCAACCCTTCAAGCTTGTCGATCTCGCCCTCGTCCGGCACGATCTCGACCCGGTAGTAGCTGGCTTGGGTCGCCTGATCACTGAAGGCATCCGCCGATACCACCGTCACCTTGCCCTGAAGATGCGGCGTGGTGCGCGAGGAAAAGGCCGAGAAGACCAGTTCCACCGCCTGGCCGACATGCAGCTGGTCAATGTCGATGGGGGAGACCTGGGCCGCAATCACCAGCGGCCGGTCCTGCGGCACGATATAAAGCAGCGGATCTGCGGGGCGGATCACGGCGCGGGGCGTGGTCACACCAAGCCCCAGCACAATCCCGGCCACCGGAGTGCGGATATCCAGCCGCGCCACCTGTTCGCGCAATGCGCGGCGGCGCTCGGCCAGTTCCAGCTCCATCGGCGCAATCTCGCGCAGCCGGTCGGTCGCTTCCTCGCGGCGGCGGATGTCGATGCTGCCGATCACCACATTGATCTCGGTGATGCGTTCCTCGGCCTGGGCGCGGGTGGAGATCAGGTCACCCGTCTGGCCCAGAAGCCGCGCCTCTTCGCGCTGCAACGCCAGCACCGAAGCCGCCTGGGTCAGCCCGCGTTCCAGGAGGCTCTTCTGGCTGGTCAGCTCCTGGCGGATCAGATCCAGCTGGATACGGATCGCCTCGGATTGCGCATCAATCCCGGTGATCCGCGCATTGATCTGGTCGATCTGGCGGATCAGCTGTTCCGCCTCTTTCGCCGAGGTCGCACGCCGCGCCTCGAACAGGCTGATCTGGCCGTCGATCTGGCCCTGTACCTCGGGGCGGATTTCAGCCTCGGCCAGCAAGTCTTCGGGGAATGCCAGTTCGGCGACATTGTCACGCTCGGCCTCAAGCCGCACCCGTTGCGAGATCACCTCGGAAAGCTGGCCTTCGACAATCGCCAGTTCCGAATGCAACAGCGTGCCGTCCAGCCGGATCAGCACATCGCCGGCCTCGACCTTCTGACCCTCGATCACCTCGATTGCGGCCACCACACCGCCATCAGGATGCTGGATGACCTGGCGGTTCTGTTCGACCTCGATCTGGCCGACGGCCACGATGGCGCCCGAAAGGCTGGCCATCGCGCCCCAGACGCCAAAACCGCCGATCAGCGCGAAAAGTGCCAGAAAGCCGATGATCATCGGGCCGCGCATCGACCATTGGCTCAGGCCGGTATCGGAAGCAGGCCCGCTCATTGCACGCCTCCCTGGCTGGCGGGGCTTTGCACGCCCTGGATCGGCCGCGCGATATCTCCGGCATTCTTGACCGCCTCGCGCAGCACCTGGTCACGCGGGCCGAAATTCTGCACCATTCCGTCTTTCATCAGCATCAGGAGCTCGCATTCCTGGATCGCCGCCGGCCGGTGCGCCATGATGAACACCGCGCAGCCATCGGCTTTGGCCTGGCGGATCGCCTGGTTCAGGGCCAGCGAGCCGTCATTGTCGAGATTGGAGTTCGGCTCATCCAGCACCAGCATTACCGGATTGCCGTAAAACGCCCGGGCAAGTCCGATCCGCTGGATCTGCCCGCCCGAAAGCTGGCCGCCCATGCTGGTCACCGGCGTGTCATAGCCCTTGGGCAGATGCAGGATCAGATCATGCACCGCCGCTTTCTTCGCCGCCTCGACGATCTTTTCCGGATCGGCCTTCTCATCAAGCCGCGAGATATTCTCGGCGATAGTGCCATCGAACAGGGTCACGCGCTGCGGCAGATAGCCGATATAGCTGCCCAGCACGTCCGGATCGTATTGATCCAGCGTCGCGCCATCCAGCCGGACCGTCCCCGCCGCCGCCGGCCAGACCCCGCAAAGCGCCCGCGCCAGAGAAGATTTCCCCGATCCCGACAGCCCGATCACCCCGATGGCCTGGCCCGGATCCACCCGGAAGGACACACCGCGCAACACGGGGCGGGTATCGCCGGGCGGCAGCACCGCAAGCCCTGCGACCTCGATCCGGCCGGTCGGGCGCGGCAATGCGGTGCGGGGCACCTCGCGCGGCACATCCGAGAGAAGCTTCGCCAGCCGGTCCCGCGCCGCCCGGGTTCTGGCCAGCATCGGCCATTGCCCGATGGTCTGCTCGATCGGCTGCAATGCGCGGCCAAGCAGGATCGAGCCCGCGATCATCGCCCCGGGGGACAATCTGCAGCATGTAAAGCGGCGAGGTCAGCATCAGCAGATTGGCAAAGACCGAGAAGAGGAATGCCGCCAGCAACGCCCCCCGCGAGAGCGACCGGACCGAGGCAAGCTCACTCAGCCCGGATTGCGTGCTGTCTTTGGCCAATGCAATTCTCCAGATGTCACAAAAATCTCTCAGTAAACGCCCGGATTTTGGCCGAAGCCTGCCGCCCCGGGCCGCGTCGCACGAATGTCCGTTGTCTTGAGCTTTGCCACACCGTAAGCCTCTGACGCAATATGCCTGCAATCTTGCCCGTGTTTTGTGGCCCCGGCCACCCGTCATATGCCGCCCCGAGATCCTGTTGATGACCGCAACCTGCCCGCCTTTTCCCTTTGCGCCCCGCCCCATTCTGCTCGCCCTCGGGCTGAGCGCATTGAGCGCCTGCGCCCAGGCGCCCTCGGCCGATGGCGTCAGTGACCCGCTTGAGCCGGTGAATCGCGGTGTTCACGCGGTGAATAAGGGGCTTGATACGGTAATCGTGCGGCCGGCCTCGAAAGCCTATGGCACGGTGGTGCCGGGGCCGGTGCGCCAGGGGGTTTCCAATGTGGCGGATACGCTGGATCTGCCGGGCGTGGTGGTGAATCAGGTGCTGCAGGCCCGGATCGGCGAGGCCACCACCAACACGCTGCGCCTTGCGGTGAATGCGACTGCGGGGATCGGCGGGCTGTTCGATGTGGCCTCGGTGCTGGGCATGCCGAAGACGGATGCCGATTTCGGCCAGACGCTCGCCGTCTGGGGTGTCGGCGAAGGCCCCTATGTCGAGCTGCCCATCGAAGGGCCCTCGACCGCGCGCGACACGGTCGGGCTTGTGGTCGATCTCGCGATGAACCCGCTGAACAATGTCTTCGACGGCAATGATGCGGATGCGACCCTGGCGATTGAGGGCCTGTCACGATTGAATGATCGCTACCGCTATTCCGATACGATCGATTCGATCCTATATGACAGCGCTGACAGCTATGCCCAGCTCCGGCTGCTTTACCTGCAGAACCGGCGGCATGAGATCGCGAAAGCGAAGGGTGGCACGGGCGGGGAAGATGGTGACTTCATCGACCCCTATGAGGAAGATTTCATTGATCCCTATGCGGATTGACGCTGCGAGGACTGACATGTCTGGTACTTTTGTTTCCGGCCTTTCGCGCCGCCACTTTCTCGGAACCGGGCTTGCGGCTGCCGCAGCCCTGGGTGCCATGCCCGCTTTCGCGCTGTCTGATGCCGAGGCACGGGCGCTGATCGACAAGGCAGTGGCTGATATCAACGCGATCATCAATTCGGGCCGCTCCGAGGCCCAGATGTATCCCGCCTTTGAGAAGCTCTTCGCGACCTATGCGGATGTGCCGCAAATCGCGCGCTCGGCGCTTGGCCCGGCGGCGAAGACGGCCTCCAAGGCGCAGCTCCAGTCCTTCACCACGGCCTATCAGGGCTATGTCAGCCGTAAATATGGCCGCCGCTTCCGCGAATTCATCGGCGGGCGGATCGAGGTGACCGGCGCCCGGCCGGTAAAAAGCTATTTCGAGGTGATCTCGACCGCCTATCTGAAAGGCGAAAGCCCCTTCGAGGTGCGCTGGCATGTCTCGAACAAAAGCGGCAAGAACCTGTTCTTCAATATCATCATCGAGGGTGTGAACATGCTCGCCTCGGAACGCACCGAGATTGGCGCGATGCTTGATAAGCGCAAAGGCGATGTCGATGCGCTGGTGCAGGATCTGCAAAGGGCCTGAGCCCCGCTTGCGACCAGCCGGGGAAGCCTCCGGCGGGAGTATTTGGGTCAAGAGGAAATGCCGTCTTCCTCTTGACGAAAATACTCCCCGCGGAGCGATCCGCAGCTGCGGCGATCACCACGCTTAACCCAGAGAAAAGCCCGCCGGATCCAATCCGGCGGGCTTTGTCTTCCGGGGCAGTACGGGGCCGCGCGGCCCCGCACCGTCTGATCAGTAGTGATAGGCGCGCTCGCCATGCGAGGTGAGGTCGAGGCCTTCCCGCTCGGCTTCTTCCTTGACGCGCAGACCACCGGTCACGGCGCCGACCACCTTGTAAAGGACAAAGGACAGCACCGCGCAGTAGATGATGGTGATCCCGACCGCAGCAATCTGGTAGTAGACCTGCTCTGCCATGCCGCGCTCGGCCGGATAGCCCTGACCGCCCAGCGACGGGGCTGCGAAGATGCCTGCGCCGACCGCGCCGACGATGCCGCCGATGCCGTGGATGCCGAAGACATCGAGGCTGTCATCATAGCCCAGTTTCACCTTCACGACGGCGACGAAGTAGTAAGCCGCAGCCGAAGCGATTGCGCCGAGGAAGATCGCGCCGATCGGGCCGACCGCTCCGGCGGCCGGGGTGATGGCGACGAGGCCCGCAATCATGCCCGAGACACCGCCCAGCATCGAGGCCTTGCCGCGCAGCAGTGCTTCAACCAGAACCCAGCCGAGAATGCCGCCGGCGGTTGCGGTGAAGGTGTTGATCATCGCGAGGCCTGCCAGCGGGCCGGCACCCAGAGCCGAGCCGACATTGAACCCGAACCAGCCAACGAAGAGGATCGAGGCGCCAACCATGGTCAGCGTCAGCGAGTGGGGCTGCATGTTCTCTTTGCCATAGCCGACGCGTTTTCCAACGCAGATCGCGCCAACCAGGGCCGCGATACCGGCATTGATGTGAACAACCGTGCCGCCTGCAAAGTCAAACACTTCCCAGCCGAAGAAGAGACCATTCGGGTCCCATGCCATATGCGCGACCGGGTAATAGACCACGGTGACCCACAGCAGCGAGAACAGAAGCGCCGCCGAGAATTTGATCCGCTCGGCAAAGGCGCCGATGATCAGCACCGGGGTGATTGAGGCGAAGGTCATCTGGAACGCGATGAAGACATATTCCGGGATGGTGCCCGAAAGGCTCTCCGGCCCCACACCGGCGAGGAAGAGTTTGCTGAAACCGCCGAAATAGGGGCCCTCGGCACCGCCAAAGGCAAAGGAATACCCGTAGACCACATAGGCGACCATCATCAGCGCGGCGATGGTGGTGGTCTGCATCAGCACGGAAAGCATGTTCTTGGTGCGGACAAGACCGCCATAGAACAGCGCGATCCCCGGGAAGATCATAAAGAGCACGATGACGGTCGAAACCATCATCCAGGCGGTGTCACCGGTATCAAGGGTCGGTGCGGCCTCGGCCACTTCGACAACCGCTTCCGCTGCCGCCTCGGTGGCTTCCTGAGCCAGGGCGGGCAGGCCGGCCACAAGCGACAATGCCGCCGCAAGACCGGTATATTTGACGAGTTTGTTCATTTTTACTGATTTCCCCTAATTCCCTCGGGTCCCTGTTCAGATCGCGTCGTCGCCGGTCTCGCCGGTGCGCACCCGCACGGCCTGTTCGACATCGAGCACAAAGATTTTGCCGTCGCCGATCTTGTCGGTCTTCGCGGTCTTCGCGATGGTCTCGACCACCTGTTCGGCCAGCGCATCGGCCACGACGATTTCCAGCCGGACCTTCGGCACGAAATTCACCGCATATTCGGCGCCACGATAGATTTCGGTATGACCTGATTGCAGGCCGAACCCTTTGATCTCGGTAACCATCATTCCGCGCACGCCGATCGTGGTCAGCGCCTCGCGAACCTCGTCAAGCTTGAACGGTTTCAGTGCAGCAATGATGAGTTTCACATCTGTCCCCTTCCTGAGAGCAAGCCCGGGGCGAGCGGGCCTCTGAGCGAAAGAAGGCGGCGTTTTGCAGGTGCAGCACAAGAAAACGGCGTGTTCTGAACGGGTGCTTTGCGGTGCAGTTGCAAATTTTTTGCACTAATCAAGGCATATGCCTGATTTTTAATCAGCGGATGGATTCGAATCGTCTCCACCTGCCCTTCGCAAAGCCGGCCGAACCCGCTATTCTCCGCCAGATTCAGAAAGAACACGCTTCGAGGCGGGCAGCAGGCATATGGCGACGAGTGGCGGGGGCAAAAGCCCTCTGGTGGCAGACAGACGATATCCCCCCCGTTCTTCCGGAGGGGCATCCTCGGGTGGCTCCGGTGGGGCGGGACGGGGTGGAAATGGTGGTGGCGGTGGCGGCAGGCCGCCGCAAAAGCCGGCCCCGCGTAAACCGGCGCCCAAACAGCCCCGGAAACCCACCCGCACCCGGCGCAAACACGGCTTTGTCCTTGGCACGATCCTGTTCTTCTGGCGGATGATCTGGGGCGTCCTGTGGCGCGTCACCGCCGTGGGGGCGCTGGTCGTCGGCGCGGTCGTGGCCTATTTTTACAGCCAGCTGCCACCGCTTGATGCACTGCTTGACGGTCGCGCGCGCGGCTCGGTCACCATGCTTGACCGCGACGGCAAGACCTTCGCCTGGCGCGGCGAGATGTTTGGCGGCCAGATCACTGCCGATACGGTCTCACCGCATCTCCTCAACGCCATCGTCGCGACCGAGGATAAACGTTTCTACTGGCATCTCGGCGTTTCGCCCCGGGGTATCGCCAGCGCGATCCGCATCAACCTCGCCGAAGGGCGCGGCGCGTTTCAGGGCAATGGCGGCTCGACCATCACGCAGCAGGTGGCGAAACTCCTGTGCCTTGGCGTGCCCTTCGATCCGGCGCAATGGAAGACCGAGACCGCTTATGAGGCAGATTGCCGGGGCGGCGGCATCAAGCGCAAGCTGAAAGAAGTGCCCTATGCCATCGCGATGGAGCTGAAATACTCCAAGAAAGACATCCTCTCGATCTATATGAACCGCGCCTATCTGGGTGCCGGCGCGCGTGGATTCGAGGCTGCGGCGCAGCGCTATTTCGGCAAATCCGCCTCCGAAGTGACCCCGGCCGAAGCGGCGATGCTGGCTGGCCTGTTGCAGGCCCCCTCGGCGCTGGCGCCAACGAACAACCTCGAACGCTCGCAAAACCGCGCCAATGTGGTGATCGGGCTGATGGAGGAACAGGGTTACCTGACCAAAGCCGAGGCTGACGAGGCCCGCGCCAACCCTGCCGCGCCGACCGAGGCCGCGCGGCAGAAATCCGGCGGCTATTTCGCCGATTGGGTGATGGAGACCACGCCGGGTTATCTCGCCCGCGACACCACCGAGGATGTGGTGATCGAGACGACGCTGGACCAGGAGTTGCAGCGCAAGGCCGAAGAGGCGCTGAAATACGTCTTTGACACCAAGGCGAAAGACGGCTCCTCTGCCCAGGCCGCAATTGTGGTGATGAGCTCGGACGGCGCGGTGCGCGCGATGGTTGGCGGGCGGGCGATCCCGCGCGCGGGCGATTTCAACCGCGCAACCCAGGCGCTGCGTCAGACCGGGTCCGCCTTCAAGCCCTTCGTTTATGCGGTGGCGCTGGATCTGGGTTACAGCCCGCTCGATTACGTCGATGACAGCCCCTATACGATCAACGTTCCAGGCTCCGGCCCCTATAGCCCCAAGAATTACGACGATCAGTTCAAGGGCATGATCACACTCGTCCAGGCGCTGAAGGAAAGCCGCAATATCCCGGCGGTGAAGATCTCTGAACTGGTCGGGCGCGATCTGGTGAAACAGGTGGCGTCGGAATTCGGCGTGGCGTCGAAAATGGCCGACGGCCCGGCGCTGGCGCTTGGTGCAAGCGAGTCGACCCTGATCGAGATGACCGGCGCCTATGCCGGCATCCTGAACGGCGGCTCCTCGGTGACGCCCTATGGCTTACGCGCCCTGAAACTCCGGGGCGAGAATGACGAGCTGTTCGGCCAGGGCGGCGGCATTGGCGAGCGGGTGATCTCGGAAACCGCAGCCCATGCGCTGATCTATATGATGACCGAGGTGATCAATTCCGGCACCGGCACCCGCGCCCGCCTGCCCGACCGTGAGGCCGCCGGCAAGACCGGCACGACGAACTCCGCCCGCGACGCCTGGTTTGTCGGCTTCACCTCGGATTATGTGGTCGGCGTCTGGCTCGGCTATGACGACAACCGCCCGCTGGCCGGGGTGACCGGCGGCGGGTTACCAGCCGATATCTGGCGCGAGGTGATGGTCAGGATCAACGAAGGCGTGCCGCCGATGCCGCTGCCGAAAGAGATCCCGCAAAACACCGTGCAAAACGGCGGCGCACTGGGCCCCTCTCCCGATATCGGTGGTGTCGAGCGCCCGATCCTGCCAGAGGAAGTGCCTTATTTCGACGGCTCCAACGCCCCGACCTATGATGGCGGCTCGGTCCAGCAGGGCACGCCCTCCTCGCAGAACCAGGAAGAAATCGACCGCGCCATCCGCGAAGCCATGGGGATGAACTGACCAGACCGCCCGGCCTCTTCCTCTTGAGAAAAATACTCCACGGGGGTGTGGGGGTGTGAAACCCCCACCACACCATCAGCCAAACGCAAAAGGGCGGGAGAAAGCTCCCGCCCTTCACACATCTGCCAACCGGCTTACAGCACCGAAGCAATCGCCCGCGCCAGAACCGGCACGGTATCCTTGTTCAGCCCGGCAATATTGATCCGCGAATCGCCGACCATATAGACACCGAATTCCTCACGCAGTCGGTTCACCTGCGCCTCGCTCAGCCCAAGGCGCGAGAACATGCCGCGGTGATCCGCCACGAAATCAAACCTATCCGAATTGGTCGCGCGGCGCAGTTCTTCCGCCAGCTGCACCCGCAGGCCCAGCATGTTGAGGCGCACCTCTTCCAGTTCGGCCTTCCAGTCGGCGGTCAGGGCGGCGTCTTCCAGAATGGTCGTCACGATCCGCGCGCCATGATCCGGCGGGAAGCTGAAATTCTGCCGGTTCAGGAAGTTCAGATTGCCCTGCACCACCGCTTTGCGCTCGGGCGAGGTCAGCGCGATCAGCACGCCGGTCCGCTCGCGATAGATACCGAAATTCTTCGAGCACGAGGCAGCGATCAGCATCTCGTCAAAAGCCGCCGCAACTTTGCGGGTGGCTTCCGCATCGGCATCCAGCCCGTCGCCAAAGCCCTGATAGGCCAGATCGACCAGCGGCACCGCCTTGCGCGCTTTCAGAACCGCAATCACCTCATCCCATTCTGCAGATGACAGGTTCGCTCCGGTCGGATTGTGGCAGCAGCCATGCAGCAACACGACATCGCCCTCGGCGACGCGGCCCAGATCCTCGATCAGACCGGCGAAATCCAGCCCCGAGCTCTTCACGTCGAAATAGCGGTACTCCGCCATCGCCATGCCGAGGAATTTCACGATCGAGGGATGGTTCGGCCAGGTCGGCGCGGAAAGCCACACCTTCGCCCCCGGATTGGCAAGCCGCACCAGTTCAAACCCCTGGCGCAGCGCGCCGGTGCCGCCCGGGGTCGAGACCGAGGCGGCGCGCTCGCCGTAACCCTCACCCAGGATCAGCGAGACAATCGCCGTATTATAGGCAGGCTCGCCGGCAAGGGCGGTATAGGTCTTGGTGGTCTCGGCCTCCCAGATCTTCTTTTCGGCCGCTTTCACCGCCCGCATCACCGGGGTCAGGCCGGTCGGGTCCTTATAGACACCGACGCCAAGGTCGATCTTGCCATCCCGCTTGTCCTCGCGGAACATCGCGATCAGTTGCAGGATCTTGTCCTGCGGCTGCTGGGTCAAAGCCTCAAGCATGTCTTCCTCACATCATCGGGCCATCCCAGGCCCCATTGCGCCCGTCCCGGCGGGTCTGCCTACGCAGCTGGGCCCGTCTCGACCGGCAAATCCTCATACATGCCCCATTCGGCCCAGGAACCGTCATAGAGCGCCCAGTTCCGGTGCCCGATCCGCTCCAGCGCCAGCGCCAGGATCGCGGCAGAGACCCCCGAGCCGCAGGTCGTGATCAGCGGTTGCGTCAGATCCACCCCCGCCTCCTGGAAAATCATCCGCAAAACGGCGGGGTCTTTCATGGTGCCGTCCTGGTTCAGCACCGATTGCCAGGGCAGATTGCGCGCGCCCGGAATATGGCCGGCACGCAGGCCGGGCCGCGGCTCGGCGGCCTCGCCCGCAAAACGCGCGGGGGGGCGGGCATCGACCACCACCGCCTGTTTCAGTTTCGCCGCATGGGCCACCTGGGTCACGTCTTTCACCAGCTGGTTCTGGCGCGCCGTGGTCATATGACGGTCGCGCACCACCGGAGCGAGGTCTTCGGTCTCGCGGCCCTCGGCCAGCCATTTCGGCAGGCCACCATCCAGCACAGCCACATCATTCTTGCCCATCAGCCGGAAGGTCCACCAGATGCGCGGCGCCGAAAAGAGGCCGGTCGAATCGTAGATCACCACCTGATGCCCGTCACCAACCCCCATAGCCCGCATCCGGGACATGAATTTCTCGACCGGGGGAGCCATATGCGGCAGGTTCGAGCGGTGATCGGAAATCTCTTCCAGATCGAAGAACCGCGCGCCCTGGATATGCGCCGCCTCATATTCCGCCTTCGCATCGCGATCGGTTCCGGGCAGGAACCAGCTGGCATCAAGGATCCTCAGATCGGGATCCTTCAGATGGCTGGCAAGCCATTCCGTCGAGACGAGGGTTTGCGGATCATCCTTCGGGGCGGGGGTCAGCGACATGGCGGCCTCGGAACAAAGGGGGCGGTTCAGGGTGAGCGGCACCTGCGGTTCCGCTGCGGTCACCGTCCTATAGCCCGCCTGTATGCGCGTGCAAGCCCGCAAGCAGGCGCCATTGCCCGGCCAGCGCCGCTTTGCCCGTAAAAGACAGAAATCCTGCCCGGAGTCTCCTCCGGACAGGATCATCATCCGAAACCGAACCCCGCAGGGCTGCCCGATCCGGTGGCCCGGCCCGGGCGTCGCCTCTTACTTCACCAGAGCTTTCTTGATCGCGCCGACAATGGCGACCAGAATGCCGCCACCGGCACCGCCGCCGACCACGCTCTGGAGGATCGCAGAAATATCAAGGTTCGACGCCGCTGCAGCCGCCTCGCCTGCACCACCCATGCCCAGCATGGACAGGATCTGCCCGCCGCCAAGCCCGCCAAGCAGACCGACAACCGAGTTCAGGATCGGACCCATGTTCAGGTTTTTCAGGGCCGAGCCCGCAGCATTGCCGCCGATAAGCCCAGCGATCAGTTGAATGATCATTTCCATTGAGAAGCATCCCTCTAAAGGACCGGTATGTTCCGGCCTTGCACCCGGCAAACTGGCTTATTTTTTGCGCGCCGGGCAGGGGGAATGCTGCCCTATCCTTCCCATCATGGCAAATACTGTATGAAGCAGGGATGAAAATACCAGATCAGCCCTGGTGACCCTGTTTCATAATGCGGGATTTCTGACGCTCCCAGTCGCGTTTCGCGCTGGTTTCGCGTTTGTCGGCATTGTTCTTGCCCTTTGCCACGCCGAGCGCGATCTTCACCATGCCGCGTTCGTTGAAATACATCCGCAAGGGTACGATGGTCATCCCCTCGCGCTTTGTCGCATTCCAGAGCCGCGAGAGCTCTTTCTTCGAGACCAGCAGCTTGCGGCGGCGGCGCTCTTCATGGCTGTCCCAGGCATTCGACTGCCGGTAAGGTGCGATATAGCCGTTGATCAGCCAGAGCTCGCCCCCTTCGACCGAAGCATAGCTGTCGGCGATGTTCGATCCACCCTGGCGCAGGCTTTTGACCTCGGATCCCTGCAGGATGACCCCGGCCTCAAGGTCGCTTTCGATATGGTAATCGAACCGCGCCCGGCGGTTTTCGGCGATGAGTTTGGAATTGGGATCGTGTTTCTTCTGCATGATCGCGCAGAGATAGGGGATGGAAGGGCCTGAGTAAAGGCGCCCCTCTGAGTAAAGGCCCTCGCGCGCGCGGCGCTTTCAGCCCGGAATGGCGCGTTTACGCGCGCGGGTCAGGGTATAAAGCCCGCTTGCCACGATGATGGCGCTGCCTGTCAGCGTCAGACGGTCGGGCATCTCGTTCAGGAAAATCATCGCAAGGATCATTGCAAAGACAAGACGGGTATAGCGGAACGGGGTGACCGCCGCGACTTCGCCCGTCCGCATCGCAGAGGTCAGGAAGTTATAGCCGACCAGGCCGAAAGCTGTGGCGCCGAGGATCAGGCCGGCGCCGGTGGCATCCGGCCAATGCGCGCCGCCGGTAAAGCCAAGCACGATCAGCCCGGCAGTCCCCAACATTGAAAAGCCAAGAATACCCAGCTGACGGTTCGACATGGTCTTCGGCGCGGCGCGGGTGGCAAGGTCGCGCCCGGCAAAGCCCGCCATACCGGCAACCGCCAGCAGCGACATGACCGAGAAACCGTCAAGCCCGGGACGCAGCACGATCATCACTCCAAGGAAGCCAACCGCCACCGCCGTCCAGCGCCGCCAGCCGACCTTTTCGCCAAAGATCAGCGCCGCCCCGGCCAGCACGACAAGCGGCGTCGCCTGCAAAATGGCAACCGTGGTGGACATGGCGGTCAGCGCGATGGCGAGGCTGTAGAAAAGCCGCCCGGCGATCTCGAATCCCGAGCGCACCAGCATCGCCCGGGACAGAAAGACCCGGGGGAAAACCGGCTCACGCGCCGCCAGGGCCAGCAGCGCGAAGATACAGGCGCCGCCAAAGCCCATCATCGCCATGACCTGCCCCACCGGCACATGGGCCGAGGCCTTGCGGATAAAGAGATCCTCGACCGCAAAGCCCGCCATGGCCGCCGTCATCAGCGCCGCACCACGCAAATTCGGCGAAATGCCCTCAGCCATGCCGCGCGCCTCCGGAGTTTTCAAAAACTCCGGGCCGGTTCCTGTTCAGGAACCGGGCGCTGGTTGATAAGCCCGGCATGGATCATGGCCGCGCGGATCTTTGCCTTCGTCTCATCGGCGAGGCCGACCAGCGGCAGACGGACCTCTTCGCTGCAACGGCCCAGCAGCGAAAGCGCATATTTCGCGCCGACCAGCCCCGGCTCGATAAAGATCGCTTCATGCAACGGGAAAAGCCGGTCCTGGTAGTCCAGCGCCGTGGCGTAATCACCGCGCAACGTCGCGGCCTGGAATTCTGCGCAGAGCTTCGGCGCCACATTGGCGGTCACCGAGATCGCACCCCGGCCGCCATGCGCGTTGAACGCCAGTGCCGTATCGTCATTGCCGGAAAGCTGGATGAAATCCGCGCCGCAGGTCTCGCGCTGCTGGCTGACCTTGCCGATATTGCCGGTTGCATCCTTCACGCCCACGATGCGCGGCAGTTTCGCCAGTTCGCCCATGGTCGCAGGCGACATATCGACCACCGAGCGGCCCGGGATATTGTAGATGATGATCGGTAAAGTGCAGGCCTCGTGCAGCGCCTTGTAATGCGCGATCAGCCCGGCCTGGTTCGGCTTGTTGTAATAGGGCGTCACCACCAGCGCCGCATCGGCGCCGACGCGCTCGGCATGCCGGATCAGCCGGATGCCCTCGACCGTGTTGTTCGAGCCCGCCCCGGCAATCACCGGCACCCGACCGGCGGCGAATTTCACCACCGCCTCGACTACGGCCTCATGCTCTTCATGGCTCAGCGTCGGGCTTTCGCCGGTGGTCCCCACCGGCACCAGCCCGGTCGAGCCCTCGGCGATCTGCCAGTCGACAAGTTTCCTGAGCGTGCCCATATCCACCGCGCCGTCCTTGAACGGCGTCACCAAAGCGGGAATCGACCCCTGGATCATGGCACGCGTCTCCTCATCTGGGGGCCCTTCGCCCCTGGCTGCAACGGGCTTTCCTTACTCTTGCAAAAGCCCCTTGCCAAGCGCCGCATGCGGCGATGACACCTTCTGACAGGATCGTGGCTTGTGGCGGTCCGGTCGCTTTGGCAGAGTCGCCGCCATGACCCTTCTCATCCGCCTTGCCCTTGTCCTGACCCTGATTTTCCCCACCACCTCCCGCGCCGATCAGGTGCAGGAGATGCGCGCCGCGCTGGAGCTTGTGCGCCAGAAAGACTGGGCCGCCGCGCTGGCTGCAGCCCCTGCCGGTCCGGGCAGGGATTTCGTGCTCTGGAGCCAGCTGCGCGACGGAGAGGGGCGGCTGAGCGATTACGAGGATTTCCTTGCCCGCCGCAGCGACTGGCCCGGCCTCGCGCTTTTGCGCCAGAAGGGCGAAGAGGCGGTGGCCCGCTCCGAGACGCCCTCGCGGGTGGTGGAATATTTCCGCCAGTCTCCGCCGCGCACCGGCCCGGGCGCGGTGGCGCTGGTTCGCGCCCATAAGGCGCTTGGCCAGATCGGCATGGCCGAGACCGAGGCGATGCGCGCCTGGGCTGAACTCTCGCTGACCGCCGATCAGGAGGCCGAGCTGCAGCTTCTGATGCCGGAGGCGGTGGCGATGGTGAATGAGCTGCGCCTTGAAAACCTGCTCTGGGAGGGGCGCCGGGCAGAGGCTTTGCGCATGTTGCCCCGGGTGCCCGAGGCAAAGCGCAAACTGGCCGAGGCCCGGCTCGCCTTGCGCGCGGGCCAGGCCGGGGTCGATACCCTGGTCACCGCTGTCCCCGAGGCGCTGAAATCCGATCCGGGTCTGGCTTATGAACGCTTCCTGTGGCGGATGAAGCGTGATCTTTACCCCGAGGCGGCCGAGCTGATCCTCTCGGTGGCGCCGGAAAACCTGGGGCGGCCCGAGGAATGGGCCCAGAGGCGCGCGCTGCTGGCGCGCTGGCTGATGCGGCAGGGGCGTGCGCAGGATGCTTATCGCGTTGCGGCGCGGCATGGGATGACATCGGGCAGCGCTTATGCCGATCTGGAATTTCTGGCGGGGTTTATCGCGCTCAGGCAGCTGAATGATCCCGACACTGCGCTGAAGCATTTCGCGCATCTGCGGGCCGGTGTTTCCACCGCGATCTCGGTGGCGCGGGCCGATTACTGGCAGGGCCGCGCCGATGAGGCGGCCGGGCGCGGCGACAGCGCGAAGGCGTATTTCCAGCGCGCGGCGCAGCATCAGACCGCCTATTACGGGCTGCTGTCGGCGGAGAAGCTGGGCCTCTCGCTGGACCCGGCGCTTCTGAACAACAGCCCGGCTGCCGGCTGGCAGCAATCCTCCTTTGCCGGATCTTCGGTTCTGGCGATGGGGCGGCTTTTGCTGGCTGCGGACAACCGGGTCGAGGGCAAGCGGTTCCTGTTGCACCTCGCCGAGGGGCAGGATGTCCAGGGCGTGGCGCAGCTGGCGGATATGGCGCTGGAGATGGGGCAGCCGCATATCGCGCTGGTGCTGGCAAAACAGGCGGCAGAACGCGGTGCGATCCTGCCGCGGACCTATTACCCGGTCCCCGATCTGGTTCCGGACGGATTGCATGTCAGCCGGGCGCTGGCGCTGGCGATTGCGCGCCGTGAAAGCGAATTCGAGCCGATGGCGCGCTCGGGCGCCAATGCGCGCGGGCTGATGCAGGTGCTGCCCGAGACCGCCGAGCGGATGGCGAAGGGGCTTGGCCTCGAATACGCGCTTTCAAAGCTTTATGAGCCGTCGTTCAACACCCAGGTGGGATCGGCCTATCTGGCGAAGATGGTCGAGGAATTCGGGCCGTCGATTGCGCTGATCGCCTCGGGCTATAATGCCGGGCCGGGGCGCCCCCGGCGCTGGATCGGCGAGCTGGGCGATCCGCGCCTGCCCGGGGTGGATGTGGTCGACTGGGTCGAGATGATCCCGATCGGCGAGACGCGGACCTATGTGATGCGGGTGGTCGAGGGCGTGGTGATCTACCGCGCCAAGCTGCGTGGCTCGGTCGGGCCGGTCAGGGTGACGGAAGAGCTGAAAGGGTAAGCGACGCGCCTTGTGTTGGCGGCGGATGCCTCCGGCGGGAGTATTTTCATCAAGAGGAAATACGGATCACCCGGCCTTGCGGCTGCGGGTAATATGGCTGGGGATCGTGATGGCGATCAGCCCGCCGATGACGGTGAGATGGTTCTCGCTTGCCGGTTTTTCCTGGATCGCGACGGCGCCGGCCATAGTCCACCAGGCATGCAGCATCGGGATGGTTTCCAGCGTGAAGACCACCAGCATCCCGGCACCATACCAGGCGAAGCGTCCATGGATCACCAGCGCCGCGATGGTCAGCGCGGCGCTGGTGGTGAAGCCCTCGGCCTGCATGGTGGCGCTGGCGCCCTGAAAGTCGGACAGGAAGCCAGGCCCCGCATATCAATACATGAAGGTTCCGGGGATCCGGGCAAGGATCCAGCTTGCGGGATTTTCGGGGATAGGATTGGCGATCCGGCGTTCCATGGCTCTCTTTGTAAACGGGAAACTGGTGTATCGGGCAATGCCCTTGCCGCAGAAAGGGTTCCCTTCCACCCTGCAAACTGGTTTCTGGGCCGAAAGGCAGCAGGAGGCGCGGCGATGGAGCTTGTTCTGATCGGCATTGGCACCGGCAATCCGGATCATCTGACTCTGCAGGCGGTCAAGGCGCTGAATGCGGTCGATCTGATCCTGATCCCGGAAAAGGGAGAGGAGAAGGCCGATCTGGCCGGGCTCCGCCGGGCGATCTGTGCCGATGTGCTTACCAATCCGGCGGTGAAGATCGTGGGGTTTGAGATGCCGGTGCGAGATCCGGCGAACCCCGGCTATCTGTCGCGGGTCAATGACTGGCATGATGAGATCGCCGGGGCCTGGGAGGCGGCGATTGCGGCGTATCCCGGGACACGGCGGGTGGCCTTGCTGGTCTGGGGTGACCCCTCGCTTTACGACAGCACACTCAGGATCGCGGCGCGGCTCTCCGGGGATCTCTGCGGAATTGAGGTCAGCGTGGTGCCGGGGATCATGTCGCCCCAGGTGCTGGCGGCGGCGCATCGCATTCCGCTGAACGGGCTTGGGGCGCCGTTTCTGGTGACCACGGGGCGGCGGCTGCGGGAAGAGGGCTGGCCCCCGGGTGTCGACCGGGTGGTGGTGATGCTGGATGGCGGCTGCGCCTTTCAGGACCTGCCGCCCGAGGGGGTCACGATCTGGTGGGGCGCCTTTGTCGGCATGGCGAATGAGATCACCGAATCCGGACCTCTGGCCGAGGCCGGGCCGCGTATCCTGGCCCGCCGCGAGGCGGCGCGGGCGGAACATGGCTGGCTGATGGATATCTATATTATGGAACGCAAGACCCCGGCGGAGTGAACCGCCGGGGCTTTGGTTGTCCGGGTCTTCGGGGGTTATGCTTCGCGGCTGCGGCTCCAGAGCCAGGCGGCAAAGAGGCCGAGGATGGTCCAGGAGACGAGGCCCACGCCGATCGCACGGCCCGCAAATTGCGCGGCAAGTTCAGGCGGCGTCGGACCGGCATAAGCACTCGGTTGCGGCGCCCCTATGAGGTGGGGAGCGGCCACCAGCGCGATTGCAGCCGCGAATGCGACCCAATTCCTTCCGAAAGCAATCAGCCAGAAGCCAATGGTGCTGGCGACCACCGTTGCCACCCACCAGACAGCGCGGGTGGTGGTGTCAGCCGCTGCCATACCCGGCATCCCTGGCGCGAGACCAAAGGCCGGAGCCATCTGCACCGCTGCGAAACCCGCGATACCCCAGATCAGGCCCTGACGCGCCGTGATCTTTTGGCCGTTATTCTCTGCAAATGCCATGGCGGCGACCAGCATCAACCCATAACCCGCATAGACCATGATCGTGAACAGGATCGACAGCCCGTCACGCGGCGCGTCAAAGCCGATACCGGGAGCCCCGGCCGCGCTGCCGTTATCCTGCGGGACGGGGGCGGCATGGCCCTGATCCGCAGGTGCCGTGGCATCCGGGTCAGCCTCGGCCCCGTGATCAGGCCCGGACGGGGCAACGAAATGCGTTCGCTCTCCACCCTCATAAAGTTCGGCATGAAGCAGCACGGGCTGCACGAAAACAAGCTGCAACAGGGCGGCAATCAGCCCCACAGCAGCGCCAGCGATCAACGCGCTGGTCAACAGTCTTTGCAGCATGTCAGTGGCAGGGGAATCCGACCGCGTGACGCACATCATGGGCGGCGTCATGCAGGGTTTCCGACTGGGCAAGACCGGCGACGAAGATCAGCGCAGCGCCCAAAAGCGCCACGACGATGATATTCGCCAGCTTGACATCAGCCTTCTCCCCAGAGCGGGCAATGGTGGACATATGAATAACTCCTTGCCGTCATCCCCGACGGCGGTTCCATCAACGCGAAGGTCGGTCTCCTGACTTGCAGGTCATTGCCTCTGCCCTCCTTCCCATGGATCGCTCCACAGTGGTTAACGGGGTTGGCTCGCTGCGCACAGTCGCGGGGGCGGTCGGGTCGGGGATTGCGCACCCCGCCCTGTTCCCATGCCGGTTGCCCGACACCTTCACGACAATGAGAGTGACAGGCCCGTGACGCCTGGTCAAGATGGCCGGTCAGGAAGCCAGCGCGCCGTAAAGGATGAGCGTCGGTGCCGGATCGGGGGCGGCGCCTTCCAGATGCGCGGCGAGGCCCTGAACCGTGTCACGGCGGAAGGATTGTGCCGGCGTAGAGACGCCTTGCGCCATCAGCGCGGGTGTCCCGGGCGGCAATCCGGCGGCGATCAGCTTTGCCGCCAGCTGCGGGAAGGTTGCCCGCGCCATAAAGACCGAGGTGATGGCCTGCGGGTCTGCCAGCGCCGCCCAGTTCAGGCTTTCGGGCAGGGCACCTGTCACATCATGGCCGGTCACGAATTGCACACGCCGCGCATTCACCCGCCGCGTCAGCGGGATCCCTGCCGCCGCAGCAGCGGCCGAGGGCGCGGTGACGCCGGGCACGATCTCATAGCCGATACCCGCCTCGCGCAGCGCGGTGATCTCCTCCTCAAGCCTGCCGAACATGCCGGAATCGCCGGATTTCAGCCGCACGACCTTCAGCCCGGATCGCGCGTGATCCACCAGCAGCCGGCTGACATGATCCTGTCTGGGCGAGGCCCGCCCGGCGCGTTTCCCCACCGAAATCAGATCGGCATCGGGCGGTGCCAGATCAAGGATCGGCCCGGCGGAGAGGTCATCATAAAGCACCACCTCGGCCTCTTGCAGCCGTTTGACGGCGCGGACGGTCAGCAGATCGGGATCGCCGGGGCCGGAAGAGACGAAGCTGACGAAATCGCTCATGTGGCTGCTCCGATCAGATGGAAGAAGGTGCCGGTGACCTGGCCTTTGCGCGATCCGGTCTCGGGAACCGGCGCGCCTTCGGCATCCCCGACGCGGGCCAGGGCAGCATCGGGCTGGGCGAGGATGGTGGAATAGTGGAACTCATGGCCGCGCAGACGCGCGCCGGCCTGGTGGCCCGGGATCGGCGCGGCAAGCTCGGCCAGCCGGTAGCCCAGATGCATCCTGCGCTTCTCGTAGGAGGTCACGAGGCCCAGCAGCCCTGCCATCTGATGCCTTGTGCCTGCGGCATCGACCAGCGCCTCACCCAGCACCATATAACCGCCGCATTCGCCATGGACGGGCTTTGTCGCCGCGAAATCGCGCAGTCCGGACAGGAAGCGGCTGGCCGATGCCAGCCTGCCCGCATGCAGTTCGGGATAGCCGCCGGGCAGCCAGCAGAGATCGGCCCCGGGGGGCGGCTGATCGGCCAGCGGCGAGAACGGGAGCACCTCGGCCCCGGCCTTGTGCCAGGCGTCCAGCAAATGCGGATAGGTGAAGGAAAACGCCTCGTCCCGGGCGAGTGCGATGCGCTGGCCGGGTGGTTTCGGGGCCTTGCCGGGGTTCAGGACCATCCCGCCCGCCGCCGCCGCCTTCAGCGCGTCAAGATCGGTATGGGCGCGCAAAAAGCCGGCATAGTCACTGATGGCGCGTTCCAGATCGGGGTGTTCAACGGCCTGGACAAGGCCCAGATGCCGCTCGGGCAGGGTCAGGTCGCCACGCCGGGGCAGCGCGCCGAAAACCGGCAGGCCAACCGCCTCCATGCCCAGCCGGCAGAGCCGCTCATGCCGGGGCGAGGCGACGCGATTCAGGATCACCCCCGCGACCCTCACATCCTTGCGGTAAGCCGCCATCCCCGCAGCCATGGCCGCCACCGTCTGCGCAGCACCCGAGACATCCAGCACAATGATCACCGGCCAGCCGGTCAGCGCCGCGATATCGGCGCTGGCGCCGGTGCCGGTCTCGCCCCTGAACGCCACGCCATCGAACAGCCCCATCGAGCCCTCGGCCAGCGCCATCCCGCCCCCCCGCGCCAGCTGCGCGGCCATGAGATCCGGCGCCATCGCCCAGCTGTCGAGGTTGAACGACGCCCTCCCCGAGGCCGCCAGGTGAAAGGCCGGGTCGATATAGTCAGGCCCGCATTTATAGGGCTGCACCGCGATGCCATCATCGCGCAAGGCCCTGAGCAGCCCCAGCATCACCGTCGTCTTGCCCGCGCCCGAACGCGGGGCGGAAATGATCAGGCCTGGTGTTTTATAACCCGTCACGATTTCACCGCATCAGCCCGGCCCGCGCGGAAACGGCGGTCATAATCGGTGGAATAGAGACTGGATTCGATGAACCCCTCCTGCCCCAGAGACGGGCCGACCAGGATCAGCGCAGTGCGCTCCATTGTGTCGCCGACCAGCCCGGCGATGGTCGCCAGCGTGCCGCGCAGCACCCGCTCATCGGGCCATGAGGCACGCCAGACCACCGCCACCGGACAATCAGCGCCGTAATACGGGATAAGCTCCGCCGCCGTCTCCTCCAGCCGGTGGATCGAGAGGTGGATGGCCAGCGTCGCGCCGGTCGCCGCGAAAGCGGCCAGCGTCTCACGCTCTGGCATCGCCGAGGCACGGCCCGGGGTGCGGGTCAGGACAAGGCTCTGCGCAAGGCCCGGCAGCGTCAGCTCCATCCCGAGGGTCGCGGCGGCGGCGGCGAAAGAGGGCACGCCGGGCGTCACGTCAAAGGGGATCCCTTCGGCCTTCAGCCGGCGGATCTGCTCGCCCATCGCCGACCAGACCGAAAGATCGCCGGAATGCAGCCGTGCCACATCAAGCCCGGCCTGATATGCGGTGCGGATCTCGGCGATGATCGCATCCAGATCCAGTGGCGCGGTGTTGATGATTTTCGCGCCGGGCGGGCAATGGGCCAGCACTGCCTCGGGGATCAGCGAGCCGGCGTAAAGACAGACCGGCGAGGCCGCGATCAGATCCCGCCCGCGCAGCGTCAGAAGATCGGGCGCACCGGGGCCGGCGCCGATGAAATGGACGGTCATGGCGCGGCTCCTTGCGACAGGTCTTCTGGGGGGGACGGGTCTTTTTGGGCGATGGCAGCGGTGGCCCTGCCATCGGCGGAAATCTCACGCGGTGCGGCGAGCGAGGCGCCCGGGCCAAGCGCTGCGAGGGCGCAGGCCTCGGAAACCGAGCCCGTGCCATGCGCCGCGCGCGAGGCGGCGCTGTCGGTCAGGGTGGCGGGCGCGGCCAGCGCGGCGGCGGAAACCGGGTGCAGCTGATAGCCCAGCCGCGACAGCTGCATCGCCGCATGGTGGCGCGCCTTGACCGCCGGCAGCGCGATATGGCGCAGGTCGCCCGCTCCGGCCCGTTCAAGCGCATCAAGGATCGATTCGACCTGGGCGGTCTCGCGAAAGCCGATACCGGCAATGCGGGAGGGCATCATCGCGTCACACTCCATTGCACGACCGGGTAGCTGGATTTCCAGCCCCGCCTGCGGCCCAGCGGGGCGGCCTCGGCCAGCTCGAATCGGAACAACTGGCCGCCTTTCGCCCCATGCCAGGCCGCCAGCAGCGCCTCGGTTTCCAGTGTCACGCCATGCGCGACCAGCCGAACGCCCTGCGGCAGGCAGGCCCAGAGCGCGTTCAACAGATTGTCATCCGCGCCGCCGCCGATGAAAACCGCATCGGGGCGCGGCAGCAAGGGCAGCAGTTCCAGCGCCCGCCCCTCGCGTATTTCCAGCCGGTCGACGCCCAGCCGCGTGGCATTCCCCCGCGCCCGCGCCGCCCGGGTCGGGTCGAATTCGACGCCGATCGCCCGCATCGCAGCATGGGACAGCAGCCATTCGATCCCGACAGAGCCCGAACCCGCGCCGATATCCCACAGAAGTTCCCCGGCGCGCGGCGCCAGCGCTGACAAAGCCAGCGCCCGGATCGGGCGTTTGGTGATCTGGCCATCGTGGTCGAACAGGTCATCCGCCCGGCCCGAGGCCAGCGTCGCCGCCCGGCCAGCCCCCCGGATCTCAATCGCCGCAACCACCAGATCGGCCGGCTTCTCCGCTGCGAAGGCTGCGGCTGTGGTTTCGCGCACCCGCTCCTGCGGCCCGCCCAGATGTTCGAAAAGCGTCACCAGGCTTGCGGAAAAGCCACATTCCTGCAGGAATTCCGCCAGCGCTGCCGGAGCCTGGCCATCGCGCAGCGTCACGATCAGCCGCTGGCCAGGCGCCAGATGCGGAGCAAGCCGCGACAAAGGTGCGGCGTGAAGACCCAGACAGGTGGTCTCCTCCAGCCGCCAGCCCTTGCGCGCCGCCACCAGCGAAAAGACCGGAGGCGCGGGCCAGGCCCGCCATTCCCCCGGCATCAGGTCACGCGCCAGGCTGCCGCCCGCGCCGAACCAGAACGGATCACCCGAGGCCAGCACCGCCACCCTTTGCCCGCGCAGGGCCAGCACCGGCGCCGGGGTAAAAGGCACCGGCCAGGGCCGCTTGTCGGGATGCCCGATCATCGCCAGGTGACGCGGGCCGCCAAAGACGACATTGGCCGCCGCCAGCGCCTGACGGCTTGCATCCGACAGCCCCGCCGCGCCATCTTCGCCAATACCGATGATCGAAAGCCATTCAGCCATGAACCCGACCCTTCTCATCCTTGGCGGCACCACCGAGGCAAGCCAGCTTGCCCGACTGGTCGCGGATCGCGGGATCGGCGCCACGCTCTCTTATGCCGGCCGGGTGGAAAGCCCACGCGCCCAGCCGGTGCCGGTCAGAACCGGAGGCTTTGGCGGCGGCGAAGGCCTTGCCGACTGGATCAGGGCGCATCGGGTCACCCATCTGATCGACGCGACCCATCCTTTTGCCGCGCAGATGAGCCGGAACGCCCATGCGGCAGCGGCGCTGACCGGGATCCCACTCTTGCGCCTGATGCGCCCGGCCTGGACACCCGGCCCGGGCGATGACTGGACCAGCCTGCCAGACCTCGCCGCTGCGGTGGCGCGGCTTGGCGGACCGTCGCGCCGGATCTTCCTCGCCATCGGCCGCCTGCATCTCGCGAATTTCGCCAGCCAGCCGCAGCATGATTATCTTCTGCGCCTCGTCGATCCGCCGGGGGATTTGCCTCTGCCTCAGGTGACGCTGGAAATCGCGCGCGGCCCCTTTGACCTCGCCTCCGACCTCGCGCTGCTGCGCAGCCACCGGAGCGATCTGATCATCGCCAAAAACGCCGGCGGCTGCGGAGCGCGCGCCAAACTTGACGCGGCGCGGCAACTGGGCCTGCCGGTCTGGCTGATCGACCGCCCCGCCTTGCCGCCCGCTGACACCGTCTCCGACCCGGCGGAAATCCTCGCCCGGCTTCATGCCGACCTCGGCGTATAGACAAAGCGCCCGACCCGCCGCGTCAGCGATGAGCCGACCAGAACCATGGTCCGCATATCGACCATCTCTGGCTCCAGATCGCGCAATTCCACCACCCGCAACTCCTGCTCAGAGGTCGAGACCGCGCGGGCCAGCACCACCAGCCGCCCCGGCTCACAGCCCTCGCGCAGCACTTCAATCACCCGCTCGAACCGCCCCGGTCGCGATTTCGAACGCGGGTTGTAAAACCCCATGGCGAAATCGCCCTCTACCGCCAGGCGCAGCCGCTTTTCGACCAGCTCAAACGGCTTAAGGTTATCCGAAAGGTTGATCGCACAGAAATCATGGCCCAGCGGAGCCCCCGCCGCCGCCGCCGCCGCCAGCATGGCGGTGATCCCCGGCAGGATCCGCACATCCGTCTCGCGCCAGACCTCCGGCCCCGCCTCCATCGCCTCGAACAAAGCCGATGCCATGGCGAAAACCCCCGGATCGCCCGACGACACCACGACAACGCGCCGCCCCGTCGCCGCCAGGTCAAAGGCGTGACGCGCCCGGTCCAGCTCGACCCGGTTATCGGTCGGGTGCTTCACCAGCCCGTCGCGATCCGCCACCCGCGCCACATAGGGGATATAGCCGATCACATCCGTGGCCTCAGCCAGAGCCGCCACCACTTCCGGCGTCACCATCGCTTCTGCCCCGGGCCCGAGACCGGCCACAACGACCCATCCTTTCCTCTTGGCAGAAATACTCCGGGGGGAGTCGCCTCCGGCGACGGGGGGCTGGCCCCCCCTGTCCACATCACTCACGGTCGCCGCCCTTTCCCATGAATGATCGCAATCGAGAAATAGGGCGCCTCATCGCCAACTTCCGCCAGCAGCCGTACCCGTTCCGCCGGCATGGTGCCATGTTCCACCAGCCAGGCATCGGGCAAGCGCCCCGCCGCATCCAGCACCCGCCGCAGCTTGGAAAGATTGCGGCCAATCTTCATCACCACCAGCGCATCGGTATCCGCCACCCGCCGCGCCAGTTCCGCCTCGGGAAGCGTCGCAGGCAGCACCGTCAGCACATCATCGCCCCAGGTCACCGGCTGACCGGTCGCATGCCAGCAGCCGACCATGCCGGGAATACCCGGCACCACCTCGACCATGCCCTCCGGCAGCCGCGACTGCAGATGCATGAACGAGCCGTAGAGGAAAGGATCCCCCTCACACAGCACCACGACATCCTGCCCGGCAGCCGCCAGTCGTGCCGCCCAGCCGTCGTAAAACGGCGCCAGCGCGGCGTTATAGCCGGGATCATGCACCGGAATCTCGGTCGTCACCGGATATTCCATCGGCCATTCCTCGGCATCCGGGGCCAGCAGCCCCTCGACCATCCGCCGCGCCTGTCCCTCACGCCCGGGCTTGCGGAAATAGGCCACGATCCGCGCCGAGGTCAGCAGCCGATGCGCTTTGACGCTCATCAGCTCCGGATCACCCGGCCCTAGGCCGATGCAGATTACCCTCGCCATGCTCACTCCTTGCGGCTGGCCAGCGCGTTGACCGCCGCCACCGTGATCGCCGAACCGCCGAGGCGCCCATCCACCACACACCAGGGCAGCGGATTGTCCTGCGCCAGAGCCTCTTTTGATTCCGCCGCGCCGATGAAACCGACCGGACAGCCAATGATCGCCGCGGGGCGCGGGAAATCCGGGTCTTGCAGCAGATTCAGAAGGTGGAAAAGCGCGGTCGGCGCATTGCCGATCGCCACCACGGCGCCAGCGAGATGTGGCCGCCACAGCTCCACCGCCGCAGCCGAGCGGGTATTGCCGATCTGTGCCGCCAGCCCCGGCACCGAAGGATCCTGCAGCGTGCAGATCACCGCGTTCTTCGCCGGCAGTCGTGCGCGGGTGATCCCTTCACTGACCATCTTCGCGTCGCACAGGATCGGCGCACCGGCCTCCAGCGCTGCCCGCGCCGCCACCGCAAAATCCGGAGCAAAACGGATATGCGGCGCGAGTTCGACCATGCCGCTGGCATGGATCATGCGGACGGCAACCACCTCTTCCTCGGGGGTAAAACGCGCAAGCTCCGCCTCGGCGCGGATCGTCGCGAAAGAGGCGAGATAGATCTTCGCGCCGTCGGTTTCATAGCTGTGGGTCAAGGCGGCCTCGCAAAATTGCCGGAATATCATCGGGGGAAAGCCCGCGCAGAACGGGGGTGGCAGAGGCCGGGCCATTCTCGATCAGATCGAAGCCGCCCACGCCGGCGGTCAGGGTCAGACGGGCCGCTCCGGGATGGGCGCAGCCCTTGGCGCAGCCCGAGACATGCAGATGCCGCCCGCGCGGCACCAGCGGCGCCAGCGCGCGGGCCAGATCCCGCACCGGCGCCGCAGCCGACAGGCATCCCGGCGCGCCGGTACAGGCCGCGACGCGCAACAACGGATCATCCGCCGTCTCGATCAGGCCCTGGACCGGCGCCGCGCCAACCCCTTCAAGGATAACCGAACGCCAGGGCGTCAGCCGCAAAGGCGCAATGGCCAGCGCCCGCAACATATCGGCCTGCAACTGGCCAAAGGGCAGCGCGAGGCAGAGCCCGGCCCCGGTCATCCCCGGCGACAGCGCGGGACCGCTCAGCGGTGCTTCGGTCGCGGCCAGCGGCGGCGTGGCGGTCAGCCGGGCCATCCGGGTCGCGCTGCCCTGCGCAAGGAACCAGCCGAGGATCTCCATCAGGCGCGGAATGGCGGTGGCGGCGGTGACAGGCTCACCCCGCACCATTCCTTCGGCGCGCAGAATCAGCCCGCTGGCGGCGCGCTCGATCCGGAGATCGGCCGAGGCAGACCCAAGGATCGCCCGCGCGCCGGTATCCACTGCAAAGCCGAATTTCGCGGGCAAGGGCGGCGCCTCGCGCAGAGCCTCTTCCAGGGCCGCGACCAGCGCGAGGGTCTCATCGCCATCGCGATGCAGCGGTGTGGTCAGGATATTGCGCCGTGCCTCGGCCTCGGCGCTGGAATCAAGCAGATCCAGCTGTAACAGAGACTGATGCAGCGCCGGCAGCCCGGCCTCTGTCACGCCGCGCAGCTGCAGATGGGCGCGCGATCCAAGGTCGATCAGCCCGTTGCCATGGGTCCCGGCCAGATCGGCCAGCGCCCGCGCCTGCGCCGCGCCAAGCCGGCCGGCATGGGGGCGGATGCGCACCACCAGCCCATCGCCCGAAACCATCGGCCGGAGCGCGCCGGGACACCAGCCCTTGATCTGGCCGCTGATCTGGTCCTGCACCCTGCCGCTCATGCCGCGCCCTCCGGAGAGAGCCTTGCGGCACGGGAATTGGAGCGGCTTTGCCACAGGCCCGCCGCCGCCAGCGCGCTGAAACAATCCTCCATCGCGGCCAGGGCATCGGGGTTGGCGCTTTCCAGAAAGGCGCGGATGGCGGGATCGTCCAGCGTCGCATCGCGGTAGAGGTCGAAAAGATGCGAGGGCACCACGCGGGCGAGATGGGCAAAGGCCGCGAGATGCTCCAGCGTGGCGGCGATCTCGGCGGCCCCCCGGAACCCGTGCCGGGTCATTGAGGCCAGCCAGACCGGGCTGGCGGCGCGGGCGCGGGTGACACGGGCGATTTCTTCGGTCAGGGCGCGGGCGCGGGGCTGGTCGGGGCGGGTGGCGTCAAGGTGGTAAAGCGCCGGTTCTGCCGCACCCAGCCGCGCCATCGCGGCGGCGAAGCCGCCCTCATGGCTGGCATAATCCATCGCGAGCAGCAGATCGGTTTCCGGCATGTCCTGGGCGTGGATAAAGGCATCCGCGCCGCGCAGCCTTGCCTCAAGCAGATCGCGGGCAGGCAGACCTTCGGCGGAATGATCCGAAGCGGCAAGCCAGGCCTCGCCCGCAGCCTGGCGGGCGCTGTCGCTGTAATCGCTGTCCCTTATGCCCAGCCCATAGCTGCCCGGCGCCGGGGCAAAGACCCGGGCGCCGCGCAGCGCGGTGGTATAGGGGTTCATATCGGCGGCCTCGTCGCGCTCGGCCAGGGCCTCGCAACCGGCATCGAACAGCCGGGCGAGATCTGGGAAAACGTCTCTGAACAGGCCGGAAGCGCGGATCGAGACCTCGATCCGGGGGCGATCCATCAGGGTCAGCGGCACGATGCCGAAACCGGTGACGCGATCAGAACCTTCGTCCCATATCGGCTCCAGCCCGGCGAGGTGGAGCGCCATGGCAAATTCCTCGCCCGCCGTGCGCATGGTGGCCGAGCCCCAGAGGTTGAGGATCAGCCCACGCGGGTAATCGCCATGATCCTGGAGATGGCGGCGGATGAGCTCTTCGGCAAGCCTGATACCCTGGGCATGGGCGGCGCGGGACGGCACCGCGCGCGGATCGGTTCCGTAGAGATTGCGCCCGGTGGGCAGCACATCGGCCCGGCCCCGCCAGGGTGAGCCGGAGGGGCCAGGCGGAACCGGCTGGCCGTTCAGCGCGGCGATGAGATTGTCGCGTTCGGAGGTCAGAGAGGCGGGATCGCCTGTGGCTGGCCGCCTGGGGCTCTGTCCCAGGAACCCCGGGATATTTTCCGACAGATGAAACGGGGTTCCAGCGGGCGTTCCTCTGGCCCAGATGTGCAGGCCTTCACCGAACTGGCTTTCTTTCAGGTCGCAGACGAAACGGTCGATCCTGGGGATGGCTTCGGCGGGCGAGGCCTCCTCGGGGATGTCGAGATCCTGTTCGACATGGGCGGCGCGGGCCTCTTGCCGGATGGCGGCGATCAGGCGGTCGCGGCGGGCCGGGTCGAGACCATCGGCGGTGGAATATTCGTCGAGCAGCCGTTCCAGTCGGGCCAGCGCCGGCGGCATCGCGGCATCGGACAAGGGCGGCGTGAGATGGCCAAGCGTCACCGCGCCGATGCGGCGGCGGGCCTGGGCGGCCTCGCCAGGGTCATTGACGATGAAAGGGTAGAGGACGGGGAGCGGCGCGATCAGCGCTTCGGGCCAGCAGGCGTCGGAAAGCGCCACCGCCTTGCCCGGCAACCATTCGAGCGTGCCATGGGCACCAATATGGAGAAGCACATCGGATTGCGCCCTGAGCCAGAGATAGAAGGCCACATAGGCATGCGAAGGGACGCGCGACGTATCATGGTATTCGCTGTCACGGTCGGGGCGACGGCTGCGCTCAGGCTGCAGGGCGATCAGCAGATTACCGCGCCTTGTGGCCGGAAAGGCGAAGGCGCCCGCCCGGATCAGCGGATCGTCTTCCGGGCGGCCATGTGTCTCTGTGAGGGCGGTTTTCAGGGTTTCAGGCAGCGAGGCCAGGGCCGCGCGATAGGCGCCCAGTGGCCAGGAGAGAGTCTCTGTCTGCAGCACCTGATCAAGGGGGGCGCCCTGGCTGATGGAGAAACCGGCGGCGGTGAGATCTTCGGCCATCGCCCCGGCAGAGGCCAGCACGTCAAGACCGACCGCATGCGCCATGCGCCAGGATTTGCCGGGATAGGTCGAGAGAACCATGGCGATGCGGCGCCGGGCGGGCGGCTCGGAGGCCAGCCGGAGCCAGGCCATCACCTTCGCCACCACGGCCCCGATCCGCCCGGGGTCGGGCGCGTGGCTGGTGCGGGCAAATTGCAGATCGGGATCGCGTGGCGCCTCGTCCTTGAACGAGATCACGCCGGCGGTGATGCGGCCATCGACCTCGGGCAGCGCCACATGCATGGCGAGATCGGCGGGGGAAAGGCCGCGCCCGGCGGCCTCCCAGGCCGCGCGGGTCGAGGTGGCGTGGATGACCTGGAAGACCGGCACACCGGCAGAGTCAAGCGGCGAGCCGTGACTGGCGCGGGCGGAAAAGGCGGTGGCATTGACAAGCGCCGCCGGCGCAAGGCCGGGAAGGGTCTCGCGCAGCCAGGCGGCGGCGGCAGGGTCTTTCAGGCTGGGCAGGAAGACACCGGCAGCACAGAGCCCATCTGCCTCGAAAGCGCGGATCAGCGCGTCGATGGCGGCGGTGTCGCCGGCGGCGGCCCAGGCGCGGTAGAACGGGATCAGGATCAGCGGCGCCTCGCCTGCGGCCACCGCGCGCAGCACCCCGGCTGAGGGATGCCAGAAGCCGAAAGCCGGCAGCGATTTGGCCCCCGGGACCGGACCGGCATAAAGACCGGCGGCCAGCGCCAGTTGCGCCAGCGCGCCCTGGGCGGCAACCGCGCCGCCAGCCTCACACAGCGCCGACAGCCGGCGCAGCGTGGCGACCGGCAGCGTCGATGCCGCATCAAGGCCCGGATCGGGGCGTCCGTCAGCGGGCAGCAGCGCCAGCGCAATTCCGCGCGATCTGGCAAGCTCAGAGACTTGTTCGACGCCGTAGGACCAGTAATTCACCCCACCGATCAGCCGGATCAGGATACCCTTCACCCCCGGCAGCGCCTGGTCGATCCAGGTATCGACCGACAGCGGATGCGTCAGCCGCGACAGGTTCGCAAGTCTCAGCGTGGGCAGGCTGTCTCTGCCCCGTCGCCACCCCGCCGCGAAAGCGCCGAGGTCACTGTCGGAAAACGACAACACCACCAGATCCGCGGGCGTCTGCCCGAGATCCTGCGGTGTGTCGGTCTCGGCAAGACCATGGCTTTCGCGGAAGAGGACGTGCATCGGCCCCCCTTATGCCCCAAGCGCCGCGCGGACTTCGGCGGCGTTGATATTGCCGTGTTCGGCAATCACCACCAGCTGCGAGCGGCGCGGGCTGTTGCCCCAGGCGCGGTCGAACTGATGGCGCACACGCGGGCCGACCGCCTGGATCAACAGGCGCAGCGGCTTGCCCTGAACCGCGACATAGCCCTTGACGCGCAGGATATTTTGCGACGCGGCCAGCGCGGCCACGCGGGCGGCCAGCGCCTCGGGATCGGTGATCTCGGGCAGGTCAACGACGATGGTGTCGAAATCGTCATGGTCGTGATCGTCCTCGCCATCGTGATGCGAGGGACGGGCGCCCAGGTCATCCTCGGCCGCCGCGCCGATCCCCAGCACCACACGGGCGTCGATCACGCCTTCGGTCAGCGGCAGCATCGGCAGCGGGCGGGGTGCCTCGGCCCCGATCACCGCCTTTGCTTTGGCAATGCCCTCATCCCCGGCGAGATCGGCCTTGGACAAAAGCACGATATCGGCGCAGGCGATCTGATCCTCGAACACCTCGGAAAGGGGCGTCTCGTGATCGGCCTCGCCGTCGCCGGGATGGGCCGGATCGGGCGCGAAAAGGCCCGCAGCCACGGCCTCGGCATCGGCAACCACAACCACCCCGTCAATGGTGATCTTTGAACGCAAGGCCGGCCAGTCAAACGCCTTCAGCAGCGGTTTCGGCAGCGCGAGGCCCGAGGTTTCGATCACGATATGATCCGGGCGCGGCTCCATCGCCATCAGCTTTTCGATCGAGGGGATGAACTCGTCGGCGACGGTGCAGCAGATGCAGCCATTGGTCAGCTCGAGGATCGCGCTTTCCGGGCAATTGGCATCCGCGCAATCGCGGATCAGGTCGCCATCGACGCCGACATCGCCAAATTCATTGACCAGAACCGCCAGGCGCCGACCGCCCGGGTTTTGCAGCAGATGCCGGATCAGCGTGGTCTTCCCGGCGCCAAGGAAGCCGGTGATGACGGTTACGGGGGTTTTCTCAAGTGACATGTCAGATCTCCATCGGAGGGATACGGGCGATTGTGTTCTTGCGGATGACCTCGGGCCGTTCGCGCCAGGGGACGATGCCATCCGGCGTCGCCGCAAAGGCGCGATACATGGTGACAAGGTCGTCCAGGTGCAGATCGGGGTCGAGACGGCCCTGCACATAGGTCCAGCGGCCGGGGCCGCGCAGCACCACGGCACAGCCGTTCGAACAGGCGGAAAGGCATTCCTGGCGGCGATGCGCCACGCCCCCGGCGCTCAGCGCATCGGAAAGCCGCGCACCGTCGCGCGGCGCTTCGGGGCTGCTGCCCGGCAATCTGCATGTGGTACAGACCACAAGCTCGGCTTCACCCGCCATCTGCCCCTCCGGCATGGCTCTGGCGGGCGGGGTGCAGGTGGCGCTGCGCGGGTCGCACGGCACAACCTGCGGCCACCCCGGCCGCCCGTTACGACTGATGCGCCACGGGGGCGGCACCGGCGCTGGCAGGTCTCCCGGCTTGCGGATTTCGGGGATACCCCCTGCGGGCGCCCTGCCTTCCCGGCCTGGCGGCCAGTGGCGGTTGGGCGACCTTTCCGGTCACGGTCGCGGGGGCGGCTGCGCCTGGGCCTTTCGGCCTGTCGCATTCCCTCTTCGCCTGCTGTATTGCAGGAACCAGCGATGGCCACAGCCAAGCCACCAGCGCCACAGAATGTCAAGCGAGGCCAGGAATGACTGACGCTCCCGATCCCATCTCCGAGACCGCGCGCCACGCCGCGAAAAAGGCGAAGATCAAGGCCGCGCGCGACAGGATGATGGCGGAAAAGACCGGCGAGAAGGGGCTGATCATCGTCCATACCGGGCCGGGAAAGGGCAAAAGCTCGTCGGCCTTCGGGATGATCCTGCGTTGCATCGCGCATGGGATGCCCTGCGGCGTGGTGCAGTTCATCAAGGGCGCGATGTCGACCGGAGAGCGCGATCTGATCCTGAAGAACTTTGGCGGACTTTGCCAGTTCTACACCATGGGTGAGGGCTTTACTTGGGAGACTCAGGATCTGGAGCGCGACCGTGCCGCCGCCGCCCGGGCCTGGGAAAAGGCGCAAGAGCTGATCCGGGACGAGCGAAACCGCATGGTGCTGCTGGATGAGATCAATATCGCGCTGCGCTATGACTATCTCGACCTCGGCGAGGTGCTGACATTCTTGCGTGATGAGAAACCGCCGATGACCCATGTTGTGCTGACCGGACGCAATGCAAAGCCGGAACTGGTGGAACTGGCCGACCTGGTGACGGAAATGGCGATGGTGAAGCACCCGTTCCGTGCCGGTGTGAAGGCCCAGGCGGGGGTTGAATTCTGATGCCTGACCAGACAGCCGGCCGCGCCCTGATGATCCAGGGCACCGGCTCGAATGTGGGGAAATCGCTGCTGGTCGCGGGGCTCTGCCGGGTGGCGCGGCGGCGCGGGCTGGTGGTGCGGCCCTTCAAGCCGCAAAACATGTCGAACAATGCCGCCGTGACGGTGGACGGCGGCGAGATCGGGCGCGCCCAGGCGCTGCAGGCGCTGGCCTGCGGGGTCGGGCCGCATAGCGATATGAACCCGGTTCTTCTGAAACCCGAGACCGATACCGGTGCACAGGTGGTGGTGCAGGGGCGTCGGCTGACTTCGGTACGGGCAAAGGACTATGCCGCCCTGAAACCAAAGATCGCCGAGGCCGTGCAGGAGAGTTTCCGGCGCCTGAAATCCCGGGCCGATCTGGTCATTGTCGAGGGCGCCGGCAGCCCGGCCGAGGTCAATCTGCGCCAGAATGACATCGCCAATATGGGCTTTGCTCTGGCCGCCGATGTGCCGGTGGTGCTGGCGGGCGATATCGACCGGGGCGGCGTGATTGCGCAGATCATCGGCACCCAGGCCGTGCTGGACCAGGCCGACAATGCGCAGATCGCGGGCTTTCTCGTGAACCGTTTTCGCGGCGACCCCTCGCTGTTCGAGGATGGCTACCGGCTGATCGCAGCCCGCACCGGCTGGCGCGGCTTTGGCGTGCTGCCCTGGTTTCGCGATGCGCGGCTTTTGCCGGCGGAAGATGCGCTGGATCTGGCACCTTCGGGCAACGGGCGAGTGAAAGTGGCCTGCCTCGCGCTGAGCCGGATCGCGAATTTCGACGATCTCGACCCGCTGAAGCTGGAGCCCGATCTGACGGTTCAGATGATCCTTCCCGGCCAGCCGATACCGGGGGATACCGATCTGGTGGTGATCCCCGGCTCGAAATCGACGCGCGGAGACCTCGCGTTTTTGCGCGAACAGGGCTGGGATATCGACATTCTGGCGCACCACCGGCGCGGCGGGCGGATCCTGGGCGTCTGCGGCGGCTATCAGATGCTGGGCCGCCAGGTCGCCGACCCGGACGGAATCGAGGGCGAACCGGGGGTGACGCCGGGCCTTGGCCTTCTCGATGTCGAAACGGTGATGAGCGGCGATAAAAGGCTGGCGCGGGTCACGGCCCGCCATGCCGCCACCGGCCTCGATGTTGACGGCTACGAGATCCATATCGGCGTGACCTCCGGCCCCGACCGCGCCCGCCCCTTCGCCTTTCTCGGCGATCAGCCGGAAGGCGCGCGCTCGGCGGATGGCCGGGTCGAGGGCAGCTATCTGCACGGGCTGTTCACCAGCGACGCCTTCCGCACCGCCTGGCTGAAACAGTTCGGCATCACCGCCGGCGCCACGCAATACAGCGCCGGGGTAGAGCAGATCCTCGACCGCCTTGCCGATCACATGGAAACCCATCTCGATTGTGACGGGCTGCTTGCGCTCGCCCGCTGATCGGGCAGAGTGGCCCGCGCAACAGGGAACCCGGCCATGAGATCATTTCTGAGGCAGACCCTCCGCCATGCCGGCCCTGCCATGGGGTTCACCGGCTGGACCGAGAGCCTTCGCGCCACCGCCGGCATGTTTGTCGGCATGGTGGCGCTGATCCTGTTTCTCAGCCCCGACCCGGGCGCCTCGGCCTGGGGTCTGTTTGTCATCGCGCCCTTCGGGGCCAGCGCGGTGCTTCTCTTCGCACTGCCGAACAGCCCGCTGGCACAGCCCTGGTCGGCGGTGGTGGGAAATGCGGTCTCGGCGCTGGTGGGGGTAGCGCTGGTGCTGACCATCGACGTGGCGGATCTGCGGGTGGTGCTGGCGCCGGCGCTGGCGGTTCTGGCCATGCATCTGTGTCGCGCGCTGCATCCGCCTGGGGGCGCCGTGGCGCTGGCCACCGTGCTGTCCCCGCATGCGGCCGAAGAGCTGGGCTTCCTTTATGTACTGATGCCGGTAGCGCTAGGCACAGCGGCGCTGGTGCCGGTGGCGGCGCTTGCGGCGGCGATGACCGGCCGGCGCTATCCCTTTCGCCAGCCCAGCCAGCCCGGCCCCCAGGGCACCACCGATCCGCGCCCGCTGGAACGCCTTGGCGTCTCGCGCGCCGAACTTGCCGGGCTTTTGCAGGATTTCCGCCAGAGCGCCAATATCGGCGTTGAAGACCTTGCGCGGCTGATCTCGGCTGCCGAGCTCCTTGCGGCGCAGCACCATTCCGAGGGCGTCACCTGCGGCGAGATCATGTCGCGCGACCTCGTGACCGTGCGCCCCGATACGCCTTTGACCGAGGTGGCCGCGATCTTTCGCAGCCGGGGTTTCACCTCGTTGCCGGTGGTCGAGGCCGATGGCAGCTATAAGGGCGTGATCTTCCAGATCCACCTGATCCGGCGCGGTGTCGAAGAGGCACAGCTGCGCGGCACCCGCTTTGTTGCCGGCCTTGCGCGGATGCTGGGCGCCGGCGGCAGTCCTGTCGTCAGGGCCCGCGATGTGATGGACCCGCATGTGCCGGTGCGAACAAGTGAGACGCCGATCCACGCGCTGCTGCCGCTGCTGGCCGAAGGGCCGAATGACGCGGTGCCCATCCTTTCGGGCGCGCGCATCGCCGGTATCGTCACCCGCACCGATCTGATTGCCGCGCTGGCCCATCAGCGCAAAGAGGAGGGCTGAGCCTTGCATTTCGATCTGGACAGCACAGGACCCGGCATCGCCTATAAGCTGCTGGTCGCGACCGTCATGCCGCGCCCCATCGCCTGGGTGGTGACGAAATCCGCCGCTGGCATCGTGAACCTCGCCCCGTTCAGCTTTTTCAACGTGATGGGGGATGAGCCGCCGACCGTCGTACTGGGGATCAGCCCGGGCCGCGATGGCGGGCTGAAACATTCGGCGCAGAATATCCTGGACAGCGGCGAATTCGTGGTGAACCTGGTGCCCTTCGCGCTGGCCGGAGCGATGAACCTGACCTCGATCGACGCGCCCGCCGGGGTCAGCGAGGCAGAGCTTGCCGGCCTTGATCTGACGCCATCGGCCAAGGTCGCCCCGCCCCGGGTCACCGCCAGCCCGGTCGCGCTGGAATGCCGGCTCTCTCACCGGCTGGATACCGGGCCGCGCCAGATGCTGCTGGTGGGCGAGGTGCTGTCGATCCATATCGAGGACCGTTTCGTGCTGAATGCCGCGCGCGGCCATGTCGATACGCCGGGGCTTGATCTGGTTGGTCGCTCTTTTGGCGCAGATTATGTGCGCACAGGCGAGGTCTTCAGTCTGGAGCGCCCGCTCTGGCGGGATTACACCCCGAAAGACCGCGCCTGAGCCGCAATTTTCGCTGGCTTTCCTCGCCGGTGCGATGCAATGTAATTGTACAAACGTACAGGAGTCTGAGAATGGACCCGGAACTGCGCAGATGCTTTGTCGAAGGCATGAGCCGGGCGGCGACCTTTGTTGCCGTCGCCACCACCGATGGCGAGGCCGGGCGCTTTGGCGTGACGATCTCTTCGCTGACCTCGGTTTCGGCGGATGGCGACCATCCCTCGCTGCTGGCCTGTATCCATCACCGCAGCTCGACCGCGACAGCGATCCTGAAGAACCGCGCCTTCTGCGCCAATCTGCTGCATGAGGGCCAGCATGAGGTCGCCAATATCTTTGCCGGCCGCAGCGGTATGGCCGATCATGGCGAGCGGTTTTCCCAGGTGCCCTGGCAGCCCGGCAATCTGGGTCAGCCCAATATCGCCGGCGCAACGGCCGTGTTCGAATGCCGCCTTGCTACCGCGCTATACTGGGAGACCCATCATATCTTTGTCGGCCATGTCGTGGGCGTCACCCTGTCCGGGGATCCGGCAGCGCTGCTTTATGGCCAGCGGGCCTATCGCCGGGCTGTGGATATCAGCTGAGCCGCGCGGCGAAGCACCGCGCAACGCAGATGGCAGGCCTGCCGCGACAGCGCGGCGCTTCTGGTGGCGCTGTCCGCTCGGCTGGCTGAACGGCACACCCCCGTTTCACCTTTCGTCGCGCCCTGCGGTTGCCCGCCTGGAAACGCGGCTGATGCCCGGGTCTGGAACCAGACAGACTTCCCTCAGGTATACCCGTGCCGCGCTGGAAAGGGTCGACCGGGCTATCGGCATATCCCGCCTGTCGATGCTTGACCTCAGCCGCAGCTTTGGGACCCTCAGCCCTGTGCCACCGGCGTCGCGGATGGTGAACGGATTCCAGGGCGGAAACCGGAAACGGCCATGGCCGCGGTGATTGGGAGCCGCGCCATTGTCGCAACTGCGCCGCTCCCGACCAGAGCGATTATGGTGATCACCCGATCCGCATTTCAATCGCAGCAACAGAAGGGCGGAATGCCGTGCCACTGCCAGCGGCCGGCATCTTTCCAGATCTCTCCGATGTCGAAAGCCGCCCTGCCATTCCGTTTCCGGATATTGGGCTTTGTCGGGCGTGCAGCCCCTGCCGGTCTATGTGAGATCTGTGTAAGGACGGCCCGCCCCCCGGTCCGATTTCGGCGCGGCGAAACAGTCCTGGGGCGGGGCCACGTCAACACGCCCGCACGCGCCATTGCGGGGCAAGACCCACTACATGGGTTACGCAGATCAGGGCCATGATGGGTCTGAATGCGCCAGGCGGGCGCTATCCGTTTCGCGCACGGATCAGGGCCGGTGCCGGTATCGCCAAAATCGTTGATGCGGGCACCTGCCGCTTTGCCGGGAGAGCCCGTCAGACTATCCCGCCCCGGCGCGGTTCCCCCGTCTTTCATCCCCTTGCCCGGAGACGCCGGGACATGCGGAAGCCGGCGCTCTTGCGCCCCTGTTTGATGCGGCGCAATGACGCTCCTTCGCATCCCTGTATCTTCGGGTCTGGATTTCCGAGGGATCAGGATGCCGGGAAAGTCACTTTCACCCTGGACGCTGAGCTGGTTCGGCAGCGCGATGATCGCCCTTTTGCTGGCGCTTGTGCTGGCGCTGGCGGCGGGTATCGGCCCGGAGGATTTCGACCGGCCGGAGGCGCTTGCCATCGTGCATCTCTTTGCGCTTGGCTGGCTGGCGCAGGTCATGCTGGGGGCACTGGTGCAATTCGTGCCGGTGCTGGCCGCGCGCCCGCTGGCCTTTTCGCGCCTTGCCCTGCCGGCTTTGCTTGCCTCATCGCTTGGCACCCTGGCACTGGCGGGCGGCTTTCTCAGCCTTGACGGTTATGAGATCGCCCGGCCCTTCTTTCTGCTGGGGCCGGTTGCCCTGGGCCTGGGCTTTGCGATGCTGGCGGTGATGATCCTGGCCACACTGGTCACCCGGCAAACCCTGCGCCTGCCAGAGGTCAGGATGGTGCTTGTCGCGCTGGCGGGGCTCGCAGGTCTCTGGCTCAGCGGGGCCGCGATGGTCTCGACCCTTGCCGGCAGCCGCGTTGCTGTCGATCTGAGCCAGGCACTGCCCCTGCATATGCTGTTCGGCATTGGCGGCTTTCTGACCTTTGCGGCTTTCGGGGTCAGCTACAAGCTCTTTGCTATGTTCCTGCTGGCACCCGAAGCGGCCAGCTGGCAGCGCCGCGCGGTGTTTGCGCTGGCCGCAATGATGGCAGGGCTGATGCTGACCGGACTTTTGATGCTGGCGGGTGATGCCGGCATAACGCCCCTGCTGATCGCGGTTTGCGGGATCTCGCTGGCAGGAGCCGCGCTTTATCTCGATGATGTCCGGCGGCTCTGGCAGGCGCGCAGGCGCGCCCATCCCGAGCTGAACATGTCCTGGAGCCGGATGGCGCTTGGCTTCCTCGCGCTTTCCGTGCTGCTTTTGCCCTTCGCGATCTGGCAGGGCGGCGCGCTGGCCCGGGCCAGCGTCTTCGCGGCGCTTGTCGGCTGGCTGTCAACGCTGACCCTCGCGCAGATGATCCGCATTACCGCCTTTCTGACCTGGATCCAGATCTTCGCGCCGCTGATCGGGCGGCGCAAGGTTCCGACCGTGCAAAGCCTGACCCATCCGCGCCGCGCAGGCCTCGCGCTGACGATCTGGAGCCTCTCTGCCGCGATCGGCACGCTTTCGCTGGCGACCGGCTTTCACGCGGGCTTCCGTCTCGCGCTTTGCGGCCTGTTGATTGCCGCAACGCAGATCCTGTGCGAGCTGGTGGCGATCCGCAGCCTCTCGCATTTGCCCGCACCCGAGCGCCCGGGCCTCCTGCCGCCCCTTATCCTGCCCGCCTTCCTGAAATCCCAGCACTCCGCAGAGAACCAGATATGACAACGCCCCCTCCCCATGAGCTTGATGTCCGCCCGATCCTTGCGCAAGGCGAAGAGCCTTTCGGCGCCATCATGGCGGCGATTGATGCGCTTCAGCCCGGCCAGGCACTCAGGATGCTGGCACCGTTCCGGCCGGCGCCCTTGTTCAATGTCATGGCCAATCGCGGCTTTGACTGCGCCGACCGGCGGCGCGAGGATGGCGTCTGGGAAGTGACCTTCACGCCGCAGGGCAGCGGCCCTGCCGATGCGGGCATGGCGCCCGGGTCGGCGCCCGGAGCAGGCTTCTGGCCCGACCCGGCGCTGGTGCTGGAGCTGATCGGGCTGGAGCCGCCGGAGCCGATGGTGCGTATTCTGGAGGAGGTCACCATGCTCGAACCCGGCCAGGTTCTGTTTGCGCTGCTCGACCGCGAGCCGATGTTTCTCTTCCCCGAACTCGCGCAGCGCGGCCATGAATGGGCGGGGAATTACGCGGCTGATGGCCAGAGTTATCGGCTGATGGTGCGGGCGGGGGCGAAGGATGACTGACATCGCCGCCGGATTGGAACAGGCTTTGCGCGGGGTCTGCGACCCCGAAACCGGCCGCGATCTGATCGCGATGGGCATGATTTATGAGGCGCGCATCGTAGGGGTCTCTGCCCATGTCACCATGACCACCACCACGCGCGGCTGCCCTTTGACCGAAATGCTGCGCCTCGGGGTTGAGGCGGCGGTGCTGGCGGTGCCGGGGATCGAGGCAGCCGAGATCCGCCTCAGCTGGGACCCGCCCTGGACGCCGGAGCGGATGGAGCCTCTGCCATTCTGAGACATCTGGCATTCTGAGACAAAAGGGCAGCAGAAGCTGCCCTTTTTGGCTCATGCCCGGATCAGGCCCCCTCACCGCGTGGCTTCCTGCGGACCCGGATCAGCATCGGGCCATATTCCAGGATGAAGAGGGTAAAGGCGAGGATCCAGAGCGCGCCCGAGGCCTCCATCACGCCGGGCCAGCCGGTCAGATCCGCCAATGGTCGCGCCAGTGCCGCCGCAAAAAGGCTCAGGTAAGAGGCGATGGTCAGGCCTGTGGCTGCCAGCGGCCTGCCGGTATGGCCCCGCGTCGCCCGCGTCATCACCGCCAGCATCATAGTGGCGATCACCCCCACCGTCAGCACATGCAGCGCCGAGACCGGCTGGATCATCCCGAGCGCGGCAAGCGCAATGGAGACGAGGCCAAGCGGCACGAAAGCATAGGCGAGATGCAGCACCATGAGCAGCCATTCGCCCGTAACCGACACCCCGCGCCAGCGTGCCAGCCGCGCCACGTTCAGGGCCGCTGCGACCAGCGCCGGACCCGCGATCAGCCGCTCTTCCGGCGCAAAGACCCAGGCCACCAGCGCCCCGACCGAAAAGACAATCACCCCCATGTCAAAGCGGTTATAGGCCACCGGCAACAGCGTCGCCCCCCGCTGGTTCAGCCAGTTGCGGGTAAAGCTGGGGATGATGCGGCCGCCGATGATCAGGATCAGGGCGACATAACCCGCCACCGCTCCGCGCAGCCACAGATGCGGATCGCCCCCCAGATGCAGCGAGACATGAAAGCCCAGATTGCCGAGACTGATGGCGAAGACCCCTGCCAGCACCTTCAGGTCATTCCATTTGCGGCCCCGGATGATCTCACGCGCGCAAAGGGCCAGGAACACCGGCAGGAAGGCTGCATCCAGCAATGAGGCCGCAAGCGTGCCCGTGACACCCGCGCAGGCCATCGCGATCCGACCGGCCAGCCACAAAGCCACCAGCCCGATCAGCGGGCGGCCTGAGACCGGCAGGCTGCCGGTCCAGTTCGGGATTGCGGTCAGCAGGAACCCCGCCAGCACCGCAGGCGCAAAGCCGAAGACCATCTCATGGGCGTGCCACAAGGGCGCGCCGAAATCGCCGCCCAAAGGCAGGCCCCGCGCCAGCGCGAGGATCCAGAGCAGCATGGTCAGCACCGCCCAGACTGCTCCGCCAAGAAAGAACGGGCGGAACCCATAGGACCAGATCGCAAATCCGTCCTGTTTCAGGCCGCGCGGAATACGGGGGCGTTTTGGTGAGATCATGGCGTTGGTTCTTTCGGGGACCTGGGCGATTTGTCCAAGAGCTAGAGCGGAAATCTCTCTGCTCTTTGTGCTGCCGCAAGCAACGGAGCATTTCGCCACCTGGCATTTGATCCGGCTCAACGAAGGGGGGGCAAGACCAGGGCATGATTGGCTCAACCGGATCAGAACCGGAAGCAATTCAGTGACATGAGCGAAAGGAACCAGCCATGCCCACCCTGCCCGTAAGCCGCCGCACCATCCTTGCAGGCGCCGCCATTGCAGGCGCGATGACCCAGATCCGCCAGGCCGCGGCCGAGACGAAAGAGGTGCTGACCCCGGCAGCCGCGACCGATATTTCCAGCCTGCCGCGCGTCAAGGTCAAGCTGGTCGATCCGCCCTTTGTCCATGAACATGAACAGGTGGCAACCGGCGGCCCGAAAGTGGTCGAATTCGAGATGACCATCATCGAGAAGAAGATCACCCTTGACGATTCTGGCGCGACCTACTGGGCCTCGACCTTCAACGGCACGGTGCCGGGCCCGCTGATGGTGGTGCATGAGGGCGATTATGTCGAACTGACGCTGATCAACCCCGACACCAATGAGCTGATGCACAATATCGACTTCCACAGCTCGACCGGAGCGCTTGGCGGCGGGGCGCTGACCCAGGTGAATCCGGGCGAAAAGACCGTTCTGCGCTGGAAGGCCACCAAGCCGGGCGTCTTCGTCTATCACTGCGCCCCTCCGGGCATGGTGGCCTGGCATGTGGTCTCGGGGATGAATGGCGTGATCATGGTGCTGCCGCGCGACGGTCTGAAAGGCCGCGAGGGCGAGCCGGTGAAATATGACAAGGTCTATTATGTCGGCGAACAGGATTTCTATGTGCCGCGTGATGAGGCCGGCAACTGGAAGCAATATGACAGCCCCGGCGAAAGCTATGAGGATGTGCTGGCCGTGATGCGGACGCTGACGCCGACCCATGTGGTCTTCAATGGCGCGGTGGGGGCGCTGACCGGCGATAATGCGATGACGGCGAAGGTCGGCGAGACGGTCGCCTTCATCCATGGCCAGGCAAACCGCGACACCCGGCCCCACCTGATCGGCGGGCATGGCGATTATGTCTGGGCCACCGGCAAGTTCAACAACCCGCCCGAGCGCGGTCTGGAAACCTGGTTCATCCCCGGCGGCACGGCTGGCCTGATGGTCTATACTTTCGAGCAGCCCGGCATCTACGCCTATGTAAACCACAATCTGATCGAGGCTTTCGAGCTTGGCGCCGCCGCCCATGTCGTGGTCGAGGGTGAGTGGAACGACGACCTGATGATGCAGGTCCTGGCCCCCGGCCCGATCTGATCACGGGCCGATCTGAGCCGCAACCGCCCCCCCCCCCGCTGCGCAGATCTTGCGCAGCGGGACGTTCTGACGGGAGATCTGCCATGCAAATCAGCACCATATTCCTCTCGGGCCTCGTGACCGCCCTTGCGGGCACATTGCAGCTTGTGCTGCCGGGAACGGCCAGTGAACCCTTGCCCGAGGGGCCATTCTCGCCAGCTGTGGTGCGGCTGGAGCCAGCGCCCTTTGAGCATCGCATCGACGGCGACTGGCAAAGGAATGGTCTCGCGGTGGATGCACCGCTGGCTGTCGTCTCGATCCCGGCCCCGGTTGAGATCATGGCCATGCCGGTCAGCCATGGCGACTGGATGGATTGCGTGGCGGCAGACGCCTGCGCGGCCCCCGGCCAGATCGCCGCCACGCCTGATCTGCCGGTCACGGCGGTGAACTGGTATGACGCGCAGGCCTATGCCACCTGGCTCTCTGAGCAGACCGGCGAGACCTGGCGGCTGCCTTCGGACGTCGAATGGGCCCATGCGGCGGCGGAACTTTTCCGCGATGATGCGCTTGGGGTCGAAAGCGATCCCGCCAACCCATCTGTGCGCTGGCTGGCGGAGTACCAGGTTGAATCGGCACGCTCACGCGATCTGGACCGCGAGATCCGGCCTGTCGGCAGTCTGAACGTCAATTCGCTGGGCGTGCATGATATCGGCGGCGCGGTCTGGGAATGGACCTCGACCTGTCTGCGACGGGGCGAGATTGACGCAAGCGGCACCATCCTGCGCGAAACGGAAAGCTGCGGCATCTATATCGCCGAAGGGCTGCACCGCGCCGCGATCATTGATTTTGTCCGCGATCCGAAATCGGGCGGCTGCTCGGTCGGCGTGCCGCCGACCAATCTGGGGTTCCGGCTGGTGAGAGAGACCCGTTGATCGCTGGCTGGCCTGCCGGGAAGCCTCCGGCGGGAGTATTTTCGTCAAGAGGAATATCAATGCTTTGCTTTCACCTCATTTTGCGGCACCGAAGGGAAAGGTCCGGGTGAAAGCGCAAAGCGTGGCGATCGACATCTCTCTTGTGCGAAATCTTCCCTTGTTCCGGCAGATGGAACCGGCGGCGCTGACGCGTCTGATGACGCGCGCCACGCCGGTCAGGATCCTGCAGGGCGATACGGTTTTCGAGCAAGGCGGCGAGGCGGTGGCCTTTTACCTGCTTTTGCATGGGCGGCTCAAGGTCAGCCAGGTCACGCCTGACGGCCAGCAGGTCATGGTGCGGGTGGTCCATCCCGGTGACCTGTTCGGCTTTGCCCGGGCGCTGGCGCGGCCCGATTATCCCGGCACCGCAAAGGCTGCGGTGGAATCGCTGGTGATCTCCTGGCCGATGGCCGACTGGGATGCGGTGGTCGAGAACAATCCCCGCCTTGCGATCAATGCGATGCAGACCATCGGCCAGCGGCTGGATGAGGCCCATACGAGGCTGCGCGAGATGTCGACCCAGGAGGTCGAGCGCCGCGTCGCCCATGCCGTTTTGCGCCTGGCCGAAAAGGCCGGCCGGATCGAAGAGGCAGGCACCCGCATCGACTTTCCCATTACCCGCCAGGACATTGCCGAGATGACCGGCACCACGCTGCATACCGTTTCCCGGCTCCTGTCGGCCTGGGAGGCGCGCGGGCTGGTCGAGGGCGGGCGCCAGAAGCTGACCGTTACCGATGCCGAAGGGCTGGCGAAAATCGCCGATCCCGAGGAGTAAGGCGGCGCGGCAAAGATGTTTTCTGCTCTTTGCGATATCGCAAAGTGCGCGCGGCAGAATCGCCCTAGATCTGGTCTCAACGGATCGGAACCCCGGTCCGCATGACCGGAGATCTGATATGAAACTTGCCACCCTTCTCGCCGCTCCCGCTTTCGTTCTTGCGCTGGCAGGGGCAGGCTTTGCCGCCGAACACGAAGTCCTTATGCTGAATAAGGGCGAATCCGGCACCATGGTGTTCGAGCCCGCCTTCGTGAAGGCTGAGCCCGGCGACACCATCAATTTCATCCCGACCGACAAGAGCCACAACGTCGAGGCGCTCAAGGACATCCTGCCCGAAGGGGTCGAGGTCTTCAAAAGCAAGATCAGTGAGGCATATACGCTGAACGTCACCGAAGCCGGGCTCTACGGTGTGAAATGCACCCCCCATTTCGCCATGGGCATGATTGCGCTGATCCAGGTCGGTGATGCGCCAACCAATCTCGATGCTGCCAAAACTGCCAAGCTGCCGAAAAAAGCGCGTGAGCGGATGGACGCTGCAATCGCCCAGGTTCAGTGACCTGACAGCCCCTTTGCCCGATCTCAGGGCAAGGGCGACACCCCGATGACATGCGGATGGGCGGCAAGCACGGCCGCCCATAGTGCTGCGAAAGCCAGCAGGCGGGGCAGCGTCACGGCAGGCAGCAGCCGCAGGGGGCGCGGCAGGTTTGAGGTGCCATGGGCCAGGCGATGCCACTCTGCCTCCCCCATTTCACGGCGGCGGCGGCGGTCCAGCATACCCATCCCGATGAGGCAGAAACCCGCGAACCCGCCGAAGAGGATCACATGCGCCAGATCGCCATTCACCAGAAGATGGGCCACCGACCACAGGAACAGCGCCCACAAAAGCGGATGGCGCGCAAAGCCCGCAATACCGGGACGTGCCGGGTCAAAGCCGGCGCGGCGCCCGCCGAAGCTCAGCGGATTGGGGCTGCCCACAGCCAGCACCAGGATCAAAAGGGCGACCGGCATCAGCATATTGGTCGCCCATCGCATCCAGGGATATTGCGGCCAGACCCCGACATAGGGCGCACGTCCCGCCGCGATCACCACCCAGACCAGCACCGCCAGCGAAAGGATACCAAAGACCGCACTATATCCCGCCCGCCCCAGAACCACCTTGCCCCGGGTCTTGACCACTGGCACGGCGGGGATCGCATGGCTTGCGAAGAAAGCCGCCAGTGCCAGTGCAAAGTTCAGCCAGTCCATATGTCATCTCCCTACCCGAAAGGCCGAACCGGATGCGCCCGCCTCTGACCCCGCTCCATCGCAGGATCGCCTGCCAGTCGCGGCTCTTTTCCAGCCTGCCGCCCGGGATTGCCGGACGCCTGCTGGACGGCGCGCATGTCAGAAAGCTCCGGCGCGGGCAAGCGCTGTTCCATCACGGCGATACGGCGCAGGCGATCCATATCGTGACCGAGGGCTGGGTGAAGCTTTACCGGATCGCGCCGAATGGCACAGAGGCGGTGGTCGGCGTGATGACGCGCGGCCAGAGCTTTGGCGAACCGATCGCGCTGCGCCGCGCGGCCTATCCGGTCTCGGCCGAGGCGACAACGGTGGCCGAAGTGCTGGCAGTTCCCGCGCAGGGGTTCCTTGATCTTCTCCACGCCCATCCCGAAACCGCAATCTCGGTTCTGTCGGCGACGTTCCTGCATCTGCAAGGGCTTGTGGAACAGATCGAGCAGCTGAAGGCCCGATCCGGCGCGCAAAGGGTGGCGGAATTCCTGCTGGAGCTGTGCCCCGAAGGTGCGACCACCGCCACCGTCACCCTGCCCTATGACAAGGCGCTGATTGCCGGACGGCTGGGGATGAAACCCGAGAGCCTCAGCCGCGCCTTTGCCCGGCTGCGCGATTTCGGGGTAAGCGTGACCCAGACCAGCGCCGCAATTGCCTCGGTGACCGCGCTGCAGGCGCTGGCCCATAATGACGGCTCGGGCGCGCTCAGCCGCGCTATCTGAGGGTAAGCACATAGCCCGCTCCGATCAGACATAGCCAGAACCCGACCGGCAGGGTGAAGGCCGCAAGCCAGCCCGGCGGCGCCTCAAGATGCAGGAAGCGGCCAAGGATCAGCCGCGCCTTCAGAAAGGCGAGCAGCAGCACAAGGATCACCGCCAGCGGGCCAGAGACACCGGCAAGCGCCGTGGTGGCTGCGGTCAGCGCGATCAGCAGGGCCCAGGTTCTGGTCAAGGGGTCCATGCTATTCACCAGATCAGCCAGATTGCGGGCAGGATCAGCACCCAGACCAGATCCACCATATGCCAGAACATCGCGCCGGCCTGCACCGGCTCGGGCTGCGCGCGGCACGCGACCAGCAGCAAAACCACAACGCCCGCGACGACATGGGCGGCGTGAAACCCGCTGAGCAGGTAGTAAAAGGTAAAGAACGGATGGCTTTCGATGCCGATACCGGCCTGAATGTCGCGGGCATATTCCACGCCCTTCACGATCAGAAAGATCACACCCCCCAGGGCCGCCAGCAAAAGCCCGCGCCGCGCTTTTGCCGCCTGGCCCGCGAAGGCCGCCCGTTCGGCCCGGGCGGCAAAAAGGCCCGAGGTCACCAGAACGACCGTGTTCAGCGCCGCCGCCCGCCCGTCAAGCTGGGCCTGCGCCTGCGCAAAGCCCTCTGGGTCCATCAGACCCAGTACCACCATGACCGAGACCCCGGCCATGAAGACCGCCAGCTCTGACGCGATCAGGATCCAGAGGATCAGTTCGCCCGGCAGATCGTCCACCTTCATCACAGCACCAGCTGGCGGTAGATTTCGGGCAGCGCGGTGACCAGGCGGTCGGGTTCGCGGATCACCTGGAAACCGCCCTGGCCAAAGATCTTCGGGAACCAGCTTTGCGCATCGCGGTCGATGGTGATGCCGAACACCGCATGTCCCGCGCGTCTTGCTTCGCGCACGGCCATGGCGCTGTCCTCGATGCCGTGGCGGCCCTCGTAATGGTCGAGGTCATTGGGCTTGCCGTCAGTGATCACGATCAGCAGCCGGCGCGAGCGGCCTTCTTCCGCCAGCCCCTTTGCGGCATGGCGGATCGCGGCGCCGAGGCGGGTGTAGAAGCCCGGGCGCAAAGCGTGGATGCGGGCCTCGATCCCCTGCCCCATCGGCTCGTCAAAGCCCTTGCAGTCATGGATCCAGACCCGGTCGCGTTTCAGCGAGGAAAATCCCTGAATGGCAAAGCGGTCACCGCAGGCGTCAAGCCCCCAGGCCAGCGCGGTCAGCGCCTCACGCGCGATGTCGATCACCGCGCGGCCCGTGACCGCGCTTTCGGTCGAGCGTGAGACATCCATCAGGATCGACACCGCCAGATCGCGGTTTTCGGGGCGCGACTGCTGCCAGATCCGGTCCGATCCGCGCCCGGTTGCCCTGAGGTCGGTGAAACTGCGCAAAGCCGCATCAAGATCGAGATCCTCGCCATCGGGCTGGGCATGGTGGATCAGCTTCGCCGGGCGCAGCGCCTCAAACTGGCGTTTCACAGCACGGATGCGCTTGCGGGCGGCGCCATCGGTGATGCCCTGCCAGCCGGGCACCGGCTCGGTGGGCGTCGCCAGCACGCGGCAGTGATCGGGCAGCCAGGCCCCGCTGCGCGCATCCCATTCGGGATAGGTCGAAACGCCTGCGATACGCTCACGATCCACATCCTCGGGGGCGAGGTCGAGATGCAGTTTCAGCTTCGTCGCCGGGGCCTGAGAGAGCTGACCGAGCACGATTTCCTCGTGGTCCTCCGCCGCCTTCTTCGCATTGTCGAGATCGTCATCCTCGACCCGGCGATTGATGTTCATCATCTCGGCCCAGGTCAGCATGGCCTCGAATTTGTAGAGGATCAGGCTGTCTTTGCGTTCGGCCTGATCGGCCTTCATCCGCCGCGCCTTGCGGGCGGTGCCGTCACCGGATTCCTCGGGCGTGCCCTCGGTCGGCAGCGTCGCCACCTCGGTCGGATTGCCGCGTGCAAGCGCCCTGAGATCGGGCCAGAACGGCACCGGCAGGAAGGGGCGATAGCCTTTCGGCGCCTGCCAATGGGCGGGCATGTCGTCGTAATGCCGCAAAAGATCGGGTTCGGGCGCGGCGGGGCCCCCAAGCAGGTGACGGATCAGGGTCTCGATATGCGCCTCGGTGCCGCGCAACACGGGGCGCTGGCGCAAAGCGAGATGCGCCGCGCGAAGCCGGGCATGGACGGCGCAAAGACCCGGGGCGGCGGCCAGTGTCGCGCGGGTCATGGCCATGCCCGCCCGGATCGCCGCCAGATCGGCGCGCAAAGGGTCGTTTTCCAGCGCAATCTCGGGGGCATGGGCGGCGGCGGCGGCCAGCCAGAGATAGAGCGTCTCATTGTCTTCGCGATTGGAAAAGGCCGCAATCTCAACCGGAAGGCGCAGCGCCTCGCCGTCGAAACTGGCACGGGGCAGCTGTTCCGCATCAAAGGCCAGCCAGCGCCGCCAGGAGATCCGGTGGCGCGAGGTTTCATCCGCCACCGGTTTCAGTTCGACATCCGCATCGCCGCCAAGTCCACGAAACAGCACTGCGATCCGGCCGCGCATCTCGTCAAACCGCACCGCCGCCTCTGGGAAGCGGACGGGCGGGTCCATGCGGGCGGCCAGCCGGTGCCAGACCTTGCCGACGGTTTCTTCCGGCTCCCACAATGTGAAGTCATGGGGCGTGATGTCGGGATGTGCCACGGCTTACCCCACCACTGCCACGACCAGATCCATCAGGCCACGGCGGGTGTCGGGGTCATCGGTCAGCGGCTCGATCATCGCGGCGCGGATGGCACGGTTCAGGTCCATGCCGCCTGCGATCAGGGTTGCGGCATAGACGACGAGGCGGGTGGAAACGCCCTCCTCCAGGTCCTGGCCTTTCAGCCCGCGCAGCTTGCCCGCAAGCCTGACCAGCAGCGATACGCGCCCCTCATCAAGGCCGCTTTCACGCATCACCACCGCACTCTCATGCGCCGGTTTCGGGAAGGTGAACTCGACCGAGAGGAACCGCTGCCGCGTCGAAGGTTTCAGCGTTTTCAGGATGTTCTGGTAGCCGGGGTTGTAGCTTGCCACCAGCATGAAGCCGGGCGCGGCCTGCAATTCCTCGCCCGTCCGGTCAATGGGCAGAATGCGGCGGTCGTCGGTCAGCGGGTGCAGAACGACGGCCACGTCTTTCCTTGCCTCGACCACCTCGTCAAGGTAGCAGATCGCGCCTTCGCGCACAGCGCGGGTCAGGGGGCCATCGACCCAGGACGTCTCGCCCCCTTTCAGGAGATAGCGCCCGATCAGATCGGCGGCGGAGAGGTCGTCATGGCAGGCGACCGTATAAAGCGGACGCCCCAGTTGCGCGGCCATATGGGCGACAAACCGGGTCTTGCCGCAGCCGGTCGGGCCTTTCAGCAAAAGCGGCAGGCGGTTGGCGAAAGCAGCGGCGAAAACATCGCATTCATCGCCCTGCGCGAGGTAGAAGGGGGCCTGAGCCCCCTCCCCATGTTTCCTGGTCGCAAGATTGCCGTCCATGGGATCACTCCGCTGCATGTTTGATGACAGGGCCGGGTTCGATGATCTCGCGGCGGCGCGGCACCAGCAGCGCATAGATCAGGATATAGACCCCGATCACCACCGCGACGCCCGAGCCAAGCCGCATCCAGTAGAAGAGCGCGATCTGGTCCTGCACCTCCATGTAATACTGGCCCATGACACGTTGCAGATGGGTCTGGATGGTGCCCGCGAAGGTCAGCACAAAAGTCATAAAGACCATCCCCGCCGAGGTCAGCCAGAAGCCGACCATGTTCAGCACCTGGTTATAGGGGTCGCGCTGTCTCAGGATCGGCAGCGCATAGGTGAAGAGCGCGAGGTTGACGCAGACATAGGCGCCGTAGAAGGCCAGGTGCCCGTGGGCCGCCGTCACCTGCGTGCCGTGGGTATAGTAGTTCACCCCGTGCAGCGTGTGCAGAAAGCCCCAGACACCGGCACCGAAGAAGGCCAGAACCGAACAGCCGAGGCTCCACAGGAGGGCGGCCTTGTTCGGGTGATCGCGCCGCCCCTTCCAGACCATCACGAAGGCGAAGGCCATCATCGCAAAGAAGGGCACCACCTCGAAGGCAGAGAAGATCGAGCCGATCCATTGCCAGTAGCCGGGCATCCCGATCCAGAAATAGTGGTGACCAGTACCGAGAATGCCCGAGAAGAGCGCGGTGGCGACAATGACATAAAGCCATTTTTCCACGACCTCACGGTCAACCCCCGTCAGCTTCAGCATCAGGAAGCCGAGGATCGAGGCCATGATCAGCTCCCACACGCCTTCGACCCAGAGATGGACGACGTTCCACCAGTATTGCTTGTCGAGCGCGAGGTTGTCGGGATTGTAGAAGGAGAAGAGGAACAGAAGCGCCAGGCCCCAGAGGCCGATCAGCATGATCGTGGAGATCACCGTCTTGCGGCCTTTGGCGACCGTCATGGTGACGTTCCACAGGAAGATGAGTGCTGCGACAACGATGCCCGCTTTGACCCATTTCGGCTGTTCGAGGAACTCGCGACCCTCACGGCCCAGAAGGAAATTGCCCTCGAAAAGGTTGAAGAGATAGGTGACGACGACGCCCGCCGTGCCAATGACCAGAATGGCCAGCTGGATATAGGCGGCTTTCACCGAGTGGATTTCGCGTTCGGCCTCTTCCGGGATCAGGAAATAGGCCGCGCCGAAGAAACCCGTGAGCAGCCAGACGATCAGCGAATTGGTGTGCAGCATCCGCGCCACCGAGAAGGGCAGCACTTCCGCGAGGAAGTTGGGCTGGACATAGATATAGCCCAGCACGACGCCCATCGTCACCTGCACGGCGAAAAGGGCCAGCGCGACCAGGATATAGGCCAGCGCGATCTTTTGGGATTGGTATTTCATCTGCTTGGCTCCTTAACCGGCATCATTCGGGGGCCAGCCCTGGGTGTTGATCTTGCCCGTCCACAGAAGGAAATCGGTCAGCCCCCGGATGTCTTCGTCCGAGAGGTTGAATTGCGGCATCTGGCGGCGGCCCTCGACGCCCGAGGGCTGGGCTTCCATCCAGCCTTTCATGGTCTCGAATGCGGCTTCGGGATCGTCTGCGACGCCCCAGCGGGCCATGACATTGCCGACCTCGGGGGCGAAATAGGCGCCTTCCCCAAGGATCGAATGGCAGTTCACGCAGGCCTTCTTTTCCCAGACATGTTTGCCGCGCGCGACGGATTCGGTGATCCCGGCATGGTCGGTCGAGACGTTCACGATGTACCAGTGGCCATGAATGAACAGGCCGATGAAGATAAGGATGAAGAACAGTGACCCGCCATAGAAGATGTTCCGGGCCATGCTCTTCGTCAGGACTTCGCGCATGGCGAGGGTCTCCCGGAGCTGTTGGCGTTGGAACCGGCTTGCGCCCTGGAGGCGAGTCTCACCTTAACAAAAGTCAAGGATGCGGGATTTCGCGCGTGGCAAAACCGGACGGGCAGGAAGATGTCGGCAAAGGGGGCCAGAATGGGACAGGAGAGCAACCAGAGATCTGCCCCATATTGGAGCGCGGGAAAGCTCGCGGTTCTGCTTTACGTCTTTGCGGCGGCAGCGGTGGCGATCAATCTCTTCATGCTGGGGCTGTTGTTGCAGGCCTTCGGCTTCACCGCACTGTCGCCGGTGTCCGCATTGATGGCCGCGGGCCCGCTGGGGGTTCCGGCGGCCTGGGCGGCGGGCCGGTGGGTGCGCCATTTGCTGGATGAGGCGGACCAGAAGCCCTCAGTGTAGCTGCCCCAGCGTCGCAGGATCGCGCAAAGCGGGCCAGTAATCCCAAAGCCACAGCAGAAACCCCGCAGCCCAGGCCAGCGCGGCAAAGCCGTGCAGAGGGCCGGGAGGCCAGGGCAACAGCCCCATTTCCGGCAGCGCCCTGAGGCAGGTGGCAAGGGCGATCAGCGCGAAACCCGCCCTGGTGCGGCGTGAAAGCCCCAGCCCCTGGCCGGTGTGAAACCGCCCCGCAATCGCCAGCACCGCAAGCACACCAAGGCCAGGCCCCCCCATCACCACCAGATGCAATGCCGCCGTCTCAGACCAGGATGCGCCAAGCCTGGCAGCCCCAAGCGCCAGCATGCCAGCCCCCGAAAAACCCGCCGCCGCCATCAGCCCGATGATCTCACAGCGAAAGGCGGCGCGGCCGATGAATCCCTCTGCCATCCGCTCCATGAACGCGGCCCCGGCCCCCAGCCAGAGATAGCCGGTCACGGCAGGCGTGGCCCCGGTCAGCTCGGCCAGGAGCGCCAGCGCCACCAGCCCCGGCGCGAGGTTCAGCCGCCCCGGATGCGGGCGGAAGGGCGATGCGCGGCCGCTCGGGTCCAGCACCTCATTGGTGACGGGAACCGTGATCCGCGCCAGCGCGAGCGCGAGCAGGCCAGCAAAAAGAAATCCCGCAAGCCTGATGAGGCGCGAAGCCGCCTCTGCCTCGCCCAGGGCCATCTGAACCCTCGCCCAGAGCGCGAGCGCCGCCAGCGCCAGCACCCAGCCGGTGAAGGAAAGCACCCGGTCCGTGCGCTTTTTCCAGGACAGCGCCAGCAGATAGCAGGGCAGAAACCCAAGCCAGATCAGATCGGCAATCGCTGCGGGCCAGATCAGCAGATCCGCGCCTGTCAGCCCGCAAATCCGTGCAAATCCCCAGGCGGCGACCAAAACCCAGAGGCTCCGCCCTTGCAGGCGCGGCGTGTCGGTCCATTCCGGGGCGGCGGTGGTCAGAAAGCCGATCAGCGCCGCGCCCCAGGCGCCGAAGACCATCTCGTAGCCATGCCAGATGCCGGGCGGCAGATCGCGCGCGAAAGGCAGCTCAAACGACCAGAAGAGCACCCAGACCAGCGGCCAGAGACCTGCATGCAGCGCCGCCAGCGGGAAGAAGATGCGAAACCCCTCATCCGAGAGGATCCGGTGCAGCGGCGGATGCGTGCCCTGGCTCATGGCCGCAGCCTTTCATCAAGATCGTGGATATGGGCAAAGAGCGGATCCTCGCCAAGAAAGGCCTCGCGCTGCGCGAAGACCGAAGGCTCGCTGCGGGTGGCGGGATCGCCTGCGATGATCCGCTCGCCCGTGATGCCCTGGCCCATGGGATCAAGGACAAGGATGCGGTGGCTGATGCGGATCGCCTCCATCAGATCATGGGTGATGAAAAGCGCGCTGAACCGGGCCGCGGCGGCGGCGGCGATCACCAGATCCTGCATCCGCCGCTTCAGCGCGACATCCAGCGCGGTGAAGGGCTCGTCAAAATAGAGGAAATCCGGCTCGGTGACGAGGGCGCGCGCAATGGCGCTGCGCTGGCGCATACCGCCGGACAGCTCGACCGGGTATTTGTCCAGGTCTTCGGGCATCAGGCCAGCCGCAAGCGCCGCCGCAAGCACCCGGCTCACGCGGGTTTCGCGCGGCACATGCGCCATTTTCAGCGGGAAGGCGATATTCCCGGCGACGGTCGCCCAGGGCATGAGGCGCGGCTCCTGAAACACCATTGCGTGGTGGCGGTAGCCGCGCGTGATGCGCCCGCTGCGGGGCGTGATCAGCCCCGCCGCGATATGGGCGATGGTGGATTTCCCGGATCCCGAGGGGCCGACGAGCGAGACGACCTCGCCCTCGCCAATCGAAAAACCGATCCCGTCCAGCACTTTGCGCCCGAAATAGGAATGGCTCACGCCCTGCAATGTCAGAAGGCTCAATGCTTTACCCCCCAGGGCCGGGCGGCCTCGCGCCAGCGTTCCAGCTCGGCCTGGATCGGGCGCAGCACTGCATATTCCGCAACGATCAGCACCGCGACCGCCAGCAAAACCCAGGCCATGGCGCCCGAGATATCCAGCATCGACCGCGCACGGGCCAGCGCGCCGCCGACCCCACCAGCGTTTGACAAAAGTTCCGCCATCACCGCCACCTTGAAGGCCGATCCAAGCGCCAGCACCAGCGCAGGCAGCAGATGCGCCGCGATCTGGCGGCTGGCGATATGGGTAAAACGGCGGATCGGGCCGGCACCAAACACCTCTGCCATGGCGTCAAGGCCCCGGTCGCGGGTGGTGACGCCCTCGACCGCGCCCATGAAGACGACCGGCGTGCCCGAGATCACGATGGTCAGCGCCACCGTCATCATCGAGGCCCCGAACCAGATAATCGCCAGCACGATCCAGGCAATCGGCGGCACCCCGATCACCACTGTCAGCACCGGGCGTGACAGGCGCAGAATGGCGGGGGAATAGCCGGCGATCACCCCCGCGACGGTGCCGATCACTGCGGCCAGCGCGAAACCAAGCGCGGCCCGCAGGCTGGTCAGCCATAAAAGCGCCTGCGCCTCACCCTCCCGGATCAGCGCCGAGGCGGCTTGCAGCGTCTCAAGCGGCGCGGGCAGGATGAAACTGCCATAGGCCTCATGCCCCAGCTGCCACAGTGCCGCGAGCAGGCAAAGCCCGGCCAGCCCCGCCCAGGCGGACCAGAGGAAGCGGCCAAGGCGGGACAGACGGTCGGTGACGGCGCGGATCATGGATTGTGACGGGTTACAAAGCGTAGAAAGCGTCATCCGGCAGCGTGCCGCCGATGATCGCCGCATCGCTCGCCGCCATCAAAGACAGCATGGCCTCGATCTGCGCCCGCGCCGCAGTTGCGGGCCGCGCCACCAGGTTTGATCGCGGGATCGACGCTGCAAGGATCGGCGCGGGCAGGTTCAGGGCGCGCGCGGCCTGTTGCGCGGCCTCTTCCGGCGCGGCATTGACCGAGGCTGCCGCCAGGGAAAGCGCCGCCTGCAAGGGGGCGATCAGCTCGGGCGCGCGCTCCAGAAAGCCGGGCGTCACCGCCAGCCCCGCCTGCGGGATCACCGCGCCATGGCCAGAAATCGCCCCCCATTCCACCTGGAGATCGACCGCGCGGGCAAACACCTTTCCGACCTTCGCGCCCATGATCTCAACCCCGCTTGAAGCGGGCTCCGACAAGAGCGCCGCGTCGATGCGCCCGGTCAGCAAAAGCTGCGCGGCCTCGATCGGGCTGCCGACCGCCACCTGTTCGATCTGATCCGCCACACTGTGATGCGCCAGCACGGCGCGCAGGATGAAATCCGGGGTGTCATTGACGAAGGGCACCGCGAGGCGTTTGCCTTTCAGCGCTGCGACCCCGGAAACCCCTTCGGGCGCCATGATCGTCATCAGCCCGTCGGTCATCACATTCACCAGCCTGAGCCCGAGGCCCCGGTTGTAAAGATTGGCCGCCGCCTGGACCGGCACGACCGAAAGCTCCATCGCGCCCGAGGTCAGCCCCGCCCGCAGTTCATCGGGATTGGTCCAGGTGGTGAGCGTCACCTCCTCCGCCAGATCCTTCAGGAACCCCGCTGCCACCGCATGGGCCAGCGTGATCGAAGGCCCGGCGGGCGGGCCGTAAAGCGCCAGCTGCCGGGGCCGCGCCCTGAGGATCGACGGCGCGGCAAGGGCGGCCAGAAAGACCGTGTTACCTAGGAAAAAGCTGCGGCGGGTGAGGGACATGATCAGGCCTCCGGTTCAGGTGAGGGCGTGCGGGGCCGGCTGGGGCCGCCCCCCGAGCGGCATCAGAATTTCAGCTTCGCGCCGATGGAAACCGTCCGGCCCGTGCCGGGGATGAAAGCGGCCTGAAGAGGCGAGGCCTGATCCAGCACGAGCGTCGAAGAGGCATAGGTCTCATCAAAGAGATTGCTCACCTCGGCAAAGATCACCGCGCTGTCATTCACCCGGTATTCCGCCCCCAGATCGACCAGCGCATAGGACCCGTTGAAGACGGTGTTCATATTGTCGACCGGGGTTTTCCCCGGCACCCAATGCAGGCGGGTGTTCAGTGCCAGCCGCTCGCTGGCCTGCCAGTCGAACGTGAGCGAGATCACATGTTCAGGTGCCCCCGCCAGCCGGTTGTTGCCCCGCACAGGGTCGTTGTCGAAGCGGAAATCCTGCCAGGTCCAGGACAGGCGGGCGGCGAGGCTGTCGCTCAGATCGGCACCGACGCCCAGTTCCAGCCCGGAATGGGTGGTCCGCCCGGCATTCATCGCCGCAATCGCCGCGCCGGAGGTATCGCGCAGTGACAGCAGCTCGTTCTTCAGCCGCGCATGATACGCCACCGCGTCCCAGCGGACCCTGCCCGCCTCTCCGCGCCAGCCGATTTCCAGCGTCACGGCGCTTTGCGCCTTCAGATCCGGGGTCGAGAACATCGCGGTGCCTGCCGAAGGCGCGCCGGGATTCGGGCGCCCGGGGCCGGAATTGGGCGTGCCGCCGGTGGTGCCCAGCAGATCATCATGGGTCGGCGGCTCGAAACTGCGCGACAGCGAGATCCAGGCAAGCTGATCCGCTGTCGGGGCCCAGGACAGCGCCAGCGAGGGGGCAAAGCCCGAATAGCTGCGGTCGTAATCGGTGGGTGCTGTGGAAATCGCCCCGCCAGGCAGGGGCTGGCCCGGGTTCATCGGGCTGAACCCCACGGTCGGGCGCAGGCCGCCGCCCCAGCGATCCGCGTTTTCGCGGCTGGCATGGATGAAGCTGACCGAGGGCGACAGCGTGAAGCGCCCCAGCTCGATATTGCCGCCGGCATAAAGCGAGACCGTTTCCGCGCGCAGGCGGTTTTTCCCGAAAACCGCCCCCCGCTCGCCCCGGATATTGTGGGAATAATCGCGGTCAGAGGCGCCTTTCGACCAGCTCAGGCCTGCCTCGAACAGGGGCAGAACCCCCTCGCCCATCAGGCTGTAACGCGCGGTCAGGGTTGCGTCATAGCCTTTGGTATCGCGGAACCCGGCCGAAATCGGGAAGGCAAAGCTGTCATCGGTTCGGGACGCGCTGAAGCCGATATCGAAAATCTGGTTCCCGGCCTCCCATGTGGTGCGCGCGCCCAGCAGCGTCTGTTTCGTCTCGCGATGCGGCAGGTCGCGCAGCACATTGGGGCCGGGATTGGTGGGAGTGCCGCCGACGACCACCGGGCCGGTATGATTCTGCGTCGGGTCGGCCTGCAAGGCGGCCCAGGTCAGGGGGCCTGCCACATCGAATTTCAGATCGGTATGGCGGAAGAAAAGCCGCGTGGTGGCCTCGCCCGTGCGGAAGGTCAGATTGCCGCCAAGCACCGTCCGCTCCGAGCTGTTATAGTCGCGGAAACCATCGGCCTCGCTATGTTCGGCAAAGACCCAGGCGGCGTGGTTCTCGCCCGCCACACCATAGCTCAGCCTTGCGTCAAAGCGCCCGAAGCTGCCCGCGCTGATCGCCGCGTCAAAACCTGGCGCCTCCTCGCCGGAGGGTGAGGTGAAATTCAGCGCGCCGCCGATCACCGCCGCGCCCAGACGGTTGGCGCTGGCGCCGCGGAAGACCTCGATCCCGTTCGCAGTGCCGGGTGAGGCAAGACCGACCACATAAGAGCCGTCGGCGCGGTTGACCGGCATCCCGTCGCTCAGGATCAGAAGGCCCCGCTCAGCCGGGTTCTGTTGCTGGCCGGACCCCCGGATCTGGATGCGCGGCTGGTCATTGCCGCCGAAAAACTCCTGTACCACGATGCCCGGCTGGCCCAAGAGCGCGTCGGACAGGGTGGGGGCGGCCGATTTCTCGCCGCCGGTCGCCCCGATCAGATCGACCGCTCCGGGCGTGACCCCCATCCGCGCGCGGGCGGGATTGTCGGCCTCAAGGTAAACCGTGCCAAGCTCGATCACCGCGCCGGGCGAGACGGATTGGGCCAGGGCAGGCTGCGCCACCAGCGCCGACATGCCCGCGAGAACGGCGGTTCCGATGCCACGCATCGCTGAGGAGGGGATCATCCGATCATCCTTGTCATGGCCAGAGAGCTGCCTCTGACACGGGGTTTAACTGTGATCGGCTGGCATCATTGCTGGCACCGGGCGCGCGGCCCGGAGGCCGTCATGGCCCATTCCCCCTATGGCAGAGCAAGGGCCGCGCGAATTTGCGCCAGCGCAAAGAAGCGACATGACAGTCAGAGGCTGCAGCACCGGGCGCGGTCGGGGGCGCGGTTGGGGGGTGGACAATTCGTCCAGTTGGGCGCGGCGGGCAAAGCGCCCTAACCCTTGGGGCATTGCCCCGAACGGGACCGGCTCAGAGGCCGTCTGCCTCGCCGCCCGGACGACAGAAAGCGGGCAACAGATTAAAGAAGGAACAGGCCATGTCCGGCACGCCCCAAACACATTTCCCCCCTCCCGCCGGTTTTCGCATCTCTGCGGCAGCACGGCGATGGCCGCGCTGATCGCACTGATCGCCGCCCCCGCTTATAGCCAGAGCAGCGAGGACGGTACCCATGCGGAACACCTGGGCACTGTGCTCCTGAAAGCCTATATGCCCGGCAATGCGGCCTCCCTCTCGTCGGGCGAAGCACCGCTTGCCGGGCTGGTTACGACCACCAGCGACAGCGCGGCGCTGTTTTCGCGGATGACCGGGGTGTCGCTGCAAGGCGCGGGCGGGGTTTCGGCGCTGCCCGTGGTGAATGGCTTTGCTTCGGACCGGGTGAAGACGGTGGTGGACGGGATGCAGATCACCGCCTCCTGCGGCAATTTTATGAACCCGGCCCTGTCATACATCGCGCCGACCGCCATCGCGGATCTGGCGCTTTACGCGGGCCTCACCCCGGTTTCCGAGGGCGGCGACAGCATCGGCGGCACCATCCGCGCCAACAGCCCCGAGCCGGAGTTTTCGGAACCAGGCGAAGGGGTGAAACTCTCGGGGCAGCTCTCGGCCTTCGGGCGCTCAAACGGCGATGTGCGCGGTGCGGCGGCGGCGCTTCGGGTCGAGGGAGAGCGGTTCAGCCTGTCTTACGACGGGTCACACAGCTCTGCCGGGAATTACAAGGATGGCAGTGGTGCCGAGGTGAAATCCACCGAATACAGCGCCGGCAATCACAAGATCAGCGCGGCGGCGCGGTTTGGCGATCACACGGTCGGGCTGGCCTATGGCTGGCAGAACATCCCCTACCAGGCCTTCCCCAACCAGGCCATGGACATGACCGACAATTCCAGTTCCTCGCTCAATGCCTTCTGGAAGGGCAGCTTCGACTGGGGCGATCTGGAGGCACGGCTCTACCAGAACAAGGTCCGCCATTCGATGGATATGCTGGCCGATAAATCGGGCACCATGCCGATGGAGACCGATGGCAGGGATCGCGGGTTGACGCTGCATGCCGGGATGGATGTCAGCGCAGAAAGCCGCCTGCGCCTGGGCGCGGAATATCTGACCTACCGGTTGGATGACTGGTGGCCGCCGGTGGGCATGATGGTGGGGATGATGGGGCCGGATACCTATCTCAACATCAATGACGGCCAGCGCGACCGCGCAGCGGTGTTTGCCGAGCTGGACACCCAGTGGAACGACCAGTGGCAGACCGTCTTTGGCCTGCGCTATGAGCGCGTGACCACCAATGCCGGCGAGGTTCGCGGCTATTCGATGATGTACCAGGCCGAAGCCGATGCCTTCAACGCCCGCGATCACAAGCGGGTGGATCACAACCTGGATCTGACCGCGACCGCGCGGTTTACCCCCGCCGAGGGCCAGGCGCTGGAATTCGGTCTCTCGCGCAAGACCCGCTCGCCCAACCTCTATGAGCGCTACACCTGGTCTTCGATGGCGATGGCGGCGTCGATGACCAACTGGTTTGGCGATCTGAATGGCTGGGTCGGCAATGTCGATCTGAAGCCAGAAACCGCCAATACCCTGGCGCTGAGCTATGAATGGCATGATCCGGACCAGAATGACTGGCACCTGAAAGCCTCGGCGCAGTATTCCCGGATCGAGGATTACATCACGGGTGAGCGGATCGGGTCGGCCTCGATGGGGCGCCGCGCGATCTACCGCTTCGTGAACCATGATGCCGATATGTTCAGCCTGAACCTGGAGGGCGCGAAGGTGCTTGGCGAATGGTATGGGAATGGAACATCAGCGGCCAGCTTTCCTACACCCGTGGCAAGGACCGCACGACCGGCGTGAACCTCTACAATATCATGCCGCTGAACGCAAAAATCGCGCTTGGGCACCAGGCTGGCAACTGGACCAATGCAATCGAGCTGGAGGCCGCATCGGGCAAGACCCGTCTGGCCGAAGACCGGATGGAGGCCGCGACCTCGGGCTATGGTCTTGTCAATCTGCGCTCCAGCTATCAGGCGGGCGCGGTGCAGGTGGATTTCGCCGTCGAAAACCTCTTTGACCGCGACTATGCGCGGCCGCTTGGCGGGGTGGACCGGGCAAAGTTCCGCGACGGGGCCAATGGATCGGATGCGCTGGTGCATGGGCCGGGCCGTTCGGTCAGCCTTGGCGTCAGCTATAAATTCTGACGCCTGCCCTGAATCTGGCCGGAAGGTTCCTCCGGTCGACCGTTCCGCATGGCCCCGCATCGCGTCTTTCCGGGCCGTTGCCGGAAACCCCTGCCGGCAACCCCTGCCCCTGGCCTTTGGTCGGGGGCTTTTTCTTTGCCGGTTCACAAATTGCCTGATCTGCCGCAAAGAAGCAGGCAGTGAAAAGCCACAATCAGGGGCAGAGATCGCAAACCGCCGCTGACGGAAAGGCCGGGAATGGACGAAGGCTACAGCACCCGCGCGAACCGCCGGACACTGGCCCTGCTGGTGCGGCTGCGCTGGCTTGCGATGGCGGGCCAGGCGCTGACCATTGCCATGCTGCATTTCGGGTTCGACCTGCGGCTGCCGCTTTTGCCGATGGCGGCGGTGCTGGCGGCGCAAAGCCTTCTGAACATCGCCTGCCAGGCCCGGGCCAGGCGCGGTGCACCGGTGACGGAACGCGGCATCCTCGCGCTTTTGCTTTTGGATGTGCTGGCGCTGGCGGTGCAGCTGGGCCTGTCCGGGGGAACGACAAACCCTTTCATATCATTGTTCCTGCTGCATATCATCCTTGGCGCGATGCTCTCCGGCCCGCGCGCCGCCTGGGTGTTGACCGGGTTCAGCGCTCTGGCCTGGATGGTGCTGTCGCGCGTCAATCTCGCGCTGGAGCTGCCCCATGACCACGGTGCCGCGCCTGGCGGTGACTTTCTCGACCTGCATCTGTGGGGCATGTTCATCTGTTTCCTGCTGGCGGCCGGGCTGATGGTCTGGGCGATCACCCAGATCCGCGACACCCTGGCCGAGCGGGACGCGGCGCTGGCGGCGCTCCGGCTGCAGCGGAGCGAAGAGGACCACCTTGTTCATATCGGCCTGCTGGCCTCTGGCGCGGCGCATGAGCTGGGCTCGCCGCTGGCGACGATCTCGGTGATCCTCGGCGACTGGGCGCAGGAGCCCGCGATCCGGCAGTCACCGGAGCTCGGCGCCGATCTGGCCGATGTCACCACCCAACTTGCGCGCTGCAAAAGCATCATCACCGGGGTGCTCGCCTCATCGGGCGCGGCCCGCAGCGAAGGCGCCACCCGCGGCGATCCGGCGGTGTTTTTCGATCAGGCCCTGCGGGACTGGCGTGCCCACCATCCGGGTCCGGGCCTGGATTTTCGCAATGACCTCGCCCCGGGGCAGGAGGCGATCCTGGACCTCTCGCTGCGCCAGGCCCTGTTCAACCTGCTGGAAAACGCCGAAACGGCCGGGCCTGGCACGGTCGCGCTGCATATCTTCCGCGAAGGCGATCTGGTCACGCTGCGCGTCACCGATCGCGGCCCCGGTTTCGCGCCGGAAATCCTTGCGGCCCCGGCCCAGCCCTGGAACTCGACCAGCATGCGCGAAGGCGCGGTGCTCGGGCTTTTCCTCTGCCATAATGTTGCGCGCCGGTTTGGCGGCTCGCTTTCCCTGCGCAACCTTTCCAGCGGTGGGGCAGAGGCGGTGATGCGCCTCTCGCTTTGGCCGATTGCCGGAGATCTGTGATGGAACAGCTTCTGATCATCGAAGACGACCTCGCGCTGGCGGGCGCGCTGACGCGATCCTTCGAGCGGCGCGGCTATGCCGTGCGGCATCTGGCGCGCTATGAGGATCTGGCGGAAACGCTGGAGGGCACCCAGCCCACATGGACCCCCACACGGGCCATTGTCGATCTGAAACTGGCGGGCAGCCCCGGCCATTCCGGGCTTGATTGCGTGCGCGACCTGCACCGCCATGATGCCGGAATGCGGGTGGTGGTGCTGACGGGCTTTGCCAGCATCAATACGGCGGTCGAGGCGATTAAGCTGGGCGCCTGCCATTACCTGCCGAAACCCGCCAACAGCGACGATATCGAGCGGGCGTTTAATATGGGCGAGGGTGGCGATGATCTCACCAAGGTCGCCCGCCTTCGCCCAGAAGTTGTCCGAGGTGATGTCAAAGGCAGCCTGAGTTCTGGACAGGATCCCGGTCATGCCGCCAGCGCCTTGTCAGCATCGCGGGCCGCTTTTTGACTCGCAATCAGGGCCTCATTCTCCTTAGAAAGGCTACGGGGCTTCCGTTCGGGGTAGCGAACAGGGAACAGTTCGGCGGCGGGCACACCGAGATATTCGGAGATAGCCCTTTCGGCGGGCCGCACCACGCGCGATCAGACGGCCCGGAAATTTTTGGGATTAAGACCCTTGAGCTCGGCGAGACCCGTCATGGTCATGCCGCGCTCTTCAAGGGAACACTATTATCCTGACTTTTGTCCAGGGCAGTTTAGCCATGGGATTCCTCCGGCTTGGGCGGGCTGTTGGCGCAGCTCGCCTTTGTTTGGGACTGTGAAACGCAACAGCGGGGCAGATCAGCGCACCGCACAAGCATAGGGTCAGCAGAAAAATGCCAATCATAAAGCAGAAAACTGCTTGATTTGGTGTTTTTTGCCATCAGGCACATGGAAGGTCTGGGAGAACGAATGAGAGCTGCCGCTGAGCGTATCGGCGGGCTGGATGCGCTGTCTGAGCGCTTGACAGATGTTTTCCGACACACACTTACCGATTGGGCGAGTGATAAGACGGAGCCTCGAGCGTCATCCATAGCAGAAATCTGCGAGCTTACGGGCGCGACGTATGAATGGCTTCTTGCCGGGGAAAAAATAACCGACCCGACCATGGGTAGCGCTGGTTTCTTAGTTACCGCCAGCGAGGCAATTCAGGCTACTAAGAGTGATGAAGCATTGATCGCATTACCATTTTATGAAGATGTGGCGGCGTCTGCTGGCCATGGCGCGATGGCGGGGTATGAGCGCTCAGACGCAATAATTGCCTTTGCCCGGAAGTTCCTTCTCAGTAAGGGAGCGGCTCCCGAAAACTGCACTATCATCCGCGCGACGGGCGATTCCATGCAGCCCAATATTCCTGACGGATCCTTACTGGTCATAGATCACGGGCAGACCGAGGCCAGGAACGGGCACATCATGGTCATCAACCCTGGAGATGATCTTCTGTAAAGCGCATCCGGCGCCGCCTCGATGGGCTGGTCGATCTAATCTCAGACAACCCTGCTTATGCGGCAGAGACCGTGGGAGTTAATCGAATACAGCAACTGCGCATCATCGGGCGTGTCGTGTACTTCTGTCGGGCAGGATATCCTCCCACAGCCCGGCCACGGTCCAGAGACGGAACTGGCGGCAGACCGACGACCACCTGCCGAACTCTTCAGGCAGGTCTCGCCACGGCGCTCCCGTCCGTGCTATCCAGAAAATTCCCCCCAGAACAAGACTATGATTGGATGCCTTGCGCTCGTTCTGACACCGGATTGCCAGAATGAAGTCCGCGAAAAACGCCCACTCATCGTCGGATATCAGCTTGCGCGCCATGGTCATCTCCCATGTGGAAACGAGCTTGAATCACAGGGCGCAGCTCAAGGAAATCCCTTTTGTCAAAACATCCTAAACTCGCCGCCCGCTCCAACGCAACCTGGATCAACGTTTTTTGTGAATCCAGCTTCACCGCGCTCTTCCGTTGCGGCGATTTCTGTAAATCCAATGAGAGCAATACCTTTAATAATAATTCGAACAAGAAGTTCAATTTTTATACCTGACACCACACCATTTAATATACGGATCGCTTTTCAGATTACACGCCTCAGGCAATAATAAAATTGGCGTTTATTGATAAATCGTCAATATTATTCTATCAACGGCGGCGGGCTCTGATGATGTGATCACGACCCCGACGGCACCGACGTGCCAAGGCGGGATTGCAACAATCCATTTTGGGAGGCGGTCATGTCGGAGCTTACCACTGTCGTACTCGATCTGGCGAAGAGTGTGTTCAGGCCCACGGGGCAGATGCCTCCGGTCGCACTGCGCTGCGCAAGAAGCTGCGGCGGGATCAGGTGTTGGACTTTTTTGGTCGGCTTCCCTCCGGCGGCGGCTGAGCGGGCGGTTCTGACCTCAGGTAACCACCAGTGCGGGCGCGGCGCAGGGGTGATCCAGCAGCGCGGTCAGATCCTTGTCCAGATGCATCAGGGTCAGGGAAACGCCCGCCATATCCAGCGAGGTGTAATAGGGGCCGACAAGGCTCAGATGCACCTCGATCTGATGCGCTTTCAGCCGCTGCCGGATGCGGCGCAGGATGATGTAAAGCTCCATCGCGGGCGTGCTGCCCAGCGAATTGACCAGCACCGCCACCCGGTCGCCCGGCTCGGGCCGCATCTCTGCGAGGATCCGGTCCAGCAGCAGATCGGCCGACTGATCCGCCGAGGCCAGCGGCTGGCGCAGGATGCCCGGCTCGCCATGCACGCCGACGCCGATCTCCATATCATCGGGGCCCAGCTCGAAACTGGGACGGCGGGTTTCGGGCAAAGATGACGGTTCCAGCGCGAGGCCCATCGTATAGGTGCGCGCATTGGCGCGGCGGGTCAGCGCCTCGACCTCGGCCAGCGGCAACAGCCGTGCCGCTGCCGCGCCAGCGATCTTGAAGATGAACACGTTTCCCGCCACGCCGCGCCGCGCCGCCCGGCTTTCAGCGGGAGAGGAGGCGATGTCATCGGTCGTCACCACCGAGCGCACTTCGATCCCGGCACTTTCGGCCATCTCGGCGGCCATGTCGAAATTCATCACATCGCCCGAGAAATTGCCGTAGAGGTAAAGCACCCCTGCCCCGGCGCTGACCGCCTTCGTCGCCTCCATGATCGGACCGGGGGGCGGGGCGGCAAAGATATTCCCGACCACTGCCGCATCTGCGAGGCCCTGGCCGACATAGCCCCAGAAGCCCGGATCATGGCCCGAGCCGCCGCCGATCACGATGCCGACCTTCGCGACCTCGCGCCGCCCCCGCGCGACCACCACACGGGGCGAGCCCTCAAGGCTCTCGATCAGCCGTTCATGCGCCGCCAGCGCGCCTTTCAGGCTTTCATCCACCGCATCCTGCGGCGCGTTGATCAGCTTCTTGATCCTGGTCCGCGCCCCGATGGGCCGCAAGGGCACGGCCTGACGGTCACCCGGCGGGCGCAGACTTGTATCGGAATAGCCCTCAGCCGTCAGAATGCCGCGCCCGGTCGAGGTATCGGTAACCAGCACATTGACATAGCCGCCGCGCAAGGCCGCGAGGATCGCCGCCACCTTGTCGATACCGCCTGCCACCGCGATCCGCTGCGGAATTTTCTTCAGCGCCTCCAGATCAAGGCCAATCGTGCGCTCGTTCAGCGGCCCGATCACCGGCGCGCCGCGGCTGGAGATGAAACGGCCGATCAGGCAGCCGACCGCGTCCTGATACCAGGTATGCTGGGTCTGGCCATCCAGAAAGCCCGAAGTATGGATGGTGCTTTCCGGCCTGAGCGACGATATCCCGAGGATGATCCGATCTGCCTCGGCCAGCACGCCCAGCTGTTCCGTCAGCACCGATTCCGCCAGCAAAACCTCTCGCACCGCCGCCGAAGAGACGATTGCCGGAGCAGAGAGCGGCACGCAACGCGCCCCAAGCGCCTCGGCCATCCGCGACGCACAGGCTTCGGGCGTCCAGGGAATTTTCCCGGTGGTGCCTCCGGTGGCCTGGACGATCCGCACATCCGCAAGGCCCGGATGGTCCAGCGCCTCGGCCAGCGCCAGCATGGTGCGCCCCCAGGTGACCGCAATCGTATCGCCGGGCCGCGCGAAACGGGTCAGAACCTGCGCCCCGGCTGCGCCCAGCCGTTCGATCAGCGAGCGCTCGCCGCCATCCGACGGGATCACCAGGCAATCCTGCAACCCGAAATGGTCCTTCAGCGCCCGCGCGATGGAGAGGCTGCGAAAACGGTCCTGCTCGATCTCAATACTGACAATGCCCCGCGTCCGGGCGTCCTGGAGATAGGCATTGACCGAGGCCCGCGACAGGCCCATTTCCTGGGCAATATCGCTTTGGGTCATGCCCTCTTCGTAATAAAGCCAGGCCGCCCATAAAAGCGGGTCATCGCCATAGCGCAGAGGCATGACGCCACTTTCAGCGCGGATCGCGGGCTTTCCGGCAACGCGCGGCGCCATCAGGCAAGTCCTCGCGCCAGCAGATCATGCATCGCCTCGATCAGGATCACGGCCGAGACCGCGCCGGGATCGGTATGACCGAGCGAGCGCTCACCCAGCCGCGCGGCTCTGCCACGGGACGCGACCATCGCCCGGGTCGATGCCGCCCCTTCGCGTGCCGCCTCAAGCGCCGCGCGCATCTGCGAAAGCGGGTCTTCGCCACGCTCGCGCGCCGAAAGCACCGCCCGCGCTGCCGGGGCCCAGGCATCCATCATGGTCTTGTCGCCGGGACGGGCCTTGCCGCGCTCGGTGATCCCCTCGGCAAAGGCGGGGATCAGCAGCGGAAAATCCGCAACCGTGATCTGCGGGCTGTCGCCGCAAAGCTTTGCCGCCCGCAACAGCGCGCTGGCGTAAAGCGGGCCGGTCGTGGCCCCGACCGCGCCGAGAAACTCATGCGCGGCGCTGGTGAAGATCTCGCCCGGGGGGCCATCGGCCTGGCTGACCGCCCGCAAAACCGCACTGAAGCCCGCCGCCATAGACGATCCATGATCGGCGTCGCCAATCACCCCGTCCAGCATGCCCAGCTCATCGCGCGCCGCCATCATCCGTTCAGAGATGATGCGAAACAGCGTGATGATCTGAGCCGGACCGAGGGCGTCGATTGCGGGTTCCATCCGGCCATCAGTAGCCAAACCCCCGGCCATGGCAAGCACCCTCAGCCGAGGCGTCGCGTGATGGCATCCGCCAGCGTGGTCAGGATCAGACAGCACGAGGTCGCGCCCGCATCCGGCACCCCGCGCGAACGCTCCCCGAGGCGGCTGGCGCGGCCAAGCTTCGCCACCAGGTCGACCGTGGAATCGCGGCCCCGGATCGCAGCCCCGGACATCTGCACCAGCGCCGGAGCAAAGCCTTGAGCCTTCGCGGCTGAAAACGCCTCTACCGCAGGGACGAGGCAATCGACCAGCGTCTTGTCACCAACCTGGGCATTGCCGGTCTTGCGCACGCCCTTCAGCGCCGCCGCCAGCACCGCGTCAAACCCGTCGGCATCCAGCGCCGGGCGACCCGCGACTTCCGCCGCCATCGCCTCGAACATGAAGCCGTAAAGCGGGCCCATCGAGCCGCCGATTTCGCTCATCAGCACGTCGGACAGGATCGCCAGTGCCGCATCAAGGCTGGCATCCGCCGGGATCCGCTCTGCCGCGCGGCCAAAGCCCTTGGCCATGTTGATCCCGTGATCCCCGTCACCGATCAGCCCGTCGATTTCCGACAAATGCGCCTTGTTAGAGACGATAACCGCCGCCACTTCGCGCACGATCCCGGCGCTGCCCGCCACCGGAACCGAAGCGCCGGTGATGCTGACATCCCTCGCCACAACCTGCCGCGCCGCGGCCTTTACGGCAGCGTGGCGGCTTTGTCCCGCGCCCGCAGCAGTGGCGGCCGCCACCTGACCCGTCATCATACCGGGCGCTTCGGCGCCAAGGTCGAGCAGCTCTTTCATCTCGGCATCCAGCGCCATGATCGTCAGCGTGGCGCCGACCATCTCCAGCGAGGTGAAGTAATTGCCGACAAAGGCCTTATGGACATGGATACCCTTCGCATCCAGCTGGCTCTCAATCCGGTCGTAAAGAACGTAAAGCTCGTTGATCGGGGTGGCACCAAGGCCCGAGAGGAGGACCGAAACCTCGGCCCCCTCAGCGAGGCCATGATCCTCCAGCACGATCTGAAGCATATCATCGGCCACCGCATCTGCGGTTTTCAAAGGCTCCACCCGGACGCCGGGCTCACCGTGATGGCCGATGCCAACTTCCATCGTGCCCGGCTCGATCCTGAAATTCGGATGGCCCACCGCAGGCAGGGTGCAAGGCCCGAGGCCCACGCCGACCGAGCGGCAGGCATCAATCGCCTTTTGCGCCGAGGCGATCACCTCGGCAAGGCTGCCACCCTTCGCGGCCTTCGCGCCGCCGATCTTCCACATGAAAATCTCGCCCGCGACCCCGCGACGGCGCTCGCGTTCGGACAAAGGCGCCGAGCAGACATCGTCATTGGCGACAACGGTTTCGACCTCGATCCCCTCGGGCGTCACCATCTCTTTCGCCATGCGGACATTCATATTGTCGCCCGCGTAATTGCCGTAAAGCACCGCAACCCCGGCGCCGCCATCGGCCGCACGGATCGCATCGGCAAAGCTCTTCGCGGTTGGCGAGGAGAAGAGTTCCCCCACCGCCACCGCATCGACCAGATTGCGCCCGGTATAGCCGATAAAGGCCGGCTCATGCCCCGAGCCGCCGCCGGTCACAATACCAACCCGCCCCGGCTGCGGCGCGGAGGTCGAGACGACGACCCGCGGATTGGCCGGGTCCAGCCGCACAAGGCCGCGATGGGCGCGCACAAAGCCCGCCACGGTTTCATCGACAATATCGTCGGGATCATTGAGAAAACGCTGCATCCTCGCCTCACTTAACCGTATAGCCGCCATCGACCAGCAGGTCGGCGCCGTTGATCATTGCCGCCTCACCCGAGACGAGGAACACCGCCGCCGCCGCGACTTCTTCGGGTTCGGCAAAGCGGCCAACCGGGATCTGCGCCTTCATCGCATCCCCCTTTGGCCCGTCCCAGGCCTTGCGGCCCAGATCGGTCAGCACAACGGTCGGCGAGATCGAATTGACCGTGATGCCGTGACGGCCCCATTCCAGCGCCAGCGTCTTCGTCACCCCGATAATGCCGAATTTTGACGCGCAATAGGCCACATGGCCATCAATCGCCACCGATCCGGCCTGGCTCGCGAGGTTGACGATACGCCCGCCTTTGCCCGCTTTGATCATCCGCTGCCCGACCGCCTGCGCCATCAGGAAACTGCCGGTCAGATTGACGGCAATCGTGCGGTCCCAGGCGGTTTGGCTCAGCTCTTCCGCCGGGGCGAGATCGACAATCCCGGCGCTGTTGACCAGAATATCCGGCACATCGTACTCCGCCGTCACCGCATCCAGCGCCGCCGCGACCGAGGCCGCATCCGTCACATTGCAGCTGTAAGCCCGCGCCTCCGCGAAGCCTGCCGCCAGCGCCGATGCCGCCGCAAGGTTCATATCCAGCAGCGCCACTTTCGCGCCCCTGGCGGCAAAAGCGGTCGCAATCGCCGCGCCAATGCCGGAGCCCGCGCCGGTCACGACCGCGACTTTACCAAGCAGTGAAAAACCGAAATCGGGGGCGGCCATGCGGCACCTCATCTGGCTGTCGAAGGGAAATTCGGGAGAGGTGCGCCGCCGGAACCGGCCCGGCGGCGCGGGTTGTCTTACTGACGTTCCGCCAGCAGAGCGTCGACGTTTTCAGCCGTCACCGGCGTCCAGGGCACGTTATATTCCGCGTCCTTGCCGCCATTCCAGGGCATGTCAGGATATTTCTTCCAGATCGGCGACATCGGCTCATAGCCCGGGATCGCCGAGGCAATCGCCAGATCCAGCGCGCCCTGGGCCTGTGCCGCGCCATCCTGGAGGATCGAGGCCATATCGCCCGCCTTCACGGCATGAAGCGCATCGGTCACGCCGTCGATCCCGGCAATGGCGAAATCCCCGACATTGAGGTTTGCCGCCTTGATCGCCTCGATCGCGCCAAGCGCCATCTCGTCATTCTGGCCGATCACCCCGTTGATTGCGCTGCCGTGTTTGGTCAGCCAGTTCTCCATCAGGGTCTGCGCCTCGGCGCGGCTCCAGTTGGCGGTCTGCTGTTCCAGCACCTTCACATCCGGGCATTCAGCCAGCGCTTTCTGGTTGCCCTCCAGTCGCTGAATCTGCGCCGACTGGCCGATCGGCCCCTCGATGATCACCACATTGCCTTTGCAACCGATCTTATCGAGGATGTATTTTGCTTCCATATAGCCGGATTCAACATCGTTCGAGCCGACATAGGCGGTCAGCTTGTCGCTGTTTACCCGTGTGTTAGAGCCGAAAACCGGGATCCCCGCCTCGGCAGCGGCATCAACCGCAGCCGCACCGGCTTCGATATCAATCGGCACGAAGATGATGGCGCTGTAGCCCTCGGTGATCATGGTCTCGAACTGTTCCTGCTGGACCAGCGCGTCATAGCGGCCATCGAACACGGTCAGCTCAACGAGGCCCTCTTTCACCGCCGGATGGTTCTCGGCCGCATCAGCCCAGATCTGCATGAACTCGGCATTCAGCCCGTAAACCGCCGCCCCGATGCGCGGCTTACCCTCGGCCAGGGCGGCACCTGCCACCAGCGCCAGCGCGCTTGCCGTCACCATCGTCTTCGCAATCGTCTTCCTGAGCATCCGGTATCCTCCCATGGATGGCCTTTGTGAACTCTCTGCCGCGCCCGAAGTCGCGCGGCCTATTCCTGTTTGTTGCGCGAGCGGTCCAGCATCACGGCCGCCACGATCAGCGCGCCTTTGATGACCTGCTGGTAGTAGGATTCGACCCCGAGCAGATCGAGACCGTTATTCACCACCCCGATCAGCAGCGCCCCGATCAGCGTCCCCGAGACCCGGCCCACACCGCCCGCAAGGCTGGTGCCGCCGATCACCACTGCGGCAATTGCGTCCAGCTCATAAGCCGTGCCCGCCTGGGGCAGCGCCGAGCCGGTCCGCGCCGCAAGGATCATCCCCGCCAGCGCCGCCAATGCGCCCGAGATCACATAGACCATCAGCCGGATCCGCATCACCGGCAGGCCGGAGACCTTGGCCGCATGCGGATTGCCGCCCACCGCATAGACATGGCGGCCGAAACGGGTCTGGGTCAGCACCAGATGCGCAACCACGAACACGCCCAGCAGCAGGAAGATCGGAATCGGAATGCCGAAGGCGCTGCCGGTGCCGATCCAGCGGAACTCGGGCGTCAGCGCAGGGATCGGGCGGCCGCCCGAATAAAGCAGCGTCAGCCCCCGCGCCGCCGAGAGCATGCCCAGCGTCGCCACAAATGCAGGCACACCAAAGCGCGAGACGAAGACCCCCGAAACGCCGCCACAGGCCATGCCGACCAGAACACCGATCAGAATCGCCGCCGCCGCAGGCCAGGGCGCGCCGGGGATGAAACTGGCCGAGGTCGTCGCGAAAGAGGCCGCCACCACCCCCGCCAGCGCCACGACCGAGCCGACCGAAAGGTCGATCCCGCGCGTCAGGATGACGAAGGTCATGCCGATCGCCAGGATCCCGTTGATCGAGGTCTGCCGCAATACGTTCAGAATATTGCGCATTGTCAGGAAGTTGTCGCTGATCACGGTCAGCACCGCGCAGCACAGAAGCAGCGCAAGGATGATGCCGTATTTCTGAATGAGCTGAACCGCCCCCTGGCCGCCCGCTCCGGTTTTCGTCACATCCATCGCCACAAATCCCTCCCTCTCGCGCCCGCCCGCTTCAAACCGCGAGATGCAGCAGTTTTTCGGCCGAAAGCTCGCTCCGGCCCAGTTCTCCGGTCATGCGACCGTCCTTCAGCACGATCACCCGATCCGCCATGCCCAAAAGCTCATCCGTCTCGGAGGAGACCATCAGCACGGTTCCGCCCGCGCGGGCGAAATCCGACATCACGCGATAGATCTCGCGCTTGGCGCCGACATCGACGCCTCGCGTCGGTTCATCCAGTAAAAGGATGCGCGGTGCGGTCAGGAACCATTTCCCCAGCACGACCTTTTGCTGATTGCCGCCAGACAGGCTGGAGACCCCAAGCGCATCGCTGGCCGTCTTGATCGACAATTCGCCGATCATCCGCGCCGCCGCCTCGCGCTCGCGCGCGGCGCTCATCACGCCAAGGTTTGAGACCCGCTCCAGCGTGGTGAGACAAAGATTGTCGCGCACCGAGCCCGACAGCACGAGGCCCGAGCCTTTGCGATCCTCGGTGACATAGGCGATCCCGAGCGCGATGGCGTCCTTGGGCGACAGGATCCGCGCCTCGGTTCCGCCAATACGGATCTGCCCGCCATGGGTCGTGGACAGACCGAACAGCCGGTCGAGGATCTCGGTCCGCCCCGATCCCATCAGCCCGTAAATGCCGAGGATCTCGCCCTTATGCGCGGTAAAGCCGATGCCCGAGACACCCCGGTCTGCCGAGAGCGCCTCGACCTCCAGCACCTTTTCGGTGCCGGGGGTGTTTTCCTTGACGAATTCCTCATTCAGCGAGCGCCCGACGATCAGACGGATCAGCTCTTCCTTGTCGATGTCGCTGATCGCGCCGTCCTGGACGAATTCGCCGTCACGAAACACCGTATAGCTGTCGCAGATCGAGAATATCTCCGAGAGCCGGTGGCTGACATAGATCACCGCCCGGCCATTTTCGCGCAGGGCCCGGATGGCGCGGAACAGCTGCTCCGCCTCCGCCTCGCCCAGTGCCGAAGTCGGTTCATCCAGAATGATCACCTCGGCGTCAAAAGACAGCGCCTTGGCGATCTCGACCAGCTGGGTCTGCGCGACCGTCAGATCCATCATCAGCGTCTCGGCGCGAATACCAAAGCCGAACCCGTCCAGCAGGTCCTGGCTGCGCTTGTTCATCGTGGCAAAGTCGATGCGGCCCAGGAAGCCCACAGGCTCGCGCCCCAGCCAGATATTCTCGGCGACGCTCATGGCGGGGACCGGTGACAGTTCCTGCTCAACCATGGCGATTCCATTCGCAAGCGCATCGGCGGGCGACGTGAAGCTGACCGGCTTGCCGTTGCGGCTGATCGTGCCGCCATCGCGGGCCTGAATGCCCATCACAATCGTCAGAAAGGTGGATTTCCCGGCGCCATTGCCGCCGCAAAGGGCATGAACAGAGCCGTGTTCCAGCCGGAAGCGTCCATTGCGCAGCGCTGGCACGCCGGAAAAACTTTTGCGCAGGTTCTCAACGTCCAGAACTGGCTGCATCTCCCCTCCCCAAGGTTCCGACAGCGACGATCACGACATTATTCATTCGAGTTCGACTTTTGTAATAGAGGTCATATCTGACCTTTGTCAATCATGTAGTGAATAATGTCCGACCGGCTGCTTTTCCATTGCGACAAAGGGGCATTGGGCATTGTTGCAGAAGTCAGGCCGTTGCCGGACGCCCCCCCTTGCCGCGAAACGTCTCCGGGCGATGCAGGCGGCACGCGACCTGATCATGGATCGCAGCGGGTTGCTCCACACGCAGCTTGAGAAGGCCGTGGGCGAAGCACCCCACAAGGTTCGGGCACTGCGGGAAGCCAAGCAGAAGGCAGACAAGGCGTTCTCGCTCTGATCCAACCCTGAAGAGATCAAGGAAGCCGCATGTCGGACGCATCTGAAACCACACCTACGAAATGGGTGAAGGGTAAGCGCTTGGCGTGCATCGCGTCCGCTGCGTGGTCATGCTGGCCGACAAGCCTAGTGTAAGCACACCAGCGGAACTTCGCTTGCTCGCTCCATCAACTGATAGTAGCGTCATCCGTCATAAGCGCAAATGGAGGGAAGAGATGGACGGTGTGGTGACCTCGATAGCTCCGATGGCTAGGTCATGTTGACAAATGGCGAAGCCATAGCCTGATGCAGGCAACGTCTACGAAGCCGAGGAAACTGTCTGCGGTTTTGTCGTAGCGGGTTGCCAACCGACGGCTGTTTTTCAGCTTGTTGAAGCAGCGCTCGACCATGTTGCGCAGGGTGTAGATGGTCATGTCGACAGCCTTGCGCACCCTTCGGTTCTTTCGCATCGGTATCATGGGCAGGGCGTTGCGGTTCTCGATGTCTTCCCGAATTTTATCAGAGTCATAGCCCCTGTCGGCGACCAGAACTGCTGGCTGCGGCAGGTTGTCGGCCATCACCAGATCATAGCCGGTGTAGTCGGAAACCTGCCCCGGCGTGATCTCAGTCCTCATCGGGAGGCCTGCGCCATTGACGCGGAGATGGATCTTGGTCGAGAAGCCACCTCTCGAACGGCCAAGAGCCTCTTTCGGAGTCCCCCTTTTGCGCCCGCAGCATGATGATGAGCGCGGATCACAGTGCTGTCGACCATCTGGAGCTTGTCTGGCGCGATCCCAGCGTGGTTCAGCGCATCCAGGATATCCTCCCACAGTCCCGCCAAAGTCCACCGGCGGAACTGACGGTAGACCGAGGACCACTTGCCAAACTCTTCGGGCAGATCACGCCATGGCGCACCAGTCCTTGCGATCCAGAAAACTCCATCGAGAACAAGACGATGGTCCGCAGGTTTCCGCCCGTTAGGGTGCCGGACGGCACGAATGAAGCCCTCGAAGAAGGTCCACTCGTCGTCGGATATCAGGTTGCGTGCCAAGTTCATCTCCCACGTAGAGATGAGCTTGAATCATAGGACGAATGCCAGCGGAATCCCTTTTGTCAACACGACCTAGAAATCTAAAATGGCCGTTTGGTCACGGCAAAAGCATGTCCTGCAAGACTGCGTATCGGGTCGATCCCTTCGGAGCGAACGCCGCGATAGTGTAGCTCCCAGAAAGGGCCTGCGGCTCGGTCAGCCGCTTGAACACGGCCCATCGCTCCGCGCTGGTCATGTCTGGCGGCAAACCGGCATCACGGGACTTCTGATACCATGCTTCGGCCTCTGCGGTGTAAGCGGCATGTGCTGCGCTGTTCCCTCGGGGTTTCCGCTTACCCACGGCCTGCCATGTATCTGCCACCCCTTCCCAATACCCCGGTTCAAACATGATGCGGGTGGTCTCGGGGCTTGGCTTCATCCAGAGGCACCGCTTGCCCTCCCAGAAATGCGCCTCGGCTATGATCAGGCCCGCCGAAACAAGATAGTCTTTGGCTCGGTGAAACGATCTTTCCGCAGGGCGGTTCTCGCCCTCTTGCAGCTGGTCAAGCCAAGCTGGCACGGACCGGACGCACCATCGCTCATAACGGCCAAGGTCAGCATTCCACCGCGCGTTGCGAGACTGGTGGTGCCAAAACTCCGCATCCCGCAAGATGGCAACTGCCAGCGGCCCCCCGCCTTTGGCCAGTTTCGTGATGATCTTTTGCCAACCTTTCCGGCGAGGCACATGCGAGTGCATGAGCGGGGACTGAGGAACAATTGCCGCGCCCGTCTGGGTGAGGCTCACCGCCTTTGCGGTGGTGCTCGTGACCTGCCACAGCGGGAGAGCGGCCAATTCTTCAATGGTCTCTGCGGCGGCTTCATCCGCTGCGGCAACTGCATTATGCGGAGCAAGCCACGCCTGCAATTCGGCCTTGGCAGTGGGGGAATGCAGATGATCGGACATCGCTGTTTTCCTTGCATCGGGGGCGAGGATCAGCGACTCTTAGGCCGATCCTGTTGCATCGGGGTCAACAGGGGGCGTAGCCATGGCCGTGGCTCGCCCCCTTTCTCTTTTCAGGTCGCCGCCAGCTTCGCCCAAGTGTCAGCGTAAGCCCTGCGGAAGGTGGCTCGGGCTTTAAGCATGTCAGCAAGGGACGCCTTTCTCACACGCAAGAAAGCGGCAAGGCGATCCTCTCCCGCATCCATGCTCAGGGCGATCAAGTCCCCGGAGGCGCGGGGGGCACCGTTGAAAAGCGTTTCAGCGCGATCTTCGCGCCATGCTTTCGCAGTAAGCCAATGCGGATGCTTTTGGGTCATTGAAATGCCCCCGACTCACCCCAAGGTGCCCGGTATGCGCCAGGGGATACCAGGGAGTTTTCCAGGGAGTTTTCGTCCCTAAACAGGGATTTTGGCTCCCTTTCGTTCCCTTTGACGCCTTCCAAGCCCCCGAAGGGACTTGCGATTTTTCGTTTGTTTTCAGGGGGGGGGGGTAATTGGTCGGAGCGAGAGGATTCGAACCTCCGACCCCCTGCTCCCGAAGCAGGTGCGCTACCAGGCTGCGCTACGCTCCGACCATTGAGGCGGGGATAGCCTTCAGGGCGGAGTTTTGCAAGGGGGCATTCCGGGACGATAGAAGGAAAACAGCTCCGGTGTGCCGTCCGAAGTCAGATCGGCCCTCTTCCCCGCGAAAAGGGGCTGGAAAGGGTCTGATACGGCTCTGTGCGCGGACTGCCTTTCCGATTGCGGGGCGGGATTTAACCGGCACACAAGGTCGGGAGGGTTCCACGGATTCTCGTAAGGGTGACTGCCGCTGGCGGGGTTCGACAAGGCGGTGTCCTGGGTTTTCCAGTGGCTGTGGGCTCCTCCAGCCGTGGCCCTCAGGACCAAACAAGGCGGGTATCGCATCCGTCATTCTCCCTTCAGAAAGACCAGATGGTCGCCTGACACTACGCCCGGGGTACAAATCCCAATGAAGCGGATGGCCAGCATTCTGCGGCCTGCCGATATGCCGACAATTCGACAGATCCGGCCCGCAAGAGGCTTCAATCAATGAGATCCGCCGGGCAGCAGTTCCGTCGGGACCGGGCAAGCCTTCTGTCCTGGGGCTGGATCCGGCACAGGCTTTGTGACCGAATCCGGTTATTGCAACATCGAGGTTCCACAGCTGTAATCGTCAAGGATCAGATCGGCCTGAGCCACGCTGATCCCCAGCAGATCCAGCAGCGACTGTATGATCGCATCCACACCCAGCGACGCCAATACCCAAGCGATGCTGCTGATCACGCTGCTGAGGACAGAGAGCAGCGCGGCGAGCGCGGCGTTCACCACCGTGAAAAGCGGGCATATAAGCAGCGACAACAGCCCCCCTGCGCAGGCATTCGCATCCACCTGCGCCTGCAGATCGTCGCTGACGGTGTCAAGGAAGGTGCCCACATCCGCGACCAGCCCGGAAAGCGTCAGCGGATTGCGCACCGGCACCGGTTGGCGGAACTGGTCCAGGCGAATCGGCACGTCTTTCACGCCGCGCGCCAGTGAAACGCGACCCATATCGGCAGGAGCGACGCCTGGTCGGGAATCCAGAAGCCCGATCCGCAGCGCCAGCTCGACCGGGGCGGTTTCGGCGCGGAACAGGGCCAGCTGGTCCGAGGGCTCGCTTGCGCCGCAATTGAGGCTGAGCGCCACCGCATCCGCCGTTCCCACGCCCACATTCAGCGCCACCCGCAACAGGGCGCCGTTGCCCTCGCCCAGCACATCGGCACCAAGCGCCACATCGACCTGCGAGACCGAGGCGCGCGGCGGTGGGTCGTCTCCGATCCGCCCGATACCGATCACCGGCGGCCGCACGAGGCCGATCTTAAGCCCGACATTGGCCAAAGGCGCGAGGTTGAGGCCGGTGCCGATATCCAGCCGCTCTTCGGGATCGGCGGCGAGGCCGAGAAAGGCCATCATCAGATCATAGGCATTCACCGTCACATCCGGCAGCACATCGCCGATCCGCGCCTCCAGCAGCGAGGGCGAGACGCTCATCACCTCGGCCAGGGTCACCGGCTGGCCACCATGCGGCAGCGGCGGCAGCGCGCCCGAAGGCAGGCCGCCCGCCTGGGACAGGCCGGAAAACAGCCGCGGCCCGGTCAGCGGCAGATGCAACACGTCGTTGAAGGTGAAAACCTCGGCCGCAAGACCCAGTGAAAGCAGCGACAGCAGCTCCTCGACCTTGACCCTGGTATTGGCCAGCCCCTCATAGCTGAGGACCGAGACATTCAGCCCGATCCCAAGGCCCGACAGCACGGGATCCAGGATCGATTCCCGCGTATTTACCCCCAGCAGCCGGTTGCGCAGGGTGAAAACCACCACCCCACCCTTCTGCCCTGCCACCGCCGAGCGCCGGATCACCACATTCTCGTCGCGCATCACCGGGCCAAGAAGCAGCGGCCGGTAGCGCGAGGGCACCTTGACCATCACCGCGCTGGCACCGGTCGGGCTGGCCTGGTCCGGATGCGGTACGAAGCCACCAACGGCCGTGAAACTGCCCAGCAGGATATCGGAATCCTGCAACTGGATCTGACCATAAAGCGCATTCACCGCCACCACCCGGCGGGCAATCGCGCGCACCCTGACCGGATCGGGCAGGAAACGCGCAGCACTATGCGCCGCCAGATCGGCCTGGGACTGGGTATAGCGTTTCTGCGCATTCAGCCGCACCGCATCGGTTGCCAGCCCGCCGATCAGCATCAGAAGCGGAAAGATCACCACGAAAAAGATCGTGACGCTGCCTGTCGTATCGGCAAGCCATCGGCGCAGAGCGCCCATATGCGGAAAGCGGATCATCGCTGGCGGAATTGTCCGGAAGGGCTGCGGTCATTCGGAGGTAGTTTTCCCAGTCTGACCGCAGCCCCCTGCTCCACCAAGAAGATTAAGCCGCTGTTTCTATTAAACTTTGAACGATCTGTTCAGTCAGCAGCAAGCCGGCGCACCCGCACCTTGTCGATGGCGCGGCCATTCATCGCGACGATCTCGAATTCCAGACCGTCGAAATCCAGCTTTTCACCCTCGACCGGCATATTGCCGTGGCGCCAGAGAATATAGCCGGCGAGCGTCGAATAGCGCTCGGTCTCGTCCTCAAGATCCGTCTCGAACAGCTGCGAGGCGCGGCGGATATCCATCCAGCCATCGACCAGCCAGGACCCGTCCTCGGCGCGTTCCTCGGTCAGCGGCTCCTCATCCTCGTCGGGGAAGTCGCCGGCGATGGCCTCCAGAACGTCGGTGGGGGTCACGATCCCCTCCAGCGAACCGAATTCATCGACGATCACCGCCAGCTGCACCGGGGCGCGGCGCAGCTGCTCCATCAGGCGCAGGACCGAGACGCTTTCATGCAGCACCAGCGGCTCGCGCACCGAGCGCTCGACACTGATATGGCCATCGGTCAGAAGGTCGCGCATCAGGTCGCGGGCCAGCGCGACGCCTTCGAATTCGTCAAGGCTGCCGCGCGCGATCAGGAAACGCGAATGTTTCTGATCAAGGATCTGCTCACGGATCTTTGCCTCATCCGATTCAAGGTCGATCCAGTCGATCTCATTCCGGGGGGTCATCACCGAGGTTGCAGGCCGGTCAGTCAGGCCCAGCACGCCCTGGATCATCTCCTTCTCCTCCTGCGCGAACAGCTCCTGCTCGGCCGAGCGGTCGGCGATCACATCCGCCGTGCCACCCAGATCCTCACCCTTGCGACCGCCGAGGAGGCGCAGCACCGCCTCGGCGGTGCGGTCGCGCAGGTCGCCGGAGGTGATGTAACGTTCGCGATTGGCACGGCCGATCTGGTTCAGCGCCTCGATCCCCACCGAGAAGCCGATCGCAGCGTAAAGATAGCCTTTCGGGATGTGGAAGCCGAAGCCCTCAACGATCAGCGAGAAGCCGATCATCATCAGGAACCCAAGGCAGAGGATCACCACGGTCGGGTGTTTCGAGACGAAATTCATCAGCGTCTTCGACATCAGCAGCATGACCGCCATCGCGACCAGCACGGCGATATACATAATGGACAGATGCTGAACCATGCCGACGGCGGTGATCACCGAGTCGAGCGAGAAAACCGCGTCCAGCACCACGATCTGCAACAGAACCTGCCAGAAGGCGACCTGGACGACCGAGCCTTCCTTATGACCGGAATGGCCCTCAAGCCGCTCATGCAGCTCCATCGTGCCTTTGAACAGCAGGAACAACCCGCCGAAGATCAGGATCAGATCGCGCCCTGAGAAACCATGCCCGAATATGGTGAAAAGCTCATCCTGCAGCGTCACGATCCAGGCGATCGAGGCCAGCAGCACGAAACGCATCCCCAAAGCCAGCGACAGGCCAATGAGCCGGGCCTTGTCGCGCTGATGTGCCGGCAGTTTGTCGGCGAGGACGGCAATGAAGACGAGGTTGTCGATCCCCAGGACGATCTCAAGAACGATCAGCGTCGCGAGGCCGGCCCAGGCGGCCGGGTCTGACATCCATTCAAATAACACGAGGTTTGGCTCCGAAGTAAGAAAGCCGCGCGAGGGGAATCCCGGCGCGGTTGAGGAAAGAAATGCATGAGCGGGCCGCCGCGCGGCGGGGCCGGGCGTTCCTTTGGGCGTTCAGTAAAACGGAAGGCCTTCCAGCGAAGGCGGTGCGTCGTCGTATAGCGGCAGGCTGCGGGTCGGGACTTCGCCCGATACTACACGACCCGTCCCCGGCTGAAGCGGGCGCGGCGGCGGGTTCGGTCGGGGTGGTGCCCCGCCCGGCCGCCATGGGTGCATTGGTCATGGGCGCATTGCTACTGCGTCCCCGCATCCTCGCGGGGGCGCGGCATGCCGCACCGACTGACCTGCGCGCCTGCTGCGCTCTGACGTGACCGAGTTTCACCCGTGATCCCATATTTGCCGGCCCCGGAGCACGATCCGGCAGGTTACCCCCCGTTGCGCGCAAATCCGATGCGGCGGCCAGTTTTCTTCATGTCGCCGCCAGTCGCAAGCATTTCCACCCGGGATGGGCGGATTTGCCGGCACTATGGCGCTGCAGCCATGATCCGGATCAGGATTCCCCTAAAATTGTGAAGATTTTATAATCTTCCGGCGTCGAAACGGGATCTGCTGTTCTGTAACCAATTAATCCGCAGTGTTACCAATTAGGCCGCAATGGCTGGCTGAAGGCGGCTATTTCCGGGATTTGCTGGTGTAGGCCAGGATCAGCCGGTTGAGGTATACGGCGCGGCTCGATTGAAGCGCCGCCACCACCTGCTGATAGAGGACCGCGAGACCCAACGCTCGGCCGGAAACGTGGCGCGAACTGCGCTGACGATCTGATCATAGGTCTGGCTGCCGATCCGGTCGAGAATGAAGGCTCTTAGTTCCGGGTCAGCGTCGATTCTGGGTGGGTGCCCACTGCGGTGCTGCGCCCGCCATTCGGCTGGATTTAAACCCGTGTTTAAGGGGGGATTAAATTGCCCCTGAAGTGCGGCTGAAAGCTCTGTCATGCCATTCTGCGCCCGCCCGATATCTGCGGCGACCGCCCGAGCGAGGCGGGCCAGCGGCGCTGTTCTGCGTGTTTGTTCGGTCATGCCACACGCCCTGCCGAGATGTAGTTGCGAACTGTCACATCCGTAGCCCGAAGGGTGCGGGCGATCTGGGCGGTGGAATACCCCTGCCAGTGCAACATGAGTGCAAGCCAGCGCCGCGCGAGCGGCACCCTGCGGATGTGGTTTCCGATCCGATGGTGGGCGACCATTCGTCCCATAGCCTCACGGCCAACAAGCGCCTCGACCCCGCCCCCATTCTGGGGGTTGGCGGAAATGTAGAGTTCTGCGCCTCCGAACCGCAGCAGGAACTGCATCGCCAGTTCCGGCCCGAGGCATTCGACAAAGGGCGCAACCTGTGCGGAAGCTTTGGGCATCGGGCTGGCGGGCAAGGACATGGGAACCTCCGGCAGGATGAGAAAAGACCCGCATCCCGGAGAGTCACAGCCGGGATGCGGGCGGGTGGCGCTGGCTCCGCCCCCAACGAACAGAGCCAGCGCCGGGCGGATCGGGACGGGACAGCCCGATCCGGGTTCAGTCAGCCAGTGAGCCAGGTTTCAGGCCGAGTTGTTCGCAGATTGCGAGAGCAACGGGACTGTCTGCTGCGACGGGCCGGATCTGGGATGGCGGCAACGCGCTGGTATGCGACGGCCTTTGCAGATGCGAGAAAACCGGGCCGGCGCTCTGAATGAAGGTATCAAAAGCCGCCTCATCCGAGTGGCAAAGAGCCAAAGCCCAGGGCTTCATGCCTGCCGTCAGGTAGCCATCACGCATTGCCTGATCGACCTTCGCCCCGGCGCGATCAGCCGTGATTGCGCGGCGCTCCTGCATACGTTCGACCAGCATGGACTGCACCGCTGTAACCGGCATGTATTTGGCTGGGTCAGGCTCAGCGCCAAGCCGCTCTTTCAGCGCTGCCAGAATGTCTTCCGGTTTGGCCGTGAGTGGCAGGCCGGGAAGATCGGCCAGCGCCTGCCCGAAGCGAGCGAGATCGGGATTGGCGGTCGTTGCAATCCTGTCGAAGGGGGCGGGATTCATGCGGTCTTGCCTCGCTGGCCAGCGCCCGTGAGGCAGAGATTGGGGCTCTGAACCAGACCTGCGCCTTTCAGGCGGACAATCTGTCGGGTTTTCGGGTGGAACAGAAAGGACGGGCTGAGGGTGCGGTATTCCTTCCTCCCGATCATTTCATATGCGGTCGCGGTCCACTCGACGCGCTCCCGGATCCCGCTTTCGTCGGCTCGCAACTCCCTGATCCGGCCAGCGGCGGGCACCGGGCCGTTGAGCCTTGCTTCGGCTTTGTCGTTCTGGTGCTGGTAATCGACCGGAAGATCGATGCCCGAGGCCTGGAATGCGAGAATCAGCCCCGAGGGGTCCGGCAGGTCAAAGCTGCGACCATCCCGCCCGGCAACGGGGCCGGACGGCGACAGGTGAACCCATTCAGGCACGAGAGCCAGCTGGCGGAAGCGCAAGGTGACAGGTGGCGGTCTCGAGGTCGTTCATCCTCCCCGCCCCCCTCAGGCGATCCACGGGGTAACGATCAACTCTGCGGTCCCTTTCCAGACGTTCGACCCGCCATCGGGATTGAGAAGGGCATTGAGAATGTGCAATGCCTTCTGTTCCAGAACGGGCGGCACAACCAGGATTGTCGGCTGAATACCGGGAATGCGATCCCCATCGGCGCGGAAGTTCATCATCGCAGCACGGGCGCCGGCATAGCTTTCCGTCGTCAGGTCCTGTTTCGATCCCCAGCCGAGGTGCCAGAGGCCGAAACCGGCATTGACCCGTGCCCGGACGCAATAGATGTATTCATCATTCATGAACAGATGATGGTCATTGCTGTCGGTGATCGACTGGAACTCGTATTTTGCGCGCTCCTGCCAGATGATGGGGCGAACCCCGCGCGACACATCGAGCAGGAACCAGGGCGCGCCCGAACCGCCATCGGTATTGGCAACGGATTTGACCGCGCCATCCGAGCCGATCACCGGATGGTCAGTGTCGAAGTAGTTCTGACCATCGTAGCAGTTCGTGCTGAAGCCAGACTTCAGCAGACCGAAAACCAGTTCGTCGGGATGGCGGCGGGCATTGTTGCCCATCTTCGAGAAGGCCGGTTTGAAGATCCCGAGCCGGTCATCCTCGATATCGGTGCGCTGCACCGCCACCGTCGATTCGAAGCGGCGGTTCGTGATGGTAAAGCTGTGGGCGGCAAGGTTGTGGATGATGCGTTCCGCCAGCCATTCGCGCATCGCCGGGAACTGTCCTAGGCCAGCCATAGGTTTCATCGCGGCTGGAACTGGGCACAGTCATCGCGATCTTGTCGAAATGTGACGGCGCGGCGAGACAGGCATCGGAATAGACGGTTTTGAAGCCCTTGAAGGCGAGATCAAGGCTTTCCCGGTTGGCGAGCATGAACATGTCCCTTGGTAACTGACGGGCTGAAGCCCGTTCAGGACAAGGTGTAACAACGCGAGATAAGTCGGGATAAGCCACAACGGTTTGCGGGGGGCCGAGGTTGTAAACCGATGTCAGCAGATGCAGACGGCAGGGCCTCCCGATCCGGTTTCCCGGCAACCCTGCATGGCGCTCCGGTCGGCTGACCGTGATACGGCCGGGAGAATATCACCGCGTCACGCCTGCTCCTGCATGGTGCCAGAAGGCCTCACACTGCGCAACGGGGCTGATGCAGACGGCAGGGCCCCGCAGTCCGGTTGCCTGGAAACCCTGCATAGCGCTCCGATCAGATGATCGTGCTACGGCCGCGAGAATATTACCGTGTCACGCCTGCCCGAAAAGCATGATCAGGATGCGTGAAAAAGGCAAGGTCGGTCACCCCGATCCAGAATTGCAAAATTAAATGGGTTTCCGGCAAAATTAAACGGGCTGCGTCCTGTTTTGGTATCCGGGTAGCCAAAATCGGAAGATGGCGTTCAACGGGCCTCTCCGGCGGGATTTGGGCGCGGTGCTGAGACGGACGCCAAAACGAGCAAGGGCGGGCAAATCGCCCGCCCTCTCTCCGATCACCTGCCGCTGGGATCATGCCGCCCTGGCGGTCCTCGCCTTCCAGGCTTTCAGCGCGGTGATGATCTTGCGGGCCGCGTCCAGGGTGACAAAGCGCAGGCTGTCCACCTTATGGTATTTGCGGAGCCAGCCGATCAACGCCTCGTCATCGCAGATCCGTTCGCGGCGAAGCTCACGCCAGAGTTCGCGGATCAGCTCAAGCTGGGCGAATGTTGCCATGCCAGGCCGGTTGCCATAGCGAGGCGCGCCCGAGGCCAGCGGCCGGAAGCCGCAATATTCTGCGAAGCCCATCATCGCCTCGAAGCCTTCCCGATCCAGTTCAGTCGAACTGGTAACGCCCGCAATGCGAACAAGGGCGGAACGGTAAAGGTCATCATCCCAGCCGAGCTTCGCTTTTGCGACATGCAGGAGGGTGATCTGTGCCCGGGAGATCGTCATGCCCGCTCCTCCTCGACGCCAGCGGCCTTCAGCACTGCATCGGCAAGACCCTGCAACATGTCCCGGTCGCGATGAACGATGGTTTCCAGCCCAAGGGCTGCGAGATGGAACACGCCCTTGATCCGCCCCATGTCGCCACCATGCCGGGCGAAGTTGTTGAGGAAGAACATCAGCCCCGCTGCGCTGTCGAGCGCCTGGGTCATTTCGTCCAGCACATTGCCAAAGGTTTCAGCCTGGGCGCGCGGCACGGGCACGAATACGATCTGGCCTGCATGGCTCTGATCGGTATTGATCCGGTCATTCAACAAGGTCATTGCACCGATCCTTTCTGTTCCAGATTGCTGGTGATGATCGCGCGACCGATGAACTGACAGGCCGCATCCATCATGCGCTCCGCCTCGATCGCATCCTCAATCAATTGGTCGATGTAATCGCGCATGCCCTTTGAGGCCGCAGCCTCGCGGACAGAGCGAAGCGCTTGTCTCTGGGCGCGTGTATAGGTGAGACTGTTCAGGATATTTCGCCCGAACTCCTGCAAATTGGATGTGGTTGCCGGGATGACCATCACCGCGCCCGTGGGAGATTCCAGAATGGAATCGTAAACTTCCGCCAGTTCCACTTTGATCATCAAAGACGCCATCACTTGCCCCCCATCATCTTGATGGCCTGCCGCAGGTGCGGAATCGCGACCGTGCCGCCATCTGCGATCTGTTCCGCGCGCCGCGCGGCAATTGCCATGCTGCGCAGATTGCCTTTCGCCATGCCGAGATCAGCCAGTTCACGGACAAGCGCCTCGTCCTGCCAGATGCTCACCGCGAATCCGGTGCATTCGGCCCGGTTCGGTGCAGGGAGTCGGATATTGTGGGTCAGGCGGCTGATCAGCGTCTCGAAAGATGCCGTGCGCTGGATGCCGCCCTTGCCCATGAAAGTCGGGTTGCCGACAAGAACACAGCCGAAAGCATGGGCTGCGGGATCGCCTTCGCGCGCAGCATCGCCACGGTCGTAAAGGTCTCGGATCGTTTCCAGCACACGCACCGCCAGCTTCTGCGCCTCGTCCACCATCAGCAGAACCTTGCGTCCGCCAGCCGAGAATGGACGCCCGGCAAGCAGGCTCCACATGGCTTCCTCGGCATCGGCGCTGGACGAAGTGTCCGTATAATACTGCGCGAGGATCGAGCGCAGGAAGGCATTGACCTGCCCGGCCACCGTTTCCGTGGCGGTCAGGAACACCACGTCGATGCCCTGCGCTTCAAGTTCCGGGATTGCCTGCTTGATGGCATAGCTCTTGCCGATGCCGACCGTGCCACGAAGGATCGCAAGCCCTGCACCTTCCGCCACCTCGCGGCAGACTTCGGAGAGCATTGCCCCCACGCCGGTTTCGATGTTACCATTTTCTTCCATATGACGCCCCTTACCCAAGGTCACGTTGCATTCAGAGAGGCTTGGTGGATGCCGCCACCGGCCTCTCGCCTTCCTGCCCGCTTCATGGACAGGTATTCATCATTCATCGCTCGGTATTCCTCGTTTCGCCGTTCGCGGGCTTCCGCCTCGCTGATCGGCGCGGCCGATGAAGCCGCCCTTGTCGATGGCATTGAAGCCCCAATTCACAGGCGCGTTGTGCTGGACCGGCCCGAGATCGGCGGCATCTGACAGCAGCTGCTGCACATCGACCTCTGCCGCTGTGGCCTTGCGTCGGGCGATTTCGGCTTTCTGAAGCCCGACCATCCCGGATTTCCGAACCGCGCCTTCGCGGTCGTTCAGCGCAAAGGTTTCCTCCGTCAGATGGTGAATGATGCCATCCCGGAACAGGATGATCGGGCCATTCGAATCGCGCCAGGGCACAAGAACCGGCACCTGCTTCTCACCGATCAGTTCAGCCAGAACAGCCCCTGAATATTTGCGTTTGCCAATAAGGATGGTGCCCTGGCGAACGTCACGGCGTTCTTCCCGGCTGAACACCAGGTCGAACATGTCGGGATCGTCAATCCGCTGCGCTTGCCAGCCTGTCGCCTCGGCCTTGTCACTGAGCATCGCCTTGGGGGATAGACCGGCCAGATCGCCTTGCTGGGCGGTGCCGTTGTATTGCGCAATGGCGAGGTGAAGGTCCTCGACCAATTGCTTCGCGCCACGATTGTAAGACGCAACGGCTTTTCCGCGCGATTTCAGGCGTGGTTTCAGTATGTTGCCGCCATTGTAGCCCGGAAGGGCGCTGATGAAGCCCCGGGTGATAACACCGAACGCCCCTTCAATCCGTGCCTTGCCCTCGGGGTGATAGGGGCGGCACCTGACCACACCCAGCCCGGAAATCTCGGCCATGGCGGCGAAGCGGATCACGGATTCGGCCAGAAAGCCGAACTCGCCGCCGTTGTCGATCATGAACTCATCCGGCATCCCGCCCCATGGGCAGCTCAGCACCTCATAGAGCGACAACGCGACATCCTGTTGGGTGATACCCTGTCCGGGGGCGGTGATCACCGGCGTGGCCCACATATAGCCGCTGGAACCGTCCATCCAAGCGATCAGCCACGCCTTGACACTGACCTGGCCCGCCAAAGCGGCATCGAAGGCAACATCGTGCAACTTACTGAATTTTGACGACAAAGCCTCGGCTATGGTCAGGTCCACCGTGTGAACATCGCCCATGAGCACTTCCATCGGGCGAGCCGTCAGGCCGCGTCTGACGTGGAATTCATGCTTGTCGGTATAGGTCTTGTTATCGGCGGTGAAGGCGTGAACGGCTTTCATCTCGCAGAACTGGGCGCTCCACTTGGCATTGAGTTTGCAAAGCTGGGCCAGCTGCGCCTTGGGCAGTTCGACCCCGGCCTCCACCGTCAGCTTTTGAAGCTCGACCGCGCAGAGAGTGCGCACATTCCGTTCGGAGCGCCCCTTCGCCAGAAGGCCACGCACGACCCCGGCCAGTTTGCCAGAAATTTGATCCTGCACATCCTCTGGCAGGCCGCATCCCGTGTCCCATGCGCGGCTGATCCGCACCCGCCGCTGCCCGCGATCACTGCGGGAGCCGGGAACCAGGCCGGAAACATCGCCCTCCGCCGCGTTGAGCCAGTCATAAAGCGTCCGCTGCTTCACCTGAGTCCAGCTGTTGCCAATCTGGTGCGCGGGCAGCGCCGCCAGATCGCGGATCGCTTGTGCCCGTTCGGGAGAACCGGGCAGCGTCCGAAGGACAGGCGTGATGACCCGGTATTTGTCGGCTGCAATGTCAATCTGCCAAGGTTCGGCACGGCCTTTAAGGCGCTCTTCAATGGTCGTTGAAGGCAGGGTTTCAGAAAGGCCAAGAAGACCGCGAAGCGCGGGAGAACTCCGGGGAACGTCGACGGCCAAGACAATGCCGCCTTTACCCGAACTCTGCCCAGAAAGCTTCACGGCGCACAGGTTAAACCCGCGCCATGGCTTGCCCTGAATAGCACTTGAAAGCACACGATGTGCTGATTGTCTGGATATCTGTGCTGCTTTGGCAAAGTCAGATGTGGTGAGCAGGGTCATTTTTTCTGCCCGACCCGGTCTAGGGCTTTCGCGATCAAGAACGCCTTGCCGTAGTTTCCCTTATTGTGGCCAGATATAACAGCTCGCACTGATCTCAAGGAAAATCCGTTCTCAGCCGCCCACGAACGAACGGTTTTGCCTTCGCTCCATAGTCTTTCGACGACGCCAGATCGGGGCTTTGACATTCTTACTGATCCGTGTAGGCTTGTCACATCATCAGCACAATATCAGCACAACAGCACATGTCAACACAAGATCAGAAACGTGAGCTAGGGTTGCGCCTGCGGCAGCTCCGTGGCGATCAGAGTCAGGAAGAGTTTGCGCAGGAGATCGGTCTTACGCGGGCGGCGTTGGCAAACTACGAAACTGGCAGAACGATGCCTAAGCGGGCGATGATCAGGGCCATTTCTCAGCGCCTAGGACTGTCTGACGACTATCTTCTTAGCGGAGAGGTCCGTAACGAATTTGAGTTCAATCGTGCGCTTACCGGGAACTTTCGGCTAAACCGGAGTGTAGAGACGAGAGACGAACGGGCGGTTATTGAGGCCATGCGCGCGGTCGATCCCCAAACCGTCTCTGAGGTGATTGCTGCTCTGCTCCGTGACCTAGGTGAAAACGCAGAAAGTCGTGGTCGGCTCGGATCGGAAAAGGTTGGTGTAATTGTTCACCGCTTGCATGTCATCCACAGTGCAGGCGGTGAGTTCACCAAGGGAATGTCGCAAGAAGAGGCTGACGCTGCCACGCGCCAGTTGAAGGAAATCGCTAAAGAGAACGGCCAGATGCTCGCGAAGGAAGCCGCTGAAGAGGCGAAAGAACCCTCAATAAAAGGTGACAGCTAGGGTTACAGGCCGACACCACATTGAGCAAAATCAATAGCTTACAGATTGCGGCAGTGTAACCAATTGCGCTGCAATCAAACAGCCTAACCAACTGAAATATAAAGGCTTTATGCGCGACAGCCGATTGCGGCAGATTGCGGATTAATTAGTTGCGCTTCACTGCCGCAAAGAAAAAGGAGGGCCGGGGCCCTCCTTTCAATCCTTCCAGCGCCGGATCAATGCGCGGAAGAGGCACCGAACTGCTGCTCGACCTGCCGTTTATGCAGCGCGAAAGACGCATCCGAACGCGAGATCAGCGTGTAGAACATCGGCACCACGAACAGGGTGAACAGCGTCCCGACCAGGAGCCCGGTGAAGATCACCAGACCCATGGCCTGACGGGCCGCAGCGCCCGCGCCCTCGGCGATGATCAGCGGCACCACGGCCAGCGCCATGGCGGCAGTGGTCATCAGGATCGGCCTGAGCCGGGTCTTTGCCGCCGCCACGATGGCCGCGCGCCGCGAAAGCCCGTGATCCTCGCGCTGCTGATTGGCGAATTCCACCATCAGAATCCCGTGTTTCGTGATCAGGCCTATCAGCGTGATCAGACCCACCTGGGTATAGATGTTCAGCGTGCTCGCCCCCATGTAAAGCGGCAGAAGCGCGCCGAAGATCGAGAGCGGCACCGACATCATAATGATGAACGGGTCGCGGAAGCTCTCGAACTGGGCCGCCAGCACCAGGTAGATCACGATGATTGCCGCGCCAAAGGCCAGCATGATCGTATTGCCCTCGGTCTTTTCCAGCCGCGACTGGCCGGAATAGTCAATGAAGAACCCGTCGGGCAGCACTTCGGCGGCAATCTCCTCCAGCTTTGCCAGCGCGGTTCCGGTGGCAACGCCCGGCATCGGCATGGCCGAGATGGTCGCCGAGTTCAGCTGGTTGAACTGCTCGATGGACGAGGCGGCAACGCCGGGATTCAGGGTGATCACCGCCGACAAAGGCAGCATCGCCCCCGAGGAAGACCGCACGAAGAAATCGTTCAGCCGTTCCGGGTTGTCACGCCAGTCGGCGGGCACCTGGGTCACGATGTCATAGCTGTTCGAATCGCGGTCGAACTGCGCCACCGCGCCGCCGCCAACCAGCAGACCCAGCGTGGTGCCGATATCCGAGACCGAGACGCCCAGATTGGCCGCACGGTCGCGGTCGATGGTCACCCGCACCTGCGGCGCGTCAAAGGACATCGAGTTCTGCACCACGATGAAGAGCCCGGTCTGCATCGCTTTCTGATAGACCTCATCCGCGATTTCGACCACGCGTTCGGGGTCATGGATGGATTGCAGGATCATCGAGATCGGCAGACCACCCCCCGCCCCCGGCAGCGAGGGCGGCGCGAAGACGAAGCTTTGCATCCCCGGCGCATTGTCGAGAACACCCTGGATCTCCTGCTTGATCTCTGCCTGGCTGCGCGTGCGGTCGGCCCATTTCTTCAGCACCCAGATATAGAAGCCGGTATCCGGCGTTCCCATGCCCGCAACCGAGAAATAGGTCTCGACCTCGGGAATATCCTTGGTGCGTTTGGTGATCTCGGTTGCAAAAGCCTGGGTGTAATCCAGCGTCGCATAGCGCGGCGCATTCATCAGGGCGAAAAGCGCGCCGCTGTCTTCCTCGGGCGCCAGTTCCGACGAGGTGTTCACCACCATGAAGCCGGTCGCGCCCAAAAGCGAGACCACCATCAGGAAAGTCACGGGCCGGTAATCCAGCGAAGAGGAAATCCGCCGCTCATACCAGTTCGAGACACCGTTCAGGGTCTTGTCGACGATCCGCTGGAACCGCCCCGGCTCGCCATGCGTCAGCAGGCGCGCGGACATGGTGGGCGTGATCGTCAGGGCGACAATGCCGGAAATGATCACCGATCCCGCCAGCGTCAGCGCAAACTCCGCGAAAAGCGAGCCGGTCAGGCCGCCGGTAAAGGCCAGCGGCGCCAGCACGGCTGCCAGGGTGATCGTCATCGCGACCACCGGGCCGGTGATTTCCTTCATCCCGAGAATCGCGGCCTTTGGCGGCGACAGCCCCTCATCGATATGGCGGTGGATGTTTTCCACCACCACGATGGCGTCATCCACCACCAGCCCGATGGCCAGAACCATTGCCAGCAGCGTCAGGAGGTTGATCGAATAGCCAAGCGCCAGCATGACCGCGCAGACGCCGATCAGCGACAGCGGAATGGTCACGATCGGCATCAGCACCGAACGGAACGAGCCGAGGAACAGCAGGATCACCACCACCACGATCACCACCGCCTCGGCGATGGTCTTGAACACTTCCTCAATCGAGGCCGCGATGGTTTCGGTGCTGTCATAGACCAGGGTGATCTGCATCCCCTCGGGCAGGGTCGCCTGCAGGTCCGGCAGTTCCGCCAGCACATTCGAGGCCACATCAAGCTGGTTCTCACCCGGAGCCGGGATGATGCCGATAAAGGTGCCGGGCTGACCCTTGAAGGTCACGATGCCTTCCGGCTCCCCCGAGGAAAGCTCGATCGTTGCCACGTCGCGCAGACGGACCACGCCATTCTTCCCCTCGACCAGCGGCAATTCGCCAAAGGCCTCGGCATCCTGCAGCGTCGAGGCCAGCGTCAGCGAATAGACGAAATAATCGTTCTTCGTCTTGCCCGGCGCCGAAAGGAAGTTCGATGAACGGATCGCCGCCAGCACCTCGGCCGCGGTCACCCCGCGCGACGAGAGTTTCAGCGGATCCAGCCAGACGCGCATGGTGAATTCCTGGCCGCCCAGGATCTCCATCTGTGCCACGCCCTGAATATTGGTTACGCGCGGGCTGACCACGCGTTCCAGATATTCGTTCAGCTGTTCGGGCGTCATATTGGGGTTCAGCACCGCCAGATACATCAGCGCGAAGGTCTGGCCGGTGCCTTTCAGGATCACCGGGTCATCAGCCTCGGTGGGCAGCTGGCCGCGCACCTGGTTGACCTTGGACATCACCTCGGTCAGCGCCACGTCCGGATCGGCGCCCAGTTTCATCTGCACCGTCACCGTCGAGGATGATTGCCGCGACGCGCTGGTGATGTAATCGACGTTTTCCGTGGTCGAAACCGCCGCCGCGATGGGCGAGGTGATGAAGCCCTGGATCAGCTCGGCATCGGCGCCGGCATAGACCGTCGAGATGGTGATCACCGATTCCTCGACCTCGGGATATTCCCGGACCGGCAGGTTCAGCACCGAGACGAGGCCGATGAACAGGATCATCGCACCAAGGACCGTGGAAAGGACCGGGCGTCGGATGAAGATTTCTGAAAAATGCATCCTGCCCCCTCACTCTGCCTGGGTTTCGGCTTTGGGCGTCAGATCAACCGAGTTGTCGACTTTCACCCGCGCGCCCGAGGTCAGACGGTTCTGGCCCGAAGTCACGATCAGATCGCCCGCTTTGATGCCCTCGGTCACCTCGATACGCCCGCCCGAGCGGCGGCCGATTTTCACAAAGATCTGTTCGGCCTTTTGTTCCCCGGCAGTCTCGCCGGGACGGATCACATAGATCGTATCGCCGTAAAGCGAAGAGGTGACAGCGGTTTGCGGCACCGCGATCACGCCTTCCTCTTTCGGCAGCGAGATGCGCACCCGCAGGAACTGCCCCGGCACCAGCTGGCCCGAGAGGTTCTCGACCTCGGCCCGGACCGAGACCATCCGCGTATTCGGATCGACGCGCGGCTCGATCCCGATAATGGTGCCGGTGGCCGAGAAATCGCCGACCTCGGTGGTCACCGTCACCGCGCCGCCCATTTGCAAGGCGGCAAGCTGTTGTTCCGGAACCGAAAAATCGACCCGCATTCTGGTCAGATCCTGCAGCGTCGCATAGATTTGCCCGGCCGAGACATATTGCCCGACCTCGACCTGCGGAATGCCGATCACGCCGGCAAAGGGCGCGGTCAGCGTCTTGCGGTCCAGCGCCGTCTGGGCCAGCGCCACCTGGGCGGCGGCGCTTTCGACCTGGGCCTCGGCGCTTTCCAGCGTGGTCGCAGCGCCGACACCGCGATCCGACAGGGTGCGGGCGCGGCTTTCCTCGGCACGCGCCACTTTCAGCCCGGCCTGAGCTGCGCCGAGCTGCGCCTTTTCACTGTCATCGTCGATCAGGATCATCGGCTGACGCTCGGTCACCCTGTCATTGGCCGCGAAATGCACCGCGCGCACCAGCCCGCCGCTTTCAATCGCCAGATCAACGCCCTGGCGTGACAGCGAAGTGCCGATGGCGTCGATCCCCGGCTCCCATGTCACCGGCCCGACCGGCTCGGCATTGACCGCCACCGGAGGCGGCACCATGCCCCCCAGGAATTGCGCAATCATCTGATCGCGGAAGAATTTGAAATAGACGATCCCGCCGACAATGAGACCCAAAAGAATGACTGCAATAATGAGCCGCTTGATCATCGGTTACTCCTGCTGGCGCGGTTCGGTCGAAAGCCGGCAATATCCCGGTCGCGAACCGCACTTAACTGAACTGTCCGGTTCGATTAGTCAATCAGACAAAGCTGTATCCGACTGACCGCGTTCCCCTTCCTTTGGCGGCAATGCTTATTTGTTCCTGTCCGGATCACAAGAGCGGGCATGCGCAGCGGGGGCCTTGATTTCATATTTTCTGTCATGTTAGCCCTTGGGTGTTCTCAGGGCGGGGCGAGATTCCCCACCGGCGGTTATAGCCCGCGAGCGCCTTTCCCCAAAGGAAAGGGTCAGCAGATCCGGTGAAATTCCGGGGCCGACGGTATAGTCCGGATGAAAGAGAACCTGTCTGATGGGAATCCGGCTTGGCCGGTCTGTCAGATGGGAGATTGCTCTGGGGCCGAAAACGTTAACTCAACGGATAGGTTCCGAAATGGCTAAGAAATCCTCCTCCAAATCGCTGCGCATCGCGTTTATCCGCGCCCGCTGGCATGCCGAGATCGTCGATCAGGCGCTGAAAGGCTTTTCCGATCGCGCGGCCAAGGTGCTCCCGGGCACCGAGATCGACGTCTTCGACGTGCCCGGCGCGCTGGAGGCGCCGCTGGTGGCGAAGAAACTCGCGAAAACCGGCAAATATGAGGGCATCGTGGTTGCGGCGCTGGTGGTCGATGGCGGCATCTACCGCCATGATTTCGTCGCCGGTGCGGTGGTTGACGGGCTGGTGCAGGTCGGGCTTGAGACCGAGGTGCCGGTCTATTCCGTCTCGCTGACGCCGCACAACTTCCAGCCGGTCGAGGTGCTGGAAGGCTTCTACCACGCGCATTTCGTCAAGAAAGGCGCCGAGGCTGCAGAAGCCGTCAAGGCGATGCGCGACCTCGAAGCCCGGATCAAGGGCTGATGATCAGAGGCTGATTTGGGCGGCTGATCATTTCAGCCGCAGGCGGTTGCGGGATTTCAGACCCTCCCGCGCCCGCGCGATCTCCTGGCTCCGCCGCGCCTCGTCCCAATTGAGCGCGGCGGCAGCCACGCCGGCGGCCTGTTCAAGGCTCGCATCGGTCAGAATGCCGGTGACAGACAGCGCGGTGCGGCGTTTGACCAGATCCTCCAGATGCACAACCTGTTCATTGCGGATGATCCAGCCGAGTTCCTGCAAGCTGTAACCCGGCGCATCGGAAAGCGTGATCGGACGCGGCCCTTCCGCCTTTGCCACATCCCGCGCCGTGGTGCCGTACCGGGCGAACAGCGTCCTGACCCGGCCCTGGCCGGCGCCGGTTTCACCCGCGACCTGGGCAATCCAGCCCGCCTGATCAGCCGGATAATCGCGCCCGCCCCCAATGGCGAGGTCCTGGGTTGACACTTTCCGGGCAACCCCCAGCCGTTTCAGCACCACATCCGCCACCTCTTCCGAGAAGCCCCGGAAAGTGGTCCATTTGCCGCCGACCAGCGAGATCACCGGCCAGGTCCTGGCGCCCTCGGCCTCAATCACCGGCGCCGAATGGTCGCGGCTGATCAGCCCGGGATTAGCCGCATCCGAAGCCGGAAGCGGCCGGATTCCGGCATAGGCATAGACGATCTGATCCTTCGAGAACGAGAGCCCCGGCAGAAGCGAAGCAATAGCCTGCATGAAATAGTCGATCTCATCCTCTTCGCAGCGCACATCATCCGGATCGGCCGCCCGGATATCGGTCGATCCCACCAGCGCCCGGCCGAGATAGTCGAACACAAGGCAAATCCGCCCGTCATCGGCCTCGAAATAGATCATCCTTCCTTTCAGCGCGGCAATCACCCCGGGATGATCCAGCAGGATATGCGAGCCCTTGGTGCCGCCGATCAGCTTCGTCTCCAGACCCAGCTGCGCATTGACCCGGTCGATCCACGGCCCCCCCGCATTCAGCACGATCTTCGGGCGGAAGGCGCGTTCACCGCCGGTCGCATCGGTCAGCCGGATCACATCGCCCTGGGCGGCAAGGCCGGTGGTATGGTTCAGCACCTCTGCCCCTGGATTGGCGCCCTTGCCATCCATCAGGAGTTCCAGCACCAGCCGCTCGGGCATCCGGACGGTCGCGTCATAATAGGTGCCTGCGGCAACGATCTTCGGCGTCAGGGGCGGAATTTCCCGCAACGCGCGTTTTTTGGACCAGAGGCTGTGCTTTGGCATCACCCGCCGTTTCGCACCGTAAAAGTCGTAAAGGCTGAGGCCGATCTTCATCAGCACGGCCCCGCGCGAACGGGGCGCCGTGGTCGATCCGAACAGCGTCCGGATCGCCGCCGGGATGCCTTTGAACCAGGAGAAAATCGGGATCACCGTATGCAGCGGATGCACCACATGCGGCGCGTTCCGCAGCAGGAGATTGCGCTCCAGCGTTGATTGCGCGACCAGGCGGAACTCACCCGTTTCCAGATATTTGATGCCGCCATGAATCAGCCGCGACGGCGCGGCGGAAGTGCCAGAGCTGAAATCGCCCTTATCGGCGATCACCACGCTGACCCCCTGTTCCGCCAGATCGCGGAAGGTGCCCGCGCCATTCACGCCGGCACCAAGGATCAGCACGTCAATATCTTGTATATCAGTCATTCTCATCCACCAGGATCAGGGGAACACCCGCCGCGCGCAAATCGCGCCCGGTGTCATCGGGAAGGCCACGGTCGACATAGACCGCATCGAATTCAGTCAGATCCGCAAAGCGGTGCAGCGCCAGTTTGCCGAATTTGGTATGGTCAAGCAGCAGGACACGCCGCGCCGCCGCCTTCATCATCGCCTGTTTGACCCGCACCGCCCGTGCGTCCTGGATCAGCGCGGTCGCCCCGCTCGCCCCCGAGGCCGAACAGATCACGAGGTTCGCATGCAGCCCCGCCAGCGCGGTCTCGCACAGATGGCCGATGAAGGCATTGTAGGTCGGGTGGTAATCGCCGCCGAGCGCGATCAGCGCCGGCCCCTCTGGCCCGGCAAGGCGTTGCATCATGCCAAGGCTGTTGGTGATCACCGTCAGCGGGTCGATCCTCGCCAGATGCGGGCCGATGGCCGCGACCGTGGTGGAATCGTCAAGGATCACCGCCTGGCCCGGCTGGATTTCGGCCATGGCTGCGCGGGCAAGCGCCGCCTTGGCCCGGGCCGCATGGGTCTCGCGCCAGGCGATATGGCTTTCATAGACACCCGAAGGCTGGGCCGAGACCGCGCCATGCAGTTTCCTGAGCACCCCCTGGCGGGCGAGGTCTTCGACATGGCGATGGATGGTCATGCGCGAAACGCCGAAGGCCTGGACCAGATCGTCGATCCGGACCTCGCCCTTTTCGATCACCAGGGCGGCGATCTCGTCGCGGCGTCTGGTCGCGCTCATGCCAGCGCTTCCAGCTGCGGCCAGAGCGACGCCAGCGACGCCGCCAGATCGCAATGCAGCCGGTAACGCCCGGCCATTTCGCGGCTGCGAGCCGGGTCGGGCTGCCAGGTCTTGCCCAGTGCGGCCAGGTCGCGCGGATCAGCGGTCGGGCTGTCGAACAGCCCCACGCCCGAACCCGCGCAAAGCGCCGCAGCCCAGGCGGCGGGCTCTTCGGTCGCGGTGACGGTAACGGCCATATCCAGCACATCGGCGAAGACCTGGGCGAAAAGCGGGTTGCGGGAAATGCCGCCGGTCAGCATCGCGGTCTCGGGCCGGAAGCCGTCGCGCAGGGCATCGACATGGATGCGGTGGTTGAAGGCGATCCCCTCGATCACCGCCCGCAGCATATCCCCCCGGTCATGCCAGCCCCTGAGCCCAAGGAAGCTGGCCGAGGCCCCGGCACCATGCGGCGAGCCGAAAAGATAGGGGTGGAACATCAGCGTCGAAGGGCGCTGGAAAGCCGCCTCGATCCCGGGCGTGATCAGGGCGTGAAAGCTCTCGCCCGCTGCCTCGGCCTTTGCCCGGTCATCGCCGCAAAGCGTATCAAGGAACCAGTCATAATTCGCGGCCGAGGCCGGCGAGATCGACATATTGTTCCACTCGCCCTTCCTCAGCCCATTGCGGCAGAACCAGCGCGGGTCGGTTTTGGCCATATTCGAGACGGTTTCATTGATCGAATAGGTGCCGGCGACAATCGCCACCCGCCCCGCGCCATGCCCGCCGATTCCAAGCGCCGAAGCCGTCACATCATGCAGCCCGGCGACCACCGGCGTGCCTTCGCGCAGCCCGGTCAGACGTGAGGCGGCCTCGGTCACATGACCGACCACGGCGTCGGGCAGCGAGACCGGCGGCAGCGCATGGGCCAGCGCCTCAAGCCCGAAAAGGCGCAGGATCCCGGGGTCATAGTCCTGGGTCTGCACATTGGTGAAACAGGTGCTCGCCTCGGTCAGATCGGTGCCGATCACGCCCGAGAGACAATAGCGCAGCCAGTCCTTGCAGGCGAGGATATGGCCGATTTTTGCGAAGCGTTCCGGCTCGTGGATCCGGATCCAGGCCAGCAAAGCGGTCGGGGCCGAGGCATGTGGCATCTGGCCCGACAGCTCCAGCGCGCGGGCCGAGATGCCGCTTGCCTCCCACTTGGCCACCTGCTCCGCCGCCCGGCTGTCGAGCGAGAGCACCCCGGGCCCAAGCGCGGCCCCGTCCTGATCGAGCAGATAGAGCCCGTCCCCATGCGCGGTCGCGGCCACCGCCGCGATATCCTCTGCGCGACCCGAAACCGCCAGCGCCTCAGAGATCGCCTCGGCCGTCGCCGCCCAGAGCTGGTTCATATCGCGTTCGACATGGCGCGGGCGGGGCATCAACTGCGGCAGGCGCCGCCGCGCCACGGCAAGCGGGCGCCCCCTGGCGTCGAACACCACCGCCTTGGTCACCGTCAGCCCATTGTCGATGCCTAAGAGGCAGGGACCGCGCTCGCGCATGAAACAGATCTCCCATCCGCACGGGACGTGCGGTTCTCCGGAAATCACCGTCTCATATTGTTAACTTCACATCAAGTAATGTTACGTCACCACATCCTCGGCACTCAGCGGCGCGAGTTTCAGCCGCACCCCTTCGCGCAGAAGCTGGCTGGCAAGGCCCGGATCCAGCCCGTCATCCACGATCACCAGATCAAAGTCGCGCAGGCTGGCCATCGCGTGCAGCGCGCGGCGGGTGAATTTCGAATTGTCGGCCAGCAGGATCCTGCGATCAGCGCAATCAAGCATGGCGCGTTTGATCTCGGCCATTTCCGGGCTTTGGTGAAAGGCCTGGCCATCGGTGATCGCGGCGGTGGACATGAAGGCCAGATCAACCCGCAGATCGCGGATGCTGGTGGTGGTCACCGGCCCCAGAAAGGCGTTGCACCAATTGTGCAGCTGACCGCCCAGGCCCAGCAGCGTGACATCGGGCGTCGCCCGCAGCGCATTCATCAGCGTCAGCGAATTGGTGATCGCGGTCAGCGGCACGCGGGTGGTCAGATGCGGCACCATCTCGAACACGGTGGTGCTGTCATCGAAGAACGAGGCCTGCCCCGGCTCCAGCTCGGCCGCCGCCATGGCGGCGATGGCGCGTTTCTCGGCCCCCTGGCGGGCGGTGCGCCAGACATCCGAGGCCTCGATCAGGCTGGTCGGCGCGGCGGAAACCACACCGCGCATCTTGCGCAAAAGCCCGCGCCCGGCCAGGTCGTCCAGGTCGCGATGCGCCGTCATCAGGCTGATCCCGAAGCGCGAGGTCAGATCCTCGATCCGCATCGAACCCTCGGCGATCACCGTTTCCGCAATCAGTTGCCGCCGCGCGATCTGGCGGGCATGGCGGCTGTCAGAGGGAATGGCATCACCCCCCCCCAGCCGGTCGGGTCTCAGATCCTGCAAGGGATCGGACCAGTATTTATTCTCGGACATATCAGGCCTCCCGTCAGCCGGATAGCGCATTGCACCTGAAAGGCAAGCAACCGGCAAGCGAAGCGGAGGGAAGCCGGGCCGGGAAACACCGGCACCGGCAGGGAGCGGTCGGAAAGCGGGCCGGGGTGACCGGCCCGCCCGCAGAAATCACTCCGACAGAACGAAGGGAGCGGTGTATTTGTCGACATTATCCGCAGTGATCAGCAGGCAGTCGAACAGCTGCTTTTCCGAGGCCGCGCCGGTTTCACCGGTTTTGATGAACTTGTCGGCCTGAACCACGGCTTCGCGCGAGAAGATCGCGACCGGCTGGAGAACGGTATATTGCAGCTCGCCGGCCTTGATCGCCTCGACCGCATCGGGCGAACCGTCGAAACCACCGACCTTGACCTGAGCCAGCTTGCCGGCCTCTTTCAGCGCAGCAACCGCACCCAGAGCCATTTCGTCATTGCCGGCGATCAGGCCGATAACGTCGGGATTGGCCTGCAGCAGCGACTGGGTCTTCTGGTAGCCTTGGGTGCGGTCCCAGTTGGCGACTTCCTGACCGGCTTTCACCAGGTCCGGATATTGGGTGATGACGGTTTCATAGCCGTTCGAACGGGTCGCGGCATTGTTGTCAGCCGGGTTGCCGAACAGCTCGACGAAGTTGCCTTTGTCGCCAACCGCCTCGACCCATTGCTGGGCGCCCAGAGCCGCGCCCTGTGCGTTGTTCGAGACGAGCTGACCTTTGGCCAGACCTTCCTGGTTGATCTCGGCATTCACGAGGAAGACCGGGATGCCGGCATCGACGGCTTTCTGAACCGCACCGATCGAGCCGTCGGCATTTGCCGGGTCGAGAATGATCGCCACCGATTTATTGGTGATGGCGGTATCGACCAGGGTGCTTTCGGTATTGGTGTCGCCTTTATGCGAGGAGACATTGGCGGTGTAGCCCAGCTCTTCCGCGGTCGCCTTGGCGATCTCGCCTTCGGTGTACCAGTAGGGGTTGGCGGGGTCATTGACGATGATGGTGATCAGGCCCTCGGCGGATGCGGCGAAAGCCATCATCGGCAGAGCGGCAGCAGCACCCATCAGCGCGCGGTGGGTCAGTTTAAGCATGTGTAATCCTCCCAGGGGTTGCATGCAGTCTTGCGGTCTTGCCCGGTCAGTGCTCCCGCCCGGGCGAAGGTCGTGAGGCTCAGGCTTTCTTGCCGCCTTTGCCGTATTGGATCGAGTTCATCAGCACCGCGAGCACGATCACCGCGCCGGTGAAGACGGTCTGCCAGTAGGACGAGACGCCGGTGATCACGAGGCCCGCCGACAGGAAGCCGATCACGAAGGCGCCCAGCATGGTGCCCAGAACGGTGCCGCGCCCGCCGGTCAGCGCCGCGCCACCGATCACCACGGCGGCAATCGCGGTCAGCTCATAGGTGGTGCCCGCAGTGGGGCCGGCCGAGGTCAGCTGCGACGACAGCACAAGGCCCGCAATCGCCGAGAGCACACCCGACAGCGTATAGACGGTGATCTTGACGAATTTCACCGGCACGCCCGACAGTTCCGCCGCGCGCTCATTGCCGCCCGAGGCATAGAGCCAGCGACCGAATGCGGTGCGGCTCAGCACGGCCCAGGCGATGATCGCGCAGACGGCCAGCACCAGAACCGAGATCGGCACGCCGGCGATCCGCTCGGATCCCAGCCATTTGAAGCCGGTATTGCCCAGCTCGGGCGAGCCCGCCAGCCGGTTATAGGTCAGCCCGTTGGTCATCAAAAGCGCCACACCCCGCGCCACATACATCACGCCCAGCGTGGCGACGAAGGCAGGCACCTTGAGCCAGGCGATCAGCACACCATTTACCGCACCAACCAGCCCGCCGACGACACAGGTGATCACCACCACCGCCCAGACGGGCGGGTAAAGGATGACGCCCATCGCCTCGATCTCGACGCCCTGCATCAGCGCGCCGGCAATCACCCCGCACAGCGCCAGGATCGAGCCGACCGAAAGGTCGATGCCGCCATTCAGGATCACCAGCAGCATGCCGATGGCCAGAAGACCATAGATCGCCACCTGGCTTGCCATGATCAGGAAGTTCGACAGCGTGAAATAATTCGGTCTGAGCAGCGAGAAGACCACGATGATCGCGATCAGCGCGAAGAAGGCACGGCCTTCCAGCAGCAGCTTTACGAGGCTGACGCCTTCGCCCTTCGGGGCCGCGGTTTTGGTTGTGTCGGACATTGTTCTGTTTCCCCGGACTTCGCTGTCAGGCTGCATGCTGCTCGCCAGAGGCGGCCATGATCATTTCCTTGGTGGCGTCAGCGCCGAATTCGGCCGTGATACGGCCTTTGTGCATGACGATGATACGGTGGGCGATTGACAGGCACTCGCTGACTTCCGAAGTGGTATAGACCACGGCGAGCCCGCGTTTCGCACCCTCGGCCAGCAGGCGGAACACCTCGGCCTTGGCACCGATGTCGATGCCGCGTGACGGCTCGTCCAGCAGGATCACCTGTGGGTTGGTCGCCATCATCTTGCCGATCACCACCTTCTGCTGATTGCCGCCCGAGAGCGAGCCGATCGCCGCATCCGGGCCCGAGGTCTTGACCGTCACCCGTCTGATCGACTCGGCCACCAGCGTCTTTTCCACGCGGCGCGAGGTGAAGATCCCCCGTGTGAATGCCCCGATAGAAGCCAGGGACAGGTTCTGCCCCACCGACATCGTCTGCACCAGCCCGTCGCGCTGCCGGTCTTCCGGCACCAGCGCCAGCCCCTGCCCGATCCGCTCGGCGATGGTCAGATGCGAGACTTCCGCGCCCTTCAGCTCGATCCGGCCCGAGGCCTGGCGGTAACGGCCCGCCAGCGTCTCCATCAGCTCGGTCCGGCCGGCGCCCATCAGCCCGTAAATACAGACGATCTCGCCCGCTTTCACATCCAGCGACAGGTTGTCGACCACGTTATAGGCATTGCCGCCCGGATCCGGCACGACCATGTTCTGCACCGAAAGCGCCGGCCCGCCGAAATCGTAACCGGTGGGCGGGCTGCCGAGGTCGTAATTCTCGCCGACCATATTGCGCACGATCCAGTTCAGGTCGATCTCGGCGCGCGGCGCCCAGGCGGTCATCGCGCCATCGCGCAGCACCACGGCGTGATCGGTGATCTGCAGCGCCTCTTCCAGATGGTGCGAGATATAGACGATGGAGACCCCTTTCGAGGTCAGATCATTGATCACCTTGAACAAAACCTCGACCTCTGCGGCCGAGAGCGCCGAGGTCGGCTCGTCCATGATCAGGATGCGGCTGTCGACCGACAGCGCCCGTGCGATCTCGACGATCTGTTGCTGGCCAAGGCGCAGATCCTCGACCGGGGTAAGCGGGTCGATATCCTGCTCCAGCTCTTGCATCAGCTTGCGGGCCTGGCGCTCTTCCTCGGAGAAATTCACACCGGTCGGGCCTTTGATCTCGCGGCCCATAAAGATGTTGTCGCGCACCGAGAGGTTCGGGGCCAAACTCAGCTCCTGGTGGATGATCGAAATCCCCAGGTCGCGCGCATGGGTCGAGTCCTGGAAATGCACCGCCTTGCCGTCGAGGATGATCTCACCCGCACTGGGCTGGATGACGCCCGAGAGGATCTTCATCAGCGTTGATTTGCCGGCACCGTTCTCGCCGAAAAGCGTGGTGACCTGGCCGCGATGGATGTCGAAATTCACACCTTTCAGCGCATGGACCGCACCGTAGGATTTCGCCACATGGCGCGCGGCGAGAACCACTTCGACGGCATCGGGGGTCTCGGAGGGGCTGCTCATCACTGCACCGTCACCGCAACCGGAGTCACGCGCCAGGCTTTCGGATTGATAAGGGTGAAGGCGCCGGTGACCTCCAGCGTCTTGCCGGTCAGGTTCGCGGTGTCGATCCCGTCAAGCACCACCGCTTTCATCGCGCGGTTGATGGCCGAGCCGGCATCCTGATACTCGATCTGGTTCTTGAACTTGCCGAATTCGATATCGCCGGGCGCATCGCGCAGATCGGTGCCGTTGATCGCCGGGCCGGTCTGCAGGCGGATGCTGACGCCTTCGGGCATGCCGGCGACCGTCATCTCATAGACGCCCGACTTCGCCTCACCGGCGGTGCCGGTGAATGTCACCATCATCACCACGCCGGTGGTGGCGGGGGTGCCATATTCCTTTGACGCCGCCGCCTTATCGGCCTGAACCGCCTGGGCGAGCGTCACCGCGTCAACCGCCTTCGCGATCACGAATTCCTGGATGCGGGGAAATTCCCCCTGGCCATATGTGTCCGGGGAAAAGGCCTGCTGGCGGGTATCCGCATCGGAACCGACCTTCACAACCGTGGTATCCAGCGCAATCGCGGCGATCACCGCCAGGACGGCGCCGCCGATCCAATAGAGGCGACGGGCCTCTTTCCGCGGGGCGGTGGCGGCAGTTTCCAGGCTTTGGCTCATGTTCTGGTTCCCGGGAAAGTGGTGTCTGAGAGGGGCACAGACCGGCGCGCTGTCTTGCGGCTGGCACAGCTTGCATGGCCGCCGGCGGCGGGGGCCAGAACGTCCATGGGCATGACTTTTACTCCTCACCTTGCGACGGTCCCGGGTGTCACGCTCCTCAACGCGCTGGCTTTGGACCAGGGGACTTTCGCTTTCGTCTGCGGTCCTGTGATATTATAGTGGTATTTAATCCGTCAAGTAAGATATGAAACCAGGCAGGCACCGGGTTTGAAATTTCCGCGAAGCCAGGGTGTGGCAGGGCCGATTCCCCGCCACCAATGCCGGCGCAGCGAAGACTTTCCGGCGATGCTGCAACGGCATCCGATTCTTGCTGCAACACAGCATAACCCGATATCAATATATTGATTTTATAGAATATATATGCTGGCTGGCGTGCGATTCCGCTTTTGGCCGAATTGCCGCATCGCGACCGGGCGCGCGGGATATCGCGACGCCTGCCCAAGCAGGGCACCTTGTCGGCGCCCGAGCCTGCCCCTGTAAGATTACATGAAATAATTTACGGTGTCCGTAAAAAAATTCATTCACTATGATATGATTGTGGGATATATCTCTGCCCGGGTATCTGCCGGCTTGCCGGCCCCGGAATTTTCAGCCGAAACGGGGGAGGCCGCATCCTGCGATGCGGACGGGTCGGCGGGAGGAACTGATTGCGTATCGGCTTTCATATCGGGCGCGGGGCGATGCGGTCCCGGAACCTGCGGGCCTCCCCGTGGCTGGGTGTCGCGATGATCGCCGCAGCATCGGCCGGGTCCGGAGATCCGAGGCCCGAAAATCTCAGACCCGGAAATCAGAGACCGGAGAAATCTGAGGCCGGAAGATTTGGAACGCGGAGGTTTGGGTCATGGCCGGCACTGACATTCTGATCGGAATCGATGCAGGCACCTCGGTGATCAAGGCGGTGGCCTTTAATCTCGCCGGTCGGCAACTGGCCTCGGCTGCGGTGCCGAATCGCTATGCGACTGCGGCTGACGGCTCGGCGACGCAGCCTCTGAACCAGACCTGGGATGATTGCGCCCGCGCCTTGCGCGAACTGGGTGAGCTGGTCACTGATCTCGCCGCCCGCACCGCCGCGCTGGCGGTGACCGGACAGGGGGATGGCACCTGGCTTGCGGGCAAGGGCAACAGGGCGGTGGGGGATGCCTGGCTCTGGCTGGATGCCCGCGCGGCGCCGACGGTGGACCGTCTGGCAGCATCGGGCGCCAATCGCGCGCGCTTCGAGGCGACAGGCACCGGGCTGAACACCTGCCAGCAGGGCACCCAGATCGCCCATATGCAGGCCTTCCGCCCCGAGCTGCTGGAAGCGGCCGAGGTGGCGCTGCATTGCAAGGACTGGCTTTATCTGAACCTGACCGGCGTGCGGGCGACCGACCCGTCCGAGGCGAGTTTCACCTTCGGGAATTACCGCAACCGGCACTATGATGATCAGGTGATCGCGGCTTTGGGGCTGGAGCATCAGCGCCATCTGCTGCCGCCGATTGTCGAGGGCACCGAGACCACCCATCCGCTCAGCGCGGAGGCCGCAGGCGCAACCGGGCTCAGGGCGGGAATGCCGGTCAGCCTCGGCTATGTCGATATGGTGATGACGGCGCTTGGCGCCGGGGTCTATGGCGGCGGCGGTCAGGATGTGGCCTGTTCGACAGTGGGATCTACCGGCGTGCATATGCGGGCTGTCCGCTGGCAGGATGTGCATCTGAACGACGAGGGCACCGGCTATGTGATCTGCCTGCCGGTGCCAGGCGTGGTGACCCAGGTGCAGACCAATATGGCGGCGACGCTGAATGTCGACTGGGCGCTTGGCCTTGCCGGCAATGCGCTGAAGGCCTTCGGGCATGAGGTCAGCCACAAAGAACTGGTCGCGCGCATCGACAGCTGGCTGTCGGAAAGCCAGCCTGGCCAGATCGTCTATCACCCCTATATTTCCGAGGCGGGCGAGCGCGGACCCTTTGTCGATGCCCGCGCCCGCGCCGGGTTCACCGGGTTTTCGCAATATCACGGCTTCCCTGATCTTTTGCGCGCGGTGACCGAGGGCCTCGGCCATGCGATGCGCGACTGCTATTCCGCGATGGGCAAACTGCCAGGAGAGCTGCGGCTGACCGGTGGCGCCGCGCGCTCGGGCGCGCTGAGGAAGATCTTCGCGGCCTCGGTTGATGCCCCTGTCAGGGTGTCTTCGCGCGATGAGGCCGGTGCCGCCGGTGCCGCGATGATGGCCGCCGTGGCCATCGGCGCCTATAAAACCATGGATGATTGCGTCAACGAATGGGTGATCCCGCTGCTGGGCGCGCCTGAGGCCCCCGATGCGGGTCTCGTTGAAGCTTACAGCCGCATTTTCCCCGCCTATCAATCGGCGCGACAGGTTCTGGTCCCGGTCTGGGATCAGCTTTCCCGCGCCCGCCGCCCGTCAGGAGAATGACATGACCGATATGATTGACCTCTTCGTGATCGGAGGCGGCATCAACGGCGCCGGTATGGCGCGGGATGCGGCGGGCCGGGGGCTCTCGGTCGTGATGGCCGAAAAGGACGATCTCGCGCAGGGGACGTCTTCGCGCTCGGGCAAGCTGGTGCATGGCGGTTTGCGCTATCTGGAATATTACGAATTCCGCCTGGTGCGCGAGGCGCTGATCGAACGCGAGGTGCTCTTGAACGCCGCGCCCCATATCATCTGGCCGATGCGCTTCGTGCTGCCGCATTCGCCGACCGACCGGCCTGCCTGGCTCGTCCGGCTTGGTCTGTTCCTTTACGACCATCTGGGGGGCCGTAAGAAACTCCCCGGCACCCGCACGCTGAACCTGCATCGCGACCCGGAGGGGGCGGCGATCCTCGATCAGTATAAGAAGGGCTTTGAATATTCCGATTGCTGGGTCGATGACGCGCGGCTGGTGGCGCTGAATGCGCTTGGCGCGGCGGAAAAGGGGGCGAAGATCCTGACCCGCTCGCCGGTGACCTCGGCGGTGCGGGAGAACGGCGGCTGGACGGTGACTGTCCGTAATCCCCAGGGCGAAGACCAGATTTTCCGCGCCAAATGTATCGTGAATTGCGCCGGCCCCTGGGTGTCGGACGTGATCCAGAACGTCGCGCATACGAAATCGACGCGCGGCGTGCGGCTGGTCAAGGGCAGCCATATCATCGTGCCGAAATGGTGGGCCGGGCAGAATGCTTACCTGGTGCAGAACCACGACAAGCGGGTGATCTTCATCAACCCCTATGAGGGCGATCTGGCGCTGATCGGCACCACGGATATCCCCTGGGAGGGTCGTGCCGAGGATGTCGGGATCGCTGAGACCGAGATCGACTACCTGCTGAAATGCGTGAACCGCTATTTCAAGGAAAAACTGCGCCGCGAGGACGTGGTTCACGCCTATTCCGGTGTGCGACCGCTGTTTGATGATGGCAAGGGCAACCCCTCGGCAGTCACCCGCGACTATGTGTTCGATCTGGACGAGACCGGCGGCGCGCCGATGCTGAACGTCTTCGGCGGTAAGATCACAACCTTCCGCGAGCTGGCGGAGCGCGGGATGCACAAGCTGAAACACATCTTCCCGAAAATGGGACCGGACTGGACCGCGACGGCGAAACTGCCGGGCGGCGAGATGCCGAACGCCGATTATGAGAGCTTTATCAACAGCCAACGCGACGCCTTCCCCTGGATGCCGCGCGAGTTGATCCGGTATTACGCACGCCGCTATGGCAGCCGGATGAAGGATCTGATCGGGGCGGCTGGCTCGGTCGGGGGGCTGGGCCGGCATTTCGGCGGCGATCTTTATGAGGCGGAGGTGAAATACCTCGTCGCCAAAGAATGGGCGATGGAGGCGGAGGATATCCTCTGGCGCCGCACCAAGCACCGGCTGCATCTGACGGCGGCAGAAATCGCGGAATTCACCACCTGGTTCGATGGCTGGAAAGCAGGGGCGCGCGTATGAAACTGACGCTTTCCTTAAACACCAACCCGCTGGTGAACCGTTTCGCGGAACCTGCGGACCTGATCGAGACGGTGGCGCGAGATCTGAAGATCCGCGACCTGCAGCTGACCCATGAATTCATCAACCCGTCCTGGCCCGCCCCGGTGATCCGCCGTCTGACGCGGGAAATGCAGGCGGCCCAGGCGCGGACGGGGGTGCGGGTGACATCCGGCATGACCGGGCCTTACGGGCGGCTGAACCACTTTGGCCATCCGGATCCGGATGTGCGCCGCTACTATGTCGACTGGTTCAGGACCTTTGCCGATATCACCGCCGATCTGGGTGGGGTTTCCGTAGGCACCCAATTCGCGATCTTCACCTATAAGGATTTCGACGACCAGGCGCGGCGCGAGGAACTCACGCAAATCGCCATCGACCACTGGGCCGAGGTGGCCGAACATGCCAAATCCGCCGGGCTGAAATATGTCTATTGGGAGCCGATGTCGGTTGGCCGCGAATTTGGCGAGACGATCCAGGAATGTATCGCGCTCCAGGACCGGCTGACGGCGGCGAATATGGCGGTGCCGATGTGGATGATGGCCGATATCGACCATGGCGATGTCACCAGCCCGAACCCCGATGATACCGACCCCTATGCCTGGGCGCGGGCGGTGCCGAAATACTCCCCGATCATCCATATCAAACAGTCGATGATGGACAAATCCGGCCACAAACCCTTTACCGCCGGGTTCAATGCCAAAGGCCGCATCCAGCCCGAACCGCTGCTGGCGGCCTTCCGCGAAGGCGGTGCGACAGATAATGAGATCTGCCTGGAGCTGAGCTTCAAAGAGCGGGAGCCGAATGACCGCCAGGTGATCCCGCAAATCGCGGAAAGCGTGGCCTTCTGGGCGCCGCATATCGACACCGGCATCCAGGATCTGCATATCTGACGCCCGTTTGAACAGGACAGAAATGGCACCGCGCCGCGACATCGACCCGGAAGAAAGCCTCGCGATCCGCGCGGCCTGGCTGCATTATGCGGGCGGGCTGACGCAGGCGGCGGTGGCAAAGCGGCTGGGGCTGGCTTCGGTCAAGACGCATCGGCTGATCGCGCGGGCGGTGACGGATGGCGCGGTCAAGGTCACGATTGACGGCGAGATCATCGAATGCGTGGAATTCGAGTATCAGCTTTCCCGCCGCTACGGCCTTGATTACTGCGAGGTGGCGCCGGACCTGGGCGAAGAGGGGATGCCTTTGCGCGCGCTCGGCATGGCTGGTGCGGGCTTTCTCCGGCGCGAGATCGAGCGTGGCGAGACGCCGGTGATCGGTCTGGGCCATGGCCGCACCATGCAGGCCACTGTGCGCCAGCTGCCCCGGATCAATGCGGCGGGCGTCAGCTTTGTCTCGCTTTTGGGCGGGCTGACACGGAACTACGCCGCCAATCCGCATGATGTGATGCACAGCCTGGCCGAGAAAACCGGTGCGAAATCCTTCGTGCTGCCAGTACCGTTCTTCGCCCGCTCGGCGGCGGATCGCGAGGTGCTGCTGTCGCAACCCGGCGTACGCGAGATTTTCGACATGTCTGCCAGCGCCGGGCTGAAACTCGTGGGGATCGGCACGGCGGATGCCGGGGCGGGGCTGGTCGCTTCGGGCATGATAGAGCCGCGCGAGATCGACGAGATCACCGCCGCCGGCGGCATGGGCGAGATGCTGGGTCACTTCTTCGACCCGCTCGGGCGCGAGGTGGAAACCAGCCTGACCGCCCGCACGCTTTCGGTCGGCTTCCGGCCGGGGGCGGACCGCATCGTCGCCATCGCGGGCGGCACCGACAAACACCGCGCCATCCGCGCCGTGCTGGCCAGCGGGCGGCTTTCGGGCCTGATCACCGACGAGCCGACGGCGCGCGCGCTGCTGAACTGAAAAGGGGCAAGAATGGACCAGAAGACCTGGACGGGGAAAACCTGGATCGGCACCAACTGGAAGATGCACAAGGACTGGGCGGCGGCGAAGCGCTTTGCCGAGGGGTTGATCGCGTCTGACAAAGACCGCGATCCGCGCATCCAGCGTTTCATCATCCCGCCCTATCTTTATCTGCGTGAAATCAAAGAGATGCTGAAGGATACTTCGGTGAGGGTCGGCGCGCAGAACATGCATTGGGAATCGGAAGGCGCCTTTACCGGCGAGATTTCCCCGATGATGCTGAAGGATGCCGGGCTCGATATGGTCGAGCTGGGCCATTCCGAGCGGCGCGAGATGTTTGGCGAAACCGATGAGGGCGTCGGCCTGAAAACCGAAGCTGCGATCCGGCATGGTCTCACGCCGCTGATCTGCATTGGCGAAACGCTCGAAGACCGCAATTCGGGCCGCGCAACCGAGGTGCTGGCGAAACAGACCCGCGCCGCGCTGGCGCGCCTTTCGTCCGAGCAGAAACAGGCCGAAATCCTGCTGGCCTATGAGCCGGTCTGGGCCATTGGCGTCAATGGCATCCCGGCAAAAGCCGATTACGCCGATCAACGCCAGGCAGAGATCATCGCTGTCGCCACCGAGGTTCTGGGCCGCCGCGTGGCCTGTCTTTATGGCGGCTCTGTCAATCCCGGCAATTGCGAGGAGCTGATCCAGTGCCCGCATATTGACGGTCTTTTCGTCGGTCGCTCGGCCTGGGAGGTCGAGGGCTATCTGGGTATCATGGCGCAAGTCAGCGCCAAACTGTGAGGGAAACCACATGAAACTCGCAATCGCAGGCGACAGCGCCGGTGAAGGTCTGGCGAAAGTGCTCGCCGAACACCTGAAGGGAAAATTCGAGGTCTCGGAAATCTCGCGCACCGATGCGGGTCCGGATGCGTTTTACGCAAACCTCTCGGACCGGGTGGCCTCGGAAGTCATCGCCGGCAAATATGACCGCGCGATCCTTGTCTGCGGCACCGGCATCGGCGTCTGCATCGCGGCGAATAAAGTGCCGGGCATCCGCGCCGCGCTGACGCATGACACCTATTCCGCCACTCGCGCGGCCTTGTCGAACAATGCCCAGATCATCACCATGGGGGCGCGCGTGATCGGCTCGGAACTCGCGAAAGCCATCGCGGATGCCTGGCTGGCCGAGACCGAAAACTTCGACGCCGCCGGCAAATCGGCCAGCAATGTCGATGCCATCGACGCGGTTGATGCCAAATACAATAAGGGCTGAGCCCCATTGAACAACAAGCCCCCGGGGTCTATCCCCGGCCGGGCTTGTCGGGGCGCGAACCTCCTCCTCCTCCTCTCGCGCCCCGCTTCTTTTGCGGGAGAAGACCATGCTGCGCCTGCCTGCCGACCATGCGCCCGAAGGGATGCTGCTTGAGGATTTTCTCACCGGCAAATCCGGGCCGGTTTCTGTGGTTCGCGCTTTCGCCCAGGCGCTGCCCGGCATTGCGGGGCGGCTGGCGGCGGGGCGGCTTTATTCCGATCCGGCGGCGGTGATCGGCATCAATGAAAGCGGCGACAAGCAAAAGGCGATGGATGACGCGGCGCATCACTATGTGCTGCCCTATCTGCGCGCGGCGGGCGTACGGCTGGTCCTGTCCGAGGAAGCCGAAGAAATCGTCACGCTGAACCCGGAGGGGCTTTGGGATGTGTCGATGGACCCGATTGACGGGTCGAACTCCATCGGGATCGGCGCGCCTTTGGGCATGTTTTTTGCCGTGTTCCCGGCGGGTGGTGCGGATTTCCTGCGCCCCGGGTCTGAGATCGTCGCGGCGGGCTATGCCTCGATCGGCCATTCGCTGGATTATGGGTTCACGCTGGGCCAGGGGGTGAACCTCTTCGGCTACGACCCCGAAGGCCGCGCCTTCCGCCAGACCCATGCCAATGTCACGCTGAAGCCCAGGGCCTCGACCATTGCCTATAATGCCTCGAACCAGCGGCATTGGGCGAAAGGGTTGCAGGACTGGGTCTGCGATGTCGAACTGGGTCGCGACGGCCCCCGCGGGCGCGATTTCAACATGCGCTGGCTGGCAGCGGCGGCGGGGGAGTTGCACCGTATCCTGATCGAGGGCGGTGCCTTTCTGTACCCCGCCGACAGCCGCAAGGGTTACGCGCATGGCCGGCTGCGCACACTTTATGAGGCCTTCCCGATTGCCTTCCTGATCGAACAGGCGGGCGGCAAGGCCACGGATGGCGTCAACACGATCCTGACCCGCCTGCCTCAGGCGCATCACGAACATACGCCGCTGGTATTCGGCGCGGCGGAAGAGGTTGATATCATCCGCGATTACCTGACGCGCCCTGTCTGAACGCTGGCGTCAGAACACCGACCAGCCCATCCGGTGCGACAGCATCTCCAGCGCCTCTGACCCCAGCAGGGAATTCCCGTTGGCGTTCAGCCCCGGCGACCAGACCGCGACCGAGGCCACCCCTGGCACAATCGCCAGAATTCCGCCTCCGACCCCGCTTTTCCCTGGGATACCAACGCGGTAAGCGAAATCACCCGAACCGTCATAATGGCCGCAGGTCATCATCAGCGCATTGATCCGCCGCGCCCGCACAGACGAGATCACCGAGCGCCCGGTGACCGGATTGCGCCCCGCATTGGCCAGAAAGCCGCCGGCCCGGGCCAGTTGGGCGCAGCTCATGGTCACGGCGCAATGGTGGAAATAGACGCCCAGAACATGGTCGGGCGGGTTCATCAGATTGCCCCAGGAATGCAGGTAATTCGCCAGCGCTGCATTGCGAAACCCGGTCGCTTTTTCCGCCCGCGCCACCAAAGGATCGGCGCTGATGGTCTCATCATCCGAGACGAAGCGCAGAAAGCGCAGGATCTCGCCAATCGTCTCGCGCGGCGCGCGGGCATGGGCCAGCAAGGCATCCGCCACCACCAGCGCGCCGGGATTGATGAACGGATTGCGCGGGATGCCCTTTTCCTGCTCCAGCAGCACGATGGAGTTGAAGGCGCTGCCCGACGGCTCCCGCCCGACCCGGCGCCAGAGTGCATCGCCATACATGCCAAGCGCCAGCGTCAGGGTGAAGACCTTGGAAATCGACTGGATCGAAAAGGGCAGATCGGCCTCGCCGGCGGTGAAAAGCCCGCCCTCATTCAGCGCGACCGCGATGCCGAAATGCTGCGGGCTGACATGGGCCAGCGGCGGGATGTAATCGGCGGGCTTGCCGCGCTCCTCGCGGGTGGCGAGGGTGGCGGTGATCTCGTTCAGGATGTCTTGCAGCTTGTCCATGCGCCAAGCCTGCCCGTGGCCGCCGCCCTCTGGCAAGCCCTATGCGCGTTTCACGATTACACGGCGGCGCTTGGCATCCGGGCTTGCAGGCAGACCACGATGGACCTGCATCGCCGGCGCGCGGCATCCCAGCCCGGCAGCCAGTCGGGTAAGCGCGTGTTGCAGAGCCGGGCCGGCAATCTCCGGCACGCTGGTGTCAAGCCAGATATCCAGCCTCTCGCCCTGCTGGATCACCCGGTAATCGCGCACCGGCACCGGGAGGGTCGCCACCGCCTGGCGGATCGCGTCCGAGGGCACCAGGCGCGGGCGCCCATCCACGCCCGGCCACCACAGGATGTCATCGGCGCGCCCCTCGATCCGGGTCAGGCGCTGGCTGGCACAGCCGCAAGGGCAGGGATCGGGGTCGGGGATCAGCACATCATCCAGACGGTAGCGCAGGATCGGCAGGCTCTCCCGGGTAAAATCAGTGATCACCGGGCAAAAGGCGCCGGTCTCGTCGTCGATCACATCACGGTCGAAACGGATATAGCGTTCGTTCAGATGCAGCGATCCATGGCGACAGCTATAGCCGAGAACGCCCTCGGTGCATTGATAGGCCTGATCGGGGCGCAGGCCGAAAACAGTCTCTGTTAAGGTCGAATCTTCGGGTGAGAGTACTTCGGCGACCGAGATGATCCGCTTCGGGGCGATCCCGATCTCGCCCCTCTGCTGCGCCTTTGCGATCAGGCCCAGGATCTGCGCGGGCGCGATCAGCACGGTCGGATTCTGCCGGTTCAGCTCCGGCAAATGCGCCGGGAAATCCGACAAGAGATCATAGAAGCGAAACTGCATCAGCGCATTCGACAGGCTCTCATACAGCGCGTTATTCGCGCGCAGGAAAAACGCGATCCTTTGCCGCGACAAAAGCGGCGCCGGCCAGAACCGGCCGCACATGACGGCAGCCCAGAGCGCGCGCTCGCGCCCATTGGTCAGGAACAGCCCGCGCTGGCCCGAGGTCCCGGTCGAAAGCCCCACCGCCACGCCGCCGATCATGGGCGAGAAATCGCGGCTCTCCTCCGAGCGCAGCGCCACCTCCAGCGCATGATCGCGATGGATGCCGCAAGTGTTGATGCCGGTGAAATGCTCCATCAACCGGGCCTTGTTCATCAGCGGCCAGTCGGCAATCGGGCGGCTGGCATGGGCTGCGTAAAAGGGCGAGCGCGGCATGATGGTCTTGCGCAACCGCGCCATCCCGGCCGCCTGCCACGCCTCGATCTCGGTCCGCGAGCGAAAGCCGCGCCCGTAGCGGGCGGTAAGAAAGGCGCGAAGCGGCGGGGCATTCATGCGAAAGCCTCCGGACAATGCGAGGGCCAGAGGCTGATATCGGGGCGCTGCTGCGCCAGATCGCACAAGGCGGCAAAGGTGGCATGACAGGCGCCCGCATCGCCCAGCCGGCGCAGGGTGATGTCCGGCGGCGGCGCGCGGTCGCGCAGGGCCTGGCGGCTCCAGGCGGCATCGGCGATCAGAAAGGCGGGGCCCGTGCTGGTCTGCGGCAGCAAGAGGCCGAATTGCCCATGTCCATGCCCGGGCAGGCTGACCGCCAACAGGCTGCCATCAGCGGCGAGATCGTAAAAAGGGAAAGGAAGCCCGGTGCCCAGGGCATCCGGCGCCACTGGGAAATCCTCGATAAACTGCGGATGCAGAGACTGAATCCGCTGCCTGAGCCGCTCGGGGCAACCGGCCTTCAACGTGGTGAGGCGGTTGCCCTCTTGCAGATGTTCCCAGGCTTTGCGCGAGGTGATGACCGGCGCTGGCGGAATGTCGAAAAGCCCCGCAACATGGTCGGCGTGAAGATGCGAAAGCAGGATGAGGCCTGGCCGCGCCCCGTGCTTTTCCAACAATGCGGGCAGGCGTTGATCCGGCGGCTGCTGCACGGGGGTCAGCCAGCGGTAGAGCCGCTCGGGAAAGGGGCGCGTCGCGTCAAAAAAAGCCGGGCCGTAGCCAGTATCGAACAGGATATCGCCCAGGGTCGGATGGCGGATCAGCACGGATCCGGCAGGGAAACGCATTGGCCACCAGCTCGCATCGCGGCGCGACAACCGCGCAGGCGCGCTACAATGGCCAACACGAAGGGGGATGATTTCAGGCAGCATAGTCACGGATTCCCTCGGCCAATGTCACCTGCGGAACATAGCGCAGATCAGCCCGCGCCCTGGAGATATCCAGCGTCAGGCTGCGGCCCAGCGAGGCCACGGCCTGGCGGGTCAGCACCGGCTCGACCTGCGGCCGGACCAGGTGATGCAGGGTCTCAAGCCCGGTGGCGATCGCCATGGCAACGCCATAGGACAGATGCCTGCGGCGCGGCGAGAGGCCGAAGAGATCCGCCGCTGCACCGGCAAGCTGCGAGAACCGCCAGGTCTCGCCCGAGGTGATGTTGAACGCCCGCCCTCCCGCCGTTTCCGCATGATCCGCCGCCAGCACCATCGCCCGCGCCGCATCCGAGACATGGGTGATGTCGATCAGCGCCTCGCCGCCGGCAATCAGCGGCAGCGTGCCGCGCCGCATCGCCGTCAGCAGGCGCGGCATCAGCGCACGGTCTCCGCGACCATAGATCGCGCGGGGGCGCAAAGCGACCACCCGCATCGTGCCGGGCTGGTCGTATGACAGGGCCAGCGCCTCGGATTCCGCTTTGGTACGGGCGTAATGGCTGGCAAAGCGGGCGGGCAGCAGAGCATCCTCGGCCAGATCAAAGCGGTCAGTGCCATCGGCATAGATGCTGGGCGAAGAGGCAAAGATGAAACGCTGCACCCCGGACGCGCGCGCGGCCTCCAGCAGGCGGCGGGTTGCATCGACATTCAGCGCCTGGAAATCGGCGGCGCGGCCCCAGGCCGAAGACAGCGCCGCGCAGTGGAAAACAGTCTCTGTGCCGGCCAGAAACGGGGTCAGTGACCCCGGATCGCAGAGGTCAAGCGGCAGAAACCGCGCCCCTTTCTGCGCCAGATCCGCCCCGGCGGCGGCATCGCGCCCCTGGGCGGTGACGCTCATCCCTGCGGCCAGCAACTGGCGCGCGATACCGCCGCCCAGACAGCCGGTCGCCCCTGTGATCAGCACCGCCATCAGTAGCGCACCACCATACCGCCAAGCGACACCCCGGCAGAGGTGCCGACCAGCATCGCAAGATCACCCCGCTTCAGCCGCCCCGAAGTGATCGCATGATGCAAAGCCGTCGGAATCGAGGTGGCGATCTGATTGCCGAGGCTGCCAAAGGTGCGGATCACCTTTTCCAGCGGCACGCCCAGCCGCGCCAGCCCATGATCCAGCGCCGGGCCCGAGGCCTGATGCGGCACGATACAGGCCAGATCGCGGTAGCCGATCCCGGCCTCGGCCATGAGCGCCTTGAGAAAACGCGGCAGATAGCGCGCCGAGATCCGGAAAGCGGTCTGGCCATCCATATGGAAGACATTGGTGCGGCCCAGCAATTCGGGGTCACGGGCACCGCCGTAACGGGTGCCGCCGCCCTCCAGCACGCAGGCGGCCTGACCTTCGGAATAGGTCTCGAAGCGGCTGGCCAGCACGCCCTCCCGATCATCGGCCCCCAGCACCACCGCCGCCGCGCCATCACCGAAAATCGCCGCCGTATCGGGTTCGGCCCAGTCCAGCCCGACCGAGGCGATATCGGCGGAAAAGACCAGCACACGCCGCGCCCGGCCGGCCGCGATCCGCAACGCGGCGAGGTCCAGCGCCTGGACAAAGCTGAGACAGGTCGCGTTCACATCATAGGAGGGCACCCCGGATTTCCCCAGGCCCAGCCGCGCCTGCACCAGCGTCGCGGTCGAGGGAATCGCCTGTTCCATTACCCCGCAGGCACCGAGAATCAGGTCCAGATCGCTGGCTTTCATCCTTGCCGCCCGCAACGCCTGCGCCGCCGCCTCGGCCGCCATCATCGACGAGCTTTCGCCCTGGCCCGCGACATGGCGGACGGCAAGCCCATAGCGCGCCTCGGTGGTGCCATCGGCCCAGCCGAAACGATGGTCGATTTCGGCCGAGGTCAGGCGGTGGCGGGGCAGATAGGTTCCGGTGCCAAGGATGCGCATCGCGGCGGGGGTAACCCGGTTGGACAGACTCGGCATGGCACACCTTATTGAACATTGTTCACTAACTCTTGACCTGCGCCGGGCTTTCCGTCAAGAAGTTTCTGAACAACGTTCAGTTGGCAATACCAGACGGAGGCTGACCATGAGCCGACCACAGCGCGTGCCGCGGGCAGAGCTGCGCCAGGCCATTCTGGAATCGGCGCGTGGCATATTGGACCGCGAGGGGGCGCCCGGCCTCTCCGCCCGCGCCATCGCGCGCGAGATCGGCTATACGGCGGCCTCGATCTACAATGTCTTCGGCTCGATGTCCGACATCCTGATGGAGGTGAACCGCGACACCTTTGCCCGGCTGGAACAGCTGTTCGACAGCCTGCCCGCCACCGGCACTCCGGCGGCGCGGCTGCATCTGATCTGTCAGGCCTATATCTCCTTCATGCGCCGCAACCCGGCTTTGTGGAGCGCCCTTTTCGGCGGCATCCGGCAGCGCGAGAATTTCCCGGACTGGTATGGCGAGGCGATACGCGGGCTGATGGGGCGGCTGGCGCTGCTTTTATGCGAACATGCACCCGAGCTGGACCCGGAACGCGCCGGGCGGCTGACCGAACAGCTTTATGTTGCGGTGCATGGCGCCGTGGCGCTGGAGGTGGATCGCCGGCTCGACATCCTGACCGCGCAGAGTGCCAGCGAGATCGCCGCCTCGGTGCTGGATGCGATGCTCAGCCGATTGAAGCCGAAGGCCTGAGCAGTGAACGGGGCCTTTATTCTGGGTTCGGCGCGCTGCGGCTCGACGCTGGTATCCGATCTGATCCGGCTGCATCCGGAGCTGCTCAGCCTGTCCGAGGTGTTCTCGACCGCCGGCGCCCGGGCCTTTCCGCATGGTCGCCTCACGGCGCGGCAATTCTGGCGCGGTCTGGCCCGGCCCACCCGGATCGGGACGCTGGCCGGCAACCCAAAGCGGGCGCCGCGCGAGTTTCTTTACGGCAGCCAGAAAGGTAATCGCCATGACCCGTTCCACTGCCCGCCGCTCCTCCAGGTGGCGCTGCCGCATCTGAGCGCGGCGCCCGATGATCTGTTCGACGCGCTGGCGGCGGAGGTGGCGGGCTATCCCCGGCAATCGGTGGCCGATCACTACCGACAGCTTTTCGACGGGATGGCACGGCGGCAGAACCGCCGGGTCTGGGTCGAGCGTTCGGGCGGCTCGCTGGTTGCCACGCGGACCCTGGCGGCGCTGTTCCCTAAGGCGCGGCTGGTCCTGCTGACTCGGAGCGGGCCGGAGACTGTGCTCTCGATGTGCGATTATCCCGCGACCCGGCTGGCGGCGCGGATGTGGCACCGGCTGCGTGGTATCGGCATCGACCTGCTGGATCCCCTGCGCCATTACGGGCGCGGGCGGGTCTGGCCGGTCCTGCAGGCGCTGAGCTTTGCCATGCCGGTGACGCCGATGCTTGATGACCCGGCAGAGCCGGAGCTGCTGGCGCGATTCTGGTCGGAAATGATGATCCGGGGCGCGCGGGAACTGGCGGCGCTGCCGGCTTCGCGCTGGCAGCCGCTGTCCTATGAGGCGCTGGTTGCGGCGCCGGAGCGCGAATTGACCGCGCTGGCGAAAGCTCTTGGCGTCGACGCCCCGGCCTCCTGGCTCAGCGAGGCAGGCGCCCTGCCGCTCCCGCGCCCCTCGCGGGCCGCGCAGCTGGCAGTAAAGGACCGCGCGCGGCTTGAAGCCGCCTGCGCTCCGGGTGAGGCTGCACTGGCTGCCCTGACCGCCAGTCGATCTGCGGCGTAAACCTGGACGAAACATGGCATTACGCGGGCGATAAGACCCGGTTTTAATTACTAGAATGCCCGGCTCCAACGCTGTGAAAACCTCGTCTTAATCACGCTCCTGCTTTGCTGATCCTCGCGACGGGTGAGGGTTGGGTGGCCTGATGACCCCGCCGCTTTTGGTGGAAAGGGGTTTGTCATGAATCGTGTCTCGGCCCGATTGCGGGTGGGGTTTCTTGTTCTTTGTGTTGCGGGCATTGTCGGGGTCCTTCCGCCCACCGGCCCGCGCGAGGCGGATGCGCAGGTGCGCCCGACCCATATGGGGGCCGTCAAGACGGGGACGGTAAAGGTCGTGCGCTCGGATCCCGGCGGACTGATCGGTGTGCGCAACCGCGAGGTTCAGCGTCTGCGCGCCAGCGGCGACCGTGTCGAGCTGCGCGGCACCTGCAATTCTGCTTGCACCATGTATCTCGGGCTGGACAATATCTGTATCGACCGCCGCGCGAGCTTCGGCTTTCACGGACCCAGTTCTTACGGCAAGCCGCTGCCGGTACCCGAGTTCGAGCGCTGGTCGCAGATCATGGCGCAAAGCTACCGCGAGCCCTTGAAAAGCTGGTTCCTGGAAACGGCGCGGCACAATATCTCGGGCCAGATCCGGCTGAGCGGGACCGAGCTGATCCGCCTCGGCTACCCGGAATGCTAGCCAGTTGATCCAGGGGTCTACAGGGGGCCCACCCCCGGTGCGCGGTTCGGGCTGCAATGACGTTGTTTCAGGCCTCTGATTGTGAAGTTTTTATCGCAAGAATCATGTTTCGTAATCGTTTCCTGGCTCCCAGCTTCCGGCTCTCATCGTGATGGGTTCTTTGGACCCTGGTGCTTGTTGGAATGGATTTTCTCCATGGAGACTACATTGGAGGTTCTCCCGGTTGGCGGTCGTGGCCGTCGGAACCGGAAGCGGCCTGATGAGGTGAAGGCCCCGATCGTGGCGGCGACGCTGACGCCGGGTATCACGGTGCATGCCGTGGCGCGGCGTCATGGTGTTCCGGCGAACCACGTTTTTGCCTGGCGCATACTGGCGCGGAAAGGGCGGCTGGTGCTGCCAGCGCCGGAGGGTCCGGTGGAATTTGCCTCGTTGATGATTGGCCCCGTTGGTGATGGACCGCGTTGTGCCGTGGGCGCTGTGGAGCGGCCCGAGATCATCGCGGGCGCGGTGGCGATCCGTTTGGAAACCGGAGCCTCGGCGGAGCGGATTGCGTCGGTCGTGCGCGCCCTGGCTGCCAGCCCATGATGTTCCCCTTGAACCAGGTGCGGATCATGGTCGCGACGAAGCCGGTCGACTTCCGGAAGGGGCATGACGGCCTGGCTGCACTGGTGTCGTCGGTGCGGCGCAAGGAACCGTTCACGGGCACGGGCACGGGCACGGTGTTTGTGTTCCGCTCGCGCCGGGCTGACAGGCTGAAGCTGCTTTAGTGGGATGGCACGGGTCTGGTGATGGCCTGCAAGCCGCCGATTGCGAAGGGTTCGTGCCGAATACTGTCGAAGCGGTAGCTATGAGCACATCGCTCCTTACGGGAAGGCTTCGACCGGGTCATAAGGCAACCCTGACGGCATAGAGGCGCAACCCGCATAGCGCCGCAGAAAGCAATCCCGCAACAGATCCGATACTCTGTTAACCTGATCTGCGCGCCAGCAACACGAGGGCGTTCTGAGCAGGGGATACGCTGGCGGTTGTCAGCGAGTCGCGTACTATATAGTTTCTGACCAGTTTCTCCATTTTCCCCGCGTCAGCAAATTGACTCACTGATGAATTGCCAAACTGGCTTTGTGTGCGGGATTTGAGAACACGCAGCTGTTGATCGATATCGAGATTACTGAACCCGGTTGGCAGACCAAGGGCCTTTTCGAAGACCTGACGCAGCGGCTTGTTGCCCATAATGGTAAACCATTTCGTATCCTCACTCGCTGAGGATTGCGCCAGTTTCCCAAGCTCTCTTTCCGTATTCAATGCAAGGCGGAAGGAGTCGTTTTTCTCTCCCACCGCCGCTTCGAACTGACGCGCATAATATTGATTCAGCAGGGCATCCGCAAAGCCATCATCAAGGGTCTTTGGCACCTGGGTTCCATCCAGACCAAAGCTCGCGGCAAAGGCACGGTAGCTTTTATCGGCAAGCCTGTTGGACAGGTCACTCGCGGAATCAACGCCGTCGGAAAGGACCTTTCTGACAAAGGCCTTTGCGTTGATATCCTGCTCCAGCCCGAAGGCGGAGAGCGCGACCTTCAGCAACCGGCGATCAGAAACCAGATCCTCGGCAGAGGTTACGGTTCCGATCTTATCGCGAAAATACTGCGCCTCGCGCTGATTCACCTGGGACTGCTGGAATGCCTTTTCCTGCGCTGGCAGGGTTCGTTTGAGCAAGAGCCAGCCGCCATAACCATCGGCCGGCAGAACTGGCTGAAAGCTCATCTCAACCCCCACCCGTTGCCATGAGTCGGCTCTCGCGGGGCAAAAGCCCCCGAAGCGCCTTGAGAACCTGATAGTGCTGCTCTTCCAGCACGGCCTGGCTTGCCAGCGTCAGCAAGCGGCGGCTGTCGGGATCGGTCAGCACCTGGCTGAGCTGCTCGATCCCGCGCAAGAGCTGCGACCTCGTGTCCCCAGGAACTGCATCACCGGAAAGCACCAGCTGGGCGATATAGCAGACCCGGCGCACCGGCGTATTGGCCTCTTCCGGATGCAGGGCATCACGCAACCGGAGAATATTCGCATTGGGCGTCATCACGGCAAGACGCGAGCGCTTGTCGCCGTTTTCGATCACCGCACCATTGATCAGGACCCGTTCATGCGGCCCCAGTTTCAGAACCAGCCCGGTCATGTGGCTGCTCCTTCACCACGCAGGCCCCGCAGGACAGCCTTGTTGATTTCGATAAGCACGCCGGCATCAGCACTGTTCTGACGGATTTTCCGGCTATGTTCGGCGGTGAAGCGATAGAGATAAAACAGGCGCGCCCGCAGCAGATCGGGAAGGCCATTGCCCGGCCCGGCGACATCGGCGGCGAGAGTCGACCAGAGTTTTTCGTTGCTGAAAACAGCCTCGAGAAAACCGCTGAGATCTTCCTTGCGCCGCTGATCTGCGGCAACCAGACGCTGGGTGATGCGCGCGATAACCTCGTATTCGGCCATGCGCGGCGTGCGGATCGGCGCGGTGGGCTGTGCATAGGCAAGGTTGGAGCTGAGAGTCATTCTGACAGGTTCCGTTATTGAGGTAATTCAATAGGATGGCCGGGACCCCAAGGCCCCGGCCAGGGGCCTTAACGGAACAGTGACAGCAGGTTCTGCGGTTGCTGATTGGCGATGGAAAGCGCCTGGATGCCCAGCTGTTGCTGGACCTGAAGCGCCTGGAGACGGGCCGAAGCCTCCTCCATATCGGCATCGACAAGCGTGCCGATCCCCGCAGTCATCGCATCGGTCAGAGACGAGACAAAGCTGGTCTGGGTGTCGATCCGGCCCTGGGCCGAGCCGAATTCGGCGGCGGCATCAATGGCCTTATTGATCATGGTCTCGATATTGGTCAGCGCGGCGCGCGCGCCTTCGGCGGTGGTCACGTCGATTGCATCAAGACCGAACAGCCCGCCCGAAGCCTTGCCATTCACGGTGCCGGAGCTGGCCGCAATCGCACGGGCGGTATCGGAAGAGTTGTCGATATTCAGCTGCCAGGCGCCGGTTGAGCTCTGGCCAACTTTGGTGGTGAGACCGGGCACATCGCCGGCATCGATTGCGATCTTCAGGCCGCGCACGACATCCTCGGTGGTTTCGCCCTTGCCTGCGATATAGCTATAGGCGACGCCACCGACATTGAGCGTGTAACCGTCGCCATCTTTGACGGCATTGCCACCAAAGACATAGGTTTCGGCTCGTTGCCCGATGGTCGCGACCGAACCGGCGACGGTGCCCTGACCAGCGGTCGGGATGGTCGGTGCGGCCATGCCGGCGACATGTTCAACGGTCACCTCCTCGAAAGCCCGGCTCGACTGAATATCGACGTTCGCGGTACCGTTCAGAACCGCCGTTACGCCCTCAAGGCCCAGCTTGTTGACCTCGCTGATCATGCGGGTCGCTGATTCGGCCGCCGTCATCGCGACGCCTGTATCATTGGTGAAGGTGACGGTCTGGCCGTTGATCTTCAGCGTTGCCGAAGCACCGATCGCCAGCGCAGCACCGGCCAGGCGGGCCGAATTTGCGCCATTGGTGATGCTGGTTACAGCGGTGCCGGCCTTGTCCACCGGAGCGCTGATATTGCCGGTGATCACTGCAACCCCTGCCAGGATCTGCGGCGACCCGGTGGAAACGCCCAGGGTGCCGTTGCTGGCACTGAGGTCCTGACGGGCAACCGTGATATCCGAGGTGGTGACACCCGAATCCGACCGATCCAGCGAGGCGAGGAATTTCACATCATCGGTGCCGGAAACCAGATTCAGGCCGCTGAACTGGGCGCCGCTGACGATACCGGCGATCTGATTACGCAGCGCGTCGATATCGGTTTGCAGCTTTTCGCGCGGCACATTCTCGCTTTGTGCCGAGACGATTTTCTCTTTCATATTGTTGAGAAGGCCTTCGATCTTCTCCGATGCCTCGCGGGCGACCGAGAGCGAGGACGAGCCGAGTGCGAGGCTGTCCGAGATGCCCTTGAACCCTTTCACGTCGGATTCCATCACCTTCGAGATCGACCAGACCGCAGCATTGTCGCGTGCGGTGGCGACGGTCTTGCCGGTGGAAATCTCCGACTGGACCTTGTTCATATTGCCATTGATGGATTTGAGGGTCTGCAGCGCGACCATTGCGCTGGAATTCGTCAGGATGGACGACATTTGATTTTCCTCTGGCTGCCCTGGGTGCTTTGCACAGGGGCGAAAGCGCCGCCCTTTCGGGCGACAGTTCCGGCGTTCTGGCCGTTGCCGGGGGGCGACCCTCAGCGCCATCCCCACATCGGGATGCAATTGCAGCTTCGCAGCACATCCCTGCCAATTTGTTAATTCCGCATACCCGTTCACGGGTGAATAGAGCGGATTTTACGCGATTGCTCTCCACCTGTTCCCGGTCTTTTGCGACCTCGGAAATATGCCCGGCCATCAGAATAATGCAGGAAACTCAGACCATAGAATGGCGTCACACGGGATTGGCGCCGGGATCAGGAACCCAGCGACACGGGCTGACATCAGTCTTCGATACCAGTCACTGCTCTCTCAGATCCGCCGCGACCGGCCGGCCTCATCAGACTGTACCCGCCCACGCTGGCCGCGTGAATCATAGGTCGAAAACGAACCCGGACGGCTGAGCCGGCCTTTTGCCGCAGCCACGCCGCGCGCCGCCGCCTCGAACAATCCGACATTCGCATCCGCCATCGCCCGGATGAGATCAAGCGATTCGGTATCCTCCCCGGGCAAGGCGTCAATCGCGGCGCCGGTCTCCTGGGCCAGCACCTCCAGCGCATCAAAATCGCCCTCCAGCAGGGCGCGGCGTGTCTGTTCCAGCAGGTCGATCAGGCGTTCAGAGTGCATTCACATCGCCTCCCATCGCGCGAAACAGCGTTTCGGCGAGGCCGATTCCGCCGCGCTCCACCATCAGTTTCGCCTGTTCGGCCCGCAGAAACGATCCGAATTGCTCTTCGCCAATACCGCCGCCAAAGCTCTCGGAAGCAGCCCCAAGGCCGCTCCGGGCTAGCATTTCGGTCAGAAAGACCACCTCCATCTCCTGGGCTTTTTCCATCAGGCGATTCGGGTTGGTATTCGGTTTCAGGGCCCGGAACTGACCCGCCACGAACTGGATTTCTGTCATAAGATCGAGTCCTTTTATGTTGAATTTTCCAACTCTGGGGCTGTTCCGGTAAACATCCGGTAACCCGATGCTGGCAAAAACGAGGGGACTCAGAAGAGATTCCCGCATATGCAGACCGTTCAGACCAGCCTGCCGCTTCTTCGGATGCTATCGCCTGCCGGCCCCGGCCAGGGAGGTGGAAAGACCGCCGAAAGCGGCCAGCACGGCGCAGAGCTTTTTGCCCTGCATCTTGCACGCGACGCGGCAGAGGCACCGCCGCTCCCCGAGATCGCACCGGGGCCCGGATCGGGGCAGTCGCCAGAGACGGCCGACACCACAAATGCCGCCGACGAAGACGTCGCCGGGGAAGAGTTTTCGGCCAGCGCAGCACAGGATACGGATCAGCCAAAGGTCACTTTGCCGCCTTTCGCCCTGGCACCGGGCTATACGCTGGCGTCTGCACCTGCTCCCGAAGGGGAAGGAGACGAAAGAGCTGCCGAAATCGCGCACCCCCCGGATGCACAGGAATCGCTCGCCGCAGCGGCAAACGATCCGGTGTTCTTCAGCAAAGGAAAGCCAGCCGGTTCGGCGGTCGCAGCCAATGCCCCTGCCCTCGGCGCGCCGGTTCAGATACCCGATACTGAAAGATCTGCGCGCCCGGCCAACCCGGCCGGAACGGCTGCGCCTGGTCAACCCAACCAATTGGCTGACGGCTTTCGTGACGGGACCAGCGCCCCCCCTCTCAATACGTCGCCAGGACCTTCCGATTCACCACCGGGCGCGGCTGATGTCCCCCGATCAAACGCCGGAAGTCTTCGCGAGGCTCCGTCCGGAACAAGTGTCCCGCTCCCGGTTGCGGCACCGCCCGCCAGCCTGCCGCCTGCCGCGCCGCCGGAAGGTTACCTCTGGCTATTGGAGGAATCGGTGCCTTCTGTCAGCGAGATTGCGGCGAAGGGGGTTGCACCCGAAACGCGCCTTCTCTCCGGCACCGCACTGACAGATATCGCGCCGCGTTCTGGAATCGCACCACCGTGGTCCCAGATTGGCCCGCCGGAGAGCGCGCGGGCGGTGCCTGCCAGTTTGCCATTCGAAGCGTCGAAATCACCGGATATCGGGGGCCACCTGCCGGTTTCGGAAAGCCCCGATGCGCCGCAGCCATCCGGTCATGCCGCCGCAAAGCCCGCGCAGATGCCCACCTTGACAGGTGATCCTGAGGTCAGCGTCGAAACGGCCCCACGCTCTCCGGCGCCGACCTCGGAAACTCAGCCCAAAGCGCATCATATGGCTGCTGCCTGGCCCCCCGCCGCAACACCGTCTGAACTTCCCCGCCAGCCGGCCATCGCCGGGGATGTCAGCAGAGCCTTTGAAGCCAGGGCCCTGGGTGCCCGGGCCGAGATCCATTCCGCCAGAACCGCACCGATATTCCCCAATGACCCGGCGGCCCAGCCCGGCGGCGATGAGGCGCAAGCAACCGAGACCCGGGAACCCGGTCGCAGCGCCACATTCCCCGCGCCTGTATTGGCGGGCACGACGACATCCGCCACTGCCGGATCCGGAGCAGCCCCTGCATTTGACCCCTCTGCCGCTTTCCAGCCGATCAATGCCGAAGCCGGTCCGGTAACGACTCTTAATATGCCGACGGGACGCGATATCACAGCGCATCACATGGTGCCGGTGTCACGCCCTGAAATGCCCGCTCAGATCCCGACGCAGATCAGCCATGCCCTTGTCAGCGCCAGCGGCCCGGTGACCGAGCTGCGCCTCTCTCCGGATGAACTGGGGACGATCCGGATCGAGCTGAAAACAGACCGCGAGAAAGTAACCGTCACCCTTTTGGCGGAGCGGCCGGAAACGCTTGACCTCTTGCGGCGCCATTCCGACCGCCTGGTGGCCGAGTTCAGGGCGGCCGGTTTCAGCGAAATGAGCCTTGGATTCGGCAATCTCGCTGCGGGCGAACAGAGCAACTCACAGGCCGGCCCAGGTACGGCTGGGCATGAGGCACCCGAGACACCGCCCCTGAGCGCCGACATTTCCGCCTCCCGCGCGCCTGACATCGCCGAGCTCCGCCTTGCTCCGCAAACCTCGCTTTATCTCAGACTGTAGGATAAGACATGCAAGTCAATGCGTTGAACGCCGCGTACGGATCCTCCCAGGCATCCTCTGGCAATTCCGCCATCTCGTCGGATTTCACGACGTTCCTCAAGATGCTCACGGTTCAGATGCAGAATCAGGACCCGATGAATCCGATGGAATCCACCGATTTCGCGGTGCAGCTGGCCACCTTCTCCGGTGTCGAGCAACAGGTGCAGACCAATCAGTTGCTCAGCGCCATGGCGGGGGAGTTCTCGCTGATGGGTATGGCTCAACTCGCCGGCTGGGTCGGCCAGGAAGCAAGGGCGGCGGCGGATGTGGTCTGGTTCGGCGGCAGTCCGGTGACGCTTTCACCGAACCCGGCTTCGACCGCAGACCAGGTGGTGCTGGTTGTGAATGACGAGCGCGGCAATCTGGTCTCACGCGAAGAGCTGCCGGTTTCGGCCGAACCCTATCAATGGCTTGGGGCGGATGCGGCCGGTAACCGCCTGCCGGATGGCCGCTATATCCTGACCCTGGAAAGCTGGCGCGAGGGCGAAATGCTGGGCGAGGATTCGGTCGAATATTACGGGCGGGTCGTCGAGGCCAGGGGAGGCACCACCGGCACAATGCTGGTTTTTGAGGGTGGAATCGAGGTTCCCTCCAGCTCCGTCACCGCGCTGCGTCTGGCCCAGAACTGACTGGCCCAGCACTGAACTGCTCTGTCAGAACAGTTTTGCGAGCAGCACGGCAACGCCAAGCACACCAAGCGTCATCGCGGCCGAGAGCGCCAGCACGGTTGCCCAACCAAAACCCTGAACCGGCCGCTGCATCTGGTTGCGTTCGTCAAGGGCGACAAGCCGCGCCTCGGCCAGCGCCGGAAGCCGTGGCAGAAAACGCGCCAGGACGCGGCTGGTGCGCCAGAGATCGCGCAGCACTGCCTTGGGCCCGATGCTGGTGCGGATATAGGATTCGACCACAGGCCGGGCGACTTCCCACATGTTCAGATGCGGGTCGAGGCTGCGGGCCACACCTTCGACCACAACCATCGTGCGCTGCAACAGGATCAGCTCGGTCCGGGTCTCCATCCCGAAGCGCTCGGTCACCTCAAAAAGGTAAGCCAGCAGCCGCGCCATCGAGATCCGGCTCGCTTCCATACCAAAAATCGGCTCGCCCACTGCGCGCAGCGCGCGGGCGAATTCGTCGATATTGCGGTCGGCCGGAACATAGCCGGCCTCGAAATGCACCTCGGCGACGCGGCGATAATCCTTCTGGATGAAACCCATCAGGATCTCGGCATAGACACGGCGGGTATATTCGTCGATCCGCCCCATGATCCCGAAATCATAGACGATCAGATCGCCGTTCGGCGCGACCTTCAGATTGCCCTGATGCATATCGGCATGGAAAAACCCATCGCGCAGCGCATGCGACAGGAACAGCGTCAGCACCCGCCGGCCCAGTTCGGCGCGGTCGATTCCGGCGGCATCAATGGCGGCGATCTCATTGAGACCGATCCCCTCGGCCCAGTCGATGGTCAGCACCGTCCGACCCGAGAGATCCCAATGCGGGCGCGGCACGACAAGCCGGTCGTCCTTTGCAGTATGTTCAGCAAATTCAGCGGCTTCGGCGCATTCCAGCCGCAGATCCAGCTCGCCCTGCACCACTCCGTCGAAATGCGCGACCACATCCGAGGGCCGCAGCCGGCGCGAGAACGGCGCCAGCCGCTCCATCCATTTCGCGGCGTAATAGAAGGCGTCGATATCCTTGCGGAAGGCACGCTCGATCCCCGGGCGCAGCACTTTCACCGCCACTTCCGCGCCGCTGTCACGCAGCCTGGCATGGTGGACCTGGGCGATCGAAGCCGCCGCAACCGGCTCGGACAGCTCGGAATAAAGCTCCTCCGCCGGGGCACCGAATTCAGCGGCGATGATCGCACGCGCCTGGTCCATCGGGAAGGGCGGCAGCTTGTCCTGCAGGTATTTCAGCTGATTGGCCAGTTCGGCACCGACAATATCCGGACGGGTCGAGAGCACCTGGCCCAGTTTGATATAGGCCGGCCCAAGCGCGGTGATCGCCCGCGTCACCGGCGGCAGCGCCGGATCGCCCTTCAGCCCGAGGAAGCGGAACGGCCGCCCCAGCAGGCGCGCGGCAAAGCGCAGCCGTGGCGAGACCTCCATCGCCTCCAGCGCCACGACCATCGCCCCGGTGCGTTCAAACGTCGCGCCGGTGCGGATCAGCCGCCAAATGTTATGCGGTCCGCGCATCTCAGACCTTCCAGCCCGAATGCAGCGCCGCGATCCCCATCGAGAGGTTGCGGTATTTCACCAGATCGAACCCGGCCTTGCGGATCATGTCGGCAAAGACCTCTTGCGCGGGGAATTGGCGGATCGACTCCACCAGATATTGATAGGAATCACGGTCTCCTGTCACCATCTGGCCCATCGGTGGGATGATGTTGAAAGAGTAGAGGTCGTAAATCTTCTGCATCATGTCATTCGGGATCTGGCTGAATTCCAGCACCATCAGCCGCCCGCCGGGTCGCAACACGCGATAGGCCTCGGACAAAGCATCCTGAATCCGCGTCACGTTCCGGATGCCGAAACTGATCGTATAGGTGTCAAACGAGTTCGCGGCGAAGGGCAGCGCCATCGCGTCGCCCACCACCCAGTCGAGGTGATCGGCCATGCTGGCAGCCTCGGCGCGCTCGCGCCCGGCGATCAGCATGTTTTCGGTCATGTCGCAAACCACCGCCGAAGCGCCGGGCGCGCGGCCCAGATAGCGGAAGGCCACATCGCCGGTGCCGCCCGCCACATCCAGCAGCCTTGTGCCCGGGCGCGGCGCCAGCCAGTCCATCATCGCATCCTTCCAGATACGGTGGATGCCGACCGACATCAGGTCATTCATAATGTCATATTTCGAGGCGACCGAGGAAAAGACGCCATGAACCAGGCCCGCCTTCTCCTCCTCCCGCACGTCGCGAAAGCCGAAATGGGTGGTTTTGTCCTGGTCTGACATGGTTTTCGTCCGGTTTGCGCAACGGGTAGCGGCTCTGCCCCGGGGGATATACCGCAAGAGCGCCCGGGGAAACCAGTCAATCCGCGCAGCCTCTTGGAGCCGGGCGCTGAAACGCCTAGATTTCCGCGATCAGCCGGAGCGACCAGAATGCCAGAACTGCCCGAAGTGGAAACCGTGCGGCGCGGCCTTGAGCCGGTGATGACCGGGCAGCGGATCGTCACCGCGCAGGTGAACCGGCCCGATCTGCGCTGGCCCTTTCCGCCGGGGATGGCCGGGCGGCTGACCGGCGCGCGGGTCGACGCGCTGCGGCGGCGGTCGAAATATATCCTCGCCGATCTCTCGACCGGAGAGACGCTGCTCATTCATCTTGGCATGTCCGGGCGGATGCTGATTTCGGGGGCTCAGGCCGGAAATACACAGGTCGGGGGCTTCCATCACGACCACCCCGCGCCGGCAAAGCATGACCATGTCGTGCTGGATATGGAGGGCGGCGCGCGGGTCACCTTCAACGATGCACGCCGCTTTGGCGCGATGGATCTCTTGCCGACCGCGACAGCAGAGGCGCATCCGCTGCTTGCCGTGATCGGGCCGGAGCCACTGGGCAACGGGTTCAGCGGCGCATACCTTGCGGCACGGCTGGCGGGGCGCAGGACACCGGTGAAATCGGCGCTGCTGGATCAGGGCATCCTCGCGGGCCTTGGCAATATCTATGTCTGCGAGGTGCTGTTTCGCGCCGGCATCGCTCCGGACCGGCTGGCGGGCGAGCTGTCCGCGGCCCAGGCTCAGGGGCTGGTGCCGCTGATCCGCGAGGTGCTTTCCGAGGCGATTGAGGCCGGGGGGTCCTCGCTGAAAGATTACCGCCAGGCCGATGGCGAGCTGGGCTATTTCCAGCACAGTTTCCGTGTCTATGGCCGCGAGGGCGGCCCCTGCACGACAGCCGGCTGCAAAGGGCAGATTTCGCGCATCATCCAGGCCGGAAGATCGTCATTCTATTGTCCGGTTTGCCAGCGATAAGGGCCCGGCTTGCCTTCCTGCCCCTCTGGTGCCAGGAGTCACCGCAGTCTTAACCGGAGATCCCGCGATGGCCTATGAAACCCTGATCGTCGAGATCGAGGATTACACCTGTCTCATCCGTCTCAACCGCCCCGACGCGCTGAATGCGCTGAATTCGCAGCTGATGAGAGAACTGGCACAGGCCGTCACCGCCGCCGACAAGAATGACAAGGTGCGCTGCATCGTGATCACCGGCAGCGAGAAGGCCTTCGCCGCCGGGGCCGATGTGAAAGAGATGGCCGGCAAGGGCTTTACCGATGTGTTTTTCGACAATCTCTTCGGCCCCGAGGCCGAGGCGATCATGCATTGCCGCACCCCGATCCTCGCGGCGGTCTCGGGCTATTGCCTCGGCGGCGGCTGCGAGCTGGCGATGCTGTGCGATTTCATCATCGCCTCGGACACCGCGAAATTCGGCCAGCCCGAGATCAATCTCGGCATCTGTGCCGGCATGGGTGGCACCCAGCGGCTGACCCGCCTTGTCGGCAAGTCGAAGAGCATGGATATGCATCTGACCGGCCGTTTCATGGAGGCCACCGAGGCCGAGCGTTCGGGCCTCGTCAGCCGCATCTTCCCGGCCAAGACCCTGCTGGAAGAGGCGCTGAAGATCGCCACCAAGATTTCCGAAAAGTCGATGATCACCGCGATGATCGTCAAGGAAGCGGTGAACCGGGCCGAGGAAACCAGCCTCGCCGAGGGGCTTTTGTTCGAGCGCCGCATGTTCCACGCCGCTTTCGCGACCGAAGACCAGAAAGAAGGCATGGCCGCCTTCCTGGAAAAGCGCACGCCGCAATTCCGCGACCGCTGATTCCGGTTTGCAATCCCCGGGCCTTTCGCGTAAAGGCTCCGCCAGACATGCGCGTGGGCCCGCTTAGGCATTTGTGATTCCCGTCCTCGGGGCCGTTCTGGCCATATGGGCGGGACCATCGGGTTTCGTGCATTTACAGTTTGAAATCCGAAGGACAAAGCCCATGGCCAATACCGATCAGTCGAAAAAACGCGCCCGCCAGAGCGAAGCACGCTATGCCGTGAACAAAGCCCGTCGTTCGCGCATCCGCACCTTCCTGCGCAAAGTCGAGGAAGCCATCGCTTCGGGCGACCAGGCTGCGGCTGCGGCTGCACTGAAAGCCGCTCAGCCCGAGCTCGCCCGTGGCGTGACCAAAGGCGTTCTGCACAAGAACACCGTTGCACGCAAAATGTCGCGCCTTTCGGCGCGCGTAAAAACCACCGGCGCAACCGCCTGATCAGATTTCGTCATCCCGGCACTGTCGGGAAGACCGGGGCGCGACCTGCAAGGGTTGCGCCCTTTTCTATGTGCCGCCCCGCCGTGCCGCGTGATCCGCGCCCCGCGTGACACCAGGTCGCGGTACAGCGAATCCCTGACCCGGCTGCGGGCCGATTCCCGGCCATGAACCCGTCAATCCCGGCCATGAAAAATTTCCACGCCAGGGGATTACGCGCAGAAATCTGCTGATGACGCTGCGTCATGCAAGCGATGAGCGTAGCGCTTCTGCCGCCCCTTTGGGATTCGCGGCGACGGACACCCTGTCAAGCAAGTTGTTCAGTTGCATAGCCCGCTCGCGGCTTGCTAATTTGACCAAGCGATTCATTTCATCCTGGGGGACAGGGAGATGTCGTGAACCTGAAATCACAACCGACGCTTTGGGCTGCCAGCCAATAAGATCGGGGATTATGGTTTGTGATCAACTGGATAGGGCCATTTATCTGGCTTCTTTCCGATGCCCGGCCGGTGCAGCCAGTCTGCCCGGCATGTCAGTTTTTGTCCCACGGCAGAGAGTGACCCTCTGGCCTTTCCCGTCTGATGGCGGGCAGAGGCAGAGGATTCGGTTTCGCAAATTCGACCGCGCCGCATCGGGCGGGGCGGTCAGGCGATTGGGCAGGTCTGGTTAGAATGACGAATGAAACTTGGGGGCAGATCCGGGAAGGGCTTATCAACCGGGTCGGGCGTAATAATTATACAACCTGGATCGAGCCGCTGCGCCTGTCGCAGCTGAAGGGCGGTGTGGCCCTTTTCGAAGTTCCAACGCCGTTTTTTGGCGATTGGGTGCAGCGCAATTATGCGGATCACATCCGCAATCAGCTGGTGAATGCCGGCGCTCCGGTGGAGCGGCTGGAATTCCTGGTCGGGCACGACGCTTTGCGCGCCGCCGCGACGCCGGCCGCAACCTCTCCGATGTCCGGGTGTGTGGCCGGCGCGCAACAGGCCCCGCAGAGCCGGTCGCGCGCGCCCCAGGATGAGGATCTCCCCGGCGCTCCGCTGGATGGTCGCTTTACCTTTGACAGTTTCGTGGTCGGCAAGCCGAATGAGCTGGCCCATGCCGCCGCCCGCCGGGTGGCCGAAGGCGGCCCGGTCACCTTCAACCCGCTTTTCCTTTATGGCGGGGTCGGCCTCGGGAAGACCCACCTGATGCATGCCATCGCGCATGAGCTGCGCGAGCAGAAACCGGATCTGAAAGTGCTCTACCTCTCGGCCGAGCAATTCATGTATCGCTTCATCCAGGCCTTGCGCGACAAACAGGTGATGGATTTCAAATCGCTGTTCCGTTCAGTCGATGTGCTGATGGTAGATGATGTGCAATTCATCGCCGGCAAGGATTCGACCCAGGAGGAATTCTTCCATACGTTCAATGCGCTGGTCGATCAGAACAAGCAGATCATCATCTCGGCCGACCGCGCCCCGGGTGAGATCAAGGATCTGGAAGACCGCATCAAGTCGCGCCTGCAATGCGGCCTGGTGGTCGATCTGCACCCCACCGATTACGAGCTGCGCCTCGGTATCCTGCAGCAGAAGGCCGAGTTCTACCGCGGTCAATATGGTGGCCTTGCGATCAGCCAGGGCGTGCTGGAATTCCTCGCTCATCGCATAACGACCAATGTGCGGGTGCTCGAAGGAGCCCTGACCCGGCTTTACGCCTTTGCCTCACTGGTCGGGCGCGAAATCACGCTGGATCTCGCGCAGGACTGCCTTGCGGATATTCTGCGCGCCTCGGATCGCAAATTGTCGATCGAGGAAATCCAGCGCAAGGTGGCCGAGCATTACAATGTCCGTCTCTCGGACCTGATCGGGCCCAAGCGGCTGCGCACCATTGCCCGGCCGCGCCAGGTGGCCATGTATCTCTCGAAACAGCTGACCTCGCGCTCGCTGCCCGAAATCGGTCGCCGTTTTGGCGGGCGGGACCATACCACCATCATGCACGGCGTCAGGAAAATCGAAGAGCTTGCAGCCACTGACAGCCAGCTTGCCGACGATATCCAGCTGCTCAAGCGGCTTTTGCAGGGCTGAACGCCCGATTTCTTCAAAGAAATCGGTCCGGAGTTTTGAAAAACTCCGGGCAGCGTGAGGCAGATGCGGCACGGTCTTGACGAGGCTGGCAAAGCTTCGCAAAGTCAGGCAAAACAGGCAGCCGGGCTTCCCGGCCTGCTTTGTGCGCCCTGGATGCGGGGCAAGGGGATTTGGACGAATGAAACTTTCGATCGAACGCGCATCGCTTCTGAAAGCGCTGGCTCAGGCTCAATCCGTTGTCGAGCGACGCAATACGATCCCGATCCTCGCCAATGTGCTGATCGAGGCCGAAGGCGCACAGGTTTCATTTCGCGCCACCGATCTTGATATCGAGGTCGTCGACCGCACCGATGCCATGGTCGAACGCGCCGGTGCCACCACCGTTTCGGCGGTGATGCTGCATGAGATCGTGCGCAAGCTGCCCGATGGGGCACTGGTCAATCTTTCCGAAGATGGCGCCTCGGGGCGGCTGACGATCACCGCCGGGCGCTCGACCTTCAGCCTGGCGACGCTGCCGAAGGAAGATTTCCCGGTCATGGCCTCGTCGGAATACAGCACGAATTACTCTGCCCCGGCGGCCGATCTGCGCCGCCTGTTCGACAAGGCGAAATTCGCCATCTCGACCGAAGAGACCCGCTATTATCTGAACGGCGTCTATCTGCATGTCTCGACCAGCGAGGACGGGCCGGTGCTGCGCGCGGTGGCGACCGATGGTCACCGGCTGGCGCGGATCGACGCAGCCCTGCCTGCGGGCGCCGAGGAAATGCCGGGTGTGATCGTACCGCGCAAAACCGTCAACGAGCTGCGCAAGCTTTTGGATGATGACGAGGCGAAAATCGCGGTTTCGGTTTCGGAAACCAAGATTCGTTTTGCGACCCCCGCAATCACGCTGACCTCGAAAGTGATCGACGGCACTTTCCCGGATTATACCCGCGTGATCCCGCAGAATAACACACGCCGGCTTGAGGTCGATGCCAGCGAATTCGCCAAAGCGGTTGATCGGGTCGCGACGGTGTCGTCCGAGCGCTCACGCGCGGTGAAGCTGTCGCTGGATGAGGACCGGCTGGTGCTTTCGGTCAATGCGCCTGACAGCGGTGCGGCCGAGGAAGAACTGGCGGTTGCGTATGGGGATGAGCGGCTGGAGATCGGCTTCAACGCGAAATATCTGCTGGAAATCGCCAGCCAGGTGGATCGCGAGAATGCGGTTTTCCTGTTCAATTCCTCGGGCGATCCGACGCTGATGCGCGAGGGGAATGACACCTCGGCGGTCTATGTCGTGATGCCGATGCGCGTCTGATCGGGCCGGCGGGGGCTTTGCGCCCCCGCACCCCCGCAGAGTATTTTTCTCAAGAGGAAATGCCCTGGCTGGACTTGTTGTCAGCTCGCTGTCTCTCTCGCATTTCCGCAGCCACCGGGTCTTGCGGCTGAACTTTGATGGCCGGCCGGTGGCGATTTCCGGCACCAATGGTGCGGGGAAAACCAATATTCTGGAGGCGGTATCACTGCTGTCTCCAGGACGCGGTTTGCGCGGGGCTCCGGGCGAGGAATTCATCCGGCGGCCTGAGGAGCTTGGCTGGAAAATCGCCGCCGATATCGCCGGACCCGGCGGTCTGCACCGGATCGAGACCTGGGCGGAACCCGGAGGGGCACGTCAGGTGCGGCTGGATGAGAAGGCCTCGACCCAGGTGGCGCTTGGCCAGGTGATGCGGGTTCTGTGGCTGGTGCCGGCGATGGACCGGCTCTGGCTGGAAGGGGCCGAGGGGCGGCGCAAGTTCCTCGACCGCATGGCTTTGTCGTTTTTTCCTGATCATGCCGAGGCGGCACTGGCCTATGAAAAGGCTATGCGGCAGCGCAACCGGCTGTTTCGTGATGAGGTCCGCGACCCGCATTGGTATGGCGCGCTTGAGGCCCGGATGGCCGGGACCGGCGCGATCCTTGATGCCAACCGAAATGCCGTTCTCGCCCGTCTGGCGATGGCGCAGGCCGGGGCGGTTTCGGCCTTTCCGCGCGGCGATCTCAGCCTGACCCATCCCGAAGCCTGGGCTGGTGATCTCGCGGCCGCGCTGGCTGCCAACCGTCGGCGCGATATGGCGGCTGGTCGGGCGCTGATCGGGCCGCATCGCGCCGATCTTGAGGCGATCTATGCCGATAAGGGCGTGCCGGTCGCGCTCTGTTCCACTGGCGAGCAGAAGGCGTTGCTGATCTCGCTGATCCTCGCCAATGCCCGTGCGCTGGCAGCCGAGACCGGCTTTGCGCCGGTTTTGCTGCTGGATGAGGTGGCGGCGCATCTGGATGCGGGCCGGCGTGCGGCGCTTTATGACGAGATCTGTGCGCTTGGTGCCCAGGCGCTAATGACCGGGACGGATGCCTCGCTGTTTGACAGCCTCGACGGAAGGGCGCAGACACTGATCGTCGCCACCGAGGGTGGCCAGTCGCGAGTAGAGCAATGACCCCGCAGCGCGTTACCCTGATCACCCTTGGCGTGGCCGATCTGGCCTCTGCCCGCGGCTTTTACGCAAGGCTTGGCTGGCGCGAACATGGCGAGAGCCAGGAGGGTGTTGCGTTTTTCCAGATCAACGGCCTGGCGCTGGCCTTGTTCGGTCGCGAGGCATTGGCGGCGGATCAGGGGCGGCCTGGCGCCACGCTTGGCAGCGGGGCGGTGACCCTGGCGCAGAATTTCGCGAGCGAGGCCGAAGTTGATGCGGCCTATGCTGCCGCATTGGCGGCGGGCGCAACCGCGTTGAAGACCCCCGAAAAAGTTTTCTGGGGTGGCTATTCCGGCTATTGGGCCGATGCGGATGGCCATGTCTGGGAGGTGGCGATGAACCCGTTCTGGCCGCTGAACGAAGATGGCAGCCTGACCTTGCCGGAGTGAGCCCATGACTGTGACGCTTTGGCAATTGCTGGTCTATGCCGGCGCGATGGCGGCGCTTTGGGCGGTGCCGGGCCCGGTCTGGGTGGCGCTGCTGGCGCGCGCCCTTTCCGGCGGGTTTGCGGCGGCCTGGCCTTTGGCGGTGGGCGTTGCACTTGGCGACCTCGCCTGGCCTTTCGCCGCGATCATGGGGATGAGCTGGATCCTCAGCCAATATGGCGGCTTTCTCGAGATCCTGCGCTGGCTGGCGGCTGCGATTTTCCTGCTGATGGGCGTCATGCTGCTGCGCGCGCCGGGCGGTGCCATTTCTGCCGACAGCCGCCTGACGAAGCCCGGGATCATTGCGGGCTTTACCGTCGGCCTTGCGGCGGTGATCGGCAACCCCAAGGCGATCCTGTTCTATATGGGGGCGCTGCCCGGGTTCTTCTCGCTCGACCAGCTGAACAGCTGGGACATTCTGGCGATCATCTCGATTTCCGCCTTCGTTCCGATGCTGGGGAACCTTGCTCTGGCGCTGTTTCTGGACCGGGCGCGGGCGCTGTTGCAAAGCCCGGAGGCGCTCAGACGGCTCAACATCGCGGCGGGGGTGATGCTGATCCTCGTGGCCCTGCTTATCCCCTTCCTCTGACTACAAAATCTTGTGGCAGATGCGTGACATTCCCGCTCTGAACCGCTATAAATCGCGTGCAATCTGAGGGGTTACGTGACTATGGCTGAAGAAGCCCGCAAGCCCGCCGAGTACGGTGCCGATTCCATCAAAGTTCTCAAGGGGTTGGAAGCCGTTCGCAAGCGGCCCGGCATGTATATTGGCGATACCGATGACGGCTCGGGCCTCCATCATATGGTCTATGAGGTCGTCGATAACGGCATCGACGAGGCACTGGCCGGTCACGCCACCGAAGTGGTGGTGACGATCCACGAGGACGACTCCGTTTCGGTGCGCGACAATGGCCGCGGCATCCCGGTCGGCATCCACGCGGAAGAGGGTGTTTCCGCCGCCGAAGTCATTATGACCCAGCTGCATGCCGGCGGGAAATTCAACAATACCGATGACAGCGGCAATGCCTACAAGGTGTCGGGCGGTTTGCACGGGGTCGGTGTTTCCGTGGTGAACGCGCTGTCGGAATGGCTCGACCTGACCGTCTGGCGCGACGACAAGGAATATAAGGGCCGGTTCGAGTTCGGCGACTGCACCACCCATGTCTATGAGGCAGGCCCGGCGCCGGGAAAACGCGGCACCGAGGTGCGGTTTCTGGCATCGGCCAAGACCAACCGCGCGGATGGGACGTTTTCCAACCTGGAATACAGCTTCAAGACGCTGGAGCACCGGCTGCGGGAACTGGCCTTCCTGAACTCCGGCGTCCGGATCGAGCTGATCGACCTGCGCGGCTCCGAGCCGCAGCATATCGAATTGCATTATGACGGCGGCGTGCGGGAATTCGTGAAATATCTCGACCGCTCGAAACAGTCGGTGATGCCCGAGCCGATCTATATCGTCGGTGAGCGCAACGGCATCGGTGTCGAGGTCGCGATGTGGTGGAACGACACCTATCACGAAAACGTCCTGCCCTTTACCAACAACATCCCGCAGCGCGATGGCGGCACCCATATGGCGGGCTTTCGCGGCGCGCTGACCCGGACGATCACCTCCTATGCGCAGACCTCTGGCATTGCGAAGCGGGAAAAGATCGACTTTACCGGCGATGATGCACGTGAGGGGCTGACCTGCGTGCTTTCGGTCAAGGTGCCGGATCCGAAATTCTCCAGCCAGACCAAGGACAAGCTGGTCTCAAGCGAGGTGCGCCCGGCGGTCGAGAACCTGGTCAATGAAAAACTGGGCGAATGGTTCGAGGAGAACCCGGCGATTGCGAAAGTGATCGTCGGCAAGATCCTTGAGGCGGCGCTGGCCCGCGAAGCGGCGCGCAAAGCGCGCGAGCTGACGCGGCGCAAGACGGCGATGGATGTGAATTTCAACGCCGCGAAGCTCAAGGATTGCACCGAGAAAGACCCGTCGAAATCTGAGGTTTTCCTCGTCGAGGGTGACTCGGCCGGCGGCTCGGCACAGACCGGGCGCGACCGGAAAAACCAGGCCATTCTGCCCCTGCGCGGCAAGATCCTGAACGTGGAACGCGCGCGGTTCGACAAGATGCTCGGGAGCCAGGAGATCGGCAACCTGGTGATGGCGCTTGGCACCGGGATCGGGCGCGATGAGTTCAATATCGAAAAGCTGCGCTACCACAAGGTCGTCATAATGACCGACGCGGATGTCGACGGCGCGCATATCCGGACGCTGCTTCTGACTTTCTTCTTCCGTCAGATGCCAGCGTTGATCGAAGGCGGCTATCTCTATATCGCGCAGCCGCCGCTCTACAAGGTGGCGCGCGGCAAGTCCGAGGTTTATCTGAAAGACCAGGCCGCTCTGGAAGATTACCTTTTGGAGCAAGGGCTTGAAGGTGCAGTGCTGCGTCTTGCAACTGGCGAGGAACTCGCCGGGGCCGATCTTGCGCGGGTGCTTGATGGCGCCCGCCAGTTCCGCCGGATCCTTGACGCCTTCCCGGTCCATTATCCGCGTCAGATCCTGGAACAGGCGGCGCTGGCCGGCGCCTTCGATGCCGGCGCGGCGGATCACGACCTTCAGGCGGTGGCCGATCTGGTGGCAAAGCGCCTTGACCTCGTGGCGGCGGAATATGAGCGTGGCTGGTCCGGCCGGATCACCCAGGACCACGGCATCCGCCTGTCGCGCCTGCTGCGCGGCGTCGAGGAGTTGCGGACGCTGGACGGCGCCGTGCTGCGCTCGGGTGAGGCGCGCAGGCTGGCCCAGGTCGCGGCAAACCACCGCGATGTCTATCGCAACCCGGCCCGCCTTGTGCGCAAGGATCGCGAACAGATGATCCATGGCCCGGTTGATCTCTTGAAATCCATCCTGGCCGAGGGTGAAAAAGGCCTTTCGCTGCAACGGTATAAGGGTCTGGGCGAGATGAACCCCGAGCAGCTGTGGGAGACTACGCTGGACCCCGAGGCCCGCACTTTGCTGCAGGTGAAGATCGACGATGTCACCGAGGCCGATGACATTTTCACCAAGCTGATGGGTGATGTGGTCGAGCCACGGCGGGAATTCATCCAGCAAAACGCGCTGACGGTCGAGAATCTCGATTTCTGATCCCGGTTAAGAAGACCCCCCGCGAGGCTGACGCTTCGCGGGGGTTTTTCTTTGCGCTCAGTAGCTCAGAAGCCGATCGCCATCCTTGTCGACGATGCGCGTTGGCAAGCCGATTTCGTTAAGAAGATTGATAAAAGGCTTCGGATCCAGCTCTTCGGCGTTAACCATGGTGCCGACATCCCAGACGCCTTCCGCAATCAACACCGCAGCCGCAACCGGCGGCACACCGGCGGTGTAGCTGATGCCCTGGCTGCCCACCTCTTCATAGGCCTCTTTATGATCGGCGGTATTATAGATCATCACCTCGACCGGCTTGCCGTCTTTCTCGCCTTTGATGAAATCCGCAATCAGGGTTTTGCCGGTATAACCGGGCGCCAGCGTCGCCGGGTCGGGCAGTACCGCTTTGACGACTTTCAGCGGAATGACCTCCTGGCCTTCAGCCGTTTTCACCGGTTGTTCCGACAAAAGGCCAAGGTTTTTCAACACAGTAAAGACGTTGATATAGTGGTCGCCAAAGCCCATCCAGAAGCGCACATCCGCCTGCGGATAGTTGGCGGCAAGGCTGTGAACCTCGTCATGGCCGGACATATAGGCCTTTTGCGGGCCGACAACCGGCAGATCCCAGGTCTTGCCAATCTCGAACATCTTATTTTCCTGCCAGGCACCGCCCTGCCAGGAATAGACCGTGCCGGTGAATTCGCGGAAGTTGATTTCCGGGTCGAAATTGGTCGCGAAATATTTGCCATGGGAGCCGGCATTGATATCGACGATGTCGATTTCGTTAACCTTGTCCATCATATCGGCGGCGGCGCGCGCCCAAACGTTAACCACGCCAGGATCAAAACCGATGCCCAGAACGGCGGTCACACCCGCCGCTTTGCAAGCCTCGCGCTTTTTCCACTCATAATTACCATACCAGGGCGGGCTCTCGCAGATCTTAGTCGGATCTTCATGAATCGCGGTGTCAATATAGGCCACGCCCGTCTCGATGCAGGCGTCAAGCACCGTCATATTCACGAAAGGGGAACCCACATTGATGACAATCTGAGCACCGGTTTCGCGGATCAGGGCTGCCACCGCCTTGCTGTCCATCGCGTCGACCGAATGGGCGTCAAAGCGGCCCGCGAGTTTCATCGCGTTCTTCTCATGGACTGAGTCAATGATCGCCTCGGCCTTGGCCTTCGTGCGGCTGGCGATATGCAGATCCCCCAGCCGGTCATTCAGCTGCGCCGCCTTATGCGCCACCACCTGCGCGACGCCACCGGCGCCAATGATCAACACGTTGCGTTTCATGGGGAAACCGCCTCCTCTTGAGTTCTGGGGAAGGGGGGACTGTCCGGGCCTCAGCCAAGACTGTCCCGGTAATCGGCATAGCCGAATTCACGCGCGACGGTGAGCGAGCCATCCAGCTCTTTCACCACGATGGATGGCATTTTCACGCCGTTGAACCAGTTTTTCTTGACCATGGTGTAGCCAGCCGCATCCGGAATCGAGATCCGGTCGCCGATCTGCAAGGGCTGCGCGAAACCATATTCGCCGAAAATATCGCCGGCGAGGCAGGATTTGCCGCAAACCATAAAGCGATGCGGGCCGGTATCCTCCATCCGGGCACTCTCGCGATAGATCAGCAGGTCAAGCATATGCGCCTCGACCGAAGAATCCACGATAGCGAGGTCTTTCCCGTTGTTCAGCACGTCGAGCACCGTCACCTCCAGCGAGGTCGTGTTGGTGATCGAGGCCTCCCCCGGCTCAAGAAAGACCTGAACCCCGAACCGGTCCTGAAAGATCCGCAGCCGCTCGGCCAGGGCTTTCAGCGGATAGCCTTCGCCGGTGAAATGAATGCCGCCACCAAGGCTGATCCATTTCAGCCGCCGCAGAAGCGGGCCAAATTCTTCCTCTATCCGCGACAGCTGGCGGTCGAACAGGGCAAAATCGCGGTTTTCGCAATTGTAATGGATCATAAAGCCGGAGATCCGGTCCATCACGCGTTCGATCTTTGCCTGATCCCACTCGCCCAGCCGGCTGAACGGTCGCGCCGGGTCGGCAAGATCAAACCCGCTGGTCGAAAACCGCGGATTCAACCGAAGCCCGCGCTGGATCTGGGCCGACTGGTTGTCGAACCGCTCCATCTGGCTGATCGAGTTGAAGATGATCTTATCGGCGTAACCCACTGCCTCTTCGATCTCGTGATCGGCCCAACCCACGGAATAGGCGTGGGTTTCCTTGCCGAACTTGTCGCGCCCCAGCCGCAGCTCATAAAGCGAGGAGGAGGTCGTGCCATCCATATGCTGCGCCATCTGGTCGAAAACCGGCCAGGTTGCGAAACATTTCAGCGCAAGCAGGCATTTCGCGCCCGACAAGCTGCGCAGCTCATCCATGATCGCCATGTTGCGCGCCAGCGCGGCGCGGTCGATCAGGTAAAAGGGCGTCTGGATCATCGAATCCCCCCGGGTTGCAGCAGAGAACCAACGGCCACACGGCCAGAACGGCCATGTAGGGCCGCCGTCCCCCTGATGCAAGCATCATCAGCGCTGCTTAGCCCGGACTGCGTAACGGCCGGGTGACTGAATGACGTCACTGCGCCGCAAACCAGGTCCAGGCATCGGCGGCGATGGCGGGTGCCGCGTCGTAAAACCAGTGATCATGTCCCGGGATCACCACCAGATCGGTCGGATGGCCAGCCGAGGCCAGCAGCTGCGCCGTGGCACGCATCTGAGTCAGCGGGAAGAGATGGTCCTGATCGCCGACATAGAGGCGGACGGGCACCGTGCTTTCCGGCAGCGAGGTGGCGTAAAGGGCGCCAGCATGGACGGCGATGGCCCGCACGCCCTCGGGCGGGCGGACCGCCAGCGCCAGCGCCATATTGGCACCGGCGGAATGGCCGAAGAGATAGATCCGGCTGCGATCAATCGGGTAGAGTCTCTCCGCATCGCTCAGAACCGCATTCAGGAACTCCGCGCCGTCGCGGTTGTCAGACCAGCCCTGGCTGTCAGCAGCATCCGGGGCGATCAGCACGAGACCCTCGCGCTTTGCGATCTCTTGCCAGGGGGCGATCATATCACGCCCGCTGCGGCCCGAGCCGTGGAAGAGGAGGATGACCGGGGCGGGCTGGCCGGGCTTTGAGCCGTCGAAACTGACCCAGCGTCGGTTGGACTCGCCGAATTCCAGGCTGTGATCGACAACATTCGGCCCGGGATCGGCAGGGGCCTCGCTACGCCGTGCCGCGACAAGGCCCGGAGCGGTGATCTCGGTAAACTCCGCCCCCGATCCGGCGCCGGCAAGATCCGGCCCGGAAACCGGCGCCAGCGCCGTTGCCGGCAGCCATTCTGCAACCAGACGTGGCGCGGCCAGCAGCAATGCCCCGCCCAGCAGCGAGAAGAACAGGAAGGAGAGAAGTGTTGTCAGAAGGCGTTTCATCAGGCATTTCGTCAGCAGCGATGCGGTTTATACCTGCAGTGTCTGCCGGCAGATTGAGACAACCAGAAGGCGCGACGGTGATTTGTTGCGTCTCACTTTAAGAAAGCGGCAACAATCCCGGGTCAGATCATGCGGATCGTTTCTTTCCCCACCGCCAGCACATAGCCGCGCCTTGCAATAGTCTTTACCAGCAACTCGCTGACCAGTTGATTGCCAAGCGCGTCGCGCAGCCGTTTCACCCTTGTGGCGCCCGCCGCCTCTTCGCAATCGGCTTCGGAGCGGCCCGAGATCACGGCCTCGATCTGCACGCCGGTCAGCACCTCGTCATCCATCCGCGCCTCGGCCAGCACCGAAAGCGTTTCCAGCGCAGCCTCGGTCAGGGTGAATTCCAGATCGTTGATATAGACCGCCCGCGCCTCGCGCGAGATCATCAGCGAGGAGACCTGGATCCCAGAGCGCTGGATCGCGCCGATCTTGCGGTTCAGCACGATGATCATCACAAGGAAGACCAGCGCCGCCACCAGCAGCGCCGAGGAAAACACCAGCAGCACGAAGATCACCATGCGATAACTGGTCAGCACCTCGGTAAAGGCAGTGCCCGAGCCGGCAAGGATTTCCAGCAGCCTGATCTCGGCCCCGGCGCGCAGATCGTCATTCTCGACGAAGATCCGCTCGACCCGGGCGTTGAATTCATTGGCATCGGGCAGGTTCAGGAACAGAAACAGCGCCGCCGCGAAAAGGATCAGCACGATCCCCGCAATGCCGAAGGTTACGACCCGGTTGCCCTGTTTCAGGCTGTCAGTAACGAAGGAACCAGGACCCGGCATTGGCTCTCCTCTCATCCAGCCCTTCCGGCCCGAATGTGGACAGGACATTCAGCAAAGTCCAGCCATCGGCGGCCAGACGCGGCTTCAGCTCGGCCCCGGCCTTGCCAGGAGAGCAATTGCCATCAGAGACCTGCGCCACCCCGTAATGAAGTTGCAGCGGGTCATCCTTTTTGGCCTTGTAATCTGCATAGCAGTCAGCCGCCGCAGGCCCGGCAAGGGCCAGCGCCAATATGGCGGCAAGCGTGGTTCTGATCATCTCCGGCTCCATCGTCGGAATACTGCCCATCCCTTAACGGGGCGTTATCGTTTCCACGCCAATCTGCGGAAATCCGCCTGGATATTCAATATCCGGCAGGGTTGCGGGCGGCTGATATCCGATATCACCCGGGCGGCGGCCGGCTGTTATCACCTGGCCGGGCGGCGATATTGCACGACTTGCGGGGCCCGGGCCAGGTCAGGCCATCCGGTGCCCAACCCTGGCGGATCTCCCACATCATCCCTGATCAGACGGGCACGGACTGCGAAAACGACAAACACAGGAGGCATCCATGCAGCTTAACAGGACCAATGACCTCGCCGCAGCCCGGCCGCAAATCCGCGCGCAATCGGCTGATTTCGATTTTGGCCATTCCCGCGCAGCCGGCCAGAGCCGCAAGCAGCGCCCGGGCCTCGCCGCCGGCCTTGTGGCCTTTGCCTTCGCGGTGTCGATGTTCCTGCCGGTCGGCGCCAGGGCCGAGCCGGCCTGGCAGACCTATCCCGATCAGCTGAGCGAGCCCGCCCGCCCCGGGGACGGGCTGGGCACCATCCTGATCGAAAGCAAACGCCGGGAGCCTGCCGGCTGGGACAAGTCGCATCGCAAGCCCCTGCCCTCGGCCTGCTCGATGCAGATCGACGGACGGCGCGGTGGTTTCAGCGGCTATTCCGAAAACTGCCTGCGCAATCAGGGCGTGCGTGGAAAGCTGCCGCGCGACTGCGCCACCAATGCCCGCATCTTCGGGCAGCGGGACCGGGTGTTTTCCTCGCAATGCCTGCGCGATGCCGGCTTTGTCCTGCGTGACTACTGACCGGGGCGGGATTGCTGACCGGGCTGATCGCGGCAAAAGCTGTCATAAAGGGCGGACATCACCCGCATCGCCGGCTCGCTGGCGATGCGGTACCAGATCGTCTGGCCATCGCGGCGCCCGGCAATGATGCGCCCCCGCCGCAACAGCGCCAGGTGCTGCGAGACCGTGGAATCGCGGATACCAAGGAATTCCGCCAGCTGGCCGACCGATTTCTCGCCCTCGACCAGACGGCAGAGGATCAGCAGCCGATGCCGGTTGCCAAGCGCCTTGAGCAGCTCGCTCGCCTCATCAGCGGCGGCAAGCATGGTCTCCGGGTTCAGGTCCAGTGTGGGAAACATGCTGCGATATCTACAGAAAATCGCAGATAAGATCAACCCGCCCCGCCTCCGGGCATAGTCACGCAGAAAAACACCCCCGAGGCCGAGGGGGACTTCGGGGGTGAGATCACCGACAAACGGGTCCGCCGGTGGGCTGCCTTGTAACCGGCAACCACCTTCCGGCGGCCTGACAGGTCACTGACTGAAACGTTAACTCGTTAACTGTAATGGAAACGCCCGTGTACCACGAGCGCTCCATCGCTCAAACCGCCGGTGGTCTGAAACTCGAACTCTACGATTCCGGCCATGCGACTTATTCCATGGCCCCGGAAAAAGTTAAATTCGCGTGGTTACCTAGGCAGAACTGCCTATAAGTTGCCTGGCCTACTGGCATTTGCCTGCGCCAGCCTTTAACCTGCCGGAACCCGGAATCCCGCGATTACAGGCAGATAATTTGCGTACAGGCCCGAAAACTGCGCCTAAACGGCCAAATTCCCGGCAGCCCCAGGCCAGCCTGTCCTGCGGGAACACCTGATGCGGTACTCACTGCGGATCCTGCTCGCCTTCTGCCTTGCCGGCCTGCAGCTTATCGCCGTGCTTCTGGTGGTCTTTTCCTCTTATTTCACCTCGGAACGCGCGCTGATCGCCCATGCGCGTGACCTGCTGCGCGATGTCGGCACCAATGCGATCGAACATTCCAAAGGCTTTCTGAATCCCGCACAGGGCGCCGCCGAGCTGGCGGCCAGGCTGGCGCAGAACCAGGTGGTGGCCAGCGACGACCATGCCCGGCTTGAACAGCTGTTGTTTCAGCAATTGCAGATCTCGCCGCAATTTGCCGGCGTCTATTTCGGCGGTGAGGATGGCAGTTTTGTCATGGTCTCGCGCACGCCCGATGAGGCAGGCCCCTTCCGGACCAAGCTGATCAATATCGAAAACGGCACCCGGCGGGTCGAGCTGATCTGGCGCCGCGACGATTTCTCGATCGTGTCCCGCCGGCTGACACCCGAAGACCCCTATGACCCGCGCGAGCGCTCGTGGTTCCTGCTGGCAAAAGAACAGCTGGGCACGGTCTGGACCGATCCCTATATCTTTTTCTCGTCGCAACAGCCCGGCATCACCCTGGCTGCGCCGGTTCTGCGCCCGGTCAATGGGCGGCGGGGTGCCGGCGGCACGCCCCGTTCGATCTGGGGCGTGGTCGGCGTCGATATCGAGATCAACCGCATCTCGGATTTCCTGTCGCGGCTGCAGATCGGCGTTTCTGGCAAGGCCTTGATCATCCACAAGAATGGCGATGTCATCGCCCATCCGGATCTGAGCCTCTTGCGCATCACCGCCGAAGACGGCTCGCTGCGGTTCGCCAGTATCGGGGAAATCGACGACCCCATCGCGCGCGCCGCCTTTGCGCCGCTGGCCCAAACCGGCGCGTTGCAGGTGGGCCAGGTCACGCCCTCGCAATTCACCTATGAGGGCGAATCCTATGTCTCGACCGTGATGCCGACGATCAGCGGCAAGCTGCCCTGGACCATCGGCGTCTATGCGCCCGAGAGCGACTTCACCGCCGTGATCAAGGAAAACCGGTCGCAAAATATCTGGATCGCCGTACTGGTTGCGGCGATCACCGGCCTTGCGGGGTTGTTTCTCGCCGATTACATCTACCGCCCGGTACGCGCCTTTGCGGTTCGTAATGCATTGATTTCTCAAGGGGAAGTTGATCCCTCTGCCGCGCCGCCCCGCACCTATAAAGAGCTGGAGCGCGCCAATTCCACCCTGATGCAGCAGATCGCCGCCCGCCGCGAGGCCGAGCGCGAATATGGCCAGACCTTCGAGCTGTCCTCGCGCGCGATGGCGCAGATCTCGCCGGAGGATGGCTCGGTGATCCGCGCCAATGGCAGATTTGCCGAACTGGTCGGCGCCCCCTCGCCCGAGGCGGTGATCGGCCGCAAGGTGAATGACGTGGCGCATCCCGACGATCTTGCGGCCTATGCCTGCTCCAACGGGCCGGTGCTGAACGAGAACAGCGGCGCCGAGGCCAGCCAGGAAATGCGCTGGTTCCGCCGCGACGGCACGATGATCTGGGTCAAGCTGAACTCGATCATCATCCGCGACGAGGCCGGAAAACCGCTCCATGGCGTGCTGACCGTCGACGACATCACCGAGGAAAAGGCCCGCGCCGGCAAGATCGACCAGCTGAACCGCGACCTCTCGCATATGGCACGGGGCAATACGATGGGGCAGATGGCGGCCGGTCTTGCGCATGAGCTGAACCAGCCCCTGACCGCGATTTCGCAAAATGCCGACACCGCGCTGCTGGCGCTGCAACTGGGCAAATGGACCGATGGCGAGCTGCGCGAATTGCTGGCCGAGATCGAAAGCCAGTCGCTGCGCGCCGGCGATATCATCCGCGCACTCCGGGGGTTTATCCGCAAGGATGAGGGCGCGCTGGCCCCGTTCGATTTCGCCGAGCTGCTGGGCCAGACGCTGCGCCTCGTCCATGCCGAGGCCAGCGATGCCGGGGTCCGGATCCAGCATGATGTCGGCGAACTGCCGCAGGTGCTGGGCAACCGGGTCCAGGTGGCACAGGTTCTGGTCAATCTCTTGCGCAACGCAATCGAGGCCATCGCACCCGACAGCGAGAATGCGCGTCAGGTGACGGTAACGGTCCGCCCGGTGATGCAGGCGGAGCGCGAAATGCTGGTCGTCGCGGTCGAGGATACCGGGCCGGGCGTCAGCGATTCCATTACGCTTTTCACCCAGTTCGAGACCTCGAAACCCGAGGGGATGGGGCTTGGCCTCTCGATTTGCCGGTCGATCATCGAGGCGAATGGCGGCGCGCTCTGGTATGAAAAGCCGGGGCCACGGGGCGCAAGGTTCTGTTTCACGCTGAACACAGCTGCGGGGGCGGTATGAAAGAGCAGGCATTTCCACCCGAAGACCCCGTGGCCGGGCTGACGGTTTTCCTGGTCGATGATGACGAGGCGATCCGCAATTCCCTGTCCCGCGCGCTGCAAAAGCGCGATTACCGGGTCGAGACTTTCGCCTCCGCTGCCGATTTTCTGATCAGCTTTGACGGCAAGACACCCGGCTGCCTGATCCTCGATTACGGGATGCCGGGGATGAACGGGCTGGAATTGCAGACCTATCTGACCTCGGCCGGCCATGATCTGCCGATCATCTTCATCACCGGCCATGGCGGCGTGCCGGAATCGGTGCAGGCGATCAAGGCCGGGGCGCTGGATTTCCTGGAAAAGCCCTTCCGCCAGTCGGTGCTGATTGAACGGATCGAGACCGCCTTTGCCCTGGTCGCTGACCACCAGGCCGCGCGCGCCGGCAGTGAACGACTGCGGGCGAAGTTCGACCGGCTCACCAGCCGAGAGATTGAAATCGTGCGCCATATGGTCTCGAACCCGTCGGAAACCTCAAGCAAAGAAGTCGGCGCAAGGCTGGGGATCAGCCCGCGCACCGTCGACCATCACCGGGCGCGGATTCTGGAGAAGCTGCAAATCCGCTCGGTCGCAGAGCTGATCTCGATGGCGCAGCATTTCCTGGCGCGGGATTGAGGATGCGGCAAATCGACCTCAACGCCGATCTTGGCGAGGGCTATGGCCCCTGGACGATGGGCGAGGATGCCCGGATGCTGGAGGTCGTCACCTCGGCCAATCTGGCCTGCGGCGGACATGCCGGCGATCCGGAAACCATGTTCACCGCCCTGTCGCTGGCGGCGGCCCGGGGCGTGGTGATCGGCGCGCATCCCGGCTATGCCGACCGCGAGGGGTTTGGCCGACGGGTGATCCCGATGGAGCCGGCCGCCATTACGCGCATGGTAGTGGCGCAGACCGCCGCGCTCCAGGGTCTGGCCGCGCTGGCGGGGACAGAGCTGCGCTATCTGAAGCCCCATGGCGCGCTGTCGGGCCTCGCCGCTGCGAATCCGGTGATTGCCGGTGCGATTGCCGATGCGCTTGCGGCACTGCCGGGCGGTCTGGCGCTGCTGGCGATTTCCGGGACAGCGCTGGAACAGACCGCCCTGGCGCGCGGGCTGCCGGTTTTCTCCGAGATTTTCGCGGATCGCGCCTATCTGCCCGATGGGCAGCTGATGCCACGCAGCCGACCAGGGGCGGTGCTGCATGATGCCGATGAGATTTCTGAACGGCTGATCGGATATCTCGACAGCGGGCTCATGCCGGTTGCAGGCGGCGACCCCATTCCGCTGAACGCCCATTCCGTTTGCATCCATGGCGACACGCCGGGGGCTGCGGATCTGGCACTCCGGCTGCGCGACCGGCTTGCTGCGGCGGGGGTCGCGATCAGACCCTTCCTGCCCGGCTGACCCGGCATGGCCGCGCCGCGCTTTCGCCCCGTTGCCGAACATGGCCTGCTGGTCGAGTTCGGCGAAGGTGTGGATACGGGCCTGCACCGCCAGGTGATGGCGCTGGATGCCGCGCTGAACGCCGCGCCGCCGCCGGCCATGATCGAGACCGTTCCGGGAAATGCCTGCCTGCTGGTGCGCTTTGATTGCCTTGCGACCGATCATGCCGGGATGGAAGCGGCGATCCGTCAGCATCTCGGGCGCGGTGCGTCAGAGCTGCCGGCGGGGCGGCTGCGTGAGATTGCAGTCTGCTATGATGCGCCTTTTGCTCCAGATCTTGAGACCGTGGCGGCGAAGACCGGACAGAGCCGCGAGGCGGTGATTTCGACGCATCTTTTGGGGGAATATGAGGTCTTCCTCTACGGTTTTGCACCGGGCTATGCCTATCTGACCGGCGTGCCCGAGACGATACGCCTGCCGCGCAAAAGCGCTGCGATCCGGGATATTCCCGCTGGTTCCGTGTTGATCGCAGCCTCTCAATGTATTGTTTCTACACTGAAAATGCCGACCGGATGGTGGGTCATCGGCCGATCACCAACCAGGGTCCTGACCGCAGACAGCGACCGTCCCTTTCTGTTCGATCCGGGTGACAGGGTGCGGTTTCGCCGCATCCGCCACGATGATCCGGAGATGCGCCATGTCTGAGGCGAGGCTGCTCGTGCGTTTCGCCGGCCCGCATGTCTCGATCCAGGACGCGGGGCGGCCCGGCTGGGCGCGGTTCGGTGTGCCGCAATCGGGTGCTATGGACCGGCTCGCGCTGAGGGCGGCGAATGCGGCGCTCGGCAATCCGCCCGACGCGCCGGTGATCGAGATTTCGCGCGGCGGGCTGCAGATCGGTTGCGAGGCGGGTGAGATCGGCTTTGCCCTGGCCGGCGGCGGGTTCATGCTGGAGCATGCCGGAAAGCACCCTGGTTCCTGGTCGCGCGGCATTTTGCGGGCCGGTGAAAGCCTGGCGATCAGGCCCGGATACTGGGGCAACTGGTGCTGCCTCGCCTTTGCCGGACGGCTTTCGCTGCGGCAATGGCTGGGCAGTGTGGCGACCCATGGGCCTTCTGGCCTCGGCGGAGGCATCCTGGTGGCGGGGACCAGGCTGGATTTCGATCAGATCCGCCAGCAGCCCGATTTGGCACCGCGTTTCCCCTGCCCGGTTCTTGCCCGGCCAAGGCAGGTGCTGCGCGTAACCCAAGGGCCGCAGGAGCGTTACTTCCCCGCCGAGGCCCTGCGGGAATTGTATGAAGGCCCCTGGCGGGTGACCTCTGCCGCGGACCGGATGGGAACGCGTCTGCGCGGTCCCGCGATTGCACCGCGCGCGCCGCTCGATATGGCGTCCGAACCGCTGGCGCGCGGCTCGGTTCAGGTCGCGGGCGATGGCGTGGCCACCATTCTCACCGCTGACCATCAGACCACCGGCGGTTACCCCCGGATCGCCACTGTGCTCGATTGCGATCTCGACGCATTTGCCCAGACAGCGCCCGGCCGGATTGTAGCCTTCGAGCCGGTCCTGGCGACCGAGGCGGTCTCGCTCGCCCGCCTGCGCCAGGTAGCTATAGCGCGATATCTGGCAGGTCTTTCCCAAGTGTTCCGCTAGATCCTGGGCTTTCGCTTTTCTTCCTGCAGCTTTGCCAGGACCTGATCGCGTCCGAAAGCCTGCCGGGCCGAGGCGAGTTCAGAGCGCCAGACTACCTCCTGCCGCGCCAGTTGCTGATTCAGCCTTGCCCGACGCCCGGCTGCCCATCCTTCATAGACCAGAAACCGATGCGCCTCGGTCATATCCTGCATGGCATCGGCATCCGGAAGCCGGTTCAGCGCCGCCAGCTTTTCCTTCGTCGCCTCCCGCTCGGCCGCAGCTTTCGCGAGACTTGCGGCACGCAGTTCCAGCACCATACCGGCCATTTTCCGCAACCGGAGCAGGCGTTCGGCCCTTTTCATCGCTACCTCCGCTTTCTGACTTTTTCGCGCATCATAGAAGCGAAGCGGATTGCGGCTGCCACGGCGGCATAATGCTCGCGCCGGATTTCCTGGCCGATTTCGGTTACGCCATAAATCGCCCGCGCCGTGGCCGGGTCGCGCCGGATCGGCACCCCGGCCTCCTGGGCACGTTCGCGAATCCGCGCCGCTATTTCATCAACACCCTTCGCCACACAGACCGGAGCGCCGCCCCGCAGCCGATCCCATTTCAGCGCAACGGCGTAATGGGTCGGATTCACGATCACCACATCCGCGCCCGGCACATCTGCAAGCATCTGCCGGGTCGCGATCTCCTGCGCGCGACGCCGGCGATCAGCCTTCAGATACGGATCCCCCTCGCTCTCTTTCATCTCATCGGTGAGTTCTTTGCGTGTCATCCGGTTGCGCCGCAGGAATTCCATCCGCTGCCAGAGAAAATCCACAGCGCCGAAAACCGTGTTCAGCGCGACAACCAGCACCAGGAAAGCGGCCAGCAATTCGACAATCAGCAGCGCCACCTGGCCGGCCTCAAACCTGGTGCTGCCGATGATCTGATCGGCGCGGTTATACAGGAAAAACCCCAGCGCCAGCGAGATCAGAACCATTTTCACCGTTTTCTTGAGGAAATCGACGAGACCGCCGCGCCCGAATTTCTGCCCGAAATTGCCGATGATCGAGATGCGCGAGACCTTCATCTGCAGCTTTGACGGGGCGAAGGCGAACCCTTTCGAGACGATCAGCCAGATCACGATCAAGGCGGCCGGCACCAGCATCAGGGCCAGAATCGGCCCCGCCATCGACAGGGCCGCCGTGCCGATCACCGCCGCCGCACCCTGATCGCCGGGGCCGGGCAGCCGGTCGACCTGATCGAGGAAGGTCACCGCGACCCCTCCGGTATAGCGCAGGACCACGGTGCCAAAGATCGCGCCAGCCAGCAGAAGCCCACCACCGGAAATCGCGGCATGGATGTCTTCGGACCGGATCGCATCTCCCTCTTCCCGCGCCCTTTCCAGCCGGCGGGGTGTCGGGTCGAACTGCCTGGAATCCTTGTCACTGTCGGAATCGGACATCACCAGGCTCCGAACGGGTCAAGCAGGCGGCCGGCCAGCGCATCCTGCCAGCTTTGCAGCAGGAAGGGGCTGGCCAGGGCCAGCAGGATCAGCCCGCCCAGAGTCAGCGCCGGTGCGCCGATAAAGGTCACCATCAGCGAAGGCATCGCCCGATTGATCGCGCCGAGTGCGAGATTGTAAAGCAATGCTGCCAGGATGAAGGGGGCGGAAAGCGTGAAGGCAAGCGCGAAGGCCCGCGCGCTGAGGCCAAGCGCCCAACGTGAAATCTCGCCCGGGTCGGGCAGCTGACCGGGGGGCAGGATGTCATAGGAATAGACCAGCAATTCGACCGAGCGCACCAGCCCGCCCATGGTGCAAAACAGCACCAGCCCGCCAAGCGTCAGCAGGTTTGAGACGATGGGCTGTGGCTCCGGCCCGGTTCCGTTGAACATCTGGGCAAGCGAGACGGACTGGCCGATCATGGTCCCGGCGATTTGCAGGCAAAGGATCATCAGACGCAGAGTGAAGCCGAGGAGAAGCCCGGCGAGGACCTCGACCCCGGCGCTGCCGGGGGTAAATGTCATGCCTTGCAGTCTGGTACCCGGCAGCGGTGCCTCAAGAACGGCGGGGAGGACGATGGCGGTCATCACAAGCACGGCCGTCATTTTCACCCTTTGCGGCAGAAAGCTTTCCCCGAAGCCGGGAAGCAGCGCGACCGCCGCGCCCACCCGCAGGAAGACCAGTCCTGCCTGCCAGATCACAGGCTCAGCAATGCCGAAAATAACGCTCAGCTGGGCGATCAGCCCGGTCACGCGGCCACCTGACCGAAAAGGGCCGGCCGGCTGTCGGCACCGATTTCCTCATAGGAGAGTACCGGCACCCTGAGGCCGCGCGCCTGAATCACGGTGCGCAAGAACCGGCGGCGGGAGGCGGAGGTGACGATTGCGGGCGAGGCGCCGCTTTCACCTGCCTGGCCAAGCCGCTCGGCAATGCCATTGGCGAGCTTGGCGAAAAGATCGGGCGGCAAGGCGACGTCGCGGAGCCCGCGATCGCTATCGGTCTGATGCGCCTGGAATGTCCGCTCCCATTCCGGGGCAAGCTGGATCAGCGGCACGGTTCCATCCTCGCGCCGGTGTTCGGCAACGATCTGGAAGCCAAGCCGCTGACGGACATGCTCACAGACCGCTTCGGGGGAGCCGAAACTGCGCGCCTCGGCAACGGCCTCAAGGATCAGAGGCAGGTTTCTGACCGAGACCCGCTCCTCCAGCAGCAGCCGCATCACCGCATGCAGCAGATCCATCGGCACCTTGTCGGGGATCATGTCATCGAGGAGACGACGATTCGCCTCGGCCCGGGCGCGGTCCGACAGATCGGTGAATTCGTCGAGCAGCCGCCGCAGGCCCCGCAACGACAAGAGCCGCGACAGGCTCGATTTCAGCACTTCGAGCAGATGGGTGGCGAGCACCTCGGCCGGCGACACCACGGTCAGACCGGAGAGAACGGCATCCTCCTGATGCTCCGGCCGGATCCAGCGCGCGGGGGCGCCATAGACCGGCTCTTTGACATCCTCGCCCTCGGGCGCGATGGCACCTTCCGACATGAGGACAAGCACGCAATCCGGCACCAGCCGGTCGGTTACCTTCGCAACCCCCTGGATGCGGATCCGGTAATGACCGCCGGGCAGCATTGCCTCGTCGGTCAGCCGGATCTCGGGCAGAATCAGCCCATAGGTCGAGGCGATGTGATTGCGCATGCTGGCAATCCGCCCATCCAGCCCCGTTGCAGGATCCAGTGCCATATCCACGAGATTGGGTGAAAACTCGATATGAATCTCATCGAAATCAAGCACATCACCAATATGCTGCTTTGCCGCCACCTGAGCGTTGCTGACCTCGGGTTCGGGTTTTTCGGCGGGTTTTTTCCAGACCATCCGCGCCAGCCCGGCAAGAATGGCCGCCACACAGATGAAGGGCAGAAACGGCATCCCCGGAAGAACCGCGAGAACCGCCATCAGGCCCGCCACAGTGGCCAGAGCCGCCGGGTAGCGCCCCAATTGTTCGACCAGGCTGATATTGACCGCGCCTTTCGTGCCGCCACGCGCCAGCAAAAGAGCCGCCGCGACCGAGATGATCACCGCCGGAATCTGGCCGACCAACCCGTCCCCTACGGTGAGAATCGCATAGGTCGAAAAGGCCCGCGCCGCATCCATCCCGTGCATACCGATGCCGACCGCGAGACCCACGACAAAGTTCAGGGCGGTGATCAGCAGACCTGCAACCGCATCGCCCTTCACGAATTTCGAGGCACCATCGAGCGAGCCGAAAAACGTGGTTTCGGCCAGTTCGGTTTCCCGGCGACTGCGCGCCTCTTCATGGGTGATCGCCCCCGCCGACATATCGGCATCGATTGCCAGCTGGCGCCCCGGCATCCCGTCAAGCGCAAAGCGCGCGCCCACCTCGGCCATACGCCCGGCGCCCTTAGTGATCACGATGAAATTCACAATCATAATGACGATGAACACCACGAGACCAAGCACGATATTGCCGCCCATGATGAAATTCGCGAAGCCTTCGATCACATGGCCTGCGGCGGCGGTGCCGGTATGGCCCTCGCTGATGATCAGCCGTGTTGACGAGACATTCAGCGCGAGACGCAGCAGGAGCGAGGCGAGCAAGATGGTCGGGAAGGAGGAGAAGTCGAGCGGACGCTCGACAAAGAGGGTGACCGTCAGCATCAGGATCGCCAGCGAGAAGGACAAAGCCAGCCCGATATCAAGCAAGGCTGGCGGGATCGGCAGGATCATCATCCCGATGACGGCCATCAGGGCCAGCGCCAGCAGAACCGTCGGATGGAACAGATTGCGCACGTTCAGATTCTCCATGGCTCTGTCCTCACGGCGTGTCAAAAAGCGGGCGCGCAGAGCCCGAGACGGTTACGAGCGAGCCGGCGCTTTGAGCATTTCCCATTTGCAACAACGGGTAATTGTTCTCCCGCTCCGGTTCTGCCGACACGGGAACCGCATCATTGCTCTGCCCCTGAAGCGAGGCGTAGATCGGCCGAAAGCGGTTCATGTAGCGTTCGGCCAGTTCGGGCTTAAAGGAATGGTATCCCGCCACGGCCTTATCCCAGCTGCCCGTCTGATCCCTGAGCCGCGACAGAAAACCGGCCGCGTAATCCGCATTCTGTTGCGGGTCGATCATCGCGGCGGTGGAGGCAAATGCCTCGCCATGCCAGCGCCAGTTCAGCTGAAAGCAGCCAATATCAACATTTGTCACGCCCCGGGCGATGGCGGCATCAAGCCATTCCAGCGCCTTATACTGGCTGTCGAACCACATGCTGTCACCGGCCTGGTTCAGCGCCCAGGGCCATGGTTCCGGCCCATTTGCACCCTGCCGGCCACTCTCCGTCATAGCAACGGCGAGCAGGATTTCCCTGGGAACGCCAGAGCTTTGCGCCGCACTGTGGATGGCGTCGAGGCATTGCTGCGCGTACCCGGCCCCCTGCGCCGAGGGCGCAAAGCCCGGCCAACAGACGACAAGCAAGGGGAAGGCGGTAGCGAAATTGTATCGTGACATTCTGTCTGATCCACAGGGCCCGAACATCAGTCCGGAGCAATGGTGCCAGCCCGACTATTGCGCACTGGTGGTTGCCAAAGTGTTACGGAAACTGGCCTGGCACTGCCTGCAGCAGCCCGTTTACCGCTTCGCGTGCGCTTTCGCTTTCGCCGGCGAGCCGGTTGCCCCGGGCCAGAATGCCCTCGCCCGACGCGTCAGCCAAAGGAGGCAACAACATCGCGGCTGCCGGACTGAGACCGGCGGTGTCGCTTTGGGCAATATAGCCCCAGTCGCCGGCCCAGAACTCGGCACGAAGCGCCGCTTGTTGGTCACCGCTTGCCAGCAAAATGGCGGCCGCAGCATCTGCATTGCCGAGCTGAATGGCGGCCCGCGCCCGCAACGCATCCGCCTCATCCCCTGCCAGCCCAGCAAGCAGGCGCACCGCAAGCCTCGCATCCCGGATCGCCAGAGCAGCTTCGGCACCAAGCAGGCGATCCGGATCAGTCTGTAGGGCATCTTTCGGACCCAGCCAGTTCAGCGCCTCTTGCGCAAAGCCGAAATCCAGCAACCTCCGGGCGACCCGCCTGTCGGTGTCTTTGTTGGTAGAGGGTGGTGTGGACTGCTTCAGTGCCTGGGTCAGCAGCACCTCATCAGGCGCGCCAGCTGCCGCAAGCTCCCACAAATCACCCGTGGCACCCGGGGCCTCTGTCAGAAGATCGAAAGCGCTGCGGTAATCGCCGGACATTGCAAGGGCAAGGATCTCGGCACGTCGGATGCGGGGATACTCTTCACTCCCACGCAACTCCGCTGAAAGTGCGGAGAGTTGCGCCGACAGATCATGCGAAACCATGCGATTGCCGGCAAAGGCCGATTCCGCCAGAAGTATCGCCGCCTCAGCCGCCGTGTTGCCCGGATCTGTGAACACCTCTTCCGCGATTTTTGCCGCCTGGCCAGCATTGCCCGTGGCAAGTTCGACACCGGCATCCATAAGCTGGACCTGTTGTCCGGGTGAACCGGGCGCGCGCAGCGTCGCATCCCGCAAGCGGCGCGCAGTTGTTTCATCGCCATGTGCCGTGAAGTAGGCCACGAGAACCGGCGCCAGATGACGCCGCAAATCCTGGGAAAGCGAAGAAAAACTTCGGGTTATGGCGGCCAGATCTGGCGTGGTCCGAGGTGCTTCCCCGCCAGCGACGGCGAGCGCAAGCATTGCCCAGAGGGCTGCCGGAGAATCGCAGCTTTCCATGCCAACGAAAGCGCCGTGAGGTGCAGGCTCCAGGTCAACGAGATAGCTGAGATCATCCAGGATTGCCTGGCTTTCCGCCTCACCCGCAGGCAGGAGCGCGAGGATCTGCCGTGCCTCTGCTCCGAAACCGAGCGCGATATGGCCCCTGGCTGCATCGAGAATATTGGCGGCCACAGGCTGATCAAACTCGGTGAGTAAATTCCTGCGCCGGTCACTCAGCGCTGCCAGCGGCGATTCATCCGGCAACCATGTCGCGATATCGGTCATGCGATCGGGAAGACAGGGCTTTCCCTCTGCCGTCAGATTTGGCCCCGGAGATCGATCAGTGCCGGCCCAAAGACCAGGCATTTCACCGTTTGAAATACGCAGACCAGGTGCATCGGCAAATGGGGCCTTAGCTGCTTCCGGCAGATCTTCGAGACTTCCAGGCTCGACCACGCCTTCAAGGATGCCGCGACTGATTTGCCGTAAAAGCGTATCGCGTAACGGGTCAAGCAGAAAGAAAGCCTCGTCGCTGGCTTCTTCCTCATTGATATCAGGCTGAGGCATCTGGCCATAGCCAGCGATTTCAAGCCAGTCATAGTTGGTTTTTCCGGCACCAGCCCTGGCGGGCGAGGATCCGGGCGCCGCTTTGATCCTCGGGAAAACAGGGAAGTCGGGAGGGGGCGCGGCGGTATTCCCACCCCTGACAGTGCTGCGGAAATTCAATGGTTTCTCGTACTCGGAGTCGGCGGGTGCGAGACCGTTCCTGACATCAATGGCGACAATCCCGGGCCGGACCTCAAACGCGATCGCGTAACAGGCGCAGACCAGATCCATTTGCAGGAAACCCGTTTCCCCATCGCGCCGAAGCGCGGAAATCCGGGATCTTGGTATCTTGTCAAAAGCCTGACTGAGATCGAACCCGGTGACCGCATCTCCTGCCCGAAAGCCATAGCCCCCTTCTGTCCGGCCGAACTGCCAGGCGCCGGAGAACGGTGCCTCAATCACAATTCGTGTGAAATCAGCATGTTCTCCGCCTCGAATTCGGGCAATCTCGGACTGCGCAACCGATGGCGAGGCAAGGGCGAGCAAAATCGCCGAAAACCGGAAACAGCGCATCATGCTGCCTCCTGTTTCAGTGCGCGCAGCGCCTCCTCCAGATCACCGAATTCGGGGCGCATGTGATGCGGGGTGTTCTGCCGACCCACCTCGATACAGATATTCGCCGGATGGCGATGCAAATTCGCGATCAGAACCTCTCGGATCAAATTGTAGAAATGCCCGTCCTCCTCGACCACAGTGCGCACGCGCGAGGCGAAGGGACCCATCAGGCCATAGGCGAGGAACACCCCGAGAAAGGTTCCCACCAGCGCGCCGCCGATCATCTTGCCCAACACCTCGGGCGGTTGATCGATCGAGGACATCGTCTTGATCACCCCAAGCACCGCCGCAACAATCCCGAGCGCGGGCAGCCCGTCGGCCATGGTCTGCATCGCATGGCTGGAATGGAGCGCATGTTGCATCTGCACCTCCATCCGCTTGTCGAGCACCTCCTCCACCTGATGGGGGTCGTCATAGTTCATCGAAGCCGCGCGCAGCGTGTCGCAGATCAGATCAACTGCTTCATGGTCGGCCTGGATCCGGGGGTATTTGCCGAATATCGTCGAGGCGCCCGGATTCTCGACATGCTCTTCCAGCGCAACCGGATTCGCACGGGCCAGCCGGACCAGTTCAAACAAAAGGCAAAGCAGGTCGCGGTAATCCTCCGGCTTCCAGCGCGGCCCCTTGAAGACCTTGCCGATGTCGCGCATGGCCTGTTTCACGCCAGACATGCCATTCGAGATCAGGAAGGCCCCGATGGCAGCCCCGCCGATCATCGCCAGCTCAAAGGGCAGTGCTTTCAGAATGATCCCGAGCTTGCCGCCGGCCGCAGTATAGCCACCGAAGACCATGATGAAGATCACTGCTATGCCGACCACACCGATCATGAGAAATATTCCTGCCTTGGTTCTCGCCAGCCTGGGCGGAAGCCGTTAAAAAAACGCCAGGGTCGCCGGCCCACTGACCAGCAATCCGGGGTTATTCGCGCGGAGCGGCCGCATTTCGCCCGGCGAGAATCGCACTGACGGCATAGGCCTTGTCAGGCGCCATTCCGGTGAGGATCGCGGCAGCGGCATCGGGCCGCATCCGACCAAGGAACCCCGCCGCGAATTGTGAATCCATCGCGCTGAAAAGCAGCGCGGCATCCTTTGGCTTCATCGATTCGTAAACCGTTGTAAGTCTTGCGAGATCCGCCTCGGCAGCCCCATCCGCCAGCGCGAGCGTGGCCCGCAATTCGGTCTCGGTCTCGCGAAGTGCCTCCATCCGGCCATCGAGAACCTCGCTGGCCAGATCCAGTGCCGCTGCCCGGTCCGCAAGTGCGGCCTCCTGGGCGGTCACCCGCGCCTCCCGCGCCGAAAGGGCAGCGGCGAGCTCCTGCGGCAACGGGGCGCAACTTTCAGCCTCTGCCTCCGGTGCCGGATCCGCCCCGGCCGCCCAGGCAATCGAGGTTCCGAGACCATCGCCGAATCTGACCGCGCCGGAGGCGGCAAAGAGGAGCGCAATCAGCATCAACGTGCTGCGGCCGGGGCGGCGGCTCATTCTGTGGCTTCCATAGCTTGCCCGCGCCGGCGTACCAGCCGGATACGGCGCGGGTCGTCGCCATAAGCCTCTTGCATCGGTTCGGCCGGACGAGCAGGCGCGGCGCGTGGCACGGCATTTGGCGGCGCCGCCGGAATGTCATGCATCGAGGCCACCAGCAGTTCGAGCCGCATCGAAAGCTCCTCTGCCCGGCCGGTCAGCACTGCAAGCCGCTGGCCGGAGTGACCAGCCACCAGCTGCGCCTTTTCCAGCGCGCGCGTCATTTCATCGACCTGAGAGGACAGCACAGCAATCGCACCGCCCATCCCGGTTTCCAGCGTGGTGAAGCGCCGCAGACGCGCCGCCAGAACATAGCAGTAAATCGCGGCCCCCAGAGTCGCGGCCAGCAGCAGAATATCGGCTATCAAGGTCATTTCAGGCCCTCAGTTCAGGACAAATTCGGTGATGAGAAGATCGCGCACCCGGCCCTCGCCGGTGACGATCTGGATGCGCCGCAACATCTGCGCCCTGAGCCGCGTCATCGCGCCCGGATCATCGAAACCGGCGGGATCGACCGCGCGCAGATAGCTGTTCAGAACATCAAGAACCCGCGGCATCAGCAGGGTGACCTCGGCCGCGTTGGCCCTGGCCACCTCGATCTGAGCCGCGAATCGCAGATGCCGCCCCGGCGCCCCGGGCGGCAGCGAGATCAGGATCTGCTCAACAGGGACATAGGCGATATCGGGCATGCCCTGCACCCTGGCCGGCGCCCCATGCCCGCCGCCCATCAGAAGACCGGATTGCATGACATAGAATCCCGCCCCGCCGGCCCCGATCGCCAGCACCAGCCCGATCAGCAGCGGCAGTCTCGAGCGCTTTTTCTCCGCCCCCTCCACCGCTTCCTCTGCAGGAATCGCAATATCCGACACGTCAGCCTCCGTTTCGCCATGAGAACGAAGATAGACCGGAGGGAACTAACCGATTGTTAATCCAGATCCTTCATTTCTGGTCTTGTCAGGAAAGAATTCCGGCGGAGAGAAAAGTGCAGAATGTGATCTCGATCTGGAACGGGCTGGAACTGCGGCGCAAGATGATTCTTGTGGGCGCTACAATCGCAGTTTTCCTTGCGGTTCTTGCCCTTTCACGCCTGTCGGGCGGCAGCCCCCAGGTGCTGCTTTACGCCGGGCTGAATGGCCGGGCTGCGGGTGAGGTGGTCACGGCGCTGGATCAGCGCGGCGTCCCCTATGAGGTGCGGGGCGATTCGATCTGGGTCGATGCCGCCAGCCGGGATTCGCTCAGAATGTCGCTGGCCGGTGAAGGGCTGCCCTCGGCTGGTGGCGCGGGCTATGAGCTGCTCGATACGCTGTCGGGATTCGGCACCACGGCGCAGATGTTCGACGCCGCATATTGGCGCGCGAAAGAAGGGGAGCTTGCCCGGACGATTCTGGCTGTGCCGGATGTGCGTGCCGCGCGGGTGCATATTTCGCAAGGCCCGGCCGATCCGTTCCGGCGCGGCAACACGCCAACCGCCAGCGTTACGGTGACAACCGCCTCGGGCCGCATCTCGGATGATCAGGCGCGGGCGCTGAAACATCTGGTGGCCTCGGCCATCAGCGGCATGACCCCGGCGGATGTGCAGGTGATCGACACCACAGGCGGGCTGGTTTCGCCTGCGGAAGATGGCACTTCGGGCTCGGCCAGCGACCGCGCGAAAGAGATCCGGCAAAGCGTCGAGCGGCTGCTTGCGGCCCGGGTCGGGCCGGGCAAGGCGGTTGTTGAGGTCTCGCTGGAGCTGCAGACCGAGCGCGAGCAGATTACCGAGAGACGATTCGACCCCGAGGGTCGCGTCGCCATCTCGACCGATACCGAAGAAAAAAGCAGCCAGAATTCCGAGCCAGGCGGCGATGTGACGGTCGCCTCCAACCTGCCCGAGGGCGATACGACCGCCGGTGCAGGTGGCCAGGCGCAATCCACCGAGACCCGGGAGCGGGTGAATTACGAGATATCCGAGACCCAGAGGGAATTACTGCGCGGCCCCGGCGGCATTCGCCGGATGTCGGTCGCCGTGCTGATCGACGGGCAGACGGTTACCGCCCAGGATGGCACGCAATCCTGGCAGCCCCGCAGTGATAGCGAGATATCAGCGCTGCGTGAGCTGGTCGCGGCGGCGGCGGGGATCGACGAATCGCGGGGCGACAGCCTGACGCTCAAATCTCTCGAATTTCAGCCGCTTACCGCCGAGGGTACCGAGGCCACCACCGGTTTCCTCGCCGGTTTCGGCCCGCTCGACACGATGACGCTGATCCAGATCGCCGCCCTTACTGTCGTGGCGCTGATTCTCATGCTCTTCGTTTTGCGTCCGATCCTGGCCTCGGGCCGCGCTGCCGCGCTGCCGGCGCCGCCTTTGCCGCTGCAATTGCCCGGACTGGATACTTCCGGCGCGCCCGACACCGTTCTGAACGGCGAGATCGACAGCGGTTTCAGCCTGCCGGATCTGCCGATGGTGGATTTCTCGGGCGGTGATCAGCTGCAGGAAGACCCGGTGGAAAGACTGCAGCGGCTGATCCGCGAGCGTCAGGCGGAATCGATCGAGATCCTGCGCGGCTGGCTTGGCCCGGATGAGGAGCGCACCTGATGCCCTTGCCGCAGCTTGAGGTCTTCGAGGCCGCGCGCAACCCCGGCCGGGATGTGGTCGTTACCGATACGGCCTCGGTCGAAGAGAACCGCGCCGCCGCCTGGGAACAGGGTTACCGCGCCGGCTGGGATGATTGCGAGGCAGCCCATACCAGGAATGGCGAACAGGTCCGGGCCGAGCTGGAGCGGAATCTGATGGTGCTGGCCTTCACCTGGCAGGAGGCGCGCGCGCATATTCTGGGCGCGATGGAGCCGCTGCTGCAGGAGATCGTGAACCGCCTCCTGCCCGATATGGCGCGCGAGGCGCTCGGACCCGTTCTCGTCGAACAGATGATGCCGGTGATGGAGGCTGCGGCCGAACAGCCGGCCAGCCTGACACTACATCCCTCGGCCCGCCCCCAGGTCGAGGCGCTTTTGTCCCGGACCCCGGGCCTTTTGTTCGAGATTTCCGAAGACAGCGGCCTCGGCGAGGCGCAGGTCTTCCTCAGGCTCGGCCCGCGAGAGATCAGCATCGATCTCACCCGTGTCACGAATACCATCATCAGGTCCGTTCAGGACTTTTTCACCCTGTCGCAGGAGAACCCCGATGGATGAACTCGCAAGCTCCAGCCCCTTCGCCCAGGTCCCGATCGAGATCACCATCTCGGTGGGTCGCGCCCGGCCGAAAGTGCAGGAACTTCTCCGGCTCGGCAAGGATACGGTCCTGGCGCTGGATCGCCGCGTTGATGATCCGGTGGAACTCTATGTCGGCGACCGGCTGATTGCGCGCGGCGAACTGACCGAACTGGAAGGGGACAAGGCCGGCCAGCTGGCCGTACGCCTGACCGAGGTTGCCAATCTCAAGAGCGGATTGTGAACGCATTTCTCCCGATCCCCGCCTGGAAATGGGCCACTCTGACCTGCACCTTGTTGTTGATCCTGCTGCTCTCCGGCCTGCCGGCGCTGGCTCAGGAAATCACGCTGGATCTGGGTGGCGAGGAGACGCTTGCCTCTCGCTCGGTCCAGCTGCTGCTGATGATCACCGTGCTGTCGATCCTGCCGGGTCTGGCGGTGATGGTCACCTGTTTCCCCTTTATCGTGACGGTTCTGTCGATCCTGCGTCAGGGCCTCGGGCTGCAACAGGCGCCGCCCAATATGTTGATCATCACACTGGCGATGTTCCTGACCTGGTTCGTGATGGATCCGGTCTTTACCGAGGCCTGGGCGCGCGGCATCGGCCCCTTCACCCGCAATGAGATCGACATCCCTACCGCCTTTGCCGAAGCGGCACAGCCGTTCCGCGTCTTCATGGCGGCGCGGATGGACCCGGAGACCTTCGCCCGCCTCGATGCACTGCGCCCACGCGCACCGACCGGGATCACAGAGGCGCCGCTTTCTGTTTTGGTGCCCTCATTCCTCTTGTCGGAAATCCAGCGCGCCTTTGAGATCGGCTTTCTGATTTTCCTCCCCTTTCTCATCATCGACCTTGTCGTGGCGGCGATCCTGATGTCGATGGGGATGATGATGGTGCCGCCCGCCGTGGTCTCGCTGCCCTTCAAACTGGCCTTTTTCGTGGTGGCTGATGGCTGGAGCCTGCTCGCCCAGGCATTGGTGCGAAGTTACACGCAGTGAGGCGCTTGCAAGGCGCGGGCCGCTATGGCCTCCTGCTGCGAAACAGGGAGCACTGCAATGCCGTTCAACCAGCCGCTTGGCGGCAATGAGATGCCGCGTTTCGGCGGGCCGGTCACCTTCATGCGCCTGCCGGCCGCCCCAACTGCCGAAGGCCTCGATGTCGCATTTTGCGGCATTCCGATGGATATCGGCACCTCAAACCGGCCCGGCACCCGTCTGGGGCCGCGCCAGATCCGCGATGAAAGCCGAATGCTGCGCCCGTTTAACATGGCGACCGGGGCCGCACCTTTCGACCATCTGCAATGCGCCGATATTGGTGATGTGCCGATCAACACCTTCGATCTGAAGAAGTCGGTCGGCATCATCGAGGCGCATTACGATCAGATCCTCGCAGCCGGTGCGCTGCCGCTGACCCTGGGGGGCGATCACACGCTGACCTGGCCGATCCTGCGGGCGATCCGCAAGAAACATGGGCCGGTGGCGCTGATCCATGTCGATGCCCATGCCGATATCAACGATACGATGTTTGGCGAAAAGGTCGCACATGGCTGCCCCTTCCGCCGCGCCTTCGAGGATGGCTGTCTGCAAAATGACAAGGTCTTCCAGATCGGTCTGCGCGGCACCGGCTATAGTCCCGATGATTTCGACTGGGGGCGCAAAAATGGCTGGACGGTGATCCAGGCCGAGGAATGCTGGCACAAGTCGCTGAAACCGCTGATGGCCGGGATCAGGGCACAGATCGGCGATGCGCCGGTTTACCTCTCCTATGACATCGACAGTCTCGACCCCGCTTTCGCGCCCGGGACCGGCACAGTCGAGCCCGGCGGGCTGACCATCTGGCAGGGGCTGGAGATCGTGCGCGGCTGTGCCGGGCTGAACCTGATCGGCGGGGATCTGGTCGAGGTTTCGCCGCCTTACGACCCTTCGGGCAATACGGCGCTGATCGGGGCGAACCTGCTTTACGAGATGCTTTGCGTGCTGCCCGGCGTGCCGCAGAACCCGCCGAAATCGCTGTGTTAGAGACGAATCGGCCCACGCGAACTCTTGCGCGGGCCGATGATCTCAGCGCTCGCGCAGCGCTTCGTTCGATTTATAAAGCGGCTTCAGCAGATAGGTCATCACCGTCTTGGCGCCGGTTTCCAGCTCGACGCTGGCCTGCATGCCCGGGCGGATTTGCAGGTTCTTCTGCCGGTCGGTCAGCTGCGCCATATCGACCTTGAGCGTCACGATATAATGCGGGTCACCATCCACCGCGCGCGACCGCTCGTCGATAAACGTATCGGCGGATACGAAAGTCACCTCCCCCTTCAGCGAGCCGTATATCGTGTAATCATAGGCCGAAAGCTTGATCACCGCCGTCTGCCCCTCCCGCACCGAGGCGATATCGCGCGGCCTCACCTTGGCGTCGATATAGAGTTCTTCGTCCAACGGAATGATCTGGAGGATCTCTTCACCCGGGCGCACAACACCACCGATAGTGGTGATTCCGATCTTGTTCACCACACCTCGCATCGGGGAAACCAGCGTCGTGCGGCCCAGCTGGTCCTGCGCGACTTTCAGTTTCTGCTCCAGCGTCGCCACCTCGGCCAGGGTATCGGAATATTCCTTGGCGCGCTCCAGCTCGGTTTTGGTCAGCGTATCAGACAACTGGTTCTCGGCATCGCGATGCGCCTTCTTGGCGCGCGTCACCTCGATGGCGGGCGCAACCTCCTGGGCCAGCATCCGCTCCATGATATCCAGCTCGCGTTTCGCCTGTTCGAGGATCGCCTCCGCCCCCTCACGCCGCGCGTTGAAATCCTCGATCCGCGCTTTCAGCAGCGAGGTTTCAGAGGCCAGAATATCCGGCACCCGCACTGCCAGATCCTCGGGCACGGTGAAAGAGGTCTCGCCGCGCATCTCGGCCTCGATCCGGGCACGGCGGATCGAAAGACCCGCCAGCTGATCGGTATAATCGTCCACCGCCGCGTGATACTGCGTCGATTGCAGCCGGCCCAGCACCTCGCCCGGCTCGACCACATCGCCTTCGGCGACGTTCAGCTCGGCGAGAATACCACCTTCGAGGTTCTGGATGATCTGCGGCCGCGAGGAGGACACGACTGTCCCCTCGGCGCTGACGATCTCATCCAGCCAGGCAAAGGCCGCCCAGGTCAGGAAGACCAGGATCACCGCCCCGATGGCCCAGATCACCAGCGACGGGCTTTTCGAGCGGCTCTCGAATTCGTCGGACCAAACTGCCGTCATGCGCCCGCTCCTGCCAGTTTGACACCCTGGGCTTTCGCCAGATGCGCCAGCACCGCTTCTTTCGGCCCGTCCACCGCCAGCTTGCCATTTTGCAGGATCAGCGTGCGCTCGGTCAGTTGCAGGATCGGCACCCGGTGGGTCGCGATCACCGCCGTGCGGCCCGTAAGCCAGCCACCCAGCCGGCTGACCAGCGTGGTTTCCAGCGTCTGATCCAGCGCGGCGGTCGGCTCATCCAGCAGCACGATCTGCGGATCCTGCAGCCAGAGCCGCGACCAGCCGATCGACTGGCGTTGACCGACGGAAAGCCCCTCGCCGAGTTCGCGGACCTCAAGATCAAGACCCCGCGGATGGTTCCTGACAAACGGACCCAGGCCTGCGAAATCCAGCGCCTGCAGCAGGCGGTCGTCATCGCGCTCCAGCTGGTTCATGTTGAGGTTGTCGCGGATGGTGCCCTGGATCAGCCGCACCTCCTGGCCCAGATAGCCGATGCCCCGGCGCAGGTCGCGCGGATGGATCTGGTTGAGGTCGATCCCGTCGACCAGAACCCGGCCCTGACCAGGCTCATAAAGCCCGGCCAGAAGCCGCAGGAGCGTTGATTTCCCCGACCCGTTCGAACCCAGAACCGCAACATGCTGGCCCTGCGGGATGGCGACGCCGTTGATCTCGACCACCGGGGCGCTTTGCTGGTCATAGCGGAATTCAAGGTTGCGCAGCTCGAAGCTGCCGGCCATGCGGTCGCGGCGCAGATAGCGGCGGCCCTCTTCTTCGGCCTGACGCGATTCCGCCACCTGTTCCAGCGCTTTCAGCGAGATTTTCACCTGGCTCCAGCGCGCCATCATCGACGAGACCTGCGACAGCGGGCCAAGGGTGCGGCCGGTCAGGATGCCGGTCGCGATGATGGTGCCGACGGTGAACTGGCCGGCGAAGACAAGGTAGGTGCCGGCGATCACGGTGGCGACATAGGTGACCTGCTGCACCGCCTGCGACCAGGTCGAGAGGAAGGTGGTCAGCTTGCGCTGCTCGCTGCCCTGGACGGCATTGACGGCAACCAGCTCCGACCAGATGCGGTTGAAGCGATCCTCGCCGCGCTGCGTGGTCAGGGTCTCATGCTCGAACACCGCCTCATACAGCAGTTTCGCCTGTTTGATCGAGGCGCCCTGGGTCTCATCCGCCAGGCGCACCATCTTTTTGCGCATGAGGAAGCCCGGCAGCACCATCAGGATACCGCCCGCCACCACCAGCCAGACCAGATTGCCGGCAATGGTCGCCACCAGCGCAAGGAACAGCAGAAGGAAGGGCAGATCGGCCAGCGTGCCGACGGTGGCCGAGGTAAAGAATTCCCGCACCCCGCCGAATTCGCGCATCGCGGCAAAAACCTCAGACGGCTTGCGCTCGCCCGGGCCCATTTTCATGCCGAGCAGCTTCTTCATCAGCCGCTTTTGCACCGCGATTTCGACCTTGCGGCCGGTATTGTCCATCAACAGCGCGCGGGCGACTTTCAGCGTGGCCTCAAGGCAAACCGCCAGCAACACGCCGATCCCCAGCACCCAGAGCGTCGGCTGCGACTGATAGGGGATGACGCGGTCATAGATCTGCATCGAGAAAAGCGAGATCGCGACGGCGAGAATATTCGCCACCAGCGAGGCGGCAGAGACGTCGCCGAAGGGACGGCGGAAATGACGGAACTCGCCCCAGAACCAGTGCGGCTTGTTCTTTTGTTCGATATGGCGGCTTTCCAGCTCGGCCAGCGGCGCGCGCGCCTGAAGGATTCGGCCGGCATAGAGACTGTTCAGATCAGAAAGCAGCAGCTCGGCGCGGTTGTCATGCGCGGTCTTGTCATAGATGGTGACACCATCGCCATCGGTGCCCAGCACCAGCACGACCTGGCCATTGGTGGTCTCGACCAAGGCCGGCCAGCCATCGGCGGGCAGGGTGACGGCGCGGACGATCCGGGTTGAAAGCCCGCCCTGGGTCAGGGCCTGGGCCATCTCATCCAGGCCCGGCGCGGTGCCCGAGGCATCAGCGGCAGTCTGGATCCGCTCCAGCAGGTCAGGGACCGACAGTTCAGACCCGATCAGCCCGGCATAGACCGAGGCGAGCGTGGCGCGGTTCTTTGCGCGATTGGTGAAACGCTGGCTGGCCGGTTTCGCGGCGATCACCGGGCGGGCGCCCGGCGCCACCTGGCCTGCATTCATATCGAAAGCGATAACGCGGTTCTCGGTCACATTGCGCCTCCATCTACCAATACGCCGCGCATCAGCGCGATATCCAGCCGCGCCAGCGCGATCTGGTATTTCAGAGAAGCATGGTCACGCTTCATCGAGGTCAGGGTCTCGAACTGGCCGGTCAGCTCGATCAGGCTGCGGCGGCCGGCCTTATACTGTTCGGTATAAAGACCCATATTGCCTTCCATCTGGGCGATCACCGCGCCATCGGCCTGCTCGCGCAAAGCCAGCGTGTTGATCTCCTGGGTCAGCGAGACGAGCTTGCGATCCGCATCGCGGCCGGCCTCGTCAACCTTGCGGCGGGTCACTTCCAGCGCCTCGTCCAGCGCGGCCATATTATCGGCGCGCCCGAAGCCGAGAATGTCGCCATCCAGCGACAGCCCGCCGTCGATGCTGCCATCCTTGCCGACCGAGGCACCCGCCCCGATCCCGGCCAGCAGACCGGATTTCGCCACCGCAACCTCGGCCATGGTGCGCGTGGCCTCGCCTTTGGCATAGGTCACGGTCAGCGGCTCGGGCGTGCCATTGTCAGGGGGCAGCGATGTCAGACCGCGCTCGGCCTCCATCGGGCGACCGGCAAGGGATGCAAGCTCGGCCCAGGCGCTTTTCTCGCCCTGCTGATACGAGAGCAGCGTCGCCTCGATTTCAGAGCGGCGCTGGCTGACCAGCCGGTATTCCGACCCGTCCGACAACCCGCCACTGACGCGGATCTTCGTGACGCGCTCGAACTCCGCCATCTGGGTCAGCGCAGCTTCGGTGATCTTTGCCAGTTCGGCGGCGCGCTGCGCCTCGATATACAGTTTCAGCCCGTCATAGACCTTTTTGTTCAGGTCCTGGACAAGGCCGATCGCCGCCAGCTCGACATCGGCCGCCGCGAAATCACGCTCAGCCTGGCGCCGGCCACGGTCAAAGATCGCGGTATCCAGCACAAGGCTGGCTGCAATCGACGACAGCGAGCTGAGACTGACATCCGGCCCCAGTTTCGGCAGCCAGTTTTTCGATCTTGCCCGCGCGGTCAGGCGTTTGACGCGCAGCTGGGCCTCGGCCGAGGCCTGGCTGCTTTTCAGCACCGCATCTGCAACCCGTCCGAAAGAGCTGTCTTCGGGAAGGATCGACTGCCTGAGTTTCAGCTGGCTGATCTTTTCCGAGACGACCTCGCCCTTCTTGTCGAGATGGGCGGCGGTTTCTCCGGCAGCGGCCGGATCAGCCGGCGATCCGGAGGACCTGGTTGCCTGGGGGCCGCCGAAGCAGCCCGCAAGCGCCAGAACCAGAACGCCAGAGATGAGGGGGGCAGCGGCAGAGCGAAATCGCTCTGCCTGGCCTGCCTTGCAGGTACGGGCTTGCATGGCCGGTTCTCCGGGTGGTTTCCGGGACTGGATCAGAAGAACGTCGTGTTGATGTCCTGATCCACCAGCACCGTGCCGCCATCCATCGCGTAGACGTTGTAGTTCTGACCGTCGATCTCGCGAACCTCCACCGGCGTGGTGTTGGTCAGCTGCAGACGCACCTGATCCAGGCTGTCGCCACGGATCACCAGCTCGTTGTCGCCGCCGGTCAGTGCCGTCAGATCAGCATTGGTCAGCGTGAGACGCGCCTGCGGAGCCACGTTGAGGTCGATGGTCGAGAAGTCGAAGCCGTCAAGGCCGGCGCGACCCAGATCCACGTTCACACTGCCGCGGTTGTCGACGATGAAGAGCGTCGAGCTCTCATTTCCGGCCGCGTCGGTGTTTTGCAGAACCAGATAGCTGCCATCATTCACACCCTCGTCGAGGCTGTAATGATCGGCGGTCACGCGGCCGCTGCCGGTGTTGATGCTCGTGTTTTCGGTCAGGACGAAGCTGAGTTCGGCTGCCGCACCCGTGCTGTCAACGCGGTGAATCGAGACCTGTTCACCATCCGTAGTGGTGTAAAGCTCGGTCATCACGTTGTTGCCGACGGCTTTGCCGAAAGCAACCACACCCAGGGCGTCCGGCGCCACCGTATCGACGATCACATCGCGGATCAGGTCGGCGGTGTTGCCGGCGCGATCGGTCGCGGTGACAGTCGCGCTGAGCGAGACACCATCGCCTTCCGGCAGGTAGCCCGTCGGGATGGTGACCGACCAGTTGCCGCTGGCATCCGAGGCGGTGCGCAGCACATGGCCATTCGAGAGAACCACCTCGATCTGCGAGAAGGCCTCGGCGGTGCCGCCGAAGGGAACCCCGGCCAGACGCTCATGCGCATTGACCAGACCGTCACCGCTGATCGGGGTATCCGCCCCGAAATTGGTGACGATGCGGTCGATCACGATGGTCTCGGTCGGCAGGGTCGCGGTGTTGCCGTAACGGTCGGTGGCAATGGCGGTGACCGTCGCGGTGGTCTCGCCGGGCGGGATCACCCCGGCCGGGATCACCACGGTCCAGGTGGTGCCGGTGACGGTCGCGGTGTAGGGGCCGTTCGCGCCGAAGCTGACCAGAACCTGCGAGCCTGCCTCGACGGTGCCGGTGATGGTCAGGCCAGAGGCCGCCTCGGCATTGTTGAGGACATTATCCGCGCCGGTCGAATTGCCGGTGATCGCGAAGGGGTTCACCAGGGTGTCGATGACAACCGTATGGCTGGCGGTCGCGATATTGCCGGCCACATCGGTCGCGGTGACGGTTGCAGTCTGGTTCGCGCCATTCGCCGTCGGGATTTCGGCGGTGGTAAAGCTTGCCGACCAGGTGCCCGAGGCACCCACGGTCACCGTCCGCTCACCCGAGCCGAAGGCCACAACCACGGTCGCACCCGGTTCGGCAGTGCCGGTCAGGATGACGCCTGCGCCGCGCTCAGAGCCCGAGACCACGTTGTCGCCCGCCTGGATCGCATCGAAGGCCACCGAAGTGCCAAGGTCGATCGAGATCACGCGGCTGTCGGTCGCGGTATTGCCGTAGGCGTCGGTTGCAGTGACGACAGCGGTGGTCGCGGTCAGCACAGCGCTGCCCGAGACGGCCGGGAAGGTCACCGACCAGGTGCCGTTCGCCGCCACCGTTGCCGGCAGGGTCGAGCCGTTCCAGGCCACCGAGACCACCGAACCCGGCTCGGCGGTGCCGGTCAGCACCACATTGCGCGATTCCGCCATATTGACGATATTGTCGCCCGCCACGGTGCCGGTGAAGGCGACCGAAGCCAGAGTGTCGACGCGGAAGCTGTGGGTCTCGCTGCTGCCATTGCCGGCGGCATCTGTCGAGGTGGCGGTAACGGTTGCATCATATTCGCCGCCCGGCAGGGTGCCGGCGGGAATGTTCAGCGTCCAGGTGCCATCGGTGCGGGTGGTCACGGTCTGGGTATAGGTGGTGCCATTGGCCTCCACCGTCACAACCAGCACGGCGCCGGCAACCGAAGTCCCCGTCACGGCAAAGCCGAGGGTGTTTTCGCCATTATTGACCACATTGTCGCGGGTCACCGTGTTGAAATCGATCGGGTTCGGAACCGTATCCACCACCAGGCGGTCGGTGATCACCGTGGTATTGCCCAGCGGATCGCGGGCGGTGACGGTGATGTCGGTGGTGTATTCGCCGGTGCGGATCTCGCTGGTCGGGAAAACCACCGACCAGGTGCCGTCAGTGCCGATCACGGTCGAATGCGAGTAGCCTTCGACCACGACGGTAACCGAGGCACCGGGTTCACCCGTGCCGCCAATGCGCACGCCATCGGTATAGTCGTCAGCGTTTTCGACATGGCCAACCGATTCCGAGCCTTCGGTGATGTCCACATCCGGGGGCGTCAGATCGAGGATGAAATCCGGGCCGGGCAGCGTGGTGGTGGTGCCATCGGGCTGCTCAAAGACGACCACGGCCTCATAGCTGCCGTCATCCGGCAGGTTGGTTTCCGGGAAGGTCACCTGCCAGGTGCCGTCATCATCAATCACGGTGGTCTCGGTCACATCGCCGATGGTCACGGTGACGGTATCGCCGGGCTCACCCGTGCCGGAGACATCGAGTTCCTTATCGGCGGTGTCGATGATGACAGTGGTGGGGTCCTGCGGATCCACGGTCGGCGGACGACGCTCGGGCTCAACC
>NZ_QNHG01000002.1:231268-285884 GCF_003290025.1 Pseudogemmobacter bohemicus
CAACAGGGCCGGTCGGGCCGGTCGGATCAACAGGGCCGGTCGGGCCGGTCGGATCGACGGGGCCAGTGGGGCCGGTCGGATCAACGGGACCAGTGGGGCCGGTCGAGGGATCATCGCCGCCGCCGCCGCCGCCAACAACGGCACCGACCACACCAAGGCCCGCGAGCCCTGCGCCAAGACCACCCAGGCCCACAAGGCCCGGAGCGAACATCGCCATGCCGGCGGGCTCATCCACCGCGCCACCGGCAAGGGCGACATCATCGCCCTGGGCAAAACGCAGCGCATCGAGATTGGAGTATTTGTCCCAGCCCTCAACCGCACCGTAATTGGCGTAAAGCCCACCCTCGGCGGAGTTAGAAAGCTGAACCGCGATCACTTCGCCATTTTGCGAGAGATAGAGCTGATTGGCCTCGCCCGCGGTGAAATAACCATCAAGCAAAACCGTCCGACCGTCGATCAGCGTCAGAACGAGATCATCGCCCTGACGTGCATAGCCGGCGATGCTCTGGCGGGAAAGATTGAGCGAAACCGAATCGCCCGAACCCATCTGGATGAAATTGTTACCTTCTTCTCCCACGACAGAACCGCGCGAGATACCGCCCGCAGAATCGCGGACGACGAATTGAATCGCCTTAGCCATTTTACTACTCCGCCTCATACCGCCGGGCTCGTTGACCCGACATGTTTTTATTGACGCACTTGCGGCGTCTATTGCCGACCTGAATAACCGGGTTTCACTTTCATTTCCAGTAGGTATCGGGCGCAGCTCACAGGGTTCGCCACAATTTTTCCAGGATTTCGCCCCAAAGTGGGGCATTTCGGCAACCCTCAGATCAGGTCTTTCAACCCATGGCAGAACACGAAATCTGGCTTTGCCCGCCATTTGTGGTGTGCAAAGCCGCATTGGATACCAGCCGCTGTTGGCATTTCCCTCTTTCGGGTCCGGATCGCAGAGGCTCTGACACGGGGGCGAGGAAAATCACGGTGCCGGAAATTTTTTATTGACAGCTCTGTAAGGCGGTTGCGCGCGCAGCCGTATACGGTCGCATTGCGACAGGCGGCGCTTCGTGACAGTCTTGTGACAGGCCGTGCCCGGATAAGGGCCGCTCCGGCTGGCTCCGGCCTCCGGCGGTGCGGTCGGATGTGTTGTAAAACGAGATGGCCCGACGATGACCCTGACCCCGTCCAGAACCGCAGCCGTCAGCCTGTTCGCCGCTGTCCTTATGGCTGCTGCCGGCTGTGTGGAAAGCCCGGGCGTGACGCCCGCAGCAACAACCGCTCCGGCAGCCCCGGCCCCGGCCGAGCCCACGCTGGATGCGGCTGGCAAGGCGCGGGTCGAGGCCAGGCTGCACGCGCTGGAGCCGGAATTCTGGACGCGTCGGTCGCGCGATGGCGAGGCTGCGGCGAATGAATGGCTGCGTCAGAAGGCGGTCGAGATCAGCCGTGAAGAGGCGCGGCGTGGCGCCGGCTGATCAGGCCCCGATAATATAGTCTGCCGCCGGCCCGGCCTTCAGCTGATCGACGGAATTCAGCCCCATCAGCTGCAATGTGATGCCGATCTCGGCGGCGAGCAGCGCGAACAGCCGGTCGGTGCCCCAGGCGCCCTCGGCTGCCACCGCCCAGGCAAAGGGCCGCCCCAGCATCACCGCATCGGCGCCAAGCGCCAGCGCCTTCACCACATCCGTGCCGCGCCGGAAGCCGCTGTCGACAAGCAGTTCGCGCCCCGGGCCAAGGGCTTCGCGCATCGCGGCAATGCTGGCGATGGTCGCCCGCCCATGATCCAGCTGCCGACCGCCATGGTTCGACAGCACCACGCCGTCAACGCCGCTTTGCCGCGCGATCTCGCCATCCTTCGCGTCGGAAAGCCCTTTGATCACCAGCCGCCCCGGCCAGAGGTCGCGCAGCGCCTTCACCTTCTCCCAGGTCAGATGCTTGTCGAGCCGCGAGGACAAAGCCGAGGCCTGGGCCAGCGCGCCGCGTCCGAATTCCGGCCGCCCCGCAACCAGCTCCACCCCCGGGAACCCGTTCCTGAGCAAATCCAGCGACCAGCGCGGCCGCCGTGCGAATTGCCAGGCCAGCCCCGGCGTGATGTGTTTCACGGCGCGAAAGCCGTTCCGGTTGTCGCGCTCACGCACCGAGGTGATGGCGGTGTCGACGGTCAGGAAGATCGTCCCGATCCCCGCCGCACGACAGGCCGCCAGATAGGTTTCATTCACCGTCGGATCGCGGTCGAGATAAAGCTGGAAGGCCAGATGCTCTCCGAGGCGCGGCGCGAGGCTGGCAATCCCCCTGATCGAGAATGTCGAAAGCCCGAAGGGAACCCCCGCCGCCTTTGCCGACAGCCCGACCAGCAGATCGCCATCGCGACGGTAGAGACCCAAAAACCCCACCGGCCCGGGAAAGAACGGCAGCGACCAGCGCCGGCCGAGATAGGTCGTGCTCAGATCCGGCTGCGGCGCAAGATCCCGCAGCACCCGCTGCGAAAGCGCATAGCGGTCAAAGCCATCGCGGTTGCGCGCCAGCGTGGTTTCCGAAAAGGCGCCGCCCTCGATATAATCGGCGAAGATTTTCGGCAGACGCCGGCGGGCAGACAGGCGGAAATCCTCGACATTCTGATAGCGGCGATCACGCGACATGTTACGGCTCCGGGCGGATGAGGTCGAAGAACCGCGTCATGCGGTCTTCGCCCGAAACCGGCGCCGCGCCACAGAGTATCGCCTGTGCCAGCCCGATGGCCGAGCTTTCCGGACTATGCCGCCCGGCGCCTGCCCGCAGATTCATCACCAAAGTCGGGCAAAGGAACAGCGCCAGCCGGATCACCCGCTCCCAATCGGCGGGCAGCAGGCCCTGCGCGGCCAGATGGGCGAGCCAGGGCTTCCAGAAGCTTTCCGCTTTCGCCATCAGCAGATCCTCGCGCAGGCGCCCCGGGCCCCAGTCGCTGTCTATATACAGGCAGCCATCCGCGAGCCGCGCCGAAACCTGCCAGCGCCCCGGCACCATATCGCTGTCATAAAGCCAGAGCGGATGCGCGAGGATATTGTGGAAGGTCGATTTGACCTCGGCCAGCAGCGAGGGCACGTTTTCCCCGGCAAAGGCCGGGTCGAAAAAGGCGAGATGGTCGGCGGCCTCGCCGCGTTCATACCAGATATTGGCGTTATGGGCATCGCCATGCGCCACGATCCCGCCGGCATCAGCGAGGTGTTCAGGGGCAAGCCGGTGATGGGCTGCCCTGAACAGACCGGCGATTGTGCTGCTATAGTCCAGCCCGTTGATCACCGGCCGCGCCTCGGAAAGCTCGTCCCAGGAGGCGGTCACGCCGGGCAGGGCAAAGGCCTTATCGGTATAGAAAGAGGCCAGCCTTCCGCCGGGATAATGGCCGGTCGACGGGTCGATCAGGCGTTCTGAAAACAGGCGATGAATCGGCTCGGCCGCAGAATCCTCCGGTGTGATCTGGTGCAGGCTGGCCTTTGCCACCGTCAACAGGCGGCTGTTCAGCTCACGTTCGGCGCCAAGCGCGCGGGTCGAGGCAGCGGCATCCGGCGCCAGATCCAGCGCCCGCAACACATCGGAAAAGCGCGGATCCTCGCGGCGGCGATAGACGAGGATCTGCTCGCCCGGCAGTGTCGAGGAAAGGATCGGCTGATCCACCGGCAGACCGGCGCGTGCGAGGATATCGGCGCGGTAATATTCGCCGCGCATCTCCTCCTCGCCCTCCTCCTGATGGAATTTGAAGAAACACGCGCCCTTTTCGCAACTGAAAAACCCGTTCAGAGAGTTCAGCGAATACTGGTCGTGATTGATCCGAAGGCCGGTCGCGGTGATGCCGAATGTCTCGCCCAGAAAGGCGGCCAGCATGGTTTCGGCCCGGGCCGGATCACGCGCGGCAACGGCCCGGATTTCGGCGGTGCGGGAAAGGCTCATATCTGTGCCCCCGGCAGAATGATCGTCTTCGCGCCCATCACCTCACCAGCGAGATGACGGCCATAGGCTGCCGGCACCGCATCAAGCGCGATCTCGGCGTCGATCAGCTGATCCAGCGCCGGCGCCAGTGCCGGGATCAGCGCCACGGCCCGGGCAAGTTCACCGCCAAAGGCATGACAGCCGGAAAGCCGGATTTCCCGCTCGACCAGCAAGGTCGGATTCAGGCTCAGCGGGCGGGAGCCGATCCCCACCATCGCAATCGCTCCGCCACCGCGCAGGGCGTGGATCAGCCGGTCGATCACCTCGGGGCTGCCAGTGGCGTCAATCGCATAGCGGGGCGGTCTTGGCCCGAGCGCCTCAAGATCGCCAATCGCCCCGCCCACCGCCTGCGCCGTGCGGGCGGCCCGGGTCTGGTTCCGGTCGATGATGCTGACGGGATGGCCGAAATGCGCCAGCACCAGCGCCGAAAGCGCACCGATTGCCCCCGCGCCGGTCACCACAACCGGCGCGCCCGGGGCCGCGTTCAACAGGGCCGCGGCATGCAGTGCCACCGCCAGGGGTTCGGCCATGGCAAGATGGCGCGGTGCAATGTCGGCCGGAGCCTTAACCACGTTTTTGGCTGGAATAGTGACATATTCGGCAAAGCCGCCATCCATCACCTCGCCCAGAAAGCCGAGGCTTTCGCAGATCTGGCTCAGCCCCTCGCGGCAATTCTCGCAAGCATCACAGGTCACACGGCTGTCTACCGCCACCATGTCGCCGGGCGCGACATGCGACACGTCAGTGCCGACCGCCGTGATCACGCCGGTGAACTCATGCCCCGCCACCGAAGGCGCGCGGGAAATCCAGGCGCCGGTCGCGTAATTGTGCAGATCCGAGCCGCAGATGCCGGCTGCGGTCACCTGCAGCATCACCTCTGCAGGGCCGGGAGGCAGCGGCAAAGCCACCTCCTCGACCCGCAGATCCTTTACGCCATAGAGGCGAACGGCGCGCATCTCTCAGCCCTTCAGATATTGTTTGCGGATGTCGGAAACCGCATTGGCATGGTTGTCGAACCCCTCATAGCGCGCCAGCGTACCGGCGGCCTCGGCCAGCTCTGGAAAGGCCTTGGCGGTGACGTAACCGACCGAAGAGCGGCGGATGAAATCGGTCACCGAAAGCGGTCCGTAAGTCCGCGCGCCGCGCGAGGTCGGCAGCACCGCATTGGGGCCAAGGCAGAAATTGCCGATGGAGACCGGCGTATGCGGACCCATCAGGATCTCGGCAGCGGCGGTGATCTCGCCCAGATGCTCGAAGGGTTTTTCCGACAGGAGTTGCAGATGTTCCGGCGCGTAATCGTTGATGAAAGCATAGGCATCACCGAGCGTTTCGGTCACCAGAATGCCGCCATGGCTGCCGCAAAGCACAGCTTTCGAGAAGCCGACCCGCTGTTCGCCCATCCTGGACCAATGCCCGGGCAAAGCGGCCAGCGCCTCATCTGCCACGCGGCGGGAGTTGGTCACCAGCCAGGCCGAGCTGTCAGGGCCGTGCTCGGCCTCGATCAGCAGATCCAGCGCGGCGAGGCCGCCATGCACCGTCTCATCGGCGAAGATGATCGACTCGGATGGGCCAGCGGGCAGTCCGGGGTCGATCACACCGGACAATAGCCGCTTGGCTGCCACCACCCAGGGGCTGCCCGGCCCGACGATCTTGTGACAGGGGCGCACGGTTTCCGTGCCATAGGCCGCCGCAGCCACCGCCTGGGCGCCGCCCGCTTTATAGACCGTCTTCACCCCCGCCAGACGCGCCGCCACCAGCGTCGCCGCATCGACCTTGCCGCCAGGGATCGGCGGCGTGAAGATCGCGATATTCGGCACGCCCGCCACCACTGCCGGCACGCCGGTCATCATGGTGACAGACGGGAACGACCCCTTTCCGCGCGGCACATAGAGCGCAACCGATGAGATCGGGATGAAGCGATCCCCGGCAAAGGCACCCGGGCGGATTTCCTTCAGGGTCATCGGCTCGGGCAGCTGTTCCTCATGGAACGACCGGATATTCGAAATCCCCAGTTCGATGGCGCGGATCACCTCGGGCTCGACCAGGGTAAAGGCCTCGTCAAACTCGGCCTCGGTCACCTTGAGACGCTCGGCGGTCAGCCCCTCGGCCTTGTCGAAATTCACCCCGAACTCGACCAGCGCCGCATCGCCGCGCGTCCTGACTGCCTCGATGATCGCCGGCACCTTTTCCAGAAACCCCGACAGATCGGCTTCCGACCGCGCCAGCAGCGCCTCACGCTCCGCCGCAGTCAGTTCGGCGAGAATTTTGACATTGACCACGGCCATTTCAGCCACCTCTCACAATCATTTCGATTTCAGGAAGATTTCCAGCCCGACCAGCTTGTCGAGCAGCCAGATCGCCGCCAGAGCGATCACGATGAACACCACCGACACCGCCGCGAGATCCGGCGTGATGATCGAGCGGATCGAATTGTAGATCAGCACCGGCAGGGTGACGATGCGGGCATCGGTCAGGAGAAGGCTCACCAGAAACTCGTTCATCGCGAGGATGAACATGAGCAGGCTCCCCGTGATCACACCCGGCATCACCGCCGGCAGCGTCACATGAAGGAAGGTCTGCACCCGCCCCGCCCCGCAATTTTGCGCCGCGAGTTCCAGATCCGGGTCCAGCGCCACCGCAGAAGACGAGACCGACCAGATGATGAAAGGAAGGTTGATCACCGCGCAGGCAACGCCGACCGGCCAGAGGCTTCCCAGCACATGCCATTCGCCAAAGACCAGCATCAGCCCGATCCCCGACCCGATCAGCGGGATGGTGAACGGCAGCATCAGCCAGACCTGGATCGCTGTCGTAAACCGGAGCTGGAACCTCGACAGCGCCAGCCCGGCCAGGGTGCCAACCGGGATCGCCACGATGGTGGCTATCGTCGCTACGATCAGCGAGCGCAGAAAGGCCTGTTGCAGATCCCGTGCCAGCGCAATCTTTTCATACCATTGCAACGACAGGCCCTGGGGCGGAAAGGCCACCATATTCCCCGCCGTCAGGCTGGCCCCCAGCACCACCAGCGTCGGCAGCGACAGGGTGATGATCGAGAACCAGACAAGACTCCAGACCACGATTTTCTGACTGCGGGAGATCATTTTCGGCCTCCCATTGCCAGTGTGCCGGCGCCGAACACCATGAAGACCAGCCCCACCAGCACCGATCCCGCCGCCACCAGCATCAACGCGAGCGCCGAGCCCAGGCCCTGATCTGCGGTGCGGAAAAACTGGTCATAGATCGCATTGGCGATGTAATCCTGACTGCCGCCGCCCAGCATCGCCGGCACCGCGAAATCGGTCAGCGTCAGGGTGAAGACCACCAGCCCCGCCCCGATCAGCCCGGGCTTCGCCATCGGCAAAAGCACATGCCACAGGATCCTCGGCCAGCTTGCCCCCAGCGAGCCGGCGGCGGTCTCGGTCTCTTCCGGGATCGCGGTCAGCGCCGGCACCAGAAGCAGCACCGCAAAGGGCAGCATATATTGCACCAGCCCGAAGACCACCGCGCCGTAATTGAACAAAAGCCGCATCGGCGCCACGCCGACCAGCGACAGCGCCTCATTCACCATGCCGGAATTGCCCAGGATGATCAGCCAGCCATAGGCGCGCACCACCTGGCCAATGAAAAACGGCAAAAACAGTGTGATCAGCAGCGCCTTGCGGATCCATGCCTTGCGCACCCGCACCAGCGCATAAGCATAGGGAAAGGCCAGGATCAGTGTCAGAACGGTCACCAGCACCGCCCCGGAAAGCGAGCGCCAGGCCACGGTCAGATAGGTGGATGACGCCAGCGCCTTGCGGTAATTTGTCAGCGACCAGTCTTCCGAGGGCAGAAAGGTCGCGGTGTCCAGCACCCTCAGCGAGGCGTCCCCGATCTGGATCAGCCCCAGCACCAAAAGCCCGACGAGCAGGATCGCCGGCGTGATGAACAGCCAGCCGGTATGGCGCGACATCGACCGTGGCCAGAGCGTATCAGCCAGACGCTCGACGCCGTCCATCAGGCGCCAGCGCAACGGGTATCGGAAATCGGGGGATGGGTTCGGCATGGCTTCCGTCCGGAAAATTCACCCTGCCCGCCGGAAACACCCCCGGCGGGCAGGCGCGGAATGGGGGGTCCGGGGGGCTTGCCCCCCGGCCTGCGCTGACGGTGCCCCTGGCCGCAAGGCCGGGGGAAAGCCGTCAGCCTCTCCTCCTCAGCCCTGCATGATCTCTTTGAATTTCGAGAACCATTCGCTTTCATTCTCGACCTGCACTTTGGTCGAGATCCGGATCAGATGCGCCATCTCTTCCGGCGTATCCGGATAGGAGGGATCTCCCACCAGATCCTCCGGCGGCGTCAGGCCCGGCACCACGCCCGGCAGGCCCAGCCCGTCACACCAGACCTGTTGCGCGTCTTTCGAGATGGCGAAATTGATATATTCCTTCGCCCAATAGAGCTCATTCTCCGGCAGGCCTTTCGGAATCCAAAGCCCGTCCGTGTCGAATTTCGCGCCCTCTTCCGGCACGGTCCAGGCCAGATCAACGCCGTTCTTCTTCGCCTCGCGCGCATTGGTCGAGATGGTGCAGGCCAGATCAATCTCGCCATTCTGGAACCATGCGGTGAAATCCGGGTCTTCACCCAACAGCGGCTGCTGCTGTTTCACCTGGGCAATGAAATCCCAGGCCGCCTGCATATTGCCGGGAATATCCTCGAGCTTGCCGCCGCCCGCGACCTGCGCCGGGAAGTGGAAGCCGATCCCGTCATTATACAGCGCGATCCGCCCCTTGAATTTCGGATCCAGCAGCGCCTTCCAGGAGGTCGGCGCGCCATCCGGGAAGGCCTCGGGCCGGTAAGCCAGCACATAGACATAGCCGTAGGTGTTGACGATCGGATAGCCATCCAGACCGACCGGCTTCGCCAGCTCGGTCGTATTCGCGAGGTTCGACAGATCCGAGAGATCCTCGGTCACGCCCCGCAGCGCCGATTTCGTCGCATTGGTGGTGGTGTCCCAGTTGATATGGATCGGCGGCACGCGGCCTTGCGCCACAGCGGCCCAGACTTTCGGCTGAATCTCATTGTCTTCGGTCAGATCGTGGCGCACCTGGATGCCGGTCGCCGCCGTGAACGGGTCCGACACGCCTTTCTTCAGCGCATCAACCCAGGACCCACCCCAGGCCCGCACGATGATTTCCGCCGGTTTCGCAGGCGCGTCCTGCGCCATCAGCCGCCGCGCCGGCAGCGTTCCGATCAGCGCCGCAGCCCCTGCGGCAGCCGTGCCGCGCAACAGCGCGCGGCGATTGGGACGGTAAACAGGATTGGACATGTCTCAGGTCTCCTTGTTGGTGTGGCTCGCCGCCTGTTTAGCGGTCTTTTGCGGGAAAGATCAGCAGGTCTCTTGCATTCCAGCCGACCGAAACTGTCGCACCCCTGGCATAGGGCGCCTGTTCCGCCGGGTCGTGATGGTAAATCTGCACCGTGGTCTCCAGCGCCGGCAGGCGGACGAAATACAAAAGCCGCTCGCCTTCAAAGATCGAGTCGCTCACCTGCCCCTCCAGCACGGTATCGCAGCCCGAAAGGTCGCCCCCCGGCGCCGCGATCCGCACCTGTTCGGCCCGGATCGCCCCCTGCGCGGCAAGGCCCGGCGCGATATCATCCACCGCCTGGCCCGCGCATTCGGTGCCGTTCACCGTCAGGCCCGTCCCGGTCCGCCTGCCGGTCAGGAAACTCGACACGCCGATGAAATGCGCCACAAACGGATTGGCCGGGCGACGATACATGCCAACCGGCGAGGCCTGTTGCTGGATCTCGCCCTGATCCATCACGATGATCTCATCCGAGACCACCAGCGCCTCGCGCTGATCATGGGTCACATTGATGGTGGTGACGCCCAACTCTTTCTGGATACGGCGGAATTCCAGCTGCATCTCCTCGCGCAGCTTGCGGTCCAGCGCGGCCAGCGGCTCATCCAGCAGCAGAAGTTCGGGTTCAAAAACCAGTGCCCGCGCTATGGCGACCCGCTGCTGCTGGCCGCCCGAAAGCGCGTTGATCCGCCGTTTCGAAAACCCGGCCAGCCGCACCAGGTCAAGATAGTGCGCCACCCGCTCTGGAATCTCACGCGGGTTGAAACGCCGCATCTTCAGCGGGAAGGCGACGTTTTCCTCAACCGTCATATGCGGGAAAAGCGCCAGTTTCTGAAACACCATCCCGACCGAGCGCCGATGGGGCGCCACCGCATCCGCCGGTCTGCCGCCGATCAGGATCGTGCCGCGTGTCGGCGTCTGAAAACCCGCGATCATCCGCAGCAGCGTGGTCTTACCCGATCCCGAGGGGCCAAGAATGGTCAGGAACCGCCCGCGCTCCAGGCTGAAAGCGGCATTCTTCACCGCCATGGCGCCGGTGCCGAAATCCATATCGACGCCCTGCGCCACGACCGCGACCGGATTTCCAGCTGTGCTTTCTGCGCTGCTTCCGCCTGACATTCCGGTCGTCCTCACCCTGGTTCCGCTGTCTTTCTTTCCCGTGCCGGGCATAATGTATATACCTGAGACGATACCCGGCCACGAAATTTCGGCAGATTGCCCGAATTTCAGGCAAATGGCTCAGATCGAGGCCAGATACCCGCCGTCAATACCGATACATTGCCCGGTGATATAGGCCGAAGCGTCCGAGGCGAGGAAAATCACCGCGCCGACCAGATCATTGCCCTCGCCAAAACGGCGCTGCGGGATTTTTTCCAGCATCGTGTCGGCCCAGGCCTCGTTTTCGTAGAACACCTCTGTCATCTCGGTGCGGAAATAGCCCGGCGCAATGGCATTGACCCGCACCCCCTGCCCCGCCCATTCCGCCGAAAGCGCCCGCGTCATCCCCAGAAGCCCGGATTTGGACGATCCGTAAGGCGTGGCCGTCGGCACCCCCACATAAGAGGTCAGCGAGCAAAGATTGATCACCGCGCCGCGCCCGCGCTCAAGCATGCCCTGCGCCACCGCCTGGGTGGTGAAAAAGGTGCCTTTCAGGTTGGTGTCGACGATCTTGTCCCAAAGCGCCTCTGTCACCTGGACAGAAGGGCTGACTTCCTCAACCCCGGCATTGTTGACCAGGATGTCGATCACGCCCGTGCCCGCCAGGGCCGGCCCGATCGCCGCAATGTCACGCTGATCCAGTGCCAGAGGGGTCGCGCTTCCGCCCGCCTCCCGGATCAGCTGCACGGTGCGGTCGAGAGAGCGCCTTTCTCGGGCGGTGATCACCAGGTCAGCGCCCGCTTTGGCAAGGCCAACCGCCATGGCCTGGCCAAGGCCGCGGCTGGCGCCGGTCACCAGGGCACGCCGCCCCGCAAGCGAGAAAAGCCGAGTGGCAGAGAGACCGGTTGGCATGGCAGGCTTCCTTTCATTCCCGGGCAGATTAGCGATGCAGACCGGAAGAGAGAACGGCAGACGGCACTCTTTACATGTATATACAAGAGACATAGCTTCGGCCTGGCTGTCAACTGCCTAAGCCCCCTCCAGATCAGCCGAGAGGCCCCAATGACCGGACCCGCCCCGCTCCTGCGCCCCGAACTCGCCGCGCTCAGCCCCTATAATGCCGGGCTGACGCTGGCCGAAGTCGCCGCCCGTCCGGGTGTGACGCGGGTGGCAAAGCTCGGCTCGAACGAGAACCCGGCCGGGCCAGCACCCGAAGTGATCGCCGCCATTCGCGAGGCGGCTGCCGGGGTGGGGGTCTATCCCGATCCTGCCGGGCGCGATCTGATTGCCGGGCTGGCGGCGCATCACGGGCTGGATCCGCAGCTTTTCGCTCTCGGCAACGGGTCGGAGGATCTGCTGGCGGTGTTGGCCCGGGCAGTGCTGCGGCCCGGGGATGAGGTGGTGACGCTGTTCCCCTCCTTCCCGCTGCATGAGGATTATGCCCTGACGATGGGGGCAAAGCTCACGCGAATCGGGTTGACAGCGGCTGGCCAGATCGACCTTCCGGCCCTGCTGGCAGCGGTGGCGCGACCAGTCCGGCTGGTGCTTTTCGCCAATCCGATGAACCCCGCCGGGGTCTGGCTGGACGCGGCCGCACTGCGTCAGGTGCTGGCTGCGGTGCATCCGACGGCGATCACCTGCCTTGATGAGGCCTATCACGAATATGCTTCGGTCACCTCAGGCGGGCAGGATGAAGGCCCGGATTATGCCAGTGCCGAGCCCCTGCTGGCCTCCCATCCCGGCCCGCTGGTGATTCTGCGGACGTTTTCCAAAGCCTGGGGCCTCGCCGGGCTGCGGATCGGCTATGCGATGACCAATAATGCCGGACTGAAACGCGGTTTTGACCTCGCTCGCACCCCGTTCAACACGAATATCCTGGCCCAGGTCGCGGCACGGGTGGCGCTGGTGCATCCGGAGGCGGTGGTCCAGGCGGTTGCCCTCGCCACCCGGGAGCGGGAGCGGTTGGCAGATGCGCTGAACTCTCTCGGGCTGCGGGTCCTGCCCTCGCGCGGGAATTTTCTGTTTGTCGATTGCGGTCGGCCGGCGGGGCCGGTGGCAGAGGCGCTGCTTGATCATGGCGTCATCGTGAAACCCTGGAAGCAGCCCGGCTTCGGGACCTGGCTGCGGGTCTCTACGGGGTCTTCGCCGGATGGCGATCAGTTTCTGGCCGCGCTGGCGCGGGTACTGGCCTGAGTCCCTTTCTCCGGGGTCCGGACCGGCGGAGCGGGGTCACTGGAAAATCAGATGCCCGACGGGTTTTCCGTCCAGAAAATCCTTACGGATTGCGGTCAGGGCCCTGATCTCTTTCTCGGCCTCCGCCCCGGTCATCGTGCCTTGCAGCATCGCAAGGGCATCTTTTTTGCGGTCTGCAAAGACATAGGCAATCGCCAGATTGGCGCGCACGGTCTCGCCATGCCGGACATCGCGCAGCAATTCCTCAAGCACGGAAGTACCAGCGGTGCTGTCGCCTGAAATCACCATAGAGAGCGCATTATTGCTGAGCAGCGCGAAATTGGTCGGGTAGACTGGGAGCGCCTGGCGATAGACCTCCTGCGCCTCGACATGGCGCGAGAGTAGTCAAGCGACACCGCCTTGCCGGTAAGCGCCGCCAGATTGCGGCGCTCCAGCTTCAGCGCCGCGTCGAATTCGCCCAGCGCGGTCTCTGCATCACCTTGATAAAGAATGATTTTTCCCATTTCGCTGCGAATCTCTGCTCTGCCGCGCGCTCAAACAACCGGGCGGCCTCGTCATATTCGCCGACCGACCAGGCTGCCTGAGCCACCTGCTCGGTCTCGGGCGAGCCGGAGCCGCCGTTTCCGGTCAAAAGCGCGCAACCGGCCACCAGCAGGGTCACGCCGGGCAGCGCACGCAGGGAATGCGATCTGGACATGAAACCCCCCTATATCCGAGTTTCACCCGTTGCCGCGCCCATTCCGGTGAGTCGCAGCCGACAAAGAGGAAAGTAAGGTAAACACCTTTCGCAAAAGTTGACACGTTTTCCGGGGCGCAGACCGGTTGACTGCGCCATGGGGCGGTCGGCGTTGAGATTCTGTAAAGCTGTGGCTGCGCAGAGTGGAGGCTGTCCGAAATGCAGGAAAGTGACTCCAATGCCGCATTTCCTTTCACGATTTATCCTGGCCGTTCTTACGACGGTGCTGCTGCCTCTGACCGAACCGCGCGGAAGGGTGCAGCGATTTCTTTCCTGCCCCAGGGGCGCGGTGACGGCCGAGTTCGTCATCGTCTTCCCACTGGTTCTGGCGCTGGTTTTCCTGATCGTCTTTATCAGCATGTATATTTCGGCGGCCAGCGACCTGCAGCAGGTTGTGCATGACCTCGCCCGCTATTCCTATCGCTATATCGGCCGACCGGAGGCTGACCAGCTTTGCGCCACTTTGCAGCGCGAGGCAATTCCGATCCTGGTCAATGCAAGCCTGCTGCTGCATCCCGACAATTTCAACCTGATCTCCTGCAGCCCGCCGCAAGGGCCTGACAAGATCATCGTCATCACCGCCAGCTACGATTTCGCGGGAAGCTTCGTTCAGTCGGTCGGCCAAACGCTGGGGCTGAGCATCGGGACCATCAGCCGACAATCGCTTTTCATCCCCTGACCCCGCCTGTCGCAGCGGCATGGGGTGGGAACATCATGGGTTCTTCCCGCATTCTTCGCAAAGCCAGAACCAGGGCTGGCAGTGAGAGCGCAGATTGCGCGAAAGACGAAGGGAACGCTGAGGACGCAGGTCGTATTGCACCTCAGATCCCTGAGCCTGCCGAATATGGTCCATACAAGGCTGCCGCGCGTGTCGTCATTGAGGAGTCGCTTGCGGATATCAAGACCGGGGTGCATGCCACCACCTCTGTCTGTCAACGCGCCTCTGCCAAACCTCGGCATTCCCAACCAGGCGGCATTTTGTCTGCTTTATTCGGATGGTGAAAAGGGAGGCGCCAGCTCTGCTAAATACGAGGGCGGAACGAGCTTGCATATCGGCAACCGGAGGGGATTGGCGCGCATTCTGCCCTGATGCGCGATCAGCCCGCGACATTGTCCATTAACCCTCAACGCATCCGGCTCCACCGGGCCGGGGCGGTCTTGCGCTGCCATGACCAGGCTGCACGACGCGCCAGACGGTCCGCACGGTCTATTCCATTGAGAAATGGCCCCCCACCGGACAGACCGAAGTTATCCGTCGGAACGATCTCCTGACACCATCGGATGCAGATCGGCGAGCCAGAATGCGGAACTCTGAGCTTTACGAGTACGGCCAACCATGCGTGATCACATTCTGTCGCAGATACGCTCTCTATCTGAGAAAGCCGTACCGGCCTTTGCGCAGGGTCAGTTGCCACTGTTTCCACCCTCGTTTTCCCAACGCTGCCAGTTGGGCGACACGGCCGGCGGTCCGGCAACTGCGCCCTTCAGCGCGGCCAGGCAGTCGCGGCCCACAATCGTCTGGTGCTTGTCGAAAAATCACTTCCCACTTTACCCAAATATGTATATACCTATTAAGGATCCAACGCAGGGAAAAGCCTGGCAAAGGCCCCGTCACATGGATTGGGAGGCCCGGATGAACGCCACGCTCTACACCAACGCTCGAATCGTGCCCTGCGACGGCGCAGTCGGGCGCGATCCTGAACCCGGCGCGCTGGAGATCGAGGTGACCGGCACCCGCATCACTGCGCTTGGGCCGGCGCTGCCGCGCGCAGGGCGGCGGGTCATTGATTGCGACGGGCGGCTGATGACTCCGGCGCTGATCGACTGCCACACGCATCTGGTGTTTGGCGGCGACCGCGCGAATGAATTCGAGATGCGACTTGACGGCGTGCCCTATGAAGAAATCGCGCACCGGGGGGGCGGGATCAAAGCCTCGATGACCGCCACCCGCGCAATGACGGCTGACGAACTGGTCACCGCCAGCCTGCCGCGCCTTGATCATCTGCTGGCCGAGGGCGTTTCGACCGTCGAGATCAAATCCGGCTACGGGCTTTCGGTCACAGCCGAGTTGGCCATGCTGCGCGCCGCGCGCCGCCTCGGCCAGCTCCGGCCGGTGCGGGTAAAGACGACCTGGCTTGCCGCCCATGCGCTGCCGCCGGACTATGCCGGTCGCCCCGAGGCCTATATCGCCGAGGTGGCGATCGCCGGGCTGAAGGCCGCGCATGCCGAGGGTCTGGTCGATGCCGTCGATGCTTTTTGCGAAAACATCGCCTTCAGCCCGGCCGAGCTGGAGCCGCTTTTCGACTGCGCCAGGGCGCTTGGCCTGCCGGTGAAAATCCATTCCGAACAGCTCAGCCATCAGGGAGGAACCGCGCTGGCCGCCCGGTTCGGCGCGCTTTCCGCCGACCATCTGGAACATGCGACCGCGGAAGATGCCGCGCTGATGGCCGCCTCGGGCATGGTCGCGACGCTGCTGCCCGGCGCCTTCTATATGCTGCGCGAGACGGTGATGCCGCCGGTCCAGGCCTTCCGCGACCATGGCGTGCCAATGGCGCTTTCCACCGATTGCAACCCCGGCACCTCGCCGCTGACCTCGCTTCTGCTGACCATGAACATGGGCGCGACGCTGTTCCGGCTGACCGTCGCCGAATGCCTGCTTGCCGTGACCGCCAATGCCGCAAAGGCGCTTGGCCTTGGCGCCGAGACCGGTCGCCTGGCACCGGGCCTTTCGGCCGATCTCGCGCTTTGGGATGTCACCCGCCCGGCGCAGCTGGTGGCGCGGATCGGCTTCAACCCGCTTCACGCCCGTATTTTCCAGGGAGACCCGCAATGACCGAGACGCTTATCCCCCAGAGCCTCTTTCCGGGCAAAGTACCGCTCTCCCTGTTGCGCCGCATCTGGTGGGAGGGGATCACCCCCCGCCTCGACCCCACCGCCAATCCGGGCATCGAACGGGCTGCGGCGCGGATCGCCGAGGTGGCCGCCGGCAATGAGGCGGTCTACGGCGTCAATACCGGTTTTGGCAAACTGGCCTCGATCCGCATCGAGGCGCGCGATGTTGCGACGCTGCAAAGGAACCTGATCCTGTCGCATTGCTGCGGCGTCGGTGCGCCGCTGTCCGAGCCGGTCGTGCGGCTGATCATGACGCTGAAACTGATGTCACTGGGGCGTGGTGCCTCGGGAACACGGCCCGAGGTTGTGGCACTTTTAGGCTCTATGCTGGCGGAAAATGTGATCCCGCTGATCCCGGAAAAGGGTTCGGTCGGGGCCTCGGGCGATCTGGCACCACTGGCCCATATGGCCGCTGTGATGATCGGCGAGGGCGAGGCGTTCTACGAGGGCCAGCGCCTTTCGGGCTTTGATGCGCTGACCCGCGCCGGGCTGAAACCCGTCACCCTGGCTGCGAAAGAAGGGCTGGCGCTGATCAACGGCACCCAGGTCTCGACGGCGCTGGCGCTGGCTGGCCTGTTCCGGGCGGAGCGCGCGCTCAGGGCCGCGATCATCACCGGCGCATTGTCGACAGATGCCGCCATGGGCTCGACCGCGCCGTTCACCGAAGAGATCCATACATTGCGCGGTCATCGGGGTCAGATCGACGTGGCGCGGGCGCTGCGTGAATTGCTGGCAGACAGTCAGATCCGTATGAGCCATGTCGAGGGGGATGAGCGCGTCCAGGACCCCTATTGTATCCGCTGCCATCCCCAGGTCGCCGGCGCCGCGCTGGATGTCTTGCGCCAGGCTGCGCATACGCTGGAGATCGAGGCCAATGCCGCCACCGACAACCCGTTGATCCTCTCGGATGGCCAGGTGGTCTCGGGCGGCAATTTCCATGCCGAGCCCGTCGCCTTCGCCGCCGATATGATCGCGCTTTGCGTCGCCGAAATTGGGGCAATCGCGCAGCGCCGGGTGGCATTGCTGGTGGACCCGGCGCTGTCTTACGGGCTGCCCGGTTTCCTCACGCCAAAACCCGGTCTTAATTCCGGCATGATGATCGCCGAAGTGACAACCGCCGCTTTGATGAGCGAAAACAAACAGATGGCGCATCCGGCAAGCGTCGATTCCACACCCACCTCCGCCAATCAGGAGGATCATGTCTCGATGGCCTGCCACGGCGCGCGGCGCCTCCTTGCCATGACGCAGAATCTGTTCTGGATCATCGGCACCGAGGCGATGATCGCCGCGCAGGGCGTGCATCTGCGCGGCCCGCTGAAATCCTCGCCCCGGCTTGAGGCCGCGATTGAGGCGATCCGCACCCGCATCCCGGTGCTCGACACCGACCGTTTCATGGGCTCCGACATGGAAGCGGCGGGCGAGCTGATCGCCTCGGGCGCGCTGGAACTTGCGGGCGCAGGCCTCCTGCCGGAGGTCGGCTGATGGATCCGTTCACGCTGCGCCAGGGCGACAGCCCGATCATCCTCGCCTTCCCCCATGCCGGGTTTTCGGTGCCGCATGAGATCCGCGAAAGGCTGAATGACGAAGGAAAACTATCGCGCGACACCGACTGGCATATCCAGCATCTCTATGCCGGGCTGATCCCCGGCCTGACCACAATCACCGCCAATAACTCGCGCTATGTGATCGACCTGAACCGCGATCCGGGCGGGAACAGTCTCTATCCCGGCCAGACGACCACCGGCCTGATCCCCGAGAACACCTTCGACAATGTTCCGATCTGGCACGAGGGTGCCGGCCCGACCGCCGCCGATACGGCCCATTGGCTGGAAGCGGTGCACCAGCCCTATCACGCCGCACTCGCTGCCGAGATCGCCCGTATCAGGGCGCTGCACGGCGTGGCGATCGTTTATGACTGCCATTCGATCCGCTCGCAGATCCCCTGGCTTTTCGAGGGCGTGCTGCCGGATCTGAACATCGGCACCGATGGCGGCGTGACCTCTGCGCCTGAACTTGAAACTGCGGTGGTCGATATCGCCCGGGCCTCTGGCCATTCCTGGGTCCTGAACGGGCGGTTCCGCGGCGGCTGGACCACGCGCCATTACGGGCGGCCCGAAACCGGAGTCCATGCGATCCAGATGGAACTCTCCCAGATCAGCTATCTGCAGACAGAAGCCCCGATCTTCATCATGGATCAGGAAAAAGCCGCCCATCTGCGTCTCACCCTCGGACAAATACTCCAGAAACTTGCCGAACTCGCGCCCGCTTTGGCCAATCGCTGAGAGGTTCACATGACCATGACCCGCCACAACACCCGCGACATCTATCCGCCGACCGGGCCGGAGATCAGCTGCAAGAGCTGGCAGGCCGAGGCCGCGATGCGGATGCTGATGAACAACCTGCACCCGGATGTGGCCGAAAACCCGCATGAGCTGGTGGTCTATGGCGGCATCGGGCGGGCAGCGCGCAGCTGGGAGGATTTCGACCTGATCGTCGAGGCGCTGCAGGATCTTGAGGCAGACGAGACGCTGCTGGTGCAGTCGGGCAAGCCCGTTTCCATCGTGAAAACGCATCCGGATGCGCCCCGCGTACTGATCGCCAATTCGAACCTCGTTCCCCGCTGGGCGACATGGGAGCATTTCAACGCGCTCGATAAAAAGGGCCTGATAATGTATGGCCAGATGACGGCCGGCTCCTGGATCTATATCGGCGCGCAGGGCATCGTTCAGGGCACTTACGAAACCTTTGCCGAGATGGGCCGCCAGCATTACAACGGCGATCTGACCGGCAAATGGGTGCTGACCGGCGGGCTTGGCGGCATGGGCGGCGCGCAGCCGCTGGCGGCGGTGTTTGCCGGGGCATCGTGCCTGGCGGTCGAGGTTGACGAGACCCGGATCGACTTCCGCATCCGCACGAAATACCTCGATGCCAAGGCGAAAACTCTCGACGAGGCGCTGGCGCTGATCGCGGAATGGACGGCCAAAGGCGAGGCGAAATCGGTGGGGCTTCTGGGCAATGCCGCCGAGGTCTTCCCCGAACTCCTGCGCCGCCAGCTGGCGGGTGAGGCGTTGCCGAATGGCGGCCCGGATATTGTCACCGACCAAACCTCGGCCCATGATCCGCTGCATGGTTACTGCCCCGCCGGATGGACGGTGGGCGAATGGCGGGCAAAGCAAGAGAGCGACCCGGGCGCAGTCGATCGTGCCGCCCGCGCCTCGATGCGCACCCATGTCGAGGCGATGGTCGGTTTCCATGACGCCGGCGTGCCGACCGTGGATTACGGCAATAATATCCGCCAGATGGCAAAGGAAGAGGGGTTTGACCGCGCCTTCGCCTTCCCCGGTTTCGTCCCCGCCTGCATCCGGCCCTTGTTCTGCCAGGGCATCGGCCCCTTCCGCTGGGCGGCTTTGTCGGGCGATCCGGAAGACATCGCGAAAACCGATGCGGCGATGAAGAAACTGTTCCCGGAAAACAAACACCTGCATCGCTGGCTGGATATGGCGGCCGAGCGGATCGCGTTCCAGGGCCTGCCCGCCCGCATCTGCTGGATCGGGCTGGGCGACCGCCACCGCGCCGGGCTGATGTTCAACGAGATGGTGGCGAGCGGAGAGCTGAAAGCCCCTGTCGTCATCGGCCGCGATCATCTCGACAGCGGCTCGGTCGCGAGCCCCAATCGCGAGACCGAGGGGATGATGGACGGCTCGGATGCGGTTTCCGACTGGCCGCTGCTGAATGCGCTGACCAACACCGCCTCGGGCGCGACCTGGGTGTCGATCCATCACGGCGGCGGTGTGGGCATGGGGTTTTCGCAGCATGCCGGGGTGGTGATCGTGGCGGATGGCACGCCCGAGGCCGCGAAACGGCTGGAGCGTGTCTTGTGGAACGACCCGGCCTCGGGCGTGATGCGCCATGCCGATGCGGGCTATGAACTGGCGAAGGATTGCGCCCGCCTGCATAAGCTGCGTCTGCCCGGAATTCTCAGGTGACGGGCATCTACCCCGCCAGTGACCGGGTCTTCCGGCCCTGGAAGAATGGCGGCGGCGAAACGGCGGAGATCCTGGTTTCGCCGGTTTCAGCCGGGTCGGAGACATTTTCCTGGCGGGTCTCCACCGCATGGGTCGCGACCGACGGGCCGTTCTCTGCCTTTCCCGGCATCGACCGGGTGCTGACCGTGATCGAGGGTGGGCCGATGCTGCTGGAGACGCCCGAGGGCGAGCGGCTGCTTGATGAGAACAGCCCGCCCTTTGCCTTTCCGGGCGAGGTGCCGGTGACGGCGCGGCTCAGGGGTCCGGCGCTTCTTGATTTCAACGTCATGTGCCGACGCCCTTTGCAGGCAAGGGTCAGCAAGGGCCCGCTGCCGGGCGCACATGATTTCGATCTGGCGCTGCTGCTGGCGGAAGGGGGTGGGCTGCAGCGGCTCGACCTGGTGGATTTCCGGGCGCGGCGGGATCTGGTCGCGCCGCTGGCCGACATCCCGGCCATCGGCGTCCGCTTCGTTTAACCGGGCCGCGCCTCGTCGCCGCGCGGCTCGAACTGCGCCATCAGCTGGTGGCGCTCCCCCGGATAGCTTTGCCGCACCAGGGTCACCCATTGGCCGGAAATCTCGGTGCGCCGGGTCAGCTCCAGACAGGCCTCGCCCAGCGGCAATTGCAGGTCGCGGGCCAGCGCCTCGCCGGCATTCACCGCCCTGATCCGGTTCTCGGCCGAGCTCCAGGGGATCTCAAGCCGCAACCAGTGGCCGGGCGCTTCATGGGTGAAATCCTGCTCCAGCGCGGCCGGAGCGGCGGCCGGATTGATCACCCGCTCCTCAAGGCAAAAGGGCAGATCGCCCGCGAAATGCAGTCCCCGCAGCGCCAGAACCGGCACCGACGCGTCCTGGATCCGCGCCTCACGGATTTCGGCCGGCAGCGGCGCGCGCAGGGCTCGTGTCATCAGCTGCCAGCGCCAGACCAGGCCAAGCGCCCGCACCTCGGCCTCGATATCGGTGATCTCCATCACCGCCGATTGCGCGCGGGGCTGCGCGACAAAGGTGCCCAGCTTGCGGCGGCGGATCAGATAGCCCTCACGCGTCAGCTGAGTCAGCACCTTGTTCATCGTCATCCGGGAAACGCCATGCGCCTCGGCCAGATCGGTCTCGAACGGCAGCTGAAAGCCCGGCGGCCATTCCTGGCTGACGATAAAACCGTGGAACTTGCCCAGCAGCGTCTCATGCAGGCTGCGTGCTTTCTCTGGCTTCATCAGGGATCATCCGGTTGGCGCATTCCCCTTCTTAGGCAGAGACGGGGCGCAGGTCCATGGTGCGGCTTATACGGGCGTGACGGTCCAGCCAAAAGGCGGCAGATCGCCGGCTTCCTGTGCTGTCAGACTGGCCCGGAACAGCCGGTCGCCCAGATGCAGCTCTGCGATGCCAGCCTGGATTTCGGCGCGATGCACCGGCTGCCCGGCCAGGGCCGCCAGTTCGCGCAGAAGCGCAGTGACCGGCCAGTCGCCCAGGCCCCTTGGCCCGAACAACGCCGCCGGTGTCCAGACCGCCGGCGCGAAGGGTGCCAGCGCCGTGGCCATGCCCAGCGTCCAGGCCGCGCCGAAAGCCGCGCGGTGGCGCGGGTCGTCATCGGCCATCGCCACACGGCCACCCCCTGGATTCGGGATGGTACGCGAGCCGTAAGGGTTCTGCCGCATCGCGATGGTCATCGGCCCGATCCGGTATTCCGCCCCCGGATTGCCTGCCCCGATGATCGCCCGGGCCGAGCGCGCGATATGCGGCACCGCCTCCAGCGTCTCCATCACCGCGAGGTCATCGGCGGCATGGATGATCGGGCAAAAGCCGTGGCTGATGAAATCGAGCCCGGCGGGCGGGCGTTTTCGGTTCAGCTCGGGGAAGAAGCTGGCCATGCCGCCGCCGCGTTTCACTCCCGGAAAGGCGCGGGCGGCGGCAGCGTGGATCTCATCCAGGGCCGGGCAATCGGGCCAGGCAGAGCCGGGCGGCGTCGATTGCCGGTCGACCGAGGGGCAGACAAAGACCGAGGCGACCCGCAGCCCCGAGGCCCGCAGATCGCGCGCATGGGACAGAAGCTCCGGGCCGGGTTCCCCCCGGAACCGGCAGATCAGCTCAAGATCGTAAAGCGCCGCCGGATAAGAGACCTGCAAAGCGGCAAAGGCGGCCAGCTGACTTGAGACCGGCTCGGTCAGGGTCGCGTCGATATGGGCAAGGATGCGCTGCGGCGCGACACCGGCCAAAGCGGCGGGGGCGCCCGGCTGGCGCGCTTCTTCCGGGGTCAGAGCCAGTGCAAGATCAGGAAAGACCGTGCCCGCCGGGATCGCCGGGGCTTCGGGCGGTATGTGGGTGCCCTGCCCCGCCCAGGTTACGGTGACCGATTGATGCACCGCATCTCCTTCAGTCAACAGATAGGGCCAGGGCAGAGCCAGCGGGCGGTTATAGGTCTTGTAAGAGGCATCGCCCCATTGCCGCTGATCCTCCATCTCGAATGTATCGCCCTGGAAGGTGCAGGAAACCGTCAGCCCATTCGCCTCATGCTCAAGCCGGGTGATATCCATGAAAGGCTGCCAGGGTTCGATCAGATCGGGAAAGCGGCTGTGCTCCACCTCACCGTTGCTATGGGTCACCCGGGCGGGGGCTCCGGCAACGCCATTGATCGGATGCAGCACGGTAAAGCCGGTACGATTCGTCTCGAATACGCCTGAAATGCGCGATTCTGCGGCGAAGGTCAGTGCGCGCGGGCTGATGATGCAGGAGAGCTGGACACGCTGCTCCGCCCCGTTCGAGCGGAAGGTCATGGCGAAATTCAGCCGCAGCTCATCACCGCTGACCGCGCGGCGGATCGGGCCGATTTCCGGGCGGACAGTGCCCCAGTCACGGTCACGCACCAGAAAGGCGATCTGGCGGATGATCTCGGTCTCGCCCAGCCGGATATGACGGATGGCGCCGTCCTGAAAGCCAAAGCTGATATCGCCGTGGCGGATGATCTCGCCCGTGCCCGGGGCCTCAGCGGTGCCATAAAGCGCGAGCGCGTCCATCACAGCGATCCCGGATCGACCGAGCGCCCTTCAGCGGCCGAGAGATAGGCGGCCTCGACCAAAGCAAAGGTCTGGAGATTGTCGGCGCCCGAGGTCTCGGGCTGGCGACCATCCCGCAGGCAATCCACGAAATGCTGCTGGATGATCTGCACGCTCTCCTGGATATTGTGCCAGGGACGTTCGGCCCAGGGCAGCAGCGGCGGGCTGACATCGCGGCTTTCCGAACCGCCATTCCGCTGGATCGTCAGGCGGTAACCGGCATCCAGACGCAGGCTGCCTTCGGTGCCGTCAATCTCGATCAGGCTTTCGGGGAAGGTCTCGGGGCTGCGTTTCGTCGCATAAGAGCAATCCACCACCGAGGTCACGCCGGATTTGTGCAAAAGCTGCATCGTGGCGACGTCTTCGCCTTTTATCTTCGGGTTCACCCGCCGCGTGGTGGCGGCGATGCGGGTCACATCGCCGAACAAGGCGCGGGCGATGTCGAGAATATGGATGCCGAGATCTTCAATGATAAAGCGCTCGCCCTCGGCCAGGTAGGGCTGGCCCGAGAACACGTCATAGCCCGAGCGGAAGGAGACGCGGCCGAAAAACGGCGCGCCGATCGCGCCGGAGCGCAGCGCGTCGATCACCTGGCGCACGGCAGATTGCCAGCGGAAATTCTCGTGGATCATCAGGGTTTTGCCGGTCGCCTGCACCGCCGCGACCATGGCTTTCGCATCGGCCAGCGTCTGTGCAAAGGGCTTCTGGCAGATCACATGTACATCCGCCGCAGCCGCCATCCCGACCAGCATCCGGTGCGAGGCCACCGTGGTCGCGATATCGGCCACGTCGAAACCGCCATCGGCAAAAAGCCGGGCCGCGTCTGTATAGCGGCGCGCGATGCCGAATTCCTCACCCGCTGCCGCCAGCCGGGCCGGATCGCGGTCGCAAATCGCCACCACCTCGGCCCCCTCGATCCCCGCCCAGGCGAAAAGCTGATTGCGGGCAAAGAAACCGGCGCCGATCAGCGCGATTTTCACGGTCTGGGTCATTCAGGGGCCTCCTCCTCCGGTATAACTGGTATAATGAGGTAATAACCCTTTGTCACGCGGCAAGCAGCGCCCTGCCTTTGCCCAACCGCAGCCCCGACCTATCTGGCGGGCTGGCGGCAATTCATGCCATAATCTTTGCGGATCCCATAACCCTTGCCGATCACAGTGCCGGAGCCCCAGAATGACCCAGAAAATTGTCACCATCGGCGATATTGCCATCGGCGGCCAGAACCCGATTGCGCTGATCTGCGGCCCCTGCCAGCTGGAAAGCCATGACCATGCGCGGATGATGGCTGAAAAGATCCTGGAGGCCTGCGCACCGACCGGAACAAAATTCATCTTCAAAGCCAGCTATGACAAGGCGAACCGCTCGTCGCTGGGCGGCAAGCGCGGTCTGGGGATGGAGACCGGGCTGGAGATCCTTGGCCGCATCCGTGATGAATTCGGCCTGCCGGTGCTGACCGATGTGCATGAGCCGGGCCATTGCGCTCCGGCGGCGGCGGTTTGCGATGTGCTGCAGATCCCGGCATTCCTCAGCCGCCAGACCGATCTTTTGCTGGCGGCAGGGGCGACCGGCAAGACCATCAATATCAAGAAGGGCCAGTTCCTCGCGCCCTGGGATATGGATAATGTGGCGGCCAAGGCTGCCTCGACCGGTAATGAAAACATCATGCTGTGCGAGCGTGGCACTTCCTTTGGCTATAATACCCTGGTGACCGATTTCCGGGGCCTGCCGCGTATGGCGGAAACCGGCTATCCGGTGATTTTCGACGCCACCCATTCGGTGCAGCAGCCCGGCGGCCAGGGCAGCAGCTCGGGCGGGCAGCGTGAATATGTGCCGGTGCTGGCGCGGGCGGCCTGTGCGGTGGGCGTCGCGGGTCTCTTTATCGAGACGCATCAGGACCCGGACAACGCCCCTTCGGACGGGCCGAATATGGTGCCGGTCGATCAGCTGAAGGGCCTGATCGGCACGCTGAGGGCCTTTGACGCACTGGCGAAAGGTCTGTGATGGATACGGTCATCATCATCCCGGCGCGCTATGCCTCGACCCGCTATCCGGCCAAGCCGCTGGCGATGCTGAAAGGCGCCAGCGGGGTCCAGCGCTCGCTGCTGGAGCGTTCGGTCATGGCCGGGCGCCGCGCGGTCGAGGAGGCCGGCGGCGGGATCGGGCTTTATGTCGCGACCGATGACAGCCGGATCGCCGATGAGGCGCGGCGGATCGGCGCCGATGTGATTATGACCTCGGAAACTGCGCGCAACGGCACCGAGCGGGTGGCCGAGGCGGTGAAAAACGCTGGTCTCTCGCCGCAGATCGTGGTGAACCTGCAAGGCGATGCGCCGCTGACCCCCCCCTCTTTCGTCACCGCGCTGATCCGGCATATGCGGGAAGTCCCGGGCTGCGGCATCGCGACGCCGATCCTGCGCTGTGACGCCGAAGCGGTGCAGAACTTCATCGCCGACCGTGCGGCGGGCCGGGTGGGCGCCACGACCGTGGTGACGAACCGGCTGGGCCAGGCGCTGTATTTCTCGAAAGAGGTGATCCCTTTCACCAATGGCAAAGGCGTGGTCGATGGTCAGGTGCCGGTCTTCCATCATGTCGGGCTTTATGCTTACCGCCCCGCCGCACTGACCGCCTATGGCGGCTGGCAGCCGGGCCCGCTGGAAACTCTGGAAGGGCTGGAGCAGCTGCGTTTCCTGGAAAACGGCCATCCGGTCGATGTGGTCGAGGTCTCGGCCCCCGGCGCGAAATTCTGGGAGCTGAACAACCCTTCGGATGTGGCGCTGATCGAGGCTTTTCTCAAGCAGATGGGCTGGGATTAGACCGCGACTGCGGCGCGTCCCGCAACCTTCGCGCAATCTCTCCGGGTTAATCCGGGCAGACGGGAGGCAAGATGCGGATTCTTCTGGTCGAGGACGAAACCAGCCTGGGTGAGATGCTGACCACGGGCCTTGCGCGGCAGGGCTTTGTGGTCGATCTGGCGCCCTCGCTCTCGCTGGCCGGGGAAGCCGTGCTGAGCGTAAGCTATGATGCGATCGTGCTGGACCGGACACTTCCCGATGGCGACGGGCTGACGCTGCTTGCACAGATCCGGCGGCAAAGCACCCATTGCCCGGTGATTGTGCTGTCGGCGCTTGGCAGTTCCGATCAGAAGATCGAGGGGCTGGACAAGGGCGCCGATGACTATCTGGCGAAACCCTTTGCAACGGATGAGCTCCTGGCGCGGCTGCGGGCGATCACCCGGCGCCCGGCGCTGCTGGCCGAAGAGAAGATCACGCTGGGCACACTGATCTTTGAGACCGGCAATCGCAGCGCCCTGATCGGGGATCTGCCGCTGGATCTGCCGCGGCGTGAGCTTTTGGTGCTGGAGACGCTGATCCTGCGCGCCGGCCGCATCGTCACCCGCGAGGCGCTGGAACAGGCGGTCTATGGCTATGATGACGATATCGCCTCGAATGCGCTGGATTCCCATATCTCGCGGCTGCGGCGCAAACTCGTGCCGGCAGGGCTTGAGATCCACACCATGCGCGGCATCGGCTATCTTCTGCGGGCCGTCGAATGACCGCGCGGCAGGGATCGCTGATTTCCCGCCTCTCGCGCCGGCTGATCCTGTTGCAACTGCTGGCGCTGATGCTGGTGGTTGCGGTTGCCTCGATCCCCGAGCCCGGCCGTCGCGGCGTTTACCAGCTGGATGAGGATGTGCTGACCGGCATTGCCGCCAATCTGATGGCCGATGGCAACCGGCTTTATGTGCCCGAGCACCCCGATCTGCTGGCCCGCATCGCGAACTGGCCGGATTTCTGGTTCATGGTCAGCGACAGCTCGGGGCGTCGCGGCGAATATGGCCCGGTGCCTGACGAGGTGCGGCGGTTTTTCCAGGATGCCGGCAGCCTGGTCGAGGTCGAGATCTACCACGATTCCGATCGCGCAACCGGCAGTATCATCGGCAGCCGGATGGATACCCGCGTCGGGACGGTAACGATCCTGACCGGCGGCGGCCCGACACTCAGCCCGGTGATCGGGCGGCTGAAAGAGATCGACCCCTGGTATCTGGCGGTGCTGGCCATCGTCATCACCGTGCTGGCGCTTGGCATCCCCTGGCTCGTGCGGCGCGATCTGGCCGGGGTGGCGCGGGTGGCGGATGAGGCGGCGCGGATCGACATCGACCGGCCGGGCACCAGGCTCACCGAGGCCAATGTGCCGCCCGAGCTGCAGGCGATGATGCGCGCGATGAATGCCGCGCTGACCCGGCTGGACGAGGGGATGGAGCGGCGGCGGCGGTTCCTGTCAACCGCCGCGCATGAGCTGCGCACCCCGGTGACGGTGCTGATGATGCGGGTCGAGCTGCTGCCCCCGGGGCCAGAGCGGCGCCAGCTGATGCTGGATGTCGCGCGGCTTTCGGCGCTGGCCGGTCAGCTGTTGGATCTGGATCGGCTGGACCACGACCAGACCGCGCATCAGCGGCTGGATCTGGCCGGTCTTCTGCGCGAGACCATGGCCGAGATCGCGCCCCTTGCGGTGGCGGCGCGGGCGGATCTGTCGCTGCAACTGCCCCCCGGGCCGGTGACGATCATGGGTGACCGCCAGGCGATGCAGCGCGTTGTGGTCAACCTGGTGCAGAACGCCCTCGCCCATGGTGGCGAGGGCGTCTCGGTGCTGGTCGAGCTGCTTGCGCCCGCCGTGATCCGCGTCTCGGATACCGGGCCGGGCATTGCCGAGGCGAACCGGGCGCAGATTTTTGAGCCCTTCTTCCGCCACTCGAAAGCTCCGGGCTCCGGGCTGGGCCTGCATCTGGTGCAGGAGATCGTCCAGCGCCATGCCGGCACCATCACGGTGGGCGAAGGGCCAGGGGGCGGCGCGGAATTCGTGCTGCGCTTTCCGGCCTCCGATCCGGATGCCGCCACGCGGTAAAAACCTGCCTCTCTACGCCCTTACCGCAATGCTGACACAAGTTTCGGGACGCAAACCGCCGGCAGATGATTTGCCAGGGCGGAGCCGCGACCATGCAAGAGGACCAGGCAGCACAGCTGGCAAAAGACCGGGTGCTTCGGGGCGGATATGCCGGGCTTTTGCTGCCTTTGCTGGTTGCCGGCGGCATCGGCGCCTGGGCACTGATGCCGGGCGAGCGCCTCGCCCCCCAGGCCCGCGCCGCCGAAGTGCCGGTCGCAAAGCTGCTTGACCCGGTCGAGCTGATCGAGCTCGCACCGCGCCCGTTGCGGGAGGTCATGCCGCTGACCGGTGAGGTCCGGCCGCTTCGTCATGTCACCCTTTCGGCCGAGATCGGCGGCGTGGTCACCGGCGCCGGCCCGCAGGAGGGCGAAAGCATTGCCGCCGGGGCGGTCCTTCTGACCATCGCGGATGGCGATTACCGGCTGGCCCTTGGCGCTGCAGAGGCCGGCCTTGCCGCATTGCTGGCCGAGCGCCACCTTGCCGCGCTGACCCTGGAACGCGCGACAGAGCTGGCCGGGCGCGGTGCCACCGCCCGCGCAGCGCTGGAAAGCGCCGACGCCGCACTGGCAAAGCTGGATGCCGATATAGCGGGCGCGCGGATCCGGGTCGATCAGGCCAGGGCCGATCTTGACCGCACCCGTCTGGTCACGCCCTTTGCAGGCGAGATCACCCGCCGCCTCGCAGAGCCGGGTCAGCTGGTCAGCCCGGGCGACGCGCTGTTCGGGATCGCCGATCTTTCGGTTCTGACCGTCACTGTGCTGATCCCCGCAGCCCAGGCGCAGGCGCTTTCCCCCGGGCAGGAGGCGCAATTCTGGTTTCCCGCCGCCCCCGATACCCGTTTTGCCGCCCGCCTCGCCCGGATCGGCGCCGAGACCACCGCAGAAAGCCGCGCCGTGCCGGTCTGGTTCACCCTGACCGGCGATCATCCCGGGCTGCGCGCCGGGAGTTTCCTGACCGGTGCGCTCACGCTGCGGCAAAAACCCGATGCGCTGGCTCTGCCGCAAAGCGCGCTGCGCGAGGCCGAAAGCGGCGCGGCGGTGCTGACGATCCGCAACGGCACGGCAGAGCTGGTGCCGGTAACGACCGGCGCCAGCTGGCCCGGGGGTCTGATCGACATCCTCTCCGGGCTGCGGCCGGGTGACCTGGTGGTCGGAACCCGGCTTCCGGGGCTGGAGCCGGGAAATCCCGTGCGGATCGGGGGGCACTGAGCCGATGTTCCTGACCCGGATCTCCGTCGCCCGGCCGGTTTTCGCCACCATGGTCATGGTCGCGATCATGGTCATGGGGCTGGCCGGCTGGCGCAGCCTGCCGATCGACCGCTTCCCGCCGCTGGATTTTCCGGTGGTTGTCATCTCGGTGCCGTGGTCGGGCGCCTCCCCCGAGGCGGTCGAGGCCGAAATCACCCGCCCCATCGAGGATGCGGTCAGCACCATCGCAGGGATCGAAAGCCTCAGCTCGACCTCGGCCCTGGGGCATTCCTCGACCATGATCCTCTTCACGCTTGAGACCGACAGCCGCCAGGCGGCCCAGGATGTGCGCGACCGGATGGCCTCGGTGCTGCCCGATCTGCCCGATAGCGCCGATGCGCCACAGGTGGTGCGGTTCAACCCGCTGAATGACCCGGTCCTGTCGCTGGCAATCAGCGGCGGACCGAACGATCCCGGCCATACGACCCGTATCGCAAAGGATGTGATCCTGCCCGAACTCACCTCGGTTGACGGTGTGGGCAGTGCCACCCTGGTCGGCGCGACCGAAGGCCAGGTCGAGGTGCTGGTCGACCCGGCCCGCCTGCGCGCCCATGACATCGGCGTGGCCACGATTGTCGAGGCGATCCGCCAGGGCAGTCAGCTGACCACCGCCGGATCGGTGGAGAACCGCGTCACCAGCAATCCGGTGCAGCTGAATGCCGCCGCCGCATCGCCCGCTGCGCTGGCCGATCTGATCATCGCCCGGCCAGGCGCTGCGGCGCTGCGGCTGGCCGATGTGGCACAGGTCACCGCCGCCACGGCTGATCCGGACAGCCTCGCCTTTCACAATGGCACCCCTGCGCTGGCCATCGATGTGATCCGGGTCGATGGCGCCAATGTCATCGCCGTTGCCGCCGGGGTCGAGGCCGCCATCGCCCGCCTGAATGACGGGCTTTTGCCTCAGGGGATGCGGGTCGATATCCTGCTGAACTCTGCCACCGAGATCCGCACCATCTATGAGACCATGCGCGCGACCCTGATCGAAGGCGTGGCGCTGGCGGTGCTGATCGTCTTTGTCTTCCTGAATTCCTGGCGCTCGACCCTGATCACCGCGCTGACGCTGCCGATCTCTTTCCTTGGTACGCTGGCGGTGCTCCGCCTGCTGGGCTTCTCGCTCAACATGCTGTCGATGCTGGCGCTGACGCTCTCGGTCGGGATCCTGATCGACGACGCGATCATCGTGCGAGAGAATATCACCCGCCATCTGCATATGGGCAAAAGCCATGCCCGCGCCGCGCTGGACGGCACGCGCGAGATCGGGCTGGCGGTGCTGGCAACAACGCTGGCGCTTTGCGCGGTGTTTCTGCCTCTGGCCTTCATGGATGGGATCATCGGCCGGATGTTCGTGCAATTCGGCGTGACGGTCGCGGTGGCGGTGCTGATCTCGATGTTTGTCAGCTTTACCCTGGATCCGATGCTGTCGGCGGTCTGGTTCGATCCGGATTCCGGGCCTGGCGTACGGCGCGGCCCGTTGGGCCGGCTGATCCTGCGCTTTGACCGGGGGTTCGACCGCCTGACGCGTCTTTATCGCCGCCAGCTGGGCTGGTGCCTGCGCTGGCGGGTGACGACGATGGGTTTCGCGGTGGCGGTGCTGGCGGGATCGCTTGCGCTTACACCCCTGATCGGGACCGAATTCCTGCCGCAAACGGATGAGAGCCGCATAGATATCGCGGTGAAAACGCCGGTCGGCTCGTCCAGGGATTACACCGCGCTGAAGACGCAGCAGATCACCGGCCTGCTGCTGGATCTGCCCGAGGTCGCTGGCACCTATACCACGGTCGCCGCCGGCAGCGGCACCGCTTCGAATGAAGCGGTGATGGTGGTGACGCTGGTTCCCCCGGCGGGGCGCGAGCCTGCGGCGGAGCTGGTGCCGGTGTTCCGCCGCCTGCTGGCACAGATCCCGGGCGCGGAACTGACGATCCAGGCGGCGGGCGGCGTTGGCCCTGATGACGCGCCGGTCACGCTGATCATATCGGGAACCGACCCCGCCACGCTGAACGACGCTGTCACCAGGATCCCGGCGGCGGTGGCGGCGGTACCCGGCACGGTGGATCTGCGACTGTCCTCGGGCGAGGCATGGCCGATGACGGATTTTGTACCCCTGCCCGATGCCGTCAGCGATCTGGGGTTGAGCGCCGGCCCCATCGGCGCGGCGCTGCGTACCATGCTTGACGGTCAGGAGGCCGGCGATCTGAAATGGCAGGACGGGCGGATCGAGCCGATCATGCTGCGCCTGCCCCGCCCGTTGCGCGAGACAGCCGGGGCGCTGGAGACGCTGCCCATCGCCCGGGCCGGAGGCCGGCTGATCAGCCTTGATGAGATCACCCGCCGGGTTGAGACCACCGGCCCAACGAGGATCGAGCGCCGGGACCGCATCCGCTCCGTCACCCTTACCGCCGGGCTGGAAGGCCGCATTCTTGGCGACGCCATGGCAGAGATCGGCGCCGCGATTGCCGCGCTGGATCTGCCCCCTGCCATTCGCGTCAGTGCCGGGGGCGATGCCGATCTGATGGGCGATACCATGAGCGATATGGTCATGGCGCTTGGGCTGGCGGTGGTCTTCATCTACCTGGTTCTGGCCAGCCAGTTCGGCAGCTTTCTGCAGCCCTTTGCGATCATGGTCTCGTTGCCGCTGGCTTTTGCCGGGGTGGTGCCGGGGCTTATGGTCGCGGGCTCGACGCTGAACCTTTATTCGATGATCGGCATCGTGATGCTGATGGGGCTGGTGGTGAAAAACGCCATCCTGCTGGTCGATAACGCGAACCAGCACAGCCGGACGGGAATGGCGCTGCATGAGGCGCTGCTCCTGGCCGGAGAGACCCGCTTTCGCCCGATTATGATGACGACCCTGGCGATGATCCTTGGCATGGCGCCGCTGGCGCTGGCGATCCATCCGGGCAGCGAGCAAAGCGCGCCGATGGCGCAGGCGGTGATCGGCGGTCTGATCAGCTCGACCCTGCTGACGCTGGTGGTTGTGCCGGTGGTCCTGACCTGGATCGCCGCCGCCCCGGCCTTGCTGCGGCGGCTGTCCGCCAAGGCCTCTCCTTCCCGAATTCAACCCGAAACCTGAAAGGAAATCAGGATGACAATCAATATGAAACAGACCGGCAGTGTGGCCTTTGCGGTCTTTCTGGCGCTGACCACCCCCGCCCTGGCCCAGGAGCCCGGCGGCCCCGGGGGGGGTGGTTTTACCGTCGGCCTGCTGGGGTTCCGGGGCGATACCGCTTATGGCTTTACCGAAACCGCCGCCCTGCCCTTCATCGAATATGAAAACGAGTATTTCAAACTCGGCCTGCCCACGCTGGATGTGAAACTGCCCTGGATCTCGACCGAGACGCTCAGCTTCGGGCTGAGCGTCGATCTCCTGGGTGGCGAAGGCGGCTATGAGGCCAGCGATGCGCCGCATCTGCGCGGCATGGCCGAGCGTGAGGCCGGGATCTGGGCCGGGGCCGTGATGGACTGGCGTACCGAAGCCGTCGATCTCTCGTTCCGCGCGATGACCGATATAGGCGGCGACAGCGAGGGCAGCAGCCTCTCGGTCATGGCATCGCGCGATTTCTTTGTCGGCGAAAGGCTGATGATCACGCCAAAGCTTGGGGCCACCTGGCTGGATGACAAGGCGGTCAACTACTATTACGGCGTCACCCAGGCCGAAGCCGCCCCCGGTCGCGCCGCCTATACCGGCACTTCGACGGTCAATGTCGAGGCCGGCATCACCTTTGGCTATCTGCTGTCCGAACGGCAGATGCTGATGCTGGATGTCAGCGTCACCAATCCCGGCAGCGGCATCACCGACAGCCCTGTCGTGACCGAGGACCGTCTGACCTCGGTTGGCCTTGGCTATATGCTGAAGTTCTGATCCGGCGATTGCCGGCCGTCTTCAGCGGCGGCCGGTGATTATGAACAATCATTCGCAGGCCAGGTCGGGCAGAGCTGAAGGATCGCCTGTTCCAGCGCCGCGCGGTAGCCCAGGTAATCGGGAAAGCGGGTATAGATCAGCTCATCATCCGGGCTGCCAAAGCGGCCATCCTCGGCAAAGCCGCTGTGTCCGAACGGGTAGATGTCACCGCCCGACCCTGTGGCAAGCGGTTCGACCCTGCTGCCGTCCCGGGTCGAATAGACCACCACCGCATTCGAGCCCACTGTCGCCCCCGACAGCATCACAGCCATCAGACTGCCATCATTGCTGATCGCCCGGACGCTCAGCGGCAGTTCCAGAGCAAGCAGAATGCTGCGCTGCCAGTTGCCATCCGGCGCGCGGGTGATCCGCAAGACCTCTTCGCGCCAGCCCGAGGCGATCAGTGCCGGCTGACCGGGAACCGCGATCAGATCCCATTCGGCCAGATGCAGGGCATCGCGGTCCGCTGCCGTAAATATGCTGCCATCCGCCAGGGTGATATCCGTCGGCGCGGCTTTGTCCTCTGCCCTCGCCGCCAGCGGATCATCGCCTGATCCACGCGGCGGTGGATTAGGGTCAATCTCGCGAAACGGGGTCTTTTTCGCCTCGGCCAGGTCAATCAGGATGATCTCGCGCCGGCCGGTATCGACCGGCGTCTCGACCCAGGCCGCGAGGGTTTCCGTGATCAGCGTCGCGCCCGCGATGGGGGCGTCATTGACCATGCTTTCCATCGAAAAGCTGCCATACAGGGCGCGGCCATCGAAACTGGCGAAAAGCGGATCATTATCCCCGGTCTGAAGCAGATGCGGCAGGCCGAGATTGGCCAGCACGGGCAGGCGGCGGAAGGCCGCGCCCTCTTCGGGGCTGAAAAACCCCTCCTCGCGCAGCCCGTTATCCCGGTCCAGCAGCACTTCCCGGTTGAAGATGGCGATATCCTTCCAGAAGCCGCTTTGCGAGGTGCGCCCGCTGATCGTGGCCAGCCATTTACCGGTCACGCGGCATTGCGGTGTAAAGATGCCATAGGCCGTGGCGGTCAGATCGTCCCTGTAGCTTTCGCCCATGCGGTCGATCATCAGCTCAAGATCCGGATCGGCCAGATGATGGCGGAAGCAGGTGTAATAGATGTCGCGCTGGTCGGGCGCCGCCTCCTGCGGTCCGAAGGCGACCAGGCTGCCGCTGCCCTGGTCGAAACGCAGCGGCGGCGCCCTGCGGTTGAACGTCAGATACGAGCGCCCTGCCCGGTCATTGCGCAGCGCGTCGGGCAGATCCTGCATGCGCAGCGACCTGCCGCTTTGCAGATCGGCAACCCAGGCCGAGAGCGCCTGATATGGCGGCGCCTTTTCGTAATAGTAATCCTTTTCCGCCTCATGCCCCCTGACCAGGATCACCCCGTCCGGCGCCATGGTGATGGTCAGAACCGGTGCCTCTTCGGCCGGGATGGCAAGGGTCAGCAGCACCGGGCCGGCTGCGAGGGTTGTGGTATCGAACCGCTGGAACAGAAGCTGGCCGTCCAGCCGCCGGACGAGGATGCCGCTGTCCAGCGCCGGCACGAAATCCCAGGCGAGGATCTCACCCGGCATTTTCACGCCGCTGTCCTCCGGCCCGCCAGCCCCGATGCGCATCAGCGCCCCATCCGCCGGATCCTGCAACAAAAGCGTACCGCCGAGGTCAAGCAGCACCAGATCATTGGCGATGGCGATCCGGCTTTGCCCCGCAGCATTCTGCAGCGCGGCACGCAGGGCGACATGCATCTGCGGCTCGACCGGGGTGACGTCTTGCAGCACGGTAACCGCCTCATGCAACAGATAAAGCGCGCCGAGGCCGCGACCCTGGGCCAGCAGATCTCCGGCCGGGCCAGAGACGCGCAAGGCGGCCTGTTTCTCGGCCTCGGCCGTCGCCCTGGCCTGCGAGCGCCATTGCAGCGCCGCGAAACCGCTGAGCCCGGCAAAGACCGCCACCAGCGCGGCAAGTGCCAGCAGCCCCAGCCTTGTACGCCGCTGCAACCGCTGCCGGCTGCGCGCCAGCATTTCGGCAATCGCCGACGGCACCGGTGCGGCGTTTTCCGGGCGATCCATCGCCCAGCTCTCGGCCAGGGCCAGATCCTTGCGGTCGCGGATCAGCGGCTGCTCTCCGACCGCCTGCAACAGATAGCCGGCCTTGCGCCGCTCCCAGTCGATATTGATGCGCAGCGCGGTGGCGAGACTGGCGATTTCGGCGGTGATCCCCGCCCCAGACCCGAGGCGGGTGTAATGCAGATTGCGCAGCCAGTCGGGCAATTCCTCACGCGGGAGGCCGGCGGACAGCAGCGGCAGAACCGGCTTACCTGCCGCCCGCGCCGCCTCCAGTTCTTCCTTGCAGGCGGCAGAGAGCAGCGAAGCCGGCGTCGCAAGGAACACGACCTTTGCCGCGCCGCGCAGGAGCTGGTTGATCCGGGCCTGCCAATCCTCGCCCGGGACGATATCGGTCACATCCATCGCGACCGTCAGCCCTTCGGTCTCAAGCGCGAGGGCGATCTGACGGGCAAGGGGCAGATCCTCGCGTGCATAAGACAGAAAGACGGAATGGCGGGAGGGAAAATCAGGGCGGGTCACGGCTCTTCTTCTCTCATACGGGCGGTTGTGCCGGTCCATCTTCACGCACGCCCCCCGCAAGGCAAGCCCGGCGGGGCGGCAATCGCATACGGGCCGGACCCTGTGGCGGTCCGGCCCGGAAGAGGTTGGGTTGTGATCAGTTGGTGGTGATTTTCACCCTGGTGCCTTTGCCACGCAGGTTCAGATCAACGCTGGAGGCCCGGCCGTTCTGGTTGACGACCACCTCATGCCCATCGCCACGGATGTTCAGCGTGGTCTCATGGCGATAGCCGTTGATATAGGTCGCCACCTTGTTATCGCCGACATTCACCACCTTGTAATAGTTGCCGCCGCCATAGATGCCCTGAACCATGGCGCCGAAGCGGTTGATGATCTCGGCAAAGCTGTAAGAGCCACGCATGTCGAGGCTGGTATAGCCGCAGCCGGTGACCGTCAGGTCGACGAAGTTGCCGTCGCCGGTGACATCGGCTGCCGCGATATTGCAGGCCTGTGCCGAGGCCGCATTGGCCGAGACGGCGAAGAGGGTGGCGAAGAGGGCGATTTTGAGGGTTTTCATAATCTGGTTTCCTTTTGGATGACGGGATTTCGGTGTTGGGTTCAGGAGTGCGGGTCTGGATATTCGGTCAGGGGGGTCAGAGGCTGTCCTGGCAGACCACTTTGCCCTTGCTGTCTTCGAGGATGATCTGGCCGGAAAGCCGGGTGCCGGGTTCAAGGGAAAGCTCGCTCAGCACCGCTTTTTCACCAGGGGCGAGGGACAGGCTGCGCTCGTCTTCGATGCTGACGGTGTTGCGGCCCTTGCCATCCAGCTTCAGCTTGTAGCGGCCCGAGATGGCGGCATCCGAGGCGGTGATGCTGGCGGTAAAGGTCATGCCGCCCTTGCCCTTTATCACAGCCATCGCACAGGCGGGGACATTGGCCGGAACCTTGACGGTATGGCCGGCAAGCACCGGGCTGGGCATCGGTCTTGTGGTCTCGGGGCCGGCATCGGGGCTGCTGAAGAAGAGGCTGAGGATGATGGCGACCAGGCCGTTTGCGGTATCGGTCATGGGTATCTCCTTTCCGGTCTGTAAGGGGGGTCAGTAGCAGCGGGGGATGATCAGCCCGCCGTAATCGTCATTGACCTCGATCGGTTCGGGGTTCATGCCGGGCGGGCAGTGGCCGATGAAGATGTCGGTCCCGACCGAGTCATAGACATCGACAATGGCGTCGCTTTCGCCGCCGAGATGCCAGGTCGAGATGTCGTCGCTATGGCTGAGGATGCTGTCGAGGCTGCCACCATTGCCGCGGCTGACGATCTGGCTGCCGGAGGCGTGGCTGTCGACGATGATCTCGCGGCCATTGCCGTCATGGTCCAGCCCGATCCCCGAGGCATTGGCGCCGATGGGCAGCAGGGCCAGGGTGAAGGCAATAAGATACCGTGCCGGGAAACCCGGATATTCGAGCGTTTTCATGTCTGTGGTTCCTTGTTGGGGTCAGTCGCCGCTGGCGCTGTGATCAGCCGACGATGCCGACATAGCCATTGCCGTAGCCCTGGGTGACGCAACCATTGCCGACCAGGTTTCCGAGGGGGGCGTAGTAGAACATGTCGGTATAGGTGATGCCGTTTGCGAAGTAGATGGTGCAGCGCCGGCCAACGGCCGGATAGACCGGAACGGCCATGCCGGAACCAGGCCGCACGGTGGCCGGGATGGTTTCGTTGATGACGGTGGTGCGCAGGGTGCTGCCATCCGCCTGTTCGCGCTCCATCACCAGTTCCATGTCGGGCTCGGTGCTCTGCGCCAAAGCAGGGATACCGGAGGTGATCATGGCAAGGGTGATCAGGGTGGTTTTGGGGAAGCTCATTTTCGGCTCTCCGGTGTGGGTTGGTTCTGGTGGTCTGGGTTTGTATCTTTCTATAGGTGTTATTTGTACACTATATGATGGTGTTGTAAATACACTATTTGATGCCCCGTACAGATTTCGTGTAACCATTTGAATTTATGGTATTCAGTTTCCGAACAGCGCAGCCAGCGCAGCGCAAAACAGGCCCCGATCAGAGGCCGGTATTGCAGAATCACTCTGGGAAATGCCGATGGAATCGTCCCCGGACCGCGCGGTGCGGCGATCAGGGCAGGGCCGCAACCCTTTGCCGAAGGTCTGATTCGTCGGGCAACGCCACCGTCAGCGAGCGGCCATCGAACTCATTGCGGATAAAGAGGCTGGTCTCCCCCTCAAACCCGACCCGCAGCACCGGGCGCCAGAACTGATCGGCCTGCACCCTTGCGATCACGCTGCCATCGCTCAGGTCGATCACCACCAGGACATCCGGGGAGTCAGCCACATCCAGCAGCGCCACCAGCCGCCTGCCCGACGGCGAGAGGCTGAAGCCCTCGACCGCGACAGGCGATGTCATAAGCGTGCGCGGCTGCCAGTCGGTGCCCTCCACCGTGGTCCAGAGCTGGAGACTGTTTGCATTGCCCGTCACCAGGCGGTTGTCATCCAGAAACAGCGCCGCGCGCATCGTGCCTGCGGGCTGCGACCAGAGCGGGCGCATCACGCCATCCTCAACCGCAAAGACACTGATGCCCCCGCCTTCGACCAGGGCAAGCCGCCTGCCATCCGGCGACAGCGCCATGCAAAGCTGAAGATGATAGCCCGGAATAATCTGGCGCAGACCCAGCGGCTTGCTCCCGACAGCCGTGCCCTCCAGTTCGGCGGCGCCACCATCGAAACTCATCTGAAATGTCATTGGGCCAAGGGTCAGCGTCACCGGCCCCTCGGATGCCTCGTGAAACATCGGCGAACAAACCGTGCGGTCCTGCGCCGCCTGTGCGGTCAGCAGGGTCTGGCGCTCTTCAGGTTCGGGTTCGGAAATTTCACTCCACTCCGTTTCCAGTGTTCGGGTCCGGATCAGGCGGATTTCATTGCGGTCTGGCATATAGGCCATCAGGATCTCGTCCTGCCGCCCATCGGGCAACCCGTCCGCCACAAAGCGCCGGACAAAACGTGGCGTGGCCGGCATTTTTATCGCAGGCTGCTCCATGCTGTCGCGCAACTCGTCACAGGAAGACGGATCGACGGTTCCGAAGTCATAATTCGGCGAGATTTCAACCTGGCGGATCTCGGTAAGGTCGGTCAGCACGAATTCGAGGCTACTGCCATCCTCGCTGCGAGAGACATCGACATCCTGCCAATAGCCGACATCAATGCAGGCAATCCGGTCAGAGCCCTCTGGCGCCCGCACCAGAACCAGATCGAAATTCGACCGCTGGCCACCCGTGCCAGGCGGCCCCCAGGCGGCGGTGATCACCAGATCCTGGTCGGGATAGGCACGGCACCCTTCGGGGTAGAGGCTGTCGTCTCCGCTGATCTCCTGCGCACCCAGCGTGACCAGCGGCTCAAGCCCGCCATCATCGGCCAGACAGGCGGCGCGGCCGGATTCCGGCAGCGCGGCAACCGGCGCAACCAGCTGGACATATTCACCGCGCCGGTTGAGGAAGCCGTTGATCGCCACATCGGAAAGCGCATTGTCGCAGGCATAGGCAAACAGGGCCGTCGCCTCATTGGCCCAGCAGAGATCGGCCAATATAGTCTCGGGCAGCGGCTCGGGCTCGCCGACCGTCCGGAATTTTGGCTCCAGCTCAAACTGCTGGCTGGTGCCATTGGCGAGGATCGCGCGCGGCCCATCGGCGAAATCGGCGAAGGCCACCATGGTTGACCCGAAATGGATCTCGGAGCTGGTCGTGCTTCCATCGGGACGCAGCAGCGACAGCCGCCAGCCGGCCGGGCGTCTTTCGAGAATCCAGGCGCCGTCTTTGCCGGGAAAGACCTGGGCACCAACCGGCACCGGGAAAGCGGTCTCAGCCTCGGCGCGATGGATGATCTCTTCGGCCGGAGCGAGGATCGAGGATGGCAGCCCGGCTTCGGGGAAAACCGCGAGGATGCCGCGCAGCTGATCCAGCGCCTCAAAGGTCCAGCCGTCGCGGGACAGGCGCAGCGCCGGCTCGACGCTCAGCTGCGCCTCACGGCGCTGGCTGTCGGTCAGGGCGGCACGCGCCCTTTCGCTTTGCCACCAGGAATAGCTGGCCAGCGCAGCCAGGGTCACCACCGCCAGACCCGCCACGGCGAAAAGCCCAAAGCCCCGCCGGTTGCGCCTCGCGCGGCTGCGCGCGATCAGATGCAGGATCGCCTCGGGAACCGGCGCCGCGCCATCCGGACGGTACATGGCCCAGGTCTCGGCAGATCTCAGCTCGGCCCGGGAATGGAAGAGTGCGCCTTTTTCGGCCGCACGGGCCAGAAAAGCCGCCTTGCGGCGCTCCCATTCAAGGTCGAGATCAATCGCGGCCATCAGCACCGGCAGGATCGGCCCGGGATCCTCGCCCGAGAGGCGGATGTAATGCAAATGCTGCACCGCCGTCGGCAGATCAGCGCTTTTCATCTGGCCGGTCATCACCAGAAGCACCGGCTTGCCGGCGGACAGCGCGGCGGACAGCTCCTGCTGGCAGGCAGGCGAACCGGCCGAGGCTGGCGTCGCCAGAAAAACCAGCTTGGCCGCGCCGCGCAGCAGCCTGTCAAGCTGCGCCTGCCAGTCATCCCCGGGGGCGATATCGGTGACATCCATCGCGACAGTCCGGCCGCCGGCCTCAAGCGCTGCCGCCAGGCGGCGGGCCAGCGCAAGATCCTCGCGCGCGTAAGACAGAAAGACGTGATGGGCCGCGCGCAGATCCTTCATCGCGGCTCAGCCCGGCAGGTCTTTGGCATCCGTGCCGGGCGTCAGCCGATAGAGCGCCGCCGGCCGATGGCCGGTGCCCGAAGTCTGCCCGCCGGTTTCCTCGATCGACCAGGTCGACAGCAGCCATTTGCGGAAATTGCGCTTGTCCAGTTCTTCGCCGCGCAGGATCTCGAACACGCTTTGCGCCTGGGAAAGCGAGAATTCGGCGGGCAGGAAGTCGAAGGCGACGCGCCCTGTCCGCTGGACCGAGACGGTGACATCCTCGGCCAGACGCTGACGGGCATCGGCGAGGATCTCGGCATGGTCAAAGGCCAGCGCGGGCAGATCGGTCAGCGGAAACCATTGCGCATCCGACGCATCCGAAGCGGCGCGCGCGACGATATGGCCCGAAGGGATCAGCGCCATGAACGCCACCGTCACCACCCGGTCGCGCGGATCGCGGCCGGGCCGGCCATAGGTGCGGAACTGGACCAGCGGCACATCGGTGACCCCGGCCTCCTCCTGCAACTCACGAAGCGCACCATCCACCAGGTCTTCATCCATGCGGATAAAGCCGCCCGGGATAGCCCAGGCACCGGCGAAGGGTTCTCCCTTGCGCTGGATCAGCAGGACCTGCAGCTTTCGCTCCCGGATCGAGAAGATCAGGATATCGGTGGTGATGCTGGGACGGGGATGGCGGTAGGTATAGGACATGTCGCGTCTGGGACTCCCTGATTGGTGTTTAATATACACCAATCAGGGGTGCCCTGGCAACAGGCCGATTTTTGTCTGTCCCTGAGGTCAGAGCGTCTCGTTCAGCGCGGCGATGATAGCATCGCCCATAGCGGCGGTGCCGATGGGCGAGCCGCCCTCCGGACCAAGCAGATCGGCGGTGCGCAGACCATCGGCCAGCACCTTTTCGACCGCCTTTTCGACGCGGGCAGCCTCATCTCCCATGTCAAAGCTGTAGCGCAGCGCCATGGCAAAGCTGAGGATGCAGGCAATCGGGTTCGCCTTGCCCTGGCCCGCGATATCGGGGGCCGAGCCGTGAACGGGTTCGTACATCGCTTTCGGACGGCCATTCGCCATCGGCGCGCCAAGGCTGGCCGAAGGCAGCATGCCAAGCGAGCCGGTCAGCATCGCGGCGAGATCCGACAGCAGGTCGCCGAACAGGTTGTCGGTCACGATCACGTCGAACTGCTTCGGCCAGCGGGTCAGCTGCATGGCGCCGGCATCGGCATACATATGGCTGAGCTCAACATCCTGGTAATCGCGCTGATGCACCTCGGTGACAACATCACGCCACAGGATGCCGGATTCCATCACATTGGCCTTCTCCATCGAGCAGACCTTGTTGTTGCGGCGCCGGGCCAGCTCAAACGCCGATTTCGCGACACGGGCGATCTCGGATTCGGTATAGCGCTGCGTGTTGATGCCGACGCGCTCATTGCCTTCCTTGAAGATGCCGCGCGGCTCGCCGAAATAGACACCGCTCGTCAGCTCGCGCACGATCATGATGTCGAGGCCGGCCACCACATCGCGTTTCAGCGACGAGAAATCGGCCAGCGCGTCAAAGCATTGTGCCGGGCGCAGGTTGGAAAACAGATCCATTTCCTTGCGCAGACGCAGCAAGCCGCGCTCGGGCTTCACGCTGAAGTCGAGCTTGTCATATTTCGGGCCACCCACGGCGCCAAGGAGAACCGCGTCCACCTCTTGCGCCTTCGCCATGGTGGCGTCGGTCAGCGGCGTGCCGTGGGCGTCATAGGCGCAGCCGCCGACCAGATCCTCGGACACATCGAAATGGATGCCGCGGGCCGAGCCCATCCAGGAGATGACTTTTTTCACCTCATCCATGACTTCGGGGCCGATGCCGTCACCGGCAAGGATCAGGAGGGAGGGGTTGGCCATCGGGGCGCTCCGTTTGAATGGGGTCGGCAGGGGGGCTAGCCGATGCCTGACCCCTGGTCAAGATCGGGCCTATTCCGCTGCCAGCTTTGCCCCATTATCCGGCGTATAATTGAGGATCGGCGCCAGCCAGCGCTCAGCCTCGGCGAGGTCCATGCCTTTGCGGGCAGCGTAATCCAGCACCTGGTCGCGCTCCACCCTCGCCACACCGAAGTAATAGCTGGACGGATGGCCGATATAGAGGCCCGAGACCGAAGAACCCGGCCACATCGCCATGCTTTCCGTCAGCGTGACGCCGGTATTCGCTTCGGCATCAAGCAGGCGGAACAGGGTGAGTTTCTCGGTATGATCGGGCTGCGCCGGATAGCCGGGGGCAGGGCGGATGCCGTCATAGGGCTCGCCGATCAGCTCATGCGGCTGGAAAGCCTCAGCCGCGCCATAACCCCAAAGGGTTTTGCGGACACGTTCATGCAGCATTTCGGCCATGGCCTCAGCATAGCGGTCGGCCAGCGCCTTGACCATGATCGAGCCGTAATCGTCATTGGCGCGTTCATATCGCGCGGCGATTTCAGACTCTTCGGGGCCGGCCGTTACCACGAAACCGCCTACATAGTCGGGCGTACCTTCGGGCGCGACGAAATCCGACAGCGCCACATTCGGGCGGCCATCGCGCTTGGTCGTCTGCTGGCGGAGCGTGTGCAGCATCGCAAGCGTCCCGGCGCGGTCATCGCCGGTATAGAGCCGGATATCGTCGCCAATGGCATTGGCCGGCCAGAAACCGACCACTGCGCGCGGGCGGAACCATTGCTCGGCGATGATCCGCTGCAACATCGCCTGGGCGTCAGCAAACAGCTGGCGCGCGGCTTCGCCCTGCTTTTCGTCCTCCAGAATGCGGGGATAAACGCCTTTCAGCTCCCATGTCTGGAAGAAGGGCGTCCAGTCGATATAGCGCGCGATTTCCGCAAGATCCCAGTCTTCGATCACCCTTGGGCCGGTGAACCCCGGGGCAGGGGGCGTATAGCCGGTCCAGTCGATTTTGAACGCATTGGCGCGGGCGGCCTCCAGCGGCAGCCGCTTTTTCGCCAGTTCGGCGCGCTCGTGACGCTCGGCCACTTCGACATATTCGGCCTGGATCGAGGCGATATAGGGATCCTTCTGCGTCTCGCTCAAAAGCTGGCTGACCACGCCAACCGCGCGGCTGGCATCCAGCACATAGATCGCCTGGCCCTTATGGTAGCGTGGCGCGATTTTCACCGCCGTGTGCACCTTGGAGGTCGTGGCACCACCGATCAGCAGCGGGATGTTGAACCCCTCGCGCTCCATCTCGGATGCCAGATGCACCATCTCATCAAGGCTGGGGGTAATCAGGCCGGAAAGCCCAATGACATCAACCTGTTGTTCCTTTGCCACCTCAAGAATTTTCTGCGGCGGCACCATGACGCCAAGGTCGATGATCTCGTAATTGTTGCAGGCCAGCACGACGCCGACAATGTTCTTGCCGATGTCATGCACATCGCCCTTCACCGTTGCCATCAGCACCTTGCCGGCGGCCTGACGAACGGAGCCCCCCTGCGCGGCCTTTTCCTCCTCCATATAGGGGAGGAGGACGGCGACCGCCTGTTTCATCACCCGCGCCGATTTCACCACCTGCGGCAGGAACATCTTGCCGGCGCCGAAAAGGTCGCCAACCACATTCATTCCCGCCATCAACGGGCCTTCAATCACATGCAGCGGGCGCTCTGCCTGCTGGCGCGCGACCTCGGTATCCTCTTCGATAAATTCGGTGATCCCGTTTACGAGCGCATGTGCGAGACGTTTTTCCACCGGCCATTCGCGCCATTTCAGATCGCGAACCTTCTCCTCGCGCGCGCCGCCCCGGAATTTTTCCGCGATTTCCAGCATCCGCTCGGTCGCGTCGTCGCGGCGGTTGAGGACAACATCCTCGCAGGCCTCACGCAACTCGGCCTCGATCTGGTCATAGACCGCCAGCTGGCCCGCATTGACGATGCCCATATCCATGCCGGCCTGGATCGCGTGGTAAAGAAAGACGCAGTGCATCGCTTCGCGCACCGGCTCATTGCCGCGGAAACTGAACGAGAGGTTGGAAACGCCGCCCGAGATATGACAATGCGGCAGGTTCTGGCGGATCCAGCGCGTCGCCTCGATGAAATCAACGCCGTAATTATTGTGTTCCTCTATGCCGGTGGCGACCGCGAAAACGTTCGGATCAAAGATGATATCTTCCGGCGGGAAGCCAATTTCCTCGGTCAGGATGCGGTAGGCGCGGGCACAAATCTCGGTCTTGCGCTGGAAGGTGTCGGCCTGGCCGGTTTCGTCAAAGGCCATCACCACCACGGCGGCGCCGTAAGCGAGGCAAAGGCCGGCGTGGTGGCGGAACTGGTCTTCGCCCTCTTTCAGGCTGATCGAATTGACGATCGGTTTGCCCTGGACGCATTTCAGCCCGGCCTCGATAACCTCCCATTTCGAGCTGTCGATCATCACCGGAACGCGGGCGATATCGGGCTCGGACGCGACGAGGTTGAGGAATTCGACCATCGCGGCTTTGGAGTCGATCAGGCCCTCATCCATGTTGATGTCGATGACCTGGGCGCCGTTTTCGACCTGATCGCGCGCCACATCCAGCGCCGCCGCATAGTCGCGATTGGTGATCAGTTTGCGGAATTTGGCCGAGCCGGTGACGTTGGTGCGCTCTCCGACATTCACAAAGGGAATATCGGGGGTGAGGACGAAAGGCTCCAGCCCCGAGAGACGAAGATAGCGGTTCATTTCCGGACCTCGCGCGGTTTGTGGCCTTTGACGGCTTCGGCAATCGCGCGGATATGGTCGGGCGTGGTGCCGCAGCAGCCACCGACCACATTGACAAGGCCGTCACGGGCGAAAGTCGCGATCTGGGCGGCGGTTTCCCCGGGGCCCTCGTCATATTGGCCAAAGGCATTGGGCAACCCGGCATTGGGATAAGCGCAGGTATAGGTCTCGGCCACGATGGAAAGCTCAGCAAGATGCGGCCGCATCGCGCTGGCGCCAAGCGCACAGTTCAGCCCGATGGTAAAGGGTTTCGCATGACGCACCGAATGCCAGAAGGCGGTCGGGGTCTGGCCGGACAGCGTGCGGCCGGAAGCATCGGTGATGGTGCCGGAGATCATCACCGGCAAGCGCTTACCCTGTTCGGCAAAGGCGCTGAGGCAGGCAAAGATCGCGGCCTTGGCGTTCAGCGTATCGAAGATCGTCTCGATCAGGATGATATCGGCGCCACCCCGGATGAGGCCCCGGATCTGTTGGGCATAAGCCTTGTGCAGGTCATCGAATGTGACGGCGCGGTATCCGGGATTGTTGACATCGGGGCTGATCGAGGCGGTGCGGTTGGTCGGCCCGACCGCGCCGGCGACAAAGCGAGGCTTGCCATCAATGGCCGTTGCCCGATCCAGCGCGCGCCGGACGATGCGGGCGCCTTCGGTATTGAGATCATCGACCGCAGATTCCAGGGCATAATCGGCCTGGGCAATGGTTGTCGCTGAAAAGGTATTCGTCTCGACGATATCCGCGCCCGCCATAGCGTAATTGAAATGGATCTCTTCAATTGCCTCTGGCTGGGTCAGGATCAGAAGGTCATTGTTGCCCTTTTGCGGATGATCGGAATGATGCCGACAGGCGCCGCCGGAGCCGTGACCGGTATAGTCATCTTCAGAAAGCCCGAGGCCCTGGATCTGGGTGCCCATCGCACCGTCCAGCACGAGGATCCGCGCTTGTGCGGCAGCTTCCAATACGGCGAGCGCAGGCGAGGCGGGAAGGATGAAACTCTGCATTTGTCCGCTATCCGTGGTTCGCGCGGACCATAGGTCAGTATTATTCTGTTGTGAAACTCATAGTTTTGAGAAAAATTATGAGTAATATCGAATATCTTTCTACTGAATGACTAATTCCGCATGCAAGGCCCCTGCGGCATGGATGCTCTTGAGAATGTCGATCATATCATGCGGTTGCACCCCAAGAGCGTTCAGCCCGGCGATCACTTCTGACAGGCTGGTGCCACCGGGCACCTCTGCAAGGCTGGTTCCATCGGTGGTAATCTCGGCATTGCTTCTTGGCACCACGACCGTCTCACCTTCGGCAAAGGGGTTGGGCTGGATCGCAATCGGATATTCCTCGACGCGCAGGGTGAGATTTCCTTGCGCCACTGCGACACGGCTGATGCGGACATCGGCCCCGATGACGATTGTACCCGAGCGCTGATCGACCACCACCCGCGCCCTGGTCGCCGGATCAATCCGGATGCTCTCGATCCGCGCGATGGCATGGGCAGGGGAGCCACCGCCAATCCGGCTAAGGTCAAGGGCAACCGTACCGCCATCCAGCATGGTTGCCGAACGCGAACCGAACTCCTGGTTGATTGCCCGTTCGATCCTGGCGGCAGTGGTGAAATCTGCCGATTTCAGCGCTAGGCGCAGTACAGAGACCTGGTTGAAATCGAAAGAAACCTCACGCTCCACCCGCGCGCCGGAGGGAATCGTACCGGCAGTCGGCACTCCCTGAACGACCCGCGCCGCGTTCCCCTCTGCCGATATGCCCCCAGCAATAATCGTTCCCTGCGCCACAGCGTAAATCTGCCCATCGGCGCCGTTCAGAGGTGTCATCACCAGCGTCCCGCCCAGCAGGCTTTTCGCATCGCCAATGGCAGAAACGGTTACATCAATCCGGGCCCCCGCCCTGGAAAAGGGAGGCAAAGTCGCTGTCACAAAGACGGCTGCAACGTTTTTTGGGCGCGACGCCTCACCAACGACATTGACGCCCAGTCGCTCCAGCAGGTTGGCCATGATCTCTTCGGTAAAGGGCGAATTCCTTATGCCGTCGCCGGTTCCGTTCAGGCCCACAACCAGGCCATAGCCAACCAGATCATTGCCCCTGACCCCATCAATCTCGACAAGGTCCTTTATGCGTACCGGCTGAGCCATCGCAGGGGCGGAAATCGTGAGAATGAGGGTCAGCAGTGCCAGCCCGTTAAAGAACGTGCGGAGAAGCGGGGACAGTCTCACCGAAGATATCCCGTCAGGCTAAGTTGCGACAGACGGCTGGTGATGGCGTAAAAGGCATCCAGCCTGCCCTCGATATCTTTCAGTCGCACAGATGCCTCATAGGGATCGGCCTCGGTCAGGCTGTTGCGAGCCAGAGAAAGCGCTGATTTTTCTGCAGAATTCCGGCTTTGTGCCTGTGATAGCTGCTGTTCGACCGTTCCGATCCGCCCCGAGAGAACGGTCCGCGCCTCCGACGAGCTGAAAAGATCCTGTCCAGCAGTCAACGCCAGGGCAGAACGTGCAGTGTGGTCGCCATCCAGCAGCCCACGGTCAAGCAGCGCAACCTTTGCTATGCCTGCCAGAGTATCGCGAATGGCCGGATCAAGCGCAGTGAAGGGAAGTGTCGCCATTTCCCCTGGCGCCACTGTGAGCCCGGCGCGCGCCTGCCCTCCCGAGTAAAGAGCCTCGTAACCTGTGCTGCCGCTGAACCAGGCGTCAATCTGGTCGGACAGATCCTCGACATCCGTAACACCGGCGATGGACACCTCAAGCGCCGCAAGGATGGTCTCGGCGTCGGGGAGGGCCGAACGATCAGATGCGTCCCCGCCAAAGACCGATTTATCCGCGAGACGGGTGTTCAGCGCGGTGATGGCGGTGTTGAAGTCCCGCGACCCCGTAGAGGTGATGGCCGAAAGCTGCGCCGCAGTCGCGCCACTGGTTGTACGCAAAAGGTTGGTACCGAGTTCGGTCGCCGCGTCGGAGATGACGGTGAGCGCGCGCTGCATTGTCTCACCCATCAATGTGAGCTCGGTCGTGGCCGCAGCGAAACCCGACAGCCGCGCGAGCGCGTGGTCTGTGGCCGCCAGGGCAGAGAAATCACCGCGCAAAGCTTTACCCTGATCAGTGAGCCTGCCCGTGGTCATTTCCTGCGTTGCCTTTTGCAGACCGGCCCGAAGTTCAGCAGATTGTCTGAGAAGCGCCGGTGTCAGAAAGGGGTTTGAACTGATGCGTTCCATGGTCAAAGTCCCAGCAGAGTTTTGATCATTTCATCCACGACCTGAATGACCCGCGCATTGGCGGCGTAGTTCTTTTCGATCACCAGCAATGACTGGAGTTCCTCATCAGTATTGACGCCGGAGGCCGCCTCGATATCGGAAAGCGCGGTATATCTGGCGGCAGTATAGGTCTGCTCTGTCTCCTGCGTGACGCGCTGGGACGAGGTCCGGGACAGGATCGCCGAGGCCAGGCCGGCAAGACTTCTGGTCCCGCCCGGAATCGGCGACGCAATCGTGCGGCTCGAATTGACTGCCGAGGAAAGTGCATTGAGCAAGGTGGAATTGCCAACAGGACCCGTCGTAACAGCACCAAGGCCGTCCCGCAGTTTTGAGACATCTCCGCCCTGTCTGGGATCGACGGCGGCATTCAGCGTGATGCGCGAGGCCAGACCGATCTCATCCGCCGGGTCAAAAGCAAGGCCACCATCGGTAAAGAGGCCCGGTGCGCCGGCGATCAGAGTGGGGTCGAGACCTGCAGCGCTGAACCTTTCAACCAGGTCGCGCGCCATGGCATCGAGCATGGCCTGACCTTCGACGGCCAGTTCATCGCGCACCGCGAACAATGCGCCGAGTTCGCCCCCGAGGATCATGCTTGCACTGCCCGAAGTGGCCATTGGCTTGCCGTTGATTGTCAGCCCGTAGAGGCCGCCACTCGCCTGGGTCATTTCGGGAACGATTGTATTAACCTCGGTAAAGCCGATGGTTGGGGCGCTGCTGTCAAGGAGAACCGCCCCCCCGGCGGTGATCAGCGCCACCTGATTGCCATCCCGCGCCATTTCTTTGACCGGAACGATACTGGCTATGCTGTCGATCACCTGCTGGCGCTGATCCATCAATGCAGAAGCATCCCGACCGGACCCGCTATGGCTGGCGATCATCCGATTCAGCTCCTGAACCTGCTGCAGGCTGGAATTCAGGCTTTCCACCGCAGACGCGATGGCTTTTTCCGCCTTGAGGCGCTCGGCCTGAACCGCATCGCTTGCATCGTTCAACCCGGTGGCAAGGGCCCTCGCCGCTGTGACCGCTGCGCTGAGGCGTGCCTCGGATTCGGGGTGGCTCGCCGCTTCGAGCAGGGTCGCGTCCAGCGTATTCACGCGCGACACAAGAGATCCCAGCGTCTCGGTCGTGCCGATGATCGATTCCAGCCGGCTGAGAAAGCCGGCTTTCGTCGCGCTTTCGCCGGCCGCTGCCTGGGCGCCGCGCCGGTCATTGATCAGATAGAGATCGGCATGGCGGGTGATGCCGACCACCCGCACACCCTGGCCTGAGCCGCCAAGGCTCAGCGCGGAAAGGGAGACCGAGCGGCGCGCATAGCCCGGTGTCGTGGCATTGGCGACATTGGAGGACACCGCGTCGGCCTGGCGCGAGGTGGCGGTCAGTCCGGTCAGCGCGGAATTAAGGGCCGAGGTGATGCTCATTTTGCCTTACCGTTTGATATTGGTGGTTTCCTGCAGCATTTCATCGACGGTCTGGATGACCTTGGCGTTCGAGGAATAGGCACGCTGCGTCTGGATCAGCGAGGTCAGCTCGGCCGCGACATCGGTGGTGGAGCCTTCACGCGCATAGCCCTCGACCGAGCCGGTCGGACCATCACCGGCATCCCAGAGGAAGAAGGATCCCGATTGCGGCGAGACCTGATAGGTCTGGTTGTGCAGCGAGATCAGCCCATTGGGATTGGGCACATCGACCAGCGGGATCTGGTAGAGCACACGGTTGAACCCGGTATCATAGGTCGCGATGATATAACCGTTCTGATTGATCTCGACCGTGGTGAGATTGCCGACCGGAGAGCCATCTTTGGTGATCTGCACCGGTGCAAAATCATCGGAAAGCTGGGTCAGACCATTCGGATCACCGACACGACCGATGGCAACACTCATCGGGCCGCCGGCCACGGTCAACGGCAGGGTTCCGGTAGCCCCGTCATAAGCCGGCCAGGCAGGAACCGCCGGAACCGCTGCAACGGTCGCCAGCGTACCACCAGCGGCGCGGGAATCATCAAATGTCAGAACATATTCCCCGATGATCCCATTGTTGCTGGCCGAATCGCGGATCACCATGGTCCAGGTGTTCGAGGGCGCGCTGCCTGTCGCCGGCACCGTCGGCGTGAAAGTGAAATCAAGCGATTCCGATGTGCCAAGATTGCCGAAATATTCGATCGCGAAGGGCAGGGGATCGCCGGTGGCACCGGCCTCGGTCCCCGTGGCGGGAAGGTTCACCCCGGCGGTGATCTGGGTCGTCGGGTCGCCGGCGGTCTGGTTCGCATTGATCACGACCGGCACCAGCCCCGCGATGGTATCGCGCGGGAAAACCGGGATCGAACCATCCGAAGTTGCCGGCCAGCCCATAAGAACCAGGCCGGATTCGGTTTTCAGCACGCCGTTCGCATCGGTCCGGAACGAGCCGGTCGTGGTCATAAGCAGCGCCCGGTCAACCGAATTGGTGCCCAGCGACACCTCATTGATCACCGGCAGCATGCCCCGCCCGGAAACCGCGATATCCAGCGGATGCGAGGTACCGACAAGGCCGCCGCGCTCCTCGATCAGGCGCATGGTCGAAGCCCGAACCCCACCCGCCGAATAGGTGCCGGAGCCGCGATTATTCGTGATCACCATGCTGGAGAATTCAGCATGGGCACGCTTATAGCCGAAAGTGCCTGAATTCGCGATATTATCGGAGATGGTAGCAAGCCTGGTCGCATTGGCGCTGAGCCCGGCTACGCCGGCATTGAGCGCGGAAGAAATCGTCATCAGTCGCACCTTTCTTCTGAATGAGCTTGCGACAGACTTGACCGCCAGGGCTGAATTTTCCGCTAACAGATAAAATTGTAGCGATTACCCGTTCGGGCTATCTGTCCGTACGCAAAAGGACGATTTCGATCCGGTTGTTGCGCCGCGCGGCAGGATCGGCCACGGCAGGCTTGCGGTCGGCAAAGCCGCCGATCCGGCTGAAGCGGGTCGCCGGAATGCCGGATTCCTGCAAGAGGCTGCGCATCGCACGGGCACGGCCGGCGGTCAGTTCCCAGCCGGGATTTTCAACCAGAGTAACGGGATAGCTTTGCACATAGCCATTCACCGCGAGGCCATTGGCGGTCAGATTGAGCACCTCGGCCAGCATTCCGGCAAGACGTATGGTCACCTGTTGCGGCTCGACCGTGTTGCCCTTGAACAGGGTCGCATCATCGAGGTCGAAAAGCTCGATCACCAGGCCTTCATCGGTCACCCGGGTGACGACATGGCGCATCAGCTGTTCCATGGTGCGGCTTTCACCGCCACGGTCAAACAGTGCCTCTTCAACGGTTTTCATCGCCTCGGCCTGGGCCTTTTCCTCTGCCTTGCCAGAGCCGGCCTGGCTGGCAAGGCCGCCGCTGCCATTGGCAACCCGCTCTTCCTCGGAAAAAATCGATTCGCCGCCCAGCGTGCCATCACCGCCACCCGAAACCGGGCTGAGCGGGATCGACGGATTGAAATAATCCGACAGCCCCTTGCGTTGTTTCTCTGTCGTCGCATTCAGCAGCCACATCAGCAGGAAAAACGCCATCATTGCGGTTACGAAATCCGCATAGGCAACCTTCCAGGCGCCGCCATGATGGCCGCCACCCGAGATAACTTTCTTCCTTTTGATGATGACTGGCTGAGCATTGCCTTGCCCGGCCATCCCGTCACCCTTTCCACTCACCCGGGGCCAGGATGTCAGGTCGGAATGAAGAACGCCTTAAAGTGCTGTTTTTTAGGGAATAGTCCTGAAAATGCCCGGATTGCCGGGCTCAGCTGCGTTTGCGCCAGATCGCGGCCTCGCCCAGTTTCGCGATGAAAGCCTCATGTGCGGCCAGTTCCGCCTCGCTGATCCGGGGCGACAGCGCATTTGCGCGCGGGCGGGGGCGCCAGTCATCGCTGATCTGAGCGCCGCCGGCCGGACTGCCCACGCGGGTCGGCGCCAGCACCAGATCGGGCTGCCGCCCGCCGACCAGCTCCAGATAGACTTCTGCTAGGATTTCACTGTCGAGCAGCGCGCCATGTTTCTCGCGCCGGGAATTGTCGACGCCGAAACGCCGGCAAAGCGCATCGAGCGAGGCGGGCGATCCCGGAAAGCGCTGCCGCGCCATTGCCAGCGTGTCGATGGCCCTGGCCCAGGGGATCTCACCCAGACCCATTCGTTTCAGCTCATAATTCAGGAATTTCATGTCGAAAGCGGCGTTATGGATCACCAGTTTCGCGTCACCGACGAAATCGACAAAGTCCTGGCCGATCCGCGCGAAGACAGGCTTGTCGCTGAGGAATTCTGTGCTCAGCCCGTGCACCTCGAAAGCGCCCTGCGGCATATCGCGTTCGGGGTTGATATATTGGTGATAGACCTTACCGGTGGGGAGGTGGTTGAACAGCTCCACCCCGCCGATTTCGACAATACGGTCGCCCTGTTCGGGGTCAAAACCGGTAGTCTCGGTATCAAGGACGATTTCACGCATTTTCCGCCGCCATTCCTTCGCGCAGATGCACGATCAGCGCCAGTACATAGGCGCGGGTGCTGTCGATTGACAGGGTCTCGACGATATGGGTGGCACGGGCGCGTTTCTCGTGATCTGGCATCTGGCGCGACAGGATCAGGTCGAGCTGAGCCTCTGTCATGCCCGGGCGGGCGAGGACCCGGGCGCGTTGCAGGCCCGGCGGTGCAGTAACCAGAAGTGTTGCATCACATTCCGCGTCAATGCCTTTTTCAAACAGAAGCGGCACATCCAGCAGCACGATATCGCTGGCAGCAGAGGTCAGGAATTGGGCGCGGTCATCGGCAACCAGCGGGTGGATCAGGCTTTCCAGCCCGGCAAGCCGCGACGGATCAGCCGACAGCAGGGATTTGAGTGTTTCACGGGAAACACCCTTATCCGAGACCGCCTCGGGAAAGGCATTGGCCAAAGCTGCGGCCCCTTTACCGCCCGGCGCATAAAGGCGGTGCACGGCGGCATCGGCATCCCAGACCGGGATCCCGGCTGCAGAAAACATCGCAGTCGTGGTCGATTTTCCCATGCCGATGGAGCCGGTCAGGCCGAGACGGAAAGCCTTCATGCCTGTAAGACCGCGAGACGGGTTTCCTCATCCACCACCGGGCGTTTCCCGAACCAGCGCTCGAACCCCGGCACCGCCTGGTGAAGCAGCATCCCCAGCCCGTCGACCACGGTGCAGCCGCGCTCTTCGGCCTCGATCAGCAGATTGGTTTTCAGCGGTGCATAGACGATATCGGTGACAAGACAGCGCGGGTTGATCCGGTCCAGATCGACGACCAGATCCGGCTTGCCGGTCATGCCAAGCGAGGTGGTGTTCACCAGCGTCGCGCAATCCTCGATCATTTCACCCACATGGGTCCAGTCCCAGACCACAACCTTGGCGCCGAAATCCGAGCGCATCGCCTCGGCCCGGGGGCGGGTGCGGTTGACGATGCGGATCTCGGGCGCGCCGACCTCGATCAGTGCGGCAACGACCGCCCGCGCAGCCCCACCAGCGCCCAGCACGGCGGCGGGACCGGCTGAGGGCTCCCACCAGGAGGCATTCTGGCGCAGATTGGCGATAAAGCCCGAACCGTCGGTATTATCGGCGTGAATCTTGCCATCCTTGCGGAAGATCAATGTATTGGCCGCCCCGATCAGCGCCGCGCGGTCGGTGATGATATCGGCGATCTTCAGGATCGCCTCTTTGTGCGGGATGGTGATATTGGCGCCGACAAACCCCATTTGCGGCAGGGTACGCAGCACATGCTGCAGATCCTGGGGTGCCACATCCATCGGGATATAATGTCCCGCCAGGCCATAGCGTTTCAGCCAGTAGCCATGCAGCGCCGGGCTGCGGCTATGCGCAATCGGGTGGCCGATCACACCGGCCAGCGGGATGCGCGGATGGTCAGTCATGCGGGAATATCCCCTCTCAGCGAAAGCCAGTTCAGCAATGGCAGCAGTGGCAGGCCCAGAATCGTGAACCT
>NZ_QNHG01000002.1:287347-288492 GCF_003290025.1 Pseudogemmobacter bohemicus
GGGGTGAAATGATCGCCCTGAATCGAGGAGAACAGCCGAATGCCTTCCTCTTCAAGCCGGTATCCGCCGACGGAATGGCGGATTTTCTCCCAGTTGCGCGGAATATAGTGGTCAAGCCAGGGCTCTGAGAAGTCGCGCATGGTCAGCCTGGCCTCACCCATATGACGCCAGAGCGGTTCACCGGCGCGGCAGACCACCACCGCCGACAGCAGACGATGGGTCTTGCCGCGCAGGGCCATCAGCTGATCGCGGGCATGGTCCGGGTTTTCGGGCTTGGCGAAGATCTGTCCGTCAAGCTCCAGCACCTGATCCGATCCGATCACCAGTGCGTCGGGCCGCTTTCCCGAGATTTTCAGCGCTTTGGTTTCGGCCAGCACATCGGCAATATCACGGGGCTTTGCCGACTCGGCCTCCAGCGCGCGGCGAATGGTCTCCTCGTCAACCCGCGCAGGCTGACTGTCGAATGCGAGTCCAGCCGCCGTCAGCATCGCGATTCTGGTCTCTGACGCCGAGGCCAGCACCAGAGGCGGCTTTTTTCTGTCACCGTGATCGCCGGGGAAATCTGAGGGCACTTTGTGGAAAATCCTGTTTTGTTCGGGGGAGGAATCGGCGGGTTATCCCCGGTCTGACCAGCCGTGTCGGATTATCCGCGAAAAGCTCTGTCCTGCCGGCTGCGGTTATCCAGATGCGGATGCAGTTTTCCACCACCAGCCGGATTTGCCGCTGTCACCAGGCTGTGACATTTATCCTCCACAGGGCGATGGTCTGAAATGATATCATAAGAACATGATATAATTAGATAAATCAAAATACCATGCCTTTTATTCTCAGCTTTCCCGCTTCTGTCCACAGGTGGAGAACTCCGGGAGAAGCGCTGCCGGAACCCGCCTTTCCTGATATCCTCAGGGCATACTACATCATCAATCTTCATTTCTTTTTCTTAAAGATATTATGAAAGCGGGCAGGTCCCGGACCAGATGGGCGCCTTTCGCCTCTGGCTGCGCTTTCCTGCTGAGAAAGATTGACTTAAAAGCTCTGGCCCCCTATCTGCTGGCCATGCGGGGCCGTCCGGTCCTGACGCCTCCCTTTTCCAGACGCTGATCCAGACCGTGCTACAGGTGCGGTGGGCATGGTGGTATTATCCC
>NZ_QNHG01000002.1:289786-347337 GCF_003290025.1 Pseudogemmobacter bohemicus
AGGATTATGATGACAGAACGCCTTAACCTTTCCGATCTCAAGGCCAAGACCCCGGCCGACCTTCTCGCCATGGCCGAGGAGTGGGAGATCGAGAATGCGCCCTCGATGCGCAAGGGCGAGATGATGTTCCAGATCCTCAAGGAACATGCCGAGGAAGGCTGGGAAATCGGCGGCGACGGTGTGCTTGAGGTGTTGCAGGACGGGTTCGGCTTTCTGCGCTCGCCCGAGGCCAATTACCTGCCCGGCCCCGATGATATCTATGTCTCGTCCGAGATGATCCGTCAGTTCAGCCTGCGCACCGGCGATTCCATCGAAGGCGTGATCAAGGCGCCCTCGGAGAATGAGCGTTATTTCAGCCTGGTGAAATCGACCCGGATCAATTTCGACGATCCCGAGCGCGCGAAGCACAAGGTGCATTTCGACAACCTGACGCCGCTTTATCCCGAAGAGCGGCTGAAGATGGAAATCGAGGATCCGACGATCAAGGACCGTTCGGCCCGGATCATCGACCTGGTGGCGCCGATCGGCAAAGGCCAGCGTGCCCTGATCGTGGCCCCGCCGCGCACAGGTAAGACGGTTCTGTTGCAAAACATCGCGCGCTCGGTCGCGGCGAACCACCCGGAATGCTATCTGATCGTGCTTTTGATCGACGAGCGCCCGGAAGAAGTTACCGATATGCAGCGTTCGGTGAAGGGGGAGGTTGTGTCCTCGACCTTTGACGAGCCCGCGACGCGGCACGTCGCTGTTGCCGAGATGGTGATCGAGAAAGCCAAGCGGCTGGTCGAGCATAAACGCGATGTGGTGATCTTGCTTGATTCGATCACCCGTCTGGGCCGCGCCTTCAATACGGTGGTGCCGAGCTCGGGCAAGGTTCTGACCGGTGGTGTCGATGCGAATGCGCTGCAACGCCCGAAGCGCTTCTTCGGCGCGGCGCGGAATATCGAAGAGGGTGGTTCGCTGACCATCATCGCGACGGCCCTGATTGATACCGGCTCGCGGATGGACGAGGTGATCTTTGAAGAGTTCAAAGGCACCGGCAACTCGGAACTGGTTCTGGATCGCAAAGTGGCCGATAAGCGTGTCTTCCCGGCGATGGATATTCTCAAATCCGGCACCCGGAAAGAGGATCTGCTGGTCGATAAATCCGATCTGCAAAAGACCTATGTGCTGCGCCGCATCCTGAACCCGATGGGCACCACCGATGCCATCGAATTCCTGATCGGCAAGCTGAAACAGACCAAGTCGAATTCCGAGTTCTTCGATTCGATGAATACCTGATGATCGGTAGCTGATAAGGCGCCAGCGGGGTTGCGATGGCCGATACGATCTATGCCAGCGCGACAGCCCGCGGCAGAGCCGGCGTCGCGGTTATCAGGGTTTCCGGACCGGAATCCTTTGCCATAAGCAGGCTTCTGACAGGCGCGGCTCTAAAGCCGCGCCTTGCCAGTTTGCGCAACATCATGTGGCAAGGTGAGCATCTGGATCAAGGACTGGTATTGGGCTTTCTGGCCGAGGCCAGCTTTACCGGCGAAGAGGTGGTTGAGTTCCAGATCCATGGCGGTCTGGCTGTGGTCAATGCGGTGCTGCGGGCAATCGGCGAAACCGGGCTGGCGCGCATGGCGGAGCCCGGTGAATTCACCCGGCGCGCGCTGGATAACGGGATGCTGGATCTGACTCAGGTAGAGGGCCTCGCGGATCTTATTGATGCCGAGACCGAATCGCAACGGAAGCAGGCGCTGCGTGTGCTCTCGGGTGGGATTGGGAAAAAGGTTGATCAATGGCGTTCCCAGCTGATCCGTGCTGCCGCGCTGATCGAGGCGACGATTGATTTCGCTGATGAGGATGTGCCGGTTGATGTGACGCCAGAGGTGCGGGAGATCCTGACAACGCTTGCCGGGCAGTTGCAGCAAGAGGCTGCGTCCGTTTCAGCCGCAGAGCGGATTCGCGAAGGCTTTGAGGTGGCGATCATTGGTCCGCCCAATGCAGGGAAATCGACGCTTTTGAACCGGTTGGCGGGGCGGGAGGCTGCGATCACCTCGGAAATCGCCGGCACGACCAGGGATGTGATCGAGGTCAGGATGGATCTTTCTGGCCTTGCGGTGACCTTGCTGGACACTGCCGGGCTGCGCGAAAGCGAGGATCCGGTCGAACGCGAGGGGATTCGCAGGGCGGTGCAACGCGCCGAAGCGGCGGATTTGCGGTTGTTCCTGGGGGTTGTCGATCAGGGTATCGCGATACGGGATGGTGATATCACCCTGAACGGCAAGGCTGATCTTGGTGCGGACGGCCCTGGTCTTGCTGTGTCCGGTCTGACCGGCGAAGGTGTTGATTCGCTTTTGCGCGAGATTACCGCGCGGCTCTCGGAAAAAGTTGCCGGAGCCGGTATCATGGTGCGCGAAAGGCATCGCAGCGCGCTGCAGCAGGGTAGTCGGACGATTGGCAATGTCCTGAACATGCTGAACCATGGTTTTTTGCCCGAAATCGTGGCAGAAGAGCTGCGTCAGGTTTTGCGCTCGCTGGATAGTCTGGTTGGCCGCGTCGATGTCGAAGAGTTGCTGGGTGAAATCTTCTCCAGCTTCTGTATCGGAAAGTGAGGGTGTTTCACGTGAAACATTTTGATGTCCTTGTGGTTGGGGGTGGTCATGCGGGTGCCGAGGCGGCTGCTGCCGCGGCGCGGATAGGTGCCCGGACAGCGCTGGTGACAATGCGGGCGGATACGATTGGGGTCATGTCCTGCAATCCTGCGATTGGCGGCCTTGGTAAAGGGCATCTTGTCCGCGAAATCGATGCGATGGACGGGATTATGGGCCGCGCCGGGGATATGGCGGGAATCCAGTACCGACTTCTGAACCGGCGCAAAGGCCCTGCGGTGCAGGGGCCACGGACCCAGGCCGACCGCAAGCTATACCGCCAGGCCGTGCAGGAGTTGCTGTCGGCTGAGCCGCAGTTGCAGATCGTAGAAGGAGAGGCCGCCGGTCTCATTATCGACAAGGCATGCGTGATTGGGCTGCGGCTGGCGGACGGGTCCGAATTGCTTGCTTCAGCTGTTGTACTGACGACCGGAACCTTTCTGAATGGTCTGATCCATATTGGTGACAAAAGCCATTCGGGCGGGCGTGTGGGTGACAAGGCCTCGGTTGCTCTGGCGCAGCAGATCCGTGATCTGGGGCTCGAGACGGGGCGGCTTAAGACTGGCACTCCGCCCAGGCTCGACGGCCGGACGATTGACTGGGCAAGGCTGGAGATGCAGCCGGCCGATGACGACCCGGTTCTGCTGTCCTTTATGAACAAGATGCCGATTGCCAGGCAAATTTCCTGCGGGATCACCCATACATCCGGGGCCACGCATCAGATTATCCGCGACAATCTTGGCCGTTCGGCGATGTATGGCGGCCATATCGACGGTGTCGGTCCGCGCTATTGCCCCTCGATCGAGGATAAGGTGGTGCGCTTCGCCGATAAAGACAGCCATCAGGTCTTTCTGGAGCCGGAAGGCCTCGACGATCACACCGTCTATCCGAACGGCATTTCGACCTCGCTGCCCGCAGATGTGCAGGAGGCCTATGTCCGCACCATGGTCGGACTTGAGAATGCCGCCATTCTGCAACCCGGCTATGCGATTGAATATGACTATCTCGACCCGCGCGGGTTGAAATCGTCGCTTGAGGTCAAGGCGCTGGAAGGGCTGTATCTTGCGGGTCAGATCAATGGAACCACAGGATATGAGGAGGCTGCGGCCCAGGGCATGGTTGCCGGCCTTAACGCGGCCCGGGCGTCGAAGGGCAGGGAATCGGTGAATTTTTCGCGCAGCGACAGCTATATCGGCGTGATGATCGACGATCTGATCACCCGTGGGGTGACTGAACCTTATCGTATGTTCACGTCCCGCGCCGAATATCGGCTCAGCTTGCGGGCGGATAACGCCGATCAGCGTCTGACGCCGAAAGGGCTGGAGATTGGCTCGGTTCGCGAGGCGCGGGCGCGGGCCTTTGGTGAGAAGATGGAGGCATTGGCGGCGGTTACCGATCTGCTGACAGGCGCCAAATTCACCCCGAAAGCGCTCTCAGCGGTGGGAATCACCGTCAGCAAGGATGGCGCTCGGCGCTCGGCCTGGGATCTGATGGCTATGCCTGATTATGACAGGTCGGTGTTGGATGGTCTTGTGCCCGGGCTTGCGGCACATCCGGAACCTGCGCGTTTGCAGGCTGAGATCGAGGCGCTTTACTCGCAATATTCCGACCGCCAGGCCGCTGCCGCAGAGGAGCTTCGTCGCCACGAGGCAATGAAGATTCCAGCCGATTTCGACTATGCTGCTCTCTCGGGGCTATCCGCAGAGCTGACGGGAAAATTGCAGCGCAAGCGGCCGGAGACCATTCAGCATGCGCGCCAGATCGAGGGCATGACCCCGGCTGCGATCATGCTGTTGATCGCATCGCTGCGAAAGGGCGCAGCCGGCAGACTGGCTGGGTGACGCTTGGACAGGGATCTCTGGTTACAGCTGGGCACCAGCCCGGAATACATTGAAAAGCTTCGTCTTTTTGAGGCTTTGACACAGAAATGGACACAGCGGATAAACCTGATTGCCCGTTCGACAACCGGCGAGATCTGGTCGCGGCATATCGAAGATTCGGCACGGATCTTTCTGCTGGCGCCGGGTCAGCCCCGGCTCTGGGCGGATTTTGGTTCGGGTGGCGGATTTCCCGGGATCGTTGTGGCAGCTTTGCTTCAGGATCGCGGAGTTTCGACCCGGGTAACCCTGGTAGAATCGGATCAGCGCAAGGCAACATTCTTGCGGGAAGCGGCGCGTCAGATGGCGCTTTCTGTTGATGTAAGGGCCGAGCGGGCCGAGGCAATTGCGCCGCTTGGGGCAGATGTTGTGTCAGCCAGGGCGCTGGCCCCCTTGGATATGCTTTGTGCGATTGTCGAGCGCCATGGCTCGCCCGATACAACCTGTCTTTTCCCGAAAGGGGAAAGCTGGGCTGACGAGGTTGCTGCGGCACAGAAAAACTGGTCCTTCGATCTGGAGGCGGCAGACGATCCGGGGCATAAAGGATCAGCCACCCTGAAACTGAGGACAGTGCGCCGTGCCAGCCGCGATTCCCAAGACTGACGCCATGCCCTTTCCGGCCCATGTCATTGCTGTTGCCAACCAGAAAGGCGGCGTTGGCAAGACCACGACCGCGATCAATCTGTCGGCTTCGCTGGCTGAACGGGGGCTCAGGATTCTGCTGGTCGATCTGGACCCGCAGGGCAATGCCTCGACCGGCCTTGGCGTTGCCACCAATGACCGAAAACTGACCACTTACGACCTGATTCTCTCTGACGGAGCACCGGAGTCTATTATTCAGGCGACGTCGGTTAAGAATCTGTGGATCAGCCCGGCAAATTCCGACCTTGCATCGGCCGACATTGACCTTGTGGCCAATGAAAAACGCAGTTTTCTGCTGCATGATGCGCTGCGGCACCCCGAAATCGAGGCGATGGGCTTTGATGTGGTGCTGATTGACTGTCCGCCCTCGCTGTCTTTGCTGACGGTGAATGCGCTGGTGGCGGCAAACTCGGTGCTGGTGCCGCTCCAGGCGGAGTTTTTCGCGCTGGAGGGACTGTCGCAGCTTTTGCTGACGGTGCGGGACGTGCGGCGCTCTGCCAATCCGGATCTGCGAATCGAGGGTGTGGTCCTGACCATGTATGATGGGCGCAACAATCTGGCGCAGCAGGTCGAGAATGACGCACGCGAAAACCTTGGTGATATGGTGTTCCGCACCATTATTCCGCGCAATGTGCGGCTTTCCGAGGCCCCGTCTTATGCCAAGCCGGTGACGGAATATGATCCGGCGTCGCGCGGGGCCGAGGCTTATCGCGCGCTTGCCGAAGAAATCGCCGCGAAACTGCGGTCCTGAGAACTAGAAGAAGAGGCAGAGCATGGAACGCAAAGGGCTTGGGCGTGGTCTTTCGGCATTGATGTCGGATGTGAATTTGCGTCCCGAAAGCGAAGGGCCGCGCCGGGCGGATACAAAGCTGCCTGTGGTCAAGTTGCAGCCCAATCCGGATCAGCCGCGCAAGGATTTTGACCAGGCGGCCCTTGAAGCGCTGGCCGATTCGCTGCGGCAAAAGGGTGTGATCCAGCCGCTGGTGGTGCGTCCCAGAGGGGATATTTACGAGATCGTCGCCGGTGAACGGCGTTGGCGCGCGGCGCAGATTGCCCAGCTGCACGAAGTCCCGGTGGTTATCCGGGAGCTCGACGATACCGAAGTGCTGGAAATCGCGATCATCGAGAATATCCAGCGCGAGGATCTGAACGCGATTGAAGAGGCACTGGGTCTGCGGCAGCTGATCGACCGTTTTGGCCATACGCAGGAAAAGGTTGCTGAGGCGCTGTCGAAAAGTCGCAGTCATGTCGCAAACCTGCTGCGGCTGCTGAATCTGCCGGATGACGTGCAGAAGATGGTGCGTGAGGGCGCGATTTCTGCGGGCCATGCACGGGCGCTGATCAATGCGCCGGAGCCGCTACGGCTGGCTCAGACGGTGGTAGCGCGCGGTTTGTCGGTGCGGGAGACCGAAAAGCTGGTTCGCGACGCTCAGGAGCCGGCGAAGGCAGCTGCGCTGGAGCGGAATAGCCCGCGTGAGAGCAGCAAGGACGCCGATACGCGGGCGCTGGAGGGTGATCTCTCGGCGCAGCTGGGTATGAGCGTCCGCATTGAGCATAAGGGGCAAGGCGGAAATCTGGTGATTTCCTATCGCGATCTGGAAGAGCTGGATCTGCTTTGCCAACTGTTGTCCTCGGGCCCTTCTGGCCTCGCCCGCGACTGATCAGGCTTCGGACAGTTCGAGAATCAGCCGGTTCAGCAAAAGCCGCCCTGTTTCAGTCGCGGCCAGTTGGTCTCCGGCCAGTCTGATAAAGTCATTCTGTTGCAGATCGTTGATTTTGCCCATGTTCAATGAGCGACCAAGCATCCGTGTATAGCGTGGCATGGACAGGCCCTCTGTCAGACGCAGGGACATCATCAGATATTCCAGCGCCTGATCCTGAGGTGAAATTGTTTCACGTGGAACCTCGCCGCGGCCGGTCTTGCGCAGCGATTCCAGCCAGAGCTCGGGTGATTTGTGGCAAAGGGTGGCATGGCGCCGACCGGCGAGGGTGAGCCGCCCATGGGCGCCGGGACCGATGCCAAGATAGTCGCCCATCCGCCAATAGGTCAGATTGTGTCGGGATTCTGAGCCCGGAAGGGCGTAGTTGGACACTTCATAGCCCATTAGCCCGGCATCGGCGCAGAGCGCAGTGGTCAGGTCATACATATCCGCCGCCAGGTCTTCGTCTGGCAGCCCGCGCAGCTTTCCGGCATCGTATAGTCTGGCGAAGACCGTGCCCTCTTCCACCGTCAGCTGGTAGAGGGAGATATGATCTGGACCGCGGGCAAGAACATGCCGCAGCTCACCGCCCCAGGAGGCAAGGTCCTGATCCTGGCGGGCATAGATCAGATCACAGGAGGTGCGGTCAAACAGGCTGCGCGCCAGATCAAGCGCGGCCAGCCCTTCGCTGGCGCTGTGCTGGCGGCCAAGCCGTCGCAGATCATGGTCGTTCAGCGCCTGGAGGCCCAGCGAAACCCTGTTCACGCCTGCGCTGCGGTAGCCCGAAAAGCGTGAGGCTTCGACCGAGGTGGGGTTCGCCTCAAGGGTGACCTCGAAGTCATTTGTCATCCGCCAATGGCGCGACACGCGGTCAAGGATCGCGCCTACCGTGTCCGGGTCCATCAATGATGGCGTACCGCCGCCAAAGAAGACCGAACGCAGAATGCGGCCGCCAGTTTCCTCTGCGGCCCGATCCAGCTCCTGAAGATAGGCCGCCTTCCATTCTGCCTGATCTATGGCATTGCGAACATGGCTGTTGAAATCGCAATAGGGGCATTTTGCCTTGCAGAAGGGCCAGTGGATATAGAGGGAGAAGCCTCCCTCATGCCAGTCCTCTGCCGGCTCCTGTTTCACGTGAAACACTTTTCCATCATCGCGGCGACGGCCCGCGCCCGATGGCTGATCGCATTCTTGGTCGCAGCCGACATCTCACCGAAGGTTTGCGAATGGCCGTCGGGCTGGAACATAGGGTCGTAACCATGACCTTCGATGCCGCGCCTTGGCCAGATCAACTGTCCTGGACAGCTGCCCTCGACATATTCGTCACGCCCATCCGGCCAGGCAAGTACCAGGGTACAACGGAACTGCGCCAGACGAGGCAGCGGGGCTTGCTTCTCCTCCAGCAGCGCCCAGGTCTTTTCCATTGCCATGCCGAAATCGCGGCCATTGGGTGTTTCCGCCCAGTCGGCAGTATAGACGCCGGGCGCGCCATCCAGAGCATCGACGGTCAGGCCGGAATCATCGGCCAGCGCAGGCAGGCCGGTTGCCTTCGCCGCAAAATGGGCCTTGATGCGCCCATTGCCGACAAAGCTTGTTTCGGTCTCGGCGGGTTCACCAAGACCGAATTCACCGGCGGAAATGCAGGTCACACCCAGAGGCGCCAACAAGGTGCTGAACTCCTCCAGCTTGCCCTTGTTATGGCTCGCGATCACAAGCCGGTCGCCGGTGAATTTACGTGTCATGCACCGATGGCCCTCTTCTGGGCTTCGACCAGGATCGCAGTGCCTTTCAGGCCAAGGCCAAGCAGCGTGGTCAGGTCTTCGACCGCAAAAGGCGCACCTTCGGCAGAGGCCTGAACCTCAACCAGCTTGCCCTTGCCGGTGATCACGAAATTGCCATCGGTGCCGGCGGCGGAATCCTCGTCATAATCGAGATCCAGCACGCTCTGTCCCGCATAAATGCCGCAGGAGATCGCCGCGACATGGTCAAGCAGAGGATCGCTGGTCACGAGACCTTTCTGCATCAGTTTGTTCATTGCCAGCCGAAGCGCCACCCAGCCGCCCGTGATCGAGGCGCAGCGCGTGCCGCCATCGGCCTGGATCACATCGCAATCCACCGTGATCTGCCGTTCGCCAAGCGCCTGACGATCCACCACCGCGCGCAGGCTGCGACCGATAAGGCGTTGAATCTCTTGTGTTCTGCCGGATTGCTTGCCCGAAGCGGCCTCCCGGCGCGAGCGGGTATGGGTCGAGCGCGGCAGCATGCCATATTCCGCCGTCACCCAGCCCATGCCGGAATTCCGCAGGAAGGGCGGCGGCTTGTCTTCGATGGAGGCGGTGCAAAGCACATGCGTATTGCCCATTCGGATCAGGCAGGAGCCTTCAGCGTGAAGGGATACTCCGGTTTCAATCGAAACCGAGCGGAGCTGGTCGAGTTCTCTTCCCGAGGGGCGCATGACGGATCCTTTCAAAGATTCGCGGTCAGATATGCGCGGCCGGCCCCCGGATGCAACCCTGATCGCCGGCAGCCCGCATCACCGGCGGCAATCGGGGGCAGGCGGATTGACGGCGGGCGCTATTGGTTCTTAATTCAAAAGAAAGACGGGCCGGGATGTAATGGCGGACAGAAAAGAGCTGCTGGCGCAAATGAGTGACAGGTCGCGCGAAGTGTTCCGGCGCGTGGTCGAAGGGTATCTGGAAACCGGCGAGCCGGTTGGATCACGCACGCTTACCCGCAGCCTGAGTGAACAGATTTCGGCGGCGACGATCCGCAATGTCATGCAGGATCTGGAATATCTTGGCCTCTTGGACAGTCCACATGTTTCGGCCGGCCGGGTGCCGACGCAACAGGGGCTGCGGCTGTTTGTGGACGGGTTCCTTGAGATCGGCATGGTCGACCAGGCGGATCGGGCGCGGATAGACGCGACACTCAGCCGGGAAGAGCAGGATGTCGGCGCCGCGCTGGATCATGTTTCGGCGGCGCTGTCCTTCCTGACCGGCGGTGCCAGCATCGTGATGACGCCGAAGCACGAATCCGCGCCAATCCGGCATATCGAATTTGTCTCGCTCGCGGCGGATCGGGCGCTGGTGGTGTTGGTCTTTGCCGATGGTCAGGTCGAGAACCGGTTGTTCCAGCCCCCGCCTGGGCAGACCCCTTCCTCGATGCGCGAGGCGGCGAATTTCCTCAACGCCATGGCCGAGGGGCGGACGCTCTCGGATCTGCGGCATCATATCCGCGCCGAGATCACCACGCGCAGGCAGGAGGTCGATGTGCTGGCGCGCGAGCTGGTGGAAAGCGGGCTGGCGGTCTGGGAGAATGCCGGTCTTGCCTCGGAGCGGCTGATCGTGCGGGGGCGGGCAAACCTGCTGGATACGGCAGGCTCGGAGGATGTCGACCGCATCCGCAGCCTGTTCGACGATCTGGAACGCAAGCGCGATATCGCGGAATTTCTGGAACTGGCGGATGAGGGCGACGGAGTGCGCATCTTCATCGGCTCCGAAAACAAACTCTTTTCACTTTCGGGTTCAAGTCTGGTCGTTTCCCCCTATATGAACGCCGAGCGAAAGATTATCGGTGCCGTTGGCGTGATCGGGCCGACCCGGCTGAACTATGGGCGGGTGGTGCCGATTGTGGATTACACGGCGCAGCTTGTCGGTCGGATGGTTTCTGATCGCGGGCGCGGCTGAGGTGGAAACGGGTTTCGACCCGAAGGAATTGAGGAGTGGTTATGGCGCAGGAAGACAACGCCGCCCAGGACAATGGTGACGGGGCCGATTTGCCGGAATTCGAGGAAATCACGCTTGATGACCTGGAAGCGCTTCGGCTGGAGCGCGACGAGTTCCGTGACAAATTCATGCGCGCACTGGCCGATGCCGAGAATTCGCGCAAACGGGCGGATCGTGACCGGCGTGAGGCGGAGCAATATGGCGGCACCCGGCTCGCCCGCGATCTTTTGCCGGTCTATGACAACCTGAACCGGGCGCTGGCGGCGATTCCGGAAGAAAGCCGCGCCGCGTCAAGCGCGCTGATCGAAGGCGTGGAGCTGACGCTGCGCGAATTGTCCAAGGTGATGGACAAGCATGGCGTCAAGGCGGTGACCCCGGCTCTGGGCGATATGTTCGATCCGCAGATGCATGAGGCAATGTTCGAGGCGCCGGTGCCGGGGACGAAAGCGGGGCAGATCATCCAGGTGATGACCGAAGGTTTCCTGCTGCATGATCGCTTGCTGCGGCCGGCGCAGGTCGGGGTTTCCTCGACGCCGGGTTGATTTTCGGCCTGGCGCGTGGTGGGGGCCTTGCCCCCACACCCCCAGAGTATTTCAGTCAAGAGGAAGTCAGCTCATCAGGGCTTTGAGTTCGTAGACAAGATTGAGGGCCCCGATCGGCGTAAGCTGGTCGGGGCTTATCTCTTTCAGGCGGGCCTCAATTTCGCTCTCTTTTGTGGTCCGTGCCGGGGCGGGTGGCGGCGCCGCGCGGAAGAGGGGGAGGTCGTCGATCAGGGCGGCTTGTTTGCTGCCCTGGCGGTCGCCCTGTTCCAGCGCTTCGAGCACGGTTTTTGCGCGTTCGATGACCGAGGCGGGAAGGCCGGCGAGGCGGGCGACCTGGACGCCATAGCTGCGATCAGCGGCGCCGCGTTTGACTTCGTGTAGGAAGATCACCTCGCCTTCCCATTCGCGGACCGTCACGGTGGCGTTCTCGACTCCATCGAGTTTCGCTGAGAGCTGGGTCATCTCGTGGTAATGGGTCGCGAAGAGGGCGCGGCAGCGATTGACTTCGTGCAGATGTTCCAGCGTGGCCCAGGCGATGGAGAGCCCGTCCCAGGTAGCAGTGCCGCGGCCGATTTCGTCCAGGATGACGAGGGCGCGGTCATCGGCCTGGTTCAGGATGGCGGCCGTTTCCACCATCTCGACCATGAAGGTTGATCGCCCGCGCGCCAGATCGTCCGAGGCACCGACGCGGCTGAAAAGCTGGCTCACGAGGCCGATATGGGCGGCCCGGGCGGGGACGAAACTGCCGGCCTGGGCCATGAGTGCGATCAGCGCATTCTGGCGCAGGAAGGTCGATTTACCCGCCATATTGGGGCCGGTCAGCAGCCAGATCGCCGGGGAATTGCCGGTGGTCAGGTCGCAGTCATTGGCGACGAAGCTCTGGCCGCCCTGGCGGCGCAGGGCGCGTTCGACCACCGGGTGGCGGCCAGCGGTGATCAGGAAGGCGCGGCTGTTGTCGATGATCGGTTCGACCCAGTCCCCCTCGGCGCTGAGATCGGCAAAGGCGGCGCAAAGGTCGATTTCAGCCAATGCGCGCGCGGCGGCTCCAATCGGTCCGGCCTGGTCGAGAATTGCACGCTTCAGGCCTTCATAGTGACGCTTTTCCAGCTCCAGCGCGTGGTTCGACGAATTCAGAATCCGTGTTTCAAGATCCGAGAGCGCCACGGTGGTAAAACGCACCTGACCCGCCGTGGTCTGGCGATGAATAAAGAGGTCAGGATGGGCGCGGAGCTTGTCTTCATGGGTCGTGGTGACCTCGATGAAATAGCCCAGCACGTTGTTGTGCCTGATCTTCAGCGCCGGAACGCCGGCATGCTCAGAGTATTGCGCCTGCATAGCGGCGATCACACCCCGGCCTTCATCGCGCAGCTGGCGGGTCTCATCCAGTTCCCGGTCGAATCCGGTCGCGATGAAACCGCCATCGCGGGCCAGCAGCGGCGGTTCGGCGACCAGCGCCTCTTCAAGAAGGCCGACAAGGGTGTCATGACCGCTCAGGGCGCGGGCGGCGATTTTCAGCAGGGCGGGTGCGTCCTCCAGCTTTCCGACAAGACCGGTTGCCTGGGTCAGCCCGGCGCGGATGGCGGCAAGGTCGCGCGGCCCGCCGCGATCCAGCGCAAGCCGCGACAAGGCGCGGTCCATATCGGGGACGCGGCGCAGATCCTCACGCAGATCCTCACGCAGGCGGCTTTGGTCCAGCAGGTGGCGCAGCGCATCATGGCGGGCGCGGATCACCTCCAGATCGCGGGAGGGCGAGGAAAGCCTGCGCTCCATCAGCCGTGCGCCGGGGGCGGTGACGGTGCGGTCGATGGCGGAAAGCAACGAGCCCTCGCGGCCGCCCGACAGGCTTTGGGTGATTTCCAGATTGCGCCGGGTCGAGGCGTCGATCTGCATCGTGCCGCCAGGCAGTTCCTTGACCGGCGGTCGCAAAAGCGGCAGACGCCCCCGTTGCGTCAGGTCGAGATAGTCCACGAGGCCGCCCATCGCGGCGATCTCGGCACGGGAAAAACTGCCGAAGCCTTCCAGAGATCCGACCTGCCAGAGCGCGCAGAGCCGCTTTTCTGCGCCGGTGGAATCGAAACTGGCCCGGGCCAGCGGGGTCAGCGCGGCACCGGAATCCGTCACCAGGCCGGCGATTTCGCGCGAATCTTCATCCGGAACCAGCAGCTCTCGCGGTGAAAGCCGTGCCAGTTCAGGGCCAAGCCGCGGCAGTGGGCAGGGCATCACCCGGAACTCGCCGGTGGAGATGTCGCACCAGGCCAGCGCGCCCTCATCGCGCAGTGCCACAAAGGCAGCGAGGTAATTGTGACGTCGCGCCTCAAGCAGAGAATCCTCGGTCAGGGTGCCGGGCGTTACCAGCCGCACCACATCGCGTTTCACCACCGATTTCGAGCCGCGCTTCTTCGCTTCGGCCGGGTCTTCCAGCTGCTCGGCAATGGCGACGCGAAAGCCCTTGCGGATCAGCGTCAGCAGATAGCCCTCGGCGGCGTGATAGGGGACGCCACACATGGCAATCGGCTCGCCCTTGTGGAAGCCGCGTTTCGTCAGAGCGATATCCAGCGCCTCAGACGCCGCCAGCGCGTCGTCAAAGAACATCTCGTAGAAATCGCCCATCCGATAGAACAGCAAAGCACCCGGATTTTGCGCTTTGATTTCCAGATATTGCGCCATCATCGGCGTGACGGTTTCGTCTGACATGGTTCCCCCGGGCTTCCGTGCCGACCCTACAAAAACGAAGGCGTGACGAAAAGGCCATCATCCGGGCTTTTCATTTCATGCGCGGCAGGGCATGTGCAGGGTAACTTTAATTCGCAACATGGCCCCCCCGATGACCCGCTCCAGAACCACGCCGGAAGAAGCGCTTGCCTATCATTTCGAACCGCGCCCGGGGAAATATGAGATCACCGCCTCGAAACCGATGGCGACGCAGCGTGATCTGTCGCTGGCTTACAGCCCGGGTGTTGCGGTGCCGGTTCAGGCCATCGCGGATCGGCCCGAGACGGCTTATGATTATACGGTGAAGGGGAATATGGTCGCCGTTGTTTCGAACGGGACGGCCATTCTGGGGATGGGCAACCTCGGTGCGCTGGCGTCAAAGCCGGTGATGGAGGGGAAGGCGGTTCTCTTCAAACGCTTCGCCGATGTGAATGCGATTGATATCGAACTGGATACCGAAGACGCCGATGAGATCATCAAGGCGGTCAAGCTGATGTCGCCGACCTTTGGCGGCATCAATCTGGAAGACATCAAGGCGCCGGAATGCTTTATCATCGAGCAGCGGCTGAAAGAGATCTGCGATATCCCGGTCTTCCATGACGACCAGCACGGCACGGCGGTGATCTGCGCGGCGGGGCTGATCAACGCGCTGGAGATTTCGGGCAAGAAGATCCAGGATGTGAAGATCGTGCTGAACGGGGCAGGGGCCGCCGGGATCGCCTGTCTGGAACTGCTGAAAAGCATGGGCGCGCGGCATGAGAATTGCATCATGTGCGATACCAAGGGCGTGATTTACCAGGGCCGTACCGAGGGTATGAACCAGTGGAAATCAGCCCATGCGGTGAAGACCGATGCCCGTAGTCTTGATGAGGCGATGATCGGCGCGGATGTGTTCCTCGGCGTTTCGGCCAAGGGCGCGGTGACGCCGGAGATGGTGGCCTCGATGGCCGAAAATCCGGTGATTTTCGCGATGGCCAACCCGGATCCCGAGATCACGCCGGAGGAGGCCCATGCGGTCCGTGCAGATGCGATCGTGGCAACCGGGCGCTCGGATTATCCGAACCAGGTCAATAACGTGCTGGGCTTCCCCTATCTGTTCCGCGGTGCGCTGGATATTCATGCCCGCGCGATCAATGACGAGATGAAGATCGCCTGTGCCCAGGCACTGGCCAAACTCGCCCGCGAAGATGTGCCCGATGAGGTTGCGATGGCTTACGGGCGCAAGCTGTCCTTCGGGCGCGATTACATCATCCCGACGCCCTTCGATCCGCGTCTGATCTATGTGATCCCGCCCGCCGTGGCCAAGGCCGGGATGGATACCGGTGTCGCGCGGCGCCCGATCATCGACATGAAATCCTATGAGGCGAATCTCAAGGCACGGATGGATCCGACGGCCTCGATCCTCCAGGGCTTGCACGCGCGGGCGCGGCAGGCCCAGGCGCGGATGATCTTTGCCGAAGGGGATGACCCGCGTGTGTTGCGCGCGGCGGTGGCCTGGCAGCGCTCGGGCTTGGGGAAATCGCTGGTGATAGGTCGCGAAAGCGATGTGAAGGAAAAGCTGGAAGCCGCTGGCCTTGCCGATGCGGTGCGCGAGCTGGAGGTGGTGAATGCCGCCAATTCGCGCCATCTCGATCAGTATAAGGACTTTCTTTACAAACGCCTGCAACGTCAGGGCCATGACCGCCAGGATATTCACCGGATTGCCGCGCGCGACCGGCATGTCTTTGCGTCTCTGATGCTGGCGCATGGCCATGGTGACGGGCTGGTCACCGGCGCGACCCGGAAATCGGCGCATGTCCTTTCCCTGATCAACAATGTCTTTGACGCCAAGGCGGTTGATGGCGCGGTGGGGGTGACGGCGCTGCTGCATAAAGGGCGGATCGTTTTCATCACCGATACGCTGGTGCATGAATGGCCTGATGAGGAGGATCTGGCGACCATCGCGACGCGGGCCGCCGGCGTGGCACGCTCGATGGGGGTTGATCCGCGCGTGGCTTTCGTCAGCTTCTCGACCTTTGGCTATCCGGTGTCCGAACGCGCGACCAAGATGCATCGCGCGGTTTCGGTACTGGATAAACGGGGCGTCGATTTCGAATATGATGGCGAGATGACCGTCGATGTGGCGCTGAACCCCGATCAGATGGCGCATTACCCGTTCTGCCGCCTGACCGCGCCGGCGAATATCCTCGTTGTGCCGGCCCGGCATTCGGCCTCGATCTCGGTCAAGCTGATGCAGGAAATGGCCGGCGCCACCGTGATCGGCCCGATCCTGTCGGGGGTGAACAAACCGATCCAGATCTGTTCGACCTCGGCCACCGTCAATGACATCCTGAATATGGCGGTCATGGCGGCGTGCAAGGTCGGCTGATGGCGGAGCCCGATCTCTCAGCCGCCCTGGCCGAGGCGCTGCCCGAATTGCGGCGCCTTCAGCGCAAGGTCTGGGTCTGGATCGCCGGGCTTGCCGCTGGTGGCTGGACGCTGATCTGGTTGCTGACCGAAGAACTGACCAGGTTCAGCATCGGCGTGCCGGTGGTGGTGGTCCTGTTCATCACCTTTATCGGCAGCGCCAGCCACTGGCTGCGGCTGAAGCGTGAGGCTGCCTTGCTGCCTGCCGTCGCCTCGGCCTTTGGGCTGGCACATAAAAAGAAAGATCCTGAATTCATCGCGGATATCCCGGACCAGGTCTTGCCGCAGCAGGGCCATCTGCGTGAAATCGACGATGTTTTCGCGGGTGAGTGGGCCGGCCATGCTCTGCGCTTTGCCGAGATGCAGGCCGCAAGGCTGAAAGAGATTTCACCGACCAATGCCTCGACGACGGTTTTCAGAGGGTTGGTGATCGATCTGAGCCTGTCCGAGCCGTCCCCGCCGCTCCTGGTGGCTGACAAGCATCATGTGGCGCAGGGGCAGGGCAAGGGTGAGGGGATCAGCACTGGTGGAATGACATTGCGCGAAAGCCATGATCATCTGCGGGCGGAGTATGGTCTCTGGGCCATCGGGCAGGAGCGTGAGGGGGCAAGACGCGCGTTTCTGCGCCGGATTGTGGAACTCGGCCCCGAGATTTTCGACAGGCGCGCCTTTCTCGTTGCGGCTTTGCTGCGCGATCAGCGGCTCTGGGTCTCGCTCAGCTACAGGCGGAACTTATTCCGCGCGAGCGGGCTTTTCGCCGGGCGGAAGCGAATGATGGAGGATCTGCGTCAGACGAGCGAAGAGATCGGCCTTGTGCTGCGCTTCGCGACCGAGGCGCTGAAGGCAGAGCGGGGCCTGTCCGGTCCCGCCCTGCAAGGGGTGTATTAGGCCTTTTTCGCCACGCGGGCGTTGCGGGTGGCGATCAGGCGCAGGCGCAGCGCGTTCAGACGGATAAAGCCCGCCGCGTCTTTCTGATCATAGGCACCGGCATCTTCCTCGAAGGTGACGTGCTTCTCAGAATACAGCGTGTGATCCGACCAGCGGGCGACGGTGCGCGCGACACCTTTGTAAAGCTTCAGCTTCACGGTGCCCGAGACATGTTCCTGGGTCTTGTCGATCAGGGCCTGGAGCGCCTCACGCTCGGGCGAGAACCAGAAGCCGTTATAGATCAGCTCGGCATAGCGGGGCATGATCGAGTCTTTCAGATGGCCCGCGCCCGAATCCAGCGTGATCTGCTCGATGCCGCGATGGGCTTCCAGCAGGATGGTGCCGCCGGGGGTCTCGTAGACGCCGCGCGATTTCATGCCGACAAAGCGGTTCTCGACGAAATCCAGCAGACCGATGCCATGCTTGCCGCCCAGCTCATTCAACCGGGTCAGCATGGTCGCGGGCGACAGTGCCTCGCCATTCAGCGAGACGGCATCACCCTTTTCAAAGGTGATCTCGATGAATTCCGGCGTATTCGGCGCGTCTTCGACAGCCACGATACGCGAGGCGACGTAATCGGGCGCCTCTTCGGCCGGGTTCTCCAGTACGGTGCCCTCGGACGAGGTGTGCAGCAGGTTCGCGTCAACCGAGAAGGGCGCCTCGCCGCGCTTGTTCTTCGCAACCGGGATCTGGTTCGCCTCGGCGAATTCCAGAAGTCTGGTGCGCGACGACAGATCCCATTCCCGCCAGGGTGCGATCACGCGGATCGACGGATCCAGTGCGGCCACGCCAAGTTCGAACCGCACCTGGTCATTGCCCTTGCCGGTCGCGCCATGCGCCACTGCATCGGCGCCGGTGGTCTGGGCGATCTCAACGAGGTGTTTCGCGATCAGCGGCCGGGCGATCGAGGTGCCCAGCAGATAGAGCCCCTCATAGACCGCATTGGCGCGGAACATCGGGAAGACGAAATCGCGGACAAACTCCTCGCGCACATCCACGATATGGATGTTCTCTTCTTTGATCCCCAGCAGCAGCGCCTTCTGGCGCGCCGGTTCCAGCTCTTCGCCCTGACCGAGATCGGCGGTAAAGGTCACCACCTCACAGCCATATTCGGTTTGCAGCCATTTGAGGATGATCGAGGTGTCGAGGCCGCCCGAATAGGCAAGCACGACTTTCTGCGGCTTTTTCATGGAAGGGCTCCGTAGGTTTCGCAGGCGATTATCGCCAAACCCCCCGAAGAGCAAGCGAAGCGCGGCCGGATGGTGCCGGGCTATTGCGAAAATCGCAACTTTGCGCCAGGGCTTCTGCCATGACCGATTTTGCCCAAGCCGCCGAAGCCGCCACGCGTGAGTTGCGCCAGCTGTTCCCCGAAACGCCTTTGCTGCGCAACGAACATCTGTCGTCGCGTTACGGGGCCGATATCTGGCTGAAACGCGAGGATCTGACGCCGGTGCGCAGCTACAAACTGCGCGGCGCCTTCAACGCGATGCGCAAGGTGCGGGCGACGCAGCCGGATCAGCAGAATTTCGTCTGTGCCAGTGCGGGGAACCACGCCCAGGGGGTGGCTTTCGCCTGCCGGCATTTCGGAGTGAAGGGCATCATCTTCATGCCGGTGACGACACCGCAGCAAAAGATCGACAAGACCAGGGTTTTTGGCGGCCCGAATGTCGAGATCGTGCTGACCGGCGACTATTTCGACCAGACGCTGGCGGCGGCCCAGGCCTTTTGCCTTGAGCGCGGCGCTTATTTCCTGGCGCCGTTTGACGATGCGGATGTGATCGAGGGTCAGGCCAGTGTCGGCGTCGAACTGCTGGAGCAGCTGGGCCGGATGCCGGATCTCGTCGTGCTGCCGGTGGGCGGTGGCGGGCTGGCGGCGGGGGTGACCTCTTACCTGCATGAGGCCTCGGCCCAGACCGAATTCCGCTTTGTCGAGCCGCTGGGCGGCGCCTGTCTTGCCGAGGCCGTGCGCCATGGCGGGCCGCAAAAGCTGGCAAAGGTGAACAGTTTTGTCGATGGGGCGGCGGTGGCGAAACTGGGTCAGATGACCTGGGAGCGGCTGAAACATGTCCGGGCCGATCAGGTGCTGCTGGCGCCGGAGGACCGGGTCTGCATCACAATGCTGGAAATGCTGAATGTCGAGGGGATCGTGCTGGAACCCGCCGGCGCGCTGTCGATTGATGTGCTGCCGGAACTGGCCGATCAGATCCGTGGCAAGACGGTGGTTTGCGTGACTTCGGGCAGCAATTTCGATTTTGAGCGCCTGCCAGAGGTCAAGGAACGCGCGCAGCGCTATGCCGGGCTGAAGAAATATTTCATCCTGCGTATGCCGCAGCGGCCTGGCGCCCTGCGGGAGTTTCTTTCGATGCTCGGCCCGGATGATGACGTGACCCGGTTCGAATATATGAAGAAATCGGCGCGGAATTTCGGCTCTATCCTGATCGGGATCGAGACGAAAGAGCGGGGCGGCTTTGATGCTTTTACCGCGCGGATGGACGAGGCAGGCTTTGCCTATCGCGACATCACCGACGATGAGGCACTGGCCGAATTCCTTATCTGACCGCCTCTTCATCCAGCGCGGCGCGCAAGGCGAGTTTCGAGGCGTCATAGACCGCGAGGAAGATCACCGGATTCAGCGGTGTGATACGGCCACAGGCATTGCAGCGCTCGGCATCGTGGCAGATGCCGGCCAGCGCCGCGAGGCCGAGATTGAGCGCGCAGCCCTTCAGAAAATGCAGATCCTCGGCCATTTGCGGCCCAGCCCCGGCATTGACGATCCGGCTGATGACGGTATCGGTCTCATCGAGGAACAGATCGGTGATCGAGGCGAGATCCTCGCCGCCGATTTCTTCCATCAGCTCTTGCAGGCGGGCGAGGTCGATCAACCGGTCGAAATCCGGTGCCGGGTCGCAACTGCTCTGGCAAGAGGGCGTGACCCGCAGTGAAGAGGCGGGATCTGCCGCTGGGGCGATCAGGGCCATGGCTATTTCCTTTCGGGACAGAGTCGCTGAGGGCGCGGCTTTGGCCATCCTGCACGGGCCAGCCTTAACAGGAGGTAAGTGGCCGCGCATTTTTTCCGGTTTCATCTTCATCCCGGATTAACCCGCAGGGGTGAAAACTGCGGGTGATCATTTTTGGTGACCCTGTGGAATGGCAGCTTCAGACCGAGGGCGATTCGCCCGATGCCGGCGCAGACCGGAGGCAACCGATGGTGGACTCCATCGGCCGGGCGCCGCTTGTTCTGGTGGTCGATGACAGCCGGGCGCAGCGGCAATTGTCGTCGATGTATCTGCGGCGCTGGGGATATGAGGTGATGCAGGCCGCCAGCGCGGCCGAGGCGCTGGAGATCTGCGCCCGTGCGCCCGTCGATATGGTGATCTCCGACTGGATGATGCCGGGGATGAACGGGGTTGAATTCTGCCGCCGATTCCGGGCGCTGCCACGGGAGACCTATGGCTATTTCATCCTGGTGACCTCGAAATCAGATAAATCCGAGGTGGCGAGAGGGCTTGAGGCCGGGGCGGATGACTTCCTGACGAAACCCTTCAGCTCGGATGAGCTGCGCGCACGGCTGAGGGCCGGTCAGCGTATCCAGGACATGCAGGCCGAACTGGTTGGCAAGAAACGCGTGGTGCAGGAGACGCTGGGCGAACTGCAGCGGCTTTATGATGCGCTGGATCGCGACCTGATCGAGGCGAGGAAGCTGCAAAGCACGCTGCTGCGTGACCGGCACCGGAATTTCGGCGCCTCACGCGTGGCGATGATGGTGCGGACGGCGGGGCGGATTGGCGGCGATCTGGTCGGCTGTTTCCGCCTTGATGCGCGGCGGATCGCGGTCTGGTCGGTGGATGTCTCGGGGCACGGGGTTGCCTCGGCGATGATGACGGTGCGGCTGGGTGGCTATCTGTCAGAGGGCGCGCCGGATCAGAACATCGCCTTTACCACCGGCCTTGTCGGGCAGCGCCATATCCGCGGCCCGGCGGAACTGGCGGCGGCCTTCAACCGGCTGATGCTGGATGAATTGCAGGTCGAGCAGTATTTCACCCTCGCCTATGCCGAGCTGGATGAGACCAACGGCGCGCTGCGCCTTGTTCAGGCCGGGCATCCGCATCCGCTGATCCTGCGGGCGGGCGGCGGGGTGGAGCGGGTGGGCCAGGGCGGGCTGCCGGTCGGGTTGATCGAGGATGCCCGCTATGAGGAGATTTCGCTGCACCTTGCGCCGGGTGACCGGCTGGTGCTGATCTCGGATGGCGTCAGCGAATGCCCCGATCCTTCGGGCACGGAATTGGGGGAGGAGGCTGCGGCAGAGCTGATCCGGCGTGCCTCGAACCCCGATCCCGGTATCTTGCTGGAAAACCTGGTGGCCCTTCTGGCGGAATTCGCGGGCGTCGATCAGTTTCCCGATGATGTCTCGGGGCTTGTGCTGGATTATACCGGGCCTGGTTCAGCCCGCTGACAGCGCCAGCAACGCCTCATGGCGGCTGATGAAATCGCGGCGCACCTCGGCCGGCGGGCGCAGGCGGATCTCAAGCCCGCGCGCCAGAGCCGGATCGGGGCGGCCGAAGAAGCGGTTGGCCTCGGTCTCGGCAAAACCGGCGATCTGCACCGCCTCCAGCCAGGCCGAGATATTATCCGCCGCCTTGACCTGTTTCTTGATCGCGGCGGGCAGCGAGGCAGGCAGGCCAAAGCGCAGATGCACCGCCGCGGTCAGCCTGGTATCCAGCTCGCCATAGGCCGGGCCGACCGCCGCTTTGACCGGGCTGATCATATCGCCGATCACATATTCCGGGGCGTCATGCAGCAGCGCCGCCAGCTGCCAGCGCGGCGCGATGCCGGGATTGGCGCGGGTGAAAATCGTCTCGACCAGCAGCGAGTGTTCGGCCACAGAATAGGGCCAGTCGCCGCGTGTCTGTCCGTTCCAGCGCGCCACAAAGGCAAGGCCATGGGCGATATCGGCGATCTCGATATCCATCGGCGTCGGATCCAGCAGGTCAAGCCGGCGCCCTGAAAGCATCCTCTGCCAGGCGCGCGCCTGTTTTGCCGCCATTTCCGCCTCCTGCCGCGCAGATATTACCGGATCAGACCGCTGCGCCGCGTCGTTCCGGCTGTTACCGGCCACCTGTAAAAGCACCTTATTGCCCGCTTCTGTCGCCGATGGTAAGGGGGCGCCGACAAGGTTCAGGAGAGAAGAATGGCAACGGACTATATCGTCAAGGATATCGGCCTCGCGGAATTCGGCCGCAAGGAATTGATCATCGCAGAGACCGAAATGCCGGGGCTGATGTCCTGCCGTGAGGAATTCGGCGCGTCGCAGCCGCTGAAAGGCGCGCGCATTGCCGGCTCGCTCCATATGACGATCCAGACCGGCGTGCTGATCGAGACGCTGAAAGCTCTGGGCGCCGATGTCCGCTGGGCGTCGTGCAACATCTTCTCGACCCAGGACCATGCCGCTGCGGCAATCGCAGCCTCGGGCACCCCGGTCTTTGCCGTGAAAGGCGAGAACCTGGAAGAATATTGGGAATATACCGATAAAATCTTCCAGTTCGGCGGCGAAGGCGGCACCTGCAACATGATCCTCGACGATGGCGGCGACGCCACGCTTTACATCCTGATCGGCGCCCGCGTTGAGGCAGGGGAGACCGGGCTGATCGAGAACCCCGGCTCGGAAGAGGAAATCTGCCTCTTCAACCAGATCAAAAAGCGCCTTGCCGCGACCCCCGGCTGGTTCACCAAACAACGCGCCGAGATCAAGGGCGTGTCGGAAGAAACCACCACCGGCGTGCATCGTCTTTATGAGCTGCACAAAAAGGGCCAGCTGCCCTTCCCGGCGATCAACGTCAATGACTCGGTCACCAAGTCAAAATTCGACAATAAATACGGCTGCAAGGAATCGCTGGTCGACGGTATCCGTCGCGCCACCGACACCATGCTGGCCGGCAAAGTCGCGGTCGTCTGCGGCTATGGCGATGTGGGCAAAGGCTCGGCCGCTTCGCTGCTCGGCGCCGGCGCGCGGGTGAAAGTCACCGAAGTCGATCCGATCTGCGCGCTGCAGGCTGCGATGGACGGGTTCGAGGTCTGCACGCTCGAAGACGCGATTGCCACGGCGGATGTGTTCATCACCACCACCGGCAACAAGGACGTGATCCGGCTGGAGCACATGCACGCCATGAAAGACATGGCGATCGTCGGCAACATTGGTCACTTCGACAATGAAATCCAGGTCGCCGCGCTGAAAAACCACAAATGGACCAATATCAAGGATCAGGTGGATATGATCGAGATGCCCTCGGGCGCCCGGATCATCCTTCTGTCGGAAGGCCGTCTGCTGAACCTCGGCAATGCGACCGGCCACCCGTCCTTCGTGATGTCGGCATCGTTCACCAACCAGACGCTGGCCCAGATCGAGCTTTGGACCAAGGGGCAGGACTACCAACCCGGCGTCTATATCCTGCCGAAAACGCTGGATGAGAAAGTGGCCCGCCTGCATCTGAAAAAGATCGGCGTGAAACTGACAGAGCTGAAGCCCGACCAGGCCGCCTATATCGGCGTCAATGTCGATGGGCCTTACAAGGCCGAGCATTACCGCTACTGATCCGCACAACCTGCGGCATGCGCGCCCCGTCTCTTTCTGAGGCGGGGCGTCGTTTTTTCCCATTGCCGTTTGGGGCTGACCGCCTAAACTCTGCCCCGGCCCCGCAATGCGGGGATTTCTGGGAAAATAGCGAGGACAGCTATGGGCAAGCGGGATGAACTGATCGCCAAATATGCGGACGATCTGAAGACTAAATGCGGCGTGACGCCGGATCTCGACCTTCTCACCAAGGTCACCATCGGCTGTGGCCCGACCATCTACAGCGCGGATGCCTCGACCGTTGCAGCTTCTGACCCGGAAGAGCTGGCCCGCGTCAAGAACAACTTCCTCATCAAAAAGCTGGGCCTGGCCGACAGCGCCAAACTGGATGAGGGCATCAATGCCGCCATCGAGACCTATGGCAAATCCGAGCGCAACAAGTTCCGCGCCGTGTTCTATTATCTGCTGGTCAAGCATTTCGGCAAAGAAGCCGCCTATGCCTGACATCTGGTCGGGATTGTAACCGTATCAATCCGACAGATTGTCATTCCCGGAAAGCCGCGTCATGGTGACGCGGCTTTCTGTTTTCGCGCAGGTCGTCATGTCCACCACCAGTCAGAGCGCCGCCCCCGTGGAATCCACGGTCGTTCCGGTCGTGTTCGCCGTCTCAATGGGTCATTTTCTCAATGACCTGATGCAGAGCCTGATCCCGGCCTCTTTCCCGCTGTTCGAGCAGAAATTCGGGCTGAGTTTCACTCAGATCGGGCTGATCACCCTGGTGTTCCAGGGGGTTGGCTCGATCCTGCAGCCGCTGATCGGATTTTACACCGACCGCCGGCCGATGCCCTATGCGCTGTCGGTGGGGATGTTCTCGACCGGGATCGGCCTTGTCTCGCTGGCCCATGCGACCAGTTTCGCGATGATCCTGTTCTCGGTGGCGCTGGTGGGGCTGGGTTCGGCGATTTTCCATCCGGAAAGCTCGCGCATCGCGCGGCTGGCTGCGGGGATGCGGCCGGGCTTTGCGCAAAGCCTGTTCCAGGTCGGCGGCAATGCCGGCACCGCGCTCGGGCCCCTGGCGGCGGCCTTTATCGTGATGGCCCAGGGGCAGCTTTCGATCCAGCTTTTCGCCGGTGTGGCGCTGGTGGGGATGATTCTTCTCGGCGCGGTCGGGCGCTGGTATACCCAGGTCGGCGCCGGCCGGCTGGTTGCACGCAAGACCCGGCTGCGCACCGTCGTGCCGCTGCCGCCCGAGGTGGTTCGGCGCGGCATGTTCCTTCTGATCCTCCTGATGATGTCGAAATTCATCTACTCGGTCAGCTTCTCCAGCTATTACACCTTCTACCTGATGGAGCAGTTTAAGATCACCGCCGAGAATGCGCAGATCTGCCTTTTCATCTTCCTCTCTGCGGTGGCGGCGGGGACGATCATCGGTGGCCCGATCGGCGATAAGATCGGGCGCAGAAAGGTGATCCTCTGGTCGATCTTCGGCATTCTGCCGCTGACCGTCATCCTGCCCTGGCTGCCGCTGATCCCGAATGTGATCGTGGCCTCGGTTGCCGGGCTGATGCTCGCCTCGGCCTTCCCGGCGATGGTTGTCTATGCCCAGGATCTGATGCCGCAAAATACCGGCATGGTGGCTGGGCTCCTGTTCGGCCTGGCCTTTGGCATCGCAGCCATCGGGGCGGCGGCGCTTGGGGTGCTGGCCGATCAATACGGCATCATCACTGTCTATAAGATCAGCGCCTTCCTGCCGGTGATCGGCGTGGTAGCGATCTTCCTGCCCAATCCGCGCGTCACCCATTAAAGGTGCCGGCCCATTGAACGTGTTGGATTTGCGATAAATATTGGGCGCTTCGGATTTGCCCGGGGCGCCCATTTCTGTCACAGTGATCCTGTCGGCGGCAGAAGCCCGGGACCTCAGATTTCAACACGTGCGGGGAGCATGTGGGGTGGAAGGAGGGTCCCGTAGGGGTGCGGGGCCCTCCGCTTGGATTACGGATCAACGCCCCCCATGCGGCAGATGATTTCCCATTCCTCGGGGCTGACCGGCTGCACCGAAAGCCGGGTATTGTTCACCAGAACCATCTTTTCCAGACCAGGTGTCACCTTGGCCTCATCCAGCGTGATGAAGCGCTTCAGGGGTTTGATCGCCCTGATCCAGACGCAGTCCCAGCGGGGGTCTTCGGTGGTGCTGTCGGGTGTGCTTTCGCGGCAGACTTCGACAATGCCGACCACTTCCTTGCCGATATTCGAGTGGTAGTAAAAGCCGCGGTCGCCGATCTTCATCGCCCGCATATTGTTGCGCGCCTGGTAGTTGCGCACGCCGTTCCATTCCTCGCCGGTCTCGCCTTTGGCGACCTGCTGATCCCAGGACCAGGTGTCGGGCTCGGATTTGAAGAGCCAGTAATTCATCCGATCACCTTCTTCCATTCGCGGATGGTGACGGTGTCAAACAACCCGGCTTTGGCATAGGGGTCGGCATCGGCCCAGGCCTGCGCCTGCGCCAGATCGTCAACGGTCAGGATCACCAGGCTGCCGATCATGCCGCCATCCGCATCCAGAAACGGGCCAGCCATTTCGACAATGCCGCTTTCCGCGATCCAGGCCAGATGGGCGTCACGATTGGCCTTCCGCACCTCAATATGGCCCGCTTTGTCGATGCAGATCAGGGCTGCGCGCATGTCTCACTCCTGTTTCAGCGGGCGCGACATCAGTTCCCTGACCGCTTCTCCCAGATTGGTTTCGCCGGCGACCAGCCGCGCGACCATAGCGGTCACCGGCATGTCGATCTCTTTTTCCTGCGCCAGCCGGACCGCCGCGAGCGCTGTGGCGAGGCCTTCGACGGTGGCCTTCGGGGCCTCGCGCCCCTGGCCAAGCGCCAGCCCATGCGAGAAATTCCGCGATTGTTCCGAGGTGCAGGTCAGGATCAGATCGCCCAGGCCCGAAAGCCCCGCCAGCGTCTCGGCGCGCGCGCCGAGCGCCACGGCGAGCCGGCTCATCTCGGCATAGCCGCGCGTGATCAGCGCCGCGCGGGCGGAATCGCCGAAACCTGCACCGATCACCACGCCTGCGGCAATCGCGATCACGTTTTTCAGCGCGCCGCCCAGCTGCACGCCGGTTACATCGTCGCTGCGGTAAAGCCGCAGCGACTGGGTGGAAAGCAGATGCTGCAGCGCCTCGGCGCGTGGGCCGTCGCAGGCCAGCGTCAGCGCGGTCGGCAGGCCGCGCGCGATATCGACGGCAAAGCTCGGGCCGGTCAGCACGGCTTTGGCGGCCAGCGCGCCGGCGGCTGTCATCACCTCGGCCGGGCCTTGCAGAGTGGTCAGGTCGATGCCCTTGGAACAGGCGACAAGATCGGTGCGCAAGAGCTGCGGCGCATCTGACAGAAAGCCGCGCATCGCCTGCATCGGCATCGCCAGCAGCACCGCCTCGCACCTCGCGAGGTCTGACAGATCATCGTGGATCGCGATGCGTTCGGGCAGCGTGATCCCCGGCAGTTTCGCCGCCTCGCGGCTTGCTCGCATCGCCTCGCGCGCGGCGGCATCCCGCGCCCAGAGCCGCACTTCGCGCCCATCGGCGGCGAGCGTCACCGCCAGCGCCGTCCCGAATGCGCCAGCGCCTGCAATTCCGATCATGCCTTCGCCCCCCTTTTGCCAGATCCCAGCATCGGTGCGGCGGCCTCGTCAAGCGGCCAGCGCGACCGCGCCGGCATATCCGCACCATCGGCCGCGCCCGCCAGATGGAGCTCGATCCCGGCCCAGGCGATCATGGCGCCATTATCGGTGCAAAGCCGCAGCGGAGGCGCCAGAAAGCGTGCGCCTGCGCTTTCACAAACCGTCTCTAACCTTGCCCGAATGGCCTGATTTGCCGCAACGCCGCCAGCCACGGCCAGCACGGGCGCAGGGAAGATCTCCAGCGCGCGGCGGGTCTTTTCCGCCAGAACCGAGGCCACCGCCTCCTGAAATCCGGCGCAAAGATCGCGGCGATCCTGGAGCATCAGCCCGCCTTTCTCCGTGATGATCGCATCGCGCGCGCGCAGCACGGCGGTCTTCAGCCCCGAGAAAGACAGATCGCAGCCCGGCCGGTCCAGCAGCGGGCGCGGGAAACGGAAGCGCTTCGCATCACCCAGGGCAGCTTCGCGTTCGACATGCGGGCCACCGGGTTGCGGCAGGCCAAGGAGCTTTGCGATCTTGTCAAAAGCCTCGCCCGGGGCATCGTCGATGGTCGAACCCAGCCGGCGGAATGTCTCCGGCCCCTTGATCGCCAGAAACTGGCAATGGCCGCCCGAGACCAGCAGCATCAGATAGGGGTAAGCGATGCCATCGGTCAGGCGCGGAGTCAGCGCATGGCCGGCCAGATGGTTGACGGCGACCAGCGGAAGGCCGGTGGCGGCAGAAAGCCCGCGCGCCAGCATCAGCCCCGAAAGAAGCCCGCCGATCAGCCCTGGCCCTGCCGTCACCGCGATGCCGTCCAGATCCTGCATCCCCAGCCCGGCCTCGCGCAAAGCGGCTTCGACGGCATGGTCCAGCCGCTCGGCATGGGCGCGGGCGGCGATTTCGGGCACCACGCCGCCAAAGGGCGCATGGAGGGTCGCCTGGCCCTCGACCACGGAAGACAGGATCTCGGCCGCGCCTGTGGCATGGCGCCGCACGACCGCCGCTGCCGTATCATCGCAGCTGGATTCAATCCCCAGAAAGATCGTCGTTTCCGTCATGTTCCCGCCACGGTGCCTGGCTGTATCCGGGCCGCGCGGCTTGTGGCGCGGCCCCCGATGCAGGTAGCATTGGCCCTGGCATCAGACAATGCCGGAAGACAAAGCCAGCCAGGAGAGGCCCCGGCTCATGCCGCCCCAGATGATCCTGAACACCCGCCCCGAGCCGCAGGCCAGCCGTTTCGCCACTGAGCTCGGTACCGTATTCGGGGGGAGGGCCGAGGTGCTCACCGCGCCGCTGATGCGGGTGGAATTCCTGCCCCTGGCGGTCCCCAGGGGTGATTTCCAGGCGCTGGTTCTGACATCCGAGGCCGGAGCCCTGGCGGCGCAGCGGTTGCTGGATGAGGGTGAAACCCTTCCGAAACGCGCCTTCTGCGTCGGGGACCGCACGGCAGAAGTGGCCGATCAGGCCGGGTTAGAGACTGTTTCTGCCAGGGGCGATGCCGGCGATCTGGTGCGGCTGATCACCTCGCACCAGGCGGATCCGCTGCTGTATCTGCATGGCGAGGACCGCGCGGCGGATCTCCAGGCCGCGCTGGCGCCTTTGGGGCGGCGGGTGGTCTCGCTGGTGGGTTACCGCCAGCAGCCCCAGGCGCTGACTGTCGAGGCGCGTGCGGCGCTCGCCTCGGGTCGTCGGCTGATCCTGCCGCTTTTCTCGCCGCGCTCGGTGCGGATCTTTCTGGCGGAGGCGGGGGATATGCCGCTGGCGCATCTGCAGCCGGTGGTGATCAGCGAGAATGCGCGGCTGATTCTGCCCGAGCCTCTGGCCGCCCGGGCGGAACTGGCGGTGCGCCCCGACGGTCCGTCGATGATCGCAGCGATTGCGCGCTGCTTTCCTCCGCCAGTGACCTGAATCTGGGGTGAACTGCGGGTTGAACAGAGGGGCCCCTGGCGCTTACCTTGCAGGCTGATCGCCATGCGCTGATCGGACCTTGACTGGCGGAGTGACCCTGAATGGCAGAGGAAGAAAAGCCGGCCCCGGTTCCGGAAAATGCCGGAGCGGCAGTGCCCGAACCGGTGCTGGCGCAGGAGCCGCTGGCAGAACCCGTCGTTGAGCCAGCCCTTGCGCAAGAGGCAGGCGAGCCTGCCGATACGGGCATTCATCGCCCGCAGCCCCTTCGACGGGGCGGCTTTGTCGCGCCTTTTCTGGGCGGCGTGGCGGCCGCGGCGCTTGGCTTTGGCCTGTCGCATTTCAACGTCTTTGGCCTGCGCGCCGATCTCGATACCGCAGCGATCACCGCCGATATCGCGCGACTTGAAACACAGATCACCAGCCAGGCCGGGACCACCGCTGCCGCTTTGGCAAAGGCCGGGGACGCGGCGGCGGCGGCCAATTCTGCGGTCGGTGCGACGGATGAAAAGCTGGCTGCTCTGGTCACGCGGCTGGATGGCCTTGACCAGCAGATCCGCGCCCAGGCCGAGGCTTTGCCCGATGGAACCATCCCGCCCGCCGCCTTTGCCGCGCTGAAAGCCGAGGTCGATGCGCTGAAAGCCGCGCCCGCCGGCCCGCTGGATGCTGATGCCTTGCGCCAGCAGATCGAGGCCGGGCTTGATGCCCGCGCGGCGGAAGTCGCGGCCGAAGCCGAACGCACGGCCGAGGCCACCCGCCAGGCCGCCCTGCACGATGCCGCCTGGATCGCGCTGAACGAGGCGGTGAAGAACGGCCAGCCCTATGCCGATTCGCTGACGGCGCTTGGCGCGACCGGCGTGCCCGAGGCGCTGGCTGCCCATGCCGCGACCGGCCTGCCGGGCGTGACGCAACTGACCGAGAGCTTCCCCGAAGCGGCGCGCCTCGCGCTTGAGGCCTCGCTGCGCGCCGATGAGGGCGGCGGGTTCGGCGACCGCGCGCTGTCGCTTTTGCGTGTCACCACCGGCCAGCGCTCGCTGACGCCGCAGGAGGGGCCGGATCCTGATGCCGTGCTGTCGCGCGCCGAAGCTGCCGTGCAGGCCGGCGATCTGCCGGCGGCGCTGAGCGAGTTGCAGGGCCTTCCACCCGATGGTCAGGCTGCGATGGCCCCCTGGGTGGCGCAGGCCCAGGCCCGCATTGATGCCGAAGCGGCGCTGGCCGCGCTGAAGCCGTAAGGAGGGCATCATGCTCTGGTCGCTTGTCAAAATCGCCGTGTTTCTTGGTTTGGTGGCCGTGCTGGCTGTGATTGCCGGCGGGCTTTCCGAGACAGGGGGCACGGTGCGGCTCTGGGCCTTTGACCAGGAGTTCACGCTGAACCCGCTGGCGGCGCTGGTGGTGCTTTTGCTGGCGGTGGTGCTGGTCTGGCTGGGGCTGAAACTGGTCGGGCTGATCTTTGCAGTGCTGCGCTTCCTGAATGGAGACGAGACCGCGATCAGCCGCTATTTCGACCGAAACCGCGAGCGTCGCGGCTATGCGGCTTTGTCCGAAGGGCTGATCGCGCTGGCTTCGGGCGAGCCGAACACCGCGCTGGCCCGCGCCCGCACCGCCGAGCGCCTGCTGCATAAGCCGGAACTCACGCGCCTGCTGACCGCCCAGGCCGCCGAGGCCGCCGGCGATGGCCGCGCCGCGACCGAAGCCTGGAAGACACTTCTGGGCGATGAACAGACACGCTTTGTCGCCGTGCGCGGGCTGATGCGGCAAAAGCTGGCCTCGGGCGATACTGCGACGGCGCTGAAGCTGGCGGAACAGGCGCTGGCGCTGAAGCCAAAACATTCCGAGACCCAGGATGTGTTGCTGAAGCTCCAGGCCGAGGGCGGCGACTGGTCCGGCGCGCGCGGCACGCTGTCGCGAAAGCTGCGCTCGGGGGAATTGCCGCGCTCGGTCTATCGGCGGCGCGATGCGCTGCTGGCGCTGCAAGAGGCGAAGACGGTGCTGGATGAGGGCAGCACGATCGAGGCGCGCGAGGCGGCGATCGAGGCGAACAAGCTGTCTCCGGACCTGATCCCGGCGGCGGTGATCGCCTCGCGGGCGCTGGTAGCGAAGGGCGATTCCAGGGGCGCGACCCGGGTGCTGAAAAAAGCCTGGGAGGCGCAGCCGCATCCCGATCTCGCGGCGGCCTTTGCCGCGATTGATCCCTCGGAAACGCCTGAGCAGCGGCTGAAACGGTTCCGGGTGCTGCTGGCCTCGCGCCCTGACCACGAGGAAAGCCGGCTGACCGAGGCGGAGCTATTGCTGGGCGCCGAGGATTTCCGCGCTGCGAAGGCGGCGCTGGCCACGGTGCCGGTGGATCATCCGACGCAGCGGTCGCTGGCGATCCTTGCTGCGGCCGAGCGCGGCATGGGGGCACCCGATGAAGAGGTGCGCAGGGTCCTGACCCGGGCGCTGAACGCCTCGCGCGGGCCGGAATGGGTCTGCGACAAATGCGGCACCGTTCATGCGCAATGGGTGCCGATCTGCGCCTCGTGCAGCGGTTTCGACACCTTGTCCTGGCGCGAGCCCGAAGGCGTCCAGGGCAGCCGCCCCGCCAGCAGCGCCAGCCTCGCGCCGCTGCTTTTCGCTGCAAGCCGGCCTGCGGCCCTGTCCGATACCGTCTCATTGCCAGAACCCGAAGAGGCGGAAGTGATCGCTGCCAGCGATCCGGTGGTGTTGCCTGATGAAGCCGAGGATATCCCCGATCACACGGTGACCCCGGATGAAATTCTGCGCCGGGCCACCTGAGCGCGAAAAATGGGGCTACACAGCGGCGGGTTCCGATGCTATCAGCAGCCCGGATCGGGCAGCACCCTGATCAGCGCCGCTGTAGCTCAGCTGGTAGAGCACGTCATTCGTAATGATGGGGTCGGGGGTTCGAGTCCCTTCAGCGGCACCAGTAACTTACTGGAATACCAGCACAAAATGGCCGTCCTTCGGGGCGGCCTTTTGCTTTGGCAAAGTCATGGAACCACGGCGGAACCAATTCAGAAGCGAAGCCAGCTGGGGCGTGATCGCGAACATGTGAAGCCTTCGAGGTGTCTGCTGGGTCAGAGAAAGGCGAAGCCGCGCCCCTCATAGGGTGATGGCGTCACCTCATTGGCGATGATTCTGCCAACCGCCATTGCGGCCGCAACCGCTCCGTCGATCCTGCCGCGCGCCTTGGCCTTGGTGAACTTCTCATTCTCGTGGGCATCCTTCTCGCCCACCACGTTCCCGAAGCACATGCGCAGAAGCGGGCTGCCGCCGTGGCGGAACTGCCCAGACAGGATCGCCCGCTTCAGCTCCTTCACCGGCGCTGACATCGAGGCCATGCCCTGGCCGAACTGGTTTACCGTAAAGCCCTCTTCCTGAAGGGCTGTGTTAACTGCCGTCGAGTTCCAGCGGTCAATGACGACCTCCTGGACCGCGAAGCGTTCTGCCAGATCGTTCAGGTAGGAGATGACCGCCGAGTGGTCGACCACGTTGCCCGGCGTCAGGATGAGGTAGCCCTCGTCTGCCCAGCGCAGATAGTCCGCCTGATCCTTCTCGCTCTTCATGGCGATGTTCGCCTCAGGCAGGAAAAACATCGGCAGGACATCATAGCGGCGCGCCTCACCATCACCCTCGGCGAACACCGCAACGGCGGCGGTCAGATCCTCGACGCTGGAGAGGTCAACGCCAATCCAACACGGCCGCCCCTCGAGCGCTGTGACCGGCGTCATAGCCTCAGCCCTGTCATAAACCTCCAGAGCAAGCCACGGCTCGGCCGCCCCTTCCTGCCAAAGGTTCAGGTGAAACCGTTTAAAGTCGGCGATCTCAGACGGGAAATGTTCGATCCGGCGGGATTTGGTCTGAAGCTCCTCCATCGAGAGAAAGCCCGCCTCGATGGCCGGGTTTGCCATGCGCCAGCCCTGCTCGTCTCGCCAGTCCAGTTTCGGGTCGGCAGCCAGGATGATAGGTGCGAAGCTCGGGTCTTCGACCTCTCCGGTCGCCACCTTGTGCGAATAATTCCACATATCCCAAGCGAGCCCGCCCTGACCTTCGCCAGCGGTGGTGATGATCACGCTGAGAGGGTTCGAGCGTTTCACCATCGAGTCGGTCACGGTCTTGAATAGTTTGCGCCCCTCGGCGGCAGGCCATGCGTGGATCTCATCGGCAAGGAAGAATGAGACGTTCAGGCCATGCTTGGAATACGCCTCGGACGAGATTGCCTTGAGCGTGCTTTTCGACTTCGGATGGATGAGCGTCTTGCGGCTCTCGAGCGGACGGACACGCTGGCTAAGGGCTTCCTCCTGAAGCACGAACTGATGCGCTGAGTTGAAAGCGATTCCGGCGTTCTCGCGGTCGGCCGCCGCCATGACAACCTGGCCGCCTGCCTCGGTCTCCGGCCCCATGAAATGCGCAAGGCCCAGAGCCGCCGCCAAGGTGGTCTTGGCATTGCCCCGAGGAATCCAAATGCAGGCAATCTTCACGGCCCTGCCACCATCCTCTTTGGTGGGGCCATAGATGCGCCGGATAATGGCCTCCTGAAAGGGATGCAGGGCGAAGGCGCTGCCAGCGAAATCCCCCTCCCAGAGGGTGAGGTTGCGGACGAACCGGCACATGCGATCCGCCCGCCCCGATGGGTCGGGATAGAGCGCAGGATCGGGAATGAATATCGGCGAGCGGTCAGCTTTTCTGGTCATGTCTTCACCTGCGATCAGGCGAGAAGCCCATCGCCCCATTTGTCTTCCTTAGGAGATTCAGCAGGCTTCGAGCCTTTTCGATGCGGGGTCAGCCTCAGCTCGGCGGCCAGCAATCGGGCTTCACGCATGGCGGCGCTCTGCATTCTGAAGGCCGGATGAGGGGCCATTCCCTTTTCGGTCTGAACCATGCGGCCATCGCGTCCCATCATTTCCTCGGCTTCGCGCACCATGCCAGCGGCGACACAATAGCTTTCCAGCATGGCGGTGGTGTCGGGCGTCAGCAGATTCCGGCTAAACAATTCAGGTGCCGCCCGCTTCCATTCAGCCTTCGCCTGTGCTGTCAGCCATGCCGGTGCCGAAGGGCATTTTCCCCGGACTGAGCCCCCATCGATTGCGGTCAGTTTTGGCTTCCGGCCCTTCATCCCCAGAAATCCCATTTTCCAGATGTTTGCGCGCAAGATTGAGGCGCGGGTCCGGCAGCAGGAGGGTCAAATTTCCGATCCCCCCTGGCCGGTCGACCAAAGCCGCCGTCCTCAGTCGCGGTCTTGCGGTTGTGGCAGGAGGCGCAGAGCGGCTGCCAGTTGGACCGATCCCAGAACAGCTTCTTGTCACCCTTGTGCGGCACGATGTGGTCAACCACCGTGGCGACAGCGCCGCAGGAACAGGTCGGATGCGATCCGAGAAAGCCCAGCCGCGCCTTCTCCCACTTGCTGTCATAGCCGCGCTTGCGGGCTGTGGGGCGGGCAGCATCCACCCGGGCCTGAGCCGCAGCAGCACAGACAGGACAGCGGCGGCCGGTGAAGGACGGGTGACCGGCGGCGCAATGGCGGGGTGCAGCCCAGGGCATCAGAACCCCCAGACGCGATAGTTGCGGATCAGGTCATCCTCGCCCAGCGGTAGTCCAGCCACGCTCTCGCCAACGACCACGCTTTCACGGTTGGCGAAGAGATGGCCCACGCGGAGGAGGATGGCGGCGCGGATCGGCTCGGGCGTTACATTATAACTCGCCGTGAAGATTATGCTGGCGCTGTCCGCCTCAGGCCAGTCACCAACCGGATTGATCCGGGCGACATCGCCAATCCCCCTGACACGATACATGGCGGGGGCCAGCGCCTGCTGCTCGCCATCCTTGTCCAGATAGGTGATCGAGGTCACCTCTTGGCAAGGCGGCAGGGGAAGGGTGATAGTCCCACGCAATTCATCCAGATCGAGCCGCCACACCTGAGGCATGAGGCAGCGCCCCAGATATCCATCTGGCCCATCGAGGCGCCCCACGGCGGCGGCGATCATGGCGGCAATAGAGGTATCATCATCGTCGAAGTCGACGCGCAGATGAAGCTTAGCCTCGGCCAGTAGGACCGGCATCTCGACTGAAGGGGTGATCAGGTGCAGCATGGGGCATCCTCGTAAAGGGGAAGGGCCGGTCTCCCGGCCCCTCGGTATCAGGTGATGCTGGTGGCAACCTTCAGGAGCCTGATGGCCTCGGGCTTCACCACATCGCCACCGACACGGCGGCGGGCGTGGAACCGGGTCTGGCCGGTGGTTGCCAGCGAATAGGGATCGCGCATCACTGAAAGGCTGAGGCGATCCACGATGCGATAGCCCTGCTTCAGATCACCGAACATGATCGGCAGAGCATTCGCAGCGATGCTGGGCATATCGGGCAGCTCGACCACGGGGCGACCAAGGATCGTCGCCGGGTTCCCCTCGCTCAGGGCATCTCGCCACAGGTAATCACCGCCCGAATTCTTCAGCTTGCGAACCTCGCCGATGGTGGTGCGGTTCATGCCCCAGACCGCATTGGCGGCGTAGAAGCTGGGAAGCCCGTGGAAGAGGTTGATCAGAGCATCGGCATTGATCGCCGCCGCTGCACCACCTGCGATCTGGGGAATGTCGGTATCGGTCAGGATCCCGCCGGGTTGGCCGGTGCCGGTGCCGGTCACGAAAGCCAATCCCTCGAGCCGTCCGAACTCTTCGGCGAAATCAGCCGCCAGTTCGCCCTGGAGGTTATACTGGTTGTCCTCCAGCAGGGCGTTCGACACGTCGACGTAGCAGGCTGCCTCGTGCGGGGTGAGCGTGATCTCCCCATAGGTCGGCTGGGTCGCGGGACGGGCGCCGGTCTCGGTGACCCAGGCAGCGGTCAGGGTGCCGGTGCGCTTCGGCATCCGGGCTTCGCTGGCACCAATGGACATGACCCGGGCATGTTGGCGGATCGGCGAGAACTGAACGAGGTTTTTCACCACCTCTTTCACGAACTCGGTCGGGGCCAGATTGCCACCGCCGTTTGCCGCAAGGGTCAGGTTCTTCAGCTCGGCCCCAGCAGCGGCCTCGCCCTGGCGAACATAGGTGCCGAAGGCCTTGGCCTCGATGTTTTCCGGCTCGGCCGCTTTGGTCTGGATCAGGCCGGGGCGCGCCAGCTTCTGCTCGATGCGGCCCGCCGCCTTGGCGACATTGCCAACGCTCTCCTCCAGGGCCGTCAGCCGGGTGTCGATGCCAGCAACGGTTTCTTCCAGAACGCCCATGCGGTCATCGTCATTTTCCGCCTCGGGGGCGGCAGTCTGTTGGTCAGCCATGATGCTGCTCCTTTTGAAAGCCACCTTCGTGGCGGGGGTCTCGGCGGATGCCGATTTGACGCTGGTGATCCGGGCAGCAGATGCAGCGGGGATCGAGACCAGTGAGATTTCGATGAGTTCGATTTCCTTCAGGAGCCGCCCGCCGCCTGGCAGACGCTCGAAGTCGATGACGCGGTATCCGATGGACAGGCCATTGAGCGCCCCTGCTTTCAGAAGGGCGTGAGCCTCTCTGCCCTTCACCGTGTCGAGGACCAGCTGGCCGGTCACCTGAAGACCGGTTTCATCTTCCTTCAGATCGAGCCAGCGCCCGAGGGGCTGATGCGGATCATGCTGCCAGAGCATCAACGGCGCGGTGCCCGCTTCGCGATGAGCCTTCAAGCTGGCGGCATAGGCACCGGGGGCAATGATGTCGCCATGGCTGTCGGGCTTGCCGCCGAAGACAGAGGCATAGCCGGACAGAAGCCCGGCGCTGATGGTCTGAAACTTGGTCTCAATCTCAAGCCGCTCCATTGGCGGTCCTCGCATCTTCAGTGTTCAGGGGAAGGCGGAACTGATCACCGCCGGGATACGGGGTGCGGTTCTCGGAGGCCCTGATCTCGTTCGGGGAAAGCAGGCCGTTCGTGACAGCCTGGGCATAGGCGGCGAAGCGGGCAGCCAGATCGGCACGGGCCAGATCATCCGTCAGGAACTCAGCGAAATAGACCTTCCGTTCCTCGGGCGTCAGCAAGGCGCGGCGGATGCCGGCCTCCCAGATCTTCAGCCACGGAAGCAGGGTCAGGGACAGGAACTGCTGACCCATCGCCTCGGCATTGTTATGGGTAGCGCGTTCGAGTTCCTGAAGGAGGTGCAGCGGGATCCGGAACACACGGGCGATCTCGGCGACCTGATGGCGGCGAAGCTCGAGAAACTGCATGTCAACGGCTGTGAACTGAAGCGGCGCGAAATCCATGCCGTCTTCCAGGATCAGCGTTCGCCCGGCGTTCTCGCCACCGGCATGACCGGCGTTGAAGCTGTCGCGAAGCCGCTGCATCGCATCAGGCCCAAGGGTCTTGGAATATTTGAAAACGCCCGATGGGCGCGCGCCCTGCGAGAACAGCTTGCCCGCGTGTTGTTCCATAGCCATCGAAAGGCCGATGGCGTCCCGGGCCTGCATCACCGGCGAGAGGCCCACATTCGGCTCTGTGCCCAGGGTCTTCAGATGCAGGATGTCAGCGAAGGAATAGTCTCTAACACCGCTCTCCGAGCTGATTCTATAAGAAGGCTCCAGGGTCAGGCTGTCGGTCATAACCGTCACGGCGCGGGTGGGGATATGGATCAGTTCGGTGATCTGGCCGCCGCTGCGATTGATGAAGGCGAAGGCGTTTCCGTGCAGGCACAGGGCGGTCTGCATCGCCAGCCGAAAGTCGGCGGCATCGGTCCATTCATTGGCCATGCCGTTCAGGAGTTCCGCCAGCGGATGGTCGGAAGCCCGATCCTTCCCGCCATCATCGGTGCGGCGGTAAAGATGCAGGGGGAGCTGCGAAACGGATTCTGCCAGCACCTTCACGGAGGCATAGACCGTGGGGCAGCGGAGCGAGGATTCAGGGGTAACAGTCACACCGGCAGCGGATGGGGCACCACCGAAGAGCGCGATCAGTTCAGGCGAAGGCTGGGCAATGCCCGCCGATTTCCTTTGGGTGCCGGAGAAATGGAAAAAACGCCTTAGCATCACGCCCCCACGCATGACTGTTACAACATAACAATTTCATGCTTAGCCGGGGTCGGAAATAATATAACACAATGGCGCGCGGATCAGCTTTGCGCGGGCTTGTCCGGGCTTGCGGGAAGCGGCACCCAGCAACGGGTCAAGCCATTCCAGAGCATCCCGGTTGACCCATGCCTGTCCCAATCTGACAGCTCGGCCCATTGGGCCGGGGTCACCAGGCGGCCGCACCAGGTGCGCCAGAGGCCACCGAATGACTGTCCATAAGGGGAACAGTCAGCCGGGATACGGGGCTTCCGGTCTTCCCATTTAACCCTTTTAACCTCTTTAACCCCTTGGGGCGGACTGATGGGAGCGGGTGGAGGAGTATCAGGGATAACCGATTTAACCCTTTTAACCGATTTAACCTCTGCCGCCTCGAGCGGTGGTGGGGTTGTTGGGGTTAATGGGGTTAAATCGGGTGCCGCCTGTCCGAACTCTTGGGCGATGGTGAACCACTTGCTCATGGCTTCTCATGCAAGGCTGGGTTCACCACGAAGCGCCTGGACGGGCGTCCGCCTTTGGGCGCGCCGGGGGTGGGGACAAGACGGATCAGGTCACCCACAGCCAAAGCATCGAGGGCGGGATCGAGCTCGGCCTTCGTCGCGATCCCGGAGCGGTCGAGGCGAAGCACATCGGTGGTGCTGAACGCCTCCCACCCCTGTTCGATGATCAGGGCCGCCAACTTACGCCCAGCGCGATCTTCCTTGGCAATCGATCCATCGGCATAGGATCGGATTGCCATCGGCAGGAGGTAGGCCTCGATGAACCCAGCGGCCCGGCCAAAATGGTTAGGGCTGATCTCGGTCACCTCGGGCGCGCCAGCCAGCCAGTCCAGAACAGCGAAGATGAGCGACAACCGCACCGCCATGCCCGGCAGCTTGCCGATGAAGGACAGCAACAGGCCTTCGTGTTGGGCCTCCCAGTCCCGACACACCAACCGGAAGTCATTCAGGTGATCACGGGTCGGCTCCATGAAGGGGATGAACCACGGGCGCAGCTCGCCATCCTCATCGGCCACCATCGACAGCCCCACGAGGCGGCGAAGGGCGGATTCAATGAAGGCTGCATCCGGAACATGCTCGGGCCGCTTGATCGGCGCCGGGTTGGGCCAGATGGGGAGGAACCGGGCCAACAGGCCATCGTCATCGGTCTTCATCAGCAAGGTCTTCAGCTTGTCGGGCTGAATACCACCAGTGACGCCAATCGTCAGGCGATTGATCCAGACCGGATCACGCCCCATGCGCTCGACCGAGTATCCCTTTCCGCCATAGGCTTCGAGCCAGAACGGGCGGTCGCTACCACCGGAATATCTGGACATGTTGCCCAGCCAGCCAGACAATTCATCCCGGAAAACCAGGGTGCCCCGGGGCTGTCCGGCGACGATCACTGCCAGCTTTTCCGTGGTCGCATCGGCAAGGGCATAGCGCGGCATTATCGGCTCGGGGCCGGGATCGGCTTCAGCGGGCTTCTGCGGGATGTCGTCACCGTCACGGATGGCGGCCTTCACCGCCTCTTTCCACGCGGACTCAGCCAGCTTTGCCACCTCGGCCGCCGCTCGCCATGCGGTCAGCCTGCCCTCGACCTCCTGGCGGCCCTCACGCTCGACAACTTTCAGGGCAGCCATGACGGCATCAAGCCCCGGGCTTTTCCCGGCGCTCGGATTGCCGATGGCCATAGACCAGAGGATCGGCGGTTCAGACCAGCCCTCCCAGGGCGCGACCCAGCGGGTGTTGCCGAGGAGCGCGCCGGTGACGCTCAGAAGCGCCGCAACGACATAGTCGGCGGGCGCTCCCTTGGATTCCGCAGCCGTGCGTATCCAGCTGCACCACGCGGGTGGAAAGACCTGCTCAAGCGGCAGGGTGGGAGCCTCGGGCAAGATGGTGCGGAGATACCTCGGATCAGGCGCCCCCCACACGGGCTCTGCATCCCTCCTGCCGGGGTTGTCCCCAGGCGCGGCCCTATCATCCCGGCGGTCAGCAGGCCGGGTATTGGTCAGGCGTGCTTCCTCGGCATATTCCCGAACAGCGGTAACGAAATCACCGCTCTTCTCATGGTGAACATAGAGGTCGAATGCATCTCCATAGCGATGGCCATCCGGAGTGGCGCGACCGACACCGGCCGCTGCATCGCTGGAGGAAAGGCTGACCCAGTATTCGCCAAAGTCTTTGGTGGCATAGCTGCCCGAGGTCTGCATGGGGCTGCGCCAATCACGGGAGCGCCCGGCCTGCTGATATCCATAGCGGGTGAACAGGTCCGCAATGGTGTGGGCCTGATTGAAATGATCGACCGGCTTGGTATCCGATCCTGCGGGCGCATTGCTCGGGCGGCGTTCACGCTCTTTGCGGGCAAACTCTTGGGCCGCGCGGATCTGGGCGCGATTTTCTTCCCGACGAATGACCACAGGATTATCAGGATCCATGACAGCAGCCCGTCCGGCGTGCAGGCGGAACTCGTAGAACTCGCCCTTGTTGGGCAGATAGATCAACTGGCCAGGTCGGGCCAGCGCGCGATCCGGGATCAGCGTGCCTGCGCTCGCCGCTTCCAGAAGATCATAGAAAGCCATCATCGTGTCGCTGTAATCGGCGCCGGGGATGAAACCTTTGAGCGGGATCAGGGCGCGCCACTTCTTGTTGTCCTCAGTGGACGAGCGCGACGAATAGATCATGCACCGGGCGTCCGGCAGCACGGCATGGACGGTGTCCAAGATGTCGCTGAGCGCCAGATTGTTCTGGTCCACATCAATGGTTGCCCAGAAGAATTGCCCGTTCAAGCGCTGAGCCTCATGCGCGCGGGCATCGGAGCCATGGTAGGTCGACGGAATGAACCACCGGGCCTTGTCCTTCGGCACCGAGGGCGGGTTTTTCACCATGGCAAGGATCTGCTGCCCGTCCACGGTATTGTAGGGCTGACCGGCCAGCTTCGCGGGATTGGGACGGCCATCGCTCAGGGTCGGCACATGGGTATCGCTCTGGCCGAAGCCGCTGGCGAAGCTGAGAGCAGGTTTGGTCTGGGCATTCATGGCTCACTCCTCCGAGGTCGAGTCGCGGAGCGGGCCAAGCTTGCCCTGCGCCCAATCATCAACCGCCACCCGGGGATAGAGCGGGGTGCGGTTCACCTTCTGAAAGGGCGGGCCGCCGCCACGGGTCGCCAAGGTGGCCAGCGTGGAGGGTGCCATGATGATCCCATGTGCCAGCTCCAGATACTGGCTCACCTCGTCACGGCGAAGGCGGGGCTTGCGCAAGGCAGGCGGCAGGCTGATCGGGGTCGTTCCCGCAAGCGGGTTATTTTGCTCGATAGTCATTTGTTTCTCCGGCAGGAGGACGCTCGGGGAGGGCGCCTATTGGTGGTGCATGCCTAGAATCATGTGGTGGAGTAGTGAAAATCCAAAGAGGTTGATTTCAGTTATCCACAATTGCGCGACATAGGCAGAAACCCGGGCTCCTATTCGGCGTCCGGGGTATTCTCTTCTTTGAGTTCCGACACGATGCGATACAGCGGACCATCGACGGCCTTCTTGACCGCATCGGCAAGCAGCCGGTGGTCAATGATAAGGCAATGGAAGCTCCCGTCTTCGCTCAGCCGATCCGTGATGTAATTCAGATCACCGCACCGAAAGACGCTACCATAAAAATTATCCGAAGGCGGCAGAGGGGCAACCAGATAGCGGCTGTTTTCTGCGCCGTGAACTCGGCTGAACAGGATCCGCTGCTTGATGCTTTCGGGCATTTCATCGCCCTCAAACTCAAATGCACCCTCCAGCTCTCCGAACTCCCGATGCATCGGAAGAAGCGAAAGTCCGGCGATGCTTTTGGCCATGGTGAGGCTGAAACCACTGGCAGAGAGCATCTTGATGATCATCAGCTCGACGATCCCGTTGAGATCGAAAACCGTCCAGCCATCGCCCTGCCGTTCAGCAAGGATGCCACGGCGGCGCCAGTCACGTTGAACCGACACCGAGACGCCGGTGACTTCGGCAGCTTCCTTGGGCGAGAACTCCCGCCCGATAGTTGTGACAGTGTAACCCATGTGCGCCTCCTGATCGTGAGATCATCACACGGTTTTAAAAGCGTGTCAACGTCACACGGTTTTCATCACTCTGGGCGCCGGTCACCCCTCCCAGTCGGCATCATCGATTGGTGCCAACAGCGGCATCAGCATTGCCAGAACAGCTTGTAGGGGATGGGACTTGTAGAAGTGATCCCGCCCAAACACGATTTCCGGGTTCCAGTCGTGATCCGACGCCAGGACCAGCGACTGGACGATCCCGATGGCCGCCATGAGATTGTCGGATGGCGTGTGCATCCGGACCTCAGTGAATTTGAAGGTGCTGTCGCTCATGCCGCGGCCTCCGGGAGGTTGATGCTGTCGAGGTTGTGGTTCAGCTTCTCGGCCAGTTCACCGGCCACTTGGATGAGCGCGGTGACAGCCGTGCCTTGGCCCCGTCCCTCGTTGTCGAGGATGGCGATGGCCTCGATCACACCGCACAGGGTGCAGGACATGTCCTGTTGGTTCTGGATGTGCTGGCGAAGGGTGGTCATGCCCTGTCCTCCTTCTTCCAGATGCCCAGACCGCGCGCCCTCTCGTGGGCTTCGTTGCCATCGATGACGACTGCCTGCATTTCCTCTGCGACCTCCAGAGTGGTTGCGACACTCCCCAGCCTCACCGGATCGATGCATCCGCCTCCCCCATCGGCTTCGAGGGCGATCCTTGCCGTTCGGATCAGAGCGGCAACGACATAGGACAGATCACCGGCCCACTGCTCGGCCGGGAGACCTTTGAACATTTCGCGCCCAACGATCATGCTGCGCCTCCGATCAGCTTCTCGATCTGGCGGCGGGCAGCACGGACATAAGACCGGAACTCGCGCTCGGTCTGGCTATAGCCGCCCGGCCGTTCGCTGGCGTCCAGGGCGAGGGAAAGGCAGTCATGGGCCTCAGCGAGGCGGGCAGAAGGCAAGCCGGTATCGGCTGCCGAAACGCAGGTGCGCGGCATTGTCAGGACTCCCGATAGGGGTTATCAATACTAAAAGTATCATATTGAAGGTCGCGCCATGTCAATACTAAAAGTATCAATAGAGCAGGTTAAGGCCGCGCGTGCGCTGCTCCGCTGGTCGCAGTCGGATATGGCCGAAGCCTCCGGGGTGTCCCTCCCGACCATCAAGAGGCTTGAGGCTGCGACTGGCGCCATAGGCGGGCGAGAGGAGACAGGAACCATGATCCAGGCTGCCCTCGAGGCTGCTGGTGTCATCTTCCTGGCCGATGGCGAAGAAGGCCCCGGTGTCCGGCTTCGCAAGGAGCACTTCTGATGTTCTGGCGGCTCAAGATCCTCGTAGTTCGCCTAGCAATCGGGCTTGCGCTGAAACGCCCGACTCCGGACACCATACCGTTGTCAGGCGAGGACCAGCTGCGCGCAAGAAACTACTGCCGGGCTTATATCGGCACAGTTCACACTGATCTTTATATTGCGGTCACTGGGCGCTCGCGTAAGGGCGTGACCGGGCTGCTTTGGAATGGCACGGCCCAAGGGGGCAATGTCTCATCACTACAGAACAAATTCCTTCCGTCGTATCCCGTTGTAATTCAAACATATTACGGCGAGGCTGAGATCCACTACAGCCCAGGGGTATTCCTGCTTAGCCATGTCGTCCCGCTGTCTTGGCTAAACCTCTATCGAGGGAGGTTCCTTCAGTGGATGTTTAACCGAAAGCCCCTTGTGCGCCGTGAGCGCTATGATGTCCTGCGGTGGGCGTATGACCGAGGCCTTGCGCAAGGCACGACAGACATTAGCCCAGAGACCTTCCTGAAGGAAACGAGCAGCCTGCGCTGGATGCGGCACCCAAAGGGCGGCGAAACACTGCGCTACTACAGCCTCGTCTTCGAGTCCCTGCTTGGATCGGGAGACCTTCAACGACCAGCAGGGCAGGGCTACAGGTTGGCACCTCAAGCGCTCGCGACCCTCTCCCGACTGGAGGAAGACAACCGGCGGCACAAGGACAACCTCCGCCAGCAATCCATCATGGCTGTGCTGACCTTTGCTCTCATACTGGTGGGGCTTCCTGCGGCGCTGGATGCGGGGCGAAAGCTGATCCGGCCTGAAGTGGAACAGCGCGACGAGCAGGCCGTCCAAGGCAGCACCACCGCTCCCACCCAGGAGGCACCGGCGCCTGACTGAGCCGGTTAAAGGGGTTAAAAGGGTTAAATCGGTTACCCCTGATGCTCGTTCAGCCCCGGCTCCCTCCCTCTCTGGTGGGTAAAATAGGTTAAAAGGGTTAAATGGGATTTCCCGGTAACCCTTCTAACACCCCCCTCCGTCATCCCGGCGAGCGATGGCCAAGGCTCGTTTCGCGTTGAATAAAGGCCCTCGCCCCATATTATCGAGCCAGTAAAGACCACGCCCGCCCTGGAGCCACCATGACCGACGACACGCCCAACATTGTGCATTCTGGAAAGAGCCAGTCGGTGGTGGTCGACGGCCTTCGGTTCGACATCCAGATCTACAGGGGCGAGGACGAGAAGGACTGGATCCTTGAGGTGGTCGATACCGAGGGCACCAGCCACGTCTGGGAGGATCGGTTCGCCAGCGACCGGGACGCGCGCAACGAGGCGATCCAAGACCTAGAGAAGCACGGTGCCAGGGCGTTCATGCGTGGCGATGAGGCGGGGAACGTGGTGCCGTTCCGGCGGGGATAAGGCCGCGTAAGGCATGATTCTCACAGGCGGGGGCACCACGAGACCGCACCTCTTGAGACGTGTTGCCGTTGGATGTAACAAGAGTGACACTAGATCTTGTCAGATCTCATGCCGCTTCGCATGGTGTTGGTGCTGACGAGTCAAATGGATCACACTTTATGTATTCGCCGTGCGCTGTGTTGACACTTGTCAACGCTTTATTAGATAAGAAGGCATAGACGTTGACGAGACCAAGGCACCCGAACAAGCACATTGAAGCGGCGGTATCCTACGCGGAAGAACGCGGATGGATCTACAAGGCACCCGGCAGCAGTGCGCATGTGTGGGGGCGGCTTCTCTGTGCCTTCTCGGATCGTGAGGGCTGTCGCGTGTCCGTGAACTCTACGCCTCGGGTGCCAGAACACCACGCGGCAAAAATAACCAAGGCCGTGTCGGCCTGTGAACATGAACACTGCCCAGATAAGAAAGGGGGCCCAGAAGATGATCTATGACTTTGCGTTTGTAGTTGACGCTGACCCTCATGACGAGAGCTTCGAGGATCGCTTCATTGAGGCTGGTTGCGATGATGCAACCTTCTTTTTGCTGCGTGGAACTGCGACGATTAGCTTCGACCGCGAGGCTTCCTCCTACAAGGAGGCCGTATTTTCTGCATACCAGCAGATTATTGCAACCGGGTCGCAAATCTTGCGCTTTGAACCAGATTTCCTCGTGAGTGCTACGGATATCGCTGAACGCAGTGGCCTCACGAAGGCAGCAGTCAGCCTTTACATAAAAGGGGAGCGCAAAGAGGGATTCCCTGCCCCTAATGCGCGGTTTCATTCATCTACTCCCCTTTGGGACTGGGTCAAGGTTTCCAAATGGCTTGTGGAACACAAGCATTTGCCAATGGAAGCGTATCGCGAGGCTTTGATTTCCCGTATCATCAATGCTGGCGCACAGATCAATCAAGTGGATCCGGATTGCCAGTTTGATATTGCCGGAGCACTCGAGGCCGCTTGACCCACTACATTGTTCAAGCCGTCCAAAGCCCCAGATATTAATCTGGGGCTTTTTGCGTCCGGAGCACTACGTCCAACATCCCTGACCAGAAATGAACGACCCGATATGTTTTCGGCGCATCAAGCGGCCCAGTCCGGAAAGATCTCGCCCTCGACATCCTCACCCGCCAGCGCCCGCGCAATGACATCCGAGACGCGGTTCGCGGCCGAGACAAGCGCCACATCGGCCATATGGGCATAGCGGCCCGTGACGCTGCCTGCGGTATGGCCCAGCAGCCCGGCGATGGTGAACTCGGAATAGCCCAGGGTGGTGGCCACCGAGGCGAAGGTGTGGCGCAGGGTAGCCTATGTGATGATTCAAACTGATGTGCGAAATGGATTGCGCGCGCCTTCCACTGCCAGGTTCCCAAGCAGGTACAACAAAGGCACAGGGCATGTTGGTGACTGCGTTTATCAGGTCTATGGTCAGTTTGATGCCCAGAACGGTTTCGGCGCGATGCTGCGCGGCACCTTCTCCGGAACAATCCGTTACTTCCCTGAGCGTGAACAGTGGCGGACCCTAACATTGGACATAAATGGCTAGGGCTGCGCTGCGCGCGCGGGTTAGTGCACGGGGCGGCAAACACCACGCTGCTATACCGGCGCGGCTAAAGGGCCTGCTGTGCCGTACAACCGTTTAACATGGCAGGGTTTGGCCGGTTTAAGGGGTTATTGCAGGTAACGGCACATAGGTGGGCCTGCAAAACCCTTTATACCCTGCAAACCAGCAGGGCGGGTATCGACCCGCCCGACACAGTGCAGGCAGATATGGGTCAGAACGGACTATCCTGCGGTTCCTCCCCGCTGGAATCGCTGACCCTATACCGCTTTACCCCGGAAGGATCGTCGATACATCTCAGAACACGGCCTCCTACCAACCGGTCTTTGTGACGTGCGAGATACCGACCGATGCTTCTCGCGTTGAAAGTTTGCTTGAGCGTACGGTCGATAAGCGCCTGACGCAAATCAAAGACCCTCCCACGCGAGCTCTTTCCAGCCTCTTCGCTGATTTCCGCGAGTGTCACCGCTGCTCCGCCGAGCGCATCATGCCATAGCTCAAGCAGTTCAGCGAGGTCGCCCTTACGCGGATCATCCGCGATCACCCGCTCACGGGTCACAGTCGGATCATCCTCCCCCAACCAGACCAGCGACTCGCGGACGAGGTTCCAGTCTTCGAAAGACCCCATAGGAGTTAAAGGCTGCGGCTTGCCAGCCGTCACATAGGCCCGAAGCACGGTCAGTGCAGCGGCGACAAGCTGCGGGCGCATCCGCATGGCCTCGTCAACAGGGCTGAAACCATGTGCCTCCTGATCCGGCCGCTCCTTCCCCGTATCGATCCGGCATACGAGAGTGCGCCGCCCGAGATCCCCAACGACTTCCAGATTGTTGCCCGTGGCCATGACGAGGGCATTGGTCGGCAGGCGTTTCACCTCAGACTTACCAAGTACGCGCGAGGCGATAACCTCCTGCGTCAGCATTGAGCACAGAGTGTCACCGCCAAGGGGACGTTCGCAATTGTCGATGACCAGCACCGCATCGCCAGCCATGAGGACGCTGGCAAGGCGTTTTTCGTCCTCTTCCGGCGTCTTCCCCTGCGAGATAATGGTAGGCTTGTAGCCTGCCGCAATAACCCCAACTGTCTCACAGAGCAGGGTTTTTCCAGATCCGGCAGTTGGCGCATCGACAGCTATCAGGGGTGCTGATGGCAAAATGCGCCTCATCACCGCCGTCAAACAAGCGGAAAGCAGGACAGCCCGGTCAGCGCGGCTTGGAAACTTATACTCGCGGAATGGTGCGTAAAGGATTTCCAGAGCCGTCTGCGCGTCCAGTTTGCTCGGAGTTTCAGGGATCACGGGAAAGACTGTCCCACCGGGATCATAGAGTAAGCCGGAAACCTGATCGTAACCGGGCGTCTGCAATATCGTACCGTCTGCCCGAATGGTAGGACATGATACCACACCGCGCAGGACCGGCGCTCTCCACTCTCCAACCCGCGCCAGCAGGGCACTTGCATGGCTCACGGGTGGGTTGATCGGCCTGTTTCCAGACTCATTCTGAAAGTACCAATCAGCGGTGCGAGCAAAGTTTTCGCGCAGCCAAGCTCCGCTAATCGGATGAATCAGCAACGCACCGCTCGGACGGGACACACCATCCTTGCCTTCGCTAAGCGGCAATCTGAGAACCCGAACCAGATTCTCGCCGCGCTGATATACACCCAACCGACCCTTGAGCAGTGCCTCCTCAGCTTGATCCACTTCTTCCGGCAGCCGCCCACCCTGAACAAATATCTCCGACCGTCCGTCGCTGCGCTTGCCGGGTTTCGGTTCGGCCTGACCAATCCATGCCCGCAACGTCTGTTCGAGGCCTTGCAGGCCGAGGCGATTGCAGAGTTCAGGAAGACCCCACACGGGTTCACGAGCGGCTATCCGTTCACGCGTGGCTGCCGCTTTCCCTTTACGTTTCGATGCCTCCTCGTCCCCTGCCAAGGCCGCAACTTTCTCGGTCAGCAGGTCAACAGTTTCAACATCGAGACCCGCACGGACAAGCACGCCCGAGAGGATCATGCAAATCTCATCGCGCTGACCGGCACCAGTAGGATAGACTGCCGCAACGACCGAAAGGAAGGCGAGCAGGCCACATCGGCGCTTGAGATCGGCGGCCTCGATAGTGGGAATCACGGCAGGGCTATCAATCCACAGAACCCGTTCGCCGCTGGCCTGCACGACTTTGCGGCTTCTGGCCGGGTCTTCGGTCGGCGGCACGAGTTCTTCCCGCTGTCGATGGGCATGGGCAGAAGGTTACTTTTTGGCTGCCGATGGTCCTCGCCATCGACGAGCAGGCCAGCGCGATCTTCATCGAACCGCGCCGCAATCGTGGCTTGAACGCAGGGGGCCGCAGGTTCGCCTTCTCCATGATGCACGAGCGCATCCGTACGGCAGACGAGGACTTTGCCGAAGTGCGGTTGACCATCGCCCAGTTTGGCGACCCGTCCGATGATCGGCGCGCGGTCAGGCTCCACACGGATGAAGGGCTCGAACTCTACTCCCGCGAGGAGTTGGAGCAGATGGTGGCTTCGACCTATGAGATGTGGCGCGAGGTGCTGGAAGAACGCGAGCGCAAGGCGCGCGATCGTACGACGGGGACTGGCCCGCTGATCTGATGCGGTCTTGCAAATCGGCAGATGGCCCCTGCGAGACTATTTCTAAACCGTAAGGTCGCGTGTTCGAATCACGCTGGAGTGCAGATTTTCCTCTCAAGTGCTTGAAGAATTTCACCTTCTGGAGAGGCTTGAGAGCAGCGGAAGATCGCTGTCGTGCGAGGCTTTGGAGATTGTCGGTCTAACGTGCCCGATGTATTTCCTTCGTTGTCCTGCGTTCATGTAGGCTTCCGGCTTTTCATTTCTAAAGAACCGAGCCTGTACCACTCTACTTCCGACCACCAGCTCAATCGGCACATTCGAGTGGTTGAACAGCTCCAGCGAGACACACCCGCGAAAGCCAGGCTGGAACATCGAATTGATGCTTATGCCGAGCCGGTGGTAGCTGCTCTGCTGATGATGTCAGCATACACGTCTGAGGGCAATCCGATGTACTCAAGAGAGGTTGCTAGGACAGTCTGCCCGGGATGGACTAGGAAAACGTCACCGAGGTCGCGTCTGGTGGACTGAAAGAATGCTTCTGGCCCTGATCGGTTATTTTCCGGGTGTAGGCTGATACTGGGTCTTTGATTGAGGACCGAAACGAGGAAGTCATAGCCAAGGCGCAAGTCTACAGAGACCGCCCCAACCTGATCACCCCCTAGCAACGGGTCGATGAATATCTGTCCATCTTGCCCACTGTTAATCCTTGCCGTGAGCTCCTCTCTAGTTAGAAGTGACACTGTTCCATCTCTCTCTGACTTCAAAGTTGCGGATCGACTTTTCCACTAAGTCATTGACCGTCCTTTCGATCCCATGCACATCAACCCCATCGTCTATCCATGGCGCGGCACGGTTGTTAATCTGGTCAAACAGATAGTCCCAACCGCTAGGGAAGACGCCATAAAGCTCTGCGTCTTCTGAAAATCGGTAAGGCAGGACATCATTAAAAGGGGCTGCGAGGCTCGGCAATTTGAAGCGCTGGCTCAGCGCTGGCAGCTTTCGTACAGCCAACGTCGTTTGGAACAGACCAACCATCGGATCTTGCTGGCCGTTAAGAAAGTGCTCGATCACCTCGACACGTCTTGCTGTCGCGGGGTGGGTGTGGCTGGCCCCATGGTCTGGTGCAATAGCCAAAAGAGACTTCCTGCTGCCCTCGCCCGTATAGCAGGTGGAAAATAGGTCCGCAAAATGCTCCATCCGATGATTCAGATTTGCTTCTCGCCAGATTGCAGGATGCAGGTTTGCCGGAGGCGGCCCAGGCGGGGCGAGCAACAGGGAAAACTCAGATACTTTATAGTGGTGATCCACAAAGTGCCCAAGCTCATGAAAGAGCGGGATGCAGAATATTGGGCGATGCTTGAATGCCTCCGGCGCACCTATTCGGACCAAGAGGGGTGCATAACCATTTGTGTCGAATTTATCCAAGGCCCGCGCGATGTGCGACCAAAGGTCCGCAGGGTTGACGACCGTCTGGCGGGGTTTGAACGCAGCATCCGCGATTACTCCGAGGTGGTGGATTGCTGGCTGATGACCGGCAGTTTCGACTATCTCTTGCGCGTGGCGGTGGCCGATCTGGTAGAATTCGAGACCTTTCTGACCGGCAAACTGACCAAGGTGCCCGGGGTTGCGCTGATCGAATCCTCGATCCCGATCCGGCGGGTGAAGACGAAACTCAGCCGGATCAGCTGAGGGATTTTCGGGTCTCGGCCACGACATAATCAATCAGGCTGCGCACCTTGCGCGGCAGAATGCGCCCCTCTAGCCAGACCATCGAGACGGGAGAGACCGGGCCGTCATAATCTGGCAGCAGCCGCACCAGGCCCAGCGCAGCAAGGTCTGGTGCGGTGACGAAATCCGGGCAAAAGGCGATCCCCAGCCCGTCTTGCGCGAGGCCCAGCGCCACATGGGCCGAATTGACCATGAATCGCGGATGGATCTGGGCCTCGACCGTCATGCCCTGACGCGTCAGTGGCCAGAGCGCCGGGTCATGGTGGTTGGTATCGGCAATGCAGTCGTGATGCGCCAGATCGGCCGGGCTTGCCGGAATCCCGCGCCGCGCGATGTAATCCTCGGATGCGATCAGCAGGCTGGTGATGGTGCCGATCCGCCGCTGCACCAGCAGGCGCTGGCTGGAGGTGCCGATGCGGAAGGCCACATCCACCCCCTGCGCCGCCAGATCGGCATAGGCATCATCCAGCCGCAGGTCGATCACCAGATCCGGATGCGCCAGAGCGAAACCGCGCAGCAGCGCCTGTACATGGCTCTGTCCGTAAGTCACTGGCGCCGAAACCCTGAGATTGCCGGAAAGCCCGCGTTTGCCCTCGGAAATGCCGGCCAGCATTTCGTCGAACCCGTCCAGCAGCGCCGGGGCGCGGCGCAAAAGCTCCTCCCCCTCGGGCGTGGTGCCGACGCGGCGGGTGGTGCGCTGCAAAAGCCGGACGCCCAGTCGCTCCTCCAGCCCCGCCACATATTTCGACGCCAGCCGGTTCGAGATCCCCAGCCGTTCAGCCCCCTGTGCGAAGGAGCCGGCCTGCGCCGTGGCCACAAAGGCCCTGAGCCCGTCGAGAAAATCCATCTGCGCGCCCCATATTGGGAACATTTCGTTCCCACTCATTCCCAATATTCGCCATTTAGTTCTTAAACGCCGAGGAGCATATTCCCGTCAACAGGCGAAAGACTTCGCCCCTGGCATTCCGAAAGGAGAGTTGAAATGAGCTTCGCCAAAGCAATGCAGGACCTGAAAGACCGGCTCTCGGGGTCGGACCGGATGCCGCTGGTGTTTCTCGGCCACGGTTCGCCGATGAACGCGATCGAGGATAACGACTATGCCCGATCCTGGTCGGCTCTGGGTGAAAGCCTGCCGCGGCCTCAGGCGATCCTGGTGGTTTCGGCGCATTGGATGACCAATGGCACCACGCTGGTGGATGTGTCGCGGGTGCCGCGCACCATCCATGATTTCTACGGCTTCCCGCCAGAGTTGCACGCGGTGCGATACCCCGCGCAGGGCAGCCCCGAAATCGCGCAGGAGGTGATCAGCCTGCTCGCCAGCCACCATGCCGAAGGCGATGACACCTGGGGTCTCGATCACGGTGCCTGGTCGGTGCTGGCGCATCTTTACCCCGATGCCGATGTGCCGGTCTTCCAGCTGTCCATCGACATGTCGAAAGACCTCGACTGGCATCTGACCATCGGGCGTGACCTGGCCGATCTGCGCAACAAAGGCGTGCTGATCCTTGGCTCCGGCAATGTGGTGCATAATCTGCGTACCATGCGCTGGGGTGGCAAGCCCTATGACTGGGCGCTGGAATTTGACCAGTTCTTCGCCGACCGGCTGGAGACCCGTGACTTCGCGGCGATTGCCGACCGCGCAAAGATGGGCAGCCTTTTCCGCATGGCGCAGCCGACGCCCGACCATTACCTGCCCGCGCTGACCATTGCCGGCATCGCCGATGGCCGTGACCGGCTGAGTTTTATGAACACCTCGATCGACATTGCTTCGGTGTCGATGCGCAGCTTCATCTTCCACTGATTTCCCCGCGCGCGGGCATCGCGCCGCATCAAGGACCAAAATCATGCTTGACCTTACCACCGCCCCCTGGGGTGTGCTTCTGCTCCGCCTGGCTCTGGCCGCCCTGTTCTTCGCCCATCTTTATCTGAAGCTCTTCATCTTCAGACCGGCGGGCTTTGTCGGCTTTTTCAAATCCATCGGCCTGCCCGCAGGCCTTGCATATCTTACGATCCTGGCCGAGCTGGCCGGCGCCGTGGCGTTGCTTCTGGGCATCTGGCCGCGTGTCTTCGCGCTGCTGCTGGTGCCGCTGATGCTGGGAACCATCATCAAGGTCCACGGCCCTGCCGGTTTCTGGTTCGACCGCCCGAATGGTGGCTGGGAATATCCCGCCTTCTGGATCGTCGGCCTGATCACGCTGGCTTTGCTGGGTGACGGCCCCTGGACCCTGATCGCCAGCCCGTTCTGATCTGCTATAGGGGGAGGTGGCGCGCCCGCCTCCCCGTTTCCATGAGGAGAGACCCGATGCTTGTGAACGGAAAATGGACCGAGGACTGGCAGCCTGTCCAGGCCACCGACGCCAAAGGTGGTTTCGTCCGCCAGACGTCGGGTTTCCGCAACTGGATCACGCCGGACGGCGCTGCCGGCCCGACCGGCGAGGCCGGGTTCAAAGCCGGGGCCGGGCGTTACCATCTTTATGTCGCGCTGATCTGCCCCTGGGCCTCGCGCACCCTGATCGGGCGCCGGCTGAAAGGCCTGGAAGAGGTCGTTTCGCTTTCCGTGGTCGAGCCCGAACTGGGCGATCAGGGCTGGCGCTTTGCGATCCCCGACCCGGTCACTGGCGCCACCTGGATGCATGAGATCTACAGCGCCGCTGACCCCCAGGTCTCGGGTCGCGCCACGGTGCCGGTACTTTGGGACAAAAAGACCGGCACCATCGTGAACAACGAATCCGCCGAGATCCTCAGGATGTTCAATGCGGGTTTTGGCGCGCTGGCTTCCGGCCCCGATCTTTACCCCGAACCGCTGCGCGCAGAGATCGACGCGCTGAACGAGCGCATCTATCCGCGTCTGAACAACGGCGTTTACCGCACCGGTTTCGCGACCACCCAGCTGGCTTATGAAGAGGCGTTCCAGGACGTGTTCACCCAGCTTGACGAGCTGGAAACCCGCCTGGCCTCTGCCGGGCCGTTCCTGTTGGGCGAGACTTTCACCGAGGCCGATATCCGCCTCTTCGTGACGCTGATCCGGTTCGACGCCGCCTATTACGGGCTCTTTAAGACCAACCTGCGGCGCATCGCAGATTACCCGGCGCTGTCGGCTTACCTCGCCCGGGTGATCGCGCTGCCGGGGGTGCGGGAGACCGTCTCCATCGACCATATCAAACGCGGTTACTACTCGATCAGAAAGCTGAACCCGCTGGGGATCGTGCCGGTCGGGCCTGACCTGCCGGGGATCGACCCGGTGACCCTGAAAGAGGCTCTGTGATGGCGATTTCACTGGTTATCCTGCTGCATGGTGTCGGCAGTATGGGCTCGAATATGGCGCCGCTGGCCTCTTACCTCGGCCGCGCTTTGCCCGGTATGGCCTTCGAGACCCCCGATGCGACCGAGCCGAATGATCTGAGTGATTACGGTCATCAATGGTTCTCGGTTCGCGGTGTGACGGCTGAAAACCGCGCCGCCCGGGTCGAGGCCGTGCGGCCGGCTTTTGACGCGCTGATCCGCCGGCTGATTGCGAAGCACGGGCTGACGGATGCGCCGGAAAAGGTCGCCTTCCTGGGTTTTTCGCAAGGCACGATCATGGCGCTGGATGCGGTGGCCTCGGGGCGCTGGAACCCGGGCGCCGTGGCGGGGTTTTCGGGGCGGCTCGCGACCGGCGACCCGCTGATGCCCGCGCCGGATACCAGGGTGCTGCTGGTCCATGGCGATGCCGATACCGCGATCCCGGTCAGCGAGTCTGCCAGCGCGTTTGCCCGGCTGCAGGCGGCGGGCATGGATGTCTCGCTGACGGTGTTCCCCGGACTGGGCCATTCGGTCAGCGAGGCGGGGCTGGATCTGGCGATCCGGCACCTGACGCGCCCTCTGACCGGGCCACTGATCGCCTGAGATCAGAGCGGTGACCAGTCTTCCGCCGGGCCGCTTTCCGGGATCAGATGCCAGCGGGCGCTGGTTCCGGCAAAGGCGGACTCGAACCGCGCGGGGCGCAGATCGCTGCCGGCGACCTCGCGGATGGCGATGGTGATGGTGTGGTCCGGGAAGGCACGGGCGGCCTCGCCATAGAGTTCCGGATCCTGCTCGCCGCTGTCACCGATCAGCAGAAAGCGGCGGGCGGGAAAGTCGCTCAGGATCTGCCGCAGCGTCGCGCCCTTATGCTCTGCCGTGCTGCCCTCACCGGGCAAGAGCCGGTTCCAGGTGGTGCTTTCGCGCAGGTGCAGGCTGCCCATCGGGAAGTCCTCCTCCCCGATAAACCCGAGCAGCGCCGGGGCCAGCTGGATCGGGCTTGACGACAGGTAGTGGAAGCTTGCCCCCACCTCGCGGGCCAGCCGCCGGTAAAGCGTGGCCATGCCGGGGGCGGGCTTGAACACTTCCATCAGGCTGCCGCGCAAGAGCGCACGCGTGTCGGCGACATTGCTGATCTTGATGGTGTCGTCGATATCCGAGATGATCGAAAGGCCTTCAGCCGCCACCAGATGGGCGATGCCGTCGAACCGCTCCTCAACCCCGCTCCGGGCGGTGTAAAAGCGGATCAGCCCGCCCTGGCCGGGCGCGGGAATCCTGATTCTTGCCGAGACGCGGCCACCGCGATCGGTGGCGGGCAGCTTGAATGCAGGAATGCCCGTGCCGTCAAAGCGGACCAGCAACTCTTTGCCGCGCTCGGAATCGGTCAGGAACCAGCGGCTGCGTTCGGTAAAAATCGCGCGGGTTTCCGGGCTTTCCGCGCCGGGATCGACGCCAAGCGCGGTGGTGAAGGCCAGCCTTGCACCGGGGCGGCGTTCGAACTCGAACACCCAGGCCTCGATACTGACCTCGACCGCGCCGAGGAGCAATTCGCGCGCATAGCCGGGCAGGAAAAGCACCGTCTCATCCGCTTTCAGCCCGCGCGCGGACAGCCGCCCGGGCAGTGCCGCCAGCCCGATCCCCGCCATAATGCTGCGCCGTGTCATCATCATCCACCCTCCGCCGGGGCATGATCGGCGCCGCATGGGCGCTGGTCAATCCGCGCTGTCATCTGCCATCGGCAGGAAGATGCGGAAACTGGTGCCCTGGCCCTGGCGGCTGGCCACGTTCAGGCTGCCGCCCTGGCGGGTGATGAGGTTCTGGCAGATGGGCAGGCCGAGGCCGGTGCCGCCCTCGCGCCCGCGCGTGGTAAAGAACGGGTCAAAGGCGCGCTCCAGGATCGCGGCCTCCATTCCCGGGCCGTTATCTCTCAGCGTGATCACCACGCCGTCCTGCCCGTGTTCAGCGCCGTCTTCCAGTCGCAGCGTGATCTGCCCCCCTGCGGCATGGCCTGTACCGCATTCGAGATCAGGTTGATCAGCATCTGTTGCAGCTCATGCGGGTTCATCCGGATCTGGCGGGTGGAGCGGCTCTCCTCCTCCGGCACCACGCCGGAGCGGCTCAGCAGGTGGCAGATCAGCGGTTTCAGCCCCTGGATCGCGGCAGCGGGGTCGGTGCTGAGCAGCCCATCGGTGAATTCCTCGGGTCGGGCGAATTGCAACAGCTGCGCCACCAGGTTGTTGATGCGGCGGATCTGTTCGTCGATCAGCCGCAGTTCCGGCGCGGCCTCGGCCTCATGCTCGGCCAGCACCATCCGTACCACTTCCAGATTGCCGGAAATCACCGCCAGCGGGTTGTTGATTTCATGCCTATCCCCGCCGTCACCTCGCCGATGGTGGCGAGTTTCTCGGCCAGGATCAGCTGGCGGCTGGTCGCCTGCAACGCCTGATTGGCGCGGGTCAGATCTTCTGTGCGTTCTTCGACCCGGGCATTCAGGTCCTGGTTCCGCCCGCGCAGCTCCTGCTCGCGGCATTCGAGCTGCGCCAGAAGCTGATCGAGATGGGCCGAGACAAGGGCGATTTCGCGCGCGCCGGCAACCGCGCCGGTTCGCGCGCCCATATCGCCGGCCTCGACCAGCGTGATCGTGTCGCGCATCGCGGCAATCGGGCGAAAGATGCCGCGCGCCCAGGTCAGGGCCAGCGGCACGAACAGACCGCAGACCAACAGGAAGGCGGCGCCGATCATCATCAGCGTCACCCGGCGGGCCTCGGTATAAGGCGCCTTCGGAATGCCGGCATAAAGCATCCCGACCCGGTTCCCCCGCACATCCGTCAGCGCCTCAGAGGCCGAGATATACCAGCCATTCACCACGAAGGCGGTGTCATGCCAGCCGCGCCCCTCGCCCCTCGCCCCTCGCCCGGCACCCGGGTCGGGACCTCGGCCGAGGCACGGGTGCCGATGGCGCGCGCCTCTCCGGTCGGGCGCAAAGTGGTCAATTGCGGGTATCGCCAAGGAAAAGCGAGATGATGCCGCGATTCAGCCCGTCATCCAGGGTCGCGGCCAGCGCAGTATTGCTGGCCGGATAGACCAGCGCCGAAACCTGGTCGATGAATTCTTCAGTGCGGTTCAAGAGGATACCGCCGACCAGCTTGCCTTTCATCCCGTCGGGCAGCCTCGCGCAATATCTGGATGAGACCACGCCGAAGGATGTCACCCCGGGCCAGGTCAATTACTGGAAGAACACGCCGAAATTCTTCATCTCCTATCTCAGGAACCAATACGGCAAACACGCCACCAAAGAGAACGACTTCGCCTTTGATCTTCTACCGAAATGGGATCGCAGCTATGATATGCTGGCCTATTTCGACATGATGTATACCC
>NZ_QNHG01000002.1:348731-388605 GCF_003290025.1 Pseudogemmobacter bohemicus
AGGTGCAATCTTCTTTGCTGTCAACGATCCTGAAGGGTTGTTAATTCTTTTGCGAATGGGGCCATGGCATTACGATCCTGACCGGGCTGTCTTTACCAGAGGATTTTCCAGTGCATTCAACAGGCTGCTGCAAGCACACGCCCAGGTTGTCAGCGGGAGGCTTTCTCAGTAAAGTGGCCGCCCACAAAATTCATTCCATTGCCCTTGCCACCGGATCCTTTCGTGACTGTTGAGAACCCCTCCCTTCCCCGCCCGATTTCTGACGATTCTCTTTCCGATGCCGCTCTCCTGGCGGCAGAGCGGGTTCTGCGCCTCGAAGGCGAAGCAGTGCTGGCGCTGTCCCGTACGCTGCCGGCCGATTTTCCTGCAGCCGTCGCGCTGATCCTCGCCGGGGGTGGGCGGGTGGTGGTGTCTGGCATGGGGAAATCGGGGCATATCGGCTGCAAACTGGCGGCGACGCTGGCCTCTACCGGCACGCCCGCCTTCTTCGTCCATCCTGCCGAAGCCAGTCACGGCGATCTGGGCATGATTACCGGCGATGACATCTGCATCCTGATCTCGAATTCCGGCGAGACTTCGGAACTGGGCGATATCATCGCCCATTGCGCCCGTTTCGCCATTCCTGTGATCGGTATCTCGAAACGCTCTGAGAGCACACTGATGCGGGCCGCGAGGCTGCGCCTCACGCTGCCGGATCTGCCCGAGGCCTGTGCGATCGGCATGGCGCCGACAACCTCGACCACGCTGACACTGGCGCTTGGTGATGCGCTCGCGGTGGCATTGATGGAGGCACGCTCATTCCGCCCGGACCATTTCCGCACCTATCACCCTGGCGGCAAGCTTGGCGCGCGCCTGTTGAAAGTGGCGCAAATCATGCATCGGGGGGATGCGGTGCCCGTGGTCCGCGAAAGCCTGCCAATGCCCGAAGTGCTGATCACCATGACCTCGCATGGCTTCGGTGTGGCGGGTGTCATCGACAAGGCGGGGCGTCTGAAAGCCGTGATCAGCGACGGGGATCTGCGGCGCAATATGGCCGGGCTGATGAAGCGCCACGCGCTGGAAGTCGCCACGCCCGACCCGGTAACCGTGAGCGCGGATACGCTGGCGGCCGAAGCGCTTTCAATTCTGAACCAGCGCAAAATCGGCGCCGTTTTCGTTGTTGATTCAGATGGGCGGCCCGAAGGCATTCTGCATGTGCATGACTGCCTCCGCGCCGGTATCGCCTGACGGCTGCAACGGGTGGTTCAGCTGTAACGCGCAGTCCAGTAGGAGGTGATCTTCGCCGTTTCCCCGGGGGTGAACGGCGTGGCCCGCAGCAAAATGTCCAGCTGCTGGGTCGATTGCAGCACATTGGCCGGATTGCTGATCGTAGTGACGGAAATACCGGCCAGACGGTCGGCAAGGGCCAGCCCATAGGTACCGCCCGGCAGTGTCACCGGCAGGCTGTCATTGCCGTCATTCAGCAGATACCACTGGCTTCCACTCTGTTGCAGCCGTGGCCGGTTCGCAGCGGTGGGCTGCAAGGCGTGATGACCCGGCTGGCGGCGCAAGGAGACCCCGACCCGCAGACTGGCGCTGGCAGTGCTGTTGATACGGATCAATGTCCCGCTATTCGCCTGGACGATGTTCTGTGTCACCTGGCCCACTGTTGTCAGAAAGGTTCCGCCGAACGACGGGGCAACCACGGTCAGACGGGCATTGCCCGATCCACCCGAGATATAGTCGCCGCGCAAGAGGTAGAAGCCCGTTTCCGGCGCCGTGGCGATCATCGCATTGCCGGCACCGCTGACATCATACCAGGGGTTTGGGCTCAACTCCGTTCCCGCCGTCGTCCCGGCACTGACATCAAGACAAAGGCCAACCGTCTGCCCGGACACAGCCGGTGTGGCGCCCAGGTGATCCTGAAAGATCCTGGCGCCGGCGGGATCATAACCACCGGCCCAATAGCCGGTGGCGCCCCCGGTGAAGAGTTCCTCCGGAGTCCAGCCAGAAAGCGCTTTGCGCCTGCGAAGCGGGAGCGCCGTGAGAGAAAGCCCTAACGAAAACATATGAATGCCCGTGGATTATTGCCCATCGCCCAATTAAGCAGAGCATGTGCGAACCCTTTGCAAAGGCAGGGCACCCCGATCCGGCCAAAGACGCAACGCCACTTTCTGCAATGCGAGGCATTCCCCCTGCCCTGGCTGCCGCTGTGAGAGACAGGGCGAATAGCTGAGGTCCTTTGCCCGTCTGCCAGGCGGCAATTTGATCCCGTTCCCGAACCTTGCTCCTCACTATGATACCCGGGCTTCTTTTCCACCCGGTCTGGCTGCCAGATCCGGGCTGTTTGCGGCGCCACCTCCTGCTCATGCCAGGACATGATGAACCGGGCTGGTCCGCTCTCGCCTTCGACCCGTCCAGATGCCTCAGAGGCAGGGTGTAATCTTTGGCCGGGTGGCGCGCCCGGCGAACGCAAAATAATCCGGTCTGCGCGCCGGCTTGCCGGTCATCGGATGTTGCAACCACCAGCGTTCGCAAGGCCAGGATATTGGAGATCATTCCTGAATAGGCTCCCGTGAGAGACTGACAGGAGAATGATATGTCCGATCCCTTCCAGAAACATGCGCGTGGTCTGACCGCCCCCGCTGACCGGCATTTTGCCATCATCCCTTCGGACAGTACTGACCTGCCGATACGACCAAGGGTTCTGTGCTGCACGACCGCGGGCACTGTGGCGATCCGGGATATGCAGGGGCTGGATGTGACCTATCCGCTTGAGGCGGGGCAAGTGCTCCTGTTCTCGCCCGTGCGGGTTCTGGCCAGCGGAACCACCGCTACCGTCGTAGGCTGGTTGTGATGAAGTCGCCGTCACAGACCGGCGGCAGAGCAAGGTGACGCTCCGGCACTGCCCGGAGCCAGGTGTAGCTTTCTGACTGTTGCAAGGCAGTCCGCAGACTGGAGACCGGTCCGGAGATGGCCAGCATGCCCACCAGACATCGACCCTGTCATGTCCGTGCCTGAATTGGTTTCCGGTGCCAACCGGATCGCGGCGGACAGGGTAGATGACAATCCGCATACCGGAAATCCGGATATCGGCCATTCAGACGGGCTGATGAACCCTGCGACCTTGCTGCACCGGAACCAGAGTGACAACAGAATTTCCGGGTCTGGCCACGCATGCAAAACGATGCAGACCAATGACTAACCACGATGAACAATCGCCCGGTGCCAGGTTTCGGCGCCCCACGCAACTGCACGTCCAACGGCATCGCGAGGCACCAGACAACCGGGTGACAGGGCTTGCCGCAGCCAGGGTCGCCAAACAGCCGCGCGACAGTCGGGCACCGCTTCCGCCTCCTTCGGGGGGCGTGTTTTTCGTCTGAAAATCCGTGATCGTGCTCAGCCGGCGGGTGATATCAGCTGCGCCCGGCCTGATGTCCGGTGCGCCGGGCTTCACGCTCCGGCGCGTCGAAGTGGCCGGTCCTTCGATGCGAGACCCGCGCAAGTCCGGCCCCTCTCTGCGGGATGGACCTGCCATCACCCTTTGCCAGATGACAAGCCGCGCCGACGATCCTGCCGGAGACCGTCGGGACAGCCTCGACTAGTCTGCCTGTTCACCCGCGATCGGCAGATCCAGCGCGATATCAGCCGCTGGCTTCAGCAGCCCGGCATCTTCCAGCGCCTCAAGGTCGGGCAGATCGCGCAGGGTTTCCAGACCAAACTGCAGCAGAAACCCCGGCGTGGTGACATAGGTGTAAGGCGCGCCGGGTTCCGGGCTGCGGGGGCCGCGGGCAATCAGGGCCTGGCGGTGCAGCCGGGCGATCAGGTCGCGGCTGACCTCTCGCCCGGTCAGGCGCGAGATCGCACCACGGGTCACCGGCTGCATATAGGCGATGATGGTCAGGACGAGGGCTTCGTTCGCCGTCAGGTCACGGCTGGCATCACCTTCCTGCCGGGCAGCGCGGATCGCACCTGCGTGTTGCGGTCGGGTGCGGAACTGCCAGCCGCCTGCACTGCGCGCGATCTCGTAGGGACGCCCCGCGAGTTCGGCCGCAATATCTGCGATCAGCAGATCGAGCACACAGTCCCGGCCGACCACCCGGGTCAGCACGTCCCGTCCGACCGGCTCGGAGGATGCGAAGAGCACCGCCTCGACCCGCGCCATCCATTCCCGCCAGCGCAGGGCTTGCGGCAGCTCGGCGAGTTCGGTGTCCAGCGGCTCGGCGGATTTCCGGGCCATCGTCACAATCCGTAAAGCCGGAAGGTCGCCCGCCCGGTCAGTTCGCGCACCAGCCCGAGCGAGGTCAGACGATCAAACAACCGCCGCGCGGCGCGATCACTGGCCTCTGCCCCCGCCTGAGCCGCCAGCGCATCCTCGGTCAGGAGTGCGGTGATGATGGCGGCCGTGTCCTTTCCCGGCCGCCGCAGATTTGCCGCCCGCAAGGCATCGGCGCGGCGCGCCAGATCGGCATGCAGATCGAACGCTGCAACCGCCCCCCTGCCCCAGGCCGCCGCGCAGGCCGCAAACCATGCCTCACCCTCCAGCCGGAACGCCGCGCGCGGAAGATGCGCCGCAAGCAACGGCACCGGCCGATCCCAGCCAAGCGCCCGGGCCAAAAGGGCATCAGCCAGCCAGAGAGCAAGGCCGCGACAGATCTGACCAAGGGCAAGCACGTCCCGCGCCGCCTCCGCCGCAAACCGCAAGGGCGGGGTGCGCCCGACAAACCGCGCGCCGAGATCGCGCAAAATCTCTGAAGCCGGTCCGGGCGGCAGATCGAAGAAAGCGGGCAGCCGCGCGGGCCAGTCCTCGGACCTCAGCGCCCGCGCCTCGCCAAGCCCGCGCCAGCCAAGCAGCATCCGCCCGGCGGGGCCGGGATCATCGCCGGGTTTGCGCAGCGCGAAACCATCACGCAGTTGCGCCTCGCCTTCCCGACGCCCCTCAAGCTGAGAAATCGCTGCGGCAGCCGTAAGCGCAAGCCGCTTGCGCCAGAGAAGGCCGACCGGATCCCCGGACCGGGCAATCGGATCCAGCGCCGCGAGCGCCGCACCGGCAGAAAACAGTGCCGTTTCAAAATCATCGCGACCCACGCCCTGCCGAACCCATCGCGGAAGAGCCGGAAGATTCGGGACTGTCGGACGAGGTTTCACGGCACGGGACATCCCGGAACGCTAGCAAGTATCGGCGTTTTATACCATGTCGATCTTGAGTGTGGCGGGTTCGGGTGCGGTCAGCTGATCCTGAAAACAGCACCGGCCCGATCCAGCGCCTCATAGAGCCGGGCATCGCGACCATAGACATCCTTGCGGAAGTGAACCCCGCCGCGGGCATCGGTAAACGCCGTCCGGTATTCGAGATGAACCGGGACATGTTCGTCCAGCTGGATCCGGGTTTGTCGCTGGCTGCGGAGCGTCGACTGGAAAAGCTCTACCGGGTCGTCGGTCTGGCGCGACAGGAGTTCATAGGCGAAATCATGCGGCCTTTGCAGGCGGATGCAGCCCGCAGAATATGCGCGCAAAGTGCTGTCGAACAGGTTTCGTTCCGGGCTGTCGTGGAGATAGATCGCCCAGGGGTTGGGAAACATGAATTTGACCGTTCCAAGCGGATTGGTCGGCCCGGGTGCCTGTCGCAGGCTGTAGGGAAAGTTGCGCGGCGTATAGCGCGAAAAGTTAATCGAACTGCGCGGAACAACGCGACCGGCGTTGTCGACGACGTCCAGTTGCCGGGCGCCCCCGGCTGCGAGGCTCTTCCAATAGGTCCGTGCAACGATGGATCGCGGCAGCGTCCAGTCGGGGTTGACCTCCATATAGGTCATCTCGTGTGAGAATTCCGGTGTCTGCATATCATCCGGCCGGCTGCCGATGATCGAGACCGTGTCCAGCGTCACAAGATCGTTGTCCATGATCTGCGTGGTGAAATCGGCAAGGTTCACCCAGATATGGCGTTGGCCGCGCGGCACATTGAGCCAGCGTTCGCGTTCGAGCGCCACAGTCAGGGATCGCAGGCGCGCATCGGCGGATATGTTGATTTCGTTCAGCGTGGCCTCATCGGCAATCCCGTTGGGCGCAAGCGCGTGAAAGCCCTGAAAGGCGGCAACGGCGGCCTGAATGCGTTGATCGTAGGAGGCCGTGGCTGTACGGGGCAGATATCCCATCTCGATCAGGCGGTTGCGCAGGATCACCACGGATTCGCCTGTATCGCCGGGTCTGAGGCTGCTGGCAGTGATCTGTGGTCCCCAACCTCCGCCGGCGATCCGTTCCTTCAGTTGATAGATCGCGTGCAGCAGGCGGGAATATTCGGGGCAGGTCGGCACCAGGCTTCGCATGAACATCACGGGTTCAGCGGCCACGAACCTGCGCATCAACTCTGCCACATCGGGCCGGGGAAGGGTGCGAACGATCTGCGGGATGATCCGGATTGGTTCGAGCACTCCACTGCTGATGTCTGTGGCATATTGGACGAAAAGGCTGGACGTCCGCGCCTCCAGCCTTGCCATGTCCCGTTCGCTCAAAACCTCGCGGTAGGCAGTAAGAAGCCCCTCCAGATCATATCGATCTGCCGGCAATCCGTGATCTCCCGCCTGCGACAGGGCAGTAACGAACGCGGATCTGCGATCAGCATGCCCGGGACCGGTCCAGACCGGCGCATAGTTTGTCTCACGGTAAAAGGTTGCCAGCCCGGGGTCATTGGAGACACTTTCTGCCAGGGCAAAGCTGAAAGCCGGGAACCCCTGGGCAAAGATCCGTCCCGGAGCCAGGCCCATCAGGCCGCTTCCCGCCATCATTCCAAGAATGTGCCGACGGGATGCACCAGAGCGCAATCTGGGTTTTTTCTCGGTACTCACTGTCCTCGGTCCTTTCGCAATATCGGCGTTGCTGTGCCGACACAGAGACCGGACAGTGAACCGGCAGCCTGACTGTAAGGCGGCCGGTCGCAAGGCGGATGATTTCAGAGGGTGATAGGACCTCTAGCTACCTGAGGTTCAAGAAAAATATTTGGCCCGATGCCTGCCTTCACGGGAATATGAGGCTTCGTGAACAGGGGCAGAGTGGCCTGCGCGGCCGATTCCAGACGCAACAGGCAAAGGATACTGGCCAGCCTGGTCGACGGTGGCAACCGTTCCTGTTCAGCCCCCGGCGATGGATGTCAGCAGGTTGACATTCAGCCAGATGATTGTGACGGCGATAACAGCGCACAGCGCGGTCAGCCAAAGCGGCGCGACCAGATCGCCCATCTTCTTCCGGCTGGCGGTGAACATGACCAGCGGCACGATGGCAAAGGGCAGCTGGAAACTCAGCACCACCTGGCTGAGCAGCAAAAGCCGTCCCATTCCGTCGCTGCCCCAGATAAGGATCACCAGCACTGCTGGCACGATGGCGATAGAGCGGGTGATCAGCCGCCTGAGAACCGGACTGATGCGGAAATTGATGAAGCCCTCCATCACGATCTGTCCGGCCATGGTCGCCGTCACCGTGGCGTTCAGGCCTGAACACAAGAGCGCGATGCCGAACAGGGTCGGCGCCAGTGATCCGCCCAGAAGCGGGGCCAGCAGGGCATGCGCCTGATCAATCTCGACAATCTCGGTATTGCCGGTTGAGTGGAATGTCGCTGCCGCAAGGATCAGGATCGAGGCATTGATCAGGAGCGCGAGCATCAGCGCGATGGTGGAATCCCATGTCGCCATGCGCAGCGCCTGACGACGCGCACCTGGCGCGGTGCCCCAGTTGCGGGTCTGGACGATGCCCGAGTGCAGATACAGGTTGTGCGGCATGACCGTCGCGCCGATGATCCCAAGCGCCAGATAGAGCATCTCGGGGTTGGTTGCGATCTCGACCGAGGGGGCAAAGCCGATGATCACCGCGTTCCAGTCCGGGTCGGCCATAGCGATCTGCACGAAGAAGCAGGCCGAGATCACAACAAGCAGCGTGATGACAAAGGCCTCGACCCAGCGGAAGCCCCGGTTTTGCAGCCAGAGGATCAGGAAGACGTCGATGGCCGTCAGGAACACTCCGATCTCCAGCGGGATCCCGAACAAGAGGTTCAGACCGATCGAGACGCCGATCACCTCGGCCAGATCGGTGGCGATGATCGCGGCTTCGGCGAACAGCCAGAGCGGCCAGGACAGCCAGGACGGAAAGGCATCACGACAGGCCTGTGCGAGGTCGCGCCCCGAACCAATTGCCAGCCGCGCGCAGAGCGATTGCAGCAGGATCGCCATGATGTTTGACAGCAGCGCCACGAACAGCAGCGTGTAGCCGAACTTCGCCCCGCCAGCCAGTGACGTCGCCCAGTTGCCGGGGTCCATATAGCCCACTGCAACCAGATAGCCCGGCCCGATGAAGGCCATGAAGCGTCGCCAGGGCGTACCCCCCTGCGGCACCACGATCGAGCCATAGACCTCGGACAGCGACGGCGTCGGGCTTTGGCTGCGCCAGCCTTCGGACGGTTGGAAGCGCGGGGCGGGGGCTCTGGCTGTCATGGTGACTCTGTTGCGAATGATTTGCAGTTGCGAGTTATTCCCAACAGAGCCCGGAGGTCAACTCCTGTCTGCTTTTGCCTCTGGCCTGACATAGAGACCAGCCATGCAGGGCGGCACGCCCGCGGCAGGGTTCGGGCTCCGGGTGACTGGCCGCCATGTGTTTTTCTGTGCTGGTACGGCGAGGTTCAGTTCAAGATCCTGACCTCTCTCCGAAAGATTTGAGGTCGCATGAATGTGAACTCTGGCTGCTGCTGCGCATTGTCAGAGACATAATGTCCAGTCGTCAAATCCCGTAAGGCGCGATCACCGCCTTGATGCTTGCGCGTCACGGCGTGAAAGACTTCTTCGTCTTCAACACTGATCACTTCCATCGCCTGGCCGAAGCCTCGATGGCAACGCTGGCCCTGCTGATTTCCGCCGTAGCGGGCATTGCGCTGGTGGTGGGCGGCATCGCTGTGATGAACATCATGCTGGTCCCGGTGACCGAACGCATCCCGCAGATCGGGCTGCGCATGGCAGTGGGTGCGCGACGGTTCTGGCCACGGATGCCATCACAATGGGCTTTGAGCGCATCAAACCCGTCCGGACGCGCTGGCAGGAAAAGGGTCGAAACAGACCACATCAGGCGTGTTTATCTCGAGAAATCCGTCCGGATCATCAGCGCACCAGCGCACCAGCGCTCAAGGGCGGTTTCTCAAGCCCAATGACAGGATGGGACAGCATCATACTGTGGGGTATTTGGGGGCCGGGCATGTCGGTCGCGCAGAGGCGATCAGCCGCCAGAATGGGTTCTCCATCCCGGTGCGACATTTGGTTTATGACCGGGTCTTTCAGCCGCAGGGGCGGTTTTGACGGGCTGTTTCAGGGCGGCGCGGGTTCCGGGGGACGCAGGGTGATGGTCACTTCGGCCCCACCCTCCGGGCGGTTTCGCAGCTCCAGCTTTCCGCCATGCGCGACTGCTATGGCCTGAACGACGGAAAGCCCGAGGCCCGTCCCCCCGGTCTCGCGGGATCGGGACGCGTCACCACGCCAGAACGGATTGATCGCCACCGCGTTCATGTCCTCGGGGAAACCCGGGCCGCGATCCAGCAGCCGGACGACGACACCGCCCTCTGCCACCGGCCCTGTCTCGCAGCAGAGCCAGCCCCCGCTTTGTGCGTAGCGCCCGGCATTCTTCAAAAGCGCCAGAACTGCCTGCCGGATGCGGGCAGGGTCGGCTGCGATTGTGGCCGGGCGCAGATCCGTCTCGACCTTCATGCCATTGGCCTCGAGCATAGGGCCCGATGCCGAAATCACCGCCTCCACCACCTCGGCCACGTCGATCTCCTGCCGTTGCATCACCAGTTTCTGACCAACGGCCAGCGACAGGGTCCGCAGGTCTTCGACAATCTTGCCCAGGCCCTCTACCTGCAACAGAAGGTCCGCGATGTTCTTGCGATCCATCGGAAAAACACCGTCGATGATCCCCTGCAAACCACCCTGCAGCACGGTCAGGGGCGTGCGCAATTCATGCGCGACCGCCATGTTGTTGAACCGCAGGCGCTCTTCCATCATTTCAAGACTTGCCGCCAGGTCGTTGAACGTCCCGACAAGGCTGGCAACCTCACGGGTGCTGCCTGACGGTGATGCAACACGCGCCGAAAAATCCCCGGACCGAAGCGTCTCTGCCGCCTCGGTGAGGCTTTCAAGAGGGCGGGCAATCCGTCGTGACAGCCAGACGCCGGTGAGGGCGCAGACCACAGCCGAAATCAGCCCGCTGACAAGGACAGCCAGCCTGATCTTTGCATCCTCCGGTCCGGACTCTTCCTGGATAAGCTCGATCAGAACCCTGAGCGCCGCCTCTTCTGGCAGGCGTCCCTCATTCACGGCCTTATAGGCGGCGGCGGCATCGGGTGGCAGGCCAAAATTAAAGGTCGTCTCAAGATGGGCCGAGTACCAGGTCACGCCGAAATAGGCCAGAGCGACACTCAGCAACAACATGACAGCGATCACAGCCGCTGTGATGGTGGCAAGGGGCCAGGCGTTGGATTGTTCCGGTTTCATTGCGGATCCGCCAGTCTGTAACCGATGCCCCGCACTGAGGGCAGCATCCCGGGCTCTCCCAGCTCCTCCAGCTTGCGCCTGAGGTTGGAAACATGGGTGTCGACGGTGCGTTCCAGCGCATCGCTTTCCGGCATGCAGGCATCCAGCAGCTCGGCCCGGCCAAAGGCCTGCTGCGGGTGACGGATCATATGGGCAAGCAGGCGGAATTCGCTCAGCGTAAGCGTCAGGGCTGTTCGCTGCCCATTGCTTCTGACAAAGGCAAGATGGCTGTCGAAATCAACTTCGACCGAACGATAGCGCAAGATCTCCTGCCGTTGCTGGCCAAGTGTCCTGCGCAGCACGGCCTTGACCCGCGCGACAACTTCCTGCGGGTTGAAGGGCTTTAGCACATAGTCGTCGGCCCCCAGATGAAGACCGCTCAGACGGTCGATGTCATCGGCAAGCGCCGTCACCATGATGACAGGTGTCGTGCCCGCAGCCCGGATCCGCGCCAGCACGGCAAACCCGTCAAGCCTGGGGATGCGAATATCAAGCAGCACGATGTCCGGCTTCAGAAGTGCGTGATGCTGCAGCGCGGTTTCCCCATCCGCCGCGCGGACAGTCCGAAACCCTTCCCGGTGCAGATAGCCTTCGAGAATGCGCGCGATGGCGTGTTCATCTTCGACGATGAGTACGAGACTGTTATCCATTTCAAAGCCTTGCCACGGTCATTGCGCCTGTCATCACCACTCACGGTGACAAGATTACGCAGTCGTGATTGCCCGGACAATCCTTCGGGCAAAGAGCGACCGGCATCCGGATGATGCCTTGATCCAATCTCCGCCGTTTCTTGACAATCCACCTTCAGGTCGCAGCCGGACCACAATCAGGAGAGACCGGTATGCGAAGACCCGTCCCAGCTCATTCGCCAGATGTCACTGCCGGCCAGGGATTTTTTGCCCCGGCATCCGGCGTCGACCGCATGGGGACAATCGTTATCCGGGCGATCCTGGTCGTCAGTTTTATCTTCATTGCCGTTCCCGCCATCGATCTGATGGTATCCCGCAGCGTCACAGAGAACGGTGTTTTCGTTCTGGCAGAGGATCCACTCCTCCAGGCCCTGCGGCAGGTCGGACTTCGGGGACCCGCGCTGCTTGTCTGGTCAATGGTGATTGTGGTCGGGCTTCTGCTCGTCTTGCCAAAGAAATACGCGATCTGTGCGTTCCACAAACCCCTCTTCGTCCTTGCGAGTTTCGTGGTGGGGCCCGGTATCATCGTCGAGACGCTGAAACCTCTTTTTGGCCGTGTGCGCCCGCGGAGCCTGCTTGAGTTCGGTGGAACCGCGGATTTCACGCCGGTCTGGCAGTTTGCCGGTGAATGCGCCCGAAACTGCTCCTTTCCCTCGGGTGAAGCCTCCGGAGCGGCGGCCACTCTCTCCGTCCTGGTCTTTGTGCCGCCCCGACACAGATGGGCCGCAGCCCTGTTTCTCACACCGCTGCTTGCCATGATCGCATTCAACCGTGTCCTGTTCGGCGCCCACTTCCTGTCCGATGTCATGCTGGGCTGGCTGCTGACATGTCTGGCAATGGTCTGGATATGGAAATGGATCGACATGCGCGCGCATGTCGTTGACAGGCTTTTGCCCCGGCGTTGATGCCGGGAGCTTGCTCCATCCCTTCACCTGCGGGAAAATTGCAAGGAAACGGCACTCCGGTTTCCGCCTCATCGAAGTGGGTCTGCCCACCGGCTTCAGGGTAAACGGCCTTCACGCTCAAAGTGATATCCCGCCCCTATACTGCCGCAGATCTCACCGCCTGACTTGCGATCTTCGACAGCCGCCTGCCCACCTTCTTTGCGCCAGCCGAGCGAGAGGAGTTTCGGGACTATCTCGGGAATCTGACGGCAGCCATATCGCGCCATATCGTCCTGCAAAGGGACAATTTGGTGCTTGCCTGTGGCAGTCGGCCACGGGTTCGTGGCTCAGGCGCAGGGTTTCCGGGGGTGGAAGGCAGAACGGCATGCGCCGGATCGCGGCTGCGCGCAAGGATGTTGATGACCACCGGGGCCGAATGGGTGAACGTAAGATTGTCTGACCTGCCAGATAAACTCTGTTGATCACTCAGGCAAAGGGAGGATGCCACACCTCCCCCCCTTTTGAAACTCCCTTGCCCCGCAGGCCAGGGAGCGGCAGGCCCGCCCCTTTGGAAACCCCGAAGCAGAGCCGCCCCGGGGCGGTTACAAAACCCCGGCCCGCCCCTGTCAAGTGGGGCTGCAGGGACGAGGCCGGCGGCGGCGCGGCCTGGAAATGACGGCGCGCCCTGTTATGATTACATCAGATTACAATGGAGCGCACCATGCCGGCCCGCGCCACATCCGAGCCGATCACCATCCGCACGGCCAGGGTGTCGGAGATCGACGCCCTGGCGCAGGCGATGGACCGGTCCCGCAACTACATCGTCAATCAGGCCATCGAACAGTATCTCGAGGCCAACGCCTGGCAGATGGAGCGGATCACGGCGGGTATCGAGGCGGCGCGGGCGGGTCAGGTGCAGCCTGCCGATGAGGTCTTTGCCGGTATCGCCGCCAGGCATGGCTGGGCGCGTTGAAGCACCTGGTCATTGCTGTGCCCGCCGCCCGCGATCTTGAGGGGATTGTGGAATATATCGCGCAGGACCATCCCGTTGCTGCCGAAGGCGTCTATCGCGGGATCGTTGCGGCCGCCAGGAGGCTGCCCCAGTTTCCGGCGATCGGGCGTCCCGGCCGTCATCCCGAGACGCGGGAGCTGAGCGTCTCGGGTCTGCCCTATCTGATCGTCTGCGAGGTCGGGGCTGAGGCGGTCACGATCCTGGTCATCTTCCACACCGCTCGTGATCTGGCGCAGGCGCTGCGCGAGCGGATCAAAGGGAACGCATCATAACCGTAGCCCATTGGTATTCCGCCGACCTGCAGGTCTGCCATGACAGCATCATTCCGAACGCAAACCGCCCGTTTCGCGCCACCAGCCATATGGTTCCGTGCTGATCGGGCGGCTTTCGGAGAAGGCTGGTCCCGAAGATGACCTCCGGGTCGCCGGCGATTTCGCCTTTGGCCCCAGGGCCAGGGATGAGGACTGGCTGTTGAGCCTCTTCAGCCAGCTTCCCGGCGCATGGCGGCATCTGGTCGTTGTGTCGCTGCTGGCCGAGGTCGATGATCCTGCCGCTGACAAGCCGGTCACGCTTTGCCATTATCCGATGATGACCTGGAACCACGCCCGGCAAGGGGCGCTGCATCTCTTCGGCCATGTGCATGGGAACTGGCAGGGCACGGCCAACAGCGTGAATGTCGATGTCTGGGGCTATTACCGGTGCCTCTGCCAGATGCTGCGCGTCGGGCAAAGCAGTTGTCGCCGCACAGGCACTGGAAAGATGGCGAGCCGCGTGCCTGAACGGGGTCAGACCAGCAGGGCGAAGGGAGGAATGAGATGATATTGCCGCCCTATGCAAGGCCGCGAGCGCGCTCGCAGCCGGAAGGCCGGATTTTGTAACTGTTTCGATCTGGCATTCCCTCTTCGTGCCAGGAGCGTAATCATAGGTGGATAGCTTTCCCATGGCGCAGGGGATTGGTTATGGCCATTGAGACCCCCCTGTTCGACGCATCCAGGTGTCTGGGAACTCCGGAGGCGCGGGTTGTTTTCCTTCGTGACGCCCTGGAAACCGGGGATGCCGGATATTCCCATGCTCTTGGCGTGATCGCTCGGGCCCGTGGGATGTCCCATATCGCTCGTGATGCTGGTCTGAGCCGATAGACGCTGTGCCGGGGCTGACCTGTCTGTGATCGGAAACCCTACGCTTACCACCACCACTTCGCCGGCACGGAGGGGTTCGTTTACACCATAATGTCCTGCCGCTCTCCGACAACAGATGGTTTTACCAGTCGCCTTTACGCGACCCTCTGCCGCAGAAACGGGCTCCAGCAGGCGTTCATCACCCCGCATTGCCCGCAGCAAAACGGAATGCCTGGGCACGGCCTCTTCGTTGCTGTAGCGCAGCGGATATTTTCACCATCACAGGTGAGATCCGCCGCGCCTGTCCTGTCTAAACAAAATCCGATAAGGTTGCTCGTATCGGCAAAGGCCGGGACGCGACGGGTGGAGTGACAGCCCCCGGCGCCCCTCGATCAGCATTGTCCCCTAAGTCGCGCCGATCCGCTGCGCCCGCACCGCGCAGACCCGCACCTCATGCGGGCAATCGGCGACGCGCCGGGGATGCCGCGATGCAGCTGGCCGAATGGGGCGTGTCATGGTGATCGTCACCGGGCAAGCGGGTGAAGGTCCGGGCGCTGGCATCGCGACGACTGATTGCGCCATCGAGGGTGCTCCGGGGCCATGTAGTGCCTGACCGCCGACCTCGTGATCGACCGATCTCGTGATCGACAAGGCCGACGAAACGATCTGAGCCTCCGGCTTGCGCTGCCTGGCGCGGGGCGATCACCTGGTGCCCCTAACCGGCGCGCATCCCTCAACCGATCCAGGCGGTTTTTTTCTGCGGCACTTGTCGGGCATTGCTCGACCATGACCCGCCTGGACGAGGTCCGCCGTCTGGTATGCGCCTCGAAGAGCCCGCCCGTCCGGGCAAGGCCCTGATCCGCATCTGATATCCCGATGTCCTGAGACACTATTCCTGACGCGACCGGGGGGATGGCATTCTCACCCTGAACTGCCGCGAGGGGATGACGGCTTTGGCTGCAAAGCGCAAACCGGTGTTCCGCAACCGCCGGGTGGCCCGGCGAGGGTTACTGATCCGCCGCCGCGACCAGCCGCATCCCGGGCAGGCCCGCCGCCTTGCGGTCGAAACTGACTGTCTCGCGGCAGCCGGCCCCCTGCCCTGCCAGCGCGATCATCTGATCGGCAAAGCCCGGCCCCCCTTTGCGATAGCGGTCCGCCGCCACCGCAACCCGGTCCGAGGTCTCGATCACCAGCTCCCGCGCCTCAAGCAGCCCGTCCAGCGCCCGGGCGATATCGGCGCGCCCGAGACCATAGGCACGCTCCAGCACCCAGACCAGTTCGACCAGCACCTCGCGGCAGACAAAGCCGGGATCGGCCTCACTCAGCCCCGCCATCAGATCGGCGGCCTGGCGCGCCTGGGCCGGTTCGTCCTGGACCAGAAAACGGACCAGCACATTGGTATCAAGGCCGATCATTGCCCGCTGGCGCCCTTCGCGATTGCTGCTTCCATTTCGTCAAGACTGACCACCCGCTGCGTCTTGCCCTGCAACAGCCCTTTCAGTCCCGAAACCGGCTGGCTGCGCACGATCCGCACCTCGCCATTGTCGAGGATCATATACCGCAGCCGGTCGCCGGGCGTCAGGCGCAGCGCCAGCCGCACATCCCTCGGGAGCGTGGTCTGACCTTTGGTGGTTACGGTCGATTCCTGCATGGTCTCTGTCCCGGGTGAGGTAATGCAAATTGCAATATCGCATTACATATGGATGACCTGCTGTGAATATGCAAGCCCGGCAGTGCGGTTCATCCCTTTGCTGGCATCACAGCTCCGCCCCCTTGCCCCACTCATTGCCGGGCCTTTGGTGGTCACGATGGTCGATGCTACCAGATATTGAAGAATCTTCTTGCAGGAATCGGGGAGCTGCCGCAGATATATACGCTACAGAGGGAATATGACGCCCCCAGGCGTAACAATGGGGGCGCGGAGCAGAGAAAATGACCAGGGCCAGAATCGACCAGCTGGTGGGTGACCACGCGGCGCGCCTTTCCGAACGGCTTCAGGCCCATCGGGAACAGCTCTTCCCGCCGAATGCAAGGCGGGTGCTGCGCAAATTCACCAGCGGTGAGGTGGCCTCGCTTTTGGGCGTCAAGGATGCCTATCTGCGCAAGCTCAGCCTTGATGGGCGCGGACCCCAGCCCGAGACCCGATCCGGCGGGCGCAGGCTCTATTCGCCCGAAGATATCCTGGCGCTCAGGCAGATGCTTGAAAAGGGCGCGAAAAGCCCCGGCACCTATTTGCCCGGCCGCCGCCAGGGCGATCATCTTCAGGTCATCACGGTGATCAATTTCAAGGGCGGATCGGGCAAGACCACCACCGCCGCGCATCTGGCGCAGAAACTGGCGCTGGATGGCTACCGCGTGCTGGGGATCGACCTTGACCCGCAGGCCAGCTTTTCCGCGCTGCATGGTTATCAACCCGAATTCGACCTGCCCGATGGCGGCACGCTTTACGATGCGATCCGCTATGATGATCCGGCTCCGATGGAGCAGGTCATCCAGAAGACCTATTTCCCCAACCTGGACATCGTTCCCGGCAATCTCGACCTGATGGAATTCGAACATGACACGCCGCGCGTGCTGGCCGCGCGCAGTGGCGAGATGTTCTTCACCCGGATTTCCGAGGCGCTGGCGACCATCGAATCCGCCTATGATGTGGTGGTGATCGACTGCCCGCCGCAGCTGGGATTCCTCACGATGAGCGCACTTAGTGCCGCAACGGCCGTTCTGGTGACGGTGCATCCGCAGATGCTTGATGTCATGTCGATGTGTCAGTTCCTGCTGATGACCTCGAACCTTCTGGGCGTGGTTGCGGATGCCGGCGGCGATATGTCCTATGACTGGATGCGCTATCTGATCACCCGCTACGAGCCCGGCGACGGGCCGCAAAACCAGATGGTCGGCTTCATGCGCTCGATGTTCGGCGATCATGTGCTGAACCATACCGCGCTGAAATCCACCGCGATCTCGGATGCCGGCATCACCAAGCAGACGCTTTACGAGGTCGACCGTTCGGCCTTTACCCGCCAGACCTATGAGCGGGCGCTGGAGAGCCTGAATGCGGTCAATGAAGAGGTCGAGGCCCTGATTCAGGGGGCCTGGGGCCGCGAAGGGAGGCGTTAGACATGGCACGCAAGGATCTGCTGAAAGGGCTGCTTTCTGCCGGCACAGAGACTGATTCCGCCTCTGCGCCCTTACCCCGGCCCCCTGCCCTGCAGCCCCGCCCCGTCAAAGGCGCGATCGGCGCCGTGGGCCAGTCGATTGCCGAGCTGAAAAGCCGCTCGGTGATCGAGGTCGATGCGGGTCTTATCGACAATGCCGGGTTCGAGGACCGGCTGGATGCCGATGATGCCGGTATCGCCGAACTGGCGCGCTCGATGCAGGATTATGGCCAGCAGGTGCCGGTTCTCTTGCGGCATAATCCAAAGCAAGAGGGTCGGTTCGAAGTGGTCTATGGCCGCCGCCGGGTCGCAGCCCTCCGCCAGGCCGGGCTGCCGGTCAAGGCGATGCTGCGCGATCTGACCGACCGCGACCTGCTGATCGCCCAGGGCCAGGAGAATGCGATCCGCAAGGATCTCTCCTTCATTGAGAAGGCCAATTTCGCCCGCCAGATGCGCGATGCCGGCTTTGACCGTGCGGTGATCTGCGATGCGCTGGCGGTGGACAAGACGGTGATCAGCCGGATGCTGGCGGTGGCAGACGGCATCCCGCTCAGCCTCTTGCGCGCCATCGGCGCCGCGCCATCGGCCGGCCGCGACCGCTGGTTGCAACTGGTCGAGCGGCTGCGCGACCGTGACCCTGACGCCGTGCTGCAGGTGGTGGCCGGAGACAGCTCTGATGCAAGGTTCGAGACTGTTTTCCGCAAACTCTCGGCGCCCAGGCCGCGCCCCGAGGGCCGGCCAGAGCCCGAAGCGCTGATGGGCAGCGGCCATGTGATCCTGGGCGGCGTCACCCGCAAGGGCAGCACCACGACCTTCAGTTTCGACAGCAAAGAGGTGGCCGGTTTCGACGACTGGCTGGCCCGGCATCTTCCCGATCTTCACGCGCGCTTTCTGACCGAGACGCGCGGAAGCGACAGCACATAACAACAGGAGGCACGACAGGGCAGAAAACAAAAGCCCCCCGGAACGATGAACATTCCGAAGGGCCGTTGGTCGATCTTGCACCCCGACTTTAACGGCTTTGGTTGACTCCTGTCAACTCGTCGATTCGGCGGGTCTGGTTTTTGTGACCCCGTGAAACAGGATGCAGCATATTTCCACGACGCCCTTCGGGCGGCGGCCGGTGACGGCTGGTCTTCTGGCAGCCCGCGCGCTGGCCCAGGGTGATATTGATCATGCACCGGGCTGTGATCCGGTCAGCAAATGGCAGGTTTTGCGCGATCTGGCGCTGGCCCGCACCGTCTTTGGCGTGAGCGACCGTGACCTCACGGTGCTGGCGGCGCTGGTCTCCTTCCATCGCGACGAAGAAATCCAGGCCTCGGGTGCCATCGTCTTCCCCTCGAATGTGGCACTGTCGCAGCGCGCGCATGGCATGGCGGAAAGCACCCTGCGCCGGCATATCGCGGCGCTGATCGCGGCGGGGCTGATCCTGCGCCATGACAGCCCGAATGGTAAGCGCTACGCCATCCGCAATCGGGGCGAGGGGCTGGACCGGGCTTTCGGCTTTGATCTCTCCCCCCTGCCCCGCCGTGCAGCCGAGATCGCGGCTGCGGCCCAGGCAGCCTCACAAACGACCGAGCGGCTGCGGCGACTGCGCGAAAGCATCGTGTTGCGGCTGCGGGATTGCGAAAAGCTGGTGGATTATGGCCGCGAAACTCTTCCGGGCAATTGGGATGCGCTGGCTGACGCGGTGATCCTGATCAAACGGGCCCTGCGCCGTAAAGCTCAGGCCGAGTTGCTGGGCGATCTGGACAAGTCGGTCTCGCAACTGCTCGATCACATCACCCAGTTGATCACGACAAATGAAACAGAAAAATTGCACGGCAATGCCAGTGATTTTGGGCGGCACAATCAATACTCAACCCAAACCATTATTGATTCTGAACCTTGCAAAGAAAGTGCAAGGGCGGCGGCCGCTGGTCCGGATATCCCGGCCACAGTGCCTCCTGAACCCGGGCTGCCATTGCATCTGGTGTTGCGTGCCTGCCCCGAGATCCTGGCCTATGCTGCGCACGGTCTTCGCGACTGGCGTGATCTGGTGACTGCGGCGGATTTTGTGCGGGGTATGATCGGCATCAGTCCCGACGCCTGGGAGGAGGCCCGGTTCCATATGGGGCCGGTTACGGCCGCGATCACGGTGGCCTGCATCCTGCAAAGTTTTGACCGGATCTCGCGGCCTGGTGGTTATCTGCGCGCGCTTGCCCGAAAATCGGCTGAGGGGACATTCTCGCCCGGCCCGATGGTGATGGCTCTGATCAAGGCCGATAACAGCCGTGCAGCATGACAAGGGGCAGCACAAAGCGGATGTTGCGGAACTGGTTTATGAGCCGGTTCTGCCTGCCGCCGGCAGTGACACGCTGGCAGCAGGCTTTGAAAGGGCGAGGCTTCGGATCATGGTTGGTTGCGCGGGCTTTTCCGGCGGGAGGCGGAAGTTGACAGCTGTCAACCAGGCGATGGCTTCAATGCCAGGCACCGCGTTTCGGGAATGCTTCCTGCAATCTCAGGATCGCACGCAAAAGCCCCATGGCGACGAGGACGGTCAGCATGATCAGCACTGAAAAGGCTGCTGCCTGGGTCGAAGATCCGGCCTGATCCAGCCGCATAACCGAAACGGCTCCGACGCTTAGCTTCGGTGTTATCAGGAAGATCACCGCTGAAAGGGTCACCATGCCGCGCATGAACAGGAAGAAAAAGACCGAGATCAGCGTCGGAACCATGATCGGGATGATCGCATCCCGCAGCGATGCCCAGGTGCCGCCGCCGATGGTGGTGACGGTTTCCTCCAGCTGTTTCGGCACGTTGCGGATGCCGGTCACCATCGTCAGGAAACCCTGCGAATGGTAATGGTAGAAATTACAGAACGCGATCAGCAGTACCGAGCCGTAAAGGATGCCGGGAAAGACCGGTTTCACGTTGAAGGACAGCACATAGGACAGGCCCAGAACCAGCCCCGGGACCCCGACCGGGATGATGGCCAGCAGATAGACAAGACGGGCCGAAGAGCGCGGCATCTTCCGCTGCGCCAGCACCAGTGCAAACAGCATCAGCGTTCCGAATGCCGCGGTGATCAGCGAGGCGTAAAGCGAGGTCCAGAGCGGATCATAGCCGCCTTGGGTGGTGATGTTGTAGTTCTTCAGCGTCAGGCTCATCTTATAGGGCCAGAGCTGGACGAAGCTTGCAAAGACCACCACAGCGACAATTGCGATCAGGAACAGTGCGGTCAGATGGGCGGCAAGCCAGAGCGGGATGTCGCGCGGCGCCCAGCGATCCGGTTCGACCGGAATGGCGCCTTCGCCGGTGCCGCCGCGTTGCGCTGCGACCTTCTCCAGGTAGAAGGCCAGCAGGGTCGGGATCAGCAGCAGGATGCCGACGACCGCGCCCATGTTGAAATTCATCTGCCCGACGACCTGGGCATAGATCTCTGAGGCCAGCACCCGGTAATTGCCGCCAATCACCGCCGCATTGCCGAAATCGGTGATGGTGACGGTAAAGCAGACGAACGCCGCGCTGAGGATGCCGAAACGCAGTGCCGGCAGAGTGATATCGACAAAGCGCCGCCAGGGCGAGGCGCCCAGCACCAGCGCCGCATCATATTGCCTCCGGTCGGCATGGCGCAGAGCCACGGCCATGATCATCACCGCCTGGGGCAGCGCATACATCGAATTGGCGATGACAAGGCCGGGCAGGCCATAGATCTGCATCTCGATCCCGGTCAGGTAAGTGACCAGCCCGTTGCGCCCGAACATAAAGATCAGCCCAAGCGCCTGGACCAGCGAAGGCGCCAGTAATGGCAGGATCAGCGCCAGCGAGACCAGCCAGCGCAGCGGCATTTTTGTGCGGTTCAGCGCATAGGCGATGACCAGCCCGAGGCTGACACTGATCAGCGCGGTCAGCCCGCTCATCACCAGCGAATTGCTGACCACGCCCCAAAGGTGATCCAGTGCCAGGATCTCGCGGTAATTCCCAACCCCCACAGCGCCGTCGCGCTGCTGAAAGCTGCGCCAGACCACAATGGCCAGCGGATAGAGGAAGAAAAGGGCCAGCCCCGCCAGCGGGACCAGCAGCACGACATGCTGAAACAGCCTTTCCCCGATGGGCTGATCAAGGCCGCGGGGGATGCGTTTTTCCACTGGCTTGCTCATGGTGCGACCCAGACGCCGGCGCCCGGCTGCAGGCTGAGGGTCACCGGCGCGCCCTCCGTGAAATCGGGCAGGCGGTGGGTCTCGGCAAGGATCACATCACCCTGCCAGTCGATTTCCACCCGGCTGACATTGCCGAGAAAGGTGATCGAACGCACGCGGCCCGGACCAGTTGCATCCGGGCGCACCAGCACATCCTCGGGGCGCAGGGCGAAGAGGCGACCGCTTTGGCCGGCGGGCGGAACGATGCCGAAGCCGGCTGCGCGCTCTTCCGGCAGCAGGGTGGAGCTGCCGACGAAATCGGCGACAAAGCGGGTGGCCGGACGGGTATAGATATCGGCGGGGGAGCCGATCTGCTCGATGCGGCCCGCGCTCATGCAGACCACCTTATCGGCCATGGTCAGCGCCTCTTCCTGATCATGGGTCACCATGATCGTGGGAATGCCCAGACGTTTCTGCATCTGGCGGATTTCGCTGCGCAGCCCGGCGCGCACCCGTGCATCCAGCGCGGAAAGCGGCTCGTCCAGCAGCAAAAGCGCGGGCTCCACTGCCAGCGCGCGGGCAATGGCGACGCGCTGCTGCTGGCCGCCCGACAGCTGCCAGGGCAGCCGGCCGGCAAATTCTTCCAACCCGACCAGGGCCAGAAGTTCTTCGACCCGGGCGGAAATCTCGGCCTGGGGCCGTTTGCGCAGTTTCAGACCATAGCCGATATTCTGCGCGGCTGTCATTTGCGGGAACAGCGAATAGGACTGGAAGACGATCCCGAAACCCCGGTCGCGCGCCCCGATCGTGGCCAGATCGCGCCCGCCCAGGGTCATCTCGCCGCCTTCAAAGCTTTCCAGCCCGGCCACCACGCGCAACAGCGTGGTCTTGCCGCATCCGGAGGGGCCAAGCAGGCAGACGAATTCACTTTCGCCCACCGAAAGATCAATCTCTTTCAGCGCCTGCCAGGTGCCGTAGAATTTGGAGAGCCCTCGGATGTCCAGGGTCATCTTGCCTCACTTCGTTGCGGGAAACGGGGGGGGGCGGCGGGGGGCCGCAACAGGGGAGGGGAGGCGGGAAAGATACCCGCATCCCCTGTCGGATCAGCGCCCGACGGTCTCGCGCCATTTGGCGATGATTGCGTCACGCGTTTCGCCCGAGGCGGCGAAGTTCATCGGGAAGAGGACCGAAGCGAGATCCTCGGGAAGGCCGGCTTTTTCGGCCTGGGGCGAACGCGGCACGCCCGGAATCGTCACCAGGTCCTTGCGGGCGGCATAGGCCTCGACCGCCCCGGCGCTGAGCGTCCAGTCAAGGAAACGTTTCGCATCCTCGGGATTGTCGGTCGATTTCATCAGGCCATTGGCCTCAAGCTCGAACCCGGCATAATCCGAAGGGATCACCATCTGGATCGGGTAGCCCTCATCAATGCCCTGCATCGCGACATAGGACAGCGAGGCGCCGATGGCGAATTCCCCCGCCTGGGCCATACGGCAGGGCCGCGAGCCGGAGGTGGTGTATTGCGCCATGTTCGGGTCGATATCCCTGATCAGCTGCCAGCCGGCCTCTTCGCCGGCGCCCTGGAGGATGGCGGCGATTTGCAGATAGCCGGTGCCCGAAGAGGAGGGGTCAGGCATCACCACCTCGCCCTTATAGGCGGGGTTCTTCAGATCGGCCCAGGAGGCGGGCACCGGGGCGCCCAGCTGGGCCAGCCGCTCGGTATTGACGCAGAATGCCCCGACATAGCCGGTGGGGGCAAACCAGCGGCCATCCTTGTCGCGGAACTGCTGGTTCAGGGCCTCTTCACCCTTTGCCGCATAGGGTTCGAGCTGATCATAAATGCCCGGATTCAGCATATTTGTAACGGCAAATCCCCAGACCACATCGGCCTGCGGATTACCGGCCTCGGCGATCAGACGGGCGCCAAGGTCGCCGGTCGACAGGCGCAGCACGTTCACGGTCACATCGGGCATATCCGCCGCAGCGCGTTCGAGATAGGCGGCGACTTCGTCTTCTTCCAGCGCGGTATAGACCGTGATCTCTCCGGCAAATGCCGGCAGGGCCGCAACGCTGAGCGCAAGGCCGGCAAGAAATGGGATCTTATTCTTCATTCGCCTTCTCCTGTTGGTTGGGTGCATTTTTTCAGAAACGGTAGCGCAGGGTTGACGGTGTGGCAATCTGTGTATTTGTGTTATATTGGGTTTTTGGAAAAACCAGCCGACAGACACTGGAGATGCCTGAAACATGGTCACTTCTGCCGCAATCACTCTGCAATCGCTGGTCGATATGGCCGAAACCGCCCGCAGAATCGCTGTCGAGGCGGGGCTGAAGGGGATGGAATGGTTCCGCAAACCCGTCACCATTGAGGTGAAAACCGACCAGAGCCCGGTGACAGAAGCGGACAGGGCGGTTGAAACCGTGCTGCGCGACAGGATCCGCGCGGCCTTTCCCGGTCATGCGATTCTCGGCGAGGAATTCGGGCTGGAAGGCCGCAGCGATGCGCCGGTCTGGGTGGTGGATCCGATCGATGGCACCCGCAGCTTCATCACAGGATGGCCGATCTGGGGCACGCTGATGTCGATGGCGGAGGAGGGCCGCTCAAGGCTTGGTGTGCTGCATATGCCGGCGCTTGGCGAAACCTGGGTCGCCCATGCCGGTGGTGACTGTCTGTTCCACGCGGCGAATGGCCGGGTCGACCCGGCGCGGACCAGCGGCTGCGAGGCCCTGGCCGATGCGCGGTTCTATACCACCTCGCCCGATTACTTCGATGCGACTGAGCGGGCCGGATATGACGCGATCCGCCGCGCCACCGGCGTGCAGCGTTTCGGCGGCGACTGCTATGCTTACGGGCTGCTGGCCTCGGGCCATGTCGATCTGGTCGTCGAAAGCCGGTTGCAGCCCTATGACTTCCTTGCGCTGGCGCCCGTGGTCGAACAGGCTGGCGGCGTGATCAGCGACTGGCAGGGGCGCCCGCTGGGGATCGGATCGGGCGAGCAGGTCATTGCCGCCGCGACTCCGGCCTTGCACCGGGAGGCGCTGGCGCTGATCGCGGGCTGAGGAAGGATCATGTGGCAGGCAGAACGGCATCAGCGGATCCGCGCGCTTCTGGGCACCTTTGGCCAGGTCGGCGTTGATCGTATCGTCACCGAGCTGGGCGTCTCGCGGGAGACGGTGCGGCGCGATCTGAAGGAGCTGGAGGATGCGGGCGTGCTGCGCCGCATCCATGGCGGCATCGTGCCGGTTCAGGCCGAGGGAGAGGCGCCCTATCCCGAGCGGACCGGCCAGAACCTGCGCGAAAAGCGGGCCATCGCCGAGGCCTGTCTGCAATTTGTCAGCCCCGGGCAGACCCTGATCATTGATGCGGGCAGCACAACTGCATGCCTGTCGGAACATCTGGCCGGGCTCAGCGGTTTGCTGGTTTTCACAAATTCGGTCGAGGTTGCCGCCAATCTGAGCACGGAATCGTCGCGGGCGCGGCAGAATCGGGTCATTCTTCTGGGCGGCGATTTCATCAGCGAGCCGCCATCGACCCATGGCATGACGACGCTGGCGGCCATCGCCTCACTCCGTGCCGATCTGGCTTTCTCTTCGCCCTATGGGCTGACGGCGGCGGATGGCGCCACCAGCATGGTGCTGGAAGAGGCCGGGATCGCGCGGGCAATCTATGCCAGCGCGGCGCGCAGGATCCTGCTGGCCGATGGGTCGAAACTGGGCCGCCGGGGGCGTATCTCCTATGCAAAGGCGAGTGAGCCGGACCATATCGTGATGGATGCCGGAGCCGCGCAAAGCCCGCATTTCGCCGAACTGCGGAAACTGGTCGGTAACCGCATCCTTTGCTAGCCGGCTGCGGAGCGGGACGCAGATCCGGAGGGCGCGCGTATCGCGGCGCCGGAACGGGTGGGATTGTTCACAACCCCGCCGCCCTGGTGAGGTTGACCCTGAACCTGTCGCGTCTGCGCTGATAGCGTCGGGTCATTTCTGCGCTTGCATGGCCGAGTTGTTTCTGGACATGGCGCTCATCGACTTCGGCCGATGAGGCGAGGCCGGCGCGGAGGCTGTGGCCGGAGAAGAGGGCAGGGCGGTCGCCCTCGGGCAGGTCGCCGCGCAGCCCTGCCGCCCGGGCGGCGCGTTTGACCAGTCTGGCCACCTCGCGGTCATTGAGGCGGAGCGGCCCTGGTTCCTTCCCGCCGCCGGTGATGCGGCGAAACAGCGGCCCCTGGCTGATGCGCGCGAATCTCAGCCAAAGCTCCAGCGCGTCGAGCGGGCAGGTGGCGGGCGAGGAGCCGCGTCCGATCTCGACCTCGCGCCAGCCGGTTTTGCCGCGAAGCGTGACCAGCAGCCCGCCCGGCAGCAGTTCGATCCAGCCGCGCCCGTCCTCTGTCTGGTCGCGGCCCGCATCGAGGCCGGTGATCTCCGAGCGCCTGAGGCCCCCGGCAAAGCCGATCAGCAACATGGCGCGGTCGCGCAACCCGCGCAGGGTGCTGCGGTCGCAGGTCTCCAGCATGGCCATGAGATCCCCGGGCAGGATCGCCTCCTTCTGCCTGGGCGGGGCGGCATGGCTGTTGCGGATCCCTGCGAGGACGGTGGCGATATGGCGGTCGCGCCGGTCCAGCGTCAGGCCGCGTTGGGTATAGGCCCAGGTCAGCGCCGAGAGCCGGCGCTCGATGGTCGGGACCGCGTTCTTGCGCCCCCCGATCGACGTCGCGCCGGACGCACAGGCGGTGATGTAAAGCCCGACGATCTGCGGGTCCGGCTGGATCGGGTCAAGGCCCTCACGGCGGCACCAGCCTGAGAAATGTGTCCAGTCTGCCGCATAGGCTTTGCGGGTATTGGCCGCACTCGCCGCCTCGGCATAGGTCCGCGCCCGCTCAGCGAGATCCCGCAGGGCAGGCGGCTGATGACCCGCGGCCGCAGGGGAGGGGGCTGCGGCGTCCTGACCGGGAGCCTTATCTGTCATGGGGTGCTCCTCCGGGTGGATGCGCGGATATGGGCAGGCTGTTCAGCGATACGGACAGGGCAATCGCAGGGATCCGGTCAGAGCCATGCCCCGGGCAGTTTTGCCGGGATGCTTCGATTATGCTCCGGGCTGGTTTCACGGTTTCTGTGCGCATATCTCTGTAAAATCTCATAATACCGATCAACTGGGCGTTGTTGCGCAACTCATGGGTGATGCATGATGTCTCCTTTCCCGGTTGGTGTCACGCCACGCGGACGATCTCAGCGGTGCCGAGCGCATTGAAGCGGTTGATGAGGGCGATGCGGATCTGGATATCGGCGGTCTGACGGTCCGGGTCTCTCGCTGCGATGCGATCACCGAAGGCTTTGAGGCACCGCATTTTCGCCTCGATACGACTTCTGACATGGTATCCGGTCCATCGCTTCCAGAACGCCCTGCCATAGTGCCGGGTGGCGCGAAGTGTTTCGTTTCGGGTGATTGCCGCCGGGCAGTCCTCTTTCCACGGCCGACCGTTTTTGCGGATCGGGATGATCGGCGAGGCCTGACGGTCGATAATGGCGGCGTGGCAGCGGCGCGTGTCATACGCGCCATCGGCGGTCACGGTGCCGATCTCTTCGCCCTCGGGGATCTGGTTGAGCAGTTCCGGCAAGACAGGACTGTCACCATCGCTGCCGGGAGTGAATTCCACGGCGCGGATGTCAGATGTGGCGGCAGCCATGGTCAGATGCACCTTGCGCCATTGACGACGACCCTGAACACCGTGCTTGCGCGCCTGCCACTCTCCATCGCCGGGAAACTTGATGCCGGTGCTGTCAACCAGCAGGTTCAGGGGGCCATCGGCGCGCCGATACGGGATCTGGACGGCGAGCGTCTTCTGCCGACGGCACAGGGTCGTGTAGTCCGGCACCGCCCAGTTCAGGCCCGCCAACTTCAGCAAACTGGCCACCATCCCGGTCGTTTGCCAGAGCGGCAGCTTGAACAGGACCTTGATGGTCAGACAGAATTGGATCGCCGCGTCCGAGAACAACGCGGGGCGACCGGGGCTGCGGTCATGCGGCGCGAGCCAGGTCATCTCCTTGTCCAGCCAAATCAGTAGCGACCCGCGCTTGCGAAGCGAAGCAGTGTAGCTGAACCAGTGCGTCGTGCGGTAGCGGGCGGATGCAGGATTGCTCATGCATCACGTCTAACCGCATGCTTTCGTAATGGGAATCCTTCGCAAGATGAGTTCTGCAACAACATCCGATAATTCAACATTATCGGATGTTATCTGAAAATGACAAGTGCGGCGGATAATTGAAGTTTATATGGCAAGAAACGCCGATACTTGCTAGCGTTCCGGGATGTCCCGTGCCGTGAAACCTCGTCCGACAGCCCCGAATCTTCCGGCTCTTCCGCGATGGGTTCGGCAGGGCGTGGGTCGCGATGATTTTGAAACGGCACTGTTTTCTGCCGGTGCGGCGCTCGCGGCGCTGGATCCGATTGCCCGGTCCGGGGATCCGGTCGGCCTTCTCTGGCGCAAGCGGCTTGCGCTTACGGCTGCCGCAGCGATTTCTCAGCTTGAGGGGCGTCGGGAAGGCGAGGCGCAACTGCGTGATGGTTTCGCGCTGCGCAAACCCGGCGATGATCCCGGCCCCGCCGGGCGGATGCTGCTTGGCTGGCGCGGGCTTGGCGAGGCGCGGGCGCTGAGGTCCGAGGACTGGCCCGCGCGGCTGCCCGCTTTCTTCGATCTGCCGCCCGGACCGGCTTCAGAGATCTTGCGCGATCTCGGCGCGCGGTTTGTCGGGCGCACCCCGCCCTTGCGGTTTGCGGCGGAGGCGGCGCGGGACGTGCTTGCCCTTGGTCAGATCTGTCGCGGCCTTGCTCTCTGGCTGGCTGATGCCCTTTTGGCCCGGGCGCTTGGCTGGGATCGGCCGGTGCCGTTGCTTGCGGCGCATCTTCCGCGCGCGGCGTTCCGGCTGGAGGGCGAGGCCTGGCTTGCGGCATGCGCCGTTGCCTGGGGCAGGGGGGCGGTTGCAGCGTTCGATCTGCATGCCGATCTGGCGCGCCGCGCCGATGCCTTGCGGGCGGCAAATCTGCGGCGGCCGGGAAAGGCACGGCCGCCATCATCACCGCACTCCTGACCGAGGATGCGCTGGCGGCCCAGGCGGGGGCAGAGGCCAGTGATCGCGCCGCGCGGCGGTTGTTTGATCGTCTGACCTCGCTCGGGCTGGTGCGCGAACTGACCGGGCGGGCGACCTTCCGGCTGTATGGGCTGTGAAAATGGCGCAACGATCATCCGAGCCGCTGGACACCGAACTCGCCGAGCTGCCGCAAGCCCTGCGCTGGCGGGAATGGATGGCGCGGGTCGAGGCGGTGCTCTTCGCATCCTCCGAGCCGGTCGGACGGGATATGCTCAGTCGGTGGCGTTTAGGGCGGAAGAGCGCGGCAGCCAGCGGCCTTTGATCAATGTGCTATGTCGCGCCAGGGTTCGGAGTGCCGGAACGATCACGCGCTCAGATAGGACGGGAAGTTCAGACGGCCCGGAATTGGAAACAGGCCGATTGCCGGATTTCTACTGGCGCCACCGTTAAGCGAGCGCCGGGCCCGGAAGTCTATCTGATTAGTGCCGGGATGCCGCAATAAGTGGCTATGACATAAGAGCAGCCGGGATACTGGATGAGTTCGGGATCACCCAGATGATCCGTAAAGGGCGGGTTGCCAGGGACAATGCGTGCTCCTCCAAACTTTCCCGGCTTTGGTGGGATGTCGCTCTATCCGAAGAGGCTGGAGGTGGGGAAGTTCATCTGGAAGGGCGCGCCAGAGTGGCTCGGCCGTTCCGGTTTCCGCAGCGCAGCCGAGAAGACAGAGCCGGGAACTGGAATCATTCTGCCAGGTGCGGATCACGAGCGAGTAAGGGATTGATTGCCTGCGCTTCCGCAGCAGGGCTGACGCACAAATACAGACCGCAGACGTGAGTGTATCTCTTCTGCGTCCACATGGCGCTAACCAGCGACATGTGTTTCTCACATGTGAAACGATCCGGCCGGAATGAGAGGCTAAATTGCATCCCGGGCGATACAACATATGTCCGTTAAACCTACAGTTGATCGTGGAAATCCTGGCAGTGAGATCCGATAAGCCTCGTTGTCAATACCGGCAAAGGGGTAAGCGAATTCCCCTGGTCCGGATGCCAGAGCCAACTCATGCAGGGAGGAACAAGTGTTCAATTCTGAAGCGATCAGCCAGCAGATTACGAATAAAGCGGATGCCATCCATTTCTCTCCGAGAGAATCGGAGGTTCTGCCCTTGCTTATGCAGGGACACAGCAGCAAAGAAATCGCGCGTGACCTCAACATCAGTCCGCGGACGGTTGACATCTATCGCGCCTCAATTCTCGCAAAAATGCGGATACGCAAGACCAGTCAACTTTTTTTGGCTGTCCATAAAATTATGCCTCAACTTGCCAATTCAATATGAGTGTATAAACCGAGACAGAAAGGTCCGACGTAAAGACGGACCTTCTGCATTTTTTCACGGGCGTGCGCGAACAGTGCTTCGGTCTGGCATTCTGTGCCGAATGTAAAGCACAATGCTATAATATCAGCGCGACCTCTGAAACACGTCAGACAGGTGCAATCCGCGTGTCCTGAGCCCAGGTCATGGGTGACAATGGCGGTGCCAGAGCCTGATGCAGGCGATGCCTGCGAAGCCGGGGAAACTGTCTGCGGCTTTGTCGCAGCGGCTTGCCGGCCAGCGGCTGCTCTTCAACATGTTGAGGCAGTGCTCGACCAATTCGCGCAGGGTGTAGATGGTCATGCCTACAGCCTTCTGCCCTTCTCGGTTCTTTCGCATCGGGCGTTGCGGCTCTCGATTTTTTCCATAACTTTATCAGAGCCATAGCCCCTGTCCGCCACGAGAACGGCTGGCTGTGGCAGGTTGTCCGTAATCGTTTCCTGGCTCCCAGCTTCCGGCTCTCATCGTGATGGGTTCTTTGGATCCTGGTGCTTGTTGGAATGGATTTTCTCCATGGAGACTACATTGGAGGTTCTCCCGTTTGGCGGTCGTGGCCGTCGGAACCGGAAGTGGCCTGATGAGGTGAAGGCCCGGATCGTGGCGGCGACGCTGACGCCGGGTATCACGGTGCATGCCGTGGCGCGGCATCATGGTGTTCCGGCGAACCCCGTTTTTGCCTGGCGCACACGGGCTTTTGCCTGGCGCACACGGGCGCGGAAAGGGCGGCTGGTGCTGCCAGCGCCGGAGGGTCCGGTGGAATTTGCCTCGTTGATGATTGGCCCCGTTGGTGATGGACCGCGTTGTGCCGTGGGCGCTGTGGAGCGGCCCGAGATCATCGCGGGCGCGGTGGCGATCCGTTTGGAAACCGGAGCCTCGGCGGAGCGGATTGCGTCGGTCGTGCGCGCCCTGGCTGCCAGCCCATGATGTTCCCCTTGAACCAGGTGCGGATCATGGTCGCGACGAAGCCGGTCGACTTCCGGAAGGGGCATGACGGCCTGGCTGCACTGGTGTCGTCGGTGCGGCGCAAGGAACCGTTCACGGGCACCGGGCACGGGCACGGTGTTTGTGTTCCGCTCGCGCCGGGCTGACAGGCTGAAGCTGCTTTAGTGGGATGGCACGGGTCTGGTGATGGCCTGCAGCAACTGGAGGAGGCGCAGCGCGCGGCGGTTCAGGCGTTGCTGGAAGATGTGGCGGCCCTCAAGGATATCACCAGACGCCAGGAACATCTGATCGCCGAGCTGAACCATGCGCAGCATGGCAAGCGGTCGGAAAAGCTGACCGAGGCTGAGCGGCAGCTGGCGTTCGAGGACTTGTCCATCGCGCTGGCTGAGGTGGAAGCTGAGAAGGAAGAGCGGGCCGCCCAGGCGGGTGACGGAGCAACAAGGCCTGCCCCCAACGGCATAGAGCCCTTCGCCTGTCTCAAGGCCACCCTCACTGCGATCGCCAAAGGCCATCCGCAAAGCGACATCGACGATCCCCTGCCATGGAACGTCAAGCCGTAAAGCTAAGCCGCCAGTCGGGGCCAGCGAACGCTTACGATTTTTCGCCATCACCAGATCATAGCCGGTGTGGTCGGAATCCCGCCCCGGGATGTTCCCGGTCCCCATCGGGAGGCCTGCGCCGTTGACGCGGAAGTATCCTGGTCGGGAACCCACCTCTTGAACGGCCAGGAGCCTCTTGTCAGCCGCCCCCCTTTTTTTCGCCCGCCGCATGATGATGGGCGCGGATCACCTTCACAGGTCTCGCCCGAACCGGCGGCGCTTGGCCGACCACCGGCCCTGGCCGGAAAACCGGGCCTGTCGCTTTCCGCTCAGCCGGAAGCCGGCGTCTCGACGGCTGCGACGGTCGCGGGCTTTATCAGCGATCCGCCCTGCATTGTGAGCACCTCATCCGCCATGAACCGCACCACATCGGGATCGTGACTGATCAGCAGCAGAGACAGCCGCAGCCGCCGACGCAGATCTTCCAGCAGCAGCAGGATCTGTGTTTGCGTTGCCGCGTCCAGCGCCGAAGTGGGCTCGTCACAGATCAGAAACTCCGGCTCGGAGGCAAGCGCGCGGGCGATCGCAATGCGCTGGCGCTGGCCGCCGGAAAATTCATGCGGATAGCGCCCGGCATCAGCGGGTTCCAGGCCGACCATCTCAAGCAGCCCGGCAATACGGGCGGTGCGCGATGCGGTGTCAGGGCAGAGCCGCAATACCGTCAGGGGCTCCGCCAGGATCCTGCGCACCCGCCAAAAGGGGTTGAGGGAACCAAAGGGGTCCTGGAAGATCATCTGCGGTCGTATCACGCCGCCATTGCGGGCCGGGGCGAAGCGGATCTCACCGCTGCCGGGGGCAATCAGCCCGGCCACCAGCCGCGCGACGGTTGATTTTCCGCTGCCGGATTCACCGACCAGGGCCAGACATTCGCCGCGCCTTATCGTAAAGCTGACATCCCGTAGTATCGGATGGGCCTCTGTCTGGCACTGACGCCACCGCAGGCCCAGGACCCCGGGCCGTGCCAGATCCCGCAGCGTCAGGCCAAGGCCTGCCACCTGCAGGATTGGCCCCTCGGCTTTGGTCTGTGATGATGGTGGCGGCTTGCGTGGCAGCGGGGGCAGGGCTGCATCGCCTGATGCGTTTTCGACGATCTGCCCTGAAGCCATGGTCAGCGTCTGGTCGCAGATGCGGGCAAGCGCGGCCGGGTCATGGCTGATCAGCAACAGCCCTGCCTTTGTCTCGCGGCAATGCTGTTGCAGCAGATCGAGGATCTGATCGCGCAAAGCCGGGTCAAGGGCGCTTGTCGGCTCATCCGCGATCAGCAGCCTCGGCTTCCCGGCGCGGGCAAGGGCCAGCACCACCCTTTGCCGCATCCCGCCGGAAAGCTGATGCGGATATTGCCGCATCCGCAGCGCGGGCCGGCTTAGCCCGGTCTCTGTCAGAAGCTGGAGCGCATGGGCTTCGGTCTGCGCGCGGCTCTGGCCGGGCTGGTGATGGCGCAGCGTCTCGACAAGCTGGGCGCCGATGGTGAAAAGCGGGTCGAGCGCGGCGGCTGTGTCCTGGAACACCGCGCCGATGCCGCTGCCGCGCAGGGCGTGGCGCTCTCGCGGGGGCAGGGTGTCGATCCTCCGGCCCTCGAAAATGATCTCGCCTGCGGTGATCCGCAATGGGGGCGGCAATAGCCCGGTAATCGCCTGGCCAAGGGTCGATTTTCCGGCGCCGCTACAGCCGGCAAGGCCAAGGATTTCACCCGGGGCAAGGGTCAGGCTGACCCGGTGCAGCACTTTCGCGCCGCTTGCGCCGCTCACAGTCAGATCGCGGATCTCCAGCAGGCGGCTCATCCTGTGGCCCCCCCATCGCCATTCCCTCGTCGGGGATTGAGCCAGGCGCCCAGCCAGTCTGCGATCAGGTTCACCGCAAGTACCAGAAGGGTCAGAACCGCGACCGGGAACACGGCAAGCCACCATTTTCCCGAGAGGATTTCCTCATACCCCATGCGGATCAGCGTGCCGAGCGAGGCCTGATCCGCCGAAAGCCCGATCCCGAGGAAGGAAAGCGTGGCTTCGGTAAGAACCGCACTGCCAAAGCCCAGGGTGACCGCAACCATAACCGGCCCGAGGCAGTTTGGCAGGATATGAAAGAGGGTGATGCGCCAGCCGGGGGTGCCGATCAGCCTTGCGGCCATGACATAGTCGCGCCCGCTGGCGATGCGGGCTTCGGCGCGGCTGGCCTGGGCGGGGGCGATCCATGCGCTGAGCGAAATGGCGCAGATGATCACCAGGGCAGCACCTGATGTCGTCAGCACCCCGCCGCTGCCCCCCCTCAGAAGGGCTGCGATCAGGGCTGCGCTGAACAGGGAGGGCACCGAAAGGGCAATGTCACACAGGAAGAGGATGGCCAGCTCGATCCTGCCGCCCCTGATCCCCGCCAGCATGCCCAGGAAAAGGCCGGTCAGGGCCGGGATCAGGGTGGCGGCAAGAGCGATGCCAAGCGAAAGCCTGGTGCCGTAAAGGAGTGCCGAGAAGAGATCGCGTCCCTGCAGATCGGTGCCGAGCGGAAAGGACCAGGTGCCTCCTTCAGCCCAGACAGGCGGCAGTTCGGAATTCCACAGATCAATGGACGCGGGGTCGGTGACATCCTGCGGCGCGATCAGCGGCGCCGCGAGCGCCGCGACCACGATCACGATCAGCGTGGAAAGCGCACACAGGGCTGCCATCGAACCTCTGCCCGGTTCAGACACGACCGCCCCCGTCACGCAATCTGGGATCAATCCTGGTCGCGAGCATTTCGGTAAGGGTGTTGATCACCACAAAGATCAGCGCCGCGAGGCAGAGATAGGCGACCAGAACCGGCATATCGACATGGGTAACCGCCTGTAAAAACAGCTGCCCAAGGCCGGGCCACTGAAACACAGTCTCGGTCACCAATGCGAAGGAGATCAGCTGCCCGGTATTCAGCCCCAGCATCAGCACCACCGGCACAAGGCAATGCCGCAGCGCATGACGCCAGAGGATCAGACGGGGAGGCAGCCCGCGCGCCCGGGCGAATTGCACATGATCAGAGATCAGCACATCCGCCATTCCGGCGCGAACGAGCCGCATCACCAGTGTCGCCTGCCAGATCGCCAGAGAAACCGCCGGCAGGATCAGCGCAAGACGCCCCGAAGGTGTGAGCAGCCCGGTGCTCCACCAGCCGAGTTCGGTGACCTCGCCCCGTCCGAAGGGTGGCAGCCAGCCTGTCTGCACCGAAAAGACCAGGATCAGCAACACGCCCATGACGAAGGACGGCACCGAAATGCCGGCCAGAGCGATCATCTGCAAAAGGCCTGCCACCGGATGCCCGCGTCGCGCGGCGCAGAATACGCCCAGCGGAATTCCGGTGAGAAGTGCCAGGACAAGCGACAGGCCGACCAGTTCCAGCGTCGCCGGGATGCGGCTTGCGATCAGCCCGGCCACGGGTTCGCCATTGCGCCAGGACTGGCCGAAATCTCCGCGCAGGGCATGGCTCAGAAAGCTGACATACTGGCCGAGAATGCCCTTGTTGAGACCAAGGCTTTCGCGCAGCTGCGCGCGCTCCTCCTGTGACATTTGCTCGCCCGCGATCATCGCGACGGGGTCACCGCTTGTCCGGGCGCCCGCAAAGGCGATGAAGGACACAGCAAGCATCACTGCCAGCGCGTAGCAGACCCTGCGGATAAGATAGCGCGCCATCAGATCGAGTTGCCTTTCCGCCATGACCGCTGGAACGGGTCTTTTCGGCCCTGGTAGGTCACTGAGCGGCGGCGGCGTGGTTCTTGTCAAGCAGCCCGGAATCTGTGTGGCGCAACTTTAAGGTTTTAACGCTATATTCTTGTCAGGCCGGGCTGATCTGTGTGATGGTTCCGGGCAGTTCGACTGGCATCGCTGGCTTCTGACGCATCCGAAAAATCTCTGAAGTCAGTGCTTTGCCCGAATGGGTTTTGCCTCGTGGCCGTGTTCAATGCTGAGCATCACTTCCCCTGTTTTTCCGGCACGGTGAGAGAACATGCCCTTCAGAAACCTGCTTTTCGCCTTTCTTTCTGCGCTCGGTTTGCTGACGGCCGGCTCTGGCGCCGCGCGGGCCGAGGTGCTCCGCTGGGCCGCGCAGCGGGACATTCTGTCGCTTGATCCGCATTCGGTCGGCAGCACCGGCAATCTTGCTTTCACCAACCACATATATGAGGGGCTCCTGCGCTTTTCGGCGGAGTTCACTCTGGAACCGGCGCTTGCGACCAGTTGGGAGGCGATCGGCGAGGGCCTCGTCTGGCGGTTCCATTTGCGCAAGGGGGTCCGCTTTCACGACGGTGCAGAGTTCAACGCCGATGATGTGGTCGCATCGCTGAAACGGTTCACGGCGGAAGGCGCGCCGATGCGGGGCAATCTGCCCTTTTTCGAAAGCGTGACGCGGGTTGATGACTTTACCGTCGATATCGCGGTGAGCGCGCCGGGCGCGCTGTTTCTGAATGACCTGAGCGTGGTGCAGATGATGGATGCGGGCTGGCTTGCGGCGCATGACAGCCTGAAGGCCACCAGCGTTGCTGCGGGCACCAACGGCTATGCGACCTTTCACGCCAATGGCACCGGGCCGTTCCGGCTGGAAAGCCGCCAGCCGGATATCGCCACCATCCTGACCCGCAATCCCGACTGGTGGGACAAGGCGGCCCATAACATCGACCGCATCGAATTCACCCCGGTTGTCAATGCGACCACCCGGCTGATCGCGCTGCTTTCGGGCAATGTTGATCTGATTGACGGGGTGCCGCTGAAGGATCTGTCGATGGTGACCTCGACACCGGGGTTGCGGCTGATTTCGATGGGGGAGCTGAGAATGGTGATGCTCGGGTTCAACAGGCGCGAGACGCTGGCGGATGGTCGGCCGAACCCGTTCAACGACAGCCGTATCCGCGAGGCAGTCAGCCTGGCGCTTGACCGCGATTACCTTGTGCAGCGCGTGATGCGCGGTCTGGCAAAGCCCTCTGACTCGCTGGTGGCACCCGAGATTGCCGGTTATGTGCCGGAACAGGATTATGCGCCCGAATATGATCCGGACCGCGCCCGCCAGCTGTTGACCGAGGCCGGTGCGCTCGGGCTGGAATTCTCGATCCTCTGTGCCAGTGACGAGACGGTGAATGAGGAAGCCACCTGCCGCGCCATTCATTCCATGCTGCGCAAAGTGGGTTTCGCGCCAAAGCTGGATATCGCGCTGCGGGCGATCCAGTCGCCGCGCCGTGCAGCAGGGGAGGGAGATATATTTCTGATGAGCTGGGCCAATGAGCCTTCGCTCGACAGTTTCTCGATCTTAAGCCAGGTGCTGACCTCGCCCGAGAGTGAAATGCCGGTGGCGAATTTCGGGGGCTGGTCGCTGCCACGGATAGATGAGCTGGCGCGTGCCGCACGGGAAGAACCGGATACCGGTCGCAGACATGCGCTGCAGGCCGAGGCCATCAGCCTCGCGCAAAAGGATCGCCTGCTGTTGCCCCTTTACCAGCAGCCGCTGACATGGGGGGTGTCGGCGCGGCTGTCGGAATTCGCAATGCGACCCGACAACCGCGCCCGTCACTGGCTGACGCGGATGGCCCCGTCAGAGTGAAGTGCCGTCATCCTGTTGACCCTCACGCAGCAACCACAACAGTTGCGGTGTGTTCCGGACCCGCATCTTGCCCAGGATCCCCGCACGGTAGATGTCCACGGTGCGGGGGCTGATGGCGAGGGCGGTGCTGATCTCTTTGCTGCTCATGCCGCGGGCAAGAAGGCTCAGAACCTGATGTTCGCGCCGGGTCAGTCGCACGTCGCTGAGACGCATTCGCAACTGACTTTCGGAAATACGCTGCACGGTTCCATGTTTGAAAGAGGCCATCAGCGTGGCGGCCTCGGCCGAGAGCGCATCTCGCAGCAAGATCACCGGACGCCGGGCCATGCGGCTGAACAGCAGCCGATCCTGACGGGTGAAGCGGGGTGAGAACAACACCAGTGCCTCAGCCTCGGCGAGACTTGCCAGCGCGGCGCCGGCGCTGCGAATATTGCCGCGCTCGACCTCTGCCCGCAGGCGGCTCTCGGGAAAAATGCCACTGTTCATTCCGGGTTCGGAAATAATGCCGACTTCACCTGCCGGGACCCCCAGCGACATGATCGCGCGACGGCAGGCGCTGGTTGGCGAAACATATGCGCTCATCGGCAGGTCACTTGTGAACAGCCCGTCTTCGAGGCCCAGCGACAGGGAATAGGCGTCTTCGTGCTCGAACTGAGACGAACCGGTATGGGCCTCTCCCGGAGGTACTCTGCTTTCCAGATCTATCGAAGTCAGATCATATGGCACCTGAACCCGCTCCAGAATGGCATGCGCGATTTCTTCGGCATCATGCATCGAGCGGTGAAGGACAGTCACACGGTATCGCCGGCGCGGCGGCGGAAGCTGGTTGTCGGTATCTGAGGTTGTCTGGCTTGTCATTAGGCTCGCTGTCGGCGTTTTGGTGACACCGGTTTGCTCCGGAACTATGGTTGCCCGATGCTGATCGGGATGCCGGCACCTGTTCTGAGATACGGGTAGCACAGAGCTGGCCTGGGGCCTGGCCGACGCGCCCATTCTGGTCTGCAAAATTCCCGAAATCGATTCCGCGCAATTACCCAAGTGAAGATGCGGCTGAGGATGTCCAGGGGCAGGCGATATTTTGCCGTCGCCAAAGGTGACCTTACGTCAGGTCGGGGAACCTGTGAAATCGTCGCAGCCATCGGCGCGGTGCGCGTGGCCCGAGACTATTGACGATAAAGGTTAAAATGTGCGATTTTCTCGTATGTGCGTATGAGTGTCGCTCTTTAGAGGCAGAACTATTCGCTTTCGCAACAGCACCTCTGACGGCAAGCGAAGGGCCATCCCGACTGGTTCAGAGTTGCATGAAAGCCTTGCCGTCCCCCGCCTTCACCCCTTGCCGGCAGCGATACTTCGATGATCAGAACAGGCAGATCCGGGATTGACGCAAGCTCCGACAAGGGCATGGCGCCGGTTGGGCGGCGCGCTGCGTCACCGTCCGAAATACGCAATATTTTCAGCCAGAACCTTCGCATCCTCTGCAAGAGCCGCGGATCGGTGTCAGAGGTCTGCAGGGCGATCGGTGTCAACAGAACACAATTCAGCCGCTACCTGGCCGGCGATGCCTTTCCGCGCCCGGATCTGTTGCTGCGGCTGTGCGATTACTTCGAGGTTGACGCGAATATCCTGATACGCCCGGTCGCGCTCCCGGAAGAGGCATCTCAGGATATTCTGGCCAGCACTTTAAGCCAGTATGCAAAGCTGCTGCCGGGTACAGAATACCCTTACGGGTGATCAGCTTTTCCGATGCGCCGAACAGGCTTGCGACCACATCCATCCCCCGGACGATTACGGGCATGAAGGGGGTCACCTTTTGCGAGCGCGGACCCATGAAGACATTCACCCGCCTGGAAATGGCGGAATTCGCCTCTGGCCAGCGGATTGCACGTTGAGTGGTCAGGCTGATCGTGACGGACATGACTACCTCCTTTCAGGCTTCTGAACGTGTGAAACCAAACTGCGGATCCGGGTCCTTCCCCAGCCAGCCGCGAAGCGTTGCATCAATATGTGCCGAGATGACCCGCCGCCACTCGTCGCCCGGAAGAGGGGCTGCGGCCTGGCCCGAACGCGCGCGCTCAGAGGCGGTGACGGCTAGGATCGAGGCTTCAATCCGCTCTGATTGCACCAGTGTTGCACCGGTCTTTGCATCGGTGACGGTGAGCGGCATGGTCCTGATCGCAAACGCCATCGTCACTAACTCCGTTGGGAAATCCCGGAAGGCGGCAAGGTGCCACCTTTCGAATGGATCCTGCGCCAGAGATGGGCAAACAGCGGCAGCGAGACGGTGAGAAATCCGGCGAGCAGCCAGGTGACGGCGATGCCAGCCACCCCGGCGCCGAACGCCCAGGAGAGAAGCGCGGACAGAAAGCCTGCGGGACCGGCTATGCAGAACAGAATGGGACTAAACCTCATAACGCAGCTCCCCCTCGGTTCGGCGGGCATGCGCCTCGCCAGGACGACGGGTGAAAATGCCGGATTCCGCCGCGCTGGCTTCTTCGGTCACCTCCAGCGACGGGTGTGACAACCCGCCGGAATGGCTTGCCGCGGCGACCCAGAGGCCATTGCAGCAAACCAGCCCGGGGTCCTCCAGTTCGGGCAACAGATAGGTTCCGCCCGCCCCGGCATCCGCAACGTGATCGCCATTGCAGAAGGCTCCGATGCGCGAGAGCACCGCAGGCGCGGAAAAAAGAGCGGCGACCAGCCAGCCACTGAGCAGGACCCGCTGATCGCCGCACAGGCGGAGGAGGTGTGTCGCGCCCAGAACCCCCTCGGCGACGACGACCGGTCTCTGCCGGTTTCTTGCTGGAAATCGGATGGTATGAACCC
>NZ_QNHG01000002.1:390054-445554 GCF_003290025.1 Pseudogemmobacter bohemicus
AGGATGAAGCGCTGTCAGGGTCCTGGCAGCACCATCACGCATGGATACCAGATCGCCGGGACGAAGATCGCACAGACGGGTCTTCCCCCCCGGCACTGCAATCATTCCTTCGGCATCAATGCCACCGGACAAGAAGGCACTTGCGACAGAAACCATTCTGGATTCAACCCATTCCATAGGACCACTTTCTAAGTCAGGGAGTTGAAGCTTGGCGATGCGTCTGTAACAGGTTGAGAACTGAACCAACGTCGTCCTGATCCGATTTACGGGTAATGCACTGCCCCCGAGCGGGCGACTCACTCATGGAACTGACCGGGATTTCTCAGGCTCGCCCGATCATTCAATGCATTAAATTTGCGCCATAGATTCGGATCGGTAAATTACGAATAACTACCTAAGTCGCTTCACCGTGTGAATCGCCCGTCATTTAAGGCTTTTTTCTGACGAACATCGCCACAAAGGGGACATAATTCGGGCGCATAATCCGTGAAAATCGAGTCCAATGTTTCAAAATATTAAAAATATCCTGGAGCGATTCCTGCCCGGGCAGAGCAGGCGCAGGGCGCGAGGTTTTATCTGGATTGAAGTATCAGATAGCGTGACGCGTGATTGCGCGATAAGGGAAATGCTGAGGCCCGCAGGGTTTCAGAGATGGCGGATGACGTGACGTGAAGACGTCGGAGATGTTCGGGGCCATCGACATCAGCTGTTAGTTTTAACGAGTGATTGTCAGCCATCAACCAATCCGTCTGTAAGATGGGTGCGGATCATTTTCGCCTCGGGGTGTCAGTCGTATCTGCTTCCGGGATGCCCGGATCAGTTTCTGTGCGTAAACTGGTGAAAAAGTAACTTAATTATATCAGTATGTTGCTTCAGTGTTTCGCAATCATCAGAGCCCATCTGCACCTGTTGCAATGCCGCACGCCTGACTGCCTTCGCCTGCGGAGAAAGGGAGTCTTCCCTCTGATCAAAGCTGTAATCACGGACGAAGCCATTAAATTACGGGGCAAGATATCCGAAGAAACCGGTACAATCCTGTGCCGGTTGCATTGAGCGGCGTGATGGACAGATTTATGATTCATAAATCAATCTTATGATATCGCAGATTGCCTGGTCTCTGCGTTAAATCCAGTCTTAATAAAGGCCACTCTATGACCTGTTGGCCATAATTCGTTCGCGCTTTATTCGCCCTTAAGACTGTCAGATCCATGGCAAAACCAAGTCCCCGCCCCGGAAATAACAGTGAAGCACATAGGTAATGCTACAGAATTTATGACTCAGGCCCGGAATTATAAACTGAGTCATCCAGTCTGAGCACGGCATGTGTGGCCGGTTGTGGGTGCTTGAAGACAGATCAGGAGTTACGGACAGATGCCGACGACATTCAACTGGATCTACCTTGGTGTTCCCACGAATACTCTCGGTGCTACGATTTACATAGATATCAACGAGACCGGCGATACCAGTGCTGAAAATGCTGCGGCCCTGAACGGGCAGACCTTCGGTACGGCAGGAAACCCGCTTTATAACAATATTACTTCGACCACTATGAACGGCACCGGCAGCTTTCTGAATCAGAATACCGGGCAGACCTTTTTGACGACTTACGGCGGCACCACCGGCACCCTGACACATGATGCCATTGCAACCTATAATATCACGCTGACCTACGCCGATGGCACCACCGCCACGACAACGGGTATTCTGGTGCAATCAACGACCGGACAATTGTTCCTGGCTCCCTCGCTTTCGGCAAATGCTGCGCATATTGCCAAGCCGATTGTGTCGTTGAACATCGACTCTGTCCTCTCCAGTGTAGGGAGCTTAGCCCTGGACAGGCCCATGGTGGGCTGGGACGATGGCTGGGTGCAGGGCACGGACGGCAATGACACGATCGGGCCGGGCACTGTCGAGCCTGTGGGACGCGGTTCAGATGTCATTGACGGTGGTGACGGTGTGACCTCGGCTGGCACGGGCTGGAATGATGACCGGATTGACGCTGGTGGGGGCAATGATGTGGTCTATGCCGGGCTGGGCAATGACCTCGCCTATGGCGGCGGCGGCAATGAAAGTCTGTTCGGCGGCGATGGGAACGATACTCTCGACGGCGGCACCGGCAATGATACGATCAATGGCGGTGCGGGCAATGACCTGCTGAATGGCGGCAACGATGCCGACACTTTCCTGATCACAGGGGCGAATTTCGGCACCGATACGATCGTCGGCGGCGAGGGCGGCACCGATCTCGACAGGATTGATACCAGCGGTGTCAGCGGCAATATCACTGTCAACTATAGCGGTGTCGAGGCCGGGAGCCTGAGCTCTTCGACCGGCGGCACCGCGGGCTTCTCCGAGATCGAGGCGATCACCACCGGCGGCGGCAATGACACGATCAATGCCGGATCCAATACGGCGAATTCCAGCTATGTGCTGGGTGCAGGGAATGACTCGGTCATCGGCGGCAGCGGCAATGAGGCCATCGACGGCGGTATCGGCGATGACATTTTGTCTGGTGGTGGCGGCAATGACAACATTCAGGGTGGCACCGGCCAGGATCTGATCGACGGTGGCACCGGCAATGACACCATCGACGGCGGCGATGGCAATGACGTGCTGTCGGGCGGCGATGATGATGACAGGATCCTTGGTGGCCAGGGCAATGATACCATCGACGGTGGCTCGGGTGCCGATCTGATCTATGGCGGTGACGGCGATGACTCCATCAATGGCGGCATCGGCAATGATACGATCTACGCCGGCACCGGCTCTGGCGAGACGAACTATATCGAGGGCGGGCAGGGCGATGATCTGCTCCATGGTTCTGATGGCACCGACACCCTGAGCGGTGGAGCAGGCGCCGATATCCTGCATGGCAATCTCGGGAATGACAGCCTGATCGGGGGTGACGGGACCGACAGTCTTTATGGCGGCCAGGGCGATGATATCCTCTCGGGCGGTGCGGATGGTGACAGTCTGGACGGCGGTGACGGCAATGACCGCCTGACCGGAGGCAGCGGCGCCGATACGCTGACCGGGGGCACTGGCAATGATGTCTTTATCATCGACACGGGTGGCGACCTGATCACCGATTTCGGCGCCGGCAATACCGGCAGCATCGATGATGGCGACAATACGAACAACGATTTCGTCGACCTCTCGGCCTATTACAACGAGACCACACTTGCCGCCTGGAACGCCGCTAACCCCGGCAATACCTATGGCAACCCACTGGCCTGGATGCGGGCGGATCAGGCTGATGGCATCCTTCAGCAGGTCGGCGGTCTCCAGATCCAGAACGGTGGTGTCGCCGTTGCAGCCGGCCAGCTAAGCGCAGATACCACCGGCGTTACCTGCTTTACCCGGGGCACGATGATCAAAACCTCGCTGGGGGAGGTGGCCGTCGAAGATCTTCGTGTTGGCCAGCATCTGGTGCTGACTGTCGACAGCGGATACCGGCCGTTTTCCTGGATTGGATCACGAGCACTTACTGCCGGGGATCTGGCCCGGTATCCGAACCTTCTGCCCATCCGCATCCGCGCGCATGCGCTTGGCCCGGACAACCCTGTGCAGGATCTGGTTGTCTCGCCGCAGCACCGCATTCTGGTCAACTCGCGGCTGGTCAGAAACATCTCGGGGGAGATGACAGCGCTGGTGGCTGCAAAACATCTCGTCGGCCTGCCCGGTATCGCAATCGCCCATGACATGGAGCGGGTGGAATACTGGCATTTCCTGTTCGACGGTCACGAGATCGTCTGGTCAAATGGGGCGCAGACGGAGTCCCTCTACACGGGGAAAGAAGCCCTGAAATCCCTCAGCCCGGAGGCGCGGCGCGAGATATTCCAGATTTTTCCCAACCTTGAGCGCCCGGAATGCGTCAGTGAACCGATACCGGCACGTCGTCTTCTGACTGGCCGCGAGGGTCGCGAGCTGACAAGGCGCAATCTGCGCAAGGCGTCCAGACTTGTAGAAGTACCTGCAACTTCAGTAAGTGCCCATATGGTTTAGGTGTTTGGTCCCACGGCTATTTGGCGCGATCCTTTCTTTGGAATGGGCGCACCACGGCCCCCCGGACTATCCGGGCAAAAATACAGCGATCAAAGGTCGAGGACCTGCCCGCCAGTGCTTCATGCGCGGGTCTGAGGACCCGCAGAGCTGAGCCTGGCAAGAACCCCAGGTCATGGTGACAAATGGCGGAGCAAGAGCCTGATGCAGGCGATGCCTGCGAAGCCGGGGAAACTGTCTGCGGTTCTGTCGCAGCGGGTTTCCGGCCGGCGGCTGTTCTGCGACGTGTTGAGGCAGCACTCGACCAATTCGCGCAAGGTTCAGATGGTCATGTCTACAGGCTTGCGCCCTTTTCGGTTCTCTTGCATCGGGTGAGGAGGTTCTGAAACCTGTCCGGTGGATTGTTTTCCCGACGCAAGGGCAGGGCGTTGCGGATCTCGATGTTTCCCGAATTTTATCAGAGCGATAGCCGCTTTCGGTCACGAGAACGGCTGGCTGTGGCAGTTGTCCGCCATCACCAGATCATAGCCGGTGCGGTCGGACTCCTGCCCGGGGTGATCCCGGTTCTCATCGGGGGGCCTGTGCCGTTGACGCGGATGCGGATGCGGGTCGGGAACCCACCTCTCGAACGGCCAGGAGCCTCTTATCGGCAGTCCCCTTTTTGCGCCTGCCGCATGATGATGGGCGCGGATCGGAGCCCGTGCTTCCAGGATTCTCAGCGCCCGGCGCAACCCATGGTCACCCGGCGCGACGAACCGCCATCCGGACCGCGTAGCGGTGTTTCATCTCTGCGACAGCGGCCCATCGGTGCCGCGCCCCGCCAGCCAGTCCTGCGCGACCGGGCCGAAGATCATCCGGCCGACGGCAAAGCCGCGCACCAGCGGATAGCGGCAGCGACGCGGAAGCTCGCGGCCAGCTCCGCCTCCGGCGCGTCAGGGCCGAGGACCACGATGCGATGCGCTTTCAGACAGGTTGCATCAATCATAATCGTCTGCCCGTCGGCAGACTCAGCCGCCGGGTCGTGCAGCATTCGGGGGAGCACCCCATCCGGCTCCAGCGCTTCCATCGGTTGCAAAGTGTCTTCGGTGTGCCGTATTCGCGGGGCCGTCGCGCCAGAAAAAGCCATTACGATTGCTGAATATTATGCTGCTGAGACCGCGACGATCACCGATACAGGGGCGGTCACGGCTCCTTGGGGGAAACGGCTCAGGCCGAGCCATCTGCGCCTCCGTCAGCCAGAAGAGGGCTCATCAGCAGGGCCTTCCGGGCTCATCTGAATCATCGGACAAGATCACAATCAAGGGATCCTGACCCTATGCCAGGGCTGGCTTTTTGCGGTATATCGGCTTACTCCCCCAAGGTGATCGCGTGTTATTATGAACCCGCTAAGGAATAGTCATGTAAACCATGACGTGACCAACCTCCTGCGGGGGTTCCTCTGAGCCGGCAGTTGGCTCCGATACGGGGAGGAGTACAGGATGAAGACTGACCAAAACGGCCAGCGTACGGTTTTTGGCCTCGTCGCCATCGTGATGATTATCGCGATCTGCTTCATCGCGGATCTGAACATCCCACTCGGCCATGCGGTCTGGCTGGGCTATCTGCTGGCGCTGACGATCAGCTTCTCCCTGCGGTTCATCTGGTTGCCATCGGTGATCGCGGTTGTCGGTATCGTGCTGCTGATCCTCGGCTATTTGCTGGATCCGCGGGAGGTCAATGTTGAAATCGCGTTGTCGAACCGGGGCCTTGCCGCCACAGCGCTGATATTCCTCGCGGTTGCCGGGACTTTTATGGTGCGAAACCGCCTGCGTATCGCGGCCGAAGACTGGCGCAAGAATATCGAAATGCGGCTGGCGAAAGAGCTTGAGGGCGATCTGAGCCGGACGCAGATCGGTGAGAAGGTTCTGCGGCTGATTGCCGGGACGCTTGAGGCGCGGGCAGCGGTCCTGTGGGAAAAGCAGCAGGACAGCCTGATCCCGGTCGCGTCCTGGGGCACAGTCAACACGCCCGAGGCGCTGCATGCGGGACAGCCCGGTCGTGAGGCCGGCCATCTGCGCCGGGCGCTTCGGGAAGACGAAACCGTGGTGCTGGTGGCGGCGGGTGAGGCGGCACTTGACTGGGGTTCGGGCCTGATGCATGGCCGCACCGCCTGTTCCGTGATCGTGCCAACGCGCGAGAATGGCACGGTGAACGGCGTGATGGAGATCGGTCTTGACCGTGAGCCGACCGATACCGTGCGCGAACTGATCGCCAGCCTCGGCGACAAGGTCGGGGTCGAGCTGCGCTCGGCGCATTACCGGGAAGAGGTGCAGCTATTGCTGGATGAAACCCGCCAGCAATCCGAGGAGTTGCGCAGCCATTCCGAGCGGCTCTCGGATACCAATGCCGAGCTGGAGGAGCAGGCCGAGGCGCTCAAACGCAGCGAGGCGCTGATGCGCGACCAGCAGGCGGCGCTGGAAGAGCAGAATGCCCAGCTTGAACAGCAGACCTCCGAACTGGAAGAACAGCGCGACGCTCTTGCCAAATCGGGGCAGAAACTGGCGGAACAGGCCGAGGAGCTGGCGCGCGAAAGCCGCTACAAATCCGAATTCGTCGCCAATATGTCGCATGAGCTGCGGACACCGCTGAACGCGCTTCTGATCATGGCGCGACTCCTGAGCGAGAACCGTGGCGGCAATCTGACGGGCGAACAGGTCCGCTGGGCTGAAACGGTGGAAAGCTCGGGCAAGGATCTGCTGCGGCTGATCAATGACATCCTGGATCTCGCCCGGATCGAGGCGGGCAAGGTTGAGATCGCACCAGAGCCCAGCGACCCGCGCGACATTGTCCGGCGCATTTCGCGCGCCTTCACCTTCGCGGCACAGGAAAAGGGCCTCACGCTTGAGACAGAGATTGCCGGGGATATTCCGGGGATCGTCACCGATCCCGCGCGGGTCGAACAGATTTTGCGCAATTTCGTCGGCAATGCGCTGAAATTCACCGATCACGGCTCGGTCACGCTTTCGCTGACGCGTGAGGGTGAGGGGGTGTGTTTCCGGGTGAAGGATACCGGGATCGGCATCGACCCCGGACAGCACAAGGCGGTGTTCGAGGCGTTCCGCCAGGCGGATGGTTCGATCTCGCGCCGTTTTGGCGGCACCGGGCTTGGCCTTGCGATCTCGCGCGATCTCGCCGGGCTGCTGGAGGGGCAGATCACGCTGGAGAGCAGCCCGGGTGAGGGCAGCACCTTCTCTCTGACCCTGCCGGATGTGCTAAAAGGGGTCAGCCAGGCCAGCCCCGCAGTTCCGGGGCCCGGCCTTGCCGCCCAACGCCCGCAGCCGCCAACGCCCGTGCCGGAGCGCAGCCCGGCCCTGACCACCTCCCTGAGCGATGATCGCGACGCTTTGGGCGACGACGAGCACCGTCTGCTGATTGTCGAGGATGATCCGGCCTTCGCCCGCATCCTTTTTGACCTCGCGCATGAGCGGGGGTTCCGCGCGATCGTGGTCGCCAGCGCCGATGAGGCGGTGCGCGCCGCACAGACCCATCTGCCCCAGGGCGTGATCCTTGATATGGGTCTGCCGGATCATTCCGGCCTGACCGTGCTGGACCGGCTGAAACGTGCGCCCGCGACGCGGCATATCCCGGTTCATGTCGTCTCCGCCGCCGATCACACCCGCGATGCGATGGCGAAGGGCGCGGTGAACTACCTGATGAAGCCGGTTGCGCGCGAATCCCTTGTCGAGGCGCTCGACAGTATCGAGGCCCAGGCCAATACCCATATCCGCCGCCTCTTGGTGGTCGAGGATGACCCTGCGCAGCTTTCGGGGATCAAGGCGCTGCTGGGATCAGACGCTGTCGAAGTCACCGGGGCAGCCACCACAGCCGCCGCCCTGACGGCGTGCCGCAACAAGACATTCGACTGTATCGTTTTGGATATGAACCTGCCCGACGGGACCGGTTTCGACCTTCTCGAACAGCTCGGCCAGGATGAGACAGCATCTTTCCCGCCGGTGATCGTCTATACCGCCCGCGCCCTGACCGATGCCGAAGAGCAGCGTTTGCGCCGCTATTCGCAATCCATCATCGTCAAGGGCGCGAAATCGCCCGAACGGCTGATTGATGAGGTTACGCTGTTTCTCCACCAGGTGGTCTCGGATCTGCCGCAGCGCCAGCGCGACATGCTGGCGGCCTCGCTGAATCGCGATGCGGAACTGGACGGGCGCAGGATCCTGGTGGTCGAGGATGATGTCCGCAACATCTACGCCCTGACCGGCGTGCTGGAGCCGCACGGCGTTGATGTCCGCATCGCCCGCAACGGCCGCGAGGCGCTGGATATGCTGGGCCGGGTGAGCAACGGGGGCGAGCCGCCGGTCGATCTGGTGCTGATGGATGTGATGATGCCCGAGATGGACGGGCTGACCGCGACGAAAGAGATCAGGCGCATTCCGGACTGGCGCGCTTTGCCGATCATCATGCTGACGGCGAAAGCCATGGCGGATGATCAGGCCAAATGCCTTGCCGCCGGGGCGAATGATTACCTTGCCAAACCGCTCGACGTGGACAAGCTTTTGTCGCTGATCCGGGTCTGGATGCCGAAATGACGGTCCCGGTTTCCGCCAGCGACAGGATCAGCGATATCGAGACGGACCTGTTTCTGGACGCGTTGCGGCGGCGCTATCATTACGATTTCAGCTCTTACGCCCGCTCGTCTTTGATGCGGCGGGTGGAGGTGGCGCGGACGCGGCTCGGCTGTGACAGCATTTCCGCGATGCAGGGCAGGGTGCTGCGCGAGCCGGATCTGCTCCATGACATCATCGACGCGATGACGGTCCAGGTCAGCGACCTCTTCCGCGATCCTGGCTATTATCTCGCACTGCGCCAGAAGGTGATCCCGCATCTGCGCACCTTCCCTTCGCTCAAGGTCTGGGTGCCGGGCTGCGCCAATGGCGAAGAGCTCTATTCGCTGGCCATTCTTTTTGCCGAAGAAGGTTTGCTGGAGCGCACGATGTTCTATGCGACCGAAATCAACCGCCGCGCACTCGCCAAGGCCTCGGCCGGCATCTATGAGACCGCCCGCATCCCGAGATTCAGCGAGAATTACCGCGCTGCGGGCGGCAAGACCACGCTTTCCGACTATTATACCGCCGCCTATGGCGCGGCGGCCTTTCACCGCCAGCTCCGCCAGCGCACGCTGTTTTCCGAACATGACCTCGCGACGGATCAGGTCTTCTCCGAGATGCATCTGATCTCATGCCGCAACGTATTGATCTATTTCGATGAAACGCTACAGAACAGGGTTCTGGGGCTTTTCGCGGATTCACTTGTGCGTGGCGGTTTTCTGGGTCTCGGCTCGCATGAAACCCTGCGGTTCTCCTGCATGAAAGCGGCCTTCAGCGCCCATGACGAGGGTGAACGGCTCTGGCGCCGCACGAATATCGAAAAGTTAGAACATGCCTCATAAAGCCATCCGCTTCCTGCTGGTCGACGATATCCCCGAGAACCTGCTCGCGCTGGAGACGCTCTTGCAGCGCGACGGGCTGGAGATCCACAAGGCGCGCTCTGCTTCCGAGGCGCTGGAGCTGATGCTGCGCTACAATTTCCACCTCGCCTTTGTCGATGTGCAGATGCCCGTTACCAATGGCTATGAACTTGCCGAGCTGATGCGCGGCACCGAGCGGACCCGCGAGATCCCGATCATCTTCGTAACCGCCGCCGACCATAACGAGATCCGCCATTTCCAGGGCTATGAGGCCGGCGGGATCGACTATATCTACAAGCCGATCGACCCGATCATCCTGTGCTCCAAGGCCGAGGTTTTCTACCGGCTTGCGCAGCAGACCATCAACCTCGAACGCCAGCGCGACGAGCTGCGCGAAAGCGCGCGGGCGCGCGATCTTGCCATCGCCGCTTTGCGCGCCCATGCTGACAATTCGCCGCTCGGGCTGATCGAATGCGATGCGCGCCTCGTGCTGCGTGGCTGGTCGGGCGGTGCCGAACGGATATTCGGTATTGCTGCGGATCGGCTTCTGGGCCGGGATCTGGGCCGCGCCGGTTGTTTCCAGGCGGAGACGCTCGCGCAGTTCCGGGACTGGATCGCCAGCGCCGGCACGGTCGCGCGGCACAGCGCCGAGGTGGTGGCCACCGGCGCGAATGGTGAGATCAATTGCGAAATCCATGGCTCTGTGGTGATCGACCCGGCCACCGGCAGCCATTCGCTGTCGCTCCAGGTGCTGGAGACGACCGAGCGCCATCAGGCCGAAAAGGTCCGCGCCCTTCTGGTGGGGGAGCTGAACCACCGGATCAAGAACACGCTCGCCAATGTGCAGGCGATCATGCGGCAGACGCTGCGGACATCCTCGACCCTGCCGGAGTTCAATCAGCGCTTTTCCGGTCGTCTCCAGGCCCTGGCACGGGCGCATTCCATCCTTTCGGATGTCACATGGTCGAAGGCCTCGCTGGGGCAGCTGGTCCGGGATCAGATCGAGGCAGGAACGCTCGACCGCGATTGCATTGATGTCAGCGGCCCGGAGGTTGCGCTCTCGCCCGAAGTGACGCTGCGCCTTGCACTGATCCTGCATGAGCTGGGGACCAATGCGGCAAAATATGGCGCGCTGTCGCAGCCCTCGGGGCGGGTGGCGCTGTCCTGGAGTATCGGTGCCGAAGGGCTGAACGTGACCTGGCAGGAGGCCGGCGGCCCCGCCGTCACCGCGCCCACAAGGCGCGGTTTTGGTTCGGATCTGATCCGCAATGGCGTCGGCGATGGCCTTGTCGAGGTCGACTGGCGGCAAAGCGGCGTGGTCTGGCGTATCCTGATCCATTCCGGCTTCACCCGCGAAGGGGCGGCGCGCGGCCCAGAGGCAAAAGCCGACAACCCCGCCACGACACCGCGCGACGGGATCCGAGACAGCCGGGTGCTGCTGGTCGAGGATGAGCCGCTGATCGCGATGGAGCTGTCCGATGTGATCGAAGATGCCGGCGCGAAGGTGGTGAAGGTCGCGGCCAGCCTTGATGAGGCGATGGTCGCGGCGCGCACGCTGGATATCGACATGGCGCTGCTGGATGGCAATCTGCGCGGCGCGCCGGTGGATGTGGTCGCCCATACATTGCGGCTGCGTGGTGTGCCGTTTTGCTTCATCAGCGGTTACAGCCGCGAACAGCTGCCGCGCGATTTTCAGGACGCGCCGCTTTTGACCAAACCGGTGGAGCAGGACAAACTGCTGCAAGTCATGCTGGAGTTGCAATCAGGCAAATGGACGCCGGTGACGGGCTGATCCGAACCGGTGCTTCACCAAACGCGCTGATCCCGGCAGCCCATACAGAGATTGATGCCGGCTGCCAGCGCTGATCCCTGGTTCTTGCAGGATTCAATGCATTTTCAACCTCTTACCGATTGGGGTCTCCCAGAGACGCAATATAGCTCCCGGCGCCACTACTGACTTCCTCCGGTTTCTGGCGCGCAGCCCTGACCTGTGATTTCGCCGCTGCGGGGCCGGGCCCGCGAAGCAGCATCCCATCATCAAAGGCGCGGAGGCCGGCCCCGGGGGCGCCCCCTCAGCGGCGAGATGGCTGTCGGAGAGGGGGGCGCCGCTGCCATGATCGGGGGACGCAGGCTCGTCAGAAAGGGTCACATTCAGATCATCCTCATCAAGGTCCAGATCAATGCCAGCGCCCTCTTCCGTCGCATCGGCGCCCGGCATAGAGGCCGGGAAACCGGCCCGGAGGAAAGACGCCATCTTCCCGGATTCCCACCTGAGGCGCGGCGACCATCTCGTCATCGCCCGTCGTGCTGAATTCGACGGCAATGCGGCCACAGAATTGCTTTATGGCCACGAGGTCGCGCAGGTTGTCGAAATCACCCATGCCGCAGATGGGGGAGCTCCTCCGAATGCTGCATGGCCTGGCGGCTGAGGCTGCCGACGGACAGACGATCGTGACTGATGCAACCTGTCTGAAAGCGCATCGCAGGGCCTCCAGCCTGCGGGTGAAAAAGGGGAAGCCGAAGACCCCAGCCCCGCTGCCGCGACCTGCAGATCGGAAAGGCTGCGCGGGTCCGGGACCGCCGAGGGCGAAAGATCAGGCAGCAGAACCCGCGGGTCCAGCGGGTCCAGCGCGTGCAGCTCTGTTCGGCCTGACAGCGGCACCGCCGGCCCCGACAGCGCAATCGCGATGATCGCCGCTGCAAAGGGCTACAACCCCGCCGCCCTGGTGAGGTTGACCCTGAACCTGTCGCGTCTGCGCTGATAGCGTCGGGTCATTTCTGCGCTTGCATGGCCGAGTTGTTTCTGGACATGGCGCTCATCGACTTCGGCCGATGAGGCGAGGCCGGCGCGGAGGCTGTGGCCGGAGAAGAGGGCAGGGCGGTCGCCCTCGGGCAGGTCGCCGCGCAGCCCTGCCGCCCGGGCGGCGCGTTTGACCAGTCTGGCCACCTCGCGGTCATTGAGGCGGAGCGGCCCTGGTTCCTTCCCGCCGCCGGTGATGCGGCGAAACAGCGGCCCCTGGCTGATGCGCGCGAATCTCAGCCAAAGCTCCAGCGCGTCGAGCGGGCAGGTGGCGGGCGAGGAGCCGCGTCCGATCTCGACCTCGCGCCAGCCGGTTTTGCCGCGAAGCGTGACCAGCAGCCCGCCCGGCAGCAGTTCGATCCAGCCGCGCCCGTCCTCTGTCTGGTCGCGGCCCGCATCGAGGCCGGTGATCTCCGAGCGCCTGAGGCCCCCGGCAAAGCCGATCAGCAACATGGCGCGGTCGCGCAACCCGCGCAGGGTGCTGCGGTCGCAGGTCTCCAGCATGGCCATGAGATCCCCGGGCAGGATCGCCTCCTTCTGCCTGGGCGGGGCGGCATGGCTGTTGCGGATCCCTGCGAGGACGGTGGCGATATGGCGGTCGCGCCGGTCCAGCGTCAGGCCGCGTTGGGTATAGGCCCAGGTCAGCGCCGAGAGCCGGCGCTCGATGGTCGGGACCGCGTTCTTGCGCCCCCCGATCGACGTCGCGCCGGACGCACAGGCGGTGATGTAAAGCCCGACGATCTGCGGGTCCGGTCGGATCGGGGCGGCATACAGACGTGCAGATCAGCCATCACCAAGAGATAAGAAGTCGCGATAATTTGAACGCTGCACGCTGCGGCCAATTGTCAGAGACATAATGCCCAATCGCTAAATTTTACGCGTTGGCCGATCTGGTGCGATAGAATCTGTGTGAGGTCATTGTTGATATGACCGCACTGGCGAACAATGCGGATGGTCTTGTGAAATCCGACCGATCGAACCGGGATAAAAGCCGTGACCCGGCAAGGCTGAAGGGATCTCTGACAATGCGGAAAGCCACAAGGCTTTCGGTTTCGTCTGTGATTGTCTGGCCGGTGCAGGCGGCGCTGATCGCCTGGACCATTTCGGATCTGATCGCGGGCGAGGTGCCGGCCTGGTATGCGGCGCTGCTGTTCATCCTGCTCAGCGGGCTGCGGGCGGGCCTCGACTGGCGGGCCGAGGCGGCGGCGCAGGTCGAGGCGGCGAGGACCATCGCTGATCTGCGGTTGCAACTGCTGGATTCGGCGGTCTGGCGTTCACCTGCGGGACCGGGCGAGGATGCGGCCGCGCAGGCGGCCCTGATGGGCGAGAAGGCGGCCATGCTGCGCCCCTGGCTGGAGAAGTTCCTGCCCGCCATGGGCCGTGCCAGGATCGTCCCGGTGGTGATCCTGGCGCTGGTCGCGAGCCAGAGCTGGACGGCAGCGCTGGCTCTGGCGGTCACCGGGCCGCTGATTCCGGTCTTCATGATGCTGATCGGCTATGCGGCGCAGGCGGCCTCGCGCGATCATCTGGTCGAAGCGGGGGCGCTGAACCGGCTGCTGATCGACCGCATCGCAGCCCTTGCCGACCTGAGGTTTCTGGGCGCCGTGGGGCAGGCCGGAGCCGATCTGGAAACCCGTGCCGCTGATCTGCGCGCGCGGGTGATGAAGGTTCTGCGCCTCGCCTTCCTGTCCTCGACGGTGCTGGAACTGATGGCTTCGCTCGGGGTGGCGCTGGTCGCGGTGCAGATGGGGGTCTCGCTCCTCGGGCTGGTGTCCTGGGGCGGGTGGGGCGGACAGATCAGCGCCTTCGGGGCGATCTTTGTCCTTTTGATCGTGCCGGATTTCTATCAGCCGATGCGGGATCTGGCAGCGTCCTGGCATGATCGGGCGGCGGCTCTGGCGGTGCTGGACGAGGCGCGGGCCGCGCTGGCGCAGGACGGGCCGCGCATCCTGGGCGAGGGCGCAGTCCCCGCCGCCCGCAGCGACAGGCCCTTGCCGCTGCGCTGGCAGGGTCTGGTGATTTCGCCCGGACAGGGTGCCGCGATTGCTGTGCCGGACGGATGCCTGTTGCCCCGGACGGCCACGGCGGTCACCGGGCCAAGCGGGATCGGCAAGACCACATTGCTGGCCACGCTAGCGGGGCTGCGCCCGGCACTGTCCGGCACCATCCGCTTTGGCGATGTCGGGCTTTCGGACGCGACGGTCGCGGGTCTGCGCGGCGCGACCGGCTGGCTGCCGCAGCAGCCGCGCTTTCCGGCGATGAGCCTGCGCCGCTGGCTGCGCCTTGCCGCGCCGGAGGCCACCGACGACGCCCTGATCGAGGCGCTGCATCGCGCCCGCGCCGGTCATGTCCTGGCCGCGCTGCCGCAGGGCCTTGGCACCCGCCTTGGCGAGACCGGCGGCGGTGTCTCGGGCGGCGAGGCGCGCCGGCTGATGATCGCCCGCGCGCTGCTTGCGCCCCCGGCGCTTCTGCTGGCGGATGAGCCGACCGCGGATCTGGATGCGACCTCTGCGCAAGAGATTACCGGGGCGCTGCTGGCGCTGCGCGGCTCGGGCAGCGCGCTGCTGATCGCGACACATGACGCAGGGCTGATCGAGGCGATGGATCACGTCATCGCGCTACACCCCGGGAGGGCGGCCGCATGAGACATCTTGCCGCCGTCATCCGGGAACTGAACGAAGGCAATGGCCGGCATCTGCGGCGCGCGGCCGTTCTGGCGGCGCTGGTGCCGCTTGCGGGGGCAGCGCTTCTGGGCCTCTCGGGATGGTTCATCGCCGCATCCGCGATGGCGGGTGCGGCCGGGCTTGGCCTTGTCTTCGACTTCCTGCGCCCCTCGGGTGGCATCCGAACGCTGACGCTGATCCGCGCCGCCTCGCGCTATGGCGAGCGGCTGCTGGGGCATGATGCCACGCTGCGGGCATTGGAACGGCTGCGGCTGCGGCTGTTCCGTGATCTTTCCGCTGTGCCGCTTCATACGCTGGCGCGGCGTCATTCGGCGCAGATGCTCAACCGGCTGACCGCCGATGTCGAGGCGCTTGAGGGGGTGCTGATCCGTCTTGTCTTCCCGACGATTGCGGCGGCGCTGTCGCTGCTGGTCGGGCTGGGGGTGATCTGGATCATCGGGGGGGGGGCGCTTGCCGGGGCGCTGGCGGCCATCTGGGCGACGGGGATCCTGTGTCTGGCACGGCTGGCGGGGCCTGGACAGCGCGCCCATGCCCGCCGGGAAGAGGCGGCGCTGCAGGCGATCCGCGCGCGTTCAGCCGGGCTTTTGGCGCTGCGCGGGGATCTGCTGATGCAGGGGCTGCTGCCGCAGGGTCTTGATCAGACAAAGGCGGCGATCACCCGCGCAACCAAGGCGCGCGGCGGCCAGGATCTGACGGGTCGTCTGGCCGGGGTGGTGATGCATCTCACGCCGGGCATGGCGATTGCCGCAACCCTGGCCCTGGGGGGCAGCCTTTCGCCGGCGCTGCTGCTGACGGTGATCCTGATCAATCTTGCCCTGACCGAATGCCTTCGGCTGTTGTGGCGTGGCTGGTCCGAGCGCGGGCGGATCGAACTGGCGGCCCGCAATCTGGCGCGGCGGGTCCCGGATGCCCGGCCAGCACCGGCGGTGATGCCAGCACCCCTTCGCCCTGGCGCAGTCCTGCTGACGGTCAGCAAGCTTGTGGTGCGCGCCCATGACAGCGGCAGGGAGCTGAGCGCAGCCCTGGATTTCACGCTGGACCCTGGTGAGACCCTGGCGATCCATGCGCCATCGGGCGCGGGGAAATCCACCCTTCTGGGCATGCTGGCAGGAGCAGCCGCGTCAAAGCCGGGCGAGATCACCCTTCTGGGCCGCGATCTGTGCCAATGGCCCGAATCCGATCTGCGCGCCCGGCTGACGCTGGTGCCGCAGCGGCCCGCGCTGATCGCCGGATCGCTGGCCGACAATCTCCGCATTGCCGATCCGCAGGCCGATGACGCGGCACTTGCGGCGGTGATGCAGGCTGTGGCCCTGTCGCATTTTCTCACAACGCCCGAAGGGCTCGGGCGGCAATTGGGCGAGCGTGGTGCCGGCCTTTCCGGCGGTGAGACCCGGCGTCTGGCGCTGGCGCGCGCGCTGTTGCGGCAGCCGGACATCCTTCTGATCGACGAACCGACCGAGGGGCTGGACCCGGCCAATGCGGCGGCTGTCCTGCAGGGGCTGCGCGCCTGTCTGCCCCGGTCGGGGATCATTCTCGTCTCGCATCGCGAAAGCGATCTGGCCGGCGCCGACCGGCGCCTGCAACTGCCACCGGCTGACCGTGACAGTCAGATGCCACCAGCCGCGCCAACCCCTTCCCCACATCACACTCCGGGGCACCGCCCCCCTCAGAAAGGAGGCTCCTGATGGAATTTGACGTCGTTGACCTGTCACGACTGCAATTTGCCGTGACGGCCATGTATCACTTCATCTTCGTGCCGCTGACCCTTGGCCTGTCGCTGCTCGTGGCGATCATGGAGACGGTCTATGTTATGACCCGCCGCCCCGTCTGGCGGCAGATGACGAAATTCTGGGGCACGCTTTTCGGCATCAACTTCGTGCTGGGCGTCGCCACCGGGATCACGATGGAATTCCAGTTCGGCATGAACTGGAGCTATTACAGTGTCTATGTCGGCGATGTGTTCGGGGCTCCGCTGGCGCTGGAAGGGCTGATGGCCTTTTTCCTTGAGGCGACCTTTGTGGGCCTCTGGTTCTTCGGCTGGGACCGGCTTTCGGCCCGCGCCCATTGCATCGTGGCCTGGTGCGTGGCGATCGGCAGCAATTTCTCGGCGCTGTGGATCCTGATCGCCAATGGCTGGATGCAGAACCCGGTCGGCGCGGTGTTCAACCCCGATACGATGCGGATGGAGATCGAGAGCTTCTTCGAGGTCATCTTCAACCCGGTCGCCCAGGCGAAATTCGTCCATACCGTCAGCGCGGGCTATGTCGCGGCCTCGATCTTCGTCATCGGGGTTTCGAGCTGGTTCCTGATCAAGGGGCGCCACACCGAACTGGCGCGGCGGTCGATCACGGTCGCCTGTTCCTTCGGTCTGGCCTCTGTCATGGCGGTGATCGTTCTGGGGGATGAAAGCGGCTACGAGACCACCCATGCGCAACGCATGAAGCTGGCCGCGATGGAGGGCATGTGGGAAACGCAGGCAGCCCCCGCATCCTTCACGCTTTTCGGTCTGCCCGACCAGGAGGCGCGCGAGACGCGCTATGCGGTGCATGTTCCCTATGTCATGGGGCTGATCGGCACGCGGTCCCTGACCGAGGAAATTGCCGGTATCGAAGATCTGGTGAAGGAGTCGGAAGAGCGTGTCCGCTCCGGCATCATCGCCTGGGACGCCCTCCAGACCATTCGCACTCAGCGCGCGGACACCCCGCCCGGGGTGCGCGAAACCTTCGAGGCGAACGGCGGCAACCTGGGCTACGGCATGCTGCTGATGCGCTATGTCGAGGATCCGCGCGACGCCACCGAGGCCCAGATCGCCCAGGCCGCCGCAGATACGATCCCGACGGTCTGGCCGCTGTTCTGGTCCTTCCGCATCATGGTCGGCGCGGGGTTCCTGATGCTCGGCTTCCTGGCCTATATGTTCTGGCGCACCAATTTCCGCCAGGGGCGCTATCCCAACTGGGTCCTGCGCGGCGCCGTCCTGATGATCCCGGTTCCCTGGATCGCCATCGAGGCCGGCTGGTTCGTGGCCGAGTTCGGGCGCCAGCCCTGGACGGTGGACGGTCTGCTTCCGACCTTCCTGTCGGCCAGCCGCCTGTCGGTTGCCGATCTGCTGATCACGCTGGCGGGCTTTGTCACGCTTTACACGGTGCTTCTGGTGATCGAGGTCCGGCTGATGCTGGCCGCGATCCGCAAAGGTCCGGTGCAGGATGCGGAAGAAACCGACGCCTGGAACAAAGCGCATCAGGCCCGCCTTTCCGGCGTGCTTGCCACCGATATCAAGCCTGCGGAGTGACCCGAGCATGATCCTGCATGAATTTATCAGCTATGAGATGCTGCGTCTGATCTGGTGGGGGCTGATGGGGTTCCTCCTGATCGGCTTTGCGATGACCGATGGCTTTGACATGGGGGTTGGCGCGCTGTTGCCCTTTGCGGCCCGCACCGATGTCGAGCGGCGCATTGCCATCAATACAATCGGCCCGGTCTGGGAGGGCAACCAGGTCTGGCTGATCCTTGGCGGCGGCGCGATCTTCGCCGCCTGGCCACCGCTTTATGCGGTCAGCTTTTCGGGGTTCTATCTTGCGATGTTCCTGATCCTGGCGGCCCTGATCCTGCGGCCCGTCGGGTTCAAATACCGCAACAAGAAAGAGGATCCGAAATGGCGGACCCGCTGGGACTGGGCGCTGTTCATCGGCGGCGCGGTTCCGGCGCTGACCTTCGGGATCGCGGTCGGAAATGCGCTTCAGGGGGTGCCTTTCCAGCTGACAGAGATGATGGTGCCGCTTTACCCCGGCAATGCGCTGATGAAGCTGCTCGCGCTGCTCAATCCGTTTGCGCTGCTGGTTGGTATTGTCAGCCTGACCATGCTGATCACCCATGGCGCGGCCTGGCTTTCGTTCAAGGCGGAAGGCATGGTCGCGGTCCGGGCGCGCCGGATCGGGGTCGTGACCGGGGGGATTGCGATCCTCGGGTTCCTGGCGGCCGGGCTCTGGCTGGCCTTCGGCATTCCGGCCTATCACTATGTTGGAGTGGTTGATCCCGCAGGCCCGTCCAACCCGCATCTGACTGCGATGGCACGGGGCGGGTCCTGGCTTGCGGCCTATCAGATCCGGCCCTGGATCGCGGTTGCGCCGGTGCTGGGGGTGATCGGTATCGCCTTGGCCGCATTCGGTCTGTCACGCGGGGCCGGCGGCTGGTCGCTCCTCGCCTCGAAACTGGGTATTCTCGGCGTGATCTCAACCGTCGGGCTGACGATGTTTCCCTTCATCCTGCCGTCGTCGCTGGATCCGAAATCCTCGCTGACCGTCTGGAATGCCTCGTCGTCGCACCAGACCCTGTTCATCATGCTGGGCGCCACGCTGATCTTCATGCCGATCATTCTGGCCTATACCGCCTGGGTATACCGGGTGCTCTGGGGCAAGGTCGGCGCGGACGAGCTGACAAAAAATCCCAATGCCTATTGACCCGGAAGGAACTCTGAAATGTGGTATTTCGCCTGGATGCTCGGGCTGCCGGTGGCAGCGATGTTCGCAGTCATCAATGCGATGTGGTTTGAAATGAGCGAGGACCGTCGCCATTCCGGCGCATCGGAAGACTGAGACCAGACCCTCATGCGGGGTAAGGCGCTGCTCGCGGTTCGCGGGCAGCGACCGGCTTTCCTGGGGTATCCCCCTGCTTCCCTGAAACACGACCGGCTCCGCCATTTTACACGGTGCTGACAATGACGGTGAGCTGTTCGGGCGGTTGCGCCACCAGGCCAGACTGCTCTGGCCGCTTCCGGGTCAGCAAATTGCGCATGCGAAGTTTTCCCTTGTACCTATAGTTGCCAGAGGTGTCATAGGATGATTCTTCAGCAGCCAACCCGCTGATGCGGCGCAGGAGAATTAAGATGAGCACCTCCGGATCGGATCACGCGGCCCATGGCCCGGATGACGGCCATGACCACGCCGAGGTCGTGACGGCCGACAACGAGAGACGCATCCGCTTTGTCTTCATCTTCACCGCATCTTACGCAGCCATACAAGCGGTGGGCGGCTGGATTTCCGGCTCGCTCGCGCTTATCGCGGATTCCGGCCATATGGTGTCAGATGCGGCGGCACTTCTGCTGGCGCTGATCGCCTATCGCGTGGCGCGGCGACCGGCGGATGGCACACGCACCTACGGCTTTCACCGGGTGCGGGTGCTGGCGGCGCTGGCCAATGGCGCGTCGCTGCTGCTGCTGGTGGCATGGATCACATGGGAGGCGATCCAGCGTTTCAATGCGCCGGTCGAGGTCATGGCCTGGCCGATGCTGATCGTGGCGACCATCGGCCTCCTCGTGAACCTTGGAGGCGTCTGGATCCTGTCGCGCGGGCGCAAGAGCGACAGCAACCTGCGCGGCGCGATGCTGCATGTGATGGGTGATCTGCTGGGTTCGGTGGGCGCGATTGCTGCCGCCATTGGCATCATGCTGACAGGCTGGGCGATACTCGACCCGCTCTTGTCGGTGCTGGTCTCGGTTCTGGTGGTGCGCTCGGCCTGGGGGCTGGTGCGCGACTCGTTGCGGGTTCTGTTGCAGGCGGTGCCGCGCGGCTTCGATGCACGCGTGGCCGAGGCGAAACTGGCAGACGAACTGCCCGAAGTGGCCGAGGCCGGGCATTTCCACGCCTGGACCCTGACGGATGAAACCGTAGTGGCCACGGTGCATGTGACACCCTCTCCCGGGGCTGATCCGCTGGTGCTGCCCGCCCTGGTTGCCAACTGGCTGAAGGCGCGCCATGACATCGACCATGTGACGGTTCAGGTCGACCCGCCCGGTGCGCTCTGGCGTGGACAGGGGCTGTGATCCCTGACACATCCGTGACCATTGTTCACGCAATCGGGATTTGAACCTGTAGTGACTACAGGGTGCAGAAGGGCCATGCCCGCAGCCCGGGTATTGATTCTACACGAGGTGCAACATGGACCCTGTTTTTGCAGCCGAACCCGCTCGCCGCACCGGCGGCCTGCTCTGTCCGCATTGCCGGGTCGATCTGGTGATGTCTGACCGTCAGGGCATCGAGATCGACTATTGCCCGCAATGCCGGGGTGTCTGGCTGGACCGGGGCGAGCTGGACAAGATCATCGAACGCAGCACGGCCGAAGCGCCTGCCCCCCGGCAGGCAGGGCCGCTGCGCGACGATCAGCGCGCGCAGGTCCGGAATCAGGGCACCCGGTATCAGGATGATTATGACGACGATCGCGACTACAGGTCGGACAGCCACGACTCGGATCGTGGGCGCGACCGGCATGGCAAGGACCGGCGCGACCACAGTGGTTCTTTCCTGCGGCGGCTGTTCGACTGAGGCCGGTCATGGCCTGGATCTCCGGTTGCCAGAGGCTCTGCGCGCCATCGACCGCCAGGCCCGTGAGGCCAAATCCAGGGACTGCGCGGCAGTCGTGCCCGATCTGAACAGGTTCCTCCCGCACCCCGCCGCGCCGCGATCGGGACACCGGGTGTCACGGTCTGCCGACCTTCTTCCCGGACGGCTGACCCCTGAGGATTGCACGTTTCGAAGCCCTGGCCACGGAAATCCTCAGACCGGTTTCCGGCGCTGGCAAGCTGCGGCTGACAGAGTAATTTTTGCGGATACAGCACGTCTGACAATACCGTGAGCAGGGGATGAGGCATCTTGAACCTCAGGTGGCTTGAGGTTGTAGGCGCTGTCCCTGAGAAACGGAGACGGACACCGGAATGATAGCTGTATTCGCATTCATTGCAGGCGGGCTTTGGGGCGCCTTTCTGGCTTATCGCCGGGGCGGAGCGCTTGCCGACATGGCACAACACGGTGCGGCATGCGCTATTGCCCTCGGGCTTGTTGCCATGATCGCCAGCATTGTCATGGCGCGCTTTCTCGAGGTCTGATCCGATGTTGTTGCGAAAGACACAGGCATTCCTGCTGGTTGCCGCTGGCGGCGCCGTTACAGCCAATGATACCGCGAGCCGGTATTGCCCGCCGCGCGACTGCTCACAGAACAGGCGGAGTTCCGTCCGGCCTTCGCGCGGCCGGATGCAGCGGGCGAAGCCAGGGAAATTCCATCCGGGTTCTCCGGCTTCATCCATTGTCCCGATATTCGCCCAACCATGCAGTGCAAGGGCGCAGAGGTCCCGGACGATCCGGGTGGGGGCGAGGAGCTTGTGCAGCCTCTGCTCCTTTCGATTGCCCCCTGCGGCTTCCTGTTTCGCTCCGATGGGGCCTTCACCAGCATCATGGGCTTCGGTGAAGACCCGCAATGCGCCGTTCCGAAAATCCGGCCTATCCTGACCTGAAAGGACATCCTGCCAGATGCCTCGTTCCCAATTCGCTATTCTTGCGCTTGTTGCGCTTGCCACGACAGCCGCAAATGCGGAAATCCCTGCCACGCGCCCGATGCCCTCGCCCCTTGCCGATATGGCGGCGGACAGCGTGGCCGATGCCGGGAGCAGTATCGCGGAACCCCGGGCTGCTGCGATGGCAGGGCTCACGGGCGATACAGTGATCGAACATGGTGAATCGCTGGACCGCGTGCTCTCCCGGCTGGGCATCCGTCCTGAGGTTCGGGCAGAAATCGCGATGGCATTTGAAGATGTCTATGATCTGGGCGACCTGCGCCCGGGCGATGTCCTGAACTGGAAAATCTCACGCGAGGATCCGGGCCGCCTGGCATCGCTGCGCCTGCAGGTGTCTGGCGGTGTCGAAATCGAGCTGAGTTTTGCCGGCGGTATCGAGGCCAACCGTATCGACCCGACGATGATCACCCGCGAACGCAACGAGGTGCTGGTGCTCGACGGCACGCTTTATGATGCGCTGCTGGCGCGCAATGCGCCGGGGCGCTTTGCGGTGGACCTGGTCGCGCTGATGGCGGGTCAGGTCGATTTTCGCCGCGACATCAAAGGCGGCGAGACCTTCGCGCTGGTCTGGCAGGAAGATGCGCTGCCGGACGGGACAATCGCCGGCGAGCCGCGCCTGTCCTATGCGCGCCTCACAATCGGCGAGAATATATATGAGCTGGTGTCATCCGACCCGGCCAGCCCGATCATCCTGTTCGAGAACGGCACCGCCGTGCAGCGCAGCGCGCCCCCGATCATGGGCGCCAGGCTCTCTTCCGTTTTTGGCAATCGCAAACATCCCGTGCTGGGCGGACAGCGGATGCATACCGGCATAGATTTCGCCGCTCCCATCGGAACGCCGGTGAATGCGACCGGAGCCGGCCGGGTGGTCTTTACCGGCTCCATCCGCGGTTACGGCACCACGGTCGATATTGATCATGGCGGCGGGGTCATCACACGCTATGCCCATCTGTCAAAGATAAGCGATGCCCTGCGCAAGGGATCACGCGTAAGCGCGGGGGATCAGATCGGGGCAGTCGGGGCAACCGGGCTCGTTTCGGGGCCCAACCTGCATTACGAGGTGCGCGTCGACGGCCGCCCCGTCGATCCGATGCAGGATGAGGTGATGCCCGAGCAGGAAACCGCAAGTCCCGCCGATCTGGCCTTGCTGGAAACCGGGCGGGCCAGAACCGGCTTTGACCAAGCTGATCGCGATGGCTGAAACACGCCTGCCCGGGTCGCGGGTGTTGTCCTGTCAATATGATGCAATGAGTGAGCGATGCCTCTGATACTTCCACGGATCCCGTCTGGCGCCGCGCTTGGCCTGTTGTCGATGCTGAGCCTTGCCGCCTGTGCCAATTTCAGCCCTGCATCACCGCCACGACTCGATGAGGGCGGCGCGGCAGTCGAGGGTCTGTATCAGGTAACGGCCGAGAACATTACGCAGATCCGCGCGCGCGCGCTGGATACGCTTAACAATACACGGCAGGATTCGGGGCTCTCTGCCGTGATCTCCGACCCCTATCTGGAGCAGGCGGCGAACGGTCATTCGCGTTCAATGTCCGACCAGGGGCGTGCCTGGAATTTCGGAGCCGATGGCAGCTCACCGCCGGAACGCGCCCGCCGTGCCGGCTTTCAGGGAACCGTTCTGGGCGAGCTGGTTTCGGAAACCTATGAGACCGAAGTTCAGGCCATCGCGACATGGATGGGCAACGACCTGGCCCGGAAAACCCTGCTTGATCCGGCCGCGCGCCGTATCGGTTTCGGCCTGTGGCAGGACATATCGGGCAAGCTTTGGTGGACGCTTGTGGTGGCCGACTGATGAAAGGAACAGCCTTGATCCATACCGTAACCCGTCGGGGGCTTTTTGGCCTCGGAGCTGCGTCCATCGCCATGATTGCCGCACCTGCCGTGCTGCGGGCCCAGGATATTACCTTTGTACCGCCTTCCGATGCGAAGCGGCACAACATCGCCAGCTTTCGCGGCCAGCGCTGGCAGGACCATTTTCAGAACCTGCGCAAGGGTGCGATCCTGTGCGATCTGGAATCGCGCGCCCTGCATTACTGGTCCGAGGACGAGAGCCTCTACCTCATACATCCTTCTTCCGTGCCGATGAGCGAGGAACTGACCCGCCGCGGCTATACGGAAATCGTCCTGAAGCGGCGCAATCCGACCTGGATCCCGACCCCCAATATGCGAAAGCGTGACCCAAGCCTGCCGCAATCAGTGGGTCCAGGCCCTAACAATCCGCTGGGCAGTCGCGCTCTGAACCTGAGCTGGCAATATTACCGCATTCATGGCATCGATAAGGTCGAGAAGATCGGCCGGCCCGCCTCGAACGGATGCGTCGGCATCTATAACGAATATATCGAGCGCCTGTTTGACCTGGTGGAGATCGGAACACAGGTCCGGCTGCTATAATCCTGCCCGTGCACTAATTCCTTCCCGTGAACTCAGGCGCCTTGCCCCATGGTGCAGGTGGTAATATGAAAACATTCCCTATATGAGACCCGGAAAAATGCTGACCAGACGCCATTTTGTCATAACCACCGCCGCGCTTTTCTCACAGCCCCTTGCGCTGCCTGCCTTTGCGAAATCCAGCCCCGGCGAGTCGCAGATGGCGGCCTGGGACGCCGAGGTGACGCCAGCGGGCTATGATCCGGCAACATCCAACCCCTGGGGTCTGAACCCGCGATTTCTGCCGCGGCTTGTCGAAGCGAACAGTGGTCTGAAGCCCGGCGACATACATGTCGATGCTGTTGCCCGATACCTCTATCACATTCAGAATGATGGCATGGCGATGCGCTATGGCGTCGCGATCGGGCGGGGCGATCTTTACGAACCCGGCACCTATACGGTGCGTCGCAAGGCCAAATGGCCTCACTGGACGCCAACCGCGAATATGATTGCCCGCGAACCCGAAGTTTACGGAAAGTTCGCCGACGGGGTGGAGCCAGGTCCGTCAAATGCGCTCGGATCGCGTGCGCTCTATCTCTTTGTCGGTGATCGCGACACCTATCTGCGGATCCACGGCACGCCTCTGCCGCGCTCGATCGGATCGCGTGCAAGTTCCGGCTGTGTCAGAATGGTGATGGCGCATATCATCGGCCTGTATGAGCAGGTAGAGACCGGGGTGACAGCGGTGCTCTACCCCGGTGAAGACCGTATTACGGCGCGCAGCTGATGATACGACTGGTCTGCCCTCTCCAGCAGAGAGGGCAGGTCACTCAGCTCTTTTGTACACAGATCGGGCGCCCGCGCTGCGACAACAGCGGGATCAGCGTGGTCTCGACCGGTCCGGTATGTTCATACCAGTAGCATCCATCTTCCGGCACAAGGCGCGCGCTAGCCAGATCCTGATTTGGTCCAACCAGGGCCAGAACTTCTTCGGAGAGAGGCGGCAAGGATGGTTCTGCGCCAGTTGTCGCAACACAGCCGCTGAGCAGCCCCGCAATAAGCGCCAGTGTAGTCAGCCGTAACATTGCTCTTGTCCCCATATTAAATCAGACCCCTAAGGTGATTGATCCACGCCGGTCGCTCTGTAACCGCAAGGCTCCGGGGATTGATACCGGTGTGCCCATGGCCAGACAAGAACCCAGGCCAGACAGCTGAAGCTTTTTTGAACGGTTTCCTCGTTTCCTCGCCCCGCGACCAGAATATTGAGTGCAAGTGCAGTCGCTTTCTTCGCCGCCGGAGCGAAGCCTGCCAGAGCCATGCCGGCGATATACCCGGATGCTCCGGTCTGACCGATAGCGGCATCGCTGAGAGCGATCAGCAGAAGCCCCAGGCCCATCCAAAGTCCGGACGTACCCATCAGGGCCCCCAGCTCATGCCATCTGCCGTTAAGGCCCGCACCATCTGATGCGCAGCATGCGGGTCCATGTCTTGCGGCTGAAATATTCAACTTGTCAATTGAATAGTAAAATGATTGTGGTGCAGGGTGACGGTGTTGCGGTGTTCAGGCCAACATGCCCCGGGTTCGGTTCCTGTCGGTCACGACATGATCCCGATCAGCCAGATGGCGAAAGCCTTCTGTAACATGATGGCCGGCAAACTGCCTGCCCTGACCGGGAATACGGAACGGCTGATGTCTGATATTACGCCGAAAATCCAAACTGACAGACCATAAGAACACACGAAAGAATCCAAATATGAAGAAGCTCACACAAGAGGCCCTGTCCGAAAATCGTGATCGCTACGTTGTCATCGATGTGCGCAGTTCGGCTGAGTTTGAGGCAGGCCATGTTGATGGCGCGCTTCACATTCCGCTGGACGAACTGGAGGGGCGGATCCGGGATTTGCCGGTCGACAAGGTGCCTGTTGCCGTTTGCAACCTCGGCGGTCGCAAGTCCGAAGAGGCCGCGAAGAAGCTGCATGAACTCGGTCGGGCGGACGGGATAGCGCTTGAGGGCGGCACAGCAGCCTGGCGGGGAAAAGGTGGCTGAGCCCCTATGCTGACACAGCGATGGAGCGGCCTCCGGCGCGCCACTCCGGAAGTCCGCCATCCAGGCGTCTTGCCGCATATCCCATCCCGCGCAGATGCCTCACCGTCTGCGCGGCGAGCGCGCAGAACGGGCCTTGGCAACAGGCTATGATTTCGCGTTCCTGATCGTTGTTCAGAGAATCTGTCAGATCGGAAAGGGTTGCGGGCCGCGCCCCCCTGTGTGAGCCGCGTCATGTTCGTCCATTGGACGCAGATGCAGAAGGATCACCCTTTCGTCGGAAAGGGCCTTTGGAAGCGCATCGCGACCATCGGATCGGGCGGTTCATTCCCCCGCAAGGCCACGCTCGAACTGACCCGGCCTGCACGAGCCTCGAGGCCTGCCTCCATTTGGGCACGCTGTTTGCGGATTGAGAACCGATTGGGCGCGGAAAGTGCCTTCACAACAAGGGCAAACCCTTCAGGAAACGCGGATTTGGGGTCTGCGTCATCTGCATTCACCGCATCAGGTGAAGACGTGAGAGTAGGGCGCTGGTGCCGTCCGGGCAGGCTCCCTCTGATGGGACCGTTTCCCGGCAAAGGGATGTTGACAAGACATGCCCAACAATACATCAGTCAATTCATTCATTGAATAAGATCATGTGACCTTGTTGAGGGCGGGAATCGATGCTCGGAAACAGAATGCACCGCCAGGTTTTCCTCCTGGCCTCCGCACAAGCGCTTTTCCAGACAGTCTCGGTGCTGGTGATGACGGTCGGCGGACTTGCCGGGGCGCAGATCACTCCCAGGCCCGAACTTGCCACAATGCCGATTGCGGCCATGTTCCTCGGCACTGCGCTGATGACCTTTCCGGCGTCGCATCTTATGGCACGCTTCGGCCGAAGGGCGGGATTTCTGCTTGGGGCGGCGCTTGGCATCGCAGGGGGCGTCATCGCGGCCGCCGGGATCTGGCTCTCGCAGCTATACCTGCTGTCGTTCGGGACCATGCTGGTCGGAAGCTACCAGGCCTTCGCGCAATTCTACAGATTTGCGGCCAGTGAGGTCGCCGATGATGCGTTCCGTTCCCGTGCAATTTCTTACGTGATGGCCGGCGGTATCGTGGCCGCGCTGCTGGGACCGTTGCTGGGGCGCCTTGGCGGTTCGCTGCTGACCCCGGCCTATCTTGGCTCGTTCCTCATTCTGGCCGTTGTCTCCCTTTTGGCCGTCGGCGTGCTGATGGGGCTGAAAGAACCGGCTGCCAAAGCCCAGCTTCAATATGATGGTCCGGGGCGTTCCTGGGCAGAGATCGTCACACAGCCCGCATATCTGGTGGCGCTGTTCAGCGCATTGACCGGCTACGGCGTGATGATCCTTGCAATGACGGCGACCCCGATTGCCATGAAGCATCACCAGCACGATCTCGCGGCATCCGCCACGGTGATCCAGATGCATGTGCTCGGTATGTTCCTGCCATCCTTCTTTACCGGGGCGCTTATCGCCCGTTTCGGGGTGGTCCAGATCATGCTGGCCGGGGTGGCGATCCTTGCCGCCCATGTCGCGCTGACCTTTACCGGCACCGGCTTTACATCCTTCGCCTCGGCGCTGGTCATGCTGGGGATCGGCTGGAACTTTCTCTATATTGGCGGCACCACCCTGCTGACGACGACCTACAGCCCGGCCGAGAAAAGCCGGGCGCAGGCCACCAACGACATGACCATTTTCGCAGTCGGTCTGGCCTGTTCGTTCAGCGCAGGCGGTCTGTTGCAACTGTTCGGCTGGCAGATGCTGAACGCAATCCTGCTGCCCTGGCTCGCGCTCGCTGCATTGGCGCTGATCTGGTTCGCTTTGCGCGGACGGGCGACACAGACCCCCTGAAAGTGAGAGACATCATGGAAGATATGAGTCCTGCAAAAGAGGGCGAGAAAGCCGCCCGCGCGCGGCTTGTTGCCCGCCTGCGCGAGTTGAACATCGCGGTACCGACCGTGCCTTACCCCGCGCACAAGACCGTCGAGGAAGGCAAGGCGCTGCGTGGCGCAATGACCGGCACCTTCACCAAGAACCTGCTGATCAAGGACAAAAAGGCCCGCCATTTTCTGCTGTCCTTCCATGAAGACCGGATGATCGACCTCAAGACCCTGCATCGCAGGATCGGCGGCAAGGGTCAGGTCGGCTTCGCCCCGGCCGAGCGGGTTCAGGAATACCTCGGCGTGCAGCCCGGCGCGCTGACGCCCCTCGGGCTGATTAATGACACCACCCAGGCCGTGACGCCGGTGATCGACGCCGGGCTGATGGGGGCGGAACAGCTGAATTTCCATCCGCTGATCAACACCGAAAGCACCGGCCTGCATCCGCAGGAGTTGCTGAGCTTCATCCGCTCCTGCGGGCATGAGCCGCTGATCGTCGATTTCGATATGCCGCTGCCGGACTAGGCGCGGTTCCCTGCCAAACGGAGAAGACAGATGACCGTTGATCCCAGACCCGGCCTTTCCACGCTTTGCGTGCATGGTGGCGCACAACTCGATGTGCAGGGCGGCATCCATACGCCGCTTTACAACCATTCGACCTTCGGTTTCCCGTCGACAGCGGCGCTGCTTGATGTGGTCGAGGGTCGCACCGAGGGGAACCTCTACACCCGCTACGGCCTGAACCCGACGATCAGGGCGACCGAGCGCAAGCTGGCGCTGCTGGAAGGCGGCGAAGGTGCGCTGGCCTTCAGCTCCGGCATGGCGGTCGAGGCGGCGACCTTCCTCGCCTTTTGAAAAACCGGCGACAACATCATCTGCATCGGCGATGTCTATGGCGGCACCTTCGAACTTCTGGGCGACAACCTGCCCAATGTGGGGATCACCACCACCTTCCTGCTCGGCTCGGAAATCAACCGGCTTGCAGAGGTGCTGACAGACCGCACCCGCATCGTGTTCTTCGAGACGCCGACCAACCCGCAGATGGAGATTATCAACATCGCCGGGGCGGTGAAAGTGGCCAGGGCGGCGGGGGCGCTGGTGGTGGTGGACAACACCTTCGCCTCGCCGGTGAACCAGTCGCCGCTGGAGCTTGGCGCCGATCTGGTGATCCACTCGACCACCAAATACCTCGGCGGACACAGCGATCTGACCGGCTGCGTGGTGATCGGCCGGGGCGAGCTGCTGACCCCGATCTGGACCTGGCGCAAGAATCTTGGCCAGATGATGGCGCCCGAGGTGGCGTTCCTGCTGGCCCGCAGCCTGCGCACCCTCGCCGTGCGGGTCCACCACCAGAATGCCACCGCGATGGCGGTGGCGAAGTTCCTGCAAGCCCACCCGAAGGTGAAGCGCGCCAACTATCCCGGCCTGCCCGACTTTCCCGGCCACAACGTCGCCGCCTCGCAGATGAGCGGCTTTGGCGGCATGATCAGCTTCGTCTATGACGGCGATGCGGCCGCCACGGCGGCAGTGGTGGACAGGCTGAAATATTTCACCATTGCTGCCAGCCTTGGCGGGGTCGAAAGCCTTGTGACCCAGCCAATCACCACCACCCATTATGGCGTAACCCCCGAAGAACGCGCCCGGCGCGGCATCGTGGATGGCCTGGTGCGCCTGTCGGTCGGGCTGGAGGATGCCGGGGACCTGATTGCCGATCTGAAACAGGCACTCGACTGATCCGATTTTGCCGATGGGGCCACGGCCCCATCGTCCCACTTTCGCGTTGAGACGGGGGCCATGCCGATCAGGGTTCCCGATGGTCTCTCTGCCGGTCGGCTGCCGAAGGCCGAAGACGTCTATAGCATGGGTGAAGCCAATGCTATGCCGCCGGCCAGGTCCGGTGTTGATCGTCGATAATCACAGCGTGTTGATGATGGCTCTTCGTCCCATGCATCCTCAGGTGAGGGTGGTCTGACGGCAGGTCGGGGTGGTGATGCGCAATCTCATCGGGTTCCGCTGCCGGCCAGAGGTGCCGCGCGAGCAGGATCCCTGCGGTGCCGATCAGCGCCATCATCACAAAGGTGGCCTCAATCCCGAAGGCTGCCCCAAATCGCCCTGCGAGGAGATAGCAGATCAGCCAGCAGGCATGGGACAGTGCGAATTGCGCGGCGAAGATTGCAGGGCGGTCTTCGGGATGCGCAGAGCGGCGCAGCAGGCGGCCAGAAGGGGTCTGCGCAACGCTGTAGCCAAAACCGATCACCAGCCAAAGCCCCAGCAAGGCCGCATAGCTGCTGACCAGCGCGCCGATCGCGGTTCCGAAGACCAACAGGACCGCGCCACCGATCATAGCCCTGCGGTCCCCGATCCGATCCAGAAGCCGGGGGAGGGCGAAGGCGGCAATCATCGACCCGCCTCCAAAGGCTGCGAGCGCCCAGGCAACTTCGGCCTCGCCCAAACCGAAGCGCATCTTGACCAGCACCACCGTGTTCACGATCACCATCGCTCCGGCGGCTGAGACGGCAAGGCTGATCGCCAGCAGCCCACGCAGACGGGGGGTGGCGAGATAGATGCGCAATCCCCGCGTGGTGCGCTCCCAGATCCCGCGCTTTGGCCCGGGTATGGTGCCTGGCAGCGTCACACTGACAACCAGCAAGGCCGAGATCAGGAAGCCGAAGACCGTGCCGGAGAAGAGCGCGCTGAAGCTGACCACCATCAGCAATGCCGCCGCCAGAACCGGCGAAAGCAGGCTTTCAAGATCATAGGCCAGCCGCGAGAGGGACAGGGCGCGGGTATAGTCCGCCTCGTCAGGCAGGATGTCGGGGATCACGGCCTGAAAGGTCGGGGTGAAGCCGGCGGATGCGGCCTGCAGCACGAAAATCAGCAGGTAAATCTGCCAGATCTCGCTGACGAAAGGCAGAAGCAGCGCAATCGCTGCCCGGACCAGGTCCAGGCTCACCAGCACCACCCGGCGCGGCAGACGGTCAGACAGCGCCTGCGCAACCGGTGCCACCCCGACATAGGCGATCATCTTGACCGCCAGCGCGGTTCCCAGAACGGCCCCGGCATTGGCTCCGGCCAGATCATAGGCCAGCAGTCCAAGCGCCACAGTCATCAATCCCGTGCCGATCAGGGCGATGACCTGAGCCGCAAACAGATGGCGATAGGTGCGGTTTTGCAAAACCGAAAGCATGGCATCCTCGTTGCCTGTCCTGGGACATCCGGCATCAGGATCCTGAATGAAGGAACTGCGCAGCATCCCCCCAGGGGGGATACACCCGAAGATATGAAAACCTCAATCCCCCCTGGGGGATATTTCAGAGCAGCCTGGCGAGCGCCCGGATGTCTTCCGGCGCATGAGGACCGGCCTCATCATCTGCCATTCCCAGGCAGTGATCCATGTGGTCATGGATCATCTGGCGCTTTGCCGCGACAAGACTGCGCTCAACCGCGAGCAATTGCCGGGCGGTGTCGAGGCACGGTTTGCCGTTCTCCAGCATCCCGATAACATGGCGCAAGTGCCCTTCCGCGCGCTTCAGGCGCTTGACGATGTCGGGGTGGGTGATGTGATCATGCGAATGTGCCATGATGACAGGACTATCCCCGGATGGGGGATCCGGCAATGCGTAAGCGGGCATGGAACGGCTGGCGCGATGATCCGCGCCAGCCGCAGAGATGTCAGGGCCGTTTCATCTCGGCATAATCGCCACCTGTTCGGATGGTCAGCGTCACCGGTTCCCCGGTGCGGTTGCGCCAGAAACAGCCGTGGTTGCCGGTGAAAGCCGCCGTCAGTTCGCCTGCCTGACCGGGAAAGCCGTGACCCTGTTCATAGCTGGTGGAATTGCCCCCACCATCCGCGTGGGCAGCCGAACAAGTATTTTCCAGCCTTGTCAGATTGATGACACAGCGATCTTGTCCTGCGTTGGCTGCAGCGCCAGTCGCGGCTCTTGTGTCTGGGCAGACGGCCCGTATCCCGTCCCCATGATCATCAGTATATGCACCGGGTTATGCGCCGGAATGCAGCGATCACTTTCGACCTGGCCGAGCGTGCTTTACGGCCACTGCGGCCCGGCGCAGGGTTTCTGGCTCAGGGTGCGCAGAACAGCACGCGATAGCGAATTGCAATCGTTGTGATCGCAATCTACACAACGCTAAAAGGAGTATTGAATTGAATCAGGATGAGGCGCTTCGTGGGTTCGCCGCAATTGCACAGGAAACGAGGCTCAGAATCGTTCGGGCCCTGGTCACCGCCGGCGCGGACGGGCTCGCATCGGGTGCCATTGCGAACGGGCTGGATGGCTCGCCCCAGCGGACCTCCTTTCATCTGAAAGAACTCGAGAATGCCGGGCTGATTGAAAGCCGGCGTGAGGGAAAATCCATCGTCTACAGCGCCCGCTTTCCTGCGCTTTCATCCCTCGTGGCCTTCCTGATGCATGACTGTTGCCATGGCCACTGCAAACACTGTGATGAGGCAATCGCGCTCTTCGCGAAATGTGAAGGCAGGCCAACCGCGCCGGGCCGCTGACTTCCCTGTTTGCTCTGGCTGTAACGGGGGCCTGGGCGACATATCAGGACCAAAAAAATGCGAGATATTCTGGAACGCCATCAGGTGTTGATCTACTTCGGCCTGGTCGCGCTCGCCGCGATCACGGGCCTCCTTGTCCCGACAATGGGCAGGCTGGATATCGCGATCAATCCCGCGTTGGCCCTCATGCTTTTCGTGACCTTTCTCCAGGTGCCCCTCCCGGATATTGGCAAAGGCTTTCGGGAGACCCGCTTTCTGGGTGCCCTGCTGGTCAGTAACTTTGTGATCGCCCCAGTCCTGGCCTACATCCTGCTGCAGTTCAGCCCTGACGATGCGATGCTCCGTCTTGGTATCCTGATGGTGCTACTGACGCCCTGTATCGACTATGTCATCACTTTCGCCCATCTGGGCCGGGCAGATGCAAGGCTGCTGCTGACATCCACCCCAATCCTGCTGCTGGTTCAGATGGCTTTGCTGCCGCTTTATCTGCGCCTCATGCTGGGCGATGAGGCGGCGGGCCTCATAAGCATGGCCCCCTTTCTTCATGCATTCACCGGGCTGATTATGATGCCTTTGATCTGTGCGGGCCTGGTTCAGCTTTGGGCAAAACATTCCCGGGCGGGACAAGGCATCAGCAATGTGCTGGGGCTGTTGCCGGTGCCGGCGACCGGCCTCGTCCTGTTCCTGGTCGTCGGGGCCACAGTGCCTGTCCTCGGTGCAGCCAGCCGGGCTTCCCTGACCGCCCTGCCCATCTATGTGGCCTTTGCGGTCATCGCGCCTGCCCTCGGCTGGGGTGTTGCGCGGGTTTTCACCCTGAACTCCCCTGCGGGGCGAGCCGTAAGCTTTTCGACCGCAACACGGAACTCTCTCGTCGTGCTTCCGCTCGCACTGGCCGTCCCGGGGGCGATCCCGGTTCTGCCAGCGGTGATCGTGACGCAGACCCTTGTTGAACTCGTAGCCTCCCTGATCTACATTCGGATCCTGCCTCGGGTAGGGATGACCGGCAAAACTCCAGGATGAAAGGCGGGATGCCGACCCGATGCTGCGCCTCCCGGGCCGGAGATGGAAAGCGGTTGGGCATGCCTGGATGACAGCGACGAGCCGCGCGGGATCCTTGATATGCCGCTAACCCCGACCTCCCTGTCCGATCCCCGAACTCTGGGTTTCGACGAGATCATCGACATGCGCGCGCCATCGGAATTTGCCATCGATCACCTGCCTGGCGCAAGCCGCCCGGCTGGACAGGCGAGACCCGTTTTGCGTTTTGTCTGGCCGACCACGCCGCAGAAAAGCAGCAATGAAGATCGCGGTCAGGATCAGAACGACGGTCGGGGCGGGCGCGGAGTTCAGGAAAAAACTGGCGTTAACGCGGCCCGGCATGGAGATGAGACAGACCACGACCGAGACCACGAGCATTTTTCCGAAACTGCGGGTGAGCAGGAATGCAATCGCGCCCCGCCACCCCGACGCCAGAGGTTTCAGGCCACGTCCGGGATATGAACCGGGAAACCGAAAGCACGCCATTCGGGGAAGCCATCTTCCAGACGGATCGCAGTTCTTCCCTGGGATCGCAGGAAACCGACCGCTTCATAGGCCTGCGCGCAATAGGGGCCCCGGCAATAGACGATGATTTCGCGACCTGCCGGCAGATCTTCCAGGTGGTTATGAAGGTCAAACATCGGGATGTTTGACGCACCAGGAATATGGCTCACCGCAAACTCGTCCTCGGCGCGCACGTCTATGACAAGGCTGCCCCCCGCACGAAGCCTTTCGGCCAGTTCCTCACGACGAAGCGGAGGGCTTGCGTCGTGATTGCGGAAATGCGTGTTCAGCGCGCGGTCTACGGCAGCGTCATGTTTCTCTGCCGCCTGACCAAGTGCCTTAATGAGAAGCACGATCTCTGCCGTCCCGTTCAGGCTGTAGCGGGCAAACTTGCCCTCTCTCTCGGTGCGCACGATACCCGCGCGGCGCAAAATTTGCAGATGCCGGGAGGTATTCGCAAAGGCCATGCCCGAGCGCAGACTCAGATCCTCAACCGTCCGGGGCCCCTGCGCCAGATGCTCCAGCAGTTCCAGGCGATTCACATGACCGACAGCCTGCGCCAGTGAGGCGAGGCTCTCGAATATCTCCTGTTTCGGTGTGGTGCAGGCCGGAAACAGCATAGGGGCTCATTCATAACTATCGTTGAATGAGGGTAGCAACCACCGACAGCCGGCACAATCCTGCGTGCCGTTCAATTTGTATAACCCGGAACGCCCATCGAGGATGGAAGCCGCCCGTACAATGTCAGGCACGATCCTCATGCGGATGAATCCTGGGGGCAAACATACAGGCTGCCAATCACGCGGCACTCCGGCATCAGGCCGCTGGCGCATTACAGCCGTAGCGTTATCAGTGTTGATACGGCTGCATTGTTCCTGGTCGTTACTGTCGCGGCACAAGAACTTGCAGGCAATGATCACGCCGATGGACGAGAGAAGACCTGAGTGGATGGTCGTGCCCCTTTAGCCGCACGGACGAGCCACAGTGCGAGGATGTGACTGTCTGGACGCAGGGGATCCCCCGGGGCAGGCTGCGCAGAGACCGGGTCCATATCGGCACAGGCATTTGCAGCACAAGCATCCGCTCAACCCCGCCCCCTCGGAGCATGCCGGGGGCGCGCTTCCCCTGAACAGGGATAGTGCTTTGTCTGGCTCTGTGCTTCTCGCTTTTCAGCCAGGCTTACAGCCATGCTCCGGAAGCCCTGGTGGAAGGGCAGTGTGTCATGGCGGCAATCGAAGAGCATGGTCATGCCCATGGCCCGGTTGGCCAAAATGCCGCAGACCACGGCCATCAGACCGCAGAGATCGTCGTAGCTGCTGAAACCATATCCCCGATCCTTTCCCACCGCCGGCCGCACGGCCTGCGGGCGGCAACCCGCCCGAGGGCATCGCGCGGGATGGCCTCAGGCAACCTCCGAGACCTGCTGCTGTCTGAGCCGGGCCTGATGGCCTGACAGATCAACAACATCTTTGGAAAAAACACTGAACTCCATGCGAACTGCCCGCGTCACGCGGTTGCAGGCGCGCGGGCTGGTGGCAGGTCTCCTGCTGTTCAGCCTCTGCCTGCTGGTGGCTGGGGCCGCCTTTGCCCATGCCGTCACCCTGGGTGACCAAGGCTATATCCAGGAAGTCACCGGGTGAAGGTCATGCCCTTCATCTGTCTCGGGGCCAAACACATGGTGACCGGATTCGATCGCGGTTTGAAGAATGTCAGCCGTTGATCTGAAACAAAGCCCAGGCAACGAGAAATGAAAGCACCGGGGCCAGAAGACCCGCACGCATGACAAGGGTGAAACCCCCGGCTCTGCTCTCATCCGCGCGACTTGCCCGGACGAGGACAGAGGCCCATGCCCACCAAAAATACAGCCCCGGAAGTATCCATGGCCCCCAGAAGCCTGATATGGCCGCTGTCTGTGGCGAGGTGTCGGGGGAGGGATGCAGCAGAAAGACTGCGACCGGCAGCGCAATCGCGGCAAGAAAGAAGGCCGCCAGCCCCAGCAGGGCCAGCCGCCAGAGCGCCACAGACCGATCCGGATCGGCGAGCAGGTTTTTCATCACCGCAACCGGCGCCGCAGCGCATTGTTGACCAGTTCGATCATCACAATGATCGCGATCACCACAAGCGCCAGCGTTGCCACCTTGTCGTATTGGAAGGAGCGCACATAGGTCTGGATATAGAAACCGATCCCCCCGGCACCCACGATGCCAAGGATCAGGGACTCGCGCAGGTTCATCTCGAACCGGAACAGCGTATCGCGCAGGATATCCGGGGCGATTTGCGGCCAGGCCCCAAAACGCATGCGCTGGACAAAAGAGGCGCCGGCGCTTTCCAGCGCCTCGACCGGCTCGGGCGCGATGCTTTCAATGGCCTCGGAATAGAATTTGGCCAGCATGCCCGTTGCATGAAAGGCGATGGCCAGGATCCCCGGCAAGGCGCCAAGGCCAACCGCCCCCACCATCAACATGGCGACGAGTATCAGAGGGATGCCCCGGATGACCGCCAGCAGGGCCTTGACCGGCACATGAACCCAGGCAGGCGTAAGGTTCTGGGCACCCAGAATGCCGAAGCCGATCGACAGCACGATACAACCGACCGTGCCCAGAATGGCGATACGCAGGGTTTCCGCCGTTGAAGCCCATGCCACCGAAAGCACCGACAGATCGGGCGGCACCATCCGGCCCAGAAACTCGACGATCCGCGGGCCGCTTTCGGCAAGGCGGCTGAGCTCCAGCTCCGGGTCAGCGGCGGCCCAGATCAGCACAGCAGCGACCACAGCCCAGGTGACAAAGCTGCCAAATGCGCTGCGCCGGATCCCCTCATAGTCACGCGGCGCGGACATCTGACGCCCCCTTGTAGATCGCGGCGAGCCTCTCCTCATCCAGATCGGCGGGTCTCCCGTCGAAGACAATGCGCCCGGCATCCATGGCGATGAAGCGATCAACATGGGGCGCGATAAGCTGCGGCTGGTGCGAGGACAGGATCAGGGTCGCCCCGCGCTGGCGGACGATGGCTTGCAAAAGCTGCAAGACGGTTGCGGCGGTTTCCGGGTCAAGGCTGCTGATCGGCTCATCGGCCAGGATCATCGCGGGTTCCTGCGCCAGACAGCGCGCAATGGCGACCCGTTGCCTTTGCCCGCCACTCAGCCTGTCAACGCGCCGCCCTGCCAGATCGGCCAGGCCCACCTCGGCCAGCGCGGCATGGGCGATCTGATGGTCCCGGGGTGAAAACCGCCCCGTCAGACTGGCCCAGGGAGAGATATGCCCAAGGCGTCCGTTCAGCACATTGGCGTGCAGATCAAGGCGTTCGACCAGGGCATAGCTTTGGAAGATGAACCCCACCTGCCGGCGCCATGCGCGGGGCGGACGGCGGGTGGGGTCAAGCTCCTGGTCCAGCACCCTGGCCCGGCCCTGCCAGCCCCGAAGCCGCCCGTCCAACAGCCGCATCAGCGTGCTTTTCCCGGCACCGGAGGCGCCGATCAGCGCCACCCGCTGGCCCTGCGGAATGCGCAGATCCGGCACCGAAAGCGCGGCTGCCGTTGTGGCCTGATAGGCAAAGGAAATGCTTTTCAGCGCAACCGCATCCATTGGATTACTGCAAAAGCCCCCAGGCACGCGCCATCTGCCGGACCTCTTCATAAGACGCCAGATCGGCGGGCACATAGCCGTCGGGATTGTAGACATAGCGCAGCAGCGGGCGCAGTTCCGGCTCATTCAGCCGCATCATTGCCGTGACAAAGGCGGCCTGCAGCGCGGGGTCCAGATCGGGGCGCGCGATGACACTGTGCGAGGGGATGGGGCGCGACTCTGCGATCCATGTCACCTCAACCTGCTGTGCCGGGGTGAGCAGAAGGTCAGCATACTGGCTGCTGCCCGCCGCATCGACCAGACCATTGGCCAAAGCCTGAATGGATTGCTGATAACCCCCCGCAAAAATCACCCGGTCAAAGAAAGTGCCGGGATCGCCGCCGCGCTTGATCAGCCCGGCCTCGGCGAACAGATCCAGCGGGTAGAAATAGCCCGATTCCGAGATCGGGTCAGCGAAGGCGATCTTCTTGCCGCGCAACTGGTCCAGCGTGGTGATGCCGCTGTCACGGCGCACGAAAATCCGCGACGTGTAGCTTGGTTTGCCGAAATAGACCTCCTGCAGGATGGCCACGGCACCGGCATATTCATTGGCCAGAACGTAAGGCAGGGCGCCCAGGAAGGAGATATCGGCATCGCCATTGCGCAGGGCCTCGACCGCTGCCGCATGATCCGAGGTGACAAAGCCCCGGACAGGCATGCCAAGCTCGGCACTCAGCCAGTCGGTGATGCCCTTGATGTCATCCAGCAGCTTTTGCGGATCTTCCTGCGGGACGAAGGCCAGTGTCAGCCCCTCCGATTGCGCAAGCGCGACCTGGGGGGCAAGCCCAAGCGCCAGTCCCCCCAGAAGCAACCCGCGCCGACCGATGGCCAGATCAATACATGTCTTCATCGTGGCGCTCCTGCAGATCCTTGAAACTGGCCCAGATTTCGCCCGCGCCATCCCAGTCATCGCGGCCGACCGCAGCACGCATCCCGTCCAGCAAACCGGCCATTTCCAGAACCCGCGTGCGCGCCGCGCTGTTGACCATCGCGGTCGAATCGAGAGCAAGATCGCCGGCCACCGTCTCCAGCATGAGAATGGCGTTTTCCGCGTCCCGGCTTTTTGCCAGCGTGTCATAGGTGCTGGCGAAGGTCGTCAGCTCTTCCCATGCGAGGCGGAACGCGGAATTGCGGCCCTCGAAAGTCTGATAGGGCTCGTCTGCTGCGCCGATCGCTTCCAGATAGGCGGTCAGATCGGCGCGTTCATTTTCGCCGAGTTCAAGCTTGTAGCGGGTGTCGAACCAGTCAACGACACTGGCAAGTGTGGGCAGTGAGCCGTCGTGGAAATAGGGTGCGGTGTAGACGGTGCCGAGCAGGGTTGGCGTGTCGAAGGCACCATCGCGCGCGCCCTCATAACTGCCGGTTTTCGAGCCGATATCATAAGCCTTACGGTCGAGGAAGTTCGATGACGGCACATGGCAGGAGGAACAGGCCATGCCGTCCATCTGCGGAAAGGGTTTGCGGAACAGCGCTTCACCGCGCAACTCGGCCTCACTGGCGCCTGCGGTCAGGCGACCGAGATTGTCGATGCGCGCATTCGGCAGAAAGTCGAACTCCAGCATGTAGGCCAGCAACGCATCGAGCTGATACGGGGTCGGCTCAGGCCCGCCGAACTCGTTGACGATGACATTGCGGTTGAATTCATTGAGGCTGGCAAAGCGCCCGTCGCGACCATAGGGCGCCGTGAACCGCGTCCCCCGCAGCGAGGGAATATCGAGGCTGTCGCCGCGCCAGTCATTGAAGCCGGGGTTGAAGAAAGATCCGCGCACATCCGCCGCACCGGGTTGATGGCTGATGCCGGGGATAAAGAAGCGCTGGTTGATGTCGCTGCGGTTATGGCAGGTGGAGCAGGTGATCCCCAGGGATTTTGCCGGTTCGCCAAAGATATTGGGGCTGTCGAACAGCATGTCGCCGTAAGCCACCAGCGGCAGATCGGTCTCGTCAATGCCACGTTCTTCAAAATTCAGAACCAGCATCGGGAAAGGATCCTGATCCATCAGATCGCTGCCCGGCGGCAGCCAGGGGGCGACCTGAACCTCTCCCTTTGCAGCGACAATGGTTTCCGGCAAGGGGGTCAGGCCATCCCGCTCGGTAAAATCTGCGGGTTCAAAATTTGCCAGCAGGTAGGTTTCGATCGTGGCGCGCGCCTCGGCAAAGTCCTGAGCATTTCCCGCAATCGCGCCCACGCCCATGATCCCGGCACTGCCGGCTGCTCCGACAATGTCCAGCCATGCCGCACCGACCCGACGCCCGCCTTCCGGATCGACCTCCATCACGAAGCTTTCGAACCCGCGATAATAGGCCTGCGCCTCACGGATCTTGCGCTGCGCAAGCCCCGGATCGGCCAGCCCCGCTTCGGCTTCTGCCAGCGCCTGACGTGTCATAACAGAAAGGCCGCGTGTCGAGGCTTCATACAGAGCCTGCGCGTCTTCGGCTTCGATTGCGGCCAGAACCGCTGCGCCAATTCCATCGGGCAGCGCATCGAAGTAGCCCTGCCCCGGGCGGGCAATCGAGGCACTTGGCAGGGGGGCCGCGTAGGATTCACGAATGCGATCCCATTGTGGCGGAACCAGATCCGCAAGGAACAGGCCGGTGCGGTAGCTGGCCGTCGCAGGATGCCAGGGCACTTCCTTCACAACATCGGCTGACGCGGAGAAGGCAGACAGGCAGGCCGCCAGGGCAAGTGTCGCCGCCGTGGCTCTCAATATGGATCGCATAGTGCCCTTTCTGGCATAAGTGCTCGGAGGGGTAGCAGCCTGTGTCGAATTCATGCCGCCGGAAAACCGCAGCCTTGTTGCGCCATGGTCCGGCGCAGCACAGCCATGTGGCGTCGCCAGTTTGTATTGCAAATCATTCGCAACAGTCAATGAAATTGCGAAGCATTCTCAACTAATTTCAAAATCCGGAAAGGCCATGGCTGTGTGCCCTGTCTGCCGGGACCGACCATGGAAGGCCGCAATGCCGGTTGAGGGGCCATTCGTGCAAACGGAGGCGGCCGGGCTGATCCCCGGCTCAACACAGACAGGGGCGGGCCGGCCTGATCGAATGGCCCGCCCCTTTATTCCTGTGTTTGCGGCTCAGGCCGGGATACCAGGCCTCGTTCCAGCGAGGCGTTGCGCAATCAGATCAAGCGCAAGCATGACCAGAAGGGAGAGGCCGGTCAGGGGGAAGATCAGCCCGCCGACTCCAAGGATCAGGAAAAGCCCGACAAAGGCCTTGCGATCCGTCGGCAGCGGCGGCACGCCAAGCTTGCCCGAGGGCCTGCGCTTCCACCACATCACGCCTGCGGAAACCGCAAGGAATACGATTGCCGCGCAAACCAGCGTCAGGATGATCTGGTTCCACAAACCAAAGGTCTGGCCCATATGGGTATTGATCCCGAATTCCAGCCACTTCGCCGCAGCACCGTAATCGGCATAGCTGAGATCGACCATCGGCATGCCGCTATACTGATCAAGATGGATCATCCGCTGCTGGCTCAGGTCATCGGGATAGACCGAGGCCGAATAAACCCCGGTCTCCGATTGCGGCAGCGCGACCGAGAAGCCGCGATGCAGACCTTCGGCCTGCACAATCTCGACAATGGCATCAAGCCCGATCGGCTCCATCCCGGCCATCATCGGGCTGGTCTCCGGGACCTGGGCCTGCTCCAGCGACCAGGAGGTTTGCGCGATATGGTTGGAGTGATCCTCTGACATCGGCACGCCGATATAGAGGCCGTTCGGGTAGCCGTAATTCCCGCCATTGGCCATTTCATTGACCTTTGCGCCCCAGACAGACGACCAGGGCATGCCCGTCACAGCCAGGAAGACGATAAATCCGCCGACGAAGATCCCCGTGACAGCATGGGCGTCGCGCCAGAATACCCGCCGCGCCGGTGTGCCGCGGACCGAGACAACGCCGCCGCGCTGGCCGCGAGGCCACCAAAGCCAGATCCCTGTCAGCACCAGAAGGATCGACCAGCCGCCGACGATCTCGATGATCATCCTTGGGGTGGCGCCGAACAGGCGGAACGAGTGCAGATAACGGACAGTCCATGCAAAGGTACTGCGGTCCGGACGCACCTCGAGGACCTTGCCGCTGTACTGATCGACATAGACCGCCATGCGCTCCCCTGTTTCGGGCTGGATGGTGATCTCGGTGGAAAGCCCGTCATGCGCAGGGTCAGTGTATTTCAACGCCGTTCCGGGCTGGGCTGCAAGCGCGGCATCGACAATCTCTGACGGCGCAAGTCTGGCGCCCTCCACCGGGGTGACCTGCATGAAGCGCGCATGAACCAGCGGGTCGATCTCATCCTTGAAAAGGTAGATCGCTCCGGTGATGGCGAGGGTGATCATAAAGGGCAGGACCAACAGGCCTGCATAAAAATGCCAGCGCCAGACGGCGCGATAGATGTTTGAGGCCTGCGCAGGCGTCGCAGCGGCCTGCAGGGCACTTTGAGCCCCGTTGGTTGCATGGTTGTTCATCTGGGTATCCGTTCTGAAAGGTCTGGGATGAGCTGGTTTCAGAACGCTGATGGGGGCCCCGTAGCTGGCGGCAGCCCGGTTTCAGCTGCCACCAGCAGGATGGTTGGCGGCAGCCCGGGCGCAATGCTCCCGGCAGTTGCAATCGCTGGCAGGATCGGGGTGTCAATCGGCAGGTCGAGGCCTGGATGGGCCATCGCCCAGGTGCATTGATCCGGGCTGGCAGCAGGTGTGCGGCTTCCCCCGTCCGCTGTGGCAACTGGTTCCATCGTGACCGCATCGACGGGCATTTCAATCATGCCCTGGCCGGTACAGATCACCAGCATGATGATGCCGTTTGAGCCTATGACCGGCATGACGCCCTTGCCGATCAGCGCCGTCGCCGAGAAGGGCAACAACATTGCCCAAAATGCGATCACACGCAGATATGAAAGCGGCGTCGGGCCCATTGCTGCACTCTAGCCGTAGGGAGGAATTCGGACAATGCGTCAGGATGACAAAGTTGCCACACCCTGATCCGGCGAATGTTGCCAACAGATTCCGCAGCCTAGCGGAAATGTGATCGGGTGTCGCCGCAAAATACGAAAACAGGCCTTGAGTCTATAGTTACTACAGGACCCAGCTTTCCTGTGAGCCTGGTCTTCGCTGCCAACGTCAACGTGAATCGCGCTCAATCAGAACGGAGCGTCGCGATGGAACTTGTCCTGTCTGCAGCAATCGGAGTGCTCAGTGGCTCCGGGATCTGGCTGCTCCTGCGGCCTCGGACCTTTCAGGTGATCTGCGGCCTGATCCTTCTGTCATATGCCGTCAATCTGTTCATCTTCTCGATGGGCAGACTGACGGTCGGGCGCGCTCCAATCATGCCGGAAGGCGGGTATGTCGACGCTGCCGCCTATGCCGATCCACTCCCACAAGCCCTGGTTCTGACAGCGATTGTGATCAGCTTCGCGGCGACTGCTTTGTTCCTGGTGGTGATCATCGTCGCACGCGGGATGACCGGCACAGACCATGTTGATGGCAAGGAGAGCAAATGAAATCCGTGGAAAGAGACCGGGCAGGGAAACCGGTGAAGCATCCGGTGGCTGCTGGCCTGCCACAGTCAGGTGAGGGAACGCGATGCTGACAATTGGCAAGCTCTCGGAAGCCACCGGGGTCAAGGTCCCGACCATCCGCTATTATGAGCAAATCGCCCTGATGCCAAAGCCCGGGCGCACGGGTGGCAATCAAAGGCTCTATGGGCGCGAGGCGCTGGAGAGGTTGAGCTTTGTCCGTCATGCGCGCGATCTTGGATTTCCTCTTGAGGCGATACGCGAACTGCTCAGCCTCTCGGACCAGCCTGACCAAACCTGCGATGCTGCGGATGCGATTGCGCGCAGGCAATTGGGCGCCGTAAAGGCCAGGATCGTGCGGCTCCTTGCGCTGCAACAAGAGCTGGAGCGCATGCTCGATCACAGCAGAGGTGGTCTGATTTCAGATTGCCGGGTGATCGAAGTGCTTGGAAATCACACGCTTTGCCGGGAAGAGTGCCGCGCAGGGACTGTCGTGAGTGAACATTAGCCCGGTCGGCCTCGCTGCCTCCCGGGGGCATTCGGATTTCAGTTGGGGCCAGCGTTCCGGACCGGAGAAAGCGCGTCAATGATGCGGCAATCTGCAACTGTGCCACAGCTGCATTGGGTGAGCATCCGGCTCAGCTCTGCTTGCAACGCTTTGAGATCAGAAAGCTTTTGCTCTACCTCAATGAGATGCTCACGGGTGATCGCATCCACAGAATCGCAGGAGCGGAACCGGTCGTCCGACAGGCGCAACAATTCGCGGATCTGATCGAGCGAAAAGCCTAGCGCGCGGGCGCGGCGAATGAAGCTGAGCCGGTTGAGATGCTCGACCTCATAGGCGCGGTAATTGCCTTCCGTGCGCCCGGGCTCGGGCAAGAGCCCCGATTTTTCATAGAAGCGGATCGTCTCCACCTTGGTTTCAGTAAGTCGCGACAGGGTGCCAATGGTCAGGCTTTGCGCTTTCACAACAGAATCTCCCGGATGCGGCCTGCAGGGCATTTGCCGCGATCTCGCAGTGTATTTTCAGACTTGACCCTATAGTAACTACAGAGATTAGTTTCGATTCGTCAATTCGACTCCAAGGAGAAAATCATGTCGGAAACCATCCAGTTCAAGATCGAGGGCATGGATTGCGGCTCTTGCGTCAAGCAGATCGAAGCCGCCGTCGGTGCGGTCGCGGGCGTCGAGACCGTGAAGGTTTCTCTCGCAGAGAATAATGCAACCGTGTCCTTCGACCCCACCAAAACCAGCAAGGCGGCTGTCATTGAGGTTGTCGAAGACGAAGGGTTTGATGTGCCGGCATGACGACACTTGAGCTTCCCATCGGGGGAATGGACTGCTCGGCCTGTGCCAAGAAGGTGCAGCGGGCGGTCAGCAAAATGCCGGGCGTGTCGAAGATCGAAGTCCTGCTGAACGCCGAAAAGGCGGTCATCGAGATCGATCCGAAACAGGTCACGCGTGAGGCCTTGCAGGCCATGATCGAGCGGGTCGGTTTCACCGTCCCGCAGGTCGAAGAGCCTGATTATGTAAAGCAGGGCAATGACTTCCAGCGCCAGATGTTCATGGTGCTGGGGCTGGTCTTTGGCGTGATCCTGCTTTTGGTCGTGGCGGGCGAGGGGCTTGGCCTCTTTGACGCCGTGACCGACCGGGTGCCCATGTGGGCCGGCACATTGGTGGTGGTGGCCTTTGGCGCCTCGATCTTCTGGGGCGTCATCAAATCGGCGATGCGCCTTGAAGTCACCAGCCACACGCTGATGAGCATCGGCGCTGTGGCCGCACTGGTTACCGGGCAATGGGCCACAGGCGCGATTGTCATTTTCTTCATGCGCATCGGGGTCTTTGTCGAGCGTTTCACCAGCGAGAAAGCCCGCAAGCTTCTGAAGGAGCTGAACGCTCTGGCGCCCACGATGGCGCGGGTGGAGAGGGATGGCGAAGAGGTTGAGATCCCGGTCGAGCAGGTTGTGGTCGGTGACACCATCATCGTCCGCCCGGGCGAGCGGGTGCCGGTCGATGGCACCGTGATCGACGGGCAGGCGACTTTCGATCAGGCGGCGATCACCGGCGAAAGCATGCCGGTCGAGGCCGAAGCCGGAGACCGCGTCTTTGCCGCGACCCTGGCCAAGCTTGGCCATGTGCGGCTGCGGGCCGAACGCATCGGGCGCGACACGACCTTTGGCCGCACGGTCAAGCTGGTCGAAGAGGCCGAGGCCAATCGCGGCGAGATGCAGCTCCTGGCCGACAAGTTCAGCGCCTGGTATCTGCCGGTCGTGATCGTGATTGCGCTCCTGACCTACTATCTCAGCGGCAATGTGATGGCGGTGGTCGCGGTTCTGGTGGTGGCGTGTTCGTGCTCGTTCGCTCTGGCCACACCGATTGCCATGATGGCCTCGATCGGGGCGGCGGCGAAACGCGGCCTTCTCATCAAGGGCGGGAAATATGTCGAAGCGATCCGGGCCGCAGATGTGGTTCTGGTCGACAAGACCGGCACCCTGACCACGGGCAAGCCGCAGATCACCGATATCGTCTCGTTCGATGGTCGCAGCCAGGAGGAACTCTTGCAACTCGCCGCCACGGCCGAGCGGCATTCAGAGCACCCTCTGGCCGAGGCTGTGCGCCTTCATGCCCGCGAACAAGGCGTGCGTGCAGGTGAGCCCGAGCGGTTCGAGGCGGTTCCCGGCAAGGGGATCAAGGCCGTGATCGGTGGCCAGGCGGTGGATATCGGCAACCGGCGCCTTGTGGCGGTGGATGAAAACCAGCCCGATATCGCGCGGCTTGAATCCGAGGGCAAGACGCTGTTGATCCTTGCGGTCGATGGCAAACCCGCAGGGATCATTGCGGCGATGGATACGGTCCGGCCCGAAGTGGGAACCGCGATCGAGGAAATCCGCAAGCTGGGCATCACCCGGATCGAGCTGTTGACGGGTGACAACGCGCGCACGGCCACAGCCATCGCAGGCCCGCTGGGGATCGGTTTTCAGGCCAATCTTCTGCCTGAAGACAAGATCCGTGTGGTGCGCGAATATCAGGCCAAAGGTCACCGCGTTGTCATGGTGGGCGATGGCGTGAACGATGCGCCGGCGCTGGCGCAGGCCGAGGTGGGCATCGCCATGGGCGGTGGTACCGATGTGGCCATGGAAGCGGCGCATATCGTGCTGATGCGTGAAGATTGGGGGCTGGTCGCCGACTGCTTCCGTATCGCGCGGCGCACGATGGGTGTGGTGCGGATGAACATCGCCTTCACCGCGCTTTACAACATGGTTGGCCTTACCCTCGCTGCAACTGGGGTCATCCCGCCGGTTGTCGCCGCTGCAGCGCAGTCGATCCCGGATATTGGCATTCTTGCCAATTCCTCGCGGCTGATCCGGCAGAAGTAACGCAAAAGGCCCGTGGGAAACCACGGGCCTTTTTCACATCGCTTGTGCCGTTATCAGGCGAGGATACGCTTGATTTTCGGGACCGCGAATTGCGGGTCTTCGTGGAAGTCGATGATGCTGGCAAAGCGGCCATCCGGGTAGAACAGGAAGACACCGGCCGTATGGTTCATGGTGTAATCCCCATCATCGCGCGGAACCTTTTCATAGCGAATACGGAACTCGGCTGCGGTCAGGGCAATTTCCTCGGGCGAGCCGGTCAGGCCCAGGATCCGCGGATCGAACATGGCGACATACTCGCTCATCACCTCGGGCGTATCGCGCTCGGAATCGACACTGATCAGCGCAATGGTCAGCTTATCCGCCTCACTTCCCAGCTCCTCAAGCCAGCCCGCGATATTCATCAGCGTGGTGGGGCAGACATCCGGGCACCAGGTGAAGCCAAAGAACACCAGGGCCGGCCTGCCGACCCAGTCACCCGGACCCACCCTGGCCGAGAGGTGACTGGTCAGCTGCCAGCTCATCGCCGTCAGGGGAAGGGGCAGATCGGCAGAGGGGGGGGCAGGTGCGACACCAGACCGGCTGCGCCAGGCACCAAGCGCCAGGGTGCCCGCCGCCAGGGCCAGAATGCCCCCCGTGCCGAGGATCAGCTGGCGTCTTGTCGGCATGTGGGCTCCCTCGCGGTAAGCGCCTCAACGGCAACCTCGATTTCAACGGTTCCGGCACGCTCGAAGGTCAGCGTGGCGGGGAAAGTATCGCCTTTCGCAAGCGCAGCGGTCAGCCCCATCAGCATTCCGTGATACCCGCCGGGGGCAAGCGACACGCTGCCATTCGCGGGCACAGGGATGGCCGGCGCATGCGGCATGCTGGCGATACCGTCGGTAACGACGGTTTCATGCAGCATCGGCATTTCGGCCGCAGGGGTCGCGATACCCGTCAGATTGTCGGCCTCGGCGCCGGTATTGGTAACCGTGAAGTAGATGATGCCGGGGCGGGCGTCGCCAATGGTGGCCTTCGACCAGGCCGCGTCGATCACCAGATCTCCAACGGTCCATTGAGGACAGGATCCGGCGATCGCGGAAGAGGCGATCAGCAAAAATGGCACCGAATACAGAAGGGTCTTCATCGTCACAGCCTTTCCTGGAGGTCCTGGGTTATTTCTGCCGCCGGAGTTCCATAACCATACTGGCGCAGCCATTCTCCGTCCGGCCCGACCAGATAAAGGGCGGGGCTGTGCGACATCGTATAGCCGTCAGGCGCGTTGGGGTCGGCTTCGCGGCTGAAGTGAATGCGAAAGCTCTCGGCGGCGGCTTTGGTTTGCGCCTCGCTGCCTGCAAGTCCTAGGATCGAGGGATGGAACATCCCGACATATTCCCCAAGCCCCAGTTCAGTATCGCGCACAGGGTCAATGGAAATGAAAATGGGCTGCACCCTGGCGGCATCGGCACCAAGAGCATCCATCACATCGGCCACTTCGGTCATGGTGGTCGGGCAGACATCCGGACAATTGGTGAACCCAAAGAACACCAGGAGATACTTCCCGCGGAATTCAGCGCTGGTGCGCTGCTTTCCGTTGGTGTCGGGCAGGTCGAATTCGGGCTGTAACGAGCCGATAACGGCCGGAGCAGAGCTTTGCTGCCGGCTTTGGAGGTAGAGCGCCCCGGAGGCAATGGCGGCGAGGCCAACAGCGCCCCAAAGGGCGAGGCGGATTTTGCGAAGGTTCATGCTCAGTCTCGGGCGTAGTGGCGCGTGATATGTTACTTGCTGCGCGCAACCGCGTCGCGGACAGTTGCCTGGAGGCTCTCGAAACTGACTTGTTGCAGTTGCTTGCCTTCGAAGAAGAAGGTTGGGGTCGCGCGCACTCCCAGGGCTTCGATATCCTCAAGATCCTGGCGCAAAATGGCGACGGTGCCCGGGTTTTGCGGCTCAGACGCGCGGGTTGAAATATCCATCCCAACGGAACCAGCGATCTGCCAGGCGAAATCAATGTTCGGCGCACTGTCGCTGCCCCATTCGGGCTGGCGCTCGAACAGGGCGTTCAGGACCTGCTCGAACTTGCCCTGGCGCCGGGCGGATTCAAGGATGGCCACAGCCTCGGCAGAGCCCTGATGGAACGGCGTATAGCGCAAGACGATGCGCAGCTCGGTCGGGAATTCCTTGCGCAGCGCTTCAAGCACCGGGTGGAAGGCCCGGCAGGCCTCACAGGACGGGTCAAAGAACTCAACCAGAGTTACAGCTGCATCTTTCGGTCCAAGGAAGGGGGCACCGGGGCGCAGCAGGATCTCGTTCAGATCGGGGACGGCTGCAAGGCGGGCTTCAGCCTCATCTGCCTGACGTTTTTTATTATACCATGTTCCACCGGCAAATACAGCCGCACCCAGGGTGATGGCACCAATGACAAAGCCGCGACGGTTCATGTTGTTTCCTGTGACAAGTGCGAAGACGCAGTTCTAGTGGTTTTGGCTCGCGTAACCCCTGTAGCCGCTTCAGAGTCAAGAAATGAGTTTTCGACACACGGAACTGTGACCTGGGGCGGCGGCAGCGATCTGCGGCGGGATTGGCCTCAGACCATGGATGTGACCGAAAGGTCCCCTGCATAAGACCCCCCGGTCTGGGCAGCGCCTTGCCCGATCGGACCTTCCGGCGTCTCGTTAAGTTTGCTTATCACCAGAGCGAGCAAAACGAAGAATATCACAATCCAGATGCAGGCGTTGGGCATTCATCGGGGGCGGGGCCCCCGAAGGCGTGCAGGCACGATGCCGGCTGTGATGGCAGTTGCCCGCTTTCCAAGGCTCATACAGAACGTGCCTTCGGGAGCAGCAGCAGTGAAATGGCGGCAAAGGCTGCGAGCGAAAGGAACGGAATTGGCAGGCCCAGAATGCTCTGTGCAGCGCGGTCTGTGCAGGACGGGCCGTTCGCGGTACAGGGCGCCAGTGGTTCGGGGATCAGGCCGGTATAGAGACCACTGTGCCACACGGCGATGCCAAACCCGACAAGTGCCAGGGGCAAGGCGTATAGCCGACCGCGCGGGTCGTTTGACCAAAGCGCCACCCCCAAAACCACGACAAGCGGGAACATCGCAATGCGCTGATACCAGCAAAGTGTGCAGGGCATCTGGCCCAGAATCTCTCCGATGAACAGGGCGGAGAGCGTTGCGGTAAGGGCGATCAGAAAGGCCATCATCTGGCGTGTGGCAATTTCAGGCATGCCCGGTCTCCTTTTTGTGGGAAAGGCCTGCGAGCAAAATCGCTGCAACGCCCAGGAAAATTGCAATATCGGCGCCGTTGAACGTTGGCCAGTGCCAGTCGCGCCAGTAGAAGTCAAGAAAGTCGGTCACGGCCCCCTGACGCAACCGGTCGAAGATATTGCCGCTTGAGCCGCCGACGATCAGCGCAAAGCCTGCGGTCTCCCAGGCCCGACCGGCGCGCAGGCCCAGCCAGGCCAGGCCAAGTGTGATGAGCCCGGTCAGAGCCGCCATGATCAGAGGCGTATCGGCCATCAGATCCGACAGCATGCCAAAACTCGCACCGGTGTTGAACCCCAGTGTCAGGTTGAAGCCGGGAAAGATCGGAACCGGCTGGTGAAGATCCAGCGCGTAAAGCGCCGCTGCCTTCGTCGCCTGATCAAGGGCAAACGCGACGAGGGCAAGCAAAAGGAAAAGTGTGATTCGAGTCATCAATCTGGCCTCCGAAGCCCAATCCACCGCGGTACGGATTGCAGGTAAGCGGCATAGTGTGGTCCATGGCGGCGCATCAGGGCACGCTCTTCACTGCGGATTTGCAGATTGGCCGCGATGAGAAACAGGAAAAATCCAAACCATCCGGGCAGGGAAGGGATAGCCAGCGCCACGCCCAGAAGCAGCAGGCTCTGCCCAAGAAAGGTCGGGTTGCGCGACAGGCGGAAAAGCCCGGTCGTCACCAGATCCCCCGTTGCCGAATTGTCTCCGGCCTGGGGAACCCCCACACGCCAGGATGCGCCCATCCGCGATTGCGCGATCAGCGCCAGTGCGGTGCCAAGCGCCGCCAGTGCAAAGCCCGGAATATCAAGGTCCGGATAGACGGTTTCGCGCCAGAGAGGATCAGCCTTGTGCAGACCAGGAACGGCCAGCCACAGGAGCGGCCCCAGCAGCGCGAGAGCAAAGCCAAGCCGGAACGCCATGGCTGCCACGCGATCCCAGCCGCGCGCGCGCCTGAACAGCCACACCTGCTGACCCATTGTCATAAGCCGCCATGACCCGACCGCGAAGGCCAGAAGATAGAAACAAAGAGCTGCGATTGCGGCCCAGCCGAAGAATGTTGGCATCGCGATCAAGCCTCTCTTGAGGGATCAAAGCGCAAAAGCCGCAGCGCGTTCAGCGTCACAAACACGGTGGCCCCGGTGTCTGCCAGAATTGCAACCCAGAGCCCGGTCAGTCCCAGAACCGAGGTCACAAGAAACACTGCCTTCAACCCCAGAGCCAGTATGACATTCTGCCGGATATTGCCCATTGTCCCACGGGCAAGCCGGATCAGTGCGGGCACGTCGACCACGCGGTCGCGCAAGATGGCGGCATCAGCGGTTTCAAGCGCCACATCCGTGCCGGAACCCATGGCGACCCCCACACTGGCCTGTTTCAGTGCAGGCGCATCATTGATGCCGTCCCCTATCATCATCACGCCGCCACCGCCGCTCATGTCGCGGATCACCAATAGCTTGGCCTCGGGCATCATTTCGGCCCGGTAGTCCATCCCCAGCTGCTCTGCGATGGCCTCGGCGGTGCGGGGATTGTCACCGGTGAGGATGACAGGCGCGATTCCCATAGCCTTGAGCTGGCGCATCGCATCGACCGCATCCGCGCGCGGCTCGTCGCGCAGGGCGATCAACCCCAGGGGCTGCGCCCGGCGGAAGACAGCAACCACGGTTTTCCCTTCGGATTCCAGCTGGGTTGCACGGTGGATATGACCCCCGGCAATGCCGCGCAGCTCGGAGGCATGGCGCGGTGACGAGACCCACGCCCTGTCACCACCGACAAGCGCCTCGACCCCTTTCCCGACGATGGCGCGGGCCTCAGATGCTGGCAGCGCTTCCACTCCGGCTTCTTCGGCGCGCCGCAGGATCGCCAAAGCAAGCGGGTGCGACGAACCGGTTTCCACCCCGGCGGCAATGGCCAGAAGATCATTTTCGGTCACATGCGGAGCCGTGACAATGTCGGTGACTTTGGGCTTGCCATGCGTAAGGGTGCCGGTTTTGTCAAAGGCAATCCGGCTGACATGGGCGGCAGCCTCGATCACCGCGCCTCCTTTCATCAACAACCCTTTCCGGGCACCGGAGGACAATGCCGAGGCAATTGAGGCCGGAACCGAGATGACCAGCGCGCAGGGGCAACCGATCAGCAAAAGTGCAAGACCGCGATAGATCCAGGTGTCCCAGTCCCCACCAAAGGCCAGCGTCGGAACAAAGATCACCAGAAGCGCCACAATAACAATCGCGGGCATATACCAGCGCGAGAAACGGTCGATGAAGCGTTCTGTCGGTGCGCGCGCCTCCTCGGCCTCTTCGACCAGCTGGATGATGCGGCTGATCGTATTGTCAGCGGCGGTCCTGGTCACGTTGATACGCAAGACCGCTTCGGTGTTGATCGAGCCGGCAAAGACATTTTCGCCCGGCCCCCGCGTCACCGGAATGCTTTCGCCGGTGACCGGGCTTTCATCGATGCCACTGGTGCCCTCGAAGATTTCACCATCGGCGGGGATGCGATCACCGGGGCGTACAAAGACGCGCTGCCCGATCTCCAGGCTCGCAGCCGGCACTTCGCGGGTTTTGCCCCCCTCCTCCAGCAGGGCTGTTTTCGGCACCAGATTGGCCAGCGCCCGGATGCTGTCGCGTGCCTTGCCGGCGGCCACGCCCTCCAGAACCTCGCCCACCGCAAAGAGGAAGACGACAAGTGCCGCCTCTTCGGCCGCGCCGATGAACAGGGCACCAATGGCCGCGATGGTCATAAGGCTTTCGATGGTAAAGGGCTGGCCAAGCCGTAAGGCTTCGAAAGCGCGCTTTGCCACCGGGGCGACCCCGATGACACAGGCAACGGCGAAGGCCCAATAGCCCCATTCGGTCGATGTCAGCAGCTCGAAAATCCAGGCCAGACCAAGAAGCAGGCCGGTAAAGATCACCAACTGCCCCTTCCTGGTCTGATACCACGCCTTGCCCCGAGCGGCCGGAGTGCCATGCACATGGCCGGGGCTGCCGTGACCGATATCTGCGGCAGAATGCGACGGTGTTGCGCCGGCACGATCAGACCCTTCATGGGCGCCAGTGTCCGACTTTGCGGCAGGTGGTTCACCAGGCATTACAAAGGCTTTCTTGCCCTCTGCCTTTGCGCCCCGCGCCGCAATGCCGAAGCCAAGCCGTTTCACGATGCTTTCGATCTCGGAGGTTTTGGTCGTGCCGGGCACCAGGCTGAGCGTCAGCTTTTCGGCCATCAAAGCGACCTTCACATCGCTGACACCAGGCAGGTTCTCAACAGCCTTGGTCACCTTCACTGTGCATGAGGCGCAATCCATACCGCTGACAGTCCACTCCTGCCGTCTCGCTTCGCTCATCACTGTCTCCGAGCCAGGCAACGCCCGGGTAATCATGTATATGATTCGGACCCTTACAGCCTGTAGCAGCTATAGGATCAAGAGGTTTTCGCACGCAGAACAGATGCCAATCACCTCTCCGTGCGCGTGGCATGGCCTGGCTTCATCCCAACCAGTGGTATGTCGCGTTCCACTCCTCTCTCTGCATCTTCATACAGCGTCAGGTACCGAGGGCCGCAACTACCGCCGATGTGGTCACACGGTCAGGCGCAAGCCTGCTTGTTCCGAAACATCGCAGTGGGTCTGGCACTTCTCACCATTCATTCGCGATGCGAGATCAATATATGGGGTCCTTATCAGCGCCCCAGCCCCGGAAAGTCGTCGAAAAAGTTAAACACCAACCGAACAGCCGTTGCCACCAAGCTTCCGGGCGTCGTCTCCAAGAGTTGTGCCTGCAAAGTCTTGAAGTTTATCACTTCAATTTTTAGCTTTGGAATAAATATAAATGGCGCAACTGCACACAAAATCAACCCCGCGCACCAAGGTATTTAACATTTATGAACAGATGCTAATTAATGGAACCAGGGTATCCATTGCGCTGAAAAAGAATGCCAATCCCGGACTGGTAAAGGACAGCATACTCCGGATCAACGACACAAGATTACAAAAGAGCTCTGAGAGATCACATTGTTTGGGGCAAAGCGCATTTCCCATCGGATATATTTTCGCTGAAGATACCTCGCTTGATGAGCTGCCCGACCTTTTGTCTATGGATGATGCGGAGAAGATCGCGCAAGCTATCGACAGGGAAGAAGCCAATAGGCGGGCGCTCGCTGTGCAGCAGCTGGCCAGGCCATCAAAAGAGAAGAAACCTTCTGGAAAGGCGACTAGATGGTTACCGACAGATTTTCCGGTTGTTGAAGCAGATTCTCCTGTCAGGGCACCCGAGCGCTGTGACTGCGGCAGAAAGATGACTGCGAAGGAAACCCGGACGAAAACCATTCCAACAGTAGTTCCAACTCAACTTGCAATACAGAAGCCAAATTACCACCATATGCGATGTAACGGTTGCGGGCACCAAAAATGGGAAAAGTCACTCATGTTATTATGGGAAGATCCAACCATTCTCTGGATTACGCCGTCGAGACCGCCACTCTCAAATACGCATATAGCTTACCATTGCACGGGGTAGCGTGTACATGGTCCATGTCGGGATATTCAGTTTACGAAAGAACCCTTCGCGGCCTTACATCAAGACTTTAGTCATATGTCAGGCTTTTGGTATTTGCGATCAAAGATCGAATTAAGTCATCCTATTGCATACAGATGGATGAACCCCAAATTCTCACGATCGCGATGAAAAAGCGGCGTTATGATTGGGGCGCACTGTCAGATGAACGCAGGTGTAATCCGAGGGCGCATCCATGCGCGTCTTTCCGGTTCGAGGAAACCCGCAGGCGGCGCCCCGAAAGAGTTTTTAACTGGATCAGCTTGCAAGGTTCTGACTTATGATGGGTATTCTGGTTATAATATCATCCAGCCTCAAATTATCATGGATGAGCCGCGAATTATACAAAGATGCAATATCCATGCCCGTAGGTATTTTGCCGACATCATGAAGTCTAAGAAAGACTGCGGCCCTTCTCGACCAGATTCTTGTGCATGCCGCCGAGGCCTGTAACGTTGTCAAAGCGACGCAACAGAGCCTTGTTGCAACGCCATTCAGCTACCCGAGTGCAGACGATCAATCAGGGCGGCAAGTTCCGGGGTCGTTTCAGCCT
>NZ_QNHG01000002.1:446940-772343 GCF_003290025.1 Pseudogemmobacter bohemicus
GGGTTCAGGCTGAATCATCTCACCGGGAGCAGGAAAGCTGCCGGCCGCCACTTCGGCACGAAAAGCCGCGAGGGCGCTCTGTCGTTCCTCACATATCTGCTGACGAAGGGTGGCAATATTGCCCCATGATCTCGCATGGCGAGGCAGGTGCGGGCTGTCGCCGGTAATATCTGATGTAAAGAGAAACACCACATCCCCTCCGGGGCCAGAGCCCAGAGAAACGGTGACCAGCCCGGATTTGCGGGTAATCGCCGCCAACAGCGGGGCCGCGACCAGTTCGGCCTCGACGGCGAAGGCGCCGGCGTCTTCCAGACGGCGGAATCGGTGCCAGAGGTCCTCGGCCTCGGCCAGATCGCGTCCGACACCCCGGACCCGGCCGGTCCAGGTGCTCTTGCGTGGTACAAAGCCGAGATGTCCCATGACGGGAATATCTTCGGCAGCCAGCAGGCTGACCAGAGACAGGCGACGCGCGGTGATGACCGCGTCTGCGCCGTCAGTCAGGGCGCGGAAGGCGGTGCGCAGGATCTCGTCTTCGGTGACAGCCTCGGCAAAACCGAGAGCTGCGGTCACAAAGACCCGCTTCGATCCGCGCCGCACGGTCGCGACATTGGCGGCCCGGCAGATCACCATCTCGATGCCGGCAGCCTCCGCCGCCGCTGCCTCTTCGGCGGTGTCAGCCGTGACCTGGGCGTGGCGGGCCGGTGCTCCCTTACCTGCCCGGAGCGAACCCACCGTCACCAACCGCTCGGCAGGCCGCGCGCTCCAGTCAAATATCTTCGGCATCAGGCTTTCAGCTTCCGCGCATATTCGGGCGGCGCCACGACGCCGGGCTTATCAAACCATTTCGGAACATCCACCCCGGACCACAGCAGGATATTGCCCCATGGGTCAAAAGCGCCGGTGCGTACAATCACCTTTGCCTGAGCGGCCATATCGCCAAGAATACGGCCATGGGTGGTCACCTCGTGATCGGAATCCGGGAAAAGCGTTTTCACCTTATCCAGCAGAACGGGATTATTTGTCGGCAGATTGTCGGCGTAACCGACCTTCTCGGCGACAAAATCCGAAGCGATCAGCGACAGCACCTGCTCCAGATCCGGCAGGTCTTTCTCAATCGCGAGATCAACACGCCAGACGGTGTCTGGGATCGGGAAACCCGCGTCACAGACGATCATAAGATCGCCATGCCCCATCGAGGCGATGGCATGGTTCAGTTCTGCATTCAGGATACGCCCACGTTTCATTGGTTTTCCTTTGCAAAGGCTTCGATTTCATGGCGTCGACCGAGCGAAGGCACCACCCCAAGTTTCGTGCAGGCCCAGGAGCCGCACAGAGTACCAAAGCGCGCGGCGTCGGGGATGGATTTCCCCTCGGCCAGCGCCACGGCAAAGCCGGAACAGAAGGCGTCGCCGGCGCCGGTGGTATCGACCACCGCGACCTCGCGGGCGCGAATATGCAGATCATGCTCATCGGAAAGGACCAGAACGCCTTCACGGCCCAGCGTCACCACCACCGTGCCAACCCCCAGCCGCCGGAGCCGGATCGCCAGATCGCGCGAGGGCGTCGGATCATCGGGTTTCAGCCCCAGCAGAATGCGCAGCTCGCTTTCATTCGGGATCAGCACATCGACATGTCTGAAGATCGACGGATGCAGCGCGCGGGCAGGCGCCGGGTTCAGCACTGTCCTGGCCCCCGAGGCCTTCCCCAGTTCCATCGCGCGCGCGGCGGCGGCATCCGGGATTTCCAGCACGGTCATCACCACATCCGACATTGCCAGCCGGTCGGCGGATTTATCCACCTGGGCGGCATCCATCGCGTTATTCGCGCCCATATCGAGGATGATGAAATTATTGCCTTCGGTATTGAGTATGATGAACCCCACCCCGGTCGAACGATCCGGAAGCTCGGCGACATGGCGTGAATTCACACTCTCGGCGCGATACATATCGAGGCCGATCTTCGCCAGGGCATCATTTCCCACGCAGGCGACCAGCGCAGAATCCGCCCCAAGCCGGGCTGTCGCGACCGCCTGGTTCGACCCCTTGCCCCCCGGCCCCATGTCGAAATCCGAGCCGAGGATCGTCTGGCCGAATATCGGCAGGGTCGGGGTTCTGATCGTCATCCCAACCGCAAAACTGCCGACGACGGTTATAACCGGTCTCTTCATGCTGCCCCCTCCGCGACCAGATGCGCGGGCTGTACGCTCGCCGCCATCATAAGATTCTGTTCGGTGATCTCTGCCCCGGTGAAATCGCGCGACAGCGTGCCATGCGCCATCATCACCACCCGATTGGCATGCAGCACCAGCTCCGGCAGTTCAGACGAGATCATCAGCACGGCCAGCCCTTCCTGCGCGAGGCGCTTGAGGATCGCGTAAATCTCGGCCTTGGCACCGACATCAATGCCTCGGGTCGGCTCATGCAGGATCAGCACCCTCGGCTCGGAGACGATGCCGCGCGACAGGATGATCTTCTGCTGATTGCCGCCGGACAGAGTGCCCATCACCTGCGCGGGGCCGGAGACCCGCGCGTCGAAAGCCCGGATCTGCCGCGCAGCCGTGTCGCCGATCAGCGCGTTCAGCAACACGCCGATCCGCGAATGGCGATCCAGCGTCGAAGAGACCACATTCTGCGCCACCGACATGGTCAGCAGCGCACCGCCATTGCGTCGGTCGGCCGGGATAAGCGCGATGCCCCCCTGAATAGCCGCCATCGGCTTTTGCGCAGGCAGGATCTGCCCGCAGACCGTCACCTCGCCCGAGCGCGGGCAAAGGCCGAAGATCGCTTCGGCCAGAATATCCTTGCCGCTGCCCGGCAGACCGCCAACCCCCAGGATCTCGCCCGGGCGCAGATCAAGGTCGATGCCATGGATCTCACCTGGCACCCGGAAATCGCGCAGCGAAAGCACCGGCTGCGCCTCTGCCGGCTTATGGGTCAGCCCATAGGGCACCGCATCGCCGAGATCACGACCGACCATCGAGGCAACCAGATGCGGCACCGTCACGCCCGAAAGGTCGGTGATGCTCTCGACCAGTTCACCATCGCGCATAACGCTGATCCGGTCCGAGATCGCCAGCACTTCATTCAGGTGATGCGAGATATAGACAATGGCAACGCCGTCATCGCGAAGCTGGCGCATAATATTGAAAAGGTGCTCGGATTCATGGGGAGAGAGCGCGGAGTTCGGCTCATCCAGCACCAGAACCCGCACTTTGCGGACCAGGGCGCGGGCAATTTCCACCAGTTGCATCTGGGCGACCGAGAGGTCGCGCAAAGGCGTGGCCGGGTCAGTATCCATGCCAAGCCGGGCCAGAATCTCACGCGACCGGGCCTGGGCCCGCGCGCGGCGGATCAACTGCCAGGGCGGGATTTCTGCCAGCGCCGGCAGCATCACATTCTCGCCGACCGAGAGATTGCGGCACAGTGACAATTCCTGGAACACCACGGCAATCCCGCGCCGCCGCACCTCCAGCGGCGAAGAGAGCCGCAGCGGTTTGCCGTCGAGCATCAGCGTACCCTCACTGGGCGCCAGCACACCCGCGAGGATATTCATCAGGGTCGATTTGCCTGCGCCATTCTCACCGATCACGGCATGAATCTCGCCCGGGTTCAGGGCCAACGACACATTCGAGAGTGCCCGCACGCCCGGGAAGGATTTGCCGATCCGCTGAAAAGAGACGACAGGGAGAGTGTCTGTCTGCATTCGGTGCCGATCTGTTCAAAACTGTTCGAGGTAGTGGCCCGGACCAGACCGGCCCGGGCCACAGCAGCTCAGGCCGCTTTGATCAGTTCACCTCTGCAATATTCTCAGAGGTATAGATGCCAACGCCGGTATCGACATTGTCGATGGTTTCGCCATTCAGGAACTTCACCAGCAGGTCGACGGCAGCGAAGCCCTGCGCTTCCGGCGCCTGGTCGATCGTCGCCTGGATGACGCCTTTCTCGACAAACTCGACGGTCTGATCGAGCAGATCGAAGCCGACGATCTTCACCGCACCTGCCTTGCCATTGCGGTCAACCCAGGACCCGGCCGCCGGAGTGGTGCAGCATTCAAGGCTCAGCAGGCCCGAGATTTCGGGATTGCCAAGCATGGCATTCTCAATCGCCGCATACATCTCCTGCGGGTCGGTGCCGGTATTGATGGTCTGAACCACTTCGGTGCCGGTGCAGTCAGCGGCCAGCGCATCACGCGCACCGCTTTCGCGGTCAAGGGACCATTGCGCGGCGGCATCCAGCGTCAGGATCAGGATCTTGCCCTCGGGGTGAACCTGGCACATCAGCTTGCCCGCTTCACGACCCGATTGGATCAGATCCTGGCCAGCAAAGGCCAGACGCTTGCTGTCGGGGTTGTCGGTATTATAGGTGATGACCGGAATCCCGGCATCGACCACGCGGTCGATGATCGGCGCCAGCGCATCGGTCGAGACCGAGGAAATCGCCAGCCCGTCCATCGTATCCAGCAGCGCCTCGATCTCATTGATCTGGCCATCGGCATCAGCGCCCACCGGACCGATGAACTTTGCCGCAACCTTATCCAGCGCATCGCCCCGTTCGACACCGGCGCGGATCTGCGGCGCAAACTCGTTCGAGACATCGTGATAGGAGACAAAGATGTTCAGCTCTTCGCCGGCCGCTACCTTGTCAGCGATCCGCTGGGCAAGCGCGAAATCTTTGACATTGACCGGCTCCGCCGCAGCCAGCATCGGCCAGACCATCCCCACGATCAAAGCAGTTCCAAGCAGTTTTTTCATTTTTTATTCCTCCCAGATTTGTTATTTCCGATCATACCCTCCCGCATGACCGTCCCTTTCGGGTTCTGTCAGATTCACCTTTTCAGACACGGCGCTCCCTGATGGTCCACCGGTCGATGGCAACCGCCACGACGATGACCAGGCCAATCAGAAACTCCTGTGCGAAAGGCGAAACGCCGGTCAGCACAAGCCCGTTACGCAACACACCGATGATCAGCACGCCGAGGATGGTTCCGATGATGGTGCCCTCGCCCCCGGCAAGCGAGGTGCCCCCCACAATCGTCGCAGCGATGACGTCCAGTTCCAGCCCCAGCCCTGTGCGCCCGGCCTGGCCCGACGGCAGGAAAGCGATCGACAGGATGCCGGCAAAGGCCGCAAGCCCCCCCATCAGCGCAAAGGCCGCGATCTTGACCTTCTCGACAGAGATGCCAGAGACACGCGCTGCTTTGGTCGATCCGCCAACTGCCAGCACGCGAAAACCGAACGATGTCCGCGCCAGCAGGAACCAGCCCGCCAGTGCGATCAGCACAAAGAAGACGAGCTGCATGGGCACACCGGCAATCGCCCCCTGCCCAAGGAACGTGAACTGTCCCAGAACATCGGGATTCGCGCCGTTTCTCGCATTCACCGTGACCGGGCGCCCATCGGTCAGGATCAGCGCTGCGCCCCGCACCATTGAAAGCATCCCCAGCGTTGCGATCAGCGAGGGCAGCCGCCCATAGGTCGACAAAAGCCCGTTGATGATGCCGATCACGATACCTGCCAGAATTCCGACCATCAGTGACGGGAAAAGCCCGTAACCGGCGACGATCACCATCCCGGTCACCAGACCGCAAAATGCATAAATCGACCCCACCGAGAGGTCGACTTCGCCCGAGGCCAGTACGAATGTCATTCCGACCGCCATGATCCCGAGCAGCGAGACCTGACGGCCGATATTCAGCAGATTGTTGGTCGTGAGAAAACGGTCATTCAAGATGGCCAGCACAATGCACATGACCAGAAGGGCCAGCGCGACGCCGGTTTCGCGCCCGCCAAATCGGGAGAACCGCTTTTTTACCGCTTTTGTTGCGGGCTGTGCCAGAGACCCTGTCATCAGCTTCCTTTCCGGGATGGCCTTCTGTTGAAGGGCCTTTCTGGGATGGCGCACGGCCCGCGAGGCGGGCCGCCGTGGCTCAGGAAAACCGAAGTCAGGCAGCCATGAAGCTGCCAGCGGGAACCGGCTTCATCTCTTCGTAATTGCCGTATTCGCGCAGGCGGGCAAAGGGCGCATTCGAGACAGCGTTGTAAGAGCAGATGTACCCCCAGCGATAGGTGTCGCTGTTGTTTGCATCCGAGCGGTGCAGCAGGTTTCCGTGGAACACCAGCGCATCACCGGCCTCCATCTCGACATAGAGATGCTCGTATCGCTCAAGAGCAGCCTCAAGATGGGCACGCGCCACATTGGTCTGGCCATCTTCGCGGATGTGGTCAAGACGGCCAAGCTTATGCGTGCCGCTCAACACCTGAAGGCAGCCATTTTCTTTGGTGGCTTTGTCAAGCGAGATATAGATCGAGAGCATATCGGGGCGCAGGCAGCCATTGTTATACCAATAGCCGAAATCCTGATGCCACTCCCATGCACCGCCTTCTCGCGGCTGCTTCATCGTCATCTTGTGGCTGTAGAGATAGGTCTCTTCGCCAAGAAGCGCCTCAGCCTGCAACACCATACGCTGATCGCGGGCAAGCAGCCCGTATTTGTCGTCACCCGCAGTGTTCCACATTTTCAGCAGGGTGCTTTTGCCGTCACGGTCCCCCTTGGCCATCACGCTGCCCTCGCGCGCCTCTTCCTCAAGCTGCCTGCGGGCGTGATCACGGAAATTGGTGACTTCGTCGGCTGAAAGCAGCCCTTTGACGATATAGAAGCCATCTTCTGCATAGCGAACCTGCTGGTCCCTGGTCGGCATAAGCATGACCCGGCCCTCCCTCTGTCTTCAATATGAGATCTGTTCCTCCGAACCGCTGGCACAGGGCCAACGGCTCCTCCTGACGGGCATATTGACGGCTGCGCCACCATTCTAAAATGGACTCTCAGATCAATTATTTATACAAAACGCGCATGATTCAGCCAAGTTTAAAACGAACGGTTTTTGTCGAGAACCTGCACACCCTTCCCGACCCTCGCTGGGAAGGGGCCGTTGCCCGGGTGCCACGGGCAGGCCATGTGATCTGTGGTCCGGATTACGCGGTCAGCCGGCTTTCCTCTCCCGGCTTCGACCTCCTTTACTGCCGCGAGGGTCAGGGCACGATCCATATCGGTGACGAGATCCGGCGGATCGGCCCTTCGACCTGTGCGGTGATTGCAGGGGATCGCCCACATGGCCATTTTGCCGACCGGCAGGATCCCTGGGTGCTGTACTGGCTGCGCATCACAGGTGCCGAGGCGACGACCATGATCCGAATGCTGTTCGGGCCTGATGGCAGAATTCCGATCGCGCGCGGAGCGGCAATTGCCGACTGGTTTGCCCGCCTGTTCGATCTGATGCGAGAGCGGGGCAAGAACCAGGAGTTGCTGATCAACAGGCAAATAGCCGAGCTGTGGTCGCTGCTCAACGCCGAGCGTCTTGCGATGGAGAGCGATCGCCTGCCACCCGCCCTGACGCGGCTGATTGCCGCGATGGGCGACAGACCCGAGCTGCGCTGGCCGGCAGAAGACATGACAGCAACAGCCCGGCTGAGTGGGGCGCAGCTGCGCCGCCTGTTCAGCGCGCATCTGCACATGACGCCCCGCGAATGGCTGCGCCGACAACGCATCCAGCGTGCCCAGGATCTGCTGCTCCGCCAGGGCGTGAAGGTCTCCTGGGTCGCAGAGACCTGTGGCTTCAGCGACATTTACCATTTCAGCCGCGAATTTCGCCGGGTGGTCGGCATGTCACCGACCGCCTGGCGACAATCGGACAGCGGCAGCAGCAGGTAAAGCGTCGTCGCTCTGAGCTGAAGCATAAGCCCTGCGATGACTGCTGACATTCGGGTGTGTCCCGGCTCCGAAGCCCCCGCTTCCCCCGGCCTTGTCGCGACAGATCCGGCCGTCAATCGGCGTGGAACGCTGCCCCCTATCGGCGCGCGATATTGGCTCTGACGCAGGTTTGGTGCAGTTGAGCCTCAAGCTCGCTACATTTTGGCCTTTCTTGTAGGGGAATCGCCCATAGCTTCATGGTTTTCGCGCCGAGATTTTCCGACAGCAGGGCCACAGCAGGGCTTACGTCCAATCGGATTGAGATCGACGGCAACACAATCCGTATCCACGCCGCTCATCGGAAGCCACAGCCGCCTGTCCGCGCTGCGGGAGTGCCTCGCACCATATTGACAGTCGTTACCTGCGCCGGCCCGCTGATGGTCCTGCGCATGGTCGTATGCCAGGCGAACGTTCTTCGAACTTGCAGACATCAATTCCACGACCAGAAAGGATGAAAAGGTCGCCGACCACGGGATCACCGGCCTGAACACCGAAACCATCACGACATCCATCAGCGCGGCGTGCCCCGCTGGCTAAGGAGTTGACTGACTGCGTGCCGGGCGTGCCTGAATGTCGAAGCACAACCCCGACGCCAGGACGATCAACTGCCTGTGCGAAGAAAAGGGGCAATGGGAAGTCTTCACGCGTCTTCCTGATGACGGACGGATATGTCTCAGCGGCAACGCCGCGGGACGCGCCCTTCGTGGTGCAGCACTTCGCGGAAAGGCCTGGTTCTTTGCCGTTTCTCCCCGCGATGGCGGCCGAGCCACCTTGAGATATACCCCGATCGTCACCGCGAAAATCAACGACACCGATCCTCAGACCTGGCTTGCCGATGTTCGCGCGCCTGCCCGAACTGCTCCCGTGGCATTGGAAGAGCAAGGACGTCGTTACAAGGGCATCCGGACCACGGCTTCCCCGGACAGTTCCTCCCGAAGCGACGAAGCCCGGAGTTCAGGCATTTCCTCGGCAGGCAATTCAGAAATCCATGATGTCATCCAGACCATAGTAAGCCTGTGACCCGGAGAGCGAACAAAACCGCAAATGTAATGATCGGCAATAAATTCTATGCTATGCGATTGAGAGGCTTGTATCCCCCTCGGTTTTGCCGTCAGCTTTTCAGCCGTGAGGCCAGCCCTTGGAATCCTCCCTGGGAGGCGCTGCCGGGCCAAAACCCGCATAACAGAGTGAGTGCCATGACGGATCTGTCGAAATACCATCAAACCACTCTGGGTCTTTTGCGCATTGCAATCGGCCTTGTCTTTCTGAATTTTGGCCTTGCCAAAATTTTTCATTTTGCGGCCGGGGATTACACGCCGCCGATTGGCTCGCTTTCCTGGATTGCAGGCTTGATTGAGCTTGTTGGCGGCGCGCTCCTTCTTGTCGGATTCAAAACCCGGATCGTGGCCTTCGTGCTCTCGGGTCTGATGGCCTGCGCCTATTTCATCGCACACTTCCCTGTGAGCATTTTCCCAACCATCAATGGTGGAGCTGCTGCTGCGGTTTTCGCGTTTGTTTGCCTGAATTTCGTGACGGCGGGCGCGGGGCGTTTCAGCGTGGATGGCATGCGCAACTGACCGCTTTTTCAGACCCGTTCTCGTCTGGACAGGGAGTGCTGCAAAAGCCTCACGCCGCAGGATTTCCCTGTCCCACTGCGGACCTGCCCTGCGAGGAATGACGAGACCGGTGAAGCTGTTCTGAGCCGCGATACGAGGCAAGACGCCGTGACCTGGCAGTTAAGGTCACGGGCCATGAGCATGTGGCGCCTTCCCGGCAATTTCGCGCTATGCGTCGTGGTTCCGCTGCGTTTCAGAGGTGGAACCCCCTGCATCCTCGGCAGAGTACACGACCAGAGTTTTTTACAACCACAGGGGGATGTATCGAACAAACTCACGCTGAGCGAGATCGGCAGACCGAAAACCACCACTTGCCAGAGGACGCACTGGCCAGCCTACAACCAGGCGCGCAAGCGCCGTGGTTCGCTGACAATCTGGCGCGCTCTGGCAGACGACCGGGTTCATCGGGTGGTAGGTCAACCTCGGACTTGACGAGCGAACGCCGGAGGTCCGGGTCATTGGGATCACCGCAGGCACTATCGGCGAGGCGGCAGTCTTGCCCGATCTGATCGCCGGGATCCCTCCGGACGAGAAGACTGGCTGCGTCACAGCTGATGGTGTCTGTGATACCCGAAAGTGCCATGATCCCATCGCAGAGTGCGGCACATATGCTGTCATCCCACCGCGCCGGAACGCAAAACCATGAAAGGCTGTCACCGCTGGCGCCATTGCCCGCAACGATGCCCTGCGGGCATCCAAATACCTCGGCCGCGCCTTGTAGCGATGATGGAGCGGCTATCATCGCCGGAACCGCGCCGAAGCGAACATGCATTGCCTGAAACTCCTGGGCCAACTCTTCCTGGGCCGGGGCCTCGATCGCCAGGTCGGTGAACTACAGGTCGATATCGCTGTCCTGAACGACTACACCGCCCTCGGCATAGCGGCCAAATAGGCCGTGCGATAAGTCCTTCCGTAAATTTGGAAATTAAGCTGTCTGCTGATTTCTGCAACACATCCCCGCTGCCCGTTTCCGCTCGGCCTCAGCGAGCATGGCCACAAAGGCAGTAAGCTTTGCAGGCCGGAAACGCGCCATCGGGCTGACGCTGTAAATCCCCCCTGATGGCAGGGTCCAGTCCGGCAGAACATGGATCAGCCTGCCCTGGGCCAGCAATTCGGCGACAAAGAAATCGGGCAACACCGAAAGCCCGCCGCCTTCGCAAACGGCGCGCAGCACGGCGGGTGTCGCGTCAATCGAGAGCGAGGGTGTCATTCGCACCTGCTGCTGCGGCAGCCGGTCATGGGAAAAAGCCCAGAGCAGCGGATCGCGCAGTGCGGTATTCGCAACAAAGGGCAGGCCGGCCAGATCCGCCGGTGCCCGACGGGGGGCAAGGCGCGCCTGCAGGGCAGGGTCAGCGACCAGCAGCTGGCGGAAAGCCCCGATCCTCCGCGCCTTAAGGCTGGAATCCGGCAGCCAGCCGATGCGGATCGCGAGGTCCGCTTCGCCGGCGGCAAGGTCAACCGGCCGATCCCCCAGCATGAGTTCAACCTGGCAGTCGGGGTAGCGGCTGGCGAAATCCGTCGCGACCGGCACCACAACCTGGCAGCCATAGTCATTCGTCGCGGCGATCCGCAAAACGCCGCGCGGCTCGGCGGCGGATTGTGCAAGCTCGCCCCAGGCATCCTCGGCCTCACGCAGGATCAGGCTGCAGCGCTCGTAAAAGATCCGCCCGGCCTCGGTCGGTCGCACTTTGCGGGTCGAGCGGGTCAGCAGGGTCGCCCCGAGCTCGGTTTCGAGTTGCGCAACCTGCTGGCTGACCACCGCCTTGGTGATCCCCAGGCGCGTAGCGGCATGGGTGAAAGACCCCGCATCCACCACGGCCACGAAATAGGCGAGACGGTTGAGGTTTCTCATCTGAGGCTGCTTTGGTTTGCTGATGGCATACAATCAGTATGGATCGTTTGCCTTATCACCTGCGATCAGCGCGCCATGATCAGCGTCACCTACCGGATCGATGAGGCGGATCGGGAAGAGTTTATCCGGCGGCTGCTCCTTGCCTCGAAAGAGCGGATGCGCAACGGCGCGACCCAGTGGTTCTTCCATCAAAGCGTCGAAGAGCCCGGGCTGTGGGTCGAGATTTTTCTGCTGCCAAGCTGGGCGGAACACATGGAACAACATGAGCGTGTCAGCCATACCGATGCAGATCTGCACAGTGATCTGCGGGCGCTGGATCGGCATGAGACAGGCCCGGTGGTGCGCCACTATATCGGCCCCCACCACGCCTGAACCCTATTCAAGAGGAGAGATCCGTGAGCTGGAACCCGGCCCATAATCCCGATTGCCCGCTGGGCGGCGAAGGCGCGATTGAAACGCTGATCATTCCGCGCGCCCGCGATCTTGGCGGTTTCGAGGTGCGCCGCGCGCTGCCCTCGCCAGAGCGGCAGATGGTCGGGCCGTTCATCTTCTTCGATCAGATGGGGCCGGCCGAATTCATCACCGATGGCGGCATCGACGTGCGGCCGCATCCGCATATCGGGCTTGGCACCGTCACCTATCTCTATCAGGGCGAGTTCGAGCATCGCGACAGCCTTGGCACCCATCAGATGATCTATCCGGGCGAGGTGAACTGGATGGTTGCCGGGCGCGGCGTCACCCATTCCGAACGCACCAGCGCCGAGACCCGCGCCACCCGGCACAAGCTGTTCGGCATCCAGACCTGGATCGCGCTGCCCGCCGACCGCGAGGATATGGCGCCCGATTTCGAACATCACAAAGAAGCCGTGCTGCCTTTCATTGAAGATGGCGGCGCCAGTGCCCGGCTCATTCTTGGCTCCGCCTATGGCGAGACCAGCCCGGTGACGATGCAGTCGGAAACCTTCTATCTGGATGTGGTTTTGCAGCCGGGCGCGATTTTCCCGATGCCTGACAACCATGAGGACCGGGGCATCTACGTCACCGCCGGCTCCATCGAGGTTGCAGGCGATCTGTTTGAGGAGGGTCGGATGATGGTCTTCCGCCCCGGTGACCGCATCAGCGTGAAAGCGGGGCCGCAAGGCGCACGACTTATGGCTCTGGGTGGGGCCACACTGAATGAGAAACGCTATATCTGGTGGAACTTCGTCTCGTCATCGAAAGAGCGGATCGCACAGGCGATGGAGGACTGGAAGGCTGCCGACTGGCAGAACGGACCATTCCGCCTGCCGCCCGGGGATGATCACGAATTCATCCCGATCTCGCCGGAAGTGGAACGCAGCCGGCCCGCCTGAGCGCTGGCACAGCCGCCCCGTAAGCAGGCGCCACCTTGAAACAGGGGGCGCCTTTTCTGTTCAGTTCACAAGGCTTGCGGCCTTACTGACCATACAGCCCGACAACGGATTGCCCCGCCAGCGCATGGCCCTGCAGCGCCTCCATCAGGGCGGCGCGGTCAAGCCCTTCCGGCAATGCGCCCGGCTCCAGATCTGTGGCGATGACGGTCATCGTGTAATGGTGCGGATTGTCGGTGGGTTGCGCACACATGCCGCGATAAACCGGCTCGCCTGTCAGGTTGGGGCCAACCGAGATCCCCTCTCCGCTTTGGGTGGCAGCCCCCTCAGCCAGCGCTCCGATTTCAGCGGGGATGTTATAGGCAACCAGATGCGAGGTCCCGAGACCCTTCTGCCCATCCGGGTCCAGGATCAGGATGGCAACGGATTTTGCACCCTCGGGCAGGTTGGACCAAGTGACCTGTGGCGAAAGTCCTCCCCCGCTGCCGCAATTCTCCGCTGCGCCGGCATTCTTCTTCGGGATCACACCCCCGTCGGCATATGAAGAGGACGTAACCGTGAATTTTGCATCCTGCGCGGCGGCAATGCCGCTACCGGCCATGATCAGGGCAACCGAGGCAATCATATATTTCATGGGGGAATCCTTTACTGAGTGAGAAACCGGAGGTGCATGACGAAGGGGCTGGACCCTTTGGGCATCATTGTTTATCCAATATCCAATCTTGCCGCCTCAAAGTGAACTGACGATGTCGTGACCCGGCGGCAAGCTGCGACACCGCCAGGGCGGCAGCAGGAAGACGGGGCACATAATCGCAACTGAAGACCGCCAGCCGGAGGCGGTCACGCCGAATTTACGGGCAACAGGCGAGGCCAGAGCAGGTATCAAAACCGCGAGGCTCAGGGCTTCTGCATGATATAAAAGGCAAAATATCCCTGCTGCGCCGATGTTCTGTTTTGGCAAACAATGCGTCAGGCGAGCCGGGCTTGATCTGACGGCAGGCCAGGCCCGACTTCTGTTCTCATGGGGTGGCCCTCGTCACTCCGAAACCGCACCGCGATGATGAAAGTATGAAAATTCCATGCTGCTTGACCAGTTCATGCCGCGCTGGATCAGCTACACGCTTTATGTCTTTCTGATCATCGCGCCACCTGCCCTGTCGCGCTACCGGCACATGCGGCACTTCGCATTGACCGTCGTGGCCGTCGTGGTGTTGGACGTGACCCTGCTGCGCTACGCCTACATCTCGTTCTTCTGCCTGCTGGCGGGGCTGGCGACGGTGCATCTGGCCTGGATCATTCTGACCAACAAATGCGCCGAAGAATGTCCGGAGTTGTTCGGGCACGACCGGGCAGGAAGGCCGGCCTGAAACGGCAGGAAAAGCCACTTCGCGCGGATTTCCTCGGCAAGCTGACTTCGAAGATATGTGGGACAGGCGCGCCAATTTGACGATTTTGCACAGATGTAATGTCCGGCTCGCAGGAGCGTCTTTCTCCATATCGGCAACTAGTGCCGGATCGTTGGAGAAATCGTCATGGATCAGCGCGAATTTCGTCGCCTTTCTATCGTGCCGCTTGGCTGCACGCTGTCGGTGTTCCTAGCAGTCAGTTTCATCCTTTGCCTGCTGGCGGCACTAGTCCTGCCTGCGCAAGGAATGCAAATGGCATTCGAAGAAGTCTTTCCGGGCTTCGTCTGGCTCGATTCAGCCAGTGTCTTTCTGGGACTATTCTGGACGGTCTTCTACGAGTGGTACATTGCCGTTCTGTTTGTCCCGATCCGAAACTATTTCTTTCGTCAATTTGCGTGATGGCCGAGCGTGAATTGAGCCAAGTTGCCATCGTGAAGGTAGGGACAATGGATAAGCCTATTATCTTGCCAATGCCTGGCAATGAAAACTTCGCCCGCGAGCTTGCTTTTGCCGGGGGCGGGGAGGTAAGCGCTATTGAACCTGCATTCCCCAAGTGGCGTGTCGTTTGAGGTGAAGATCGCCTGTATCCGAGCGCTAGACAAGGATTTTCTGCCGCAAGCGGCACCTGCGGTCGCGCAGACTGCTGGATCTGGACGGATCAGACCGCGAAGCCGCTGTTTCCTTGCCCAGGGGCGGCGTTTTTCAGCGCAGCGGACAGATCTGTCCAGCCGCTTTCGTTCAGTTTGAGCGTGGATCGCGATCATGCGCATAGCGGTGGCGCTCGCAATCGGCGGATAGCGGCGAGGATGGCGCGTACCATCGTGCCGGTGACAGCGACCTCGGCCAGCTGGAAGGTGATGGTGCGGGCGTGACGGACCACACGTGCCCCGATCTTGATCAGCTTCAGTTGCAGGCTGGTCAACGACCAGTCGGCCATGGCCTCGGGCAGCTCGATGCAGCGCAAGAAGGTGGCCAGGTTGTACGCCAGGGCGTGCAGTTGCAGCCGCACCTCATTGTCGCGGAACTTCCGGCACGACAGCCGCGTCCAGCGAAAGGCGTATTTGCCCTCTTTGATGTGCTGCTCGGCGGTGCCGCGCTGGTTGTAGAACCGCACCACCCAGTCCGGCTCCATCGGCAGGTTGGTGACGATGAAGCCGACACGCGGGAACAGTTCGCCCGGATGCCATTCGATCTTGGCGATCACCCGGCGTTCCTTGTCCCAGGACGCCGCCTGATACTCGAATTCCTCGAAGAACCGCTTGACCTTGGTCAGTGACGGCCGCCCGACAGGGCGCGTTAGCCGATGCGCGATCTTGTCCTTGAGGACCGCGTTTGCGGGCAGCCGGATGGCGTAGAAGAACCGCGCTTCTTCCAATCGCTCATAGATCGCCGGGATCGCGTAGGCAGCATCGGCCCGGAAGAACCTGCCACCAAGGTCGCGCTCCGCGTAGCGCGCAATGACGGGGTCGAGAACATCACGCCAGCCATCGGCGCTGTGGACGTTGCCATGGCGCAGGGCGCAGCGTTCCAGCATCCCGAACTGGTTGAACAGAAAGTTGGGGTGATAGCAGCTACAGTCGAAATGGCCATTCCAGGCAGACCCTTCCTGGTCGCCATGGGTCGGGCTGACCGAGCTGTCCATGTCCAGAACGATGTACTTCAGCCCGTTACGGTCATGGAACCGGTCGATCCATTGCCCGTTCAGGTCGGCCAGCGCGGCACGGTTCCCGGCCAGAGCCAGCGTCTCGGTCTCGAACCGTCCCATCTGCGATGCCGAGGCCGCTTGTGCATCGACCGCTCTGCCGCCGACAACTTGGCGCATGACCGGATCGCAGGCGAGACGGTTGGCGTCGTTGACATCCTCGTATCCGGCCAGCCGCCCAAAGACTGATTGCCGGAACAGGCCGTCGAGCCGATGGACCGTGTTCTTGCCAGAGCGAGTATCGCGCAGCGCCGCTGACGCCAAATCGGACAACCCGAGCGCGTCATCAAGCTCGCGCATCACCAGAAGGCCGCCGTCGGAACTGAGCTGCGTGCCGCGAAATTCCAGCCGCACGCGAGGGTCGAAATCCACCCGATCTGCCCGTTGCAAGCCCGCACCCTCTGGGTGATCCATGAAACGCGCCCCTCGCAGCCTTCAACACCATGTTTTATATAGGAAATATAATGGTCAGGACAGCGAAATCAGCGCCTTACTTGGGAAATGTGGGGAAAGGACAGAGAATGAGCGAAGATCACACCTCGCCTTATCGGCGCCGGGTCCTGGCGCTGTTTGGCGGTTGTATCGCCTGGATACGAGCCCCTGGCACCGGTTTTGCTCAGCAGGTGCAGAAGACACCAGCCCAGACAGAGGGTCCCTATTATCCGACCCCCTCAATGCGCTTTGCCGATCAGGACAATGATCTGGTCCGGATCGCCTCTGCGGTTCGCGAGGCGGGCGGCGAGATTATTCACCTGACCGGGCGGGTTTTCACGACCAACGGCGAGGCAGCGGTCGGCGCGCGTGTCGAAATCTGGCAGGTAGACAATAATGGACGCTATCTTCACAGCCGGGAACGTGGCCCGCCCCGAGAGATTCGAATTTTCAGGGCTTTGGATTTGCGATTACAGATGAAACCGGATTTTATTCATTTCGTACGATCAAGCCGGTGGCCTATCCAGGGCGCACCCCGCATATCCATGCCAGGATCCTTCATGCAGAACAGGAGCTGACCACGCAATTCTATCTTCATGGTCATAATCTGAATGACCGGGATTCGATCTGGCGACGGCTCAGCCCGGCCGAACGCAATGCCGTCGAAATGCGATTCATCTCCGGACCCGAGGGTGAGATGACAAATATCGACATTCAGCTATAACGTGTGCCATTCTCATTTGGGAATATGTCAATCATAAATTCCGGAGAAAGATGGAACCCGCTTTCGCGCATACTGGATTTTTGCCATATTGCCAGGATACCCAAATGCGCATGATCCGACTGAGTAAGCTGTTAGGCCGTTCTGTGAGGGTATAATGGCTGTCCAATCGCCGACCTGCATACATCTGGAAATAATCCGACACGGCTCTGTTGCACAAATCACCTGCTGACCGGACTTTCTCTTTCCCGGGACAGACTTAGCCCACGACTTCAGTGAGAGATATGCCGGGCGCCGTGAAGCCGTTCCGGACGGCGACACGGACCTGGAACTCGGCCACCTGACGGTCGAAATCCCGCGCCATGAGGCGCTGACCCAGCAGTTTCACACAGTTCACTTCGTTTCTGCGCGGCTCCGGCGGTGATAGCCGCCCCATCGTCGCCAGATGGTCCTGCCGAAGCACCGTGATGCGCGCAGGGCCTCGTTGCGGGCGATCGGGCCGGGTGTGTCGGGCTTCCGGGGCCTGGCGTTCTTTCGGGGAGGGATGATCGCGGTGGCACCTCGGGCGGCGATGGCACCATGGCATTTTCGGGTGTCGAAGGCACCGTCGGCGGTGACGCTGCCGATCTCCTGATCGGGCGGGATCTGGTCGGGCAGTTCGGGCAGCATGGGTGCGTCACCGACGTCGCCTGTGGTGAACCCGGCCGCCCGGATCTCCACTGTTTTCTCGTCAATTCCGATGTGGATCTTACGCCAGACGCGCCGTTTCGGGCCGCCGTGCTTGTGGGCGTTCCATTCGCCTTCGCCTTCGACCTTGATTCCGGTGCTGTCGATCAGCAGGTGCAGCGGCCCTTGCGATCCGCGATACGGGATGTTGACCTTCAGGGTCTTCTGGCGCCGCGACAGCGTGCTGAAGTTCGGCACCGCCCAGTCAAGGCCGATCAGACGCAAAAGGCTCTCGACGAACCCTGTCGTTTGCCGCAGCGCCATGCCGGACAGCACCTTCATCGTCAGGCAGGTCTGGGATGGCGGTATCGCTGTAGTCCGCCTGCCGTCCACGCTTCCCCATCGGCGCTTCCCCGTCGGTGCAGCCTCCCAGGTCATGGCGGGGGCGTACCAAATCGTCAGCGAGCCGCGACGCTTCAGCGCTGTGTTATATGCGGGCCGGTTCCTGGTCTTGTAGGCGGGTGTGGGTCGGCTCAGGCCGACCAGCTGTCACGCTGGATTCACAACATGAAACCCTCGTCAGATTTGTGCAACAGAGCCATTTGAATCGGAAAAATGCATGGCGTGCGTGTTTTCGGCACGCCGGCGGCCAATAATGGCATCAGCTTTGGCCGTGGCAAGGACCCGCCCAGCTACACGTTTGAGCAGGATGGCGGCGGTGCTGTGTCCCATACCCAGCTCTATACGAGCCATGTTGTCCTTCAGGTGACGGCGAGATTTGACCCGACAAACCCGACTGCAGATGCAAGCGGCGTGATGAATGGATGAATGGCCGGGTTCATCTGTGCAGGGTCATTATCCAGATGGACAATGGTGACCTGTTCATGCGGACTTAGCGCGGAATGCCCTTGGTCAGAATATGCCGGAGCGTGATCTGCTGGTCTCGCCTCAGCACAGGCTGTTGCTGATATCGCCTGTCGTCCGGCGCATGTTCGGCAGTGACGAAGTGCTGATCTCGGCCAGGCATATGCTGGCCTATCCCCGTGTCACCGGTGATACCCCTTCACAAAGCGTCACCTATGTGCATTTTATGTGTGACAGGCATAAGACTGGTTTTGCAGATAAAATGGCCACAAAAAAGCCGCTGCCAGGACGGGTGGCGCTGAAAAGCCCCGGCGCCGTCGTGCCGATGGAACTGATCGCGCTGTTCCCGAACATCCTGCAGGAATGCGATGCGCCGATCACTGCCCGTCATCGCGTGGGATCGGGAAGGCTTAACAGCCTGGTCGCGCGTTCGGATCGCAATGATCTGCCTCTGGAAAGCGCGGCGCCGTCCTGAGATCAATGCCGAAGGAGCCGGGATCCAGTCAGATCAAAAGAGCCGGACAGGTCGTGTCGTCCGGCCCTCTTTGAATCAGACTGCCCAGCAGCCGCAGCCGAATGCCCCCCAGAAACTGCGTGCATCGGAGACCGGGATCCCGGCGCCATATGCGCTGGCATGGTCATGTCCATGCACCTTGCAGCCAGTGCCGCAGCCACAGGCGGTGGCAAATTTAAGCCGGTTTTCCCCAGTCGAGGCGGTCCGGTAATAGCCGCCAAAACGCGCCACCGGCGACCAGTCTGGCATTGGCCGGGGCAAATCAGGGGCCAGCGGCCCGAAATCGCCATCACCATGAACGACTTTGCCGCCAAGAAGCGTCAATACAGCGCGCAGATGGATGATCTCGGCCTCTGGCACCGCGAAATAGTCATCCGACAGCAGTGCGCAGTCGGCCAGCTGACCCGCGATGATCTGCCCCTTCTTGCCCTGTTCATTCGAGAACCAGGTATTCGCCTCGGTCCAGAGCCGCAGCGCTGTCTCACGATCCAGCCGGTTTGCGGCCGGATAAAGCCGGGTGCCGCCAACCGTCACCGATGTCACCAGCCAGGACAGCGAAACCCAGGGGTTGTAGCTTGCCACCCGGGTCGCGTCCGTCCCGGCCCCGACCGGCAGCCCCGCCTCCATCATCTTGCGGATCGGCGGCGTGGTTTCGGCGGCTTTGGCGCCATAACGGTCGATGAAATATTCGCCCTGGAACATCATGCGGTGCTGCACCGCAATGCCACCGCCAAGCGCCGCAATCCGGTCGATATTGCGATCACTGATGGTTTCAGCATGGTCGAAAAACCAGTTGATCCCCTGAAGGGGGATGTCACGATTGACCTTCTCAAACACGTTGAGCGCCCGGTCGATGGTCTCGTCATAGGTCGCGTGCAGCCGCCAGGGCCAGCGGTTCCCGGCCAGGAGCCGGATCACCGGCTCCAGATCGGTTTCCATATTTGGCGGCATCTCGGGGCGCTCGACCCGGAAATCCTCGAAATCGGCGGCGGAATAGACCAGCATCTCGCCGGCCCCATTATGGCGATAGATGTCATCGCCCTGACCGGGCGAGATCTGCTTCACCCAGGAGGAAAAATCGGCCAGCTCGTCTTTCGGCTTCTGGGTGAAGAGGTTGTAGCTGATCCTGACGGTCATCTGCCCGTCCTCATGCAGCTTTTCGATGATCTGATAATCATCCGGGTAATTCTGGAACCCGCCGCCGGCATCGACGACCGAGGTGACGCCAAGGGAATTCAGCTCACGCATGAAATGGCGCGAGGAATTGATCTGGTAATCGGGGTCGAGCTTTGGCCCTTTGGCGAGCGTCGCATAAAGGATTGTCGCATTCGGCTGCGCCAGCAGAAGACCGGTCGGATTGCCCGCCGCATCGCGTAGGATCTCGCCACCCGGCGGATTTGGCGTGTTTTTGGTATAGCCCACCACCCGCAGCGCGGCGGCATTCAGCAGAGCCCGGTCGTAAAGGTGAAGAATGAAAACCGGCGTATCGGGTGCCACGGCATTCAGCTCTTCCAGCGTTGGCAGGCGTTTTTCGGCGAATTGCAATTCGGTGAAACCGCCGACCACCCGCACCCATTGCGGCGCGGGCGTGCGGTCAACCTGGTCTTTCAGCATCCGCATCGCCTCAGCGAGCGAGGGGACGCCATCCCAGCGAAGTTCCATATTATAGTTCAGGCCACCGCGGATGACGTGGATATGGCTGTCGATCAGCCCCGGGATCAGCCGGCGCCCGCCGGCATCAATCACGGTCGCATCGGGGGCTGCTGCACGGATTTCAGCCTCAGACCCCACGGCCAGGAAGCGCCCGTCCCGGATCGCGACCGCTGTGGCTGCGGGGTTCTGGCGATCAAGCGTGGTCACCTTTGCATTGACGATGATCAGATCGGTTCCGGGCATTGATGCCTCCTGCGCATGGCTGCGGGTTGAGGAGAGGAAAGCGTTCGCGGCGGCCCCCTGAAGGGTCTGGCGACGTGTGGGTCGAAACATGCCCGGCCTCCTGTTCTGGTTTGTGCTGTCGCAGGCCTTTGCGGCGATGATCCCCTGCCCTGGCCGGGCAGGGGCGGATACGCGGAGTTCAGTCCTTCTTCGTCAGGTCAAGCAGGGCGACCAGCAGGAAACCACCAACAAGACCCAGATGTTCAAAGAAGGAATTCGCCGCCATGAACCGGTCCTGACCGACCGGCAGGTCCCAGAACCGCAGCGCGACGAAGGTGGCCATCAGGGTGAACCCGGCCAGCGCAAGGGCGCCCAGCCAGCGCAGACGCCCGGTCAGGATCATGGCCGAGGCAATCAGCTCCAGCGCGATCACCAGACCTGCAAACAGCGCGGGCGGGGTCAGACCGAAATGCGTCATCTCGGCTATGGCACCGGAGAAATCGGTCAGCTTCACCAGACCGCCCTGGATATAGGCGGCGCAAAGCCCCAGCAACGCGATGAACTTCAGCCCGGCCACAGCGGGATTGCGGGGATCAATTCTGAATGACATCGGCCCATTCCGGATGAAGCTGCGATTGCGCGCGGACATAGGGACACAGAGGCACGATCCGGAAGTGTTTTGCCCGCGCATCGGCGATCAGATGATCCACCAGGGCACGCGCAATACCGGCGCCCCGCATCGTCTCGGGCACAAACGTATGATCGGCAATCACCAGGGTTTCAGAGACCTTCGAGAGGGTCAGCTCTGCCTCATCCGCAATCCCTTTTATGCGGGCACGATAGCGGCCTTTATGGTCCAGATCCTGATAAGTGATCTCAACGTCAACGGTATCTTTCATAAACACTTCCTGATGGAGGGCACAGCACTGAGTGGTCAGATCACGGGATGCGGGGTCAGACGGTATCGCGGTTCTGAGGCGGGGTGTCGCCCTCTGCCCTGACCGTTTCCGATGCCCCGGGGCCCGGGCGGATCGCGAATGATTTCTCATGCAGACAGGCCTGGATTACATTCCGGTGACCCTTCAGCCACTGAACGGCGGCCTCGCCGGAAACCATGCCCAACAGGCCAAGCAGCGCGATGATCGGAGGGGCGGGGGATTTGACGGCAAGACCGGCATAGATGGCACCGACACCAAAGCCGACCAGAAGCGAGAGGATATAGGGGTTCATGCAGATTGCCTTATTTTACGCGGAGGGCTGACCAGCGGAAAGGAAACGGTGCAGACTGGTGATCTCGCTTTGGCCAATCTGATGACCGCCCGGAGAAATGACAGTTTCTACGGCAGCCGCCTGGCCGGTGAACCAGTCAATCAGTGCGAGAGATGCAGACAGCGGGCAGATCGGATCAGTCCGCCCGGCGCTGATCAGAACCGGAAGCCCCCGCAGGTCAGGCTGAGGCTCTGGCGTCCAGGGGATCAGCGGGTGCAGCAGCGCCGCCCGGTCAAAAAGCCGTGGCTGGCGAAACAGCATTGCCGCCAGAATATTCGCGCCATTCGAATAGCCGAACGCGAAGAGCGGGCGGCCAGGATAATCCGCCCTGATCTGCTCTGCGAACTGCAACAGTTTTGTGGTACGGGCGAAGAGGTCATCCATATCATAGACACCTTCGCCGGTGCGGCGGAAAAACCGGTTGGCCCCGCCCTCCGACACATCGCCTCGCGGGGAAACGATGCCCGCTCCCGGCACCATGCTCCGCGCCAGCCCCACAAACTGATGCTCATCCCCGCCGGTTCCATGCAGGGCAAGAAGCACCGGATGATCAGGCAGGCCATCTTCGCGAAAGCTGTGATACGTCATAATCGGGTTCCGTTTCTGCGATATGGCATCCGGGGGGCGTGCGTCCTTACGGATCGAGCGGCTCCAGTTGTTCTTCGATCCGCTGCCGGTATGGCTCATAACGGCCGGGCAACTTCAGGGCCTCGCCCAGATGGGCGGTGTCTTCATCGCGGTCGAAACCGGGCTCATTGGTGGCCACTTCGAACAGCACGCCGCCGGGGGTGCGGAAATAGATCGCCCAGAAATAATCCCGGTCGATCACCGGCGTGACCTGATGACCGGTATCCATCAGCGCCTTGCGCACCTCCAGCTGCGCGGCGCGGTCGGGTACGGCGAAGGCTATATGATGGACCGAGCCTGCGCCCTGCCGCGCCAGCGGGGCCTCTGGCAGCAATTCGAGGTCGATCGTATCGGCCCCATTGCCGTTCCCGATCACATAGCGGGTCACGTCGCCTTCGGCCCCGGCCTTCTGGTAGCCCATAAAGCCCAGAAGCTCGGCCATGGCACCGGTATCGCGCAGGCGCAGCCTTGCGCCGGCAAAGCCACGGATCGCTTCGGCATCCCCGATGCCGGCGCCGGTCCAGGGGGTGCGGGCATCGTCATCCGCTTCGATCAGTGCAAAACCATCCCCGTCCGGGCCGCGAAACCTGAGCCGCTTCGCGCCAAAGGTCACATCCTGTTCCAGCCCTGCCACTTTTTCAGCCGCAAGCCGTTCCCGCCAGAAAGGCAGCGCGCCTTTCGGGACGGAAAACTGGGTCTCCCCCACTTCGCCGACACCGGGGCGGCCCTGCATCATATGCGGGAAGGGGAAATAGGTCATAACGGTTCCGGGGGTTCCGGCTTCGTCGCCATAATAAAGATGATAAACGCCGGGGTCGTCGAAATTCACCGTCTTTTTAACCCGGCGCAATCCGAGCTTTCCGGTAAAGAAGTCATTATTCTGACGTGCATCCGCAGCCATTGACGTTACATGGTGCAACCCTGTGATCCGGGTCAGCATGGCATTTGCCTTTCTGCTGTCTGGCTGACAGCCTGTCTTCGCGATGAAGGTAGTCGAATCGGCAATTCGGCAGAATTGCCGATAATGTTTCGAGTGAATTGCACAGGGCGCAATAATGGCGATCAATGAACTGAAAGCTTTGCAGACCTTTCTCCTTGCGGCGAGGATGCAAAGCTTTGCGCAGGTTGCACGCGCGCTTGACACAACGCCGGCTTCGGTCACCCGCACGATTGCAGCGCTGGAGGCGGATCTGGGCGTGCAGCTTTTCGTGCGCACCACCCGCCAGGTCTCGCTGACGACGGATGGCGCCGCCTTTGCCAGCCGGGTGGAACCGGCGGTGCAGATGCTTGAACGCGCCCGAAACGATCTTCTCGATGCGCATAAGGCCGATGAGGGCCGCCTGCGGCTGAATGCGCCGATGTCGATGGGCCAGCGTGTCCTGCCAATGATACTGTGCGGCTTTCAGGGCGTGTTTCCAAAGATAGATGTCGAGGTTTCGCTGACCGATGCTTTGCTTGACATGGTGAATGAGAATTTCGATCTGGCGATCCGCATTTCAGAACCACCGCTGGACAAGTTCACCATCTGGCGCAAAATCTGTGAGATCCGCCGGGTTCTTGTCGCGGCCCCCGGCACCGCCCATGCCGCTGTCACCCATCCCGACGATCTGATGCCCGCCGCCTGTCTGGGCTATAGCGGTGAGAGCCGCCGCGAGGTCTGGCAGCTTTCGCGCGATGCCGAGAGCCGCAGCATCTCTGCCGGGCGGTTTATCAGCGCGAATAACGGTGATCTTCTGGCCGAAATGGCGGCAGACGGGGCGGGCGTCGCCCTTCTGCCGCTTTTCATTGTCTCCGAGCATTTGCGATCGGGCCGGCTGGTTCGCCTTCTTCCCGAATGGAGCACGCCGCAGCTCTGGCTGATGCTCTATTACCCGCCCTATCAAAGCCTGCCCCCGAGGATTGCGTCCTTTTCGGACTATTTTGAACGTGAGATCCCGCCGCTCGTCTCAGCACTGGAATAAAGCGGCGGGTCACTCAGCGAACGAACTGAACGCAGACGGGTGTCGGCATGGCGAGGCTGTGGCCGGTGGCGCTGAGCGCGCCGCTTGCCGTGTCGATCAGGAAGGAGACCAGCAGATCGCTGTCCTGATTGGCCGCCACCAGAACGCGCCCGCCCGGCTCGATCCCGAAGGCGCGCGGGGTGCGGCCACCGGTTGAAACCCAGGTGGGCTGCCCCAACAGCCCCGTTGCCGCGTCGATCCGCCAGCTGATGATGCTGTCATGCCCGCGATTGGAGGCGTAAAGCGCATGACCCGAGGGGGAGACCTGAATATCCGCGCAGGTGCTGTGGCCGGTAAAGCCTTCGGGCAGCGTCGGCACCGTGCCGAGATAGCGGAAGCCGCCGGTCTCCCGATTGAGTTCCAGCATCGAAACCGTGCTGTTCAGCTCATTCACCAGATAGCCGAAACGGTTGCCGGGATGCAGCGCAAGGTGGCGCGGCCCCGCCCCGGGTTTCATTTTGACCGAAGGCACCGGACCCGGCTCCAGCATCTGGCGTGCGCGATCCATGCGGTAGATCATCAGCTTGTCGAGCCCGAGATCCGGCACGAAGACCCAGGGGCCCTCCGGGTCCAGCGTGGCGGCATGGGCATGTGGCCCGGCCTGCCGCCCCGGATCGGCACCCGATCCGATATGCTGGACAAAATCGCTGGGCGCGCCCAGGCTGCCATCTGCCGCAACCGGGAGCAAGGTGACACTGCCGCTCATGAAGTTCGAGATGATGGCGACCTTCGCACGGTCATCCACCACAATATGGCAGGGGTCGGTGCCAAGGCTGGGCTGCTGGTTCAGAAACCTCAGCTGCCCGCTGGCGCGGTCAAGCCGGAAGGCGCTGACAGTGCCGCCAAAGATATCGCCATGCACCTTCAGTTCATTCACCGCATAGAGATGATCCTGCGCCGCATCCAGCGCAAGGAAAGAGGGGTTGATCACCCCTTTGGTCACCGGCCCGGCGCGCATGGCGCCGGTCTGCGGGTCAAGAAAGAGCGCATGGATGCCCTGACCTTTCCCCTGCATGATCTCGCCCGTGCCAAAGCGGATCGCCTCGGTATAGGTGCCGATAAAGGCCAGAATTTCACCCGACATTGCTCTGGCCCCGCTCAGTTCGGTTCGACCACGACCTTGATCGCGCCGTCGCGGCGATTGACGAAAGTATCAAGCGCGGTTGCGAAATTTTCGAGCGGGAAGGTGTGGGTCACGAGATCATCGACCTTCAGCTGGCGCGAGGCCATCTGCGCGATCACCTTGCGCGAGACATTGGGATTGGCGCGCGAGCCATAGATCGCGATCTCATTATGGACGATATATTTGAAGGGCAGCGGCTCCTGCACATGATCGGGCGGCACACCCAAAAGCGAGACCGAACCGCCTTTGCGCACCATTTCAACGCATTGGCGCAGGGTGCCTGCGGCGCCCGAGGCCTCGATTGCCTCATCGACGCCGCGCCCGCCGGTGGCGGTGCGCACCGCAGCCACCGGATCCTCCTTCTCGAAATCGACCAGTACATCGGCTCCGACATCCGCCGCAGCCTGCAACCGCGCACCGCGCCCGACTGCAATCACCTGCGCCGCGCCCAGCAGTTTCGCCATGCGGATCGCGATCAGCCCGATCGGCCCCGGCCCGATCACCACGACAGAGCCACCATGGGTGATGCCCGACAGCTCCAGCCCGTGCAGAACCACGCCTGCGGTGTCGACCATCGAGGCTTCATGGAAGCTGACCGCATCCGGCAGATGGCTGACGCTTTTGATGTTATAGACCGCATATTGCGCATAGGCGCCCTGGGTGATGAAGCCGTAATGGCGGTGGCCCTCATCCTGGCGGCCATAATTGTAGCAGATGGTATAGCGCCCTTCGAGGCAGTTGGGGCAATGACCACAGCCGCTATGGGCCTCACCGGCGACGCGGTCACCCGGATTGAAATCATGGACACCGGCCCCGACTGCAACCACCTCGCCCGCCCATTCATGGCCGGGGACAAAGGGGTAAGAAGGCGGCCAGGTCCCGGCCAGCCCGCCATGGATGATCTCGGGGTCGCTGCCGCAGATCGCAACGGCACGAATGCGGCACAGCACCTCGCCCGGACCGGGCGCGGGCGGCATCGCCACGGTTTCAATCGAGAATGCGCCCGGCGCGCTCAGGACAAGGGCGCGCATGGTTTCGGGCAGGGTTTGCGCGGTGGGACGGGAAACTTCGGTCACTTGAGACATGGTTTTTCCTTACGGCTTACAGGGGGGGATGCCATTGCACAGGCATCGGAAATGGATATCCCGCGCCCTGGAAGGGACGTGCGAAGGGCGCGGGAGGGAGGGCCGGCGCGATGAGAGGAGGGAGCGCGCGCCGGAGGGGTGTGCAGTCAGGCGAAAGGGGCTATTTCAGCCCGGTGCCGGCAATGCCCTGGATGAAGGCGCGTTGCAGGAAGAAGAAGAGCAGCGCCATCGGCAAGGTGCCAAGAACCGCAATCGCCATCACCTGATCCCATGCGGTGCCATAGCCCGACATGAAAAGCGAAATCCCAAGCGGCAGCGTGCGCAGCGCGTCATCGGTGATGATGACCAGCGGCCAGATGTACAGATCCCAGGCCTCACGGAAGGTGAAGATCGCCAGCGCCACCAGCGCGGGTTTGCACAAAGGCATGACGATCATCCAGAAAATCCGCAGCTCTGACGCACCGTCGATCCGCGCGGCCTCGATCACATCGGTGGGGATGCTGAGCATATATTGCCGCATCAGGAAGACACCGAAACCCTCGACCAGGAAAGGCACCACCAGCCCCTGATAGCTGTTGGTCCAGCCGAAAGAGTTCACGATCAGGAACAGCGGCACCATGGTGATTTCAAGCGGCAGCATCATGGTCGAGAGGATCAGCATGAAAGAGAGATGCCGGCCGCGGAAACGGAACTTGGTCAGGCTATAGGCGGCAAGCGAGCAGAAGAGCAGATTGCCCAGCGTGATCAGCACCGCCACCACACTGCTGTTGAAGAAGTAGCGCCCGAAATTCTGCGCGCCCCAGGCCTCGGGATATGAGGCCCAGTTGATCGGGTTCGGGATCCATTGCACCGGATTGGCGAACATCTGATCCGGCATCCGCAGCGAGGAGGACAGCATCCAGTAGAACGGCAGCAAAGCCACCACCGCCACCAGCAAAAGGACTGCCAGCACCAGAAGGTTGCCCTTGCGCAGAGCCTCTCCTTCCGCCCGGGCGGCAATCAGCCTGCGCAGACGGCCTGGTTTGCCATTGGAAACAGGGGCTGAAACATCGCTGGGCATCACTGCTCCTCCTTGCGTGTGAACAGACGGACCTGGATGAAGGCGAAGGCCATCAGGATGGCGAACATCACCACGCTCATCGCCGAGGCTTTGCCCATGTCGAAGAACTCGAACGCGGTCTGGTAGATAAAGAGCGGCAACACGCGGGTCGCATCACCCGGGCCGCCGCCGGTCATAATCATCGGCACCGCAAAGACCTTCATCGCGACGATCACATTCATCACCACGACCAGCAGCATGGTCGGCTTCAGCAGCGGCAGCGTGATATAGCGGAAGGTGGCCCAGCTGCCGGCGCCGTCGATCTTCGCGGCGTCATAATAGTCGCGCGGAATTGCCTGTAGCCCGGCAAGAAAGATCACCATGTAATAGGGAACCGCCCGCCAGATGCCGATCATGATCACCGACCACAGCGCGGTGGAGCTGGAGCGCAACCACGGCACCGGATCAATGCCGACCCAGCCTAGGATCGTATTCATCACCCCGTCCTGCTGATACATGAAGGTCCAGACCACGGCCATGACCACAGCCGGCATCACCACCGGCATGAAGATCGCCGAGCGCAGGAAATTGCGCGCCAGCAGCGCCCGGTTGAACAGGATCGCCAGCCCCAGCGAGAGCGGGATCACCGGGATCACGCTGCAGCTGACATAGATCAGCGAGACCTGCACCGATTTCAGAAAAAGCGGATCCTGGGTCAGGTCGATGAAATTCTGCAAGCCGACCCAACGCGGCGGGCTGATCAGGTCATAATCGGTGAAGGAGAGGTAAAAGGCCTCCAGCATCGGCAGGAAGCGGAAAATGGCCAGGATCAGCAATGCGGGCAACAAAATGGCCCAGGCAAAGGCGGTCTGTTTGCTGCCGGGCGTAAGCCATGGGCGGCGCCCCGGGGTTTTTGGCCCCGAACTGGCAGGCCCCGGTCTCGCAGACCTTGAGGAACTGACGGGTGACATGGTGATCCCCTCAGGCGCGCGCGGGCGCCGATATGTTTTCGGTGTGAGTCAGATGACGGCAAGAGGCCCGCTGCCAGGTCGGAGGCCGGCAGCGGGGCAGGGCTTATCTGATGGCGCGTTCAATCTCGCTTTGCGCCTGATCCAGCGAAGCCTGCGGATCGACATCGTCATAAACCGTACGCTCGATCGCCCGGCCAATGGCCTGGCTGATCTCATTGGTGAATTCCGAACGGACATACCAGGAACCGGTTTCGATATCCTTCATATGAACCGCGAAGAAGGGGAAGTTCTTCGCCACCTCGGTCTCGGCCACACCTTTGAGCGGCTGCAGGAAACCTACTTTGGCGATCCATTCTTCCGGCTTCGACAGCATGAAACGGATGAAATCCCAGGCCACAGCCTTCTCGGCATCCGGTTTGGACGAATTCACCGCCCACATGAAACCATAGAGAATGGTGCGGGGGTTCTGCGGATCCAGCTGCGGATAGGAGACCACGGTGAAATCCTCACCGATGGCCGAGGCATGGATCTGCGGCGTGGCCCAGGGACCGGTGGTCCACATCGCGGTGCGGCCGTCAAGGAAATCCTGGTTCGGCGCCGAAGAGACATTCATCGTCGTGCGCGGATCGCCGGTCACCCGGGTCACATCACGCCACAAAGTCAGCGCCTTGACCGCCGCCTCGCTGTTGGCGGCCACCGTCACGCCATCCTCGGCCAGCAGGCGCCCGCCAAACTGCTCGACCAGCGGCTGGAAGAGCTGCAATTCCCAACGCGGGCTGTGATAGGGGAAATCAAAGGCCTTCTGAACGGTGCGGCTGCCCTCGGTGATCTTCAGCTTCGGGCCAAGCGCGATCATGTCTTCCCAGGTCTTCGGCGCATCAGCGACCGGATCCAGACCTGCTGCCGCGAATTCCTTGTTATTGATGAAAAGGCTCATGGAATTGGCCTGGAAGGGCAGCGCATAGACCTTGCCGTCAAAGGTCGCGGCATCAAGGCCACCCGGCGTGTAAAGGTCCTGGATGCCCTGATAATCAGCGGTGCCGAACACATCGAGGTTCAGCGGGTCCAGCAGGCCCTTGCTGTAATAAAGCCCGAAGAAAGAGGCGTCATTGTCAATGATATGCGGGCCGGTGCCGGTCGCCAGCGCGACGGTCAGCTTTTGATTGAGGTCCCCGGAGGAAACCACCACCGACTCGATCCGGATATTCGGATGCAGCCCCTGATAGGCAGCGATCAGCTCATTCATATAGGCGGTCAGAGGCCCGAACTCATGCCACCAGATCTGGATGGTCATCGGCTCGGATGGAAATTCAAAAGCGCGCAATAGTCCCGGAACCGTAAGCAGCGTGGTTCCCGCCAGAGCACCAAACATCGTTCTGCGTGTAATCATTACCGTTTCCTCCCTGAAACACCCATGCGCTCATCTGTCTGATGCCTTTTTGCTGCCTCTTTCGGGGCGGTGCAGATGAGCCGCAAGATTGGATACAAAATACGCGGCAGTGAAAAGCTGTCAATCCTTCTATTGCCGCCCGGGTAGCTTCACAGGCCTGTCTCGAAGAGAGCGGTGAAGATTTGGCCAACAAATATCAATATTTTCAATGTAATACCATGAATCTGGCGCAACCCCTGCCCCGCAAAACAGCGCGGTGGCAGGGAGAGTCTCGGCGAAAAGCCTTCACAAAGTCTTGCGCCTCGCGGGATCTTTTCGGGTCAAAGCTGCTTCTGGCTCTCACCCGATGGCAGCCCGCCGCCGCCCGCGCGCAGCAGAATCACCGCAACGATCAGGCCGCAAAGTGCCGTGATCGCGCCGGTGAGGAAGACGCTGCCAAGGCCCGCCCGGTCGGCCAGCAGCCCGGCAAGCGGCCCGGTCAGCCCATAGGCGAGATCCTGAAAGGCCGAAAAGCCCCCCACGGCGGTTGCCCTCAGATGCGGCTGCACACGTCGCACCACCTCGCGGCCCATTGCGGGATAGACCATCGAAACGCCCAGCCCGGTCAGAAGCGCCCCGGTCAGGCCGGTCACCGGACCGGGCGCGACCCAGATGGTGAACTGCCCGACCGCCGCGACCGCCAGCGAGAAGATCGCGACCGGCAGGCCGCCGATCCGGTCCGGCAAGCCACCAAAGAACAGCCGGGCCGCGACAAAGCCGATGCCGAAAGCCGTCAGGCCGAGGCCCGCATGGCTCCAGCCCTGCGCCAGGAAATAGAGCGAGAAGAAAGTGCCGATCAGCGCGAAACCGACGCCCTGAAGGTAGACCACGATGCCGAAGGGCCAGATCTGCGCGATGATGCGCAAAAAGCCCGGGCGCGGGCTGGCCGGAGCCGGCGCGGTGGCGGGCAGCCTCCAGATCACGATCAGGCCAAGCATGGGCAGGATCGTCGCCAGCAGCATCGTCCCGGCAAAGCCGATATGGCTCAGGAGCAAAAGGCCGAACGGAGCCCCAAGCGCCAGGGCGCCGTAAATCGCCGCCCCGACCAGCGCGAGCACTTTGCCCGAACGGGAGGGGCCGACGATGCTGATCCCCCAGGCGATGATGCCGACCGCGACAAAGCTCTCGCCAAGGCCAAGCACGAACCGTCCCGCCAGCAGGATCACACAGGCCAGCCAGGGGTTCAGGCCGGGCAGACCGACAAACAGCGAAGCGGTCGCGCCGGAAATGTAGAGGATCAGCCCGCGCATGACCGCAGCCTTCGGCCCGCGCCGGTCCGACATCAGGCCCGCCGGCCCGCGCATCAGGAAGGTCGCGATAAAGGCGATGCCGACGGCCAGCCCGGCCAGGCTGTTGCCCAGCCCGAGCTGTCCGCTGACAAAGACCGGTACTGCCGGCAATGACAGGCCGATACAGAGATATGAGACGAAAAGAATGGCCGCGAGAATCAGCAATCTGATCTGATCGTGCCGCTCTGTCCGGGTTGGGGATGGGGATGAAAGCGCCATAAAGCTCTCCTGTTTTCCCCGGCAGCGCCACATGCAAAGCACTCCGATCACCGGGGATCGTTGAGTGCGTTGAATGACGGTAACGCTTACGGCCCATATGGGCAGGCGATTGCTAACAACCCGCCTGGGGCGCTGTCAACCCTGCCGCCTCGGTCGCAAGTAACCCGAAGAATGGCCCGGTTTTCACGGCGACAGGTTGGGGCTTGCGCGAGATTTTAAACTGTGGATATTGGATACAATATGGCGACCAAAGTCGACGCCATGGGAGGAATCACTTGCAACGCACTGATTTGGGACTGATCGGTCTCGGAACGATGGGGGCTGCGCTCGCGCTGAACTTCGCCGGGAAGGGCTACCGGATCGCGGTGGCCAACCGCACGCCAGGGGTGGCGGCGCGCTTTGCCGCAGAGGCCGGAGCGCTGGCCGGAAATATCGTGCCCGCCGGGGGTCTTGCCGCGCTTGTGGCCGCCGTTACGCCGCCGCGTACGATCATTTTGATGGTTCCTGCCGGACAGGCGGTGGACGATCAGATCGCGGCACTCCGCCCGCTGCTGGGCAAGGATGATCTGATCATTGACGCCGGAAATGCGCATTTCCGCGACACCGAGCGCCGGATCGCCGACAACCCGGACCTTCTCTTTATGGGGATCGGCGTTTCGGGTGGCGAGGAAGGCGCGCGTCACGGCCCCGCCATCATGGGCGGTGGCGCGCAATCGGCCTGGAACCGGGTTGGTCCGATGCTTGAGGCAATTGCCGCCAGGCATCAGGGCACGCCCTGCGCGGCCCTGATGGGGCCGGGCGGGGCCGGGCATTTCGTCAAGATGGTGCATAATGGCATCGAATATGCCGATATGCAGATGATTGCCGAGATTTACGGGCTGATGCGCGACGGTATGGCGATGGGCGCCGCCGATATCGGCGCCGTTTTCCAGCGCTGGAACGAGGGGCCACTGAAAAGCTACCTGGTCGAGATTGCTGCAGCGGTTGCGCTTGCCACCGATCCCGAAACCGGCCGCCCGATGCTGGATGTCATCCTCGATATTGCCGGACAGAAGGGCACCGGGCGCTGGACCGCGATCGAAGCCCAGACCCTCGCAACGCCGGTGCCGGTGATCGAGGCCGCCGTCATGGCGCGCAACCTCTCGGGCGCAACGGCCCTGCGCAGTGCAGGGGTGCAAAAATTCCCGGCGGCGCAATCGGGTATCACGCTCTCCGTCGAAGATCTGGAGGATGCGCTGATCGCCGGCAAAATCCTTTGCTATGCGCAGGGCTTTGACATGCTTGCCGCCGCATCGGCAGCGTCGGGCTGGACGCTGTCGCTGCCGGAATGCGCCCGGGTCTGGCGCGCGGGCTGCATCATCCGCTCCGAAATGCTTGATCACATGGCCGAGGCGCTGACCCTTGATCCGGACAGCAATCTTGCTGTGTCGGAGACTTTCAGCGCCCTCTTGCGCAAACATGAGCGCGGCCTGCGCCAGGTGGTATCGGCCGCCGTTGCGGGCGGCCATGGGGTTCCCGCCCTCGCGGCGGCAATCTCCTGGTTCGATCTGATCCGCGCGCCCCGCGGCACGGCGAACATGCTCCAGGCCCAGCGGGACTTTTTCGGCGCTCATGGTTTTGAGCGCATAGATGGGCTGCCGTTGCATCATGGCCCCTGGGCCGCAGCGGCACCCTGAGGCGTCCGGCAGGTCGGTCGGTCTTTGTGCAGTAACGAGTGCTTTTCGCCCAGGTCCGGTCGTCACCCGAAACGACCGGGCCGGGGCGGGATTTCAGGATTGGGACAATGGACAGACAATGTATCGCCTTTCTCGGACTGGGGCTGATGGGGTCGCGCATGGCGCGGCGTCTGATTGATGCGGGCCTGGCGCCTGTGTTGTGGAACCGCAGCCCTGAAAAGCTTGCGCCCTTCGCGGGGCTGGCGACTGAACTGGCTGCCACCGCGCCCGAAGCGGCGCGACAGGCTGACATCATCATCCTGATGACCGATCGCCCCGAAACCGTTGAGGCGTTGCTTTTTGGTCCGGGGCGGGATGCTCTGATCCATGTCCTGAAACCGGGGGCGCTGGTGATCGATATGAGCAGCAACAATCCCGATTTTGCCCGCAGCTGCGCCCGCAGGCTGGCGGCAAATGGCATGCGCTTTCTGGATGCGCCGGTCTCAGGCGGCACCGATGGTGCGGCGCGCGGCACGCTTGCGATCATGGCGGGCGGTGCCGCAGCCGATTTTGCCGAGGCCGAACCCATCTTCTCGGCTCTGGGAAATCCGGTCCATGTCGGCGGCAGCGGCGCGGGTCAGCTGGTCAAGCTGGCCAATCAGATCATCGTCGCCGTAACAATTGGCGCCGTGGCCGAAGCGACGGTGCTGGCCCGCGCGGGCGGCGCCGACCCCGCCGCTTTGCGCCAGGCGCTGGCCGGGGGCTTTGCTGACAGCCGCATTCTGCAACTCCATGGCGGTCGCATGGTCTCGCGCGATTTCCGGCCCGGGGGCTCGGTCGACAATCAGATCAAGGATCTGGACGCGGCCTCCGGCGTGGCAGCTGCTGCCGGCGTCACGCTTCCTTTGCTGCAAGCGGTGCGCAGCGCCTTCACCGACCTCGCCAGCCAGGGGGATGGCGACAAGGATCACAGCGCCCTGATCCTGTGGCTGGAACGGCTTAATCTGCCATTGCAGGCCGCCCAATGAGGAATGCTCAGACCCGTCTCGTTGTCATGGGTGTGGCCGGTTCGGGGAAATCAACCCTTGGCCAAGAGATTGCCGACCGGCTTGATCTGGTCTTCATTGAGGGCGACGACCTGCATCCGGCAGCGAATATCCGGAAAATGGCCACCGGGATCCCTCTTGATGACGCAGATCGCCTGCCCTGGCTTGATGCGGTTGGAAAGGCGCTCCGCGCGCCCGGCCCGGGGGCGGTGGCCTCCTGCTCGGCGCTGCGCCGTAAGTACCGGGATCATTTGCGTCAGGTCGCCGGGCCGGATCTGGCCTTCCTTTACCTGTCAGGCGCGCCAGAGCTGCTCACCCGCCGTCTGGAGGATCGCAAAGGGCATTTCATGGGGGCCGCCATGCTTGAAAGCCAGCTTGCAACGCTGGAGCCGCCGACCGGCGAACCCGGCGTTCTGGAGCAGAATATTAACCTGCCGGTGTCTGCAATTCTGGAGCGGTCCCTCGCCTGGCTGAAAGAAAGGGCGTGGCGCTACGGCTTCTGAAACCAGAGCGGGCATAAGCGGTCATTGCGCGCGACGCTTCGATCCGGCGCGAAACGAAGAGTGGGAGAGAGTAAAGATGGCATCGGTCACGATACGGAATGTGAAGAAATCCTATGGCGCGGTGAATGTGGTTCATGGCGTGAATATCGACATTCGCGACGGGGAGTTCATGGTCCTTGTCGGGCCGTCCGGCTGCGGCAAAAGCACTACGATGCGTATGGTGGCCGGGCTGGAGACAATCACCTCGGGAGAGATCCTGATCGGCGACCGGGTGGTGAATGACCTCGCGCCGAAAGACCGCGATATCGCGATGGTTTTCCAGAATTACGCGCTCTATCCCCATATGACGGTCTTCGACAATATGGCCTTCGGGCTGAAAATGGCGAAGGTCGGCAAAGCGGAAATTGACCGCCGCGTGCGCGATGCCGCCGGTATCCTGAACCTTGCCAGCTATCTGGATCGCAAACCCGGCCAGCTTTCGGGCGGACAGCGCCAGCGGGTCGCGCTTGGCCGCGCGCTGGTGCGAAACCCGCAGGTCTTCCTGTTTGACGAGCCACTGTCGAACCTTGACGCCAAGCTGCGCGGCCAGATGCGGGTCGAGATCAAAAAGCTGCAATCGCGGCTGGGCACCACCTCGATCTATGTGACCCATGATCAGGTCGAGGCGATGACGCTTGGTGACCGTGTCGTGGTGATGCGCGATGGTTATGTACAGCAGATCGGCACCCCGCTGGAGCTGTATCACAAGCCGGTCAACCGCTTTGTCGCTGGCTTCCTCGGCTCTCCGTCGATGAATTTCGTCGAGACGGAGCTGGTCGATGAGGCAGGCGAACTGGTGGCAAAGGCCGAGGGCTTCCGCCTCGCTCTGCCAAAGGAAGCCGCAGAGAAGCTGAAGGCGCGCAAGCTGCGCCATGTGGTGATCGGGATCCGCCCCGAGGATCTGCTGGTGATTGGGGAGGGAGCGCCGGGCGAACCCGTCGTCACCGCCCAGGTCGAGGTGGTCGAGCATCTGGGTGCCGATGTGCTGCTGGATGTGAAGGCGGGCGTCTGCCAGCTTGCCGCCACCGTTGAGCCCACTGTTTCGGCCCGGATCGGCGACACCATCCGCTTTGGTGTCAATGCCGGGCAACTGCATTACTTCGATCCGGAAGATGATGTCGCGATCTGAGCCGCCGCCCCCTGTCCGTCTGTAAGAGAGTATTGATATGCCCCGCTTTTCCGCCAATCTCGGCTTTTTGTGGAAAGAGCTTGCACTGCCCGATGCCATCGCAGCCGCCGGGCGGGCCGGTTTTCAGGCGGTAGAGCTGCATTTTCCCTATGAGACCGACGCCGATCTGGTGCGCGATGCCTGTGCACGGGCCGGGGTTGAGCTTCTCGCGGTCAATACCGGGCTCGGGGACATCACCGCGCAGGAGCGCGGCCTTGGTGCCGTCCCTGGCCGCGAGGCCGATTTCCAGACGCAGGCGGATCGCGCGCTTGCCTGGCTGCGCCGGGCCGGAGGGCGGATGCTGCATTGCATGGCGGGAAATGTCACCGCACCGCAGCGGCCAGAGGCCTTCAGCACCTTCCTGCGCAACCTGCGCCACCTTGCTGATCGCGCCGGCGACGTGACGCTGCTGCTTGAGGCACAGAATATCCGCGATGCGCCGCATTACTTCCTCAATTCAGTGGACCGCGCTGCCGAGTTGATCGAGGCGGTCGACCGCCCGAATGTGCGGCTGATGTTCGACATCTATCATGTCGGCGTCCAGGACGGTGACGTGCTGACCAGGTTGCAACGGCTGCTGCCACTGACCGGCCATGTGCAGATCGCCGCTGTGCCGTCGCGCCATGAACCGGATGAAGGCGAGATTGCCTACTGCAACATCTTCCGCTCGCTTGATCAGATGGGTTATGCCGGCTGGATCGGCGCCGAGTATATCCCGCGTCAGGGCACCGATGCGGGCCTTGGCTGGCGCGGGGCGCTGACCGCATAGGCATCGCCTGGCCCGCCAGTCTCGTTGCGACAACGGGATGGCGGGACTATAATACTGTGGTTCGAAAGGTTGGGACGGGAATGGCAGCGCCTCTGGAAAAGCACCGCACCATGCAGGATATCGTCTATGGGGCGATAAAAGAACGCGTCCTGAATGCTGACTATCAGCCTGGACAGCGCCTGATGACGGCCGACCTCGCAAGCGAATTCGGCATGAGCCGGATGCCGGTGCGCGAGGCGTTGCAACGGCTTGAGGCCGCGACCGGCCTCGTGACGCTGATCCCGCATCGCGGCGCGGTCGTCAACGGGATTTCCGTCGGTGATCTGCGGGAGATTTTTGAGCTGCGTGCCGTGCTGGAAGGGCTGGCTGCACAAATGGCCATGCCCAATATGACGCCGGAACTGCTGTCGCAGATGAAGGAAACCAATGCGCAGATCGGGCGCTGCAACATCGAGGATGATGAAGAGATCTTCGTCAGCCTGAACTATGAATTCCATCGCCCGATCTGGGAGTCCTGCAACGCTCCGCGGCTCAATTCGATCCTGCATACATTGTATGAGGCCAGCCGTGGCTACCGGTATAAGAGCATCAAAGTGCCGGGCCGCCTGACAAATGTTGTGCAAGAGCATCAGGAAATTATTGATGCTTTCGAGAGAAACGATGTCGAGGGGATCGAGCGGACGGTTCGCGGCCACTACCGGCACACACTGAACAGTCTGCAAAATGGCCCGGGTAAGCCAACTGATGTGCCCACTCCGTAATTCACCGATGAGAGGTGGCCCGGCTGAGCCAGCAACTGTGTTGATCGTCCGTGCCGAGACTGCCACGGGATGCCTGTTTTGAGGGTAGCGATTGCGACAAGCCTGTGGGCGAACGCGATGGTGACCAGTTTGTGGGGCTTGCCTCATATCCTGAAGCCCTGCGCGACAGGCTTCAGGACAGGATTATGACATGCCGCAGCAAGTGCGGCCTGGAACAGGACATGTCTGAGTGCGCGCCGATCTCCTGCGACTTCTCGCTTGCCTCGCATTGCATCGCTGTCATGGGGGAGGGGAGCAAGACCGGTCAGATGTATTCCTGTTCCGAGGCTCTGCGAACTGAATGCCGCAGCATATCGGGAATGACCCGCGGCTGAAGGTTATGGCTGCCTGCGCAGCCCGCACAATTGCGCAGCAGGCGGTCATAACCGGAGTCCAATGGGAGCAGCGTATGGCGCCGAAATGCCAAGAAAACATTGCTTCTTCCGCCGGGCGGGCTGCTGAAAAGGTATTTCAGGGCTGCGTTTCGGCGAATAAATTCCCGAAATCCGCGAAAATTACCAAGAAGACCTACCTTTTTTGCGGCGAGCGGAAGCGGTATTTCCGCTTTAAAGCGCCACCATCAGCCTTCGTTCGACCTTTTCAGCAGCCTGCCAGGGTAATCCTCCCCGTTTAACGGGGCACAGAAATAGACTTCAGGCAGCCATCTTCAGTTGTCTCGAGCGGGTTTAATTCCGCCGATGCCCATGTTGGGGCCTCATTGTTGTAAGCCCATAGCCAGTCGGTTGCGATCTCCTGCGCCTCCTTGATGGTTTCAAAGATGGAGAGGTCCGGCCATTCATGCCGGAGCGAGCCATTGAAGGCGCCATTGGTTCGAGCCCAATGGCGAGCCCTGTTGTATCGCTCGATGTAGGCGTTCTGCTGCGGCTTGCGGGGCTGGATGTGGTTCAGGGCGATGCCCTGCGTCGACGCCCGGATCATCAACGTGGAGCGGATGTATTCCGGGCCGTCGCCAATGGTTGCCCCCGAACCAGTGGCGCAACCATTGGCAACTCCACCCTGATGGCCAGCGGCTTTCCGCCCACGCGATGTGGAGGAGGATCAGGAAACGGTCCGATGGACCGTTTTCCCGACGAATGTGAAGTCGATCTCGATGCCCAAGGCCCTCGCGGCTGAAGTCGCCCAGCACATTCAAAAGCCGGAACTGGCCAAAGCCGGAACTGGCGGCCATCGGCCAGACGGTCAGCCATGACGTCCATCGACCAGGCCGTGTTCGGCGCCTCTGGGACGCTGAGCTCTTCCGGTTTGTCACGCCTGATCCTTCGCCTGGGTTTGATCCGCAGGTTCAGCTCCAGGTCACAGCAGATCCGATGAACACGCTTGTGGTTCCTGGGCGTCCGTCATGGCCTTGAACCAGTGGCGGCTCATGCCTTCCACCCTGGACGTTGCGCATGTGTGAGGCAAGCATAGCCCAAAGCCCCAGGTCCGGTGCGCCGTTGTCAGACCCTACAAAAGGTCTTCTATGAACTCATTCCCGGCATTGCGCTTCGGGCTGTAGCGAAAGCAGGTCTCGCTCACACCAAAGGCCCGGCAAGCCAGCGCGATGCTGACCCCCTTCGTCGCCAAAGCCTTCCCGGCCTTCGCCAGTGGCCGCGAACCGATGGCGGCTCGCTGGCTCACCCGGAGTTCCCGCCTCCTGCGGCCAGAGTTGCGGGCCTTGCCCGCAAAATCGGCCACGGGTCACAGGTTCAGGACATGATCAGCCCGCCATCGACATTGATGGTCTGGCCGGTGATATAGGCGGCATCCTGAGAGGCCAGAAATGCGACCAGCGCCCCCACTTCGGCGGGGGTTCCGGCGCGGCCCATCGGGATGCCCTCGACCCATTCCGCCATCAGCTCGCCCGGGCCATATTCGCCCAGCATCCTGCCCCAGACGCGGTCGTTATAATCCCACATCTCGGTATGGATGATGCCGGGGCAGATCGCGTTGGCGGTGATGCCTTCCCGCGCCAGTTCCTTTGCGAGGCTCTGTGTCAGCCCGACCACGCCGAATTTCGAGGCGGCATAATGCGGCGTATAGATGAAACCCTGGCGTGCCTGGCCCGATGCTGTGTTGATCAGCCGGCCTTTGGTGCCACTGGCGCGGAAACGCTTCACCGCCTCCTGGCAGCAGAGGAAAACGCCCTTGGTGTTCACATCGAGGTTCAGATCCCATTCGCGCTCGGTCAGGTCTTCGACCTTCGCGATGGTGATCACACCCGCATTCTGGACCGAGACCGACAGCGTGCCGAGCCTGGCTTCCGCCTCGGCATAAGCCTCACGCACCGCCGCCGCATCGGTCACGTCGAGCGTCACACCAAGCGTCTTCGCACCGGTTTCAGCCGCAATCGCCGCCGCGATCTCCGGCGTATCGGCCTCAATCGCGGCTATGGCGACCTGCGCGCCTTCCTCGGCAAAGCGGGTGGCGATGCCGCGCCCGATCCCCTTATTGCCGCCCGTCACGAATACGGTCTGCCCTGCGAAACGTTTCATGGTCTCTCCTCCATAAGTCGTGCAGGGCGCCACCTCTCAGGCGATCAGCCGCCCTGCGGTGAATTTATCCGTGACCAGCACGTCGATCAGCCCAAGCCGCAGCGCGCCGGCAATCGCCTCGGTCTTTTTCGCGCCGCCGGCCAGCGCCATCACGCGATCCGCGCGGCGCAGTTCTTCCAGAGAAATCCCGATGACCCGGTCATTCAGCGGCGTCTCCACCGGGCGGCCCTCGCGGTCATAAAAGCGGAAGGATATCTCGCCCACCGCCCCCGCCTCATCGAGCTGGGCCATTTCCTGCTTTGAGAACACGTTGCCCGAGCGCGCGAGGAACTCGGACGGCTCGACAGCGCCGATCCCGACAATCGCCAGCGACAGCGCGCCAAACAGATCCATCGAGCCGCGCACCACCGGGTCCGACAGCATCACCAGTTTTGCCTCACGCGAAGAGGTGATCCCCTGCACCAGCAGCGGGCGCGGATCACCCCCGGTCAGCCGGGCAAGCCTTGCGATCAGCTGGCTGGCATCGGATTGCACCGAGGCATCACCCATGCCGCCGAGGATCTGCACCACATAGCGCGATTTTCCATTCCGGAACGGATGAACATTCTCAACCATGCGCAGGATGGTCTGGCTCCAGCTGGAGACGCCGATCACCTCGCCCGGTTGCAGCGTCACCTCAAGGAAATGGGCGGCCGCCTCGCCGATCCTGGCCATGATCGCGCCGTCGCGGTCTTCGCTGCAATCGACGACAATCGCCTCGGTCAGCCCGTAACGTTCGCGAAGCCCCTGTTCCAGTTCGGCAAATGTGCCGGCGGGGGGGATGACCGAGATGCGGACGATATCCTCATCCGCCGCGCGTTTCACCATGCGGGACACGGTGGCCTGCGACATGCGCAGGCTCTCGGCGATCTCGGCCTGGCGTTTGCCTTCGATGTGATACATCTGCGCGACCCGTGCGATCAGCCTTAACTCGTTGATCCGTCCCATATGGCCTCCATGGGTGAATATCTATTCACCTGTAGCGGCGGGGGGCGAAACCGTCGAGCGGAAGATTGCGTCGCGCCAGGTGGCGAGGCGCTGGACCGCGTCGGAGGGCGCAGGGGTGATCAGGCGGGTCTGGCGCGGCAGCGCCTCGATGGCGGAAAGATCGGTCCAGATCCCGAGGCTCAGCCCCGCGAGACAGGCCGCGCCAAGCGCCGAGGCCTCGGGCGCGTCGCATTGCGTCAGCGGGCGGTTCAGGATGTCGGCGACGCATTGCATGAGGAAGAGGTTGCCGCTCGGGCCGCCATCGACCGAGATGCTGCCCTGGGGTGTTGCGGCGCCTGCCGCCATGGCGGCAAAGACATCATGGACCTGGCAGGCCAGCGAATCGGTGACCGCCCGCGCCATCTGCGCCCGGCTGGTGCCGAATGTGATGCCGGAAAACAGCGCCCGTGCCTCGCTTTGCCAATGCGGCGCGCCAAGGCCGACAAAGGCCGGCACGAAACCGGGGCCACCGGGCTCCGCCGTTGCGGCAAGGTCGGTCAGGGCCTGAACATCGGCGAGGCCCAGCATCTCCGCCATCCAGGGCAAGGACGCCGCCGAGACGAGGATATTGCCCTCGAACGCATAGGTGGGTCGCCCGTTCACCGCCCAGGCGATGGTGGTGGTGATGCCGGCGGGCGGCGGGCTGTGATGCGCAAGTGTCGCCATAACCGAGGAACCGGTGCCGAAGGTCACCTTGCCATCGCCGGGCCGGAAGGCGCGGTGGCTGAAGAGCGCGGCATGGCTGTCACCAATCGCCGCGCCGATGGGAGTGCCGTCTTTGATCCCCGCGACACCTTTCGTCACGCTAAAGCGCGAGGCGCTGTCCTGCACCTCTGGCAGCGCCTCTTTCGGCACGCCGAACAGCGCGCAAAGCTCATCGCTCCAGCGCATTTCCTTCAGGTCGAAAAGCTGGCTGCGGGCGGCGTTGGAGGCGTCGCAGGCATGGGTTGCACCATTGGTCAGGCAATGGATCAGCCAGGCGTCAACGGTACCAAGACGGAAGGCCTTTCCCGAAGGCACGCGGTCCACCAGCCAGCGCAGCTTTGGCCCCGGAAACATCGGGTCGAGCGGCAGGCCGGTCAGTTCCCGCACCCGATCGGCATGGCCTTCGGTGATCAGTCGGGTGCAATCGGGGTCAGTGCGGCGACATTGCCACGAGATCACCGGCCCGAGCGGCGCGCCGCTTGCCGCATCCCAGACCGTCACCGATTCGCGCTGGTTCGAGATCGCGATTCCCGCGACCTCATGGCCGGGCGCAGTGGCGAGACAGGCGGCAATCGCCTCCTCAACCGAGGCCCAGATCCGCAGCGGATCCTGCTCGACCCAGCCGGGCTGCGGGTGCGAGATCCCGACCGGGGCAGAGCCGCGCGCGAGTACCTCGCCGGTTTCCGAGACGAGGATCGCCTTGGAATTGGTGGTGCCCTGGTCGATGGCGAGAATGGCGCGGGTCATATCCGGTCCTGGTGGTCAGCGGGTCTTGCGGGCGATCAGGGCGCGGGCAGCCTCGGCTACGCCGGCAGGCGACATGCCGAAATCGTCCAGCAGCGCCTCGGCCGAGGCGGTATGGGCGAAGACGCCCGGCACGCCGAGGATCTTCATCGGCACCGGCGCCGCGTCAACCACCACTTCGGCGATGGCCGAGCCAAGCCCGCCATAGGTCGAATGCTCTTCGGCGGTCAGGATAGCGCCAGTCTCGGTCGCGGCGGCGATCACCGCCTCGCGGTCGATGGGGCGCACGGTTGCCATGTTCAGCACCCGGGCCTGAATGCCCTCCGCCGCCAGCAGATCCGCGGCTTTCATCAGGCGATGCGTTACGGTGCCATTGGCGATCAGGGTCACGTCGCCGCCCTCACGCAAGAGGTTGGCGCGGCCCGGCACGAAGACATGGCCCGGGGCCAGCAGATCCGGCACGCCGACCCGCGACAGCCGCAGGAAGACCGGGCCGGGATAAGTCGCCGCCCATTCCACCGCCGCCGCCGTCTCAATCGAATCACAGGGCGCGATCACCGGCAGGTTCGGCAGCACCCGGGTCCAGGCGAAATCCTCGATCGAGTGATGCGTCGGCCCAAGCTCGCCATAGGCCATGCCGGAAGAAATCCCGATCAGCTTCACATTGGCGTTTGAGTAGGAAATGTCGGCCTTGATCTGTTCCAGCGAGCGCCCGGTCAGGAAGCACGCCGCCGCACAGACGAATGGCAGCATGCCGCCATTCGCCAGACCCGCACCGACGCCGACCATATTCTGCTCGGCAATGCCGACATTGATCAGGCGTTCGGGGAATTTCTTCTTGAACCCGTTCAGCTTTGACGAGCCGACCGAGTCGTTGCAAACCGCCACCACGCGGTCATTTTCTGCGCCGAGGCGTTCCAGCACTGCCACAAACGCATCGCGGCAGTCATGCAGTTTCACAGGGGCTACCGCGTTCATCACACTTCCTCCGCCAGCTCTGCGAGCGCGATTTTATATTGTTCGGCATTGGGCACTTTATGGTGCCAGTCGACCGTATCCTGCATGAAGGAAATGCCCTGGCCCTTGTTCGTATGGGCAATGACGCAATGCGGGCGCGGCCCGCGATGTTCCAGTGCCGGCACGATTTCCGCCATGCTATGGCCGTCGATCTCGGTCACCTCCCAGCCAAACGCCTCCAGCTTGGGGCGGAAGGGCGCGAGATTGTTGGTCTCGGACAGCGAGGCGCCCTGTTGAAAGCGGTTATGGTCGATGATCAGCGTCAGATTGCTCAGCCCGAATTGCGCGGCGGAGGCGATGGCCTCCCAGTTGGAGCCCTCCTGCATCTCGCCATCGCCGGTCATCACATAGGTATGGTAACCGGCCCCGGTCAGCTGTGCGGCCTTCGCGATGCCGACCGCGACCGGCAGACCATGGCCGAGCGGGCCGGTGCAGGTCTCAACACCCGGTACTTTATTGCTGTTTGGATGGCCGTTCAGGCGGGAATTCGGCTTCAGGAAGGTCGAAATCTCCTCCCAGGGCAGGAAACCGCGCTTCGCCAAAGTCACATAAAGCGCCAGAGCGACATGCCCCTTGGACAGGATGAAGCGGTCCCGCGACGCATCGCGCGGAAAGTCCGGGTTGACCTTCAGCACGCGGAAATAAAGCGCGGTCAGCATGTCGATGGCGGACATTTCGCCGCCGATATGACCGGCGCCGGCCTCTACCACCGCCTGGAGGTCGCGCAGGCGGATCTGCCGGGCGATATGCTCGAGATCATTTGGCTGCATGATTTCCTCTCGGTGCATAATTATACAGTACGATATATAATTGCAGCCCTTTGCCACAAGTCAAGCGGGAAACTGCGCCATCACAAAGATCGGTGGCGCCGCAAGAGTCGAAATCCGTGGTTGACAGCAGGGGGCGCCTCTTGTTACGCATTATATGCCGAGAGTGCATAATTATGCGATCTGGCAAAAAGATACGGTCTGGTGCGAGGGGAGGAACCATGCTGGCACAGAAAGGTGAGGCGCAGGGCTTTGACTGGCGCCGGCTGGCAGGGTCGATGCGCGGCGCGACAGGGCCGCTGATCGGGCTTATCCTGCTCTGCCTCTATCTGTCCTTCGCCACCGACAAATTCCTGTCAGTGCGCAATTTTCTGAACATTCTCGACCAGATCACCGTGCTGGGGATCATGGCGGTCGGCATGACCTGGGTTATTCTGATCGGCGGCATCGACCTTGCGGTCGGTTCGGTCATGGCGCTGGCGATGATGGTGCTGGGCTGGCTGAACGTCACCATGGGCGTGCCGATGGGTATCGCGATCCCGCTGGCGCTGGCTTCGGCGGCGGTGAACGGCCTGATTGCCGGGGTGCTGATCACCCGCTTCAACGTGCCGGCCTTTATCGCGACGCTGGCGATGATGTCGATCACGCGCGGCCTTGCGAATATGATCACCGATGGCCAGCAGATCATCGGTTTCCCGGCCTGGTTCAACACGATGGCGATTGTGCGCTATGGCGGCTACCTGACGCTGACGGTTGCGCTGATGCTGGCGGTCTTCGCGATTGCCCTGATCTATCAGCGCTATCGCCATGGAGGTCGCGTGCTTTACGCCATCGGCGGCAACCCCGAGGTTGCGCGGCTCGCCGGCATCAATGTGCGCCGCGCGACGGTGCTGGTCTATGTCGTCTGCAGCTTCCTCGCCGGGCTTTCGGGCATGGTGCTGGCGGCGCGGCTCGACTCGGTGCAGCCCTCATCCGGGATGTCTTATGAACTCGACGCCATCGCGGCGGTGGTGATCGGCGGCACGTCTTTGTCGGGCGGCACCGGCGGCGTCGGCGGCACCATTATCGGCGTGCTGATCATCGGGGTGCTGAGAAACGGCCTCAATCTGCTCAGCGTTTCGCCCTTCATGCAGCAGGTGATTATCGGCGCGGTGATCGTCCTCGCCGTGATGGCCGAGACCTGGAAGAAGCGCAGCCGCTAAGAAATACGCTCCGCACGGGAGAGGCGGGGCGGAGACGGGAGAGTGGCGCCCGGAAATCTGGTGGCCACTTCAACAACACGGAGGAGAGAGACATGACACTCAAAGGTATTTTGCTGGCGGCGACGGCTGCGATGGCACTGACCCTGCCGGGAATGGCCTCGGCCGAAGGCAAGGAAGTGAAGAAGATCGGCCTCGCGGTGCCGAACCTGCAGGCGGATTTCTTCAACCAGATCAAACTGGGCGTTGAGAAATACGCGAAGGAAAAGGGCATCGAGGTCGTCGTGGTTGACGCCAAGAACGACACCGCGACGCAGGTGAGCCAGGTCCAGGACCTGATGACCCAGGAAATTGACGCCTTCATCTATATCCCGGCCGGTGCGGCCGCTGCCGCCGTGCCGACCCGCCTCGCGCGCGAAGCCGGCATCCCGGTGATCAACGTCGACCGCGTGCCGGATGGCGCTCCGGGCGACACTTTCATCGCCGGCGAGAGCGTTGAATCGGCCTATGAGGTCTGCAAGTATATCATCGAGAAAGCCGGCGGCTCGGGAAAGATGGCAATCATCCACGGCCAGAAAGGCACCACGCCGGAAGTTGACCGTTTCGCCGGCTGTGAGCGCGCGATCAAGGAAAACGCGGGCGTCGAGCTCGTCGATCAGCAATGGTCGAATATGTGGTCGGCGGATGAGGGCTTCTCGATCGCGCAGAACATGCTTCAGGCGAACCCCGATATCACCATCATCTTCGGTCAGGCTGACGGCCTCGCGATGGGTGCGGCCAAGGCGGTCGATGTGGCGAACCTTTCCGACAAGGTGATCATCGGCGGCTATGACGGCGACGTCTCGGCGCTGGAATATCTGGCGAAATGCGAAGGCCCGTTCATCGCGACCGCAACCCAGTCGACGCAGGCCATGGGTGTGCTGGCGGTGGAATCGGCGCTGAAGGTGGCGGCTGGTGAATCTGTGCCGGAGCGTCAGACCCCGAACGCGGTGCTGACCACCTGCGACAACGCGCCGGAATTCGTCAAAAACCACCCGTAAGCAAAGGGCACGCGCCATGACCTCTCTCCTGTCGCTGAATGGGATTGCGAAATCCTATGGCCCGATCAGGGTGCTGCACGGGATCGACCTCGATATCCGTCCGGGTGAGGTCGTGGCGCTGCTTGGCGAAAACGGTGCCGGGAAATCGACTTTGTCGAATATCATTTCCGGCACCGTGCAGCCTGGCGCGGGGTCTATGACCTTCCAGGGCAGGGCCTATGCGCCGGCCAGCCCGCGCGAGGCGATGGATGCCGGCGTCGGCATGATCCATCAGGAGCTGAAACTGCTGCCGGCGCTGTCGGTGGCCGAGAATATCTTCGTCGGGCGCTATCCGATGAAGGCGGGCCGTCTGGACCGTCGTGAGATGGAAGCGCGGGCGCAGGCGGGGCTGGAACGGCTTGGTCTGGACATCGCGCCGGACCGGGTGGTCGAGGGGCTGTCAACCGGTCGCCAGCAGCTGATCGAGATCGCCAAGGCGCTGACGCTGAACGCGCGACTTCTGATCCTTGATGAGCCGACCGCCGCACTTGGCGGCGAGGAGACGCAGCTTCTGTTCCGCCAGATCGAACGGCTGAAGGCCGATGGCGTCGGCATCATCTATATCTCGCACCGGCTGGACGAAATCCGCCAGATCGCTGACCGCATCGTCGTGATGCGCGATGGCGCCAAGGTGCAGGAGTTCGATCGCGGCGATGTGCCGGTTCGGCAGATCGTCGAGGCGATGGTTGGCCGCTCGCTGGAGCGGATGTTCCCGACCGTGCCGGAACCTTTGCCGGGCGTGGTGCTGGAGGTGAAGGCGCTGACCGGCGCTCCCGGCACCTTTCAGGATGTCAGTTTCCAGGTGCAGCGCGGCGAGGTTTTCGGGATTGCCGGGCTGATGGGCGCGGGCCGCACAGAATTGGTGCGCGCGATCACCGGGGCAGACCCGGTGCGCTCGGGCGAGATCAGACTGAACGGCGATGTGCTGCGGCTCCGTGACCCCTCGGATGCGATCCGCAAAGGGGTCGTGCTGGTGCCGGAGGATCGCAAGCTCCAGGGCGTGGTGCTGGATCACTCGATTGCCGAAAACATCGCTTACCCGAGTCTGAAACAGGTGGCTCAGGGCGGCTGGCTGTCGTCGCGCCGGGTGACGGAATTCGCCGAAGGGCTGATCGGGCGGTTCGGCGTCAAGGGGCGCGCCGGGCAAAACGCGGGCGAACTTTCCGGCGGCAACCAGCAAAAGGTCGTGCTGGCGAAATGGCTGGCGAAAGACCCCGGCGTTGTGGTGCTTGATGAGCCGACGCGCGGGATTGATGTCGGCGCGCGCTCGTCAATCTATGAGCTGATCATGGAGCTGGCGCGCAAGGGCGTCGCGGTGATCGTGGTCAGCTCGGACCTCGAAGAGGTGCTGGGTGTCTCGCACCGGATCATGGTCATGGCCCAGGGTCGCCAGGCCGGGATCCTCAGCCGCGATCAGGCCAATGACGTGGCGATTATGGAACTCGCGACCAGCTGAGGTTGGCGAAGAACAGGAAGAATTGATGTCTCAGATCACCCTTGACGCCCCGAAACTCTTCGATCTTTCCGGACAGGTGGCATTTGTCACCGGCGCAGGGAGTGGCATCGGGCAGCGCATCGCCATGGGTCTGGCGCAATGCGGGGCGGATGTGGCGCTTCTCGACCGGCGCGAGGATGACGGGCTGGCGGTGACCGCTGATTTCATCGCCCGCGCCGGGCGGAGCAGCATTTCCATCGCCGCAGATGTGACCAGCGGTGCCGCGCTGCATGATGCAGTGGCGCGCACGGTGAAAGACCTGGGCGGGCTGTCGCTGGCCGTGAACGCCGCCGGTATCGCCACCGCCAACCCCGCCGAGGAAATGGCCGAAAGCCAGTTCCAGACCATGATGGATATCAACCTCAAGGGCGTGTTCCTGTCATGCCAGGCTGAGGCAAAAGTGATGCTCGCCCAAGGGCGCGGCGCCATCGTCAACATCGCCTCGATGTCGGGGGTGATCGTCAATCGCGGCCTCAGCCAGTGCCATTACAACGCCTCGAAAGCCGGCGTTATCCATATGTCGAAATCGATGGCGATGGAGTGGGTGACGCGCGGCGTTCGCGTCAACACGATCTCGCCCGGCTATACCGCGACGCCGATGAACACCCGGCCCGAGATGGTGCATCAGACCAGGCTGTTCGAGGATGGCACGCCGATGGGCCGCATGGCCTCGGTCGATGAGATGGTCGGGCCGGCGGTGTTCCTGCTGTCGGGTGCCGCGAGCTATGTGACAGGCGTTGATCTGCTGGTCGATGGCGGCTTTTGCTGCTGGTGAGGGGCGGCGTGGAGCCCCACGGGGACCGGAGGTGAGCCCCGGCGGGTGGACCGGATCCAGCGAAACAGGGCCGGAGATCGGGTCCGAGGGGCCATAGGGCTTTGGCGGCGTGGGTCGGTCCTGCGATTATGTGCCCCTGCCGAGATCCGGAAAGGTTCAGGCGGCCATGCTGGCTTAACATTTTCTGGCTGATCGGAGCTCCGATGCTGTGGCTGTGGATGCCTTCATCCCGTCGCGCTGGAAACACTTCTGTGCTTGCCCGGTATCATCGGGCTTGCCCCCAATCCGGTCTGCGGCGCAGTGAAATATCTTGACGGTCGACCCGGGGATCTCGCCGAGGACGAAATCGAGGCTTGTATCGGCCATGGTGGAGATGAGGGCGTCAAAGATGTCGGAAACCGCAGCCTGGATAGCCTGGTCTTCGGTAAGCGAAGCATCAAGCGTCTCTTGATAAACCTTCTCACGTTGCCGGTCGTCCCGAAAGGCGAAATGGCGCCGGTCTGAGAAGCCGGCGCCATAGAATCATGCTGCCCGATTACGTGACTTCTCAACGAGCTTTAGGGCCTTGCTCTCCCAGGGCCCGAGATCTGCCGGAAGGATCAATCCATGGCGCCCTTCATGTCCGTGCAACGGCAGCAGAAGATGCATAATTGAGAGGCGTGGCTTCTGAGCAAGACGATCAAATAGCCAGGTAAGATAGATTCTTGGATTTATACCGTTCAGCGGCTCTGTTGCATAAATCTGACGAGGGTTTCATGTTGTGAATCCAGCGTGACAGCTGGTCGGCATGATCCGACCCACACCCGCCTACAAGACCAGGAACCGGCCCGCATATAACACAGCGCTGAAGCGTCGCGGCTCGCTGACGATTTGGTACGCCCCCGCCATGACCTGGGAGGCTGCACCGACGGGGAAGCGTGGACGGCAGGCGGACTACAGCGATACCGCCATCCCAGACCTGCCTGACGATGAAGGTGCTGTCCGGCATGGCGCTGCGGCAAACGACAGGGTTCGTCGAGAGCCTTTTGCGTCTGATCGGCCTTGACTGGGCGGTGCCGAACTTCAGCACGCTGTCGCGGCGCCAGAAGACCCTGAAGGTCAACATCCCGTATCGCGGATCGCAAGGGCCGCTGCACCTGCTGATCGACAGCACCGGAATCAAGGTCGAAGGCGAATGGAACGGCCCACAAGCACGGCGGCCCGAAACGGCGCGTCTGGCGTAAGATCCACATCGGAATTGACGAGAAAACAGTGGAGATCCGGGCGGCCGGGTTCACCACAGGCGACGTCGGTGACGCACCCATGCTGCCCGAACTGCCCGACCAGATCCCGCCCGATCAGGAGATCGGCAGCGTCACCGCCGACGGTGCCTTCGACACCCGAAAATGCCATGGTGCCATCGCCGCCCGAGGTGCCACCGCGATCATCCCTCCCCGAAAGAACGCCAGGCCCCGGAGGCCCGACACCTCCGGCTCGATCGCCCGCAACGAGGCCCTGCGCGCATCACGGCGCTTCGGCAGGACCATCTGGCGACGATGGAGCGGCTATCACCGCCGGAGCCGCGCAGAAACGAAGATGAACTGTGTGAAACTGCTGGGTCAGCGCCTCATGGCGCGGGATTTCGACCGTCAGGTGGCCGAGTTCCAGGTCCGTGTCGCCGTCCGGAACGGCTTCACGGCGCCCGGCATACCTCTCACTGAAGTCGTGGGCTAAGTCTGTCCCGGGAAAGAGAAAGTCCGGTCAGCAGGTGATTTGTGCAACAGAGTTCCGCATAGGCCTTTCGGGTATTGGCCGCACTCGCCGCCTCGGCATAGGTCCGCGTCCGCTCAGCGAGATCCCGCAGGGCAGGCGGCTGATGACCCGTGGCCGCAGGGGAGGGGGGCTGCGGCGTCCTGACCGGGAGCCTTATCTGTCATGGGGTGCTCCTCCGGGTGGATGCGCGGATATGGGCAGGCTGTTCAGCGATGCGGACAGGGCAATCGCAGCGATCCGGTCAGAGCCATGCCCCGGACAGCTTTGCCGGGATGCTCCGATTGTGCTCCGGGCTGGTTTCGCGGTTTCTGTGCGCATATCTCTGTAAAATCTCATAATACCGATAATGCGGCTATGCGGAGATCGCGGTGCCCGCCGGCATCCGGACGGTGCTTTGGCAACGGTTTCCGGGCTGACGTCCGGCGATCCGGGTCCCTGATCGGGTCGGAGACCTGTGCGAGCCCATCTGAACCCTACGAATCCAGCCACTAGCGGCGGCGGCGGTGATCTTTTGGTCACCAGGCGGTAAGATATGAGGCCATAATTAAATCCGATCCGGCCATATTATCCTGAATTTATGGGCAGACCCACTCAATAAATCTGTTGATCGGTAAAATTAAGGCAGTATATAGGACCTATATGCGCGTTCGGACCCGGTTTTCCGATTCGCGCCACCCATCCATGTGCCTCAGGGCACCGAGAACCCCAGCCGGATCGTCCCAACGATCTCCGCCAGACACGCCCGGGCCCGTCGCCTGTCCGGAGCCGTTTGCCAGGACTTTTGGGCGATCTCGACCATGGCGGCAGGGGGATGACGCGAATGAACCAGGAACCGGCGCAAATCGGGCTTTATGACCGCGATCCCGACAAAAGCAGCTGTGGCGTCGGGTTTCTGACCCGCAAGGACGGCCTTCAGACCCATGAGATTCTGACCCTCGGCCATGAGGCGCTTTGTGCCGTGCCCCATCGCGGGGGCATGTCGGCCGAAGGGGTGGGCGACGGCGCCGGCGTGTCGGTGGATCTGTCGCTCGGCTTCTTTTCAGCGCTGACGGGCGCGGCGCTGGAACCCGGGGCGTTCGGCGTCGGGAACTTCTTCCTGCCCGATGAGACCGCACAGCAGGCCCGGGCGGAAAACCTCATCGGAGAGGCGCTGAACGCCCAGGGCCTCGGCACTCTGCTGCTGCGCGACGTGCCGGTGAACAATGCGGTGCTGCGTCCGGCGGCTTTGCGCTGCCAGCAGGCGATCCGGCAATGGGTCTTTGCCGCGCCGGAGGGTCTGCGCGGCGCGGGCCTTGATCTGCGCATCCACCGCGCGCTGCTGGCGATCGAGGCGGAGGCCTATACCGACCCCGCGCTGGCGGGGCTTTACCCCTTGTCGCTTTCGGCCAGGATGCAGGTGCTGAAGGGGCGGCTCAATTCCGATGAAATCGTGCCGTATTTTCTGGATCTGATGGACCCCTCGCATGGCGTCCACACCCTGTATTTCCACACGCGGTTTTCCACCAATACCGACCCGCATCCCTCGATGGCGCAGCCCTTCCGCTTCATGGCGCATAATGGCGAGCTGAACACCGACAAGAAGAACCGCCTGTCCGAGGCTGCCGTCGCGCGGGCGAAAAACAGCAATATCACCCGCCCGAAAGGCCAGTCGGACAGCTGCCGGCTGGATCAGACGCTGCAGGCCCGCGTGGTGGAGGACGGGCTGGACCTCGTCACCGCCGTCGTCTCGATGATGCCGCCGGCCTGGGAGAATGACGACACGCTTTCGCCGCAGGTGCGGGCGATGCTGGAATATTTCTCGCTCTATGAGGAGAAGAATGACGGCCCCGCTGCGCTGATCTTCGGCGATGGCCAGATCATCGGCGCGCGGCTGGACCGGCTGGGCCTGCGCCCGCTGCGGGTGGTGGAGACCGCCGATTACCTCGCCGTGATGTCCGAGGCCGGGCAGATCGCCTTTGCCCCCGACAGCGTGCTGGCGCGCGGGCGGATCGAGGCGGGCGGGATGCTCTATTATGACCACGCCGGGCGGCGCGCTTTTGGCACCCATGAGGCGCTGGAGATGCTGGCGGCGCGGCGCGATTATACCGAACTCCTGACCTCGGCCCGCACCCGTCTGGCCGATCTGCCCGAGGTTCCGGCCGAGCGTCAGGGCAGCCCGCTGCGCTATTCCGGCGATCTGAACCGCCATGCCCGTTACGTCGCCTATAGCCACAACCAGGAGAGCTTCCGCTTCCTGATGGACCCGATGCTGGCAACCGGGGCCGAGAAGGTCTCGGCAATGGGATATGGCAATGCGATCAACGCCTTGTCGGATAACGAAGGCGGCGTGGCGAAGTATTTCAGCCAGCGCTTTGCCCAGGTCACCAACCCGCCGCTGGACAGCATCCGGGAAGCGGATGGGATGACTTTGCGTGTGGCGTTTGGCGCAAAGCCGGGTCTCGGCGGCCAGGTCGCGCCGCAGATCGTGGTCGATACGCCGATCCTCTCGCATCTCGATATGCTGAAAATCCGCGAACAGGCGGCGACGCCGGTCGCGCGGTTCGAGATGCTTTATGAGCCGGTCCTTGGCGATGCAAAGGTCAATCAGCAGGCGCTGACCGGCGCCATCGACCGTATCGCGGGCGAAGTCGCGGGCTTTGCCGGCGCGCAGGGCGGCATCGCGATCCTCTCGGACCGGCATGTCAGCTCGGGCCGCGCCGCGATCCCGATGACGCTGATGGTCTCGGCCATCAACCAGCGCCTGATCGAGGAGGGGCTGCGCCTCCGCGTTTCGCTGATCGTCGAATCCGGCCAGATCTCCAGCTCCCATCACATCGCCTGCGCGCTCGGGTTCGGGGCGGCGGCGGTTTACCCGCTGGGCGTCCAGTTCCGCGCCGAGGAGAAATATGGCGCTGAGGCCGATAAGGCCTTCAAAAAATTCGCCAAAGCTGCCGAGAAGGCGCTGATGAAGACCATGGGCAAGGTCGGGCTTTGCACGGTGGAAAGCTATTCCGGCGGCGAGTTTTTCGAGCCGAATTTCCTCGACACCAATGATCCGGTGTTTCGCCGCTATTTCCCTAATGTGAAAACCCCGGTGGGGGGCGTGACCTTTGACGTGGTGGCCCAGGCCGTGGCCGACTGGCATGCCCGCGCGCTGCATGTGTCGCGCGAGGATGACATCCCGCTGCTGGGTCTGTTCAAGGAACGGGCCGAGGGCGCGGGCCACAGTTACGGCACCACCGCCGTGCGCGGTTTCGTCGACATGACGGAAGAGGCAATCAGCCAGCCCCAGGGCACGGAAGAGGTTGATCCTCTGCGGCTGATGACGCTGAACCGGCTGGAGGATGCGTTCGGCATCTCGGATGAGGGCTATACCAATACCAGTTTCGACCGGCTGACGCCGGAGCGGATCGACGCCTTCCGGGTGACGCCGGGCTATCGCAGCTTTTCGCGGATGATGGCCGAGGAGCGCGCCCGCCGCCCGGCGGCTTTGCGCGACGTGCTGGCCTTTCCGGCCGATGTGACCCGCGCGGCCTCGCCCGGGGATTTCCGGCGCGAGATGAAGAAGTTCAATCGCAAGGGGAATAACAGCTTCCTCGTGCGGGGCGTGTATTGCGCCGATCTGAGCGCGGGACGGTTCCGGCTGGGCCTGACCGGCATACCGGACTTTGCGCGGCTGGATGCCTTGTCGCAAAGCCTGATCCAGCGTTTCGGGCCCGAAATCACCGGCCACTGGCTGGAAGGCACTGCGCTGATGATCGAGGCGACGGGCGAGGCGCAAAGCTGGCTGTCGCGGCTGCGGCCTGCGCCCGAGGCGATTGCGCTGGATCAGGTGCAGCCCGCGCATCAGATCACGCCGAAACTGGCATCAGGTGCGATGTCGCATGGCGCGCTGGTTGCGACCGCGCATGAGGCGGTGGCGCATGGCACCAATATGGTCGGCGGCATGTCGAATTGCGGCGAGGGGGGCGAGCATATCTCGCGCTATGGCACCATTCGCGGCTCGAAGATAAAGCAGTTTGCCTCTGGCCGTTTCGGGGTCTGGGCGGGCTACCTTGCCGATCCGCAACTGGAAGAGATCGAGATCAAGATCGGCCAGGGCGCGAAGCCCGGCGAGGGCGGCCAGCTGCCCGCGCCGAAGGTCACCGTCGAGATCGCCGCCGCGCGGGGCGGCACGCCGGGGGTGGAGCTGGTCTCGCCGCCGCCGCATCATGATACTTACTCGATCGAGGATCTGGCGCAGCTGATCCATGACGCCAAATCCGCGCGGGTGCGGGTGGTGGTGAAGCTGGTTTCCTCGGAAGGGATCGGCACGATTGCGGTCGGCGTCGCCAAGGCGGGGGCCGATGTGATCAATGTCGCCGGGAATACCGGCGGCACCGGCGCGGCCTCGGTCACCTCGCTGAAATACACCGGCCGCGCGGCAGAGATCGGCATTGCCGAGGTGCATCAGGCACTGAGCGCAAACGGCTTGCGCGATCTGGTCACGCTGCGCTGTTCGGGTGCGCATCAGACCGGTTCCGATGTGGTGAAATCGGCGCTGATGGGCGGCGACAGTTTTGAATTCGGCACCACGGCGCTGATGATGCTGAAATGCGTTATGGCGAAGAACTGCAATATCAAATGCCCCGCCGGTCTGACCACGAACCCCGAGGCGTTCGACGGCGATCCGCGCGCGCTGGCGCAGTATCTGCTGAACATCGCGCATGAGGTGCGGGAGATCCTCGCCTCGCTGGGTCTGCCGTCCCTTGAGGCCGCGCGCGGACGGGCAGAGCTGTTGCATCTGCTGGATCACCCCGCTTCGGTCGGGCAGCTGGATCTGCGCGCGATGCTGACCGAAGTGCCCAGCCTGCACATCGAAAACTCGGTCCGGATGCCGCGCGATTTCGCGCTGGATGATGCCTTTATCGACCTGTTGCGCCCGGCGCTGGAAGAGGGGGCGATGCAGATCGACCTTGGCGGCAATCTGGTGCTGAACAACCGAAACAAATCGGTCGGCGGCCAGCTGGCTGTCGATATCGAACGGATGCTGAACCATGAGGGCCATGCGCCGAAAGCCAGCCTGAAGGATGACCGCGGCCGCCGCTATCTGCGCCCCGGCACGGTTCGGATCACGACGCAGGGTTCTGCGGGCCAAAGCTACGGCGCGTTTTGCAATGACGGCATGGTGATGACCCATACCGGAACCTGCAATGATGGCGTCGGCAAGGGGCAATCCGGCGGCGAGCTGGTGGTGAAAAGCCCCGGTGGCGGATCTGACAGCGCGGGCGGCAATGTGCTGATCGGGAATTTCGCGCTGTTCGGGGCAACCGGCGGGCGGCTTTTCGTCGAGGGTCAGGCCGGCGACCGGTTTGCCGTCCGGAACTCGGGTGCGACGGCGGTGGTCGAGGGCATCGGCGATTTCGGCGTCGAATACATGACCAATGGCGCGGTGCTGAACCTTGGCGATTTCGGCAAGGGCTTTGCCAATGGCATGTCGGGGGGCTTTGCCTGGCAATATGATCCCTACGACCTGTTGCGCGCCAGGGTCAGCCATGATTCCGTGGTTCTGGGGCGGCTGGATGGCTCTGACGCGTCAGAGATCCATGCGCTTGCAGTGCGGCAATTGCTGGAATGGCACCATGTGGCGACCGGCTCGGCCAAAGCGGAATGGCTGCTGGCGAACTGGGCGCAGGAACAGGTGAACTTTGCCTGGGCCCTGCCGCGCGCGCTGCTGCAATACCAGGACGCGGATGAGATCCTGCGGGCAAAACCGCGCAAGGATCTGATCGAGGAGCTGGGTCAGGCGCTGGTCTCGCATCAGATCAGCAAGCTGAAAAAGGCCTGGCGCGCGGGTGTTCCGGTCTTGCGCGGTCAGGTGCCGGGTTATGGCGAGACCGATACAGAACAGATGTTCGCCCTGCTCAATCAATGGACGGTGCTTGAGGCGGCGCAGGCGATAGTGATGCAGCGTCTGCGCACGAATGCCGATACGCCCGAGGCCCGCAAGGCGGCAAAAAACCTGATCCTGACCGAGGATTTCGCGCTGATGACGCGGCTGTTGAAACAGGCGCGGGCGGCGGTGACCGATTACGCGGATGCGGAACTGGCGGCGCTGGTCGCCGGCAAACGGCTGGGCGATTACAAAGAAGCGCTGTCTTTGCGCAATATCCTCTCGATGGACAGCCCGGGCACCTATGGCTGGATCCTCGACCAGGACCGCAAGAACCGCCGCATCCTCGGGCAGATCCCCTCTTTCGAGATGCTCTTCGCCCGCAATTCCCTTGCCGATCTGACCGGAGCCTGAGACCCATGCGCCTTCCCTATATCCCCGAAGATGCGCCGTTCAGCGGTGATCAGCGCGCCTGGCTTTCGGGCTTTCTCGCGGGTCTGCATTCGCGCCAGGCGATGGGGGCTGTCGCCGTCGCGCCAGCCGTCGGGGCGCGGCCGAAAACGCTGGTGAATGTGCTTTACGGCACCCAGACCGGCAATTCCGAAATGCTGGCCGAAGAGGTTGCGACCCGCGCCCGCGCCATGGGGTTCGACGCCCGTGTGCAGCCAATGGATGATGTGACGCCCGACGCACTGGCGGCGATGCGGCACGCGATCCTGATCTGCTCTACCTATGGCGAGGGCGAGATGCCCGACAGCGCCGCGCTCTTTTGGGACGCGCTGACCTCTTCCGCCGCGCCCCGGCTGGAGGGGCTGCATTACGCGGTGCTGGCGCTTGGCGATACCGGCTATGACGGGTTTTGCCAGGCCGGCAAGCTGATGGATACAAGGCTGGCGCAGCTGGGCGCGCAGCGGATGGCCGAGCGGGTCGATTGCGACATCGACTTCGAGGCCCCGGCCAATGCCTGGATCGCCGCCACGCTGCCGCTGATCGGCGGAAAGGCCGAAGCGCTGGTGGCAAGCACCGCCCCGGCCGGGGCAAAGCCGGGTTACAGCCGCAAGGCACCCTTTGCCGCCCGCCTGGCGGTCAACCGGCTTTTATCGGGCGCGCACTCGTCGAAAGAGATCCGGCATTATGAATTCGACCTCGGCACCTCGGGGCTGAGCTATGAGGCTGGCGATGCGCTTGGCGTGGTGCCGGTCAATGACCCAGGCCTGGTGGCTTCGGTGCTGGAGCAGGTCGGGGCTGGCCCTGACACCCTGGTTGCGGGCCAGGACCGCCCGTTCGGCACTTTGCTGACGGATGCTTTCGAGATCGTCACGCCGTCGCGCGAGATGGTGGCGGCGATCGGCGCGCGGGCCAATGACGAGGCGCTGAGCCATGTCCTTGCCGGCGGCGACCGGGAGGCGCTGGACGCCTGGCTCCGGGATCGCGACCTGCTGGATCTCCTCAGAATGCTGCCGAAGGGCGGCATGGATGCCGGCACGCTGACCGGCCTGCTGAAGCCGCTGCAACATCGCGCCTATTCGATCTCATCAAGCCCGAAAGAGGCGGCGGGATCGGTGCATCTGACCGTCGCGTCAGTGCGCTGGAGGGCCGAAGGCCGCGCCCATGGCGGCGTCTGTTCCACCTTCCTCGCCGACCGCGCCGGTGAGACGGCGGGGATATTCGTGCAGCCGAACAAGGCCTTCCGCCCGCCCGTCGATGATGAGGCGCCGATGATCATGGTCGGCCCCGGAACCGGCATCGCGCCCTTTCGCGCCTTCCTTCAGGAACGCCGGGCGCGGGGCGCGAAGGGGCGCAACTGGCTTTTCTTCGGCGATCAGCACCGCGAGAGCGACTTCATCTATGATGGCGAATTGTCGGGGATGGCAGAGCAGGGCCTGCTGACCCGGCTGGATCTGGCTTTCTCACGCGATCAGGCCCAGAAGGTCTATGTCCAGACCAGGATGCGGGAAAATGGCAAAGCGCTGTTCTCCTGGCTTGAGGAAGGCGGCTGTTTCTATGTCTGCGGCGATGCGACCAGGATGGCGCGCGATGTGGATACCGCCCTTCACGAAATCATCGCCACCCATGGAGGGCTCGGCCCCGAGGCCGCGACCGACTATGCCAACGGCCTGAAACGTGCGAAGCGCTATCTGCGCGATGTATACTGACCGGAGGCATTACCAGGGCTGGGGCCAGGACTTGCGCCAGGGCTGGGGCACCGAACGCGGATAATGCCTTATGGCGATGCAAAAGACCGGCCGGGATTGCCCTGGTCCTGCCAGAGCCGCAGCCATCGCGCCGCCTGGGCCCCGGCGCAGCCTGGCCGGGCTGGCCGCAAGCGGCGCGGCGCTCTCTGAATGGGAGGCCGGGGTGCTGACCCTGCTTATGCCGATATTCGCGCGGGTTTCGGGCGCCACCACCGGCCGCCATGCCCTGATCAGCGAGCGCGGCGCCTATGGTCCGGTGCGACTGGCCGGGCAGTGGCTGGCGATTTGTGCTGCGGCTGATTGCGGGCCGGGGCGAGCGGCTGGTGATACGCGCGGCCGATCCGGCGCGGCGCCAGCCCGCCGGGCTGCATCTGTTCGACGCGGAGGGGCGGCTCCGCCACCGGCCTGAGATCGCCGTATCCGAGGATCTGATCCTTCTGGCCTCGCTTGATCGGGAACCCGGCTGCGGGGCGCCGCCGGATATTCCGGCAGAGGATCTTGCCCCCGTTACGCGGCCCGCCCCGATCCCCGGGATCCACCGCGCCCGTCCGGCTGGCGCGGAATGGATGTCCGTGCGCCTGGCCTCAGCCCGCATCCGGCAGCGCGAAGGCGATCACATAATCGCCCCGATCAGGGGATTGCCGCGCGCCGCCGGCGACCACGATGATATATTGCCTGCCGGTTTTCGGCGACACATAGCGCATCGGATTGGCCTGGGCGCCGACCGGCAGCGGGCCTTTCCACAACTCTTCACCCGTCGCCATGTCGATGGCGCGCAGATAATAGTCCTGGGTCCCGGCATAGAAGGCGATGCCCGAACCGGTCACCACCGCGCCCGACAGCGTCGGCATCCCGATCGGCACCGCAAGGCCGGGGCGGATGCCGCCAGGGCTGATATCCTCCAGCGTGCCGGCGGGTTTCTGCCAGACCAGTTCCGGGATTTTCAGGCTGATCGCGGCAAAGACGCCCCATGGCGGTTGCTGGCAGGGCAAGCCGGGGAACGAGTTGAACGTCTCATGGTCGATGACAAAGGGCGTCCCCACCATCGGACAGGTCGAGCCGACACCCTGGCCAGAGCTCAGCGCCTCGAAATCAACGCCTTCGGCAGGGGGCAGTGTCACCACCTGCGGCATGCGGATATCGTTGAGGAAGAGGTAACCCGAGGCGCGGTCCAGCGCGGCGGAACCCCGGTTGAAACCGCCATAATAGCCCGGACAGATCAGCGTCGACTCCAGCTGCGGCGCGGTGAATTTCCCCTTGTAGTTCAGCTTTCTGAAGGCGATGCGGCAGGAAAGCTGATCGAAGAAGGGGGTGCCCCCATATCCACCTCGGTCAGGGGCGCTGCGCCGAAAGCGGCATCCCGGACGACGAGGGCCGGGTGGGCGCGACATAATCGCCAAAGGCCACTTCTTGCGGCACCGGGGGCTCTTCGACCACCGTGACCGGCGCGCCGGTGCGGCGGTAGAACATGAAGATCTGGCCGCGCCTGGTGATCTGACCAAGGGGGGCGTGCCGTCAGGCAGGTCGTAAAGCGTCGTTGCGAGCCGATATCGTAATCCCAGATATCGTGATGCGCGGTCTGGAACAGCCATTTGTCGCGGCCCGTGGCCAGATTGACCGCCACCACCGCCGAGGAATATTTATCCGTCAGCGCCGGGCGGTCACCGCCCCAGAATCGGGCTGCTGATTGTCATCCGGCAGATAAACGAGGCCAGGCGCCTCATCCACCGCCGGATGGGTACACATATTCGGGGTCGATCGGGTATAGGCCTCGCCCTCGGGCGGCAGTTTCGCAATCGCGGGATTGCCCAGATCCCAGGCACAGACCAGCGCATCAGTGTCTGCCGAGAAGGCTCGCACCACGCCCGAGGGCTCGTCCAGCGCACGACCGTCAAACACCCAGCCGCCGACCACGATCAGATTGCCCACAACGGCCGGCTGCGAGGGATAGGCCCAGGAGAAGCGCGGCCCGAATTTCACATCGCCGATCCCGACCATCATCGAGACTTTGCCATCCTGGCCGAAATCGCGGCAGATCGCGCCGGTATTGGCATCATAGGCGATCAGGTCCGCATCCATCCTGGCCTGGATGATGCGGCGCGAACACAGCGCGCCCGGGGCCGGAGCGATACGGGTCTCGCCCTCGGCCGGATAGACCTTCGTGACCTTCGCCGCCTCGTAAAAGGCCACGCCGCAGCAGCGGTTCCAGACGGTTCTGGTGTTTTTCAGCTCTTCGCGATGCTTCTATTTTGCGGCCCGATATCGACATCATCGGCGATGATCTCGGAGGTGGGCGAGCAGTAAATACAGCTTATCGCCGACCTGGATCGGGGTGTTTTGATCCTCGGAGGCGCCGGTCGCCAGCGCGCCGGTACGCGCCTGCCAGGCGATTGTCAGGTCAGACACATTCTTTTTGGTGATCTGGTCAAATGGCGCATAGCGTGCGCCATCGAGGTCATAGCCATATTGCGTCTGGTTGACGGAGCCGTCATTGACCATCGACACCGCATCCGGGACGGGCCCTGGCGGTGATCACGCCATGTTCGAGGAAGGCGGCAGAGGCACCGAAGACCAGCGCCAGCGCAGATACGCCCGCCACCGCGAAAGACGGCAGCCGCCGGTCATCAGCGGATTGATCAGCCCGGCGATCAGCCCCATCACGAGGAAGGGCGCAAGGTGCGGCACCAGCGCTCAGTAATTCGCGCCCGCCTCCCAAAAGGCCCAGGCGACGGTGCCAAGGGTGACCAGCGCCATCACAAGCATCGCGACCGGTTTCCTGAGGATGTTCAGCACCCCCGCCACCACCAGCCCGGCGCCGGCGATCAGGTAATACCAGCTGCCGCCCAGCGAGATCAGCTGAGCGCCTCGCATCGCCAGCCAGAGCCCGGCCAACACCATCAGCGCCCCCGGCAGCCAGAAGACAAAACGACGCCCGCCCGGGCCGCGCTCCCCGGGATCAGAGAGTTTATCCATGAGTGTCCTCGTTGTTCCCAGTGTTCCGCCAGGACGTGCCGCCAGAGGCTCTTTACAGGGTCAGTCTGGAACGGGGTGCATCATAAGACCGAAACCATACCGTTTCTTTAATGAAAATCGGAACGGATGAAAAACACTTGGTCGCAGCATCCGGGCCCTCGCGGTCTTGCGTCAGAGGCGCATCCCCGCCCCGGCGCGGCCGCCCTCCTGCGCGCGGGCAGGGGTGACGCCGAAGGTGCGCTTGAAGGCGGTCGAGAAATTCGCCGGGCTGGAATAGCCGGCGATAAAGGCGGCCTGGGCCACATTGGCGCTGCCCCGGCTCAGCGCGGCAAAGGCCGCCTCCAGCCGCTGCGCGCGGATGAATTCGCCCGGGCTGCAATCGAGCTGCCGCCGGCAGAGCCGTTGCAAACTGCGCAGCCCGAGGCCGCAGGCGCGGGCCAGCGTCTCGGGACCCAGATCGGGATCGCCCAGATGGCCGGCAATATAGCCCGCCAGCACCGCGATTTTCGGATCCGGCCGCGCGCCCTCGGCCGGGCGCGGCGCGGCCAGTGCGGGCTCCGCCGCCTCCAGCGCGGCGCGGTACAGCTCGATCCCGCGCGACATCAGCACCAGATTGCCATGGCCGGGCCGATGCGCGTAATAGCTGCCGCCCCGGTGGTCATCGGCGATTGCCTGGGCCAGCGCCAGCATGGCCGCATCGGGGCGCCATTGCCGCCAGGAGATGCCGCCCGAGGGGCTGTGCCGCATCTCCGCCCCCATGCCGTTGACCTCACCCGCATGATCCAGCCAGTCGGGATCGGTGGTGATCGCCAGCTTGATCAGCGGCTGGCCATAGCTTTCCAGATATTGCAGTTCTGCCTCGACCCCGATCCGCAGCAGAAGCGCCCTGGGGCCGGGATCGCCGGGGATCACAGTCGAGAGCAGGAACTCGGTCTCATTGACGCGAAAGCGCTGATGGCCGTTCAGCATCAGAAGCAGCATCTGTTTGGGCGTGATCCTGGCCGGGCCAGGGTCTTCGACCCCGTTCACCGTTTCATGCATGACGCCGATCCTCAGATTGCCAGGATAGCGAAACACCGTCATCTCTGTCCTCCGCGTCTGGCCGCGCCGCCATCCTGGCGCCCCGCCAAACAAGATTGTCGCCCGGTCAAAGCTCTGCCGCATGGAGCAGTGGCCCCGAGTTCTATAATAATCGTGTAAAATACTCAACAACTCTCCCCTCCGGCAAAACGGGGGCGGAGAAGATGTGCCGAAGGACGAAAGGGACAGTTCATGGCAGGCGGCAAGATGCTTCACCGCGCAATGGGAATTCTGCTGACGACCAGCGCACTGACCGTGCTGGCGCCGGTTGCGCAGGGGCAAACCACGGAAAATCTCGGGACGGTGGTGCTGGAGGCGACGGGCGGCTATGCGGCCGGAAAATCGCGCGCGGGCACCAAGACCGAGACGCCGCTTGAGGAAACGCCGGCCTCGGTCTCGGTGGTGACCGAAGAGCAGATCGCAGATCAGTCGTCGAAATCGGTGGCCCAGGCGCTGCGCTATACGGCGGGCGTCACTGCGGAATATCGCGGCGCCTCGAATATCAGTGACGAGGTCTATATGCGCGGCTTCGGCTATGTGCCGCGATATGTGGACGGGCTGTCCTTTGGCGGTTCGGGGCAGCAGATCGACACCTGGCTTCTGGAAAGCGTGACGGCGGTGAAAGGGCCGGCCTCGCTGCTTTACGGCCAGGCCAATCCGGGCGGGCTGATCGACAGCACCACCCGCAAGGCGAATGGCAGCACGATCAACCGGATCGGCTTCTCGACCGGATCCGGATCACGGGCCGAAGCGCGGTTCGACTTTGCGCGGCCGGTCGAGGGCACCGACTTTTCCTGGCGGCTGGTGGGGATCGCCGCCCAGGCCGATACCCAGGAAGAGGGGCTGCAGACCCGGCGCCTGTCGCTGGCGCCCTCGTTCCGCTGGACGCCGACCGATGCCACCTCGCTGACTGTCTTCGGCATGTATCAGCGCGAGCCCGATGCCGGTTACCGCAATTTCCGTGAATATGCCGGGACGGTGGCACCGACCGCCTATGGCTTCATCCCCGCCGATTTCCTCGTTGGCGACCCGGATTTCGAACTCTCAAGCCGCACCTCTTATGCGCTTGGATTCGAGCTGGAACACAAGATCTCGCCCAATCTGACCCTGCGCAGCAAGGGCCGCGTCTCAAGCGGGGAATGGACGCAGCGCACCCTGGTCTGGGGCGCGCTGGCGGCGGATGGCCGCACGATCTCGCGCACGGTGACCGAGAGCTGGTCGGATACGCGCCAGGCCTCGCTTGACACCCAGGCCGAGCTGAAATTCACCACCGGCGCGGCAGAGCATCTGCTGCTTGCGGGCTTTGATATCCAGTATACGCGCGGTCATTCGACCAGCAGCTATGGCGCCGCAGTGGCCCCGATCGACTGGACTGATCCCAGTTCCGGCGCGATCGGCACCATCGGTGCCCCGCGCGGCACCAGCGACACCCTCAGCCGGGTGCGCCAGCAGGGCCTTTACCTCCAGGACCAGATCACCTGGGGCGGGCTGCATGTCCAGGCCGGGCTGCGCTATGACTGGGCCGAAAACAGCGCGGTCAACAATCTGGCCGGCGCCACCACCAGTTTCGATGCCGAAGCGCTGTCCGGTCGCCTTGGTGCGCTATACGAATGGGGCAATGGTTTCGCCACCTATGCCAGCTATTCTACCTCGTTCGAGCCGGTGACCCAGGTGCCGCTGGCCGGCGAGGATGCGTTCAAACCGACCGAGGGCGAACAGGTCGAGATCGGCCTGAAATGGGTCAACAGCGATGAGACGCTTTCGGTGACTGCGGCGCTTTACGATCTGCGCCAGCTTAATGTGCTGAAAGCGGTGCCGGGCACCTCGCCCAGCCGTTTCGAGCAGGTCGGCGAGGTCCGCAGCCGGGGGTTCGAGCTTGAGGCCCAGGGCCGCGTCAGCGACGCTTTCTCGCTGATCGGTGCCTATTCCTATAATGACTCGCGCATCCATAAATCCACCAATGCCAGCGAGATCGGGCTGCGCAATGACCGGGTTCCGGTGCATCAGGCCTCGCTCTGGGGCAAGTATGAATTCGACAATGGCTGGGATCTGGCGCTTGGCCTGCGCTATATCGGCAAGAGCTATGACCGCACCAATTCCTGGAATGCGCCCGGCGTGACGCTGATCGACCTGGCGGTGGGCTATGATGTCGGGCAGCTGGACAGCCGTTACGAGGGGCTGAGGGCGCAGCTGAACGTCTCGAACCTGGCGGATGAGTTCTATGCCGCCTCCTGCGCCGGTCGTTATGCCTGTTTCGTCGGCAACGAGCGGGTGGTGACGCTGGGCCTTGATTACCAATGGTAAGCTGCGGGGTCAGAATGGGGCGGGGCCTGCTTGCCTCGTTCCTTATCGCCGTCACTGTCTTCGGCCCGGGAAACACCCGGGCTGAAGACCTGTCCGGGCCGCTGCTGGAAACCGGAATTCCGGTGACCGCGCCGCTGGCGGGGGGGGCGGGCGTTTACCGTATCACCGCCAGCCCGGGCGATTATATCGCGGGCGAGATCCAGGGCAGTGGCGCCGCCCTGACCGCCGATCTTCTGTTCCCCGATGGCAGCCATTTCCGCCGCATCGCCGAGGCGGCGACCGGCAGGACGCGGTTTCAGATCGTCTCGGAAAGCGAGGGGCTTTTGCTGCGGATCAGCGGCAGCGGCACTGCCCGGGTGCAGATCGACGCCCGCGTGACGCCGGCGGACCAACAGCCGGCGCCTGCCGCCTATCTCAGCCCCCGCATCGAAGCGCTGGCCGATCATCTGGCCGCCGGAGGCTCTGCCGAGGCCTTCTGGCAGGAGGTCGCGGCCCAGGGCACGCCGCTGGTCGAGACCATTGACGGGCAGAGCGTGATGACCTTTCTTTGGCGCGGCGCCTCGCGCAATGTGCGGCTGCTGGGCGGGCCTGCCAATGACCATATCTGGCTTGCGCGTCTGGCGGAAAGCGATGTCTGGTTCGCCAGTTTCAAAGTGCCCCCGGCCACCCGCCTCGCCTATCAGCTGGCGCCGGATGTACCCGATATTCCCGGCACGCCCCGCACCCGGCGCGGCGCGCTGCTGGCGACGGCGCAGGTCGATCCGCTGAACCTGAACCCGGCGCCCGGCAATGCACCGGACCGTTTCGCGCTGGAATCGACCATTGCCCTTGCGGCCGCGCCCGAGCAGCCCGGGACGCCCCCGGCCCCGGATGCCGATCCGCTGATCACCAGCTTTACCTTTGCAAGCACGCAGCTGGGGAACAGCCGCGAGATCACCATCAGCCATCCGCGCGGGCTGGACCCCTCCGACCCGCAGGCGGTGCTTTTGTTCCTTTTTGACGGTGAAAAGGCGCTGAGCGAGATACAGGCGCCGCAGATGCTGGAGACGCTGACCCGCGAGGGGCGGTTGCCGCCGGTGGTGGCGGTGCTGATCCCCTCGATCGACACCGAAACCCGCTCGCGCGAATTGCCGGGGAATGACGCTTTCGCCGATGCCCTGGCACGCGAGCTCTTGCCCGAAGTGCTGACCCGCACCGGTCTGCGCCACGACCCCGCCCGCACCGTGCTGGCCGGAGCCAGCTATGGCGGCCTTGCCTCGGCCTGGGTGGCGATGCGCCATCCCGAGGCTTTCGGCAATGTCCTTTCAATGTCGGGCTCGTTCTGGTGGGCGCCCGAAGGCGCAGATACCGACGGCACGCCCTTTGTGGCGGCCAGGATCGCCGCTGCCCCGCCGCTGCCGCTGCGGTTCTTCCTGTCGGCCGGGACATTCGAGACCGGGCGCGAGGCGACTGCCGGCATCCTGGAGACTTCTCGCATCTTGCGCGACACTTTGCGGATGAAGGGGAATACCGCGCTTTGGCGCGAATATGCCGGCGGCCATGATTATGTGATCTGGCGCGGCGCGCTGGCCGATGGGCTGATCGCGCTGTTCGGGCAATAGCGGCGCTTTATGCCGGCCCCCGGGCGGGCCGGTAATCCACCGCCTGTTCGGATCGCAACGCCACTGGCACCAGATCCGCCGCGGCCAGATCGACGATCAGCAGGGCCTCTCCTCTCGCGCCGGCACTGGCCAGCGGCTGACCGTCCGGCCCGGCAATCACCGACAGGCCGCCAAAGGTCAGATCCCCCTCGGGGCCGACAAGATTGGCATAGGCGACAGTGCAATTCCCTTCAGAGGCGCGGGCCGGCACCAGGATGCGCTGCACATGTTCGAACCCGGCCGGATTGGCGGTTGGAACAAGGATCAGCCCGACGCCCGCGCGCGCCAGCGCCCCGGCATGCTGTGGGAATTCAACATCATAGCAGATCAGCATCGCCAGCCGCCGCCCCTCAAGGCTGAAGACCGGACAAAGCGTGTCACCGGGAAGAAACGAGCTCCGCTCCATCGGGCCGAAGAGCTGGATCTTGCGATAATGCGCCAGCACAGCGCCATCGGGGCCGATGGTGGTGGCCGCATTATAGACCCTGTCACCGTCGCGCTCGGCCCAGCCGAAACAGAGACCGCAGCCCTGCCTGGCCGCCTCTGCGCGAAGCCTGGTGACCCAGTCTCCGTCCAGTGGCTGCGCGAGGCTTTGATGCAGATCGGGGCGGTTATAGCCCGGCAGGATCAGCTCTGGCACCAGCAAAAGCCGTGCCCCCGCCGCCGCAGCCGCCCGCAGCTGCGTACAAATCGCCGAAAAAACCGCCTCAATGTTTCCATTGCCAGGCGTCGCCTGCCAGAGTGCCAGCTTCATCCGGGGCCTCCTGCCCGTTACTCTCGCCCAAGCCTGCCCCAGTTTGCTACACTCTGCAAATCATCAGCCAGAAAACCCGGTGACCATGACCTCTGACAAGCCTGTAACCGCCTTTGGCCCGGATTTCCCCTTCGCCTATGATGACTGGCTGACCCATCCGGCCGGGCTGGGTGCCATCCCGGCGGCGCGGCTTGGCGAGAAGGTCGCTGTGATCGGGGCAGGGGCCGCGGGCATCATCGCGGGCTATGAGCTGATGAAGCTGGGCCTGCACCCCGAGATCTACGAATCCGGCAAATTCGGCGGCCGGTTGCGGTCAGAGCTGTTCGAGGGCACCGATGATGTCATCGCCGAGCTGGGCGGCATGCGGTTCCCGGTCTCGTCGCGCGCCTTTTACCATTATGTCGATCTGCTGGGCGTCGAAAGCCGCCCCTTTCCGAACCCGCTGACCGAGGCCGCCGGCTCGACGGTGATTGATATCGAGGGCGAGACGCATTTCGCCCGCAGCCTCGACGATCTGCCGCAGCTTTACCATGAGGTCGCCGCCGCCTACCGCGCCGCGCTTGAGGAACATGCCGATTTCCAGGCTCTGACCGAGGCGGTCCGCAACCGCGATGTGGTACGGCTCAAGGCGCTGTGGGATCCGCTGGTCGCGAAATGGGATGAGCGGACATTCTACGATTTCGTCACATCGTCCAGCGCGTTCCAGGCGCTTGGCTTCCGCCATCGCGAGGTCTTCGGCCAGGTCGGGTTCGGCACCGGCGGCTGGGACAGCGATTTCCCCAATTCGATGCTTGAGATCCTGCGCGTCAACCTGCTCGAACTGGATGACCATCAGCGCTATATCGTGGGGGGTGTCGAGGGGGTGCTGCACCGGCTCTGGCAACAACCCGCGAACCCGGCGCATTGGCCCGGGGGCACCACGCTGGCCGGGCTGAATGGCGGCGCGACGCTGGGGCGGGCTGTGCGGATCGCGCGCGGCGCCGGGGCTGGCTTCACCGTCACCGATCAATGGGGGGTGGCGCGCGAGTATCCGGCGGTTCTGGTCACCTGTCAGAGCCATTTGCTGACCACTTCGGTCGCGGTGGATGAGGCGCTGTTCGACCAGAAGCTCTGGATGGCGCTGGACCGCACCCGCTATATGCAGGCGGCAAAAACCTTTGTCATGGTTGACCGGCCCTTCTGGAAGGATGCGGGCCCCGACGGCCGCCCGCTTCTGTCGATGACGCTGACCGACCGCAACACGCGCGGCACCTATTTCTTCGACAATGGCTCCGACCGGCCGGCGGTGATCTGCCTGTCTTACAGCTGGATGACCGATGCGCTGAAAGTGCTGCCTTACGGGCCGGAAAAGCGGGTCGAACTGGCGCTTTCGGCGCTGGAGCGGATCTATCCCGGCGTCGATATCCGCAGCCATATCCGCGGCAATCCGATCTGCGTCAGCTGGGAGGCGGATGACAATTTCCTTGGCGCTTTCAAGGGCGCGCTTCCGGGGCATTACCGCTATAATCTGCGGATGTATGGCCATTTCATGCAGGCCGATATGCCGCAAGGCCAGCGCGGGATCTTCCTCGCGGGCGATGGCATCAGCTGGACGCCGGCCTGGGTCGAGGGGGCGGTGCAGACGGCGCTGAACGCGGTCTGGGGGATTATGACCCATTTCGGTGGCAAATCGGACACCGCCAATCCCGGCCCGGGCGACCTTTGGGAGGTGCTTGGCCCGGTGGCGGCTGAAGAGCCACAGCGGCGGGGCTGAGGGGTCAGGGCAAAGTCAGCTCGGCCTCGCCAAGCGGGGCGAGCAGTGCGGCGACCTCTTCCGCCGGCACCGCGCCCGGGGCGTGGCGCCAGACCGGGCGGCGATCCTTGTCGATCAGCTGGGCGCGGACGCCTTCGCCAAGATCGGTTGCCCCTGGATCGGCCGCGCGCCAGGTGAAACGGTATTCGTCGCGCAGGGCGGTCCGGATACCGGCCCCTGCCGGAAAGCCGCGCAAAAGCGCCAGCGATGCGGCCATCGACAAGGGCGAATTGCGCGCGATGGCCGCCGCCGCCTCATCCGCCCAGCCGGCGCCGGTCGCAAGCAAAGCGAGGCGGGCGGCTTCGGCATCCTGCCCCGACAGTGCCATGTCGATCTGATCCGCCTGGGCCGCAAGCGGGCTGTCAGAGGCGGGCAGGGCGGCCTCTGCAAGGATGCCGGGCGCCGCCCCGTCGCAAAGCGCCGCGATCAGCGCGGGCCATTCGGCCCCGGCGATCACATGATCGGCGAAACCGGCGTAAAGCGCATCACCCGGCCCCATCCGCGTGGCGGTCAGCGCGAGAAAGGCGCCGAGATGCCCCGGCGCCCGCGACAACAGCAGGGTGCCGCCCACATCGGGGATCAGCCCGATATTGCATTCGGGCATCGCCATCCGTGTCGAAAGGCCAATGATGCGCGCCCTGACATGGCAGCCAAGGCCGACACCGCCGCCCATGACAAAACCCTGCATGAACGAGATGACCGGCTTCGGATAGTCTGCCAGCCGCGCATTCATCCGGTATTCATCGCGCCAGAAGCTGCGCCCCGCCTGCGCGTCTCCGGCCATGCCTGCGCGCCAGACGGCGGCCACATCGCCGCCAGCGCAGAAGGCGCGTGCCCCTGCGGCGTCGATCACGATCCGGGTGACGGCAGGGTCATCGGCCCAGGCGATCAGGGCGGCGTCGATCACCTGCACCATCGCATGCGTCAGCGCGTTCAGCGCCTGCGGCCGGGTCAGCGTGATGCGGCCGGCACAACCCTCAATACGGCAATGGACATGGGGGCTGTCACTCATCTTGCGGTCTTTCCAGGGTGGTTTTCCATCAGGCACGGGACCAGGCGCCCTCGGGCACCAGCGAGAGAGGGTCGGCGGGGCGCTCACCCGGGGGCGGATCAAGCGCGGCCAGCGCCGTCACCTTTGCCGCCCATGCCTCAAGCAGCGCCGCTCGGTCTTCGGCGGAGATGCGGGGCACGCCATGGCTGACAAAGGGCGGCGCCACCTCGAAGCCCATATAGTCCAGCGCCAGCCGGCTGATCGGGCGCAGGATCGCGTCGATCGGGCCATAGACGCCATCGGGGGCGAAACGGGCCGGGGTGCCGCCGGTGGTGACGGAAAGCACCGCGCGGCGCCCGCGGAACAGGCCGGTGCCGAACCGGGCACCGTCGACATAGGCAAAGCCGTAAGCCATCACCCGGTCGATCCAGCCTTTCAGGATGGCCGGCGGGCCGCCCCACCAGAGCGGGAATTGCAGGATCAGCAGATCCGCCGCCTCCAGCCGGGCCTGTTCGCGGGCGATCTCGGGGGCGAAGCCGGCATTCCGGCAGGCATTGGCCTGTTCGGACTGATAGTGAAACCGGTCGGGATCGGCGGCGGCGGTGAAATCATGCCAGCCCGCCGCCGGGTCAAACCCCTCGGCGCAAAGGTCGGACAACACGACCTGATGCCCCGCCGCCCGCAAAGCCGAAGCCGCGCGGGTGCTGAGCGCCTGGTTGAACGAGGCGGGTTCGGGATGGGCGGTGACGATCAGCACCGATTTGGCTGTGCCCCCCATCAGAAACCCACCTGATCGCCGCCCTTCAGGCCCAGCATCGCGCGCGCCTCGGCGGGGGTGGCGATCTGCAGGCCCAGCCCCTCAAGGATCGCGCGCGCGCGGGTGACCTGTTCGGCATTGCTTTCTGCCAGCCGCCCCGGCCCGGCCCAGAGCGAATCCTCCAGGCCCACACGGATATTGCCCCCCATGGCGGCGGCCATGGTGATGACCGGCAGCTGCGCCCGGCCCGCACCCAGCACCGACCAGTGATAATCGGTGCCGAACAGCCGCTCGGCGGTGCGGCGCATATGGGCGACATCCTCGGGATGGGTGCCGATGCCGCCCAGGATGCCGAATACCGATTGCACGAAGAAGGGCGGTTTGATCAGGCCCCGGTCGGCGAAATGCGCCAGTGTATAAAGATGCGCGGTGTCATAGCATTCCACCTCGAAGCGGGTGCCGTTATCGGCGCCGATCTTCAGGATGGTCTCGATATCGGCAAAGGTGTTTTTGAACACCCGGTCGCGGGTCGATTCCAGATAGGCCGGCTCCCAGTCGTGGCGGAAGTCTTTGAAGCGGCCCAGCATCGGATAGAGGCCGAAATTCATCGACCCCATATTCAGCGAGGCGACTTCGGGCGCGAACCTCGCCACCGGCTGCATCCGTTCCCCGACCGTCATGGTCGGAGCGCCGCCGGTCGTGAGGTTCAGCACCGCATCCGAGCGCTGGCGGATAACCCTGAGGAAGGGCTCGAACAAAGCCGGGCTCTGGTCAGGGCGCCCATCTTCGGGGTTGCGGGCATGGAGATGGATGATCGCCGCCCCCGCCTCGGCCGCGCCGATGGCGGCATCGGCGATCTCTTCCGCAGTGACCGGCAGATGCGGTGACATCGATGGCGTATGGATACCCCCCGTCACGGCACAGGTGATGATGACCTTCTTTGCAGGTGCCGCCATGGATCAGACCCCCTTTGCCAGCAAAGCTTTGGCGGAACCGCCCACGACCTGGCGGATCACCGTATCCGGCACGCCGGCGTCGATCAGATCCGAGACGATCATGCGGAACCCATCGACCGGCTTTGGCGCCTGGGTCAGGCCGAGATCGGATCCGAGAATGGTCATCTCCGGCCCTGCAAGGTCGATCAGATGCACCAGATCGGCGGTGATGTGCTGTCTTGCCCGGCTGGGAATGAACATGCAGATCGAATGTTCCATATAGACACCCATCGCGACCAGCGCACGAATATCGTCATCCGAGCAGCCGATCAGATAGGTCGGATGGTTCACCATCATCTTCTGAACGCCGCGCTTTTTCGCCTCTTCGAACATCAGAAGCTGTTCGGTCACTGGCAAATGGCCGCCCGCAAGAATGATATTGCCGCCCGCGATCAGGTCGAGGCATTTCAGCAGATCATCGGTCAGCCTTCCATTGGCATCGACCCCCGACAGCGGCACCGGCGGCATCATGGGGCGCGCGGTTTTCGGAAAGCTTTTGGCGGCATAGGCCTCGATATGGTTTTTCGCCGAGAAGGTCGGCATCCAGACGATCTGACCGCCAAGCGCCACGCAATGTTCGACCGCATAGGGGTTGATGCCGCCAAGCGCATTGTTCAGCGCGACGCCGGAGTAAAGCCTGATCTTTTTGTCGGGGAAAACATCGTTCAGCACCGCGACATGGTTCATGCCGGGATAATAGTGATCCTTGTAGAGCAGCACATCGAAGCCCGCCTCTTCGGCCGCTTGCATCGCCTCGGTATGGCCCAGGATGCGGGGCATGGCGGCGGGGCCGGAATGGCAATGCAGGTCAACCGCGCCTTGCAGCAGGCGGGCGACATGGGCGGTGCGCTCGGCCGTCATCTCGGGCAGCGCAACGATGGTGGGCAGGGGGGAAGTCACGTCGGCCATGATTGGTCCTTTCAGTTTGCGCCTTTGCGCACATCGGCAAGGGCCTTTGCCGCGCCCACGCGCAGAAAGCCCTGATCAGAGGAGGTGATAAAGACAGAGGCCCCCATTTCACGGTAACGGCCTGTGTCTTCGGTGCCGCCGGACATGATGGCAACGGGTTTGCCGTGCCGTTTGGCGGCTTCCATGATGCGGGTGCAGGCCTCGATGATCTCGGGCGCTTCCATGCCGCTGGCGCCCATGGCGACGGTCAGGTCGCCCCGGCCGATGAACGCGGCATCCAGCCCGGGGGTCGAAAGGATTCCGTCCAGATCGTCCAGCGCCCCGGGATCTTCGATCATGGCGATGAAAACGGTTTCGGCATCGTGCTTTTCCACATGGTCCCACAGGCCGAGGCCACCAAAAGCGCCGGCGCGGGTGGTGTTGGAAAAGCCTCGTTTGCCGCCGCGATACCGGCAGGCGGCAGCCATTTCCCGCGCCTTTTCCGCCGAGGAGACATGCGGGACCAGCACTCCGGCCGCCCCGTCATCCAGCACCGACAGGATACGCGAGGCCACCGGGTCCGAGACCCGCACGAGGCCCGCGATACCCGCAGCCCGCGCGCCCAGCAAGGCGGTGTCGATGGTCACCCGGTCCCATGGCGCATGTTCCTCGTCCAGCACGACGAAGTCAAAACCCAGCCCGCCCAGAAGCTCCACCGCATGCGGGATCGGGAATTTGCAGAATGTGCCGATCAGGGGTTCGCCGGCCAGCAGGCGGCTGCGAAAAGCGGGGGTGTCGGTCATGTCTTGTCCTTTCTTCCCATTACGGCGTGGGCATCATCAGCTGCGGCAGCGCCAGGGTAATCGGCGGGATCAGCGCGATGGCGGCGAGAAGTGCGAGGCAGATCAGGAACATCGGGAAGACCGCTTTTGATACCGCGCCCAGCGAGGCCCCCGAGATCGCGCAAACCACAAAGAGACAGACCCCGACCGGTGGCGTCACCATCCCGATCACCACATTCAGCGTCACCATCACGCCGAACTGCACCAGGTCCATCTCGATCATCGTGGCGACCTTCAGCAGGATCGGCATGGTGATGATCATCACCGAGATCGGCTCAAGGAATTTGCCAAGGATCAGCAGCATGACATTGATCAGCAGCAGCACCACCAGCTTGTTGTCGGAAATCGACAGCAGGCTTTCGGCGAATTTGGTCGGAACCTGTTCGACCGTCAGGGCGAATGCGACGATCGAGGCCATGGCGAGGATAAACAGCAGGCCCGAGGTGGCGATCGAGGTGAAGACAAGCGCCTCCCAGATCTTCTTCATCGACAATTCGCGATGCAGCGCGCCGACGATCAGCGCATAGGCGACAGCCACGGCGGCGGATTCCGTCATGGTGAAGATGCCGGATTTGACGCCGCCGACAATGATCACCGGCAGCATCAGCGCGGGCAGGGCGGCCACCAGCGCCTGGCCGCGCGCGGTCCAGTTGGCGCGCGGCATGGCGGGGTAATTATGGCGGTGGGCCTGCCAGGCGGCATAGACCAGCAGCGCGATGCCCAGCAGGACCCCCGGCACGATGCCCGCGATGAAAAGCTGCGCGATGGAAACACCCGACAGCACACCGAAGATGATCATGGTGATCGAGGGCGGGATCAGCGGGTCGATGACCGAAGACATCGCCACCAGCGCGCCGCCATAGGCTTTGGGAATGCCCTGCTTGTCCATCGCCGGGATCATCAGCGACCCGATGGCCGAGGCCTGGGCAATGGCGCTGCCGGAAATGCCGGCAAACAGGACAGAGGCCAGCACGGTGACCAGCGAAATACCGCCCTTGTAATGCCCGATCAGCGCATTGGCGAAACCGATCATCCGGCTCGACAGCCCGCCCAGATTCATCAGCGCTCCGGCCAGCAGAAACAGCGGAATGGTCAGCAGCACGAACTGATCGACGCCCGCAAGCATCCGTTGCGGCATGGCCTGGACCAGCATCCAGTTATCGGTGAGCCAGAGATACAGGATCCCGCCCGCGCCAAGCGCCAGCGAAATCGGAATCCCCAGCACCAGCAGAACGATGAAGATACCCAGAAAGCTGATCATGGCTGTCCCTCTTCAGGATTGGCAGCGGAAAGGGGGGCAATCACGGATTTCGCATGCGGGTCCGGCCTGCCGGTCGCAAAGGCCCAGAGATCATGGCCAAAGCTGCCGATGAGATGCACCAGCAAAAGCCCGCACCCGACCGGCACCGCGACATAGACCCAGAAAACCGGCAGACTGGCCGGCTGGCCGGTAAGGCTTTGCCAGATGAAATCAACGGCGGGGATGCTTTGCCCGGTAAAGCGGCTGGCATAGGTCAGGCCATGGTCGACCATCAGCCACAGGAACAGCCAGACCGGCAGCGAGATCACCAGCCGCAACACAAGCAGCATGCCGCGTGACAGCCGGTGGCTCAGCAGATCCAGCGCCACCAGCTCGCCCTGGTGATATGCAAGGCCGATCAGCAGGAAGGTCTGCCAGATCAGGATATAGCGGCACAGCTCTTCGGCCCAGATGATCGAGCCGCCAAAGAGATAGCGCGCCGCGACCTGGGCGACCATCACCACGACGACGACCAGCATCGAGACACCGGCAAAGACTTTCAGCGCCGTGACATACCCCGACCACAGCCGCAGGACTGCAGCTGCCGGGGCCCCGCCGGCGGGCGGCGAAGCAGAAGGGTTCATGGGCAGTTTCCGATGGGTTCAGGGGATGCGGGCCACCCGGGCGGCCCGCAGTTCAGGAAGGGTGACAGCGATCGGGCTGATGCCGCGCGGCCAGGAAATCAGGTCGTCGCCTGCGCGACCCTGATGAATTCCGCAATCAGCGGGGATTTGGCCGACCATTCGGACACGAGGGGCTCTACCAGCATGCGCATCTCTGCCAGATCGGTCAGCTCATGGATCTCGACCCCCTTGGCCCGCAGCGCATCGCGGCCTTCCAGGTCCTGCGTTTTGGCATAGAGCATGGTCGGCGGGATCGCATCGCGGCCGGCCTGGCGCATCGCCTGTTGCAGTTCAGCCGGCAGACCGTCGAAGACCGGCTTGTTCACCGCCATCACCGCATGCCAGGGGTAATGCCCGGTCAGGGTGAACTGCTTGCCCACCTCCCACAGGTTTTCACCAAGGATCGAAGAGACGTTGATCTCAAGCGCGTCCAGAACACCGGTCTCCAGCGCACCGTAAACCTCGCCGTAAGGCAGGCCGATGGGGGCGGTCCCCAGCTTCTCCCAGATTTCCTTATGCAGCGGCACCGGCACGATGCGGGTCTTGAGCCCGGTGAAATCGGCAAGGCTCAGCACCGGCTTTGTCGTCGACAGGAAGTTGCGCTGCCCGATATCGACTGTGCCCAGCCCGACAATGCCGGTATCATCCAGATCCGCAAGGATCTGCGCGCCGATATCGCTGAGCGCCATTTTCTCCATATGATCGTAATCGCGCACCAGGAAAGGCAGCTGCCAGGCATTCAGCGCCGTCTTGCCCGTCACCATCGGGAACAGCACGCCGGAACAGGTGGACAGCTGGATCGCGCCCGAGATGGTGGATTCCAGCAGCTGCTTGTCATCGCCGAGCTGGCGGTTGGGGAAAATCCGGATATTGAAGGCACCGGGCGCCAGCGTCTCCAGCGCCTTCTGGAATTCCAGCGCGAAGATGTGGTTGGGATGCAACTCGGCCGAAGCATGGGCCAGCATCATATCGACCTGCGCGGCGCGCAGGATGGATGGTGCAGACATGGCAACGGCCATCGAGCCCGACATGGCGAGCATCTGGCGGCGGTTCAGCATAACTATCCTCCCGTTTCGTAGTGCAGAACACTTGATGCAAAAATAGATTATCTGTTCTGAAATATGTCAAGATAATTCTTTGTAGCGACTGAATCAGTCTATTTACACGGATTATCAGACAGATCGCGACTCATTGCGCGGAGGATTGACATTTAATGAAGCATTCGTTCTGTTATACGAAACGTTAAGAGGCGCCAAAATGTATGACACAACCGATCCGCGCAGCAAACTCACCGGCAAACCGGCTGCAGCCGCGACGGCAGCGGGCGCCGGCTTTGCCGATGCCGATCTCGGCCTGTTCTGCGAGACTGCGCCGCAGATCGAAGCCCCGGGCACCAGAACCTGGATCACCCGGGGGCAGAATTTCCTCGTCGCCCATAGTGAGACACAGCCCGGCGCCGTGCTTGAGCGCAGCGCCCAGCCCGACGAATATGCGCTGATCCTGTTCTCGCCCGACACGCCGGCGATCATCACCGCCGGGGGTGAACGGGCAGAGGTTCCGGGCCATTCGCTGGTCTTCATTCCGCCGGGCGACAGCCGGGTCGGTCTGCCCGTGGGTGGCAAGGTTCAGCGGGTTTTCTCCTGCGTTCAGAATGACCTGTCGGCGCTTGCCTCGAATGCCGCATCCTTCGTGACCCGCAGGCCGCAGATCCCGGCCTGGCAGCCCTGGCCCGCGCCGAAAGACGGCTGGCGCATCCGCAGCTACAGCCTTGATGTGGCGCCGCAGCCGGGGCGGTTCGGGCGGATCTTTCGCTGCTCGACCCTGATGATCAATATCATCGACCCGCAGGTCGGGCCGCGCGACATCACCCGGCTTTCGCCGCATCACCATGACGATTTCGAACAGGGCTCACTGGCGCTGGAGGGCAGCTTCGTCCATCACATGCGCTGGCCCTGGACGGTGAATATGAACGACTGGCGCGAAGACCGGCATCCGCTGTGCCATGCGCCCTCGCTGACCGTGATTCCCGCCCCTGCGATCCATACATCGCGCGGGGTCGGTCAGGGCGTGAACCAGCTGATCGACATTTTCGCGCCACCGCGCGAGGATTTCTCGAATCAGCCCGGTTGGGTGCTGAATGCAGATGACTATCCGATGCCAACCTGACAGGGGCCAACCTGACAGGGACGCGACCGGGATCAGTGTAAGGGTGGCTAAGATGCGCGACGGCAATGAGGACAGCGAGAAGGCAGGCCGCGATGGGGCAGCCAGCCGCGGCGGCACCATCCAGGCGGTCGAATTCGCGCTGCATATCCTGGAATTCATCGTCCAGGCTCAGGCCTCTGTCGGCGTGTCCGAGCTGGCCCGCCAGTTCGGCACCACCAAAAGCCGGATCTACCGGCATTTGCAGACCCTGGTATCGGCCGGCTATCTGCTGCGCGATGCCGATACCGAACGCTACGGTATCAGCGCGCGGCTGATGGCGCTTGGCCAGGCCGTGGGCGAGAACTTCGAACTGGCCTCGGCCGCGCGCTTCATCGCCCGCGACCTGCGCGACCAGCTGGGCCATGCGGTGACCGTCAGCCAGCGTGAGCCCGGCGGCATGCGGGTGCTGCTGCTGATCGCCAGCCGCTCGGATATCGAGATCAGCGTCAAGCCCGGCTCGCTGCTGAGCCTGCATGGCAGCGCCCAGGGCAAGGTCTGTCTGGCCTTTGGCGATCAGCTGCTCTTGCCCCGGATCTGCGATTCCGCGCTCGAGAAACACACCGCCTATACGATCCTCGACCCCGAACAGCTGCGCGCCGAGATCGAGATGGTGCGCCGTCAGGGCTGGGCGGTGGCCCCGAATGAGACGATGGTGGGGCTGAACGCGCTGTCGGCGCCGATCTTCGATGCGCTCGGCTCTTATGTGGGCGCGGTGACGATGGTTGATTCCATCCAGTTCCTCGGGCCAGCACCCGATCAGGAGCATATAGCCGGCATCAAGACGGCAGCGGCGCGGATCTCGGCCAATCTCGGTTATCGCGGCCAGCCCGGCGGCGCGCCGTAACCGCACGCGTCCCTTATCTGGCGGCTGCAGGATTCTGCTCCGGGGCGGAAAGCGGCGCGCCCACAGGATGCTCATTCCCGGGCGGATCAGGCTCCGGTTGCGCGGCGTCCTGGGGGGGCAAGAGGGGGCGGATCGGGCGGCGCCAAAGGGTGAGCCTGAGACTCGGGCAACCGGGGTGATGCGGCGGGCGGTTCAGCGGGGGCGGTTGGGGCCGCCCCGGATCGGGCACCGGGAACAGACAAAAGCTGCAAAAAGACCAGCGCGAGACCTGCCAGCAATGTCAGATACCGCGCCAGCGCGCGATCAATCGGCCCGGGCTCCAGCGGCACCGGGTCATGGCCGATCCGCCTTTCGATCATCAGCACCGGCCGCATCCCGCGATTGCCAGCCTCGACATAAAGACCCATGCCCTTATCCAGCTGCGTCAGGTCGATCAGCAGATCCACCAGCAGCGGGCTGTCGCCGTCACACTGCGCCAGGCTGACCACGTCGAAAGGGTCGATCTGACCCTCAGGCGTGACCACATCGGCGCCGCCGGACACACGCCCGACAAAGCGGTATCTGCCGCCGGCCAGAAATGGTTCGCGCTGCTGATGGACGAAAGCCATGGAAATCCTGCGCACTTTGCTGCGCTTTTGCCGGCCTGGCGGGTGGCGGTGGATCAGACCGCGCCGGGCCTGAACAGCTGGCTCGACGCAGAGTTCCCTGGCCTCAGTGCGCAGTTCGACGCCTATTGTGGTGATCTGGCGCAATAGTGCCGCGACCGCAGTGAAACCATCCCCGACCATGCCCTGACCGAAGGCAGCCCGACTTATCTTACGCAAATAGCCCTGCTGATGACCCGTGAGCGCGGGGGCTGTGATGACAGGCGGCAGCGGATCCTGCTGCGCGCCGCCGCCATTGATCCGGCGGGATTTATGGCAAAGTCGGCGCTGGCCGGGCTTCCCGACAAAGCGGTTTGCGCCGGGGAGGCGCCGGAGTGCCTGACCGTTCGACAGCATCTCGACACCTCGGACGAACTGGTCGCGACGCTTGATGACCATTTCCCGCTGACAAAGGAAGCCTGGCACCATGCGACCGACGAGGACCTGGACTGGCTGCGGCAACGGGCGACCAGGGCAGGCTCGGCCACCGCGCGTTTCTGGAGCGCAAATACGCTGATCAACGGGCCGAAGCTGCCGAGTGAGATGAAGGATGCGGACGCCGAATTCGCCACCCGCGCCACCATCGGCTTTCTCCTGTCGAAAGCATCGGCCGCCACGGATATGGCGACCCGCTGCACCGCCGCGACCAGGCTGTCGGAACTGTCCTCGACGGATCGCTATCATGGTACGCTTGACACCGATGCGCTGACCGATCTCGGGCTGTTGCTCCTCGCCTGTTGCGGCGGGTTTGAGTCGGAAAGGCCTGACCTGGTCCTTTGGTTCCATTATCAGGACGAAGCAGTCACCCGGGCGATCCAGCGCCGGCTGGGCGTCACCCCCTATGGCCGTTTCGGCGCGCTCAGCTGGCAGGCGGCCGATACCATGGGGGAGATCCTGTTCGGGCATGCCCAGGTCCCCGCCGCCGATGGCTCGGTTGTGGAAACCGTCTATGTCTCAACCGCTCCCGATAAGGTCCAGGGCCGCGCTGCGCGGCTGGATGGTGGAAGAGGCGCTGGAAAGGGCGCGCACCGCTTTCGGAATGTAGCGGCCCCTTCCGTCTGCCCTGATCAGCTGAGAACGATCCCGCCATCGACATTCAGCGTCTGGCCGGTGACAAAAGCGCTGTCATCCGAGCAGAAGAACGCCACCGGCCCCGCCACATCCTCGGGTGCGCCGATGCGGGCCATGGCGGTTTTCGCCTTCCAGGCATTGCTGATCGCCGGATCGTCCAGGTTCACCCGCCCCATATCGGTCAGGATGATGCCGGGGCAAATGCAATTCGCGGTGATGCCAAGCGGTCCGACCTCTTGCGCCAGCACGCGGGTAAAGCCCATGACGGCGGCTTTCGAGGCCGAGTAATGCGCCTGTTCCGGCGCGCCATGTTTGCCACCGATGGACGAGATGTTGCAGATCCGCCCGTAACCCTGCGCCTTCATCACCGGCAGCAGCGCCTGGATGACAAGGAAGGTGCCCTTGGCATTCACATCCATCACGGAATCCCAGTAATCCTCGGGGCAGTGTTCGACATCGGACGCCCGCAGGATGCCCGCATTGTTGACCACCGCATGAACGGTGCCAAGCCGCGCCACGGCATCCGCCACCATCGCCTGGACCTGCGCCTTGTCCGAGACATCGGCGTAAAGCTCCTCGACCCGGCGGCCCATGGCGCGTGCCTCATCCGCCGTTTCCTTCAGAGCCGCTCCCTGCGCCTCGATATCATTCAGCGCCAGGTCAAAGCCGCGCGCTGCGAGGCCAAGCGCAATCGCCCGCCCGATGCCCCGACTGGCGCCGGTGACCAGCGCGATCCTGCCATTTCCGCTCATATCAATCTTCCCTGTCAGAGTGCGGTATAGCCGCCGTCCACGGTCAGGACGGTGCCGGTGATGTAGCTGGCGGCGTCGGAGGCAAGGAACGCCACCGCCAGCGCGATCTCGCGCGGGGTCGCCAGACGGCCCATCGGAATCCCGGCCAGCCAGGTGTTGAACCATTCGGGTTTTGACCGTCCCAGTAGCGTCAGCTCCGTCGCGGTATAGCCCGGCGCCACCGCATTGACGCGAACCTTGCCCGCCCATTCGACGGCCAGAGACTTGGTGATCATATTCACCCCGGCCTTGGCGGCGTTATAGGCGATCTGCGGCTGCGGATGGACGACGATCTCGGCGGCCATCGAGGAGGTGTTGACCACCGCCCCCTTACCCGCCGCCACCATATGGCGGCCAAAGGCACGGGCGGTGTAGAAGACACCGTTCAGATCGACGTCGATGACCCGCTGCCAGTCGGCAATGTCGATCTCCAGCGCCGGGCCGTTCTGCACGATGCCGGCATTGTTGACGAGGATCATCGCCGGGCCATGCTCTGCCGCAAGCCGCGCCGCTGCGGCCTCGGCCGCCTCCGGATCGGTCACGTCGAGCGCCAGCGGAATCGCATCCAGCTCACTCGCCAGCGCATGGGCGGCATCGGGGTTGCGGTCGGCGATGACCACTTTCGCGCCCGCCTCGGCCAGCACCTCGGAAATCGCCCGGCCAATCCCCGCCGCGCCGCCGGTGACCACAGCCAGCCGGCCCGAGAGATCGAATTCGCGGATCATGCGAGTGCCCCTTTCAGCGCCGGATAAAGCGCCAGGTAATGTTGATAAAGTTCCGCATAGCGGGCGGTGTTCTTCGGATCCGGCTCGATGCTTTGGCCCGGGCGCACCATGGCGGCGATCCCCTCGTCAATCGAGGCAAACCGCCCCGCGCCATGCGCCGCCAGCACCGCCGATCCGGTCGAAGGCGCATCGGGCGAGGCCGGGATCCGGACCGGCAGCCCGGCAGTATCGGCATGGATCTGCATCCACAGGCGCGAGGCTGTCGCGCCGCCGCCCACGGTAATCTCGGTTGAATTATAGCCGCCCGCTTTGAACGCATCGAGAATGGCGCGGGTGCCGAACCCGATCCCCTCCATGATGGCGCGGAAGACGTGATGCGGCTCATGCGCCAGCGTCAGCCCCACAATCGCGCCGCGCGACAGCGGGTCGGTATAGGGGGTGCGGTTGCCCTGGAAATGGTCCTGGACGATCAGCCCGTCAGCGCCGGGCTCCAGCGCTGCCGCCTTCTGGTTCAGCTCGGTCAGATCGAGATTGCCACCGCAGAACCGCCTGAGCCAGTTGATCACCGACCCGGTCGAGGTCTGGCCGCCCTCGACGATCCAGCGCCCCGGATAGACGATATCGGGATAGGCGCCCCAGACGCCCGGCGCATGCAGCGGCGCCTCGGTCACCCCGAATTGCAGATGCGACGACCCGGTGATCAGCGCCAGCTGACCCGGCTGCGCGACGCCAAGCCCGATCATCCCGATCAGCGCATCGGCGCCGCCCTGCACCACTTTCACCGAGGTTTTCAGCCCAAGTGCATTGGCCGCCGCCACTGTCAGCGTGCCGACGACCTCGCCCGGAGCCACCACCCGGGAGGGCCATTTCTGCGCCAGATCCTCAAGCCCCAGCGAGGCGAGGATTCCCGTCGCCCAACCGCCATTGCGGCTGGAATAGTGCCATCTGAGCCCCGCATTATCGAGGCTGGCACAACGCTCGCCGGTCAGGCGCAGCACGAGGAAATCCTGGTATTCGCAGATCGTCGTCGCGGCGTCATAGACCGCGGGTTCATTGCGCTTCAGCCAGAGCGATTTGGGGATCATCCATTCGGCCGAGACCGGCCCCTGACCGGCCCCGTTGATCGCCAGAGCCGCGTCGCCGGTGGCGAGAACCGCATCCGCCTCGGCATGGGCGCGCACATCCATCCACATCAAAGCGGGGCGCAGTGCGCGGCCATCGCGGTCCAGCGCCACCACGGTGCAGCAGGTGGTGGCAAAGCACATCGCCTCGACCTCGGCGGCGTCGATCCCGGCCTCGGCAATGGCGCCCGCCGTGGCGGAAACCAGCGCCGCCCACCAGTCTTCCGGATTCTGCTCGGCCCTTGCGCCGGGGGCGAAACGGGTCTCGTAAGCCACCGCCTTCTGGCCGAGGCACTTGCCCGAAAGATCGTAGATCCGCGCCCTGAGGCTTTCGGTGCCGCCATCGGCGGTCAGGTAATAGCCCATCTTTCCTCCCCTTCGCACCGCTCCCCCGGTGCAATTCCCTCAGCTCAGCGCACGAAACGCGTCAAGCGCTTTTGCCGCGTACATGATCGCCGGGCCACCGCCCATTTCGACCGCAACCTCCAGCGCTTCGACCAGGGCGGCCTCGTCAGCGCCATGCTTTCGCGCGGCATCAAGGTGGTAAAGGATGCAATCCTCGCAGCCTTTCGCCACGGCAACCGCCACCGCCATCAGCTCTTTCTGCGCCGCCGAGAACTGGCCCGGCGTGGTGGCCTGACGGCTGATCGCGCCGAAGCCCTGCATCAGCGCGGGCGCGGTTTTGGCGAAGGCCCCAAGCCGGGCCTTTGCCGCCGCGAGTTTCTCTTTCGTCTCAGCCATCGCGGCCCCCTTTCAGGATCAGATCGGCCACCTCACGCGGGGCATCCCATTGCGGCATATGGCCGGTGGGCAGGAAATGCGCCGCGACCCGGCCGGGCAGGTTCAACGCATCACTGGCGGCAACGATCCGGTCTTCGATACCAAAGACAGCCGTGACCGGGATTTCACCCGCAAGCTGCGCAAGCGGGCGCAGAATGTCGATCCGCTGCCGGCCCGAAACGGTCGCAAGGCCCTGTGCCAGAGCGATCAGCCTGCCCTTCGCCATCTCACCCGCCATCTGCGCCAGCACTGCCTCTGACAGCGCGCCGCCATTCGGACCAAGAAGCCGCAAAAGATGCGAGACCTCGCCCGCAGTTCCGGCCCCGGCCATACCATGCACGAATTCCGCACCGATTTCCGGCCCGCAGCCCGCCGGGGTCAGCAGCACCAGCCGCGCGACCTTTGCGCCAAGCCGGCCGGCAGCGATCACCGCGACGGCGGCACCAAGGCTGTGGCCCACAAGCGTCAGCCGCCCCGGCAGCGTTCCGGCCAGCCGCGTCACCGCATCGGCCAGCGCGCCGCTGTCAGGCGCGGCGAGCGTGGTGGCGCCATGACCCGGCAGGTCCGGCACCACGGCAATGTGCCCCGCCCGCGCAATCGCCGCCGTCAGCTGCGCCCATGCCGAGCGTTCGCCGGCAAAGCCGTGGATCAGCAGGAAGGTCTCGCCGCCCTGGCCGGTCACGCTGTAAACCAGCCGGCCGCCGGGCAGGTCCAGACCCGCCTCACCGGCGGTGACGGCAAGGGTGACGGTGCCCGCCCTTTCAACATCGGCCCGTTCGATCCGGCCCCGGCGACCGGTGCCGGTCAGAGCCTCCAGCGCCAGGCCTTTTTGCCGCGCGAGGCGGCGGGCCAGCGGCGTTGCGCGCAGTTTCTCGCCCTCGGCCCGGGTCGTGACGGCAACCACAGGCGCGGCGGCAACCGGGATGGGCGCGGGCGTTTCCCCGCCGACAAAAGGCTCGACCTCGCCCTCGACCTCGGCGATGGGGGCACCGACCGGAAGCTTCTCGCCCGGCTGTGCCAGAGCCCGCAGCAGGCGGCCATCGTAAAGCGCCGGCACTTCGGCCACGGTCTTGTCGGTCTCGATCTCAAGGATCGCGTCGCCCCGGGCGTAAGTGGCACCCTCGGCCACCATCCAGCCGACGATCACCCCCTCCTCCATCGTCTCGCCCAGACGCGGCATGCGAAGGATCGACGGGCCAGCCGTCGCAGCGGGGAGGGCCGGCACTGGCCCGGTTTCGGGCGCATCGCCCGACAGCTCGGCCCATTCCGCCGCCACTGCAACCGTCGCGCGGGCGATGGGGCTGCCGACCGCAATCCGGTCGCCCGGGCCTGCCAGCGTCTCGTCGATCACCCCATCGCCAAGCGCGGGGAATTCCACCACGGTCTTATCGGTCTCCAGCTCAAGGATCGGCTGGCCGCGCCTGAAACGCTCGCCAGGCGCCACCATCCAGCCGACGATCAGCCCCTCTTCCATCGTCTCGCCGAGACGGGGCATCGTGAGGGTCAGGCCCGTCTCACTGAGGCCCGTCTTACTGAGGCCAGTCATGCCGGCACCTTCCCGAGCATTTTCAGCCCGGTCTCATAGATCAGCTGTGCGCCCGGCACCGAACCGGTTTCCAGCGCGGTTGAGACGGAGATCGGGATATCCTCACCCGCGACCCGCACAACCGGGTCTTCGAGATAGTCGAAGCATTCCTCGGTGATCCGGGCCGACAACTCGGCGGCGACACCGGCGGTCATCACGCCTTCGGACACCACCATCGCGCGGCCGATGCGGCTGACCGCCTCGCGGATCGGGTCGAAGTCCAGCGGGTTCAGGGTGCGCAGGTCGATCACCGTCGCCTCGATCCCCTGAGCCGCCAGTTTCTTCGCGGCCTCCAGCGCATAGTGCAGCTGGCGAGAATAGGTGACGATCACCAGATCCTTGCCCTCGCGCCGCACGGCCGAGGTGCCCCAGGGCAGGGCGGGGGCGTCCAGATCGACCGTCTCCTTCATCGTATAGAGCGCCTTGTGCTCGATGAAGACGACCGGATCGGGCTTGGTCAGCGCCTGGCGCAACAGGTGGTAGGCATCGGCCACGGTCGCGGGCATGGCCAGACGCAGGCCGGGGGTGTGCATCACATAGGCCTCAAGGCTCTGGCTGTGCTGGGCTCCAGCCGAGCGACCGGTGCCGCCCTGTGTGCGCAGAACCATCGGCACACCGATCTGGCCGCCGAACATATAGCGGATCTTCGCGGCCTGGTTGCCCAGCTGGTCCATCGTCATGCCGATGAAATCGACATACATCAGTTCCGCCACCGGGCGCAGACCGGCCATCGCGGCGCCAACGGCGGCCCCGATGATCGCGGGTTCGGAAATCGGGGTGTCGATCACCCGCTCGCCGCCGAATTCCTTGATCAGATCCTTGGTCACGGCATAGGCGCCGCCGTAACGGCCGACCTCTTCGCCCATGATCACCACATCGGGGTTTTCGCGCATCGCGTCGATCAGCGCCTGGCGCAGGGCGTCGCGGTAGGTAAGTTCCTGGAGTGCCATCGTATATTCTCCTCAGTCCCGGGCCAGAACGCGGTCGATGCGGGTGCGCACCGGCTCGGGCTCGGGCTCTTCGGGGGCATAGACATCGCGGAACATGGTCGAGAGCGGCGGCTCTTTCTGCGCGATGGTGAAGTCGATGGTCGCATCCATCTCGGCGCCGACCTCGGTTTCCAGCGCGGTCAGCTCGGCCTCGGTCGCAAGGCCGCGTTCCAGGAGAGCGGCGCGGGCGAAGGCGACCGGGTCCTTCTGGCGACCCTGTTCCTCTTCCGCCGGGTCGCGGTAGGGGGATTTGTCTTTGCGGGCATGGCCGTAGAAGCGGTAGCAGTCGATCATCAGGAAGGCGGGTTTGCCCTGGCGGACGCCCGCGACCAGGCGGTCGGCGGCTTCGGAAACCGCCTCGACATCCAGCCCGTCCACCCGTTCGCCCACCAGCCCGAAGGCCCGGGCGCGTTCGTGGATCTCCGGGTTGGCGGTGGCCTGGTCGATCCTTGTGCCCATGCCATACTGGTTGTTGATGCAGACGAAGAGGCAGGGCAGGCTCCAGAGGGCCGCCATGTTCATGCTCTCATACAGGATGCCCTGGCCGGTGGCGCCGTCGCCGAAGAACGCGGCCGAGATCTTGCCGCTGCCATGGTGCCGCGCCGCAAGCCCCGCGCCGACCACTGCCGGGATGCCGCCGCCGACAATGGCGTTCGCACCCAGATGCCCCAGCCCCATATCGGCGATATGCATCGAGCCGCCTTTACCGTGGCAGTAGCCCGCCTCTTTACCGCCGATTTCCGCCATCATCCGGTTCGGATCGGCGCCGCGGGCGAGAAAGATGCCGTGGCCGCGGTGATGGGTGGTGAAAGTGTCGCCCTCGACCATCGCGGCGCAGACACCGGCGGCGGCGCTTTCCTCGCCGATCGAAAGGTGCAGCATCGAGCCTGCCGACTGGCCGCGCACAAAGAGCTCGCCCACCCGTTCCTCAAAGGTGCGGATGCGCAGCATCATGCGGTAATGGCTGGTCAGATCCGTATTCGGCCTGGGCGCCGGCGTGTGAGCCACGGGCTTGGTCATCGCCTTATTCCAATCTTTACAGGAGGTTGAGTTTCGTGCTGCGCGAGACGACCGCGACCGCGACGAGAATGATGGCGCCCTTCACGATGGACTGGATATAGGTGTCCATTCCCATCAGGTTGAGGCCGTTATTGATGATCCCGATGAAGAGCGCCCCGAAGAAGGTGCCCAGAACCGTGGCCGTACCCGGGCGCAGCATGGTCATGCCGATGAAGACCGTGGCCAGACCATCCAGCAGGTAACGTTCACCCGCATTGGGCTGGCCCGATCCCAGCCGTGCCGCCAGCAGCATCCCCGCCACGACGGCGAAAAGCGAGCAGACGACCAGCGAGGCGGCGCGGTAGCGGCGCACCTGGACGCCCGAAAGTTCCGCCGCTTTCTGGTTGCCGCCGACGGCATAGATGTAGCGGCCAAAAATGGTGCGCTCCATCACGAACCAGGCCACAGCCACCGCGCCCAGCATGAACCAGGCCAGCACCGGAATGCCCAGAAGCCGCCCCTGGCCCAGCCAGAGATAGCTGTCGGGCAGCCCGCCATAGATCGCGCGCCCGCCGGTCATCAGGAAGTTGATCCCGAACAGGATCGAGCCCGCCGCCAGCGTCGCGATCAGAGACGGAATACCGATCACGGTGACGAAAAACGCATTGCAAAGCCCGACCAGAAGCCCCGCCCCAAGCCCCGCCAGCAGCGCAAGCGGCAAAGGCGTGCCGCCGACCAGCAACAGGGGCACCAGCACCCCCGCCAGCCCCACGGTAAAGCCCACCGAGAGATCCATCTCACGCGCGGCAAAGCCAAAGGTCAGCCCGGCGCCCACGATGGTCAGCATGGAAATCTGCTGCGCGATGTTCATCACATTCTGCGAAGTCAGAAAGCGGCCAACAAACAGGCTGAAGCCCAGCACCATCAGAGCCAGCACCACCAGGGTCGAATAACGCTGGATGTGATCCTTGCGGACAAGGCCGAAAACCCGGTCGATCTGCGGGGAGGTGGCGATCTCGCTCATGCTGCGGTTCCTGACATGGCGGCGATGAAAATGGCCTCGGAGAACCGCTCCTGCGGGATTTCCGGGCCGGGCCGCTGATTGGCAAAGGGGATGACGCGATGCGCCACGGATTCGATTTCAAGAAGGTCGGAAGAGGCGATGATGATCCCGACCCCTGTGGCCGCAAGGCGGCGCATCTCGGCATAGATCTCGGTCTTGGCGCCGATATCGACGCCCTCGGTCGGCTCGATGAAGATCATCACCCGGTAGCGCTCACCCGCGCCATAAAGCCATTTCCCGATCGAGATCTTCTGTTTATTGCCGCCAGACAGCTCTTTCAGCAGCTGACCAGAGCTGTGGGCTTTGACATTCATCAGCCGCATGACGCGGCCCGCCTCTGCCTCTTCGCGCCGGGGCGACAGGATGCCGGCACCGATGCTGCCCTGTTCGGGATGCACCATTGCGAGGTTCTCGCGCAGCGTCCATTCGCCGATCAGCGCATATTCCATCCGGTGATCGGGGACGAGCGCCACCCCCGCCGCCTGCATCTGCGCCGGGCGCCCCGGAGCGATGGCCTTCCCCGCCACCTCCATCCGTGCAGCGCGGGCACCGGCCGAATTGTGCAGCGAGCGGGCAAAGCCGAAATGGCCGGCGCCGGTCAGCCCGATCAGCCCTACGATCTCACCGGCGCGCAGGGTGAAGTCCGGCACCTCGACCGCGCCGACATGCCAGCCTCGCAGCATCAGCACCACCGGACCCTGCGCCTCGCTCGCGGTGGTTTTGGCCTTGAGCGCGGCACCGCCGGTGCGGCGCAGCATCAGCTCGACCAGCTTTTCCTCGCTGAGGCTGGCGGCGGGTTCGGTGCAGATGTGGCGCCCGTCGCGCAACACGGTGATCGTGTCGGACAGGGCTTTGATTTCCGAGAGGAAATGGCTGATCAGCACCACACCGACACCGCGTTTCGGCAGGCTGCGGATGATCTGCCAGAGCTGTTCTTTCTCGCGCGCGGGCAGCGTCGCGGTCGGCTCGTCGAGGATGACGATTTTTGGGTTGCCGCGCAGCGCCCGCACGATCTCGATCACCTTGCGCTCGGCCATCGGCAGATCGCCCACCGGGCGCGACAGGTCGATGGAAACGCGGGGAAACCATTCGCGCAGCAGATCCGCCGCCTGCCGGCGCAGTGCCCGGGTGCGGATCAGCGCACCGCCGAGGCGCGGCTCGTGACCCAGCAGGATATTCTCGGCCCCGGTCAGGCCCGAGACCAGATTGCCCTCCTGACTGACATGGGCGATGCCATGGGTCAGCGCCCCATGCGGCGAGCCAAGCCGCACCGGCCGCCCGCCAATCACCACCTGGCCGGTCGTCGGCGTCAGGCTGCCGCCCAGCACATTCACCAGCGTCGATTTACCAGCGCCGTTCTCGCCGATCAGCCCATGCACCTCGTCATCCCGGAAGGTGACACTGACGCCATCCAGCGCGCGGGTGCCGGGAAACTGCATCACGATATCGGTAAGCCGGATATCCATTCGGTGACCTTCGATGACAGGGGTTGCGGACGGGGAGAAAGCCGGACGGGGCCGCGCGGGCGGAGGGGAGTGCCCCGCCCGCGCGGCCCCGATACAGTCTCAGATCAGGGGATGACCCGGATCAGAGGAGGTTCGTGATCACAGGAAGTCCTGGCAGTTCTTCTTGGTGATCAGCGGCGCGTCGAGATAGACGATTTCCGAAGGGATCACCTCGGCAGCGGGCTTGCCTTCGACCACGATGGCGTCGATCCATGCCGCGACCTGGGCGCCCATCTCTTCAAAGGGCTGGGCCACGGTGGCAATCAGCTGGCTGTCGGGTTTGCAGACCTCGGCAATCGCTGCCGGGTGGCCGTCAATGCCGATCACCTTCACATCGGTCAGACCAGCCGCGTTCAGCGAGTTGACCACCGCCTGGGCAGGTTCATCCCAGGGCGCCCAGACCGCGTCGATATCGGTGCCGAAGCGCGCCGCAAAGTCTTCCATCGTGCGGGCGGTATCCTCGAAGAAGGCGGTGTAGTTGATGTTATGCTCGGCCAGCACCTTCACGCCGGGATATTCCTTCAGCACCACCTCCATCACATCGCCGCGTTTGCGGGTGCCGTGATGCTCGGCCATGCGGAAGAATACCAGATTGCCTTCGCCCTTCAGCTGGTCGAGCAAATAGACCGAGACATCCGAAGACATCGCCCAGTTATTCGTCGTCACATCGACCACAACGCCGTCGACAAAACCGGAATCCACGGCGAAAACCGGGATATTGGCGGCTTTGGCAGCATCCAGCGCCGCGCGGCTGGCGCGCAGATCGGCCATGGTCACCACGATGGCGTCAACGCCGCGATTGGCCGCGTCCTGGATATTGGTCGCCGTTGCCTCGCCCGAGCCGCCGCTGTCGAGATAGCTGACATTCCAGTCCGACTTGCCATTCTCGGCGATCCAGGCCTCGAACCCGGCTTTGGTGCGCTGATCCGACTGCGCGGCGGCGTTCGAATTCACCATCACGATGTCCAGCGCCTGCGCCGCAGTGGCACCGGCAAGCAACGCTGCGACAGAGCAAACGAATCCGATACCGGAAATCCGGTTTTTCATATGCAAATCCTCCCTGAGCCAGATAACCCGGGGCAACCTGGTGCCGGGCGGGTTTCTGGTTTTCCACGCCGGTCCTCTTCCGGCAGGTTAAGCCTGAGCCAGTCGATTACAGTTGTCAATACGGATTACATTTGTCACGATGCAAGAATGAGGCGGAGGAATGAGAATGGCGGCTGCAATGGTGGAAACGCCGGAAGATGAAGTGCTTATGGCGCGGGCGGCCTGGCTTTATTACATCGGCGGCCTGAACCAGGAGGCGACGGCAAAGCGGCTGAACACCACCCGCGCCCGGGTCAACAAACTCTTGTCAGATGCCCGCGACGCAGGCCTTGTGAGCATCACGATCAACCCGGCCAATGTCGGATTGCTGCCGGTGGAGGAGCTGATTCGCACCCGATACGGGCTGGATTTCTGCATCTGCACCCCGGCGCTTGGCCCGGAAAAGGGCGATGAGACCGACCGCATCCTCGCGCCTTTCGCCTTCCGCGCAGTCGGTGCTGCCGCCGCCGCTCATCTGCGTCGCCACCTGGCCGAAGAGCCGCGGGCGGTGATCGGCACCGGCTGGGGGCGCACGCTGGAGCAGATGACGCTGCAAATGGCAGGCGTCACCGCGCCGGGTGCGCGCTTCATCAGCCTGATGGGCTCTCTGACCGCGAATTCGGCCTGGAACCCGTTCGAGGTGGTGCAGTCGCTGGCGCGCAGCACAAGGGGCGAGGGCTATTTCCTGCCCGTCCCCTTCATCGCCGACACGCCCGAAGCGCGTTCGGTGCTTGTCTCGCAGCAATCGGTGCAGGACGCGCTGGATCTGGGTCGTCGCGCGACGATGGCCTATATTTCCCTTGGCGAGCTGCGCGAGGATTGTCTTTTGCGCCGCCAGGGCATGATCACCGGCGACGAACTGGCCGAGCTGCGCTCCAGGGGGGCGGTCGGCGACACCAATGGACTCTTCTTCGATGCGGCGGGACGGGGGGTGGACCATCCGCTCAATCACCGCACCATCGGGCTGGGGCTGGAAGATCTGCGCCAGATCCCGACCGTGGCCCTGGTGGCCGGACGCGCCAAACTCGAAGCCGCGCGGGGATTTCTGGCAAGCGGCATCGTCAGCGGCCTGATCATCGACGGCGACACCGCGCTGGAACTGGCCGGAAGCGCCCCCGCCTGAGCCTTGGGCGGGCCACAGGGAAAGCCCCGGCACTGATCGCGACCTTCTTCCCGGATTGCCGATATTGGCGGTCTCCGTTTCGATCCCCTTCCGCTCCGGAGGGTCATGCCCGGTCAGGAAAGAGGCCCATGTCTTTTCCTGTCCCCGAAGGAGCATCCGGCGCCTGCCGGATCGCCCGGTTCAGATGTCCTGCGCCTGGCTCTTGTGTCAGAACGGGCCATGCGGGGCCGCCTGTTGGCGCCAGGGGCAAAGGTCATGGCGGTGACGGTCGTTTATCGCGCCCGCACCGGGATCACGGCCGGGGATGGCAGCCGTTCAGTCCCGGGATCCGGCGGGTCTCGTCAGGCCTCCTGCCCGCCCTTCACGCGCAGGATATCCTCGGGCAGACCAATTACCCGCAGCAGAAGCGAAGGACGGCTCAGCGCGACATAGATCAGCTCATCCTCAAGCAGCTGGTCTATATCGACCAATACCACGCATTTCGCCTCAAGCCCTTTGAAACGTCGCACCGTGTCGCACCAGATCCGGGTCTTGCCCCTGGGATCAGAGGCCGAAACCGGCACCGCCCCGCCGATCTGCGCCTGAGAAAAGAGGATGCATCTATCGCGGGCGCCGCCGGTCAGGATGGCGATATCCGAGGCCTGGAGCTGCGCCGTTTTTGTCAGATCGGCGACAAAGACACTGGCATTATTATAGGCCTGCTCTCTGGATCTGACTTCAATCCAGTCCACCGGCTGCCCCGCCGGCCCGGCCGAAAGCGCGCCCCGCGCATCATACCAGGGTTTGAGGCTGCGGTGAATGGCACGGGTGTTGCGCAGATTGCGGATCAGGCGGAATGACAGTTTCGGCAATTCATCGGCAAAACCCTGACCGCCGCCGTAAATCCGCTGATTATCATCATAAAAGACGTGGAATATGCTGGTATCCAGGTCTTTCAGTGACAGCCGCAGCGCATCATACCAGGGGCGTTCAAAGTCCTGGCCCTCGTCGATGATGATCGCGTCAAAGGCCAGACCGGGGCGCTGCTGCATCGCCTGTTCAAGCGCTCCGGGCAGAACGCGGCTGTAAAACGCCGGGTCCTGAACATTGTCGAGCGGCACTTTCGCCAGATGCGCCACCTTGCCGCAAAACTCGTGAAACCCGGCAATGGTCAGGTTCTTCACCTCGCCCACCAGGCCCTTGAGATGGGCCGCCAGCGCGGTGTTGAAGCAGGTCAGCAGACTGCGCTGGCCGTCTCTGGTGCAGCGCATCGCTTTTTCCAGCGCCAGCAGGGTCTTGCCGGTGCCCGCGGCGCCCGCAATCGCCATTTGCGGATTGCCGGCCAGCGAGTCCAGCACATAGGCCTGTTCGGCGGTCAGGAACCCGATCTTCTTCATGTCATGCGCCAGCGCGCTTGCCAGATGGGGGCGCAATTCGAATTCTGCCGCGATGATCTCATGCAGCGCCCGCATCCCCTCCGGGCCAGGCGCATCGCAGGCGGCCGCCCCGCGCGAAAGGGTCTCACGCACCCAATCGCCCAGCCGGCCCGCGCCGATCTCATTGCTAAAGGCGAACAGCTCCAGCGGGGCATCGGCCCCAAGCGGGCGTATGGGGCGGATATTGTCGGGCAAAACGACGCCATGGCAGAGGTTGAGCTGACGGCGCTCCAGGCCCGAGACCTTCTTCAGCCGGTTGCGCAGCTCATATTTGCCCTCCATCGCCTGGGTGATGGGGCTGCGTTTCAGGTTATAGGGCGTGCCGCTGTGGGACTCCGAAACCCATTGGCCCTGATCGTCGCAAGAGACCGTGCCGCCCTTCACTTCCAGCGCCAGAATGCCCAGGGTCGGATGGGCGATGATGAAATCCACCTCGCCGTCGCGGCCGGTGCCATCGGGGCGGAAGCGATGCCAGGGGCGCGACCAGTAAACCGTAAAATCGCCCCCCAATTCCCGGTCAAGCGAGTCATAAACCTGCCGCTCGGCCTGGCGCTTTGGATCACTCACCAACAGATCCGGAATCGCGGATGGAACCATTTTAGCCATTTATTTCAGGTCCTGCAGGAAAGAAGGCAAGGGATTGCGCGGTGCCCTGACCTTCGGTCAGGTCTTCGGGCCTGCCGGTCACAAATGCACGGTCGAGATATTGGTTGAAATGTTCGCAAGCGGTTTCGGGCAGGAAGGCGCAGGCATGGCATGCCGCGTGATTGCCGCTGTCGAACAGCGCGGCAAGCCCGTCAGAACAGAGCGGGTCCGAGGAACACCAGCGCGTATCGGCCACCGCTTTGCGCAGGGTCGCGCCAAAGCGGTCAGACCGGCCCTCGCGCGACAGGCCCCCAAGCGTGCCATCCGCCCCGGGCGCCGAGGTATAGATCAGGAATCCCGCCATGTCGCTGCCCTCTGCCCCGGCATAAAGCCGTTCGCGCACCGAGGAACCGGAATAACCGCAATCAAGGGCCAGCCGGTCGATCACCGCATGGCAAAGCGTATGGATCAGCACAAAGCGCGCGCTGAGCGGCCAGGGCGGAACCGGCGTGCCTCCCCCTTTGCGCCGCTGCATGGGCCAGCTGAGCGTTCAGCTCCTGCACCCGCTCCCGCACCGGCGTACGCGTCTCCCATTCGCGTAGGCGGGCAAGGTCCAGCGCCACGAAAATCCCCTCGCCAAAGACCTCAACCGCCGGCAGCCAGTTCTTCCTGGCGGCGGAAAGCTTTGCCGGTTCGCGGGCCTGCGTCTCCTGGCCCCGGGCGGATAGCCTGGTGAACCCGGTCAGAACCCGCACCTCGCGCAGACGTTCGACCCGGACCAGATGGCCCAGAAATCCCTCCAGCCCCGGGGGGAGCGTCTCGCATTCGATCCTGAAATTGCGATCCGTTACGCCCTGACCCGGCGGCGTTACCAGACGGCCATATTCCTCGGCGCGCAGATCGGTCCCTTCGCCCTGCTGGTTGCGCTCCAGAATGCGCCGGATCTGCGCCTCCATCTCACGCCGCGTCATCGGCGGGCCGGTCCATTCCTCATCAAGCCCGGTATCTTCGATCACGCCGCGGATATAGGCCGGATCGCTGACCGCCCTGAAAGCCTTCCAATACTGTTCCTGCCGGATGAAATGGCTGAATTCCTCGCTGAAGGGCGGAATATCAATGGCGCTTTCAACGATGGGAAACCAGGCATTGGAGGCGCCGCGCTGGATGACGGCCGCCGGGTGGGTGCAGGCCTCACGATGGGCATTGGGCAGCCAAGGGATCTGCAAACTGTAATCAAAGCCTGGACCAGCCGCAAACGGGTGATCGAAGCCGAAGGCGAGCTCCTTGCCCGGGTCTTTCGCAACCGGGCAGGGGCACGGGCCAGGGTCGAGAACCAGAGTATGGCCGCCGCGCAACGGGGTCTTGTAGAGGCCGATGAGCGGCGCGCGACACTGGCGCTTCTGATGGCCAAAGCGCGGATTGAATGCACGACAGAGCTGATTGCCAAAGCCATCCAGCCGCAAGCGCCCAAATTTCTGCATGCCTGTTTGCACTTCGTCGCACCGGAAAACAGCTGAGAAGCAAACAAATCGCGTCGCAGCCAGGCGTTGCTCTGGCCTCTGCACACCGCATTCCCTGCTTGCCGCGCGCGCCCTGCCGAACCGAAAGGCCGCAAGACAGATCCAATGCGGAGATTTCCGGGTGGAAATCTGCATCGGCTCATCTGTGGATATGCCGCAGGGAAATCGGGGCCGAAGGGGTCCTCGTCCGGCCTGAAAACGGCCTTCGGTCCCGAGACCGCAGGGGATTTTTGACCGGCGCGGGCAAGGGCCTTGTCGGTCAGATCGGGGCTCAGGTGTTCTGATGCCGCGCTCGATGGGGTCGAGGACAAAGGGCCCAGGGAAGGGTGGGGCTGTTGCTGAGATGGGACATGGCAGACCCCTCTGCCCATCTCTGCTTCAGGCCGCATCAGGCCCGGCTGCGAGGCGTGAAATCGTTCTGATCTTGGCAATCTTGCGATATTCGCGCGGCGTCATGCCGGTTTCCTGCCGGAAGGTGCGGTTGAAATTCGACAGGTTGGAAAACCCCGCCTCAAAGCCGGCATCGGTGATCGCGATATCTGTCTCAGCCAGAAGGCTGCAGACGCGGGAAATTCGTACCGCGCGCTGATAGTCCGTGAAGGTCATTCCCGTCAGCGCCCGGAAACTGCGCGAGAAGGCCGAGGGCGCCGCCCGGACACTCCTTGCCGCCTCATACATGGTGATGGCGGGGTTTGACTGCAGCAACTGGATGGCATCATTGACGCGGGCGTGGCGGCCGCTGGCATGCGGCGCATAGCCCGAGACAAAGCCAGGACTGGCCAGCAGCCTGATATTCTCTGCCCGGGCAAAAAGCGCCAGAATCCCGACAAAGAGGCCCAGCCCCTGGGCGGGCGGCGCCTGCTCCAGCGCAATCATCAGCGCGCCTGCCTCAGCGGCCTCTTCTCCACGCAATTCGATGCCCCGTTCTGCCAGCGGCAGAAGCGTCTGAAGCGGGCGCAGTTCCGCGAGGCGCGGCCCGGCATCCAGAAGATGCCCGGCATTGAATTGCAGCACATAGTCACGGCCAGGCGCGACAAGCCCGGGGGACACCCAGTTATGCGGCAGATTGCTGCCGCAAAGCGCGATATGACCGGGTTCAAAACTGCCGATATGGTCACCGACATAGACGAAACCGCGGGCTTCGGGGATGAAATGGATCTCCCATTCGGGATGGTAGTTCCAGGTACAAAGCGGGTGCGGGTAGTCATCGCGCCGTATCAGATAGGAACGCTCCTCGGGAATGCGGATGCTTTCGCGCGTAGCCTCGGTGGGGCGGAGCGCCAGCGGCAGAGGCGAATCGCTGTCTTCCGACAGATCGACCAGGCGGTGCCGCTGCAGCCTTGTTTGCGCCAAAGGTGGTGATTTCTGCATCTGCAAACGCTGTTTTCTGGTAGATTACTGCATAATAGTATCAGAAATGCGCAAGTGAAAAGCTAGTGACAACGACGCTTTCAGGAAACTCTTAAGGAGCACATTCGGGGAAAACCCCGGGCTCTTGGGAGGAGACCACTGTGAAACGGACATTTGCATCCGCCAGCATCCTGGCGGTTCTTTTTAGCACTGCCGCCTGGGCGGAACCTATCTGCAACAATGACTTGCGCATTCTGGCGCAGCCCCGGGACGGGCTGACCCTGCTGGAGGAATATGTCGATGAATTCGAAGAGCTTTCCGGAGCGGGCTTTGAGATCGACTATCTGAACGAGAATGACCGTCGCGCGAAATCACAGGCCGATGCCTCGACCGTCGGCAGCTACGATGTGTATTATGTTGATGAGGCCAACCTGCCGCTCTTTGCCTCTTCGGGCTGGATCGTGCCGCTGGACGGCTATTACCCTTCTGAATACGATTATGAAGATTTCGACGCCGGGATGCGCACGGTCGCCAGCTATGAGGGCAAGCAATGGTTTGCCCCGATCCAGGGCGGCGGCGATCTGCTGGTCTGGCGCACCGACCTGCTGGAGGCGGCCGGAATCGCGCCGCCCACGACCTGGGAAGAATACACCGCCGCCGTGGCCGCGCTGCATGATCCCTCGAAGGGGATCTACGGCGTCGCCCTGCGCGGCCAGCGTGGATCTGGCGCGAATGTCTGGCGCTGGCTGCCGCTGTTTGCAGCCAATGGTGGCAAATGGGTCGATGAGAGCGGCGCCTTCGCCTTCAACTCGGAGGCCGCAGTCAAGGCGACCGAAGAGTATCTGGCTTTGTTCAAATATTCCGCGCCCGGCACCCAGACCGGATCGTTCGATGAATCGACCGGGGCTTTCCGCTCCGGCAAGGTTGCGCTGATCATCGAATCCGCACCGCTCGGCGCGATGTCGAAAGACCCGTCGCAAAGCCAGGTCGTGGATGTGGTGGCTTTCGCGCCCCCGCCCACACCGCTGCCGGGCTCGGGCTATGCCCATGGTTTCGCGATTGCCAGCAAGGCGAACCCGGATGATGCGGAGAAGGCCTGCGCCGGCCTGTTTGTGGCCTGGTCCACCTCGAAAGAGCAGGAGGCACGTCGTCTGGCCAAGGGGCAGCCAGGCGAGCTGACCCGCAAGAGCACTTATGAAAGCCCGGAATATGTGGCGACCTTTGGCGAGAACCTCTCGGTCGCCATGGCCGCAACGGGCGCGAAGACCGAGGTGCTGTTCTGGCAGGATCCGCGCTGGCAGGAGCTGGGCAATGCCTGGGGTATCTTGCTGGAAGAGCTGATCACCGGCTCGCGCACCGATGTGAAGGGCGCGCTGAACGAGCTCGATACCTTCGCCAAATCTCTCTGAGTGCAGTGACGCGTGCGGGGCACCTTTCCAGGGTGCCCCCTATTCCCGACTTCCGGGGGGAATCCGATGAGACAAAGAACAGCCCTTCCCTATCTCTTCCTTGGCCCCGCGCTGGTGGTGCTGGTCATCCTGGCCGCAGTTCCAACCATCTATGCGGTCAATATCTCGCTGCAAAACCGCACCCTCAGCGCGCCGGATGCCGATTACGTCTGGTTCGCCAATTATCTGCGTCTTTTCTCGGATGACCGCTTTCTGAACGCGCTCTGGGTCTCGCTGAAATGGGAACTGCTGACGGTCTCGGCCACGATGGTGGTGGGGATTGGCCTCGCACTTGCGATGTTCGAGGCGGCGAACGCGCGCTGGCGGGCGATCCTGTGCCTGCTTTTCATCATCCCGGTTTTGCTGCCGCGGGTCTGTGCCGCTTTCGTGTGGAAATTCTCATTCCATCCGCTTTACGGCGCCACGACCTGGCCGGTGCGGGCGCTGACCGGCGAAACGCCTGATCTTCTTGCGACACCCTGGGGCGCGATGTTGGCCGTGGCCTTTGTCGATGTCTGGCAATGGGGGCTGTTTTTCGCTGTCATCATCCTGAAACTTCTGGAATCCCTGCCGCCGCAACCGATCGAGGCCGCAAGGATCGACCGCGCTAAGGGCTGGGAAATCCACAGCTTCATCACGCTTCCGATGCTGAAATTGCCGCTGATATCCCTGGTGCTGGTCAAGGCAATCGAGTCGCTGCGCTCTTTCGATCTCGTCTATGTGATGACGCGGGGCGGGCCAGGAATTTCGACAGAAACCCTTGATATGTATGCCTATTCCCAGGGCTTCATCGAGGCCGGCAATATCTCATATGCCTCATCTATGGCGGTGATTATGATGGTGCTGACCGTGGTTATGTTCACCACGATCTGGAAGCGGGTGCAGAAATGAAGCTTTCAACCCTTCTTCTGCGCCTCTTGCTGATATTGGCCGGGCTGCTCGTTGTGCTGCCGCTTTTGTGGACGCTGCTCAATGCCTTCAAGACCAATGCCGATCTGCTGGTCTCGACGCCGAAACTGTTCTTCACGCCGGTGTGGGACAATATGGATTATGTGCTGAACCGCCGTTCAGTGGCGCGGGCGCTGGTCAATTCGCTGATCATCTGTTCCTCGGCGGTGGCGCTTGGTGCGCTGCTTGGCGTGCCGGCAGCCTATGTGATCGCGCGGTACAAAAACCGGGTCACGCGTGAGGCCCAGTTCTTCGCCCTGTCGCTGCGCTTCCTTCCGCCGGTCGCGGTGGCGATCCCGATGATGGTGATCTGGCTGGGCCTTGGCCTTTATGACAGCCGCCTGTCGCTGATCGTGACCTATATGACGATCACGGTCTCGATCACGATCTGGCTGTCAATCCCGGCCTTCGAGCGGGTGCCGATGGCCGTCGAAGAGGCTGCCCGCGTCGACCGTCTTGGCCCCTACGCCACCTTCTTCCTGATCGCATTGCCGATTGCGCGGCTCCAGATCCTCTCAGCCATCGCGTTTTCCTTCATCCTGGTCTGGAACGAGTTCCTGCTGGCGATGATGCTGACCACCTCGCGGGCCAAGACACTGCCGATCATAGCCTCCGAGATGTCGCAGCTTGGCATGAATGTGCCCTGGGGCATCCTGAATGCCGCCGTGGTGCTCTTGTCGCTGCCGCCTCTGATCCTGCTTGCGCTGATCGGCGCCGGGATGAACTCCGCTTTTTCCAGAAAATCCGCTCAGGACTGACAAAAAATGAAAGCTCTCGTTCTTGAACGTGTCGGCGAACTCGCCCTGCGCGATATCGACCTGCCGACCCGGATGGGCCCCGATGATGTGCGCATCCGCCTGCATACGGTGGGAATCTGTGGCTCGGATGTGCATTACTATACCCATGGCCGGATCGGTGATTTCGTGGTGAACGCGCCGATGGTGCTGGGGCATGAGGCTTCGGGCACGGTGATCGGGGTTGGCGCGAATGTCCGCCACCTGGCTGTCGGAGACAGGGTCTGTATGGAGCCGGGCATTCCCGATCCGACCTCGCGTGCCACGAAGCTCGGGATCTACAATGTTGATCCGGCAGTGACATTCTGGGCGACGCCGCCGGTGCATGGCGTTCTGGTGCCGGAAACCGTGCATCCGGCCGCCTTCACCTACCGCCTGCCCGACACTGTCTCCTTTGCCGAAGGCGCGATGGTCGAGCCTTTCGCCGTCGGCATGCAAGCCGCCAAACGCGCGCGGATCGAGCCGGGTGATACCGCCGTGGTGATCGGCGCGGGCACGATCGGCATCATGGTGGCGCTGGCAGCCCTTGCCGGAGGCTGCGCGCGGGTGCTGATCTCGGACCTGTCCGCAACAAAGCTTGCCATTGCGGCCGGTTATAAGGGGATCACCGGCATCAATATCCGCGAGATGTCGCTGCCCGAAGTCGTCGCGCGCGAAACCGAAGGCTGGGGCACCGATATCGTTTTTGAATGTTCGGGCGCCGCCCCGGCGATGAAGGATCTGTTCCGCATCCTGCGCCCGGGCGGCACGGTGGTTTTCGTCGGCCTGCCACCGGATCCGGTGGCGCTGGACATTTCAGGCGCCACGGCCCGCGAATGCCGGATGGAGACGGTGTTCCGCTATGCCAATGTCTATGATCGCGCGCTGGCCCTGATCGGCGCCGGCAAGGTGGATCTGAAACCGCTGATCTCGGCCACCTTTCCGTTCGAGGACAGCATTGCCGCCTTTGAACGCGCGGCCGAGGCGCGGCCCGAAGATGTGAAACTCCAGATCCTGGTCAATCCGGCAAGCGAGGCTGAGTGAGATGGCACATGTAGAATGCCGCAATATCCGCAAATCCTATGGCGGGCATGAGGTTATCCGCGATTTCAACCTCTCGGTTTCCGACCATGAATTCGTGGCTTTTCTTGGCCCTTCGGGCTGCGGGAAATCGACGATCCTGCGCATGGTGGCAGGGCTGGAGGAAATCTCCGGCGGCGATCTGATGATCGGGGGGGCGCGGATGAATGATCGCGACCCAGGGGATCGCGGCATCGCCATGGTGTTCCAGAATTACGCGCTTTATCCGCATATGTCGGTGCGCGGCAACATCACGTTCGCGCTTGAACGCGCGGGCGTGGCAAAAGATGAGATCGCGCGCCGCCTTGGCGCGGTGGTCGAGACGCTGGGGCTGGGGGCCTATCTTGAGCGCAAGCCGACCGAATTGTCGGGCGGTCAGCAGCAACGCGTCGCCATCGCCCGCGCGATGATCAAGACACCCGAGGTCTTTCTGTTCGATGAACCGCTCTCCAACCTTGATGCGCGGCTGCGCGGGCATTTGCGGGTCGAAATCGCAAAGCTGCACCGTGCGCTGAAAACCACCTCGATCTATGTCACCCATGACCAGCTGGAAGCGATGACTCTGGCGGACCGGATCGTTCTGATGAACCAGGGCCGGATCGAACAGATGGGTACGCCGGAAGAGATCTATACCCGTCCCGCCACACTGTTCGCGGCGGGGTTCATCGGCACGCCGAACATGAATTTCCTCGAATTAGAGGCCGCCGAAGGCCGGCTTCGCGATGGGGTGCTGGACCTTGCGGCTCCTTTCGCACTGGCTCCGGGAAAAGTGACGCTGGGGATCCGGCCGGGGGCGGTTAAGCTGGTCGCCGAAGGAGACCCCGGCGCCTTCCCGGTCCTGGCCGAGCGGGACGAATTCCACGGTGAAACCCGGCTTCTGGCGCTCAGAAGCGGGTCGCAGAGTTTGCTCGCAGCGATTCCTGCCACAGTAAGAATTGCCGAGGGCGAGCGTCTGTGGGCCAGAGTTGAGGAAGCGGCAATGCATGTTTTCGATACAGGCAGCGGCATGCGCCTCGCCGCATGACCGGCGGCTTCCGAAGGCTTACACCAAGGCATCTGCCCGGCACGTCCGGCAGCAAAGGGCAGCTGGTGTTGCACACCTGGCTGGTGATGGCGGTTTGATTGCAGATCTCCGCGCCGGCGGAGAGGTTCAGTGCCAAATCACCCTGCAGCGCGCGCCGCTGCCGGAACCGGCCCGCACGGGAGGCCAGCATCCAGGGGATGGCCCAGGGCGGTCTGATCAGCTCTTCGCCTGCCTGGCAGACACAGACCTCGCGTTTCGGATCACGGGCGAAACCGGTCTTCACACAGATGCCCCTGGCAGCATTACCGTGATGGCCGGGCGCAGCACGGTGGTGGTGATGCCCGTGAATAACCCTTGTCGGCAATGGCGTGCAGGTCGTCGCGGTGGCGGCCTCTTTGGCTGCGATCCCCATCGGGCTGAGCTGGTCGCGGTCAAACCCTGACCGGAGACCTCATGCACGACGATGATGGGGCTCCCGACAACAATGGCGCGTTGAACAGTATAGCCGGCCATGCTGCTGTTTCGGGCGCTCGTCGCCATTGCGCGGGCGTCCGGATCGGTGAGGGAGAACTGCCGGTCCGGGGCATCGGCCAGGGCTTTGCCTGTCGCCTGCAGTCGCACTATTGCCTGCCGGATGCAGCCGTAGCGGCGGGTCAGGAGCATGGCGGGCTACCGCCATGCAGGCACGCCCAGGCCGGCGATTTCCGCACGGCACGTTGATCTGCTGCGAGATTCGGGGCGCGTCGGTTCCTCCCGCTGCAGGTCTGCCGCTGCCCGCGCGTGGCCAGAACATGCCAAACGGTCTGGTCGTCGATGGCCCCAAGGGCTGGCTGCAACCGGCCACCACCGGCTTCCTTGCCTGTGTTTCGACCATCAAAGGGCAGAGATCGCGCGCCGTAACAGGAAGATGACGTGTCGGGCATAAAAATTATTGACTGATTGGTAAAAATAACCGGTGCTATAAGTCAGGAACCCGGAGTGCGCCATGCCCTATGAGCTTGCTACAAACTTCACAGGTCTTCAGTTCGTAAACCCCTTCGTTCTGGCCTCTGCGCCGCCGACCGAAAGCAAAGCCAAAATCCTCAGGGCATTCGAGGCGGGCTGGGGAGGGGTCGTCACCAAGACCATCGGCATGCACCCGGTTGAAAACGTGGCCGGTCCGAAAACCATCTATCAGCGCGCCAGCGACACCAAACCCTATGTCTCGCGCTACAAGCGGCCTGACACCGTGTCCCATTCATCCTGGAACTGGGAACTGATCTCGGACCAGCCGCTGGATCTGTGGCTGCCGGATCTGGAAGAGATCAAGACCACTTATCCGGACCGTATGCTCATCGGCTCGATCATGGCCGGCGCCGGCGGTGAAGAGGAAATGGAACACTGGCGCAAGCTCGCCCGGTCTGTCGTGGCAGCCGGATGCGATGCGATCGAGCTGAACATGTCCTGCCCCCATATGGACCGCAAGGATATGGGCGCGCATATCGCCAATGATGAGACGATCATCCGACAGGTGCTGAGGGCCGTGAAAGAGGCGGTTTCCGTTCCGATCTGGGTCAAGCTGACGCCGTCCTCCTCGTCGCTGATTGACGGCGCGCGCGCGGCCTATGACGCCGGTGCGGCCTCGATTTCACTGTGCAACACCTTCCCCTCATTGCCACTGATGGACCCCGAGACCCTGAAATTCGAGGTCGAGGTAGACGGGTTCGTCACCTCCGGCGGCCTCGGCGGGCTGGCCATCCTGCATCAGGCGCTCCAGCGGGTTTCCGATATCGCGCGCGCCTGTCCCGACAAGGCGATTTCCGGCATAGGCGGGATCCGTGGGTTTCGCGAAGCCTTCAACTTCATTGTCCATGGGGCCGGAAACCTGCAGGTCTGCACCGCAGCGATGGAGGACAAGGGCAGCGGCGGCGTCGGCACCAATCTCATCAAAGAGCTGACGGGCGATCTTGGCGACTACATGGAGCGCAAGGGATATGCCTCGATTGAAGAGTTTCGCGGGATTGCCTGCGAAAGGGTCGTCGAACATTCCCGGATCCGCCGCAAAAGCGAGGCCTATAACGGCGGCTACGAGCAATCCGCTTAGCCGCGCCCCGTATTGTACGCCGCTGGAACTGCGCGCATCCCACCGGTTGCGCCCGGTGCAGGGGGGTGGTGGGACACAGCGCCCGTCAGGCTCTGCGTTCCCCGGACCGCAGATCAGGAGAACCCGGAGGAAACCTCAGGACGGACCCAGACCATCGCATCCGGTCCACGCGGGTCGACAGAATAAAATTCCGGCCGGACGCGAAGATTGCCGCAGATCCTGACCTGGGTATCCGGTTCGCGCGCCCCCTGGCGCCCGGGATGCTGGTGTCGGCGATCAGGGCAAAGATCTCTCGGCAACAGTCGTGTTTCGTAATCGTTTCCTGGCTCCCAGCTTCCGGCTCTCATCGTGATGGGTTCTTTGGACCCTGGTGCTTGTTGGAATAGATTTTCTCCATGGAGACTACATTGGAGGTTCTCCCGTTTGGCGGTCGTGGCCGTCGGAACCGGAAGTGGCCTGATGAGGTGATGGACCGCGTTGTGCCGTGGGCGCTGTGGAGCGGCCCGAGATCATCGCGGGCGCGGTGGCGATCCGTTTGGAAACCGGAGCCTCGGCGGAGCGGATTGCGTCGGTCGTGCGCGCCCTGGCTGCCAGCCCATGATGTTCCCCTTGAACCGGGTGCGGATCATGGTCGCGACGAAGCCGGTCGATTTCCGGAAGGGGCATGACGGCCTGGCTGCACTGGTGTCGTCGGTGCGGCGCAAGGATCCGTTCACGGGCACGGTGTTTATGTTCCGCTCGCGCCGGGCTGACAGGCTGAAGCTGCTTTAGTGGGATGGCACGGGTCTGGTGATGGCCTGCAAGCAACTGGAGGAGGCGCAGCGCGCGGCGGTTCAGGCGTTGCTGGAAGAGGTGGCGGCCCTCAAGGATATCACCAGACGCCAGGAACATCTGATCGCCGAGCTGAACCATGCGCAGCATGGCAAGCGGTCGGAAAAGCTGACCGAGGCTGAGCGGCAGCTGGCGTTCGAGGACTTGTCCATCGCGCTGGCTGAGGCGGAGGCGGAGAAGGAAGAGCGGGCCGCCCAGGCGGGTGACGGAGCAACAAGGCCTGCCCCCAACGGCATAGAGCCCTTCGCCTGTCTCAAGGCCACCCTCACTGCGATCGCCAAAGGCCATCCGCAAAGCGACATCGACGATCCCCTGCCATGGAACTTCAAGCCGTAAAGCTAAGCCGCCGGTCGGGGCCAGCGAACGCTTACAGCCGTTCCTGACCAGGGCGAGCCATTATGCGCCTGGTTCAGGAGCAATGGCGGGCGGCCCTGCCGCACGCCCCGAAAGTGTCGGGAATCAAGCCCTGGAACGCCCTTGGTTCGAGTGACCAGGCCAGGGTCCACAGACCAGCGCCAGAGCGGCACCGGCCTGTGACTGCTGCGCCCGCTTGCGGCAAGGGGACAGGTCAGATGGACGGTATCGGAAAATAAGGTGATGCTCCGGGCCAGCGAATCCGTCGATATCGACTGGCCGGCCAAAGCCTCCGCCGCGCAATCCTTTGGCCGGCCGCAGGGCCGTCTTTCGGGGTGCTTGATGCGCGCTGCCGCACATCTTCCTGACGCTGGCGGCGGGAACTTTCTACGGGTTGGCCAGTCTGTCATTCCTGACGGCGGCCAATCCCGGCCATGTCCAGCGAAAGACGGAAAGGCGATGGCAGAGCGGAAGCGTACACCTTCCGGCGGCAGATGCCTTCAGAATACAATTGCCAAAGGGCATCGGGAAGGCAGACGCGTCCGGTGCCACCTTCTCTTCACCAAAATTACATCTGTCCTGCCGCAACGAGAAAAATGCCCTACCTCTGCGGCAGCAAGGGTAGGGCCGCCCGCCCGATAAGCTGTCTCTGATCGCATTTCACAAGTGCGGGCAGAAACAGACCAGGCTTTACTGAGTATCCGGCGTGCTGCCGCCGCCGCCCGCAGCAACGGCAAGACCAACAGCCGCCGCTGCCGCCGCCGCTGCACCACCGCCAAGACCGACAGCGCCCGCAGCGAGCGGAGCGAAGCCCGTTGCTTCTCCGCAACGCACAATTATCCGGTTACTGGTTTCGCTTTCGTAGGACGCTTCCGTGACAGCCTTATCCGCCCCGCAGCTTCCAAGTTCAGTTGCATAGGCGACCAGCTCCTCCGTGGACATGCGGCCCTGGCTGGCCGCGACAAGAGGAGTGAAAACGAAACCGAAGGTTACAAATACAGCCGGAACAAAAGGTCTCATGGATGCCTCCTTCAATAGATAGATGAGACTGCTATCACAGAACACGCCGGGCGCCTAGTCACTGTGCGAGACCAGGTGAACTGAACAGGCTGCACCCGCATCGCCGCCAATCTGCCCAGAGCAGGGCCCGGGCACTTATAGTGGACCCGGGAGCGTCGCGAACCACCTTTGGATATGGCGAACGGCGTTCCCGACAGTTTTAATCGAAAGCCAGAAGTTTTGTAGTCAGCCATTCATCGCGGCTCTGAAATGTCGGAATTGCGATTCCCGGATTGAAGTGTTCGCCGCTGTTCCGAGGCGATTAAGAGCTATCTGTCCCAAGGTGTTTTTGCGCTGTCTGCAAGTTTCATCGCCGCTATCCTCATCATCCTTACCAGACGCCTGCATGGCCGGTTCTCGCTGGACAGTGATCCAGGCGTGCAGAATCTGCATAAGATCCCGACCCCGGGAATCGGCGGTGTAGCCCTTCTGGCAGGCGCCGTCGCCGGTGGTCTTGCCCAGCCAGCGGAATCGGCAACCCTCTGGTGGCTGGTCTGCCTTGCCACTTTACCGGCGTTCATTTCCGGTCTTGCCGAAGACATCACCAAACGGGTCGGGGTGAGGGAACGGCTCGCGGCCACGATTATCGCCGGCCTGATCTTTTGACTGCTGACCGGCTTCCAGATCCGCGCAACCGGGATTCCGGGGCTGGACCAGGTTCTCGCTTTCGGGGTTCCATCGCTCTTGTTCACCGCCTTTGCCATCGGAGGCATCGCCAATGCCTTCAGTCTTATCGACGGGATGAACGGCCTCGCCTCTGGCACGGCGATCATGATTCTCATCGGCTTTGCGCTGATCAGCTGGCAACAGGGCGATACCGCGATGATGGGCGTTTGCCTGGCGGCGATCGCAGTCATGCTGCCGGCGCGAAATCCCGAGCTGTCGCCGCTTATGCCACTGCTGGCTTTGGCCTGTCCGGTGATTGAAACGCTGGTCTCGATCCATCGCCGCCTTGTGCGCGAGGGCGGCCATCCGGGCCGGCCGGACCGGTTGCATCTGCCCAGCCTTGTTTAGCGCAGCGTAGCGCGCGATCTGGCCCAGACTCTTGGGGGCGCCGCAACTGCGCAACCGCCTTACATCTGTTCCTATCTGGGCATTGCCGCTGCTGACCTCGGCACTGAGCGTCCTCTGTGCGACCAGCAGTTCAATGGTCCTGGCAAGCCTGCTGATCGTCATGCTGTTCTATCTGAGCGCCTGTCGCCGCGTCGCGCTGATCCGCAAAGGGCCGGTGCGGCGCGGGCTATGGCTGCGCTTGTTCGCGCTTGACTGAAGGATTGCCGAAAACGGCGCCTGCGACAGCCGACAATACGCCAAGGCTGTGACCTGCTTTTGCCGGCCCCTCACCGCAAAGGCCAGCGCAGGCTTCGGAACCGGCGCCGGATCGCGTTTGCCGTAACATTCAGGCTTCCGGATTGCCGCAGCCGGTGCCGGGTTTTCCTGTGGGTGGATTGGATTCGGGCATTGGCATCAGGTGGCTCTTCCCCTATCCAGACAGGAGTTAGTCAGGAGCCTGGTCATTGGGTCAATGACCGTCCTATTGCCTGTTGACCCGATGTTTCCATCGAAAACTAATTTGTCGGAGCTGGAATGAAAATCTGGATTGCCGTCCTCCTTGCTTTGGTGTCGCTTGCGGCCTGTGATGTGACCCGCACGGATTTTCCCGTCCGCACCGAGGCTGTGCGGACCGAGGTGGAAGAGCTCGCGACCAATGTCGCCATCGTCAAGCTCTCGGCGGATAATATCGAGGCCTTCAACAAGCCGCGCAACCTTGGTGGCTCACGGACAACGATGCCCTCGGGTGATGGCTGGGATTATAAGGTCGGTGTCGGCGACGTGCTCGACATCGTGGTCTGGGACTATCCCGAACTGACGATGCCGGCCGGCGAAGGGCGCACGCCGCAGGAATCGGGTCTGCGCGTGCAGGCAGATGGCACCTTCTTTTACCCGCATGTCGGCCAGATCCAGGCGCGTGGCCGCAACCCGGAACAGATCCGCAGCGATCTGACGCGACGGCTGGGCGAATTCATTCCCAATCCGCAGATCGAAGTGCGGGTCGTCAGCTATAAATCCCAGGCGATCTCGGTGACCGGCGAGGTCAGCAAACCAAGCCGCCAGGCGCTGACCGATGTGGCACTGACCCTTCTCGATGCGATTGACGCGGCCGGCGGCCTGACCGCCGAGGCCGATGCCAGGGCCGTGCTTGTGCGCCGCCAGGGCCGCAGCTTTACCGTCGATCTGGAGGCCTTCCTTGAAAACGGCGTGGGCGCCAACAATCCGACGCTGCGCGCGGGTGATGTCGTCTCGGTGCCGCGCCGCGGCCTGCAGGAGGCCTATCTGCTGGGGCAGATCGTCAAACCCTCGACCGTCGATCTGACGCGCGAGAATGTCACCCTGACCCAGGCACTGACCCGGGTGGGCGGCCTGCGCGAGGAAAGCGCCGATGCACGCGGCATCTTTGTCTTCCGTGACACCCCGATGGGGATCACCGTCTACCAGCTCGATGCCTCGAATCCGGCGGCCTATCTGATCGGCACAAGGTTCATCCTGCATCCGCAGGATGTGATCTACGTTACCTCTGCGCCGCTCCATCGCTGGAACCGCGTCATTTCCAGCCTCCTGCCGACCCTTGCCACCGTGCGGGCGGCAGATAGTATCAGTACGAATTGAGGGCAGGAGATGTTCGGCCCGGTTCTTATTGTGTGCGTTGGAAACATCTGCCGTTCACCTCTGGGCGAGCGGGTTCTGGCGGCGGCGCTGCCCCAACACCCCATCACATCGGCCGGGCTGGCGGCTGTGGTCGGCCACGGCGCCGATGAAACGGCGGCCATGGTGGCGGCCGAATCCGGGATCAGCCTGGCGGACCATGTCGCCCGACAGCTGACCGCAGAGATCGGCGCCGCGCATGACCTGATCCTGGTGATGGAGCCCGGGCACCGCGGTGAAATCGGGCGCCGTTTCCCGCAGCTTGCCGGCCGCACGATGCTGTTCGACCACTGGACCGGTGCGATAGGGATCGCCGATCCCTATCGCAAACCCGCAGATTTCCACCGTGAGACGCGCGATCTCATCCTCGCCGCCGGGGCCGCATGGGCCACCCGGCTGAAATCCTGAAAGAGGAAAGAGCCGCCATGCCAATGACTGACCCGCTTTCGGGAAACCTCAGCAGCAATGACCGCGATCCGGAGCTTTTCGAGATCCTCGGCCATCTCTGGTCCGGCAAATATCTTATCGCGGCGGTGACCATTCTGGCGCTGGCGGTCGGTGCGTTTCTCTCCTTGCGGGCAAACTCGGTCTATCAGGCCAGTGCGCTGATGCAGCTGGAGACGCGGTCCGGCGCGCTTGCACTGCCCGAGGGGATGCAGGAACTCCTCGGCGGTGACAGCAAAAGCGGTGTCGCGACCGAGACCGAATCCGAGATTATCCGCTCGCGCATGGTCATCAGCGCAGCGGTCAGCGAACTGGATCTGCAAAAGCAGATCACGCCGCTGCCCCTGCCGATCCTGGGCCAGCTGCCGCGCAGGCTGAGCCTGCCCGATACCGGGATCGCCCTGCTGGCGCCCTATCAATGGGGCAATGAGCGTCTGACCGCAGACCTCTTCACGGTTCCCGATCGCTGGCTCGGGCAGAGTTTCACCGTCACGGTCACCGGGGCGGACAGCTACAGCCTTGTCCTGCCGGATGGCAGCAGGCATGACGGCCGCCTGCGCGCGGAACTGGTCCTCGCGGAAAGTGGCGTGCGGCTCGGGATTGACGATATCAATGCGCCGGTCGGGCGGCGGTTCATCCTGAAGCGCCTGTCGCTGGAACAGGCCGTGCGCGAGGTTCAGCGCGAATTCACCGTCACTTCGACCTCGCGCAACTCGTCGATCCTGCGGCTGCGCTTCAATGACCCGGATCCCCGCCAGGCCGAGCGGGTTCTGGATGCCATCGCCCGCGCCTATGTTGCGCAAAACATCTCGCGCAGCGCCGCCGAGGCAGAGAACAGCCTTTCCTTCATCGAGACCCAGCTGCCTTTGGCCCGAACCGAGGTCGAACGCGCCGAGCAGGCGCTGAACACCTATCGCCAGGAGCAGAACTCGATTGATGTCGATTACGAGACGCGCAGCCTGCTGGAACGGGCGACCCGGATCGAAGGCGAGCTGAACGCACTGACACTGCAGGAAGAGGAACTGCGCAAGCGCTATACGATCAACCACCCGACCTACCAGCTGCTCATGGAGAACCGCAGCGGGCTGGAACGCGAACTGGAGCAGGTCCGCAAAGAAACCGCAGGGCTTCCGGAAACGCAGAAAGAAATCTTCAACCTGACCCGCGATCTCGATGTCGCCCAGCAGGTTTATTTCCAGCTGCTGAACCGCGCCCAGGAGCTGCGGGTGGTGCGGGCCTCGACCGTCGGCTCGGTCCGGATCATCGACACCGCCTATGCCGATGGCAGCCGGGTCAGCCCCCGCACCGGACTTTATCTTGCCGTGGCCGGCGGCCTCGGTCTGGTTCTGGGCGCGGCAATCGTGCTCTTACGGCGGATGTTGCGGCGCGGGATCCGTGGCAGCGAAGAAATCGAAAAGCTTGGCCTGCCCGTTTTCGGCACGGTCAGCTATGCCCCCGGCGCCTCCGATCACCGGCGCCAGCGCGGCGACCTTCCGATCCATGCGCTGGAACATCCCGAGGATCTGGTGGTCGAGGCCATGCGCTCTCTGCGCACCGCACTGCGCTTTGGCATGCTTGATACCGGGTCGAAAGCGGTGCTGCTGACCTCGGCCGCGCCTGGTGCGGGCAAAAGCTTTACCGCGATCAATCTCGCTGTGGTAACGGCTCAGGCCGGGCAGCGGGTCTGCGTGATCGACGCCGATCTGCGGCGCGGCTATTTGCGGCGCTACCTGAAACAGCCGAAAAATACCCCCGGGCTTGCCGAATATCTCTCCGGTGAAAAACAGCTGCAAGAGGTGCTGCATGAAGGGCCTGTTCCCGGCGTTTCCTACATCCTGACCGGGCGCTACCCGCCCAACCCTTCCGAACTGCTGATGCGCGACGGGTTCCGGACCTTGCTTGACGAGATCAACCCCCATTACGACCTGATCATCGTCGACAGCCCGCCGGCCCTCGCCGTGACAGATCCGGTGGTGCTGGGGCGCTATGTCGGCGCGACGATCCTCATCACCCGCCATCTTGAGACTATGGCCGGCGAAATCGAAGCGGTGCGGCGCAGTTTCGAGACCGCTGGCTCCAGGCTGGCAGGAGCCGTGCTGAATGGGTATAAACAGGAAGAGGGTAGCCGCTACGGCGGACATTATCAGTATTACAATTACCGCTATTCCTATCGCAGCGAACGCGAATGATTTTCGCCGGCTACCCGCATTAAGGAAAACCAATGACGGATCTCAGGCTGCCCCGCCGGATGCCCTGCTGCGCGACCCTGACCGGCGCCCTGCTTCTCGCCATGGTGGCCGGTGTGGCAAAGGCCGAGGCGCCGTCTCAGATCCTGTCCTGGGGCTATAACAGCTTTGGCTCCCCCGGGCTGATCGACATGCCCACGGCGCAAAGCCGCGAGGATGGCGAATTCGGCCTGACCCTGAGTTATTTCAGCAACCAGACCCGCGCCACGCTGACCTTCCAGGTGTCGGACCGGCTCTCGGCCTCGTTCCGCTACTCCAATATCGAGAACCTGCGCCCCAATCTTGCCTTGCCGTGGAAGATCGAAGACCGGATCGACCGCAGCTTCTCGGTCCATTACCGCTTTATGGATGAGGGGATCTGGCTCCCGGCTATGGCGGTCGGCATCAATGACCTCGTGGGCTCGGGGATCTATGGCGGTGAGTATGTCGTAGCCACCAAAACCATCAATCCAAGGCTGCGCGCAAGCATCGGTCTCGGCTGGGGCCGGCTTGGCAGCTATGGCGGCTTTTCCAACACGCTGGGCGTGGTCAGCAGCAGCATGAAGACGAGGCCGAACCATTCCGACGGTCTGGGCGGGACCTTCGAGCCGGAACTGTGGTTTCGTGGCGATGCCGCGCTTTTCGGCGGCATCGAATGGCAGGTGAATGACCGGCTGCGGCTGATCGCCGAATATTCCTCGGACGCCTACGAGCGCGAGGACGGGCTGGCTTTCGACCATAAATCGCCGGTCAATCTCGGCGTTGAATGGCGTTACAGTGATCGGCTGAACATCTCGGCCAATTACCTTTACGGGTCTGAAATCGGCATCGGGCTGAACTGGGCCTTCAACCCCAAACGGTCGCGCCATGGCAGCGGACGTGAGGCTGCGCCACCGCCGGTGCTGCCGGCCTCTGCGGCTGCGGCAAAGAGCTGGGGCGATATCAGCCAGATCGGCTTCGAGGGCCGGCTGAGCCGGGACCTCGGCCGCGAAGGCCTGGATCTGGAGGGGCTGGAGGCGCGGGGCACTCTTTTGCGCGTCAATATCCGCAACAACCGCTATGCCATCGCCGCGCAGGCCGTGGGTCGGGCGGCCCGGGTGATGAGCCGCATCGCCCCCGCCGAGGTCAGCCGGTTCGAGATCATCCTGTCGCAAAACGGCATGCCGGTCACGTCGGTTACGGTTCAGCGCAGCGATCTGGAGGAGCTGGAGTTCCACACCGTCGCCCCTGATCTGCTTCGGGTCAACACGGTGATCACCGATACGCGCGATCCGCTGAACCGCCCGGGCGGCATTTACCCGCGCTTCAGCTATGGGCTCGCCCCCTATCTGACGCCCAGCTTCTTTGACCCCGATGATCCGCTGCGCCTTGATGTCGGGGTGGCGCTGAATGGCCGGTTCGAGCCGCTGCCGGGCATCGTCTTCTCGGGCCAGATCCGCCAGAAGATCATCGGCAATCTCGACAAGGGGGACCGCGCCTCGACCTCGGTGCTGCCCCGGGTGCGCTCGGAATCCTATCTCTATTACAAAGGCGGCGACACCACGCTGCAGGATTTGACCGGCGCCTGGTATTTCCGCCCTGCTCCGGATTTCTTTGGCCGTGTCACCCTGGGCTATCTCGAAAGCATGTTCGGTGGCGTCTCGACAGAAATCCTGTGGAAGCCGCAAAACAGCGCGCTCGCCCTTGGTGTCGAGATCAACTATGTGCGCCAGCGCGATTTCGACCAGATGTTCGGTTTTCAGGATTACGCGGTCACCACCGGCCATGTCTCGGCCTATTACGAGATGGCCGGCGGCTATCAGGCACAGCTGGATGTCGGCCGCTACCTCGCCGGTGATTTCGGCGCCACGCTGACGCTTTCGCGGGAATTCGACAATGGCTGGAAGGTCGGGCTTTTCGCCACCAAGACCGATGTTTCCGCCGAGGATTTCGGCGAGGGCTCTTTCGACAAGGGCGTCTTGCTGACCATCCCGCTTGACTGGGTCACCGGACGCGCCACGCAGGAAAGGATCAGCCAGACCATCCGCCCGGTGCAGCGTGACGGCGGCGCCAGGCTGATCGTGCCGGGCCGTCTTTACGAAGGGGTGCGCAATCTGCAGGCCACCGAGCTTGATCCGACATGGGGGCGGTTCTGGAAATGATGATGCGTGCTGTCGCCGGATTCTGCCTGACGCTTCTCCTTGCGGCCTGCCTGCCCGGCCAGGGCTCTGCACCGCCGCCGCAGAACCTGCGCTTTACCCCCGGCGAGACCGCGATGCGCCTGGGACTTCCGGCGCATGGGGTTGAAATCAACATGAAGCATGCCGGCGATAACGGGCCGGTTCGGAACTGGCTGAGCGCGGACAATTATACCGTGTCAGAGCATAAGGGCGTCGTCGTCGCCACGCGCGGCTTCGGCTTTGACCTGATGGCAGCCGATCCCGGGCCGACATTGTCGGCAATCGCTTCGGGATCGAACGAGATCTATTCCCGCCGCATGCGTTATCTGACCGCTGATAATCACTCGACCTGGTTGCAGGCCGGTTGCAAAATGACGGAAGCAGGCTCTGACAAGGGCCTGCGGCGCTTTGACGAATCCTGCGAGGCGCGCGGCAATAAATTCACCAACAGCTATTGGGTCGGCCCCGAGGGCACGATCCGCAGCACAAGGCAATGGATCTCCACCGGCACCGGCACAATGGTTCTGAGCTGGATCCGCATGTAAGCTGAGGAAAATCTTCTCCAGGCAGAAGATTTTCCTACTCAGTCAGGCTCCAGGGTATAATACTGCTGTTCAGGAGCCGGTTTCGCCGGACCCCTTCTCATTACTGAGGGAATGGCAGCATGATTTATCTCCATATCGGGGTGCATAAGACCGGCACGACGACCCTTCAGGCCTTTCTGGAACAGCGCGGCGACCGCCTGCGCGACCAGGGGCTGCATCTATTCCAGGGCAGCATTATCGCCTCGAACCATATCGAACTCTATCTCTCCTGCCTCGATGAGGGCCGGGATTCCCTTGCGCTGCAATCGCTGAAGATCGGCTCGCTGGAGGCGCTGCAACAGCGCACCCTTCCCCTGGTCGCGGATCATATCCGCAAGGCGCATGATGCGGGCGATCATGCCCTTTTCACCTCGGAGGGGCTGTCCCTTTTGCGCAGCCCGGCCGAGCTGGCCAGGCTGCGCGTGATGCTCGGCGGTGGCGCCGTCCCGATAACGGTCATCTGCGCGCTGCGCGATCGCGAGGATTATCTTGAAGCCTATCGCAAGCAGATCCTGAAAGTGCCGGGCCGCAAACCCTCTGCTGACCCGAAAAGTTCGCTCTATGTCGAGCCGGACAGCTGGCTGGCAGATTTCCAGGCCCTGTTGCGCATCTATGGCGAAACCTTCGGGCGCGAAGCGATCCGTGTCGTCGATTACGATGCCGAAACGGCCCGCAGCGGCGATGTCTTGCAGGCGCTCCTCAGGGCGATGGACCTGCCCGAGACCCTGATCCCGGCGCCGAACACGATTCGGCGCCAGAACACCAGCTCATGGTGGAACCGGATACGCCAGAGCGGCGTCCGCCTCGCCCATAATGTCGGCCTGCGTTAAGACGCATATCGCATTAAGAATTTCCGGATCGGGAATTCCGACTTCCGATACAGAGCAAAATGCTCTAACAGCGGCGGTGCGGCAGCTGTTAACGAGGGGCCGCCCGGGGGCAGCGGATTAAAGATATCCGTGCCCGGGCGGGAAAGAAGTATTTTAGTCACCCGGCTGCCTTGCCCATCGATTCTGCTCTTATCGAGCACCCGAAATTAACATGACCATCAGCGAGCCCGGACCATATGCCATCAAAACGGGAAGAACCGCCTCGCGCCAGGGGCGGAACGGCTGAGTGATGCATGTTCTGATGTCGGTCAATGCGGCCTGGAATATTCGCAACTTCCGTATGCCGGTGCTGCAGCATCTGCTGGATGAGGGGCACCGCGTCACCATTCTCGCACCGCGCGATGAATCGGTGCCGGAGCTGGAAGCGCTTGGCTGTCGTTTCATCGCGCTGGAGATGGATGCCAAGGGGCTCAATCCTCTGAAAGGCCTCGCATTGCGGAGACGGCTGGCGCGCATCTTCGCGTCCGAGAAACCCGATGTGATCCTGTCCTACACGATCAAGAACAATATCTTCGGCGCGCTGGCGGTGCGGCGCAGCGGCATCCCTTTCGTGCCGAATGTCTCGGGGCTGGGCACCGCCTTCCTGTCGGGCGGGCTGCTGCAACGGGTGGCCGAAGGGCTGTACCGCCGCGCTTTCCGCCGGCTTGATACGGTCTTCTTCCAGAATGACGAGGATCGCGACCTCTTCCTCGCGCGCCGCCTGGTGCGCCAGGATCAGGCACAGCTTTTGCCGGGCTCGGGGATCGACCTCGACCATTTTCCGGCCACCGCAATGCCCGAGCCCGCCCGCCCGCCGGTCTTTCTGATGATCGCCCGGCTGCTGCGCGACAAGGGCGTGATGGAATATGTCGGGGCCGCCCGCCTGATCCGCGCCCGCCATCCCGGCGCGCGGTTCCAGCTGCTTGGGGCGACCGGCAGCGAGAACCGCACCGCCATCGGTCCCGAAACGGTTGCCGCCTGGGAGGCCGAGGGCGTGATCGAATATCTCGGCACCACCCGCGATGTGCGCCCCTTCATCGCCGCTGCCGATTGTGTTGTGCTGCCCTCTTACCGGGAAGGCGCGCCGCGCACCCTGATCGAAGCCGGTGCCATGGCCCGCCCGGTGATCACCACCGATGTGCCGGGATGCCGGTCGGTGGTGGCTGTGGGCGAGACGGGCCTGCTCTGTAACCCGCGCGACGCCGAAAGCCTGGCGCAGAGCTGCCTTGGTTTTCTGGCGCTTTCACCGGATGACAGGCGGAAGATGGGCCTGGCCGGACGGCAGCGGATGGAGCGTCTTTATGACCAGCAGATCGTGGTCGACGCCTATAAGACTGCGATAGGCGAGGCCGTTACCCGCAGGCAGAAGGAGCAGGCATGACCGGAAGCCTTGTCATTTCCCTTGATTTTGAGCTGCTCTGGGGGGTGCGGGATCACGCCACACGCGGCAGCTATGGCGCCAATATTCTTGGCGGGCGCAAGGCCATTCCCCGGATGCTTGATCTCTTTGCCCGTCACGGGATCCGGGCGACCTGGGCGACTGTCGGCTTTGTGTTCTGCGAAAGCCGCGAAGAGCTTTTCGACGCGCTGCCGCCCGAAGAGTTGCGCCCGCGTTATGACAATCCGGCACTCTCGAATTACCGCTATCTTGATGAGGTCGGTAAAGACGAGGCCGCCGATCCATGGTATTTCGGAAAATCGCTGGTCCGGAAGATCGCGGACACGCCTGGCCAGGAGATCGGCACCCATACGCTTTCGCATTGCTATTGTCTTGAAAGCGGCTTCACGCCCGAGGCATTCGACGCCGATCTGAGCGGGGCAAAGAAGCTGGCCTCGCGCCAGGGCATAGATCTGCAATCTGTCGTTTTCCCGCGCAACCAATATGCGGATGCTTATCTGGATGTCTGCCGCCGCCAGGGGCTGAAAACCTTTCGCGGTAATCCGCAATCCTGGGCGTATCGCCCGACGGGAGGCAGCGGCCAGACCCGGCTTCGCCGCGCCCTGCGCCTTGCGGATGCCTATAGCGGTGTGCTGGGATCACATATTGCCCGGACCAGCAGCGAAAACGGCCTGACCAATGTTCCGGCGAGCCGCTTCCTGCGCCCCTGCGCCGGAAAGCTGGCGCCGCTTCACCCACTGCATATCAGGACAATCTGCCGCGGCATGACCAGAGCCGCCCGCAGCGGCTCGGTTTATCATCTCTGGTGGCACCCGCATAATTTCGGAAAATCAACAGAAGAAAATATTACGGCGCTACAACAGATCTGTATGCATTTTGAAAGACTAAGGTCAGATTACAATATGTGCTCTCTCCCCATTAATTCATTCATGGAGAACGCCGATGACGCCTGAAGCTGGCGAAAATTATATCTTCCGAGAGGCCTCTCTGCAGCGAGAAGGTTTCGCACTTTACGAAAAAATTTTCGCCAATAATGAAATGCCTCGCAAGGATAATTTTCTGGAGTGGAGATACCAGAAAAATCCTGGCCATACGACAAGTGCGATTAATATAGCATTCCATACGAGTACAGGTGACCCTGCTGCGGTCTATGCAGTTATGGGAGTGAATTTTTGCATAGATGGCACGCGGGTTCCCGGGGCTCAGTCTCTCGATACCCTGACCGACAGGAATCACCGAGGGCAGGGCCTCTTCCCGAAACTCGCCCGGCTTACTTTTGAGGACGTAGAGAAAAAGGGGAGCGGCCTGATATACGGATTCCCCAATCATAATTCCTGCGGAACATTCCAAAAACATCTGAACTGGAACATATATGGTGCCGTCGATTTTCTGATCTGCCCAATCAGACCGGGATATTTCCTGCAACGCGCACTGAAGCTACCCTCTGCTATCCGATCTCTTCCCGGCCTGAGACTTCCGGTTCGCGCTGCGACCGTAAAAGGAATTACGCTGCACGAGGTTACATCTTTCAGTGACGACCATACTTATATTTGGGAACAGCGGTCGAAAAAAATAGGTATCGCAGTCGATCGATCTTCAGATTATCTGAACTGGCGCATTTTCCAGCGGCCTGATGGGAAAAAGTACAAAATTATCGAGGCCCGCGCCGAAGAGACTGTCCTCGGATATGTCATCTGGTGCATCGAGGACAAGCACGGGGGACGTGCAGGATATCTTATGGAGTGCCTTACCCTGGAAGGGAATGACACCATTTCAGCCATGCTCATTCGTCACGCATTGCGAGCGATGTCGGCGGAAAAGGCAGACTTCGTCCTTGCGTGGAGTCTGCCTCACCTTCAGGAACGCCTGAACCTGACACGCAGCGGTTTTCACAGCCTTCCTGTGCGCTTCCGTCCGACCCAGCTTTATTGGGGCATGCGAAGCAACGGTGGCCGTCCATCGGAATACAAGTCTTCTGACTGGTATATCAGCTATCTCGATAGCGATACCGTATGAAACATAAGTGAGCTCAGAATGCCTTCACGTCAAAATCACGTCCTCATCACCGGAACGGCTGGTTTTATCGGCTTCCACCTCGCGAAACTGCTGTTGGCCGAAGGGTTCCGCGTTCACGGCTATGACGGGATGACGGATTACTATGATGTCCGCCTCAAGCAACGCCGCCACGCGATGCTGCTCCAGGATGGAGCATTCTCGGCCACCGAAGGGATGCTGGAAGACCAGAAGCTCTTTGACCAGGTTGCCGATGAATTCCGCCCCGATGTGATCGTCCATCTCGCCGCCCAGGCCGGCGTGCGCTACAGCCTGGAGAACCCGCGCGCCTATATCGACGCGAATATCATCGGCACTTTCAACGTGATGGAGGCCGCGCGGCGGCTGGAGGTGCAGCATCTGCTGATGGCCTCGACCTCTTCCGTTTATGGCGCGAATGAGGAAATGCCCTTCATCGAGACCGAGAAGGCCGATACCCAGCTGACCATCTATGCCGCCACCAAGAAGGCGACCGAGAGCATGGGCCATTCCTATGCCCATCTGTGGAACCTGCCGGTGACGATGTTCCGCTTTTTCACGGTCTATGGCACCTGGGGCCGCCCCGACCTGGCGCTTTACAAATTTGTTGACGCAATCCTCGATGATCGCCCGATAGACATCTACAACCATGGCGACATGTATCGCGATTTCACCTATGTGGACGACCTCGTGCGGGGCATTCGTCTGTTGATTGACGCCGTGCCTGTCAGGCCCGCCTCGAAAGAGGAAATCCGCGAAGGCGACAGCCTCTCGCCCGCCGCGCCCTATCGTGTTGTCAATATCGGCAATTCCGACAAGGTGCGTCTTCTTGATTTTGTCGATGCGATTGAGGAGTGCCTCGGGAAAAAGGCGATCCGCAATTACATGGAAATGCAAAAAGGCGATGTGCCCGCCACCTGGGCCAATGCCGATCTGCTTCAGCATCTGACCGGATACCGCCCGCAAACAGATTTTCGCGACGGGATAAAACGCTTTGTCGATTGGTTCAGGGAGTATTATGAAAAATGAACAGGCCACGGCAGAAAGCCGGTATGTCTGCTGCGAGGGTCATTATTCATCGCCTGTTCCCGTTTCCCCTGTTCAACACTCTCACAGCCCGCATTTTTCAACCCTTCCACAGCCCCTCCGCGCATGACGGAGAGGTCTCGATGCCCGGCAGTCGTAACAGGTTGATATCCGGCCTGGAATGCTGGCACGGGCGCCAGACATGTCCGCAGTCGGGCAAATATTCGATGATCCGGGATACCAGATTTGCAAGTGGAGGTTACAGCGTTTTGACCATATTGCTACGGCAAAGTGCGAAAGAAAAGCGCTGTTTATTGCCAGAAACCCTGAGAAATCACGGGCAATTGGGCGGTCGGTCACTTTACCTTCGGAGCGCGCTGCATGACTAAAGATACACCCGTCGCCGTGATCGGCCTTGGCTATGTCGGCCTGCCTCTGGCGGTCGAGTTTGGAAAATCCCGGCCGGTCATCGGCTTTGATATCAACGAGGCCCGGATTGGCGAGCTGACTTCGGGGCGCGACCATACGCTTGAGGTCACGCCCGAAGAACTGGCAGAAGCGAAACATCTGCGTTTCAGCTCGGATATCACCGATCTGGCCGAAGCGCGGATTTTCATCGTCACCGTCCCGACCCCGATCGACGCGCATAAGCGCCCCGATCTGACACCGCTGATCCGCGCCTCGGAAACCATCGGCAAGGTGCTCAAACGCGGCGATATCGTGATTTACGAATCCACCGTCTATCCCGGCGCGACCGAGGAAGACTGTGTGCCGGTGCTCGAACGTGTCTCGGGCCTCAGGTTCAACACCGACTTCTTTGCCGGCTACAGCCCGGAACGCATCAATCCGGGCGACAAGGCGCATCGGCTGACCACGATCCGCAAGGTCACCTCGGGTTCCACCCCGGAAGTGGCCGAGGTGGTCGACGCCCTTTATGCCTCGATCATCACAGCAGGCACCTGGAAAGCGGCCTCGATCCGGGTGGCCGAGGCCGCCAAGGTGATCGAGAACACGCAGCGCGACCTCAATATCGCGCTGATCAACGAACTCGCGCTGATTTTCAGCCGCATGGGGCTGGATACCGAAGCGGTGCTGGAGGCAGCGGGCACGAAATGGAATTTCCTGCCCTTCCGTCCCGGTCTGGTGGGCGGCCATTGCATCGGGGTCGATCCCTATTACCTGACCCACAAGGCCGAGGCGCTCGGCTATCACCCCGAGGTGATCCTGGCCGGACGGCGGATCAATGACGGGATGGGGGCATGGGTCGCGGGCCAGATGGTCAAGGCGATGCTGCGGCGCCGCATCCATGTCGAGGGCGCGAAGGTGCTGATCCTTGGGCTGACCTTCAAGGAAAACTGCCCGGATCTGCGCAATACCCGTGTGGTCGATGTCTGGCGGGAGCTGCGCGAATATGGCGTCGAGGTCGATCTGCATGACCCGCTGGCCGACCCTGACGAGGCAAAGGCGGAATATGGCATCGACCTGGTCGCCACTCCGGAAAACCGGGCCTATGACGGTATCATTCTCGCGGTCTCGCATGAAGAATACCGGGTATAACGGCCAGGTCAACGGCTATATCGCGCAAGGGTTCAACCCGCTGGCCGCGATGCCGGATAAGAACAAGACCTCCAAAGCGCTGGCGAACCTCAAGTTTCTGGTGATCATCGACCCGCTGGCGACCGAGACCTCGAATTTCTGGCGCAACGAAGGCCGGTTCAATGATGTCCCCACCGGGGAGATTATGACCGAAGTGTTCCGTCTGCCCTCGAACTGTTTCGCGGAAGAGGACGGCGCGATTGTGAATTCGGGCCGCTGGCTGCAATGGCACTTTGCCGGGCAGGAGCCTCCGGGTGAGGCGCGGCACGATCCGGCGATCCTTGGCGGCATTATGATGGAGCTGCGGCGCCTTTATGAGGTCGAAGGCGGCGCCTGGCCCAGGCTGCGCGGGCGGTGGCTTTGCCGCCGAAGACCGATGAGGAAACGACATATTGCCCGATCTGCGGATCGCATCCGGTGGCCAGCCATATCCATAGCGGTGACCGCCAGGGGATGCGATACCTTCATTGCGCGCTTTGTGAGAGCGAATGGCATATGGTGCGGGCGAAATGCTCGTGCTGCGGCGATGCGGGGCAGCTGGATTACCTCAGCTTTGACACGCCCGAGGCGGCGATCCGGGCCGAGGCCTGCAATGCCTGCGGCGGCTATCTCAAGGTGATCAGCGCTGAGCGCGATCCCGATATCGAGACGGTGGCCGATGATCTGGCCAGCCTCGTGCTGGATGACGTGGCGGTGGCCGGGGGCTATGGCCGCACCGGGTTCAACCCTTTCGCGCTGCCGGGCTGAGCGCGGCCCTGAGCGTCCCTGAATGGTTCGGTGATTTCACCGCAATGGCTTTTCCCCAATGCGGGCACAGGGGATAAGTCTGGATCCGGGATCGGATCGGTGGAGCCATGGCCACGTTTGACTATATCATCATCGGGGCGGGCTCGGCCGGCGCGGTTCTGGCCGACCGGCTGAGCGCCTCGGGCCGCCTTTCCGTCTTGCTGCTTGAGGCGGGCGGCAGTGACCGGCGGTTTATGATCCGGATGCCGGCGGGCTATGGCCACAGCTTTTACAATCCGAACGTGAACTGGTGTTTCTGGACCGGCCCGCAAGAAGCGCTGGCAGGGCGACAATCCTACTGGCCGCGCGGCAAGGTGCTGGGTGGGTCGTCCTCGATCAATGCCATGGTCTGGGTGCGCGGCCAGAGCGGCGATTTCGACGACTGGCAGGCGCATGGCAATCCGGGCTGGGGATGGGATGATGTGCTGCCGCATTTCCGCGCCATCGAGAGCTGGGAAGGCGGCGAGGATGCCTTTCGCGGCGGCTCGGGCGGGGTCAGGGTCAGCAGCATGGCAGGATCGGTGCATCCCCTCAGCCACAGCTGGCTGGCGGCGGCGAAAAGCGCGGGTTTCGCGGAAAGCCCGGATTATAACGGCGCCACGGCAGAGGGCGTTTCGATCTACCAGATCAGCGCGGCAAAGGGGCTGCGGTCTTCCTCGGCGACGGCTTTCCTGCATCCGGCGATGCGGCGGGCCAATCTGCGGGTGGAAACCGGCGCGCTGGTCCATCGGGTGGTGACCCGGGACGGGCGGGCCACGGGGGTCGAATACGCGCAAAACGGCCAGATCCTGACCGCAACGGCGCGGGCCGAGGTGATCCTTTCGGCGGGGGCGGTGCTCTCGCCGGTGATCCTGCAACGCTCGGGGCTGGGGCCGGGGGCTTTGCTGCAGGAAAAGGGCGTTGCGGTGATCCGCGACTTGCCAGCGATTGGCGCTAACCTCCAGGATCATCTGGGGATCGACTATCTGTTCCGCTCGCGCGTTCCGACGCTGAACAGCCAGCTCAGGCCGTGGTTGGGCCGGGTCATGCTGGGGCTGCGTTATATGCTGATGCGCGACGGGCCGCTGGCGATTTCGGTCAACCAGGCGGGGGGGTTTGTGCGCTCGCGCCCCGGGCTCGACCGGGTGGATCAGCAGCTGTATTTCTCGCCGGCCAGCTATTCGAAACCGACGCCGGGGCGGCGGCGGCTGACGCTGCCCGACCCGTTTCCGGGGTTTTTCATCGGCATCCAGCCCTGCCGGCCGGAAAGCCGGGGGCGGATCAGCCTGGCCTCGGCAGACCCGCATGATGCGCCGCTGATCGAGCCGAATTACCTTTCCGCGCCCGGAGATATGGCGCAGATGATCGACGGTGTAAGGCTGATCCGGCGCATTGCGGAACGGCCCGAGATTGCCCGCTATATCGAGGCCGAAATGCAGCCCGGCCCGGATATCAGCGATGAAGAGGCGCTGATCGAAGATATCCGCGCGCGTTCGGGCAGCGTGTTCCATGCCTGCGGCACCTGCCGGATGGGGCCGGATGACGGCAGCAACGCCGTCGATGCGCAGCTGCGGCTTTACGGGGTGGATGGACTGAGAGTGGTCGATGCCTCGGCCTTTCCGAATGTGACCTCCGGCAATATCAACGCGCCGGTGATCATGCTGGCCGACCGGGCGGCCTCGCTGATCCTGGCGGGGAACTGATCTGGCCGCTGATTTGCGCCTCAAGGACTGAAGCCAGTACATCAACCCCGCGCTGGATCGCGCGGGGAGGGATGGCGGTGACGCCCAGCACGAGGCCCGCAGGGCAGGGGTCGGGGCCAAAGCGAAAGCGGTCCAGCCCCGAGACCACCAGCCCCGCCGCCTCGCAGCCCGGGACCACGCCGGTCTCGGTCAAAGCGGGATGGGCGAAGGTGGCGATCCGGTGGAACCCCGCCACCGGGCGCGAGGGCAGCGCCATCAACCCGGTCAGCCGGGCGGCGGCGGCATCGGTAAAGGCGTTGTGGCGGGCGGCATAGATCTCGCGCATCCGGCGCAGATGGGTGGCGAAATGACCCTCTGCGATAAAGCGGGCCAGCACGGCCTGGCTGTCCAGCGACACGCCTTGCAGGAAGGCGCGCGAGAGATGCGAAAAGACATCAACCAGCGGCGGCGGCGCGATGTAGAACCCCAGTCGCAGCGCAGGAAACAGGTTCTTGGAAAAGGTGCCGACATAGATCACCCGATCGGCGCGGTCGGCGCTTTTCAGGGTCGGCAGCGGGCGGCCATCATAGCGGAATTCACCGTCGTAATCATCCTCGACGATCCAGCCGTCGCAGTCATAGGCGGCGCGCAAGAGCGCCGCGCGGCGGGCAAGGCTCATCTCGGCCCCGGTCGGATGCTGATGCGAGGGCGTGACAAAGGCCAGCCGGAACGCGGGCGCGCGGGCAAGGCCCTCCCCGACATCCAGCCCTTCGTGATCCACCGGCACCGGCACCAGATCGGCGCCGCAGGCGATCAGGCTGTTCCTCGCCCCGATGGCGCCGGGGTTCTCGAACCAGACCGGGTCGCCGGGGTTCAGCAGCACCCGGCCGATCAGGTCAAAGGCCTGCTGCGCGCCGGCGGTGATGAACACTTGTTCAGGGTCGCAGGAAACGCCGCGATTGGCGCGCAGGTGATCGGCAATGGCGCGGCGCAGATCCGGGTCGCCCTCGGGTTCGGTATAGCCGAGGATGCGGCCGCGGGTCGATCTCCAGTGGCTTGCCGTCAGCCTGGCCCAGATCGCCAGCGGGAAACTGTCGAAATCCGGCAGGCCGGTGACAAAGGCGCGCGGTTGATGCGGATGCGGCAGGCGCTGGCGAAAGCGCTGCGAGGCGGCGCCGATGGTGGTTGAAAGCCGGGTGGTGAGGGTCTCGGGCGGTGGCTCGACGCCGATTATCTCTTGCGGCAGATCCGTGCCGGCCTGGGCCGAGACATAAGAGCCCGAGCCGGTCCTCGCCTCGATCAGCCCTTCGGACAGCAGGCGGTCATAGACCGCGACGGCAGTGGTGCGCGAGATGTCGAGATCCAGCGCGAGGCTGCGGCTGGACGGCAGCCGCCGCCCGGCGGGCAGGTCTCCGGCAAGGATCAGCCCGCGCAGGGCGGCATAGACCTGCAACGTGACGGAGGCAGGCAGGCTGCGGTCGATGCGCAGATCGAAAAGCAGCTCTCCTGACGAGCGTTTCACCAATCCTGTAACCCTCCCCGCGCGGCCCCAGGCTGCAACCGGTTTCCGATAATTTCGAAAGTGGACCTTATCCCCCCTGTCCGGGCCGGGGCAATCTCCTGCTGACAGGCAACCCGACGCGAGGAGAAAGCCGTGAAGATCACCCGTATCGAGACCTTTTCCTCCCGCTATATCGGATTCGTGCGGGTCACCGATGCCAGCGGCGCGCAGGGCTGGGGTCAGGTCTCGACCTATAATTCCGATATCACTGCCCAGGTGCTGCACCGCCAGGTCGCGCCCTGGGTGCTGGGGGTGGAATTCGACGATCTCGATGCGCTGACCGACAAGGTGTTCGAGCGCGAGCATAAATTCCCCGGCTCGTATCTCAAGCGTGCCATCGGCGGCTTCGATACCGCGCTCTGGGATCTGCGCGGCAAGCTGGCGGGCCTGCCGGTCTGTTCGCTGATCGGCGGCAGCCCGGGGGGATTGCGCTGCTATGCCTCTTCGATGAAGCGCGATATCACGCCCGCTCAGGAGGCCGAGCGCTTCCGCCGCCTGCAGGGCGAATTCGGGTTTGACGCCTTCAAATTCCGCATCGCCGCAGAATATGGCCATGATATCGACGAATGGCCGGGCCGGACCGAAGAGATCATCCCGACAATCCGCCGCGCGCTCGGGCCGGATGCGAGCCTGCTGGTCGATGCCAATTCCGGCTTTTCGCCCAAACGCGCCATACAGGTCGCGGATATCCTGATCGACAACGGGATCGAACATTTCGAGGAGCCCTGTCTTTACTGGGAGCTGGACCAGACCGCTGAGGTCACCCGCGCGCTGGCGGATAAACCCATCGCCGTCACCGGCGGCGAGCAGGATTGCGAAATGCCGGTCTGGCGGCAGATGATCGAGGGCCGGGTGGTCGATATCGTGCAGCCGGATATCCTTTACCTTGGTGGTATCAGCCGCACGCTGCGGGTCTGCGAGATGGCCCGCCAGGCCGGTCTGCCGGTCACGCCGCATGCTGCCAATCAGGGGCTGGTGACGCTTTTCACCATGCATTTGCTCCGGGCCATTGAAGGGGCGGGGAAATATCTCGAATTCTCGATCGAAGGAGCGGATTACTATCCCTGGCAGTATGGACTTTATGCAGAAGACCCTTACCGTGTTGAGGGTGGCCATGTCACGGTCAGCGACCGGCCGGGCTGGGGGGTTGAGATAGATCCGGAATGGCTGGCGAAATCGGCCTGGGCTGTCTCGGACGCGGCGGATATCTGAGGGGAGGCTATGGCGGGAAAGCGGTCTGGTCATTCATCGAAAACGGACCTTAGCCCCCGTCAGGATGGGACACATAGTCCTTGCATATAACACGAAAGAGCCAGGCCCCGATGCCCGGCCCATACCAACAAAGGGAGCGAACCATGACTGTGAGGAAAAGCCTGACCGCCAGACTGCTGGCCGCCACGATCTGCGCCACGGCCCTGTTGCCCGGCGCCGCCATGGCCGAGACGCTGCGTCTGCTGACCTGGGGCGGCTATGCCCCCGACAATGTTATCGCGCTGTTCGAGAAGGAATATCCCGATATCGACGTCGAGGTGACGCTGTCGAACAACGAGGAAATGGTTGCCAAACTGCGCGCCACCGGCGGTGCCGGGTTCGACCTTGCCCAGCCCAGCCATGACCGCATCTTTGCTGCGCAAAGCGAGTTCGACATCTATAAGCCGCTTGATCTGTCGAAGATCGAGACCGGCAAGATGCAGGCCAATCTGCTGGAGGCCGTGAAGGCCAATACCACCATCGACGGCGGGGTCTATGCCGTGCCGCATCAATGGGGCACCACCGGCCTTGTGGTCGATGTGACCAAGGCGCCGGATGTGAAAGACTGGGCCGATCTGTGCAAAGAGGAATACAAAGGCAAGACCTCGATGCGCCTGCGCCGGACCATCCTTCTGGGGATGGGCTTCTCGCTCGGCTATGATCCGTTCGCGCTTTACAACGACACCGCCGCCTATACCGAGATGCTCGACAAGGTGGCCGAGAAGATGATCGCCTGCAAATCGGTGATCAAGACCTACTGGAATGGCGGTGATGACCTCTCGACGCTCTTGCTGTCGGGTGAGGTTGTGGCCTCGGAATCCTGGGATTCGACCGCGTTCAAGCTGTATGGCGAGAACCAGAACCTCGTCTATGTGCCGCCGTCCTCGGGCGCGCTGACCTGGATCGACACCTTTGTGATCCCCTCCAAGGGCCGCGCCGATGATGCCGCCTATAAGTGGATCAACTTTGTGATGCGGCCGGAAATCGTGACGATGATGTCGGATTCGACCGGCGCGATTGCTGCGGTCGAGGGCGGGATCGAGCTGCTTCCCGAGGCGAAGAAGGCTGCCGTCAAACTGGCCTTTGACGATGCCGCCATCGCGAATATGAAGTTCTTCGCGAATATCCCTCCGGGGCTGGAAGACATCGAAGGCAAGGTGCTGGAACGTATCAAGGCGGCCTCGGGCAACTGACACCTCGGTTCCTGAGCCGGTGGCAGGCGGTGCGCCGCCTGCCTTCGCGTTTTCCCCTCTTTCATGGGCGCCAAATGCACGATCTGGAATGTGTGAATCTGACCAGGATTTTTGGTCGCCATATCGCGGTGAATGATGTCTCTTTCACCGTGCCGCGCGGGTCGTTCTTTTCGATCCTCGGGCCCTCGGGCTGTGGCAAGACCACGCTGATGCGGATGATCGCGGGGTTCGAGACACCGGATTCCGGTGATATCCGCATCAAGGGAAAATCGGTGCTGGAGGTGGCGCCGAACAGGCGTTCGGTCAAGATGGTGTTCCAGCACCTGGCGCTGTTTCCGATGATGACGGTCGGCGAGAATATCGCTTACGGGCTGAAATGCCGGGGCGAGAACCGGTCGGATATCACCCGCAAGGTTGCCGATGTTCTGGCCAGGATCGGGTTGCCCGGGGTTCAGGACAAGCAGATCTCGCAGCTTTCGGGCGGGCAGAAGCAACGCATCGCCATCGCGCGCTGCATGGTGCTGGAGCCGGATGTCCTGCTGCTGGACGAGCCGCTCGGCGCGCTGGATCTGAAGCTGCGCGAGCAGATGAAGATCGAGCTGAAGCTGCTGCAGCACCAGTTCAACACCACCTTCCTCTATATCACCCATGACCAGTCCGAGGCGCTGGTCATGTCCGACAATGTCGCGGTGATGAATGCCGGGCGCTTCGAGCAGATCGGCACTCCGAAAGAATTGTACAACCAGCCCGGCTCGGGCTTTGTTGCGGGCTTTGTCGGCGATACCAATCGCTGGCTCGGGCGGGTTACCGGCCTCAGCGGTGACGAGGCGCGGATCGCGCTGGACGCTGGCCCGGAAATCATCGCCCGCGCCGGCGGGGCTCTGGTCGCAGGCGCGCGGGCCGAGATCTTCTTTCGCCCCGAAACGGTCTCACTGACCCCGATCGAGGGCGCCAACCAGCTTTCGGGCGTGGTTGACAGTCTTTTGTTCAACGGCGCCAATTCGCGGATCCTGTTGCGCAGCTCCGACCGGCTGATCGAGATCGCCCAGGGTGTGATGGATGCGACCACGCCGGTTGCGCGCGGCGATTCTGCGATCGCCTGGTTCCGCCCTGCCCATGCGCTGGCCTTTGCCGCGCCAGAGGCGGGCTGAGGCGATGAAAAGCTCTGACGCCAGCCGCCTGACGCTGATCCTCCTCTTCGCGCCTTTCGCGCTGTGGATCATATTGCTGATCATCCTGCCGCAGATCGGGGTCGGCTGGCTGTCCCTGCGCGAAAAGCTGGGGCCGCGGGAATATGCGTTCGGTTTCGGCAATTATCTCGATTTCTTCCGCGAGCCGATCTACTGGAACACGCTTTTGCGCACCGCCTGGATCTCGGTGCTGGTCACCATCCTCGCGCTGCTGATCGGCTTTCCGGTCGCCTGGTATATCGCGAAAATCGCGCGGCAGCGGTCGCGCGCGGCTTTGTTCCTGATGTGCCTGATTCCGCTTTGGGTGTCGGACCTGGTGCGCGCTTTCGGCTGGATCCTTTTGCTGCGCGAGACGGGGATCGTCTCGGGCATGTTGCAATGGGCGGGGCTGAGTTCCGGCCCGGTCGAATTGCTTTACAACGACATCACCGTGGTGATCGGCATGGTCTATACGGTGGTTTTGTTTATGATCGTGCCGCTGGTCTCGACGCTGGATGGTATGGACAATGCGCTCTTAGAGGCCGGCTACAATCTCGGCGGCAGCCGGATGACCGTGTTCCGCCGCATCGTCATTCCCTATGCGATGCCGGGGATCGTGGCGGGCTGCATCATCACCTTCATGCTGGCGGCGGGCAGCTATCTGACGCCGATCCTTCTCGGCGGCAAAAACTCCATGTGGTTCACCGAGCAGATCTACGAGCAGTTCGTCACCCGCTATAACTGGGAATCCGGCGCGACTTTCGGCGTGCTGCTTCTGGTCTTCACCTCGGCCGTGGTCTGGCTTGGGCTGCGGCTGACGGGGCAGAACCTTGCCTCCACCGTGGCGAAGGAGTGAGCAGATGAACGTCGCCGCCCCCCGCTCCGGTCTGATGCGTGGCCTTTATATCGGCTATATGCTGGCCTTTTTCTTCTACCTCGCCGCGCCGCTGGCCGCCGCCGCGATCTTTGCCTTCAACGATTCCCAGTTCCCGGCGCTGCCCTGGAAAGGGTTCACCCTGAACTGGTTTTTCGGCAGTACCGAGCCTCAGATCGGCCTGTTCAACGACCGCCGCCTGATGGCGGGGCTGATCAATTCGCTCTGGATCGGGGTGATCGTCTCGGCACTTTCGGTGGTGATCGGCACCTGCAACGCGTTTTTGTTCGAGCGGAAGAGCTTCCCCTTCAAAAGCGCGCTTTATGTGCTGATGATCGTGCCGCTGGTGATCCCGGGTGTGATCCTCGGCATCTCGATCCTGGTGTTTTCCAGCATGATCGCCAATGGCGTCAGCGATGCCTTTTGGTGGGAATGGGATTTCCTGCGCCCGGGCGTGTTGCTGGTGATCCTGGGGCAGTTGTCATTTCTGGTGACGATCACCACGCTGGTGATCTCGGCCCGGCTGCGGAAATTCGACATCGCGCTGGAAGAGGCGGCGCTGAACCTTGGCGCGTCCAGGGTCAGGGTGCTGGCAACAGTGACGCTGCCTTACCTCGCGCCGGCGCTGTTTTCCGGCTTTGTGGTGGCGTTTCTGGTGTCGTTCGAGAATTTCAACACGACGCTGATGCTGGTCGGCTCGGATGCTCCGCTGACGATCACCATGTATGACCGCATGGTCAAGGTCGGCTCGACGCCGGTTCTGAATGCGGTTTCGGTGTTCCTGATGATCGGCTCGGGGCTGCTGGCGCTGGCCAGCGTCTTCGCACAGCGCCCGCGTCGCGGCGAGGGCTGAGCCCCGCCGCGCGCTGATGTGTCAGCGCAGGGCCGCTTCGATATTGCCGCCATCCACGGTCATCACATGGGCGGTGGTGCGGGCCGCGCTTGCCAGCGCAGTGAAACCCTGCGCGACATGGCTCGCCTCGACCTCGCGGCCGAGAAGATTTCCCCCCATATAGCTGGCCTCATCAAGGCCGCGCGCGGCGGACCGCGCCGCGATCATCTCGCCGGTCAGGAGGCCCGAGCGGATACGGTCCGCATTGATCCCGTTCACGCGGATCCCCTCGGATCCCAGTTCCAGCGCCAGCTGGCGCAACAGGAAGAAGGTTGTCGCTTTGGGCAAGCCATAGGCGCCGAAATTCCTGCCCGGGTTCACCGCCTGTTTCGAGACATTGATCAGGATCTGCCCGGCATCGCCCGCGCCGCGGGTGCCGCGTGCCGCGGTCTGGGCGCGGAACACCGCGACAGCCGCGCGGGCAAAGGCCTGATGGGCAAAGAAATTCAGCTCGAAACTCTGCCGCAGGATGTCATCCGGCAGGGTTGCGATCTCGCCATTGATCGCCGCGCCGGCATTGGAGACGAGGATATCAAGCCCGCCGAACCGCGCCACACAGGCCTGCACCGCAACCTCTGCCGCGCCTTTCAGCGTGATGTCGCAGGCAATCCCGCCATGGTCGCGGCCAAGGGTCTTCAGCGCGGTATCAAGCAGCGCCTCGTCCCGGTCGACAAGGAACAAAGCCGCCCCTTCCGCTGCAAAGGCCCGAGCCGTGGCGAGGCCAATCGCGCCTGCGCCGCCGGTGACCAGCACCACCTTGCCCTGAAAGCGCGGCGGCTTGCCTTTGCCAAGCTTGGCCTGTTCCAGCGACCAGTACTCCATCTCGAACAGGTCGCGCTCGCCAATCGGATAAAACCCGCCAAGCCGCTCGCCATCCGCCATCACGCGGGTGGTCTGGCTGCCGATATCGCCCGCAATCCGCGCCGCCGCCGCATTGGCGCCGATACCGACCACGCCCTCACCCTCGATCCAGGCGAGGCCGGGCATCGGCGAGAGCATGGTCTTCGGCGTTGCGGCCTGGGGCGCCTGGCGGTCAAAATAGGCGCCATATCCGGCGGCGAAATCGCTTACCGCCTTGCGCAGCGCATCGGGGCCACCGGCCAGGGTCTCGCGGGTGATCACCAACGGGTTGCCCTTGGTGCGGATCACATGATCCGGGGTTGCCACGCCGCGTTTCGCCAGCGACGCGAGATCGCCCCGCAAGGTAAAGGCGCGGATCGCATCATCGGCGCGCAGATCGAGGACCGGCATTCCCGCAGTCTCGGGCAGACAGGATGCCAGCGCGCCGCGCAAGCCCGCCAGCACTTCGGCCAGCCGGGGCGGCGGCAAAGCCGCGCCGGGCCAGACCGGGCCGGGGCGGCGTTGGGCCAGCCAGGCCTCGACCTCATTGGTGTGGGAAATCAGCCGGTCGTAAGAGGCCTTCGCCCCGGGTCCCCAGGTGAAATGGCCGTGATTGACCAGCAAAAGGCCCTCGGCTTCGGGATTCGTGTCATAGGCATCCGCCGCCGCCTTGGCCAAAGCAAAGCCCGGCATGATATAGGGAAGCAGCGTCAGCCGGTCGCCGAAAATCTCACGCGTGGCCGCCGCGACCTCGGGCAGGTTCGCGAGTGTCAGAAAGGCCGTCGCATGGGTGTGATCGACATATTTATGCGGGATCCAGGCATGCAGCAGCGTCTCGACCGAGGGGTTGGGGCCTGAACTGTCCATCAGATTGGCGCGCTGCACGTCGACCATCGCCTCGTCGGACAGCGCGGCCAGCCCGCGCAGCCGCGAAAGCGGCGCCATGCGCACGGCGGGCAAACCGGCGGCGGCAATCGTCTCGAGATCCCAGCCCGAGCCCTTTACATGCAGCACATCGACGGTGTCGCCGTAAACGTCGACGGCCTGCGCCTTCATCGAGGTATTGCCGCCCCCATGCATGACCATATCGGGGTCGCGCCCGATGATACGCGAGGAATAGACCCTGAGCGCCAGTTCCCGCGCCGCCGGATCGGACCCCGCCGCATCCTGCAAAGCCCGCGCCTCGGCCTCATCCCAGAGATTCACCCTCATTTGCACCCTCCCCGGTGGATGATTAAGACTGCCTGCTCACAGGCGATTGCAGGACTGTCCGGCATTGTCTACAAATGTCAATTATACCTGTCAAACGTAGAATGGAGTCAGCGGTGACCCCCACCTCCCGGCGGCGCACAATCGGCCAGGTCAGCGGCGAGAATGCCGTGATCGAGGTGGCCTGGCTTTATTACCACGAGGGGCTGAACCAGAAGGACATTGCCGAAACGCTGAGCATCTCGCGCGCGACGGTGGTGAATTATCTGCAGGAGGCGCGCGAGCGCGAGCTGATCCGGATCACCCTGGCGGCGCCGGCCTTTACCACGCATCGGCTGGCTTCGGATCTCTGCTGCCGCTTTGGTCTGAAAGCGGCCTATGTGGTCCCCGATGAGGGCGCCGGGGTCGAGGATGCCTTTCGCCGGGTGGTGAAAGGTGCTGCGCTCTGGCTGCCGGATCTGCTGGCGGCGGGCGACAATCTGGGCGTGGCCTGGGGGCGCACCGTATATGACCTCGCCGAGGCGCTGGAGATCACCCGCACCGAAGAGATGACCGTGTTGCAGCTGGTTGGCTCGATGGCGACGCCTTATGGCTTTACCGCCGAGGCCTGTTCGACCCGGCTGGCGCAGCGTCTCGGGGCGCGCTGTCTGAACCTCCACGCCCCGGCGATCCTGTCCAGCGCCGAGCTGGCCGGCGCGCTGAGGGCCGAGCCGATCATCCGGGTGCAGCTTGATGAGATCGAAAAGCTGAACAAGCTTTTGTTCTCGGTCGGCACTGCGGCAGAGGACAGCCATATCGTGTCCAGCGGTCTCGCGACCATGGAGGATCTGGCGCATTACAGGGCGCATGGCGCGGTGGGGGTGATCTGCGGCCGGTTCGTCGATGCCAAAGGCCGCCCGATCCCCGGCCCGATGGAGGATCGCATGATCGGCATCCCGCTGGAGCGGTTGACGGGCCTTGATATGGGCATTCTGGTGACCCCCGGCCATGACAAGGTTCAGGCCACGATGGCGGCGATAAGGGGCGGTTATGCCACGCATCTGGTCACCGGGTTGACCGTGGCCGAGGCGCTGCTGGCGCAGGATCTGTAACCCCGCGCCAGCCCATTCCTGTGCCATCATCGTTTCAGCGCGGCGGCCTTCAGATCGCCGAACATCGCCTCCATCGCGTCCGCATCTGCGGCCACAACACCGCGCTCGGTGATCAGGCCGGTGACCAGCGCCGCCGGTGTCACGTCAAAGGCCGGGTTGCGGCCGCCTGTGCCGTCGGGGCTGATCTGCACCTGGATGATTTTCCCCGAGGCGTCTTTGCCCTGGACATGGGTGACCTCGGTGTCCGAGCGCTCTTCGATGGGGATTTCCTTCACCCCGTCCACCACCGTCCAGTCGATGGTGGGCGAGGGCAGCGCGACATAGAAAGGCACGCCATTGGCCTTTGCCGCCAACGCCTTCAGGTATGTCCCGATCTTGTTGCAGACATCGCCCTGGGCGGTGGTGCGGTCGGTGCCGACGATCACCAGATCGACCTCGCCATGCTGCATCAGATGGCCGCCTGCATTGTCGACGATCAGATCATGGCTGACGCCCGCCGAGTTCAGCTCCCAGGCGGTCAGCTGGGCGCCCTGGTTGCGGGGCCGCGTCTCATCGACAAAGACATGCACCGGAATGCCGGCGAGGGCGGCGTGATAGATCGGCGAGGTCGCGGTGCCCCAGTCGACCGTCGCGGGCCAGCCCGCATTGCAATGGGTCAGGATATTGACCCGTTGCCCCGGCTTTCTGGCCGCAATCTCGCGGATCAGCGCGAGGCCATGTTCCCCGATCCGCCGGTTGATCTCGACATCTTCATCCGCGATCTCGTCGGCGCGTTTCGCCGCCGCAGCCGCGCGGGCCCCGGGCGCCAGCGGGCGCAGCAGCCGGTCCATCTCATCCAGCGCCCAGCGGAGGTTGATCGCGGTGGGGCGGGTTTCGTGCAGCACCTCCCAGGTCTCAGTGAGGGAGGCATCCGAGGGGTCGCGCGCCATCTGATCCGCCACGCCGTAAGCCGCCGTCGCCCCGATCAGCGGCGCACCACGCACCCACATATCGCGGATCGCGACCGCATAATCGTCGCGCGTGGTCAAAGGTACGATGCGCAGCTCATGCGGCAGCCAGCGCTGGTCGATGATCATCACCTGGCCCGTCGCCTCGCGCCAGATCGAGCGGTAGGGTTTGCCATTGATCTTCACAGGTGGTTCTCCTGGGCAATGCGCCGCGCAAGGTCGAGCACGGCAGGGGTTCCGGTCAGGCCATTGCGGCCATGGATCAGCGCAGTGCCAAGCGCCAGCGCGCGTGTCTCGCAGGCGGCGCGGGTGGGCTCGTCGCTGATCCGTTCGAAATCGGCATTATGGGCGAGGCCAAGGACGCGGCGATGGATCTCGACCCCGCAGAACCCAAGCGCATCGCGCCAGATCGCGCCGAGGCGTTCGGTGCGGGCGATCTCGCTGGCGAGGCTGTGGCCCTGATCCTCGTAAAGTGTCGCCTGGTAGAGGATGCCACTCCGCTCTTCGCGCCAGAGGCGGGTGAATTCGGCCTCGAACATGGTCCAGATGGTCTCGGTGACGGCAAGCAGCCAGTCCTGATAGACGGCCCTTGCGCCGGGTGTCGTCTCATGCCCGGGCTGCGCCATAAAGGCCATCAGGAAGTTGGAAATCAGCATGCCCACGTCAAAGCCAATCGGGCCGTAAGTGGCGAATTCCGGGTCGATCACGCGGATATCGTCGTCTGAGACCATGATCGAGCCGGTATGGAGATCCCCGTGCAGCATCGTCTCGGCCTGCGAGGTGAAGGCCATTTTCAGATGCTGCGCCGCGACTTTCAGCGTCATATCGCCCTGGATCCGGGCGATGGCACCCTCAAGCCCCGGCGTGTGCCGGTTCAGACTGGCATTGAAGTACGGGTCAGAAAAGACAAGGTTTTCTGTGATATCGCACAGCTCGACATTGCCCGCAAACAGCGCCAGATCGGCCTTTTTGTCGGCGGTTTTCATCGAGAGATCCGAGCCCCGGAACAGCGTCCGCGCGCAGAATTCCCCCAGTCTTTCGCCGAGGTTTTCGTAGCGTTTTCCCTGGATCAGCCCATGGCGCAGGATGATATGGGGCGTCAGGAATTCCATCACGACAATGGCCTGCGTCTCGTCGAAATACCAGATCTCGGGCACCGAGCCAGGGTCGCGCGCCTCCTGCCGGATCAGCGCGTTATACTCAAAGAAGCTGCGTTTCAGCGGCAGCGGCCAGGATTCCCCCACCAGCCGCACATAGGGAAGCGCCTGTTTCACAATCGCCGCGCCCAGCCTGCCGCGCAGGATGAAAACAAGGTTCAGGTTGCCATCGCCAACCTCCTCGACCTGCCAGCTGTCAGCCGGGCCAACACGGTCCAGCAACACATCCAGCCCGCCCAGACGGGTTGGCAGCGTCTCGGGCGTCAGCGCCCGGTAATCAGACGGAATCACGGTCTCTCCTCCCGGAATCGGGGCCTTGCGCGGAAGGTGCAGGGCCCTTGTCCTGTTCGGCCAATGGGCGGATTCCTCCTGCCGCCCACTGGCTTCGCAGCTCAGAATTTCCATTCTTCCGGCATTTGTCAAACGTTATTGACTTTTGAATAATCACAGCGATAGCCTGGGGATGGGAGAGGAGACCACCGTGCCGCAGGATGCCATCGTTATTACGGGGCTGACCCGATCTTTTGCGCGCAACCATGTGCTTCGCGGGGTGAATCTGACCCTGCCGGCGGGCAAGGTCACCGTGTTGATGGGCGCGAACGGCGCGGGGAAATCCACGCTGGTCAAGATTCTTTGCGGCGTGCAGCGGCGGGATGCGGGTCAGATCACACTGGACGGTATGCCCTTTGATCCGCCAGACCCGGCCGCTGCGCTGCGGGCCGGGGTGGTGACGGTGCATCAGAATATCAATGACGGTGTGGCACCCGATCTCGACGTGGCCTCGAACCTCTTGCTGGATGAACTGGCTGCGGGCTCGTCCTTCTTTCTGAATACCCGCCGGATGCGTGAAGAGGCGCGGCGGATTGCCGGTGCCGTGGGGCTGGAGGTCGATGTTTCGCGCCCGGTGCGCGAGCTGGTGCTGGCTGACCGCCAGCTGGTTTCCATCGCGCGGGCCATGTCGCATCACCCGCGGCTGTTGATCCTGGACGAGCCGACCTCGTCGCTTTCGGCGGCAGAAACGGAACGCCTGTTCACATTGATCGACCGGCTCAGGGCCGAGGGGGTGGCGATCCTTTATATTTCCCACCGCATGTCGGATATCCGCCGCCTTGCCGACCGGATCGTGTCGATGCGGGACGGTCAGATTTCCGGCCAGTTCGAGGGGGATACCCTTGATTACGCTGGCGCGGTGCGCGCCATGCTGGGCCATGAGATCACCGAGGTCGATATCGCCATTCCGCCCCAGGGTCGCGCCGTGATCGAGGCGCGCGCGCTGCGTCTGCGGCCCGATTCGGTGCCGTTTGACCTCAGCCTGCATGAGAATGAGGTGGTTGCGATCACCGGCCTCGTTGGTTCGGGGAAGTCGGCCTTCGCCGAGGTGCTTTACGGCGTCTCCCGCGCGGTCGGGGGGCAGATCACCCTGGACGGAAGCGCCTATACGCCGCAGAATCCCGGCGTGGCGGTCAAAGCGGGGGTGTTCCTTTCGGCCAAGGACCGGCTTTTGAATGCGGTGATCCCGGAATTCGACATCACCCGCAATATGACGCTGCCCTTCCTGTCGCGCCATGCCGGGCTGTTGGCGCTGCTCCGCCCCGGCTCCGAGCGCGGCACCGCGACAAGGATGATCGGTGAGATGGGGGTCGTCTGCCAGAGCCCGAAGGACAGCATCCTGACGCTTTCCGGCGGCAATCAGCAAAAGGTCGTGGTCGCGCGCTGGCTGGCCGAAGCCTCGCGCCTTCTGATCCTCGATGAACCCTTCCAGGGCGTCGACATCCAGGCCCGCCGCGATATCGGTCGCCATATCCGCGCCAGTGCCTCGGGGCGTGCCACGCTCGTCCTTTGCGCCGAGATCGACGAGGCGCTGGAGGTCGCGGACCGCATCCTTGTGATGAGCGAGCACTCGATCATCGGCGCCCATCGCAACCAGAATATCGACCTTGGCCTTGTCATGGCGCAGGTCACCGAATCCGCCGCAGGACATGTCGCATGAAAAGAGACTTCAATTTTACCGATTTCGCGATCCGCTACGGGTTTCTGATCCTGATGGCAGGGCTGGTGATCGGGTTTTCCATCGCGCAGCCGGCCTTCCTGACCGCGCGGAGCGGCGTGTTCATCCTGCAATCGGTTGCGATCACCGGCATTCTGGCGCTTGGGGTGACGGCGACGCTGGTGGTCGGCGGGTTTGATCTGTCCATCGGGGCGGTGGCGACTTCGGCCCTGATGCTTTCGGCCTATACGATGGTGATCTGGGATCTGGGCGCGGTCGAGGCGGTGGTGTTCTGCCTGGCGATGGGGGCCTTTGTCGGGTTGGTGAACGGGCTGCTGATCGTCAAGATGCGGGTGCCGGATCTGCTGGCGACGCTAGGAATGATGTTCCTGCTGATGGGGCTGCAGCGCATCCCGACGGAAGGAAATTCCATCTCGACCGGTATGTCGCTGCCTGATGGCAGCACCGCGAGCGGGGTCTTCTCGCCCGGCTTCCTGATGCTGGGGCGGCATCGGCTGGATTTCATCCTGGATGATCTGGTGCCGCTGTCGGTGGTGTTCCTGATCGTGATCGCGCTGCTGGTCTGGGGGTTTCTTGAACTGACCCGCCATGGCCGCGTGATGTATGCGATCGGGTCGAACGCCAAAGCCGCGAGCCTCGCGGGGATCAACGTGAATTTCTATCGCGTGCTGGCCTATGTGATTTCGGGCACACTGGCCTCTTTCGGCGGCATCCTCTTGTCGGCGCGGCTGGGGCGCGGCGATGTGGCCTCGGGGAACAACCTGCTGCTGGATGCGGTCGCTGCCGCGCTGATCGGCTTTGCCGTGCTGGGCGCCGCGAAACCGAACGCCTTTGGCACCGCCATCGGTGCGCTGTTTGTCGGCATCCTCTTGCAGGGTCTGACGATGCTGAACGCGCCCTATTACACCCAGGATTTCATCAAGGGCGCCGTTCTCGTCGTCGCCCTCGTTTTTACCTTCGCGCTTTCCGGTCGGGGAGGCCGGGCGCGCGGCTAGTCACGCCGAATAATGGAGAAGAGGGAGGAAACCATGATCTCCAGACGGATGTTTGCAGGGCTTTTGGCCGGGGTCGCGCTGATCCCGGGGCTGGCGGTGGCGCAGGATGCGCCGGCGCCGTTCGACAAGCCGGGCGAGGTGAAGATCGCGCTGGTGCGCTATCTTTCCACCGGTGATTTCTTCCAGGCCTATCTTTCGGGTGTGGAAAAGCAGTCAGAGGCCCTGGGCGTCAGCCTCCAGGTGTTTGACTCGCGCCAGGATGCGGCTTTGCAGGCCGATATGGTCGATCAGGCCATCGCGCTTGGGGTTGATGGCATCATCATCCAGCACGGTCTGACCGAATCGATGAAAGAGGCCGCGCAGCGCGCCGTCGATGCCGGAATCAAGGTCGTCGCTTTCGACGTGAATGTCGAAAACGCCGCCATCCCGCAGGTCGAACAGTCTGACCGCGACCTGGCACGTCTGGCGCTGGAACAGGCGATCAAGGATCAGGGTGAGACCTGGACCGCCGGTTACGTCTATGTCCCCGGCATTGCGCCGCTTGACCGCCGCGACGAGACCTGGAAAGAGTTCAAGGCGAAATATCCGGGCATCACCGAGAAAGCGATGTTCGGCACCATGGACAACCCGATCGCGAATTCGGTCGCGAACCAGGCGCGCTCGGTGCTGTCTGCCAACCCCGACATCCAGGTCGTCTTTGCCCCCTATGACGAATTCGCCAAGGGCGTGAAGATCGCCGTCGACGAGGCCGGCATGGGTCAGGATGTGGCGATCTATTCGGCGGACGTGTCGACCGCCGATATCGCGCTGATGCGCGAGGAAGGCTCCAGCTGGAAAGCCACCGCCGCGACCAACCCCGCCGTGGTGGGTGAGGTCTCGGTGCGCACGCTCGCGCAGCTGCTGGCGGGCGAAGAGGTCGGCGCACAGGTCATCGTTCCGCCGACGCTGATCACCCAGGCCGAACTGAATGAGCTGAACATCTCGAATATGGAAGAGCTGGGCGCGAAGATGCCGGCCTTTGTCCATGCCGAGGTCTCGGTCAGCCCCTGGATGAAGCTGCCCGCACGTTGAACACTGACCGGGGCCGGCCTGTCCGGCCCCGCCTTTCCGCGATGAGGCCACAGATGCAAAATTCCCGAACCACCGAAGATGTGGCCCATGGCATCCGCTGCCGCGTTTTTGAGCACACGATGCGCAACAATGGCGGCTATCTGAGCCAGGCCTGTTCCGCTGCCGAACAGCTGGCGTTTCTTTACAACGAGGCGCTCAATCTCGGCCCCTCGACCATGCCGCTGGTGCCGCCGCCTTTTGGTGGCGTGCCCTCTGCCGGTAACCATGATTACCGCACCGGCGCCGGTTATAACGGGCCCTTTGACATGGTGCATGACCGGCTGTTCATCGCGCCTGCCCATTACGCGCTGGTGGCTTATGCCTGCCTGATCGAGGTGGGTCGCATGGCCCCCGAAGGGCTGGAAATGTTTAACCAGGACGGATCTTCGGTCGAGATGATCGGCGCCGAACATTCCCCGGGGATGGAGGTGCATAACGGCACGCTCGGCATCGGGCTCTCCACCGGCGCCGGCCTCGCCTGGGGCCGCAAACGCAAAGGCGAGACCGGCGAGGTTTGCGTCTATATGTCGGATGGTGAGGTCCAGGAGGGCCAGACATGGGAGGCGGTTCAGGCCGCCGCCCATCACGGTATAGACAATCTCTGGGCGCTGATGGACGTCAACCGTCAGCAATGCGACGGCGCAATGGATTCTGTTATGACCGTCGGCGACATCGCCACCAAATTCCGCAATTTCGGCGCTGTGGTCGCCGAGGTCGATGCCCATGACCTGACCGCTCTGCGCGAGGCCAAAGCCACGCCCCATGCGGGCCAGCCGCTGATCATCCTCGCCCATTCCAGCCCCACGAAAGGCATGGACTTCCTCATGCGTCGCTTTCCGCGTCTGCATTACGTCCGGTTCAAATCCGATGAGGAACGCTGTGAGATGAACATCGCCATCGCCGCCGGGCTTGGCATCGAGCCTGTCGATCTGGGGGAGCACTGAGATGGAAATGGTAAACCGCCCCTATGCCAAAGCCTTCGAGGATTACGCGGTGCAGCACCCCGAGGTGCTTTGCCTCTCTGCCGATCTGACCTCCAGCTGCGAGATCGACGGCTTTCGCGACCGGCACCCGGGCCAGTTCCTCTCGCTCGGCATGGCCGAGCAGAACATGCTGTCTTTCGCGGGCGGGCTGGGGCTGGCGGGCTTCCGGCCCTTCCTGCATTCGTTTGGCGTCTTCCTCTACCGTCGCCCCTATGACCAGCTGATGGCCTCCATCGCCTATCCGCGCCGCCAGGTGCGGCTGATGGGCTTCCTGCCCGGCATCACCACGCCGGGCGGCATGACGCATCAGGCGATCGAGGATATCTCGGTCATGCGCACGATCCCGAATATGACCGTGCTGGAAGCGGGCGACGCCACCGAGGTCGAGAGCATCGTTGCCGCCGCTGACAGCGTTGATGGTCCGGTCTATTGCCGCATCCTGCGCGGCGCGGTGCCGCGCCTGTTCGATACCCCGCTGGAGATCGGCAGGATCCGGGTGCTGGCCGAAGGCACGGATGTGCTGATCATCACCGCCGGCATCACCACCGAAGAGGCGATCCGGGCGCGGGCTGCGCTGAATCGGGCGGGGGTCTCGGTTCGGCACCTGCATCTCAACACGCTGAAACCCTTCGACGCCGCGACGATCCTCGGCCATGCGGAGGCGGTGAAACACGGCGTCATCACGCTGGAAAACCACCTGGTGACCGGCGGCATCGGCTCGATGGTGGGTGAGGCGCTGGCCGAGGCGGGGCTGCCGCGCCGGTTGATCCGGCTGGGCTTGCAGGACACCTATGCGCATGGCGGTTCGCGCCATTATCTCATGCGCTATTACGGTATGGATGCGCTGAGCCTTGTTCGCGCGGCAGAGCGTCTGACCGGTCAACAGACCGGCATTGATGAGGAGGCACTTGGTGCGGTCCGGGTCGAGGCGGTGCATTCGGTGGTCAAGGCCGAGGCGCTTTGATGCGTTTCACCGTCACCTACCGTATCCGCGCCGCAGACCTGGCCGATGCCCGCGCCCGCGCGGAGGCCGTCGCGCTGGAGCAGACGGTCGAGATCCCGCGGGCGGTGGTGCCCAAAGGCTATGTCAAGGATGAAATCCTTGGTCGGGTCGAGGAGGTCGGCACCCTGACCGAGGGGGTCTTTCAGGCAAAAATCTCTTACTCGCCCGACAGTGCCGGGGATGAATTCAGCCAGTTCCTGAATGTGGTTTTCGGCAACAGCTCGATCCAGCAGGGGATCCGTGTCACCGGGGTCGAGCCGGGCGAGACCATGCTGAAGCGCTTTCCGGGGCCGCGTTTCGGGATCAGAGGCATCCGCGCGCGGGTGGGTCGTGCAAAGGGCGGCATGATCGCGCCGGTGCTGAAACCGATGGGCCAGCCGCCCGGGGCTTTCGCGGCGCTGGCGGCGGGTTGTGTGCGGGGTGGTGCCGATATCATCAAGGAAGATCATGGGCTTGCTGGCCAGGCCACAGCGCCGTTCGAGGCGCGGGTCGAGGCGGTGGCGAAAGCCGTGGCCCGCGCCAATCGTGACCATGGCCGCAGCGCGATCTATATCCCGAACCTCTCAGGCCCCGCCGATCAGATCGAGGCGCGGCTCAGGTTCGCGCGGGATGCCGGGGCGGGGGGTGCCATCGTTATGCCGGGGCTTCTTGGCTTTGGCATGGTGCATAGGATCGCGCGGGATGCGGGGCTTGACCTGCCGGTGATGACGCATCCGTCCTTCCTTGGCCCCTGGGTGCTGTCGCCCGATACCGGCATGGATCACGGGGTGATTTTCGGCACGCTTCCGAGGCTGGCAGGGGCGGATATTTCGGTTTTCCCGAATGTGGGGGGACGTTTCGGCTTTTCAGCCGCAGAGTGTAGCCAGATTGCCGATGCCTGCCGTGATCCGGCCGGGCCGGGGGCTTTGACGCTCCCCAGCCCGGGCGGCGGCATGAGCGTTGGGCGCGCCGGCGATATGGTGCGGATGTATGGCCAGGATGTGGTCTATCTGCTGGGCGGCAGCCTGCTGGCCGATCCGCCCAATATCCACCTGGCCGTTGCCGCGATGCGTGAGGCAGTCGACCGGGCCGAAGAGAGCTGAGCCTCAGCCCGCCGCGCTGCCGGGGGTGAACCGCCGCTCCAGCGCCTGGCCGTTTTCGTCGAACAGATGACAATCGGCGGCGTTGAAGCCGATGGTCACCGGCCGATCCGCGACGACATGCTGATCGCCGGGCAGGACGGTGCAGAAGGGCGCGGCGCCCTCGCCCTGGCTGGCCCAGGCGATGGTTTGCTGGCCGAGATGTTCGACCACCGAAGGCGTCACGGTCAGGGTCATCTCGCCTCCGGTCAGCAGCAGATGCTCGGGGCGGATGCCCAGCGACAGGGTCTTTCCGACCGCATCAGGGGGCGCATCGACCGGGATCGTCACCGCCTTGCCCTGCCAGTCGATCGCCGCGCCGGCATCGGTGGCGGCGGTGCAGGTCACGGGCAGGAAATTCATCCGCGGATTGCCAATGAAGCCGGCGACAAAGGTGTTTTGCGGTTTGTGATACAGCTCAAGCGGCGCGCCGACCTGGGCGATATAGCCCGCATTCAGCACCACGATCCGGTCGGCCATGGTCATGGCCTCAATCTGGTCATGGGTGACATAGATCATGGTGGCACCCAGCTGTTTATGCAGCCGGGTGAGCTCGATCCGCATATCCGAGCGCAGGGCGGCATCGAGGTTCGACAGCGGCTCGTCAAAGAGGAAAATCCCGGGCTCGCGCACGATGGCGCGGCCGATGGCGACGCGCTGGCGCTGACCGCCGGACAGCTGGCCGGGCTTTTGTTGCAGCCGCTGATCCAGATGCAGGATCCTGGCCGCCGCCGTGACTTTCTCGCGGATCACCGCCTCGGGCGCCCTCTCAACACGCAGCGGGAAGGCGATATTCTCGAAGACGCTCATATGCGGATAAAGCGCGTAAGACTGGAACACCATGGCAATGCCGCGTTTCACCGGCGGCAGATCGTTCACCCGCTTGCCGTCGATCACGATATCGCCCGAGCTTGTATGTTCCAGCCCGGCAATCATCCTGAGCAGCGTGGATTTCCCGCAGCCCGAAGGCCCGACAAAGACGACGAACTCGCCCTCGGCCACATCGAGACTGACCCCTTTCACGACCTCGAACTGGCCGAAGGTTTTCACCACGTTTTTCAGCGACAACTGGCCCAAAGAGCGGATCCTTTCAATGCGGGGTTCACGGCGGCAGGGGAGAGATGCCGCCGTGACAGGGCCGGGACCGGCCAGAAAGAGAAAGCCGGTCCCGCAGCTGTTACTTATACTCTTCCAGTGCAGCGGCGGCCTTGGTCAGCGCCGCCTGCGGTTCTGCGGTGCCGGTCACGACGGACTGGACCATCTCGATCATCACGTTCTGGAAGCCTTTGTAATCGGTGAACAAAGGCTCGGGTCCGCCGAATTCGATCCCGTCGATGAACGGTTTCCAATAGGGAGAGGCCGCCAGCATCGCATCCACCGCCGGGCTGGGGCGCAGGGGCGTCAGACCGGCGGCGCCACCGGCCTCATATTCTTCCTGAACCCTGGACGAGGTGATGAATTTCGCGAATTCGATGGTTTTTTCCTCGACGCCCGACCCTTTGAACACCGCAAGGCTGTCGGTGATCAGAAGCGTGCCCTTGCCCTTGGCCGAAGGCCCCAGCGGCAGGTCGGTGACACCCCATTCGACCTTGGTATCTGCAAGCAGGAAGGCCGCGCCGACCGAGGCCTGGATCATACCCACCTGGCCATCCAGGAAGATCGCGCGGATCTCGTTCTGCTCATAGGCGGTAGCGCCTTCGACCGAGTAGGGCGTGATGTCCTTATAGGCCTGGAGCGCGGCCAGAACATCCGCATTGTCGATGGTCACATTGCCTTCGGCATCAATGACCTGGCCGTTATTGGTGTAGACCCAGTGCAGGAACTGGTGAACGGTATTGTCAAAGGTCTTGGCGGGCAGGCCATAGCCGGCCTTGCCGGTTTTTTCCTTGATGGTTTTGGCGAATTCGATCTCTTCCGCCCAGGTGGTCGGGGGCTTTTCCGGATCAAGCCCGGCCTCTTTGAACAGACCCTTGTTCCAGTAAAGCGCCTTGGTCGAAAACGCGATCGGCACGCCCCATTGGGTGCCGTCAAAGGTCACGGTGTCGACGATATGCGGGTAATACCCCGCCTTTTCCTCGTCCGACATCGGCACTTCGACGATCAGATCATTCAGCGCGAATTCCTTCAGCGTACGCGAGCCGACATAGGCCATCGAGGCGGGCGAGCCGGCGGCCGCGAGCGTGGTCGCCTTGTCCTGGCACTGGCCCCAGCCGACAACCTCGGGCTTGACGGTCCAGCCTTCATTGGCGGCTTCCCACTCCTTGATATATTTCTCATGGACCGGGTCCATCTTGTCGCCGCAATAAATCCAGCTGATTTCCTCGGCCAAAGCGGGCAGGGCGGTGGTACAGGCCAGCACCACGCCGATCAGGCTTTTCTGAAACAGGTTCGACACGTCACATACTCCCGGTTGTGAAGGGTTTTTGTTATTTCACCGCACCAGCGGTCAGACCGCCGACGAGATATCTTTGCAGGAAGAAGATGATGACCATTGCCGGGGCGATGCCCACGAAGGCGGCGGCCATCAGCTCGTTCCAGACCACGTCCTGCTTGCCGAAAAAGGCATAAAGACCAATCGGCAGCGGCATATATTCGGTCTTGGAATTGAAGGTCAGCGCGAAGATGAATTGCTGCGAATAGGCGCCGATGAAGGTGACGATCGCGACCACGATGATACCGGGGCTGGCAATCGGCAGGACGACGCGGCGAAAGGTGTAGAACTGGCTGGCGCCATCGGTCCAGGCGGCCTCGTTCAGCTCATTCGGGATGCGCATCATATAGGTGCGCAAAAGCCAGATCGCCGAGGGGATCAGGAAGGCGGCGCCCGGGATGATCATCGCCCAATAGGTGTTGAGCATGCCCAGAGAGCGCATCAGCCGGAACAAGGGGATCAGCAGCACCGCGCCCGAGAACATGGAAACCGCAAGGAACCCCCCCAGCACCAGCCCCATGCCGCGGAAATCAAAGCGCGCAAAGGCATAGGCGGCGGGCACGACCAGCAAGAGCACGATCAGGGTTGAAACCGTCGAGATCAGGAAGGAGTTGAACACATACCAGGCAAAGCCCGGCACCCTTTCCCACATGGTGACATAGGCGGTGAAAGAGCCGTTTTCCGGCCAGAAGCTGTAAGGGGTCGAAAACAGCTCTGCCAGCGGTTTCAGGCTGACCAGAAAACCCTCGATAAAGGGTGCCAGCAGGAAGAACAGGAAGACGAAGATCCCGGCATAGATCGCGATCACCTCCCACCAGCGGTAGCGGTCGATCATCGGGGTGTTTCTGTCATGGAACAGCGCCATGGATCACTCCTTCCCGCCCAGGTTCTGCAGCTTTCGCGTCACCCGGAAATAGGCGAGGCAGAACAGCGACAGGAAGATGCAGATCACCACAGCCCTCGCGGCGCCCTCGCCGTATTTTTTCGACCCGATTGCGGTGTGATAGGTGTCGATGATCATCGTGGTGGTCGAGCCCGAGGGCCCGCCTTGCGTCAGGATCCAGATGATGTCGAAGGAGTTGAAGGTCGCGATCAGCGACAGCATCGACATGGTGATGACGGCCGGCATCATCAAAGGCAAAGTGATGCGGCGAAAGCGGGTCCAGCGGCTGGCGCCATCGGCCCAGGCAGCCTCATAGAGGTCTTTCGGGATCGCCTGGATCGCGGCGAGGAAATAGATCGTCACCATCGGCACGCCGATCCAGACATCGGTGACGATGGTGGCCCAATAGGCGGTCTCGCCGTAAGCCAGGAAGGCCACCGGCCCGTCGGTCAGGCCAAAGCGCTGCAACAGCCCCGAGATCATCCCGAACTGGCCGTTATACATCCAGCCCCACATGAAGATGCCAATCGCCATCGGTACGATCCAGGGTGGCATGGTCAGGATGCGGAACAGATGCCGGCCCGGCACGGCGGCGTTCAGCAGCACCGCGCCAAAGGTGCCGATGATCATCTTCAGCGCCACCGAAAAGAAGGTCCAGGTGAAGGTGCGCCAGATCACACCGAGGAAGGTCTCGTTGAAGATCTTCTCGTAATTGGCGGTGCCGACATAGTTGGTCACCTTGCGCAAGGACGCATCGGTAAAGGAAAGGCGGAAGGTCTCAACCAGGGGCCAGGCCACGATTACCAGCACATAGAGGATCGCCGGCGCCAGCAGCGTCCAGGCGAAGATCCAGGCGGCGCGTGAGCTGGTCATGCGGCCCCCTTCCGCGTCAGGGCCTCGTCATAACGGTCCCAGACCGGGCGCAGATCGACCACCTGGCGGGAATGCCGCGCCTGATCCATCGACAGCGCCAGCACCCCCGCCTCCAGCGCGTCCAGCGTCGAGACCGGCAGCGGCGCGCCTTTGGTGACATTTGCCACGATCCCGGCGGCCATTTCCTCATCGGCACCGTAATGCTGCGACAGCGCCGTCGCCTTGTATTCGCGGTCGATCAGCCGCTTTTCCGACAGAACATCGGTCACGCGGAAGAAGCCGCGAATGAAATCGCCCTCGGCCTGGGCTTTGGTGCCAAAGGCGGCAAAGCGACGGAACTGGTCGGGCGCGTTCAGATTGGTGTGGAAATTCATGCCCACGCCATTCGCGTATTCCACAATCGCGACCTGATAGTCGATGATATCGCCATCGGAATCGAAGACCTTGTCCGACCCGTTCCAGCCCGAGGGCTTTTTGTGGAACAGATCCATGTCATTGACGCCGTAGGTCCGGGGATCATTCGCCGGGATAAAGGTCTTCCGGCCACCGAAAGAGGCCACCCGCTCAGGGCGCGCGCCGATCAGGCCGTTATAGAGGTCGAGATCATGGCAGCATTTCTCCAGCATGAAGCTGCCGGACCATTTCTCATAACGCCGCCAGTCGCGCATGAAAAACGCACCGTGATACGGGTAGATATGCTCGGCTGCCTCGACCGAGACGATATTCCCCAGCGTGCCGGCATCGCGCGCCGCCAGCACGTCGCGGTACAGCGGCGCATAGCGCAGGACGAGGCCGACCGAGAGGTTTTCATGGCCGTAACGCGCCAGCAGCCGCGCCAGGGCATAAGTGTCCTCAATCGACGAGACGATGGGCTTTTCGCTGAAAACCTTCACTCCGGCCTCAAGCCCCAGGCGGATGTGATCCAGGTGGAAATGGTTCGGCGAGCCGATCATCAGAAGGTCAAAGCCGCCGGCTTTTATCAGCGCTTCGGGGCTGGCATGGGAAATGCCCGGCGATATGCCATGTTCGATCAGCTGCGCCATGCCGGCGGGGGCAGGATCGTAGTAGCCCACGATCTCGAATTCCGGATCCATCTCCCGGAATACATGTCCAAGATAGCCGAGGCGAAAGCCGAGGCCGATGATCGCGACTCGCATTACTTGCTCCCTGCGGAGAAATTCTTTTTCTGCATAATGGAGGGTTGCGCGGCATTGCGTCAATGAATTTTCTGCATTCGCCCTAAAATATGTAATTTGTTTTCATGTCTGCGGTGAAAAATCGGCCGAAGCCCCGAAACAGGGCCGTCAGGGCAGGGCTGCGCGGGGTCAGGGCTGGCGCAGGCGGTTAAGGCCAAGCACTGCTGCGCCGACAAGGCCGGGCTCGATAGGGCATTCGGCGGGAACGATCAGCGGGCGGTGCAACTTTTGCAGGACGCGCGCGCGCACGGCCTCATCCAGCGCCGCCAGCAGCGGGCGGGAATTCGAGAGGCCGCCCCCCACCGCCATAACCCCGGCACCGAGCATGTTCTGGACCATGGCCAGCGGCCCGGACAGCAGCTCAAGCCAGACCCCGATGCTGCGGGATGCCGCCGGCGCCCTCGCCTGCCAGGCGGCGATGATCTCTTCGGCGGTGGAGGTCTCGCCGCTCAGGGTCAGATGCAGTTTCTCCATGCCGCGCGCAGAGCAGACCGCGTCGAGGCAACCGGTCAGCCCGCAGCCGCAGGGAAAGGCGGGCAGCACGGTGTTGCCGATGATCCGCTGTGCCACCGGGCCATGACCCCATTCGCCGGCGAAGCCGCCCGAGCCGTTGATCAGGTCTCCGCGCACCACGATGCCGCCGCCGACCCCGGTGCCAAGGATGATGCCGAACACCACCGCATGGCCGCGCCCGGCGCCGATGGCGGCCTCGGCCAGGGCAAAGCAATCGGCGTCATTGCCCAGCACCACCGGCAGGGAAAGCCGTGCCTCCAGCTCGGCCTGGAGGCGGCGCCCGGTCAGGCAGGGGATATTCGCCACTGTCGCCTGCCCGGTTTCGGGGTCGATCACCCCGGCAATGGAAAAGGCGAGGCATTCGGGCCGCTCAGGCGCGGCGTCGATGGCGGCCTGCAAAACGGCGGTAAAACCCGCGAAATCCTGGCCCGGGGTCGGCACACGGCCTCTGGGGCGGATATCCTCCAGGCTCCAGGCCTCGGCGATCTTGATCGCGGTGCCGCCAATGTCGAAACAAAGGATCATGGCCGCATCCCCCCGGAAGGGGTGCCGCCGGCGGGGCGGCCCGCGATCCAGCTGCCGGTCACGTTCAGCCCTTCATCAAGGCAGATCAGATCCGCCCTGGCGCCGGGGCGCAAATGGCCGCGATCAGCCAGGCCAAGCGCCGCTGCCGGTGCCGCCGACCCCAGCCGCAAGGCCGCCGCCAGGTCAAGCCCAAGCCGCTGGTGGCAATAGCGCACCGCATCCGCCAGCGCGATATCGGCGCCGGCGAGAGTGCCATCGGCAAGCGTCAGCCGCCCCGCGCTGCGGAAAATCTGCCGCCCGTTCAGGGTGAAGCCCGTCAGATCGCTGCCCACCGTCGCCATCGCGTCCGATACCAGAAAAATCCCCTCCGGCTGTGCCCTGAGCGCGACCAGCATCGCCGCATCGGCAACATGAAAGCCGTCGGCGATCAGCCCGGCACAGAGGCCGGGCAGGCTGAGCGCGGCGCCCACGAGGCCCGGGGCGCGGTGGCCCAGCTGGCTCATCGCGTTGAAAAGATGGGTGACCATGCCGGCGCCCGCCGCGATATAGTCGCGTGCGGTGTCATGGTCGCAATCGCTGTGGCCGAGGCTGACCGTCACCCCTGCCGAGGCAAGGGCGTGAACCTGCCGCCGCGTCGCCGATTCCGGCGCCAGCGTGACGATCAGATGCGGAAGCTGCCCGGCTGCGGTCAGGATCGCGGCAAGATCCGCTGCCTCCATCGCCCGGATCAGCGCCGGGTCATGGGTGCCCTTCTTCGCCAGCGACAGATGCGGGCCTTCGAGATGCAGCCCGAGGAAACCCGGGCAGTCCGCAACCCCGGCAGCCGCGACCGCGCGGGCAGTGACATCCGGCCGGTCGGTGATCAGCGTCACCATGGTCGCGGTGGTGCCAAGGCCGGCATGGGCGGCGCAGATCGCCCGGATGCCCTCTGGCGTGGGGTCATTGTTGAAGAGCACCCCGCCGCCGCCATTGACCTGGAGGTCGATATAACCCGGCGCGATCAGGCCGGGCAGGCGCGGGCCCTCGGGCGCCTCATGCGAGGGGAGGATGCTGGTGACCCGGCCAGCTTTGATACTGATCGCGGCATTCTGGTGCCAGGCCTCGCCATCGAAGATCCTTGCGACGTGAAAGGTTCCGCTTCCCATGCTCACCAGACCGTGCCCCTGGCCGCCAGCGGCTCCACCCGGGTCACCACGCCGTTTTTGTGGAACACCATCCGGTCGAAAAGGTTCGAGACCACGCAGGTATGGTTCGGCACCACCCGCACCAGATCGCCCACCTCTGGCCGGGCGCCGGTGCAGGCGCTCAGATCGACCACGGCATGTTCCTCGGACAGCCCGGTGATGCGCGCGCCGGGAAGACCCTCGATCTCGCCGTAATCGGTAAAGCCCAGAAGGTCCGAGGTCAGCGCTTTTGATCCGCAATCAAGCACCGCCCGCGTGGGCGTAGGGCGCGAGACCACGGTGGCCAGCACATGCATCGCCAGATCCCCTGGCGCGCATGCGCCGGCCCGGACCATCGAGCGGTCATTATAGACATAGGTTCCGGCGCGGTGTTCGCTCGCCGAGGGCACCAGATGCGCCTGCCAAAGATCGGGCGAGCCGCCATTCGTCCGCATCGGGCAGGGAATGCCGACCGCCGCCAGCAGCGCCATGGTCTCTTGCAGGAAGGTCTCGACCCGGGCGGCGGCGCCTGGCGCGGGATAGGTCATCAACCCGCCGAAGGTCAGGCCGGGCGCCGCATGGATCTGCTGCGCCAGCGCGAAGGCATCCTGAGGCGTTTGCACCCCGCAGCGCCCGCCGCCGGTATCGCATTCGATCAGCACGGTGAGGGGTTTCGCGCCCGCAAAAGCCGCGGCCAGCCCGGCCACCGTCATCGCAGAATCCGCCGTTACCGCCAGATGTGCCACCTGAGCGTTCAGCGCCACCAGCCGTGCCAGCCGCGCCGGGCCAAGGATGTTATAGGTGATCAGGATATCGTCGAAACCGGCAGCGGCGAAGGCTTCGGCCTCGGTCAGCTTCTGGCAGTTGATGCCCACGGCTCCGGCCGCGATCTGCTGGCGGGCTATGGCGGCGATCTTATGGGTCTTGATATGGGGGCGGAAATTCAGCCCATGCGCGGCCATATACTCCTGCGCCCGCGCGATATTGGCGGCGAGACGGTCTTCGTCGATCACCGGCAGCGGTGTGGGCAGATCTGCCAGCGGGGTGCCCGGTTCGGGCCAGGGAAAACCGGATGCCGCAAAATCTGGGGGTGGAACGCTCATTGCGCCTCTCCGAAAGGGTCTTCCATGCGCGGCCAGATATCCGTCCGGACCAGCCGATAGGGATTGGTTGCCGGATTATTCGGATAGGGTTTCCCGGCGCTGCAATAAAGCACTTCCGCAGCGATGGGTGCAAATGCTGCGTAGAAATGGTTGGTCGATTTGATCACGAGGATCTTTTGCGCCAGCGGGTCGATCCCGAGCGCGGTGAAAAGCGAGGGGTCATAGCTTTGCACCCGCACGGTGTTGAGGATGACCTCGATCCCGGTTTCCTGGCCGGTATTGTCCAAAAGCGCGATCCGCGCCGCCGGGCCAAAGAGCGCGATGCTTTCGCCAAAGCGCATCTCGGCCCCGGCATTCAGCCGGACGACCCGGATCAGCGCATCACAGGGCTCGCCGGTCTCGGGCGCCGATTTGGCGCCGAAGCGCAAGGGCATTTCCGCGCCTTCGCCAGCCACGAAACACAGCTGCACCGCGACCGGATCCCAGATGGTGCCGATCGCCACGCCCCGCGCGCGCGCCGCCAGCAATTCCTTGAGGATGACCGTGGCATCCCCCGCCGTACCGCCGCCCGGATTGTCCCACATATCGGCGATCACCACCGGCCAGGCCGTTGCCGCCATCGCGCGCGAGACGGCCTCGTGCTCGTCGATCTGCGGCATCATATGCTTGCCGCGATTGGCAAAGAGCATGCGGCCGAGTTCTTCGGCCAAAGCCGAGCCATAAGCGGCATCGCCATCGGTTATCGCCACCATTTTCGTGCCCATTTCAGGCACGTCGCCGGCCATGAATCCATGGATCGCCGACAGCGAAAGCACCTTCGGATCGGTGGTCTCGATCCTGGTCATGCGGTCGACAAAGCTGCGCATCGGCTCGCGTGATGTTGGAAAGACGTCGATCATCCGGCAGTCAAACACCGAGACCACCGGCGTAACCCGACCTTCGAGCGTGTCGGTCAGGATGCGCCAGAGATCCTCGGCCCGCTCGACGAAATCGGTATGGGGGAATTCCTTGAAGACGGTAAAAAAATCCAGCGCGGCGACGCGTTTGGCGGTCAGATGGCTGTGCGGGTCCATCTCGGCGCAGAGGATCACATCCGGGCCGATCATCTCGCGGATGCGGGTCAGGAAGTCGCCCTCGGGGTCCAGATGGCCCTGGGCCACCATGGCGCCATGCAGGCCCAGCACCACCGCATCCACCGGCAGCGCGCGGTGGAGTTGCGCGAGGATCTCGTCCCTGAGCCCCTCATAGGCGCCGCGCGAGATCAGCCCGGCCGGGTCGGCCCAGGCGGCGGTGCCCTCGATCAGCGCCCATCCCTTTTCCGCGCAGACCCGCCGCCCGACCGGGATCGGGGCGGTGCACAGGGTCGGTGTCACCGGATGCTGGCCCGGGGCTGCGTAAAGCGAATCCTCAAATCCTTTGCGGTCGATCACAATGGGCGAGAAGGTGTTGGTTTCGGTGGCAAGCGCCGCCACGAAGATCCGCCTGGAGGTGCCGTTGGGGCTGCTGCTGCTGGCCATGATCAATCCCTGATATGAGGCAGATAGCCCACAAAGCCCGCGATCTTCCAGTCCCCACTTTCCCGGCGGCAGATATAGAGCGTTTGCCAGTTCATCCGGTCGCGGCTGCCATCAGCGCGCGGCAGCCAGCCGTTGAACTTCTTGCGCACCAGCGCGGCATCGCCGGTGATCTCGATCTCTTCCAGCCGGGTGGCGGCGTAGATATGCGGGCGCGGATCGCCGTCAAACCGCCCGGCGGCGCGGTCGGCCAGATGGGCCTGTGCCTGGTGCAGCCATTCCTCGCGGTAAAGCGCCAGGCTGGGAAAGGCGAGGGTAAAGCCCTGGGGGTCGGGCTGATGATTGCCCGAAAGGCCGATAAAGGGCCCCTGGCTGAAGTCACCCGCCACCCTGTCCCAGTCGGCACTGGTCCAGGCGTCGATATCGCGGGGCACCAGCATTTCCCAAATGGCGCTGCGATCCTTGTCCGCTTTGGGAAAAGGGTTCGCGAACGGGTCGCGCTCTGCGGTCATTTGGCTCGCTCCGTGAAAATTATTTCAGCTTGTCCGCTTATTATCTGGAGTATTCGAAAGGATCATGGCTAAATGTCAAGAAGAAACGAAAATTAATTTCGGACTCCAGCACATGCTTGACCAGGCCGTTCTGACAGGTTTCCTGGGGGGTGAAACTGCCCCGCCCCGGCCTGCGACCGCATGGGCGCGGCCCGCAGCCTTATGGTCATGGAGATCCGAATGAACAGCCCGAACGAGACCATCAGCCAGACCTCGCCGGAACTGATTTCGGCGCTCAGCGATGAGGAGGGGCGGCTTTCCACCATGGAAAAGCGCCTGGCCGAGGTGGTTCTGGCGGATGTGACCTATGCGACCAATGCCTCGATCACCGAGATCGCGGCGCGGGCGGGCGTGTCGCCGCCGACGGTGACGCGGTTCTGCCGGCGGCTGGGTTGCTCCAGCTTTTCGGATTTCAAGGTGCAGCTGGCGCGCTCGGCCTATGTCGGTCTGCGCTATCTCAAGCCGGAATCGGTGACCTCGACCCCGGCCGAAGTGGCCGAGGATATCGTGACCAAGGCGCAGAACGCGCTGTTTCAGATGCATCGGGCGCTGGATCTGACCGCAGTGGAACGCGCGGTGGCGCTGATCTCGGAGGCGCAGATGGTGCATGCTTTCGGCTCGGGCGGCAATTCGGCGATGATCGCGAATGAATTGCAGAACCGGCTGTTCCGGCTGGGGATCCGCATCTCGGCCTCGAATGATCACGGCATGCATCTGATGATCGCGGCAGCGGCCGAGCCGGGGACGGTGGTGTTCGGCTCGTCCTTCACTGGCCGCAACCACGAGCTGGTGCGCTGCTTCGGGCTTTTGCGTGAGCGCGGCATTCCCACCATCGCGATCACCCAGACCGGCACCCCGGTGGCCGAGGCCGCCGATGTGGTGATCCCGGTCGATCTGCCCGAGGGGCGCAATATCTTCCGCGCCACATCGACCCGTTTCGCCTTCCTCGCAGTGGTCGATATCATCGCGAACCTTGTTGCCTATGCCGACAAGCCCCGCTCTGCGCGGATCCTGCGCGGCATCAAGGAACAACTGATCCGCCACCGCGACGGCGACGACCGCCAGCTGCTGGGCGACTGAGTCCGGGCCGGGGGCGCTGGCGGCCGCCCTCTGGTCTTTGTCATCCTGCCGCGAAGGATGTGACTTTTGGACCCGCGCCCCATTGCTCCGCGTCTCGCTGTCGTCACCGGCGCCGCCGGTGATATCGGCCGCGCCATTGCCCGGCGCCTGCGCCAGGACCATGACCTCGTGCTGATGACCGATCTCGATGCCAGCGCCGCAGCCAGCGCCGCGACAGAGCTGGGCGAGGGCTTTCTGCCCTGGCAGAGCGATGTGACCGATCCGGCAAGCTGCGCCGCGCTGGCTGTCGGGGCCGCGCGCCTGGGTCAGCTGGTCACGCTGGTCAATAATGCGGGCGGCGTAAAGGCTGCGGGGCTGCATTCGACCACGGTGGCGGACTGGCAGGCGGATCGGGCGCTGAACCTTGATGCTGCCTTCCTGACCTTTCAGGCGCTCGCGGATCAGCTGATTGCAGGCCAGGGGTCGGTGGTCAATATCGCCTCGGTCAACGGGCTGGGCGTCTATGGCCACCCCGCCTATTCCGCCGCCAAAGCCGGGATGATCCATCTGACGCAGCTGATCGCAGTGGAATATGGCCGCCATGGCCTGCGCGCCAATGCGGTGGCGCCCGGCACCGTCCGCACCCGCGCCTGGGAGGCGCGCGCCGAACAGAATCCCAATGTCTTTGCCGAGGCGGCGCGCCATTACCCGCTGGGCCGCATCGCGCGCCCCGGGGATGTGGCCGAGGCGGTGGGATTCCTTGCCTCACCGCTGGCGGCGGCAATCACCGGCATCTGCCTGCCGGTCGATTGCGGGCTGACCGCCGGCACGCCTTCGCTGGCGCGTACCTTTACCCAGTCGCCGGACTGGTAAGTCGGGAGAACGCAGATGCTGATTTTGGAAAACTCCTGGGCAGAGGCACCGCTGCCCGCCGGCACCTGGTCGCTGCGGCTGACCAATCTGTCCGAGGATGTGCTGGCGGGGTTCACGCTGTCACTGACCTCGATCACCCGGGTGGTGGCGGGCTATGAGATCACCGGCGGGCGCCTCGCCGGGCGGCATGCGAATTTCCACCTTTTCGCGCCGCCTGAGGGGGTGGCCATCGCCCCGGGTGAAAGCTGGTCTTTTGCGATCACCGGGCTGAACCGCTCGCCCTTTCACCGCAATGATGCGGCAAAGACGGCCTGGGTCACGCTGGCGGATGGCAGCCATGTGGATTGTGTGACCGGCGATCTGATGTCTGGCTCTTCGATCCCCGCCCCGCCGCCGCCCCGCCTGCCCGAGGGGCGGCTGACGTTGCCTTTCGCGCTGATCCCCTGGCCGAATGCGATCACGGCGGCGGCGGGGCCAGAGACAGAGCCGCCGCCCGTGATCCTGCACCTCGCGCCCGGCACCAGCCTGGCCGATCAGCGGCTGGCGCTTTCGGTGGCAGAGCTGCATCGCCGGCTTTTCCCGGCGGGGCGGCGGGTGTTCCAGCTCTCGCCCTGTCCGGGCGCGCGGGAGGTGGCATTCGCCTATAGCGCCGCGATCCCCGAGGAGGGTTTCCGGCTGGATTTCGGCGCAGCGATCACGCTGACCGCCAGTTCGGCGCTGGGGCGCCGTTACGGGCTGATCGCGCTGGCGCAGATGCTGCATGGCGCCTTCAGCGACCCGAAATTCCGCTTTCCGGCCAGCGGCAGTATCGAGGATGCGCCCCGCTATGGCTGGCGCGGTTGCCATCTGGATTGCTCGCGCCATTTCTGGCGGTTTGATCAGGTGAAGCGCGTGGTCGATATCATGGCCTGGAACCGCTTCAACCGCTTTCACTGGCATCTCACCGATGATGAGGCCTGGCGGGCCGAGATCCTCGCCTATCCGGAGCTGACCAGCATCGGCACCACGCGCGCGGCCGGTCTGCCCTTGATGCCGCCGCAGCTGGGCGACGGGCCGGGCCGGGTCTCGGGCCATTACAGCCAGGATGAGATGCGCGCGCTGGTGGCTCATGCGGCCGGCCTTGGCATCGAGGTGATGCCCGAGATCGAGACGCCGGGCCATGCGGCCTCGGTTGTCGCCGCGCTGCCGCAACTCGTTGACCCGGATGAGCCGCCGGAAAGCTATCACCCGGTCCAGGGATTCCCGAATAACGGTTTTAACCCGGGAATCCCTGAGACCTTCACGGTGCTGGAAACCATCATCGACGAGCTTTGTGCGATCTTCCCGTCGCGCTGGTTCCATATCGGCGGCGATGAGGTGGCGCGGAATGCCTGGCTCGACAGCCCGCGCGCGCGGGTGCTGATGCAGCGCGAGGGGCTGGCGGGGACGTTCGGGCTGCAAAGCTGGTTCCTGCGCCGGATCAAGGCGATGCTTGAGGCGCGCGGCAAGATCCTTGTCGGCTGGAACGAGGTCGCGCATGGCGGCGGGGTGCCGCCGGAAAACACCCTGCTGATGGCCTGGGAAAAGCCCGAAATCGGGATTGCGCTGGCGCGCGAAGGCTATGATGTGGTGATGACGCCGGGCCAGGCTTATTACCTCGACATGGTGCAGGGGCCGGACTGGCTGGAAAACGGCGCCGGCTGGGCCGGGCCGGTAAGGCCGGAACAAAGCTACCGATATGAGGCGGCGGGCGATTTCCCCGAGGGTCTCGCGCATCATATGAAGGGCGTCCAGGCCTGTATCTGGTGCGAGCATTTCACCACCGATGCCTGGTTCAACGACCTTGTTTTCCCGCGCCTGCTGGCGGTGGCCGAGGCCGGCTGGACCCTTCCCGGGAACAAGGACTGGCTGCGCTTTGCCGCCCAGGCCCGGCTGCATCCGACACTCTAGGAGGCTGACATGCGTATTGCCATTGGTGGCATCCATACCGAATGTTCGACCTCTTCCCCGGTTTTGATGCGGGCTGAGGATTTCCGTGTGCTGCGGGGGGCGGCGCTGACCGAAAGCGACTATTTCGCTTTCCTGCACCGGCATCCGGTCGAAATCGCACCGCTCTTTCACGCGCGCGCGGTGCCGGGCGGCCCGGTCTCGCGCGAGACCTATGAGACGTTCCGGACGGAATTCCTCGCTGCTCTGGAGGCGGCGAAGCCTTTCGATGCGGTCTGCCTCGCCATGCATGGCGCGATGAAGGTCGAGGGCGTGTGGGATGCCGAGGGCGACTGGATCGAAGCCGTGCGCCAGGCGGTCGGGCCGGATATGCTGATCGCCACCAGCTATGACCTGCATGGCAATGTCTCGGCGCGTGTGGTCGACCAGATCGACATTTTCGCAGCCTATCGCACCGCGCCCCATATCGACACGCCCGAGACGATGGAGGCGGCGTTTTCGATGCTGGTGCGCGCGCTGCAAACCGGCGCGCGGCCGGGCGTCATGCGGGTGCCGGTGCCCTTGTTGCTGCCGGGAGAGCGGTCCTCGACCGAGGATGAGCCGGCGCGCTCGCTTTACGCCGCGCTGCCGGGGCGGGAGGGGCCGGGTATCTGGCGGACCGATCTGATGATTGGCTATGTCTGGGCGGATGAGCCCCGCGCCACCGCCTGCGCCATGGTGACGGGCACCGACCCTGTGGCGATGGCTGCCGCCGGCACAGGGATCGCCGCTGACTTCTGGGCGGCGCGGGAGGCGTTTCGCTTCGGGCCAAAGACCGGCCCGCTGGATCGGATGCTGGATCTGGCGGCGGCAGCCGGGACGCAGCCGGTGATCCTTGCCGATAGCGGCGACAATCCGACCGGCGGCGGTGTCGGCGACCGCGCCGATGTGCTGGAGGCTCTGATCGCGCGCGACTGGCAGGGCGCGCTGGTGGCGGGGATCACCGACCGGCCTGCCGTTGCCGCCTGCTTTGCTGCGGGGCCCGGCGCGCGGCTGGACCTGCGGATCGGTGCCAGCCTTGATCCCGCCGGAGTGAGTGTCACGGCGCTGGCCGAGGTGGTCTCGCTGCATCCCGGGGCCAGCCCGGCAGAGGATCAGGCGGTGGTGCGGATTGGCGGCATCACCCTGGTGCTGGCGGCGCGGCGGCGGCCCTGGCACGATCTGGCGGATTTCCTCCGGCTGGGGCTCGACCCGCGCGCGGTGGCACTTCTCGTGGTGAAATCGGGCTATCTCTCGCCCGAACTGGCGCCGCTGGCGCGGCCGAACCTGATGGCGCTGACTGCCGGAGTGGTCAGCCAGGACATCCCCGCGCTTGCGAACCTGCACCGGCAAAAGGGGATGCTGCCCTTTGATCCCGCGCCGGATTACCATCCCCGGCCCGAAGCCTCGCGACGCCTGCTGCGATGAACCCCTGGATCTCAACCCTGAAGCGGCATCGGGTCGTGCGCGCCTCGGCAGCCGCGATCTTTCTTTACGGCTTTGCCGGCGCCGCCACCGTGCCCTATCAGGCGCTGGTCGGCATCAGGGAGTTGAGGCTCTCGGACGCTGAATATGCGATGATCGCGCTGGTGGCTTCGATCACCAATGTGGCGCTGGCGATCGGCTTCGGGCTGCTCTCCGACCGGTTCCAGAGCTACCGCCGCCCGCTGGTCTTCGTCTCCTCCTTTGGCGTGATCGGCTATGGCATGATCTGGGCCGTGCCCTCGGCGCTGACCTTCGCGATTGCGATGATCGCGCCGCTGGCGCTGTTCCACGCGACGAATTCGATGCTGTTCGGCAATGTCCGCGCCCAGACCGCGCGGTTCGATCCGGAAGAGGCTGCCATCGTCAACGCCTTGATGCGGATGATGATTTCGCTGTCCTGGGTGCTGGTGCCCGGCGCGGTCGGGCTGATCCTTTCCGGACAAGAGACGATGATCGGGTCCTATCTGATCGCGGCGTTGCTGGCGGGCTGTTGCCTTGCCACCATCCTCTTCTGGCTGGAGCCCGATCACCGGTCCGATCACCGGCCCGCCCGCGAGGCGGCGCCCGAAGGGGGCACCGGCACCTCACTGCTGTCGCCGTCAAGCGGGCGCACCGACCGGCCGGCCCAGGTGCGCATAGTCGGGGCCAGCTTCGCGGGCATCGCACAGCTTTTGCACCCCGGCATTCTCAGCCGTGTGCTGGGCGTCGCGCTGATCAGCCAGGTGCTGCATGTCAATTCGGCGGTGCTGCCACTGATCCTGACCGGCCAGGCCCAGGGTGAGGCAGGCGAGGTCGGCGGCATTGTCGGCATGGTGGCGGCGCTTGAGGTGATCTTCATGTTCTTCTGGACCAGGGTGACGCGGTCGATGCCCCTGATCCATGCACTGGCGATCACGGCGGCGCTGTATCTGGTCTACCTGACCGCGCTGGCCTTTGCGGCGGCGGTCTGGCAGATCTGGGCCGCGAGCCTGATCGCGGGCTTTGCCGCAGCCGGGATCATCTCGCTGCCGATCAGCTATCTGCTGGATCTGATCCGCGACCGGCCAGGGCTTTCCGCTTCGCTGATCGCGGTGAACATGTTTCTGGGGGGCGCGCTTGGCGCCGGGGTCTTTGCCTTTGGCAGCTGGATCGGCGGTTATCCCGCGGCCTCGATCCTGTCGGGCGTCGGCGGTGTGCTGGGCGCGGGGCTGTTGCTGGGGCTGGAGAGCAGGAAATGACCCGGATCACGCTGGAAATCTGTGTCGATGATGCGGCGGGGATCATCGCCGCGCAGGAAGGCGGCGCCGACCGGATCGAGCTATGCGCGGCCCTGGCCCTTGGCGGGCTGACACCTTCGGCCGGGCTGATCGCGCTGGCGGCGGGCTGTGGTCTGCCGGTGATGGCGATGATCCGGCCCCGCGCCGGGGATTTCTGCTGGTCGGCCTCTGAACTGGAGGCCTGCAGCGCCGAGATCCGAGCCTGTCATGCTGCGGGGCTGGCGGGGGTGGTGATCGGTGCCTCGCTGCCGGATGGCAGGCTTGACGAGCCCGCCTTGCGCCGGCTGATCCATGAGGCGCAGGGGCTTGATATCACGCTGCACCGCGCCATCGACCTGACCCCGGATCCCGCAGTGGCGATGCGGCTGGCGGCGGGCCTTGGCATCCGCCGGGTGCTGTCATCGGGAGGCGCCAGGGCGGCGCTGGCCGGGATGGCACGGCTGCGCGCGATGGAGAGGGCCACGCCAGGGGTGACGGTGATGCCGGGCGGCGGGGTCTCGGCGGAGAATGCGGCCGAATTCGCGGCTGTGCTGAGCCTGCGCGAGATCCATGCCTCGGGATCAGCGCCGCTTCCGGCGCCGGCGCTGCCAGCGGTCACGGAATTCGGCTTTCAGCCCGCAGGCGCGCGGGGCACGGAACGCACGAAAGTGGCGGCTCTCAGGGCGCGGCTGGATCAGATTTCGGCCTCGCGCCCGTCGGGATGCACCAGCTCGTAATAATCGCGCAGCCGCAGATCCGCCGCCGCCTCGCGGTCGATCACCACCGTCACCTTGCGGTGCATCTGCAGCGCGGATGCCGGGCAGGAGGCGCAGAGCGGCCCCTCGATCATTGCCGCCACCACCCTGGCCTTTGCCGCGCCATGGGCCAGCAAAAGCACATCTGACGCGCGGGTGATGGTGCCGATCCCCATGGTGATCGCCAGGCGCGGCACATCCTCGGGCCGGTCAAAGAAACGCGCATTGGCGTTGCGGGTCGATTGCGTCAGCGTCTTGATCCGGGTGACCGAGCTGAGGCTGGAAATCGGCTCGTTGAAACCGATATGCCCGTTCAGCCCCAGCCCAAGGAGTTGCAGCCCGATATCGCCGGCGGTCTCTATCGCCGCCTCATAGCGCGCGGCCTCGGCCTTGGGGTCAGGCGCATCGCCGCGCGGCAGATGGGCGCGAGCCTGGTCGATATCGACATGATCGAAGAGCTGGCGCCGCATGTAATGCCAGTAGGAACAGGGATGATCGGGCGCGAGGCCGACATATTCGTCCAGATTGAAACTGGTGACCCCCGCAAAGCTGAGCCCGGTCTCGCGGTGATCCCGGATCAGCCGTGCGTAAACCGCCTCCATCGTGCCGCCGGTGGCAAGGCCAAGCACGGTTTCCGGCCTGGCGCGCAGCCGCGCGGCGATCAGCCCGGCCGCGCGTTCGGTCGCTGCGGCGGCGTCGGGCAGGATCAGAACCTTCATCTCCCTCTCCTCAGCCTGTCACAGAGCAGGTCACAACGGCTTCCAGGCGATGGCGTCGATTTCGATCTTCGCATCCACCATCAGCCGCGCTTCCACGGTCGAGCGCGCCGGGGGGTGATCCATGAAATGCTTCTCGAACACGGCGTTGAAGCTGGTGAAATCGCGCGGATCATCCAGCCAGCAGGTGACCTTGATCACATCCTCCAGCCCGCAGCCGGCCAGCTTCAGCACTGCCTTCAGGTTTTCGATCACTGCCTCGGTCTGGGCGATGATGCCGCCCTGGACGACCTCACCATTGATGGTGGGCACCTGGCCCGAGACATGCACATAATCGCCGGCGCGCACCGCGCGGGCAAAGGGGCGGCGGGTGCCGCCGGCCTGCGGATCGGCAATGTCGTAGCGGATGAGTCGTTTATCGGCCATATCAGCCCCGGATGTGGAAATGCTTTTCATCATATTCGGCAATATCATGGAATCATCAAGCCGGAATTCCAGAATTCCCGCAAGATGATGAAACTGGATTTCATTGACGGCAGGATGACTGGATGACGATTGGCCTGCTCGGCCAGAGTTTCGTTTTCACAGGCGAAATGAGCTTCGCAGGGGCAGCCCACAGGCCGGGTGTGGCGGAGTCAGCCACGAGGGCAGAGCGCATAAGCTGCGGGCATCCCCCGAACCGGGGGCAGGGATCTTCCCGATTTTTTTGAAAGGACGCTGCTGCCATTCCGGACTGCCAGGCTCTGCCCGCTGATGCAGGACGCGGTGAGGATCGTCAGTGGCTTCACCCATCCGGTGCCGCAACCCGGCCACCAATCTGACAATGCGGTGGATTGCCTTAGTAAATTACACAGGATAATTGGAACGCGTTTGCGGGCCATGCCTGACGCCGGCCTGCCCAGCCGAAAGGGATATAATGATCCTCTCGTCCCGTGCCCCGCTTGCTGCGGTTTTTCTGATGGCCGGGCTGGCTTTGCCGGCGCTGACCGTGCCAGCGCTGGCCGAGCCCGTCACCATCCTCCATTCCCAGGGGGAAACCACCATTGATGCGCCCGTCGAGAAGGTGCTGATCCTCGATGTCAATGCCCTCGATATCGCGGCGGCACTCGGGGCAGAGCCGGCGGGGGTTCTGGGCAGCAATATCCCGGCCTATATGGAGAAATTCGCCTCGGACAGCTATCCGAAGGTCGGCACGATTTTCGAGCCGGATTACGAGGCCATCGCAGCCTCCGGCGCCGGTCTGATGATCCTCGGCACCCGCACCGCGCCGGCTTACGCACAGATGTCGCAACTGCTGCCGACCGTGGATCTGAGCCTTGGCGAAAAGCATTTCGAGTCCGTCAAAGCGAATATCCTCAGCGTCGGGCAGATCTTCGGGCTGAATGACAAGGCGGCGGCGCTGGTTGCCGATCTTGACGCAAGGATCGCGTATCTGCAGCAGGTGGCGCCACATTCCGGCACCGCGCTGATCCTTGTCACCAATGGCGGCAAGCTGGGGGCTTACGGGCCGGCTTCGCGGCTGGGCTGGATCCATAGCGAGCTGGGTTTCGCGCCCATCGAAGAGGGGATCGACGACCGTTTCCATGGCGGCGATGTGATCTCGTTCGAATATATTCTTGAACGGGACCCGGACTGGATCTTCGTTGTCGACCGTGATGCCGGGGTCGGCGATGTCGGGTCCAGCGCTGCGGCCATGCTGGACAATGCGCTGATGGCGGAAACCAGCGCCGTGAAAAACGGCCGACTGGTCTATCTCGACCCGCAGGCGGCCTATATTTCCTTTGGCGGCTATACGGCGATGACGATCCTTCTGGGCCAGATCACCGATGCGCTTTCGGGCGCGGCAAAGGCCGAGTGACGCTTGCGGCTGGGCCTCGCCTTTCTGCTGGTTGTGGTGCTTGCCGGGATCAGCCTTTGGGTGGGCGTCTCCGGCATCAGCCTTGCGCGGCTGGCCGGGGGCGACCCGCGTGACTGGCTGATCCTGTGGGAAAGCCGGGTGCCGCGGATGCTGGCGCTGGTGCTGTCGGGGGCTGCGATGGCGATTGCCGGGCTGCTGATGCAGATCGTGATCCGCAACCGCTTTGTCGAGCCATCGACCACCGGCACGGTCGAGGCGGCGGGGCTGGGGCTCCTCGTGATGACGCTGATGGCGCCCGGCGCGCCGGTGATCGTGAAAATGGCGGTGGGGGCGGTGTTTGCGCTTGGCGGCACCGGGCTGTTTCTTATGGTGCTGCGGCGGGTGCCCTTGCGGGATCAGATGATGGTGCCGCTGATCGGCATCATCCTGACCGGGGTTTTACACGCGGTCACCACCTTCATCGCCTATCGCGCCGACCTGATGCAGACGGTGCTGGCCTGGACGCAGGGCGATCTCTCGGGCGTGTTGCGCGGGCGGTATGAGCTGTTGTGGCTGGGCGCCGCGATGGCGGTTATCGCCTGGATCGCCGCTGACCGCTTTACGCTGGCGGGGCTGGGCAAGGATATGGCGACCTCGCTTGGCCTTGCGCATGGGCGGGTGCTGGCGCTGGCGCTGGTGATCGTTTCGGGCGTGACGGCAGTGGTGGTGGTGACGGTGGGGACCATCCCCTTTCTGGGGCTGATCGTCCCGAACCTCGTCAGCCTCGCGATGGGGGACAATATGCGCCGCGCGGTGCCCTGGGTTGCCGTATCGGGCGCGGGGCTGGTGCTGGTCTGCGACATTCTGGGCCGGATCTTGCGCGCGCCTTATGAGATCCCGGTCGGCACCATTCTGGGGGTGATCGGCAGCTTTACCTTCCTGATCCTGATCCTCCGGAGGCGCCGCGATGTCGCCTGAGCGTCGTGCAACCCTGGCCCTTGCGCTCCTGGCCGCCGGGGTGGCTTTGGCGATGCTGGCCTTTATGACGCTGGGGGTCAAAGGCAGCTGGGCCTTTGTGCTGCAGTTTCGCGGCATGAAGCTTTTGGGCCTGATCCTCGTTGCCCATGCTGTCGCGGTCTCGACCGTGCTGTTCCAGACCGTCACGGCGAACCGCATCCTGACGCCCTCGATCATGGGGTTTGATGCGCTGTTCGTGCTGTCCTCGACGCTGCTGGTGGCGGTGCTGGGCTCGACCGCGCTGGCCTCGGTCGATGCAAGGGCATTGTTTGCCGCCAAGCTGGCGCTGATGACCTGCTGTTCCATGGCGCTGTATCGCTGGCTGTTCCTCGGCGAGGAGCAGAGCCTTCACCGTCTGCTTCTGACCGGAGTGGTGTTCGGTATCTTTCTGAGAACGCTGGCAGAATTCGTACAACGCCTGCTGGATCCGAATGAATTCATGGTGCTTTCCGATATGCTGTTTGCCAGCTTTACCGGCATCAACCCGGTGCTGATGGTCTTCGGCTGGGCGCTGGTGGGCGCGGTGACGCTCTGGCTGGGGATGAACCTCGCGCGGCTGGATGTGATCGGGCTGGGGCGGCCGGTGGCGGTCAATCTGGGCATTCGCTGGCGGCGCGATGTGCTGGCGGTGCTGGGGATCGTCTCGGTGCTGGTCTCGGTCTCGACAGCCCTGGTCGGGCCGGTCACATTCTTCGGCCTGCTGGCGGCAAGTCTTGCGCGGCTGGCGGTCGGCACCTCACGCCATGCGGTGCTGTTGCCGGCGGCCAGTCTGACCGCGATGCTGCTGCTGATCTCGGGCCAGACCATTCTCGAACGATTGTTCGCCTTCAACACCGCGCTTGGCATCGTGATCGAATTCTTCGGCGGCGTGGTTTTCCTGCTCCTTTTGCTGAAAGGCGGTCGCAAATGATCGAAACCAGGGATCTGCGCAAAAGCTATGGCACCAGCCTTGTGCTGGACGGGGTCAGCGTCACCCTGCCGCGCGGCGGCATCACCACCATCATCGGGGCCAATGGGGCCGGGAAATCGACCCTGCTTTCAGTGATTTCCCGGCTGTTGAGCCCCGATTCCGGCACGGCCCTGATGGATGGCGAGGATATTTTTCGCATCAATGGGCCGGAGCTTGCGAAAAAGCTCGCGGTGCTGCGGCAAGAGAACCACCTGACGGCAAGGCTGACTGTCAGAGAGCTGGTCAGCTTTGGCCGCTATCCGCACAGCAAGGGCCGGCTCAGCGATGCCGATCGCGCCGCCGTCGCCCATGCGCTGCTCTGGCTGGATCTGAACGATCTCCAGGACCGCTTTCTCGACCAGCTTTCCGGCGGCCAGCGCCAGCGGGCCTTTGTCGCGATGGTGCTGGCGCAAGAGACCGATTACATCCTGCTTGATGAGCCGCTGAACAATCTCGATATGAAAAACGCCCGCGCCATGATGCTGATCCTGCGCGAGGCGGTGCGGGAATTGCAGAAAACCGTGGTCATGGTGCTGCATGACATCAATTTCGCCTCGGTTCATTCCGACCGGATTATCGCGATGAAGGCGGGAAAAGTGATCCACAGCGGCGGGCCGGACGAGATCGTCGCCCCGGCGATATTACGCGAAATCTACGATATGGACATCGAGGTGCGCGAGATCGAAAATCGCCGATTTGCCTTCTATTACGGATAGTTGCTCTCGCTTTGCCGGGCGGGCTGGCCTATAGTCGGGCATCCCGTATCCGCCCAGCAGGAGCGCCCGTGACAGATACCCCGGATCCGACCCCCGAGGGGGTCCTGACCGAAGAACAGGGCGCCGCGTTTTACGGTGATGACGACAGTTCCATCGCCTATAACCGCGTCTATTTCGCGTTGCAGCGGATCCAGCGAACCCTGATGCCCGAGATCGAGAAAAGCCTGCGCGCGCTCGGGATCCAGGACCCGATCTGGTATGAGATCCTTGAGGCGGCCGAACTGGCGGGCGAGGAAGGCGTACGGATGCTGGCGCTGCAAAAGCGGCTTTTCGTGCCGCAATATGCGCTTTCGCGCCATGTCTCGCGCATGGTCAAGGCCGGGCTGATCGAGCGCGAGGCCTCGGGCGATGCGGGGCGGGCGCAGATCGTGCGGCTGGCTCCGGCGGGGACGGGCATCACCGATGGCATCTGGGATGTCTATGTCGAGAAGATCCAGCGCGCCTTTGGTCCGCGTATCGGCCGGGGCGAGGCCTATACGCTTTTGCGGATGCTGAACCGGCTTTATGACTGAAAAAGGGGCGGAAGATCCGCCCCTTCCCGTAACTGCCTCGCCGGTCAGAACTTCATCGAGGCCACGATCTGGACCGAGCGGCCCGGCTCGTAAAGCGGTGTGATCGAATTGAAATCCTGGCCATAGGTGGCGCGGTCGGCATAGGTCTTGTCGAAAAGGTTGTTGATCTCGGCCCGGATCACCAGACCCTCAACCGAAGGGGGCTGATATTCGGTAAAGAGGTTCAGCACCGCATAGCCCGCGATGGTCTTGTCGGCCCAGGCGTCTTTATGGCTATAGGCGCGCGCCGCCTCGACCGAGCCGCCGAAGGTGAAGGCGCTGTCCAGCGGCGTATGTTGCGCCTCGATGGCCAGCACGCCGCCCAGCGGAATGCCAAGATCGACCGCGCTCCAGCTGTCGGTTCCGGCGCCGTTCACCTCGATCTTGCTGTCTGAATAGCTGGCGCGCAGATAGCCGCCATCCCAGCCATAGCCCAGGCCCAGATTGAAGCCGCGGCTTTCCATATCGTTCAGGATCACCCGGTCGCGGGCATCGTCGATCCTGGTCAGGAAGATCTCGCCATCAAGGCTGAGATTGCCGGTCTCATAGTCAAAGCCCAGCGTGTAATTCGTCGAGCGCGAGGCGCTGAGCCCGCTGTAATCCCAGCGGTCGTCATAAACGAAATTGTCCTCAAGGATCAGCCCGCCAAAGACCGAGGAAACCCCGCCGCGCAGCGTCAGCGTATCGGTCACATCATAGGCAATCGAGGCATTGCCGCTGAGCCCCGAGAAATCGCCCTTCCAGCCCGAGATGCCGGTGAAACTCTGATCATCCCAGCGAAGCCCGAAGGAGGTGGAGAGCCGCTCGACCGGCTCAAGCCGGGCCTGGACATAGAGGCCAAGATTGCGGGCTTTCTCGGCCACCGGGCCGTAGCTGGCGTCGCGATAGGTGCTTTCCTTGTCGTAGTAGTCGACGCCGGCGGTGATGGTGTTCACCTCCGAGAGGTGGAAACGGTTCTCGAACCGGGCCGAGAAGGTCTCGTTCAGGCCATGGCTGACCCCAAGGCCAACGATGCGGGGCGGGATATCGGGCTGATCTACCGCGATATCGACCTTTGACCAGCCCAGCACCAGGCGCGGATCCCAGAGCCCGCTGGCCTGGGTATTCTCATATGACAGCGAGATGGTCTGGCGCTGCGTGTCATAGCGGCGCAGGGGCTGCGGCGTGCGCACATCGGAATCAGACGCGAAATTCGAGCGGTAGGGGCGCAGCGAGTCGTCATCCATGCGCTGGCCCGACAGCTCGACACGGTGACCTTCGGGGGTCTCATAGGCCAGTTTCAACAACGCCGACGTCATATCGGCGCCACTGCCCTCGACCACATTGCCGGCGCCGGTCTTGTAATCCTCGCCATCGGCGCGTTTGGCGTAAAACAGCCATTCAAAGCCGGAATAGCGGCCGGCCAGGGTGGTGGAACCCGCCATGGTCTTGCCATTGCTGGCATAGGAAAGCCGGGCATTGCCGCCGATATCGCGGCCATCCTCCAGGATGTCGCCTGCATCGACCGTCTCCATCACCACGGCGCCCGCCATGGCATGCGGTCCGGCATCGGCCGGCGCCGCACCGGCATCGACGCGGACGAATTTCATCAGGCCGGGGTCGAAAGCATTTGCGGAAACATGGTGGAAGACGCGGTTGTTCTGCGTCACCCCATCGACCGAGACCGCGAGGTTCAGCATATCGACGCCATTGACGAAGATCTTCTGCGCCACCGGGATCGCGCCGCCCACCGAGACCGAGGCGATGCCGGCGAACAGATCCTTCAGATCGCCCATCCGGGCGCGGTCCAGCTCGGCTTCGGCGACATATTGGCTGTTGGCGCGGTCGGCGGCATTGCCATCGGGATCGCTGGCACGGCTATGGGCCGGGTCGAGCAGGATTGTGCCCAGAAAAACCGGGTCTTCCTCGCCGCTCTGGGCGAAGGCCGGGTTGCAAAGGATCAGCGCACTGCCGGTCAGGAGTGCGGTGAGAACGGGTCTGTCGATACGGGGTGCGGCCATGTGGATCTCCTGTCGGCAATGCGGCTGAGACAGGGTCCTGGCTGAAGAAGATCATAGCATCATCGGGATGAACATGCAATCGCATGTTTAGATCTTTTGCCAGGCGATGCACAGGCTGGAGGCCCCCCCGCCGGCGATGCTGCTGCGGGGCGGGCGCCGGTTCAGCCGGCGGATTTACGGGCCTCGCGCGCGGCGATTTTTTCCTTGCGCTTGCGATAGCGGGCCTGCATCCGCGCTTCGCCTTCGGGGGAGCCGTCATGCCAGGTGCCGAACCAGCGGTCCAGCGGCAGCAGGGCATCGCCGTAATTCACCTCGAAATATTTGTGATGCAGGTAATGGGCATAGGAATGGCTGTCGACGGCATGGTTTTCCCCTATCTCGACCTTGTCGAAGCCGACATGGCCGGGAATGGCGCCGAACCCTGCGACATGCAGTTGATATAGCATCAGAACCGGGCACGACGGCAGGATCAGGTGATAAAAGGCGGTTCCGAAATACAGCAGATGTTCAACCGGATGCATCGCGAGCGAGGACCAGGGCGAGGGGTTGACCGAGTTGTGATGCACAGAATGCACCCATTTATAGAGGAAAGGCGTGTGGATCAGCCGGTGGATGCAGAAGAAATGCAGCTCATGGATCACCGGGATCAGCAGGAAGACGATCAGCAGGATCCAGGGATGTTCGGCAATGCCCAGCCAGGGCGCATAGCCATTGGCATAGGCCCAGAGCATGAAGACCTCGATCGCGGTCCAGATCGTCACGCCCGAGGCAAAGGTGCGGATGATGCAATCGATATCCTGCCTTTTGAACATAAAGGCCTCGGACCGCTGTTCGGCCGGGAATGTACCGTTATATTTGAACCGGTTCTTCTGGTGTCTCAGCACATAGAGACGCAGCTCGAAGGCTCCGTAGAACAGGAAAACCGCCACGGCATTCACCAGGAAAAGCCAGCCGGCCCAGTGCCAGTCCAGCGTTTTCATCACCTCGGTATCGGGGATGATCCAGGCCCAATACGCAAGGGCAAGCGCCAGATACATCACATTCCAGGGCAGAAAGTAATGCGGCAGCCATTTCACGATGGCCAGCAGGCGCGGCGGGAACCTGTCCAGCAGCGGTGCCACCTGTATCGGCGTATCAGGAGCCCAGTCGCCGCGTTTGTTGCGGCGGCCGAATTTCAGGTCGTCCATGTCTTCCTCCCTCCGCGCCGCCTTGCTCCCGGGCCATGGGCGCCCGGGCAAGGTGGCATCCATCCTCTGTTGCCATAAATACGCCCGGGGGCGGGGGCTTTCCTCAGTTTCGCTGATCAAATCAGATCAGATGCACTGGTCGGTATAGGTGATAAAGCGGATCGGCGAGGGGTCGGGTTCTTGCCCGGAAAGGCCCAGACGGAACAGCATCCAGTCCACCGCGCGGCGGGCCTGGGCCTCGGGCGACTGGTCCAGCACGATATGCATATGGCCACGTTTCAGCGCAGCCATGCTGTCAGAGCACAGCTCATGCCCCACGAAGAAGACATCACCGGCACGACCGGTCTGGGTCAGGGCCGACAAAACGGCGGAATTGGCGGCGCCGACATTGTAGATGCCGGCAAGATCCGGAAAGACCTCCAGCGCCTTACACACCACCGCATGGATGCGCGGTGCCTTATCAAGGCCGAAACCGATCCAGGTGAAGGGCATTTCCGGATGCGGATGGTTCTGGAAATACCCGGAAATCCCCCGCAGCCGGTCACGATGCACCTGGTAGATCGGATCGCCGATGGCGATGACGGGGCCGGGCCGCCGCTGCATCCGGGTGATGAAATGGCCGGCGCTGCGGCCTGCGGCGATATTGTCGATGCCGACCAGCGGCAGAGTATCGCCGCCGGCGCGGGTCACGACATGCACCATGGGAAGGCCCGAAGCCTCGACCTTGCGCAGGGCCTCGCACAGCGGGGGCTGATCGGCAAGTGCCAGGATCAGCCCCGAGCGCCGGGTCTTTGGGTCAAGGATGCGCCGCGCGATTTCCTGCGGCTGATCGGGATCGACAAAGCTGCGCTGGATCTGCACGGTCGCATCCAGTGTCGCCGCCACCCGCTCGAAGGCGCGCGAGAGCCGCCGGAAGAAGTCGCTCTCTGCCTTCAGCAGCAAGACCTCGATCCGAAAAATGCCGTGATGCGCTTCGGGCATATGGCGCGGCGTGTTCAGCGCCCTTGCCGCGAGGATCACCTTTGCCGCCGTTCCGGGCCGCACGAGGCCGCGCCCGTTCAGCACCCGCTCGACCGTGGCGGTGCCCACACCGGCCCGGGTGGCTATCTCGCGGAAGGTGGGTTTGCGCATGGTTGCGGCCTTTGCTGGCATGCCGGGCAAGGCGAGAAGGCCATGTTCCCCGCCGCCGCGCAAGCATCCGGGTCCGGCCGGGCTGATGGCATTCGCATCAGGCTGCCAGCGCCACCGCATCCGGGCCGGCCGGGAAATGCAGCCGGTCAGAGCTGTCATTGATGGCCAGCCACACGGCTTCGGCCACATCACGCTCGGTCGTGGTCAGGGGCGGATTGGCGAAGGCCTCAAAGATCGGGCGGGCGAAATCGCCATAGGCAGGTGGCACCATCCGCTCGGGCGCCAGCGAAATCCCCCGGACGAAACCGGTGGTCGGCGCATAGCCCGGCTCGATCAGCTTTACCCGCAGGCCAAAGGGGCGCAGCTCATGCGCGAGCGAGCCGGTAAAGCCCTGGATCGCCTGTTTGCTGGCGGTATAGGCGGCGACCAGCGGCATCGGCGCCAGCGTCGCGCTGGAGGTGACATTCACGATCACCCCCGACCGGCGCGCCCGCATCTGCGGGATCATGGCCTGAACCATCGCCATGGTGCCGAAGGTGTTGGTTTCAAAAACCTGGCGGATATGATCCATCGGCGCAGACTCGAAGACGCCGGCAAGGCCGATCCCGGCATTGTTGATCAGCACATCGACAGGCCCCGCCGCCGCCACCGCTGCCGCAATGCTGGCCGGGGCAGTGACATCCAGCGGCAGGATCCGCATATTCGCGGGCAAAAGCCCGGGCTGCGGCCTGCGCATGGTGGCGATCACGTCGCAGCCAAGGCTGTGCAGATGGCGGGCGGTTTCCAGCCCATAGCCCGACGAGGCGCCGGTAATCAGAACGGTCGTCATGGAAGCTCCTGTATCTGTTGACAGGATGGATTTAACGCGGATGATCCGTACTTACATCAATCAGAAGTCCTGATTGAATTGCCGAAAGTCCTGGAATGTCGGATCCATTGGAACAGGTGATCGGGCTGTTGCGCCCCGAGGCGGTCGGCGCGAAAGAGATCAGCGCCGCCGGGTCCTGGGCGGTGCAATATGTCGATTTCGGCAAGCCCGCCTTTGGCGCGATGACCCAGGGGCGCTGTCTGCTGCAGCTGGAGGGGGAGGCGCCGCTTTTGCTGGAGGAAGGCGATTTCCTGCTTTTGCCCGCGACGCCGACTTTCACCTTTTCCTCGCTGCAGCCGGCGCCGGTGCAGCGGATCGACGAGGCCTCTTCGCTGCCGCGCAATCAGGTGCGCTATGGCCGCCAGGACGGCCCGCCCGAGATGCGGCAATTCGGCGGCTGGTTCCGCTTTGGCTCGCCCGATGCAGATCTGCTGGTCTCGCTTTTGCCGCGTATGGTGCTGCTGCGCGGTGTGCCGCGGCTGGCGCAGCTGGTGCGGATGCTGGGCGAGGAAGCGGCGCGGGGCGATATCGGGCGCGATCTGATCCTCGGGCGGCTGGTCGAGATCCTGCTGATCGAGGCCCTGCGCGCCGCGCCCTCAGACCAGACGCAGCCCGGGCTTTTGCAGGGCCTTGCCGATCCGCGCATTGGCGCCGCGTTGCGGGCGCTGCATGGTGATATCGCGCGGGCCTGGACGGTGCCGGATCTGGCGCGCGAGGCCGGTATGTCGCGCTCGGTCTTTTTCGGGCGCTTTGCGGCACTGGTTGGCAGTCGGCCGATGGCATATCTGGCGACCTGGCGGATGGCGGTGGCGAAAGACCTGCTCCGGCGCGGCGGGACCACGCTGGAGCAGGTGGCAGAGCGGGTGGGTTATGGCTCGGCCAGCACCTTCAGCACCGCCTTCAGCCGGCATATGGGCCAGCCACCCGGGCGCTTTATGAAGGCCACCGGCTGAGGACCGATGCGGTCAGGCCGCTTTGTCGGGCGAGGGGCCTTCTAACTTGATTCTGTGGTGATCGGCATAGTCTGCCCGCACCCTCTCCCATTCGCCACCATCGCGCGCCGCAAGACAGTCCGCCGGATATTCCCAGCCCGCCGGGCGCCCGACCCCGGCCTGGGGATCCCGGTCGCTCGGATGCAGCACTTTCGGGATCTTGCGCCAGTCGAAAGGATCAACGCCGTCATTGCCGACATAGCGGTCGATATGGCCCTCGACATTTCTGACTGTGACGGTCAGCGAAGGCCAGTTCAGCAGCCGTTCCGAGGCCTGCGCCACCCAGTCATGGCTGACATCATAGAAGATCCGCCCGGTCAGGATTGCCGCCGCACAGGCCGGGCTGTTCCCCGAGGTCGCCAGCTGCCTGCCGTCGCCGATCGGCCGGGCGCCGACCACCAGGATATCCTCGCCCGGGCGCAGGCCGGCGGCCTGGATCTCGGCAATCGCGCCCGGGGCCACATCGTCATTCTGTGCCAAGATGCCTTTCAGCCCGGGATGGCGGGTCAGCAGATCCTCCGTCGCCTTCAGCTAATCTTCGCGGTTCCATTTGCCCGGCAGCGTATCGACCAGCCTGGTCTGCGGGAAATCGCGGAAAGCATAATCGCGCCTGCGCGAGTGTAGCAGATCGGTGAGATTGCCATTGGTGCCGGTGACGCCGCCACTATCGCCGCCACCGAAACGCTTGGTCACGGCCACCAGCAGATGCGCGGTCACGGCGCGATGGGCCTCGAATTCCTCGGGCAGGGTATACAGCGTCCAGTAATCCGAGGCCTCGAACGGGGTGAACCAGGGCAGGCTGTCCCGGACATTGGCAACACAGACCCTGTTCTGATCGGCCGGCCGGCTGGCGCCCCGGCTGGTGCCGCCATGGGCGAGGCTGAAGATCCCGGCCTGCCCGCCCGAGGTCACCTGTTGCCCGAACTGGTCGAACTGGCGCTCGCCGTCGAACTGGCTGTCGAGCCCGGTATAAGAAAATCCAGCGCTTTGGTGGTGGATCCAAAGGTGCCATTCAGGATCTGGTTATCTTCATTCGACATGAAGGCCGGGATGAAGGCGGGTTTGCCATTCCCCGAGGCCAGCGCCACATTGGGCAACCCCGCTGTCACCGCAAAGGCCAAGGCCGCCGCCCCGGCCGAGGCCTTGGCGAGAAAATTGCGGCGTAAAACGCCCCGGAGTATCAAGGCGCTCCACATAGCGCCCGACCACTTCCGGATCATCGGGATCGCGCATCCAGCGCGGGAGGGTGGGGTCGCCCAGTGCTGTCTCCGGATAATGGGAATTGCGGGGGGAGGCGGCGAATTCCGTCCCCCCTGATCACGACTGCTCAGGCCGGCTTGTTGGGGGACGGGCCGTCGAATTTGATCTTGTTGCGGGCTGCATACTCCTCCCGGACCTGGTCGAATTCGCCGCGCGCCTTCGCCTCGGCGAGGGGCGCGGGCAGTGACCAGCCATCGGGGCGCGGATAGCCTTTCCAGATTTCCTCGGTTTCGGCCGGGTAGATATAGGCCTGCGGATCCCAGTCATCGGGGTTCAGCACCCGCGAGAACCTGCGGAAATCAAAGGGATCAACGCCGCTATTGTCGACATAGCGTTCGACATAGGCATCGACATTTTCCCTTGTCACCACAGTGGGTTTCCAGAACAGCTGACGTTCCGCCGCGCGCGGCTTCCAGCCATTCGCCACGTCGTAGAGCCAGCTTGTGAGGAAGGCGCCGGTAAAGACCGGACTATTGCCGCTGGTCGAGGTCTGCAGCCCCTCCTGGATCGCCTTTGCTCCCAGCGAGGTGCCATCCGCGCCGCCGACAAAGAAATCTTCGCCCGGCCGGAGCCCGGCATTCCTGAGCGCCGTCAGCGCGCCCTGGGCCTCGTCGTCATTCTGCGCGACGATGCCTTTCAGATTGCCGTTGCGGGTCAGCAGATCCTCGGTCGCGCGCAGGCTCTCTTCGCGCAGCCATTTGCCAGGCAGCTCATCAGTCTGGCGGATATTCGGGAATTCCTCCAGCGCGAGATTACGGCCGGCATTGCGGGAAATCTCGCACCAGTTGCCGGGGGTGCCGGTCAGCGCCGCGACCTCACCCTCGCCGAATTTGTCGGTCACCGCCTGATAGACCGCGCGGGCGACGCCGCGATGGGCCTCATCCTCATGCGGGTTCAGATAGACGGTGAAATAATCGCCGACATCAAAAGGGGTGAACCAGGGCACGCTGTCCCAGATCGCGGCAAAGAAGGTCTGGTTCTCTTCGGCAAACTGCCCGGCACGGCGCAAAGCCGATCCGTCAAGGATGTTGAAAAAACCGCCGATCGCCTGTTCGGTGCCCAGCTGTTCGAACTGCGACAATTGCCGCCCGGAATCGATCTGGCCGTCGAAAAAGCTGTAATTCAGCCCAAGCGCTGCTGCCGCCTTTTCGGCGCCAAGGCTGACAAGCTGATTATACTCGGTGCTGGCGCTCCAGGCGAGATAGGCCACCTTGTTCGACCCGGATGCCACCGCGACATTGGGCATGCCAAGCGCTGCCGCCGCCGCACTGGCCGCCACCCCGGCCGAGGCCAGCGACAGGAAATCGCGCCGCGACACGCCGGTTGTGTCCAGCCGCTCCATATGGCGGTCGATGATCTTTTTCTGCGTGAAGTCTGGCAGATGCCGGGGGTTGAAGCGTTTGCGGACCATGATGGCCTCCATGAGGGTACAAGAGCCTGCATCGCGCCGCAGCAAGCGGGCGAAGGGCTTCGGGGACAAGGGGGAACCCGGCCCTTTCAGGGGCCGGGAAAAGGGTCAGGCCGCTTTGTTCGGCGAGGGACCGTCATATTTGATCTTGTAATGATCGGCATATTCGGCGGCGACCGCCTCACGCTCGCCATTCGCGCGCGCCTCGGTATAGGCGGCGGGGTATTCATAGCCCTGGGGTTTGTCGATGCCGGCGAAATTGTTGTCGATATCCAGCGGATAGACCTGGTTCTGCGGATCCCAGTCCCCGGGAGACAGCACTTTAGACATGCGTTTGTAATCAAAGGGTTCGACATCGCCATTGTCGACATAACGCTCGATCCAGCCGTCGATATTCGACTGGTCCAGCGTCACCGTGTTCCAGTTCAGCAGCCGCTCGGACGCGCGCGGCACCCAGCCGTTCAGCACGTCATAAATCCGCGTGGTGAAAAGCGCTGCGGCGAAGGCACCGGTATTCCCTTTGGTCGCGAGGATCTCGCCATTTTTCACCGCTTTCGACCCCAGCCCGGTGCCCGAAGTGCCGACGACCAGCACATCCTCGCCCGGGCGCAGACCGGCGGCTTTCAGCGCCGCAATGGCACCAAGCGCAATGTCGTCGTCCTGGGTCACGATGCCGACCACATTGGGGTTGCGGGTCAACAGATCCTCGGTCGCCTTCAGCGCGTCTTCGCGGTTCCACAGACCCGGCAGTTCATCGACCAGCTTCGTCTTCGGGAATTTCTCAAAGGCCTGATCGCGGCCACGGTTCCTTTGCAGCTCCAGCAGGCTGCCTTTCGATCCGGTCACCCCGATGATGTCACCGCCGCCGAATTTTTCGGTGACTTCGGCCAGCAGCACCTCGGTGATCTCGCGATGGGCGGTGACCTCCTCCGAGACGGCGAAGAGGGTGTAATATTCATCGGCATCGAACGGGGTGAACCAGGGCAGGCTGTCCCAGACATTGGCGACATAGATCTTGTTTTCCGAGGCAACCCGCGAAATTCCCCTGATCGCGCTGCCATCGGCCAGGTTGAAGATCACGCCATTGGTGCTGGCCGCGACCTGGCTCTCAAACTGGTTATATTGCTTTTCCCCGTCCAGAGAGCTGTCGAACGAGCTGTAATTCAGCCCCAGAACCTCACCCGCCTTTTTCGCGGTGCGGTCAAAGGTGAAATTCCATTCATTGATCAGAAAACCGGTGAGATAGGCGAATTTCCCGTTTTCCGAGGCAATGGCCGTGGCGGGAAGGCCAAGATACGCCGCGCCAGCCGCCGCTGCCGCGCTGGCCGAGGCGAAGGAGAGGAAATCGCGCCGCGACACGCCGCTGGTGTCAAGCCGTTCCATATGGGCGTCGATCACCTTGAGGTTCGTGAAATCGGGCATCCGATGGGTGAAGTCTTTGATATTCATAGTGTAGTGCCTTGGTTTCTTGTGTTGGTTCATTTGGCGGGGACGGTGGCGGCTTTCGCGACGGACGCGGCCGCTTTTGCGAAAGCGCCGCGATAACGGGCGGCGGGGTGGCGGGTGTTGACGCGCGCACCCTCGCCGAACAGCTTTTCGCGGTAGGTGCCGGGGGCGTAGTCGCGCTGTGCGAGGCCGCGTTTTTGCAGCTCCGGCACCACATGTCCGGTGAATTCGAGGAAGGAGGCCGGCAGGCGGTGATAGCTGACATTGACGCCGTCGATCCCGGCCTGCTGCCAGACCTCAAGCGCGTCGGCGATGCTCTCCGGCGTGCCGGTGATATTGCCCGCTTTTGCATAGACCTGGCCCAGATCGCGCACTTTCGGGGTGACGCCAGGATTGGAATCCTCAAACGCGCGGACCACGCCCTGGACGCCCTCGATCTCCAGCTCTTTCACCGGGCGCTCGGGATCAAGGACACCCAGGTCGATGCCCAGATCGCGGCTGAGATGGGCGAGATAGCCGTCGAGGCTGACATCCTCGGCGATGTCGCGGGCCTTGCGTGCTGCTTCTTCCTCGGTCGAGCCGATGATGAAGCTCATGCCCTGGATATATTTCAGATCGCCAACCTTGCGCCCGGCCTCAATGAGGTAGCGGTTGGTTTCCTCGATCTGGCGCCGCGCCCCTTCGGGCTTTTGCGCCACGATATAAGTGCCCTCGGCATTGCGGGCGGCGAAGGCGCGACCGGCGGTCGAAGACCCGGCCTGGAACAAAAGCGGCACCCGCTGCGGCGAAGGCTGCGACAGATGCGGGCCCAGAACCTTGTAGCGTTTGCCCTCATGGTGGATACGGTGGATTTTCGCCGGATCGGCGTAGCGGTTGCCTTTCTTGTCGGCCAGCACCGCGCCCTCATCCCAGGAGCCTTCCCAGAGCTTATAGACCACGTCGGCATATTCATCGGCCCAGGAATAGCGCTCGTCATGTTTGACGATACGGTCAAAGCCGAAATTCTGCGCGGCGTTATGACTGACCGAGGTAACCAGGTTCCAGCCGATCCGCCCTTTCGACAGGTGATCCAGCGTCGAGATCTTGCGGGCGAAATTGAACGGATGTTCCTGCAGGATCGAAGAGGTCAGCGTCAGGCCCAGCTGATCCGTCGCGCCGATCAGCGCGGCAATCAGCGCGCCGGAATCATTGATCGGGATCTGCACCGCTTCTTCGATATAGGTCTCCCAGCCGCCTTTATAGGCCGGGTCGACGCCGATGATATCGGCTGAAAACAGAGCGTCGAATTTGGCGGCCTCAAGGGCTTTGGCCAGCGTGGTCCAGGTGTTCAGGTCGTTGAATTCGGTTTGCAGCGTATCGTCGCGGCGCCAGAGGCCGTGATGGATATGCGAGACGGAATTCATCACGAACCCGTTGAGGATAAGGCGTTTTGCCATGGGACCCGTTCCTTATTTGATGACCTGGTCGGCGCCGGATTTGCGGCTGACCAGCACGGCGGCAATCACGACGAGGCCCTTGATGATCATCTGGAGGAATTGCGAAACCCCCATCAGATTGAGGCCATTGTCGAGGATCGCGATGATGAGAACGCCGATCAGTGTGCGGTGAACGCCGCCGACACCGCCGGCCAGCGAGGTGCCGCCGACCACGATGGCGGCAAGGCTGTTCAAAAGCAGATCAGAGCCCAGCGAAGGGCCGGCGGCGCCAAGCCGGGCGACCGCGAGGATCGCACCAAAGCCGGCCAGCAGGCCCGAAAGCGCAAAGGCGTAGAGCTTGTAACGCGCGACGGGCACACCGGCGGTGCGCGCAACCTGCTCGCCGCCGCCGATCAGATACATGTAGCGGCCAAATCGGGTGCGCTGCCCGATAAAGACCAGCACCACCCAGGCGAGGATCGCCCAGAGTGCGATATTCGGCAGGCGCGGGATCCATTGACCGATCGAGATGTTTTCCAGCCCCGGCGCGTTGAACTGGATGGCACGGCCATCCAGCAGCGTCAGCGCGATACCCGAAAAAACAGAGAGAGTTCCTAGTGTTACGATGAAAGAGGGGATCTTGCCTTTGGTATAGATCAGCCCGTTCACCAGCCCGAGGCCCGCGCCGACAAGCGCGGCAAAAGGGATCACAAGCCAGCCGATGTTCAGCGCGTTCAGCACCGTGACCGAGACCGCGCCAACCAGCAGCACGATGGCACCGACAGAAAGGTCGATCGACCCCATCAGCACGATGAAGGTGGCGCCAAGGCAGACGATCAGCAGCGTCGCCGCCTGGCCGCTGACGGCCGAGAAATTGCGTAAAGTGGCGAAACTGTCGGTCATCAGGCTGAAAAAGACGAACAGCGCCAATACGACCCCGATGGGGAACCAGAGCGAGGTCTCGACCCGTGAAAAAAGGCTGGTGAGGGGGGAAAGGAACGTGCGGCCCTGGGGATGCGGGGTGGTGGTCATTCTGCGGCTTCCAGATGGGTTTCGGGTGCAGCCGGAGCCGGGATCTTGTCCCGTGCTGCGGGCTGTGGATGAGAGGGCGCCTGGCCCGGATCGCTGAGCATCAGGCCAACAAGGGTCTGTTCCGAGGGTTTGTCCTCGGCGGGCGCGGGAACTTCGGCCACCACGCCGCCATGTTGCAGGATCAGGATGCGGTTCGAGAGGCCGATCAGCTCCAGCAGTTCATCGGTGATCAGGATGATCGCGACACCCTGATCGGTCAGGTCGCGCAACACGCGGTAGATTTCCTGTTTCGCCCCGGCATCGACGCCCCGCGTCGGGTTGTCGAGGATCAGCACATCGGGTTTGCGTTCAAGCCAGCGGGCCAGCACCACCTTTTGCTGATTGCCGCCCGAGAGCCGCGACATGGCAAGATCCGGCGTGGCCGAGCGGATCGCCAGAGCGCCGATATGGGCGCGGACGGCGCGGCGCTCCTTGCGGCCGCGCCAGAATCCGAAGCGGTTCGAGAACAGGTCGCCGCCGCTGCCGGTCGAGAAATTCCAGGCGGTGGGGAAAGAGGGGATGATGCCCTCGGCCAGGCGCTCGGCCGGGATATAGCCAAGGCCCTCGCGGGTGGCGCGGCCGATCTCGGGGCGCCGGAGCGGGCCGGTGCCAATCGCGACCTGACCGCCAATCGGGCGGATCACGCCGGCAATGGCCTTCCCGAGCCGCGACTTGCCGGAATCGAGCAGCCCGCCAATGCCGACAATCTCGCCGGGGCGGATTTCCAGATTGATCTCGGGCCCGTCGGCCAGCACCCGCACCCCCTCGGCCCGCAGGGCGGGGGTGGTGGGCAGCGCGGTCTGCTGGCGGTTCTCGTAATAATAGTCGGTGGCGCGCTCACGCCCGACCATGAAGCCATGCAGCTGATGTTCATCGGTTTTTTCGGGCGTGACCCGGGTAACCATCTCGCCGTCTTTCAGGACGTAAATCACATCCGAGATATCCAGCACCTCGGTCAGCCGGTGCGAGACGAACAAGAGCGAGCCGTATTGCCGGATCTTACGCACCAGGTCGAAAAAGCCCTCCTCATCGCGCCGGTCCAGCGCCGAGGTCGGCTCATCCAGCAGCACCAGCGGCTCTTTGATGCCGCGCAGCAGCGCAGGCGTCAGGCAGGCGCGGGCGATCTCGATGGATTGCCGGGTCGAGAAATCGTAGTCACCGGTGCGGCGGCGCACATCGACATCCAGTCGCGCCTCTTCGATGATACGGCGCGCGGCGCGGATCATCGCGTCGCGGTCAACCCATTGGCCAAAGCGGCTGAACCGCGCCTCTTCGCCCAGCAGCAGGTTCTCATAGACCGGCACATTCTGGACCAGCGACTGTTCCTGAAACACCCGGGTGATGCCATGCGCCACCGCCGCACGGTGGCTGGCCGGCGCGAAAGCCTTGCCGTCAAGCCGCACTGTGCCGCGATCCGGGCCAGTCAGACCGGAGAGAATGTTGAAAATCGTCGATTTTCCGGCGCCATTCTCGCCCACCAGCGTCACGACCGAGCGGCGCGGCACATCGAAGGAGACATCCGAGATCACCTGCACCGGGCCATAGGATTTCGAGAGGTTGCGTACCTCAAGCAGATTGCCGCTGGCCCTGGCAGCGTCTTCCGGCCGGGTTGCCGGGTAGGAATTTCCTGTTGATCTGGATGACATTTCGCCTGTTCCGGATTGGATGCGGCCAAACGCCTCTTTGCCTGGAGGGGGCAAAGAGGTCAGGAGCGCCGCCGGCCACGGACCTCCGCAGCCTTATTCCGGGAACTATAGTTGTGTCAGGAAGTATGTGTTTCCAAACAGAGCCCCTTTGCCGCAATGCAGAATTCTGAAATCACGATTCTTGCAGGCGATATTTTCTCTGACCCCACCACCGAGAAGATTTTGCCGAAGTTTCGGGCGATTCTGTTGCGATTTTGCGCGAAAATCAGCGCGGGCATGCAAAGAAACCGCCGATGCGCGTAGAATTATTTTTGTCATATGATGGGCCGGACAGGTGAATTGATCTTTTGCACGGAATTCTTCTGTCCGGAGCGGTATATTCAGAAAAATTCGTCTGCAACCTTGCGTTGAATGAAAGAGATCCGCCTGAGGTCCCTGTGTCATCTGTTCTGGCATCAGGCCTCGATTCGCAAGAATCAGCTGTGGCCGATCCAGATTCGGAGACATTCCATGAAATTCCTGAAACAGGCCGGCGGCTGGTTCTCGCCGGACAATACGGGTGCCGTTGATCGCCATCTTGACCGGCTCGACACCCGAGATGTGTCGCGGCGCGATCTGCTGGCGCTCGGCTCGGCGGGGATCGCGGCGACGGCCTTTGCCGGGCTCAGCGGGATCCCGAATGTGGCTATGGCCTCGGCGGATGGAAAACTGGCCTATCTGGCCTGGACCAGCAGGGTCGAATTTATGATCCAGGCCAGCCGCGCGACCGAGGCGGCAACGCGCGAGCTGGGCTTTTCCTATACCTATCTCGACGGCCAGATGAACAGTCAGACGCAGCTGGACCAGGCTGAACAGCAGCTGGGTAAGGGCGTGAACGCGATCATCCTTCATGCGCCCGATGGCAGCGCGGTCCGGCGGATCGCGGAATACTCGGCGCAGAACAAAGCCTATTTTTCCAATGTCTGGGCGACTTTACCCTGGCTGACCCCGTTCGACGTCAGCGATTACTACACGCTTTATGCCGTTCCCGAAGAGTTCGGCGCCCATGGTGCGGTGACCCGGATCCTGCTGGATGAGGTGACAAAGCGCTTTGGTGGCGGCAAGATCGTGGGGGTGACGGGGGTTCCCGGCTTCTCGACTGATACGGTGCGCAGCCGGGGCCGCGATGCCGCCTTTTCCGATTTCCCGAAAACCACTCTGGTCGATCAGCTGCCGGGCCTTTTCAACCGCGAGGATTCGCTTAACGCGGCCCAGGATCTGCTGACGCGGCATTCCGATATCCGCGGCGTCGTGGCGCAGAATGACGATGTGGCGATGGGGGTTATTGCGGCTTTGCGCGCCGCCGGTCTGGTGCCCGGAGAGGATGTTCTGGTGGTCGCCGCCGATGGCACGGCCGAGGGGCTGCTGGCGGTGAAAAGCGGGCAATTGCTGGCCACTTCGGCCAATTCTCCGGCCTATCAGGCGGGGCTTTTCTCATCGCGGCTTTACGATGTTCTGAATGGCTGGAAACCGCGCGCATCCGAACGGATGCAATACTGGAAATCGCTGATCGTCACGGCTGAAAATGTTGATGGCTATATCGCGCGCCATGTCGAGAATGGTGATGTTTTGCCCTTTGATTACCGCCGTATGTCCAAAGTTCTGTATCCCGATGACTGGGATCCCCAGGCCGATGTCACACCGCTGGATATTGACCATGAATGGAATGGATTTGAAAAACCGCCGGGATGGGATTACCCGGCGGAATACAAGGCGGCCAAAGAGAATGGAGAATGGCAGGCGGTGACGCAGGAATATGCGGATCACTACCGGATTGCCTTTGAAGGTCCGTCTCCATTCGCGAAATCCTGATCCTCAAAGATGGATGGGGCCGCGCATAAAACGCCGGGAACGGCGGTCATCGTGATCGGTGACGGGCTTTCGGGGGCGCTGGCGGCGGCTGCGCTGCTGAACAGGGGGTATGGGGTCACGCTGATCGGCGTCAATGGCCGGCCGGGGCAGGGGACGGCCTATGCCGATGGGGCGGATATCCATCAGGCCAATGGGCCCGCCTCGGCGCTGAGTGCGGATCCGACCGATCCAGACCATTTCAGCAACTGGCTTGAGGCGCGCTATGGAAGGGGCGGCATTCCGGGCGCCGGGGCGGATATCCCGGCGGCGGATGCCTTTGTGCCGCGCTGGCTCTATGGCCGCTATGCCGCAGAGATTTTGCAAGCGGCGGCCCGGGGCGGCGGGCTGACCTGCCTCGGCGCAGAGGTCACCGATCTGGAGGCCGGTCAAAGCGGGGTGCGGGTCACGCTTGCCGATGGGCGGCAGGTCGCGGGCAGCCATGCGGTGCTTGCGACGGGGCTGCATTTCACAAGGCCGGGCCGCGATCCGGCTGCGGGCGCGGCGTTTGCGCCCTGGGATATCGCCCGGATGCGGGCGCTGCCGGTGCTGGCCGACGTGGCGATCATCGGCTCGGGGTTGAGCATGGTCGATGCGGTCTCCTCGCTTGCCGAGGCGGGGCATCAGGGCAGGATCACCGTCTTTTCGCGCCATGGAAGGCGACCGGAGCCGCGCCGCCTGGCTCCGGAATGGCCGGATTATCTGACCGGGCTGCCGGACCGCATCACCATCCGCGCCCTTTTCGCGCTGGTGGTCAGGCAATGCCGGCTGGCCATCGTTTCGGGCGGGGACTGGCAGTCGCCGCTGGATCTGGTGCGCGCCCATATCGGGCGTTGGTGGTGGGCCTCGGATGATGTAGAGCGCCGGCGTTTTCTGCGTCATGTCCGCAGCCTCTGGGAGGTGCATCATCACCGCGCGCCGCCTTTGGGCCATGCCAGAGTGGCGGCTGCGGCGAGCCGGCTGACCCATATCGCCGCGACGGTGCAGCGGGTGGAGGCCGACCCCGGACAAACGGGCCCCGGACATGCGGACTCCAGACAGGCGGTCACCATTCACCACAGGCCGCGCGGCGGGGAGGCGGTGCTTGCCTTGGGCTTCGACGCGGTGATCCTCTCGGCGGGGGTGGAGTATGACTGGCGGCGGATCGACCGCCCGCTTGTCCGCGCCCTCTTGCGGCGCGGCCTGGTGCGACCCGGCCCGCTTGCGCTTGGCATCGACGCCACGCGGGAGGGCAGGGTGATCGATCGCGATGGTGAGGCCGCCTTGCGGCTTTTCGCGCTTGGCCCGCTTTTGCGGGGCCTGTGGTGGGAAAGCACGGCCATCCCCGATATCGCCAGGCAATCTTTTGAAATCGCTGAAATTATCAACCCGGAACCCGCCCTTGTATCTGATCCGGGCGCCGGGCCATGGAAGGAGAAAGTCAATGAGCCAGATTGAGCAGCTTTGGGGTTCGGCCCCGGCGGCGCAGACGGATCCGGGCAGCCGTTATGAAGAGATCGCGGCCGGTTTCCGCCCGCTTCTGACCGCCATCACCGATGCTTTCGGCAGGCGCGAGCGCGAGCATTCCCTGCCGCTGGAACAGATCGCCGCGCTGAAGCAAAGCGGCTTTACCGCGATCCGGTTGCCGGTGTCTGAGGGGGGCAAGGGGCTCAGCTTTCCGGAGTTCCTGAACCTGATCATCGAGCTGGCCGAGGCGGATTCCAATATCGCCCAGGCGCTGCGGGTGCATTTCGGTTTTGTCGAGGATGTGCTGAACCAGCGCGATCCGGCACGTCGCGCGCTCTGGGCGCCGCGGCTGGCGGCGGGGGATCTGGTCGGCGTCGGCTTTACCGAGACTGGCGAGGCAAAGGCAGACCGTTTCTCGACGCGGCTCAGCCAGACTGTCGGGGGGCTGCGGCTGACGGGGCAGAAATTCTACACCACCGGCACACTTTACGCCGACTGGATCGACGTTTCAGCCAGCGACGATCAGGGCGAGACGGTTTTTGCCTTTATCCGCCGCGATGCCCCGGGTGTGACGGTGCTGGACGACTGGGACGGCTTTGGCCAGCGGCTCTCGGCCTCGGGCACCAGCCTTTACGAGACCGTCGCAGTCGCGCCGGAAAACCTCTGGCAGGGGGGCGAGCGGCTGCGCTATTCGACTGCCTATTATCAGCTTTACCATCTGGCCACGCTGGTGGGGATCGGGCGGGCGCTGGTGCGCGACACCGTGGCGGAACTGGGGCTGCGGCGGCGCACCTTCAGCCATGCCAATGCCGCGCTGCCGCGCCATGACCCGCAGGTTCTGGCGGTGCTGGGCAAGCTGCGCGCGCAGGTCTATGCGGCCCAGGCGATCACGCTCAAGGCTGCCGAGGCGGTGGGACGCGCCTGTGCCACCCGTTTCGCCGGTGATGAGGCGGCCGAGGAGGCCGCCAATATCGTGGCCGAACTGGAATCGGCCCAGGCGCAATCGGTGGTGATTGATCTGATCCTGGCGGCGACGACCGCGCTGTTCGATGCGCTGTCGGCCTCGGCCACCCGCAGCGGGCTGGGGCTGGACCGGCACTGGCGCAATGCCCGCACGCTCGCCTCGCATAATCCGCGCATCTACAAGGACCGGATCATTGGTGACTGGGCGGTGAACGGCACCGCGCCGCCGCCGCAATGGATCGCGGCGATCCGGCCGGATGCCGCGCCGGCGGTGGCATGAGGGGGCGGCGATGACAGTGCGGGATAATTCTGTCTGGTTCATCACCGGCGCCTCCACCGGTTTCGGCGCGATTTTCGCCCGTCAGGCGCTGGAGGCCGGGCATCGCGTGGTCGCCACCGCGCGCGACCCGGGGGCGCTGGCCGCCCTCGCGGAACGTGGGGGGGAGCGGGTGCTGACCCTCGCGCTGGATGTCACCGATGACGCGGCGCGCCGGGCGGCGGTCGCGGCGGCTGAGGCACGGTTCGGGGCGATTGACGTCCTGGTCAACAATGCCGGTTTTGGCTATCTGGCCGCGCAGGAAGAGGGCCAGGACGCTGAAATCCGTCAGGTTTTTGAGGTCAATGTCTTCGCCCTCGCTGCCCTGACGCGGCTGGTTTTGCCGGGGCAGCGGGCGCGCGGCTATGGTCATATCGTCAATATCAGCTCGGTCGCCGGTCTCGCGGCAAAGCCTGGCGTCGGCTATTATGCGGCGACGAAATTCGCGGTCGAGGCGCTCTCGGAAGCGCTGGCAGAAGAAGTGGCCGAGTTCGGGATCCGGGTTCTGCTGGTCGAGCCGGGGCCGTTCCGCACCGATTTCGCCGGGCGCTCCATCCTGGCGGCGCCGCAGATCGCGGATTATCACGGCCGTGTCGCGCATCAGCGCCCTGCCTCGATCCGGGCCGGTTCGGGCCAGGAGGATGGTGATCCGGAGCTGGCGGTGCGGCTGGTGCTGGCGCAGCTGGCGCGGGACGAGGCGCCGCTCAGGCTGGCGCTTGGCGCCATCGCGGTTGACCGTGCGCTGGAAAAGCTGGAACCGCTGGTGGCAGAGCTGAAGGCGCAGCGTGCGCTCTCTGTCGCCGCCGACCGCAAAGCGGAGGGGGTTGCATGAGCCGCAAACTGCGCCTTGGCGCCTTTTTGCCCGGCGGCGGCCAGCATGTCGCCGCCTGGCGCCACCCGGATCAGCCGCTTGACGGGGCGGTCAGTCTCGCCTTTCACCAACAGCTTGCGGCCCTGGCCGAACGTGGACTGTTCGACGCCTATTTCCTTGCCGATACGCTTTCGGCCGAGATCGGCGGGCGGGAGGGTGGCAGCGCAAAGGCCGCCGGGTTCGAGCCGCTGACCCTGTTCGCCGCGCTGTCGGTGACCACGAAACATATCGGCTTCATCGCCACCGCCTCGACCAGCTATGAGGAACCCTATCACGTCGCGCGCCGTTTCGCCTCGCTCGACATGATTTCGGGCGGGCGCGCGGCCTGGAATGTGGTGACCTCGCATGGCGACGGGCCGGCGCGGAATTTCGGCCTTGCCGCGCAATATGGCCATGAGGCGCGATACGCGCGCGCGGCCGAGCATCTGGATGTGGTCAGGCAGCTCTGGGACAGCTGGGATGACGACGCCTTCCCGCGCGATCGTGCCACAGGCGTTTATTTCGACCCGGAAAAGGTGCGGCCGATCCGGCATCAGGGCAAGTATTTCCGTGTGGAGGGCCCGCTGAACGCACCCCGCCCGCCCCAGGGCCATCCGGTGATCGTCCAGGCCGGGCAATCCGCGACTGGCCGCGATTTCGCCGCCGCCTCGGCCGAGGTGATCTTTACCACCCAGCAGGATCTGGCCTCGGCCCAGGGCTTTTACGCCGATGTGAAGGGGCGGGCGGCGGCGCTTGGCCGCGCAGAGGACGAGATCCTGATCATGCCGGGCCTTGCACCGTTTATCGGCGCGACAAAGGCCGAGGCCCAGGCGAAATATGACGCGCTGAACGCGCTGATCCTGCCCGAGGAGGGGATCGGGCTTCTGAATGCGCTGACTGGCGGCACGCTTGATCTGGCGGGCTATCCGCTGGACGGGCCGCTTCCCGAGGTGCCGGTGACCGAGGGGATGAAAAGCCGCCAGCAGCTTTTACGCCGTATCGCGGATGAAACCGGGTTTTCGATCCGCCAGCTTTACGCCTGGGTCGCCACCGCACGCGGCCATCTGACGCTGATCGGAACGCCGGTCGAGATCGCCGATCTGATGGAGGAATGGCTCACCGGGCGCGGCGCTGACGGGTTCAACATCCTGCCGCCCTGGCTGCCGGGCGGGTTGCAGGATTTCGTGGATCTCGTCATTCCCGAGCTGCAAAGACGTGGCATTTTCCGCACGGAATATGAGGGGCGGAGCCTGCGCGAAAATCTCGGCCTGAAGCGGCCCACGAACCGCTGGGCGGTGGGCGGGGCGGGCCAGGGGCTCGCGGCGGAGTAGATCTGCGGGCGGCGCCCCTGCCGCCCGTCACGCTTTCAGGAGGATCCGCAACCGCTCAAAACTGGCTTTGGGTCCGCCGAGGGGCGCCTGTTCGGCAAGGAAGCCGTCCAGCCCGGGCCAGAGCCGGATCGCCCGGTCGATCTGAGGGTCACTGCCCGCGACGTACAGGCCGGCATGGATCATCATTTCCGCCTGGTCATAGGCCGAGAGGAGCTTGCGGGTCTCGGTGATCACCTCGTTTTCCTCAGCCGTGGCCGCGCCGGGCAGGCTGCGCGAGACCGAGCGCAGCAGATCCACCGCCGGATAGCGCCCGCGCTCGGCAATATCGCGGCTGAGCACGACATGTCCGTCCACGGTGCTGCGGATGATGTCGGCAATCGGCTCCTCCATATCCGAGCCGGCGACCAGCACCGAAAACACCGCCGTGATATCGCCCGAGCCCTCGCCGCCCGGCCCCGCGCGTTCGCATAGCGACATCAGGGCATGGGCGGTCGAGGGCGGGTAGCCGCGCAGCGAGGCCGCCTCGCCCGAGGCGAGCGCCACCTCGCGATGCGCCTCGGCAAAGCGGGTGACGGAATCGACCAGCAGCAGCACATGTTTGCCCATATCGCGGAAATGCTCGGCCACTGTCATCGCCGATAAGAGGCAGCGTTTGCGCATCAGCGGCGACTGATCCGAGGTTGCAGTGACGACGACCGAGCGCGCCATCCCCTCCGGCCCCAGCACCTTGTCGGTGAATTCCCTGAGTTCGCGACCGCGCTCGCCCACCAGCGCGATCACCGCCACATCGGCCTGGACGCCGCGCGCAAACCGCGCCAGCAGCGAGGATTTCCCCACGCCCGAGCCCGCGAAAAGCCCGATCCGCTGCCCCCGGACCAGTGGTAAGAGCGTGTCGAACACCGCCACTCCGGTCGAAAGCCGGGCGCCAAAGCCGCGCCGATGCGCGGGGTCGGGCGGGTTGGCGACCATCGGCCGGCGCTCGGGCCCGCAAAGGATGGGCCGGCCGTCAAGCGGGCGGCCCAGCGGGTCGATGATACGGCCCAGCCAGGAGCTGTCTGGCGCCAGTTCCGCCTTGCCGACCAGTTCCACCCGGTTGCCGATGCTGAGGCCGCCGGTCTCCCCCTCGGGCAGGATCAGGGCGCCCGATTCTGAAACGCTGATCACTTCGCCGCCCAGTTTTATCGCGCCGGCAAGCACCCGGTCGCCGGGTGAGGCACCGTATAAGCCTTTGACAACAAGGCTGCCCATCGAATTGCCGGCGATGCGGCCCACCTCGCGCACCGGGGTGATGGCTGCGATTTCCGCACGAAGTGATTCAAATTCGAATGCCATTCGGGAACCTCCTGTTCTGCAATTACGGTTTCTAAAGGAATCACCCTTAAACCTTGGTGAAGCAGATGAGGGAAACCGCATCCGAAGGGAGAACCCCGGTGTTCGCTAAACTTGAACTGACCAGAATGGCCCAGGCCCTGGCGTCCCATGCGGGGGCCCGTATGGATGTCATTGCCCGCAATGTCGCAAATGCAGACACGCCCGGCTATCGGGCGCGTGATTTATCGGCATTTGCAGAAGTGTATAAAAGTGATTCCGATATGCGCGCCACGCGCCCTGGCCATTACAGCCGGAGCGACAGTGCTGCCGGGCCTGAGATTATCGCTGGCGGCGGCGCCGAGGCGCCCAATGGCAATGACGTTTCCCTTGAAATGGAAATGGTGAAATCCGCCACCGCCCGCCAGGACCATGAAATGGCTCTGGCTATTTACCGCGCAACCTCTGGCGTTATCCGCGCTTCGCTCGGGCGCAATGGCTAAGGGCTGACAGGATGAATGATCTCACGACCTCGCTCGCCGCCTCCGCCTCCGGGATGGAGGCCCAGGCCACCCGTCTGCGCCATGTTTCCGAGAATATCGCCAACGCCGATACGCCCGGCTATCGCCGCAAGGTGATCAGTTTCGACCAGGTGATGGATACGGGAACGGTGCAGGCCGGCAAGGTGCGGCTTGATCCGCGTGAACTCCCCGAGATTTACAGCCCCGGCCATCCGATGGCCAATGATGCCGGATATTACACCGGTTCCAATGTCGATCTGATGATCGAGATCGCTGACGCCCGCGAAGCGCAGCGCAGTTACGACGCAAATGTCAGACTCTTCGATCAGGCAAGGCAGATGATGCAGAGCCTGTTTGAGGTTCTGCGCCGCTAGGAGACACCAGAATGGATGTAAACACTTCTTTTGCCGCAGCAAACTACGCGCAGGCCAGAACGGCCGCAGCGCCAGGCTCCGGCAGCGGTCTCAGCTTTGCCTCTGTGGCGGGCGAGTTTACCGATACGCTGATGCGTCACGAGATGACGGCGCGCGATGCGATGGCCGGCAATACCAGCCCCAATGCCCTGGTCGCGGCGCTGTCCTCGTCGCAGCTGGCGGTCGAGACGGTGGCGACGGTGCGCGACAAGGTGGTCGAGGCCTATCAGGAAATCCTGAGGATGCCGGTATGACCGAGGCGGCCTTTTTCGATGCCCTGCGCCAGGCGCTCTGGGTGGGCGTGAAGATCTCGGCGCCAATCCTCGTCGTGGCGCTGGTGACGGGGGTGGTGATCGGCCTCTTCCAGGCGCTGACATCGGTGCAGGAAATGACGCTGACCTTCGTTCCGAAACTGGCGGCGATGCTGGCGGCATTCTGGATCTCGATGGGCTTTATGACCACCTCGCTGAGCTCGCTTTACGGCGATTTCATCATCCCACTGATCGAAGGAGGCTGAGCATGGATTCCGCAGGTTATATCGCGCTCAGCCGGCAATCCGGGCTGATGCGGGAAATGCAGATGGTGGCGAATAACGTTGCCAATATTTCGACCAACGGCTTCCGGCGCGAGGGCATGGTCTTTGCCGAACATGTGGCGCGGCTGGACAATGAGCCGTCGCTCTCGCTCAGCCATGGCAATGCGCGCATCGCCGATCTGACCCAGGCCGGCGTGACCATGACCGGCGGCGCCTTTGATCTCGCGATCCAGGGCGACGGTTTTTTCCTTGTGATGACGCCCGAGGGCGAACGCCTCACCCGCGCCGGCAGTTTCACGCCCTCGGTCGATGGCGAGCTGGTGACGCCCGAGGGCTATCAGCTGCTGGATGCGGGAGGCGCCCCGGTCTTTGTGCCGCCCGGTACGAAAATCGGCATCGGCGAAGATGGGACGATTTCGGCCAATGGCGAGGCGGTCGGGCAGGTCGGGCTCTGGCAGCCGGTGGATTCGCTGGCCTTGCGGCACCGCTCTGGCACCTTGTTCGATGGCGGCATGGTCGAGCCGGTGGGCACCGGCAAGATCATGCAGGGCTTTCTTGAGGAGAGCAACGTGAACCCGGTCGCCGAAATCGCCCGGATGATCGAGGTGCAACGTACATATGAGATGGGCCAGAAATTCCTTGAGGCCGAAGACAACCGGGCCCGCAACGTCATTCAGACCCTCGGCCAATAGGTGAGCAGATGAAAGCACTTCAGATCGCCGCGACCGGCATGTCTGCCCAGCAGATGAAGGTCGATGTCGTCTCGAACAATCTCGCGAATATGTCGACCAATGGCTATAATGCCCGGCGGGCGGATTTCGCCGATCTGCATTACCAGCAATATGCCCGCCCCGGCACGGTCTCGGCCAGTGACGGCACCATGCTGCCGACGGGGGTGCAGGTCGGTCTGGGTGTGCGGCCTTCGGCGGTCTCGGTGGTGCTGCAACAGGGGTCGCTGTCGCAGACCAATGGCGATCTTGATGTCGCCATCGACGGAAATGGCTATCTTGAGGTCGAACTGCCCTCGGGTGTCTCTGCCTATACGCGCGACGGGGCGCTGAAACGCTCGGCGGATGGGCTGATTGTGACCTCCGACGGCTATCCGGTGGTGCCGGGCATCACCATCCCGCCTGAAACGCGCTCGGTCGCGATCAATGCGGCCGGGGAGGTCTGGGCCTATTTTACCGATCGGGTGCAGCCCGAGCTGCTGGGCCAGTTCACTCTGACCGATTTCACCAATGAGAAAGGGCTTGAGGCGGTCGGCTCGAACCTCTTCCTTGAGACTGCGGCCTCTGGCCCGCCTATCGTGAATGAACCGGGGACCGAGGGTCTCGGCACCCTGCGCCAGGGATATCTTGAGGAAAGTTCGGTCGATGCGGTGCGCGAGGTCACCGAACTGATCAAGGCGCAGCGCGGATATGAGCTGAACGCCAAAGTCATCACCGCCGCCGATCAGATGCTCGGCGCAACCTCGCAGCTGCGCTGATGTGGCGGCTCTTTTCCATGTCAGTCCGGGCCTTGCTGATCTGGGCCCTGCTGACCCGGGCGGATTCAGCGGCGGCTGAAAGCCTTGTTGCCGCGCGCAATCTGCCGGCCCAGACCGTGATTGCGCCCGCCGATCTGATGCAGGTCGAGGCCAATATAAGCGGGGCATTGACCCTGCCCGCCGAGGCTGTCGGTCAGGAGACCCGTGTAGCCATCTACGCCGGCAGGCCGGTGCGGGCCTCGGATATCGGCCCGCCTGCCCTGATCGAACGCAACGCCATCGTCGCGCTGGAATACCGCTCCGGCGGGCTGGTGATCCGTGCCGAGGGCCGTGCCCTGGCCCGTGGCGGTGCGGGAGAGACGATCCGCGTGATGAACCTTGAATCGAAAACCACCGTTTCGGGCCGCATCGGTGCCGATGGTCTGATCCTGGTTGGAGGATTGCCATGAAATACCCCCTTCTTCTCTTGCCCCCGCTTGCCATGATGGGCTGCGGCGATCTCTCTCAGGTCGGCAAGGCACCCGAATTCAGCCCGCTTGAGGGCAGCTATCAGCATCACGCGATCTATTCGACGCCCATGCCGCGCACGACCATGCCTTCCGGCGCGGCTTATGATTCGTCGCTCTGGACCGCGAGTTCGGAATCCCTGCTGGGCGACCGCCGCGCGGCGCAGCGCGGGGATATCCTTACGGTCGTGATCGAGATCGACGACAGCGCCGAGATTTCCAACTCGACCGGCCGCTCCCGGACCGGGTCGCAAAGCATGGGCATTCCGCAGCTTTTCGGCATTCCTCAGCGTCTGGACGAGAAGCTCCCCGATGGTGCGAGCATGGGGAATGCGGTGGATACGAACTCCTCCTCGACCTTCTCGGGCAGCGGGGATGTCTCGCGTTCGGAACAGCTGACGCTCCGCATTGCCGCCACGGTTGTCGAGCAGTTGGCGAACGGTGTTTTGCGCATCGAAGGCCAGCAGGAGGTGCGGGTGAACAACGAGCTGCGCGAGTTGATTGTGACCGGTTATGTGCGCCCGACCGATATCTCGCGCCAGAACGAGATCACCTATGACAAGATTGCCGGTGCACGAATTTCCTATGGCGGCAGGGGGCAGATCACCGATGTGCAGCAACCCCGCTATGGTCAGCAGATCACTGACATTCTGCTGCCGTTCTGACCATGAAAAAGCTGTTCCTCCCGTTATTCCTCATCCTGATCGGCCTCGGTATCGGTGGTGGCGCCGGCTATTTTCTGCGCACCGCGCCTGAGGCAGATCAAGCGGGCGAAGTTGTCGAACCGGACTCGGCCGCAGCACCTGATCCTTCGCTGGTGGAATTTGTGCGTCTCAACAACCAGTTCATCGTGCCGGTGATGGAAGGCGGGCGGATTGTCTCGCTGGTGGCTGCGTCGCTGAGCCTGGAAATAACCGCAGGGAAATCGGATACGGTCTTTGCGCGCGAGCCGAAATTGCAGGATGCCTTTCTTCAGGTTATGTTCGACCATGCGAATTCCGGGGGCTTCCGGGGCTCGTTTACGGATTCCTCAAACCTGGTGACCCTGCGGAAGGCATTGCTGGAACAGGCAAAGACTGTGTTGGGCGAGATTGTCAGTGACGTATTAATCACCGAGATTGCGCGGCAGGACAGCTAGGGTCAGGACTCGTTACCGGCTCATAACCAGAAGATGACGGTCGCTGCGAGGGCTGTGGCGCCGCCTGTCACAAGGCCTCGTCGCGACAGGGCATCACCGCATTTAACTGGCATATCCTCTCCCGCATAACGACCCCGCTTTCGCGGATTTCATAGCTCAGGCACATGCCTGTCGGCCTCGCTCACCGAGAATACCCTTCCTGAGGCTGTTCATAACCCCACCGGGTGCTGCGTGAAAACCGGTGCGTGATCAGGTGTTGCAGACGATGACGAGCCATCAGGCCCAGCCTGCCGACTGGCGCACAGGCGGATATACTGAAGAAACACAATGTCGGGCGAGCATCAGCCGACTTTATGTCCGGGAGAAAGTACTCAGCAAGGAAGACCGTAGAATTGATAGCCGGGCCCTGGATCTGCCCCGCCCGGGTCTGACCTTTGAAGGCGGGCCGCTGATCATGCAGAGCTGTGCCCGGCTGCGGTGGTCAAAGCCGCCCTGGCAGCCGGGGGTGAATTTTCGTCTGCGCGACTCCGATGGAGTGACGGTGTTATTCTCGGCGGACCGATACAAGGCGGACGGGTTTGCGCTGCGGGCGCGTCACCTGGCCCGCTTCGGAGCGATTGATCTGACCGAATATGAGAGGCTGACAGCCCTGCCAGTTCCGATCAAATGCGGCGTGGTCGGGACTGTCCGCACGCTTTTGGAACGGGGGCAACCCGAACACCCTTGGCGTGATCGCATGCTATGTCGGATCGCGCCTTTCGGGGGCGACCCAGGCAATCAATGTGCCGGTCGGCAAGGCAGAAGCGCACGATGCCCCAACCATCGACCTTCTGTCACTGCTGACACGATATGGGCTCAGACTATCGGCAACCGGGAGGTTCGATGCACTGACGAAGACTGTAGGCAGCCCCCGCCAACCGCAGGATCGAGAACAGTCTGTAACCTCATCTCCAACGCGCAGAGGCTGGCGCGGTTCACACCGCGCAGTCAGCCGCGTGATATCTTTGCCGGGCGGGTTGATTTGTGCAGGACACACTTCCGCACCGGCCATCCCAGGTCTGGCCAGGCTTTCAGCGTGAAGAACGATGCTCCTCACGTTCACGGCAAGCGAACCGGGGCAAGCGCTGCAAGAAAAATCCCGCGGGTCCCGGTTCACGATCAGGGGCGCAGGATGCCAATTTGCAGATCCGCAGCTGCGAAAGGCCGGCCATGGTATCAGGGACAGGTCAGGAGGCCGGCGATGCAATGCAATGATGATCCGGTCTTCAGGATTGCACCGTTCAAAGATGATTTCCGGACCCTGGAGGTCGATGGCCGTCCGGCCTTTCGCTTCACTCCCCTATGCGAGACGGGCATCCGTTTGAATATGGCGATCTGTGACGAATTTTCGCTTTGTTCGAACCGATCCTGCGCCGTGACAGGACGCATGTGACGATGTTCACCTCGAAGGGCTCACGCCCAGGCGGAAGGCAGCCGATAGGGCAGGCGACTGGTGGAAGCCCTTCGCTTTCATGCACAACCAATTCCTCGCATGAGCAGAGCCAGGGTCGGACCACTCCACCTGCCACTGGAACGGGTCCGATTTCCTGTCGGGGCTGGAAGAGCCCGCCGCCCATAAAAACTTGCATCGCTATCCTGGTCCGGTCAGGTTCAAACCCCGGGGCAAGGGCTGCACGAGTGCAGAGAGCGACTGGCTGCGCCCCTTCACGGATATCATGCGTCATGGATCAATCTCAAATGGGTGCGCCGCTTCTGTGACGGCCCCGAGGGCGGTCTTGATTGATACGAGACTTCGGCTTTCCCATCGACTGGCGCGGTGAGACAACGGCGCTGGCCGGGGCAGGAAGAAGCAAGGATCGTGGCGTTCAGGCGCCACAGGTTGCTGCCTTGGACGACTGCCTTGATGCCCCGCACCCGCCCTGACACGCCCGGCCTTGCTCCGTTGCCTTCAGCGCAATGGGATATCGCGCCTGAGGTCCGGCTTAATGCGATATGCGTTTTCCATATTGCCGGCGCCGATACTGACAGGTCTCCGGCCCGGATCGAAGGGCCGTCCCCCTTGCGCAGGAGGCTGATCTGATCAGCCTGCCGCTGTCGCACAGAAGCCGGCGCGGAAGAGGTCGTCCGGATCGGAACCTAACCCCGCTTCGCGCGGTCAAAGGCCCGATCCAGTCCGGCGGCAACCTGATCGACATCTGACAGCGTCAGGCACAAAGGCGGCACCATTCGAAGGGTCGAGCGATGCGGCCCGGATTTCGACAGGATCAGCCCGGCTTCACGGCAGGCCTCAAAGACAGCGCTGGTGGTTGCGGCGTCCGGCGTCTTTTTTACCCGGTCAGAGACCATCTCGATCGCCAGCATCAGCCCGCGTCCCCGCACATCGCCGATCACCGGGTATTTCTGCCGCAGCTCTGCCAGCCGCGACAGCAGCGCGGCGCCCACCTCTTTCGCGTTTTCCTGCATGCGGTCGCGTTTGAGGATCTCCAGCACCGCGCGCCCGGCGGCGCAGGAGGTCGGGTTCGACCCGTAAGTGTGGAACATGAAACGCTCCGCCATCGGCTCGGCGATCTCGCGCCGCGCGACAACCGCGCCCAACGGAAAACCATTCGAGATGCCCTTGGCCATCACGACGATATCGGGGATGACGCCATCGGCCTCGAATCCCCAGAAATGATTGCCGGTGCGACCAAAGCCGGATTGCACCTCGTCAGCGATATAGAGGCCGCCGGCCGCCCGGATCCGCTCTGCCGCGCCAGACATATAGCCGGGCGGCATTTCGATGATGCCGCCATAGCCCTGGACGCTTTCCACGAGGATGCCGGCGACCTGGCCCGTGGTTGCAGTCTGGATCACCCGCTCGATTTCATCGAGGTAGGGCGCCGCTCCGGCATTCTCGCCGAAAATGCCGCGATACTGGTTCGGCTCGGCGACAAATGCCACGTTGCCGGGCATTCCGGGATGGCGCCAGCCGGCAATTCCTGTCACCGATTGCGCGGCTGCGGTCGGGCCGTGATAGGCCGTGCGCAAAGCCAGCAGGTCGAGATTGCCGGTAAAGCCCCGCGCCATTGCCATTGCCAGATCAATTGCCTCGGACCCCGAATTGGTGAAATGCACCACCCATTCGATATCGCCCTTCGGCCCTTTCGGCATGGTCGCAGTCAGTTCTTCGGCGAAATGGGCGGGCACCGGGTGGTAGAACATCGTCGTGCAATGGGTCAGCTCGGCCGCCTGATCCATCGCGGCCTTCACCACTTCGGGATGCGAATGACCGACCGATATGCAGACATTCATGCCCAGAAGGTCGGTATATTTCCGCCCCGCCTCGTCCCACAGGTACTGCATCTCGCCGCGGCGAAACACCATCGGCTCGCGGAAGGGGACGAATTTACGCAAGGCGGCGGAGTAATAACGGTCGCGCCGCGCGGCTGTTTCTTCCAGATTCCAGCTGGTCTGAAGCGTCATGCTCTTTCTCCGGTGATCTCAAAGGTGCGGCGGGCGACGAAATCGTCCAGCGCCTCGTGGATGGCGATATCCATCGGCGGCGCCTCGTAATCGCGCAGGATCTGCTTCGCGCGCGCGGCGGCGCGGTCCTGCTGCCAGAGGCCACCTTCGGCGGTCCATTGCTCGTAAGTGCCATTGTCTGACATCTCGCCCAGCCAGAAGGCGCTCTCGAAATTCTCGCGGGTATGGGCGGCGCCGAGGAAATGGCCGCCGGGGCCGATCTCGTGAAAGGCCTCCATCGCCTGAGCGGCCTCTGAGAAATCAATGCCCTGCGTAAAGCGCGCCATGGCGGCGCAGCGGTCGGCATCCATCACGATCTTCTCGTAGCCGGTGGTCAGCAGCCCCTCCAGACAGCCGGTGGCATGGATGATGAAATTCACCCCGGCCATGACCGCGCCCATCAGCTGGGCCTGGGATTCATACCCGGCCTGAGCGTCGGGCACCTTGGAAGCGGTCAGCGCGCCGACCGAGTGGAAGGGCAGGCCCAGCCGGTCCGCCAGCGTTTTGGCGCACATCTGGAACTGGGTGCCCTCGGGGGTGCCAAATGTCGGCGCGCCGGTGCGTAAGGACAGCGGCGAGAAGAACGTCCCGAACACCGAAGGCGCGCCGGGCCGGATCAGCTGGATCAGCGCCACGCTCGCCATCACCTCCGCCATCACCTGCGCGAGCGTCGCGGCCACCGTGACCGGAGACATCGCGCCGCCCAGCACGAAGGGCGACACCACCACCGCCTGGCCCGCGCGCGCATATTCCTTCAGCGCCCAGAGCATGGTCTCATCCAGCACCAGCGGCGCATTGGTATTGACCACTGAATAGAGCACGCAATTCGCATCGACGAACCCTGCCCCCATAGCGAGTTTCGCCATTTCAATCGTGTCACGGGCACGTTCGGGCGCGGTGACGGCACCCATGAAGGGCTTGTCGGAATGGGTCAGATGGGTATGCGCCATATGCAGATGGCGGATCGGCACCGGCAGATCGACCGGCTCCACCACCACGCCGCCGGAATGGTTCACGGCATTGAGGCTGTAATGCAGTTTGGTGATCTCGTGGAAATCGTGGATCGTGGCATAGCGGCGGCCCTTTTCCATGTCATGGACGAAAGGTGGGCCGAAGCTTGGGCAGAAAAGCTGCGCCTCGCCGCCGATCTGGACCGAGCGGGCGGGGTTGCGGGCGTGTTGGGTAAAGATCTTCGGCGCGGTTTTGATCTTGTCGCGGCACCAGCCGGGGTCAAAGCGCACGCGCTCCCCCTGGACCCGCGCGCCGGCCTGGCGGAAGATCTCCAGCACCTGCGGATCGCCGCGAAACTCCATGCCGATCTCGTCAAGAATGCGGTCGGCATTGCGCTCGATTATGGCGACCGCCTCGTCGTCGATCAGGCTGACAATGCCGATACGGCGCAGCACATAGGGCGACGAGACTTTGCTCTTCGCGCTCCGCTCCTGCATCCGGGCGCTGCGGCCCCGCCTTTCCTGCATCGCTGTCTCCATCGGCATGTTGACGGGGTGACGATAGCGGGGCCGGGTGCGCTGCAAAGGTTAAACTTATACTATCGGAAATCCTAATGGGGCGGATTAGCGATGTCGTGGTAGCTCACCTGGCTGGCAATGTCGGGAAAGTGGTGATCAAAGGCGCGTCGCAGGACCCGCTGGCTCTCCAGGGCGATCCTGACCGGGATCGTCCCCAGGTCGTCACGGCGCGAAACGAGGCGGATGGTGCGTTTCAGGGGCGCGAAGGGCAGCGGCTCGATCCTGAGCCGCATTCCTTCGGCGACGCCGTCGATCAGCAGCGTTGGCGACAGGATCGCAAAGCATTTGCCGGTGATGACACCGGCCATCACCATGGCGGTGCGGTCGGCCTCGATGGCGCGCGGCAGGTCCAGGCGGCAGCGCTGCAAATGCTGGTCAGTACGGCGGCCAACCGGGGTGGTGGTGCCGAAACGCGCCAGCGACAGGTGGCGCGAGATGATATGGATGTCATTCGCCGGGCCTGTGTAACTGTCGGGAAGAATAAGATAAAACGGCTCATCCAGCAGCGGGATGAAACTGTATCCGGCTCCGTCCTGCAACCGCTCTGACGTGACCGCCATGTCGATCCGCCGGTCATTCAGCGCCGCGAAATGGTCGGTGGCAAGCCCGGCCGAGAGGATCAGTTCCGGCACCTTCATCGCGTTGTTGACGAGATCATACAGCGCCGGGGTCAGCGTTGTCGCAATCGAGGCCAGCAGCCCGATCCGCAGCGCCGGCAGTGAAGAGGCGCCCAGATGCTGCATGTCACGCTTCAGATCGTCGATCTGATTGAGCAACCGGAACCCATGCCGTTGCAGCGTCTCGCCGGCATAGGTCAGGGTGATCGGCCGGGTCGAACGGTCGATCAGCGCCATGCCAAAGATCACCTCAAGGTTCTTCAGATGCTGCGATGCGGCCGATTGCGTGATCCTCAGCGCCGAGGCCGCAGCCGTCACCTGCCGCATCTCGGCCACCGCCATAAAGACTTCGATGGCGCGGAACAGGTTGATATCGGGTTCGTCTTTGCCGCGCTGGCTCATGGATATGACCGGGTTGCCGTTCTGATAAGAATTAGTATCCCTAATGTTTCCTGTCCATCCTTGCGTGAAAGGCCCCGCCTCTGTCTGATTTTGCCAGACAGAGCTGGACAGACCCATGCGGAAGATCGTGATCATCGGGGGCGGCGCGGTGGGGCTGAGCCTCGCTTACCACCTGAGCAGGGCCGGTGACGCATCGGTAACGCTGCTGGAACGCGGCGCTCTGACCTCGGGCACCAGCTGGCATGCGGCGGGGATCGTCGGGCCGCTGCGCGCCACACCGAATGCGACGCGGCTGGCGATGTATGCGGGCGCGCTTTTCCCGCAGCTTGAGGTCGCGACCGGCATGTCGATCGGCTACCGGCGCACCGGCGGTTACTGGCTGGCGCGCGACCCGGCGCGGATGGATGAACTGCACCGCATCGCCGCGCTTGGCCGGCATTTCGGGCTGCATCCGACGATCACCGAGGCGGATGGCGTCGCTGCGCCGGGACTCGATCTGAGCGGAATCGTCGGCGCGATGGCGGTCGGGGAAGACGCCAATGTGAACCCGGTCGATCTGTGCATGGCCTATGCCCGCGCGGCGCGGGCGCAAGGCACCGTGATCCGCGAGGGCGCGCTGGTCGATCGGATCCTGACTGCGGGAAGCCGTATCACCGGCGTCCGGCTGGCCGGGGGCGAGGTGATCCGGGCCGACCAGGTGGCGCTTTGTGCCGGGGCCTGGTCGAAGCGGCTGGCCGATCCGCTGGGCGTCGCGCTGCCCCTCCAGGCGGTCGAGCATATGTATGTAGTGACCGAACCGATGCCCGCGATGCCGCATCCCTTTCCGGTGCTGCGTGACCTGGATCGCGGCATCTATATCAAGGGCGATGCCGGCAAGCTGGTGATCGGCGGGTTCGAGCCCAATGCCAAATGCTGGGATGCTTTCGGCCCATCGGGTGACCGGCCGTTTCTGGAACTCCCCGAGGATTGGGAGCAGTTCTCCCCTTTCATGGAGGCCGCGCTGGCGCTGATCCCGGGTCTTGCCCGGGTGGGGATCCAGCATTTTATGAACGGACCGGAGAGTTTCACCACCGACACCAGGATGCTGCTGGGCGAGACGCCGGCAGTGGATGGGCTGTTCGTCGCGGCGGGGATGAATTCGGTCGGCGTAATGTCTTCGGCGGGTGTCGGGCGCGTCATGGCCGACTGGATGCGCGCTGGTCACGCGCCGATGGATCTGTGGGAGGTCGATATCGCCCGCGCCGATCCGCTGGCTGCGGCCAGTGCGCATGTCGAGGCGCGGATGGAGGAGGCGGTGGCCGATGCTTTCGCGCTGCATTGGCCGTTCCGACAGCCGAAAGCCGGGCGCGGTCTGCGCGTCTCGGCGCTGCATGCGGAATGGGAAGCCGCCGGTGCGGTCTTTGGCCTGACCGCCGGCTGGGAACGCGGCCTCTGGTATGCAAAGGACAGGGCAGAGCGCGACCTGCCGCTCTCGGTCGGCGCGCAGCCCTGGTATCCGATTGCCACCCGCGAGGCAGCGCAGATGGCGGCGGGGGCGGTGCTCCTTGACCTGTCGCCTTTCGGGAAATTCGATATTGCCGGTCCGGATGCGCTGGCTTTCCTGCAGGAGATCGCCACCGCCAATATGGATGTGCCGCCTGGCCGCGCGGTCTATACGCTGCTCCTGAACGCGCAAGGCGGGATCGAGGGCGATGTTACCATCCGCCGCGCGGCGGATCACTTCCGCCTCGTCTCGGGGGCGGCGACCCGCTGGCGCGATATGGCCTGGCTGCGGCGGCGCGCGGCGCGGTTTGATGTGATCATCCGGGACGCCACCGAGACCGAAGCGGTGATCGGCGTGATGGGGGCGGGGTCGCGGCCGCTGCTGGCGCGGATTTCGCCCGATGACTGGCAGGATTTCCCGTTCTCCACCGCCCGCGAGGTTACGGTTGCGGGCCAGACCTGCCTCGCCCAGCGGGTGAGTTTCGTCGGCGAGCTGGGCTGGGAGCTCTACATCCCGACCACCAGCGCGGCGCAGGTCTTTCGCGCGCTGAGCGGTGCCGGCGCGCGACCGATGGGGCATTACGCGCTCGACGCCTGCCGGATCGAGAAAGGGTTTCGCCATATGGGCCACGACCTCGGCCCCGAGATCACCGCGCTGGAGGCGGGGCTCGGCTTCACCATCGACTGGTCGAAGGAGTTCATCGGCAAACCTGCGCTTGTCGCACAGCGCGAGGCTGGGCTGACCCGCCGTCTGACCCTCTTTGACCTGCCCGGTCACCCGTTGGTGCTGCATGATGAACCGATATGGGAGGCGGGCCGTGTCGTCGGCCTGACCACATCCGGCGCGAAAGGGGCGCGGACGGGCAAAACCCTGGCGCTCGGGCTGGTGGATGTTGCGCCGGGCGAGACGCCTGCCAACACCGCCGCGCGGAGCTTCACAATTGAAATCGCCGGGAAATTTTACGAGGCGCAGGCGCTGATCTGCCCGCCCTTCGATCCCGCCGGCGAGAGGATGAAAGCATGACTTCTGACGCGCAGGTTCTGATCATCGGCGGCGGCGCCATGGGTGTCTCGCTGATGTATCACCTGGTGAAAGCGGGCTGGACCGATGTGATCCTGACCGAGAAAAACGACCTCACCCATGGCTCGACCTGGCATGCGGCGGGGCTTTGTACCCATTTCGCGCATAACCCGACCATCCAGGAGCTGCGCGCCACCTCTGTGCGGCTTTACCGCGACATCCTGCCCGCCGAGACCGGCGAAAGCTGCGGTTTCCACCCTTCGGGCGCGATGCGCATCACCTCGAATCCCGAGCGGATGGCCGAATTCGCCCATGTCGCGGGCCTGTCGAAATTCACCGGCTATGAGCTGCGGCTGCTGAATTCACCCGAAGAGGTGGCGGCGCTGCATCCGCTCGCGCGGACCGGGGGCATCATCGGCGGGATTTATGAGCCCGATGACGGCCATGTCGATCCGACTCTGGCGACCAATGCGATGGCCAGGGTTGCGCGGCAGCTCGGTGCGGTGATCCTCAGGCGCAATCCGGTGCTGGGGATCCGGCGCGAGAATGGCGTCTGGGCGGTCGAAACGCGACAGGGGCTGATCCGGGCGCAGCATATCGTCAATGCCGCCGGCACCTGGGGGTTCGAGATCGGGCGTATGATGGGGGCGAATGTGCCCTCGGTGCCGGTGCTGCATCAGTATCTGGTGACCGATAGCGTGCAGGCGGTTGCCGACCGGATCAAAGCGGGGCTGCCGGAACTGCCGATGATCCGCGACCCTGAAGAAAGCTGGTATGTCCGCCAGGAGCGCGACGCCCTGATCCTTGGCCCCTATGAGAAAGAGGCCCAGGTCTGGTCGGTTGACGGCGTGCCGCCAGAATTCGGGGCCGAGCTGATGGAGCCCGACCTTGACCGGGTCGAACATATTCTGATGGCAGCCATGGCGCGGATCCCGGCGCTGGAGACCGGCGGTGTGAAATCGGTGGTCAATGGCCCGATCACGTTCACCCCCGACGCCAATCCGCTGATCGGGCCGGCCTGGGGTCTGGAAAACGCCTGGCTGCTGACGGGCTCGTCGATGGGGGTGATGGAGGGCGGCGGCTCTGGCTGGTTCCTCGCGCATTGGATGACCCATGGTGCGCCGCCGATGGATGCGCTGGCGGTGGACAGCCGGCGGTTCGGCCCATGGGCGGATCGCGATTACCGGGTGGCGAAGGCGATCGAGTGCTTCGGCCTCCAGTTCGGCGTGCATTACCCGCATGAGGAACGCCCTGCCGCGCGGGGAAAACGCCGCACGCCGCTTTACGATCTGATGCTGGCACGCGGCGCACAGATGGGGGCGGCCTATGGCTGGGAGCGGCCGAACTGGTTCGGTGCCCCGGCGCGGCTGACTTTTGGCCGCCCGGACTGGTTCGATTCTGTCGCAGGGGAATGCCGGATGGTGACCAGCGGCGCGGGCCTTGCCGATATGTCGGTCTTCTCGAAATTCGAGGTGACGGGGAAGGATGCGCGGGCCTTTGTCGATGCGCTTGGCTGCAATCTGGCGCCAAAGCCGGGGCGGGTCGGGCTGACCTATGCGCTGACGCAAGCAGGCGGGACGGAGTCGGAATTCACGCTCGCCTGCCTTGCAGAGGATCATTTTTACCTGACCTCGGCGGCGGCGGCGGAGATGCGCGATGATGATCTCCTGCGCGCGCGGATGCCCGGTTTTGATATCGAAATCCGCCGGGTTAGTGACGATTTTGCGGTGATTGCGCTGATGGGACCAGCGGCGCCGGCCATCCTCGCAAGGCTGAGCCAGGACCCTCTCGGTCCCTGGATGTCGGTGCGTCAAATCACGGTGGCAGGCATCGCAACCCGGGCGCTGCGGCTCTCTTATATCGGTGAAGCCGGGTGGGAGTTGCATGTCCCCGCCGCCCGTGCGGCAGAGTTGTTCCTCGCGCTGGAAGCCGCCGGCCAGCCCGAGGGGATCGGCTGTTTCGGATCTTACGCGATGAATGCGATGCGGCTGGAAAAGGGCTACCCCGCCTGGGGTTCTGACTTCACCACCGAGCGCACGCCGGCCGAGACCGGCATGGGCTTTCTCGTGAAACCGGATCACGATTTCCCCGGCCGCGAGGCGCTGATGGCCCGCATGGCCGACCCGAAGCGGTGGGAGATGGTGCTGCTGGAGGTCGAACCCGGAGCGGCAGAGCCCTATTATTCGCATTCGGTCTGGCAGGGCACGGCCTGCATCGGCGTGGTGACCTCGGCCGCGACCGGGCACCGCACCGGCAAGGTGCTGGCACTGGCCTGGCTGCGCGACCGCCAGGCGAAAGACGGGCTGGAGGTCGAGATCCTGGGCACCCGCCGCAAGGCGCGCATCCTTGAGCGCCCGCCCTTCGACCCCGACAATCTGCGGCTGCGAGGTGCCGGATGAGCCAGCCCGCGCCGCACCCTGTCGCCATCGTGACCGGAGGCCTTTCCGGCATCGGTCATGCCGTGGCGCTGGATCTGGCGGGGCGCGGCTACCGCGTGGTGGTCGGCGCGCGCGATCTGGAAAGCCGGGCGCGGATCGCGGCTTTCGGGGCGCTGACCGGGGCGGCGCTGGCGGGGGGCGGCGAGGTCCGGGCGGATATGCTTGACCTTACCGACCCGGCCTCGGTCACGGCGTTTTGCGACCGCAGCACCCAACGGTTCGGCCCCGCCGATGTGCTGATCAACGCCGCCGGGATCACAGCCGAACAGCCGGTCGAAGGGCATTCGGATGCGCTTTGGCAGCAGATCATCGACACCAATCTGACCGGCGCCTTCCGTATGATCCGCGCCTGTCTGCCGGCGATGAAGGCGCGCGGCTGGGGGCGGATCGTCAATATCGGCTCGACCGCCGCGACGGTGGGCTGGCAGGACAACCCGGCCTATTGCGCCTCGAAAGCGGGGCTGCTGGGGCTGACACGCTGCGCAGCACTTGAGGGCGCGGCGCAGGGCGTCACCTGCGTGATGGTCAGCCCGGCCTGGGTCGATACCCCGATGATGGAGGCTGACCTTGCGCAGATCGTCGCGCGGGAAGGCAAGGGGCGCACGACCACCGAGGCCCGCGCCGCGATTGCCGCCGAAAACCCGCAGCACCGCATCATCGCAGCGGGCGAGGTCGCGGCGCTGGTCGCTTTCCTGATCACCGATGCCGCCAAAGGCATCACCATGGAGGAGGTGAAGATCACCGGCGGCGCACTCTGGTGAGCGCTTCCGGCTTTGCAAAACACACCAGGCAACCGACAGGGAGATTACAATGACAAAGAAGAGCATGAATGCCGCTGTGTCACTGCTTGCACTGGCCGCCGTAACCTGCGGGCCGGCGCTGGCTGCCGGGCCCGGCGCGGTCGATGAGCCGATCAGGCTCGCCATGCTGGAATGGACCGGGGCGCAGATTTCCGCCCGGATCGCCGGCAAGGTGCTGGAGAAGGCGGGCTATAAGGTCGATTATGTGACCGCCGGGAATTATCCGCATTTTCAGGGTCTTGCAGATGGCGATATTGCCGCCTCGGTCGAGATCTGGCTGAACAATGTCGGCGATGTCTATCCAAAGGTTCTGGCCGAGGGCAAGGTCGAGGATATCGGCAGCCTGGGGCTTACCACCAATGAGGGCTGGATCTATCCGAAATTCATGGAGGAGATCTGCCCGGCGCTGCCCTCATGGGAGGCGCTGAAGGATCCCGATTGCGTGGCGCTGCTGGCGACGCCCGACACGCTGCCGAATGGTCGTTTCCTCGATTATCCGGCCGATTGGGGATCGCGCGCGGCGACGATCATCGCCGATAACACCCTGCCGCTGACGGCGGTGCCTTCGGGGTCCGAGGGGGCGCAGATTGCCGAACTCCGCGCCGCATCGGCGGCAAAGACGCCGCTGGTGATGATGTTCTGGGCGCCGCATTTCATCCTTGCCGAAGTCGAGGTCGGCTGGGTCGAGATGCCGCCCTGCAAGGACCAGTCGAATGAGCATTGCATCATGCCGCCCGACGTCAACAAGGTGGTCTGGTCGGGTTTTTCGCAGAAATGGCCGGCGGCTTATGAAATCCTGAAAGCCTTCCGGTTCTCGACCGAAGATCAGCAGCAGATGATGCTGGCGATCGACGAAAAGGGTCAGTCGCTGGATGCGGTGACCACCGAATGGGTTGCGGCGAATGAGGCCACCTGGCGCCCCTGGCTCGATCAGGCGCTGAACTGAGGCCGGGGCGGTGGTGAGCGAGAGCATCATGCTCAGCTGCCGGGCGCTGTGGAAGGTCTTCGGGCCGCGCCCGGGCTATTACTTTGACACATCCGGCTACCGGATCGACCCCGAGGCGCTGGTCACGCGCCTCAGGCAGGAGGGGCATATTCCGGCGGTGGCGGACGCCACATTCGACGTTCGGAAGGGCGAGATTTTCGTGATCATGGGCCTGTCGGGGTCCGGAAAATCGACGCTGGTGCGCTGCCTGTCGCGGCTTCTCGATATCGAGCATGGGGTGCTGGAATTCGAGGGGCGGGATCTGTCGCGGGTCTCGGGGCGCGAGCTGACCGAAATCCGGCGGCGCAAGATGGGGATGGTGTTCCAGAGTTTCGGGCTGATGCCGCATCTGACCGCGCTGGAAAACGTCGCCTTACCGCTGAAATTGCAGGGCATGGCCCGGGCGCCGCGCGAGGCGCGTGCGCGCAAGATGCTGGAGCTGGTTGAACTTGCATCCCGCGAGGATGCGCTGCCGGCGCAGTTGTCGGGGGGGCAGCAGCAAAGGGTCGGCATCGCCCGCAGCCTCGCGCCCGATCCGGAGCTGTGGTTCCTGGACGAGCCGTTTTCGGCGCTGGATCCGCTGATACGGCGACAGATGCAGGATGAATTCCTGCGGCTGCAACGGCAGCTGAAAAAGACCATCATCTTCATCACCCATGACATTATGGAGGCTTGCCGGCTGGCCGACCGCATCGCTTTGATGCAGGGCGGGCGGATCATCCAGATCGGCACTCCGGCTGATATCCTGCTGAAACCGGCCGATGACTATGTCGCAAGCTTTACCGCAGAAGTGGCGCTGAGCCGGGCGATCCGGGTGCGTGATCTGGCGCAGCCGGGCGCGGCAGAAGGCCCGCCAGTCGCGCCTGAGGCCTTGTTAGAGACGCTTTTGGCCGACCTGGCCTCCGGACGGCAGCGGTTTCCGGTGCAGGGCCAGCCGGGGCAGGTTCTTGAGGCCGATGCGGTGCTGGCGGTCTTGCGCCGCGATGCGGGGGGCGGGTGATGGCACGCTTCAGCCGCAGCGAAAGGCTCTGGGCGGTGTTGCTGGCGGTCTCGGCGCTTATGGTCGTGCTGGCGCATCAGATGCCGGTGCTGCGTGGCTTTCCCACCGCCCTGACCCTGCCGCTGTCAGAGGCGCTGAACGCGGTGATCACCCCGGTTTTTGAGGCGTTGCGGCCCATCGGGCGGCTGCTTTCAACCATGATCGAGGCGCCGCTGGCGGCGATCCGCGCGGGCCTTGCCTGGGCGCCCTGGCCTGCGACGGTGCTGGGGCTGGCCATGCTGGCGCTTTATGCCGGCGGGCGGAGGCTCGCGGTTTTCGCACTGCTGGCGCTTGGGGTGGTCGCCTTGATGGGCTATTGGCCAAAGGCGATGAACACGCTGGCGCTGGTGTTGATCTCGGTGCCGCTGGCGGTCGGGATCGGGTTTGCACTGGGGGCGCTTGGGCATCTGGTGCCGAAGGCGCGGGCGGGGCTGATCTTTCTGCTTGATGTGATGCAGACCTGGCCCGCCTTTGGCTATCTGATCCCGCTTTTGCTGATGTTCGGCTTTGGCCCGGCGGCGGGGCTGGCGGCGAGTGTGATCTTCTCGATCCCGCCGATGGTGCGCAATACGATGCTGGGGCTGGATGAGGTGCCGCCGGCCATCGTCGAAAGCGCGCTGATGGCGGGCGCGCGACCGGGACAGCTGTTCTGGCAGGCGAAGGTGCCGGTGGCTATGCCGCAGCTGATGGTGGGGGTGAACCAGACGACCATGGCCTCTTTGTCGATGGTGATTATCATCGCGATCATCGGCGGCTTCAACGATATCGGCTGGGAGGTGCTGTCCGCGATGCGCGCCGCCGAACTGGGGCGTTCGCTGGGGGCGGGGCTGGTGATCGTGCTGATCGCGGTGCTGCTGGACCGCATCACCCGCGGATTTGCCGGGCGGCGGCGTGGGGTTGCCCCGCGCTGGCTGGGCCCTGGGCTCATGGCCGCGCTGGTGCTGGCGCTGCTGCTTCCGGGCGAGGCGTTGCTGCCGGACGAGGAGGGCCAGCGCTGGTTGCGCCGTCTTGACGCCTGGCTCCTTGGTTTCGTCGCCTGGAGCGCGCCCGTCTTTGCCGTCCTGCGCAATGCGATCACTTATGGCGTCATGCTGCCGATGCGGCTGGGGTTCTCGGGCGCGGCCAGCCCGATGGTCTGGGGTTTTGCCCTGAGCGCGCCGGTCACCCTGACCTATATTGCGGTCAGCCTGGGGGGCGTGGTTGCCCTTGGCTGCCGCGCCCCCTGGCGGGGGATCGGTTTCGGTTTTGCCGCGCTGGTCTTCTGGACCGGGCTGCCGGGCTTCCCCTGGCCCGGGGTCTTTCTGCTGATGGGATTTGCCACCTGGCGGGCCGGCGGCGCGGGGCTGTTTGCGCTGGCGATGGGGGCGCTCCTGTTGGCCGGTGTTTCGGGCCTCTGGCAGCCGATGATGCAATCCATCTATCTCTGCGCGGTGGCCGTGCTGATCTCTTTCGCCATCGGCGCCACGCTGGGGGTGATCGCGGCGGAAAGCGACCGCTTCTCGGCCCTGCTGCGCCCGGTCAGCGACACGCTGCAGACCATGCCGCAATTCGTTTTCCTGATCCCGGCGCTGATGCTGTTCCGGGTGGGAGAGTTCACCGCCCTGATCGCCATCGTGCTTTACGCCGTGGTGCCGCCGATCCGCTATGTCGAACATGGGTTGCGTTCGGCCAGGGCCGATCTGACCGAGGCGGCGGTGCAGATGGGGGCTACGCCCTGGCAACTTCTGTGGCAGGTCAAATTGCCGCTGGCCAGGGGATCGGTGCGGCTTGGGCTGAACCAGACCATCATGGCGGCGCTGTCGATGCTGGTGATCGCGGCGCTGGTGGGCACGCGCGAGCTGGGCCAGCAGGTCTATGTCGCACTGTCAAGGGCCGATGCCGGCGCCGGGCTGATTGCAGGGGCTGTCATTGCCGCCATCGCGCTGGTTGCCGACCGGCTGCTCCGGGCGCCGGTTGCATAGCATGACAATGAGGAGGATCAGATGAACAGGATCTATGCGCTGTGGTCACATCCGCGCTCGATGTCGACCGCGATGGAGCGGGTGATGCGCGAACGCGGCGATCTCGACTGTGCGCATGAGCCCTTCATGTATGATTATTACGTCCATCGCGCGATCCGTCAGATGCCGCATTTCGATATACGCCCGGATCATCCGGTCAGCTATCCGGCGATCCGCGACCACCTGCTGGCGCGTGCGACAAAGGGGCCGGTCTTCTTCAAGGACATGTCCTATTATGTGATGCCGCATATCCTGGAGGACCAGGCTTTCGCGCCGCATCTGGTCAATGCTTTCCTGATCCGCGATCCGCTGGCCTCGATCACCTCATATTACAGGCTCGACCCCGGGGTGAGCCGCGAGGAAATCGGGCTTGAGGCGCAATGGCGTCATTTCAGCGCGCTGAAGGCGGCGGGGCAACAGGCGGTTGTGCTGCGGGCCGAGGCGGTACGGGAAGACACGCGCGGCACCATGGCGCGGTTCTGGCAGGCGGTCGGGCTGTCGTTTTCCGAACGCGCCTTCATCTGGCAGGATGAAAAGCCAAAGGACTGGGATCAGGTCGGTGGCTGGCATGGCGATGTCAGCGCCTCGAAAGGGATCCGCCCGATCAGTGCCGATGAGGCGGCGGAAACCCGTACCAAATTCGATGCCCTGGCGCAGAACCATCCGCGCATGAAACACGACCTCGCGCATCATCTGCCGTTTTATCAGAGGCTTCTGGCCGAAGCCCTGTGCTGAGGCCCCGTGCCTGAGGTCCTGTGCCTGGAGTCCGGTGGTGAACCAGGCCGCAGCCGTGCGAATCGCCTGGGCGGCGCAGGAAAAAGCCTCTCCGCCGACCCTGTCGGAGAGAAGATATCCCCTGCCGGAGGGCAAAGTCCGACCGGCGGCTTCCCTTGCCGCACCGGGCCGGAAACGAGACTATTTCGCCTGAAATCACGGGTGAAACCATGTCTTATGCTGCCGGTCCGGCCAAAGATGCCGGTCAATCCTCTCGCTCCGGGCGCTCGCTCGGGGATATCGCGCTGCGGCTGACGACCAGGCGGGCGGGAGATACGGCGATCAGCCTGCCGCCGGGGTGCCAGCTGCGGCTGGCCTCGCCGGTCTGGTATGAGATCTGGTCGCGCGATACCGCGCGCCTGGCCCGGTTGGGGGTGGCGGTTCTGCCCGAACAGATCGCCTCGCTTGCCAGTGACGAACGCCAGGCGCTGGTTTCCGATCAACTGGCGCGCGCGGGCGCCGGGCCGGTGCTGCCCGACTGGCTGAAACCCGCGCTGGCCCGGGCCCGGGCGCGGCTGGCGGCGCGGCTGTCCTGGCTGGACTGACCTGACCTCAGCTCTTGCCGATCCAGGGCAGGAACCGCCGCTCCATCCAGCGCAGCAGGATCTCGGACAAAGTGGCCAGGACCGAGATCACCAGGATCCCCGCGATCACCATATCGGTGACCAGGAACTGCGCCGCCGACTGGATCATGTAGCCAAGGCCCCTGGTCGCCGCGACCAGCTCGGATGCCACCAGCGTCGTCCAGCCGGCGCCAAGCGCGATGCGCATGCCGGTAAAGATCGAGGGCAGTGCGGCGGGCAGCATCACCTCGCGGATCAGCTGGGCGCGCGTGGCGCCAAAGGTGCGGGCGGCGCGGATCTGGTTCTCGCCGGCGGCTTTGACGCCCGAGACGGTCGAGATCACGATGGGGGCCAGCATGGCGATGCCGATCACGAGGATTTTCGAACCCTCACCAATGCCGCACCAGATGATGATCAGCGGCAGATAGGCCAGCGGCGGCAGCGGGCGGATGAACTCGACCAGCGGGTCAAGGATGCCGCGCCCGATCTTTGAGGTGGCGATCAGCAGCCCGACTGGCACACCGATCAGCATGGTGAAGAACAGCGCCGCAAAGACCCGCCAGAGGCTGGCCCCCATATGCTCCAGCAGCGTCGCATTGGCATAGCCATCGGTCGCGACGCGGTTCAGCGCCGCCCAGACCCGGGCGGGAGAGGGCAGGAAAACCGGCGAGGCCCAGCCCGCCCAGGAGGCCAGCGCCCAGAACAGGATCAGCGCGCCGATGGTCGAGACACCCAGAACGAGGCCCCAGGGCAGGCGGAATTTCTCGCGCGGCACTGGTGCGGTGAGGGCGGTCGTGTCTGCGGTGCTGTCCGTCATCACACGGGTTCCTTCTCATAGATTGCGGCGAGCAGGCGTTCGCGGGCGGCGATGAAGCCCGGCTCGGATTTCAGCGCGCGCGGGTCTTCGCCCCGGATGAAGCGGCGGCCGTAATCATAGTCTTCCTGAAAGCTGATCCGTCCGGGATCGGGGGCCAGAACCACCACCGAGGTGGAAAGAAACAGCGCCTCCTCGACCGAATGGGTGATCAGGAGCGCACCGGTATGGCTTTGATCCCAAAGCTGCAGCAGCAACTCGTGCATGCGGTCGCGGGTCATGGCATCCAGCGCGCCAAGCGGTTCGTCCATCAACAGGAAATCCGGCCCCGAGGCCAGGGCGCGGGCAATGCCGACGCGCTGCCGCTGGCCGCCGGAAAGCTGCCAGATATGCTTGTCCTCCTGGCCCTCCAGATGCACCGAAGCCAGCCAGCGCCGGGCGGTGGCCTCGCGTTCGTCCCGCGCCACCCCGGCCAGTTTCAGCGGCAATGCGACATTCCCGACCACAGTGCGCCAGGGAAACAGCGCATCGTCCTGAAACACCACGGCCCGATCCGGCCCCGGCCCGGTGACCGGGCGCCCGCCGATGGTAACCTGGCCCGAAGAGGGCCGCAGGAACCCGGCTGCCAGGTTCATCAGCGAGGTCTTCCCCGACCCCGAGCGCCCGATCACCGAGATGAAATCACCCTGCGACAGCGACAGCGTGATGTCTTTCAGCACCGGGGCAGGGGTGCCGTCATAGCTGAGCGAGACGTGAGAGAGGTTGAGAACCGACATGGTACAGATTTCCGAACGGCAAAGCCCGGCGCGGGATGCGCCGGGTCTGGCTGGCTGGCATTGGGCTTATTTCAGCGCTTCCTCGGCAAAGCTCTTGTTCACAAAAGCGGCGTAATCATCCTTTGCGGTGGCCGAGCCCTGTTCTTGCAGGAAGGCTGCGGTGTTTTTGATCGCCGCAGCCGTTGCGCCGCCCAGGAAGGCCTCGGATGTCTGGTCTTTCAGGCCGGCAAAGACATAGCCCTTCAGCAGCGCAGGCACATCCGCCGCCGGTGCGCCGGTCAGTTCGGCGATCTTTTTCGCCTGGTCGCTGTCGGCGCTCCAGGCATCCGGATTGGCCAGATAGGCGTCGGTCGCCTCGCCGGTCACTTTGACAAAGGCGGTGACGATGGCAGGGTTCGCCTCGGCATAGTCCTTGCGCACGATCCAGGCATCAAAAGTCGGGCCGCCCCATTCCGCCACATCGGCGCTGTCGGCCAGCACGGTGCCGCCAGTCGTCTTGATCTGGTTCAGCACCGGATCCCAGATATAGGCGCCGTCGATGTCGCCCCGCTCCCATGCGGCGGCGATTTCCTGCGGGCGCAGGTTCAGAAGGTTCACCTCGGAAGCCGGGATGCCCCAATGTTTCAGCGCCGTCAGCAGTGAGTAATGCGCGGTCGACACGAAAGGCGTCGCGATCTTCTTGCCCTTCAGATCCTCGGGCTTGTCAAAGCCCTTGACCGCCAGCGCCTCGGCCTCGGCGATATTGCCGACGATATAGATGGTCTCGATCGGCAGATCCTGCGAGGCGGCTGCGGTCAGCGGCGACGACCCGACATAGCCGATATCAATCGAGCCCGCCGCGACCGCCGCGATCACATCAGCGCCGCCGCCGAACAGGTGCCATTCGACCGTCGCGCCGGTGGCGCTTTCATAGGTCTTGTCGGCCTGGGGCACCCGCGAAGGCTCGACGATCTGCTGCCAGCCGATGCGCAGCGTCTCGGCAAGTGCGGGCAGTGAGACGCCGGCAAGCAGGCCGGCAAGGGTCAGGGTGGTGGTCAGTTTGCGAAGGGTCATGATGATCTCATTCCGGTTTGACACAGCCGCCAGGGCGGCGTTTGCATGGGCCAAATCTGGCCGGGAAAGCCGTCTCAGGCCATTCTGAAGAGGCCGCCGGTTAAAGCGAGCGCCATTTGCCGGCGCTGCTGGGAGGAGAAAAATATTCTCCTCCTTCGCCCGGCATCGCCTCTGACAGGGCAGAATCAGCCGGCGGCGCCCATTTCGCCGGCGGCCCGGTGTTTGAGGTGGTTGCAATAACATGACAATCAGCGGTCACCATGCCCGCCAGCTGCCTTCCGATCTGGCCCCGGCCCCGGCAAGACCACGCTGCTGTTCCATATCCTCAACATCCACGAAGGCCGCCGGGTCACCGCCATCGTCACTGACATGTCCGAGGTGAATATCGACGCCGACCTGATCCGCAGCGGCGCGGAACTGTCGCGCTCCGAGGAAAAGCTGGTCGATATGACCAATGGCTGCATCTGCTGCACGCTGCGGGATGATCTGCTCAGCGAGGTGGGGCGCCTCGCGCAGGAGGGGCGGTTCGACTATCTGCTGCTCGAATCCACCGGCATTGCCGGGCCGCTGCCCGTCGCCGCCACCTTTGACTTCCGCGATGCCGATGGTGCCGGCCTCTCGGATCTGGCGCGGCTGGATACGATGGTCACGGTGGTTGATGTGGTCAATCTGACGGCAGCTTTCTCAAGCCATGATTTCCTTGCCGACCGGGGCGAGAGCCTGAGCGAGAATGACAGGCGCGATCTCGTGAGCCTGTTGACCTGCCAGATCGAATTTGCCGATATGATCGTTCTGAACAGGATCGGGCTGGCCGGGTCGGCATGGCTGGACCTGGCCCGCAAGATCGTATGGGCGATGAACCCCGAGGCGCGAGTGATCGAGACCGATTTCTCGCGCGTGGCGCCAGCCGATATCTTCAATACCGGGCTGTTCGATGTCGACCGCGCCCATCTGCACCCGATGTGGGCGCAAAAACTCTATGGCTTCGCCGATCACCAGCCCGCGACCGAGGAATATGGCATTTCCTCTTTCGTCTACCGCGTGCGCCAGCCCTTTTATCCGCAAAAGATCCATGATGCGCTGCATGGCGATCTGCCAGGGGTGATCCGGGCCAAGGGGCATTTCCGGATCGCCGCGCGCCCCGACCGGGCGGTGGAATTCTCGCTGGCCGGAGTAATTTCGGGACGATTTCCGGGGGCGACGCCGCTGGGGAGCTGGTGGGCTGCGGTGCCCCGGGATCGCTGGCCGACCCATCCCGACAATCTCGATTCCGTGCTGCAACACTGGGCCGGACCCTGGGGTGACCGCCGCCAGGAGCCGGTCTTTATCGGTGCCGATATGGATGAGGCGGCGATCAGGGCGGTGCTTGATGCGGCGCTCATGGCGGGGGATGCCCCGGATGCTGTCTGGAGGAAGTTGCCCGATCCCTTCCCCGACTGGTGCCCGCGGCCGCGCTGAGCCATGGGGCACAGCCTCGTGGCCAGTCTGCGCGGCAGGCCGCGCCTGCGCCCGATGGAGCGGTTCGACCGCCTGCCGCCGGAGCTGGGGCGCTGGCTGACACGGGCGGCGCTGCCCTGGAGCCCGCATTCCGCCTCTGGACGCGGTTACGGCGCGGGACCGGCGGCGACCTTGCGCGGATGCCGGAGCGGCTGAAGCAGGCGGAACAGAGACTGATTTCGCGGGATGTAAAGGTGGTCTGGGGCGGGGCGCCGCCTGGCTCGGGCAGGGTTGGCGGACGGCTTCCCGCCAGGGCTGGCCGACAGAATGTGCCGCTGTGAATTGCAGCTCTTCTGCCTGCTGGTCTGTGGAAGGGCATGTTGCTCCGGCTCTTCTGCCTTCTTCTCTTTGTCCTGCCGCACGCAGCGTGGGCGCATCCGCATGAATTCGTCGAAACCGGCCTTACCTTCCGCTTTGACGACCAGGGCAGGCCGGGCGCGGTCTCGGTGGACTGGGTCTATGACGACCTTGCGTCTTTGCTGATCCTGGCCGATCTGGGGATGGATATGAATGGCGACGGCATGCTGACCGGGGCCGAGGCGGGCAGGCTGAACGAAATGGCCACCGGCTGGCCCGAGGATTTCAATGGCAATCTCTCGCTGAGCCCGGCGGGCAGGCGGCTTACCCTGTCGCTCCCGCCTGAGGGTGAGGCGGGGCTGCATGATCTGCTGGCCCGCCACCTGATCTCCACCACCTGATTTCGCTGCAACGCGACTTCCGGAATGCCCTGGGTCAGACCCTGCGGGTACTGCGGGCCGGCGCGGCGCCGGGTTTCTCTGGTCTTTGCTTTGCCTGTGGATAGTTCCATGCGCTCGGGTCGGGTCGGGTCGGGGCATGGCGAGGCGCTGATCGCGGGCTATGGCTTTGCCAGCCAGGCGACGCTGCGGCGCCTGGTCTGGATTGCAGGGAGGGCAGCGCCTGACCAGACGCTGGTTGCGGTTGAGGTTATCTATACCGGCATCCGGCTTTATGAGGGGCCCGTGACCGGGTCGAGGGGTTCGCCACACTGATCGAGCCACTGGCCATGCTGGCCATTGCAGCGCTTGGGCTGATGCTGCTGATCTGCGGGCTGCGCATCACGCGCTGCATCACCACCACCATGGCAAGGATTGCGGCCGTGCCCACGCCCACGCCCATGCCCCAGACCAGGCCGCCCGGGAGCAAAGCTGGCGTGAGGTGCTGGCGCTGGTCGCGGGGATTGCCTTGCGCTCCTGCACCGGCGCGCTGTTCCTGACGATCCTGACCTGGCGGCCGGGGCTGGACGGGCTGGGGATCCCTGGCACTTTCGTGATGGCGGCGGCGACCTTCCTGATCACGGCGTTTGCCGCAGCCCTTGCCGGGCTGACGCGGTGCAGTCTGAAGCGTGCCTTGCCGACGGGCACTCCGCGCCTCTTTGCCGCAACCAAGATGCCGATCGGCGCCATGATGCTGATTCCTGGCCTCAGCACCGCCTTGCGGCTGGTCTGAGCTCCGGTTCCGTCCGACAGATGTGACCAATCTGTCATTGGAGCGTTTCGCGGTCATGCCCAGATGACGGCGGAAAACAGGAGTGAGTCCATGTTCTCGCTATCCGGCAAAAAGATCCTGGTCGTCGGTATCGCCAATCGCGACTCGATTGCCTGGGGCTGTGCCCGGGCCTTTCGCGAACAGGGTGCCGATCTGGCGGTCACCTGGCTGAATGCCAAAGCCGAACCCCATGTCCGCCCGCTGGCTGAGGAGCTGGGCGCCGAAATTATGATGCCGCTCGATGTGCGTGAACCGGGTCAGACGGAGGCGCTGTTCAACCGGATTTCGGCAGATTGGGGCAGGTTGGACACTGTTTTGCACTCTATCGCCTTTGCGCCGAAAGAGGATCTGCATGGCCGCGTGGTCGACTGTTCGGTCGATGGGTTCACGCTGGCGATGGATATCTCGGTTCATTCCTTTCTCAGGATGATCCGGCTGTCAGAGCCGCTGATGACGGAAGGCGGCTGCTGCCTCTCGGTTTCGTTTTTCGGATCGTCGCGCGTCGTGCGCCATTACAACATGATGGGCCCGGTGAAGGCCGCGCTGGAAAGCGCCACCCGCTATGCTGCTGCTGAACTGGGCGAAAAGGGCATCCGGGTGCATGCGCTCTCACCCGGGCCGCTGAAAACCCGCGCCGCCTCGGGGATCGGGCATTTCGACGAAATGCTGGACCAGGCCGCAAGCCGCGCGCCGACGCATCAGCTGGCATCCATTGAGGATGTAGGCGCGATGGCGGCCTTCCTCGCCTCTGACGAGGCCAAAAATCTGACCGGCGGTGTGCATGACATCGACGGTGGCTTCTCGATTACCGCCTGAAGGATCCAGGATCATGGCAAGCCTCTTCGAACTCTTTGACCCGAAACAGCAGCCCGGCATGCCGCGCGCCCAGTCGGATGCGCTTGACGCGCTTGAGGCCGGTGCCGAGGCCGCCCGTGCCGAGATCGCCGCGATCTCGGAGACCGGCAAAATCCAGTCCATCGCGGCCACGCGCCACAGCCAGCGCATCATGGAAAACCATTCGCAGCGCACCAACCGGCTGATGCAGGCCGGCCAGGCGCTGCTTGACGGGCTGCGCCATTTCCAGACCGGAGGCAAACTGGCCCAGGCCTTTGCGGAATACACCCGCGACGCGTCCGAGCGTGCCGTGCTGACCGCCGACACCCTGCGCAAGCGTGGCGATATCTTCCTGGAGCATGAGGCCGCCAACTGCCCGCCGGTGCTGATCTATGATTATGAAACCGTGATGGATGGCCGGGATCTGACCTGGCCCTGCAACTATATGCTGCTGAAAATCACGCCACCTGTGGGTGTGACCATCGACGACACCAGGCGTCCCTATATGATCATCGACCCGCGCGCTGGCCATGGCCCCGGGATTGGCGGCTTCAAGACCGACAGCCAGGTCGGTGTGGCACTGGCTGCCGGGCATCCGGTCTATTTCGTCGCCTTCCGCTCGCGCCCCGAGCCGGGGCAGTACCTGTCCTATGTCACCCGCGCCGAGGCGGCTTTCGTGCGCGAAGTGATGCGTCGCCACCCCGAGGCGCCGAAGCCGGTGATTACGGGAAACTGCCAGGGCGGCTGGGCGACGCTGTTGCTGGCGGCCACGAATACCGACCTCACCGGCCCCATCGTGATCAATGGCGCCCCGGTTGCGCCCTGGTCGGGCAAGGTCGGCCAGGATCCGATGCGCTATAATGGCGGTGTGCTGGGCGGCACCTGGATCCCGATGTTCCTTGCCGATCTTGGCGGCGGAATCTTTGATGGCGCGCATCTGGTGCAGAATTTTGAGGTGCTGAACCCCGGCCGCACGCTTTTCCGCAAATATACCGACCTCTTCCGCGACATCGACAAGGGCGACAAGAGCTTCCTCGAATTCGAGAAATGGTGGGGCGGCTTCTTCATGCTGACCGAGCCCGAGATCAGGTGGATCGTCGAGCAGCTTTTTGTCGGCAATCGCCTCTCGAAAAACGAGGCGCGGCTTGAACCCGGCCGCCCGGTCGATCTGAAAGCGATCCGCGCTCCGATCATCGTTTTCGCCAGCCACGGCGACAATATCACCCCGCCGCAACAGGCGCTGAACTGGATCGCCGAGACCTGGTCCGATGTGCAGGAGATCCGCATCCGCGGCCAGCGCATCGTTTATATGGTGCATGACCAGGTCGGCCATCTGGGCATCTTCGTCTCGTCGCAGATCGCGAAAAAGGAACATGCCGAGGTGGCATCGACGCTTGAGACCATCGAGGCGCTGGCGCCGGGTCTTTACGAGATGCGGATCGAGGATATTGAAGAGAAGGATGGCCGCAAGGTCTTTACCGTCTCCTTCGTCGAGCGCGGTCTGGAAGACATCCGCGCGCTGGATGACGGTTATGAGGATGAACGCCCCTTTGCCGCCGTCGCCCGCGCCTCCGAGGTTCAGGCACAGCTTTATGACGCGGTGCTCCGCCCGGCGGTGAAGGCCATGGTCACGCCGACCAGCGCCGAGCTGTCGCGGGTACTGCATCCTAAACGGGTCGAGCGCGCGCTTGCCTCGTCGCAAAATCCGCTGATGAAAAACGTCACTGATATGGCGGAAAACATCAAATCAGATCGTCACAAAGCGGCACCGGACAATCCTTTTCTCGCGGCCGAGCAACTCTGGGTCGATGGGGTCGAGCAGATGATCGACTTCATGCGCGACACCCGCGATATGATGTATGAGATGAGTTTTTATTCGATGTGGTCGAACCCCTGGATGCGGGTCTTCGGACGCAGCCATGAGGCGCGGCGTACGCTGAAAAATACCGATGAGCTGCTGGGTCTGCCCGAAGTTGCGGCGGCGCTTTACAATATCGAGCGCGGCGGCTTTGCCGAGGCAGTGATCCGGATGCTGGTCCTCCTGGCCGAGAACCGGCGTGGTGTGCGGCGTGACCGGCTGGAACGGTCGTCGAAAGTGCTGACCCAGGACGAGCCGTTCAAATCGCTGGGTGCCGAGCGCAGGGCGCTGATCATCCACGAACAAACCCTGATCGCCACCTATGAGCGCGAGCGCGCCATCGAGACGCTGCCCGCGCTGCTGACCACGCCCGGGGAACGCGACCTTGCGCTTAAGGTTGTCCGCTTCATTCCCGGTCTGACCGGGGAAATGTCGCCCGAAACGCAAACCATGCTGCACCGTTTCCACGACGTTCTGGGCGTGCCGGTCAGCACCGGCGATGTGATCCAGGACCCGCTGGAGGCCGTTCAGCCCGAACAGGCCGCCACCGCTCAGGCCAATCACGAAACCGATCGCGCTGTCACGGCTGCCCGTCGCCCACGCCAACCCACGCCCGCCGGAGAGTGACATGATGCGCCTTGTGAACCGCACCTTCACCGAGCTTCAGCCCGGCGAGACGGCTGAGTTGCGCCGTCTGATCACCCAGGATGACCTCTATGTCTTTGCCGCCGCCTCGGGGAATTACAACCCGATGCACCTGCCCTCTGGAGATATGGACGGCGATGGCCAGCCCGAGAATATCGCGCCGGGGATGTTCGTCGCCTCGATGATTTCCGCCGTGTTGGGGACACTTTTGCCCGGGCCGGGTACGCTTTATCGCCGCCAGGTGGTGGATTTTCACGAGCGTGCCCATGCCGGTGAGGAACTGCTGTGCAAGGTCGCGGTCACCGCGAAAGCGGCGGATGGGACGGTGACGCTTGAAACCGTAGTCACCCGGCCCGCTGACGGTGCGCTGATCGTGACCGGCACCGCCCAGGTGCTGGCGCCAGAGGTGAAATTCGACCGCGACGATATCGAAGTGCCGGGCCTCGTGGTGCAACGCCACCGCCATTTCGAGGCGCTGGTCGAACGGGCGAAGCAGCTTCCGCCACTGCCTGTCGCGGTGGTCTGCCCCGATGACGCCAATTCGCTGGGCGGCGCGCTGCTGGCCGCGCGCGAGGGGATCATCACCCCGATCCTGATCGGCACCGAATCCGCGATCCGCGCGGCTGCCGGGGAAAGCCTTGACGGGATCGAGATTATCGACATCGAGGGTGATCAGGCTGCCGCGCTCCAGGCCTGCAAGCTGGTGCATGAAGGCCGGGCCAGCGCGGTTATGAAGGGGCATCTGCACACCGATGACCTCTTGAAACCGATGCTCGACAAGGCTTTCGGCCTGCGGGTCGGGCGCCGCTTTACCCATGTTTTCGTCATGGATGTGCCGGGCCGCCCCGAGCCGGTGATGGTCACCGATGCCGCGATCAATATCGCGCCCGATCTCGCAACCAAGGTGGATATCACGCAAAACGCCATCGACCTCGCCCTTGCCATCGGGATGCAGCCGCGCGTCGGCGTGCTGAGTGCGGTTGAGACGGTGAACCCCGCGATCCAGTCCTCGATCGACGCGGCGCTTTTGTCGAAAATGGCCGAGCGGGGCCAGATCAAGGGCGGCCTCGTTGATGGCCCGCTGGCGATGGACAATGCGGTCGATCTGGGTGCGGCGCGCATCAAGGGGATCACCGGTGGTGTGGCGGGGCGGGCGAATATCCTGGTCGTGCCGGGGATTGATGCCGGTAATATGCTGGCGAAACAGCTGTCCTTTGTCAGCCATGCCGAAGGGGCGGGGCTGGTTCTGGGCGCGCGGGTGCCAGTCATCCTGAACTCGCGCTCGGACAGCCCGATGTCGCGGCTGGCATCCTGCGCGGTCGCCGCGCTGCATCATGCCGGGGGAAAGGCGGGGGAAAAGAAATGAAGGATCTCATGCTGTCCGAAGCGGGCTTTCTGGCGCTGAATGCGGGGTCTTCCTCGCTGAAAGTGGCGCTGTTCCCGGCCGGTGGGGACGAGCCGCTGATGACCGGTCAGGCCGACCGTATCGGGCCTGAGGGTGCGCTGAAGCTGAAAGATCAGGACGGCGAGGTGCTGGAAAACGCGCCTGGCCTGATCGACAGCCACACCAATGCGCTGGCGGTGGTGATCGCCACCATCAAGCGGGTTTTCCCCGAACTGCGTATGGCGGCGGTCGGGCATCGGGTGGTGCATGGCGGCCTCGACTATGCCGAGCCTGTGCTCGTCACCGAAGAGGTGCTCGCGAAACTCGCAGACCTGGAGCCTTTTGCCCCGCTGCATCAGCCGCATAACATCGCCGGCATCCGCGCGGCGGAAGAGGCCTTTCCTGGCGTGCCGCAGGTCGCCTGTTTCGACACCGCCTTCCATCGCGGCCAGCCTTTCGTGAACGACACTTTCGCCATTCCGCACCGCTATTACGAGAAGGGTGTGCGGCGGTATGGTTTTCACGGTCTTAGCTATGACTATGTCACCAGTGAACTCGCCCGCATCGCGCCGCATCTGATGCAGGGCCGTGTCGTGGTGGCGCATCTGGGCAATGGCGCCTCGATGTGCGCAATCTATCGCGGGAAATCGGTCGCGTCTTCGATGGGGTTCTCGGCGCTGGACGGGCTGCCGATGGGCACCCGCTGCGGCCAGATCGACCCTGGCGTCATGCTCTATATGCTCGACCGCGAGAATCTCGACACCGCGCAGATCCGCCAGATCCTCTATAATGAATCGGGTCTGCTGGGGCTGTCGGGCGGGCTGTCGAATGACATGCGGACGCTGGAACAGGCCGATAATGCGCAAAGCCATCGCGCCATCGACTATTTCGTCTTCCGCGTGCAACGCGAGCTTGGCGCCATGGCGGCTGTGATGGGCGGCATCGACGCGCTCGTCTTCTGCGGCGGCATTGGCGAGAATTCCCGGGTGGTGCGCCGCCGCGTCTGCGAGCGCCTCGGCTGGATGGGGATTGAGATAGATCACGGCAAAAACGCCGAAAACGCCACTATTCTCAGCTCGGAATTCTCGCGCACCACGGTGATGATCGTGAACACGCGCGAAGATCTGGTCATCGCCCGCGCCGCCCGCTCTGCTGCCGGGATCACGGAAGGAACCGATGCATGAAGGGCACTCTGAAAGCCGAGGCCGCCGCCAGCCTGATCCCCGATGGGGCCAGCCTGATGATCGGTGGTTTCATGGGTGTCGGCACCCCCGAGCGGCTGATCGACGCGATTGTGGCGCGGGGGGTGCGCGACCTGACGGTGATCGCCAATGACACCGCGCTGCCGGGCAAGGGGATTGGCAAGCTGATCTCGGCCGGCGCGGTTTCCCGCGTGATCGCCTCGCATATCGGGCTGAACCCCGAGACCCAGGCGATGATGATCTCGGGTGAGATTGAGGTTGAGCTGGTGCCGCAGGGCACCCTGATCGAGCGCATTCGTGCGGGCGGCGTGGGGCTTGGCGGCGTGTTGACCCCGACCGGCATCGGCACCGAGGTCGAGATCGGCAAACGCGTGATCGAGGTCGATGGCAAGCCCTACCTGCTGGAGACCCCGCTCAAGGCCGATTTCGCGCTGATCGGTGCCTTCCAGGCCGATTATGTCGGCAATCTGAACTACCTGCTGACCGCGCATAATTTCAACCCGGTGATCGCGATGGCGGGGGCGCATGTCATTGCCGAGCCCGAGGCCATTCTGCCCGTCGGTCTGATCCCGCCCGATGCGGTCAAGACGCCGGGCGTGCTGGTCGACCACCTTGTCATTCCGAAGTGAGGGCCGCGCTATGGATGTGAAAGAGCTGATCGCGCGCCGCGTCGCGCAAGAAATCAAACCCGGCAGCCTCGTCAATCTCGGGATCGGGTTGCCGTCCCTGGTGGCGAATTTCGTCCCCGCCTCGGCAGGGGTCTATTTCCAGGCCGAGAACGGCATTATCGGCCTTGGCGCGCGCCCCGAAGAGGGCATGGAAGACCCGCATCTGACCGATGCCGGTGGTGGCCATGTGACGGCGGTGCCGGGCGCGGCCTCGATTGACTCGGCCATGAGCTTTGGGCTGATCCGTGGCGGGCATCTGGATGTGACGGTGCTGGGAGGCCTTCAGGTCGATGAAAAGGGCCAGCTTGCGAACTGGAAGGTGCCGGGAAAGATGGTTCCGGGCATGGGCGGCGCGATGGATCTGGTGACGGGCGCGGCCCGCGTGATTGTCGCCATGCAGCATAGCGCCAAAGGCACCGCCAAGATCGTGCCGGAATGCACTTTGCCGCTGACTTCGACCCGCCGCGTCAGTCTGATCATCACCGAACTGGCGGTGATCGAGCCGACGGATCAGGGCCTGATCCTGCGCGAAACCGGGCCCGGTGTCTCGCTTGACGAGATCCGTGCCCAGACCACGGCCAGCCTGATCATCGCCGATGATCTGGTGGAAATGCAGCTTTCCTGAGGGACCCATGCCTGAATTTCGCACTGCTGTCGTGACCGGCTCCACCTCGGGGATCGGCCTTGCCGTCGCGCGCGCTCTGGCCGAGGCCGGGCATGCGGTGATGCTGAACGGGCTGGGGGATCCGACCGAGATCGAGACTGTTCGCGCCGGACTGGCGGATGAGACCGGAGCGCCGGTCGCGTTCCACGGCGCAGATATGTCAAAGCCCTATCAGATCGCGGATCTGGTGGCCGCGACCGAAGCCCGATTCGGTCAGGTCGACATCATCGTGAACAATGCGGGTATCCAGACGGTTGCGCCGATCGAGGACTTCCCGGTCGATCGCTACGACCTGATCATGGCGATCAATATGTCCGCCGCCTGGCACCTGACCCGGCTGGTCATGGCGGGGATGAAGGCGCGCGGCTGGGGCCGGATCGTCAATATCGCCTCGGCGCATGGGCTGGTCGCCTCGCCCTATAAATCGGCCTATGTCATGGCGAAACATGCGGTGATCGGGCTGACAAAGACCGTCGCCCTGGAAGGCGCCGAGGCGGGGGTGACCTGCAATGCGATTTGCCCGGGCTATGTGCTGACGTCGCTGGTCGCGGGTCAGATCCCCGAGACCGCAGCCGCGCGGGGCATCACCGAGGAAGAGGTGATCCGTGACGTGCTGCTGGCCGCGCAGCCGACGAAACGTTTCGTCCAGGCGGGCCAGATCGGCGCGCTTGCGGCATTCCTTTGCAGCCCGGCGGCCTCTGAGATGACCGGAGCCGCGCTTCCCGTCGATGGCGGCTGGACCGCGCATTAAGGATCAGATCCATGAAAATCGAAAAAATCGGCGTCATCGGCGCGGGCACCATGGGCAATGGCATTGCCCAGGCCTTCGCGGTGGCGGGCTTTACGGTCGTCCTTCAGGATCTGTCCGAAAAAGCGCTGGAGCGTGCGCGGATCACCATGGAGGGAAGCCTCGCCCGCCAGGTCAAAAAAGGTACTATGCCGGCGGAAAAGGCCGCTGAGGCCATGGCACGGATCACCACTGTCACCACGCTTGACGCCATGGCGGACCGCGATCTGGTGATCGAGGCGATTGTCGAAAAGCTGGAGGTCAAGGCCTCGGTCCTCGGCCAGCTGGACAGGATTTGCCGCGAAGATGCGGTTCTCGCCTCGAACACGTCCTCGATCTCGCTGACCCAGCTTGCGGCACAGACGGCGCGTCCCAGCCGCATCATCGGCATGCATTTCTTCAATCCGGTCGCGATGATGCAACTGGTCGAGATCATCCGGGCGCTGCAAACCTCGGACGCGGTGGCCGAGGCGATCACCGACGTCACCCGCGCCATCGGGAAAGTGCCGCGTGTCTCAAAGGACAGCTACGGGTTCATCGTGAACCGGTTGCTGGCACCTTTGATCAATGAGGCGATCAATTGCGTCTATGAGGGGCTCGCCACGCCCGAGGATATTGATTCCATGATGAAACTGGGCGCTAATCACCCGATGGGGCCGCTGGCTCTGGGCGATCTGATCGGGCTGGATGTGGTGCTGAACATCATGGAGACGCTTTATGGCGGCTTTGACGATCCGAAATACCGCGCCAGCCCGCTGCTGAAGCAGATGGTCCATGCCGGCTGGCTGGGCCGCAAGACCGGCAAGGGTTTTGCCGAATATCCGGGCTGAGGGGCCTGAAGGGGGGATATGCGGGGCAGTTTCACCGCGAAAGACGGCACGAGCCTTGCCTTCCGCGACGAGGGCGAGGGCAAGGTCTTGCTGGCGCTGGCCGGGCTGACGCGGGACGGTCGCGACTTCGACTATATGGCGCGGCATCTGACGGGGGTGCGGCTGATCAGGCTCGACAGCCGGGGACGTGGCGCCTCGGGCCGGGCCGACCCCGAGACCTATACCGTCGCGCAGGAGGCGGCAGACGCGCTGGCGCTGATGGATCACCTGACCATTCCGCGCGCGGCGGTGATCGGCTCTTCTCGCGGTGGGCTTCTGGCGATGGCGATGGTGGCGATGGCAAAGCCGCGCGTGGCGGGGATCTGTTTCAACGATGTCGGGCCGGTTTTGCAGCAGGACGGGCTGAGGCGGATCGGCACCTATATGGGGGTGAAGCCCGATGTGACGACGCTGGAAGAGGCCGCCGACCGCATTCCGGTCGCCAATCCCGGCTTTGTCGGTGTGCCTCAGCTGCGGTGGGAGGAAGAGACCATCCGCCATTATTTGCAGGAGGCGGACGGGCTGGGCCTGACCTATGACCCGGCGCTGCGCATAGGTTTTGACCGTGCGATGGCCGCGCCGCTGCCGGATGCCTGGGCGCTGTTCGATCTGTGCGAAGGGATCCCGCTGGCGTTGACCCGCGCCGCGAATTCCGATGTGCTGACGCGGGAAACGGCGGATCAGATGCAGATCCGCCGCCCCGATCTGATCCGGGCGGAAATCCCGGATCGCGGCCATATCCCCTTTCTCGACGAGCCGGAGGCGCTGGCCGCGATCACCGCCTGGCTGGCGCTTTGCGAGACCGGCTGATCAGAAGATCAGGAAATCGGCCGCTGTGATCACCGCCCCGGCCTGCAGCGTTGCGACCAGCACCGCAGCCCCGGCGCCGTTGCCATCGGCGTCGTACCAGACGGTTGCATCGGAGGTGCGGTACATAAAGCGCACTGTCGCATTGGCCGCCACATTGGACAGGCCCGACTGGAAGGCTGCTGCCGCCAGTGCCCCCGCCGTCAGGCCGCCGCCGAACCCTGCGGCACTGATCTGGAAGGTATCGTTGTTTCCGGCGGCATTGCCGAAATCCATGATCCGGTCACCGCCATCATTGACGCTGAGATACTGGAAAATGTCATTGCCCTGGCCGCCCGCCAGCGTATCCGCGCCCGCGCCGCCGCGCAGGATGTCGTTCCCGTCGCGACCATGCAGCCAGTCATTGCCGTCTTCGCCGGTCAGCACATTGCTTGCGGCATTGCCGGTGATGATGTCTGCGGCCTGCGAGCCGAAAACGTTTTCCATATTGTAATATTGATCGCCCAGAGACTGGCCAGAGTTGGTTCGCGTGTAATCAAGCGCCACGATCACGCCCCCGCCATTGCGGAAGTCCAGCGTATCCACCCCGGTATCGCCATTGACGATTTCCGTCTCTGTCGGGTTCAGGATGATGACATCATTGCCGTCGCCACCGAAAATGGTGCCCTGGACCTGACCGGCCCTGGTGTCGAGAACGTCATTGCCCGATCCCAGACTGATATCACCGTTGACCCGGCCGCGATTGAGGAAATAGTCATTGCCGCCGGACTGGTCCACAAGGCCATTCATGGTGCCGTAATTGACGAGGCGGTCCTCGAAGCTGGCATCGCCATAATAGGATCTGGAGGCGCCCGACACGGTGCCATAATTATAGAAGATGGAGGCGGATCCCGCGTCGTCCGAGATCGAGAACATCTGCACACCGTAGTAGCCGGAGATCATACCGGTATTCATCAGAACGACATTATTGCCCGACATCACCACACCATTATTCGTGGTGCCGCCGGAAATTGTTCCATGGTTGGTGACACGTGTGTTGGACGAGTCGGAGATACTGATCGCGCTGGAATAGGCGGAGCCGACCGACGCTCCGGCATAGATCGTGATGTTCAGGTTACTGCCCGTGGACCATCTTATACCGAGGCCATAGGCAAAAACATGCCCGGCAACGGTCACCGACTGATAGCTGCCGGTGCCTTCGATCGCGTTGTTGTCGGAACTCAGGACAGTGGCGTTCTCGCCGACGAAAAGACTGTCCGTTGTGCTGAGATCAAAGCGGATCCCGGCACCGGAACTGTTGGTGAGTGCGTATTGGAGGGGCATTTTGCGGGTCTCCTGCATAAGATGAGGAATGAAAACCGGGGTCCGGTTGCGTCGCCTGCACGTCGTCGTTTGCTCGTTCGCAGATGGCCTGGTCCGCTGGCTTCATCTGCGTTCAGCTATGGCCTGGCAGTCAGTATCAGTCATTGTCATGGCTTCGGCAGGCCCGTATCCGTCCGGCGCAGGCGAAGGTGACCATGCGCAAATCTAGCCGCCTCATTTCGCCATTTCGCAAGCGGGATTTTTGCGCCAGGTCGATTCAGGCCTGCGGGGCGGGCAATTCCCGACCCTGGGTTGCAGTGCGGAAGGTCAGGTTCAGGCGGGCCGTGCCGCAAAGCGGGTGCTCGCCGGGTTTCAGCGCGTTGATGCCGTGGAAATTCAGCCGCGAAGGCCCACCCCAGACCACCATATCGCCATGCAGCAGCGGAATCTTTCGCGCCGGGTCACTGCGGCTCGGCCCGCCGAAACGGAAGATCGCTGCCAGGCCAAGCGAGACCGAGACGATGGGGTGGGAGAAATCCGCCTCGTCCCGATCCTGATGCAGCGCCATTTTCGCACCCGGCTGGTAGCGGTTGATCAGGCAGACATCGGCGTCGAAGCCTGGAAAGCCGGCCTCGGCCGCAGCGTCCCGGGCGAGGGTGCGGAACAGGGCGGGCATCGCTGGCCAGGGCCTGCCGGTCTCGGGGTCGGTCGCCTGGTAGCGATAACCCCGCCGGTCACTGACCCAGCCGGCGCGGCCGCAATTGGTCATCGCGACCGACATCGCAAATCCGCCCCGTGTGACCATATGACGAAAGGGAGACACTGCGGCGATGGCTGCGATACCTTCGGCGATTGCGCCGGCCACGGCCAGCGCCCGGCTGCGCAGCAACACAGCGCCCGGGGCCAGATCCTCGCGGCCCTGCTGAGCGGGCTCTGCTGCGCCGAAAAGATCTGTCATTGCCGCCTCCGCCCGATCCTGGGCCATTATCGCGGCAGGGCCGGACGAGCGCAAAAGAAAAGGGCCGTCCCGGGCTGATCCCGGGCGACCCCATCCGTCGTAAATCCGGTGCGGCGATCAGCCGTTGACCAGATCCTTCAGCGCCTTGGCGATGGTGAACTTCACCTGCTTGTCGGCGGGTTTGGTCATGGTCTCACCGGTGGCCGGGTTGCGGACCTGACGCTCGGGGCGCTCTTTGCAGGCAACTTTGCCGAGGCCCGGCAGGGTGATGGCGCCGCCGGAAGTGACTTCTTTCGCAACCACGTCAGCAATCGCATCCAGCGCGGCCGAGGCGGTTTTCTTGTCGGCGCCCATTGCTTCAGCAACGGCGGCCACAAGCTGGGTCTTGGTCATCGGCTTGGACATTGTTGTCTCCTGTTCTCGTTCGGCTTGTCCTTTTGATCCCATGGCGCGCAGAGCGGCTGTGGAACCCCCTTCTTCAGGGCTGCCGCTCAGTCACCTGGAAAGCGGGATGAAATCAAGCCCCAGAACGCATTTCCCGCCGGAATTAGGCGGTTTTCACCGGAAATTGCCATGGCTCAGAGGAAGGCGGTTTCCTCGAAGCTGCGCAATTTGCGCGAATGGATGCGTTCCAGCGGCGTTTCCCGCAACAGTTCCATGGCGCGGATGCCGATCTGCAGATGGCGCCCGACCTGGGCGCGGTAGAATTCGGTCGCCATGCCGGGAAGTTTCAGCTCGCCATGCAGCGGCTTGTCCGAGACGCAAAGGAGCGTCCCGTAGGGCACGCGGAAGCGGAATCCGTTGGCTGCGATGGTGGCGGATTCCATATCCAGCCCCACCGCGCGAGACTGCGACAGCCGCCGCACAGGGCCGCTTTGATCGCGCAGCTCCCAGTTTCTGTTGTCGATGGTGGCAACGGTGCCGGTCCGCATGATGCGCTTCAGCTCATAGCCTTCCAGCTGGGTGACCTCTTCCACCGCATCTTCCAGCGCGATCTGGATCTCGGCCAGAGCCGGGATCGGCACCCAGACCGGCAGATCGTCGTCGAGAACGTGATCCTCGCGCAGATAAGCATGGGCGAGGACATAGTCACCAAGCGCCTGGGTGTTTCGCAGCCCCGCGCAATGGCCGACCATCAGCCAGGCATGGGGGCGCAAAACCGCGATATGGTCAGTGGCGGTTTTCGCATTTGACGGGCCGACGCCGATATTCACCAGGGTGATGCCGTCGCCATCGGGGCGTTTCAGATGATAGGTTGGCATTTGCGGCATCTTGCCGGGTGCCGTGATGCGGCCCGAGCCGGAGGTGATCTCCTGATCGCCGGTTGCCACAAAGGCGCTGTAGCCCGAATTCGGGTCATCCAGAGCGGCGCGGGCAAAGGCCTCGAACTCATCGACATAGAACTGGTAATTGGTGAAGAGCACATGGTTCTGGAAATGCACCGGGCTGGTGGCGGTGTAATGGGCCAGCCGCGCCAGGCTGTAATCGACCCGTTGCGCGGTAAAGGGCGCCAGCGGCATCGAGCCATCGGCGAAATGCTCCAGCGTGCCGTTGACGATGTCGTCATTGGTGGTGGCAAGATCGGGCACGTCGAAGACATCACGCAGCGGAAAGTCGAGTTCTCCGGCCTGGGGGATGATCAGGTCGGGCTGGCCGGCAACGGCGAAATGGAGCGGGATCGGCGTGGTGGATGGGCCGATGGTGACCGATACCCCGTGATTGCGGATCAACAGGCTGATCTGCTGGATCAGGTAATTGCGGAACAGATCCGGGCGGGTCACCGTGGTGGAATAGGTGCCTGGCCGCGCCACATGGCCAAAAGACAGGCGGCTGTCGACATTCGAGAAACTGTCAACCACCAGCCGGATCTCGGGATACCAGGCGCGCACCCGGTGGGCGGGCCGGCCATGGATCAAAGCCTCTCGGAACTGGCTGATCAGATGGGCGGTGGCCTCATCATAAAGCGCATGCAGCCGGTCGACGGCTTCGGTGGCATCGGTGAAGCTCTGGGCCTCGGTGGGGTCGGGCAAAAGAAGGATCGACACGTTGTCCTTTGGATCGCTGCGGCCTGGCGGGAAATCCGGCGGGCCATTTGGCCGAGTTAAGCGCAAAGCGGGGCGTGCAGGCAAGTGAACTCCAGGTAACGGCGGGGAGTGGGGCGCGGTGGTGCTTGCAGCTTCGGGCGCTGAGAGAGATAGTCCGGTGCATGAAAACACTGCTTTCCCTTGGACATGGATATTGCGCCGCCGCGCTGGCGCGGGGCCTGTTGGCCGATGGCTGGAGCGTGATCGGCACCACCCGCGATGTGGCAAAGGCGCCGGCACTGGCGGAACTGGGTATCGAGCCGCTGATCTGGGATCCGGCGCGCGGGGCCGATCTGGCTCCGGCGCTGGCGAGGGCCACGCATATCCTGCATTCCGCCAGCCCCGATGAGTCGGGCGACCCGTTCCTGAACGCCTGGCCAGAGATTCGCGAGGCGCGGGTGGCGTGGATGGGGTATCTTTCGACCACCGGAGTTTATGGCGATACCAAAGGCGCCTGGGTCGATGAGACATCGCCGGTGCTGCCGGCCCGCGCCCGCTCGGGCGAGCGGGTCCGGGCCGAGCGCGACTGGCTGGAGAGCGGGCTGCCGGTGCATGTGTTCCGCCTGGCCGGGATTTACGGCCCGGGGCGGGGGCCATTCGAGAAGATCCGCAATGGCTCGGCGCGGCGGATCCTGAAAGAGGGCCAGGTGTTCTCGCGCATCCATGTCGATGACATCGTGCAGGTGCTCCGTGCCTCGATGGCGCGGCCCGATCCGGGTCGGATCTACAATGTCTGCGATGACCTGCCCTCTTCGGCGGCCGAGGTGCTGAGCTATGCCGCGGGCCTGCTGGGCGTGGCCGAGCCGCCGGCGGTTCTGTTTGAAGAGGCGAAGATGGGGCCGCTGGCGCGCAGTTTCTATGAGGAATGCCGGCGGGTCAGGAACGGGCGGATCACGGGGGAGCTGGGGGTGCGTCTGATCTATCCGGATTACCGCTCTGGCTTGCGGGGGATCCTTGCGGCTGAGGGCTGAGCATCTGGCCGGCTGCGGATGCCTCCGGCGGGGATATTTATGGACAGATGAAAGCCGCTTTCCAGAAGCGGGAAGAGGCGGCGATGGTGAGTATTCCGGATTTCAGTTCCGAGGCGGAGCTGCTTGCGGGTGGCGCTGCCTTTGTTGCTGGGGTCGATGAGGTCGGGCGCGGGCCGATTGCCGGGCCGGTGACGGCGGCGGCGGTGCGGCTGGATCCGGCGAATATTCCGGACGGGCTGAGGGACAGCAAGGTGATGAGTCTGGCCGCGCGCGAGCGGCTGTCAGACTGGCTGCTGGCCCATGCTGCGGTGTCGGTTGCCCATGCCAGCGTCGAGGAGATCGACGAGATCAACATCCTGCGCGCCAGTCATCTGGCGATGGAGCGGGCGGTGGCGGGGCTGGGCGTCGTCGATTTCGCGCTGATCGATGGCAATCTTCTGCCGCGCGGGCTGACCTGCCCGGCGCGGGCGCTGGTCAAGGGAGATGCCCGCTGCCAGTCGATTGCCGCGGCCTCGATTGTCGCCAAGGTTGCGCGTGACCGGATCATGGTGGATCTGGCGCAACAGTTTCCCGGTTACGGCTGGGAGCGAAATGCCGGCTATCCGACAAAGGCGCATCTCAGCGCGCTCCTGGATTTTGGCGTGACCCCTGTGCATAGACGGTCTTTCAAACCTGTCCACAATATCTTGTATCAAGATCTTTCTGTAACCCCTTGATTCAATAAACAATTTGACGGCGAATCGCCTCTGTCCCATTCTTATCCACAAGACGGCACACAAGAATTGCCGCTGACAGAGGCAGAATATGGCGACGAAAAAAGCACCGGCGGAACATGCGCTTCCGCTGAACGAGATCCTTGCGGGCGACTGTATCGAGATCATGGAGAGCCTGCCGGCGGGCTCGGTTGATCTGATTTTCGCAGACCCTCCTTACAACCTTCAGCTGAAAGGCGATCTGCACCGGCCGGATAATTCAAAGGTCGATGCGGTGGATGATCACTGGGATCAGTTCGCCTCTTTTGCCTCTTATGACGAATTCACCCGCCGCTGGCTGGCCGCCGCAAAGCGTCTGCTGAAACCGAATGGCGCGATCTGGGTGATCGGGTCGTATCACAACGTCTTCCGTCTGGGGGCCGAGCTGCAGAACCAGGGCTACTGGATCCTGAATGATGTGGTCTGGCGCAAATCGAACCCGATGCCGAATTTCAAGGGCAAGCGGCTGACCAATGCGCATGAGACGCTGATCTGGGCCTCAAGGGACGAGAAAGCGAAATACACCTTCAATTACGAGGCACTGAAGGCGCTGAATGAGGGTGTGCAGATGCGCTCTGACTGGGTGCTGCCGATCTGCACCGGCCATGAGCGGCTGAAGGATGAGCATGGCGACAAGGCGCATCCGACGCAAAAGCCCGAATCGCTGCTGCATCGCGTGCTGCTGGCCACGACCAATCCCGGGGATGTGGTGCTGGACCCGTTCTTCGGCACCGGCACCACTGGTGCAGTGGCCAGGATGCTGGGCCGCGATTTCATCGGGATCGAGCGCGAGGAGGCCTATCGCAAGGCTGCGACCGAACGGCTGGCCCGGGTGCGCAAATTCGATGCCTCGGCGCTGGAGGTTACCGGCTCGAAACGGGCCGAGCCGCGTGTGCCCTTTGGCCAGGTGGTCGAGCGCGGCATGCTGCGCCCGGGTGAGGAGCTTTATTCCATCGGTAGTCGCTTCAAGGCCAAGGTGCGCGCTGATGGCACGCTGATCGGCGACGATGTCAAAGGCTCGATCCATCAGGTGGGGGCGGCTTATGAACGGGCGCCGTCTTGCAATGGCTGGACTTACTGGCATTTCAAACGCGACGGGAAAATGATCCCGATCGACGCGTTGCGCCAGCAGATCCGCGATGAGATGGGTGTGGGGTCGCGTCCGAACTGACCGAATTTCAACAGGTTACATGAACGCCTGCGCCCTGGTCCGCCTGGGGCGCCACTGCCCCGCCATGATCTCATGGCGGGGTTTTTTCGCACCCGTTCAGATAGTCTTCGCGGCGAAGGCTGCGAATTTCTGCAGCACAGAGCCAAGGAATTTCGCGGTATCGGGCTTCAGCCCGCCCTGGTCGTCGAGCATATTCTGCACCTGGGCCAGATAGGCCTCGGGCTGTTGCAGCGTCGGCATATCGAGGAAGACGAGCGACTGGCGCAGATGGTGATTGGCGCCGAAGCCCGCGATATTCCCCATCGAGCCCGAGATCACCGCCGCCGGTTTGCCACCCCAGACGCTGTGCCCATAGGGGCGCGAGCCGACATCGAGCGCGTTCTTCAGCGCGGCGGGCAGCGAGCGGTTATATTCCGGCGTGACGAAAATCACCGCCTGTTTCGCGGCAATCGCCTTGCGGAAGGCGGTCCAGGCGGCGGGCGGGGTGCCCTCGTCAAGATCGGGGTTGTAAAGCGGCAGCCCGGCGATCAGGATGATTTCCAGCGCCATGCCCTCGGGCGCGATGGCTTGCAGCCCTTTGGCGACCGAGAGGTTGTAAGACCCGGCGCGCAGGCTTCCGACGAGGATGGCGACGTCCAGCTTGGACATTTGAAGGCTTCCTTCTGTTGATCCAGGCGGTCAGTGTTGCGCAAGCGGGCCTTGGCGGAAAGGCTTGTGCGGCACAGGCAATGTGCAGATCGGCAAGGATCAGCCGCGCCCCACATAGGGCATCGCGGTGGCCATGATCGTGGTGAAAAGCGTGTTCACCGCCAGCGGCTGCTGCGCGATCATCAGAACCATATCCGCGACATGGGACACATCCATCACCGGCTCGGGCCGGATCGAGCCATCGGCCTGCAACATCCCTTTCGACATATCGGCGGTCATTTCGGTCGCGGCATTGCCGATATCTATCTGGCCGACGGCGATGCCATGCTCGCGCCCCTCCAGCGCCAGCGCCTTTGTCAGGCCGGTCACGGCATGTTTGGATACCGCGTAGGAAATCGTCTGCGGGCGCGGCACATGGGCCGAGATCGAGCCGTTGTTGAGGATGCGCCCGCCTTTGGGCTCCTGCACCAGCATCTGCCGCCAGGCCTCACGCGCGCAGTAGAAGGCGCCGTTCAGGTTGATCGCGATCACCGCATCCCAGGCGTCGGGCGTGGTGTTTTCGACCCGTGCCTGGCCACCAAAGGCGCCGGCATTGTTGAAGAGAAAGTCGATCCGGCCGAACTGTGCCACGATCTGTGCGAAGGCGTCGCGCACCTGACCCGACTGGCTCAGATCGGCGGTGACGGTCAGCATGCGGTCGCGATGGGGGCTTTGGGCCGCGGTCTCCGCCAGCGGGGCCTCACGCCGGCCCAAAAGCGCACAGCGCCAGCCGGCGCGATTCAGCGCGATGGCCACCGCGCGCCCGATCCCCGATCCGGCGCCGGTGATCACGGCGACAGGCGTTTCTTTTGCACTCATCTCAACCCTCCCCGGCCTCGGTGATATCAACCGAATGGCGGCCCTCTTGCTGCCCGTCTAGCCGCAGCATCCCCGTCACCGGTGCCACATCGGCGTAATCGCGGCCCATGCCGACATCAATATGGTCGGCTCCGGTGAAACAGGCATTGGTCGGGTCATAATCAATCCAGCCGCGCTGAGGGCCGCCCCAGGCCCTGACCCAGGCATGCATCGCATCGGCGCCGACCAACCGCTTTTGTCCCGGCGGCGGCAGGGTGCGCAGATAGCCCGCCACATAGGCGGCGGGGATCCCCAGACTGCGCAGCCCCCCGACCATGATCTGCGCGAAATCCTGGCAGACGCCATGGCGGGCTGCGAAAGCCTCGGCGGGGGAGGTGTCGACATCGGTGGCGCCGGCCTCGAATGTCATATGGCCATGCAGCATCAGGCCCAGCCGCTCGGTCACCATAGCGACGCTGTCATCCTGCCCTTGCGCCTTTGCCGCGAAGCCGCTGATCGCGTCGACCTGGGGGATCCGGCGCGAGGGCAGGCAGAAATGCAAGGGCGAATCCGGCCCGAGGCTGCGGATTTGCGCGAGTTCCGGCCCAAGCGCCGCGACCGGGACCGAGAGGTCCAGCCCCTCGGGCTGCGCCAGCCGCTCTACCTGGGCCTCAAGGCTCAGATCCAGCCGGGTCAGCCCGGCAGGGATCGCGGCCTCGACCACGCTCGTCCCGAAAAAATCGGTGAAAAAGCCCAGCTCGCCCGGTTCCGGCTCCAGCGTGACCAGCGAGCCGAGCACCCGCTGGCGCCCCGGCAGGCTGGCCGGCAGGATGCGGAAATGCTGACGCCCCGCGCCGCTGGGCCGGTCGAATTCATAGCTGATCTGCAGGCGCAGGTCGTAAATGCTCATCGGAAATAGCGCTCCGAGATCAGGTCAGACACTTCGCCCAGCCGCGCCTGAAGGGCGTAAAGCGCCTCGCTGCCCAGCGTTTCCGGCGTGGCGGTGGCAAGGTCGGTTTGCAGCCGCAGCAGCGCCCGGGCGGGCGCACTCAGCCGGTTTTCCACCAGGGCCTCGGGCAGCATCCGCACCAGATCCATCATGCCATCGACCTGATTGCGGATTGCGCGCGGGTTCAGCGGGTCCAGCGCCAGGAGGCCGATCACCGGCCCGCGCCCCGAGACCATCGAATAGCGGCGGCGATGGGTCATCACGGAATCGCCCAGCTCGATGCAAAGGTCGATGCCGCCCGGATCGGACCCGGGATCGGTCAGCGCCGCCAGCCAGCCCGCCATATTGCGGGCGCGTTCCTGCATCCGCCCCAAAGTCAGAAAGCGCCAGCCCATCAGCCTGTACATATTCTCATGCACCAGCCCCGAAAACCCGGCCAGCTTGCGCAAAAGCGCCGAAAGCGCCTGGGCTGCGTCATCACCCGGGCTGACCTGCAAGGCCAGGCGCCGCGCCGATTTGTCGAGATCCTTCAGCGCCGCCCAGCCATCGGTCGAAAACCGGTCCCTGAGCTGCGCCGCCGAGGAGACCGCACGCCCGATCGTGGCCAAAAGCCCCTCGGGGATCGGCTCGGAAGGATCGAGACCGGCGGCCTCCAGCAGTGCATCGGCCTCGGCCAGCAATGGGAGTGTGCCGGTGCCGCTTTCGGCGATGCGGCCATGGCGGGCGCGCAAGAGCCGCACCATGCCCTCGGTGCGTTCGACATAGCGGCCCAGCCAGAACAGGTTGTCGGCGGCGCGGGCGGGCAGCTCATCGGGCTCGGGCGTGCCGCTTTGCCCCGCCGGGCGGTTCATCAGCGTATCGCCCCCGACATGGTCGGGCGATATGATCCAGACATCTGCCGCGCCGCCGCCCCTTTGCATCGCCAGCGCGCCTGGGTCGGTGGTGGCGCCGATCCGGGCGAACCCGCCCTGCATCACCCGCCACCCCGAGGCGGTGCGGGCAAGATAGACACGCAGCGACATCGGGCGCGGCGTGATCCTGCCATCGACCAGCGCCGGGGTGGTCGAAAGCGTCACCGCCTCTTGCGCGACGAGGCTGCCGCTTTCGCGCTCCAGCCTTTCGCCCAGCGCATCGGGGGGCAGGCTGGCTGCGGCAAACGGGTCATCCATCCGGTCATAGGGCAGCCCGGTGCCCAGCGCGGGCGAAAGGATCATGCGATCCGCTGCTTCGATCACCGCCGCGCGGGCAGAGGCATCGCCGCACCACCAGGTCGCGATATTCGGCAGCATCAGGGCCGAGCCGGTCAGGACCGGCGCGAGGCGGGGCAGAAAGGCCATCATCGCCCGCGTCTCAAGCACGCCCGAGCCCGGTGGATTGACCATGGCCAACCCGCTTTGGCGCAGCGCGGATACAAGCCCCGGCGTCCCCAGCCGCGAGGCCGGGTCGAGTTCCAGCGGATCGGCGAAAGAGCCATCCAGCCGGCGCCAGAGCACATCGAGCGGTTTGAGACCCGAGACCGTGCGCAGCATCAGCCGGCCATCTTCGACTGTCAGATCCTCGCCCTGGACAAGACTGATCCCCAGATATCGCGCGAGCCAGGCCTGTTCATACCAGGTCTCGTTCCAGGGGCCGGGGGTGAGGATCGCCACCCGTGCCGCCGGATCGGCCCGCATCGACAGAAGGTGGTCGCGGAAGTCGCGGAAGAACCCGGCCAGACGGTGCAGCTGCTGGCCGAAAAGCTGCGGGCCAAAAGCGCGGGTGGTCGCCACCCGGGTTTCCAGCGCATAGCCGGCGCCCGAAGGCGCCTCGGTGCGGTCGGCCAGCACCCACCATTGCCCGTCGGGGCCGCGCCCGATCTCGAAAGCGACGAAATGCAGGTAATGGCCCGCGCGGGGCCGGATCCCCACCATCGGCCGCGCCCAGGCCGGGTTGCCCGCCAGCAGATCCGCCGGCAGATGCCCGTCGGCCACCATCTGGTTCGGCCCGTAAATATCGGCCATCAACAATTCCAGCAGATCCGCGCGCTGGATCAGCGCGGCGGAAAGCCGGGTCCAGTCTGCCTCGTCGATCAGCACCGGCAGATGGCTTAACGGCCAGGGCCGTTCGACCGAAGCGGTGCCGGCGGTGGTGTCATATTGCCGGTAGATCACCCCGGAATCGCGCAAATAAAGATCGGCGCGCTCGATGGCGCGGGTCAGATCGGTGTCTGACAGCTTTGCCAGATGGTTCAGCAAAGGCTGCCATAGCGGGCGCATCTGCCCGTCCGGTCCGATCAGCTCATCGGGAACGCCGGGCAGGGGGCGATACTCTGCCAGGCCGAAATCGTGACGCGGTTCCGCTCCGGGGGGCGGAACGCTGGCCGGAGCGGAAGGGGAAGGCAACTCACCAGTCATGTCCAGGACTAGATGCCGATGGGGCGCCTCAGGTCAAGGGTCAGCGGGAATTCCGGGTGCCGCGCCTCGGCCTCCGGGCGCCAGAGGCTGCCGGTGCCGCCAAAGGGCTGGAACCGCGCCAGACGCCGCGCCTCGGCCTCGTTTCCGTTGACCGGGAAAGTGTCGTAATTCCGCCCGCCGGGATGGGCGACGTGATAGGTGCAGCCGCCAAGCGAACGGCCCGACCAGCGGTCATACAGGTCGAAATTCAATGGCGCCTGGGCGCGGAGGCGGGGATGGATCGCCAGCGCAGGCTCCCATGCCTTGAACCGGACACCCGCCACCGCCGCGCCACCACCGATCGCGGTCAGCGGCAGTTCCCGCCCGTTGCAGGTGACCGCATAGCGCGACGGGTCGGCGGTGGTCAGTTTCACCTGCAGCCGCTCGGTTGAGCTGTCGGTATAGCGCGCGGTGCCGCCGATGGCGCCGGTCTCGCCCAGCACATGCCAGGGCTCCAGTGCCTGACGGATTTCGAGGTGGTTGCCCTCATATTCGGCCTCGCCGCAGAAGGGGAAGCGGAACTCTCCTTGCGCCTTGAACCATTCCTCTTTCAGATCGAACCCATGCGTGCGCAGATCGGCCAGCACATCGCGGAAATCCTGCCAGACGAAATGCGGCAGCATGAAGCGGTCATGCAGGCTGGTGCCCCAGCGGGTCAGCGGGCCGGAAGCGGGCGCGGCCCAGAACCGCGCGATCAGGGCGCGGATCAGCAGTTGCTGCGCGAGGCTCATCCGCGCATCCGGTGGCATCTCGAAACCGCGGAACTCGACCAGACCCAGACGGCCGGTCGGCCCATCGGGGGAATAGAGCTTGTCGATGCAGATCTCGGCCCGGTGGGTGTTGCCGGTCACATCGGTCAGCATATTCCTGAGCAAGCGGTCGGTCAGCCAGGGCAGGGGGGGCTCGCCCTCGGATGGCGCGGAGATCTGCGACAGCGCGATTTCCATCTCGTAAAGCGCATCATGGCGGGCCTCGTCGATGCGGGGCGCCTGGCTGGTCGGGCCGATGAACAGCCCCGAGAACAGGTAGGAGAGCGAGGGATGCCGGTTCCAGTGCAGGATCAGCGAGCGCAAGAGGTCAGGCCGGCGCAGGAAGGGGCTGTCCAGCGTGGTGGCGCCGCCGACCACGACATGATTGCCGCCGCCGGTGCCGGTGTGCTTGCCGTCGATCATAAATTTCTCGGCGCAAAGGCGGCTTTGGCGCGCATCCTCATACACGCCATTGGTGATCGCGACGCAGTCCTCCCATGAGGTCGCCGGGTGGATATTCACCTCGATCACGCCGGGATCGGGGGCGACACGGATCACGTTCATCCTTGGATCATGGGGGGGCTGATAGCCCTCGATATGAACTTTCAGGCCCAGTTTTGCCGCCGCCGCCTCGGTGGCTGCGAGCAGGTCGAGATAGTCCTCCAGCCGCACCACGGGGGGCATAAAGACCGAAAGCCGTCCCTGACGCGGCTCGACCGAAAGCGCGGTGCGCACCGCGCCGCCGAGCTCGGAACCTGCGATCTGTTCGACGATCTGCTGGCCCCCGGTTGCGGCGGTGAAAGCGGCCCGGGCCTGTTCGGGAGCGGGGTGTTCTTCGGGCACCGGCAGGTCGGGGCGTGGCTCTGTCGGGTCGGCGGGGTTCAGATAGGGATACTCAGCCGCCGAGAGATGCGGCAGGCTGCCAAGTGGCAGGCGGTAGCCCACGGGGCTGTCGCCCGGCACAAGGAAGACCCTGCCGCGCCGCGAGGTCCACAGCTCCGACACCCATTTCCGCGCGCTTTCGCGGCCCTGCCAGGGCTGTACCGGCAGCACATAGCCCACCGGCTCGGTCAGCCCGCGCGAGAAGACCTGTGAGATGCGGTGCCGCTCTTCGGGGTCTTTCAGTTTTGGGTTCTCGGGCGTGACGTTTTCCGGCAGGTTCGATTCCCTGACCAGCCATTCGGCGGGGTCCTCATAGGCGGGCAGGATGAAGTCTTTCGGCAGGTCCAGCTGTTGTGCGATCTCTGAGAGCAGCGCCGCCGCCTGTTCCGCCGTAGCACCCTGATCCTCGCCTTCGGGGGCGATCAGGCTGGCATCGCGCCAGACCGGATAGCCGTCGCGCCGCCAGTAAAGCGAGAAGGTCCAGCGCGGCAGCGTCTCGCCCGGATACCATTTGCCCTGGCCGTAATGCAGGAACCCGCCCGGCGCGAAACGGTCGCGCAGGCGGCGCACCATCTGATCGGCGAGGGCGCGTTTTTGCGGGCCGACGGCGTCGGAGTTCCATTCCGGGCTCTCGAAATCGTCGATGGAAACAAAGGTCGGCTCGCCGCCCATGGTGAGGCGCACATCGCCCGCGGTCAGCGCCTGGTCGACGCGGGCGCCAAGCGCGTTCAGTTCTTCCCAGGCCGCATCGGAAAAGGGTTTGGTGATGCGCGGATGCTCGGCGATCCGGGTCACGCGCATGTCGAAATCGAAACCGACACGGGCCTGGCCGGTAAAGCCGCCGGTGATCGGCGCGGCGTTCCTGTAATGCGGTGTGGCGGAAAGCGGGATATGGCTCTCGCCCGTCAAAAGACCCGAGGTCGGGTCAAGCCCGATCCAGCCGGCGCCGGGCAGATAGACCTCGGCCCAGGCGTGGAGATCGGTGAAATCCACCTCGGTCCCCGAAGGGCCATCCAGCGCTTTCAGATCGGGTTTCAGCTGGATCAGATAGCCCGAGACAAACCGTGCGGCAAAACCCAGATGCCGCAGCAGATTGACCAGCAGCCAGGACGAATCGCGGCAGGATCCCGAGGCCAGTTGCAGTGTCTGCTGTGGGGTCTGGACGCCAGGCTCCATCCGGATCAGGTAATTCACCTCTGATGAGAGGCGCGCATTCAGCCCGACGATGAAATCGACGGTGCGCATGGGCTCGCGGCTGATCGAGGCGAGGAGCGCGGCGAATTCGGTGCCTTGCGGTTCCACCTGACGATAGATCGAGAGATCCTGGATCAGATCGTCGGGATAGGTGAAGGGGAAGGTCTCGGCGCTTTCCTCGACGAAGAAATCGAAGGGGTTATAAACGGTCATATCCGCGACCAGATCGACCTCGATCTTCAGCTCGCGCACCGGCTCGGGAAAGACGAAACGCGCCAGCCAGTTGCCGTAAGGGTCCTGCTGATGGTTCACGAAATGGCCGCCGGGGCTGACCTTCAGGGTATGGCTGATCACCCGCGTGCGGCTATGCGGCGCCGGCCGCAGCCGGATCACCTGAGGGCCAAGCATGACCGGCTGATCATAGATGTAATGGGTCAGATGGTGGATTGCGGCCTTGATCGACATCGGTTGTTCCTGTTGGCGACCAGAAAGCGCATCCCCTCCGGCCCGGAGCCCCAGAGTTTCGGGCAAATCGGGGTCGGACAAGGGGTTTTTGCAATCGCTTCGCGCAAATGGCGCGAATTCGGGCAGTTCATGCCCATCAATCGGGCAGTCGGCGCCAGGCTTTACCCGTCGGCGGTTGAAACCACGGGTGGCAGCGTGGCGGTCTGCGGGTGCTTGCGCGCCTCATCCTCTTTGATCTCGCGCTGCCATTCGCGCCAGATCGACATCAGCAGCGCCATCAGCACCGGCCCGACAAAGAGGCCGACAATCCCCATTGTCTTCACGCCGCCGATCAGCCCGAAGAAGGTGGGCAGGAACGGCAGCCGCACCGGGCCGCCCACCAGCATCGGGCGGATGGTCTTGTCGACGATGAACAGCTCGACCGAGCCCCAGGTGAAAAGCGCTAACCCCGCCCAGGGCGAGCCGGAGGCCACGAGATACAAAGAGGCCAGCGTGAAGGACAAAGGCGCGCCCCCCGGGATCAGCGCCATCACGCCGGTGATCACCGCGAAAGTGACCGGCGAGGGCAGGCCGGCAAAGTAATAGGCAATGCCCAGCACCACGCCTTCGCCGATCGCGATCAGCGTCATGCCGGTCACCGTGGCCGAGATGGTCGCAGGTGCAATGCGCGACAGGCGGTTCCAGCGCTCGGGCAGGATGCGCTGGCCGACGCGGTCGATCTGTTCCACCACCCGGTCACCGTCACGGTAGAAGACGAACAGCGCGATCAGCATGAAAACAAGGTTCAGGAACAGGTGGAAGGCGGTCGATCCGGCGCTGAGCACGCCGCGATAGATCGACCCGATATTCTCGCCCGAGATCAGCTGGACCAGCTCTCCCACACCGCCGGGATGACCGATGGTCGCCAGCCATTTCTCGTTGATCCAGGGGCCGATCTGCGGCAGTTCGATCAGCCAGAGCGGCGGCGGCGTGCCGGTATTGTTGATCCGGAACCCCCAGGAGATCCAGTCGCGCAATTCATGGAAGGCGTAGAACAGCGCCGCAAGGATCGGCAGCACCAGAAAGCAGATCAGCACCAGGACAAGCGCCGTGGCGGTCAGCGTCCGCCCCATTTTCGGCAGCGATCGCTCTCGCAGGGGCCAGCTGGCGACGGCGATCACGGTGGCGGCCAGCACCGGCACTATAAAGCCGTGGAAGAAATAGACCGAAGCCGCGAGGATCGCGAGCAAAAGCCAGCGTGCCGCAGAGATATCGGTGATCAGCGGGCGACGAAAGCCATGCCGCGTCTCCCCGGCAAAGGGTGATTCATAGCGGGAAGGGGGCTGGGGCGTCGTTGCGGCCATGTTCCGTTCTTTTCCATTTTCCGGCATAGTCGCGCCCCGGGGCGCCTAAGTCGAGATGCTGGTTCAGAAATCGCCGATCCGTGATACATCCCGATGAAATTCTTTCATTTGCGACGGTGATTTCGCACGATTCTGTCGACAAAGCCACCCGCCCCAGATGGGGAGGCCCTGGCGCGCACGCAACCCCTGCCTGTTACCCGGGAGGGGGCGCGGAAAACGCCCGGCCTCCCGTTAAGGGGCTGTTTGCAGATTATGGCCCAGGGTAAAGCTGGCCCGGGCGGAGAGGAGGCGGGCATATGGCTCCGAAATTTGGCACCAGCGGGTTGCGTGGTCTTGTGTCTGAGCTGACCGAAGACCTGGTGGCGGATTATATCCGCGCCTTTCTTGCCGCCTGCCCCCCGGGTCGCGGGCTGTTTGTCGGGGGCGATCTCAGGCCCTCGACCGGCCGGATTGCCCGGACGGTGATCGAAACCGCGCTCAATGAAGGGGTTGATGTCACCGCCTGCGGCGCACTGCCGACGCCTGCGCTGGCTTATCTCGCGCGGGGGGCGGCTGCGGCGGCGGTGATGGTGACCGGCAGCCATATCCCCGCTGATCGCAACGGGCTGAAATTCTATACGCCTCTGGGTGAGATCACCAAAGCCGATGAGGCGGCCATTCTGACAGCGCTTGGCCGCCGGCCCGGAAATTTCGCACCCCCGGGCCGTTTGTTGTCTGAGACCAATGGCAATGCCGCCTTCACCCATCGCTATGTTTCGGTCTTTGGGTCCGGGGCGCTGCAGGGCAGGCGGATCGGCGTCTACAGCCATTCGGCGGTGGGGCGCGGGGTGATGCTGGCGACCCTGCGCGGGCTTGGTGCCGAAGTGGTGGAGTTTGGCCATTCCGACACCTTCATCCCGGTCGATACCGAAGCGGTGGATCCTGACGTCGCGCGCCAGATCGCCGTCTGGGTGCAGGGCGAAAAGCTTGATGCGCTGATCTCGACCGATGGCGATTCCGACCGGCCGCTGCTGGCGGATGAGACCGGGCGGATCGTGCCCGGCGATATCCTCGGCCAGATCGCGGCGCAGGCATTGGGGGCGGAGGTGGTGGTGACGCCGGTTTCCTCGAATTCCGGCGTGATGCGGAAGGGGTTCGCGTCGGTGCTCCGCACGAGGATCGGCTCCCCTTTCGTGATCGCCGCGATGGAAGAGGCGGGGGGCCGTGTGGTCGGTTATGAGGCCAATGGCGGTTTCCTGCTGGGGTTTGACGCCGCAACGCCCGGCGGCGTGATCACCCGGCTTCCGACCCGCGATTTCCTGCTGCCGCTTTTGATGGTGCTGACGGCGGCAAAGGGTGGTTCGGTCTCGGACCTCGTTGGGCGGGAGCCGCCGGTGGTGACGCTCTCTGACCGGCTGCAAGAGATCGCGCCGGAACGCTCCGGCCCCTTCCTTGCGCGGCTGATCCGGGATCCGGCGGCGCGGGTGGCGTTTCTGGCGGGCCTTGGCCAGCGCGAGGCGGCGACCGATCTGACCGACGGTTTGCGGATCACCCTTGTCACAGGGGCGATCCTGCATCTGCGCCCCTCTGGCAATGCGCCGGAATTCAGGCTTTACACCGAGGCGGAAGATGCCGCCGCCGCGCGCGATCTGATGGACAGGGGCCTGAGTGCAGTGCGCCAGGCGCTGACCGCTTGAAGGATGAAAGAGATGGCAGAGACTCGCAAGGCGCTGGTGACCGGATCATCGGGATTTATCGGCTATCATCTGTGTCGGCGCCTGCTGGCAGACGGGTTCCAGGTGATCGGGCTCGACAATATGTCGGATTACTATGAGGTGGCCCTGAAACAGCGCCGCCAGGCGATGCTGAGCCAGGATCCGGGGTTTCAGGTCGTCAATGACCAGGTGGAAACGCCCGGTCTGATGATGGGCCTTTTCGAGGCGCATCGCCCCGATGTGGTGATCCACCTCGCAGCCCAGGCCGGGGTGCGCTACTCCATCGACAATCCGCGCGCCTATCTTGAAAGCAACATCACCGGCACTTTCGAGATCCTTGAGGCTGCGCGCGCCTTCCCGCCCGCGCATATGCTGCTGGCCTCGACCTCTTCGGCCTTCGGGGCCAACACCAGGATGCCCTATGCGGAAACCGACCGCGCTGATCACCAGATGTCCTTTTACGCCGCCACTAAAAAGGCGACCGAGGGAATGGCACACAGCTATGCGCATCTCTTCGGCCTGCCGGTGACGATGTTCCGCTTTTTCACCGTCTACGGCCCCTGGGGCCGCCCCGATATGGCGCTGTTCAAATTCACGAAGAGCATCCTCAAAGGCGAGGCGATTGACGTCTATAACCACGGCGATATGAAGCGCGATTTCACCTATATCGACGATCTGGTCGAAGGGATCCGCCTGCTGATCGACGCCGTGCCCGTTCGCCCGGCGGATGGTATCGTGCCCGAGGGCGACAGCCTCTCGCCGGTCGCGCCCTGGCGGGTGGTGAATATCGGCAATTCCGATGCGGTGCAGCTGACCGATTTCATCGCCGCCATCGAGGCCGCCACGGGCCGCGAGGCGATCCGCAATCTGATGCCGATGCAGGCCGGCGATGTGCCCGCGACCTGGGCCGATGCGAGCCTGTTGAAAAGCCTGACCGGCTATCAGCCTAAAACCCGGGTGCCCGAAGGCGTGGCGGCTTTCGTCGCCTGGTATCGGGACTATTACAATGTCTGAGGCCCGGGCGATGCAGCATGTATTGGTGACCGGCGGCGCGGGCTATATCGGCTCGCATGCCTGCAAGGCACTGGCAAAGGCGGGGTTCATCCCGGTGGCCTTTGACAATCTTTCCACCGGCTGGGCGGAGGCGGTGAAATACGGGCCGCTTGCCCGGGGCGATCTGATGGACCGCGCCAGCATCAAGGCCGCGCTGGCGCAATATAAGCCGGTGGCGGTGATGCATTTCGCCGCGCTTTCGCTGGTGGGCGAGTCGATGACGGATCCGGCGAAATACTGGCGCGTCAATGTCGGCGGCGCGCTGAACCTTGTCGAGGCGACCATCGCGGCGGGGATCCGGAATTTTGTGTTCTCGTCAACCTGCGCGACCTATGGCGATCAGGACGGCGTGGTGCTGACCGAAGACACGCCGCAATATCCGATCAATGCCTATGGTGGATCAAAGCGCGCCATCGAAGATATTCTGCGCGATTTCGGCGCCACCGGCGCGATAGACCATGTGATTTTCCGCTATTTCAACGTGGCCGGCGCCGACCCCGAGGGCGAGCTGGGCGAGCAGCATTACCCGGAAACCCATCTCATCCCGCTGATGCTGGATGCCGTGGCCGGCAAGCGCCCGGCGCTGACGGTTTTCGGCACCGATTACCCGACGCGCGACGGCACCTGTGTGCGCGACTACGTCCATGTCTCGGATCTGGTCGATGCGCATGTGCTGGGCCTCAGCTGGCTGATCGGCGGCAAGGGCAGCCGGTCGTTCAACCTTGGCACCGGCGCGGGCTTTACCGTGCGCGAAGTGATTGATGCCAGCCGCGCGGTGACCAATCGCGAGGTTCCGGTGATCCCGGGTGCGCGCCGCGCCGGGGATGCGGTGGCGCTGGTCTCCGGCTCGGAGCGCGCGATCGGCGAGCTGGGATGGGAGCCCACCCGCTCGACGCTGAGGCAGATGATCGGCGATGCCTGGGCCTGGGCCGGCAAGCCCCCCTATCAGCGCTGATCCTGACCCTGCGTCAGGCCAGATCCGGCCCCCTTGCCCTTTCCCGCCCGGAGGGCTCTGATTGGGTCAGGTCGCGAAAGGGCGGGTTATGGATTTCGACAAGGCGTTGCACCAGTTTCAGCCGGTTCAGGTTCCGGGGATCGGCGCAGGTGAATATGCGGCGCGGGTGACTGCGCTGCAGGCGCGGATGCTGGCGACAGGGGTTGGGGCGGTCTGGCTCGACGCCTCTTCCTCGCTGCGATATTTCCTCGGGCACAGCCTTGGCCTGTCAGAGCGTATCCATGGCGCGCTGATCCCGGCGCGCGGCGCGCCGGTTCATATCAGCCCGGTCTTTGAGGAGCCGAAACTGCGCTCTCTCCTGCGCGAGGCGGGCCGGGTTGCGGTCTGGGAGGAAGACGAGGATCCCTATGCCCTGATCGCCGCCGAGGTGGCGGGCCTTGCGGGCGAGGGCGCGACCCTCGCGCTGGACCAGGCGACGCCCTGGCTGTTCGCGGCGCCCTTGCTGGCGGCGATGGAGGGGCGGGTGGTGTCGGCGCAACCGCTGATTTCCGGGCTGCGCCAGGTGAAATCCGCCGCCGAGATCGCCATCATCCAGACCGCGATGAGTGCCAGCCATCAGGTGCAGAAAGCCGTCTGGCAGGGGCTGCGCGCCGGGATTTCCACCACCGTGACCTGTGCCTTCATCACCGCCGCGCATAAAGCCCAGGGCATGAGCCCGCTTTTCGCGGCCGCGCAGTTCGGCGAGGCCACCGCCTATCCGCATGGCGTGCCCGAGCCGCAGATCCTTGCGGATGGCGATATGGTGCTGATCGACCTTGGCGCCACGCTGCATGGCTATTGCTCGGATATCACAAGGACTTATGTGTTCGGCACGCCGACCCCGCGCCAGCGCGCGCTGTGGGGCCATGAACAGGCTGCCCATGCGGCGGCTTTCGCGGCGGCTCAGATCGGAGCGCCTTGCGAGGCGGTGGACGCCGCCGCCCGCGCCAGCCTGGAGGCTGCGGGTTTTGGCCCCGGCTACCGCGTGCCCGGCCTGCCGCATCGCACCGGACACGGGCTGGGCATGGATATCCATGAGGAACCCTTTATCGTCAAAGGCAACCGCACCCCGCTGGAACCCGGCATGTGCTTTTCAGTCGAGCCGATGCTTTGCCTTTACGGCGAATGCGGCATCCGTCTGGAGGATATCGCCTTTATGACGCCGGAAGGGCCGCATTGGTTCTGCCCGCCATCGGTCAGTCTGGATCGGCCATTTGGCTGATTGCAGGCATATGCGGTCAAAATGCTGGCGAATTATACGGCATTCCGACAATTTGAAGTAGAACATCGGCGCTATGGAGTTGTATGCAAACATAATACAAGCCGGACCCATGGCACGAATCCGGAACAACAGACGTTCAACAGTGAGTGAAAGGACCGCTCCATGAAGCTTCTCTCCCGCAGCCTGATCGCCGCCTCGGCCCTTGCGCTGAGTGCTGCCGCGCCGGCCATGGCGAAAACCTTCATCTATTGTTCAGAGGCCTCGCCCGAGGGCTTTGACCCGGCCCCCTACACCGCCGGCACCACCTTTGACGCGGGTGCGCACCCGATGTTCAACCGCCTGGCCGAGTTCAAAAAGGGCACCACCGAAGTCGAGCCGGGCCTTGCGGAAAGCTGGGACGTCTCGGAGGACGGCACCGAATACACCTTCCGCCTGCGCAAGGGCGTCAAGTTCCACTCGAACGACAAATACACGCCCACCCGCGATTTCAACGCCGATGACGTGATCTTTTCGTTCGACCGTCAGGGCAATGCCGAAAACCCCTGGCATCAGTATATCCCGGGCATCACCTACGAATATTACACCTCGATGGCGATGCCGGACCTGGTGAAATCGGTCGAAAAGGTCGATGATTACACCGTCAAGATCACGCTGAACCAGCCCGAGGCGCCGTTCCTTGCGAACATCGCCATGCCCTTCATGTCGATCGTGTCGAAAGAATATGCCGACGCGCTGGACGCTGCCGGCACCCGCGAAGAGTTCAACAATGCGCCCATCGGCACCGGCCCGTTCAAATTCGTGGCCTATCAGAAGGACGCGGTGATCCGGTATACCAAGAATGCCGATTACTGGGGTACCCCGGCGATCATCGACGATCTGGTTTTCGCGATCACCCCGGATGCCGCCGTGCGTCTGCAAAAGCTGAAAGCCGGCGAATGCCACCTGATGCCCTATCCGGCCCCGGCCGATATTGCCGGCATCAAGGCTGACAGCAATCTCAAGCTGGACGAGCAGGCTGGCCTCAACGTCGGCTACCTCGCCTATAACACCACGCTGGCGCCCTTCGACAATCCGAAGGTCCGCAAGGCGCTGAATATGGCGATCAACAAAGAGGCCATCGTCGCGACCGTGTTCGAGGGCCAGGCCGAGCCGGCGAAGAACCCGATCCCGCCGACCATGTGGTCCTATAACGAGTCGATCGTTGACGACCCCTATGATCCGGAAGCCTCGAAGAAGCTGCTGGAAGAGGCGGGCGTTTCGGGTCTCTCGATGGAGATCTGGGCGATGCCGGTGCAGCGGCCCTATATGCCGAATGCCCGCCGCACCGCCGAGATGATGCAGGAAGACCTTTCGAAAGTCGGCGTCAAGGCCGAGATCGTGTCCTATGAATGGGGCGAGTATCTCGACAAGTCGATGGAGCCGGGCCGCACCGGTGCCGTCATCCTTGGCTGGACCGGCGATAATGGCGATCCGGACAACTTCCTCTCGGTGCTGCTGAGCTGCGCCGGTGCGGCACCTGGTGGGGCCAACCGCGCCTTCTGGTGCAACGAGGACTTCTCGGCGCTGTTGCAAAAGGCCAAGGTCTCGTCCGACCCGGCCGAACGCACCAAACTCTATGAGGAAGCCCAGGTCATCTTCAAGGATCAGGCACCCTGGTTCACCATCGCGCATTCCACCCAATATGTGCCGATGAGCAATAAGGTCAGCGGCTTCGTGATGAGCCCGCTGGGCGATTTCACCTTCGAAACGGTTGATATCGCCGAATAATCCGCTCTGGACTGACCATCCGGGCGCGCGGGGAAGGCAAAACCGGCCCCGCGCGCCTCTTTCACAGGAAAGAGGCGTATGTTTCGTTTCATTCTTTCGAGACTACTCTATCTGGTTCCGACCTTTTTCGGGATCACCCTTGTCACCTTCACCTTTCCGCGGCTGCTGAAAGGGGATCCGGTCCTCTTGATGGCCGGCGAGCGCGGCGTTTCGCCCGAACGTCATGCCGAACTGACGGCGCAGCTGGGTCTCGATAAAAATATCGTGGTGCAATATTTCGATTTCATCGGGCGGCTGTTTCAGGGCGATTTCGGCAATTCTCTGGTGACGAAAAAGCCGGTTCTCTCGGAATTCCTGACCCTGTTCCCGGCAACGGTCGAGTTGGGTCTGGTCGCCATTCTGATCGCGATCCTGGTGGGGGTGCCCATCGGCGTGCTGGCGGCGATCAAGCGCGGCTCCTGGTTCGATCAGGTCTCGATGTCGGCGGCACTGGTAGGCTTTTCGATGCCAATCTTCTGGTGGGGCCTTTTGCTGATCATCTTCTTCTCGGGAACGCTGGGCTGGACGCCGGTTTCGGGCCGTATCTCGCTGATGTATTTCTTCCCCGATGTGACCGGATTCATGCTGATCGACAGCCTCATTTCGGGGCAGAAGGGCGCCTTCCTCTCGACGGTGCATCACCTGATCCTGCCGTCGGTCGTGCTGGCCACCATCCCGCTTGCGGTGATCGCGCGCCAGACGCGCTCGGCCATGCTGGAGGTTCTGGGCGAGGATTATGTCCGCACCGCCCGCGCCAAAGGGATGCCCGCGCGCCGCGTGATCGGGGTCCATGCGCTGAGAAACGCCATGATCCCGGTGGTGACCACCATCGGCTTGCAGATCGGCGTGTTGCTGGCCGGCGCCATCCTGACCGAGACGATTTTTTCCTGGCCGGGCATCGGCAAATGGATGATCGAATCCATCTCGCGCCGTGACTATCCTTCGGTGCAGTCCGGGTTGTTGCTGATGGCCGGCATCGTGATGCTGGTCAATCTGCTGGTCGATCTGACCTATGGCCTTATCAATCCGAGGATCCGCAAATGAGTGACACCACCGTCAAACTCACCGATGCGCAGATCCGTCGCCGGATGCTGGCCGAATTCTGGTTCTATTTCTCGCGCAACCGCGGCGCGGTGATCGGGCTTTGTGTCTTCGTGACGCTGGTTCTGATGGCGATCTTTGCCGATCTGATCGTGCCGCATGATCCGACACTGCAATATCGCGGCATGGAGAAACTGCCGCCGGTCTGGGAGGCCGGGGGCAATCCGGATTTCTGGCTTGGAACCGATGCGGTTGGCCGCGATATGCTGTCACGGCTGATCAAAGGGTCACAATATTCGATGTTCATCGGGGTGGTGGTCGTTTCCATCGCGTTGCTGGGCGGTGTCGTGATCGGCCTGGTCGCCGGATTTTTCGGCGGCTGGGTCGATGTGCTGATCATGCGGGTGATGGATGTGATCCTCGCCTTTCCCTCCTTGCTGCTGGCGCTGGTTCTGGTCGCGATTCTGGGGCCGGGGCTGACCAATGCGATGATCGCCATCGCCATCGTCTATCAGCCGCATTTCGCGCGGCTGACCCGGGCGGCAGTGATGTCCGAACTGAAACGCGATTATGTTTCGGCCGCGCGGGTTTCGGGTGCGGGCAATATCCGGCTGATGTTCAGAACCATCCTGCCGAATTGCCTCGGGCCGCTGATCGTGCAGGCAACGCTGTCGTTTTCCTCTGCCGTGCTGGATGCCGCAGCGCTTGGCTTCCTGGGCATGGGGGCAAGGCCACCCGCCGCCGAATGGGGAACCATGCTGGCCGAGGCGCGCGAATTCATCCTCAGCCATTGGTGGATCGTGACCTTCCCGGGCCTTGCCATCCTGATCTCGGTGCTGGCGATCAACCTGATGGGCGATGGTCTCAGGGACGCGCTTGACCCGAAACTGAAGCGGAGCTGACGCCATGGCTTTGTTGAAAATCCGCAATCTGACGGTCCGCTTCGCCACCTCGACCGGCTCTTTCACCGCCGTTGACGGGATCGACACGCATGTCGACCGCGGTGAGGTGCTGGCCATCGTGGGCGAATCCGGCTCGGGCAAATCCGTCTCGATGCTGGCGGTGATGGGGCTCCTCCCGGACACCGCCACCATCACGGCTGATGAGATGAGCTATGACGGCCACGACCTTTTGCGCATGACAAAGGCCGAACGCCGCCAGCTGATCGGCCGCGAGATCACCATGATCTTTCAGGAGCCGATTGCGTCGCTGAACCCCTCTTTCACCACCGGTTTCCAGATCGAGGAGGTGCTGCGGCTGAATCTTGGCATGTCGCGCCGGGAGGCAAAGGCGCGGGCGCTGGAGCTGTTTCAGCAGGTCGGCATTCCGTCCCCCGAGGAAAAGCTGAAAGCCTATCCGCATCAGATGTCGGGCGGGCAGTGCCAGCGGGTGATGATCGCCATGGCGATTGCCACGAAACCGCGTCTTCTGATCGCGGACGAGCCGACCACGGCGCTCGACGTGACGATCCAGAAGCAGATCCTCGATCTGTTGATGAGCCTGCAGGAAGAATATGGCATGGCGCTGATCCTGATCACCCATGACATGGGGGTGGTCGCGGAAACCGCCGACCGGGTGGTGGTGCAGTACAAGGGCAAGAAGATGGAAGAGGCCGATGTGCTGAGCCTGTTCGAGGCCCCGAAACACCCCTATACCAAGGCGCTGCTGTCGGCTTTGCCCGAGAATGCCACCGGTGACCGGCTGCCGACCGTATCGGATTTCTTCGGGGAGGGCGCACGATGACGGTGGTTCTCGAAGGGCGTGACATCACCCAGGATTACCATGTCCGGGGCGGTATGTTCGGCGGTGCAAAGACGGTCAGGGCCTTGAAAGGCGTCAGCTTTTCGGTGGAAAAGGGCAAGACGCTGGCGATTGTCGGCGAATCCGGCTCGGGCAAATCGACGCTGGCGCGGATCATTGCGCTGATCGACCCGCCCAGCGGTGGCGAGTTGCTGATCGAAGGCCAGCCGGTGAACATCTCGCATAAGCGCCCCGGGCCCGTGCTGCGCTCCAAGGTGCAGATGGTGTTCCAGAACCCCTATGGCAGCCTCAACCCGCGCCAGAAGGTTGGCTCGGTGCTGATGGAGCCGCTGGTGATCAACAAGCCGGAAATCCCGGCCGAAGAACGCCGGCTGCTGGCCGAGGCGATGCTGGTCAAGGTCGGCCTCGGGCATGAGCATTTCAACCGCTATCCGCATATGTTCTCGGGCGGGCAGCGGCAGCGGATCGCGATTGCCCGGGCGCTGATGCTGAACCCGTCGCTGCTGGTGCTGGACGAGCCGGTTTCGGCGCTGGATCTCTCAGTCCAGGCACAGGTGCTGAACCTGCTGGCGGATCTCCAGGAGGAATTCGGCCTGACCTATGTTTTCGTCAGCCATGACCTGTCGGTGGTGCGCTATATCGCCGATGATGTGATGGTGATCAGCCAGGGAGAGGCGGTCGAGCAGGGCACGCGCGAGGCGGTTTTCGCCCATCCCGCCCATCCCTATACCCGCCAGCTTTTCGCCGCGACGCCCGAGACGGATGTTGAGGCGATCCGGGCGCGGGTGGCGAAACGCCAGGCTGCCCGGCAGGCTTCCGGGGTCGCGCGCTGAGACAGTGTCCCGCGAATGACGCGGTTCGGGGCTGTTTCCGGGCCGTTTTCCCGTCAAATGGGCGGATCAGTAACTGGGTGGCGTGATGGCGCTGATTATTCTGGCCACCCCTTCTCCCAGATTTCTGAACCGATGCGGCAGGTTGCTGTCAAAGTAATACCCATCACCGGGGGCCAGCACCCAGCTTTCCTGACCGACGGTCAACTCGATCCGACCCTCCAGCACCAGCCCGGCCTCTTGCGCATCATGCGAGAAAATGGCGCCGGTATCGGCCAGCGGCTGATAGGTCTCCATCAAGACCTGCATCTTGCGGGCGGGCTGGTTGAAACCGATCACCCGATATGAGATTTCATCAGGGTTTCCGATCTCTACGAAATCATCCGGGCGGTAAACCGGGCTGTAATTATAGCTGCTGCGCAGGCCCGAGAAGAACTCGACCAGGGTTGTCCCAAGCGCATCCACCACCGCGCCCAGCGTGTCGATCGAGGGGCTCATCCGGTCGCGCTCGATCAGCGAGACGGTGGAATGCGAGATGCCGGCGCGGGCCGCCAGCTCACGCGAACTGAGCTGGCGGCGGCGGCGCAACTCGCGCAAATGGCGGCCGATCTGCGGCATGGGGCGCTCCGGTCAGGGCATTTCGGTGAGTATACGCACCACGGTTCTGGCGGTCCATTGCCGGAATCAGGAGAAAGCCGGAAGAATTGAGCCTTCCCTGACCGGATCCCTCTTTCAATGCAACCAGTGGACCAGACGACATGACCAGGCTTTCCGACGACCTTGAATCCCGCATTTCCCGCGTCAAGGCGCCGGCCCGCGATGCGGTTTCGGACAATTCGCCGGTCGAGGTGCTGGTGAAAGAGATCATCGCCAATGTGGCGGCGCGCGGTGACGAGGCTGTGCGGGACTATGCGCTGAAATTCGACAAATCCGATCTGGAGGTGCTGGAGGTCAGCCGCGAGGCCCGTGAGGCGGCGGTGGCCGGTCTGGACCCGCAGACCCGTGCCGATACGCAATTCGCCATCGACAACGTGACCGCCTTTGCGAAGGCGCAGCTTGGCACCATTCTGCCTTTGGAAGTCGAGACCCTGCCGGGCGTGCATCTTGGCCACCGGGTGATCCCTATTGACCGCGTCGGCTGCTATGTGCCGGGCGGGCGCTATCCGCTCTTGTCGGCGCCGGTGATGACTATCGTTCCGGCAAAGGTCGCGGGCGTCAAAGAGATCATCGCCTGCCTGCCGCCCAATGCGCATGAGGCGATGATCGCCGGCTGCCATATGTCCGGCGCGGACCGTATTTTCCGCGTTGGTGGCGCCCAGGCAATTGCGGCCATGGCGCATGGTACGGCCTCGATCCCCAAGGCGGACAAGATCGTGGGACCGGGGAATGCTTTCGTGAACGAGGCCAAGCGCCAGGTTTTCGGCCCGGTCGGCATCGACCAGCTGGCCGGCCCATCCGAGATCTACACGCTGGCCGATGAGACCGGCAATCCGCGCATGATCGCGACCGACCTGCTGGCCCAGGCCGAGCATGACATCCGCACCCGTGTCGGCCTGATCACCACTGACAAGGGGCTGGCAGAAGCCGTGCTGGCCGAGGTCGAAAAGCAGTTGAAAGACCTGCCCACCGCCCCGGTCGCCGCCGAGGCCTGGCGCGATTATGGCGAGATCATCGTCGTTCCGGATGAGGCGACCATGATCGCCGTTTCCGATCTGATCGCGGCCGAGCATCTTCAGGTCCATACCAAAGACCCGAAGGCTTTCGCGCAGCGGCTGACCTCTTACGGCTCGCTCTTCATCGGGGAAAATGCCTCGGTGGTCTATTCCGATAAATGCATCGGAACCAATCATACGCTGCCGACCATGGCGGCGGGGCGCTATACCGGCGGGCTCTGGGTTGGCGCCTATGTCAAAATCTGCACCCATCAATGGCTGGAAGACGCGGCCATCCGCCAGGTGGCAGAACCCGCGATCCGGCAAAGCGCCTCGGAAGGGCTGGAGGGGCATCGCCGGGCTGCGGCATTCCGTCTCGAACAGAACTGAAAATGCGCTCCGTCCGGGCTTGTCATTGCCCGGGCGGAGTGTCTAAAATTTGATCAACAGGGAGAAAAACATGAAAAACTCGGGTAAGATTTCCAAATTCGGCAAGGTTCTCGCCATGGGCGCGGCCATGACCATGGCGGGTGCTGCGGCCCAGGCGCGTGACCTGACCGTGGTGTCCTTTGGCGGCAACTTCCAGGACGCGCAGCGCGAACTGTTCTTCAAACCCTTCGCCGCACTGACCGGCAAGCCGGTGCTCGATGAGGCCTGGGAAGGCGGTTACGGCGTGCTGCAGGCCAAGGTGAAAGCCGGCACCCCGAACTGGGATGTGGTCCAGGTCGAGGCCGAAGAACTGGCGCTTGGCTGCGCCGATGGCATCTATGAAAAGCTCGACTGGGAGAAGCTGGGCGGCCAGGACAGCTATATCGAGGGTGGCGCGACTGAATGCGGCGCGGGCCATATCGTGTGGTCGGTGGCGATTGCCTATGACGGCAACAAGCTGACCGGAGCGCAGCCCACCAGCTGGGCTGATTTCTGGGATGTCGAAAAGATCCCGGGCAAGCGCGCGCTGCGCAAATCGGCGAAATATGCGCTTGAGGCCGCGCTGATGGCCGACGGCGTTTCCGGCGCCGAGGTCTATGATGTGCTCGCGACCCCGGAAGGCGTTGACCGCGCCTTCGCGAAACTCGACGAGCTGCGCCCCAATCTGGTCTGGTGGGAGGCCGGCGCGCAGCCGCTTTCCATGCTGCAAACCGGCGATGTGGTGATGGCCTCGGTCTATAACGGCCGCATCACCGGGCTGAACCGCACCGAGGGCACCAATCTGAAACTGGTGTGGAATCAGTCGATCTATGCGGTGGACAGCTGGGTGATCCTGGCGGGTGCCGAGAACAAGGATGCAGGCAATGACTTCATCGCCTTTGCCAATGCGCCCGAGAATCTGTCGAAACTGCCGGAGCAAATTGCCTACGGTCTGCCGGTTAAAGCGGCTGCCGAACTGATCCCGGCGGAATATGCCGTCGACCTGCCGACCTATCCAGATAACCTTGCGGTTTCGGTCAATCTGGATGTGGATTACTGGGTCGATAACTCCGAAGAACTGACCGAGCGTTTCAACGCCTGGGTTGCACAGTAAGCGTCCGGGCCGGCCAGGAGATACCCGGCCGGCCCGTTGCTTTCGGACGGTGAGATCAGGATTAAGACGCATCCGGGAAACTGAAGATCGCAACGACGCGGATTTCCCGGCTTTTGATGGCTACAGGGGGTCCCGTGTCAGAGAATTTCATAAGATTTCAGAAGGTTACCAAGGATTACGGCACCGTTCGCGTGGTCGAAAACCTGGATCTCGACATCGCAAGGGGCGAGTTTGTCAGCCTGCTCGGGCCGTCGGGTTCGGGGAAGACCACGCTTTTGATGATGCTGGCGGGGTTTGAAAGCGTCAGCGGTGGGGCGATCATCCTTGACGGGCATAAGATCAATGATCTGCCGACGCACAGGCGCGATATGGGCGTGGTGTTCCAGAATTACGCGCTTTTCCCGCATATGACGATTGCGAAGAATGTGGCCTTCCCGCTGGAGATGCGCGGCATCCCCAAAGCCGAGGTCGCCGGGCGGGTGAAGAAGGCGCTTGATATGGTGCAGCTCGGGGCTCTGACCGACCGGTTGCCGGGTCAGCTTTCGGGCGGTCAGCAGCAGCGGGTTGCGCTGGCGCGGGCGCTGGTGTTTGAGCCCCGCGTCGTGTTGATGGATGAACCCCTTGGCGCGCTGGACAAGCAGCTGCGCGAACAGATGCAGCTGGATATCCGCGATCTGCATCACCGGCTGGGCCTGACGATCATCTTCGTCACCCATGACCAGGACGAGGCGCTGACCATGTCCGACCGGATTGCGGTCTTCAACCATGGCCAGATCCAGCAATGCGCCAGCCCGCGCGAGGTCTATGACCACCCGTCGAACCGTTTCGTGGCCGAATTTATCGGCGAGACCAATCTGCTGGAAGGCACGGTCAGCGCGGTTCAGGGCGAGGTGATCACCCTGGAGCTGCCGGGCGGCACCGCGTTTCGCAGCCATGGCATGCCGGGCTTTGCCGCCGGCGACAAGGCGCTGTTGTCGCTGCGCCCCGAGCGGATCGACCTCTTCTCCGAAGGTGCCGCGCCCGAGGGCAGCAATTGCCTCAGCGGTGAGGTCACCGATACTGTCTACCAGGGCGACCATCTGCGGGTGGTGGTCGAGACCGGCGCCGGTCGCATCATCGCGCGGATCAACCGCAAGGCTTCGGAATGGGCCAATGGTGCGCGGGTCACGCTGGGCTTTCGCGCCCAGGATGGCTGGGTGATCGCGCCATGACAGGATCCTCTCGCTTTCGGTCTTCTGGCTTCAGGGCGCTGATCCTTATCGCGCCGCTGCTGGTCTTTCTGGGCCTGTTCTTCGTCTGGCCGCTGATCACCGTGATCACCCAGGCGGTTTCCGACCCCGCCGTTTCGCGGGTGTTGCCGCAAACGGCGGCGGCGATTGGCGACTGGGATGGCGAAGGCGTGCCCGCGCCCGAAATCCAGGCCGCTTTCCGCGCCGATATCGCCGCCAATACCGATGATCAGGCGATGGGCGATGTGACGCGCCGGCTGAATTCCTCGAAATCGGGCTTCCGCTCGCTGATGGGGAAGACGGTTTCGGCGGTCAGAGAGAACCCCGATATCGACCTGGCCGAGGTCGATAAACGCTGGGCCGATACCGCCTTCTGGAAGGCGATCCAGGACAATGCCTCGCCCTATACCGATGCCTTCCTGCTGGCATCCCTTGATATGGAGCGCGACAGCGCTGGCTCGATCACTTCGATGAAAGAGGGGACATCGGCGAATTTCGCGATCCTGATGCGGACGCTCTGGACCTCGGCATTGGTGACTTTGAGCTGTCTTATCATCGGCTTGCCCTATGCAATGATTGCGGCATCGGTCTCGGGCTGGAAACGGGCGGTGCTTTTGGGGGCGGTGCTCTTGCCTTTGTGGACCTCGCTTCTGGTGCGCACCGCCGCCTGGATGATCATCTTGCAGGATAACGGCATCATCAATCAGTCGCTGATGGGGCTGGGCGTGATCAAAGAGCCGCTTGTGCTGATCTATAACCGCTTTGGCGTGGTGCTGGCGATGACGCATGTGCTGCTGCCCTTTATGGTGCTGCCGATCTATTCGGTGCTGATCACCGTGCCGGGGAATCTGATGAGTGCGGCGGCCTCTTTGGGCGCGCATCCGGTCAGGGCTTTCCTGCGCGTGCTGTTGCCGCTGTCGCTCAGGGGCGTGATCTCGGGCGCGCTTCTCGTCTTCATGGCCTCGATCGGCTATTACATCACCCCGGCGCTGCTGGGTGGGGCGGCGGATCAGATGATCTCTTCGGTGATCGCCGATTACTCGATCAAATCCGCGAACTGGAGCATGGCCGCCGCGATTGGCCTGATCCTGCTGGTGCTGACCCTTGCGCTTTATGCGGTTTATAACCGCCTGTCGCGCGATCCGATCCAGGCGAGGTGAGGCAATGAAATACGCAAAAGCCATCTATGCCAGCCTGATCGTCTTTTTCCTGCTCGCGCCCTTGCTGGTGATCCTGCCGCTGGCCTTCACCTCCAGCGCCTTCCTGACCTATCCGATTCCCGCCTTCTCGACGCGCTGGTTCGAAGAGCTGGTGGTCAATTCGGTCTGGAGCCGGGCCATCGTCAACAGCCTGCTGATCGCCGCCGCCACCACGGTGCTGGCGACGGTGCTGGGGACGCTGGCGGCGCTTGGGCTCAGGTCGCAGGAACTGGGGATGAAGTCGCAGATCCGCACCCTGTTTCTGCTTCCGATGGTGGTGCCGGCGGTGGTGCTGGGCGTGGGGATGCAGTCGCTGTTCGTGCGGTTTGGCTTCAACTCGACCTATTGGTCGGTGATCTTCGCGCATACCGTGGTGGCGATGCCCTTCGTGGTGATCTCGGTCTCGGGCGCGCTGACGGGGATCGACCGGCGGGTAGAGCGCGCGGCGCTGAGCCTTGGCGCACCGCCCTGGAAGGTGTTCGGCCTTGTCACCCTGCCGCTGGCGATGCCGGGCGTCCTGTCGGGTGCGGCGCTGGCCTTCGCCACCTCGCTGGATGAGGTGGTGCTGACGCTGTTTGTCGCCGGGCCGAACCAGCGGACGCTGGCGCGGCAGATGTTCTCGACCTTGCGCGAGAATATCAGCCCGGCGATTGCTGCGGCGGCCTTTATCATCATTGTCGGCACGGTGGTGATCGCGCTGGTGCTGATGCTGGCACGCCGCAAGCGGGCCTGAGGCCCTATGACAGAACCTTGTCGAGCGCTTCGAGGAAGTGCCCGACATGCTCTGGCCGGAACGGCAGCGGCGGGCGGATCTTGAGCGCATCGCCTTTGGCGCCCGAGGCGGATATCAGCACACGCGCGTCGCGCAGGCCATTGACCACCCGCGCCGCCGCTTCTGCCGAGGGTTTGCCGTCTTGCAGGATATCGACCGCGAGGAACAGCCCGGCACCGCGCCGGGGGCCAAGCGCCTCATGCCGGGAGGCAAGGTCGCCAAGACCAGCGAGAAAGGCCGCGCCGGTGTCGCGCGCGTTTTCCATCAGACCTTCATCCTCGATGACGGAAAGCACCGCTCCGGCCACGGCTGCGGCCACCGCATTGCCGCCAAATGTGTTGAAATACCGCGCCTTCGCACCGAAATCGGCGATCACATCGGGGCGCAGCACCAAAGCCGCAACCGGATAGCCATTGCCCATCGGTTTCCCCATCGAGACCATATCCGGCACCACGCCATGGCGCTGAAAGCCCCACATCGTGGCTCCGGTGCGGCCAAAGCCCGGCTGCACCTCATCGGCCAGGAACAGCCCGCCCTCGGCCCGGATGGCATCCGCCGCGGCGGCAAGAAAACCCTCCGGTCCTGTGATCAGCCCGTCTGATGAAAAGATCGTATCGACGATCAGCATGGCCGGGCGGATGCCCGCCTCGCGCATCTTCGCGCAGGTGTCGCGGATCGCGCGCGCGAAACCCGCCGCCACGCCTTCGGGATAATTCGCCGCCACCGGCGCCGGGATCGGGAAGACCTCGGGGCCGGGCGCCACCGCCGGGCCAATCGACATCGACATCTGCGCGGTGGCGAGCGTGACGCCGTGATAGGCATTCGAGGTCACGATCACGCCCGACCCACCGGTCGCCGCGCGGGCGATGCGGTAAGCCAGATCATTCGCCTCGGATCCGGTGCAGGTGAACATCACATGCGACAGCGCCGGCGGAAAGTAACCGAGCAAGCGTTCGGCATAGTCCAGAATGCCCTCATGCAGGTAACGGGTATGGCTGGCCAGCGTCGCCGCCTGTTTCGCCATCGCCTCCACCACGCGCGGGTGGCAATGGCCGACCGAGGCCACATTGTTGTAGCAATCGAGCCAGGGCTTGCCGTCAGCGTCGTAAAGCCAGACGCCCTCGCCGCGCACCAGATGCACCGGTGTCTCGTAGAACAGCCGGTAAGCCGGGCCGAGCGCGGCCTCACGGCGGGAGACCAGCGCCTCCTCTGCCGGGTTCAACCGGGCGGTGGCGCGGTCAAAGGCGTTGACCATGGTTCCCCGGTTCATCTCAGCGGTCATATCAGGCTCCTTTTGCGGCGAGATGGAAGGCGCGGGCGGCGGCATCGGCGCCAATCGCGCGGAAAGCCTCCAGCCCGGCGCGGGCAGCGGGCGCATTCCTGAGGATATAGGGCGCGTTCTCCGGATAACGTGCCGCCCGCCAGGAGGTGATCGACAGGGTGGTGATCATCCGCGCGGTGATCATGTCGAACAGGAGGTCCAGCTCGGGCGCGGTCAGCGGCAGCACCGAAGCGTAGCCCGCCACAAAGGCCGAAAGCCGCTCAAGCGGACGGGCAGGGTCGATCTGATAGGCGGCGGCGACGCCCAGGTCGCAGATGCGTGGCGTGTAAACCATATCGCCGAAATCTATGAGGCCGGTGATCCGGTCGGGCGCGGCAGGATCGACCAGCAGGTTGTGCGGATTCAGATCGGAATGGCAGATCTGCCAGGGCAGCGCGGCGAGGCGCGGCGTGATCTCTGCCGAGAAACGGGCGACAAAGGCGCCGGCCCCGGCGCGCAAAGCCTCATCGGTGATCGAGGGCAAAAGCGGCACCAGGCGCGGTGTCTGGCGGATATCCCACAAGAGCACATGATCCGCCGCCGGATGGCTGTAATCCGCCAGCGCCCGGGTCAGCCGCGCCAGCACCACGCCCGATTGCCGCGCCTGGGCGTCCGAGCGTGCGCCGGCAGACATCGGCTGCCCCTCAAGCCAGGAAAGCACCCTGAGCCGCCCCTCGGGCAATGCCACCCAGAGCGCGCCATCCACCGGGCGGATCACGCGCGGCACCGGCAACTCCGGGTCGCGCTCGGCGACATGCACGAGGGCGCCGGTCTGGAATTCGGTCATGCCGAGGCTTTCGGCCGGATGGGTCAGCTTGACGAGGTATTTTGCGCCCTGGGCGGTGGTCAGGCAGAAATTCAGATCCCGCTCGCCCGCCAGCGGCTGCATCCCGCCCGAAAGACCCCAATGCTCCGCCAGCGCCGCCGCGATCACAGCATCGGCGATCTCTGGCTTGGGCAGGGTCAAAAGCGCGCCAAGCGCGTCATCGGTCGCAGTGGAAACGGGGGCGGGGGGGATGGCTGCATCTGTCATGCCCCGCTTATCGGGCGCAGGGCGGCACAAATCCAGATGCCGCGCAATCTGTCCCTATCAGAGGGGACAAACTGGACTGCCGGCGCGTAAAGGGGGGAAAGGTGAGAGGCTGGACTACGACCCAAACGGATCTCGTTACGGCTGCTTCCTTCCGGACCTGACCGGGTTGGCGAGGCGTTCACCCGCGCCAACCTCTCAACGCCCGATATAGGCCCCGGGGCGCCATCACGCAAGAGGGGGCGCGCAGGGGGCCAGACATGAGCTGGCAGACAAGCGGGCAGGCGGGTTCAGAAGGGCAGGCCCGCGAGGCGCGCGCCTGTCAGCAGGTCATCGGCGACGTGATGCGCCCAGCGGCCTGTGGGCGTCACCACATCCTTCACCTGGATCACGGTGCAGCCGGCGCGGTGGCCGGCCTCGGCGCCGGTCTCGCTGTCCTCGAACACGAGGCAGCGCGCCGGGTCGAGATCCAGCATCCCCGCCGCCATCAGATAGGGCTGCGGGTCGGGCTTGGGCCGTGTCACCTCATCCAGCGTGATCACCCCGGCAAAGGCCGTATGGATGCCGGTCAGCTCCAGCTTGCGGATCGCGCCGGGGCGGCCGGACGAGGTGACCAGCACCGCCGGCACCTCCAGCCCGTCGAGGAGCTGCCTTGCGCCGGGTTTCAGATCCAGCCCGGCTTCGAGATCCTCATAAAAGGCGCGGTGGAGGTCGGATTGCAGCTGGCCTGCATCAAGGCCTGGCAGCGTCTCGCGCAGATATTCGGTGATCGAGGGCTCATCCTTGCCGATCATCGCATGGAGGAAGGCGGGTTCGACCGGATGGCCATGTTCGGCAAAGACCCGCAGATTGGACCGCAGCGCCAGCGCTTCGGTATCGACCAGGGTGCCGTCGAGATCAAAGAAAACCGCGTCGAACATCTCAGCCCCTACTCTTTGCGTCTGTCCGGGGCGGACCCTGCACCATCACAGATGCAGACGGAAGCGTGAAAAGCCCGATGGCATCAGGCCGACCGCTTCGGGGCGCAGGGCTGCGGCAGAGCCGAGCCGCCCGGCGGCACCGCTGCCGCTGTCATAAAGCACGCTGGTGCCGGGCATCGGCACAAAGCGCCAGCCGGGGCTGTCGTCGAACCCGATCCGCCCGGCCTCGCGGATGTGATCGGTGATGACATCGGTACAAAGCCGCCCCTCGTCCAGCACCAGCTGACCGGCGGCGCGGCGCGGGTCGTCGGTGACGTAATTGTTGACAACGAGGATCAGCGGATCCGTCGCCGCAATCGGATGCCCGCCGATGCGGAGGTCCCGGATGCGGTCGGTGCCAAAGAGGCGGGTGACCCCTGGCTGGGCGGCGGGCAGGCTCAGGTCGATCTGATAGGATGCCCCGATTGCCGAGGCAAAGCTGAAGGCGGGGATGCCCGGATCGGTCAGCAGCTGATCCCGGATCCCCGGCACGATCCGGTTGAACAGGGCAGAGGACAGGTCGAGCCGCGCCGAAAGCTCGGCGCCGGTGGTCAGGATTGCGGTCAGCGTATTGGGGAAAGGGTAAAGACTGAACACATGGCGCAGCGAGATATTGCCGGGCGGGATATCGACGTAATTCATCGGCCCGCCCCGGCCACCCGAGCGGAAGGAAGAGACCAGCGCCACCACCGGCAGCGTGCTCAGCGCTCCTCCGGCAAGGCGGGAGCGGGTATGGTCGATCACCGCCGCACCGATCAGCCGCATGGCCTGGCTGTCGGCGACATTGGCGAACCAGGTCGAAAGCGGCTCGGTCAGGGTGGCAAGGCGCTGCCGCATCCGGAACAGCGCCGCCGAATGGTCCTGGGCCAGCGCAAGCCGCAAGGGCGCCGAGGCCTCGCGTATGGCGCGGGCCGGCATGCCGGCAACCGCCTCAAGGCCGGCGATCAGTCGCGACTGGCTGCGGGTCACCTGCCAGCGGCGGTTCGGATTGCCGTTGACCGGTCGCAGCCAGAGGTCGATCAGCCCCAGATGCGAGCCCTCATGCCCCGGCTGCACCACCGGCGTGCCGGCGATATGGCCGCTGACCCCGTCCACCCGCGGATCGGCATGGTTGCGGCGGTCGGGAAAGATCAGATGGCTGTGGCCGGCGATCACCGCATCAAGCCCGGGAATGGAGGCGATCTCGGCGGCCTGGGTTTCTCCCGGTTCGCCCAGGGCCGCCTGGGCAATGCCGGTATGGGCCAGGCAAATCACGACATCCGCCCCGCGTGCCCGCAATTCGGGAACCCAGGCACGGGCGGTTTCCTCCATCTGGCGGATATCAAGCTGGCCCCGGATCCAGCGCGCATTCCATTGCAGGGTCTCGGGCGGGGTCAGGCCGAAGATGCCGATGGTGATCGCCCGCCTGGTGCCATCGGGCAGCGCGATCTCGCGGTTGAGCAGCACCGCCGGTGTGGCGAAATGCCGGTCATCGACCGGCGAGCCTTCGCGCCGGTGCAGCACATTGGCCGACAGAACCGGAAAATTCGCCCCGGCAATGGCGCGGTTCAGCACCTCAAGCCCGTAATCGAATTCGTGATTGCCAAGCGCAACCGCATCATAGCCCAGCGTGTTGAAGGCGGTGATGGCGGGATGCGACCGCCGGCCGCGTTTCGAGGCGCCGATCTCGGCCAGGGCGCCGCCTTGCAGGAAATCGCCATTATCCAGCAAGAGCGAGGCCGGCGCACTTTCGCGGGCGGCGGCGATCAGGCAGGCGATCTGCGCAAGGCCGGTGCCGGGCAGCTGCCGGTTCGAGAAATAGTCATAGGACAAGATCTGGGCATGCAGGTCACTGGTCGCGATGATCCGCAACAGGCCCGAGCCATCTGACGGAGTTTCGCCTGAAAACAGAGGTCCGGCGGACCATGATCTCGCAGGATCAGCAGACACTCTGCCATGCCTTTGAATATGATAGGATCGCAGTCATTACAGTCATATAGGGTTAAAACACGATTGACGTTCAAATGTACAACCAAAGGTTGTCATGCCGGGCGCGCAGCCGCAAGCCCTTGATTGAAACTCTGCGCTGCCGTGGCAAAGGGGCTTTCGGATATCGGGCGGTCATGCCATCACCGCCCCGCAGATCCCTTAAAATACCGTGGCGGAGCGAAAAATGCGACAGGCCAGTTCTGTGACTTTCGGCGGCACCGGGCGCGACCGGGGCCATGCCCTGCGCAGTGATCCCGAGGCGCTGGCCGCTTTACTGGCTTCGGGGCTGGTGCTGCCTTTGTGGCGCGGCATGCCGCTGGCCGATGACAGTGCGCTGTGTTTTCTGCACGCCGGAGATCCGATGCTGGCCGATGCGCCCGAGCCGGTCTTTCTGGGGCTCTGGCGGGAGAAGGGGGTGTTTGCCACCGATCTCTCTGCCTGGCGGCCCGAAGAGGGCCTGCCGACCGAGACCATATTCGATGCCGGGCGGCAGCCGCATCCGCTGGCCCCTGCCGGGCGGCAATTCATCGAACTGCGCCAGATCATGGCGGCGCTGGATCCAGACGAGGCCGAGATGGCCGCGACTGCCCGCGCCTTGCTGGAATGGCACCGCTCACACGGTTTCTGTTCGGCCTGCGGTGCGAAATCCGCAGCCGGCGGCGCCGGCTGGCACCGCAAATGCGCCTCCTGCAAGGCGATGCATTTTCCACGCACCGACCCGGTGGTGATCATGCTGGTCACCCGCGGCAATGACCTTTTGCTGGGCCGCAGCCCCGGCTGGCCCGAAGGCATGTATTCCACCCTCGCGGGCTTTATCGAGCCGGGCGAGACCGTCGAGGCCGCCGTGCGCCGCGAGGTGCATGAAGAGACCGGCGTGATCTGCGGCCCGGTGCGCTATCTGGCCAGCCAGCCCTGGCCCTTCCCCGCCTCGCTGATGATGGGATGCCATACCGAGGCGGAAAGCTCGGAAATCACCATAGACCCCGAAGAACTGGACCATGCGCTCTGGGTCAGCCGCGAGGATATGGTGCGGGTGGTGAATGGCACCCATGCGGTGGTGCGCCCGCCACGCAAGGGCTCGATTGCACGGTATCTGATTGATAACTGGCTTGCCGACCGGCTGAATTAAGAGAATTGTCAGATGATCAGGCTGCGGCCTGTAGCCTGCCGTTGGCGGGATGGCCGAAATGCGCTATCAAAACGATGAACAGGCGTTGTGACCCAGCCTGTTGTAACGGTATCTCCGGACAGGTTGCGCCGGCGCAATTCATCCCGACCACGCAGCCTCCCGGGCCCGGGCGGATGCGGGCGCGACCAAAGGCAATGCAGACAGGCAGGTTCTGACATATGAGATTCAGCTCGAAACAGGATATCGAGGCACCGCTGGACTTTGTCTGGAAGGAAATCACCGATTTCGAACATTTCGAGCGCATGGCCGTGCGGCGCGGGGCCGAAGTCGAGCGGATCGACCATCTGAAACGCCCGGCTGCCGGCATGGGATGGCGCTTGCGCTTTGCCTATAAGGGCAAGCCGCGCAAGGTGCTGCTGCGCATTGCCGAGATGTCGCCGAACGCCGCGCTGGACCTGGATTTCGACAGTCCCTCGGTGGCGGGCGGCATCCGGCTGGAACTGCTGGAACTGGCGCCGAAACGCACCCGGATCTCGCTGGCGGCCGATACCCGCCCCAAGACCATTGCGGCGCGGCTGGTGATCCAGTCGCTGCGGCTGGTCAAGGGGCGCACACAGCGCAAGCTGGATGGCCAGATGGGCAAATTCGCGAAAATGATCGAGGAGCGCTGGCTGGAAAGAGCGGGCTGAGCGCGGCTCGGGCCCAGGCTCGGGTTCAGGATCAGGCGGGCATGCCGCCATCGGAATCGTCGCCCGCCTCGTCCAGCAGGCGGCGGTAATCCGGGATCTCGATCAGCCGCTTGCCATGCAGCCGGATGATGCCGTCGCGCTTCAGGGCCGAGATCTGGCGGCTGACGGTTTCCAGCGTTAGGCCCAGGTAATCTGCCATCTCCTCGCGCGTCAGCGGCAGTTCGACCGAGACCTTGCCCTGCGTGTCGCGCATATGCAGCGAGGCATCGCGCCGCGCCACAATCGCCAGCAGCGAGGCGATCTTTTCCCGCGCCGTCTTGCGGCCCAGCAAAAGCATCCATTCCCGCGCCGCGTCCAGCTCGTCCAGCGTCATTTCCAGCAGGCGCTGCGCCACATGCGGGGTTTTGACCAGCATGTCCTCGAACGGTTTGCGGCGGAAGCAGCACATGACCAGATCGGTCGTCGCGGTGACATCATAGCTGGCAATGGACCGGCCCGGGCGCCCGACGAAATCCGAGGGCAGCAAAAGCCCGACCATCTGGCGCCGCCCATCCTCCATCGTCTGGGTCAGCGTCGCGATCCCTGAGACCACCGAGGCCACGAAATCCATCCGGTCCCCCGACCAGATCACCGTCTGGCCGGCCTGAAAGCTGCGGTAGAATTTCAGCTGCTCCAGCGTTTCCATCTCGGCGCTGTCGCAACGCGCACAGACGGCACGGTGGCGGATCGGGCAACCGCCGCACTCCATGTGCAAGGCCTGTTTTTCGTGCAGCGTCACGTTCACGCCGTTTCCTCTCCGTTGCCATTGATCTGCGTCAAGGAAGATCAGCCTCTGGCGACCTAAAGTAGAGGCATGAAGCCAGATAAGCAACTTGAACGGCTGGGACTTTTTGACGCGAAGGTGCCCCGCTACACCTCATACCCGACTGCGCCGCATTTCCAGGGCGGCTTCGGCGCAGGAGAATTTGTCTCCTGGCTGGGGCAGATACCGGCGGGGTCGCGCATATCGCTTTATCTTCATGTACCTTTCTGCCGCAGGTTGTGCTGGTTCTGCGCTTGCCGCACACAAGGCACGCAATCTGAAGATCCTGTGATCGCTTATGCACAGACCCTGCGCGACGAGATCGCGCTTCTTGCGCGGCATCTGCCTGAAAAAATTACGCTTTCCAGGCTGCATTGGGGCGGTGGCACCCCAACCCTCTTGCCTCCGGACGAAATCAGGCGCCTGGCGGATGCGATTTTCTCGGTGGTTCCGATGGCGCCTGGCGGCGAATTCTCGGTCGAGATCGACCCGAACGAGGCCGATGATGCGCGCCTTGATGCGCTGGCCCGGGCGGGGATGAACCGGGCCTCGATCGGGGTGCAGGATTTCGATCCCGAGATCCAGAAAGCCATCGGCCGCAACCAGAGTTACGAGTTGACAAAACGTATTGCCGACGGGCTGCGTGCCCGGGGAATTGGCAGTCTGAACGCCGATATCCTTTACGGTCTGCCGCATCAGGACAAATTGCGTATCGCTGATTCGGTGCAGAAACTGCTTTCGCTGGGGCCGGACCGGGTGGCGCTTTACGGCTATGCCCATGTGCCCTGGATGAGCCGGCGTCAGCAACTGATCCCCTCGGACAGCCTGCCGACCCCGCAGGAGCGGCTGGCGCTGTTCGAAACCGCCCGGGCGCTTTTCGCCGCAGATGGCTATGACGAGATCGGCATCGACCATTTCGCGCTGCCCGCGGACGGGCTGTCGCAGACCTGGAAAGAGGGGCGTCTGCGCCGCAATTTCCAGGGCTATACTGATGATCAGTCGGGGGTTCTGGTGGGCCTTGGCGCCTCGTCGATCTCGCGCTTCCCGCAAGGCTATGCGCAGAACGCGCCGGCCACCGCCGCCTATACCAAAGCGATCCGGGAGGGGCGGTTTTCCGTGAGCAAAGGGCATGTCTTTCAGGGGGAGGATCTTTTGCGCGGCCGCATTATCGAGGCGCTGATGTGCGATTTTCGCGTCTCGGGCGCCGGGCTTATCCGCGATTACGGTGCCAGCCCGGCCCGGCTTGCGACACTGTTTAAGGCCGCAGAAGAGCGGTTTGGCGATATGGTCACGCTGCAAAACGGTGATCTGCTGATCCCCGACCAGGCGCGGCCGCTGACCCGGATGATTGCGCGCATGTTCGACGAATATGACAGCGCGAAGGCGCAGCATTCGGCGGCGGTCTGAGGCCTACGCCTCTGCCATCAGGCTTTCCACCAGCGCGACCTGGGCGGGCAGACAGACCCGTTTCAGATCATATTTCGCGATCACCTGTTCGCGGGCGTGTTGCCGGATCGCGTCGAACCGCTCTGGCTCTGCCAGGCATTCCGCCAATTGCCGCGCCCAGGCCTTCTGGTCGAAGAAATCCACCAGCAGCCCGGTCTCGCCATGGCGGATCATCTCTTCGACCGGCGCCGTGCGCGAGCCCACCACAAGGGCGCCCGCCGCCATCGCCTCGACCATCGACCAGGACAGCACGAATGGATAGGTCAGATAGGCATGCGCCCGGCTGACCTGCATCAGCCTGAGGTAATCGGCATAGGGCAGTTTGCCGGTGAAATGGATGCGGGACATATCCAGCCGGTCCCTCACCTCATTCAGGATGACATCCTTCCAGCCCCTGGCATCCTTCGGGGCCGCGCCATAGCTGACCTCGTCACCGCCGACGATCACCACCTGGGCATTCGGGCGCTCGCGCATCAGGCGCGGCAGCATCCGCATAAAGACATGATAGCCGCGATAAGGCTCCAGATTGCGGTTCACGAAGGTCAACACCTCATCCCCGGCGCGCAGAACCTGGCCCGAAGGCGTGGTGAAGCGCGCCCCCGGATCGGGGCGGACGGTATCGGTATCAACGCCGTCGAAAATCACATCGACCATAGGGCGCAAGGCCGCCGGCAGGGTCGAGGCCTGCCACAGGGTCGGCGTCATGCCCCGGTCGGCATGGATCAGCGACTGGCACAGATGCGCGGCGCGGCCCTGGGCGATCATCACCTGGTCGAAGCCGCCGGGCGAGAATTCCGGGTCGAAACCCACATCCTGGCCGGTGCCGCGATAATAGAATTCCGAATAGACCAGCAGTTTGGCCGCCGGCCAGACCTCTTTCAGAAACAACGTCTCGCCCCAACCGGAATGGCCGATGATCAGATCCGGCGAGAAGCCCTCGCGGTCGCGGATGGCGATCGCCGCGCGGGCAGCCACCACGGCGCGGTCGGAATGGGTGGTGTAATTGCGCCCCAGCCGCGTGACGCGCGGGTCGATCACCTCGGGGGTGAATTTGTAGCGCCAGGTCGGAATCCTGGTCTGGCGGTCATTCACCTGATCGGTCAGCGCCCGGCAATCATGGCCGCGCCGGACCAGCTCTGGCGCCAGATGCGGGAACTGGCCGGGGAAATTCTGATGGACGAAAAGGATCTTCAACGTGCGGCCTCCTCGGCCGTGACACGCAGCTCGCCGAAAGCGGCCTCCATCAGGGTGCGGGTGTAATCGCTGGCGGGGCGCTGAAAAATCTGTTCGGTCGGGCCGGATTCGACCACATCACCCGCCCGCATCACCATCACCTTATGCGACATCGCGCGGATCACCCGCAGGTCATGGCTGATGAAGATATAGGCCAGCCCCCATTTCTGTTGCAGCCCGCGCAGGAGATCGACGATCTGCACCTGCACCGTCATATCCAGCGCCGAGGTCGGCTCGTCCAGCACAACGAGTTTCGGGCGCAGGATCATGGCGCGGGCGATGGCGATCCGCTGCCGCTGACCGCCCGAGAACTCATGCGGGTAGCGGGTCATCGTTGCAGGGTCCAGCCCGACCTCCTGCATGATTTCCGCCACCATATCGCGGCGGTTGCGGCCTGGCTCCACCCCGTGGACGCCAAGGCCCTCGGCGATGATCTGCTCTGCCGTCATCCGGGGCGAGAGACTGCCGAACGGGTCCTGGAACACGATCTGCATATCGCGGCGCAGATCGCGCAACCCCTGGCCACGCAGCCGGGTGATATCCTTGCCCATATAGAAAACCGGCCCTTCAGAGCCGATCAGCCGCATCAGCGCCAGCGCCAGTGTCGTCTTGCCCGAGCCGCTTTCGCCGACGATTCCCAGCGTCTCACCGGCGCGGACCGAGACATTGGCGTCATTGACCGCCTTCACATGGCCGACGGTGCGCTGGAGAAAGCCTTTGGTGATCGGGAACCAGACTTTCAGATGCTCGGACCGCACCACTTCCGGCGCGTCTGCGGCCACTGGCCCGGGGCTGCCGCTGGCCTCGGCGGCAAGGAGCTTTTGCGTATAGGGATGCTGCGGATTGGCAAAGACCTCAGCCGCCGGCCCCTGTTCGACGATGACACCGTTTTGCATCACACAGACCCGGTCGGCGATGCGGCGCACGATGTTCAGGTCATGGGTGATGAACAAGAGGCTCAGCCCCTCTGACGCCTTCAGCTCGGCCAGCAATTCGAGGATCTGCTTCTGGATCGTCACGTCGAGCGCGGTGGTCGGCTCGTCGGCGACCAGCAACTCTGGCCCATTTGCCAGCGCCATCGCGATCATCACCCGCTGCCGCTGACCGCCCGAAAGCTGATGCGGCCAGGCGTTCAGCCGGCTTTCAGGGTCGCGAATGCCCACTTTGGTCAAAAGCTCAATCACCCGCGCCCGCGCTTTGGCCCCGCGCAACCCCTGGTGCAGCTCCAGGCTTTCGGTGATCTGCCGCTCGATGGTGTGGAGCGGGTTCAGGGAGGTCATCGGCTCCTGGAAGATGAAGCTGATATCGTCGCCCCGGATCTGGCGCAGCTCTGGCTCGGAGAGCTTAGCGATGTCGCGGCCCTGCCAGGAGACGGTGCCAGTGACCGTGGCATTATCCGCGAGCAGCCGCACCGTCGACAGCGCGGTGACGGATTTCCCCGAGCCGCTTTCACCGACCAGGGCCACCGTCTCGCCCTTGGCCACGGAAAAGGAAACCCCCTTCACCGCCTCGATCAAACGGCCGTCCTGGGCAAAGCTGACGCGCAGATCCTTGACGTCAAGCACGCTCATCGGAAGGTCTTTCTGGGGTCGAATGCGTCACGGATGCCTTCAAAGATGAAGATCAGCAGCGTGAGCATGATGGCAAAGGTAAAGAACGACACAAAGGCCAGATGCGGCGATTGCAGATTGGCCTGGGCCTGGCGCGACAGCTGGCCAAGGGAGGGCGCCGACAAGGGCAGGCCAAAGCCCAGGTAGTCGAGCATGGCGAGCGTGCCGATGGTGCCGGTGACCATGAAGGGCAGCATGGTCAGCGTGGCGACCATCGCATTCGGCAGCATATGGCGGAACATGATCTGGATGTCGGGCACGCCAAGCGCCCGCGCCGCCCGCACATATTCGAAATTCCGCGCGCGCAGGAATTCGGCCCGCACGACGCCCACCAGACCCGTCCAGCCGAACAGCACCAGAAGGAACACCATCAGCCAGAAGCTTTTCGCCCAGATCGCGGTCAGGATGATGATGACATAGATCGAGGGGATCGAACCCCAGAGCTCGATCACGCGCTGGAAGATGAGGTCGGTCTTGCCGCCGAAATAGCCCTGGACCGCGCCGGCCGCGATGCCGAAAACCGCGTTCAGCGCCGTGACGATCAGCGCGAAAGTAACCGAAAGGCGGAAGCCATAGATCACCCGCGCCAGCACATCGCGGCTGGCATCATCGGTGCCCAGCCAGTTCTGAGGGGTGGGGCCTGCGGGCGCCCGGCCGCCGGTATCCACGATGGTGTTGTATTGATAGGGGATCGGCGGCCAGAGGATCCAGCCTTTCTGTGCCGGCTCGCCCAGCACGGTGCCTTTCTCTTCCAGCTCGGCCATTACGGCTTCGGTATCGTAATCGCATTCCTCATTGCCGCCGGTCATAATCAGGCATTGCACCTCGGGCTGGCGGTATTTCGCCTCGGTCCTCAGCACGCCGCCAAAGGCACTTTCGGGGTAAAAGCTGAGGAACGGCGTGTAATACGCGCCCTGGTAGCGCACCAGCAGCGGCTTGTCATTCGCCACCAGCTCGGCGCCAAGCGAGAGGAGATAAAGCACCGAAAACAGGATCAGCGACCAGAAGGCCCGTTTATTGGCCTTGAAATTACGCCAGCGGCGCTGGTTCAGCGGCGAAAGTGCCATCAGCCCGCCCTCTTCGAGAAATCAATGCGGGGATCGACCAGCACATACATCAGATCCGACAGGATCCCCACCACCAGCCCGATCAGGCCAAAGGCGAAAAGCGTGCCGAACATCACCGCGAAATCGCGCTCGACCGTGGCGCGGTAGAGCAGCAGGCCCAGCCCGTCCAGGGTGAAGATCATCTCGATGATCAGCGAAGAGCCGAAGAAGACCCCGAGGAACAGGGCCGGGAAGCCCGCGATCACGATCAGCATCGCATTGCGGAAGACATGGCGGTAAAGGACGCGCCGTTCGGAAAGGCCCTTGGCACGGGCGGTCATCACATATTGCTTGCGGATCTCGTCAAGGAAGCTGTTCTTCGTCAGCAAGGTCAGCGTGGCGAAACTGGCGATCAGCTGCGCCGTGACCGGCAGGGTGATATGCCAGAGATAATCCCTGATCTTGCCGAACCACGAAAGGCTGTCCCAGTTATCCGAGGTCAGCCCCCTGAGCGGGAACCATTGCCAATAGGTGCCGCCTGCGAACAGAACCATCAACAGGATCGCAAACAGGAACCCCGGTATCGCATAGGCCGCGATGATGATCCCCGAGGACCAGGTGTCGAAGGAAGAGCCGTCTTTGACCGCCTTGCGGATCCCCAGCGGGATCGAGATGAGATAGGCGATCAGCGTCGACCACAGGCCCAGCGTGATCGAGACCGGCATTTTCTCGATGATCAGATCGACGACCGAGATTTTGCGGAAATAGCTTTCGCCAAAGTCAAAGCGGGCATAATTCCACATCATAATGCCGAAACGCTCCCAGAAGGGAATCATTTCCTTCTCGCAGGCCGGGTTGGCGGTAGAACGGCGGCCGGAGAAGCCCTCTTCGCAGATGATGCGGGCAAAGCCGAACTGTTCCTCAAGCTGGGCGCGGTACTCAGGCGACAGGCCCTGGGCCCCGGTATAGCCCGATTGCCCGGTGTCGCCGGTGCCGGCATCGCCACCCGCGCCGCTGATTCCCGCTACCGCATCGCCCGAGCCCTGCAGCCGCGCCTCGATCTGGTCAAGCGGCCCGCCCGGCACCACATTGGTCAGGGCGAAATTGATCAGCATGATGCCGAACAGAGTCGGAATTACCAGTAACAGCCGTCGCAGAATATAGGCGCCCAAGGTCGTCCTGCCTGTTCGTTCAGAGATCGGTTGGAGTAACGGTCACTGCCGCAGCGCGCCGCTGGCCTTCAGCGCGGCGGCTTTTTCCGGGTTGACCCACCACCAGCTCAGCTCTCCCGTGGAATAGGGCGGCAATTCGGCCGGGTGCTCATACATGTCGTAATAGGCGACCCAGGATTCCGGCTTGTGCCACATCGGGATGCGGAATTTGTCGGCGCGCAGCACCCGGTCCAGCGCCCGAACCGCTGTGGTGACATCATCGCGCGACTGCGCGGCCATGATCACCTCGATCAGCCGGTCGACGGCCGGATCCTGCAAACCGGCAAGGTTCCTGACCGAGACATTGGCCTCGGCCGAGCCCAGCCATTGTTTCAGCCCGGAATCGGGAAAATAATCGAACACAAAGAAGGTGTTGGTGACGTCGAAATTATATTCCGGGTTGCGGGTCCGCACCTCGTATTGCGCGGAATCGATCAGGTTCAGGCTGGCATCAATGCCCACATCGCGCAGGTTTTCGACAAAGGGCGCCAGCACCTTTTCAAAGGTCGGATTGTCGTCGAGGAATTCAAGTTTCAGCACTTCGCCCTTTGCGTTGCGGCGCATGCCGTCAGACCCCGGCTCCCATCCGGCCTCGTCCAGCAGTTCCGAGGCCCTGAGCAATGCCTTGCGGTCGGCCTGACGGTCGGCGCGCGAGACGGGTTGCATATAGGGCTCATCGGTCAGGATCGAGGCGGGCAGCAGCCCCTCATCGACCAGCGGCGTGAGCAGCGCCACCTCTTCCGGCGAAGGCGCGCCTTCGGCTTCCAGCCAGGAATTCTCCCAGAAGGAATTGATCCGCTCATAACGGCCATAGAACAGGGTGTGGTTGCTCCATTCGAAGTTGAACAGGATCGACACCGCCTCACGGACGCGCGCATCCTGCCAGATCTCGCGGCGCAGGTTGAAGACCCAGGACTGGCCATTCGAGACGCCTTCCTGCGGCAGGGTCTCTTTCTTTACCGTGCCATTCGTCACGGCCGGGAAGTTGTAGTTCTCGGACCATTGTTTCGCGACATTCTCGATGCGGAACGTATAGGCTCCGCCCTTGAAGCCCTCGAACCCGGCATTGGCCTCGGCGAAATATTCGTAGCGGATCACGTCGTAATTGTTCATGCCCTTGCCGAAGGGCAGATCCTGTGCCCAGTAATCCGGATTGCGCCGGTAGCTGATCGAGGTCGGGCTTCTCGACGGCTGCGGCACATAGGCGCCGGTGCCGAGGAAGGGGGTCATCGAGCTTTCCTCAAGATCCATGCCCTTTGCCTCGTAATCGGCCTTTGACAGCACCGGCAGCCCGCCGACCAGCGCGGGCAGATGGCGGCTTGGTACGCCTTCGCGGAAGGTGAATTTCACCTTATACGGGCCCATCACCTCGACCGAGGCGACCTGGGCCTCAAGCTGCGGGCGGAATTCGGCAAGACCCTTGGTCAGGAAGAGATTGTAGGAAAACGCCACATCATCGGCGGTCAGCTGCGAGCCATCGGAAAAGCGTACATCATCGCGCAGGTTGAAGATCACCCAGGAGCGATCCTCGGGATATTCCATCGTGGTGCACATGAGGCAATAGGCCGAGCCGATCTCATCGGCGGTGCCGGTCAGGATCCCCTCGAGCATCATCGCAGCGCCCTGGGCGGCCCGGCCCTTGACCGAGAAGGGGTTCATCGAATCATAGCCGTCCATCACGGCCTGCATGCTGATTTCGCCGCCCTTCGGGGCATTGGGGTTCACATAGGGCAGGTGGGTCATATCCGCCGGATGCAGCAGCGTGTCGGAGTTGAACGTGGCGATCCCATGCGAGACGATCACTCCGGCCTCGCCTCCGGGGATGCTGTTATCTGCGGGTTCCGGCGTGGCTTCGGGCGGGGTCCCGGGGGCGGTGGTGGTCTCCTGCGCGCGCAGTGCCTGCGCAGTTGCCAGCGCCGCGGCAAGCGACAGCGCTCCGGTCAGCAGAAAGGCCCGCATCCGCGAGAAGCGGGAGACATCCCCGGTGCTGGTTGCGACCCTGCCGCCCGCCATCCGGCTCCTGTCGTCGCCCCGTTTGCCCTTGCGATCCGCCGCTGCCGCCATTCGATCCTCCGGTTTCTGTCCGCTCCGGTCTGCAATGCTAAAGCGAGGAAAGGCGCGGGGAAAGGCGCGAATGCGTTACCCCGGCATGAGGGCCATGAAAAAGGCCGCACCAGGCGGTGCGGCCGGGAATTTCAGCGGTATTTTTCCCCGCCTGGTGGAGGGCGTCAGTTCTGCTGCTGCAGATAGGCGATCAGGTTGATCCGCTCATCCTGTTTCGGCAGGCCGGCGAAGGACATTTTGGTATTGGACGCAAAAGCCTTGGGTGCCTTCAGGAAGGCGTCCAGTGCCTCGGGCGACCACGGGGTGCCGGCATGTTCTGCCATCGAGGAGGAATAGGCAAAGCCCGCTATGCTGGCAATTTCACGATCAACCACGCCGTTCAGATGCGGGCCTGTGCCGTCGATACCATTCAGTTTGTGGCAGGCCTTGCATTTGTTGAAGACCTTCTCGCCCTTGGCGGGATCAGCGGCGGCCATCAATGCGGCTATATCGACCACTTCGGCCGTTTCCTCGCCGCCGGCGGCTGCACCGGTGTCGATCGTATAGGCCTGGGCAACCTCTTCCCCATGGCCGCCGCCAGGCGGCTCAGTGTTGTAAAGCGAAGACGCAGCCCAACCGCCCAGCAGAAGCACGAGAAGCGCTCCACAGACAGCTCCGGTCGCCTTGGTCATCGTCATTGTGTCGAACATGTCGAACGCATCCCTTGGTCGTCTTCACGGGTATTAGCCGCTTCCCTGTATGCCTTGCAAGGTGTAGGAGCGCGACCAATCGCCTCTGCGGCGCGAAACCCGCGATTTTTCAGGAGTTCATGCCATGTCCGCACCAGTCGCCGACACCGGATCCGGCCTGATTTCCTTTCAGGGAGAGCCCGGCGCCTATTCACATCAGGCCTGCGAGCAGGCACGGCCGGGGATGGCGGTGCTGCCTTGCGGCACTTTTGAGGAGGTGGTCGAATCTGTTCGTGACGGTCGGGCAGAGCTGGGGATGCTGGCGGTCGAGAACTCGACCTATGGCCGGGTGGCCGATGTTCACAGCCTGCTTCCGAATTCCGGCCTCCATATCATCGACGAGACTTTCGTGCGGGTGCATGTGAATCTGCTGGGCGTCAAAGGTGCGAAGGTCGGGGATGTGCGCGAGGCGCATGGCCATGTGGTGATCCTGCCGCAATGCGCCGGTTTCCTGAAGAAACACAGAATTCGTGGCGTGATCAGCTCGGACAATGCGAAAGCCGCGCGTGAGGCGGCGGAGGCCGGTGATCCGGCCCATGCCGCGCTGGCCAGCGAGCTGGCGGCGGGGATCTACGGGCTGGATGTGCTGGCCCGCCATATCGAGGATCACGCCAACAACACCACCCGCTTTCTGGTGATGAGCCGCGAGCCTGACCATCGGCGCCGGGCTTCCAGGATGGTCACGACCTTTGTGTTCCAGGTCAGGAACATCCCGGCGGCGCTTTACAAGGCATTGGGTGGTTTTGCCACCAATGGCGTCAACATGACCAAGCTGGAAAGTTATATGGTCGGTGGCCATTTCACCGCCACCGCCTTTTACGCCGATGTCGAGGGGCATCCCGAAGATCCGCCTCTGGCCCGCGCGCTGGAAGAGTTGCGCTATTTCACCACCGAGCTGGATATCCTCGGCGTCTACCCGGCCTCGGGTGAGCGGCGCTGAGCGGGCGGCTTTGCGTCACCCGCCTGCTTATGCCTTCAATGAGCCATGAAAACAGGCACTTCGGCGCTTTCCAGCATATTGCGGGTGGCACCGCCCAGGATCGCCTCGCGGAAACGGGAATGGCCGTAAGCCCCCATCACCAGCATCCCGGCGCCTATATCCTGGCATTGCCGCGCCAGCACATCCGAGACGCGCGGCAGGGTGCGCGCCAGCACCGAGACCTCGGCCCTGACGCCATGGCGCACCAGGAGCTGGCAGAGGCTGCCACCGGGGTCTGAGCGCTCGGGCCCATAGGCCGAAGGGTCGACCACGGTGATCACCACCTGTTCGGCCCGTTTGAGGAAGGGCAAAGCGCGCCGCGCCGCCACCATCGCCTCGCGGCCTTGATTCCAGGCCAGCACGATGCGTTTGGGCCAGGCCGATGCCAGGCCGGATTCCGGCAGCACCAGCACCGGGGCCGAGCCGTCGAACAAAGCGGCCTCCAGCACGGCCTCGCCTTCGGCGCCCTGGCCGTCGCCATAGGGCTGCGGCAGCACCACCAGATCGCTGTAGCGGGCGCGGGCGCCGACCAGCTCTCCCAGGGCGCCCAGCTGGCAGACCGCCGAATCAAGCGACCAGCGCAGATCCTGGCCCTGGGCATCAAGGGCCGCGCGCAGCTCTTTCTCGCGCGCCGCCGCCTCTTCGGCCGCCCGCTCCATCGCGACCTGCATGATCACCGCCCCGGTGCCGACATAGGCATATCCCAGCTGCGACCGGTCGATCCCGAGCGCCAGCGTCTCCAGATGCGCATCCATCGCAAGCGCGAGCGTTGCGCTGGCATCGACCGCCATGCGCGTGCCGGCATCCGGGCCGGCAATGGTGAGAAGCGATTTATAGGCCATGATCCATATCCCGCAGGGTGTTCGGAGGTTCATCCACAATCAGAACGCTAGGGCGGCAGCCACGGTTCCGCTTTGATTGAGGTCAAATTTTCGCGCGCGGCAACATGCCGCAAGACCAGGACGTGTTGACGCAGATCAAGGCGCGTGTCGCCGGACTATAGCACAATGCAGACAGTCCGGAGTCTGTCAGAGGGGAACCAACCCCGCTCAGTCGCCGAGGATATAAGACGAGGGAACGCCTTATGTGGGATTACGTCAAACTGATCGCGCTTGGCCTGATAGCGGTTCTTGCCGCCATCGCGGCCAATTTCGCGCGCGATCTGGCCTATCAGATCAATGCGATCACGGTCATGCTGGCCGCCGCCATCACCTTCGTGGTGGTGCTGCGCGGCGTCGGTGAACCGAAGGTCATCAACAAGAACGAATATATGGACGGCGTTGTCCGTGCCGGCGTGATCGCCACCGCCTTCTGGGGCATCGTGGGCTTTCTGATCGGCGTGGTCATCGCGAGCCAGCTGGCCTGGCCCTGGCTGAACTTTGAATTCCTGCAAGGTGTTGGCAACTTTGGACGTCTGCGCCCGCTGCACACCTCGGCGGTGATTTTTGCCTTTTGTGGCAACGCGCTGATCTGTACCGCCTTTTACGTTGTGCAGCGCACCTGTGCGACACGGCTCTGGGGCGGCAATCTCGCCTGGTTCGTGTTCTGGGGCTGGCAGCTGATCATCGTGCTGGCGGCAACCTCCTATGTCTTCGGCGCAAGCCAGGCCAAGGAATATGCCGAGATGCCCTGGCATGTCGACATCCTGATCACCGTCGTCTGGGTGGCCTTCCTGGCCGTCTATGCCGGCACCGTGATGAAGCGCAAAGAGCCGCATATCTATGTGGCGAACTGGTTCTATCTCGGCTTCATCATCACCATCGCGATGCTGCATATTGTGAACAATATGGCGGTGCCCGTCTCGATCTTCGGCTCGACCTCGATCCAGGTCACCGGCGGTGTGCAGGATGCCATGATCCAGTGGTGGTATGGCCATAACGCGGTGGGCTTCTTCCTGACCGCAGGTTTCCTCGGCATGATGTATTACTTTGTGCCGAAACAGGCCGAGCGTCCTGTCTATTCGTATAAATTGTCGATCATCCACTTCTGGGCGCTGATCTTCCTTTATATCTGGGCCGGTCCGCACCACCTGCATTACACCGCGCTGCCGGAATGGGCCTCGACCCTTGGCATGGTGTTCTCGATCATCCTGTGGATGCCGAGCTGGGGTGGCATGATCAACGGTCTGATGACGCTTTCGGGCGCATGGGACAAGCTGCGCACCGACCCCGTTCTGCGGATGATGGTTGTGGCCATCGGCTTCTACGGCATGGCGACCTTTGAAGGGCCGATGATGTCGATCAAAGCCGTCAACTCGCTGTCGCATTATACCGACTGGACCATCGGGCACGTCCATTCCGGCGCGCTTGGCTGGAACGGGCTGATCACCTTCGGCGCACTTTACTACCTTGTGCCGAAACTTTGGAACCGCGAGCGCCTCTACAGCCTTGCCCTTGTGTCCTGGCACTTCTGGCTGGCGACCATCGGGATCGTCCTCTACGCCTCGGCGCTTTGGGTCTCGGGGATCATGGAAGGCCTGATGTGGCGCGAAGTCGACGCGAATGGCTTCCTCGTCAACGCCTTCGCCGACACCGTCGGGGCCAAATACCCGATGAACGTGGTGCGGGTGCTGGGTGGCCTTCTCTATATGAGCGGCGCGCTGATCATGTGCTGGAACCTCTGGATGACCGTCCGGGGGCAGGAGGCGAAAGCCCCCGTCAATGCCAACAACGCCATTCCGGCCGAGTGAGCGAGGGTTAAATGTCCATTCTCGACAAACATAAGAAAATCGAAACCCACGCGACACTTTTGATGGTGCTGGCTTTCCTGGTGGTGACCATCGGGGGCCTCGTGCAGATCGTGCCGCTCTTCTACCTGGAAAACACCATCGAGAAGGTGGAGGGGGTTCGCCCCTACACCCCTCTCGAACTGGCGGGCGCGCAGATCTACAAGAATGAGGGCTGCTATGGCTGTCACAGCCAGATGATCCGCCCGATGCGCGATGAGGTGACCCGTTACGGTCACTATTCTCTGGCGGCAGAGTCGATCTATGACAAGCCGTTCCAATGGGGTTCCAAACGCACCGGACCGGATCTGGCACGGGTCGGCGGGCGCTATTCGGATGAATGGCATGTGGATCACTTTACCGATGCCAAACAGGTGGTGCCGGAAAGCCTGATGCCGCCCTATGGCTTCCTGAAAAACCGGGTGATCGACGGCAAATATATCGCCGATATGCTGGAAACCAGCCGCATCGTGGGTGTGCCTTACACCGATGACATGATCGCCAATGCCCAGGCCGATTTCCTGGCCCAGGCCAACCCGGATGCCGACAGTTCGGGTCTCGAAGAGCGCTATGGCGAGGCCGCTTTTGGCCGCGCGGTGAATGTGCGGAACTTCGACGGTTCGTCGAAGATCACCGAAATGGATGCGCTGATCGCCTATATGCAGGTCCTGGGCACGATGGTCGATTTCTCGACCTTCACCCCGGATCCGGCACGCTGAGGAGGGGCAAGGAATGGAACTCTATACTTTCCTGCGCGCAACTGCCGACAGCTGGGGCCTGTTGTTCATGTTCCTGGTGTTTGTCGGCATCGGGCTCTGGGCCTTTCGGCCCGGCTCGAAGAAGACGCATGAGGACATTGCCAGCTCGATCTTCCGCAATGAGGACCGCCCCGCAGGCGATCCTGCGGATCCCCGTAACAGCCAGCGGACGGAGGCGTGATCCATGTGCGCCAGGAAGATTACAAAGGTCGAGCATGAAGTTCCGACCACCGGCCATGAATGGGACGGGATCCAGGAATATGACAATCCGATGCCGCGCTGGTGGGTCTGGGTGTTCTATGTCACCATCGTCTGGGGCATCGGCTATACCATCGCCTATCCGGCCTGGCCCCTGCTGACCCAGGCAACCCAGGGCGTGATCGGCAACAATGAACGTGCCAATGTCGCGGCCGAGATCGCCGACTGGAACGAGAGAAATGCCGGCATCCGCAACAAGCTGGTCGAAACCGATCTGAATGCGATCGGCGGCGATCCCGAGCTTGCGGCCTTTGCCGAAAATGCCGGCGCCGCAGTCTTCCGCACCAATTGCGTCCAGTGCCACGGCGCCGGTGCGGCGGGGGTGCAGAGCCTTGGTTATCCGAACCTGCTGGATGATGACTGGCTCTGGGGCGGCACGATGGAGGCGATCCACCAGACCGTCAGCCATGGTATCCGCAACACGACCGATGCCGATGCGCGTTACAGCCAGATGCCGGCTTTCGGTAAGGACCAGCTGCTTGAAAAGCCGCAGGTCGCCGAGGTGGTCGAATATGTGTTGCAGCTCTCGGGCCAGGAGCATGACGCCACGCTGGCCTCTGCCGGGGAGACGGTTTTCGCGGAAAATTGCGCGTCCTGCCATATGGCAACCGGCAAGGGCGACCGCGAACAGGGCGCGCCCAATCTGACCGATGCGGTCTGGCTTTACGGCGGCTCGCGCGAGGCGATCGCCTATTCGGTGAACAATGCGCGCTTTGGTGTGATGCCCGACTGGGCGGGGCGGCTGTCTGAGGCCGATATCCGCGCGGTCAGCTGGTATGTCCACAGCCTTGGCGGAGGCGAGTGAGACAGGAAACGGGCCCTTCGGGGCCCGTTTCCATTTCCGGGCCCGGTTTTTCCGGGCTGAGTTTTTTTAGGGCTCAGACCGAGACAGTGGCGCGTAATGTCTCACGCGAGAGGGCGGATTTTTCGCCCTCCAGTGCGATGGTGCCACGTTTCAGGACATAGAAACGGTCGGCGAGCCCATAGGCGAAATCGAAATATTGCTCGACCAGGAGGATCGCCATATCGCCCTTTTGCCGCAGATAGTCGATCACCCTGCCGATCTGCTGGATGATATTGGGCTGGATGCCCTCGGTCGGCTCATCAAGCAGCAGCACTTTCGGACGCATGATCATGGCGCGGGCAATGGCGAGCTGCTGTTGCTGGCCGCCGGACAGGTCGCCACCGCGCCGGTGGAGGAAGTCTTTCAGGATCGGGAACAGCTCGAATGTCTCATCCGGGATGCGGTGTTCAGATTTCGGCAAAAGCGCGAAGGCGGTCTCCAGGTTTTCCCGCACGGAGAGCAGCGGGAAGATCATGCGGCCCTGCGGCACATAGCCGAGGCCTTTGCGGGCCATCGCCTGGGCGGGCACCCGCCCGATTTCCTCGCCATCCAGAATGACCTTGCCGCCCGAGCGCGGATGCCAGCCTGAAAGCGCGCGGAAAAGCGAGGTTTTGCCGACACCATTGGTGCCCATGATGCAGGTGACCTGACCGGCCAGCGCCTCGATATTCAGCCCGTAGAGGATCTGCGAGCCGCCGTAATGGAGGGTGAGGTTTTCGGTTTTCAGCATGGGCGCTCGTGCTTTCCGGCGGGCCGGGCGCGGGGGGCCAGCCCCCCGGACCCCCCGGGATATTTAAGGACAGATGAAAGGGGATCAGCGGCCAAGATAGACCTCGATCACCTGGGGGTTGGCGGTGACGTGATCGAGGGAGCCTTCGGCGAGGACGGAGCCCTCATGCAGGACGGTGACGCGGCAGTTGAGGCGGCGCACGAATTCCATGTCATGTTCGACCACCACCACGGCGCGGGTTTTCGCGAGTTCGGTGAGAAGGGTGGTGGTCTGTTCGCGCTCGGCCAGGGTCATGCCAGCAGCGGGTTCGTCAACGAGGAGGAGTTTCGGCTCCTGCGCCAGCAACATGCCGATTTCCAGCCATTGTTTCTGGCCATGGCTGAGTTCGCCGGATTTGCGCGAGAGCGCCTGGCCGAGACCGACCTGCGTGGCCAGGGTCTCTGTGCGGTCGAGATCGGGGCGGCGGGGTTTCCAGCGCAGTACGGCGAAGGGGCTGCGCGGGGCCTTCAGCGCCATGATCAGATTTTCCCGGACGGTCTGGTCTTCGAAGACGGTGGGGCGCTGGAATTTGCGCCCGATGCCGATGCGGGCGATCTGGGCCTCGTTCATCGCCAGGAGAGAACGCGAGAGCGGTCCCCACAGAACGCGACCCTCATCGGGGCGGGTCTTGCCGGTGATGATATCCATGAATGTGGTCTTGCCGGCGCCATTGGGGCCGATGATCGCGCGCAGCTCCCGCTCGCCAATGGCGAAGGATAGGTTGCGGATCGCCCTGTAGCCATCGAATGTGACCGACAGGCCGGAAGCTTCGAGAAGCGTGGCGCCAGTTGTTTGGCCAGTCATTCGCGGGCCTCTTTTTCCTGGAGGGCTCCCGGATCGGGGCCGAGCGGCGCACCGCCGCGACGGGGCGTGAGGGGACCGGCGAGGCGTTGCAACAGGCCCGCGAGGCCCTGGGGTGCGAAGAGGGTGACGCAGACGAAGCCGAGCCCCAGCAGGATCAGCCACCAGTCCACCCATTTGATGGTGTAAAAGCCCAGAGGCAGATCGGGCGCGCGGCCTCCGGTGAACCAGGACGACAGGAGCGAGACCAGCGCCGCGCCCAGCACCGCGCCCCAGAGTTGCCCCCGCCCGCCGATCGCCACCCAGACCGCGAGATAGATCGAGGCGATGGGGGCAAGCTCGGCCGGGTTGATGATGCCGGCCTGCGGATAATAGAGCGCACCGGCGATGGCGGCGATCAGGGCGGCGAGGGTGAAGACGAAGAGTTTATAGCTCTCGACCGGATAGCCCAGAAAGCGCATGCGGGTCTCGTCATCGCGGATGGCGCGGATCACAGAGCCGAATTTGCCGGAGGTGATGCTGCTCAGCAGCAGATAGCCGAGCGCGAGGGCGAGAGCGGAGGCGAGGAAGAGCCAGATCGAGATTACATCCTGGCTGGTCTGGCCGAGGCCGGGGATGTTTTGCAGCCCGGACAGCCCGTTATTGCCCCTGAGACCGGAATCGTTCTGGAAGAGCCAGAGCGCCAGCGTCAGCGTCATCGCCTGGGTCAGGATCGAGAGATAGACACCGGTGACGCGGGAGCGGAAGGCGAGCCAGCCGAAGACCAGCGCCAGCAGGCCGGGGACCAGCAGCACCAGCAGGAGTTGCAGCGGCAGGCTATGGGCGAAGCTCCAGATCGGGGGCAGTTCAGACGAGCCGACCACGCCGAAGATCTGGCTGGTGATGCCCTGGCGGATCTCCTCAGGGGTGGCGGGAAGCGGGCTGTTTGCGAGGCTGAGGATGACGATTTCCTCGGTCCTAGCATACATCAGCCACATGCCGATCATATAGCCGCCAATCGCAAAAAACGCCATGTGGCCGAGCGATAGGATACCGGTGAACCCCCAGATCAGATCCATCGCCAGCGCAACGAGGCAAAGGCACAGCGTCTTGCCCAGCGTTTTGACGAAGGAAGTGGGGATCAGCGAAAGCCCCCAGGCCTCGGACATGACGGTCACTGCGATGGTGAAAAGCGCGAGGCAGGCGAGGAAGAGCAGAACCGAGGGGTTTTTGGCGAAGAAGCTGTGTTTCATGGCTGGCGCTGCGCTTTTTGGCTGGCGTTGCGCGCGGGGGGCTTCGCGCCCCCCGGACCCCCCGCGGGATATTTAGGGACAGATGAAAGAAGACAGGTTTGGGCCAGGGCGGGGAAGGCGATGCGGAACATGGTCAGTCTCCTGCGGCGCGGCCTTTGAGGGCGATGATGCCTCTGGGGCGGAACTGGATGAAGAGGATGATGAAGAGGATCATCCAGGTTTGCGCGGCGAGGGTGTTCGAAGGGTTCAGCCATTCGATGCCCTTTTGCAGCGTGCCGATCAGCGCGGCGCCGGCCAGCGTGCCCCAGATATTCCCGACGCCTCCGACCACGACGGTCATAAAGCTTTGGACGATATAGTCATTGCCCAGTTCTGAGGTGACTTTCGCGAAAAGTCCTATGGCGACGCCCGCGATGCCCGCGATGCCGGAGCCGAGGCCGAAGGTCAGCATATTGATGCGGTCGGGATTGATGCCCATCGAGGCGGCCATGTTGCGGTTTTGCTGGACGGCGCGGACTTCGAGCCCGAGGCGGGTGCGTTTCATCACGAAAAGGATGAAGCAAAGGAACAGGGTGGCGAGGACGAAGATCGCGATGCGGATATAGCTGATGGCGATGATGTCGTTGAAGGCGAGCTGACCGTCGAGCCAGGCGGGCGCGGTCAGCGGGCGGGCCTGGGTTCCGAAGATATTCTTGGCCAGCTGTTGCAGCGCGATCGAGATGCCAAAGGTTGCAAGCAGCGTCTCAAGCGGGCGTTTGTAGAGATGGCGGATCACCAGCCGCTCCATTGCGACGCCTGCGGCGAAGGTGACCGCGAAGGCCATAGGCAGGGCGACGATGATCGAGATTGTGTAGTCGGGGATGATCAGCTGCACCACATATCCGGTATAGGCGCCCATCATGATGAATTCGCCATGCGCCATATTAATCACCCCCATCACGCCGAAAGTGATGGCGAGGCCGATGGCGGCGAGGAAATAGATCGAGGCGAGCGAGACCGCGTCCAGCGCCAGATCGGCGGCCTGCATGGCGCCGACGCGGGTGGAAATGGCACTCAGCGCGGCGCTTGCGGCGGTGGTGACGGCGGGCTCGGGCTCGGTATAGAGGTCGTAGAAGTGATAGCGGGCCAGAGTGGCGGCGACCTCGTCTTCGGTGGCGGCAGGGGGGACGGCGCCGGCCGCTTCCAGCGCGGTATAGGCGCGGTCGCGGGCGGCCTGATCGTTCAGCGCGGCCAGTTTCACACCGCCGACCTCGCCATTCGCGATATTGGCGATCAGTGCGTCGCGGGCGGTTTTGACGCTCAGTCGTTCCGGCGCGGCGCCGGCGGCGATCAGGATATCCCAGGCCTCTTCGGCGGGAATATCCGTGCCCGGGATCAGTGCGCGCGCGATATTGGCGCCGGCAGGGGGCGGGCTGTCGAAAGCGGCGCGCCTCGTCGTGGTCAGGGGCGTCAGCGCGGCGCGCAGGTCGAGGCCGGTATCGGCGCCGAAGCTTTCAATCGCTTTGACGCGCGCGGCGCTGTCAGGGTCAAAACGCAGGGTCAGAAGGCGTTCAAGCCGGTGTTTCTGCGCCAGAAGGACGGGATTGCTCTCGCCTGGAATGGCGTTTCGCAGCGGTTCCAGGTGACCCGCGCTGGCATCGCGGGCGATGGCGGTCAGCGCCTCGGCGCGGCGCGCAGGATCGGGGTCCGCGAGGGTGAACTGCACCAGAGCGGTCTGGATCAACCCGCGCACACCTGCATTCGGCTTCAGCTCGGTCATGTCGGTTTTTGCGGCAATGCCGGCCTCCGCTCCGGTCAGATCGCGGAGCGCCCAGCCATCCCCGGACGGGCGGATCAGAAAGATCACCCCATCGGATTTGCGCTGCGCGAGCCCCTTTTCCGCCCAGGCGGCAAGGATTTCGGCGGCCATCGGGTCGCCCGAGGCAGCCAGCGCGTCGATCACCGGGCCGATGCTTTGCCGCGAGGGTTTCGCGACCTGACCGGCATTGTCCAGCACGACGGCGGCGGCTTTGCCTTCGGCCTGGGCGCGGGCCGGGGTCAGCGCCAGCAACAGGGCGAAGAGGAGGAAGAGGGTGCGCATAGAACGGAGATCCGGCTGCGGGGCGGCTGCGGGAGGGCCGGGGATCGGCCCTCCCGCGTGGTAAAACCGGTCAGGGATCAGTAATTCGACTGCAATTGGACGCAGGTTTTCGTCTCGGTATTGTACATGCCGCATTTCAGATCGACCCAGTCGGAGTCGAGCACCGCCGATTCCGGCAGAAAATCGGTCCAGGCATCGCCCGGCACCGGCCCGGTCTGCGAGATGATGTCGAACTGGCCATCGGCGCGGATCTCGCCGATCAGCACCGGCTTGGTGAGGTGGTGGTTCGGCAGCAGTTTCGCCATGCCGCCGGTGAGGTTGGGCGTCTCAAGCCCGACAATCGCGTCGAGGACCGGATCGACCGCCGTGGTGCCGGCCTTTTCCACCGCCTGAACCCAGAGATTGAAGCCGATCATCGTCGCCTCCATCGGGTCATTGGTCACGCGCTTTTCGTCGCCGGTAAACGCCTTCCAGGCCTTGATGAACTCGGCATTGGCCGGGCTTTCGGCGGTTTCGAAATAGTTCCAGGCGGCGAGATGGCCGACAAGGTTCGTCGTGTCGAGGCCGGAGAGTTCCTCTTCGCCGACCGAGAAGGCGACGACGGGGATCTTGTCGGCGGTGACGCCGGCGGCGGCGAGCTCTTTGTAGAAGCCGATATTCGCATCGCCGTTGATTGTGGAAATCACGCCGACCTTCTTGCCGTCCGCGCCAAGTGCCACAACGTCAGCCACGATCTTCGACCAGTCGGAATGGCCGAAGGGGGTGTAGTTGACGAAGATGTCTTCGGCCGCGATGCCTTTCGATTTCAGATAGGCCTCAAGGATGTTGTTGGTGGTGCGCGGATAGACGTAATCGGTGCCGAGCAGCGCGAATTTCTCGATGCCGAGCTCTTCGAGGAAGTAATCCGTCGCCGGGATCGCCTGCTGGTTCGGCGCGGCGCCGGTATAGATGACGTTTTTCGACGATTCCTCGCCCTCATATTGCACCGGGTAGAACAGAAGGCCGTTCAGTTCCTCAATGACCGGCAGCACGGATTTGCGCGAAACGGAGGTCCAGCAGCCGAACATCACGTCGACTTTCGACACGGTCAGTAATTCCCGCGCCTTTTCCGCGAACAGGGGCCAGTCAGAGGCCGGGTCGACCACCACCGCCTCAAGCTGACGGCCCAGAATGCCGCCTTTCTTGTTCTGTTCGGCCACCATCATCAGGACCGTGTCCTTCAGCGTGGTTTCTGAAATCGCCATCGTGCCGGAAAGCGAATGCAGCACGCCGACCTTGATCGGCCCACCTTCGGCAAAGGCCATGCGCCCCATGCCGAGGGTAAGCGCGCTGGCGGCGATACTGGCTTTCAGAAGGGCTCTGCGTCCAAGTTTCATAGAATTCCTCACTGTTGGTTTGGGGTGATCGCCCGCTTTTCGCGGGTCTGTCGCTCAGGTGGTCAGGGGGAGAGGCTGGCGATATAGGCCCGCCAGCCGCCGAAATCAGAGATGTCTTTTGCGCCTTTCAGCCCTTCGGCCTCGACGATGAAGCCTTTGGGCGTGGTGCCATCGGCGAGGCGCGCGGTGCCGATGCCCAAAGGCGCGGGGATGCCGGCGACGAAACTTCCGAAACTGGTGGCGGGGATCGCCCAGACCTCGGTTTTGATCCGGGCGCCCTCGCCGGGGGCTGTGCGCATCAGGCCGGGGCGGGCCGGCGGGCCGCCGGCGAGGACGTAAAGCCGGTATTCGGGCAGCGTCTCGACCGCGCGCAGGAACCGCGCGCCGCGTGAGGTCAGCTCATGGTTCAGCACCATGCCGGAAAGATGCGCGCCGACCACGGTGACCTCGATCTCATCCGGGCCCGCCTGCGGCGCCGGGGCCGCCAATGCGGGCACCGGGGTTTCGGTGGCCCCGATGGTATTCCTCGCCGCCGCCTGGATCCTGGCGCCAAGCGCTGCGATCAGCCCGTCGCGGCCTTTCGGCGCGATCAGCGTCACGCCCGAGGGGAAGCCGTCGCTGCGCCACCTGGACGGCACCGCCAATGCGCAGAGATCCAACAGGTTGACGAAATTCGTGTAAGTCCCGAGTTCCGAATTCGGCCCGACCGGATCGGCATCAAGATCGGCGCGGGTGCGGGGGCGCGGATAGGTCGGCACCACCAGCATGTCGATCTGGTTCCAGAGCGCCGAGGCGGTCAGCGCCAGTTCTTTCACCCGGTAAAACGCCGCAAACATATCGGCGGCCGAGTAATTGCTGGCGCCCGAGATGATCTTCAGCGTGGTCGGGTGCAGCACCTCGGGCCTGTTCTCGATGATCTCACGAATGGCCTGATAGCGCTCGGCCACCCAGGGGCCGGAATAGAGGAGGCGCGCCACCTCAAAGAGCGGCGCCATATCGACGGGTTTTGCCGGGGTGGCGATGATATTGCTCAGATCGGTCAGCGCGGCGTCAAAGGCGGCTTCGGACAGCGCGTCGCCGCCAAAAATGCGGCCCGCCGCGTCAGGGATGCCGATCCGCAGCCCGTCGGGCAGGTTTGAAGGTTTCAGCGCCTCGGGGATATTGCGCGACCAGGGATCAGCCGGGTTGTGGCCGCCCATCACCCGCAAGACAGTGCTGGCGTCCGCGACGGTTCCGGCGAAAATCGAAATCGTGTCCAGCGTCTGGCAGGCCGGCACCATGCCGTGATCCGAGATCACCCCCAAAGTCGGTTTCAGCCCCACGATATTGTTCAGCCCCGCCGGCACCCGGCCCGAGCCCGCCGTATCGGTGCCCAGCGAAAAGCTCACCAGCCCATGCCCGACCGCAACGCCCGAGCCGCCCGAAGAGCCCCCCGGCACATAATCCGGGTTGATCGAATTCCTTGGCACCGGCCAGGGGGTGCGCACGCCGACCAGCCCGGTCGCAAACTGGTCGAGATTGGTCTTGCCGATCAGGATCGCGCCGGCATCCAGCAGCCGTTGCACCGAAAAGGCGGTCTCATCGGGGATATAGGAAAAGGCCTCGCAGGCGGCGGTGGTCGGCACACCGGCCACGTCGATATTGTCCTTGGCTGCGAATGGCACACCCCAAAGCGGCCTGGCCACCGGATCAAACGGGCCGAGCGCCCGGGCCGCAGCAATGGCATCCTCTTCGGCGATCAGGGTGATGAAGATGCCCGGATCATTCAGCGCCTTCAGCCGCATATGGATATTCGCCACCACCCCGGCGGGGGAGAGACCTGTGGCATAGGCGGTGTGCAGCGAGGCAATCGTCGGAAACTCAACAGACATTCTGATTCCTCAGGCGGCGGCAATGACCAGCAGACGGTCGCCGGTGGCGACGGTTCGGCCGGGGCGGGCATGGATGCGGGCGATGGTGCCCGAGACCGGGGCGGTGACGGTGATCTCGGTCTTCATCGCCTCAAGGATGGCGACGGTGTCGCCGGCGCTGACTTCCTGGCCTTCCTCGACCAGCACTTTCCAGACCGAGCCATGCAGTTCCGCCAGCAGCGCCTCGCCGGCGATGTCGCTCTCATCCGGGGGCGGGGCATCGTCGATGGCGGCGAGCGCCTCATCCTCCTGCCAGCGGGCTACCTCTTCGGTAAAGGCCACGGCCTGGGCGGCTTTGAAGGCGGCGATGCTGTCTTTTTCGCTTTCCAGGAAGGCGTGATAGGCGCCGAGGTCGAAGACCTCTTCCTTGATCCGCACAGTAGCGCGACCCTCGCGGAAATCCTCGCGCAGCCGGTCGAGCTCCGGCTCTGACACCTCATGGAACCGCACCTGGTCGAAGAAGCGCAAAAGCCAGGGCTCGCCCGGGGTGAAGGAGGCGTTTTTGGTGAATTTGTTCCAGATCGGCAGGGTGCGACCGATCAGCTGATAGCCGCCGGGGCTGTCCATGCCATAGATGCACATATAGACGCCGCCGATGCCGACGGTGCCCTCGGCGGTGAAGGTGCGGGCGGGGTTGTATTTCGAGGTCAGCAGCCGATGGCGCGGGTCGATCGGCACCGCACAGGGGGCGCCAAGATAGACGTCGCCCAGCCCCATCACCATATAGCTGGTCTCGAATGCGATCCGCTTCACCTCGTCGCGCGAGGCGAGGCCGTTGATTCGCTGGATGAAATCGACATTGTTCGGCATCCACGGCGCGTTGGCGCGGACCGTCTCGCTATAGCGGGTCTGCGCATCCAGCGTGGCGCTGTCCTCAAACGCCATCGGCATATGGATGACGCGGGTTGCCAGCTTCATGCTGGCGATTTCCGGCAGCGTCTCTTCGACGGCCAGCAGCTTTGCGATCAGATCGGTCTGATGGATGATGCGCCCGTCATAATTGATCTGCAGAGACCGCACGCCCGGAGACAGCTCCAGGATGCCGTTGATCGGGCTGGCCTGCAGCGCCTCCATCAGCGCATGGACGCGGAAGCGGTAGCGCAGATCCAGCTCGTTCGGGCCATATTCCAGCAGGATATATTTGTCGCCGGCCTGGCGATAGGCAATGGCGGGGCGGTCGCCGATGGCGGGCAGTGCGGCGATCACCGTGGCGGAAACCGTCGCGGCGGGTGCCAGCGAGGGCGCGATGCGGGCGGGAAGGGGCGCAGGCGGGGTCAGGGTCGCGATGGCCGCGTCCTGGGCCTTCTCCAGCGCAAGCGCGTCGTCGAAACTCATCGGCCTGAACCGGATCCGGTCGCCTGGGCGGGCCTGGCCGATCTTCCACAGCTCGGCCTGGACGATGGTGGCGGGGCAGACGAAACCGCCAAGGCTTGGCCCGTCCTGGGTCAGGATCACGGGCATATCGCCGGTGAAATTGATCGCACCAATGGCATATTCGGTATCGTGGATGTTCGAGGGGTGCAGCCCGGCTTCACCGCCATCTGATCTGGCCCATGTGGGCTTTGGCCCGATCAGCCGCACGCCAAGGCGGTTCGAGTTGTAATGAACCTCCCAATCGGTGGCGAAAAACATCTCGATTGCCTCGGGCGTGAAGAAATCCGGGGCGCCGTGGGGGCCATAGGTGACGCCGACCTCCCAGGTCGTGCCATAGACGGGGATCAGCGCGTCGGGCGCCGGGGCGGCGGCAAGCGGCGCATCCGCCCCAAGCGCGATCACATCGCCCTTTTGCAGAACGCGGCCCGCATGGCCACCGAATTTCCCCAGCACAAAGGTCGCGCGGCTGCCAAGGTAAAGCGGAACATCCAGCCCGCCTGCCACCGCGAGGTAAGAGCGGCAGCCGGTTTCCGCCTTGCCGATCTCAAGCAACTGGCCGGCGCGGACGGTGACAGGGGACCAGAGCGCGATTTCGACCCCGTCGAGTCTTGCCCCGCAGCCGGCTCCGGTCAGCGCGATGGTGGTGTCGGAATGGAATTTGACCGAAGGCCCGACCAGGGTGCATTCGATCCCGGCGGCATCCGGGCTGTTGCCGACGATCCGGTTCGCCATGCGGAAGGCAAACGCGTCCATCGGCCCGGAAGGCGGCACCCCGATATGCCAGAATCCCATGCGGCCGGGGCAGTCCTGGATGGTGGTATAGGTGCCGGGTGCGGTGATTTCCAGGGCGTTCGGCGCATAGGCAAACCCGCCGAGCGCGCGGGTCGAGACCTGACCGGTCGCGAACATTTCAGACGCGGTGACCGCGCGCAGATAGCCGATATTGGTGGCGATTCCGGCAATGTTCGAGCCTTTCAGTGCGCTTTGCATTTTCGCGATGGCCTCTTCGCGTGTCTCGCCATGGACGATCAGCTTGGCGATCATCGGGTCATAGAATGGCGAGACAACCGAGCCGGTCGAGACCCAGCCATCCAGCCGCACATCCCCGGGGAAGGTCACCTCGGTCAACTCGCCCGCCGAGGGCAGGAAGTCATGCACCGGATCCTCGGCATAGATGCGGACCTCGATGGAATGGCCCTTCGCCTGCGGCAAGGCGGTCAGATCCGGCGGCGTGCCGGCGGCGGTCAGCAGCATCCATTCGACAAGGTCGATGCCCAGCACGGATTCGGTGACCGGATGTTCGACCTGGAGCCTGGTATTGACCTCCAGGAAGTAGAACGCATCGCGGGCGCGGTCATAGATATATTCAACCGTCCCCGCCGACTGATAGCCGACCGAGGCGCCCAGCGACTCGGCTGCCGCCATCATCGCGGCGCGGGTGGCAGCCGGCAGATCGGGGGCCGGGGTTTCCTCGACCACTTTCTGGTTGCGGCGTTGCAGCGAGCAGTCGCGCTCTCCCAAAGCGACAACGCGGCCCTGGCCGTCGCCGAAGATCTGCACCTCGACATGGCGGCCATTGTCGATGCAGCATTCCAGAAAGACGCCTGCATCTTTGAAGAAGTTCAGCGCCTGGCGGCGGACGGTGTCGAACGCCTCGGTCAGCGCTGTCGCATCGCCGCAGCGGGTCATGCCGATGCCACCGCCGCCGGCGGTGGATTTCAGCATCACCGGATAGCCGATGCGGGCTGCCTCGCTCAGCGCCTGTTCTGCAGTGTCAAGAAGGCCAGAGCCCGGAACCAGCGGCACGCCGGCGGCTTCGGCCAGCTCGCGCGAGGTGTGTTTCAGCCCGAACTGGCGGATCTGGTCGGGGGTTGGGCCGACGAAAGTGATGCCATCGGCAGCGCAAGCCTCTGCGAATGCGGTGTTTTCCGACAGGAACCCATAGCCGGGGATCACTGCCTCGGCGCCATGCTCTTTGGCGGCCGCAAGGATCAGATCGGCGCGCAGATAGGTATCGGCAGGCTTGTCGCCCGGCAGCCGCACCGCGACATCCGCCAGCGCCACATGCGGGCTGCCATGGTCGGGATCGGAATGCACGGCGACCGCGCGGATGCCCATCGCCTTCAGCGTGCGGATGATGCGGGCGGCAATCTCTCCGCGATTGGCGACGAGAACGGTGCGGAACATGGTGCGGCCCCCGGGCGTTGTGCCGCACAGCATTCCCCGTCCCGGCGGCGCAGGGGCCACGGGAGAAGGGCGTGTCGTGATCGGCGGAATGGTGATCTGTCAGCACTTTTGCAGTTGCAGCAAAGGCTGGCATGTTGCCCCGGGTTATGAAATTGCTAATAATTCACATAAGCGGTTCCGAAAATGTATCACCCTTGTCAAAGTCTTTCCGGATGAAACACTTATACGACTTTCAGCTGATCGAATCCGTGGCGCGAACCGGCTCTATGCGGCGCGCGGCCGAGGATATGAACCTCACCGGATCGGCGCTGAACCGCAGAATCCGCCGCTTTGAGGAGGATTTCGGCTTTGAGATCTTCGAGCGCCTGCCCGGTGGCGTGCGGCTGAACCCGGCGGGCGAGATGCTTTTGCACCATTACCGCAGCACGCGGTCAGACCTCGCGCGGGTGCGCAGCCAGGTGGCGGATCTGGCGGGTGAGCGGCGCGGTCATGTCTCGATTGCCTGCAGCCAGGCGCTGACGCCCTATTTTCTGCCCGAACAGATCGCCCGCTATCGCGCCCAGCATCCCGGCGTCACTTTCGCGGTCAAGGTCGGTGACCGCGCCCAGGCCGAGGCGCAGCTGGAGAATTTCGCCGCCGATCTCGTGCTGGTCTATGAGCCGGTCTATCTCGTGGATTTCGCGGTGATCGAAACCCTGCCGCAGCGGGTGCATGCGATCCTCTCGGCCAGCGATCCCCTGGCGGTAAAGCCGGAACTGAGGCTGCGCGAGGTGCTGGCCAGGCCCTGCGTGCTGCCATCAACACAATATGGCGTGCGCCATCTGCTGGAGCTTGGCACCCGCAAGCTGAAGCGGCAATTCGACCCGGTGGTGGAATCCGACAGTTTCGACCTGATCCGCCACTATATCCAGCATGAGCAGGCGATCGGCTTCCAGATCCCGATCGGGCTGAGAGAGCCCGCAGACGGCTCGCTGGTCTTCCGCCCGATTGCCGAGCGTGACGTGCCGGTCGGCAATCTGTTTCTGGGCCAGCGCCAGGGCCGGACCTTGCCGGTGGCCTCGGCCAGATTCGCCATGCAGCTGGCCAGCGTTTTCGCCAATGCGGCCGGCTGAAGGGGGACGCGTCGCCTGCGGGGCTGTTTCTGATTCTCCGACAGTGGCGGGCGAGACCCGGGCCACCCTGCAACCTGGGCGGGAGAGGGGGGTGAATCATGGCGTTGACGTGGCGGCGGACGCTGGGGAATGAATGCATTAAAAAATAGTTAACTATCAGATATAAATGTCAGAAATATAAAATCGCTTTCCGGATTTCCGGTCGCACAGTCCTAAAAGGACCGCGAACCCGCCTGATTTGAGACAAAAACAATGAACATCCTCCAGGCATGTGTCGTTACGAGTTAGGGCAGGCAAATGTCAGGCCAGTTGTTGCAATTTGAAGAAGCGGAGACCCGCCGGTTTGCGGTGGCCGTTGGAAGAGTACGTTCCGGACAGACTGATCTTTTCGCCAGGCTGTCCAGCCAGGCCCCGGCGGTTTTCCGGTCGCGCCGGATCCTCACGGCTTCGGCGCCGCGCCATGCGGCTGCGGCGGGTACGGGGCTGAATTCGGGGCAGGATGCAGAGCGCCGCATCGTCTCTGAAGAGCTTGCCTGAACATTGTTGCTGCCGGCGGGACCAGAGCCGGAATTCTGATCTGGTCCGGCTGTGATATCTGTATGCGGCCTGGTCCGCGCCATTGTTGAGAGGCCTTCATGACGAAGGGTAACATCAGGCTGAAGCACCGCGAGGGGTTTGAGGAACTCAACCGCTATTGGTCGCGCCTGGAGGATCTTGAGAAAGCGGTCGAGAATTTCTACGAATTCTCGCTGGCCTTCGTTGAGGAACCCATCGAGCGTGTGCTTGACAAGATCCGCTCGTTTGAACCCTCGGTCTCGGTGATCGGGCAGATCAAGGCCGGGAAAAGCACCCTGGTCAATGCGCTGATCGGGGAAACCGATCTCCTGCCTGCGGATGTGAATCCCTGGACCTCGGTGATCACCGCGCTGCATCTGAACAGCCGGCACCGGCCCTTCAACACCCGCGCGCTGTTCCGCTTTTTCGACCAGCATGAATGGGACCGTCTGGTGGCGACCGGCGGCCGCCTTGGCGAGATGGCCACCCGCGCCGGTTTCGAGCAGGAGGCCGATGAGGTCCGCGCCCAGGTCACCCAGATGCGCCAGACCACCGAGGCGCGGCTGGGGGCGGATTTCGGCACGATCATCGGGTCGAACCATTCCTTCCCGACGCTCGAAAAGGAAACCATCAACCGCTATATCTGCTATGGCGATCCGTCCGAGCTGAAAGACGGCTCGGGTGACGGCGTCTATGCCGATATCACCAAGACCGCCGATCTCTATATCGAGGCCGAAGGTCTGCCCTCGGGGCTGTGCATTCGTGACACGCCCGGCGTGAACGACACCTTTATGATGCGCGAGCAGATCACGCTGAACGCGATCCAGGACAGCCGGGTCTGCGTCGTGGTCCTGTCGGCGCATCAGGCGCTGTCGACGATGGATGTGGCGATCCTGCGCATCATCTGCGCCGTCGAGGCGCGCGAGGTGGTGATCTTCGTCAACCGGATCGACGAGCTGGCCGATCCGCAGGCCGAAGAGGAAAAGATTCGCGCCTCGATCCGCCGCACGCTGGCGCGGCTGGGGCTGGACCAGGACATCTCGATCCTGTTCGGCTCGGGCTATTGGGCGAATTATGCGATCTCGGGCGCGGGCACGCTGATGCCGCGCAGCCTCGAATCGCTGAAAAAGTTGAATCCGGGGCTGAAGGTTTCCGACCGCAATGCGCTGCGCGCGGCGGCGTTTGAATCCTCGGGCGTTCCGGCGCTGCACCGGCTGATTGCACAGCGCGTGGTCGAAGGGCCGGGCGCGGCCTTCCTGAAAGACATCGAAGCCGAGATCAAGCTTATCATCGAGATGAGCGAGGCGGTGGATTCGGCGGCACGTCTGCGCGATGCCGGCATGGCGGTTCTGACCATCAGCCAGGAAGAGCTGATGATGAAGGTCGCGGATTCGCTGCAAAAGGTGATGGTCACCTTTGATGCGGCGGCGGTCGAACTGCGCGCCGGCCTGCATGAGCGCCTGACCCGAGCCCGCGATACCTTTGTGGATTCCGCCGTCGAGGCGCTGCAATCGCATATCCAGGCCTTTGGCGAGACCGGCTCCTGGGATCACGATCCGACGGGCCTTCGGATGATGATGCGCACCGCCTATCTCTCGGCCTGTTCCAAACTGCGGCGTGAGGGCGAGGTCAGTTTCGAATCCGTGCTGGATGCGGTGCAGGACGTGCTGCAAAACGAGCTGGGCGTCTATCGCAACGCCGCCAGCATCGACTTCCCCGAACAGCAGCAGCATACCGCGCCAACCGTGCTGGCGCGCACGCTGTCGCTGGACCTACAGGGCACCTGGTGGCAACGGATCTGGGAGACCGGCGCGACCGGCAGGCTGGCCGGGCGCTTCCTGCGCTTTGGCGCAGCGAAGAAGGTCGAAAAGAAATACCGCGCGCTGATCGTCGAAGAGACCCAGCCGCTGATCGACAATCTGCTGACGGATTTCTTTGATCCGGCGGTGGCGGCGACCCGTGAGATCGTCACCGGCTTTGCGCTTGACCAGAGCCGGTTCTGCGAGGCGCTGCTGGAGCGGCTGCATGAAAACGGGCCGGAGCCGATGGATGAGGGCAGCCTTGCCCGGTTGAGCGATGCCAGGAGGTTATCGGCATGATGGGATTCTGGAACCGCAGAAAACCTGCCGAGCCGGTCCCCGAGCGTCCGGCCACCCCTGTGCAGCGCAAGCCGCGCATCCTGATCGCTGGTGAATTCAGCGCCGGAAAGACCCATCTGATCAACGGGCTGGTGGGCGTGTCCGTGCTGCCCTCGAATGTCACCGCGACCGCCCTGCCGCCGGTCTGGCTGGTCCGGGGCGAGCCCGCACTGATCCGTGTCGGCTTTTCGGGCCGGGGCGAGCCGCTGGCTGATCTGAGCAATGTCGATCTGGAAAAGACCCAATATTGCGTGATGTCTAACCCGGCCCCGGTGCTGACCGGGATGGATATCATCGACACGCCCGGCAATTCCGATCCGAATATGGCGGCCGAGATCTGGCAGCGCATGCTGGCCTTTGCCGATGTCGTGATCTGGTGCACCAATGCGACCCAGGCCTGGCGGCAAAGCGAAAAGGCGGTCTGGCAGGCGATGCCGGCCCGGCTGCGCCAGAATGCGACGCTGGTGGTGACCCATGCCGATCTGCTGGGCAGCCCGGCCATGACTGATCGTGTGTTGCAGCGTGTGCAGCGCGAGGCCGGCACGTTTTTCGACCATTTCCTGATGGCCTCGCTTTTGCAGCGCGAGGATCTGGACCGGATCTCGGCCCATCTGCGCATGCTCAGCGGCACGCTGCGGCTTGACGGGGCGGCCAATGCGCTGATCAGCGATTTCGCAGCCTCGGTGCCGGTGCGCAGCACCACGCCTGCTCCGGAACCGGCAAGGCCCGCCGCCGCTGCGGCGCTGCCCGAGGCCGCGGATGAGGTGGCAGAAGACCTGAACCAGGATATCGGCCCCGATGCCCTGCAGGACCGCGCGCCCGGCGGCGCCAGGGTGCTGAAACTTGTCCGGACCCGTCGCCGGGAGGATGGCGGGAGCGGCAATTCCCCCGCTGCCCGGACCGGACCGGCTGCACCGGAGCCAGGCCGTGCCCGCCTGTTATGGGTCGAGCTGAGCAAGACCGTAGACCAGAGCGATCCGGAATCGCTGCTGGCCGCTGTGGATCACCTTATTGCCCGGCTGGATGCGCAACCCGCCCAGACCGGAACCCTTAATACTGTTTCTGCCAGCAGCGCCGGACATTCCGGTGCGGCGGCGGATGTTTATGAGTGAGGAGCTGTCATGCAAATTGCACCCAACCAGCGCCAGGAACTGAATTTTCTGCGGGATTCCCTTGACGGGATCGACAAGGTCGTCAGCCGCGAGATGCGCGCCGGTTTTCGCGTGTTGCGGGAACGGCTGGACAACTGGGCTGCGAAAGTCGCGGTGATCGGCCAGGTCAAGGCGGGTAAATCGACCTTCCTGAACTCGTTCCTTTACAGCCATGATTTCCTGCCCTCGGATGTGAACCCCTGGACTTCGGTGGTCACCAATATCCGGGTGAACCTGCCCGGCGATCCGGTGATGGGCGCAAAGTTCGAATTCTTCGGCGAGGCGGACTGGAACGAGATCGTCAATGGGGATTCGCGCATCCGCAAGCTGACCGAACAGCTGCTGCCGGGCTTTGACACCCATCTTTTGCGCGAACAAAGCGAGCAGATGCGCCAGCGCGCCGAAGAGCGGCTGGGCAAGCGCTATGCCGATCTGTTGGGCACCACCCATGATTACGACTATATCTCTTCGGAACTGCTGAAGAGCTATGTCTGCGCCGGTGCCGAAGATGAGACTGATCCGACGGCGGCGGGGCGTTATGCCATGCTGACCAGGGTGGCCAATGTCTATATGCGGCTGCCGGAATTCCAGGTGCCGACTATCATCACCGACACGCCCGGCGTGAATGACCCCTTCCTTGTCCGTGATGAATTCACCTGCCGCAGCCTCGACAAGTCGGATGTGTTCGTCATCGTGCTTTCGGCGCATCAGCCGCTGACAGATGTGGACATCGCGCTGATCCGCATTCTGGCGAAACAGGACAACAAGGATGTTCTGGTCTTTGTGAACCGCATCGACGAGCTGGACGATTACGACACCGATGTGCCGCGCGTGATCGAGGATGTCTCGCAGCGTCTGTGCGGCGCGATCCCGGATATTGATTTCACCATCGTGGCCGGGTCGGCCTGGATGGCGGATCTGACGCTCCAGGACGGGCCCGAGGCCGAGGCAGACCGCGCCGCCCTGGATGACACCCGCCTCGCCCGCTATATCCATTCGCGCTATGGCTATCTGCCCGATGACCGCTGTGAGCGTCTGATGCTCGCCTCTGGCATGCGCGACGTGAAACTGGCGCTGTCGCAGCTGATCGACTCGGGCGTTGGCCGCTCGCAAATGGCACAGATCAAGGCGGATATCCGGGCCGAGCTGAACGGTGCGCTGTTCGTGGCGCGGCGCGAACGCGCCTCGCTGCAAACCCAGATGGGCAGCGTCAACAGCGAGGTCGCCAATATGGCGATCGAGGATCTCCAGGTCGAGATCGACGCCATCCGCAAGGTGCAATCCGAGCTGGAGGGCCATGTCGAGAATGCCGAGGCCCAGATCGAGAAAGTGCTGACCAAGGCCTGGTCGAGGCTGGAAACCCGGCTGATCGGCATGATCGAAAGCTTTATCGAGGACCAGAAGCCGGAATTCGAGGCGCGGATCATGGCCGGCAAGCTGCGTGGCGAGACCGCGAAGGCGATGGAAATCGACCTCTCGCCGCTGCAAAAGGTGATGGAGCGCGAGCTGACCTCGGCCTGGAAGAACTCGCGTGCGGGGACCGATGTGGTGCTTTCGAACGGGCTGTCCTCGTGCCAGCAGACGATCAAAGACCGCTTTCAGGAGCGGACCGAGGGCATCGACCTTTCCGACCTGCCTTATGACGAATTCGCCTCGACGCTGACGCTGGCGAAACGGTCGCTCAGGGTGAATTTCATCAGCAATCGCAGCTGGGCCTTCTGGCGTAAGCCCGGGATCAATGTCGAGAAAAGCCTTGCCGCGCTGAGGATGATCGCCGCCGAAGAGCTGCGCCCGCCGATGGAAAAGCTGCTTGCCGCCTTCAACGAGGCCCAGGTGGAACGCGCCGGCGCCGGGATCGACCGGATCCGGGTGATGCTGAGGATGTTCGAGGTCTCGCTGAACGAACGCGTCCACCGGCTGAAGAAGGACATGGTGGAATTCGAGATGGTGGTGAACGATCCCGATTTCCGCCGTCGCATCGTGCATCGGCTGCAAAGCCAGATGGAGGTGCTGGAGCGCCGTCTGATCAACCTGTCCGCCGTGGAAAGCGCGCTGGCCCAGGCGGATGTGACACGGGCGGCCGCTGCCGCCTGACCGGATGGCGCCCGATGATGGGGCCGAAAAGCGGGACGGATCCGGCAAGGGTCCGTCCCCATCATTTCAGTCGCAATCTCTGATTGAAATTCTGAAAAATCATTACCTTAAGCGCCACCGAAATCTGAATCCGGAACATGGAAAATCCACCTCAGGTCCACAAATTTTCCACAAAGGCGGGACAGTTTTGCAAAGTACGAGGAAGAGGTCATCGGACCGGTTCCTCCGGTTGTGTTATGTGCTGATTAACGAGCGGGTTGTGCTCTGACTGATCGTCCAGACAGGCCGGAAGACCGTCTGATCCCTATCCCCCGGGAAATGCTGGCAGGATGCGACTCTTTCGGGGGCAACTGCCATTTCGACACTGCGATCAATGCTCCCGCAAAGGGGAATGGGAACATGAAGAACACGAAAACCGCCGCAAAAGGCGCATCCGCCGCTGCATCAGGCGGGCCGGTGCGGCCGCGCAACCTCGACCTGCTTAGCCAGGGCAGCGAGGTGATTCAGCCCTTCTTCCACACGCTGAACACATTGCGGGATGCGGTTCTGACCCAGGCGGGCGAGGCTGACAGCGGCATGAGCCGCAAGCTGATGGCGCTGGCGAAGAAGATTGACAGTTTCGAGGCCTCGGTCACTCTGGTGGGCCAGGTCAAGGCCGGCAAGACCGCGCTGGTCAACGTGCTCAGCGGCCAGGCCGGATTGCTTCCGACCGATGTGAATCCCTGGACATCGGTTGTGACCTCGCTGCATGTCAATTCAAAGCAGGCCAGTACGAGGACCTGCGCTCGGTTCAAGTTCTTTGACAACAGCGAATGGGACAAGATGGTGCGTGGCGGCGGCCGGATCGGCGAGCTGGCCCGTCGTGCCGGCGCGGAAGACGATCTGGAAAAGCTGCGCGGCCAGATCGACCAGATGCGCGAAACCGCACGCCGCCGCCTCTCGGCGAATTACGAGAAATTGCTGGGGAAAACACACAGATACAACTATGTCGACCGTGAGCTGATCGAGCGCTATGTCTGCCTTGGTGATCCTGATGAGCTGGCGCTGAACCCGAAAAGCCAGCAGGGCAAATTCTCGGATATCACCAGATCGGCGGATGTCTGGCTGGATGTGCCGCAGCTTTCCGGCAGCTATCTGTTCCGCGACACACCCGGCGTGAACGATACATTCCTTGTGCGCGAACAGATCACCATCCAGGCGCTGCGCGGGTCCAGGGTCTGCGTCGTGGTCCTTTCGGCGCATGAGGCGCTGAACAGCACTGATCTTGCGCTGGTGCGGCTGATTTCCAACTATGAATCGCGCCAGGTCATTTTGTTCGTCAATCGCATCGACGAGCTGGAATCGCCCTATGAACAGGTTGCCGAGATCTATGAAAGCATCAACAGGACGCTGCGCCCCTATGGCCGCCTGCGCGATGTGAAGGTGATTTTCGGCTCTGCCCGCTGGGCCGAAATGGCGCTGAACGGCGATATTTCGGATCTGGATGATGATGCCGAATCGGCGCTGGCCGACTGGGCGCGGAATTGCGATGTCGGCGCCGATCCGCGCCAGATGCCGCATCTGTGGAAGCTCTCGGGCATCCCCGAGCTGATGCGCAGCATCAATGAGCGTATCGTCGAACGGTCCGGCGCGCGCCATCTGGCAGCGGTCAGGGCGAGTCTGGCCAATATCTCTGCCGCTATGGCTGCCCGAGAGGCGCTGGCCAGCGGGCGTGATGCGGCGGGGCGGCTGGCCAGCGTCGATCCGGCACAGCTGCGCGACGATCTGGGCGGCCTTGGCACCCGGGCGCGGCACAAGCTGGAAGAGACACTGTCACGGCTGGAAAGCGACCTCACGCCGGCGCTGAGCCAAGTGCAGACCGATTACGTTACCCGCGCCACCGATGCACTGGTCGACCATCTGCGCAGCGCGGGCCGTGACGAGAGCTGGACCTTCAACTCCTCGGGGCTGCGGCTGGTTCTGCGCACCACCTGCGACCGTTTCTCGGCCCGGGCGCGCGCCCAGGTGGAATCGGTTTTCCACGGCGCGGCCAGCGATTTCAGCGGTGTCTATCTGGGCACGCTGGGCCTGAGGATCGACGGCTTCCGGATCGAGCCGCCCCAGGTGCCGAAAGCGCCGCCGCCGGTCGTTCTGGGCAAGACCATCGCCATTGATCTGGGCGGCACCTGGTGGAAACGCTGGTGGCAGCGCCGCAAGAATCCGGCCACCCTGGCGGATGAATATCGCAGCCTGATCGAGGCCGAGATCGGCTCGGTGATCGGCGATCTGAAGCAAAGCCAGTTCACCGATGTTTTCGGCGAGATCCGCCGGATCTTTGATGAGTTCCTGGCCGAACAGACGGAAACCCTGCTCGACCTGGTGGAGAGCAGCCCGGATGCGGGTGATGGCGCGGCGGATTCCGATGAATTCGGCGCGATGATTGCCGAAATGCTGGAGTCGATCCGGCTGGAAGAGGCCCCGGAGGAAGAGGGCGAAGAAGAAGAGGGGCGCGACCCGGCCATCAGTGGCGATACATTCGAACTCCGCAAAGCCGTGGGAGGCTATTGATGCGCAACAGCGAGACCCAGGAGCGGTACGTCACCGAAGCGCAGCTGAACCGTCTGTCGGACTGGAGCAGGCGCAAACCGGTCATTGCCCTGATGGGGGAATTCAGCGCCGGCAAATCGACACTGATGAATCTGCTGATCGGGCAGAATATCCTGCCGACCCAGGTGACCGCGACGCAGATGCCGCCGGTCTGGATCCGCTATGGGTCCGGCGCGCCAAGTCTGGTCGATCACGCGGGCAAACATCATCCGGTCAACCTGGGCGACCGGGCCTCCATTCCGGTCAACCGCACCAAATATATCCGGCTTTATTGCGAAGCCGATATCCTGAAACAGTGCGATCTGATTGATACGCCCGGTATTTCAGACCCGAATATCCCGGTGGAAAACTGGATCCGCACCATTCGCTATGCCAATGCGGTGATGTGGTGCACCCATGCCTGTCAGGCCTGGCGCGAAAGCGAGCGCGGCGCCTGGGAGGCGCTGCCGAAACGGCTGCGTCAGACCTCGATCCTGCTGGCCACCCGCAAGGACAAGATCACCTCGGAGCTGGATCGCAGCAAGATCGGGCGCCGGCTGGAGCGTGAGACCCAGACGCTGTTCTCCGCGCGGATGTTCATCTCACTGACCAATGCGATCCGCGCCCGCCAGGCCGGCGACAGCGCGGGCTGGGCGGAAAGCGGCGCCCAGGAATTCTCGGAAATGCTGGCGAGGATCGTCGAAGGCATTTCGGTGCAGCGCAGCGTCCTGCTGGAACGCTATGTCCCGGGCGCCAACAATGCGAAACCGCAGGGCACTGAACGGGCGGCTGCGCTGATCCCGGATACGGCGATGGCCGAAGAGGGGCTCTGTAGCGCAAACAGCGTCAGGGGTTCATCTGGTGAACCCGGCATGACAGCCGATCTGCATGAAGAGGCCGCCACCCTCGACCTTGTAGGGGGGTAGTAACTCTGGCAGACGGTCACAGAAACCGATGGGCAGACCGAAGCCTTTGAAAACCGGACAGAAAGAGGCTTGTCCGGCGTTAGTTGTGCTGGTGGGGAAATGAAATCAGGGGGCGAAACTGAGCGATCCAGCGCTATTCACCGCGCATCTGATCGACATTTACCCCACATCCGGTCGACATTGCCGCGCAACGGCTAACATTTTGAACCGAAATGTATTCCCGGCAATCTACGCGGAACGGTTCAGCAGGTAAAGCTATTGTAACTCAGGTGATGCAATGGGGAGAACTGTGACCGCTGGTCACAGTTTCCGCTCACCAGGACATAGCTGCCCTGACCAGCATGACTATGGCGCAGGCTATCCCGTCCAGGATTATCTGTTCGGCCCGCCGCCTGCTAAGGTCTTGTATAAAATCACAAATCAGCCTTTCCGGCTGGCCGAGAAGTTCATAGTCCGCGCGCTGGAGTCCTCGCTTGATGGCGTGGCGATGCTGGTGCGCACCTCGTTCCTTGAGGGACAAAGCCGCTACGCGAGCCTGTTCAAAAAACAACCGCCGACCCATGTGCTCCAGTTCGCCGAGCGCGTGATCATGCATAAGGGCAAGATGCTCGATCCTGACGTGCCAGTGCGCACCTGGAGCAAGAAGCTTGGTGAGTGGGTCATGCGCAAGCCGTCGACCGCGACCTCCTATTGCTGGCTCGTCTGGATTCGGAACAGCTCCGGCCCGTCGCGGATCATCTGGATCCCGCCTTGCCGCAAGCAGCTGACGAAGCCGGGTGATTACCTGCTGCCGGAGGTGCTGGCGGCATGAGCCCGGATCTCGACGGCCTGCCGGATTCGCTCGTAGACCTCGCCGAGGCCCTCGGCCTGCGCATTGCGCTGGTTTTCATGCGCGAGTTCGGCGGCCGCGAGATGCGGATCCCGAAAAAGCCCGGCGCTGATCACCCGATCCTCAGGGCGCTTGGTGATGACGACGGCCGCGCCCTGTGCCACTACTTGGCAGATCAGACGGTTTACGTGCCGCATTGCCGTGCCACTGGACGCCGCCGCGCCGTGCTGGATATGATCTCGGCCGGGAAGACCCAGGGCAGGATTGCCCGCGAGCTGAAGCTGTCCGAGCGCCATGTGCGCCGGATCGCCAATACCGCCCACTCTGAAACTCCTGATCTTTTCTTTGGTCTGGAAGACTGACCGGACAGATGTCCGGACCAATCCGCGCATGTCACGCGCGATGGTGCGAGCGATCCTCAGGAGCGCTCCATGTCCAAAGCCGCCACATCCCTCATCCAGACCGGCCTGCGCGATGCTGGCTTTTCGCCAGGCGTGATCGACGGTTTCTATGGTCCGAAAACCGCCAATGCCGCGCAGGCCTGGCTGCTACGCGGCAGGATCGGCCCTGACACTGCCGTCGCTCTGATCCAGTCTGGCCTCCGGGATCTCGGGTATGCCCCCGGCGCGATTGATGGTCGGTTCGGCCCAAAGACCAATTCGGCTGCGCAAGCCTGGCTGATGGCGCGCGGCGTGTCTGCCCGTGCGGTCCTCCTCCCGACAACCAGCTCCATGATTTATCAGGGCAGCGCCCGTTACCCGGTCGAGGAGATCTGCGTCCATACCAGCGCCACCTTGCCGGACTGGATGGAGGCGAGTTCGATCCAGGCGCAACGGGCAGAGATCCGGCGCTGGCATGTGTCGCCGAAACCCATCGGCGAAGGCTGGAACGACATCGGCTACCACCATCTGGTTTTCCGGAAAGGTGCGACCATCGCGGGCCGTGCGGAGACCGTGATCGGCGCGGGCGTCAGGAACCACAATCAGGGCGTTATCCATACACTAACCCTGACGATCCGACTACCAGGTACGGAGCCTCGCTGGGCGCTCCGAGCAGCTACACCGGAGGGCGAATCGCGCAGTACGGTGACGGCCGCGATGATGCCGCCAACAACTCAGCTGCGATCCGGTTGGCCTGGAGCCAGATCCGTGGCCGGTATGCCTGGCAGGATGGCCGCAGCAGCAATCGGGATATTTACGGCGTCTCCGGCACCGGCTATTCCGCGATCACACAGCGATATCTCTGGGCAAACGGCCTCTATATTGCCGATGGCGCGGCGGTCGGAAACACCGTCAACCGCGTGAGGTCCTGCACCAATCTGGCAGCCATCACGGATGCGAATTTCGGCCCTGCCGTGCGCGGGGATCGCTGGCTTTACATCCAACCATCAGCCGGGGGCTTCACCGGCGCGGTCTGCACCACCGCCGGCACTCTGGGCAGCACGGCAGTCATCAAGCAATTCGGCGAGGACCGGGAGGTCTATATCCGGCTCAACAACATCGAGGCGAACAATCACGGCGTCCCGGCACTGGCGCTGTTTCGCGGGTTCATCTCGCGCGCGGCCTTTGAGGCTGGCGCCCATTACGTCTGGGAGGCCAGCGTTGAATTTGCCTCTGACGTGACGCTGCCGCTCTGGCCGCAGGCCTATGCCGCCCTCGTCGAGGTGCATGGGCTGGAGGCCGTTGAATCGTCAACCTTGCCATGATCCTGTGGCTGCTGATCTGCGACCGGCTCGGGCTGGTCGGGAGTTGTCAGGATCTGACGGACGAGCCTCCCGCCCGCCCCGATCCTGACAGCTAAAATTTTTCTGCCAAAGCTGACCCACCGTTCTGCCAAAGCTGGCGCGGCGCAACAGACCTGCAAGATCCCGACCCGCAAGACCCGGACCTGGCCAGGCCTCAACAGGACGCTCAGGCGCTGCGGCTTGCTGACGATCTGGTTCGATCCTGCCATCCCCTGGGAAATCGCGCCGACCGGGAAGCGCGGCCGACAGCCTGACGACAGCGATGCCGTGAGCCAGATTTGAGCTGGGTCGGAAAACAGTCCGGGGGACCGTTTTCCCGCCAGCCATGAGACGGCCCTGACCCTGCCGGCAGCGGCGTTCGCCACCTGCGCCGTGGGCGACGCGCCGATGCCGGGGCATTTGCCGGTCTCACCGATGCTGCCGGAAGATAAAGCGACGGGCTTTGCCGCCGGGCCCGGCGGCAGGGATGCGCTGGATGTCGGGTTCGGACAGCCGCTTTGGGATTTCGGGCTGACGCGGGATCCGCAAGCCGGGCAGCTGCCGCCAATGATGCAGAATATGACGCCGGTGGTGACGCCGCCGGCGATACCCGATATTCTGTCCGGGGCCATGATGGCCGGGGCGCAACCCAACCCAGCACAGTCAGTCAGGGGAATGCGATGAAAGACGAGACCGCCGGGGCAGGCAAATGCCCGTTTGGCTTTGGCGGTGAGGCAAGGCCGGTCACGGTGTCGACCCCGAAACCCGCCGGAGCCGGCAGCGCAGCGGTGGCCGAGGCCGATGGCTACCGCCATCTGTCGACGGCCCCGGGCACGGCCCGTGACAAGCTGCCGGACCTGTTGCGAGATCCGGTGCCCGAGGGCGAGAACGGTCTTGCCACCGGGCGCTGCCTTTGCGGCAAGGTGAGCTTCCGCTCGAACCAACCCTTCTCGATGGTGTTTGCCAGCCATGATGCGGTGTCGCGCAAACGCTCGGGCGGGGTGGCGCTGACCATCATGCTGCGCGCCGGCAGCACCGCCTTCGCCGGCTGGGACAATCTGGTGCATTACCAGGTCTCGGAGCGCGAGGTCTCGTGCTTTTGCAGCACCTGCGGCACGCCGGTTCTGACCCGCTATCTGGCGCCGGATGTGATGTCCGGGATGATCTCGCTTTCGGCCGGGCTCCTGGACCGGACCGGGGGGCTGCGCCTTGCCGCCGATATCAGCCATGATGAGAAACCGGATTTCTACGCCTTTGAGGGCGAGCGCCGGGTGATCAACACTGCCGAGCTGGAGGCGATGTTCGCCGGGCGCGGGCGCTGACGCGCCGCGATTGATCCAGGTCAAGGCCGGCGCCGGACCCGTCCGGCACAAAGAGGGGCCCCGTCTTTTCGAACCCCTTCGGAGAGGGCGGGGCGCGGCCCTGGCCTTACCCTGCTGTTCGTGCGTTTCCGGGGTGGGGTCGGGGTCGGGGTCGGACTCCGGACGTGGCGCCGATCTGCATCCGGGCCGGTTGTCCCCTGGCGGATCACGACCCGCTCACGGCTGCGGCATTTGCGCACTGCGGCGAGGCGTCGGCTCAAACTTGAATCAGTGATGGAATATTTGACGCATATCAAAGCCGGTCCGCTGCCGGCCTGCGATAACCAACGCGTCACAGCCGATTCCGGAGTAATTCCGTGTCTACACCAGAAGCCAGCCCGCCGAGCCTTTATGCGGCGCGTGAGCCGATCTTCCCCCGCCGGGTCAAAGGCCATTTTCGCACCGCGAAATGGTGGATCATGGCGATTACGCTGGGCATTTATTACATCACCCCCTGGATCCGCTGGGACCGCGGCCCGAACCTGCCCGATCAGGCCGTTCTGCTCGACCTGGCGAACCGCCGTTTCTTCTTCTTTATGATCGAGATCTGGCCGCACGAATTCTACTTTGTCGCGGGCCTGTTGATCATGGCAGGGCTGGGGCTGTTTCTGTTCACCTCGGCCGCCGGACGGGTCTGGTGCGGCTATGCCTGCCCGCAAACCGTCTGGACCGACCTTTTCATCCTGGTCGAGCGATGGATCGAGGGCGACCGCAATGCGCGGATTCGCCTGCATCGCAGCAAGTGGACAGGAGAAAAGATCCGCAAATCCGCGATCAAATGGGGCACCTGGTTTCTGATCGGCCTTGCCACCGGCGGCGCCTGGATCTTTTACTTCACCGATGCGCCCACGCTTTTGCGCGACCTGGTGACGCTCAGCGCCCATCCTGTCGCCTGGATCACCATGCTGATCCTGACCATGACCACCTTCATTTTCGGTGGCTTCATGCGTGAACAGGTCTGCATCTATATGTGCCCCTGGCCGCGTATTCAGGCCGCGATGATGGACGAAGACACCATCACCATCGCTTACCGCGACTGGCGGGGCGAGCCGCGCGGCAAACCTGCGGCCGACAAGGGCGACTGCATCGACTGCATGGCCTGTGTGAACGTCTGCCCGATGGGGATCGACATCAGGAATGGCCAGCAGCTGGCCTGTATCACCTGCGGGCTCTGCATTGATGCCTGCAATGATATGATGGACAGGATCGGCAAGCCGCGCGGGCTGATCGACTATATCGCCCTGACCGATGAGGCGCGCGAGCGTAAGGGTGAACCTGCCATCCCGGCCTGGAAACATATTCTGCGCCTGCGCACCATCCTTTACACGGCGCTCTGGGCCGGGGTGGGGGTCGCACTGGTGGTGGCGCTGTTCCTGCGCAGCCCGATTGATGTCAATGTCACGCCGGTCAGGAATCCGACCTTTGTGACGCTTTCGGATGGCACCATTCGCAACACCTATGAGATCCGTCTGCGCAATATGGAAGGCGAGGCCCGCTGGTTCAGCTTTAGCGTCGAGGATCCGTCGCTGGCTCTGTCGGTCGAAGGCGGCGAGAATGGCCGTACGCTGGTGGCCGCGAATGAAACGGCGCATGTGCGGCTTTATGTGACGGCGGCGCCGGGCACGCCCGCCGCAACCACGCAACGCAGCGATATCCGGCTCTGGATCGAGGGTGATCCGGTGCCGGGCGTCAAAGACAGCAAAGACCGGGTGTCGAAGGATACCGTCTTCAACGGCAAGGGGAACTGAGCCATGGCCAATCGCATCGGCACCGGGATCAGTAGCGGGCAAAGGGGGCAGGAATGAACGCTGCGCAGCTTCCGGGCTTTCAGCCCATCTTTCTTCTGTTCGTGCCGCTGGTGCTGGTGGTGATCGGCTTTGGCCTCTGGTTCAGACGTGGCACGCTGACCGGCGGCAAGGTGCTGTTCGCGGTGCTGTCCTTCTTTGGCATCGTCACGGCGGTCAATCTCTTCATGGCCTTCAAGGCGATTTCGACCTTCCCGGGGCTTGAGGTGCAAAGCTCTTACGTCGCGGGTCGTGGCTTCGACGGGCGCCGCGCGGCGCAAGAGGCGCTTGGCTGGACGGTGGCGCAGGATTACCAGCCCGGCCGCATGCGGCTGAGCATCACCGATGCCAGCGGCAAGGCGGTCGAGGCGCGGGCGCTGGAGGCTGTGATCGGCCGGGTGACCGTCGCGAGAGACGACCAGGTCCCGGAATTTCGATGGACGGGCGAGGGATATGAGGCGGCGGTAGAGCTGGGATCGGGCGAATGGATGATGAAGGTCCAGGCCATCGCCCAGGACGGCACGCCGTTTGAACGCCGCCTCGATTTCGTAGTAACGCCGAAAGGGTGAGGTCCCGGGATGAGCATTGCCGCCAATGACCTGAAGCAGATGCCGGAAAGCCCCGGCGGCGTCTCGGCCTGCCCGGCCTGCGTCGTCGCCCCCGCCGCCGCCGATCTGGCGCGGGTGGTGAAAGACGCGCGGATCGTGCTGTCACTGCCGGCGGCACATTGCGCGGACTGTATTTCGAGGGTGGAAAAGGCGCTGCAGGCGGTGGAGGGGGTGCGTTCGGCGCGGCTTAATCTGACGATGAAACGGGTCTCGGTCGATGCCGGGCCCGAGGTTTCGCCCGCCGATCTGATCCAGGTGCTGGACCGCGCCGGCTATGAGGCGCATGAACTGGACCCCGGCTTGCTGTCGGTGACCGAGACCGACCGCCAGGGCCGTGATCTGCTGATGCGGATGGGCGTGGCGTTTTTCTCGATGATGAATGTCATGCTCTTGTCGGTTGCGGTCTGGTCCGGCGCCGATGGGGCGACGCGCGACATGTTCCACTGGATCTCGGGCGCCATCGCGCTGCCGACGGTGGCGTTCTCCTCGCAACCCTTCTTCAAGGGCGCCTGGCGGTCGATGAAAGCCGGGCGGCTGGGGATGGATTTCCCGATCAGCCTCGCGATCCTGCTGGCCTGTTTCATCTCGCTTTACGAGACGATCAATTCCGGGGTGCATGTCTATTTCGACGCCGCCGTGATGCTGACCTTCTTCCTGCTGATCGGGCGCTATCTCGATCACCGCACCCGCGCGATTGCACGCTCTGCCGCGCAGGAGCTGGCTGCGCTGGAAGTGCCGCGCGCCATTGTGCTGCTGGACGGGGCCGAGGTGGTGAAACCGATCAGCGAGGTTGCCGTCGGCGATCTGGTGCTGGTGCGCCCCGGCGGGCGGATGCCGGTCGATGGTGTGGTGACCGAGGGCGCCTCTGAGGTCGACCGCAGCCTTTTGACCGGCGAGACGCTGCCGGTTGCGGCCCATCCCGGCACGGTCGTCTCTGCCGGGGAGGTCAATCTGACCGGCCCGCTGACCTTGCGCGTGACGGCGGCGGGCAAGGACAGCTCGCTGCATCAGATGGCCGATCTGGTCGCGGTGGCCGAGGCGGCAAAGACCCGTTACACCTCGCTGGCCGAGCGCGCGGCGCATGCCTATTCCTCGATCGTGCATGTGCTGGCGGGCGTCGCCTTTGGCGGCTGGCTGATCTATACCGGCGGCGATTTTCGTATGTCGGTCAATATCATGGCCGCTGTTCTGATCATCACCTGCCCCTGCGCGCTTGGCCTCGCGGTTCCGGCGGTGCTGACCTCGGCGAGCGGAAAGCTCTTTCGCAAGGGGATGCTGATCAAGGACGGCACCGCGCTGGAGCGCATGTCCCAGATCGATACGGTGGTGTTCGACAAGACCGGCACCCTGACGATGGGCCAGCCGCTGGTGACCAATTTCGACAGCCACCCGTTATCTGCGCGTGAAGTGGCCCTGGCGCTCGCCGGTGCCTCCTCGCATCCGCTGGCAATGGCGCTTGCCGAGACCGCCCGCGCGGCGGGGCTGCGGCCTGCCCGGGTGGAAGACATCCGCGAGATGCCGGGTTACGGGATCGAGGGGACATGGAAGGGCCTTCGCGTCCGGCTTGGCCGCGCTGAATGGTGCGGCGCGATGCCGGGTCAGGAAACAGCGACCTGGCTTTCGACCGGTGAGGGCGCGCCGCGCGCCTTTACCTTCAGCGACCGGCTGCGCCCCGGCGCTGCGGACCTGATGGCGGCGCTGAAAGCCGGTGGCCAGCGGGTGATCCTGCTGTCGGGCGACACGGAGACGGCGGTGTCGTCGCTGGCAGCGGAACTTGGAATCGACGACTGGTCGGCAGGCGTGTTGCCGGCCGAAAAAGCCGCTCGCATCCGCGATCTCAGGGCGACAGGCGCCCAGGTGCTGATGGTCGGCGACGGGCTGAACGACACGGCGGCGCTGGCCGAGGCCTATGTCTCGATCTCGCCCGCCTCGGCGCTGGATGCGGCGCGGGTGGCCTCGGATATCGTGCTTCTGGGGCAGAATATCGCGCCCATCGCCGATGCGATCCGCATTTCGCGCCAGGCGTCAAAGCGGATTGTCGAGAACTTCAAGATTTCCGCGGGCTATAATATCGTCGCGGTGCCGCTGGCGCTGTTTGGCATGGCGACGCCGCTGGCGGCAGCGCTGGCGATGTCGCTGTCGTCGATCACGGTCTCGCTGAATGCGCTGCGGCTGAAATAGGGGGCGGTTCATGGAAATCCTCGGCATCCTGATCCCGGTTTCGCTTCTCATGGGGGGAGTCGGCCTGGTGGCTTTCATCTGGGCGATGCGTTCAAAGCAGTTCGACGACCCCGAGGGCGACGCCAACCGCATTCTGACGAAGGACTGGGACGACAAGCCCCGCCCGGACTGAGCGCCCCGCCCCGGCCCCCCTGACCGCGCGGCATTCCCGACTTCGCAAGCCTTCCCGGCTGGCGCATGATGGGCCTGTGCATAGTCAGGAGATCCAGGTGCGACACTCCCTTATTGCGGCTGTCCTGGTCGTATCCCTTTTGCCCGGGCAGGCCATGGCCTGTGCGGTCACCGATCTGCTGACGCCGGACCGGGCAGAGGCTGCGGATTTCGTGCTGGCCGGGCGGCTGGTCAGCTATCAGCCGAATGTCTGGGACAGTTTCCCGAAAGAGCCCGTCTATGCCCTGGTGCGGTTGCAGGTCACCGATGTCTGGAAAGGTGCCGTCGGGGCGGAGTTCGAGTTTCTGCTGACCGATGAAGAGATGCCGCTGATGCAGGACTGGCAATGGCCCGATGAGATCATCATCGCGGCGATGGATCCGGGGAAACCCGGCGCCCCTCCGCGTGAGAGCCTGCCGAAAGTGCATCAGCGGATCTGCTCCATGGCCTTTGCCCCGGTGACGGATGAAACGCTGGGCGAATACCGTGCCTGGTTCGGCAAGGTGGATTGAGGCTGCCTGATACGAAAAGGCCCCCGGTCAGCGCCGGGGGCCTTTTCGCATTGCATCTATCCGATGTCAGGCCGGGCCCATCGTCTCGCAGACGGTGCCGCGCGCGCGCAGCCGGCGGCAGGCAAGCTCTGCCTGTTCCTCGGTCAGGCCAAGGAAGGAGGCGCGGTATTTGCCGCCTTTTTGTGTGACTTTGCGCAGGCCCTGGTCGAGCGTCGCGCTTTCGGTCAGCCCGGTGCGCAGCAAGGCGCGCGAGGCCTCATATTCCGAATTATAGGCGCCGACCGCGACGCCAAAGCCGCGCCCGCCCGAGGTGGATTTCGACACCACCACCAGGTCTTCCACCGGGGCTTCCGTCCCGGTATCGGCCGAGGCCATCCTGACCGGCTCGAAGATCGGTGCGCGCCGTGCCGGGGCTTCCGGCTCGGTAACCATGGTTTGCGCATCGGCGACCACGGTTTCCACCGCCGTCAGCGTGCCCTCATAACCGGTAGGGGCGGGGAGTTCCGACATCACGTCCGGCGCGATATCGCTGATCTCGGCCAGTTGCACCGGCTCAGTAGCGGGGGCCACGGTCTCATAGACGGGGGCAGCCCCGGGAGCGACTTCGGCGGTCAGAGTTTCGGGGGGCGCCTCTGCGACGGTTGCGGGGCGGGTCAGGGAATCCGGGCGCGGCATCGGACGGATGCCGGCCAGCGCCATATCCTGGGCTGGGGTTTCGACCGGGGCGGGGGTCTCTGCCGGAGCCCCGCCTGCCGCCAGTGCTGCCGCCTGAGCCTCAAGGCTGCCCGGAGCAGCAGCGGCGGGCGTTGCGGTTGCCATGGCTGCGGCCTGGGCCTCAAGCGTGCCGGCAGGAGCCTCGGCAGCCGGAGCGGCAGCCGCAGCCAGCGCGGCCTCGACCGATTCCGGATCGACCATCGGCAGTTCCGCAGGTGCTGCAGCCACCGGCGCGGCGGCCAGCTCCACCGCCTGGGCCTCAAGTGTGCCAGGGGGCGGCGGTACGGCGGTTGCCTCTGCCAGCGCCGATTCCACGCCTTCGGCAATGGCGGCCGAAAGCGCATCCGGCACCACAACCGGCGCGGCTTCGGCGATCAGCGCCGAGGGTGCGCCGACCCGGGCGGGGCGCGCTTTGGGGCGCGGAGAGCTGGTCATGGCACCCGAAACCCGGATCGTCTTGCCGGCGCCGCCGGGCACATCCGGCGTGTCGATTGCCGTCGGGGCCTCGGCCATCAGATCGGCGGCTGCATCGCCGCCCTGAATGCCGACGGCTGCGGGCCGCTTTTCACGCACGCCGTTTCTGGCAAGCGAGAAGCCCTTATTCATCAGCTCGACCATTTTCGCGTTGCGCTGCGCGGTCGAGGTGCCGCCGAAGATCGTCGCGATGATGCGCTTGTCGCCCCGCTTGGCCGAAGCGGTCAGGTTGAAGCCAGCCGGCACGGTGTAACCCGTCTTGATGCCGTCGGCGCCTTCATAGCCGTCGAGGAAACGGCTGTTGGTATTCACCACTTTCGCGATGCCGGCATCGGCAGTGCGGCGCGAGAAGATGTTGTAGAATTGCGGGAAATCATAGAACAGGTGCCGCCCCAGCAGCGTCATGTCGCGCGCGGTCGAAAGATGCCCCGGCGCGGTCAGGCCATGGGCATTCTTGAAAGTGGTGTTCTTCATCCCAAGCGCGCGGGCGGTGCGGGTCATGCGGCTGGCAAAGGCGGCTTCCGACCCGGCAATGTGATCGCCAAGCGCAGTGGCTGCGTCATTGGCCGATTTGATCGCGGCGGCGCGGATCAGGTAGCGCACCTTGATCTTTTGCCCGGCCTTGAGCCCCAGACGCGAGGGCGGCTGAGCGGCGGCACGTTTCGTCACCGTCACCACGGTATCCAGCGACATCCGGCCTGCCTGGATCTCCTGAAAGGTGATGTAGAGCGTCATCATCTTGGTCAGCGAGGCAGGATGCAGTTTGGTATCCGCGTTTTGCGACCACAGCTCTTCACCGGTGCGCGCATCCAGGATGATCGCGGCAAAGGGCGCAGCATGGGCCGGCGCAGGCGCCAGCGCAGGAAGAATGAGCGCAAAAAGCGCACCAAATAGCGTTAGGGTGCGGATAACCCGCCCGATAAGCGATGCCACGTCGCCGATCCTTTGCCTGTTTCGGACCCCGGTTTTTATAGGGTCTCACTTCTGCCTGACTGTCAGGCTAGCACAGGCTTTCCAGACGGAAAACCCGGAAATTTCAATGGCTTTTCACGAGGAATTTACCTGATGCAGCTATGTTTCACCTGGGCCATATCCAGGGGAAAGGCAGGCTTTCGACGCTATGTCCTGGGGCCTCAGGTGATCTCTTGCAGCAATCCCGGCAGGAAAGACAGGTCGGCCAGGTGGCGATAGCGCGGATTTTCCACCGGCTCATCGGCGGAATCCAGCTCCCATGCGGGGCCATTGGGGACATGCACCCCCCAGGCGCCGGCATCCAGCGCCGCCACCACATCCGATCGCATCGAATTGCCGGTCATCAGCGCCTTTTGCGCGCCTTCGCCATGGCGGGCAAAGATCTTCTGGTAAACTCCGGGCGTCTTCTCCGACACGATCTCGACCGCGTCAAAGCAATCGCCAAGGCCGGATTGCGCCAGTTTGCGCTCCTGATGCAAAAGATCGCCCTTGGTGATCAGGATCAGCCGGAAATCCGCCGCCAGCGCCTCGACCGTCTCGCGGGCATGGGGGATCAGCTCGACCGGGTGGTCAAGCATCGCGCGCCCGGCCCCCAGCAATTCCTGGATCACCGGGGCGGGAACCCGCCCCTCGGTCACCTCGATCGCGGTCTCGATCATCGAGAGGGTAAAGCCCTTCACCCCGTAACCATAGGCGCCGATATTGCGTTTCTCGGCAGCCAGCAGCCGTTCATGCAGCTGATGCGGATCGCTGTAGTCGCGCAGAAGATCGGTGAAATGATCCTGGGTCAGGCGGAAAAACGCCTCATTCTGCCAGAGCGTGTCATCCGCGTCAAAGCCGACTGAGGTGATCATTTGGCGGCTCTCCGGTTCTGGCATCACGCTGGCGCGGATGCATCAATGCTATCTTAACGCCTTTGTGGCTCTTTTCGTGCTGAGAAAAGCGATTATATTCCTGTCAGATTCAAGACAATCCGAATCCTCGCAGCAACCGGAGAACCCGATTTGGCCCAAACCCCCTTAACCCTGTCTGACCACAAGGATGGTCCGGGCGCCGGTGGGTCGGGTGGCGCGCCAGGCGAGGATACCTCGCTGCTCGCGAAGCCGAAACCGAAGACGCAGCGCCCGCCGCTTTATAAGGTGCTGCTGCTGAATGACGATTACACGCCGATGGAATTCGTGGTCCATATCCTGGAGCGTTTCTTCGGCATGAACCACGCGCAAGCCTTTGACATCATGCTGATTGTCCATAAGAAGGGGCTTGCAGTGGTGGGTGTGTTCTCGTTCGAGGTGGCAGAGACCAAGGTTGCCCAGGTGATGGATTTCGCCCGCCGCCACCAGCATCCGCTGCAATGCACGATGGAAAAAGAGTGAGGCGGCTGCGATAAGCGGCAGCAGGACAGGCGGAACATGCGCGCATCCCGGATAGAGCTGGCCCTGGAACAGGGCCTTTTTGCGCTTCCCCCGACAGGGAAGATTGCGGTTTACCGCCCGCATCAGGGCGATGACCTTTCCGCCTTGCCGAAAGAGCGGGTGGTGGTGTTGACTGGCTTTCGCCCCGATCACGATTATTTCGCCGCGCGCGGCTATGCGGTCGAGGGCGAGACTCAAAGCGGGGGGCCTTTCGTCGCCGCGCTGGTCTGCGTGCCGCGCGCCCGCGAATATGCCCGTGCGCTTCTGGCTGAGGCGGCGGCTGTTGTGACCCCGGGTGGGCCGGTTCTGGTCGACGGGCTCAAGACCGATGGCATCGAATCCGCGCTGAAGGATCTGAAGCCGCTGGTGGCGCTGTCAGGGTCGATTTCCAAGGCGCATGGCCGTATCGCGGCTTTTCCGGCGGGGCCGGAGCTGGCCCCCTGGGCTGCGCAGCCGCGTGAGGTTGCAGGCGGTTTCCACACCCTGCCCGGCGTGTTTTCCGCCGATGGGCCGGATCCCGGGTCGGAATTGCTGGCGGGGGTTCTGCCTGAGAAGCTCGGCCCGAAAGTGGTCGATCTGGGGGCGGGCTGGGGGTATCTTTCCCGCGCGATCCTTGCGCGGGCCGGGGTGAAACGGCTTGATCTGGTCGAGACCGAGGCGGTCGCGCTGACCTGCGCGCGCGGGAATATCCAGGACGAGCGCGCCCATTTCCACTGGCAGGATGCGCTGGGTTTCCGCCCGGTGAATCTGGCTGAAACCGTGGTGATGAACCCGCCTTTCCATATCGGGCGCGGCTCTGACCCGACGCTGGGCATTGCGTTCATCCAGGCGGCGCGGAAGATGCTGGCACCGGATGGGGTGCTCTGGATGGTGGCGAACCGGCATCTGCCCTATGATGAGGCGCTGGCTACCCATTTCCTGGAATATGAGACCGTGGCCCAGACCAATGCCTTTCGCGTGACCCGCGCCATCAAGCCGCGCCGTCAGGGTCGCTGACCCGGCCGGCGCTGCCAGACCATCGAGGCCGATATGTCCTTCTCCCTTTCCGGCAAAACCGCCATCGTCACCGGCGCCGCCAGCGGCCTTGGCCTCGCCATTGCGCGTCATCTGATCAACAAGGGCGTGCGGGTGATGCTTGCCGATGCGGATGAGGCGCGGCTGATCGCCGAGATGGGCGAGCAGGCCCAGGATGAGGGCTCGGTGCGGCTTTTCCCCGGCGACCTGACCCGGAAACTGACGCTGGTGAATCTGGTTTCGGCGACGGTCGAGGCATTCGAGCGGATCGACATCCTGGTCAATGCCGCCCGTCGCTGCCAGATTTCCGAAGTGCTGAATCCTGATGCCGATCATGTCGAGACGCTTTGGCAGCAAAATGTGTTCTCGACGCTGCGGCTCAGCCAGATGGTGGCGAAACGCATGATCCAGAGCGCCGCTCAGACCGAGACCGGCGAGGCGGGTGCCATTGGCTCGATCATCAATTTTTCTTCGGTGGCGGCGGTGCGGGTGCAGCCGGAATTGCTGGGCTATTCCATGGCCTCGGCCGCGGTCGAGCAGATGACGCGGACGCTGGCGGTCGCGCTGGCGCCGAAGGGGATCCGGGTCAATGCGGTGTCGATCGGGTCGGTAATGAGTGCGAGCCTGCAATCCGCGCTGAAAGAGGCGCCGGGGCTGCGGGCCAGGATCGAGCGCGGCACGCCGATGGGCCGCATCGCGGCGCCCGATGAACTGGTCGAGACGATCCAGTATCTCGCCTCGGACGCGTCGCGGTTTGTCACCGGCCAGGTGCTGGTGGTCGATGGCGGGCGCGGCTTGCTGGATGCGGTATCTGCGCCGGCCTTTTAGCCCGTTCCGTTCAGGCCTGTTCTGCCACCAGCCAGGGCAATTCGCTGAAATCCGAGAAGCGCGCCGTTTGTGGCAGCGCTTCGGCGGGCGATTTGCGGTATCCTTCGGTGTATAGCAGGAAAGGCAGGCCGGCTGCGACGGCGGTATCGGCATCGACCTCGCTGTCGCCGACATAGATCGCGGTGTCAGCGCCCAGCTCTGCGATGCACAGCTGCAAAGGCGCGGGGTCGGGCTTCAGCGCAACCCGTCCACCGCCGACGATGGCGGCAAAGAACGGCGTCAGCCCCATCTGGTCCAGCACGATCCGTGCCGCTTTTTCCGGTTTGTTGGTGCAGATCCCCAGCGGATGCCCGGCCTGGGCCAGCGTCTCCAGCGCCTCGGTCACGCCGGGATAGATCCGGGTGCGCGAGGTGGGATCGGCCTCGTAGGCTGCCTCCATGGCGGCCACCAGCCGGGGGTGGTCGGCCATATCAAGCCCGCGCGTCTCCATCCCGCGCCGCACCAGATTGGCGACCCCCTTGCCGATGAAGGAAGTGACGGTGGCAAGGTCAAAGGGCGCCTGACCCTCGGCCTCGAACACCTGGTTCAGCGCCGCCATCAGATCGGGGACCGAGTCGATCAGCGTGCCGTCGAGATCGAAGATCACCGGGGTCATTTTCGGGATCATCGCGGCGCTCATTGCCTTGCAGCCTCGGCCACCGCGCGCAGCGCGCGGATGTTTTCGCCGTAAGGCGCGGGGTTTTTCACCGAGCCGCCGGTGAATACGGCCGAACCCGCCACCAGCACATCGGCGCCGGCCGCCGCGACCAGCGGCGCGGTCTCGGTGGTGACGCCGCCGTCGATCTCGATATGGATCGGGCGCTCGCCGATCAGGGCGCGCAGGCGCCGCACCTTGTCGAGCTGCGAATGGATGAATTTCTGGCCGCCAAAGCCCGGGTTAACGGTCATCACATTCACAAGGTCGATCTGGTCCAGCAGATATTCAACCGATTCGATGCCGGTGGCCGGGTTGATGCAGATCCCCGCCTTGACGCCCAGGCTGCGGATGGTCTGGAGGCTGCGATGCATATGCGCGCCGGCCTCAAGATGCACCGAGATGACATCGGCGCCGGCTTTGGCAAAAGCCTCAAGATAGGCATCGACCGGCGCGATCATCAGATGGACATCCATCACGCCCTTGATATGCGGTCGGATCGCGGCACAGGTCGCCGGGCCGAAGGTGATATTCGGCACGAAATGCCCGTCCATCACGTCGACATGCACCCAATCGGCGCCCTGGGCTTCAATCGCCTCGCATTCGGCGCCGAAATTCGCGAAATCGGCTGAGAGGATCGAAGGGGCGATCTTGATCGCGCGCGAGAAGCTCATGGGCAGGGCCTTTCCGACAGGGATCCGACTGGGGTTTCGACGGGGGGCGACGAGACCGCACCTGAAATAGCCCTGATCGCGCCCTGGTGCCAGAGCGGATATCGCCTGCCACCGCACTGACCTGCGCGGCCGGCGCTGTCATGCCCGGACTATCCCCGGGGGCGGCCATTCCGCCTGTTCCGACGAGGCGCTGAGCCCCCCTTGTCAGGGCTGTTTCGGCTGTGGCGCCGATTGGCAAATCGGGCTGTCTGTGGGTGGGCAGGCGGCGCGTTATCAGACTGGCCCGGAAAGCCGCCGCCTGTCCCTGGCTTCCTGGACTGCTTCTACCGCCCGGAGAGAAGCAGCCGAGAGGCAATGGCATCGGCGCTGCGGATCGCATCGGCGATGCTGCGGGCGGACAGGCTGCGATGCACGGAATGGATGACATTCGTGGGTTTCATCGCCTCTTCGCCGACGCGCAACAGGTCTGCGGCGCTGATATCTGCCAGCCCCAGATCCGCAAGCCGCACCGGCAGGCCAAGCGCATGGCAGAAGGTCACCGCCTCATGGATCTCGGCCCGCTCGCGATTTTCCAGCACCAGCAGACAGATGATGCCGAAAGCGACTTTCTCGCCATGGAAGAAGTGATGCGTCGGTTCCAGGATCGTCAGCGCATCATGGATGCCATGCGCGCCCGAAACGCCGCAGTTTTCAAACCCGAGGCCGGAAAGCAGCGTATTCGCCTCGATGATATTCTCGACCGCATCGGTCAGGCAGCCGGCTTTGGCGGCCTCCCAGGCGTTCAGCCCGTCGCGCATCAGCACCTCATGGCAGGCGCGGGCGATCTGGGCGCCGGCAATCGTCACCGCATAGCCATCGGCGATGTAATTGTTCGAGCGGCTCTCGAAATTCGAGCGCGCCTCATACCAGGTGGACAGCGCGTCCCCCATTCCGGCGGCGAGGAACCGGGCGGGCGCCTTCAGGATCACATCGCTGTCGACAAGCACCACATCGGGGTTGCGGTAGCAGCGTTCGACCCGAACATAGACGCCGTCTTCGGTATAGATCACCCCGATCGAGCTCGTGGGGCTGTCGGTCGAGGCGATGGTCGGGACCGTGATGATCCGCGCCCCCGCATCCCGCGCCGCGATCTTGCCGGTGTCGAGCGTCTTGCCGCCACCGACCCCGATCACCACCGCCGCGCCTTTGGCGAGGGTGGCGACCCGCGCCACCTCTGCTTCTGTCGATTCACCGCCGAAAATGGTGGAAACCGTCTCTACCCCTGCGGATTTCAGCGAGGCGCGCAAGCCGTCACCATAGGTCTTTTCAACAAAGGCATCGACCAGCAGCAGCGCCTTATTGCCCAGGCCTGCCGCATATTGCCCCAGATCAGCCAGCACGCCCGGCCCCTGCACATAGCGGAGCGGGCCACCAAAACCACGTTGAACCATGTCTCTCTCCCTCAGCGCAGCGTCAGGCCGCCGTCAATTGTGATGATCTCGCCGGTGGTGAAGCTGGCGGCGTCAGAGGCCAGATAGACCACCGCCCCGACCAGCTCATCGACCGAGCCGATCCGGTCCTGCACCGCGCCTTTGGCCCAGTGATCGCGGACGACATCCGGGTGTTCGCGCAAAACCTCATCCGTCAGTTCGGTACGGATATAGCCCGGAGCGATGGCGTTAACGCGGATGCCATGCTCGGCCCATTCGGTCGCCAGCGCCTTCGTGAGCATATGCACACCCGCTTTCGAGACGTTGTACGCAGCATGGCGGAAGGGCCAGTTGACGATCCGTCCCGACATCGAGCCGACCGAGATGATCGCGCCCGACTTCTGCGCGATCATCTGCCGCCCCGCCGCGCGGGACACCAGAAACACGCCATCAAGGTTCACCGCCATGGTGCGCCGCCAGTCGGAAAGCGCGCAATCCTCAGCCGCGGCCGGCAGCACGATGCCGGCGTTGTTGATCAGGATATCCAGCTTGCCGAAGGCCTGGACCGTCTCGGCCACCAGCCGGTCGGCGGCGGCCTCATCCGAGATATCGGCCTGGATCGCGATGGCTTTCGCGCCCATCGCCTCGATGGTCGCGACCACGTTCGCGGCGCGGTCGGGGGCGGAGTTGTAATTCACCACCACGCTCGCACCGCGCCCGGCAAGGCCATAAGCCAGCGCCTCACCGATGCCGCGCGAGGCGCCGGTGACAATGGCCACGCGGCCGGTGAGATCGAAGATATCCTTCGGTTTTGCGGACATGATTTCCTCCCCGAAATCGGTATGTCAGGCGGCGGCGCTGATTTTCAGCACATCGCGCGCAATATGTTCGGCGACCCGCACCCCTTGCGCCACGATGGTCAGCGAAGGGTTGAAGCCGGTGGATGAAGGCAGGAACGAGGCATCGACCACATAGAGATTGTCGACATCCCAGACCTTGCAGAACGGGTCCAGCACCGAGGTGGCGGGGTCGTGCCCGAAAACGGCGGTGCCGCATTGATGCATGGAAACGGTGATATCCATCCGCTGCGTGATGATCAGCGGATAACCGATGGAGCGCATGGTCTTTGCCCAGACCTTCACCAGCTCATTATGCGCCTTCTCATTGTTCGGCGTATAGCTGATCCGAACCGTGCCATCATTGTCGAGCGTGACGCGGTTCTCGCGGCGCGGCAGGTCTTCCGACATGATCCACCAGTCGACCGAGCGGGTCGCGAAAAGATCCATCGCCCATTCGGGGATGAATTTCACATTCGCCGTCAGCATGCCGCCCTGGAGTTTCCCCAGACCCTGGACGTTGCCCAGCGGGTAGGGCCGGTGATGGTTCGCGAGGTAGAAGTCATTGATCGCCATAGACTTCTGGAAGGTGACCTTGTTCTTCCTGAACGGATGGATCGCCATCATCGCGGTGTTGTTATGGGCCATATAATTGCGGCCCAGAAGGTCGGAGGTGTTATTGCCGATGCCGCCCGGATGTGTGTCATTCTTTGACCTGAGCAGCAGCACTGAAGAATTGATCGCTCCGGCCGAAGAGATGAACAGATCGCCCTCGATCACCTTCGTGCCACCATCCTGCTCGATCTCGACCCCGGTGATGCGCTTGCCCGAGGCGTCGGTGATCAGCCGCAGCACTTTGGTATCCAGCACCAGATCGACCTGGCCGGTTGCCAGCGCGGGACGAACCAGTCGCATCTCGGCATCGTTCTTGGCGCCCAGCTTGCAGGCAAACCCATCGCAGGTCGCGCAACGCACACAGGCGCCGCCCTTGTGGCGATCAATCGCAATCGGCAGCGGGAAGGGGCGCAACCCCTTGCCGCGCAGCTTTTCGGCAATTGCCTCGATCTCGGGCTCATGCCCGATGGTGGGATAGGGGAAGGGGCCCGAGCGCGGCGGCTCGATCGGGTCGGCGCCGGCGGTGCCATGGGTGCCCATCAGGCGCTCGGCCTCGTCATAATAGGGAGCGAATTCCTCATAGCGCCAGGGCCATGCGGGGGCGAGGCCGTCCTCGTGCTGAAGATCCTCGAAATCCTCCTTGCGGAAACGCACGGTTGCCGCGCCGAAGAATTTCGAATTGCCGCCGA
>NZ_QNHG01000002.1:772416-1025261 GCF_003290025.1 Pseudogemmobacter bohemicus
AAGGTCGAGGGGTGGAACGGCTTGCCGTCCTTGTCACGCCAGGTCTCTTTGGCGGTGTATTTGCGGTCATGGAAGACCGCCTTCACCGACCAGTTATCGGCCTCGCGCGGGAGGTAATTGCCGCGCTCGATCATCAGCACTTTCGCGCCGGTGGCGGCGAGCCGGTTCGCCATCGCGCCGCCCCCCACACCCGCGCCGACGATCACCACATCATAGTGTTTCGCGACCGTGTTCATATCCGTTCTCCTCCGAAAGCTGGACCGGCCCGCGTCCCGGGGCCGTCTGGCTGTCACATCACCGCGCCGACCTGCCACGGCACGAATTCATTATCGCCGTAGCCCAGCTCTTCACTGCGGGTGAGCTGGCCCGAGGCGGTGTCGATCAAAAGCTGAAACAGCCGCTTGCCGAGTGTCTCGATATCTTCCTCGCCGGTCACCACGGTGCCGCAATCCATGTCCATGTCTTCGGACATATGGCGGTACATCTGCGAATTGCTGGCAAGCTTGAGCGTCGGCGAAGGCTTGAACCCCGAGACCGAACCGCGCCCGGTGGTAAAGGCCACCAGATTGGCGCCGCCCGCGATTTGTCCGGTCACCGCAATCGGGTCGTAGCCGGGCGTGTCCATGAAAACGAGCCCGTGTTCGGTTACCTTTTCTGCGTATTCGTAAACCGCGTTCAGCGGTGAGACGCCGCCCTTCGCCACGGCGCCCAGCGATTTTTCCAGGATGGTCGTCAGCCCGCCCGCCTTGTTTCCATGGCTTGGGTTATTGTCCATCTCGGCATTGTTGCGCTGCGTGTAATCGCGCCACCATTCGATGCGTTCCAGTAGCTTTTCCGCCACTTCCGGCCGCGCCGCGCGCCGCGTCAGCAGATGTTCCGCGCCGTAGATCTCGGGCGTTTCCGACAGGATCACCGTGCCGCCGTGTTTCACCAGCAGATCGGCGGCAAAGCCGAGGCCCGGATTGGCGGAAATGCCGGAATAACCATCCGAGCCACCGCATTCCAGCGCCAGCATCAGGCCGGAGGCAGGCTGCGGGCTGCGTTTCGCGGCACCGGTCACCGGCATCATCTCTTCCACCGCGCGAATGCCGGCGGCGATGGTGGCGCGGGTGCCGCCCACCGCCTGGATCGTCATCGTGCGCAGCCGGTCGGATTCCGCCAGCCCCTCGCGCTCCAGCAGGGCCGGGATCTGGTTGGTCTCACAGCCCAGACCGATCATCAGCACGCCGCCGATATTCGGATGCGTCGCATAGCCCGCGATGGTGCGGGCGAGATAGGTATAGCCCTCGGCCTTTGTGTTGAAGGCGCAGCCGCCGCCATGGGTCAGGGCGATGACGCCATCGACGCCCGGCCAGCGCTCCATCACGCCCGGTGCCGAGAAATGCGCCGCAACCGCTTTCGACACCGTGGCCGAGCAGTTCACCGAGGAGATCACCGCGATATAATTGCGGGTTCCGATGCGGCCATCGGGGCGCAGATAGCCCATGAAGGTTGCGCGATCCGCCTCCGGCACCATCGCCGGATCAATGGCATCGACGCCGATGGCGTAATCGCGGGTGAATTCGCCCACGGCGAGGTTTTGCACATGGACATGCGCGCCGGGGCTGATGTCTTCGGTGGCGAAGCCGATGGTCTGGCCATATTTCGTCACCGCCTCGCCGCGCGCGATGGGGCTCAGCGCCATCTTGTGACCGCGCGGAATCTTCGCCAGCGGGCGGATCCCCTCGACCTCGGGCAGGTCTGCCGGGTCGATGGTCTCACGCGCCACCGCGACATTATCCGCCGCGTTCAGTCTGATCAGCGGCGACACAAAATTCCTGGCCTGAGGCATGCTCGGTCTTTCCTGGCTCAGTCTTCCCGGGGCTGAAACATGCTCGCCCGGTCCTGGTAGAGGCGGATCATCACGTCGAAAGAGGCTTCGAGATGGATCCGCATCGCCAGCTCGGCCTGATCGGCTTTGCCGGCGGCGATTGCGGCGAAAATGGCGGCATGCTGTTCGGTCACCATGGCCAGATGGCCGGGGACGGGGGCCGAAAGCTGGCGCATGCGGTCCAGATGGACCTTGGCCATGGTGATGAATTTCCAGATGCGGGGCATGCCGCTCATGCGGGCGATGCCGGCATGGAAGGCGTCATCCTCATCAAGGTAGCGATCCAGCTGGCCAGCGCTGACCAGCGCACGCATCCGCTCGATGGTGGCGCTCAGCCCGGCGCCGCTTTCCTCGGTATAGCGGGTGGCGGCGCGGCGGACGCTTTCGATTTCCAGCGCGCGCCGGATGGTGAACCCCTCTTCGGCGACCGGCAGCGAGATGCGGCTGACATAGGTGCCGGAGTGCGGGATCACATTGACCAGCCCCTCTTCTGCGAGGCGCAGAACGGCCTCACGCACCGGGGTCCGCGAGATCGCAAGTTCGGCGCAAATATCTTTTTCCACGAGAGCAGAACCGGGTTCGATCTCCAGGAGGATGATCGACCGACGCAGCAACTCATATACTTGTTCGGCCTTTTGCGGCGCACGATTCTGCATGCTCTCCTCCCACTCTCCTTACGAATACGCCTTATAAAAAAGAAAATGCAACAGCAATTCTTAGCTTCTTGACAGACTCATATATCGCTGTGCTATGCAACTCATATATTAGTTGGGTCGTTGTGGTGGTTCAGGAATCGCCCAGAGCGCTGCGGGGCAGCCGGGCCCGATGCGGGAGGAAGACATGCCAAAATCACGTCACCCTGTGCTGCGGAGCGCGGCACTGTGAGCACGATCAACTATCTGACCAGGATTGAATTCGCCGAGGGCGCGATTGCCCGGCTGCCGGAATTTCTGGCGGGGCTGGGTGTCAAACGCCCGCTGATCGCCACCGATGCGGGGCTGGTTGCGACAGGGCTTGTCGCGAAAGTGGCGGGTCAGCTGGAAAACGCGGTGGTCTTTGCCGAGACCCCGGCCAACCCGACCGAAGAAGCTGTGATCAAGGCGCATGCGCTTTATGTCGCGGAAGGCTGCGACGGGATCGTCGGGCTTGGCGGTGGGTCGTCGCTGGATCTGGCGAAGGCGGTGCGGCTTTTGACCGGCCATCCGGGGCCGCTTGAGCAATATACCGCTGTGGCGGGTGGCGTCGGCCGTATTCACGGCAATATCTGCCCGATGATTGCGGTGCCGACCACTTCGGGCACCGGGTCAGAGGTTGGGCGTGCGGCGGTGATCATTACCGCTGATGGTCGCAAGCTGGGCATCGTGTCTGGCTTCATGCTGCCCTCGATCGCGCTTTGCGATCCTGAACTGACCTGGGGGCTGCCGCCTCGTCTGACCGCCGCAACCGGCATGGATGCGATCTCGCATTGCCTTGAGACTTATATGGCGCCGGCCTTCAATCCGCCGGCCGAGGCGATTGCGCTGCATGGCCTGGATCACGGGCTGCGCGCGATCGAGCCGGCGATGCAGGACGGGCGCGATGCCGATGCGCGGCGCGACATGATGATCTGCGCGCTGGAAGGGGCGATGGCTTTCCAGAAGGGCCTTGGCGCCGTACATGCGCTGACCCATCCGTTGGGCGCGATCCGGGCGCTGAACCTGCATCACGGCACGCTGAATGCGGTGCTGATGCCCGCCGTGCTGCGCTTCAACCGCGCGGTGATCGGCACGAAATGGGATGTGCTGGCGGATCGGATGGGCGGCGCCCCCGATCAGGTCATCGAGGATCTGAACCGTCGCATCGGCATGCCCCCGGGCCTGACCGCCATGGGTGTGACTGACGCGATGATGGAGCAGGTAAGCCATGCCGCGCTGAAGGATCACTGCCACGGCACCAATCCGCGCATCGCGACGCAGGAAGACTATCTCGCTTTGCTGCGCGAAAGCGCCTGAGCGCGGAGCGAGACCACCCGGATGCCCGCAAGGGCGCCCGGGCAGACAGCCTTTGGTCCGGGAGGGAGCAAGGGCACGACCCACCAGGGTTTGCACCGGCCGTTATACCCAAAAGGGCAGGGCCGACAGAGGGAGGAAGACATGACTGACGACATCAGAACGCCGGAGCTGGTCCATAGCCACAGCGGTTTGCGCCTGACCCGGCGCGGGCTGCTTTCGGCCGGAGCTGCGGCCACCGTTGCCGCGACGCTGCTGCGCCCGGATTACTCGTTCGCGCAAAGCTCGGATATGAAATTCTGCGCGTCGCTGGGCTGGACGGTCTGGGAATCGGGCCGCAAGATCGTCGCGGGCTATCAGGATGCGGTTGACCGTCTTGGCGGCACGCTGACCATCGCAGATGCCAATTACGACGTGAAGAAACAGGCCGACCAGATCCTGGCCTTTGTTGAATCGAAACCGACCGCGATCTTCATCACCCCGGCGGATGCGGCTGCGATCTCGCCCGCGGTGCAGCAGGCGATTGCCTCTGGTGTGCCGATCTTCATCGGCGACAGCTATGTGCCGCATACCACCGCGACCTCGACGGCGATGTCGAACAATTTCGGCCTTGGCTCGCAGGGGGCCGAATATATCGCGGCAGCATTGAGTGGCAAAGGCAAGGTGGCGCTGGTGTCGCTGCCGTCGAATGAAAGCTGGGATCAGCGTACGCTGGGCGCGAAATCGGTCTTCGTCCGTTTCCCGGAAATCGAGATCGTCTCGGAGATCGCCTTCGCGCTTGGCGGCTCGACCACGCCGCGCCAGGTTGTCGACCAGATCCTGACCGCCAACCCCGAGCTTGATGCGATCTGGTGTGCCTGGGATGGCGCCGCCTCGGAAGGGATGCTCGCGATCCGCGCCGCCGGCCGCAACACCATCATCACCGGTATCGACGGTGGCCAGCAGTCGTTTGAATATATCAAGGCCGATTCGCCGTTCAAAATCACCATCGCGCAAAGCTTCTACGAGATGGCCTATATGAACGCCTTCTTCGCGCATGAAGTGGCCGCAGGCCGTGGCGCACCGCGTTTCATCATCACGCCGAGCTATGCGGTGACCAAGGACATGCTCGACAAGCTCGACACCATTCCGGACAATTATGATGTCCCGGGCGAAGCGGCCAAGCTTGGCTGGAACCGCGTGCTCTGAGGCTTCGCCTCTGACACGCACTCGCGGGCGGTGGCACTCCCCTGCCGCCCGCGTCTTCTGATCCGTCAGACAGGGAAACGGAACATGGCCGAAGGTACCGGAACTGGCACCCGAGCAGGCGCTGAGGCAGGGGAAATCCTGTCGATGAGCGGTATTGAAAAGCGCTTTGGTGATGTGAAAGCGCTGGAGAATGTGGGCTTTGACCTGCGCCATGGCGAAATCCATGCGCTTTTGGGCGTCAATGGCGCCGGCAAATCCACGCTGATCAAAATCCTTTCGGGCGTCTATGCTAAAGACGGCGGCGTGATCGAGATCGGAGGCGAGAGCTATGATCTCGGCAGCCCCCGCGCGGCGATCGAGGCGGGCGTCGCGGTGGTGCAGCAGCATCCAGAACTGGTCGGCGATCTGTCGGGCGCCGAGAATATCTTCCTTGGCAGTGAGGCGCCGCGCCCCGGTCTGTTCGCCCGCGTCAACCGCCGGGATATCGCGGCACGGGCCGCACAGCTTTTGTCACGCTTCCCCATCGAGATCGACCTGAGCCGCAAGGTCGCCGATATGCCCGCCGTCGAGCGCGAGATCGTTGCGATCCTGCACGCGCTCCGGCTGGAAAACACGCGGATCCTCATCCTGGACGAGCCGACCTCGACCCTGACCGAGCGCGAGAAGGCCTCGCTTTTCGCGATGATGGCGATGCTGAAAGCGCGGGGAATTGCGATCATCTACATCACCCACCGCCTGGAAGAGGTCTATGAGATTGCCGACCGTTTCACTGTCTTCCGGGGCGGCAGGAACGTCGCCTGCCACACCGTGGCCGAGGCGCGCGCGCGCGATATTTCGATCCCGAACCTGATGCTGGATTCAAAGACCGGCCTGACCTTCCCGCCCCGTTCTGACCGTGCCGATGGCGAGATCGTGCTGGAGACGCGCGGGCTTGGCGTGGAGGGATTGTTCCAGGACGTGTCTTTCCAGGCGCGCAAGGGCGAGATCCTCGGGATTTTCGGCCTGGTGGGATCGGGCGTTGACGAGCTGTCGAAAGCGCTGTTCGGCGCGATCCGGCCCGACCGCGGCCAGATCGTGCTGAAAGGGCGTGAGACCCGTTTCACCTCGCCTGCCCAGGCGCTGAAGGCGGGGGTCTTCCTCGTCCCCGGCGACCGGCGGACCGAGGGGCTGACGCTGGACGAGAATGTCGTCTTCAACACCGTGCTGGCCAATCTTTCCCGGGCATCTGCTGGCGGGCTGCTGCGTTTTGGCGCCAATCGCCGCGCGGCGACAGAGCTGGCGCAGAAGGTCGATCTTTACCCGCTGAAACCCGACCGCAATCTGCGCGGCTTTTCGGGGGGCAATCAGCAGAAGGTGGTCATCGCAAGGGGCCTCTACCGCGAGGCGGATGTCTATATCTTTGTAGAGCCTACCGTCGGCGTCGATATCGGCGCACGGTCGCGGATCTACGCGCTGATGCGCGAGATTTCCAAAGACAAGGCGGTCATCGTGATCTCGTCCGATTGTGACGAGGTGCATGGTGTCGCCGACCGCACGCTGGCACTGTATCGCGGCCGCCCGATTGGCGCGCCGATGCGGGGCGAGGATCGTGACAGGCTGCTTCATGCCGGCATCATGGGCAGCGAGACCGGGGGGAAAGCAGCATGATCCGGAACCAGCTGATCTGGCGGCTTGGGGCATTCGCGGCACTTGTCGCGCTGATCACCGTGCTTTTTGCCATGCAAAACAGCGCCTATGTGTCCGAGGGCAATATCCGCGCGCTGATGCGGCATATGTCGGTGCAGGGGCTGGCGGCGCTTGGCCTGACCTTCGTGATCGTGGTGCGCCATTTCGATCTTTCCTTCCCGGGCGTTGCCTCTCTGGGCGCGATGACTTTGGGCTGGCTGATCGCGATCGGGATGCCGCTTTGGGTCGCGGTGACCGGCGGGCTTGCCATGGGTTTCGCCTTTGGCCTTGTGAACGGCATTGCCGTGGCGCGTCTCGGTCTGCCTGATATCGTCACCACGATTGCAACCGGCGGGCTGGCCATCGGGTTCTCGTATTTCTATTCGAACGGCACGTCGATCTCGCAGAATTTCTTCATGTCGGGGCTGCTTGATCTGAATGACAGCAAGATCATCGGGCTGGATATGCCCTTCGCGATCCTGATCGGCACCGCATTGATCGCCTGCCTGCTCTTGCATGCCTCGCGCTTTGGGGCGGGGTTCTATGCGACCGGGCAGAACCGCCTTTCGGCCCGTTTTGCCGGAGTGCCGACGACCACGCTGATTATCCTTGCTTTCGCGCTCTGCGCCACGCTGGCCAGTCTGTCGATCACGCTGCTGGTGGCCTCGTCCGGTGCCGCCAATGTCACCGCCGGCAACCAGCTTCTGATGCCCGCCTTTGCCGCCGTCTATCTGGGGGCCGCTTTGTTTGGCCGCCCCTCGGTCGGTGCGACGCTGTCGGGCACGCTTCTGATGTCGATGATGCTGAATGGGTTCACCCTGCTGGCGATCCCCTATTACTATTCGGACGCCATCGTCTCGACCGTGCTGATCACCGCAATCGCGATCTTTGACCCGCGGATCTCGGCCGCGCTGCGCCGCCTGTGGCCCTCGCAGAGGCAAGCGGCATGAGCGATGTGACCACCCTACACCCGGCGCGACGCTCTGCCCCGGCGAGACAGGCCCCCAATGGCGGAGAGCTGCTGATGCGCTATGGTTTCTTTATTCTGGTGATCCTGGTCTTTGCCGGCTTTACCTTCCTGCGGCCCACCTTCATCGCGCCGGGGAATATCCATGGCATGCTGCTGTCGTCGTCCATCGCGGCGCTGATGTTTCTGGGCCTGACCTGGATCATCGCCACCGGCGAGATTGACGTCAGCTTCATGTCGGTGGCGGCGCTGTCTAATATGTTCACCGCCTGGCTGGTGCAGGCCGGCTATGGCTGGGAGGCGGCAAGCCTTGGCGGCCTTGGCACCGGTGTCCTGTTCGGCCTGTTGAATGCGGCGCTGGTGGCGGGGCTGCGGCTGCCGGCGCTGGTGATCACCATCGCGACCGGCGCGCTGGCCGCCTCGCTGGCGGCGGCGCTTGGCAAGGGTACCTCGATCTCGCTGGCCTCGACCGGCTTTGTCGGCGATCTGCTGGCGGCCAGGATCGGCGTGCTGCCATTGATCGCGGTGTTTGTGGGTCTCCTTTACGCGCTGTGCTGGTTCGTCCAGGAGAAACTGACCTTCGGCCATTACATCTATGCGATGGAGCAAAACCGCGCCGCCGTGGTCGAGGCCGGGGTGCCGGTGAACCGCATGCTCTTTATGCTTTATGTGCTGTCGGGCGTGGTCTCGGCACTGGCAGGGGTGCTGCTGGCGGGGAACCTCTCCTCGGGTCAGCCCTATCTGGGGACGTCTTACTTCCTTGACGGGCTGACGGCGGTGCTGCTGGGGGGGATGGCGCTGAAACTCGGCAAGCCCAATGTGATCGGCACGCTGACCGCCGTGATCTTCCTGATCGGGTTGCTGAACGGCGCGGCGCTGCTTGGCTGGACCGACAGCGAGCGTCAGATCGTGCGCGGCTCGCTTTTGCTGGTCGGCGTCGGCCTGGTGGTCGTTGCCCGCACCCGTCGCCGCAGCGCAGCCCATACCTGAGGAACAGCCATGACCATTACCGCCGCAACCCGCCGCAAAGTCGGCAATACCGGGCTGGAGCTGACCGCGCTTGGCATCGGATCGGCGCCGCTTGGCGGGCTTTATGCCGATGTGCCAACCGCCCAGGCCGTTGAAATGCTGGAGAAATCCTGGGAACTGGGCATCCGCTATTTCGACACGGCGCCGATGTACGGTCTCACCAGATCCGAGCATCTGACCGGCCAGGTCCTGCGCGAGCATGACGGCAGCCACGCGATTTCGACCAAGGTTGGCCGGCTGATGACGACCGAACGGGCCGGTCGCAAACTGCCGCCCGAGCCACCGAAGAACCCGCTCGACCCCGGCTGGTGGAATGGTCTGCCGTTTCGCGAGGTGTTCGATTACAGCTATGACGGTGTGATGCGCAGCTATGATGACAGCCAGCAGCGTCTCGGCATGGACCGGATCGACCTGCTTTATGTCCATGATATCGGCCGCGTCACCCATGCGGATCTGCATGACCACCATTGGGGGCAGCTGACGAAAGGTGGCGGTTTCCGCGCGTTGCAGGAGCTGAAGGCTGCCGGCAATATCAAGGGCTTCGGTCTTGGCGTGAACCAATGGGAAGTGATCCGCGACGCGCTGGAGGAGACCGATCTCGATTGCTGCATGCTGGCAGGGCGCTATTCGCTGCTCGATCGTGATGCGGGCGAGACCTTCCTGCCGCTCGCGCAAAAGCGCGGTGTCTCGCTGGTGCTGGCCGGGGTCTATAATTCCGGCATCCTCGCCGCGCCGAAGGGCGGGCGCAAAAAGTTCAACTATGCCGATGCCGACCCCGCCATCGTGGCGCGTGTCGAGGCTCTGCGCACCGTCTGCGAGGGCTATGACGTGCCGCTTGCCGCCGCCGCGATCCGCTTCCCGATGCGCCATCCCGCCACCACCTGCGTGGTGATCGGCGCCAAAACCGCCGCGCAACTGGCGCAGAATGTCGAATGGTTCAACACCGATCTGCCCGAGACGATATGGGCCGATCTCGACCGCGCTCTCGAAAACGCCTGACTGGAGACTGATATGCTGAAAACCATCAACCCGCTGCTGACGGGCGAATTGCTCGCGATCCTCTCGGATATGGGGCATGGCGATGAGCTGGTGATCACCGACGCCAATTTCCCCGCAGCCGCTGTGGCGCAGCGCCTGGTCCGCCTGCCGCAGATTTCGGCGACCGACACGCTTGAGGCGGTGCTCTCGCTTCTGCCGCTGGATGATTTCGTCGACCAGCCGACGGCGGCGATGGATGCCCCCGGCGAGCGCCCCGCGATCTATGCCGATTTCGAGGGTCTCTCGAAAGCTGCCGAGGGTCGCGATATCGGGCTGGAGCTGATCGACCGGTTTGCCTTTTATGACCGCACCAAAGCAGCCTATGCGGTGATCGCGACCGGCGAGCGCCGGCTTTACGCCAATATCATCCTGAAAAAGGGCGTGCTGCGCAGCTGAGGAGGGGGACGGATGCTCGACGCACATCAGCATTTCTGGAAGGTCTCGCGCGGGGATTACGGCTGGATGAGCCCGGATCTCACCGCGCTTTACCGCGATTTCGGCCCCGGGGATCTGGAGCCGCTGATGCGCGCGGCCGGGATCACGCAAACCGTGCTGGTTCAGGCTGCCGAGACCCTGGCCGAGACGGATTTCCTGCTGGATATTGCCGCGAAGACGGATTTCGTCGCCGGGGTGGTTGGCTGGATCGACATGCTCGGTGCGGATTTTGCGGCGAGGCTGGACCATTACACGGCACAGCCGAAATGGGTCGGCCTGCGTCCGATGCTGCAGGAACATGAGCCTTCGCTGATCGCCGATCCGCGTTTCCGCGCAAGCCTTGCCGAGGTGGCGCGGCGCGGCACGCCTTTCGACATCCTGACCTTCCCGCGCCATCTGCCGGGCATGGTGGACGCGCTGCGGGCCACGCCCGGGATCCATGCGATCCTCGACCATATCTCGAAACCCGACATGACCGGGCCGGTCGATGAGGCCTGGGCCAAAGGCATCCGCGCCCTGGCGGCGGTGCCGGGCCTGCATTGCAAGATTTCCGGCCTCGTGACCGAGGCCGGCGCCGATTGGACACCGGATCGCATCCGCCCCTTCGTCACCCTCGTGGCCGAGGCATTTGGCCCCGGGCGCCTGGTTTTCGGTTCCGACTGGCCGGTCTGCACCCTGGCGGCAAGCCATGGCCAGGTCGTTGATCTCGCCCGCGACCTCCTCGGCAGCCTTTACGGTCCCGAAGCGATGCAGGGTATCATGCAGGATAACGGCCTGCGCTTTTACCGCCTCAAGAAAGACTGAACATGATATTCACCCCGCATGGCAAACATCTGATCGCAGGCGCCTGGGTTTCGGGCGCGGGCAGGTTCCGCTCGGAGCCTGCGCAGGGCGCGGGGTTTGAGTTTTCGACCGGCACGGTTGCGCAGGTTGACCTTGCGGCGCAGGCAGCCGAGGAGGCCTTCTGGTCCTTCGGCTGGTCGACCCGCGACGAGCGCGCCGTCTTTCTTGAGACCATCGCCGATGAGATCGAGGCCCGCGCAGAGGCGATCACCGAAATCGGGTCCTCGGAAACCGGCCTGCCCGCCGCGCGCCTCCAGGGCGAGCGCGGCCGCACCACCGGCCAGCTGCGCCTTTTCGCGAGCCATATCCGCAAGGGCGATTATCTCGACCGCCGCCATGACGCGGCGCTGCCCGAGCGCCAGCCGCTGCCGCGCCCCGATCTGAAACTGGTCGAGCGGCCGATCGGCCCGGTTGCGGTGTTCGGGGCCTCGAACTTCCCGCTGGCCTTCTCGACCGCCGGCGGCGACACCGCTGCCGCGCTGGCTGCGGGCTGCCCGGTCGTCGTCAAGGGCCACTCTGCCCATCCCGGCACCGGCGAGATCATCGCCGAGGCGGTCCATGCAGCAATCACCAGATGTGGTATCCATCCGGGCGTCTTCAGCCTGATCCAGGGCGGCAATCGCGAGGTCGGCGCCGCCCTTGTGCAGCATCCGCTGATCAAGGCGGTCGGCTTCACCGGCTCGCTGGCCGGCGGCCGCGCGCTTTTTGACCTCTGCGCGGCGCGCCCCGAACCGATCCCCTTCTTCGGCGAGCTGGGCTCGGTCAACCCGATGTTCATCCTGCCCGAGGCCGCCCGCGCCCGCGCCGAGGCGCTTGGCACCGGCTGGGCCGCCTCGCTGACCATGGGCGCCGGCCAGTTCTGCACCAATCCGGGCATCGCCGTGGTGGTGGACGGGGCTGATGCCGACCGGCTGGTTGGCGCGATGAAAGAGGCGCTGGCGAAAACCGGGCCGCAGACCATGCTGACCGATGGCATCGCAAAGGCCTACCGCGACGGCCAGGCCCGTTTTCAGGTGCGCAACAGCGTGAAACCGCTTTACGAGACAGAGTCCGGCGGCCGCCAGGCCTCGCCCAACCTTTACGAGACCACGGGCGATCAGTTCCTCGCCGATCACACGCTGTCGGAAGAGGTGTTCGGCCCGCTGGCGCTGGTGGTGCGGGTGGAGTCGCTGGCCGCGATGCAGCGCCTCGCGCGCGGCTTCGAGGGCCAGCTGACCGCGACGATCCATATGGACGAAGGCGATACCGAAGCGGCGAAAGCCCTCTTGCCGGTGCTGGAGCGCAAGGCCGGCCGGGTGCTGGTCAACGGCTTCCCGACCGGCGTGGAAGTCGCCGATGCCATGGTCCATGGCGGCCCTTACCCCGCCAGTACCAATTTCGGCGCAACATCGGTCGGAACCCTCTCCATCCGCCGCTTCCTGCGACCCGTTTCCTACCAGAACCTCCCCGATGCCCTCATACCAGCCGATTTCAAAGCCTGAGGGAAGGAGAAACAAGAAAAGGCGCCTCCGGTCGGGGGCGCCTTTTCCTTTGCGGGAGTGTGGCAAAGGTTCAGAACATCTGGGTCTTGCGGACCTGGCTCAGGTAGCGCTTCATCCGCAGCAGGCGCTGGCTTTCCACCCGGTCATGCCGTCGCGCCACCAGGGTCGAGAGGATATCCACCGCCACCAGCGCCGCGATGCGCGAGGTGGTCGGCGTGAAGAGATCGGTGTTCTCCAGCGTCTCGACATTGATCAGCACATCGGAATAATTCGCCAGCGCCGTATTCGAGGCGCCGGTGATCGAGATGACTTTCGCCCCCTGTTCGCGGGCAAGCCGGGCCAGCTCGATGATCGAAAGCGTCTCGCCGGTATTCGAGATGGTGACCGCCACATCGCCGGGCCGCATCATCGAGGCCGCCATCAGCTGCTGATGGCTGTCCATCGTGGCATGGCACGGGACGCCCAGCAGCGGGAATTTCTGTTGCAGATCCTGCGCCACAATCGCCGAGGCACCAAAGCCGAAAATCTCAAGGCTGCGGGCGGTCAGGATCAGGTTCACCGCCTCGTTCATCTGGGCCATGTCCAGCTTGTGGCGTGCCCAGTCCAGTGAGGTCATGGTGAAATCGAAGATCTTGGCCGCCACCTCTTCGGGGCTGTCGTCAACCGCGATGGCCGATTGTGTGGCGGGGGTGCCCAGCACCAGGCTCTGGGCGAGGCGGATCTTGAAATCCTGGAACCCCTCGCAGCCCATTGCAGTGCAGAAACGGATTACCGTCGGCTGGCTGACACCGGCGATCTCGGCGGTCTCGGCCACGGTCGCATTCATAATACGCTGCGGATTTTCCAGCACAATATCGGCAACCTTGCGGTCGGATTTGCGAAGGTCCGGCCGCATCATGCGCACCGCTTCGAGAATATTCCGGGGCGCAAGCGTATCGGCCTGGGTGTTCATGTTCTGGGCTCGGCTGGTTCTTGCAGCAACACATAAGACAAATCGCTTCGCGCTGCGAGGGCCAGCGGTGTTTTACTGACGAAAGTGGCTGTTTCGACCTCATTCCGGGGGGTGGTGTTGAAGCTGAAAAGGTCGAAGTGATGCGCGATCATCGCGGGGATGCCGGTATCGCGGCAGAGTTCAAGCGCTTCGGCAATGGTCAGATTGCCCGGCACCCCGTTTGCGGCCCTGAGCGCGTCGCGGCCATTGACCGGCAGCAGCGCCAGATCGGCACCAAGCGCGTGGACCTCGTCCGCCTGGCCCGCAAAGGGGATGGTGTCGCCGGAATGGAAGAGGGTCGTCCCGGCCAGGCTCAGCGCAAAGCCGAGAAAGCGGTGATTGCCATTGGTATCGCGCTCCAGGCTCTCATGCGCGGCACGGGTGGCGGTGATCGGGATACCTGCCAGCGTCAGGGTTTCGCCCGCCTCGATCAGGGTCAGCCGGTCGGGCGGAATGGCGGCGCGGGTCAGCGCCGTCTCGCGCGCGGCGCGCGGCGCGATCAGCTGCGCCTCTGGGTTGGCTTCCAGCAAAGCGGGCAGGGTGCCGGGATCCATATGGTCGGTATGGGCATGGGTCGACAGCACCAGATCGACATGGGCAATCTCATGCGGCGCAATCGGGGCCGGCATCATCCGCAGATGCGGAAAGGCGGTGCCGCGGTATTTTTCCGCAAGCGAATCCGAGAGATAGGGGTCGATCACCAGCCGCTTGCCTGCGCCCTCGATGATGAACCCCGCCTGGCCCAGCCAGTATAGCCGTATATCGGCGCCGGGCGGTTCGGCCATCAGCCGGGGCAGGGGGGCGGCAAGCGCTTCCTCAACGAGACGCATTGCCGTCTCCGGGCAGATGGGTCAGCAGGTTCTCGACCGCGATCCTGGTGGCGCGACGCACACTGGCATCGGTCAGCCCGCCGATATGGCTGGTGGCGATGACCCTCGGATGTGCGGCCAGGCCGCCCGGCGCCGGCGGCTCGGTGGCAAAGACATCGGTGCCATAGGCGGCGACGCGCCCGTCTTCCAGCGCGGCAAGCAGCGCGGTTTCGTCGATCAGGCCCGCGCGGGCGGTGTTGATCAGGATCAGGCCGGGTCGGATCTGCGCCAGCGCTGCCGCACCGATCACCGGGCTGCCATCCTCGGGCATCGGGCAATGCAGCGACAGGATGCCGGCTTGCGCCAGGATCTCTGCCGGATCGGCATAATCCACCTTGCCGGCCAGTGCGCCGAGGTCCGGGCGGAACGGATCGGCGGCGATCACTTTGGCACCGAGTTCCGCCATAACCCCCGCCACTTTGCGCCCGATGGCACCGAGGCCGATGATGCCGACGGTCTCGCCCTCGATCTCGCGGCCCCTGAGGCGCGGCCAGCCGCCCAGGCGCACGCCATGGCTTACATCGGTCAGGTTGCGGCAGGCGGCCAGCGCAAGGCCGATGGCAAGTTCGGCCACCCCGGTCGCATTGGCGGCCATGGCGCGCTCGATGCGGATGCCGCGCGCGCCGGTGGCGGTCAGCGGCAGATTGTCGGTGCCGGTGCCGTTCCTGCTGATCACCCTCAGCCGGGCGGCGGCGGCGATCACCGCCTCGGAGACCGGCTCGACCCCGGCCAGCCAGCCCTCGACCGAGGGGATGAGCCGCAACAGCTCGGCCTCGTCAGGGGTCTGGCCGGGGGTGGAAAAGACCAGCTCATGCCCGGCGGCGCGGAGCGGTTCCAGCTCGGATGGCGGGTCCGAGGTCAGCGAGCGGGGCGTGATGAGGATGCGTGCCATCGCCTCAGCCCTTCGCCGCCCGATGGGCGATTTCGGTCAGCCGGTCGATGGTTGCGGCGTCAGAGCCGATGGTGATGTGGAAGACCTCGGCGATCACCTGGGTCCAGCCATGGATGAAATAGGTCCAGCCATCGACGATGGTGAGGCCGCGCGCCGTGGCCTGCGCCCGGGCCTGGTCGAGAAACACCAGATCACCGCGATAGTTCAGATCCCAGACCACGGCGCTTTCCGGGAAAACCGCCGCATCACTCAGCGGCGAGCCGGGCGCGTCCTTGCCAAGCCCCGTCGCGTTGATCACCAGCGAGCCAGGCTTCAGCCCTGGCAGCACCGCGTCATTGTCGGTGGGCAGCGGCGCCAGAACATATTCCAGCGTCACATCGGTCGGGATCCGGGCGTGGATCTCGCGGATCTCGTCCAGCCGATGTGCCGAGCGGTTCGAGACCACGACCCGCGACGGCACATCCGCGCCGCGCGCCTGACGCATCAGATGCCAGGTCAGCGCGATGGTCGAGCCGCCGGCACCAATGGAGAAGACCTCAGACCCGGTGCGGGCGAAGTAATCCGGGCCAAGGAAGCCGTCGATGGAGAGCCCCGACGAGATCGGATCCTTGGCATGGCAGACCAGCTTGCCATCCGCTTTCGAGATGCAGGAGGTTTCCTTCATCAACATCGCAAACGGGTCGATCACGTCGAACATATCGCGGCAGGCATTGAAGAGGTCGATCTTATGGGTGGTGACCAGCGCGCCCAGCGACATCGGGTCGTCACGGATGAAGGCAACCGCCTCGCGGTAGCTTTCCGGATCGGCATGGAGCGGGAAATCCATCCCGAGGATCTGTACATCGCCGAGGCCCAGATCTTCCGCCCAGGCGGGAAAGACCTTCATAATCGAGCTTTTCGCGGTGGTGACGCCGATGAAATAGAGGGTCGGCTTTCTGGCGGGCTGGTAGCGGCTCATGCGCGAATCTCCTGAACGCGGGCACGGGCGGCGCGGGCGCGGGCGGTGATGCCTTTCCAGTCGCCCGCCTCCATATCGGCGGGGCGGGCGATCCAGGTGCCGCCCACGGCTGCGATCTGCGGCAAGGCCAGCCAGTCGGCGATGGTGGCTTCGCTCACGCCGCCGGTAGGGATGAATTTCAGCCCGAGATGCGCGAACGGCGCCGAGATGTTTTGCAGCATCGACACCCCGCCAGCGGCGACCGCCGGGAAGAATTTCATCAGCCGGCAGCCGCGCGCGGCGGCGAGGCTGATATCCGAAGGCGTCATAATTCCCGGTGCGAAGGGCAGTCCGATCTCAGCCGCCGTGCCGATGATCCCGGGATCAAAGCCCGGGGCCAGGCCGAAGGTCGCGCCCGCCTTATGCGCGGCAAGCGCCTGGTCGCGGCTGAGAATGGTGCCGGCGCCGGTCAGCAGCTCCGGGCGTTTGTCACTGAGGATCGCGATGACCTCGGCGGCGGCCTCGGTGCGGAAGGTGATCTCGGCGACCCCGAGCCCCCCCTCCAGCAACGCATCGGCGAGCGGCACCGCATGGGCGGGCTGTTCGATGGCGATGACCGGCACCACCCCAAATCCCGCGACCTGCTCGAACACCGCGCTCATACTGCTGCTCCGGCGTTTTTCAGGATCGCCGTGACCTCTTCGGTGCTGCGGTTTGTCCAGGCGGGATTGTCCTCTGCGACCCAGCCACCCCTGCCGTCTTCCATGATGCGCACCCGCATGCCGCCCGAGCGCTCGATGATTCCGTAATCCTGGCCGGAATCGGCGGGGTAAGAGAAGAACATCACCAGATCCCCGGTGCCGATATTGACCGAGCGATGGATCCAGAAGGGCGGCACATAGCAGATCTGCTGCGGCCCCATCTCGATCAGCCGCACCTCGCCATCGGGGCTTTCCATCTGCATGATGCCGCGCCCGGCCAGGGTGTAATACACCTCGGGCCGGTCGCCATTGGCGTGGATATGGCCGCGCGTCAGGTAATATTCGCGCCCGACACGGCCCGGCTCCATCCGGGTCACGCCCATGATCATATCCGAGGTTTTGGCGCCCGGTGTGTAGGAGGTGACCTCATAGGCGACCTCATCGGCCTGTCTCGCAAGAATCTGATCAAAGGCGGGTGCATCGGCATAGAGGCCGGTCAGATCCCGGTAGGTCTTGCGGTAATGCCCGTCGCCGTTTTTCAGCATCCCGGTTCCGACCGAGACATCGCACAGGCGCGGTTCGGCAAAGATCATGGCATCCTCCATCAATATTTGGTAGTAAGACTACCGTTTGATGTGAGAAATACGGTCATGTTCGGGCATGATCAACAAAATTATTGCTAACACTACATTTTATGATGAAATAATGTTGACTGACGAAAAAACGCGGCCTAACCTCAGGGATGAGCCAGATCCTGGGGGACCGCGCTATCGGCGCAGCACTGCGGACGGTTCGATCCATGGGAGGATGACATGAAAATGAAGACCCTGACTGGCGCCCTGCTGGGTGCCACGCTGATGACGTCTGCCGTTTCGGCCCAGGAGGCCTGTTCTGTCGGCGTCTCGATGTATACTTTGGGCGCGCCCTATTTCGCCGCGCAGGAAGTCGCCGCGCGCGCGGCGGCCGAGGCTCTGGGCTGCACCGTGCGCACCGCTGACGGCCAGAATGACATGGTCAAACAGATCGGCGATATCGAGGATATGGTTGCCGCCGGTGTCAATGTCCTGATCGTAAACCCGCGCGATCCGCTGGGTCTGGTGCCTGCCGTCGATGCCGCCACTGCGGCCGGTGTGCATGTCGTGGCGATGGACTCGATGCTCGACACCTCGGCCAATTTCATCACCAATGTCTCTGCCTCGAATGAGGCGAATGGCAAGCTGGTCGGCGAATGGCTGGCGAAAGAGACCGGTGGCAAGCCGCTGAAGATCGCGCTGCTCTCGGGCTCGCAGGGGAACCTCGTCGGGCAGGCCCGCCGCATGGGCGTGCTGACCGGGCTGGTGGATGCGCAGCTGAACAATTACGGCAAGGCCAATATCGAGATCGTCGGCCAGGGCTGGGGCAATTGGGCGACCGAGGGCGGTCTGACCGCGATGGAAGACCTGCTGACCGCGCATCCGCAGATTGATGTCGTGCTGGGCGAGAATGACTCGATGGTCATCGGCGCGCGCGAGGCGCTGAAGGCTGCGGGCCGTCTGGACGGGGTGCTGCTGGTTGCCGCAGCCGACGGCCAGAAAGAAGCCTATGAGATGATCAAAAACGGCGAATATGGTGCTACCGGGCTGAACAACCCCGCCGCGCTGGCGAAACTCGCCGTCGAGATCGGCTATAAGGCGCTGAACGGCGAAGAGCAGAACCTGACCAAGTTCACCTTCACCGATCCGGCGGTTGTCACCAAAGACAATGTCGACACCTATTTCGACCCGAATTCGCTGTTCTGAGGGGCGATTGCACTCTTTGTGACAAGGGCGGGCTGCCAGTCCGGGCGGCCCGTGCTTCTTCCCCATCGGCCAGCACGGGAGGTCGCCGATGACGGCGCTGATCCAGCTCCAGGACATCACCAAGTCCTTTGCGGGCATCCATGCCCTGACCAATGTTGATTTCGACCTGCAGGCCGGCGAGGTTCATGCGCTTTGCGGCGAGAATGGCGCGGGCAAATCGACGCTTATGCGGGTGCTGGGTGGCGAGATGCGCCCCGAGACCGGCCGCACGATGATGCTGGGCGAAGAGCTGCGTCTGCATGGCCCGACCGATGCGATCCGGCGCGGGATCTCGGTCATCCACCAGGAAATGGCGCTGGCCCCGGATCTGACCGTGGCCGAGAATATTTTCCTTGGCGCGCTGCCTGCCGGCATCAGCTGGCCGAAACTGCGCGAAAGGGCGCGGGCGCTGATCGCCCGGCTGGGTTTCGACATTGCGCCCGGCGACCAGGTTTCCGACCTTTCCGTCGCGCATCAGCAGGTGGTCGAGATCGCCAAGGCGCTGTCGCGTCAGGCGCGGGTGATCGTCTTTGACGAACCGACTGCGGTGCTTTCAACCGGCGACGCGCGCCGGCTGTTGCAGATCATCCGCGATCTGAAGGCCGAAGGGGTAGGGATTGTCTATATCTCGCACCGCCTTGATGAGATTTATGAAATTGCCGACCGGATCACGGTGATGAAGGATGGCCGCCGCGTCGATACCGTGACGCCGGCCTCGACCCCGGTTGATCAGCTGATCCGGATGATGGTCGGCCGCCCGCTGGCCCAGTTGTTTGGCGACAAGCCCGAGACCAGGATCGGCGACGAGGTTCTGCGTCTGAACGGTCTGACCCTGCCCAATGGTGTCCGCGATGTCAGTTTTGCCATCCGCAGTGGCGAGGTGGTCGGGCTTGGCGGTCTGGTCGGATCTGGGCGGACCGAGGTGGCGCGGGCGATTTTCGGCGCCGACCCGGTCTCCTCGGGCGAGATGGTGCTGAAAGGCGCCCCTTACCGCCCCCGCAATCCGCGCCAGGCGGTGCGGCGCGGCGTCGGCCTTGTCCCCGAGGACCGCAAGGGCCAGGGCATCGTGCTGGATATGGAGATCCGCAAAAACGCGACCATGGCCAATGCCGCCCCGGTTACCATCGCGGGCTTTTTCCGCCCCGGAGCCGAGCGCGGCCTTGTGCAGCGGCTGATCCAGTCGCTGAGGATCAAGCTCGGATCGATGAATGATCCTGTCTCCAGCCTGTCGGGGGGCAATCAGCAAAAAGTCGTGCTGGCCAAATGGTTCAATGTCGACCCCGGGCTGATCATCCTTGATGAGCCGACACGCGGCGTCGATGTGGGGGCCAAAACCGAGATCTATACGCTGATCCACCGGCTGGCGGCCGAGGGCAAGGCAGTGATCGTCATCTCGTCGGAACATGCGGAACTGTTCGGCCTGTGCGACCGTGTGCTGGTCATGGGTGAGGGCGAGCTGCGCGGCGAGCTGCTGCCGCCCGATTACGAGGAAGAGAAACTGCTGACGTTGTCGATGACCCGCCGTCAGCCCAGGGCAGCCGGGGGGCAGGCATGAGCGAGAACGCCACGACAATCACCGAAACAGCCGGAAAAGAAGCCGGGGGCCGCCGCAAATTCAGCTTTGGCAAGGCCTTCCGGCACTATGGCACTTTCGGCATCTTTATCCTGCTGATCCTGGTCGCCCAGGCGCAATCAGACGCCTTCCTGACCGAGCGCAATATTATGAACGTGCTGCGCCAGATGTCCGGGATCGGCGTCATGGCGATCGGGATGCTGTTCGTGATCCTGACCCGCGGCATCGACCTCTCGGTCGGCTCGATTGCGGCGCTTGGTTCGGTCGCGACGGCGATCCTCGTCAAGGATTACCCATTGCCGGTGGCGCTGGCGATGGTGGTGGGGCTTGGGGCGTTTTGCGGGCTGATCTCGGGGATTTTCATCGCCCTCTTCCGGCTGCCGGCCTTTGTTATCACGCTGGCGATGATGACCGGCGCGCGCGGCTTTGCGCTGATCCTCTCGAACGGGCAGCCGATCACGCTGGGCGCCCCCGGCAAGGCGCTGCAGACTTTCGGCACCTCGTTCACCCTGGGGGTGCCCAATCCGGCGCTTCTGATGATCGGGCTTTTCGCGCTGGCCTTCCTTGTGCTGAACTATTCGCGCTTTGGCCGTCTGGTGAAGGCCATCGGCTCGAATGAAGAGGCCGTCAGGCTTTCCGGGATCCCGGTGCCCTTCTATGTGCTGGCGGTCTATGTGATCTCGGGCGCGCTGGCGGCGGTGGCGGGGGTGCTGGTCACCTCGCGCTCGGGTGTTGGATCGGCCTCGGTCGGCGCCGGGAATGAGCTGGACGTGATCGCGGCGGTGGTGATCGGCGGTGCCAGCCTGATGGGCGGGCGCGGCGGCGTGATCAACACCTTTATCGGCGTGATGATCCTTGGTGTGATCGGCAATATTATGAACCTTGCCGGCGTGCCGGGCTATCACCAGCAGGTTTATCTGGGGGTGATCATCGTGGCCGCCGTGCTGATCCAGAACGGATCAAGCCTGTTCCGGCGCTGATGCGATGCGGTGCACGGTTGCGATAGATATCGGCACGGGGTCCACCCGTGCCGCCCTGATGGGGGATGCGGGCCAGATCCTGTTCGTCGCCGCGCGGGAATATCAGCAGATCACGCCCGCCTTCGGCTGGTCCGAGCAGCGTCCGGAAGACTGGTGGGCGGCCGCCTGCGCGACCTTGCGCGAGGTGACGGATTTTGCGCGCGGTGCCGGGTATCAGATCGGGGCCGTCTGTGCCTGTGGCCAGATGCATGGCACCGTGCTGGTCGATGCCGCTGGCAACCCGACCCGCGACGCGGTGCCTTTGTGGAACGACAAGCGCACCCTTGATTATGTCCGCGCTTTTGAAGCGCGTGAGGCTTTGCCCAACTGGCTGGCGCTGACCGCGAACCCGCCCACCCCCGCCTGGCCTGCCTTCAAGCTGCAATGGCTGCGCGACCATGCGCCCGAGGCCTGGGCGCGCACCACCACCGTGATGATGCCGAAGGATTTCATCAATCTGCGGCTGACGGGCGAGCGGGCGATGGACTGGACCGATGCGGCCTGTTCCTTTCTGATCGACGCGCAATCCGAGACCTGGTCGCCGCGCGTCTTTGAACGCCTTGGCCTTGATGTCGGCATGATGGCCCCGATCCGGCTGCCTTCCGAAATTCTTGGCCCGGTCACCCGCGCGGCGGCGGCGGCAACGGGGCTGACCGAGGGGATCCCGGTGCTGGTCGGCGGCGCCGATTACCCGGTGGCGCTGCTTGGCTCAGGCGTCTGTCAGCCGGGGCTGGCCTCGGAAGTCGCGGGGACGTCCTCGATCCTGACGCTGGTGACGAAACGCCCGGTGCTGGATCCGGAAATCAGCAATGTCGGCACGCCCGAGGGGAATTGGGGCGCCTTTGTCCTGCTGGAGGCGGGGGGCGACTCTGCCCGCTGGGCGCGGCGTGTTTTCCATGACAACCAGCTCGGCTATGGCGACATCCTGGCTATGGCCGAGGGCGTCACCGCCGGTGCGGAATCGCTCTTCTTCCTGCCCTTCCTTGTCGGCGAGCGTCTGGGCGCGCATCGGAATTCCCGCGCACAGTTCTTCGGGCTGAACGCCCGCCACGGGCTGCCGCATATGCACCGCGCCGTGCTGGAAGGCGTGGCCTTTGCCGTGAACCGCCATCTGGGCATCATGGAAACCGCCACCGGCACCAGCCCAGAGGCGCTGATCGCCTCGGGTGGGGGTGCGAAGGCGGATCTCTGGCTCAGGATCAAGGCCAGCATCTATGGCAGGCGCATCCTGATCCCGGCCGAGGCCGAATGCGGCCTTGTCGGCTGCGCGATCCTCTCGGCGGTGGCTCTGGGCCAGGACCGCGATATCGCCTCGGCCGCCGCCCGCATCGTGCGCCATGACCGTGAAATCCTGCCCGATCCGCGCTGGCAGGAAACCTATGCCCGCATGCAGCCGGTCTTTGACCGCCTCTATGCCAGCGCCCGCGATTTTTACGATGACCTCGACCGGCTCGATGCCGCAAGTGGCTGAGTTACAGGAGAAACCCATGACCTATATGAACCGTTTCCGGCTTGATGGCCGCCTGGCGCTGGTGACCGGCGGTGCGCGGGGGATTGGCCTTGCGACCTGTGAGGCACTGGCCGAGGCGGGGGCGAAGGTGATCCTGACTGACCGCGACGGCTCCGAGGCCGAAACCGCCGCGGCGCGTCTGCGCGAGGCAGGATTTGACGTTGTCGCCGACCGGCTGGAGGTCACCGACCCCGCAGCGGTCGAAGCGCTGGCCGCGAAATACACCGCCGTGGATGTGCTGGTGAACAATGCCGGCATCGCCCGCTCGAACGAGCCGGCCGAGACGATGTCGGATGATGTCTGGTCCAGCGTGATCGACATCAATCTGAACGGGCTGTTCTGGTGCTGCCGTTCCTTCGGGCGCCGGATGCTGGAGCGCAAGGCGGGCGCCATCGTCAATGTCGGCTCGATGTCGGGCTTCATCGTCAACCGCCCGCAGGAACAGGCGCAATACAACGCCTCCAAGGCGGCGGTGCATCAGCTGACGCGTTCGCTCGCCGCCGAATGGGCACCGCGCGGCGTGCGGGTCAATGCCGTCGCGCCCACCTATATCGCGACCGAGATGAACCATTACGTCTATGACGACCCCGAGCTGATGCGGCACTGGGTTGGCGGCACGCCGCAAAACCGCATGGGCCGCCCGGATGAGGTGGCGGCGGTGATCCTCTTCCTCGCCTCGGAAGCTGCGAGCCTGATGACAGGTTCGATCGTGCTGGCCGATGGCGGCTATACCTGCTGGTAAGGAGCAAGCGATGAACATGCGTGTGACCGGCGCCCGTTTCCCGGGCCGCTATATCCAGGCGGCTGGGCTTCTGTCGCGGCTGGGCGAGGAATCGAAAAGCCTGGGAACAAAGGCCCTGATCGTGCTGGATAATTTCCTTGCCAGCCGTCTTGAAGCCCCGGTTCAGGCCGGGCTGGCGCCGCTGAAGGGCGAGATCCTTGTCCATGGCGGCGAATGCTCGGATGCAGAGATTGCGCGGAGCGTCGAGGCGGGTCGCGCCGCAGGCGTCGATCTGGTGATCGGCGTTGGCGGCGGCAAGGCACTGGATACCGCCAAGGCGGTGGCATATCGCCTTGGGAGCCTCCCCACGGTGATCGTGCCGACAATTGCGGCCTCGGATGCGCCCTGTTCGGCGCTGGCGGTGGTTTACCGTCAGGATCACACCGTCGATTACGATTATTTCCTGCCGCGCAACCCGGACCTTGTTCTGGTCGATACGCAGATCGTGGCCGAGGCGCCTGCGCGCTTCCTTGCTGCCGGGATCGGTGACGCGCTGGCGACCTGGTATGAGGCCGAAAGCGCGCGCCTTGCCGATGCGCCGAATTGCTGGGGCACGCATGGCGCAGCCCTCGCCTTCGAGATAGCGCGGTTTTGCCGTGATACGATCTTCGCGCATGGCACGCAGGCGCTGGCGGAATGTGATGCCAATACCGCCGGGCCGGCCTTTGAGAAGGTGGTCGAGGCCAATATCCTGCTCTCGGGCGCCGGGTTTGAATCCGGTGGGGTTGCGGGGGCACATGCCATCCATCACGGGCTTTGCGAGCTTTCGGATGTGCATCATCATCTTCATGGCGAAAAGGTTGCCATCGGGGTGCTGGCGACGCTGCTGATCCACGGCCAGCACGAGGAATTCGAAAAGGTCCGTGCCTTTTGCGCCTCGGTCCGGCTGCCGGTGCGCCTTGCCGATATCGGCATCACCGAGGTGACGGATGAGAAGCTGCAAAAGGTTGGCGCCCGCGCCTGTCGCCCGGGCGAGATCATGGAAAACGAGCCAATCCGCATCACGCCCGACATGGTTGTCGCGGCGCTGCGTGAACTGGTCTGAGGAGGGAAAACGATGAAAGACATTCTGGCCACATTCCGCGCCGATCTTTTTGCCGGGCAACATGTGATCCTGTCGGGCGCCACCAGCGGCATCGGCCTTGATATCGCACGCGGTTTCGCGGCGCTTGGCGCTGATGTGACGGCGACCGGCTCGTCGGCGGCCAAAATCGCGACGCTGAACGGCGAGGATAAGCGCATCCGTTTCGAGGTGCTGGATGTGCGCGACCGCGCGGCGGTGAAAGCATTTTGCGCAGGTCAGACCCGCTGCGATGTGCTGGTCAATGGCGCGGGCATAGCGCGCGGCGGCGCGGAATGGGACGAGGATATCTGGCTCGACACGATGGAGGTCAACCTCAACAGCCAGTTCCGCCTTGCCATCGGGCTGAAGGACCGGCTGGCCGAGGCGAAAGGCTCGGTGATCAACATCGCCTCGATGCTCAGTTTCATGGCTGACCCCGGTGTGCCGGCCTATACCGCCTCGAAAACCGGGGTGCTGGGCCTGACCCGGGCGCTGGCGCATCAATGGGGGCGTGAAGGCATCCGGGTGAATGCGGTGGCGCCGGGCTATCACCAGACCGATATGACGAAACCGATCTGGTCGGTGCCCTTTGGCAACAAGGCGGTGGCGGATCGCACGGCAGTGGGCCGCTGGGGCACCACCGAGGACCTTGTCGGGCCGTGTCTGTTCCTTGCTTCGCCTGCGGCGGCCTATGTCACCGGCATGTGCCTTGAGGTCGATGGTGGCTATGTCAGCGGCAACCCGCTGGCGGAATGAGCCTTCCGCAGCACGGACAAAAGGCGCCCTTCGGGGCGCCTTTTGCGTGCAGCCTGTGCCCCCTGGGAGGAGGGGCTCAGCTGCCGATATGCGCAGGCCGCAGCCCGAAAAGCGTGCGCCAGGGCCGCCCGGATTTGCGCAGAACCATGATCGCATCAACCACCACCACAAGCACGAGGATCGCGCCGATCACCACCGCCTGCCATTCCGAAGGTACGGTCAGAAGGTTGAAAGCATTGGTCAGAAGCGCGATGAACATCACCCCGATCAGCGCTCCGAGATAAGACCCTTTGCCACCGGCAATCGAGCCGCCACCGATCAGGCAGGCGATGAAGATCTGCATCTCAAGCCCCTCGCCCATATAGCGGTTGGCCATGCCGACCCGCGCGGTCATCAGGATCCCGGCCAGCGCCGCCAGCCCGCCTGACAGCATGAAGGCGAGAAATTCGATCTTTGGCCGGTTGAGGCCGGTCGCCTCGGCCGCCTGGGGGTTGCCGCCCAGAAATAACAGGCTGCGACCGGGGAAGGTCAGGCGCAGGAACAGCTCGAACAGGAGGCACAGGAGCAGCGCAAAGAGGAAAAGGCCGGAAATGCCGCCGAGACCCCATTGCCCCATCGCGGTGAAGGCGGGGGGGAAGCTGGTGAAGCCTGCCAGTTTGGCGCCGACCATGATCACCTCGATCACGCCGCGCGTCATGTAAAGGACGCCCAGCGTCACGATCAGATGGTTGATCTTCAGACAGGCGACCATGAACCCGTTGAAGGCGCCGATCGCGAGGCCCGTGGCCAGCCCCGCCATGATCCCGACCGCCATCGGATAGCCGGAATCGAGCACAATCGCCGTGGTGATCCCCGAAATCCCCATCACAGCGCCCACAGACAGATCGAACCGCCCGATCATAAACAGCGTCATCATCCCAAGCGCGACGATCAGGTTCGGCGCGATGGAGGTTTGCAGCGAGGCGAGGTTATTGCTGTTCAGGAAGGCGGGCGAGGCGATGGCCAGGGCAAGGGCCATGATCAGCGCAAAGCCCAGCGTGAGGCTTTCCTGCTCCAGCCGCTGCCTGCGCAGGAATGAGGGTTTCGGGATCCTGGTCATCTCAGCCCCTCCGGCGGTTCATAACAGTGTCGAAAGCGACGGTGACGATCAGCAGGAAGCCGATCACGAATTGCTGGAAGACGGGCTCGACATCATACATGATCATGCCGTTCAGCACCAAAGCCAGCAGCAAAAGCCCAAGCGCCGAGCCGCGCAGATCGCCCTTGCCGCCGTAAAGGCTGGCGCCGCCGATGATCGCGGCCGTGACCATGACGAATTCCAGCCCCAGCCCCATCCGCACATCGGCCGAGGTGATGCGGGACGCAGTGAAGATGCCCGCCAGCCCCGCTGTCATCGCGCTGGCCATGAAGGCGAGGATCCTGATCCGCCCCACGCGGATACCGTGCACCGTGGCGGATTTCACATTCTCGCCGATGAAACACATGCGGCGGAACAATGCCGAGCGGCGCTGAAAGGCCCAGGCCAGCAGCACCAGCACCACCATCAGAATGACCGTCAGGCGGATGTCGAAGATATTGGTGCGGGCCAGCTGGCGGAATTCCCTCGGATAGGTCTGGCCGCCAAGCCCATTGGCCAGAACATTGGCAAGGCCCCGGACCAGCAGCATGGTCCCGATGGTCAGCATCAGCGAGTTGATGTTGAACCGGACCACGAGGAAGCCATTCACGAAGCCGATAAACGCGGCAACCGCCAGCGCCAGCCCGGCGGCAGGCCAGAAACCCCAGCCGGAGACCAGCAGCGCGCCCGTAAGCGTGCCTGTCAACGCAAAAACCGAGCCGACCGAGAGGTCGATCTCGCGCATCACCATCACATAGGTGAAGCCGACAATCGCCAGAAAGTCGATCGAGACCCCGAAGAGGATCGAGTTCAGGTTCTGCGCGGTGGCGAAATTCTCGCGGGTCAGCGCAAGGAAGGCAAAGATCGCCAGCGTGATCACCGCCAGCGGCAGGATATTGGCGCCAAAGCCGGGGCTGCGGGCGGGTTTGCTGTCCTGGGGGGCGGGGCGTGTGTCGGTCATGGTCATTTTCCCTGATCCCTCAGCGGTTTCCGGCCGCCAGCGCCATGACGGATTCCTCGGTCATGGCCGTGCCCTGTACCTCGCCCGCCAGCCGGCGCGAGCGCATCACGAGAATGCGCTGCGTCAGCCGCAAAAGCTCTGGCAGGTCGGAGGAGAAGACCAGCACCGCCCGCCCGGCGGCGGCCTCGCGCCTCGCGGCGTCATGCATTTCGGCCTTGGCACCGACATCGACACCCCGGGTCGGCTCGTTCAGCACGATCACCTCGGGCTGGCTGGCAAGACAGGCCGACAGCGCGACCTTTTGCTGATTGCCGCCTGACAGCTGTTTCGGCAGCCCCTCCGGCCCGGGCACCCGGATGGCGAAACGACGGATGTCTTCCTGCGCACGGGCTTTGGTGGCGCGGCGGTTCACCATGCCAAAGCGGGACAGCTGTTTCAGCACCGGTGCCGCGATATTGTCGGCGATGGAGCGTTCCATATAAAGCCCGGCCTCTTTGCGGTTTGGATGCAGCCAGGCCATGCCCCGGCGCATCAGGCCCGCGGGCGAAAGGTCGGTGACGGGTTTCCCCAGCAACTCCATCCGGCCAGAAACCGGCGGTACGATGCCGAAAATCGCCTGCGAGAAATCCTCGGCGCCGGAGCCTTCCAGACCAAAGACGCCAAGGATCTCACCGCGCCGCAGCTCCAGCGCCATATCGGTAAAGGCTCCGGGCATGGTCAGCCCCTCGATCTTCAGCGCCAGCGGCGCATCGGACAAGGTGGCGCTGGCAGTCGTTGCGGCCGGCTCCAGATTGCGGCCCACCATGCGGCGGATCAGGTCATCCTCGCAAAGGCCTGCCGCCGCCAGTGTCTCGATGAACTGGCCATCGCGCAGCACCGTGACGTGATCGGCGATGGCCAGCACCTCATGCAGCCGGTGCGAGACATAAAGGATCGTATGACCCGAGGCGCGCAGGCGCCGGATCAGCACCATCAGCGTCTCGGCCTCAAGGTTGTTCAGCCCCGAAGTCGGTTCGTCAAGGATCAGCAGGCTGGCATCGCTTTCGACGGCGCGCAGGATCTCGACGATCTGCTGCTGGCCGGGTGTCAGCTGCCCCAGAATGGTGCCGGGGTCGATCTGCAACCCGAAGAGCTCCAGCAGTTCGGCCGCGCGCGCCCGCATCCGGGCAAAGTCGATCCGCCCGCCCCGGCGCGGCATCCGGCCGACAAAGATATTCTCGGCCACCGTCATATTCGGAAACACCGCCAGTTCCTGATGCACCATGGCGATATCGCCCTGCGCCCGCTCGGCGGTCGAGGTGAGGCGCCCCGAAAGCCGCACCTCGCCCTGATCGGGGTCAACCTCGCCATTGATGATCTTCAGCGTGGTGCTTTTGCCGGCGCCGTTCTCGCCCAGGATGGCATGGACCTCGCCGCGCCCGACGGCAAAGCTGACGCCGCTGAGCGCCCGCACCGCGCCATAGGTCTTGGAGACGCCCGAAAGCGCGAGGATCGGCGGTGTTTCTGCGGACATGGCGATACCTTTCCGGCTGCGAAACCGCGCCGGCGGAATGGGAGCAGAGGGCAAGACCCACCCCTTGAGGCGGGTCTTGCCGGTGGAATCAGAACGGTGTGATCAGAATTTCGGCAGGGCCGAGCGCATGAAATGTTCGACATTGCCGGCGTCGATCACTTCGGTGCCCATATAGACCGCCTCGGGGAAGGGGTTGACGCCTGCGGCCTTGTTATCGGCCGAGATCGGCACATCGGCGAGGCCGATGGCGGCATCATTATAGGCCTCGAGGAACTGCACCGCGAGATAGGCCTGCAATGCGGTCTTGTTCACGATGGTCGCGTCGATCACCCCGTCCGCGATGCATTCCAGCACGGTATCCTCGCGGTCATGCACGATCACGGTGAGATCGGTGATGTCCTTTTCCAGCTCTTCGGCGGCAAGGCAGATGCCGCTGCCCGAAGAGCTGTCCAGCCCGATCACCGCAGTGATATCGGGATAGGTGTTGAACAGCGTTTTCGATGCATCAATCGCGGTCGAGGTCGTGGCCTTGTCATCGACGCGACCGACAATCTCCCATTTGCTGTTCGCGGCCAGGTAATCGGCAAGGCCCTGCATCTTGGCATCGGTATTCGAGGCGCCCCAGTTGCCGGAAACCCCCAGCTTGCCGCTGTCGCCGCCGCGTTTGATCAACTCGCGCGCGGTGTCCTCGCCGGCCTTGTAATTGTCGAGGCCGATAAAGGTCAGCGCGCCGCCATTGTCGGGGGTGACCGCCTCGATCACCACGACCGGGATGCCCTGTTCCATCGCGCGACGGATGCCCGGCACGGCGCCCGGCTCCCATAGTGTGGTGATGATGCCGGCGGGATTGCGGGCGATGGCCTGTTCCACCGCCTCGGCGCCGGCGACCGGATCCCAGCCCTGCGGGCCCAGCCGTTCAACCGTCACCCCGAATTTCGACTGCGCGTAATCCATGCCCAGCAGGCTGTCGAGCAGATAGGGATGTCCCTGCAATTGCGAGGCGTAGATATAGGTGCGGGGCGCCTCGTCCTGGGCCAGGGCCGGGCTCAGTGCGGGGCTGGCCAGCATCAGCGCCAGCGCGCTGCAGGTTGCGGTGCGGCGGGTGGGAAACAGCCGTGTGGAAAGCGTCATCTTTGGTCCTCCCTCTGTTGGAAATCCGATGGTTCCAGCTCCGACCTTGCGTAACGGGTGCAAGGGCCTCCCGGCCTGGAATCCCGGTTGAAGGAACGCTAGCAGTGTGAAAAATTACTGTCTATAAAAAATTATATCTTGAAAGTTAATTTCCTGGGTGCAAAATTTCACGTTATGGAATGGCCCGGGCAGTGTGGGGAGTAAGCGGTTTTATGACTGCGAAAATCGGGATTATCGAGCAGATACAGGGCTTTCGTGGCGGCATGAAGCCCGCATTGCAGGCGGTGGCCGATGCCATTCTCGCCGATCCAGAAGGGGCGAGAACCAAGAATATCAAAGATCTGGCCGCAGCCTGCGGCACGTCCGAGGCTTCGATCTCGCGATTCGTGCGCTCGATCGGGCTGGACAATTACCGCGCCTTTCAGCTGAGGATGGTGCGCGAAAGCAGCTGGGGGGCGCCCGAAGGCGTGCCCTCGCCCGATGACGGGCAGATCTATGAGAATATCGGCCGCCATGACAATGCGCAGACCATCCTGCACAAGGTGGCGCATCGCACCTCGGATCTGGCCCGCGCCTGTCTGACCACGCTTGACCCCGAGCGGCTGAATGACGCGGCGCGGATGATCTGCGCCGCCGAAGTGGTCTATATTTTCGCGGCGGGCTCTTCGGCGCTGGCGGCCGAGAATGCGCTTTTGCGCTTTGCCCGGATCGGCAAGCCCTCGATCTTTCACCGCGACCGCAACAATCAGCTGCTGATCGCGGGCGCCCTGCGCAAGGGCGCGCTGGCGATCGGGATCAGCGATTCCGGCCGCACGCAGCAGACGGTCGCCGCGATGGGCGCGGCGCGGCAGGCGGGGGCGGCGACGATTGCCATGACCGCCTTCCCGGATTCGCCGCTGGCGCGCCAGGCCGATCTCTCGCTGATCACCCCGGCCGGTTACATGCCCGGAGGAGAGGAGCCGCTTTATGAGAGCATGGTCTCGAAATACGGGCAGCTGATGGCGATTGACGCGCTTTATTCGCTGGTTGCGGTGCAGGATTTCGATGCCGCCGCCGCCATGGTCAGGATCGGGGATCCTGTGATCCAGCAAAGCCGCACTGTGAGGCGCCAGCATGAAGCTGAATGATGTCGTGCTGAACCGCCACTGGCCGCATCGCGGCGGCACGCTGGAGGACTTGCTGCGCGCGAGCCCCGAGGCGGCGGCGCTGACCCCGCCCGCCGCTGACGAGCTGATCGCGCGGGTCGAGGCGGTGTCGATCTGCTCGTCAGATATCAAGATCGTCCGGATGGGGGCGAGCCATCCGCTGATCGCCGGTGCTGCCGGTGCGGTCGATACCGTGCTGGGGCATGAGGTCTCGCTGCGGGTTACGGCGGTCGGTCAGGGTCTTGAGACCCGCTTTCATCCCGGTCAGCGGCTCAGCCTGCAACCGGCGATGGTCGTCAATGGCAAGCGCTCGATCATCGGGATGGACCGGCCCGGCGGCTTTGCGCAATATCTGCGACTGGGGCCGGAGGCGCTGGCGGCCAATGTGATGGAGGCGCCCGAGGATATCTCGGCCGCCGATATCGCGCTGCTGGAACCCTATGGCTGTGTCGAGCGCGCCTGGCGCCCGAATGTCCGCCAAAGCCTGTGCCCCGGTGGGCGGGCGCTGGTCATGGTGGCGCCGGGTGCCCGGTTCACCCTGTCGGACCCGCTGGCCTGGGGCGGAGTGGCGCTGATCGGCGCGCGGCCGGATTTCCTGTCTGGCCAGCAGGTGACCGAGCTTCCGGATCTGGCTTCGGCCCCCGGCCCCTATGATGATATCCTGGCGCTTGGCGATATCTCTGCGGCGGATCTTTCGCGGCTGGTGGCGCTGCTGGCGCCGGATGGGATGCTGCTGCAAGGCCGGAGCGGCGTTGCGCCCGGCCCGGTCGATATCGACCCCGCGCGGATCCATTATGACCGTCTTGCGCTGATCGGCACCCCGGAGCCCGACCTCGCGGCGGCCTTGCGCCCCGGGGCGCAGCGGTTCGATACCCGCCCTGGCGGTGTCGCGCTGATCCATGGCGCTGGGGGGGCGATGGGGCGCATCCATGTCCACCGGCTGCTTCAGCTGCAGGACGGACCGCGCGTGATCATCGCCTCCTCGCGCAAAGGGCAGCGGCTGAGCGATCTTGAGGCGGATTTCGGCCCGCTTGCCCTTGCCGCCGGTCGCCGGCTGGTGCTGGCCGATGCCGGGGGCCTTGCGGCTGCGGTGGCGGAACATGCGCCGGGGGGGCTGGACGATGTGGTCGTGGTCGCCCCCGATCCGGCGGCGGTCGAACTGGCGGCTGGCTGGCTGGCGCCTGACGGGCTGCTCGCGCTGTTTGCCGGCTTTCCCTATGGGCGGATGCTGGCTTTTGACCTTGCTGGCATCGCGCTGACGGGCAAGCGGGTGACGGGCTCCACCGGCTGTTCGCTGGATGATATGCGCGATGTGCTGGCGCGGGTCAGGTCGGGGGCGCTGGACCTCTCGGCGAATATCGCGGCGGTGGCGGGGCTGGATCAGCTGCCCCAGGCGCTGCAATCCGTGGCCGGGGGCGCGGTCTCGGGCAAGATCATCATCTATCCGCAGGTGCCGGATCTGCCGCTCAGGCCGGTCCGGGGCTGGAGCCTTGCCGAGGAGGCGGGGCTGACCGGCTGACGACTTGCGGTAATACGGGGGAGGGGACCCATGAAAGATCACGTCATCGGCGTGGATATCGGCACGACCGGCACCAAGACCGGCATCTATGACCGGGATGGCCGCCTTGTGGCCGAGGCCTTCGAGGAATCCATCCTGCATTATCCCCGCCCCGGCGAGGTCGAGCAGGATCCGGAGGACATTTTCCGTTCGGTGCAGAACACGGTGAAGGCGGCGATGGCGCGCTCGGGGCTGGCGCCCGGGCGGATCGCGGCACTGGCGCTGGATGGGCAGATGGCCGGGATCATGGCGATTGACGCCGCCTGGCAGCCGGTCACCCATTATGACAGCTGGCTCGACACCCGCTGTGCCCCCTTGCTGGAAGAGCTGCGCCCGCATGAAGAGGATATCATCCGCACCTGCGGTATGGGCCTGGCCTTCAACCATGCGCCGAAACTGCTCTATTGGCGGGACCGGCCGGAGATCTGGGCGAAGATCCACGCTTTCATCCAGCCGGCGGCCTGGGTTGCGGGGCGGCTGGCGGGGCTGCGGGGCAGCGATGCCTTTATGGACCGGACCTATCTGGTCTTTACCGGCTTCGGCAGCGGCGAGCATGGCACCTGGAATGAGGAACTCCTGTCCCGTTTCGGGCTGACGACGGAAAAACTGCCGCGCATCGTCGAGCCGTGGGAGATCATCGGCCAGGTGCAACCCGATCAGGCCGGGGCGCTTGGCCTTGCCGCCGGCACACCGATTGCGGCCGGCTGCGGCGATCAGAGCGCCAATGTGCTGGGCGCCGGCCTTGTCGATCCGGGTGCGGTGTTCGACACATCGGGCACGGCCTCGGTCTTTGCCACCGTGATCGACCGTTTCGGCACCGATACCCGCTACCGCTGTCTGATGACCTGCCCGCATGTGGTGCCGGGGCTTTACTTTCCCATGGCCTATGTTGCCGGCGGCGGTCTGAACCTGCGCTGGTTCCGCGATGCGCTTTCGCCGCGCGAAAAGGCGGATTGGGAGGCCTCGGGCATCAACCCCTATGATGCGCTGGCCTCAGAGGCGGGCGAAATCCCGCCCGGGGCCGAGACGCTGTTGTTCCTGCCGCATCTCTCGGGTCGCAACACGCCGAATGACCCGGATATGCGCGGCGCTTTCCTTGGCCTGACCTGGCGGCATGGCAAAGCGCATATGGTGCGCGCCATCATGGAGAGCATCGCCTTTGAATATGCGCTTTATCTGCGGGCGGTGCGCGAAATCGCCCCGGATTACGACCCGGCTTTCGCGGTCAATATCGGGGGTGGTGCGAAATCTCCCTTGCTGCGGCAGATCAAGGCCGATGCGCTCGGGCTGGAATATCGCAGCCCCGACCGCGAGGAATTCGGCACCCTTGGCGCGGCGATTGTCGCGGGTCATGCGGTTGGCCTCTTCCCCGATCTGGCCGGGACGGCGCGCCGCTTTGCCGGTGTCGCGCGGCCCATGGCGCAGCCCCGGCCCGATGTCACCCGCGCCTATGCGCCTTTTGTCGACAGCTATATCGACGCGATGGAGACGCTTTCACCACTGTTCAGACGGCTGAACCGTCGCGCTGCGGAGAAATCACATCCGTGATTTAACTGCACGGGCGTGATTTCTTTCTTGCGGGAATCGACCGGATAGAATATCACATCCGTGACATCGCATCACATGTGTTGAGGGAGGGAGACCCATGCGCGCCATCGTCCTGCACAGCCCGAAAGATATCCGCCTCGAAGAGCGCCCCAAACCCGTGGCCGGCCCCGGTGAGGTTCTGGTCCGCGTCGCCTCGGTTGGCGTTTGCGGCTCTGACCTGCCGCGTATGCTGGTCAAGGGCGCCTGGAAAATGCCGCTGATCACCGGGCATGAATTCTCCGGCCATATCGAGGAACTCGGCGAGGGTGTCTCGGGCTGGGAAAAGGGCGAGCTGGTGGCGATTGCGCCGCTGATTCCCTGCAATGAATGCGACCAGTGCAAGACCGGCAATTTCTCGCGCTGCCGCGATTACGACTATTTCGGCTCGCGCCGCGATGGCGCCTATGCGGAATATGTCGCGGTGCCGGTGCCGAACCTGCTCAAGGCGCCGCAGCATGTCGATCCGCGCGCGATTGCGATGACCGATCCGGCCTCGATTGCCATCCATGCCTTGTGGAAGGCAGGCGGCTTGCAGATCGGCCAGACCGGCGGTGTGGTGGGCTGTGGCCCGATCGGCCTTTTCGCGATCCAGTGGATGCGACTGATGGGCGCGAAAGACGTGATCGCGGTTGATGTGTCCGAGGAAAAACTGGCACTGGCGCGCGAGGCCGGAGCGACGATCTGTGTGCTGTCGCAGGACCTGGCCGGTAACAAGGCCCGCGCCGATGTGGTGGTCGAGGCGGTCGGCCTTGATGCCACGATCAATGCGGCGGTGATGCTGGCGGGGCCGGGTGGCCATGTCACCTTCATCGGCATCCCGGTGCCGGATGTGAAACTGGCCAATCCCACCTTCCAGTATTTCCTGCGTCAGGAAATCTCGCTCCACGGGTCGTGGAACAGCTTTGGTGCGCCGTTCCCGGGGCCGCAATGGACCACCACGCTGGAGAAATTCGGCACCGGCGAGCTGAAATGGGAATTTATGATCTCGCATGATCTGGACCTTGCCGAGCTGCCGGGGATCTTCGAGCGGTTCGACAGGAAAGACATCCACTTCTCGAAAGTGCTGTTCCGGCCGTAAATTACCCGGCAGCAGAGGGAAGGGAGGCCCGCATGACCAGAGTTCTGACGCTGGATCTTGGCACCAATGGCGCAAGGGCGGGGGTCTATGACCTGACGGCCCGGCGCCTGTTGTCCAAGGCAGAGGCGGGCTATCCGACCAGCCATCTGCCGCCCGACCGGGCCGAACAGCAGCCGGAAGACTGGTGGCGTGCGTTGGGCCTCGCGGTGCGGGCGGCGCTGTCTGACGCGGGCGAACCCGAAATTGCGGCGATCACGGTTGCGACCTTTGCCTCGACCGTGGTGGTCTCTGACCGTGCCGGGAACCCGCTGGCGCCGGCGATCCTGTGGATGGATGCCCGCGCCGCGCAGGAGGCGCTGGAGTCGGAAAAGATCAGCCATCCGGTGCTGGACTATTGCGGCGGATCGAATGCCGTCGAATGGCTGGTTCCCAAGGCGATCTGGCTTTCGCGCCATCAGCCGGAGCTGTGGGCGCGGGTCGAGGTGATTTCCGAGGCGCTGGATTTCATCAATTTCCGCCTGACCGGCGCCTGGACCGGCTCGGTGATGAATGCGACCTGCAAATGGAACTGGGACAGCCGCAGCCGCAGCTTTCACCCCGATCTCTATGCGGCCCTTGGCGTGCCGGATCTTGCCGACCGGCTGCCGCAGCAGATCATCGACATTGGCGGCGTGATCGGGCCTTTATTGCCTGATGTGGCCGGGGTTTGGGGGATCAAAGGCAATCCGCTGGTGATCCAGGGTGGCATCGACGCGCATATGGGCGCCTTTGGTGCCGATTGCGTCGAGCCGGGTACCATGCTGCTGATCGGCGGCACCTCGAATGTCCATATCACCCAGGTTCCCGATGACGGGGCAAAGATCTCGGGTGTCTGGGGGCCTTATCCGCATGCTCTGACGCAAGGAATGCGGATGATCGAGGGCGGCCAGGTCTCGGCCGGGTCGATCCTGAAATGGCTGTCGCAGGATATTTTTGGCATCAAAGACGAGGATCTGCCGGCGTTGCTGGCGGCGGCGGGCGCGATTGAGCCAGCTGAGACGCGGCTCCTCGCGCTGGACTTCTGGATGGGGAACCGCACGCCCTACCGCGATGCGCGGCTCAGGGGCGCTTTCCTTGGCCTCTCGCTCTCGCATGACCGGGCGTCGATCTACCGGGCTGCGGTGACGGCGGTGGCGCTTGGCACTGCGAATGTGATCTTCGATCTGGAGCGCCAGGGCGTTGCGGTCGGGCGCATCGTCATGGCCGGTGGCATCATGCGCAACCCTTTGTGGCTGCAGGCCACGGTCGATGCGATCGGCAAGCCGCTGGGCCTTGCACCCGATGACAATCTCACCCTGTACGGCAATGCGGTTGCCGCGGCGGTGGGGCTTGGCCTCTGGCCCGATCTGGCCACGGCGGCAAAGGCGCTGGCCCCAGAGGTGCGGCTTTTGCAGCCCGATCCCGCCCGCCACGCGCAATATCGCCGCCTGTTGCGGCAATACAGAGAGGCGGTCGAAATCCTGACGCCCTTGCTCCATGATCTGGCGGATGCCGGCTTGCAGGGGAATGGCGATGAGTGACGAAAGCGACCGCGTGCAGAACCGTCTGCCGCTGGATGACAGCCGCGACCATCTGATGGTGCGCATCGCGCGCATGACCTATGCCCAGGACAAGACCCTGACCGAGATCGCCCAGGAGACCGGGCTGAACCGCTGGCAGGTCAGCCGCCTGTTGCAGGAGGCCAGGGATCTTGGCGTGGTCCGGATCGAGATCGTGCCGCGCAGCATGCGCCATCCCGACCTGGAGGCGCGTCTGGCCGAGGTCTTTGGGCTGCGCGATGCGGTGGTGGTGCCCGGCCCGGCGGAACAGGGGATCGAAGGCGTCGCCCAGGCGGCGGGGCAATATCTCGCGACGCTGAAACCCAAGCCCCGGGTGATCGGGGTGTCCTGGGGCCGCACAATGGCCGCCGTGGCGCATGGGCTGCCGCCCGACTGGGCCGATGGGGTCAGCGTGGTGCAGATCAACGGCACCGTGGCGCCGGTCCCTGGCATCGCGCATCACAATGATGTCGCCGAGACCTTCGCGCGCAAGGGCCGTGGCCGGATGATCCCGCTGCCGGTTCCCGCCATCGTGGGCGAGCGGCTCACCCGCGAGGTGCTTGAGAAAGACCGCATCGTCGCCGATGTGCTGCGCGAGGCGCGAAGCGCCCAGGTGCTGGCTTTCTCGCTGGGGATCGCGGGCGAGGGCTCGGTGCTGAAACGCTCGGGCAATATCCTGAAACACGAGATGGATGCGCTGCTGAAGGCCGGCGCGGTCGGCGATGTGCTGGGCCATTTCATCAACCGCCGCGGCCATATCGTCGATCCCGAACTGGATGCCCGCACCATCGGCCTTGGCCTGCAGGATCTGAAAAAATGCGACCGGGTGATCGGCATCGCTGCCGGCCCCGAAAAGCATGACATCACACTCGGCACCCTGAAAGCCGGACTTATCAATGTCCTCATCACCGATGAGGCCACCGCAACCTATGTATTGGAGCACGCACATGACCGCTGACTCTGCCGCAGGCGGGGCATCTTCGCCCGGCCTGTCACCTCTCGCGAATGATCACCGCAATCCGGGCATGCCCCTTGATGTCGCGATGTTCGAAGGCCATGCCGTCAACCGTTCCGCAGCCGAGCGCCGGGCGGCTTCGCTGGGTGCGCGCCGTTCGGTCAAGAAAGACTACCAGGCCGCCTGGCTGATCAATGCGATCCGCTGCATCGACCTGACCACACTGGCGGGTGATGATACCGCCGACCGTGTGCGCCGCCTTTGCGCGAAAGCCCGCCAGCCGCTGGCCTCGCATATCGTCGAGGGCCTGGGGATCGCGGAACTGCGGCTCACGACCGGCGCGGTCTGTGTCTATCCGACCATGGTGGGCCATGCGGCAAAGGCTTTGCAGGGCTCGGGTATTCCGGTCGCTTCGGTCGCGACGGGGTTTCCGGCGGGGCTGATGCCGCTCAACCTGCGGCTGGAAGAGATCCGCTACGCGGTGGCCGAGGGCGCCGATGAGATCGACATCGTCATCACCCGCGAACATGTGCTGACCGGCAACTGGAGCGCGCTTTATGACGAGGTCGCGGCGATGCGCGAGGCCTGCGGGCCGGCCCATCTGAAAGCGATCCTTGCCACGGGCGATCTGCAGACGCTGAGGAATGTCTATGCGGCGTCCATGGTCTCGATGCAGGCCGGCGCCGATTTCATCAAGACCTCGACCGGTAAGGAAGGCGTCAATGCGACGCTGCCCGTCAGCCTCGTGATGGTGCGCGCCTTGCGCGATTATCTCGATGCCACCGGCCACCGCATCGGTTTCAAGCCCGCAGGCGGCATGAAATCGGCGAAAGACGCGCTGAACTGGCAATTCCTGATGAATGAGGAAATGGGCCGCGACTGGCTGGAGCCGCATCTCTTCCGCCTCGGCGCCTCGTCGATGCTTGGGGATATTGAACGCCAGCTGGAACATCATGTCACCGGACGCTATTCGTCCGCATCGCACCTTGCGCTGGCGTGAGGGGGATAAAATGAACAAGATCAACGAGATCCTGAAGACGATGGAATATGGTCCCGCCCCGGAAGACAGCGCCGTGGTGCGCGACTGGCTGAAACGCCATGAGGCCGGGTTCGGCCATTTCATCGATGGCCAGTTCACCCAGCCCTCGCAGACCTTCGCGGTGACGAACCCCGCCAATGGTCAGACCATCGCGAAAGTCTCGCAAGGTTCTGACGCCGATGTCGAGGCGGCGGTGAAGGCCGCCCGCGCGGCCCAGGGCAAATGGGCGGCGCTGCCGGGCCATGCGCGGGCAAAGCATCTTTACGCGCTGGCCCGCCATGTGCAGCAACATGCGCGCTTCCTTGCCGTGCTGGAAACCATCGACAACGGCAAGCCGATCCGCGAGAGCCGCGATATCGACATTCCACTGGTCGCGCGCCATTTCTACCACCATGCCGGCTGGGCCGAGATCCTCGCCGATGAATTCCCCGGCGCTGCCCCGCATGGCGTTTGCGGCCAGGTGATCCCGTGGAATTTCCCGCTGCTGATGCTGGCCTGGAAAGTCGCGCCGGCGCTGGCGGCCGGCAATACCGTGGTGCTGAAACCGGCGGAATACACCCCGCTGACCGCGCTGGCACTCGCCGAAATCGCGCGTGAGGCCGGGCTGCCGAAGGGCGTGCTGAACATCGTTACCGGTGACGGCGCGACGGGCGCCGCGATCACCGGCCATCCGGGCGTTGACAAGGTGGCCTTTACCGGTTCGACCGAGGTGGGGCGGATCATCCGCCGCCAGATCGTCGGATCGGGCAAGGGGCTGACGCTGGAGCTGGGCGGCAAATCGCCCTTCATCGTCTTTGCCGATGCCGATCTTGATGCGGCAGTCGAGGGCGTGGTGGATTCGATCTGGTTCAACCAGGGCCAGGTTTGCTGTGCGGGCTCGCGTATCCTCGTGGCCGAGGCGGTCTCGGCCCGCTTTACCGATCTGCTGAAACGCCGCATGGCCAGCCTGCGGGTTGGCGATCCGCTGGACAAATCCACCGATATCGGTGCCATCGTGCATCCGGTGCAGCTGGCGCGGATCACTGATCTGGTGGAAAAGGGCCGGGCCGAGGGCGTTACCATCCATCAGGGCACCGCGCCCGCCGGATGCTTCTATCCGCCGACTCTCGTCACCGAAGTGGAGCCCGCCTCGATCCTCGCGTCTGAAGAGATCTTCGGCCCGGTGGTCACGCTTACGCCCTTCCGCACGCCCGAAGATGCGGTGGCGCTGGCCAATAACACCCGCTACGGGCTGGCGGCTTCGGTCTGGTCGGAAAACATCAACCTTGCGCTGGATGTGGCGGGCAAGGTCCGGGCCGGCGTGGTCTGGATCAACTCGGCCAATATTTTCGATGCCGGCGCCGGTTTCGGCGGCTACCGCGAAAGCGGCTTTGGTCGCGAAGGCGGGCGTGAGGGCATGGCGGCCTATCTGAGCCATCCGGCCCCCCGCGCGAAAAAGCCCGAAGAGGCTCCGGTTGCCCCCGATGCCAGCCCGGCGGAAACCCTGCCGGCAAGCGTCATCGACCGCACGGCCAAGCTTTACATCGGCGGCAAGCAGGCGCGGCCCGATTCCGGCTATTCCTATAGCGTGAACGGCCCGAAAGGGGCGGTCGGTCTGGCGCCTCTGGGCAATCGCAAGGATATCCGCAACGCGGTCGAGGCCGCCCATGCTGCCAAAGGCTGGGGTGGCCAGACCGGCCATAACCGCGCCCAGGTGCTGTATTACCTCGCGGAAAACCTCGCAGCCCGGGCGGTTGAGTTCGAAGAACGGCTGAAGAGCTTCGGCCAAACGGCAACCGCCGCCAAAACCGAGGTCGAGACCGCCATCCGCCGTATCTTCTGGTATGCGGCACAGTCGGACAAATTCGACGGCGCGGTGCATTCGACCAAATCGGCGCATGTGACGCTGGCGATGAACGAGCCGGTCGGCGTGATCGGTCTGGTTTGCCCGACCGCTTTGCCGCTTCTTGGCCTTGTCTCGCTGGCGCTGCCGGCGGTGGCGATGGGGAACCGGGTGGTGGTGGTGCCCTCGCAAACCCATCCGCTGGCGGCAACCGATCTTTATCAGGTGTTCGAGACCTCGGACCTGCCCGGCGGCGTGATCAATATCGTGACCGGCGAGCGTGAGGCGCTGGCGAAAACGCTTGCCGAGCATGACGATGTCGATGCGCTCTGGTATTTCGGCACCGCAGCCGGCGGGCGCGCGGTCGAGACCGCCTCGGCCGGAAATCTGAAACAGACCTGGACCGAGGATGGCGCGGCCCGCAACTGGCTGTCAGCCGAGGGCCAGGGCCGCCAGTTCCTGACCCGCGCCACCCAGGTCAAGAACATCTGGGTGCCCTACGGCGAATGATCATCTTCGATTGTGACGGCGTTCTGGTCGACAGCGAGATCCTCTCGAATGCCATTGACGCGGATCTGATGACGGGGGCTGGCTGGCCGATCACGGCGGCCGAGATCATCCGCGGCCATATCGGCCAGCCCAAAGCGGTGATCTGGGAACAGATCGCCGCGCTCCGGGGCGCGCCCTGGCCCGAGGGTTTGCTGGAACAGGCCGATGCGCTGCTTTTGCAGCGCATCGAGACCGAATTGCAGCCGGTCCGGGGTATCCGGGCCGCGCTGGAGCGGCTGCCGGGGCCGAAGGCGGTGGCCTCCTCCTCGGCGCTGCCGAAACTGCGCCGCTCGCTTGAGGTATGCGGATTGATCGGCTTTTTCGAGCCGGATGTCTTTTCCGCAAGCCAGGTGGCGCGGGGCAAGCCCTTCCCGGATGTGTTCCTCTTTGCCGCCAGCCAATGCGGCGCAGAGCCGCGCGACTGCGTGGTGCTGGAAGACAGCGTCGCCGGGGTGAAAGCGGGCCTCGCCGCCGGAATGCGGGTCGCAGGCTTCACAGGCGGCCTTCACAGCTATCCGGGCCATGCAGAGCAATTGCTGGCTGCCGGAGCATCCCGGATCTTCGCCCATGCCGACGAACTGAGCGAAGCCGCGCTGCGCGCGGCCTGACCGCCGCAGGGCGTGGCAGGCATGCCAGACGGGTGGCGAGCCGTCTGCCGGGTGGCGGAATGCCCGAAGACAGATGCCGCCGCCGATCCGATTTGCGTGAACCAAAGCTGGTTGCCCCTGTCAGGCAAACCGGCCCTGTCGCCGTCAGCGCGGATGCGTCACCACCTGGTTCAAACTGCTGAAACAGCCTGATCGGCCACCCGCGTTTCCACTCGTCCGGGCGGCGCAGGATGGGTCAGGTTATGCCGGGGTACAGCCTGTTTCCTGCGCAGACCTGTTCAGGATCTTCCTGATTCAGGGGGGCGATCGTCGCGCCTGGCGCCTGGGTTTCTGTATCGACCGGACCAGCCCTGAGACCCGGAGGCATGGCCAGGGCGTCCGTCAGCCCCGACGATCTGCCTGAGGTCCGGGAGCGGCCGGTCGCCGATATCCGATCCCGCCTCGGCCAGCATGGCCAGGATGTTTCCCTCGCCTGGATGATGGCACCCCGAATTGGCGCTGTCATCTGCCCCCGCGCTTTCACGCGGCCTCCTGCGCCCTGTGGCCAGGTTCCGGTCGGTTCTGGCCCAGGACCTGGCCACAGGACAGCGCCGATCCAAAGACGCGCTGCATTGAGAAATGCAATTGAATGCTGAAAAGCGTTCATTAATGCGTAAGCGAAGCACCGAATATCCCTGATCGCAGCCCGTAAAGCAGGCGATCCGGCGGATCGTTTGCAGCTTGGAGGGTTCTGCCGGATTGGCCGCGAAGAGGGTCTGTCGGTGCAGCGCAGGCATGGCCGCGAGCGGGCGCGGCTGTCGCAGGCCGGTGCCGCTCTGGCCGAACCAGCTCTGGTCTGCGGACCCTCGCCATGCCACTTGAACCAATGGCATTCCATGGCTCGATTTCCGGCACGTTCGATGCCTGCCGTAAGGCCGCCCGCCATTGCTCCTGAACCCATGGCGCATGATGGCTCGTCCTGGCCGGGAACGACGACTGTTGCCGTGAAACCCTTGCCCTGATCGCCGCCACCAGCATCCCGGACGCCCGTGGCGCGTGCGAATCCGGTGACCGGGCCAAAGGAGGAGAGCCAGGGTCCCGGTCCGGGCAGCGACGATCAGCGGCCCCTGGTCCTGATTCCTGAGCGGCAGGGCTTGCAGTTGCCGGTAATTGGGTCGAAACCTGTTCGTTACCAGCGAAATTCCCAAGGAGCGTCTCCCCTATGGCCAGAGGTCCCATTGTGCGAGAAGAACCCGCATCGGACGATATGGAGAGCTCAGCCCGGCGGGATGGACATCAGTTCGGCGCAATCCTGCGCGCCCGCAGACGGGCTCTGGATCTGACCCTGAACGATGTTTCGCTAAAGACCGGCCTCGCCAAGGGATTTCTCAGCGATATCGAGCGCGACAAGACATCGCCCTCGGTGGCTTCGCTTGTCAGCCTTTGTGATGCGCTGAACCTGCCGGTGGGAGATCTTTTTGCGCCCTCGCCGAATGTTCTGGTGCGGGCTGAGGCGCGGCAGCCGATCAAATTCGGCGGCATCGGCGTTTCCGATCACCTTCTCACCCCCAGCCATGGGGTGAAGATGCAGGCGATCTGGTCGGAAATCGCGCCCGGGGGGACTGCGGGCGACCAGCTTTATGCGCTGCGTTCAGAGGAAGAGCTGGTTCTGGTCATCAGCGGTGATCTTGCCCTGAACATCGAGGGTGAAGAGACCATTCTTCATCCCGGAGATTCCCTGACCTTCGATCCGAGGCGCCTGCACAGCTTTCACAACCCCTCGATTTCGCAACCCGCAATTGCAGTTTTCATTATGACGCCGCCGCCGGTTTGAGGCATGTTGTTACGCTAATGGGGAACAAAGTTCGTTAATAGCGAAATTATAGTTGACGGAATCGAAGAACGGCTTCACGCTCTGTGAAAACAGAACAGGGAGCAATTTGATGAATACCCACCTCGGCAGATGTAAGAGACCGGTCACAGCGGCACTGGCCGCGGCTGTTGTCGCCGCCGCCTCGCCCCTCGCCGCCCAGACCGCGCCGGAATTTGCGGCAGATGGCTTTTCGGTCTGCGTTGACCCGACATTCCCGCCGATGGAATTCATGGCGGATGCCGCCGATAAAGACCCGAGCGGTGTCGATATTGATGTTGCCCGTGCGCTTGCTGGTCTTTGGGGGGTCGATGCCAGTTTCGTCAGTATGGATTTCGCGGGCCTTCTGCCCAGCCTTGAGGCCGGTCGCTGCGACGCAGTGATTTCCGGCACCGTGCTGCGCGAGGACCGGCTGAAGACCTTCAATGCGGTTCCCTATCTCGACACAGCCACCGTGCTGATCGCCGGTAAGGGGGCGCCTGCCGTCTCTGATATTGCCGAACTGGCGGGTAAAACCGTGGCGGTGCAGTCCGGCACGTCTTACCCGGGCCGCATGGAAGAGCTGAATGCAGAGCTGGAGGCCGCAGGCCATGCGCCGACCAAAATCCAGCAATATCCCAAGCAAAGCGATGCGATCCAGCAATTGCTGGTTGGGCGGGCGGCCTATGTCGTGACCCAGGACACCGAAATCGCTTATCGCGAGATGCAGGATCCCGGCAAATTCGACGTGGTTTTCACCATGCCAGCTGCCGCGTTCGAGCCCTTTTCGGTCTATCTGCGCAAGGATGATGCCGAGACCGCAAAGGTCGGCGAGGCGGTGAAAGCCCTGGTCGCAAATGGCGAGCTGCTGAAAATCGTCGAGAAATGGAACCTGTCGCCCAGCCAGCTGAACGGCATAGGCGAATAAGGGCAAAGACTGAACGGCCATGAGTTTCGATCCCTCAACCTTTTGGGAGGCCCTGTTTTCATGGCCCTTCCTGCGCGGCGCATTGCTTACGCTTGGGCTGACAATCGCCGCGCATCTGACCGCGATCCTGATCGCATTGCCGCTGGCGGTGGTCCTGAACGGGCCACCCTCGGTGCTGCGCAAACTGATCACCGCCTATGTCGGGTTCTTCCGGGCGGTGCCGACGCTTTTGCAGCTTTTGTTCGTCTGGAACGCGCTGCCGCAGATCTTCCCGATCTTCCGCGAGGAATGGTTCACGCCCTTTCTCGCGGCCTGGATCGCGCTTTCGCTGAACGAATCCGCCTATCAGGTCGAGATCAACCGATCCGCGCTGTCAGCCGTCGATGGCGGGCAGATGGCGGCAGGCCAGGCGATTGGCCTGAAGAAGTCGCATATCTACCGCTATATCATGCTGCCCCAGGCGCTGCGCGTGGCGCTGCCGCCGACGATGAACGAATTCATCACGCTGCTGAAGCTCACCTCACTCGCCTCGATCATTTCCTTGCAGGAATTGATGACCGTCACCCAGATCAATGTCGCGCGCACCTTCCAGTTCTCTGAATATTACGCGGTGGCACTGACCTGGTATCTGGTCATGGTCTATAGCCTGATGGGGCTGCAAAAACTGGTCGAACGCCGTTTCCGCTGGTCAAGCCGTACCGAGGCCGCAGCCCTCGCTGAAACCCGTCGCAGCAGGGGGTGGTAAAAGATGATCAGCCTCAGAAACGTCAATAAGAATTACGGCACCTTCCATGCGCTGAAAGATGTCAGCCTGGAGATCGCCCAGGGCGAAAAAGTGGTGATCTGCGGCCCCTCGGGTTCGGGTAAATCGACGCTGATCCGCTGCGTGAATCATCTGGAGCCGCATGACAGCGGCGAAATCCGGCTCGACGGGCTTGAGGTGGGCGCGGCCCGGGATGTGCTGAAGGTCCGGCGCACCGCAGGGATGGTGTTCCAGAATTTCAACCTCTTCCCGCATCTTACCGTGCTGGAGAACTGCATCCTCGCGCCGAAACTCACCGGCGCGGTGAGCGACCGCGAGGCGCGGAAGATGGCCGAGGATTACCTTGCCCGGGTCCATATCCTGGATCAGGCCTGGAAATATCCGATCCAGCTTTCGGGCGGGCAGCAGCAGCGGGTCGCCATTGCGCGGGCGCTTTGCATGAAGCCGAAGGTCATGCTGTTCGATGAACCGACATCGGCGCTTGACCCGGAAATGGTGGGTGAGGTGCTCGATGTGATGGGCGAGCTGGCATCCGAGGGCATGACCATGATCTGCGTCACCCATGAGATGGGGTTCGCGCGCAAGGTCGCGGATCGCGTGGTCTTTATGGATGCCGGTCGTATCGTCGAGATCGCGCCGCCCGAAACCTTCTTCGCCGCGCCGCAATCGGACCGGGCGCGCGCCTTCCTTTCTCAGATCTCGCATTGACCGGAAGGGGCCGCACGCCCCCGGCAATGCCAATATACCCAAGGAGAATGACATGGCTGATTTCGACATCGAACAGGCCAAAAAGGATGTGGGCCGCTGGTACTGGCATGGTATCCCGACCTTCTTCCGCTGCGAGTGGAACGAGGATCCCGCCGCCGCAGATATCGCCCTGATCGGCGTGCCGCACAGTGCCGGCAATGGCTCGACCGAGCGTGACCAGCATCTCGGGCCGCGGGCGGTCAGGAATATCTCGGCGCTCTATCGCCGCAGCCATGGCCGCTTCGGGATCACGCCCTGGGATCTGGTCACGATCAATGACGCCGGCGACACACCGCTGCCCGAGGCGATGAACAATGATGTCTCGGTCGGCCATATCGAGGCCTATGCGGCACAGTTTGAGAAGACCGGCACCCGGGTGGTGGCGATGGGCGGAGATCACGCCATCACCGGCCCGCTGGTCAAGGCCTGCGCGGGCGCGCATTCTTCGCTGACTGTCGGGCAAAAGGTCGCGCTGGTGCATTTCGACAGCCATACCGACACGCTGATGCATCTGCCGCACTGGCTGGGCAACAAACGCTCGGCGGCGCATTGGGGCGCCTATCTCGTCGAGGAAGGCCATGTCGATGCGTCGAAATCCACGCAAGTGGGTATCCGACCGAATGTCGGCACCGCCGGGTCGCTGAACACCTCTGACGCGCTTGGCTACCGCGTCGTCGGCATGGATGAGGTCGAGGAGATCGGCTGGAAGGGCGTGGTCGAGATCCTGCGCGAGCGGATCGGCGATGCCCCGGTCTATATCACCTTTGACCTCGACAGCCTCGACCCCTGCGATGCGCCCGGCGCGTCGAATCTGGAGCCGGGTTACCCGGGCATCCGTATTGGCGAAGCGGTTCGTATGTTGCAGGGCCTGCGCGGGCTGAATGTTGTTGGCGGGGATGTGGTCTGCCTGATCCCGACCAAGGACAATCCGAACAAGATCACCGCGCAGAATGCTATGGTCGTCATGTTCGAGATGCTCTCGCTGATGGCCGATTACATCCACACCAATCGCTGAGCGCCGCCATGCATATCCCATCAAAGGCCGAAGTCGTCATCATCGGCGGCGGCATCGCGGGCTGTTCGATTGCCTGGCACCTGGCGAAACTCGGGATCACCGATGTTGTGCTGCTGGAACGCAAGCAGCTGACCTGCGGCACCACCTGGCATGCGGCGGGCCTTGTGACGCAGTTGCGCGCCTCGCAGCGGATGACTGAACTGGCACAATATACCGGTGAACTGTTCGGGCGGCTGGAGGAAGAAACCGGCCAGGCCACCGGGTTCAAGCGCAACGGCTCGCTGCGGCTGGCAAAGACTGCTGCGCGCTATGAGGAACTGGCGCGTGGCGCCTCGATGGGGCGCAATTTCGGCCTGCCGGTCGAGGCGCTGACGCCTGATGCGATCAAGGAACGCTGGGCGCCGATCTCGACCGAAGGGCTGGTCGGTGGCTTCTGGTTCCCTGATGACGGCCAGGTGAACCCTGCCGATGTGACCATGGCCTATGCCAAAGGCGCGCGGATGGGCGGCGCGAAGATCCTTGAAGGCGTCACCGTTACCAAAATCCTGCATGAAAACGGCCGCGCCTCTGGCGTGATGACCGAATTCGGCAAGATCGACGCTTCGAAAGTGGTGATCACCGGCGGTATGTGGTCGCGCGATCTGGCGGCGGATATCGGCGTGACGCTGCCACTTCATGCCGCCGAGCATTTCTATGTCGTGACCGAAGCAATCCCCGATCTGCCGCGCGAATTGCCGGTCATGTTCATGGCCGATGAGTGGAGCTATTACAAGGAAGACGCAGGCAAGCTGCTGGTCGGCTTTTTCGAGCCGGGCGCGAAGCCCTGGGGTCAGCAAGGCATTGCGGAAAGCTTCTGCTTCGACGCGATCCCGGAAGATATCGACCATATCTCGCCCTATCTTGAAATGGCGATGGAGCGGGTGCCGGTCTTACAGAAAACCGGGATCCAGCTCTTCTTCAACGGGCCGGAGAGCTTTACCCCCGACAACCGCTACCATCTGGGTGAGACCGCCGAGATCCGGGGGCTGTTCTCTGCCACCGGCTTCAACTCGATCGGCATCCTGTCTTCGGGCGGGGTTGGAAAATCCATGGCGTCCTGGATCGCCGATGGCCACCCGCCGGTCGAGCTGATCGACGTCGATGTGCGCCGGACGCAAAAATTCCAGCGCAACCGGAAATATCTGGAAGACCGTTCGGTCGAGACCATCGGCACGCTTTTCGACATGCACTGGCCGGGCAAACAGTTCGAGACCGCGCGCGGCGTGCGGCGTTCGCCCTTCCATGACCGGATGCTGGAGGCGGGGGCTTTTATGACCGAACTCGCCGGCTGGGAACGGCCCGGCTTCTTTGGCACTGCCGAAGAGCGCGCGACTATCGACTATTCCTATCACCGGCCCAGCTGGTTCCCGAATGTCGCCGCCGAATGCCGCAACACAGCCGAACATGTCTCGGTCTTTGATTACAGCTGCTTCGTGAAATACCGCGTCGAAGGGCCGGATGCGCTGTCCGCGCTGAACCGGATCTGCGCCGGGGATTGCGATGTTGCGCCAGGAAAGATCGTCTATACCCAATGGCTGAACCCGCGCGGCGGGATCGAGGCCGATGTGACGGTGATCCGCGTTGCGGAATCCGAGTTCCTCGTGATCACTGTCGCGGTCTCGCAGCGCCGCGACATCAGCTGGTTCCGCCGCAACCTGCCCGAGGAGGCCCGCGCCCATATCAGCGACATCACCTCGGCCACGCCGATGCTGGCGGTGATGGGGCCGAAAGCGCGCGACCTCCTCAGCCGGGTCTCGCCCGATGATTTCTCGAATGAGGGTTTCCCCTTTGGTACTTCGCGCGAGATTGATCTCGGCTATGCGAGGGTGCGCGCCAGTCGCCTGACTTTTGTGGGGGAACTGGGGTTCGAGCTGTTGATCGACGCCGAATGCGCAGCCCATGTCTGGGAGGTGCTGGCAGAGGCTGGCAGGGGTCTCGGGCTGAAACCTGCGGGATATTTTGCGCTGAACGCGCTTCGGATGGAAAAGGGCTACCGGCATTGGGGCCATGATATCGGCGAGGAAGACAGCCCCTATAACGCGGGCCTCGGCTTTGCCGTGGCGCTGGAGAAACCGGGCGGCTTCATTGGTCGCGAGGCGCTGCTGGCGCAAAAGGCGGAAGGTCCCCTGCGCCGCCGTCTGGTGCAGCTTCGGCTGGAGGGTGGTGACGATGCCCCGATGCTCTTCCATTATGAGCCGGTGACCCGCGACGGCGTGCTGGTCGGATCGGTGATGTCCGGGGCATATGGGCACCGCGTGGGGGCCTCGCTTGGCCTTGCCTATGTCTCCCATCCCGAGGGCGTCACGAAGGAGTGGCTTGCGAGCGGCACATGGGAGGTCGAGGTCGCCATGAAGCGATACCGGGTCCGGGTGCAGTTCGGTTCCTGGTATGACCCTGGCGGCGCGAAAATCAAAAGCTGACCGACCACCCCGCGCTGACGAAAAAAATGGCCGCATCAGATGCGGCCACAGTTCCGGGATGCGCCTTGTATTACTGTCTCGCCAGCCCCTCCATGCTTGCGTTGCCACTGCAGGCGCGCGCCTCGGCGCGGGCTGCAACCAGAAATTCGCTGCGATCAGACGCACAGGCGAGGCAGATCGGCTGATGGCCCGCCGAGGGGTCACGGTCCATTTCATGTGCGATATAGGCCTGGTGGCAGTGATGGCAGCGGATGCGGGCTTCCCAGGGATCATCGACTTCCTTGCGGGGGTCGCCGGGTCGCTCCTCAACAAACCAGTTGCGCTGTGCGACCATCAGGGATGCTGCGTAGATCACAACCGCGATGGCCAGCGTGACCGGAGGCGCCCAGATCCCGCCGAAACTGCCGCCGAAGATCATCATCAGGCAGCCAGTCGCAGACGCAAGGACCCAGGCTCCAAGTCCGCCCGGATTGACCAGCGGCACCCTGCCAGGCCTGAATTCCAGCTGATCCGCTCTGACACCGCGCAGGCTGCACCAGGCGATATGGGTCATGGCAACGCCCACCCAGGCGACAATGATCACGCCCTGGAATTGCAACGTCAGCAAGAGATAGCCAAAGACGTCGGTGAGCATGACCAGGAAGATCACCACTGTCATGATCCCGACCCAGACCGTACGCGGCCAGGAGATTTTGAACGCCCGGGCAAAGAAGTTCTGCATATTGGTTGAAGAGAGGTAGAAATTGATCGTGTTGATCCGGGTCTGGCTGGCCCAGACCAGCAGCACGCCGAAAGGCCCCATCAGCGCCACGATGCCGATGATCGCCGAGGTCTCGCTCAATGCGCCCTCAATCGGGATGGTGAAGGTGATGAACATCCCCACGGCGCCATTGATCAGCAGCGTGACCACATAAAACGGGATCCCGAAGGTGATGCTGCCGTTGAAAGGCGCATCTTCCTTGCGGCCAAAGCGCGCCACATCCCAGGTCATCATCACCACGACCCAGACCCCCATATAGACGGTAAAGGCGAACCACCAGCCAGGGACGCCGACATCGACACCGCCAGCCGGCAGCTGCGTCAGCCAGGCTCCGGAATAGCCATGCCGCGAGATTGCCCAGATCACACAGGCCACCAGCCCGAAGACATAAAGCGGCAGCAGGATGCCGTTGATCCGGTCAAGCCAGGTCCTCACGCCGCGCATCACGAGGGGCGCGCTGTAGAGGCAGACGATGAAATACCAGAGGCTGATCGGGCCGCCGAAATAGTCCTGCAGCGCAATGGCGACGATCGAGCCCTCAGCAATGGCGTAATAGGTGATCGTGACGCCGAACAGGAGCGCGGCGAAAGTGGCGCCGACCTGACCGAAGACCGCACGGGAGAACAGGGCGACACTGGTGCCGCTGCGCGCGGCAAACCGCGCCGCGATGCTGCACAGAATGCCGTAGACCACTGTCGAGAGGGCGATCCCGATCAGGGTATTCACGGTTCCGACCGTCAGCGCGACCATGCTGCCGACAACGACCCAGAACATTGCGCTCATCAGCCCGAACCAGGCCATCGAAAGCGAGAAGCGCGAACTTCGCCAGCTGGGCGGCACGATATGCAGAGAGAAATCTTCGGCGGCAGCCTGGCGCAGCACCTCGGGCTCATCATGGTAAATGATGTCGGGGGCAGGATGTGTTCTGGCAGTGCTCATGAATTCCAGCTCCTCATTGGGTTTCTCTGAAATCGGAAAACCGGCTGCAGGCAGGGCAAAGGGCGGGGCCTCCAGGATCGTCAGGCTGGTGGCAGCGCCGTCACTCGCGCGTTGCCCCGAACCGCCCTGCACCCGGCCAGTCATGTTGAATGGGCGGATGCAAATCCAAGGGGGCGGTGGCAGAAAACCGGTATCCGTCTGAATTTCTTGTCTTCTGGCAGATCAGAAACAGGGCGGCGGTTCATCGCGCCGCCCTGCATTTGTCCCGGTTTTCTCAGGCTGCGGCTTTTACTCTTTCGCTTGCCTCGACGCTGAGAACGGCGAGGGTCTTGCCCCAATAGGGCAGGACGCGGCGCTTCATCATCTCGCGGAACTGGGCGGTGGTATTGGCAAGCAGCTCGCCATTGCCCCAGTCGAGGATGACGCCATATTGCCGGACGCAGTCCATCTCATTCAGCTCGCCCGCGCGGTAGCGTGCCGCGATCCCGGCCGCATCCACATCAAGCCAGCCGGGGCGCTCTGCCGCGATCCGGGCGCGTTCCGCCTGGGTTGCCGCAACGTCGACCTCATATTGTGCGAGATCGGCATCAACCACCCGGATGACCACGCCATAGTCGATCCGCGCCCGTGCGAGGCTGACATATTCGTCGGCAACATCGTCGCAAACGAGGTTCGGATCGCGCAGCAGCGGGTCGCCCACGCCGCCACCCCCGGCCGAAGGACGGCTGAAGACATCATCGAGCTCGATCGGCAGGTTCGAGAAGATCGAGCCGAGATAACGCTCGCGGTCCGTGCCCTTGTTCAGCCAGACGCCATGCGGGATCGACGGCAGGCCGCCCCACATCCCCCAGGTGACCGAGCGCTCGCGGTCGCAGCAATAGGAGACCACGATCCGCTCACCCTCAAAGACCGAGCCGCCCTTTTCCGCGCCAAGCCCGCCGCGGGATTCGCCCGGGCCTGCGGAATCCTGCACGAAATCATGGCATTTGGTCAGCACGGGGGCGAGCCGCTCCTGGCCCTCCAGCGGCTGGATCCCGTATTGCGCGCCAAAGACCGGAGCGGTGGCGTTGAAACCGTCGCGCCCGTTCCGGCCGCCCCAGCCGCCCGCCATCCAGTCATACCACATGAAATAGGGCTTCTTCTCCAGCCGGGTGTCGCGTCCGCCCACCAGCAGATATTCAAGATTGAAGGCGCATCCCATGGTGCGTTCGGGCATGATATCGGCCCAGAGCCCGAAGACCGAATTCATCAGTTTCTCGAACGGCCCGGAACAGAACCCGGCGCAGGGGCTGGGCCAGTCGGCATTCACCACGGTGCCCGGCTCGCCCACATTGACGGTGACCGCGCGGTAGAGGCCCGAATTCAGCGGCAGATCCGGGAACTGATATTTCGTCCCCGCGACGATCCCCGCGAAAGATCCGCCATAGGCCGCATTCAGGAAGGTCGAGATCTGCGGATGCGAGCCGGAGAGGTCGTAATGCGCGTGATTGCCCTCGATGGTGAATTTGATCCTGATCGGGATCAGACCTTCTTCGAGCTTCGGGTCCTGGTCGATATAATCTTCGGCATACCAGGTGCCATCGGGCAGTTCTGCAAGGCGCTGGCGCATCAGCACCTCGACCCAGTCCTGCACCTCGCGGAAGGCGATCTTGATGGTCTCGACGCCATATTTGTCGCAAAGGCGCTGGATTTCACGTTCTGCCACGGCGGTGGCCTCGGCCTGGGCCTGCATATCGCCGATCACATCGCCCGGGTTGCGGGTGTTGTTGGCGATCATCTTCGCCACATCTTCCAGCCAGACGCCCTTGCTCCAGACCCGGGTTGGCGTGATACGCAGCCCTTCGCCCATATGATCGAGCGCCGTGATGTTGAAGGAGCCAGGCGTCGCCCCGCCCATATCCGCCCAGTGGCCATTGGCCTGGGACCAGCCGATCATCTCGCCCTTGTAGAACATCGGGCGCAGGATGCGGGTATCGTTGAAATGGCTGCCGCCCCGGAAGGGATCATTGACGATGAAGACGTCGCCGGGATGGATATCGCCCTCGAAATCCTCGATCACTGCTTTGCAGGTGTAATGCAGTGTACCGACATGGGCCGCGATATCGCCGGTGCCCTGCATCACCAGATTGCCCTGCGGATCGCTGAGGCCGGACGAGAAATCCCGGCAATAGATCACGAAGGAGTAGCAGGTGCGCAAAAGCTGTTCGGCCATCTGGTCAACGATATTGACGAAGGCGTTGCGCAGCACCTCGAAAGTGATCGGATCCAGCTCTGATCTGAACTCTGTCAGCCGTTGCTCTGGCGGCGGCGGGAACTGGATGCCTTTGTCGGAAAGGCTGAGGGATTGTTTCTTGCCGGTCATGCCGGGGTCCTCCTGTTGGTTTGGGGGGAGGGCGCTTATGCCGCGCCGAGCCGGATCTGGATGTTGAGCCATTCGTCGATATAGGCCACGTCGCCGGGCGGGATGACGGTGGTGGAATCGAGCTGGTCGATGACGGCGGGGCCTTTGATGGTGACGCCGGCCGGCAGGGTCTCGCGGTCGTAAAGTGCGGTTGCCAGCGCGGTCGGATGGCCGTGGAACCAGGCTTCACGGCTGCCTTTCGGAACCGCCTGCGCATTCGGGTCGATGCTGATCTTCGGGAAAGACGGCTTTGGCGTGACCCCAATGGCGCGCACGGTCAGGCGGTAGATCTCGACCGGGAAATCCTCGCGGCGGAAGTTGTGGGCCTTTTCATATTCGCTGTGGAAGATCGCCAGCGGCTCTTCGATCGAGGTGATTTCCCCAGGCACCGGCACCGCGAGCGAACGCCACTGACCCCGGTAACGCATGTCGATAAAGCGCTGGAAGGTCATGTCGCCTGCCTTCACGCCGTCCCGCTCCAGACGGTTGCGGCCTTCCAGTTCCAGCTTGTGGAACCCGGCTTCGACATCTTCCGGCTTCGCGCTGGCCGCGTCCTCGAAATACATCTGGGTGACGTCATGCTGCACATCGACCAGCATACAGCCCACCGCCGAGGTCACGCCGGGATTGGGCGGCACGATGACCACGGGGATGTTGAGTTCGCGCGCAATATCAACACCATGCAGCGGACCTGCGCCGCCGAAAGCCACCAGCGCAAAGTCACGCGGGTCATGGCCCCGGGCAATCGAGATCAGCCGCACCGCATCGGCCATATTGGCATTGGCAACGCGCAAAGTGGCAAGTGATGCCTCGACCAGATCCAGTTTCAGCGGATCAGCGATCTTCTGCATCGCGGTCAGCGCGGCCTCGCGGTTGAGGGATTTCTTGCCCCCCGCCAGCGCTGTTCCGACCCTGCCAAGGATGATATTGGCATCGGTATTGGTCGGCTCGACGCCGCCCGCCGCATAGCAGGCAGGCCCGGGCACCGACCCCGCCGATTGCGGCCCGTTGCGCAGCGACCCCGCCTTGTCGAGCCAGGAGATCGAGCCGCCCCCCGCGCCGATTGTCAGCACTTCGATCGAGGGGAAGCAGATCGGATGGCCCCAGTCGACCTCCCATTTGTCGGTCATGCGGATATTGCCGGCCTCGGCCAGCGAGATATCCGCCGAAGTGCCGCCCATATCGAGGCCGATGGAGTTCTGATAACCACAGAGCTCGGCGAAATATTTGCTGGCGATGGCGCCGGCGGCAATGCCCGAGGCCGCCAGACGTGCAGCGTATTTCTCGGCCGTGGCGGGCGTCATCACACCGCCGCCGGAATGCAGCAAAAGCACATCGGCCTCATACCCGGCCTCGGTGGTGCGGCGATCAATATCGCGGGCATAGGGGCGGATGATCGGGGCGAGAATGGTATTGGCCACCGTGGTCGAGAAACGGTCATCCTCGAAAATCTCGGGATGGGTTTCATGCGAGGTCGAAATGGCAATATCCGGCCCCAGAACTTCGGCAAGGATTTCCGCCATGCGCAATTCATGTTCGCCATTCACATAGGCATTGATGAAGCAGACGGCGACGGCATGAACCTCGCGCTTTTTCAGGATCCGCGCGATTTCGCGGGCGCGATCTTCATCAAGCGGTTCCAGAATCTCACCGCGGAAATTGATGCGCTCTTTGACGGCAAACCGGTCGCGGCGGCGGACATAGGGGGGCGTGCCCTCTTTATAGGCATCCCAGGGATCTTCACGGGTGCCACGGCCGATTTCCAGAACATCCCGGAAGCCTTCGGTTGTCACCATCGCCACCGGCTTGAAATTGCGGGTGATCAGCGCGTTGGTGGCGACCGTCGTGCCATGGGTGAAAAGCTCGACATCCGCCCAGTCGATATGGGCGGCTTCGGCGCCATTCATAATCGCATCAATCGGGTTCTTTGTGCTGGGAACTTTTGCGACCGTCTGATTTCCATTCGAATCCAGCACAAAAACATCGGTAAATGTGCCGCCAACATCAATTGCAAGGCGCGTGCGCGCCCGTTGCGGTGCCGGGCCCGGGCCCGCTCCGTCCATGCTCATCATGCGATTCCTTTGATTTGAGCCAGGCAATACGTCCCGCGACATGCGGAATCGCAATGCGAATGGCTGCATCTGTGTTTTATTCTGAGAGGGAGAGTGGTTCCCGGCACGCTGGGCGCCATGAGAAACCTGCATTCTTTGTTGAATGCGCTTTACAAGACTACGCGATGAATATCTTCATCTACAAATGATTTTTTCTGTAATGCAGTCGCAAAGTGAATTTTTATAATTTCATATAAAACAAGACGCTGCATGTCTTTGTCGCGTGCTGCACTGCAACAGGCTACAAGCAGGTTGAATGCCATAAGGGAGTATTTCCGGCACGCCTCCGGTGATCGCATCTGTCTCCCGACATCTCGCGGGCCGAAAACGAATCAGGCAGAGCGGTCGGAGACGCTGATAGCAGCGGACAGATCCCCGGCGGTGAGAAGCCTCGTTGCCTCGTGCAGATCTGCCAGGTTTGTCGTATCGCCGCCGTCGCCCCAGCCCAGGCGGGTCAGAACCTCGCTCGAAATGGCTTCGACGGTGGTGCGGCGGGTCATCGCGAGTTGCCGCAATATGGCATAGGACACTTTTTCGGAATGCCCCTCGGCCAGCATGATCGCGAGCTTTGCGCGTTCGACCATCCGACAGGATTCCAGCTTGGCCTGTGCCCGTTCAAGACTGAGGCGAATGCGCTGTTCCCGCCGGTGGTTGTTCACTGCGGCCAGCAGGTTTGTGAGGATGCCGAAAGGCCGTATCGGCAAGCCGATCACGGCGTTGACCCGCATATGCAGCAGGCGGTCGATGGAGAGAGGGTTCTCATAGTCAATGACCGCAATGAGGACGGCTGAGGGGGTGTCGGCCTGCCAGTGAAAGGTCTGACTGCTCTCGATAACACGGTCGACCATCACGAAAATAATATCAATATCATCGGGATAGGTCTGCGGTGGCGGCCATATCTCCTGGACCTGGCAGCCTATCCGTTCCAGATGTGATCTCAGCGCCAGGCCATCGCTGTCCTGAGGCTGAACAAGCAGAAAGCTCAGGGATCGCAGATCCTTGATCAGAAAGGGCTGTTCTTTTCCGCTGGCAAAAGGCTCGCTTCGTCCGGGCCGCATTTCAGATCCTCTTCTCCGAAGAACGTTCACTGAATACGATTGCACAAGGTCACTGATCACCGACCGCAAGGACGGTTTATTGCCTCAGACCGGATATCCTGGGCCAGGAGGTTGCCTGCGCAGCTGCATCGGACGAGACGCCCATATCATCGTCAAATTCATAGGTGGTGCGATAGGGATCGGGGCGGATGGCTGCCTCTGTCTCGGCAACGATCTCGAACTGGCCATCGGCACGGGCAACCCCGATTTTAGGCCAGAGATTGCAATGCGCGTTCAGAGGATCGATGCTTATCAGGCCTTGCGGAGCCTCGAATGAGGCTCCGAGAATCCCTGAGCGGATCGAATTGAGGTTGTCAGGGTCACCGGTCCGCATTGCCTGTGCCACCACATGGGTCTGGGTATATGCTGCGTCCCAGCACATATTCGCATGTGGCTCTTCCTGACGCAGCGCCCTGTAGCGTGCCAGGCAGGATCGGTTCGTATTATTTGATTGAGAGGCAAAATAGCTTGCCGCTGTGATATGGCCAAGGGTTGCAGAGGCGCCGATCTCCCGGATATCGGCCTCGCTTGTGGTCAGGCTTGCCACCATCATCCGGCCGGCATCGAGGCTATTTTCAACATAGGCTTCGTAAAATTTCCGATTTGCCTCACCAACAAAGTTGTTGAAGATTATGTCGGGATTATCTTTCTTTATTTTTTTAAGGAGCGCATCAAAATCATTGGGTCCGGCCCTGTCGTCAAGATAGGTTTCGCCTGCGATCCGGCCGCCTCCGGATTGGATCAAATCTCCCATGATTCGCCCGGATTCGCGCGGCCAGACATAATCCGATCCGACGATATAAAGGCGAGGTGCAGGGTTTTTGAGCAGGTGGATTGCCAGAAAGACGCTGTTCTGATTTGGAACGGCTCCGAAATAGACGATATTGTCGGAATACTCAAAACCCTCATATTGTGCGGCATAGCACAAAAGGGCTGCCTCTCTGTCAACCACGCTCAGCACGGCTTTGCGCTGGCTTGAGGTATAGCATCCCAGAATGACCCGAACCTTGTTTTCGGAAATAAGCTCTGCGGCCATTTGCTGATATGCAGAGGGTTCTCCCATTGGGTCGCGTATGATGGGGCAAAGCATGCGCCCATTGATCCCACCACCAGCATTGATTTCTTCGACGGCAAATTCTGTTGCCGCCAGCATGCTGCGCTCGGTTACGGCAGAACGTCCCGTTTTGGAAAACAGAACTCCGATATGAATTGGCTGGTCGCTCGTCATTCGGCGCAAACCTTTCCGGGGGGGAACGGGCGATTGCATCGCAATCATAGGCCCGAAGAACCGGGCAGTGCTGGCCGGTTGAAAATGACCTTAGGGGAGCGCAGACGATGGGTCAATATTTTTGGTGGCTCGCGAAAGGGTATCCGCAGGCAGATATCGTTCAGGTCGGTCAGAACCGTTTGGACAGGCCGTGACAGAAGCGGCGGCCCCTGGGCCGCGTCTCTTTGCCGCCGGTTATTCAGACCGGGCCGCCTCTGTCGTTGCAATCAGACGGAAAGAATTATTTGCGAATCCAATGTATTATCTGGTCACTATGAGCCGCCCGCCACTGCGGGTCTGCAAGGCCTGGAACGGGCCGACTGCAACAAGGCGTTTAAGCGCACAGGCGCGCTTACGATTTGCCCTGACCTTTCCATGCCCCGGCGGGCGTGCCTGGCGTCATCCGCTCCGACAACGACCCGCTTGCCATTGGGCTCCGGCCAATGGCGAGTTGCATCGCCCTGGCGGTTCAGGACCGGATCACCGCCATCAGCGCCCGGACGGCTCACATCGAGCCCGGCGCACATTGGCGAGTGGTTTCTCCTGCTCGCCCGAGCCAATGACGGCCCGGTGCTCAGCGCGAGAGTGTCAATGCCCGCTTTCGCGATTTACGCCTGAACGGCACGGTCTTTTGCAGCCTGCGCGAGGTGCAAATCCTGATCCGGCAGCGGCGGCGGCACGCCGGCAAGGAAACAGCCCACAGCGCATTGGGCTGTCGCCCGCCAGCCCCGAAAACCGTCTTCCCGACGGATCAGGGGCCGTTCATGCCAAGACTTTCAGGCCGGACCACGCAGGTGGGGCTGATCAGCCTGCGGCCCTTCAGGACCCGCCACGCGGGGCGGCAAGCTCCTCAAGCAGCCTTGCGACGGCCTCTGCGCCGGGGTCGGTCCGGCCACGCAATTGCTCTTCGTTGATATAGGCAGAGCGCCCGGCCCTTGCGCGGAGCATGTCTGCGGTCGCTGCGGCGCCGGCGCGTGCCGCGACAGCGGCCGCCGGCAGGCCGGAAGTCGCAAGGGCCTCAAGCGCCGGGGCAAGCGCATCGACCATGGTGCGGTCGCCCTCGGCTGCGCCACCGATCTGCTGCATCCGCGCGAGGCCCGCCTTCAGCGCCTCGGGCATCGAGGCTCCGCCCGCCGCAGCATCGCCCGCTGCGGTGAAAAAGATCGCCAGAAGGACACCCGAGGAGCCTCCCATGGTCTGGCTCAGCTCCAGTCCGATGGCGCGGTAAAGCTGGGTGTGATCGGCCAGCGGCAGCTCGTCCATCGCGAGTTTCAGCGCCCGTGCCGCACCCGCAAGCGTCGAGCCGGTATCCCCGTCACCGGCGCGCGCATCCAGCAGGTTCAGATCGGTTTCGGCAGCAATCAGGATCTCGCAGCAGCGCAGCAGGAAGGCGCGTGTTGCGGCATGGGTCGAGGGCAGGGGTTTGATCGGTTTCAGCCCGTCGGGGAGCGCCAGCGGCACCACAGGGACAAGGACATTGATGCCGGGCCATGCCGGCGGCGCCACAGGGGCCGACAGGGCCACAAGATCCGCATCATCCATGGCCAGAACAGAGACCGAGAAGCCCCGCATATCCAGCGAGGTCATCAGCGCTGCCGGGCCGATCAGATGCGAAATCTGCGCCGCAATCGCGGATCTGCCCAGCTCATGCGCCAGCACCTGCATCTCAAGCACCGAGGCCCCGCCGAGATTGTTCAGAAGGGCCACATGCCTGCCCTCGGGCAGTGCGGCGGCCAGTTTTTCGACCACCATCGCCATGGCTGTGCGGGCGTCGCTGTATTGCACCTGCTCGACCCCGGCCTCGCCATGGATGCCAAGCCCCAGCTCGGCCTTGCCGGGCGGAATGCGGTCTTCCCTGGGCGCGCCGGGCACCGAGCAGGTATCAAGCGACATCCCGATGGAACGGATGCCGCCAATGACCCTCCGGGCAGCCGTGGTGACGGTTGCCAGATCAGCGCCGCTTTCGGCCAGCGCGCCTGCGATCTTATGGACAAAGAGCGTGCCCGCCACGCCGCGCGCCTGTGGCAGCTCCGGCAGCGCGATGTCATCACCGACCACCACCATCGAGACATTCAGCCCGAAGGCCCTTGCCCGTTCCGCCGCGAGACCGAAATTCAGCCGGTCGCCGGTATAGTTCTTGACGATCAGCAGGCAGCCGGCGGGGCCGGTGACAGCCAAAATTCCCGCCAGCACCGCATCAACCGAGGGGGAGGCAAAGACATCACCGCAGACCGCTGCTGTCAGCATCCCCAGGCCGACAAAGCCCGCATGTGCCGGCTCATGCCCGGCGCCACCCCCGGAGACCAGCGCGACCTTTGAGCGGTCAAAATCGGTGCGGACCACAACGCGGATATGCGGATAGCCATCGAGCCGAGCGAGCCTGCCGCCAGAGCCTGCAACAAGCCCGTCGATTGCCTCGGCAACAAGGTCTTCCTTGCGGTTGATGAACTGGGTCATTTGGGGTCCTCGCTTTCAGAGACGGGCGCCAGCGGCGTCGAAATAGAAGGGATCTTTCGGACGGATCCGCAGGCTGTCGCCGGGTTGCAGCGCAGTATGGGCATCGGTCACCGTCACCAGGTCATGGTCCTGACAGCGCAGATGCAACCGGGTCTGATCGCCAAGATGTTCAACCCGGCGCACGGTGCTTTCCGAACCTTCGCCCTGTTCGATCTGTTCGGGGCGCAGGCCGATGGTCGCGGCACCGGGGGGCGCCGCACCGAACAGCCCGGCTGGCAGGAGGTTGATCCTTGGCTGACCGAGGCGCGAGGCGGCATAGATCGAGACCGGGTTTTCATAGACCTCACGCGGCGGGCCGAACTGCACCAGCCTGCCATGATCCAGGACGCCGATATGCGTCGCCATGGTCATGGCCTCGATCTGGTCATGGGTCACATAGAGGAAGGTTGCGCCCAGATCCTGCTGGATGCGTTTCAGTTCGATCCGCAGGTCGGCGCGCAGTTTCGCGTCCAGAGACGACAGCGGCTCATCCATCAGATAGACCGAAGGCTGGCGCACCAGCGCGCGGCCGATCGAGACCCGCTGCATCTCGCCCCCGGACAGCGCGGTCGCTTTGTTGTCCAGCTTATGTGCGATCTGGAGGACCTCGGCCACCTCCTGCACCTTGCGGGCGATCTCATCCTTTGGGGTGCGCAAAAGCGGTGATTTCAACGGGAATGCGAGATTTTCGCGCACGCTCAGATGCGGGTAAAGGGAATATTGCTGGAAGACCATCGCCACATTGCGCTGCGCGGGCGTCGCGCGGCTGAGGTCCTGGCCGTCGATCAGCACCTGGCCGGCATCGGCCCGGTCAAGGCCCGAGACCATGCGCAAAAGCGTGGTCTTGCCCGCACCGGTCGGGCCCAGCAGCACGACAAAGGCGCCATCCGGCACGGTCAGGCTGACCTCCTGCAATGCGGTGACGGCGCCAAAACTCCTGGTGATGCCGCGAAGCTCGATCTCAGCCATGGGCCAGCACCTTCTCATTCCCGGCGGAGCGCAGCGCGCGGCCGGTTTCTGTCCCGAAAAGCGTCAGTTTGCGCGCATCGAACCTCAGACCAACGGTATCCCCCGCTTTCGCCGGGGCCGAAGCCGCCAGCCGTGCCTTGATCTCGCCATGCGGGGTGGCGAGCGTCACGATCTGCGTGGTGCCGAGATATTCCGTCGCCGTGATCCGGCCGCGATAGGCGGATGTATCGTCGAAAAGGACATTCTCGGGGCGGACGCCAAGGGCAAGACCGCCTTGCAGCCCCTCGCGCAATTCGGGGAGGTCAATCCTGGCATCCGCCAGCACCAGTTGCCGGTCACCCGCTGCAAGGCTCCCTTCAAAGCGCAGCACATTCATCGGCGGCGAGCCGATGAAGCTTGCGACAAACAGGGTGGCGGGCCAGTCATAGATGTCTTGCGGCACGCCGAATTGCTCGACCACACCGTGGTTCATCACCACGATCTTGTCGCCCATCTGCATGGCCTCCAGCTGGTCATGGGTCACATAGACCGTGGTTGCGCCCATGCGGTCATGCAGGGCGCGCAGTTCCTCGGCCATATGCTCGCGGAACCCGGCATCCAGCGCGCCAAGCGGCTCATCCATGAAAAACGCTTTGGGGCGGCGCACAATGGCGCGACCCAAAGCCACGCGCTGACGGTCACCGCCCGAAAGCCCGCCCACCGGCTTATCAAGGATATTCTCGATCCCGAGGATCTTCGCGACCTCCATCACCCGGGCCTGGATCTCGGGTTTCGGCACGCCTTGCGCGCGCAATGGGTAAGAGATGTTTTTGCCCACATTCATATGGGGGTAGAGCGCGAACATCTGGAAGACAAAGGCGATATCGCGCTGGCTTGCGGGTTTTTGCGCCACCTCCTCACCGTCGATATGGATGGTGCCGGAGGTCGGAAGCTCCAGCCCCGCCATCATCCGCAAGGTCGTTGTCTTGCCGCAACCCGAAGGGCCGAGCAGCATGAAGAACTCGCCGTCTTCGACGGTAAAGGTCGAGGCCTGAACGGCGGTGAAGCTGCCGAATTCCTTGCGGAGGTTTTCAATGCGGATCTGGGCCATGGATCACTCCGGGAAATGGCTGGTGATGATGAACATCACCGTGCCGACAAAGGTGACCATGAAGGACCAGGTGAAGGCCCACATCACAAAGGGCTGCATCAGCATGACGACGCCAAGCGCGATCAGGATCGAGGCCAGCATCTCCCAGGGGGCGCGCTTCAGTCGCAGCAATCCGTTGATGAAATTCGTCATTTTCGCACCGCCCCAAAAGTGATGCCCCGCAGAAGATGTTTGCGCAGAAGGATGGTGAAGACCATGACCGGCATCAGAAACAGCGTCGCGCCGGCGGCAACGGCGGGCCAGTCCTGGCCGGCGGTGCCGATGATCGTCGGGATGAAAGGCGGCGCGGTCTGGGCATTGCCGGAGGTCAGGAGCACCGCGAAAGCATATTCATTCCAGGCAAAGATCAGGCAGAAGATCGCGGTCGAGGCGATGCCGGTTGCCGCCTGGGGCAGCACGACTTTGTAGAAGGCCTGAAACCGGGTGTAGCCGTCGATCAGCGCCGCTTCCTCATATTCCTGTGGGATCTCGTCGATGAACCCTTTCAGCAGCCAGACCGAGAGCGAGAGGTTCACGGCGGTATAGAGGAGGATCATGCCCAGATGCGTGTCGGACAGCCCCAGCTGGCGGAACATCAGGAAGATCGGGATCGCCACGGCAATCGGCGGCATCATTCGGGTCGAGAGGATGAAGAACAGAAGGTCATCCTTCAGCGGCACCTTGAAGCGGGAAAACGCATAGGCCGCCAGCGTGCCCAGAAAGATCGACAGGAAGGTCGAGCCAAAGCCGATGATGACCGAATTCAGAAACCGCTCGCCAAAGCGCGACGGCCCCGCGATCACCATGTCATATTTCGCGACGATCTCGGCATACCAGGTCTGCGGCGGATTGGCGGCGAGAAATTCCGCCGTCTGCCTTGTTCGGGTGGTGAAGAGGTTCACATAGCCTTCGAGCGTCGGGGTAAAGAACACCTTCGGCGGATAGGCGATGGAATCGGCGGGCGATTTGAAGCCGGTCGCGATGATCCACAACAAGGGCATCAGCGTGATCAGCGCATAGGCGATGACAAGGCTGCCCGCGATCCATTTCTGGGGCTTTGACGGTTCGGTGATGGAATAGCTGCTCATCGGCTTTTCACCTTGTTCAGCGCTTTGACATAGATCGAGGCGAGGCCGAAGACCGTCACGAAAAGGATGATCGCATAGGCCGAGGAATAGCCGGTGCGCCATTTCTCGAACGCTTCGCGCTTGAGGTTGATCGAGGTGACCTCGGTGGTGTTGCCGGGGCCGCCTCCGGTCAGCTGGACAACAAGGTCGAACATCTTGAAGTTCTCGATGCCCCGGAACAGCACCGCGAGCATCAGGAAGGGCAGCACCATCGGGACCGTGATCGTCCAGAATTGCCGCCATTTCGAGGCGCGATCACATTCGGCGGCCTCATAGATCGATTCCGGGATCGACCGCAGCCCGGCAAGGCAGATCAGCATGACGAAAGGCGTCCACATCCAGGTATCGACGATGATGATCGCCCAGGGGGCCAGCCGCACATCGGCGATCATCGAAAAGCTCGACGGATCAGCGCCCGACAGGAAGCCTACGACATAGTTGAAAAGCCCGATTTGCGGCTGGTAGAGGAAGGTCCAGAAATTGCCGACCACGGCAGGGGACAGCATCATCGGCAGCACGATGATCGTGGTCCAGAGGTCATTGCCGCGGAATTTGCGGTTGATCAGCCAGGCGAGGGTGAAGCCGATCAGGATCTGCAGCGCCAGCGTCCAGAACAGGAAATGCGCGGTGGCCTGCATCGTCTCCCATATGCCGGAATCGTTCAGGATCCGCTGGTAATTCCTCAGCCCGACCCATTCCACCGGCTCATTCGGGCGGTTGACCCGCATGTTCGTGAAGGAAAGCCTCAGCGTCCAGATCAGCGGAAAGATGTTGATCGCAAGCAAGAGGAAGATGGTCGGCGCCACGAATATCCAGGCAATGGCCCGGTCTGACAGGCCCGTCAGCCTGCGTGCGACCGGCCCGGGAGTGGCCCGCGCGACGCGATCCGGCGATGTCCTGGACATCGGCAGTCCTTTCGGTTGGAGCAGGGTGCAGAGCCCCGTGACGCCGGGGCCCTGCCGAGGCAGGCTTAAAGCTTGCCTTCGTCTTCAAATACTTCGGTCCAGTCCTCGACCAGACCATCCAGCGCCTCTTGTGCGGTGCCGTTGCCGGCGATCACATAGTTATGGACGCGTTGCTGCATCGACAGGAGAAGCGAGGCATAGGAGGGGTCAGCCCAGAAATCCTTCACGATGGCCATAGAGTCGAGGAAGGTCTGCGCATAGGGCTGGCTGGTGGCAAAACCGGGGTCTTCCACCACCGATTTCAGCGCAGAATAGCCGCCGAGGCTCCACCATTTCTTTTGCACATCTTCCTGGGCGAACCATTTGATATAGGCCAGCGCCGCATCCGGGCTGTCGGTATTTGAGACGACTGAAATCCCCTGACCGCCAAGCTGCGCGAAATGGCCGCCGGGGCCGGGCGGATTGACGAAATAGCCCGAGCGGTCGCCGCCGACATTGGCATCAGCATTCACGCCGGGCCAGATGAAGGCGAAGTTCATCTGCATCGCGACCTGGCCGGATTTATAGGCGTCGATATTTTCCGACATATACCAGTCGGACGACCCGGGCGGCACGCAGCAATCATAGAGCGATTTGTAGAACTCCAGCCCCTCAGCCGCCTGGGCGGAGTTGACGAAGCCCGCAAGATCATAGGGTTTTTCCGGGTTCTGATATTCAAACCCGTAATTATAGAGGATGTTCGTCACCCCCATGGTGATCCCCTCGGAGCCGCGCTCGGTATAGATCGCGGCGCCGTAAACGGTTTTGCCGTCGATATCGCGGCCCTGGAAGAATTCGGCAATCTGTTTGAGTTCATCGAGACTGGCGGGCGGGGCGAGGTCGCGGCCGTATTTCTCTTTGAATTCCGCCTGCAGCTCGGGGCGGGCGAACCAGTCCTTGCGATAGGTCCAGCCGACGACATCGCCAAAGGCCGGCAGTGCCCAGTAATTCGGTGTGCCCTTGGGCCATTCGGAATAGCCTGCAACGGTTGCGGGGATGAAGTCATCCATCGAGATGCCTTCGGCGGCGAAGAAGTCATTCAGCTTGAGATACTGGCCGTTCTCTGCCGCGCCACCGATCCACTGGCTGTCACCGATCATCAGATCGCAAAGCTTGCCGCCCGAGTTCAGCTCATTGAGCATGCGGTCGGCGAAATTGGGCCAGGGCACGAATTCGAAACTCATCTTATGGCCGGATTGCGCCTCGAAATCCCTGGACAGCTCGATCAGCGCATTGGCCGGATCCCAGGCGGCCCAGCAGAGCGTCAGATCATCGGCCTGGGCCGCGCCCGCCGCGCCAAAGGACAAAGCGGCTGCGGCGACGGAATATTTCAGTCGGTTCTTCATGGAAATTCCTCCCCGGAATGGCGCGACCTCCCCGTCGCGACTCTCTTGTGGAATATTGCTACATGAGGTGCGTGCCTCATGGCAAGAAAGATATGAGGTGCGTACCTCATGTTTCTTGCAATCCCGCTGCGCCGATGCCAGAACAGGCGCTGACGGTGACAGCCGTGCCGGCCCGAAGGAGTAAGCAACCGGTGTTGCGCCCCACGACAAAAGATCTGGCAAAAGCCGCCGGCGTCAGCCTTGCCACCGTTGACCGGGTTCTGAACGGGCGCCCCGGTGTGCGGGAAGAGACCGTTACGGCGGTGAATACGGCGATCACCCGGCTTGGCTTCGTGCGCAATCTTTCGGCGGCAAATCTCGCGCGGAGCCGGGTCTATCGTCTCGCCTTTCTGTTGCCGGCCGAGGGCGACCAGTTCCTTGCCACGGTTGAGAACCACATCGTCGAGGCAGCAAAGAGCTTTGAAACCGAAGGGATTCAGGTCTCGCTGCGGCGCGTGCTCGGCAAAGATCCGCATCAGATCGCGACGCTTCTGGCCACAATCACCCCGGATGATCTTGACGGTGTCTCGATCCTTGCGCCGGAATCGCCGCAGTTGCGCGATGCCACCGCGCGGCTGCGCGAAAGAGGCGTGGCGGTGGTGCGTTTACTGGCCGGTGTGGCGCAGGCTGATGGCACCGATGTGGTTGGTATCGACAACCGGGCCGCAGGTGCCACTGCCGCGCGGCTGATCGGGCGGTTTTGTGCTGCAAGCCCCGGGCAGATCCTGGTGATCGCCGATACAATGAACGCCCGCGACAGTGTCGAGCGCCGCCAGGGTTTCGACCGCGTCATCACGCATGATTTTCCGGGCATGGTGGCGCTCCCTTCGCTTGAGACCCATGGCGACCCTGAGCGGACCCGGGCGATTCTGAGCAATTCGCTGGCAAACCATCCGGGGATCACCGCCGCCTATGTGCTCAGCGCCGAGGCCCGGCTGCCGCTGGAAGTGCTGGCGCAAATGCCGGGTCCTGTCCGCCGGGTGACCATCGCCCATGAGCGGACGGCTTTCACTGAACGTTTGCTGCTTGGGGGCGGGCTTGACGCAGTGATCGCACAGAATGCGGGTCATTTGGTTCGCAGCGCGATCCGTGTCCTGCGCGCGCGTTGCGACGGGCGGGCGCCGATCGCCTCGCAAGAAGAGATCCGCATCGAAATCCTTCTCCCCGATAATCTTGGCAATGCAGCGCATCAAGGGGGGCTGCGGCTCGCCTCTTCCGGCGGAGCGTGAAGGGGCCTGACCCGGCCGGAGGCCACTGTGATCCATTTTGACTGTCTGACGGTGAAGGCCTGGCGAGGTGCTGGCCTCAGCGCCCAATGATTGCGAAACCGCGCGGTTTTTGCGCGACAGGCCGAGCGATGCGGGCCAGTCGCAGCTCAGCCCTGAATCCTGCCGTACATCCTCCGCTTGTGCTCCGGGCTTCGGGTCAGCCCCCCGAGGTAGGCCTGACGGATGGCGGTGACCGGGATACGGTCGCGCTACTGCTTCGGGATCCGTGGTGAACGGGCGATTGTGGCCGGCAGCCCGGCCAGACCAGCGGCCCGGGTGCGGTCGGTTTGCGCCATCAGGCGCTCCGGTTCTCTATTCGCCAGGGCCGCGCGAAATGACTGGAACGGAGCGTTTTTCCGCCCCCTCGCTGACAATGAACCACAGCATGATCCCGGTGCCGGGTGCTGTCCTGTAACATCTGGCGCCCTAATCCGTTGTCGAGGCATGGGGCGCGTTCGGGCGCTTCCTGCCAGGACAGTCGATTTCGGCTGTTCGGGGGATCGGGTCCGGTCGTGGTGGTCTGTTGTCAGCGCCGGGGCCACCAGAACCGTTTTCGCCATGCAGTCCTCAGGCCTTTGGCCGGGCGCTTTTTAATCAAGGTGCGACCCCGACCGAAATGCGGTCGACCCGGTCCTGGTCATCCGGCAATGTGAGGCCGTTTCGGACTGGAAGAGAGTCGATGCCATCATCCTGCGCGCAATCCTGCATTCCTGCATTTCAGCAGGCGGTCAGGGCTCCTCTCGTCTGCTGGCTGTATTTCAGGCGCATCGTTGCGCAGGAGACCCTGGCCCTGATTTGCTGCGGCGAGAAAGGGACCAGCCTGTTGCCCCGGCACCCGCATCCCTCTGTCTGCGGGGGGAGCGTCCAGCTCGCGGGGAACGACCCCGGCTCCGGAACCGGTCTGGCCCGCTTGTGCTAAAGCGCTTATGTGCGTGCAGCAGGGGATTTTGCAGCGCTCGTAGTGCAGCGGAATATTCTACGCGTCGCAGCGCAGGCATGCCAGGAACGGGAGGCGGTGATTTGCGCGGGCCGGGGCGTGCGGCGCCGGTCACTCTCTGCCATGAGCAGGTTTACTCCCGGTCAGGGATCGGGAAATCTCTGAAGCTGCGAATTCAAAAGCAAGGATCGGAGTGAACCGCGGGATGCGGCACAGTAGAGTGACGGCATCCTGCTCAGGAACATGAGAGAAAAAATGCCGCAGATCAGCACCAGACCGACCGGGACCGAGAAGGACCCCCGCTGGCACCGCATCCTTGCGCGGGATGCGGCGGCGGATGGGCACTTTGTCTATGCAGTCGTGACGACCGGCATCTATTGTCGCCCTTCCTGCCCGTCGCGCCGGGCAAAGCCGCAGAATATCCGCTTCTTTGACGCGCCTCGGGCGGCGGAGGCGGCCGGGTTCCGCCCCTGCCTTCGCTGCAACCCGAAAGGGCCGTCTCTGGCCCAGACCAATGCCGCCCTGGTGGCCGAGGCCTGCCGTCTGATCGAGGCCTCGGATGTTTTGCCGAAGCTGGATGATCTGGCCGCGAGAATCGGTTTGAGCCCGTTCTGGTTCCACCGCCAGTTCAGGGCGGTCACCGGCCTGACCCCCCGGCAATGGGCGGTGGCGCATCGCAGCCGACGGGTCCGGGCAGAACTTGCGGACCGCAAGGAAAGCGTGACCAGCGCGATTTTTGGCGCAGGATTCGGCTCAAACAGCCGGTTTTATGAGCGCTCGGACGAGGTTCTGGGGATGACGCCGACCGCGTTCAGGAACGGGGGGAGTGAGATGGATATCCGTTTCGCGCTGGGGGAAAGCAGCCTCGGCGCCATTCTGGTTGCACAAAGCGACCGGGGGATCTGTGCGATCACGCTCGGGGATGATCCCGAGGCGCTGCTGCGCGATTTAGAGGACCGTTATCCCAGGGCGAGACTGATCGGCGGCGACGCCGGGTTCGAGGCTCTGGTCGCGCGGGTGGTGGGCTTTGTCGAGGCGCCGGGGATCGGGCTTGATCTGCCGCTGGATATCCGGGGCACCGCCTTTCAGGAGCGGGTCTGGCAGGCGCTGCGGCAGATCCCGCCGGGGGAAACGGCTTCTTACGCCGATATCGCCCGGTGGATCGGGGCGCCAAAGGCGGTGCGCGCGGTGGCGCAGGCCTGTGGCGCCAACCGGCTTGCAGTGGCCATTCCCTGCCACCGCGTGGTGCGCAATGACGGGGCGCTGTCGGGCTATCGCTGGGGCGTCGCGCGCAAACGCGTGCTGCTGGACAGGGAGGCCGGTGAATGAGCGCTGCCCCGGATGCCGGCGCGCTGTGGTTCGGGCAGGTCGCGACGCCGATCGGCGCGATGATCCTCGTTACCGATGCCGAAGACATGCTGGTTGCCAGCGAATATGGTGATCATCAGGACAGGCTGCATCGCCTGCTTGGGCGCCGCCTCGGGGCTTTCGTGCTGCATCCTGCCGGCGGGCCGCAAAGGGCTGCGGCGGCGCTTGCGGCCTATTTCAACGGCGATCTGGCTGCGATCAACGGGATCCCGGTCAGGCTGAATGGCAGCGCGTTCCAGAACCGGGCCTGGACGGCTTTGCGCCAGATTCCACCGGGCAGGCCTGCGAGCTATGGCGATCAGGCGCTGCGGATCGGCAGCCCCAAAGCCGCCCGGGCGGTGGGGCATGCCAATCAGAGCAACCCCTATAACCTGGTGGTGCCCTGCCACCGCGTCATCGGCGCGGGCGGCGCGCTGACCGGCTATGCCGGCGGGCTGGACCGGAAACGCTGGCTCCTCGATCACGAGAGGCGGTATGCGGGCCTCTGACCTTTCCTTGCCCCGTCCGGTTTCAGACGGGGCAGAGGGGTTTGGTCTCAGGGCAACAGCACGACCTTCGGCGCCGCGATGCGGTTGGTGATGATATCATCAAAGGCCGCCGCCCCCTGATCCAGTCTCCGCATTTCGGCCCAGTCGCAGGGGCCCAGGCGGCCATCGGCAATCGCCAGGGCGCAATCGGTGAAATCGGCGCTGGTATAGGTATAGGTGCCGATAAAGGTGATCTCTTGCAGGGTCATGCGGCGGATGTTCAGACCGTCAACGGCCGCGCCCAACCCGATATGCACGATCACCCCGCCCGGGCGCACGAGATCCGAGGCGGTCTGGCGTGTGGCGGCAAAACCCACCGCGTCGATCACCAGATCGGGGCTGGCCGCCCCCTGAGCCCCGGTTGCCGGAGCCTCGGCCGCCAGGCGGAAATCGCTGATCCCAGCGAGGCGGGCGCGGCGGATCGGGTTCGGCTCGACCAGGGTGATCTCGCCGCAGCCCGCCGCCTTTGCGGCCAGGGCCGCACCAAAGCCGATGGCGCCGCCGCCAAGGATCAGCACCCGTTCCGCCACCCCGGCCAGCGCATGACCTGCCAGCCGCATCCCATGCCAGCCGCAGGCCAGCGGCTCGGCCAGGCAGGCGGTGCTGGCGGGCAGGCTGTCCGGGATCGGCACCAGGTTTCGCTCTGGCGAGGTGATGTATTCGGCGAATCCCCCCTCGCGCGGCGGCATCGAGATGATCTGGCGATCCGGGCAAAGATTGTCACGCCCCGCCAGGCAGGAAGGGCAATGGCCGCAGGTCGCCAGCGGGTTGACGGTGACGCGCGTACCCTTGAGCGGCCCGCTGGCGATGGTGCCGGCGACCTCATGGCCCAGGATCAGCGGCGCCGGGCGGCGTTCGTCATGGCCGAGCCAGGCATGGATATCCGAGCCGCAAATGCCCGAGGCCTCGACCCGGATCAGCACCTCGCCTTTGCCGGGAACCGGGTCGGGAACCTCACGCATTTCAAGCCGGCGCGCGCCGGTATAGACCAGAGCCTTCATTTCGCGGTGAACCCCCCGTCGACCATCAGGATCTGCCCGGTGACGTAGGAAGACGCCTCCGAGCAGAGGAACAGGAGCGGGCCGTCCATGTCTTCCGGCTCGCCATTGCGACCCAGACAGGTCTGGGCGGCGTTGCGGGCGGCCAGCGCCTCATCGGCAAAGACGCGGGCGGTCAGTTCGGTGCGGAAAAAGCCGGGGCCAAGCGCATTGGCGGTGATACCGGCGCCCGACCAGGCCTCGGCCATGGCGCGGGTCATCTGCGCAACGGCCCCTTTCGAGGCGCCATAGGCGATCCCTGCCGGGAAGGCGCGGTAAGATTGCAGCGAGGCGAAATTGACGATCCGCCCCCAGCCCTTCGCGCGCATCCCCGGCACCAGCGCCTGGGCCAGAAAAAACGGCGTCGAGAGATTGAGGCCCAGCGTCAGATCCCAGGCCTCACTGGTGACCTCATCGGCGGGCTGGCGGGTGTTGACGCCGGCCGCGTTGATCAGGATATCGGGCGGCCCGAAGACCTGCGCCGCCTCATGTGCCAGATAGCCGATGCCGTTTCTGAGTGTCAGATCGGCGGCCAGCGGGTGGATGCCCCCGGCCTCGTTTGCCAGGGTTTCCAGCTCCGCCTCGCGCCGGGCGATGGCGATGACTTTGGCCCCCCTTCGCGCGAGGGTCAGGGCGGCCTGCCGCCCCAGCCCGCTGCTTGCGCCGGTGACGCAGGCGATGCGGCCTTCGACCGAGAAGAGATCAGCCATTTGCGCTCAGCTCGAATTCGGTATCGGGGAAGTATTTCTTCAGCCGGATATCGGCGGTGCGGGCATGACCCTCCATCCCTTCGAGCCGTGAGATCCGCGCGGTCGCCTCGGCAATCGGGCGGGCGCCTTCGCGGGTGGCACGCTGCCAGGTGACGACTTTCATATACTTATGCACCGACAGCCCGCCCGTGTAGCGCGCCGCACCCGAAGTCGGCAGCACATGGTTCGGCCCCGCCGCCTTGTCGCCAAAGGCCACGGTGGTCTCTTCACCAAGGAAAAGCGAGCCGTAGCATTTCAGCCGGTTCAGCCACCAGTCGAGATCGGCGGCCTGGACGGTCAGATGCTCGGGCGCGTAATCATCCGAAGCCGCCGCCATCTCTTCGCGGTTCTCGCAAAGGATCACCTCGGCATAGTCGCGCCAGGCGGCCTCTGCGTTCATCCGGTTGACCTCGGGCAGGGTGGATATCAGCACCGGCACCAGATCCAGCACTTCGCGCGCGAGTTTCTCGCTGTCGGTCACCAGCCAGACGGGGGAGTTGTAGCCATGCTCGGCCTGGCCGACGAGGTCGGTCGCCACCACCATCGGATCGGCGCTGCCATCGGCCAGCACCAGGCTGTCGGTCGGGCCGGCGAACATGTCGATGCCGACGCGGCCAAAGAGGATGCGCTTTGCCTCGGCGACGAACTGGTTGCCGGGGCCGACGAGGATGTCCGCAGGCGGGCTGTCGAAAAGGCCGAAGGCCATGGCGGCGATGCCCTGGACGCCGCCCAGCGACAGGATGCGGTCGGCGCCGCAAAGGTCAGCGGCATAGATGATTGCCGGGCTGATCCCCACCCCCGGGCGCGGTGGCGAGCAGGCGGTCACATGCTGGCAGCCCGCCACCCGCGCGGTGGTCACCGTCATAATCGCCGAGGCGACATGGCTGTAGCGCCCGCCCGGCACATAGCAGCCGACCGAGCGGCAGGGGATCGAGCGCTGGCCGGTGGTCAGGCCCGGCACCAGTTCGACCTGGAAATCGGAAAGCGAGGCACGCTGAGCCTCGGCAAAGCGGCGCACATTGTCATGGGCAAAGCGGATATCGTCCTGGAGTTTTTGCGGCACCAGCAAGCGGGCAGCGTCGATCTCGTCACGGGTGAGGACGATATTACCCTCGTATTTATCCAGCTCGATCGCGTATTTCCGCGCGGCCTCATCACCGCCGCGCTCGATATCGCCCAGGATGCGTTGCACGATCTGGCGCGTTTCGCCCGCATCGGTGTTTGCCGTTTTCGCCGCCTTTTTCAGGTAGTTCAGTGTCATGAAATCCTCCGGTTGGCATAAGCCCGCCCACGCCCCCGGCGGGGTGTAATCCGCCGGAAACCAGGTCGCCTCCTCCTGACATGGTGTCGATGTAAGCGCTTTCATTCGGATCGCGCAAGCCCCTCTGATCGGTTCTGGTCAAAATTCTTGCTTGCTGCGAAACTGCCCGGCGATTTGCGCGAATGGTGAGGGGCGACGCGTGACGGAAAAGACATCCCATGCAACGGTGGATGATGTGGCGCAGCTGGCGGGGGTCTCGACCGCCACGGTCTCGCGCTGCCTGAATTCGCCCGACCGCGTGGTGGCGGCGACGCGCGAAAAGGTCATGGCGGCGGTGCGTGCGCTGAATTACACGCCGAATTTCGGCGCCAGGGCGCTGGCGTCAAAGCGCACCGGCATTATCGGCGCTGTGGTGCCGACGCTGGAAAACGCCGTCTTCGCGCATGGGGTGGATGCGTTCGAGCGCTCGCTGCCACAGGGGAAATTCTCGCTGCTGGTGGCCTCGTCGGGCTATGATGCGGCACGGGAAAAACACCAGATCGAGGCGCTGGTGGCGCGGGGGGCAGATGGCCTGCTGCTGGTGGGGTTCGAACGTGATCCCGCGATCTATGACTGGCTGGCGGTGCGTAAGGTGCCCTATGTGCTGGCCTGGTCCAGCGGTGACCAGCATCCCTTTGCCGGCTTCGACAACCGCGCGGGAATTGCTGCGATGATGCGGATGGTGCTGGCACTGGGGCATCGCAATATCGCGATGATCTCGGGGATGACCGAGGGCAATGACCGGGCGCGGGACCGTCTTGAGGGCGCGCGCGCCGCGCTGGAGGCCGAGGGGCTTGCTTTTCGCGGCGTGATCGAGGTGGCTTATGGGCTTGAGGGCGGCGCGGCCGCCTTCGGTGATCTGATGCAGGACCGGAGCATCACGGCGGTGATCTGCGGCAATGATGTGCTGGCGGCTGGCGCGCTGCGCGCCGCGCGTCGCATGGGGTTGCGGGTGCCCGAAGATGTCACCATCACAGGTTTCGACGATATCGACATCGCGGAAATCACCTTTCCCGAGCTGACCACCGTGCGCGTGCCGCATACCCGCATGGGCGAGGAGGCGGCGCGGCTTTTGCAGGATCTGATCGCAGGCAAGGCGGGTGGCAGCGTGCTTTTGCCGACCGAAGTGGTGACGCGCGGCACCCATGCGCCACCGGTGGACTCGGTTCGATTCGGCCGGGTCTGAACGGGGTGGCGGCGGGTCCCGCGCGCTGCCACGGATGCGGAAATTTTATCAACACATTGATATCGAATGGCTAAAGACGGAATCCGGCTGCGGATCCCGCAGCTTTGGCCGCTTTTGCAATGGTCAGTCCCGGAAAATGATTGACTGGCTGAAACATCTATGTAACCGCTTACATAACTCATGGGGAGGATGAGGATGTCTCGCAAGGCAATGGTGGGGGCGGCCACGATTCTGGCGGCTCTGACCCTTTGGTATCTGTTGACGACTGTGCTGGGGGTGATCTCGCCCGGCCGTTTCCCTTCGCCCGCCGACACCTGGTCGGCGCTGGCGCAGGTTTCGGGCAAGGGCTATGCGAATGGGGTCCTCGGCGAACATGTGCTGCGTTCGGTGCTGCTGGTCACGCTGGGTTTCATCGTGGCGGTTGTGACCGGGGTGCCGCTGGGCCTGTGGATGGGGTGGAGCCGGCGGGCCGAGGCGGTGATCAACCCGGTCTTCCTGGTGATCCGCCCGATCCCGCCGCTGGCCTGGATTCCGCTGGCGATCCTCTGGCTGGGCCTTGGCGATATGGCCAAGATCCTGGTGATCTGGTTCGCGGCCTTTGTGCCCTCGGTGATCAATTCCTATGCCGGGGTAAGGAACCTTGACCGCACGCTGATCGAGGCTGCGAAGATGCTGGGTACGCCCTTCACCACTTTCGTGCGGGAAATCCTGCTGCCGGGGGCCAGCCCGATGATCTTTACCGGCCTCAGGCTCTCACTCCAGGCCTCCTGGACCACGCTGGTCGCGGCAGAGCTGGTGGGCGCCATGACCGGTCTTGGCCGGGTGCTGAACGTGGCGCAGCAGGATCTTTACCCCGGTATGATCCTTGTCGGCATGATCGCGGTGACGATTTGCGGCTGGCTGATGACGGTGGCCCTGGGCATGGCGGAGAAGCGGGCCCTCGCATGGAACACCGCCACACAGGCAGGGAGCTGAGCCATGCGGGTTTTCGACGCAAAGAACACCTTGATCCTCGGGCTGATGGGCTTTGGCGGTTTCCTGCTTCTGTGGACGCTGCTGGCGATTTCCGGCCTGATCCCCAGCCTTTTCCTGCCCTCTCCCCTCGCCGTGGCCGAGCGGTTTGTCTATCTGCTGGACAACCGTTTCGCTGGCGGCACGCTGATCGACCATCTCTGGGCGAGCCTGCTGCGCTTTGCCGGCGGCTTTGGGCTGGCGGTGGTGATCGGCGTGCCGCTGGGGCTGTTGATGGGCTGGTTCCGGCTGCTTGACGATATCGTCACGCCCCTGTTCGACGCCGTGCGTTTCATCGCGCCCATCGCCTGGGTGCCCTTTGCCGCGCTGTGGTTCGGCACCGGCATTGGCGGGCCGATTATGATCATCTTTGCCGGCGCTTTCCCGCCCTGTCTGATCAACGCCTATCGCGGCGCCAAATTCGCCGATCCGCGGCTGATCGAGGCCGGGCGGATGCTGGGCACACCGGATCACCGGATGATCTCGGAGATCCTGCTGCCTTCGGCGGTGCCTTCGATCATCGCGGGCCTGCGGATCTCGGCCGGGCTTGGCTGGCAGTCGCTGGTGGGTGCCGAGCTGATCGTCGCCTCGACCGGCATCGGCTATATGATGGTCCAGGGCCAGGGCAATGTCTCGACCACCACGGTCATGGCCGGGATGATCGGCATCGGCATCATCGGTCTCATCATCGACATCATCCTGCGACGCACCGAGGAAATCATCCTGCGCCGTCGCGGCCTTGCACATTAATCACGAGGGATCAGACAGATGGGAGCGATCCGCTTCGACGATGTCGGCCGGTTCTACGGCAATAAGACCGGCGGTTTCCAGGCGCTGAAAGGCGTCAACCTGGAGATTTCCGACAAGGAGTTCATGGCTGTCGTCGGGCCTTCGGGCTGCGGCAAGACCACGCTTCTGCGCTTTGTCGCGGGGTTTGACCGGCCAAGCTCCGGCACGGTTTCGGTGAATGGGATCAGGGTGACAAAACCCGGCCCGGATCGTGCGGTTGTCTTCCAGCAATTCGCGCTGATGCCCTGGAAGACGGTGCGCGAGAATATCGACCTCGGGCTGAGAAATATCGGTATCGCCCGGGCCGAACGTCAGAGCCGCATCGCGGCGACCCTGCAGCTGATGAACCTGACCGGCCATGCCGATGCTTTCCCGCATCAGCTGTCTGGCGGTATGCAGCAGCGGGTCTCCATCGCGCGGGCCTGGGTGCTGGATCCCGAGGTGCTCTTGATGGATGAACCCTTCGGCGCGCTGGATGCGCAGACCCGGGTGGTGATGCAGGAGGAACTTGTCCGCCTTGCCCGCCGCAATCCGCGCACCGTGATGTTCATCACCCATGCGGTGGAAGAAGCCGTCTACCTGGCCGACCGCGTCGCCATCATGGCGCGCCAGCCCGGGCGGATCAAAGAGATCATCGACATCCGCCCGATCCGCGAGGCGGAGGGCTGGGATGCCCATGAGAAGATCGAGGACGTGATGGATCTGGAAAGCTTTGTGCATCTGCGCACCCGGATCTGGCGCAGCCTTCGGGAAGAAAAGGCGATGGAACTCGCCTGAAGACCAAAGACCAAATCAACCGATCCGACTTTCTGGGAGGAAAAGATGAGAAGCGGTATTCATGCAGGCCTTGCCCTTGGCACGGCCATAGGGGCGCTTGTGCTTGCGGCGGGCGCTTCCAGTGCCGAGACGATCCGGGTCAGCTATCAGCCCTCGCTTTACTGGGCGCTGCCCTTCCATGTGGCGACGGAAAAAGGCTGGTGGGCCGAGGTCGGGCTGGAGCCCGAGTTTGTCACCTTCCCCGCCGGCGCGCCGCAGATCGCGGCGGCCCAGGCGAAAGACTGGGATGTGGGCGGCACCGGCTCGGTGCCCGCAATCCTGGGCGCGGCGCGTTTCGGGCTGAAGACCATCGGCCTTACGAATGACGAATCGCGCACCAATGCGATTATGACGGCTGCGGCGGATATCGAGGCGGTGAAGGCCGATCCCTCGCAGATCACCGGCCTTGTGGTCACGACCAATTCCACCGCCGATTACGCTGCCCGCGCCTGCCTCGCGCAGATGGGCGTCGATGCGGGCCAGGTTGAGTTCATCAATCTCGCCCAGGCCCAGATCATCTCGGCTGCGATCTCGGGGAATGGCCGTTTCGCGGGCGTCTGGGCACCGAATACCTATACTTTGCAGGAACGTGCGGGGTATGATTACCTGTGCTCGGGCGCCGATGCCGGGGCGATTGTGCCCGGCGCCCTGGTCGCGCGTGAGGATTACGCGGCGGACAATCCCGAGGCGGTGCAGAAATTCCTCGCCGTCTATCTGAAGGCCATCACCTGGATCAAAGCCAATCCGGATGAGGCGAAAGAGATGCTGGTTGCTTTCTACTCTGAAGGCGGCGTCGAGATTTCCGATGCCGGGGCCTCGGCCGAATTCGCGCTGCGCCCGACCTTCACGCTTGAGGAACAGCTTGCGCTGATGGCGCGCGATGCGGGGGCGTCGAAGGTCGACACCTGGCTGACCGATATCGCGGGCTTTATGACCAGCGTGGGCACCATTCCCGCCGCACCCGATGCCGCGAGCTATATCGACGGCAGCTTTATGCAGGCGGTGGGCGACAGCGCCGAACTTTCGGCCTTCGTCGCCGCCAACTGATCACCCAGAGCGACCTGAACCGGCCGGGCCTGTGCCCGGCCGCTTTTTATGTCAGCGAGACCTGGTAGATCAGCCCTTCGGTGCGGCACAGGCTGCGGCGGCACTCTACCGCGCGGCCCATGATGTCAAAAGCGACCCGGTCGATGCAGAGGATCGGCGCGCCCGGTTTCAGGTTCAGCGCCTTTGCCGTTTCAGGATCGGCCTCGACTGCGGTGATCGATTCATCGGCGCGCAGAATGATGCAGCCGTAATTCTGCTGGTAAAGCACATATAGCGTGTTCGGCAGCGGCGCCCGCAGGTCGAGGCCCGCAAAGCGATTGGCCGAGACCACGGCGGTCTCCAGCACGCTCGGCGCGCCTTTCAGACTGCGCAGCCGGCGGATCTCATAGACCCGGGCTGGCGCATCCTCCAGCACCTTGCGCTCTTCCCCGGTCGCATCGCGGGTGGTCACCACCTCGCTCATCAGCTCGGGGCGAATCATCGTGCCATCGGGTTCGCGCAACCGGAAGAAGTTGAAGAGCGCATTGTCCGGCGTGCGCGCGGTCACGAATGTGCCGCGCCCCTGTTCGCGCTTCACGATGCCCAGCTGCTCCAGCACCATCAGCGATTTGCGCGCCGTGCCCTGCGACACTCCGGTATCCGCCGCGATCTGCATTTCACTGGGCAACATCGAGCCCGGCAGCAGCTCGCCCGAGGAAATCTGGGCGACGATCCGGTCGATCACGGTCTGGTAAAGCGGTGCGGCCATAGCGGTTCCTGCTGTTTTCACGACGCTATCACGGGCGCCGATCTTCGCACAAGAATTATAGAATAACTCTTGTATAAGAGTAATTATACATGATACGAATTCAGGCAGGGTAACACAGCAATCCAGGGGAGGAGCCCATGAGTATCCCGCAACTTCTGGTCCACGATCACGCGGACAATGTCGGCGTCGTCGTCGTCGAAAATCTGAAAGCCGGCACCGAGATGATCTGTGTCGTCACCCATGACAATTCCGACTTCCGCCTTGTCGCCAATGCCGACATCCCGATTGGTCACAAGGTCGCGCTGAAGCCGCTGAAGGCCGGCGATACCGTCACCAAATATGGCGAAGACATTGGCCGTATGGTCGGTGACGCGGGCGTTGGCGATCACGTCCATACCCATAACTGCAAAACGAAACGGTGGTGATCAGATGGCACTCGATTTCAGCAATGCGACGGTGAAAGCCTGGCGGCGTGAGAATGGCCGTGTGGGTGTGCGCAACCACGTTCTGATCCTGCCGGTCGATGATATTTCCAACGCGGCCTGCGAGGCGGTGTCGAACAATGTCAAAGGAACGATGGCGATCCCGCATGCTTACGGGCGTCTCCAGTTCGGCGAAGACCTGGAGCTTCACTTCCGCACCATTATCGGCACCGGCGCCAATCCGAACGTCGCCGCCGTGGTGGTGATCGGGATCGAGCCGGAATGGACCAAAGTGATCGTCGACGGCATCGCCAAAACCGGCAAGCCGGTCACCGGCTTCTCGATTGAACAGAAGGGCGATTTCGAGACCATCCGCGCCGCCAGCTGGAAGGCCAAGGAATATGTCCATTGGGCATCCGAGCTGCAGAAAGAAGACTGCCCGGTCTCGGATCTCTGGATCTCGACGAAATGCGGCGAAAGCGACACGACCACGGGTCTCTCCTCCTGCCCGACCGTCGGCAATATGTATGACAAGCTCTTGCCGCAGGGCATCTATGGCTGCTTTGGCGAGACCTCGGAAATCACCGGGGCCGAGCATATCTGCGAGAAGCGCGCTGCGACCCCCGAGGCTGCCGCGAAGTTCAAGCAGATCTGGCAGGCCTATTCCGATGACGTGATCTTCGCGCATCAGACCGATGACCTTTCCGACAGCCAGCCGACCAAGGGGAATATCCTTGGCGGTCTGACCACCATCGAGGAAAAGGCGCTTGGCAATCTGGAAAAGATCGGCCGCACCTCGACCTATATCGACGCGATGGGTCCAGCTGAGGCGCCGTCGAAAGGCCCGGGGCTTTACTTCATGGACAGTTCCTCGGCAGCGGCGGAATGCGTGACGCTGATGGCGGCGGGCGGTTATGTCATCCACACCTTCCCGACCGGGCAGGGCAATGTGGTCGGCAATCCGATCGTGCCGGTGATCAAGATCTCGGGCAATCCGCGCACTTTGCGCACCATGTCGGAACATATCGACGTGGATGTGACCGGCGTGCTGACCCGCGAGATGACCATCGACCAGGCCGGTGACTCGCTGATCGAGATGATCATGCGTACCGCCAATGGCCGCATGACCTGCGCCGAGGCTCTGGGCCATCGCGAATTCTCGATGACCAAGCTTTACCGCAGCGCCTGATCTGCGATCCTTCTCTTGCGCCAAGACCCCGGCCCTGCGATTGTCGCGGGGCCGGGAATATACGGTCTGAGCCCGGAGCGGAAAGCCATGGCACAAATCGACGAAACGCGGGCCTCTGATGCCCGCCCCGCCGGGCTGCGTGGAACGGCGCTTTGGCTCTCTGCCAACAGGCTTTTCCCCGGCATTGCGGTCTCGATCCTGGTCGCGGTCACCGCGCAGTTCCTGTCAGATCATTACGGGGCGCCCGCGATGCTGATGGCGCTCCTGATGGGGCTCGCGCTGAATTTCCTTGCCGATGCGGGGACGCGGACCGAGGCCGGGATCGGCTTTTCCGCCCGAACCGTATTGCGGCTTGGCGTGGCGCTGCTGGGGGCGCGGATCTCGGTCGAGATGCTGACGAAACTCGGCACCGGCATGATTCTGCTGGTGATCGCCGGGGTCGCCGCGACGATCCTGTTTGCGATGCTGGCGGCGAAGGTCTTCGGGCGCGGCTGGCGTATGGCGCTGCTTTCTGGCGGCGCGGTGGCGATCTGCGGCGCCTCGGCAGCCATGGCCATCGCCGCCGTGCTGCCCCGCACCGACAAATCCGAGCGCAACCTCGCCTTCACCGTGATGGCGGTCACCATCCTCTCGACCGCCGCGATGATCGCCTATCCGCCGCTTTCGACCTGGTTCGGTTTTACGCCCCTGGAATCCGGGGTCTTCCTTGGCGGCACCATCCATGACGTGGCCCAGGTGGTCGGCGCCGGCTTCTCGATCAGCCCGGAAGTGGGCGAGACGGCGACGGTGGTGAAGCTGATCCGCGTCGCCATGCTGGCGCCGGTGGTGCTGGGTTTCTCGCTGGTTATCCGCGCCTGGCATCTGGGTGAAGAGAACCCCGGCGGCATCCGTCCGCCATTGCTGCCCTCCTTCGTCGTCTGGTTCCTGGTGCTGGCGGCGCTGAATTCCTTTGGCGTCATCCCGTCTTCGGTTGCCTGGTTCGCCGAACAGACCAGCCGCTGGGCGCTTTTGACCGCCATCGCCGCCGTGGGGATCAAGACCTCGCTGGTGAAGATGATGGAGGTCGGCGGTTCGGCCATTGGCCTTGTGGTGGTCGAGACCATCTTCCTCGCCGGTTTCATCCTGATCGGGCTGCATCTGATCAGCTGAGCCTCTCGCTCATTGCGCGAAGTCCCGAGCGCCGCCTCGCCCGCTGCCCCGCCCTTTGTGGCGGGGTTTTTCATTCGGTCTGTCGAATTGTGTAAATTTAACTTACTGTATTGTTTAATATTAGTTCCTTAGTGTTAGAAAAAACATGCGTTACACCGGGTTCAGGAAGAGAGCCAACAGGTGCGCTGTGAGCGGGAATGACAAGACGATGGAAGTGTCGGTCTGGCGCGGGTCCGGGGGCCAGGGCGCCTATGAGATCTTCCAGGTGCCGGCGCAGGACAATCAGACCGTTCTGGATGTGGTGAGCTATATCCAGCAGGAAATCGACCCTTCGCTGACCTATCGCTATGCCTGCAGGGTGGGCATGTGCGGATCCTGCGCGATGATGGTGAATGGCCAGCCGCGCTGGACCTGCCGGACGCATGTGAAAAAGGTGCTGACGGCTGGCAGGCTGACCGTTGCGCCCTTGCGCAACCTGCCGGTGATCCGCGATCTGGCCGCCGATATGGACCCGTTTTTCGAGAAATGGGTCAAGGCGGGTGGCGTGCACAAACCGGGCCGCAGCCGCGACGATGCGATCCAGCAGGTCAGCCCGGAGGATCCGGGCCGGGTCGAGGCGAACAAGGCGATCGAATGCATCAATTGCGCCGTTTGCTACGCCGCCTGCGATACGGTCGCGGGGAGCCCGGATTACCTCGGCCCCGCCGCATTGCAACGCGCCTGGACGCTTTACAACGATGTGAAAGTCACCGACCGCGCCGCCGTTCTGGCCAGCGTCACCGGGCCTGAGGGCTGCACCAATTGCCACAGCCAGGGCAGCTGCACGCGGTTCTGCCCGAATGAGCTGGACCCGCTCGGCTCTGTCGCCGGGCTGAAACGCGCGCTCGCGCGGTCATTTTTCGGGGGGAAGGGCTGATGCTGGGGATACGGCTGTACATGGCGCAACGCCTCAGCGCGATGATGATGGGGCCGCTGGTGCTGGGCCATCTGGCGGTGATGATCTACGCGATCCAGGGCGGGCTTTCCTCGGCCGAGATCCTTGGCCGCACCAAAGGCAGCATCCCCTGGTTCCTGTTCTACGGCGCTTTCGTGCTGGCGGTCTCGGTTCATGCGGCCATCGGGTTGCGGGTCATCCTGCATGAGGTGACGGGCCTGAAGGGCCGTCTGCTGGAGGCTTTCACCTGGGCCGTGATGCTTGGCCTGACGGTGATGGGGGCACGCGCCGTTCTGGCCGTGACGCTGCTGTGATCCGGCCGCACCGGCGCCATCCGCTCTGGCTTGCCTATATGCTGCACCGGCTTTCGGGCCTGGCGCTGGCCTTGTTCCTGCCCGCGCATTTCTGGGTTCTGTCGCTGGCGCTGACCGACCCCGACCAATTGGACCAATTCCTCATCTTTGCCGATAACCCGCTGGTGAAGTTCGCGGAATTCGGCCTCGTCTTTCTGCTCGCAGTGCATTTCTTCGGTGGGCTGAGGCTTCTGGCACTGGAATTCCTGCCCTGGTCGCAGCGGCAAAAGAGCCTCGCCGCCGGCGCCATTGCCGGGGCGCTTCTGATCTCCGGCACATTTCTTCTCAGGGCGGTGTGAGCCATGACCAGGTTCGAAATTGAACGCGACGAGACCGATATTCTGATCCTTGGCTCAGGCGGCGCGGGGCTGTTCGCGGCGTTGCATGCAGCACAAAGCGCGGCTCCGGGCACGCGGATCACGCTGGCGGTCAAGGGGTTGATTGGCAAATGCGGCTGCACGCGGATGGTGCAGGGCGGCTATAACGTGGCGCTTGGCGGCGGCGACACGGTTGAACGCCACTTCATGGACACGATCAATGGCGGCAAATGGCTGCCGAACCAGGACATGGCCTGGCGGCTTTGTGAGCAGGCGGTGGTCAGGATCCGCGAGCTGGAAAACGAGGTCGGCTGCTTCTTTGACCGCAACCCCGATGGCACTTTGCATCAGAAGGCCTTTGCGGGTCAGACCGCCGACCGCACCGTCCATAAGGGGGATCTGACCGGGATCGAGATCATCTCGCGGTTGATGGAACAGGTGCTGGCGCGCCCCGTCCGCAAGCTTCAGGAACACCGCGCCGTTGGCCTGGTGCCAACGAAAGACGGCGCCTCGCTGGCGGGGGTTCTGTTCATCGACATGCGGACCGGGCGGTTCCGGTTTGTCCGCGCGAAGGCGGTGATGATGGGCACCGGCGGCGGGCCGACCATGTATAAGTATCACACGCCTTCCGGCGACAAAACGATGGACGGGCTGGCGATGGCGTTGCGGGTTGGCCTGCCCTTGCGCGACATGGAGATGGTGCAGTTCCACCCGACCGGCCTTCTTGCGGGCGATTACACCCGCATGACCGGCACTGTGCTGGAAGAAGGTCTTCGCGGTGCGGGCGGCCAGCTGCTGAATGCGCGCGGCGAGCGGTTTATGTTCGACTATGACAAGCGCGGCGAGCGGGCGACCCGCGATGTGGTCAGCCGCGGCATCTATGCCGAGATGAGGAAGAACAACGACCCGACCCAGGTTGGTATGTTCATCTCGATGGGCCATCTGGGGCCGGACAACGTTCGCAGGAAATTCGCCGGCATGGTGAAGCGCTGCGCCGACAGCGGCTTTGATCTGGCGGCGGGCAAGGTCGAAGTGGTGCCGACCGCGCATTACTTCATGGGCGGCGTGGTGGTGGACCCGGATACGCGCACCGAGATGGAGGGGCTTTATGTGGCGGGCGAGGATGCCGGCGGCGCGCATGGCTCGAACCGGCTCGGCGGCAATGGGGTGGCGAATTCCACCGTCTTTGGCGGTATCGCGGGGGATGTGATGGCGGCCGACATCCGCCGGATGTCTCTGCGTGATCCGGATGAGACGGTGCTTCAGGCCGAAATCGCCCGTGCCTGCCACCCGTTTTCGAAGAAAGCCGACAAGATCCAGCCGTTGCGCAATAAGCTGCAAGAGGCGATGTGGGAAGATGTCGGCGTCATGCGCACCGGCGCGGGCATGCAGCGCGGCGTGAAACGCGTGGCCGGGATCCGGGCCGAGCTGATGGAGGCCGGCGTTGACCCGTCAAACCTCGCCTTCAACCTGACCTGGCATGACTGGCTGAACATGGCCTCTCTGGTCGAGGTTTCCGAGGTCATCGCCCGCGCCGGGCAGGTGCGGGAAAACTCACGCGGTGCGCATTTTCGCGAGGACTTCCCCGAAAGCGGCGATCTCGAAAGCTCGTATTTCACCCTCGCCCGCAAGCGCGGCGACGATCTGACACTGACCCGCGAACAGGTGCAGTTCACCATCGTCCGCCCTGGCGAGACGGTGCTGCCCGCGCATGAACCCGAAACGCTCGTCGCGACCCAATAAGGAAGCCAGACCGTGATACCGATCAATGTGATCCAGTCCACTGCCGAGGCCCTGATGGCCAAGGCCGCAATCGAGATCCCCGATGATTATCTCGGCGGGCTGAAGGCGGCGGCGGCAACCGAGGATGGTGATCTCTCGTCTTTCGTCCTCCAGGCGATGCTGGAGAATTACGAGGCCGCGAAACAGGACCGCCGCGCGATGTGCGGCGATACCGGCACACCGCGCTGGTATGTGAAAATGGGTAATGACGCCCGGATCGAAGGTGGGCCGATCGCGCTGGAGGAGGCGCTTCGCTGCGCGACGGCGCGGGCGACATCTGCGGTGCCGCTGCGACCCAACCGGGTGCATCCGCTGTGGCGGACCGACCACAACAACAATGTCGGCATCGGCGCGCCCGAGATCGAATATGGCTATGAGCCGGGCGGCGACTGGATCGACCTGATCACCGTGCATAAAGGCGGGCTGTTCGGCACCGATTACCGGATGCTGTTCCCGTCTGACGGCATTCAGGGGATCAAGCGGTTCTACCTCGATTGCCTCGTGGCTTTTGGCAAACGCGGCCTCGCCTGCCAGCCGGCGATCATCGGGATTGGCCTTGGCGGCTGCAAGGACACCTGCATGGTGCTTGGCAAACGCGCGGCCTGTCTGCGCACCGTGGGGGACCGCAATTCCGACCCGAAAATCGCGGCGCTGGAGGAGGAGTTCAAAGAGCTCGGCAATTCCATCGGCATGGGCGCGATGGGCTTTGTCGGCAAGAATATGGTGATCGATACTCATATCGAGGTCGGTTATTGCCACACCGGCGGCATGCAGATGTCGGTCCATGCCTTCTGCCTGTCTTCGCGCCGTGCGGTGGCGCGGATCTTCCCGGACGGGCGGGTCGAACACCGCACCGATCCCGACTGGTTCACCCCCTATCAGCGCCGCGAAACCGTGGGCTGGGACAGTGTTCGGGAGGCCGCAGAATGAAACCGCGTGAGGTCATCCTTTCCACCACGCCCACGCCCGAAGAGATCGCGGCGCTGCGGCTGGGCGACATCGTTTACCTCAACGGGCTGATGTATACCGCCCGCGAAGGCGTCTATATGCGCGCGCTTGAGCAAAGCGCGAATATCCCGATGGAGCTGCCCTCGCAGAGTGCGGCGAATTTCCACTGCTCGCCCGCCGCGACGATCCGTGAGGATGGCACGTTTGATCTGGGGGCGGTCACCGCCACCGCCAGTTTCCGTTTCGCGAAATGGTTGCCGGAATGGATGGCGAAGACCGGGGCAAAGCTGATCATCGGCAAGGGCGGCATGTCCTCGAAAGACTACAAGGAGTATTTTGTTCCCAATGGCGCGGTCTATCTTTCGACCGTGGGTTACGGCACCGGCGCGCTGCTGGGGCGGGGCGTGGAAAATGTCGAGGCCGTGCACTGGAACGAAGAACTCGGCCTTGCCCAGGCGATGTGGGTCATTCGCTGCAACCGGATGGGGCCTTTCCTGGTGGCCTCGGATCTGGACGGCAACTGCCTGTTCGAACGTGAGAACGCGAAGATCGCCGGGAACCTTGAGCGTGTCTATGAGGGCACCAAACCCGCCGTCCTGAAACGCTTTGGCGAGACCGATGACCGCAGCGATGAGCTGATCGGATGAACACCCTGGTGCTTGAGGTGCCGGGCACCTGTCGGCGGCTCTTCCCGGGCCTCGCCTGCGGAATTCTGGGCCGCCTTGCGGCAAAGCGTGGTCAGCGGCTATGCTGGCGCCACGCTGGCCGAACATGTCTGGCACAGCCTGCGCCTGGTGGTGGTCGGCTTTTTCTGCGCCGCGCTGGCCGGAATCCCGCTGGGGCTCCTGATGGGCTATAACCGCCCCGCCGAGGCGCTGATCAACCCGATCTTCTCGCTGATCCGGCCGATCCCGCCGCTGGCCTGGATCCCGCTCGCGATCCTGTGGCTCGGGCTGGGGGATGCGGCCAAGGTGCTGGTGATCTGGCTGGCCGCTTTCGTGCCATCGGTGATCAACGCCCATACCGCGGTGCGCGGCATTGACGGAGCGCTGTTTGCCGCCGCGCGGATGCTGGGGGCGCCGCGGCTGCGGATGGTGACCGAGGTGATCATTCCCGGCGCGCTGCCGATGATCTTTACCGGCCTTCGCCTTTCCCTCCAGGCCGCCTGGACCACGCTGGTCGCGGCCGAGCTGGTCGGCGCGCTGATGGAGGTCGGCTTCGTGCTGAACGTGGCGCAGCAGGACATTTACCCCTCGATGATCCTCGTCGGCATGGTGACGGTCGGGGTGCTTGGCTGGCTGACCACAAAGGGCCTCGTCAGTGTTGAACGCATGGCGCTGGCGCGCTGGCCCCAGGGGAGGAGCTGAAATGCAAAATCTGTCACTGAGCCCCGGCCGCGCCACGGCGCTTGCCCTGATCAGCCTGGCCCTGTTCCTTGCGTTCTGGTTCGTCATTCCGGCCAGCGGCCTTGTGTCCGAGCAATTCCTGCCTGGCCCCGTCGCCGTGGTCGAACGCGTCGTGCAGCTGATCAGCCAGCCCTTTGCCGGCGCCACCCTGCCCGAGCATCTTCTGTCGAGCCTTGGCCGGTTTCTGGGCGGCTTCCTGCTGGCGGCGCTGATCGGGGTGCCGCTGGGGCTGATGATGGGCTGGTTCCCGACCATGGACGCCATCGCGGCGCCGCTGCTGGACGGGCTGCGTTTCATCGCCCCCATCGCCTGGGTGCCCTTTGCCGCACTCTGGTTCGGAACCGGCATTGGCGGGCCGATTATGATCATCTTCGCCGGCGCCTTCCCCCCTTGCGTGATCAATGCCTGGCAGGGTGCGCGCTGCGTCGATATCCGTCTGATCGAGGCGGCAAAGATGCTGGGGACCAGCAATTTCGGCATGATCACACGGGTGATCATGCCGGCCTCGATCCCCTCGATCATCGCTGGCTTACGGATCTCGGCCGGGCTGGGCTGGCAGTCTCTGGTCGGTGCCGAGCTGATCGTCGCCTCGACCGGGGTTGGTTTTATGATGGTTCAGGCCCAGGCCAATATCGCCGCCTCTACCGTGGTTGCGGGGATGGTCTCGATCGGCCTCGTCGGCCTCATCATCGACATTCTGCTGCGCCGGCTGGAACGCGCCGTGACGCAAGGCAAACAGGCCTGAGGGAGAGAAAAATGGGTTCCATTCGTTTCGAGAATGCCGGCAAGACCTATGGTTCCGGGCCGGGCGCGTTTCAGGCGCTGCAGAATGTGACACTGGATGTGACCGAGAAGGAATTCGTCGCCATTGTCGGCCCTTCGGGCTGCGGCAAGACCACCTGTCTGCGGATGGTGGCGGGGTTCGAGCCGGTGTCTTCGGGCCGGGTCATGGTCAATGGCCAGGATGTGGTCGCCCCCGGGCCGGACCGCGCGGTCGTGTTCCAGCAATTCGCGCTGTTCCCCTGGAAGACGGTGGCCGAAAACATCGAATTCGGCTTGCGTAACAAGGGCCTGCCTAAAGGGGAGCGCAAGAGCCTGGTCGAGGGTGCCTTGCAGCTGATGGGACTGGAAAGCCATGCCAGCGCCTTTCCGCATCAGCTTTCGGGAGGCATGCAGCAGCGGGTGGCGATTGCGCGGGCCTATGTGCTCGACCCCGCCGTGCTCCTGATGGACGAGCCTTTCGGAGCGCTGGATGCCCAGACCCGGGTGGTGATGCAGGAAGAGCTGGTGCGGCTGGCCCGCGTTCAGCCGCGCACGGTGCTTTTCATCACCCATGGTGTCGAAGAGGCGGTCTACCTGGCCGATCGCGTCGCGATTATGACGAAACGTCCGGGCCGCATCAAGGAAGTGGTCGATGTGCGGGCTATCCGCGAGGCGGAGAAGTGGGACGATCTTGAGCGCATCGAGGATGTGATGGACACGGAATCCTTCATTCATCTGCGCACCCATATCTGGAAATCGCTGCGCGAGGAGAAGGGCGCATCGAAATAAAGACCGACACAAAGACTGGCGCAAAGACTGACGCAAAAACCGGCGCTCTGGGCGGCCCGGAACAACAATCAGGGAGGAATGAATGTCTGTTAAGTTTATGCCGGGCGCGGCCCTTGGCCTCGCCATCACCACCGCTCTTTCGGGCGCGGCTTTCGCGCAGGAAAAGATCACCATCAGCTATCAGCCGGCGATGTATTGGGCGCTGCCTTTGCATTTCGCCAATGAAAAGGGCTGGTGGGCCGAGATGGGCCTCGCGCCCGAATTCGTGACCTTCCCGGCCGGAGCGCCGCAGATTGCGGCAGGGTCTTCGGGGCCCTGGGATGTTGGGATCACCGGCGCGGTGCCGGCGGTTCTGGGCGCCTCGCGGTTCAACATCTCGACCATCGGCATCGCCAATGATGAATCGCGCACCAATGCGCTGGTTGTCGCCGGCCCCGATGCGGAGGCGATCCTTGCCGATCCGATGCAGATCAAGGGCCAGCAGATCCTGCTGACCACCAATTCCACCGTCGACTTCACCGCGCGTAAGTGCCTTGAGAAATTCGGCCTCGGCTATGACGATGTGCGTTTCGTCAATCTGGGCCAGGCCCAGATCATCACCGCGATGTCCTCGGGCAGCGGCTCGGTCGCCGGGGTCTGGGCGCCCAATCTCTACACGCTCGAAGAGAAGATGGGGGCGAAACCCCTGTGCAGCGGCGCCGATGCTGGCGCGGTGGTGCCCAGCCTGCTGATCACGACCGAGGCTTTTGCGGGCGCCTCGCCCGGGCAGATCGAGAAATTCCTTGCGGTCTATCTGCGCGGCTGGTCCTGGGCAAAGGCCAATCCGGAAGAGGCCAGGAAACTGGCGCTGGATTTCTACGCCACCGGCGGTCTGGAAGTGACGCCCGAGTCGATGGAAAAGGAATTCGCGCTGCGCCCGGTCTTCCTGCTGGATGAACAGCTGGCGCTGATGTCGCGCGCGGCCGGGGCGTCGAAGCTGGATGCCTGGGCGGGCGAGATTGGCGCCTTCCTCACCACCGTCGGCACCATCACCGAGGCGCCCGACAGCGCGACCCATATCACCGACAGCTATCTCCAGGCGATTGCGGCGGATGACAAGCTGCGCGCTTTTGCGACCGAATTCGACCCGAAATAAGCGGTCAGGGAACAGGGTAACAGAATGGCCAGAATTGGTTTTATCGGGCTTGGCCGTATGGGTCATGCCATGTCGCGCCAGCTGATCGGCGCCGGGCATGAGGTCACCGTCTACGACATCAACCCGGGCGCAGTGGCAAGCCTTGCCGCCGCCGGCGGTCATGCCGCAGACAGTGCGGCGGCGGCGGCGACGGGGCGCGATTTCGTGGTGACGATGCTGCCGAACGGACCGGATGTCGAAGAGGTGTTGTTCGGATCACCGGGCGTTGCCGCAGCGATGGGGGCAGAGACGCTTTACATCGACATGAGCACCGTCGCGCCTGAGGCGACCGACCGCATTGCCGCGCGGCTGGCGGCGATGGGGATACCCATGGTCGATGCGCCGGTCGGCGGCACCTCGGAATTCGCGGAGCGGGGCCAGCTTCTGATCCTCGCGGGCGGCGACGAAGCGGATGTGACCCGCGCGATGCCGGTCTTTGACGCGGTGGGGCGGGAAACCATCCATTGCGGCGAGAACGGCACCGGCACCCGGACGAAGATCGTCAACAACTTCATGTCGACCGCGCTGAATGTGCTGACCGCCGAGACGCTGGCCTTTGCCGAGGCTGCCGGGCTTGACGTGCAACGCACGGTCAAAGTGCTGTCGGGCACCACCGCCGGCAAGGGGTTCCTGACCGGAGCCTATGCGCGCAAGATCTTTGCCGGGGATATCTCGCCGGAATTCGGCCTTGGGCTGGCGGCAAAGGACCTGACGCTGGCGCTGATCTATGCGGCGGGGCTGAATATGCCGCTGGGGGTCGGTGCGGCGGCCTCGCAGGTCTATCAGATGTCGAAAGCCGAGGGCTTCGGCGGCAATGACTGGTCGGCGCTTCTGGAAACCCTCCGCCGCCGTGCGGCGCTGCCGGAACAAAGCTTCGTCTGACCACACGCATAAGTGCCCCTCCCGGGCGCGGGCGGGATCCCATCGCGGCGGTTTGTGGCCGCGATGGAATCCTTTCCCTGATGCGCGACTGAAAATAATTCTTACACAAAATATTAAGATTTTTAGATTTTCTTGCGAAACCTTCTCCCCTAACCTTAGGGAAGGAAGCCGGCCGATTGCCTCGTTTCCGGGTGTGGCGGCTTTGCACCATTTCCGATTGGCTTCGCCCTGAACGGGCTGAAAGGAGGCCTGGATAAAAGGCCTTGCCGGCAGCGCTTCGCGCCAGGATCCGGCCAGGCGGGCGACCCTATCCACTGGGAACGGCGTTGGGAGGCGTTGTTCCGGCAGATCTAGAGGGAGGAAAGATGCAGCCAAATGATCCGCTGCTGACAGTGCGGGGGGTAACCCTGCAATATAAAACACCAAATCATCTGATCACCGCGACCTACCGGGTCAGTTTCGACGTGTTTCAGGGGGATCGTTTCATCCTGCTGGGGCCATCGGGCTGCGGGAAATCCACCCTGCAAAAGGCGGTGGGTGGTTATATCACACCGACCGAGGGCGAGATGCGGCTGAAGGGGCGCAAGATCACCCAGCCAGGACCGGACCGGATGATGGTTTTCCAGGAGTTCGACCAGCTTCTGCCCTGGAAGACCGTGCGCCAGAATGTGGCCTTTGCCCTGACCGCGTCGAAAAAGCTGTCTGCCCGCGAGGCGGATGAAAAGGCGATGGACTATGTGGTCAAGGTCGGGCTTGAGAAATTCGCCGACAGCCATCCGCATATGCTGTCGGGCGGCATGAAGCAGCGGGTCGCCATCGCGCGCGGCATGGCGATGGAGCCGGATATCCTGTTGATGGACGAGCCCTTCGCGGCGCTGGACGCGCTGACGCGGCGGCGGATGCAGGACGAATTGCTCAGGCTCTGGGAAGAGACGAAATTCACCGTCCTTTTCGTCACCCATTCGATTGCAGAGGCGATCAAGATCGGCAACCGCATCCTCTTGCTGTCGCCGCATCCGGGACGCGTGAAGGCCGAGATGAACAGCACCACCGATCCGCGCAAGGCGGCAGAGCTGGAGCGGCAGATCCACGAGATGCTCTTTGCGCATGAACCCGATGAGGTGGAGCATGTCTGAACCAGTTGCGAGGCTCAGGAATATGGCAGAACCAGGCGTTCCAGGCACCACCGCCGACCGTCCGGAGATCTTTCATCAAGATGTCAGCGGCGGCGACCTGACCATCACCGAACAAAAGCTCTCATGGTTCGAGACGCTTTACCGCGAGGCCTGGCTGAGAAAGCTGGTGATCCTTGTCCTGCTGGCGGGGATCTGGGAAATCTATGGCAGGGCGCTGAACAACGACCTGCTGTTTCCCACCTTTACGGCAACGATATCCGCTTTCTTCAGCGGGCTGATGGATGGCACGCTGCCATCGGCAGCCTGGGGGTCCGGGAAGGTTCTGCTGATGGGCTACGGGCTTGGCATCGCGCTGGCCTCGGTGCTGACCGCGCTGGCGATTGCCTCAAGGATCGGCACCGACTTTCTGGAAACCATGACCTCGATGTTCAACCCGCTGCCGGCGATTGCGCTGCTTCCCCTGGCCTTGATCTGGTTCGGGCTGGGGAATGGCAGCCTGATCTTCGTGCTGGTCCATTCGGTCACCTGGGCCATCGCGCTGAACACCCATTCAGGGTTCCTGGGTGTGTCGAAAACGCTGAAAATGGTTGGCCGCAATTACGGGCTGAGAGGGCCGGCCTTTATCATCAAAATCCTGATCCCGGCGGCGTTCCCGTCGATCCTGACCGGGCTGAAAATTGGCTGGGCCTTTGCATGGCGGACCCTGATCGCGGCGGAACTGGTGTTCGGGGTCAGCTCGGGTTCGGGCGGGCTTGGCTGGTTCATATTTGAAAACAAGAACATGCTGGATATCCCCAAAGTGTTCGCCGGGCTTTTGACCGTGATCATCATCGGCCTTGTTGTCGAGAACCTGATCTTCCGCACCATTGAACGCCTGACCATCCAGCGTTGGGGCGTGCAGCACTGAAACCGGGACTGTCATAACGGGGGCGGGCCGGCCCGGAGGAGGGGTCGCCCGAACCCGCACGAGGGAGGAATGAAGATGAAGCTGAGACTGTCACTTGCGCTGGCCTTCGGGCTGGTCACTGCCGCCCCCGCTCTGGCCGAGGTGGAAACCCTGCGCATGGCGCGGCAATTCGGCATCGGCTATCTGCCGCTGACCCTGATCGAGGAGCAGGGCCTTCTGGAGAAACATGCCAAAGAGGCCGGGCTGGACTTCACCACCGAATGGCTGCGCTTCACCGGCGGTTCGGGGATGAATGAGGCGCTGCTGTCCGGGAACCTTGACATCGCGGCCGGCGGCGTTGGCCCGGCATTGACGATCTGGGCGCGTACCCAGGCCAATCTCAAGGTCAAAGGCATCGCGGCACTGGAATCGATGCCACTTTACCTTGTCACCACCGATCCTGAGGTGAAAGAGCTGAAGGATTTCACCGGAAAGCACAAGATCGCGCTGCCGGCGGTGAAAACCTCGATCCAGGCGATCACGTTGCAGATGGCGGCCGAGAAATATCTGGGCGAGGGGCAGCATGCCGCGCTGGACGCCTTTACCGTCTCGATGGGGCATCCGGATGCGCTGCTGGCGCTTTTGGGCGGGCAATCCGAGATCAGTGCCCATTTCGGCGCGCCGCCCTTCCAGAACCAGGAGCTGAAGGATCCGCGCGCGCATAAGGTGATTGACAGCTATGATGTGGTCGGCGGCCCGCATACCTTCAACATGATCTGGGCCAAGTCGGAATTCGTCGAGGCCAATCCGAAGACGGTGGCGGTTCTGATGGCGGCGCTGGACGAGGCGATGACCTTCATCCGCGAAAACCCGGAAGAGGCGGCGAAGATCTGGATGGGGGCGGAAGCGACCAATCTCAGCGCGGCGGAGGTGATCGAGCTGATCACCGATCCGCGGGTGACCTGGTCGGTGACGCCGGAAGGGATCGGCCCCTATCTCGATTATATGACCCGGGCCGGGCTGATCACCACCGATGTGACCGACTGGAAAGAGTTGTTTTTCCCGACCGCCTTCCCGGGCTGATCGCGGATCACAGACACCTTTGCCCCCGCCCTGTGGCGGGGGCATATTTCTGCGTAATATCAAAGGATCGAAACAATGAGACAGGCAAGGCTCTGGCATTGCAAGGTGGTGGTGGGGTGATCTGAATTGACGGGGGAAGTTCTGGCCTTCCTGCTTGCCGGGGCGCTGGCGGGCGGGTTCATCAATGGCCTGGCGGGGTTTGGAACCGCTTTGCTGGCGCTTGGCTTCTGGCTGCAGGTGCTGCCGCCGGGTCAGGCGGTGTCGATCTCGGTGGTGATGTCGGTGATCAGCGGCCTCCAGGGGGTCTGGATCGTGCGGCGTGAGATCAGCACGCATCGGGTGCGGCTGATGCGGTTCCTGCTGCCGGCGCTGCCGGGAATCCCGCTGGGCGCCATGGTGCTGTCGATGATTTCCGCGCCGGCACTCAAGCTGACCATCGCCGCGATGATGATCCTTTACGGCGCCTTTTTCACCCTGCACCGGTCGCTGCCCAGCATTCAGCGCCCGACGCCTGTGGTCGATTCAACCGTGGGTTTCCTGGGCGGGTTGCTGGGTGGGGCGGCGGGGCTTTCCGGTGCGCTGCCGACCATGTGGTGCGCCATGCGGCCCTGGACCAAGGCCGAGACGCGGGCGGTTTTGCAGCCCTTCAACGTCGTGGTGCTGGCGCTGGCAATGGTGACCTTCGCGCTGCATGGCCAATATACGCCCGAGACGCTCTGGCTGACGCTGATCGCGCTGCCTGCAACGATGATCGGGGCGCAGATCGGCATCCGGGTCTATCGCCGGCTCAGCGATGCGCGCTTTCGCCGGCTGCTGATCGTGCTGCTTTTCGCCTCGGGCCTTTTGATCGTGCTGCGGGAATTGCCCGCGCTGTTCTGATCACAGCGCGGCGATTTCCGCGATCAGCGCCGGTGCGAGTTGCAGCCCGTCGCGCCCGGCCGCGCGCCGCTGATCCAGCCGGCGCGCGCCAGGCAGTCTGGCGCCGGGCTGATCGGTGACCGACCCGGCCAGCATGGCAAACCGCGCCAGCGCATCGGCGCCGAAGGCACCTGGATCCAGCGCGATGATCAGCTGCCCGGTGCCCGGGGGCGGGCCTTTATCGTCGAGGAACGAACTCGCCTCGGCGGCGTAATTGGCACCGATCATCCCGGCGGCCAGCAGCTCGACCATCAGCGCCAGCGCGGTGCCCTTGGCGTCTCCCAAAGGCGCCATCGTCCCCGCCAGCGCGCGTTTTGCATCGGTGGTCGGCTGGCCATCCTCGTCAAAAGCCCAGCCGGGCGGGATCGCCTCACCCTTTTTCGCCGCCGCAACGATATTGCCGCGCGCGACGGTGGAAAGCGCCATATCCACCACCACCGGAGCATCCCCGGGCAGCGGGCAGGCGAATGCGATCGGGTTGGTGCCGAAGACCGCGCGGTTGCCGCCCCAGGGCGCCATCGCCGCCGGCGAATTGGCGAATAAAAGCGCGACCAGCCCGCTATTGGCCAGCCGCTCGACAAAGGCTCCGGCCGAGCCGCAATGATGCGAGCGGGTGACCGCCGCGCAGGCGATGCCTTGCGTACGGGTGACTTCGGGCAGGGTCTCGACCGCCTTGTCCAGCGCCGGAAAGGCAAAGCCGAAACCGGCATCGACCACCAGCGCGCCGGGGCGTGGGCGGCTCACCTGCGGCACCGCATCGCCCCGGACCTTGCCCACGCGCAGCTGCGCCACATAGGCGGGCAGGCGCGAGAGGCCGTGCCCCTTGAACCCATCCGCCTCGGCCTGGACCAGGGCGTGCGCCACGCTGGTGGCGGCGCGCGCGCTGGCGCCGTTGCGGGTCAGGGCGGCGGCTATGAGGTCTCGCGCTGCGTCGAGGGAGAGGGTTTCCATCACAGCGCCTCCGCCATCAGATGTTTGCGCACCGAGGCCACCGTCACCTCTGAAACCCGGCGGTTCGATTCCTGGCTGAGCCCCGCGATATGCGGCGTGAGGATGACATTCGCGAGGCCCTGGAACCGGGCGCAGTCCTCGGGCGGTGGCGGCTCGGTCTCGAACACATCCAGCGCCGCGCCGGCCAGACGGTTCTGACGCAGCGCCCCGGCCAGTGCCGCCTCATCGACCACACCGCCGCGTGCGGCGTTGATCACGATGGCATCGGGTTTCATCCGCGCCAGGGCCGCCGCGCTGATCATATGCCGGGTGCCTTCGGTCAGCGGCACATGCAGCGACAGCACATCCGCGCCCGCCAGCAGCGCCTCCAGCCCGACGGGTCGCACCCGCCCGGTCTTCAGCCCCCAATGTGGCCCTTCCGGCGCCAGATGCGGGTCATAGGCGATGACCTCCATCCCAAGCGCCAGCGCCCGCATCGCTGTCTCGCGCGCGATGGAGCCGAAACCGACCAGCCCCAGCGTTTTGCCGCAGATCTCGCGCCCGTTCATCAGCGCGCCCCGTGCCCAGTCGCCACCGGCGAGGCGCGAGGGCATCGCATGGATGCCGCGAAGCAGCACCATGGCCGAGGAGATCACATATTCCGCCACCGAGATGTCATTCGCGCCCGAGGCCGGGAAGACCGCGACCCCGCGCGCCTTGCAGGCTTCAAGGTCGATATTGTCGAGCCCGACACCCAGCCGCCCGACCACCCTGAGCCGCGGCGCCGCCGCCAGCATCCCGGCATCGACCCGGGTGCGGTTCCTGACGATCACCGCATCCGCCCCCGCCATCACCGCCAGCAGCGCGTCCCGCCGGTCGACAAGGCCCGGGTCGTAAAGGATGTCGCAGCCTGTCAGCCCCGTGCGCAGGATGTCCTCTTCCATAAATTCCGGAACGACGATCTGCATGGTTCTCTCCCCCTGGGGCCGGCATTGATGCGCATATCTTGTATATTTACTCATATATAAGACTTGCTGCCAAAGCAAGACGCTTCCGCCGCGAAAGCGGCATTTCCCCGGGGAGTACTGGCAATGGTCAGGCCAGGGCGGCGGCGATGGCTTCGGGAGAGAAACTGCCCCCTTCGCGGGCCAGTTCAATGGCGCGCAGCACCTCTTCCAGCACCCGCGACTTGGTGCTGTCGCGGCGATGGACCAGTCCCAGATGGCGCACCGGCCCACCCGAAGGCGCCAGTCGAAGCCGTTTCAGCGGCACGATATGCGGCACCTGCACACAGGGTTCCGGCACGATGGAAACGCCCAGATCGGCAAGGACCATGGCATAGATCGCCTCGAGCCCGCCCAGTTCCATGCTTTCCGAGACCTGGATATTGTTGCTTTGCAGCCAGCCCTCGATGATGGTCCCGACCACCGCATCGCGCGAGAACCGGATGAAGGGATGCGCGCGCAGGATCTGCACCGGGTCGGAGGTCTCGATTTTCCCGGACGCGATCAACACCAGCTCTTCCGCCGCGACCGGATGCCAGATCAGATTTTTCGGCAAAAGCGCCGGGCGCGAGACCAGCGCTGCATCCAGCGTATTGCGCTCGACCTCGTTGATCAGATGGGTGGTCAGGCCGGGGAAGAGGCCGACATGCAGATCGGGAAAGCGGGCCTTGAGGATTGCGGTGGCAAAGGGGGTCAGCCCGGTCAGCGTTGTCGGCGCCGCGCCCAGCAGGAATTCACCCTTCAGCCCGTCATCGCCAAGCACCGAGGGCACGATATCGTCATAGGCGCGCACCACCTCGCGCGCGCGGGCCAGCAGGGCGCGGCCAAGCGGCGTGAATTCGGGCGTCCTGGTGGCGCGGTTGAAGATCTGCACCCGCCACTCCTCCTCCAGCGCGCGCATCTGCTGGCTGACGGCGGCATGGGTGACGAAAACCGCCTCGGCGGCGGCGCTGAAGGTGCCGTGATCGGCCACCGCTATCAGCGTTTTCAGCATACGGATCGACACTGCGCTGCCCTTCTGTCCAGGTGGCCGCTGCGAGGTTTGGTAGTGAATTCTTACGTTGATCTGTATCGGGCCGGGATTTGTAAAGAAGAATTTACATATCCCAGGCTGCTGCCCTGGGGTGCGGCCCGACCGTTTGGACGGGCTGGCGGCCTGTGCGCAAGGCACGGCGCCTGCGATAAGGGGGGTGCTGCGATTATAAGCAAATTGTAACCTGTTTATGACATTTGCTGTCGATTATCCGGCAAAGCCCTGCCGGGTGATTTTGAACCGGGGATCGCGCATATTGTGGAAGCTCCGGGCCGATTTTATCGCCCTGATCCTGCGGCGCTCCTCGCATTGCCAGGGGCAGCGCTGTGCTGGCATATGCGGGAAACCAACGGCGGCGCGCCTGCTGATCTCATCCCTGACCACCGGGCGCCGGATCCTGCCCGAGGACTGGCCACAGACGGGTCGCGACGGCGCCGGAGCCGCGCCCGAGGAAGCCTGGAAAGAGGCCAGTATCCGGATGGGCGATCCGCGCCCGCAGCTGGTCGGGCGCTACCCTATCGTAAGCGGTTCTCGTGCGACGTGCCGGTGCCAACCGTGGTCGATGTCGGGGCCATCCGCCCCGTCCGCCTGCTTGACAGCTATCCCGGGGCCGGTCGGCGCAAGCGGGATTGGTTCACTCCCGAAGAGGCCGCGCGCCTCGTGGACGAGCCGGAACTGGCCGGACTTTTGCGCAACAGTGTGGCGCTGATCAGCCCGGCCTGACGGGCGGGGCCACCCGATCCCCCGACATCCTTGCAGTGTAACGAGACAGAATGAGCGGGCAGACCGAACCGCCCCTGCGCGATCAGCCCGAGCCAGGCTGGCAAGTGCCGGACTGCGACCTGAACCGGATTTCGCGGCTGGAGCCTGCCAGTTCCTATGTGGCGCGGCCGCTGGTCGCGGTGGGGCTGGGGTTGGTCTTTGCCGCCCTGGCCGCGCTTTGGGCGGCGGTGGTTTCCGACGGTGGCCCGGGCGGGCTGGTGATCGTGGTGACCTCAGCTTTCGCGGCCTGGCTCGCGCTGAATATCGGTGCCAATGATGTGGCGAATAATATGGGCCCGGCGGTGGGCGGCAACGCGCTGCCCATGACCGGCGCGCTGATCATCGCGGCGATATGCGAGACGGCGCCCTGATCGCCGGGGCGGCTGATCGGTCGCACGAAAGGCGGCATGAATACAAAACTTCATGCCGTAGCCGGTGCTCAGGGCCGCCCGATCCGCATGTCCGTCACGGCTGGCCCGACACCGGCGCCGCTGCCATGCTGAGCAGTCTGCCGCAGGCAGAGTGGATGCTGGCCGACCGGGGCTGCGATGCCGACTGGTTCAGAGAGGCGTTGAAAGACAAGGGGATAAAGGCATGCATCCCCGGCCGGAAGGGCAGGAAGAAAGCCATCAGGCACGACAAACGCCGTTACAAGCGCCGCAACCGCATCGGGATCATGTTCGGAAGGCTCAAGGACTGGCGGCGCGGTGCGACCCGATACGACAGGTGCCCCATCGTCTTCCTGTCAGCCATAGCCCTCGCAGCGACCGTCATCTTCTGGCTCTAAAGTTCATGAGTCTGGAGCCCAGGCCGTACTGATAAGTTTTGCCCATGGTGCGAATGATGCCTCTGACGCGATCGGGCCGCTGGCGGCGATTGTCTCGCTGCTGGATGGCGGTGGCGCTTTGGGTGATGATGATCGGGGCGCCTGGCATCGCGGTCGGGCTCTTGCTGTTCGGGCCGGGGCTGATCCGCATGGTCGGTGTCCAGATCCCCCGGCTGAGCGCGATGCGGGCCTGTTGGGGTGCGCATTCGGCAGCGGTGACGGTGATCGCGGCCAGCTGGCCTGCCGGTCAGCCAGACCCATATCGCCATCGGGGGCATTTTTGGCGTCGGTTTCTTCCGCGAGGGCTGGAGGTGCGGCGGATGCGCCAGCTGACCGGCGCCGTCATATTGCCCGAGATGGTCAGCGAAGAGCGGCGCCGCCGCAAGCTGGTGCGCCGGTCGCATTTTATGACCATCATTGCGGCCTGGGGGATCACCGTATCCGCAACGACGCTTGTTTCGGGGCTTTTTGCCCGGCGCTCTGAGCCTCCGGGCTTCCAAGCAGCAGTGGGGGTTCAGCCGATCTCGATCACAGTGCGGCCGCGGATCCTGCCTGCCACGATCTCTTCGGCCAGTTTCGGCAGATCGGCCATCGGTGCCAGTGTGGTCAGCGCAATCAGCTTGTTGCGATTGAGGTCGCGCTCCAGCAAGGCCCAGGCGCGGTTGCGGCGGGGCTGCGGGGACAGGACCGAATCCACTCCCAGCAGCGCAACCGAGCGCAGGATATGCGGCATCACCGAGCCTGGCAGATCCGCGCCCCCCGCCAGCCCGCAGGCGGCAAAGGCGCCGCCATAGACCGTCTGCGCCAGGGCATTGACCAGGGTATGGCTGCCGACGGAATCGACGCCTCCCGCCCAGCGTTCCGCCTGCAGCATCTTTCCCGGCGCGGAAAGCGTATTGCGGTCGATGATGCCGCTGGCGCCAAGGCTTTTCAGGAAGGTCTCCTCTGACGTCCGCCCGGTCGAGGCGATCACGCTGAGCCCCCGCGCTGCCAAAAGCGAAATCGCCACCGTGCCGACGCCCCCCGCTGCGCCGGTCACCAGGAACTCTCCCGGTTGCGACAGGGTGCCGTGATCCTCCAGCGCCAGCAGGCAGAGCGCCGCCGTATAACCCGCCGTGCCGATTGCCATGGCTTCCAGCGCCGAGAACCCGGCGGGCAGCCGCGTCAGGTGCTGCGCCTTCAGCCGCTGGAACCGGCTGAAACCGCCCCATTCGGTCTCGGAGAGGCCCCAGCCATTCGCGATCACCCGATCCCCGGGCTGCCAGTCGGGCACCCGCGATTCGACCACCACGCCCGCGAGGTCGATCCCCGCCACCATAGGCAGCCGTCGCGCGATACGGCCTTTGCCGGTGATTGCCAGCCCGTCTTTGTAATTCAGGCTGGAATGGCTGATTTCGACAAGCACGTCATTATCCGGCAGATCCGCCAGGCTGAGTTGCGTCAGCGCGGCCCGGTGGCTGCCATTCTCGTCGCTGATCACCATGGCGGGGAAGGTCGTGGTCATCGAGAGCTCCATCCTGGACGCGCTTTGTCTCCTCCATTGCTAACAACTGCCGGGCCTGCCGCAAGGCCCCACGGTCGTGATCAGCCGTCGCGACCCTCTTTGAAGCCAAAGCCCGCCGCCCCGGTGCGGATCAGGACGAACATCACCACAAGGCAGAGCAGGACCCCGGCATTGACCAGGGCTGCAATCGCGTAAAGCTCGGGCTTGATGCCGAACCGCAGCGAGCCCCAGGCGACCGATGGCATCGTCGGCACCGCGCCCAGAGTGTAGAACGAGATGTCGAGATTGTTGAACGCCAGGATGAAGGTCACGATGAAGGCGCCCAGCAGCGCCGGCCAGATATTGGGCAGCGTGATCTCGAAGAAGGTGCGGATGGGGCCGGCGCCGAACACCATCGCGGCATCGTCGAGCTTCCAGTTATAGCGGAACAGCTGCGTTGCGATGATCAGCGTGGCATAGGTGAAGCCGCGCACCGAATTCGCGAGGATCGCCGACCAGAGATTGCCGGGTATATGCAGGAACAGCCCGTTCAGCACCTGGGTCGAGATCCCCAGCAGCACATCGGCGACGAATAAAGGCGCGACCATCATCACGAGGATCAGGGTCTTGTAGCGCGAGCGGTATTTCAGGAGGCTCAGCACCGCCAGCGTCCCCATCACCGTCGAGATCACCGCCGCACCAAGGCCCAGGATCAGGCTGTTCAGAAACGCCTCCTGATAGATCGAGCTTTGCAACAGCGAGCTATAGGCATCCCAGGTGAAGCGGATCGGGTAGGGCCAGACGATATCCTTTGAAAACGAGGCCAGCGTGATGTGCAGGATCGGCACATAGAGAAAGATATAGGTGAGGATCAGAGCTCCGCCGAGGATGATCTTATTGGCGGCTTTGGAGGCGGTGAAATCCATGTCAGTCCCTGCTCCCGGCACCGGTAAAGCCGGCGCGCTTCAGATTGACGAGGCGGCTGATGGTGAGCAGCGTCAGCCCGGCGACGAAGAACAACACCACCCCCATCGCGGCACCCAGGGACCAGGTGCCGGTGGCCGAGAATTGCGACCCCATCGCCATCGCGTAAAGCGTGCCATCGGCGCCGCCGAGAAAGCGGGGCGTGATGGATTCCGCAAGGCTCGGCACGAAAGTCAGCGCGAAGCCGATCACGGTGCCGACCCAGTTCAGGGGCCAGGTGATCTCCCAGAAGGCGCGCATATTGCCGGCGCCGAAAACCTTGGCGGCATCAAGCAGGCGGAAGTTGAAGTTCAGGAGCGAGAGGTAGATCGCGGTGGTGACAAAGGGCAGGTAAAGATAGATCAGCCCGACCACGGTGGCGGTTTTCGTGTACATCAGCGCGTCAATGGGTGGCAGCCCCAGCTTCATCAGCCCGAGATTGACCAGACCAATCGGCCCCAGCACCCCTTGCAGCGCGATCACCCTGAGCACGATCCCGGTCAGGAACGGCACCGCAAGGCCCAGCGTGATCAACAGCTTATAGCGCCCGCCATAGCGGATCACGAAATAGGCCACCGGCCAGGCAATCGCCACACAGGTGATGGAAACGATCAGCGCCGTCAGCACCGAGCGGATCATAAAGGTGCGGTAGCTCGGCTCGGAGAGCACGTCGATATAGTTTTGCAGGTTCCAGTCGGTGATCAGCTGGTAGCTTTCCGTCCGCCAGAAGCTGACCAGCAGGATCGAGGCCAGCGGGATCACGAAGAACAGGGTCAGGAACAAGATGACCGGCGAGGTCAGGATGACAAAGCGCTGGCTTTCATTCAGCCTGAGCCAGCGCTGGAAAAGGCCCCGGTTCATGCGGCGACCTCATCGGCAAAGGCGTCGATCTGTGTCTTGTCCCAGGAGATCAGCACCGCATCGCCTGGCCTGATGGTGGCGCCCGGCTCGATGGCGCTGGCGACGATTTCCTCGCCGCTGCCGAGTTCCACGATATATTCCGCATATTGGCCGCGGAAGATCACGTCGCGCAAGCGGCCGGGGATCCTGCCTTCGGATGCGGCATCCCCGGGCTGGATCAGGGTGTTCTCGATCTTGACATAGACACTGGCGCTGCCGCCATTCACCTGGCGCAGCGCTTCGCCCAAACCGATCCGGTGCCCATGCCACAGGATCGAGCGCTCACCATCCGGCGCGACCGTGACCGGCCCGGAAAACACATTCGAGCGCCCGACGAATTGCGCGATGAATTTGGTGCGCGGGTTGTGATAGACCTCGGTGCGTTCGGCGAAATCCTCGATGCCGCCCTTGTTCACCACCGCGATCTTGTCGCTCATCGAGAGCGCTTCTTCCTGGTTATGGGTGACATAGACGAAGGGGATGCCCAGCTGGATCTGGTAAGAGCGGATCTCCACCTCCATCTCGCGCCTGAGTTCGCGGTCAAGGTTGGCCAGCGGCTCGTCCAGCAGCAGGACCTTCGGGCGGCAGACAAGGCCACGGCCAAGCGCGACGCGCTGCTGCTGGCCGCCGGAAAGCTGGTTCGGGAAACGGTCTTTCAGCGCCGTCAGCGAGAGGATCCTGCAGCACCAGTCGATCCGCTCTTCGCTTTCCGCGCGGCCGAGTTTCAGCATGCGCAGCGGGAACAGCAGGTTTTCCCGCACCGTCATATGCGGGAACAACAGGAAATCCTGGAACACCATCGCAATGCCGCGCTGATAGGGCGGCAGCGCGGTCACGTCCTGGCCATCGATCCAGACCGAGCCGGTGGTCGGTTGCTCCAGCCCCGCGATCAGCCGCAAAAGCGTGCTTTTCCCCGATCCGCTCGGCCCCAGCAACGAGACGAATTCATTCTTTGCAATGCTGAGGTTGACCCCCGACAGCGCGGTGAAGGTGCCAAAGCGTTTGCCGAGGTCTTTGAGTTCCAGATACATCCTGCGCGCCCATGATAAGAGGAGGGGGCCGCACCGCGTATCGGTGCAGCCCGGGAGGGGGTCAGGGATCAGGCGGATTCCATATTGGACCAGACCCGTTCCCATTTCTCGGGCGAGGAGGGCTGATCGAACATGTGGAGGCCCTTGAGTTCCGTGGTGCGGTCCATCAGGAAAAGCTCGCGTTCCTCGTCAGACGAGAGGCTGCGGATGTCGATACAGGTCGAGGTGCCGGCCTTGTCGGCGATCTGTTTCATGTGTTCGGGTTTCAGGATCGTGTCCATGAATTTGTGGCAGACCTCCAGCTTCTCGCTGTCTTCGACGCCCGAGGTGACCATCCAGCTGTCGATCCAGCCCAGACCGCCCTCTTTCGCCTGCAGTTTATGCTGGATATCGGGCACCGTTTCCCCGGCGCGGCGCATGCCCTGGAGCTGGCGGTAGACCTGGCTGAATTCCGGCGCCGCCCAGACAATGCCGGACCGCATCAGGTTGTTCAGCGTGCCAAGATCCTGGTAGCGCGTGGTCAGCAGGCGTTTTTGCGCGATCAGCAGCGCTTCGACGCCGGCCAGTTCCTCATCGGTCAGCACATAGGGGTTGAAGGGCTTGCCATCCGGGCGCGCGGAGCCCTGGGTGCCCATGCGGGCGGTCACAAGGATCGCGGCAAGGGCGATGTTTTCCTCGAACCGGGCGCTGGCCGAGAGGTGGCCGGCATTCTTTTCACTGAACAGCACCTCAAGCGAGCCGACCTCATCGGCGGTGACCTGTTCGGCATTATAGGTGATGCCGTAACCGCCCCAGCAGAAGGGCACGCCAATCGGGGACTTGCCGTCTTCCGAGGTGAGGAGTTCATAATCCGGGTAGGTGAAGGTCGGGAAGGCATTGGCCAATGAGGGGATTTTCGCCAGATCAATGTCGCGGATCAGCCCCTCGCGGAAGTACAGCCGTGACCAGAACCCATCAGCCTGGACCAGATCGAAATCGCGGGTGCCGCCCAGTTTCAGCTTGTTGTAAGCCTCGGAATTACCATCGAAAAAGGTGGTGGAGAATTTGGCGCCATGCTCGGCTTCAAATGCGGCGATCATCTCGGGCAGCACATAGGGTTCCCACATCAGCGCGCGGATTTGCAGCGTCGCGGCTTCGGCGCGGGAGAGGAAGGGCGTGGGCAGGATCGTGGCGGCAGAGGCAAGGGCGACCGCGCCGGTGCCTTTCAAGAGCGCGCGGCGGGAAATCGGTGGTCGGGTTGTGGTGTTGGACATGGTTTGCTCCCTGAATGGCTTTGATCCTGCGAAAACCGGGTCATGCGAAAATTGCTCTGGCTCCGGCGCGGGCAGGATCGTGCCTTGTTGTTGGTCCGTCCCTGATTGGTTGCCCAAAACGGGGCGGATTATTAGAACAAAGAAACTATGAATTGATTGGTCTGGATTATTAATCCGGGGCCTGAGAGCGGCCCTCACAGATCGGCAGAGACCGCTTTGACGATCTTCACGAAGTCCTGGACGCGCGGATTGCCTTCCTTGCGGTAGCCGATGGCGACAATGCAGTTGCTCATATCGGTCAGGGGGCGGAAGGTGACGCCGGGGCGGGCGTAATATTTCGCGGTGCTTTCAGCCGTGATGCTGATCCCCTTATGCGAGGCGACCGCCTGCAACTCGGAATCCAGCGTCGCCGCCTCGACCACCACATTCAGCCGCTGCCCATCGAGCAGGTCGCTTGCCAGCCAGTAATCGCGCCAGACCCCGTCGCCGGGCGCGCCCACGACCGGCATGTCTTTGATATCGGCGATGGTCAGGCTTTCATGCCGGGCCAGCGGGTGGCGTTCGGGCAGGCAGACGATGCGGGGTTCCTCGATCAGCGTGTCGAGGTGCAGGCCCTCGACCCCGATCGGCGGGCGCACGATGGCGCAATCGACCTCGCCATCGCGCAGCCCGCCATCGGGGCGATTGAAGTCGAATTCGGCGAGTTCCAGCGTCACATCGGGGAATTTTTCCTCGAACCGCCGCAGCGCCTCGGGGATGATCTGCACCCCGGTGCCGATCAGATAACCGACCCGGATTTTCGAGCCGACACTGTCCCTCAGCGCCTTGAGCTCGGCGAAATAGCGTTTGATTTCCTGATCGAGATCACCGGATTTCTTCAGCAGCCGCTGGCCATGTTCGGTCAGTTCCACATTGCGGGTGGTGCGGGCGAAAAGCTTGACCCCCAGCACCTGCTCAAAATGGTTGATGGTCTGTGACAGCGCGGGCTGCGACACGCCCAGCTGCTGCGCGGCATCGACGAAGCTACGCCGCTCGGCCACGGCGAGGAAGGATCGGATATGACGCAATTGCAGGCTGTTGATCGACATGGACGGCATCCCTGGCCCGCGCTCTTGCCCGGGTGGGGTCCTGGATCCGGCGCGTTGATTAATAGGCTAGCCGAATAAATACATTCGAACAATGTCATTCTCAGCCGGGGGATGCGGCGACAATGATCGGGGCAGAGAACCCGAACACCCAACAGGAGGCGAGAATGACGGTCATGCTTGATCCCGAGATCGCAAATATCGGCAAAACCAGTTTCATCCATGAACCGCGGGGCGGTGACCCCGGCAAGCTGACGCTGACAAAGGCGCAAGGCACCTATGTCTGGGATGACAAAGGCCGGAAATATCTGGATTTCACCTCACAGGCCTGGTCGAACAACCTGGGCGCCAATGATCCGCGTGTGATCGAGGCGGCGATTGCCCAGACCCGCGAGCTGACCCATGCGCGCCCGAATTTCAACACGCCGGCGCTGCTGGAGCTGACCGCTTTGCTGCGCAGCATAACACCGGGCGATCTGAACCGGATCGGCTATTGCCTGCATGGCAGCTCGGCGGTGGAAATGGCGATGAAGCTCGCCTTCCGCAACCGCCCCGATGCGAAACATATCCTTGTTCTGCAGGATGCCTATCACGGGCGCTCGATCACCACGATGGCGGCAAGCTGGCCGCATCCGAAAAACCCGTTCTCGGCAATCTCGCCCACCTTCCACCGGGTGCCGCATCCCGATGAATACCGCCCCCGCATGGGGATGAGCATCGAGCAGGAGGTCGAGCTGTGCCTCAGCCTGATGGAGGACACCATCACCAGGGGCGTCGATGGCGGCGTGGCGGCGATCATGGTCGAGCCGATCATGGGCAATGGCGGCCATATCGTGCATCCGAAAAGCTATCACCAGGGCTTGCGCGATATTTGCGACCGTCACGGTATCCTGCTGATCTGGGACGAGATTCAAAGTGGTTTCGGTCGCACCGGCGCGATGTTCGCCGCCGATCATTATGGCATCCAGCCCGATATTATGACCTTCGGCAAGGGCGTTGGCGGCGGCTTCCCGCTGGCCGGGATCTTCGCCAGCGACAAGCTGGATGAGTTCCAGGGCGGCGAGGATCAGCTGACCTTCGGCCATTTCCCGATCTCGATGGCCGCAGCCGTGGCCTGCGTGAAGGCGATCATCGCGGATGACCTTTGCACCAATGCCCGCCGCCTTGGCGATTTCGCGACACAGCGGCTGGGCGAGATGTCCGAGCGGCGCAAGCTGATCGGCCATATCCGGGGGCCGGGGCTCTTCGTCTCCTGCGAGCTGGTCAAGGACCGCGTGACCAAAGAGCCCGCGATGCGCGCGGCTTCGGAAGTCTATCGCCGTGGCATCGGGAAGGGCGTGATCTTCGGGGAAAGCCGCTATCTCGGCCTTGGCAATCTGATCAAGGTGAAGCCGCCGCTGGATTGCAGCATCGAGGATATGTCCACCGCGCTGGATGTGTTCGACACCATCCTGGGCGAGCTGGAAGCCGAAGGCATCGCGTAATCCCTGACCCCTGACCCTGCGACCGCACAAAGCCCGGCCCCGATCAGGCCGGGCTTTGTCATCCCCTCACTGGATGAGGATGTAGAAGAACATCTCAAGATCGCCGGCGCGTTGCGGGTCGCGTTCGTCCAGCAGCAATTCGCGTTGGGTCTGGCCCTTGTCATAGCCCAGATGTTCCGCGTTCAGCCAGGCGAGGCCCTTCGTTTCGGGATGCTGCCCCCAGACATGCGCCGATCTGATCCGCAGCCGGCACAAAAGCTGTTTGTATTTCGGCCCCTCCCAATTGTCGAAATTCAGACGCTCCTGTCCGCCCATGTGGTTGGGAAGTGTGTTCAGGAATATCATCGTCCCTTCGGAGGGTTGCCAGAACAGGCCGGCGCCAAGTTTCTCGTTGCGGCGATCAACCTGGACATGACCTTCAAGCCGCAGATACTTGAATCCGAAATATTGTCTCAGCTTGCCTCCGGATGCTTCGTGCCAGTAGCGTTTCGCAGTATTTGTCGTCGGATAGGGCAGGTCGATCCCGACTTCGATGATCGGGTCATAATCTTTGGGCTGGCACATCAGCTCGGGGCTGTCGGTGCGGATCTCGATCCCCTTGTCAAAGGCGATATTGGGCAGGCCCTCCATCCCGTTCAGGATCAGCCCCTCCTGCAGCAACTCGGTCGTGCCATAGCCGCCGGAATGCAAGGTTATCCGTGTGAGCGTCAGCACATCGGGCTGGCGCTGATCGCCGATATTGGCACAGAGCTTGTCCAGCGCGTCCTGAACCGTGAACTGATCCGACAGCAGTTTGCATTCGCCGGGGAAATAAGCCGTCTGTGTGGCAGTCCGGAACCCTGCGGTAAAGCGGATCGGCTGCGGTTCCTCGGCGCCGGTTGCGGTCAGGAGCACGGCCTCGATGCCCTGGACGGTATGGGGCAGGCCGGCATTGATCGACCATCTGATCTGGCTGACCCCATCCGCCCCGGTGGGCAGCGAGATCGGGTTCGCGCGGGAGCAAAGCATATTGTCGATCATCATTTCGATATCGGGATTGACCGGCCGCCAGAGCACCCTGGCCCCCTGAACCGGATGCCGCCCGCGCATCACCGCCACCCGCAGCGGCGCCGGCAGGGCGATATGGGTTACGCCGGGGGACAGCAGCACCTCCTGCCCGTCGCCGCCCCGGTAATGCAGCACCCGGTCGGTGAGCGATCCGGCGGTGATCCGGCAATCTTCCAGCGGCTGCAGCGCGCCCGGCGCGATCACCGCCAGCGGCGCAAAGCGGGTCTCGGGACCATGCGGCAGCTCGGCGGCGCCGGGCGGCCAGTCGATGCTGCCATCTGATCGTGCGGCAAAGGTCCAGTAATCGCCGCGCCGGAAGCGGGCATCCGCGCTGCCTCCCAGCCAGATCCTGAGCCCATCGCCAATGTCGATCTCTTGCGATGTTGTCGGATGGCCGGTCGTATCCACGGTGACCGCGCCCGAGGCCCCGCTGTCATTGAAACTGTCCCAGAGCCGCAGGAACCACTCGCCCGGCGCGGCCAGCCCCGAGAGAATGCCGCTGGCCGCGTTGTCCAGCGTGACCGTGGTATCGGTTGCCCGCAAAACGCGGAACAGCCGCTCGCCGGCCCCGGCCGGATCGGGGGGCACAAGATCGTCGCCGGGGCGCACCAGCTCGGCAAACTGGCCCGGGGCGAACCAGTTCAGCGGGTCAAGTGCCGGCGGCGTCACCGTGATCTCGGTCCCTGTGACCGAGACCAGCCGCACCAGCACCGAGGCATTGCGCCGCGAGAGTTTCACCCGCAGCCCGTTCAGTCCATAGCGCAAACCGGCCGCAACCGGCGCATTGGCGATGGCGGTGCCGCCATGAACCTCGATCCGGTAAAGCAGGTTCTCGCCGCGGCTGAACCCGCCCCGGGGCACCAGCGAGCATGGATCGCTGGCCGGGATCACCTCGGCGGGGCCGACCCGCAGCGTGCCGGTCGAGGCGGCGGTCAACTCTTGCCAGGCGGGATCTTGCGGCAGCGTGGCGCAATCCAGCCCCGAGGCGATGCGGATCGGGAAGACATGCCAGTCGGTCAGCGCCCGCCCGCCCGTCTGGGCATCGCCAAGAGCCGGGTCGGCCCAGGCGGTCTCTTCCACCGGGTCGATATTGCGGATCAGCGCCTTGATCACCAGCGCCATCGGGGTCTGTGGCGCGGCACCGGTCCAGGGATTGGGCTGGGTCGCGAGCGTCACCAGCGCGGTGTTTTCCAAAAGCCAGCCGCCCAGATAGCCGCGCCCCGCAGCCAGCCGGATATTGGCCCCCGCCAGCGAGACCTGAAAGCCCGGATCGCCATTCGGCGCCACCAGCCTCCCCGGTGCGGCAAAGATATCGGCATCACCGGTCTCGCCGCGTTCCAGGATCAACCGCGCCGCCTGGTCCAGTTCGGCATCCAGCAGCACCTGCCCCTGGCGGAAAACCGGCGCGCGCGGTTTGCGCGGATCATTCGGGCGGATCTTCTGGCGGCTGGCATCAATGCGGATGGTCATGGCCGGTTCCTCCGGGACGCGATTGCACCAGAGCGGCTGTCGTCGATCACGCCGCTCTCGATTGTGTAGGACAGGTATTCGCCGGCCAGTGCCTGGCTGTTTTCCAGCACGATGCCGAAGCCGGCGGCAGAAAAAGCGCCCATTTCCGCCCCGTCTTCGCCGCCCGAGCGGATCTCGGCCGGGCAAAGCGGGTGCAGCATGGCCAGCGCCGGCTCTTCAGCCGACAGGTCGGAGAAGACGGGCGCGAGGCGGGCCCGCGCCCGCATCTTTTCCGCGTCGTCGAGATCGCGCGCGCAGGCGCGGCTCTCGCTGGCCAGCCCGGTCTCCGGCTGGCAGCGAAAGCTTTGCGGCAGGCTGGACCCCCAGGGCGCGTAAGAATAGCGCAGGCAGCCCGATTGCCGGCGGCTGACGCGGCAGAGGCCGGCAAAGATCACATTGGTGCCCTCCAGTTCCTGCATTCTGGCCTCGCCGAGGATGGTGACATTGCAAAGCCGCGCCAGCATCCGGGGCAGGTCCAGCGCGGGATGTGTGGCGCCGTCGGAGAGGAAAACACTGTCCGAGGCCGCAAGGCTGCCGGTCAGGTCGATGGCGGCAGAGCCCAGCCGGACCGCGCCGCAGATCACCTGCTCCATCCGGATCGCCACCGCCGTGGCGCCGGTCGCCCCAAGCGCGAGGCCGCCAGGATTGCGCAGGCTGCAATGGCGGATCCTCAGCGCCGAGAGTGATTGCGCGGCGATAGTGACGCCCTTTGTCACCGCGATCCCGTCCAGCACCACCTGGCCCGCGCGTTTCCCTGCCGCCGGGGCGGCGCGCGACAGGGTGATGGGCGCATCCAGCACCAGCCGGCGCTGGCGGCGCAGCACATAGCCAGACGCGGTGCCCGAAGCGGGGAGTACCCAGTCGGTGGCGATCAGATGCACCTCGCTTTCCGCCGGCACATGCAGGCGGAAGCGGGTCTCGCCGGCCTGTGGCGCCAGAATCAGGCAGCGCGGCACGATGACAAGGCTGCGCCGCCCGGCACCATGAAGGCGGATATCCTCGAACGCGGTTTGCAGGTCCCGGACATGGCGCAGCGCGGCCGTGGCATCCGGGTCTTCCGTCCCTTCGGGATCGACCAGGCGGATCAGATGGGTCAGCCCGCCCTCATCGCGGATGTCAAACACCTCATCGCCGGACTGGCGATCCTGAGGCCCGGCTCCGATGGGGCGGGTGAGGCCGGTCGCATGGGAGATCCGGACCTCGGTTACCTCGGTCTCGGGCGGCAGGGGGGCGGGGGTGATCAGCCGCCCGGTCACCGGATCAAACACGCAGTCGATCGGGCAATTATGGCTCCGGGGCTGGGTATCCCCGGGGGCGAACCAGCGATGCGGCCAGTCGCGACCGGGGCGCCCGGCGGGCGGGGTTTCCAGATTGACGATCCTCAGCCGCTCTGGCGGTACACGGGTGAAATCGCCGTCGCCGCGACGCAGAAAAATCGCGAAAGGCGCAGCATTGGCGTCGAACCAGGGCCTGCCCGACAGGCGCGACGCCCTGCCCTCGATCTCGCTTGCGCGCAGCTCTTCAATTTCCTTGTGCAGGGCGAGGCGGCGCAGGCGGTCGGGGCAATCGGTCTGGCCGCGCCGCCCCACAGCGCCCGACAGACGGCGCGGGTTGAAAAGGCGCGTCACCTCGCCTTGCCAGGGGGAGAGCTGGAAAAAGCCTGGACGGGGGGCGCCGCCCGGGCTCCAGTCCCGCATCGGCGGCAGGCCGGCCAGGGCGGCGGTGCTGTAACTGGCGGCGCCCGGCGGTCCTGTGACAACCGGCGGCGCCGGCCATTCCAGCGCCACCGGGCGCAGCATATGGAGGCCAAGCGAGGCGATCCCATGCCGCCCGCGCGGCTCCGCCGTCCCGATGCGCCGGAAATCGGCAAGGCGGGGCATCAGATCAAAGGCACTGCCCGCCGCCCCGGCCTGGAGCCCGTCGGTCAGAAGGGCCAGAGCGGGGCGTTCGGGCCGCAGATCGGTCAGATGCGCCAGTCGCCCGAGGCGCTGGAAATATTCCACCGCCACCACCGGCAGTCCGCTGGCATCCGAGACGAGGCTTTCGATCACGCGCGCCGTGCCCTTGCCGCGCCGGTAGCGGATTGTATTGGCGATCACCGGTCGCGCGGAAATGCCCGATCCCGGTGGCATCGGCTGCAACAGTGTCGCGCCGACCAGCTCGGCGATCATCGCCAGCGCGGGTTCCGACGCGGTCTCGACCGAAATCGCATCGCGGAACCGCGCCAGCTCGGCGTCGATGGTTGCGGGGCCAAGCGCCAGCACCGAGAAAAGCGCCCTTATCGCGCCCGACCCCGCCATATCGCTTTGCCGGATATGCACCGGCAGCAGCGCGTAAAGCGCATCCGCCACCGCTTCGATCCGGCTTTCGGTAAGGTCGGCGGAAATGGTCATGGCTGCATCTCCGTGAAGGTGATACCGGCGGGGGCAAGCGACAGCAGCCCCGCCTCGCGGATCCGGCCCTGGGGGGTGACCTCTGGCGCGGCGGGGATCAGCCGACCCTGGGCATCGGGCACAAGGCCGGGCGCGGCAAGGCCGGTCAGCCGCAGCGCGAGGACGCCGGGCACCGCCTGCGCCTCGGCCAGCAGCGCCGAGATATGCAGCCCCTGGCCAAAGCCCATCCGCGCCCGGCTGAAACGGTCGCTCAGGCGCTGGCGGATTGCGGTTTCGACCTCGCTGCGCAGCGCATCCGGCTCGCAGGCCAGCGCGAAACCGGCAGAGACGGCGCTGTCGGTAAAGCCCAGGATGCGGAGATGCAGGCCGGGCGGGGCGGCGGCCAGGATTGCCTCATGCAGCGCGCCCGGCAGGGCAGAGCCGGGCTGTGGCGGCGTAAGGCTGGTGGTTGCGATTGTCAGGCACAGGATGCGGCGCAGTCCGGCATAAAGCTCGCAGGCCATGGCCTTGCCGATACCGCGAAAGCCTAGCGCAAAGGCCTCGGCGTCAGTAAGCGAGACCACCCGGTCCAGCGCCCGCACCGCTGCCGGCGCCGCGTGGCGCATCGCCTCGATCCCCTCGGCATCGCTGCCGCCCTCGGCCGCCATCGGATTGGTGACCGCGCGCAGCCCCGGGCGCGGCGAAAGCAGCATGGTCAGCGTGCCGGATTTCAGATTGCCATGGGCGCCGCCGCCTTTCAGCGCAATCGCCGTGACATTGCCATCGCCCGAGGCGAGGATGCCGGCGGTTTGCGCCACCGATTGGCCGCCCCGCGCCGGGCGGAGCGTATAGGCCTGGCTTTCCGGCCCCTCACCCCAGAGGCTGTCGACCGGATGATACAGCCGCCCGCTGACCCTCAGTTCCAGCGCCGGCGCATAGCCGCGCGGTCCGGGCGCTGCAATATGGGCCAAAGGCGCGCGCGGCAGGGCAAAGCTTTGCAGCCGCCGCGACGGATCGCCCGAGCCGATCACCTCGATCCCTTGCGGCGCGGATTCACCCTGGACCGCGCCGCAGCAATTGCCGGCGATCTCCAGCGTAGCGCTTTTCCAGCGCTCGGTTGCGTTCCCGGTGATGGTCAGCCGGGTCCGGTTGTTGTCGACCGGCTCGCATTTCTCGACCGTCACCACCCGGGCCAGCGGTTTGCCGTCGGTGCCCAGCCCCTGGACGATCAGCCGGCGCCCGGGTGGCAGATCGACGGCGCTGGCCAGCACCAGGCGGCGCGAGACAAATCCCATGGGTACGTCTTCGGGCAGTTGCAGCACCGCGCCGCGCGCTGTTTCCAGGCCGATCACCACCGCCCGCGCCTCGGCGCTATGCGCGGTGAGATTTGCGTCCGCGACACTGATGCGGGTCACCTTTGCGGCAAGGCCAAAGCCGGTCACCCCGGTTTCGACCGTCCGGGTGATCCGCGCCGCGCGAGCATCCGCCCCGGCGCTGCGGGTGAAAAGCGCCACCCGGCCCGGCGCGGCCTCGCCGTAAACCGCATCAAGATCCAGCTCCGCCGCCGTGTCGGAGACCGACAGAAAGGCCGGCTCGGTCCAGGGACCAAGATTGAGCTGACCCGGATCGACCTGCAGATCTCTCAGGATCCCGAGGATGGTCTGGCGCAGGCTGGGGGCGGTGGCCCCGAAGACCTGGGCCCTTGCGCCCAGAACGATGACTGTCCCGGCGACATTTGGCAGCGTCGCCGCCGCTGCAATGCTGCCCCCGCCGGCAAGCGCCAGCCGGGTGCGCGGCGGGTCGGCCACCGGGTCCGGGGCGACCCCGGTGATCCGGAACCAGAGCCAGCCGGTTACCACCCGGACCAGCAGGCCGTCACCGGCCCTGGCATTGAAACTGCCGCCTTCGACGGTGATCCCGGTGCTTGCCATGGTGATATCGGGCAGCGGGCTTTCGCGCCAGGGCAGCAGGCGGTTCCAGCCCGGCCGGGCGACCAGGTCGGTTTCGGTCTCGAAGATCACCGGCAGGGCGCCAGGTTCGGGCGTCGAGGCAATTTTGCTGCCTTTGGGCACCAGCACCTCTTCGGGCGCACCGGCAAGGTCATCAAGCTGGAAGGCCAGCACAGTCCCGGCCGAGATCGCCGGTTTCGGGCGGTAGCCGACCAGCCCGGTCAGCGAGGCCAGAGCCTCCGGGTCCTGGCTCAGCCCCAGGGTGCCATCGGCGTAAAGCTGGCCGATCACCCCGCCCAGAACATGGGTTGCCGCCGCCGCCGCGTCGATCAGCGCGATGGCGGGGTCGCCAGGATCGCCGCGCATCAGCCCGGCCAGCGGGCGCTTTCCAAAACCTTCGGCGCGGGTGATGCGGTCCAGCATCCGCTCGCGCAGGTCGGAATGGCGAAAGGCCAGCGCATCGCCGGGCAAGGCGCCTGCACCGGTATCCCTGCAGTGACAGCCGCCGCCACAACCGCAATCCACAGTCATCGCCCGCCTCCCATCATCAGGGTCAGCCGTCCACGTTCGGGGAAGTTCGGATCATCGGCCAGTTCCAGGATGCCGGTGCCGCCCGGACGGATCACGCCGGCGGCAATCTCGCCATCCGGGGCGCGGCCAAAGCGCTGGAAGGTGAGGGGCACCACGCTTTGCACGCCGGGCACCGCCAGCACGGCAGCGATCAGGCGCGACAGGTAAAGCACGGATCCGAAGGTGAAATTATCGGGATGGAAAAAGCCCGGCGCTCCGTCTGCCGGCCCGAACGGGCTGAGGCTGCGGCGCACCGCGCGCGCCACTGCGCTGCGCAGATGGCCGGGGGCGGCGCAGATCGTCAACGCGATATCAAGCGGGATGGTTCTGGCGTTGCGGATCGCCACATCGAACCCGGCAAGGCGGAAATGGTCGAGATGCACCAGCAGGGCATCGCGGAACCCGGCATCGACCGCCAGCCCGCCCTCGCGGTCGATATGGATCAGCATGGTCTGCCAGGCGCCCGTCCAGCGCGGCACTGCGACGGCATTGGCGACTCCGGGGAAACGCATCGCGGCTGCGGCATAATCGGCGGCGCTGACGGCGCGCTCCTGGCGGCGGAAGGCCTCGGGCGCGGCGATGCGGATCTGCGCGAGGCTCTCCGGCCCGGCCCCGCCTTGTGCGGGCAGCGGGTTCCAGATGCGGGCGATCCCGAGGCTGCTGTCGCGCACCACCGCGCGGCCAAGCGCGCCCGGCCCGATCATCCCGGCCCGGCCCAGTCCAAACCGCCCGGCTGGGGAAAAGCGCAGGCCGGTGCCGGGGCGCAGGCCCAGAACCCCATCGCCAAACCGGATCTGCGGCAGGCCGGCAGGGGTCTCTTCCAGCACGAAATCGCGATCATATGGGCCCGAGGCCAGCAGGTCGTCGCGCGCCTGCCAGGAGGTGAAGCCGTCATCAAGGCTCAGCTGTGCCACGCAAAGCGCGGGGTCCGACGGGATCAGCCCGGCCGCGCTTTCGCTGTTGTCCTCTGGCAGGCAGCGCGCCACCGGCCCGGGCACATTGCGCAGAACCGGCCGCCAGGGCAGCCCGTCGGGCGGCGAGGGAGGGTCGGGGCGGGGCGACAGCCCGGCCCCCGTCACTGCCGGCCCCAGCATCGCCGGCGGCGGCAGGCTTTGGCCATGGTCTGCGGCGGTGACATTGCCCAGCACCAGGGCGCAGGTCAGCCGCAGATCCGGGCCGGAGACCTGGGCGATATCGGCCTCGATCACCAGGTCAAAGGGCAGGGCATCGGCCTCGGACCAGGTGACCTGCACAAGGTTGGTGCCAGCCGGGGCCAGCGGGTCGGATACCGCGCTTACCGCAGTCAGCCGCACCGCATGGCGCAGCGCCGGATCGGCGTCGGCGGCAGCACCGGTATCGGGCGCGCGGGTCTGGACCAGTACGAGGTCATCGCCCGGCTTTAGCCCCCCCTGGCCACCGCTGCCATCCACCAGCGTCGCCGAGACCGCGCCACGCGGCAGCATGCAGAGCCCATCGGACCAGGTGTGAAAGCGGATCTCATTGCGCCAGGACCAGAGCTTTAGCGCGCGCATCGTCTCGAACACGGTGAGATCGCCGGTGACGGCGATCCGGGCATATTCTTCGGGGGAGCAGAGCGGTCCCTCGCCGCTTCCCGCCAGCAGGGGTGTGCTGCGCGGCAAGAGCGCGCCCTCGGCCAGAGGCGAGACCGGGCGATACTCGACCGCGATGAAGGTCACTGCGCTGGCCCCTTCGCCGGGCTGGTAATCGAGGAGGCGGGCATGGGCGACCATGGCGGCGCGGGTGCGGGCGCTGTCGGGCAGGGCTTCGGTCCCGATCCAGTCGGCGCTGTAGCTTTGCTGGTCGAAACGCGAGGCCAGGGCTTCGATCAGCGTCACCGTCAGATCGGCGGGATCATCCTCGCGGAAACCGGGCACCAGCACCGCCATCCGGTCCAGCATCAGCCGGCGCAGGCTGGCCCAGTCGCGCGCCATCAGATCGAAGGGCACCTCTGCGCCGGTATTGCGCGGCAAAGGCGGCTCTTCCGCACAGTCGAAATCCGAGGGGCAGTCGATCTTGAAGGTGAAATCCACCGCCGCAAGGCGCGGGTCGATGAAGCCGGGCACTCCGTTTCCGCCACTGGCCACCAGTTCCAGCCGATAGGTCGAGAAATCGGTCAGGCCGGGGACAAAGATCACCCGATACTGGCTGACCTCATCCGGCCCGGGTTCTGCAATCACATCGGCAATGGCGGGCGCCGGATAACGCACCCCGCCGGTGACGCGGATATTCGCCTTTGTCAGCGCGGCGGCAGGCAAAGGCAGCGGGCGCACCAGATGGATGTCGATCTCGGTTGGCAGCGAGACCGGATTGCCCTGCCGCAGCTCGATATAGTCGATGCCCGACAGCCCGGCCGGCCCACCGATCTGCAGTGCCGCGCGCCGGCCCGGGTCGCAGCAGTCATAGCGCGCGCCGGTCATGTCAGTTCCTTCCTCAGAACGGTGGTGCCTGCCTCGCGGGTCGAGAGCACCTCATAGCTGACGGAAATCTCCAGCAATGCCTCATCGGCAGTGACGCCGAGGTCAAGCAGGTCAAGCACATGGCCCAGATGCTGCATGATCGCAGCCTGAAGCGCAGCCTCAAGCGCGATGGCCTGCGGGCCGCCGGTCGGGCCGAATACCATCTGCCGCACCGGGGTGCCGAAATCGGGGCGCATCACGCGCTCAAGCGGCATGGTGAAGATCACCAGCTCCAGCATCTGGCGGACATGCGCGGCCGAGCCATAAGCGACCGAGGCGCTTTGTCCGAGCGGGGTGACCGACCAGGGAAAGGCAAGCCGGCTCATGTCGCGATCACCCTTGTCTGCGACGAGATCACCGAGGGCGGCCCGCCCGGGATCTGCTCGGCCGAAAGGCACAGCCCGACCGCCGGGTTGATCAGCACCGGCTGGCCGCCGGCAGTCACGCGGGTGGCGCCGATGATCCAGCGCGTCGAGACGCAGGGCTGCGGCTTGCCGGGTGGCAGGGTAAAGACGCAGCCGGCAATCGGTGCGGCATCGGTGACCACCGCGACCGGCATCCCCGAGACCTGCACCCTGGGATTAGCCGCGATGATGTTCAGCGAGCCGCCATGCGGGCAGATGGCAACCGCGCCTGCGTGAAGAACCGGTCCTGGCATGGCATCCTCCGTCTTTCAGGTCACGACAAGCGCGCCGCCATTGATGATCACCGAAGGCCCCGACATCTGGATCGAGGCGCCCTGGCCGTTCGAGATGGTGATGCCCTGGGCACCGATGGTCAGCATGGCGCCGGCGGGCGTGCGGATCTGCACCTGGCTTGCGGGCAGGTCGGACAGGGTCACGCTGACCCCGGTGGTGGTCTGCAGATGCAGGTTCGGGGTGACCGGGGTGGCCCCGATCAGGGCCGAAGTCGGGAAACCGCCGATATCGGACCAGAAGCCACCGCTCCAGATCGGGCAATTCGGGTCGCCGGCTTCGAATTCGACCCAGACCGCATCGCCGATGGCGGGCATGGCGACGAGCGAGGCGCCGCCCTTTCCGGCGCGGGGGAAACAGGGCAGCACCCAGGTCGAGATGAAGAGCCCGTATTGCTCGGACAGCTGAACCTGGAGGCGGCCCTGGAATTGCGGGTCCTGGTTGTTCAGCACCGTCGCGCGGTATTTGCCGTAATGGCGCGGACCTGACTGGCTCATACTGCGACCCTCCCCACCAGGCTGCCAAAACCGTCGCGCGACAGCTGGAAGGCTTGTTTCCAGCTGCCCCGCGAAAGCGTGTGGGTGACCGAGCGGCAGAACCAGACCCCGTCATGCGCCGCGCCGGCGCCGCGCACCCCCACCAGTTTGCGCGCAGACAAAGGCGCGCCGTAACGGGTCAGATCCATGCTGCCGGTCGCGGTCACCGGATCGGTGCCCCCCGCACCGCCCAGCAGCGTCTTGAGCACATCCGGGAGTTTCAGCCGGTCGGTCCCCATCATCCGCGTCCGGTTCGGCAGCATCGGGCGGCGCGACAGCGGCGGTTTCAGGATCCCCACATCCGGCACCGGCACCGGCACCGAGAAATTCGCGACCTTCACGAAACCGATCGGCAGCACGGCGGCATTCCCGTCGGCGGAAAAGCTCATGGAGTCGATATTCGAGGCCTGGTCCATGTCGATGGTCAGCGCGGGCTGCATCATCCCCACCCTGACCGGCGGTCCCCAATAGGCGGTGTTCATGCCGGGTGTCGGGCCGCAGGTGACATACCAGTCATAACCGGCATCTTTGGCCAGTTTCTCGGCATATTCGTAATCGGTGCCCTGCTGATGCGGATAGCTGTCGGTGGGGGAGGACGCCGAGGAGAACGGGTCCGGGATCGTCACCGGCATCACACCCAGCGGCATGTATTTCGTCAGCATCATCGCCACCTGGGCGAAGGGCGGCATCGCGGGAAACGGCACCCCGGTCAGATCGACGATGTTCATATAGCCGCCCATATCCTCGCCGGTGAGCGTCAGCTTCCACTCCCCGGGTTTTGTCGAGGCGGTCATGTCCTGGCGGCGGATCGGCCCATCGGCCAGCACGACGGGCGTACCGCGCAGGGTGGCCACCAGCATGGCGCGGGTCATCGGCTCGAAATAGCCCGAAGGCAGCAGGTCGGTCGCGATGGGCGAGGTTTTCGAGAAACTGAAACTCAGCTGAAAGCCCGAGCGCGCGCCGACGGCCTCGGTCACCGTGGCGGACTCGAAGGCCTGGGCCAGCACCGCCGGCACCGGCCTGACCGCCAGCGGTCCCATTTTCAAAGACAGGGTGACGGCACTAAGCGGAGCCATTATCGGCCACCTCCAGCGGCAGGGGGATCGTCAGCAGGCGGCCCTCGGGGCCGGAAAGGCCGGCAGGGTCGGGCTCGCCTGCGGCATCGGCGATGCGCCACCAGAGCGCGGGGTCGCCGTAAGCGGCATAAGCGAGGGTATCGGGGCGCTCATCACCGCTGAGCCGCACCCGGTCGAGCGGCACGAACCGCTCGGGTGCGGGCAGGATGCGGCGTGCCAGCGAATATTGCGGCGCACCATCCGGCCCGGTCCGGGTCAGCACGGCGAGATTGGCGTAGCGGCTGTTTTGCGGAAAAGGATTGTCCATCTCGCCCTCCTATGGTGCGCCCGAAAGCCCGAAGACCTGCAGCCCCGGCATGCGGCGCGTGGCCAGTTTCTCTTTGCGCCTGAGCGCCGCGAGGAAGAGCTCTGCCCCTTTTGAGCCAGGCGCCAGATCGTCGCTGCCCAGCACCCTCAGCCCCAGCGTGATGCGGGCCAGGATCGGGTTCAGCTGCTGGTCAAACGCCTCTTCGGTGACGGAAAACTCGGTCACCCGCACCGGAAGCGTGCGGTTCCTGCCCAGCACCAGCACCAGAAGCGGCGAGGGCAGCGGCAGGATTTCCAGCACCCCCTGGCCCGCCAGCGCGGCGGCGGCGGTGATATCGGCGGCTTTGGGGGTGATCATCATCTCAAGCTCTGCCAGGTCTGCACTGATCCCTTCCGCCACCGTCAGCGGGTTCTGCGCCGGTTTCTCCAGCCGGTCGGTGGCGTCGAGCACGACCTCAAGGCGCAGCGTTTCAACCGGAGGTCCGGTCAGGCGCAGCGCCTCGACCCGGTCGCCGCCTTCGGCCGCGGCGCTGCGAGGCGTCAGGCTGCGGGTCAGGGTCTCGGGGTTGTATTGAAACGCGACCGTTCGCAAAACCGCGTTCCCGGCCGCATCCATCTCGATGAACCCGCCCTTCAACAGCTTTGGTGCGCCGGGGAAGCTGGTCATGGCTCAGGTCTCCTTCGCTTCGCCACGGTTCATCATCTCGCGGACCACCTGCATCGGGTCGATCTTTTCGGGCTCCATTTTGATCTGCGACAGGCTGGGCCAGGTGATGTCACCCGCTTTGGAATAGGCGATACGGCCAAGGGTCAGTTTTACCTCGGGGCCGATCTGGGCCTGGACGGCGGCCACATTATAGACCCAGCGATGCGAGAAGGCCCCCCAGGCGGCATAGAGATCGGCGGCAAGATCGACCTTCGCCTTTGCGATCAGCCGGCCTTTGGCGAAGGCCTCGGCGGAAAAGGCAAAGCCGTCGCGATCATAATCGGCCTCGACATCAAGCCCGCCCTCGCCCTCGATCCTGAGCGCCGGAGTGATCTCGATCCCGCCTTTGGCCCCCACCGCGCCAAGCGCCACCTCAAGCCCGATATAGGCGCCAAAGGTGCCATAGATCTCGCCATAGGCGGGCAGCGAGAAGGCGCCGGTCAGTTTGGCTTTGACCTGCGGGTCATCCTCCAGCGGGTAAAGCTCGCCATTGAATTTCACGCTTTTCAGCATCACCGGCCCGACGCCGTAGCCCAGACCCAATGATCCCCTGATCTCGCCATAAGCGGTCACCGCCGGCACCGGGGTCGGGATCGAGAACTTGACTCCGACGCTCCGGATGATGTCGATCTGGCCACCCTTTTCATTCGGCCATTTGCGCGAGAGGGGGATGTCGGAAACCGCCACCTCGCCAAAGAGTTTCACCCGCCGGTCGCGGGTCAGCTCTACCCCCAGTGTCGGGCGCAGGGTTTTGGTGACCTGGTAGGAAAGCTGGCCCTTGCCCCAGTAATTTCCCTGTTCGTCAAAGCTGAGATTGATGATGCCGCTGGCCTTTTCGGTTTTGACCTCGACATCGGCCTTGCCGGAAAAGCGCCCCTCTTCCTCATCGGGTTTGCGGGCGTAGCCGATGGTGATGGTGCTGTCGATACTCCGCCATTTGATGCCGGCCTTGCCCTCCAGCCACAGGCCGGCATCGGAATAACGGCCCTTGAGTTTGACCGAATCGACCATCGGCAGCGGTTTCGGGATATCGACCTCGCCGTAATAGCTGATGCCCTGGCCCTTCCAGCCCGCGCCAAGGGTCAGGGTGGCGTCGCGGATGCGGGTTGTGATGGCGCCGCTGGCATAGGGGGAGAAGCCGCCACCCTCTTCGCGAAAGCCGATCTCGACATTGGCCTCGGATTTCGGGATCGAGGAGGAGGCCGCCTTTACCCGCCCGCTCCAGCCGGTATCGGATTTCCACAGGACCTCGCCATCGGCGGCCGAGATGCCGGGGATCTTGCCGGCCGGCACCAGGCTGCCTTTGGCGATGAACACGCCGCCGATATATTCGACATGGATGCCGCCGCGCAGCAAAGGTTTGCCCGCCGGCCCGATCTCGAAATCCAGATCGCCCGAGGGGACGAGGCTGGGTGAAAGCTGCATTTCCAGCTTGCCACCGGTAAAGCGGAAGGCGCCAGGGAGCGGCGAGACCAGTTTCGCCGCAGGGATGGGCGCGATCAGCGACAAAACGTCTTTGGCGTATTCCACATCCAGCTTCGGCAATAGCGGGATGCTCGGCGTTATGGTGCCCGAGGCGATCAGCCCGCCGGTATCGTCCAGTGCCAGTTTCGTCAGAACGCCGGGGCTGAGATAGGGGTAGTAGAACGGGATCTTCTGCTGCGACTGTGTGCCGTCGAATTTCAGCTGCCGCGCCTCGGTCACCGGGCTGGGTTCCGCCCCGGGTTCCGCGCTGGCGGGCGCCTTATGCGGCACCGCTTTCAGTTTGATGCTGGCATCGGCGCTGGAACTCATCCGCATCGCGCGGCTGTCCAGCTCGGCCGTGACAGTGTCAGAGACGCTGTTCCTGCCATTCGCACCGCGTTTATAGCTGGTCAGCCGCATCCCCGGCACGATCCGTTTGGTCGCGGCGGTGATCGGGGTCTCACCGGATTCCTTCACCTGGACCGCCTCGCCCTGGCCGCCGGCGCTCAGATGCACCGGCGTGCCGCCAGCCAGTGTTTTGACCTTTTCCGATCCCGCGACCGCGCCTTTTCGCAAAAGCGTCTCGATGACAAAGCTGGCATCCGTGGTCCCCGCCGGCACCTGGATCGAGGGGATGCGCAGCTGGATATTCTTAACCTTGTCGCCGCGCATCGCGGGCGAGCGGATCTCGCGCACCACATCGACCAGGGCGTTATAGGTCGAGGCGCCGGATTCGCGGTTCTTGGTGGCATCAAGCAGCTGCATATTTGACGGGATCGAGGTGCCGCCGATCTGCTTTTCGACGATATGGTCGATGTCGCAGCCGGCTTTGGTCAGATTGGTGCCCAGCCCGTCCACCACCTTTTTCACCGCAGTATCGGTCAGCGCGGTCTTCACCTCTTCATTGGTGGCGGCGGCGGTGGTGAAGGCCTTTTTCACATCCGCCGTGGTGGCGAAACCGTAATGGCCCAGCCAGATATCCTTGTATTTCTCGCCCCCCTCTTTCCAGGCGGCGATGGAATTGCCGGTGATCTCGGGCGAGAAGACCAGCCGCCCGCCCGCTGCCGCATCGGTGTAGGCCTGGCGGACCCAGGCGCCCATGCCTTTCTCTTTGGGCATGGCGAAATTCTGCAGCTCAATCACCAGCTCATCGGTTCCCAGCCCCGCGGGCGTGTCGGTGATCACCTTGCAATTCGCTGGCAGCGGTCGCGCCGGGGCGGTGACGCGCGAGGGCGGGGTCGGCGCGGCCTGGGCGCTGCCCGCCGGCAGGCCCGCAGGCGCAGCGGCCGAACGTGCCGCCCGCATCACCCGTTTCGCGGTCTTTTGCCGGATGGCGGGGCGCTCACCCCTGGCGGCGGATCTGACGGCGGCCTCGGCCTCGGCTTCGGCGGCCTCGGTTTCGGCGGATCCGGGGGAGGCGGGTCCGGGGGAGGCGCTCCCCTTGTCGCCCTGTTGCTGTAAGGCATGGGCCAGTTCATGCGCGATCAGCCCGCGCCCCTCATCGGTATCAGGGCGGAAGGCGCCGGCGGCAAAGGCGATATCCGCGCCATGGGTCAGGGCGCGGGCGCCGTGTTTTGCTGCCAGAGTATCGCCGGCAGCCCCGTCATGCAGCCGCAGCGCGGGCAGGGGCGTGCCGAACCGCCCCTCCATATCGCTGCGCAGCGAAGCGGGGAATTCGCGCCCCGCCGCCAGATCGGAGCTTGCGATACCGGGCGCAAAAGCCGGTCGCGTCAGTGCAGATTTCGCAGGCGCAGGTTTCGCCGATGCAGGTCTCGCGGGAGCGCGCGTCGATGCGGGAAGGGCGGCGGCGGCCGGGCGATGCGCCATGGCGGGCAAAAGATCACGCTTCATCGCCGTGCCTCCCGCTCCTGGCCACGCCTTCGCTGCGAAGAAGCGCCGCCGTCGCGATGCGCAAGGCGATGCGTTCGGCCTCGATCTCGATGCGCGGCCGTCCGGCTGCCGGGCGCAGGGCCGGCAGCTCGGGCCAGCGCGAAAAGGAGTGCTGCAAGGCCGCAGGCAGGGCGCCGGCCAGCCGCTGCACCTCGATCCGCGAGGCGCCGGTGATCCGCAGATCGCCGATCCGCACCGTGACCGGGGGAGAGGGGCGCGTGTTCATGCCGCTTTCCCCCAGTCGATCCGGGGCACCGGCAGGTTCATCTTGCGCAGCTCTGCCGCGACTTCCTCGGCGATCAGCGCGCGGGTCACCACCTGGCCGCCCGCCGCAGCCCGGAACGCCGCGCCAAGCGCCACATTGCGGATCGAGCCGCCCGAAAGCGGCAATGCGGCAAGGACCGACCAGTCGATTTCCTCGCAAGGCGTCGGGGCGGGGAAGGCGCGGCTCCAGAGCCGCAGCCGTTCCTCGATACCCGGGGCCGGGAACTCGACCGCAAAACGGAAGCGGCGCAGGAAGGCGGGGTCGATCGCGCTGCGCAGATTGGTGGTGACGATGGTAAAGCCGGAAAACTCCTCCATTCGCTGCAAGAGGTCGCTGATCTCGGCATTGACCACCCGGTCGGTGCCGCTGGAAACCGCGCCCCGGCTGCCCCAGAGCGCCTCGCCCTCATTGCAGACCAGCACCGCGCCCGAGGCTTCGGCGCAATCGAACAGGGCGGCGATGTTTTTCGAGGTCTCGCCGATCCATTTCGACATGATCTGCGAGAGATCGACCGCCAGCACGCGCAGCCCCAGCGAGGCCGCCAGAACCTCGGCCGCCATGGTCTTGCCGGTGCCGGGAGGACCCGAGAACAGCGCGGCGACGCCGCGCCCGCGCCAGCCCTCGCGCCCGCCCATCCGCGCGGCGAAACCCCAGTCATCGAAGACAAGGCTGGCATGGCGGACATGCGCCCCGATCCGGTCGAGGGCCGAGGCGGTGGCGGCGGGCAGGATCAGATCGTCGCGGATATAACCCGGCTCGATCAGCCGCGCGCCGGGGATGCCGGGATCGGGAACGGCCCGGGCAGCTGCGCGCCAGAGGGCGGTTTCCGGTTCCGCCGTCGCATCGGCGAGGGCATTGTCGAGCGCAGGGGCGGCTCCGGCAATGGCGGTGGCGATACCGGCCGGGTCCAGCCGGAACTGCGCGGCGATGCGCCCGATCCCCCGGCCAAGCCGTGCCACCAGTGCTGGCCCGAGCGCCTCTTCCCAGGCGCTGCGCGCCAGCGCCGGATCGTCTTTCGGTGGCGGCAGCAGGTGCAGCCCGCGCAAAGGCGGCGTGGCAGGAATGGTATCCAGCACGATCTGGCCAAGAAAGCGGTCGGCGAAGCCCGGGGTCAGAGTGCCGGTGACGATCAGCGCCGCCCTGGACAGCGCCGCCTCACGGCTGAGAAGATCGGCAAAACCGGCGCGTTCGGGCGGATCCTGCGGCAGATCGCTCGCGGCGATCACCCATGGCTGCAGCCCGGTGGCGGCGATCAGGGTGGCAAGCGCCCCCGGGGTACGGCCCGGCGCGGCAATGGCCGGCGGCAGGCCAAACGGCCCCCGCGCCTGCAGGCCCGCCAGCAGGCTGGCCGATGCGGAGGCCCCTTCCTGCGTCCCGGCCCTAATCCCGGCCCGCATCTCCACCGGCATCTCGGGTGCCACCACCCGCGCGCCCACGCGGGCATCCGGGGCCTCACCGCCCAGAAACCGGTCAAGCAGCGCCGGTGAGATCCGCAGCCTTGCCTCGATCCTCGGCGCTGCTGGGCTCAGGGTTTCCACCATGTCAAACCGCATCAGCGGCGCATCGGCGGCAAGAGCCGTTGGCGTAAGGCCGGGGATCAGCCGCATCAGCAGCCAGAAGGGCAGGCCTGGCCCCGGCTGGCCGCCCGCCATGGCCTCGGCACTCACCGCTGCCCGCGCCACCCGCTCGGAAAGGCTGGCCGCTGCCAGCACCGCAAGCGCCGCGACCGAGGGCTGAGACAGCGCGAAACCGCTGCCGAGCTGCGCGAGCGGATGCCCCTCGTCCTGCGCCAGCGCGGCGCCGAGCGGGGCGAAAAGATCGGGCGTTTCCGGCGCGGCCAGCGCGGCCAGCGTCAGTCCCTCGGCCAAAGCAAGGATCGGGGTCATGCCTCATCCTCCTCTGACCGGGGAACCGGCAGTACCCGCTTGCGGTCGGGGTCGGGATGGGCCGCAAGGCGCAGCGCCTCGACCAGCCGGGCAGGGGGCACGGCCTCATCGAGATGGAGGAACACGGTGGTTACGAGAAAGGAGGCCGAGGGTCGCAAAGGCGCCTGCAATGCCGACCAGAGTTTGGTCGAGAGGTCGAAATCGACCGGGTTCTGGGTGACGGTGATCTGTTCGGGCTGGTGAAGCGGGTCGAAAAGCGGCTCATTCCCCAGCTCTTCAATCGGCGTGGTGGGCTGCGCCGGCACCTGCAACTGGCCAAGGATGGCATGGACGCGGGAGCGCGGCACGATGGCCGCGCGGGTCAGCGCATGGATTCCGAGGCCCAGCAGCATCTCGCGCTCCAGCGCCGGGCCGGTGGCGGCCAGCAGGTAATGCAGGTCAAGAACCACCGGCGCCGCGACGATGCGGCGCCCGTCCGGCCCCGTCTGCGGATCATGCATGTTGCGCCAGGCGGGGTTCGGGCCGGCATGATGCAGAAAGAGATGCAAAGCGAGCGGCTCGGGCGGTGGCGCCTGGTTTTCGCGCAGTGGTGCGGGCTGCTGGCGCGGCGGTGGCTCGGCCAGCACGGGGGGCGGGATAAAGCCCTGCCAGGCGGTCTCCAGCGCCTCGCGAAGGAGGCCGCACAGCACCACCGTGGTGGCGGGTATGGCGAAATGGGCGGTCATCGTCCGGGCTTTCCGGCCTGATCGAGATAGTCGCCAAGGGACGGCGCATGGGGCGGCGCGCGCTGCGGGTTACGGGTCGGCGCGCGTGGCGGGGCCGGATCGGGGCCGAGGCGGATCTCCAGCCGGGCAATCTCGATCACCACGGGGGCGGGGTGGTCTGTTTCGGCGGGGGGCAGGTCGAGGGCGAAGGGGGAGGGTGCGGTGCCCGGACCCGCGGCCTCTGGCTGCACCGGCAATGCGGCGACGGAGGCAGCCGGGGCGGGGCTGTCCCGGAGTGGATCATCCCCGCCTTTGATCTGTCGCGGGGACGGGTCATCTTCGTCGGACAAAGCGGGCTGAGTGGCATCTGCGAAACCGCTTGCTGGCACTGAAGGGTGGTATGCTGGCCGCGCCTCGACGGTCGGCGGCGGTGGGGCGGCGATATCAGAGGGGGCGGTCTGTGCACCTGGCGCGGGCACGGGCGAGGTCCGCACGGGCGCCGGATCCTGCGGCCCGGCGCCACCAGGGGCGGGGTGATCCGCCCCGCGCTCTTGCCGTTGCGGAACCGGCAGGGCTGCGATGGGCCGTTCAGCCCCTGGATGGCCGGGATCGGGGCCGCGATGATCGGGGCGCCGGGTTGCGCGCTCTCCGGTCCCGGCGGCAGGGCGGGGCCTGTCGGGTGCTGCATCGCCGAAGGGGAGTTCCGGGCCGGTAAAGCCCGGCTCTGCTTCCAGCGAGAAAAAGGGAGAGGCGTCGTCTTGCGCTGTGGTCCCGGTCCAGCCCGGTCCGGTATCCTCAAAGCGGGAGCGCGGGCGGGGGGTGGCGAGGCTCTGGCCTTCGGTTACCGGGGCCGGCAGGCCGGCGGCAAGGCGCAAGGCGGTCAGATACTGGCTCATGCCCGCCCCCCTGCTGCCAGTCTTCGCGCGGGGACTGCGCCCGTGGTGCCGGTGCCGGCGCTGCCGGTGGCGAGGATCATGCCGACATAGCGGCGGCGGCGGTTTTCCGGCAGCGCGAGGATCTCGCCCTCGCTCCAGCCATAGGCACGGGCGATCAGGTCGATTTCGCGAAACAGCCGGTCGATCAGCGCATCCAGCACCGGGGCGACAAAGGCGGCCGGATCGGCCAGCGCAGCAAACCCCTGGCCGCAACCGGCGCAATCCAGACCCAGTGTGAGCGAGCCGGCGGGGTCTGCCTCCTCCCAGGCGGCGGCAAGTGCGGGCAGGTCGGCGGCGGTGAAAGCCCGGGCATCCGCCCCGGCGATCAGCGAGCGCGCCAGGCGCAGCGGGTCAGCGGCCAGCGGATCGCCCGCCGCCGGCAGCCCCGCCCGCATCGGACCGGCCGCTGCGGTGAGACCGACAAGGCTGCCCGCTGCCGGCGCCGGCAGGGCAAGCAGTGCATCGACCGGCAGCGCCACCTCATTCGCGGCCGCGCAATGGGGGCAGATCATCTGCGCCTCGGGCAGCCGTCCGGTCAGCGCCCGGTGCAACAGCAAAAGCCGCTGGTTGCGCCGCCCGGGCCCGTCGGCGGCGACATCCTGGCCAAAGACCGCAAGGCAGAACCGGGCGAGCCGTGGAGATGCTGCGCCAGCCTCCGCCGCATCCGGCCAGTGCCGCAAGAGATCGGCGGCAGCCGGCAGCACTGGCAACAGATCCAGAGCCATGACAGCCTCAGTTCGGTTCCGAGAAGCTCGGCTCTGCCGGCTCGGTCACGGCATAATCGCGCTCCCAGCCCTCATTTTCGAGCTTCAGTTTCGCGATCGCCACCGCATTCGCATTGGCATCCAGATCGGGCAGCGCCTGGTATTCCGACACCCAGCAGCGGTAGATGCTGTAGCTCAGCACCACCTGGCCGGCCTCATTCAGCAGGTCGATAATGATATCCTTGCGGAAGTCGGCCAGCGAGACCTCGCCGCCCAGGCCGGACCCGAAATTCCAGACCTTATTGGCCCATTTCTCGAAATCCCCGTCATGGGTGACGCCGCGTTCAAGCGTGATCGCGTCATATTCGGTGCGGCCAGGCGATTTATACGAGGTCGAGGGGTCGCCTCCTGCGCGGTGCTTGATCACCTCGGTCGTGCGTTTCAGAAGCGATACCTTTGAGATGCCCGCGACATAGCGACCATCCCATTTCACCCGGAATTTGAAGTTCTTATAGGGGTCGAGCCTGCGTGCATTCAGGGAAAACTGTGCCATATCTGCGCCCTCAGCCTGTGGCCTGTGTGATCTGCCGCAGATTGATCACGACAAATTCGGCGGGTTTCAGCGGCGCGAAGCCCACGACGAGATTGACGATGCCGGCATTGATATCGTCGGCGGTGGTGGTCGAGGAATCGCAGGCGACGAAATAGGCATCGCGTGAGGAGGTGCCCTTGAAAGCCCCCTGACGGTAAAGCCCATGCATGAAACTGGTGGCGGCAATGCGCAGCTGCGACCAGAGATCCTCGCCATTGGGCTTTTGCACCGCCCAAAGCAGCCCCTCGGACAAAGAGCGCAGGATGTAACTCGCGGTGCGGCGCACGGGGATATATTTGTAATCGCTGGCCATGGCATCGGCCCCGTCCACCGTGCGCGATCCGAAAGCCACGGTGCCGAAGATCGGGAATTTGCGGATCACGTTCAGGCCAAGCGGGTTCAGCAGCCCCTGTTCGATATCGGGCACATCCAGCGCCGGGCCGAAAGTGCCGCTCAGCCCGGCCTCGGTGCCTGCCGGCGCCTGCCATACTCCGGTCTGGGCATCGGTGCGGGCGATCATGCCCGCCACCGCGCCCGAAGGCGGATGCGAGCGGATCGCGCCCGGCTCAAGCGGGTCGGAGACGCGAATATTCGGGAACCAGGCGCCGGCATGTTCCGAGCGAAAGCCGAATTTCACCGATTTCCACGCCTCGGCGCTGTTGGTGCTGGTGGCGTCGGGTGGCGGGTCCACCAGCAGGAACGCGTGTTTCAGAGCGCAGATCCGCGCAGCCTCGGCATAGATCCCGGCCGCATCGGTATGGTGCAGCGCCTTCGGATCGCTGGCCGAGGGCCGTACGAGGTCAGGCAGGCAAAGAAGATTGAAGAAAGGATCGGGGATCTCAAGCGCAGTGACGGCGGCCTGAAAGACGGGCGTTTCGGGCTGGCCGCCGGCGCTGTCCAGCCCGGCGGTGAAGGCAGTCACCTCGCCGCCGGCCAGAGCCAGACCCAGCCGGTAGCGCGAGGGCATCGTCTGCAGCTGCGAGATGCCGGCAACGGCCATGAATTTGTTTGCCGCAGCCGCCGGATCGGTCAGCGAGATCACCGCATCATGCACCCGCGCCGAAGGCGCCGCCCCGGGCGCGCTGAGGGTCAGGCGCAGCAGGCGGTTATCCTCGAATGTGGCGCTCTGGATCGTGGCGCCGCCCAGTTTCGCGAAGAGGGCGGTGTCTGCGGCCAGCTTTGCATTCAGCGCCCGGGTGAGAAGGAGGGCCAGATCGGCGGGATTGGCGGGGCGCGCCTGGTTCGCGGTGAAAACCGTGACTTCCTGCCCCTGGATCGAATTGGCGGCATCGGCGGTGCCATCGGCGGCATAGCGGCTGATGCCAAGAATGACCTTCAGCTCATTGGTCATCACCATGGTCGCGACCGAAGCGGGCAGGCGGTAGATCGAGCCGTTCGGCTTTGGCGCGGGGCCGTCATTGCCGCTCAGGCTCAGCGCGATCAGTTTCGATCCGGTGTCCGGGTCCTTCAGCACATCCGGCGCACAACGCGCCGAATTCGACGCGGTGGAAAGGCCGCCGAACCGCTCGCTGCGACCGTTGACCGGGTCGAGAATGGTCAGGTTGAAGCGCGGGCTCAGCGCGCCATCGGTGGTCGAGAAGGGGTTGGTGCCCAGGCCGAACGGGTCGATCTCGACATAAAGCGCATTGCCGCCACCGCCCGAGGAAAGCGCCTCGAATGTCATGGCCCGGTCAGGATCGGCGGCTGCCTTCTTTTGCTGTTTCAGCCCGAGCGAGGCTTTTGCCGCGCCCTTGCCCGCCACCCGTTTCACCCAGGCCTGGCCACCACCATTGGCAAAGAAATGCAGGACGGAATAGGAAAGCGCGCTCTCGGAACTGAGCCCGCCAAAAGCGCGTTCGAAATCGGCAAAACTGAAGAGGCGGGTCGGCCGGTCATCAATGCCGCTTTTGGTTGGCCCGACGAAAAGCGCCACCGAAGTCGGTGCCCCGGCAATGCTGCGCACGCCAGAGGGGATTTCGCGGGTATAGATGCCTGGATAGGTTAACTGCAGCATGGAAACGGGCCTCCAATCTCTCATCCGCAGATGGTGAAGGCAAACCCCGACCATGGGTCACAAGTGCTGTGGCCGTAAGAAATGCCCTTGAAAATCAGAAGGTTCTGGTTCCCCGTGAAGGGGTGCCGTGCCGAAACGCTACTGCCTCAGTTCGATTCGGACAACCCGGAATATTTTTAATGCAAGCGCATGGCGATGCGTCGCCAGCCGAGCGCGCGCCGGCAAATTCAACGCCAGGTTTTTGGGGGAAATCTGTGGGAGAGGCATATGGAACCGGCCATTGCCACTATGATTCCAGCCGTAAATCAGACCTGAAATCGCTCGTCTGAAAGACACCGCCGCATTGCCGGTTATCAGATGCCAGAGAGCCGTATTCTGCGGCGTGATCCTGATATACGGGTCGACATGCGGGGAGGCTGTTTCACAACAGGATTGTAGTTCCGGCTGTTGCCGCAGCCCGGGTTTGTCACCACCGTTCCATCCGCAATATGTGCCGTCGACTGTCCGGGCGCGGCCCCTTTTCGCCGGTCTGCACCAGTCCTGGTCCTGTGGGGGGCGCCGCCATGATATGCGGTGTCACGATGGGATCGGGGGGCGATGTCCGGCGGGTAAATCCCGGGGCGTTCTCTCGCGGGGCGGGCATGGCCTGGCTGCCGGATTGCGCCAATGTTGCCTTGCCACCCGGCGCCGCAATCGCCTTGCAGAACAGCATCGCAAAGAGGCGGGGAGCAGTCCTGCCCTCGGGCGTGTGGCGGGAGGTTCATCGCCCGACTACAGGGTCGCAATCCCGAACCCTTGCCTCCGGCCCGGGACCTGAGGCCGCGCAGATCGGGATGGCTGCCCGTGTTCTGCCGTCAGAGCTGCCGCAGCAGGAATACAGTGGGCGCGATTTGGGGCTGGCCTTCAATCGCGCCCGCCTTCAGCCGGGGTTCAGCTCAGGTGATGCGGCGCCTCAAGCCCCCAGACCGGCGTTTCGATTCCGGCATGCCGCGCTTTCAGCTGCAGCGAGAGATAGCGCGAGTAATGGCGCGACTGGTGCAGGTTGCCGCCATGGAACCAGAGGCCCTCTTGCATGGTGGGTTTCCACATATTGCGTTGCTCGCCCTCCCACGGCCCGGGATCTTTGGTGGTCTCAGACCCCAGACCCCAGCATTTCCCGACCTTATCCGCGACCTCCTGGCTGATCAGATCCGCAGCCCAGCCATTCATCGAGCCATAGCCGGTGGCGTAAACCACCAGATCGGCGGGCAGCTCAGAGCCGTCATCCAGCACCACGCCGGTCTCGGACAGATGACTGATCCCCTTGCCGGATTGCAGCTTGATCGAGCCATCAATGATCAGATCACAGGCGCCCACGTCGATGTAATAGCCCGAGCCACGGCGCAGATATTTCATAAACAGGCCCGACTCATCATCGCCGAAATCAAGCATGAAGCCGGCTTTCTCCAGAGCCGCGTAGAAGTCAGCGTCGCGGACCTTGATCTCGTCATATTGCGGCACATGGAAATCGGCCATGATCTTATAGGGGACGGATGCGAAGATCATATCCGCCTTGTCATGGGTGATCCCGTTCGCCACCGCCTGTTCGGAATAAAGCCCGCCGAGGCAGACCTCCATCAGGCTGTCCGATTTGACGATATGGGTGGAAGAGCGCTGCACCATCGTCACATCCGCCCCGCCCTCCCAAAGCGCGGCACAGATGTCATGCGCCGAGTTGTTGGCACCGATCACCACGACCTTCTTGCCCTTATAGGCATCCGGACCGGGGTGCTGACTGGAATGCTGCTGCTCCCCCTTGAACACGTCCTGGCCTTTGATCACCGGCACATTGGCCTTGCCGGACATGCCGGTCGCCATGACCAGCTGTTTCGGGCGGAGCGTGATGTCACGCCCGTCGCGATGGACCACGACCTCCCATTCGCCCCTGGCCTCGTCATATTTCGCCGATTTCGCGGTGGTGGAGGACCAGTAATTCAGCTCCATCACCCTGGTATACATCTCCAGCCAGTCGCCGACCTTGTCCTTCGGCGCAAAGACCGGCCAGTTGTCGGGGAAGGGGATGTAAGGCAGGTGATCATACCAGACCGGGTCATGCAGGCAGAGCGATTTGTAGCGGTTGCGCCACTGATCGCCGGGGCGCGGATGTTTGTCGATCACGATGGTCGGAACGGAAAGCTGCCGCAGCCGCGCGCCAAGCGCGATGCCGCCCTGGCCGCCGCCGATCACCAGCACATAGGGTTGATCTTCAAAGCCAAGCCGCGCGGCCTCATCAAGCTGCTTTTCCTTCCAGGTCTTGCGGTTCGGGTCATGGCCGTGCTCGGCCCCCATCGGACGGCGCAGCTTCCTCGGCTCCTCATGGCCTTTCAACTCGTGGAGGGTGGTCAGAAGGGTCCAGATCTTGCCCTCTTTCATGCGGATATAGCCCTGACCCCGGCCCGTGGCGGTCTCGATATTCAGCCAGCCCTCGGTGACGCCACCGGCATCGGCAACCGCCTCGGCAGGGTCCAGCGCCAGGGCTTTCGGGGCGACTTTCGGCAGCTGCGCGCGGGCCATTTCGGCGATCTGCGCCCGGCCCTCACAGGTTTTCAGGTTCCAGGTAAAGGCCGCCAGGTCGCGCCAGAAGCCGGTTTCCAGGAACAGATCGGCCACCGCATCCGCGTCCTGCGCCACCAGCGCGCGTTCCAGATCGGCGACCAGCGCGGCAAGCGCGCCCTCTTTGGTGGTATCAAGCATGGTTTCTCCTCCCATGTGGTTATGAAACGCACCGGCCGGGGCCTCCCAACCCCGGGGCGGTGCGGGTTGGATCAGGTCAGATCAATCAGGATCTTCAGCTGAGTGCCGGCCGGGTCGAGCAGCACGTCGAACCCCTCCGCTACCGCCTCATCGAGGCGGATCTTCTTCGTCACCACCTTTGAGGCAGGGATGGCGCCGGAGGCGATCAGGTCGATCACGCGCGGCCAGAGATGGGTCGGATAGGCCCAGGAGCCGCGCAGATCCACATCCTTGAAAGTGACATTGTGCCAGTTCAGCCCCGAATTCCCCGGATGCAGGCCGACCTGGACGATGGTGCCCTGTTTGCGCACAGCATCGAGGCAGCTTTGCAGGGCTTTCTCATTTCCCACGCATTCCAGCGCCACATCAACACCGACACCGCCCTCGGTTGCGGCACGGATCACCGCGCCGATATCATCGCGCCTCGGGTTCAGCGCGATCACGCCCGGCAGGATCTTTTTCGCCAGCTCCAGCCGGGTGTCGTTCAGGTCTGACAGGAACAGCTTCGTTGCACCAAAGGCCAGCGCCGTCAGCGCGGTCAGGATGCCGATCGGCCCGGCACCGGTGATCAGCACCGCATTCCCGGCCGTGACCTGGCCCCGGTCGCAGGCATAGACCGCAACGGCAGTGGGCTCGACCAGCGCCGCCTCTTCGTCGCTCATCGTGTCCGGGATCTTCACCACGTTGTAATCGTTGAGCAGCGCGCCCTCGGCCATGCCACCCGAGATCCAGCTGAGCCCTGCCAGCGCCAGGTTCTCGCTGAGGTGAAACAGCCCGCGATCCGCGAAATAATCGCCCGAGCGCGGCATAATCAGCGGCTGCACCGAGACGCGGTCGCCCACCGCGATATGGGTGACACCGGCGCCCACCGCCGTCACCACGCCGCCGAATTCATGGCCCAGCACCTGCGGGCCGGAACTGCCGGTGAACGGATGCGGCGCGGTCGGGATAAAGATCGGGCCGTAGGCATATTCATGCAGATCGGTGCCGCAGATGCCGACAAAGCGGTTGGAAATTGCCACCTGGCCCGGGCCTGGCGCGGGAATCGCCGCAATATCCTCGACTCGCAGGTCTTTGGCGGCGTGGAAGCGCAGAGCTTTCATACTGTCTCCTCCTCGAAACTGTCACCATGCTGTCCGGGCCACAGGCAAAGCGAAAACGCGAAAACTGCGTTGAGCGATTTCAACCACTTGGGCCTGCGACCTGTGGCAGGGGCTGCGCCATGTGTTGCATCCTGGTGCAACAGGTTCGCCGCAGTGCAGCGCGATGCTGCGCCATGCAGACAGCCGGGTTCATCCCTGCGCCGATCTGTGCAAGGATCACCCCAGGGATCACGGGGGGACTGCGCTGCGGGAAACACCGTGGCGGGGGGCGCAGAGGAGGCCATTTGCAAACCGATATCGACCATATCCGTGAGATCGAGGTGGTGTCGCATCAGGGCAGCGGCACCCGCGATCCGGTTGTGGTGCAAAGCTGGCTGCGCTGTCTGGAAAAGCACGGGCTGGACCCCGCGACCCGGGCCGAGGCCTATATCCTGCCGGATGCGGCGCTGCGCCGCCATCGCCAGCGGTCCGAGGATCTGATCCGCATCGCGCGCTCGGGGATCGACGATCTTTACAAGCTGGTGGCCGGGCAGAATTACGTTTTGCTTTTGTCGGATGATGCCGGGGTGACGGTCGAGTATCTGGGCGAGGAGGTGCAGAAGGAAGAGCTGCGCCGCTCGGGCCTCTGGCTGGGCGCGGAATGGTCCGAGGCGCGGGCCGGGACCTGCGCGCTTGGCGCCTGTATCGAGACGGGCGAGCCGCTGATCATCCATCAAAGCGACCATTTCGATGTGACGCATGGCGGGCTCTCCTGCACCGCTGCGCCGATCTATGACACCGAGGGCCGGCTGGCGGCGGTGCTGGATATCTCGCTTTTGTCGTCGCCGCTGGCACGGGCAAGCCAGTTTCTGGCGCTGAACCTGGTGCGCCAGACCGCGCGGCGGATCGAGATGGCGAATATCATGGCCGAAAGCCGCGAAGACTGGGTGCTGCGGCTGGCGGGCAGCCCGGATTTCCTGGACGTTGACCCCCAGGCGGCGATCAGGCTGGATCAGGCGGGCCGGGTGATCGGCATGACCAATGGCGCGGCGCGGCTGATGGCGCGCAGCCTTGGCCAGGACTGGCGGCGGGGCGAGGCGCTGATTGGCCGCTCGATCACCGATATGTTCAACCTGGAGCTTGGCGATCTTGAGGGGCTGACGCGGAGCCACGCCGCCCGCGACCGGCTCCTGGAAACCCGCGACGGCTACCGTCTGTTCGCCCATGCGATCGAGCCGCGCCGCAACAGTCCGGTTGCCGCGCCGGCGCTGGCACGACCACAGGTGATCCCGCCGGCCCTGCGGGAGCTGGCGGGGGATGATCCGGCGATGCGCCAGATTGCCGGGCGCGCCGCGCTGCTGGCGCCGGGGCGGCTGCCGATCCTGATCGAAGGCCCGGCGGGCAGCGGCAAATCCGGCCTGGCCCGGGCGATCCATGATGCAGCCCGGCGCGGCCCTTTCATCACCCTCGCCTGTGACAGCATCGCCGAGGATGAGGCGGCCATCCTGTTCGGGCGCGGCGATCCGCGCAGCTACAGCCCCGGCCTGATCGACGCGGCCGAAGGCGGGACGCTGGTTCTCGACAATCCCGGCGCGTTGCCGCCGCGGCTGCAGGCCCGGCTGATGACCCTGATCACCGAGCGCAGCTTTCGCCCCGTCGCCGCGCTGCGCGAACGGGCCTCGACCGCGCGGGTGATCGTGACCCAGACCGATGCGACCGGGCTGCGCGAGGATCTGTTGCACCGGATCTCGGGAACAAGGCTAAGCCTGCCGCCTTTGCAGGCGCGCCAGGATCTGGTTGCGTTGGCCATGCGGATCTTTCAGCGCGCCTTTGGCGGGCCGGTGCTGTTTGACCGCGAGGCGGTGGCGGCCCTGACCGCCTGGTCCTGGCCCGGAAATCTGGGCGAGATGACTGTGTTGGCCGAGGCTCTGGCCGCCGGATGCGCGCCGAAACAGACCGGCACGATCACGCTGGGCCTTGCGCAGTTGCCTGAGCAGTTTCTGTCCGGCACTGGTTCTGCGCCGGACAGTGCCGCGATGCTGGCGCATCTGCTGGGTGAAAGCGGCTGGAATGTCTCGGCTGTCGCGCGGGAGATGGGGGTCGACCGCAGCACCATCCACCGTCAGATCCGCCGCCACGGTCTGAACCGCAGCGGGAGCCTCTGACGCCCCTGGCGCCAGAGGCTCCCGCAGGGATTTTGCCAGCGATATGCGGACATATACGCGATAGGGCGCCCTGTTGCAGCGCGGTGATGCGCGACGCCACCCGTCGGATCGGTGCCGTCTATGACGAGGCCCTGGCCCCGTTCGGCATCAATGTCGCGCAATATCCCCTGTTGCGCCGGATCGGGACGCTGCAGCCGGTCAGCTTTACCCGGCTGGGCCATGAGCGGGAGCTGGATCGCTCCACCGCCAGCCGCAATACCCGTGTGCCGAAAAAAGGCACATCTGGTGGCGATGGGCCGGGGCGAGGAGGATCAGCGTGAGGCGGTGGTGGGCCTGACCCCTCGGGGCGTCGCCGTCCCTGAGGCCGCACGCCCCGCCTGGGGGGCATGCCAGACGAGGATCGAGGCGCGGATCGGCGCCGCCAGCCTGGATTTCTTTCCCAAAACCCTGAAGGAACTGCAATTTTTTGCCGCTTAGCCTGCATATCCCCATAAAAATCGCTGCCAGCGGCAAAACCCGGAAAGGAAAGACGAGGCACTGTCTCCCCTTTGGATCGACCGGCCGGAGCCTGTCGCAGATCGCCCCTGGCACCGGGGCATTCGGCACCGGCTGGGGCCATAGAGCCAGCGCCGCTGACGCCGCCGCGATTTTGACGCCTATGCAGTGGGGGTGGCCATGTCATCGACACTGCCGCTATCTGCCAGTTCGGCAAGTCGGAAGAGATCCTCGGCACGCCGCTGGCCGGTCAGCGCGAGAATGTCCTGCGGGCCAGAAATTACACCAATGGCGCGCTGCCAGGCTGGTCACCGGCAACAGCCGCAAGGCGATGGTGGCCTCGTCTGAGGCCAGCCTGACGCGCCTCAGGAGCGACCGCGGGTGCACCATCCCGATGGCGTGACCCGGTGGAAGAGATCCTGCGCGGGCTGGATGACCTCGCCCTTGCAGGCAAATCCTTTATGCGGGCCTGTCGAATTTCCCCGCCTGGCAGCTGTCGCGGGCGGTGACGCTGGCCGAGGTGACCCGCAGCCTGCTGATCGCTGCCGCGCAATTCGAACACAGCCTGGTGCGTCGTGAGGCCAGGGCCGATCTTTTCTCCACGGCCCGCGCCCTGAGGCTGGGCATTGCCACCTGGTCGCCGTTGGGGGATGGGGTGCGACCGGCAAAGACCGGTGCGGCGAAACGGGTCGGGTCGAGGCCATGGGCGGCCCGGTCTTTCAGCCTGAAAACAGCCCGCAGCGCGGCCTGGTGATTGACACAGTGATGGAGATCGCCGCCGATCCTGGTGCGAGCCCCGATCAGGCGGCCCTCGCCTGGGCTGGCAGCCATGGTGCGCTGCCGATGATCGGGACGCGCAGCCTGATGCAGCTTAGCCCCAATACCGGAGCGCTTGTGCTGGAGCTGACGCCGGCCCTGATCGTCCGTCTCGATGAGGTCAGTGGCAGTCCGATCACACCGGCGCGGCAGGCGGCGGAGCCCCGGAAAGCCGCTGCGCCAGGGCTCTGACCCCGGCGGCCGCAAAATCCGGCAGTTTCAGAGGCCGGAGAGAGAATTTCTGATCCGGCATGCCTTCACGAAACAGCCATGCCGGATCGGCGCGATCTTTAGACGACCCGTTTTATAGACATTAACCCCGCCGAAAGAGAGAGTCGTCCCGATCCTGGAGACGATCCGATGAGCCGGCGCCTGCGCTTTAATGCCTTTGAAATGAACTGCGTGGCGCATCAGTCGCCCGGGCTCTGGACATTTCCGGGCGACCGCGCGCGGCAATACAAGGATATCGGCTACTGGACCGATCTGGCTTTGATCCTCGAAGAGGGGCGTTTTGACGGTATCTTCATCGCCGATGTGATCGGCAGCTATGATGTCTATGGCGGCTCCAACGGGGCCGCCTTGCGTGAGGCGGCGCAGGTCCCGGTCAATGATCCGCTGCAGCTGGCTGTGCCGATCTCGATGGTTACCGAACATCTGGGGATCGGCATCACCGCCTCGACAAGCTACGAGCATCCTTACCTTTTCGCCCGCCGTCTCAGCACCGCCGATCACCTGACCAAAGGGCGGATCGGCTGGAACATCGTCACATCCTATCTCGAGAGCGGGGCACGGAATACCGGCATCCCGCTCAGGCCCCATGATGACCGCTATGAGGTCGCGGCGGAATATCTTGAGGTGATCGGCAAGCTGCTGGAGGGCAGCTGGGAAGAGGATGCCGTGCTGGCCGACCCGGCGCGGAGGATTTACGCCGATCCGGCAAAGGTGCATCCGATCCGGCATAAGGGCCGCTGTTTCGATGTGCCGGGGCCGCATCTGTGCGAGCCCTCGCCGCAGCGCAGCCCGGTCCTTTATCAGGCGGGCGCCAGCCGGGCTGGTATCGGCTTTGCGGCAAAGCATGCCGAATGCGTCTTTGTGTCGACCCCCACGCAAGCGGCGCTGGCCCGCTATATCACCGCGCTGAGCGAGGCGGCAGCGGCCCAGGGCCGGCAGCGCCACGATTTCCTCGTCTATGCGCTGGCCACGGTCATCGTCGAAGAGACCGATGCAAAGGCGCAGGCTTTGTACCAGCACTGCCTTGACCATGTCTCGACCGAGGGCGCGCTGGTGCTGCTTTCGGGCTGGACAGGTGCCGATCTGTCGGCTTACGCGCCGGGGGATCCGCTGGCAAAGATCCGGGCGGAGTCCGGCCTGTCGATGCTGGAGCGCTTTGCCGATCAGCGTGACTGGAGCCTTGCCGATCTGGCCCGCTGGGCCGGGATCGGCGGTGCAGGGCCGGTGATCGTCGGCGGGCCGGAAACCGTGGCCGATCAGCTTGAGGCCTGGCAGGAGACGACCGGGGTGGACGGGTTCAATCTTGCCCGCGTCACCGCGCATCAGACCTTTGCCAATGTCACCGGCTATCTTGTCCCCGAACTGCAAAGACGCGGCATCTATCCGCGCGATTATGCCCCCGGAACCCTGCGCCAGAAGCTTTTTGGCCAGGGCGACCGGCTGCGCGCATCGCATCCGGCGGCCCGTTTTCGCCATCCGGCGGCCATGGCGGAGGCGCCCGGGCCGCATCTCGTTCCCCCCTTTTCCTGACCTCTCATCCCGGAGCCTTCGATGACCCCCACTTCCATCCGCAGCGCGCTTGTGGCGCTTGTCGCGAGTACCGCCCTGACCGGCGCGGCACTGGCCGATGATGCAAAGCCGCTGGCCGGCAAGACCATCGGCATCACCACCATCCGCGCCGACAACCAGGCCGACCGATTGTTCTATCAAAGCGCCATCGCCGAGGTCGAAGCGCTTGGTGGTACCGTGATCGGGCTGGATGCGCAATCGAATGACCAGACCCAGATCGCCCATATCCAGACGCTGATCGCGCAGAAACCGGATGCGGTGATCGAGATCCTCGGCAATCTTGAGGTGCTGGAGCCCTGGCTTGCGAAAGTGACCGAGGCCGGCATTCCGCTTTTCACCATCGACACCACCTCGAAAGCGGCGGTGAATGTGGTGGCCTCGGACAATTACGGGCTGGGGTCCGCGCTGGCGCTGCAACTGGTGAATGACATCGGCGCCAAAGGCAATGTGCTGGTCTTCAACGGCTTCTATTCGGTGCCGCCCTGCCGCATCCGCTATGACCAGTTCCGCTATGTTCTGAAAGATTTCCCCGAGATCACCGTGATCGAGCCGGAACTGCGAGACGTGATCCCGAACACCGCGCAGCGCGCTTATTCCGATGTGACGGATATGCTGACGAAATACCCCAATGAGGGCGATATCAGCGCCGTCTGGTCCTGCTGGGATGTGCCGCTGATCGGCGCCACACAGGCGATCGACGCCTCGGGTCGCAAGGGGATTTATACCTATGGCGTCGATGGCAGTCCGGATTTCCTTGACCAGGTGGCCGATCCGGAAAGCGCCGGCGGCGCCGTCGTGGTGCAGCAGCTGGTCGAGATGGGCAAGGTCTCGGCCCGCAACGTCGCCGCCTATCTGAACGGCGAGACCGTGCCGCCGGTGACCTTTGTTCCCGGCATCATCGTCACCAAGAAGAATGCGGACGAGGTCATCCCGACCCTGCCGGCAACCGACTGAGCGCGCCATGACCAAAGCACCGGATCCCCGCCTGCCCGCCTCCCAACCCGCTGTCGAGCTTCGCGGCATTGTGAAAACCTATGGCGCCTCGCAGGCTTTGCGCGGCGCGGATCTGGTGCTGCATCCGGGGCAGATCCACGGGCTTGTCGGCCAGAACGGCGCCGGCAAGTCGACCATCATCCGCATTCTTGCCGGGATCGAACAGGCCGATCCTGGCTCGGGTCTGGTGCAGGTGTTCGGCGAAGCCGTCAGCCATCCCAGCCCCGAGGAGATGGAGCGGCGCGGCATCCATTTCATCCACCAGGACCGGCTGCTGGTGCCGACCGCCACCGTCGCCGAGGCCATCGCTTTGGGGCAGGAGCCGAAATTCGGCCCCTTCTACAATGGGCGCCGCGCCACGCGCCAGGCGGAAGCGCTGATCCGCCGGCATTTCGGGCTTGATATCCCCGGCAACCGGCTGATCCGCGACCTCTCGGCGGCGGAACAGAAGATCGTGCAGATCAGCCGCGCGCTGGCCTCGGATGCGCGGGTTCTGGTGCTGGACGAGCCGACCGCCGCCCTGGTGCGGCGCGAGGTCGAAAGTCTGTTCAGCGTGTTGCGCAACCTGCGGTCTCGCGGGCTGAGCATCCTTTTCATCTCGCATTACATGGATGAGATCGAAGAGATCTGTGACCATGTCACCGTCTTCCACGACGGCCGCCATGTGGCCTCGCATCCGGTCGCCAGCACCTCGATCCCCGAAATCGTCACCGAAATGGTCAATCGCGAGGTGGGCGAGCTTTACCCCCGCCGCAGCCACGCGCCCGGCGCCGTTGTGCTGAAGGTCGAGGGCCTTGGCCGCGACGGTGCCTTTTCGGATGTGGGTTTCGAACTGCGCGCAGGCGAGGTCCTGGGCATTTCCGGCCTGCTTGGATCGGGGGCGAAAGAAATCCTTGCGACGCTGTTCGGGCTTGCCCCCGCCGATCATGGACGGGTCACGCTGGAGGGGCGCCCCTATGCGCCGGGATCGGTGCGCGCGGCCGTCAGCCGGGGCGTCGTGCTGGTCCCCGAGGACCGGCGCCGCCAGGGGGTCTCGGTCTCGCATTCGATCCGCGAGAATATCACGCTCGGCAATCTCGGGCTGCTCAGCCGTCTGGGCCTTGTCAGCCGTTCCTCTGAACGCAGCCTTGCCGGGCGTGGTATCGCCGATCTTTCGATCCGCACCACCGGGCCGGATCAGAAAGTCGCGGCGCTGTCGGGCGGCAATCAGCAAAAGGTGGTGTTGTCGAAATGGCTGTCCTCGGGCGCCCGTGTCTATCTGCTGGATGAGCCGACCGTCGCCGTCGATGTCGGCGCCAAGGTCGAGATCTACACCGTGCTGAACCGGCTGGCATCCGAGGGTGCGGCGGTGATCGTGCTGTCATCCGACCTGCTGGAACTTGCGGGTCTTTGTGACCGGGCGCTGATCATCCATCGCGGTCGCATTGCCGGGCGGTTCGAGGGCGAGACCCTGCGCCCGGAACTGATGCTGGCCGCCGCAAGCGGTGCCACCCCTCATCTGCCCGGACCCAATATGAAAGGAGCCGCGTGATGACGCTGGCGCAAACCGAAATTACTCTGCCGGGGCCTGGACCGGGCCGGGTCAGGGCCTGGACCGCCACGCTTTCCGGCGGCGATGTGACAAGGCTGGTCGCGCTGGCCACGGTGGCGCTGGTCTTCATCGGCTTTGCGGTCACGACACGAGGGTTCTTTACCAGCTGGAACATCCTCAATGTGATCGAGCAATCGGCGATCCCGGGGATCCTTGCGCTGGCAATGGCGCTGGTGATCCTGACCGGCGGATCGGATGTGCAGACCGGCGGCATCGACCTGTCGCTGGCGGCCAATATGGGGCTTTCCGCCGCGATCTTCGCGGTCGCGCTGCGCGCCGGCTGGGGTGAACCTGCCGCCCTGGCCGCCACATTGGGCGCGGGCATGCTGGTCGGCGTGGTGAACGGGCTGGCGGTGGTGCGGCTTGGCATCCTGCCGCTGCTGGCGACCCTGGCCATGAGCAATATCGTCGGCGGCCTGGAGCTGGTTCTGACCGAAAACACGGTAATCCCAGCGACATCACCGATCCTGAATGTGCTTTCCGCCGGCAGTTTCCTTGGCCTGTCCAGCCTGACCTGGGTGCTGATCCTGGTCAGCACTCTCGCCGCTGTTATCCTCCATGCCAGCCCGCCGGGCCTGCGCCTCTATGCGACCGGCGGTCACCCCGAAGCCGCGCGCGCCGCCGGCGTCTCCGTGGGACGGTTGATCCTGGGCAGCTATGCGGTGGCCGGCTTCACCGCCGCCTTCGCCGCCATTCTCAGCGTTTCGCGGTTGTCGGCCTCCTCGACCGGCACCGGCGAGATGCTGCTCTCGATCCTTGCCGCGGCCTTGCTGGGAACGGTGTTTTCCCGGCGCGGAGTGCCGACTGTTGCCGGCACATTGATTGCGGTGCTGTTCATCGGCTTCCTGTCCAACGGCTTCCAGCTGAAGGGCCTGTCGAGCAACTGGGTCTCGGGCGTCCAGGGCGCGCTGATCCTTGCCGTGGTCGCCGCCACCGCGCTGAACCGCCGCAAAGGGGGCTGAGACATGAGCATCGCATTGCCCCGCGCCGGGCTGATCGGCGAGAGACTGGCGGCATCGGCCCTGCTGATCGCCTTTGCCGGGCTGTTCCTGTTCTTTGCGCTTTCCGCCCCGGCCTTCCTGACCGCCGGCAATCTGAAGAACATCCTTGTCAACAATGTCGCCATCCTGGGCGTGGTCGCCATCGGCATGACCTTTGTGGTGAAATCCGGCGGCATCGACCTTTCGACCGGCGTGGCGCTGGATGCGGCGGGCTTTGGCTTCGCCTTCGCGCTGACCGCCGCAATCGCCGCGCCGCTGGCGATCAGTCTGGGGCTGGCGGCGGCCCTGGTGGTGGGGGCGGTCAATGTGCTGTTGATCGCCAGGCTGCGGCTGAACCCGTTCCTTGCCACGCTTGCGCTGTTGTTCATCGGCCAGTCGGCGCAAAGGCTGCTGACCGGCGGCGGCAGCCCGATCTATCTGGGCAACCGCTCTTACGCCGATGTGCTGGGGGCGATCGGGCGGTCCGATCTGCTGGGCATTCCGACCCCGGTGATCGTGCTGGCGCTGGTGGCGGCGCTGGCCTTTGTGATCCTGCATCGCGGGCGGCTGGGGCGCGAGATTTCGGCCATCGGCGCCGCCCCCGAGGCTGCGCATTATTCCGGCATCAGCACCACCTTTGTTCTGGCCCGCGTCTGGCTGATCGCAGCGCTTCTCAGCGGCATTGCCGGCATCCTTCTGACCGCGACGGTGCGCTCTTACATCCCGATGTCGGGGAATGGCTATCTGCTGGATGCCATTGGCGCCGCGTTCATCGGCACGACGCTGAGGCGCGACGGGCGGCCCTCGGTGCATGGAACGCTGATCGGCGTTTTGCTGCTGGGTGTGGTCCGGAACGGGCTCTTGCTGATCGGGTGGAATTTCTACTGGCAACAGGTCGGGATTGGCGTCCTCGTCTTTGCTGTGCTGGCGCTGAGCTATGGGTTGCGGCGAGAGGGACGACATTGATGAACACTTATTCATATATCGCGGATGGACAGGATGAAGCGGCGCATTACGCTGCGCTCTCTGCCCGCTTTCAGCCGGTTTTCGACCGCATCGCCGAAGGGGCCGTCACGCGCGAGACTAACCGCACCCTGCCGCATGAGCCGATTGCATGGCTGAAAGAGGCTGGTTTCACCCGCATCCGGGTGCCGCAGGCCCATGGTGGCGATGGCGCTTCGATCACCGTTCAGGCGCGGCTGCTGATCGACTTGGCCGAGGCGGATTCCAATATCCCCCAGGCGCTGCGCGCGCATGTCTCGATGGTCGAGGATGCGCTGAACCGCCCCGCAGACGAAGCCGCGCCCTGGCTCCGGCGCTTTGCTGCGGGGGAGACCTTCGGCAGCGCCTGGACCGAGCTGGGCAATGCGCAGGGCGAGGTGCAGACCCGTCTGCGCCCGGATGGGGCAGGGGGCTGGCTGCTGTCGGGGCAGAAATTCTACTCGACCGGCACGCTTTTTGCCGACTGGATCGACGTTTTCGCCCGCGACGGTGAGACCGGCGCCGATGTGATCGCGCTGGTGCCGGCAAAGGCGGCGGGCGTGACGCGGGTGGATGACTGGAAGGGCTTTGGTCAAAGCCTGACCGGCAGCGGCACCACGCGGTTTGAGGCGGTGCGGCTGACGGCGGATCAGGTGGTGCCGTTCCGCGCGCGATTCACCTATCAGACCGCCTTTTACCAGCTGATCCTGAATATCACCCAGGCCGGCATCGCCCGCGCCACCCTGCGCGACGGCGCCGGGGCGGTGCGTGCGCGGCGGCGCGGTTTCAGCCATGCCAGCGCCGCACTGCCGGCCGAAGATCCGCAGATCCAGCAGGTGATCGGGCGGCTTTCGGTCACCGCTTTCGCGGTAGAGGCGGCGGTGCTGGCCTCGGCCCGCAGCCTTGATGCGGTTTATGAGGCGCTCAGCACCGGGGCGCCGGCTGAGGTGCTGATCATCCGGGCCGAGCTTGATGCGGGCCGCGCCCAGGCGCTGGCAAGCCAGCTGGTGCCGGCAGCGGCGACGCAGTTCTTCGATGCGCTTGGCGCCTCGGCCACCGACCGCGATGCTGCCCTTGACCGGCACTGGCGGAACAGCCGCACCATCGCGCAGCACAATCCTGCGATCTTCAAAGAGCGGGTGATCGGCGACCACGCGATCAATGGCACGCCGCCCGTAGGGCTGTGGCAGGTGGGCGAGGTGGCGGCGAAGGCCTGATCCTCAGGCCATCAGCCGGTCATCAAGGTATAGCCGCAGCCGCCCCGGATCCAGCGCGATGCCGGCGGTATCGCCGGGCACGAGCCCGGTGCCGGCGGGTGCGCGCAGCCGGATTTCGCCCGCCGGATGGCGGATCGCAATGATCTCATCCAGCCCTTCGAACCACAGGCGGGTGACGGTGCCCGACAGTATGGCATCCGCTGTGGCGAGGCGCGCATGTTCGGGCCGGAAGCCAAGGCTCAGCGCGCTTCCGGCCCCTTCCGGCAGCGGCATGGAAAGCCCGGTGCCCGGCACCACTGCCGCGCCCCCCTGCGCGGTGGCGGGCAGGAAATTCATCGCCGGTGCGCCGATGAAACTGCCGACATGCCGTGTCAGCGGGCGCTCGAACAGGTCTCGGGGGCTGCCGGCCTGCACCACCTCGCCGGTATTCATCACGATCACCTCTTCGGCGAAGGTCATCGCCTCGGTCTGGTCATGTGTCACCAGCACCATGGTCACCCCGAATTCCGCGTTTATTTCCTTGAGGATGCGGCGCAGCTCGAATTTCTGCTGCGGGTCGATCACGGTCAGCGGCTCATCCAGCAGGATCGCCGCCACATCGTCGCGCACAAGGCCGCGCCCCAGCGAGACCAGCTGTTTCTGATCCGCCGTCAGCGCATTGGCGGGGCGGTTCAACGCGCCGGTCAGACCGAGACGTTCGGCAATCGCCTCGACCCTTTTACGGCGATGCGCGGCGGGCACCCCCTGGCAAACCAGCGGGAAGCCAAGATTCTGCCCCACCGTCATCGAGCGATAGATCACCGGCACCTGAAACACCTGGGCGATCCTGCGCCGCCCGGTGTCGAAAGCGGTCACATCCTGGCCGTCAAACAGCACCCGCCCCTCAGACGGGCGAATGAGACCCGAGATGATGTTCAGCATCGTTGATTTGCCGCAACCCGAGGGGCCGAGCAGCGCATAGGTCCCCCCCGAGCGCCAGATCATATCCAGCGGCTTCAGCGCATAGGTGCCGCCCGGGCTGTAGCGATGGGCAAGGGTCTCCAGCCGGATCTCAGCCATTCCGGCCCCCTTTCGCAATCAGCCTGCCATCCGGCCCATAGATCAGGGCCGCCTTGAAATCGGGTGTCACCACGAGGCTGCTGCCAAGGGCATGCTCAGCCACCTGGCGCTCCAGCATCACCAGCGGCTGCCCGCCCGCATCGAGATGGGTGACGGTTTCCGAGCCGGAAACCTCGGTCAGGGCAACGCGGGTCATCAGGCTGCCGCCCTGGCGGATGTCTTCCGCCCTGAGCGCCAGGGTGTAGCGGCCAGGCGGCAGGGGGGGCAGCAGATCGCGGGGTGCAGGGCCGAGATGGTCCAGCACAAGGGTCGTGTCGCTGACCGCAGCCCCCAGCAGATTGACCGGCGGGTCATTGACCACCCGCGCCGCATCCAGCGTTTCCGGCGCGGCGAAGACCGCGCGCGGTGCGCCCGATTGCAGCGCCCGGCCCTCGGCCATCAGCACGACCTGATCGCCCATCCGCAGCGCCTCACGCGGGTCGGTCGAGGCATAGATCACCGTGGTGCCGCTGGCTTGCAGCAGGGCGGAGAGTTCCTCGCGCATCCCCTCGCGCAGGTTGTAGTCGAGGTTCACGAAGGGCTCATCCAGCAAGAGGATCGGGGCGCCCTTGACCAAAGCGCGGGCGATGGCGACGCGCTGCTGCTGGCCGCCGGACAGTTCGGACGGGCGGCGGGAGGCCATTTGCGACAGGCCCACCCGGCCCAGCATATCGCGCGCGGTCTCGCGCGCTGCCGCCTTTGCCTCGCCCCGCCGCATCAGCGGGAAGGCGAGGTTATCCAGCACATTCAGATGCGGGTAGTTGATGAATTGCTGCGTCACCATCGCGACCGGGCGCTGCCAGGGGGCCAGGCGCGACCAGTCCTCGCCGTTGAAACGGATCTGCCCGGTGGGCTGCGCCAGCCCGGCAATCGCGCGCAAAAGCGTGGTCTTGCCGGCGCCGGTGCGGCCCAGCAGTGTGGTCAGCCCGGGTCTGAATGCAAGGCTGATCCCGGCCAGATGCGGCACGCCGGATTCTGTGAGGGTGAGGTCTGAGAGGCTCAGCATCAGCGCACCGCCCCGGCCAGGCCGCCCTTCGCGAGGAAACGCTCGACCACGAAGGCCAGGACCGCGAGTGGCGCGACCGAGACGATGGCGGCGGCGGAAAGCGACCACCAGGGCGTGACGGAAGAGTTCAGCGCGACGATGGAGACCGGCAGCAGCTGTGTCTCGGTAAAAGTCAGCGTGAAGGCAAAGAAGAAGTCGTTCCAGCCGAAGATCAGGCAGAACATCCCCGCGACCACCAGGCCCGGAAGCACATTGGGCAGGATCACCCGGAAAAAGGTGGTCACCGGCGTGCAGCCATCCATCCAGGCCATCTCATCCAGGGCGCGCGGGATGGTGTTGAAAAAATCCACCATCACCCAGACCGCGATCGGCATCAGGGCTGCAACATAGACGAGGATCAGCCCCGCAAGGCTGTCGAGCAGCCCCAGCCAGCGCAGCATCAGGAAGAACGGGATCGCCAGCACGATGGGCGGCATGATCCGCTGCGAGATGAAGAAGAAGGTGATGTCCCCGTTGCGCAGCGGCCCGGCGCGGAAGGTAAAGCGCGACAACCCGTATGCGGCCAGCGTTCCCAGCACCAGCGCGATCACCGAGGCCGAGCCGGTGACGATGACCGAGTTGATGTAAGGCTTCACGATATTGATGCCGCCCGCGCCGCCGAACAGCGACTTCCAGCCGGCGAGCGAGGGTTCAAACTGCGCCCAGGGGAGCCAGGTCGCGCCACCGGTGACGGCGTTCGAGGTTTTGAAACTTGTCGAGAGCATCCAGAGAAACGGGAAGATCACGAAGGCTGACCAGAGCGTTACGGCAAGGTATTTCAGCGCGAGATACAGCGTTTTCATGCATTCGCCCCCCGCACCATCAGCCGCATCAGGGCTTTCGCGATCAGGGTCAGAGCCACCGCCATGATGATCAGATAGGTCAGCGACAGGGCCGCCGAATAGCCGATCTGGAAATCACGCATCCCCCGGATATAGATGTAGTAACTTACTGTTTCGGTTGAGGTTCCCGGGCCGCCCGAGGTCAGGACATAGACCGTTTCCATGATCTTTGACGCCTCGATCGCGCGGATCAGGATGGCACCCACGGATATGGCGCCCATCATCGGGAAGGTCACAGAAAGGAAGGTGCGGATCGGCCCGGCACCATCGACTTTCGCGGCGAGATAGGGCTCGGATGGCAGCGACAGAAGGCCCGCAAGCAAGAGAAGGAACATGAAGGGCGTCCATTGCCAGATCTCGACAATCATCACGGCGGCGAAGGCAAAGCCCGGTTGCGACAGCCAGGGCTGCGCGCCGATGCCGATGGCGTTCAGGATCGGGTTCAGCGGCCCGAGGCTTTCATGGAAGATCGTCCGCCATATCACCGACATCACCACCGGCGTCGTCATCATCGGCACGAGGAACAGCACCCGGAAGAAGCGCCGCGCGGCGATCTCGCGCCACACGAGCAGCGCCAGCGCGAAACCCAGCACATATTGGATCAGCACGGTCGAAACGGACAGCAGCGAGAGGCGCCACAAAGCCTCCCAATAGCGGGCATCTTCCCACATGCGGGCATACATCGCGCCGCCGGCATTGTTCAGCCCCGGATTGTAGACATCCCAGGAGGAAAAGCTGACGCGGATGGTGAAGAGGAGCGGGAACAGGATCACCGCGATCAGCACCAGCAGGCCGGGCAGCAGGAAGATGTATTTCTGGCGGTACATGGCGCTCCTCGTGGCAGGGACGGCTGGCTGTCTGGTTCCGACGGGATGCGGAGCACTGGATGGCTGGCCGGATATGCAAAAGCGGAGGGCCGGGCACGGCCCTCCGGTTGCGGTCAGCCGCGATCAGCGGTCTTCCAGGGCTACCACATTGGCATAGGCCTCGCGGACCCGGTCGGCACCGATACGTTCCACGATAGCGGTCCATTCCGCGGCAACACCGTCAAGCGCTGCCTGGGCCGTCTGTTCGCCCGATTGCGCCCGGGCGACCCCGGCGGCGAGCGAGGACATGAATTCCCCCACTCCGGGCACCCGCAGGTCAAAGACCTGGTTCGGCGCGGTGTCGATGCCTTTCAGGGTGGTGGTATAGGTCTCGGCCACCGCCTTGTCCCAGCCAAGTTCCGCCTCATAGAAAGCCGGATCGAAATGGCTGTCGCGATAGGGGTTGATGCCGAAACGCCCGATCTGGAGATCGGATTCCGTGTTCCCCTCATTGGCAAAGAAGCACAGGAAATCGAAAGCCATATCCTGGTTCTGGCTGTCCTTCGCCACTGCCGAGGTCCAACCCCAGGTGACATAGGCGACGCGGTTCGGCTCGTCGAACGTGTCCCATTGGCCGGTCTCGCGGTTCCAGACCTCGCGCGCGCCGGGCAGCATGGCAGCGGCGACCTTGTTGCGGATCGGGCTGTCTTCCTGCATCGCCTGGATGAAGGCGTCATCCCAGCTGTAAGACATCAGCGTCTGGCCGCCGCCGAAGGAAAAGATCTCGTCGCCCAGCCCAAAGGAGGTGCCGCCGGGCGGCATCGAGGCCTGGGCCTCGACAAACAGCTCCAGCCCGCGCACCCAGCCGGGCGAGTTGACCAGCGGGGTCATGGTCTCAAGGTCAAAGAAGAAGCCACCCTTCACATCGGGATGTTTCGCGTAAGGCGCGACACGGCTGATAAAGGCCGAGAACATCAGGTCGTCGCGTTTGGTGACCTCGGCGGTGCCGAAATTCGGCGCGCCATCGCCATCCCAGTCGGTATTGGTGAAGGCGGCGGCGACCTCGTTATACTCTTCCCAGGTGGCGGGGACGGTCAGATCGCGGCCGGTTTTCTCTTTGAACAGCGCCTGGGCCTCGGGGCTGTTGAACACATCCGCGCGGTATTTCAGGTAATGCCGGTCGCCATCCATCGTATATTGCAGCATGCGATCCCCCCAGGAGGCGATGCCGCGATAGGTGGCGGTCACGGATTCCATGCCGGAAACCTGCTGGTACTCCGCGGGCACTTCGGCAAGATAGGGGTTGAAATCGCCGATCCAGAGCGAGGCGTAGAACAGCACGTCATAGGCGGCCTGCCGGGTCTGGAACGGGATCATCACGCGCTGGAACAGATCGCCGAAGGGGACATGGACGACATTCACCGTCGCGCCGGTCAGCTCCTGAAACTGTTGGGCGTGCAGCGCGGTCGGCTCTCCGATCACCGGGATCGCATGGGTGATGACGTTCAGCGTGCGGCCGGAATAATCCTTGGCATCAATGGACGCATAGCTGCAAATCCCCGGCACATCTTCTTTGATACCGTATTTTGAGTAATCCTCGGCCAGAGCCCCGCCGGCGGTCAGTGCCAGTGCGGTCGTGGCCAGAAAGCCCCGTTTCAACGTGGTTCCTGCGGTCATGACTTCCTCCCAGAGTCCTGTTGCGTTTGGTCGGGCGCCCTTTACGGCACCAGCACGGCGCGGCCGCGGATCCGGCCGGCATGCAGGTCCTGCAGCGCCTCATTCGCCTGATCGAGCCGGTAATGTTTCGTCGCGAGTTCCACGAGGCCGCGATCGGCGAGCGCCATCAGCTCGGTCAGTTCGGCCCAGGTGCCGACCAGATTGCCGATGATGTTCTTCTCGGTGATCACCATATCAACGGTGGGGACGCGGATATCCTCGCCATAGCCGACGACGTAGTAACTCCCCATGGCGCGGGTCATATCGAGACCCTTCTTCGTGGTGCCCTTTTCGCCCACGAAGTCGATGACGGCTTCCGCCCCCTTGCCGCCGGTCAGCGCGAGCACCGCATCGACCTCGCCGCCATCGGCCTTGATCAGATGGTCGGCGCCATGTTCGGCGGCCAAAGACAGCGAGGCGTCCGAGGTGTCGACCACGATGATCCGGGCTGCGCACATCGCCCGCAAGACCTGGATGCCGATATGGCCAAGCCCCCCCGCTCCGATCACCACCGCCGCCTGATCCGGCAAAAGCTGCTGCGCCGCCTTTTTTGCGGCCCGGTAGGCGGTCAGCCCTGCATCGGCATAGGGTGCAACGTCTTTCGGAGCCAGCGTCTTCGGCAGCGCGATCAGGTTCCGGGCCGAGGTATGCAGCAGTTCGGCGTAACCGCCATTGCTGTCGAGGCCGGGGAACTTCCCCTCCCCATGCATGTCATGGCCACGCCGGCAGGCGATACAGGTGCCCCCAGTCACTTTCGGATGGACGATCACCGGATCGCCCTTTTTGAACCCCTCGACCTCCGGCCCGACTTCTTCGATCCAGCCGGCATTCTCATGCCCCATGATCAGAGGCAGGAGGGCGGTGCCCGAGGGGTCGGTATGGGGACGCCAGATGCCCTCGATAATATGGAGATCGGTGCGACAGACACCCGCGCCGCCGATGCGGATGATCACGTCATTCGATTTCACGATCTTCGGATCGGCCACCTCTTCGCCGCGCACCCATTGGGGGGCGGTCAGAGCGGGATCATAGGTATGAAGAACCTGTGCTTTCATGGTCGGGGTGCCTCCTCGGATACCGCCCTCCCCGGCGGTGAGAGGCACTTTCCCCACCGGGGAGGGCGGGGGCAAATAAAGGCGATGCTGCGCCGGCAGCCGTTCGCGAAATGAACGAAACGGCGGTGGAGCCTGTTCAGGGTCTGAACAGCGGGGGTGCAGGGTTCCGGGATGGGTGCCGGGCCGGAGGGAGTGTTCAGAAACTGGACAATATCAGGCGAATCACAGGCTTTGATTGACAGAGAACCCCGGACCCTTAGGCTTTCCCAAAGCTGACGCGCCTGTGGGGAGACAGGCCGGGCGGTCGTGATGGACAAAGCCCGGGGGAGGGGCCTCGGCCATGGATATGCAGACTTCGGCGCTGACCCGTGCCCGCCATCAGCTTGAAACGCAAGGGCGTTTTCCCGGCGGTGCGCTGCCCGGGGATATCACGGAAAGCTGGCTGCGCAGCCTGTCGCATGGCCTTGATCCGCTGGAGCGGAGCCGGCGGCTGATCCAGTCCTCCACCGAATTCACCGCGACCTGTCAGATGCATGCCGATCTGATCCGCTTCGCGCGGCCGGAACTGGAACTCTTGTTCGACCAGATTGCGGGGTCGAATTTTATGATCGCGCTCGGCTCGCCCGAGGGGGTGGTGCTGGACACCATGCATGACCCGCAATTCGCCGAGACCGAGGCCGGCGCCCAGGTGATCCCCGGCTCGGTCTGGAGCGAGGAACTGCGCGGCACCAATGCGATGGGGGTCTGTATCGCGACGGGGCGCCCCGCCCAGGTCTATGGCGGCGAGCATTTTTTGCGCGCCCATGGCGATGTCTCCTGCATCTCCGCGCCGATTTTTGACGGGGCGGGGCGGCTGGCCGGGGTGCTGGATGCGTCCTCGATGTCGGCGGTCAGGCAGCAACATACGGCGGCCCTGGTGCAGATGTCGGCGTCGAGCATCGAGAACAGTCTGATCCGCGCCCGCCATGATCGCAGCATCGTGCTGCAATTCCACCCGCGTCCGGAATATCTCGGCACGCTGTCGATGGGGATGCTGGTCCTGGGCGAAGACCTCACCGTCACGGCGATCAACCGCAAGGGCGAGATGTTCCTGACCGGTTTCCCGCGCCTGATGGGGGAGAGCTTCGACCGCATTTTTGAACAGCCTTTCGCCGCGATCCAGCGCCGTCTGGCCGAGGGAGAGACGCTGCGCATCCGCGACCGGATCGGATCGGCCGTGTCTTTGCGCGCGGTGGCGAACCGGGCGAGTTTCGCGCTGGCGCGGCGGCTCCGTCCGGTGGCAGTCGAGGAGGCGCCAGCCCGGAACCTCTTTCGCGATGTGGTGGTCGAGGATGCGGCGCTGTGGCAGCGGCTTCAGGCGCTGCCCGATGCGGCGCGGCGTGGCGTGGTGATTGCGATCAGCGGCGAGACCGGCACCGGCAAGGCGCTGATCGCGCGGCTGGCCCATGCGGCGATGGGGCGGCAGGGGCCGCTTGTCGTGCTGGATGGCCGGATGCCGGGCGACGCCGATCTGCCGCAGCTGCTGGGCGCGGAGGGGCAGCCGGGGCTGTTGCAGCAGGCGAATGGCGGCACATTGCTGCTTGATGAGGTGACGGCGCTGCCGCAGATGGTGCAGGCGGCGCTGGCCGCCGTGATGGATAGCGGCGAATACCGCCAGCCCCGGACCGGCGCGCTGATCCGCTGCGATCTGCGGCTGGTCAGCGTGACCAGCGAAGCGGATGGGCTGGCGGGGCTGCTGCCGGCCCTTCGCTACCGGCTGGAAGGGTTCCGGCTGGAGCTGCCGCCCCTGCGCAAACGCAGCGATCTGGCGGCGCTGGCCTCGCGCTTCGCGCGCACGGTGCGGCACGAGGCGCGAATTTCCGATCCGGCGCTGGCGCGGCTGGGGGCACATGACTGGCCCGGCAATCTGCATGAGCTGCGCGCCACCATCATCCAGGCCATGCTGACCTGCGCCGATGAGGTGCTGGAGCTGCGCGACCTTGACCCGCTCTTGCCGCCGGATGGGGCGCCGGAGGAGGCCGAATGCTGCAACCAATGCGCGGGCGTTCCCTGGAAGGAAAGCCAGTGCGAAGCGATCCGCGCTGCAGTGCAGCGCCATGAGGGCAATGTCTCGCTGGCGGCGCGGGCGCTTGGCATGTCGCGCACCACGATCTACAAACATCTGGGTGATCAGCCCCAGGCATCACTTCGGCCGCGCAACCTCTGACTGCGGATCGGAATTCCCAGCTCTTCCCGATATTGGCGACGGTTCGCCGCGCCAGCGGTAAGCCTTCGCTGCGCAGCATTTCCGCCAGAGCCGCATCGCCCAGCGGGGCCTCGGGGTCTTCGCCCGCGATGATCTGGCCCAGCCGGTGCCGGATCGCCGAACCCGCCATGCCGCCCCCGCGCGACGGCCCGCTATAAAAAAGGCTGCACAAAGTCCGCATCCCATGCGGCGTTTCGACCAGCAGATCGCGGGCCACCCGACCGACCGTGCTGTCATGCAGCCCCAGCCCGGCGGCGATTTCCGACCGGCTGAGTGCCCTGATCGCGCCGGGTCCATGGTCAAGAAAGCCGCGCTGCCGCAGCAAAACTGCCCGAGACACTGCCAGCACCGTTCGGTTGCGACGCTCTACAATCGAGGCGATCCATTCCGCTTCGGCCCGGACGGCGCGCAGGGCGGCGCCGGCCTGTGCGCGCGGCGCGAGGCTCAGCACCGGCAGCGTGCTGCGGTTCAAGTCGATTTGCCAGCCGGTTGCTGCGCGCGAGACGATCACATCCGGCGCCCGGATCGGGGCGGTGCTGCCGCCAAAGGCGAGGCCCGGGCGCGGATCCATCCGCCGGATCTGCGCGAGGCAGGTCTGCACCAACCCGATGGCCAGACCGGCTGCCCTGGCCACCGCCTCTGGTCCCGTTGCCACCAGGTCAAGATGGCGCAGAACCGCCTCCATCGCAGCGTTCAGCTGACCGCGCTCCCGCGCCTGGATGCGCAGACAATCGGCAAGGTCCCGGGCGAAAAGGCCGGCCGGCTCCAGTTCGTGCTGCAATGCAGCAAGTATATACTCCGCCTCCCGCAGCGAGCGCCCGGCGGCAGCGGCAATTGCGGGCAGCGGCCGGTCCAGCCAGCCATTGCCGTCCAGCGCCTCGACAAAGGCCATGGAGAGCGCCTCATCCGCCCGCGCTGCGGCAATCATACGCAATTGCGCCATCACATGCGCGTAAAGACCATCCGGCGCGCTGCCCTCTTCGCCGGTTTCACCCGCATTGCCAGCCGGCAGCCGTAACCGCAGAAACGGGTTCGCTGCGGCGCGGCGAGACAGCTCTGCCGTCAGGTCCTCATTCGAGAGCCGCAGCAGGTTCACCGCCTGGATCTGGCGGAAGCCCAGCGTTTGGCGCTGGCTTTGCGTCAGGCGTGAGGCTACCGTCATGCTGTCTTACCTTTCGGGGAGGAGCCGCCTTGGCGCATCGGGCATTTGATCAACCCATTGGACCTGAACGTTTCTACCGCGAAATGTCGCCGCAGCTCGCGGCGCGTTTGCGGCAGATGTGGTCCGCGCGCGGGCATGATCTCGACAAGCTCTGGGGCGAATGTATCCGGGACCTGCCGGGCTTTCGCCCGCTGCCCGCGACCGAGCGGCCCGAGGCCGACAGTCGCGCGCATGACCGTCTTTGCCTCTTTGACCAGGCGCTGATCTGGGTCATGGCGCTGAACCGTGCCGCCGGGGCCGGTATGCGGCTTGAAGGGCTGCGGCTCGCGCGGGATCAGTTCTGCGCGCTGCATATCCTCAGCGGGCGGGTGATCGAGACGGTATCGGCGATCCGGCTGCTTGTGCTCTCGGAACTGGCGGTGCCGGCGTTGCAGCTGGCGCGCTCGGTTTCCGAGGATGTCGATATGCTGCTGGCGCTTTTGCTGCGCAGAAAACTGGCGCAGCAATTTGTCGCCTGCCACAGCGCTGACGAGGCGAATGACTTCTGGCGCCGCCATATCGCGGGGGGGCGCGCCTTCCGGCTGGTGGCCGAAAAGCTTTACGCCATCGGCCTCGATCATTCCGATCAGAGCGAATATGGTCGCTGGCGGCGCGAGGTGCTGACATTGCTGGGCTCGGCGGTTCACAGCTCTCCGCTGGGCCAGGGGGAACGCGGACGTGACGCCGCCTGGCCGGCCAATCCGGTCGCGCGGGACTGTCTGGAATTCGTGACGCACCGCCTGCACGAGCTTTGCGCCTGGGCGCATCTGATTGATATCGGGCTGGAGGAGGATCTCACGATGATCGCCGCGGTCGGGGCGCCGGAGGCGCGGTTGCTGGGCTTTTCGGCCGGGTCGCGCGATATTCTGCTCGACCAGATGCGATGGGCAATGGTCGGTCAGGGCGCGGCCCAGACCGGGACGGTCGAAGCGGGGGCAGCGGGCGCCACCTCCGGGCCCGGCCTCTTCAATGCGGGGCGGGCGCTGCACTGATCTTGTCGCTGGCGATCCAGCGCGCCGCCAGAACCAGGGTGCCCATCGCGAAATCCTTGCCATGGGCGGCGATCATCTCTTGCGAGATTTCGGCGATCCTGGCGAAGAACGCATCCTTGCTGGCATCCTCATCCGTTTGTTTCTGCAGGGCTTCACTCATGTCGGATCCTTTCCTTATTTGAAGAGCTGTTCGGGCAGGGTCACCAGCGCGGCCGAGCCTGCTGCCGTGCCGATGGCGAGATGCAGACCGTCCGCCGACCAGGCCAGCGCGGTGACCGCAGAGCCATCGGCATGGCGCAGCGGCATTTCCTCGGGCTGGCCGATCCGGGCGATGGAGACGGCGCCATCGGCAGTTCCGAGGGCGATCAGATCGCGGCGGGGATGGGCGGCGAGTTTGTCGATCAGCACGAGGCCCGGGCGGCCGGTCTTCAGCGCGCCGGTCATCTGGTTGCCGGTCATCTGGTTGCCGGTCTGGCCGTCGCCCAGCGGCGGCTCGGCCAGCGACCAGCCGGCGGCGCGGAAGGCGCCCGAGGCAAACACCGCCCCGGCGCTTTTGCTGAAGGCGATTGCCGAGGGCGCGGCGCGGAAATTGCCGATCCGCGCGGTGGTGCCATCCGCCCGCCGCAAGAGCCATATCCCGTCCTTGCCGTTCGACCCTGCAACCCAGGCGCCGTCGGCCGAGAAACCCAATGGCCCCTTGCCGCCGAGCGGATGGCTTTCATAGCCCTGGCGCGGCTGGCCGATCAGCACTGTCTCTTCCAGCATCACGGCGAGCGAGCGGTCATCGGGGGCGAAGGCCAGCGCATGCGCCGGGCCAGGGGTCAGCAGCCCGATCAGCCGCGCCATCCCCTCTTCCTCATGCAGATCGGTGCGGCCGTCGCGCGCAATGGCGACCCTGCCGGCCCCATCCGTGGCAATGGCGAAAATCGGGCTGGCCTTATCGGTCATGGCGATCACCTGGCCGCGCGGGGTGACGCGGTGAATGCGCCCATCCCGCCCCGCGGCGATCAGCCCGATACTGCCCGAGGCCGCCAGCATCGCCGCCCCATCGGCCAGCTCCGGTGTCAGCACCGGCTGAGCCACCGGCTTTTCACGCGGCCGGATGGTCGAGCGACCGGAATCCGCCTCGACCCGCATCCGGCTGATCGGGCCATCGGCATCCTCCAGCGCCATCAGGGCGAGGCGGCCATCTTCCAGTGCGAAGCCGGCGATCTTGCCGGCGGCGTCGAAAGCGAGGCCGGAAATGCCGGCCTCAAGTTGCCAGCTGCGCGCCAGCAGATCGAAAAGCGGAGATTGGACTGCCTGTTGCGGCGCGGGTCTGGCCGGCGCCTCCGGGGTGGCGGTGTCGCTCATCTACAATGTCCTCATGTCAGATCGGAGAGTTCCCGCCCCAGGGCGGAGAGTTGCTTTTCCAGCGCCTCGACCTGCAATTCACAGGTCTCGGCGGTCAGTTTCGCGGCGATCTCAATGCGCTCCGCCTCGGCCAAAGCGGGGCCGGGATCATCCTCGGCCATCTGCCGCGCAAAGCCGGCGGCAGCGACCTTCTGCAAAAGGCGGTGATATTCGCCGGTCATCCGGCTCAGTTCGGCAGTGATGCGGAACTGGTCCGACAGAATCTCTTGCATGCTGCGCTTTTCGCTGCTCATCTTTGCCCCCATCCGCCGCCCGATCCGCCGCAATGCCCGGCCGCAAGCAGAAGCCGCATATGCAGACGCCCAGTCCCGAGACCCGTTTCCTTGCCGCCATTGGCCGCGCGGCGTTGGCCGAATTCGGAGCCGGTCATCCGCTTGCCCTGGCCACCAAAGCGGCGGCTGAGGGTGGCTCCCCCGCCGATGCCGCGCGGGTTCAGGAGATACTGGCGGGGCTGGAAGACGGCGTTCGTGAACGATTGCTCGCTTTCGCCCATCGCGAGATGCGCGAGGATATCGCGGCGATCTGGGGTCTGCTGCCGGGCGCAGCGCAACCGGGTGGGATGCATTGATCCGGTCATAATCTGAGCCGCCGCAGCTCGGCCTCTTCGGCGTTCAGGCTGGAGACGACGCGGGAAATCCCCTCGCTGAAGCGTTTCTCGGCAATGTCGATATGGGCGGCTATGGCGTCCCAGATATCGACCCGCATCAGTGTCTCGACGTCACCGGTCAGGATCTCGATCTCGCCCAGGCGAAAGCTGCGCGCGAGAGAAACGCCGGTGGTGACAAATTCGCGCAGTTCGACCGCATGGCTGTCGATGAAGAAGGGCAGCAGCGGATGGCTTTCGGGGGTGACACCCGCCTGCGCCAGCCGGGTCTCAAGGAAATCGCGGAAATGGCTGTGCAGGATTTCCTGGCTCTGGCCGAGAAAGCGCATGGTGAAGACCAGGTCATCCGGCGCGCGGGCCAGCATGGCCTCGGCCGTTGCGCGCGAGGGGCTCTGGCCGGGAAGCAGCGGGTCAGGGTGTATCGGGTCTGACATGGGAAAGGCCTTTGGCGATCAGACCGGACAGTGCCGGCAAGTCAGCCGATGGTAACAGCCGCGAGGGGCTGAAAACAGAGTCTATGTGGTGATAAGATGATGAATATAAACGGGAAAAATACGTTCATCCGTTACGAATGTAACATTTCTTTCCAATGGGTGATTACAGTTTTTCAGCCGCGTTACATGCTGCAGCGCCGCATAAATTTGCCGCACTCTGACAAAGATGAAATCGTCCCGAATCGCGCAAATGAGGGGTGTAACGCCCGCTGCGTTACAGATTTGTGCAACGCCGGTCGGAACCGGCGTGACAGTTGTAACGAAACGCTACGCTGACCGGTGGCGCGGGTCTGGGGCCGCAAAAAGCCGGCCCAAAAATTATGCAAAAAATAAAATCATATATTTCAATCCATTACCTCAGGTCGCGCACCCGTCTGGCAAAAATCTTCGGGGCGAGGCCAAAGCTGGCACAGGTTCTGCATGTATCCCTGGCACAATAAGGCGGTTCTCCGATGCGGAAAGGCGCCACAAGAACGAAGGAATGGGAGGAGAAGCGAGGCCACCGGGAAACGGCAGCACGCTTGCGCATTGTCGTTATTGCCCCTGGCCCCGTTGCCCGGAACCTTTGCCGTGACCTGACCCGGCCAGCCGTCCTCTAGGCGGAGCGGCCGGAAAACCCGGGCGGATCAACCGCCCACCGGCAGGGACCGCCAGTCCCGACCGTCAACATCAGGAGATTCATGGCATGACGCAACTGACGCTCAACAAGATCACCGCGCAACGCGGGATCTCGGTCGGCGAAGCGACGAAGCGGATCTCTGACCTTGGCTGGAACCCCAGCTATGTTCAGGAAGCCGCGACATTCCCGACCGATTACAAGATCGCCAAAGCGCCGCGAGACCCGATGAAACAGGTGCTGCGCTCTTACTTCCCGATGCAGGAAGAGAAAGACAACCGCGTTTACGGCGCGCTCGACGCGGCTTTGCGCGGCGATATGTTCCGCAACGTCGAGCCCCGCTGGGTCGAGTGGATGAAGCTCTTCCTCGCGATCATTCCCTTCCCGGAAATCTCGGCCGCGCGGTCGATGGCGATGGTTGCCCGGATCGCGCCGGGTGAGGATCTGCGCACCGGTTTTACCATGCAGATGGTTGACGAGTTCCGCCATTCCACCATTCAGATGAACCTGAAGAAGTGGTATATGGAAAACTATATCGACCCGGCCGGCTTTGATATTACCGAAGAAGCGTTCGGTAAATGCTATGCGACCACCATCGGCCGCCAGTTTGGCGAGGGCTTCATCACCGGCGACGTGATGACCTCGGCCTGCATGTACCTGACCGTGGTCGCGGAAACCGCCTTCACCAACACGCTTTTCGTCGCCATGCCGTCGGAAGCCGCCCGCAACGGCGACTACGCGCTGCCGACCGTGTTCCTTTCGGTGCAGTCGGATGAATCGCGCCATATCGGCAATGGCCACTCGCTCTTGATGGCTGCGCTGAAAGAGCCGGAGAACCATCTCCTGCTGGAGCGCGATCTGCGGTATGCGTTCTGGCAGAACCATGCGATCGTCGATGCCGCCATCGGCACGCTGATCGAATACGGCACCCGTGAACAGCTGGGCGCGGCACGGCAGGTGCGGGCCTCGGCCAGCCAGACCACGGTGATCGGTGGCGCCGGTGATGCGGGCGCGATCACCGCGCGGCGTCTCCAGGTGCAGCGCCAATATGACATCGCGCCGCCGAATATCGAACAGGACAAGCTGCGCGAGCGGCTGGCGAAACTTTCGGGCGGCACGGCGGTGATCCATGCCGGCGGCCTTACCCCGGTGGAGCAAAAGCGCAAGATCCAGCTGATCGAGGACTCGCTTTACGCCATCCGCGCGGCGGTCGAAGAGGGCGTGGTGCCCGGCGGCGGCTCGGCTCTGGCCCATACCGCGCCGTTGCTGGATGCGGTCGTGGCCGATGCTTCGGGCGATGTGGCGGCGGGAATCGAGCTGGTGCGCTCGGTCCTGACCCGGCCGCTGGCCCGGATCGCGCTGAATGCGGGGTCTGACCCGAATGCGGTGATCGCGGAAGTGGTGCGGTCAGAGAGTGGCGTCGGCTTCGATGCGTCCCAGGGCAAGTTCCGCGACATGATCGAGGCCGGCATCGTCGACCCGGTCCGTGTCACCTGCTCGGCGCTGGCCAATGCGGCCTCGGTCGCGGCGCTGATCCTCACGACCGAGACCCTGATCGGTCATGCCGAGGACTATGTCGATCCGACGGCCGGACCGGCGCTTGGCGGCGGATCAGAACGGCTTGGCCGGCAGTGAGAAAAACGGGCGGCCCCGTAGGCCGCCCGACCTCCCCCCAGGAACCCAATCCCAAGGCAAGGAGCGCGCCATGAAGGCCGCAAGACTCTACGAATATGATCCCGCGATGAATGTGCAGCTGGTGATCGAGGATATCCCGGCGCCGACCATTCTTGCCCCCGATGAGGTGATCGTGCGTGTCGGCGCGGCGGGGCTGTGCCGCACCGATCTGCATATCATCGAAGGCGTGTGGAAGCCGATCATGGATCCGCACAATACCCTGCTGCCCTATGTGATGGGCCATGAAAATGCCGGCTGGGTCGAGGATGTCGGCTCAAACGTCAAGACGGTGAAACCGGGTGACGCGGTGATCTGCCATCCGCTGCGCACCTGCGGCGTCTGTCTGAACTGCCATCACGGCCATGATATGTATTGCGATCATGGCCTCTTTCCGGGGCTCGGGCTGGATGGTGGTTTTGCCGAGTATTTCAAAACGAATGAACGTTCATTAATTAAGCTGAACACCGATATCATGCCGCTGGATGTGGCGCCGATGGCCGATGCCGGCATCACCGCCTACCGTGCGGCAAAGCGGGCGGCAAAGATGCTGGCGCCCGGAACCTGGTGCGCGGTGCTGGGGGTGGGTGGCCTTGGCCATATCGCATTGCAATCTCTGCGCGAGCTTTGTGGCGCAAGGCTGATCGCCATTGACCGCGAACCCGGCGCGCAGCTGCTGGCGAAAGAGCTGGGCGCCGATGTGGTGCTGGATGGTGGCCCGAACCTGATCGCCGAACTGAAGGAAATCACCGGCGGTGGCGCCCATGTGGTGATCGACTTCGTGGGGGAGCTGGGGGTGGAAAATATCTGCTGGAAGCTGTTGCGCAAGGGCGGCGAATGCATCGTCGTGGGCTATGGCGGCACGGTCGAAGTGCCGACGCTGGAGCTTGTCGCCAATGAGATCAAAATCGGCGGCAGCCTGGTCGGTGACTATACCGAACTGGTCGAGCTGATGGAGCTGAACTCAGACGGCAGGGTGAAGATGCATTACACGCCCTATAAGCTCGACGACATCAACACCGCAATTGACGACTTCAAGAACCGTCGCTTTACCGGCCGGGGCGTGATCGTTCCCTGAAGGCACGATCCGGGGGCTCAGCCCCCCGGACCAGACAAAAGCGGCAGGAAAAGGCGCCACGCTCCCCCCGGTGGCGCCTTTTCTATGCGCGCTTACTCGTAAGTGCGTTTGATGCCATAGGTCTTGAGCTTGCGGTAAAGCGTCGGGCGCGAGATCCCCAGCACCTGGGCCACGCGGGTGAGATTGCCCTCTTCGGCGGTCAGGGTGCGCCGGATCGCCTGCTCTTCCATATCGGTGAGATTGACCGGGGCCACCGGCCCGGACGACGCGGCCACCGTCTCGCGCGGCATGCTGCGGATCGCCACCGGCAGATCCTCGGGTGTCACCATGCCGCCATTGACCATCAGATGCAGCCGTTCGAACAGGTTGCGCATCTCGCGGACATTGCCGGGCCAGCCATAATGCGCAATCATCGTGGCGGCCTCTTCCGACAGGATCAGCGCCTCACGATGCAGCCGCGTCGCCACGGCGCGGTTGAAATGATCGGCCAGGGCGAGGATGTCACAGGGGCGTTCGCGCAAGGGCGGCACCTCGATCGTCATGGCGCCGATGCGGTAATAGAGATCACGGCGAAAGCGACCGGCCTCGACCTCTTCGCGTAAGTCGCGGTTGGTCATCGCGACCAGCTGCACATCGACCTGACGACGTTTCGAACAGCCGATGCGATAGACCGCGCGCTGCTCCAGCACCCGCAGCAGATAGGGCTGCAATTCCAGCGGCATCTCGCCAATCTCATCGAGGCAAAGCACGCCGCCATCGGCCTGTTCGAACTTGCCGGGCTTGCCGTCGCGGCTGGCGCCGGTAAAGGCGCCCGGCGCATGGCCGAACAGTTCGGAGCCGAACAGCTCGGCCGAGATCGCGCCACAATTGACGGTGATGAAAGGCGCACGGCCCTTATGCGGTGCGGCGGTGTGGATGAGGCGGGCGAAAAGCTCTTTGCCGGCGCCGGTTTCGCCCTGGATCAGCACGACCGAGCCAGCCGCCGCCGTGCGCCGCGCCAGATCGACGGCGGCGGTGAATTTCGGCGCCTGGCCGACCATCAGCAGCTCATCGCGCTCGGCCCCGGCGCGGGGCGGAATGCGGAAAGGCTCCATCGGCGCGGCCGGAGCGGCGGCTGCGGCCAGCCGGGGCGGCAGGATCAGTGCGGCGCCACTGAATTCGCCGTCAAGGAACAGGCGCGAGATTCCGCTGGGGCGCAGATGCGGCGGGATGGCACGGGCGATGTCCTGATCGCTCATCGACCCCGACAGCGGGATGAATTGCTGCCCGAGCGACAGTTTCGGGGCCGCCTGGTCGCGCGTCGCTCCCGAGGGCAGGCGATGATACATAACCCGCCCGATCCGGTCGAGGATCAGCACCGCATCGCGGCTGCCCTGGGCGGGGCCATTGTCGAGAAACTCTTCCAGCAGCCTGGTGCGCCGCATCTCCTGGCGCTCGGCCAGCGCCGCCTCGATCTCACGCGCGACCGAGGCGATCATCGCGACATTATGCGGGCGAAAGATCGCGGGCGGGCCAGAGAGATCCACCGCCCCGATGATACGCTGATCGACCGGATCGCGCACCGGAGCGGCGGCGCAGGTCCAGGCCTTGATGCCCTGGCAGAAATGCTCTGATGCATGCACCAGCGTCGGGCGACCCGAGCGGATCGCAGTGCCGATCCCATTGGTCCCGATAACGGCCTCATCCCATTTCCCGCCCTGAATCAAATGGATAGAGCGTGCCGCATTATGGGTTCGCAGATCGCCGATCTGTTCCAGAACCATACCGTCGGCATCGGTCAGGATCAAAAGCGCATTGGCCTCGGACAAAAGCGGCCCGATCTTTTCAAACGGCTCGCGGGCGGCGACGCGCAGATCGGCATTCTTCTGCCGCGCGTCCTCAAGCATCTCCTCGGTCTCGTCCAGGGGCGCCAGCTCGGCCGTGGCGTCGATCCCGGAGGCGAGACTGCGTGACCAGGATTCAAGGATCTCGCGGCGAACGCCGGAGGTGCGGCTTTGTTCGATGTCGCGATAGGTGAGGAAATCCTCCCAGGCGCGCATGGTGGCGCGCTGGTCGAGCCAGTCATCGAACATGCCGGTCCGGGTGTGGAAACCCGAAAGCGCGTCGGTCATGCAAGTCCTCCCAATGGGCTGGGGCGATCTCGTCGCCCTTGCTGGCGCACGCGAACATGCAGGTGGTCAGGCAACTGCGGGAGGGCCGGCGCCAAAGGAGTGTGAGGCCGGCGGAGCGGGTGGTTCAGCGAAACCCCAGGCGTTCGGATATTTCTTCGGACAGCAGGGTCTCGGGGCAGGCCTGGTCGATGATCTGACCATCCAGCTCGCCGATTTTCCCGGTCACCTCATCGGGCAGGGGCGAGAAGAATCCGTTCTCCTTCGAGGCGATGGCGAAGTAGCGCGTGCCCTCCTGGCGGCGGATTTCGCCGAGATGCAGCACCTGGCGCCCCGAGCCGCTGTCATAGGCGACGACGCGGTTGTTCACGCTGACCTTGACGCGGATTTCCCCGCTGTCGGAACTGATCCGTGCGCCGGCGCCGCCGTCATAGATCAGCGTGCCCTCGGGTGCCGGTGCCGCGCTTGCGCCAGCGGCTTTCGCGCGCTTGTTGGCGCTGTAACTGCCCTGTGTCAGGTGATCGGCGATCTGGGTGATGGCACCCTGATTCGCCTGAATATGCGTCTTGCGCGTTCATCCTCGCGGCGCGGACCGTCGCGTTTCGATATGATGTCGACCATGGTCATCCTCCCAATGTCCAGTGATCACAAACCAGTAAAATCAGGCTCTTGCCCAGCATCAGCCTCCCTGCTGACCCTGGGGTGGAACCTTTGCATTGTCGGTTCAGCACAACCCTGCGCTGTCGCTTCTGTGAAAGAAAGCTACAATAGGGATGTGCCTTTCAGCAAGCATTTCCGCAGAAGGGGTCTCTCTTGCAGCTGCGGCATAGCGGCGATCAGTCGCGGCGCCAGCCCGGCAAACTGGTCAGCCCGCTGGCCTGTCTGAGCCGGTTGCCGCAGTCGCGAACCACCTCGGCGATCTGCATCAGCTGGGCCTCCATCGCGCTGGATTTGCGCCAGACCATACCGATGGACCGCAGCGGCTGCGGGTCGCGAAACCGCGCCACCGAGACGGCGGCCGAGCGGGTCTCGATCGGCACCGCCATCTCGGGGATCAGCGTCACGCCGACGCCGACGCCGACCATCTGCACCAGGGTGGAAAGCGAGCTTCCGTCCAGCATCTCGCGCGGCTGGCTGGAGGGCACATCGCAAAAAGACAGCGCCTGCTGGCGGAAGCAATGACCCTCCTCCAGCAGCAAAAGCCGCATCTCGCGCAGCTTGTCGCGGTGCGGGACCGGCTTTTCCGCGTCAGCCGCCGGGCGGATCAGCACGAAGCGCTCGTTGAACAGCGACACCTCGGTCAGGGCGGGTTCCGAGACGGGCAGTGCCAGAATCGCCGCGTCGATGCGGCCATCCAGCAGCTCCTCGATCAGGCGCGAGGTCATGCTTTCGCGCAGAATCGGGCTGAGGCCGGGGAACAGCACTGCCAGCCGGGTGATGACCGAGGGCAGCAGATAGGGCGCGATGGTCGGGATGACGCCAAGCCGCAGCTTGCCCGCAGGGGCGCCACCGGCGCTGCGGGCAAGCGCATCAAGGTCTTCAAGGATCGCAAGCATTGTCTGCGCCCGCTGATGCACCATCTCGCCAAAGGCGGTCAGCCGCACGCCGCGCGGGCCGCGTTCCAGCAGGGCCGCGCCGGCACCTTCCTCCATCTCTTTGATCTGCATCGACAAAGCCGGCTGGGTGACCGCACAGGCCTCGGCGGCCGCACTGAAAGTGCCCAGACGCGCCAGGGCGTCGAAATAGCGGATCTGTTTCAGGGTCAGGCTGCGCATAAGGAAACCTTATACACATCATCAGAATATTCAAGTTTCCCTGAGGTCTGCCCCGGGCTAGAATGATTCCAGACTGGCCGGACCCCCGAGGAAGGGAACCGCCGGTCCGCGGCCGGCAAGGGCCGCCGATCTCTGGGAGGAAGACATGGACGGAAACAAACCCGCCGGGCGTTGCCCGGTGATCCACGGCGCTGTGCCGCAGACAACCCTTGGCGGGCGCGGAAACAAAGACTGGTGGCCCAATCAGCTGAACCTGTCGATCCTGCATCAGCATGCACCGAAATCGGACCCGATGGGACAAGGTTTCGACTACCGGGCCGAGTTTCAGAAGCTCGATTATGACGGGCTGAAAAAGGATCTGGCTGCCCTGATGACCGAAAGCCAGGACTGGTGGCCGGCAGACTGGGGCCATTACGGCGGGCTGATGGTCCGCATGGCGTGGCACGCGGCGGGCACCTATCGCACGGCGGATGGGCGCGGCGGCGGCTCGACCGGCAATCAGCGCTTTGCGCCGCTGAATTCCTGGCCGGATAACGGCAATCTCGACAAGGCGCGGCGTCTCTTGTGGCCGGTCAAGCAGAAATACGGCAACCGGATTTCCTGGGCCGATCTGATGCTGCTTGCCGGCAATGTCGCGATGGAGACGATGGGCTTCAGGACCTTCGGTTTCGCCGGGGGGCGCGCCGATATCTGGGCGCCGGAGGAAGACATTTACTGGGGGCCGGAAGGCGAGTGGCTCGCCACTTCCGACAAGCCATCCAGCCGCTATTCGGGCGAGCGGGACCTCGCGAACCCGCTCGCTGCTGTGCAGATGGGGCTGATTTACGTCAATCCGCAGGGGCCGGATGGCAATCCCGACCCGGTCGCCTCGGGGCTTGATGTGCGCGACACCTTCGGTCGCATGGCGATGAATGACGAGGAAACCGTGGCGCTGGTGGCCGGTGGCCACACCTTCGGCAAGGCGCATGGTGCGGGTGATCCCGCATTGGTCGGCGCCGAACCCGAAGGTGGCGCGATCGAGGATCAGGGGCTTGGCTGGCTGAACCGGCTTGGCAGCGGCAAGGGCGTTCATACCACCACCTCGGGGTTCGAGGGCGCCTGGAAGCCGGACCCGACCACCTGGGATAACGGCTATTTCGACATGCTCTTCGGCTATGAATGGGAGCAGGTGAAAAGCCCGGCCGGCGCGATCCAGTGGCGCGCGAAAGACTGCCGCCCCGAGCATATGATTCCCGACGCGCATGACCCGAACGTGAAACACGCGCCCTTTATGACGACGGCGGATCTCTCGCTCAGGTTCGATCCGGTCTATGAGCCGATTGCGCGCCGTTTCCACCAGAACCCTGACCAGTTCGCCGACGCCTTTGCCCGCGCCTGGTTCAAACTGCTGCACCGCGATCTGGGGCCGAAAACGCTGTATCTCGGGCCCGAGGCGCCGGCGGAAGATCTGATCTGGCAGGATCCGATTCCGGCCCGCGATCATGCGCTGATTGACGCGGCGGATATTGCGGAGCTGAAGGCCGAGATCCTTGCAACGGGTCTGACGACTGCGGAGCTGGTCGCGACGGCCTGGGCTTCGGCCTCGACCTTCCGGGGTTCCGACAAGCGCGGCGGCGCCAATGGTGCGCGCATCCGCCTCGCGCCGCAAAAGGATTGGGCGGTCAACCAGCCCACCCGGCTCGCCCGGGTGCTGACCGCGCTGGAAGGCGTTCAGGCCGATTTCAACGCGGCGCAAACCGGCGGCAAGAAGGTCTCACTGGCCGATCTGATCGTGCTGGCGGGCGGTACTGCCATTGAGGCGGCGGCGCTGGCGGGTGGCAATCCGGTCTCGGTGCCGTTCACGCCGGGCCGGATGGATGCGACGGCGGACCAGACCGATGCCGCCAGTTTCGACCCGCTGGAGCCGGAGGCCGATGGCTTCCGTAACTACTCGAACGGCGCGTATCGCACCGCGCCCGAAGAGATGCTGGTCGACCGCGCGCAGCTTCTGACGCTTTCGGCACCGGAGATGACGGTGCTGGTCGGGGGACTCAGAGTGCTGGGCGCCAACCATGACGGCGCTTCCCATGGCGTGCTGACCACCCGCAAGGGCCAGCTGACGAATGACTTCTTCGTCAATCTGCTGGATATGGCGGTGGAATGGCGCTCGGTCACCGAGGATCAGACCCTGTTCGAGGGGCGCGAGCGCAAGACCGGCCAGCTGCGCTGGACGGGGACGCGGGCGGATCTGGTCTTTGGCTCGAATGCGCAGCTGCGCGCTTTGGCCGAGGTCTATGCACAGGCCGATAACGGCGCCAAATTCACCGCCGATTTCACCCGCGCCTGGGTGAAGGTGATGGAGCTTGACCTGTTTCAGGGCTGAGCGAAACGCCGGATCAGCGGCGCGCGGCGGCTTTCTTGCCGCGCCCGCAGGAACAGACCGGCCCCGGAATTGCGGGACGGGGCCGGCTATCGGGCAGGGCGCCGGGGTCAGAACATCTTCATCAGGCGGATCTGGGCCACGGTGTCATATTCAAACCCGCCCTTCACATTGATGTCGCGGCCGATCATGCCCTGGAGCTGGAAATCCTCGGTCAGGAAGGTCGAGCCATAGAGGTGGATCTGGTCGCGGTTGTTCTCCAGCCCGGTCTCGACGCCGTTGAACTTCTGCTCACCGCCGCGATGGCCGTTATAGCCGATGGCGATTGAGGTGGTCGGCGTGACCTGCTTCCTCAGCATCGCCTGGACCTGCCAGGAGGGCTCGCGCGAGACTTCGATGCCGTTCTCGTCATGGTCAAGGCTGAACGCCACATCGACGATGCCGTCGAGGTAAAAGCCGTTGCCAAGCCCCTGGATCAGCCCGACCTGGGGCGTGAACTGCCAGGTGCCCTCGCCAATGCCGACCGAGCCGAATTCATATTTCCCGGTGGGCGCGGTGACGAAAAGCGAGACGCCCGGCGTGGTGCCGGTTTCCGGGTTCGAGGGTTTCACCGGCCAATAGGTCAGGCCGAGGGTCAGATCGCCGATCCCTTCGGCCACCGGCTGATCCGCGCCGCCGATCCGGGCGGTCGGGATGCCGGAAATCGGCAGAACCACATTCCACAATACGGTCTCGCCGCCGAGATCGGCATACCAGAGCCCGCGCAGGATCGCGACATTGGCGCTGAACCTGGAATCCGGCACCTCGGTGCCGCCGACATGCAAAGTGTCAGAGCTCAGATGCTGAAAGTAGAACACCCCCAGCGTGGTGCCCAAAGGCATGATCGTATAATCGGCGGGGCCGACATCAATGGCCTCGCGCAGGCGTTGCCGCCAGCGCGAGGCCCGCCGCCAGCAGGCGGGTTGTCCGTCTCTTCATGGTTTCCTCCCTGGTATGAAGCGCGTTTTGTCAGATGCCTGTCAGCCGCGTGGCGGCTGGTCGGGATGGGGGCTGGCCAGCGCATAGGCGCCCTTGTGGAACAGAAGCGGCGCATGGCCCTCGGTTGCAAAGCTCAGCACCCGGCCGATCAGGATCCAGTGATCGCCGCCATCAAGGATCTGATGGCGTTCGTATTCGATCAGCCCGCAGGTGCCGGGCAAAAGCGGCGCGCCGCCGGCACCGGTGCCGGTCCCGATCCCGTGGAAACGGTCCTCGGCGGGGCGGGCAAAGCGCTGCGACAGCGCGATCTGGTCATGCGCCAGGATATTCACCGCGAAATGGCTTGCGGCCTCGAAGACCGCATAGCTGGACGAGGCTTTGATGATGCTCCACAGGATCAGCGGCGGGTCGAGCGAGAGCGCGCTGAAACTGTTGACCGTGACGCCGATGCGCCGGCCGCCCGCTGCCGCCGTCATCACGGTGACGCCGGTGGGGAAATGGCCAAGGGCAGTGCGGAAGGCGCGTGTATCGAAACCGGTCTCATCGGGCGGAGCCGGCGGGGTGAAGGCGGCGGTCATGTCTGTCTCCCGATTTCTGGGGGATGGGGCCGGCCGGTGATGGGCCGGACCCGGGAAAGAGGCGGGCAGGCTCAGAACAGCGCGGGGTCGGGTTCCAGCCCCATCAGGGCGCGGCCAAGGATCTGGGCGCAGATGTTGTAATCGGTATAGGCATGGGCGCCGGTCATATGGCTGTCGCGGAACAGGCGCTGCGCCTCGCTGTCATCGAACCAGGCTGTGCCGCCCGAGGCCGCGAAAAGCCGGTCGACCGCCTCGATGAAGATCCTGACCGCATAGGCCTGGTTGGTGCGCCAATACGCCATCTTTTCCGCATCCGGATAGACGCGGCGGGCGGCGTGGTCGCGCATGTCCTCCCAGGCCTTTTCCAGAAAAGCCCGGCCCGCCGCCACCTGATGCGCCGATTCCGCCAGCCGCATTGCCGCCGGGATGCTTTGCCCGACCTTTGCGCCGGTATAGGCGCGGACACGGCCCTGGGTGCGGGTCTTGTAAAGCTCGATCATCCGTTCCGCGATGCCGAGACTGACGGCGGCGAAGCAGCTGGCGAAGACATAGATAAAAGGCGTGAAATAGGTCTTGCTGTCAGGGTAAAGTGCCGCGCCGGCCGATTGCATCGACATCAGCGCAGGGACCGTTTCGATCCGGTGTTCGGGAACGAAGACGCGGTCGACCACGATGGTTTTCGACCCCGAGCCGCGCATGCCTTTGGCGAACCAGGTGTCGCGGATGGTGTAATCCCTGCGCGGCAACACGGCGAAGGAATAGGCCTTGCCCTGGGGTGTGGCGCGCAGAAAGCCAAGGATCGCCCATTGCGCATGGTCCGACCCGCTGGACCAGCCGAATTCGCCGGAAAATGTGATGCCGCCTTCGGTCTCTTCGGCGCGGCCATAAGGGGCGATGGAGCTGGAGGCCACCACATCGGGATCTGCCGCCCAAAGTTCGTCCTGCAGCTCTTTTGAACAGATCGCCAGCTGATGGCTGTGCTGCGCCAGCAAAGAGAACGCCCAAGCGGTCGAACCACAGGCGCCGGCAATCGCCGCGATGCAGTTTTCAAATTCCGGCACCGGCATTTCCAGCCCGCCATAGGCTTTCGGCTGGAAGGCACGATGCAGGCCGGTGGTCTTCAAAAGCGCGATATTCCCGGCCGGGACCATGCGGTTTTCCTCGGCGAGGCTCGCACGGGCGGCGATTTCGGGCAGGACGGCTTTGACGCGGTCAAGCATCGTCAGGGGCTGGTCAAGCATCATTACTCTCCTGTTGGTTTTGTTTTGGGGCTGGCTCAGGCGCGGGCGAGAAACGCGGTCGCGGCTTGCAAAAAGCGCGGATCCTCGGTCAGGCCGATATGGCCGGCGCCGTCGATCTGCAGATATTCAGCGCGGGGCATCGCGGCGCGCAGCCTGGTGTCGGGCATGGCGACAGTGTCGTCGCGACTGTTGACGATCAGCACCGGGGCGCGGGCCAGGGCCAGCCGCGCCTCGTCCAGCTGTGGATTGGCAGGGCGTTGCAGGATTGCGGCAAGGCATAGCGGGTCGCTCTGGCTTTTCGCGGCATAGGTCAGCAGCGCGGCGATGCCGGGCGCGGCGGGGGGCTTGCCGGCCAGTGCGACCAGCAGCGCCGGGCCTGCGGCTTCGGGCGCGAAGATATTGTCGCCAATGCCGCCCAGCACGAGGTGACCATTGGCCCGGGGCTTTCGTGCCTCCAGCTCCAAAAGCAGCTTGGCTCCAAGCGAGAAGCCGATGGCGCCATAAAGATCCGCAGGCAGGATCCGCGTAAGGTCCGAGGCCAGATCGGCGTAAGCCGCCGGATCATGCGCGCCGCCCGCCGGCCCATGGCCCGGCAGATCGACCGCAACTGGGGTGAAGCCCGCCGTTTCCAGCGCGCGCTCCCAGCCCGCCAGGGGCCAGGTCGCCTGGCCCGAGCCGCCCCAGCCATGCACCAGCGCAACCTTGCGCCCGCCGCTCATGCGCCCGTCCCCGAAGTTGCTCTGGTGGCGGAAGTCTGCGCGCGGGCGAGGTCGGGCGTGTCGGCACCGGCAAATATCCGCAGCCCCTCGACTCGGGCAAACCGCCATTCCCCGCCGGATTGCACGCAGTCAAACTTGAAATCGCACAGTGTCGACGGGGCACCCAGCGGTATCGGCCAGGCGCCATAGCCCGAGAACACCGTGATGGTGATCCGGACCAATGCGCGGCCCTCGCCGGAGTCGACGAGGCGCAGGTTGCTGCAAAGATGGCGGGTGGCGCTCGGCGAAGTAGCGGATCAGGGCATCCCTGCCCCGGGCTTCAAAGCTCCCGATCACCAGGGTGCCATCCGGCGTAAAGAAATCCGGGCCGGGGCTGTCGCTCTGTTCATCAATCACCGCCCAGAAACGGTGGATCAGATCGGCCAGCAGAATATGGGTGTCGGGCGTGATCGCCATTCTCTCCTCCCTTGATATGTCGTGCTGCCCGCCCCTCCTCCAAAGGACGGGCAGCGGGGCCGGTTACGAGCCGGTGGTCATAAAGGTCTCGGCCATCTCATAGCCCCAGCCGTTCATCACATCGGGCATCTGCTCGGGGCGGATATCGGTATAGAGCGGCGGCGTATCCGGCGCGAACTGCTCCATCCCCGAGGAGAATTCGTTGCGATTGCCAAAGGGATCAAAGGCATAGGCATAGTTGTTGGTGCCAAAGCCGGTCGATTTTCCGAGGCCCGCATTGTGCCGCCCCGGCCCGAATTCCCAGCGGTGGCCGGTATCCATCAACCGGTCCGAGAGGCGGAAGTAATGGTTGCCGTCCTCGGCCGCGAAGGCGACATGGTGCAGGCGGTCTTTCGGATTGACGCCGCGCATATAGGCGATGTCGTGGTCGTAATCGGAACCCCGCAGCCAGACGCCGCCCGGCTCGCCATTGACCGAGATGTTCAGCGAGGATTTGAAACCGATCTTCACGAGGAAATCACGCATCACCACGGGCGAAACCTCGCCCAGCAGATTGATATGATCCATGTCGCCCGGCGCATGGCTGCCGTCCGAGGCGAAATCGCTGATCCCGGCGCGGCGGGTTTTGGTGCCGGTGGCCAGCCGCATCCTATGGCCCGAGGGCAGGGCAAAGCACAAAGCTGCGCCCTCGCCGGGGCGGCTGTCGCCCGAGTGACGCTCATGCGCGACGCCCTCATCGGTCAGGATCCGGGCCACGCGGGTCAGGTCTTCCTCGTCATCGACGCCGAAGGTGAAATTGTCGACGCTGCGATTGCCCAGAACCAGCGTCAGATCGGCGGCATCGTCGCGACAGGCGAGGTGGATGCGCTTCTTGTCCTGCGACAGCACGTTCAGGCTGAGCACGTCACGATACCAGGTCAGTGCCTTTTCAAGATCGCTGACATAGATCGCGGCGTGGTCGATGCGGTTGATTGCCATGTGGTCCTCCCATTGGTCCAGGATGCGCGGCATCGGTCGGCGGCTGCCGGGCGGTCCGCGTTTGCGGTTGGCTGAAACCCGCGCGCCGACAGGATCCGGCGGCGTCAGGTTCTGGAAATCATTGAATTATCTGCGCGGACGGCGCAGGGTCGCGCCTCGCGGTGATGCTCTGTTCAGGGCAGAGCTATGTCCTGTCTTGCATTCCGGTGATCCTCCCCTTGCCAGTCCTCCCCGGCCGGCTTTCGTGCCGGAGGTTCGCCCCGGTGAATTCATATTGTGATTAAAGATCATTATGACAGTATGTCATTTTTGATCGTGCTGAAAAATGTGACACCGGGATGACGGGCCGGGGGCCATGACCGGCCAGCGGGAAGTGCCGGCGGCGGACGATGAAAGATATGTATTTCAAAGTGTTGTTTGCCCGGAGCCAGGGGCATCCGCCAGTTCCTTCCTGCGACGACCGGGGCCGCCACAGAGCCGCACCACGCGGGGAGTTCCGGTCACGCGCCGGGTCAATCGGCTGGGGGCGGCTGCCACGGCTCTGGCAATCGCCGGTGGTTCGGGTATCAGGTGGGGGCGATCAGACCGCTGATGCAGGAAGAAGAATGGCTCCGACCGGACCGCGCCGCGCTGCGGCGGGTACAACCCGATCCGTCAATCTGGAACGCCGTGCCGAGATCGGCGCCGAGCGGCGGGCGCGTTCGCGCAACGCGATCCTTGTCGCGGCCTGCCGGCTTTACGGCACTCAGGCCGGTCAGGCGACAAGGATCGAGGATATCTGTGGCGAGGCCGGCATCGCACGTGGCACCTTCTACAACCATTTCACCGATCTGGAACAGCTGCGCCATGAGCTGCTGGATGAGCTGACCCGCGAATTCGACCGCGCCGTCCATCTGACTTTCGACCAGCTTGAAGGGCCGGTCGAGCAGACCTCGGTTGCGGTGCGCTATTATCTGCATGCGGCGGCCAAGAACCCGGAATGGGGCTGGGCAATGGTGAATACCGGCACGCCCGGGCATATTTTCGGCAAGACGGTCTGGCAGAACTCTTATCTGACGCTGAAAGACGCGATTGATGCCGGCGCCTTCCGGCTGCGCGATGCAGCAACCGGGCGCGATATTCTGATGGGGACGATCAGCGCGGCGACCGTTTCGATTCTGCGCGGCGATATGTCGGAAGGCTATCCCGAGGAAATCGCAGAGCATATCCTGATGTCCTTCGGGTTGGGCGACTGCGCGGCAGAGGTTGTGAGCCGCCCGCTGCCGGTGCTGCCGGCGATTGCACATGAGATCATCGTGATCGCCAATATGCCGGCGCTTGGTGATATCGGGCGGGCGTAGCCGGACCCGGCCCGTGATCAGCCCGTGATCAGCCCGAAGAGATGCGCCGGCGCATTGGCGGCGCGCATCCGCGACAGCGCCTCCTCGCCCTCGTTCAGCCGGTTCAGCGCCTTCAGGCACATCAGATATTCGAAATCCATCCAATAGGCATAGATATCGAACCACAGGAACAGCCGCGTCCGCGCCGGCAGCGGGATCTTCAGCCCTTCACGCGCGAGGATCAGGGCCATTTCGCAGCGCCCCTCGGCCCGCAAGAGCTGCACCAGCTGGAACAGGCATTCGGCGCGGTCGGGGCAGACCTCATGGCCTTTCATAAAGGCCTGGATGGCGCCCTCGGTATCGCTGGTGCGGCGCAACTCGATCCCGAGACCCATCCAGGACAGGTAAATCTCATCTTTCCAGCCGCCAAGGTCGATCCGGCGGCGATACCAGTGGATCGCCTCATGCGGGGCGCCGGCATCGCGCCAGGAATTGGCGCAGTAAAAGGCATAGCGCGGCAGCAGATCGCGGTCGGCATCGGGCAGGTTCGCCACCGCTTTCGCCAGCATATTGGCGTCGCGCAGAAAGGTGACCGGATCGCGCGAGCGCGCGCCCGCTGATCGGCTGATCACCGCGTAATCGCCCGGGACATGCAGCACTTTCTCGGGCCCCGCGCCCCGAAAATACAGCCCCTCATGCACCACGCCGCGCCAGCGGTAACGGCCGTCATTCCTCAGGATCAGCTTGGTCGGGTAGGTGACGGCGCCGCGCTTCATGTTCAGGGTCAGCGAGTCGCAATCCTGCGGCATCCCGGGCAGCTTCCCCTCGAACCCGTCATCCGCATCAAAAATCAGCGCGAATTCGGCGCGGCCCTCGGCATCCTCAAGCGCATACTGGCGGTTGGCGCCGAAATTTTCCCAGTCGCGAAAGGCCAGCAATCCGGGGATGCCGCGCGCCGCGAAGAAATCGCGGATGATCTGCTGCGTCGCATCGCGTGAGCCGGTATCATGGATCACCCAGGTCGAAATCGTCACATGGTCGAGGATATTCGCCAGTGTCGCCGCGATGATTGGCGCTTCGTCGCGCACGATCATATTGAGACAGAGATCCATCCTCACCCCCTTGCCACCTGCGCCTGCTATAGCGCGGAACAGAGATGGGGCGAAGGGGCCTCGGATCCGGAGTTCAGGTGGCGCGCGCCTTGTGGGCGGCGATCTCATAACGGATGCGGGCGCGTTTATAGGCGTCGAAAATCGCCATGGCCCAGACGAAGAAGCCGCCGGCATAGCGCCCGACGAATGAGATATCCGGCCCGGCGGTGATCAGGGTGAAACCGCCGAGGAGGAAGATGAAGAAGAGAAAAATCAGCCCGCGCTGTGGCTCGCCATTCCAGACCTGGCCAGAGCCCGGGAGCACGATGGAAGAGGCCAGCACGATATAGGGATTGGGTGGGGTTTTCATGCGGTTTTCCCTGTGTTCTCTTGCCTGTTCTGCCACGCAGCCCCGGCGAGGATATCGGCGCGCAGATCGGCCAGCGCATCCAGAAGCGGCGCGAGGGTTTCGGGCTCCAGCGGCTCTTTCCCCATCTCGGCCTCGCGAAAGATAAGATAGCGGCCTCGCTCGGCCTCATCGGCGAAAAAGGTCAGACGCAGCCCCTCGGGCGCGAGGATCAGCTCTTTGATCCTGGGATCCTGCAACAGATGCAGGTGGCGAAACAGAAGATCGGCCTCGTCCGGCGACAGCGCGCGTTCGCTGCGCAGGCTGGCATCAAAGGGGAAATCCTGCGGCAGAATGGTCTGATGCGGCAATGCGTCAAAGGTGGAAAACGGCTCGACGCCTCTCGGGCGGACCATCAGGTCGATCCGCTGCGAGACCGGCAGCGCCCCGGGCTGGGTGATCAGCAGCCAGAGCGTGGGCAGCTTTCTCCAGGTCAGCGTGTCGGGGACCAGTTGCAGATCGGTCAGCACGCCGCCGATCTGGCCCGAGACCCGCGCAAAGCCCGTGGGCATCACCGCGCGCCTGAGCGCGGTCATATGCGGGGTGATCAGCTCAAAATACCCCTCGCGCCAGGCGCGACGTGCGCGGGTGGCGCGTGAAAGACGGAGGGCCAGGATGACCAGCCCTCCGCCAAGGATCAGGGCGATGATGCCCGCTTGCATCTCAATACCTGCCCAATTCAGTAACCCCGGGGTTTCGGCCAGGGCATGGTGAATTGCGCACCCCGGTTGACGAAACGATAGCGCCAGAAGTGGAACCACAGCGAGACGACGATATAGAAGGCGATCATCGCGACCAGCTGGGTGCCATAGCCAAGGAACACCGCGAAGAAGGTGATCCCGCACAGCCCGAGCAGCACATAGGCCGGCAGCGGGTGGAACGGGTGCTCATAGCCGCGCTTGATGGACTCGAGCGGCCATTTCTTGCGGAAGAGGATGATGTTCAGCGGCATGAACGTGTATTCCAGCAGCCCCGAGAGGATCGAGAAGGTGATCACCTGGTCGATCGGCGCCCCCAATGCGAAGATCAGCGCGATCGGCACCAGGAAGATGATCGCCCGATAGGGGGTGCGGTATCTCGGATGCACCGCCCCGAACCAGCCCGGCAGATAGCGGTCGCGGCCCATGGCGAACCAGGCGCGGCTTGCATCATTGATGCAGCCATTGGCCGAGGCCAGCGTCGCGAACAGCGTGCCGATCCCCAGAAGCACCATCAGGAAGGTCGATCCCGACAGTCGCGCTGCGTCAAACAGCGGCACCCCTGCCTGGCCCAGATATTCCCAGGGCATCAGACCGGAACTGACATACCAGGTCAGCGTTGCCGCAATCGCCAGCGTCATCACGCCCGCAAGTGTGCCGAAGGGCAGCGACCGCGCCGGCGAGCGCACCTCTTCGGCGGCCTGGGTCGTCCCTTCGATCCCGAGGTAATACCACAAGCCGAAATGCATCGCCGCCAGCACGCCAAGCCAGCCATAGGGCAGGGCAGCCGGGCCGCTCATCAGATCCTTATGCTGCAGCGGGCTGGTGGTGAAGATGCCCGAAGTCGCAAGGAACAGGATGATCACGGCGGTGAAGGCGATGGCGGTGATCACCAGGTTGAAGGTCAGCGTCGCCAGCACGCCGCGATAGTTCAGCCAGGCGAGGAACATGATCGCGAGGATGATGAAGGGCCGCTGGTCAAGCCCGCCCTCGTGGCCGGTCATCGTGGCGACGGTATCGACCAGAAAGCCCACCGTGATCGCATTCGCCGCCTCAAGCATCGTATAGGCGAAGACGAGGTAAAGCCCGACATTGAAGGCCATCAGCGGCCCGACGATATGTTTGGCCTGGGTATATTGGCCCCCGGCGGCGGCGACGGTCGAGGTGACCTCGGAATCGATCATCGCGACGCAGGTATAAAGAATGCCGGCGAACCAGCAGGCCATCAGAGCCGCATAGGCGCCACCTTTGCCAACGGCAAAGTTCCAGCCCATATATTCGCCCACAAGCACGATTCCGACCCCAAGCGCCCAGACATGGGCGGGGCCAAGCACGCGGGCAAGGCCGACATGTTCAGTCTGTTGTGCGTTTGCCATTCTCTCACCCCCGATGATGCTGTTCTTCGGTGAGCGCTTCGAGTTCGCCCTCGCGTGACGAGGTCAGGAACTCTTCGCTATAGGTGCTGTCGGTTTTGATCCAGTCGATCACGATGAACAGACCAAACAGCGCCGAGGCGGCCCAGGCCGCGTATTCCAGAAAATCCCACAGATCCATATGCTGCCCTCACTCGCCGAATTTTTCAGCGATAACGTCGCGGTATTCCTTTTCGGAAAACCGCAGCAGAATTGCGTAATAGCCCACGATGACCACGATCATCACGATCAGCGACGAGATCGAGAAAGAGTAGTCAAAGCGTGCCGTGATCAGCTCGGCTGCCGAAGCGGGGTCGCTGTAACCCAGTTTCTCCCATTGGCCGACCATGACCGGGTTCTGGCCAAGCGCCTCCCAGGTCGGGTTCTCGATGGCGACGGGCTCTTTCGAAGAGCCGGCCATGCCCATCCACAACGGGATGTAAAGCGCGCCAATCGCCATGATCAGCAGCACGATCACGTCGACGATCTGGCCGATCTTGCTTTGGACGGGGGCGGTGTATTTAGCCATTTTTCCGCCTCCGTTTCGCATCGCGTGCCTCATCAAGGAACTGGATATCCAGCCCATACATGAAATCCCGGTCTTCGCGGTAATGGCGCAGCATCGCCAGAATCGCCGCCGTGTTGAACAAGAGAACGATGGCGCCGCCGATCAGCAAAACCGTCCGCGCAGCACCCGAAGGTGCGAGCGACCAGGTGCCGATGGCGACAAAGATGATCGCAAACCACAATCCCAGAACGAAGGCCCAGGCCACGGCGACATCGCGCCGGTGCATGGTCTCGATCCGTTTCGTCAGATCTGACACGTTGCATCCCTCCCTGAGGCCCTGAAAAATGGATATTTCCGCGCCGGGCCCTGGCGTTTGTTTTCTGTGTTTGAAAACTTTTTCCCCACAGTGAGCGCGCGCTGCGACATTCTGTCAAGTTTCTTATGCGGGAAATTCAGGCTTTCTGCGCAGAAAACAGGCGTAATGAGAACTTTTGAAATCAGGCGGAATGCGCATGAACTCTGCATCAGCCTGGCACAGAATTCTTGTAAAATAGCATAATTTCAGATGAATATCGGAATGCCGCGATGCGGCAATCGAGGGTCGGCGCGCGACGGTCACCGTGCAATGCACCCGTGCCTGGGCTTTGTTGCGCTATGCCTTCGGCTCACGGAATCATGTTTGTGAGTCAGTGGCCCGATGAGCAACCCTGTCCCTGTTTTCCGAACACCGAACTGGTCGGGCGACAGTCGTGCCCTGAAGCGCCGTGGCGCGCTGATGGTGTGGCTCGTACCGGAGATGGGTCCGTCGGACAAATCAGCTGAGGGCGGAGGCTCGCTTTTCCGCCGGGCAGACTTGTCCCGGGGCTTCTGTGACGGGGATGCCGCCTGCGGTGAAGCCGTTCAGGACGGCAATGCGGGCCTGGAACTTTGCGACCTGACGGTCGAAGTCGCTGGAGGACAGGCGCTGGCCCGGCAGCCTGACGCGATGCATCCGGTCGTCGGGAAGACAGTCCACCGGATTTTTTCTGACCCTCCTCATATCTGGATCGTCGCGTCGCCGCAGGCGGGTTTGCGGCCACACGTGTCGGTGGGGAAGGCTTCCCGGGTCATGGCCGGATCGAGCCCGATCGTGAGCGAACCACAGCGCCTGAGCGCCTGGTTGCAGTTGGCCCGGTTCAGGCTCTTGTCGACCGGAGGTGCCGGTCTGCTCATGCTGCGGTATGATCTGCGTCTGGCGCCGGTCGAGGTGCATCGGGTGCTGACCGATCCGGTCTCGCATCTGGCCATCGCCGCGCCGGATCTGGAAAGGGGTGGTCGATGGGGCGCCCCGGGTGACGCCGGCAAAGGGTCTGGCAGGCGGGCGGATCACCATCACCGCCGCCTCGGCCGCCATGGCGCTGACGCGGGGCCTGCCGCAGCGCTATTCCGACGAGGCCATGCGCAAGCGCGGCGCCGATGACCGTCTGTTCCGCTATGCGGATGTGTCCGGAAAGGTGCCGGTCTATTGGGGCGAGGAGCGGTATGTGGCGTCAGACGCTGCCCCGGTCACCGGCGACTCGGGCTGGCTGGGCGGAGGAGGCCCCATCAGCAAAGGCGGCCGTGGCACCGGCGGAGGTCCCACGTCGTGACCCGGCATCCCGACTGGCGCGCGCGCCTGACCACTTTTATCGCAGACCATGCCCGGACCCCATACCGACCCGGACAGCATGACTGCATCCTTTTCGCGGGCGGCGCCCGGCTGGCCGTGCGCGGCGAGGATCTGACCGGGCCTTACATCGGGCGTTATGAAACCCTTGAAGAGGGGTTTAAACTCCTGCGAGCCCTTGGCCATGAAGATCATGTATCGGCCATCACCGGCGGGCTGGAGGAGATCCCGGTCGCTTATGCCCGGATCGGTGACCTGGTCGAGCTCGAGGGCGAAGACGGACTCGCCGCGATGGGTGTGGTCGGGGGTGAGCATATCTATGCGCTGACCCCGCGCGGCGCCGGCATCGTGCCCCTGACCTCTGCGCGGAGGGCCTGGCGGCAATGATGCGCTTCGCACTTCTTTGCCTCGCTTTTGCGCTGGTCGCAGGCCCGGCGCATGCCGGCCCGGGGGCCGTCGCCATTGGCGCAATCGTTAGGGCGATTACGACCTTTGCCGCAAAAGGCTGGTTCGCGGCCTTTCTTGTCCAGACCGGCGCCTCCATCGCGCTGTCGGTGGTGCCGGGCTGCACTTTGCAGCGGGTGATCATCGACGACAGATGGGCACCTTTGGGCGCGGAATCGCCGTCCGGCTGGGGGGGGGCGGTGGAGGGTCCCTATGCCGGCCATGCCTGGATCGATTATCGCGACGGCCGCCAGACCACGGCGCATCCGGGCTTTCTTTCGGCCTATGCTGCCGATCCTGACCGCCCCTGGTCTGCCGATATGGTCGGCCCTGGCACCTGCTACGCCACCACCTATTTTTTCTACAACCGCCAGTATTTCAACGGGCTGCCGCAGTTGCGCTTCGAGATGCTGGGCATCCCGGTCTATGACCCGCGTGCCGACAGTACGGTCGGAGGCTCCGGGCCGCAGCGCTGGAGCAATCCCGCCACCTGGACCCAGAGCGCCAATCTGGCGCTGCTGATCTACAATATCATGCGCGGCATCGATGTCGGCGCGGGCCTCCGCTGGGGCGGCGAATGCACCGCCGAAGATCTGCCGCCGGACAACGGGTTCGCGGCGATGAATGCCTGCGATCTTGCCATCCCGGACGGTGCCGGCGGCACGGTGCCGCAATATCGGGGCGGGATCGAAGTTGCGCTCGATGACGAACCGGCGGCGATCATCGAGGAGCTGCTGAAGGCGGCCTGCGCCCAGATGGCCGAGATCGGCGGCATCTGGAAGATCCGTGTCGGCGGGCCGGCGATGCCGACATATTTCCTGACAGATGACGATGTGCTGGTCAGCCAGGAACAGCAATTCGATCCGTTCCCTTCGCTCTCGGATACCTGGAACGGGATCTCCTGCACCTATCCCGACCCCGAAAGCCTCTGGGAATCGAAAAAGGCCCCGCCGCGCTATAATGCCACCTGGGAGGCGGAGGATGGCGGGCGGCGTCTCGTCGCCGATCTGCGCCTGCCGGCCTGTCCTTACCCCGAGCATGGTGCCGAACTCTTTCTCGTCGGTGATCGCGGCATGGTTCGTCGCGACCGGCGATGCGACCGCGCCCTGCAAGGGGGCCACAGGATCGACCTCGGCCTTCTCTGACCAGATGGCGAACCGGAAGAGGGCGCTGAGGGTGCTGCGGGTGCGCTTGGCGGTTTCCAGCTGCTTTTTCGCTTCCAGGCTGCGCAGGATTTCGAGGACGTCCGACGGTTTGATCTCCCGCACGGTCTTTCCGGTCAGCGCCGGGCCGGCGATGTCCCTGACTATCCATTCCTTCTTCGTGATAGTCCGCGCCGCGAGTGGAGGCTCCTTCCCCTTTAGCCATTCGAGGAAGTCCTCCCCCACGTCCTCGAAGCGCTCCGAGGCTTCTCGCTCGACGCTCCGGGCCTGCTCCCGGCGCATCTCGACCTTGGCCTCCCGCTTGGCGCCAGACGGATCGACGCCCGAGGCGATCTTTTCCTTCGCCTCTGATTGGGCCGATCTGGCAGCCGCGAGGGTGACCGAAGGATAGCGCCCTATGGTAAGGGTCTTCCGTTTGCCGCCGAAAGTATAGTCAAAACGCCACGTTTTGAGGCCCGTCGGAGATACGGCGAGATAGAGGCGATCCCGGTCGAATGTCTTGTAAGTCGCTTCACGGGGCTTCAATTGCCTGATTGTGATGTCTGTTAGTGTCATTGCGTGTCAGCTCGTAATTCAGCGTGTCATTCGATGGCTGTGCCCCGATTCTTGGGCAGCCTGCGACGAGGAGAGCGGGCGATAATTTTACCGCCGTTTTACCGCCGTTTTACCGCGCTTTCGGTTTGATTGGAGAAGAAACCGCATGACACGCGGCGACACACCATGACACAGAAAAACCCTGTGAAAACAAAACAGTGTCCCGCCCGTTTGACACGGGGAGACACGGTTTGACATGGTATGAAAGTAGTAAGTGGTGCCCAGAAGAGGACTCGAACCTCCACGCCTTGCGGCGCTGGTACCTGAAACCAGTGCGTCTACCAATTCCGCCATCTGGGCACGCTTCAGTGGGGGCGATTTAGCCCTGGGGCCAGGTGTTGTCAACACGGGCACTGGCGGAAAGTGCAAGATTTTTTGACAGGGATGTGAAAGGGTCTGGCCAGCCCGTGCCGCCCGGGGCTTTGGGCTTGCTGGCGGGGCGTCCCGGGGCTATGGAACGGGAGATGGACGCGAAGCCCGCAGGGGAGATTTCCGCATGAGCAAGCTGGTCACCATTTACGGCGGGTCGGGCTTTGTCGGCCGCTATATTGCCCGGCGCTTTGCCCGCCTCGGCTGGAGGGTCCGCGTCGCGGTGCGCCGCCCGAATGAGGCGATCTTCGTCAAACCCTACGGCGCTCCGGGCCAGGTCGAGCCCGTCCTGTGCAACATCCGCAACGAGGCCAGCGTGAAACGCGCGGCGCTTGGCGCGGATGCAGTGATCAATTGCGTCGGCACTTTCCGGCGCGGCGGCAAGAACAATTTCCAGGCCGTGCATGTCGACGGCGCCACCATCATCGCCCGCGCCGCGCGTGAGGCGGGGGTGGCAAAGCTGGTGCATATCTCGGCCATCGGCGCCAGCAAGGAAAGCGCCTCGCTTTACGGTCAGAGCAAGGCGGCGGGCGAAAAGGCTGCTCGCGAGGAGTTTCCGGCTGCAATCATCCTGCGCCCTTCGGTGATCTTCGGCACCGAGGATGAATTCTTCAATAAATTTGCCGGCATGGCGCAATTCGCGCCGATCCTGCCGATTGCCGGCGGCAAGACCCGTTTCCAGCCGGTCTGGGTGGATGATGTCGCGCTGGCCGCCGTCAATGCAGTGACCGGCGACGCGGAGGCCGGCATCTATGAACTCGGCGGACCCGAGGCGATGCCGCTCCGGGATCTGCTGCACCGGATGCTGCCGGTGATCCGGCGCCGCCGTCTGGTCCTGAACCTGCCCTCGGGCATCATGGCGCTGCCGGCTTTCGGTTTTGACATGGCCGAAACGCTGACCGGTGGTCTGATCGTCAACAGGATCGTCACCCGTGACCAGCTGAAGATGCTGCAATCCGATAATGTCGTGGCAGGGGATGCGCGTGGATTTTCCGATCTGGGGGTGACGCCTTCGGCTTTCGGGGCGGTGATCCCGGATTATCTCTGGCGCTTCCGGCCCTCGGGGCAATATGCCGCCATCAAGGATTCGGCAAAGAACCTGAAGAAGGTTTGAGATTTTGGACAATACGCTGATCGCCGCTTTTCTGGGTCTCCTGGAAGGGTTGACCGAGTTCATTCCGGTCTCATCGACCGGCCATCTGCTGTTGGCCGGGCATTTCCTGGGCTTTGACTCGCCGGGAAATACTTTCGAGGTTGTGATCCAGCTGGGGGCGATCCTGGCGCTGACCTCGGTTTTCGCGGTCAAGGTCGGACGGCTTTTCATGGATGCGCGCCATGACATGGCGGCGCGGCGCTCGATTGTGTCAGTAGCACTGGCCTTTTTGCCGGCGGTGCTGATCGGGCTGCTGGCGCATAGCTTCATCAAAACGGTGCTGTTTGAATCGCCGATGCTGATTTCGGTGATGCTGATCATCGGTGGCGTCATTCTGCTGGTGGTGGACCGCATCGCGCCGAAGCCGGAATATTTCGACGCGCTGAAGCTGCCCTTCGGCAAGTCGCTGGCGATCGGTTTCTGGCAGTGCCTCGCGATGATTCCGGGCGTTTCGCGCTCGGGGGCAACCATTGTGGGGGCGCTGATGATGAAGGTCGAAAAGCGCGCCGCGGCCGAGTTTTCCTTCCTCCTCAGCCTGCCAACCATGATGGCCGCCGTCTCTTATGATCTGTTCAAGAGCCGCAACGAGCTGGATTTCAGCGCTGTCTGGGATATCGCGGTCGGCTTTGCGGTGGCCTTTCTGGCGGCGGTTCTGGTGGTGAAATGGGTGCTCTCTTATGTCAGCCGCCACGGCTATGCGATCTTCGGCTGGTGGCGAATCATCGTGGGGACGGTGGCACTGATTGCTCTGCTGGCTGGCAAATAGGCGTGTTTGGAAACTTTGCTGACCTTGATTTTTGGTGAAACCAAAGTTTTTTCGCTGAAGGCTGGTGAAAACGTCATATAGGTCAGCATTGGTGACTTTTATTTGCCATCCCTCAGGGATAGGAAGGCGCACCCGGAACCCGATTTGAGGGAAGCGCAGCTATGGCCACGCAAAAGATGCTGAAATTTGTTTCGCTGGGCAAAGAGATGCCCGTGAAACGCGAAGCCTCGGACCGCAATCAGGATTTTGACGAGATCTACCGCGAATTCGCGGCGGAAAAGGCGGCGGAACAGGCCAGCCGCTGCTCGCAATGCGGCGTGCCTTATTGCCAGGCGCATTGCCCTCTGCACAACAACATCCCGGACTGGCTGCGTCTCACCGCCGAGGGCCGCCTGAAAGAGGCCTGGGAGATCAGCCAGGCCACCAATTCCTTCCCCGAGATCTGCGGTCGCATCTGCCCGCAGGACCGTCTTTGCGAGGGGAATTGCGTCATTGAACAATCCGGCCATGGCACCGTCACCATCGGCTCGGTCGAGAAATACATCACCGATACCGCATGGGAGGAAGGCTGGGTCCAGCCGGTCACCCCGCATAGCGAGCGCCCCGAGTCGGTCGGTATCATCGGCGCCGGCCCTGGCGGTCTTGCCGCCGCTGAAAGGCTGCGCCGCGCCGGTGTTCAGGTCACCGTCTATGACCGTTACGACCGCGCCGGCGGGCTGCTGACCTATGGCATCCCCGGCTTCAAGCTGGAAAAGCCGGTCGTCATGCGTCGGGTCGAACAGCTTGAGGCTTCGGGCGTCACCTTCGTGCTGAACTGCACCGTCGGCGTGGATCTGTCCTTTGACGAAATCCGCGCGCGCCATAATGCGGTGCTGATCGCCACCGGCGTCTACAAGATCCGCGAGATCGAGGCTCCGGGCTCGGGCGCCAGCGGCATTGTCAGGGCGCTGGACTATCTCACCGTGTCGAACCGGCTCTCTTTCGGCGACAGTGTGCCCGAATATGAGGATGGCAGCCTGAATGCAGCCGGCAAGCGCGTCGTCGTCATCGGCGGCGGCGATACCGCGATGGACTGTGTGCGGACCGCGATCCGCCAGGGCGCCACTTCGGTGAAATGCCTCTATCGCCGCGACCGCGCCAATATGCCGGGATCGCAGCGCGAGGTGCAGAACGCGGAAGAAGAGGGCGTCGAATTCGTCTGGCTCGCCGCGCCGAAGGGCTTCTCGGGCGGGTTGAGTGTCGAAGGCGTCATGGTGCAAAAGATGCGCCTCGGCGCGCCGGATGCCTCGGGTCGTCAATCGCCCGAGGTGATCGAGGGGGCCGATTATGTCGAGCCCGCCGATCTGGTGGTGCAGGCGCTTGGCTTCGAACCCGAAGCTCTGCCGAAGCTCTGGGGTGTTGACGCGCTGACGGTCACCCGCTGGGGCACGATCAAGGCCGATTTCCGTACCCATGCGACCACTATCCCCGGCGTCTATGCGGTAGGCGATATCGTGCGCGGTGCCAGCCTTGTCGTCTGGGCGATCCGTGATGGACGCGAGGCCGCCGATGCGATCATCGGGTCCTTCCTCCATTCCTCTGGCGCGGTCGCGGCAGAGTGAGCCTGCCCGACAGTGACCCTGCTCCAGTGTGATCCTGGCCGGAGAGTGACCATGTTCCGTATCGCCGCCCTGATGCTCACCTTAGCGGCAGTGCCTGCGCTGGCCGAGCAAAAGCCCTATGATGCTACGGCGCTTGCCACGCGGCTCTGGCCGCGTGATGCGAATTGCGCGCCAAAGCTCACCGTGCAGTTTTCGGATTGTACGGCCTCGACCTATTATCTCTGTCCTGGTCCGGGCGCTCCAGTGGGAGATCAGATGCTGCGCGCCGAGAGCAAGCTCGATGACGGTATCGCCCTTGCCTCGCTGACCACGCTGAATTTCGCGTTTCTTGCTGTGGTGGATGAAGGGCGTGATATCGTCGTCTGGGCCGGTGCCACCGCCGCGCCCGCGCCCGATCTTCAGGCCGCGCTGGACGGCAGCGCGCAGGAGTTTGCCGAGACTCTCTCGACCTATTACGACGATATGATCACGAAAACAGGGATCACGAACCGGCTGGAACGGGCCGGCGATGATGTGGAGATAGACGGCATCAGCTTTGCCCGTCTGACCCTGACCAGCCGCGCCGATGACGCGCCCGAGGGCGAATATAACAAGCTCGCCCTCTATTACAGCGCCGAACTGGGCTTCCCGATCAAGGGCGAAAGCGAAGACAGCTTTGCCGGCGAGGTCAGCCGAGACGACCTGATGCCGGTCAGCCTGATCTTGCCAGGCGAAGATGGCTTCGAAGTGAACGGCATTGTCACCGGATGCGAGGTAAGGTCGGGATCAGTCATTCCCGAATACGAGGTCTCACCGACATGAACCGCATTCTCTTCGCCACCCTGGCCGCCATTCTGACGGTTCCCGCCCTGACCGGCGCCGCTGCGGCCCGCACCTGGACCGCGCCCGAGGGCTGCGAGACCTTTATGACGGTGCAGGCCAAGGGCTGCCGGGTCTCGAATTACTATATCTGCACCGCCGATCCCGCAGGCGATCAGTGGCGGGCCGATTTCGACCAGGAGGGGCTGTTCTTCCGCTCGCGCATCAATTCCGAAACCGAATGGGTGGAAAGCATCAGCGAGGGCGAGGGCACGGTGCAATGGCTCGCCCCTGACCGCGCCGATCCGGCCTCATTCTCGGAACTGATCTCTTCGGGGATCGACACGTTCGAATTTTCGCTGACCCGCGATAACGGCTTTGATACCAAGGTGAACGGCTTTGACCGGCTGACCGGCCGCACCGTCACCATTGACGGCGTCACGCTGGAAGAGACCGAGTTCGAGGCGGCCGAGACCGATGCCGATGGCAATCAGGTGCGGCGCTCGCGTGGCAATGAATATATCTCGCGCGATATGCGCCTGTTCTTCTCCGGCCCTGGCCAGACCGATCTGGGCGATGGGCAATGGCTGCCGATTGATGGCGGCCCGATTGACTTCATCTTCCCCGGCGAGCCCGGCTTCGCCTCGCCCAGCCCGCTTTATGACTGCGATCCGCTGGTGACCGAAGCACCGGCGCTGCCTGGCACCGAGAGGCTTTGGAGGGCGCGTTATGGTGACTGAAGCAACTGGCCAATGCCTGTGCGGTGCGGTGCGGATCACCGTGTCGCATCCGCCGCAAGAGGTGAATGCCTGCCATTGCGGCATGTGCCGGCGCTGGACCGGGGTGGCGCTGGTCACCCTTGACGTGCCCGAGGCGAATATCCGCATCGAGGGCCGCAACGCGGTGCGCAGCTATGTCTCATCCGACTGGGCCGAGCGCTGCTTTTGCGGCCAGTGCGGGTCCTCGCTCTGGTATCGGCTGACTGCGCCCGCTGCGCCGCGCGATTATTACCTTGCGGCCGGCCTGATGGATGACCTGTCGGGCATGAGCCTTGCCAATGAGATTTATACCGATCACCGGCCAGGGGCTTTCGCCTTTGCCGGTCCGGCCAAACAGATCACGGAAGCCGAGTTTCTTGCGATGCTTCCGCCGCCAGCCCAAGAGGAGTGAGCCATGACGATCTATGATGAGACCTGGGTGAAAGCGGAAGAAGCAAAGCGCGCCTTTATGGGCGAGCACAGCCTCTACCGCGAGGATGACGAGCATTCCTCCTGTGGCGTGGGTCTGGTCGTGGCGGTTTCGGGCAAGCCTTCGCGCAAGGTGGTCCAGGCGGGGATCGACGCGCTCAAGGCGATCTGGCACCGCGGTGCGGTCGATGCTGACGGCAAAACCGGCGATGGCGCCGGTATCCATGTGCAGATCCCGGTCGATTTCTTCTATGACGTCGTGCGTCGCACCGGGCATGAGCCCGATCCGCAGAAATGGATCGCTGTTGGCCAGGTCTTCCTGCCGCGCACCGATTTTGCCGCGCAGGAGCGCTGCCGGACCATCGTGGAAACCGAAGTCCTGCGCATGGGCCATTACATCTATGGCTGGCGCCACGTTCCGGTCGATATCTCGGTTCTGGGCGAAAAGGCCAACGCCACCCGCCCCGAAATCGAACAGATCCTGATCCGCTGCGAAAAGGAAATCGACCGCGAGCAGTTCGAGCGCGAGCTTTACATCATCCGCCGCCGGATCGAGAAGGCGGTCACCGCCTCGGGGATCTATGGCTGCTATCTCTGTTCGCTGTCATGTCGCTCGGTGATCTATAAGGGGATGATGCTGGCCGAACAGGTCGCGGTCTTCTATCCGGACCTCCAGGACGAGCGTTTCGTCTCGGCTTTCGCGATCTACCACCAGCGCTATTCGACCAATACCTTCCCGCAATGGTGGCTGGCACAGCCCTTCCGCATGCTTGCCCATAACGGCGAGATCAACACGCTGAAGGGCAATGTCAACTGGATGAAATCGCACGAGATCCGGATGGCATCTTCGGCGTTTGGCGAGATGGCGGAAGACATCAAGCCGATCATCCCGGGCGGCACCTCGGATTCGGGTGCGCTGGATGCGGTGTTCGAGGTGATGGTGCGCTCGGGCCGTTCGGCGCCGATGGCCAAGACCATGCTTGTCCCCGAGGCCTGGTCGAAACAGACCGACACCATGCCCCAGGCCTGGGCGGATATGTATTCCTACTGCAACTCGGTGATCGAGCCCTGGGATGGCCCGGCGGCGCTGGCGATGACCGATGGCCGCTGGGTTTGCGGCGGGCTGGACCGCAACGGGCTTCGGCCCATGCGCTATGTCATCACCGGCGACGGGCTGCTGATCGCGGGATCGGAGGCCGGTATGGTGCCGGTCGATGAGCTGACCATCCGCGAAAAAGGCGCGCTTGGGCCGGGGCAGATGATCGCGGTCGATATGGCCGAGGGCAAGCTCTACCACGACACCGAGATGAAGAACAAACTCGCCTCGGCACAGCCCTATGGCGAATGGGTCGGCAAGATCACCCATCTCTCGATGGATATGGCCGAGCTGCCGGAACATGCGGTCTTTGCCGGGTCCGATCTGCGCAAGCGTCAGATCGCGGCAGGCTACTCGGTCGAGGATCTGGAGCAGGTCCTTGCGCCGATGGCCGAAGACGGTAAGGAAATGATCGCCTCTATGGGCGATGACACGCCGCCGGCGGTCTTGTCGAAAGTCTACCGGCCGCTGTCGCATTACTTCCGGCAGAATTTCAGCCAGGTGACCAACCCGCCCATCGACTCGCTTCGCGAGGGGCGGGTGATGTCGCTGAAAACCCGCTTCGGCAACCTGAAAAACGTGCTGGACGAGAACTCGGCCCAGACCGAGATCCTGGTGCTGGAGACGCCCTTCGTCGCCAATGGCGAATTCGACGCGATGGTGCGGCAGTTTGGCGAGCATGTCGCGTTCATCGACTGCACCTTCCCGGTTGGCCCGACGCTGAACGATCTGCAAAACGCGCTGGAGCGGATCCGCGCCGAGGCCGAAGACGCCGTGCGTTCTGGTGCTGGCCAGCTGATCCTGACCGATGAGCATCAGGGCGTGGACAAGGTCGGGATGCCGATGATCCTCGCGACCTCGGCCGTCCATAGCTGGCTGACCCGCAAGGGGCTGCGCACCTTCTGTTCGATCAATGTGCGTTCCGCCGAATGTATCGACCCGCATTACTTCGCGGTGCTGATCGGCTGCGGCGCGACCACGGTGAACCCCTATCTCGCGCAGGATTCCATTGCAGACCGCATCGGGCGCGGCCTGCTGGAAGGCACGCTGATCGAGGCGATGCGCAATTATCGCGACGCGATTGATGCGGGCCTGTTGAAGATCATGGCCAAGATGGGGATCTCGGTGATTTCCTCCTATCGCGGCGGCCTGAACTTCGAGGCCGTGGGTCTGTCGCGCGCCATGGTGGCCGAGTACTTCCCCGGTATGCACAGCCGTATCTCGGGGATTGGCCTGCACGGGATCGAGCAGAAGATCGAAGAGGTCCATGCCCGCGGCTGGCTGGGCGGCGCCGATGTGCTGCCGATTGGCGGCTTCTACAAGGCGCGGCGCTCGGGCGAGAAACACGCCTGGGAAGCACAGACCATGCATATGCTCCAGGCCGCCTGTGACCGCGCCAGCTATGATCTGTGGAAGACCTATTCGGCGGCGATGCGGTCGAACCCGCCGATCCATCTGCGCGACCTGCTGGATATCAAGACCTTGGGCAAGCCGGTGCCGATTGAAGAGGTCGAAAGCATCACCTCGATCCGCAAACGTTTCGTGACCCCGGGCATGTCGCTGGGCGCGCTGTCGCCCGAGGCGCATATGACGCTGAATATCGCAATGAACCGGATCGGCGCGAAGTCGGATTCCGGCGAAGGCGGCGAAGACCCGGCACATCAGCATCCGTTCCCGAATGGCGACAACCCCTGCGCCAAGATCAAGCAGGTGGCCTCCGGGCGCTTTGGCGTCACCGCAGAATATCTGAATGCCTGTGAAGAGCTTGAGATCAAGGTCGCTCAGGGCGCAAAACCCGGCGAGGGCGGCCAGCTGCCGGGGATGAAGGTCACCGAGCTGATCGCGCGGCTCAGGCATTCGACCAAAGGCGTGACGCTGATTTCGCCGCCGCCGCATCACGACATCTATTCGATCGAAGACCTCGCGCAGCTGATCTATGACCTGAAACAGATCAACCCGCGCTGTAAGGTGACGGTGAAGCTGGTTTCGGCCAGCGGTGTCGGCACGATTGCGGCGGGCGTGGCCAAGGCCAAGGCCGATGTCATTCTGGTCTCGGGCCATAATGGCGGCACCGGGGCCTCGCCCGGCACCTCGATCAAATATGCCGGTCTCCCGTGGGAGATGGGCCTGACCGAGGCGCATCAGGTCTTGTCGATGAACAACCTGCGTGAGCGGGTGACCTTGCGCACCGATGGCGGGCTGCGCACGGGCCGCGATGTGGTGATGGCGGCGATGATGGGCGCGGAAGAGTTCGGTATCGGCACCGCTGCGCTGATCGCGATGGGCTGCATCATGGTGCGCCAGTGCCAGTCAAACACCTGCCCGGTCGGCGTTTGCACACAAGATACCAAACTGCGGCAGAAGTTCACCGGCTCGGCGGATAAGGTGGTAAATCTCATCACCTTCTACGCGCAGGAAGTGCGGGAAATCCTCGCCTCCATCGGCGCGCGCAGCCTCGATGAGATCATCGGGCGGCCGGATCTGCTGGTCCAGGTGTCGCGCGGTGCGGCCAGCCTTGACGATCTTGACCTCAACCCGCTTTTGATCACGGTCGATGGCTCGTCCAAGATCACCTATGACCGCTCGAAGCCCCGCAATGCGGTGCCGGACACGCTGGATGCCGAGATCATCAAGGACGGCCACCGCTTCTTTGAAGATGGCGAGAAGATGCAGCTGTCTTACGCGGTGCGGAACACGTCCAGGACCATCGGTACGCGGGCCTCGTCGCATATCGTGCGCAAGTTCGGTATGCGCAACAATTTGCAGCATGACCATCTGACGGTGAAGCTGACCGGCAATGCCGGCCAGAGCCTTGGCGCTTTCGCGGTGAACGGGATCAAGATCGAGGTCCAGGGCGACGCGAATGACTATGTCGGCAAGGGGCTCTCGGGTGGCGTGATCGTGGTCAGGCCGCAAATGGCCAGCCCGCTGAAGGCCGAAGAGAACACCATTATCGGCAATACCGTGCTTTACGGCGCGACCGATGGCTTCCTCTTCGCCTCGGGACGCGCAGGAGAGCGCTTCGCGGTCCGGAACTCCGGCGCGAGCGTGGTGATCGAGGGCTGTGGATCGAACGGTTGCGAATATATGACCGGCGGTGTGGCGGTGATCCTTGGCACAATCGGTGCGAATTTCGGTGCCGGCATGACCGGGGGCATGGCCTATATCTACGATCCCGACGGGACTGCGGCCGATCTGGTCAACCCGGAAGGTCTGCTGACGAACAGCCTCGGCCACCCGCATTGGGAGGCGCAGCTGCGCGACCTGGTCGAGCGTCACCGCGCCGAAACCGGATCGCGCAAGGCGGAGCGGATTCTTGCGGATTGGGAGGTGGAGCGAAACAACTTCCTCCAGGTCTGCCCGAAAGAGATGCTGCCTCATCTGGCCCATCCGCTGACCAGTCTCGCGGATAAGGTTCCGGCCGAGTAACCGCCCCTGCAGCACGCGTTCCATCAGGTCAGGCAGGAAACGGCGGACGGGCGCCGGGCCGCCCAACATCCGCTGCTGCCTGAAAAACAGCTGGCACATATCCATGATGGGCGGTTGGCGTATTCCGGGATCACATCCGGGACGACCGCCATCCAGGGCGATGGCAGGGTGGTGGTTGGCAGCCAGTCACCGCAGCCACCTGGAAAGAGCGCGCGGCACAGGGCGCTGATCGCGGGCGATCACAAGACCTCGGTTCGGTCCAGGATGAATGCCGGCCGGCCTCCCTCAACCGGCCGGCAGGATGTCCGCGCGTGCGATTTCCAGTTGATGCATCTGAAAGCCCCCTGTTTGGTGGACGTCTTCTTCGCTCCCTTTACCGCAAGGCGGCGATGCTTGGGACGGGTGCTTTCATTGACGCCCTCAGGCGCGATGCCGTCGCACAGATCACCGGGCGGGGCTATCCTGTGGGCGCCGTTGGGGTGAGCAGGCAGTCGCTTTATGCCTGAAAGCGCGGCTTCGCGAAGACGGCAATGGGAGACAGGGGGGGAGCCAGGCGCACTTGTCCAACCCGAAACCGGCCACGATCAACCGAAAGAACTCTCGAAATGAACGAGGGACAACAAGGGGGGCAGGTCACGAGACGCGAAGGTGTCTGAGAAACTCGGGGCTGTTCAGTCTGGCCAGAGGGTGGAATGCGCCAGAGGTCGCGGTACTGAGGGGAGACCAGAGGCCGGGAACAGAGCTCAGGGCAGCCGGGGGCCAGCGTTCAGGCCCGCTCAACCAGGACGCGGTTGCGACCCGCTGCCTTGGCGCGGTAGAGCAGTTGATCTGCCAGCGCCAGGGCCTCGCGGGATTGGGCTGGCGACATTGCCGGCAGCACCACGCCGCCGCCGCTGACCGTCAGCCAGTTCGAAGTCGCAGAGCGTTCATGCGGGATCCGGGCATCTGAAATGTTCTGGCGGAAGGTGTCCATCACCTCTTCAAGATTGGCGCAGCCCGGCAGCAGCAAAACAAATTCCTCGCCGCCGTAGCGGGCCGCAAGATCGCCGCCTCGGCGCGCGAAACCGTGCAGCCTGGCCGCAACATCGCGCAGGGCCTCATCCCCTGCACCATGGCCATAGTGATCATTATATTGTTTAAAATGATCAACATCAAAGAGCGCGATTCCCAGCACATCGCCGGTCCGCATGGTCTGCCGGATTGCCCGCTCCATCGCCTCGTCAAAGCTGCGGCGGTTGGCGATGCCGGTCAGCCCGTCCAGCGATGCCAGCGCCTCAAGCTCGTTGCGTTGCCGCGCCAGCCGCAGATGCGCCATCACCCGCGCGCGGACAATGGCAGGACGGATCGGCTTGTGGACAAAATCGGCGGCCCCCAGCAGAAGCCCGCGTTCTTCATCGGCGGCATCCGACATGCCGGTGATGAAAATAACCGGCAGATTGCTGGTGTCCTCTGCCGCCCTGATCGCCCGCAACACATCATAGCCGTCCATGCCGGGCATCGAGACATCCAGCAAAACGAGGCTCACCGCCTCGCGCGAAAGGATTTCCAGCCCGGAAGCACCGTCCCGCGCCATCAGGACCCGGCAGTCGGGTTGCAGCAACTCGGCCAGGGCGACACGGTTCAGCCGGTCGTCATCGACGACCAGAACCGTTGCCACCGGGGGGGTGACCGGGAATGCTGCCACATTCATGTATCTGTTCCCCGCATTGCTGCGGCGAGAGCGTCACTGACCCCGCGCAATGTGGCGACAGCCGGCCCGAGCTCCAGATCCTCGAACTGTTCGAGGCCGAGTTTCACCTGTTCACGCAGCCGCGCCTCTGCAAGACCGTCCATCAGAACGCTCAACTGCGCCCGGGCGGCGAAATCGCCGGCGCCGACCAGCGGCAGAGCCGTCTCCAGCTGCTCCCACGCCTCTTGCAGCGACAGCGTGGCGGAAGTCGGCTGCGGCGCCCCCTCCATTTCAGCTGCGAGCTGGCGCAGGCCCGCGACGCATTCCGCCATCAGGCCGCTGAAACGATCAGACAGGGCCCGGACGCCGGCAATATCCCCCTGGCGCGCGGCACTTTCGATGGCGCCGGAAATACCGAACAGGCTGTCGGCCTCGACATAACCGACAACCCCCTTCACCCGATGGGAGAATTCGGCGATTTTTGCGATATCGGTCTCGATATTCATCTCTGCGAACCGTTCAGCCATATCCCCGAAGTCACGCAGAAAACCGTTGATGAATCGCAAAAGCCGGTCGCGCGACCCGCCAAAACGACGCAAAAGTTTAGTCAAATCCGCGCGATATTCGCCTTGCGGCGGCGCATAAACAGCCGTCAGGGCGACAGCAGAGCCATTGTCGCCCTGACGGCCATCGCCGGTAATCAGCGTGCAAAGAAGGCGGAACAGAGCCTGCTCATCAAGCGGTTTGGTCAGATGCGCCGTCATGCCGGCCTCAAGGCTTTCGCGGTGATCCTCGACCCTGGCCTGGGCGGTGAGAGCAATCACCGGCAGCGTTCTCCATTCCTCGTGACGGCGGATTTCGCGGATCGCCTCCAGCCCGTTCATCACCGGCATATGCACATCCATCAGCACCGCGTCAAAACGGTGCTCACGCATCCGGGCAATGGCCTCGAGTCCGTTTTCGGCGATCGAAACCTTCACCCCCACCAGGTCGAGAAACTCACCGGCAACCTCGCGGTTGAGGGCGTTGTCATCGACCACAAGCACCTCTTTCCCACCCAGAATCCTGCGCAGATCGGCGTTTTCCGTGATCTTCGGCTCGGGCGCGCGCTGGAAACCCTCGACCGGAGCGACCGAGAGCACCTCCATGAATGTGTTGAAGATCATCGAGCGCGTAACCGGTTTCAGCAGCACGCCCTGCAGCCCGATCCGCGTCGCCTCGGACATCACGAGCTGATGGCCATAGGCCGTCACCATCAGCACGGCCGGCATATTCACCAGATGCGCGTCGCTGCGGATGGCACGGGCGAGTTCCAGTCCGTCCATCCCCGGCATCCGCCAGTCAGAGAGCACGATATCAAAGGGCTCTTCCCCGGTCTGCGTGCGATGCAGCAGCCGCAAGGCCGCCTCACCACTGTCGACCGCCACCGATTCCATCCCGAAACTGTCAACGATATCGGCCAAAGCCATGCGTGCTGTTTCGTTATCATCAACAATCAACACGCGCCTTGTGTTGAGCCCGGCCGAGATCTGAACCAGGTTGCCCGCCGCGATTTCGGGGGCGGCGGGCTCAAGCTCGACGGTAAAGCAGAAGGTGCTGCCAGAGCCCGGCCGGCTTTCGACCCAGATCGTACCGCCCATCAGCTCGACGATGCGGCGGCTGATCGCCAGGCCCAGCCCGGTGCCGCCGAATTTGCGGGCGGTATCGCTGTCGCCCTGGGCGAAGGGGCGGAACAGCCCGTCGATCTGATCCTGGCTCAGGCCGATGCCGGTATCGCGCACGGTGAAGAACAGCTGATGAACGCCCGGAGGCGCCTCGGGCAGGGCGCAGATCGAGACAACCACATCGCCGTCAGAGGTGAATTTCACCGCATTGCTGACGAGATTGGTCAGCACCTGCGCCAGTCGCAGTGAGTCACCACGCCAGTGCTGTGCGGTGCCAGGGGCGACGACGAAGGTAAGCTCCAGCCCCTTTTCCTCGGCCCTGAGCGCGGTGACCGAGGATACCGATTCCAGCACGGATTCCAGCCGGAAGACAGACCGCTCCAGCACCATCCCGCCAGCCTCGATCTTGGAGAAGTCGAGGATGTCGTTGATGATTCCCAAAAGCACATTGGCGGAATCATTGATCTTGCCAAGATAGGCGCGTTGTTTCGGATCAAGCTGTGTCTGCAGCGCCAGCCGGGTCATGCCGATCACCGAGTTCATCGGCGTGCGGATCTCATGGCTCATGGTCGCGAGGAAGTCGCTTTTCGCACGTTCGGCGGCCTCGGCATCTTCCTTGGCCTGGCGGAGCGCTTCGGCCGCCCTGTGCGTCGGGGTCACATCGAGAATGATCCCGTCCCAGATCCGCCCTCCTTCGGCGGCGCGTGGGGCCGAGCGCACCTGGATCCAGACGATCTCACCATCGGGGCGGATCAGACGGAATTCGCATTCGAAATTGCTGCCCGAGAGGGTGGCGAGGCGCGAGGTCTCAAGATAGCGGGCGCGGTCATCGGGATGCACGGCTTCGACGAAGAGGGCGGGTTCTTCGATCAGTGCGTCATGGCTGATGCCGATCAGGCTTTCGATACCGGCGCTGACATAGGAGAAGCGCATCTCCTGCCGCGTTACCGCGCCCCCGGTCAGGCCGAGTTCGGGTGTCAGGAAATCGAGCCGGTAGATGGCGCCATTCGGCAGGCTGTCGGCAATGGCGGTCATCTGGGCGCGGGCCGCCTCGCGTTCGCTGACATCCTGGACGGTGCCGCTGAGCGCGATAACGGAGCCGTTCTCGTCCCGCATCACACCGCCACGGATCTCGGCGGCGAAAGCCCCACCGCCGGGCGCGAAATGCTGCACATCCACCGTATAGGGTTCGCCGGTTTCAATGCAGCGGCCAATCGCCTCGCCGACGCGGTTGAAATCGGCCTCGGACATCACGCGTTTCAGGTCTTCGACCGTGATGGTGTCTTTGGGCGAGAGGCCATTCATTTCGGCCATCATTTCGGAAAAGGTGAAGGTGCCGCTGGCCAGATCCAGCGTCCATGAGCCGATCCCGGCCAGTCGCTCGGCGCGCTCCATCGCGGTGAGGCTTTCGCGCGCCGCCGCCGCCGCCGCGCGGCTTTCGGCCAGCCGGTCGCGCATTTTGCTGTCGGCCAGTTCCAGGCTGTGGCGCAGCGTCTCGAATTCATAGATCCGGGCCTTGGGAATGCTGACCGGAACCTCATCAGGGTCGCCGCCGCCGCTTGCGATTCTGCCCGAGCGCTGCACCAGGTCATGGATGGGCTGCAAGAGACCGCGCACCAGGATCAGCGCCAGCACCAGCGCCACGGCGATTGTGCCGACCGAGACAAGGATCATCGAGCGGATCGGATGTTCCCAGCGGGCGTCGAAAGTGACCACCGGCTCGCCCACAACGGCCACCCAGCCCGGAGTGCCGGCGATTTTCTGGAAGGAAAACACGATGGTCCTCCCCTCCAGCGTGACGGCGCGAAAGCTGCCGCTGTCAGTGCCCAGTGCCATCAGCTGTTCCCAGTCGGGCACTTTGCGGCCCACCGAACGCTCGCCATCGGACGAACGCGCCAGCAGCCGCCCGGTACCATCGGTAATGGCGAGAACCGCGTTGCCTTCGCTGCTGGTTGCCTCGCTCAGCGAGCGCAGGAGGCGCGAGGGATGGTCGGTCACCGCCACCACATAAATCGGATCGTCATTGCCTGCGGCGCCGCCCTCTGCCGGCCCGGCGCCCGTTTCGGGATAGGCGAGGGCGACACGCAGCCGGTCACCCTCGAACCGTGGCGGCAGCAGGTTCGAGACCTGCATCCTGCCGCTCTCCGCCGCCTGCAGCACCAGACGGACAACCTCGGGCTCGTCGAAATCGGGGGCGATCAGCGCGCCGCCGGCATCGCGGCGCAGGGTGAACAGCTTATAGGCGCCCTCTTCATCCCGGCTGGGCAGAATGGCGACGTCCGGCGAAATCTCACCGCCCGACTGGCCCTGTTCGGTGCGGATTGCATGCAGCAGGCGCCCGGTGACGTTGATCTCGCTTTCTGTGGTGCCGGCCAGGATATGCGCGGTTTCCAGCAGTCGCTGTTCCGACAGGGTGCGAAAGGATTGCCCGACATTCAGCAGCGCCATGGCAACGACGCCCAGGGTCGGCAGCAACACGACCATCAGAATAGCGATGATCGACATTCTGAGAGGCGGGTGTTTCACCCAGTCGGGCAGCTGCAGGTTCATACTATCCGGATCCGGTAACCAAAGTCGGAGACTGTTCTCTCCTTATGATACAACCCTTTCCGATATGTGAAGCCGTTAAAACAACCGGAAATGACCGTCTGGCCCCTGACGGAGCCGGCGGTTGGCGCGGATGGCTGCATGACCTTACGTCAGCGGTTCATCCCGGCGGCGATCACGCAGAGCAGCTCGAACAGCACCGTCGCGCCGGTCAGCGCGGTCAGCCCGCCAATGTCGAAGGGCGGCGATACCTCGACCACATCGGCGCCCCGGATGGTCAGCCCGGCAAGGCCGCGGATCATTGCCTGGGCCTCGCGCGTGGTCAGGCCGCCGATTTCGGGTGTGCCGGTTCCGGGCGCCATCGCAGGGTCGATCCCGTCAATGTCAAAGGTCACATAGCAGGGGCTGACCCCCATGATGCGATGGATTTCCTCAACCACACCTTGCGGGCCAAGCCGGTCGGCCTCCTCGATATAGATGATGCGGATGCCCTGGTCTTTCGCCCATTGATGCTCATCCGCCGCATAGACCGAGCCGCGAATGCCGATCTGCACTATGCGCTTCGGATCCAGGATCCCCTCTTCGATGGCGCGGCGAAAGGGGGTGCCATGGGTGTAGAGATTGTCGCCGAAATAGCGGTCATTGGTGTCGGAATGGGCGTCGAACTGCACGAGGCCCAGCGGCCCTTCGCCCCGCGCCTTATGGATCGCACGCAGCACCGGCAGTGTCGTCAGATGGTCGCCGCCCACAGACAGAGGCAGCGCCCCTGCTGCGCAGATGGCGGCAATTCCGGCCTCGATCTGGTCGAGCGCCGCCATCAGGTCGATGGGCTGCACCTCGATATCGCCGACATCCGCCACCGAGACCAGCTCATAGGGGATCACGCCGGAAACATGATGCCCGCGCCGCATCAGGCTGGACTGGTTCCTGACCTCGCGCGGGCCGTGACGGGCGCCGGCGCGATTGGTGGTGCCGCCATCCCAGGGGATACCGACCAGCGCAATATCCAGCCCCTCGGGCGTGTCGGGCATGGGCAGCCGCATAAAGCTGGGGCGGCCGGCGAAACGCGGCACCCGCGCGGCATCGACGGGTTCATGCAGGATGCGGGGCATGGCTCTCTCCTTACAGCGCACGCGTCATATAAAGCGAATTCGGGTCATGCGTGTAATCGCCAAAGGCCTCGCATTCCGCGAAACCGGCCTTTTCATAGAGCCGCTTTGCCGGGGTAAAGATCGCCTCGCGCCCGGTCTCCAGCGAAAGCCTTCCATACCCATCCGCCTGAGCCGCCCCGATCAGATGCGCCAGCATCTGTGAGGAAAGCCCCCGGCCGCGCGCTTCGGCCAGAACATGCATGGATTTGATCTCGGCATGATCCGGAGTGATCCGTTTCAGCGCCCCCATCGCCAGCGGCTCCCTGGCCTCACGCAGCACGAAGAACCGCGCATCCGCCGCCGCCAGCGCCGATTTATCCATCATATAGATGCTCTCGGGCGGGGTCTGGGCGTGCATATCGGCGGTGTGGCGATCAAACAGCAGCGCCAGATCGGGGCGGAGCGGGTCTTCTTCGGTAATGGCGGCGGTCATGGAGGGCCCCTTTATCACCCCGATATGACTATCCTGGTCCTGCGGCGGGTCAAGGGATTGCAGCCGGATGCGGTTGCCCCGGTCTGCCGCAACACGCGCAGCCGGCGCGATCAGCACCTGACATGTCGGGAATTCCCTGAACAAACCGACTGCGGTGCCTGGTTTCAACGGCAACCAAATTTTCATCCCGACCAGCTATTCCGGTATTTCACAGTGATCTCCAGGAGAGATTTTTATGCCCCCGACCATTATCAGCATCGACGCCACCGTTTTCGGCCCCATCCACAGCTTTTTCGGCTCCGGCGATGAGCTGCAGATCGCGGCAGGAACGACCATTGTGACCACCAGTTCGGCCATCATGTGGTATGGCGGCGGTCTGAACCTTGCGACCATTTATGGCTCGCTCAGCTCGGGTGGCTCTGTGACTGTCCAGGGTAATGGCAGCAGCCTCACTATCGAAACGGGCGGGCAGCTCACCCTGACTAGCACCCAACAGCATACTGTCGCCCTGGCTGCCGGTGCCGGAGGCACGGTATTCAATCATGGTACAATTTCGGCGAGCGATACATTTGCAGCGGGATTGTATGATAATGGCCTGATGCTGAACACTGGGAGCATCACTGCGGCCGGAGCATTCGCAATCATTGCCTCAGCGAATGGCAGGCTGACCAATTCGGGAACCATTACCGCGACCGGATTTTCTGTCGCAATGCCCGACTATTACTCAGCCGGCATAATTATTCTGGGCGACCGTGCTACGTTCTACAACATGGCTGGCGGTGTTGTCCGGGCGAACAATTCGCTGGGCGTGGGCGTTGAAATCCTCGCTTTCAGCGGAAACACCATCCAGAACCATGGCAGGATCGTTTCGGATGGCAATGCCGGAGTTGACCTGAGCAATGTATACAACTGGTCGGGGGCCAGTAATCTTCTCAATCGGGGCGAGATCATCGGCGGCAACGGCATTTCCTACCATGGCAGCCAGTTCGCTGATCTCGTTACCAATCGGGGCAGTATGACCGGCGATGTGACCATGGGGTCAGGCAATGACACCATCGACAACCGCGCCGGCACCATTACCGGTGATCTGTATGGCGGTGCGGGCGATGATTATTACATCGGACATCTCGGCACGACCGTGACCGGCACCGTTTTTGGTGGCGCAGGCAATGATACGCTCTTTGGAGGCGACAATGCCGACCGGCTTGAGGGTGAAGATGATAATGACCTGATCCAGGGCGGCGGCGGCGACGATTCTCTCTTTGGCGGCGCGGGTGCGGATACGCTGGCGGGCCAGGCCGGCAATGACGGGTTTTATGGCGGATCCGGCAATGATCTGATGTCGGGCGGGGCCGGTTCTGACACGCTTGATGGCGGTGTCGACAATGACACGCTTCTCGGCAATGAAGGCAATGACGCGCTCTATGGCGGCGATGGCAATGACAACCTCGCGGGCCATGACGGGGATGACCTGATCAATGGCGGCACAGGCAATGATCTGCTCACGGGCGGGGCAGGGAATGACACGCTTTCGGGCGGGGAAGGCTATGATCTTCTTTACGGCCAGGACGGCGATGATGTGCTGAATGGCGGTGGTGGCGGGGACCGGCTTTACGGTGGCGCCGGTGCGGATCTCTTCGACTTCGACGATGCCGCTGCAACGCCGGCAAGCGTGAGCGGCCGGGCCTGGATCATGGATTTCACCCCGGGGGAGGATCGGATCGACCTGTCGCAGATCGACGCCGACAGTGTCAGTGACGGTCATCAGTCCTTCACCTATATCGCCACCGCTGCCTTCTCGGGCATTGCGGGCGAGCTGCGCTATGACCGCGCGACCTGGCTGGTGACCGGTGATACCGACGGGGATGGGGTTGCGGATTTCTCTATCGTGCTGGCCCATGGTCCGATGGGTGTGACGGCGGCAGATTTCATCCTCGTCTGAGCGCTGTGACCCGGCAGAGCCTCACCCTCCGGGCGCAGAGCCCGTGCATCGCCTGTGCCGAAACCATCCGGTGTTGCGAAGGCGCGTGGGGCTGAGGATGCAGGAGGCAGCCGGAAAAGTGCAGTTCCGCCGCTTCGTGTCGGGCTCTTCACCGGATGGGAGCCTCGGCCGGAGCAGCGTCAGATCGGCGGCGGATCAGACGGGATGCAAGCTGATGCACCAGCAGCGCGCTTACACTGCCCGCCAGCACGCCAAGACTGCCCGCGATGAAATCGCCAAACTCGCGGGAGCGGCCGACATAGGGCTGGATCAGCTCGATCAGCCCGCCATAGACCATAAGGATCAGTGCCACCGGCACGATCCAGCCAGCCCGCAACAGGGTGATCAGCGCCGCCACCAGGGCAAAGGCCCCGAAATGCTGCATCTTGTCAGAGCCAGGCGCCGCCGGCAGCGCTCCGGTCGGCAGCAGGGTGCCGATGCCAATGGCAACACATAACAACGCGGCGATGATGAGAGTGAGGAGGGATCGCGAGGACATTCGCCGTTTATCGGGCGGCATCGGCGCGAAGTCCATCACAGCGGCAGTGGTTCACGCCGGATTTACCACTCCTGCGCCAGGTTTTGCTGGCGGGATGCGAAAAGTCACGAAACAGTGCCACAAGCTCGGGCAAATCAGCGCCGTGGGACTTCCTTACGGTGGAATTTCCTTACGGCGGTGGCGGCGGAAATCGCTGCGACTGACGTGTCAGACCATGGGTCCTGCTGTGGATCTGCATGATAACAAGAGCCGAACGGGCAGAATACAGGCCGGAGAATACCCGATGCTGACACCCTTGCGACAAGCCGGACCTTTCCGAATATCGCCGCGTCTGGCGCGTTTTCTTGACGCGCCATCAGTCGCTTTGCGGGCGCTTGCCCTGGCCGCTCTGGTTGTGACCACCGTTCCGGCGGGGGCTCAGGAGGCCGGACAAGAGGCCGGGCAGGGCGCACCCGTCGGCTATCAGGGCGCACCCGTCGGCTATATGGTGCTCGAGACCACATCGGTGCCGGTACAGCAGGTGCTGACCGGGCGGGCGGTTGCCCGCAGCGCGACGCAGCTCAGGCCAAGGGTCGGGGGCGAAATTACCGGCATTCTCTACACGCCCGGCGCCAGGGTCGAGGCCGGGACGCCGCTTTTCGCCATTGATCCTCTGACCTACCGCGCGGCGCTGGCTTCCGCAGAGGCGAGCCTCGCCCGGGCCTCGGCCGATCTGAAAGCGGCGGAAACCAGCTATGGAAGGGTCTCGGCGCTGCGGGGGTCTTCGGCCAGCCAGGCGGCGCTGGATCTCGCGGAGACCGATCTCCTGAAAGCCCAGGCGGGCTTTGCCGAGGCCGAATCCGGCGTGGATCTCGCCCGCGCCCAGCTGGACTGGACGACGATCCGCGCGCCCATCACCGGGATTGTCGGCGTGGCCCAGGTCTCTGTGGGCGATCTGGTGACCCAGGGCCAGGCCCAGGCGCTGGCCGAGATTGTGCAGGTCGATCCGGTGCTGGTCGATCTGTCGGAACCCTATCAGACCCGCCTCGCCATAGAGGCCCGCGCCGAAAGGGGCGAGATCGCGCTGATCCCGCCCGAGCTGGTTCTGGTGCTGGATGGCGGGCGGCGTATCGGCGGTGAGGCGGTGCTGCTCTCTTCGGCGGCGACAGTGTCCTCGTCGACCGGCACCCGCACGCTGCGGTTCGAGATCGCCAATCCCGGCGGCATGATCGCGCCGGGCATGTTCCTCCAGGCCGAGCTGACGCTGGCGCGCCAGCAGGCGATCCTGGTGCCGCAGCGCGCCACACAGCGCGAGCGGGACGGCAGGCTTTCGGCCTGGATCGCGCTCGATGGCAAATCCGTCAAACGCTATCTGAGCGAGACCGGCACCTGGGGATCGTCCTGGATCATCCAGACCGGGCTGGAGCCGGGTGACTGGCTGCTGCTGGACGGCATCAATTCCATGCGCGAGGGCAGGGCGATCAGCCCGGTCGCGGTGACCATCGACGAGGCGGGGGTGGTGCGCGACCTGCCACCGGCGGCTGAACCGGCCGCCGACCCTGCGCTGGCTGGCGGCGCGGGCAACTGATCCATGGCACAATTCTTCATCACCCGCCCGGTTTTCGCCTGGGTTCTCGCGATCATCACCATGCTGTTTGGCGGCTGGTCGGTCTGGAACCTGCCTGTCGAGCAATATCCCGATATCGCGCCGATCCGCATCAGCGTGACCGCGACCTATCCCGGCGCCTCGGCCGAGGCGACCGAGAATTCGGTCACTTCGGTGATCGAGGACGCGATGACCGGCCTCGACGGGTTGCTCTTTATGACCTCCAGCTCTTCGGCCAGCGGGCGTGCCCGGGTCGAGCTGGTCTTCAACGATACCGTCACCGCCGATCAGGCGCAGAACCAGGTGCAGAACAAGGTCGGGCTGGCGGAATCGGCGCTGCCGCTGGTGGTGCGCGAACGCGGCACCGAGGTCGAGCGCGCCGGCGAAAGCTCGCTGATGGTGGGGGCGCTGGTCTCCCCCGACAACCGCTATTCGACGCTGCAACTGGGCGATCTGACGACGCAGATGATCGAGGATGCGGTGCTGCGCATTGACGGCGTCGGCTCGATCGAAAGTTTCTCTTCGGGCTATGCGATGAGGGTCTGGCTGGATCCGATGAAGATGGCCGAATTCCAGATCACGCCGGGTGACGTGACGGCGGCGATTGCCGATCAGAACTCGACCGTCTCGGTCGGTGCGCTTGGCGCCGATCCGGCGGTGCCGGGGCAGCAGCTGACGGTGGCGCTGTCTTCGCAAACGCAGCTTTCCGGCGTCGATCAGTTTGCGCAGATCCGCCTGCGCGTCGAAGAGGGCGGCGGCGAGGTGCTTTTGGGCGATGTTGCCAGCATCGAGATCGGGCAGACCAGCTATGGACGCTCGGCTCTGTTCAACGGCGCCAATGCGGCGGGGTTTTCCGTGACGCTGGCCACCGGTGCCAATGCGGTCGAGACCGCGAAGCGGGTGCGCGAGACGCTTTCCGGGCTGCAATCGGCTTTGCCGGAAGGGGTAGAGGTCGCCTATCCCTTTGACACCTCTCCGTTTATCGAGGAGTCCATCCAGACCGTCTGGCAGACACTGGCCGAGGCGGTGGCGCTGGTCTTCATCGTTATCCTGATCTTCCTGCAAAGCTGGCGCGCGACGGTGATCCCGGTGATCGCGATTCCGGTGGTGCTGTTGGGTACGTTCGGGGTGTTGTCCCTGCTGGGCTATTCGATCAACACGCTGACCATGTTCGCCATGGTGCTGGCGATTGGTCTGCTGGTCGATGATGCCATCGTGGTGGTGGAAAATGTCGAAAGCCAGCTGGAGCATGAGCCGGGGCTGGATGCGGTGACCGCGACGCGGCGCTCGATGGCGCAGATTTCCTCGGCGCTGGTGGGGATCGTGCTGGTGCTGTCATCGGTCTTCCTGCCGATGGCCTTCATGTCGGGATCGACCGGGGTGATCTATCGGCAATTCTCGATCACCATCATCTCGGCCATGGTGCTGTCGCTGGCGGTGGCGCTGATCCTGTCGCCGGCCATGTGCGCGGCGCTGTTGAAACCGCGCGCGCAGGGCGGCGGCAACTGGTTCGCGCGGCAGTTCAACCGTGGCATGGGGGCGGTTACGCGCGGCTATGGCGCCACGGCAGGGCTGGCGATGCGCTGGCCTTTCCTTGTGCTGGTGCTTTTGGGCGCAATCAGCTGGGGCTCGTTCCAGATGTTCCGCCAGCTGCCGTCATCCTTCGTTCCGCAAGAGGATCAGGGCGTGATGATGGTGCAGCTGCGCCTCGCCGAGGGGTCGACCTCGGCCCAGACCCGCGCGGTGACCGAAGAGGTCGTCGCCTGGCTGCAGGAGGAAGAAGGCGCCACGGTCGATACCGTGATGACCGCGCTTGGTTTCGTCTGGGGTGGCGGCGGGCCGAATACGGCGATGCTTTACATCCGGCTCAAACCCTTTGCCGAGCGTCCGGGCCTTTCCGCCGCGCGGCTGGAGCGGGTGGCGAATGCGTATTTTGATGGGCATCGCGCCGGCAATATCACCTTCTCTCAGCCGCCCGCGATCCAGGGCGTCGGCAGTTCGGCCGGCATTGCCTTCTACCTGATCGACCAGGCCGGTCAGGGCCAGGCGGCGCTGGAAGAGGCGGCGCTGCAACTGGCGACGCGGGCGCAGGAGCAGGGCCTCGCCTCGGGCTTTCGCGGCCATGAGCCGAGCCGCCGCCCCGCTTTGCGTCTTGACGTTGACCAAAGCCGCGCCCGCGCCATGGGCCTGACCGTGTCCGAGGTCAATGCCATGCTGTCGGTGATCTTCTCGGGACGCGAGGTGAATGACTTTGAATTGGGGGCCGAGCTGCGCCCGGTGATCGTCCAGGGCGCCGCTGCCTGGCGGATGCAGCCCGAAGATGTCACCATCTGGCATGCGAGGAACCGCTCGGGCGAGATGGTGCCCTTTGCCAGTTTTATGACCCAGACCTGGTCGGAAAACTCGCCGACGCTGAACCGCTATGGCGGCACAAGGGCGATTTCGATCTCGGCCAATCCGGGAGAGGGCATCTCGACCGGGGCGGCGATGGACGGGCTTGAGGCGCTGCTCGCCGATTTTCCGGGCTATTCCATCGCCTGGACCGGGCTCTCCTATCAGGAGCGGCTGGCGGGCAATCAGGCGCCCTTGTTGTTTGCCATGTCGGCGCTGGTGGTGTTCCTGTCGCTGGCCGCGCTCTATGAAAGCTGGTCGGTGCCCTTCTCGGTGATGCTGGCGGTGCCGGTCGGGATCCTTGGCGCGCTGCTGGCGGCCTGGGGCTTTGCGCAATCGAACGATGTCTATTTCAAGGTCGGCCTGCTGACGACCATCGGGCTTGCGGCGCGGAATGCGATTCTGATCGTCGAATTTGCCGAGGCGCGACGAAAACAGGGGGTAGAGCTGATGGTGGCCACCCGCTCCGCCGCCGAGGCGCGGCTCCGGCCGATCCTGATGACCTCGTTTGCCTTCGCGCTGGGGGTGCTGCCGCTGGCGCTGGCCAATGGCGCCGGGGCGGCGGCGCAACATGCGATCGGGATCGGTGTGCTGGGCGGTATGGTTGCCTCGACGGTGATCGCGCTCTTCATGGTGCCGGCGCTTTATGTGCTGGTGATGCGGCTGACCGGGCGGAAGGCGGGTGCAACCCCGCCCCATGCCGCGCCGTGAACCGGCGCGGCGGGCAGGGTTTCAGCCCTCTTTCCCGGGGTCATAGGCCAGCAGTCTCAGCGCGTTCAGCGTCACCAGCACCGTCGCGCCGGTATCGGCAAGAATGGCGATCCAGAGCCCGGTGATCCCCAGAACCGAGGTCACCAGGAACACCGCCTTCAGCCCAAGCGCGAGTGTGATGTTCTGCCGGATATTCGCCATGGTGGTGCGCGACAGCCGGATCAGCGCGGGAATGTCCGTCACCCGGTCGCGCAGGATGGCGGCATCCGCCGTCTCCAGCGCCACATCGGTGCCCGAGCCCATCGCGACGCCAACCCCCGCCTGTTTCAGCGCCGGCGCGTCATTGATGCCGTCGCCGATCATCATTACGCCGCCATCCGCCCCCATCTCGCGGATCACCGAAAGCTTGTCCTCGGGCATCATCTGCGCCCGGAACTCCATCCCGAGGCCACCTGCAATGGCGGCCGCAGTGCGGGGATTGTCGCCGGTGAGGATGATGGGCGTGATCCCCATGGCCCTGACCTGCCGCATCGCGTCTGCGGCGTCCTCGCGCGGCTCGTCGCGCATGGCGATCAGGCCGAGGGGGCGGGTCTCGTAATACACCGCCACCACGGTTTTCCCTTCGGCTTCCAGCCGGCCGGCATGGTCATTCAGGCCTGCGTCGATGCCGCCAGCCGACAGCGCGTGATGGGGCGAGGAGACCCAGGCCTTTGCCTCGCCATCAGGGCCTGCCACCAGTGCCTCGACGCCCTTGCCGACAATCGCCCTTGCCTCACGCGCGGGCAGCGGGGTGATGCCTGCCGCCTGCACCCGGTCCAGCACGGCGCGGGCCAGCGGATGCGAGGATCCGGTTTCCACCGCGCCGGCCACTGCCAGCAACTGGGCTTCATCTGCCCCGGGCGCTACGACCAGATCGGTGACAACGGGCTTGCCACGGGTCAGGGTGCCGGTCTTGTCAAAGGCGATGCGGCTGACGGTTGCCGCCGCCTCGATCACCGCGCCCCCCTTCAAAAGCAGCCCCTTTTTCGCACCGGAAGACAAAGACGAGGCGATGGAGGCGGGGACCGAGATCACCAGTGCGCAGGGACAACCGATCAGCAAAAGTGCGAGGCCACGATAGATCCAGGTGTCCCAGTCCCCCCCTGCGAACAGCGGCGGGATCAGGATCACCAGTATGGAAAGAACGACAATGGCCGGCATGTAAAACCGCGAGAAGCGGTCGATGAACCGCTCGGTCGGCGCGCGCGCCTCTTCCGCCTCTTCGACAAGGCGGATGATGCGGGCGATGGTATTGTCCGAGGCCTCGCGGCTGACCGCGACCCGCAGGACGGCTTCGGTATTGATCGAGCCGGCGAAGACCGGATCGCCCTCGCTTTTGGTGATGGGAACGCTTTCGCCGGTCACCGGGCTTTCATCAATGCCGCTGGTTCCCGAAAGGATGGAGCCATCCGCCGGGATGCGATCACCGGGGCGGACCAGCACGGTCTGGCCGATTGCCAGCTCTGCCACCGGCACCTCGCGTGTGGTGCCGCCCGTTTCCAGAAGCGCGGTCTTCGGCACGAGGTTCGCCAGCGCCCTTATGCCGTCGCGGGCCTTGTTGGCGGCAACGCCTTCCAGCATCTCGCCCACCGCAAAGAGGAACACAACCAGCGCCGCCTCTTCCGCCGCGCCGATGAACAGCGCGCCGATGGCGGCGATGGTCATCAGGCTCTCGATGGTGAAGGGCTGGCCCATGCGCAGCGCCTCATAAGCGCGTTTCGTGACCGGGGCGACGCCGATCACACAGGCGGCAAGAAAGGCCCAATAGCCATATTCGGCCGAGGTCAGCAGCTCGAACACCCAGGCCAGCGCCAGCAGGATGCCGGTAAAGATCACCAGCCGCCCCTTGCCGGTCAGATACCAGGCCTTGCCGCGATCGGCCGGATTGTCGTGGGAATGGACGTGACCGGGGGCGCCATGGCCTGAGTCAGAACCGCCGCTGGCCGCCACCCCCGGTGTGCGGCCCCGCATGTCAGCCGCAGGTCCGGCATGGTCGTGTCCTGCATGATCATGTCCCGCATGATCATTGGCCGCGCGCGCCCCGCCCGGTTTACCCGCGCCCTTGCCCGGGCTGATCTCAAAGCCCAGCCGGCGCACCACCGCCTCGATATCCTCCGGCCTGGCGCCGCCCTCGCTGAGCGTCGCCGTAAGCCTTTCGCTGATCAGCGCGACCTTCACATCGCTGACGCCCGGCAGCTTTTGGACCGCCTTTGTCACCTTCACCGTACAGGAGGCGCAATCCATGCCCCCCACCTGCCATTCGCGCCTGTTCGTCTCTTGCATCACCAATCCTCCGCATTCCGAACCCGCATGACAGGGGTCAGAGCGCTTTCTTCATCGAATCGGGTGTATTTCCTCCAGTCACTAGAGGTGCAAGCGGTTTGTGCGGTCAGAACATCCGGCCGGCCAGCGGCACGTCATGGCCCGGAGACAACAGCACGACCTCGCCCTCCGCATCGGGAACGCCCAATACCAGCACTTCCGAGCGCACCGGCCCGATCTGGCGTGGCGGGAAATTCACCACGGCCAGCACCTGGTGGCCGATCAGCTGATCAATCGTGTAGTGTTTCGTGATTTGCGCCGAAGAGCGTTTCACACCGATGTCAGGCCCGAAATCGACGCGCAGCTTAAAGGCGGGCTTGCGGGCCTCGGGGAAAGGTTCGGCCTCGATGATGCGGCCGACGCGGATATCCACCTTCGCGAAATCGTCATAGCTGATCGGGTCGCTCATTTGCCCAACTCCCTGCCGCGATCGGCTGCCGCTTTGACCGCCCGTTTCAAAAGCGCGGGGAAGCCGGTTTCCCGCTCCATCAGCACCGCCAGCGCCGCAGCGGTGGTGCCGCCGGGCGAGGTGACATTGACCCGCAACTGTTCTGCGCTGTCGGTTGAACGATGCGCCAGCTCCCCCGAGCCGGTGACGGTCGCCCGCGCCAGTTTCATCGCGATGTCAGGGCTGAGGCCCTCGGCCTCGCCCGCCGCCGCCAGTGCCTCGATCAGGTGGAAAACATAGGCCGGACCCGAGCCGGATACGGCTGTCACCGCGTCGATCTGCGCCTCATTCTCCAGCTCGACCACCTCGCCCACCGCCTGCATCAACAGCCGCGCCTGGGCCAGCTGACTGGCCGAGGCATGCGCATTGCCGACAAGACCCGAGATGCCGCGCCCGACCATGGCGGGGGTGTTCGGCATCACCCGCACAATCGGCGTCTGTGCGCCAAGCACCTGTTCCAGCGTCTGAATCGTGGTGCCGGCGGCAATCGAGATGAACAATGTCGGCCCATTGCCCAGAGCCGTCAGGCCCGGCAGCGCCGCACCCATCATCTGCGGCTTGACCGCGAGAATGGCGATCCCGGCCCGGTCGGGTACGCCCTTGTTCAGATGCACGCCGGTCGATTGCAGCCAGTCGGAAGGGCGCGGTTCAATCACCCAGACAGAGCCAGCCGGCACGCCGAAATCCAGCCAGCCCTTCAGCAAAGCCGATCCCATCTTGCCGCAACCCAGCAGCAAAAGCCCGTGTTCGATAGTGATATAAGCTGACATAGCCTCGCCTTCCCGTCGCATCAGGGGGCGAGGTTAGGCGCGGCCGTAAGCCTCTGCAATGGCGACTTTCATGGCATCCGCCGGCTTGCGCCCGCCCCAGAGCGTCAGCTGGAAGGCGGGGTAAAACCGCTCGGCCGCCAGCACGGCAGAAGAGATCAGCCGGTCGATCTGTTCCGGCCCCGCCACCTGGCCGCCGGCGAGGCACAGGCCATAGCGCCAGACCATCAGCTTTTGCTCGTCCCACCAGGTAAAGCCGCCGGTCCAGACCATGTCATTGCAGCGGTTGATCAGCTCGTAGAGTTCCGCCATGCGCCCCTCGGGGGGCTCCATCTCGAATGTGCAGATCAGGCGCAGCGTCTCATCCTGGTCGGACCAGGCGAGCGTCAGCGAATAGGTGCGCCATTGCCCCTCGACCGCCATGGCGATCTGGTCATCGGTCACGCGGTCGAATTCCCAGGCATTGCTGGTGGCCAGCGTCTCGACGATGTCGATGGGGTGGATCTCATCCGAGAGGAGATAATCTTCGGAAAGTGACATGCCTGGCCTCATCATGGCGCCTCTGGCCTGTGGATAACCACCAGAAGCTGGGGAATCGGCAAGGTTGTGCGGATTTATCCACAGTCCCCACCAGATATTGATTTTATCCTGATTCGTTCCGCGAATCATGTAAAGCGGTTTGTTGTGGAGGACCCTGTGGAAAACCGGGATTTCCACAGGAATTTTCGCTGATTGCCCCAGCCTGGCCGAATGCGGGTCAGGTGCCGGGCCTGGATCGCCTCCGGGCCCGGCGGCGCGGATGGAAGAAGCCGTCGCTGTTGCCCGGGGAATAGTAAAGCAGCCCGGCCTCCACGCAGTCCGCGCCCATGTGTTTTATGAATATGGGGCGGAAGATGGCCCTGAATTTCTCAAAGACCTCTGCCTGGCTTTCGGGGTCATAGCCATCGGCGATCAGCAGCCAGTCGGTGAATTGCTCTGCGGTTACCGGGCCGGATTCGGGCAGGAAATCGGTGACATGCACGAAGGTCCCGGTATGGCCAGAGCCGCAAAAACCGTATTTGGCGCAGACCTCACAGGCCAGTCGGTCAAATCCTGTCTTTTTCATGGGGGATAGCCGCAATGGCGCGGCAGGTTGTTGGTACAGTTCGATCATGGGAGAGGCGGATTGCGGGGTAAATGGCAAATACTGGCTTTATCGGGAAAAAGAACCCCCGCGCGGTTTCTGCGCGGGGGCCGGAACGGGCAGGTGGCGCGCAGAACGGCCCGGCAGGGGATACCGCCCATTCCTGGCGCATTGGGGGACAGGACCCGAACCTGCACAGACCCTGACGGCAAAGGGATTCAGGTTTATGAAACAGCGCGGTCAGCGCGCCGTTTTCCGCAGGCCCTTTCGCAAGGCGGCGAAGAAAAGCGTCTTCACCCCCCCCGATCAGCCCAGCGAACAGTCCCAGGGTCAGCGCTGTCAGAAAGCTGACAAGCCCTGCAATCACCCCGATCACCTCATCCCCCCAGCGAAGCGTTGCCTTCATAAAACGGGATTTCCCCAGCACCGCCATCGCGGCGATGCTGCACATTCCCATCCGCTCGGCGGCAATCGCGATGCGGCTGGACTCGGCCGGGCCGTCCACGAAGCGCATCATGTGAAGCGTGCCCCTCGCGCCGAGCCTCGCGTTCATACGGCCAAGATCGGAGGAAACCGCGAGGAAGGGGCGGAAGACCCCGGGACGCAGGATCCGTCCCTGATCGCTCAGGGTGTCGAATTTCGCGACCTCGTTCCAGCGGATTCCCCGGCGCGCCGCATCGGTCAGGATACCGATCAGCCGGGGCGACAGCAGGGTCAGTTTACGGGCAAGTTTCAGCACCGAGGCGCCGATCTTGATCGTATAGGAGGTTCCCCCCGTCGCCACCGTGGCCGCAGTCGAGCCGAGGCCGATGACGGAAAGGCCGGCTGAAAAGTAGTCCACCTCTTCGCCACGCGCCCAGTCCAGACCGGCAGTGCTCAGGTCGATCACATCGCCGAAGAGACCGGAGCGGAACAGATCAGCGCATGGTTGAGCGAACAGGCGTCGCTGCCAAACGTGCATTTCGCGCAGCCTTCACCCCAGACGAGCCATCCGTTGTCTTCCTCGCGGAGGGTGTTTATCCGCGGGTTCAGATCATCGGGCAGCGCGATCCCCCGGCTCTCGGCCAGATCCTCCAGCGCCTCGATTGCGATCCGGTTGTGGTCCTCCTCGTCAAGCAACGCAGCGATCCGCGCTGCAATGCTTTCCGGGGTGGCCGCCCGCTCTGTGGCCAGTTCACGCCTTGCAGCATAGTGGCCGGCTGCGGCCCCGAGCACTGGCTTCGCCAGCGGGTTTTGCAGCACCTGCCAGCCCGCCCGGAGAAAGGTCGAGAATGAGGCAAGGGCAAGGAGGGTCAAAGCCAGCCGGGGAGGCGCGGGAGTGAGGACATGAAATCGCTCCGGGCCTCTGTGGCCAGAAAACCCTGTGGCCTGCAAACCCTGTGGCCTCAAAACCCTGTGGCGGGCAACTCCTGTGGCAGGGGGTCTCCCTGCCACATTCTGCGGCTGGCTCAGCGGCCGATCATGCCGACGATCTCTTTCGTTTTCGCAAGGATCGGGCTGGCAATGGCATCTGCGCGTGCGGCACCCTCGCCAAGGATGCGGTCGATCTCGGCCGGGTCCTGCATATAGCGGTTCATCGCCTCGGTGATCGGCGAGAGCTTCGCCACCGCAAGATCCGCCAGCCGCGGCTTGAAGGTGCCGAATTGCGCGCCGGCGAATTCCCGGATCACCGTCTCGGCGCTGACGCCCTCCAGCGCGGCATAGATATTGACGAGATTGCGCGCCTCGGGCCGGTCCTTCAGCCCGTCCAGCCCGTCCAGCGTGTCGGGCAGTGGGTTCGGATCGGTGGTCGCCTTGCGGATCTTTTTCGCGATGGTGTCGGCATCGTCGGTCAGATTGATGCGGCTGGCATCCGAGGGATCGGATTTCGACATCTTTTTCGTGCCGTCGCGCAAGGACATCACGCGGGTGGCCGACCCTTCGATCAGCGGTTCGGTGATCGGAAAGAAATCCACCCCGTAATCATGGTTGAACTTGGCAGCGATGTCGCGGGTCAGCTCAAGATGTTGTTTCTGATCCTCGCCCACCGGCACCTGGGTCGTGTGGTAAAGCAGGATATCGGCCGCCATCAGCGAGGGATATGCCAGGAGACCCAGCGAGGAATTCTCGGCATTCTTGCCGGCGGTTTTATCCTTGAACTGGGTCATCCGATACATCCAGCCGATGCGGGCAACGCAGTTGAGGATCCAGGCCAGTTCGGCATGGCCGGAAACCTGGCTCTGGTTGAAGATGATCGAGCGCGCCGGGTCGATCCCGCTTGCCAGATAGGCCGCCGTGATCTCTCGCGTCTGATGGCGCAGCTTTTCGGGATCCTGCCAGACGGTGATCGCATGCATATCGACGACGCAGTAGATCGTCTCGATCCCCTCATCCTGCTTCTCGGCAAAGCGCTTCAGCGCGCCGAGGTAATTCCCCAGCGTCATGCCGCCCGAGGGCTGGATGCCGGAAAAGATCCTGGGCGTGAAGCCTGGATTGGCGGCAGCTTGCGAGGCCATGATGCGCTCCGTCTGGAAAAACTGACCTGCACGGCGTAAGCCTTCGCAGAAGGGGCGTCAACATCGCGCCCGGAAGGATGCCGTGACAATGTATGATACCGACCCGAATGCCAGTCCGCTGAACCGGCTGCCCTGGATCGTCTGGGCGCTGGCGCTGCCGATGATCGCGGCAGAGATCGTTCTGGGCCTTGCGGAGGCGGGGGTGATCGGTGGCCCGAATGGCATTGGCTGGCGCCAGAGCGCGATCATGGATTACGCGGTGGCGCGCAATGTTTCGGCCTATCTCTGGATCAACCAGGTCTGGGACGAGCTGGCTTTGCGGTTTGGCGCCTTTGCCTTCATCCATCAAAGCACCACCAGCGCGCTGTTTGCCGTGGTTCTGCTGCTGGCACTTGGCAAGATGGTGGGCGAGGTCTTCCGCTGGTGGGCGGTCGCGCTGGTGTTTTTCGGGTCCAGCTGGGCCGGGGCCCTCGCCTTCATCTGGCTGGTGCCTTACGACAATTACCCGCTGATCGGCGCCTATAGCGGCGTTTACGGGCTGATCGGGGCGTTTACCTTCCTGCTTTGGGTGCAGCTGATCGGGTCGGGGTCAAACGGCTACCGCGCCTTCACGCTGATCGGGATGCTGCTGTTTGTGCAGCTGATCTTCGGCGTGCTGTTCGGCGGCGGCTATGAATGGATCGCCGAGATCGCGGGCTTTGTCACCGGTTTCGCGCTGTCTTTCCTGGTCAGCCCGGGCGGCTGGGCGCGGCTCCGTGCGCGTTTGCGGACAAGATGATGCGCGCAAGATGAATGGCCGGCGCGTTTGCGCGCGAGCCAGACCCCGATGGTGCGCGGCGGGCCTGGCGGCTGCGCGCCCCGGTCGGTTGCGCCAATGCAGGGGATCGGCGACAGAAAGGCGAGACTTTCAGCGCCACAGGACAGAACCATGATCGGGCCAAGGGCCGGAGCCGCCATCTGCACCATTCTCTGGGGCTTCAGTTATCTGCTGGCCGGGCGCTGGCTGCCGCCGAATCCGGAAATGGCCGGCGCGGTGCGGGCGCTTGGCGGTGCGGCGTTCCTGTTCCTGCTGAGCCGCGAGCTGCCTCCGGCCAATTGGTGGGGCAGGCTGATCGTGCTGGGGACGCTGAATGTCGGGCTGTTCTTCGGGTTGTTCTTTATCGGCGCGATGCGGCTGCAAGGCGGTGTGGCGGCGGTGTTCCAGGCGCTTGGCCCGGTTTTCGTGCTGTTGCTGGCATGGGCGATCCTGAAGCGGCGCCCGAGCGGGCTGCAATTCTTTGCGGTGATCCTTGGCCTTGCCGGCGTTGCCATGGTGGTGCTGAAAGACGGCGCCGCGATTGACGGGATCGGGGTTGCGGCGATGCTGGGCTGCGTGCTGGCGCTCTCGCTTGGCGGTGTGATGCTCAGCCGCTGGGGCAGCCCGGGGATCAGCATCACCGCGTTCACCGCCTGGCAATTGCTGATCGGCGGGGTAGAGCTGACCCTCGTGGCCCTGGTCATCGGCGATTTCCAGGGGCCGATATCCGGGCTGAACATCTTCGCCTTCGTGATCCTTGCAATCGTGCTGACCGGGATCCCGTTCCTGCTGTGGTTTCGCGGTATCGAGGCGGCGGGGGCGGTCGCCATCATGCCGCTGATCCTGCTTACGCCGGTGACGGCGCTGGTGGTGGATGCCACCTTGCTGCAGATCATGCCCAAACCGCTGCAGGTCCTGGGCGTGGTGGTGGTGATTGCCTCGCTGATGATCAACCAGCGCGCCATCGCGGCGCGCTGAGGATCAGGCCCGCTTGCCGCGCCGCAGCGAGGATTTCAGATCAGCAAGGCTCATGGCGCCGGTGAGCGTCGCGGCGAGGAAGTAGCTCGCCATCCCCGCCAGCACCAGCACCAGCAACATCGGCGTCCGCGTGCCCTTTGCGGTAACCGCATCGCCCATAAGCCACAAAAGCCCAAGCAGCACCGCCCCCATCACCAGCGCGGCCAGGAGAATCCGGGGCAGGCGGCTGCGGAAACGGTCGTCGAGGCTGGCCGAGACCCCCATGCTGCGCGCGCCGAGCCAGAGTTGTGCTGCCATGATCCAGGCCGAGGCCGAGGTTGCAATCGCAGCGGCAAGGAAGCCGATAAAGGGCATCAGCGCCACCGCGACAACCAGGTTCACCAGCATCGAGATCACCGCATAATTGAAGGGGCGGCGGGTGTCGTGGCGGGCATAGAATTGCGGCTGCAAGACCTTGTGCAACACGAAGGCCGGCAGTCCGGCGCCGTAAACCGCAAGCGCCAGTGCGGTATTGTCGGCGGCATGGGCGCTATAGGCGCCGCGCTCAAAAATCACGCCGATAATGGGGCGCGCGATCACGATCAGCGCCACTGCGGCCGGGATGGTCAGCAAAAGCGCAAATTCCGCCCCGCGTGAAAAGCTGAACCGCGCGCCCTCGGCATCCGAGGCACGCAGGCGGCGCGACAGTTCCGGCAGCAGGACGACCCCGATCGCGATCCCCACCACGCCCAGCGGCAGCTGGTAAAGCCGGTCGGCATTGTAGAGCCAGGTCATGGCGCCGTCGGTATAGCTTGCCACCCGGCGGCCGACCACGAGATTGACCTGCACCACCCCCCCCGCCAGCGCTGCCGGCGCGGCGATGATGGCAAGGCGCTTCAGTTCAGGCGTCCATTTCGGCAGCTGAAAGGGCAGCGAGAAGCCCAGCCGTTTCAGCGCGAACCAGACGGCGACCAGCTGCAACACGCCGGAAATCGAGATCGCCCAGGCCAGGGTCACGCCCATATCCCAGCCGAACCGGCGGGCAAGGATCATGCCGGCGATCATCGTCAGCGACAAAAGCGCGGTGACCGCCGAGGTTGCCAGGAACCGCCCCATCGAGTTCAGCACGCCGGAAAGCAGCGCGGTCAGCGAGATGAAGAGGATATAGGGAAAGGCGATCCGCCCATAGGTGATCGCCAGATCAAAGCGGGTATCCACCTCGAAGCCAGCCGCCAGGATCCAGACCAGCACCGGCATCGCCACGATACAGACCGCCGAGAACACCGCGAGAAAGGCCGCCATGCTCCAGAACGCGTCGCGCGCAAAGCCATTGGCATCCTCGCCGGCCTCAAGCTTTTTGGCATACATCGGCACGAAGGCCATGTTGAAGGCGCCCTCGGCGAAGAGGCGGCGGAACATATTCGGCAGCGACTGCGCCGCAATCAGCGCCTGGCTGACCGGCCCGTCACCCAGATAGGCTGACATGAACATATCGCGCACCAGCCCCGCGACGCGCGAAATCAGCGTCCAGAAGCCTACGGTGAGGAACCCCGCCACCAGCCGGATCGGTTTCATTTCGGGATCTGCTCCTCGCGCCTGCGATCTGTTCTCGTTCAGCCCTGGGCCTGTGCCCGTTCTGCGCCGTCGGAAATCGCCTGGCGCAGCTTTTTCTCCAGCGCTTCCTGGCGCCGTTTTTCGTGCAGTTTCAGCCCGAACGTGTCTTTGACATAGAATGTATCGACCACCTGGGCGCCGTAAGTCGCGATCACCGCCGAAACGATAGAGATGTTGTTATTCGCCAGCGTCCGGGTCAGATCATACAGCAGGCCCGGGCGGTCACGGGTATCCACCTCGATGATCGTGTAGATATCCGAGCCTTCGTTATCTATCGTGATATGGGTGGGGAAGCGGAATTCGCGCTCGCGCCGTTTCACCTTGTCGCGATCTTTCAGCGCCTCGCGGGCAACGACCTGGCCGCGCAGGGTCTTTTCGATCATCTGCCGCAGCCGGGGCAGGCGCGACAATTCGTAAGGATGGCCCTCGGCGTCCTGGACCCAGAACACCGCCGTGGCATAGCCGTCCTTTGACGTATAGGTGCGGGCATCGACCACATTGGCGCCGACCAGGGCCAGCGCGCCGGCGAGCCGCGAGAAAATGCCCGGGTGATCGGCCAGCGCGAAACAGGCGCGGGTGGCGTCGCGGCTGATATCGGGTTCCAGATCAATGCGGATCTCGTCATCGCCGATGCCCAGCAAAAGCCGTGCAAAGACAGCCTGAGTCGACGTCTCCAGCCCCTGCCAGTATTGCGGATAATGGCGCTGTGTCTCGGTGCGCAGGTCTTTGGCATCCCAGTCGGGCAACGCCTCGCGCAAAGCGCGCTTCGCCTCATCGGCGCGGTTCTCGCGGTTGACGGTTTCCAGCCCGGCCTCCAGCGCCTCGGCTGTGGCCTGGTGCAGCTGCCTGAGCAGCATCGCCTTCCAGTTATTCCAGGTATTGGGCCCGACGCCCCGGATATCGCAGACCGTCAGCACGGTCAGCAGATCAAGCCGCTTGCGGGTTTTCACCGCCTTGGCAAAGTCCCTCACAGTGCGCGGATCGCCGATATCGCGCTTTTGCGCCATGTCGGACATCAGAAGATGCCAGCGCACCAGCCATTCGACCGTCTCGCATTCCTCGTCATTCAGCCCCAGCCGCGGCGCCACCCGTCGCGCGATCTGGGCGCCAAGGATCGAGTGATCCTCGGGCCGCCCCTTGCCGATGTCATGCAGCAAAAGCGCGACGTAAAGCACCTTGCGGTTCACGCCGGCCTTGAGGATTTCCGACGACAGCGGCAGTTCTTCGATCAGCTCTTCCCGCTCGATCTGCGCGAGCGTCGAGATGCACTGGATGATATGCTCGTCCACCGTATAGGAGTGGTAGACGTTGAACTGCATCATCGCGACGATCGGCTCGAATTCGGGGATAAAGGCCGAAAGGACGCCCAGCTCGTTCATCCGCCGCAGGCTGCGTTCCGGATTGCCGTGTTTCAGAAGCAGGTCGAGGAAGATCCGCGCCGCCTCGGGGTCTTCGCGCATCTCGTCGTCGATCAGCGAGAGGTTTGCGGTCACGAGGCGCATGACATTGGGGTGCAAGAGATAGCCGGTGCGCAGCCCTTCCTCAAAGACCCGCAAGAGGTTCAGCTTGTCTTTCAGGAAGTCCGCCGGGTTGACCACGTCGATCCGGCCCTGAACGAGACGATACCCCGGACGCACCCGCTTGGTCATCTTGAAAAGGCCCTTCAGCGAGGCCTCGCGCTTGGCATGCCGCGCCTCAAGCCCGGTCAGGAAGATGCGGGTCAGCTCGCCCACCCGGGTGGCGTGGCGGAAGTAATCCTGCATGAAGATCTCGACCGCCCGGCGCCCGCCGGCATCCTTATAGCCCATGCGAAGGGCGACCTCGGGTTGCAAATCAAAGGTCAGCTGATCCGAGGGGCGGGCGGTGATGTAATGCAGATGGCAGCGCACCACCCAGAGGAAATCCTCGGCGGCGCGGAAGGTCTCATATTCCTCGCGGGTGAAGAGGCCGGCATTGACGAGGCCCGCCGCTTTCTGGACGCGGTGCAGATACTTGCCGATCCAGTACAGGGTCTGGAGATCGCGCAAGCCCCCCTTGCCCTCTTTGACATTGGGTTCCAGCACATAGCGCTGGCCGCCCTGGCGCCGGTGGCGCTCGGCGCGCTCCTGAAGTTTCGCCTCGATGAATTCCGGGCCGGTCTTGCGGAAGAGTTCCGACCAGAGCTTTTCGGCAAGATCTGCGGCCAGCACCTCATCGCCGGTGATGAAGCGCTTTTCCACCATGGCGGTGCGGATGGTGATGTCTTCGCGCGCCAGCCGGATGCAGTCGCGGATGGTGCGGACGGCATGGCCGACCTTCAGCTTCAGATCCCAGAGCATGTAGAGCATGCTCTCGACCACGCATTCCGCCCAGGGCGTGGTCTTCATCGGCGTCAGAAACAAGAGGTCGATATCGGAATGCGGCGCCATTTCCGCGCGACCATAGCCGCCGACCGCCAGAATCGCGAGCCGTTCGGCATCGGTCGGCAGCAATACCGGATGCAGCTTTTGCGCGATGGTGAAAGCGATGATCACCAGTTGATCGGTCAGCCAGGCCTGGGCCGAGATCAGCGGCCGCGCCTCGGTCGGATGGTCGCGGAAGGCTGCCGCCAGCGCGGCATTGGCGCGGGTTTTCGCGGCCGCCATATGGCTGACCGCAATTGCACGGCTGCTTTTGCCGTCAAACCCGGCGGGAAGCTCCGCGAGGATCGCCGCCGTCACCGCCTTCGTGTCGATGATCGCCTCCTCGGGCAGCAAAAGCGGAATGGCAGCCGGGACAAACCCGGCTGCCTTGTCTGTCTCTGGGATTTTGGCCGTGCCTGCGCCCTGTCCCGCCCGCTTGCGCGGACCGGGATCAGAGCCCGGCGCCGGAGAAGCTGCGGGGAGCAGGGTCAATCACGACCACCTGATTGTTGCGGATTTCAGCGACAGCGAGGCCGCGTTCATTGCTGCCATTGGCACGCAGCCGGAAAATGCCCGAGACGCCGACAAAGCCCGCATTCTGGGTCAGCGAGCCGGTCGAGAGGTCATTCCCTTGCCGTGCCAGCGCGCCGATGGCGGCGATCCCGTCATAGGCGAGGCCGGCAATCGGATGCGGGGCCGTGCCATAAGAGGCCTGATACCGGCTCTGGAACTGGGCATAGAGATTGGGATCCGGCAGGGTGAACCAGCCGCCCTGGACGCCCGGCAGGCCCAGGGTCTGCGCCGGCACATCCCAGCGGGTCAGGCCAAGAAATTTTGCGGCATTGCGGTCCAGCCCGCTGTCGATCAGCAGCTGGCTCAGAAGCGGCAGCGCACCGGCTGTATCGGCGGTCAGGAACAGCGCGGCTGCCCCGGTTTCGCGCGCGGTGGCGACGATGCCGGGGGCGGCGGAAGACACGCCCTGCTGGCTGAAATCATAAGAGGAAACCGCGACGACGGTGCCGCCCGAGGCCGAGATGCCACGCTGGATCGCGCGCTTGCCGGCCTCGCCTGCGGTGTTCCTTTCATGCACGATCATGATGCGGCCCCGGCCCTGTTTCACGGCGTAAGAGGCCATGCGGCGGGCGGCATTGTCGAAGGTCGGGCCAAGGACGAAGACATTGCCGCCGGCGATATCGACATTGTTCGAAAAGGCGAGGACGTTAATCCCTTTGCCGGCCATGGCGACGCCGGCGGCATTGGCCTCCTGGGCGAAGACCGGGCCGAGGATGATCTCGGCGCCTTCGCTGGCGGCCTGGATGGCGGCGGCCGAAGCCTGAGACGGGTTGCCGCCGGTCTGATAGACACGCAGGTCGATTTTGACGCCGGAGAGATCTGCGGCGGCGAGGCGCGCGGCATTCGTAAGGCTGTCGGCAAGGATCTGGTCACTGGCCTGGCCAGAGCCGCCGGGAACCAGCAAAGCCACCTGGACCGGTTTCGAGCGATCGGCCTTGCCCGGTGTGCCCCCGCCACCGCCCCCTTGCGGAACGCAGGCGGCGGCAAAGAGCGCGAAGAAGACAAAAAGGAACCGGCCCAGGGACTTGCGGGCCATACGGAATGCGGACAACATCAGGTCTCCTCACGCGGGAACAGCCCCCCTGACCGGGGTGCGGCGACAGTGCAGAGGTTAGTTGTTTCCAGGATCGAAGTAAACGCGGGCGGAAGGAAGAGATGGTGGGAAGTTCGGAAAATTCTTCCCGCTGGCGGCCCTCCGCCGGTCGGATCGAGCCAGGTTTGCATATGGTTGCCACTCCGATCGGGGCGGCGCGCGATATCACGCTCCGGGCGCTGGATGTGCTGGCGGGGGCGGATGTGCTGGCGGCCGAGGATACGCGGACGCTCAGGCATCTGATGGAGATCCATGGCATCGCGCTGGAGGGACGACCGCTGATCGCGGTGCATGACCATAACGAGAAAGGCATAGCTGCCAGGATCACCGGCCTGCTGGCCGGGGGGAAATCGGTCGCCTATGCCTCGGAGGCCGGGACACCCCTGATCTCGGATCCGGGCTTTGGCCTTGCGCGGGCGGCGGTCGGGGCGGGGGCGAAGGTGCTGGCGGCGCCCGGCGCCTCGGCGCTCCTGGCGGCGCTGACTGTCGCGGGCCTCCCGACGGACCGCTTCCTTTTCGCTGGCTTCCCCCCGACTGCGGCGGGGGAAAGACAGCGTTTTCTGGCTGGCGCGACGCGCGGCGACGCGACACTGGTGCTTTACGAATCGCCCCGCCGCATCCGCAAGACCCTGGCGGAGCTGATTGAAATCTGTGGCCCGGATCGTCTGGTCGCCCTATGTCGCGAACTGACCAAGAAACATGAGGAAGTGCTGCGCGGCAGTCTCCCGGAGGTGCTGGCTTGTCTTGGCGATCAGGACCCAAAAGGCGAAATTGTGCTGGTTGTGGATCGCGGCCCGCCGGAACTGGCCGGGCCGGAAACCATCGCGGCAGCGCTTGATCTGGCACTGGAAAGCATGCGCGTTAAGGAAGCCGCAGCATTTGTAGCGCAATCTCTTAATGTGCCGCGCCGCGAAGTCTATCAGATGGCCCTCGCGCGCAGCCGCAAACCGGATTGATGCGGGGAAACCGATGCCTCTCGATTTTGCTTCAGATGATTTCGCCCCGGCCATCAGTGCAAGGGCAAGACGGGGATTGCGCAGCCATCTTACCGGTCAGGCTGCCGAAGATGCCGTCGCGCGCAACTATGAAATGCGCGGCTACCGGATTCTCGCCAGACGGTGGCGCGGCGCCGCAGGTGAGGTGGATATCATTGCTGGCAAGGGTGACGATCTCGCAATCATCGAGGTCAAAAGTGCAAAAAACCATGACGTTGCAGCGGGGTATTTCGGCCGCGCGCAACAATGCAGGCTGGGGGCCTGCGCCGAGGAATATCTTTACGATACCCACCTGGCGGGGCGCGATCCGATGACAATCGTGGATATGCGCTTTGATCTGGCCCTGGTCGATGGTCTGGGTCGCATCGACATAGCGGAGGCCGCGTTTTTTCTCTGACCCCGGAAGGGCGGGCGATCAGAGACGGGTTTGCATCGGCTGCCACCTTGCGGCATCAAAGGGGCAGAACAGCCGGAGCATGTTATGGCACTCAAGGTCGCCCTTCAGATGGACCCGATCGGATCGGTGAATATCGACGCCGATTCCACTTTCCGAATCGCTCTTGAGGCGCAGAGCCGGGGGCACAGGCTGTTTTTCTACACGCCGGACCGGCTGGCCTTTGTTGAAGGCCGGGTAATGGCGCGCGGCCAATGGATCGAACTGCGCCGGGAAAAGGGGAATCACATCAGTTTCGGCCCGGAGACGGAGGTTGATCTTGCCGATTTCGATGTGGTCTGGCTGCGGCAGGATCCGCCTTTTGATATGGGCTATATCACCACGACGCATCTGCTCGACCTGATTCAGCCAAAAACCCTCGTGGTCAATGACCCGTTCTGGGTGCGCAATTTCCCTGAGAAGCTCCTCGTGTTGCGTTTCCCCGACCTCACGCCCCCGACCGCCATCGCGCGCGATCTGGAAACGATTCGCGCCTTCAAGGCCCGTCATGGCGATATCATCCTTAAGCCGCTTTACGGCAATGGCGGTGCCGGTGTGTTCCGTCTGGACGAGAATGACCGCAATCTTTCCTCGCTTTACGAACTCTTCACCTCGATGTCGCGCGAGCCGATGATCGTGCAGAAATTCCTTCCCGCCGTCGCAAAAGGCGACAAGCGGGTGATTCTGGTCGATGGTGAGCCGGTCGGTGCCATCAACCGGGTGCCGCAGGCGGGGGAGACGCGATCGAACATGCATGTCGGCGGGCGACCGGAGAAAATCGGTCTCAGCCCGCGCGACCTTGAGATCTGCCGCCGCATCGGCCCGACCCTGCGCGAGCATGGCCAGATCTTTGTCGGTATCGACGTGATCGGCGACTGGCTGACCGAGATCAACGTGACCTCCCCCACCGGCATCCAGGAGCTTGAGCGCTTCGACGGCACCAATACCGCCGAACGCATCTGGCAGGTGATCGAGGCGAAGCGGGCCGGCTGAGCTATCCGAGCGCGCCGGGGGTGAGCCGGTAAGAGGCCGCCTCGGCAATATGGTTGCGGCGCACTGCGTCGCTGCCATCCAGATCGGCAATTGAGCGCGCCACCCGCAGCAGCCGGTGATAGCCGCGCGCCGAAAGTCCCATCCGTTCGGCCAGCAGCCCGATCAGGGCGCGGCCTTCGGCATCGGGGCTGGCAAAACGTTCCAGCGCCTCGCCGGCGAGGTCGGCATTGGTCCGGCCCTCCTGTCCCAGCCGGTCCGACTGGATCTTTCGCGCGCGCAGCACCCGGGCCGCAACCACGGCCGAGCTTTCGCCATTCGCCCGCAGGTCGAGATCGGTGAAGGTGACCGGCGGCATCTCGATTCGCAGGTCGATGCGGTCCATCAGCGGGCCGGAGATCCGCCCGAGGTAATCCGCCCCGCAAACCGGTACCCGGGCGCAGGCGCGGGAGGGATCGGTCAGATAGCCGCAGCGGCAGGGATTGGCGGCGGCGACCAGCTGGAACCGGCTTGGATAGCGGATATGGGCATTGGCGCGGGCGACCGAGACTTCCCCCGTCTCGATGGGTTGGCGCAGCACTTCCAGCACGCTGCGCGAAAATTCGGGTAATTCGTCCAGAAACAGCACGCCGTTATGGGCCAGGCTGATTTCACCGGGTCTGGCACCACGCCCGCCGCCCGCCATAGCCGCCATCGAAGCGGTGTGATGCGGGGTGCGAAAGGGGCGCTCGCGCGAGATGCCACCGCTCAGCAACCCGGCCAGCGAATGGATCATTGAGGTTTCCAGCGCCTCGGCCGGGCTCAGATCGGGCAAGAGACCCGGCAGCCGGGCGGCCAGCATGCTCTTCCCCGAGCCCGGCGTGCCGGTCATCAACAGGTGATGCCGCCCGACGGCGGCGATTTCCAGCGCGCGTTTGGCGCGCTCCTGCCCTTTTACCTCGCGCAGGTCGGGGGCCGGGGCACTGCGGCGGACCTCGCCGGCGCGGGGTGGCGCGAGCACCGCCTGGCCGGTGAAATGGCGCACGACATCGGCCAGCGACGCGGCGGCGATCACCTCGGTTGCGCCGACCCAGGCGGCCTCGGCTCCCGAGCCGAGCGGGCAGAGCAGCGCGCAATCCTCCTCGGCGGCGGCAAGCGCCGCCGGCAGGGCGCCGGCAACCGGCAGCAGCCTTCCGTCCAGCGACAATTCGCCAAGCGCCAGCACCCGCGCCACCTCGTCGCGCGGCAGGATGTCAATCGCGGCCAGCAGCGCCAGCGCGATTGGCAGGTCGAAATGACTGCCCTCTTTCGGCAGATCCGCCGGTGAGAGGTTGATGGTGATGCGGCGGTTCGGCAGCGCGATGGACAGGGATTGCAGCGCGCTGCGCACCCTTTCGCGCGACTCACTCACGGCCTTGTCGGCCATACCGACCAGGCTGAATGCCGCAGCCCCGCCCTGGATCGCGCATTGCACCTCGACCAGACGCGCCTCAACCCCTTCAAAAGCCACGCTATAGGCACTGGCGATCATGCGCGCTCCCCTTGCCGGTCGGGGCCCAGCCTGCGCGAAAACTGGTTAGCGAAAGGTTAACGCCTGAGGTCTGACATCCGGTTGCGTGGGGCGCCGAACAGCGACGCTCAGGCTGCACCGCCCCGGAACAGCGCCATGAAAGCGGGCCAGGCCTCGGGATCGGCCACCGTCTTGTCGCGACAGAAGGGATTGCAAAACCCGAAGCGCCGGCCGGCGATCTCCAGCACATCGGTGACCGGCTTGCCGGAATAGGGGCAGGCGCGGTTTTCGGCCTCGGTGCCAGAGACGGCTTTTGCGGCCAGCGGCACCGGACCGGGCCAGTCGCGGCGCGGAAAATCGCGGCGGTAGACCGGCTGATCGGCACCCTCTGCAAGGCCCATCGCCCGCCAGCGCCGGAACGAGGGATGCGCCAGATGTGCGTTGACATAAGCACTGGCCGCGGCGCCGACTGGCAGATTATACCCTGCGATCCGCGCCGCAACCGGGGCGAAAAACACATCCGCGACCGAGTAGTCGCCGCAAAACCATGGGCCGCGCCCGCCGCAGACCTGGCGGGCATGATCCCAGATCACCTCAAGCCGGGCGAGGTCGCGCAAAACCGCTTCGGGCGGCGCGGCATCCTGATAAGAGACGCGCAGGTTCATCGGGCAGTAATCGCGCAGCGCGCCGAAACCGGCATGCATCTCGGCCGCCAGCATCCGTGCGGTGGCGCGACGGGCGGGATCGGCGGGCCAGAGCCCGGCGTCAGGGTGGCGGCTGGCCAGTTCCTCGGCAATGGCGAGACTTTCCGAAACCACGGTTCCTTCGGGCATCCGTGCGGTTGGTGCGGTGCGGGCGGGGGCGAAATCGGCCAGCAGGCGCGGCAGTTCATCACTGTAAAGACGGGCGCGCTGCAGCGAGACGGGCAGGCCGAAGGCATCGAATAAAAGCCAGCCGCGCAGCGACCAGCTGGAATAGGAACGGTCGCCGATCACCAGATTGTAAGTCATCTCGGGTCTCCTTCGCGATGCAGCCTGGAGGTGGCGGCCAGCGAAGGGAAACACTGATTTGTGCGGGATTTCATCACGGAATGTGATTGATCCGATGGACAAGGCCCGGGGCAAGGCCGATCCGGGTCACTGAAAGATTGTCGATCTTATGCGACAGAACCTCGGCCGCAGAAAACCCGCCTGCGACCTGAACCGCTGCCAGAATGGCGCCGAAATGGGCGACGATGATCATCTCATCGGCCTGTTGCGACAGCCGGTTCAGCACGGTGCCGATGCGGGTGGTCAGGTCATCCCAGCTTTCGCCGCCGGGCGCGCGGATGGGGCCGGGCTCTTCCCAGAAGGCGTGGATCAGGGCGGCGTCGGAGGCCTCGGCCTCGGCCCAGGTTTTCATTTCCCAGGCGCCGAAATGGATCTCGCGCAGGTCCGGCTCATGCGGCAGGCGCCGGCGGGGCGCCAGGCAATCGGCGGTGCAGATGGCGCGCGACAGATCCGAGGACACCACCGGCACATTCGGCAGATGCGCGTTCAGCCGCGCGATCTGCGCATGATCCGACAGATCGGCGGGGATATCGGTCCAGCCAACCATCGCCTTCGCATGGGTCGGGCCATGGCGCACCAGCCAGAAGCGGCTCATGCCATCCCCCCCTCCGGCAGATCTTCGGGCAGAGCGCCCTTCAGTGCCAGCGGCAGCCCGCACATCACCGCGACGACCAGCCCGGCCTCGCGCGCGAGGCGCTGGTTCAGCCGCCCTTGTTCATCGCGAAACCGCCTGGACAGCGCGTCACCGGGCACGATGCCCTGGCCCACCTCATTCGTCACCATAATCACCGGGCCTCTGGCGGCTGCGAGTGCGATCAGCAGCACCTCTGTTTCCTGTGCCAGATCGTTCTCCGCCAGCAGATGGTTGGTCAGCCACAAGGTCGCACAATCGAACAGCGTCACGCTGCCCACGGGCGCGGCGGCGACGGCGGGGGCGGCATCGAAGGGCGTCTCGAAGGTCTCCCATTCGGGGCCGCGGTCTTCGCGATGCTGGCGGATACGCGCGGCCATCTCGGCGTCAAAGGCCTGGGCGGTGGCGATATAGCGCCGTGTCAGGCCTGAGCCGAAGGCCAGACGCTCGGCAAAGGCGGATTTGCCGGAACGGGCGCCGCCGGTGATCAGGGTGAGGGGAGGAAGCTCTATCATGGCGCGACTATAGCGCGGGTCTCCCGGACTGCCAGCGGGGGTGATTGAGTTCCGGCACCGCGCACCGTAAGTTTTCAACCGGAACAGGGGGCGCATCATGCTGGCCGGAAAACGCATTCTTCTGATCGTGGGCGGTGGCATCGCCGCCTATAAGGCGCTGGAGCTGGTGCGGCTTTTGAAAAAATCGGGCGCTTCGGTTACGCCGGTGCTGACGAAAGCCGGGGCGGAATTCGTGACGCCCCTGTCCCTGTCGGCGCTGGCCGGGGAGCGGCATTATCAGGACCTGTTCGATCTGACCGATGAGGCCGAGATGGGCCATATTCAGCTGTCCCGCGCCGCCGATCTGCTGGTGGTGGTGCCGGCGACCGCCGATCTGATGGCGAAGATGGCCACCGGGCGGGCGGATGATCTGGCCTCGACCGTGCTGCTGGCGACCGACAAGCGGGTGCTGATCGCACCGGCGATGAATGTGCGGATGTGGCACCACCCGGCGACGCAGCGCAACCTTGCGACTTTGCAGGGGGATGGTGTGCTGGTGGTTGGTCCGGATCAGGGCGAGATGGCTTGCGGCGAATTCGGTGCCGGCCGGCTGGCAGAGCCCGGGGTGATTTTTGCGGCAATTGAGGCGGCTTTGGGCGGCGGGCCGCTGGCGGGGAAACATGTGCTGGTGACCTCGGGCCCGACGCATGAGCCGATTGACCCGGTGCGCTATATCGCGAACCGCTCGTCAGGCGCGCAGGGGGCGGCGATTGCGGCGGCGCTGCGCGATCTGGGGGCCAGGGTGACCTTTGTGACCGGGCCGGCGACTGTGCCGCCGCCCCAGGGGGTGGATGTGGTCCGTGTCGAGACGGCGGCGCAGATGGCGCTCGCGGTGAAGGCGGGCCTGCCCGCCGATGCGGCGGTGATGGCGGCGGCAGTCGCGGATTGGCGCGTCTCCAACCAGGGCGCGCAAAAGATTAAGAAGGATACCTCCGGCCGCTTGCCTGCGCTGAAATTTGCCGAGAATGAGGATATTCTGGCGGGCGTCTCCAGGGGATCGCCACGCCCGCGCCTGGTGGTCGGCTTTGCCGCCGAGACCACCAATGTGGTGGAACACGCCACCGCGAAACGGCTCAGGAAAGGGTGTGACTGGATCGTGGCGAATGATGTCTCGCCAGCGACCGGGATCATGGGCGGGACCGAGAATGCCGTCGTGCTGATCTCGGACCAGGGGGCCGAGACCTGGCCCCGTATGCCAAAGGACCAGGTCGCGCGGCGGCTGGCGGAACGCATCGCCGCCGCGCTGGCTTAACCCTCTTTGCGGCGGCGATTGAGCTCCATCACCAGCGCGGTCACCAGCGTCAGCGCGATCAGGATCAGCGCCAGCGCATTCACCGCCGGCGTCAGCCCGGTGCGCACCTTCGTCGCGATATAGACCGTCAGCGGCGTATCGGTGCCGCGCACGAACAGCGTCGTGTTATAGTTTTCAAAGGATTGCAGGAAGGCGATGAACCCCGCCGCGATCAGTGCCGGTTTCAGGAAGGGCAGCAGGATCCGGCGGAAGATCAGCCCTTTCGAGGCGCCAAGGCCAAGCGCGGCTTCCTCCTGGGTGCGGTCGAACCTTTGCAGCCGCGCGACCACCATCAGCATGACGTAAGCGGTGATAAAGGTCGCCTGGGCCAGCACGATCAGGAAGGTGCCGCCCGCAATCCCGGCCTGGCGCCAGAGGATCAGCGTGGCGATGCCGATGGCGACACCGGGCGTCAGCAGGGGCGACACCATCACCGCGTAGAAAATCCCCCGCGCCCGCGCGTTCAGGCTGGTAAGGAACAAAGCCGCCGCCGTGCCGACCGGCAGCGCGAATGCCACGACCGCAAGGCCGATTCCGAGCGAAAGCCACAAAGCCTTCCACATGGCGGCATCGTTCCACAGCTCCTGGAACCAGCCCAGCGTCGTGCCAAGCCAGGGCGTCACGGTCGGAAATTTCGAGGTGTTGAAGGTCGCTGCCGACATGATGACCAGTGGCAGGAACAGATAGGCCAGGAACAGTGTCAGATAGGCTGCGAACAGCAGTTTCGGCAAAGCGCGCGACAGGCGGTCGAGGGGCGTGACAGGACGGGGTTTGCTCATTTTGCGACATCCGCCAGATTGACCCGGAACAGCTTCAGCGTGACCATGACGACCGCCATGCACAGAACCAGCAGGATCAGCGCATAGGCCGCGCCCCGGTTCCAGTTTCCGCCCTCGAAGAACCAGTTATAGATGATTTCGGTGAACCAGCGGCTGCCGGGAGATCCCAGCAGCGCCGGCGCCACATAAGACCCTGCCGCCAGCATGAAGGTGAAGACGCAGCCCGTCGCAATCCCGGCCTTGGCATGCGGGATCACGATGCGCCAGTGGATGCGGAGGCCCGACGCGCCAAGGTTCTTCGCCGCCTCAAGTTGCGCCGTTTCCAGCGTCGAGATCGAATTGTAGATCGGGAAGAGCATGAAGAGGATATAGGCGTAGACCATCCCCGCCAGCACGCCGAAATCGCCCTGCCAGCGCACCGGTGCGTCGATCAGGCCGAGTCCCAGCAGGAAGGCGTTCAGCGGCCCGTTGAAAGAGAGAATGATGAACCAGGCCAGCGTGCGCAAAACCTCGTTGATCCAGAACGGGATGATCAGCAGGGTCAGCATGGCGCGGGCGCCGCGCAGGGACGCCACTTTGGCCATCCAGAAGGCCAGCGGATAGGTGATCGCCAGCGTCGCCAGCATGACGAGCGCCGATCCCCAGACGGTTTTCAGAAAGATCGACCGGTGGACGCTGTCGCCGAAAAGCGCGGTGTAATTAGAGACGGTATAGACGTCTTTCGGCCCGCCGATATCCGCCGGGAAGAGGTTCGGCTTCAGCGAGAAATTCAGCATCATCAGATTGGGCGCCAGCACCATGCCGATGATCCACAAAGCCACGAGCGCAAGGAAGAACCCGCCCAGACCCGGGCCGAACCGTCTGATCATTTCACGCATCGGCCAGCACCAGGGCTTCCTGCGGGGCAAAGCTCAGCCAGATCTGTTCGCCGGGCTGCGGGGCGTCGGCCAGATTGCGGTTCGGGATGGTCGCCAGCAGCTCTTGCCCATGGTCCGAGACCGCGCGCAGGATCGCAACCGCCCCCTCATATTCCAGCGAGACCGCTTTCGCGCTGAGGCTGTTCGGCATCTCGATCCGGCTCAGGGACATGGATTCAGGGCGGATGAAGATGGTGGCCCTGCCGCCATCCTCCAGCCCCAGCCCGGTGCGGCCGGTAAAGCGGCCCGCCGTGGTGGCGATGGTGGCTAGACCGGCCTCCAGCCCGCGTAACGTGCCGGTGAGATCATTGGTTTCGCCGACGAAACGGGCGGTGAAGGGCGTGGCGGGATTGGCGTATAGCTCTTGCGGGGTGGCAATCTGCTGCAGGATGCCGGCGCTCATCACCGCGACACGGTCCGACATCGCCAGCGCCTCGGACTGGTCATGGGTGATATAGATGAAGGTGACACCGGTGCGCTTTTGCAAAGCGCGCAACTCGGCCCGCATATGCTGGCGGAGTTTCAGGTCCAGCGCGGAAAGCGGCTCATCAAGCAGCAGAACCTGCGGCTCCACCGCCAGCGCGCGGGCGATGGCGACCCGCTGGCGCTGACCGCCCGAAAGCTCATGCACCATGCGGTCGCCGTAACCCGGCAGCGCGATCAGATCGAGCAGCTCTTCCGCGCGTTTGCGGCGCTGCGCTTTGGCGACGCCGCGCGCCTCAAGACCAAAGGCGATATTCTCCCAGACCGGCATCAGCGGGAAAAGTGCGAGCGACTGGAAGATCATCGCGGTCGGGCGGCGGTCGGCCGGGATGCCGGCCATATCCTTGTCACCGATCCGGACGCGGCCCTTTGTCGGCTCGGTAAAGCCTGCGATCAGGCGCAGCAGGGTGGTCTTGCCACAGCCCGAGGGGCCAAGGATCGAAAAGAACTCCCCCCCGGCGATATGGGCCGAGAAGTGGTGAACCGCCTTCACATCGCCGAAAGCCTGTTCAACGTCGATCAGCTCGACCGAATGCGACATGGGGGTCTCACAGTATTGGAGCAACGGGAAACTGCGGCGCGGGGAGGCGCGCCGCAGCGGGTTTTCAGCCGGCAGGTCAGGCCGAAAGGAACTTGTCCTGGTATTCGTTGCGCAGGCTCACATACCAGTTTTCCTGGATCGGCCACCACCACAGTTTCTCCAGCGCATCGCCCGGATAGGCGGCTGCGAAGAAGGCTTTCGAGGCATCCGACAGATACGCTTCGGCGCCCACGGCGGTCGAGTTGATCGAGGTGTGGTTGGCGTAAAGCGCGCCGGCTTCCGGCGTCAGCATGAAGTTCAGGAAGGCATAGGCCTGGTCGATATTCACGGCACCGGTCGGGATCGAGATCCCTTCCATCCAGGCCAGCGCGCCCTCTTTCGGAGCGACGAAGCCGACGGGCAGGCCTTCTTTCGCCAAAGTCGCGGCCGAGCTGTCCCAGGTCTGGCCGATTTTGGCGCCATTGGTGCGGAAGGCACCCTGGGCTTCGTTCTCATTCGACCAGAACTGGATGATATTGCCTTTGCGGGCAATGGCTTCGGCAAGGATCACGTCGAAATTGGCCTTCATAATCGCTTCGTCTTTGTAGCTGTCGAGGAAGGGATGCGGCAGCTTGCCTTCCTGCTCCATCCACAGCGCCAGGCCAACAAGACCCGAATGGCCGCGAACGGTGGCCTTGCCAGCCGATTCCGGCTTCCAGATATCGCCGTAAGAGGCGGTGCCATAGGTCAGCGGATTGTCATTGGTGTCGAAAGCCAGCGCCTCGGTGCCCCAGTCGGTCGGAACCTGGTAGCGCTTGCCGTCAACCACGGCGCCCAGCACTTCCGAGGATTTCGCGGCCGAGGGCAGGCACTTGTCCCAGTCGACCTTCGAATCGTCGATTTCTTTCAGCAGGCCGAATTCGACATAGTTCGGAACGCGGTCCACAGCCGGCCAGATGATGTCATAGCCGGTGCCGTTCGAAGCGCGCATCTGGTTCAGAAGCTCGTCATTGGTGCCATAGGGCGTGTAGACCGCCTTGATGCCGGTGGCTTTCTCGAAAGCGGCCAGCAGGTCGTCCGAGATATAGCCCGCCCAGGCAAAGACATTGACCGTACCCGAGGACCCCTGGGCGAGGGCGCCACGCGACACCAGCGGTGCCGCGAGCGAGGCGACGGCGGCGCCCCGGACGAATGAACGACGGTTGATGAGAGTCATTGCGACGATCTCCGCTTGGCCCGCCCTGGCCGGGATTGGCCGGGGCCGGGTCTGGTGTCAGATGCCGCCTGCCTAGTGTGCCTTTGTATCGGCGGCATAACTGTAAGGTTTCAAAGATGTGACGGTATCTGGCCGCAAGAGGCGGGCCGGGTGGGGGAAAGGGATGGGCTTGTCGGCATTTCCGACAAAATCGCTTTACCAAGAACACCCAAGTAAAATAGTCAACTATTTGAATCCATTCAATTTTTTATTGACGGATGCGATTTTTCGGTTTAGAACGATTCTCAACGATAGCAAGCCAGCCGTTAGCCAAAGCGCCAGGGTCAGCCAGCTCTCGACAGAATTCCCGCCAGCAAGATGACGGCAGCGCGCCAGGGCAGCTTATCGCCACCCGGCCAGCCACCAGGATCGTCCAGTCAGTCGGAAAGATACGGCTCCGGCCTCCACGCAAGCGATGACCGCATTCGATGGTCATGCCAGCCAGGCAGCCAAACCCTCCCGCCAGTTTCGCAGCAGGCAGCAAACAGCCACCCGCGCCACGCAGCAAGGCCAGACAGTTTCGGATCTTCCGTATCACAATGCAGAAGGGCAGCCGCTGACGGGGCTGCCCTTTGTCATTTGTGGCTGCAACCGGCGCTCAGCCCTCGCCGTCTGCCTTCTCTGTCAACCTTCTCCGGGGGCCTCGGCCGGATCGGCAAAGGCGGTCTCGCCCTCGGGAGGCGAGACGGGGCCGATCGGCACGTCTGACCGCTCCACCGCGCCGGGGATGCCGGGGGTGCCCTCGATCCGGTCGCGGTGCAGTGCGGCGCGGCCAAGGAACATCAGCGTCACCGGCGTGGTGACCATCAGGAAGATCCCGATCACCAGCTCGTGCAGAACCGCCCGGCCTTCCGTCCAGCTGACAAGGATCATCGAGGCCAGCAGGATCCCCGCCGCGCCCCATGAGGTGCCCAGCGTCGGCGCATGAAGGCGGTCGTAAAAGCTTTGCAGCCGTGCCAGCCCGATGGCGCCCAAAAGCGTCAGCGTCGCCCCCAGAACCAGGAAGAAGGCTACCGGAATCGCGATCCAGGCGGGGAGCGTTTCGAGATAGGTCATTCGATCACCTCGCCCCGGATCAGGAATTTCGCCAGCGACACGGTTGCGACAAAGCCCAGAACCCCGATCACCATCGCGGCCTCGAAAAAGAACGGCGAGCCGACGCGGATGCCGGTCACCACAAACAAGAGCATCGCGGTGACATAGAAGGTATCCAGCCCCAGCACCCGGTCCTGGGCGCGCGGCCCGTAAAGCAGGCGAAAGCCCCCCAGGCAGGCGGCCAGCGCCAGGGCGATCTGGGCATAGCTCAGTGCGGCGGACATGATGAAAGCGCTCATCTCGGGAAGGCCTCCAGCAAGAGGGTCTCATAGCGAATGGCGATCAGCTTCACCCAGTCATCGGTCTCGATCATGTCGAAGACATGCAGCAAAAGCGTGCCGGTCTCTTCGTCATATTCCACCCAGGCGGTGCCCGGTGTCGCGGTGACGATCATCGAGAGCAGCGCCAGCGGTGCCGGGTCGCGCAGTTGCAGCGGGATCTCGACAAAGCCCGAGCGCCGCTTGCCATGTTGTCCGCCCGTCAGGATCAGCCGGGCCACCGCGTAGTTTGACCGGATGATGTCGAGGCCGACGATGAAGAAGAGTTTCACCAGTGACTTCGGGGATCGCACCTTTACCCGCTCCGGCTCGATGGCGGCGAAAGCGCGCGAGGCGAGGGCGGCCACTACAGCGCCAAGGATCAGATGGCCCAGCGAGAAGCTGGTCAGCAAAAGCCACACGAGCGTCAGCGCGGCGGTCAGCAGCGGATGCGGGAAGAGCCGGGTCATTCGTCCTCCTCTGTCCCGATGGTCTGGCGGGACGAGAAAACGCCGACGGAATAGATCAGCGGGTCATGCAGAGCGCGCGAGGTGGCGTCGGTATAGCGCAGCACGGAATCGCCCCGCACCGTGATGGCGGCGATGAAGAGGACCAGCAGGATAACCGGCGCGAATTCCATCGCCAGCACCTTGGGCGGTTTCGAATCCGAGGCCCAGAAAGTCTGGATCCCGATCCGCACCAGACCGAGGATGGTTGCAAAGCCCGAGATCATCAGGACGGCCAGGAAGGTCCAGGTCAGATAAGGCGGCAAGCCGCCAACACCCAGCATCCCCGACAGGATCGCCACCTTGCCGATAAAGCCCGACAAGGGCGGCAGCCCTGCCAGCACCAGCAGACAGACGCCGAAACTGAGGCCGAGAATGGTCATGGTGCCGGGAATGGCAAGGCCGACCTCTTCGTCCTCGTCCTCGTCTTTCTCCAGCCCGTAAGCATCGGCGGTCAGCGCCAGCATGGCGGCGATTCCGCCTTCCTCGCGGCTCATCGGTTCAATGAGCAGGAAGAGTGTCGCCGTCGCCAGAGTCGAGGACACCATGTAGTAAAGCGCGCCCGAGAGCATCGACGTGCCGCCCCCCGACAGGGCAAGGCCGATCACCGCGATCACCGTGCCCGAGGAAATCAGCACAAGATGCGCCGCCATGCGGCCAAGGCTCTGGCTGCCCAACACGCCCAGCATCCCGAAAACCATGGTGGCCATGCCGCCCCAGATCAGCACCTCGGCGCCAAACCCGGCCGAAGCCCCGGCGCCAAGGCCGAAGAACAGCATGGAAAGGCGCAGGATCACATAGACCCCCACCTTGGTCATCACCGAAAACATCGCGGCAACCGGCGCGGCAGAGGCCATATAGGTGATCGGCAACCAGAAGGACAAAGGCCAGAGCCCCGCCTTCACCAGGAAGGCCATCCCCATGATAGCGGCGCCGGCATGGAACAGAGGCCGCTCGGATTCGGGGATATTCACCACCATCTGCGACAGATGCGCCATCGAAAGCGTGCCGGTAACGCCATAGATCAGTGCGACCCCGATCAGGAAGAACAAAGATCCCGCAAGGTTCATCGCGATGTAATGGATCCCGGCGCGCACCTTCACCTGGCCGGAGCCATGCAGCAAAAGCCCGTAAGACGCCGCCAGCAGCACTTCGAAAAACACGAAAAGATTGAAAAGGTCACCGGTCAGGAACGCGCCATTCAGCCCCATCAGCAGGAACTGGAACATCGAGTTGAAATGCTGGCCCTGTTTGTGCCAGTTCGCCCCGGCATAGATCATCGTCGGGATCGCCAGCAGCGAAACCAGCAAGAGCATCAGCGCCGACAGGCGATCCAGCACCAGGATGATGCCAAACGGCACCGCCCAGTCGCCCAGGAGGTAAAAGCTGATCTCATTGCCACCCGACAGGGGCGAACCTTTGGAGCGGTTCAGAAGCTCGATCGCGACGAACAACAGCGCGATGGTCGCGCCGATCGAGATGCCCAGCTTCGCCTTCCGCTGGCTCTCATCATAAAGCAGCATCAGGGCGCCCGCGATCAGCGGGATCAGAATCGGGGCAATGATCAGGTGTTCAGTCGCAAGCATCATTTGGTCTCACCGCTCCGGTAGGGTTCGCGGCCATCGACATGGTCGGTGCCGGTCAGACCCTTGGAGGCGATCATCACCACCAGAAACAGCGCCGTGGTGGCGAAGCTGATCACGATGGCAGTCAGCACCAGCGCCTGGGGCAGCGGGTCGGCATATTCGGCGGCGTTGACCCAGCCGCCCTTTGGCATGATCGCGGGCTTGCCGATGGTCAGGCGCCCCATCGAGAAGATGAAGATATTGACCGCGTAGGACAAAAGGATCAGCCCGACGATAACCTGAAAGGTACGCGGCCGCAGCAAGAGCCAGATGCCCGATCCGGCGAAGACGCCGATGGCGGCGGAAAGCACGATTTCCATCAGGCGGCTCCTTTCTGCTTCGTGGCTTTTTCTTCGGCCTTTTCCTCTTCCAGCTCCCGCAGACGCGCGGCGCGCAGGGACTGGTGGGCAATCGCGATCAGCAAGAGCACGGTCGCACCGACGACGGCGAGGAAGACGCCAAGGTCAAAGAGCATTGCAGTTGCCATCGGAACTTTGCCGATCAGCGGAATGTCGAGATAGCGGGCATGGGCGGTCAGGAACGGATAGCCAAAGAGCCAGGCGCCGATCCCGGTCGCGGTCGCAATCAACAGGCCAATACCCATCCAGCGGATCGGCAGGATGATGATCCGCGCCTCGATCCAGCGCACATTCGAGCCGATATATTGCAGCAAGAGACCAATCGCGACGGTAACGCCCGCCGAGAAGCCACCCCCCGGCAGGTCATGGCCGCGGAGGAACAGATAGGCCGCGATCACCAGGGTGACCGGGAACATCCAGCGCATGATCACCGAAGGAATCAGTATGAAATTCTCAAGCCGGTCAGCGGCATAGCCCTGTTGCTGCTCGGGCGCGCTGATCGACTCCGATCCGGGGCGGAAACGGCGCAGGAGCGCATAGACCGTCAGGCCGACAATCGCCAGAACCGTGATTTCGCCGTAAGTATCAAAAGCACGGAAATCGACGAGGATCACGTTGACGGTATTGGTGCCGCCACCCTCGTAATAGGCGTTCCTGAGGAACCAGTCGCCGATATTCGGCACCAGGGGCCGGGTCATCACCACCCAGGCCAGCGCCGCCAGACCGCCGCCGCCAATCGCTGCGATGATCAGGTCGCGTCCGCGCCGCGCCTTGGCGATCAGCAGATCGTCGCCCGCAATCTCCTCGCGCCGCTTCGGCAGCCAGCGCAGCCCCAGCAGCAGAAGAACCGTCGTCACGATTTCAACCACCAGCTGCGTCACCGCGAGATCCGGCGCCGAGAACCAGGCGAAGGTGACGCAGGTGATCAGCCCGGCGCCGCCCAGCAGCACAAGGGCCGCGAACCGGTGATATTTCGCCTGCCAGGCCGCCCCGATGGCACAGGCGCCTCCAACCAGCCACATGATGGCGAAGGCCGGGTTAAGGTCATTCCCGATCCGCTTCTCTGCCGGGGCAAGCCCGCCCCAGATCGCGACGGCAGCGGCGCAAATCCCAAGGACAACCAGCAGCCTCAGCTGAGTCTGCAGACGCTCGGTCCCGAACAGTCGGTGCAGCGCGCGCGGCCAGACCCAGGTCAGCCGCAGCAAAAGCCATTCATAGACCTTCTGCGCCCGGATGCGGTAGAGGACCGGCGGGCCTTCGGGTCCGGCATTGATCCGGCCCCGCGCGGTGACCCAGAGCGCCGTGCCGGCGGCCAGCGCGAAGAGGCTGATCATCAGGGGCGTGTTGAAGCCGTGCCAGATCGCCACACGGGCCACGGCCATATCTGGCCCCAGCACCGCGCGGCCCGCGACATTCAGGATCGGGTCCGCAAGCCAGGGCAGAACCCCGATGATCACACAGACCGCCACCAGCAGCTCGACCGGAAAGCGCATCCAGTGCTTCGGCTCATGCACATGTTCATTGGGCAGATTCTGGGCCTCGGGGCCGAAGAAAACCTCCATCACCAGCCGCAGCGAATAGGCGACCGAGAAGACCGAGGCGAAAGCGGCGATCCAGGGCAGGGCATTGTCCAGTATATTGCCGCCATGCGAGGCAATGGTCTCGGCCAGGAACATCTCTTTCGAGATGAACCCGTTCAAAAGCGGCACCCCCGCCATCGCGGCGGATGCAATAACCGTGAGAACAAAGGTAACCGGCAGCGCCTTTCTGAGACCCGAGAGTTTGCGCAGATCGCGGGTCCCGGTCTCATGGTCGATGATGCCGGCGGTCATAAACAAAGACGCCTTGAAGGCCGCGTGGTTTACGATGTGGAAAATGGCGGCGATGATCGCGGCCTCGCTCCCCATTCCTGCAAGCGCGGTGATCAGGCCCAGATGGCTGATCGTGGAATAGGCCAGCATGCCCTTCAGATCATGGCGGAACAGCGCGATCACCGCGCCAAGCGTGAAGGTCAGCATCCCGATGCCGCCGACCAGCCAGAACCACAGATCGGTGGCCCCCAGCGAGGGCTGGAAGCGGATCAGCAGGAAGACCCCCATCTTCACCATGGTGGCGGAGTGCAGATAGGCCGAAACCGGCGTCGGCGCCGCCATGGCACCCGGCAGCCAGAAATGGAACGGAAACTGCGCCGATTTGGTGAAGGCGCCGATCAGGAACAAGACCAGCACCAGCGGGTAAAGCGCGTGATTGCGGATGATCTCACCCGAGCGCAGCACCAGATCCAGGTCATAGCCGCCGACGATCTGGCCCAGCACCAGCATGGCGACTGTCAGCGCGACACCGCCCCCTGCCGTCACGATCAGCGCCATTCGGGCGCCGTCGCGGGCCGACTGGCTTTGGTGCCAGTAGCCGATCAGCAGGAAGGACATGATCGAGGTCAGCTCCCAGAACACCACGAGCATCAGGATATTCCCGGACAGGAGCATCCCGACCATTGCGCCGGTGAAAGCCATCAGAAAGCTGTAAAACCGGGGCACCGGATCGGTTTTCGCCAGGTAGAATCGCGCATAGATCACCACCAGAATGCCGATCGACAGCACGATGAAGGTGAACATCCAGGCGAAACCATCCATCCGGAAATTCAGGTTGATCGACAGGATCGGCAGCCAGCGCACCAGGCTGCGCACCACCTCATCCTCCGAGACCTGCGGATAAAGCGTGATCAGGATCACAAGCCCCCCGGCCAGCGAGAGGCCGGAAACCCAGGCCGCCGCGCCATGCGAATTCACCGGCAGCGTGGCCGCAGCAATCGCGGCCAGAAACGGCAGCAACACGAGAATGAGGATCAGGTTCTGCTCGATCATTCTGTTGCCGTCTCTCCTTTCATGCCCCTTCAGCGCGCTCCGAAACACCACGGGCCGCGACCGCGTCGGGTCGGCTGTGGCCACTCCCCTGTCATGGCTGACAGGTCTCGGATCGTTTCCGGGGGAAGCTGTTTCCAAAATGGGAGATAGAGGCCCTGGATTACAACCCCATAACAGCCAAATTCAGCGAGAAAAGGTCACCTTTTCCATGGTTTCCCGGCCCGGGGACGGCCATGGGTCAGGAGATTGTTACCCAGGGTGACCAGGATTGCACCAGGATGTGATCAGGGGTGCCTTGCCTGGCGGGGTGGCTCGCTGGCCCGATCCTCCGGTGCCGCAGTTCTGATCAGGATCAAAGACAGGGTGGGTTTCTCCCGCCAGGGTTGAATCTTGCGCGAATTGCCGGTCGGGCAGGGCGGCAGGCAGAGACAGCAACACAGCGAAAGGGCAGGTCTTCATGGCGGCAGAGGCAGCAAGGGCGCATCGCGCGCCGGCAGAGGAGCCCGATGTGCAGGCGGCCCATTCTCAGGCGGCGGTCGCAGTGCTGACCGCGCTGCAAAGCGGGCCCTCAGGGCTTGACCCTGCCGAGGCGCGGCGCCGGCTGGAGCGTTTCGGCCCCAATGCCCTGGCCCAGAGCCGGCGGCGTGGTCACCTCGCCCGGCTGCTGTCGCAATTCAGCAATGCCCTGATCTGGTTCATGCTGACCGGAGCGTTGGCGGCGCTTTTGCTGGGGCATCTGGTCGATGCGGGGGTGATCCTTGCGGTGGTGCTGGTCAATGCCGTCGTTGGCTATCTGCAGGAGGGCAAGGCCGAAGAGGCGCTGAACGCCGTCCGCGCCATGATCTCGCCCCAGGCGGCGGTGCTGCGGGCCGGCACCCGCCATGCGGTCCCGGCGGAAGAGATCGTGCCCGGCGATATCGTGCTGATCGAGGCGGGCGACCGGGTGCCGGCCGATCTGCGCCTGACTGAGGCCAGTCATCTGACCATAGACGAGGCGATCCTGACCGGGGAATCGCTCAACAGCGAAAAGGCCACCGCGCCGGTTGCCGCCGATGCTCCGCCCGGCGACCGGCATTCCATGGCGTTTTCCGGCACACTGGTCGCGACGGGCCACGGGCAGGGCGTGGTGGTCGCAACCGGAGCCGCGACCCAGATCGGCCATATCAGCGGGCTCCTGGCGGCGGTCGACACGCTGGAGACGCCGCTTCTGCGCCAGATCAACGGCTTTGGCCGGCGCTTTTCCGGCTTTGCCTTTGCGGCGGCGCTGATCCTGTTTCTCTTCGCGGTCACGCTGCGGGGCTTTGCGTGGGATGAGGCGCTGATGGCGGTGGTGGCGCTGGCGGTGGGGCTGGTGCCCGAGGGCCTGCCGGCGGTGATCACCATCACCCTCGCGATCGGTGTGCGCCGCATGGCGGCCCGTCACGCGGTGATCCGGCAATTGCCGGCGGTCGAGACGCTGGGGGCGACCTCGGTGATCTGTTCGGACAAGACCGGGACCCTGACCCGCAACGAGATGACGGTGCGCCGGCTGGTGACGGCTGACGCCAGCCAGTTGACAGAGGGTGCCGGCTATGATCCCGGCAAGCACCGGATCGAGGCCAGCGGCGTGGCGCGCGATCTGATCCTGTGCGGCTTGCTGTGCAATGACGCGGTGCTGCACCCGGGCACCTGGCGGGTCGGTGGCGATCCGATGGAGGGCGCGCTGCTGACGCTGGCGCTGAAAGCCGGGCTGGAGCCGCAGGCCGAACGCGCCGCTGCGCCGCGCCTCGGCCTGATCCCGTTTGACGCGCGTCATCGCTTGATGGCGAGCCTTCACGATCTGCCGGGCCGGGGGCGGGTGATCCTGGTCAAAGGCGCGCCCGAGCGGCTGCTGGCGCTCTGCGATGAGCCACCTGACAGCCCCTGGACCGCCCGGATCGAGGCCGCCGCCGCCGAGGGCGAAAGGGTGCTTGGTTTCGCGATCAAAGCGGTGCCGACCGGGACCGATGCGATCGGCTTTGCCGATCTGGAAAGCGGGCTCGGTTTCCTCGGCCTTGCCGGTTTTATTGACCCACCGCGCGACGAGGCGAAACAGGCCATTGCCGAATGTCGCAGCGCGGGCATCGCCGTGAAGATGATCACCGGCGACCATGGCGCAACCGCGCGCGCCATTGCGCGTCAGCTGGATCTTGCCGATCAGCCGGTGGTGATGACCGGCCAGGAGCTTGACAGCATCCCCGGGGCGGATTTCTCCGAAACGGTCCGGCGCACGGATGTCTTCGCCCGTACCTCGCCCGAACATAAGCTGCGCATCGTCCAGTCACTGCAATCGCTGGGCCGGGTGGTGGCGATGACCGGTGACGGGGTGAATGACGCGCCGGCGCTGAAACAGGCGGATGTCGGCATCAGTATGGGGATCAAGGGCACCGAGGCCGCGAAAGAAGCCTCGGCCATGGTGCTGATGGATGATAATTTCGCCTCGGTGGTGGCGGCGGTGCATGAGGGCCGCACCGTGCATGACAATATCCGCAAGGTGATCGGCTGGACGCTGCCCACCAATGGCGGCGAGGCGCTGGCGGTGGCGCTGGCAATCCTGTTCGGTTTCGCGATGCCGATGACGCCGGTGCAGATCCTTTGGATCAACCTGATCCTCGCAGGAACCCTGGGCCTTGCCCTCGCCTTCGAGCCACCCGAGCCCGGGGTGATGCGCCGCCCGCCGCGCAGGCCCGATCAGGGGCTGCTGACGCCCTTCCTGATCTGGAGGATCTTCTTTGTCTCAGGTCTCTTCACGCTGTTCTCACTGAGCCTGTTTTTCTGGGCACAGGGCCAGGGGCACGATCTGGAAACCGCCCGCACCATGGTGGTCAATCTGCTGGTGGTTCTGGAGATATTTTACCTGTTCAATGTCAGATACCTGCATATGACCTCCTTCACCATGACAGGGGTGAAAGGCACCGGCCCGGTCCTGGCGGCGGTCGCCGTGGTGATCCTGGCCCAACTTGCCTTCACCTATATGCCGCTGATGCAGGGGGTCTTCGGCTCACGACCGCTGAGCTTCGCAGACGGGCTGCTGATCATCGCACTGGGAGTGATTTCTCTGGTGATTCTTGAAATCGAGAAACATCTGCTGCGGGATCGCTTTGGCTGATGGCAGAAAGTTTGAGTATTTAAGTCAAGAGGAAGTCAGCTTCCTTCCTCTTGATGAAAATACTCTGGGGGTCCGGGGGTGAAACCCCGGCCGGGGGCGGCGATTCACGCTTCCTGCGTGCTGCGTGCTTCGATCAGGATCGCATGCAGCTTGGCCGGATCGGTGTTCGAGCGCAGTTTCGACACCACGCTCTGGTCGCGCATGGTGCGGCTGACCAGCGCCAGCGCCTTCAGATGGTCGACGCCGGAATCTTTCGGCGCCAGCAGACAAAAGATCAGGTCGACCGGCTGGCGGTCGACAGAATCATAATCGAGCGGCTTTTCCAGCCGGATGAAGATGCCGGCGATGCGGTCGAGTTCCTCGATCCGCGCATGGGGCAAAGCGATGCCATGCCCCACGCCGGTCGGACCCAGCGTCTCACGTTCCTGCAACCCGTCCACCGCCGGATCGGCGGGTATTCCCCAGGCCGATTGCGCAATTTCCCCCAACTCCTGGAAGAGACGTTTCTTCGAAGTGAACTGGCCGACCACGCGGACGGCTGAGGGGACGAGAAGACTGGAAAGTTCCATGAGAAAGCAGAAATCCTGTGGTCATGCAGGGGGGCGTCAGCCCGTCACCTGCTGTTGCGAGGGTCAATCCAGCCGATGTTGCCGTCTTCACGGCGATACACCACGTTCACGCCCCCATGGCCTTCGTTTCTGAACACGAGCATCTTCTGCCCCGCCAGTTCCATCTGCATCACGGCCTCGCCGACGGTGATCGAAGGGATCTTCGTCTCCATCTCGGCAACCACGACCGGCGCAAGTGTCTCTGGCTCGGCATCCTCGTATTCCTCGGATGGGGCGAGGATATAGGACGAGGCCGCGCCGAATTCAACCGGGGCCTTGCGATCAGCGTGATGGTTGCGCAACCGACGCTTGTAGCGGCGCACCTGCTTGTCCAGCCGCTCGCGGCAGCTTTCAAAGGCGGCATAGATTTCCGCAGCATTGCCTTTGGCCGAAACATTCAGCCCGGTGGCGAGATGGATCGTCGTCTCGCAGACGGATTCATGGGCGGCGCGCGAAAAAACCACCATGCAATCGGTGGCACGCTGCGCATATTTTTCGATCAACTCGCCGATTTCGGCTTTGACATGGGTGGTCAGGGCCTCCCCGATGTCGATCTGTTTGCCGCTGATCTGGTAGCGCATGATATCTCCTCTGCTTTCTGGGCCGGGTCGGTGAACATGCGGTCACGAAACCCGGGTCTTCAAAGACATGTCGGCTGTGGGGTCGTCTTTCCGATCTGGATATGGAGGGGAGAAACCGCAAGATGGCGGGGCCTGTTACGGCCGCCCTGACCTCTCTCACGGTGGGCAATGCTTGCGCTCATATGACCATTTGGTGACAGCGCGCGCGGCCTGTCAACAGAATCGGTGCGAACCCGGTGTCGCACCGCCCAAATGGTTCAGACCATACGAAAATTCTCGCCGAGATAGACGCGCCGGACGGTCTCGTCCTTAACGATTTCGTCGGTGGTGCCGGACATCAGGACCTTGCCGTCATGCAGGATATAGGCGCGATCGATGATGCTCAGGGTCTCGCGGACGTTATGGTCGGTGATCAGCACGCCGATGCCGCGCGATTTCAGGTCCTGGACCAGATGGCGGATCTCATTCACTGCAATCGGGTCGACGCCCGCGAAGGGCTCGTCAAGCAGCAGATATTTCGGATCTGCAGCGAGGCAGCGCGCGATTTCGACCCGCCGGCGCTCGCCCCCCGACAGCGCCAGGGCGGGCGCCTGACGCAGATGGGTGATCGAGAATTCCGACAGGAGTTCCTCCAGCCGCTCGCGCCGTTTATGGCGGTCGGGATGGGCGATTTCCAGCACGGCAAGAATATTGTCCTCGACCGAAAGGCCGCGGAAGATCGAGACTTCCTGCGGCAGATAGCCGATCCCCAGCCGCGCCCGGCGATACATCGGCAAAGGCGTCACATCGCGCCCGTCGATCAGTACCTGACCGCCTTCGGGGGTGATCAGCCCGGCGATGGAATAGAAACATGTCGTTTTCCCCGAGCCGTTGGGGCCCAGCAGCGCCACAACCTCGCCCCGCCGCAGATCCATCGTCACATCGCGGATAACCGGTCGTTTCTTGTAACTTTTCCTCAGGTTGCGGATTTGCAGCCCCGAAGGCGCCGCCTCTGCTGCTTTCGCCTCAGTCTTCACATTATCGGCGAGAACCATCAGTTGGCGCCCGGCAGGAAGGTGGTCGAGACGCCCCCCTCCATCACCCCGGTGCCGGATTTCATCCGGATCGTCAGCTTTTGCCCGGAAAGCGCGCTTGCGCCTTGTGTCAGCAGCACATCGCCGGTCATCACCACGAGGCCGGTGTCGATCTCATAGACCGCCTCACGCGATTCGGCGGCATCCTTCGCGCTGGCGATGGTTACGCCGCCGGTCGCATACAGGCGGCGAATCGCCCGGCTGTCGGCGGCGTATTCAACCCGCACCTCGGCCGCCGTCAGGCGCATTTCGCCCTGGCCCACCAGCACATTGCCGGTAAACACCGCCGAACCATCGGCATTGTTCACCGAGAGCGTATCGGCCTTGATCTCGACCGGCAGGCTTGTGTCCTGGGTCATGGGGCCAAAGGAAATCGTGGCCTCCTGCGCGGATACGGGCTGCACAAAGGCAGGCGGTACAGCCAGCGCAAGCAGCAGCGACAGCAAGAGGCGGGCAATCGGTGTCATGGCATATCCGTTTCGCGGCCTGATCCGCCCGGTTCATATACCAGCTTTACCGAGCCCGAGAAAACCAGAAGATAAGGAGAGGCGCCGCCGCTGTTACCCTGATGCGTCAGGGTGAAGCTGTCGGCGTCGATGGTAACCTGCGGGCCGGTGGCGGTGACCGCGCTTTCGCTCGCCGCGCCCGAGCGATCCAGCGCCGTATTCAGCCGGTCGGTCACCACGCGGTAGCCCGAGGAGGTCTCGATCTCGACCCCGCCCGACAGCCTCAGCTGATCGGAGCCGGTATCAAGTTCGGCATCAAGGGCGCGGATATCGGTGCTGCCGCCCCCTGGCATGTCGAGGCGCACCACCACATCGCTGGCGCCGGCGGTGCGGGTGCCATTGGCGGGGCGCGCGGCGCTGGCGGTCATGGTGATCGCGGTGCCGTCCGACGTGGTGCCGGCATAGGTGGGCGCCGTCATTCTCGGGTCGCGGGCGAGGTCCTCGACATCGACCTCGGCATAGCGGATGGCGGCATTCGGGTCGATGCGGTCTGCCAGCAGGAACAGCGTCGACAGCAGCGCCAGCGCCGAAAGCGGCAGCGCCACTTTCAGCCAGCCGACCAGCCGGGAATGTCGGTCGATCCTCGGCATCCGTCCTCCGGTTTCAGGCCAGGCCCGCGCGCAGGCAGTCATGGATATGCAGGATTCCCTCGGCCAGCCCGGTTGAGCCGGCGACCATCAGACAGGTGATCTTGCGTTCATTCATCACGGCCAGCGCCTCGACGGCCAGGGTCTCGGGCGCGACGGTCAGGGGGTTTGTGGTCATCACCTCGGCGGCGCTGAGGGTCAACAGCCCCTCCATATGCCGCCTGAGGTCGCCATCGGTGATGATCCCCTGCAAGTGGCGATCCGCGCCGCCAACCCCGACCACCCCGAATCCGGCGCGGGTCATAGCGATCAGCGCCTCGGGCATGCCGGTGCCGGGGGCGATCAGTGGCGGCTCGCGGTGCATAAGATCGCGCACCCTGAGCAGCTTCGCCCCCAGCTTGCCCCCGGGATGGAAGGTGCGGAAATGTTCGGGGGTGAACTGGCGGTGTTCCATCAATGCGATCGCCAGAGCATCGCCAAGCGCCAGTGTCATCGTGGTCGAGGTGGTCGGCACGATGCCGGTCTCGCAGGCCTCGGGCACCGTGGGCAAAAGGAGTGCCACATCGGCCTCGCGCAGAAGGGTCGATCCCTCGCGGCCCGCGATGCCGATCAGCGGAATGCCAAAGCGGCGGGCATGGGCCAGCATATCGGCCAGTTCAGGCGTCTCACCGGAATTCGACAGCATCAGGATGACATCGCCCGGCGCGATCATGCCCAGATCGCCATGGCTGGCCTCTGCCGGATGCACGAATTGCGCCGGGGTGCCGGTCGAGGCGAAGGTGGCGGCCAGTTTCTTGCCGATATGGCCGGATTTCCCCATGCCCGAGACGACGACCCGGCCCCGCGCCTGCAGGATCAGCGCCACCGCATCGCTGAAGCTTTGCCCGAGGCAGCCCGCAAGCGTCTCAAGCGCCCCGGCCTCGCGGCGGATCACCCGCTGGCCGGTGGCCAGCAGGGCGGCGGGGTCAATGGTGGAAGATGTCATTCAGGTCATCCCAGCCCAAAAGATCCAACTCGGCCCTGACCGGCAGAAAGGCGAAGAGCTTTTCCGCCAGGGTCAGCCGGTCCTCGCGGATCAGCTTTTCCTCAAGCGCCGCTTTCAGCCGGTGCAGGTAAAGCACATCCGAGGCGGCATATTCCTTTTGCGCCTCGGTCAGGGTTTCTGAACCCCAGTCAGAGGTCTGCTGCTGTTTCGAGACATCGACGCCCACCAGATCGGCAAGCAGATATTTCAGCCCATGCCGGTCGGTATAGGTGCGGATCAGTTTCGAGGCGATCTTGGTGCACCAGACCGGCGCGGTGGTGACGCCGAAAGCGCGCTTCATCGCGGCAATGTCGAAACGGCCGAAATGGAAGAGCTTCAGCACCGCCGGATCGGTCAGCAGCCGTTCGAGATTGGGCGCAGATGTCTGGCCGCGCGCGATCTGCACCAGATGCGCATCGCCCTTGCCATCCGAGAGCTGCACGACACAAAGCCGGTCGCGGCGCGGGTCAAGGCCCATGGTTTCGGTATCAATGGCGACAACCGCGCCAAGGTCGAGCCCGTCGGGCAGGTCATGTCGATGCAGATGGATGGCCAATTGGATCACTCTCGGACTTATGCCTGACCGGAATTAATCATCCCCCCGGCGCGGGTCAACTGCGGCAATCCTTTTGGCGGGCGTCGCAGGGGGCGCTGCCCCCGCCTCCTGCGGAGGCCCCCCGGGATATTTAAGGACAGATGAATGCCGATTTCATCTGTCTCTCAATATCCCCGCCGGAAAGGGCTGAGGCTTGCATTTAAATAATTGAAATATATAAATATTTATGGATTTCAAGGTTCCTGCTGTGCTCCAGTGCTGTGTGACAGCTGATGCACAGGGGTTCTGACTGACGGGGAAAGTTTTGCCAGGAGGGGTTCCGCGTTGCCTGCGCTTTTGCTTCTCAGCGATCCGCAGACCAGCGGCGGGCAACCGGTCGCCTGCGCCCCCGAAAGCCTTGATGCGGCGGGGGATCCGCTTCATGCGCGGCTCGGAAACCATATCCCGCGCCAGCATCGACCGCGTGGTATCCAGGGCCGCGAGATCGACCTGATCCGGCCCGGCGGCCTGCAACCGGGCGGTGGCTTCCCGCGCCGGAACAGATGAATATGTTTCCTCATTTCACCCCCATCGGGAGCGGAGAAAGGTCTCGCCGGCATTATGTGTGACACAACTGTGCACCAGCTTGCGGCAATTCGATACGACAAGATGCTGATATAAAACTAAAACTTCACAACAACCTCTAAACATCCCCGCCGGAGGCTTCCCCGGAGGCAAGAGGCGCAGCGTCACGCCTGCCAGCGGCTGAAACCAAAGGCGCTGTAATCGCGGGGCCAGGCCTCCTGGGCGGCGGTATCCAGCTCTTCGCTCCAGACAGAAGCCAATGCGCGGGCCTGTTCAGGATCCGGGGTGAAGGGCGGCGCGGTGAAACCGAGTTCAGAGGACAGCCAGCCAAGACCGGAAGCGAGGCGCTCTTCGCGGAGGATCAGGTCGGGGCTGCGCAGCCCGGCAAAGCCCTGCAGGACCGCGTTCTGGCTGGCCCAATGCGGATCGACGCGCTGGCCGGTCTGACCGTTCACCGAAAGCTTCGCGTAGCGCAGAAAGGCGAGGAAGGCGGCGCGATGCTGGTCCGGATCGGCGAATCCCTCACCTTTCGGCGGCAAATCGGCCCCATGCGCCCGCATCAGCGCATTGCGGTGGTCTTTCAGACGGCCGGAAACGATCAGGTCGAGAAAGGCCGTATGGGCACGCAACAGGGGGTGGCGCAGCACCGTGAAGGCAAGGTTTCCCGGATGGGTCTGCTCCCAGTTCCGCAGCGATTTGCGGGTGAAATCGCCAGTCACATCGCCGAGCGCCTCCAGCCAGGCGCTGACCTGCGGCACGGGGCCACCTTTGATCGGCATGTAAAGCAGCCTGGCCCGGTCTGATCCGATAAAGGACGGCACGCCCGCGCTGCGTCTGGGCTCGAAATTCGGGGTGCGCGCCAGGTTGAACCGGTCAAGCCGCGCCAGCGCCTGTTCCATGTCACCAGGATTGCGCACCTTGTCGGAAAGCGCGCCGGGATTTTGCTTGACCAGAGAATTGTCCACCGCCTCAAGCCGGGAGCTGACCCCGAGCCAGGCCGCCAGCCCGTTCAGGACGGCGACATCGCTGATATCCTCATAATCAATATAGAAGGCGGTCTGCCCCGAGACCTGCAGCATATGCATGAGCCGGATCTGGAAATCCTGCACGGTTTCCAGATGCTCCTCAAACCCGGACGCATTGAATTCCGCCTGGGCGGTTTTCAGGTTCTTCACATTTGACAGCCGCCATTGATCGGTCTCGCGCGCGATCTGCCAGGAGATATAGCTCTCCAGAGGATTGCGCGTCAGGATGATCTTGGCGCAGGCAGCATCCTCCATCACGGCGGGCAGGATGCGGGCATCGTGATCGTGGAAATAGCGAAACCCCGAAAGGCCCGGGGTCTGCTCATGCATGGCGCGAAGGAGGCCCAGCGGGTCCTTTTCGCGCGCCTCCATATCATGGCCAAAGGCCTCGTGGCGTTTCGGGCCGCCGATGAAATTCGGATTGAACATCTCGCCAAGGCAGCGGACGCCGTTCAGCGCATTCAGATTGGCCTCAAGGAAATTCGAGCCGGTGCGCATCTCGGCCAGCATGACGAATGAGGTGAAACGCGGCAAAGCCGCAGCCCTTGCATCGCTCATCGCCGGTCACTTCACCAGATAGGGGCGCGGGCGGCGATTGCCGGGGCCGGGGATCTCGCCGCCGGCGGGGAAATCGCCCATCAGCTCGGGCTTCATGCCCTGATTGCGCAGGTTTTGCAGGAACTGGCCGAAACCGGTCAGATCCCTGAGGCGTGGCACCTCGGTCAGGCGCCGGAGCGAGCGCGGGCTGATTTCATCAACGATCATTTGCAGCGGTTCCATTGGGTTCTCGACGAATTCCGCGAGAGTCCAGACCCGCACCCGCGCCTTGACATCGGGCGCGCGCAAGAGGGTCAGCATTTCGGCCTCAATGCGCTGAAGCCGGGCCGCTTCGGCCCTGATCTCGCTGAAATTCAGGTTTGACTGGAACAAGGGAACCGAGAAAGCGCCGGAGATGACCGAAATCTGCGCATGGGGATCGCCGGTGATGAAGGGGATGATTTTCTGATTGTCGCGCGGGCCGAACTGGAAACACTGCCGCTCGCCGCGGGTGTTCCAGACGAGGCTGGTCAGAAAGCTGCGCGGGTTGTAATCGCGCAGTTTTGCGGAATTGCTGAGGGATCCGTTATAGATCGCCTCGCCGCCGGCGAATTCGACGCGTTCGGGCGCAAAGAGATGGCCATGCACCCGGGTGCCCGAGACCCGCGAGAGCCAGGTGTCGAAATCCTCGAACAGCTCGGCAAAGCCCTCGAAGATCGAATAGGCGGCGGCGGTGCGCCCGTTTGCCAGTTCGCGATTGGGAAAGCGCGACTGCATGTAAAGACCGGCACGGCCCAGGGTACGGCGCTCGACCGCCTTGGCGAAGAGGCGGTCGATCTTGCCGGGATTGGGTTCGGCCCGGGGCTGGCTGGCGGCGTCCGGATGCAGGAACGTGTTGTAAACCC
>NZ_QNHG01000002.1:1026565-1123560 GCF_003290025.1 Pseudogemmobacter bohemicus
AGGGTAAAGCCGGTTCGCCTGTGGCCAGATCTTGCGCGCGATAAAGCAATCCGAGCGGCGCAAAAGCTGCAGGTGATCGTCGTAGAAGATATGCGGCTTGCCCTGGAAATCGAATTTCGACAGCGTCAGCGAGCGGCTTTCCACGCTTGACGAAAACAGCCGCACCAGCGACTGGAAATAGCTTTCATCGGGGATCCAGACGCGGCGGAAATAGCTGTCATAGGCGGCGCGGTCGGGGCTTTCCAGGATCGCCGAAAGCGTCTGGCGGGTCAGGCACCACCATTGGCTGCCCAGATGCGGCACAAGGCTCAGGGGCATCTTGCGCCGCACTTTCAGCCGGCGCTGGATCTCGACATAGATGTCGAAAAGCCAGCGGTTCTTGCGCCAGGAAAACGGGAAGCGCAGCGTGAAGCGTTCGGCATTCAGCCCGCCCACCGTCCAGCCGACATCCGCCGTGGTGACGCTTTCGATGAAATCGGTGCGCGGGCGGGCGTCGAGATAGTCGCGCAATTCCTCGACCGGGCGCAGCGGCAGGCAGGACCCCGAGACCAGACAGACATGGCGCACATCGGGGAAGTCTTTCAGCATCAGCTCGCTGGCTTCCTGGGTGGCGGCGACGATGCCCCAGGTGCCCCATTCGCAGATATGGCGCGGCGAAAAGCGGATATTTCCCAGATCCTTCAGTGCATCGCGCAGGAATTCGAATTTGGCATCCGGGGTCGAGCGGTCAACATGGATCACCACCGGGCAGCCGCGTTCCGCCCAGTAGCGTGCCACCTGCGCCGCGCGGTGCAGCGCGGTATGGCACAGCATGACGAAGCCCAGGCTGCCCTGCTCGGAACTCATGCCCAGTTCCCCTTGGACATGAGGCCCAGAATCTCCAGCTGACGCCAGTTGATGTATTTCTCGCTCCATTTGCACCAGAAATCGGGCTGCTCCTTCAGCCCCTCCAGATAGGCCTTGTATTCACGACTGTCGGCGTAATGTTCGCCCCGCGCCATTTCTTCCTGCGCCTTGACGGCAAATGTATCCAGGAACTTGGCATGAAGAAGGCAGCCGGAGGCTTTTTCGCCGCCCCATTCGTCAAAGGCAAGGTTCAGCCCGCGCGGCAGCAGCATATGGGTCGAGCTGATATAGGCATAGCTTTTGTGCCAGCGCACCAGCGGCACCTTGTTCAGCGCCGGCGCCGCGCGCGGGTTCGAGGCAAAGAAGGTCCGTGCGCGCGGACCGCCCTGGATCCAGAGATTGCCGTAACCCCAGTTGCGGCTGATCGTGTAATTGCCGGAATCGAACCATTCCGCGATCTCGAACGGGTTCTGACCCTCGCGGTAAGGCTGATCCTGCACCGGGCCTTTGGGATACATATCCAGCAGCATTGCCGAAAACGCCCTGATCCCGCTGGTATCCAGCCAGTCGGTCAGCGCGCGCAGCGGCCGGGTCTCGCAAAACGGGTAGATCAGGAATTCATCGACATCGACCGTCAGGCACCAATGGCCATGGCCGTAACGGCGCTGGAGTGCGGTAAGCCAGTCCATGCCGAAACGGCTGTTCTTATAGCTGGCTTTCGTGGTCCAGAGCGAGACATCCGGCTGGCTTTCCAGATATTCGCGGCTGCCATCATCGCTGTCATTGTCCACGAACAGGAAATGACCAATGCCGAGATCGCGGTAGTAATGCAGGAACCAGGGCAGGCGGATGCGCTCATTCCTGAGCGTGCAGAAAAGCAGCACCGAGCCGCTGCGGATGGCGTCGGTCCGCAGTGCTACAGGGCGCAGCTCGCGGCTGCGCAGATAGGACAGGGCCAGCAACCGCTTGCGTCGCAGCCGCAGCCGATAGGATCCGGTCAGGCTCATCCTCGCCCCCCTTTACAGGGGCCGGGGCTGCCCTGCCGCAACCGGCGCGGGGCCTGCCCGCATCCGGCGGGCAGGCGGCCTGAGCTGACTTTTACACGAACCGGCACAATACCCCTTCTTTTCCCCTCTGGCATTGTTTCCATTATGGAAATCACCATGCTGATTGCTAGAGAAATGCCTTCAGAAAGTAAATATTTTGCCAGGGTGAAAGTTGCCGCCGCTGCGCGTCTCATATCCATCCACCCCGCGACAGGAGGCCAAGCGCCTCCAGCTGCCGCCAGCCGGTATAGCGGCGCGATTGCGGGGTTTTCAGCTTTGGCGCAGCGATCAGACCGTCATAATAGGCGCCAAACCGGGCGGGGTCGGCGAAATGCTGGCGGCGTTCCTTTTCCTCGCCGGATTTCGCAATGATTTCAGGCAGGAACTTGGTGTGGAGCAGCACGCCCGAGGTCAGCTCGCCGCCGGTTTCGTCGAAAACATGGTTCAGCCGCGCCGGCAAAAGGGAATGGGTCGAGTTCATCCAGGCATAGCGCCAGGACCATTTCACCAGCGGGATCTTGTTCAGCGTCGGCGCGCGGCGGGGATCATCGGGAAAGAAGGCGCGGGCGCGCGGGCCGCCCTGGATCCAGAGATTGCGCAAAGGCTGTTGCACCTGCAGGCTGTAATTGCCGGAATCGAACCATTCCAGCAGCGCAAGCGGGTCGGTGCCAGGGATATAGGCGCGCTCTCCCAGCCGGTCTTCCGGGTAGAGATCCAGCATCATTGCCGGCATCGAGCTGCGGCCCTGACCCTCCAGCCAGGAGATCAGCGCCGGCAGTGGCCGGGTCTCGTGCCAGGGATAGACCAGCAGCTCATCTGCATCGAGCACAAGGCACCAATGGCCATGCCCGTGCCGCATCAGCACCCAGTTGATCCAGTCCAGCCCGAAACGCGATTTGCGATAGGAACCGGCGGTGGACCAGAGCGAGACATCCGGCTGGTCGCGCAACAGCGCCTCGCTGCCATCGTCGCTGGCATTGTCCACGATCAGGAAATGATCTACCCCCAGCCGACGGTGATGCGCCAGAAACCAGGGCAGGCGCGCCGCCTCGTTCCGGACCACCATCGCGCAGAGGATGGCGCCCTTGCGGATCGCGCCGGTGCGGTCGGTCAGCCGGGACAGCTCGCGCCGTTTTCGCAGCGCCCGCGCCAGCAGGATGCGGCGGCGGTTGCGCAGCCGCCAGGCCTGCAAGAGGCCCTGGCGGCTGTCTTCAGCGGCCGGCAACTCACCGATCGCATAAGGCATCCTGCGGGAGCCCTGGCCCGCCGCCATACGCTTACTCAGCCGCCCGCAGCTGCGCCATCATATCGCGAAGATAGGCCGAGAACTCGTCGCGCAGATCGGGGCGCGACAGGCCAAAGGCCACGGTCGCCTGCAGGAAGCCCGCTTTCGAGCCGCAGTCATAGCGCATGCCGCGGAAGCGGAAGCCGAACACGCCCGACCCGTCGGGGCCGGTTTCCTCGGCAATGGCATCGGTCAGCTGGATCTCGCCGCCGGCACCCTGTTTCAGGCGGTTGAGGTTGTTCAGCACTTTCGGCGACAGGATATAGCGCCCGATCACCGCAAGGTTCGACGGCGCTTCATCGGCTTTGGGCTTTTCGACCATGCCTTTGGCGCGCACAATGGCGCCCATATCCTCGCCGATATCCAGAACACCGTAGGAAGAGGCCTTTTCCGGCGCGACTTCCATCGCGGCGACCATATTGCCGCCGGTTTCCTCATAGGCCTCGACCATCTGCGCAAGGCAGGGCTTTTCAGCCGCGATCACGTCATCGGGCAGGAGCACCGCGAAAGGTTCGTCGCCGATCAGCTTGCGGGCGCACCAGACCGCATGGCCCAGACCCAGCGGGCGGTTTTGCCGCAGATAGGCGATGGCGCCGGAATCCATATTGGTGGATTTCAGGATCTCCAGCAGCTGCTCCTTGCCGGATTTCTTCAGCGCGTTTTCCAGCTCGGGTGCGGTGTCGAAATAATCCTCCAGCGCAGATTTGCCGCGCGAGGTGACGAAGATGAAGTCCTTGATGCCGGCCGAGCGGGCCTCGTCAATCGCATATTGGATGAGCGGGCGGTCCACCAGGGTCATAATCTCTTTCGGGATCGACTTGGTGGCCGGCAGGAAACGCGTACCGAGGCCAGCAACAGGGAAGACGGCCTTAGTGACTTTTTTGGGCTTCATGATCGCACTCGTGTTTTTCCGGTGCAGCATTTGCACCTTGATTTGACGTCTTCCCAGAACAATTTGTCCTGATTTTGGCGCCAAAATGTTTCTAGACGAGTTTCCGCTAAAATGCAGGGGGAAATTCGTCGCGCCAACACCAATCGGCCCTTACCAGCGTGGCGAGGGACGGGTCGGTTCCGGCACGGCGTCGGATAGCGGGGTCAGCCGGTCGTTTTCAGCACGACGCCGGGGGCGCGGGCGATGAAAAACGGGTTGTCCCAGCCGGATTTGCCATAGGTCAGGGGCGCGAGGCTGTCAAAATGCAGCACCTCGCCGCCGGCGCCGCGCAGCACCGCATCGCCGGCGGCAGTGTCCCATTCCATAGTGCGGCCAAGGCGCGGATAGAGATCGGCCTCGCCGGTGGCGACAAGGCAGAATTTCAGGCTCGATCCGGCGCTTTTCGAATCCCTGACCTGGTAGAGGCTGATGTAAGCATCGGTCGCCGCATCGCGATGCGATTTCGAGGCCACGACCATCAGCGCAGCGTTATCCGGCGCGGCATTGACGTTGAGCGGCGTCAGCGCGCCGGGCGCGTTTTTGTCAAAGGGGCCGGTCTCCTCAACCGCACTGCCATCGGCCAGAGTGTAGAAAAGCCGTTCTTTCGCGGGGGCATAGACCACACCGCGCAGGGGGACACCGTTTTCCACATAAGCTATATTGACGGTGAAATCGCCCCGGCGCTGCACGAATTCCTTGGTGCCATCCAGCGGGTCGACGATCAGGAAGGTGGAAGCGGTCAGCGCATGGCTTGCGGCCTGTTCCTCGGTGATCAGCACCAGATCCGGGAAGGCGGCGCGCAACCCTGCCGAGATCAGCGCATCTGCGGCCTCATCGGCCTCGGTTACCGGGCTCGAATCACCCTTGGCCTTCACCTCGAAATCGGGGCCGTTATAGACCTCCATGATCCGGTCCCCGGCCTCCAGCGCGAGTCGGCGGATAATGGTGACGAGGCGGTCGAAGTCCATGAAATGCTCCGGTCTGGTCTGATTGGGCGCGAAAAGGGCAGAGTTGCCACAGGGTTTGCGGCCCTTTATCCTCGCGCGGAAAGGGATCGGCAAGCAATCGCTGCCAGAATTCCCGGGATTGCCCCGGATTCGGCACTTTTCCAGGAGAGTGTCAGCGGGACAGTCGGCCGGCCGCAGAGCGCTCATGCGGTTCGGGGTTGAGGCGCGGCGCGGCGACCAGAGGCAGCAAGGACATCACTATGTTCCGACCAGAGGCGAAACGGATCTCGCATATGCGAACCGGTTTCGAACTTATCGAGGTTATCTACCACGCCACCGTGCGCCAGTTGCGCGGCTCGCATTCCAATGCGGTGGTGGCGCTGGTGATGAATGTGCTCCAGGCGGTGCTGGTGCTGGTGCTGTTCGTGGTGATGTTCGATCTGTTGGGGATGCGGCGGCTCGCGCTGCGGGGCGATTTCATCCTTTATGTGATGTCGGGCGTGTTCATGTTCCTGACCCATGTGAAGGCGCTTGGCGCGGTGGCGGGGGCGGACAGCCCGGCCTCGGCGATGATGATGCATGCGCCGATGAACCCGATCATCGCGGTGGTCTCGGCGGCGCTGGCGGCGCTTTATAAACAGACCTTTGCGGCGGGGATCATCCTCTTCGTCTATCATGCGGTGATGCAGCCGATCACCATTTACGACCCGGTCGGCACGCTGGGGATGTTCATCCTGTCCTGGGCTTCGGGCGCGGCAATCGGGCTGATCTTCTATGCGGCCAGGCCCTGGCAGCCGGATTTCGTCGGCATCCTCTCGACCGTCTATCAGCGCGCCAATATGATCGCTTCGGGCAAGATGTTCGTCGCCAACCAGGCCTCGTCCTGGCTGCGAAGCAAATTCGACTGGAACCCTCTTTACCATACGATCGACCAGGCGCGGGGCGATATTTTCCTGAATTATCAGCCGCGTTACACCAATATCGAATATCCGGTCTGGGCGGTGATGATCTGCCTGATGATCGGGCTGATGGGCCAGTTCTTTACCCGCAAATATGCTTCGGCAAGCTGGGGGAAGCGGCGGTGATCCGGCTGCTTTTCTGTATTCTGGCGCTGGCCTCGCTGCCCCTTGGCCCGGGCCTGCGGGCCGAGACATTGCCCTCCGCCTGGCGGGTCGAGGGCGTTTCTGCCGGTGATGTGCTGAATATCCGCGCCGGACCGACGGCCTCATCCGGGATCCTCGGCACCATCCCGCGCGATTCCTCGCGCGTTGAGGTGCTGATGCTGAGCGAGGACGGCAAATGGGGCCTTGTCGGCTTTCCCGAAGGCAATGGCTGGGTCGCGATGCGCTATCTGGCGCCGGTGCCGCCGCCCCCTGCCGGAGAGATGCCGCGCCCGATGCGCTGCCTTGGGACCGAGCCCTTCTGGTCGCTGAGCCGCGAGGCGCAGGGCGGCACCTGGTCGGTGCCCGAAGAACCGGGCCAGAAGATCGCTTTCCTGCAGGCCTATGCGGCCCCGGGCGGCTATTATGCCCAGGCCGAGGACCGGGATGGAAGAATGCTGCATCTGATCGTCACGCGCGAAGTCTGCACCGATGGCATGTCCGACCGGATTTACGGCTTTTCGGCCCGGCTTTTCGCGCAGCACCGCGACGGAAACCGGCTTTATTCCGGCTGCTGCACGCTGGACGGGCGTTGAGGACGGGCGCTGAAAATATGCCCGCCCCGGCCGTCCCCCACCGGGTCTTCGCAGATTGCGTGCAGATCGGGCACAGGATCGTGAAAAATCGCCGGAGTCTCAGCCGCTCTCCCGTTGCAGGCGGAATAGCCCCTGCCTATATACGCCCCATCAAAGGGTGGTTCTCCACCCGGTCCATTCCATAACCCCGCTTCTGTGCCGAAGTTTCCGGGCAGGGTGACGGGGAGATCGCCTGAAGAAAGGGATACAAATATGGCCAAAGTCATCGGTATCGACCTCGGCACGACCAACTCCTGCGTCGCCATCATGGATGGCTCGCAACCGCGCGTCATCGAAAATTCTGAGGGCGCCCGCACCACCCCCTCGATCGTCGGCTTCACCGAAACCGAGCGTCTGGTCGGCCAGGCCGCCAAGCGCCAGGCTGTGACCAATGCCTCGAACACCGTTTTCGCGGTAAAGCGCCTGATCGGCCGCCGCATCGGCGATGCGGAAGTCGAGAAAGACAAAAAGCTGGTCTCCTATGATATTGTCGACAGCGGCAATGGCGATGCCTGGGTCGAAGTGCGCGGCGAGAAATATTCGCCCTCGCAAATCTCCGCCTTCATCCTGCAAAAAATGAAGGAAACCGCAGAATCCTATCTGGGTGAAACCGTCACCCAGGCCGTGATCACGGTTCCCGCCTATTTCAACGACGCTCAGCGTCAGGCCACCAAAGACGCCGGCAAGATTGCGGGCCTTGAGGTGCTGCGCATCATCAACGAGCCGACCGCTGCGGCGCTGGCTTATGGTCTCGACAAGAAAGAGACCAAGACCATTGCGGTCTATGATCTTGGCGGCGGTACTTTCGACATCACCATTCTCGAAATCGACGATGGCCTGTTCGAAGTGAAATCGACCAATGGCGACACCTTCCTTGGTGGCGAAGATTTCGACATGCGCATCGTCCAGTATCTGGCCGATGAGTTCAAGAAAGAGCATGGCGTCGATCTGACCCTCGACAAGATGGCGCTGCAGCGTCTGAAAGAGGCGGCTGAGAAGGCCAAGATCGAGCTGAGCTCTTCGAGCCAGACCGAGATCAACCAGCCCTTCATCTCGATGGACAAGAATACCGGCCAACCGCTCCACCTCGTTGTGAAGCTGACCCGTGCGAAACTGGAAAGCCTGGTTGGCGACCTGATCGTCAAGTCGATGAAGCCCTGTGCGGCCGCGCTGAAAGATGCCGGCCTGTCGAAGGACGACATCGACGAGGTGGTTCTGGTCGGCGGTATGACCCGGATGCCGCGCGTGATCGAAGAGGTCACCAAGTTCTTCGGCAAAGAGCCCCATAAAGGCGTGAACCCGGACGAAGTCGTTGCCATGGGCGCAGCCGTCCAGGCTGGTGTGCTGCAAGGCGACGTCAAGGATGTGGTTCTGCTCGACGTGACGCCCCTGTCACTGGGGATCGAGACGCTCGGCGGTGTCTTCACCCGCCTGATCGACCGCAACACCACGATCCCGACCAAGAAATCGCAGGTATTCTCTACCGCCGAGGACAACCAGTCGGCCGTGACGATCCGCGTCTTCCAGGGCGAACGTGAAATGGCGGCGGACAACAAGATCCTCGGCCAGTTCAACCTGGAACAGATCCCTCCCGCGCCGCGCGGCGTGCCGCAGATCGAGGTGACCTTCGACATCGATGCCAACGGCATCGTGTCGGTTTCCGCGAAAGACAAGGGCACCAACCGCGAGCATAAGATCACCATCCAGGCCTCGGGCGGTCTCTCGGATGAGGATATCGAGAAAATGGTCCGCGACGCCGAAGCCAATGCCGATGCCGACAAGGCACGGCGTGAGCTGGTAGAGGCCCGCAACCAGGGTGAAAGCCTGCTCGACTCGACGAAAAAGTCGCTGAAAGAGCATGGCGAAAAGGTCGATCCGTCGACGGTTGAGGCGATTGAATTCGCGATGGTCCCGCTGGAAGAGGCGCTGAAAGGCGAGGATGCCGGCAAGATCAAATCGGGGATCCAGAACCTGACCGAAGCCGCGATGCGTCTTGGCGAGGCGATCTACAAAGCCCAGGCCGGTGAGGCCGAAGGCGATGATGAAGATGCCGCGCGTCCGGTCGATGATGACACCATCGTCGATGCCGACTTCGAGGATCTGGGCGACAACAAGCGGAAGTAATTCCGATTTGACCGGAAAAAGGGGCGGTCCGATGGGCCGCCCTTCGCCGGTCAGGAGAGGGCTTTTGCTATGGCAAAACGCGACTACTACGAGGTTCTCGGTGTATCCCGCGGCGCCAGCGCCGATGAGCTGAAGAAGGCCTATCGCCAGAAGGCGAAAGAGCTGCACCCCGACCGCAACTCCGACAATCCCGATGCCGAGGCCCAGTTCAAAGAGGTGAACGAGGCCTATGATGTGCTGAAGGATGCCGAGAAAAAGGCGGCCTATGACCGTTTCGGCCATGCGGCTTTCGAGGGTGGCATGGGCGGCGGCGGCCAGCGCGGCGGCTTCAACCAGCAGGGCGATTTCGCGAGCGCCTTCTCGGACGTGTTCGAGGATCTGTTCGGCGATTTCATGGGCGGGCGCGGTCAGGGGGGCGGTGGCCGGCAGCGGGCTCAGCGTGGCTCTGACCTGCGTTATAACCTGCGGGTGACGCTGGAGGAGGCCTGGAAGGGTGTCCACAAGACCATCTCGGTGCCGGGTTCGGTACAATGCGATATCTGCCACGGGTCGGGCGCCGAAGGGGGCGCCGAGCCTCAGACCTGTCCCACCTGTTCGGGCATGGGTAAGGTGCGGGCACAGCAGGGGTTTTTCACGGTCGAGCGCACCTGTCCGACCTGTTCTGGCACCGGCCAGATCATCAAGAACCCCTGCAAGAACTGCCACGGCGCAGGCCGGATCGAGAAAGACCGCCAGCTTTCGGTGAATATCCCGGCAGGCGTCGAGACCGGCACCCGCATCCGGCTGGCCGGTGAGGGCGAGGCAGGGCTGCGTGGCGGCCCTTCGGGCGATCTCTACATCTTTATCGAGGTGAAAGAGCACGCGCTCTTCCAGCGTGACAATGTGCATCTCTTCTTCCCGGTGCCGATTTCCATGGCCCGTGCGGCCCTGGGCGGCGAGGTCGAGGTGCCGACCATCGACGGCGGCCGGAGCCGTGTGAAGGTCCCGGCCGGGGCGCAATCTGGTAAACAGATGCGACTGCGCGGCAAGGGCATGCCGGCGCTGCGCGGCGGCGGTGTCGGGGATATGGTGATCGAGCTGCGGGTCGAAACGCCGGTCAACCTGACCTCGCGGCAGAAGGAATTGCTGACTGAATTCGAGAAGCTCTCGGAAGAGAATAATCCGGAAGGGTCAAATTTCTTCTCGAAAGTCAAAGGCTTCTGGGATGGGATGAAGGGCTGATCCAGTCTTCTCGGGCAATGATACAGGCCAGTTCCGCAGGCGGGACCGGCCTTTTTGCTGCAATGCTGCGACCTGGGGATATTTCTGTGTTTAACTGTGTTGTTAAGTCTTTCTAAACCAGAGGCCCGCAATCTGATGCCATGGCACAGCATCATTCCTTCGCAGAATCACCCATGCCGCCCTTCCTCCCCTTCGGGGATGAGGCCCTTGCAACACCTGTGAAAACCGCGCCGGGCGGGCGGCTTCCCAGCTATATCCAGGATCACCGGCGAAGGCTGCGGACCCGTTTTCTTGAAGGCGGTGCGGCGGCGATGCCGGATTATGAATTGCTGGAGCTGCTTTTGTTCCGCGCGATCCCCCGCCAGGATGTGAAACCGCTGGCGCGGCTGCTGATCGAGACGTTCGGTGATTTCAACCGGGTGGTGACGGCGCCACTGGTGCGGCTGATGCAGGTGAAGGGGGTTGGCGAGGCGGTGGCGCTGGAGTTGCATATCGTCGGCGCGGCGGCGCAAAGGATGATGCGGGCGCGGGTGATCAACCAGCCGGTGCTCTCGTCCTGGGATGCGCTGCTTGATTATTGCCATACCGTGATGGCACATCGCGAGACCGAGCAGTTCCGCATCCTGTTCCTCGACCGCAAAAATGTGCTGATCGCTGATGAAGAACAGGCGCGCGGCACCGTTGATCATGTACCGGTCTATCCGCGCGAAGTGGTGAAGCGCGCGCTGGAACTGAACGCATCGGCGTTGATCCTGGTGCACAACCATCCTTCCGGCGACCCGACCCCGTCCGACTCCGATATCGCCATGACGTTGCAGGTGCTGGATGCCTGCCGCGCGCTGAACATCGTGCTTCACGACCACCTGGTCATCGGTAAAGGGAGGGAAATGAGCTTCCGCTCGCTCGGCTATCTGTAAACTCGTGCTGACGGGGCAGGTGCAGTTGGCGCTTGAACGTCCAGTTCTTATGGGGTGGATCTGCAGAGCAAAGGCAACGGCGCGCGTGAGTGGGCGCGGAAGCGGAGAATTGATACAGCAGACTCTGAAGCCGGGTGTGCGACCAGCGGCGCGGGCGCAGGAGCAAGAGCCGTACGCGCATTGTTGGGGTTGGTCGCGATCAGAATCGCAGTCTTGGCCGGTGCTGCAGTCACTGTGGCGATGCGACCGCAGCGCATGGTTTACCCTTTGGCGTGGTGGCAGATTGCGCTGTCTGCCGAATCATCCAGGCGATGGAACGCAGGGCGGCGGCCCTCGGTCCCCGCCCGATATTTCAGACCTGTCTGTAACCGCCACCTCTTCCTGAAGCGGGTGGTTATAGCGGCTCCGGCGTGAAATTCGGCACGATCCACAATTCGACCCGACGGTTCAGCCGGCGACCGATCACCGTCTCGTCGCAGGCCATTGGCAGGGCCTCGCCGAAGCCCTCGGTGATCGGGATCTGATCGGCGCGCAGATCCGGCGCCAGATCGGCCAGGTCCTGCGCCACCCGCTCGGCGCGTTCGGCCGACAGCGCCTTATTGGCGCTGGCCTCGCCCTTGCCATCCGAGAAACCGGCAAGGATCAGCGTCTTGGAGGGGAAGCTTTCCGAGGCAATCATCCGCGCCAGCTGGGCCAGGTTCTCCTGGCTGGTCGCGTCCAGAATGGAGGTGTTTTCTTCAAAGCGGAAGGTCAGCGACAGGCGGTCGGCGCCGTTCATCACCTCGGCCAGCCGCTTCAGATCGCTCAGCGTCACATCATCGCCGGCGCCCAGGATGGCATTGATCAGGCGCAACCCGTCCTGGGTCATCGGCGCGGATTCGACCGATCGGTCGATAAAGCCGGCGGCCGCCACCACATGGCCTGCGCGGGGCGTGGCGGTGAATTCCAGAAATTCGCGCGCGAAAACGGGAATACGCCGGGGCGCCGGGATCAGGAATTGCGGCAAAGCCAGCGGGTAATCCTCGGCCTTGACCGCAATCGGCAACGGCAGCAGCGGAAATCCGCAGCTGTCGACCAGCGGCGCGGGCACGGCGGGCTCCATCTCGGCGCGACCAGTGATCGCCAGCGCCCAGGGGTCCTTTGCCACGGCCTCGGCAAGGCTTTGCATATCGGGATGCAGCACCTCGGCCCGGATCGGGGCGCCCAGCCGTTCGGACAGCGCGCGGGTCATATCGGTATCGGCGGCCAGCGCATGCAGCACGATGGGCATATCCGGCCCGCCAAGATCGCGCCAGTTCTTCAGCTGACCGGAGAGAACCCCGGCCAGCTTCACCGTCGAGATCTGCGGCGTCGGATTGCCCGGCGCCATCACCGGCACCAGCGCATCCAGCGCGATGGGCCTGGCGCCGGAGGCGCGGGAGGGCGAGGCGGACAATTCCATCTCGGCGGCGCCACCGGCCAGCGCAGCCTGGGCCTGATCGGGGGGCAGCGGCGTGAAGGAGACATCGGCCAGCACCGTGTCATCCTGTGCCTTGTAGATCTGCGCCGCCCAGGAGGCACCCTCCTGCGGCGTCACCTCGCGAAAGGCGAGACCGCGTACGGCGGCAAAGCTGCGAAAGAGGTTCGGCAGCAGCCGCGCCCCGGCATCGGGGGCGCCAACCACGCGGATATCGGCATGGGGCGTGGTCAGATCGGGGCAGGCCGGTCCTTCGCAGATCACCCCCTGACCGTCGACGGTCAGCAGGCCCCAGGCGGTTTCTATCCGGTAGAATTCGCCATCATAGCCCTGAAGATTGCCCGGCAGTACGATATTTCCCTCACGCGAGATCAGCGTGATATCCTGCGCGCGGGCCGGCAACAGGGCCTGCGGCAGAAACAGGAAAATGAGCACAGCGAGAAAAACCGCTGCGCCTGACCGTGATACCATCTGTCCGCACCGGGATTAATTCACTGCTGCCAGTTTCTGCTGCGTTACCGGATTCTTCAACACCATAATAGCGCGATGCGGCCGCAACCGGTGGGTGGAGGCGTCAGATCACGGGGCGCGTTCCGGTCCGGGGCGACTGGCTCCCCGAGGCCGCACTGGCAAAGGCTGCGGTGGCGGGAACCGGGTTCAGCGCCGACTGGTCATCTGCGGCGCCGCGCGGTGCCGGGATGTCATCGGGTGGGAGGCTGGTTTGCGGCGGATGAAGGATCACGTTTCCATCGGTGCGGGCACGGCTGGCGGGCTGAGGCAGGATCCGCTGCTTGGAGCCAGCCACCACCTGTTCGATACCGCCAAGCGCATCGGTATGGGCCGCTCGTCCAGGCTGGTTCTTTTGCATGTTCTGCACCAGATGGCCCGCGCCCAGAGCCAGCAGGAGAACCACTGTGACGCGTATTATGGTGCGTTTCGTATCCATTATCACCATACCCGGAATCTCCCGTATTGATGCGAACATCGCGTGAGATCGCGGCAATCCCGTGGCGCAGCTGTGGAATGTTTCCCACCAGAGAACCACAGAATCGAAAAGGGGCGGTTAATTCCGCCCCTTTTCTGCCATTATTGTCGCGCTGATCAGGCCAGTCGGCCGTGGCAATGCTTGAACTTCTCGCCTGAACCGCAGGGGCAGACATCGTTGCGGCCAGGATTGCCCCAGGTCGAGGGGTCCGATTCGTCAAAGCCGGCAATCGCGCCGGGCAGAGCCGGCTGCGGCGCGGGCGGGGTGGAGGGTTCGACCTCGATCCCGGCGGCGGCCTGCTGCTGGGCCAGCAGTTGCGCCATCATCGTCTCTTGCTCTTCTTTCGAGAGCGGGCGGATGCGCGACAGCTGCTCGGTCACCTGCTGGCGCAGGCTGCCCAGCATGGTTTCAAACAGCTGGAAGGCCTCGGTTTTATATTCGTTCAGCGGGTCGCGCTGCGCATATTGGCGGAAATGGATGACCGAGCGCAGGTGTTCCAGCCGCAGAAGATGATCGCGCCATTTGGCGTCGATGGCCTGCAAAAGCACCTGTTTCTCGATCTGGACCATGGTGGTCGCGCCGAAAGCCTCGGCTTTTTCAGTCATATAGCGGTCGGAATGCTCGATGATCCGCTCGGCCATGGCAGCCTGGTCGACGCCTTCCTCGGCGGCCCATTTCTCGATGGGCATATCCATGTTCAGCCGCTGACGGCCGGCATCGCGCAGCCCCTCCAGATCCCAGGCGTCGGGATAGGTTTTCGGCGGCATGAAGTCATCGACCATATCGTCGATGACGTGGTGGCGCATATCCTCGGCGATTTCCGAGACATGCTCGGCCCGGAGAATATCCTGGCGCTGGCTGAACACTGCCTTGCGCTGATCATTCATCACATCATCGAAGCGCAAAAGCGACTTCCGCACGTCAAAGTTGCGGCCTTCCACTTTTGCCTGGGCTTTTTCCAGCGACTTATTCACCCAGGGGTGAACAATCGCCTCGCCCTCTTTCATCCCCAAAGTCGAGAGGATCTTGTCCAGGCGCTCGGAGCCGAAGATCCGCATCAGGTCATCTTCCAGCGAGAGGAAGAAGGCGGATTTGCCCGGGTCGCCCTGGCGGCCAGAACGGCCGCGCAGCTGGTTGTCGATGCGGCGCGACTCGTGGCGCTCGGTCGCCAGCACGAAGAGGCCGCCGGCATCCAGCACCTGGGCCTTTTCATCGGCATGTTCCGCCTCGATCCGCGCCCGCAAAGCGGCGGGGTCGGCATCCGGATTGGCGTCCAGCTCTTCGATCACCTTCATCTCGACATTGCCGCCAAGCTGAATATCGGTGCCGCGACCGGCCATATTGGTGGCAATGGTCACAGCGCCCAGGCGGCCGGCATCGGCGACGATCTTCGCCTCCTGCTCATGCTGGCGGGCGTTCAGCACGTTATGCGCGATGCCTTCGGCTTTCAGCATCGCCGCCAGCTCTTCGGATTTCTCGATCGAGGTGGTGCCGACCAGCAGCGGCTGGCCTTTCTCATGCGCCTCGCGGATCGTCTCGACGATGCCCTGGAATTTCTCGCGTGCGGTGCGATACACCTTGTCATGGTCGTCGATCCGCGCCACCGGGCGGTTGGTCGGAACCTCGACCACACCCAGACCGTAGATCTGCATGAATTCCTCGGCCTCGGTCGCAGCGGTGCCGGTCATGCCGGCCAGCTTGTTATAGAGGCGGAAGTAGTTCTGGAACGTCACCGAGGCGAGGGTCACGTTTTCGGGCTGGATCTGCACGCCCTCTTTCGCCTCGATGGCCTGGTGCAGGCCGTCCGAGAGGCGGCGGCCCTTCATCATCCGGCCGGTGAATTCGTCGATCAGCACGATCTCTCCATCGCGGACGATATATTGCTGGTCGCGGTGGAACATCTTATGGGCGCGCAGCGCCTGGTTCATATGGTGAACGATCGAGGTCGATTCCGGCGCGAAGAGGTGCTGGCCTTCCGGCAGCACACCCGCCTCTCGCAAAAGGTCCTCGATATGGTCGTTGCCCGCCTCGGTATAGGTGATGTTGCGGGCCTTTTCGTCCAGCGTGAAATCCTCATCGACCAGATTCGGAATCAGCCGGTCAACCGAGATATAGAGGTCGCTGCGGTCCTGGCTTGGCCCCGAGATGATCAGCGGCGTGCGCGCCTCGTCGATCAGGATCGAGTCAACCTCGTCCACAATCGCGAAATTATGGCCGCGCTGCATCATCTCTTCGATAGAGCCCTTCATATTGTCGCGAAGGTAGTCGAAGCCCAGCTCGTTATTGGTCGCATAGGTGACATCGGCGGCATAGGCGGCACGTTTTTCCTGATCCGGCTGCCAGGGGTAGATCACGCCAGTGGTCAGACCGAGTTTCGCATGCACCTTGCCGATGGTGTCGGCATCGCGTTTCGCGAGATAGTCGTTGACGGTGACGACATGCACGCCCTTGCCGGTCAGGGCATTGAGATAGGCCGGAAAAGCCGCCACCAGCGTCTTGCCCTCGCCGGTGCGCATCTCGGCGATATTGCCCTGATGCAGGAAGATGCCGCCCATCAGCTGCACATCAAAAGCGCGCAGCCCCAGCGAGCGCTTCGCCCCTTCACGACAATTTGCGAAAGCCTCGGGCAGGATGTCGTCGAGGCTCTCGCCGCCTTCCTGCACGCGCTTTTGAAATTCGCGGGTCTTTGCGACAAGGCCCTCATCGCTCAGCGCGGTAAATTCCGGCTCAAGCGCGTTGATTTTGGCGACCATGGACTTTGTAGCCCTGACCTTGCGGTCATTGGCCGAGCCAAAGACCTTTTTCGCGAGCGTTCCCAGACCCAGCATGATCTCTCCGTGCGGTCGTTCCTGCGTGATGTCATCAGGCTGTGACTTGCCCGCCCTTAACGCCTTCCATAGAAAGCCGGAGTAGGTCCTGAAAAGCCCGGTATCACGCGACTGTCGCGATGTAAGGGCTGCAAGGATCATAGTCAACGTTCGCAGGCCCTGCGGCATAACGGGAGAAAGTGATATGGCACTGGAAAAACGCATGGGGGCAGCCGTCTTCTGGCTGGCCACCGCCCTCACGGCCCCGGCATGGGCCGAGGGGGAGACGGCTTCGACCGTGGTTGCCACGGTGAACGGCGCCGAAATCACCCTTGGCCAGATGATTGCGCTGCGCGAAACCCTGCCGCCGCAATATCTGACGCTTGAGGATGAGACGCTGTTCAACGGCATTCTCGACCAGCTGGTCCAGCAGGAGGCGCTGGCGCAATCGGTCACCACGCAGACGGTGCGCGACGCGGCGAATATCGCCAACTCGACCCGCGGCTATCTCTCGGGTGAGGTGTTGGGCAAGGTTGCCAGTGCGGCCGTGACCGATGCGGCGCTGCAAAAGGCCTGGGATGAGCGTTATGCCAATGCCGCGCCTATGAAAGAATACCGCGCGGCCCATATTCTGGTCGAGACCGAGGCCGAGGCGAAAGAGCTGAAGGCCGAACTCGACGCCGGGGCGAATTTCGCCGATCTCGCGAAAGAGGCCTCCAAGGATCCCGGTTCGGGTGCCGAAGGCGGCGAGCTGGGCTGGTTCACCACGGATCGCATGGTAAAGCCCTTTGGCGACGCGGTGGCGGCGGCGACCCCCGGCAAAGTGACCGACCCGGTGAAAAGTGATTTCGGCTGGCACCTGATCCTTGTGCATGAAAGCCGCGAAAAACCGGCGCCGCAGCTTGATGAGGTGCGCGAGGAACTCGCTGCCGAGGTCGAGGAGAGCGCGGTCAAGGCAAAGATCGACGACGTGACCAAAGCGGCCAGGATCGAAAAGCCGGGCGCAGGGCTGGATCCGGCGCTTCTGAAAAACAGCGCTCTGATCGACTGAGCGGCGGGGGGTAACATGGCAAAGACCGACTGGAAAGCCGAGGCGAAGAACCTGAAGAAAAAGGTTCGCAAGCTGAAAGAACGTGTCAGTGACGTGGTCGCGCCGGTGGCGGACCGTGTCACGGATGCGGTCTCGGGCGCACTGAGCGAGGTGGCGGCGGCGGTCCATAAGGCCGCGCATCCGGTCTCGCCGCTGGCCCCGAAAAGCTTCCCGACCCTGCCGGTGATCAAAGGCGCGGAATTCGCCTCGGTCGGGGCCGGGATCAAATATAAGAACCGTAAGGATGTGATGCTGGTGCGTCTGGCGCCGGGCACCGTGATGGCGGGCGCCTTCACGCGCTCGACGACGCGCTCGGGCTGTGTGAGGGATTGCGAGGCCAAACTCGCGCTGAAAGCGGCGCCCGATACGGGCGCCGCGATTATCGTGAATTCCGGCAATTCCAACGCCTTCACCGGCAAGATCGGCGACAAGGCCGTGGCCGAGGTCACCGGCGGCGTGGCGGCGGCACTTGGCATTCCGGCGGGGCGGGTGTTCTCCTCCTCGACCGGCGTGATCGGCGAGCCGCTGCCCGGCGAGAAGATCACCGCCGTGATCGGTGACCTGACCGCCAGCCTGACCGAGGCCGCGATTGAAGGCGCCGCCCAGGCCATTATGACCACCGACACCTTCCCCAAAGGCGCCACCGCGACGATCGAGGGCGATGGCGGCCCGATCCATATTGCCGGCATCGCCAAAGGCTCGGGCATGATCGCGCCGGACATGGCGACGATGCTGGTCTATATCTTCACCGATGCGAAAATCAGCCAGCTGAGCCTGCAAAAACTGGTCTCGCGCCATGTCGATGACAGTTTCAACTCGATCACCGTCGACAGCGATACCTCCACCTCCGACACGCTGCTGGTCGCGGCAACCGGCCAGTCTGCGGCCGCTGCACTGAAAGGCCCGGCGCTGAAGGCTTTCGAGGCCGCTCTGGCCCAGGTGATGCAGGATCTCGCGCTGCAGGTGGTGCGCGACGGCGAGGGCGCGACCAAGCTGATCGAGGTGCGGGTCTCCGGCGCCGCGAATGATGCCGATGCCGCGAAGGTGGCTTTCGCCATCGCCAATTCGCCGCTGGTGAAAACCGCCGTCGCGGGCGAGGACCCGAACTGGGGCCGTATCGTGATGGCGGTTGGCAAATCCGGCGCGGCAGCGGAGCGTGACCGTCTCACCATCCGCTTCGGCGATATCCTGGTGGCGGAAAAAGGCTGGAAATCCCCGACCTACAGCGAAGAGGCCGGCGCCAGCTATATGAAGGGCCAGGAGCTGGTGATTGACGTAGGCCTCGGCATGGGCCGGGCAAAGCGGACCGTCTGGACCTGCGACCTGACCGACCGCTATGTCGCGATCAACGCCGACTATCGCTCCTGATCATTTTTGTCCTAAAATATACCGGGGCCCGGGGGCTGCGCCCCCGGCTCCGGACTTACCCGGGAACCGCATGAAAACTCTGCTCGTCTCCGCCGTGGCTCTGATCGACGCCGATGGCCGCATCCTCCTCGCGCAGCGTCCACCAGGCAAAAGCCTCGCTGGCCTCTGGGAGTTCCCTGGTGGGAAGGTGGAGCCGGGCGAAACCCCCGAAGCCTGCCTGATCCGCGAGCTGAAAGAGGAAATCGGCATCGACACCTGGAAAAGCTGCCTCGCGCCGCTGACCTTCGCCAGCCACAGCTATGATGATTTCCACCTGCTGATGCCGCTTTTCGCATGCCGCAAATGGGAGGGCATCCCCGTGGCGCGCGAGGGCCAGATTCTGGCCTGGGTTGCACCGGACCGGCTGCGCGACTACCCGATGCCCCCGGCCGACCTGCCCCTGATCCCCATCCTGCGCGACTGGCTGTAATTCTGGTGGCGACAGTCGCCATTTTTACGCCATATTTCTTTTCGGGTTCTTAACTTTCCTGTTTCAAAAACGGAGAGATTGACGGAAACTTGATTAAATTCCTGAGGGGGGAGAGAACCAGAATGCTGCGCACAATCTCAATCGGAAGCTGCATTTCTGTGCAGGGTCTGATGGTCAGCCAGAATGCGGATGGTACGGTGGTGATCCGGGTCGATGACCGCACCTATACCGGCCGCCCGGTTCCGCCCAGCCATGCAATTGGCAGCGCCTGAGTTTTTCGATCCTTCGCCCATTCCTTTGCATATGGGCCATCGCATGGGCGGAAATTAAAAGGCGCCGGGCAAGACCCGGCGCTTTCTAATTTTTCAATGACGATTCAGAGCGTTTGGTATAGCGGGAATCGGTCACAGAGTGCCTTGACCTCTGCTTTGACCTTCGCCTCGACGGAGGCGTTTCCGTCCTCGCCATTGGCGGCCAGGCCGTCGACCACCTCGGTGATCCAGCGGGCGATCTGACGGAATTCGGCCTCGCCAAAGCCGCGCGTGGTTCCGGCCGGCGCGCCGAGGCGGATACCGGAGGTCACAAACGGCTTCTCCGGATCGAACGGCACGCCATTCTTGTTGCAGGTGATATGCGCGCGACCCAGAGCCGCCTCGGCCGCCTTGCCGGTCACCTTTTTCGGGCGCAGATCGGCGAGGCAGAGATGGTTGTCGGTGCCGCCCGAGACGATGTCGATGCCGCCCTTCATCAGCTCATCCGCCATCGCGGCCGCATTGGTTTTCACCTGGGCGGCATAGGCCTTGAATTCGGGGCGCAGCGCCTCGCCAAAGGCCACGGCCTTGGCCGCGATCACATGCATCAGCGGGCCGCCCTGCAGGCCGGGGAAGACCGCAGAATTGATTTTCTTAGCGATATCTTCATCATTTGTGAGCACCATCCCCCCACGCGGGCCGCGCAGGCTCTTGTGGGTCGTGGTGGTCACCACATGGGCATGGGGCAGGGGCGAGGCATGCACGCCGCCGGCCACAAGGCCCGCGATATGCGCCATATCAACATGGAGGTAAGCGCCGGCCTCATCAGCAATCGCCCGGAAGGCGGCCCAGTCCCATTCACGGCTATAGGCGGTGCCACCCGCCAGGATCAGCTTCGGCTTATGCTCGAGGGCAAGTTTGCGCACCTCGTCCATATCGAGGCGCTGATCCTGCTGGCGCACCCCGTAAGAGACCACGTTGAACCACTTGCCGGACATATTGACCGGCGAGCCATGGGTCAGGTGGCCGCCCGAATTCAGGTCGAGCCCCATGAAAGTATCGCCCGGCTTCAGCAGCGCAAGGAAGACGGCCTGGTTCATCTGGCTGCCGGAATTCGGCTGCACATTGGCGAATTTGCAGTCGAAAAGCTCTTTGGCGCGCTCGATCGCAAGCGTCTCGGCAATGTCGACAAACTGGCAGCCGCCGTAATAGCGCTTGCCCGGATAGCCCTCGGCATATTTGTTCGTCAGAACCGAGCCCTGAGCCTCCAGCACCGCGAGCGAGACGATGTTCTCGGACGCGATCAGCTCGATCTCATCGCGCTGACGGCTAAGCTCGGACCGGACCGCGCCGAAAAGATCGGGGTCGCGAGAGGAAAGAGATTCGGTGAAAAAGCCGGAATCGCGGGTCTGGGCGGTCATACTCGTCTCCGTTGGGCCATGCGGGATGGTATTTTTGTTGCCGGTTCTTTAGAACACGCGCCCGTCCAGGAAAAGGCCGGAAAGCGACCCGTTGCGCGATGGCGACGAAATCCGCGCTGGCTGTGGCTGCCCCGAAGGCGCCTTCCGGCAGCGGCGGGTCGATGCCCCGGATCGTTCCCCCAACGGATGGCGCAGCGATGCAGGGCTTGAGTTTCCGTCCCGCCGCGGTCAGGGTTGCCGCCTGACGGAGGGGTGGGATGCAGCCAAGGATCAGGTTTATGGCCTCGAAGGCTCCGGCGGCGCAATCGGCGCTGGCGCGGCTGACCGGACGCTATGGTCAGACCGACCTGCGCCGGGCCTCGGTGGTGGTGGCGCTTGGCGGCGATGGTTTCATGCTCCAGACGCTGCATGCACAATCCGGGCGCGACCTGCCGGTCTATGGCATGAATTGCGGCACGATCGGCTTTCTGATGAACGCCTATCTTGACGATGGCCTGCCCGAACGGTTGCAAATGGCCGAGGAGGCGCTGCTGAACCCGCTGTCGATGCGGGCGCAGAATGTGCGGGGCAAGATCACCGACGCGCTGGCGGTGAATGAGGTCTCGCTGCTGCGGCAGGGGCCGCAGGCCGCGCGGCTCCGGGTCTCGATTGACCGGCGCGAGCGCATGGCAGAGCTGGTCTGTGACGGTGCCCTGGTTGCGACGCCGGCGGGGTCGACCGCCTATAACTACTCGGCGCATGGGCCGATCCTGCCCATCGGCGCCGATGTTCTGGCGCTGACGGCAATGTCGGCCTTCCGCCCGCGTCGTTGGCGCGGTGCGCTTTTGCCGAAAACGGCCGAGGTGCGGTTCGATGTGCTGGACCCGGAAAAACGGCCGGTGATGGTCGATGCCGACAGCCGGAATTCGGTTCGCGACGTGATCTCGGTTGTGGTGCGCTCGGATTCCGCGATCAGCTACCGTCTGCTCTTTGACCCGGGACACGGGCTGGAGGAAAGGCTGATCCGCGAACAATTCGTCTGATCTGTCAATGTATTGAGCAGGTCAGCCGAGGTCTGAACGCCAGGCCTCGATCCGGCGATAAAGGGTCGAGACCGAGATATCCAGCTCATGGGCCGCCTTGGGCACCGAGCCGTTATGGCGCGCCAGCGCGGCCTCGATTGCCTGACGCTCAATCTGGGCCAGGGTCCTTCCCGCGAAAGGCGCCGCAACCGAATCCTCCGGTGAAAGACCGGCCCCCGACGGATCGGAAATCGGCAGCATGCCGGCGGCGGGCTTCGCTGCCGGGGAGGGCTGCCCCGGATCATCCCGCAGCATTTCCAGCGGCAACATATCTGGGGTGACCAGCCCGCCCGGCTGCATCACCGCGATATTGCGCACCACATTCAGCAGCTGGCGGACATTCCCCGGCCAGCGCTGGCGCAGGAGGATGCGCTGCGTCTCGGGCGCGAAACCGGCGAAGCTCTTGCCTTCCTCGGCCCCGAAGCGCCGCAGGGCGACATCGGCAATCTCGGCGGCATCACGGCCGCGATCACGCAGCGGCGGCATATGCAGCGGCACTACATGCAGCCGGTAATAGAGATCCTCGCGGAACTGGCCGCGCCGGATGGCCTCCAGCGGGTCCTGGTTGGTGGCGCAAATGATGCGGACATCCACCTTTTGCGGCCGGGTCGCGCCCAGCGGCTGCACCATCGAGGTCTGCAGAAACCGCAGGAGCTTGGTCTGCAGTGCCGGCGCCATTTCGCAGACCTCATCAAGGAACAGCGTGCCGCCATCCGCCGCCATGGCCGCGCCCGGCTTATCGGCAATGGCACCGGTAAAACTGCCTTTCAGATGACCGAATACCTCGGATTCCAGCAGGTTATGCGGGATCGCGCCGCAATTCAGCGCAATGAACGGCCCGCGCGCACGGGAGGACTGTGTGTGCAGCGCGATGGCGGCCAGCTCTTTGCCGGTGCCGCTTTCGCCGGTGATGAAGACGGTGGCGATGGAACCCGCGACCGAGGAAATCACCCGATGCGCCTGCTTCATGGCCTCGGACGAGCCGATGCTGATGGCGGGGTCGCTGCTGGCGGCGGGCTCGGTGCGGCGCCTTGGCGAGGGCGGCAGGCCGGGGTTGCTTTCCTCGGCTGTCTGCACCGCAGCGCGGATCGCCGCAAGAAAACGGTTTTCCTCAAAGGGTTTCAGCAGGAAATCAAACGCCCCGGCGCGCATCGCCGACACCGCGCGGTCAACCGATCCCTGCGCCGACATCACCACGACGCAAAGGTCGGGATTGATCGCCAGCATCTCGGACATCAGCGCCAGCCCGTCACGATCCGGCAGCATGAGGTCAAGCACAACCACACCGGGTTTCACCTGGTGCAACAGCTGAAGCGCCTCTGACCCGGTGCTGGCTGGGTGAACATTCATCCCGGCCGCGGTCAGGACGGAGCGATAAACAAAGAGCAGCGAAGGAGTATCTTCGATCAGCAGAACTGGAATCCGCATCTGACTCACACCGGGACTGTCTGCCGCTCTGGCAGGGAGCACATTAATTCAGCAATTGAAAAGGCTATAGAAATAACCTTCATGGAAAGAAATTTCTTTCTTCCATGAAGGCGCAAGCTGGCACGGCCTGACGCCCAGGTCCAGACCCTGGTGTGCCCCGCAGCAGGTGGACCCGGCGTCATGCTCGAATTTCTGCCTGGTTGCAGGGAAAAGAGCGGCGCCATGCCGGTAAGGGCACAGTGCCGCAGGTCGGGTCAGGCCGGGATCAGCGGGCGAGGCCGATTGATTGCAACGCCTGGGTGATTTCATCGAGGATCGCCGGATCGTCGATCGTCGCGGGCATTTTCCAGTCAGCGCCATCGGCGATCTTCACCATTGTGCCGCGCAGGATCTTGCCCGAGCGGGTCTTCGGCAGGCGGTCGATCACCAAAGCGCGTTTGAAATCAGCGACCGGGCCGATCCGGTCGCGCATCAGTCTGACGCATTCCCTGACCACATCGTCATGCGATTTGGTGCTGCCCTTGTTCAGGCACAGGAAGCCCAGCGGCGACTGGCCTTTCAGCGGGTCCGCCACACCGATCACCGCGCATTCGGCAACATCGGGATGCGAGGCCAGAACCTCCTCCATCGCGCCGGTCGAAAGCCGGTGGCCGGCGACGTTGATCACGTCATCGGTGCGGGCCATGATGTAGAGATAGCCGTCCTCGTCGATATAGCCGGCATCGCCCGTCTCATAAAATCCCGGGAAATGAGAGAGATAGCTCTTGCGGAAACGCTCCTCGGCATTCCACAGCCCGGGCAGGTTGCCGGGCGGCAGCGGCAGCCTGACCGCAATCGCGCCCAGCGTTCCGGGGGCGACCGGATGGCCGCCTTCATCCAGCACCTGAACATCATAGCCCGGCATCGGCACCGAAGGGGAGCCGGGCTTTACCGGCAGGTGTTCGATTCCCATCGGATCGGCAGCAATGGCCCAGCCGGTCTCGGTCTGCCACCAATGGTCGATCACCGGCACATTCAGATGCCGTGCGGCCCAGGCGATGGTATCGGGATCGGCGCGCTCACCGGCGAGGAAGCAGTATTGCAGATGCTTCATGGTGTAGTCTTTGACGAATTCGCCCTGCGGGTCGTCGCGTTTGATCGCGCGCAGCGCTGTCGGCGCGGTGAAGAAGCTCTTCACCTTATTCTCGGCGATCACCCGCCAGAAGGTTCCCGCATCGGGGGTGCCGACGGGTTTGCCCTCGAACACGATGGTGGTGCAGCCTTTGATCAGCGGCGCATAGCAGATATAGCTGTGACCGACGACCCAGCCCACATCCGAGGCGGCCCAGAAGACCTCACCCGGCTCCATGTCGTAGATCGCCTTCATGGTCCAGTTCAGTGCGACGAGATGCCCGCCAGTGGCGCGGATCACGCCTTTCGGAGCGCCGGTGGTGCCGGAAGTGTAGAGAATATAGGCCGGGTGATTGCCCTCGACCGGCACGCATTCGGCCGGCTCGATGCCGTATTGAAAAGTATGCCAGGCCACGTCACGACCTTCGATCAGATTGGCAACCTCTTGTTCGCGCTGAAAAATCACGCAAAATTCGGGTTTGTGGACCGCCTGATCGATGGCCGCATCCAGCAGCGGTTTGTAATGCACGATGCGCGAGGGCTCGATGCCGCAGGAGGCTGCGATGATCGCCTTGGGGGTGCAGTCATTGATCCGCACTGCCAGTTCATTGGCGGCAAAACCGCCAAACACCACCGAATGGATCGCGCCAAGACGGGCGCAGGCCAGCATCGCCTCCAGCGCCTCGGGGATCATCGGCATATAGATTATGACGCGGTCGCCCTTGGTCACACCCTTGGCGCGCAGCGCGCCGGCGAGGCTCGCCACCCGCTTTTGCAGGTCGCGATAGGTGATGCCCTTTTTCAGATGGGTGACCGGGCTGTCATGGATGATCGCCAGCTGATCGCCGCGCCCGGCCTCGACATGGCGGTCGACCGCGTTCCAGCAGGTATTCACCATACCATCGGCGAACCATTCATAGATCGGCGCGCGGTCGGCATTCAGCGCGCGGGAGGGGGGCTGCACCCAGTCGATACCCTGGGCCTGCTCCATCCAGAACCCCTCGGGGTCGGATTTCCATTGCGCGTAAACTTCGCGGTAACCCATCGTCGGCTCTCCTCCTGACTTAAGCGTTTGTTATGCGAGGGTTCGGAAGGGCGCAACTTTGTTACCGGCAACAGCTGTCCCGGAACAGGATTAGTTTGCAGAATTCGCGATATCGGGTTGCAAAATGTTTGCAAATTATGGTTTTCCTGCGAATTTGACGCGAAATCCCCAGGGGTTTGCAAATATTTGCCGCCAGGATGGGTGGGCAGCGGAGAGGTGATTCTCTCGCCGCTGCTGCCTTTGGCTCAGCCGTAATGCGAAACCGGCGTACCAGCGATGGCCGACATGTTGAGAAGACCGCGCGCGGTGATCGCAGATGTCACCACATGCGCCTTATTGCCCATGCCGATCAGGATCGGCCCGACCTCCAGCCCGCCGGCACGCATCTTCAGAATGTTCCGGACCCCCGATGCCGTATCGGCTGAGGCAAAGAGCAGCACATTCGCGGCGCCTTCGAACCGCCCGCCCGGCAGCTGGCGGTCACGCAGCCCCTGGTCGAGGGCGGTATCGACATTCATCTCGCCCTCATAGGCGAAATCGGGCTCGCGCGCGTCCAGCAGTTCCAGCGCCTCGCGCATCACCCGGCCTGAGCGGTTGTCCATATTGCCGAACTGGCTTTGCGAGCAGAAGGCGATTTTCGGCGTGACGCCAAAGCGGCGCAGATGGCGGGCGGCGCCGATCGCGGTCTCCATGATCTGCTGCGCGGTCGGCTCGGCATTGACATGGGTGTCGGCGATGAAAAGTGGGCCGTCTTCGAGGATCATCATCGAAAGCGCGGCCACCGCATGGCGGCCATCTCGGGCGAGCACCTGGCGTATGTAGTTGAGATGCCAGTGATATTGCCCGAAGGTGCCGCAGATCATACTGTCAGCCTCATCGCGGTGCACCATGATTGCGGCGATGGCGGTGGTGTTGGTGCGCATGATGGCGCGGGCAATGTCGGGGCTGACACCGCGCCGCGCCATCAGCTCATGATAGGTGCCCCAATAGTCGCGGTAGCGCGGGTCGTTTTCCGGGTTCACCAGGTGGAAATCGCGACCCGGGCGAATGGCGAGGCCATAGCGTTCACAGCGCGCCTCGATCACCTCGGGGCGGCCGATCAGGATCGGCACATCGGTGGTTTCCTCAAGCATCGCATTCGCCGCGCGCAATACGCGCTCATCCTCGCCTTCGGCAAAGACGATGCGGCGGGTGGCGGTGCGGGCGGCCTCAAACACCGGGCGCATCAGCAATGCCGAGCGGAAGACCGAGCTGTCGAGCTTGCGCTTATAGGCGTCAGGATCGGTCAAAGGGCGCGTTGCCACGCCGGATTCCGTCGCGGCGCAGGCAACGGCCGAGGCGACGACGCCGATCAGGCGCGGGTCAAAGGGTTTCGGGATCAGGTAGTCCGGGCCGAAAGTGAGCTGTTCACCCTGATAGGCGGCGGCCGCTTCGGCAGACGTGGTCTGACGTGCGAGCGCCGCGATTCCCTCGATACAGGCCAGTTCCATCTCGTCATTGATGGTGGTGGCGCCGACATCCAGTGCGCCGCGGAAGATGAAGGGGAAGCAGAGGACGTTATTGACCTGATTGGGGAAATCCGACCGGCCGGTGGCGATGATCGCATCGGGGGCGACGGCGCGGGCCGCCTCGGGGAGGATCTCGGGCGTTGGATTGGCCAGCGCGAAGATCACCGGTTTCGCGGCCATGGTCGCGACCATTTCCGGGGTCAGGACGCCGGGGCCGGAAAGGCCGAGGAACATATCGGCGCCCTTGATCACATCGGCGAGGCTGGCGGGCGTGTTGCCTTGCGCGAAGGCGGCTTTCTGCGGCGTCATCTGCGCCTCGCGGCCCTGGTAGACGAGGCCTTCAAGATCGCAGAGCCAGATATTCTCGCGTTTGACGCCCAGTTTCACCAGCATTTCCAGGCAGGCAATGCCGGCGGCGCCGCCTCCGGTGGAAACCAGCCTGATATCCCCGAATTTCTTGCCGGCGACGATCATCGCATTGGTCGCGGCGGCGCCGACCACGATGGCAGTCCCGTGCTGATCATCATGGAAGACGGGGATATTCATCCGTTCGCGGCAAATTCGTTCAACGATGAAACAATCCGGTGCCTTGATGTCTTCCAGGTTGATGGCGCCGAAGGACGGCTCCAGCGCGCAGACGATTTCGGCAAGCTTCTCAGGGTCGCTTTCGTTCACCTCGATGTCGAAACAGTCGATATTGGCGAATTTCTTGAAGAGGACGGCCTTGCCCTCCATCACCGGTTTCGAGGCCAGTGCGCCGATATTTCCCAGCCCAAGCACGGCGGTGCCGTTGGAAATCACCGCAACCAGGTTGCCGCGCGCGGTATAGCGCGATGCGGTGGCTGGGTCGGCCTTGATCTCAAGGCAGGCTTCGGCCACGCCGGGGGAATAGGCGCGGGAGAGGTCGCGACCCGTCGCCAACGGCTTTGTCGCCCGGATCTCAAGCTTGCCGGGTTTCGGAAATTCGTGATAGTTCAGCGCCGCCTGGCGCGCTGCCTGGGCCGCTTCATCCTGCATCCCGCTCGACATGTCCGTCCTCCCGCCAGAATGGTTCACCCTTAAACGAGTGATATGTCATTTCCAATCACCACTTCGGCACCAGGCCTCCCGCCTTGCGCGAAGGGGATATGCAAAAGCCGGGAGGCGCAGTCAGGCGCTTCCCGGCTGACAGGGTGCCTCGCCGCTGGTTTCAGGTTGGCGAGGGTTCGGCATCCCCGGGTTTCGGCCCGCGCGTGGTGCGGGTTTTCGGGATCGCCAGCACCGAGGGCGCGGCCTCGGCCTCCTGGGCCCCATCATCATCACCGGGTTTCTGGCCAGCCAGCACCTTGCGGATCTCATCGCCGGTCAGGGTCTCATATTCCAGCAGGCCCTGGGCCAGGCGCTCGAACTCTTCCTCATTCTCTTCAAGGATCTGCATGGCGCGGGCATAGCCCTCATCGACGATGGATTTCACCTCATCCTCGATCAGGCGCTTGGTTTCGGCAGAAACCGAAAAGCCGCCGGTATTGCCGTTATAGCCCTCATGTGCCTCGGAATAGTCGATATTTCCGATCTTGTCCGACATGCCCCACCGCATGACCATGGCGCGGGCCACGGCCGATACGTTCTGGATGTCGCCGCTCGCGCCCGAGGAAACGCGGTCTTCGCCCCATTTCTTGATCTCGGCGGCCTTGCCGGCCATGCCCATGGCGATGCGGTCCTTCATCTGGTCTTTATGCCAGGAATTGCGGTCCATCTCGGGCAGGCTCATCACCATGCCAAGCGCACCACCGCGCGGCATGATCGTCGCCTTATAAACCGGGTCGCATTTCGGCAGCTTGATGCCGACAATCGCGTGACCAGCCTCGTGATAGGCCGTCATTTCCTTGTCTTCGGGCGACATGACCATCGAGCGGCGTTCGGGGCCCATCATCACCTTGTCTTTCGCATGCTCGAAATCGGCCATGGTGACGAAACGGCGACCGACGCGGGCTGCGGTCAGCGCGGCCTCGTTGACGAGGTTCGCCAGATCGGCGCCCGAGAAGCCCGGCGAGCCACGCGCGATGGTGCGCAGGTCGACATCGGCGCCCAGCGGGATCTTGCGGGCATGGACGTTGAGGATCTTTTCGCGGCCCTTGATATCGGGGTTCGACACAGTGATCTGGCGATCAAAACGGCCTGGACGCAGCAAAGCGGGGTCCAGAACATCCTTGCGGTTGGTTGCCGCGACGATGATCACGCCCTCATTGGCCTCGAACCCGTCCATCTCGACCAGCAGCTGGTTGAGGGTCTGCTCGCGTTCATCATTGCCGCCCCCCATGCCGACGCCACGGGCGCGGCCAACGGCATCGATCTCGTCGATGAAGACGATACAGGGCGCGTTTTTCTTGGCCTGTTCGAACATGTCACGCACACGCGACGCGCCGACACCGACGAACATCTCAACGAAATCCGAGCCGGAAATTGTGAAGAAGGGCACGCCCGCCTCACCCGCAATGGCGCGGGCGAGCAGCGTCTTACCGGTGCCGGGCGGGCCGACCAGCAGCGCGCCTTTCGGGATCTTGCCGCCGAGGCGCGAGAATTTCTGCGGGTTGCGGAGGAATTCGACGATCTCCTCCAGCTCTTCCTTGGCCTCGTCAATGCCGGCCACATCGTCAAAGGTCACGCGGCCCTGCTTTTCGGTCAGCAGTTTCGCGCGCGACTTGCCAAAGCCCATCGCGCCACCTTTGCCGCCGCCCTGCATCCGGTTCATAAAGAAGATCCAGACGCCGATCAGCAGGATGAAGGGCAGGAAGGTCAGCAGCAGGGATGACAGGAAGCTTTGTTGCTGCGGGCTGCCCTGCACCTCGACCCCTTTGGCGATCAGCTTGTCGGTCACCTTGTCATCGCCCGGGTTGATCGTGCTGAAAGTGCCGCCATCCCTGGTGCGGACGGTGACCCTTTCGCCGTCAAGCGTTACCGAGGTCACCCGACCCTGATCGACCTGGGTGATGAATTCAGACCAGCTCAGCGAGCGGGCGCCCATATTGGACTGGCCGCCGGAAAAGACCTGGAAAAGCGCGAGGACCAGCAAAAGCAGGACCACCCAGAATGCGATGTTGCGCGCGTTGTTCACATGTATCTCCCGAAAGGCAGCCCGGTCGCCCCCATCCGGGGCAGGGCCGTAATCTGACTTAATTTAGCAATCCACGCACAGGGTTCAATGCGATAAGATGAAACTTCCGAAGGATGGGTAAATCGTCGCGCGCCATTCGCCCGCGAAATGGGGAAAAATCGGTGCGGAAATCAGCCGGTCCCCCTGCCAGAGCGCGGGTGAGACCAGGGCGGCGTCGCGCCGGATGCCGGTTTCGCGCCAGTCGTACAATTGTGCAAGGCCTGCGGTGCCCAGTGGTGCAAGGGTCGCGCCAGGCGATTCCGGCCCGGTGATCTGCCAGCGGTGATCCCAGATGGCGCCCGGCCGGTAGGCCTGCGCGCCCGCGACCGCGCGGGGTTCGCGGGTCAGGCGGATGTCGCGCGGGGTGACGCGGATCAGGCAACCGCCAAGCGTGGCGCCGCGCCGGCGCCTGATCTCGCTCAGGCTTTGCGCAACCGAATTGGCCCTTGGCGCGTGGCGATTGCCGGAAATCCAGCGGATAGCGGCGCTGATCAGGCGGCGCTGGACCTCGGTATGGCAGTCGGTGAAGGCCTCACGGCCGAAGAGCAGGGCGCCGGCCTCTTCCTGTCCAAAGCCCCTGAAAGCGGCGGCGGCGGTCTGGCGGGCCAGATCCTGCATCTCGGAGAGGTGGCGGATGGTGCTGTTCAGCGCGTCCGGCGTGATCCCAACCGCGGCCAGCCCGGGCAGCGCCTTGCGGATCCTGACCCTTGTATAGCGGGGGTCGTCATTCGAGGGATCCTCGCGCCAAAGGCAGGCATGGCGTCTCAGATAGTCACGCAGCTCTGTCCGCGAGCAGTCCAGCAAAGGCCGCCAGAAGCTGACGTTATTGTGATCGAAACGGCGGCGCATGCCGGTCAGCCCGTCAAGACCGGCGGCGCGGCTCAGCCCTATCAGGAAGGTCTCCGCCTGATCGTCGGCGGTATGGGCGAGAAAGACATGCGCGATGCCCCTCGCTTTCGCCCAGGCCGCCAGCAAATCAAGCCGCCCCCGCCCGGCCGCCTGCATCAGATTGCCGGCCTCGGGATGGCTGTTCCAGTCGAGTGTCTGATGCGCCAGACCCAGCCCTGCGGCTACGCTGGCAACAAAATCCGCCTCATCAGCGGCTTCTGCGCGCAGGTGGTGGTTGACGGTCGCGGTCTCGACGGTCACGTCCCAATGCGGCGCGACGCGGGCAATCAGATGCAACAGCGCCATGGAATCGCCGCCGCCAGAGACTGCGATGCCGATCTTCGCGGCGGCAGTCTGTGCGACAACCTGGTCGCGGAAGTCAAAGGGCAGACAGGATATGAGCAGGCCGTGATCGGCCTGCTCATAGTGTTCAAGCCAGCGATAGTATGGGCTCAGGGACACCCCAGACCCTGCATGGCGATGGTCGCCTGCGATGCTGCCTGGGTGCCTGCGTAGTTCAGCGGCACCTGTTGCAGGGTGACGCAGGCCTGATCCTTTTCGCCCAGCTGGCCAAAGGACTCGCCGAGTTTCAAAAGCGCATCGGGGGCAATCGGGCCCTCGGGGGCGGAATTATAGGCGGTCAGATAGGCACGGGCGGCCGGCGCGATCTGGCCGGCCTGGCGCAAAGCCTCGCCGCGCAGATAATGCGCCTCGGGGACTAGCGGCCCGCCAGGATAGGATTGGGCATAGGTCTCAAAGAGCGATGCAGCACCATGAAAGTCACCCTGACCGAGCACCCCCTTGGCCCGGTCAAAATCTGCCTGTTCTGCGACGGCAAGCGCTGGTGCGGAGGAGGTGCTGCCCGAACCTGTCCCGGTGGCGGGGGCCGCAGGGGCGGCGGGGATGGCGGCTGCGGTCGAGGCACCGGCGCCGCCGCCGCCAAGAGACGGGGTCGCCCCCATATTCATCGGGTCGCAGGAGGGTTCTGCCTCGCAAAGGCGGAATTCGATATCACCGATCCGGTTGGTGCCATCCTGGATGACCCGGTTCAGTTTCAACTCGATTTCCTCGGTGCGCGAGGTGAGACGCATCAGCTCTGCCTCAAGCGTGTCCATCCTGGCCAGCGCATCGACACCGCCCACCCGCGCCGAAGCGCCGGTGGTGGTGAGTTCGGCCTTGAGCGTGTTGAATTCGGCGGCAAGCTGACCCAGCTCGGCGCGTACATCGGCGAGGCTTTCCGCCGCCGCCGGAGTGGCGAAACCAAGGGCCAGCAGGGGGATGAGAAGCCTCGCCCGCGTCATGTTACGACCCGGCGCCGACCGACAGCACCGTCACGGCGCGGCGGTTCTTGGAATAGCAGGATTCGGTCGAGCAGACCTCGATCGGGCGTTCCTTGCCGTAGGAAATCGTGCGCATCCGCGAGCCGGCAACGCCTTGCGACAGCAGATATTGCTGCACCGAGGCCGCCCGGCGCGCGCCAAGCGCGAGGTTGTATTCGCGGGTGCCCTGCTCGTCGGCATGGCCTTCGATGATGATCGCATAGCCCGGATTCTGGTTCAGCCAGTTGGCCTGGCCATTCAGCACCTGGCGGCCGGTATCCGAGACGGTCGACTGGTCGACAAGGAACAGCACGCGGTCGCCAACCGTCTGGTTGAAATAGGCGATGGAGCGCGGATCACTCGGATCGCCAAGCCCGTTGGTGTCGATATAACCGCTGCCACCCGTGCCGCCGGCCCCGCCGCCGGCTCCGTTACCGGCGCCATAGCGGTCAGGGTTCTGACAGGCGGCAAGGCCGAGCACGGCCACGAAAAGAAGGGCTTTGGGGGTAAAGCTCATCGGTTTTTCCTTATAAGTCAGTTCGCGGGCCGGTTGCGGATCCTGTGCGGATCACTGTTTCGCGGCCCAGGTTAGCAGGTTCCGGGCGGCTGGGGAATCCGGCAGGATTGCCCATACCCGAAAATGGCGATTTACGGCAACAAAGGCGACCAGGCCGGGTCGGAAGCCGGCCCGTCGGTCGGGATTTGTTTCAGGTTCCGACCGGTGATATCGACCGACCACAGCGAGGCCTGACCGCCGCCGCCCTCGGTTTCGCGGGTGAACATGATCACCCGGCCATTCGGCGCCCAGGTCGGGCCTTCATCAAGGAAGGACGAGGTCAGGAGCCGCTCTTCCGAGCCATCGGTGCGCATGACGCCGATATGAAAGCGGCCCTGATACTGTTTGGTAAAGGCGATCAGGTCGCCGCGCGGGCTCCAGACCGGGGTGCCATAGCGCCCCTCTCCGCCCGAGATCCGGCCGCCTTCGCCGCCGGCGGCACCCATGATATAGACCTGGCTGCCGCCGGTGCGGTCGCTCTCGAACACGATCTTGCTGCCATCGGGCGAGAAACAGGGCGCGGTCTCGATCGAGGGCGCATTGGTCAGCTGCTGCGCCTGGCCCGAAGAGAGGCTCATCTTGTAGATGTCGGTATTGCCGCCGCGCTCAAGACTGAACACGACCGAGCCGCCATCGGGCGAGAACCTGGGTGCAAAGGTCATGGTGCCGGGCTGTTCGGCCAGGGTCTGGCGTTTCAGATTGGACAGGTTCAGCAGCGTGATGCGCGGGAAGCCGGTCTCATAGCTGGTGTAAAGCAGCCGGTCGCCATTCGGCGAAAACCGCGGCGCCAGCACGATAGAGGCGCTGTCGGTCAGGTATTGCACATTGGCGCCGTCGTAATCCATCACGGCAAGGCGCTTGAGGCGGGCGTTTTTCGGCCCCGACTCTGCGACATAGACCACGCGGCTGTCGAAATAGCCGCCCTCACCGGTGATCTTGGAATAAACCACATCGGCCACTTTATGGGCCATGCGGCGCCAGCCCGCTTTGGTGCCGGCGAATTGCATCGCGGCGCCGTCGAGTTGCTGGCCGTTCGAGACGTCATAGGCGCGGAATTTGACGGTGATGCGGTCCCCGGCGGCGGAAACCGCACCGACGATCAGCACGCGGGAATTGATCGCGCGCCAGTCTTCGTAACTGATGGCGCCGTCAAAGCCCTGGATGCGGCCGATATAGGCCTCCTGGCCGATGGTACGGAAAAAACCCGTCCCATCGAGGTCGGAGGTTACCACCCGCGACAGATCGCTGGCGAGATTGCCGGCGCCGCCCTCGTCGACAAACATCGGCACCGCAATCGGCATTGGCTCGATCACGCCCTGACCGATCACGATCCGGGGCGGCTGGCCGTCCTGTGCGCGCGCCATTGCAGGGATCATCGCGGCCCCTGCAAGCAGGGTGGTCGCAAAGCTTCTTCTGGTGAAGGTCATCTGCCTCTCGCTCCGATCTCGTCCGGTCTGCTGCCGGTTTTGCGGGTCCTGGTTAAAACATCCGCCGTAAACGTATCACGGGGGAAATGGGTTCCGGTGTCATCTGACATCTGTGTCATTGCGCTGGATCCGCGGCGGGGCGCTCTTCGGGGGCACCGAAAACCAGATCGACAACGGCGCGGTGCGGCTCGCCATCCGCGAGATACCGCAGGGGCACGGTCAGCAAGCCGGCATCAAGCGCCCTCCTCACGCTGCGCTTCGCGAATTTCTGCGTGGCAGTCGCGATATCACCGGGCGGTCCGGAATAGGCTATGACGTCGATTACAGGCTGGTCGATGCTCTGGTTAAAGCAAAGCCGCAGGACCACTCGCGCCCCTGCAGCGCCCTCAGGCCGGTCGTCTGCATCGGTAAGCGAGAGGATGCTTCGGCCAATCCATCTTACCGCAGTTGGGTCGAGGGCGTTTTGCGGCCTGAGATTGGCGCAGGTGAAGGTCTCGACCACTGCATTTATCCGGCGCTCGGTATTGGCAAGGCCAGGGCCTGCGGCCAGCAGGCCGCCAGTCACCAGCGCTGCGCGTAGTATGGTGTGTCCGAGCGGTAAGGCGGCGGTCGCAGCCATCAGCGCAGCCTCATCCCATTGGCGTCAAACACCAGATCGAGCACCTTCCAGGTCTCGTATTTATCCGCCGGCAGCGGAATGCCGCCTTCGGTATAGGCGCGGGTGATGGCCGAGCGCGCATTGCGGAAGGCCACATCAATCGCTTGCTGGCTCGGCCCGGTGGATTCGCCTGCCAGAAGGTTCATGCCGGTCGGCTTACCGGCCTGGTCAAAGGTCACGCGCACGACGATGACAGTCGACATCGCCTCGGTCCCCATGGTGCCGACATTCCATTTCGAACCGATGGCCGAAGAGATATTCCCCATCTCGCTGCCGCTGAGCGGCGGGCCGCTGGCGGCCTGACCCTGGCCACCCGAACCGGCGCTGGCGGCAGCCGCTGCTGCGGCAGCCGCGGCGGCCTCTTCCTCGGCGCGGGCCTGGGCTTCGCGGCGGGCGCGGGCCTCGGCTTCCTGGGTGGCGCGGTCTTCGGCGGCAACCTCGGCAGCGATGCGGGCATCGCGCTCTTCCTGAGTTTCCGCCGCAGGCTCCGGCGTTGGCGCCGGGCGGTTGGGGCGCGGTTTCGGACGCGGCGAGGTCTGCATCCCCAGCGATTCCTCGGGGCGGTCCTGAGCGTTCTCTTCGGTCAGCAGCACATCGCCGGTATCCTGCGGCGCGGTCGCGGTCTGTTCTTCGCGCGGCGGCTCGGGCGTCGGCTCTTCGGCTGGCGTCACCGCTTCCTGCGGGGCGTCAGAAGTGGGCGTGTCCTCGGGAACCGGGGCCGGATTGGGAGCCACGATATTTGCGGGCCGGGGTTTCGGCCTGATCGACGAACTCATCGTCGGAATCGCCTGTTCCTCGGGCGCGAAAACGGCCTCGGGCGGCGCGGGATTTTCGATCACCGGCTCGGGCGTGGGTTCGGGTTCCGGCGTGGGCGGCGGCGGAGTGGGCTCGGGTTCGGGCTGGGGTTCCTGAACCGGTTCCGGTTCAGGCTCGGGGGCCGGTTCCGGTATTGGCGCATCGACCGAGGGTTCGACCGGATCGGGGGCCGAGATGGTTTCCGCCGGGTCGGGCGACGGCTCGGTCGCGTTTGCCGCAGCGGCCTCCATCGCGGCGAACTCTGCCGAGCTCACCGTTGAAACCGTCATCGACATCTGTTCAGGCGGCTTTGACGGCGAGAACAGCCAGTCGCCAAGCATCACCCAGAGGATCAGGCCGGCATGGCCTGCTCCGGAGAGGATGGTGCCTGTTTTGAAGCGCCCTTCCATCTGCTGATCCGCCTTAATTGGTCGCGCCGGCGGCATTGGCGCCGAAGCTTGGACCCTGGCTTTCGGTCACGAGGCCGATATCGTTGAAGCCGCCCGCATTCAGCGCCCCCATGATCTGGGCGACGCGTTCATAGGTCAGATTGCCATCGGCGCGCAGATAGACCTTGTTCGACGTGCGCTCGGCCGCGATGGCCTTGAGGCGGGGGATCAGCTCGTTCGGGTCAACCTCGGTGGTCATAATCATCACCAGACCATCGGCGGTCAGGGTGATCGAAAGCGGCTCTTCCTGCTGATCGGGCATCGCCGAAGCGGCGGTTTCCGGCAGTTTGATCGGCACGCCCACCGTCATCAGGGGCGCGGCCACCATGAAGATGATCAGCAGCACCAGCATGACGTCGACGAAGGGCGTGACGTTGATCTCGCTCATTGCGGCGGAAGATCCGCGACGGCGGCCGCGCCGGCCACCGCCCCCGGATTTTTTTATAACCCCGGCGCCCATGGATCAGGAATCCAGCTGGCGCGACAGGATGGTCGCGAATTCATCGGCGAAGCTTTCCCAGTTGCCCTGGATATGTTCGCTGTCGGCATTCAGTTTGTTGTAGAAGACCACGGCCGGGATAGCGGCGATCAGGCCGATACCGGTCGCCAGCAGCGCCTCGGCAATACCGGGTGCCACAACGGCGAGCGAGGTGTTTTGCGAGATCGCGATTTCCTCGAAGGAGTTTTTGATCCCCCAGATCGTGCCGAACAGCCCGATAAAGGGCGCGGTCGAGCCGGTGGTTGCGAGGAAGGAAAGGCCGGAATTCAGCTTTTCGCTTTCGCGTGCGATGGCGACATCCATGGCGCGGTCGATCCGGGCCTGGGCGCCGGCGATCAGCGCGCCATCCTGTTTATGGCTGCGGCGCCATTCCAGCATGCCGGCGGCGAAGACGCGTTCCGAGGCGCCCTGAGGCTCGGGCCCGATCCGCTCATAAAGCTCGTCCAGCGGCTCGCCCGACCAGAAGGCCTGGTCGAAGGCCTGGGCCTCGGCGCGGGATTTGCGGAAGAGGATATGTTTCTGGATGATGATCGCCCATGACCAGAAGGACATGACGATCAAAATGATCATCACCAGCTTGACCGTGAGGGTCGCACGGGCGAAGAGGGCCAGCAGCGAGAAGTCAATCTCCTGCGCCATCGCGATGGTTTCGTTCATTGCGCCTGCTCGTTCTTAAGGTCGCCGGTCAGTGTTCGCCGGTCGTTAGACCTGATTCTAGCAGTGTTACAAGGGGAATGCCAACACATCTTGGCGAATATGGCGTGAGCGTGGCGGCAGATGCTGCTTTGCGGCGACTCAGTGCTGAGCCGGAGAGGGCAGCGCGCGGGTTTTCGCCGGGATCAGGGTGGCGGCGCTGTGTCGGTGCGGGCGGGTGTCTGGCCCTCACTGGCCATGTGTGTCCTGAAGAGCCTGGTCGACAGCAGGGTGTTGTGTTTTGCCGCCGGGTGGCCGGTTCCTTCGTCACGGATCACGCCGCGCTCTCGTGGACCGGATGCGGGCAGATCGCCCATTGCCTGCCAGGCGCAACAAGGCCAGGTTCACCGGGAATTCAGGTTCACCGAATTCAGCTTCACCGGGAGTTCGGGCAGGGCTTTCGGCATTCCGCCACAGGGCCGGGATCCCGTGACGGCTTTGACGACGATAACTGATGGAGGCGACGCGTCTGATGACGGATCAGGAGCGGTATTTTATCCATAAAATCAGAGTATACTATGCGGATACCGATGCCGGGGGCATCGTCTATCATGCCAGATATCTCGAATTCGCCGAGCGCTGTCGGTCAGAGCTTCTGCGTCACATCTCACATCCTTTGATTTCCGATGGCGGAAATCAGTTTGTGGTGCGGAAGTCTCAGATTGAATGGCGCGCGCCCGCGCGGCTTGATGATCTGCTTGTCTGCAGAACAGGCATTGAGGACATCAGGGGCGCAAGGGTGACGATGCGGCATGAGATGCTGCTGGGGGATAGCGCGGTGACGGTGATGGTGGTGGAGCTGGCCTATGTGACCGCCAGCCATAAACCGGTCAGGCTGCCTGAAGCGCTGATATCCGCGATGCGGCAATTTGCGGTCTGTGACGCTGGCAAGCGCTGATTATCGCGGTTGCGATAAGGGATATGGCGCGCGGCCAGTCCGGGCTCTGAGCCCGGTCACGGCGAAAGAAACAGCACGAAAGCGCTGCCGGCTTTCAATTCCGCGCCTGAGGCCCAGGGCATGGAATTCAGGGCTGCGCCCCAAGACATGGGACCGGGCATTCGCGTTACCCTGCTGCGTCATCGGGGGGCAGCATGCGTGCCATCAGCCGCAGCGCATGGCCGGGATCGGCGGCGACTGCCGGCAGCACCGGATCATAGGCGGCGCGGATCACCAATGCGAGGTCGGGATGCAGGATCACGCCGCCGCTTTCGGTGCGGGCCAGCGGTGAGATCTGGCTGAAGGCACCATCTGCAAAAGACAGCATCGCCTCGGCGCCCTGGGCCAGAGCGAGGTCCTGGGCCGGCATCTGCGCGAGATGGTCATCCATGCGCAGGAACAGGAAGACGGCTTTGATCGCGCCGGCCTCGTCAAAGCGGAAGGTGCGGTAGCGGTTGGCGCCCTGCGCCTCAAGCCGGGTGCAGAGATCGGCGAGGCCGGGGATCATCCGATCGAGTTTCGGCACCTGCGGCAGCTCGGCCCAGTCGCGGAAGAAGAAGACCATCAGATTGGCGCCAAGCTCGGGGTCGGTTTCCGCCATGCGGTGGCCGGCGAGCAGGACAACCGCCTCGATGGCGCCCTTGACGGTGGAGAGCGTCGCGTCATCGGTGCCGAAGATCACCGGCACGATGGGACGGCCCCAGCGGGCGCAAAGGAAGCTGCCATCGGGTCGGGTGAAGAGGGTCTGAATCTGATCTGGCGTCATGGTCACTGGTTAGCGGGTTCTGTGCATGGGCTCAACCTGGCGCATCTGGACGGGCCTGGACGCCTCCGGCGGGAGTATTTAAGTCAAGAGGAAGGGGGCTTGCAGGGAAGGGGGAGGAGGCATAAGCGGGAATGCCATGAAACTGCTTTTTCTTGGCGATGTGATGGGGCGCAGCGGGCGGTCGGCAATTGCGGCTGGCCTTCCGAAGATGCGCGCGGATTGGGGTCTCGATTTTGTCGTGGTCAATGGCGAGAACGCGACCGGCGGCATGGGGCTTTCTGCCGAACATGCGAAGGGGATCCTGGCGGCGGGGGCTGATGTGGTCACGCTGGGGGATCATGCCTTTGACCAGAAGGACATGGCGCAGTTTCTGGAGGTGGAGCCGCGGGTGATCCGGCCGCTGAACTATTCCAGAATCGCACCGGGGCGGGGCGGGCGGATCTTTGACGCTCCGGGCGGGCGCAAGGTGCTTGTGGCGCAGGTTCTGGGCCGGGTCTTTATGAAACAGCCCTTTGATGACCCTTTCTCGGCGATTGATCCGCTGCTGAAGGCGCATCGGCTGGGGGTTGGGGTTCAGGCCTCAATCATTGATATTCATGCCGAGGCAACCTCGGAGAAGATGGGGCTGGGCCATTGGTGCGACGGCCAGGCGAGCCTTGTCGTCGGCACCCATACGCATGTGCCCACCGGAGATGCGCAGATCCTCAAGGGCGGCACCGCCTATCTGTCTGACGCCGGCATGTGCGGCGATTATGATTCGGTGATCGGTATGGAGAAGCTGGAGCCGATGCGCCGTTTCGTCACCGGCATGTCGAAAACCCGGTTCGAGCCGGCGGCGGGCGAGGCGACGCTTTCGGGCGTCTATGTCGAGACCGATGACCGCAGCGGGCTGGCCAGGCGGGTGGTGATGGTGCGTCAGGGCGGCAGGCTGCAGCAATCTGGCCCGTGAGCGCCCCCGCGAAGGTGAGTTTTGCTGCCTGTAGCATGCTGGCAGCAATGCTTTCCGTTAAGACGACCTTGTTTGTAGAATTTTCTTCCCCGGCATGGGCGCGCCGCCTATAAGGCCCTCAGTCCAGCTGAAGGTCATAATGCTCTGGTTTGAAATCTCCGCCGCTGCGCAGCCCTGGGTCGCACTGACCGTTCTTGTCGTGATGTTCGGCCTTTTCGTCTCCGAGATCATCCCGGTCGAGGTGACGGCGATTGCGGCGGCTGCGGTGATGATGGTGCTGGGGTTCCTGCCCCTGGCGGAAGCGCAATCCGTGCTGTCGAACCCGGCGCCCTGGACGATTGCGCTGATGTTTCTGGTGATGGGCGGGCTGGTCAGAACCGGCGCCATCGAGCAGGTGATCCATACCGCCGAGAAATCGGTCGAGGGGCGCCCGCGCGTCACCATCGTCGCGCTGTTTTCCTTTATCGCGGTGGCTTCGGCCTTTATGAACAACACGCCGCTGGTGGCAGTGATGATTCCGGTGGTCATGCAACTGGCGCTGAAAATGGGGGCGGCACCGTCCAAGCTGCTGATCCCGCTGTCTTATATGACAGTGATGGCGGGAATGATGACGCTGATCGGCACCTCGACCAACCTGCTGGTGGATGGGGTGGCGGTAAAGGCCGGGATGCCGCATTTCTCGCTTTTCGAGATCTTCCCGCTCGGTCTCGCGGTCACCATTGCCGGCGCGATCTTTCTGGGCCTCTTCGCCAACCGCCTGCTGCCGGTGCGCCAGTCGATGGGGATGCTGCTGACCGACCGGCGCAAGATGAAATATTTCACCGAAGTGGCGATCCCCGAGGACAGCCCGCTTGTCGGCCAGGCACCGCTGGAGGTTGATCTGTTCCGCAGGAACGGTGTGCGGCTGATCGACGTCTTGCGCGGTGACGCCTCGCTGCGCCGCGACCTCGCGCCGGTGCGACTGGAGCCCGGCGACCGCGTGGTTTTGCGCGCCGAAATGGCCGATCTGATGGAATTCGACCGCCGCCGCGAGGTGCATCTGGTCGACAAGCTCTCCTCGGTGAAGACCGAGACGGTCGAGGTCCTGATCGGCCCCGGCTGCAGGATGGAGGGGCAGCGCCTCGGCGATCTGCGGCTCCGCCGCCGCTACGGCGTCTATGTGCTGGCCGCGCATCGCCGCAACCAGAATATCGGTCGCCAGCTGGATGACCTGATCGTCCGCGTCGGCGATACGCTGCTGCTCGAAGGCGCCATCGAGGATATCCAGCGCCTCGCCGCCGATATGGATCTCGTCGACATCACCCGCCCGCGCGAGAAGCCCTATCGCCGCGCCAAAGCCCCCATCGCCGTCGGCGCGCTGGCCTTCATCGTCCTGCTCTCGGCGCTCAATGTGGCCCCGATCCAGCTCCTCGCCTTCCTCGCCGTTGCGGTGATCCTCGTCACCCGCTGCGTCGACAGCGACGAGGCCTTCAGCTTTGTCGATGGCCGCCTGCTGGCGATGATCTTCGCGATGCTGGCGGTGGGCGAGGGGCTCGACCGCTCCGGCGCCGTCGAGATGATCGTGAATGCCGCCGCCCCCTGGCTCAAGGGCCTCTCACCCTTTTTCCTGATCCTCGCGGTCTATTTCCTCGGTCTCGTGCTGACCGAATTCCTCTCGAACAATGCGGTCGCAGTGATCTACACCCCCGTCGCCATCGAGTTGGCCAACAACCTCGGCTACGACCCGCGCCCGCTGGTGGTCGCGGTGATGTTCTCGGCCACGCTCGCCTTCGCCACCCCGGTCGGCTACCAGACCAATATGATGGTCTACGGCCCCGGCGGCTACCGCTTCTCGGATTACATGCGCGTCGGCCTGCCGCTCAACATCATCCTGATGTTCCTTTGCTCGGCCCTGATCCCCCTCTTCTGGCCGCTCTGACCCGCTTTTATCCCTTCATCTGTCCAAAAATATCCCAGGGGGTCCGGGGGACTGGTCCCCCGGCTCTTGCCGCCCAGGCCCCGCGCGTTGTATGGAGGCCCACCACCGAAATCGAAGGAATGAGGCCCCTATGGCAGGCCATTCGAAATGGGCAAACATCCAGCACCGCAAGGGCAAGCAGGATGGCATCCGCTCCAAAATGTTCTCCAAACTCTCGAAAGAGATCACCGTCGCCGCAAAGATGGGTGACCCGGATCCCGACAAGAACCCGCGTCTGCGTCTCGCCGTGAAAGCCGCCAAAGCGGTCTCGATGCCGAAGGACGTGATCGACCGCGCCATCAAAAAATCCCAGATGGGTGATGCGGCCGATTACACCGAGATCCGCTATGAGGGCTACGGCGCCGGTGGTATCGCCATCATCGTCGAGGCGATGACCGACAATCTCAACCGTACCGCCTCGAATGTGCGCAGCTATTTCACCAAAGCGGGCGGCAATATGGGCCAGACCGGCTCGGTATCGCATGGCTTTGACCGGCTGGGCGAAATCTCTTATCCGATCACCGCCGGCGATGCCGATTCGGTGATGATGGCCGCCATCGAGGCCGGCGCTGATGATGTCGAGTCGGATGAGGAGGGGCACTGGATCTATTGCAAGATCGAAGATCTCCCGGCCGTTTCCGATGCGCTTGAGGCCACGCTGGGCGAGTCGACCGAGGCCAGGCTGGTCTGGCGGCCGCAATCCAGGACCGAGGTTGATCTCGAGACCGCGCAAAAGCTGATGAAACTTGTGGATCTTCTCGAAGAAGATGACGACGTGCAGACCGTCACCCATAATTTCGATGTCCCCGAGGATGTCGCGGCGCAGCTCTGAAACCCGGCTTTACCGAAGAAACACCCCGGCCGTGAGGCCGGGGTTTTTTCTTGCCCTGGCTCTCTGACCGTTCGGTCACGTCACCCTGCTGTGATCTGGCAGTTCTACTCTGCACTGCCAGAGAGGCGCCGTTTCGCGCCGGGTAAAGGACGGGAATCGCGCATGGGTCAGATGATGCATGGGGATGACAGCTTTGCGCCTGCCGGCCTGCCGGAAGGTCCGGTTTTCACCTATTCTCATCCCGATCAAAGCCCCCTGCGCCGCCGGCTGATCCGGGTGGTTGAACGCATCTCGGGTCAGAGCCGTATCGAGCGGCTCTACCGTGACTGGCGCGCCGATCCGGCCAAAGACCGCTCTGCCCCGGTCTTTGCCGAGGCGATGCGGGTCCTTGGCCTGCGCATCGAATATACCGCCGGCGATGAGGGGATGATCCCGAAGACCGGCGGGCTGCTGGTGATCGCGAACCATCCTTTCGGCATCGCCGACGGGCTGGCGATCGGCGATCTGCTCACCCGGGTGCGCCCCGATGTGAAGCTGATGGTCAATGCCGCGCTTTGCCAGGCGCCCGAGGCAAAGGATGTGCTGCTGCCGGTCGATTTCAGCCATGGCCCCGAGGCGCGACGTACCTCTGCCGAGACGCGGCGCGCGGCGACGGAATGGCTTGAGGCGGGGCATGTGCTGGTGATTTTTCCGGCCGGCGGCGTGGCCACCGCGCCAAAGCCGCTGTCGCGCCGGGCTGCCGATCCGGCCTGGCATCCTTTCGTGGCGCGGCTGGCCACGCGCCCGGGCGTCCGGGTGCTGCCGATCTGGTTCCATGGCCAGAATTCCCGCCTCTTCCAGATCGCCAGCCACTATTCCTACCCGCTCCGCGTCGCGCTGATCTTCCGCGAGACCCTGAAGCGCGCGAAGAAACCGCTCCGCATCGCCATTGGCAGCCCGGTCGCGCTTGACCCAGGGCTGAAATCGGCGGCCACGGGCGAATTGCGGCGCCTGACCTATGAGCTTGCCGGCGCGAAAGGGCCAAAACCCGGGGTGGAATTCACCTTCCCGGCAAGAATCAGGTGGTAGGGGCGGGTCCGGAGGCCGGGGGCGGCACCAGAACAGCCGCCGCCGCAAGCCGGATCTCGCGGGTCAGCGGCGCCAGCGCCGGAGCCACTAAACGCGGAAACTGCCAGTAAAGCGTCACATCCAGCGCGCTGTCGGGCCGGATCTCGACCAGCCGGCCGGCATCCAGATGCGGGCGGGCCAGCGCTTCGGGGTTCATCGCCCAGCCGAGACCCAGCAAAGCCGCATCGACAAAGGCCTGGCTTGCACCGATCCGGTGGCAGGGCAGGGTGAGCGGCGCAGAACCCGCGCCCGAATCGAGGCCCGAAACCAAACCCGAATCCAAACCCGAAACCGGCCCCGGATATGATCCTGCAACCCGCTCGGCCCAGTCCTGTTGCAGCCTGTCCTTGCCGGAATAGATCAGCGAGGGCGCCCGGGCGAGTGCCCCGGCAGAAACACCGTCAGGAAACCAGCGCGCCATATAGCCGGGGCTGGCCGTCGCCAGGTAGCGCAGCGCGCCAAGCGCAATCGTGTCACAGCCCTGCAAAGGCCCCGGATGTGCGGTGATCGCCGCCATCACCTCTCCACGCCTGAGCCAGTCCTGGCTGACATCCTGATCGTCGATCACCAGGTCGAACAGAAACCCTTCGCAGGAGGCGAGCGCCGGCAGCACCCAGGTCGCGAGGCTGTCGGCATTGACCGCGATCCGCAAAGGCGCGGGCCCGGTGGCAAGCGCGGGCAGATCCTCGGCCAGCTGCCGCTCAAGCAGGCGGATCTCGTCATAATGGCGGATCAGGCGCAGGCCCTCCGGCGTCGCCTCGCAGGGCTGGCCGCGCCGGATCAGCCGCATCCCCACCCGCTCCTCCAGCGCGCGGATCCGCTGCGAGATGGCGGGAGGCGTGACCGACAGCGCGCTTGCGGCGAGGTCAAAGGCGCCGAGGCGGTGAATGGCGGCAAGGGCGGCAAGCCAGGCGGGGTCGAGCATGAGAATAAGCCACTCTTAATCAGGTGAAGAAAGATTAACTGGATTTATCCCCGACGCAACGGATAGCGAGGCCAGGCAACCTGGAGGGCGAAAATGTTTGAGGCGATAATCGCAGGCTATTTCACCGCGCTGAGCCTGATCCTCGCCATCGGGGCGCAGAATGCTTTCGTGCTGCGCCAGGGGCTGAGGCGCGAGTATGTCGGGCTGGTGGTGGCAATCTGCGCCATCTCGGATGCGGTGCTGATCACGCTGGGGGTGGCGGGCTTTGGCGCCATGAGCCGTGCCGCGCCCTGGCTGGTGCCGGTGATGAAATGGGGCGGTGTCGCATTTTTGCTGTTCTACGGCGCGCTGCGGTTCCGGGCCGCGATGCGGGGCGGCGAGGCGCTGGTCCCCTCGGCCAGCGCGCCGGTCTCGCGCCGCTCGGTGGTGGTGACCTGTCTCTTGCTGACCTGGGCCAATCCTCATGTCTGGCTGGATACGGTGGTGCTGCTCGGCTCGGTTTCGGCGCAGCATGAGGGGCAGCGTCTCGCCTTCGGGATCGCGGCGGCGATGGGGTCTTTCAGCTTTTTCTCGGCGCTTGGCTTTGGCGCGCGCTTTCTGGCGCCGGTTTTCGCAAAGCCCCGCGCCTGGGTGGTGCTGGAGATCGGCGTTGGCCTGGTGATGTGGACCATCGCGGCAACCCTTGCCTTTTCCTGAAATCGGGCGCAGGTCGGACCCATGTGGGAAAGACAGGCCGACCGCCCGGTTGCGGGAATTATCTGGATGCTGGTTTCGGGCATTGCCATGGTTGGCGTGAACGGGGCGGTGAAATATGTCGGCACCTCGCTGCCTGCGACGCAATCGGCCTTTCTGCGCTTTGCGGTGGGGCTGTGTTTCTTCCTGCCGATGGTGGCTCCGGTCCTGCGCGCGGGCTATCCGGCGCGGGTCTGGAAACTGTTCGGGCTGCGCGGCGTGCTGCATGTCGGCGCGGTGATCCTGTGGTTTTACGCCATGGCGCGGATCCCGGTGGCCGAGGTCTCTGCCATCGGCTTTCTTAACCCGGTGATCGTGTTGATCGTGGGCGGGCTTTTGCTGGGCGAGGGGCTGAGCTTTCGCCGCATCCTGGTCGCCGTGGTGGCCTTTGCCGGTGCGATGATCGTCTTGCGGCCGGGCCTGCGCGAGGTGGAGCCGGGCCATTGGGCGCAGCTGGGCGCGGCGTTTCTGTTCGCGGGCGGCTATATCGTGGCGAAACGGCTCAGCGCTTCGGTTCCCGCCAGCGTGATCGTGGCGATGATGACCTGGACTTCGGCGATCGGCCTTTTGCCGCTGGCGCTGATCGACTGGCAGCCGGTGGCGGCCTGGCAGATCGGCGCGCTGGCTCTGGGGGCGGTCTTTGCCACGCTGGGCCATTACGCGATGACGCGCGCCTTTGCCGAGGCGCCGCTGGCGGTGACGCAGCCGGTGAGCTTTTTGCAGATCATCTGGTCGGCGCTGATGGGCGCTGTGCTGTTCCATGAGGGGATCGACCCGTTCGTGATCCTGGGCGGTGCGGTGATCATCGGGGCGATCAGCTTCAACATCCGCGCCGAGGCCAATGCGCGCCGGGTGATCCGTGCCGCCGATGGCGCCGGCACCGGCGGCCCTGCAACCTGACCCCCAACACCTTGCCCTGCCATCTGACCCCAACACCCGAGCCGTTGCGCCAGAGCGCCTCCGGGCGCGCGGCGGGCCAGGAGGCGTTAAACCCCTGACACCTAGCCTTTGCCCCGCGGGTGCGCGACTGCCTCGCGGTTAACTGCGGCTTTGACCCCGCATGGAGGCAAACTTGTCCGATTCCACCGATATTCTTGGCCTGCCGCTGATCCTGCCCGCTCAGGCGCAGAAACATGTGACCCATAACGAGGCCCTGCTGGCGCTGGATGCCGTGGTGCAGCTGGCGGTGCTGGACCGCAACCGCACCGCGCCGCCGGTGACGGCGGTGCCCGGCGACCGGCATCTGGTGGCGGTCAGCGCGACCGGGCTCTGGGTCGGGCAGGAGGGGCGGATTGCGGTGATGACCGGCACCGGCTGGCAGTTCCACGCGCCGGTGCCGGGCTGGCGCGCCTGGGTGCTGGCCGAGCAGCGTGAGGCGGTGTTTGACGGCCTGACCTGGAAGACCCCGGATGAGGGCGAGGGCGGCTTCGCGCGGCTGGGTGTCGGCACCTCGCCCGATGCGGTGAACCGGCTGGCGGTGGCGTCTGAGGCGGTGCTGATGACCCATCAGGGCGCCGGCATGCAGCTGAAGCTGAACAAGGCGGCCGCGGCGCATACCGCAAGCCTGCTGTTCCAGACCGCCTGGTCGGGGCGGGCCGAGATGGGCACTGCCGGCGGCAGCGATTTCTCGGTCAAGGTCAGCGGTGATGGCTCGGCCTGGTTCACCGGGCTGCAGGTGGCGGCGGCAACCGGCGTGGTGGATTTCCCGCAGGGTCTGACCCGCGCCGGCTCGCAGGTCTTTGCGAGGAGCAATATTCTCGGCCCCGTCTCCCAGGCGGCCGGGGTGCCGGCCGGCGCGGTGATCGAGCGCGGCTCGAACGCGAATGGCGAGTATATCCGCTATGCCGATGGCACCCAGATCTGCTGGAGGAACACTCTTTCAGTCGCCAGTGCCTCGACCGCGCTTGGCTCCGGGTTCACCTCGGCGGCGCTGACCTGGACCTATCCGGTGGCCTTCGTGACCGGCTCGACGCCGGTGGTTTCGGGCATGGCGGATGCGGTGGATTGCTGGCTTTCCCACGCAGCGCCGGTGGCGGCTTCGGTGTCGCTCAGGGTGCTGGCGCTGGTGACGAAGGCCGGGACGGTCGGCGTCAGGGCCATGGCCGTCGGGCGCTGGTTCTAAAGCCGCCCGAACACCGCCGCCGCCGCCATGGCCGCATCGCCGATGCGCGAGCTGCGATGGATGCCAAGGCGGCGGAATGCCAGAATGCGCGCCGGGCCATATCCCGGCGCGTCCAGGAACCCGTCCAGTGTGACCCGCGCCGCCTTGGTCAGCATCGCCTCGCGCGCCTTCAGCGCCTGGGCCTGGCCCTGCATCATCCGCCCCCATTCGCCGCTGAGCAGCATGGCGAGCCGCCGTTTTCCCGCTGCGGTGCCCCGCGCGCCCCCAAGCGCATTGCCGTCATGCTGGCGGTAGATCACCACCGGCGTCGGGTCGAGCGCCAGCCCGCCGCCGCAACCGGCGATCAGTTGATAAAGCCACCAGTCATGCCAGCTGACGCCTTCGGGTATGCCCGCGCGGCGCACCAGTGCCAGCGCCGCCGGGTTGAGCATGATCGAATGGCCGGCAAACAGGTTCTGCGCCAGCGAGGGTGCGAAACCCGGTCGCGTCCGCCCCGATTTCGACTGGCTGAGCGTGTTCAGCGCCCCATCGGCCAGCATGCTTTCACCGGCATAGATCACCGGCACCGCAATGTCGGGCTGTGCGCCGCCCATCATGCGTTCGGCGGCGGCAATGCGGCGCAGCCCGCGCGCAAGCTTGCCCTTCAGCCAGACATCATCCTGATCGGCCAGCGCGACGATGCCCTGCGGCAGATCCGGGTGGCACAGCGCCGAGAGGAAATTCGCCGCCGCCCCGCGCCGGGGGCCATCGACCAGGGTGACGGGGTGGGTCTTGCCGAATTCCGCAAGGATCTCGCGGCTGCGGTCGGTCGAGCCGTCATCCGACACAAAGAGCGACCAGGAGGGATGGCTCTGCGCTGCGATGCTGGCGAGCTGCTCGGGCAGATGGGCCTCCCCGTTGCGGGTGGCCATCACGATTGTCACATGCTGATCGTTCTGGCGCATATCCACCCTGCCGGCGGGGCGTGGGCGCGTCTGTTGCCGGCGCGGCCCATCCCATCGGGTCATCCTTCGCCGAAACCGGGGCGGGACGCAATCCGCGACACGGTCCGTGTCAGAGTCCGTGTTAGAGTCTGGGTCAGGGGGCCGGGCGCCGATGCGGCGCAAATCTCCATCACCGATACAGGTTTTCCTAAAACCCTTTACGAATGCCGCTATCCTGCCCGAATGCGGCAAGAAGCCTGAAAGCACGCCTCTGCCATGATCGCAGCCGGGGAATGACGGGTGTGGGTCCATGTTCCGGGTTGATGTACTGGAAACTTTTACCGATGCGCCACTGAATATGGTGTCGGGCATCGGGGATATGCTGCTGACGACAATCGGCGAGCGGCTGATGCTGTATACGACGACGCGGGCCGGGGGCGGGATCCTTGGCTTCGAGATCGGCGCGGGAGGCATGCAGCTGATCAGCCAGAGCGCGCTGGCGGCGCGCTCGCGGCTTTCGGCGCCGCCGACGCTGGATTTCTATCAGCTGGGATCGACCCGACATCTGATCTATTCAGGGATCGAGGAAAGCACGCTGGTTTCATTCCGGCTGAATGCCGATGGCACGCTGCGCAATACATCGCGCCCGGATGGCGGGCCGACGGGGATCATCTCGGCCCAGGTGTTGATGAGCTTCGGCGACCAGACCTGGCTTTATGCCGCAACGGCCGATAGCGGGCTGGTTTCGGTCTATTCGGTCGCTCCGTCCAATGGGGCGATGGCGCTGACCGGCACGCTGCGGCTTGGGCCGGACCTGCCGGGGATCACCCTTTCGACCATGACCGGGTTCAGCATCGGCGCCGCGCAATTTGTGGCGGTGGCGTCGCTGCAGGGCGACCGGATCGACGTTTTGCGGCTGACGGCAACCGGGCAGCCTTTTGTGGCCAGCAGCATCGGCGCGGCCGAGGGGCTGGGCATCAATGACCCCTCGGCGCTGCGCTATGTCGAAATCCACGGCGCATCCTATCTGGTAGTCGCCTCGGGCAGCAGTTCCTCGATCACCCTGCTGGCGCTTTCTGCCAGCGGCGCGATGACGGTTGCCGATCATCTGGTCGATACGCTGGATACCCGGTTTCAGGGTGTTCTGACGCTGGAAGTGATCACCATGAACGGGCGCGGCTTTGTGGTCGCTGGCGGCGGCGATGGCGGGTTGCAGGTGTTCGAGATCCTGCCCGGCGGGCGGTTTGTCACCGCCGCGACCATCCTGCAGCAGCCTGGAATGGTGCTGGACAATATCACCGCGCTCGCGCTGCAGCCCGGCACCGACGGGTTCTGGATCTATGTCGCAGGCGAGGGGACCGGCATCACCCGGCTTTTCGTCGCGACCGGAGTGCTGCCCGCCGCGATCAGCGGCAGCGATGGCGCCGATGCCCTGAGCGGCGGCAGCGGGCATGACCTGATCCAGGGCGGGGCGGGGAATGATACGCTTTATGGCGGTGCAGGCGATGATATCCTGATGGATGGCACCGGCAGCGACCGGCTTTACGGTGGCGCCGGGGCGGATCTTTTCGTGCTCTCGTCGGATGGGGTGGTGGATTACATCCATGACTACCAGCCGGGCATTGACCGCATCGACCTCAGCGCCTGGGGGCGGTTCTACAGCCTTGGCGATCTGACGATCATCCCTACCGCAAATGGGGCGATCATCCGCTATGCCACCGAAGAGCTGGTGGTCTATTCCGCCAATGGCCTGCCTCTGAATGCCTCCGGCTTTGCCTCGGCCGGGATTTTCGATCTCTGGCATGCCGATTACAGTCTCTGGCGTCCGGGCAGCTCGATCCCCGGCACGCTGCGCGCCGATTACCTGCTGGGGACGGCAGGGGATGATGTCTTTCTGGCCAGCGAGGGCCAGGACACGCTGCTGGGCGGTGATGGTTTTGACCGGGTTGATTTCTCGGCGATTTCCGGCGCCGTCAGGGTCGATCTGTTGCTGCAACGCGGGATCGGCGGTGCGGTCACCGGCCAGTTCTACGGCACGATCGAGGCCCTTACCGGCACCGTCAATGGCGACTACCTCGCCGGCTCGAACGTCGCCAATATGCTGGAGGGTGGCGCCGGCAATGACACGCTGCTGGGGCGGGGTGGCGATGACACGCTTTACGGCGGCGATGGCGACGACCTGCTCAGCGGTGGTGCCGGGGCGGATAGTTTTATCGGCGGTCCGGGGTTTGACACGGTTTATTACTGGGATCTGACCAGCGGGTTGCGCATCGACCTCGCCAATCCGATGAACAGCACCGGCGAGGCGCGCGGCGATACCTATGAAGAGATCGAGCTGATCGCGGGCACCCTGGGCCATGACCTGATCCTGGGCGATGGCGGCAATAACGCGCTTGGCGGCATGGCCGGCAATGATACGCTGATGGGCCGCGAAGGCGATGATACGCTGAATGGCGGCGATGGCGATGACATGCTGAATGGCGGGCCGGGGGCGGATTACCTGATCGGCGGCGCCGGTATCGATCTGGTCTATTACTGGGATTCCCCCATCGGGCTGACCATCGACATGCTGCTGCCGCAGGCCGGCACCGGCGATGCCGCCGGAGACCGGTTCAACGGGGTCGAGGCGGTGGCCGGCACCCTGTTCTCCGACCAGATCTCGGGCGATAATTTCGGCAATTCGATCTCGGGCATGGCCGGCAATGACACGCTGTTCGGGCGCGGCGGCAATGACACGCTGAACGGCGGCGATGGCGATGACATGCTGCATGGCGGGCCCGGCGCCGACAGTTTCATCGGCGGCGCCGGCTATGATCTGGTGTTTTACTGGGACTCCCCCGTCGGGCTCAGCATCGACATGGTGCTGTGGATGCTGAGCACCGGTGACGCGGCCGGTGATATCTTTACCGGCATCGAGGGCCTTGCCGGCACGCTGTTCGACGACCGGATCACCGGCAATATGCAGGCCAATTCCCTGATGGGTCTTGGCGGCAATGACACGCTGATCGGGCGCAGCGGCAATGACACGCTGAATGGCGGCGATGGCAATGATACGCTGAGTGGTGGTCTGGGGGCCGATCTGCTGGTCGGCGGCGATGGTATCGACCTCGCCGTCTACTGGAACTCGGCCACGGCGGTGAATGTCGATATGATGAGCCCCGGCGCCAGCACCGGCGAGGCGGCGGGCGATGTCTTCCAGGGCGTCGAGAACCTTGCCGGCAGCCTGTTTTCAGACCGGCTCTGGGGTGACAATCTGAACAACAATATCAATGGCATGTCCGGGAATGACACGATTTATGGCCGGGATGGTGATGACACGCTGCTGGGCGGGGACGGCAATGATTTTCTCTATGGTGGCGCCGGCAATGACATTCTTTACGGCGGTGCCGGGATCGACACCTTCGTCTTCGATGCCGGGCGCGATCTCATCATGGATTTCACTTATGGAGAGGACAGGTTGCAGATCCAGTCCCAGATCGGCGGCACCACCCTGACCGCCACCAGCCTGCGTGCCGCCATGCAGGCCGAGGCCAATGCGGTCAGGATCAGTTTTGCTGGTGGTCATCAGCTGATCGTTTTCGGCATCACCGATCCCGACCTGCTGATGCAATCGGTGCAGCTGATCTGAGCCCCAGCCCCGGAAGATCAGACCCGGAAGATCAGCCCGCGCCCATATTCTGGTTATGGGTGGCAATCGCCTCTTCGATATCCTCGAAATAGCTCAGCACCCCGTCTTCCAGCACGATGGCGGCGTTGCAAAGCTGGCGGATCACCGCGACCGAGTGATTGACCACGATCGAGCCGGAATTGCGCATCCGTTCGAGGAAAAGATCATTGGATTTCTTGCGGAACGAGGCATCCCCCACCGCTGTGACCTCATCCACCAGATAGGTATCGAAAGCGATCCCCATCGAGACACCAAAGGCCAGCCGCGCCACCATCCCCGAGGAATAGGTGCGGATCGGCAGGTTGAAATGCTTGCCCAACTCGGCGAAATCGGCGGTGAAGGCCACCAGCTCGTCGCTGTCCACCCCGTAAAGCCGCGCCACATAGCGGGTATTCTGCGCGCCCGACAGATCGGGGTGGAAACTGCCGGCAAACCCCACCGGCCAGGACACCGATCCGGTGATGCGGATCTCTCCCGAGGTCGGGGACTGTGTGCCGGCGATCATCTTCAGCAGCGTTGATTTCCCGGCCCCGTTCCGGCCCAGCAGCGCAACCGAAGTGCGCGACGGGATCGTCAGGCTGACATTATTCGCCACCGTCTTGCTCACCCCTTCCAGGGTGAATGTCTTGGTCAGGTTGATGAACTGGATCATCGCTTGCCCGCCCGGCCGGCCCTACCTTCGGTCACGCAGCGAGTAGAATACCAGCACCAGCACACCCCAGAGCATGATCAGGAAGACCGCCACCGTCGCCAGTTTCTTTTCCCGCTCGGGGAAGCGCGAGGTCTCGGCCCGGGTCGGCAGCACATGCGCCGCCAGATAGCGGGTTTGCCGGGTTGCCTGAGCGCGGGCGGCCTCATAGGCGGCGCGGGCGGCGGTATGGCTGGCTTCGGCGAATTCGCGGTCCACCGTCAGCCGCTCATATTCCGCCACCACATCGGCCATGCTTTGCTCGTCGCCGCCCAGCGTGCCGATCTTCGAGCGTTCGGCCGCGATCCGGTCGCGGATCACCGTGATGCGGCGGTCAAGCACCTTGACGCGGGGGTCATCCGGCGGCGCGGTGCCGGCCAGCAGGTCGTAGTCAATCAGCGACTGGGCCAGTTCCTGCTCCAGCGCGCTGAGAATGGTCGACTGGCTTTGCAGATCCAGCGTCGGGTCGACGATCTGGTATTTGTTGCGGAAAGCGGTCAGATCCTGGCGCGCAATGATCAGCTTTTCGCGCGTCTCCTCCATCTCCTTGCGGGAAAAGGCGACGGCATCCTCATTGGCGATTTCGTTCAGCTTGTTGATCATCACCCCGGATTTTTCATAAATCGCCTGGGCAATGCGCTGCGCGTCATCGGGGTCGAAGGCCAGAACCCTGACCTCCATCAGCCGGGTCGAGCTGTCGTAATAGACGCTGACCATGTCCTTCCAGTATTCGATAAGGTCCTCAATGCTGCCGGTGGTATCATAGGTATACCAGGGATCGCCCGAGGGTTTCGACCAGATGGAGGCGAGGTCAAGCTCGCCCTGGATCTCGGACACGACCTGCTGGCTGAAGATGTAATTATAGATGATGTCGGTGTCGGGGGTCGATCCGGTGCTGGTAAAGCTGGAGATCCCGGCCAGCAGGCCCAGCGTCGAGGCGCCGTCCTCGCGGTGGACGGAAAAGCCCAGCATCGAGGAATACTGGTCAGCGGCGCGGGCCCAGAGATACCAGGCGGCGACCAGGACCGGCAGCAGCACCAGAATGAAAAATGAGCCGATCAGCGCGATATGGCGTCGGCGCAACCGGCTGCGCGATGCGGTCGGAAGCGCATTGATCACCGGCCCGGCGGGACGGATCGGCTGCGCAGGAGCGACCATCGGCGCCCTGGGCGGCAGGACCGCCGGAGCAGGAGCCACCCGGGCCGGCACCACCGCTCCCGCAGCGGCAGCGGCGGGCGCCGAGGGCAGCGGCCTGACCACGGCAAGCTGGGGCTGGCCCGCTGCGGGCCTGGCTGGTGGTGCGGCAGCAGGGGCAGGGGCTGCCGCTGGGGCGCTGGCCGCAGCCGCCGTATTTGCGGGCCTGGCCGCACCCATTGCGGCGGGTTGCGCAGCGGCCGGCGCAGCCGGGCGAGGCGGGGCTGCCGGAGGCGCTGCCGCCGCAGGAGCTGCCGGGGCAGGGGCCGCCGCAGGAGCCGCATTGGGCTGTGCCGGTGCCACTGCGGCCGCCGGTGCAGCGGGGCGCGGGGGCGAGGCGGGGGCTGCCGCCTGGGGCGGAACCGCTGCCGGGCGTGGCGCAGCGGCTGCAACCGGTGCTGCAACCGGTGCTGCAACCGGTGCTGCGGCTGGTGCAGGCGCGGCAGGTGCGGGGGCCGGTGCGGCAACTGCTGGCGCTGGTGCAGCGGGTCTTGCCGGGGGAACCGGCGCGGCTGCTCCGGGATTATGGGCGGCGGGTGGAACCGCCGGTGCCGCAGGGGCAGGTGCGGGCGGCGCTGTAGCGGGGGTGGTATTGGCCGGCGCCGCTGCCATCGCGGCTGGCGGGGGAACGGCTGCCGGAGGCCTGGCTGCTGCCGGAGGGCTTGCCTGAGGTGCTTGCGGCGCGGCCGCCGGTGGTGGTGGTGGTGGTGCGGCCTGCGGTGCAGCTGGCGTGGCTGCGGGGCCTGCCACCGGTCTGATTTGCGGCGCTGGCACAGCGTTCGTCTGAGGTGCCCTTACCGGCGGCGCGGCGCCGGGATGTATCGAAGGCGCTGCAACCGGAGGGGCTGCCACGCGCGGGGCAGGTATCGCGGGCGGGGCAGGGACCGGATTTGCACCAGGCGCCGCAGGGGGCACCGCCGCAACCGAAGCCGTTGCCGCAGGGGGCTGACCCGTCGCGGCGGCTGGCAGAGCGTTTGCGGGATTATTTGCCGAAGCGGTCGCGGCGCCATTGGCTGCCGGTGTCGAACTTGCCGCCGCTGCGGGTGCGGGAGCGGCGGGAGCCGGTCTGTCGGATGGAGTCAATTTACCCTGACCTGCGCCTGAGTTTGCGGGTGCCTGTCGTGCGACTATAGCCAGGTCGCGGATGGATTACCAGAATATGTGCCCAGGCTCTGCCGCGAATGCGCTTGCCGCCGCCGCTGGCCCGGTGCTATTTTCCGGGAAGACGGCTGCGCCCCGGCCCGGGCTCTGCCCTTTCTCCGCCGGCAGAACCCTTCAGCAGGACAGGCTGGGCACCCTGAGGCCACCTTGGGGCTACCCTGCGGCCAGCCTGCCCGAGACGAGACCAATCCGAATGACGGTGCGCTTTTCCCAGCCCCAGAAACCTGCCTCCCCCACCACAAAGCCGCGCAGCTTTGCCAGTTTCCGCGCCATTGCCGCGCTGATGCTGCGGGAAATGTCGACCACCTATGGCCGCACGCCCGGCGGCTATATCTGGGCGATTCTGGAACCCGTGGCCGGGATCGCGATCCTGACCTTCACATTCTCGTTCCTGTTCCACAGCCCCGCCATCGGCACCAGTTTCGAGCTTTTCTACGCCACCGGCCTCTTGCCCTTCCTGATGGCGACCACGCTGACGAACAAGATCGGCAATTCGCTTTTGTTCTCGAAGCCACTGCTGGCCTATCCGGCGGTGACCTTCGTGGATGCCATTGTCGCGCGGTTTCTGGTGAATTTCGCGACCGAGCTGCTGGTTTTCTACATCGTTATGACCGGGATCATCGTGTTTTACGACACCCGCGCCATGCTCGATATTGCCAAAGTGGCCGAGGCGATTGCGCTGGCGGCGCTGTTTGGCCTGTCGCTTGGCACGCTGAACGCTTTTCTCTTCATGCGCTTCCACCTCTGGCATGTGGCCTGGGCGCTGATTTCGCGGCCTTTGTTTATGATCTCGGGCGTGTTCTTCATCTTCAATTCGCTGCCGCCGATGTTGCGCGACTATCTCTGGTTCAACCCCTATATCCATATCGTCGGCATCATGCGCAGCGGGTTCTACCCGACCTATGACGCGACCTATGCCTCGCCGCTTTATGTCGTGCTGGTCTCGCTGGCGCTTGGGGTCAGCGGGCTGCTTTTGCTGCGCAAGGATGTGAAACGGCTGTTGTTCGAGCGCTGAGCCGGGGCACTGCTGCACCCCGGCCCCGCTCAGCCCAGAACTGCCAGGGTCAGACCCGGGAAGCCCGTCAGGCTGGCATCCGCCTGCCAGCGCGGCCGGAGGCTAAGACCGGCAAGCAGCCCGGCATGGCGGATATGGGCCGGCGCGCGGGCGCCCGCCTCGTCGACCGGCAGACCCGAGAGGCTGTGATGCAACTGCCAGACCTGGTTGCGGATCGCCAGCACCGGCGGCAGGAAGAGGATCACTGCGCCGGCCTCCAGCGCGCCCTGGGCTTTCGCCCGGGTCAGGGCCTCGGCGGTGCCGTGATCGTCGAAAGCGTCCACAAGCAGGCAGGACACACCGGCGAAAAGCTTCGGCGCATGGCCCTCATGCTGGCCAAGCTGGATCATGCGCGGGCCGGGGCCCGGCTGTGCAGTCAGGCTGGTGCCATGCGGCAGCCACAGAAGGCAGTCTGCGACCGTCCCCGCTGCGCCCGAGGCCTGCAGCGCGGCCCGGGCCAGCCCGGCCGGATCGCGCAGCGAGGCCGGCGTGCCGGCGGGCATGTGATGGGCGGGCACGCCGTCCCGGGCATCGGCGCTGGCCGGCAAAAGCGGCAGCTGCGCCAGTTCGGCGGCGTCGAGGATCTCGGCCACGATGCGGTAGCCTGCCGCCCGCGAGGTGGTTTTCGCGACAAAGCGAAGCCCGTTCAGCGCCAGCCGCTGCCAGAGCGCCGCATCGGTGTAAAGCCGCTGCACCGCTGCGGCCATTTCCTCGGGGCTGTCGGCGATCAGCACATTCTCGCCATCGGTCAGCGCCATGCCCTCGGCGCCGACCGAAGTAGTCACCACCGGCAGGCCATGCGCCATTGCCGTAACGATCTTGCCTTTCAGCCCCGCGCCATAGCGCAAAGGCACCAGCATCACCCGCGCCGCGCCCAGCACCGGGTCGAGATCCTCGACAAAGCCCTCGATCTTCAGATTGTCCGAGGCCAGCGCCTTCATCTCGTCGGTCGGGTTGGAGCCGATGGCGCGGAATTTCACCCCCGCCATCTTCGCCCCCATCAGGGGCGCGACATCCTTCGCGTAATGCAGCACGGCGTCGACATTGGGGTAATGGCGGTAGCCGCCGAGGAAGACGATATCCTGCCGTTTCGCGAATGGCTTGCCAGCGCCCCTTGGCTCGTAAACCCAGGGGAAGACCACGACCTTCGCCGCAGGGATCAGCCCGGCCAGCAGTTCTTTCTCGAAATGCGAATGGACGATATTCACATCCGCCGCCTCGATGATCGACAATTCCACCCGTTTGGTGCTTTCCGGGGAAAGCCTGCTCTCGGCTACATTCGGGTTGTCGACATGTTTCGCGCGTTCCTCGCGCAGGAAATGCAGGTCGGAATTGTGGAAGATCACCCTGGCCGAAGGGGCCAGCCGTTGCACCGTCGCCAGATTGTCGCTGGCCGTGTTCACCCGGAACAGCACCACCGCATCATAGGTGTCGCCGGTCTGGGTCAGGTGATCCTCGACCGATTTCGCATAGGGATACAGTACGGATTCAATGCCATGCGCGCCCAGAAGTTCCGAATAATCCGGGATGAAGGTGAAGTTGGAACAGGGGATGAAGCTGATCTTATAGCCCAGATCGCGCAGGCCGAGCATCAGTTCAAGCGCGGTGATGGAACCCGCATCCTTGTCGGTTTCCGGGGTGATCTGGTCGATCACCAGCACGCGACCGATGCGGCCCCGGTCGGCGGCGCGGTCGGGATCGACGCCGTTCGGCCCCTGATGCGGCAGCACATGCGACCAGCGGTGTTTCAGCTTTTCAGCATTGATGACCTGGTAGGCCTTGACACCTTTCGTGGTGTCGGTCCCCGAGGTCACGCCCTCATAATGCACCACGCGCGACAGCGGCTGATACATGACGCTCAGCCCCATCGCCCGCAGACGGAAGGCCATATCGCTGTCTTCGCCATAAGCCGGGGTGAATTCCGGATCAAAGCCGCCGATCGCATGCGCCAGTGCGCGCGGCAGCAGGATCGCGGCGCCCGAACAGTAATCCGCCTGGCGGGCATATTGGAATTTCGGCGCCTCGGGGTCTTGCAGCCGGCCCCAGTTCCAGCCGGAGAAATCATCCCAGATGATGCCGCCCGCCTCTTGCAGCCGCCCGTCCGGATAGATCAGCTGCGAGCCCACCATGCCGGTGCCGGGATGCATCTCGAACGTATCGACCAGCGCCGAAAGCCAGCGCGGCGTCACTTCGGTGTCGTTGTTCAGATAGCAGATATAGGTTTTCGTGGCCTTTGTCAGACCGGCATTGCAGGATCCGATGAAACCGCGGTTTTCCGGGTTGCGGATATAGGTGATGTTGTCCCTCGCCGAGAGCATGATCTCGGTCATATCGGACGAGCAGTCATCGACCACGATCACCTCATAGTCGATATCCTGGGTGTTCAGCCGGATCGAATCGAGGCAGCGCAGGGTATATTCGATCTGGTTATAGACCGGGATGATCACCGAGACCGAGCGTTTCGGCAGATCCACCGGCGCGCCGGTCGAGGCCCGCGCCAGCGCCAGCGTGCGCGGCGAGATCTGGCGCAGCAAGAGCTGCGTCTGCGTCGTCAGCGCCGGCGATTTCGGCGGCACCAGCTGCAATTGCTGGCCGTAGCGGTTGATGATCGACAACCGCAGCCGGTTTTTCATCTTCTTCGGCAAGGGCAGCGCGCGGAACAGCGGGAAGGCCACCCGTTTGAACCGCCGCACCAGCCGGCTTTTCAGCCGCGCATTGTGCAAAGCGCCCTGATATTCGCGGTGCAGCCCGGCGATCTCTCGGTTCAGCCGGTCGATCTCGGCGCCACCTGCGGCGCGGTCCTCGCCGATCAGCTGGTTGAGCCGGGCCTCTTCGGCCGAGAAAGCCTCGCGGTCGAGGCGGCGCTGCATCTCGGTCTCGTCAAGCAGGGCGCTGCGTTCCGACAGCGCCGCCTGGTCCTGGGTCTTGTCCTGAGACAGCGCGGCCATCTGTTCCAGCAGCGCGGCCCTTTCTCCGGCCAGCCGGTCGTGATCCTCTTGCAGCCCGGCAAGGCGGGCGGTGCTGGCCGCATCGGTCTCGATAAATCCGGCGCGCTCGGTGTTCAGCCGGGCGATTTCCGCCTCAAACGCGGCACTGGCTGCGGCCTGCTGCCCGGCTTCGGCCTTCAGCCGGTCGATCTCTTCCCGCAGCGACGCACTGGCTGCAGCCTGATGTTCGACCCCGGTCCCGGCCTCGGTGTTGAGCCGGGCGATTTCCGCCTGGAGCGCGGCAACCGTCGCGGCCTCATCCTCGGCCTGGGCGCGCAGCTGGGCGATCTGGCTGTCGCGGCCCGCCAGCTGGTCGGCGGCTTCCTGTTGCAGACGGGCATACTCCTCGCTGGCCTGCTGCCGTTCCTCGGTCAGCAGCGATTCCAGCATCGCGGCCTCGGACCCGGCCCGGGCAAAGCCTGCCGCCTCGCGCCGGTCGCCCTCTTCCTGCAAACGGGCAAATTCCGCCCCGGCCTTCGCCCTTTCATCGGCGATCAGCGTTTCAAGCCTTGCGATCTCGCCTGACGAGCGGGCCAGAGCCTCGGCCTCGCGCCGCTCGGCCTCTTGCTCCAGCCGCTGGAATTCCGCCGCCGCGCGCTCCCGTTCCGAGCCGATCAGCTGTTCCAGACGCGCCTGTTCAGACCCCGCGACGCGGCGCTCATCCTCCAGCCGGTTTTGCAGGCTGGCCACCACGAGGCGCGAGGCCTCGCGTGCGGAAGTCTCGCGCGTATCGGCCTCTTCGCGCAGCCGGGTGAATTCGGCACCGGCCTGGGCGCGCTCTTCTTCGATCAGCTGGTTCAGCCGGTCGATCTCGGCAGCGGCGCGGCTGCGGTCTTCCAGCAGGGCGGCATTCTGTGCCTCGGCCTGGGATTGCAGCGCCAGCCGCAGCGACCCCGCCTCATGGGCCAGCCCGACCGCCTCGAACATGCGGGCGATGTTGCGCCCGGCGCGGTCCTCGCCCCGGTCGATACTGTCAAGAAGCTGCGCCACTTCCGGCGCCACATCCTTGCCCGGCGCCAGCACACCAAGGCCATTGCCAAAGGGGAAATTGCAGGATGGGCCCAGCCCGCGGATCTCTTCCCACAGCTGCCAGACCCCGAAATCGTCGCTGGTCACGGCAGTGTCGTGGAAAAGCACCACCCCTCTGGACGAGAGCTTGGGCCGCCAGGCGGTGAAATCGGCGCGCACCGCCTCGTAAGTGTGCAGCCCGTCAATATGCAGAAGGTCGATGCTGCCATCGGCAAAGCCCGCCAGCGCCTCGGCAAAGGTCGCGCGCAGCAGCGTGAGCGAGGGCCCGAACTGCGCGGCACGGCGCATCAGATCGGGCAGGATCGCATCGCCGTCATAATGGCCGGCATGGTCGTCGCCGCCCCAGGTGTCGATGCCGATCACCCGGCCGGTCTGGCCCAGATCACGGATCGAGCTGGCCATGGAGAGGAGAGAATCGCCCTTATGCACGCCCAGCTCGACCACGAGGCGCGGCTCCAGCAGCGAGATCAGCGCGCGGGCAAAGGGGAAATGTGCGTGCCAGCTGAGAACTTCGGTCGCATGGTCGCGTCCGGCCCGCATCGCCTCGCCCAGAAGGTGATCGACAAGCCCGGCGGCAACCGGCTGCGTGGTCGCGCGCCGGGCAGGCGCTGCGGTGACGGGTTTTGCAAGGGCGCTGGTCGCCGGTTTTCCGGCGGGCAGCGGTGCGGGTTTGCGCCGTGTGGGGATATGCGGCGCTGTCGCCTGGCTGGCCGCAGCTTTGGCCGTTTTCTGCGTGTCGGCTTTGGTTTTGCCTGGCCCCGTTTTCCCGGCCCCCGTCTTTTCAGCTCTGGCTTTTCCCGGACCGGCACCCAGCGTCGCAGAGGCGGCGGCAAAGGCTGCAACCTTTTCGCTCTGCACCCCGTCGGCCTGCGCTTTCCTGGCCGCTTTGCGGTCGGATTTCTTCCTGGTCTCGGCGGGTTTCGTCATCTGGCTATCGCTTCTGATTGGCGCTTCCGGTTCTCGCCTCAGGGCGAGCCCAGCGGGTGAGCGGTCTTCAACAAATCCTGCAGCACATCATCCAGCCGTCCATCCTGGAAAAGGCCGGACCGGATCCCCGCCGTGCGGGCGGCCTGCAGATCGCTTTCGCGGTCTCCTATCAGGAAGGAGCGGGTGAGGTCGATATCCATGTCCCGGGCCGCGCGCAGGATCATGCCTGGATTGGGCTTGCGGTCGGGATGGTCAGGGTGGCGCAGCGCCCCGATCTGCGCTTCGGGGTGAAAGGGGCAGTGGTAAAAGGCGTCGATCCAGCCGCCGTGACGGCGCAGGGCCGCGTTCAGCGCCTGGTGGAACAGATCCATTTCGGCTTCGCTGTAAAGCCCGCGCCCGATCCCGGCCTGGTTGGTGACAACCACGGTCTGAAAGCCCTGCGCCCGGGCGAGGGCGACGGCCTCGGCGGCGCCGGGGATCAGCTCAAGATCGCTGATGCGATGCGTATAACCGGAATCGCGGTTCAGCACGCCGTCACGGTCAAAGAACACCGCCGGGCGGCGGGTGGCGGCGGGCAGCGCTGTCTGCGCCTCAGCATAGGTTTCGGGCAGGCCGATATCTATGAAGAACCCCTCTTGCGGCACGGCATGCAGCAGACCCGCAGCCGCCAGCGCGGGATAGATCTCCTGCTCGATGGAGCAGGGCAGGGCGGTGATGCGGTCCAGCACTTCGGCCGGCAGCACGGTCAGCCCGGCATTGATCTGGCCCGGACCCGCAACGCCCTTTTCGCGAAAACCGGTCACCAGACCGGCGGCATCGGCCTCGACCCGGCCGAAACGGGCGGTGTCGGGAACGGCGCGGGTGGTCATCACGGCATGGCCCCGGGGCAGGGTCTCGGCCAGGGCGGCGACCTGGACCGGATCGCAGCCAAAGAAACTGTCGCCATTCACCAGGAAGAACCGGGCGTCCAGCTGACCCTTCAGCAAGGTCAGCGCGCCGCCGGTTCCCAGCGGTTCCTCCTCGCGGCTTTCGCGCAGGGTGACGGGGCGTCCGGTCGGTCCATGCCAGCGACCCGAGGTCTCTCCCTCGCGGATGAACCCCTCGAAACTGCCGGCGAGATAGCCGGTCGAGAGGATGATCTCCTCGACCCCCGCGCGGGCGAGCCAGGTCACCAGCGTATCCAGAAACGGCCTGCCGGCGACCGGCAGCAGCGGCTTGGGCGTGGTTTTCGTCAGCACCCCCAGCCTGGTGCCGAGGCCGCCCACGAGCAGCACCGCCTGCCTGACCGCCGGGTTTGCCGTCATGCGAGCTTGCCGAACATCCGCGCCTCGACCAGGGCGCAAAGCAGGTGATAGGTCACCAGATGGCATTCCTGGATGCGCGGCGTCACCGGCGAGGGCGCGATCAGGATATGGTCGCACAGCCCCGCCATTTTGCCGCCGGTGCCGCCGGTCATGCCGACGACGGTGATGCCGCGTTCTTTCGCCGCTTCGATGGCTTTCAGGATGTTCGGCGAATTTCCCGAGGTCGACAGTACCGTCAACACATCGCCCTTCTGGCCAAGCGCTTCGACCTGGCGGGAGAACACGCGCTCATAGCCGTAATCATTGCCGATCGCGGTCATAATCGAGGTATCGGTCGAGAGCGCGATCGCTGCCAGACCCGGACGGTCGAAATGAAAGCGCGACACGAATTCACCCGCGATATGCTGCGCATCGCCGGCGGAACCGCCATTGCCGGCAAACAAGAGCTTGTTCCCTGCCTTGAGCCTGACTGTGTAAAGATCCGCCACCGCCGCCGCCGCCTCGCGGTAGGCGCGGTCCTCATAGAGGGCGGCGATGGTCTGGCGCGAGGCGTGGAATTCGGCCTCGATGAAATCCTCTATCGCACGGTCCATGCCTGGGCCCCCTCACTGGTAAATGTGCAATTGAACACGGTGCCATCATGGGCTTTCAGCGCCCGCAGCACGGTGGGTTTGCGCTCGGGCGGGACCGAGATCATTATGAAGCCGCCGCCACCTGCGCCCGAGATCTTGCCGCCATGCGCGCCGGCAGCCATCGCGGAGTCCAGGACCGCCTCGATCCCGTCATTCGAGATCGTCGAGGCCATGTCGCGCTTGGCGCTCCAGCCCTGGCGCATAACCTCGCCAAAGGCGGGGAAATCGCCCAGAAGCAGCGCCTCTTTCATCTGCCGCGCCTGATCCTTCAGCCGGTGCATCGCCTCGATGGATTTGGTGGCGCCCGATTTCACATTGCGGACCTGTTCGTCGATGATCTGCGCCGAGGCCCGCGAACGGCCCGAGAAATACAGGATCAGCCCCGCCTCCAGCTCGGACACAATCGAGCGGCGCAGGCGCAGCGGGTTGATGATCACCCGGTCATCGCCGTAGAATTCCATCAGGTTGAAGCCGCCAAAGGTGGCCGCATACTGATCCTGCTTGCCGCCGGCAAGGCCAAGGTCCTGGCGCTCGATCACGAAAGCCAGATGGGCGATTTCATATTCCCCCAAAGGCAGCCGCAGGAATTCCGCCATCGCGGTGATTACCGCGACCACCATGGTCGAGGAAGAGCCAAGGCCCGAGCCCGGCGGCACATCGGCATGGGTCTGGATGGTGCAGGCAAAGGGCTGGCCCTTGCAGTAATCCGCCACGATCCGGTTATAGCATTGCGCGATCAGCGCCAGTTCGTGATCGACCGGCAGTACCGGCACCGCCGGATGGGTGAATACGGCCTCGATATCCAGCGCCTCGAACGAGACCTGGCCGTCATCGCGGCTTTGCACCGTGCAATAGGCATGCAGCGAGATGGTGGCATTCAGCACCATGCCGCCGAAATCATCGGAATAGGGCGCCACATCGGTGCCCCCACCGGCCAGCCCCAGCCGCAGCGGCGCTTTCGCGCGGACCTTGATCATCTGTCTCTCCCTCACGATCAGACAGCGGAACGCGCGGCCCGTCACCACGGGACCGGCCGCGCCGGCCTTATGTCAGATTTCGCTGTCGTTGAGGAAGGGCGGATTCGTCGGATTGGCGGCTCTGAGCGTCTTCTGGTCGTCGCGATACTGGTTCAGATGCAATCGCACCTCGGGCAAGGGCTGTGCGGCGTCGCGAATCCGTGCCGCAGCCTCCAGCTCGGCGGGCGCGCGTTTGCGGATCACCACTTCGATGCCGCTTTCACCAACAGGGGTCATGGTCTGGTCATAGCGCGGCAGGGCGTAGCGATAGGTCTCGTCCAGCAGCTCGACCTTTTCGACCGCCGCATCGGGGCCCAGCCTGCACAGCATCTCAAGCATATTGATCGAGCGCGGCGACCAGGAGCGGTCCTTCTTCATGGTGAAGGTGTTCTTGTGGTCGCGGTTGAAGGTCGAGGGGAAAATCCCCTGCTCATAGAGATCTTCCTCGGGCAGGGCGAAAATCACATAGCCGCCGGGTTTGGTCACGCGGACCCAGTTCTGCAACCCTTCCAGCGGATCGTTCAGATGTTCGAGGCAATGGCTGGAGAACACGAAGTCGAAGGTATTGTCCCCGACACCGGCCATGAACTGCGCATCGCCGTCATTCAGGTCCCAGGTCCGTACCGAGGTCATCAGCGGGAAGAACTCGGCATAGAGTGCCAGCGGATCGGGAGCCCCCCCGATATCGACGCCGCTGCCCTTGAAATACTTCCGGACAAACCTCGAATCCGAGAGCCTGCGGGCTACCGACTTGCTGCATTCTTTCATGATCAACCTGGGTCTGGGGACAACAACCCCCGATCCACCTGCCGGCCCGGGGCAGGGGGACCATAGACCAGGCGAATCGCGGACTGCAAGGTGAGTGGTGGCCGGGCAGGGCAATCCATACCGGATTTGCCTGTTTTAGGGCGGAGATCTGCCTGGTGGCCTGTGCCGGGGTAAGGAGTTCCCTGCACCTGTTGCGCGGAGAAGCCCTTTCTATTAACCGATGTGCAAATGGCATATCCCATGTGAATGAAAGGTGCGGCGAGATGATTAAACTCCCGGAGCTGACCGACGCCCCGCGGCGACATAAGGGTCGCGATGTGCGCGCCGCCTATCAGCGGGGTTGGGGTCTCCAGTTCAGCGACCTCGCCGATCAGGTGCGCAAGGATCCGCTTTACCGGGCCGCGATTGCCTCGGGCGGTGATCGTTCGGTGGTCTCGGAACACAACCGGATGAACATTTTCCTGCTGCTGCGCTTTTTCCTGCCGCAACTGGCGCCGGGCCATATCGTCGAATTCGGCGCCTATCGCGGCGGCTCGTCGTTGTTCATGGCCAAGGTCTGCAAGGAAATCATGCCGGAAACAAAGGTTTACGCCTTTGACACCTTCGAGGGCATGCCGGAAACCGACGCCAATCGCGATGCCCATCGCAAGGGCGATTTCGCCGATACCAATTATGACGAGATCCTCAAGCTGCGCGACAAATACGGGCTCCAGGACAATCTGGTGCTGGTGAAGGGCCTCTTCGACGAGACCGCGCCGAAGATCCTGCCGGAAATCGGCCCGATCCGGCTGAACCATATCGACTGCGATATCTATACGGCGGTCAAATACAGCTATAGCTGCTCGATCCCGCATATGGTCGAGGGTGGCTACTGGGTCTATGACGATGCGCTGTACTCCAGCTGCATCGGTGCGATGGAAGCGGTCGAGGAACAGCAGATCCAGGAGGCCGGCCGCTTTGCCGAGCAGGTCTACCCGCATCTGGTCTACCGCAACTGGGACCCGAAAATCTGATACCTTTCTGCTGAACCACGCTATCCTGCCGCCGGGGTGACCGCCCCGGCGGCAGTCTGATTCCCGGAAAAGGATAAGCCAGATGGAAAACGCGGCGGAAAACGCGCAATCCGAGCATCAGCGGCGCATCGGGGAACAGATCGCCCAATATGCCAAAACCGAGAATATGCATGCCCAGCTGCCGGATATGTTCAGCTACTGGCAGACGAAATATTTCGGCCCGCGCTACCGGGCGCTGACCGGCACGAAGAACTTCCTTGAGCTTTACGTCTCGGTCTTTGTCGACCGCATCCGCCGCACCGGCAATAAACGGGTGGCGAGCCTTGGCTCGGGCGATGGCGCGGTTGAGGTGCAGATCGCGGCCCGGATGCGCGAGGAAGGGGTGGAGGATTTCGAATTCCACCTGATCGAATTGTCGCCGATCCAGAATGACCGCGCAAAGGCCAAAGCGGCCGAGCTGGGGCTTGAGGCACATTTCATCCCGGTCGAATGCGATTTCAACACCTGGCGTGCGGGCCAGCCCTTTGCCGCTGTGATGGCGCATCACGCATTGCATCATGTGCTTGATCTGGAACATCTTTTCCAGGCGATCCATGATGGGCTGGAAGACGAGGGTGCCTTTGTCACCTTCGACGTGATCGGCCGCAACGGTCATATGCGCTGGCCCGAGGCCTATAAGCTGATCAACCTGATGTGGCATTTCCTGCCCCCCGAAAAGCGCAGGCATCATCTGCTGAACCGGCTGGACGAGGATTTCTTCAATCACGATTGCTCGACACAGGGCTTTGAGGGGATTCGCGCCCAGGACATCCTGCCCTTGCTGGTCAGGACCTTTGAGTTCGAGGTCTTCTACGCCTTTGGCAACCTGATCGATGTCTTCACCAGTCGAGGCTATGGGCAGAATTTCAGCACCAAAGACCCGCGCGACCTGGCCTTTATCGACTTTGTCGAAGAGCTGAACGAGCTGCTGCTGGAACAGGGCTACCTGAAACCCACGCGCCTTTGCGCCGTGATGGGCAAGCATAAGATCGCCAATCCGCGTTTCTATCGCGGCTGGACGCCGGAACAGATGGTCCGCCAGCCAGACTGAATTCAGTCTGGCTGAGTCAGGTGGACCGAGTCAGGCAGGTGGCGGCAGGGTCTTGCGCCACCACACGCCTGTCCAGTCGACCTGGCTCATCGGGTCGGTGATGCCCCGCGCATGGCGGAAATCCAGCACCGCCTCGCGGCAGGCAGGGATGGCGCCGAAATCGTCGATGATGCAGAACCCGCCGGGACTGAGGCTGTCGTAAAGATTGACCAGCCCGTCCATGGTCGATTCGTACATATCGCCATCCAGCCGCATCAGCGCCAGTTTGCGCCCTTTCAGCCCTGGCAATGTGTCGCGAAACCAGCCCTTATGGAACTCCACCTGGTCGTCCAGCAGGTCGTAAGCCCGGAAATTGGCCTGAACCTGTTCGAGCGGAATCGCCAGCTGCTCATAGGTGTAATGTGTGTCGCCGGAATCGGCGGGGTAGTCGCCTTCATTCGGTGGCGGCAGGCCCTCGAAACTGTCGCAGACAATGACCTTGCGGCCGGTTTCTCCATGCGCTTTCAGGATGCCGCGCATCAGGATACAGGCGCCGCCGCGCCAGACGCCGGTTTCAATGAAATCGCCCGGCACATGGTCGGCCAGGGCGCGCTCGGTCAGGCTGCGCAGATTGGTCAGCCGCGCCATCCCGATCATGCTATGTGCGACCGAGGGCCAGTCCTGCCCCTTTTCGCGCAGGCCCGCGTGATAGGCACCGCCTGACCAGGGGTCCTGGGGATTGTCGCCATAGATCGTATTCGCAATCGCCCGGGTCAACAGATCGGCGTAAAGCGCTGCCGCATCGGCATTGGCCATGAATTCCCGCTCCTGTCTGCGTCCGGTTGTGGCGAATCTAGCAGTGCCACAGGGGCGAGACAACGCGGATCGGCGCCCCATCCGCCCTCGCGCTTGCCGGGGAGGGCGCGGTTTGATAGCGGGGAACGGGTATTCGCCCGGGTGCGGGATAGTGGGTTACGGAGCAGATGCAGGGGCTGGACTATATTATCGGAGGTATGCCGCGCGGTGGGACCACGGCGGTCGGCAATATCTTCAACGCGCCCCGGACCAGCTATTGCTACGCCGCCGAAAGCCACTGGCTGCCTTTGATGAGCGAATTCGCCGGCCGTGCCGCGATGCCGGATTTTTCTGCCCCGATCGTCCGCCGTATACTCGAAGATCAGAACCACAGCGTTTTGTATGAGATGCCGCGCTTCTCGGTCACGCGCGGCGCGCATCCGAGAGCCCTGATCTTCGATGAGGCCGATCTGGGGCCGCTGGCCGATCAGCTGATGGAGGCGCTTGGACAGGGCCAGTCCGGTGAGAAGCTGCATCTGACCGCACTCGCGATCCTGCGGGCGCATATTTTCCGCAAGACCGGGCGGCGCTATCTGGGCGAGAAAACACCCAGCAATATCTTTGCCTTCCGCGATCTCGGCACGCTGGGCGCCAGGGCGGCGATCTCGGTCACGCGGGAGCCTTTCGCGGTGCTGCGTTCGATGCGCAAGCGGGCGGCGGATGCGGGCGATGCCAATAACGGCCCCTTCCGCTGGGATTTCTACCGGCTCCTGGGGATATGGCTGGAATATGCCGGCTGTATGCAGGCGCTGAAGGGGCGGCCAGTCCAGATCCTTTTGCGCTACGAGGATATCCTGCAGGCGCCGGGCCGGGTGACGGCCGATCTCTTCCGCGCCACCGGCGTCTCCTCGGGCTGGCTGGAGCGGCGGCGGGCGCGGATCCGGTTGCGCGAACGCTCTCCCCGCCAGGCCTGGAGCGGGTTTTCCGGGCATGAACGCGCGCTTTTGCTGGCGCTGACCCGTGACCTGCGGCTGGCCCAGGGTTACGGCGATGATTTCTATGCCGCCGACGGCATGCCGCTGGCCCCGGCAGCGCCGCAGTTGCCATCTGACGGGGTGATGCCGGTCTGGGGCGTCAATCCGCGCGCCGAGAGCGAGCCGGTCTGGTGGCTGATGCGCGAGGGCTGCCTTGCGCTGCATTCGACGCCGGATGCGGGCAGTCTCGCGCTGCATTTCTGGTGCAATTTCCCGTTGAGCGTGGTCGGTACGGGCGAGGTGGCGGTGATCTCGCTGACCGATCCGGCCAGTGGCGCGGAAATCGCCCGGGCCGAGGTGGCGGGCGGCTTTGCCGGCTCGGTGCCGGTGATGATCGACCTGACGCGGCTGGCGCCCTTGCTGGAAGGCGGCGGTGGCGCGGTGCGGCTGGTGAATTTCCGCGCGAGCCACGCCTTTCGCGGCTATCTGACCGAGGCGCCCGACCGCCCCGGCGAGGTGCTGAGCCACGACCGGCGCGAGGTCTCTTTCGCGCTGGTGACCTGACGCGGTTCAGATCCGGCCGGTTGCGACCAGCAACCAGAAGGCAGTCTGCGCGATGCGCGACTGGTAGCAGACGCCCGAACGGCGCATCAGCGCGATGCTTTGCGGCCAGGGCGCATCCAGCGCCCGGGCGAAAAGCTCCAGCGCGGCGCGGTTTTCCGGCGTCAGCAGGTCCCGTGCCGCATTCAGCGCCGCAAGGTTCTTCCGCGCGAGATCGGTATAGTCGCGGCCGAGATAGCGCCGCAGCCGGGGCAGCAGCGAGCCGATTCCCCGGTTCGCCCCGACCAGATTGGCGCTGTGCTGGCGGTAAAGAACATTCGGCTCGGGGTCGTAAAGCGCAGCCCCACCGGCGCCGGTCACGATCTGGTAAGCCCACCAGTCATGCAGCGGGAATGCGGGTGCGCCGGCCTCTGCCTCTTGCAAAAGACGGGCGGCGGCGGGGTTGATCAGCATCGTATTGCCACTGAGCACATTCTGGACCAGGGCATTGCGGAAGGTCAGCGGGCGGCGCGGCAAAGGCGACAGGCCGAGCGGCGCGAGCCGGGCATCGACATAACGCATCCGGTTGCCGCAGATCGACGGCCCGTCGCCTGCCGCCGCCAGCATCGCCATACCGCGCGCCAGCCGGTCGGGCAGCCAGACATCATCCTGATCGGCAAAGGCAAGAAATCCGCTTTCCCCTCCCTCGCGCAACAGATGGCGGAAATTCGGGGTGGCGCCGCGCCCCGGCCCCCGGATCAGGCGAACCTGGCCCTCGGGCCGCGTGGCGGCGAAACGCCCGGTGATCACAGCTGTCTGATCGGTGGAGCCGTCATCCGACAGAATCAGCCGCCAGGCCGGGTGGCTCTGCGCGGCGATGCTGTCCAGCTGTGCCTGGAGGTGGGAGGCGCCGTTATAGCTGGCGAGCAGGATCGTGATCTCGCGCAACGGTGGCTCTTTTCAACAGGGGGGGCAGACCGGGGATGCCCGCTCCGCCCGGTCAGATCAGATCACGACAAAATCGGCCGCAGTCAGCGCCGGGGTGTTGTTCAGCGTTGCGAAATGCACCGAAGCTGCCCCGCCAACGCCATCGGCATCATAATAGAGCCGCCCGGTCGTGTTGTCATAGATGATCCGCTGCGCCGCCGTCGCCGCTGCGGTGCCGCCGATCCGCAGCGCGGTGGCTGCAAGCGTGCCGGTTGCGGTCAATGCGGTGAAGACCGCATTTTCCAGCAGGATCGTGTCGTCAACCGCCGAGAAATCCATGATCACATCAACATTGGTCGGGCCAAGGGTGGTGTTGAACACAAAGACATCGGCGCCGACACCACCATAAAGGGTGTCATTGCCAAGCCCGCCATGCAGCGTGTCGACCCCCGCTCCGCCAAGCAGGATGTCATTGCCGCCACGGCCGTTCAGCAGATCATTGCCGTTCAGACCCTCCAGCCGGTTGGCAAGGTTGTCGCCGCCCAGCACGTCATGGTTGTTCGAGCCGATGAGGTTCTCGATCAGAACATAGGTATCGCCGGCCGCGATACCGGTATTGCTGTAGGCCAGCAGCATATCGGCGCGGATACCAAGGATGGTGTCAACGCTATAGGCCACCGTATCGATACCAGCACCGCCATGGAACAGATCGGCTCCGGCACCGCCATACATCGTGTCATTGCCATCGCCGCCGTAAAGCGAGTCATTGCCGGCGCGGGCATTCAGCACATCATTGCCGCCCATGCCGGTCAGGATATTGTTCTGGCCGTCGCCGCCCAGCACGTCATTGCCGATCGAGCCGGTCAGATCCTCGATGCCGCTATAGGTGTCCCCTGCCGCAATCCCGGTATTGGTGCCCGGATTGGTCAGGTCGGCCCGGACCCCCTGAACGGTATCGACGTAATAGCCCGCGACATCGCGCCCGGCACCGCCGAACAGTGCATCCGCTCCGGCGCCGCCCAGCAATGTGTCATTGCCGTCACCGCCATACAGCGTGTCATTGCCGCCCCGCGCATTCAGCAGGTCGTTACCGGCAAGCCCGGAGAGGTGGTTGGCGGCGGCATCGCCCCCAAGCACATCGGCAAAGGTGGTGCCTTCCAGCCCTTCGATACTGACGAAGATATCGCCTGCCGCATGGCCGGTATTGCTGCCCATGGCGGTGAAGTCGACCCGCACACCCGCAGTCGCGCCGAGCGCATAGCTGGCAATGTCGAGCCCGGCGCCGCCATCCAGCGAATCCGCTCCCAGCCCGCCGATCAGCGTGTCATTGCCATTGCCACCGAACAGCGAGTCATTGCCGCCATTGCCGGCCAGCCGGTTGGCGACAGCATTGCCGGTGATGCGATCTGCGCCGCTGCCGCCGGTTGCATTCTCGATCACCGTGCCGCGCGCGATCACCACATTGCCGATGCCTGCGCCGACATTGGAATAGACCAGTTCGACCAGCGAGATGACCTGGTTCTGGCTGAAGACCGAGAAATCCAGCGTGTCATTGCCGGCGGTGTCATAGACGGTGAAAGCAAAGGAGTTATTGGCGTAGATGCTGGGATTGGCGGGCGTGATCCCCCCCCACATGTTCAGCAATTGCTGGAAGGCGCCGCCGAGATTGCCTCCCGGGCCCCAGACCGAGTTGCCGGTCTGATAGCCCGCACTCCCGGCGCCATAAAGGTTCTGGATGGCAATGACATCGGCCGGCATGATGGTGGCCAGATAGCCGAAACCATTCGGGTCGAAGGTATTCTCGTCCTGATTGAAATAGGACATGATCGTCGCCGACCAGCTGTCATTGTCGTAAAGGTTGTGGGTGCCCCAGGTCGCCGCACCATTATAGGGGCCGGCATGGCCCAGACCAAGCGCATGGCCGACCTCGTGGATATAGGTCTGAAGCATATATCCGTTGAGGTTCAGGGTGTCCCAGCTGTCGTTAACGTTGACAAAGGATCTGGTGATCGAGTTGCCCGTGTAATCGGACCAGGCATAGGCTCCGGTTGGATCGGCATCGTTGAAGGTCAGTTGGGCTGCGGTCTGAACGGTCAGCTCATAGGCGCCGGTGCGGTTGGCATAATCCTGGGCCTGCAGATAATAGGTGCCCGTCGTCGTTGCGGTGAAGGTGATATATTCACCGGCGCCGGCATTGCTCGGGTCATCCGCCGTGGTGATCACGGTGCCGGAGCTGTTGAGCAGTCGCAGCACCGGATCAAAGGTGGACGAGCCGGCCCGCGCAAGCGAGAACATATAGGTCTGTCCTGCAACCAGCGTAATCTGGTAAACGTCGTTATCGCCCGCCACCCCGATTGAGCCCTGGACGACGGTGTTGGTGCTGATGGCCGCGGCGGTGGAGGTGGTGCCTCCCACATCCATGCTTTCAGTGAATGCAGCGGGGGTTGCTCCGACATTGACGAAATTGATGCCGGTGGCTGCGGACCAGACCGAAAGCGAATACTCGACAATTGCCGAAGCCCCCGGTGAGAGCATCGCGGTTGAATAGGTGATGGTGCGGCTGGCCCCGAGATCGAAGGCGCGCCAGGAGCCGCCATTGAAGCCCCAGTAGCCATCGGTCAGATAGCCGGCGATCTGGTCGATCGTGTAGGGGGCGGAAGTGCGGTTTTCGTTCATCATCCCGGCCAGGGGCGTGCCGGTCGTGCCTGTGATATGGCTGTCATAGACCGCAAAAGGGTCCGTGTTGGTAAGGGATTGGGTTGCGCAGAGAATACACATCATTGGCTCCGAAAAAATGAAACGCGTCAGCCCGCCAGCGGAATTTCAGCAATAGCACGGTGGTAAAGACTGTTTCTCGATTGTGGCGTAAGTTTGCGATCCATCGCAGAAACCGAGAAATTTTCTGTTTCCAGTTTCCTGCCTTCCGCACCCGTCAGGCCAAGTACCAGGCTGAGATTGTTGTCGGTTGCCAGCAGGATGCGGATCTCAAGCGAGGGGCGTGCATCGGTTGCATCGGTCAGCACGAAGGGCTGACCCGGATGGGCCACCTCAAGGGCGGACAGCATTTCGGAACAGACGATGCGGCCATTATCACCATCCACACGCCCGGCGATTGTGCAGAAGACAGGGATGGTCTGGCTCATCTTCTTCGCTCCGCCGGCTTGCGACCCACCGTCTTGTTTCACGGCCCCGGTCTCGGCTGCAACTGGAAAACCATGAAAAACGAACAGCATTGTGACACAGAAGACGACCCGTGCGGTCACCTGCAGGATGCGGCGCCAGTGATTGTTCCGGCAAGGGAACGGGCTGGCATATGCGGGTTCTGGCGACGACATACGACGACTTCCCTGCCAGCAGGCTGCCGGTGATTGAGACAAACGAATAATTAACTTTTGCCCCGATTCGATCAACAGGGGAATTCTGACCTGTCCTGCGGCCTCCTTCCGGGGCAAGCCGCCCGGATTACAGCTCGATCTCGCCATTCGGCCCGGGGGCCGGCGGCGGGCCGCGCGGCGCGGGTCTTTCAGGCGCGGTCTCGCCGTCTCGCCCGCCCTCGCGGCCTTCCGGCGGCAGCGGCAGCTTGCGCCGGATCAGGATATCGCCATTTTCCAGCATGACCGGCATGTCGTAATTCTTCACATCCTGCATCAGCTTCGCCAGCTCGCTCAGCTGCGGCCCGAGCGCGTCGATATGGGCCTCGATCTCGGGGGCGATCTCACGAAGGGCGCCCTCCAGCTCGGCGATGGAGGGTTCCATCTCATTCATCAGCCCGCGCAGAAGCAGCTTTGCCCCTTCCTCGATCAGCGAGAAGCCCTTTTCGGTCTCTGCCTCCCTTTCGGAGCTATCCGGGGCGGATTGGGCATGGAGCGGGTACAGATGCGGCAGAGGCAGCGGCGCCAGAGCCAGAAGGCACAGCGCCAGCCCGATCTCGGTCAATCCAATCCTGGGCAACCCAATCCCTGTGGACCCGAACCGGCGCCGCCGGATGCTGCGAAACAGAGGGCCGGGGCGCATGAAATCAAAACGCATGGGCTGTCCTTTCCTGCGGGCATCGCAACCGGGGCCGGGGCAGTATCACCCGCCCCGGCCGGGTTTCGCAATTCACAACAGATTGCGGCGGCGGGCCCCCGCCACCTTGCCCCGCCACCTTACACGGCCAGATCGACCGTGACGGGAAAATGATCCGAGGCCTGTAAAAGCGCCTCGCGCAGGTCCGGCAGCGCCATGATGCGCGGGTCCTGGAACGGATGCCAGATCCGCCATTCGGGCAGCGGCGTCATCAGCCCGGGCGAGACCATGACGAAATCCAGCAGCGCCTCGAACCAGCGCTTTTGCGGCGCAAGCCAGAAGCGTGCCGTGGTCGGGCAAAAGCCAAAGCGCGAACAGAGCGCCATATCGGCATTCGGATCGAACAGGCGCTGCGCCGGCTCGCGGTCCTGACCCAGCACGATTTCAACCCCGCTGCGGCCGAAGAGTTTCTCGAACTCATCCAGCCCCGGCCCGTCATTGAAATCGCCCAGCACGATCAGATCCTCGCCGCGCGCCAGATGTTCGGTGACGCGGGCGCGGATCCAGATACATTGCGCCAGTTGCTTGCGGCGGTTCTCGATCGAGATGCGGATGCGCGAGGGCTCGTCAGTGGCGCCATGCGGGTTTTTCGATTTCGCATGGACGCCGATCAGCCGCAGGCTCCGGCCCGAGGGCATGGTCAGCGCCAGCTCAAGCGGCGGTTTGGAAAAGCGGATCGTGTCGGGCGTCTGATCGGTGTCGAGGTCGTAGCGGAAGGTGCCGTCAAAGCGTGGCGCCTCGTCAGCATCCACCGCCGGGCCGCGTTTGCCGGTCGGATCGCCGATCGGGGCATGGCGCACCTGCAACCGGTCGGGATCATAGAGAAAGGCGATTTCCTGTTCGGTTTCCGAAGAAAACCCATGCACCACCCGGCGTGCGCGCAGCCCGTATTTCTGGGCGAACCATTCCAGCGCCCGCACGGTCGAACGGCGGGAGGTGGTGTCCGGCCCCTCGATGATCATAATCCCGTCGGCATCCATCGCGGTGAAGACGATGCCAAGCGCCCCCAGCTGCGCGCCGCGGCTGATGCCGTAGCGGGCCGAGGGGCGATCATCCTCATAGCCATGGCCGAGATCGTCGAACAGCTTGTCGAACCATTCGATATTCCAGGTGGCGATGCGCAGGTTGGGGCGGTCTGATGTGGTCATGGCAGTCAGGCCGCCAGCCGGCCCGAGAGTTCCTCCCAGGCGGCATTGATGGCGATCAGCCGGCGTTCGGCCAGATGCACCGCCTCGGGCGGAACGCCGCGCGCGGTCATCACATCGGGATGGGTGTCGCGCACGAGGCGCTTCCAGGCGGTGCGCGCGACGTCGATACTGGCGCCATAGGGGATTCCCAGGACGTCATGCGGATCGCGCGGCGCCCCTTCGACCAGCCTTGCGCGGACCGCGTTGAAACAGCCGTCATCCAGCCCGAAAATCCCCGCCACATGGCGCAGGAACTCATCCTCGCCGGGGTGGTAGCTGCCATCGGCCAGCGCGATCTGGAACAGGGCCTCCAGCACATCCAGCAGCACATGATGGTCATCGGCGCAAAGCCGGCGACCTTCGGGGTTGAACAGCCGGGCGATCTTGCGGGCATAGGAATCAAAGCCCGCAATATCCTCACGCGCCAGGTTGAAGACGCGGGCGGCATGGGCCTCTTCGCCATCCGGGACGGTGAAGATGCGGCGAAAGGCGGTGACCTCCTCGCGCGAGACCTCGCCATCCGCTTTGGCCATTTTCGCGCCAAGCGCGATCACCGCGATGGTGAAGCCGATGGAGTTCTCGGGGCTGGTGCCGCCGCGCAGCCGGTCGAAGACAACAGAGAGCGGCTCGCCCCGGACAAGGGCGGCGAGGGCCTCGGAGATGCGGGTCCAGATCGACATGGCGAAAGGATATAATGGGAATAGAGGAATGTCCGGTGAGAATATTCTGCTTTCACGACATTCTCATATCGGCCCCTCTTCCCGCGTCACAACTCTTTGGAAAAGAGCAAAAGATCGAGATAGCGGCCGAATTTGAACCCGGCGCCCGGGATCGTGCCCGCAAGCGTGTAGCCAAGCGTTTCGTGAAAGGCCCGCGCCCCGGGATTCTCGCCGGAAACCGCAGCCACCATGATATGGGCACCCGCGCTGCGGGCATGGGATTCCACTGCCTGCATCAGGGCACGACCGACGCCCAGGCCCCGCGCTTCGGGGGCGAGGATTACCGTATGTTCCATCGAACGGGCATAGCCGGCGCCGGCGCGGAACTGGCTGTAGGTGGCGAAACCCAGCAGACCGCCTGCAGGCGCGCGGGCGACAAAGAAACCCTGACCCGCCGCCTGGCGGTCGCGGATCAGGGCTGCGACCTCGGCGGCGCTGCGCGGTTCGGGCGCGAAAGTGATCGCGGTGTCGCGCACCCAGGGCGCCCAGAGCGCGGCGATATCGGCACCGTCCGCGAGTTCTGCCGGCAGAATGCGCGCGGGTTCGGGCACGGTTTCAGGCTCTGGCACGGGCTCTGGCTCTGGCACCGCTCAGGCTTCGCCTGGCTGTGTGACTTTGGCCTTTGCCTTCAGCGCGGTGGTCAGCGAGGCAAAGCGCGCCTGGGCGACCTCGCCGTAAAGGTCCTGGCCGTCTTTGGTCAGCTCCAGCCCGAGAAGGCGCTTTTTCGGCGCCCAGGTCAGATGTCCGGCCTGGGCCGGATCGCCGGCGGCAAACATCGCGCCAAAGCGCAAAGCCTTGCCCAGCACCTCGGCCAGGCGCAGCTCGTCATCATTCAGCAGCCGGAACAGCGGCTCCATCCGGTTGCCCGCGCGGCTGTTCTTATAGCGATGCAGCAAGGCGAGGCCCAGGAAAACCCGGCCCGGATGGTCCAGCCCGCCCAGATTGGCGCGGGTCGCATTGTCGAAACAGGCCTCGGCGCGGTAATCGGGATGCGCGCGCCAGGTGGTGTCGTGCAAAAGGCAGGCGGCCTTGATCAGCCGCATCTGCCCCTCGCTTTCGCCTTTGAACAGCGGCAGCAGGAATTCGAACAGCTTCTTCCCGAGCCCAGGGATGCGGGCCTGGCTGCGTTCGGTCATCCGCGCCGCCTCGATCAGCGGGTCGCGTTCACGCAGGCGTTCGGGCATCTGCTCATAAAGCAGCCCCTCGCGGATACCATAGGCGGAAATGTCGATCTCGCGCGGTTTCAGCACCTTGATCAGCTCGCGCAGCACTTCGCAGGCGATGGGGACCAGTTCCATCCGCTCGGCCGAAGTGCCGGTGCGGGCGCGCAGCACCGCCAGATCCGAGGCGGCGATCCAGTCCAGCGTGTCCAGCAGGCTTTCCGGTGTCATGCGGTATTCATGCAGCACCAGCAGCGGATAGTTCCGCCGCTCCATATCCAGCCGCGCGATCACCCGCCAGGAGCCGCCGACGAGATAGATCCGCTCGCCCTCGGATTTCAGCTGCGATTGCACGTCTTTCAGCACGCGGTCGATATGGGACTGGCGCTTTTTCACGCCACCCTCCAGCTGCAAAAGCCGGAAAGGGCCAAGCCGGGTCGAGACCCGTTTGCCGACCTTGCCATCGCCGATGCGGGCAAGCTCCATCGAATTGCCGCCGATATCGCAGACAAGCCCTTTCGCATCGGGCCAGCCCAGCAGCACGCCCTGGGCCGAAAGCCGCGCCTCTTCCGGCCCGTCCACCACATGGAGTTTCAGCCCGGTCGCGCGCAGAATCTCGGCCTGGAAATCGGGGCCGTCGCTGGCCTCGCGGGTGGCGGCAGTGGCCACCACCGTCAGCGGGCCGATATCCATGCCCCTGGCCAGCAGCGCAAAGCGTTTCAGCGCGGCAAGGGCGCGGACGCGCCCCTCGGGATTCAGATGGCCGGTCGTCACCAGATCCTTGCCCAGGCCGCACATGATCTTTTCATTGTAGAAATAGGCCGGGCTGCGGGCTGCGCCGTCAAACACCACCATCCGGACCGAGTTCGATCCGACATCGACCACCCCCACCCTGGACAGCGCCCGCGCCCCATCGTCCTGGAACAATGGCCGCCCGAAGGGCGCCCATTCTTCCTCATGCTTTGCGGCTGCGGGGGGGGGCTGGGTGTCAGGGCTCATCGCATCTCACGGGTCATCTGGTCTTCTTTTTGCGCCTGGCTGGCGACAGGTCAACCACCATGCTCTGCCGTGTTTCAGCCGGCGGTCGGATTTGCGGCCGGTTTCGCAGCATGGCCGGGCTCTTCGTCACGCGCGGTCAGGATGCGCGGCGCATCCTTGGCCCCGGCGGTGCCCCGGCCCGAAAGTGACGGGTTCTCCATGAAAAAGCGGTGGCAGTTGAAAGGCACACCGTCAGCCGGTGCCAGATCGCGGCGGTAGCGGCCATCGGCGGAAAGCACCCAGCTTTGCGCCTCATCGGCAAGGTTTGCCGCCATGATCTGCGACAGGATCTGGCTTTTCACCGTTGGGTTGATGGCCTCGACCAGGGTTTCGACGCGGCGGGTGAGATTGCGGCCCATCCAGTCAGCGGAAGAAAAGAAGACCCGCGATTTTTGCGACGGCAGGCCGTAGCCACTGCCGAAACAGACGATGCGGGAATGTTCGAGGAAACGCCCGACGATGGATTTGACGCGGATGTTTTCCGACAGTCCCTTTACGCCTGGCCGGAGGCCGCAGATGCCCCGGATCACCAGGTTGATCTTCACGCCCGCCTGCGAGGCGGCATAAAGCGCGTCGATCACATCGGCATCAATCACCGAATTCATCTTGGCCCAGATCTCGCCCGGACGTCCGGCGCGGGCATGCCCGGCCTCGGCCGCGATCAGTTCGATGAGGCGCGGCTTCAGGCTGATCGGCGAGATTGACAGGTTCTCCAGCCCCTGGGGCTGCACATAGCCGGAAAGGTAATTGAACACCTTGGTCGCGTCGCGGCCAAGCGCGGCGTCGCAGGTGAAAAGCGAGAGGTCAGTATAGATCCTGGCGGTGATCGGGTGGTAATTGCCGGTGCCGTAATGGGTATAGGTCACCAGGCTGTCGCCCTCGCGCCGCACCACGGTTGAAATTTTCGCATGGGTTTTCAGGTTCATAAAGCCGTAAACCACATGGGCGCCCGACCGCTCCAGCCGCCGCGACTGGCGGATATTCGCGGCCTCGTCAAAGCGCGCCTTCAGTTCGACCAGCGCGGTGACCGACTTGCCGGCCTCGGCCGCCTCGCAAAGCGCCGAGACGATCGGGCTGTCCCAGGAGGTGCGGTACAGCGTCTGTTTGATCGCCACCACATTGGGGTCGCGCGCCGCCTGTTCCAGAAAGCGGATCACCGTGTCAAAGGTCTCGTAAGGATGATGCAGCAGCATATCCTTTTGCTTGATCGCGGCGAAGATATTGCCCTCATGGTCGCGTACCCGCTCCGGCACACGGGGCGTAAAGGGCGGCCAGAGCAGATCCGGGCGCGAATTCAGCACCAGGGCTTTCAGATCGGCGACGCCGATCATGCCGCGCACCTCGATCACCTCATCCTCGTCGGCGTCGATCTCTTCCATGATCAGTGCCCGCAGTTCCGGCGGCGCCCCGGCGGACATTTTCAGCCGGATCACCTCGCCCCGGCGGCGGCGTTTCAGCGCGGTCTCGAATTCGCGCACGAGGTCTTCGGCCTCTTCCTCGACCTCAAGATCGCTGTCCCTGAGGACCCGGAAGGTGCAGTGTCCGCGATCCGAGAAGCCGGGGAACAGCATGTCGAGATGCAGCAGGAGCAGCTCTTCCAGCGGCAGGAAACGGTCCTGGCCCGGATTGCCCGGCAGCTGGATAAAGCGCGCCACCTGCTGCGGGATCGGCAAAAGCGCGTTCAGCCGGCGGCGGTCAGAGGTGCGTTCCAGCTCCAGCGCCAGCGAGAAGCCGGTGTTCGGGATAAAGGGAAATGGATGCGCCGGGTCGATGGCCAGCGGCGAAAGCACCGGGAAAACATTGGAAAGAAAGTATTCTTCCAGGAATTTCAGATCGCGCACATTCAGTTTCGACCGGGTCAGCAGGATGATCCCGACCTCTTCCATCTCGGCGCGCAGCTTTTTGAACGTGGTCTGCTGCACCTGCATCAGGCGCCGCGCCTCGGCATTGATCAGCTCCAGCTGCTCGGCAGGGGTGCGGCCATCTTCCGAGATCACGCTGTTGCCGGTGCGTTTCAGCGCCCGCAGCCCCGCCACCCGGACGGTGTAGAACTCATCCAGGTTGGTTGCCGAGATCGACAGAAAGCGCAGCCGCTCCAGCAGGGGCACCGCAGGGTTCGCCGCCTCTTCCAGCACGCGCCAGTTGAAGGCGAGCCAGGAGAGCTCGCGGTTGAAGAAGCGTTTCGGCCCCAGGATCTCATCCTCGGGCAGAGAGACGGTCGTGGGGGCTGCGGTTTTGAGAAAATCTGCCTGTGTCATTTCGCGGCTTATATGTCGGCGATTCAGGGAAGGGTTGTGAAGTTTATGTAACTCTTGTGTAACCAAATGGTGTCATCTGGCTATTCCGGCAACGTATCGCCCAGAATTTCGGCGGCAAGTCGCAGACCGGGGGCGCAGCCACGTTCCAGCGCCAGCTCGTCCATCCGTGCCACCAGCGCGCGCGCCGCCCGGATCGAGCGCGGCATGCGGGCAATCGCCCAGGGGATCAGGCTTGGCGGCGGTTGCAGCTGGCGGTCGGCAAAGAGCTTGACCAGAACCCCGTTCAGCAGCGCATCGTCCGGCGCCTCCAGCCGGGTCAGCGCGGCTGCCTGCAGGCGCGACATCAGATCGGGCAGCGCAAGGCCCCAGTCACGCGGCGGCGCCTTGGCGGTGACCAGCAGGCGGCCCGCTGGCAGAAGCATGTTGTGGAGGTGGAACAGCGCGGTCTCTGCCGCGCGGTCTCCGGCGATCCGATCGGCATCCTCGATGGCGACGGCGCCCGTCGCTGCCAGCGCCGGCAGATCCAGCCCTACAATATCAGTGGCAGCAAGATCGGTGGCAGCAAGGCGCGGCGCACCGGTCGCGCTGGCCCAGATCGCCGCGAGATGGCTTTTGCCGGCGCCCTCGGGCCCGACCAGCAGCATCTTGCCGCCCGGCCAGTCGCGCCAGCGATCCATCGCGCAAAGCGCCAGCGCGGTCGAGGGTGTCACGATGTAATCTTCGCGCCCAAGATTCTCGCGCGGCGGCAGATGAAAGGCCAGCTGTCTCTTCACGCCGGGCCTCCGGGCTCCTGGCCTGGCGTTTTCGCTGCCCGTTTGCGGGCCGGTGCCGGGGGCGGGGGCGCGGTATCTGCATGGGCTCCGGTGAAAAGCGGACTGTTCTGGTATTGCGAGACGCCAAAGCGCACCAATACCCCGATCACCGCTGCCACCGGCACCGCGACCAGCATCCCCACAAAGCCGAACAGCGATCCGAAGGCCGACAGCGCCAGCAACAGCCAGACCGGATGCAGCCCGACCGATTGCCCGACCAGCTTGGGCGAGAGGATATTCCCCTCGACGAATTGTCCCACTGCAAAGATCGCCACCACGATCCCGATGGAAAACCACTCGCCCCAGAACTGGAACAGCGCAAGACCGATGGCCAGCACGCCACCAAACAGCGCACCGATATAGGGGATGAAGGTGATCGCCCCGGCAAGGGCCCCGACGATCAGCCCATATTGCAGCCCCGCCATCATCAGCGTGATCGAGTAAAAGGCGCCGAGGATCAGGCAGACCATCACCTGGCCGCGCAGGAACCCCGCCAGCGTCACGTCGATCTCGGAGGCGATTTCGCGCACCGTTGCCGCGTGCTGGCGCGGCAGCAGCGCGTCGATGCGGGCGATCATCCGGTCCCAGTCCAGCAGCAGGTAAAAGGCCACGACCGGCGCCACCAGCAGCACCAGCACGATGGAGACCGCCCCGAATGCGGTCTGGAGCAGCCCGCCGACCACCTTGCCGCCCTGGGCTCTCACGGTGTCACCGATCTCGGCCATGGTCTGGCGCAGGGTCGAGGTGCGGTCGGCAAGCTCGGGGAAGCGATCCACCAGAAAGCCTTGCAGCTTTTTGGAAATCTCGGGCGCGGATTCGATCAGCGCGGTCAGCTGCTGGATCAAAGTCGGGATGATCGACAGCATCAATGTGACAAAAATCAGCCCCGCGACCAGCGCGATCACCGAGGTTGCGGCAACCCGGCTGAACCCCGCGCGCTCCAGCCGGTCGGCGACGGGGTCAAGGAAATAGGCCAAAGCCGCACCAAGAACAAAGGGCAACAGCACATCGCCGAGCAGCCACAGGAGCAAGACCAGAACAAGCCCCGCGATCCCCCAGTATTTCGCCTGCGCCTGGATCGGCAGTGACATGACAGTCCTCTCGCTCGTTACACGAGTGATATTGCCGGGGATTGCTGCGGGCGCAAGGGGAAGGGGAGGAATGGGCGGAGGTCAGTCCTCATGGGGCCAGCCGGTCAGGTTGTGGTAAGCGCGCCAGCGGATCAGGCGCGGACTTCCAGAATCCAACGATATGAAAGGTTCCCAATGCAGGAACGTAAGGTGCTCGTGCGGAACGCGTTCTGGGTGCGGAACGTACATCCCCTCCTTTTTTAGAAGCGCCCCGAGCTTGCCAGCTTCCCATGCCGTCCACAAAGCGGCGCGGAGCATCTTTCCGTCATTGTCCTCGCCCAGACGCGTTGCCGGAGATCCGAAGAATGCCAAAGCCTCTTCCAGCTCGATCACGAGCGAGGGCATTATTGCGCCAGATATCATAACCGCGACGCGGTCCGAAAGGTCAGCGCCCAGGAACCCGTCGGACGCCATTGTCGTGCCATTCAGATTAGTGCCAAGCAGGAGCGCTTCTCCAAGCCATACATTACTGAGCAGGCTGCCAGACATGTTGGTGGCAGTTAGGTTCGCATTGCGCAGATCAGTATCTTCAAATCTGCAGCCCATCATCAGAGCGCCTGCAAAATCTCCCTTGGAAAGCAGCATTCCGTCGAAGTCCACTTCACGCAGGTCGAGGCGATATTTCTGTCTTGCCTCCACCTCAACTTGTGCGGGTTTCCGGCGGCACAGAACATCCGTTGCGATTTGCAAATCCAGCCGAGGCGTTCTGGATTTGAAAGGGGGGTGGGTTGGCTCAAGGTTGGTTGCACGAGAATTTTGCCGAAGATAGGCGCAGATGATCTGCATGACGCGGATATGATCGCGGCCATGATCAAAGCGCATCGAATCTTCGGCGATGCGTTCCAGCGACAGGAGGCCTCCGATCCGGACTTCGATATTCGGCTCGGTTCGCTCAGTGACTTTGTCATCCTCACCGGTGCCGGCCTTCACCGTCTTCTCCGCACCCAGCTGCTCGACTGCTTTGCTGATGCGGTCGGTCATATGGCCCTCTTTCTGGAAAGCGACCGTCCGGTGTTTCAGCCAGGTGCCCCAGATCACCCAGGGCGCGCCCAGCAGGGCCACCACCAGAGCGCCCGCCCCGAGCGGCATTGAGCCGGAAGCTTCCGGGAGGGTCTCTTTCCAGGGCCAGAGCAGATTATAGGCAGCCATAATCGACAGCAAAAGCAGGCCGGTCCAGGCAAAACCCAGGATGAGCCAGCCGGTCAGGGCGGCATTTGACAGATGGTCCCAGGGGGTTTTCTGAACCTTGCGCCCGACCTGGCGGAGGACGGCCAGCGTCAGGAGGCTCAGGGCGAGCAGGCAGGTCAGAAAGACGATCAGCCAGAAATGGCGCGGGGCGATGTGGAGGGTGGTAACGGCGTCGGTCATGCAATCTCCGGCTTCAATCGCGCCACTCTGCGGGAAATCGGCGGGGGTGCAAGGTCTGCGCTCTCTTGCCCGGGCGGGGGCTTGCCGCTAGGAACGGGGGCAAATACCGCCCATATCCCGCCAGTGAGGCCGCCATGCGTCTGTCGCGCTACTTTCTGCCCGTCCTGAAAGATGACCCCAAAGAAGCCCAGATCGTCTCGCATCGCTATATGCTGCGCGCCGGCATGATCAAGCAGCAGGCCGCCGGCATTTATTCCTGGCTGCCGCTGGGCTTCCGGGTTCTGAAACGCATTGAGCAGATCGTGCATGAAGAGCAGATCCGCGCCGGGCATATTCCCCTGCTGATGCCGACGCTGCAACCCGCCGATCTGTGGCGGGAGTCTGGTCGTTACGACGATTACGGCCAGGAGATGCTGCGGATCAAGGACCGGCATGAGCGCGATATGCTTTACGGGCCGACCAATGAAGAGATGATCACCGACATCTTCCGCTCCCATGTGAACAGCTACAAAGACCTGCCGCTGACGCTTTACCACATCCAGTGGAAGTTCCGCGACGAGGTCCGCCCGCGTTTCGGCGTCATGCGGGGCCGCGAATTCTACATGAAGGACGGCTATAATTTCGACGTCGACCGCGACGCCGCTTTGCATGCCTATAACCGCCATATGGTCAGCTATCTGCGCACCTATGAACGGATGGGCCTGACCGCGATCCCGATGCGGGCGGCCTCGGGCCCGATCGGCGGCGACAACACGCATGAATTCCTCGTGCTGGCGCAGACGGGCGAGAGCGAGGTCTTCTATGACGACCGCGTGACCGCGCTGAAACTGGGTCAACGCGAGGTCGATTACGACAATCGCGACGAGGTGTCGGGCGTCTGCAAAGAGTTCACCACGCTTTATGCCCGCACCGACGAGACCCATGATGCGGCTCTGTTCGATCAGATCCCCGAGGAACATCGCAAGGTGGGGCGCGGCATCGAGGTCGGCCAGATCTTCTATTTCGGCACCAAATACTCCGAGGCGATGGGCGCAACCGTCGTGACCAAAGACGGGACGAAAGTGCCGGTCGAAATGGGCTCGCACGGGATCGGCGTCTCGCGCCTCCTGGGCGCGATCATCGAGGCCAGCCATGACGATAAGGGCATCATCTGGCCCGAAGGTGTCACGCCTTTCCCGGTCGGGATCGTGAACCTGAAACAGGGCGATGCGGCGGCGGATGCGGCCTGCGCCAGCCTGGAGAAGGCGCTGCTCGCGAAGGGGCTGGAGCCGCTTTACGATGACCGCGACGAACGCGCGGGCGCCAAATTCGCCACGATGGATATGATTGGCCTGCCCTGGCGGATCACCGTCGGGCCGCGCGGGCTGGCCAATGGCGTGGTCGAACTGACCTCGCGCCGCACGGGCGAGAGCGAAGAGCTGACGCCCGAGGCCGCCGTGGCGCGGATCGAAGAAATCTACGCCCCCCATCGCTGAGGGGAGAGAGGCCCGGGTCACCGCCCGGGCCGTTTCGCATTTGAGGACCGGGGGTAAGATCATGGCTGCGCCTACGCCCGATCCTGCCGCGCTGCCGCTGATCCGGCAGCCCTATCTGCTGTCGGTGCTGATCCCCTTTTACCGCGACAAGCAGGGCGCGGTCTGGCTGGGCCGGCTCTGGGCGCATGACCTGCGGGCGCATCTCGATTATATCGCCGACCTGACCGTGCTGGCGCCGGAGGTACAGATCACCGTGCCCGGGCCGGATATGGTGCGGGTCCCGGTGCCCGCTGGCCGCCGGCTGCGGTTTCGCCCTTTCGGGCGGGCCGAGGGGGGCGCGCTGCGCGCGGTTCTGGCCCTGCCGGGCCTGGTGCTGGCGGCATGGCGCGCGGTGGGAAAGGCCGGGATCGTGCATTCCGGTGTCGCGGGCTGGCCGATACCGCCGGGGCTGGTGATCAACCCGGTGGCGGTGCTGCGCCGCCGTCCGCTGGTGATGGTGACTGAAAGCGCCTTCTGGCGGCTGCCGGACCGGGATCATGCCAGCCGCAAGGCGCGGCTCAGGGCGCGGCTGACCGAGGGTTTCGCGCGCTGGTCGATGCGCCGCGCCCGGCTGGGGGTCTATACCAGCGAGGCTTACCGTGACAGCCTGCCGGTCGGGCCGGGGGGAGAGGCGCTGGTGCTGCCGGCCAGCTGGATTTCCGACGATATGATCCTGATCGAAGATGTCGCCCGGGCCGCCTGGGCCGGGAAGGGCGCTCCGCGTTTTCTGATGGCCTCGCGGCTGGTGGCGGAAAAGGGGATCGGGCTTTTCCTGGCCGCGCTGGAGCGGCTGGAAGCGCAGGGCATCGCGCTGGCCGTCGATGTGATCGGTGAGGGGCCGATGCGCGAGGGGCTTGCGGCTTTCGCGGCGCAGGCCCGGCATGTGCGGCTGGGGCTCGTGCAGCCGGTGGAGTATGGCGCGCCCTTTATGGCGCTGCTCGGGCAGTATCATGCGGTGGTGGTGCCGACGACCGGCGACGAACAGCCGCGCATCCTGTTTGACGCCTTTTCGCAGGCGGTGCCGGTGGTCGCGACCGGAACGACGGGCAATCTGGAAGTGGTGCAGGACGGCGTGAATGGCCGCATCACGGCGCCCGGATCGGCGGAGGATCTGGCGCGGGTGCTGACGGAGGTGGCGGCCGGATCGGGGATGGCGGCACAGATGGGCCTTCATGCGCTGGAAACCGCGCGCGGCTATACCCATGCCATCATGCATCGCAAGCGGGCCGAGGCGCTGGCGCGGATTTTTGGCGCCGGCCCTGCCGATCCCGCCGCCGATCACGAGAGGCTTTCTTGACCTTTCGCGCCCCAGAGGCCACTTTCCGCGTCAAAATTGGGCATTCCAAACACCGGGTGCCCGGCAATAATCATAAAGATTGGCATGAGGACCGCGCAGATGGCCGAGAAAACCGCCCCTTTCGCCGCTTTCGAATGGATGATCGCCTGGCGTTATCTGCGCGCGCGCCGGGCCGAAGGCGGCGTCTCGGTGATGACCTGGATTTCGCTGATCGGCATCACGCTGGCGGTGGCGGCCCTGATCGTGACGCTGGCGGTGCGCGCCGGCTTTCGCGAGGAATTCGTCGATACGATCCTTGGCGTCAATGCGCATGTGACGCTCTGGGCGTCAGACAGCACCGATGCGAGCGGGCAAAAGATCCGCGGTTTCGCTGATTATGACGCGCTGGCCGCCCGTGTGGCCGAAGTGCCGGGGGTGGAACGCGCGGCTCCGCTGATCCGGGGGCAGGTGATGGTCTCGGATGGTGAACGCAGCGTCGGTGCGGATCTTTACGGCATCTCGCCCGAGGAACTGGCAAAGATCCCCCGGATCGGTGTCGGCTCGGATTCCATCGGTGATATTGAGATGTTTCCCAACGGTATCGCGCTCGGCTCGGTGCTGGCGCGCGATCTGGGGGTGATCGTGGGTGACAAGGTGCGGGTCATCACGCTGAACGGCCCCCGAACGCCGATGGGGGTCAGCCCGCGTACCAAAGCCTATGAGGTCGTCTATATCTTCACCGCCGGGCGCTACGATATCGACAAGGTGCGGATGTATATGCCCTTTACCGAGGCGCAGAGCTTTCTGAACCGCGAGGGATATGCCGATGAAATCGAGGTCATCGTGCGCGAGCCGGAAAAGGTGGATGACTACGTTCTGCCGATCCTGAACGCAGCCGGGCCGGCAGCCAATCCCTGGACCTGGCGCGATTCTGCGGGGTCGTTCCTGCGCGCGCTGGATATCGAGGACAATGTGATGTTCCTGATCCTCTCGATCCTCGTGCTGATCGCGTCGCTGAACATCGTTTCGGGGCTGATCATGCTGGTGAAAAACAAGGGGCGCGATATCGGTATCCTGCGGACGATGGGGCTGAGCCAGGGGTCGGTCCTGCGGGTGTTCTTCATCTGTGGCGCGGTCACCGGGGTGATCGGCACCATTGCGGGTCTGGCGCTTGGCTGTCTGGTGGCGCTGAATGTCGATCAGGTCATGGCGGGGATCGCCTGGCTCAATGGCAGCCCGGTCTGGGATGCCTCGGTCCGGGGGATCTATTCGCTGCCGGCAAAGCTGCAGACGGGCGATGTGATCTCGGCGGTGGCGCTGGCGCTTGGCCTGTCCTTTATCGTGACCATTTTCCCGGCGCGCCGCGCCGCCCGTATGAACCCGGTGGAGGCGCTGCGTTATGAGTGAGGCACTGGTTCTGGACGGCGTCACCAAGGGCTATAACCGGGGCAAACCCTCGCAAGTCGAGGTGCTGCGCGGCGTCAGCCTGTCGATTGCCAAAGGCGAGGTGGTGGCGCTGGTGGCGCCCTCGGGTGCGGGGAAATCGACGCTTTTGCATATTGCCGGGTTGCTGGATACGCCGGATGCGGGGCGGGTGGTGATGGGCGGGCGCGAGATGGGCGGGCTTTCCGACCGGATGCGCACCGAGGCGCGGCGGCGCGATGTCGGCTTCATCTACCAGTTCCACCATCTGCTGCCGGAATTCACCGCGCTGGAAAACATCGTGATCCCGCAGCTGGCGAATGGTGTGGCAAAGCGCGAGGCCGGGGCAAAGGCGCGTGATCTGCTTGATCTGGTCGGTGTCGGCACGCGCGCCAGCCACCGGCCGGCGGCCCTGTCAGGGGGCGAGCAGCAGCGCGTCGCCTTTTGTCGGGCGCTGGCCAATGGGCCGGGGCTTTTGCTGGCCGATGAACCGACCGGCAATCTCGATCCGGGCACCTCGGATCAGGTTTTCGGCGCGCTGATGGACCTGGTGCGCTCGACCGGGATGGCGGCGCTGATCGCGACCCATAACCTGGACCTTGCCGCGCGGATGGACCGGACCCTGCGGCTGGATCAGGGCCAGCTGGCCTGAGCCTGCGCCAGCCGGTCAACGGCGGCGCACCCCTGGGGCAGCAAATCCCGGCCCGGACTGCCCGCCTGTGACCCGGAAACAGATTTTCGTGATTTTCTGCGTTTTTCCGGGCAGCCGGAATTGCCCTTGTCATGGAATGGGTTTCCAATGGGGCAGCCTGCCGGCGGGTATTTTGCTGCCGGCGGGGCCAAAAAACAGCAGGACAATGGCACGTGGCAGGAACGACGACAGGCGGCGCGAAGTGGAAGAAGTTCATCTGGCCGGTGATCGGCCTGCTGGCTATCGGGATTTCCTTCTGGTTTCTGGCCCATGAATTGAAAGACATGTCATGGGAGGCGCTCTGGGCCGGGTTCGGGGCGATCAGCAGATGGCACTGGTTCCTGATCGTCCTGTGCACGCTGGCCTGCTATATCAATCTCGCGCTTTACGACGTGATTGCGCTGCAGCATCTGAACAAGAAGGTCAGTTTTCCCTTTGTCGCCGGCTGCGCCCTGACCACTTATTCACTGGCTCATACCATTGGCGCATCAGCTTTTTCCGGCGCGGTGATCCGCTACCGCGCCTATACGACCAAAGGGCTTTCGGGGCCCGAGGTCGGTGTGCTGGTCACCTTCTGCTCGCTCACATTCAGCCTTGCCGTGATGATCGTGCTGGGTTTTGCCTTCCTGCTGACGCCGGATCTCGGCGACCGCGTTTCTGCCTATATATCGCCTTATGTGGTCCGCTGGGCCGCGCTGGTGACACTGGTGATCGTGCTGGTCTATCTGGCCTCATCGGCACTTGGCCTGCCGGATCTGAAAATCCGCAATTTCCGCATTTCCTACCCGCGGTTCTCGATCGCGCTGAAGCAGGTGACCATAGCCCCGGTGGAGCTTTTATTTGCCGCTGGCATCCTCTATTTCGCGCTGCCCGAGGCTAATAACCCTGGATATATGGTTGTGATGGGGGTGTTTGTGGTCGGTTTCTCGCTGGCGCTGTTGTCGCATGCGCCGGGCGGGATCGGGGTTTTTGAGCTGGCGGTGATCACCGGTCTGCCGGAATTCCCGCCCGAGACCGTGTTGGCGGCGCTGCTCGTGTTCCGGTTGTTCTATCTGATGTTGCCGCTGGTGCTGGGCCTTGTGCTGGTGGCGCTGTTCGAATCCAGGCAGCTGAAGGCGAAACGCGGGCAGGGGGAGGCCTGATCCGGTTGCCCGCCACGCTAACCGCCAAAGCGCGCCCAGGACCGCTCCAGCATCTCCGCATCGAAATTGCGCCCGATCAACACAATCACCCCTTCTTCCGGTGCCGGTCCGGCAAGGGTCTCGGGCAGGATTTCGGGCGGCTGCATCACATGACGCACCGATTGCAGCAGCAGGCGCCCTGCCGGCGTGCGCACCACGCCCTTGACCCGCACCACATCGCCGCCCCGGGCGAAGAGCAGCGCGGATAGCCAGGTCGAGAGTGCCACCCATCCCTCCGTCTCCCCTGTTATAAGACGAAACGGCCTGATCGGTGTGGACTCGCGGGCCGGGGCCAGGTCAAAGGGCTGCCCGGGTTCGGGCAGGTCGCAAGGCATCCCGAGCTCTGCGCCGGTGATCCGCGCCGCCGGATTCAGCATCTGCAAACTGGCCAGCAAGCGCGCGGTTTGTTCCGGCGGGGCCGCGGCCGTTTTGGTGATGATGATGCGGTCTGCCGTTTCGGCCTGGGCGCGGGCGAGCGGCTCTTCCATCAGCTGAGACTGTCCGTGCAGCGCATCGGCCAGTACAAGGGTTTCGCTCAGCCGCAATCGGCGCGCGAGGATCGGGTCACCGGCAACCGCCGTGGCAATAGCGCCAGGATCGGCAAGCCCGCTGGTCTCCAGCAAGATGCCCGCGATCTGCCCGAAATCGCGACCACTGGCCTCGTCGCAGATCCCGCGCATGGCCCTGATCAGCGCGGCAGCCCCCTCGCAACAGGCGCAGCCTCCGGCAAGAACCGTCAATCTGGATGCTGCGCCAAGCAGCAGATTGTCCACCGGCGTACCCGCCGCCTCATTGACGATGATATGGTGGTGCGCAAAATGTCCGGCATAGAGATGATGCCGCAGCCAGCTGCTTTTGCCGGCGCCCAAAAAGCCTCCCAATATGGTCAGCGGCAGCCTGCCGTCGCCTTGCGCCCGCGAGGGCGCGGTTTCCGCTGCAGCCGTTTCTTTATGCACCGCTCCGGCGCTTTCGCCGCTGTCGGATGCTGATTCCAGACCTGTACCGCCTGACTGCGTGATGCCTGGTCCCGTCTGGCCTGACGGTGATATCCTTGGGCCGATGGCGCATGATCCGGCACTGACTGCTCCGCCTTCAGCTCTCGCATCGCCAGCTCTCTCGTCGCGTAGTCTGGCGCAGCCTGACCGGGGGCGCCTCTGCGCAACACCTTCAGCCATGGTCCAGCGCGCGCGGCGACAGCGGATCCAGCGGCGTCCCGACCAGCCTGGCGGCGGCAGACCAGAGCCCGTCCAGATCCGCCACCAGTTCCCAGGCCCCACCCGGGGCAAAGAGCTGTAACCCGGGTGTCACGCCGTCATCATGGGCCTTGAGCCCCCAAGGGGCGAGCAGCCGGTTGATTGCCACCAGCCGGATGAACCGCACCCGCACCCTGTCGCCAGGTGTGACAGCTCCGGCATCGGTCCAATGGCCCGGGCGGCTGGGATAGCCACAGGCGGAACACATGATGCGCCCGGTCTCAGATCACGTCCGGGCGTTTGCCGCCTTCAAACGGATAACGCTTGCGGAAATCGTCGGTAATCTGCTCAAATGTCGCCCATTCGACCCCTTCATGGCCGTTGATATATTCGATCAGCCGTTCGAGCATCAAAAGCACCTGCGGCCGCCCCGCGACATCCGGATGGATGGTGAAGGCAAAGACCGCATAATCCATCTCACGATAGACCCAGTCGAACTGGTCACGCCAAAGCTCCTCGATATCGCGCGGGTTCACGAAACCATGCGAATTCGGTGATTTTTTCATAAACATCATTGGCGGCAGATCATCTACATACCAGTTCGCGGCGATATCAACGAGGTCGATCTCTTTCCCGTGTTTCAGCGGGTGCATCCAGTCTTTGGCTTGTTTCGTATAGTCGATGACATTCCATTCATCGCCCACACGCGCATAGAATGGCTGGAAATCCCGGTAGCCCTGGCTGTGATCATAGCTGAAATTGTACTTTTGCAGCAAAGCCGCCGTCGAGTTCGACATTTCCCACCAGGGAGCCACATAGCCGCGCGGCGGGCGGCCAGTCAGCCTGTCGATCAGCTCGATGGATTTGACGAGAACATCCTCCTCTTGTTGCGGAGTCATCGCGATGGGGTTTTCGTGCAGATAGCCATGAGCGCCCACCTCATGGCCTGCATCCACGATCATCCGCATTTCTTTCGGAAAGGTTTCCAGCGAATGGCCGGGGATGAAAAAACTGGTCTGCAGATCGTATTTTTTGAACAAACGCAGCAAGCGGGGGATGCCCACCTCGGTTGCGAATATCCCGCGCTGGATGTCAGACGGGCTGTCGCCGCCGCCATAAGAACCGATCCAGCCCGCGACCGAATCGATATCGGTGCCGAAGGCGCAGTAGATTTTCTTGGCCATGTTAGCCTCCTGTTAACGTGTCGGTGTCAGTCTTCCAGAGGTGTTCCGGCGGAATTGTTTGTGCCTTTCAGATGGTGGCTTGCGGCGGGCTCCCATGTGGCATGGATGGTCTCGCCGACGCTGATCGGGCGGGCGAACCAGGCCTCGTCAGGCATGTAGATGATGAATTCCTCGCGTGTGCCGGTGTCGAGGGCGACTTTGACGAAAGTGCCCTGGTACTCGGTATTGATGACCTTGCCGGTCAGCCCGTTGCGGGCGGGGGCCTCGGGCAGGATATGAATGCGGTCGCGGCGGACCGAGAAACGAATCTCTGCGCCCGGCGTGACACCGGGCGCGGATGGCAGGTCATGGCGGTGCCCGTCTGCGGTGGTGACGGTCGCGGCATCGCCCGAGATGCTTTCTACTTTGCCCGCCAGCACATTCTGGCCGCCCATGAAGCGGGCGACATAGGGGCTGTGCGGGTGGTTATAGATCTCACGCGGGCTGGCAGCCTGTTCGATCAGCCCGTGATCCATCACCACGACCTGATCGGCCAGCGCGATGGCCTCGGGCTGGGTATGGGTGACGTGGATAAAGGTGATGCCAAGTTCGTTTTGCAGCCGTTTCAGCTCTACCCGCATCCGGAGCCGCAGGAATTCGTCCAGCGCGGAAAGCGGCTCATCCAGCAGGAGGACTTTGGGATTGGTGATCAGAGCACGCGCCAGCGCTACCCGCTGCTGCTGGCCGCCGGAAAGCTCGGATGGCAGGCGGTCGGCGAGGTGGCTTAACTGCACGCGATCAAGCATCTCGCGGGCTTTGGCGCGGCGCGGCTCCGTGGCCTCGCCCTTCACACGCAGCGAAAACGCCACATTGTCGGTCAGGGAAAGGTGAGGAAACAGCGCATAGTTCTGGAACATCAGCGCCGTGCCACGGCTGCCGGTTCTGGAATGGGTCACGTCCTGGCCACCGATGGCAATCCGCCCCGAGGAGGGCGCTTCATGCCCGGCAATCATCCTGAGCAGCGTGGTCTTGCCACAGCCCGAGGGGCCGATCATGCAGCAATAAGACCCGCCCTCGATCACCAGGTCGACATTATTCACTGCCTTCACCGGACCATAAAGCTTGGTGACACCACTGATATCAATACGGCTGGCGTCAGACATGGTCAGGCTCCTCGCTTTGCACGGGCACGGCGTTTCTGGATCAGGGCGATGCAGGCGAAAGCCGCCGCGATGACCGCGAAGCTGATCACCGAGGTTACGGTGCCGATCGCATAAAGCGCGGGTGTCGTCACATTGGTTGTCATATTGGAAATCTCGATAGGCAGGGTGTTCTTGCCGCCAACAGTCAGGAGCGAGCGCGGCATTTCATCGTAAGACAGGGTGAAGCCAAACAGCGCCACCGCGATCAGGCCCGGGAAGAGGATCGGCACGGTAACGTAGCGCAGAGTCTGCGAGGGGGTGGCGCCGGCGTCGCGGGCGGCCTCTTCCCAGGATGAATCAAACCGGTTCAGCACGGCGAACATGATCAAAAGGCCGAAGGGCAGCGTCCAGCTCAGATGCGCGCCGAGGCCCGAGAGCCACCAGTTCAGCCGGAAGCCAAGCAGCTGGAACAGCTGCGAAATTCCGAGGCCGAGCAGGATCCCCGGCACCACGAGGCTGGTGATTGCCAGATAGAACAGCGGCCCCGCACCGATAAACCGCTTGCGGAAGGCGAGGCCCGCGAACAGACAGACCACCGCAGTGATCAACAGCGACATGGCGCCGAGTATCATCGAGCGGCGGAAGGCGCCGCCGAGATCGCCGTAGCGGGTCGATGTCCACAAATCGCCGAACCAATGGGTCGAGACTCCACGCAGCGGGAAGGTCAGCCCGCCCGTTGGCCCCTGGAAGCTGAGGATGAAAATCACCAGCATCGGGCCGTACAGGAAGATCACGAACAGCGCGAAGAAACCCGCCAGCAGGTAGAAACCGAGGCCGCGTCTATGGGTTGCCTGTGCCATGACCCCTCACTTCGCCAGTTCGGAACGGATATCGACAATCCGAAGGATCGCCGAGACCATCAGGAGAACCACGACGATCAGCAGCACCGCCATGGCCGCGGCTTCGGGGTAGAAAAGCTGGTCGATCTGGTTCTTCATCGCCGAGACGACCGAGGCGCTTTGCCCACCGCTCATCACCCGTACGACAAAGAAATCGCCCATCACCAGCGTCACGACGAAGATCGCGCCAAGCGCGATGCCGGTGCGCGACAAGGGGACGATCACCGTCCAGAGGATCTGCCAGCCGGAGGCGCCGGCATCTCGGGCGGCCTCTATCAGGTTCGGGTTGATCTTGGCCATCGAATTGAAGATCGGCACGATCATAAACAGCGTGAAGAGATGGATATAGGTCAGCACCACTGCGAAATCGGAATAAAGCAGGATATCAAGTGGTTGGTCGATCACTCCGGCCGAGATCAGTGCCTGGTTGAAGACGCCTTCGCGGCCCAGAAACGGGATCCAGGACACCATACGGATGACATTCGAGGTCCAGAACGGGATCGTGCACAGCAGGAACAACCCGATCTGCCATTTCAGGTTCCGCACATGGAAGACGAGGAAATAGGAACAGGTAAACCCGATCAAGAGCGTCGCGATCAGCGTCAGCCCGGCATATTTCAGCGTGTTCAGAAACAGGGTCAGCGTCACCGGCGATGTCAGCACCTGCTGGTAATTCGCCCAGGTGAATTCGGGGTAGATCGAGATTCCGTCCGATTGCCAGAAGCTCAGAAGCAGCACGGTGATCAGCGGAATGCCCACCATGGCCAGCATGATCAGCGCCAGCGGCGCGACCTGGAGATAGGGCGTCAGCGGCGAAGACCGCCCGGAAGAACGCGACATCGGTTACCCTCGTGAGGAACCCGGCGGGGTCAGAACCCCGCCGGAAGAAATCAGGCCCAAAATCAGGCCGAAACGAATTCGTTCCAGCGCTGTACCATGTAGCGCTCTTCGTCCATCACGGTGTTCCAGCAGGCGACATTGCCCATGCGCGATTCAAACGAACCGCCATCGCGCACCGCGCCGGCCTTGTCCATCACCGCGCCGTAAGGGTCGAGGATGTCTTCGGTCGCGGCTTTGCCCTCATACCAGTAGCCCCATTCATTGGCGGTGAGCTGTTCTTTCGCCGTCGTCGGCACCGAGGAATAGTAACCCTGTCGCGCAATGAACGCGCCCTGCCAGCCCGAGAGATACCAGTTCAGATATTCATAGGCCGCTTCCAGCTTGATGCCTTCCAGGTGGCTCATCAGCCCCATGCCAAGGCCCCAGCCGCGATAGCCCTCTTTCAGCCCCTGATAGACGCAAGGAGTGCCGCGCGATTTCACCGCCGTAACAGCGGGAGACCACATCGACTGGATCACCACTTCGCCGCCGGCCATCAGGTTCACCGACTCATCGAAGGTCGACCAGAAGGCGCGGAACTGACCGGCTTTCTTCAGCTCGATCAAGCGGTTGATCGTGGTGTCGATCTCTTCCTTCGTCATATTGCCCTTGTCGCCATAGGTCAGCTCGCCCAGAGCTTCCATCGCCATGGCGGCATCCATGATCCCGATCTGGGGGATGTTCACCAGCGCGGTCTTGCCCTTGAATTCCGGGTTGAAGAGCTCGCCCCAGCTTTCCACCGGGCGGCCGATCAGGTCGGGGCGGATGCCGACGGTATCGGCGTTGTAGATCGTGGGCATGGTGGTCGCGAAATCGGTCGGGCTGGCCGAGAATGCGGTATCGCCCGGGCCGCCGGTATACATCACCTTGACCGGCGTGGTGCCCTGCATTGACTGGGGCGAGCCGTCGAAATTCTTGCCATCCTTCATCACCGGGGTGATGTCGCCCCATTTGGCGATCTTTGCCACCTCAACCGGCTGCAGCTGACCCGAGCGCCAGACCTTCTGCATCGCCCAGAATTCGAGATCGGCGATGTCGATGGTCTCGGGCTGGTTCACCACCTTGGCCATCAGCGCGGTGCTGTCGGCGGTTTGCGGCACGATCTTGAAGCCGAGATCGACCGAGGCCTTTTCGCAGATATCGGCGATCACCGAATAGGACGGCCCCACCTGGTTCAGCGTGACATCCTTGATCGTCTGCGCCCAGATCATCGGCGCGCCGATGATCCCCGACCCCACCGCCGCGCCGGCGCCGGCTGCGGAGGCCTTGATAAAGCCCCGGCGGCTGAGGCCGGTCTTCTTGCTGTCCGTCATGGTCAATCTCCCTGTTGCTGGAGGTGGCCTGCCGGCTCTTGGGGCCGGTCGGGCGCTGATGAGAACTATCCGGAGCGGATGTCATTCTGACAAGCACGCTAGCAAAGTGTTCTTAGCCC
>NZ_QNHG01000002.1:1124975-1425677 GCF_003290025.1 Pseudogemmobacter bohemicus
AGGCTTAGGATGCAATGCACAATTTTGTTCTGGAAACAGAAGGCGCATGGTCGCATAATCGCGGATCTGTGCCGGATATGCCTGTTTTGCAGGCAAAATCCGGCGGGGTCTGTCCGGAACTGAGCGGCTATTGTATTCGTTAGACAAGAGGTCGGGGCAAATGCGCGGGACCGCCGCCGAATCCACCCTCATGCAGGCCAGCCCGGATATGCCGGCGCTGGCGGCAGGGTCGCGGCCGGCCTTTCTCTATGTCTCGATTCGTGATCTCCTGGCGCGCAAGATCGGGGCGGGCGAATTCCCGCCCGGCACCGTGCTGAAAGAGGCGCCGGTCGCCGGTCAGCTGGGGGTCAGCCGGGCACCGGTGCGGCGCGCGCTGGCGATGCTGGCCGAGGCGGGGCTGATCCGTGACACTGGCGGCCAGGGCTACAAAGTGGGCCAGGCCGAGCCGCTGCAGCTGCCCTTGCGCCGCCTGCATCAGATTCTGACCGGCGAGCCGGAGGAGATCGACCGCTCGCCGTCATGGGAGCGGATTTTCGAACAGGTACGCGAGGTGATCACCGCCGCCATGCCCTTCGGGTCCTGGCGGATCCAGGAAGAGGCGCTCGGGGGGCATTTCCATGTCAGCCGCACCGTTGCGCGCGAGGTGCTCTGGCGCCTGATGGACCGCCGCCTTGTCGTCAAGGACAGCAAATCGCACTGGATCGTCGGCCAGATGACCGCGCGCGACCTGCGCGAGACGCTGGAAATGCGCGCGCTGATGGAGCCGGCGGCGCTGGTCCTGGCCCTGCCGGCACTGGATCGCGCCTGGCTGGCCGGGCTCGAGGCGCAGGTCGCCGCGCTGATCCGGGCCTTTCCCGCCGTTGATCCGCAGGCGCTGGACGCGCTGGATCAGGCCATGTTCCAGGAAATGTTTCTGGGTCTGAGGAATTCCCGCCTGCTGGCCTCGATCCGCCGCAACCAGATCTCGCTGGTGGTGCCGCATCTCTTCCGGCAGCATTTTCCGCTGACCGATGACCTTGCCGCGTTGCAGGATTACGCGCGGATCCTGCATCATCTGGGCCGGGGCGAGGGCGAGGCCGCCCAGGTCCTGATGCGCAGCCATCTGTTGCGGATCGGGCGGCTGACACTGGCGCGGCTCCGGGTGCTGTCGCTTTTACCGCCACCGCATCAGGTGGCCTGGATGATCCCGGTGCATCAGGGGGGTGCCTGATGGCCGCTGTGCTGCGCGTGATCGGAACGCCTGCGACGCTGACACCCGAGCTTTGCGCCCGTGCGGAGGCCGATCTGCCGTTCCGCATTCAGTTCGAGGTGCTGGACGGGCTGGATTGTCAGCGCCGGGGCGTGATGGCTCCGGACAGTTTCGACGTCTATGATCAGTGGTTCCACTCGCTCGATCTGTTGTGGACAGCCGCCTCGATCCGACCGATCGACACAGCGCGGCTGATCCGCTGGCCAGAGGTGACCATCGCCGGAACGAGGCCGGGGGGCAGCCAGGGGCAGCCAGGCACCTGGCCCGGCAGCCAGCTTTATGTGCAGCCGGATCGCAGCCTTGCCGCGCAGCCACAACCCGGAGGCGCGCCGCAAATATCCATGTTGCCAACCACTTATAACGTAGACAGTTTCGTCTGGACGCCGGAACTCGCTGCTTTGCGCGTGGCGGGAGAGCCCGAAAGCTGGGCCTGGCTGCTGGACGGACGCTGGCATGGTCGCGCCGCTCTGGCTGCCGATCCTGCCGCGAGTGTGGTCGAACTTGCGCTGGCGGCGCGGGCGGCGGGCCTCGTCGATATCGCCGATCCCGGCGACCTGACCATCGAAGAGACCGACGCGCTTTTCGCGGTGTTGATGCCGCTGCGCCGCTCGGGCCATTTCGCGCGTTTCTGGGCGACGTCCGAGGATGCGGTGCGGCTGATGACGCCCTCGGGCAGCGGGGCAGGGCCGGTAATTGCCGCGCTGTGGTCGCCCGCCTTCTATGCGATGCGCGCCATGGGGCGCGACCTGCGCTATGCGGCGCCGTCCGAAGGGTATCGCGGCTGGCATTCCGGGCTTTGCCTTTCCGCCGCGCTGTCGGGCGAGCGGCTCGATATGGCCTATGCCTGGCTTAACTGGTGGCTGGACGGTGTTCCCGGCGCGATCATGGCGCGCCAGGGCTATTACATGTCGGTGGTCGAGCCGCTGCGCGAGACGCTGAGCCCCGCCGAATGGGCTTTCTGGTATGCCGGCGAGGCGGCGGGCGAAGACCTTCCCGGTGGCGGCGGGCAGATCGTGGTTCGCAAGGGCGAGCGCCGTGAGGGTGGCAGCTATCAGGAGCGCGTCGCCCGCATCGCGGTCTGGTCAACCATCATGCCCGAACACAATTACCTCATCCGTCGCTGGCGCGATTTTATTGGCGACTGAGCGGGCTGTCAGGCCCTGACATGGTTCAGTCACCGGCCCGGACGGTCACCTCCGCTGCCGCCAGCGCTGCTGCGAGATCCCCGGGCGGGGGCGTGTCACAGATCACCTCGTCAATCGAGCCGAAGCCACAGACCTGCACCAGCCCCTGGACTCCGAATTTCGTCGCATCCGTCACCACCACCCGCCGGCGCCCGCAGCGCAGCACCGCATGGGCGAATTCCGCCTCCTCCAGATCGTAATCCATCACCCCCGTCAGAGCATCAATCGCCCCGGCCGAGATCACCGCATGATCGACGCTGAACCGGCTGACAAAATCTATCGCCGAGACCCCGAAGGAGGCGCCACTATCGCTCCGCAACCTGCCACCCGCCATATAGACCTGGTTGCCGTTCACCGTCGCCAGTGTGCGGGCAATGTCTGAAGAATTCGTCACCACCGTCAGCTGATGATGCTGCAAAAGCGCGCGGGCCAGCAGGCTGGTCGTCGTGCCACAATCCAGCATCACCGAATCCCCGTCGCGGATCGTCGCGGCGGCGCGGCGCGCCACCACGTCCTTGGCGAGCCGGTTCTCGCGCATCCGCCGGTCATAGGGCGCCTCGCGCAGCGCCGAGGCGAGCCCGACCATGCCATGCATCCGCACGATCTCGCCCCGCGTGGCCAGCAGCTTCACATCGCGCCGGATCGTCTCTGCCGAGACGCAAAGAAGCGTCGCCAGATCGTTGATTCCGACCGTTCCCCGCTGGGAAAGCAGGGTCAGAATATGCGTGTGGCGGGGGGAATGATCCATAAAAGCCCTGACCCTGTGACCGATTGCACATCTTTGGCGGGTGTTTCTGCCCGCTTCCACAGTAATCAGTCAAATTCGGGCATAAATCCACATTTTTGTTGACGCAACCGATCCGACCCCGCCAGTCTTTCCCATCATGCGGCGCAAGACTGCAGGGGGCATATGACCGGAGAGACAAGAATTCCGCCGGAAAAGGCGGCGCTGATCGGGGCGCTGCCATTATGGCAGGGCGAGATCAGCATCGCGCCGCTGCTGGGCGGCATCAGCAATGAAAGCTGGCTGGTGCGGGATGCGGCGGGCGGCCATGTGGTGCGGTTCGGCAAGGATTACACGTTCCACCATGTGATCCGGGAGCGGGAGATTATGACCGCCCGCGCCGCCGAGGCTGCGGGCTTCGCGCCGGCGGTGGAATATGCCGGCCCGGGTGTGATGGTCAGCCGCCACCTGAGCGCGCATACGTTCAACGCCGCTGACGTGCGCGGTACTATCGAAGGCGTCGCGCGGCTGATCGGTGATTTCCACCGCGAGATGGGGCGCCATGTCACGGGGCCGGGTTTCATCTTCTGGCCCTTCCATGTGATCCGCGATTACGCCCGCACCCTGCGCGAAGGAGGCAGCCGCAAGACCGCAGACCTGCCGCGCTATCTGAGCCTTGCCGATGAACTGGAGGCGGCGCAGATCCCGCTGCCGATCATCTTCAGCCATAATGATCTGCTTCCGGCGAATTTCCTCGATGATGGCAGCCGGCTCTGGCTGATTGATTTTGAATATGCCGGGTTCTCGACCGCGATGTTCGATCTGGCCGGTGTCTCGTCGAATGCCGGTTTCAGCGAGGCCGAGACCCGCGTGCTGCTTCGGGCCTATTTCGGCGAAGATCCCTCGCCGGGCCTTTTGCGCGCCATGGCGGCGATGCAATGCGCCAGCCTCTTGCGGGAGGCGATGTGGAGCATGGCGTCAGAGCTGTATCTGAACGCCCCCGGCACCGATTACCCCGCCTATACCGAAGAAAACCTCGCGCGGCTTGAGACCGCGCTGGACCATTACCGCAGCCTTTACGGAAAGATATCCTGATGTCGCAGACCCTGCCCGCACATGCTCAGATCGTGGTGATCGGGGGCGGCATTATCGGCTGCTCGACCGCCTATCACCTGGCGCGCGACCATAAGGCGGATGTGATCCTGCTGGAACAGGGCAAGATCACATCGGGATCGACCTGGCATGCGGCGGGGCTGGTGGGGCAGCTGCGGTCTTCGGCCTCGATCACCAAAGTTCTGAAATATTCCGTTGATCTGTATAAGACCCTTGCCGCCGAGACCGGGCTTGAGACCGGCTGGAAGATGACCGGCTGTCTGCGGCTGGCGACCAATGAGGATCGCTGGACCGAATATCGCCGCCTTGCCACCACCGCGAAAAGCTTTGGTATGGAGATGCATCTCGTCTCGCCGGAAGAGGTGAAACGGATGTGGCCGCTGATGGATGTCTCGGATTTGGTTGGCGCCTCCTGGCTGCCGACCGACGGGCAGGCAAGCCCTTCGGATATCACGCAATCGCTGGCCAAAGGCGCCAGGATGCATGGCGCGAAGCTGGTGGAAAATGTCCGCGTTACCGGCTTTCAGATGGACGGCAACCGCATCACGGCGGTCGAGACTGACCAGGGCGTGATTGCCTGCGAGAAGGTTGTCAATTGCGGCGGCCAATGGGCGCGGCAGATCGGGGCGAAGGCGGGCGTCAACGTGCCGCTGCAACCGGTGAAACACCAATATATCGTGACGGAGAAGATCGAGGGCCTGGCCTCGGATGCGCCGACGCTGCGCGACCCGGACCGGCGCACCTATTTCAAGGAAGAAGTCGGTGGTCTGGTGATGGGCGGCTATGAGCCGAACCCGCAACCTTGGCATACGGGGCTGCCCGGCGGCGATGTGCCGGATCAGTTCGCCTTCCAGCTGTTTGATGATGATTTCGATCATTTTGAACAGCATATGACGCAAGCCATCGCCCGGGTACCGAAGCTTGCCGAAACCGGCCTCAAGCAGATGATCAACGGGCCGGAAAGCTTCACGCCGGACGGGAATTTCATCCTCGGCCTCGCCCCGGAATGCGCCAATATGTTCGTGGGCGCGGGGTTCAATGCCTTTGGCATCGCAAGCGGAGGCGGCGCCGGCTGGGCGCTGGCGGAATGGGTGATGCGGGGCGAGGCGCCGCTGGATCTCTGGTCGGTCGATATCCGCCGCTTCTCGGGGCTGCACCGCGACCGGGCCTGGGTCGAGGAACGCACGCTCGAGGCTTACGGCAAGCATTACACCATCGGCTTCCCGCATGAGGAATACACGAGCGGGCGGCCCCGCATCACCTCGCCGCTGTTTGCGCGGCTGAAAGATCATGGCGGGGTGTTCGGATCGAAACTCGGATGGGAGCGACCGAACTGGTTCGCAGGCCAGGGTGAGGAGCCGCGCGATATCTATTCGATGGGCCGTCAGAACTGGTTCGGGGCCGTGGGCCGCGAGCACCGGCTGGTACGCGAAGGGGTCGGTATTTTCGACCAGTCGTCCTTCGCGAAATATGAGGTGACGGGGGCAGGGGCGGCGGCGGCGCTGGAGCTGATCTGTGCGAATACCGTCGCGAAAGCGCCGGGGCGGCTGACCTATACCCAGATTCTGAATTCGCGCGGCGGTATCGAATGCGATCTGACCGTGGCGCGGCTGGCGGAGGACCGGTTCTATATCGTGACCGGAACGGGGTCCCGCACCCATGACCTCGCCTGGATTGCCGAACATCTGCCTCTGGGCGATGTGGCGATCCGCGATGTCACCGAGGATTATGGCACGCTGTCGCTGATGGGGCCGAAGGCACGCGATGTGCTGGCCTCGGTTACCGGCGCGGATGTGTCGAATGCCGGTTTCCCCTTTGGCGCGGTGCGGCTTTTGGACATTGCCGGCCACCAGGTCCGCGCGCTGCGGGTCACCTATGTGGGCGAGCTGGGATGGGAGCTGCATGTGCCCCTTGCCGGCACCGGCGATGTGTTCGACGCGCTGATGGCGGCGGGCGCGAAGCATGGCATCCGTCCGACCGGTTACCGCGCGATTGAGAGCCTGCGGCTGGAAAAAGGCTACCGTGCCTGGGGCTCGGATATCACCCCGAATGACAATCCGTTCGAGGCGGGTCTGGGCTGGGCGGTCAAGCTGAAATCCGGCACCGATTTCATCGGGCGTGCGGCCTGTGTGACGGCGGCGGCGGCGCCGCTGGTGAAACGGCTGGCGGGCTTCACCACCGACAACCCCGATGTGGTGCTGCTGGGCCGCGAGACCATCCTGAGGGATGGCGTTCCGGTCGGCTATCTGACGAGCGGAGGCTATGGTTACAGCCTGCAAACACCCATCGGCTTTGGCTATGTCCGCAATGATGAGGGCGTCAGCGACGCCTTCCTGCAAACGGGCCGCTATGAGCTGGTCGTCGCCAATGAGACCTGGCCCGCGAAACTGCATCTCGACCCGCTTTACGACCCGGGCTCGTTACGCGTCAAAGCATAAGACCCAAAGGCCGGGCCCGTCGTGGTCCGGCCTTTTATCAATGAAAACAATAATCAACAGGAGGGACAGCAATGGCTTCCATTGGAACATATATTATCTGGCTGATCATGGTCTGCGCCGTTCTCGGTGCGATTGCCGCGATCCACGACCCTGAAAAGGGGCTTGGAAAAGAGTTCACCGAAGGTCTGCATTCCATCGGCCCGATCTTTATTCCCGTGGCCGGCATCATGGCCGCGATCCCCTATCTTTCACATTTTATCGAATTCGCCGCCGGGCCTTTGTTCGCGCTGGTCGGAGCCGACCCGTCGATTGCCGCGACCACGGTGATCGCGGGCGATATGGGCGGCTATCAGCTGGCCGACAGCCTGGCGCAGACGCGTGAGGCCTGGACGATTGCGACCGTGGTGGGCTTCATGTCGGGGGCGACGATCATCTTCTCGATCCCGGTGGGCCTCGCCATGCTGAAAAAGGCGGACCACAAATATATGGCGCTGGGGATCATGTCGGGGATCCTGTCGGTGCCGATCGGGGTGCTGATCTCCTGCACGGTGATTGCGCTGTCGGGTCTGGATATCCGCCCGGATGTCTCGACCGCATCTGATGCCAGCTTCGCCCTGACGCTGGGCTTTGGCGAGATTTTCCGCAACCTGTTGCCGCTGATCATTTTCTGCGTGGCAATTGCCCTGGGGCTGCGCTTTGCGCCGGATGCGATGATCACCGGATTTCTCTGGTTCGGAAAGATCATGTATGCCGGGATCACCCTGGTGCTGGTGGCCTCGATTGTTGAATATTTCACCGGCTTCTTCACCAATGTCTTCGGGTATTGGGGCTTTGACCCGATCATCGCGGATGAGGCCGACCAGTTCCGCGCGCTGGAAGTGGCGGGCTATATCGGCATCATGCTCGCCGGCGCCTTCCCGATGGTCTACCTTTTGACCAAATACCTCGCGAAACCGATGGAGGTGCTGGGCGCGAAGATCGGCGTGGCGCCCGAGGGTGCGGCGGGGTTGCTGGCGGCCTGTGCCAATATCCTTGCGATGTTCCGCCTGGTCGAAAAGATGCGGCCGCGCGACAAGGTTGTGGCGATTGCCTTTGCCGTTTGCGCCGCCTTCACCTTCGGCGATCACCTTGCTTTCACGGCGAATTTCCAGCCGACGCTGATCGCGCCGCTGATCCTTGGCAAACTCCTTGGCGGTGTGGCCGGGTTCATCCTGGCGGTCTGGCTCTCGGTCCCGAAAGCCGAGGCGCTGGCGGCGGCAGAGCGCTGAAACCCGTCCCGTCCGGCCAGGCCGGGCGGGGTCATTCCTCGGTCAGATGCGAGAACAGCGTCTGACCCTGGTAATTCCGGCGGAAGCGGCCATCTTCCACCAGACGCGGCACAAGGTCTTCCAGCGTCAGGCGCAGCGATTCCGGCGCGCCGCCCGGCACGGCTATAAAGCCGTCAATTGCGCCGGCCTCATGCCAGGCGGCGATCTCGATGGCGGCATCTTCGGGCGTGCCGATGATCTGCCAATGCACCGAGGACAGGATCTCGGGCCGCGCCAGCAGCTGCGCAACGGTGGGGCTGTCGGCCTCGACGATATGCCTGAGCAGCGCGCAATGGCTGGGCGAGCGCTGTGAATTATGCGCTTTCGGCAGATCGGCCAGCGTCACCTTACGGTCATCGGGCCAGGTGGAGAGGTCAATGCCGGTCGCCTCCTGCACCCGCTGGATGCGCTGCGCGCGGGTGACGCGGCGGTGATTGGCCTGAAACAAAGCGCGGGCCTCATCGCGTGACTTTCCCAGATAGAGGCTGAGGCCCGGCAAGAGCCGCACATTCTGCGGTGCGCGCCGATGCGCCAGGGCGCGGGCGGAAAGCGCCTCGCGCATCCGGCTGGCCGAGGCCAGATCCGGCGTCATCCCGAACACCATATCGGCGACCTGACCGGCGAAATCGACACCGGTGGCCGAGCCGCCCGCCTGCATCAGCGGCAGGCCAGGGCCGGGAAAGGCGGGCAGGTTCAATGGCCCCTGAACCTCAAACCCCGGGCCGCGATGGTTGATCGGCAGGATCAGATCGGTATCGGCATAGCGCCCGGCGTCGCGGTCGATCAGCAGGGCATCCGCCGGAAAACTGGCCCAGAGCCGGCGCACCACTTCGGTGAATTCGGCCGCGCGGGCATAGCGGGCCTCTGACGAGGGCATCTCGGAGACGCCGAAATTCTCATTGCCCTGCAAGGCGGTAACCACATTCCAGCCGGCGCGGCCCTGGCTCAGCCAATGCAGCGACATCAGTTGACGGGCCGCCAGATAGGGATGGCCGAATGTCGTGGAAATCGTGGTGATCAGCCCGATTTTCGCCGTGTCGCGCGCGATCGAGGTCATCAGCAGCGTCGCGTCCAGGCTGGAAAAGCCGAAGGACTGCTCCATCACCGGCAGCGGCAGAAAGCTCGCATCCGGGCGGAAGACGAAATCGAGATGCGCCGCCTCGGCCGCCCGGGCGGTCGCCAGCGCGAAATCGCTGGAATAGAGCCCCTCGATACCGCTGCCGGGAAGGCGCCAGCCCTCACCCGAAAGCCATGTTGGCGCAAGGGAAATGCCGATGCAGAGTTTCGGTCGGAGCTTCATCGCCCTGCCTGTCTTTCATTGAATGACCGGCCCGGGTCCGGGCCGGTCATGGTGTCTGTGCGCGCGGCTCAGAACGTGCCGCGAATGCCGATGCCGAACATCCGGGGCGAGGTCATCGAGCCTTGCGTGAACAAGACCGTGCCGCGCGCCGGTTCCAGCAAAGTGGGCGTACGCTCGTCAAACAGGTTGTTCACAAAGCCATAGACTTCGAGATTGTCCCGGACCTTATAGCTGGCATGGATATCGACCAGGGTGTAATTGTCCACCTCATAGGCCGGGGTATTGGCGGTATTGGAATAATATCCATCGGTAAACCGCGCCTGGCCGCCCAGCGAGAAGCGGTCGGTCACATCCCATTGGGCCCCCAGCGAAATGGTTTTGCCGGGGGAGCGGGCAAAATCATTGCCCTCCCAGCCCGGGAAGGCCGACATTTCCCTGATCTCGGTTTTCAGCAGCCCGGCGCTTGCCCGCAGCGTCAGCGTGTCGATGGGGCGGTAATCCATCGAAACCTCAAGCCCGTAAGCATTGGCCTTTTCCGCATTCACCGTCTGTACGTGGGTCATGCCGCCAACCAGCTGCGAGATGCTGTGCTGTTGGTTCTTGTAATCCATGTAGAACAGGTTTCCGGTCAGGAAGAGCCGGTCTTCCATCAGGTTCGCGCGGCTGAACAGCTCGTAATTCCACACGGTTTCCGCATCGAATTTGGTCCAGGATTTTGTGCCCTGGAAATCCAGCGAGACGCCGCCCGGGTTATAGCCCTTGGAGATCACCGCGCCGAGCGTCCAGTCCGGAGTTGCCGCATAGGACAGGGCGAGCTTGGGCAGCACTTCCTCGAATGTATGCTCGTAATCGACATCGCTATTGGCAAAGAAGGGCGAAACATCGCCCTGGCGCCGCAGATGGTCGCGCTGATAGCGCAGCCCGCCGGTCAGGGTCCATTGCTGGTCGATGCGCCAGCTGAGTTCGCCGTAAACGCCCAGTTGGTTCTTCTTGTCGTTGAAGGTCGAGATGCCGCCCTGGTTCAGCCATTCATCCTGATCGGCATAGGCGATGTAAAGCCCGGCCACGCCGGAAAGCACATCCTCGGGGGTGCCGAAGGTCAGCTTGCTTTCATTCGAGTAATTGTCGCGCCACATATTCGCGTCGCCGGCGGTCGGCGTGCCGACACGGCGTTCGACCGTCGAGGAAGACATCTCGAATTTGTTGTTCAGCGAGATGCCGTTGCCGAGATCGTAGTCGATATCAATGATGCCGGTATCGGTGACCTGATCCCAGCCCGGCATCCAGATCGTGGTCGAACGCAGATCGCTGTATTCCGGATCCGGTGCGGCACCCTCGGCGCTTGGCCGGGTCACATCGGCACGGCTATAGGTGAGTTTCACCGAGAGCCCGTCGATATCGGCTGGCTCCCAGAGGAATTTCACCCGCCCGGTCAGATTGCTGAAATCCTGGCCGATCTCGTTCTGGGTAAAACGCGGGCTGACATAGTCGATAAAGGTGTCGCGGGCCGAATAGTCCAGCGCGACGCGCACCGCCAGCTGGTCATTGATCGGCCCCGACCAGGCGAATGACGCCCGGCGTTGTTTGTAATTGCCGAATTCCAGCCGGTAGGCGCCTTCGGGCGTCCAGCTCGGGTCTTTGGTGTTGACGATGATCGCGCCGCCAATGGCATTGGCGCCCTGGCTGGTGGTCTGGGGGCCGCGGAAGACCTCGACGCTTTCGACATCCCAGGTGGCGGCGCCGCCGAAATACAGCTCGGCCCAGCTGAGGTAATGGCCGTCGAGATTGATCGTGGCGCGCGGCAGGGCGCCGGCAAAGAAGGCGGTGGCGCCGGTATGCGGGCCCTCGGCATTCTGGCCACGGATCACCGGGGTCGAAACATTGTCGGCATAGGTGACGTTCGGCGTGCCGGCCAGCACGTCATGCACATCATCCTTGCCCGGCTTCTCGCGTGCAAGCTCTTCGGCGGTCAGCAGGGTGACCGAGGAGGCGGTGCCCTTGAGGTCGCGAAGCTGCTTTTCGCCGGTGAGGTAGATGGTGCCCAGCTCGGCGGGTTCTTCCTGCGCATGGGCGGGTGCGGCCGCAAGGGCTGCGATGATGGAAAGCAGGCTGGCCCCTCGCGCCAGCCGGCCGGGATATCTGTTCGGCATGGTGTTCCCCGATCTCTGGTGAAGCACATGCGGAGGCGGGCGAGGGAGCTGGCGGCATATGACTCGTTCCGCATTGCATAACGTGTCATGCAAGTCAATTCAGCTGCGCGGCCATAGCCCTTTACCGCAGGCCGGCTGACGCACTAAGGTCACGCCAGAGCGCGCGGCCCTGACAGCCGGCGGGATACCCGAGGCAGAGGACTCCCCAGGGCGATGATGGAATTCGAGCTGTTCCCCGATGAGGATGCCGGCGGAGGTGACGCAAAGCGCATCACCACGATCCAGTCGATCTCGGTCGCGATGCGCTTTCTGAACATCCTTGCCACGGCCGAGCGCGCCCTGCCGCTGGGGGAGCTGGCGCGGCTGTCGCGCACCGGTCGGTCAACCGCGCATCGCTACATGCAGAGCCTCGTGAAAGAGGGGCTGGCGGTGCAGGATCCGGTTTCCAGCCATTACGACCTGGGCGCAGCGGCTTTGTCGATTGGGATCGCGGCCTTGCGCCGGGTCGATGCGGTCGAGATGGCCGGGATCCAGATGAAGCAGCTTGCGGGCAATCATGCGATCAGCGGTGGCGTGGCGATCTGGACGGAACGCGGCCCCACCCTGGTGCGCTGGTATCGCAGCGCGCTTTTCGCGATCTCTCCGGTGCAGCTGGGCGACGTGTTGCCCATCGACAATTCCGCCTGCGGTCAGGTCTTTCAGGCCTTCCTGCCGCGCGCCACAATCGAGGCTGCGCGCCGCATCCAGCCCCCGGCTTTTGCCGGCGATCCGGTGCCGCGCCCGCAGATCGAGAAGATCCGCCGCGAGGGTTGGGCCGAGCTGAGCAACCACCTTTTGTCCGGCGTGACCGGCCAGGCCGCGCCGGTTCTCGACGCCCAGGGAGAGCTGAGCTGCGTGGTCACAACGGTGACCGATCTGGGCAAGCTGAATGCGCCGGGTGACCGGCTGGCGCTACAGGATGTGGCCCGGCTGATCAACCGCGCAACCGGTGGGCAAAGCGTGCTGGATCAGGTCTGATCCGTCTTGCGCGGATGCGGCACCACCATCGGGCGCCCGGTCAGCGGATCGGGCATCACCAGTGCCGGAAGGTCGAAGACATCGCGCATGAGGTCCGGCGTCACGATCTGATCCGGGGCGCCGGTCGCCACGATCTGCCCCTCGCGCATGGCGATCAGATGAGTGGCGTAGCGGAAGGCGAGGTTCAGCTCATGCAGCACCGCCACCACCGTGCGCCCCTCGCGGTTCAGCCGGGCCAGCAACTCCAGCAGATCGACCTGATGCACGATGTCCAGGAATGTCGTCGGCTCGTCCAGAAGCAGGATCGGCGTCTCTTGCGCCAGTGCCATTGCGATCCAGACCCTTTGCCGCTGCCCGCCCGAAAGCTCCGCCACTGGCCGGTCGGCAAGGTCTTCGGTGCCGGTATCGTGCAGCGCGCGGGCCAGCGCCGCCTCATCCGCCGGTGACCATTGCCTGAGAAAGCTCTGATGCGGGAAGCGCCCCCGTGCCACCAGGTCCGAGACCGTGATGCCATCCGGCGCGATGGGGGATTGCGGCAAGAGACCCAGTCGTCGCGCCACCTCGCGCGAGGGGAGCTCGTGGATCGCCTTGCCATCCAGCACCACCCGCCCGCGCTCTGGCTGCAACAGCCGCGACAGCGCCCTGAGAAGGGTCGATTTCCCGCAGGCATTCGGCCCGACCACCACGGTGAAAGACCGGTCCGGCACGCTGAGCGACAGGTCGCGTGAAATCACCCGCGCCTCGTAGCGCAGCGTGATCTCTTCGGCGCTCAGGCGGTCTGTCATCGCTTTCTCCTGTTCCCGGATCGGCGGCGCGGGGATTTTTGGCCGGCCATCCGTATTGCATTGCAGGACGTGCTCTGCAATATGGGAGGCAGCCATGCCATCCCGGCCAAGCGCCGGCGGCGAGCCATTTCCCGACATGCGATGCGTCCGAAAGGGGCGGCGAGACCCCGTCCGGGACGGCGAAGGAGAGCAGCATGACCGCAAGCAATAGCGAGTCCGTCGAAGACCGCAGCGGGATTCTCGAAGAAGACGACCATATGCGCGGAATGGAGCGCATCGCGATGGAGGTCGTCCGGGTCACTTACCCCTTCGCCTCGGTCGCGCGGGTGACCGGGCGGATCGCGCCGCTGGACCCCGCCCCCTGGATGCCGCCGAACCAGGCCGTGCGCATCGCGGTCGAGGAGCCTGCCGGTCAGCGCCCCGTAGTGCGGGTCTATACGATCCGCAGCTTTGATCCGGTGACGAGCCAGGTTGAAATCGACTTCGTGATCCATGAGGATGACAGCCCCGCCATGCGCTGGCTGCGCGCGGCAAAGCCGGGCACGGTGCTGCCGATGATCGGCCCGCGCCAGCATTTCATCCCGCTGCCCTCGGGCGACAAACGCGCAGCGATCTTTGCCGATGAAACCGCGATTCCGGCCGTTTATGCGATTCTGAAGGCCTGGCCCGCCGGTTTGCAGGGCGAGGCCTGGATCGAGACCCCCGACCACGCCGCGTTTGAGGAACTGCCGCGTCCCGAGGGGGTGAGGCTGCATCTTTTGCTGCGCCCCGCCGGGGTGGCGCCGGGCAGCGGCAAGTACCTGATCGGGGCCGCGAAGGCGCTGCCGGACCCCGCCGGCTGGACCGTCTGGGCCGCCGGCGAGCGGGTCGAGATGCGCGATCTGCGCAACCATCTGCGCGGCGCCGGGGTGGCGCGGGCGGATCTCCAGGTGCTGGGCTACTGGAAAAAGGGCATGAGCAGCTCGGATCTCGACCGGGCGCGGCTGGCGGAATATGAGGCGCTGCGCGCCGAAGGGCTGACGCTGGAAAATGTCGGCGATATCGACCTGCCGGTCTGAGGAGGCCAAATGCTGCGTACTCTGATCCTGGCCGCCTGTTTCCTGCCGTTTCCTGCTTTGGCCGAAGAGGGCTGGCCGCGAACCATCGCACAGCCCGGGAGTGCTTCGGGGGGAGATCTGGTGCTGGACGCGGTGCCGCAGAATATCGCCTCGACCGCGCCCAGCCTGACGGGGATCCTGCTGGCCATCGGCGCGCCGGTGAAAGCGACCTCGACCGCGATGATCGGGCCGCTGACCGATGAGAAGGGCTTTTTCCTGCAATGGGCGGCCGAAGCCGATGCTGCCGGTGTCAGCCTGCTTTACGGCAATCTGACCTTTGACATTGAATCGCTGATCCTCGCCGATCCGGATCTGGTGGTCGCCTCGGCCACTGGTGGCGATTCCATCCTGCCTTTCGTGCCGGAATTGCAGGCCCAGGGCATGAAGGTGCTGGTGATCGACTATTCTTCGGGCGGGTGGGAGGATCTGGCCCGCCAGATCGGTCGCGCCACCGGTCGTGAGGCGGGGGCCGAGGCGGTGATTGCCGATTTCGACCGCAAGGCCGCAGATGTCGCGGCGGGTCTGACCATCCCCGAAGGCAGCGTCAGCATCGTCTCATACAATTTCGGGGGCACCTTCGCGGTCTCGAAACCCACCAGCCCCCAGGCGAAACTGCTGGCGAGCCTTGGCTTCACCGTCACCGGCCTGCCGGAGGTGATGGCGGATCAGACCACCCGCTCGTCGGATTTCGATTTCATCTCGCATGAGAACCTTGCGGCTGCGATCACCGGCCAGGGGGTGTTCCTGCTGAATGGCACCGGGGAAAGCGTCGAGGCCTTTATGGCCGACCCGGTTCTGGCCAATCTGCCGGCGATCAAAACGGGCCAGGTCTGGCCGCTGGGGCCGACCTCGTTCCGGGTCGATTACTATTCCGGCCTCGATATCCTCGCGACGGTCGCGTCCTATTTCACCAAATGACCCGCCGCGGCAGAGGTCAGCGCGGGGTGGCGGGCATCCTGCTGCTTGGGGTGCCGGTCCTTTTGCTGCTGTCGGTGTTGAGCCTTGCCATCGGCTCGCGCGCAGTGCCACCGGTCGAGGCCTGGCGGGCCATTTTTGCCTATGATCCCGGCAATGACCTGCATCTGATCCTGCGCGAGCTGCGGGTGCCGCGCACCCTGCTGGCGCTAAGCGCGGGGGCGGCGCTTGGCCTGGCCGGTGGCGTCATGCAGGCGGTGACGCGCAACCCGCTGGCGGAGCCTGGCCTTCTGGGCGTCAATTCCGGCGCGGCGATGGCCGTGGTGCTGGGGGCATCGGCACTCGGGATGACGCAGATCACCCATTACGTCTGGTTCGGCTTTCTGGGCGCGGGGCTGGCTGGGGTGGCGGTGTTTTTCCTGGGTCGCGCGCATGGTTCGGGGACTGATCCGGTGCGTCTTGTGCTGGCCGGGGCGGGGCTTTCGGTGCTGCTTGGCGCCGCGACCGGCTTTGTCATCCTGAATGCGCGGCTTGAGGTGCTGGATATTTTCCGCAACTGGGGCGCCGGCATGCTGGAGGGGCGCGGGCCGCTGGTTGCGCTGGTGATGCTGATGGCGCTGCTGGCCGGGGGCGGGCTGGCGCTGTTGCTCGCGCGCGATCTGAACGCGCTGGCGATGGGGGTCGAGATGGGCGAGGCGCTCGGGGTGCGGCCGGCCAGGGTCTGGGCGCTGTCCTGCCTCGCGGTGATGATCCTGGCCGGGGCTGCTACCGCCTGCGCGGGGCCGATTGCCTTTATCGGCCTTGTCGCGCCGCATCTGGCGCGGGCGCTGACCGGGCCGGATAATCGCCTGCTTTTGCCGCTGGCCGCGATCTTCGGGGCGGCGATCCTGACCGGGGCGGATATTCTGGGCCGGGTGGTGGCGCCGCCGGCCGAGGTGGGCGCCGGGATCATCGCGGCGCTGCTGGGTGGGCCGTTCTTTATCCATGTCGTGCGCCGTTTCCGGCTGGCGCAGCTATGAGCGCGGCGGGGCCAATGGTCTTGCGGCTGGGTGGCTTCAGCCTGGTCTGGCGGCCGCGTTCGGTGCTTGTCTGCGCGCTTTTGCTGCTGGTCTGCGCCGTGCTTGGCCTTGTGCTTTTGGGCAGCGGCTCGGCCCGGCTGTCCCCGGCCGGGGTCTGGGCGGGGCTTACTGGCAGTGGCGATGAGACCACCAGCCGCCTTGTTGCCCGCATCCGGCTGCCGAGGCTGGTCACCGCCGCCCTGGTCGGCGCCTGTCTTGGCATGGCGGGGGCGGTGTTCCAGTCGCTGTCGCGGAATGCGCTCGGCTCGCCCGATGTGATCGGCTTCACCACCGGAGCCGCCAGCGGCGCCATCGTCCAGATCATCCTCTTCAACGCAGGCGCGCTGCAGACGGCGATTGCGTCGGTGGTATCCGGTGTGATCACGGCGCTGGTGGTGCTGACGCTTTCGCATAGCAGGGCGCAGGGACGCGGTGGCGGCTACCGGCTGATCCTCGTTGGGATCGGGATGGGGGCGCTGCTTTCCGGGCTGAACACGCTGTTGATGGTCAGCGGGGATCTGGAACGCGCGATGTCGGCGCAGATCTGGCTGGCAGGCACGCTGAATGCCAGGAACTGGAGCCATGTCTGGACGGCGCTGATCGGGCTGGCGGTATTCGCGCCGCTGGTCCTGTGGAATGCGCGGCGGCTGATGGTGATGGCGATGGGCGATGATATGGCGCGCCAGCTGGGGGTGAATGTGGGACGGGCGCGGCTGGTTCTGGTGCTGGCCTCGGTCGGGCTGACCTCGGTTGCCACCGCCTGCACCGGGCCGATTGCCTTCATCGCGCTGGCGGGGCCGCAGCTGGCGCGGGGGCTGACGCGGTCGCCGGATGTGCCGGTGGTGGCGGGGGCATTGGCTGGCGCGGTGTTGCTGGTTGGCGCGGATCTGGTCAGCCAGAATGCGCCCTTTGGCCTGGCAATGCCGATCGGGCTGACCACGGGCTTTCTGGGCGGGCTTTATCTGGTGGTGTTGATCCTGACATCCCGCAAGATATAGCCAGGGTCAGGCCCCATTGATTGTTTCTTTGGTGCATCGGAGGGGTTCAGAAGGCCCTGCTGATGCGCAATCTTTTCTGGCTGACGCAGGCGCAGAGGGCACGGCCTGAGCCGTTTTTCTCCAGGAGCCATAGCCGCCACCGCGTCGATGACCACCGCGTTCTCAGCAGAACAATATTAATCAATAACAATGGCTTGTGCTGGTGTGACACGCCCTGCGAATACGGCCCACCGAAGACATTTTGCAACCGATGGAAGCGCCGGAGCAGGATGGGGAGCTCATCCGAATGCTGCATGGCCTGGCGGCTGAGGCTGCCGACGGGCAGACGATCGTGACTGATGGACCTGTCTGTAAGCGCATCGCAGGGCCTCCAGCCTGCGGGTGAAAAAGGGGGAGCCGAAGAGAGGCGAGGCCACCTGATAGGGCGCATCAAGGGCGGTATGAACGCCAAACTCCACGCCGTTGCCGATGTACAGGGCCGCCCGATCCGCCTGTTTGCCACCGCAGGCCCGGTCAGCGATTACAGCGGGGCCGCCGCTTGGCTCGTGCCGCTTTCCTGAGGCGGAGTGGATGCGGGCGGATCAGGGCTACGATGCCGGCTGGCTCAGAGATGCGTTGAAAGACAAGGGGATAAGAGTCTGCATCCCAGGCCGGAAAACGCGCAAGAAAGCCATTCGATACAACAAACGCCGAAACCGCATCGGGATCATGTGCGGAAGGCTCAAGGCCAGGCGGCGTATCGCCACCCGTTACGGCAGATGCCCCATCGTCTTCCCGTCAGCCATCGCTCTCGCCGCAACCGTCCTGTTCTGGTTTTAATGGTGAATGAGCCTGGAGCCTAGAGGGCGCGACCGGCCAGCATTCCCTCATAAACCGCCTCTTCCGCAGTGCGTGGCGTCTCGCAATCGCCAATTGCGTGGCATTCGATCCCCAGGGCGGCTATCTCGCCGCGCAGCCCGTCAAAGGGCAGATGTCCGGTCGAGAGCACCAGCATATCCACGCCCTCAAACGCGATGGGCAGGTCCGAGGCTGTATGCTGCATGAAGACCGTATCGCCAAAGCAGCCGATCAGCCGCGCATAGGGCGTGACCCGCACGCCAAGCCGATGCAGCGAGGCCGCCGTCGCATCGCGGACATAAAACGGCAGCGCTTCGCCCATATAAAGCCCGTTCACGGCCAGATCGACGCCGGCGCCTTCGCGGGCCATCAGCTCCGCCACGCCCGGCCCGATCCAGTCGGACCGCCAGTCGGCAACGACCAGTTTCGAGCCGGGTTTCACCTCGCGCCGCAGGATCTGCCAGGCGGTGGCGATGCGGATTTCTCCATCCGTTTCAAAAGGCGGCAGGTAGGGCGTGGCGCCGGTCGCCAGCACCACCGCATCGGGGGCGATATCGCGCAGCATCGCCGCATCAACGCGGGTGTTTTTGCGGATGGTCACCCCGGCCAGCTCGCATTCGCGGGCAAGATTGGTTGCGATGCCGCCAAATTCGGTGCGATGCGGCAAGAGCTGCGCCAGCAGCGCCTGGCCGCCAAGGCGCGGCGCGGCCTCGAACAGCGTAACCTGATGGCCGCGCTCTGCCGCCACGGCAGCCGCTTTCAGCCCCGCCGGGCCGCCGCCGATCACCATCACCCTGCGCGCCCGCAGGGGTGCGGGATGCGCGCCGAAAACCGTCTCGCGCCCGGTCTCGGGATGCTGGATGCAAGAGATCGGCAGGCCCCGGTGGAAATGGTGGATACAGGCCTGATTGCAGCCGATACAGGCGCGGATATCGTCGAACCGGCCCTGATCGGCCTTGACCGGCATCTCGGGGTCGCAGATCAGCGCGCGGGTCATGCCGCAGCCATCGGCCTCGCCTTTGGCGATGACCTGTTCCGCCTCTTGCGGCTGGTTGATGCGGCCGACGATGAAAACCGGCACCTGCAACGCGGCTTTGAACGCCCGCGCCTCGGGCGCGGCATAGGCGGCCTGGAAATTCATCGGCGGGGCGATATGGACCGCGCCACCCAAAGTCGCCGAAGTACCGATGGTGACGGAAAGATAGTCGATCCGCGCGCCCAGCCCCTTTGCCGCCGCCAGCGTCTCGGCATTGGTCAGGCCGGCCTCGTCTTTCTCGCTGGCCGAGATCCTGAGGCCGATGATGAAATCCTCCGCCGTCGCGGCCCGCATCGCATCCAGAACATCCGCCATGAATTTCAGACGGTTGCCGTCCGAGCCGCCATAGTCATCCTGGCGCCGGTTGACGCGCGGGTTCAGAAACTGTGCCGGCAGATAGCCATGCGAGGCGACCAGCTCCACCCCATCCAGCCCCGCCTGATACATCCGCCGTGCCGCATCGGCATAGCCCCGGGTGATCCCGGCGATCATCGCAGCATCCATCTCACGCGGCATATTGCGGAATCGCTCATTCGGGGTGGCCGAGGCGGAATACGCCACGGCGAGCAGGCCATTCGCGCTTTCCATGATCTCGCGCCCGGGATGAAAGAGCTGCGAGACCACCCGCGCGCCATGGGCGTGGCAGCGGCGCGCCAGTTCCGCATAGCCCGGGATGCAGTCATCCGAAGTCGCCATGATCAGATGCGAGGTATAGCGCGCCGTCTCATGCACGCCGGCCACCTGGGTCACGATCAAGCCGGTGCCGCCTTTGGCGCGGGCCTCCTGATAGGCGATATAGGCCTCGTTTATGAGGCCATGCTCGGGCAGGCAGGTGTCATGCCCGGTCGAGATGATGCGGTTGCGGATTTCGCGTCCCCGGATTGTGAGCGGGCGGAAGAGGTTCGGAAACATCACATCTGTCATGGCTGCCCGGGCTCCTGGGTGGCGGTCGCGGCAGGTTTGACAGCGCGAGTAAAAAAATCAATAGTATTTTTTACCAGCCATAGCGGGGGATCTGCCAGATGAAGCCGGATGAGCCGCGCCTGCGCGCTGTCGCCCCAATGGAAGGCCGTATCGAAGGCCAGATTGCGGGACGGGTCCTGGGTGAGCGGCTGCGCGAATTGCGCAAACGGCGCAAACAGACGCTGGCACAGCTGGCAGCGGGGGCGGGGCTGTCGATCGGCTATCTCAGCCAGATCGAGCGCGATCTGGCCGAGCCCTCGATCAACGCACTGGTCGCCATCGCACAGCATCTGGGCGTGACGGTGCAATGGTTCTTTGCCGGCGACGAACATCCGGTGCCCGAGGCAGAACAGGGCTATGTCATCCGCCGCGCCAACCGCTTGCAGGTCGCCTATGCGGGCGGGGCGGTGGATGAATTGCTGACGCCCCGCATGTCGATGGCGGTCGAGATGATCCGCTCCTGCCTGCCGCCCGGCGCCGAGGCGCAGGATGCCTATAGCCATGACGGCGATGAGGTCGGGCTGGTGCTTTCGGGGCAGCTGGATCTCTGGGTCGGTACACGCCAGTTCCGGCTGGAGGCCGGAGACAGCTTTTCCTTCGCCTCACGCGAGCCGCATCGCTACCGCAATCCCGGCCCCTCGGATACCGAGGTGATCTGGGCGATCAGCCCGCCGGGATATTGACGCGCCGCCTGATCGGTTGCCGAGACGATGTTTCCGGGGAAGAAGATGTGAAGGGGGGTGAATTTGGCCCACCACCCCCCCTCAGGGGTCCGGATCCCTCCTGAGAGAGCTTGCTGGAAGCATCCGGATAACAGTTTTCACTGTTAGCGCTATCATTAGCAAAGGATTACTGCCTGTTCAAGCCCCTCCTGAGGCGCTAACAATCGGAAAAGCGCAGTTGCCAGAAAGCGGCGGGGGCAGGCCTCCAACCGCCAGAGCCCCGCCAGAGGATCATGCATTGACCAGACCGACGCCTCCCGAACCGCACCGCGCCCTGACCCTTCGCGACGTCTCCGAGGCTTCCGGGGTCAGCGAGATGACGGTCAGCCGGGTGCTGCGGAACCGTGGCGATGTGTCCGACGCGACGCGGGAAAAGGTGTTGGAGGCGGCGCGGCGCCTTGGCTATGTGCCCAATAAGATCGCCGGCGCCCTGGCCAGCCAGCGGGTGAACCTGGTTGGCGTGGTGATTCCCTCGCTGTCGAATATGGTCTTCCCCGAGGTGATGACGGGCATTTCAAAGACGCTGGAGGATACCGGGCTGCAACCGGTGGTCGGCGTCTCGAATTACCAGGCCGACCGGGAAGAGCAGGTCATCTACGAGATGCTGTCCTGGCGGCCTTCGGGGCTGATCGTGGCAGGGCTGGAGCACAGCGAGGCCGCGATGGCAATGCTGGCCCAGGCGGGGATCCCCATCGTCGAGATCATGGATATCGACGGCAAGCCGGTCGACAGCATGGTCGGAATCTCGCATCGCCGTGCGGGGCGCAAGATGGCCGAGGCGATTATCGCCGCGGGCTATCGTAAGATCGCCTTTCTCGGCACCCATATGCCCACCAATGACCACCGGGCGCGCAAGCGTCTGGAAGGGTTCGAAGAGGCGCTGGCGGCGGCGGGCCTGTCGCTGGTGGACCGCGAATTCTATTCCGGCGGCTCGGCGCTCGCCAAGGGGCGCGAGATGACCGAGACCCTGCTGAAACGCCGCCCGGATGTCGATTTCCTCTATTACTCCAATGACATGATCGGGGCGGGCGGGCTGCTCTGGTGCCTGGAAAAGGGGCTTGACGTGCCCGGGCAGATCGGGCTTGCCGGGTTCAACGGGGTCGAGCTGCTTGACGGTCTGCCGCGCCGGCTGGCGACGATGGATGCCTGTCGGCTGGAAACCGGCGTGGCGGCGGCCGAGATCATCGCCGGCAAACGCCATAGCGGGGTGATCGGCGGCGAGGTGATCGAGTTCGAGCCGAAGCTCCAGCCCGGCGATACGATCCGCAAGGCGTGAGCTGCGGAAAGCGGGCAGGGGGCGCTGCCCCTGTCTGTGGCAGGTTTCAACAGGGTTGATACTTCGGGAACCGCATGGGTATTCGCCGGCAATTGCGCCATGATGGTTCAATGAAATACTAAATTAAATCAATGAATTATTAGCAGCATTGGGCGTTGAGAGCGTATTTGAGGGACCTGTTCAGGTTCCCTTTTCCGTCAAACATGAGGTGCTGGCTTAACGGTAAGCGGATCCAGCGCCCCCTTCGGGCCTGCCTCCTGATCGCTTTATTGGGCATGGGGATTGTTGGTATAGGGGCTCTCCATGGAGAAGACAGTGGAGGTCCTCCATGTCTGTCTGTCTGCAATTTGCCAATCCTGAACCTGTCTCCGCTGCTCAGCACCTGGTCGTGTTGCGCTTTGCCGGACTCCAGCCGCATGATCTCGGGTATGACAATCGCCGGGGTGGTGATCTGTCCCATGTTGACCCGAATGCTTTTGATCAGAACGAGGTGCTGCTGGCCGGATCCGGCTGACGACAGAAACTGCGCGACGAGGTGACGGACGCGCGCTTCAGGAACCGCAAGAACAGGTCGCGGCGCTGCTGGCGAAGTCGCGGAAAAAGGCGGCGCAGGAGGTGCCTGGCCTCGGCCCGATAGACCCCTGGCAGAAATGCGATGCGTTGCGCGAGGGGGTTTTGACCGTGAACAAGGCCTGGTTCGGGGGCACGGGTCACGCCGGCCGGGATCAGAACAAGCTTGATCTCTTCAGGAAACGGCCGTGGCTTTTCTGGAGGAACATTTCCCGCACGGCCAGCAGCGCTATGCCGGCGGCCAGGGCGACGAGGAAGCCTGGGGCATCCATTTCGTGGTGGCGGTCTGGCGCGAAAGGGGCACGGCAAACCGGGGCAGTCAGATACTTCCGCAGGTCGTGATGAACCCGCTGCTCGCCAGTGACGAACATACCCGGACGCTGGCCGGCGATGCATTCGATGATCCTGGCCTGACGCGCGGAGAGCCCTGCGCGGAAGCACGGCATGCGGCCCGGCGGGCAAGGGTGGATCTGTCCGAGGTGAAGCAACTTGTCGCGCCCTTGAAATGGCGTACCCTGCAGATCGAAGCAGGTGTTCAGGCCAGGAAGGGGGCTGCTGCGTGGGCGGAAGAGGGGGATCGTCACGAAGGCGCAGGGCCAGGCGGGATCCGGAAATCGCGCAAGCGGGTCACCCGCGATTCAAAGGCCCTTAATCATCCCGATCCTAAGGCGGACAGCAATCTCGGGACGATTTTGTGTGACCTGCATATATGACGCAAAGCGGAAGCAATAATCTGCAAATAATTGATTTTAAATTAAAATAATTCACGACTATCGTGAAATATCCCCACCGGAGGCTTCCGCAGCTGCCACCGGCGGGGGGATGCTCATTTCCAGCTTACATGGTCATCTTTTGTGCAGCCGAAGGGGGCGTTCTGGTCTCCGAACCGCTCTTCCAGCTTGCCGCAGGCCCAGAGATTTATGGGCTCCGGCATCATGGCGTTGATTTCCATGCCGAGCGGATCATGCGAGTTCGAGCTGCCTGTCACATACCAGAGCCACCAGCCAAGTGCTGCCAGAACGAAGAAGAGCAGCACACCAAGCCCGGTCAGCAGATTACGCAAGAAACCGCCGCCGGTTTTTTTCGCCGCAGCCTCGCTGTGTTGCGACTGGCCAAATCTCGCGGCCTCCTCGCGGTCCAGCAGTGCCAGCGCGTCACGGCGTTCCTGATCTGTCAGGTCGATCCGCGTCAGGCTCCGGTCGAGCAGGGCCGGCAGCGGTGAGCCGGTGCCCCGCACGCCAAGACCATAGCCATTGCCCTGGTCATCCCAGACCATCAGCGGTTCCTCACCCTTGCGCAGGGTCGTCGTCAGCACCGGTTTCGGCTGGTCCCTGTCATGGTAGCTGATCTGCGTCGCGCCGCGCAGCTTTTGCATATTGGTGATCTGAAGCGGCAGCAGCGTCATGCGCGAAGGCTGTGCCAGCGCGCGTGAGGCCTTGCCTGCCCGCATGCGCTGCCAGAGGATCGCTGCCGCGCCGCCAAAAAACAGCAGCCCGAACGCGGCCAGCATCAGGATACGGTTCCAGATCTTTTCAACACCAAGGCTCAGCGTTGCCAGATGCGGTTTGTCGCCCGAGATCACCACATCGACCCAGTAATCTCCGCTGTGGAAATCGACGAACATCAGCTTGATGTCGGATTCGTAACGCTGGCCTTCGTAGTTATAGGCCACATTGGCCTCGCAATCGGTGAAGATGGCCTTGCGGGTGGTGCATTGGCCATTCTGGATCTCACTGTCCGCGACTGTCACGGGGTTCTGGCTGATCTGCCAGTCGCGCCAGATGTCGGGGGCCTGCCACCAGGTCAGAAAACCGCCGATCACCAGCATGACGAGAACCATGAACAGCGCGGCGCCCGGAGGGGAGATGCTGCCGGGTGTCAGTTTCAGCGGGCGGTCGGGAAGGGTCAGGTCTGTATAAGCCATTGGACTCGTAACTCTGCGTGATTTTTCGGCAAACTGTCACGCAATGGTGACCAGTCCCAGAGGGAAAGTGATTTCATCAGGAAAACCGGACCCTCCGCTGCTGTGCGAGCGGGGTGGTCAGGTCCGGATTGTCAGATCGGGAGGGCGATCAGCCGCGCGCCGTCCTGGTCGGTGATGCGGGCGGGGATAATGCGGCCTTCGGGCTGCGGGAGGGCAAAGGTGACTTCGGTGAACTGGCCGGTGCGGCCAAGATGCGGGCCCTCGGTCAACACCTGATGCACGGCGCCGAGCTGGCTGTTCAGATGGCGCGCCAGCGCGCGCGCGCCCTCGGCGCGCAGCCGCGCGGCGCGTTCGCGGATCAGCGGCCCCTTCACCTGCGGCATGCGGGCGGCCGGAGTGCCCTTGCGGGGGCTGTAGGGAAAGACATGCAGGAAGGTCAGGTCGCAATCGGAAACCAGCCTCAGGCTGTTCTCGAACATCTCTTCCGTCTCGGTCGGAAAGCCCGCGATAATATCGGCGCCGAAGATCAGATCCGGGCGCAGGCGGCGCGCCTCTTCGCAAAAGCGGATCGCATCATCGCGCAGATGGCGGCGCTTCATCCGTTTCAGGATCATGTCATCGCCGGCCTGAAGCGAGAGATGCAGATGCGGCATCAGCCGGCTCTCGGTGGCGATGGCCTGCATCAGGTTCTCATCGGCCTCGATGGAGTCGATCGAAGATATCCTGAGCCGCGCCAGATCCGGCACCAGCCGCAGGATCCGCATCACCAGATCGCCCAGACGCGGTGTCGCCGGCAGGTCGGCGCCCCAGGAGGTGAGGTCAACGCCGGTCAGCACCACCTCGTGAAACCCCTTATCCACCAGACGTTTGATCTGTTCGATCACCACCCCTGCCGGGACCGAGCGCGAATTGCCGCGCCCGTAAGGGATGATGCAAAAGGTGCAACGGTGATCGCAGCCATTCTGAACCTGGACATAGGCGCGGTGGCGGCCGAAGCCGTCGATCAGATGGCCGGCGGTCTCTTTCACCGACATGATGTCATTGACGAGGGTTTTCTCGGTCTCGCCGATCAGGTCGGGCGCGCGCAGCGTCTGCCAGGTCTCCGCCTGCATTTTCTCATGGTTGCCGATCACCTTCGTGACCTCGGGCATTGCCGCGAAAGTCTCGGGTTCGGTCTGGGCCGCGCATCCGGTCACGATCACCTTTGCGCCGGGATTTTCCCTCGCCAGCCGGCGGATTTCCTGCTTGGCCTTGCGGACGGCCTCGGCGGTGACCGCGCAGGTATTCACCACCACCGCGCCATCGACCCCCGCCGCTGCGGCGAGTTCCTTCATCGCTTCGGTCTCATAGGCGTTGAGCCGGCAGCCCAGCGTGGCGAAAACGGGCGCGTTCATGTCAGCGAGGCCAGGAATGCCTGGGGGATGCGCCCCTCGAAGACCAGCGCCACCGGCCCGGCCATCCAGACGCCATCCTCGCGCCAGTCGATCTCCAGCACGCCGCCATCCAGGTCCAGCGTCACATGGCGCCCGGTCAACCCGCGCAGATGTGCCGCCACCGCCGTGGCGCAGGCGCCGGAACCACAGGCGAGCGTGATGCCGGCCCCCCGCTCCCAGACCCGCATACGCAACCGGTCAGGGCTGGTAAGGCTGGCGAATTCGACATTGGTGCGTTCGGGGAAAAGCGGGTTGCGCTCCACCAGCGGGCCGCGCGCGGCGACATCCGTTGTTTCTGCATCGGGAACAAAGAACACGCAATGCGGGTTGCCCATGCCGACCGCCAGCGGATCGCCCTCCAGCGGAAGATGCAGGGTATCGACGGCATGGGAGAGCGGCAGCTCCTCCCAGTTCAGCTGGGGATGCCCCATATTCACAGTGACCCGGCCATCGGCCAGCCGTTCGGCGCGCAGGATCCCGCGTCGGGTGATCAGCGTCACCGTCTCTGTGCCCAGATCACGCATCACATAGTCGGAGACGCAGCGCGTGGCATTGCCGCAGGCCCCGGCGCGGCTGCCATCGGTGTTCCAGAAATCAAGGCTGAAATCGACGCCCGCTTCACTCTCGGGCGCCGGGCGGATCTCGGCCAGCTGGTCAAAGCCCACGCCCCGGTTGCGATCCCCCAAAGCGCGCGCCAGGGCAGCCGTGACCACCGCCTCGCCACGCCCGCGCGAGTCGATCACCACGAAATCATTGCCCGCCCCATGCATCTTGACGAAGGGCAGGCCGCTGAGGTCAGGGCCCTTTTCCATGCGCCCCATATACGCCCGCGCCGCCCCGCAATCCAGAGCGCAATGCAGATACCGGCTTGCCAGTTCTGTGCTGGCTCTTTCGCATCGGAGCGGAGCTCTGCTAGCCTCGTCCCGGCAACTGGCAATACGGACATATCATGGATCTCACCGCGCGCTCCGCCCTTGACCTTTCGCGCCTGATCACGACCCGCGAGGTCAAGCCCTCCGAGGTGATGGCGGCGCATCTGGACCGCATCGCTGCCGTCAATCCGGGCGTCAATGCGGTGGTGTCGCTGCGCGATCCCGACCGGATCATGGAGGAGGCGCTGGCTCTGGATCAGCGCCGGCCCGAGGGTGCGCTTTTCGGCCTGCCGCTGGCGGTCAAGGATCTGCTGAACACGCGTGGTATCCGCACGACCTATGGCTCGCCGCTTTATGCGGATCATGTGCCCGAGGCCGATGACCTGATCGTGGCGCGGATGCGGGCGGCCGGCGCGGTGCTGATCGGCAAGACCAATACGCCGGAATGGGGCCATGGCAGCCACAGCTTCAACCCGGTCCATGGCGTGACGCGGAACCCCTATGACCTCTCGCGTTCTGCGGGAGGGTCTTCGGGCGGTGCGGCGGCGGCACTGGCGGCGCATATGGTGCCGCTGGCCGATGGATCAGACATGATGGGCAGTCTGCGCAACCCGGCAGCCTTTTGTAATGTTTATGGTTTCCGCCCCAGCTGGGGGCTGGTTCCCACCGATGCCGGGGCAGAGACCTTCCTCGACACCATGGCGACCGAAGGCCCGATGGCGCGCGATGTTGCGGATATCGCGCTGCTGCTTGGCGTCCAGGCCGGGGCGAACCCGCTGACCCCCTTCGGCCAGCCGGCTGAGGATTATCTCGCCGCAGTCCAGGCCGCACCCGATGATCTCAGGGGCAAACGCTTCGCCTGGTTTGGCGATTTCGGCGGTCAGCTGCCGTTTGAGCCGGGCATCATCGCCACTTGCGAGGCCGGGCTGAAGACGCTTACCGATCTCGGGGCCGAGGTGGTGCCGGTGCAGCTTCCGGTCCCGGCCGAAGAGCTCTGGCAGGCCTGGATCACGCTGCGCAGCTTCCTCAATTTCGGCTCGAAAGGCCATGAGCGCCGCGATCCCTCCCGCTGGGAGCAGCTCAAACCCGAAACCCGCTGGGAGGTTGAGACCGGCGCTGCCGTCACGCCCGAAGCCCTCTACCGCGCGTCGAAAATCCGCTCGCTCTGGTATGCACGCGCCCATGAGATGCTGGCGGAATTCGACGCGCTGGTGATGCCGGTGGCCCAGGTCTGGCCCTTCCCGGCGGAATGGCGCTACCCCGATATCATCGCGGGCAGGCAGATGGATACCTATCACCGCTGGATGGAGGTGGTGGTGCCGGTCTCGCTGATCGGCCTTCCTGCGCTGGCTGTGCCGGTGGGATCTGGCGAGGATGGCCTGCCGACCGGCATCCAGATCGCGGGCCGTCACGGCGCAGACGCCGCGATTCTCGCCATGGGCGAGGCCTGGCACCGCGCCACCCGCTGGCCTGAAAAATACCCGCCCCGGATTTGAGGGCTGGCCCCAAAGGGCAGCCACCAGGCCAGAGCGGGCCCCGGCACGGGGCCGGTAAGGCCAGAAGACGAACCGGATCAGAACCCGATGCACCCTCCGACAGGGGAGACAAGAGGGGGTCCGGGGGAGAGTACTCTCCCCCGGCCTTGCCCGAAGGCGGTCAGATTTCAGAAGAATGGAACCTCAGAAGAAGCCGAGTTTCTTCGGATTGTAGGACACCAGCAGGTTCTTGGTTTCCTGATAATGGTCCAGCATCATCTTGTGGTTTTCACGCCCGATGCCCGACTGCTTATAGCCCCCGAAGGCCGCGCCGGCCGGGTAGAGGTGGTAGCAATTGGTCCAGACCCGGCCCGCCTCGATGGCACGGCCCGCGCGGTAGGCGGTGTTCGCATTGCGTGACCAGACGCCGGCACCAAGACCGAAGACGGTGTCATTGGCGATCTCGATGGCTTCGTCCTGGGTCTTGAAGGTGGTCACCGAAACGACCGGCCCGAAGATCTCTTCCTGGAAGATCCGCATCTTGTTCGAACCCTCGAACACGGTCGGCTGGATGTAGAAGCCGTTCGAGATATCGCCGTTGAAATGGTTCGCAGAGCCGCCGGTCAGCACTTTCGCGCCTTCCTTCGGGCCCAGCTCCAGGTAAGAGCTGATCTTGTCGAATTGCTGTTTCGAGGCCTGGGCACCGATCATGGTATTCGACTGGCGCGGGTCACCGGCCACGATGGCCTCGACGCGTTTCAGGGCGCGCTCCATGAAGCGGTCATAGATCGATTCCTGGATCAGCGCGCGCGATGGGCAGGTGCAGACCTCACCCTGGTTCAGCGCGAAAAGGGTGAAGCCTTCCAGCGCCTTGTCGAAATAGTCGTCATCCTCGTCCATCACGTCTTCGAAGAAGATGTTCGGCGATTTGCCGCCCAGCTCCAGCGTGATATTGGTCAGGTTGTCGGCAGCCGCGCGCATTATCGACTTGCCCACCGGGGTCGAGCCGGTGAAGGCGATCTTGGCGATCCGCGGGCTCGACGCCAGCGCGGCACCTGCTTCGGCACCGGTGCCATTGACGATGTTCAGCACACCCGGCGGCAGCAGATCTTCGATGAAGGACAGGAGGAACAGGATCGAGGCCGGGGTTTGTTCCGCCGGTTTCAGCACGATGCAATTGCCCGCTGCCAGCGCCGGCGCCAGTTTCCAGGCCGCCATCAGGATCGGGAAATTCCACGGGATGATCTGGCCGACAACGCCCAGCGGCTCGTGGAAGTGATAGGCGACGGTATCGTCGTCGATCTGCCCGATCGAACCTTCCTGAGCGCGGATCGCACCGGCAAAGTAGCGGAAATGGTCGATGGCCAGCGGGATATCGGCCGCCATGGTCTCGCGCAGCGGTTTGCCGTTATCCCAGGTCTCGGCAATCGCGATGGCCTGCAGGTTCTCTTCGATCCGGGCCGCGATTTGAAGCAGGATATTCGAGCGTGCGGTGGTCGAGGTCGCGGCCCAGCCACGGCGGGCAGCATGGGCGGCATCCAGCGCCGCTTCGATATCCGACGCGTCCGAGCGCGCCACTTCGCAGATCACCCCGCCGGTCACTGGCGAGATATTCTCCATATACCGGCCCGCTTTCGGCGCGACCCACTGGCCGCCGATGAAGTTGTCGTACCGGGTTTTGAACGGCGCTGCATTGAGGCCGAATTCTTCATGCTTGGTCATGGTAGCTCCTCCTTTGGCCGCCCTCCCCGGCGGCTGATGGGACCAAGCTGACGGGCTTCGGGGCACAGGTCACCCCCCTGGCAGCGCCGCAACTGCGAAAGCTGTCTCAGTTCTGAGACAGTCCGGCGCCCGAATGCCCTCCTGAATGTGACGCGGGAAGAGAGAGGAACGATGTCAGAGCCAGGGTGATTCCCCCAGGGGCCGCAGATCGCGCCGTGCGTGGTCTGGTCAAACCAGGATGGCTGCGTGACGGTCTTACTCGGGGCGGCCCATCTTGCGGTGCAGCGTGGCGCGGCTGATCCCGAGCGCGCGCGCAGCGGCAGAAATATTGCCGCCGGTTCGGGCGATGGCGCGGGCGATCACCGCGCGCTCGCCGTCTTCGGGGCGCAGATGGCTTGCAATGCCCAGGAGATCGGCAGCCGGAACCGGGTTCTTCGCAAGATCGCCCGACAGGCCCAGATGCTGGCGCGCCATGCGCGTCGCCCCGATCACCAGTTCATCGGCATCAACCGCCAGCAGCGCGCCGGTGCCGCGATCCGCGCCGGGAACCAGCACCATCCGCGCGGTCGCATAGCGGGCCTGGAACAGATCGGCCTCGATCCGCCGGGCGGCTTCATGGACGGAATGGCTCAGGAGGCCCGAGAAACTCTCGGCGATATCGGCGCGCACGGTCGAGACATCGAGCACCGCCACCAGATCACCCGAAGGATCCCAGATCGGTGCCGAGGCGCAGGTCAGCGCGGTATTGGCGGCAAGGTAATGCTGGTCGCGATGGATCACCACCGAACGCCCCTCGGCCAGACAGGTGCCGATCCCGTTGGTTCCCACCGCCGATTCGCTCCAGTCCGAGCCGGCGCTGAGGCCCGCATCCTGGAAATCGCGATCCTCAGAGGCTTTCACCAGCCGCTCGAACGGGATGCCTTCCTCGCTGGCAAGGATCACGCTGGCGCCGAAGCCGCCCACCACCTGGAACAGCCGCTCCAGCGTCGGGCGGGCGGCGCGGGTCACCGGCTCCATCCGTTCGCGCAGCCTGGTCAGGCCCGGACCGTCCAGGCGCTGATCGCGCGGCGCAATGGCCGAGGGCGCCAGCCCATGCCGGGCCGAGCGCGCCCAGGACGCTACAATCGAAGAGCGCGCGGCCTGGCCCTTTTCCAGCGCTGCGGAAACCTGGGCCTCATGGTCGCGGACAGTGCGGCCGGTGGTGATACTGCCTGGCATGGTTCGGCCCCCTCCCTCCACTGCCGAGGCAAGGGCGCCTGGCTGGAATTGCAACCTGATACTGCAGTTCGCTCACCCGGAGCCCCGTCTTCCTGCTAATCTTCCTGCTATGCTCTGACCCGGATCGCCGGCTCACCTCTGGGGTCACCACCATGCCGCTGCCAGCCAAATGGGCATTGCCCACAGAGATGCGTCACTCCGGATGCGACAGAGTAACGCATGTTCTGCTTTCAGGGGCAAGAAATCTTGTGACCTCGTCAGGAGCCTGCGCAACCAGTGCCGAAAACGCCGGGTCCAGAACCCCAATTCCAGTCAGAAGGTCCTGTCCAGGATGATTGTCCGTGACAAACCCACCCCGCTGCAACTCCTGACCGCCACCCGCGGCTCGATCATTTTCCAGGTCGCCCCGCCCGTGCTGTTCGTGGCCTGTTTCGCGCTTGTCGTCGTGCTGCTTGACCATCTGACACCCTGGGTGCCGCATCTGAATGCCGCCGCCTATACGGTGTTCGGGATCGGGCTGTCGCTGTTTCTGGGCTTTCGCAATGCCGCCGCCTATGACCGCTGGTGGGAGGCGCGCAAGCTCTGGGGCGGGCTGCTGGCCGATCTGCGCAGCTTTGCGCGGGAGGTCGAGACCTTCGTGCCTGACCCGGCCCGGCGCGAGCGGATCCTGCGTCTTGCGATCGAATTCATCCATGCCCACCGGATCAATCTGCGCAAACTGCCGCCGCCCGAGACCGGGCCGGGATCGGAGTTCCGCCTGGCCACCCATCCGCCCTGTGCGGCGATGGATGCGATCACCGACATCCTCAGCGACGGCTATCGCAAGGGCGAGATCGACGGCTTCGGGGCGCGGGCGCTGACCACCCGCATGGCAAATCTGGCACTGCAACAGGCCGGCGCCGAGCGGATCGCCAACAGCCCGCTGCCCTATGTCTATTCGCTGCTGATCTATCGCACGACCTGGCTTTACTGCCTGCTTCTGCCACTGGCTCTGGCCGAGACCACCGGCTGGCTCTCGCCGCTTTTCACCGCCATCGTGGCCTATATGTTCCTTGGCCTTGCCGAAGTGACCGAAGAGCTGAGCCATCCTTTCGGCACCAGCCCCAATGGCCTGCCGCTGGACGCGATCTGCCGCGCCTGCGAGATCAGCCTCGCGCCGCATCTGGGCGAGGCGCCGCCGAAACCGCTGGGTCCGGTGGACCATTATCTCAGCTGAGCGCTTGCAAGGGGCGCGCAGGGGAAGGACACTGAGCCGATGAAACGCTTTTTTCTGCGCCTTTACTTTGACAATGCCATGGTCGGCCCCGGCAAGGCTGAACTTCTGGAACATATCCGCGAGACCGGTTCGATCTCGGCCGCCGGTCGCGCCATGGGGATGAGCTATAAGCGCGCCTGGATGCTGGTCGAAGAGCTGAACGCCGCCTTTTCCGGCCCGCTGGTCGCCAGTGCGCGCGGCGGCCCGGGCGGCGGCGGCGCGCATCTGACACCCGAGGGTGATCAGGTGCTGGCGCTGTTTCGCGAGATCGAGCGCAAAGCGCGCGAGGCCGGGGCGGATGAAATTGCGGCGCTTGAGGCGATGCTGGCGCCCGCTGCCATCAGCGATATGGCCGTCAGGAAATAACCCTTGCGCCAGGCTCTCCGGACGGTCTTTATGTCCGCGTAGAAATATCGCACCGGAGGAAACCCGATGTCTCTCGCCCGCCGTTCCGCCATGCTCGCGACCGTCTTCAGCTTTGCGCTGCCCGCCCTGGTCCAGGCCGAAGAGGTGGTCGTCTTTGCCGCCGCCTCGATGAAAAACGCGCTGGATGAGGTTGCTGCGAAATTCGGGGAAGAAACCGGCAATACGGTGGTGATCTCCTATGCCGGCTCGAATGCGCTGGCCAGGCAGATCATCGAAGGCGCCCCGGCCGATATCTTCATCTCGGCCGCCGTGAACTGGATGGATGAGGTCGAAAGGGCCGGTCTGGTGGTCGATGGCGCGCGCGAGGATCTCCTGGGCAATACCCTGGTGCTGGTGGCGCATGGCAAGGATGCCGCGCCGGTCGAAATCGGCGCGGGCTTTGACCTCAGGGCGCTGCTGGGGGATGGAAAACTCGCCATGGCGCTGGTCGATTCAGTGCCCGCCGGCCAATATGGCAAGGCCGCGCTGGAGCATCTGGGCCAATGGTCCGCGGTCGAGGGCTCGGTCGCCCAGGCCGATAATGTCCGCGCCACACTGGCGCTGGTCGCCCAGGGCGAGGCGCCTTATGGCATCGTCTACGCCACCGATGCCGTGGCCGAGGATAATGTCACCGTTGCCGGCACCTTCCCCGCTGACAGCCATAAACCGATCGTCTACCCTGCCGCCCTGCTGAGCGGCGCGGCGGATGCGGCGGATCGCGCTTTCTACGAGGCCCTGTCGGGGGATGAGGCCGATAAGATCTTTGCCGCCGAAGGCTTTGCGATCCTGAACTGAGACGGAAGGAAGGGCCTGCAAGGCGTGGCGGACTGGCTTTCCCCTGACGAATGGAATGCGGTGCTCCTGTCGCTGCGGGTGTCGTTCTGGGCGGTGCTGATCTCGCTCCCGTTCGGGCTGCTGGTGGCCCATGCGCTTGCCCGGTGGGAGTTTCCGGGCAAGCAGGTGCTGAACGGCATCGTGCATCTGCCGCTGATCCTGCCGCCGGTGGTGACGGGCTATCTGCTTTTGATCACCTTCGGGCGCAAAGGTTCGGTGGGGCAATATCTCGACCAGTGGTTCGGGATCGTCTTTGCCTTTCGCTGGACAGGGGCGGTGCTGGCCGCTGCCGTCATGGCCTTTCCGCTGATGGTGCGCGCCATGCGGCTTGCCATCGAGGCGGTCGATCCAAAGCTGGAACAGGCGGGCGCCACGCTGGGCGCCTCGAAACCCTGGGTCTGGCTGACCGTGACGCTGCCGATGATCCTGCCCGGGGTGGTCGCCGGTGCCATTCTCGCCTTTGCCAAGGCGATGGGGGAATTCGGCGCCACCATCACCTTTGTCTCGAACATTCCGGGGCAGACCCGCACCCTGCCAACCGCCATCTATTCCTTCATGCAGGTGCCGGGAGGCGAGGCCCAGGCCGCCCGCCTGGTCTGGGTTGCGATTGCCATCGCGATGGCGGCGCTTTTGCTGTCGGAATGGGTTTCACGCCTGGTTGCGCGCAGGATATCCGGGAAATGACGCTGTCGGTTTCCCTGCGCCACAGCTTTCCCGGCATCACGCTGGATGTGGCTTTCGATGCGCCCCAGGGGGTGACGGCGCTTTTCGGGCGCTCGGGTTCGGGCAAGACCACGGTGGTCAATGCGGTTGCGGGGCTGTTGCGCCCCGATCATGGCCGGATCACCCTTGGTGACCGGGTTCTGCTGGATACGGCGCAGCGGGTCGTGTTGCCGCCGCATAAGCGCCGCATCGGCTATGTGTTTCAGGATGCGCGGCTTTTCCCGCATCTGACGGTGCGCCAGAACCTGCTTTACGGCCGCTGGTTCGCGCCGAAGGGCAAGGCCGGCGCCGAATTTGACCAGGTGGTGGATCTGCTGGGCATCGCGCCTCTGCTTGCGCGGCGTCCCGGCCATCTGTCGGGGGGCGAGAAGAGCCGGGTGGCGCTTGGCCGGGCGCTGTTGTCGGCGCCGGACCTCTTGCTGATGGACGAGCCGCTGGCCGCGCTGGACGAGGCAAGGAAGGCCGAGATCCTGCCCTGGCTTGAACGGCTGCGCGACACTGTCCGCGTCCCGATCCTCTATGTCAGCCATTCCCATGCCGAAGTGGCGCGGCTGGCGATCACGGTGGTGATGCTGGAGGCCGGGCGGGTGACCCGCACCGGCCCGGTGGCCGAGATGCTGGCCGATCCGGTTTCGGCGCGCCGTGAGGCGGGGGCGGTGATGACGGTGCAGGTGGGGCCGACCGAATCCGACGGGCTGACACGGCTGGACAGCGCCGGCGGGCCGCTCTGGCTGGCCTTGTCGGGGATGGCCGAGGGCGCGCGCATCCGCCTGCGCATCCCCGCGCGCGATGTGATGCTGGCACGGCAGCGGCCCGAGGGGATCTCGGCGCTGAATATCCTGGAATGCCGTGTGGGCGAGATCTCGGTCCTGTCGGGGGATGTGATGGTTCGCCTTGCGGTTGGCGACGAGGCGCTGCTGGCGCAGATCACGCCGCGCTCGGCCAGGGGGCTTGGGCTGGAGCCGGGGATGCCAGTTTTTGCGGTGGTCAGGACCATCGCGGTGGCGACCGGCGCGCCGGGTTGAGCGGGCGGAGTGTATCGGGAATGGACGCTTTGTCATTTTCACCCTGCAGGGTGATGAACTGCCCTGCTGCGGGCGGGTATGCTCTGCTCATAGCTCCAGAAATTTTTATTCCCCATTTACCGGGGGGGCATCGCCTTCAAAGGATGATGCGCCCCCGACATTACCTTTGGCCACCCAGCAGCCGCAACAGCGCCAGCTGATTCTCGGCCCCGGTCTTGTGCAAGAGGCTCTTGACCTGGCTGCGGATTGTCTCGGCCGAGCGGTTATGCGCCTCGGCCATCGCCCGGATCGAGAGGCCCTGGGAAATCCCGGTCAGCACCCGCATCTCGGCCGCAGTCAGCGCGTGGCGACGTTGCAAGCCTGCAATATCGGTCGCGCTTGCGCCATGGCATCCCGGCTCGATGATCAGCCCTGCCATCGGGCCGCTGAGCAATTCGGAAACCGGCTCGCGGCTGGCGCGGAACAGGGTCAGGCGGCAGCCATTCTGCTGCCAGATCTGCTCGGTCGGGCCGGTGTAGCCCCGGACCAGCATCTGGCTCAGCGTCTGGCGGGCGGTCTCTTCCGTCAGGCAAAGGCGGCCGGTTGGCGAGAGTGTGAAAAGGCCCGAGCGGCGCGCCTCCTCCTCGGCGGTGGTGGTGATCAGCTTCGGCTTCAGATCGTCGCCGATGATGCACAGCCCATGCCCCAGCACGCCAAGCGCCTCTGTCGCGAAATCGCCTGGCCTGATTTCCTGGCCAAGCCGGCTGTAATGTCTCATCACCCGTTTCAGATGCGGCCGGATCCCTTCGAGGCGCCGGCCCACCATCGAGGCGGTCTCGGGATCGGCATTCGAGAAAATCGTGGCCAGAAACATGGTCTCACCGCCCCGGCGGTTCAGAATCAGCCCTGTCGAACCATGATAGCCCGCCGGCCGCAGGTAATCATTGTAGAACTCGGTCTGATACAGCTTTTCGCGCGGGAGGATCTCGTGGTCGATGATCACGTCATCCTGGCGGCGCAGGATATGATCGGGCAGCCACGGATTCAGCTGGCTGAAATAGACCGTGTAATCGTCGATCTGCTTTTGCGCGACGCCGGTGCTCATCTCGATCCGGCCGGACTTGCCGTTCACGCTGTCGCTTTGCAGCATGAATTGGGCGCCGCCATTGCCCAGATCCGCCGCCAGCAGATGCAGGAATTTCGGCCAGTCCGCTTCACGCAGCAAAATTGCGTAAAGGGCGTCTGTCAGATCCGCCTGCAAATCTCCCACGATCAGCCTCCTGCGCCGAAAAGATCACAGTCAGAATGTGAAAGATAGCGGGCAGAGGTGGGGCCCGGTTTGGTTGACGTAAGGTCAGGCGATGCGCGAGACCACAAAATCCGCGAGATCGCCGAGAATGGTCTTCAGCGGATGATCGGGCAGCGGCGCCAGCGCCCCGCGCGCGGTCGCGGCCCAGGAGAGCGCATCCTCGCGCGCCGCCGCCAGGGCACCATGCCGGTTCATCAGCATCAGCGCCTGTTCCAGATCGCCCTCGCGCTGATCGCCCTTTTCGATGACCCGCGACCAGAAGGCGCGCTCGGTCGCATCGGCTTTGGCAACCGCCTTGATCAGCGGCAAAGTCAGCTTGCGCTCGCGGAAATCATCGCCGGTATTTTTGCCGATCGCCGCCGAGGTGCCACCGTAATCCAGCAGGTCATCGGCAATCTGGAAGGCGATGCCAAGCGCGTCACCATAGGTGAAAAGCGCCTGCACCTGGTCGGGTGCCGCCGCCGCGATCACCGCGCCGGATTCGGTTGCGGCGGAAAACAGCGCCGCGGTCTTGCCGCGCACCACCCGGATATAGGTGTCTTCGGTCGTGGCCAGATCCTGGGCGGCGGTCAGTTGCAACACCTCGCCCTCGGCAATGGTGGCTGAGGCATTGGCGAGGATGTCCAGCACGCGCAGGCTGCCGGGTTCCACCATCAACTGGAAGGCGCGGGCAAAAAGATAATCGCCAACCAGCACCGAGGATTTGTTGTCCCACAAGAGATTGGCGGTCGGCCGGCCCCGGCGTTGCGCGCTTTCATCGACCACATCGTCGTGCAAAAGCGTGGCGGTATGGATGAATTCTACCGTGGCGGCGAGCTTCTGGTGATCTTCGCCCTGCGGGTGGCGGGCCGGGTAGCCGCAGATATGTGCGGCGGCCAGCACCAGCATCGGGCGGATCCGCTTGCCGCCGGCTTCGATCAGATGGGCGGTCACTTCGGGGATGCGCGGCGCATGTTCGCTGGCCATCCGGGCGCGGATGATCGCGTTGACGGCAGCCATATCCGGGGCCAGAGCCTCCGCCAGACGGTCCTGCGGGCCGCGATGCGCGTTGTCAGACCTGCCGTCCATCTTCATCCCCAGTCTTGCGGGCCCAGTCCCACAGGCCAGCCGCAAAGACCAGCCCTGTCAGGCAGGCGCCTCTTGCCCTGGCGGGCCGGGGCGGCTACCCAAAACCTATGAAAGAGCTTTTACGCACGACCGACCCGACGGTGATCGCCTTTGCGACGGCCCTTCTTGAGGGCGAGGGAATAACAGCCTTCGATCTGGACGTCCACATGAGTGTACTTGATGGTTCACTGGGAATTTTGCCGCGCCGCCTGATGGTTGCGGATCGCGATCTCTTCATGGCGCGGGCGATCCTGAAGGATAACGGTGTCGGGGTCTCGCCATGAGCATGAAGCAGTTTGTCGTTGAGGAATTGTCGGATGACAAATTCCTGTGCGGCAGGCTGCAGCTGTGGCAGCCGGTCAAGGGCTATCGGGCGGCGACGGATGCGGTGCTGCTGGCGGCGGCCTGCGGCGCGAAACCGGGCCAAAGCGTGCTGGATCTTGGCTGCGGGGCAGGGGCCGCCTCCTTGTGCCTTGCCACGCGGGTGCCGGATCTCCGGCTGGCCGGGCTGGAATTGCAGCCGGGCTATGCCGGGCTGGCGCGCCGGAACGCGGAGCGCAACGGCATCGCGATGGAGGTGCATGAGGGCGATCTGACCCGGATGCCCGACCCTTTGCGCCGGGATTTCGATCATGTGATCGCCAATCCGCCCTGGTATCCGGCCGGCGGCACCGTCTCGCCGGTGGAGCGGCGTGCGATGGCGATGCAGGTGGTGCTGCCGGTCTCGGAATGGGTGGCGGCGGCGGCGCGGCGGCTGGCACCCGGCGGCTGGCTGACGCTGATCGCCGGGGCGGATTCGGTGCCGGAACTCCTGAGCGCGCTGGCGCCAAAGCTCGGCTCGGCTTCAATCCTGCCGCTGGCGGCACGCGAAGGTCGCGAGGCGCTGCGGGTGATCCTCAGGGCCAGAAAGGGCGGGAGGGCGGCGTTTCGCCTGCTGCCGCCGCTGGTGATCCATGAGGGAGCGGCCCATGACCGGGACCGCGAAAGCTATACAGTCGAGGCAAATGCAATTCTGCGCGATGGGGCAGGGCTCCCGGCACGTTTTGGCTGATTAAAAGAGAATTACTGGCATTATTTGTCGCACTCATATGAAAGAGAGATGACACGACTCGCGTTCCATGATGCAATCCTCCTTACGCGAAAACAAACAGGAGGACGAAATGACGATTTCTTCGCATCTGGCAGAACTTCGCAGGAAGCATGAGGTGCTTTCCGACAAGGTCGAGAAAGGACAGCGCAGTCCGGCGGCGGATGATATCCAGATCGCGGAATGGAAGCGGCAGAAACTCCGGCTTAAAGAGGAAATTACCCGGCTCAGCACCTCCCACTGAAGGCTCCTCCCGGTTATGACCGGGAAAGGTGGCATGTCAGCCGGGTTTGCGGGCCGCGATCAGCGCCCCCCCTGTGATCAGCGCAGCCGCCACCAGGATAAGCCAGCTGGCTTCTGCTTTGCCCGCAATGATCAGGGCCAGGGTTGACAGCAAAGGCGCAGCATAAGAGGCGACACCCAGCAGCTGGATGTCGCCTCTTTTCATGCCGATATCCCAGGTGAAGAACGCCGCACCAACCGGGCCAAGACCCAGCAGCAGAACCGAAATCCAGCCGGCGGTGCTTGCCGGCCAGACGGTCTCCTCCAGCGCCAGATGGGCGATCAGCGACAGCGCCGCCGAGGCAAGGCAGAAGACGGTGACGCTTTCGGTCGGCACATCGCCCAGGCGGCGCGAGATCACGGAATAGGCCGACCAGGTAAGCGCGCAGCCAAAGGCCAGGATCATGCCGATCGTGCTGAAGCCGCTCTCTTTGCCGCCGCCAAGGATGATCAGGGCCGCGCCGGCAAAGGCAATCGCTGCGCCGGTCAGCTGCGGCGCGCGCAGTTTTTCCCCGGGCAGCAGACCGGAAAACAGCACGATGAAAAGCGGCCATAGATAGGCGATCAGTCCGGTTTCCGCGGTTGGCGAGACACGGAAGGCGGTGAAATACAGGAAGTGGTAGCCAAAAAGTCCAATAGTGCCAAAGGCATATACTTTCCATGAGACGGATTTCAGCAGGTGGAACCCCTGACGGCCTGTCCAGACCAGGCCGATGGTTCCGCCAATCGCAAAGCAGATTGCGTTCAGCAGGAAAGGCGGCACAGGCGCGGAACCAATGGTCAACAGAGCCAGCAAGGCCCACATCAGCACCGCTGTGAATCCGACGGCCGTGGCCTTGTTGCGCGACATCTCAACTCTCCTGCCCCCCGTTTCCTGAACAGGAAACGGTCCGGAGTTTTTGAAAACTCCGGGGGGCCTTCTAGTCCGGCGGTGCGAAAAGAGAAAGGCCCGCCAGGGCGGGCCATTCCCGTCAGATGTCGGGCTGGTCAGACGACGAACTGGCCACCATTGGCGGAGATGGTCGAGCCTGTGATGAAGCCGGCATCGTCTGATGCGAGGAAGGCGACGCAGCGCGCGATTTCTTCCGGTTCACCAAGGCGACCAACCGGGATTTGCGGGATGATACGCTCGGCCAGCACTTTTTCGTCAATGGCGCGCACCATTTCGGTGCCGATATAGCCCGGGCAGATCGCATTCACCGTGATACCGGCGCGCGCACCCTCCTGGGCCAGAGCTTTGGTGAAGCCGAGATCTCCGGATTTTGCCGCCGAGTAATTCGCCTGGCCCGCCTGACCTTTTTGCCCGTTGATCGAAGAGATATTGATCACACGGCCAAATTTGCGATCCCGCATTCCCGACCAGAGCGGATGCGTCATATTGAAAAGACCGGTCAGATTGGTGTCGATCACTTCTTTCCACTGACCCGGAGTCATTTTGTGGAACATTGCGTCGCGGGTGATGCCGGCATTATTGACCAGCACATCGACCGGACCCAGATCGGCCTCGACCTTTTTGATGCCTTCGACACAGGCATCATAATCCGCGACCGACCATTTATAGGTCGCAATGCCGGTTTCGGCGGTAAATGCCCTGGCCGCTTCGTCATTTCCTGCGTAATTGGCGGCAACCTTATAGCCGGCCGCTTTCAGGGCGACCGAAATCGCGGCGCCGATGCCGCGTGAACCGCCGGTGACGAGTGCAACTCTGGACATGATTCCTCCTCAGAAAAGCTGTTGCCCTATAGCTAACCGCACTTCTCTATATGCGCAACAATATTGCGAAAATTATTTTGCAAACGCAGCAAAATTTCATTGCGCCTGTGGCTTTATCCTGCAAGCCGGGCAGGAAAAGGGCGCCGCATGGCAGCGGCGCCCCTGGATTTAATCTGCAATTACAACGCTATGATGTCAGGAGCGCAATCAGCCGCGCTCAAGGCACATGGCGACGCCCATACCGCCGCCGATGCAAAGTGTTGCGAGGCCCTTTTTCGCGCCCGAGCGGTTCATCTCAAAGACCAGCGTGTTGAGGATCCGCGCGCCCGAGGCGCCGATCGGGTGGCCGATCGCAATGGCGCCGCCATTGACGTTCACCTTTGAAGTATCCCAGCCCATATCCTTGTTGACCGCGCAGGCCTGGGCCGCGAAGGCTTCGTTTGCCTCGACCAGATCAAGATCGGCGGCTTTCCAGCCGGCCTTGTCCAGCGCCTTGCGCGAGGCATAGATGGGGCCAACGCCCATGATTGCGGGATCAAGCCCGGCGGTGGCGTAAGAGGCGATCCGCGCCAGCACTTTCAGACCGCGCTTCGCTGCTTCTTCCTCGGTCATCAGCAGCACGACGGCTGCGCCGTCATTGATGCCGCTCGCATTAGCGGCGGTGACGGTGCCGTCTTTGGTGAAAGCGGGTTTCAGTTTTTGCATCGCGTCAATCGTGGCGCCATGGCGGATATATTCATCGCTGTCCACGATAATATCGCCCTTGCGGGTCTTCACGGTGAAGGGCGTGATCTCATCCCTGAACTTGCCGGCTTTCTGCGCGGCCTCGGCCTTGTTCTGGCTGGCGACGGCGAATTCATCCTGCTGTTCGCGGCTGATTTGCCATTGCGCGGCGACATTCTCGGCGGTCTGGCCCATGTGATAGCCGTTGAAAGCGTCCCACAGCCCGTCCTTGATCATCGAGTCGATCATCTTCATGTCGCCCATCTTGGTGCCGGCGCGCAGATGCGCGACATGGGGCGAGAGGCTCATGCTTTCCTGGCCGCCTGCGATGACGATGCCCGCCGCGCCGGTCTGGATCTGCTGGGCGCCAAGGGCCACGGTCCGCAGGCCCGAGCCGCAGACCTGGTTGATCGACCAGGCCGAGCTTTCCTTCGGCAGGCCGGCCAGGATATGCGCCTGGCGGGCCGGGTTCTGGCCCTGGCCTCCGGTCAGCACCTGGCCAAGAATGGTCTCGTCGATATCGGCTTTGTCAATGCCGGCGCGGGCGACGACGGCCTCGATCACGGTCGCCCCCAGCTCATGGGCAGGCGTATTGGCAAAGGCCCCGTTGAACGAGCCCACGGCGGTCCGGGCCGCCGAAACGATTACGACATTGGTCATCTGAAGCCTCTCCTCAGGCAGAATAGTCGGGCAGACATCCGGCAGGGTGATCGGGCAGCCCGCCGGGGCACCTTCGGCGAAGAGGGACACAATCAGAAGAAATACGCAAGAATATTGCGCGACAATATGCCGGATCAACCCTGAGCGGTCGCCGGCTGCCTGGCGCGGAGATATTTTGAGAAATCCGGCGCCAGTTCGGGCTTGCCGAACAGATAGCCTTGCAGGCAGCCAACGCCCTGTTCGCGCAGCCAGTTCGCCTCATCATTGGTCTCCACCGCTTCGGCCACAAGAAACATGCCGAATTCCTGCGCCATGGCGATGGCCGCACGCACAATCGGCTGGTTTTCCGGATCCTTGTGACAGTTGCGGATGAAACGGCCATCAAGCTTGGCAATGTCAAAGCCGAATTCATACAGAAGGCCGAGCGAGGTGAAGCTGTCGCCGAAATCATCCAGCGTGAAGGTGATCCCGAATCCCTGCAGCTCATCCATGAAGGGGATCAGGACATCGGGCATCTGCATCGCCGAGGCCTCGTTGATCTCAAGGATCAGCCCTTTGCCGATGCCCGGATATTCGCCCAATACGCGGCGCAAAAGCTGGGTCCAGGGCTTATAGCCCACCGACCTCGCCGACATATTCACCGCGATTCGCACCCCGGGGTTGCGGCGCAGCGTCATCAGACCCAGCCTCAGCGCCGCGACGTCAATCTCGCGCCCGAGTTCGCGGGTTTCCGCTACCGACATGAAATCCCGCGCCGGAATCGTCATCTGCTTTTCGTCGAGCAGCCGGATATAGCCCTCATAAAAGCCGATGATATCGGGATCGGCGGCATAGACGGCCGGCTGGAAGGCAAGCCGCATCCGCTTATGCTCCAGCGCGTCGCGCACCATTTGCAGCACGGCGCGTTCGGCCGAGGATATCGCGATGGCGAAGGGTGAGGCCTCTCTGCCGTCGAGATCAATTTTCGAACGCCGCGCCTGATTGATGCTCATCCCCGTTGCCCTCATTGTGTTCGTGACACTCTGCGCGAAGATGGGTAAACCGGGCCTGAACGTTCTGCGTTTGTTTCAAATTTTTCCTATTCCGGGGGCCATATGTCCAGCGCTGCCATCATCACAGACCCAGCCGCCCGTTGCCCCTGGTGTGGCACTGATCCGCTTTATGTCGCCTATCACGACGAGGAATGGGGGCGTCCTGAACGCGATGCCCGCACCCTGTGGGAAATGCTGATCCTGGAAGGGTTCCAGGCCGGGCTGTCCTGGTACACGATATTGAAAAAGCGGGAAAACTTTCGCGCGGCTTTTCAGGGCTTCCGGCCTGAGATCATCACGACCTGGGGGGATGCCGAGGTGGAACGGCTGTTGCAGGACCCGGGAATCGTGCGCCATCGCGGCAAGATCGAAAGCACCATCCGCTCGGCCCGTGCCTTCCTTGAGATCGAGGCCGGCGAGGGGTTCTCGCACTGGCTCTGGTCTTTCACCGGCGGCGGCGTCTTGCAGACGCGGCTTGGGTCGATGGCGGCGGCCGTCGCCTCGACCCCGGAAAGCACCGCAATGTCGAAGGCGCTGAAAAAACGCGGTTTCAATTTTTGCGGCCCGGCAATCACCTATGCCTTCATGCAGGCCGCCGGGATGGTGAACGACCATCTGACCTCCTGCCCGCAACATGCGGAATGCGCAGGCCTGGCCTGACTCACCCCTTGGCGACTGCGACGTCAGCGCGCATATAGGGGCAAACCCGCGAAAGTGAGGACAGCATGTTCGGTCTTGATGAGACACAATCCCCCGCCGCCGGTCAGAGCGCCGATCTGATCAAAGACGGTTCCGACGCGACCTTCATGGAAGATGTCGTCGAGGCCTCGCGCCAGGTGCCGGTGATCGTCGATTTCTGGGCAACCTGGTGCGGCCCCTGCAAACAGCTTGGCCCGGCGCTTGAGGCGGCGGTGACGGCGGCAAAGGGCAAGGTGCGGCTGGTCAAGATTGATGTGGATCAGAATCAGATGGTTGCGGGGCAGCTGCGGGTGCAGTCGATCCCGACCGTTTACGCCTTCTGGCAGGGCCAGCCGGTCGATGGTTTCCAGGGCGCGCTGCCCGGATCCGAGGTGAAGAAATTCATCGAAAAGCTGGTGGCGCTTGGCGGTGATGATGGTGGTCTGGCCGATGCGCTGGCGGCGGCGGAAGAGATGCTGACCAATGGCGATCATGCCGATGCGGTCGAGACTTTCGCGGCGATCCTTGGCGAGGAACCTGAAAACGCGGCGGCCTTTGGCGGGCTGGCGCGCAGCCATATCGCGGCTGGCGATTTCGATGCGGCAGAGACACTTTTGCAGGCCGCTCCTCCGGCCATTTCCGGAGCGCAGGAGGTCGAGGCAGCGCGGGCTCAGCTTGAACTGGCGAAACAGGCGGCCAATGCCGGGCCGGAAGCAGAATTGCGCGCGGCTGTCGGGGCCGATCCCGTCAATCACCAGGCGCGGTTCGATCTCGCCGTGGCGCTGAATGCCAGCGGCAAGGTCGAGGAAGCAGTGGATCAGCTGCTGGAGCTGTTCCGGCGTGACCGCGAATGGAATGATGGCGCGGCGCGGGCGCAGCTTTTCACCATTTTCGACGCGCTGAAACCGCAGGATCCGATCGTGCTGAAGGGGCGGCGCAAACTCTCTTCGATGATCTTCGCCTGAGATGTTCCCGTTGCGGCCTTCGCTTGCGGATCTGCCGGGCACGATCCCGGTCTTCCCGCTGCCCGGTGCATTGCTTTTGCCCCGGGCGCGGCTGCCTTTGCATATTTTCGAGCCGCGCTACCTCGCGATGATCGACGATTGCCTGAAACACCCGCACCGGCTGATCGGCATGGTCTGCCCGCTGGGCGAGGACCGGCTTTCGTCCATCGGCTGCGCCGGTCGGCTGGTGCAGCTCGCCGAGACCGAGGATCGCCGCTATATGATCACGCTGTCCGGCCTCGTGCGGTTCCGGTTGGGGGGGGAGGTCGAGGGCTTTACCCCTTACCGCCGCTTCAATGTCGACTGGTCGTCCTTCGGGCGCGATCTGGGCGGCCAGGAAGAGGATCCGGGTCTCGACCGGCCCTCGCTTTTCTCGCTCGTCTCGCGCTATCTGGCGGGACGGGATCTGGCGGCCGACTGGAAGGGGCTGGAGGCGGCGCCGGATGAGGTGCTGATCAACGCGCTTTCGATGCTGGTGCCGCTTTCCCCCGAGGACCGCCAGGCCCTGCTGGAATCCCCCGATCTGGCGACCCGGCGCGAAACCCTGGTGACCCTTGTGGAATTCGCGCTCCGGGGTGGCAATGGCGATGAGGTGCTGCAATGAGCGAGACCGAAAATGACGGACCGAAACCGGCGTGCTTTGACCGGCGGATGCTGGAGGCGCTGGTCTGCCCCGTCACTCATGGGGCGCTGATCTGGGACAGCGAGAAGCAGGAGCTGATCTCGAAATCGGCGAAACTGGCTTTCCCGGTGCGGGGCGGTGTGCCGGTTATGCTGGTCTCCGAGGCCCGTGAACTCGGATAAAGGCGCCAGTACCGCCCCAGGGCGCAACCCCGGAATTTTCAAAATTCCGGGCAAATTTCTTTGAAGAAATTTGCGTCCCGCCGGGGGCGACCGTGTTACGGGCGACGCAGGCGCATGATGAAGAAGCCGTCCATGCCGCCCAGAGGTGCCAGATAATCCGGGCGCAGGCGCAGGCCTCCCTGCCCGGTCCACCAGCCGGGGCTGATACCGTCCAGATCGACCCGCTCGACCTTCAGATCCGGGTTGCGTTCGAGCGCCGCCTTCAGTTGCAATTCTCCCTCTCCGGGCAAAAGCGAGCAGGTCGCGAAGACCAGCCTGCCGCCAGGCCGTAGCCAGGTCAGCGCCCTGTCGATCATCTGCGATTGCAGCGCGGCAAGGCCGGCGATCTCGCTGCCATCCTTCACGAAGGGCAGATCGGGGTGACGGCGGATCGTGCCGCTGGCGGAGCAGGGCGCATCCAGCAGGATCGCATCGAACGCCCCCTCCGGTTGCCAGTGCAGCGCATCCGCGGTGATCAGCTGCGCCTCCAGCCCGGTACGGGCGAGGTTTTCTGCCACGCGCCGCATCCGGGCCGGGGAGATATCCAGCGCGGTGACGCTGGCGCCGGTGGCTGCCAGCTGCATTGTCTTGCCACCCGGCGCCGCGCAGAGGTCGAGCACCTTCTCACCCGGCTGGGCCTGCAGGAGTTTCGCCGGGATCGAGGCAGCCAGATCCTGCACCCACCAACTGCCGCTTTCATAGCCCGGCAGCGCGCTGATCCGTCCGGGATCGCGCAGGCGCAGGCTGCCGTCGGGCATCGGTTCCCCCGCCGGATGCCCGCCGCTGCCGCGCAGTGTCAGGTCAAGCGGCGGGCTTTCGGCAAAGACCGTCTCCATAAGCTGGACCGCCTCGCGACCGTAAGCATGGACCAGCGGCTGGCGCAGCCAGCGCGGCAGTTTCTGCACGGGCAGGGCGGCCAGCGCGGTCGGGTCGATGCCGCGCAGCACGGCATTCACGAGGCCCGACATATGCTGGGTCTTCCGGCCCTGACGGGCCAGCTGTACTGACGCGTTCACCACGCCGTAAGGCGCCGCCCCGAGCGCCATCTCCACCAGCCCCAGCCGCAGGATATTGCGCAGCGCCAGTGGCGGCGCCTTGCGCAGCCTCATATCCAGCAGCCGGTCGGCCGGTTCCACGCGCCGCAGCACATCCTCGGTCAGTCGTTTCGCCCGCGCGCGCTCGGAGGGTGGCAGGTCGGGCTCGGGCAGTTCGGCAAGCATCTGTCCCTCGCCGCAGACCGCATTCAGCGCTGCCAGTGCCGCCGCCCTTGCCGCAATGCCGTCTGCCATCATCCGCCCCTTTGCACCTGTTCGCCGGGGGCTGTATCACAGAGGAGGATGAAAGAGGAACCGCTGCCATGACGGATAATAACCCCGAGGAGAAGCGTGACCTGCCGCCGGCAGCGCTCAGGGCGCTGGCCGAAGCCGAGGCGCGCCGCAAGGCCGCCGGCGAGACGGAGGTGCCGAAGGAATATGGCGGGCGTGACGGGCTGGAGCCGGTGCGCTATGGCGACTGGGAGAAAAAGGGGCTTGCCGTAGATTTCTGAGGCGGTCGATATCCGGGCGCGGGCGTCTCCGGCTGATTGCGGGAGCGCTCCGCGCGGGAGTATTTAAGTCAAGAGGAAGCAGCCGGAACTGTTCCCGGATCAGAGGCCGAGCACATCCGCCATGTCATATTGGCCTGGCTTTCTGCCCTGACCCCAGAGCACGGCGCGCAGCGCGCCGCGTGCGAAGATCGAGCGGTCGGTGGCGAGGTGGCGCAGCACGATGCGTTCTCCGTCAGACGCGAAGATCACGTCATGTTCGCCGACGATATCGCCGCCCCGGATGGCGGAAAAGCCAATGGAGCCGCGGGTGCGGGCGCCGGTGATGCCTTCGCGGGCAGGGGTGCGCAGCTCTTTGAGGCTTTTGCCGCGCCCTTCGGCAGCGGCCTCGCCCAGCATCAGCGCGGTGCCCGAAGGGGCATCGACCTTGTGGCGGTGATGCGCCTCGACCACCTCGATATCCCAGTCCTCATCCAGCGCGGCGGCGACCTTGCGCGCGAGCCCGGTCAGCAGATTGACGCCGAGGCTCATATTGCCGGCGCGGATGATCACCGCATGACGGGCGGCGGTCTCCAGTTTGGCGAGGTCTTCGTCGCCGAGGCCGGTGGTGCCGATCACATGCACCGCCCGCGCCTGGGCTGCGAGGCCGGCAAAGGCCACGGTCGCGGCGGGTGACGTGAAGTCGATCACGCCCTGGGCTTTCGCGAAGGCCTCGACCGGGTCATCGGTCACGATGACACCATTCGCCTGACCGCCCATGCATTCGCCAAGATCGCGCCCGACCCAGGCGTTGCCCTCACGCTCGACCCCGGCCACCAGCCGCGCCTTGCCACTGGACTGGATGGTTTTCACCAGCATCTGCCCCATCCGGCCCGAGACACCCGTGACGACAATACCCGGCAGATCACCCATGACATCCTCCAGCGGTTTCATGCCGTGGTTTAGCGCCCTGTGCGGGCGGTTGAAACCCTGCCCGTTGCGGGGCGGGCGGAAAGAGCTTAGATGCGGGTTATGGCCGCAAAACGTACCCCCACCGGTCAGGGCCCGTCCCAGCGTCAGCTGCGTGTCGGCGAACTGATCCGACGCACCCTTTCCGATGTTCTCAACCGGGGCGAGATCCACGACCCGGAGCTGAATGCCATGCCGATCACCGTGGGCGAGGTTTCGTGCTCGCCCGATCTCAAGGTGGCGACGGTTTATGTCATGCCGCTTCTGGGCACGGCGCCCGTTGAAGAGGCGGTGAAGCTGCTGGCGAAACACCGGGGCGAGCTGCGCCACCGGGTCGCGGCCGGGCTGACGCTGAAATATGCGCCCGATCTGCGTTTTCGCCCCGATGAGACCTATGACCGCCTTGATGAGACGCGGCGGCTGTTTGCGGATCCGCAGGTGCAGCGCGATATTGAGGGCGAGAATGGGGGAGCCGGGGAGGAAGAGGAGTGATCCGCTTCTTTGCTGCCCGGACGCTGGCCGTTATGGCCCTGCTGCTGGCGAGTGGCGCCGGCGCGACGGCCTCGACCTGCCGCCAGGAGGTGTTTGAAGAGGTGCCCTACAGCCTCTGTGAGGTGACGGCTGCGGATGATCTGCGGCTGTTTCTGAACGGGCCGAACGGGAATTACGGCTCTTTCCGCGCGATTGAATCGGCGCTGGCGGCCGGGGGCAAGGCGCTTGGTTTCGCGATGAATGCCGGCATGTATCACCGCGACCGCTCGCCGGTCGGGCTTTATATCGAGGATGGCGAAGAGAAGCACGGCATCGTCACCGCCGAGGGGCCGGGGAATTTCGGCCTGCTGCCGAATGGTGTATTTTGCTGGGCCGATGGCAGTTTCTATATCACTGACAGCCGGAAATTCGAACCGCTGCGCGGCAATTGCCGCTATGCGACGCAGTCGGGCCCGATGCTGGTGATCAAGGGCAAGCTGCATCCGAGCTTTCTGAAAAGCAGCGAATCGGCCTATATCCGCAATGGCGTCGGCGTCGACAAAGCCGGCACGAAGGCGGTTTTCGTGATGAGCGACCGGGCGGTGAATTTCCATCAATTCGCGCGGTTTTTCCGCGACCATCTCGGCCTGAGCGACGCGCTATACTTCGATGGCAATATTTCGCGGCTTTACGCGCCCGAGCTGGGGCGCCATGACGGCGGCTTTGCGATGGGGCCGATTGTCGGCACCGTGATCGATTCTGGTCAGGCACAGGAATAAGCAATGGCGAAAACGCGCAAAGGCCGCCCGGTTTCTGGCTGGGTGATCGTCGACAAGCCTGCGGGCATAGGCTCGACCGATGTGGTCAATAAGGTGAAATGGGCGTTCCAGGCGCAAAAGGCGGGCCATGCCGGCACGCTGGATCCGGATGCGACCGGGGTGCTGGCGGTGGCGCTTGGCGAGGCCACCAAATGCGTGCCGGTGGTGGCGGATGCGCTGAAATGCTACCGGTTCCGGGTGACCTTTGGTGCGGCTACCGCGACGGATGACGCGAGTGGCGCGGTGATCGCGACCTCTGCGCTGCGCCCCGAGGATGCTGCGATCGAGGCGGCGCTGGTGCCGTTTCGCGGTGAGATCATGCAGGTGCCCCCCCAGGTCTCGGCGGTGAAGGTCGAGGGTGAGCGCGCCTATGACCTCGCCCGTGAAGGGGTCGGGATGGATCTGGCGGCGCGGCCCTTATGGGTTGAGAGCCTTGTCATGCTGGGCCGGCCCGATGCCGATCATGTCGATCTGGAAATGGTTTGCGGCAAGGGGGGCTATGTGCGCTCGATTGCGCGCGATCTGGGCCGGGCGCTTGGTTGTCTGGGGCATGTGGCATGGCTGCGGCGGGAATGGTCGGGACCGTTTGAGGCCTCTTCTGGGGTGAGCATGGCGCAGATCGAGGAGTTGGCGCGGCAGGAGGGTATCGACGCTTTGCTGGCGCCACTGGAGCTGGCTCTGGCCGATCTGCCAGAGCTGCAGGCGACACCAGAAGGGGCGGTGCGGCTGAGAAACGGAAATCCGGGCCAGGTTCTGGGACATATTGATTATGGTGACGAGGCCTGGGCGAGCTTTGGCGGCCGCGCGCTGGCGCTTGGCCGCTATATGGGCGGCGAACTGCACCCGTCCCGCGTGTTCAATCTGTAGAAACCCGGTTCCCTCATTCCGGGGGGGACCGGTCAGCCTCAAAAAGGCGGCCGATTGGCCGCCTTTTTGATGTCGGTATCGCGCCCCGTCTTATCGCGCCGGCCTGGACCGGCTCAGGCTGCGAGCAGCCTGATTTCCGAAAGATCGACCTGGCCATTCACCTCTGCCACAACGAAACCGTCGATGCTGATCAGGGAATTGCCGCCGGTCTCGCTTTGCGTCACCGACACTTCCGGCGAAACATGGGTGGCGGGGTCATAGACCAGCACGATTTCATCATCCTGCGGATTGTAATCGGTGATGGTCGCGAAACCGCCCTCTCCCAGCCACTGGGTCAGGACGAAACTGTCCGAACCCTCGCCGCCATTGCCGTAATCGCCGGCGCCAAGATGCAGGATGTCGTCGCCATCGCCACCATTGAGGAAGTCGATTTCCCCGTCATCTCCCTCGGGGAAGGCGCCCCAGAGCGTGTCATTGCCGGCGCCGCCATCCAGCGTGTCAGAGCCGGTGCCGCCGGTCATCTGGTCATCGCCCTCGCCGCCCCAGAGCCAGTCATCGCCTTCATCACCGTAAAGGCTGTCATCGCCCTGACCGGCCAGCAACGTGTCATTGCCGGCGCCGCCCTGGAGAAGGTCGTCGCCCTCATGGCCCATCAGCTGGTCATCGCCCTCACCGCCGTAGAGCGTGTCATCGCCCGCGTCACCATGCAGCTGATCATCGCCCTCGCCGCCATAGGCGAGGTCATTGCCGCCCCCGGCGCTGATGATGTCATTGCCATCACCGCCAAGCAGCGTGTCATCACCGGCGCGCGCATTGATCTGATCATCGCCATTGCCGGCTTCGACAAGATCGGCACCGTCGCTGCCATCCAGCAAATCGTCGCCGGTGGTGCCGGTGACCCGGGCCGGTTCCGGCTCGGGCAGGGTTCCGGAATCGTCCGGATTGCCGGTTGCGGCATCATCGTCGTCACCGGTATCCGGGATCACATCGGCGATGGGGCGCCCGCCATCGGGCCTCGGGCCATCCCCGGGCGTGCCGGTTCCCGTATCAATGCCCGTATCATCGCCGGGCCCAGGCCCGGTATCGAGACCGGTATCCATGCCCGTATCGGCTGCGCCGCCGCCGGTATCGGCGATAATACCCTCCCAGCCACCGCTATGGGTGCCGCCTGACCGGAATGGGTTCAGCCCGTGGAACGGGTCATCCGCAGGGGAATCGTCGGGATCATCCAGCAGATTGCCCTGATCGACCGGGCCATCGGCCTGATTGTCCTGGTTCTCGGACTCATCCTCTTCGTCCGTGCTGCGGCCGGCAACACCCTCAATCACGGCTCCGGCGAAAACCGCCCCCAGCAATCCCAACAGGCCCAGCATCGTCTCACCTCACATGGTCGATCCGGCCGGGGCCGTTAACCATTTTTCGCGTTAACCATTTGATGGATATGAAAACTTCGTGATCAATTCATACCACGTCAGGCTGTATCCTCATAGGAGATGTTTTGGTTAAGTTGTGAAAAATCTGATGAGATCCGTTTCCGGATCCGCTTCAGATCCGCGCCTTTCGCCCGGTGCCCGGTGGCATTGCCAGCCCGGTCGCCGAGGCGAAGAGGGCTTCCCTTTTGCCGCGATTCCCCTTATAGGCGCGCATCCCCTGTGACGGTTCTCCGCCCGGGGATACAAGGGCCCTGCTGGACGACATCCCGGCTTGTGCCGTCTCACGCAAACCCGAAAGGAGCATCCGATGTCGATCACTGTCGAAGAAAAAGCCCGCCTGATCAAGGAATACGCGACCAAGGCCGGCGATACCGGCTCGCCCGAAGTGCAGGTTGCGATCCTGTCCTCGCGCATCGCCACCCTGACCGAGCATTTCAAGTCGCATAAGAAAGACAACCACTCGCGTCGTGGTCTTCTCATGCTTGTCGCGCAGCGCCGCAAGCTGCTGGACTATCTGAAAGCCAAAGACGAAGCGCGCTACGGCTCGCTGATCTCGCGTCTCGGCCTGCGTCGCTAAGCCGGCGCGGCTGATCCGGCGCCTTGCGCCGGCCTGGCCGGGGACGAATCTGCTTTGGAAATGCCCACACCGAGAGGTGTGGGCATTTTTCTTTGGCATCACTGCCATTTAATAGTCTGTGACTATAAGTAGGGGCGGGCATTTCTATTTCTGAATCCGGTTTCTCCGCTGTATCGACAGCAGAAGAGACAGAGCGGCGCCTGTTCCCGATCCGGGCGGGTGCTGCATCAAGGGGTCAGCATGGCGCAGCAGGAAAGCGGGCAGGGGGGCGTTTCGCCGGCCAGGATGGCGGGCTATCTGGCCGCTGCCATCGCCTTCGCAGTCTTCGGGCTGGTGCTGGCGCAGCTGGAGCGGGTGAGCGGGAGTGCCATTCTCTTTGATCTGGACTGGGCGCCTTCGCTCGGGATCGGGTTCTCCTTCCTGCTGGATCCGCTGGCGCTGGTCTTCGCGGCGCTGATCAGCGGCATTGGCGGGCTGATCTTCATCTATGCCACCGGCTATATGGGCGGGCATCCGCAATTCGGGCGCTTTGTGCTGTTTCTGTTTCTCTTCATGCTTTCGATGCTGGGTCTGGTGCTGGCGCGCGATCTGATCACGCTTTTCGTGTTCTGGGAGCTGACCTCGCTGACCTCATATCTGCTGATCGGCTTTGCCCATGACGACCCGCGCGCGCGCCGCAATGCGCTGCAGGCGATGCTGGTTACGGCGAGTGGCGGGCTTGCCTTGCTGGCGGGGTTCATCCTGATCGGCACAGCAGCGGGGAGCTATGATCTGGCGGTGATCCTGCAGGGCGGCGGTCTGCAGCAAAGCCCGCTTTACGGCGCGATCCTCGTGCTGGTGCTCTTGGGCGCTTTCACAAAATCGGCGCAGATCCCGTTCCATTTCTGGCTGCCCAATGCGATGGCGGCACCGACCCCGGTTTCGGCCTATCTGCATTCGGCGACCATGGTGAAGGCCGGGGTCTATCTGCTGGCGCGGCTGCATCCGCTCTTGTCGGGGACGGACGGCTGGGAGGTCTCGCTGACCCTGGCCGGGGGAGTGACGGCGCTTTTCGCCTCGGTCATTGCGCTCAGGCAGCGGGATCTGAAACAAATGCTGGCCTGGACGACGCTGATGGCGCTTGGGGTGCTGGTGCTGATGCTGGCGCAGGACACGGCGGCAGCGCTGACGGCGGCCATCGCTTTCCTGATCATACATGCTTTGTATAAAGCGGCGCTGTTCATGGTGGTGGGGGCGGTCGATCACGCCACCGGCACGCGCGATGTGAGAGCCTTGCGCGGGCTGAGGCGGGGAATGCCGCTGACCGCGGTTCTGGCGCTTCTGGCTGCGGGGTCGATGGCGGGCCTGCCGCCCTTTTCTGGCTGGATCGGGAAAGAGCTGCTTTACACCGGCGCGATACCGCTGCTGGTGCCGCTGCTGCTGGTGTCGAATGCGCTGATCTTTGCGGTGGCGGGGGGGGTGGCGCTGCGGCCGTTCTTCGGGCCGCCGCCAGGAGATTTGCCGTCCGGAGCCTTGCCATCGGGGGCCTTGCCACATGAGCCTGGCTGGCAGCTTTTGCTGGGGCCGCTGCTGCTGGGGGGTGCGGGGCTTCTATTCGGGCTGATGCCCGGGCTGTTGCAGCCGCTGCTGGATGCGGTGCTGCGGGGCTTTGGCCTGGATCATGCGGCGGGGCTGCATCTCTGGGCCGGGGGCAGCCTGCCGCTGGTGCTGAGCCTTGCGACTTTCGCGCTTGGCAGTCTTTTGTTCCTTGCCGCGCCCCGGCTGCGGGCGCAGGGTGAGGGGCCTCGGCTTGCTGACCGCCTCTGGGACCGGCTGTTGGAGGTCTTTGCCGCAATCGCGGCCTGGCAAACCAGGGTGATCCAGAGCGGCAGGCTGAGCCGCTATCTCGTGATCAGCTTTACGACCCTGGCGCTGGTGCTGGGGGTGACGCTTGCGGCCAGGCGCCCGGCTCTGGCGATACAGCCGGACGCGCCACTCTCGCTCTGGCTGATCGCTGCCTTCACCATCGGCGGCGCCGGCCTCGCGCTGACCCCGCATTCGCGCATCGCGAATATTGCGGGCATCGGCACGGTCGGGATCGGCGTCGCGCTGATCTTCCTGATCTTCGGCGCCCCGGATGTGGCGATGACGCAACTGATGGTCGAAAGCCTTGCCGCCGTGCTGTTCGGCATCGCGCTTTTGCGCCTGCCGGGGCTGAGCGAGCGCCGCAGTCCGGGGCGCCGCGCGCTGCACTGGCTGATCTCCGGCGCGGCGGGGCTTGCTGTCACGCTTCTTTTGCTGGCGATCACCGCCCATCCGCCGGACCGTCAGCTCGCGACCTGGTTTGAGGAAAACGCCTTCACCCGCGCGCATGGGCTGAACATCGTGAATGTCATCCTGGTGGATTTCCGCGCCTTTGACACCTTTGGAGAGCTGACCGTGGTGCTGCTGGCCGCCATCGGCGCTTCGGCGCTGCTGAAGCGCCGTATCGGAGGAGCGCGCCGATGAGATCGCCGATCCTTGGCCTCGGCGCGCGGTTCTTGCTGCCGCTTTTCCTGATCTCTTCGCTCTATATCCTGCTCCGGGGCCATAATGCGCCCGGCGGCGGTTTCATCGGCGGGCTGATCGCGGCGCTTGGCTTTGCCATCCTGATCTTTGCCGAGGGCACTGCCGCCGCGCGCCGCGCGCTGAAGATCGAGCCGCGCAATCTGGGCGGCATTGGCCTTCTCTGCGCCCTGCTTGCGGGTTTCGGCGCTGCGCCGAGCGGCGGCGCGCCCTTCCAGGGCCTCTGGCTCGCTCTGCCGGTTCTGCCGCTGTCCACAGTGCTTTTATTCGATATCGGCGTTTATTTCGCGGTGCTGGGCGGCGTGCTGACGCTGATCTTCGCGCTGGAAGAAGGGGGAGACGCCTGATGGAAACCCTCATAGCCCTCCTTGCCGGAGCACTGACCACGGCGGGCATCTGGCTGATGCTGTCAGGCCATCTGCTGCGGTTCCTGTTCGGGCTGATGCTGATCTCGAACGCGGTCAATCTGGCGATTTTCACCGCTGGCCGCCTGAGCATGGGCCGCCCGCCGCTGCTGGAGCCGGGCGGCGCCCCGGCACCGGAGATGGCCAATGCGCTGCCCCAGGCGCTTTTGCTGACCGCAATCGTGATCGGCTTTGGCCTGTTCGCCTTTGCCCTGGCGCTGACCATCCGGGCCTTTCGCGCCTTTGGCCATCTGGAGGTCGACCGGATGCGCCTTGCGGAACCTGAACCGGCGGAACCTGAACTGGCCGGGCCTGAACTGGCGCGACCCGAAAAACCGGCAGGTGCGATGTGAGCTGGATCGTTGCGCTTCCCATTCTGACCCCGTTCATCGGTGCGGCGGCCTGCCTTTTCCTGCGAAACCGCAGGGGCTCTGGCTGGATCTCGGTTCTGACCGCGCTGGTCTCGCTGGGTCTGGCGCTGCGGCTGCTGGTCACCGTGATGGAAAACGGCGTGATTGCCGGTCAGGTCAGTGCCTGGCCCGCGCCGTTCGGCATCACACTGGTTGCGGATTACCTTTCTGCCGCGATGGTGCTGATCACCGCGATCATCGGGCTGGCGACTGCGCTCTGGGCCATGGCCGAGATCGGACCGACCTCGGCGCGGCTGGGCTGGTTCGTGCTGTTCCAGACGCTGCTTGGCGGCGTGACGGGGGCGTTCCTGACCGGAGACCTCTTCAACCTCTATGTCTGGTTCGAGGTGCTGCTGATCTCATCCTTTGGCCTCCTGGCAATCGGAGGCAGCCGCAAGGCGACGGATGGCGCGGTGAAATATGTGACGCTGAACCTGATCGCGACGGCGTTTTTCCTTTCTGCCGCTGGTCTGACCTATGGCGCCACCGGCACGCTGAACATGGCCGATCTGCACCGGGCGGTGGCTGAGCACCCGGATCAGGGGCTGATGACCGTGATCGCGATGCTGTTCATGCTGGCGTTCGGGATGAAGGCGGCGGTCTTTCCGCTGTTTTTCTGGCTGCCCGCCTCTTACCACACGCCGCATTACGCGGTTTCGGCGCTGTTTGCCGGGCTTTTGACCAAGGTGGGCGTCTATGCGCTGATCCGGGTCTTCACGCTGATCTTCACGCATGACCAGGGCTGGACGCATGAGATCCTCTTGTGGTGCGCCTGCCTGACCATGCTGACCGGCGTGCTGGGGGCTGCCGCGCAGAGCGATTTCCGCAAGATCCTCTCGTTCCACATTGTCAGCCAGATCGGCTATATGGTGCTGGGCCTTGCGCTGATGACGCCTTTGGCGCTGACGGGGGCGGTGTTCTACATCCTCCATCATATCATCGTGAAGGCGAATCTCTTCCTCGTCGCGGGTGTCTCGCGCCGCCTGACCGGCGGGTCAGAGCTGGCGCAGATCGGCGGGCTTTACCGCGCCGCGCCCTTCCTTGCGCTGCTGTTCCTGATCCCGGCCTTTTCGCTGGCGGGGTTCCCGCCGCTTTCAGGGTTCTGGGCGAAGTTCCTGCTGGTGAAGGCCTCGCTTGACGCGCAGGAATGGCTGGTCGCCGGCATCGCGCTGGTGGTGGGCCTTTTGACCATCTTCTCGATGACCAAGATCTGGGCGGCGGCGTTCTGGAAACCGCATCCCGGGGGCTATGAGCCGGTGCTGACACAGCTGAGCCTGCGCGCGCGGGCGCTGATGCTGGGGCCGATGGCGGCGCTGGCGCTGATGACACTGGTGATCGGGCTGATGCCGCAACCCTTCCTTAGCTTTGCCACCAGGGCGGCCGGGCAGCTGCTGGACCCCGCCGCCTATATCCATGCTGTGCTGGGGGATAAACAATGAGTCTTGCGCGCCGCATCGCTGCGGGGGCCATTCTCCTGCCCTGGTTCCTGAAAGAGCTGGTGAAATCCTGCCTCCAGGTCGCGCGCGACTGCATCCGCCCCCGCCTCGCTTTGTCGCCGGCGATCATCCGGCTGCCGCTGCGGCCCGGCATTTCGGATGCGGAGATCTTCCTGTTGTCGGGCCTGATCACCCTGACCCCGGGCACGCTGACGCTGGATGTCGCCGATGACCGCAGCTTTCTTCTGATCCATAGCCTGCATGGTGGCGAGCCGGAGTCTCTGGTGCTGGAGCTGGAACAGGGCATGGCGCATCGGGTCAGCGGGGTGTTCAGATGACTGCGGCCACTTTCCTCGAACTCTGTCTGCGCGCCGGCATGGCGCTGATGGTCCTTGCGGTGCTTTTGGGGCTGGTGCGGCTGTGGAAGGGGCCCTCGCTTGGGGACCGGGTGGTGGCGCTGGATATGATGTCGGTGGCGGTGATCGGCTTTTGCGCGCTTTTCGCGCTGCAATCGGGGGTTCAGGCCTATCTGGATATCGTGGTGGCGGTGGCGCTGGTGAGTTTCGTGCCGGTCGTCGCGCTGGCACGTTATGCCGAACGGCTGGCCCGCAGGGAGGGCGCCGATGACTGAGGTGATCACAGGGCTGCTGGCACTGGCCGCCGGTATTTTCGCGGTGATCGCGGCGATTGGTGTGCTGCGCTTCCCCGATGTGCTGACCCGGATGCATGCGGCGTCAAAGGTCGGCTCTTTCGCCGGGGGGCTTGCGCTGCTGGCGGCGGCGGTGGGATTTGCGACGACCGGCGCGGTGGTAAAGGCGGTTTTCGCGATCCTCTTTCTCTTTCTGACCGCGCCCATCGCCGCCCATCTGATCGGTCGCGCCTCGGCCTGGCGCAATGGCGCGATGCGGCGGGGGCGGCGCTGAGCTGACCGCTGGCCGGATTGTGAAGCGGCGGGCTTTTGCGCTTTCGCGCGCCGCATTATATGCTGACGGGCGAAAGCAGCCGCATAAGAGACAAGAAATGTCCCGTTTCCTTCCCGGCGCCGTGTTGGCCCTGATGCTTGCCGCCGGCGCGGTTCAGGCCAATGTCTGTGACTATCGCCTCAGCGAGATGATCGCGGTCCGGGCGCCGAAACTGGCCGCAGCGGCGGCGGATGCGGCGGTGATGGGGCGGTTCGATCCGCAGGCGCCTGACTTCCTGACGCTGGTGGATGGCAATACCGGCTTTTCCGCCGTTGGTGCCGTGGTGGCCGGCGCCCAGGCTGCAAAGGCGCTTGGCGGCGCCGAGGCGGCGCTTGGCGCGGGTGGCACGGTGCTGGCCAGCCCCGTGCTTGGCGTGGCGGCAGGGGCGGCGGTGCTGGGCATTGCCGGGCTGGAAGGTGTCTGCCATTTCAAAGCCGAGCGCATCACCGATTACTACGAGGTTCTCGCCGTGCTGGCCGCCGTGGCCGAGACCGCCGACCGCGATTTCTTTCAGCTGCAACTGGGCCCACCGCGCAAGAAGGGCGCCGTGGTCGAGATCTGGGACACAGCCAGCGGGGTGCGCAAGCAATACGCTGTGGCCGAACTCTACTTCGCCAATGGCGAGCTGAAATACCGTCGCTGGGGCTTCAACAAGAATCTCGGAATGCTGATGCAGTTCGAGGGGGGTATCCCCAAAGTCGAACAGAAGGAATAAGAAAGGCCCCGGATCGCTCCGGGGCCTTTTTCAGGGAGGCAGCGGGGCTCAGCCCTCGGCTTCTTCTTTCTTCTCGGTGATTTCCGCACCGGTTTCCTGGTCAACCATCTTCATGCCCAGACGGACCTTGCCGCGATCATCAAAGCCAAGGAGTTTCACCTTAACTTCCTGACCTTCTTTCAGGATCTCATTCGGGTGGTTCAGACGCTTGTTCGCGATCTGCGACACATGGACGAGGCCGTCCCGCTTGCCGAAGAAGTTCACAAACGCGCCGAAATCGACCAGCTTGACGACTTTGCCGGTATAAACCTGGCCCTCTTCCGGCTCTGCCACGATCGACCAGATCATGTCATAGGCCTTCTTGATGGCATTGGCGTCATTCGAAGCGATCTTGATCACGCCGTCATCATTGATGTCGACTTTCGCGCCCGAGACTTCGACGATCTCGCGGATCACCTTGCCGCCCGAACCGATCACTTCACGGATCTTATCGGTCGGGATCGACATGGTTTCGATTTTTGGTGCGTAAGCCGAGAAGCCCTGCGGCGCCGAAAGCGCGGCATTCATCTCGCCCAGGATATGCAGGCGACCGTCTTTGGCCTGAGCCAGCGCCTGTTCCATGATCTCCGGGGTGATGCCGGCCACCTTGATGTCCATCTGCATCGTGGTGATGCCGTTGGCGGTGCCCGCAACCTTGAAGTCCATATCGCCGAGGTGGTCTTCGTCGCCGAGGATGTCGGTCAGAACCGCCCAGCGGCCATCATCTTCCAGGATCAGACCCATCGCGACGCCAGCGACCGGCGATTTCAGCGGAACGCCCGCATCCATCATCGAAAGCGAGCCGCCGCAGACCGAAGCCATCGAGGACGACCCGTTCGATTCGGTGATCTCGGACACGACGCGGATCGTGTAGGGGAAGTCGGTCGCAGCCGGCAGAACCGCCTGCAGCGCGCGCCATGCCAGTTTCCCGTGACCGATCTCACGACGGCCGGGCGAACCCACGCGGCCAACTTCGCCAACCGAATAGGGCGGGAAGTTGTAATGCAAGAGGAAGTTCGAGCGGTAATTGCCGTTCAGCGCGTCGATGATCTGCTCATCCTCGCCGGTGCCCAGGGTGGTGACAACCAACCCCTGGGTTTCCCCACGGGTGAACAAAGCCGAGCCATGCGCGCGCGGCAGGATGCCGTTTTCGCAGAAGATCGGGCGGACGGTTTTGTTGTCGCGGCCGTCGATCCGGGCGCCACCATTGATGATGTCACCGCGCAGAATGCCCGATTCCAGCTTTTTGATCGCCGAGCCGAGATTCTTGTCGGCGAGGTCTTCTTCCGACAGCGCCTCTTTGATCGCCTTGACGGCGGCCGAAATCGCATTGGTGCGGTCTTGCTTGTCGCGGATCGCGAAGGCGGCGCGCATCTGGGTTTCGCCAGCGGCTGCAACACGGGTGTAGAGCCCGGAATAATCCGGCGCCTGGAAGTCGAAGGGCTCGTTGGCGGCTTCTTCTGCGAGGTCGATGATCAGGTCGATCACCGGCTGCATCGCGGCATGGCCGAACTTGACCGCGCCAAGCATTTCCTCTTCGGTCAGCTCGTAAGCCTCGGATTCCACCATCATAACGGCGTCTTTGGTGCCGGCGATGACAAGGTCCAGGCGTTGGTCCGGGTTGTTCTTCAGCTGAGTCATGTCGTCCATCGACGGATTCAGCACATATTCACCACCCGAGAAGCCAACGCGGGCGGCCCCGATCGGTCCCATGAACGGCACGCCCGAGATGGTCAGCGCGGCCGAAACGGCGATCATCGCAACCACATCGGGGTCATTCACGAGGTCGCAGGACAGCACGGTCGCCATCACGAGAACTTCGTTCCTGAAGCCTTCGACGAAAAGCGGGCGGCAGGGACGGTCGATCAGACGCGAGGTCAGCGTCTCTTTTTCCGACGGGCGCGCCTCACGCTTGAAGAAGCCGCCAGGCACTTTTCCGGCGGCGTAATATTTTTCCTGGTAGTGAACGGTCAGCGGGAAGAAATCCTGGCCTTCCTTGGCGGTTTTGGCGAAGGTCACATTGGCCATGACCTGGGTTTCGCCCAGCGTCGCGATGACAGAGCCATCGGCCTGGCGCGCAACTTTACCGGTCTCCAGCGTGAGCGTCTCATCGCCCCACTGAATCGATTTCTTAACAATTTTGAACATGCATTTTCCTCTTGGGAGCACTCCGGCCCCTGCCGGTCTCCCGTTATATGGCGACCCCATTGTCGCCGCCCCAATCCTCACGCATGTGCCCGGGGCCAGGGGCGTCACGTCTCAGATGGCGCGGGCCATACAGGAAAATCGGCGCTTTGGGAAGCCTGATCGGGTGATCCGGGGTGGTCTCAGCCTTTGACCGCCGCCCGGAGCCGTTGCATTTCGGCAGCCAGTGCCGGTGTGGACAGGCCAAGCCGGGTGGCAAGCGTCGCGATGCGGTTACGCCAGTCGAAGCGGGCCAGCGCCTCCTGGTGATTGCGGCGCGCGATCCCGGGCGTCCAGGCCGCGACGGCCTCGGCGATGCGGTCGAGATTGCGGTCGAGGTCGATCTCTTCCGTCTCCAGCAAGGAATCCGGCCAGCTGACCAGAGGCAGATCCCCTTCGGGCTGGCGACCGGCGATGCTGGCGCCCGCGGCCAGCGCATCGGTCCAGCGCGCGGTGATATAGGCGCGGGTCGGATGGGTATAGGGGGCGGGGGCGGCGATATTCGAATGGGCGATGACGAATTTCGCGCGGCCATACCAGTCGCGCATCAGCCCGGTCTGCTGGGTTTCGGGGCTGGTAGGGAAGGGGGGGCGGCCATGGAAGGTCAGGCCCCGGGCGGCACAGGCGGCGGCGGTCCGCACATCATCATCCCATGCGGCCGGCTGGCGCCCGACGCGCAGGATGTCGATCGGCCGGTCGGCCGCGTCGCTGCCCAGATCCAGCACATCCGCCCCCCAGCCAAGGAACATCGCCCGCCCCGGGGCCAGCGCCTCGTAATCTGCCGCATCGTCACGGCGGGTATAGGCCACGAGGTCGAAATGCGACAGCAGCCGGGCGGCGGGGCGCGGCCAGGTCTCCGTCCAGAAACTGTCGATCACCCAGAGCGCGCGGAAGGCGCGCCGCTCGCGCCAGAGCGGATGGGCCAGCGCCCGCGTCAGCTCGGACGGGGAGCGCAAGAGGAAGATATCCCCACCCGCGCCGCCTTTCGGAGGGGCGGTAAGGGTGGTGGCAATGCGGCGGGGCAGGGACAGCCGGCAGGGTGCCAGATCGCAAGGCCCGGCATCCAGAAGCCGCATCATCAGCCCCGCCAGATGGTTGACCGGCATCCAGCCCGCATCGGAATTTCCGAAATAAAACAGCCTTGTCATGGCACCGGCCTCCGGCAACTGATCAGGGGCCACTGGCCACGATAGCGGCAGCGATAGCAGAAAACCCCAGGGCGCGAAATAGCGGGACACCTGCCGAAAACGTTGTGGACACCCGGAAGTGGTTCGTGACCCAGTGCGAGCGAGCTGGTGTCCCGGAGCATTTCACCGCGTCCATTGTCGGGCATCAGTCGGCAAGGTCGGAGAATCGCATGACCTAGGTCGTGTTGACAAAAGGGATTCCGCTGGCATTCGTCCTATGATTCAAGCTCATCTCTACGTGGGAGATGAACTTGGCACGCAACCTGATATCCGACGACGAGTGGACCTTCTTCGAGGGCTTCATTCGTGCCGTCCGGCACCCTAACGGGCGGAAACCTGCGGACCATCGTCTTGTTCTCGATGGAGTTTTCTGGATCGCAAGGACTGGTGCGCCATGGCGTGATCTGCCCGAAGAGTTTGGCAAGTGGTCCTCGGTCTACCGTCAGTTCCGCCGGTGGACTTTGGCGGGACTGTGGGAGGATATCCTGGATGCGCTGAACCACGCTGGGATCGCGCCAGACAAGCTCCAGATGGTCGACAGCACTGTGATCCGCGCTCATCATCATGCTGCGGGCGCAAAAGGGGGACTCCGAAAGAGGCTCTTGGCGTTCGAGAGGTGGCTTCTCGACCAAGATCCATCTCCGCGTCAATGGCGCAGGCCTCCCGATGAGGACTGAGATCACGCCGGGGCAGGTTTCCGACTACACCGGCTATGATCTGGTGATGGCCGACAACCTGCCGCAGCCAGCAGTTCTGGTCGCCGACAGGGGCTATGACTCTGATAAAATTCGGGAAGACATCGAGAACCGCAACGCCCTGCCCATGATACCGATGCGAAAGAACCGAAGGGTGCGCAAGGCTGTCGACATGACCATCTACACCCTGCGCAACATGGTCGAGCGCTGCTTCAACAAGCTGAAAAACAGCCGTCGGTTGGCAACCCGCTACGACAAAACCGCAGACAGTTTCCTCGGCTTCGTAGACGTTGCCTGCATCAGGCTATGGCTTCGCCATTTGTCAACATGACCTACGGCATCTATTCCGCCGGGATCAGCGATGAGCAAAAGCGGGAGATCGTGGAGCGGGTGGGGCTTCCGCCATGCCATTGATTCCCGACATTGATGCTTTCGAGGAAAGGGCCGCTATCATGCAATATGATGGCGGTCTTTCTCGTTCTATGGCTGAGGATCACGCTGCGCAGGCACAGGGCTTCCGGGATGCGGCACATTTCCGGGAGGTTCTGGCCGAGTATGTCCTGAATCGCAGACTGGGGGGCGGGCATGACTGAACCCTATCCTCTGGTGCAGCGAGATGGGCGCTGGTGGTTGCCCTATGGCCTGGAGGTTGATGGCGAACAGTTGGCAGGCCTCTGGATGTCCGACGGCGACGTGGTGTTCCTTGGCCCGGAGGGCGGCAGCTTTGCCTATCGGGTGGATGAGAACGGGGCAGAGCAGGTCAGGCTCGACTACGGGGTCTGGCGGGCAATCCCTGATGATCTGGCAGACTGGCAACAGGAGGTTTTCCGGCTGGTCCGGGACGCGCTCGATAACATGTGATCAACCCTCGGCGGCTTCGGTCGGCGGCAAGGCTGAACTGCGCCAAGCCGGCGTGTCCGAGTTTCTGACCACCTTTGGCGAGGGCGTGAGCAACAATGCGGTGTTTCTGCTGCGGTGGGTGCCGGGCGTTGCCGTTGCCGACCGGATTATTCACGGCGGCAAGGTCTGGAACATTGTCGCTATTGCCGAGATCGGGCGCAGGAAGGGCATCGAATTGCGGGCGGTGGCGGCATGAGCAAGCACCTTCGCGGCGTGAAGCCGGGCCTTGCTGCGGATGCCGAGGCGCTGACCAGAGCACCAGCCGCGCCCGCTTGGCTGACCAGCCATGCCAAGGCCGAGTGGCGGCGCATCATGCCGCAACTGATCGCCCGGCAGGTTATCACAAAGGCCGATCTGGCGGGCATCGAGAACTATTGTGTGGCGGCGGGCGCAGTTCGCCAGATCGCGGATATTCTTGCGCTGAACCCGATCCCCGACCTGAAACTGGCGGGGCTTCAAATCCGCTATGCGCAGACCGCCCGCCAGCTTGCCGCCGAATACGGGCTGACCCCGACCAGCCGGGCGAGGATTGGTTCTGCGCCGGAACCCGAGGATGACACCGACAACCCGCTGGCGGTGGCGTGATGACTGGCAGCACCTTCCCGGCGTGGATTTATGACGGATCACCGATCCCTGACCCTCTCGGGCATGGGGAACGCGCTGTCACCTTCCTGCGCCGCTTGAAGCATCCGAACAGCACGGCACCACGCCGGGGCTTCCAGCTTCACGGCTGGCAGGGTCTTGCTGGCGCAGGATGATCCCCGCATTGGCGATGTCCTGACCTTCTGCCTGCTGACCGGGATGCGGGCCGGTGAGGCGGTGGGTCTGGTCCGGGGTGATCTGGTTTGGAAGGGCAATCTCGGCTGGTTCGCCTGGATACGTCCCAACGAGGTCCGGTCTCTGAAGACGGATGCGGCGGAACGGTTTATTCCGCTGCACTCGGCTCTTAGCCCTCTGCTCGCCCGACTGCCTGGACAGGGGCGGTTGTTCCCTGACCTGACCGTGTCGATAGTCACCAAGCGGTTTGCATCGCTGCGGGCCACTCTGGGGCTGTCCCGTCCCGGCGTCGTCTTCCATTCGACCCGGAAGTGGTTCGTGACCCAGTGTGAACGGGCGGGTGTCCCGGAGCATTTCACCGCATCGATTGTCGGCCACCAGTCAGCAAGGTCGGAGAATCGCATGACCTATGGCATCTATTCCGCCGGGATCAGCGACGAGCAGAAGCGGGAGATTGTGGAGCGGGTGGGGCTGCCACCATGCCATTGATTCCTGACATTGATGCTTTCGAGGAAAGGGCCGCTATCATGCAATATGATGGCGGTCTTTCTCGTTCAGTCGCTGAGGATCGGGCAGCACAGGCGCAGGGCTTCCAGGATGCGGCACATTTCCGGGAGGTTCTGGCGGAGTATGTCCTGAATCGCAGGTTGGGGGGCGGGCATGATTGAACCCTACCCTCTGGTTCAGCGAGACGGGCGCTGGTGGCTGCCCTATGGCCTGGAGGTCGATGCCGAACAACTGGCTGGCCTCTGGATGTGCGACAGCGACGTCGTGTTCCTTGGCCCGGAGGGCGGCAGCTTTGCCTACCGGGTGGACGAGGACGGGGCAGAGCAGGTCAGGCTCAACTATGGAGTCTGGAAGGCAGTCCCCGATGTTCTGGCGGACTGGCAGCAGGAGGTTTTCCGGCTGGTCCGGAAGGCGCTCGACAATATGTGATCAACCCTCGGCGGCTTCGGTCGCCGGGGAACCCCTTTTCTCTCTTTTTCTGCTTGGGGCGGGGGGAGGTAGTACCCATCTAAGGGGCCTCGGTAACAGCTACGGAGGTTAGGTATAGGTAATGATAGATAAGGGTGGATGGGACCACAGGATACCCAGCCCACACGACGATTGGGAACCCTCGTCCTCGGGGACACCCAGAGAAGACAGCCTGGAGGAGGTTGTCCAGGAGAAGAAAGAGAAGGCAATCGCCAACCCGTGGTTCTCAAGGCCGCTGGATGTGCATCGGTGGTCGGATCACGCGGAACTTGTCGCGGTGGTTGATCAGGTCTGGAACGAGCACTGCAGCGACTTTGATCGGTCACGCGGGGGTGGACCCAAGCCGAAATGTGCTTTCCGGGGCCAGTTGAGGATCCTGCTGTTGGACCTTTACGTTGCCTGGCTGGAAAACCCGAACCTGTCGATCGGCGTGGCAATGTCACAGAACAGCTGGGATGCCTGGTCCCGCTACAATAAGCTGGGCATCTCGAAGAAGATCGTCCAGTTGATCCACCGGCTGGTGGAGAGGGGACTGATTGACGAGGCCAAGGGTAGCTACAGCGGGCCTTATGCTCCGGGCAACAGAACAACGAGGATCAGGGCTGCGGAACCGTTACGGGCGATGTTCCGGGAGTTACAGACGAGCCGGAACGACGTGCATCAGGTCGTCGGGCAGGAATGTATCATCCTGAAGGCGGGTGATGGCGAGGAAGCGAAGTATCAGGAATACGATGATACCGAAGAAACCCTGCGGATGCGGGCGGAGCTGGAAGCCTATAACACGCTGATCGCGGATAGTTTCATCGACATTCCCACCCTCTCCGACCCCTGGATCACCCGGAGCGACAAGTTCGGCAAAGAGGCCAGAGTCCCGATAAACCATCATCACCAATTCACCCGTCGGATTTTCAGCCGGGGGTCATGGAAGCTGAACGGGCGGTTCTATGGTCCGTGGTGGCAGCAGGTTGGCAAGGAACTCCGGGAGCGTATCTTCATCAACAACCGGCCCACGGTAGAGGTCGACTTCAAGGGGCTGCACCTTGCGATAATTGCGGCAAAACAGGGGGTCAGGGTTGTCGATGACCCCTATGAACTGCCGTCGAGAACTGTGCCTGACGTTGACAAGAGGCAGCAGCGGGAGATCGTGAAGCAGCTGGTCCTGACAGCCCTTAACGCCCGGACGGAGAAGGCGGCCTTCAGCAGCTTCCGCGATGGCTGGCCCGCCGGTCACAGGGCTAAGGGGCTGACCAACAAAGAGCTTTCTTGTCTTCTTTCTCTCTTTTCCGAGAAGAACCCTTGGGCCAAATCCTCTCTTGGGGCTGACGTGGGGATCGGCCTGATGAACCTCGACTCACAGATTGCGGAACGAGTGCTGGGTCACTTCACCCGGAAAGGAATACCTGTTCTTTGTATCCATGACAGCTTCATCATCGACTATGGTTATGCCGGTGAGTTGCGGGCGGTCATGGCGGAGGCCTCTGAGGCCGTGGTGGGTAAGCCTTTGGCCTTAGATGGGAAAGCGGGGCTGGACGACTATCTTTCTGACAGTCCTCGGTACATCGTTCGTGACTATGTTGGCTACAAACGTAGGGGCTGTTGCGAGGCCTATAGAGACCGTCGCAGGGCGTGGGAGGCTCTTAAGGGAAGAAGGGTGGGGGCGAGGAGGAGGAACGAGGTGTCCTGACTTCCTGTTCTTTCTTCTTCTCCATTACCTATACCAAACCAAAGACATATCCAGTACAGAGACTTTAATCCGCCAGAATACTCTGGACACCGTCGAGCATCGCTCGGTGTGAGGGGATGTAGGTCGGACCTAGACCTTTAAGGACTTTGTACCATTCATGGGAACTACGCTGCCCAGCTTGTGGTGAAAGCTGATACATCTCCTCCGCTAAGTCGACAAGTTCTGGGCATGCATCTCCTACAAAGGATCGGCATCGTTCAAATGCCTCACCAAGTTGTTGCCTGTCAAAGCCGCTCTGAGCGAACTCAAAGCCATCCATCAGTCTTTTAGCCCCTTCGGGTGTAAGGCTCGATCGTTTCAAAAGTGCGGATGGCAGAGACAAATGCTTGCGTGTACGCTCGGGCGCCACATCTGAAAATGCCATAAGCACAAGTAATGACGGATCAATTGGCACTCCTCTGTAGATCCTTGCCACCAAGTCTACCCTCTCAATGGTCCGCTTGATCTGCCGGAAGGAAAAGCCGCTTTGCTTTACTATTTCCTTGGAAAGCGTGGCTGCGGCTTCAACAGAGAAGTGCTCACTCTGCCCGAAAGAAATAGCAATCGGGATCTGCCGAACCAACTCTGCGGTGGCGAGCCCTTGTATCTCCGGGCTGGTTCGCAATGCGAGACGAAGGTCGACGAACTTATCAAGATATAACTCATCTCCCTCTCTGGGTCCAAAGCGATGCCTGGCGATGTTCTCAAGGTAGTGAGGATTGACCATGAGGCAGAAGACGAATCCATTGCGCCCAAAGACAAGTTTCATCGCTTCAAGCAGGGCGATTGCGTATTCCGGGTGACAGCGGTCAAGCTCATCAACGATAATGATGATCCGGTCAGATGCCGCGCCTTCGGTGAGTGCGTCGCGCAGCTTGTCGATCTGGATTGGCAGCTCCTCGATGCGAGCGGTCTCTGCTGCGAGGTGTGTAGCGATCAGTTGGTATGCGACTTTCGACATACCTGTCTCAAGTTCTTCGACTGCTTTGTCCAGGCCACCGATGTCAGGTGTTTGCTCCTGAACCCAGTCTGAGACAGCCCCCAAAACCACATCAGCACCACTGCGAAGAACAGCACGGGTAAGTGAGCGGGCTGCAATTCCGGCAATCTTCAGGGAGCCGTCTTTCAGGGTCTTCGCCAGTGGCTTGCCCGATACTGGCTGAGCTTTCAGGAGCGCGCCCATGAAGGTGATAATTGGATCGTCTGTGCGGTCTGACTGCTGCGCGTCAATCTCAATGACCAACTCACCTGAGGCGCGGAGCTGTTGAGCCCAGGCGCGACGGAAGAAGGTTTTACCGTGCCCAAACCCCGCCTCGATCGAAATGACCTTTGAGTCGTCGATGGATTTGATCAGGCTGGTAAACGTGTCCCCGATCGCGGCATAGCCGAGACCGTCGTCTTTCCAAGGGGACACAGCGCCTTCAAGGTCTTTCATCTGCTCTGCTCCTGTCAGTCCAAAGACAACCTTAGGTGTCATCAGGATTTTCGCAAGCAGAGGACAAGCGGATATCTTCTAGCGATGGCTTCCCCGGTGGGGCATTCCCTGGGGCAGTCCGGCCCCACTGCCCCAACCCGTCAACAGCCCAACCCCTTGCCCGCATTCGGTTTCCCGCTTGCGGCTGGTCTGCTCAACTGTCAGAGGAAGATTGGCTGGGGCGCCAGGATTCGAACCTGGGAATGGCGGTACCAAAAACCGCTGCCTTACCACTTGGCGACGCCCCAACCGTGAGCGGGTGTTTAGCGAAGCCTCTTGCAGGCTGCAAGAGGGGTTATGAAGGAAATTTGGCGGGAGTTATCATGGCCGGGACATGGGATGTCATCGTGCTCGGGGCCGGTGCTGCGGGAATGTTTGCGGCCATCGAGGCGGGGCGGCGTGGCCGGCGGGTGCTGGTGGTCGAACATGCGGCAAATCCGGGTGAGAAGATCCGCATCTCGGGCGGCGGGCGCTGCAATTTCACCAATACCGGTATCGGGATTGAGAATTATCTCGGGCAGAATCCGCGATTTGCGCTTTCGGCGCTGAAACGGTTCACGCAATGGGATCTGGTGGCGCGCCTTGATCAGGCGGGCATTGCCTGGCATGAAAAGACGCTGGGGCAGTTGTTCTGCGATGGCTCGGCAAAGCAGGTTGTCGCCTGGCTGGCTGGCGAAATGCGGGCGGCGGGGGTGGAGCTCTGGCTCTCAACCGAGCCGGGTGAGGTTACGCGCGCGGGCGGCGGGTTCCGCGTTGCGACGCCGCGCGGGGTTCAGGAGGCGCGGGCGCTGGTGCTGGCGACCGGCGGCAAGTCGATTCCGAAAATGGGAGCGAGCCCCTGGGGTTACCGGGTGGCGGAGAGTCTTGGGCTGAGCGTGACCGCGACGCGGCCGGCGCTGGTGCCGCTGACTTTCGCCGAACAGGAACTGGTCTGGATCGCGCCGCTGGCCGGGGTCTCGGCGCCGGTGCGGGTCAGGTGTGGGGTGGGGCGGTTCGATGAGGCGATGCTCTTCACCCATCGCGGGCTGTCGGGGCCGGCCATCCTGCAGATCTCCAGCTATTGGCGCGAGGGAGAGCGGATCTCGGTCGATCTGATGCCGGGCGCGGAGAGTGCCGCCGGGTTTGCGGCGCTGCTGAAGGCTGCCAAGCGCAAGGGCGGGCGGATTTCCCTGGCGCAAGCACTGGCCGGGGCGCTGCCGGAGCGGCTGGCGAAACATCTGGGCCAGGCCGTGCCGGGACCGCTGGCCGAGATGTCGGATGCAAAGCTCGACCAGCTGGCGGCGGGCCTGCATGACTGGCAGCTGATGCCGGTCGGCTCGGAAGGCTATCGCACCGCCGAGGTGACGCTGGGCGGCGTCGATACTGGCGGGCTGGACGCCAGGACGATGGAGGCGAAAACGGTCCCGGGCCTTTATGTGGTGGGGGAGCTGGTGGATATCACCGGCTGGCTTGGCGGCTATAACTTCCAATGGGCCTGGTCTTCGGGCTGGGCGGCGGGGCAGGTGGCCTGAACGCCGCTGCGGCAAAGCAAAAGGGCGGCCCCGCAAGGCCGCCCTTTTAATCTGCGCGGGTATTCTGTTCGGGCCTCAGGAAGAGACCTGTTCCCGCAGGATTGCCACCGTCATCGAGATCATCAGATAGATGCCGATCAGGATCAGCAGCGTCACAAGCGTATTTTCGAACACGCGCGGATAGGTCGGCACATCGGGCGGCACCGGTTCGACCGAGATCGACAGATAGCGGGTCTGGCTGTTCGCGGCCATCCGTGCGGTCTCCTTGGCCTGGAGCGATTGCGCCAGCATCATCTGCCGCGTCTCGACATCGGCCTGGGCCAGGCGCAGCTGACCCTGGATCTGCGCGAGCGAGATCTCTCCGCCCTGGCCTTCGGTCAGTTTGGTGCGCAGCATTGCGATTTCGGCTTCAAGCGTGGCGATGCGACGCTTGACCGGCTCCAGCCGGGCGGCATTGGGATTGGCATTCGCCTCCATCTGCGCCAGCGCCAGCCGTTCCTGGATCAGCTGGCTGTCCAGCGTGCCGATCTGGCTGGTCAGAAGCGTCAGCTCGGTCTCGGAATTGAGGACCTTGAACTGTTCCTGCAGCGTGATGACCTTTTCCTGCGCCGCCAGCAGCGCGGTCTCGGCATCCTGATAGCTCTCATCCGCACCCGCCATCGCATCCTCGCGCAGGCGGTAGGTCAGCTGGTCGACCTGTTCTTCGGCATAGCCGATCAGCTGTTTCGACCAGTCGACCGAAAGCTGCGCATCGGGCGAGATCGCCTCCATCCGGATGATGCCCTCGGACGGATCGTAGGAGATCAGGATATGCGATTTGTAAAGCTTATAGGCGTCTTCCAGCGAGGCCTCGGGGGGCAGGCGCAGGATCGGGTCGATCGCATCACCCATGAAGGCCGCGCGGAAGCCGATATCGTCTTCCAGCCGCATCATCGCCTCACGCGATTGCAGATAGCCCTGCACCGCGATGGAATCCTGCGAGGTGGCCAGCGATGTGCCCTGCAACATGCCGCCAAGCGCGCCGCCGGCCTGCGGGCTTTCCGCCTTATGCACCGCGAATTCCGATTTGGTGCCATATTGCCTTGTGGCGACCGACGAGAAATACCAGCCCGCGATCAGCGTCGGCAGCAGCACGAAGATGAACATCCGCACGAACAAGAGCGCCAGCTTGCGGCGGCGGCGCTTCGCGATGTCCTGCTGCATGCGCAGGATCTCGGCGGCATGGTTCACCTCGACCCTTTGTTCGGTCGAGGGAACCTGGATAGGCTTGACCGTCTGCGGCAGTTTCACCCCATCGCCCGGCAGCGGCGACAAAGCGCGCCCGGTTCCCGCTTTGCCGCCACCACCACCGCCATCGGCGGCAGTGGCGAGGCCCGTGCCTGTACCCGTGCCGGGCTCGGCCGCGACCAGATCCAGCATCGAGCCGCGCTCGAACGGGTTGATTCCGGCGGCACGCAGCAGCCGCACCGCGTCATAATCCGAGGTTGCCGGCATATTATGGCTTTGCGCCAGGCGGCGGGCGGTGCGCAATTGCCGCCCCGTCAGCCCCTCTTTGCGGATCGCGGCCAGTTCCTTCGCGACCGGATCATTCTCGTCGACACCGGCATCGCCGCCCTCCGCATCGGCGGGCCGTTTCGCTGCGCCGCTGTCGGCAATGGCGCTTTTCAGCGCGGCACTGCCCACCGGGCCGCCTGCGGTTTCAAATTTCTGATCGCCGAAACCGTCTTCGGGATTGTCGAACAGCATCTCGCCCGGCGCCGGTTTGGGAACGAGAACAGGCCCCGGGCGGGGTGCTGCTGCGGCGGGGATGTCTTGGCGGCGGATGTTGAACCGCGCGGCCTTAAGCATAGTCATAGAGGCGTTTCGCTTCTTCGAGTGTGTCGAACATATAGAGCTGGCCATTGCGCAGCACCGCGGCCTGGCGGCAGAATTTCTCCAGCGTTTGCGCCGAATGCGAGACGATGACAACCGTTGCATTCTTCAGCCGCTCGCGCAGGATGCCGCCCGCCTTGCGGTTGAATTCAACATCGCCGGTCGAGGGCATGCCCTCGTCGATCAGGTAGATGTCGAATTCCAGCGCCAGCATCAGCGCAAAGTTGAAGCGCGATTTCATGCCCGAGGAATAGGTCGCATAGGGCATCCGGAAGTAATCGCCCAGATCACAGACCCAGCGACAAAAGCTTTCGACATAATCCGGATCCAGCCCATAGAGCCTGGCGATATAGCGGCTGTTTTCCAGCGCCGACATCTTGCCCGATACGCCGCCCATAAAGCCCAGCGGAAACGAGACCCGGCTGGTCTTGGTGATGCGGCCGTCATCGGGTTTTTCCAGACCGGCCATCATCTGGATCAGCGTGGTCTTGCCGGTGCCATTGGGGGCGAGAATGCCCAGCGAGCGCCCCGGCTCGACCCGGAAAGAGGCGCGGTCAAGGATGACCTTGCGCCTTGTGCCGGTCCAGAAGGATTTGGAAACACTGTCGAACTCGATCATCTTGCAACCTGCTCCGGCCTGACGGGCCCATTTCCTTCTGCGTCTTCGCCGCTTGCGCCATTGCGGGGCACAGGCGGGCATCTGACCCGGTTATCCACAGCATACGCGCAGAGTCCGGCCTAATCGTTAACGCGTCCTGTGCGCAGTATCCTCCTGGATTCTGGCTGTATTATGTCTGAGGCGGGGGTGGTGTGACAAACATTTGTGAGACCGGCGGAGGATTTGCCCTGTCGGTCTCTGTATTCGGGCCGGCGGGTCAGCTGCCCGCCCCCTGGGCGCGGCGCAGCACCAGGCGTGACAGCAGCACCGCCAGCGGGCCTGCAAGCAGGCTGATCGCCATACCCATCCTCGCGGCCTCCCGCATGGCACCGCCGGGCAGGCTTGCTTCGATCGCGACGGCGGGTACGGTGAAGCCGATGGAAAGCAACAGGACCGAGAGCACCAGATCGCGCGCCCGGAGCCCGCGCGGCAGGCGTGAGCCGAAAATCGCGGCCAGCGCCAGAACCACAAGCGCCATGCCGACCGGCCGACCGATCCACAGCGCCCCCAGCATCACCAGCGTGGTCGGCGCAAAGGCGGCAAGATCCACCCCGCCCCGGATCAGCCCGAACAGGAAAAGCACCAGCACCACCGGCCAGACCAGCAGCCGGATCAGCCGGTTCAGCGGATCATGCAGGAAGTTCTCGGCCTCGGCGAAAAGGCCGAAGCTGCGATCCGCATGGGCAATGGCGGGCAAAAGCGGCAAAAGCCCCAGCGTCGCCGGCAGCCCGGCCGCCGCTACGCCGAACCAGCAAAAGGCACCGGCAACCGCATAGGGCCAGAGCGCGCCGGCGGCGCGCCGCTCGCGCTCGCTGGCGCCTTTGCCGGGGCTGCGTCCGAAGAATCGATGCACAGCCAGCGCCGAGGCAAGCGTGACCAGGAGCCACAAAAGACGCGGCGACAGCGCGAGATTGCTGATGCCAAGGATGACCAGCGCCATGATATCGGTGGCAATCGCCAGCAGCATCACCAGATGCAGCGCCGGACGCCGCCCGAAAACCATCCGGCCGAACAGGCAGACCAGCAAAGTGTCGCTGCCCAAAGGCGCCTGCCAGCCGCCGCCCGCCACAGCCTCCTGCGCGGTCTCGATCAGCGAGGAAAAGATCAGCCAGGCCAGCCCGGCCCCGATCAGCCCGCCCGCAGTCATGCCCAGCGGCAGGATCGCGCGGCGCCCCGAAAGCGAGCCGCGCTCCAGCGTCATCGCCTCCCAAAGCTCCTTGCCGATCAGGAAGAAGAACAGCGCCATCAGGATATCGGCGACGATCATAAACGGGGTGAGGCTGACCGAACCGGCCCAGACCCAGTCCGGCATCGCCAGATCCGCCATCCGCCATTCGATGAAATCGTAATAGCTGCCCGGATCGAGATTGACCCAAAGCGTCGCCAGCCCGGCTCCGGCCAGCAGCGCCAGGGCAAATATGCGGATATGGGGCGAGATTCGATACATTTCGGGCGCAGTCCGGGGCAGGTACTCCAATCGGCTTAGACATGGCGGCGAGGGGCTGCAACCGCCCACCCCGGATGAATCGGACCCTGTTGCAGCGCTGCCCGCCCCGGCGGCAACCAGGCGCCTGGCGGCCGAGTGCGGATGCATCCGGCGGGGATATTTAGAGACAGATGAAAACCAGCCGCTGCTCTGATTTCATCTGTCTCTAAATATCCCGGGGGTGAGGCTCCGCAGGAGCCGAGGGGGCTGGCCCCCTCGACCCGGCTGGAAATATATGCGAGCGGCACCTATTCTCACCCTATGGAACTGATCGGGGAAATCCGGGCCTGCCGCCTTTGCGAGGCGCGTTTTCAGGCGACCGCAACGGCGCATGAACCGCGGCCGGTGGTCTGGTTCCGGCCCGCTCCTTCGGGGCAGGGGCCGCGCCTGCTGATCGCCGGTCAGGCGCCGGGGGCGAGGGTGCATCTTTCCGGGCGCCCTTTCACCGATCCCAGTGGTGACCGGCTCAGGCAATGGACCGGCCTGAATGAGGGCCAGTTCTACGAGCTCTCACGCATCGCGATCGTGCCGATGGCGTTCTGCTTCCCGGGCTATGACGCAAAGGGATCAGACCTGCCTCCGCCTCCGCTTTGCGCCCGCACCTGGCGGGACCGGGTCATTGCCGGCCTGCCCGATCTGCGGCTGACCCTTCTCGTTGGAGGTGCTGCGATCCGCTGGCATCTGGGGGCAAAGGATGTCACCGCCACCGTCCGGGCCTGGCGCGATTTCCTGCCCCGGGGGATCTTTCCCTTGCCCCATCCCTCCTGGCGCAATACGGGATGGCTGAAACGCAACCCCTGGTTCGGGGACGAGCTGCTGCCGGAGCTGCGCGCCCGGATCCGCAGCGTGATGGAGATGCCATGAGCGAGACCACGCCTCCCAGCCTGCTTGACGAGGCCCATGCGGCGCTCTCTGCCGATCCGGGCAATGAGGCGGCGCTTTTGCGGTTCTACGACCGGCTGGCGGATGGCGAACTCTACCTTCTGCTTGAACGCGAGGCGGTGGGGGAGACCCTTGATCCGAAAGTCTTCGATCTTGAATCCGGCCCGGTGGTGCTGGTCTTCGACCGCGAAGAGCGGCTGGCGGATTTCACCGGCGGGATCGCCCCCTGGGCGGCGCTGCCCGGGCGGGTGATTGCGGGTTTTTTGCGCGGCCAGGGGATCGGGCTGGGCGTCAATCTCGGCGTCGCGCCCTCGGAAATGCTGTTGCCGCCCGAAGCGATGGACTGGCTCTCAGACGCGCTGGAGCCGGCGCCGGAAGAGGCGATGGGGCGGCCCGTGCGGTTCTTCGCGCCCTTGGTCCCGGCGGGGCTGAGCCTGGCGTTGCAGGACAAATTCGCCTCGGCCCGTGGGCTGGCCAGTGCCGCGCTGCTGGCAGGGGTCGAATATGATGATGGCAGGCGCGGCCATATGCTGGCCTTTATCGGCGCAAATACCGGGGCGGAACCTGCGCTGGCGCGGGCGGTGCAGGAGGCGCTGATTTTCTCGGGTCTCGATGCTGCCGCGCTGGACGTCGCTTTCTTTGGCCCGCAAGACCGGGCCCTGGCCGGGATCGGAGAAAAGGCGTTGCGCTTTGATCTGCCCGAACCCGAGGCCCCGCCGGCGGCAGAGGCCAGGCCGGTATCGCCCGGGCCCGGAATGAACCCGGAAAAGCCGCCTTACCTGCGCTGAATATGGGGTATTATTTAACCACATATATCAGCACATTGTTTTTGCTGTATTTTTTGTAATTTCTGGCGCTTGACCGCCATCGCACCATCTGCGACAAGCCCCCATCTGAATTCGCGCGGGGATTCCCCGCCTCTATCCTTGATGGAACCACCGATGAAAACCTTCTCTGCTACCCCAGCGGATATCGAGAAGAAGTGGATCCTGATCGACGCCGAGGGCGTTGTTCTGGGTCGCCTCGCCACGATCGTCGCCAATATCCTGCGCGGCAAGAACAAGCCGACCTATACCCCGCATATGGACATGGGTGACAATGTCATCGTGATCAATGCCGACAAGGTTCAGTTGACCGGCAACAAGCGCGAAGACAAGCGTTACTACTGGCATACCGGCCACCCGGGCGGCATCAAGTCGCGCACCGTGCGCGAAGTGCTGGAAGGCAACCACCCCGAGCGCGTCGTGATCAAAGCTGTCGAGCGTATGATCACCCGCAACAGCCTGGGCCGTCAGCAAATGTCGAACCTGCGCGTCTATGCCGGCGCCGAACATGCCCATGAAGCTCAGCAGCCCACCGTCCTCGACGTCAAGCCGCTGAACCCGAAGAACACCCGGAGCGCGTGATTTAAATGGCCGATATCAAGTCTCTCGACGATCTGAAGGCCGCTGTGGGCACTGCTGCTCCGGCCGCCGCTGCCGAGGCTGCTCCGCGCGCCCCGGTCCGTGACAAGCTGAACCGTTCGTACGCGACCGGCAAGCGTAAGGATGCGGTTGCCCGCGTCTGGGTCAAGCCGGGTTCGGGCAAGTTCTTGATCCGCAACAACAAAGGCGAGTATGTCGATTATACCGCCTATTTCGCGCGTCCGGTGCTGCAGATGATCCTGCGTCAGCCCTTCCAGGTCGCGAATGTCGAAGGTCAGTATGACGTGATGGCGACTGTCGCCGGCGGCGGCCTCTCGGGCCAGGCTGGTGCGGTCAAGCACGGCATCTCGAAAGCGCTGCAACTGTTCGAGCCGTCGCTCCGTGGCGCTCTGAAAGCCGCTGGTTTCCTGACCCGCGACAGCCGCGTTGTGGAACGGAAGAAATACGGCAAGGCCAAAGCCCGCCGTTCCTTCCAGTTCTCGAAGCGCTGATCCGCTTCACAGTATCCGAAAGGCGCGGGGGGAAACCTCCGCGTCTTTTGCATTGGCGGGGCCGGCTGTGGCGGAGTGCCGTGACCTCCGGCGGCGAGATCAGGGCGTATTCATTCTGAAACAGCCAGCGGATCCTGCCCCCGGCGGTTGGACGGATTGCCGCTGGATTCCAGCGGGGAATCCACTCTGTTGCCATCCGGCCCTTGCCCGCCCGATACCGCCTGGAGAACCGGCTGCCATGCCGCAAAGAATGCTGGCTATGCCGCTCTGCGCCGGTTGGTCATGCAGAGGCTGGACACGCGCGGCTCCCGGTCGTTGGGGGGGGGGCGGGCATTCTGCGATGCAGCCATCCGGATTTGCCGGGGGGGGAAGGCTTGTCATCATCTGGGCGTGACTGGCAGTAGCCCCCCGGCAGCCCCGCTTGCGGAGCCCGATGGCCGAGAGCACGGCGACCTGATCATGTGACGGGGCATGGCTCTCGGGCAGATCTGATACAGCGCAGGCCGGAATCGCGAGACTCGCGCGATAAATACGGCCGTCGGCGATATACGTGCGGCAGAGCTGACCCCGGGCGGCAAGGGTGACAGCCCGACCCGCCCCACCTTCCGGACCAGGACCCGCCCGAAGGGCCTGGTCGTACCGTGACCTGCGACGACGCGGAGCTACTCTGCGCCCTGGGCATGTTGGTCCGGATATCGCCCAATCCGGTTAGGCGCAAGAAACGTCCATCCAGGGGCGGTCAGATGGCGGATAGTGTCATATGCCTGCCAGGCCCGACTGCAGGGGGCACGCATTGCGGTGCCCTTCGCCACGCAATCAAGGTCAGTATCAGGGGCGTCGGGGGATCCCCGCCATCCGCTTCGATGTCCGGCCTTTCACCGGGATCCGATGTGTTCGAACCGGAATGGACATAATCCGCCGCGCGAAGGGGATACCCCCTGAACGGTGATGCCCGGGCGCATAGCCATCCGTTCATTCCGGGCCTGCGCTATGATCCCCATGCCCGCCAATCCCGAAGATGCTGATCCGACCGATGCGATCAGGCGCTTCCCGGGCAATGGACGCAGCCAGTCAAACCCCTCGCCGAATGACGGCCCAATCTCGCCCCACCCGAAGGCGCGCGCCCTTAAGGCTATGGCCCGGCTGGGCCGTCGCATCACCGGGACAGCCAGCCCCCCACGGTCAGGGGTGCAGAAAACTCCTGGCTGACTTCATCTGTCCTTAAATATCCCGGGGTGAGCGGCGTATGCCGCGAGGGGCAGCGCCCCTCAGCGTGGCTGGCCCGGGCATCACAATGGCCCGCTCAGGGCAGGGCGCTGCCAGCGTGCCTCATTCGCCTCAATCGCGGCGATGCGCTCTTCGGCTTTCGGATGGCTGCGCAGCCAGACCGGAATTTCCCCACCGCCAGTGCCGGTCAGGCCGGCGAGCTTGCGGAACAGGCTGATCTGCGGCGCCGTGCCATAGCCCGCCCGGATCATCAGCGCGGTGGCCCAGGCATCGGCCTCGAACTCATCGCGCCTCGAGAGTTTCGCCATCAGCATCCGCGAGATCATATTGGCGATCATGCCACCAATGCCGGGGACAAAGCGGTTCAGAATGCCGGCAAGCAGGATCCCCACCGCATTCTGCCCGGTGAAGTCGATCATCCGCCGCCGCGTATGGCCATGCGCCACATGGCCCAGCTCATGCGCGATCACCGAGGCCAGCTCTTCGGGGGAGACATGGCCCTCGGCCTTTTTCTTCAGAAAGCCGCGTGTCAGGAAGATGCGCCCGTCATACGCGGCGAGGCCATTGACGGGCTCGATCTCCAGCACATTGACCCTGACCTCGGGCAGATCCAGTGCCGCCGCCAGCCGCACGGCCACCGCCTGGATCTCGGGATCGTCCAGCGGGCGCGATTGCTCATCCAGCATCCGTTTCGAGCGCCAGACCGAAAAGCGCATCATCAGGAAGCCATAGGCGATCAGGATCAGAAAGGGCATAAGGCGCAGGATCATACCCTGAATATAGGGCGCCTGCGCGGCTTGAACAGCCCTCAGACATCAAGCGCCCGCGCCACCCGCTCCTGGAAATACTGCACGCCGCGTTCGTGCCTGCCGGAGAGCGGCCCCGATGTATAGGCGCCGGCTGCGTAATTGCGATGGGTCTCGACGCAGACCTGATAATCCTCGCGTACGACTGCGAGCGTTCCCTGCACCGATTTCTGCCGCGCCTCTTCGCCATCCGGCGCGGTATCTGCGAAAAAGAAATGGTAGTGCTGATCGGTATGGCCCACCGAGGTCGGGTTGATCCGGCTGACATTCATGCCGCCATCGAACAGCGAAAGCGTCCAGTTCGGCCACATCCAGAGCCATTTGCCGCGATAGAACAGCCCGTCCTTCGGCGGTGCGGTCATCTTCACATAGCCCTTATGCGCGGTGGTGGCGAAAGCCTCGAAATCAATCGCCGCGAAGAAGGCAGGATGGGTGCCGGGGATATGGTAGCCCTCGACGAAATTGTCGGTATAGACCTTCCAGTTGGCGTCGAAACTGACGGTGGCGGTATCGGTGGCGGTGTAGCGCTCCATCGGCTCATCGGCCAGCTCATCGGGCAGATCGCCCAGCTGATCCATCAGGCTTTCCACCGGGTCGATGGCGGCAAACAAGAGCCCGCGCCATTCCGCCAGCGAGACCGGCTCCAGCGGCCAGTCCTCGGGGATGATGGCCGGGTCCTTGCCATACCAGGGCGCCTGGACCAGCCTTCCGGTATCGGCAAAGGACCATTTGTGATAGGGGCAGACGATCAGCCCGCATTTCCCCGTCCCATCCGCCAGGAGTTTCGCGCCGCGATGGCGGCAGACGTTCTTGAAGCCCCGGAGTGCCCCATCCCGCCCCCGGATCGCAAAGACCGGAATACCGGCTATGTCGATGGCGAGATAGCGCCCGCTCTCTGCCAGATCCGCGACCGGCCCCATCAGCTGCCATGAGCGGTTGAAGATCCTGGCGCGCTCCTCCTGAAAGATCTCGGGCCGGATATAGAGGCCTGGGTCGAGATTCAGATATTGCTGGCCCGGATGGATCTGGGGATGGGCCTCTTCATGGCGGCTATCGGCTGGCATCTGCTCGCTCCATTCGATTTTGTACGAATGTGCCAGACTCGTCCCGCCTCTGGCAAGGCCCAGGCTTCAGCGCAGTGCTTTGACGCCCCTCGCAATGCCTTCCAGCGTCATCGGCACCATACGGCCTTCGAAAATCGCGTCGATCAGCCTTGTGGACTGGCTGTAGCCCCACTGCGCTTCGGCCACCGGATTGATCCAGAGGTGATGCGGCCATTGTTCCACCGCCCGGGTCAGCCAGGTCTGGCCGGATTCGCGGTTCCAGTGCTCATTGGCGCCGCCGGGATGGGTGATCTCATAGGGCGACATCGCGGCATCGCCGACAAAGATCGCGCGCCAGTCGGGGCCGTGGCTGCGCAGAATGTCCCAGGTCGCGGTCTGCCCGGTCCAGCGGCGCTGATTGTCTTTCCAGACGCCCTCATAAAGGCAGTTGTGGAAATACCAGGTCTCCAGATGGCGGAATTCGGAACGCGCGGCGGAGAACAGTTCTTCCAGAACCTTCACATGCGGATCCATCGAGCCGCCAATGTCCAGAAACAACAAGACCTTGATCGCATTCCTGCGCTCTGGCCGGGTCTGCACATCCAGCCAGCCCTGTTTCGCGGTGGCGCGGATGGTGCCGGCAAGATCCAGCTCTTCGGTGGCACCGTCGCGCGCCCAGCGGCGCAGCGCCCGGAGCGCGAGCTTGATATTCCTGGACCCGATCTCGGCCCTGTCATCGAGGTTCCTGAATTCGCGCCTGTCCCAGACCTTGACCGCACGCCTGTGGCGGCTTTCCTGCTGGCCGATGCGGATGCCCTCGGGATTGTAGCCATAGGCGCCAAAGGGCGAGGTGCCGGCGGTGCCGATCCATTTATTGCCGCCCTGGTGGCGGCCTTTCTGGTCTTCCAGCCGCTGGCGCAGCGTCTCCATCAGCGTGTCAAAGCCGCCAAGCGCCTTGATCCCGGCCTTTTCTTCCTCGCTCAGGAATTTCTCGGCCAGCTTTTCCAGCCAGTCGCCCGGCAGGTCCAGCGCCTCGATGACAGAGCTGTCGGGGATCTGGTCCAGCCCGGCAAAGGCTGCGGCAAAGGCGCGGTCATAGCGGTCTAGATGGCGCTCATCCTTGACCAGGGTAAGCCGGCCCAGATGGTAGAAACCCTCGCTGTCATTGGTGGCGAGCCCGGCCTCAAGCGCCTCAAGAAAAGCGAGGAATTCGCGCGGGCTGACCGGCACACCTTCGCGACGCAGCGTCTCGAAAAAGGGCAGGAACATCGCGCCGCCCCCCCGGTATCAGCTGAGAAAGCGCAGGAGGATGATCTGGATGAAAAGCCCGGTCACCCCCAGAAGCAGCCCGATTCCAAAGGCATATTGCGCCATGTCAGGCGCTTTGCCGCCAAGGCTCCGGGCACGGAACACACCGATCACCGCCCCCAGAACGAAGCCACCGATTGCCAGCATTGCTTTGCTCCCGTCCTGCCTGCTCAGGGCCGGCCGGAGGCTCTCTGGCCCGACGGATCAGCCGCGGAAGAGGCCGCTCAGCCCGAGCGCGCCAATCTCGCGCGTGCGGGCCCGGATATTGGCCTCAGAGCCGAAGCCATAGCGCGCCAGCGGCTGACTGTCCACTCGCAGCCGGTCTGCCTCGGCCTTGCGGCCCAGCATGTCCAGCGCCTCGGCCCGGATCAGCTGCGTCGTGGCCAGCAGCCCGTGATTTTCGGCGCCGCGGATCACCGGGATCGCGCGATCGGTAAAGCGCAGCACCTGGTCGGGCTGACCATTGGTCAGCGCCAGCGCGGCAAGCTGCATGTCGATATGGGCGACGTAAAGCGCGCCGCCGGGCTGGGTGCGCCAGATCGACGAGGCCTTGGAGAACTCGGCCACCGCCGCCACCCGGTCCGAGCCGACCAGCAGGCGGGCATTTGCAAAATAGGCAAAGGCGAGGCGGCTGTCCTTCCAGCCCTGGGCATGGGCCATGGTGATCGCGCGCTCGACCGCGGCCTTGCGCCGCGCAGTGCCGTAGCCGGGGTTCAGCGCGACCGCGATCAGGTCTTTCCAGGCCGGCGGCGTGATCGAGATGTCCTGGTTGAGCGGGCCACCGGTTCCGAAAATCCCCGCCATCTGGGCGGCGACCTCAGGCTTCGACATCCCCGAGCGCAGTTTGGGCGAATACCAGGCGCGCAGGATCTTCATGTCGAAATCGGTCAGCACGGTCTGGAAATTGTCGTCATTGAAGACCGAATCGGTCAGGCGATACATGTCGTTCAAGGGCCCCATCGCCTGGGCCAGCTCTTCATGCAGGCAGTCGCGCACCTCTTGCGGGCTGGCATCCGAGGGCGCGAAGATGCCAACGGTCTTCCGCTCGCGCACCTGGGTCCAGTCGACACGGTAGGTGCCGCGATTGCCCTGATATTCCGCGAGGCTGGAGACATTCGGGACGACGAAACAGGCGGCATTCGGGGCCGCGCGGCTGAGTTCGCGGCGCGTGCTGAATTCGATGGTTACCGAGGCAGCTTCACCGGGGCTGACGCGGCGGACATTGATCCCCGCCTCATTGCGGAAGCGCTGCAGCAAGCGGTCCAGATCGGCACCGGCGGTGGCTGGCACATTGCCGGTCAGCGCCACGGTTATCGGCCCCTCAAAGCGGCTGAAATACGGAAGCTCGCGACCGCTTTCCAGCCGGAAGCCAAGCCCCATAAAGGCCGCCGTCAGATCGGCCGGGCTATGGCGCACCGAGGCGACAGGCGCGAGGCCGGCAACCGGATCGAGGAAGGCGGCAGCAGGCGCCGCCGGTTCCGTGACCGGGATCGGCCGGCTCTTGGTTACTTCGGCGTTCGGGGCCGGCGTGCAGGCGGTAATGGCCGCCAGGGAGGCGGCAAGCAGCGGGATGTTTCGCATTGAGTGGCAGCTCGATCTTTGCGTGCGGGAGTTTGCCCCCGGCAGTTACATTGTCCTCCGGCCCGGCCAGCATGCGATGCCCCCGCATCGCATGCTGGCCAGAACCGGCGGTGGTCCGTGACGGGCGCATCCGACGGCGCGGTAACGGGGGGGCGAGCAGACATTGAGGTGCCCCCCGGAACCGCGTCGTTCAAAGCCGTCCCGGGGACCTTCCGGGTGGCGATGCGCGAAATCTCTGACGGCAGGACGCTCCGGGCAGGGAGACGCGGGCGGTCAGAGAATGCTGTTGAAGACGGATGGAGCGCGGCAGATCCGGCCGTTCGGCACCGGCAAGGCCAGGCATTGCCCCGGCCGCCGGGGAACCCGGTAGCCGTCTGAACGATGCCCATTGTTGCCGACATGAGGGTGAGGCTCCATCACCAAAGCTTCTGTGCTGGTATTCAACACAATGCCTTTGTCGTGATCGCGACCCGGATGTGTCAATTGCGCGGAATCTCGGTGTTTACGAAGTTACTAGCCATCGCGGTCTCTGATGGCTCAGGGACCAGATATGCCCCTAAATTATCACGCAATATTTCATATTGTTTCAAAAACTGTAATCGCGTGATTAGATTGTGGCAAGATCGTGGCCTAACCTGGGCAGGGTCGCCCGATTCGTCCTTCCGGCCTGCCTTAATGGCGCGGCAGGATTCGGGCGGAGGCAATTCCAGGTTGATCCCTTTCCGGGCGAGCGGGGGTCTCAGCGATTCTCGCGTGACATGAAGGCGAGCCGTTCGAAAAGCTGGACATCCTGCTCGCTCTTCAACAGCGCGCCATGCAGCCTGGGCAGCAGATGCCGGGCATCACGGGCAAGGTCTTCGGGCGCCAGATCCTCGGCGAGGATCAGCTTGAGCCAGTCCAGCACTTCCGAGGTCGAGGGCTTCTTCTTCAACCCCGGCGTCTCGCGGATGGCAAAGAACCCGGTCAGTGCCGCCGCAAGCAGTTTTTCCTTAATTTCCGGGAAATGCACCCGGATGATCGCCGCAAGGGTGTCGGCATCCGGGAAGCGTATATAGTGAAAGAAGCAGCGGCGCAGAAAGGCGTCGGGCAGCTCTTTTTCATTGTTCGAGGTGATGATCACCACCGGGCGTTGCCGGGCCTTCACCGTCTCGCCGGTTTCATAGACATGGAACTCCATCCGGTCGAGTTCCTGAAGCAGGTCATTGGGAAACTCGATATCGGCCTTGTCGATCTCGTCGATCAGCAGCACGACCCGCTCGGGCGCGTCAAAGGCCTGCCACAGTTTCCCGCGCCGGATGTAATTCTGTACGTCGTGGACGCGGGCCTCGCCCAGCTGACTGTCCCTCAGCCGGCTGACCGCGTCATATTCATAAAGCCCCTGTTGCGCGCGGGTGGTGGATTTCACATGCCATTCGATCAGCTCCATCCCGAGGCTGGCGGATACCTGGCGCGCAAGCTCGGTCTTGCCGGTGCCGGGCTCGCCTTTGACCAGCAAAGGCCGGCCCAGAACCACCGCCGCATTCACCGCTACGGCGAGGTCGGGCGCTGCGATATAGCCTGTGGTTGACCGGAATTTCATGTCAGCGCGCGCCTTTGCCGGATTGGGTGCCTTACGGGCCTGCGGACCCTATCGAGGCCGGGAAATTATCGCAACTGCTAGTGACATTGCTGACCGCATGGGCTACATGCCGCGCCAACAGGAGTGCGCATATGACAGAAGCCCACCTGTCGGCGCCCGCCGGCGACAAGGAGAGATCTGCGATGAAGGCCGAAGTTTTCCTGCCCGACGATTATCGTCCCGCCGAGGACGAACCCTTTATGAATGACCGTCAGCTGGAATATTTCCGCCGCAAGCTGATCATCTGGAAACAAGAGCTGCTTGGCCAGTCGGCCGAGACCCTTGGCAACCTGACCGAAAGCGGCCGCAACGTTCCCGACCTTGCCGACCGCGCCTCTGAAGAGACCGACCGCGCGCTTGAGCTGCGCACCCGCGACCGCCAGCGCAAGCTGATCTCCAAGATCGACTCGGCTTTGCGCCGCATCGAGAATGGCGAATACGGCTATTGCGAGATGACCGGCGAGCCGATCAGCCTGAAACGGCTGGATGCGCGCCCGATCGCCACCATGACGCTGGAAGCGCAGGAAAAGCATGAGCGGCGTGAAAAGGTGCATCGCGACGACTGAGCCGTGCCAAAACCCTGCTGGTCCCGTCCGGCAGGGAATGCAAGGCTTGCAACCGCGTCGCCGACACTGGAAAAGGAAGCCGGGCTCTTGCCCGGCTTTGTCATTGCCGGCAGCCGGCACAGGACCAGAGACCCGGGTTCAGGATCAGGACAGAATGGCGCTAAAAGACCAGTCGGTGACCATAATCGGGGCGGGCGTGGCCGGTCTCGCACTGGCGCGGGCGCTGGCGCTGAAAGGCGCGCGGGTTCTGGTGATGGAACAGGCCGATGCCATTCGCGAGGTCGGCGCCGGCCTCCAGATCAGCCCGAACGGGGCGCAGGTGCTGCGCGCGCTTGGCCTCGGCGAGGCGCTTGAGGCCGCCTCCTGCCGCGCGGAGGCCGTCGAGCTGCGCGACGGCTTTGACGGCGATCTGGTGACGCGGCTTGATGTGGCGCGGCTCAGGCCCGATCAGGGCTGGCATTTCCTCCACCGCGCCGATCTGGTCGGCCTGCTGCTGGAGGGCGCCAAAGCCGCCGGAGCCGAGCTGCGGCTTTTGCAAAAGCTGCGCCGTGTCGATCTGTCGGGCCCGCAGCCGGTGATCGAGACCTGCACCGGCGCGCAGGAGCCGGCGCCGCTGTTGATCGGGGCCGACGGGCTGCACTCGCATACCCGCATCGCGCTGAATGGCGAGGCGAAGCCGTTTTTCACCAATCAGGTCGCCTGGCGCGCTCTGGTCCCCTGCGACCCGGCAGAGCCGAATGTGGCCGAGGTTCATATGGGGCCGGGCCGCCACCTGGTCAGCTATCCGCTGCGGGGCGGCACTTTGCGCAATATTGTGGCCGTTGAGGAGCGCCGCCGCTGGACCGAAGAGGGCTGGGCGCTGCGCGACGACCCGATGGAGTTGCGGCTGGCCTTCGAGGCTTTCAGCCCGCGGGTGCGTGGCTGGCTCGACCAGGTCGAGGATGCCTGGCTCTGGGGTCTCTTCCGCCATCCGGTCGCGAAGACCTGGTATCGTGTCTTGCCCGAAGGCGCGGTGGCGATCCTCGGCGATGCCGCGCATCCGACGCTGCCCTTCCTGGCCCAGGGCGCCAATATGGCGCTGGAGGATGTCTGGACCCTCGCCAGCATGCTGGATCGTCATGGCACTGCCGGGCTGGTTGCCTATCAGGTGGCGCGGGCGCGGCGCTCGGCCCGGATCGTGACGGCGGCCAACCGCAATGCGCGGCTCTATCACCTCGGGGGGCCGCTGCGCAGCATCGCACATCTCGGGCTGAAGCTCGGTGGCCGCATCGCGCCGGGGGCGGCGCTGTCGCGGTTCAACTGGCTTTACGATTACGACGTGACAAAGCTCGGCTGAGCCTCGCCCTCTTTTCAGGCCGCCAGCCGCACCCAGACCGGGACGTGATCGGATGGCTTGTCACCGGCGCGCACATCCTTGTCGATGCCGGTCTCTTCCAGCAGATCGGCGGCCTGGGGCGTCAGCAGCACATGGTCGATGCGGATGCCGTTGCCGCGCTCCCATGAATTGGCCTGATAGTCCCAGAAGGTGTAAACCCCCGGGCGCGGGTCGCGGGTGCGGATCGCCTCGGTCAGGCCAAGATTCAGCAGGCGCCGGAACGCGGCGCGGCTTTGGGGCAGGAACAGCGCGTCCTCAAGCCAGGCCCCGGGCTTTGCGGCATCCTCGGCCTGGGGGATGACGTTGTAATCACCAAGGAACAGGGTCGGTTCTTCCAGCGCCATGAGCGCGCGGGCGCGGGCTTCCAGCCGTTCCATCCAGGCAAGCTTATAGTCATATTTCGGCCCCGGCGCCGGGTTGCCGTTGGGCAGATAGAGCCCGCAGACCCGGACCACGCGCGGCCCTTCGACCGTGGCCTCGATCCAGCGCGCCTGTTCGTCGCTCGCGTCACCCGGCAGACCGCGCGTCACATCCGAGAGCGGGTATTTCGACAGGATCGCGACGCCGTTGAAGCTTTTCTGCCCATGGGTTTCGACCTGATAGCCCATCTCCTCGAACAGCTCGCGCGGGAAGCCCTCGTCGACGGATTTGATCTCCTGGAGGCAGACCACATCCGGCTCTGCCGCCTTCAGCCAGCGCGGCAGCGCCTCGATCCTTGCCTTGATGCCGTTGATGTTGAAGGTGGCGATCTTCATGGCAGTCTCCCGGAAGGGCTGTCGGCGCGAAGGGGACGGCGACGCGAGGCCGGACCCCGCGCCGGAGTGGATCAGGCGCGCAGGCTGCCGCCGGTCGCTTTCGAGACCTTTTCGATGATCTTTTGCGACACGGCCTCGATTTCGGCCTCGGTCAGGGTGGCGGTGGTCGGTTGCAGCCGCACGCTCAGCGCAATCGACTTCTTGCCAGCGCCCATCTGGGCCTCAGCCTTCTCGCCGGTGAACTGATCGAACACACGCACCTGGTCGATCAGTGCCTTATCGGCGCCCAGGGCGGCGTTGACCGCCAGCAGCGCCTCGACTTTCGCGTCGACCACAAAGGCGAAATCGCGCTCGACCGCCTGGAGGTCGCTGACCGCCAGCGCGGGCCGGGTCGGTGTCTTCACCTTCGGCGCCGGGATATTGGCGATCTGCACCGTGAAGCCGACGGCCGGCCCCTTGACCCCCATCGCCGCCAGCACGCGGGGATGGATCTCGCCAAATGTCGCCAGCGCATTCGGCCCAAGGCCGATCACGCCCGAGCGGCCGGGATGCCACCAGGCATCGGCCTTGCGGGTGATCTGCACCTTGGCGGGCGCGCCGAGGATGGCAAGCACCGCCTCGACATCGGCCTTGGCCTCGAACACATCCACCGGGCGTCGCGAGCCCCAGGGGTCACGGGGCGCCGTCGATCCGACCAGCAGGCCCGAGGCCAGCAGCACCTGTTCTCCGGGCTCGCCGCCACTGAACACCGGGCCGACCTCGAAAAGCGCCATATCCTGGAAACCGCGCGCCTGGTTCCGCGCCGCTGCCGCCAGCAGGCCCGGCAGCAGATCGGGGCGCAGATGGCTCATCTCGGAGGAGATCGGGTTGTCGACGCGGACCGCATCGGTGCCGCCCCCGAACAGGGCCGCAGACGGCCCGTCGATGAAGCTATAGGTCACGCATTCATTATAGCCGAGCCCGGCGATCTGGCGCCGCGCGGCCTTCTCGCGCTGCTGCATCGGCGTCAGGATCGGCTTCGGCACGCCGGGCAGGCTGCGCCGCATCGGCGCGCCGACGAGTTTCGTCAGGCTGGCGATGCGGGCAACCTCTTCGACCAGATCGGCCTCGCCCTGGACATCGGGGCGCCAGGAGGGGGGGGCGGCCATCAGCCCGTCCAGACGGAAGCCAAGCGCCTCAAGCGTGCGGATCTGTTCGGGCTCGGGGATCTCCATGCCGACAAGGCTGATCAGCCGCGCCGGGTCCAGGAGGTAGGCGCGGGTGGTGTCGATGGCGGCGCCGTCGGTGACCACATGGCTGGCCTCGCCGCCGCAAAGATCCAGCACCATCTGCGTTGCCAGTTCCAGCCCGGGAAGCGTGAAGGCGGGATCGACGCCGCGCTCAAACCGGTAGCGGGCATCAGAGTTGATCTTCAGCGCGCGGCCCGTGGCGGCCACGGTGATCGGATCCCAGAAGGCGGATTCCAGAAAGACAGTGGTGGTGTCATCGGTGCAGCCCGACTCTTCGCCGCCCATGATACCGGCGAGGCTTTCCGGCCCGCGCGCGTCGGCGATCACCATGTCACTGGCGCGCAGAGCGTAGGTCTTGCCGTCGAGCGCCAGCAGGGTTTCGCCCGCCGCAGCGGGGCGGATATGCAGTTCCGAACCCTGCATCCGGTCTACGTCGAACACATGCAGCGGGCGGTTCAGCGCGAAGGTGAAGTAATTGGTGATATCGACCAGCGCCGAGATCGGGCGCAATCCGATCGCCTTCAGCCGGTTCGAAAGCCAGGCCGGAGAAGGCCCGTTCTTCACGCCCCGGATCACCCGCCCCGCGAAATGCGGCGCGGCCTTTGCCTTCAGTGCGGGCTCGATCCGCACAGTGACCGGGCTGTCGAACCTCCCCGGCACCGCCGCGATTTCCAGCGGTTTCAGCTTGCCCAGACCCCGCGCGGCCAGATCGCGCGCCACGCCCCGGATCCCCAGGGCATCGGGGCGGTTCGGGGTGATCTTGATCTCGATCACCGGGTCATTGACACCCTTATAGTCGATGTAACGCGCGCCCAGCGGCGCATCCGCAGGCAGCTCGATAATGCCGTCATGGTCGTCAGAGAGCTCCAGCTCACGCTCGGAACACAGCATCCCGTTCGAGTCGACGCCGCGGATATTGCCGGGTTTCAGATCGACGCCGGTGCCGGGCACATGGGTGCCCACGGGCGCGAACACCCCCACAAGCCCGGTCTTTGCATTGGGCGCCCCGCAGACCACCTGCACCTCGACCGGCTCAGACCCAGGCCCGGCCGGATATGTCGCGACGCGGCAAACGCGCAGCCGGTCGGCATTGGGGTGCTGCACCGCCTCGATCACCCGGCAGATGCGGAAGGCGCCCAAGCGCGCCGCCGGGTCTTCGATCTCCTCGACCTCAAGCCCCAGATCGGTCAGCGCATCGGCGATTTCCGTAACGGAAGCGTCGGTTTCCAGATGGTCTTTAAGCCAGGAGAGGGTGAATTTCATCGTCAGCTTCCGCAAGGGCGAGGCTGCAGCGCAGCCGGTTGGGCAAAGGCGGGCCATTGTCACGGGCCAGGCAATCGCAAAGGGGATTAGCGCAAAGGCGGTCAAAGGGAAAGGCGCCAGCAGTATTTCCACCGCCCCCGGGAGAGCGGCGTCCCCGTGTCTCTGCACCCCGGCCTGGCGCCAGTGAGCGCTTGCCGCCACCCGCAGGGCGATTTAACCATCTTGTGATCGTCACTTGCGATGCTGCGGGCCCGAATGCTGCGGGCCTGAATGCTGCAGGAAGGAAACCTCTTTGTCTGATGCGCCTCCATTTTCCGCTTTTCCGGCAGTCCTGACCTGTCCATGGCCCTGGCGAAAAGGGGCGGCGGCGATCCTGGGCCTCGCCTTGCTGGCCGGCTGTGTCGCGCCGAAGGGCGGCTCGGGTGCAATGGGCTTCGTCGGCGACGATATCCGCGTCAGCCCCCCCGCCGGCTATTGCGTCAACCAGGCGGCCAGCAGCGATTCGCAGACCGGGGCGGTGATCCTGATCGGCGAATGCAGCCGAAAGGCCGATGTGGTGCCGGCGGTGATCAGCATCACGGTGGGCGATGAGGGATCGGCGGAAATCCTGAAATCCGGGGCGAAGGCGCTGTCGGATTACTTCACCTCGCCTGCCGGGCGGGCGGCTCTGGCGCGGGACGGCGATCCCGGCTCGGTCGCCGTGCGCGAGACCGCGCTCTCGGGGGGCGCGCTGGTGATGCGGATGTTTGACCGCCAGGTCGGCGAATACTGGCGGGCGGTGCTGGGGCTCCGGGGGCGGCTGGTTTCGGTCTCGGTGATGGCGCCCGAAACAAGCAGCCTTTCGCCCGAACAAAGCCGCGCGCTGCTTGGGCAAACCATCACCGCGATCCGCGCCGCCAATGGCTCGGCGGTGAAAGCGGCGGGTGGCGCGGCGCCGTAAGGGGTTTGCACGCGAAACAGCAATGTTTTCTGCTGCAACACCCGGCCGGGCCTGCTAACCAGGGATCGGGCAGGAAACCGGCAGGCGGCTTTGAGGACGTGAGCCGGAAAAATCGGAACAGGAAGCAATGGCAGGGCGACTGAGAGAGAAACTTGACCGTCTGCTCCTGCGCCGGGCGCTGGCGCGCTGGTCGGCAAATGCCGGCGAGGCCACCACCGTCACGCTTGATCGCCTGCGCAACCTGCGCGGCCTTGCCCGCCAGACCCGCCGCGAGGTCGACCGCGTGCTGTTCGAGGCCGAATACCGCCTTACCCTGCCGCTGATCGGTGCAGGCTCGTTCCGCCGCCTGCCCGGCACCGACTGGGCCTGGCGCCCCGATCTGTGGAAAGGCCCGATCCCGGTCCCGGGGATGACGGCGGTAGAGGGCAAATCGCTGATTTGCGAGGGCACCACCCTGTTCCACGACTGCCGCCGCTCGGAACTGACGGTGCGGCAGCTGCGCAATTCGCGCGAAAAGGATGTGGCCCCTTTCGGCTTCCGCATGGATGTCTTCCGCTTCGACGGCAGCTTTCTGTCACTGGTGCTTGATCTGCCGGAGTCTGCGGCCCAGGGGCTGCGCCTGCGGCATCTGATCCGGCTCGACGCCATTGTCGAGACCGAGAAGCCGCTGGAGGTTTTTGCGCGGCTCAATATCCGCCACGGGCCGAATGTCGAGCAGGTGGTGCGTGAATTGCCGCTGGACGGCGAGGAGGTCTTTGTCGAATTCGACCTCGCCTATACGCGGGTCAATGAGAAACGCATCGAAAAGCTCTGGATCGACCTGATTTTCGAAGGGCCCGAAATGAACCAGGTGACGCTGCGCGATCTGACGATCAGCCGGCGCCCCAGGGCTGAACTGTAAGGAATACGCCATGCCGGACGCTGTGACCCTGACCCGCACCCGCATCCGCGCCGGAACCTGGGAGGGCATCCTTTCAGGCGGCGGCGAGACTGCTCCGATGCTTGAGGTCACCCTTGACGGCGCGCTGCAACCCGGGGTCACCGTCACCGCGATCCCGGGCCGCGCCGGTGATTTCGCGGTCAGGATCCCGGTTCGTGCCGAGGTTCTGTCCGAAGGCGTGCAGACCTTCCTGATCCGCCGCAAAGGCGGGCCGGCAGAGCCGGTGCTGGCGCATTTCACCATCATCACCGGCGTTGCGATGGAAGACGATCTGCGCGCCGAATTCGACCTCCTGCGCGCCGAGCTCGACATGCTCAAACGCGCCTTCCGCCGCCATTGCCTGGAAACCGCCGGGCAAAGCTGAACGCCCGCAGACCAGTTGTTGATCGCGCGAACCGGTACGGAACCGGGCCGCAGACGCCCTGTTCAACGCCCTGTGCCCGGCTCCCGCTCTTCCTCTTGACCTAAATACTCCCCCCGCCGGGAGGCGCTTCGCCCGCTTCCGGCGGGCGAAATCCTACATCCGCCCGGTTTTCCGCAGCCGGACATGCCAGGACAAAGCCTCTTCCAGAATGTGTGGCGTATGGCCGCCAAAACTCAGCGCCCGCTCATAATAATCCGCAAGGCTTGCCCGCCAGTCGGGATGGGCGCAACTGGCGATGATCCTGACCGCGCGCTCACGCGGTGCCAGCCCGCGCAGATCCGCAAGCCCCTGTTCCGTCACCAGAATATCCACATCATGCTCGGTGTGATCGACATGGCTGACCATCGGGACGACGGATGAAATCGCGCCATTCTTCGCAATCGACTTGGTGACAAACACCGACAGCATCGAATTTCTCGCAAAATCACCCGAGCCGCCAATGCCGTTCATCATATTCGTCCCCATCACATGGGTCGAATTGACATTGCCGTAAATATCGAACTCCAGCGCCGTATTGATCGCGATCAGCCCCAGCCGCCGCACCACTTCCGGATGGTTGGAAATCTCCTGCGGGCGCAGGATCAGCTTTGACTTATAGCGCTCGAAATGCGCCATCACCCGCGCATTGCAGTCTGCGGAAAGTGTGATCGACGAGCCCGAGGCGAAACTCAGCTTCCCGGCATCCATCAGATCGAAAGTGCTGTCCTGCAGCACCTCGGAATACATCCGCATATCCTCGAACGGGCTGTCGATCAGCCCATGCAGCACCGCATTGGCAATCGTGCCGATCCCGGCCTGCAACGGCGCGAGCCGCTTCGTCAGCCGCCCCGCCGCCATTTCACCTTCGAAAAACCGGATCAGATGGCCGGCAATCGCGCGGGTCTCAGCGTCAGGCGCCGAAATCGCCGCCGCCGAATCCTGCTTCTCGGTGATCACAATCGCCGCGATCTTCCCGGGTGGAATTGCGATCCAGGGCGTACCGATCCGGCTGTCGACCGTCACCACCGGAATGGGCATCCGGTTCGGCGCATAGGTCGGAATGAAGACATCATGCAGCCCCTCGAAAGCCAGCGGCTGCGAAAGGTTGATCTCGACAATCACCTTATCGGCCAGGATCGCAAAAGAGGCGGAATTGCCGATGGACGTCGTCGGAATGATGCCGCCATCCGAGGTGATCGCCACCGCCTCGATCACCGCTACATCGACGCCCGGGATCTGGCCGCGCCGGAGCTGCTCGACCGTTTCCGACAGATGCTGGTCGATGAACATCACCTCGCCGGCATTGATCGCGCGCCTGAGCCCGGGGTCAGACTGGAATGGCATCCGTCGCGCCGTCACCTTTGCCTCGGCGAGGATCTTGTCGAGGTCATGGCCAAGGCTCGCGCCGGTCATCAGGGTGATCTTCAGCGGGTCGGTCTTCGCCCGCTCGGCCAGGGCCAGCGGCACCGCCATCGCCTCACCGGCACGGGTAAAGCCCGACATGCCGACCACCATCCCGTCCCGGATCAGGCTGGCGGCCTCTGCGGCAGAGACCACTTTCCCGCGCAGGGCCTCGTGACGGATGCGGTCCTCATGCATGGCAGTCCTCCTCTGACACTACGGCTGGCCGATCCCTGCTAGGATGCAAGCGCCCGTCACGCAACTTTTGTATGCGAAAGTATGCGAAGACCTGATATGCAAAAAGCACATAAATCATCCAGAAAATGCATGGCTTATGCGATCAGCGCCGCAGCCTTGCCGCCGCTTGCCGCCAGGGCATCCCCCGGCGCGATCCCCAGCAAAAGACCCCGCTGCCCGGCATTGATCCAGACCTTTTCCGCCCCCGCCACACTGGCCTCCAGCGCGGTCGGCACAGGTCTGCGCTGTCCGAAAGGAGAGATGCCGCCGGTGTGATAGCCGGTCAGCTTCTCTGCCTTTGCCGGCGGCATCATCGCCGCCTGTTTGCCGCCAAAAGCCGCCGCCACCTTCTTCATCGAGAGGCTGGCATCCGAGGGGATCACGCAGCAGGCCGGTTTGCCATCCACCTCGACCATCAGGCATTTCAGTGCCAGATGCGGGTCAAGCGACAAGGCGGCCGCCGCCGCGATGCCGATCTTTTCCGCCCCCGGATCATAGTCATAGGGATGCAGCGTGAAGGCCACACCCGCCCGGGTCAGCTGATCGGTGCCCCGCGTCGCAGCCATTATTCTGCCGTCTGTTCCCAGGTCCTGAAAAACCTGCCCGCCGGAGACAGCGTAAAGATCTCGCAGCCGGTCGCCGTCACCCCGATGGAATGCTCATATTGCGCCGAAAGCGATTTGTCGCGCGTCACCGCAGTCCAGTCATCGGCCAGCGTCTTGGTCTCGGGGCGACCGAGATTGACCATCGGCTCGATGGTGAAGAACATCCCCTCTTCGAGGATCAGCCGGTCGGCATTGCGGGTGTGGTAATGCAGCACATTGGGCGGCGCGTGGAAGACAAGCCCCAGCCCATGGCCGCAAAAATCGCGCACCACCGACATGCGCTGAGCCTCTACATAAGTCTGGATCGCGCGGCCGATATCACCAAAAGTCGCGCCGGGCTTCACCTCGGCAATGCCGCGCATCAGGCTTTCATGGGTGACCTCGATCAGCCGCTCGGCCTTTCGCGGCAGCTTCCCCGCCACATACATCCGGCTGGAATCGCCATACCAGCCATCGGCGATCACCGTCACATCGACATTGGTGATATCGCCATCCTGCAGCGCTTTCGGGCCGGGAATGCCGTGGCAGACGACATGATTGATCGAAATACACGAGGCGTGCTGATAGCCCTTATAGCCGATGGTGGCCGAAATCAGCCCGCGCCGCCGGATCTCTTCGCGGATGAAATCGTCGATCTGCGCCGTGGTCACCCCGGGCTGCACCAGCGGTGCCACCAGATCAAGGATCTCTGCAACCTGCCGCCCCGCCGCGCGCATCCCCGCAAAATCCGCCTCTTCATAGATGCGAATACCGTCTTTCGTGATCCGTCCGCGCGTATCCATCGCCCCTCGCTTTCTGCCGCCTTAAATAGGCGCCCACGCAACAAAACACCAGAGCCAGGGCCGGCTTCCGCTTTTCATCTGTCCTTAAATATCCTCCGGGGGTGTGGGGGTGGAAAACCCCCACCGCGCGGCTATACCTATAGCGCAACGCATCTGATGAGGCGCCTATGGCCAATCCCAAAGCCGCAATGCTGGTGATCGGAGACGAGATCCTCTCGGGCCGCACCCGCGATTCCAATCTCTGGCATCTGGCGGGCGAACTGACCCGCACCGGCATCGACCTGACCGAGGCGCGGGTGGTCGGCGATGACCATGCGGCGATTGTCGGGGCGGTCCGGGCGCTCTCGGCCTCGCATGATTATGTGTTCACCTCGGGCGGCATCGGGCCGACCCATGACGATATCACCGCTGATGCGGTTGCGGATGCAATGGGCGCGGCCATCTCCCACCGCGCCGATGCGATGACACTTCTCAAGGCGCATTACGACCGCCAGAGCCTGCCCTTCAACGAGGCGCGCCAGCGCATGGCCCGCATCCCCGATGGCGCGGCGCTGATCGACAACCCGATCTCGGTGGCACCGGGCTTCATCCTCGGAAATGTCCATGTGATGGCGGGAGTGCCGAATATCTTTGAATCCATGCTGGCCTCGATAATCCCGCGCCTGACCGGCGGCGCGCCGCTTTTGTCGCAAAACCTGCGCGTCATGCGCGGCGAGGGCGAGATTGCCGGCGAATTCGGCCGCCTCGCCGCCGACTTCCCCGATCTCAGCATGGGCTCTTACCCGTTCCAGCAAAACGGCGCTTTCGGCACCAATCTGGTGATCCGCGGCACCGATCCGGGGCGGCTGGATCAGGCAATGATGCGTCTTGTGGGGTTGTTCGGATGAGCTGGCCGGCGAAGCTGATTTCTGCGGTGATGGAGGCCACCTGGCCGCCGCTTACAAGCAGTGACCTCGGGCCATTCCGGCTGCGAGACGGGGCAGGGGGCGGGAAAAGGGTCTCGGCAGCCTCGGTGATTGCGCCCTGGGATGCGGCGGCTCTGGATGCAGCCGAGGCTGCGATGGCGGAACCCCTCTTCACCCTTTCCGAGGGCGACGAGGCGCTGGACAGCACGCTTGCCGCGCGCGGCTATCGCGTGATCGACCCGGTGGTGATCTATGCCGGCCAGGTCGCGGATCTGGCGCGCGACTTACCGCCCCTCGCTGCTTTCGCCCATTGGCCGCCTTTGGAGACTGCCCGCGAGATCTGGGCCGAAGGCGGTATCGGCCCGGCCCGTATCCGCGTGATGGAGCGGGTGGCCAGCGCAAAGACCGCACTGCTGGCCCGCCATGGCGACCGCCCGGCAGGGGTGGCTTTCGTGGCGCTTTCCGGCAGTCATGCCATGATCCATGCGATCGAGGTTGCGCCCGGGATGCGCCGCCAGGGCGTCGGCGCCACTTTGCTGGCGGCGGCCGCGAACTGGGCGATCGAAGAGGGGGGGCATTCGCTCGGCCTCGCGGTGACAGAGCAGAACACCGCCGCCCGCGCGCTTTATGATCGCGCCGGCATGTCGATTGTGGGAAAATACCATTACCGGATCCGGACGGCCTGAACCCTAGGCGTCCGGCCCGGCACAAAGCCCTTTGCCCGTTCCAGGTCGTACAGGATTTCCGATTACCGTGACGCTCCGCCTGCCTTTGCTCGCCCTGATCTGCGCGCTTGTTCCGGCGCTGCCTTTGTATGCGGCCGACCCGTTCCAGCCGGTCTTCCCCTTTCCGGTCAGCGGTGCCACTGCGCAGCCTTCGGTCTATGACAGCTATGATCTGCCCATCGCGCCCTGGCGGGATGATGCTCTGCCGGTCGCGCGTTTCGAGGGCCAGGTCGACCGCCGTGCCTGGCAGCTTGAGACCGGGGGAGCCTCGCTGCTGGAGGTGCTGGCGCCTTTGCGCGATCAGCTGGAGGCGCTTGGCTATGAAATCGTGCTGGATTGCGAGGCGCGCAGCTGCGGCGGCTTCGATTTCCGTTTCGCGACCGAGGTGCTGCCGGAACCCGGGATGCATGTCGATCTGAACGAATTCCGCTTTCTCTCGGCCCGGCGGGGCGGCGAGGCGGTGGGGCTGATGATCAGCCGCTCGGCCAGTGCGGGCTTTGTGCAGATCATCACCGTCGGGCAAGAGGCGCTGCCGGCGCCGGTGCCGGGCCAGAGGCCGGGGGCCGGAGAGGACCCGCCGGCGACTGCGCTGATTCCGCTGGCAAAGCCCGTCACCCTGCCGTCAGAGCCGCTTGCTGCTGGCGATGCGCTGGCTTTGCTGGATGCGGGCCTGCCCTTCGCGCTGGATGATCTGGTGTTCGAGACCGGCTCTGCCGCGCTCAGCCATCGCGATTATCCCTCGCTGGCGCTGGTGGCCGAATGGTTGCGGGCCGATGAGGCCCGGCGCCTGATCCTCGTGGGGCATACCGATCTGTCCGGCTCGCTTGATGCCAATATCGCTTTGTCGAAACGCCGCGCCGAAGCGGTGCGCGCCGCCCTGATCGCCGATTTCGGCATTTCTGCCGCCCGGATCAGCGCCGAAGGCGCCGGCCCGCTGGCGCCGCGCGCGACCAATGCGAGTGATGAGGGGCGCCAGAAAAACAGAAGGGTCGAGGCCATTCCGGCCTCGACCTGAGTTAGGCTTTCCCGCAAGGCGTGAACAGGAAAGTCGAGGGATTTCAGTCTCGTATCGCCGTCTGGCGGGTCACCACCTGTCGGGCCCCTTGTCGATGAAGCGGCGGGCGAGGAAGTCGATGAAGGCGCGGACCTTCGGCTGGGTGAACCGGCCCGGCGGGTAGACGGCATAGATGCCCAGAACCTCGGTGGGCAGGCCCGGAATGGCCTCTTCGACCTGGCCCTGACGCATCGCATCGGCATAGAGGAACGAGGGCAGATAGGCAATGCCCAGCCCCGCCAGCGCGGCATTCAAGAGGCTTTGACCGTCATTCACCGTCAGCCAGCCATTCGAGCGCACCTGGCGGCGCTCGCCCGAGGGGGCGGTGATTTTCCACACATTGCCATTGGCCTGGTTGGAATAATGCAAGAGTTTGTGTTCGTTCAGATCGTCGATCTTCAGCGGGCGGCCATAGCGCTGGAAATAACCCGGCGAGGCGATCATGCGCTTGGTGGTCTCGGTCAGCTTGCGGGCGCGAAGGCTGCTGTCTTCCAGCTCGCCCACCCGGATCGCCATATCGAACCCTTCCGAGATCAGTTCCACATAGCGGTTGTTCAGCACCATGTTGACGGTGATATCGGGATATTCCAGCAGGAAATCGCCAAGGATCGGCGAGAGCAGGTTCACCCCGAAATCGGTCGCGACCGAGATCCGGAGCAGCCCCGAAGGCGCCGATTGCATCGAGGTGACCAGCGCATCGGCCTCTCCCGCATCATTCAGCACCCGCCGCGCCCTGTCGTAATAGGCGAGGCCGATCTCGGTCGGCGAGACCCGGCGCGTGGTGCGGTTCAGAAGCCTTGCGCCGAGCCGCGCCTCCAGCGATGAGACATGTTTCGAGACGGCAGATTTCGAAATACCCATCTTCTTGGCCGCATCTGTGAATCCGCCCTGATCCACAACGGTGGCAAAAGCTTCCATTTCGGTCAGTCGATCCATCGGGTTCCTCGGCAGCAGAATTGAGGGCAGGTATTAAACGGTGGCAGCAGTCGAAGGCGGCGGGTCCGGTCCTGCGGGGCTGAAGAGACAGCCTGGCAGAGAGGTTCCAGATCCTGGGCCTTTCCCTTCTTTGACCCCCAATTCGGGCGGGATCGGGGCAGAGGCGCGTCCTATCCGGGGAATTACCGGGGATCGTTGAAGGCACGGAAACGCAAATCGCGCGTCCCCGCGCCTGGCAGCGCCGCGCGCAAAGCCGCCCGGGGCGTCGGCGGAAAAAGGCCCGATACGGCCTCCTGGCGGGGAAAACCCGCTTTGGCCGGCACTTTCGGCGGGCGATCCCCGCCGGTCCGGTCCGCCCCTTTACGCCGCCGCCTTCCTGCCCAGATTGGAGACGGGCGCCGCAAATGCCGGTTGCCCTCTGACTGAAACGGATAACCGAAAGGAACACCCGATGAAACGCATGGCTCTCTTCGCAATGCCCTTTGGCCTCTTCGCCGCCGCGGCCGTCGCGCAGACCGCGCTGCCGATGATCGAGGACCTGGACGCCAGCGGGGACTGGTCGCAGGCTGAGCTGCAATCGGTCTGGCCGGATCTGACGGCCGAAGGCTTTGCCGCAATCGACACCGATGCGAATGGGGCGGTCTCGCCCGAGGAATTGCAGGCGGCGGTCGATAACGGCCTGGTGCAGCTGCCCACCCAGCAATAAGCGGGCGGCTCAAAGGGGAGCAGGGGGCGGCTGTCCGGGTCGCCCCCAACCTTTGACCTAAAGCTGCGCCGCCAGCCGCATGGCCTGGTCAATGGCGCGTTTAGCATCCAGTTCTGATGCGACATCCGCGCCGCCGATCAGGTGGTGGCCGATGCCCAGATCCTCAAGCTGTGCGGACAGCCCGCCCCCTGACCTGCCGCCCGGCTCCTGACCTGCGCAAAGGACCACCGTATCGGCGGGGATCAGCTGCGGTTCGGTCGCGGTTCCGGGCCCTTCCGGCCTGAGGTCGATTTCCAGCCCCCCGGCCCGGATCTGCCGATAGCTGACCCCGCCGATCATCTGCACCCCTTTCGCGGCCAGCGTCGCGCGATGGATCCAGCCCGTGGTCTTGCCAAGGGTCTTGCCGGGCTTGCCGGGCTTGCGCTGCAACAGCCAGACCTCGCGCGCAGGGCGGGCGGGTTCGGGCCGCACCAGTCCACCACGCGCCTCCCAGGCCGGGGCCACGCCCCATTCGTGCCGCCACAGATCGCGGTTCATGGCCGGGCTTTCGCCCGCCTCCACCAGATATTCCGCCACATCGAACCCGATCCCGCCGGCGCCGATCACCGCCACCCTTGGCCCGACGGCGGCGCCCTTCAGCACGTCGATATAGCTTAACACATGGGCGCCCGGCTCAGAAGGGATGCCGGGATCGCGCGGCAATACGCCAATGGCCAGGATCACCTCGTCAAAGCCCGCGAGATCCGCAGCCTCGGCCCGCTCCCCTTCGCGCAAGCTGATGCCGGGATGGTCCAGCATGGTGCGAAACCAGGCGATCAGCCCATGGAATTCCTCTTTCCCCGGCACCTGTTTCGCAAGGTTCAGCTGGCCGCCGACCTCGCCCGCCTCCCAAAGCGTGACCTGATGCCCGCGTTCCGCCAGCGTCACCGCCGCCGTCATCCCCGCCGGCCCGGCACCGACCACCGCCACCCGTTTCGGGCGGGCTGCGGGGGTGATGACCAGCCCGGTCTCATGGCAGGCGCGCGGATTGACAAGGCAAGAGGTCAGCCTGCCGGAAAAAGTATGGTCCAGACAGGCCTGGTTGCAGGCGATACAGGGCGCGATCCGCGCCGCCTGGCCGCTGGCGGCCTTTGCGATGAAATCGGCATCGGCCAGCCAGGGCCGCGCCATCGAGACCATATCCGCCTGGCCCGAGGCGAGGATCTCCTCCGCCACCTCGGGCCGGTTGATCCGGTTCGAGGCGATCACCGGCAGCGAGACCTCGCGCCTGAGCTGCGCCGTCAGATCGGCAAATCCCGCGCGGGGCACCGAGGTGGCAATGGTCGGCACCCGCGCCTCATGCCAGCCGATGCCGGTATTCAGCACATCGGCCCCGGCCGCCTCGACCGCGCGGGCAAGCGCCGCCACCTCTTCCCAGGTCGAGCCGCCCGGGATCAGGTCGATCAGCGAGATGCGGAAGATCAGGATCTTTGAGGGCCCAAGTACTGCGCGCACCTGGGTGACCACCTCCAGCGGCAGCCGCATGCGGTTTTCATAAGCCCCGCCCCAGCGATCCTCGCGCTTATTGGTATGGGTCACCAGAAACTGGTTGAGGAAATAGCCCTCGGACCCCATCACCTCGACCCCGTCATAACCGGCTTCAACGGCGCGGGCGGCGGCACTGGCGATGTCGGCGATCTGCTTTTCGATCCCCTCTTCATCCAGCGCGCGGGGCGGGAATGGCGATATCGGCGATTTCACCGCCGAGGGTGCCACGCAATCCGGCCCGTAAGCATAGCGACCGGCATGCAGGATCTGCATCGCGATATGGCCGCCTTCGGCATGGACAGCGTCGGTCACCAGCCGGTGCTTTGCGATATCCTTGTCCGAGAACAGGCCCGAGGCACCGGGAAACACACCGCCCTCGCGGTTCGGCGCCATGCCGCCGGTGACGATCAGCCCGGCGCCGCCGCGCGCCCGCGCCGCGTAAAAGGCCGCTACCCGCGCCTGGTCGCCGGTCTCTTCCAGCCCGGTATGCATCGACCCCATCAGCGCGCGGTTCCTGAGCCGGATCCCGGCAAGCTCCAGCGGCTCCAGGAGATGGCGAAATTCAGTCATGGCTGGCCTCCCTCAGACAGCGCGATACTGCCGCGCCGCGCGCGCAGGGTCACCCGAAACGCAGCGTCATCCCGAGGTCCGGGTGGCTTTCATCCTGGCAATACCACGCCTGCCGGAGGCATCCGCCGCCCGCCCCAGGTTCCCGGACTACGGGTTCCCTGCTCTGTCTTCCCCGACCCGCGCGTGCCGGCCCGGCATCTGCTCACGTTTCTGTGAAGACGCCCTCGTATGGCCCGCTATCGCCGCCGCCGGCGACATGCTTAACTTCGCCTATCCATGTCCAGCAAACCAAGTCCAGCACCGGAGCCAGACCATGAGACCCGTTACCGCCGCCCTGATCACCTCGATGATGCTTGCCGGCGCCGCTTTTGCCGCCGATCCGACCCAGCCCGAGGCAATAGCCCGCGCCACCCTGATGCAAGAGGTCGGTCGCAATTCAAAGATCCTCGGTGATATGGCCGGCGGAAAATCCGGCTATGACGCCGCTGCGGCCGAGGCCGCCAGGGCCGCGCTGATCAAGGCTGCAGGTGAGATCGACACGGTTTTCGCGACCGAAGGCGCCCCGGATGATGTGTCCGAAGCCCTGCCTGCGATCTGGACCAGCTGGGGTGATTTCACCACGAAATCCGCCGCTTTCGCCCAGGCCGCCGCAGGGCTCGACACTGGCTCGGCCGAGACGATCAAGGTGGGGATGGGGGCGATCGGCGGCAGCTGCAAGGGCTGCCATTCGGTTTACCGCGAGTAATCCCGTTGTCACCTGCCCCCTGAAAGAAAAGCCGCGCCGGGTCTGATCCGGCGCGGCTTTCTGGTTTCGGTTGCGCAGTTCAGGTTCAGCCGCAGCTCAGGCGGATGATCTTTCCGGCGGCATCCAGCTCCACATTCAGGCGGGTTTGCAGGTAATCCATCGTCATCGGCTGACCCGGCGAGAGCACGCGGATCGGGTCTCGCCGATTGGCAAGCGCCGAAAGCGCGGCCGCGTCCTTGCCGATCACATGGCTCGATTCCCGGGCAGCGCAGGTGTCATTGGCCGGTTCGGGTACAATCGGCCGGGTATCCGCCGGTGGGGTCGTGGGGACGCAGGCGCTCAGCAGCAGGCCGGCGCTCAGCGCAAGACCGGCGTAAAGCGGCAGCGGATTTTGACGGGAGAGGGTCATTTCAGTCTTCCTTATGATCGGCAGAGTGTCCGGCAGTTTACCCGCAGGTCAGGCTGATGATGTGATCCTGCGCGTTCAGCGTAACGTTCAGCCGCGCGGGGTTGAAATCCTCGGTGACCATATCGCCGGGGCGGATCAGCCGCAGCGGCCCGTTCACCTCATCGCCGGGCAGCGCAGTTGCCGGTCCGCCGGTCAGATGCGCCATACGGTCGGCACCGCAAAGGGCCGGATCGGCCACCTGGCGCGGCGCCGGAACGTCACCGCTGCCACCTCCCGCACAGCCCGCAAGGCCGGCCAGCGCCAGTATCAGCAGTCCAGTTCCAAAGGCGCGGCTTTGCATCGTTTTCCTCCCGGGGTTGTTCACGGATTTAACCACATTCCAGCCGGGTTATGATCCCCTGATCATCAATATACGCGTTGATCCGCTGAGGGATGTAATCCGTCTGATCGACGATGCCGCCGGGCGGAATGATGCGCGAGACGCCCGCGAGGCGGACGGTGCGCAGATTGCCGGCGGGCTGGCCCTGCAGCGCGCTCAGCGCGGCCAGGCGGCAGGTGTCGGGGGTGCGCTCGGTCAGCGCCGGGCGGGTGGAGGCGGGAACAGCGACCGGTCGGGGAGCCACCGCCGGCGGGGAACAGGCCGCCAGTATCAGGGCAAGGGCGGCAAACCGGGAAACAAGGGCAAACATATCTCTTCCTGCGTTGCTTTCCGCGCCAGTCTGGCCCAGGTTACGCGCGATTGTTAAGGGAGAAACATAAGCCATGCGTACCCGTGCCGCCGTAGCTCTTGCCGCAGGCAAACCGCTGGAAATCATGGAAGTGAACCTTGAAGGCCCGAAGCGGGGCGAGGTTCTGGTCGAGATAAAGGCGACGGGCCTGTGCCATACCGATGAATTCACCCGCTCGGGCGCGGATCCGGAGGGGATCTTCCCCTGTATTCTGGGCCATGAGGGCGCCGGGGTGGTGATCGAGGTCGGCGAGGATGTCACGACGCTGAAACCGGGCGATCATGTGATCCCGCTTTACACGCCGGAATGCCGCGAATGCCCGTCTTGTCTCTCGGGCAAGACCAATCTCTGCACCGCGATCCGCAACACGCAGGGCCAGGGGCTGATGCCCGATGGGACGACGCGGTTCTCGCTTTTGGATGGCACGCCGGTCTATCATTACATGGGCTGCTCGACTTTCGCGAACCATACGGTGATGCCGGAGATTGCGCTGGCCAAGGTCCGCGATGACGCGCCGTTCGACAAGATCTGCTATATCGGCTGCGGGGTTACGACCGGGATCGGGGCGGTGATCAATACGGCGGGGGTCGAGATCGGCGCGACGGCGGCGGTGTTCGGCCTTGGCGGTATCGGTCTGAACGTGATCCAGGGCCTCAGGATGGCGGGTGCAGATATGATCATCGGCGTCGATCTGAATGACGACAAGGCCGAGATGGCGAAGAAATTCGGCATGACCCATTTCGTCAACCCCTCGAAGATCGAGGGCAGCGTGGTGCAGGAGATCGTGAACCTCACCAAACGCGGCGCGGATCAGATCGGCGGCGTCGATTACTCGTTTGACGCGACCGGCAATGTCAAAGTGATGCGCGACGCGCTGGAATGTTCGCATCGCGGCTGGGGCGTTTCCGTGATCATCGGCGTGGCGCCCGCCGGGGCCGAGATCTCGACGCGGCCGTTCCAGCTGGTGACGGGGCGGGTCTGGAAGGGGACGGCGTTCGGGGGCGCGAAGGGGCGGCGGGACGTTCCGAAATTCGTCGACTGGTACATGGACGGCAAGATCGAGATCGACCCGATGATCACCCATCAGCTGAAGCTGGAAGAGATCAATCACGGCTTTGACCTGATGCATGAGGGAAAGTCGATCAGGGCCGTCGTGGTGTACTGAGCGCCTGGGGGATCTGCGGGGCGCCTCTGGCAGATGCCGGGGGCGCTTCGCCCCCCGGACCCCCCGAGGATATTTAAGGACAGATGAAAGGCACCCTCGGGCTATTTTCATCTGTCCTTAAATATCCCACGGGGGTGCGGGGGTGTGAAACCCCCGCTCCTGCGCCGGCAACCAGTGCATCCTCAGCCGGAATTCGCGCCCAGATGCTTTTCTCCGCGAGCCTGTGAAAGCCGCATCTGCTTTTCTCTTTCGCGGAAGCGGGCGCGATCCTCCGCCGGGTATTCCCCGACGCAGGCCGGGCAGCAGACACCCTCTTCGTAATCCGGGTGCAGGCGGTCATCGGAAGAGACAGGACGGCGGCAGGCGCCGCAGCTGTGATAATCACCCGGAACCAGGCCGTGCCCGACAGAGACGCGACCGTCGAAGACATAGCATTCGCCCTGCCAGAGTGAGGCCTCTTCCGACGTCTCTTCCAGATATTTCAGGATGCCGCCTTTCAGATGGAAGACATCCTCGATCCCCTGGGAGATCAGGTAATTGGTCGATTTCTCGCAGCGGATGCCGCCGGTGCAGAACATCGCGATGCGCTTGTTGTGAAAGCGCTCGCGATTGGCTTCCCACCAGGCGGGGAAGTCGCGAAAGCTTTTGGTGCCGGGATCGACCGCGCCTTTGAAGGTGCCGATCCCCACTTCGTAATCGTTGCGGGTGTCGATCACCGCCACATCCGGGGCCGAGATCAGCGCGTTCCATTCGGCGGGCGTGACGTAATGCCCGACCGAGGCACGCGGATCGACACCTTCGATGCCCATGGTGACGATCTCGCGCTTCAGCTTCACCTTCATGCGGCCGAAAGGCATCTCTGCTGCTTCGGCCTCTTTCCAGTCCAGATCGGCGCAGCCGGGCAGGGCGCGCAGATGGGCCAGCACCGCGTCAATACCCTCGCGCGGGCCTGCAATAGTGCCGTTCACGCCTTCATCCGCCAGCAAGAGCGACCCTTTCACCCCCTTGTCAAGGCACAGCGCCATCAGGGGGGCGCGCAAAGCGGCCGGATCGGGAAAGCGGGTGAAGTGATACAGCGCGGCGATGATGATCATGGGCGCGAAATGGACCCGCGCGGGTCTGAAATCAAGCGGATTGGTTGACGCAGCCGCAGGCCCGCGAGAGGGTGGGGCGAAAGCGGAGGGGAACAGGATGCGCGAGACCGATACGGCCCTGATCGTGATTGATGTGCAGAATGATTTCTGCCCGGGCGGCGCGCTGGCGGTTGCGGGCGGCGATGAGATCGTCCCCGGCATCAATGCGCTGATGGCGGAGTTTTCCTGTATCGTGCTGACCCAGGACTGGCATCCGGCGGATCACAGCTCTTTCGCCGACAACCACCCCGGCGCAGCGCCTTTCTCGGTGACCGAGATGCCTTACGGCGCGCAAGTCCTCTGGCCGCGCCATTGCGTGATCGGAAGCGCGGGGGCGGCGTTTCACCCCGGGCTCAACACCGACCCGGCGCAGCTGATCCTGAGGAAGGGCTTTCGCCCCGGCATCGACAGCTATTCGGCATTTTTCGAAAATGACCGCGAGACCGCGACCGGGCTGGAGGCCTGGCTGCACGCGCGTGGCATCACCACGCTGGTAATTGTGGGCCTCGCCACCGATTACTGCGTCGCTTATTCGGCGCTGGATGCGGTGCGCCTGGGCTTCCGGGTCGAGTTGCGCGAGCATCTGTCCCGCGCCATCGACCTTGACGGCTCGCTTGAAGAGGCCATGGCGCAGATGGAGGATGCCGGCGTCGTCATGGTCAATATGCCCTGAGATGCTTTGCATCCGGATTTCCTGACAGGAATACTGGACACTTCGCCGCCCGGTTGCTTTAACCGCTCTATCCGCCCCGCAGGAGGCCTGAATGGTCGATATCGCAACCCGCGTTCACAACCATAACTGGAAGATCGACCCGATCGTCCGGTCTCTGCTGGATACCGATTTTTACAAGCTGTTGATGTGTCAGTCGATTTTCCGCAACCGGCCGGATACCAATGTGACCTTCTCGCTGATCAACCGCACGAAATCGGTGCGGCTGGCCGATCTGATCGACGAAGGCGAATTGCGAGAACAGCTGGATCATGTGCGCTCGCTGTCTTTGCGGCGCGGCGAAAGCACCTGGCTCAGGGGCAATACTTTTTACGGCAAGCGCCAGATGTTCCGCCCCGATTTCATGGAATGGTTCGAGGGGCTGAAACTGCCGCCTTACTATCTGGAAAAGCGGGACGGCCAGTATGAGCTGACTTTCGAGGGCAAATGGCCCGAGGTCATGCTGTGGGAGATCCCGGCGCTGGCGGTGATCATGGAGCTGCGCTCGCGGGCCGTGCTGAAGGACATGCACAAATTCGAGCTTCAGGTGCTTTATGCCCGCGCCATGACCCGGCTTTGGGAAAAGGTCGAAAGGCTGCGCCAGATCCCGGGGCTGAAAATGGCCGATTTCGGCACGCGCCGCCGGCACAGCTATCTCTGGCAGGACTGGTGTGTGCAGGCACTGCAAGAGGGGCTGGGAGAGGCCTTTACAGGCACCTCGAACTGCCTGATCGCGATGAAGCGCGATATCGAGGCGATCGGCACCAACGCCCATGAGCTGCCCATGGTTTATGCGGCACTGGCAAAGACCGATGCCGAACTGGCCCAGGCGCCCTATCAGGTTCTCGCCGACTGGCATGATGAACATGATGGCAATCTTCGGATGATCCTGCCCGATACATTCGGGACCGAAGGCTTCCTGAAACGCGCGCCGGACTGGCTGGCGGGCTGGACCGGCATTCGTATCGACAGCGGCGATCCGGCGGCGGCGGCAGAGATGGCGATCCGCTGGTGGAAGGAACGCGGCGAGGATCCGCGCGAAAAGCTGGTGATTTTTTCGGACGGGCTGGATGTGGCGATGATCGAAAAACTGCATGCGCAATTCCAGCGGCGGGTGAAGGTCTCCTTCGGCTGGGGCACCAATCTGACCAATGATTTCCGGGGCTTCGTCCCGAATGACGCGCTGGCGCCGTTCAGCCTGGTGTGCAAGGCGGTCTCGGCCGATGGGCGTCCGACGGTAAAGCTGTCGGACAACCCGAACAAGGCGATGGGTCCGGCATCCGAGATCGAGCGCTACAAGCGCGTCTTCGCGGTGGGCGAGCAGCAGGCGCAGGAGGTGCTGGTCTGAGAGGGCCAGTCCTGAGAGCGCCGGCTTGGGCGGGCGCTGCCGCAACACGGGGCGCGAAGAGGAAACACCTGTGCAATTCCGGCATTTCTACCTGGCAATGGCGGTCATCGGAACGCTGCTGCCCTGGTTTTTCTTCGGCTCGTTCTTTGCTCTGAACGGCCTCGATATCCCGCTCTTCCTGCAATCGCTGTTCGTAAACGGGGCGGCGGCCGGTTTCGCTGTCGATGTGCTTTTGTCGATCCTCGTTTTCCTGATCTGGTCCTGGCGGGACTCCGCGCAGAATAATATCCGGCATTGGTGGCTGGTGCTGCCCGCAAGCTGCACCGTCGGCCTTTCCCTGTCCTTGCCGCTCTATCTGTGGTTGCGCGAGCGGGTGTAAGCCCCCGAGGCCCATAACGCCTCAGTCTGGCCCTGCCCGCCGGGGTCAGTGTCGGAACACAGAACCTCATAATTCCGGGTCAGAGCGCGCATCCTGCACCGCAGACCTTCACCAATGCAACATGTGGAGTTGGGTGACAGCCGGGTGGCCAGGGGTGATTGTGCTTTTGATTATGATGCGCGGCACCGCTGGTATCAGACTGGCCATCAAATTATCTGCGATCTGGGTCATATGCGCGTTCACAATGATCAGGATGCAGGGCTGGAATGCGGCTCCGATCTTGTGTGACCCTCATGGTGGCACTTCTTGTGTCTCTGGAAATTGTCCGTAACCGGAGCGAAATCAGCTTCTCCTCAGAAGACACCAGAGTACATTCCTTCCCCGAAGGAGTGCGGCAGGCAGGCGTGGTTCTTTTGCGGGGTACATGGTTCTGTCAGTCTTCTTTATAGCGCCGGTCTTTCCCGCGATTTTTGCGACTGACAGCTTCCATATGGCACCAGCAGTAATCTTTACCAGCATGTCGGGTCGTGCGGCGTTCCTGTCGGACTGTGCCTTGGCCTGGCCCGGCAGGGGCAGGGAAGACGAAACGCTCGGTAACCTGCACCTCCGCTGAGGTGCCGTTTTTAATACTGTCCGTTGCGCGGGGCTTGGGCGTGGGATGGCGTTGGGAACGCTCGCGGGGGTGCCGCTGCGGGGTCCTGGCGTTGCCTTTGGGGAATGGGCGCTGACGGTGGGGCGGCCATAAGGACTGGTAAGGGCCGGAGGTGCGATTGTGGTGCAGGCCGGGAGGTTGTGGCCGGGAATTGTGATATGCGGGCGGTTCCATCATAGTGGAGCCTGGCCATTTACAGGTGCTCGTGCCGCCCTGGACAAGCGCCGGCACGCCGGAATCTCGGAATCTGAACGGGGGCGGGTTGACGGAGATGACGGGGCTTCATCATGCGGCCCGCCCCGTGGCGATGCTCCCGTGCCGGTGCGCGCGATTGCGGCTTTTGCCCGGGCGGGATGAGAGCGCGGGCCTCTGCGATGGTCTGTGGGGCGGTCTCAGGGTCTGTGACCTGGAGGAGGTTGCGGAACTTCGCCATATTGGCCTTGCGGGTGGCGCCGGCGAGCAAGCCGTAGTGACGGATTCAATGAAAGCCAGGACATGGATCTGGAAGCGGTGGATGAACGCAGCGGTGGACAGCCGCATGATCTTTTGCCGATCATCCTGCCTGATGCGGTACTCTTTCCGGTGGAAGGCCACCGCCCGGGCGCACGCAGATTTCCTGCCGCTGACCGGTTGGCTCCGGGCGCCTGCGGCGAACCGGTTCTGCCGCTGCGACGCAGGCGCATTGCTGCGGCAGCCGTGAAGGGCGGCTTTGAAACAGGGAATTCAGCGTTCCGGGCTGCTGAGCCGCTGAAAAGGGCCGGTCGGCTGAACCCGATCCCGGCATGTTGCTGCAAGCCTGCCCCTCCGGACAGCGTCCGCACGCCTTCAGAGCCGATGCCGGGATATCGGACAGTGCTGTCGATCTTAGTGTGACCAGGCAAAAGCGGAACGGCCCGCAGGTTGCCGGTCGGCTTGCCGATCTGCGCAACCTTCGATCAGCGCATCGGGTGGGGCCTGTAGCGCTCGGCCTGGGCCCTGTTGATGTGATCCAGGCTGCAGGATGCGGGCATATCGGGGCGTCGAGAGATGCACATTCTGGTGGATACAGCGGGGCCACAGATAGCCACATGCCTGACCCAGGCCCTCGGCCGGCAGGCTGCTGGCGCCGGCATCACCGCGCGCCGGGTCAGGCTGACATGGCCGGCATTGGCCTGCTGCGAGGCAGGGCCATGGGCGCGAAAGCTGTCAGCCAGGTCCGGCTCTGCCGGGGCAGCGCGCGCGCCGGGACTATCGCGGCTGTCCTGGCCCGTTCTGGCCTTGCAGCGTCGGGAGCGCTTCGAAAGCGCTGACGGTGTTGCGGATCGTCCTGGTGGCACCAGGGGTGTATCGGGCCGTGGTGCCGGGTCCCGGCCATGCCCCGGCAGCCGCTGGATCACGCGGATATCGGGGTTCGGCTCCGGAAGATGCGTCCGCGATCCTGTGGCGCAGGGCGTGCAACCTGGCGGCCTTCTGTCCCCGCCAGAGCCATGACCCAGCCAGAACCATCGCACCGCCAGAACCATCGCGCCGTCACAGCCATGACCCCGGCGAAAGCACGGCCCGGATGTCGTGGGGGATCGGATTGACCCGGGCGTGCCAGCGCGCGCGGCCTGCCCTCGTGCCGGGGGCGCGGCCTGCCCTTGTGTCGCGCCTCGCGCCAGAAGAGGCACAGCAGATCCGGGCCGGGCCGGGCGGCAGCATGACCCTGTGGTCCTTCGGGCCCTTGCCCTGCCCGACCCTTTGCCCTGCCCGACACGAATCGGCATCCGATCCCTGTCGATGGTGCCGATCCCGGGAGTGCAGCCCCCGGTCGCCCGCAGTCCTGAAGTCCCGCAGTCCCGCAGCAGAGGTGATGCCGGGCGCAGCCCGATCCGTCAGCCCCGGCCCCGGCGCGGCCATCAGGAGGCCGGAAACCGCCTCCAGGCTGAAAACCACGGGCCGCCAGGCGCGGCCGGACCGAAACGGCATGAACCGCTGCATGTCTTCGCGCCCGCAGGTCATTCTGAAAAGAACCGCAGCGCCGCAGGGTGTCGGAGGCCGGGGCGTGATACCCGCATCGGCCATATGGGGCGGCCAGGCCCGGGGCTCCTCCGGCCTGGCCGTATCGGGAGGCTCCGGGAAAGAGGCGAAGCCCCGGATGACACGGATGCGTAACTGCCGGGCCTTCTTCCCCATACCCCGGATGCACATGGCTTGATCCTGGGCCGGCGCAGCGGGGCAGTGCCCGCCCCGGTCATGGACCCCTCCCGCCCGATGAAGCCCCCCGAGCGTCAGACAGAAATCCCCGCAGCCAAAGGCACCGCGCCCACATCACCCATGGACGCCCAAAAATCTACCAATGCAGACAGCCGCATCGGCAAGGAGACCATTTGGCCGTGACGCCATCCGCTCACTCCTCGTCACCGATCCGGCCCCGCATCGCCTTGACCTCGCCGCGCGCGGATTTTGACGCGAGCCGGCGTTGCTGGCTGCCCCAGGTCGCCTTGGTGGCGATGCGGCGTTTGGGGGTGACCAGCGCCTGGCGGATCAGCTCGACCAGCCGTTCGCGGGCGATCTCGCGGTTGCGGGCCTGGCTGCGGGTCTCGTCGACCTGGATGATCAGCGCACCTTCCAGCGTCCATTTCCGCCCCGCAAGGCGTTTCAGCCGCGTCTTTACCGGCGCGCTCAGATTCGGTGAGCGTTCGGCCTCGAATCGCAGCTCAACCGCGGTCGAGACCTTGTTGACATTCTGCCCCCCCGGCCCCGAGGCGCGCATGAAGCTTTCGGAAAGCTCCCAATCGGCGATGGCGATGGAATCGGTGACATGCAGCATGGCGCAAAGGGGGGGCAAAGAAGAGAAAGGGCCGCCTTGTCGGCGACCCCTTCCGAGTTCCAAGGAGATGGGCCAGTTAGGAATTGAAGGCCCAATCAGTCGTTCGTCTTACTGAGGGGCTGCCCTCAGAAAACACCCCTCCTGACTGTCTTGACACCTCTCTCCAATATCACTCTAGACACTGGATCACCTCCTTTCGAAATGTTTCCGATAGGGTGATGCTGGCACAGATTTGGTATCGATCAAGTAAATTTACGCAAATCTTGCGGTCACTTTGCCGATTATGATGCGGAAAGGCACCAGTGCGATCAGGGCCAGCGCAATTTTTACGCACCAGTCACCAATGGCGAGCGAGATCCAGAAAGGTGCTGCCGGCCCAAAACCCAGAAGGGGGGTTGGCTGGGCGGCCCAGGACACATCAACGGCGGGTTCCAGGAAGGTGAAAAGGGCGGCGAAGGCCACCGAAAAGAAGATCACCGTGTCGATGGTCGAAGAGATCAGCGTCGAGATCAGCGGCGCCTGCCACCAGGGCCGGTTGCGCAAAGCGGTAAAGATCGAGACATCGCTCATCTGTGCGACAAGATAGGCGAGGCCCGAGCCGATGGCGACGCGCAGCGTCACGAGCGGGCCGAATTCGCCCATGATCTGCGTGCCGATCAGCGAACAGACAAGGCCGGTCAGAAACCCCGCCAATACGACGATCCGCGCGGCGCGCGGGCCCTGGATGCGGTTGACAAGGTCACCGACCAGGAAGGCGAAAGGATAGGTGAAAGCGCCCCAGGTCAGCCAGGCCCCGAAGGGAAACTGAACCAGGATATTCGAGGCCAGCACAATGGCGGCCATGGCAATGATGCCGGGCAGAAGGCGGGTCATGGATGTATTTTCCGTTTTGACAAGGTAGCGGAGACTTGGCCCCCGCCTGCGCGGGGAGACGGCGCTCATTACGCCTGTCGCGTCGGGGCGTCAACCGCGCCCATGCCCGGGTCCCGGGTGCAAACTATGTGTAACTGCTTATACCGCTGAGCCACCATTTGGGTCGCAATGACGGAAGTGGCCGGCGGCCAGACCAGCGGCATCATCCGGTATCAATACCGTTTCCGGCGATCCTGCCCTGGGTTTCGCGCCACCATTCCCGGATGGCTGGTTGCGAGGGCCGCGAAAAGCCGTCCTTCCGGCAGAACCGCCGGGTCCGCTTGCGGTTCAGCCATGGCCGTCCCGGCGAAAGATCACATGCAGGCGGCGATGGCCGAACCGCGGATGCGTCCCCGCTCGGCACCTCGCGGCCAACCGCATCGACGTCCAGAGCCGGTCGCGAAAGCCATTGGTCACTTTGCGAACCAGCGCGGGGTTCCTATTGACCGGGCCAGAGCTGATCCGGACAGCCCAGGCTTCATTCGGGAACATGTGGCGTTTTTGCCGGTCTCTGGATCCTCGAATTTCGGCAGGCCGCGATGGGGCTCGTTGTTGTATGCCTAGATCATCGCTCAGGCAGCGGCGACAAACTCTTCCCAGCTGGGGAGATGGCGGGACTTGCCGAATTCCTTCAGCTCGCGGTGGGTGATCTTGTGGATCTTCTGCCCGACCTCTTTGTCCATCTTCGCGCCGATATAGGTCGGGAAGCGCTCAGCCGGGCGATCCCAGACCGTGGCATTCGGGCGCTCGATCCGGCCCTTGGCCTGCGTCCATAGGGCGCGGCATGCATCTTCGTGATGCCGGGGCGGCCCATCAGACCGCTGACACCGGCGTCCATCGCATCATTGCGATAGCCCGGCCCCCCGGTCGGTGTAGAAGATGGTGCAGATCCCATGCGAGATGCAGGAATTGCGCAGGGCCTCCGCGACCGGGTGCTGGTTTTCAGAGCGGGCCAGCGAGATGCCGACGATCTTGCGCGTCACGATATCCAGAACCGTGGTGATCTCGGGGCGGATCGGGCGATCTGTATGCGGGTCCGCGATCTCGGCCGCGAAGGTCTTGCCGTCCGAGGTGTAGATCAAACCTGGCAGCATGTCGTCGGTGGTGCGGGTGACATATTTGCCGTCGAAGGGAACTGCCAACACCTGAGCCCTTCACCGCAAAATCCATCGCAGGGGACGTGATGACCAAACGGTTGATCGACCACGGGTACGGCCACACCGCTCTCGGGCTGACGAAGCACAGCCATGATCTGCGGTTCCGTGAAACGGCTCTTTCTCATTCGAATCTCCTCAGCTCACGCTACGAGAAACCCCTACTTATGTAGCCCCTTAGCCCTGGGCAGAAGTACCGAACTGCCGGGGGAGAGGTCAAAGCCAGTCGCACTCGCGCTGAGCAACCCCCGCCAGTAAGCGCGATCAAACCCTGGCTCCGGCACCTCGTGGCCCTTTCGTCGTCAACGGTTTCTGCACGGCCCCCCCCCCGGCGCGAACAGAGCCGCAAGACGGTCGGGGTCACGGGAAGCGAATTGACCTCTGTGAGCCAGCGTATTGACTATCCCAAAGCCGCTGATGATGCCTTCTGCTTCGTCGGCCCGAACAGGTTGCACCCTTTCCGCAAGGTCTTTGCGAGGCGGAAAGGGCGAACCGGTTCCGGCACCCGCATGACCGCCAGCTCTGTCAGAAGGATTGCGCTCTTTGCTGCCGGTGAGGGTGAAGCCTTCTCAACCGGGATATAAAGCAATCACTTGCTTTACAGATCGAAGTCACTTTTTGCGCCGCAACGGCTCTGATATCTCCAGGCGAGATAAACGACACATCCCTGACAGCCCGGTCTCGCGCTCTGCCGCCTTACTGCGATACAATTCGTTGTGCGCCATGCGCGCGCGGCCCCCCGTCTCCTGCGAAGCCCCGGGGATATTCAGAAACAGATAAAAGAAGGCGCGCTTTTCATCTGTCCTTAAATACCCCCGCCGGAGGCACTCCCGGAGCCGCTTGCGGCTTCGGGACGGTCTTTTGCTTCAATTGGCGTCCAGAACGCCCTGACACTGGCGCGGCAGGTCGGCCATGGTGAACTGGCGCGGGTGCTTTTTCTTAGGCGGATCCTCTTCGTCGGGATCCTTTTTGCCCGGCTGCTTCTTGGGTGGGTTGAGGTAATCGGTCACCCACCAGTCCAGCGTCTCATCGCAGCCATTGCCGCCTTTCGACAGCTCCGCGACGGTCGGTGTCTGGGTCTCGCAGGCACCGGCGCCGGCCGGACATTTCAGCCGTACATGGAAATGCGTGTCATGCCCCGCCACCGGGCGCAGCTTTTGCAGCCAGGCGGTGTCCGACTTCTTCGCGGCCTTGCAGATCTCCAGCTTGATCGCGGCGGCGACGAAAATCCGGTCCACCCGCGGGTCAGAGGCCGCCGTCTTCAGCAGGTTCCGCGCCGTCGGCCCCCAGGCGCCGGTCACCGATTTCTGATCGGCCGAGCGCATCGGGATCGACGAGAGGCTTTCCCGTTCCGCCACCGACAGATCCAGCCGCTTCGGCGCCAGCCACCAGAGATCCACATCCAGCCCGATCTGATGGCTGGCATGGCCGGTGATCATCGGCCCGCCCCTCGGCTGGCTGATATCGCCGATGTAAAGCCCCTTGCCCCAGCCGATCTGGCTGGCGCTATAAGAGAGGTCCATCAGGAACTCGACCATCACCGGCTGCCCCCAGTTGCGGTTTCTCGACAGCCGCATCGACTGCCAGGTCGGGCCGTTTTCAGGCATTTTCAGCAGCCCGGCCGCGCAGCCTTTGGCATAGGAGCCTATCGGCATCGGATCCTGTTTCGAGGGTGTCTTCCAGGCGCCGAACAGATCCTTGGCAAGCTGCTGCGCGGCGGCGGGCAGCGGCGCGCTCAGCGCCACGCAAAAGGCTGCCAGAAAAAGCGGGGCACGCAGGTTGATCATGGCTGTTCACCTTTGGGATTGACGAAGGCCAGCATCACCAGCCCCAGGAGGAAAAGCACGATCAGCGGCAGGCCGATACCAATCCGGTCCGACCCCGAGATCGCGGCAACCAGCGCGATGGCCGAAGGGGCGATGAAGCTTGCCACCTTGCCCGAAAGCGCGAAGAGACCAAAGGCCTCGGAGGCGCGCTCGGGTGTGGTGTGGCGCAGCATCATGGTCCGCGAGGCGGCCTGGACCACGCCGCCGGCGCCGCCGATCAGCGCGCCGCAGATCATAAAGATGCGGTCGGATTCGCTGGAGGCCGAGTCCAATGCGATGCCCCAGACCTGTTCGCGCGTCAGACCCAGTAGGACCACGCAAACAAGCGTCAGCACGACGATGGCAAAGGCGATCACCGGTTTCGGGCCGAGGGCGCGGTCTGCCCGCCCGCCGATCCAGGCGCAGATCACCGCCGCGAGAGCGCCAACGATGCCGAAAATGCCGATCTGCCCGACGCTCCAGCCCAGCACATTCGATGCATAGATGCCGCCAAAGGCATAAAGCGCGTTCAGCGCGTCGCGATAAAGCAGCGAGGACCCGAGATAGGCGCTGAGGCTTTTGCGAAACCTGAGCGAGGCCAGCAGCGCGCGCAATTCCCCGAGCGCACGGCCCAGCTGCAGCGGCCGGCTGACGGTCTTCGGCTCTTTGACCCAAAGGAAGAAGGGGATCATAAAGACGATGAACCAGATCGCGACAAAGGGGCCGACGATGCGGGTGCCGATCATCGTTTCGCTGTCATCGCCCAGGATCGGCGGGATGCCGAGATAGGTGCGGGGTCCCGCATCACGGGTTTCTGCTGCATCAGTTTCGGGGCCGGCAAGCGTGTCATCCTCGACCAGCGGCTGGCCGGTCTCGCCCATCATGCCGGCCATCTCTCCGCCATTGGATTGCGGTGCGGTGATAAACAGGCCCAGCATCAGCAACAGCGCAATCAGGCCGCCCAGATAGCCAAAGGCGAAACCATAGCCGGAAATCGCGCCAAGATCCTCGTGATCCGACAGCGATGGCATCAGCGAATTGGTGAAGATGGTGGCGAATTCCATGCCCACGAAGCCAAGGCCGAAGAACACGACCGCCCACCACAGGATGGCGGCCTCTCCGCCCGGAGCCACCCACCACAAGGCCCAGGCCCCGACCACATAAAAGGCCGAGAAGATCCAGACCCAGATCAGCCGCCTGCCGGTGGAATCCGCGATGGCGCCAAGGATCGGGGCAAGCACGGCGATGATCACCGATGTCGCGGCGATACCCCAGCCCCAGAAGCTGGTTGCGGCGGCTTTTGCGGCCTCTTCATCAAGGCCCGTGCCCATGTAATAGCCGCGCGCGACCTCGGCGAAATAGGGGACGAAGATGAAGGTCATCAGCAATGTGCTGTAGGGCTGGCTGGCCCAGTCAAAGAAATACCAGCCCCAGATCCGTTTCTTCGCACTGACCATTGCACACCCTCTGTTTCGATTATCAGTGAATCGCGAAACGGTGCCGGGCGCAAGCGCTACGGTTCAGGCAGTCGGGTCAGGGCGGTCAGATGCGGGCGGTCAGGTCCAGGCAGTCAGGCCGGATCAGACTGCATCGGCGGCCAGGGCCGGCCGGCATCGGCATCGGACCAGGCGCTGACCCAGGCGGGCAGCGGCGGGCTTTCCGGCGCCAGCCCAAGCGCCACCGCCATTTCGGATGGCGCCACGATGCCGCGCGCACCCCGGGTGATCGCCGAGCGGATCAGCACATGCGAGGTGCATTCGCCCTGCCGCCACATGCTTTGCTCAAGATAGACGAAACGGCTGTCCCAGCCCACCATGCGAGACCGCATCTCAAAGCGCTGAAACGCCCGCACCCGCCGGCGATAGCGGACCGAAGCGCCGGCAACCGCCATGCCCCAGCGTTTTTCCTTTGCCACCCGATGCAGCCCGGTGCGTTCCCCCAATGGCAGGCGGCCGAGATCGTAAAGCGTCAGCGTGCGGCCATTGTTCAGCTCCCTCCAGGGGTCGATATCCCAGGGCAGGCAGAGATGGCTGGCGATATGGGTGCCGAACGGGTCAAGCGCCGGCTGCCGCCGCGCCTTTGCGATCACGAGGATCATGCGAAACCAGGGATACATCGCGTTCTCCGTGCGGTTCCGGCTCTGCCTGGCCAAAGCATTTGCAAAGGTCAAGGCTGACCCGGCGTTCAGACGGGCCCCGTTAACCGCGGCTTCACCAGCTGCCCGATAGTGTGGCGGCATTCTGCTTTGGCTTGCCCTGAGACCCGGCTCGCGCTACCTGTTCCAAAGCGCTCGTTATGGGGGAAAGATGAAGTCCGTTTACGATATCCTGATGCTTCTCCTTGGCGTGGCGCAATTTGTGGTGCTTGCCCATGTCATTCTCAGCTGGCTGATCAATTTCCAGGTGCTGAATATCCGCCAGCCTCTGGTGGCCCAGATCTGGTACAGTCTGAACCGCCTGCTGGAGCCGGTTTACAACCGCGTCCGCAGTTTCCTGCCTTCGATGCAGGGCATTGATTTCGCGCCGCTGGTGGTGCTGCTGGTGATCATTGGGCTTCGGATGATCCTCTTCAACAACCAATACGCCTTCCTCTGATGCGCGATACCGGCCAGCCGTCTCCCGCCGCGCTGCTGGCGGAGATTTTCGGATTCCAGGGTTTCCGCCCTGGTCAGGCCGAGATTGTCGAGGCGGTGACCCTGGGGCAGAACACGCTGGCGATCATGCCGACCGGCGGCGGCAAATCGCTTTGCTTCCAGCTGCCCGCCTTGTGCCGTGAGGGTGTCACAGTGGTGATCTCGCCGCTGATCGCGCTGATGCGCGACCAGGTGCGGGGGCTGCGTGAGGCAGGGGTTGAGGCGGGGGCGCTGACCTCCGGCAATACCGATGAGGAAACAGAAGAGGTCTTTCAGGCGCTGGATGAAGGGCGGCTGAAGCTGTTATATATGGCGCCTGAGCGGCTGGCTGCGGGGGCGACCATGGCGCTTTTGCGCCGGATCGGTGTTTCGCTGATCGCGGTCGATGAGGCGCATTGCGTCAGCCAGTGGGGCCATGATTTCCGCCCCGATTACCTCCGCATTGGCGAGCTGAAACGGGCGCTGAACGTGCCGCTCGCGGCCTTTACCGCCACCGCGGATGAGGAAACCCGGGCCGAGATCGTGCAGCGCCTGTTCGACGGCCAGCCGCCCGCGACCTTCCTGCGCGGCTTTGACCGTCCGAATATCCATCTCAGTTTCGCCGCCAAGGATGGCCCGCGCGAGCAGATCCTCGCCTATGCGGCGGCGCGGCGCGGGCAGTCGGGCATCGTCTATTGCGGCACCCGCGCCAAGACCGAGACGCTGGCCCAGGCTTTGCGCGAGGCGGGGCATACCGCGCTGCATTACCATGGCGGCATGGACCCCCAGGACCGCCGCGATGTCGAGACCCGCTTCCAGCGCGATGACGGGCTGATCGTGGTGGCGACGGTGGCTTTCGGCATGGGAATCGACAAGCCCGATATCCGCTGGGTCGCCCATGCCGATCTGCCGAAATCCATCGAATCCTATTACCAGGAGATCGGCCGTGCCGGTCGCGATGGGGCGCCGGCCGAGGCGCTGACGCTTTATGGCGCCGATGATATCCGCTACCGCCGCACCCAGATCGACGAAGGCGCCGCACCACCCGAGCGCAAGGCCGCCGATCACGGGCGGCTGAATGCGCTGCTCGGTCTGGCCGAAGCGCTGGCCTGTCGCCGCCAGGTGTTGCTGTCTTACTTTGGTGAGGAAAGCGGGCCTTGCGGCAATTGCGACCTCTGCGCCGCGCCGCCTGCGGTGTTTGACGGGACAGAATCCGTTCGCAAGGCGCTTTCCGCCGTGTTGCGCACCGGGGAAAGCTATGGCGCCGGCCATCTGATCGACATCCTGACCGGCACCACGACCGAAAAGGTCCGCGCGCGCAGCCATCAGGACCTGCCGACCTTTGGCGTCGGGCGGGACCTGTCGAAACAGGCCTGGGGGTCGGTTTTCCTGCAGATGATGGGGCGCGACCTTCTGCGCCCGGATTTTGAACGGCACGGCGCGCTTCGGATGACCGATTCCGCGCGTCCCGTTCTGCGCGGTGAGGTGGAAATCCGGCTGCGCCGCCCCGATATCCGCGCCCCGAAAGCGGTGGTAAAGACGCTGGTGGCCGAGGAGGACGCACCGCTTCTGTCCGCGCTGAAGGCGAAACGCCGCGCGCTGGCCGAGGCGGCGGGCGTGCCGGCCTATGTGATTTTCGCGGATCGCACCCTGATCGAGATGGCCGAGAAACGGCCGGAAACGCTGGATCAGATGGCAGGGATCAACGGGGTCGGCGCGAAGAAGCTGGACAGCTATGGCCGGGCGTTTTTGCAGGTGATCGCCGGGGCGGTGCAGGCGCCGCATCCGGCGCGGGCCGCGCTGGCGGGGCAGGCGGCGGGCGTGGTCTATGACCTGCTGGCCGAGGCGCAGCTGCGGCTGGTGCGGGGCGAAGACGGGATCGGCAAACACCTCTCCTGCACCGCCACGACGCTGCGCCAGATCGCGGAACGCCGGCCGTCAAACCTGGACGAGCTGGAGCGCGTCCAGGGCATGGGCGCGCAAAAGGCCGAGCGTTTCGGCCCGGCCTTTCTGGAAATCCTGCAAGGCGTTCCCCGCCGCTGAGCCCCCCCCCCGCCGCTGAGCGGTCACCTCAGCCGGTCACCCGCTTATCGGCGCAAAGCTGGCCGATCGCCATCTGCGCCATGCCCTGGTTCATCACCTGAGCATCCGCGAGCAGGAAGACCATGCCCTTGCCGCTGACGATCTGGAACAGCACACGCCGCCTGCCGGTGGCGAGGCTGAAGAAACTGACCGGCCCGCCGCTGGTGGTCAGCCGCTCATCTTCCAGCTGCGTCAGCATGGTTGAGCAGAAACCGGCAAGCTGCGCGACGGTCGCTTCATCCCCTGCAAGCGTGGTGAGGCCCGCATCGTTTTCAGGCAGCAGCCCGGCCTGCAACAGCCCCGGCAGGACGGGGGCGGGTTTCGCGGCTTCCGGCCCGGGTTCGGGCACAGGTTCCGCTTCCGGTTCCGCAGCGGCCTCCGTCGGCTCGGCAACGGCTTCCCCGGCTTCGGCTTCTTCCACGATCTCCGGGCCGGTGTTTTCGTCGGCGGTGTCTTCGCCGGCGATGTCTTCGTCCTGGATCTCCTCCGCACCCGCTTGCGCTCTGGCAGCCGCCTGAGCCTCATTTACAATCTCTTCGGCCTGTGCCTCCGGTTCAAAGGCGATATCTGCCGTTTCCTCCGGCTCCGCCTCCGCTTCCCCGGCAGGGGCCAGATCATCCTCTGCCGCCGGCTCATCCGCTTCCGGCCAGTCGCGCCGGGCCTCGCCCTCATAGACCGTCCGTTCCGGTCTGGTGGCGAAAGTGCTCAGCAGGGCGGCAAGTCCGGCGCCTCCGCTTTCTTCCCATTCGGCATCCGAGTCCGCCGAGGCTGCGATCCGGCGACGCTCGCCATAGAGGTACATCCGATGCGCGAAAAGCGCATTGGTCTCGCGCTCCATCCGCTCCATCAGCCGGCCGCGATCCTTGTCCGAGCGCAGCTTGTCCCCGCGCGACACCACCAGGATCGAGCGATCCGGCCTTGCATCGCCCAGGGCCTCGACAATGGCCTTTTCGGTCAGCCGCCAGGCTTGCGAGCCAATGGTGACCCAGATCATCACATCGGCCGAATTCACCAGGGCGATCTGCTCGTCGGTCAGTTCCTCGGCCTTGGTCATCGGCAATTCGATCAGCTCAATCCCCGCGAGATGCGGCTGATCCAGCCAGAGCCGGACGAATTCCGTCTGATGGAACAGTGCCGGAGTGCCGGGCAGCGCCGCGCGCATCTCATGCCCGTGGCGGCCGACCGCCTCGATCCCGGGGATATCGCGCCAGCCCGCGACCAGCACCGGGCGTTCGCTGCGGCCGATATTGTCGGGCAGCAGATGGCTGCGCATCAGCGCATTCATCACGGTGGATTTGCCGGCGCTGACTTCGCCGCAGATCACCACGCGCAGCGGCGTATCGCTGCCGGCGGCCTTGCGTTTTTCGTGCAGGAGGGCGGTCAGATCTGTCATTTTCATGCCGCAGCCCCAAGATCGGTTCGCTTCAGCCCGGTCTCAAGGCCGGCCAGCGCGGTCAGACGGCGCTCCAGCGCCTCCACCTTGCTTTGCAGGCGCTGCACGACTGCTTTCTGGGCATCCGGGTTCAGCGCAATGCGTTCCATATCGATCTTGTCCTGTTTCAGGCGTTGTGCGTTTTCCGACAGGATCGAGTCGAACATCCGCAGCATCACGCGGATGCGCGACATGCCGGCGCTGGCACGATCCAGCTGGGCCTCGTTATAGGCCGCAAGGATCTTCTCGACCGAGGGACGCAGTTCTTCGGTGGTCAGTGTGCGCAGCGCGCCCAGCGATTTGCCCACATTCAGCGTGGGGCGGCGCCAGAAGGCCCAGCTGCGATCGACAATCATGCCGACGCGGAGGCTGCGTTTCGCGAAAGTCAGCGTCGAGGTGAAGCTGTCATAGGGCAGACCCTCCAGCGTGATCTCGGCGGTCGGGTCCTGGAATTTGGTGCCGATGGTCTGGCGGCAGGCCTGGATGCAGCTTTCCAGCGCCGCATCGGTGCCACTGCGCGAGCCGGTATAACAGTCGCGCACCTCGGCTTCGAGCGCGGCCTGCAAGGGCAGCATGTCGAAATCCAGCACCGCGCCGGCATCGCCGCGCTGACCGTCGCCGAAGAGACGCTCTTCGAATGTGTCCTTATGGCCATCGACAAAGGTTTCGATGGCCGCAATCAGCCGTGCCTCAAGCCCGGACCAGGATTTCGACACCACCCGCTCGATCTGCGCATCCGCTGTATCGACCAGGCTCTCCAGCCGGTTGCGCAGATCGCGGATGCCGGTGATCTCGCTTGCCACATCGCGGGCGGCGGTTTTGGCGATATCGCTGCGCAGGCTCTCCATCTGCACCTGGAGCGCGTCGCGCTCGCGGCGGCCGACGAATTGCGCCGCGTTCAGCTCGGCCCGGATATCGCCGCGCAGCTGGTTGAGCTGCTGGCTGCCGACACCGCTGTCAAGCGTGTCTGAGAGGGTGTTTTTCAGGCTGGTCAGCCCCGAGGCCAGCAAGAGCCGGTCATTGCGGTCGCGCGGAAGGCGGCCAAAGGTCTGGCGGATATAGAGTGCCAGCTCGTCGCTGTCGGCGGCCTCGCGCAGCGTCCCGGCCTCGTCATCCTCGCGCAAAGCGAGATCGGCAAGCCAGGCCGACCCGGCGACGATGCGGAAATCGATGCCCGGGATCGCGGCCCGCAGGCGCTGTTCGACATCGGCGATCACGCGCGGCACATTCGTGCTGTAATCATCCAGCTCGTCGATGCGGTTGATAAAGACCATCACATCCTTTTCGTCCTGATTGGCAAGGATGCGGATCAGCGCGAGGTCTACATCGGTCAGCGGCTGATGCGCCGAAAGGACCATCACGAAGACATCGGATTTGTCGAGGCTGCGGCAGGTCAGCTCATCGCGGACAAGGAAGGGGTCATTCACGCCTGGCGTATCGGTGATGATGGCCGGCACCTCGAATTCGGGCAGGCGCATGTAGATGCTGGCGCTTTTGGTCAGCGCGGCATAGCGGCCAAGCGCCTCGCGGTCGAGGCCGTCATCGCTGCCCGGCCCGGCGCAGACATAGCGTTTCAGCAGATCGGCCGAGAGGAATTCATGGTCATGTTTGCTGCCCAGCAGCGCATGGTAATGGCGCCCCAGCCGGCGCTGCGCACGGTCGCGCATCTCTTCGCTCTGGCGGCGCAGCACTTCGCTGTCGAAACCGGGCAGCAATTCCTCGGTCAGCTGGCGGATGGCCGAGCCGCTGCCGGTGATCTCCTGCCAGTCGGATTCGTCAAAGAATTCGAAACGCGCGCCCGAGATCGGGTCGGTCGGGATATTGACGCGGATATTGGTGACCACCGACGTCCAGGGATTGATATCCGAGGGCAGGAAATCATGTTGATGCAGGAAGGCGTTCAGGAAGGTCGATTTGCCGGCCTTGACCTGGCCGATCACCGCGACTTTCGCGGTCCAGCTGTCCAGCCTGTTGCGCAGCGGCGCGAAATTTGGCCTGGTCTTTTCGTCCACCAGGCGGTCGATGCTGTCGAGCCCGTCGCGCAGAAAGGCGAGCTCCTGCCGCAGTTGCGGAGCGATTTTCACGACGGTCTCCTTTCGGCCGGGATTCCGGCCACCTTGACTGGGAAAGCGGGGCGTGCGGGCCTGGTGCCCCGCCTCCGCTGACATTCACCGCTGACATTCCGGCACCCCTGAACCCGGTGTGTCGTACCGGGAAGGGGCAGTTTCACTGGCAAGGCCGGCAGCATCCGGCCCTGTCCGCAGGCTGATCACCCTGCCCGCAGCCAGATGGCCCGGCAGGGGGGACAAGTTTACTCGTTACGGCTGTCCACCCGGCGACTCAGCGATCCGGGCAGGCAGAACACAAAGGCCCCATCTTCATGTCTTTTTTTGGTCTGGCCGGCCGGGGAAGGCGTCGGGCCCTCCCCGGCCAGGCAGTCCGGGTCTTTCCCGGCCCGGGGCGCGGCCCCGGTCAGCCCGGAAGCAGCCGCTACCATGCCGGGCGCGGTCGGATCAGACCTTCAGTTTGCCTTCGACGTTTTTCACGGCGATCCGGGCGAGGCCCAGGTTGGCGTTCGAACGGTCCAGGGCGACATAGACGAAGACCGCCGGGTTCGAGGTCAGCGGGCGGATCAGGTGCAGCTGGGTGCCGAGCGTGATCAGGATGTCTTCGATATGGTCGTCAAGGCCCAGAGCGACCATGGCGGCGTTCTTGGCACGCACCACCTCGGTATTCGCGGCACCGGCAGCTTCGAGGTCAAATTTGATGCCGCTCGACTCGCTTGCCAGCATCAGGCCGGTTTCGGAGTCAACGAGGCAGGCGCCGATGAAGCCGGCGATTTTTTTCAGTTCGATGATGTTGGTCGACATTTGGGATGGGTTCCTGTGATTGCACGATGCCCTATTCCTGCATTCAACATTTGTTTTAATGTGGACCTGATTAGCGCCATTTTGCGGAAAATATGCCGTCGATTTGGGCGCAAAGATGGCGAAGGTCGATGTTTTTAATCGAATTTTTCAATAATAAATTATATTAATCATGTGGTTATGTGTATATTTATCTCTTTGATTGAGTTGTTGTATTCAGTGAAACTCAAAGTTGTAGATGCCGATTTTTGGTATGTGTGTGGGGTGTGACTGCGCCGGTCCGGCAATGAAAGTGGATGAAATAGGAATCGGTTAATGCCGTCGGTATGGGCGGGGTTTTCCGGATGAAGGTGACGAAAATGGAATTGGGTATGCCGAATCTTATAAGGCAATTGTTTGTGAATTGAAGCTGAAATTCAATTAAAGATCAGATTGAATGATGGGAATTTCAATCATTGCGAGAATTAAGCAACCATAGATTGCATGATTGTTGTGCAGGATTAAACAACCAGCGGAACGCGATGCCCGGATTATCTGCCGCATAAGGCCGGATTGTCGGGCGAGGCGGTTCAGGCGGGTGCGGCGCCGGGTTCTGCGAGGCGGGCGGGGATCAGGCCGCGCAGGGCATTGCCAACCCAGAGCCGTACGCAAGCCAGATCGTGCAGCAGCAGTACCTCTTCCGGGCAGGCCAGTTCGCGGCGCAAGACCCCTGGCAGCAAGCCGCAGGCCAAAGGCGGCGTACGCATCCCCTCGCCGCGGTCAAAGAAGAGCGTGGTGATGCTGCCCTCGCAAAGTTCACCGCGCTCATTGAGGAAAAGCGCCTCATCCACCCCATCGGGCAATGCGGCGCGGGCCCTGTCATGCAGCGCGCGGTGGGTGGACTTCAGCGAAAGCCATGGATCGTCCGAAAGAAGCCGCTCTGTAGCAAGGCACAGGGTCCAAAGCGGCTTTGCCGCCGGCAGCGGGTGCTGTTCCCAGACCATCCGCCCGGCACCGTCCAGTGTCAGCCGCAGCCGGGCGGCCCCGGCCGGGCCTGCGGGCGGTGGGGGCAGGGGGGGCGCCCAGCCAAGCGCCACCGCACTGCGCTGCAACCGCTCCAGATGCAAAGGCCAGCGCGGCGCCAAGGCGCCGTCCCACAGCACCGTCTCGATCAGCTTCAGCCCCGGCTCACCGCCGCATTGACGAAGCGCGCTTTCCATAGCGCCTCCTCCCATTCGCCCTCTTCGGTCGAGCCATGCACGATGCCGCCGCCGACATTCATCCGGATCTCGCCCGGGTTCTCACCGTCCTCTTCGCCCACCGCAAGCGTGCGGATCGCGACCGAGAAATCCGCGCTGCCATCCGGGGCCATCCAGCCGATGGCGCCACAATAGACATCACGGGCGAAGGGCTCGACCTCGCGGATGACCTCCATCGCGCGGATCTTCGGCGCCCCGGTGACCGAGCCGCAGGGGAACAGCGCCTGGACCAGATCGGGAAGGCTGGCCGGGCGCGAGAGCTGGCCCTGCACCTCTGAGACCATCTGATGCACGGTGGCGTAATGTTCGACGGTGTAGAGTTCGGGGACCTTCACGCTGCCGATTTCGGTGATGCGGCTGATATCGTTTCTGAGCAGATCGACGATCATCAGATTCTCGGCCCGGTCCTTGGGGCTGGTGCGCAGCTCGGTCGCCAGGGCCGCATCGCGGGCGGGGTCGGCATCGCGCGGGCGGGTGCCCTTCATCGGGCGGGTGGTGATGCGCCCCTCTGCATCGGTGCGGAAGAACAGCTCTGGGCTGCGCGAGACCAGCGCCGGCTCACCCGCCAGATTGACAAAAGCTCCGTGCCCGACCGGACCCGAGCGGCGCAGCCGGCCATATAGCCCCTCTGGCGTGCCGGACAGCAGGCGAGACAGCATCGGGAAGGTCAGATTGGCCTGGTAGATATCGCCCGCCGCGATCAGTTCCTGCACACGGGCGATGGCGCTGTTATAGTCGTCGCGCGAGATCAGCGGCTCTGGCGCGGCGATGCGGGTCGCCCCGGCCTCCTCTGCCATCCTGGCCAGCATTGGCCCGGGATCCCCGGGGCCGATGAATGTCGCCAGATGCACCAGCGGCAGGCGGCGGTCGGGATGTATCAGCGGGCGCAGCCGGTCTTCAAACGCATATCCCGCCTCATAAGAGATATAGCCCGCGACCCAGGCGCCGAAGCGGCGGATGCGGTCGGCATCTTCCAGCACATCCAGCACCTGCTCGGGCGTGCGTGCGATTTTCACCGTCAGCGCGTCATCAAACAGCGCCGGACGTCCGCCGGGGCCGTGTTCAAAAAAGATCTGGCGTCTGCTGCTGCTCATAATGCCGAGAATGAATAGGGGCTGGCGGATGCCTGCGCCAGCCGGAATAACGGGTGGGATTTCCCCGGCCCTGCGCCAGACCCGCTGGCAAGCGTCGGTTTACCCCTTGCGCCCCTGTCGCCCGGCTCTATAACCCCGGACGATTTAGCGACAGCCAGCCCAAAAACCGAGGTTCCCGACATGCCGAAGCGGACAGATATCCACTCGATCATGATTATCGGTGCGGGGCCTATCGTGATTGGCCAGGCCTGCGAATTCGACTATTCCGGCGCCCAGGCCTGTAAGGCTTTGCGCGAAGAGGGCTACCGCGTCATCCTCGTGAACTCGAACCCGGCGACGATTATGACCGATCCGGGTCTGGCCGATGCCACCTATATCGAGCCGATCACGCCGGAAGTGGTGGCCAAGATCATCGAGAAAGAGCGCCCCGATGCGATTCTGCCGACCATGGGCGGGCAGACCGGTCTGAACACCGCGCTGGCGCTGGCCGATATGGGCGTGCTGGACAAGTTCAACGTTGAACTGATCGGCGCCAAACGCGAAGCCATTGAAATGGCCGAAGACCGCAAGCTCTTCCGTGAGGCGATGGACCGGCTGGGGATCGAGAACCCCAAGGCGACCATCGTTGCCGCGCCGAAACTCGCGAACGGCAAATACGACATCGCGGCGGGCGTGGCCAAGGCGATGGGCGATCTTGAACATATCGGCCTGCCCGCGATTATCCGCCCGGCCTTTACCCTTGGCGGCACCGGCGGCGGCGTGGCCTATAACCGCGACGACTATGAGGCCATCGTGAAATCGGGGCTTGAGGCCTCGCCGATGGCGCAGGTTCTGGTCGACGAATCGCTGCTCGGCTGGAAGGAATACGAGATGGAGGTGGTCCGCGACAAAGCGGATAACGCCATCATCGTCTGCTCGATCGAGAATATCGACCCGATGGGTGTTCACACGGGCGATTCGATCACCGTGGCGCCGGCGCTGACGCTGACCGACAAGGAATACCAGATCATGCGCAACGGCTCGATCGCCGTTTTGCGTGAGATCGGGGTGGAGACCGGCGGCTCCAATGTGCAATGGGCGATCAACCCGGTCGATGGCCGCATGGTCGTGATCGAGATGAACCCCCGCGTGAGCCGTTCGTCGGCGCTGGCCTCCAAGGCCACCGGCTTCCCGATTGCGAAAATCGCGGCGAAACTGGCGGTCGGCTATACGCTGGATGAGCTGGATAACGACATCACCAAGGTGACGCCGGCCTCGTTCGAGCCGACCATCGACTATGTTGTGACCAAGATCCCGCGGTTTGCCTTCGAGAAATTCCCCGGCTCGCAGCCACTGCTGACCACCGCGATGAAATCGGTGGGCGAGGCGATGGCGATTGGCCGTACCATCCATGAATCGATGCAGAAGGCGCTGGCCAGCCTTGAGACCGGCCTGACCGGCTTTGACGAGATCGCGATTGAAGGCGCCCCCGACCGCGCCGCAATTTCCAAGGCGCTGAGCGTCGCAACCCCTGACCGGCTGCGCGTGATCGCCCAGGCGATGCGTGAGGGGCTCTCGAATGACGAGATCCAGGCCATCACCGCTTTCGACCCCTGGTTCCTTGCCCGGATCCGTGAAATCATTGATGCGGAACATGAAATCCGTACTCATGGCCTGCCCTCGACGGCCGAAGGGCTGCGCGGGCTCAAGATCATGGGCTTTACCGATGCGCGTCTCGCCAAGCTGACCGGCCAGGACGAAACCTCGGTGCGCCGCGCGCGGCGGGGCCTTGGCGTTACCGCCGTCTTCAAGCGGATCGACACCTGCGCGGCGGAATTCGAGGCGCAGACGCCTTACATGTATTCCACCTATGAGATGCCCGCGATGGGCGATGTGGAATGCGAATCGCGTCCCTCGGCTGCGAAGAAAGTCGTCATCCTTGGCGGTGGTCCGAACCGGATCGGCCAGGGGATCGAGTTCGACTATTGCTGCTGCCATGCCTGTTTCGCGCTGACCGAGGCCGGCTATGAGACCATCATGGTCAACTGCAATCCCGAGACCGTTTCGACGGATTACGACACCTCGGACCGGCTTTATTTCGAGCCGCTGACGCTGGAACATGTGCTGGAAATCCTGCGGGTCGAGCAGGATAACGGCACGCTTCATGGTGTGATCGTGCAGTTTGGTGGCCAGACGCCGCTGAAACTGGCGCAGGCGCTGAAGGATGAGGGCATCCCGATCCTTGGAACCACGCCCGACGCTATCGACCTCGCCGAAGACCGCGAGCGTTTCCAGGCGCTGCTGAATGATCTGGGCCTGAAACAGCCGGTCAACGGCATCGCCCATTCGCGCGAAGAGGCTTTCGATATCGCCGCCCGCGTGGGATACCCGCTGGTGATCCGTCCGTCCTATGTGCTCGGCGGCCGCGCGATGGAGATCGTGCGCGACGATGCCCAGCTGGAGCGCTACATCAACACCGCCGTGCAGGTTTCCGGCACAAGCCCGGTGCTGCTGGACAGCTATCTGTCGGGCGCGGTCGAGGTGGATGTCGATGCGCTGTCGGATGGCGAAGCGGTCCATGTTGCCGGTATCATGGAACATATCGAAGAGGCGGGGGTCCATTCGGGCGATTCTGCCTGCTGCCTGCCGCCGCACCAGCTCTCGGCTGAGACGGTGGCCGAACTGAAAAAGCAGACCGTGCAGATGGCGATTGCGCTGCAGGTCGTCGGGCTGATGAATGTGCAATTCGCGATCAAGGACGGGGTGATCTACGTTCTGGAAGTCAACCCGCGCGCCTCGCGCACGGTGCCCTTTGTGGCGAAAGCCACCGACTCGGCGATTGCCTCGATCGCGGCGCGGCTGATGGCGGGCGAGAAGCTTTCGGCCTTCCCCGAGCGCGCGCCTTACGATGCCGGCGTTGGCCCCGACAGCCCGTTGCCGCTGGCGGATGCGATGACGCTCGCCGATCCGATCACGCCCTGGTATTCGGTGAAAGAGGCGGTGCTGCCCTTCGCCCGCTTCCCTGGTGTCGACCCGCTGCTCGGGCCGGAAATGCGCTCGACCGGCGAGGTGATGGGCTGGGATCGCAGCTTCGCGCTGGCCTTCCTCAAGGCGCAGATGGGCGCCGGCATGGTGCTGCCCGAGGCGGGCCGCGTCTTCCTTTCGGTGAAGGATGCCGACAAGTCGGAGGCACTGGCCTCGGCGGCGCGCGACCTGATCGCAATGGGCTTCACCATCACCGCGACACGCGGCACCGCTGCCTGGCTGAAAGCCGAAGGAGTCGTGGCGGAATCGGTGGCCAAGGTCTATGAGGGCCGCCCTAATATCGTCGACCGGCTGAAAAACGAAGACATCGCTCTGGTGATGAACACGACCGAGGGCACCCAGTCCATCGCCGACAGCCGCGACATCCGCCGCGTGGCGCTGATGGACCGCATCCCCTATTTCACCACCGCCGCCGCAAGCGTGGCCGCCGTCGCTGCGATGAAAGCACGCGGCGAGGGCTATGGGGTGCGGACGCTTCAGGGCTGAGCCCCGGTCGAAGCCCACAGATCCGGAAAAGCCGTCCTCAGGGACGGCTTTTCGCTGTGATTTCCCGACATTTTCGTGAAGAGGCGGTTTCCCCCGGCCGTGCCGTCGTGATTCCGGCGGGGCTTCGCCACCCGGTCGCGGAGGTCGGACCCAAATCGCGCCTGGCCCGTTAGCTCCCTGTCCGCTGGACGTGAGGCTAACGAACCAAAGGAGTGAACCATGAAACGGATCCCCCCCTTCGCCGCCCCGCCGGTTATCGCACTTGCTGCGTCTCTGATGCTTGGCACCGCCGCTCTGGCGCAGGAAACCACCACCGATCCGGTAAAGATTCCGGAAGCCGGGGCCGTGGATGAGACAGGCGCCCCCGCCGATCCGCTGATCGAGGGGCAGCCCGAGGCCACCCCGGCCGCGCCCGATCCGGCCACCGCCGATGTCCCGCCATCGCCCGAGGCGAGCGAGGCGAGCGAGGCCCCGGCCGCACTGCCCGCAACCGATGTTTTCGCGGTGCCCGAAGGCTATAGCGAGGTCACCGACTGGACCGCTGTGACCGCCGATCAGCTGATCGGGGCCACGCTTTACGCATCGGATGGCTCGAATATGGGGTCGGTCACCGATCTGGTGCTCAGCACCGAAGGGCCGGTCCAGGGCATCGTCGCCGATGTCGGCGGCTTTATCGGCATCGGCACGCATCGGGTCAATCTGGGCCATGACCAGGTCACGCTTTACCGCGATGAAGGCGGCACGGTGATCGCGGCGACCACCCTTGGCGCCGAGGCCCTGAAAGCGCTGCCTGCCTGGGAACCGGCACAATAAGCCCGGCCATGACGCGCTGATCATCCCTCAGGCGGGCTCAGGGCCTGGCGGATGGCAAACCGGGACAAATATTCCCAGCCCATTGTCCCGGTTCGGGGCGGCCCGCAGTCAGCTGCGGGCCGATCCTGCTTGACTTTTGGGCGCGACACGCCCATTTCAGGCCAGTCCGACAGCCCGTGCCGCGTGAGCATTGACCCGGCCCGGACAACAAGGTTCCCACCATCACGCAGGGGCGCCGACGGCGCGCACGGTTTCCGGTAATCTCCGGGGGCGAGGGCGTGTTGTCATCCTCGACGTATGGAATGACCATGACGACTTTTGCAGAACTCGGCCTTTCGCCGAAAATCCTTGCCGCGCTGGAAAAGACCCAGCTGAAGGCGCCGACCCCGATCCAGGCCCAATCCATCCCGCATATCATGGCCGGCAAAGACCTGATGGGCCTTGCCCAGACCGGCACCGGCAAGACCGCCGCTTTCGGCCTGCCGCTGCTCCACCGTATCCTGGATCTCGGCCATCCGCCGGGGCCGAAGAACATCCGCGCCCTGATCCTGGTGCCGACGCGCGAGCTGGCGACGCAGATCAAAGACAACCTCTCGATGTTCACGCAAGGGACGGCGGTGAAGGTGGTGATGGTCGTGGGCGGTGCCTCGATCAACAAACAGGCCCAGGCGCTGGTGCGCGGTGCCGATGTGCTGGTGGCGACGCCGGGCCGGCTGATCGACCTGATCGGGCGCGGCGATGTCAGCCTTGAGAAATGCGGCTATCTGGTGCTGGATGAGGCCGACCATATGCTGGATATGGGCTTTATCCATTCGCTGCGGCAGATCGCGAAACATATCCCGCAGCGGCGCCAGACCATGATGTTCTCGGCGACGATGCCCAAGGATATCAATGAGATCGCCGATACCTATCTGCGCGATCCGGTCAAGGTGCAGGTGGCGCCTCCGGGGAAACCTGCCGAGAAGGTGACGCAGGGCGTCCATTACATCCCCAATGGCGACAAGGCGAAGCTGCTTGAGGACTATCTGAAAAAGCACCCGGGCGAGCAGGCTCTGGTCTTTTCCCGCACCAAACATGGCGCCGACAAGCTGGCCAAGGTTCTGGGGCAATGGGGCTTCCGCGTGGGTGCGATTCACGGCAATCGCAGCCAGAATCAGCGCGACCGCATCCTGACCGAGTTCAAATCGGGCGAGGTCGATGTGCTGGTCGCGACCGATGTGGCCGCGCGCGGCATCGACATTCCGACCGTGCGCCATGTCTATAATTACGACATGCCGAATGTGCCGGATAACTATGTTCACCGCATTGGCCGCACCGCGCGGGCGGGGGCAAGCGGGTCTTCGATCAGCTTCTGTTCGCCGGCCGAGATGGGCGAGCTGCAGGCGATTGAGAAGCTTTTGAAAAAAGCGCTGCCGGTGATCGGGGGCGCGCCCTGGGCAGCGGATGCGATCGCGGCGGCGCCGAAGCCGGGCCAGAATCGCGGGCAGAACCAGGCGCGGGGCCAGAACCGGGGCGGGCAGAAGCCCGGCTCGAAACCGCCGGCGCCGAAAGCCGCCCGGCCCGGGGCGGCGAAGCCCGCTTCCGCGCGGCCGCAGGGCGGGCGCCCCGGCGGCGCGAAGCCGGCGGCGGCCCGGCCGCAAGGCGGTGCCCAGGCCCCGTCGCGGCGGCCCAAAGCGCGCGGCTGATACCGTCAGGCACGAGGCGGCTCAGGTCGCCTCGTCTTCCAGATTGAGCTTCATCTGCAACAGCACATGCTGGATCGCGATGGTCTCTCGCAAGAGCCGTTTCGATTCGTTGATGCTGATCTTGCCGTCGGCAATGGCGGAATTGTACTCGCTCATCAGCATGGCAAAACGCTGGGCCAGCGCCACCACATCCTGGTTGATCCCCGAGGTCTCGGGGTCCTTACGGTCATTGTCATAGGCCAGCGTGATGCCGCGCAGATCGGCCAGTGCCGAGGTCACATGCGGAAAGCGCGAGGCGGCCTCAAGCTGTGCCACCACATCGACCGGCATGAAACGGTCTTCATGCTCGTCGCTGTCGGAATAGTAGCGGCCGAGCGTGGCCTTGGATTTGCCGGTCAGCGCACAGGCGGCCTCGATCCCGACATCCTTGACCAGGGTTTCGGTGTGTTTTTTCAGATAACTCGCCACAGACATGGCCAACCTCATTCAGATCCGGGATGCGGCGCAGGGCATTCTGGGGGGCGAACCGGAGCAGCGGCGCGAAATCATTCAATCTTTTCCCATTAATCTGCCTGCAAGGCTTTGTCACCGATAAAGGAGTGGCCGGGGAACCGGGGTATTAGCGAGTGTCCGGAACGCCGCAGGGCTTCGGTGTATCTCCGGTGTGGGTGGGGGCTGTCTGGGTCCCGGGGGGGCAGACAGATGCGGGTGGCAGCCCGCAGGCCGGGCAGGATGTAACGCGTGCAGCAGGCCCTCGCCTGCGGGTAAATGGTGGCTGAACGGTCCTCCGGCTTCACGCCGGGCGCGCAAAGCGCCTGCGGGAATTGTCCGCTCACCCTGCCGGCGGGAACCGGGCAGGGCTATCGCGGGGCCGCAGCCAAAACCGCTCGGGGACCATGCGGCCTTGACAGAAATCGGGTGGGGGGCCAGGGCAGGCCCATGGCCAAGCTCTATTTTCATTACTCGACGATGAATGCGGGGAAATCGACCCTGCTGTTGCAGGCAGCTTATAATTACCAGGAGGGCGGCATGTCCCCCTATCTGATCACCGCGCGGATGGATGGTCGCGCCGGTGAGGGGCGGATCGCCAGCCGGATCGGCATCGGGATGGATGCGGATATGTTCGGGCCGGATGATGATCTCTTTGCGATGATCGCGGCGCGGCAGGGGCGGGGGCCGGTCGATTGCGTCTTTATCGACGAGGCGCAGTTCCTGTCCCAGGCGCAGGTCTGGCGGCTGGCCCAGGCGGTGGATGATCTGGGCGTGCCGGTGATGTGCTACGGGCTCAGGGTGGATTTTCGCGGAGATCTGTTCCCTGGCTCGGCGGCGCTGCTGGCCTGGGCCGACGAGATGCGCGAGGTGCGCACGATCTGCCATTGCGGGCGCAAGGCGACGATGGTGGTTCGCAAAGGGCCGGATGGCCGGGTGATGACCGATGGCGACCAGGTGGTGATCGGCGGCAATGAGACCTATCAGAGCCTCTGCCGCCGCCATTGGCGTGAGGCGGTCAACGACCGCTGAGCGCAAAAATTCTTGCAAGAATTTTTCGACAAATTCCTTGCAAGGAATTTGATCAGCGCTCCTGTTCCTGGGCGCGCAGGGCGATGATCGCACCGGCAAGGACGATCAGCGCGATACCATACCAGGCCAGAGCGCCGAGACTGTCGCCCCAGATCACCTGGCCCCAGAAGGCGGATGAGGGCAGGACCATATATTCCAGCACACTGACCCTGCCGGCATTGGCCATCAGATAGGCCCTGGTGCAAAGCCCGACTCCGACCGCAGAAAAGCTGGCATGCAGCAGCATCCAGGCCAGGTATTCGCCATCCGGCCAGACGAAACCGCGCAGAAGGAAGCCTCCGGATCCCGCCGGCACCGGCTGCGGCCAGAACGACAGCACCGCAAGACCCAGGAGCCCGATCAGGCCAAGGCTGACAAAGAACCCCGCCAGCAAGGTGCCGGCGCTTTCCTCCGCGCACCAGCGCCGCGTCGCGATATTGGCCATGGCATAGACCGCCCCCGCCAGCGCCGGCACCAGGGCTGTGATCCCCGCTCCGGCCAAAGCGCGCGGCCCCAGAACCAGCACCACCCCCAGAAAGCCCAGCATCACCGCGATCAGCCGCGCCGGACCGATCCGTTCGCCATAGACCAGCCGCGAGATCAGCAGCACGAAGACCGGCGCGGTGAACAGCCCTGCCGCTGCCACAGCAACCGGCATGAAGGCCAGCGCGCCGAAATAGATCATAATCGCAATGCCTTGCAGCAGCGCCCGCGCCGCCACCGCCCGTATATTGCGCGGCCTCAGCTGCAGCCCGAGAAAGGGGGCCGCCAGCCCCATCATCGCCAGCGCGAGAAAACTGCGCGTCGCATGGAACTGCCAGAGCCCGGTATCATCCGCCACCGCCCGCACATAATTATCGCTGAAGCCGACCATCGCGGCATAGATCAATGTCAGCCCAACCGCCATCAGCGTACGGTCAGGCGACAGCCCCTGGACAGTCGTAGGCGCAGTCATCGGCTTCCTCTTCCCACTCCACTCCCTGTGAAGCCCGCGCGCGCAACCTCTGCGCGTCTGAATGCGACATTCGCTGCCTGCCGCGCGCGGCACAGGCTCATCCACCCGCCTGGCAGCCCTGCGGGGCGTTGTGGCGCGGGCGCGGGGCGGCTAAGGTCGGGCCATGAAAAGACGAACGGGCAGTTCTGCGGCATCAGGATCGGGCACCGCGCTGAGCAAATATCAGCGCCTGGAATCGCTTGGTCTCTGGCGCGATACCGGGGATGGCCAGCGCCGGGAAGTGGTGGTGCTGATGGGCGAGGCGACGCTGGTGCTCAGCGATCCGCGCTCGGGTTCGGCGCTGAGCCATTGGTCGTTGCCGGCGGTCCGGCGGCTCAATCCGGGCCAGCAGCCCGCGGTATTCTCCCCTGGTGAGGACAGTCCGGAATCGGTCGAGATCGATGACGAGACCATGCTCGCCGCGCTGAAAATGGTGAATTCGGCGGTCAGGGCGGATTCACCCCATCCCGGCCGGCTGCGCTTCGCACTGATCGGCGGCGCGGTGGTCGGGTTCCTTGGCCTCGTGACGCTGGTGCTGCCGAGGATCCTGATCTCCCATACCGTGGCGGTGGTGCCGCCCTCGAAACAGGTCGAGATCGGAATGCGGGCGCTGGATGATGTGATCCGGCTGACCGGCGCACCCTGTTCGGGAGAGCTGGGCCTGCCGGCGCTGGCGGCGCTGTCGGATCGGGTTTTCGGCGAGGCGAATACGCCGATCCTCTATGTGCTGCCCGAGGGCCTGTCGCGCCCGGCGCATCTGCCGGGCGGGGTGATCCTGCTGCCGGGGTCTCTGATTGATCAGGATGCCCCCGATGCGCTTGCGGGCGCAGCGCTGACCGAGGGGATCAAGGCCGGGCTGGCCGATCCGATGCGCGCCATTCTCGACCATGCCGGGCTGAAGCCGACCTTTGACCTCTTGGTATCGGGCGAATTGCCGGCGGCGGCGCTGGAGGGTTTCGGCGAGGCTTTCATCCGCGAAGAGCATGATTTGCCGCCGCTTCCCCGGCTTCAATCCGCGTTCGAGGCGGCCCAGGTGCCGCTGACCCCCTATGCCAACTGGCTGGCGGCAAGCGGCGCGATTTCGGCGACCGAAGCGGCGGAACTGGTTGCCGCCGACCCGTTCCAGGGCCGGATTTCAAGCCCTTTGCTGCCCGATGATGACTGGATCGCGCTGCAATCGGTCTGCAACGGCTGATCCGGCGGCGAAGGCCGGGGCGCATGGCTCCCGGCCCTGGCTATTACTGCACCATCACCGCATCGCCAAAGCCTGCGCTGCGCACCTTCGACAGCGCCGCCTGCGCCTCACCGACCGAGGCGAAGGGGCCGGCATAGACCACCTGCAACGCGCCGCCTTTGAGTGTCGAGCGCGAGACCGGCAGGCCCAGCCCTTGCAGCCGCCCCGCCGTGCCCTCGGCATTGGCTGCAACGCCAAACGTGCCCACCTGGACAAAGAGCCGCCCCGCCGCCTTGTTGTCACCCGCCTTGCTTTCTGCAGCAATCACCGGCGCCGCTTCCACCGCTTTCGCCGTGGATTTCGACGATTTCGATACGCCGCTATCGGAGCGCAGCTTCACCGACTGGCTGCCATCGGCGGCGGTGACCAGGATGCCGGGCTCCATGCTGGTGCTGCCATCGCTGCGGCGCACCCTGACCATCACCTCGCGGCTGCCACCCTCATGCAGCTCCGCCGGCGTGGTGCGGGTCCAGAGCCTGTCCTGATCGGCGACGCCCTGCTGGGTCTGCAATCCGCGACGGGGGTTCAGGCGGTCATCCTCCCAGGCCAGCTTATAGCCTGGCGGCGGGGTCGGGATTGCTGTGCTGCCGCCCTTGCGGGTGGTGACGGTGACGCTTTTCCCGGTTGCGACCGCAGTGGCGGTGCCGGTCCAGCTGTCGCTGCCCCCGGTCTGAAGGCGCGGGAAGCTGGCGCCGTCAAGCGTGCCATCGCCTTTGGTGCATAATGTGCGGGTGCCGCCGCCCTCGACACGGAATTTCTGCGCGACCGGGGCCGTGGCGGGGCAGGTGAGCCGGTAGCCGTCAGAGCTGGTGACTGCGGCAGCTGCGGCGGTCTTTTTCGGCGCAGCCGCGACAGGCGCGCTGCCGGCGGCGTCAAAGGCGCTTTGCATCGGAGCGGGCAGCGGCAGCGGTGCGCCCGGCTTTGTGTTGATCGAGGGGATTTTGGTCCCCGTTGTCTTCGGAGTGCTGCCCGCTGCGGCCTTCGCTGCCAGCGCCGGATCAGCCACAGTGGGCGCCGCTTCGGCGGTTACGACAGCCCGCCCCGAAGGCGCATAGCCGCAAAGCTGCTTGCGGTCATGTGAGATGCGCGGCACCCAGGTCTCGCGCCCGCCATAGCCCGCGCGCAGAAAGACGCAGCCGCGACTGTCCACATATTGTTGACCTTTGAACCCCGCCGGCGGCATTTCTGCCGGTCCGCGCAGATCGGCATAAGCGGTTGCAGCAAAGCACACCGCCGCGAAGGCGGCGACGGACAGGATTTTTCCGGACATTGGTAACTCCCAGGGCAGCGGAAGGGACAGCTTAACCGAATTTTAAGGGATTCTGCGGGTGAGTAAAGCTGTGCCCGCTCCCGGCAGCAGGCCGCCGCCGCCCGGTCCGGTCATTTTTCGGCCCGCCCGTGCGGGCCGGGTCACTTCGTGCCGAACATCCGGTCGCCGGCATCGCCCAGCCCCGGCACGATATAGCCGTGATCGTTCAGATGGCTGTCGACCGCTGCGGTGACAATCGGCACATCGGGATGCGCCTCTTTCATCTTCGCGATCCCTTCGGGCGAGGCCAGCAGGCACAGGAAACGAATATTCTTCGCCCCCGATTGTTTCAGCAAGTCGACTGCCGCCGCCGAGGAATTGCCGGTTGCCAGCATCGGATCGACCACGATGGAGATGCGCTCTTCCAGATGTTCCGGCAGCTTGCAGTAATATTGCACCGGCTGCAGCGTCTCGGGGTCGCGATACATGCCGATGAAGCCGACCCGAGCCGCCGGGATCAACTCAAGGATGCCGTCAAGCAGCCCATTCCCCGCCCGCAGGATCGAGATCAGCGCCAGCTTCTTGCCTTCGATCGCCGGGGCATCCATCGGCTCGATCGGCGTCTCGATGCGGCGTGTCGTCATCGGCAGACCGCGCGTCACCTCATAGGCCAGCAAAAGGCTGATCTCGCGCAACAGCTTGCGGAAACTCGCGGTCGAGGTTTCCTTATCGCGCATGATTGTCAGTTTGTGCTGAACCAGCGGATGGGTAACGACTGTCAGATGGTCCGACATGGTTCAGGCCTCCAGCTTCTTTGCTATCTTCTTCTTCGTATCCGCATCGCAGAAGGCCGCGTCAAGCGCCTGCACCGCGAGTTTGCGGAACTGCCCCTCATCCCAGTCGAAAGCGCGGTGCAATTCCTCATATTCGCGCGCCATCGTGCTGCGGAAGAAGGGCGGGTCATCTGTCGAGATGGTCACTTTCACCCCGCGCCGGTCCAGTTCGCCCGCCGGATGGCAGCGCATATCGGGGTAAAGGCCAAGCGCGATATTCGAGACCGGACAAAGCTCCAGCACCACGCCGCTTTCCGCCAGCTCATCGACCAGCGCCAGATCCTCGATGGCCCGCACCCCATGCCCCAGCCGTTCGGGGCCGAGCGCGCGCAGCGTATCGCGGATCGCGTCAGGCCCCCGCCATTCCCCGGCATGGGCGGTCAGCCGCAACCCGGCCTCACGCGCGCAGTCGAAACCCCATGCGAAATCGGCCGGCTCCAGCACATTCTCATCCCCCGCCATGCCGAAACCGGTCAGAAAATCCCCCGCCGACTCCGCTGCCGCCAGAGCGGCCCGCCGCGCCCGCTCAGGCCCGAAATGGCGGATCGAAGTGGCGATGGCGCGAAAGGTGATGCCACAGGTCGCCTCGGCCACCACCGCCGCCTCGCGGATCGCGGCGATATAATCGGCAAAAGCCGAAGCATCGCCGCCACCGCAGAGATCGGGCGAGAGAAAGACCTCGCTATAGATCACACCCGAGGCCGCGCTTTCCTCAGCCACCGCCAGCATCAGCCGGTGATAATCGCGCGGGCTGCGCAAGACCGAGGCCGCTGCCTCATAAACCTTCAGGAAATGTGGAAAATCCCGCCAGGCATAGCCCCCATCCGCAGCGAAAATGCCCGAAATATCCTCCCGCTTCTCCGCCGCCATCCCCCGAATGAACGAGGCCGGCGCCGCCCCTTCCAGATGCAGATGCAACTCCACCTTGGGCAGATCCGTAAATTCACTCACAGGCGGCCTCATTTCCTCTTGATACAAATACTCCGGGGGTCCGGGGGCTGGCCCCCGGTCCGGCATTTCACAAAAACGACCGCCCCGGCCCGGGCTGCGCCACCCCCAGATGCGCCGCCACACTCGCCCCGACATCGGCAAAGGCGCGAATGCCAACGCCCCGCGCCCCGGCGCCAAAGCCCAGCACCGGCACCCTTTCGCGCGTATGTTCGGTGCCGTCCCATGTCGGGTCATTGCCATGATCGGCAGTAAATATCGCCAGATCCCCAGGACCCAGCCGCTCCAGAAACCGCGGCAGGGCGGCGTCGAACCATTCCAGCGCCCGTGCATAGCCCGCCACATCGCGGGTATGGCCGTAAAGCGTGTCGAATTCGACGAAGTTCGCGAAGACCAGCGCGCCCTCTTCGGCCTCGCCCCCCAGCCGGATCAGATGGTCAAAGAGATCGGCATCCGACTGGCCCTTCCACAGCGTGCCAATGCCGCGCATCGAGAAGATATCGCCGATCTTGCCGATCCCATGCACCATGCCGCCGGCCTTGGTCACATGTTCCGGCAAAGTCGGCGCCGGCGGCAGATGCGCATAATCGCGCCGATGGGCGGTGCGCCGGAAATCAGCGCAATCGCCAATAAACGGCCGCGCGATCACCCGACCCACCCGCCGCTCATGCAGCCAGGGCGCCAGCCCCTCGCATAGGGCCAGCAGCCGCTCCAGTCCGAACCATTCCTCATGCGCCGCGATCTGGAACACGCTGTCGGCGGAAGTATAGCAGATCGGCCAGCCGGTCCGCCTGTGTTCGTCGCAAAAGCGCCGGATCACCGGCATCCCTGAGGCATGGCAATTCCCGAGGATACCTTCGGTCCCCGCCAGCCGGCAGACCTCGGCCACCAGATCGGGCGGGAAGGCGGGGCTGGTATCGGGGAAGAGGGTCCAGTTCCAGGGCACCGGCACGCCGGCCAGTTCCCAATGGCCCGAAGGCGTGTCCTTGCCGTTCGAGACTTCCTGCGCCACCCCCCAAAGGCCATCGGGCTCTGTCACAAGTCCCGGTGCCGCCGCGCCCGAGGCCAGCCGGATCGCCGCCCCCAGCCCCAGACGGTCAAGATTGGGAAGCGACAGCGGCCCCTCGCGGCCCTGATCCGCCTGGCCTGCGGCGCAGGCCCGCGCGATGTGCAAAAGCGTATTCGCGCCTTCGTCGCCAAAAGCCGCCGCATCGGGCGCGCCGCCGCAGCCGACGGAATCCATCACGATCAGAAAGGCGCGGGGCATTCAGCCGATCCTTTTCAACACCAGCGGCCCATCGCCTGGCGTGCTGTCTTCCGGCAGGCCGGCCCAGTCGCCGATCCGATAGGCGCGCTGTACGGCGGCGATGGCGGCCTCGGCGCTTTCTATACTGGCGGCATGGATCATGGCCAGCGGCGCGCCGCCCGCCACATCTTCACCCGGAGCGGCGAGATCGGACAGGCCAACCGAGGGGTTGATCCGCGCCCCCTCCCGCGCTCTGCCACCGCCAAGCGCCAGCACCACATGACCAAGCGCCTCGCCGTCGATCGCGGTGATGATGCCGCCTTCGGGGCTGACTGCCGGGGCCGGCACCTCGACCACCACGGGGGCCGCCGGCAGGCGGTCGGGCCAGCGCTCGACGAAATCCGAAGGTCCGCCCTGGGCTGCCACCATCCGGCCGAAGATCTCGGCCGCCCGGCCGGAATCCAGCGCGGCAAGGATCTTTGCCGCCCCTTCCTGTGCATCCTGCGCAAGGCCCGCCAGCGCCAGCGCCTCGCCGCCCAGATCGCCGGTCAACAGCCGCAGGTCGGAATTGACCGAAGTGCCGGTCAGCGTCTCCATCACCTCGATCACCTCAAGCGCATTGCCGGCGGCGGTGGCCAGCGGCTGATCCATGTCGGTGATCAGCGCCCGGGCTGCGCAGCCGGCGCCTTTCGCGACCGTCACCAGCGCCCGGGCCAGCGTCTCGGCCTGGGGCAGCTTCTTCATAAACGCGCCCGAGCCGCATTTGACATCCAGCACCAGCGACCCCACCCCGGCGGCAAGCTTTTTCGACAGGATCGAGGCGGTGATCAGATCGACGCTTTCCACCGTGCCCGAGACGTCGCGGATCGCGTAAAGCCGGCGGTCGGCCGGGGCCAGCGCCTCGCCCGCCGCCACGATGGCGCAGCCGATCCGGGCGACCTGGAGCTGCATCTCTGCCTCTGGCTGCGCGGTGCGAAAGCCCGGGATCGCCTCCAGCTTGTCCAGTGTGCCGCCGGTGAAACCCAGCCCGCGCCCCGAGATCATCGGCACATAAGCGCCGCAGGCCGCCAGCGCGGGCGCCAGCAAAAGCGAGATGCAATCGCCGATGCCGCCGGTTGAATGTTTGTCGACCACCGGGCCTGGCAGCGACCAGCCGAGCCGGCGCCCGCTGTCGCGCATCCCTTCGGTCAGCGCAACGCGCCCCTCATCACCCAGCCCGCGCAGCAGGACCGCCATCGCGAAGGCACCGGCCTGGGCATCCGAAACCTCGCCCGAGGCGAGCGCGCCCGCGAACCAGCGCAAATCTGCCGCGCCAGGCGGTATGCCGTCCCGGATCGCGGTGATGATGCGGGCCGCTTCCATCTCAGCCGGCCCGCACCATATGGGCCGCGCCAAAGGCGCCGGGCAGCAGCTCGGCCACGGTCATGTTGAGGGTCTTGCCTTCGGTTGTGGCCAGCGTCACCACCACATCGGCACCGGCGAATTCGGCGATCTTCTGGCGACAGCCGCCGCAGCAGGGGACAGGCTCGGGGCTGTCGGCGATAACGAAAACACCGGCGATGCGGCGCTCTCCGGCGGCGCACATCGCGGCTATGGCGCCGGCCTCGGCACAGGTGCCCTCGGGATAGGCGATATTCTCGACATTGACGCCGGTAAAGACCGCGCCGCTTTCCGTGCGCAGCGCCACGCCGACCCTGAACCCGGAATAGGGGGCATAGGCCTGCTCGCGGATGCGGGTTGCGGGCTCGCGCAGGCTCTCATTCGGCATCGGTCCCTCCAGGCTGTGCCGCCCAACTCTGGCGCGAAGGGAGGCGCGCCGCAAGCGGGCTGTATGGGCGCGCTGAATGGGGCGCTCCGACGGGGGCAGCACGGCTTGACCCCGGCAGGGTCGCGTGTCAGGACCTTTCGCAACCCCCGATCCGGAGAAAAGACATGCCCACCTGGTCCGCCCTGACGACGCTTACCGGCGAAGAGGCCGCCCGCGCGCTTGGTGAGGCGCTGGAAGATCAGGACCTGGAACCTTACGGCGTCGGTGTCTTCGAGGTCGAGGACGGGTCGGGCCTCTGGGAGGTCGGCGCCTATTACCTGGAGGCGCCCGATGATATCGTGCTTGACCTTCTGGCGGCCGCTTACGGCGCGAAGAGCTTCCTGATTTCCGAACTGCCCGAGACCGACTGGGTCGCCAAAGTGCAGCGCGAGCTGCATCCGGTCGATGCGGGGCGTTTCTTTGTCTATGGCAGCCATGATGCCGATAAAGTGCCCGCAGGCCGCGTTGCGCTGCAGATCGAGGCCACCATGGCCTTTGGCACCGGCCATCACGGCACCACGCTGGGCTGCCTGCTGGCCTTCGACAAGCTTTATGAAGAGGGCTTCCGCCCCGCCAAAGTCGCCGATATCGGCGCCGGCACGGCGGTGCTGGCGATGGCGGCGGCAAAGATGCTGCCCGATGCGCTGGTGATCGCCTCGGATATCGACCCGGTGGCGGTGGATGTCGCCAAAGCCAATGTGGCGATCAATGATCTGGAGGGCCGGATCGAGTGCCTGGAAGCCGCCGGTTTCGATCATCGCCACCTGAAGACCGGGGCGCCCTGGGATCTCGTCTTTGCCAATATCCTCAAGGGCCCGCTGGTCGAACTGGCGCCGGCCATGTCGAAAATGACCAGGCCCGGCTCGAAGGTGATTCTGTCCGGTCTGCTGGTGGTGCAGGCCGAAACCATCATTGAGAGTTACGTTGCGTCACAGTTCCGTTTGCAGGACAGAAACGATCTCGGGGAATGGTCGGCATTGATCATGGAGCGTGTGTAAATACATGAAAACGCACAGAAAACCTGTGCCATTTTCAGAGTAATCTGCCCCGATGCCCCATTTCTGCCACATTTCCACCTCATCTATTCCTTATGGCGGGGGCCATGGGAGTAGCTGGTGATGACTTTGGCTGACTCGAATTATAAAGAATTCTCCGGGCGTCTGCGCCGGATCGAGAAAGCTCATCGTAAGGGCTATGGTTTCGAGGCCAAAGGCACCATGGGCCGGTCCTCGACCTGGCGTCGTGAACGCTCGATCGGCAAGACGCTGCGTGCCCTGCTGGTCATGGTCCTGATCGGCTGGATTATGAAAGGCGCCATCTATTTCTATGTCGGTGATGCCGTCTACGAACAGCGCGTCGCGAATATGGCCATTGGCAGCGATTTCGATCCGATTGCGGCGAATATCATGTCCGCCGATCCGGTGACGAAGCTGGTCGCGTCTTTCCTGGGCGAGGTCTTCCCGCAGAAACGCCAGTAAGGCACCCGCCCTTTTCGGTGGGTCCGACCCCAGAATGCAACCGCCCCGGCAGATGCCGAGAGGCGGTTCTTTCATGCGCGGGTCACACCCTGGCCCGGGACGGCAGCCGGAGAAGATATTTCAGGGGATAGTGCGAAAAACCAGGACCAGAAAAGCAGAAGGACCGCCTGCGGCTTCTGCCGCGAGACGGTCCTTTACTTGTCCTGTGACCCGTTCGGTCAGGGCAGTTGAGGGATACCCTCAGCGGCCCAGCATCTCGATGTCACCGCGGCACAGGCCGATATCGTCAAGCTCGCGATCCGAGAGCTTCGACAGGGCCTTCCGGGTGACGCGTGCGTCGTTCCAGGCTTTGAGGGTAGCGAAGATGCCACCCACGCCGTTAACAGCGCGATACGTCGTGATGGCGCCGAACGGCGCAGGGCGGCTCGTTTCGATGGCGGCCATGGGACTGTTTCCTTTTGTTTTCAAACTGCGTAATTTGCGGGCTTCTTTCGCCTCGTGCAGCTAAATAAACATGCTGCATGTGCAAAGCAAGCCACGACCAGGCAAGCCCGCAATGCAGCCATTGCATGCCTCAGGACACAAATTTGCCATGATCTGCCAGCGTCTGATGCTGCAATTGCAGCATTCTGTCGGCGACACAGCGCAGAGTGTCGCTTTCAGCCCGGAGACCGGATCCGGGCGCAAACGGAGGCAAGCGGAAAGAACGCGATTGGCGCATGTTCTCTTTTCGTGCTAATACAGGGCAAAAGCAAAAAGAGGGCAGGCATGCGCGTAATCGGCATTGATCCGGGGCTTCGAAACCTCGGCTGGGGGGTCATCGACGTGGCCGGCGCCCGCATCACCCATGTGGCGAATGGAATCTGCCATTCGGATCAGGAGACCGGAGACCTCGCCCGCCGCCTTGCTTCGCTGCATTTCCAGCTGACGCAGGTGTTTCAGGACTGGCAGCCGGAAACTGCGGCGGTCGAGCATACTTTCGTCAACAAGGATGCGGTGGCGACGCTGAAACTTGGCCAGGCGCGGGGGATCGCCTTGCTGGTTCCGGCGCAATTCGGGCTGGATGTCGGAGAATATGCACCAAATGCGGTGAAAAAAACCGTGGTCGGGGTTGGCCATGCCGCTAAACAACAGGTGGACCATATGGTGCGGCTGCATCTGCCGGGGGCGAAGGTTGCGGGGCCGGATGCGGCGGATGCGCTTGCCATCGCGATCTGCCACGCCCATCACATGCAAAGCGCGGGCCGGTTGCAGGCGGCGCTGAAGAGGGCGGCCGGCTGAAAGGATTAGCGGGATGATCGGCAAGATTTCGGGACGGCTGGACTGGAAGGGGCTCGACACGGTGCTGATCGACTGCCGTGGTGTGGGCTATATCGTCCATGTCTCGGACCGGACGCTGGCCGGGTTGCCGCCGGTGGGCGAGATGGTGGCGCTTTATACCGATCTCCTGGTGCGTGAGGATCTGCTGCAGCTGTTCGGCTTTCCGACCATGCTGGAAAAGGAATGGCACAAGCTGCTGACGACGGTGCAGGGGGTCGGGGCCAAGGCCTCGATGGCGATCCTCGGTGCGCTTGGGGCCGAAGGGGCGGCGCGGGCGATCACGCTGGGCGATGCGCGGGCGGTGCAGGCGGCGCCGGGCGTCGGGCCGAAACTGGCGCAACGGGTGATCCTTGAGCTGAAATCGAAAGCGCCCTCGCTGATGGCCCGGGGCGCCGGGCTGGCCCATGGCGATGCGCCGGTTTTTGAGGAGGCAGAACCCGCACCCGTTCCGCGCAAAACGGCAAAGCCGAAACCCCCGTCAGAAGGTGCCATGCGGGCCAGCTACACCGCCGATGCGCTCTCGGCTCTGGCCAATCTCGGCTATGGGGCAGGGGATGCGGCCGAGGCCGTGGCGGTGGTTTCCGGCGAGAACCCGGATGCCGATACCGCAGCCCTGATCCGGCTGGCGCTGAAACGGCTGGCCCCCCGCTGATCGTTCTGCCGATCTTGCCGCCGATCTTGCCGGGGTGCGGTTTCTCTCCATATCATTGACAGAGAAGGAGGCTGCAAAGCATGGGCAATATCCGGACTTTCGTGTTGATGACGGCATTGACGGCGCTGTTCATGGGGCTGGGTGCGCTGCTTGGTGGCATGACCGGCGCTGTGATTGCGCTGGTGGTGGCTGCGGGCATGAACCTCTTCACATACTGGAATTCGGATAAGGCGGTCTTGCGGATGACCGGCGCGCGGGCGGTGGATGAGCGCTCGGCCCCGGATCTGGTCGGGATGGTGAATCAGCTGGCCGATGCTGCCTCGATGCCGCGCCCGAAGGTCTATATCATGGAGACCGACCAGCCCAACGCATTCGCCACCGGCCGCAACCCGGCCAATGCCGCCGTGGCCGCGACGACGGGCCTGTTGGGCAGCCTCTCGCGCGAGGAAATCGCGGCGGTGATGGCACATGAGCTGGCCCATATCAAAAACCGCGATACGCTGACGATGACGGTGACGGCGACCTTTGCCGGTGCCATTGCGGTGCTGGCGAATTTCGGCATGTTCTTTGGCAGTTCTGGCCGCGACCGCCCTGGCGGCATGATCGGGACGCTGGCGCTGATGATCCTTGCTCCGATGGCGGCCGGGATCGTGCAGATGGCGATTTCCCGCTCGCGCGAATATGAGGCCGACCGGATCGGCGCCGAAATCTGCGGTCGCCCCGACTGGCTCGCATCCGCGCTGCGCAAGATCGAGGGGCTGGCGCGCGGGCGGATGAATGTCCAGGCCGAAAAGGACCCGGCTCTGGCGCATATGTTCATCATCAACCCGCTGAACGGGCGCGGCGCGGATAACCTGTTCTCGACCCATCCCTCGACCGATAATCGCATCGCCGCGCTGATGAAAATGCAACCCGGTCGCGAAGGCGGCACTCTCGCCCGCAGTTCTGTGCCCAGAACCGGGCGCGGCATCCGCCAGGACCCCTGGGGCTGAGCGCCTGCCTCTGGCTGGCGAAGTTTGAGTATTTGGATCAAGAGGAAATGAGCGTCCTCCAGGATCTGTCTCCGCACGACGGAACCATGGCTTTGCGCATGCAGGAGGAGCAAAGCCATGGATGCGTTTATGGCCTTCTCACGGCTGAGGGCGATCCTTGTATGGCTTTCGGCCGATCTGTGGAGGGATCGCGCGGCCGGGTTCAGCCCTGATCTGCGCATTGGCCCTGAGAGTGTCAGTGATGCATGCGCGTCGCGGTGCAGCCTCACAAGCGGCATTGGCCTGCGGACAATCGCCATAGTTTGCATGAATGCGATTGGCAAACCGAAGGCATAAGCGGCAGCATGTCGTTTTGTCGTCAACCCGTAGCGTGAACGACCGATGCGGCTGGCTTCGACCCCCTTTTGCACCGGACGCAGCGGCGTGCATTTTTTGAAATTTTGCTGTCGATCTGCACTCTTCGAAATCCGGCATGCCGGCCAGGGCATGGTGGAGCCTTTCCCACATGTCCGCATGTGACCGGCGGCGAAAGCCTGCATGCAGTGCGGTCTGTTTGCCGAACAGCTCTGGCCGGTCGCGCCGATGTGCTGCGTTTCCCGCCATCCCTGAAAACGCATCGACGACCAAGCGGGCATCTACCCGATTGCGTCCTGGTAAACCAGGCCCGCCGGGGCGGTGCTCTGCAATCCGGCACCATTGCGCATCCGTCAGGGTTCGTCCGCCGAAAGCTGTGCCCCTTGAACGTTTGGAATCAGGGTTAACAAACAAAGGGCATATCTGACTGCAGGCGGGAACCAGACGCAAACATTTCCGCCGGAAGTATCGCGCCGCAGGGCGCGACAGCCTGTTCGGGCCGGCTTGCAAAGCGCGCCTCGTTCGGGGATTGTTCCCGCCATGACCCAGCCCGACCCCTCGCTGCGCCCCGAGCGCCTGCCCGAAGACAGTGACCGCGCGCTGCGCCCTCAGGCGCTGGAGGATTTCGTCGGCCAGGCCGAGGCGCGCGCCAATCTGCGGATCTTCATCGAAAGCGCGAAAATGCGCGGCGAGGCGATGGATCACACCCTGTTCCACGGGCCGCCCGGCCTCGGCAAGACCACGCTGGCGCAGATCATGGCGCGCGAACTCGGCGTCGGTTTCCGCATGACATCGGGCCCGGTTCTGGCGCGGCCGGGTGACCTTGCGGCGATCCTGACCAATTTAGAGCCGCGCGATGTGCTGTTTATCGACGAGATCCACCGCCTTTCCCCGGTGGTCGAAGAGGTGCTCTACCCGGCGATGGAGGATTTCGCGCTGGATCTGGTGATCGGCGAAGGCCCGGCCGCACGCACCGTCCGCATCGACCTGCAACCTTTCACCCTGGTTGGCGCCACCACCCGCCTTGGCTTGCTGACCACGCCCCTGCGCGACCGCTTCGGCATCCCGACCAGGCTGCAATTCTACACCGAGGATGAGCTGTTCCGCATCGTCTCACGGGGGGCAGGTCTGCTTGGCGTCGAGGCCGATGAGGCCGGTTGCCGCGAGATTGCGCGGCGCGCGCGCGGCACCCCCCGGATCGCCGGGCGTCTGTTGCGCCGCGTGGTCGATTTCGCCCTGGTCGAAGCCGGAGGCCAGATCAGCCGCGCGCTTGCCGACCGCGCTTTGACCCGGCTGGGCGTTGACACGATCGGCCTCGACGGCGCCGACCGCCGCTACCTCTCGCTGCTGGCGGAAAACTATGGCGGCGGTCCGGTGGGGGTCGAAACCATCGCCGCCGCGCTGTCCGAGCCCCGCGATGCGCTGGAAGAGGTGATCGAGCCCTATCTTCTGCAACAGGGGCTGATTCAGCGCACCCCGCGCGGGCGCATGCTGGCGGCCAAAGCCTGGCGCCATCTGGGGCTTGAGGCGCCGCGCCCGCCCCAGGGGCAAAATGACCTCTTCCAGGACTGACCCATTCACCCTGTCCAGAATACGCAAAAGGTGGCAGTCGGCCCCTGGCCCCGCAGGGGCCTCTCTTGCGCCTCCTGGACCCTGCGCTATGATGGGGGCATAGCCCGTCAGCCCTTCCGAAGGACGCCTGCCATGACCCTCCCCGCGCCGGATACCAAGATCGTCACCACCTGGAAGGTGGCCTGCGACGGGGGCGAGGGTGCTCTGGGCCATCCGCGTGTCTGGCTCTCGATCCCGCAGGATACCGGCTTTGTCGAATGCGGCTATTGCGACCGGCGCTTCGAGATCGACCGCGCCCATGCGCATGATGATCACTGACAAAACCTGTCACAGCGCGTAACACGGGGCGCGCCCCGCGGCGGAGGATCTCCCGACCTTTCCCCTCTCTCCCGCCCATGCCAAAGTCGCGGCATGGCGCGTTTTGGCGTGCGTGAAAGCGTGAAATGGAATTCCGATGCCTCTTCTGACCAGAAGCCTGCCCTTTGTTCTTGCCAGCCTCGCAAGCCCCGTCTTCGCCGAGGGCAAGCTCTGCCTGACCGGCGATTTCGACGCTTTCCTCGCGCGTTTTGGCCATGAGATCACCGTGCAGGAGGCCGCGACCGCCGATCCGCTGATCATCGACGTGATCGACCCGACCGCCGAGGCAGAGCCCTATTACAACCGCATCACGGAACCACTTTCCGAGGTGCTCTGGCCGGTGATTCCCGACACGACCAGCCTGGACGGGCGCGGGCTGGAGATGCAGATCTCCGACCATGAGGGCGGCAAGGCGGTGCTTTTGCGCGGCATGAACAATGGCGAGCGCACCACTTACTATTTCAGCGAACAGCCCTGCTGGACGCTGACGGGTATCCTTGACGAGTCGATGTAGGCCAGGCGGAGCGCTGCGGGGCCGGGCTTAATGCGCCTCGGCCCAGTTCCTGCCGGTGCCGGCCTCGACCACAAGGCGCACATCCAGCCGCACCGCCGGGTCCGAGGCGTTTTCCATCACCTCTTTCGCGACCTGGATCAGGCGGTCGGCCTGATCCTCGGCCACTTCGAACAACAATTCGTCATGCACCTGGAGCAGCATCTTCGCGTCGATGCCCTGGATCGCCGCCGGCATCCGGATCATCGCGCGGCGGATCACATCGGCCGCCGTGCCCTGGATCGGCGCATTGATGGCGGCGCGTTTGGCAAAGCCGGCGCCCGGGCCTTTGGCGTTGATCTGCGGCGTGTTGATGCGGCGCCCGAACAGGGTTTTTACGCATTCATGCTGTTTCGCGAAGGCGATGGTGTCATCCATATAGGCGCGGATGCCGGGGAAACGCTCGAAATAGCGGTCGATGAAGCCCTGCGCCTCGGCGCGCGGGATCCGCAGGTTGCGGGCAAGGCCAAAGCCGGAAATGCCGTAGATCACCCCGAAATTGATCGCTTTCGCCTGGCGCCGGATCATCGGATCCATGCCTTCGACCGGCACGCCGAACATCTCTGACGCGGTCATGGCGTGGATGTCGAGCCCGTCTTTGAACGCCTGTTTCAGCGCCGGGATATCGGCGATATGCGCCAAAATCCGCAGCTCGATCTGGCTATAGTCCAGCGAGACCAGCACGCGGCCCCCGGGCGCCACGAAAGCCTCGCGGATGCGGCGACCTTCCTCGGTCCGGACCGGGATGTTTTGCAGATTCGGATCGGTCGAGGCCAGCCGCCCGGTATTCGCGCCCGCGATGGAGTATGACGTATGCACGCGGCCCGTTTCCGGGTTGATCGCCTGCTGCAGCGCATCGGTATAGGTCGATTTCAGCTTGGCGATCTGGCGCCAGTCGAGGATTTTCGCCGCGAGCTTCGCACCCTGCGGATGGGTGTCTTCCAGCGTGGTGATGTCTTCGAGAATATCGGCGCCGGTGCCATAGGCGCCGGTCTTGCCCTTCTCGCCTCCCGGCACGCCGAGCCGGTCAAACAGAACCTCACCCAACTGTTTCGGAGAGCCGGGGTTGAACTTTTCCCCTGCAACCTCAACGATTTCGTCTTCATACTGCGCGAGCTTTTGTGCAAAGGCGTTCGACATCCGCGCCAGCGTGTCACGGTCAACCTTGACCCCCGCCATTTCCATTTCCGCCAGCACTGTGACCAGCGGGCGCTCCAGCGTCTCATAGACGGTGGTGACCTTTTCGCGGTGGAGGCGCGGTTTGAACTCCTGCCAGAAGCGCAGCGTCACATCGGCATCTTCCGCCGCATAGGCGGTGGCGGCGGCAATATCGACCTTGTCAAAGGTCACCTGCGACTTGCCGGAGCCGATCAGATCCTTGATCGGTTTGGTCTGATGGCCAAGATACAGCTCCGACAGCTCGTCCATGCCGTGATTATGCCTGCCCGCGAACATCGCATAGCTCATCAGCATGGTGTCGTCGAAAGGCGCGACGCGGATGGGCGGGTGCTGGCGCGCGAAAATCTTCCAGTCATATTTGATATTCTGGCCGATTTTCAGGATCGCAGCGTCTTCCAGCACGGGTTTCAGCTTTGCCAGCACCTCGCCTGGATCCATCTGCCCCTCGACCCGTTCAGCGGCGCCAAAGAGGTCATCGCCACCCTTCACATGCGCCAGCGGAATATAGGCCGCTTTGCCGGTATCGACCGACAGCGAGATCCCCACCAGCTCCGCCTGCATCTCATCAAGCGAGGTGGTTTCAGTATCGACCGCAACATGACCGATCTCGCGGATGCGGGCGATCCAGGCGTCCAGCGTGGCATGATCGGTGATCGCGATATAGCCCGCCGCATCAATCGCGGGCTTCTCGACAAGCGTGACCGGGGCCGCAGGCTTCGCCGCCTCGATCACCGGCGCCTCGACCTTCAGCTTTTCGGCCACCCGGCGCGAGAGGCCGCGGAATTCCATCGCGGTCAGGAAGGCCAGCAGCTTTTCGGCATCGGGTTTCAGCACTTCCAGCTGATCCAGCGTCACCTCAAGCGGCACCTCTGCATCCAGCGACACAAGCTGTTTCGAGGTCAGGATCTGGGCGCGATTGTCGATCAGCGTCTCGCGCCGTTTGGGCTGTCTGATCTCTCCCGCGCGCTCCAGCAGCGCTTCGAGCGAGCCATATTCGTTGATCAGCAAAGCCGCCGTTTTCAGCCCGATTCCCGGCGCGCCAGGGACGTTATCGACCGCGTCTCCGGCCAAAGCCTGAACATCGACGACGCGATCCGGTCCGACGCCGAATTTCTCGAACACCTCATCCGGGCCGATCTGGCGGTTCTTCATCGGCTCCAGAATATCGACGCCGGGGCGCACCAGCTGCATCAGATCCTTGTCGGATGAGATGATGGTGGCAGAGCCTCCGGCCTCCACCGCCAGCCGCGCCAGCGTCGCGATGATGTCATCGGCCTCAAAGCCGGGCTGCTCGATACAGGCGACGTTGAAGGCCCGCGTCGCCTCGCGCGTCAGCGGAAATTGCGGGCGCAGATCCTCGGGCGGCGGCGGGCGGTTGGCCTTGTAATCCGGGTAGATATCGTTGCGGAAGGTCTTAGAGGAGTGGTCGAACACCACAGCGATATGGGTGGCGGCACCTGACGCCCTCTCCTTCGTGATCTCGCCCCAGAGGATGTTGGAAAACCCCTGGACAGCGCCCACCGGCGTGCCATCGGATTTGGTCAGCGGCGGCAGCGCGTGATAGGCCCTGAAAATATAGGCCGAGCCGTCGATCAGATGCAGATGGTGGCCTTTGCCGAAGGTCATGTCGCGCTCTCCCGTCTGCCTTTGGCCGCGACTCTCTGTCTGCGGCCCCGAAGTGGTGACCCCGAACTGGCGGCCCCGACCTGGCGGTCAGTAATGGCAGAGAGTGGCGGCGCGGTCCAGCCGGGCCACCCCGTCATCCCTGGCTGCCAGACTATGCTGCCAGACTATGCTGCCAGACGTTGCTGCCAGACCTGGCTGCCGGACGTTGCGGTCAGATCTTTCCCCGCCGGTCGCAGCGGGCTATCCTCGACCCCATGACAAATCCATCCCCCGACGCCATCGCGCCCTCGCTTGATCTGATCGAACGCCTTGCCCGCGAGGCGATTTCGACCCTGCCGGAACCCTGGCGGCTGCCGGCCACCCATGTCGTGCTGAGGATCGAGGATTTCCCCACTGACGAGATGCTGGAGGCGATGGATCTGAGCGATCCGTTCGAGTTGACCGGCCTTTACGAGGGTATTCCCCTGACCGAGAAATCGGTCGCCGACCAGGTGCTGCATCCGGATATGGTCTGGCTGTTCCGCCGTCCGATCCTTGATGAATGGGCCGAGCGCGGCAATGTCTCGCTGCAAGAACTGGTCGGCCATGTGGTGATCCACGAACTGGCGCATCATTTCGGCTGGTCGGATGAGGAAATTTCCGAGGTTGATCGCTGGTGGGAGTGATCTTGCCGAAGCGGCCTGCCTGACAGGACTGTGATGTGCCTCTGTCACATGCAGGGGCTATCTGTGGGGCAGAGCCCGCCGGCTGGCCGCATGGCCGCTGCGGGCTCTGCCTTCCGCCCGATATGCCCAGCCTGCTGAAATGCTCAGCCTGCTGATATGCCCAGAGGAACCCGAATGTCCGGACTGACCCGCCGCCACGCCTTGTTCGCCACCGCCGCCCTGCCTTTTGCCGCCGCCGTCACCACCGGCCTGCCGCAAAAGGCCAGCGCCCAGGCCGAGCTGCAAGGCGCGGGCGGGGGCCTTTTCCGCCGCTTCCGCCATGGCGCTTTCGAGGTGACGACACTGCTGGCCGGAACCGGGGAAAATGCCAATCCGAAGGGCACGTTCGGCCTCAATGTCCCGGATGCCGATTTCGTCGCCGCCTCCGAGGCCGCCCTCATCCCCGCCGACCGGGCGGTGAATTTTTTCACCCCGGTTCTGGTCAATACCGGCAAGGAGCTGGTCCTGTTCGACACCGGCATGGCGGCCGAAGGCGTGCTGGCCGCGCTTGGCCAGGCGGGGATCTCGCCGCAGCAGATTGATGTCGTGGTCCTCACCCATATGCATGCCGACCATATCGGCGGGCTGACTACCTCGGACGGCGCTACGCCGGTATTTCCCCGCGCCCGCTACGTCACCTCGCAGATCGAATTCGACTATTGGGCCGGGCAGGAGAATGAGGGTTTCGAGAAAAAGGTCCGCCCGCTGCGCGAGCTGACGAAATTCGTGACCGATGGCGGCGAGGCGGCAAGCGGTATCACCGCCCTTGCCGCTTATGGCCACACTCCCGGCCATATGGCCTGGATGGTGGAAAGCGAGGGTAAGCTGTTGGTGCTGACCGCCGACACCGCCAATCACTATGTCTGGTCGCTGGAAAACCCCGACTGGGAGGTCCGGTTCGACCTCGACAAGACCGAGGCCGCCGCCACCCGCAAACGCATCTTCGGCATGATCGCCGCCGACCGCCTTCCCTTCATCGGCTACCATATGCCCTTCCCGGCCCTCGGCTATGCCGAACCGAAAGGCACGGGCTTCCGCTTCATCCCCCACAGCTACCAGCTCGCTTTCGGACCCTGAACCGTTTTCATCTGTCCATAAATATCCCGGGGGTGAGCCCGGAACGGGCGAGGGGGCTGGCCCCCTCTCTTCTTTGCCCCCTGAAAACTGGACAAAACCGGGCAGCTGTGACAGAGGAAAGGCTTTGCAGGCCCGGTCGCGCCTGCCCGAGGATCCGCTCATGTCGAAACCTGTCGTCACCCGCTTCGCCCCGTCGCCCACCGGCTATATCCATGTCGGCAATCTGCGCACCGCGCTGATGAATTACCTGATCGCCCGCAAGGCCGGCGGCACCTTCATCCTGCGACTCGACGATACCGACCAGGAGCGCTCGAAACAGGAATATATCGACGGGCTGAAACAGGATCTCGACTGGCTCGGTCTGCATTGGGACCGCATCGAGCGGCAATCGGCGCGCTATGACCGCTATCACGAAGCCGCCGACAGGCTGCGCGCCAATGGCCGCTTTTACGAGGCGTTTGAAAGCCCGACCGAGCTGGACCTCAAGCGCAAGAAACAGCTGAATATGGGCCGCCCGCCGGTCTATGACCGGGCATCACTGGGGCTGACGGACGAGCAGAAATCCGCCTTCCGCGCCGAGGGTAAGGTGGGCTACTGGCGCTTTCTGCTCAATCAGAGCCGCATCGAATGGCATGACGGGATCATCGGCGATATCTCCATCGACGCAGCTTCGGTGTCGGATCCGGTGCTGATCCGGGCTGATGGCCAGGTTCTGTATACCTTTGCATCCTCAGTCGATGACGTGGAAATGGGCGTGACGCATATCGTGCGCGGTGCCGACCATGTGACCAATACTGCGACGCAGATCCAGATCATGGAAGCAATGGGCGGCACGCCGCCGGCTTTCGCACATCATTCGCTCTTGTCGGGCCCGAAAGGCGAAGAGCTGTCGAAACGTCTCGGCGCGCTTTCCTTGCGTGACCTGCGCGCCCAGGGCGTCGAGCCGATGGCGCTCCTGTCGCTGATGGCGCGGCTTGGGTCTTCGAAACCGGTGGAGCCGGCTTCCTCGATCGACGAGCTGGCCGACGGTTTCGACATTGAAAGCTTCGGCGCGGCGCCGACGAAATTCGACCCGGCAGACCTTTTCCCGCTGACCCGCCATTATGTCCAGGCCTGGCCCTTCGATCAGGTGAAGGATCGCATCCTGGCGCTTGGCGTCCCTGCTGATCAGGCCGAGCAGTTCTGGACTGTCGCCAGGGCCAATATCACCGTGCCATCGGATCTGGGGGGGTGGTGGACGCTTTTCTCGGAAGGCGCCGAGCCGGTGATTGAGGAGGCCGACCGCGATTTCGTCCGCGAGGCTTTCGCGCTTATGCCGGCAAAGCCCTGGACGAAAGAGACCTGGGGGCAGTGGACCGCTGAGGTCAGGACCGCGACGGGCCGCAAGGGCAAGGATCTGTTCATGCCGCTGAGGAAGGCCCTGACCGGCCAGGCGCATGGACCGGATATGTCGGATCTGCTGCCGCTTTTGCAACGTGTTCCCGCGCTTTGACACCGACAGCGGGGGGCTGCCTGCCCCCCGGTCGCAGGCTTTGCCTGCGCCTCCCCCCGGGAGTATTTTTGTCAAAGGGAAGAGGGGGCGGGCTGCGCCCCTTTGTCTTACCGGAGTGAGGCATGGCTGAGGCGAGATTCGTTCAGGGCAGTCTTTTCCGCCATATCGTGGTGATGTCGCTGACCTCCTCGGTCGGGCTGATGGCGGTGTTTGTCGTCGACCTGATCAATATGGCCTATATTTCCTGGCTGGGCCGATCCGAGCTGGCGGCGGCGGTGGGCTATGCGGGCGCGGTTCTGTTCTTCACCACGTCTTTCGGGATCGGGCTGTCGATTGCGGTCTCGGCTTTGGTGAGCCGCGCCATCGGGCAGGGGGATCTGGCGCTCGCGCGTGAGAAGGCGACGACCGGCATGATGCTGGGGCTGATATTCGGGGTGCCCTTTGCGGCTCTGGTCTGGCTTTTACTGTCGCCGATGCTGCGGCTTTTGGGGGCGGAGGGCGCAACCCATGATCTGGCGGTGCATTTCCTGCAGATCGTGACCCTTGGCCAGCCGATGCTGATGCTGGGGATGATCGGATCTGCGGTTTTGCGCGCCCATGGCGATGCCCGGGCTGCGATGATGGCGACGGTCTGGGGCGCGGTGGTGACTGCCCTGCTGGATCCGGTGCTGATCTTCGGTCTCGGGATGGATCTGACCGGGGCTGCGCTGGCGGGACTGGTGAGCCGGGCGGTCATTCTGACCATGGCGATCCGCCCGATTGTGAGGCGTTATGGCGGCTTTGACCGGCCCTCGCTGCGCCAGGTGTGGCGCGATATGGCGCCGGTCTGGGCGATTGGGGTCCCGGCGATCCTTACCCAGGTGGCGACCCCGGTGGGGCAGGCCTTTGTGACCCGCGCGGCCTCGGGCTTTGGCGAGGCGGCAGTGGCGGGGATGGCGATTGCCGGGCGGCTGACGCCGGTGGCCTTTGGCGTGATTTTCGCACTGGCCGGCGCCATCGGGCCGATCATCGGCCAGAATATCGGGGCGGGGCGGATGGACCGGGTCCGGCAGACCTTTCGCGATGCGCTGATCTTTACCGGCCTCGTGATCCTGGTCGTTTCGGGGCTTTTATTCCTGCTGCGTGCGCCGATTGCGGATCTGTTCAATGCGCAGGGGCTGACGCGGGAGATTGTTTACCTGTTCTGCGGGCCTCTGGCGCTGATGTGGTTCTTCAACGGGGTGATCTTTGCCGGCAATGCGGTGTGCAACAATCTCGGCCGGCCTTTCTGGTCGACCGTGGTGAACTGGGGGCGCCATACCGTCGGCACCATACCGCTGGCGGTCTGGTTCGGGCAGATATGGGGCGCGCAGGGGGTGCTGATCGGGCAATCTCTGGGGGGAGTGGTCTTTGCGCTCCTGGCGGTGATCTTTGCCCGGATGGCGATTGCGCGGCCGAATCTGCCGCCGGGCCGTGGGGTGCCGATGGCCGCGCCGCTCAGCCAGCCGGAGGCGGAGCCTGCGGCGCCCGGTGAGAGACGCGCCTGAACGACGCGCCTGAAACGCCGGCGAAAGGCGCCGGTCAATGTCGCCTGAAGGGCGGATACCGTCGCATACAGAATTTCACTTGCCTGACAGGGTGGCCCCGGGTTAGTCAGAACGGGCAGGATCGGGAGAATCCGGGCAGCCCCTGACAGGGCGGGTCCGGTGCCGAAGGAGCAACCGCCCCGGTAAACTCTCAGGCGCAAGGGACCGTTTCTGCACAGGAAGACTCTGGAGAGTGGCGCGTGAGGCGCCCGCCGAAGGGATAACGATCTCAGGCGCCCCGAATTGCGGGCAGGGACAGAGGGGGCACCGGGCGGCAGGGGTACTGCCGTGAGCGGTGCCGGATATTTTCGGCCGAGGATTAAGGGGAGAGGCGGTTTGACCGACCTTTTGCGCCTTCCGTTGCATGAGTTCCATCAGGAGCTTGGCGGGAAAATGGTGCCCTTCGCGGGCTATGAGATGCCGGTTCAATATCCGGCCGGGGTGATGGCGGAACATCTGCATGTTCGCGCGGCAGCGGGGCTGTTCGACGTCTCGCATATGGGCCAGGTGGTGCTGCGCCCGAAAGGCTCGATGGAGGAGCTGGGCCTGGCGCTGGAGCGGCTGATGCCGGTCGATGTGCTGGGTCTGGCCGAGGGGCGGCAGCGCTATGGACTTTTCACCAGCGAGACGGGCGGCATTCTTGACGATCTGATGTTTGCCAATCGCGGCAGCGATTATCTGCTGGTGGTGAATGCCGCGCGCAAGGCACATGATTTCGCGCATCTGGGCGCGCATCTGGGCGATGTGGCCGAAATCGACATCCAGACCGGGCGAGCGCTCCTGGCGCTGCAGGGGCCGCAGGCCGGGGCGGCCCTTGCCGTATTGGTGCCCGATGTGACGGCGATGCGGTTCATGGATGTGGCCTCGGTCGATACGGTGTTCGGGCAGGTCTGGATCTCGCGTTCGGGCTATACCGGCGAGGATGGGTTCGAGATTTCGGTGCCGGTCGGGGGCGCGCAGGATCTGGCGCGGGCACTGCTGGTGCTGGAGGGGGTGGCGCCGATCGGTCTGGGTGCGCGCGACAGCCTGCGGCTGGAGGCCGGGCTTTGCCTTTACGGCCATGATATCGATGAGACGACGAGCCCGGTCGAAGCCGATCTGACCTGGGCGATCCAGAAGGCGCGCCGCGCCGGTGGTGCGCGGGCAGGTGGGTTCCCGGGTGAGGCCCGTATCCTGGCTGAGCTTGCCGATGGTCCGTCGCGCAAACGGGTTGGTCTGCGCCCCGAGGGCCGCGCGCCGATGCGCGAAGGGGTGGCGCTTTTTGCCACCGATGGTACGCCGCTGGGCGCAATCACCTCGGGCGGCTTTGGCCCTTCGGTCCAGGCGCCCATTGCGATGGGCTATGTCGCAAACGCCTTTGCTACAGACGGCACCGCGCTGGAGGCAGAGCTGCGCGGCAAGAAGCTTCCGGTTGTGGTTGCGGCCACGCCTTTCCATCCAACCCGTTATAAACGTTAAGTCCCAGGGGATCTGAGAAATGAAATTCACCAAGGAACATGAATGGCTGCGCGTCGAGGGCGACCTGATCGTGGTCGGAATCACCGAACATGCGGCCGAGGCATTGGGCGATGTGGTGTTTGTCGAATTGCCCGAGGCCGGGACGCAGGTGGCGGCCGGGGATGAGGTCTCGGTGATCGAGAGTGTCAAGGCGGCATCGGATATCCTTGCCCCGGTTGAGGGCGAGATTGTCGCGGTGAATGAGGCGCTGTCGGACAATCCGGGGCTGGTGAATGAGGATCCGCTGGGCGCGGCCTGGTTCTTCAGGCTGAAGGTCGATGATCTGACCGTGGTGGATCAGTTCATGGATGAGGACGAGTATAAGGACTTCATCGGCTGAGGCCGGTGCGGGTTTTCTGAGGGCCGGGGGGCAGTCCCCCCGGACCGAACTGAACGCCGGGGGACCAGTCCCCCGGACCCCCTGGGATATTTAAGGACAGATGAAGAGGGGGCCGGGGGCTTCCTTTGCTGTCCGGAGGTGCGCGATGAGTTTCACTCCGACCGACTATAACCCCTATGATTTTGCGAATCGTCGCCATATCGGGCCGTCTCCGGCCGAGATGGCGGAGATGCTGAAGGCGGTGGGCGCGGCCTCGCTGGAGGCGCTGATTGCCGAGACGGTGCCGGCTTCGATCCGGCAGGCGGATGCACTGTCCTGGGCGCCGCTGGCCGAGCATGAGCTGCTTTTGAGGATGAAGGAGGTCGCGGCGAAGAACCGGGTGATGACCTCGCTGATCGGGCAGGGCTATTACGGCACCGTCACGCCGCCGGCGATCCAGCGCAATATTCTGGAAAACCCGGCCTGGTATACCGCCTATACGCCTTACCAGCCCGAGATCGCCCAGGGCCGCCTTGAGGCATTGTTGAATTACCAGACCATGATCTGCGATCTGACCGGCCTCGACGTTGCCAATGCGAGCCTGCTGGATGAGGCGACCGCGGCGGCCGAGGCGATGGCGATTGCCGAGCGTTCGGCCAAGTCGAAGGCGAAGGCCTTCTTTGTAGACCGCTTCTGCCATCCGCAGACCATCGCGGTGATCCGCACCCGGGCCGAGCCTTTGGGGATCGAGATCATCGAGGGCGATGTCGGTTTGCTGGATCCTTCGGGCGTGTTTGGCGCCATCTTCCAGTATCCGGGGTCTTACGGGCATGTGACGGATTTCACCGCGAAAATCGGCCATCTGCATGCGCATAAAGCGCTGGCGATTGTGGCGACCGATCTGCTGGCTTTGTGCATGTTGAAAGAGCCGGGTGCGATGGGGGCGGATATTGCGATTGGCTCGTCGCAGCGCTTTGGCGTGCCGATGGGCTATGGTGGCCCGCATGCGGCCTTTATGGCGTGTCGCGATGAGCTGAAGCGCAATATGCCGGGGCGGATTGTTGGTGTCTCGATCGACAGCCATGGGACGCGGGCTTACCGGCTGTCCCTGCAGACCCGCGAGCAGCATATCCGGCGCGAAAAGGCGACGTCGAATGTCTGCACGGCGCAGGCATTGCTGGCGGTGATGGCTTCGATGTATGCGGTGTTCCACGGGCCGAAAGGCCTCAGGGCGATTGCCGAGCGGGTGCATTTCCTGACCCAGCGTCTGGCCAGGGCGCTGAAGGCCGCCGGGGCGAAAGTGGCGCCGAAGGCGTTTTTCGATACGATCACGGTTGAGGTCGGCGTGGGCCAGGCCGGGATATTGGCGGCGGCCCGCAATGAGGGGCTGAACTTCCGCAAAATCGGCAATGACCGGATCGGGATCAGCCTGGATGAGACCACCTCGGAAGAGGTGCTCAGCCGTGTTCTGCGGGCCTTCGGGATCGAAGGCGTGCCGCCGCATCGGGCGGGGCTGGGCTTTCCGGAAGAGATGCTCCGGACCAGCGACTATCTCACCCATCCGGTCTTCCATATGAACCGGGCCGAGAGCGAGATGATGCGCTATATGCGGCGCCTGTCGGATCGCGATCTGGCGCTGGACCGGGCGATGATCCCGCTGGGATCGTGCACGATGAAGCTGAATGCGGCGGCCGAGATGATGCCCATCACCTGGCCTGAATTCGGCTCGTTGCACCCGTTTGTGCCGAAGGATCAGGCGGCGGGCTATCAGGAGGCGATTGCTGATCTGACCGCGAAACTCTGCGAGATCACCGGCTATGAGGCCTTTTCGATGCAGCCGAATTCCGGTGCGCAGGGTGAATATGCCGGGCTGCTGACGATCCTTGCCTATCACAAGGCGCGCGGAGAGCATGACCGGCGGATCTGCCTGATCCCGGTATCGGCGCATGGCACCAATCCGGCTTCGGCGCAGATGGCGGGGATGGAGGTCGTGGTGGTGAAGGCCTCGCCGAATGGCGATGTCGATCTGGATGACTTCCGCGACAAGGCGGCAAAAGCCGGCGACCGGCTTGCAGCCTGTATGATCACCTATCCCTCGACCCATGGCGTGTTCGAGGAGACCGTGCGCGAGGTCTGCAAGATCACCCATGATCATGGCGGTCAGGTCTATATCGACGGCGCCAATATGAATGCGATGGTGGGGCTGGTGAAACCGGGTGAGATTGGCGGCGATGTGAGCCACCTGAACCTGCACAAGACCTTTGCCATTCCGCATGGCGGCGGCGGGCCCGGCATGGGGCCGATCGGGGTGCGTGCGCATCTGGCGCCGCATCTGCCGGGGGATCCGGCGGGGGTCAGCGAGACGGATGCAGGGCCGGTCTCGGCGGCGCCTTATGGCTCGGCCTCGATCCTGCTGATCTCCTGGGCCTATTGTCTGATGATGGGCGGCGAAGGCCTGACGCAGGCGACGCGGGTGGCTATTCTGAACGCGAACTATATCGCGGCGCGGCTGAAAGGAGCCTATGAGGTCCTTTACATGGGCAATCGCGGCCGGGTGGCGCATGAGTGCATTCTGGACACGCGGCCCTTTGCCGATCATGGCGTCACGGTGGATGACATCGCCAAGCGTCTGATCGACAATGGTTTCCACGCGCCGACCATGTCCTGGCCGGTCTCGGGGACGCTGATGGTGGAGCCGACCGAGAGCGAGACCAAAGCCGAGATCGACCGTTTCATCACCGCGCTGCTGGCGATCCGCCAGGAGATCCGGGCGGTGGAGGCAGGCGAGATTTCGGCGGAAGACAGCCCGCTGCGCTTTGCCCCCCATACGGTGCAGGATCTGGTGGCGGACTGGGATCGCAAATACTCGCGTGAGCAGGGCTGTTTCCCACCCGCCGCCTTCCGGGTCGATAAATACTGGCCGCCGGTGGGGCGGATCGACAATGTCTATGGTGATCGGAACCTTGTCTGCACCTGCCCGCCGCTGGAGAGCTATCTCGACGCGGCGGAGTGAGGGCCGATCAGGTGCGGCGGGCTGTCGACCGGTCCGGTTGAAAAAGGCGGGGGGCTGTCTGCCCCCCGGGAAGCGGCTGGCGCCGCTTCCTCCCCCCGAGGATATTTGAGGACAGATGAAAGTGAAGCGCGACTAATTGATCGGCAATTTGCGCCAATCGGATGTTGCGCGTAAAGCCTATATATTTCAGCTGGTTATGCAACTTTATCGTGGCGTAATTGGTTGTGCTGCCGCGATCTGTAAGTTATTGATTTTGTTGACGGTATTATGCCTCGGCGCAGCGATTGACGCAACTATGCCTCGGACGCGAAAAACTCATCGTAAGCAATCAGATTCATGCACCGGAGCGCGCTGGTCATCGTCTCTTCTGCCAGGCGGGCAGTGATATCTGGCCATGCCCGCCTGGCAGCTACGGCCCTGTATCCACTTAGTTGGCTACGCTTCGAGAGAAATGCGCGGTAGTTGGTGATTTCTGTCTCAGGCCCCTTGATTAGTCGCAGAAGAGCCAAGTTGACGGCGGCATGATCTACTTCTGTCCAAGTTTCATCCGTAAAGTCCGGCATGAAGCCTGCCTGGCCCTGAGCCAGAGCCTCATAACGCGCGGGCATGGCTCCGCGAAGCCGCCAACTTGTCACAGTGCTTCGCCCTCAGCGAAGCGCCTCAGCCAGCCCTTGATCTGTCGAAGCAGAGAACCGTTGCTTCAAAAGTTCGATCTTTTCGGTCACGTCACTCGACATGATGGGTCCGCCTTGGCATGTTGCAATGCGCCCAATTCAAGGCGCAAAATGCCACGCCATGTTACACATTGATACAGCCTCTGATGAGCTATTGAAGGCCGTGCGAGCGCATTTGGTGCAGCGCGGGACTTCGTTGGCCAGGTTCTGCAACGAGCACAGTTTTGTGCGTCAATCGGTTACGCTTGCGCTATCCGGTGCGAGGAATGGGCCACGGGCGAGGGTGTTGGCGGCGTGTTTTCTGGCAGAGGCCAGAACAACAGTATGACGACCGCCACACCCTCCTCATTACCCCAACCGAGTTTGCATCCCGCATCGGAATAGGCCTGCGGGCGGCACAGACCGCCTTTCACAAAGCCGCTGAAGCCCGGAATTGGTGCGGTTTGCGCCTGCCAGTTTCACAGAGTCCCGGTCAGCGCGGTGGCGCAAATGGGAATGTGTGGGCGCTTGACGTTCGGCTTCGCGATTCTTCCTTGCGCGAGCTTCCTGGCCTCTCTGCAACCCTGCCTTCAACGACCATTGAAGAGCGCCTTAAAGGCCGTGCCGAGCCCTGGCAGATTGCCGTTGCCGCCGACAAATACCGGGTCATCTCACCTGTGCTTCGGATGCGGCCGGGTTCTCCCGAACGGCACAAGCGTTCCGCGATCTGGCGGCGCGGCCCGCGCACCAGATTGGCAGCAGCTGGACCCAGGTGAAACAGCGGATGCTTTATGACTGGCGCAACGCGGCGGAGGGTGATGTTTCCGGCGTGGTTCCCGGCTCTCGCAGTGATCGTGGGCAGCGGCGGGTGCGGATCAGCCGCGCGCGGGACACGGGATGCGGCCCTCCAGAAGATGTGCAGGATCAGATTGCTGGCAAACTGGCCGGGGTCGTGCGTGGCCTTCTGGCGAAGGGTCGCTCCAAGCGGAATGTGCGCATTCTCTGTGCGGTCGCGCGTCAGACGCTGACGGTGGAGGCCGGGGTCGAACTGCCCAATCATCCCTGACTGCGCGAGAGAAGATGATGGCCCTGATCCCTATCACGGGCAGCGCGCAGGGGGCTATGTCCGCCGATCAAAGTTGATTGGCAAGTTGCCCGGGGAAAACCGGGGGAAACTCTGGCACTGTCTGCGACAGCCATCACCTGGGCGCTTCAGGGGAGAATGCAACGATTGGAGAATGTTTTGACGCCGACAGGTTCAATCTTATCCGGCCTGGCGGCAGGCCACAGGAACGGTTTTTCTCATTGACCTGGGCGCCTGATACCTTCTCCCACATGATTGCAGAGGTTCAGTCGCTTTGCGCAGCTCCTCCTGAGTGGGACGCACTGTTGCTGGACACAAGGCCCTGCTGCCAATGACAAAGGGTTTTGCCGTGGCTTGTCGTCTGTCCAAAATGGCACAGGAGGTCGCCGCAGATATCGGACGGGCGCAGAACAACAGGACAGCGCTTTCAGCCGTGCCTCAGGGTCAGTTTAAATCCATTTTAAACAATGGTTTAAATCCAGCCGAATGGCGGGCGCAGCACCGCAGCGGGCACCCACCCGGAAGCGAAGCTGACCCGGAACTCAGGGCCTTCATCCTCGACCGGATCGACAGCCAGACCTATGATCAGATCGTGAGCGCAGTTCGCGCCTCATTTCCCGCCGAGCGTCGGGTCTCGCGGTCCTCCATCGGCAGGTGGTGGCAGCGCTTCAACCACGCCACAGCGCAGCCCTCAACCGCCTGATCCTGGCTTACACCAGCAAATCCCGGAAATAGCCGCCTTCAGCCAGCCATTGCGGCCTCATTGGTAACACTGCGGGTTAATTGGTTACACAACAAAAGGGCGGGCGGGTTTTGACTTTGGCCGCGTGGCGGGATAGCGGTTTGCGGCCATGAGTGAGAAAACAGCCTCTTTTCGCGGCGGCCTGCTGGCTGCCTTGCCCATTGTTATGGGCTATTTTCCGATTGCCTTTTCTTTTGGGGTCGCTGCGACCCGGGCGGGGCTGGGGCAGGCCGAGGCGGTGATGCTGTCGCTGGTGATCTATGCGGGTGCCTCGCAGTTTCTGGCGCTGAGCCTTGTTGCCGGCGGAGCACCGGTGCTGGTGGCGGCTTTCACCCTGATCGCGATGAATGTGCGGCATGTGCTTTATGGACCCGCGCTGATGAAGGAGGCGGGTCAGGACGGCTCTCGCCGATATGCCTGGGCCTGGGCCTGGGGGTTGACGGATGAGGTTTTCGGCCAGGCGCTTGGGGCGCTGGCGCGGGGACAGCGTTTCTCGGAAGGATATATGTTCGGGCTCGGGCTGGCCGCCTATATCTCCTGGGTTGCGGGCACGGCGGTTGGGGCATTTGCCGGTGGCGGCGCGCTGGATGGCTGGCCTGCGGTGAGCGCGGGGCTGGATTTCATGCTCTCGGCGCTGTTTCTGGCGCTTTTGCTGTCGATCCTGTCGAGGGCGGCTTTGCCGGCGATTGTGATCGCTGTGGTGGCGACGGTTCTCGGCACGGTCTTCTGGTCGGGGACGGTCGGGATCCTCGCGGGGATGATCTGCGGCGCGCTGGCCGGCATGGCGGGCGGGCTTTTGGGCGGGCTGTTCAGGGGGCGCGGATGAACCCGGATCTGATTTTGATGGCGGTGCTGGCGGGGCTGGCCAATTGGGGCTTTCGCGCGTTGCCGATCCTGTTGATGCGGGGCGAGGCACGGCCTGGGGGGCTGATGGCGGGGTTCCTGGCCTCGACCGGGCCAGCGGCGATTGCGACGCTGTTTGTCGCCTCGGCTTTGCCGCGTCTGTGGCCGGAGCAGACCGACCTGGTGCCGCTGGCGATGGGCGTTCTGATCACGGTGCTGGCCTTCCTGCCACGCCGTTCGGTGGTGGTGGCGACGCTGGCAGGCTCGCTGGCTTATGGCATCGCCTTCGCACTGATGCATCCGGCGCTTGCAACCTGAAGGTCAAAGCGGGATCATACCTGCAGGAGGTGTCCCATGATCGAAATCTCTCCCAGCAAGGTGGTGCAGGTGATCTTCCTGTCGCGCGAAGGCCCGGCGGGCGAGGCGCAGCTTTACGCCTTTATCGACGGCTTGAATGATGAGGAAAAGGCGCATCTGACCGCCATTGCCTGGGTCGGGCGCGGCGCTTTCGAGACCGAAGACTACGCCGAGGCGCTGCGCACCGCCTATACCGAGGCGACCACCCCCACCGCAGATTACCTGATGGGGATGCCGCATCTGCCGGAAAACCTTGAATCCGGGCTTGAGGCGTTGGGCGTGGATGTTTCGGGCGAGGAAGAGGACCTCTTGTAACCCTTACCCCGCCAGCGCGGGGTAGAGGCTGCGATAGCGCGCCCAGGCATCCTCGAACGCGGCGGTGAGGCCGGCTTCGGGAGCGATACTGGCTTTGGTTTCGGGGGCGGTGCAAACCCTTTCGGGGCTTTCCCCGGTTGCCGCCATCAGGCCAAGCCGCGCCGCGCCGAAAGCGGCGCCGAAATCGCCACCGACCGGCAGATCGACCGGCACGCCCAAAGTGGTCGCGATCACCTTCAGCCAATAGGCGGAATTCGAGCCGCCGCCGACCGCCGTGACCCGGTCGATCCGGGCGCCGGCCTGGCGCAGCGCAGTCAGGTTGTCTTTCAGCGCGAAGGCGACGCCCTCCATCACCGCCCGGGTCAGGGCCTTGCGGTCAGATTCGTGCCCGAGCCCGGTAAAGGCGCCCCGGATCTTTGCGTCATTATGCGGTGTGCGCTCGCCCGAGAGATAGGGAAGGAAGGTGGCCGAACCCGGGACCACCAGGTCGTCGCCCAGTTCCCGCGAGAGATCGGCGGCACTGGCGCCGGTGATGCCGGCATACCAGTTCAGCGCGTCGGTGGCGGAAAGGATCACGCCCATCTGATGCCAGCGGTTTGGCAGCGCATGGCAAAAGGCATGAACAGCGCTTTCCGCCAGCGGGCGGAAGGCGTCATTCGCCGCAAAGATCACGCCGGAAGTGCCCAGCGAGACGAAGGCCTGGCCTTCGCGGATGGTGCCCATACCGATGGCCGAGGCGGCATTGTCACCGGCGCCGCCTGCGACGATCACCGGGCCGGTCAGGCCCCATTCGGCCAGCAATTCTGCCCGCAGCGCGCCACCAGGGGCCGAACCCTCGACAAGGCGGGGCATCTGGTCGCGCGTCAGCCCGGTCGCCGCCAGCAGGTCATCCGACCAGTCGCGCGCCGCGCAATCGAGCCAGCTCGTGCCGGCGGCATCCGACATTTCGGAAATATGCTCACCCGTCAGCCAGAGACGCAGCGCGTCTTTCGGCAGGAGAACCATCGCCGTGCGGGCGAAAATCCCGGGCTCGTGTTTCGCGACCCAGGCCAGTTTCGGCGCCGTAAAGCCCGGAAAGACGATATTGCCGGTCACCTGGCGGAACTGTGGGTCGGTATCCATCGCGGTGGCCTCGACGCTTGCGCGGGTGTCGTTCCACAGGATCGAGGGGCGCAGCGCCTGGTCGGCGCGGTCGAAGAGTGTGGCGCCATGCATATGACCCGACAGGCCGATGCCGCGAATGGCGGCGAATTCTGCCGGATGGGCTGCGCGCAGTGCCGCCACGGCCTCCTGGCAGGCGCCGGTCCAGAGCGCGGGATCCTGTTCCGACCAGCCCGGATGCGGGCGCGAAACCGGCGTCGAAGCGCTGGCAGATCCGATGATCCGCTGCCCCGCATCCATCAAAAGCGCCCGAATGCCCGAAGTGCCAAGGTCCAGTCCGAGATACATATCCGCCTCGCTGCAAAAGGATACCCCGGCCGCAATACGGCCGGGGCAGGGGTCAGTTCAAGCTCAGAACGGGCTGTCGGGATAGTAGTAGGTTGCCGCATTCTCCGGGGTGACCAGCACCGAGCCGATGATGAAATCGCCTGAGACCGGCGCCTGCGACACGAGGCCGACGGCGGTGATCTCGATGGCGGTGGCGATCATTGCCGGCGGGTAGGTGACGTTTGCCGGAATCATCGCATCGCCGTCCATGGTGCGCTTGACCATCTCTTTCATGCCGGCGCCGCCAAGCACGAATTTGATGTCCTTGCGGCCAGCCGCCTCGATCGCGGCCAGCGCGCCAAGTGCCATATCGTCATCCGAGGCCCAGACCGCGTCGATTTCCGGATATTTCGACAGGAAGTCCTGCATCACGGTGAAGGAGTTGTCGCGGTTCCAGTTGCCATGCTCGGCGGCCAGAACTTCGATCCCCGATCCTTCGATGGCCTTCTGGAAGCCTTCGAGACGCTCATTGTCGATGGTCGTGGGGATGCCGCGCAGCACGACGATTTTGCCGCCATCGGGCATGTTGGACTTCATAAACTCGCCCGCGACGCGGCCAAAGCCGGGATTGTCGCCTGCGACATAGAGATCTTCGATGCCCTCGACCGCAAGACCGCGATCCACCACCGTGACCCAGGCACCCGAGGCTTTGACATTCTGCACCGGGCCGGTCAGCGGCTCGGATTCAAAGGGCAGCACCACGAGCGCATTGATCTTGCGGGTGGCCAGCATGTCCTCGATGTCATTGACCTGTTTGGCCGGATCGGATGCGGTGGCGAGCACGAAATCCAGCTCGGGATAGGCCGCTTCCAGCCGGTCAACAGTGACCTGGGCGAAGTAGTTCATGCCGCCCGCCCAGCCATGGGTTGCCGCCGGGATCGACACGCCGATCACCTTGGTGTCCTGAGCCAGCGCGGGGCCACCCATGGCCACGGCCAGCGCAAGTGCCGATACGAAATGTTTCATAGTCTCTCCTCCCTTGAGATGATGGTGGCCAGGGGTCACTGGCCCGCTTTGCTTCCACGCTGCAAGACGACAGCGAGAACGATGATCGCGCCCTGGATTGCTCCGTTCAGATAGGGCGAGACGTAATCCGTCAGGTTCAGCAGATTGCCGATCAGCACGAGGATCAGCACACCCACAACCGTGCCCCAGACGCGGCCGAAACCGCCCTTGAGGGCCGTGCCGCCGATGATGACGGCGGCAATCGCCTCCAGCTCCCACAAAAGGCCGGTGGCGGATGAGGCCGAGCCGAGGCGCGGCACATACATGATGACCGCGACGCCAACCAGGGCGCCGAGCATCACATAGGTCAGAAGCCGCACGCGCCCGACGCGCACGGAGGAATATTTCGCCACCTGGTCATTCGAGCCAATGGCGGCGCAATGGCGGCCAAAGGCGGTGGAGCGCATCAGCATCTCGCCCATGATCACCACCAGGGCAAAGACGATGATCGGCCAGGTCACGCCGAAGATGCCGCCGTAATAAACCGGCTGATAAAAGGTCCGGAGGCCGAAATCGAGGCTCAGCGTGCCGCCATCGGCAAGCCAGGTGACGAGGCTGCGATAGATCCCCATCGAGCCCAGCGTGACGATGAAAGCCTCGATCCCGAGGCGGGTGATCAACAGCCCGTTGATCAGCCCCGCCACGATCCCCGCAAGCAGCGCCACCCCCATGCCGACCAGCACGATGGGCACGCCCACCCCCATCGAGGGCAGGAGCTTGTTCATCACAAGGATCATCAGCCCGGCGATAAACGCCGCCATCGAGCCCACCGACAGATCGAGCCCCCCCGAGGTGATCACAAAGGTCATCCCCACCGCGATGATGCCGATAAAGGCAGACCGCGCCAGAACATTGGTGATATTGTCGAGGCCAAGGAAATTCGGGTTCATCAAGGCGCCCGCGATCACCAGGATCACCAGAGCCAGAACCGGGCCGATCACGCTCATCTGCACTTTGCGCGGTGAGGCAGCGGCAGTACTCATTCCGTCAACTCCTTTGCGAGGGCGACCGGCTTTGGTTCTCCGACCCCCATGGCGAGGCGCACGATGGCATCCTCGGTGATTGTGTCTGTGGTCAGCTCGCCCGCGATCCGGCCCTGGCGCATCACCAGAACGCGGTCGGCAAGGCCGATGACCTCCTGCATTTCCGATGAGATCACCACGATGGCGCGGCCTTCGCGGGCGAGGCCTCGGATGAACTCATACATCTGTTGTTTGGTGCCGATGTCGATGCCACGGGTCGGTTCGTCGATCACGATGATCTGCGGGTCCGAGAGCATGGTTTTCGCGAAGAGGAGTTTCTGCTGATTGCCGCCCGAGAGATGCCCGACCGTCACCTCGCGCGAGCCGCGAATGTCGAAATCGCGGATCGCGCGGTCCAGCGCGGCCTCTTCGGCGCGGGTGTCGAGCAGCCCGTGGCTGAAGCGGTGCAAAGCCTGCAGCGTCAGGTTCTCGCGCATACCCTTTTGCAGCAAGAGCCCCCGCGTCTTGCGGTCTTCGGTCAGGTAGCACAGGCCCAGATCCAGCGCTTCCCAGTTGTGGCGGATGGTGACGGGGCGGCCCTTGATCCGCACCGCGCCACTCGCCGGGCGCAGGCCGGCCAGCCCCTCGAAGGTCTCGGTCCGTCCCGACCCGATCAGCCCGGCAATGCCGAGGATCTCGCCCGCGCGCAGGGTGAAGCTGATATCTTCGGCATAGCCCGGCACAGTCAGGCCCGAGACATCCAGCACCACCTCGCCGGGCGAGCCGTCTTTGGCGGGGTAAAGCTGCGACATCTCGCGCCCGACCATGGCCTCGGCCATGCCATGTTCGTCCAGTTCCGAGGCCGGGCCGGACCAGACCACCGCACCATCGCGCATGATGGTCAGATCATCGGCGATCTCTTTCACCTCATCCAGCTTGTGCGAGGTGAAAAGAACGGCCGTCCCCGCCGCCCGCAAGGCCCGGACCTGTTCCATCAGGATACTGGTTTCTGCCCTGGTCAGCACGGCGGTCGGCTCATCCATGATCAGCACGCGGGTCTCGCGTGAGAGTGCCCTGGCGATCTCGACCATCTGCTTGTCGGAATTCGACAGATCCGAGATCGGACGATCCGTTGCCACCCGACATTGCAGCCGGTCGAGAAGGGCCCGCGATTGCGCCCGCATCGCCGCCTTGTCGAGGAAAAGCCCGCGTTTCAGCTCTCGCCCGAGGAAGATGTTCTCCTCGACCGTCAGCTGTTCCGCGAGGTTGAATTCCTGATGGATCATCGAGATCCCCAGCCTCTCGGCCTCGCCCATCGAGGCGAAAGCGACCGGCCTTCCATCCAGCAGCACATCGCCCGACGAGGGCGGCTGATATCCTGCGAGGATCTTCATCGTGGTCGATTTCCCGGCGCCATTCTCGCCGATCAGCGCATGAACCCGGCCAGGTGCCAGCGCGAGAGAGATGCCATGCAGCACCTCGATCGGGCCAAAGCTGCGGCTGACCCCGGACAGCGAGAGGACGGGTTCCGTCACAGCGCCACCCATGCGGCATTCTCTTGCGAGGAGCGGATCGCGGCGGTGATGAACCGCATCCCGTCGATCCCGGCGCTGATCCCGGGCAAAAGCGCGGTATCGGGCGTTTCGCCGGCATCTGCGGCGCGGATGGCGCGGGCGGCGCCGGCATAGATATTGGCAAAGCCCTCAAGGTAGCCCTCGGGATGGCCGCCAGGCGTCCGGCTGACCGCATTCGCCGCTGCATTCGCCCCGGCACCGCGCCGGGTCAGCAGCCGTTTCGCCTGACCGAAGGGGGTGAACCAGAGGTAATTCGGATCCTCCTGCGCCCATTCCAGCCCGCCTTTCTCGCCGAAGACCCGGAGCCGCAGCGCATTCTCGCAGCCCGGCGCCACCTGGCTGCACCAAAGGACGCCGCGCGCGCCACCCTGCATCCTGAGAAGGATATTGGCATTGTCATCGACCCGGCGCCCCGGCACGAAGCTTTGCAGATCGGCGGCGAGGCTTTCGACCGCAAGCCCGGTCACGAAACAGGCAAGATTGTGGGCGTGGGTGCCAATGTCACCAATCGCGCCGCCCGCACCCGAACGCGCCGGATCGGTGCGCCAGTCGGCCTGTTTGTTATCAGCGCCGGCCTCTTCGGTCAGCCAGTCCTGGGCATATTCAACCTGAACGACGCGGATCTTTCCCAGCTCTCCGCTCGCCACCATGTCGCGGGCCTGGCGGATCATCGGATAGCCGGTGTAATTATGGGTCAGGATGAACAGCGCTTTTGACGCCTTCGCCGCCGCTTCCAGCGCCAGCGCGTCTTCCATCGTGGCGGTCAGCGGCTTGTCGCAGATGACATGAATGCCGCGTTTGAGGAATTCAATCGCCGGGCCGGCATGCATATGGTTTGGCGTGACGATGGAAACCGCGCGGATCCCGTCGGGGCGGGCGGCCTCTTTCTCCGCCATTTCCTCATAGCTGCCATAAGAGCGCGCCGGGTCCAGCCCAAGCGCCGCGCCGCTTTCGCGCGCGCGCGCGGGCGTCGAGGACAATGCGCCGGCCACCAGGTCATAATCACCGTCGATCCGCGCCGCGATGCGGTGAACGGCGCCGATAAAGGCATCCTTGCCGCCGCCGACCATGCCGAGTCTGATCTTTGCCATTGTTTCAGATCCCCAGCATGCGGCGATTGGCGGCCTCATCGGTGCCACCATCCGCGAAATCATCAAAAGCCTTGTCGGTGACGCGGATGATGTGGTGTTTCACAAACTCCGCCCCCTCGCGCGCGCCGTCTTCGGGGTGTTTCAGCGCGCATTCCCATTCGACAACCGCCCAGCCGTCGAAATCATTGGCGGCCATTTTGGAAAACACCGCACCGAAATCGACCTGGCCATCGCCGAGGCTGCGGAACCGACCCGCCCGGTTCACCCAGGACTGGAAGCCGCCATAGACGCCCTGCCGCCCGGTCGGGTTGAACTCGGCATCCTTGACATGGAACATCCGGATGCGGTCGCGGTAAATGTCGATATTGTCGAGGTAATCCAGGCATTGCAGCACATAATGCGAGGGGTCGTAGAGCATGCAGGCGCGGGGATGGTTGCCGGTGCGCTCCCAGAACATCTCATAGGTGATGCCGTCATGCAGATCTTCGCCCGGATGGATCTCGTAGCAGATATCGACGCCGCACCCGTCGGCATGGTCGAGGATCGGCTTCCAGCGCCGCGCCAGTTCGTCAAAGGCGGTTTCCACCAGGCCCGCCGGGCGCTGCGGCCAGGGATAGACATAGGGCCAGGCCAGTGCGCCGGAAAACGCCGCCTGCGCCGTCAGGCCCATGTTTTTGCTGGCGGTCAGGGCATTTTTGACCTGAGTTACCGCCCATTCCTGCCGCGCCTTCGGATTGCCGCGCACATGCGGCGCCGCAAAGCCGTCAAAGCCTTCATCATAGGCCGGATGCACGGCGACCAGCTGGCCCTGGAGATGGGTGGAAAGCTCGGTCACCTCGACGCCGTTCGCACGCGCCACGCCGAGGAAATCGTCGCAGTAATCCTTGCTTGAGGCCGCTTTGTCGAGGTCGATGAAGCGCGCATCCCAGCTGGGCACCTGGACGCCTTTATAGCCGATTTCGGCGGCCCATTTCGTGATGCTGTCCCAGGAGTTGAACGGTGCCGCATCGCCCGCGAATTGCGCGAGGAAGAGGCCCGGCCCTTTGATGGTTTTCATGGCTTCCCCTCTCTCAGACGTAGCGATTGACAAGGTTTTCAAGCACTTCCTGGCGGCCAGAGACTGGCTGCGGGTCAAGCCCGGCGGCCTCGGCATGATCGGCGATGCCGGCCAGGGTGGCTTCGGGAGCCAGCATCGCCTGGGCCTCCGGCCGCTGCCAGCCGGCATAGCGTGCGGCGCGTGCGGCCTCCAGCCGACCCTCTTCCAGCATTTTTGCCGCCGCTTTCAACCCGCGGGCGCAGACATCCATTGCGCCGACATGGGCGGCGACCAGGTCTTCCGCATCCAGCGACTGGCGCCTGACTTTTGCGTCGAAATTGGTGCCGCCGGTGGTGAAGCCGCCCGCTTTCAGCACCTCATAATAGGCCAGCGCGGTTTCGGGCACATTGTTCGGGAACTGATCGGTATCCCAGCCGGACTGGTAGTCGTTCCGGTTCATGTCGATGGAGCCGAGAAGGCCCAGCGTCCGCGCCAGCGCCAGCTCATGTTCGAAACTGTGGCCGGCGAGGATCGCATGCCCCTGTTCGATATTCAGTTTGACCTCGTTTTCAAGGCCGTAGCGTTTCAGGAAACCGTAGCAGGTGGCGACGTCGAAATCATATTGATGCTTGGTCGGCTCTTGCGGTTTCGGCTCCAGCAGGATGGTGCCTTTGAAGCCGATCTTGTGCTTATGCTCGACAACGAGGTTCAGAAAGCGACCCATATGGTCGAGTTCCTGGCCGAGATCGGTGTTCAGGAGCGTCTCATACCCCTCGCGCCCGCCCCAGAGGACGTAGTTCTCACCGCCCAGACGATGGGTCACCTCCATCACACCGCGCACGATGGATGCGGAATAGGCGAAGATATCGGGATCGGGATTTGAGGCCGCGCCCGACATAAAGCGGTGATTGGTAAAGAGGTTCGCGGTGCCCCAGAGCAGCTTCGGTCCGCCGGCCTCCATCTTCGCCTGGAAATAATCGGCGATCTCTTCCAGCCGGGCGCGGCTTTCGCGCAAGGAACTGCCTTCTGGGCGCACATCATGGTCGTGGAAACAGTAGTAGGGCACGCCGAGGATGCGGAAGAGATCAAAAGCCTCATCGGCGCGCAGCCGGGCAAGCTCCATCGTATCGGCGGGGAACCAGGGGCGCTCAAAGGTGCGGCCGCCGAACGGGTCACCACCCTCCCAGGCGAAGGAATGCCAGTAAGCGACCGCGAAACGGAGATGATCCTCCATCCGTTTGCCCAGAACCACCTCATCGGGGTTGTAGTGACGGTAGGCGAGGCCCTCCGCATCGGGGGTGAATTTCACCGGGGCGATGGTGTCGAAATAACCGCTCAACGGGTCTCTCCTATGGGCAAATGTTCAGATAGGGCGGCCAGCGGCGCCGCATTCGGGGCGGCCGGCAGATTGTCTTTCAGAAAGATGGTCGGTGTGATGTCGCGGCTGGGGTCGGGCAGGCCGCGCCCATCCGAGAGCGCCTTCATCACATCCACCGTCAGCGCGACCTCCTGCGCCGGTTTCTGGTCGATCACCGCATCGACAAGGCCGGATTCAAGGCCATAACGGGTGGTGGGGGTCAGGTCATGCATGATGGTGAAGGGGCGCGCATCCGGTCGCTGCGCCAGGATCTCGATCAGCCCGCGATTGCCGGCGCCGATGGAATAGATGCCGGTGATGCCGGGGTTTTGTTGCAGCGCATCCGACACGCGGGCGCGCATCAGGTCATGGCGGTCATCCACCGCAACGGGGGGCAAAAGCTGCGGCCCGCCGTCAAGGACCGCCCGCGCACCCTCCAGCCGGTCGCGGTGGTCGCGGGCACTGAGTGCCCCGATCACCGGCAGGATCAGCCCGGGCGCCGAGGCGGGCCGTGCGATATGGGCCAGACGGATCAGCCGTCCGGCGGTGCGCCCGGCCATTATATTGTCGATGCCGACATAGGCCGCCCGCAGATCGGGTGCCGCGTCTCCCACCAGTGTCACCACCGGGATCCGCGCCGCGCTGAGCGCGCCGATGGCATCGGCGATGCGCGGCGTCTCGGTCGCCACCACGGCCACCGCGTCGCAGTCGCGCGGCAGCCGCTCCAGCGCAGCGGCCAGTGCATCGGAATCGAGCGTCGGCACCTCGGTCAGCGAAAAACGGATGCGATCGGCGCGGCGCACGGTGCTCTCGGCCTCGACCGCCTGGCGCAGGCTGCGAAAGAAGCTCTGATCGCCGCCGGGCAGCAGGAAACGGAAGTGATAGATCCGACCGCGCGAGAGGTTCGCGGCATGCAGATCGCGCTCGTAGCCGAGCGTCTCGATGGCTTGCAGGACACGGCGCGTGGACTTTTCCGCGACATTGCCGCGCTCGTTAAGAACCCGGTCTGCCGTCGCATAGCTCACACCCGCAGCCCGCGCCACATCCTGCAGCGTCGGCTTGCGCATTCGATTCTCCTCCCTGGTACAAGAGAGATGAGGGAATGATATACGTCAATCATTTTTTGATATACGTCTGTCATTCTGACTTGTCGGGCGTGTTGCGGGGCAGGGCGCAAGAATTTCGTTACATGTCCGAAATGAAAGGGTCACTGTCTGAAACAAGAGGGTTGCGGGCGCCGAAAATCCTGAAACTGGGGGGAAGTTTCGGCGCGGGGATATGATGCGATACTCTGGCTTTAAAGTGATCAAAGAGGCCCTGACCGGCCATAAAGGCTGGACGCCCGCCTGGCGCGACCACGAGCCTAAGAAACACTATGATATCATCATCATAGGGGGCGGCGGCCATGGTCTTGCGACCGCCTATTACCTCGCGAAGATCTTCGGCAAGGCCAATGTCGCCGTGCTGGAAAAGGGCTGGATCGGCGGCGGCAATGTGGGGCGCAATACCACGATCATCCGTTCGAACTATCTGCTGGATGGCAATGAGCCGTTCTATGAGTTTTCCATGAAGCTGTGGGAAAATCTGGAGCAGGATTTCAACTACAACGCCATGGTCAGCCAGCGCGGCGTCTTGAACCTGTGCCACACCGATGCGCAGCGCGATGCCTTCCGTCGGCGCGGCAATGGGATGCGACTGAACGGGGTTGATGCGGAACTGCTCGACCGCGAAGGCGTGCGCAAGCTCGCGCCTTTCCTCAATTTCGACAATGCGCGCTTCCCGATCAAGGGCGGGCTGTTGCAGCCGAGAGGCGGCACGGTGCGCCATGACGCGGTCGCCTGGGGCTATGCGCGCGGCGCCGATCAGCGCGGCGTCGACATCATCCAGAATTGCGAAGTCACCGGGTTCAAAATCGAGAATGGCAAGGTGCTTGGCGTCGAAACCACCCGTGGTTTCATCGGCGCCAACAAGATCGGCTGCGCGGTGGCCGGATCGTCGGGTAAGGTCATGGCCCAGGCCGGCATCCACCGCCTGCCGATTGAAAGCCATGTGCTTCAGGCCTTTGTCTCCGAGGGGTTGAAGCCCGTGATCCCGGGCGTCATCACTTACGGCGCGGGCCATTTCTATGTCAGCCAGTCCGACAAGGGCGGTCTGGTCTTCGGAGGTGATATCGACGGCTACAACACCTATGCGCAGCGCGGCAATCTGCCGGTGGTCGAGGATGTCTGCGAGGGCGGCATGTCCCTGATGCCGATGATCGGCCGCGCGCGTCTGCTGCGCATCTGGGGCGGTATCATGGATATGTCGATGGATGGCTCGCCCATCATCGACAAGACGGATATTGACGGCCTCTATTTCAACGGCGGCTGGTGCTATGGCGGCTTCAAGGCCACGCCGGCAAGCGGCTGGTGCTTTGCGCATCTGCTCGCGAATGACCAACCGCATTCCGTGGCGACCGCCTATCGGTTCGACCGGTTCCGCAAGGGGCTGATGATCGACGAAAAGGGCATGGGCGCCCAACCGAACCTGCATTGAGGACGCTGAGATGATCATCAATCACCCCCTGCTGGGGCCACGCGACTCGCAGGAATTCGTCTATCTGGGCGACGCGAATCTGATCGACCGCCCCGACTGGGCCGCCGAGGGCGCGGTCGATACCTTCCATGACTATCTCTATCAGCGCACGAACCCGGCGGGCCTGCATCAGGAGCTGTGGTTCCACGAACAGGGCGACCGCTCCTGGCTTGTGGTCACCCGCAACACGCTTACCCATGAAATCACAAAAGTTGAACTGGCCCGCGATGTGGCCCGCAGCCGGGGGCGGTCGAAATGAGCCAGAAGAACCGTCTTTCCGGTGGTCAGCTGAACCGCTCCAAACCGCTGAACTTCACCTTCGATGGTGCCAGCTATCAGGGCTATGAGGGCGACACGCTCGCCTCGGCGCTCCTCGCCAATGGCGTGCGGCTGATGGGCCGGTCGTTCAAATATCACCGCCCGCGCGGCCCGATTTCCTCGGGCTCGGAAGAGCCGAACGCGATTGTGGAATTGCGGGGGGGCGCGCGGCAGGAGCCGAACACCCGAGCGACCATCGCCGAGCTGTTCGAGGGTCTGTCGGCGAAAAGCCAGAACCATGTCGGATCGCTGAAATTCGACTTCCTCGCGATCAATGACCGGCTGTCCTCGTTCTTCGCGGCGGGGTTCTACTACAAGACCTTCATGTGGCCGAAGGCGTTCTGGGAAAAGCTTTACGAGCCGATGATCCGCCGCGCCGCCGGCCTCGGCAGCCTCTCGATGCAGGACGACCCGGATCACTACGACAAGGGTTTCCTGCATTGTGACCTGCTGGTGATCGGGGCGGGCCCGTCAGGTCTGGCGGCGGCGCTGACGGCGGCGCGGTCCGGCGCGCGGGTGATCCTCGCCGATGAGGATTTCACCCCGGGTGGGCGGCTGAACGCTGAGACCTTTACCCTGGGCGATGCCTCGGGTGCCGACTGGGCGAAAGCAGCGATTGCCGAACTGGCGAGCCTGCCGAATGTCCGCATCCTGACCCGGACCGTGGTGATCGGTGCGTTCGATCACGGCATCTATGGCGCGCTGGAGCGGGTTTCCGACCATATCGCGACGCCGGCTTCCGGCAAGCCGCGCCAGATCCTTTGGCGGATCTACTCGCAGCGTGCCGTGCTGGCTGCAGGCGCGACCGAGCGCCCGATTGCGTTTAAAAACAACGACCGCCCCGGTGTGATGCTGGCCGGTGCGATGCGCGCCTATGCCAATCGCTGGGCGGCCACGCCGGGCCAGATGGTCGCGGTTTTCACCAATAACGACGATGGTTTGCGCACGGCCTCTGACCTGCTGGCGAAAGGCGTCAGGGTTGCTGCTGTGATCGACAGCCGCAGTGATGGCCCCGCCTTCCAGGGGGCTGAACATCTGCGCGGCGCGGTGGTGACGGATGCGCTTGGCCGCCTTGGCCTGTCGTCGATCAAGGTGAAACTGGCCTCCGGCGAGACCCGCCAGATTGCAGCCGAGGCTCTGGGTGTCTCGGGCGGCTGGAACCCGAATGTGCATCTGACCTGCCATCAGCGCGGCCTGCCGGTCTGGAACGCAGAGCTCGCGGCCTTTGTCCCTGGCACGCTGCCGGTGGGTATGGTGGTGGCGGGTGCGGCCAATGGCCAGCTTTCGACCTCAGGCGCGCTGGCCTCCGGCGCGGCAGCAGCGGCCCAGGCGCTTGAAGGTATTGGTATCACTGCGAAATCCGTAGATCTGCCGCAGGCTGAGGATGCGCCTGTGCGTGTGACCCCGCTCTGGTATGTGCCCCATAAGGGCCGCGCCTGGCTTGACCAGCAAAACGACGTGACGGTGAAAGACGTCAAACTGGCGCATCAGGAAGGCTTCCGCTCGGTCGAGCATCTGAAGCGCTACACCACGATGGGCATGGCGACCGATCAGGGCAAGACCTCGAACATCTCAGGCCTCGCGGTGATGGCCGAGATGACCGGCAAGTCGATCCCCGAGACCGGCACCACGATCTACCGCCCGCCCTATACACCAGTGCCGATTGCGGCCTTCGCGGGCCGCTCGGCTGGCGCCGATTTCCGCCCGAAACGCCTGACGCCGTCCCACAAATGGGCAAGCGAGCAGGGCGCGGTCTTTGTCGAGGTCGGCATGTGGCTGCGCGCCCAATGGCTGCCTCGCGCGGGGGAAACCACCTGGAGGCAATCGGTCGACCGCGAAGTGCTGGCGACGCGCGGCTCGGTCGGCATCTGCGATGTGACGACGCTCGGCAAGATCGACGTGCAAGGGCCGGATGCGGCAGAGTTCCTGAACCGCATCTATTGCAACCCCTTTGCAAAACTTCCCGTCGGCAAGGTCCGCTACGGCCTCATGCTGCGCGAAGACGGTATGGCGATGGATGACGGCACGACGGCGCGTCTGGCCGAGGACCACTTTGTCACCACCACCACCACCGCGAACGCGGTCGGCGTCTACCGCCATATGGAATTCGCCCGCCAATGCCTATGGCCCGATCTCGACGTCCAGATCATCTCGACCACCGAGGCCTGGGCGCAATTCTCTGTTGCCGGTCCGAATGCGCGCGCGCTGCTGGAGAAGATCGTCGACCCGGAACATGACATCTCGAACGAGGCCTTCCCCTATATGGGCTGCGGCGAGATCACGGTCTGCGGCGGGCTTCGCGCGCGCCTCTTCCGGATCTCCTTCTCGGGTGAGCTCGCCTATGAAATCGCGGTACCCACGCGCTACGGCGATGGGCTTGTCCGCGCGATGATGGAGGCCGGGCGTGCGTTCAACGCGCTGGTTTACGGCACCGAGGCGCTTGGCGTCATGCGGATCGAGAAGGGCCATGCGGCGGGGAATGAGCTGAACGGCACCACATCGGCGCTGAACCTTGGCATGGGCGGCATGGTCAACAAGAAGAAGGACTCGATCGGCTCGACGCTTTCGGAACGCGAAGGGATGAACCGCGCGGATGCCTATAATCTCGTCGGCTTCCAGCCGGTGGATGCGTCGAAACCCCTGCTTGGCGGTATGCATTTCATCAACCAGGGTGCGCCGGCCGATGCAAAGAATGACCAGGGCTATATGACCTCGGTGGCGTTCTCGCCAAGCCTTGGCCATTCCATTGGTCTTGGCTATCTGAAAAACGGCGCCGCCCGCAAAGGCGAGACCCTGCGCGCCGTGAACCCGCTGGCGGGCGAAGAGGTGATGGTCAAAGTCGTCTCCGCCCATTTTGTCGACCCGGAAGGAGAACGTCTCCGTGGCTGAACATCGTCTCAAACCGATCACCCAGCTGGGGGGCGATGCGCCCCGCAGGGACAGCTTCCCCGGCCTCACCATCACCGAGCGCACCGATACCGCGCTGGCCTCGCTGTCGGCGCGGCAGTCGAAGCCGGCAGAATTCCAGACGGCGGCCAAAGTGTTTTTCGGCTTTGATCTGCCCGGGCCAGCGCGCAGTGCCTCGGGCGGTGACTATACCGCGATCTGGACCGGGCCCGAGCAGTGGTTCATCGAGGCACCTTTCGCCACGCATGAAGACATTGCGCCGATCCTGAAACGGGGCTTTGGCGACAGCGCGTCGATCACGGAACAGACCGATGGCTGGGCTGGGTTCGATCTGGAAGGCGAAAGAGCGCTTTCTGTGTTCGAGATCCTGTCGAATCTTGATCTGGGCAAATTGCCGACAGGCGGCGCGAGCCGCACCGTGATCGAGCATCTCGGCTGTATCCTCGTCTGCCGCGTCGCCGGGCGTCATTATACGGTTTACGGGGGGCGCTCTTCGGCCGCTTCGCTGCATCATGCATTGGTGACGGCAGCAAAGTCGGCGCTCTGAGCGGGCCCTGGAGAGGTGGAAATGTCGGAGAGGGGGCGCTGCCCCCTCGCGGCTTTGCCGCTCTCCCCCGGGATATTTAGAGACAGATGAAAAGGGGTAAGCTGATTTCATCTGTCTCTTAAATATCCCCGCCGGAGGCTTCCGCAACCAGCCAGGGGCGGGCGGTCAGACAGCGGGCAGCGGTGCGTTTTCCTTCACCCGGAACTGATTGGCCTGTTTGCGGTCCTCTTGCGGGGTGAGGCCGAAAGCCTGTTGGTAATGGCGCACCAGCGGCGTGGTGCTGGCATAGCCCACCGCCAGTGCGATTTCGGTGATCGTGTCGTTGGAATAAAGCGCCATCTGCCGTGCCTTCTTCAGCCTGAGCAGCCGATAATATTTCAGCGGGCTCTGGCCGGTGGAGCGCTTGAACGACCGGTCGAACTGGCGCGACGACAGATCCACCGCCTCGGCCACTTCGGCGATCTGGATCGGGTCTTCAATATGTTCGGCAAACAGCCGGATCGCGCGGGCGACCGGGGCGGGGAGCATATCCTCGGTGCGGTCCGAGCGCAGTGTCGGCGTTTTTTGTTCGACCTCTTCGCCGCGCACAAAAGGGTGCTGGAACCAGCAGGCCACTTCGGTCATTGCCTCGGGCCCGAGTTGCTCGTCGATCAGCCGCAGCATCAGATCGAAGACCGCCGTAGCGCCTGCCGCCGTCAGCCGGTCGCGGTCTATGGTGATCACCTTTTCTGAGGCGATCACGCCGGGGAATTCTGCCTTGAACGCCGCCTCGTAGCACCAGTGCACCGATGTCTTGTGGCCATCCAGCAGGCCCGAACGCGCCAGGGGGAAGATGCCGCCGGAAAAGGCGCCGATCCCTGTGCCATGCCGCGCCAGCCGCCGCAGCACCGCGTTCGAGCCGCGGGCATTGGCAAAGCGCCCCGCAGGACCGGAGAGGATATAGAGCTGATCGAACCCCAGGGCATCGGCCAGCGCCAGATCGGGGTCGAAACCCACCTCGGCCGAAGACACGACCCGGCTGGCGGTTTCCCCCACCACGCTCCAGCGGAAGGCGCGTTTGCCGGTGATCTCATTCGCCGCGCGCAAGGGCTCGATGGCCGAGGTCAGGCAGGCCATCGGGAAGCCCGGGAAGATCAGAAAGCCCAGATGCAGGCAGCTTTCATCTTGGTTCATGTTTCTTATTCTCTCAGGAAACATTTCTCGCTAGGATAGCCATATTTTGCTGGGATGATACAAGCACCGTCAGCGGGCGGGCCGGCCGGAAACCCGACGCCGCCCTGCGTGAGTGACGGTAAACAGAGTGACACAGAGGGAATTGATGACCAGCCGACCGAAGAAAGCAGAGCCCGCCAAGCCACTTCGATCCCTCTCCCAGGACCCGCATCGGGTATCCGAGCCGCGTGAGAAAGTGCTGGAGGTTGCCATCGGTCGCGCCGTGCGCAGCTTCCGGAGGCAAAAGGGGATGACGGTCGCTGATCTCTCGAAACAGACGGGGCTGTCGATCGGCATGGTCTCGAAGATCGAGAACGGCATCACCTCGCCCTCGCTGACCACGCTGCAGGTGCTGGCCCATGCGCTTTCCGTGCCGCTGACCTCGTTCTTCCGCCGCTATGAGGAAAACCGCCAGGTCATGCATGTGAAATCCGGCGAGGCGGTGATCATGGAACGCGCCGGCACCCGTGCAGGCCATCAATACAGCCTTTTGGGCCATATCGGCGAAAACGCATCGGGCGTGATCGTCGAGCCCTATCTGATCACGCTGAACGAGCAATCCGACATCTTCCCGACTTTCCAGCATGACGGGATCGAGCTGCTTTACATGCTGGAAGGCGAAGTGGTTTACCGCCATGGCGAGCAGACCTTCCTGATGCAGCCCGGCGACAGCCTGTTTTTCGACGCCGATGCGCCGCATGGGCCAGAGCAGCTGAACAAACTCCCGGCGCGTTACCTCTCGGTCATTTCCTATCCGCAGGCGAATTGAGACGGGCCGATGGGAGAGGCATTCGGACAGGGGCGGTCGATGGATATCGGTGCGATGGCTGCGGCGATCTCGTCGGGCGACAGGCGGGCACTGGCGCGGGGGATCACGCTGATCGAAAGCGCGCGGCCCGATCACCGCGAACAGGCGGTCGAGCTGATATCGGCCCTGCGCGGTGTCGGACGTCAGTCGCTGCGGCTGGGGCTTTCCGGCACGCCCGGGGTGGGAAAATCGACTTTTATTGAGGCCTTCGGCATGAAGCTGGCCGATGGCGGCAAGAAGATCGCGGTGCTGGCGGTCGATCCGTCCTCGGCGCGTTCGGGGGGCTCAATCCTTGGCGACAAGACCCGGATGGAGCAGCTCTCGCGCCATCCTAATGCCTATATCCGCCCCTCGCCCAGCCAGGCCCATATGGGCGGTGTTGCGCGGCGCACCCGCGAGGCGGTGGCTTTGTGCGAGGCGGCGGGGTTTGACCTCGTGCTGATCGAGACGGTCGGCGTCGGTCAGTCCGAGACCATGGTGGCCGAGATCTGCGATATCTTCCTGTTGCTGATGGCCCCGGCGGGCGGTGATGAGCTGCAGGGCGTCAAGCGCGGCATCATGGAAATGGCCGATATGATTCTGGTGAACAAGGCCGATGGTGATCTGCTGGCCACCGCGACCCGCACCGTGGCTGACTATGCCGGCGCGCTGCGTCTGTTGCGCAAGCGGGTGCAGGATCCCGAGGGCTTTCCTAGGGCGATGCCGGTTTCCGCCTATAGCGGCTCGGGCCTGGATAAGGCCTGGGAAGAGATAACCCGGCTTGCCGCCTGGCGGCAGGAACAGGGGCACTGGGGGCGCAGGCGCTCGGATCAGGCGGCGCATTGGTTCGGCGAAGAGGTGCGGTACGGGCTGTTATCGGTGCTGGAGCGTGAACCGGCAAAGGGTATTCTGGCGCGGCTGGCGGCCCAGGTGGCGACCGGCGAGGCCACGCCCGAGGCTGCCGCGCGGCAGATGCTGACCGCGCTTGGCCGTCAGGCCTGAATCTGCATTCACCGCCCCCGCCGGGGTGGTGAATCGCTTGACGCCGGAGCGAATTCCCCGTATTTGCCCCGGGATCGAATTCGGACAGCGGGGGGATTCCCTCGGGTTTGTCCTTTGAACATGCAGCGCAAGCTGAGCCAATACAGCGAAAGCTGAACAGACCTGAAGGATACCGCAATGTCGCGCGTTTGCGAACTGACGGGCAAAGGCCCGATGACCGGCAACACGGTCAGCCATGCGAATAACAAGAATCGCCGCCGCTTTCTGCCGAACCTGAACGAGGTTTCGCTGGCATCCGACGTGCTGGGCAAGACCTACACGCTGCGCATCTCGGCCGCTGCCCTGCGGACCGTGGATCACCGCGGTGGCCTCGATGCCTTCCTGGCCCGTGCCAAGGATGCGGAACTCTCGACCGATGCGCTGAAAATCAAGCGCGAGATCGAAAAAGCGCAAGCCGCCGCCTGAGCCGCCGCCGGCGCCCGGGCGCCGCAATCAGATTGAAGCCCCGTCCGGCGCACCGGGCGGGGTTTTCTGCTGTCGGTCCCGGACCGGATCCTGGCTGAAACGGGCGGGACGGGGCCCCGGCACCAGGAAAGACTGGCGGCCATATGAGGCCAGCAGGAGCCAGCATGTCCGGACATAAACCGCCTTCGACCCTGAGCCGCGCCCGCCGCCAGCACGGCCTTGCCAGCTATGATCCCGGGGTGATCCGCGATCTGCTTGACCGCATCCCGCTGGCGCATATCGGCCATCTGATCGACGGTCAGCCGGTGGTGACAGCAACCCTGCAATGGCGGATGGGAGAGCGGATTTACTGGCACGGCTCCTCTGCCAGCCGGATGATGAAAGCGGCCGCCGGGGCAAAGGTCTGCGTCACAGTGACGGCGGTGGACGGGATGGTGCTGGCGCGGTCCGGGCTGGAGCATTCGACGCAATACCGTTCGGTCATGGTGTTCGGCGAGGCGGTGGCGCTGCGCGACCCGGGCGAGAAAGAGGCCGCGCTGAAGGCGATGATGGAGCGGCTGTTCCCCGGTCGCTGGGATGCCCTGCGCCCGATGACGGCGCAGGAACTGAAGGCAACGGCAGTGCTGTCGCTGCCGATTTCCGAGGCCTCGGCCAAGATCAGCGCCTGTGACCCGACTGACCCGCCCGAGGATGCCACCTGGCCGGTCTGGGCCGGGGTACTGCCGATGCAGATGGTGACCGGCCCGGCGCGGCCGGCGCCCGATCTGGCGCCCGGACTCGCGGCAGAAGCGCCCGCCTATTTGCGTGATTTCACCTTCGGTTGAGCAGGATCACACCTTCGGCTTATTGACCTTTCTCCGCCCTGGGTTCCCTATCGCATTATGGGGGGCGGCATGGGATCGCCCCTGTCCAGCGATTCAGGGCGGGAGCGGGACCATATTCATGGCCCCGGGGGAAACCGCCCCGGCAAGGGAGGAAATGTCATGTCAGCTCCGGTAGTAAGCCGCGCGCCGTCATCGGAATTTGCGCTGGGAGCGCATGTTGATGCGGCGGGTTACGCGCGTCTTTATGGGGAATCGGTTGTCTCGCCCGAGGGGTTCTGGGGTCGTGAGGGTCTTCGTCTGGACTGGATCGCGCCTTACACGGTGGTGAAGGAGACGAGCTTCGCGCCCGGGAATATCTCGATCCGCTGGTTCGGCGACGGCTCGCTGAATGTGGCGGCGAATTGCATCGACCGCCATCTGATCGACCGCGCGGACCAGGTCGCGATCATCTGGGAGCCGGATGATCCCGCCACCGATGCCGCCCGCCACATCACTTACCGCGAGCTGCTGGAGCAGGTCTCGCGCATGGCCAATGTGCTGAAGGCGCATGGCGTCAAAAAGGGCGACCGGGTTGTTCTTTACCTGCCGATGATCCCCGAGGCGGCCTATGCGATGCTGGCCTGCGCCCGGATCGGCGCGGTGCATTCCGTTGTTTTCGGTGGCTTTTCTCCAGATGCTCTGGCGAACCGCATCAATGATTCCGAGGCGAAGCTTGTCATCACCGCCGACTGGGCGCCGCGCGCCGGCAAGAAGACCGGGCTCAAGGACAATACCGACAAGGCGCTTTTGCACTGTTCGGACCGCGTCAAATGTCTGGTCGTCAAGCGCACCGGCGAGCAGACCTCCTGGGTCTCGGGGCGCGATTTCGATCTGCTGGCCGAGATGGCCGAGGCCCGTCCCTATTGCCCCTATGTCGAGGTGGGCGCCGAGGATCCGCTGTTCATCCTCTACACCTCCGGCTCGACCGGCAAGCCGAAGGGGGTCGTTCATACCTCGGGCGGCTACCTCGTCTATGCCGCGATGACGCATCAATATACGTTCGATTACCATGATGGCGATGTCTATTGGTGCACGGCGGATGTCGGCTGGGTCACCGGCCACTCCTATATCGTCTATGGGCCGCTGGCGAATGGCGGCACCACGCTGATGTTCGAAGGTGTTCCGACCTTCCCCGATGCCGGCCGTTTCTGGGAGGTCTGCGCCAAACACAAGGTCAACCAGTTCTACACCGCGCCGACCGCGATCCGGTCGCTGATGGGGATGGGGCCGGATTTCGTCGAGAAGCATGATCTGAGCAGCCTGAAGCTGCTTGGTTCGGTTGGTGAACCTATCAACCCCGAAGCATGGGCCTGGTACGACAAATATGTTGGAAAAGGGAAACTGCCGATCGTCGACACCTTCTGGCAGACCGAGACCGGCGGCCATATGCTGACGCCCCTGCCGGGGGCTACGGCGACGAAGCCGGGCTCGGCGACCTTCCCCTTCTTCGGGGTGAAGCCGGTGGTGCTGGACCCGCAAACGGCGGCCGTTCAGGAAGAGACCGAATGCGAGGGCGTGCTGTGTATCGCCGACAGCTGGCCGGGTCAGATGCGCACCCTCTGGGGCGATCATGCGCGGTTCGAAGAGGCCTATTTCAGCCAGTATAAGGGCTATTATTTCACCGGCGACGGCTGCCGCCGCGACGCGGATGGCTATTACTGGATCACCGGCCGGGTCGATGACGTGATCAATGTTTCGGGCCATAGGATGGGCACGGCCGAGGTCGAATCTGCCCTGGTCGCGCATGAGAAAGTCGCCGAGGCGGCGGTGGTGGGCTATCCGCATGACCTGAAAGGCCAGGGCATCTACGCCTATGTCACGCTGATGAACGGCGTCCAGCCCTCGCCGGAATTGCGCAAGGAGCTGGAGGCCTGGGTCCGCACCGAGATCGGCCCGATCGCCAAACCCGACCTGATCCAGTTCGCCCCCGGCCTCCCGAAAACCCGCTCCGGCAAGATCATGCGCCGCATCCTCAGAAAAATCGCCGAAAACGACTTCGCAGCCCTCGGTGACACCTCAACCCTCGCTGACCCAACCGTCGTCGATGACATCATCCAAAACAGGATGAATAAGTAAGGGGAGGCGCCGCCCGGCCCGGGATCCGGGCGGCGCCTGGCCAGCTTACGTCACCTGATCCAGCGCCGCATCCATCCGCTCGCGCGCGTTCTTCGGCATTTTCATCGCCTTGAGTGTCTCGATCTGCGCCGACAGGTCCGCGGGCGCCTCGCCGATCTGGATCACCATTTCCATCGCGAAATGCGGCGTGCATTTGACGCCGTAAATGCCGGGTTCGGTGATGGTCACGTCGAGATCTTCGTTGATCTTGCCTTTGAACACCGCCGCGCCGGCGCGGCAGCATATCCTTGATCGCCTAGACAGTATGGCTCTTGTCGGTCGGGCGGAATTTGATCACGTCCCCCCGGCTCGGACACCATGGTGCCGGCGGCGCCTTTGTTAAGCATATGCATCTCGAATTCGGCGGCCAGCCCTGGCGAGGCGAGGCGAGGCGAGGCCGCAGGCGATCAGGCGGCGAGTAGGATGCGGGATTTCATGGACAGATCCGGTGTCACGGCAAAGACCGGCACGCGGCCTTTGCGACCCGATAGGCCGCGTGCCCGCGCCCGATCTTGAGCGAGGCCAAATCAGCCCTGGGCGGGGCGCCGCAACCCTGGTTGCCGCGGGATGGAAATCGCCCTAATGTCAGAAAAATTCCCAGATGCTGAAAGCCCCGATGCAGACTGAATTCGACAGGCTCCTGGCCCAGGCGGGCTGGTCCGTTCCTGATGCGGCGAAACGGCTTGGCTATTCCGAGGGTCATATCTACCGCTGGAAGCGCGGCGAGGAAGCCCCGCGTGAGGCGGTGCTGACCGTGCTGCGCGCCGAGGCAGGGCGGCATCCGGCATCCGAGGGCTCGTTCACCTTTATCGACCTTTTCGCCGGCATCGGGGGCTTGCGCCGCGCCATGGAAGCAGCGGGCGGGCGCTGCGTCTTTACCTCGGAATGGGATCAGTTCGCGCAGAAGACCTATCACGCCAATTACCCTGATAACCGCCCGATTGCCGGCGATATCCGCCAGGTGGCCGAGGCGGATGTGCCCGGGCATGACGTGCTGGTCGCGGGCTTTCCCTGTCAGCCGTTTTCCATCGCCGGAGTGTCGAAGAAAAACGCGCTTGGCCGCTCGCATGGCTTTGCTGATGAAACCCAGGGTACGTTGTTTTTTGACGTGGCACGGCTGATAAAACACCATCGTCCGGTGGCGTTTCTGTTGGAAAATGTCAAGAACCTGCAAAGCCATGACAAGGGCAACACCTTTGCTGTGATCCATCGGGTGCTGACCCAAGACCTCGGCTACCAGCTGTTTACGAAGGTAATTGATGCCGGCCATTTCGTGCCGCAGCATCGCGAGCGGATCGTGATGGTGGGCTTTCGCGAGGCCAGCCCTTTCAGCTGGGATGATCTTGAGCTGCCCTCCTATGGCACCCGCCGGCTGGGCACTATCCTGCATCCCGAGAACGGCACCGAGCGGCCCGAGGGCCATTTCACCACCGGCCCCGATGCGGTTGTCAGCGAGAAATATACGCTGACCGACAAGCTCTGGCGCTATCTCCAGGATTATGCGGCCAAGCACCGGGCAAAGGGCAATGGCTTTGGTTTCGGCCTGTTCGGCGAGGGGGATATCGCCCGCACCCTCTCGGCGCGCTATTACAAGGATGGCTCGGAAATCCTGATCCGCCAGCGTGAGGGCGAGAATCCGCGCCGGCTGACGCCCAGGGAATGCGCGCGGCTGATGGGCTATGATGACAGCTTCCGCATCCCGGTTTCCGATACCCAGGCGTATCGGCAATTCGGCAATTCGGTTGCGGTGCCGGTTTTTGCCGAGGTGGCGCAGAAGATGCGGCCGCATATCCTGTCGCTGATCCATGGCTGACGTGCATCCGCCTGCCGCGAGGCGGCGTAATATGCAGGCGATCCGGGGGGCCGATACCGGACCCGAGATGCTGCTGCGCCGTGGGCTGCATGGGCTGGGGTTTCGCTATCGGCTTCAGGCGCGCGATCTGCCCGGGCGGCCTGATCTGGTGCTGCCAAAGCACCGGGTGGTTATCTTTGCCAATGGCTGTTTCTGGCACGGCCATGGCTGCGCTCTCTTCCGCTGGCCCGCCACGCGCGAGGCGTTCTGGCGCACCAAGATTGGCGGCAATGTTGCCCGCGATGCCCGAAATCTTGCGGCGCTGGAGGCGCAGGGCTGGCGCATCGCCATCATCTGGGAATGCGCGCTGAAAGGGCGCGGTCGCCTGCCCGAGGGCGCGGCTGTGGCGCGGCTGGCCGCCTGGATCACCGAAGGCGGCCAGCGTATCGAGATCGCGGCTCAGGCGGCGACCATGTCTCCGGCCTTGACCGCATCGGCCAGCCCGTCCAGCAGCTCGACCGTCTGATCCCAGGAGATGCAGCCGTCGGTGATCGACTGGCCATAGACAAGCGGCTGACCCGGAACGACTTTTTGCGCACCGGCGACCAGATTGCTCTCGACCATCAGCGCGCGGATGCGGCGCTCGCCTGCACGGATGCGGTCGGCGATATCCGCGACGACACCGGGCTGGCGGGCCGGGTCCTTGCCGCTGTTCGCGTGGCTCGCGTCGATCATAATGCCCGGATCAATGCCGGCTTTTGCGGCCGCGAGCGCCACCGCATCGACATCGGCCGCGCTGTAATTCGGCCCTTTCGAGCCGCCGCGCAGCACGACATGGCAATCCTGATTGCCGAGCGTCCGGGCAATCGCCGCCCGCCCGTCTGCGGTGATCGCCGGGAAACTGTGCTGCCCGCGCGCCGAGAGGATCGCATCCAGCGCCATCTGGACCGAGCCATCGGTGCCGTTCTTGAACCCCACCGGACAGGACAGCCCCGAGGCCAGCTGGCGATGGATCTGGCTTTCCGTGGTGCGCGCGCCGATGGCGCCCCAGGCGATCAGATCGGCGAAATATTGCGGCATGATCGGGTCAAGGAATTCGGTCGAAGCCGGCAGGCCCATGCGGTTGATGTCGAGGAGCAGCTTCCGCGCCAGCGGCAGCCCGTCTTCGATCCGGTCGGAGCCGTCGAGATGCGGGTCGTTGATCAGGCCCTTCCAGCCAACCGTGGTGCGCGGCTTTTCGAAATAGACCCGCATCACGATTTCCAGCTTGTCCTGGTGGCGTTTGCGCTCGGCCGCGAGGCGGCGGGCGTAATCCATCGCGGCCTCGGGGTCATGGATCGAACAGGGGCCGATCACCAGCAGCAGGCGCTCATCGCGCCCGGCCAGGATCTCGCGGATGGCGCTCCGGCTTTGCGCCACGGTCTCGGAGACGGCGGCATCACGGGGGATCGCGACCGCCAGCTCCAGCGGCGAGGGCAGGGGGCGCAACTCCTGGATACGCAGATTATTGGTCTCGGTCGGCATTTCGGTCTTCCTGTTCTTTGTGCCCCAGGTTCTGACCGGCCCCCCCGAAAACGGAAAGCCGCCGGTCGGACCAGCGGCTTGAGGGTTCTTGGTGAGTATCGCCTGTCTCGCGTTACACAGCCGCCCGCATCCGCTGGCATGAGCGGAAGTAATAAAACCAGACGGGGGCGCAGGACATCGACATGCCGGAAAAGCTAAGCGTGAAAATCCGCTTTGTCACCCGGAAAATATCGCGGAATTTCAGGATCATGGGAAAATACTGGAGGCTCTTCCGCTGGTGTTCAGGCATATATTCAGAGTTTGTTAACCCTGTTCGCCGAAGGTTGGGCCATGCGTATGCCCTTCATCCTTCCCCTCTTTCTTGCCGCCTGCGGCGCCCAGCCCGCGCCGCATATGTTCGGCGCCGAGCGGTTTGAGGCCAGCCGCGGTGGCCATGATTATGTGGTCTTTCTGAAAGGCGGCAGTGTCGAGGTGATCCGCCTCGGCTATGCGCGGCGCGGTGAACACCAGGAGATCCGTGCCACCATGATCGAACTGGTCCCGGAGCTTACCGGCTGCACACTGCGCGAAAGCTCGTTACAGGGCGATTCGGGTGAGATGCGGGGGCTGGTCAGCTGCCCGCGTTAACCTTTCGTCCCGCTAATCCTTTGCCCGGTTAATTCTTTGTCCCGGGTCCCTTCGGCCTGATGATGAACAGCATATAGCCGATGTAAAGCCCCGCCGCGAGGAAGGCGAACCCCCAGAGCGGCGCCTGGAAGACAAAGAACTCCAGCCCTGACCACAGGATCGGCAGGATCGTGCACAATAACCGCGAGACTGGGCGTTCGAACATCGGGTGGTGCGGGTCGAGAAGTTGCATGGGCCGGGTCCGGGTTGCATTGCGGGGAGGCCCAGCATCGGTGCATGCGCGGTCGAGGTCAATCATCCTCCTGATCCGCCGGGGGCCTTGCAGCACCGGCGAGGGAACCAGAAGCGCCCTGCTGCGTTAACCCTGCGGCCCCCGAGGCCCTGCAACCGAACCGCCATGCCAGTCGTAAGTGGCACTTCGCTCCGGACGCTGGCGGCGTTTCGCTAAAGTGAGGGAAAGAAATGGGTATCGAAAGCATTCTGATCCTGCTGATCATCGGCGCGATCGCCGGCTGGCTGGCTGGCCAGCTGGTCAAAGGTTACGGATTTGGTCTTGTCGGCAATATCGTGGTAGGGATTGTCGGTGCCTTTATCGCCGGGCTGATCCTGCCCTATACCGGCCTGACTTTCGGCGGTAATGCGATCATCGCCGCGATCATCCATGCGACGATCGGTGCCGTGATCCTGCTTTTGCTGATCCGCCTCGTGCGGACGGCGTAAATCCTGGCGGGCGGGGTCAGCTGTCGCAGCCGATCCCGTCGCCATCGCGGTCCAGGTCGTAAATGTCTGACCCGACCACCCTGACCGGGCCCTCGACATAAGCGGGGCCGTTGCCGCTGCCACCGGCGCAATCCACATCGGATGCGACCGGGACGCAGGCGCCTGAGTAGTTCTGATCGCATTCGCTGGCGGCGGCTGCTTCGGGCAGAAGGGCGCAAAGCGGCGCGAGAACGGCAAAAACCTTGTAAAATGTCACGATACTCAACCCTTCCGTTAAGGAAGGTTAACAGAGTTAGCCACTGTCAGGAATACCCTTTGGCGCCGCTTGCTCTTCTAGCGCCGCTTGCTCTTCTTATTGCCGCCGCGTTGCCCCGCGCGCCCGGCGGTCGAGCGGCCCGAGGCTTTCACCGCCTCTTCGACCGCCTCATCCACCGCAGATTGCCGCGCCAGCGGGTCATCGGCAACGGCAAGCTCCACCGCTTCCAGCCGTTTCACCTCATCGCGCAGCCGCGCGGCCTCTTCGAATTCGAGATTCTCCGCCGCCTTGCGCATCGCTGTCCTGAGCGCGTCGAGATGCGCGGCGAGGTTCTGCCCCACCGCCGGGCGCTCGATCTTTGCTGTCACCCGGCTCTGATCGGTATCGCCGGACCACAGCCCCGCCAGCACATCATCGACATTCTTCTTCACCGTCTGCGGCGTGATCCCATGTTCGCGGTTATAGGCCTTTTGCTTCTCGCGCCGCCGGTCCGTCTCGGCCATGGCGCGGGTCATCGAGCCGGTGATCTTGTCGGCATACATGATCACCCGGCCCTCGGCATTCCGGGCCGCCCGGCCGATGGTCTGGATCAGCGAGGTTTCCGAGCGCAGGAACCCTTCTTTATCGGCATCAAGAATCGCCACCAGGCCGCATTCCGGAATATCCAGCCCCTCGCGCAACAGGTTGATGCCCACCAGCACGTCAAACGCGCCCAGCCGCAGGTCGCGCAGGATCTCGATCCGCTCGATGGTGTCGATATCGGAATGCATATAGCGGATGCGGATGCCCTGTTCATGCATGTATTCGGTCAGGTCTTCGGCCATGCGTTTCGTCAGCGTGGTGACCAGCACCCGCAGCCCCCGTGCCGCAACCCGCCGCACCTCATCAAGCAGATCATCGACCTGCATCTCGACCGGGCGGATTTCGACCACCGGATCGAGAAGGCCGGTCGGGCGGATCACCTGTTCGGTGAAAACACCGCCCGCCTGTTCCATCTCCCAGGCCGCCGGGGTGGCCGAGACAAAGACCGATTGCGGCCGCATCGCATCCCATTCCTCGAATTTCAGCGGCCGGTTATCCATGCAGGACGGCAGGCGGAACCCATGTTCCGCCAGCACCGATTTCCTGCGGAAGTCGCCCCGGTACATACCGCCGATCTGCGGTACCGAGACGTGGGATTCATCTGCAAAAACAATGGCATTATCAGGGATGAATTCGAAAAGCGTCGGCGGCGGCTCGCCAGGGGCGCGGCCTGTCAGATAGCGCGAGTAATTCTCGATCCCGTTGCAGACGCCGGTGGCCTCCAGCATCTCAAGGTCGAACCGGGTGCGCTGTTCCAGCCTTTGCGCCTCCAGCAGCTTCCCCTCATCGTTGAAGCGTTTCAGCTGCTGATGCAGCTCCGCCCTGATGCCCTGGATCGCCTGGGCCATGGTCGGGCGCGGCGTCACATAATGGCTGTTCGCATAGATGCGAATCTGGTTGTAGCTGCCGCTTTTTGCCCCGGTCAGCGGGTCGAATTCGGTGATACTCTCCAGCTCTTCACCGAAGAACGAAAACCGCCAGGCGCGGTCTTCAAGGTGGGCGGGCCAGAGCTCGATCACATCACCGCGCACGCGGAAGCCGCCACGCTGGAACCCGACATCCGAGCGGCGATATTGCTGTGCCACCAGCTCGGCAATGAATTTGCGCTGATCGTAGAACTGGCCCTGGACCATGTCCTGGGTCATCGCAGAATAGGTTTCGACCGAGCCGATGCCGTAGATGCACGACACCGAGGCGACGATGATCACATCATCCCGCTCCAGCAGGGCGCGGGTGGCCGAATGGCGCATCCGGTCGATGGCCTCGTTGATCTGGCTTTCCTTTTCGATAAAGGTGTCGGTGCGCGCGACATAGGCCTCCGGCTGGTAATAATCGTAGTAGCTTACGAAATACTCAACGGCGTTATCAGGGAAGAAGCCTTTGAATTCCCCGTATAATTGCGCAGCCAGCGTTTTGTTCGGCGCGAGAATGATCGCCGGGCGCTGCGTCTCCTCGATCACTTTCGCCATGGTAAAGGTCTTGCCGGTGCCCGTCGCCCCCAGCAGCACCTGATCATGCTCTCCCGCCTTCACCCCCCCGGTAAGCTCGGCAATGGCGGCGGGCTGGTCGCCTGCCGCCGTGAAGGGCGTCTGCATGACAAAGCGCTGCCCGCCTTCCAGCTTTTCGCGCCGGGTGGGCTGGATATGGGAAATGTCAGGCAGCTGGTCGGGCGCGTTGTTATGCATATCGGGCCTCGGGAGGGGCAGGGGGCAGATCGGACAGGTCTCCGCTAATTTGATCTGTTTTTGTTCCAGTTCAACCCCGGTTGCACGCTTGCCTGTGGGATGGTTCGGCGCAATGGTCTGGAGTGCCGGCATCGCTTGCACTTTCACGGCATTTCCGCCAGAACGGACCTGCACATCCGGAGGTCAGCCCTATGCGAGCCCGCATCTACCAGCCCAGCCGCAATGCCATGCAATCCGGCATGGGGAAAACCCATCAATGGCTGCTGGAATTCGCGCAGGACTCGGCGCGCGAGGTGGACCCGCTGATGGGCTGGACCTCGTCTTCCGACACCCAGACCCAGGTGCGGCTGCGCTTTGAATCCCGCGAAGAGGCCGAGGCCTATGCGCAACAGCACGGCATCGCCTATACCGTGGTCGAGCCGACGCCCCGCAAAGCCAATATCCGCCTGCGCGGCTATGGCGAGAATTTCGCCACCGACCGCCGCAGCCCCTGGACGCATTAAGTGTTTGTAAATCGGGATCAATTTGGGGCGGAATCGGAGTCAAGATCCGGCGAGGCACCTCCAGGGATCAACGTGTAGGGCTTCGATCGGGCGCCATCTCTACATTTTGATTTGCGCCGCAGCGGTGCTCGCAGAGTTCGCCAGCTACCGCGGCGAAGTCAGGCAACTCAAACATTCTTGGTCTCGGCGCCGGGATATGTGCCCAGATACCAAACCAATTTGCCGCATTTCGGCTCTTAGGCCCTATGGCCGCCGCCCCCAGCCATGAGGCAGCCGAAAGCGACAACCACAAAGAGGCCCTATCGTCGAACCCGGCCCTTTGCTGCCCTTCGAGCGATCACGAATGCCGCATGCAGCTTCTCCGAAGCGGACGTTCGACGGGTGCCGCAGCAAACCCTGAGCAGATATGGTAGCGATGCGGAAGAAGCTGCCGCTCGTTACCGTGGAAACGATTGTCTGCTTTTGGCAGGATTCCTTCCCGACCGCTTTTGGGTTCCGATGTTGCGAAATCAGCCATTCAAATACCGCTCTTCTTCGACTGCAATGCCCTTAATCCAGGTCGTTCCGGTGACGCTCGACAGTAAGCCGACGTTACTCGAGATGATGAGCCCAGGGTTCATCCTGGAAGTCTGCATGCGGCTGCGCAAAAGCGCAGCCCCTCGCTTCTCTCCCCGCTCGGCACAGCGGCGCCTCGCTGAAGGGTAGAGAGCAGTGGCAGGTGTCCCCCGCGCTTGCCCGGCAGAGCGGATTTCCGGGCATCGAGGGATAGAAACAGATCGTCCGCGCCTGCGATGTCTGAGCGCTTCATTGTCTCCGGCCCGGTTACGGGCCTTCTAAGCCGGTGGGGATGATCTGCAGATACCAGCCAGCTAAAAGTCGGATTCCAAAACTGAATCCACCATGACCATATGTTGACAAAGCCCTTCTGGCCCAATCCTCCACATGCCTCGCGGCTTGCCATATCAGGTGCGTCGACCCACCGGCTCAGCGCTTTTTGCAGCCTTGCAGGTTCCCCGCGAAAGTCTCGCAAATATAGGCGACGCTTGCCTCATCCAGCCCATAGCCCGAGGGGAGATTGATCCCCGCATGGATGATGCGCGCGGTTTCAGGGCGGGGTGTGGCCAGCTTGCGGCAGTCGGTTTCCGCATAGGCCTTCAGCGCGGAGAGGCTGGAGAAGAACGGCCGGGAATCGATCCCGTGATCCGAAAGCGCGCTTTGCAGCGCGAATTTATCGGTCTCGTAACGCGCATCGGGGATGGCGGTGACCATCCAGAACGAGTTCTTCACCTGCTGCGGCTCGGCATTGAGGCTCAGCCCCGGCACATCGCGCAGCCGGTCCGCATACCAGCCGAACAGCTGGCGCTTGTAACGGATCAGATCATCGACCCGCTCCATCTGCGCAATGCCAAGCGCGGCCTGGACGGCGCTCATCTTATATTTGAACGCCACTTCGTCATTGAGGAAAAAGCGGTCTCCCGGCGGGCGGCCGTGATCGCGTAGTTTCTGCACCCTGGCGTGCAAGCCCGGATTATTGGTCACCAGCGCGCCACCCTCGCCGGTGGTGATGGTTTTCGAGCCGTGGAAGGAAAACACCGCCACATCGCCGAGGCTGCCGGCAGGCCGGTCGCAATAGGTCGAGCCAAGCGCCTCGGCCGCATCCTCGATCAGCGCGAGCCCGTGGCGGTCGGCAATGGCGCGCAGCGCCTCCCAGTCGCACATCGAGCCATAGAGATCGACGCCGATGATCGCTTTGGTCCGGGGCGTGATCGCCGCCTCGACCGCCGCCGGATCAAGGCACCAGGTATCGGGCAGGATATCGACGAAAACCGGCACCGCGCCCATGTAAGAGACCGGCGCCATCGAGGCGATCCAGGTCACATCCGGCCCGATCACCTCATCGCCAGGCCTGATCCCCAGAGCCGCCAGCGCCAGATGCAGACCAGAGGTCGCATGGGGCAGGCTGACCGCATGGGCGACACCGCAATGGGCGGCCAGCATTTCCTCGAACTGGCGGTTGTAGCGGTAGTGATCCGCGCCCCAGGCATTCAGCGCCGCCTCGCGCGCGAGTTCGCCCTCGCGTTCGGTGATCGAGGGGGCAGCGACGGGAATCCTCAGGCTGGGTTTTCCGGCGGGAACGCGGCGTGACGGCCGATCAGATGTCATTCGACTTTTCTCCCTGGCCGCTTTCCTCTAGACCGGAGCTGATCCCAGATAAACTGATCCCAGTCGTGCCGAGGCCAAAGTGACCACACAAGACGACCGTTTAGAGTTCGAAGCCCATAAACGCAAGCAAGCGCTGGCGCTTGGAGAGGATAAGGCGGTTTTCACCCAATCGCTTGAGATGCTCACCGCGCTGGACCGTTATGACTATTCTTATCTCTGGAGCTGGATGGGCGTGCCGATCATCCAGATGCCGGCCGATATCATGGCCACGCAAGAGGTGATCTGGGCGACGAAGCCCGATGTGATCATCGAGACCGGCGTGGCACGGGGGGGCTCGGTGCTGTTCATGGCCTCGCTGCTTGAGGTGATGGGCAAGGGCAAGGTGATCGGGGTCGATATCGACATCCGCGCCCATAACCGCGACGCGATCGAGAGCCATCCGATGTCGAAACGGGTGGTGCTGATCGAGGGCGGCTCGGCCGATGCGGACACGCTGGCGAAGGTGCGCGCCGAGATCCCGCCGGGCGCGCGGGTGATGGTGGTGCTCGACAGCGACCATTCGCGCGATCATGTGCTGGCGGAATGCCGCGCCTATGCCGATCTGGTGACCGAAGGCTGCTATCTGGTGGTCGCGGATACGGTGATCGGCTTTATGACGCCGGATCAGACACCGAAGAAACGGTCGCATGTTTGGCTTGCCGGCGATGAGCCGCTGAGTGCGGTCAGGGATTTTCTGGCCGGGACCGAGAGATTCGAGCCGGATCCGGTCATAAATGGCAAATTGCAGCTCGCCTCGTCTCCGGGCGGTTATCTGCGTTGTGTGAAGGGGTGATGGCAGACAGGCCTCAGCGCTGGCAGAAAGGATCCCCTGTTGCTGTCGGTCGCGGCAGGGAATACCAGATCCGATAAGGTATGGAGGACCGTTGTGAAGCTTTGTTTTCTTGGTGCATCCAACCCCGAGACGATACGCATGCTGCGCGCCCTTGAACGCGCAGGCCAGGGCTGCGATGTGCTGGGGTTCATCGACAATGACCCCGCCCGGCAGGGCAGTGATTTCTACGGCTATCCAGTGCTGGGCGGCTCGGACATGGTGGCCGGGCTGGCGGCGCAGGGCGTGTATTTTGTGAACCTGATCACCGGCAGTGCAGTGACGCGCTATGAGACCAGCCGCGAGATCATCCGGCTCGGTGGCAGGCTGGCGAATTTCCTGCACCCCTCCGTCGATCTGGACATGGTCAGCCTTGGCTGCGGGAATTACATCCAGGAGGCTGTGATCTTGCAGGCCGGTGTTGTCATCGGGGACAATTCAAGTCTGCATATGGGCGCGAAAGTCGGGCATGAGACCGTGATCGGCTCTTCGACCTTCATCGCGCATGAGGTCAGCGTCTCGGGTTGCTGCAGCATCGGGGATGGTGTTTTTGTCGGCACCAATGCGACCGTTCTGCCCCGGGTGCGGATTGGCAATTTCGTGATGATCGGGGCCGGGGCGGTGGTAACGAAAGACGTGCCCGATGGGGCGGTCGTGGTCGGCAATCCGGGGCGGGTGCTGCGGATCGACGAGGGGAACGCTGCGCGTCAGCATGATCTGGGTTTGCTGGATTAGATCGGTTATTACGGCCCGGATCGCATCGCGAGGAAATGGCAGGGCCGCGAGAATTTCAAAGGCGCGTAAGTGCCACAACTGCCCGGAACGCGTATGACCGTGAAAATCAGCCTCATCATCCCGACCCGGGAGCGCCTCGACTATCTGCCTTGTGCGCTGAACTCGGCGCAGTTGGCTGCAGATCGCGCCGGGGCAGAGGTCGAGATCCTGGTGGCCGACAACGCCTCTGCCGATGGCACTGCCGATTGGCTTGCAACGCAGCGCGACCCGCGCCTGAAAGTGATCCGCAGCGAGCGGCGGCTTTCCATGCGTGAGAATTTCCAGTTCGCGCTGGAGAATTCCACCGGCTCGCATCTGATCTATATCGGCGATGATGACGCCGTGCTGCCGCATGGCCTTGCGCTGGCGCGGCGGATGATCGACGCGGCGGATGTCGATATTTTCAAATGGCGGGTCGAGAATTACCACTGGCCCGATCCGGCCAGCGGAGCCGGGGGCTGGGTCAAGATCCGGCCGCAGCATCTGGATGGTCAGCGACAGATGATTGATCCGGGCGCTGTGCTCGACAGCTTTTGCAAGGCCAGCTTCCGCACCTATCACGATGGTGGCATGATCTATCATGGCATGATCAGCCGCCGCCTGATCGATCGTGTGGTAGCGCGGACGGGCGGGCCCTATTTCCGGGGGTCATCACCGGATCTCTACACCTCGATGCAGGCGCTGGTGATGTCGGATCGCCCGATTATGAAGGTCAGCCTGCCTTTGACCATGGGAGGTACTTCACCGCGCTCGAACGGCGCGGCGGCGCAGCGGCATGCGAAGGTCGCCAGCAGCGCAGAACTGCCGGAATTCGCGAAATTCATCCGTGAAAGCGCCGAAGACCCCCACCAGTGCCGGTTGCCGGCCCGGGCCGGATCGCTGAACCTTGTGACGCTGGACGGGTTGACCGAGGCGGCACGGGTCTGCGGACACAAGCTGGATCTGGATATGACTGCCTGGCGGGCTCGGGTCGCTGGCGAGATTTCAGGATTCATCGAACCGGACCGTTCCGATTGCATTGAGCTGGCGCGGATTTTCTTCGGGCCGGATTTCGACATCCCGCCGGCGGATCTGTCGCCTCAGCCAGAGGCACCGCCCGGGAAAGACAGGATGCGCCGCAGCAATGCGCCGGGCCGGATCAGGGCGGTTGGCGGGCCTGCGATGCGCGACGCGCTGGCGGCGGCGGATTTCCTTGACCGTCTGACCCGGCTGGAGGTCACCGCCGCGCGGCCGGCGGGGCGGCTGACCGGTTTTGCGCGGATGCTGCGGATGCATGGCGCGGCGGCGCGGCTTTTCGACAGCCCGCCCCGTTTCTGACCCGGAAATTCAGCCCCTGCGGGATTTCGACGCCATAAGCTTCACCGCGCCAAAGATCCGGAAGGCGAGGGCCATGCTCAGGGGGCTTGCCCCGGCGGTGAAATCCCGGATGCGGGACCTGGCCCCCAGCTTTGCCGCCCGGCGCAGATAGCGCGCGCCGAGGAACCAGCGCGCCTCGGACCTGGGCGGGAAACTGGCCTGATGGCGGGTCCATGTTCTCAGGTAGCACTCAAGCACCAGTTCCGGGTTCGAGCCTTGCGTCAGCTGTGCCCCCGCCGCATCGGCGGCGCTGTGGAGGATATGGATGCGCATGCCGGGTTCCGCCTCATACCAGGGCAGGCTGCCGCTTGCGACCAGGGCGCAGCAAAGGCTGGTATCCTCATCGACCCGCTGCGCGGGATCGAGCCCGCCAAGCGCCAGAAACCGATCACGGCGGATCCAGAAACCGGTGCCGAGCCCGGCGATCTTGTGGCGCAGCGCCGATTTTGCCGGTACCGTTCCGGTCGCGAAACGGCGGGAGATCTGCTCTTCCCGCCCCGAGGCATCGCGCCGCAGCACCGCGCTGAAACCGTAAGCAACCGCTTCGCGGGCGGCGACCTCCAGCACACGCGCCGCATATCCCGGCAAAACTTCGTCATCATCATCGAGGAAAAGAATGACCGCGCCCCGCGCCTGGGCGGCCCCGAAATTCCGCGCCCCGGCTGCGCCGCGCGGACCTTCATTGCGCAAGACCCTGAGCCGGTCCTCCATCCCCGCCAGCAGCTCTGCCGCCGGGATGCTGGAGGCATCGTCGATCACCAGCACCTCCGCCGACCGGGGCAGATCCGCCAGCGCCGAGGCAACCGCGCGCTGCAACAGCTCTGGCCGGTTATGGGTCGGGATCAGCACCGTCAGCGCCGCCTCTGTTGCCGTCATGCTCCCCCCTGGCCCAATCTCTGGTCCAACCCCTGGTTCAGCGCCCATCCTTAGCGCAAGGCGCGGCGGATGGCGAGGTGGCGGCTCCTCTGGCAGGCCTGGCGAAATGGTGACACTATGACAGCCGAACAGAGATCCGAGGCGAATATGGTCCCCCATCCGAAAAGCGGCCCAGAAGACCGCGTTGTGCTGAGTATGAAATGGGGCAAGCTTTATCCCGCCAGCTATGTGAATGTGCTTTACAATGCCTGTCGCCGCAACATCACCGGCGATTTCCGTTTTGTCTGCCTGACCGATGATGCGGCCGGGCTTGGCCCCGATATCGAGGCCTGTCCGATCCCCGATCTGGGCCTGACACCAGGCATGTGGAAAAGCGGCGCCTGGGCCAAGCTGGGCGTGTTCGCGCAGGATCTTTACGGGATCCGGGGGCGGGCGCTGTTCATCGACCTGGATATGGTGATCTGTGGCTCGCTGGATCCGTTTTTCGATCACCCTTCCGCCTTTCTCACAACCGATATGGGCGAGGGCTGGGGGCGGCCTTCCCGCGCCTCGGCCCCGCGCGAGGCGGGGACCTGTATCTTTGCCTTCACCCTGGGCGCCGAAGGCCAGATCGTCGACCGCTTTACCGCTGACCGCGAAAAGGCTGTGCGCGACCACGTCATCGAGCAGAACTGGGTCGGCGCCGAGGCCAGTGCGATGGATTACTGGCCGGATGGCTGGGTGATCAGCTTCAAACGGCATCTGCGCCGGCCAATCGGGCTGGATCTGTTCCTCGCTCCCAAAGCGCCGCCCGCTTCGGCCAAGGTGCTGGCCTTCCACGGCACGCCGCGCCCGATTGACCTTTTGCGCCCGGGCAACCGGCTATGGGACAGGCTACCGCATATGGGCCATGGCCAGGTGCGCTGGATGGTGGATTACTGGCTGGAAAACGGCGGCGACCTGCCGGGCTGAGCCTCAGTCTCCCCCTTTGGTGCCGGCTCCCCCTTTGGTGCCGGGCGCCGGAAAGCGCCCTTTGCGGGTCAGATAGACCAGCTTGCCGATCATATTGCGAAAGCGCAGGCCATAAAGCGGCAGCCGCCGATACCAGGGGAATTTCCGCACATCGGAAAAGGCCTGGCCGGTAATGGTGCTTTTGCTGCCGTCATCGACATGGCTGGGGAAGGGCTCCAGCCCGTAATGGCGAAAATCGTGGATATGGACGCGGTCAAGCTCGTGGTCGATGGGGCGGGTGACCGGCAACATCGCAGGCAAGAGCCGCGCCGCCAGATCACGGCGGATCAGATAGGCGCCAAGCCCCGTCGCGGGGCCGAGATAGGCGTTCAGATCCCATTGCCCAAGCCGCCTTTGCCTCAGCGGCTGTTTGGCGCGGATCTTGTTGAGCTTGAGGAAATCCCAACCGGTTTTCGCCGCCAGCGCGGTTTGCAGCGCGGCGCGGAATTCGGGGTGGAAGACGACATCATCCTCCATCACCAGCGCCACATCCTTGCCTGAGGCCAGAAATTCCTGCCAGACCGCGATATGGGAATGGTAGCAACCGATCTCTCCGGGCAGTTCGTCGCGCCCGGTATTGCGGCGGAAGGCCGACAGATCGACATTTTGCACCAGCCGGTCCCATTCGGCGCGACCGTCGGTGGCCTGATGCAGGATGTAAGGCAGGTTCAGCGCGGAAAGCTGCGCCTCCATCGCCGCGCGGCGCTGTTCTGATCGCGGCAGGTTGATCAGCCAGGCGCCGAAATCCGGCAGAGCTTGCAGGTCCTGTCCGGTTTCTGCTGTCATGGTCGCTCCTGTCATGGTCAGGTCAGGCTGGCAAAGGGCGGCAGGGCGGCATCCGTGTCAGAGATCACCGCCGGGCGCGCGGGCCAGGTGATGGCAAGATCGGGGTCATCCCAGGCGATGCCGCGCCCATGGCCGGGAATATAGGCGGGCGCCATCATATATTGAACCACTGCGCCAGGGGTCAGGCTGAGAAAGCCATGCGCAAAGCCCCTGGGGATATAGATGCCGTTCATCCGCTCTGCATCCAGCTCGACTGCATGCCATTTTCCGCGCATCGGGCCGGGGCGCAGATCGACCGCCACGTCCCAGACCCGTCCGGCGACGCAGCGCACGAGTTTCTCCTCGGCGAAGTCACCCGCCTGGTAATGCAGGCCCCGCAGCGTATGGGCATGGATATTGGTCGAGAGATTGACCTGAACCGGCTGAAAATCCACCCCCGCCGTCAGAAAGCTGTCCCGGCAGAACACCCGCGCAAACTGGCCGCGCGCATCCTGATGCGGTTGGGCCCCGACCTCGATCAGGCCGGGCAGCGGGGTGGGGCTCAGCCTCATCCGATGGTCAGCGAAGGGATGGCGGTCACGAATTCGCCGCCCCAGTCGCGGATCTGTGCCTGTTGCGCGCGCACTTCGGCCGCGATGTTCCAGGGCAGGATCACCAGGTAATCCGGGCGGCGCGCGGCGATTTCCCCGGGGGCGAAGACCGGGATATGGCTGCCGGGCAGCAGGGTCGCCTGTTTCTCGGGGTTGCGGTCGACGACGAAAGCGATGTCATCCGCGCCGATGCCGGCCACATTGAGGAAGGTGTTCCCCTTGGCCGCCGCGCCATAGCCGGCGATGGTCTTGCCCCCGGCCCGCGCTTTCGCGACGAAGGCGCGGAAGGCGGTGGTGATTGCCGCGACTTTGCCGGCAAGATCGCCGTAACCCGCTGCCTGATCCAGCTTCAGCGCCGCCTCTTCCGCCGCAACATCCGCGAGGCCCGGCCCGGGCTGATGCGCGCCCTTATGGCCGACAAAGACCCTGAGCGAGCCGCCATGGGTCGGCAGGCGTTCAACATCAAAGACCTCAAGCCCGGCCTCATCCATCAGCCGGCGCACGAAGGTCAGCGAGAGGTAGGAGTAATGTTCGTGATAGATGGTATCGAACTGCACCTGTTCGATCAGCCGCGCCAGATGCGGGAATTCAAACGTGGCGACGCCTGCGGGGTTCAGAAGCTCGCGGAAACCGGCGGCGAAGTCGCGGATATCGGGCACATGGGCCAACACGTTATTCGCGGCCATCAGGTCGGCGCCATGGCCGTCCTTGCGCAGCTGCCGGGCGGTCTCCTCGCCAAAAAACGCGACCAGGCTGGGGACACCTTTGGCCTCGGCAAGGCTTGCGGCATGGCCGGCGGGTTCGACACCCCGCACCGGAATGCCGTCGGCGACGAAATGCTGCAGCAGATAGCCGTCATTCGAGGCGATCTCGACCACTTTCGACTGCGGGCCAAGCCCGAACCGCGCCGTCACTGCGGTGGCATAGCGGCGCGCGTGATCGACCCAGCCCTGGGAAAACGAGGAAAGATAGGCATAGCCATGCGAGAAAATCGCATCCGCAGGCACGGTTTCGGTGGTTTGGGCCAGCCAGCAGCCGTTGCAGACCATGACATGCAGCGGAAAGCGCCGTTCGGCAGCCAGGGCGCCCGCGTCACCTGCGGGAAGATAGCTGTTTGCAAGCGGGGTTGCGCCCAGATCAACCAGGGTCTGGGTCAGGGGCGCGTTGCAATAGCGGCAGGAGCGGGTCACGGGTGGATATCCTCGTAAAGGGCAATCTGGTGATCGGTGACGGCGGCCATATCCTGGCCGCGCGCCCAGGCGGCATACCAGTCGGCGGTGAGGCCGATGGTCTGGCCGGCATCAAGGCGGGGCTGCCAGCCCAGCACATCGCGCGCCAGCTCTGAGCTGATACCAAGCAACGCCATCTCATGCGGGCCGGTCTCTGTTCCTTTGGCAAAGGCGGGCGTGCGGCCCATGGCAGAGAGCAGGCAATTGGTCAGAGTACCGACCGAAACCGGCTCTGCGCCCTCGGCAGGGCCGAAATTCAGCGCATCGGGCAGCGGGGTATCGCCCGCCATCGCCTGCAAAAGCGTCAGATAGCCGTCAAGGCATTCCAGCACATGCTGCCAGGGCCGGGTCGAGGCTGGGTTGCGCAGGACAGGCAGCTCACCCGCAGTCAGCGCGCGGATGATATCGGGGATCAGCCGGTCTTTGGACCAGTCGCCGCCGCCGATCACATTGCCGCCCCGCGCGGTCATCAGCCGGGGGATCCCGTCTGCGCAGAAAGACCGCCGCCAGGAGGCAACCGCGATCTCGGTCGCGGCCTTTGACGCCGAATAGGGATCATGCCCGCCCAGCCGGTCGCCCTCGGTATAGGCGCGGCCGGAGCCGTCATTCTCATAGACCTTGTCGGAGGTGATCACGAGCACCGCCCGGGGCCGGGCCAGCCGCTGCAAAGCATCCAGCAGATGCAGCGTGCCCATCACATTGGTGGCGAAAGTCGCGACCGGCTCGGCGTAAGACCGGCGCACCAGCGGCTGCGCGGCCATATGCAGCACGAATTCCGGCTCTGCCGCTGCCACCACCCTATCCACCGCCAACGGGTCGCGCAGATCGGCCAGATGCGAGGTCAGATGCGCCTCACCCAGCAGCATCGAGAGGTTCGGCCCCGGCTCGGGCGGCAGCGCAAGGCCGGTCACCAGGGCGCCGCGCTGCGCCAGCCAGCGCGCGGCCCAGGCGCCCTTGAACCCGGTATGGCCGGTCAGGAGGACGCGTTTTCCGGTCCAGAAGCTCACGACCAGATTTTCCAGGGCGCCGCGCCACCGGCCCAGAGCCTTTCAAGATGGTTGCGGTCGCGCAAAGTGTCCATCGCATGCCAGAAGCCGGGATGGCGCCAGGCCACCAGCTCGCCGTCGCGGGCAAGGCCCTCCAGCGGATCGCCCTCGAACGGGGTCGGATCACCCTCGATCCGGTCCAGCACCTCACGCTCCAGCACGAAAAAGCCGCCATTGATGCGACCCTCATCGCCGGGGGGCTTTTCGATGAACCGCTCCACCTGGCCGGTATCAGAAATCTCCAGCGCGCCGTAGCGGCCCGGAGGCGTCACCGCCGCGATGGTGGCAAGCTTGCCATGGGTACGGTGAAAGGCGAGTTCGGCGGCGATGTCGATATCGGAAACCCCGTCGCCATAGGTCATGCAGAAGGTCTGTTCCAGCCAGGGCTTCGCCCGTTTCAGCCGGCCGCCGGTCATCGAATTCTCGCCGGTGTCGATAAGGGTGATGCGCCATGGCTCGGCGACCGAATTGTGATAGGTGATCTCTCCGGTCCGGGCATCGACCGTCATGTCAGAGCTGTGCATCACATAATTCGCGAAATATTCCTTGATCATATGGCCGCGATAGCCAAGGCAGATCACGAAATCGGTGATGCCGTGATGGGCATAGAGCTTCATTATGTGCCACAGGATCGGGCGGCCGCCGATTTCGATCATCGGCTTGGGTTTGAGATGGCTCTCTTCAGAGATCCGGGTGCCAAAGCCCCCCGCCAGGATAACAGCCTGCATGTCCACCCTCATGTCGGATACCCGTTTCGGGCATCCCGGTGTTTACCGTATCGCGGGCAGGGATGACAACCTCCCGCCCTGTCCTCAGCTTTCCTGAGGGCGGTGCCCGGGTCTTTCGATTGGTAAGCCCTGGCAGATCGGTGCAAAAGGGGCGGGCAGGACAGCGGAGGATCGCATGGCGGGGGCAGGGAAGCAGGGGGTTGCCGGGCTGATAGCGCTGCTTGCCCTTGCGCTGGCGGTGCTGCTGACGCCCTGGCAGCCCTGGGCGATTGCCGGCACGGCGGGCCTCGGTCTTTTTTGCATCCTGATGTGGGCCAGCGGCGCAGTGCCCGAGCATCTGACCGGGCTGATCTTTTTTGCGGTCGCGATCCTTGGCGGGCTGGCGGCGCCCGAAGTGGTGCTGGGGGGATTCCAGTCCTCGACCTTCTGGCTGTTGTTCGGGGGGATGGTGATGGCGGCGGCGATCCGCTTTACCGGGCTGGGGCGGCGACTGGCGCCGCTGCTGGCGCGGCTGACCGGGCAAAGCTATGCCGGGGTGATCGGTGCCATTGTGGCGGTGGGCGTGGCACTTTCCTTCGTGCTGCCCTCCTCCATGGGGCGGATCGCGCTGTTGCTGCCGGTGGTGGCGGCGCTGGCCGATCATCTCGGATATGGGCCGGGGCGACCGGGGCGGATCGGCATGCTGATGGCTTCGGCCTTTGGCGCCTGCCTGCCGGCCTATGCGATCCTGCCCGCCAATCTGCCCAATATGATCCTTGCGGGCAGTGCCGGGAGCCTCTGGCAGTATCATATCGGCTATTTTGCCTATCTCTGGCTGCATTTCCCGGTGCTGGGGGCGCTGAAGGCGGTGCTGCTGGTCATTGTGATCCTGCGCCTTTACCCCGATCAGCCGCCGGTGCGGCCCGAGGTCCAGGCGCTGCCGGCCGCGATGAGCCGGGCCGAGATCGCGCTGATGCTGATCATCCTTGCCATGCTGGGCTTCTGGCTGACCGATGCGCTGCACCATATCTCGCCGGGCTGGATCGCGTTGGCGGGGGCGATCATCTGCCTCTGGCCCGGTGCCGGGCTGACCGGGCCAGGATGCCTGAACGAGGAAATCGGCTATGGCACGCTGTTCTTCGTGGCGGCGATCATGGGGCTTGCGGCGGTGATTTCCGAGAGCGGACTGGGCGGGATGATTGTCGATCAGGCGGCGGCGCTGGCCGGGCTGACCCCGGGGCAGCCTTTGCGCAACACGCTGGCGCTTGGCGGTATCGCGACGCTGGTGGCGCTGGTCACCAATCAGCCCGGCGTGCCGGCGGTGATGACGCCTGGCGCCGGGCAACTCGCGCAGATGACCGGCCTGCCGCTGGCCACGGTCCTGATGACCCAGGTGCTGGCTTTCTCCAATGTGATGCTGCCCTTTCAGGCGCCGCCTCTGGTCATGGCGGCGCAGACCGGCAACCTGGCCATGCGCGACATGACCCGCATCTGCCTGATCATGTTCGGGCTTTCGCTGTTCATCCTGTTGCCACTTGACCTTGTCTGGTGGTGGCTTCTGGATATGTTTCCGGTGTCGTGACCGGAACCCGCCATGGAAATCCACCAGCTGCGCAGCTTTGTCGCCGTGGCGCGCGAGGGCAGCATCACCCGCGCCTCGGAGCGGCTTTGCCTGAGCCAGCCGGCGGTCAGCGCCCATATCCGGGCGATCGAAGAGCGGCTGGGGCTGGTGCTGTTCCACCGCCTGCCGCGCGGCATGGTGCTGACCGGCGAGGGAGCGCTGCTGCTGGACGAGGCCGAGGCGGTGCTTATGGCGCAGCGCGCCTTTCTGACTGCCGCGCAGCGGCTGAGCGGGAGGCCTGGCGGCAGGCTGCGAATCGGCGGTGGCGGCAATTCACCGCTGGCGGCGCCGGGGCGGCTTTTGCAGGCGCTGACGGGACAGTATCCGGAAATCGAGGTCACATTGCAGGATGCCGATTCCGGCGCGGTGCTGGCCGGGCTGCGCGATGGCAGCCTCGATGCCGGGTTTCTGAACGAATCGGGCCAGGACCGGGCGGATCTTGACTGCCTTGTCGTGGCGCGGTTCCGCATCTGGCTTGCCGCGCCGAAAGGGATGATCGAGCGGCCCGGGGATCCCGACTGGCAGACTTTGGCCGGTCTGCCCTGGATCCTGCCGGGCAAGGCTCCTTCCTGCTGCGGTCACGCGGCCGAAAACCTGTTCCTGCGGCATCAGTTCCGCCCGCGCCAGCGGGTTGCCATCGACCGCGAATCCGCCACCCGCGCGCTGATCGCCGGCGGGACTGGGCTGGGGCTGCTGCATGAGTGGACCGCCTTTGACGCGCGCGACCGGGGCGAGGTGGAGCTGATCTGCGAGGCGGGGCAGGCCGTCGATGTGCTGTTCGCCACTCTGGCCAGCCGCGCGGATGAGCCGCTGATCGCCATCGCCCGCGATCTCTGTGCCGGCCTCACAGCCCCCGAGTTCACAGTTCCGGGCCTCACAGATCCCGAAAACTGAGAAAAACGAAAAAAGGCCGGGACACTGTCCCGGCCTTTCCGAATTTCATCTGGCGGGCGCAGAGGCGCCCGTCGTCTCAGAGGCTGCGCTGGACTTCTTCGCGCTCGAAGATCTCGATCACGTCGCCCTGACGGATATCCTCGTAACGCTCGAAAGCCATACCGCATTCGGTGCCGGACTGGACTTCTTTGACCTCGTCCTTGTGGCGCTTCAGCGTCTTCAGCGTGCCTTCGTGGATCACCACATTGTCACGCAGCAGGCGCACGCCAGCCGAGCGGCGGGCCACGCCTTCGGTGACCAGACAGCCCGCGACATTGCCGGTGCCGGTGATGCGGAAGACTTCGAGGATCTTCGCATAGCCGATGAAATGCTCGCGGATCTCGGCCTTGAGCATACCCGAGGCCGCCTGTTTCATGTCGTCCAGCAGATCGTAGATGATCGAGTAATACCGGATCTCCACGCCTTTTTGCTGGGCCGAAGCCCGGGCGGTCGCATTGGGACGCACGTTGAACGCGAGGATCGGCGCGCCCGAGGCATCGGCCAGACCCACATCCGAATCGGTGATGGCACCGACGCCGTAATGCAGGATCCGCACGCGGACCTCATCATTGCCGATCTTTTCAAGCGCCTGGACGATTGCCTCGGCCGAGCCCTGAACGTCTGCCTTCACGATCACCGGCAGCACGGCCACATCCTTGTCAGCCTTGGCTTTCGCCATCAGCTGTTCCAGCGTGGTCGCGGCACCAGCGGCCGCACGTTTGTCCTTGGTCGCTTTCTCGCGGTAATCGGCAATCTCGCGGGCCTGTGCTTCCGAGCTGACGACGTCGAGCGTGTCACCCGCCGAAGGTGTGCCATCAAGGCCAAGCACCTCGACCGGAACCGACGGGCCGGCCTCGGTGATGGTCTCGCCCTTGTCATTCACAAGCGCGCGGACCTTACCCCATTTCTCGCCGACGACGAAGATATCGCCCTTCTTCAGCGTGCCGTTCTGCACGAGGACGGTGGCAACCGGGCCACGGCCGACATCCAGCTTTGCCTCGACCACGGCCGCACGGGCGGCACGGTTCGGGTTGGCCTTCAGGTCAAGCACTTCGGCCTGGATCGCGATGGCTTCGAGCAGATCGTCAATGCCCTGGCCGGTATGGGCCGAGACCTCGACATCCTGCACGTCGCCTGACATCGCCTCGACGACGATCTCGTGCTGCAGAAGATCGGTGCGCACCTTGGTCGGGTTCGCCGAATGCTTGTCGATCTTGTTGATCGCCACGATGATCGGGACACCCGCCGCTTTCGCGTGGGAGATTGCCTCGATCGTCTGCGGCATGACCGCATCATCCGCCGCGACCACCAGCACCACGATATCCGTGACCTGAGCACCGCGCGCCCGCATCGACGTGAACGCGGCGTGGCCGGGCGTGTCGAGGAAGGTGATCAGCTGGCCCGAAGGGGCTTTGACCTGATAGGCGCCGATATGCTGCGTGATGCCGCCGGCTTCGCCGCTTGCCACGGTGGCCTTGCGGATCTTGTCCAGCAGCGAGGTCTTGCCGTGGTCGACATGGCCCATGATCGTCACAACCGGCGGGCGGGTGATCAGGTCTTCGGCCTTGTCCTCGACAGTGTCGATCGACTGTTCAACATCGGCATCCGAGACGCGGACCGCACGGTGGCCGAATTCCTCGATCACCAGTTCCGCCGTATCGGCGTCGATCACCTGGTTCATGGTGACCATCATGCCCATTTTCATCAGCGATTTGACGACATCGGCGGCACGTTCGGCCATCCGGTTCGCCAGTTCAGAGACGACAATGGTTTCCGGCAGTTGCACATCGCGCACCTGCTTTTCGGCCTTCTGACCGAAGCCGAGCGCTTTCTGACGCGCTTTTTCCTGCTTGCGCTTCATCGCAGCAAGGCTGCGCTGGCGTCCGCCTTCCTCGTTGGTGGCGGCCGAAAGCGTCAGCTTGCCGGCACGGCGGTCGCCCTCTCCACGGCGCGCGGCGCCGCGGTCGGTGTCGCGATTCTCGCGCTCGCGTTCGGTTTTGCGCGGCGTGGTGGCCGGGCGCGGGCCGGTGGCATCGGTTGCACCCGGACGCGGACGGCTCTGGCCGGCGCCGCGATCAGCGGGCACACCCGGATCGGCTTCGGCGGCGGTTTTCGCCGGGGCTTCGGGCGCAGCCGGCTGGCGGCGCTGCGTGCCCAGCACATCGGCCTTGCGGGCGGCGGCTTTCGCCTTCGCCTCTTCCTCGGCCTCGCGCTTGACGCGCTCTTCCTCTTCGGCCTTCGCCCGGAGCGCGGCCTCGCGCTGGCGATCCTCGCGCTCTTTCGCCTCGATCTCCTCGCGGCGGCGCTGGCGTTCCTCTTCGCGTTCTTTCTCTACGGCCGCGCGTTTGGCAGCCTCTTCCTGCTCGCGCGCTTTCGCAAGGCGCAGAGCGTCGAGGCGGCGCTGCATTTCGGCATCGGTGATGCCGGCGGGCCGTTTCGACGGGTCACCAAGATGCGAGGCGCCGGTCCCGCCGGCAGCCGCACCCGGCTTTGCCTGGGCAGGCACCACAACGCGCTTGCGCTTGGTCTCAACGACCACCGCATGGGTCCGTCCGTGCGAGAAGCTTTGCTTCACCGAACCGGAACGGGGGCCAGCTCCAAGCCCGAGGGGTTTCTTGCCGTCAGTATCGCTCATCCGTCTACATATCCTTCCCGGCGGATATTCCGCCGACCTGCTCACCGTCCGGTTCGCCCATTTGCGCCCTGAAGCCGGAAAGCCTTGCCGCTTCCTCTACAATGCGCGGACTGAGTCCACCAGCGGCAAGCGCCGCGTGTATTGCACGTTCACGACCGAATGCCAAACCCAATTCCCCGGCAGAAAGCCAGGAAATCAGGGTGTTTTTGCCTTCGGGGGGGCGCAGCTTGCTTTTGCCGCGTTCCGAGCCGTCTTCTGCCTGGATCAGCACGCGTGCCGTGCCCTTCACCAGCCATTCTTTTACCTTCTCATAGCCGGTCACCGCATCGCCGGATTTCCGGGCCAGCGAGATCAGCTCGATCACCCGTCGCGCCAGCAGGGCCTGGACCGTATCGGCCAGATCTTCCGGCGCTTTGACCGGCATCCGCGCGGCCCGGGCAAACAGCCCCTTCTTTGCCGCCTTCGTCACCAGATCCCGGTCGGCCGAGACCCAGATCCCCCGCCCGGGCAGGCGCTCCAGAATATCCGGAACGATCTGCCCGTCAGGCCCGACGACGAAACGGACGAGGCCGCATTTCGGCCCCGCCTCACCAGAGGCAATGCATTTGCGCTCTGGCTCGTCTCTTGATTTGTCCCGGCCGCCGCGCGTCATCGCGGGATCCCCCGAGGCCTGAGATCAGGCCCCGGCCTCCTCTTCGCCGGCGTCTTCCTCTTCGGCTTCGTCCTCAGCCGGCATCATTTCGGTCGGATCGACCCAGCCCAGCATGACGCGCGCGGTCATAATCAGGTTCTGCGCTTCATCCAGTGACATGCCGAATTTTTCCAGCAGCCCGTCATCCTTCTTGCGCTGGCCGTTTTCCGTGGTCCAGCCGCCGGCCAGTTCCCAATCGGCGCAGGTGGCGAAATCTTCCAGCGTCTTCACGCCGTCTTTGCCCAGCACTTCCAGCATCTGGGGAGTGAGTCCCTCGAATTCAATGAGGCTTTCCTCGACACCCATGGCGCGGGCCGCTTCGAGAGCCTTTTTCGCCTGCTCTTCGAGATAATCGCGGGCGCGGGCCTGCAATTCATCTGCGGTGCCTTCGTCGAAGCCGTCGATGGACAGAAGTTCGTCCTGATCGACGTAAGCGACTTCTTCCAGATTGGTGAAGCCTTCGGCCACCAGCAGCTGCGCCATCATCTCGTCCACATCCAGCGTCTCCATGAAGAGCGCGGTGCGGGCGGCGAATTCGGCCTGGCGGCGGGTCGATTCTTCGGCCTCGGTCAGGATGTCGATATCCAGAGCCGTCAGCTGCGAGGCGAGACGGACGTTCTGACCGCGGCGGCCAATGGCGAGCGAGAGTTGCTCATCGGGCACCACGACCTCGATCTTGCCGCCCTCTTCGTCGAACACGACTTTCGACACCTGGGCCGGTTGCAACGCGTTCACGAGGAAGGTCGCCTGGTCCTGGTTCCACGGAATGATGTCGATCTTCTCGCCTTGCAGCTCGTTCACCACTGCCTGGACGCGGCTGCCGCGCATGCCGACGCAGGCGCCGACCGGGTCGATGGAATTGTCATAGGAGATGACGGCGATCTTGGCGCGCGAGCCGGGGTCACGGGCCACGGCCTTGATCTCGATGATGCCATCATAGATTTCCGGCACTTCCATCTTGAAGAGTTCGGCCATGAATTGCGGGTCGGTGCGCGACAGGAAAACCTGCGGGCCCCTGACTTCGCGGCGCACATCCTTGATATAGCAGCGGATGCGGTCGCCGATGCGATAGGCTTCGCGGCCGATCTTCTCGTTGCGGCGGAGAATGCCTTCGCCACGGCCGATATCGACGATGACGTTGCCATATTCCTCGCGTTTGACGGCGCCGTTGATGATGGTGCCCTTGCGGTCCTTGAATTCGTCGAACTGACGGTCGCGCTCGGCCTCACGGACCTTTTGCAGGATCACCTGTTTCGCCGATTGTGCGGCGATGCGGCCCAGATCAACGGGGGGGACCTCGTCAACGATCTCATCGCCGATTTGTGGGTCTTTCAGATAGTCTTTCGCCTGTTTGACAGTCAGTTCGGCGTGGTAATTCTCGACGGCATCATCCTCGACCACGGTGCGGACGCGGGTGAAAGACGCCCGGCCGGTTTTGCGGTCGATGGCAACGCGGATGTCCATATCGGCGCCGTAGCGCGACTTGGCCGCGCGGGCGAGGCTGTCTTCCATCGCCTGGATCACCAGATCCGGATCAATCATCTTCTCGCGCGCAACGGCCTCTGCGGTCTGCAAAAGCTCAAGCTGGTTGGCCGAGGTAATCGCCATTGGGGTCTCTCCCGCTTTGTGTCCGGTGGTGTTTGGGCCGGTCTTAACCGGATAAAGGGTTCAGTGTTTCGTTTCGGGCGTATTGCCGGAGTCTTCCCCGTCGGAATCCTCCTCGTCGCCCTCAAGTTCTTCGATCTCGTCAAAGCCGCCCTCTTCGGGCAGCGCGACCTTGCGCTGGCGCAGCATCTCGGCAATCAGCTCATCGGTCAGGACCAGTTTCGCATCGGCCAGCCAGTCGAATTGCAGGCCGATGATCACAGGCGCGCCATGCTGGTCGATCTCGATCAGGATCTCGCCATCCTCGACGCCTTTCAGCTCCCCCTTGAAGCGGCGCTGGCCCTCGATCAGTTCCGAGGTTTCGATCCGCGCCTCCCAGCCGGCCCAGGCATCAAAGTCTTTCAGCCGGGTCAGCGGGCGGTCGATGCCGGGGGAGGATACCTCCAGCGTGTAGTTGTCCTCGATCGGGTCTTCCACATCGAGCACTGCCGAAACGGCGGTGGAAATCTTCGAGCAATCCTCGACCCCGATGCCGCCTTCGGGGCGGTCGGCCATGATCTGCAGCGTCTTTTGCACCTTGCCATGGCCACCCATCAGGCGGATGCGCACCAGCTCATAGCCGAGCCCCTCGATCACCGGGGCGGTGATTTCCGCAAGGCGGCGGTCAATGGCGGTTTTTGCGATCAGATCGGACATGGCGGGCTCGGACGTGCCTTTCGGGCAATAGGGCTTTGCGGCGAGGGGAAGGGGCGCGAAACAAAAAAGCGGGCTCAGCGGCCCGCTCATCCATCCGGTAGCCCCGGGTTTGGACCCCGACGCAGCTGTTGGACCCTTATATAGGCCTCTGCGCGGCTTCATGCAAGCGCTGTGTTTCGGGGTGGTGGAAGGGGTCGGCGGGGCAGTAAAGTCAGGGCCTTAGCGGATCCCTCCCGCGCGCCGGTCGCGCGCCGGGTCCGGACGAATCGATGCGCCGCCGGCCCGGGCTGGCCCCGGGGCAAATGGGAACAGATTGGGGAAAGCCCGCCGAGACACGCTAAATCTGTGGTTCTGCGGTTGCTCTTAACCGGAAATTTGCGGATAGTTGCACGGCTGGCAATGGGTGGTGTTTTGCGCAGGTTTCTTCCAGTTTTTACCGGGCGCCGGCTGGCGCATGTCACGCTGATCGCGGGGGCGATGAGTTTCATCGCCTTGCAGCCCGGCCAGGCGCTGGACGCAGTCGCCTTTGATGTGGTGGGTGAGGATAAGGATCTCACCAAAACCCTGCGGCAATCCTCGCTGCTGGTGGCCCAGGTCGCGGAAAAGCAAACCGAGGCCGAGGATATGGTTACCGCCGCGCGCGCCGATTACGGTCGCATCCTTGCGGCGCTTTATGCCGAGGGGTATTATTCGGCGGTGATCCGCATCACCATCGACGGGCGCGAAGTGGCGAATATTCCGCCGCTTGATGCGCCCTCGGCCGTGGGTGCGATCCGGGTCTGGGTCGATCCGGGGCCAAGATTTGAATTCGCCGACACGGTGATCGACCCGCTGGCCAGCGACACCGTCCTGCCCGAGGGCTTTGCCCGTGGCGAGGTGGCGCGTGCCGGTGTGGTCGAAGAGGCGGTCGCGGCCTCGATCCTGCAATGGCGCGAGCGCAGCTATGCAAAGGCAAAGGTTGATCGCGAGGATATCACCGCCGATCACCGCAACAACACGCTCTCGGCGCGGATCGGCATCCTGCCCGGCCCGTCATTGCGATTCGGCACCGTCACCGTCAAAGGCGCCGAGCGGATGCGGGTGCAACGCATCCTGAAAATCGCGGGCCTGCGCGAGGGCGAGAAATTCAGCCAGTCCGAGCTGGACCGCGCCGCCAACCGGCTGCGCCGCTCGGGCGTTTTCTCCTCGGTGACGCTGACCGAGGGCGAGGCGCTGCAAAATGGTGGTCTCCTGCCCATCGAGATCTCGGTGACCGAACAGAAGACCCGCCGCTATTCCGTCGGGGCCGAACTCTCCTCGGTCGATGGCGTCTCGCTGACCGGCAGCTGGATGCACAGGAACCTGATGGGCGGCGGAGAGCGGCTGAAGATCGAGGGCTCGATCAGCAATATCGGGGCCGGCGACAGTGGGGTGGATTACGAGCTGGGGGTGAGCATTGATCGCCCCGCCACGCTGACACCCGACACCACCGCCGGGCTGATGGCAAAGGTCGGCCATCTCGATGAGGTGGATTATTACGCCGATTACGCCGAATTCGGTCTGACCTTCACCCAGTATTTCTCGGAACAGGTGACCTTCCGGGGCGGGCTGTCTTACGAATATGTCCAGGGCGCCGACCCGACCGGCGATTTCCGCTACCGCAACCTCGCGCTGCCGCTGGGCGTGACCTGGGATCGCCGCGACAGCAGTACGGATGCGAAAAAGGGCTTCTATATCGACGCCACCGCCAAGCCGTTTTACGGGTTGGGCACCACAGGATCGGGGGTGCGGATGACCGCCGATCTGCGCGGCTATCGCAGCTTTTCCGATAAGAAATACACCATTGCCGCGCGCATCCAGGGCGGCGCGATTGTCGGCAGCGACTTGCTGGAAACGCCGCGTGACGATCTGTTCTTCTCGGGTGGCGGCGGCACGGTGCGCGGTCAGCCCTATCGCTCGCTCGGGGTTGATATCCCCGACGGCTCGGGCGGCACCTATCTGATCGGCGGCACCGAATTCGCGGCGGCCTCGCTGGAGCTGCGCGCGCGCTTTGGCGAAAGCTGGGGCGGCGTGGCTTTCATTGATGCGGGCTATGTCGGAGCCGATGGCGACAGCGAATCCCATGCCGGCGCCGGGATCGGGGTGCGTTATGAGACGGGCTTCGGCCCGATCCGCTTTGACATAGCGGCGCCGGTCAGCGGCAAGAGCGGCGACGGCGTGCAGATTTACATCGGTCTCGGGCAGGCATTCTGATGCGCTATATTCCTCTGATCCTTCCGGTCGTTGCCTTCACGGTGCTGCCGGGGACACCGATTCACGCGCAGGACAGCGCCGAGGATGATCGCGGCTGGCTGACCGCCATGCTGGAGGACAGTCTCTCGGGTGCCGGGCGCAAGGTCACGGTGACCGGTTTCGCCGGCGCGCTGTCGTCGCGCGCGACGATCCAGAAGCTGACCATCGCCGATGATGACGGGGTCTGGCTGACCATCGACAATGCCGCGCTGGACTGGAGCCGCACCGCGCTTTTGTCGGGCGAGGTGATCGTCAACGAGCTGTCCGCCACCTCGATCGTGCTGGAACGCATCCCGGCGGGTGACCCCGAGGCGGTCTCGCCCGAGGCGGGAACCTTTGACTTCGCGCTGCCCGACCTGCCGGTCTCGATTGATATCGGCAAGGTCCAGGCGGATTCCATCGTGCTGGGCGAAAGCGTGCTGGGGCAGCCTCTGAGCGGTACGCTCTCGGCCGAGCTGCATCTGGCAGGGGGCGCCGGGACCGCCGATTTCCTGATCGAGCGTACCGATGACGGACCCGAGGCGAAGATCGCGCTGAATGGCAGCTATTCGAATGAGACGAAACAGCTGGTGCTGGATCTGGACGCCCAGGAAGGCGCCGGCGGGCTGGTGGCCACGGCGCTGGACCTGCCCGGGAAACCCGCCGCTGGGCTGAGCATCAAGGGGCAGGGCACATTCGACGATTTCGCCGCCGATTTCCGGCTGGAAAGCGATGGCGAGGAACGTCTGGCCGGTCCGGTCACGGTGAAGACCGTCGAGACCGGAACCGGGTTCGAGGCGCGGCTGACCGGCAATCCGGCACCGCTTTTCCTGCCGGAATATGCCGAATTCCTCGGCAATACGCTGTCTTTGGATGTGGCGGGCACCAGTCTGACGGGGGGCGGGCTGCAGCTGGACGAGATGGCGCTGAAGGCGCGCTCGCTTGATCTCAGCGGCAGGCTGACACTGGCCCCGGGCGGGATGCCCGCGCTGATCAATGTCACCGGCACTCTGGCCAGCCCCGATGGTGCGCCGGTCCTGTTGCCGATCTCGGGCCCGGTGCCGACGCGGGTGCAGGATGCCGCGCTCGGGCTGCAATTCGATGCCGCGCAAGGCTCTGGCTGGACCATGCAGCTGAGCATGACCGGCCTCGACCGTTCCGACCTCACGCTCACGCGCACCGGGCTGATCGGCGGCGGTACGCTGGACCGCCAGGGCGGCAAGCCGGGGATCGAAGGCACGCTGCTCTTTGACGCCGAAGGGTTCGGCAGGCTTGATCCGGCGCTGATCGCGGCGCTTGGCCCGAAGGTCACCGGGCGCACTTCTTTTACTTGGCGCGAGGGCGACAAGGCGTTCAGCCTGCCCGAAATCACCCTGAACGGTGCCGATTACGGGCTGACCGGCGCGGTTGATATTGCCGGGATCGGCGAGGCGCTGCTGACCAGGCTGGACATGACGGTGAAGGCTGCCGATCTGGGGCGCTTCTCGGGTCTTGCCGGGCGGCCGCTGGCCGGGGTGGCGGAGGTCGGGCTGAAAGGCACGGTGACGCCGCTGACCGGCGCCTTTGATCTTGACCTGAACGTGTTGGGCCAGGGGCTGAAATCGGGGATCGCCGAGGCCGACCGGCTTCTGGCGGGGCGCTCGGTCATCACCGCATCCGCGCTGCGCGACACCACCGGCACCACCTTGCGCAGCTTCTCGGCGCAGGCGGCGACGCTGAATGTCACCGGATCGGGCAAGCTGACCAGCCAGGGCGCTGATATCAAAGCCGATATCGACTGGAAAAATCTCGCCGATATCGGCGCGAATTACGCGGGAGCGTTGCTGCTGAGCGGCACTTTCACCGGCGATGCGGCCAATGGCACCGCGCAGTTCGGCGGCCAGAGCCAGGGTCTCAGGATCGGCCAGGCCGAGGTGGACCGGCTGATCTCGGGCCGCTCGGATCTGAGGGCGACGGTGGCGCTGGTCGGGGGCGCACCGGTTCTCAGGGCGCTGAACCTGGCCTCGCCCTATGTCACCGCCGAAGTGGTGGGTGAGGGCGATCAGGGCGCGATGCGGGTCTCGGGCCGGCTGAGCGATCTGGGCCTGCTGGTCTCGGAATTTCCTGGGCCGGTGACCCTGTCGGGGCGGCTGACGCCTGCGGGCGGCGCGGATTTCGACACCGATCTGCGGGTCCAGGGCCCGGCGGGCATTGACGCGCGGCTGAGCGGACGCATCGGTGCGGTGCCCGATCTGACCGTCACCGGCAGCGGCGAGGCGGCGGTGGCGAACCCGTTCACCGACCCTGTCACCGTGGCGGGGCGGCTGGGCTATGATATCCGCCTCTCGGGCGGCTGGGCGCCGGCCAATGCCTCGGGGCGGGTGACGCTGGCCAATGGCCAGCTGGCGGTGCCGGCACGGGGGATCTCATTCGAGCGGATGGCGGCGACGGCGGATCTTGCGGGCGGCTCGGTGCGGCTTGCCTTTACCGCCGATGTGACGCGGGGCGGCCGGATCCGGGTGGATGGGCCGCTTTCCATCGCCGCGCCCTTCAACGCCGATCTGACCATCCAGGCCGACCGTGTTCATCTGCGCGATGCCGAGCTTTATGACACCACCCTTGATGCGGCGCTGGCGCTGAACGGGCCGCTGATGGGGGCGGCGCGGCTTTCCGGCACCGTGCGGATCGGCGAGACCGAGCTGCGCGTGCCCTCGACCGGCTTCGCCTCGGCCGCCGATATGGAGAAGATCCAGCATGTCGGTGACAGCAGCGCGGTGCGGGCTACCCGGGCCAAAGCGGGGCTTGGCGCGGTGCCGCCGGGCGGCGCTGCGGCCGAGGCCAGCCCGGGCATGCCGCCCTGGGCGCTTGATCTGCTGATCCAGGCGCCGAACCGCATCTTCGTGCGCGGCCGTGGCCTTGATGCCGAGCTGGGCGGAGAGCTGCGAGTCGGGGGCACGCTGAACAATATCGTGCCCGCCGGCAGTTTCGATCTGATCCGGGGGCGGCTGGATATCCTCGGCAAGCGGCTCGTGCTGGATGTGGCGAGCCTGACGATGGAGGGGAGCCTTATCCCCTCGATCAACTTCCAGGCCAGCAATGTCTCGGATGAGGTGACCAGCACCGTCACGGTCTCGGGGCCGGCCAATGACCCGGAGGTGACCTTCTCCTCGGACCCGGAGAAGCCGCAGGAAGAGGTGCTGGCCTGGCTGTTGTTCGGGCGTGGCCTTGATACGATCTCGGCCTTCCAGGCGGCGCAGCTGGCCAATGCGGTGGCGACGCTGGCCGGACGCGGCGGCGAGGGGATCGTCAACAAATTGCGGCGAGGCTTCGGCTTTGATGATCTGGATGTTTCGACCTCTGCCGACGGCAATACCTCGGTCAGCGCCGGGAAATATATTTCCGAGAAGGTTTATACCGAGGTCGGCGTTGATCAGTCCGGCAATACGCGGGTCAATCTCAACCTGAACCTCAAGCCCGGCGTCACCGTCAAGGGCCGGGTCGACAGCGATGGCAGCAGCGGCATCGGTATTTTCATGGAACGTGATTACTGAGGGCGCCAGTCTTTTCGGCAGTCTTGTTCGCCTGCCTGATGCGGCGCGGAGAAAAGAGAAAAGGGCCGCCCCGCCGGGGTGGCCCTTTTTCGGTCTGTCACGGCCCGCAGGGGGGCTGACAGGGGGGCTGACATGGGGGCAGAAACGGAAAAGGGCCAGCCCGAAAGCTGACCCCTTTGAGTATATACGCGTGATGCGTAGCTGGCTCAGCTGTCGCTGCCGCAAGCAACGGCGCAGAGAACTGCAGCGCCGATGAGCAGCGGAACGAGAACGCCACCGGTGCTCGAGGTGCGCTCGGTGACAACAACCGGGTCAGCTTCGTCGACGACGACAACCGGACCACCAGCGAAAGCAGCCGAGCCCACGAGGGACAGAGCGACTGCAGCAGTCATAACTTTCTTCATTGGAAACCTCCAGAACGACTCCAACTCCCGGATAGCATTTTTCTGTTCAGGACAAAAGCGAAACTCACTCGGTGAGCGGAAACTGTGGCAGGGACGCAATAAATTCGCTTCGCACGTGCAGAAATTGGGAAATCCTGTCGGCACTGACACAGAAAATGACGCTTTTTGCAGCCAGATCGCGATGCCTGCCGCAGGGTTTCAGCAAAAACCGGCATCCTGGCGGCCTATCAGCCCGGCGGCGCATCGGAAAAGCAGCGGATTTATGCCTGGTTTTCCAGGGCCGAGCCGGTGGTGGCCGCCTGGTTCGCGGCGCCTGGATGCTGCGGATGCATGGTTTTGTCCGGTGGCGAGTCAGGCAGGGCGGAATTCCTTACCCGGGAATAACAGCCCCGGCGTGTGGCAGGGAAGCCTTCAAAGCGCCAAGCAGACTCAGCCGGGTAACTCCGGTCGAATGTCCTTGCCGACAAGCCTCGCCGTTACAGTTGCATCGCAATGCGGCAGGGCTCAGTCGACCACGCGTTCGAATTCGATCTGGCCGATGCCCGGGCTGACCCATTCGCGGGATTTGCGGACCTTGCCGCCTTCCAGCCAGTAATGGTTGGTAAGCCGGCCGCCCTCGCGTTCACAGGTCTCGCTGATCTTGCGGGTATTGTGACCGCGCCCGTAGATCGTCACCGTTTCCGACCCGTCGGTGCTGGTGACGCAGGTATAATCCCGCCGCCCGGTCTGATCATCGGCATCCATGAAGAAATAGGACCGCCGGTAGCCACCGCCCGAGGCGATCTGGCCCGCCTGCGGCGCTGCCGAGGACATCAGATCGGCACCAAGGCCGCGTGTCTCGATCAGCACGTCACCGCGGAACGAGAACAGCATCCCATCGGCCGAGAACCATTGCACAACATCGCCGCGACGGTCGCGGATGGTGAGGAAGGTCTCGATCCCGCGCGAGGGGACGCGCAGCTTCATCACCGGCTCGTTCGATTTCTCGATATCGGCGCGGCTGACATTGCCGATCGGAGCCAGCTGGCCACCGGCCTGGCCGCCGCTGAGCTGCGGCACCAGCTTTTCCAGCTTTGCGCAGCCCGCAAGCGTGGCCAGCAGCACGAGCAGGGCAGAGGTGGTTTTCAACGCCATACGCGGCTCCATTGGTCATCGACCCGGTCGGTGTGATAGTCGCGGATCGTGTCATAGAGCCGGCCTTCGACATCGACACGCGCGCCGCCATCGCGTTGCAGCGGGCGAATGGTCTGGTTGATCTCTTGCCGGGTCGGGTTGCTCAGCATCCAGTTCATCGGGATGGTGATGCGGATGCCTTTGTCGAACCGGCCCTCGCCGACCTCTGCGGCGCTGGCATCGGTCAGGGTGGCGAAGGCCCCCACTTTCCAGCCATTGGCGAATTCGCGGTCCAGTGTCAGCGTCGCGCCGACATCGCCCGCGAGGTAGCGCCCGACATCCAGCTGGCCCAGATAGCCATTGCCGAAATCGTAATAGGCCGACAGATAGCCGGTCGTGATGGCATAATCATACTCGCCAAAGCCGAACATGCCATCGGTGTCGCGCTGTTTGGTGTAGTTCACCTCGACGCCCAGAGCGAGCGGGCTGTCGGCCGGTTTCCACAGCACCTCGCCCGAGACGCCGCCATGCATCCGCTCCAGATATCCGACGGTGACGCGGCTGTAGACGTTCGGGGCAGGGCGGGCATACCAGGCAAGCGTTGCACGTTCAAAGGCGAAATCCGAGCCCTCGTTATACTCGCGCGTGTCCGAGCGGACATGGGGCAGGGTGCCGCCCTTGTCGACCAGTTTCGCCTTTTCGGAATTGCCGGCGATCTTCTGGTAGACCGTGCCCGAGGCGATCCAGCCCGGGGCGAAATCATAGCTGGCCGAGGCGCGGATACCGATATCGCCGCGCGCCGGCGCGGTGACACGGAAGCCGGGCAGGATGCGCCAGCGGAATTTCTGATAAAGCCCCTCTTCGGGGCCGAGGCCCCCCGGAATCATCGCCCCGGCATCGGACCAGGTGACACGCTCACGCAAAGTGGCGGCATTGTTGGGCGTATGTTCCAGCCGTTCGAGATCCGAGCGGCGGATGGTGACTTTCGAGACGCCCATCCCCTTGACCACCGGCACGATGTCGAAAAATTCGACCGAAGCCGGCATCACGATGGAAAGTGCGCGCGCGGTGCGGCCGATGGCCTGGGCCGGCGCGTCGATCTTGTCATTGCGGATGCGGATCTGCACACGATCGGCCGTATAGGCGAAATCCTCGATCCGGATGCCGTCTTTTTCCAGATAGCGCGTCAGGTTCTTGCGCAGGACCGCATTGGCATCGGCCTGGGTGACCCAGCCGCCATCATAAGCATCCGGGTCCGAGGCGCGCGACGGCCGCGTGACCACCGGAACCGGGCCCGAACCCAGCACGCCGATGGTGCCGGGGCGGTTTTTCGGATCCATGACCAGATGGAAGGACAGCCCGAATTCCGAGCCGTAAAGCGAATAGGCGCCGACGCGGACATTGTCGCCCCAGGCATATTCGACGCCGATATTATAGGGGTTCTTCCGCTCGAACACCTTCTTGTTGCCGGCTTCCAGATCGTAATTATCGCTGGAATATTCGGCCTTCACCGTCCATTTGTCGTTGATCTTGTACTCAAACCCGCCAAAGAGCGAGGCCGGGCCGCGAAACCAGTTGCCCGCGTTCAGCTCTGACCCGAGGCCCGATGGGTCCCAGGTGTCGCGTATGCCGCTGAACGGGTTGCCAAAGGACTGATAGCTGCCATAGCGGCCCCAGCCGATGCCGGCGGTGACTTTCAGCCGGTCGTTGAAGGTCTTGGTTGCGACCAGATATTCCGCCGAATTGAAGCCGGTGCCGAGGAAATCCTGCAGGCCAAGGGTGACGGCGGGCATCCAGATGCCCTCTTCCGCCAGGCGGAAGCGCAGGTCAAAACTGCGGTCATTATAGGTCGTATAGGGTTCGTTCGGCAGCGCGGGCTGAAGATCGGTGTTGTTGTCCCATTTGCCGGTGCTTTGCAGCCGGAAGCTCGCCGCCATCCAGGAGGTGATCTGGAAGCTGATCGTCGCGCGCGCGACCTCGCCGAATTTCGACACTGACAGGTTGAAGGTGCCATCCGGCATCGTATCGCCCGAGGGCATGTCGATAAGGCCGGGCACGCCGCTGAAGCTCAGCGTCGGTTTCATTTCCGCATTCGACCGATCTGCAAGGGAAACCGTGATTACCGATGCACAAACCGTCGCAAGCAGCAGGCTACGAGTCTTGCTTGCCAAAACTGACCCTCCGTTCGCCCCATCTATGCGAAAGCCCGCAGAGAACGGCAAGCCCCGGAGTGCAGCAAGCCCCAATCATGCGCGGGAACCGCGTCACTGCGACATCACTGCCGCTTTGGATGCAAGCTCTGGCTGGCCATTGCCGCAGGCGATTCCGATGGCGAGTTCGCGGGCCTCTTCCGCATCGCCCGAAGCGGCAATCCGCCCAAGCCGTTGCAGCAAAAGCGGAATTTCCAGCCGGGTTTCATCTTCCTCGCTGGCGCGCAGGATTTTCGGATGCGGCGTGCGCAAAAGCCCGTCGCCGATCAGCAATTCCTCATGCATTTTTTCGCCGGGGCGCAGCCCGATAACGGTGATTTCAATATCGCCCGAGGGGTTGTCCTCATCGCGCAAAGTATAGCCAGCAGCCTCGATCAGCTGGGTGGCGAGGTCGCGGATCCGGACCGGCTTGCCCATATCCAGCACGAAGACATTGGCGCGGCCTTTGCTTGAGGCATCCTCGAAAGACCCGGCCAGCAGCACCAGCCGCGTCGCCTCGGAAATGGTCATAAAGTAGCGGGTGACATCCTCATGGGTCAGCGTGACCGGCCCGCCGCGGGCGATCTGCTCTTTGAACAGCGGGATCACCGAACCCGAGGAACCCAGCACATTGCCAAAGCGCACGATCGAGAAATGGGTGCCCGGATGGCGGTGGGCCATGTCCTGGATCACCAGTTCCGCCAGCCGTTTCGAGGCCCCCATCACATTGGTGGGCCGCACCGCCTTGTCGGTCGAGACCAGCAGGAAGCGCGTCACCCCGGCCTCGACACAGGCATCGGCCAGCGTCCGTGTCCCCAGCACATTGTTGACCAGGCCCGAGATCGGATTGGCCTCGACCAGCGGCACATGTTTATAGGCGGCGGCATGCAGCACCACCTCGACGCCGTTTTCCTGGATGGTGCGCCGCAAAGAGCGGGCATCGGTCACCGAACCCAGCACCGGCTCGATCCGGATGCCGCGCGCGGCTGGCAGGGCGGCCAGCTCGCGCTCGATGGTGTAAAGCGCCAGTTCCGACATCTCGAACAGCACCAGCCGCTGTGGCGCGCAGGCGATCAGCTGGCGGCAGAGCTCTGACCCGACCGAGCCGCCGGCGCCGGAGACCATGACGACACGCCCGTGATAGGCATCCGATCCGTCGGGCAGGCTGACATCCAGCCGGTCACGGTTGAGAAAATGGCCGGGCGAGACCGATTTCAGCGTGTCGACCCGCATCTCGGCGCCGGCAAGCTGCTCGAACGAGGGCAGCACCTGCACCTCAAGCCCAAGCGCCTGCATCCGTCGCCCGATCCGCATCTGTTTCGGCGCCGAAAGCGAGGGAATCGCGAGGATCACGCGGTTGATCTCGTGATTGCGGGCAATATCTTCGATCCGATCGGGGGAATGGATGCGCAGCCCGGCAATGCGCTGGCTGGACAGGTTCGGATCATCGTCAAGGAAAGCGACGACGCGGATCGTCTCATGCGCCTTCAGCGCCGAGGCGAGGCGCAGCCCGGTGGTGCCGGCGCCATAGATCAGCACCCTGACCGGCACCTTGTTGTAGCGCAGCGCCGACAGGTAGATCTGCAGCAGGAACACGCGCGAACCGATGGCGGCCAGAAACAGGATCAGCGTGAAGGCCAGAGTGCCCACGGCGGGGAAATACAGCCCCGGCAGATTGGTGACGAAGAAGGCCCCCGCCGCCACCACCGCCGCATAGGGGAAGATGCCGATGGTGCCAAAGGTCTGATAGCTTTTCAGCTTGACCCGCATCAGCCCGAAGGCAACCGAGGCAAAGCCGCCAAACACCGCCAGCAGCGGAAAGACCAGCCCCAGCCGCGAGATCTGCCCCGCCGGCCAGAGCGAATTATAGGTGAACATGCAGGCCAGCAGAAAGCTGAGCGGCGCCAGGGCGACATCGAGAAGCCAGATGGCCAGTTGCTTGTGCTGCCTGGTCAGGGATTGCGAGATCCAAAACAGCGTCTTGCGGAAAGATGTCATTGTCAGGGGGGTCACTGGAAAAACTGTCCGCAGAATGGGCATTTGCCGCGCTCAGGGCAAGCAGAACCATGCCGCGATTCGCTGAACCGGCGCCTCCTGGCCTATTTTCGCCGCAAAACCTGCCCGATGGTCTGGCCAAGGATGACCGCATCGTAGCAAAGACTGCGTTTGTCGCGGTAAATCAGGTCGAGATGCGCCTTTCGCGGCACGCAGCGGTGGCGGTAGACCTGATCGGTTTCTGCCGCATCGGCACATTGTGCCAGCAGCCAGGCCTCATGGCGGTGGAAATGCAGGGTGGCAAGGCCGGTGAGGCCGGGGCGGCAGTGCAGCACCTCGCGGTAAAGCGCGGGAAAGGCATCGGTATATTGCCTGAGCGGCGGGCGCGGGCCGACGATGCTCATATCGCCTTTCAGGATGTTCCAGATCTGCGGGATCTCATCCAGACGGTAGCGGCGCAGGATGCGGCCCTCGGGCGTGATGCGGGCGCGTTTATCGCCACCCGAGACGCCGGTATCCGCGCGCTCGACCGTCATGGTGCGGAATTTCCACAGTGCGAAGGGCCGGTCGGGGGTCTTCATCCGCTCGGCCACATAAAAGACCGGCCGGCCCGAGCGGATCAGGATCCAGAGCGTGATGATCAGCGCGGGCAGGGCCAGCAGGAGCGCCGCCAGCAGCGCGAGGATCAGGTCGAAGAGGCGTTTGCCGGGGGTCATGGTCAGGCCTCCGGCAAAGCGCGGAGCGCGCGGATTTCGGCGATGATCTGCCCGGGCCGGGCAAGGGGCAGCGGGATCAGCTTTGCCAGTGCGGTATTATCCAGCATGGCCGCCGGCACCACCGCCGGATTGGGGGCGGCCCAGTCCCAGGCCAGATCCGAGGCGGCAAGCAGTTCGGCCATCCCCAGTGGCGGCGCCTGGGAGAGGTTGAGGATAGGGGGCAGCGCCTCGCCTCCCGATTTGCCCCCCGGATTGCCTGCCGCAATCTCCCCGGCGATGCGTGTCAGCAGCGCGGCGATGGTCCGCGCGAAGGTGAGCGGGCCGATCCAGGACCGCATCGGCCCGCGCGGCTCGCCGGGGATCGGGTCCAGACGGATCACCGACCCGGGGTCACGCGGGGCCAGCAGCGCATCGGCGCCGGCCAGGTTGCCCAGCCGCAAAATGGTCAGCGCAAGGCCGGAGCCTGCCAGCAGGTGCTCGGCCTCCAGCTTGGCCGCACCATAGGGATTGGCAGGGGCGGGCGGGTCGGTCTCGCGGGCGGGCAGCGGCCCCGGCGCATAGATCGCGGCCGTCGACAGAAAGACCAGATGGGCAAGCCGGTTCCGGCGGCAGGCCTCGGCCAGGGCCGGGATCAGCGCCGGATTGGCGCCTGGATCGCGCGCGCCGGTGGTGCCCGCCAGATGCAGGAGGATCGCGTCAGCCGGCCAGTCCGGCGCGGCGCCGGCGCCGATATCCCAGGCCAGATCGCCCGGCGTGCTGTCATCCGACGCCCTGTCGTCCGCTGCTCGGTCGCCCGCCGCCTTGCCGCGCGAGGACCACAGGATCCGCAACCCCGGCGGTGGTTCTGCCGCCCAGGCCCGGGCCAGGATGCGGCCGACCCGCCCCCTGGCGCCGGTGACGATGATCGTGTGTTCGGACAGAGTTATGCGTTCCGACAGAGTTGCCCCCAGGTTTTTGCGCCGGAATCCCACCAAATCGGCCCTGCCGGCGCCACAGGCGATTGACCGCAGCGGGCCAGAGATTATGGTCCCCCGGGTCGATCTGTCCATATATGGGGATATGCGGGCAGGAGCGACACCGGAATTCCAGGGCTGCCGCCGGAGATATATATGCTTTCCTCGCCTGTCGTGAGGCTGCTGGTCGCAGCCACCGTTTCCGTGTCGCTTGTCGGCTGCAATGCGCCGAGGGGTGCCGGAAAGGCGAGTGAGATCCTGCGCGGCGCCGATGCGGAGGACGCCGATTTCCAGGTGGTGCATGTCTCGCGCGACAGCGTGGCGCAGGTCTCGGGCTGGCCCGGCATGGGCGGCGGCGCCGCGACCTCGGGCTGGCTGGCCAGAAAACGCGGGCCCTCGGGCAATACGATCCAGGCCGGCGACAAGATTGATCTCACGATCTGGGAGACCGGGGATGTCACGCTTTTGTCGCAGCCGGGGCAGAAAGTGGTGGCTCTGCCGGGGCTTACCGTCTCGCCCGACGGCACGATCTATCTGCCCTTCGCCGACAATGTCTATATCGGCAATATGACCCCCGATCAGGCGCGCCAGGCGGTGCAGCAGAAGATCGAGACGATCATGCCGGCCTCGCAGGTGCTGGTCGCGCATCAGCCAGGGCATAAATCGACCGTCGATCTGGTCTCGGGCGTCAATGCGCCCGGCAGCTATCCGATGCCGTCTAGGGATTTCACCGTGCTGGGCCTGATCGCGATGGGCGGCGGCATCCCGCCCGCGATGAAGAACCCCTATGTGCGGCTGATGCGCGATGGCAAGCTGTACGGCATCTCGGCCGACCGGCTGCTGAAAGACCCTGCCCAGGACACGACGCTGCGCGGCGGTGACAAGGTCTATGTCGAATCGGATGAGCGCTATTTCATCGCGCTCGGCGCCTCGGGGGCCGAATCGCAGGTGCCTTTCCCGCAGGACCGCGTCACCGCACTTGAGGCGCTGTCGCTTTCGGGCGGCCTGAACGATGCGCGCGCCGATGCGAAATCGGTGCTGGTCTTGCGCAATTATCCCGGCACTGCGTTGCGCAACCCGGGCAGCGCCGAGGGCTCGGGCCCCGACAGGCAACGGGTGATCTTTGCCATCGACCTGACCTCGGCCGACGGGCTCTTCTCGGCGGGGCAGTTCTATATCCAGAACAAGGATGTGGTTGTGGTGGCGGAAAGCCCGATCGGCTCGGCGGCCTCGGTGATCGGGCTGGCGGCGGGTCTGATGGGGATCGGGCGTTCGGCCCAGGCGATCGGCAATAACTGATCGGGGAAGGAGGGCGCTCAGCCCTCCTGTTCCAGCCTTGCGCGCATCTCGCGCAAAACCGGCAGGACCGAGCGCACCCGGTCCTGGCCAAGCGCCTCGACCACTTCGGCAATCATCGGCGTCACCGCCTGGACGGCGGCATCGCGGGCGGCGCGGCCGGCGGGGCTGATCGCCACGAATTTGCGGCGCGCATCATCCCAGTCGGGGCGGATATGGATATGGCCGGCCCATTCCAGCCGTGACAGCGTATTTGTCATCGCGCCGCGCGTGACATGGAAGGCGCGTGCCAGCTGCGCGGGGGTGCGTTCATCCTGCACCCGCGCCAGATGGTTCAGCACCGAAAACTGCGACAGCTCCATGCCTTTAGGCAGGGCTTTCGAGATGCGGTTGCGGGCCAGCTGATCGGTCATAAACAGCTCGCCAAACAGCGCGACGGCAATGTCTTCGGTGCGGTCCTGGCTCATGCGGGGCCACTCGACGGGCCGCCGAAATCGCGGTCATGGGTCAATGCCGGCACCCGGCCCCGCGCGCGGTCGATCTGGGAAAGGTCAAGATCGGCGAGGGTGACGCCCGGCTCGGTGCCGCCATCGGCGATCACCTCGCCCCAGGGCGCGATGGCCAGCGAATGGCCCCAGGTGCGCCGGCCCCGGCCATGCGCCTCGCGGTGGAACCCGGTCTGGGCCGGAGCGAGGACGAAACAGCCGTTTTCGATGGCGCGGGCGCGAAGCAGGGTTTCCCAATGCGCGCGGCCGGTGGTGTCGTTGAAGGCCGCCGGCACGGTCAGGATCCCGGCGCCGGCCTGCGCCAGGCGGCGGAAGAGATGCGGGAAACGCAGATCATAGCAGACCGCCATGCCGACTTTGCCAAAGGGCGTCTCTGACACCACCGCGCGCGCGCCCGGCCGGTAGCCGGCGCTTTCGCGGTAAACCTCTGTTTCCGAGACAGTGACGTCGAACATATGGATCTTGTCATAGCGCGCGAGGATGCCGCCATCCGGCCCGATCAGGAAAGAGCGGTTGGCGAATCGCCCATCGGCATCATGGGTCAACAGACCCAGCGAGCCGATCAGCAGATATTTTCCCGACGCCGCCGCCATGTCGCGCAAGGCGGCGAGTGTCGGGTCGTCTTCCTCATGGTGGTAGACACTGCGCTGATGGTCGCGCGACGAGGACAGGCAATTGGTCATCTCGGGCGTCAGGATGAAATCTGCGCCCGAGGCGACCGAAGTGCGGATCATGCCCTGGACCGAGGCGAGATTCTCGCCCGGATCATCGGTGACAGTCAGCTGGATCAGGGCCGCACGCATCAGCCGGCCAGCAGGGGGTCAAGCCTGCCCTCATGTTCCAGCGCATGCAGATCGTCCGAGCCGCCAACATGGATGTCGCCGATGAAAATCTGCGGCACCGAGCGCCGCCCGCCGGCGCGGTTGGTCATCGCCAGCCGCAGATCGGGGTCGCGGCTGACATCGATCTCGGTAAAATCCACGCCCTTTTTCGTCAAAAGCCGCTTGGCCGCAAGGCAATAGGGGCAGGTGGGGGTGGTGTAGATTTCGACTTTGCGCATGGCTGGTCCCTTATTCCGGGTGGAACTATAGGGATTTAACCATTGCGTGCAACGCGTGCGAGGGCGAGAACGGATACCGGCCCTGCACCGGCGGCATGGCAGGCCCCGGTGGCGGCAGAAAATGTGGCGCCCGAGGTCATCACATCATCGACCAGCAGCACCGGCCGGCCTTTGACCCTTGCGGCCCGGGCTGGCGGGATGCGGAGCGCGCCATCCAGCGCCGCGAAGCGTGCCTCGCGCGAGCGGCCCTCCTGGCTGCCGGTGGCGCGGGGGCGGGTCAAGAGGTCGGGCAGGTGGTCCAGCCCGGTCAGCCGTGCCAGTTCCGCCGACAAAAGCGCCGCCTGATTGTATTGCCGCCGGAACAGCCGCCAGCGATGCAGCGGCACCGGCGCGATCACCATATTCTCGGTCAAAAGGGGGCGCGCCGCGCGGGCCAGCCATTCCCCCATCGGGCGCGCCAGATCCAGCCGGTCGCCATGTTTCAGCGCCAGCACGAGGTTGCGCGCGGTCCCCCGATACAGCATCGCCGAGCGACCCGCAGCCCAGGGGCGGGGCGAGGCATGGCATTCCTCGCAAAGGATGCGCCCGGCGCTTTCCGATCCCGGCGCATCGGGCGCCAGATCCGCCGGCACGCCGAGGCCGCAGGCATCGCAACAGGCGCCGGTGATGAAAGGCGTCTCCCGCCAGCAGCTGCCGCAAAGCCCGAAATCGGACGAGACCAGCCCGCCACAGGCAATGCATTGCGGCGGAAACACCGCGCGGATCAGCCCCAGGCCCAATGTCTTTGCCAGCACGACCGCATGGCCCCGACCGGCCGGGATCACCTTATCTGCGCTTGCATCTTCGCAACCGCCCCCTATTTTCCGCCCTCATCATGTCCGCACCGCTCCTGACCGATCGCCACGCCCTTGACCTTCACCGCCGCCGCGCGGTGAGCGCGCCGGATCCGGCTTTCTTCCTGCTTGAAGAAGCCGCAGATGAGATCAAGGAAAGGCTGCTTTCGGTTAACAGGAGGTTTACAGCCCCCGTCCTTGTCAGCGGTTTTCCCGGATTCTGGTCTGCGGTGCTGCCCGAAACGGCTCAGATCGCCGATCAGCCGCTGCTGGATCTGGTGCCTGGTGCCCAGGATGCGGTGATCCATGCCATGAGCCTTCACTGGGCCGATGACCCGGTCGGGCAGATGGTGCAGGGCTTTCGCGCGCTGAAACCCGACGGGCTGTTCCTTGCGCTGCTGTTCGGTGGTCAGACGCTGCATGAGCTGCGCGCCTGCCTTGCCGAGGCCGAGGCCGGGATCACCGGCGGCCTCTCGCCCCGGATCCTGCCGATGGCGGAGATCCGTGACCTTGGCGCGCTGCTGCAACGCGCCGGATTCGCGCTGCCGGTGGCCGACAGCTTTACCCGCAAAGTGGCTTACCGGGACATCTTCCACCTGATGGGCGATCTGCGCGCCATGGGCGAGACCAATGCGCTGGCGGCCCGGCTGAGGCGCCCGACCAGCCGGGCGCTTTTCCTGCGTGCGGGCCAGATCTACCAGCAGAATTTCCCCGCCGCCGGCGGCCGTATCGAAGCCACCTTTGAGGTGATTTGCCTGACCGGCTGGACACCCCATGAAAGCCAGCAGAAACCGCTGCGCCCCGGATCGGCCTCGGCCCGGCTGGCGGATGTGCTGAATGCGACGGAACACCGCTTGCCATAACGCGCCCTGGCGCTTGACCCCCGCCGCCAAGCCTGTATCCCGGGGCCGCAACCAGAAGAGGGAGCGGCAGCTATGACCGACAGGATCCAGGACCTTCCCGAGGGCCATCCGGTAACGGGGACCAGGAAGATCGGCGTGCTGATCGCCAATCTCGGCACGCCCGACGGCTATGATTACTGGTCGATGCGGCGCTATCTGAACGAGTTCCTCTCGGATAAGCGGGTGATCGACATTCCCGACTGGAAATGGCAGCCGCTTTTGCAGACGGTGATCCTGACGAAACGCCCCTTCACCTCGGGCGCGAATTACAAGCTGATCTGGAATGAAAAGCTGAACGAGTCGCCCTTGATGACGATCACCAGGGCGCAGACGGCGGCACTGGCCGCCAGCCTGAAGGCGCGGTTCGGCGACCGGATCGTGGTCGATTTCTGCATGCGCTACGGCAATCCCTCGACCGGCGAGAAGCTGCGCGGCCTGATCGCGCAGGGCTGCACGAAGATCGTTTTCCTGCCGCTTTACCCGCAATATGCCGGCGCTACGGTGGCGACCGCGAATGACCAGCTCTTTCGCGAGCTGATGAAGGAAAAGCGCCAGCCCACGGTGCGGATCGTGCCGGAATATTACGACAATCCGCTTTATATCGAGGCGCTGGCAGGCTCGGTCACCCGCGCCTATGCGGGCCTTGACCACAAGCCCGATCTGCTGGTCGCAAGTTACCACGGCATGCCCAAACGCTATATCGAAGAGGGCGATCCCTATTACTGCCAGTGCCGCAAGACCTCACGCCTCTTGCGCGAGAAGCTGGGCTGGAACGAGGATGATCTGCACACCTCCTTCCAGTCGGTTTTCGGCACCGAGGAATGGCTGCGCCCCTATACGGTCGACTATGTGGCCGAGCTGGCGAAACAGGGGAAAAAGCGCATCGCAGTGATCGCGCCGGCCTTTTCCGCCGATTGTATCGAGACGCTTGAGGAGATCCAGGGCGAGATCCAGGAGGCCTTCCTCCATGCCGGGGGCGAGCGCTTCACCTATATCCCCTGCCTGAATGACGATCCTGCCCATATCGCGGCGCTGACTGCAGTGATCGCCGACACTCTGGCCGGCTGGGTCTGAACGGCGTCCGGGCGGCTCTGGCGATCAGGGGCAACCGGGCGGGGTCAACCGCGACCGCCCAAATGAAAAGGGACGGCAGAAGCTCTGCCGTCCCTTTCTATAAATCCGTCTGTGATCAGCTCGCGGCAGCAGCAGCGATCACGACCAGCAGCAGCAGCGGAACGACGATGCCACCCGAAGACGAAGTCGTTTGCTTCACAACTTCCGGCTCCATGTAGGGCTCAACGACGCCGCCAGCGAAAGCCGACGAAGCGGCAACCGAGAGAGCAGCGGCAAGCGCGATTTTTTTCATCTTAGAATCTCCAGTTACAGCATGCCGTGGTATTGCAGAGGTCACGACATGCACCCAAGTGTCCTCGTAACCGACTGTTAATCAGTAGCCCCGGAAAAAAGCAATTCGCGCAGCGCTGACACTGTATGTGGGGCCATGGTGTCGTCAAATTAGCAACACTTGCGTGCCAATTTGTGCCATGTCGTAAAGTTCCTGAACGTGTTCATTATACATGCCGATGCAGCCATTGGACGATTTCCGCCCGATCTTGCGGGTGTCATGGGTGCCGTGGATGCGGTAATAGGTCCAACTCAGATACAGTGCGCGGGTGCCCAGCGGATTGTCCGGCGCACCGCCCTCGACCACATCCGGCCAATCCGGATTGCGCTCTTTCATCGACGGCGTCGGGCGCCAGGACGGATTCACCACCTTTTGCACCACCTCGGTCCGGCCCAGACGGGTCAGGTCATCCGAAAGCGGCACCGAGGTCGGGTAAAGCCGGTAAATCGACTGATCTTCCGACCAGTAATGCAGCGCGCGCGAGGTGATATCGACCAGAATCGCTCCTTTGCGGGTGTTTTCGAAATAGCCGCGCCAGTCCAGCATCCGGAAGCTGGAGGCATTGTTGCGCGGTGTTTCCTGCGCCATGGCCGGCAGCAGCCCCGCGCCCAGCGTGGCTGCCCCAAAGGCGGCGGCACTGCCAAGCACCCTGCGGCGATTCAGGTGGTCAGCGGACATCTCGTTACTCCTGCAATAGGTATTTTTGCGCGAAATCTAGTATTTCCTGAGACGATGCGCAAATCAAACGGTTGTAACGGGGGCGGCGCTGCGGCAGAGCCTCCTGCTGCCGGCGAAAGCGGGCGGGAAAGCGGGCAGCTCTGGTGCGGGTCCGTGCTGCGGCGGATGGTCTCTGCCCATAGGGCACGATGCAAGCGCGTAGCATTTGCGCCCGCGTCACAGTTTGGATAAAAGGGGCAAAACACCGAAACGGGCAGTAGCTGGTGAGATCATGAAAAGACGCGCATTCCTGGCCCTGGGCCCGGCGATTTTGCTGGCCGGTTGTGGAGGGGTGGGAACCGAACCGGTTCAGCTTGGCGCGGATGGCAAACCGCTGCCGCGCATATACCGCATCACTCCGGATATCGCCGGGCAGATTCCCTATCGCTTCCTTGATTCCGTCAACACGATGCGGCGGGCCAAGGGCGCACAGCCGCTGGCTTATAATGCCTCGCTGAACGCCGCCGCCGCGACTCATTCGCGCGATATGTCGGTGCAGAACCGGCCCTGGCATTTCGGCTCGGACGGCTCTTCGCCGCTGACGCGGGTGCAGCGCGCGGGCTATAGCGGGCGGCTCCTGGGCGAGAATATTTCCGAGACCTATCAGACCGAGCTGGAGACGCTGTCGGTCTGGATGGCCGCAAATGACCAGCGCGATGTGGTCATGGACCCGAATGCGCGCGAGATAGGCTTTGCCTGGTTCCAGGAAGAGAGCGGCAAGATCTGGTGGACGCTGGTGACCGGCGGCTGATCCGGCCTGCTCTGACAGGGCTGGAATCAAAGCAAAACAGGCGGAAAGAAAAACGGGCGGCCTGTGCAGGGCCGCCCGTTTTTCTTGCTGTGTTGCTTTCTGTGGCCCGTCCCGAAGCAAAGGCTCCGGGGGCAAAGGCTCAGGGCAGGATATGGACGGGTGTGCCGAGATTGACCATCGAATAGACCTCTTCGATCTGGTCATCGGTCACTGCGATACAGCCCTCGGTCCAGTCGCGCACCGAGACCTTGTTGCGTGGCCCGCCATGGATGAAGATCTCGCCGCCGGGCGATTTATTCTGCGAACGCGCGAATTCCTTGTCGACGACATTGGGGTAATCCACATAGAGCGACAGGTGGTAGCGCGAATTCGGGTTCTTGAAGGTCATGTAATAGGTGCCTTCGGGCGTCTTGCCGTCGCCTTCGAACTGTTTGTGGCCCAGGGGCTGAAAGCCCAGACCCACATCATATTTCTTCAGAACCTTTTCATTGTTCAGCAGATACATTTTCCGCTCACCCTTCTGGATGATCACCGAAGTCACCTCCGGTCCATTATAGGTGCGGAATTTGGTGTCTTTCCTGCCGCAGGCGGCCACCGTGACCACCAGCGCCAGGATGAGAAGAAGTCTGAATGCCCGCATGAGGTGGTTTCCGCCTGCCTGTTTTTGTTTACGCCCGTTTTCTTCCCGATAGCCGAATCGAACCTGTGACGCCAGCATTCGTGGTGGGATTGCGGCTCACGGATGCGTTATTTCACACGCGAAAAACGGGCCGCCAGTTCGATATGCACCGACCAGCGGAACTGGTCGACGACCTGGACAAGGTCCAGCCGGTAGCCGGCAGCGGTGAGGATCCTGGCGTCGCGGGCAAAGGTGACCGGGTTGCAGGAGACCATGGCGATCACCGGCACATCCGAGACGGCCAGTCGCTGGCATTGCGCCTCGGCCCCGGCGCGGGGCGGGTCGATCACCACGGCGTCGAAGCTCTTCAGCTCGTCCGGTTCCAGCGGGCGGCGAAAGAGGTCGCGCGTCTCGGTGGTGATCTTCTTCAGCCCCGGAGTGTTGCGGGCGGCTTTTTCAAGCGCGCCGGTCAAAGCAGGGTGACCCTCGACCGCATGGATCGCGGCATCCGCCGCCAGAGGCAGCGCGAAAGTGCCAAGCCCGCAAAAGAGATCGGCGGCACGTTTCGCGCCGGTGATGGCGGTTTTCACCGCCCGGACCAGCGCCTCTTCGCCCTGGAAAGTCGCCTGGAGGAAGGCTCCCGGCGGGAATTCGACCCGCGCCGCGCCCAGCCGGATCACCGGCGCCTCGCGTTGCGAGATGATCTCTTTCTCCCAGGTCAGCCGCGCGATCGAGAACCGCTCGGCGATCCGCGCCAGCTCCATCTGCGCGGGGCCGTCCAGCACCTTGCCGCCGGTCACCACCACATCGGGGCCCGCGAGGCTCAGCGTCACCTGGAGCTGCATCTCTGCCGTGCGTGAGCCGCCGAACTGCACCAGCGCCTCCAGCGCCGGGAAGCTGGCCATCAGATCGGGATGCAGCAGCTTGCAGCCCGGAACGGCGATGATCAGCTCTTGTCCCTTCGCATGGAAGCCCAGCTGCACGCCGCCTTTGGTCCGCCGCCCCGACAGGGTTGCGCGCCGTCGCGACGCAGCCGGCGAGGTTGCCACATCCGCGATCAGGGGCGCGTCGAGCCCCTGGAGGCGCAGCGACTGCGCCACGACCTCATGCTTCCAGCCGGCGACGAAATCATCCGAGGCATGTTGCAACTGGCAGCCGCCGCAGCTTTTGGCATGCTGGCAGGGTGGTTTCACCCGCGCGGGCGAGGGGGTCACGATCCGCGCAGCCGTCATGCGGTCGCCGGTCAGCGCGCCCTCGACCACCTCGCCGGGCAGCATGCCAGCGACAAATACCGTGCCCTGCGGGCCCTGCGCGATGGCATCCCCCAGATGCCCCAGCCGGTCGATGACCAGCCGCTGAACCTCACCCATTGGCCTCTTCCTGTTCGGTGACGATGAAGCCGCCCGACTGGCGTTTCCAGTAGCGGGCATAAAGCCCGCCCCGCGCCAGCAGCGCCTCATGGCTGCCTTCTTCGACGATCTCGCCCTTTTCCATCACGATGATGCGGTCCATCGCCGCGATGGTCGACAGCCGGTGCGCGATGGCCAGCACGGTCTTGCCCTGCATCACCCGCTCCAGCGCCGCCTGGATCGAAGCCTCGACCTCGCTGTCCAGCGCCGAGGTTGCCTCGTCCAGCACCAGAATCGGGGCGTTTTTCAGGAAGGCCCGTGCCAGCGCGATCCGCTGCCGCTGGCCGCCGGACAGCTTGACGCCGCGCTCGCCGAGATAGGCGTCATAGCCCTGCCGACCCTGGTGATCGACCATGGCCGCGACAAACTCATGCGCTTCGGCAGCGCGGGCCGCCGCCTCGATCTCGGCCTGCGACGCCCCGGGATTGCCATAGGCGATATTGTCCCGGGCCGAGCGGTTGAAGGTCGCGGTTTCCTGGGTGACCATGCCGATCTGGCGGCGCAGGGATTCCTGCGTGACGCCGCGCAGGTCATGGCCGTCAATGGTGACCGAGCCCTTTTCCGGGTCATAAAGCCTGAGCAGCAGCGAAACCAAAGTCGATTTCCCGGCACCGCTTGCGCCGACGATACCGATCTTCTCGCCCGCCATGATGGTCAGGCGGATGTCACGCACTCCGCCCCGGCCTTTGTCATCCTTGCGGCCATAGGCGAAGGTCACGCCATTATAGCCGATCTCGCCTCTGATCTGCGGCAGCTCTCCGGCATCCGGGGCATCGGCCAGCGTATGGGGGACAGAGAGCGTCTTCATCCCGTCCTCGACCTCGCCCACCGAGGTATAGATCCCCATCAGCGTGAACGAGACCCAGCCCGACATCTGCGCGATGCGGATCGCCACTGCGCCGGCGGCGGCAATGTCGCCCGCCGTCGCGGCGCCCGCCTGCCATTGCAAGAGCGTGCCGCCGATCAGCATGACCGGAAGCAGCCCCGACAGCGCCATCAGCGAAAGACGGAACCAGGTCGATATCTCGCCGAATTCCAGCGAGGCGTCACGGAAACTCTCCATCGCTTTCAGCGCCACCTCATCCTCAAAGCGGTGATGCGCGAACAGCTTCACCGTCTTGATATTGGTGATGGTGTCGACCACCTGGCCCGAGACCATGGCGCGGGTCGCGGCGCGGGCGGCAGAGTTCTTGCGCACCCTTGGCATGAAAAAGCGGATCATCAGGATATAGAGGATCAGCCAGACCAAAAGCGCCAGCGCCACGACCGGGTCGATCGCCAGCAGGAAGATCACCGAGCCGATCACCGAGGCCAGCGCGAAACAGACGGTATTGACGAATTCGCTGACGGTATCGGTGACGGCACGGGCGGCCTGCATCTGTTTGGTGGCGATGCGGCCCGCGAAGTCATTGTCGAAAAACGTCACCGGCTGGCCCAGCGTCCAGCGATGCAGCCTGGACAGCACCAGCGGCATCACATTCGGCCCGATCACCACCGAGTTCGATGCAGAACCAAGGCCAAAGGCCAGCGGGCGCAGCAGAAGGTAGAACAGCAGGAAGAACAGCAAAAGCCCGGCATTGGTCTGAAAGAACGCCTCTGGCCCGCCGGTCACCGCAGCATCGACCACCTGGCCGAGGATGATCGCACTCACCACCTCGGTCACGCCGGTCATCGCCGAGATCAGCCCGGCGATCACCATCCAGGGCCAGGCGCCGCGCAGGCACCAGAGCATGAAGGCGCCCAGCGTCTGCGGCGGCGGGCCATCAGCCGGGCGAAAGGCGTCGATCCTTGCGCCGAGCCAGGCGAAGACGCTCATGCCGGGGTCTCCCCTGATGGGTCTGCGGGCTGGTCGTCCAGCCCGATAAAGCCGCCCGATTGCCGCGCCCAGAACCGGGCGTAAAGCCCGTTTTGCGCCAGCAGTTCCGCATGCGTGCCCTGCTCGGCCACGCGGCCATCATCCAGAACCACGATCCGGTCCATCTCGGCGATGGTCGACAGTCTGTGGGCAATCGCGATCACGGTCTTGCCCTGCATGACGCCGTAAAGCGCGGCCTGGATCGCGGCCTCGGCCTCGGAATCCAGCGCCGAGGTCGCCTCGTCGAGGATCAGGATGGGCGCGTCTTTCAGGATCACCCGCGCCAGCGCCACCCGCTGCCGCTGGCCGCCGGAAAGCTTGACGCCACGCTCGCCGACATGAGCGTCATAACCCTTGCGGCCCTGCGGATCTTCCAGCCCCAGGATGAATTCATGCGCATCGGCGCGTTTCGCGGCCAGGATCATCTCGTCATCCGAGGCCTCGGGGCGCCCGTAAAGGATGTTGTCACGGACCGAACGGTGCATCAGCGAGCTGTCTTGCTGCACCATGCCGATCAGACGGCGCAGGCTGTCCTGCGTCACCTGCGTCACATCCTGGCCGTCGATCAGCACCTCTCCGCCCTCAGCGTCGTAGAAGCGCAGGATCAGTTTGACGAGCGAGCTCTTCCCGGCGCCCGACCGCCCCACCACGCCGATCTTCTCGCCCGGATGGATCACCAGGTCGATGCCCTGGATGCCGCCCGCCTCGCGCCCGTAATGGTGGCGCAGATCCTTCAGCTCGATCAGCCCCTGGCGATATTCCAGCGGTTTCGCGCCTGTCACATCGGTCAGCTGGATCGGCTGGGTGATGGTCTGCATGCCCTCCTGCACCACGCCCAAAGCCTGGACGAGGCCGGAAAAGGCCCACATGATCCAATAGGTCATATTGGTCAGCCGCAGAACCAGCGCCGAGGCGGCGGCCACGGTGCCGGTCGAGGCCTCGCCATTGGTCCATAGCCACACCGCCCAGGCGATGATCGCGACGATCATCAGCCCGTTCAGCACCGTCAGTGTGACATCCATCACCGTGATGATCCGCATTTCCTTCTGAAAGGTTGTGCGGGCGTTCTCGATGGCCTCTTTCGCGTAAAGGATTTCGCGGTTGTGATGGGCGAAAAGCTTCACCGAATGGATGTTGGAATAGGCGTCGACCACGCGGGCGGTCACCGCCGATCGCGCATCCGAGCTGGCAATCGCGGCAGGGCCCGCGCGGCGGATCGTCCAGCGCACAAGGCACATGTAAAGGCCGAACCATATAAGAAGGGGCAAGAGCAGGCGCGGATCGGCCTCGGCCAGCATCAGCCCCGCACCGACAATGGTGACCGAGGAAAACGCAACCGCATCAAAGGTCTGGAACACGGCATCACCCGCCGCAGGCGGCGTTTGCATGATGCGGTTCGCGATGCGTCCGGCGAAATCGCTTTCAAACCAGCCGACGGGCTGGCGGATCACATGGCGATGCGCGCGCCAGCGGATCATGGTGCCGAAATTCGGCAGGATGGTGTTATGCAGCAAAGCGACCGAGCACAGTTCCAGTATCGGCCGGATGACCAGCAGCGCCAGCGCGACAGCGCCGGTCTCCAGCCCGTGCTGGGCGAAGAATTCTTTCGGCCCGGTTGCAACCATCAGGTCGATCAGCCGCCCCAGATACCAGATCAGCGCCACTTCGATGAATGCAGAGGCCACCGACAAAGTGCCGGTTACCGCAAAGACCTTGCGGAAGGGGCGGATATAGTCCCTCAGCCAGGGCCAGAGCCTCGTGGGCGGGGTATCCGTCTCGGTATAGGTGGCATAGGGGTCTACAAGCCCCTCGAAAAAGCGAAACATTTTTGCACCCGGAATTGTCGGGGGTGTCTATACGCTTTTGGCGCGAAAGGGAACTGCGGCTCAGGGCAGAGCCAGCAGTGCGTCTCTGCCGAGGGTCAGATCCGAGGCGAGCCAGGCCTCTTTCAGCGCAGCCAGCCGCTGGCCAAGCGCGGGGCCGGCATGGTCGGCCATCAGATCGGCGGCGGTGACCGGAAAGCGGGCAGCGGCGCCGCGGGCGATCGCGGTCTCCCATCCCGGCGGGGGCGGGGTCCCGATAAGCGCCGCACGCGCGAGGACTGCATCCGTCGCGGTCTCCGCCCCCAGGACATGGCCGAGGCGCGAGGGGGCGCCGCCTTCCAGCGTGGCCTCACGCAGGCGGGTCATGCCGGCGGCCTCACTGCGCGACAGGCGCAGGGCGCGGCCCAGAGTGTCACCGCCGATGACCGCAAGGCGGCGGGGCCAGCGGGGCGGGCGGCCTGCCTCCAGATGCACCAGAAGCGCGATATGGCGGGCATCGGCCCCCGGCAGGGTTTCGCGCAAAACGCCTGACGCCTGCATCGCGGCCAGCGCCGGGGCGGGGTCGGGGGCGGAAAGCAGCTTCTTCATCTCGGTCCCGACGCGTTCGCGCGAAAGCGTCGCGATGCCCTCTGACAAAGCGGCGCAGGCGGAAAGGCTGTCCGGGTCAGGCCCCTGATCCGGATCACCATACCAGGCGTAAAAGCGGAAAAACCGCAGGATGCGCAGGTAATCCTCGCGGATGCGGGCCCCGGCCTCGCCGACGAAACGGATATGGCGGGCCAGCGCGTCGGCAAGGCCGCCGCCCAGCGGGTCGGTCACCGTGCCATCGGAACCGGCATAAAGCGCGTTCATGGTGAAATCGCGCCGCATGGCATCGTCTTCGATCCGGTCGGCAAAGGCCACCACGGCGCGGCGCCCATCGGTTTCGACATCGCGCCGCCATGTGGTGATCTCATAGGGTTCATCACCGATGATCACGGTGACGGTGCCATGGTCGATGCCGGTCGGCACGACGCGCAGCCCTGCCGCGCGGGCGAGTTCCATCACGCGCGCGGGCCGCGCATCGGTCGAGATGTCGATATCGGCAACCGGGGCACCGATCAGCGCGTTCCGGACGCAGCCCCCCACCGCCAGCGCCTGATGGCCGGCCGCTTGCAGCAGATGAAACATCTGCTGGCTTTCCGGACGGGTGAGCCACTCGCCCGCTATTCTGGTGCCGCTGACCTTCATGGCAGGTCCCGCTCGGCATAGCGCCCGGCAAGGCCGCGCAGGATGCGTGCAGTGGCGCCCCAGATATACCACGGCCCCCAGGGCACGATGTAATAGCGCCGCCAGGTGCCGCGCCACATCCGCCGCTCGATCGAATAGCGCGGGATCGAGAGGAGATGCTCCAGCGGCACGGTGAAGATCTCATCGACCTCGCCGGCCTCCGGGCGCGGTGTGAAGGGGGCCTCGATCAGCCCCAGCACCGGGGTGACCTGGAAACCGGTCACCGTCTCATGCTCGGGCAGGCGGCCGAGGACCCTGACCCGGGCGGGGTCAAGGCCGGTTTCCTCCCATGCCTCGCGCAAAGCGGTGGCCTCGGGGCTGGCATCGCCCGCATCGGTCTTGCCGCCCGGAAAGGCGATCTGGCCGGGATGGTGTTTCAGCTGCGAGGACCGTTTCGTCAGCATGACCCGCGCGCCATCCGGGGCTGCAAGCCCGGGCATCAGTACGGGGATCAGCACGGCGGCCGGGCGCAGTTTGCGCCCCTCGGGCAGGCGGATGCCGGGATTGAGGTCGTAATCCGACGAAGCGGCCCCCGACGCGGCTGATCCGGGCCGGGTCAGGAGCTGGCGCAGGATTTCAGACGTCGGATCAGCCGGCATTGCCGTCGGCGGCGGCTGTGCCCTCAAACCCCAGCGTCGCCGGATCCATCTCGTAATGCGCGCCGCAGAACTGGCAATCGGCAGTGACGCGGCCTTCGGGCGTCGTCATATGCATGATGTCCTTCTGGCTGTAGATCGAGAGCGTGTTGCGCACCTTGTCTTCCGAGCAGGAGCAGCCGAAGCGCAAAGGTTGCGCGTCGAATACGCGGGGCTGTTCCTCATGGAAAAGCCGCACCAGCAGCTCGGTCGGGGCCACATTCGGGCCGATCAGTTCCAGCGCCTCGACGGTGTCGAGGAGGTGATTGGCGCGGTTCCAGTCCTCGGCCGGCGCGCCCGAGAGGATATCGGCATGGGTCAGAAGCCCGCCATCGCCCGAGCCCTCTGCCGCCGCCACGCCGCCGGTCTGCGGCATATGTTGCAGCATGATGCCGCCGGCGCGCCAGCCGGTCTCGCGCCCCGGCTCGCGGCTTTTGCCGAAGCTGAGCGCGAAACGGGTCGGGATCTGTTCCGATTGCGCGAAATAGGTTTCGGCGCAGGATCTGAGGCTGCCGCCCGCGATGGGGGTAAAGCCCTGATAGGGCAGCATCCCCTCGCCCTGGTCGAGCATGACCGCAAAGAATCCTTCGCCGATCAGCGAAAAGGGGGCGTCGGTTTCCGTGACGCTGTCGGCATCATAGCTGGCATAGGCGCGGATGCGGGCCGGTTCGCCCTCTTCGGTCGGGCCGTAATAATCGGTGGCGATCAGCCGGGCCGGGCCCTTGCCACGGATCTGCAGCGAGAGTTTCCAGCGCAGTTTGATCGTCTGCCCGATCAGCGCGGTCAGCAGCGCACATTCCGCCACCAAAGCCTCGATGGCGGGCGGGTAATTGTGTTTCGACAGCACCTGGTCGAGCACGCCGTCCAGCCGCGCCACCCGGCCACGAATGCCGCTGAGGTCAAGCTGGAACGGCAGGACGGTATCATCCCATGCGATTTTGGAGCCGATCTGGTTCCCGGTTGCCATAAGTTTATCCTCGGGCGCGGAAGATGCGCTTTTCTGGGGGGCTGAGGCCCTGGCAGGGCTTGCGCTTCGCGCCCTCCGGATCAAAGCCTTGCCCATCGCAATGGGCTCTGGCAAGGCTTTGACCAGATTTCGGGTCGAAGAACGAAGGACCAGGGGCGGAAAGTGGGTTCGGTGTTCGGATTCAGGGGCCTATATAGGGGCGAAGCGGCGGGCAACCAAGGGGCCTGCTCTTTGGACAGCCTGCTGGGGGCGTGATGATCAGACGATATGGCGAAGCGGTGAGATCGGGGCAGAGCTATCGCCGCCGCCCCGGGGCCTATGCTGTTTTGTGGCGGGAGGGGCGGATTCTGACCACCTTCCAGCAAAGCCCGGTGCCGGAATTCCAGCTGCCGGGAGGCGGGATCGATCCGGGTGAGAACCCGCTGGCGGCGCTGCATCGCGAGGTATTCGAAGAGACCGGCTGGGCGATCAGCGCGCCGCGCCGGATCGGGGCTTACCGGCGGTTCACTTACATGCCGGACTATGAGTTCTGGGCCGAGAAGGTCTGTACGGTCTGGCTGGCGCGCCCGATATTGCGGCATGGGCCGCCGACCGAGCCTGGCCATTCGGCGGTCTGGCTGGAACCCGGCGAGGCGCTGGCGCTGTTGGGAGGCGAGGGAGATCGCGCGATGCTGGCGCGGGTGTTGTCGGGCCGGGGGTGAGGCGGGGGCCAGGAGGGCGGGGACCAGGACAGCGGGGGCCAGCCCCCGCACCCCCGGAGTATTTAGATCAAGAGGAAGCAGGCGGGGCAGGGGCCGGGAGGCCAGAGGCTGGCGGATCAGAGGCCGGCTTCCCCGGGGGTGAGCAGACCCTCGGCGACGAGGCGGCGCGCAAGGCCCTGCCAGGTCTCGACCTGGTGGGTGCGCCAGCCGCGGTTTGCGGCGGTCACGATATTCTCGGCGCGGTCATCGGCGAAGAGAAGGCGGTCGGGGGCGATGCCGCAATCCGCCTCGACATGGGCGTAGAGCACGGGGTCGGGCTTCACCAGCCGCAGCCGGCCGGAAATATAAAGCCGGTCGAACTCTGCAAGAAAGCCGTAGCGCGTCAGGGCGTGGTCCCAGCTTTCATCCCCGAAATTTGTCAGGGCGAAGACCGGGATGCCTTTCGCGCGCAAGCAATCGCGCAGGCGGATGGCGCCTTCGATCGGCGGCGAGGCGATATCATGCCAGCGGTCGTACCAGAGCCGGATCGCGCCCGCATGGGCGGGATGGCGCCCGGCCAGGGCCTCGACGCTGGCGCGAAACGGTGCGCCGGCATCGACGGCCTCGTTCATCTGCGCAAGGCCGGTCTCGGCAAAGAGCGCGCGGCGGCGGTCCTCGCCGATCTCGCGGTCGTAGAAACCTTCGGGATCCCAGCGGAGCAGGACATTGCCGATGTCGAAGATGACCGCTTCGGGTTTCATGCTTTCTTCCGTTTGTTGAGGATCGCCTCGCGCCAGACGATATAGATGCCCGATCCGCAGATCAGGGCGATGCCGGCCCAGGAGGTGAGGTCGGGCCAGGTGCCGAAAATGGTGACGCCCCAGAAAATCGCCATCGGCATGCCGGTATAGTCGAAGGGGGCCAGAATTGCGGCCTCGGTGGTGCGATAGGCCTGGGCAACCATCAGCCCGCCGATCACCACGCAGCAGCCGGTCAGCAAAAGCCAGGGGATATCGGCGGCGGGCGGCCAGATCCAGGGGCGGAGCAGAAAGCTCCAGAGTTCATTACCGGTGTCGAACCTGCCATCGCCGCTGATCAGGCCCATGGTCAGAGACAGGATGATGAAGCCCGAGATGACATAGAAAGAGAAGGCCATCGCGGTCTCGGTCTCGCGCATCGACCGGGTCATCAGGTTGCCGATCGCATAGAGGAGCGAGGAGAGGAGGACGAGGAAGGCCGCGCCTTGCAACATGCCGGCGCCGGGCCGCAGGATCAGGAAGGTCCCGATCAGGCCCAGAAAGACCGCGAACCAGCGCCGGGGTCCGACCCGCTCATGCAAGGCGAGGACGGAGAGCGCGGTGACCATCAGCGGGCTAGTATAGGAAACCGCGGCGGCATCGGCCATCGGCATCACGGCAAGCCCGGTATAATAGGCCGAATTCGAGACGAGGATCACGAAAACCCGGGTCAGATGGCCGAGGGGCCTGCGCGTGCGCAGCTGCGCGAAGCCGCGCCGGGAGCGGGCGATCAGGAACAGCAGCACCGTCATCCCGACCAGCGAGCGGATCAGAATGATCTGATGCAGCGCATAGCCGCCGGCGAGATGCTTGATCGCCATATCATTGACCGAAAAGAGCGCGGTTCCGCCTGCCGCGAGCAGGATACCGGTCAGAACCGGCGAGGGGCCGGACGGTCCGGCATGGGGTAAGGGCGTCGACATGATGACGGCAGGTTCAGCCCGATTTTCCGCCCGCGTCTGTCCTGCCCGCGACATCGGCACGGCGCAAGACGCGATCCAGCGTTTCCAGAAACCGCGAACGGTCGGCTTTCGAGAATGCCCTCCCGCCCCCCTGCCGGAACGGATCGGCCGACCGCAGATCCGCCATCAGATCGCGGGTGGCGAGAACCGAGCCGATATTTCTCTCATGCAGCTCCTCGCCATTGGGCTTGACCACAAAGGCGCCGCCCTCAATCACCCGCGCGGCAAGGGGGATGTCCGAGGTCACCACCACATCGCCGCGCCCGGCATGATCTGCAATCCAGCGATCGGCCTCATCCAGTCCCTGACCGACATAGACCGAAGAGACCAGCGGATTGGCCGAGGGTCGGATGCCGCCATTCGAGACGAGCACCATCGAAATGCGCAGCCGGCTCGCGACCTGTTCAGCCTCGGATTTGACCGGGCAGGCGTCGGCGTCGATGTAAAGCGTCATTGCGGCCTCACTCTGGTCTTTTTGCTGATGACCGAAGCCACCGGCGCGGACAGTCAGAGACAGATGAACAGCCCTTTCATCTGTCCTTAAATATCCCGGGGGAGAGGCCCTGAAAGGGCCGGGGGGGGGCGCGCCCCCTCTGTCGCGTTCAGCCCCTCAGCGCATCGACATGGAAGGAGATGTGGTCTTCTATGAAAGAAGACACGAAGAAATAGCTGTGATCATAGCCTTTCTGCATCCGGAAGGTCCCGCCCTGGCGGCGTTCGGTCATGGCGCCGGCAAGGGCTTCGGGTTTCAGCAGGTCGATGAACTGATCCGAGGTGCCCTGGTCGATCAGCACCGGCCCGTCAAAGCCGCGTTTGCGCATCAGGGCCGAGGCGTCATGCGGCGCCCAGCTGCTCTCATCCGCGCCGAGATAGGCGGTGAACTGTTTGCGGCCCCAGTCCGAGGCCATCGGGTTGCAGATCGGCGAGAAGGCCGAGACCGAAGAGAAGCGGCCCGGAAAGCTCATCGCGATGGTCAATGCGCCGTGGCCACCCATGGAATGGCCGGTGATCGCCTGCAGGCCTTCCTCCAGCGGGAAGGCGCGGAACACCAGATCTGGCAGCTCGTCCGTAACATAATCCCACATCTTGTAGTGTTTTGCCCAGGGGCCCTCGGTCGCATTCACATAGAAACCGGCGCCCTGGCCCAGATCATAGGCATCATCATTGGCGACTTCCGCGCCGCGCGGGCTGGTATCGGGGAAGATCAGCGCGATCCCCGCCTCGGCGGCCCAGCGTTGCGCGCCTGCCTTCACCATCGCATTCTCATGCGTGCAGGTCAGGCCCGAGAGATACCACAAAAGCGGCACCGGCCCATCCTCGGCCCCTTCGGGCAGGAAGAGGCCGAAGGTCATATCGGTCCGCGTGGTCTCGGATGCATGGGTGTAAACGCCCTGCACGCCGCCAAAGCACCGGTTCTCCGAAATCGTCTTCATGGTCGCTCCTCTTTCGTCTCCGGTCCGGTCTCAGGCCCGTATCCGGGTCTGATCCGGCATTGGCGCCACCATGGAGATATTGCCCTGCGGGGGCAAGAGGCGGGGCGCGCGGGCGCAAAGGGTCTGGCCGCCGCCGATCAGCACGCCCGCGGCAAAGACCAGCGCGCCGCCCGGCACGACCTGAAATACCGCGCGCAGGAAGGGCGTCTCCATATAGCGGTTCTGGATCCAGGCGATGGCCCAGAGCTCAACAAACACCACGATCATCGCGATGGTGGTGGCAATGTGGAAATCCGGGATCAGATGGGGCAGCGCATGGCCCAGCCCGCCAAGTGCCGTCATCACGCCGGTCGCGATGCCGCGTTTGACCGGGCTGCCGCGCCCCGAAATCCGGCCGTCATCCGCTGCGGCCTCGGTGAACCCCATCGGGATCCCCGCGCCGACCGAGGCCGCCAGCCCCACCAGAAAGGCCGTATGGGTGTCTTGCGTCGTAAAAACCGTGGCGAAGATCGGCGCCAGCGTCGAGACCGATCCATCCGTCAGCCCCGCAAGCCCCGGCTACACCCAGGTCAGGATGAACTGGCGTTTCTCGGTCTGCGTCTCGGCGGCGGTCGCATCATCATCAAGATGGGCCTCGGCCAGCCGGTCCGCCGCGCGCTCATGCTGCGATTCCGCCTGGGCCAGATCGCCAGGCAGCTTGCGCGTCGCCGCATCGGTCGCGGTCAGGGCAGGCTTTCGTAAAAGGCGCCGGCCTCGCGCTCCATCTTCGCGGCCGCGCCGCGGATCTTTTCCAAAGACATCTGCGCGCTCAGCCAGACCGGCTTGCGCATATGGAACCCGGCTACATGCTCGCGCCGGATCAGCGGGATCGCCTGGCCGAAGCGGCTGGTGTAAAGGTCGATCAGCGCGCGGCGATGACCGTCTTCCTCGGTCGCCATGCCATCGAACACCGCCGCACCGGCGGGATATTCCGCCCTGAGCCGGTCGGCATAATGGCGATAGATGCGGGCATCATCCTCTTCCGAGGAAATTGCCAGCGCGAGAATCTCGGCTTCTGACAGATCCCGGAGGCGGCGGCGGGAGGAGAGGGAGGCCAACATTGCCGTGCTCCATTCTGTCCGGACCGGCGGCGCGCCTGCCCGTCTGCATAATCAGCAGCTAAAATACCCTTCCAGAACGCAAATGAAACGCCTTATGGTTGCCAATATTCTGACCCGGAGCCATGATGCCCCTGTTATGACATGTATTTCCGACTCCGAGGTCCGCAGGGGCCGAAAATTTGATCAGGTCCAGGCAGGCGCATTGCGTGTTTTTCTGCGCGATGGGTTCGAAGGCGCATCAGTGGATGAAATCGCCCGCGAGGCGGGGGTTTCGAAGGCGACACTTTACTCTTATTTCCCAGATAAGCGGGTGATGTTCACCGAAGTGTTCAGCATCGAATGCCAGCGCCAGGCAAGCGAGGCCGAGACCGAGCTGGCCCAGACACCGCCCGCGCCGGAATTCCTGACCTATGCGGCACGGCGGGTGATCCGCTTTGCCCTGTCGGATTTCGGGCGCAGCCTGTTCCGGCTGGTGGTGGGCGAGGTCTCGCGTTTTCCCGAACTCGCGCGGCAATTCTATGCCAACGGGCCCGGGATGCTGCGCGGGAAGCTGGTCGCGCGGCTGCGCGAGCTGTGCGAGCGCGGCGAGCTGGAGATCACCGATTTCGATCTCGCGGTCGAGCAATTCGTGCAGCTGGCCAAGGCGGCGGTGCATGACCGGGTGATGCTGAACCTTGTGGAAGACATCCGCCCCGAAGAGATCGACAAATCGGTCGAGGGCGCCGTGACGATGTTCATGGCGCGCTATGGGACAAAGCGCTGACCGGATTCGGCCTGGTCCAGAGCGGATGGCTGTTTCACTGCTTCCACCAGATAGGTGATCGCGTCCGATGAGATGCAGCCGATGGCTGCTCTATGGGGCCTTCCCATAAGCCCCGCGCATTCCCTGGAAATTCTCACGGTATCGGGAATTTTTGCATTCGGTCTGGCGACGCACCCCTCTTGTGGTGGATGGGGCAGTCAACAGTTGCAGCAGGCGGAGGAACAGGGAGATCCTGGCGGACCTCTGAAAAAGCCAGCGTCCGGGCAGTCATGCGGAAGAGGAGGCACCCTTTCGCAGGGCAATGGGGGGATCAGGATGCGCGGGAGGGGCGAGGGGCGCGGGTGGCTGTTCAGCCCTGTGGATCCTGAGGCGCGCACCCTCTGCGCCGCCCGCAGCGGCAGGTCCGGCAGGTGGTGAGTGAGGTTCCGGCGCACCACATTGCCGCGTTCGACGGGCTATTCACCGATTTCGGCCTCCCCCCGATCCTGCCGGAGCGGCTGATCCGGGCTGGCCTGATCCAGATCCCCGGTTCCGCCCATCCGGAGCGCCCGCTGATCGGCCAGAGGCAATAGAGCTGCTGCGTCGCTGGTTCCTGAGCCCCGGTATTGATGATCCCGAATGGGGCGAGGGGCGCCCGGAAATCTGTCCTTTGAACAGGTTTCGGCCCTGCACGGACGACGCCCAGGCCCGAAGGCCCAGGGTTCCCGACCCAAAGACCGCGACCGGTTGATGACCGGGATGTCGCGCAGGGCCATGGCCCTAATCCTGGACCATCGCGCGGTGGCGCTGCTTTTGTCGGATGCCCACTGCTCCGTCGAAGGTATGCCAGGGTCAGGAGCCACGGATTGCATTTGTCTGACCTGTTTCAGAGGGTCTGATGAGACCCTGCTGATAAGCACCCTGTTCTGGCAGACGGATGGATGAGGGTCAGAAAACTGTCCGGGGGCTGTTTTCCCGACGAGCCGGATGACGCGGCTCTTGCCCTTCTTTCCCACGAGCCATGGCAAATCACGCGCCGCTGATCGGCGCAATCATTAGTAATAACAATAAGTTGCGGTGGCGGCATGCTCCGGGGCAGGGTCGCGCAAAGACCCTCTGCAACCGCTGGACGCGGCGGAGTATCACAGGCAAAGCGCCATTGGCTCAAACCTGTCTGGGATGGGAAGGGTGTCCGCGCGGATGATGAAGCGGCTGGTTTCCGGGGCGGCTCGAAGGCGGTGATGACCGCAGTGAGCAGGCGAAGGCCATAGGTTCGGGTGGTCGAACAGATTGACCGCAAGCCCGCTGGCCTGTGCATGGGCATGCCAGTCCGCCTCGGCAAAACCCGCAGACGCGCAATACTCGAAAAATGCAGTGGCGTTATGGACCACGCCTTGCCGCACGGTGGCGCCGACCTCGGGAAAGAAATTCAGGTTGCGAAACCGCGAGCGCAGCCCGCCGAATTTCAACCCGAAACCGGGCGCCGTCGGATGATCCGGCGGGTTCTCAGGCTTATAGACCCCAATCCCGCTGACGCCGCCTGGGTAAAGGACCGCCAGGACAGCAGCAATCCCGTTCGCACCCCTGATTTCTATTCCCTTCTGGCCGCGCAGCGGGGTCGGATTGTCGCCGTAGAACAGTGCCGTCCTGGTGACGAACCAGGTCTGAGTCACCCGGTAATAGGCCGGGACAGGGGGAAACCGCACCGGGACGCTCTCGGCGTACTCCTCCCGGATCGTATTCAGGGTGGCGGCGCGGCTGGCAGCGGTGATAGCGGGCCAGTCATCATGGCCCGCCCCGATCCCCCGCGCGCCCCAGTGTTGCGGCGTCACATAGCCCATCGGGGCCGCGCCGACCGTGACCGTGCCGCCCCCTGAGATGTCAAAGCAGTGGGTGTAGGGGTCTGCCGTGAAGCCCCTCGCCATATGCACCGTGATGCCCGCCGGCACCACGATCTTTGCGCCATCGGCAAACTGGACGGGCCGCGTGATCGTCAAGTTGCTGGCAATGCGATAGGTGCCGGTCGGAACATAGATCTCGCGCAGGCCATCGGCCGACAGGAATGACGCCCGGCTGTCTGCCACACCGGCCGGGTCTGCCCCGAACGCCAGCGGTGTGTTGAACGGCGTCGAGCAAGTCGCCGCCGTGACCATGATGAGCGCATTGTTTACGCCTTCGGCGATAGCCTGCAGCACCGTCAGCGGGCCGAGTGCTTCGACAATGGCGCGGGTCTCTTCCAGCGCCGCGCGGGCCTCGACGGCCGCGAGCGACTCGGTCAGGATGGCCGGGATCGGCGCGCGCCAGATCCAGCCGCCAATTGTCATCTCGTAAATGCCTGCGGTCTCGTCAGTGGTCAGCACCGCACCATGGGTGCCGGGTGTGCGCTCTTCCGCGCGCAGATCCGGCAGGCTGGAGCGGAAGACCGCAACTGGTGCGAAGGCGGTGGCAGAGAATGATGGATCGGCGAGCAACTGGACTGCGAGGTTGCCGATCTTTTGCAGCATGGTGTTGCCGTCGCGATTGACGACCAGCGAATCGGCCAGGCTCGTCGTGACAAGGTTTGGCGTGGTCACACCGGCGGCCATTGCGGTCTCCATCAGCAAGGGCGGTGGCGCCGGTTTACGCGCGCGCGCGATGATATCGGTCCGGACAATTGTCCGGTCGCTCAGATTACCTGCAGGGGCAGTGGGCCCGTCACCGGCCCCGGCACTCCGGCTGTGGTCCGAGGCTCCAGCCAGATAAAATGCTCCCCCTGAGACAGGCAGGCAGCGGTTTCAAGATAGGCTACCACCCCGGTGACCGATCCATCGAAATCATCCGAGGCAAGGATTTCGAGGCGGTTGTTGCCGGTGACCGCCTGGATGCGGTCCAGGTGATCACCATTGTCCGAGACTGTGGCGCCCGGCCGGGTGCTGCCGCCCGTAAAACGGGGCGTGACCGTCCCGGCCGTGCGGCCAGAAATTGTGATTGCGAGCCGATACCATTTGCCACTGCTCGTGGCGAAGTCCTGGGAGATGGCGGCGGCCGTCCCGGCGGTATGAGTCGCGAGGCCGTCGGAGATGCTCCAGCCGGCACCCTGAGCCCAGGCGGCAGGATTGTTCATGGTGCCACCGGTGATCAGGTTGGACCGGGTGGTGTCACCAAACGGAATCGACATCGCCTGAGGCGGCGTTGATGCATAGGGGGCACCGGCAGCATCGGTTTCGCGAGAAAGACTGTCCCAGGTGGCGCGGTAGATCTGGATCTGCGCTGTATTCACATCTTCGCCGGTCGAGAGCTGGATCAGAGCACCACCCAGCAGGGACGTGATTGAAATCGCATCCGGATCCAGTGCCGTCGGCAATCAATGCCGCCGCCGATCAGAACAGTCAGGGCTGTCGTCCAGGGGCCAGCGATGCCGGGCGCCGAAACCGCCCGCGCCCGCAGCTGGACGGTGTCGCCCGCGCTGTAATCCTCGATCCTGCCACCCCCATTCGCGGCCGGAATGCTGACAGTGATCCAGCTGCCTGAGGTGCCGAACCGGTGATCGATCTCGAAGCGTGCCGAGCCGACAACTCCGCTGCCGGCGGCAAGCGAATAGATAATGATCCCCGCTTCCTCTGTGCCCGCCGCACCGAAGCTGCCGGCCTTGATGCGCGGCATAGTGGACGCGCAGCGCGGTCTGCGAATGCTCGAAGAGATGGTCGGCGGCCCCGGCAGTTCAACCTCGGAAGGCGCGGCAGAAGACCGGCATTTCTGTCATAACCATCAGTGCTGTGCGACCGTTTTTACACCGTATCTGTCGCGCGTCACATCGTTGATTTGACTGCGAGCGGTGCGCCTGACCGCAAGTCATATGACGGGTGGTGTGGCAACGCGAATTGGATGGCTTGATTTCGGCGTTGCCAATGGGGCGCGCCCATGGCTGCGACCTCCGGAAGGATAGGCCAGCAGCCAGGCAATGTGCCTTGCCGGTCAATGCCGGTGCCGGAGATCCTGACACGGAAGACGTGCCCGGGCTGAACACTTGCGGGATCAGACCGGCCACTTGTTCAGGGGCCGCAGACAGCCAAAAGCGCCCTCACAGAGCACGTCCCGACAGAGAGCCGGAAAGGCGCTTGCAGCATCGGGTCCGCTGGCGCTTGCGCGCCCGCCGCGCGTTGAATGAGCGACCCCGTGCCGATGCCGGCGCGCCCGCGATGCCGTTCGTCCGTTTTCCGCCCTCCGTTCCCATCCCGGCTTATGTCAGCGCGGCGAGGGTGCGGCGGCAACAGGCCGTCGCTGTCTCCCGCAAAGCTGCCGCTGACCACGCAGAAAAGGGGCAAAGCTGCGGCCCTGCCGCCGGATCAGCCGTTTTCCCGCAACACCTGCCCCGCAAGATAGAGCGAGCCGCAGATCAGAACCCGTGCCGCCGGATCAAGGCTGCGGATCTCATCCAGCGCCGCCCGGACCGAGGCTGCGATCCCCGCCGGGATGCCGGCGCGGGCGGCGGCCTCGCTGGTGGCACTGGCGGCGAGAGTATTCGGCTCTCCGGGAATTTCGACCGCGATCAGGCGTTTCAGCTGCCCGGCAAGGGGGCGCATATACCCCGTGACATCCTTGGTGTTGAGCATGCCGCAAATCGCGAAAGTATCGCGGGCGGGCATCCGGGCCAGTGTCGCGGCCACCGCCTCGCCCCCTGCCGGATTGTGCCCGCCATCAAGCCAGAGCTCGATTCCGGGTGCCGATGCCGCCAGCGGTCCGGTGGTCAGGCGCTGCATGCGCGCGGGCCAGACGGCGCGGGTGACGGCGGCCTCACAGGCGGTTTCGTCGCGGCCGAGGAGCCGCAGCGCGGCAATGGCGGCGCCGGCATTCTGGATCTGATGCGGCCCGGGCAGATTGGGCAAAGGCAGATCAAGCAGGCCGTTTTCATCCTGGTAGACCATCCGGCCACGCTCTTCTGCGATCTGCCAGTGCTGGCCGAAGGCAAAGACCGGCGCGCCGAGACGGGCGGCTTTCGCCTCGATCACGGCGAGGCCGTCCTCTTCCTGCGGGCCGACCACAACGGGGACACCGCGCTTGATGATCCCGGCCTTCTCGCCGGCGATCTCGGGCAGCGTCTCGCCCAGATATTGCTGATGGTCGATCGAGACCGGCGTGATGATCGTCAGGCGCGGCTGGTCGACCACATTGGTCGCATCAAGCCGGCCGCCAAGCCCGACCTCCAGCAAGGTGAAATCCGCCGGCACCCGCGAAAAAGCCAGCATCGCGGCGACGGTGGTGATCTCGAAAAACGTGATCTCCTCGCCACCATTGGCGGCGACGCATTCATCCAGCAGCACCATCAGCGCCGGTTCCGAGATCAGCTCACCCGCCAGCCGGATCCGTTCATGGAACCGCGCCAGATGCGGCGAGGTATAGGCATGGACCTTTGCGCCCCCATTCTGGCCGGCAGGGGCCTCCAGCCCGGCGCGGATCATCGCCTGGGTCGAGCCCTTGCCATTGGTGCCGGCCAGATGGATCACCGGCGGCAGGCTGCGCTCGGGATGGCCAAGCGCTGCCAGCAGGCGATGCACGCGGTCCAGCGTCAGGTCGATGATCTTCGGGTGGAAGCTCATCATCCGCTCAAGGATCGCATCCGATCCGGCGGTGCTGCTCACGCCTGTTCTCCGTCGGCGACCGGGGCGGCAGCGGGCGCCGCAGGTTCGGGCGCGGCGAGATCGGCACGGATGGCGGGGGGCTGGCCGGTCAGCATCCTGAGGATGGTGATCAGCTCCTCGCGCATCGCCTTGCGATGGGTCACGCGGTCAAGCATGCCGTGATCCAGCAGATATTCCGCGCGCTGGAAGCCTTCGGGCAGTTTTTCGCGGATGGTCTGCTCGATGACGCGGGGGCCGGCGAAACAGATCAGCGCATTGGGCTCGGCGATCTGCACATCGCCCAGCATGGCATAAGAGGCCGTGACACCGCCGGTGGTCGGGTGGGTCAGCACAACCACATAGGGCAGACCGGCCTCTTTCAGCATCTGGATGGCGACGGTCGTACGCGGCATCTGCATCAGCGCCAGAATCCCCTCCTGCATCCGGGCGCCGCCGGCAGCAGAGAAGATCACGAAGGGCTTTTTCATCGCGACGGCCCGCTCGGCCCCGGCGATGAAGGCATTGCCGACATACATCGACAGCGAGCCACCGATGAAGGCGAAATCCTGAGCGGCGGCGACGATGGGGGTGCGGCCGATCTCGCCCTCGGCGACCAGCATCGCCTCTTTCTCGCCGGTGGATTTCTGCGCCGCCTTCAGGCGTTCGGGATATTTCTTCTGGTCACGGAAATGCAGCGGGTCGGCGATGGGTTCGGGAACCCTGACCTCGGTGAAGATACCGCCATCAAAGAGATGGGTGAAACGGTCACGCGGGCTGATCGCCATATGGTGATCGCAGTTGGAGCAGACGTTGAGATTGGCCTCAAGCTCGCGGTGGAACAGCATGGTCCCGCATTCCGGACATTTGGTCCACAGATTCTCGGGCACCTCGCGCCGCGAGAAGAGCGAGTTGATCTTCGGGCGGACGTAATTGGTGATCCAGTTCATGCGCAGGCCTTTCCACCGGAGTCGTTTCGGGGGTCGTTTCGGGGGTCCGAGGGTCGCTCACCGAGATAAGGCTACAGCGTCGTGAATGCAATGCGAAGGCCTGGAGGTCGGCGGCGAAAAGGGGGGCCGGGGCAGATCAGGCTGTTGGGCCAGATTATCCCCCGATCCGGGGCCGCGCGTTCGGCAGGGTGCCGGTCATGCGCCCCGGCGATGGTCTGGCCGTTGGTCTTCGGCCCTGACGCCGTGCTCCTCTTTCTCCACCCCGACTTCAGCAAGGGTGATGGCCAGATCCGCGAAGACCAGCTGCCAGCCGCCAGTGTCGCTCGGACCAGGGGCGCAACAATGGCTTGCCCCCGGAGAGATTTGCCGACCGCTTGCCATGCAGCGCAAGTGTAGGGGGGGTAACTCTGGCAGACGGTCACAGAAACCAATGTGCCGCCAGAAGCCTTTGAAAGCCTGACAGAAAGAGGATCAACCAGCGCGGCCTGTGTCAATGGTGCGGTGAAATCGGGGGGGGTGAAAATAAGCGATCCGGGGCTGCGCTCCACGCATCCAGTCGACATTTACCCCACATCTGGTCGACATTGCCGCGCAACGGGTAACATCTTGAATCCCAACGTATTCACCGTGCGGAATGAGTTCGGTCATACGAAGAAAGCCCATAAGGCGATCACCGGACGAGGCGGCGAACAGGGAAATCCTTCCCAGTTTGTATTTTGCGGCGAAATTTCCGATTAAATATTTGATATTAATAATTTTTATGGAAATTCATTTTGCCAGAAACGGCAGTGCAAACCGGGTAAACCGTGACCGTTGGTCACTGTTGGTTTCCGAAACAGGTTCGGAAATCTGAGGTTTTGATAAGACGTAACAATGCCAGACAGGTTTCCTAAGCGATCCAATGCGAAAACTGTGACCACCTCATTCGCGCCTCGGTGCCGGTTACCATATCTGTGCAGAGAAACTGTCAGGATCGGAACAAGAATTCCCGGCAGCCGCGTATTTCCTGACAGGTTCGGTAAACCAGAGCAAAAGGCGGCTCCTTTGCTTGCATGACTGGCGGTGAGCGGGTTCATCCGGACGGATGATTGCGGCCCCGACGACATTCTCCGCCCTGTCTGTCGCCGGGGCCGGGACGGCAGGCGGGTCGTCACCCGGACCCGGCATCCGCGTTGCAAACTCAACAGGGTCTTCCGGTGCAGGAAGGACCAGCCGCGCTTTCCGGGCCCGCATCCGCCATCCTGCGTCCGCCATAACGATGCATGCTTTGCCGGAACTCCGTGCCGCCGCGCCAGGCTGTTCGCCGTCGCACGGGCATCAGCATCAGCGTCTCCGCCACGATCAGCGCCTTCACCTCACATGGTCGTCGTCGGTTCCGACGGCCCCGACCGCCAGCGGGGAGAACCTCCGGTATGATCTCCATGGACAGGCCCGGTCCTGATAATCCCACTGCTCCAAAGGCGCCATCAGGCCTGCGGATTGCCGCGTGATCAGGGCACCGCTCTGATGTTTTTCAGGTGTTTCCCGGGCTCCGGCCTCGTTCCCGGCTCATATCCGGAAGAGGACGGTTGCGGCGCGCGCTCTGGCGGACAGGCAGACGCTGCGGCATCTGTCGCATCGGGTTGCACCATATGAGCAGGGTCAGCATGTGATCCGGGGGGCAAAGCCCTGCGATTCTGCTTTCCCGACGATTGTTCACTCTTCGCGCCTGCCGGGCATGATCCCGATGCGGTTGCGGCGTTTCCAGCGGCGCTTCTCGTGCCTGATGGGGTTTCCATGTGATTTACGGCCGAGGACTGCGGGGCCTTAAACCCCTTTTCAGGGCATCTCTGAACCGGGCAGCCATTCTGTCTTCGGGGAGCGCCGCGTCGCCCGCGTCGTCACTGCGCCTCTCCTGCGGTCCTGAAAAGGCGGATCGGGCGGTCATCGGCATCCGCGACGGCGTGTCGTCTGCTGGCCAGGCCCCCTTTGGTTCGTCCGATCGCGCGCGCGCTGGTCTTCTGCCCCCCTCTTTTGACCGCAGCCCCGAGACCCTGCGATGCGCCCTGAGGTCCTTGCGCAGGTGCACCCGACCCCATGGCCTTCGCCTGCTCACAGCGGTCATCACCGCCTTCGGGCCGCCCCGGAAGCCAGCCGCTGTATCATCCGTGTGGACAGTCGCCGGTTGCGGATCAGCGATGCGATGCCGGTCAGAGGCTGGAAAATGCGGGAGGACGGAAACCCCGGTGCATGGCTGGTCCGCATACCGGTGTTGCGGCGCGCCAGCTGCCGGACGGTGATGGTCTGGCTTCCGGACAAAAATTTACCTGTCAGGATCCTCGCGCGGGGGATGATCCTGACAGTTGCCACACAGCCATCGCGGCCCGAGGGGCCAATGCCATCATACTGCCCGGACGAAATGCCAGGGACTGGAAGGCCATGATCCTGGCCTCTTTGCCCGCAATGAAGCCCTGCGCGCCTGCAAACGGTTTGGACGGGTCAACCGAAGACATGGCCCGGAGATCACCGGCGAAGCCGCGTGGGCGCCAGGATGACCTTGCAGGTTCACCCGAACCGGTGGCGGTCACCTGTCCGACCTCAAACTCCTGGGCGAACCCATCATCGCGAGAGGCTGCGACCGGCAGGATGCAGAGGCCAGATCCGCATCGCAGTCTTGAATCGCTCTCCGTTACGCGACAGGTCCGAGACCCTTCGCATGCCCTGATATGGCCGGGAAAGAGATCTGGCTCAGATCGAAAAATATCATTAAATATCAATATATTAAATATAAAGTCCGGAAGCTTGCGCAGCCGGCAAGGGCCGGTGCCCTGTCACAGTCGGCGCCGCGCCCGCAAGGCGGCGCCCAGCGTGCCGTCATCAAGATGGTCCAGCTCGCCCCCGACCGGCACACCCTGGGCGAGGGTGGTGATCTGCGCCTGGGTCTCGGTCAGCGCATCGGCGATGTAATAGGCGGTGGTCTGGGCATCGACGGTGGCGCTGAGCGCCAGGATCACTTCGGTGATCGCCTCATCCGCGATGCGGGCGACGAGCCGGGGGATGCCCAGCTCCTCCGGCCCCATACCGTCCAGCGCCGATAATGTACCGCCCAGCACATGATAGCGGCCGCGAAAGACCTGCGCGCGTTCCAGCGCCCAAAGATCGGCGACATCCTCGACCACGCAAAGCTCAGCCGTGGCGCGGCCGGGGTCCAGGCAGATCGGGCAGATATCAGCGGTCGAGATATTGCCGCAACGCTGACAGTCGCGCGCACTCAGCGCCACTTCGGCCAGCGATTGCGCCAACGGCGCCATCACCTGGGCGCGGCGTTTCAGCATGGCCAGCACCGCGCGCCGGGCCGAACGCGGGCCCAGCCCCGGCAGCCGCGACATCAGCTGGATCAGCGTCTCGATTCCGGTCTCATCCATGGGGCGTGACACGGGGTCGCCGGCGTCAGAACGGAAGTTTCATATCGGCCGGCAGGCCGAGGGATTCGGTCAGGCGGCGCATCTCATCGGCGGATTTCGTGGCGGCGCGCGATTGCGCATCGCGGATCGCGGCGAGGATCAGGTCCTCCAGCACTTCCTTTTCCGAGGGCACCAGGATCGACGGGTCGATATCAAGACCGGTCACATCGCCCTTGCAGGTCGCCCGCGCCTTCACAAGGCCGGCGCCGCTTTCGCCGACCACCACGCTGTTGGCGAGGCTTTCCTGCAGATCGGCCATCTTCGTCTGCATCTCCTGGGCGGCTTTCATCATTTTGGCCATATCGCCAAGCCCGCCGAGACCACCAAGACCTTTGAACATCTGTTTCTTCCTTTGTGCTGTGCCGGGGATAGGGGCCTCGCTGCTTTCGCGCAAGGTCGCCGCACTATGGGGGAGTGCCTATTCCTCGAACGGGTCCCAGTCATCGCCATCTGCCGCCTCGACCTCGGGCAGGGCGTCGATGGCGGCCGCGGCTGCGGCATCGTCTGCCCGGCGGATATCGGTGATTTTTGCTTTGGGAAAGGCCGCCATCACCGCTTTGACCAGCGGGTTTTGCAGGGCGCCGGTCTCGGCCTCGCGCCGTTCTTCCTCGCGGATCTCGGCAATGCTGGGCGCGCCGCCGCTGCCGACAACCGAGACGCCCCAGCGGCTGCGGGTCCAGCCCTGGAGACGTTGCGACAGCCTGGCAGCGAGGTCGCGCGGTGCGCCGGGGGCGGGCTCGAATTCTATGCGGCCGGGGGCATATTGCACCAGGCGCAGCCCGGTCTCGACCTCGACCAGCAGCTGCATATCGCGCTTTTCGCGGATGAGGGCGACGATCTGGTCAAAGGAGGTGTAGATCACCTCGGGCTGGCCATTGAGTGCGGGCGCCGCCGCCATCATCGCGCCATGGGCCGGGCCGCGCACCATCGGCGCCATCCGCATCGCGCCATGCACGGCGCCGCCGCCGGCCGGGGCGCCACCCGCCATGCCGCCGCCGCCCGCCGGCGGACGCGGTCCGTCATTCAGCCGCCGCATCAGCGTTGCCGGATCGGGGAGTTCGGCCACATGGGTCAGCCGGATGATCGCCATTTCCGCCGCCATCATCGCATTCGGGGCCTGGCCGACCTCTTCCAGCGCCTTGAGCAGCATCTGCCACATCCGGGTCAGCGCCCGCATCGGCAGTTTGTCGGCCATTTCAAGGCCCCGGCTGCGTTCATCCGGAGGGACGGTCGGGTCTTCGGCGGTCTGGGGGGTGACCTTGATGACGGAAATCCAGTGGGTGATCTCGGCCAGGTCGCGCAGCACCGCGAGGGGATCGGCGCCTTCGGCATATTGCCCAGCCAGTTCGGCCAGCGCCTCGGAGGCCTGCCCCCGCATCACCATGTCGAAAAGATCCAGCGTGCGGCCGCGATCGGCGAGGCCCAGCATGGCGCGGACCGCCGGCGCGGTGGTCTCGCCCTGGCCATGGCTGATCGCCTGGTCAAGGATCGAGGTCGCATCGCGGGCGGAGCCTTCCGCCGCGCGGGTGATCAGCGCCAGCGCGTCTTCGGAAATCTCTGCGCCCTCGGCTGTGGCGATGCGCTTCAGAAGCGCCATCATCACCTCGGGCTCGATCCGGCGCAAATCGAAACGCTGGCAGCGGGAGAGCACCGTGACCGGAACCTTGCGGATCTCTGTGGTGGCGAAGATGAATTTCACATGCGCCGGCGGCTCTTCCAGCGTTTTCAGCAGCGCGTTGAAAGCATTGACGGAAAGCATATGCACTTCGTCGATGATGTAGATCTTGTAGCGCGCCGAGGCGGCCCGGTAATGGACCGAGTCGATGATCTCGCGGATATCGCCGACACCGGTATTCGAGGCGGCGTCCATCTCCATCACATCGACATGGCGGCCTTCCGAGATGGCGACGCAATGCTCGCATTTGCCGCAGGGTTCGGTGGTGGGGCCGCCAGTGCCGTCGGTGCCGATGCAGTTCAGCCCCTTGGCGATAATGCGGGCGGTGGTGGTCTTGCCGGTGCCCCGGATACCGGTCATCACAAAGGCCTGCGCGATGCGGCCGGCTGCGAAGGCGTTTTTCAGGGTGCGGACCATCGCCTCCTGGCCGACAAGATCGGCAAAGGTCTCGGGACGGTATTTACGGGCGAGAACCTTATAGGCCTGTGGCGATTGGTCGGACATCTGGCCTCCTCTGGCTCGGTCTCAATCTAAGCCTCCGCCGGGGCTTCGGCAACCGGCTGCCGCTGGCGCCGGAATTCGATGCGAATTCCGGACCGGTTTCTTGCAAGAAACCGGCGCCCGGTTAAAAGCGGGGCGCGGCTGCCCGGCGCAGGCGATCATTGATGGCATGGCCGAGGCCGGTTTCGGGGATCGGCGCAAAGGCGATGCGCCCGTCCGGACCGGCAAGCGCATCGGCCTCGCGCAGGATATGGAAGAGGCGCGCGGCGGCCTCAACGAGGTCGCCGCTCTCCGACAGGGTCAGATCGCCTTTGACCGGGCCAAAGCCAACCAGGATCTCTCCGGTTTCGGCCGCCCTTGCCCCGAGCCGCACAAGCGCCCCCGGCGCATAATGCGAGCCGAGCTGGCCCGGCGCCATCGGGCGACCTGGCTCTTTCGGCGTGGTGTGCTGCGCGATTCTCTGGCCGAGCGCGACCTCCAGTTCCTCCACCGGCAGGCCGCCGGGGCGCAGGAGCTGCACGCCGCCATCGGCAAAACCAAGAATGGTTGATTCGACGCCCACCTCGCAGGCCCCGCCATCCAGCACTGCTTCGATCCGCCCGGAGAGCCCCGCCATCACATGCGCGGCACGGGTGGGAGAAACCCGGCCCGAAGGGTTGGCCGACGGCCCCGCCAGCGGTCCGCCAAACGCCCTGAGCAGCGCCCTTGCCACCGGATGCGCCGGCACCCGCACCGCCAGCGTGGTGAGACCCGATGTCGCCAGCGGCGAGATGCCGGCGCCTTCCCGCAGCGGCAGAACCAGCGTCAGCGGCCCGGGCCAGAACCGCCCGGCCAGCTGCCGCGCCAGGGGGGGGAAGTCCACATAGCGTGCGGCCGCCTCCGGATCCGGCAGATGCGCGATCAGCGGGTTGAAACCGGGCCGCCCCTTGGCCTCGAAGATCCGCGCAACCGTCCTGTCCTGCCGGGCATCGCCCCCGAGCCCGTAAACCGTCTCGGAGGGGAAGGCCACCAGCGCGCCCTCCCGCAACAACCCGGCGGCGCGGGCGATCCCATGGTCGGTCGCAGCAAGCAATTCGGTCTGGTACATTCCGGCTCCTGGACTTTTGGCTAAGGGCATTTGACGCAGCGTCCACCTTGCGGGGGAGAGGCATTTGTTTAGCTTTCGCGCTTATTGGACCACAGAAGATCAGACAAGACCGTTCCCGTGCCAATGCGCGGCCGGCGGTCAGACGGAGACCCGGATATGAGCCAGGCACCAGCGACGGATCAGCGATTCATCCTTGATCACATCATTGATTTTGCAGAAATTTCCAGAACGGATCGCTTTACTGATGCCACGCCCGATATGGTGACGGCTATTCTGGAAGGCGCGGCAAGACTGAGTGATGAGGTGGTGTCTGCGGTGAATCGCGACGGTGATCTGGTGCCGGCGCGGCTGGAAAACGGGGTGGTGCGGGCCTCGAAAGGGTTTGACCGCGCCTATAGGGCGATTGCTGAGGGCGGCTGGGTCGGGGTCTCGGCGGCAGCGGACTATGGCGGCATGGGGCTGCCGCATGTGCTGGCCACCTGCGTCAATGAGATGCTGGCCGGCGCCTGCCTCTCGTTGCAGCTGAAACCGCTGCTCAGCCAGGGCCAGATCGAGGCGCTGGAACATCATGCCCCGGAGGATCTGAAAGCGCTTTACCTGCCGAAGCTGATCTCCGGCGAGTGGTCGGGCACCATGAACCTGACCGAGCCCCAGGCGGGATCGGATGTCGGCGCGCTGAGCACCCGTGCGGTGCCGGCCGATGATGGCAGCTACCGGATCAGCGGGCAGAAGATCTTCATCACCTGGGGCGATTCGGATCTGGTGCCGAATATCTGCCATCTGGTGCTGGCGCGGCTGCCGGATGCGGCGCCCGGGGTGAAGGGGATCTCGCTGTTCCTGGTGCCGAAATACATCCCCGATGCGGCGGGGAACCCGGGCCTGGCCAACAGCCTGCGGGTGGTCAGCCTGGAGCATAAGCTTGGCATCCATGGCAGCCCGACCTGTGTGATGGAATTCGACAATGCCACCGGCTGGATGATCGACGGGCCCGGCAGGGGCATGGCGGCCATGTTCACCATGATGAACAATGCCCGGCTTGGTGTGGGCATGCAGGGCGTCGGCGTGGCCGAGGCTGCGCTGCAAAAGGCGGTCGCCTTCGCGCAGGAGCGGGTTCAGGGAAAAACCCCCGATGGCAGCAAGGCGATCATCGGCCATGCCGATGTGCGGCGGATGCTGGCCGAGGCGCGGGCGCAGGTTTTTGCCGCCCGGGTGATCGGCCTGTCCTGCGCGAAGGCCATCGACATGGCGAGCGCCACGGGTAAGGCCAGCTGGACCACCCGCGCGGCGCTGCTGACACCGATCGCCAAGGCCTTCGGCACCGATACCGGTATCGAGGTCGCGGATACCTGTATCCAGGTCCATGGCGGTATGGGGTTCATCGAGGAGACCGGCGCCGCGCAATATCTGCGCGATGCACGGATCACTGCGATTTATGAAGGCACCAACGGCATCCAGGCGATGGATCTGGTCGGGCGCAAATTTGCGGATGATGGCGCGGCGGCGCTGACGCTGATCGGCGAGATCGGTCTTGCGGCGGGGGCTGCGATGGGGCGTCTTCCCGATCTTGCGACGGCGGTGGCCAATGCGGCCGGAGCGCTGGAAGACGCGACCGGCGAGATGCTTGCGATGGAGATGAACGACCGCTTTGCCGGCGCGGTGCCCTATCTGCGAGCCTTCGCGCTGGTGCTGGGGGCCGACGCGCATCTGCGGGCGGCGCTGGCCGATCCGGGCCGGTTGCCGCTGGCAAAGGTGATGATCCTGCGTCTGTTGCCGGCCTGTCGCGGGCTGCTTGACACAGCCACCGCCGGGGCGGCGGGGCTATATGCGGTGCCGGTTGAGGCCCTGGGCTGAACCCCTGAACTGAACTCCGGGGGCTGAACCTTGGCCCGGACCTTATCCCGCGAGGTGGCGCAGCCCCTGGGTGACATCGGTTCTGACCGCCAGCCGCAGCCCGGGCTCGTCGCCGGCTTTCAGCGCCGAGAGGATCATCCGGTGATAGGGTGGCGCCTCGCGCCGCCTCAGCCGCGCATAAAGCGCCCGCATCGTGGGGCCAAGCTGCAGCCAGACCGTCTCGCACATGGCAAGCATCGCCGGAGCCTGGGCGCGCAGGTAAAGTGTGCGGTGGAATTCCAGATTGGTCCGCACATAAGCCACCGCATCCTGCCGCGCGACGGCCTCGGCATTGGCGGTATTGATCGCCGCCAGCCGTTCGATCAGCGCGAAATGGGCGCGGGGCAGCGCGCGGGCGGCCAGTTCCGGCTCCAGCATGGCGCGGATCGCGGCCAGTTCCTCGATCCGCTCGGGTGTCAGCTCGGGCGTCGAGACGCGGCCCGAGGACGACAAAGTCAGCGCGCCCTCGGCCACCAGCCGGCGCAAAGCCTCGCGCGCGGGGGTCATCGAGACGCCGAATTCCTTGCCAAGACCGCGCAAGGTCAGCGCCTGGCCCGGCGCCAGTTCGCCATGCATCACCTGCTGGCGCAGGATGCGGTAAAGCCTTTCATGCGCGGCGGCATTGGGGTCTGGCGGGCGGGGGCCGGCGGGTATGATCATGGCTGGCATCGGAACATTCCTGACAGGGCGCGGTCAAGCCTGGAAGCTGTAGCGGTGCAGCGCCTGGCCCTCACGTTTCAGCCAGTCGCGCTCGGCCTTCCAGCCGGGGCGGATGCGGCTGACCACGGCCCAGAAATCGGCCGAGTGATTCATCTCGACCAGATGCGCCACTTCATGGGCGGCGACGTAATCCAGCACCGGCTGCGGCGCCATTGCAAGGCGCCAGGAATACATCAGCGTGCCGTCATGGCTGCACGACCCCCAACGCGAGCGGGTGTCGCGCAGCACCAGCCGGGCATAGCCGCGCCCGACGAGGCCCGCATAATGGGTCGAACTATAGGCCAGCCGGTCCCGCGCCAGCGCCTTGAGCCAGGCCGCCACCTTTGCCCCCGCCTGGTCGGCGCGCCCCGGCACCAGCAGCATATCGCCCTCGGCCCGCACGCCGCGCCCCTCATAGGCGGTGATTCGCATCATCCGTCCCAGCACCGGCAGCTCGGAGCCATGGCCAACCGTGGCCATTCGCGCCATCGGCATCGAGGCCAGCACATTCCTGAGCCAGCCTTCCTGATCCTTCAGGAAGTTCAGCGCATCGCGGTCTTTGGCACGCGGCGGCAGCGTCAGCGTCACCTTACCATCAAGCCGCGAGACACGCAGGGAAAACCGCTTCGCCCGGGCCGAGCGGCGCAAATTGATCTCGACCGGCGGCGGTCCGGGCAGCAACAGCATCAAATTCTCGTTCCGGTTGCCTGTTTTCCTGTGCCGCCCCGCTTGATTCCGCGCCGGCAAAGGCGCATCTGACGGCTCATGCGAAAGGCTTTGACAGTCGCCCCGGCCTGTGGCAAGGGGCGGCGTTCGGATTACCCTGTCAGCAGGGCGAAAGTGAAGGGACAACCCATGGCCAAGGAAGACTGGGGCACCAAGCGTCTGTGCCCGACGACCGGAAAGCGGTTCTACGATCTGAACCGGACGCCGGTGGTCAGCCCCTATACCGGCGAGGTTGTGGATATCGAATCGGCGCGGCGCAAGCTGGCGGCCGCCGTGATCTCGCGCGTCTTGCCCGAGAAGGACGATGAGGTTCTGGTCGACGATCTCGAAGCCGAAGAAGATCTGCTGGAAACGGCGGAAGGCAATGACGACGATCTCGACGATGATCTGCTCGAAGACGACGCCGATGACAATGTCTCGCTCGACGATCTGGCCGATGTGGCCGGCGATGACGAAGAGGGCTGAGGGCGGCCTGCCTGCCATGCAGGCCAGTGCTTTGTGAAACCGGAAAAAGGCCCGCCTCTGGCGGGTCTTTTTTTGGCGATTCTGTATTTGGCACATCGGCACTCCGAGCCGTGCCGACTGTCGCCGCGAAGGAGCGCCCGGTTGTGCGACGCCGTTTCAGAGCGGGGTTCTCATGCCTGCGCCTTTGGGCATTCGCTGAACCGGTCTTCGTCGTCTGGACCGATTTCCGGGGGTGGCTTCGCGGAAACGTTCGAAATGGGGGGGCCGTCTTCCATGCGGTGCTGACCGCGCTGCGCAGTTCCCGGAACACGGGCGGCGATCGGGGGCAGACTGCTCCAGGGCATCGGGCGCGAATCCCGGGCGAGATGTCTGGCGTTCCGGCCATCCGGTGATCCGCGCGTGAGGGTGTCGATGACGCCAGCGGAGGGCTTGCCCGTCTTTGGTTCGGAACATCGCCCGAAAAGACACACTGCCCCCGGGCTGCGGGCTGAACTATGCCCGGTGGTTCTTCTTTGCCGATCTTCGCGGATATCGGGAGGGTCCGCCACCAATGCGCATTGCGCTGCCCCTTATTGTCGAGGCACCGCAGGGGGCTTTCGCGCCTATCGGGAAAACCCCCGCGTCATCTTGCAATCGGTCTCAGCGACCGGAGCCTCCGGAAAACCCGGAGCGGTTCAAATCGGGGCGGGCGCTGCACCTGGACAGGCAGGCATAAAGGGGGAGGGCGCCATGTCGATAAGGGGCCGCAGGTCGCAACGGATCACAGCAGCGATCACCCCGGCATGGATCCGGCGGTTTTACAGCCACACGGTTCAGTCAAAAAATGGTTGCTGGAACCGTGTCGGCTTGTCCTGCGGGGCGGCGCGCGCGTGCCCCCCAGGGGCACGGGTCATCAGGGCGCCTGGGCTTTGCCCTGCGCGCTCAGGATCGGGCCGGCTTTGGCCCACCAGGCGGGATTGGCCTTTGCCACCAGGGGCAGGGCGGCGGCGGCGGCCGTTTCATCTGCAAAAAGCGCGAAGCAGGTGGCGCCGGAGCCCGACATCCGCGCCATCAGGGCGCCGGGAAGCCTGGCCAGAACCGCAAGTACAGTGCCGATTGCCGGGGCGATCTCGCGCGCGGGCGGCTCCAGATCATTGCGCTGCCCGCGCGCCCAGGCGGCCAGTGCGGCGATATTGGGCCAGGAGGGCAGCACATCCGGCATGGCCGGGTTGTCGCGCTGTGCGAGGGCGCGGAAGACTGCCGGCGTGGGCACCTCAACGCCCGGATTGACGAGGAGGATACCCCCCGAAGGAAAACCGGCCAGCGGCTCGACGATCTCGCCAATGCCGCGCATCCGGGCTGGGCCGGGGTTCAGGCAGACCGGCACATCGGCGCCGAGCCCGGCCGCGAGGCGGGCGATCTCTGCCGCATCGGGGCGCGTGCCGGCAAGCCGCAAGGTCGCGCGGATCGCCGCTGCGGCATCGCTTGATCCGCCGCCGATACCGGAAGCCGGCGGCAGGTGCTTTTCCAGCCGGAACGCCAGCGGCAGGTCGGGCATGACCACCCGGGCGGCGCGCAGCACAAGGTTGTCTTCGCCCTGAGGCAGCGCCGGTCCGAACGGCCCGGCAAGGCTCAGCAACGGCGTGGCTGCGACGCGTGCCTCAAGCCAGTCGCCGATGCCGGCAAAGACCACGAGGCTGTCGAGCAGATGGTAGCCATCCGCCCGCTGCCCGGTGACATGCAGGCAGAGATTGACCTTTGCAGGCGCGAATTCGCGGATGGGATCAGTCTTCGGCAGGGTTGTCCCCCGTCGCACCGCCCCCCGTCGCACCGCCGCCTGTCCCCGCATCGGTGGCCCCTTCATCGCTGCCATTGCCGGAAGGGGCAACTTCCGGGACAGCGGGCGGCCGGGGCACGATACCCTTCGTCGCCTCATCCGCCATCACCGCATCAAGCCCGACTTCAAGCTTGCGGCGGATGCGGGTCGCGTCCTTCTCCTCGGGGCCGTAAGACATCGCCCTATGCCACTGGAATTCGGCCTCGCGCTTGCGGCCGATCATCCAGTAGACATCGCCCAGGTGATCGGTGATCACGGGCTCCACCGGTTCCAGCAGCGAGGCCTGTTCCATCGGTTTCAGCGCCTCTTCATAGCGGCCCAGCGTGAAATAGGCCCAGGCGAGACTGTCGAGGATCATGCCGGAATCGGGCGCTCCCGCCACCGCCTGCTCGATCAGCGCCAGCGCCTCATCAAGGTTCTGCCGCCGCTCGATCAGGCTGTAGCCAAGATAGTTCAGCACCTCGGGCTGGCCGGGATTGATCACCAGCGCCTGGCGGAAATCGCGATCGGCCTCGGGGAACAGTCCCTGGCGCTCCGCCGTGATGCCGCGGCTGAAATAAAGCACCCAGGCCCCGCGCGGCGCCGGTTCGGGCAGCAGTTTCACCGCCGCATCATAGGTGGTCTTTGCCTCGGCCCAGCGTTCCTCGCGCCGCAGCATATCGCCAAGCGCGGCCTGGACGACCATCATATCGCCATGGGTCCGGGTCAGGGATTTCAGCGATTCGATGGCGGCTTCCTTGCGGCCGGCGGCGTAAAGCGCATTGGCGCGGCCAAGCTGCGCATCATACCAGGAGGGGTGGTCGGGCGAGAAGGCGTTATAGGCCTCTTCCGCGAGATCATATTCGCCCAGCTCTTCCAGCATGGCGGCGCCCAGCAGGATCGCATCATCATGGTCGGGCTTCAGCGCCACCGCGATACGGCAATTCAGCTGCACGAAAGCCGGTTCCGCCTCACCGCTGAGCAGGGTGGCCAGTGACCAGAACACCTCGGCCATGCCCTCGCGGGCGTCCTTGATGGTATCAAAAGGGATGGTCTCGCCGGCGGCCAGCCGGGCGCGCAGCTCGGCGGCCAGCGGCTCGGGGGTATTGCCCCAGGTCCTGTCGATCAGCGCGATGGCATCCTGGTTGCGCTCCAGCTGCGAGAGGATCTGGACATGCGCCAGCACGCCGCGCCGGTTCAGCCCAAGGCCGGGGCTGGACAGCGCCTTGTCGGCGCCCTCGAAATCGCCCGCGAGCGCCAGCGCCAGCGCCTTGTGATAGATACCATGCGCCTCAAGGCCGCGCCGTTTGGAGATCTCGTCGAATTCGCTCAGCGCCTCGGTCATGCGGCCCTGGCCGATATCGGCCCAGGCGCGGGCAAGCCCATCGACCAGCGGCCCGATGGATTGCCCCGATTCCAGCGCCGCATTGACGGCGGCGAAATCGCCATTCAGCGCGTCGCGGCTGATCTGAGCCAGATCGGCCAGCTGGCCGGGTTGCTCGCCATCGGTCATCAGCGCGTGGCGACGGTCGGCGATTACGGCGGCATCGGCGATGTTGCCGAGGCTGAGCAGAGAAAAGATCGCGCCATCCATCAGCAGCGGATTGTCGGGATCCTTGCTGAGCGCCTGGGTGAACCAGGCCGAGGCGGCGCGGAAATCGCCGGCGGTTTCGGCATTGCGGGCGGCGAGGAAGGCGCCGGAATCGATGGTGGCCCCGGCTGTGGTGTCGGCGGGCGCGTCAGACCCGGTCTGGGCCTGCGGCGTGGGCGTCTCTTGCGCCGAAAGCGGCATCAGCCCTGCCAGCGTCAGGCCAAGCGCCGTGGTCAGCGTGAGGAGAGAACGGATCATTGCGGAATTACCCCCTGGACTGCCTCAGGCGAGGTGCCCCGCCGCCGGTCTGTCTGACGCAGCCGGTTTCCCCGCGAAGCTAACGCCCCGTTTTGCCGCGCGCAATGCGGGGCGCAGCGGATCGGGGTGGGGATTTAGCGCTCTGGCACTGCTGCGGGCTGAACTTCTCGTGAGAGGAGGCTTATCGGGTGCATTGGGTGACGAGGCCCATCAGCGCCACGCAGAGGATACCGATCCCGATGGCGCGACCCATGGCGGCTGGGTCGCGCCAGAACGGGTTCTGCTACAGCCGGCAGGGCGGATGGGTCTTGTTCCAGGTGCCTGCTGCGGCGGCCGCGACAGGATCCTGCAGCGAAATCGGGAAAAAGGGCTGTGCGGCACCGGTTTCGGGATCAACAGCGCGCCAACGCCTGCGGCAGAGGCGGCTCATCGGCGCCGTAGTAAAGCCATGGGCGAGCCCGGTCAGATCGACACCGAACGTCTCTGCGAAGCCCTGGATCACCTCGTTGCCGTCATCGCCCTCACAGCGCAGCGAGCCGAAGATAACCCCTGGATCGAAGACATCGCCCCAGGCTATCTGCGGCTGCAACCAGGCGGGAATCTGTGCCTCGCCTGGTGTCTTCTGCCCGGTTTCCATCACATATTCGGATAGTTCGGCCCGCCGCCGCCCATTGGCGTGGTCCAGTTGATGTTTTGCGACGGATCTTTGATGTCACAGGTTTTGCAATGGACACAGTTCTGGAAATTGATGCGGAAGCTTGCCTCATTGCCTTCGCCCAGCACCTCATAGACGCCGGCCGGGCAATAGCGCTGTGCCGGTTCGTCATAGTCGGGCAGGTTGACGCGGATCGGGATGGTCGGATCCTTCAGCCTGAGATGGGCGGGCTGGTTCTCGTCATGGTTGGTGAAGCTGTAGGAGACATTGGTGAGCCGGTCGAAGGAGAGAACACCATCCGGTTTCGGATAGTCGATCTTTTTGTAATCTTTGGCCTTCCCGGTCGCCGCCGCATCGGTTTTGCCATGTTTCAGCGTGCCGAAGAACGAGAAGCCGAGCGTATTGGTCCAGAGGTCGACCCCGCCCAGCATCAGGCTGGCGGTGAGGCCCCATTTCGACCAGATCGGTTTCATATTGCGGACCTTTTTCAGGTCTTTGCCAATGGCGCCGGCCCGCACCTCCGTCTCGTAATCGGTCAGCTCATCGCCCTGGCGCCCCGCCTTGATCGCCGCATAAGCGGCTTCCGCGGCGGCTTTTCCTGAAAGCATCGCGTTGTGGTTGCCCTTGATCCGGGGCACATTGACCAGCCCTGCCGAGCAGCCCAGCAGCGCCACGCCCGGCGCCACCATTTTCGGGATCGACTGCCAGCCACCCTCGGAAATCGCGCGCGCGCCGTAGGCCACGCGTTTGCCGCCTTTCAGCAGTTCCGCCACCATTGGGTGATGCTTGAACCGCTGGAATTCCATATAGGGGTAGAGATGGGGGTTCTTGTAGTTCAGGTGAACCACAAAGCCGACATAGACCTGATTGTTTTCAAGGTGGTAGATGAAGGACCCGCCGCCCGCATTGCCGCCCAGCGGCCAGCCCATCGTATGGGTGACAGTGCCCTGGCGGTGTTTCTCGGGGTCGATTTCCCAGATCTCTTTCATGCCGAGCCCGAATTTCTGCGGGCAATGGCCTTCGGAGAGGTTGAATTTCTGGATCACTTCCTTGGCGAGGCTTCCGCGCACACCTTCCGAGAGGAAGACATATTTGCCGCGCAGCTCCATCCCCGGCTCGTAAGCCGGGCCGGGCTCGGCAGTTTCCGGGTCAAGGCCGAATTCGCCCGCCACCACGCCGGCGACGATCTTGCCATCTTCCGACCAGACCAGCTGCGAGCAGGCCATGCCGGGGAAGATCTCGACGCCAAGCCCCTCGGCCACGCCTGCCAGCCAGCGGCAGACATTCGCCATCGAGACGATGTAATTGCCGTGATTGTTCATCAAAGGCGGCATCGGGAAATTCGGCACCCGGATCTTGCCGGCCGGGCCGAGGATGTAGAAATTGTCCTCTTTCACCGGCACTTTGACGGGCGCATCCATAGTGCGCCAGTCGGGCAGCAGCGCATCCAGACCTGACGGGTCCAGCACTGCACCCGAGAGGATATGCGCCCCGACCTCGGAGCCCTTTTCCAGTACCACCACGCTCAGATCAGGGTCGAGCTGCTTCAGACGGATCGCGGCCGAGAGGCCCGAAGGCCCTGCACCCACGATCACAACGTCATATTCCATCGACTCGCGGGTGAATTCGGTCATGGGCTTCTTTCTCGCTCCTTAGCTTGCGGCCTGTCGGTGCCGCATTCTCTGGCTGGGACATCCTGTCGGTTTCCGGTTTTTCAGCCGGGCGTGACGTGATTGCCCTATGGGCAGGCGCGCGTCAACAGTGACGCAACATCACGGGTATAGGGCGGCCCTGTGCCGCAATTTTCTTGCCGTTAAGCGACAGGACGCGCATGCGACACGCCATGGCCCTTGCTTTTTCCGCGCCCATCGGGTGAGGTTGCCGGAACACGAGGCGCGAAGTCATGACCCGGGTGACCGGTTCGTGGCTTCTGTTTTTTTGAAGTGACGACAGCGATATGGAAAAAATTCCGGTAACGAGGCGCGGCTTTGATGTGCTGGACGCAGAACTGAGGCAATTGAAGACCGAGGCGCGCCCCGCGATCATCCGCGACATTGCCGAGGCCAGGGCGCATGGCGACCTGTCGGAAAATGCCGAATATCACGCCGCGCGCGAGAAGCAGGGCTTTGTCGAGGGCCGGATCAAGGAACTCGAAGGCATCATCTCGCTGGCCGATGTGATCGACCCTTCGACCCTGTCGGGCGCGATCAAATTCGGCGCCACGGTCACCGTGGTCGATGAGGACAGCGATGAGGAAAAGACCTGGCAGATCGTCGGCGAGGTCGAGGCCAATATCGAGCTTGGGCTGCTGAACATCCGCTCTCCGATCGCGCGCGCGCTGATCGGCAAGGAGGAGGGGGACAGCGTTGATGTCACCACTCCGGGCGGGCAGAAGAGCTACGAGATCCTGTCGGTGCGCTATATCTGAGCCGGAGCCGTGATGGCCGAAGAACCCGAGGATATGAAGAAAGCGAAACGTCTGGCCGCAGGGCCGGGCGCTTCGCCTGTGACCGAGATCGCCGCCGGGGTGATGTCGGGGATCTGGGTTGTGGCGGTGCTGGCCTGGGTCTTCACAGCGCCCGAAGGCGGCGAATCGCGGCTGCCGGGGCTGGTGATGACGCTTTTGATCCTGTTCCTGCCGCTGGCGCTGATCTGGGTCGCGGTGGTGACGCTGCGGCTGGTGGCCGATCTGCGCGCAGAGGCTGCCAGTCTGAAAGCCGCGATTGACGGCATGCGCGGCTCTTTCGTGGCCGCGCAGCAAGAGATCCGCAGCGTGATCACCCGGCCCGAAGCCACGGTGCCACCCGCGTCCCGGCGTGAGACGGTGACCGAGGTGCCGGCCGGCCCTGCGAGCTTCTCTTCGCGCCGCGATCAGGCGCTTTCGGTGCCCTCGGCCGACCGCAAGGCCGCGCTGAGCCCGCCGCACCCCGAGCCCGAGGCCGAACAGCCGACGCTTGCGCTTGGCACGCCCAGCGATCTGGCACGTCAGCCGCTTTCCATCGAAGATTTCATCACCGCGCTGCAATTCCCCGAAAGCCCCGAGGACAAGGCCGGTTTCCGTGCCCTGCGTCTGGCGCTGGAGGATCGCGAGGTCGCGAAGCTGATCCGCGCCGCCCAGGATGTGCTGACGCTGCTGAGCCAGGAGGGCATCTATATGGATGACCTGCGCCCCGAGCTCTGCCATCCTGATATCTGGCGCCGCTTTGCCGCCGGAGAGCGCGGTCGTGGCATCGCGGCCATTGGCGGCATCCGCGACCGCTCGTCGCTGGCACTGGCCGCCGGGCGGCTGCGGGAAGACACCATTTTCCGCGACGCTGCTCATCACTTCCTGCGCACCTTCGACCGGGTCTTCCAGGTGTTTGAGCAAAATGCCAGCGATAATGAGCTGATCCATTTCGCAGATACCCGCACCGCGCGCGCCTTCATGGTGCTGGGGCGTGTGGCGGGGGTGTTTGACTGATCGGGGCTCAGTCGCCGGGCTCAGTCGGCTGGCTGTCGGTGTCCAGCAGCCGCACCATGGTCGTGGCGGCGGCAAAGCCGAAGGCATAGCGCAACAGGCCAAGCTGATCGGTATGGGTGGCGACAAAGCCCTCGCGCTCATACAGCGCGCGGGCGCGGGGATTGCCCTCGATCACCTCAAGACGCACCGAGGGATAGCCGCGCCGCTGCGCCTCGCGGCACAGCGTGGTGATCAGCGCGGTGCCGATGCCCAGTCCGCGGGCGCCGGCATCGACCGCGATCCCGTCGATCAGAAAGCGCTCATTATCGACCTCATGGCTCAGAAGCCTGAGCAGCCCCGCCCGCCAGGCCGAGCCGATCACGCCGTAAACCCGGCGCAGATCGCGCCTGGTGCCGCCCGAGAAACTGCCCTGCACCGATTTGAACCCGGCAAGCCCGATCAGCCGGCCATTGCCGTCCAGCGCCGAAAAGCAATGGTCTGGCCTCAGCCCGCGCGTCAGGAATTCCAGCGCCCGGCGGTCCGGCCCCATGACACGGCCGAGTTTTGCACCAAAGGCTTCCCAATAGATGCGGGCGGCGGTGTCGCGCTGATCCAGCGGAAAGCCGCGCCGGATGGAGAAGCTTTCAGGGCGCAAAACCGCATTCCTTCAGAATGAAATCCGCGACGGCACTGGCATCGTTCAGGTCGAGAAGCGGCACGCTCAGCCCCGGCAGGGCCGCATCCGATGCCACCGCCCTGACCAGCGGGTCGCCGGGCTGGATCATCGGCCGGTCGGCGATGCCTTCGCGCCAGACCTCGATCTTCGGATGCGAATCGCGCTTATAGCCCTCGACCAGCACCAGATCGACCGGGGCGAGCCGCGCCAGCACCGCTGTCAGATCCGGCTCGGGCCCGCGATGTTCGCGCAAAATGGCAAAGCGCTTTGACGAGGCCAGCACGACCTCCGCCGCACCCGCCTCGCGGTGGCGCCAGGTGTCCTTGCCGGGCTGGTCGAGATCGACATGGTGATGCACATGTTTCACCGTCGAGACGCTGAGGCCGCGCCCGGTGATCTCGCGGACAAGGCGCTCCATCAGCGTGGTCTTGCCGCTGTTCTGCCAGCCGATGACGCCGTAGATCTTCATGCGGTACGGGCCTCGGCCCGGGCAAGGTCCTCCGGCGTGTTGAGATTGTCGAAAGCGGCGGCATCGGGGAAATCGACGGGTTGCGCGCCATGACGGGCGGCGAAATCGGCGATCTTCGGCTTCGCGCCCGAGGCGAGGAATTCCGCCAGCGGATCCGCCAGCGCGACCGGCCAGAATGCGGTCGCATTATGGTCGCGCCCGCCCGCGCGGGCAAAAGCCGGGCCCGGCCCGGCGGTCAAAAGGCGCGAGACCAGATCCGGCGGCAGGAATGGCGCATCCACCGGGTTCGAGACCAGCGCATCGGCGCCGCCCGTTTGCGCCGCCCGCAGCCCCGCAAGGATCCCAGCCAGCGGGCCAGGCGCGGTCTCGTCGGGCAATACGTCAAGCCCGGTGAATGCGAACCGCGCGGCATCGCCATTGGCAGAGATCATCAGGCGCGCGGCCTGGGGCTGCAACCGCCCGATCACATGCGTGATCAGCGGGCGCCCGTGCAGTTGCAGCAGGGCCTTATCCGCCCCGCCCATGCGGCGTCCCTGGCCCCCTGCGAGAATGACGGCAAAGACGCGCAAATCTGGCTGGCTCCCCTGACGGACGGGGCCGGCGGATCAGTTGACCCGCTGACCCTTTTTATCGACAAGGACCACCCCATGCCCGGCGCCGGGATTGTCGTTTTCCTCGGTCACGATGCGGGTGGTGACGCCTGGCAGCCCGGCAAAAGACGCATCGAGCCTTTTCGGGAAATAGCTTGAGGTCAGGCCCTCGAAACCCGGGACCGGGCGCAGGATGCCCGCGATAGAGCGGGCGCAATGCGCCTTGGGCACCGCGCCATTCGACAGCGCCCTTTGCAGGATCTCCTCGGCGACAGCGGGTGAAACGAGCAGCTTGCGCTCGATCACATGGAATTTCTCGCTCTCCGAGTCGCGGGCATGGTAGTCGAGGTAGAAATTCACCATGCGGTCGGTCATGCCGAAATGCACGTCATTGCGCTCGGGCGCGGCATCATGCTGCCAGGTGCCGGCCGGGTCGAACAGAATGCGCTGCGAGCCGTTGATCAGCAGCGCCGAATGCGCCCCCGAGCCGTTGCGGTCATTGATGGTGGTGAACAGCGTGATCTCGGTCGGAGCGCCGGCAACAAAGGTCGCGCGGGCGACCTGGTCATCCGGAGCCCAGATAGATTCCGCGCAGGATGACAGCGTCAGCACCATCGCGAGAGCGGCAAAAAGGCGATACATGGAAACTCTCCCGGCCCCCTGCGCCGGACCCGCAGCGGGGGCCGGCTTTGAGGCGTAAAATCAGGTCCGCGCGAGGCCGAGGAAGGCCAGCACCACAACACAAAAAACGATCGTCCAGGTTACCACCCGGATAAAGCCCGCAAAGGTCTTCTCCTGGACACGGATATCCATGCTGCCATGCGCGTGATCGACTTGGTTATGATCGGCCATTCTTCATTCCCCGGGAACAGATGCTTTCCCGCCTGTTAGCCGATTAGCGGCCTGCTGTCACCCTTTGGACGCGGTGATGGATGCAGGAAGATGCGGCGGTGATGTATCTTTCCCGCGCCCGGATCTGACCCTGGAATTGCGCCCGGTTTCGTGGATGCTGCCGCCGGGCTCAGCCGCCATCGCCCGCCCAGACCGAGGCATCCCCGGATTCGCCGCCACCCCAGCCCTGCACCAGGCGAAAGCCGATCCGGACCGGCGGCGCCTCGGGCGAGAGTTTCGGCACCGCCCTGAGCATGACCGAGAGCTGGCTGACATGCTGCACCATCTGGGTGCGGATGCCGTCTTCGTCCTGGCCGAAAAAGGTCAGCAGGTCCGGGGCGGACCAGCCCAGCCCCTCGATCCGCAGCACACCCGCCGCGCCGCCGGTGAAACCCATGGCGATCTCCTGGCTCTGGTCCAGCTGGCTCTCGAACTGGCGGATATAGATCACCAGCCGCTCGCAGGCCGATTCGGCGGCGGTTTTGGGCGCCGCAGCCGGCGGGCCGGCGGCGGATTTGCCCCTGGTGGAGGGGGCCGCGCTGCGCGCGGATTTAGCGGCTTTCGCCGCAGGGGCGGCGGCGGGGAGGGCGGGTTTGGATCGGGTCTTTTCAGTCATGCCTTTTGCCACAGCCATGCCCCATCGGGGCCGGGGAAACGGGTGATCTCGCCGCGCTGGTAAAGGTGGTTCAGATGCGCCACCGCCTCGGCCAGCGCGAGGCCAAGCTCGCCTTCGCCGATCCTGCGGCGGAACAGCAGCGGGAAGCAAGCCACAGCGGTCTGCGGCGTGGCGAGGAAGTCGCGCAGCCGGTCCAGCGCGGAAAGGTGGTTCCCGACCATCTGCCGCAGCCGGAAGGGAAGGCCGGTAAAGGGCAGCTTATGGCCCGGCAGCACCAGCTGATCCGCGCGTGCGAAGGTACTCAGCCGGGTGCAGCTTTCCAGCCATTCGTCCAGCGGATCGGCTTCGGGCTCGGCAGGGTAGACGCCGATATTGGCGGAAATGCCGGGCAAAAGCTGATCGCCGCCCAGGACCAGCCCGCTGCTTCCGGCGCCCCCGGTCTCGGGGGCCTCGCTCCAGAGTGTTGCATGCGACGGCGCGTGACCATGGCCGATGCGGATCCGCCAGTCGCGCCCGCCCAGATGCAGGCTCTGGCCCTCTTGCAGCCGGGTAAAGCCCGGCGGCAGCGGCGCCACGCAGTCCGAGGCGTTGAACGGGCGCTCTGCCATCCGGCGCTCCAGATCGGCGGGCGCCATGCCGGCGCGTTTCCAGAAGGTGATCGCCTCGGGCGAGGGGCGCTCTTCGGGCGTGTTCAGCAGCATCCGGGCGTAAAGCCAGGCGGTGCGGGTGATCAGCAGCTCGGCGCCCCGGGCGATGAACCAGCCCGCCATGCCGATATGGTCGGGATGGTGATGGGTGACGACCAGCCGCCTGACCGGCTTGCCGGCAAGGGGGCCGGCCAGCAAGGCCTCCCACCCTTTGACCGCGCGGCGCGAATGGATGCCGCAATCAATCAGCGTCCAGCCATTGCCCTCGTCCAGCGCATAAGCATTCACATGATCCAGCGCCCAGGGCAGCGGCAGCCGCAGCCAGAGGATGCCGGGCGCGACCTCGGTGGCGGTGCCGGGGGCGGGGGGCTCGGGGAAAGGGTGTCGGATTTCATCCATGACCCATCCATGGCCCGCCGGCGTTGCGGGGGCAAGGGTGAGGGGCTGGGGCGGGGTCTGGCCCGGGGGGCAGGTGTCGGGGCCTTGTTAACCTTGGTTAATATTTCCGCTGGACCCCGGCGGCAGCCTGGTGCAGGCAGAAGGCATGAGCGGGTTTCTGGTGCAGTTCTTCTTTGTTTCGGCAGTGTCTGCCTCGACGCTAATCAGCGGCCGGCCGCAGGTCACCGATGGCGATACGCTGAATTTCGGCGCGGTGAGCATCCGCCTTCACGGCATCGACGCGCCCGAGGCCGGCCAGAACTGCCCGCGCCCGGAGGGCGCCAGCTGGGCCTGCGGCACCGCCGCGACCGAGGCGCTGGCGGCGCTGGTGGCGGGCCAGGATATCCGCTGCGAGGCGCTGGACCGTGACCGCTTTGACAGGGTGATCGCCCGTTGCGAGGCAGGCGGGCGCGATCTTGGTCAGGCACTGGTCGAAAGCGGCCTCGCCTGGGCCTATACCCGCTATTCCGACGCCTACACCGCTGATGAGGCGCGGGCAAAAGCCGCTGGCCTCGGCATCTGGTCCGCCCCCTCGCAAACCCCTGCGCAAACCGCCTGGGATTACCGCTCGGGCCGCTGGAGCGAGGCCGCCGGCGATGTGTCGCTGGAGGACTGCCCGATCAAGGGCAATATCTCGAAGTCGGGCGAGCGGATCTACCACATGCCCTGGTCGCCGGCCTGGGCAAAGACCTCCATCCGCGAGGATCAGGGCGAGCGCTGGTTTTGCGACGAGGCCGAGGCCCGGGCCGCCGGCTGGCGCCCCGCACGCTGGAAGTAACAGCCGGGCGGGGGGCGGGGCTCAGATATCCAGCTCTTCCGCATTGGCGAAACGGGCTTTCTCCTGGATGAACTGAAAGCGCAGCTCGGGCTTTTTGCCCATCAGGTCATTGACCAGTGTTTTCGTCGATTCGCGCTCATCCTCATCGACCGAGACCCGGATCAGCTTGCGCGTTGCCGGGTTCATCGTGGTGTCTTTCAGGTCCTTGGCATCCATCTCGCCAAGACCCTTGAAACGCTGCACGTCGATCTTGCCCTTGCCGCCCAGCCCTTTGGCCAGCCATTCCTCTTTCTCGGCATCATTTGAGACATAGAGACGCTTTGCCCCCTGGGTCAGCCGGTAAAGCGGCGGGCAGGCGAGGTAGAGATGCCCTTTATGGATCAGCTGCGGCATCTGCTCGTAGAAGAATGTCATCAGCAGCGAGGCGATATGGGCACCGTCCACATCGGCATCGGTCATAATGATGATCTTGTCATAGCGCAGATCGTCGATGCGGAAGCGTTCCTTCATGCCCACGCCAAGCGCCTCGCAGATGTCGCGGATCTCGGCGTTGTCCGAAAGCTTGCTTGCCGCCGCGCCCAGCACGTTCAGCACCTTGCCGCGCAGAGGCAGCAGGGCCTGGAAATTGCGGTCGCGGGCACCCTTGCCGCTGCCGCCGGCCGAATCGCCCTCGACGAGGAAAAGCTCGGTCCCCTTGCGGTTCGAGGCCGAACAATCGACCAGTTTCCCCGGCAGGCGCAGCCTTTTGGTGGCGGTCTTGCGCTGCGTTTCCTTTTCCGCGCGGCGTTTGAGCCGTTCCTCGGCGCGCAGCACGAGGAAATCGAGAATGGCGCCCGCCGATTTCGGATCGCTGGCAAGCCAGGTGTCGAAATGGTCACGAACGGCGTTTTCCACCCATTTAGCGGCCTCTTCCGTGGCCAGCCGGTCCTTGGTCTGGCCGACAAATTGCGGCTCGCGGATAAAGACCGAGATCAGGGCGCAGCCGCCGGTCAGCATATCCTCGCGGGTTATCTGGTCGGCCTTGCGGTTTTTCACCCGGTCGCCATAGGCGCGGATGCCTTTCAGGATCGCGGCCCAGAAGCCCGTCTCATGGGTGCCGCCCTCGGGCGTCGGCACGGTATTGGTGTAAGACGAGATGAAACCGTCGCGCAAAGGCGTCCAGTTGATCGCCCATTCGACCGAGCCCGGGACGCCGAATTTCTCGCGGAACGAGACTTTGCCCGCGAAAGGCTTCTCGGCATAGGTCTGGTCTTTTTGCAGCTGTTCACCGAGATATTCGCCGAGACCTCCCGGGTAGTGGAAGGTGGCCTCCAGCGGCATATCGCCATCCGGGATCGCCGATTTCCAGCGGATTTCAACACCGGAATAGAGATAGGCCTTGGAGCGCACCATCTTCATCAGCCGCGCGGGGCGGAAGCTCTGATGGCCGAAAATCTCGGCATCGGGGTGGAAGATCACGGTGGTGCCGCGCCGGTTCGGCGCCGGTCCGACCTTTACGACCGGACCTTTGGGCTTGCCGCGCGAAAACTCCTGGACGTAAAGCTCTTTGTTGCGCGCCACTTCGACCCGCATATGGTCGGACAGTGCGTTTACCACCGAAGAGCCGACGCCGTTCAGCCCGCCGCTTGTCTCATAGGCGTCGCCATTGAACTTGCCGCCGGCATGGAGCGTGCAGAGGATCACCTCCAGCGCGGATTTGTCGGGGAATTTCGGATGCGGATCGACCGGGATGCCGCGCCCGTTGTCGCGGATCGAGACCGAGCCATCCGCCATCAGCTCGACCTCGATGCGGTTGGCATGGCCGGCGACGGCCTCGTCCATCGAATTGTCGAGGATCTCGGCGGCAAGATGGTGATAGGCGCGCTCGTCAATGCCGCCGATATACATGCCGGGCCGCATCCGCACCGCTTCGAGCGGCTCAAGCACCTCGATCGAGGAGGCGTCATAGGTTTGCTGGTTCGGCGCGGCGAGGAGATCGCCGGAATCATTCGGGGCCATGCGCTGCTCTTATGGTTTCTTGTGCAGCATTAGACCACCGCGAGGGGCAGGCGCGCAAGATCCAGGGGGGAATTTCCCTGGCTGGCCGGGCCGCGGGCGCTGCCCCCGTCTGCCTCGGGCAGACTCCCCCGGGATATTTAAGGACAGATGAAAACAGAAAATGCGCTTTTCATCTGTCCTTAAATATCCCCGCCGGAGGCTTCCGGCCCCCGCAAGGGGGCCGGACGTCTTTTGTCAGCGCCAGCCCAGGGCAGGTGCGACATGTTTCAGGATGTTCTCGATCACATGGGCGTTGTACGCGACGCCCAGCGTGTTCGGCACCGTCAGAAGCAGCGTATCGGCCTCGGCGATGGCCTCGTCCTGACGCAGCTCCTCGATCAGTTTTTGCGGCTCGGCGGCGTAGGAGCGGCCGAAGACGGCGCGCTGGTCGTCGATCACGCCGACCTGGTCCTGATCGGGGCGGGATTGCCCGAAATACATCTGATCCTGCGCTGATGTGATCGCGAAGATCGAGCGGCTGACCGAGACTCTCGGCTCATGCTTATGGCCGGCTTCCTTCCAGGCCGCGCGGTATTTGCGGATCTGATTGGCCTGTTGCACATGGAAGGGCTCGCCCGTCTCGTCCCATTTCAGGGTCGAGCTTTGCAGGTTCATCCCCAGCTGTGCCGCCCAGATCGCGGTCTGATCCGAGGCGGCGCCCCACCAGATGCGGTTCCTCAGCCCGTCGGAATGTGGCTCAAGCCGCAAGAGACCCGGCGGGTTGGGGAACATCGGGCGGGGGTTCGGCTTCGCGAAACCATGGCCTTCCAGGAGTTTCAGGAAGGTCAGCGCATGATCACGCGCCATGTCCTGGTCGGTCTCGCCCTCTGCCGGCGCGTAGCCGAAATGCCGCCAGCCGTCGATCACCTGCTCGGGCGAGCCGCGCGAGATGCCCAGCTGCAACCGTCCGCCCGCGATCAGGTCCGCCGAACCGGCATCCTCGATCATATAGAACGGGTTCTCATAGCGCATGTCGATGACGCCGGTGCCGATCTCGATCTTCTTTGTGCGGGCACCGACAGCGGCCAGCAGCGGGAAGGGCGATGAGAGTTGCCGGGCGAAATGGTGGACGCGGTAATAGGCGCCATCGGCGCCGAGTTCTTCAGCGGCCTCGGCCAGCTCGATGGATTGCAGGAGCACGTCCTGGGCCGAGCGGGTGGCCGAGCCCTGCTGGGTCGACCAGTGGCCGAATGACAGAAAACCGATCTTCTTCATGGGGAAGCCCTCAAACCTGGGGCCCGGGCGCTTTGCCCGGGCTGTTGAGCTGAAGATGGGGCGCGGGCGGCACCATTGCCAGCGGCAGCGGCGCGCAACCACTGTGCGTCAGCGCCTGCGAGGCTGATCTCTGCACGGCCGGCGGTCAGGTTCAGACCGGTTCGGCCTCGCGCTTTGCCCAGAAGGCCTGGAAGGCCGGCCGCGCCTGGCAGCGCGCGAGCCAGGCGCTCACCTGCGGATAGTCGCGCAAAAGCTCCGGATGGCCCTGGGCATAGCGCAGGCATTCGGCGGTGTTGATATCGGCAGCGGTGAACCGGTCGCCGACCAGCCAGTCATGCGCGCGCAGATGCCGCTCCAGCCGGTTCAGCGGGCGGCGCAGCTTTTCGGCGCTGACGCGGATCGCGGCGCGGGTCTCGGGCAGGGTATCGCCGCCGGCCTCGATGGCCAGCAGGATCTCAAGCGCCGGCGGCTCCAGCGCGGTGGCGGCGTAAAGGGCCCATTGCTCCATCAGCGATTGTTCGGACCCGTCGGCCGGGCCGAGGCTGCCCCCATGGCGGCGCGCAATATGCAGCGTGATCGCCAGCGACTCGGTCAGCAGGAGGCCGTCATCCTCCATCGCCGGGATCTGGCCCTGCGGGTTGACCGCGAGGAATTCCGGCGAAGAGGTGTTCAGCGCCGCCCCCTCGGCTTTCGCATCGGTCAGGCGATAGGCCTGGATCACCGGCACATGGGTGAAATCGCAGCCGATCTCTCCCAAAAGCCAGAGGGGGCGCGATGCGCGCGAACGGTAGACGCCGTAAAGGGTGATCATGGCGGGCCTCGATGCCGGAAGTGCGGTTGCCGGAAATGTCCCGGCCCCAATAGCAGAAGCAGGATAAAAATCCACCAGGCGCCGGGCTTCCTCACCTGATTGGGAAGGGTTTTCCTGCCGGTGGCGATCCGGCAGGAGAGTTGTTCGCAGCGGCGGGTCCGGCGGGGAACTGTCTTCGCCCTTTGGCTGCGGATGTCACCGCCTGAGGCTGCGGTTTTACTGCACTTGCAGCAAAGCCCTGTGCGGTTTGACCAGGATCAAGGCGAAATCCTGCGGCCTGGACTATGCTTTCAGCCGCAATAAAAGGTGCAGCCCCGTGATCCTCCGCGCCTCCGCTGCGCGGGGGCGGAGGGATCGGTTTTCAACAGGGTGAAGGAGTTCCATATGAGTACAGATCTGCAAACCGGCACCATCGACCGCCAGGAGGCCAATGCATCCGGCATCACGGCGACCGTGCCGGATGCTGCATCCCCGATGGGCGAAATGGGCGACAGGCTGACCGCGCCGCGTCATTTTCCCGCTGTGACGACCGACGAGATCCGCGAGGCTTTCGAGAGCGGCCGCTACCCCTATGGCCGCCTCCTGGGCCGCGTGGCCTATGAGCGCGAAAAGGCGCAGTTGCAGGCAGAGCTTCTGAAGGTGCAGATCTGGGCCCAGGAGACCGGGCAGAAATTCGTCCTTTTGATGGAGGGGCGCGATGCGGCTGGCAAGGGCGGCACCATCAAGCGGTTCATGGAACATCTGAACCCGCGTTACGCGCGGGTGGTGGCGCTGACCAAACCCTCGGACAAGGAAAAGGGCGAGTGGTTCTTTCAGCGCTATATCCAGCACCTGCCAACCGCCGGCGAGATCGTGTTCTTCGACCGTTCCTGGTATAACCGCGCCGGGGTGGAGCGGGTGATGGGCTTCTGTTCGGCCTCGGAATATCTGGAGTTCATGCGCGAGGCGCCGGAGCTGGAGCGGATGCTGGTTCGCTCGGGGATACGGCTCTACAAATACTGGTTCTCGGTCACCCGGGACGAGCAGTTCAAACGCTTCAAATCGCGCGAGACCGATCCGCTGAAGATGTGGAAACTTTCGCCCATCGACAAGGCGAGCCTCGACAAATGGGATGACTATACCGAGGCCAAGGAGGCGATGTTCTTCTATACCGATACCGCCGATGCACCCTGGACCATCGTGAAGTCGAATGACAAGAAGCGTGCCAGACTGAACTGCATGAGGCATTTCCTCGCCTCGCTGGAGTATCCGGGTAAGGATCATGCGGTGCTGGGCCAGCCCGATCCGCTGATCGTGGGCTCGGCGGCGCAGGTTTTGCGCGGCGCGGGGCATATCCTCGATACGGCCACACATCCGGCTGTGCGGATCAGCTGAGCTGCCGCCTGTCGCGGCGCCTTGCTGAAAATTTGATCAAAGGATAGATCTGCGGCATGGATAAGATGTCGCAGCCCGCCCGCCAGATCACATTCGCCAGGCATCTGCGTGAGACGCTGATGCTTGGCCTGCCGCTGGCCGGGTCCTCCATCGCGCAATTTTCGCTGCATGTGGTCAATACCGCGATGGTCGGCTGGTATGGTGTGGTGCAGCAGGGCGCGCTGGTGATCTCGGCTTCGAGCTTTTTCATCATCTTCGTGGTCGGCTCGGGTTTCGCGCGGGCGGTGATGCCGCTGGCGGCCAGCGCGCGGGCGCGCGGCGACGATACCGAATTGCGCCGTGCGGCGCGGATGGGGCTGTGGCTTTCCATCGGCTTTGGCCTTCTGGTCTATCCGGTCTTCTGGTTTGCCGGGCCGGTGATGCTGGCGCTGGGGCAAAAGCCCGAAGTCGCGGCTGAAGCGGAATATTACCTGCGCATCGCCGGGCTTGGCATGGTGCCAACACTGGCCGTGGCGGTGCTGCAGGCCTGGCTGGCGGCACTGGGCCGGACGCAGATCGTGCTTTGGGTGACGGTTGTGGCGGTTGTGGTCAACATCATCGTCAACTGGTTCCTGATCTTCGGCAATGGCGGTGCGCCCGAGATGGGGGTGGGCGGCGCGGGTGTGGCTACGCTGGTCGTTCAGATCTTCTCATTGCTGGTGCTGGGGCTTTATGCCGGGCTGTTGCCGGCCTTGCGGCCGTTCCAGCTTTTCCGCCGCTTCTGGCGCATCGACCTGCCTGCCTTGCGCGAGGTCTGGCGGCTCGGGCTGCCGATCGGGCTGACGGGGCTGGCCGAAAGCGGGCTTTTCCAGGCCAGCGCGATTATGATGGGCTGGATCGGCACGCGTGAGCTGGCGGCGCATGGCATCGCGCTGGAGATCACCGCGCTGGCCTTCATGTGCCATGTCGGCCTGTCGAATGCCGCGACGATCCGGGTTGCCGAGGCCTCGGGGCGGGGTGATCCGGTGGCGCTGCGCCAGGCGTCCTGGGCGGCGCTGCTGATTTCTTTCCTGGTGGCGGTGGCGGTGATCATCGTCTTTGTCAGCGTGCCACAGCTGCTGGTGCGGCAATTCCTTGACCTTGAAAAACCAGAATCGGCCTTTGTGCTGCATTTCGGTGTGACGCTTCTGATGCTGGCGGCGTTGTTCCAGCTGGCCGATGCGATGCAGGTGATGGCGCTTGGCCTGTTGCGCGGCATTCAGGACACCGCGGTGCCGATGTGGCTGGCAACGCTCAGCTATTGGGTGATCGGGATTCCGGTCAGCTATGGGCTGGCCTTCCCGCTGGGGCTGGGCGGAGTCGGGCTGTGGTCGGGCCTGGTGATTGGCCTGGTTGCGGCGGCGGTGAGCCTGATGATCCGGTTCTGGCGGTTAGCGCCACAGCCGGGCATGGCTGGCAAAGCGGCCCTGTAATTTCGCGATCAGCCGGTTCAGAGGGCCCGGATGCGGGATCTGGCCCGAGGCAAGCCGGTCCAGCGCAACCTCGACCGGGCAGGGGCGGCGCGAGACCGGATCCCAGTAACGCGGATAGGCGATCAGGCTGGCATGGACCAGATGCGCCAGATCGGGGCGGGGCACGAGACTGCCATCTTCGTGCCTGAGCCGGCGTTCGGGGATCTCGCCCAGGTCCTGGGTCAGCCCCCAGCCGGCATAGAAGGGCGCGCCGAAGGTGGTCACCCTCTTGCCCCGGATCAGCGCCTCGAACCCGGTCAGAGAGGTCATGGTCCAGACCTCGTCGACCTCATTCAGCGCCGCCGCCATGCTGGCATGGTTCAGGACCAGATCGGCGAGTTTCGCGGTCTGATCGACGGGGATCGTGCCAGGGCGCAGGCCGGCCTCGACATCGGGATGCGGCTTGTAAAGGATCAGGGCGTCGGGGTTGGCCTTGCGGGTGGCTTTCAGCAGGTCGAGATTGGTCCGGACGACACCCGCGCCTTTCAGGATCGAGGCGTCGTCTTCGACCTGGCCCGGCACCAGAATGCGGGATTTCTGGTCGGTCTCACGGTCCGGAAGCGGCGGAATTGCGCCTTCAATGTTGTATTTGGTCAAGTTAGCGGCGCGAAGCCTTTCGATCAGCCTGGTCGCGCGGGCATGGCCACCCGGTGGCAGGGCGGCCAGGATCAGCGCCTCCAGCCGTGAGGGACGGGAGGGGTCATAATATATCCCCAGGTCATCCGCGACCAGTGACAGAGGCGGCACAAGCTCGGCCCCGAGCCCACGCGAGCGCAGGAAACCGTCCTCGACCCGCAGCGCGGGGGAGGCGAGGGTCCCGGGTTCTTTCCCGGCCCAGATCAGCAGGCTTTCCCCTTTGGCCTGTCCGGGGCGGTCGATAAAGCGCAGGGGCTTCTCCCGCCCGAAAAACGCCTGGAGCCGCCCGCGTTTCCAAAGTCGCATGCCCATCGCGGCATGACCGTGGCGGTCCTGGCGGAAGGCGCGCAGGTCCTCCTCCAGCTGATCGACCACCTCTTCAAAGCTGCAAAGCCGGTCGCGGCAGGGATCATACCAGATTGGCGCAAGGATCATCACCCCGGCAAACAGCTGCGCCCGGGTCAGCTTGCGCTTGCGGCGTGAGGGGGGGGTGCGGTCCTCGGTCAGGCCCCAGCCGGCATAGAAAGGCAGGCCCCAGATGCGCGGGCGATGGCCGGCAAGGATCGCCTCGAAACCCAGCTGCGAGGACACGGTATAGACCGCCACCGCGCCCTCCAGCAACGCATAGGGCGGGATCGCGGGATCAGAAAAGCTGATCCCCGGCCCATCAGGGTCGCGCAGATGTTCCGGCCCGTAATGGCCAGGCCGCAGGCCCTTTGCGGTCTCGGGATGCGCGCGGATCAGGATCGGCGCATGCGGCCAGTCCTTGCGGGCGGTTTCCAGCATCTCCTCGAAAGAGCCGCGATCCGCGCCCGAAGCACGCAGCGAGGCATCGTTCAGAGTCTGGTCGACCACCAGCACATAGCCGGGCGGAGGCGGGGGCAGGGAAAGATCGTGAAGGTTGTATTTAGACAATTCCAATGCGCGCAAACGCTCGATTCCAGCTTTGGCGCGGGCCAGAATGTTCGAATTGTCCAGCGGGTCGGTTGCGAGGATCCGCTCGGTCAGCGAGATGTCAGAGGGGTCGAAATGGATGCCTTCCGCGTCGATCAACAGGCCAAGCCCGGCCTCGCCCATCCGCCCCGGCCGGATCGAGCGCAAGAACGCATCCTCCAGCCGCACCAGTGGCGCATTGCGTTGCGCGGCCACCTTCTCGCCCCGCCAGGCGGTGGGGCTGGCGCCCCAGACCACGACGCCATCGCCCTGCTTTGGCAGGCCGAAGCGCAGCTCATGCCCGGCCAGTGCCAGGATGCGCTTCAGCCGGCGGTCACGCAGGAAAGACAGGTTCTGATGGAAAAGCCGCCGTGGGATCACCACGGCGGCCTCTGGTTTCGGATCGCGTTCGACGGCCAATGCTGGCCTCAGTTGCCGGCGGCAGAGTTCAGGCTTGCCGCAGCCCCGGCCGAACCGGTCAGCACAGAGAGCGATTTCTGCCACTGAACATAGGGCGCTTCGGTCACATAGACGGTATCGCCATCGCGGATTAGGAAGTCGCGCGCCTCGAACATGCCGGTCGGAGCGGTCAGATCAAGCACATAGACCAGGCGCTGATCGCCTTGCAGATCGTTGCGGCCCAGCACGGCATTGGCAATCGCCGCCGGCTCGTTGCGGAAGACGAAAACGCCGGTCGGGTCGGCGGCCATGGTTTGCAGCCCGCCAACGGTGGCCAGCGCCTCGACGGCCGAGAGGCTCTCGCTCTCGAACGGCACCACGGTCTGCGCGCCGGTCGCGCCGAGGGCGGTGAACTTGCGCTCATCCTCTTCGATCACGATCCGGTCGCCCGGACGCAGCGCAATATCCATCTTCGGATTGGCCCAGAGGTCTTTCAGCCAGATCTTGCCGGTCTGGCCACCGCGCGTCACCCGCACCAGGGCGGTTGCCGGGTCGATGGCCACACCACCGGCACGGGCCAGCATCGAGGCCAGCGTCCGGGTCGGCTGCTCGATCGGGAAGACGCCAGGCGCTGCGACCGAGCCATTGATCGTCACGGTCGACCCGTCACCGGCAACACGCGCCACCTGGACCTGCGGGTCCGGCGTCTGTTCGTCCAGCTTGCGGGTGATGGCGTTGCGCACACCTTCGACCGTATTGCCGGCAGCCTTGATCCGGCCGGCATAGGGGATGAAGACAAAGCCCTGGCCATCGACCTGAACCTCGGTCAGCTGCGAGACGCGCTGGCCGGTATTGCCCAGCAGCGGGTCGTCGCGCACGTTCTCGAACACGGTGACCGAAAGCAGGTCGCCATTCGAGATCGTATCCGATCCCATCACGCCGGCCTTCTGGAAGGTGTCCGAAAAGCCGAAGGAGGGCAGCACGGCGGTGGCGCGCGTAACCCTTGGATTGACGGTGACGATAAAGGCATCGCCCTTTTTCAGGACAGAGCCTGCAAAGATCTCTTTCTTGTTCGGCCCTGAACGCGGCAAACCGCAACTTGCGGTCACGGCGACAACGGCGATCAAGGCCAGGGCTTTCGCCCCCCTCGTGGTATGTCCGATCACTGCTCGGGCTCCTTTAGCGGATTTGCCTCAAGTTTTGACCGCAACAATACGGAATATCACGGAAATTGAAAGACCGTGGTTTTCGGAAAATCAGGTCACCAGCCGCAACTGTTGCCGTGGTGCCGCGTTTCCGCTGGTCAGGGCGTCATAGGGATCCTGCCCGGAAAGCAGCATATCCACAACCTGTCGTAGTAATTCGCGCCGCCCACGCGATGAGTAGAAGCCACCGGCCACCTGGCTGGTTTCCAGCAAATAGTGCCGGTAATCGCGATAGGCACGGGTGTCGGGGCGTTTTCCTTCGGCGAAAAACTGCGCGGCGGGCTGGGAAGAGACGAATTCCGGCTTGGAATAGACCGCGCGGCCAAAGGCGCGCAGCGGCAATCCACGCCAGAGCGCCTGTTGCCCTGCGGTCGAATTCACCGTCACCGCTGAGCGCGCATGGTTCAAAAGCGCCGCCAGCTTGCCGCCGCGGACGAAATGCACCCGCTTTGCCACACCGTATTTGTCGGCCAGTTGCCGGATGGTCGATTTCACCGCTACCCGCCCGTCTTCCAGCGGATGCGCCTTGAAGACGAGGTGATGGTGTTTCGGTGCCCCCTCGGCAAAGCCCTGGACCACGAGATCGAGGAACTCGGTCATGGTGGTAAAGGGGGAATGGTCGCGGAAACTGGCATCATGCTCCAGCTGCAGGATCGCGAGGTGATAGGGGAAACCGCCATAGCGGATGCGCCAGGTCGCGATGCGCCGCTCAAGCGCGTGGAAGGGCAAGAGGCAGAGCCGCTTTACATAAAGCAGGAATTCCTGGCGCACTGTCAGGGCGCGATGCGGGCGGAAATTGCGATAATCCCAGAATCCGGCCCAGACGAACCAGTGATAGAGCGCGCCCCAGAACATATGCTGACGCATATCACCCCAGCGGGCGGGGGCATCGGGCAGATCGGTATCGGTGCGCGAGAGCGCGGCGCGCATCTCTTCGACCGACATCTCCATGAGGCGGGAGTTACCGTTGGAGCCGTTGCGCTCATAAGTCACCCAATAGGGGCGCAGATAGCCCTCTTCAAAGACATGGATGGTGACGCCCATTGCGCGTGCAACCGCGATGGCTTTCGCATGACTGGGGCGGGTATCGCCGTAAAGCACCAGATCGGTGATGCCCTTTTCCTCGACAATGCCGGCAAAGCCCGCCGGCCAGTCTTCGGCGCGACCGCGCCAGGGGATATAGCTATGCCTGTCATGCCAGAGTGCACGGTCGCCGCGGTTGAAACCGACCCGCCATACCCTGGCACCGGAATGGCCAAGCATCCGGCCCAGCCGCGAGAAGAAGGGGCCATGCGGCCCCTGCAGCAACAGGAAATGTCGCGTTCCTTCCGGTTTCATCGCCGCCCGCCACCCGTCATCCGTATTCTGCACACCCGTCCCGTCCGGATAGCCCGTGTTGCCGCACTTGCCTATGGGGCAATATTACCGGTTCTTGCGGCAGGATTAGGGCGGAGCCTGTCGCGGGTCCTCTGACGCCAGGTGTCGGGCCCTGAGCAGCGGGGGCTTGTCAGCGGGAAGGCGGCGGGGATAGACCAGCAGTCAGGATCACAGCGACAGAGAGGGATGCCGATGTTCACCGGAATCGTGACCGATATTGGCGAGATCATCGAGCTGGAGCAGCGCGGCGACCTGCGGGCCAGGATCGCGACCTCATGGCCTGCCACCGGGATCGACCTTGGTGCGTCGATCGCCTGCGAGGGGGTCTGTCTGACAGTGATCGAAAAGGGAACCGCGCCGCGTGACTGGTTCGATGTCGAGATCAGTGCCGAGTCTGTGTCGAAAACCAATCTCTCAGGCTGGAAGGTCGGGACCCGGCTCAATCTGGAACGGGCGCTGAAAGTGGGCGACGAGCTTGGCGGGCATATCGTGTCGGGCCATGTCGATGGGGTGGCCGAAGTGGTGAAGCTGACGCCGGAAGGCGACAGCCTGCGGGTCACCTTCCGCGCGCCCGAGGTGCTGGCGAGATTCATTGCCCAGAAAGGGTCGGTCGCGCTGAACGGCACTTCGCTTACCGTAAACGAGGTGAATGGCCGTGAGTTTGGGGTGAATTTCATCCCCCATACCCGCAAAGTGACCACCTGGGGCAGGCTGGCCGAAGGCGATCTGGTCAATCTCGAAGTCGATACGATGGCGCGCTATGTCGCGCGGCTTGCGGAATGGAAATGAGGTCCGGCAAAGGCTGAACGCCGCCGCCAGGCCCCGGTTTCTTCAAAGAAACCGGTCCGAAATCTTTGAAGATTTCGGCGCGCGCGAAATGGAAACGGCGGCCCGGGATGGGGCCGCCGTTTTGTATTTTGCAACCGGTTCGGGCTGCGGATCTCAGACTGGGAGACTCAGCCCAGGAGGCTCAGGCTGCGCGCGACAGCAGGACCTCATCGACCTTTTTCTGCGCCCCGGCCTCGTCGACGCCCGAAACGGCGGCGACTTCGCGGGTCAGGCGCTCCAGCGCGGCCTCATAGAGCTGACGCTCGGAATAGCTTTGTTCGCGCTGGTCATCGGTGCGATGCAGGTCGCGCACAACCTCGGCAATCGCCATAAGGTCGCCGGAATTGATCTTTTGCTCATATTCCTGCGCGCGGCGCGACCACATGGCGCGCTTGACCCGGGCCTTGCCCTTCAGCGTTTCCAGCGCCTTGGTCACCACATCGGGCGCCGAGAGGGCGCGCATACCCACATCGGTCGCTTTGTTGGTCGGGACGCGCAGCGTCATCTTGTCCTTTTCAAAGGTGATGACGAAGAGTTCCAGATTGAAACCGGCAATCTCCTGCTCCTCGATAGAGATGATCTTGCCAACGCCGTGAGCAGGATAGACAACAAACTCGTTGGGGCGGAAATCAGGCTTCTTCGACTTGGTCATTCAGGCGCTTCCTCGGTCAGATGCCAGGCACTCGGACGCCGGACTCTCGCGGTTGCAGCCAATCTCAGGACGAACAAGACCCTTCCCAGGCAGCGCCCGATATGGGGGCCTGTGGCGAAGGGTAACTGTGTCACAAGAATAGCTGTCTCAGGCGAGCAGTCCTGAGGCAGAATCAGGCATCCATGCTGGTTTATGAACAAACCATAACACAGAATCACCGCGATTCCAACTGTCCTGAGCGATCAGGCCCATGCAGTCCCCCGTGAAACCGGAAGGATTTTCTACGGTTTCACGCGATTGCGACCGGATCCGGGCGCGCGTCCTGACTGCCCCGGTCTGTGCCTCAGCTGCCCTCGCCCGGCGCCGGGTCGAAATACTTCTCCAGCTTGCCGGTTTCGCCGTCACGCTCTTCATAACCCGGCAGCGGGTCGCGTTTTTCGGTTATCACCGGCCAGACTTCGGCATATTTGCGGTTGAAGGCGACCCATTCCTCCATATCCGGCTCGGTATCGGGGCGGATCGCATCTGCAGGGCATTCCGGTTCGCAGACGCCGCAATCAATGCATTCATCCGGATGGATGACCAGCGTGTTCACGCCCTCGTAAAAGCAGTCGACCGGGCATACCTCGACACAGTCGGTATATTTGCAGGCGATGCAATTGTCGGTGACAACATAGGTCATTGGGGCGGTTCCGGAACACTCTCTGGCGCGTCAGTTAAGCCACAGAGGCGGATCATTCAAGGCGTTCAGGTGTCGCGACCGGGGCATCGAGATCAAGAAAGAGCATCTGTGCCTCTGAGGCGGGGCCACGGCGAACGCCCGTTCCCAATACGCGGATCAGACGGATATTTCTTCCCTGGGGGAAAGTCAGCACATCGCCAGGCCCCACCTCGCGCGAGGGCCGCGATATGGGGGTGCCGTTCACCCTGACATGGCCCTCCTCGACCACCGAGGCCGCAAGGCTGCGGGTTTTGAAGAATCGGGCCTGCCAGAGCCATTTATCCAGCCTGAGCTTTGGCCCGGGAACAGCAAAGGCCGGAGCGTCGCCGCCCCGGCCTCCTGTCTTCCTGCCGCCTCCGGTTTTGGCCAAGGCTCAGACCTTGCCCTTCAGCGCCAGCAGCGCGGCAAAGGGATTGTCGGGGTCGATCGGCTTGTCTTTCCGCGGCGGGCGGGCCTCGAAGGATTTGGCACCTTCGTGACGCGGGCCGTCGTGACGCTGGCCTGGCTTGCCATGTTTGCCGCCCGGTTTGCCGCCGCGATTATTGTCGCGGTTGCCGAACTCTTTGCGGGGGCCGCGCTCGCCGGATTTCTCGCCGTCACTGCGCTCACGCCGCTCGCCTTGCGGCCTGTCGCCCTGAGGCCGGTCCCCCTGAGGACGATCACGGCGCTCGCCCTGCGGGCGTTCGCGGCGTTCACCCTGGGGACGCTCGCCCTGCGGGCGATCCCCGCGCGGGGCGCCGCGCTCCGGACGCTGGAAGCGCGGCTTCGGCGCCCAGGTAAAGGTGTAGAACACCTCCATCTCAGGAACTGCTGCCTCAGTCGCTTCGCCTTCCGCCACTTCCGGGGCCGGTTCGGCTTCCGGCGCGGGGGCCAGCAGCGAAACTTCCTCCGGGATCGGCTGACCGGAAGCTGCCGCCTCGGCCAAAGCCGCCGCGACATCGGCCTCGGGCGCGGCTGCGGACTCGGCGGTCTTCACCTTGGCGCGCTCGCCCTTTTCGGCCTTATAGCCCAGCCCGCCCATCAGATCGGCGAACTGTTCCAGCGTCATGCCGGTGATCGAGAGCATATCCGGCACCGCCTCGAACCCGGCGCGGCTGTCTTTCTGGCGCAGGATATCGGCCAGACGCTCCAGCATGTCGATGCGGATGGCGCGGCTGCCGGCGGGGCGGTAGCCGGAAAGCGCATAATGCTCTTTCGGGACTTCCGTGATGTTCGGGATGGTGACGAGGCCGGGGGGCGGGCTTTCCGGGAATTCCGACAGCCCGTTCCACAAGGACCACAAGACCAGCCGCAGACGCGTCGGGGCCGGTTTCAGCAAAGCCTGCTGGAAGATCGTATACTGACCGAACCGTATGCCATGTTTACGCAGCGCGCCACGGGCTTCCTGGTCAAGCTCTTTGACCTCATTCGCGACCTGCTCGCGCGGGATAACCCCAAGCGCCTCGGTCAGGCGGAAGGCAAAGCCCCGCGCCAGTCCGGTCAGCGTCTCATCGCGGCCCAGAGCCAGCAGCGGCTCATAAAGGGCTGCCACCTTGCGGTCGATGAAATGCTGGAGCCGGCGGCGGACCTTTTCGGTCACGTCATCGCCGGCTTCCTCATCCACAAACGCTTCGACCGAGGGTTTCAGCGGATCGGCGCCCTTCACGAGCTTGCCCACCGCCGAGTTGCCCCACATCAGGCCCCCCTGTTCGGTGAAATCCATCTCGGTATCGGGCGCATTGTAAAAGCGGTCCGCGCGCAGGCTGAATTCAGGCCTCAGCGCCTGGATTGCGGCCTGACGGAGCGTCTTGCCCTCATCCGATGATGCGCTTGCATCCTGTTGAAAGCGGAACCCTTCGAGCTTGCCGGTGAACTGGCCCTCGATGGTCACTTCGCCCTTGTCATTCACCTCTGCCACAAGGTCCTCCTTCTGCTTCAACCGGCGAAGCAATACGCTTGTCCGCCGGTCGACAAATCGTTGCGTCAGGCGCTGGTGCAGCGCATCCGACAGGCGGTCTTCTACCGCGCGGGTCTCGCCCCGCCAATGGGATTCGTCATCGACCCAGTTTTTGCGCTGCGCAACGTAGGTCCAGGTGCGGATATGCGCCAGGCGGCGCGAGATCTGGTCGATATCACCATCGGTTTTGTCGATCCGCGCCACAGCTTTCGCCAGCCAGTCCGAGGGGATGCGCCCGCCGCCGATGCCGCGCCCGACCAGAAAGTCGAAAATCCGCGCCAGCAGGGTGTGATGATCGGTCTCGGAAATGCCGCGGAAATCGGGGATGCGGCAGACATCCCATAAAAGCATGACGCGTTTCGGATTGGTCAGCTTATCGGCGATCTCGGGCAGAGCGCAGAGCGCCTTCAGCGCCAGCACATCATCGGCGTCGCGGGCGCGGGAAAGCCAGTCGTTGAAAGTCGGCATCTCCAGCGAGCGGATCAGATGCGCGGCGCTGCCGAAATCAAGATCGGCATTTCGCCACATCAGTTTCTTCACAGGGGCGAAGCGATGCGCCTCGATCTGGTCGATCAGTTCCGAGGAAAAGGGCCGTGCCTCGCCGGTGACGCCGAAGGTGCCATTCTCGGTATGGCGCCCGGCGCGGCCTGCGATCTGGGCAATCTCCTGCGGCAGCAGAGACCGCATCCGCCGGCCGTCGAATTTCGAGGTCGAGGAAAACGCCACATGTTTGATGTCGAGGTTCAGCCCCATGCCGATGGCATCGGTTGCCACGAGATAATCGACATCGCCATTCTGATAAAGCTCGACCTGGGCATTGCGGGTCCTGGGGGAAAGCGCGCCCATCACCACCGCGCAACCGCCTTTCTGGCGGCGGATCAACTCGGCAATCGCATATACATTTTCAACGGAAAAGCCGACGATCGCCGACCTTTCGGGCATGCGGCTTATCTTTTTCGAACCTGACCAGGTCAAAGTCGAGAAACGGTCGCGTTTGACGTATGAGTGGTTCTGCACCAGCCCGGCAATCGCCCCGCGCATGGTGTCAGAGCCCAGAAACAGCGTCTCGTTAAGGCCCCGCGCATGCAGCAGCCGGTGGGTGAAGACATGGCCCCGCTCAGGGTCGGAGGCCAGCTGGATCTCATCGACACAGACGAAATCGGCGCCGATCTCCAGCGGCATCGCCTCGGTGGTGGCGATCCAGTACTGGGTGCGTTCTGGGATGATGCGCTCTTCGCCGGTGACCAGCGCCACCCGGCTGACCCCGGCTTTCGCCACGACCCGCTCATAGACCTCGCGCGCCAGCAGCCTGAGCGGCAGGCCGATCACCCCGGTGCGATGGGTCAGCATGCGCTCGATCGCATGGTGGGTCTTGCCGGTATTGGTCGGCCCAAGCACTGCCGTTACGCGACCGCGCTCGTCTCTGCTCCGGGCATCCATCAGTTCAGACTTCCCGCAGTCAGAGGGCCTGGCCCTCGAGTTGTTTTTCCAGCCGGCCGATGGCGTCATTCACCTCGGGAATATACGGGTGGATCGCCGCCGCCGCGCGGTAAGCGGCAAGCGCGCGCTCTGGCATATCCGATTCCTCAAGAATGGTGCCCAGGATCGTCCAGGCGACGAAATGGCGTGGCTCACGTTCCAGCACCCAGGCAAGATCGGCAAGGGCCGGACCGATTTCGCCATCGGAATAATAGGCAACCGCCCGGGTTGCGCGCGCCTCGATGAATTCGGGGGCGTGATCGACGGCTGCCGTCAGGTGCTCGATGGCGACCGTGGCATTGCCGGAATCCAGAGCCGCAGTCCCCCGGCGCATCAGAATGTCGATGGTTGCCGATCCCGATTTGCCCGATTCGGTGAAAATCTCGGTCTCGATCCGCTGCGCGGCGCCCTCATCGGCCTTTTTGAGCCGGTTATAGAGGTCGTTCAGCTTGTCTGCATCCTGGGCAAAACCGCCCGAGGCCGCAAAAAACGACAGAAACAGCGGCAATACTGCCGCAACGACATGATTGTGAAACCGGAAATGGGCTCTCATATAAAGGATCGTAACCGATCGGTGGCGAAATGCCAGCGGTCTCACGGTAACGAAAGGGAGACGTGACATGAGCGAAGTCATCGACAAGGCGGTCGAGAAACTGGCAAAGAAACTGTCGGGCGGGTTCGACGGTGTGGCGAAATTCGTCATCAGGGGCGAGGGCGCCATCATGCTGGACGGCCAGGGCGTGCGCGCCGGCGATGACGAGGCTGATGTCACCCTGACCGCCAGCGCCGATACGTTCCAGGCGATCCTTGAAGGCGATATGAACCCGACCATGGCCTTTATGACCGGCAAGCTCTCGGTTGATGGTTCGATGGGGATGGCGATGAAACTGGGCTCTGCCCTGTCCTGAGGCCCTGATGAGCGATGCCGCGCCCCTGTTCGACAGTCTTGCCGACGGGCCCGAAGACGGGCGCGCGGTCTGGCTGACCACGTCGGATGGGGTGCGGATCCGGCTGGGCTACTGGCCGGGCGGAGCGCTTGGAACGGTGGTCTTCCTGCCCGGGCGCACCGAATATATCGAGAAATACGGCCCCGCCGCGCGCGAGCTGCGCCGCCGCGGCTGGTCGATGGTGGTGCTGGACTGGCGGGGGCAGGGCCTGTCCGAACGCGCGCTGCCCGACCCGATGCTGGGCCATGTCGAGCGCTTCAGCGATTATCAGCGCGATCTGGATGCGGCCCTTGGCTGGATTGCGCGTGAAGGGCATACGCGCGGGCTTGGCGGGCCGCTGATGCAGATGTCGCATTCGATGGGCGGGCTGATCGGGCTCAGGGCGCTGACGCGCGGGCTGCCGTTTCGCGCCTCGGTCTTTTCGGCGCCGATGTGGGGGATCCGCATTCCGCTTTGGGGCAAGCCGCTGGCGGGGTTCATGCGCCGGCTGCCGCTGGCCTTGCCGCATGATCGCGGTTACGCGCCCAGCACCTCGCCGCAGAGCTATATCCTGCGCACCGCGTTTGAGCAGAATCACCTGACCGGTGACGCCACGACCTGGTCCTGGCTGCGCCGCCAGCTTGAGGCCGAGCCGGGGCTGCGGCTGGGCGGGCCGTCGCTGGGCTGGCTGCGCGATGCGCTCAGGGAATGCGCGCGGGTGGCACGGCTGCCGGCGCCGGAGCTGCCCTCGCTGGTGGCGCTTGGCTCACGCGAACATATCGTCATGCCCGGCCCGATCCGTCAGCGGATGCGGGCCTGGCAGGGCGGGCGGCTGGATCTTTACCCCGGCGCCCGCCATGAGGTCCCGATGGAGACCCCGGATCATCGCGCACGCTTTTATGACAGCGCGCATGATCTGTTTACCGCAGCGCGGAGCTGAAATCAGCCGCCGCAGGTGTCGCAGATCAGCGATTTGGACCCCGGATCGCGGGCAAATTCCAGGCTGCTGTCATCCGGGCCGGTCAGCACCAGGGTCTCGCCCCGGATCCCGGCTCTGGTCATCGCACCAAGCGCTTTCAGATAGCTGTCCTCATCGGCCTGGTGGTCGCAAAACATCCGCGTCGCGCCAAGCGCCCCCAGCGACAGATCCGGCAGCCCAGCCTGGTTCTGGCCAAAATAGCGGTTGCAGGGGGCCTTTCCGGCCACTTTGCCTTCCACGTCGATGCTGAAGCTGGCCTCATAGCTGACGCGCACGCCGTCCTGGGCGATGACAAGCCATTCGCCGCTGGTGATGGTTTCTGCGGATAGCGCGGCTCCTGTGGTCAGAACGAGGCTGGTCACCAGCGCGATTGACCGCGCAACGGGCAGGGCGAGGAAAAGGCGCATCTGATCTCCTTCCGGGTGATTCCCGGTCTGTAATCAGACGAGCCTCGCACGAAGCGCTGCCTGTCGGAACCCCGTCAGCGCGGTTCAGAATGCCGCCGGCTTCGCCTCGCGCGCCATATGATCCAGCACCGCATTGACGAAAGCAGGCTCGCGGCCTTCGGGGAAAAAGGCGCGGGCGATATCGACGAATTCGTTGATGACGACCTTGGGCGGCGTGTCCATCTGGGTCAGCTCAGCCCCGGCGGCGCGGAACAGTGCCCGGATCACCGGGTCGATGCGGTCAATCGGCCATTTCGCAACCAGCGCGCGGTCGGTCATCTGATCGACCAGCGCCTGCCAGTTGACCGCATGGTCCACAAGGTTCCGGAAGAGTTCGGTATCGCCCTCGGCGAAATCGCCCTCTTCATAGCTGGCGCCAAAGCGATGGACTTCAAACTCGCGGGTCACGGCCTTCACCGTCTGGCCCGAGACCTCCATCTGATAGAGCGCCTGCACCGCATAGAGCCTCGCGGCCGATTTCATCTGGCGTTTTTCTTCGCGCGAGGTCATGGGCCCGATCCGCTGTTCATATCGCTTGCTATCACAGGCGGGTCATTTGCGCCAATGCGGGCGCGGGCGCAAGGGGCCGCCTGCCCGTTCAGCCGTCCGTTCCGGGGTCGGTGCTCATGCAAACACCGCCAGCGTGGCGGCAAAGGCCAGCTGCTGGCTGGCACCAAGGATGTCGCCGGTCTGGCCGCCGATGCGCCGGGCCGCAGAAACCGTCAGCAAGCCAGAGATCACCAGCACCGCCGGCAGTGCCAGCAGCGCATCGCGCCCGCCAATCGCCAGCGCGAGCCCCACCCCCAGCACCACCGCCATCAGCGCGGTCGCAAGGCCGGGCTGACCGCTGGAGGCGGAAAGCCCCTCGCGCCGCGCTGGCGGCAGCGCCGCCATGATCGCCGCCATCGGCGCCCGCGACAAAGCCGAGGCCGCCAGGACCGCCGGCACCGCCTGACCGGTCCGGATCAGCGCCGAGAGCGCCGACCATGCGGCCAGCGAGACCAGCAGCAGCGCAAGTGTGCCGAAACTGCCGATATGGCTGTCCTTCATAATCTCAAGCCGGCGCTCGGCGGTGCGGCCACCGAACAGGCCA
>NZ_QNHG01000002.1:1425702-1442964 GCF_003290025.1 Pseudogemmobacter bohemicus
GGCGGCAGGCGCAACAGCTCTCCCAGCCAGATCACCGCGACCCCGGTTGCTCCACAGGCCAGCCCCACCAGCGGCCAGGCCCAGGCGCTGGCGGCGCCGCTATGGCGATGCGCCGGCACCGGCAGCCGCGTCAACAGCGCAAAGGCCGAGGGCAGATCCTGGAGAAACCGCCCGGCAGTGAGGCGCCCGGGCCGCGGGTTGTTTTCGGTCATCGGTCTTTCCGGCTGGAACGGCGTGTCAGCATGGGGTAACCCCTGGGCGAGGCGGGATCAACTCCCGCCCGGTTCCTGCGGCCAGTTCCGGAGATATCCATGCAGCGCCCCGACCCGGTCTCCCTTGCCGATTTCCGCGCCGTTTTCGCCGCGCTGCCGCCCCCCGATGAGGCGGCGGTTGCCGCCGCGCGGGCGCGCGATGCGGTGTTGACGAAACCGCCGGGCGCGCTTGGCCGGCTGGAGGAGATCACCCGCTGGCTTGCCGCCTGGCAAAGGCGGGCCGTGCCCGAAGCCGCGCGGGTGCAGATCACCGTCTTTGCCGGCAATCACGGCGTCACCGCGCGCGGCATCTCGGCTTTTCCGGCCGAGGTCACGGTGCAGATGGTTGAAAATTTCCGCCAGGGCGGTGCTGCGATCAACCAGCTCGCGCGGGCCTTTGGCGCCGATCTCGACGTGATCGCGCTGGAGCTGGACCGCCCGACCCGGGATTTCTGCGCCGGCCCCGCGATGGAGGAGGCCGAACTCCTGACCGCATTGCTGGCCGGTTGGCGGGCCGTGCAGCCCGGCACCGATCTCTTCATCGCGGGTGAGATGGGGATCGGGAACACCACCTCTGCGGCGGCTTTGTCGGCGGCTTTGTTCGGCCATGACGAAGGTGTGGCGGGCTGGTGCGGGCGCGGCACCGGGCTGGATGATGCGGGGCTGAGGCGCAAGGAGGCGGCAGTGGCGCTGGCGCTTGACCTGCATGACGGCCAGCTGGGCGATCCGTTCGAGGCGCTGCGCCGGCTGGGTGGGCGCGAAGTGGCGGCGATGACCGGGGCGGTGCTGCATGCGCGACTGTTGCGGGTGCCGGTGTTGCTGGATGGATTCATCGCCTGTACGGCGGCGGCGGTGCTTGAGCGGATGCTGCCCGGCGCGCTGGATCATTGCATGGCGGCGCATCTGAGCGCCGAGGGCGCGCATGGCAGGCTTTTGCATGCGATTGGAAAAGAGCCGCTGTTGTCCCTTGGGTTGCGGCTGGGCGAAGGCTCCGGCGCGGGGGTGGCCCTTGGTCTGATCCGGGCGGCGCTGGCCTGCCATTCCGGCATGGCAACCTTTACCGAAGCCGGCGTCAGCGAGGCCTGAGCTTTCCCTTATCGAACAATTGCAATGAAAAAGGGGCCGGCAGATCCGGCCCCTTTTTCATTTTTACAACATTGCGGTGGGATCAGCCCTTGGGCATTGCCAATGCGATCAGGCGGCCGCCTTTTTGATAGCGCACCTCATTCTGGGTGATCGCCTTGACCTGGCCACCGTCGATCTTATCGCCGACCCAGACCTTGTTATATTTGCCATTCGGCGTCCGGACCAGGGCGTAACGCTTGGACGGAGGCCCATAGACCCCGATCAGATTGACCTTTCCGAGGTTGATCGCCTTGGAATAGGTCGCCTGTTTGGCAACGTTGGCGGTGGTCGGGATCTTCGGTGCCGGGCCTGCTGCAACCTCCGGCTCGTCGATCTCATCAAGCTCTTCGGGCTTTGTCGCCGCTTTGCTCTTGCTCTTCGGCGCCGGTTCCGGGGCTGCGGCGGTCTCGACCGGGGCCGGTGCGGGCTCCGGGGCGCGGACGGCCGCAGCAACCGCCGCCTCAACCGCGCGGCTGAAATCCCTGGGTCGGGGTGCGGGACGGAGCGAGATCGTCATAATCGACGGATTGGCAGCCTCTTCGGCGCTGAGCGCGGGCATGGTCGCCGAGGCCAGCTGAACCTCGGCCTCATTCGCCAGCGAGGCGGCGGCGGTATCGGCGCGGGCCTTTGTGCTGGCGGCCTCGACAGTCGCGGGCCGCTGACGCGGCCGCAGGCTGGCGAATTCGACCGGAGCGGTCGCCGGCTGCAAGGCGGCATCATCATCGGGCAAGGCGCGATCGGGACGGGCGCGCGGCCGGCGGTCGGCAAGCTCGGGATTGGGCTGGACGGCAGGTTCTGCGGTGGCCGTGGCTGCGGCAGCGGTATCTGCCACGGCGGGCGTCACCCCGACCGCCTCGCCGGCAAGCGAGGGATTGCCGGCAGCGCCGGTATCCGCGATGGCAGGGGCTGCGGCAGCAGCGCCCGGTGTCTCACCAACCGGAGCCTCCCCCTGAACCGGCGCAGTGGCCGCATCACCGGGCGCTGCCTCCGGAAGGGTGGCGGGCGCGGCGGCGGGTGTGGCTGCAAGGCGGGCAGCCTCGGCTGCGGCTTCGGCCACGGCGCTGCGCGGCGGCGGCACAAGCGGCGGCTTGCCTTCAAAAAGCATATAACCGCCGGGGGTCGGCAGCCCCGCAGCGGTTGGAATCAGCATCTGGTTTTCGTCGTAACGATAGACAGTGCCATAGGGCGGCGGCGGCATCGGGGCGCCTGGCGGCGCCTCGGCACTGGCATCCGGGCCCGGGAGCGACAGCGCGTCAAAGGCCGGCGGCGGTGCGTCAGAGCTGGAGAGGAAGATCTCATCCTCGGCGTCCAGCAGCGCAACCGCTGCCGGGCTTTCGCTTTCCAGCGCGGTGTCGGGCGCCGCTTCGGCCCCGGTGGTTTCGGGCGCGGGATTGGTGACGGCATCAGCCGTCGGGTCCTGGCCTGCATCCGCCGTGATGCCATCCGCCTCAGCCTCGGGGTCGAACCCATCGGCGAGCATCTCATCATCCGTGCTGACGTCCAGCCCGGCGCTGTCGGTTGCCGAAGTGGCGGCAACCTGGGTCTCTTCCTCGCCGGAGGTGCGGTTGGACGACAGGTAGAAGGAGGACCAGGCCGCCACCAGAGCAAGGCAAAGCAGCAGGATCGCCGTCAGAACCAGACCCAGGAATCGCGGTTTTCCCCGTTGTTTGCGCGGGGCAAAGGGCGACTGGCTGAGGCTGCGGGCGGCATCTTCGGTGCCGCCGGGGCCACTGCTCCGGGTGGCGGGCGCAGCGCCTGTGGTCGCAGGCAGGGCACGGGTCTTGCGCGTTCCCGGGATCGAGGGCGCGGTGATCCGGCCGGCCAGGCTGCCCGCCCGCGCCGTTTTGCCATTGCTGCCGTTGCGAGGCGGCGCCGCCAGTTCCTCACGCCCGCCATTCAGCGGGGAAGCTGGCCGATCCTCCTCATCCGGGACGGTGGGAGGCGCCGGGGGAATGCTGCCATGCGGGGCGGCCCTGGCCGCACTGGTCGTCTGGGCAATGGCGCCCGCCTGGGCTGCGCGGCCCGACCGGCCATAGGCGGCCAGCGTTGCCGCAGAGGGGGCGGGCGGCAGGTCCTCGTCCGGTTCATCGGTCACGCTGGCGGAATAGGCGGCCGGTTGTGCGGCTTGCTGACGCGGGGCCGGCGCCCGGGCGAGCGGACCGGGCGCGACCGGCTGTCCGGTGGCCGGGCCAAGCCCCGCCATGCGGCGCGCCAGATGCGGCAGCGGTGGCAGGTCCGGGGCCTCGTCCGCCTCGGGGAAGGAGGTGTTTTCCGGCACATGGGCAAAGGGTGCCTCATCCGGATCGGCATCGGCGAGGTCGGGCGTAGCCACAGCTGCGGTGGTCGCAGATGCTGCGGGCGCGGAAGCCGGGGCGGCGGGGCTGTGAACCACGCCTGCGGTCAGGTTGATCCGGGGCCCGGGGGCTGGCGCGGCGGTCACGACCGGCGCCACTGCCGGTGCGACCGGAGCCGGCGCCACAACCGGGGGCGCCGCCGCCACGGCATTGCCAAGCGGGGTGATTTCGGTGATCGCGACACGCGGGCCCGGCGCGGGCGTCGCTGTCACGACCGGTTTTGCGGCCGAGCCGAAGGGGGCGGGCTGATCGAAACCGGGCGCGGCCTCAAGCGGCAGCTCGGCCTGGGGGGCGCGAGCGGCAGCGACCGGCGCCTCAGGGGGGGGCGCCTCTGCTGCGGGGTCCTCAATGACGGGGGGCGGGGCGAAGGCGATTTCCGGCGCCTCTTCCGGCGGGAGTAAAGCAGTCTCCGCCTGATCATCCTCTGCCGGAGCCGCGGAAGCGACCGTCCCGGGGGCAGTATAGGGCGCGAGGGCTTCGGTGGCGGGTTCCGGATCTGCGGGTTCATCGCCTGCGGGCCATTCATTCGCGGTGACAGGCAGGCTTTGGGTGTCAATAGCGGGTTCGGATTCCGATTCGGCCTGACGGGTGGCCTCTATCTCGGCCTGACGCGCGGCTTTCGCACGGCGGCGGGCGGCGCGGGCCTCGTCGATCAGCAGAATCGGTGTCGCGTCGCGTTCGACGTTTTCGCCATCTGGGAGGTAATTGCGCGCATCGGGAGCCTCGCCAAACCAGGGCTCCCCGTCGAAATCGGCCTCATCAGGGATGGCGACAAAGGCGACCGGGCTGAATTTATGCGTTGCGGCAAAGGATTCCGCCTCGGCCAGGGTTTCGCGCGCCACGGCGGCGACCCTGGCGGTGCGGCCCTCGCCGCGCTGCCAGTCCCAGGCGACCTCAGCGGCGCGATAGGGGGTTCGCGCCTCGATCGCGGTCGAGATCTCGCGCGCGGTACGCTCATCATCGCCGCCCGAGATATCCACCTCGGTGTAAAGGATCTGCGACGCCGGAATCACCAGTTTCGTCGTGAATCCACCCGGTGAAAGGCCAAGCGCGGTCTTGCGCATATAATCCAGCGCATCCTCAAGATCGGCTGCGTCGAAGGGCGTTTCACCGATCTTCAGCCAGCCCTTCGCCGTCCGGTGCAGAAGCGCGATGCTGGTATCGGTGAAATTAAGGGCAAAGTCTGGTTTCATTCCACAGGCCTAGCACAGGACAACTGGGCGCGGAAACGCGCCCGGACGGGATCAGTACTCCCTATAGCAGCTTTTTGCCGAATAAAAGAAAAAGACCCGTGAACGCACCAGGGAATGGTCATCGACATGCGTTAATGTTCAGTAAGCAGTCGCAGAGATAAGGAGTCTTTCATGCGTATGCGGTCCTTCTTCAGAATCACGCTCTCGGCCGCGGCCTTTGGTGCCGCGCTGGCTGCAGCCTCGCCGCTTTTGGCAGAGGGCAGGGCGCTGATCACCGTCAATGGCGAAGCGAGCATCTCGCGCGCGCCGGATATGGCGACGATTTCCATCGGGGTCACCACGGTGGGCGCCAGCGCCGGCGAGGCGCTGAAACTGAATTCCACCGATATGGAGAAGGTGATTGCCCGGCTGAAAGAGGCCGGGATTGCCGAGGGCGACATGCAGACCTCGGGTCTGTCGGTCAATCCGAACTGGGCGAATTCCTATTCTTCTTCGGGCGCGCAGAAGATCGACGGGTTTACCGCGATGAACTATCTGACGGTCGGCATCCGTGACCTGGGCAAGCTGGGTGAGGTGCTTGATCAGGTGGTGGCCGATGGCGCGAACACGCTGAACGGGGTGAATTTCGCGCTGATCGACCCGCGCCCGGCGCTGGATGAGGCGCGCAAGCTGGCGGTTGCCGATGCGCGGGCGCGGGCGGAACTGCTGGCCGGGGCCTCGGGTGTGAAACTGGGCGATCTGGTCTCGATCACCGATGGCGGCGGCTTCAATGGCGGCCCGGCGCCGATGTTCAAGGCCGAAGCGGCCTCGGTTCCGGTGCAGCGCGGTGAGGTCAGCTATCAGGCCAATGTCACCATCAGCTGGGAAATCGCCGACTGATCGGAGACCGACAAACGGACGGGCGGCGGGGCTGACCCGCCGCCCGTTCTGTTTCAGCGGCTTTTGCCGGTGGCTGCGGTGATCGCCTGGTCAAGATCGGCGATGATATCCGCCGCATCCTCGATCCCGATCGAGACCCGCACCACATTCGGTGCCGCCCCCGCCTTGATCTGCTGCTCTTCGGTCAGCTGCCGGTGGGTGGTCGAGGCCGAATGGATGATCAGCGAGCGCGTATCACCCAGATTCGCCACATGGCGGAACAGTTTCAGATTGTTGATCAGGCTGACACAGGCGTCATAGCCATCCTTCAGGGCGAAGGTGAACAGGGCGCCTGCGCCCTTCGGCGTGATCTTCTTCACCTTTTTATAAGAGGGCGATGATTTCAGCCCGGCCCAGGTCACGAATTCGACGCGGGGATCGGCCTCCAGCCATTCGGCGACCTTTTTGGCGTTCCCCACATGACGCTCCATCCGAAGACCCAGCGTCTCGATCCCCATCAGCGTGTAATGCGCGCCCTGCGGGTTCATCGTCATGCCCAGATCCCTGAGACCCACGGCGATGGAGTGGAAGGTATAGGCCATGCCGCCCAAAGTCGGGTGGAAGGTGAGGCCGTGATAGGCGGGCTCCGGCTGCGAGAGCGAGGGGAACTTGTCCGATTCCGACCAGTTGAACTTGCCCGAATCGAGAACGATGCCGCCGGTGACCGTGCCATTGCCGGTCAGGTATTTGGTGGCGGAATGCACCACCAGCGTCGCGCCAAGCGCAATCGGGTTACACAGGTAAGGCGTCGCCGTGGTGTTGTCGATGATCAGCGGTATTCCCTTGCGGTCTGCGATCTTCGCCAGCGCCGGGATATCGGTGATATAGCCGCCGGGATTGGCGATGGTCTCGGCAAAGATCGCGCGGGTGTTCTTGTCGACGGCCTTTGCCACTGCGCCCAGATCATCGGTATCGACGAATTTAGCCGACCAGCCGAAGCGTTTGATCGTCTGGCTGAACTGGGTGATCGTGCCGCCGTAAAGCCTTGTCGAGGCAACGATATTCTTGCCCGGACCCATCAGCGGGAAAAGCGCCATGATCTGCGCCGCATGGCCCGAGGAGCAGGCGATGCCGCCCACGGCACCTTCCAGTGCCGCGACGCGGGCAACCAGCGCCGAGATGGTCGGATTGGTCAGGCGCGAATAGATATAGCCCACCTCTTCAAGGCCAAAAAGCCGCGCCGCATGGTCGGCATCTTTGAACTGATAGGCGGTGGTCTGATAGATCGGCGGGTTGATCGCGCCGGTCGCGGGATCGGGGCTTGCCCCGGCATGAACTGCCAGCGTGTCAAATCCCTGCGGCTTCGGCTCTGCGTTTTCGGTCATATCGTCCTCCCATGTCTCCGTCCGGGCGCGAGACTAGGCAAAGCCGCCCGGCGCGGCAATCTCCGGATGCAGCCGGATCCGGTCTCTTTCTTCATAAGGATCATGCAAATCTTTCTTTCCGCCCGTCTCTGAGAGCAGAATATCCCTTGAGGGGGATTTTCAGGCGCGATCATCCTTGGGGCTGCCCATCACCACATAGGTGGTGACCGAGCGCACCTGGGGCAGGGTGCCGAGGATCTCGGTATGCCAGTGTTTGTAACTTGCCAGATCCCGCGTCTCGACCCGCAGCAGATATTCCACCGATCCGGTGATGTTATGGCATTCGCGCACCTGTGGCGCCAGGATCACCGCGCGTTCAAACGCCTCCTGCGAGGCTTTGGTATGGGTGTTCAGCCCGACGGTGATATAGGCGATGAAGCCGATCCCCAGCTTTTCCGGATCCAGCACGGCGCGGTAGCCGCGGATGACGCCGATTCGCTCCAGATCCTGCACCCGGCGCAAAGTGGCCGAGGGCGAAAGCCCTATCTTCGCCGCCAGCGCCAGATTGGTCAGCCGCCCATCCTGCGACAGGGCGCGCAATATTTTTTCGTCAATTTGGTCATGTATGGCCATAAGTTGCAAAATATGGTTCTTGACCCGCATCTTTGCAAGCAGGTTGCGGGCCAGGAGGGTAATGATTGCGCCATGACATATGAAGCGCTCCTCGCCCTGACGGGCTTTGCCATGGCCACGACCTTCACCCCGGGGCCGAACAATATGATGCTGATCGCCTCGGGGGTGAATTTCGGTTTTCGCCGCACCATCCCGCATATGCTGGGGATCACCCTCGGGGTGGTCAGCCTTGTGCTGCTGACCGGGCTGGGGGTGGCAGGCATCTTCCGCGCCTGGCCGCCCTCGCTGACGGTGCTGAAGCTGCTGTCGGTGGCCTATATGCTCTGGCTGGCCTGGAAGATCGCGATGTCTTCCGCGCCCGGAGAGCGCAATGCCGGCGCAAAGCCGATGACGCTATTGCAGGCCGCCGCGTTTCAATGGGTGAACCCAAAGGCCTGGGCTATGGCTCTGGGCGGCGTCGCCGCCTATATCCCGGAGCCCGACGCCCCGTCGCTCCTGCTGGCGGCAGCGGCTTTTGCGGTGGTTTCGTTGCCCTCGACCTCGGCCTGGGCCGCTGCAGGGCAGGGGCTGCAACGCTGGCTCTCCGACCCGGTGCGGCTGCGGGCCTTCAACTGGACGATGGCCGTGCTGCTGATCCTGTCGCTCTGGCCGGTCATCACCATGAAACTGGCAGGATAGCGCAGGGCCTCTCTTCCTCTTGACCCAAATACTCCGGGGGAGGTCCGCAGGACCCGGGGGCAGAGCCCCCGCGCCCTCGCCAGAGGGCGGCGCCCTTACCGGTTGCGCGTATCCACCGGATAGGCGGTCGAGAATTTCATCCGCTCCATCGCGAAATGGGAGGTCAGGTTCTTGATCGGCACCGCATCGGTCAGCCGTTTATACAGCTGGTCAAAGCTCTCCATATCCGCGACCGAGACCCTCAGCAGGTAATCCATCTCGCCCGCCATCCGGTAGACCTCCATCACCTCGGCAAACTGCCCCACCGCGCGGGTAAAGGTGTCGCGCCAGGCGGCCGAATGATCCGGCGCCTCGATGCCGATGAACACCGTCAGCCCGAAACCCAGCCGCGCCGGATTGGCCAGCGCCACGCGCCCCGTGAGCACGCCATTGGTCTCCAGCTTCTGGATACGCTTCCAGCAGGGTGTCTGCGACAGGCCGACCCGATCCGCGATCTGCGCCACCGGCAGGGTGGCGTCGCGCATCAGTTCTGCAACGATTTTGCGGTCGATCAGATCGAGATTGTCCATCTGTTGCTCTCCATCTGGTTTCAGACAGCCAGCCTTGTTTCAGGTGCCGGGTCTGTTTTCGGGCCGCCAGTCTGTTTTCAGGCAATCTGGCAGTGGGTTCTTTCTCATTCTGGGCGCATAAATACTGTTTTGTCTACTGGTTAAATCGTCTTTAATTCCATCCAGGGAAACTGGCCCGGAATCCCTTGTTTTTCGCGGGCAATCATTCCAGATGAACCCGCAAGACGGGGAAAACCTCGCTTTGCCAGATTGATTCGCGCTGACAGTGTCCATAGGCTTATCCGTATGATCACCCAGAAGATGAAATATGCCCTCAAGGCCCTTCTCGTTCTTGGTGACGAAGCCGGCAAACCCGAGCCCGTGGCATTGACCATCGAAGAGATCGCGCGCCGCTCGGGCACGCCGAAGCGCTTTCTGGAACATATCCTGCTTGAGGTCCGCAATGCCGGGGTGATCGCCTCGACGCGCGGGCGTTCGGGCGGCTATTCGCTGATCAAGAAGCCGGTCGAGGTCTCGATTTCCGAGCTGTTGCGGCTGATCGACGGCCCCATCGCGCCGCTTCCCTGCCTGTCGCGCCGCGCCTATCAGCGCTGCGAGGATTGCACCGATGAGGCGAGCTGCCGCATCCGCAAGGTCTTTGCCGAGGTCTTCTGGTCCTATCTGGTGATCATCGAATCCCTGACGCTGGAAGACATGCTGCGCTCTGACAGGGTGGCCGAGCAGGTGCTGGGCGGCTGAGGCGCCGCGCGGAACCTGGGTAAACGGGTTCTCGCAGCGGATGCGCAGGCTCGCATAAATCGCCGCGATTCCCTGACCTGAAAACCGGCCGGCCCCGGTGCGCGATGGATCTTTGCTGCCATCCCGGCCGCCAGGAGAATTTTCTTCTACAGGATGGGCAGATTTTGCCAGAAACTTTCCTTTGCAAATAACGAGTAATCCTGTCGTTATTATGTGTATTGGCCGGCACGGTGCCGGACAGGACAAGAGCAGGAGAGTGCAGGATGACCGCAGCATTTGCTTTCGGAACGCCCGCAACGGGCAACGCTTACACCCAGATCGGCCGTACGGCCCAGGGTCAGGGCATGTCCGGCACCTGTGTCGTTCGCCTGATCGACCGCCGTACCGGCATGACGCATCGCGTCAACGGCACGCCGCTGGTGATCTTTACCCGGCGCCCGTCTGACGCGGTGGCCGAGCTTCTTTCGGGCCGTGACCGCTCGGTCTGGGAAGCCCGCGTCGATCTGATCGAACCGTAAGCAAGGGGCCGCTCAACATGACCCATTCTCATTCGCTTTTTGGCCTCGTGCCCATGCTGTCGCTGCCCCGGGCGCCCGTGGCCGAGGCCGTGACCACCGCCATTCAGGAGAAAGACATGACCATCCGCACCGCCCGCCAGCCCGGCCTGCACCACAGCCCGCACCACAACCCGCGTGAGGGCCGCGCGACCATTCTCGCCGGCTTTCGCAGCTCTGAAGGCTGGCCGGTCTCGCGGCTGATCCGCGGTGCCGTGGCCGGGATTGCCCTGGTGGTGGCCGGCGCGCTGGCCGCCCCGGTCCAGGCGGAGTCGCTTCTGAACGTCTCTTACGACCCGACCCGCGAGCTTTACCGCGAATTCAACGAGGCTTTCGAGAAATACTGGGTCGCCCAGGGCAATGAAGCGCCGGCGATCGAGGTTTCGCATGGTGGCTCCGGCGCCCAGGCGCGTGCGGTCGTCGAAGGGCTGGAGGCCCAGGTGCTGACGCTCGCGCTGGCCGGCGATATCGACCGCGTGGCCGAGACCGGCAAACTGCCGGCAGACTGGCAGACCAAACTGCCGCACAATTCCTCTCCTTATACCTCGACCATTGTGTTCCTGGTGCGCGAAGGCAATCCGAAGGGCCTGAAGGACTGGGGCGACCTGGTGCAGGAGGGCGTCGAGGTGATCACGCCGAACCCGAAAACCTCGGGCGGCGCGCGCTGGAACTATCTGGCTGCCTGGGCCTGGGCCGAGAAGAACGGCAAGGATCCGAAGGAATTCGTGAAAGAGCTGTTTGAACATGTGCCGGTGCTGGATACCGGCGCGCGCGGCTCGACCACCACTTTCGTGCAGCGCGAGATCGGTGACGTGCTGCTGGCCTGGGAGAACGAGGCCTATCTGGCATTGCAGGAAATCGGCGATGACAGTTTCGACATCGTGGTTCCGAGCGTGTCGATCCTTGCCGAGCCGCCGGTCGCCCTGGTTGAGGGCAATATCAAATCGGATGAGCAGCGCAAACTGGCCGAGGCCTATCTGAACTATCTCTACAGCCCGGAAGGCCAGGCGATTGCCTTCAAAAACTTCTACCGGGCCTGGGATGCCTCGGCTGCCAATCCCGATGACGTGGCGCGTTTTCCGGAACTGGATCTTGTGACCATCGCCGATTTCGGCGGCTGGGCAAAAGCGCAGCCCGAGCATTTCGGGGATGGCGGCACCTTCGACCAGATCTACGTCGCTAAGTAAGGACCCCCCTATGGGCAGGCCGCTTGTCTACAAATCCCCGATGCCCGGCCTTGGCCTGTCGATGGGGATCACCTTCACGATGCTCTCGATTGTGGTTTTGCTGCCCATCGGCGCCCTGCTTTTGCAGGGCGTCAACTATGGGGCCGAGGGGGTCTGGGCCACCGTAAACCGCGAGCGGGTCTGGAAGGCGCTGTATCTCTCCTTCCGCCTCTCTTTCTATGCGGCGTTGTTCAACCTGATCTTCGGGGTGATCCTCGCCTGGGTGCTGGCGCGTTACCGCTTTCCCGGGCACCGGATCCTTGACGCAGCGGTCGATCTGCCCTTCGCGCTGCCGACCGCTGTGGCCGGCATCGCGCTGACCGCGCTTTACGCTCCGAACGGCTTTTTCGGCGCCAGCTGGACGAAGACCATCGCGCCGGCGCTGAATGCCGGTCTTGAATATCCCGAAGCGGCGCTGAATGCGCTGATCATGGGCCTCGGATTCGAGCCCTGGACCCTGCAGGTGCCGCCGCGCATCGCCTATTCTACCCTTGGTATCTTCATTGCGCTGGTCTTCGTGGGCCTGCCCTTCGTTGCCCGTACCGTGCAGCCCGTGATCCATGAGATCGAGCGGGAGGTGGAAGAGGCCTCAGCCACGCTGGGCGCCTCGCGCTTTCATACTTTGCGACGGGTGATCTGGCCGATGCTGCTCCCTGCGGCGCTGACCGGCTTTGCGCTTTCGCTGGCGCGGGCGGTGGGCGAATATGGCTCGGTCATCTTCATTGCGGGGAACAAGCCGCTGGTGACCGAGATCGCACCCTTGCTGATCGTCATCCAGCTGGAAGAGTTCAGCTATGACGGCGCCGCCGCCATCGGCATCGCCATGCTCGTGATCTCATTCGCCATGCTGCTGGTGATCAATCTCATCCAGGTCTGGAGCCGCCGGAGAATCGGTTATGTCTGATTTGAGCCATTCATCCCCCGCCGCCCCCGCTGCGCGCTTTCGCTCCCCCACCGATGAGGCGCCGCTGGCGCGCTGGCTGCTGATCGCTTTCGTGACGGTGGCGCTGGCGGTGCTGGTCTTCGCCCCTCTGATCGCGGTCTTTGTCGAGGCGCTGTCCAAGGGCTGGGAAGCGGCCTGGAAAAGCCTGATCAGCCGCGAGGCCCTGCCCGCGATCAAACTGACACTGACCGTCGCCGCCATTGCAGTGCCGCTGAACGCCGCCTTCGGCATCGCCGCCGCCTGGTTCATCACCAAATTCGACTTTCGCGGCAAGGCCTTCCTGATCACCCTGATCGACCTGCCTTTCTCGGTCTCGCCGGTGGTTGCAGGCCTTTGCATCGTTCTGCTGTTCGGCGCCAATACCGCCATCGGCTCCTGGCTGGTCGGCAATGGCTTTCCCATTGTCTTCGCGCTGCCGGGGATCGTGCTGGCCACCGTCTTCGTCACCTTCCCCTTCGTCGCGCGCGAGCTGATCCCGGTAATGATCGAACAGGGCCGTGCCGAGGAAGAGGCCGCGCTGACGCTGGGTGCCTCGGGATGGCGCACCTTCCTGACCGTCACGCTGCCGAATATCCGCTGGGCGCTCTTATACGGCGTGCTCTTAAGCAATGCCCGCGCCATGGGCGAATTCGGCGCCGTCGCGGTCGTCTCGGGCCGCCGCGAAAGTGCCACGACGATGCCGCTGAAAATCGAGATGTTCTATAATGAATACCAGGCGGCCGCGGCCTTCTCGATGGCGGGGCTGCTCGCCTTCCTCGCGCTGCTGACCCTTCTTCTGAAGACCTGGCTCGAAAACCGGCATGCCGGAGAACTCTCCGCCAACCGGCGCGGCCACTGACTTCCTCTTGATTTAAATACTCCGGGGTGTGGGGCAGAGCCCCACCGCCAGCAGCCACAGGAGCACCCCATGAAAATCGAAATCGACGAAATCTCGAAAGCCTTTGGCGCCACGGCCGCATTGACGCCGGTATCGCTGTCGATCCCCTCGGGGGCGCTGGTGGCGCTGCTTGGGCCCTCGGGATCGGGGAAGACGACGCTTCTGCGGATCCTGGGCGGGCTGGAATTCCCCACTTCGGGCCGGGTTCTGTTCGACGGGCAGGACGCAACCGGGCTGACGGTGCAGCAACGCCGCGCGGGTTTCGTGTTCCAGTCCTATGCGCTTTTCCGCCATATGACGGTGTTCGAGAATATCGCCTATGGGCTGCGCGCCCGGGCCCGCGCCGTGCGGCCGCCAAAGGCCGAGATCACCCGCCGGGTGACCAAATTGCTGGAACTGATCCAGCTGCCGGATATCGGCGCGCGCTATCCCAGCCAGCTTTCCGGCGGTCAGCGGCAGCGTGTGGCGCTTGCCCGCGCGCTGGCGATCGAACCCCGGATGCTGCTTCTTGATGAGCCCTTCGGCGCGCTGGATGCCAAGGTGCGCAAAGAGTTGCGCCAGGGCCTGCGCGATATCCATGACGAAACCGGGCTGACCACGGTATTCGTGACCCATGACCAGGAAGAGGCGATGGAGCTGGCCGATCTGGTGGTGGTCATGTCCGGCTCGCAGAATGGCGGCCGGATCGAACAGATCGGCCGGCCTGCCGATATCCGCGCCCGGCCGGCCACCGATTTCGTCCGCAATTTCATCGCGGCCTGAGGGCGGCCCCGGGGGGGGCTGATGGCGGCAGGCCCTACCAGCCCAGCCGGATCACGCCGTCCCCGATCCCGCAGCTGAGGTTCTGGCCGCGGATGCGGAGTTCACCAAGTGCGAGGGCGAATTGCACATGCGAGGCCGGCACCGGCCGTTCTTCGGCGTCGCTGGCCGGCATTCCGGAAAAATCCGGGTGGAACATGTCCCAGAACCGCGGCTCTGCCCGCATCCGCGCCGCCTCGGCCACGATCTGCCAGCCCGCCTCACCCGAGCCCGTCTCATCCGCATTCGCGCCGCCGTGACCGGCTGCATGGTGGATGGTCCGGATGCTGCCGCCATAGGGCAGGGCGGTCTCAAGGCATTGCAGCAGCAAAAAGGCCAGTTTGACATCGCGACGGTCAAGATCGGTGCCGCTGGACCAGTCGAGCTTAAGCCGCCCGCCGCGTGACATCGCGGTCAGGATGCCGGTCACCTCGCTGCGCGCGATGCGCTGATCGGCGCCGGCGAGGCCGAAAGCCACCCGGAAGAACCGGATCCGCGCATTGGCGCTTTCCACGCTTTCAGCAATCAGCGCCAGTTCGGGCGAAGCGGCGCTGCGATCCATCATCATCAGCTCGACCCCGTTGCCGATCGCTCCGATTGGGCTGATAAGGTCATGGCAGATCCGTGATCCGATAAGCGCCGCCAGATCGGTTTTGTCTTGCATATGATAGCCTCGGGAATTGCTTTGATGAACTCACTCCTTGAACCCGGTATGTTCGTGCGGCACCCCTCGCGTCCCGAATGGGGGCTGGGGCAGGTGCAGTCAAATATCGGAGGACGGGTAACCGTTAACTTTGAACACGCGGGCAAGCAGGTGATCGACAGCAGGAATGTGGATCTGCGTCCCGAATTCGGTATCTGAACAGCGTGGGGCCTTTTTTCAGGATTATCAAGGATTAACGGCAGCGGACGCGCAACGGCCTGCGCGCGCCGCCCCTGAAGGCACCGGATCGCGGCCAGATTGCACCCGTTGCCCGGGCTTCTGATCACGGAGCTTTGGATTGCAACAAAACTGTTACAAGACTAAGTCAGGAAGAGAGCCGGAACTTTGTGGCGCGGGGCCTGTCCTCTTGCGTCGCCAGCGCCAGAGACGTCCCTTATATAAAGCCGCCTCCTGACGATATGCTTGCCGAAGAAACCATCTACACGCTCCGCCTTGCGACGGAGGCGACCGATCTCTTCGGGGCCCAGCGTCTGCGCTATCTGGTCTTTGTCGAGGAACTGGGCGCCAGTGGCGGCATGATCGACCATGCAAGGCGGATCGAGACCGATGCCTTTGATGCGATCTTTGACCATCTGGTGCTGATCGACAAACGCATCCCGCCCGAGAGCGGCGATCATGTGGTGGGGGCTTATCGCCTGCTGCCTTGCGATAAGCTGCCGCCGGGCGGGCGGTTCTATTCCGAGGATGAATATGACCTCGCGCCTCTGCGCGCGACCGGGCGACGGCTGCTGGAACTGGGGCGCACCTGTGTGCATCCCGATCACCGGGGGGGCGCGGCGATGTTCCTCTTGTGGAACGGGCTTGCGGAATATGTGCTGGAGCGTGGCATCGAGGTGATGTTCGGCCCCGCCTCTTTCCACGGCACCGATGTGGCGGCGCTGGCGAAACCTCTGTCCTGGCTCTGGCACAATCACCTCGCGCCGCCCGAACTCCGCGTCCGCGCGCTGGAGCCGGGCCGTGCCGCGATGGATCTGATCCCGTCCGGGGATCTGGACCGCGCCTCGGCCATGGTGCAGATGCCGGCGCTGATCAAAGCCTATCTGCGCCTGGGCGGCTTTGTCGGGGATGGCGCCTTTGTTGACCATCCCTTCAATACAACCGATGTTTGCCTTCTGATGGATACCGGGAAGATGTCCTCCCGCCATCGGGATTTCTATACGCGCAAACAGGGGACGACTTGAGCCAGACCGAAGACCACCCGCCGGAAGCCTCTCTCGACACCTTTTCTCCGGATGATGCCCCGCCGCCGGCCCGCCGGTTCGGTCCGCTGCGCTGGATGCTCATTGGCCTGCGCGGCGGTGTTCTGGTGGCATTCCTTGGCCTTGGCCTGCTGATCCATTCGCTGATCCGGCTGATCGAATGGCCGCTTTGTGGTCAGAACCGCCCGGTCTCTCCCTGGATCACCCGCTTCATCTGCCGCAATGCGCTGCGCATCATGGGGATCGGCTATTCCACGCAAGGCGTGCCGATGGCCCATAAAGGAGCCGTCGTCGCAAATCATGCCGGCTGGATCGACATCTTCCCGCTGAATGCCGGGCAAAGCATCTATTTCGTCTCGAAATCCGAGGTCTCCGGCTGGCCGGGCATCGGGTTGCTGGCGAAAGCCACCGGCACCGTCTTTATCTCGCGCAAGGGGACCGAGGCGAAACGCCAGCAACAGGTGTTTGAGGAGCGGCTGCGCGCCGGCCATCAGCTCTTGTTCTTCCCCGAGGGCACTTCGACCGACAGTCTCACCGTCTTGCCGTTCAAATCGACGCTGTTCCAGGCCTTCTATACCCATGGGCTGGACCGGGTGTTGCAAATCCAGCCGGTCACCGTGGTGTGGCATGCGCCGCCGGGCGAGGATCCGCGCTTTTACGGCTGGTGGGGCGATATGGATTTCGCGACGCATCTTTTGCAGGTGCTCTCTGTGCCGCGCCAGGGCCGGGTCGAGGTGATCTGGCACCCGCCGGTGCCGGTCGATGCCTTTCCCGGCCGCAAGGAGCTGGCGCTCTATTGCGAGCGGGTGATCCGCACGGCGCACCCGCTGGCGCGAAACTGACCCCTCTATATACGAGAGACGCAAAGGCCCGGCACTGCCCGGGCCTTTTTCATGCCGGGCGCAGGGCGAATCCGATGACTGCGCGGTGAATCGGGTGCCGAAGGGCAGAGTCTCGCGAAGCAAAATGACGAATCTGCCGCGGTCAGGGGCGGGGAAAGGGGTGAATCGGTCAGAATCATCCCCCTGATTCCGGGGTGTGAGGCATTGATTCCATGAACTTATCCACATTTTGCCCGCGAGCATGGGGATAAGCCTGCAAGCCCTCTGAGCAGAGCCTCGCCAAAATGCCTTATTTTATTGGCGCCTGACAAAAAATCGTCACGAAGCGCATTTTTT
>NZ_QNHG01000003.1:0-54293 GCF_003290025.1 Pseudogemmobacter bohemicus
TCAGGCCGGGTCGAGGCCGCCCAAGCGCAGCTGGACCTGGCCCGCGCCGGTGCCTCGCCCGAGGAGCGCGAGGTCGCGGCGGCCCAGGTCGCCCAGGCCGAGGCCGCGCTGGCCCAACGCCAGGCGGATCTGGACGAGCTGGAGATCTTTGCGCCCCTCTCCGGCGAGGTCTCGGGCCGGATGATCGAGCTGGGCGAGAATGTCGGCCCCGGCGCGCCGCTGTTCACCATCGTCGATCTGGACCAGGCCTGGTTCACCTTCAACCTGCGCGAGGACCTGCTGGCGGGACTGGAGATGGGCGACCGGCTGACGATCCGCATCCCCGCCCTGGACCGTGAGGCCGAGGCCGAGATCACCCTGATCAACGTGCAGGGCCAGTTCGCCAGCTGGCGCGCCACCCGCGCGACGGGCGATTTCGACCTGCGCAGCTTTGAGCTGCGCGCCCGGCCCGTCGAGCCGCTGGAGGGTCTGCGCCCCGGCATGTCCGCGCTGATCCAGCTGGACCGCTAGGGCCATGCTGGCCGTCATGGCGCGCGAGATCCGCCTGCTGCCGCGCCGCCCGGCGCTGGCGGGGCTGGTGATCGTGCTGCCGCTGATCATGTTGCTGGTCCTGGGCGGCATCTTTCGCGCAGGCATTCCCACGGGCATGGCGGTGGCGGTGATCGACCTGGACCGCTCTGATCTGTCGCGGGCCGTCACGCGGATGCTGGATGCGGCGCCTGAGCTGACCGTGACCCATCGCGCATCCGACCTGTCCGAGGCACGCGCGCTGATCGTCTCGGGCGCGGTGCGCGGCGCGGTGCTGATGCCCCAGAACCTGGAACGCGACATCACCCGGGGCGCGCGCCCCGAGATCGTGACCTTCTACGACAACCAGCACATGAGCGCCGGATCGCTGGTCGCCCGCGGTGCCCGCAACGCCATCGACACGGCGCTGGCGGGCCTGCGCCTGTCGGTGCGTCAGGGCCAGGGAGAGGCCCCCGTGCAGGCCATGGTCGCCCTGCAGCCGATCCCGATGCAGGCCCATGCGCTGTTCAACCCGGCCTTCGACTATGTGCATTTCCTGCTGGCCGCGCTGATCCCCACGGTGCTGCAGATCATCGCCGCCGCCGCGACCGCCTATGCGGTGTCGCTGGATTTCGGGCCGGGTCGGCATCCGCGCGTGCTGATGCGGATGGCGGGCGGCATCCTGCCCGCGATGCTGGGCAAGATCCTGCCCTATACGGTCATCTTCCTGCTGATCCTGGGCCTGTCGGATGTGGCGCTGTACGGCTGGCTGGCGGTGCCGCTGCGCGGGTCTCTGTGGCTGATGGCGCTTGGCGCGGTGCTGTTCGTGCTGGCGTCGCAGATGATCGGCGCGCTGGCCTTCGTGCTGACCCGCGACATGGGCCGGGCGGCCAGCATGATCGCCCTGATCACCGCGCCGGCCTTTGGTTTCATGGGGCTGGGTTTCCCGCGCGAGGCGATGTCGACCCTTGCCCAGGCCTGGGGCGCGGCCATTCCCGGCACCTGGTATGTGCAGCTGCGCATCGACCAGTCGCTGCGCGCGACGCCCTTGGACATATCCTCCATGTCGGTCCTGTGGCTGGCGGTGATCGCGGGCGTTCTGGCCGCGCTGATCCTGGCGCAGCTGTCGCGCCTGGCCCGGCAGGAGGCGACGCCATGAGCCCGCTTGCCACCGCCTTTCGCGCGGAACTGGCCGCCGTGCTGGGTGACAAGCAGGTGCGGATGATCGTGCTGCTGGCGCTGGTCCTCTATGCGGTGATCTATCCGCTGCCCTATCGGGCCGAGCTTCTGCGCGATGTGCCGGTGGTGCTGGTCGATCAGGACGGATCGACCGCTTCGGCCGATCTGGCGCGGCGCGTGGACGCGTCGGAGGCCGTTGCCTTGACCCATCTCGCCCCCGACATGGCCGAGGCCACGCGGCTGGTCCATGAACGCCGCGCCTATGGCGTCATGCTGATCCCCGACGGGTTCGAACGCGCCCTGCTGCGCGGCGATCAGAGCCCCGTCGCGCTTTATGCCGATGCCAGCTATTTCCTGATGTATCAGCGCGTGATGCAGGGCGCCGCCGTCCCCCTGCGCCAGATGGGCGCCGAGGTCGAGGCCGGGCGCCTGATCGCCCAAGGCACGCCCCGCGCCGTGGCCACCGCCCAGGTCAGCCCCGCGAACCAGATCGAGGTGCCGCTGTTCAACCCCGCGGCGGGCTACGCGACCTATGTGCTGCCCGCGGCCTTCGTGCTGATCCTGCAGCAGACGATGATGATGGGCCTGGCCTTGGCCGCGACGCGCCGGGGGCCGCTGCCCGGCCATCCGGTCTGGCGGCTGATGGGGCGGGCGGGGGCGTGGCTGGCCATCTGGGCGGGGCTGCTGCCGGTCTATCTGATCGTGCTGCCGGTGCTCTATGGCCTGCCGATCCTGGGCGGGCCGGGGGCGCTGATGATGCTGGGCCTGCCCTTCCTGCTGGCGGCCGGGTTTCTGGCGCAGCTGGTCGCGGCGCTGTTCCGGCGGGGCGAGGTCGTGCAGGTCGTGCTGCTGGCGCTCGGGATGCCGTTCTTCTTCCTGTCGGGCTTCGCTTGGCCGGTCGAGGCGATCCCGGCCCATCTCAACGCGCTGGCGCAGCTGATCCCGTCGACGGCGGCCATCGACGGGCTGGTGCGGGTCATGCAGATGGGCGCGACCCTGCCCGAGATCGCGCCCATCCTGTGGCATCTGTGGGCCTTGGCCGCGGGGCTGGGCCTCGTGGTGCTGGCGGTCGAGACGGTCAGCCCGTCACGGCCAGCAGCGCCAGATAGAGGACCGACGGCCCCATCAGACAGCCCAGCCCGGTGAAGAAGGTCGCCGTCATCGCGCCATAGGGCACCAGCCGCTTGTCGGTCGCGGCCAGCCCCCCGGCCACGCCGCTGGTCGTGCCCATCAGCCCGCCATAGGCCATGGCCGATTTCGGGTTGTTCAGCCCGATCAGCGGCGCGACCAGCGGCGTGCCGATCATCACCAGCACCGCCTTCAGCAGCCCCGCAGCGACCGACAGGGCGATGACCTCGGAACTGGCGCCCAAGGCGGTGCCGGTCACCGGACCCACGATATAGGTCGCCGCACCCCCGCCGATCGTCGCCATGCTGACCGCATCGGTATAGCCGAAGGCCGCCGCGATCGCCGCGCCCACCGCGAAGGACACCACGATCCCCAAGGCCAGCGCGCTGACCCCCGCCGCGCCGGCCTTGCGGATCTCGCGCATGTCGACGCCGTAAGCGGTCGAGACGATGGCCAGGTCGCGCAGCATCGCGCCCCCCATCAGCCCGATCCCGGTGAACAGCGGCACATCCGCCAGCCCGCGGCTGCCCCCGGTCATCATGCCGCCGATCCAGGCCAGGATCAGACCGATGATGATGGCCACTGCCGATCCGTGCAGCCGACCAGCCGTCAGCCGGTCGGACAGCTGATAGGACAGCCACATGACGCCGCCCACGAACAGGAAGGCAAAGACCAGGCCGTTGCGGGCCAGAACCTCGACGATCAGTAAGCGGCGGCGCCGCCTCACCTGGTTTCAGCTTGACGGGTTGAAGTTCCAGGGCAGCAGGTCGTCGATCTTTGCCTGAGGATGGCTGGCTGCCACCGCTTCCAGGGTTGCCTTGAGGTAGGCGAAGGGTTCGACGCCGTTGACCTTTGCGGTGGCGATCAGGGATGCGATGCGCGCCCAGGATCGGCCACCCTCGTCATGGCCTGCGAAGAGCGCATTCTTTCGCGTCAGCGCGATCGGCCGGATCAGGTTCTCGACGTTGTTGGAGTCGATCTCGACCCGGCCGTCGCGCAAGAAGGTCTGCAACCCGCCCCAGTGACGATGGATATAGGCCAGCTTCTCCCCGAGGCGCGACCTCATCGATATGCGCCGACACTGCAGATGCAGCCCTTCCCCGAATGCGGCGATCAGCGGCGCACTGCGCGCTTGGCGGGCCGACAGCCGCTGGCCCGGGTCCATGCCACGGATCTCGGCCTCGATCCGGTAAAGCTCGGCTATCCGCCCAAAGCGGGGCGATTTGCCGAAAACATCTACGCCACATTGTGCCTGACCGGGGCGGCCAACCTGCTGCGCATTGGGAACGTCATAGACTTCTGTCAGAAGTCCCGAGCAGAGCTCTTCGAATTCCTGCCAGTAGAGCGGTGGCTGGAAGAACTGTCCGACGTTTCCCAAGTATCATCCTCCCAATTTTCTCGTCATCGCCGCGAAGCATCAGGCGACCAGTCGCAGATGGCTCCTTATGCTTTATCCGGATCGGATAGTAGAGGTGTATCTTGCAGGCCCAACGGAGATACACAAACCACTTGGATTGCCTTCGCGCCGTTCATCGACAGAACAAGCGGACGCTTGCACGAAGGCTGCCGAATGGCCGCTATGGGCCGGGTGCGTCGAGTGTTCGACCGATCCTTACCGTTTGCCGGATGACGGCTCACACGTCATACGCTAGGCTGCCGCCATGCATTTCGCCTTTTACGATCTCGAAACCACCGGCATTTCGCCCGCATTCGACCAGCCCCTGCAATTCGCGGCCATTCTGACGGATGACGCATTCCGGGAGATCGAGCGGGTCAATCTGCGGTGCCGGATCGCGCCGCATATCATTCCATCGCCTTGGGCGCTGGCAGTCACGGGCCTGCGCCCAGCGCAACTCGTTGATCCGACCCTACCGAGCCACTTTGAGTTCACCCAAGAGATCGCCGCTCTGATCGAGCGGTGGTCGCCCGCGACATGGACCGGGTTTAACAGCATCCATTTCGACGAGGAGATGCTGCGCCAGGCTTTTTTCCAGAACTTGCAGCCGGATATTTTCGCGACCCAATTCAATGGCAACACGCGGCTTGATGTGCTGACATCGCTTTATGCCGTCTGGTACCGACATCCTGATCTGTTCGAGTGGCCGGTGGATGAGACGGGTCGCGTGCGCTTCAAGCTTGACCTTTTGGCCCCGCTGAACGGTTTCGTCGCTCATAACGCCCATGATGCGCTTGGTGATGTTGAGGCGACAATTCATCTCGGACGGCTGATCGCCCAGCGCGCGCCAGAGCTTTGGGCAGAGATCCTGTCCAACCGGGACAAAACTGCCGTGCAGACCCGGCTTGCCAGCTTCCAGCCCATGGCGCTGGTCGAGCGTTTTGGCGGCGGCCCGCCCCGCGCCACGATCGGCTGCTTTTGCGGCACGTCGGCCAGTAATGCCAATCAGGCTGCGTTCTTCGACCTCGACGCTGCCGACCCCGCCGATCTGCTGGCCGCCGATGATGCCACGATCTTTGCAGCAGTGGACGCAACGCCGAAGATCATCCGCTCTCTTGCCACCAACAAATCGCCCGCGCTTCTCGCTGTGCACACCCCGAGCCCCGTGCAAATCCAACGCGCAGAGGTCATCGCGCAGTCACCCGATTTCAGAGGCCGCGTGGGCAATGCGCTGGCCGCGCGCTTCCCGCAGGATCCGGAAGCCCCACCGCCCCCGGTTGAAAAGCAGATCTTCGGCGGGTTCTACAGCCACGCAGACAAAGCCCTGCTAACCGAGTTCCAGCGCGCTGACTGGTTGCGGCGTCAGGAGATTGCTGCGACCCTCACAGACGCGCGTCTGCGTCAGCTGGGTAGACGCCTTGTGGCGCTCCATGCGCCTGCTCTGCTCTCCCCGAAAGAGCGCGGTCAATTTGATGCCTGGCTTCGTGAACGCTGGTTTGCGCCCAATGCGCCGGACATCGAATGGACGGGCTTGGCGAAAGCGCAGGCCGCTCTGGGTGAATTGCGCGCAAAGGCAGGGGTTGATCAGGGATTGGTCGGAGAGATTGAAGCCTATCTGAAACGTTTCGAACTCTGAGTGCTCTCGGGCAAAGCTGGCTTCCCGGGCAGCGCGTGATCGCAAGGTGCAGGCAAGGCACGAATTTCAGGATGTTGGAACCAGGCCGAAGTTGTGCCTGTAGGTCCTAACTGAAGCACTGCCTTTCCCAATTCGTGCCTGCGTGAACCATGCCCGGCCGTCCTGCCATGAACAGCCGCACTTGCAGGGTTCATCGCGCCTTATAGAGGCTTCGCGCTGCTGCTGATCATCCTTGGATCGATCTCCGGTGCATCCCACTTGTCCGCAACGCCCATCCAGCGTTCGATGGTCGCTTGGAGCTTGGGTTCGTCTGCATGCAGGTGAAACGTATAAAGGCGGTTGACGATGTCGCGCATCAGCGCGCGCATTTCATCTTCATCGAAGCGCGAGACTTCGGTCCAAGGGATGCGGCGGCCATCGGCATCCAGAACAACGACGTCAGAGTAGTCGCCGGTCCGCGTGATGGGGGTCAGGCCGGCATGCAGCGTTTCGAGCTGCGTGTTGCGCACGCAAAGCATGGCCATGATCTTGGCCAGCTTTGCCGCAATACGCTTCTCATCGTCGGGGTCCATGTGGCCAGCTTAGTGCGCGCTGGGCCGTCCGGCCAAGGCGATTTTGATGTGTCGGGGTTCAAGGTGTCTGGCACGCCCGCGCCTGCGCGCGCAGCACAGCATAATCGGCCAGCCATTCAGCAATCACGGCCCCCCCGGGCAGCGCGGCCACTTCTGTCGCGACGCGCGCCTGCTCGGCCCGGCTGTACTCCACCAGAGGCGGGCAGGCTCGCCGCGGGGTGTCAGAATTCCCCGCCGCGCAGGCGGTCAAGAAGATCGTCGCGGCTGCGAGGGCGGCGCGCGGCTGCGTCCAGCATCTGGCGGTGAACGGCATCGTGACGCTCCAGTTGGTCTAACCGCTCGGCGGCGCGGCCAGCGCGCTCGGCTGTGCGGCGAAAGTTGAGGATGAACAGGGTGATGGTGAGTGCGGCAAGGGCGAGGGCCACCATTTGCCGCGCCCATGGCCGGGAGAGGGCTCCGATCAGCAAAGAGCCACACATCAGCGCAGGCCCTTCTTCCAGTCATCGACCCGCGCCCAGACGGCGACCGCGATCCCGCCCAGCGCCAGCGCGATAAAGAGCCAGCGTAGCGTGTCGAGATAGGGCAGCAGCGGCAGAACCGCGCCCTGCGCCTCGGCCAGCACCTCCTGCGCGACCTCGACGCCAGCTGCGCCCACAGTTGCCACGCCCGCGGCCCCGGTGCCGCGCAGGGTGCGGCTCTCGGCAAGCGCCTCGCGCGCTGGGCGCGTCTCCACGACAAAGGGCACCCGGCGCACTGGAAACGGCTCTCCCCAGCTGCGGGCTGGTCCGAGATCGATGTGCATGAAGCCCGACCGAGGATATGTTCCGAAGCCGAGGAAACCGACCGCGCGAGCGGCCTCGGCGAAAGCCACGGGATCGTGGTTCGACATGGCAATGTCAAACGCTGTGCCCAGCATGTGCTTTGAGGCCGGGGCCCCGCCGACGGCGCGGTTGACGGTGGCGGCGACGGCCAGGCTTCCACCGACCAGCGCAGTGATGGCGGCTGTCAGGCCGTTTTCGCGGAAGGCCTGGCCGACCTCATGCAGAAGCGACGTTCGTTCAGTCATGTTGATATCCTTCGCTTTCGCGGACCTGCGGTTCAATAATCGGTCTCGACGTAGACGCCCGCGCAGTCGTAGGCGACGGCGGCCGCTGTCGCGCCGGTGTTCATGTAGTTGCGTGGGCTGAGCAGTTGGGTGGCAGCGGGCATGTCGGTGGTGATGGTGAACTCGACGGCCGCCCCACTGACCTCCTCGACCACCCGCACGCCGATGTCGGCCCCGTTTGGCGCGGCGGCGATGTAGAGCGTCAGCACGTTGGTCATGCTGGCCACCGGGAAACTGGCCCCAAGGTCGATCAGCGTCGGCGCGCCCGCGCCATCATTGTGCACCAGCTGCCAGTTGGTATGGGTGCCGCGCTGGAAGCCGATGCCGACCGCATTGATCGCGGCTGCCAAGGTCAGAGTCGTCGCCAGTGCCGCCGTCGAGCCATAGAGGCCAAAGAACCCCATGCCTGTTGCCTGAAGGGTCGTCAGCGACAGGCGGTTGACATAGCTCCACCCGCCCAAGCCTGCCGCATTGCCGCGCCAGCAGACCCAGCCTGCCGAGCGTTCTTCGGCCACCGCATCGACTGTCGCTGCGCTTGTGACCCGCCAGCGCCGCATGCTGGTCGACAGGTTGGTGGTGGTCAGTGTCGGCGTGGCGACGGTGCCGACGGCGGTGCGCGGCATGCCGTTGGTGTTGATGGTGGTGCTGGTCGAGGGCGCCCATGTCGCAATCCGGTTGACCCCGAAGTGCGGCTGCAGCGGAAAGAACCGGCCCGAGGGGCGCTGCACATCGAGCCATCCAGCCCCGGCGCGGTCGCGGGCATAGACGGCCAGCTTGCCTGCAGGCGGCGGGTCCGGAGCGGCGGAGAGGGCAGGCATCACCACCGGTTCAGGCAGTTCGACCCGGCCCGAGGTGCGGTCGATCCGGATCGCGTCAAAGAAGGCTGAGCCGTTCGGGCTGACCTTGAAGCTGAAATCATCGTTGCCCAGGAGGCCGATCAACGCCCGCGCTGAGAAGCCGGTCTTGAAGGCGAAGGCAGCATCGTTCCCGGCCGCCGCCTTGTTCACTGTCGCCTCGATCCCGGCGCCTGCGTTGTTGATCAGCACCGCCGGGGTGTTCATCGACAAGCGATTGTAGCTGTCAGCTGTCGCCCCGCCGAGGCCCAGCAATTGCGCAGTCAGGTTGGCCTGGGGCATGCCAACCTGCGTCACCGCATTGGCGAAGGTGACTGTGGGAGTGTTCACCACGGTCGTGCCGCCCGACCCAGCGGTGGCGGAGCCGATGTTCACGACGGTGGTAGACCCCGAAGCCCCGCCGGTCCCGAGATTCAGGGTCTTGGTGACGCCAGTGGTCGTGGCACCTGTGCCCATCCCGTAGGTGGCAGTCGTTGTCGCCGTGCCGATGGTGGCCGCTGCCGCCGACACGGTAACTGTACCCGAGGCGGTCAATGTGCCGGAGAAGGTCTTGTTGCCGCTGAAGGTTTGCGTGCCAGCAAGAATTGCCAGTTCCGACGAGGTGTTCGGCAGCGTGAAGGTCCGTGTCGTGCCGGTCGTGATCCCGGACAGCGAAAACAGTGCCTTCTTTGTCGGATCGGCGTCGTTCACCAAGCTGAACACGGCATCCGACACATCCACCGGTTCGCCGACTGGATCCCAGGTCGACCCATTCCACACGGCGAAGACCGCCTCATCCGCGATCCATGCCAGCCAGCCGGGGCGTGGCACCAGACGCATCCAGACCCCATCGACCCAGAAGGCGATGTTCAGATCCCAGCCAGTCCAAAGGCCGGTCGCCCCGGATGCCACGATATGCCGGTCGCCATCGGTTGGGCTGGCGGGCGGCGCGGTATGAGTGCGATCCAGCACCGACAGCTGCACCATGGCATCCAGCAGCCGCAGCGCCTCGTTGTGGGTGACATGCTTCTGCGCCTGCGATGCCAGAATGTAGGGCAGCAGGAGGTGGGTGGTGATGTCGGACATGGGTACGCTTTCAGAAGCTGAGTGTGACAGATCGCCCAGCGCCTCGGCCGATCAAGGCAGAGAGCTGGTAGATGCGGATGGCGAGGGATTGGCCGGGGCCGAGGGGCGCCCCCCAATCGGCGGTCTGCTGCGCGGCGGTGTAGAGGACGCTGGTCGTGGCAGTCGTCAAGGATCGCTTGACAACTGACCCGTCCAGAATGTCGACCGCGTAAGCCTCGCTGTCCTCAGCCAGGGGCACCTCGCCAGCGCCCCAGGTATCGGCGGCCAACGACCGCGACCGGCGCGTCCAGCGGATCGTCAAATCGCCGGGGCTGCGGGCGATGCGCCACGGTTGCTCGACGTGCGCGACCGAAAACGGCCGGAGCCCCGCGCCCTCGGGCGTGAAGGTGGTGGCGACAAAGGTCTCGTCGCTGACAGGGCGCGACGCAGGGCCGATGCGCCAGTTCCATGGCAGACCCAGATCGGCCTCGGAAATCGGCAAGGGTGTCACGGCCGTGTCTAGCACGACCACCCGCGCGCCGGTTGGCACCATGCTGACGATGGCACCTTCTGTTCCGCGCTGGCCCCGCAGCAGGCGGGTCAGCCGATAACGCCCGGGCGCGATCAACTCGGCCACACCAGCCTGGACAATTTCCCATTGCCCAGCGCCGGTCTCGACGGCCAGCGCGTTGGCTCCACCCAGCAAGGTGATGTCCGTGACGCTCTCCAGCGTGCCAGAATTGAGATCGACGACCAGCGCATTGCCAAGATCGAAGCGCGAGACCGGCCCCGCGTAGAAATCTGCCGCCAGCACACCCATGCGCGCCCGGGTGCCAAAGGTGGTCAGTAGGGCAAAGCCATCCGTCGCGGCACTGCGGTAGACCGCCACTTCGCCGGGCCATGGCTTGGCATGGGCCGCGACCAAGGGCCGGTGTGCAGGCTGATCCTCGCGCAGCTGCGGCAGGTCCAGCAGCACGATGTCTGGTGCGCCAAAGACCGTGGGCGTCGACAAGGACGCAGGGCGTGGTTCGCCGGGCGGCAGATCATAGACCGCCCGGTCCTGCCGCACCGCATCGATGCTGCGCAGGTCGGAGTCCGCGATGGACACCAGGCGCAGTTCCGTCAGGCGGCCATTGTGGTCCAAGAGGATCACGTCGCAAGGATCCAGCGCCAGGCGCGAGGGCGGCAGGCGAAAGACGGCACTTTCGCGGCCAACCCACGCCTCCATCAGAGCGCGGCGACAGCGGCGCTCGGCTTCTTCGGGCGGAATGGCCATCGGGAAGGATTCAGAGGCGATGCGGGTGGTGTCGACAGTGATGCGCCGCGCTTCGACCTGTGCCGCGTCATAGTCCTCGTCGGCCCGCGCGACTTGCCACTTCAGCGCCTGCGGCAGTTCGGTTTCCTGCGCGCGGGTCAGTTCCATCACATCGCCCTGCGCGGAGGCGGGTGCCACCATGCTGTCGGGCGTAATGGTCAGACCGGCAATCCGGCCCCGCATCAGGAACTTGATGCGGCCCTCGCTTTCGACCGCATCGAAGCCGAAATGCCTGGCCAGCGTGGAAATTGAGGCGCGCGGGGCTTCCAGCGCCGAGATCACATAGCCCTCGACCGCACCCCAGAGGCCGGAGACGTCAATCAGCTCTTCCGGCATTCCCGCGCGCAGGCAGAGGTGACGGACAAGGGCTGCTAGCGATACAGCCCCCAGCCGCCCAGTCAGCCAATGCCCCAACCGCCAGTTCGGCCCATCGGTCCAGACGTCGGTGAGGCCAGGAAAGAACGGATAGGGCCGGGCATCCCAGGTCCAGGCGGCGCATTCGGAGATATGCACCATCCGGTTGCCATAGACCGAGGAGGTCGGGTTGTTCGCCCCGGCACCCCAGAACAGATAGGTTGCTTCCAGGTAAGCCCGCTGGATCGCGTCATCGCGCCAGCCGCGCGAGAAATAGGGCGTGAAGCTCTCGGACGACTTGGGATCAAAGAACACGTTGGGCTGATTGGTCCCGCGGTCAATCGCCGGGCAACCCAGTTCGGTGAACCAGATCGGCTTGGATTGCGGTATCCATGCCGTCGGCGTGCCGCTCTCCACCCCGCCCGGGCGGTTGAAATGCGGGTTTTGCCACCAGGCGCGCAGATCCTTGAAGCGAAAGACCCACGGTTTGCCGACACCGCCGTCCGTGATCGGCGTGCGGATTTGCGCTGTCCGGTCAAGAGCACTGGCGTAGAACCAGTCGAAGCCTTCGCCGCCGGTGATGTTGGATTGCAGATAGTCCTGGTCGTAGATCGCCGGGGCAAGCGACGCATCGGCATGATCGAAACCGTCGCGCCAATCGGACAGCGGCATGTAGTTATCGATGCCGATGAAGTTGATGTTGGCGTCCGACCAGAGCGGGTCGAGGTGGAAGAACACGTCGCCCGACCCATCGGCCGGATGGTGGCCGAAGTACTCCGACCAGTCAGCGGCATAGCCGATCTTGGGCCCAGCGCCGAGGATCGCCCGCACATCGGCGGCGAGGGATTTGAACGCGGTGACCGCCGGATAGATGCTGGCGCCCGAGCGGATCGTGGTCAGGCCGGGCATTTCTGAGCCGATCAGGAAGGCATCGACGCCCCCGGCGGCTATGCACAGATGGGCATAGTGCAGGATCATCCGGCGCAGCGACCATTCCCCGACAGGGCCGGTCCAGCTGACAGTGGTGCCCGACACGCTGAAGTTGGCGGGTGTCGCCGTCCCGAACAGGGCTGCAATCTGCGTCGCCGCACTTGCAGTCTTGTCGACCGATCCGGCAAAGCCAGCCGCCGGGGAACAGGTGATGCGGCCGCGCCAGGGGAATGTCGGCTGGCCCGAGGTGGCCGCATCGGCGCTGTAGGGATTGGGCTTCGTGTTGCCGGGCGGGACGTCCAGCAGCAGGAAGGGATAGAAGGTGACCCGCAACCCGCGCGCCTTCATCTCCTGGATTGCCTGCACCACCGCGAAATCCGCAGGCGTGCCACCATAGACCGGACGGTCCTCGGCGTCGCGACTAACCAGAAACGCGCTCGCACGGCTGACGCCGTTCACAACCCAAGCCGACGGCGTCGTCGTCTTTGTGTCCACCTCGACGCCGGGACGCACCATGCAGTTCCCGGCGCGCAGGTCATCGCCGAACCACGCGACCACCAGGCTGACGCTTTCCACCGCCGGAGCGAGGGACTGGAGCCGGTCCAGCGCCACCACGATGTCGGCGGTGTCGGTGATTGCGTTCAGGTTCTCGGCCAAAGTGGCACCACCTGAACCCGTGGTCTTTTTGACCGGGGCGGTCGCATAGGTGAACTCGCCCGAGGCCGGGATCATCGTCACCGCTTTCACCAGCCCCTCTGCAGTGTCGGGATCGGCCAGCGGGCGGAATACCTCGAAGCTGATCTGCGGCAGACGGTTGCCGAAGGCGCTGAGGTTCAGTTCCTCGAACACGACATAGGCGGTGCCACGGTAGGCGGGGGTGCTGGCGGCACCCATTTTGGCCGAGATGAACGGATCGGGGCCCTGCACCTCGTCGCCGGGATACCAGCGCCAAGTGATCCCCGTTAGGTCCATTGGTTTGCCGTCGGCCCAGACCCTCCCAATGCCGGTGATCTCGCCCTCGCACAGGGCCACCGCGAAGCTGGCGTAATAGAGGTATTCGGTGGTCGTGACTTTTGGCCCGCTACCCTTGCCGCCGCCCTGGCTGGTTGTGTTGACCTCTTCGCGGAAATCCGTGGCCCAGATGATGTTGCCGCCGATGCGCATCCGGCCGAACAGGCGCGGAATCACGGCCCCTTCGGTGGAGGACGTGATGCGCAGGCTGTCGAGCCGCGCGCCCTCGATCCGTTGGGCCGGGGCAAGGGATGACACGATCCAGTTGTCGACGACCGACCCAATGGTGGACCCGATGAAACCACCGATCGCGGCACCGGAAAAGCCGAGTATGGCACCGCCAAATGCGCCGCCAATCGCGGAGCCGACGGCGCCGAGAACAAGAGTTGCCATATGTGAGGTCTCAGTCTTGTGGGAAGAGGAAGGTGAAGGCGATCTTGCGCGCCCATGTAGGGGTCAGGACTTCCTCGACGACGCCGAGGCGTTCATAGGCGTGGATGAAACGGTCGTGCGCGGTCAGGATCCCGACATGCTTGGCGATGGCGCGTGGGGCCATCCGGAACAGTACCAGCGCGCCGGGTCCAGCCTCAGCGGGTAAGATTTCCGGCATCATCGCCCGCGCGCCTTCGGCCAACACTTCTCGCGGTCCGGTTTCGCCCCAATCCCGGCTATAGGGTGGGATCGGGAATGGCTCGTCGCCGACCACCTCGCGCCAGACGCCACGCGCGAGGCCGAGGCAATCACAACCGACGCCACGCAGGCTGGCCTGATCATGGTAGGGCGTGCCAAGCCAACTGCGGGCGGCGGCGATAACCAAGACGGGATCAGCGCAATTCACAGAACGTTTCCTTCATGGCCGCCGTCCTGGCTGGCATAACGCAGCACGGCGTCTTGGCCTGGGATGTTGGGAAAGCCCCGGAAATTGGGGACATTCGCGAACTTGGCGCTGCAGGTGGCGATCCGCTTGTCGCAACCTGCCCGGGCGATAAAGCCTTCACCCTCGGCGATGGCACGCACCGGCGCTTCCAGCAGGGTCAGGCTGGCGATGCTGCCATCCAGCCCATGCGCCAGCACCTCAGTGACGCGCCCTGCATTTGCCCCGCTGGTCCAGGTCAGGGTGCCGGAGGTGAACCAGCCCGCATCAAACGCAGACAGCCCCGAGGCCATGAACGCCCGGTCGCGCAAGAGGTCGGTGACGGCACCGTTGCCCTTGTAGATTGCGTTCTCCAGATCGATGCCGCAGCGCATATCGCCCAACTTTGCATCGCATCCCGCCTGAAACGTGCGCCCCACGGTCTGGCCCAGCACATGCGCCAGCGAACGAACCTCAGCCACGAAGGCCATGCGCCCGCGCCGGATTTGCCCGACCGCGCCCCGGCGCAAAAGCGCGCGCTGGCTAGTATCCGCCCAATTGACCCGCCACAGCTCGACCGCCGCATTGTCCCAGCGCCCGTCGAGGATGTCGGTTTCCGTGATCCGGTCGGAGGTCAGCACGCCGGTGGCATCCTGCGCATCAACGGCCAGATCGGAACCCGCGCGGATTTCCGAGGCGGCAAACCCGCTTTCGGGTTCAAACGCGGTGCCATCAAATGCCAGTGCGCGATCATGATCGGTGAAGCCCAGGGCCACGCCGTCGGCGCGGCTGATCCGCCAGCACCAGGACAAGGTCGTGGTGCCGTCATCGAGATGGGCCTGCAGCGCGGGCGAGAGGTTTTTCATCTGCGGATTTCCAGAAGCGGGATGGCGGTGATCGATCCGAGCCGTTCAAAATCGAGGGTCACGTCGAGGCTGTCGCTGTCGAAGCGCACCGGCACATCGAATTCGAAGCCAGCGCGGACGATGACGCCATTGGCAGGCGCGGTGGTAAAAGTGATGACGCCAGTCGTCGTGTCCACGGTCCAGCCTGACATCTGTTCGACCATGCCCAGCGCTACGCGGACAGTTCCGGCAACAGGCTTGGCGATGGTCCGCACCCATGTCTGCGCGCCGGAGGTGTAGCGTTTCGCCAGTTGGAAGGTTTGCAGGCTACCGGTCCCGGTGCCGATCTGCTGGTCGGTTGCAGTGATCGCCTGCAACGGCAGGGCAGATTTGTAGTCGGCCCAGTCCTTGTAGCGGAAGCCGTGTAGGCGGCCGTTGCGGGCCTCGAAGAACGCCACCACCGCCGCGAGATCATCGGCGCGACGGATGCCATAGGCGACATCATAGCGGCGGCGCGAATTGGCCCAGCTTGCGTTGCGCTCTTCATCGCCTGAGGCCAGTTCGACCACTTGCGTGCGCCGTTCCGGCCCACCCCGTGCCCCATTCCATGACAGGAGGCCAAGATGCCCAAACTCACCGACACCCAAACCGTCGTCCTCAGCCGCGCCGCGACCCGCCCCTGCAATCTCGCCATGCCACTGCCCGAGGGCCTGCATGGCGCCGCCGCCCAGAAGGCGGTCACCGCGATGATCACCCGCGGCTGGCTGGAAGAGGTCGAGGCCAACCTGCGGCGCGGCGAGCCGATGTGGCGTGAAACCGGCGACGGCCACGGCACCACGCTGATCGCGACTGAGGCCGGGCTGCAAGCCATCGGGATCGAGCCGGTGGTGGCCAGCGCCGTCGCCAGCGCGCGCAAGGCAAAGCTGGAGCTGGTCACTGGGCCTAAGGATGCGTCCGAAGCTTCCCCGAACCCTTCCACGCCGAAGCCGGTCGCCATCCGCGCCGGCACCAAGCAGGCGGAGATCATCGCACTCATTCAGCGTCCCGAGGGCGCATCCATCGCCGAAATAGTCGAAGCGACGGGGTGGTTGGCGCATTCGGCGAGAGGCCTGATCTCGGGCGGTCTCAAGAAGAAGCTGAACCTGCCGATTACCTCGGAGAAGGTCGCGGGCAGAGGCACCGTGTACAAAATCGAGGCTGCCTGATGCCCCGCTGTTATCGCCATTGCTCGAACAGCCTGCGCAGCGCGTAGCTGCGCAGGAGCGATATGCCGACGAAGACCGCGCCCAGCGCCAGGTTCTCGCAAAGGCTCGAGTTTAGGCCGAACCGTGGAAACACCAAGATCTGCGTGGTGACGGCGAGCACATAGCCCACCGCCACATTGGTGACGGCTTCGATCAGCGACATGCGGCGCGATTGGGTCACATCACCGGTCCTGTGATTTGAAATTCCTCACGGATGACCTTGGCAGTCTCGGTCGCCTGCAGGTCATTGCGAACGCGGGCTGCAATGCGACCGATATTCACGATGATGCAAGCGCTCTCGTCTGGCGTGACAAGGAGTTCCTCGTATTCGGTGTGCCGCAGGAACTCACACGGGGTCTCAATGTTGAGATGGTCGTCACTTGGGTGGATAAGCCAAAGCACTCCTGCGCAATCGTCCGGGGCGTCTATGCTAGCCCGCAGAAACGGTGACAGATAGTTTTGCACCAGCCCAAATGCGATCGACGGACCAAAGCCAAGTTTGCGCAAGTCCTGTGCGGCAGCAACCAACACCACGTCTCTCCAGCCGTACCAGCGCGGCTTTCCGGGCTTGGGTGTGTTTTCAGGCCGAAAGTCGTTTCGGGATATGGCCTGGTTCAGGTCCGCGCGTGTGATCGGAATGATCCGAATGAGGTCGGCGTTTCGCCAGATCGGGTTATCGATGATCATGTCTTTCGTGTCTCCTTGCCAATGGTGGTCTTGTTGCGATCTTCCAACTGCGCCTTTCGCCCCGTCGCCATCTCCCACCGCCGCACGGCGACGTCGCAGTAAACCGGGTCCAATTCCATTGCGAAACACCGCCGCCCAGCCCGTTCGGCGGCAACGATCTGGGTGCCGGAGCCGCAAAACGGCTCGTAGATCAGGTCGCCCGGATCCGAGAACGCTGTCAGCACGGCCTCGACCAGCGCTACAGGGAAGACCGCCGGGTGCGATCCGGCCGCGCCCAGCCCGCCCTTGTGGCGCATGATTCTGAAGACGCTGTCGGGAATGCGATGGCTTTGGATCGCGTTGCCGGTGCCGGTCTTGGCGTGGACGGTGCCGTCGGCTCCGCGCAGCCCACCGCCGCCGAGGGTTTCGCCCGCGTGTTTGGACGGGACCGTCTTGTGCGGTTTGCGCGGGCTGCGGTTGAAGTGGAAAATGAACTCGTGCGACGGAGCCAGGCGGCCGTTCCAGTCGCCCGGCAAACCGGGGCCCTGATCCCACACATACCAGCCAAATCGCCGCCAGCCAGAGGCGCGCATCCATTCGACCCATCCTTCCCAATAGGGCTGCCATTCGCTGTCGCGGTGCACGAGGCCGAGGTTGACCAGCAGTTGCGCGTCCGTTTTGACCCGTGCCGTGGCGAACACGCCCTGCATTAGCGCATCCCAATCGCCGACCTTTTCCTTGGCGGCGCCGTAGTCGCGCTGCTGGGCGTAGGGCGGTGAGGTGAACATGAGCGTGGCCCGTTCGCCCTGCATCAGTCTAGCGACGGCGTCCGCATCGGTGGCGTCGCCGCAGCACAGCCGGTGCTTGCCCAGCGCCCAGATGTCACCCGGCTTGGTGATGGGTTCGGCAGGTGGATCGGGGATGGCATCGGCGGCATCGTCGTCGATCACCGTCCTGTCCTCGTCGCCCGCGCGCAGCAGGGCATCCAGTTCATCCTCGGGGATACCGATCAGCCCGAGGTCGAAGTCCTCGGCCAGCAGCGCCTGCAGTTCCTGCAGCAGCAGGGCCTCGTCCCAGCCGCCCAACGCAGTCAGTTTGTTGTCGGCGATGCGATACGCCCGGCGCTGCGCCTCGGTCAGATGCCCCAGCACGATGACCGGGGCCTCGGACAGGCCAAGGTGGGCGGCGGCCAGGATGCGACCATGGCCCGCGATCAACTCCCCGTCGGCCGCCACCAGCACTGGCACGGTCCAGCCGAACTCAGCCATGCTTGCGGCGATCTTCACGACTTGACCGGCGTCGTGGGTCTTGGCGTTTCGGGCGTAGGGTTTCAGCCGGGCGAGTGGCCAATGTTCAATCCGGCCCGGCAGCAGGGGCGCGTTCATGCCGCCAGCCTTTTCGCCTTCAGGTCGGCGAAGCTATCGCCGGTTTCCACCAGCACGGCCTCCTGGCCGGTAAATGACTGCCAGCGCTCCACGGCCACGTCGACATAGGCCGGGTTCAGTTCCACGCCGAAGCAGACGCGCCCGGTAGTTTCGGCCGCGATCAGCGTGGTGCCGGATCCCATGAAGGGTTCAAATACCGCCTGACCGGGGCTGGAGTTGTTCAGGATCGGGCGCCGCATGCATTCGACAGGCTTCTGCGTACCGTGCACCGTGTCGGCATCTTGATCGCGGTTGGCGATCTGCCACAACGTGGTCTGCTTGCGGTCGCCCGCCCAGTGCCCCTTGCCCTTGGCGCGGACGGCATACCAGCAGGGTTCGTGCTGCCAGTGGTAATCGCCGCGGCTGAGGACCAGCCGGTCCTTGGCCCAGATAATCTGCGAGCGGATGGCGAAGCCTGCAACCAAGAGGCTTTCAGCAACCGTCGCCGCGTGAAGCGCGCCGTGCCAGACATAGGCGACATCGCCCGGGAACAGTGCCCAAGCCTCGCGCCAATCGGCACGGTCGTCATTCAGCACCTTGCCGGTGCGCTTGGTATTGGCCGCTCCTGCCTGGTTGCGCCAGCTTGGGTCATACTCCACGCCGTAAGGCGGGTCCGTCACCATCAGCAACGGCTTCACGCCGCCGAGCAGCCGCCCGACGACATCGGCAGAGGTGCTGTCGCCGCAGATCAGCCGGTGCGATCCAAGCTGCCAAAGGTCACCCGCCACTGAGACCGGGGTGACCGGTAACTCCGGAACGTCGTCCTCGCCCTCGACGGGGCCATCGCCGCCCAGCGCATCGGGATCCCGCAACAGCGCATCGAGATCATCCTCGCTGATGCCCAGCAGCGTAAGGTCGAAATCCTCGGCCAGCAGCCCCGCGATCTCGTCGCGCAGCATTGCCTCGTCCCATTCGCCCAACTCGGTCAATTTGTTGTCCGCGATCCGGTACGCCCGGCGCTCCGCTTCATCCAGATGGCCAAGCCGGATCACCGGCACCTCGGTCAGCCCCAACATGATGGCGGCCAGCACCCGACCGTGGCCCGCAATCAGATCGCCATCGTCAGCCACCAAGCAAGGCACGGTCCAGCCGAACTTGGCCATGCTTGCCGCGATCTTGGCGACTTGGTCCGTGCCGTGGATCTTGGCATTGCGGGCATAGGGGCGCAGCCGGTCGATCGGCCAGCTCTCGATCTGGCTCGGCGCAAAGACAAGGTCCATGGTTGGGGTTCGGATCCGGGGCAGGGCGGACAGACCAATGCAAGCCCCGGCAAACGCCGGTTGCTGTGTCAGGGTCCGCGATGGGGGAAAGCAAAAGCGCCCGCGAGGGGTTTCCTCCGGGCGCAACTCTTCGACAATCAAGGGGTACGTCAAGGGGGCTAGAAATGTCAATCCATTTTGTGGCGTGGAATCAAGGTGTTCTGCCGATCTGGCCTGAGGGTGGCTTCCGAAGATGGCTTTTCTGGCCAAATGAACCCACCAAGTGGACTCCGTGGCTTCCAAAAGGAATCCACCCTGGCCACCGATGCTGTCGGGTAAGGTTCTGAAATTGAGTCACAATTTCCCGCAGGGCCGCCGGGGTGGCTTCCAAGTGGATTCCCCGGTGAAGAAGCCAGTCGCTAGCGAAATGCCGCGCTCAGCCCCCCCGTATACAGATTGCGCCCGGGAGGAACCATGCCGGGGGGCCTCAGCTTTCACCGAGCCACTACCCTGCCTGATCAATCGGTCTGATCAAGACCCTTTGAGGAAATCATCGACGAACTCGGACACCGGCGTGATGCCCGTTACCAAAAGATGGTCGCGCGCACGGGTGCATGCGACATAAAGCAAGTGCCGTTCGGTGTTGTAGACCTCTTCAAGGTCAGCATCATCAGCCACCGATTCAATGCGGTCCGATTGCGGAATAACATCGTCGTCGCAGGCCATGACGACGACTGATCGGAATTCCAGGCCCTTGGTGAAATGCATCGTGCTGATGGCGACAGCTCCATTTTCGACTTCGACCTTGTCGTTCAGTTCAACGGCGCGCGCACCTGCAGCCTTCACCGCAGCCCGAGCGCGTTTCAGTTCCGCATCGGACCGCACGAAAACGCCCACCTCACTGGGCGCACAGCCCTCCCTCAGCCGTGCGCTGATCCAATCGCCGACGATGCTGCACTCATTGCTAGCATCCGTGCACGCCACGACTATAGGCGGCGGGCCGTCGAACATCGACACTGTGCCACGCCGTCCCTCAGCGTTTCCGTCAACGTCAGAGACGGTCGCTGGCAACAGTCTGTCAGCGTGAAGCCGGATCTGATGCGATGTGCGATAGTTGATTCGCAACGTGTGCGAACGGCCGCGAACATCAAGGCCCAACGCCTTCCACGAAAACGGCTGCTGGAAGATGCGCTGGCCGAGATCGCCCGCGAAGAAGAGGCCATCATTTCGGCCTTTAGCGATTGCTGCGAAGAACCGCGCTTCAGCCACACCCAGATCCTGCGCTTCGTCTATCACTGCAAAATCAAAGGGGCCGCTACCCTTCGCGGCCATGCTTTCCGACAATCGACCAAATACATCGGCCCACGTCACAATGCGTCGTTCCAACAGGCCCGCCCTCACGCGTTCGAAAATTGCCCAGAGAGCTTCGCGCTGTTTGCCGCCGATCCTGGTCTTTCGACCAAGGCGCGAGACGTCCCGATATTCGTCCCATGTGCGCAGCTGCCATGCGTCGACAACGTCCTCCCATTCACCCACAAGGAAGTGAGCTGAGAAGCGGTGGCCTTCGATTTCCGATGCAGCCTTGATGATCAGTGAACGGACCATCGCGGGTGCCGCGATCTGTGGTTGGCCGAACTGTTCGGAATAGAGGTCATAGCCAACCGCCGAGATCGCCTTGACGACAATTCGGGCGGCGATGGCTGGCTCGCCACCCACCAAGCTGGCCAATTTGATCCGCAGGGAATTTGCCAGCGCCTTTGAAAAGGTCGTCAGCAGGACAGTGGAGTTGGGGTTGACGCGCGCCAGATAGACCGCACGGTGCAATGCGACGATTGTCTTGCCAGTTCCTGCCGATCCAGACACTCGGGTCGGGCCGTTAAAGGACCGCTCGACCAGGTCGGCTTGGGCGGGGTGCAGGAATACCGCCCATTTGTCCCAAGGGTAATCCAGCGCTTGCTTCAGTTCTTCTGCATTGGTCAGCACACGGAAACGGCGCTGGGCATCGGGATGGGCAAAGGGGTCCGCCTCAACCGGTGCTGGCTCGGGTGGTTGCACTTTCTCGCCCACGGCCAGCTTCAGCAGCGCTTCCTGCGCCTCTTGCGGCAGGTGCTCGATGAGGTCGAACAGGGTTTCTTCGGTAGCCGCCCGGACGTCGTTCACCCATTCCTCGGGAACGCCAAAGGCCATCAGTTCGAATTTGCGCAGGTTGTCGAACAAGCGAGCGGCAGGTTTGGCGGTAGGTGTTGGGGCGACCACTTCCCTCGGCTTGAAGATCTCCACCTCTTCGACCCGTTCGCGCACCTCGACAAGCTGCATGGCGCCGGTGGTCGGGTGTCGTTCGATCTTGCGCCGTTCCGCCCATTTGTAGGCATCGTCGTGGTGATCGACATAGACAAGCAGGATGCTGGCGGCCGTGCGATGGACGATGATCCGGATGTCTGCATTCACCCGCACGGACCAGAAGTTCGTATCTTTGGCGCGGTCGAGCTTGTGGAAGGACAGACCGTTCGAGGTTGGGTCGAGCTGCAGGTCGAAAGCGGTAGTCTTGACCGCCTTCTGCTCTTGCGCAGTCAGGCGGCCGAGGCTGTCGGTAAAGGTGTCGGCGATCCGAAATTCCATCAGTCCTCGCCCCCTGCGCGACGCTGTCCAGCCATCAGGGTGTTGATGATGTCGATGTAGCGGCCCGCAACCTGCGCGACCTCTTTGTGCGCCAACTCGATGATCTGCCGGATTTGTTCGTTTTCGCTGATCGGAACATAGTTGTGGCGTTCCATGTGCGATTCGATCTGCGCAATCCGATCTGGATAATTGGACAGGAAGGCGCGGAAATCCTTGTCGCCCTTGTTCGCGTTGCAAGGCTTGCAACTCGGGACAAGGTTACCGAGCCGATGTTCGCCAAGCGATTGCTTGTTGATCGGCACCACATGATCCATCAGCAACTCGCCGTCCTGCCCACAATAAGCGCAGCGCCTGCCAAAGGCGTCGATCACCTGTTGCCATTGCTCTGGACCAAAACTCTCGTCGCCGAAGTTGCTTAGGATGTTGCGCACCAGCAGGTTCTGGGCGTTTCCGATGGCATTGCCTTTGAACCGGCCCCGAGAAGCGCGCACGGTTCTGTCGACGGACATGGTGTCACTGCTTGCACCCCCAGGCGCGGCGCGGGCAGCTTCGATCACATCGATGCCCTGTCGTTCCAGATACCGGACGAGGCTGGATCGGCTCTTGCTGGTCGGAGGGTCGAACCATTGGCTGGTGACGCGGACGGTTCTGCCGCGCACGACATAGATCTGTGACCAGTACCGCCGGTTTTCCACGGCCGAGATGTCTTCGACCGGCTTGCAGAACGGAAAGTTGACGTCCAGCGTGGCCTTCGAATAGGCGCGATCACACAGCCGATCAAACTCTGAATGATCCCGCTTTTCGCAGTATTCAAAGATGATCGGGATGTAGTGCTGGATCAGCGCGCCAATTTTCATCACTCCACCGCAAACACCTTCATCACCTCGTCGCCGAGGTGGTTGATCACCTTCACCGCGATCCGGCCTGACTTCGGCTTCGCGAACGGACGCGACGTATCCGAATACAGGCTCTCCCAGGCCTCCTCGTCGATCTCGGCCTTCAGCGTGGTTTTCAGCGCCTTGTAGGGGTCGTTGGCGCCGAGGAAATAGGCGTGGCGGACGAAGAACGACTCCTCGTTATAGTCGGTGTCCAGCATCCACAGGGCGATGCCGTCGGTGCCTTCGCTCTGCACCTCGCCGGTCTGGGGCTTGAACACGTCCACGCCGAAGACCTGGACTTGCACCATGCCGTCGCCAGCAGCGGTGATCCGGATGTCTGGCTCGCCGAAGATCACGAACAGGTTGCCCACGCCGGTGGTCTTCAGGTCGCCGCCCATGTGCAGGTCGGGGTTCATCCGGGCCTTCAGGATGCGGATGCGGCCCAGCTTGTCGAACTCGCTGCTGTGCGCGTCATAGTTGAAGGCGCAGGCGATCAGCACGTCGAAACCGGCATCGCCCGCCTCGCGCGCGGCGGCCACAAGGTCGGGGCGGGACACCGTGCCGAACTCCGGCCCGATGAACACGCCCGCGCGGCGCTGGGTGTCGCCTTCCATGAAGGTGCCCTCGGCCGCGATCCAGTTGCCGGGCCAGCCCTTCAGGCTGGTGAAGGTGATCCGGTCCTCCTTGTGCGCCTGCTGCACGCCTGCGGCTTTCAGGTTCTCCAGGATCATGTGGGCGAAGTCGGTGAAGTCGCGCGGGGCCTCGGCGGCCTTGCGCTTGCCCTCGGCGGCCTCGTAGGTGTCGATCAGCTCGTCATCCCAATCGACGGCAAGGGTGCGGTGGGGCGACAGGCTTTCCACGGTGAAGGGGCCTGCGACGCGGGTTTTGCCGTTGTCGGAGAAGGGCTTGTCGTAGAGGTATTCGAACTCGGCCTTGGCACTGATGCTGGCGTCGATTTCGCGTTGGCGGGCGATGCGCGCCTCCCAGAACTGTTTCAGGGCGGCTTGCGCGGTAGCGGGCCAGCCGGAAGGGGCCTCGCGTGGGATTTCCCATTCCATGAAGCTGTTCGCCGGGGCCATTTCGCCGGAGGGGAGCTTGACCTGCCCCGTCGCGGTGAAGTCGATCTTTGCGCCTGCGCGGCCACCGGTTTCCACCTTGAATTGGGTGGGGTGGCCGGCAAGGGCGGCGTTCAGGGTGGCGATGGCGTCTTCGACGGCGGGCTGGAGCCTGTCCCAGATCACGTCGATCTCGGCGTTGTTGGCGATGGATTTGAGCGTGATGTGCGGCACGCGGTCGTAGACGAAGCCCTGGCGGATGCTGCCGTGGGTGGGGGTGGATTTGGGGATTGATCGTGTGACCTCGGCCTCTTTCTGCTGCCCCTCGACGCTGTCGGCCAGCAGGTAATAGGGATAGCGCGCGCCCATCAGGCGGGACCGGGCGAGGGCGATGGCGACGCGAGAGGTGTCGATGGTGATCCAGCGCCGCCCCCATTGTTCGGCGACGTAAGCGGTGGTGCCCGAGCCGCAGGTGGGATCGAGCACCAGATCGCCGGGGTCGGTGGTCATCAGGATACAGCGTTCGACGACTTTGGGCAGAGTTTGCACGACATATAGTCGATCCGCGCCAAATCCGCTCGTTTGCGTATCAGTCCAGATGTTGAAGAGAGGAGTTACGTTGTAGTCCTCTAAATAGTTCACAAAGCGAAGAGTCTTTCCCTGTGCCACGAACCGATCCGCCGCAGCGACGACTTTCAAGCCTGCGGTGTGAGTCTTCCAGTGCGAATTGCTTGAAGGTTCATAGACTGATCCACGCCATTTCATTGGCTGATCCCGTGCAGACGGGCCATCAGAGAACATCGGATATGGCTGCATGATCTTGGATCGATCAGGGATTGGTTCCTCACCACGCTTTTCTTTTGCGGTGAGCGGTCTGCGTTCGCCAATTTCAGTTTCGATCCAAGTGTAGTTTGTGGCTCCTTCATCGCCTGGATTTTTTGCATCAAATAGCTGTCGATATTTGAGTTTTGATGCAGATTTTGAATACCAAAGAATGAAGTCCACTACGTTTGCCAATGCACCCGAACTCTGGCCACCGGTCTTCTTGAATGTGATCTGAGATACGTTGTTGTCATCCCCAAACACCTCGTCCATCAGCGCCCGCACGCGGTGGACGTTCTCGTCGCCGATCTGCACGAAGATGCTGCCGCTGTCGCTCAGCAGATCGCGCGCCACGGTCAGCCGGTCGCGCAGGTAGGTCAGGTAGGAATGGATGCCGTCCTTCCAGGTGTCGCGAAAGGCGCGGACCTGTTCGGGTTCGCGCGTCACATGGGTCTTGTCGCCATCCTTCACGTCGCGGCTGGTGGTGGACCACTGGAAGTTGGAGTTGAACTTGATGCCATAGGGCGGGTCGAAATAGATGCACTGGACCTGACCGCGCAAGCCTTCACGCTCGGCCAGGGATGCCATCACCGACAGGCTGTCGCCCGAGATCATCCGGTTCGACCAGTGCTGATCGTGCTGGTAGAACTCGGTCGCGGCCTCGGCATCGGGCAGGCCGTTGAAATCGGCGAACATGTCGAACTGCGGGGCGTCTTTGGCCGCCTTGGCCCGGTTGGCGCTTTCGCGTTTCAGGTCGTCGATGATGACCTTCGGGTGGACCTTTTCCTGGATATACAAGGGGGGCGCCTGAACGATCAGGTCGGACCAGTCCTGCTCATCCTTGCCGCGCCACACCAACTGCGGGTCCAGATCGCGGTTGCGGCGTTCGTAGGCAAGCTGGATGGGGGTCTTGTCCTGATCGCGCATCAGGCTTTCGAACTCGGCCGTCGGGATGTTCTTGCGCGTGGCGTCGTGGGTGAGGGTTTCGACCTCGATGGGTTTCTTGGCCATGGGGTCAGTCTTCCAGTCGTTCAGGTTTTGTCAGGGACTTGCGCTCGTCCGAGACGAGGCGCCGTTCCACCTTTTTGATGTCTTCGTCGGGTGCAAGGGATTCTGGACGGATGCCGCGGCTGAGCAACGTTTTGCGCACGGCGTCGTTGTTGGTGAAGTGTTCCGACGAGATTGCCCGTTCGGACTGCATGTTATGTTCGCGGGCGTTGAAAATCGTGATTTCCGTCGCAAAATCCTTGGCTTTCAGGATGATCGTCGGCGCGAAATCCGCCAGGGGGCGATTGTCCGGCACCTTCCAATGCGACTTCATCGCTGCAGTGGACTTGCCAAACAGGGCGTGGTCGCCCTTGCTGCGGATCGTTGCGAAGTCCTGGTTGCCACCCGTCTGTTCATAGATGACGCCTGACAGTTCCTTTTCGGTTTCCGTCAGCTTCTTGCGAGCAGCAAGGCGTTCGGATTCCAGCATGCGCTGCTCGATCAGTTCGGCACGGCGGGTCTGGATGGCAAAGTAGGTCTGGGCGAAGGCAATCTCGGACTTTGCGGGGTCGCCGTTCTGGGCGATCAGGTAGCAGGCAAAGCGGGTGAGCATGATGTCGTCGATCTCGCGGCGGCTGCCGGAGCCGAGTTCGACCATTTTCCCGACGTCGGCAAAATGGTCACGGACGTCATGGCCAGACACCTCGCAGGCCGTCTTTGCCTTGGTGATCACATTCAGGAAGTTGTCCCACTTGGCATATCCGAGCAAAATCTGGAGATCGCGGGCGAGCCAATACTCGACTCCCGACTCGGTTTGCTGTGCGTGGACTTCAAAACTGACGGTGAGTTGCTGAATGACTTCGGTTTTCACGCCAGTACCCCTTCGGAAATATGCTTCTTTATCAGATTGTTGAACTCTTCTTCCATCTCATAGACAGCCGTAAACTCGGCAAAGGCCCAGCGCCCGAATTTCTCAAGGTTGTTGACGCCCGGTACCCAGTAGCTGCGCATGGTGTTGGCCTTGTCCTTGGCATCCTCGCCGCGGTAGCCTTTGACCTCGACGATCAGGTTCAGCGGGTCGGGCATGCCTTCGGAAGTGACGCTGCCATCGTCGATCTGGACGATGAAGTCTGGGATATACTTGCGCGGGGTGGAGCCGTGGAGGTAAGGCACCTCGAGGCCCAGCCCCTGGTTCTTCACGTATGACATCACGCGCGGGTGGCTTTCGGCGACCCGGGCAAACTCTGCCTCCCAGTCGCTGTCGCAGACCACCCAGTTGACATGCGACTTGTCGCGGCGGGTCTGCCAGCGAAGTTCCTTCGAGGTGGTGAAATTGACGAAGGCGGTGGTGCCGGTGGGGTTGTAAGCGTCGAGGATTGCCTTGACCGGGTGTTCGCCTTGGAGGGTCAAGGTGATGGCCGCCTTGATCCGCTCGGCAGCCATGTCGGCTATTTCCTTGTAGACCAGTTGGGCGGGATAGGTGCCGCCTGTGCATTTCAGATAACCACCGTCCAGCCACTGGCGGGTGATGCGTTTCAGCTGGCCGAACAGGTGCAGCTTCGGTTCCTCGCCCGGGTCGCGGTACTTCGTGTAGAGCAAGTGTCGCGCCAAGTGGAACAGGATGGTGGACGCGCGCATGTCCTCCAGATGTTCCAAATTTAGGTCCACACCTTCGCCTATGATCCCCTGATTGGTGGTTGTGGATGGGCCAAGCAGCTGAGGCGTCAGTTCGAGAACGTGATCCGGGCCAAAATCTGCCTCGAGCCGTTCATCCGGCAGCTCAACCCTGTAACCCTCGACTCGAGGAAAGGTGATTTCTAGCGCGTCGCGGTCGGGTTTGACGGCGTGCACGCGGACGGTTTCGCGCGGTTTGGCCGGAGGTGACACCACTGGCTTGGCGGCGAAATCGAAGGGGATGCCAAGGACATCAGCGTATTCGACGTTGAAAAGGCCGTCATCGTTCAACTCGTAGGACTGACGCCGCAGCGCCCGGCCGACGACCTGTTCGCACAAGAGCTGGGTTCCGAACGCGCGCACACCCAAAACATGTGTGACGGTGTTGGCGTCCCAGCCTTCGGTCAGCATGGAAACGGATACGACGCAACGGATCTGTTCGCCGAGTTTGCCCTTCTTGCCGACAGTGTTCATCACCTCGCGCAGCAGGGTGGATTCATCGATCTTGTCGCCAGCGTGCAGGTCGCCTGTGCGTTCGATCATTTCGCGCTTGAACTGTTCAATTTCCGTCGCAGCCATTTCGCGGAAATCCTTGTCCAAAGCTTCCCCGGATTCAAGCTGGGCGGAGTCGATCAGGATGGTGTTTGGGCGCGGCAGCCGGTTGTCGAAGTCGTCGTAGTTGCGAAACAGCGCAAGTCGCCCATTTTCCAACACAGAGCTTTCTCCGTCATCCTTTTCGCGAATAAAGCCTGAGACGTATTTGTAAATCAGTTCGGATGTCGCCGTATTGTTGCAAACGACGATAAAAACTGGCGGAACGCCGATCCCTTCTTCCTCCCAAAGGTGGAAGGTCTTTTCGTAATGACCGTAAAGGGCTTCAAGCGCGGTCAGCAATTCTACTGGCAGGCTGAGCGGATCGAGTGCTTTACCTGCAGATCGCCCTTTCTTTGGAAGCTTCTTGCCAATGTGCTCCCAAAGATTGCGGAACTTCGGCGTGTCGCCGCCTGGGATGTTGTCAGCAATCGGCACACGCGGCAGTTTCACGATGCCACACTCAATGGCGTCCATCAGGGAGAAGTCAGACATCGTCCAGGGAAACAGCGTTCCCTCTATGTAGCCAGAACCGCGCAGGAAGAACGGCGTCGCAGACAGATCGTAGACCAGGCTGATCCCCAGCTTGCGTTTGACCGCTTCTAGCCCCGAAATCCACATCCTGGCAGCTTCGTTGTTCTCCTTGGCTTCGCTCTTGTCATCGCCTTTCAGCTCGTCCTCTGTCTCGCCGACAGCATCCTTCACGCGTTCGCGATAGCAATGGTGCGCTTCGTCGTTCAGAACGACGATGTTCTTCTGGCCCATCAGGTCGCCCATGACCCTTTGGATCATCTCGCCCTCGGTTTCCAGCGTCTGAACCTTCTCGCCGCGCCAGCCCTCAAGTGCCTGTCGCGTACCTTTGGCGATCACAAGTTTCTCGCGCAGTTTGAACGCATGGTAGTTGGTGATGACAATCTTGGCGCTCTGGATATCGCGCAGCATGTCGGGCGGCGTTATCTCGCGGCTGCGATAGTAGCTTTCGGGATCGTTCGGCAGCAGAACACGCAACCTGTCCCGGATCGTGATGCCTGGCGAAACAATAAGGAACCGGCTCGAGAACTGTTTGCTGTTCGGGTGACGCACGGCGTTGACCGTCTGCCAGGCGATCAGCATTGCCATCACGGTAGTCTTGCCCGCACCGGTCGCCAATTTCAGTGCAAGACGCATCAGTTCCGGATTGGCCTGTTCGTTCGCCCCCTTGATATGCGCCCAGAACTTGGCGACACGCGGCCCCATCTTGGGCGCAACCTCGGTCAGCCAGATGGCAGTTTCCACCGCTTCAATCTGGCAAAAAAACGGACGGATGCCCTCGAACTTGTGGTGCCGCCAATGTTCCAACAAGCGGGCGGTCTCTGGTGTGACCAGCCATTGATCAGGGTTTGGCAGGCCGCGCCAGGTTTCGACATAGCCCCTGATCTCGTTAATGATCGGGGTTGGGTTGTATTCCTGATCTGTCGTCGAAAGATCGTCGTTTGCACCAAGAAGCAGTGCGCCCTGTTTCGTGTTCTGCCGCTGCTTTTTGGTCTTTGGAACTGGAGTGATGAGGTCCGAGCGTCGCCGATTGTCTAGAATGCGATTGGTCGGCTGGCCATCGGGATCAAGTTCCCAATGCCTAGCTGGGTAGGCGTATGGTGAATTCAGAATTGGCTTCTCAAAAAACTGCTCAGACATCCGAAGAACCTTTTCCGATGTTCGCTTTCGTTGCAGCCTTTTGCTCGTCGATCCACGCGTCAAGGTCGTCGTGTTTGAACCGCCATTGCCCACGCACCTTGAACGCCGGAATCTGGCCCGTCTGCGCCATCGTGTAGACAGTTTTCTCGGCAACCTTCAACAAAACCGCAACCTCTGGCAAAGTGAGAATAGGGTCCGCCATGGACCTGCTCCTTCTCGAAATGTTTAGAGTGAAGCTGCCAGACTTTGCCAGACTTTACTAGCGCTGGATTGCTCTGAGTTGTGAAGAAAAGCGCGCGTGCGCCCGAAACGATGGTCAGCAGACCGAAAGCGATGGCGACGATGGCAGCGACAGTCAGGGAACGGGTGCGGGTGGGCATGGCCTTCTCCTTTGTTCAGGCGTCCACAAGGCGACCATCGCGCAGGTGGATCAGGCGGTCGAAGCGGTCGAAGATCTTTTCGTCATGGGTCACGGCAATGATGCAGGCCTCTTGTTCGGTTGCGAGTTTACGCAAGAGATCCATCACAAGTTGCGCCCGACCACTGTCGAGCGCGGCGGTGGGTTCATCGGCCAGAATGATGCGGGGCCTGTTGGCCAGCGCGCGGGCGATGGCAACACGTTGGGCCTCTCCCCCTGACAGGAGAGCGGGTTTGACCTTGGCGCGATGTCCGACCTCCAGATAATCCAGAAGTTCGCGCGCACGGGCGCGGCCCTTCTCCGCAGGCCAACCGGCAAGATCCAATACGACCGAGACATTTTCCTCTGCCGTCAGAAAGGGCAGAAGGTTATGTGCCTGGAAAATGAAGCCGATCTTGTCCAGCCGCAGCCGCCGCAGATCGCTGCGCAGCCATTTGCCGTCAAACACCGCGTCCCCGTCCAGTTCGACCCGGCCAGCGGTCGGGGCAAGAATGCAACCTATGACGTTCAAGAGCGTTGTCTTCCCGGACCCCGATGGGCCTAGCAAGGCGATGACCTCGCCCGCGTGCACGCGCAGATCAATGGAGCGCAGCGCATCGACACGGGTCTCACCCTCGCCATAGTGTTTAGCTACGCCCTGCACATTGACCAGAATATCGCCCGGGGTCATGTGTCAGCCCCCGAGTGCAGTAGCGGGATCGACTTTCAGTGCCGCGCGAACGCCAAGTCCCGATGCGACAAGGCAGACCACCAGAATGATGCCGGTCAGCACGAGTGCGTTGAAGGGCTCCAGCACAACGCGGCGGGGGAAGTTGTCCTTGACCAGAAGGATCAGGGCGAGACCGATACCTAGGCCAGAGATGCCAAGGATCATCGCCTGTTGCACGATCAGCGCCACGATGGTGCGGTCCGGCGCGCCGATCAGTTTCAACGTGGCGATCTGCTTCAGCTTCTCCATCGTCATCGTGTAGATGATCAACGCTATGACCACGGCGCTGACCGACAACAGGATGCCCAGGAACAGTCCGATCTGTCGCCGTGCCCGATCCACGACCGATGCGAGCAGGAGGTCTTCCTGTTCGGCCTGGCTGAGGGCGGCGAGGTGTTTCCATTGTCGCACCGTGGCCGTGAGAAGCGCCACATCCGCCCCCGGTTCAAGCCGGGCAATCACGGCGGCCACGGTTGCGGGACGGATACCCTGATCCCCGCGGGCGACCTGCACGCGAGCGGCCGCGGGGTCAAGCGCGGTCTGCAGGGACAGCGCGTCGGCCAAGGTCACGTAGACGGCCGGATCGCCACCTGAATTCATCGCGTCTTCCACCAACCCCACCACACTGAACCGGTCACGGCCAAGACGGATGGTGTCACCCAGCACGAGCCCGGTCTTGCGGTCGGCCAGCAGTTCGAAATGGCTCGTGCCCAAGCTGCGCCCCTCGGCGATGCGTTGCGGCCCGCCGGGGCGTCCGGGTTCAAAGCCGATAACGTAAAGGCGCAGCGTCTTGCCCGCATGCGCGGCCTCGATCGTCTGGTAGGTGATGGCACCAGCCTCGGCCACCCCGGGCATGCGGGCCACGGCGTCGCGGGTGTCTGCCGGGATGGCCGAGGCTTCGGCAAATGGGCCCTGCGTTCCCGCCTCTACCACCCAGATATCGGCGGCGGGGGCTTTCACCACCGCCAGGGCATCGGCGACAAGGCCGTTGTAGATGCCGATCATCGCCAGCACGACGGTCATCAGAAGGCCAAGCCCGAAACAGGTCAGCACAAAACGGAAAAGGCCGTGGCGAATGTCCTTGATGGCCAGGTTCATGGCGCGGCCTCGATGCGTGCCAACCGCCCCTCGTCCGCGCCCTGTGGCGGAGCAGCGACGATCTGCGCGCCGTCTGGCAGACCGCCCGTCACCTCGACCCGACCGCGATCATCCCGCGCGCCAAAGGCCAGCTGAGCTCGTGCCAGCCGTCCATCCTGCACGATCCAGACAGTGCCACGATGGCCGTCAAAGCCCGAGATGGCGATCTCGGGCACCATCAGGGCGCTGGCGCGCATGCCGGTCAGGACGCGCACCTCGGCCTGTTCGCCGAGGAACATCTGGGTCGGACAATCCGTGCAGGTGAGCCAGACGCGGCGTTCTTCGTTCACCCGGTCGCTTTCGAGGCCTATGCGGGCGATGGTGCCGTTGTATTCGCCAGCAGGCTGTGACCGCAGGCGAATAATGCCAGGCTGACCAACTGCCAACTGGCCCGCGCGTTCTTCGTCGATATAGGCCTGAATCCAGATCGTAGCGGGATCGATCAGCGTAAAAATCGGGTCGCCCGCGCGGACCACGGCCCCGGCCTCGGCAAGGCGGGACACGACTAACGCGTCGAAGGGCGCGATCAGGCGGTGGTGATCAAGCAACGTCTGTTCAAGTTCCAGAGCCGCGGCAGCATCCTGCCCTTGCGCGCGGATGACTGCCAGTTCGGCCTCGGCAACAGCCAACTCGGCGCGGGCGACATCTTCATCGCGCTGTGCTTCCTCTGCCCGCTGGACAGGCGCGTTGTCCTGCCGCGTCAGTTCGACTTGACGGCGATTGGCGGCTTCGCGCTGCGCCAGAATAGCCTGCGCGCGGACTACAGCCGCCTCGGCCTTGGCCTGATTGGCGGCATTGGCCTCAATGGCAGCGCTCGCTCTTGCGAGGCGGGCCTCTTGCTCGGCCTGATGCAGTGCGGCTAGGTCCTGGCCCTGTGACACGCGGTCCCCGGCATCGGCTGACAGCGACAGAAGCGCCCCACCAACCTCGAACCCCACGCCTGCGAGCACTCGCGCCTCGACTGTGCCAAGACCGTAGATGCGCAGGGCCACGTCGGTTTCGGTCGGAACCACCGCCACCGTCAGCGGACGCTCGGTCAGGAATACCGCTCCGGCACCTGCCGCCACGACAACCGCCACTGCATATAGCCAGATCTTGCGCATCAGTCAGACCCCCTTTGCCGCAAGCAGGCGCAACTGGACATCCAGCAGGCGCAACCCTTCGGCGTGCAGGGCAAAATCGCGCGCGCCGAGCGACCATCGAATAGCCACCCCCTGAACCAGTGAGGCCAGTAGCAATGCCGCATCTGCTGCCGCCACATCGCTGCGCAGGGCATGGGTCTGCTGACCTTCTGCCACCTCGCGCGTCAAATGGGCCTGAAAGGTAGCCAACCGCCCCCGGAAAGCCGCCCGGAGATCCGCATTCTCGACATTCAGTTCGCGCGAGAAGAGGAGCATGGGCATCGCGGGCGTCGCCGCGATCTGGCCCAGTTGCGCCCCGATCAGCGCCTTGACGCGTTCAACAGGAATGTCGGCCTTTGCCAGCGCCGCATCCCAGGCCGTGGTCAGCGTTTCCGCCACATGATCGGCCACCGCGTTCCACATCGCGGCCTTGGTCGGAAAGTGCCGGAATATGGCCGCTTGCGTCACGCCGACCTCGGTCGCCACCGCACCTGTCGTCACCCGGTCCGGCCCAATCCGGTCAGCAAGGCCAAGGATCGTCGCTACGATTTCAGCCTTCCGCAGATCGGATGTTTTGCGCACGGCTACGCTCCTTATAAGTGAGTAATTGATTACTAACTTAATTGTCAGACTAAGTCAATCTGGCGTGACGGACGACCGGGCTCGGACAGGAAAGCGCGACGTTGACAGGATCGTGCCCGCTTCATCCACCGTGAACCGGCAGGCGCGGCCTGCATGGCGAAAGGTCAGGCGCCAGCGCCCGGCGTCGGCGTCCACGCCAGCCTCGCAGATCGAGGTAAGGCTACTGTCCCGCATGGCCTGCCGTATCCTGTCTTCGGTCGTCTCGAAAGCGTGGGCCAGCAGGGCTGCGGATACGACAAAGTCCGCGCCATCGCGTTCCACCTCTGTCATTGCGGGACCACCAGAGTGCCCGCTGACTTCTCCTGCGGGGCCAGAGCGATATCGGCCAGGGTTGAGCGATCCAGATCGGCCAGGAACGCGGCTTCGGCCGATCGCAGGCGGGTTTTCAGGCGGCAGCGGGCCTCGATGGAACAGGTGCCGCCCTCTGTCCCGAAACACTCCACCAGCGGCTGGCCTTCCTCCAGAAGCCGGATGATCTGGCCCAGCCGGATCTCGGCCGCAGAGCGGGCCAGCATGGCCCCGCCGCCACCGCCGCGCCATGTGTCGATCAGACCGGCGCGCGCCAGATGCTGGATGATCTTTGCCAAATGGTTGCGCGACAGGCCGAGATCCGCTGCCAGTTCGGCGCTGGAAAAGGCGCGGGATGGATCGCCCGCCATCCGCATCAGCATCCGCAAGCCAAAGTCGGTGAAGGAGGTGAGGCGCATGTCAGTCGCAATCCTGGAATGGGTATTTACAATACCTATTAGCAGGTCTAAGCCAGACTGCAAGACGGAGACTCAGATGGAAATGGGTGCAATCAAGACCCCGCCGCCCTCGGCCCGGCCCGAAATCACGGCAGCACTGGTGGCGGAAACCGGGCTGAACGCCGACGTGCTGCGCGATCTGGTGCATCGGTTCTACGGCCGCGTCCGTGCCGATGCGGTTCTGGGGCCGATCTTTGCCGCGCGGATCACCGATTGGGCCCCGCATCTGGACCGCATGGTGGACTTCTGGTGCTCGGTCGCGTTGATGACCGGGCAGTATCATGGCCGCCCGGTGCCCGCACACACGCCGTTGCCGATCAACGCCGCCCACTTCGACCGCTGGCTTGCGCTGTTCCGCGCCACTGCAACTGACACCTGCACCCCTGCGGGCGCGACCCATGTCATCGAACGCGCCGAACGCATCGCCAGATCGCTGCACATCGCCGTGGCAACCGCACAAGCCGAACCTGCGGCCCCACCACGGCTGTTCTGATGAGAGGAGACCCAGCATGACCGAAGATGTCGCCCCGACAGACGCCACCGCCCTGACCCGTCACATCGAGACCCGCTATCACGCCCGCCACCGGGAACAATTGCCGGTGCTGGCCGACATGGCCGAGCGGGTCGAAGATGTGCATTTCGGCGATGACGGTGTCCCTGAGGGCCTGTCCATCCTGTTGCGTCGGATGATCGGCGAGATGGAGGTGCATATGAAGAAGGAAGAGCTGATCCTGTTTCCGGCCATCCGTCGAGGCGGAATGCCCGGGATCGAAAACCCGATCGCGGTGATGCGCGCCGATCATGCAGGGCATGACTGCGAGGTGGCCGAAATTCGCCGCTTGACCGGGAACCTGTCGTTGCCAGATGGGGCCTGTGGCACCTGGACCACGCTTTACCGGGGTCTGGCAGAGTTCACCGCCGACCTGACCGAGCATATGCGGCTGGAAAACGACGTGCTGTTCCCGCAGTTTGAACCCGCTGGGCGGGCCGATGCCTGAGGGACGCAGGCTCGCCTCGTCCCCCTGTCTGGCCGACGAAATCGCCCCAGATGGGTTCGACCCGCTGGCGGTGGACCCCGAACAGGCCCGGGATGTTGCGCGCTGGCGCCATGCGGAACGCACCCGCCTGCGTGCGTCACGGGACGCGCTGAGCGTAGCAGACCGGCAAGCGGCAGGTGTCGCTCTATCCGCGCATTTGCGTCACTTTCTGGCCCAGCAGCTTTCCGGGGCGGTGGGACTGACCCTGTCTGCCTACTGGCCGATCAAGTGCGAACCCGATCTGCGCGACCTCATGGCGGATTTGCACGGCAGGGGTGTGACCCTCGCGCTGCCGGTGGTCGAGCTAAAGGCCGCCCCGATGGTCTTTCGCCGTTGGATGCCCGGCATGGCCATGGTGCGGGGCGACTGGAACATCCCCGTGCCATCGCCCGATGCCGAAACACTGACGCCCGACATCGCCCTTTCCCCGTTGGTCGGATGGGACGGGGCGGGCTTTCGGCTGGGCTATGGCGGGGGCTACTTTGACAGGACACTTGCTGCGCTGTCGCCGCGCCCGTTCACCATAGGCATTGGCCTGCAATCCGCGCGCCTTGCCACGATCTTTCCCCAACCCCACGACATCGCGATGGACGTCATCCTGACCGAGGCCGGGGTTCAGTTCCACCGCGAGGGGCCATGACCACATCCACCGAACAGATGCGCGCCTGGACAGGGCCCGCGATCCTGACCTATGGCTTTCGGCCCTTTTTCTTTGGGGCTGGGGTCTGGGCCGCCTTGGCAATGGTGCTTTGGGTGCCGATGCTGTCGGGCGATCTGACCTTGCCCACCGCCTTTGACCCTGTGTCATGGCATGCGCATGAATTCCTGTTCGGCTATCTGGGGGCCGTCATCGCGGGATTCCTGCTGACCGCCGTGCCGAACTGGACCGGACGGCTGCCGATTGTCGGTTGGCCACTGGGCGGGCTGTTTGCTCTGTGGCTGATCGGTCGGGCGGCGGTGGCGGTGTCGCTGTATCTGCCGCCGCTTGGCGTGGCCCTGGCTGACCTAGCCTTGCCCCTAGCGCTTGCCGCCGTGATCGGCCGGGAAATCGTGGCGGGTAAGAACTGGCGCAACCTGATCGTGCTGGCGATGCTGGGCGTGCTGACCCTCGGCAACGCCGTCTTTCATTGGGAGGCAGCGCGGGGCGACTATGCGGCGGGGGGCTACGGCCTGCGCATCGGCCTTGGAGCCGTGATCATGATGATCGCAGTGATCGGGGGGCGGATCGTGCCGTCCTTCACCCGCAACTGGCTGGCAAAGCGCGCCCCCGGGCGTCTGCCGGTGCCGCCGATGCAACGGTTCGATAAGGTGGCGCTCATGGTTCTCTTGCTGGGACTGCTGGCTTGGATTGCCTTGCCAGACCATCCCGTGACGGCAATCCTGTTGCTTCTGGCGGGCGGGCTGCACCTTGTCCGGCTGGCCCGTTGGGCGGGCGATCGGACCCTTGCCGAGCCCTTGGTCGCCGTCCTGCATCTGGGCTATGTCTTCCTTCCGCTGGGGGCCGTGGCGATTGCAGCCGAAATCCTGATGCCCGGGCCTCTTGGGATGGCATCCGCACAGCATCTGTGGATGAGTGGGGCGGCATGTCTGATGACGCTGGCGGTGATGACGCGGGCCACGCTGGGCCATACCGGGCAGGCGTTGACCGCCGGGCCGGGGACGGTGGGCATCTATGCCGCTCTTGTCGGGGCAGTGCTGGCCAGGCTGGCGGCGGGCATCTGGCCGGATCAGGCGCATCTGCTGCACATGGTTGCAGGGGCGGGGTGGATCTTTGCCTTCGGCAGCTTTGCCCTGATCTATGGCCCCCTGTTGCTGCGCCTTCCTGCAACCAAGCGGATATAGGGATCGTGGGCTGGCTGGAATTTGCCGCTGCCTATGCCGCGTTCTTCATAACACATTCTGTGCCGGTGCGGGCCCCCTTGCGACCGCTGTTGCAGACAGCGCTTGGACGGCGCGGCTTTACGCTGGGCTATTCTGCGCTGTCTCTGGTCGCCCTGGCTTGGCTGATAATCGCAGCGGGCCGGGCGCCTTTTGTGCCGCTATGGGACTGGGCGCCGTGGCAGGTGCATGTGCCACTAATTGCCATGCTGCCGGTCTGCCTGATCCTTGCCTTGGCCATCGCGCGACCCAACCCGTTTTCCTTTGGCGGCGCGCGAAACGATCTGTTCGACCCCGCCCGTCCTGGCATCGTCCGTTTGCACCGCCACCCCCTGCTTCTGGCCCTCGTGCTCTGGGCAACCGCCCATGCCGTTCCGAATGGTGATCTGGCGCACCTTATCCTGTTCGGCACCTTTGCCGTCTTTGCCACCCTCGGCACGCGCCTCGTCGACCGCAGGCGGCAGCGCGAGATGGGAGACACGTGGCAAAAGCTGGGCCGCGAAGTCGCCAGCACACCACTTTGGCCGACATCCCTGACCGGCGACGATGCATTGCGACTGGTTGCGGGCCTTGTCCTTTATGCCGCGCTGATCTGGCTGCATCCGGCTGTGATCGGCGTCAGTCCCTTGCCCTGAGCGTCAGGTCGAAAAATCGTCAATCAGCGGGTTGGGCCTGGCAAATCGTTCGAGATCCGCCTGATCATTTATGGTGATCCGCGTGCCCTCGACTGACACACCATAAGGCAGCAACCCCTTGAACGCGCGGCTCAGGTTTTCGGGCGTCATCCCAAGTACGGAAGCCAGTCTGCGCTTTTCGAAGTCCAGATCAAACGCCGCACCGCCACCGGCGCGCTTCTGCTGCCGCAAAAGATAGTTCGCCAACCGTTCAAGCGAGGTTCGCAGCTTGAGGTCCTTTTGCGACTTGATGACCGAGCGATAGCATTGTGCAAGCTCTGTCACGATCGCACGTGCAAAGTTGCCGTCGACGTCGAATATGGAACGCACATCCTGACTGGGGATCAGGACAATTCGGCTTTTCTCCAGTGTTCGCGCCGACATCAGATAGGGGGCGTTCTTGATCGTGGCCGCAAGGATAAAGGTCGAAATCGGCCGCACAGTGGCAAGGCTGGTGTCGCGCCCGTTCCATTGCGAGAACAGATCGACCGATCCCGACAGGACGACATGCAGGAAATCACTTGGCTCGCCCTCGCTGATCAATTCGATCTGCGGGGGGAAGTTCTGCACGTAAGCGCCCCGCATCAGCGCAAAGAAATTCTCATCGGTCATTCCTGAAAACAGGCCAAGTGCCCGAACTTCGGGGTAATGCTGTTTTGGCATGGCTGCACTCCCCTGTCGAACGACGCCAGCATCCATTCGGCGCTTGATATTTGTCAAGAGATGAATTGACCAGCGCAGAATTATACTTGACCAAGCCTGCGCGCGCAGATGACAATTTCCGATAACTCATTTATTTCGCAGCACATTTTGTGAGATGTGATCTAGATCAAACTCTTTGGGCCGCCTTGCCCGCAGGTCTGGTGCCAATCCCCGCCTCGGGGTGACCACGCCATTCCGCCGGAGGCCCCTGCCATGCAGTCCCACGCCACCGCCTCGCGCGCCGATCAGAACCGCGCTTTGGGCCTGAGTACCATCGCCTTTACTGCCTGTTTCGCGGTCTGGACGATTTTTTCCATCATCGGCGTCGCCATCAAGGGCGAACTGGGCCTGAACGACACCCAGTTCGGCCTGCTGGTCGCCACGCCGATCCTGACAGGGTCACTGACTCGCATCTTCCTCGGCGTCTGGACCGAGAAATACGGCGGACGGCTGGTGTTCTCAGCGCAGATGATCCTTGCGGCTTTGGCCACATGGGCCCTGACGTTCGCCGACACCTACATCATGTATCTGGTCGCGGCACTGGGCGTCGGCCTTGCTGGCGGGTCTTTCATCATCGGCGTCGCCTATGTCAGCCGCTGGTACGACGCGGGCCATCAGGGCACGGCGCTCGGCATCTTCGGCGCTGGCAACATCGGCGCGGCGGTGACCAAGTTCGTGGCGCCTTTCGTGATGGTGGCCTACGGCTGGCAAGGTGTGGCCAACGTCTGGGCGGCCGCACTTGCGCTGATGGGCGTGATCTTCTTCGTCTTCGCCAAGGACGACCCGGCGCTGGTCGAACGGCGCCGGACCGGTGCCCAGGCGCCCGGTTTTGCCCAGCAGTTCGCGCCATTGAAGAACCTGCAGGTCTGGCGCTTCTCGATGTACTATTTCTTCGTCTTTGGCGCCTTCGTGGCGCTGGCGCTGTGGCTGCCGCACTACCTGATCGACGTTTATGGCGTTGACGTGCGCACGGCGGGCATGGCGGCAGCCTCGTTTAGCCTCTCGGCCTCGCTGTTCCGCGCCTATGGCGGGCATCTGTCCGACAAGTTCGGCGCACGGTCAGTCATGTACTGGACCTTTGGCTTTTCCATGCTGTTCCTGTTCATGCTGTCCTATCCGCCGACCGACTATGTCATTCAGGGCAAGGACGGCGTCATCGCCTTCTCGACCAGCATGGGGCTCTGGCCCTTCATCGCCACGCTGTTTGCGCTTGGCTTCTTCATGAGCTTGGGCAAGGCGGCGGTGTTCAAGCACATCCCCGTCTACTATCCCAACAACGTGGGCGCGGTTGGCGGGCTTGTTGGCATGATCGGCGGCCTTGGCGGCTTTGTCCTGCCCATCGCTTTCGGCGCTCTGCTGGACCTGACCGGCATCTACACCTCATGCTTTGCGCTGCTTTTCATTCTGGTCGCCATCGCGCTGACTTGGATGCACCTGTCGATCCGTGCGATGGAACGCGCCGCCCATGGCGAGGTTCTGGACCGCCTGCCGCAACTCCCTGAGATGCAGTCGATCCACTCGCCCGAACGCACCACCATGCCCCGCGTGTTGGAGGATTGGCGCCCCGAAGATCAGGCCTTCTGGGCCGAGAAGGGACGTGTCGTCGCGCGCCGCAACCTCTGGATCTCGATCCCGGCGCTGCTTCTGGCTTTCTCGGTCTGGATGGTGTGGTCGATGGTCGTGGCCAAGCTGCCGCTGATCGGCTTTGCCTTCACCCCGGAACAGCTGTTCTGGCTGGCGGCCCTTCCCGCCCTGTCGGGTGCCACGCTGCGCATCTTCTACGGCTTCATGGTGCCGATCTTCGGCGGCAGGCTTTGGACAACGCTGTCCACCGCCTCGCTGATGCTGCCTGCCATCGGCATCGGCTATGCAGTGCAGAATCCCGAAACCCCCTACTTCATCTTCCTGGTGCTGGCGCTGCTTTGCGGTCTGGGCGGTGCCAACTTCGCCTCGAGCATGGCTAACATCGGTTACTTCTTTCCCAAGGCCGAAAAGGGAAATGCGCTGGCCCTGAACGCTGGGCTGGGGAACCTCGGCGTCAGCGTCATGCAGTTCCTTGTGCCGCTGGTTATCACTGTGGGCGTGTTCGGCACCGTGGGTGGTGCGCCGCAAACTGTGGCGGAAACCGGCGCCAGCCTGTGGATGCAGAACGCGGGCTTCATCTGGGTGCCGTTCATCCTGATCTCGACCGTCGCCGCCTGGCTGGGCATGAACGACATCGCCGATGCCAAGGCCAGCTTTGCCCAGCAGTCGGTGATCTTCGGTCGCACCCATAACTGGCTGATGTGCGTTCTCTACATCGGCACCTTTGGCAGCTTCATTGGCTATTCGGCGGGCTTCCCGCTGCTCAGCCGGATCGCCTTCCCCGATATCAACGCCCTGCAATACGTCTTCCTTGGTCCGCTGGTTGGCGCGCTGTCGCGTGCAGGCACGGGCTGGGTGTCTGACAAGTTCGGCGGCGGGCGCGTCACCTTCTGGGTCTTCGTGGGGATGATCGTCAGTGTTCTGGCCGTGATCCTGTCACTGCAGGCCGGGTCCTTCGCCGGGTTCTTCGCGGGCTTTATGGCGCTGTTCTTCTTCACCGGCGTGGGCAACGCCTCCACCTTCCAGATGATCCCGGTCATCATGGGCCGTGAAGTGCCGCGCCTGATGCCACAACTGACTGGTGTCGACCGTGCCCGCCAGATCGCCATGGAGTCGGGTGGAATCGTCGCTTTCACCAGCGCCATCGGGGCCTATGGCGGGTTCTTCATCCCCAAGGCCTATGGGTCGTCGATCGCCATGACCGGCAGCCCGATCGGCGCGCTGTGGCTGTTCCTGATCTTCTATGTGCTGTGCCTTGCCATCACCTGGGCCGTCTACACGCGCCCCGGCGGGCTTCTCCATGACATCGAGCGCGGCCGTGTGACCCCCGCCGCCGCGCATCCCGCAGAATAACGAAAGGACGCCCAGATGAGCCACCTTCTCGACAGATTGAACTTCTTCCAAAGCAAAGAGCTTGAGCAATTCTCGGACGGCTGGGGCCAGACCACACGCGAAAACCGGGATTGGGAAGACGTCTACAGAAACCGCTGGCGGCACGACAAGATCGTCCGCTCGACCCACGGGGTGAACTGCACCGGGTCCTGTTCGTGGAAAATCTACGTCAAATCCGGCATCGTGACGTGGGAGACGCAGCAGACCGACTATCCCCGCACCCGGGCGGGCCTGCCCAACCACGAACCGCGCGGCTGTGCGCGGGGCGCGTCCTACAGCTGGTACCTTTACTCGGCCAACCGGGTGAAGAACCCGCTGATCCGTGGCGCTCTGATGCGGGCCTGGCGCAAGATGCGCCCCACGATGACGCCGGTCGCCGCCTGGGCCGCGATCCAGAACGATCCGGTGCTGCGCGCAAGCTATACCAAGACGCGCGGCAAGGGCGGTTTCGTGCGCGCCACCTGGGATGAGGCGACCGAGATCATCGCGGCGGCCAACGCCTACACCGCCAAGACCTATGGCCCCGACCGGGTGTTCGGTTTCTCGCCCATCCCGGCCATGTCGATGGTCAGCTATGCCGCCGGGTCGCGGTATCTGTCGCTGCTGGGCGGCACCTGCATGTCGTTCTACGACTGGTATTGCGACCTGCCGCCTGCCAGCCCCCAGACCTGGGGCGAACAGACCGACGTGCCGGAATCGGCCGACTGGTACAACGCGGGCTTCCTGATGCTGTGGGGGTCGAATGTGCCGCAGACCCGCACGCCCGACGCGCATTTCTATACCGAAGTGCGGTATCGTGGCACCAAATCCGCCGTGGTCAGCCCCGACTATTCCGAAGCCGCCAAGTTCGGTGACATCTGGCTGAATCCTCAGGCTGGCACTGATGCCGCACTGGCGATGGCCATGGGCCATGTGATCCTGCGCGAATTCCATCTGGACCGGCAGGCCGAATACTTCGAGGATTACGCCCGCAAATACACCGACATGCCGATGCTCGTCCGGCTTGAGGACCGCGACGGTCACCTCGTCCCCGGTCGCATGCTGCGCGCAGATGATTTCGACGGAAAGCTGGGCGAAACCAACAACCCCGACTGGAAAACTGTCGCCTATGACGAAGCCAGCGGCCAGATCGTGGCACCCAACGGGTCTATCGGGTTCCGCTGGGGTGAGGAAGGCAAGTGGAACCTGGAACAGCGCGCCAAGGGGGTCGAGGCCCAACTGCGCCTGAGCCAGATCCTTGACGGTCACCACGACGAAGTCGTGGGCGTTGATTTCCCTTATTTCGGCGGCGTCGCCACCGGTGACTTTGTGAAATGCGACCACCCCGAGGTCCTGACCCGCAACATTCCCGCCCGCCGCGTTACACTGGCGGATGGATCACAGGCGCTGGTCGCCACGGTGTTCGACCTGTTCTGCGCCAACTACGGTCTGGACCGGGGCCTTGGCGGCAAATGGGTGTCCAAGGACTTCAACGACGACAGCCCCTACACCCCCGCCTGGGCCGAAAAGATCACCGGCGTCGCGCGCGAAAAGATCATCGCCGTGGCGCGGGAATTCGCGGGCAATGCCGAAAAGACCCGTGGCAAGTCGATGGTCATCCTGGGGGCCGGTCTGAACCACTGGTACCACATGGACATGAACTACCGCGGCATCATCAACATGCTGGTGATGTGCGGCTGCATCGGACAAGAGGGCGGCGGCTGGTCGCACTACGTGGGGCAAGAGAAACTGCGCCCGCAGACCGGTTGGGCACCTCTGGCCTTCGCGCTGGACTGGAACCGCCCGCCGCGGCAGATGAACTCGACGTCCTGCTGGTACGCCCATACCGACCAGTGGCGCTATGAAACCCTGCGCGCGGGCGAGATCCTGTCGCCCACAGCACCCAAGGGTGACTGGGACATTTCCCTGATCGACTACAACATCCGCGCGGAACGCATGGGCTGGCTGCCATCGGCCCCGCAACTGAAGACCAACCCGCTGGAGGTGTCGAAGGCGGCCAAGGCCGCAGGCAAGGCCATTCCGGCCTTTGTGGCCGAACAATTGAAATCCGGTGCTTTGCAGATGTCCTGCGAAGACCCGGACGCCCCAGAAAACTGGCCGCGCAACCTCTTTGTCTGGCGCTCGAACCTCTTGGGTTCATCCGGCAAGGGCCACGAATACTTCCTCAAGCACCTTCTGGGCACCGATCACGGCGTCATGGGCAAGGACCTTGGCGAGGAAGGCGGCGTGATGCCGAAGGAGGCCGTCTGGCACAAGGACGCGCCCAAGGGGAAACTTGACCTTCTGGTGACCATCGACTTCCGAATGTCCACCACCTGCGTCTATTCCGACATCGTGCTTCCGACCGCCAGCTGGTACGAAAAGGACGACCTGAACACCTCCGACATGCACCCCTTCATCCACCCGCTGCAGGCGGCGGTGGACCCGGCGTATGAGTCGAAATCCGACTGGGAAATCTTCAAGTCGATTGCGAAGAAGTTCAGCGAAGTCGCCCCCGAGGTGCTGGGCGTGGAAACCGACATCGTTCAGCTTCCGCTGCTGCACGACACCCCCGGCGAGCTGGCGCAGGCGCATGTGCGCGACTGGAAAAAGGGCGAATGCGACCTGATCCCCGGCAAGACCGCGCCGAACTATGTCGCGGTGGAACGGGACTATCCCAATCTTTACAGGAAGTTCACCTCGGTCGGCCCGCTGCTGGAAAAGCTGGGCAACGGCGGCAAGGGGATCAACTGGGACACCAAGGTCGAGGTCGGGCATCTGCGCGATCTGAACGGGGTCGTGCTGGATGAAGGCGTGTCGAAAGGCATGGCCAAGCTGGACACCGCCATCGACGCGGCCGAGATGATCCTGATGCTGGCCCCGGAAACCAACGGCGAAGTGGCAGTAAAGGCTTGGGAGGAGTTGGAAAAACCTACCGGCCGCCACCATGCCCACCTGGCCGAAGGCGCGCACCACACCAAGATCCGCTTCCGCGATATCGCGGCACAGCCGCGCAAGATCATCTCCAGTCCCACGTGGTCAGGGATCGAGAGCGAAACGGTCTGCTACAATGCGGGCTACACCAACGTGCATGAGCTGATCCCGTGGCGCACCCTGACAGGCCGCCAGCAGCTCTATCAGGATCACCTCTGGATGCGGGCCTTTGGTGAGGGCTTCGTCAGCTATCGCCCGCCGGTGGACCTGAAGACCATCACCAAGGCCGTCAACAACGACGCCGCCGAGGGCAATCCGCATGTCGTGCTGAACTTCATCACGCCGCACCAGAAGTGGGGCATCCACAGCACCTATACCGACAACCTCTTGATGCTGACGCTGAACCGGGGCGGGCCGGTGGTCTGGATGTCCGAAGTGGACGCCCAGAAGGCAGGCCTCGTCGATAACGACTGGGTCGAGGCCTACAACATCAACGGCGCGCTGACCGCGCGGGTGGTGGTGTCCCAGCGGATCAAACAGGGCACCCTGTTCATGTATCACGCGCAGGAAAAGATCGTGAACACGCCCGGTTCGGAAAAGACCGGCAATCGCGGCGGCATCCACAACTCGGTGACGCGGGCCACGCTGAAACCCACCCACATGATCGGGGGTTATGCGCAATTGTCCTATGGTTTCAACTACTACGGCACCGTTGGCAGCAACCGCGACGAATTCGTCATCGTGCGCAAAATGAAAAAGGTTGACTGGCTGGACACGCCCGCAACCAAGCATGTGGAGGCCGGAGAATGAAAGTTCGCGCGCAAATCGGCAAGGTTCTGAACCTTGATAAATGCATTGGGTGTCACACTTGTTCGGTCACCTGCAAGAACGTCTGGACCAGCCGCGAAGGTGTTGAATACGCCTGGTTCAACAACGTCGAAACCAAACCCGGCACCGGCTATCCGACGGACTGGGAAAACCAGAAGCGCTGGAACGGCGGCTGGGCGCGGTCGAAATCGGGCAAACTGCACCCCAAGCAAGGCAGCAAGTGGCGGATTCTGGCTAACATCTTCGCCAACCCCGACATGCCGGAAATCGACGATTATTATGAGCCGTTCGATTTCGACTATGACCACCTGAAATCCGCGCCCGACATGAACGCCTTTCCCACCGCGCGCCCCCGGTCCAAGATCACCGGCGAGCGGATGGAGAAGATCGAAAAGGGCCCGAACTGGGAGGAAATCCTCGGGGGCGAATTCTCGAAGCGGTCCAAGGACTACAACTTCGAGAACATCCAGAAGCAGATCTATGGAGAGTATGAGAATACTTTCATGATGTATCTGCCCCGCCTGTGCGAGCATTGCCTGAACCCGACCTGTTCCGCTTCCTGCCCCTCTGGCGCGATCTACAAGCGTGAGGAAGACGGCATCGTCCTGATCGACCAGGAGAAATGCCGGGGCTGGCGGATGTGCATTTCCGGCTGCCCTTACAAGAAAGTCTATTACAACTGGGATACCGGCAAATCCGAAAAATGCACCTTCTGCTATCCGCGCATCGAAAGCGGTCAGCCCACCGTCTGTTCGGAAACCTGCGTTGGGCGCATCCGCTATCTGGGCGTAATCCTCTATGACGCCGACAAGATCGAGGCGGCGGCCAGTGCCGAGCGCGAAACCGACCTTTACGGCGCGCAACTGGATGTGTTCCTGGACCCGAACGATCCTGAAGTGATCGCCGCCGCGCGCCGCGACGGCGTGCCCGAGGACTGGATCGAATCTGCCAAGATCAGCCCGATCTGGAAGATGGCGATGGAGTGGAAGGTCGCCTTCCCGCTCCATCCCGAATACCGGACCCTGCCTATGGTCTGGTATATTCCGCCGCTGTCGCCGATCCAGAACGCCGCCCAGGCCGGGCAGATCGCGATGAGCGACCAGATGCCCGACGTGCGCAGCTTGCGCATTCCCGTGCAGTATCTGGCCAACATGCTGACGGCGGGGGATGAAGAACCTATCGTTCACGCTCTGGAACGGATGTCGGCCATGCGTCTCTACATGCGTGCCCTGACCGTGGACGGCGTGCGCGACGAAGGCATCGCTGCCCGCGTCGGCATGTCGGGCCGGATGATCGAGGACATGTACAAGATCATGGCCATCGCCGACTACGAAGACCGTTTCGCCATCCCCACCGCGCACCGCGAACAGAACGAGGCGGGGGCCGACATCCGTGGCGGCTGCGGCTTCACTGACGGCAACGGCTGTTCCTCCGGCGACACCGGCAAGACCACCATGTTCGGCGGCAAGAAGAAGTCTTTTGCCCTTCCGTTGGAGTCATTCTGATGATGGACCGCACACTCAAGGCGCTGTCGCTGACGCTCAGCTATCCGACAGCAGAACTGCAAGCGGCCATGCCTGAAATCGGGGCCATTCTGGCCGCCGATCCCCGCCTGACCGCCGCAACCCGCGCGGCGCTGCAACGGCTGAGCCATGACCTCGGGCAAGGCGACCTGTTTGATGTCCAGGAAAGCTACGTCATGCTGTTCGACCGCTCGCGCACCCTGTCGCTGAACCTCTTCGAGCATGTCCACGGCGAAAGCCGGGATCGGGGTGGGGCAATGGTCAGCCTGATCGAGACCTACCGGGCGGCGGGGTTTGAGCCCGCCACCACCGAACTGCCCGACCATCTGCCGGTCTTGCTGGAATTCCTGTCGACGCGTCCCTTCGCAGAAGTGCAGGAAACCTTGGCGGACGCGGCCCATATCTTCGACGCGCTTGGCACCCGTCTGGTGCGGCGGACCAGCAGGTATGACGCCGCGTTCGCCGCTTTGTCCCAGCTGGCCAACGTGCAGGTGAATGCCGACGCGCTGGCCGGAATGCTGGCGCAACCGGACGATGATCCCACCGACCTCGAAGCGCTGGACGCCGTTTGGGAAGAGACCGAAGTCACCTTCGGTCCCGACCCGAACGCGGGATGCCCACAGGTCCGCGATATGCTGGCACTGATGGACACACCCGCACCCTCTCTGAAACCGGCCCCCGCCCCAATGAACAGGAGCGCATGACATGTTCGAAGGTTTCGACATCAACTTCATCATCTTCGGGGTCATGCCCTATGTCGCGCTGACGGTGTTCCTTGTCGGGTCCATCGCGCGCTATGAACGCGACCCCTTCACCTGGAAAAGCTCCTCCAGTCAGCTTCTGCGGCGCAAGCAGCTGATCTGGGGGTCAATCCTGTTCCACGTCGGTATCCTGACGGTGTTCTTCGGCCACCTTGTGGGGCTGTTCACGCCGGTCTGGGTGCTGGATGCGTTAGGGGTTCCCTATGGACTGAAGCAGTGGATGGCCGTGCTGATCGGTGGCCCGGCAGGGCTTGCTGCATTGATCGGTGGCACGTTGCTGATCCACCGGCGGTTGACCGATCCGCGCATCCGCGCCACATCGACCACGCTGGATATCCTCATCATGATCCTGATCTGGTTGCAGCTTGCCATCGGCCTGCTGACGATCACCCAGTCGCTTCAGCACATGGACGGGGCCGAGATGATCCGTTTCATGGAATGGTCGCAAAGCGTGGTCACCTGGAACGTGAACGCCTGGGTCACGGTGGTGGACGTGCATTGGCTGTTCAAGCTGCACATCTTCCTTGGCCTGATCATCACCATGCTCTTTCCCTTCACCCGGCTGGTCCACATCTGGTCCGGCTTCGCGGCTCCTTTCCGCTATCTGCTCACGCGGCCCGGCTATCAGATCGTGCGGTCGCGCCGCCGCCGCCCGCTGGAAGAACGCCGCCGTGCCTTTGACGCACGGCAGGCCAAGCCCGGCCCTTCAGCCACCACTCCGGCGGAGTAACTGCCATGAACATCGCCCTTTTTCCAGATGTCACCGTGAACAGTGAAACCATCCCGCAGGCCGCCATCGCCGCCGAGGCGCAAAACCACACCGCGCCCAAGGACAAGCCCGGTATCGCCTGGCGAAAGGCGGCGCAGGCATTGGCGATCCGCGCGCTGCTCTTGCAAGAGGCGCGGGCGCGCGGGCTGGCGGCCGACCCCGAGGAACTGTCCCCCGGCCGGGTCGAGACGGAAGACGAAGCCCTGATCCGCGCCCTGCTGGACGAGGCGCTTACGATTGCGCCTGTGACGGAGGAAGCCATCCGCGCCGAATGGGCGCGCGACCCTGGCCGCTATCGCTCGGCCCCGTTGTGGGACGTTTCGCACATCCTGTGCGCCTGCGATCCGCGTGACGACGCCGAGTCTGCCATGGCAGGCGCCCGCGCGCAGGCTATCCTTGCGCGGCTGAAGGGCGACGCCAAAGGCTTTGCCTCCGCCGCCCGCGAAAGCGATTGCGGATCAAAGGCAGCGGGCGGGCATCTTGGCCAGCTTGGCCCCGGCGATACCGTGCCCGAATTCGAGTTGGCGCTGCGCACCCTGACCGAAGGCGGCATGACACCCGCCCCGGTCCTGTCGCGGCACGGCTGGCACATCATCCGCCTGAACGCTACCGCCCAGGGGCAGGTTCTGCCCTATGAAACGGTCCGTCCAAAGATCGCACAGGCATTGGAAAAGGCCGCCTGGGCGCGCGCATCACGGGGATTCGTCGAGACGCTTGCCAAAGGGGCGACGATTACCGGCGCAAGCCTCGCCCCGATCTGAGCCACGCGAAAGGGCGCATCATGAAGACGGCAGAGCCAGTGCGACGCGGCAGCGGGGATGCGCCCACGCATCCCGGCCTTCTTGGTCGGCCTCTCGACTTCATCAGCGAAGATCATCTGCGCGAACGCCAGATTTGCGCGGTGATTGACGCAATTGCACTGGCCGCGCACCTCGACCGACTGTCCGCGCTGACCGTGCTGCGCTTTCTGAACGAAGAGCTGAATGTGCATCTGCGCGACGAAGCCGAGGACCTGTTTCCGCTTCTTGCGAAACGCTGCACGGCCGAGGACTGCATCGAAAGCGCAATCAACCGGATCAGGATCGATCAGAATGAAGCTCTGCGCCTCTTGCCCGACGTTCGGGCAACGCTTGCCGGCTGCCTTGATGCCGGGTCCGATCTTTCGGCCGAGGGGCGTCCGATGCTGACGAGCTTCGCGGGGCATGTGCGCCGTCATCTTGTCGCCGAAAACGCAATCCTGTTGCCTATCGCGCGCGCCCGTCTGACCCGGACCGATCTGGCAAGGCTGTCCGCACATATGCGGGCGCGACGGGGGCTGACCCACCTTGCGGAGACCCCGAATGCTGAATGATGTTCTGCAGCGCAACCGGGACTGGTCGGCCAAGCGGCAGGCGCAGGAGCCGGGCTATTTCACCCGTCTTGCAGCCCTGCAGGCGCCCGAATTCTTCTGGATCGGCTGTTCGGACAGCCGGGTTCCGGCCAACGTGGTGGCGGGCCTTGATCCGGGCGAGGTGTTTGTCCATCGCAACGTGGCAAACATCGTCCATTCGTCGGACATGAACCTTCTGTCGGCGCTGGAATTCGCGGTCGAGGTGCTGGCCGTGCGCGAGATTATCGTCTGCGGTCATTACGGCTGTGGCGGCGTCAAGGCCGCGACGGAAGGTCTGCCGCAGGGACTTACCGACCACTGGCTGGAGCCGATCCGGCGGCTTGCGCGGGCCTATGCCGTCGATCTGGGGCGCGAGCCAGACATGGAAGGGCGGCGCGACCGTCTTGCCGAATTCAATGTGGTTGAGGGAGTCCGCCGCGTGGGCGAGACGCCGATCCTGCAACGGGCCTGGGCGCGGGGGGCGAACTGCCGGGTGCATGGGCTGATCTATGGGCTGAAGGACGGCCTCTTGCGCGACCTTGATTGCAGCATCGGCCCCGGGCATTTCAATGAGGAGGTGGCGCAATGACGATCCTGCAGCCAGTAGCGCGGTCCAGCTGTGGCTGCGACGGGCATGATGTCGTAAAGAAGTTGATCACCATCGATGCGGCGCTGGCACTGATCGCAGATCGCACAGCCGCCGTCGATGGAACGGAAAACATTCCGCTTGACCGGGCACCTGGTCGCATTCTCGCAAGCCCCGTGACGTCACGCGTCATGTCCCCGCCTTTCGACAATGCCGCGATGGATGGCTTTGCTTTTGCCTCTGCGGCGCTGCCGGGCGACGGACCGTGGATACTTGACGTTGTCGCAAGGGTTCCGGCGGGGCAGTCCTCTACAGTGCCGCTTGTCGGCCTGCAGGCCGCGCGCATCTTTACCGGGGCGAAAGTCCCCGAAGGTGCGGATGCCGTTGTGATGCAGGAAGATGTCAAGCGGACCGGCAGCACCATCCGCATCGATCGGCGACCGACGCCCGGCCTCAACATCCGCCGCGCGGGCAGCGAGATGGGGGCAGGGGGCACGGTTCTGGATCAGGGTCGGCGCCTTGACGCGCGCGCGATTGCCGCCTGTGCTGCCGCCGGGGCAGGATCGATCCAAGCGCGCAGGCGATTGCGGGTGGCGCTTCTGGTGACCGGTGATGAAATCCGCGCGGCCGGTGCGAGGCGTGCCGACGCTCAGATCTGGGACATAAACACCCCAATGTTGTCCGCCGCCCTCACGCAACCCCACCTTGATCTTGTTGCCGTCGAACAGGGTCTCGACAGCCGTGACGGGTTGTTTCTGCAATTGGCAGAGATGGCTGCCTGTGCCGACCTTGTCATCACCACCGGCGGCATATCGGTCGGCGAAGAGGACCACGTCAAACCAGCGCTGCTTGCCCTGGGCGGTGACATCTACTTCAGCGGCGTTGCACTCAAACCAGGTAAGCCGGTGTCCTTTGGTTGCGTCCGGGGCTCGACTTGGCTGGGCCTACCGGGCAATCCATTGTCTGCCTTCGTGACTTGGCAGCTTTTCGGAACGGCGTTGGTCGCCAGATTGACCGGCGAGGCAGGACAGTGCGCAAGGCGCCATGTCGTCACGAGCGCTGCAATTTCACGAAAGGCAGGTCGCTGCGAATTGCGCCCGGCCACCTGCACGGGCTTTGATGGCCACGGGCGCGAGTTCGTGACGGTTGATGCTGAAACCCATTCCGCCCATGTCTGTGCGTTACCTGACAGGGACGGTCTGATCTTTCTGCCCGCTGACTGCGATTTCCTGCCCGCAGGCGCGCTCGTCGAATTCCAACCCTTCTGCAGGACCTGAGGAGGCCCAGAATGAACCTCGCTTACACAATGGCGCCAGGACGCGGCGATACCGACCTGATCCTGTTCAAGCTGGCGAACGCACTGGCAGCGCGTGGCCTTCGCTGCTGTGGCACGGTCCAGATAAACTCCGAGCGTGGCGATACGGGGCCCTGTGACATGGATGTTCGGGTCCTTCCTGACGGCCCCGTGCTGCGCATCAGCCAGGACCTTGGTCGGTCTGCGCGCGGCTGTAGACTTGACCCCGCCGCACTTGAGGCGGCAGTCGCTCTGGTCTCTAGCAGCCTCGTACTAGGTGCAGACGTGTTGATCGTGAACAAATTCGGCAAACACGAGGCCGAGGGGCGCGGTTTCCGGGCAGTGATCGCGGAGGCGCTTTCCAAGGGCATTCCCGTCGTTGTCGGTGTGAATGCGCTGAACCTGCCCGCATTTGAAGAATTCTCTGAGGGCCTTGGAAGATGCTTGCCTTGTGAGATCTCAGCCCTGGCAGATTGGGTTGTAGGTCTTGGCTGTTCCTGCGTGCACGCGGCGTGAATGGCGGTGCCTTGAGGCTGCAGCGGAGGGTCCGATGGTGAAGGTCACGACCCGTCGCCATACACGACCAGCCGAGTGGTGCGCCACGCCTTCTGGATCGCGCCGCGCTACAAGCCGGAGTGGCCGTAATACTGGCGTTCCAGCTGGCTTTCCGTTGCGATTTCGATAGCCTCAAGATATTGGAAGTAAAGGGATAAATCGGTCAATCTCGGTTGATCATACTTGCCACAAGTGCGAGTCTCGGATCATGGCACCACCCTGGACCGGAGATCCAGATCATGACCATGACCACCACCATCATACGCATCGACATCGACACGCTGCCGGAACACGTCGACCGCAGCCGCCCCAATTTCGTAGCCGAGGCCATCGAGGCAGCACTCTGCCAGGATGGGATCGAGGCAAACTGCTCGGACCTCTTCTCGCACCTGAAGATCGACCTGCCGACCGCACAACTGGCTGCCGCCAGCGCCGTGCTGGTCGATCTGAAGTTCATCTGAGGCATCCCCATGAGCACCCTTGCTCAAATCGTCATCCACGCTGGGCCCGAGGCATCCTAGTCGCCCGGGAAATCCGGCAGGTCACGCCCGAGGCGCTGGATTGCTTCAGCCCGCCGCGTGCACCGCGCATCCTGCCGCGCCCGACGCGGGAGTTTGCGCATCTCTGCATGTGGATCGGATGCCAGTGGGTGCATGTGGTGCTAAGGGCCGATGCGCCCGGAGTGCAATCAGAAAGCACTGATATTGCTCGGATTTGCCTACACTAGCCGCCCTGCCAGAGCGATGGTGATTACACCAGAACGATGCAACTCACCCCCGGAGACCACGCCATGACCACCCGCCGCGCCACCGACAATGCTAAAGCCCTCGATGCCTTCATGACCACCAAGTTCCAGATCGACGCGATGCTGGAGCGCCTGAAAGCCCTCAGCGACGACCACTTCGAGACCCACCCCGACGAGATCAACTGGGGCGATGTGGGCACCCTCAATCACTACGCCAGCCTGCTGCGCCAGATCACCGACGCCGCCTTTAAGGAGGGTGAACATGCCGCTTGATCCCGCCCAGCGCCACCAGATCGAGCAGGACGCCATCACCGCCGCATGGGAAGCCGAACGTCTCGCCGCCTGCGATGATGCCATCGCCCTCCTGCGCGAGGTCACTGATCTGGAATGCGACGACGATGGCAACGCAATTGTCGGCACAGATGCCGACGGCCACAACGACCTGATGTCGCGCATCACTGCCTTCCTTGCCGCCAACGACCATTAGGAGGAACCAAAGATGACAAAGCTGACCGAAACCCAGACCATCATCCTCATCGCCGGAGCCCAGCGCCCTGAAAACATCGCCCTGCCGCTGCCCAAGGGGCTGGCCGGTGCGGCGGCCAAGATGGCTGTGTCGAAGATGATCGAACACGGCTGGCTGCAAGAGGTCGACGCCAACCTGCGCCGCAATGAACCGCTCTGGCGCGAGACCGGCGATGGGCACGGCACGACGCTGGTCGTCACCGATGCCGGGCTTTTGGCCATCGGGATTGAACCGGTATTGGTGAAGACCGTAGCAGCAATCCGTCAGCACGCGGCCGACGCGGCAGAGGCGACGAAGCCGACCCCGCGAGCGGGCACCAAGCAGGCGATGCTGATCACGATGCTTCGGGCGCCCGAGGGTGCAACGATGGAGGAGGTCACCGCTGCGACGCAATGGTTGGCACACACCGCGAGGGGAGCGATGTCCGGGGCCTTGGGCAAAAAGCTGGGGCTGGTGGTGACCTCCGCCAAGGAGGAGGGTCGCGGAAGGGTCTACCGCATTGCCTGAAAACGAGCGCGATGTTCCGCTGCGCAGACAGCGTGTCGTTCGATCTCCTCTTCCAATGAAAAATGCCAGCCCCGCAGGGCTGGCGCACCGTCTCGTTTCACCGAAGGCTGCTTAGAAGCAGCACTCCAGCATCGCTGCGCAGCAGGCCATCAGGTCTTCGCCACGATGAATGTGAAGTGGTCCTGCCCGATCTAGTCTTTGCTGAAGGGGGCGAAAGCTGTCAGGGCGCATCAGAACGACGGCCGCCCTTCGCGCTCAAACATGGCCCCTGCGAGGTTTTTACAGTTCGAAAGATGTGGCTTCCGATGGCTGGCGTCC
>NZ_QNHG01000003.1:56760-130220 GCF_003290025.1 Pseudogemmobacter bohemicus
TGGCGTCCCGCCAAGGTGGCTTCCACAAAGTGGATTCCCTGGATTCCGCAAAAGAATCCAGCACGCCAAGATCGTGATTCCACAAGTCTTTGATAACGAGTCGTTTTTTCCGCGATCACCCGGCAGGTGGATTCCGCCTGGATTCCCCGGTGAAAATGCCTGTCGCTAGCGAAATGCCGCGCTGCGCCCCCCCGCATACGTTCGGGGCCGGGGAGGAACCATGCCGTGGGGGGTCAGGACGTTAACTTGATCAGCTGTGCAGACTTCGGATCATAGCGGTAGCCAACTATCGTGCCATCCCTGATCCGGTCCACTGCCTCGTCGATCACGAAAAGTGGCACCATGAACCATTCTTTCGGTACGTACGGACGGCCAAAGCGATCAATGATCTCCACGTCAAACCTTGCGGGGTCGAAGATCCGGTGGATCAGATTCTCAAGTTTCGACCGATTGATGTTGAATAGCTCATAGGTGGCAACCACCTCGACATCCGCCAGCAGAAAGGTCGGCTGCAGGCTTGCGCCCGCAATCCGTTGTTTCACGCCGTTACCCGTCACGCCGATCTTGTGAACGAGTTCGCGGTGCGCCGCGACCATTGGGTGATCGGATTTGCTTCGCAGCACATAGATGGTACCACTGGCTGCGTCTCCTTCCTGTGGCTGATCGGCGAACAGCGGCCCGGCAACTGGATCGTCGATGCGACGGCCAGCCTCATCAGAGGTCAGTGCTTTTTGCAGCGACCGCATGAGCAGGTTGCTTTCCGTTCCATTGTCGAAAATCACCCGCAGACGTGCATCGGAATTGCCGTTGGCATTGATCTCGACTTTTCCCTTCTCCGCGACGTAAGCCTTCTGACCGCCGAGGATGAAGAACCTGCCTGGCTCGATTTCTGATTTTCGTTCGAACTTGCGCGCAGTCCGGACGCCCTGATCCAGATCACGCTGAACCTGCTCAAACAATGGCTTGAAGGTGACGAAGTCTGCGCACCGTTCACGGTTGGCGATTTCCTCTGCTGCCCGCTTTTCGGCGCTGGGCCGAACATGGCGCAGATCCGTGATCTCCGACAATTCATCATCAACGCCCAGCGCTGCCAGCAAGGCATCATCGTCCAGTTCGCCTGCTTCGTCCTCTGACGCGACAGCATGACCGGTCAACAAGCCTTGATGATCGAAGGGCACAACTAGATCGCGGCATTCTGGCAACTGGGCAATCCGGTCAAGACGAACGGCATAAATTCGTTCAAAAATGTCTCGCCCCTCTCCATGGCGCGGGGCATGGCCATGCTCTTCCACAAATCGCTGGATGTCCTCGAAGCCCGCGATAATCCGTTCCTGCTGCGGCGTGCGCGATCCGACTCGCTTGGCGTCGACCTCAACGCCAAGTTCCGCCAGGAGTGCATCATCGTCGTCAGTAAAATCAGCCATTTGTAGCTTCAGCTTTCATGCGGGCAAGGAATGCGACACCTTCTGCCATACGCTTTTCCCAAGCATCCATCGAGGTAATTGACGGCAGACGTCCGCGCTCCTGTTTGAATTTCAGGGCACGCTTTGCAAGATCTCGCGCTTCCTCTGGCGTCAGGTTCACCTTCTTGGCGGAGATCACAGCCGCCACCCGCCTAAGGCTTTCTTCGCTCATTGTCTTTGCGAGGATCGCATAGGCTTCGCCGAATGGATTGATGCGATCAATCAGGTCGATATCGAGGTCGCGTACATTCATGAACTTGCGGACCCCGTCGATCAGGGCCGTGCTGCCCGACCTCTCGGTGTCACCAACAGCGACGGCCAGCTCCTTGGCCTTCTGCGTCAGGTTCAGCGCAGCAACGGCATGCTGCCGCACCGCTTCCTGATCGTGGTCATCCAACTGCGGGTATCTGTCCTTCACGATCTTGCCCATGCGAACTTGGGTCAGCTCTTCCGGCACCATTTCGGAATCAAACAGACCGCGCTCGATCGTGGTCTTGTCCTGGACAAAGGCGGTGATCACCTCGTTCAGATCCTGCGTACAGACGCGTTGCGCGAACTCGCTTTTCGGTTCCGCTAGGCCCTTGATCTCGATCTGGAACTTGCCGCTGGTCGGATTGAACCCGACATTGCATTTCGTCGGATCATATCCCGCTTCGCCGTAGTCGAAGCCTGGCTCGGCCGTGCTGGCCACCGTCTTGGGCTTGAATTCAAAGCGCGGCGCCAGAACCTGTTCCATAAGAAGGCTGGCGGCAATTGCCTTGAGGGTGTCGTTCACCGCCTCGGTCACCGCCCCTTCCGAGGCATCGGGTTCGGCGATCAGGTTGGTGAAGCGCGCCGTCACCTTGCCCGGCGCGTCGCGGGTGGCTCGGCCGATGATCTGCACCACCTCGGTCAGGCTGGCCCGATAACCAACGGTCAGCGCATGTTCGCACCAGATCCAGTCGAACCCTTCTTTCGCCATGCCCAGCGCGATGATGATGTCCACGTGATCGCGGTTCATCTTCTGGGCGGGGTCTTTTAGCGCCGCTGACACACGATCGCGGCGTGGCCCTTCGTCATCGACCAGATCGGCGATGCGCAACACCCGACCGTCAGGCACCTTGACCAGCTGGAAACCGGTCACCGGATCGGTACCCTGCCATTCGCCAAGGGCGTCGAGGATGTGCTCTACCTCGCGATGTTTGTCCTTCGTGCTTTCGCGGGCGTTCACGTTCGGGATGTGCAGGATGGTCTTTTGGGCCGGGTCCAGCACCCGCAGGATGTCGTCCACATAGGGGCCGTTGTAGAAGAAATAGCCAATGTCGAGGTTCTTCAGGTTCTCATAGCCGTTCAGCTGCTCGTAGTAGGTATAGGTCACCGTCTCGAACTTGGCCTCGTCGGTCGGCATCAGCACTGCCTCGGCGTCGCCCCGGAAATAGCTGCCGGTCATGGCCACGATGTGGGCCTTGTCCCGCGCCATGAATGATCCGAGGTGCCCGCCCAGCTTGTTGTCGGGGTTGGCGCTGACATGGTGGAATTCGTCGATGGCGACCAAGCGGTCGTCAAAGGCCTCGACCCCGAAGCGCTCCACGGCAAAGCGGAAGGTCGCATGTGTGCAGACCAATACGCTGTCGCTGCTTTCCAGAAACGCGCCTACCGAATTCACCTTGCCGCCATCCGTGCCTGGCGAGTTGCAAAGGTTCCACCGCGGCTCGACCTTCCAATCGGACCAGAAGCCAAACTTGGACAGCGGTTCGTCGGCGAAACTGGAGCCGATGGATTTTTCCGGTACCACGATGATCGCCTGCCGCAGGCCCTGGTTGTGCAGCTTGTCCAGCGCGATGAACATCAACGCCCGGCTTTTGCCGCTGGCCGGGGGCGACTTGATCAGAAGGTATTGCTCGCCCCGCTTTTCATAGGCGCGCTCCTGCATGACGCGCATGCCGAGTTCGTTGGCCGTGGTCGAACTGCCGTTGCGGGCATAGGTGACAGAGACAGAGGGGACATTGAGCTTGCTCATTTCTTGCCCTCTGCCGCAAAATGCGCCTCGAACGCACGGACGCTGCCATAGGTTGCAACTATGCGTGGGGCGGCTTGATGCATGTATTGCTGGCCGGGTTCCAAGACCCAGCCGTGAAACTCGAACATCGCCTTGTGACTGCCGCCGAAATGGGCCTTTGCCACGCGAGAAATCGCTTGTTGGTCGCCGCCTTGCCCGTAAGTCGTTTCATTCATGCTTTCACCTTACTTGCTCGATCCTTCTCAAGCACCTTAACAAACCAGCTCGGTGGGGCGACCACCTGACTATCCACAACGTTCTCAGGTATTTCGCGCCAGAATGATGCTATCGCGTCTGCAAACTCTTCCAGGTCGGCATCGTTAACCCGAAGATGTTCGTGGGTCAGCCTATCCCAGAGCGGGGTCAGCGTCAGACCTGTCCCCGCTAAAGGATGCACAAGAAACTTCGGGTAGGCCGCCTTGAGTGACGCCAGGGATGGGCCATCCCCGTGCTTGTGCACATTGACTACCAGACGGCACGCATCGAGGGCAGAAAACCACGTGGTGGACTTCAGCGCCCACCCAAAACTCTCAAGCAATTCGTAGAGCTCTTCGACATTTGCCTTCCAGATGCGTTCTTTAGTCAAGTCGCCGCGATGCCAGTGGTTGATCTCGTCCACCAGCCATTGGCGCAGCTTCTTTTCCCATTCGTGAAAAAAGCCTGCAATAACACTTAGCCGGGTCCGTTCCTGCATTTCGGTGAGCAACTGATAGAACTCGATGCCAGCATCTTCTGCGCCCTCGTAGAGCTCGGAGGGATCGTCGCGATCTGGGTCAAAAAACCGCTTTGCTCGCTCGGTCCTCCAATCCTCTTCAGCCTTATCGGCCTCTGCACTGATGTTAGAGAACTGGGCAAGAAGACGCGACTTCGCCTGATCGACATAAAATTGGTGCGCCCTGATCAAGCTTTCCCGATAGCCGCTCCACATCTGGAAAACCACATAATCGCCCATCACGCTCTCTTGCCCCGCGTCGAGGGCGAGGTCGTCATCTTCGTATACATCTCAAACAGCTTTTCCAGCCGTTCGGTGTCGTTCTTGAAGCGGCGGCCGATGTAGATGCGTTCGAGGGTTTCGTCGTTGCGGTCGTGGGCGGCGCGCAGGTTTTCGGGCATCTTTTCGGGGTCGTAGAGGTCGGCGATGGTGGCGGGGAAATGCGCCTCCCGGGCCAGGAGGATGTCTTCGGCGCAGGCGGTCAGGTCGGCCTTGTTCTTTTCGGTTAGGGTGGGGACGGGGAAGGTGTTCCAGCCGAGGGTGTTGGAGTAGCGGAAGTCAGTCTTGATCTTTCCGCAAACTGTCGCGATCCAGACCAGATGCAAACGGGAGGCAATCAATGCCATGTTCCACGTTTCAGGATTGTATATCGCATATGCGGCATTTGAAATGATCGCATCGCCATTCAAAATCCCAACTGGTAGGTAGGCTCTCGACTCACTTGTGTGAATAGGAACGACGATAGAAGGAGATGCAGGTAAACCCTGAATTTGTCGAAATCGATGCGGATAAGCCGCAGATGGACGAGTTTCCTTCGCTTTGCTCATCTGGCGAAACTCTTTGACTTTCGAAAATCGGCTCGTCAGTTCAATGAAAGAGCCAGCCTCAGCCATATCATCGTCGTCAACCCAAATACATGCCCGTGGGCTTCCTTTAATGAACTCTGTCGATCCATAATAGTATTTGAGGAATTTTTTTAGTCTCGGCTCGCCAGCAGCTAGGGCACTTGCCTCCTCAACTGTCATCAAAAGGAAACCGCCATCTACGGGCTTGTTCCCCCAAAACATCGTTGGCCTGCCCTTGGGAGCAGATGAAATTGGCTCGATGTAGCACTCTGGGCCAGCAACTAAATATGCATTGATATTCTCTACGATGGCTGCGTAGGGACGTCCTGTCTGCTCCTCCATGAAGAGAGTTGGCATTTTGCCGGTTTCAGCGCCGATTCCAACAACAACAACGGTCACTCCCGCATTTTTTGCTGCAAGGTTGCTCCATTTGAACGATGTATGTGCAAACTCTATGCGCATCGGCCTTGATAGAACAAGCGGCCAAAACATTGGAACCTGTTGTCCTTGGCAAATCGAATTTGTTGTAACGAAGGCGCACTTGCCAGTTGTTGCCTTAAAGAAGTTTGCGGCCTTCCAGAACCAACCACAGACATAATCAAACGACTTCCAGTATTTCGAAACACCATCGAAAAGGAACTGGAGGTCATCTTTCTGCGCCTGTTCCTGAGAGCTTAATCCCGCATACGGCGGATTCCCGCAGATATACGTCTCGCCGCCCTCGTTCTCGAAGTCGATCTGCGCCTGATCCAGCGGTGTGTGGAACAGGTCCTCCGCGTGATACCGCACCCCCGTCCCAGTGGGCGGGCAAATTGACAGCCAGTCCAGCCGCAGGGCGTTGCCTTGGGTGATCCAGTTCTGCGCGTTCAGCGGCAGGAACTCGGCCCGCGCCTGCACCTCGCCGCGATAGGTCACGTCGCATTGAAACTCGGCGATGATCAGCGCCAGACGGGCGATTTCGGCGGCAAAGTCGCGCAGCTCGATCCCGCGGAAGTTGGTTTTGGGGATCGCGGTCTTTACGTCAGCCTCGCCCCGGCGCTGGTTGATCACCGCCTCGATCGCGCGCATTTCCTTGTAGGCGATGACAAGGAAGTTGCCCGATCCGCAGGCTGGGTCGAACACCCTGATCTTGGCCATCCGGTTGCGCAGGTTCAGCAGTTTGCGGGGGTTGTCGCCCGCCTCCTCCAGCTGCGCGTGCAGGTCATCGAGGAACAGCGGGTTCAGCACCTTCAGGATGTTCGGCACGGAGGTGTAGTGCATGCCAAGCGCGGACCGCTCGCCCTCATCCGCGACGGCCTGGATCATGGAGCCGAAGATGTCGGGGTTGATCTTGGTCCAGTCGAGGCTGCCGATGTGCAAAAGGTAGCTGCGCGCGATCTTGGAAAAGCGCGGAACGTCGGTGTCGCCCGAGAAGAGGCCGCCGTTTACATAGGGGAAGGCGTTGGCCCAGTTGCGCAGGTCAGACTTGGGGCGCATGTCCAGCCGAGTGTTCATCGCGCGGAAGATTTCGCTGATGACCCAATGGGTGTTTGTGCTGGCCGGGTCGCTGAACTGGCTGACGGTGGTGGTGAACAGGGTGCCGCCGTTGAAGATGCCGGTGTCTTCGGCGAAGAAGCAGAAGATCAGCCGGGCCATGAAGTGGTTCATGTCATGGCGGCGCGCCTCGGTTCCCCATTCGGGGTTGTCCTTCAGCAGTTCGACGTAAAGCCGGTTCAGACGCCCGGTTGCTTTGATGTCAAAGGCGCTTTCCCGGATCTGCTTGACGGTGGTGATGCCAGCGAGCGGCAGGAAGAAGCCGAAGTGGTCGTGGAAATCGGGATAGGCGCATGCGACAGGCGGATCGTCGGTGGTGAGGTCTTCGGCCTCGAGCGTCTCGCCATCGGTGGCCAGGATGAAGCGTGCCTTGCCCTTAGTCGTCGCTGGGCTGCTGCGCAGGGCAGCGATGGTGGCCGAGGTCTGCCCGGGCGCGCAGGTCGCAATGTGGATATTGTTGGTCTGAAGGACGCCACCCAGATCTGACTTGTTCGACACGCCGCTGCGCAGGCGCTTGAGGGTGGTGTCCTTGTTCCCGAAGGCTTCAAGGAACTGGAAGGGGAATTCCTGCCGGTCGAAGGGTTTTTCGGCCAGTTCGGAAATGGCCTGTTCAATCTCTACGGCGTTCATTCGGCATTCCAGGGGTTAATCACGCGAACGCCGCAGCCATCGAAATCCTTGACGTTGCGGGTGGCAATGGGGGCATCTGTGGCGCGGGCGATGGCGGCGATCTGGCAGTCGGCCTCGGCAATGGGTCGGCCTACAGCGCGACGCTGGGCCGCAATCTCGGCGTAGGCTTTGGCAGCAAGGCTATCGAAGGGCAGGACCCGCGACTGGAAATCCTGATCGATCATCGCATCGATGGCCAGTTGCAGCCGGTCGCGGCGCTGACCTTCCGGCAGGATCGCGACGCCGGTGCGCAGTTCTGCCTCGGTGACTGCCGAGATGAACAGATCGCCTGCGTCATGGTTGCCAAACCAGTCCAGCACGATCCGGGCTGGTTCGGCGCGCATCAATTCGGAGATTACGTTGGTGTCGAGGAGGATCATTGATCACTCGAAGTCCGGTGTTGTCCGCATCGTGCTGCGCTTTGTCGGCGGCAGATCAATGCCGCCCACCGCCATGAACCGGGCATGGATGGCCTGGCCGAGATTTTTCGGGGCGCTGGGCTGGCCGACAACCTGCCGCAGAATGTCGCGTGCCTCTTCCTCCATCGACCGGCCATGCTCGGCCGCGCGTACACGCAGGCGGCGCTTTACATCGTCGTCGAGATTGCGAATCGTGATGCTGGCCATGGCGCCCTCCGGTTGCAGGACCGAAGATAGGCAGTGATAGCATTGCAATCAAGCCAAAGCTGCGCTGTAGACCAGAACAGATTTGACCAATCTGCAGGAGTATCACATTGGAAAGGCAGCTATTTGCGCGATGATGCCAGCCAAGGCCGCACTTTCGGCATTGCCGCCGTCACCTCTACTTCAAGCATCATCCCGCCCGCAATCAGCCCATCCCGGACCCAGTCCAGCGCCTGCCACCAATCCTCATAGCCGCGCCGGGCGGAGGCGATCTGTTCGGGATGCGGCCGCCAAGTAACCGGGCAAGCCTGCACCTCGACCGTTCGCCACTTGCCGCGCGTTTTCACCCGCTCGGTGCCAACGACGATGGTCGTCGCCCGCTCCCCATGCTGGTTGTTTTTGGTTTCCAACGGGACGCAGCGCGGAACGACGCCCGGCAGCCAGTCCGGGGTCATGCCAGCACGTGCCAGTTCGGCCACCTGGATCGCCATGCGAATGCCGCCGAGGCTGTCGGGCATGCCTGCGACGGTGGCGGCGATCACTTCGGCGTCGGGATGGGTGTAGCTGCCCATCTTGTGCTGTCCGCCATCCACTTTGCAGCCAAGCATGGCGCGTTGCAGCAGGACGTATTCCAGGCCGAAGCCGAAGCCTTCCTCGGTTACGTCCCTTGGTGGCGGCAGTTCCAGTTGCGCTTGTTCGACGCGGAATGCCCACTCCAGTGCGGCTTGGACGCCCAGCGCGCGTTTCACCTTGCTGACGCCCATGCGGCCGATCTGTCGTTGGACGCTCACGGCTGCATCCCCTCAAACAGGGACATCTGCGCCGGGCGCTGGGCCTGATCCATCGGCTGCCATATCCACGGGCCGGAGGCCATGGGCAGCTGCGAGAGAGCGCCACGCATGTGCTGCTGCCAGAGGGTGAACTCCGTTGCCGAGCAGGCGCAGAGCGCGTGACCGATAGGCCAGCCCATCAGCCATCCGACGAAGATCGGGTTCAGCCGCCGCCGTGATCGGCCCTTCAGGATCCGCCGCGAGACGACGTGCCCATGCGAGGCAATCATCGAAGCCCAAAGCGGGCGCGAGATCGGGGCGTGATGCGAGGACCGCCGCCCATCCGGCGTGATCGCCGGGGCCGGGCGGGTGAAGCCCTGCTCTGCCCGGTAGTGCAGGATATCCATCCGGGATTTGCCGTCTGCCCGATTTACGCTGGCTTCGCTGGATCCCTTCCAATTCTGCGCGGCCGGGGTCGGCCATTGTGCCGCCTGCGCTGGCAGAGGCGGCATCCCGCCCGAGCCATAGCTCTGGCCCGGACCTCCCTTCGCACCGTCTGTCGCCTTTGGCGTCGACCAGTTGGTGATGCCCAGCGCCAGCGCTTCCGCCTTGCGGGTGAAGTCGCTGTTGCCCGCCGGGTTGTAGTTGGCGGTGCCGGGATGCAGGCTCATCGGTGTGGGCCAGGATGAAGATGCGGAGCCGCTGGTGCGGCGCGCCGACTTCTGCCGCCGAGAACAGGCCTGCCGCAGGTGTATAGCCCATGCCCCAAAGGTCTCGCAGGACGGTTTCGAGGCCGAGGGTGACGTGCCCAACGACGTTTTCAAGGAAGACCCATTCGGGGCGGCATTCCCCGATGACACGGGCGACGTCGGGCCAGAGGTGCCGGGGATCGTCTGTACCGCCGCGCTTGCCAGCGGCGCTGAAGGGTTGGCAGGGGTATCCGGCGAGGACGATGTCGAAAGCGCCGCGGAAGGGCCGGGCGTCGAAACTGTGCAGATCGTCCCAGATGGGTGTTGGGGCGAAATACCCGGCGCGCTGGGCAGCGATGAGGACGCTGCGGGGCCAATCCTCCCACTCGACAAATGCGCGGGTGTGGAAACCGGGTTCAGCGAGCATGAGGCCCAGATCCAAGCCTCCGCCGCCTGCGCAGAGGGACAATCCGTGCCGGGGACGTGACACCATGCCATTCACCGCACCCCTCGCAACCGGAGGCGTTCGGGGGTGACGAGGCCGCGCACCAGCATCAGGTCGCGGATGCTGTTGTTGATCGCGCTGACGGGCAGGAAGCCGTCGGCGTTAACCATCTTGGCGTAGAAGGCCGCCTTTTCGTCGTCGCTGAGCCGGGGAGGGTCTTCGCGCTTGCGCCGCCGTTTGGCCTTCTGGGCTTTGGCGGTTGCAATGTCCGTCTGGGCATCGCGCTGGGCCGCGCGTTCCATGAACCGGTCGAGGGCTTTGGGGCCATCGGGCGGGTTCGGATGATCGGCCCGGGTCTCGACGGCGACCTCGATGATCCGCTTCCGCGACAACCCGATATCGTCGATCCAACGGCGAACGTGGGTTCTGGCTGGCCAGCCCTGCCACCAGGCGGGAAGGGTTGCATTGGCAGCAAAGCCCAGCGCTGTCAGCAGTTCCGAGAAGAACCGATCGAAATCGGCCTCGCGCGCAGCCGCGTCCTCCTCCTCCTTTACTGGTTTACTTAGTGGTTCTCTTACAAGGTTAGTGTCCGGATTCCGGACACGGCTTTGGGCATTTTCCGGACACGGGTCGGGGCAAAAACCGGACACGGGTTCCTGCGGATTGCCGTGTGCGATTTCCGGACACGGCTCTGCCGGATTGGCAGGGACGGTAGCGATTTCAGGTGCAGTTTCAGCATCATGGCCGAAGGGCAAAACCCCGTGTCCGGTTTCCGGACATGGCTCAGGGTCATGTGGTGCAAAGCCTTCCTCGAACCCCAGGATGTAGCGGGTCGGCAGCTGGCGCTTGGTGACAGGATCAATGCGCGGCACCCGCCGCAGCAGCTGTTCCGCCTCCAGCCGGTCGAGATGTTCGTTCAGTGTGGACCGGCTGATCTCGCAATCATGCGCCAGCCGGTCCTGTGAGGGAAAGCAGCCGAAGTCAGGGTTGAAGCGATCACACAGGTGCCAGAGCACGATCTTGGTCGTCGGCTTCAGCCCGCGCCGCTGGATCGCCCAGTTGGTGGCGTCATGGCTCATGGCGCGGCCCTCCGCGCTGGCAGCTGCGCACGGCTGGCTAAGCCATTGTCCGCTAGCGCGCCCAGCGCATCGTCAACCGACCTGACCAGCGCCCAGCCGAAGCCTTGCGCGCAGACCGTGTCGCGGAAGACCTCTTGCGACTTGCGCAAGCGGCCGGTTTCGCTTTTGACCTCGAGAAACAGCACGCGGCCGCCGGAGATCACGATCAGATCGGCAAACCCCGCATGAACGCCCATGCCGACTAGGATCGACTGACGCCTGGCACCTCGGGGCCCTGCCTCGGTCACCTCGTTGACGCAATGATGGACGATGGCGTCACGGGGCAGGGCAAACCGCAATGCCTGCACGATGGCACGCTGGGCATCTGCCTCGGGGGTGCTGCGCCGGTTCATGCTGCACCGCCGTTCGGGAAGGCAGCGGCGGCGATGGCATGCAGCGGGCGGCGATCCAGCGTGCGCAACAGGTCGATGGCGTCACCACATTCGCGGGCGTCGTCGGTCTGGCCGACAACGACACGGGCCGCGAGGATTACCAAGGACTCCGGATGCTGGGTGGTGTCGGCCAGGACGCCGCGTGCCTCGGTCAGGCGGTCTTGCATCCAGTCGCCGCTGACAGAAGATGGGATAACTGGCGGGTGGGACAGGAGCTGGTTCATTTCCGCCCCCGCCGTGTCCGCGCAGGGCGGGTCTGTTCCTGCGCGCTGATCCAGTCCTGGACCGAAGTGCGCCGGTAGAGCACCTTGCGGCCGATCCGCGTGCAGGGCGGGCCGAGCTGGCGGGCCTCCCAGCGAGCGAGGGTGTCGCAGGCAAGGCCGAGTTCACCGGCCAGCTGCTCGCGGCTGATCCAGTCAGCCAGCAGGTTGAGGGGTTGGTCCTGCGGGGCAGGGGCTGTCGTCTGCATTGCGGTCTCCCATCCAGATACCGGCAGCGGCCGGAGACGGGGAGAGGGAAGCAGACGGGAAGGACCGGAACCTAGGCAGAGACCGGAATTGAGAGGCCGGGTTCAATTCCGGTCCTTGTTTCATTGGATTTTTGGCACGCGACCGGATTGCGAATCGGAAAGGCAGCCCAGCGCCATTCCGCTGTTTCCGGTGACCTGTGCCAGTTCGCGCCTGATGATCGTGGCTCGAAACCATAGTGGCCGGATTTCAACAGCATCGCGTGACGCCGACCGGGCGGCGCGGGACCGAACGCGCGTGCCGGTGTCAGGGCAGGGAAGGGAAATCGCTGCGACGGTGGGCGTCGACCAACGCCCGCACTTCGTACGGAGCGATCACCTCGACCGCAGCACCCCACTGATAGAGATGCCACGCCATTTCCAGCCAACCCCCGGCGGTGAACCGGACGGTCAGACTGCCGTCAGCTTCATCTTGAACCTGCTGGTCGGGATGGAAGATGAAGGTCCGGGCGACATCGGCGGCTGATGGTGCAAACCGCCACTCCACCGGCCCGTACTCCGCCTCTGAATGGAATGACCCGAAGGCCCGGGCAGCGTGCTGGCCAAGATCAAAGCCGGGATCCCGCACAAAGGAATCCTTCAGCAGGCTGGCGCGGCTGATCCGGTCCAACCGGAAATGCCGATACTTGCCGCCGTTGTCGATCTCGCGGGCGATCAGATAGCCGCGCATCCCGAACAGCACACCATAGGGTTCGACCGCCCTCGACCGGGGCGCGGCATCCTGCGCACCGGCATAATCGATCTGCATTGTGAACGGGCCCTTCAGTGCGTTGTCGATCGCGCCAAGGACAAGCGCCGAATACTGCGCGCGGGGGCCAGGACGGCAGGCATGACCTCGGGCCTCAAGAACCGCCTCGGCATCCACCTCGGCGCGGCGGGCGAATGTCGGTGGCATCGTGGCAAGCAGGCGGTTGCGCAGAGAGGTCAGCGCGGCAACCTCTGTGGCGGCCCCTTCACGCTCCGCACGCCGGATGCCCATTTCCAGCGCTGACAATTCGCTGTCGCGAATGCCCTGAAGGTGCAGCAGGCGGCTGTCGGGCAGTTGCCACCACTTGCGCCGTTCCTTGTCGGTGCGGGTCTGCACCATGGGAAATGCCTCTTCCAGCGCGCGTGACATGCGCTGCGCGGTGCGCAGGGTCACGCCGAAGGTGTCCACGATCTGCACCAGGCTGATGCCGCCCGGCCGGGCGGCCGCCTCTTCAGCCAGACGCATGATGTCGAGGGCCTTGCCCAGACGCTTGTTGTCCATCTTCCATCCCTGACCGAACCTGACAGGGACGTTAACGACAATTCGCTTCAAAAGCGATTGGCTGGCTCTGGTCAGCTCAAGCCGATTCCACCTGTGCGTGTTTCCGATCACCGGGGTGCTTTTCACCCGGATCTCCAGACATGGCTGTTTGAAGACACCTTGAGGCGTGTTCCTGCACAGCGAGCCTGCGGGCAAGCTGCTGTTCGGGAACGCGATCCCTGCCATGCCCGGTGCTGACCCGGGTGTCGCTGAATGAAGTAAGGACGCACGACCCATGAGCCTGCCGCCGAGAGCCTTCTATTCCTTGAATGAGACATCCGCCCGTTGGGGTTGCGCCGCCGCCGACCTGGCGGGATGGGCCGCGACCGACCATCTTACGCTGGTCACCAGCATCGCCTCGGTGATCTGCGGCAAGCAGCCGGTGGCGGGCATCGTGGTGGTCAGCGCCGCCGACATGATGCGGATGTTCCGCCGTCATGGTCCGAGCGAAGAGGAATGCCGGATCTATCGCATCCGGCCGCAGGGCAGCGCGGAGTGGCAGTACATCACCGAACCGGCGGATGGCGTGGTGATCAAGATCACCGATCTGATGCTGCTGGCCGAGGAGGTGCAGAAGTTCGAGGACGAGCGCGACCTGCTGCGCCGTCCTTCCGGGTCACCGGGGTCTGCGCCGCGCTATGATTGGGAAGGCATGACCATCATGCTGTTTCGACGGGTCAACGAGCAGGGCGTGCCCGCGACGCAGGCCGAACTGATCGCAGTGGTGCAGGATTGGTTTACGACGTCATAGCCATAGCAGAGGCCGCCACCGGATTTGCCATCCTCGACGCGACCACGCAGACCCCTGCGGGTCTTGTCGGCGAGGTCCTTGAGGAACAGCGCATTCATCGTTCCCTTCAGCCCGACATGCAAATGGGTGATCTCGCCCTCGGACAGCGTGAACATCTTCACATCGGCATAGGTCATCCGTTTGAAGATGCCGGCGATGTCTTCCTGATCGCGCGACAGTCGGTCCATGGCTTCGGACATGATCATATCGAAGCGGCCGCGGGAGGAATCCAGGATCAGCGCCTGGTGGAGGGGGGGTCTTTCATCTGGAATGGTGGGGAGTCGTCTGGAATGGAGCGCTGTCAAAGGCTTACCCGAGCTTCGCCCGAAACGGTGGTGCAAGAAGGGGGGTGAAAATGAGCGATCCGGGCCTGCTGATCGCTCATCTGATCGACATTTTCCTGACAAATACCGCGCATCAGGCAACATCCACCTGACATTTTGGCTAACCAAAGCGAAGGCGGCTCATCAGCTTGCTCGACTGGCGGTTAGCGGGTTCACCAGAAGCGCTCCGATCAACGGCACCCCGAGGCCGACAATCGAACTGGTGAGGGCGAATCCGGGTGTTCCTGCGGCGAAGCCGAAGCCTGCGGGGCCTGCGGCCCACGCGCCGATTGCAACCGCTGCCACCGCAACCACGATGGACAGCACGGCCCGAAGTGCGTTCTTCCCCGGCACAAGGCGGATAACAACTCTGATACCGGCGCGAGGGCGCAGATGATGCCAATGCCCCGGCAGGACAATTGATGATCCGCGCTCACTCACCAGCGAGACCCGACAGCGCGCCCTTTGCTCGGGTGTCCCGCCGGGCAAAGCCAGTTCGATGATCTCCGCAATGGTCATGCCGACAGAGACGCTCATCTCAATGCGATCATTGCCGGGATCAATGGCAGGCGCGGCCAGAACGGGAATAAGGCCGGTCTCTGTCATTCCGCTGCCCTCACAGCAGAAGGGAACGGTTCAATGGGCATTCCGATCTGATCGGGAAAGGGTCAGGAAATTCTCGTCGCTGCGGAGGGATCGGAATGCTTCGACGACGAACAGAAGCCGCCCTTGCGTGAGTTCAGCCTTCTTGATCATCAGCTTTTGTCGGTCAGCCTCCTGACGATAGGCACGGACCAGGGCATCGCTGGTCAGCGGGCGTTTGGCCCCATCCTTTCGCCCCATCGCATTCGTGCGGATTTGCGGGCCGCGTCGCTGGCGCTGTTGCAAGAGGCGGCGAACGGCCGTCAGTTTTTTGCCCCGCAGTTTCTTTTCGGTATAGGCTTCGGTCAGTGCCTGCTGGGCCCCCTCGTCATCGGTACGCGATATCTGGATGGCGAGGTTCAACGGCATCATTCCTGTCTCGACTGCGGCGACAAGACGTTCCTCGCCGTTCTCAAGCAACCCGGCGATCATGTTCACATATTCGACGCTGACGCCGATCTTGTCCGCGATGCGCCGATCATTGTAACCGCGCTTTCGCAGTTCGCCGATTTCGCGCATGAGGTCGATGGCGCGGTGTTGCCTGCGCGCGCAATTCTCCACCAGGCTCATCACCAGACAGTCGCTTTCATCGGCATTGATGATGATCGCCGGTATTTCGGACTGTTTCAATTCGATGAAGGCTTCCAGCCGTCCCTGGCCGCAGACGAGATCATATTCCACCTGATCACTATTCGGCGGGTCGCTATTCGGGCGCAGGGCCACGGTGATCGGCCGCTTCAGACCGATCCGGGCGATGCTGTCGATCATCTCCTCGAAAGTCCGCCTGTTGCGCACTCTCGGATTCAGGATACGGATGCGATCCGTTGCAATCAAGGTGACGTGTCTTGGGGGGCTGTCAGGCTCAGGTTCAGGCCCGGGCTCAGAATCAAAGGCATCTTCGGGCATCAGGCGACCTCCAGAATTTTGGCCCGTCCGGCCATGTCAAAGAAGAAATCCAAGCTGTCGAAGCGGTAGGCATCCAGCGACAGGCCATTCTGTTCGGCAAGCCGCAGTTGGCCCATGATCATGTCGATGCTGGGAAGCAGGTAATAGTCACGCGGTTTCTCGTTCAATTCATCCATCCGGACCGCAATGGTGATGTCCGGCAGCAGCCCCGCATCAAGCCTGATGCGCCATCGGAGCCGGCCCGCCCCGGTTTCAAAGCAGCGGGCCAGCACGACGGACGCGTTGAATTCTCCGTTGATCCTGATCAGGTCAGTTGTCGGGTCCTGCACCGCGCGACCGCCACGACGCTCAATGCCTGCAATGATCCCGGCCTTGACGCCGGGGTGGGCCAGGCGCAAGGCGCGGTTCGTCTCGATGTAGCGATAATCTCGCTCCGGCTCATACCCGATCAGTTGATAGGCGCGCAGAAGGCTTCCAAAGCGGCTTTGGAATGCACGGGCGGATGGCAGTCCGTCCTGCTCGTCGATGATCAAGCCGGACAGGACGCCCTTCTCCCGCAGCACAGCTCGAAGAGCGTCAAGAAGCTCGGTGTCCGTGAAATGGCGGCTGCGCGCATCCACGATTTCGCGCGCGCGAAGAAAAAGGGCATGGTCAATGATGGGCGGGTAGGCACCGATCGCGCGGATCCACATGTCGCGCGGGTTGACCACACGCTGCCGTTTCAGCTTGAATGAAATCTTGTTGTAGACGTTGTTTCCGATGTATTTTTCGTTGGTCAGGATCTGGTGGACGGAGGCCCGCGTCCAAGGCCGTCGCAGATCGGTGAGATGCCCTTCGGCATTCAGGGCTTCGGCGATCTGGCGCTCGGTGCTGCCGTCGTTGACGAACATCCGGTAAATCCGTCGAACGACATTTTGCTCCAGGTCAGGCCCCGGAACGAGAACGACCCTGTCGGTCGACAGGCTTTTCTGCATCCCGCGCAACAACTCGCCTTTCGGAGTGCCGTGTTCGTCGATCAGCACCCGCCGCAGTCCGTATCCCGCAGCACCCCCCTGACGAAAGCCCATCTCAACCAGGCGGCATTGCCCGGCGAAGACCTTCACGGAGAGTTCGCGGCTGTATTCGCCTGCCATCACCCGCTTGACCGTTTTCAGCAGGTTCGATCCGATGCTGCCGTCATTCTCGAACTGCTCGCCGCAGTAGTGGACCCTGATCCCGGCGCGCGAGCAGACATGCTCGTGATAAGCCCCTTCGTCCGCATCCTGAAACCGCCCCCAGCGGCTGACGTCATAGACAAGGATTGCCCTGAAGCCCGCCTGGCCGGACTTGACCTCCGTCATCAGAGACTGAAGGGCTTTTCGCCCGTCCAGCACCAGGCCCGACCTGCCCGAGTCCTCAAAGACCCGCACGATGCTGAGGCCTCTGGAAGTTGCATAGTGTCGAATGACGTCGAGCTGGTTTTCTGTCGAGTATTTCTGGTGATCTGTCGACATCCGGACATAGGCGACCGCAGGAATGTCCAGGTCGGGCGACATGTCGCTTTTATCTGAACTGGGCTTCCATCGACCGGCCACCAGGACATCTCCACACTTTAAAGGCAATTCCAACACAACCGTCGGAATCAACGGCTGAATCCCTCGCATTCATGTAAAACGAGGGGTGGTGGAATGTCGTTTCCGAAAAAGGTCAAGTTCTTTCCAAAGGAAAACGGCTACAGGGACCATGGCGAGGCTGTGCAGAGCAGCTGCTTTGCCGCCGAAATCGCGTCTGCGCTGAAGCGATCGCTTGGCGACAGTCGGTCGGGTGCCAAGACCGTGGCTGCCTGGACCGGTGCCAACGAAAAGACGGTCAAGAACTGGTTTTCTGGCACTTACGGTCCCAGCGGAGAGCACCTTGTCGCCTTGACGCGGCATTCGGACGAAGTGCTGGTCACTTTTCTGGCGATGGCAGGCAGGGAAGATCTGATGATCGCGATCAAGCTTGAGACGGCCGAGCGGGCAATTGCGGATTTGCTGGACGCAGTGCGGCGTCTGAAAGACGATCAGCCCATTCGATAGGTGCGTCACGCGGCAAAGCGGGCGGTAGTTCGGCCTTGTTGTGCATTCGTTTTTGATTATATTGAATACGCCACCAGAAGTCGGAGGCCGATCCATGTCCCGCACCACGACCATGACCGTCCGCGTCGGCGGAGCCCTCAGCGATTTCGTCGCCGCCAACGTTGGCGACGAAGGCTCCTATGAGAACGTCAGCGAGTATATCCGCGATCTGATCCGGCGCGACAAGGAACGGGCGGAAGGCGAGGCTTTCGACCGTCTGAAGGCCGAACTGAACCATGCCTTCGCTGCACCCGAGGACAGCTATCAGCCCCTGACCGCCGCCGAAGTCATCGCTCGCAACCGGACCTGACCGGATGGCCGGGGTCCGAATACAGACAGGCGCGTCACTGCGATTGGACGATATCTACCGCTATACGCGGGATCGCTGGGGCTCCGAGCAGGCTGATCGCTACATCACCGGACTCTTCGCCGCCTTCGACAGGATCGCCTCGCACGGCGTCGCCTCGAAGCCTGTTCCGGCCGAGTTCGGCGTCGATGGTTTCTTCTTTCGATACGAGCACCACTTCGTCTATTGGCGGAAACTGTCCAATGGCGACATCGGCATCGTGACGATCCTGCATGAACGGATGCACCAGATGGACCGCTTCCGTGAGGATTTCGCCTGATATCTAAGTGAGATCATGGTGTTGCCTGATGTGAAGTTAACAACCGCCATGCAGGTATGGTCAATCACCGCCAGAGAAGGTTGGACCGGAGTCCGTTCTCTCCGCCATAAATAAAATTTAATACATTGAAATTATTTAATTATTTGACAATTTTTTACTCAAGTTCCCACTTTCGTTCCCACAGTGATGCGCGGAGTAGGAGCGCCCTAGCGGGAATGAATGGGAATCTTCGGCACACCGCCAAGGTGTGAGGTGCCCGTTGATAGCTGACAACGAAGTTTGCAGGGCATGACACTCAAGGTTGCAGCAGAGAACCTGCGTGTTAGAGGGCCGAGACGTCCTCATCCATCTTCATCGAAAGGCTTAGCGCCGAGCGGCAGGATCGGTGGCTCTGCCCCAAACAGCTCGTATGGGTCAACCTGCGTCCTGGAGAGGTGATAAGCCAATGTATTAGCCGCAAGTTCACCGATTCGCGCTGCGACGTCCTCTCCCTCGGCAAAGGTTATGTTGGCAACGAGGAAAGCGGCGATATTCTGGACAGCGCGACCTTCGATAAACCGGCGGAATTCCCGTTCTCTGATATTAGGTTGCGCCGCGAGCTGATGCAACTCGCCCGCGACGGAGCGGTGCGGATCGCAGATGTGCTGGTCGATCCCGAAGGCTCGCTCGAAAAGCGCAACCATTGGGAAAAGACCTCCCATTCGCTGCTGGTCGGCGCGATCCTGCATGTCCTTTACGCCGAGAAGGACAAGACCCTCGCCGGGGTCGCGGCTTTCCTCTCCGATCCGCGTCGCACCATCGAAGCGACGCTGGATGCCATGATGGGAACGCGCCGTCTCGGCGAGGCCGGGCCGCATCCGGTTGTTGCCTCGAGGGCGCGGGAACTTCTGAACAAATCCGACACTGACCCGCCCAATGGACTTCCCGGACCGTCGGGAAATGTTCGTCGGGGATCCGGCGAAAAAGCCACCCTGGCCGAGGAAGCCGAAGGGCTGATCGCCCCTCAGTGGAAATCCCGGCTTGGGAACAGCCTTTTCGCCTGTTCGCGCGGGTGCTGCGCGGTGGGGCGGATGCTGCCGCCAACCGGGCGCCTGCCCTCGTCAGCGCGGCCATCGTTGCTGCCGTTGGCGACCGGACGGCCCAGTGTGGTCAGCAGGTGCGACAGATCCTCAATCCGTTCCGCGATCAGATGCACGACCGGGCCGTCACGTTCGATCCGGCCTGTCACCCGGAGCAGTCGCCCGGCGATCACCGCCTTGCGGAAGATACCATAAATCTTCTTCCAGACCACGATATTGGCGGTGCCGGTCTCGTCCTCCAGCGTCAGGAAGACCACGCCCGAGGCGGTGCCGGGGCGCTGGCGGGTGATGACAAGGCCGGTGACGGTGATGCGGCCTTTGGCCTGTGATAACCGGCCATGAGCCAGGCTTTCCGGCAGACGGGGGCGCAACAGCTCCAACGGATGGGCGCGCAAAGACAGGCGCAGTGAGAGGTAATCCTCGATGATCTGTTCGCCCAAGGTCATCTGTTGCAGGGAAACCTGCGCTTCCGCACCGCCTTCACCATCGGTGCCAAAGAGCGGCAATGGCAGCGGCGCGCGCAGGGCTTTGGCGGCCCAGAGCGCGTCACGCCGGACCAGGCCAAGGGCGGCGAAAGCATCGGCTTCGGCCAGCCGCTCCAGCACCGACGGATGCACCCCGGCGCGGCGCCAGAGGCTTTCGACATCGGGATAGCCATTGCCGCGCGCGAGCCTGATCCATTCGGCATCCTCTTCGCGCATGCCTTTGATCTGGCAAAACCCCAGCCGCAGGGCAAGCTGGCCATCGGCACGCGGTTCCAGCGTGCAGTCCCAGACGGAGGCATTGACCGAAACGGGGCGCACCTCAACCCCATGGTCCCGCGCATCGCGGACCAGCTGGGCGGGCGCGTAGAAACCCATCGGCTGGCTGTTCAGCAAGGCGCAGGTGAAGACGGCCGGATGATGGCATTTCAGCCAGGCCGAGATATAGACAAGCCGGGCAAAGCTGGCGGCGTGGGATTCCGGGAAGCCGTAGGAGCCAAAGCCTTCGATCTGCGCAAAGCAACGTTCGGCGAAACCGGCATCATAGCCACGTTCCAGCATGCCGCCGATAAACCGGTCGCGAAATCCGCCGATGGTGCCCATGCGTTTGAATGTGGCCAGAGACCGGCGCAACCGGTCGGCCTCGGCAGCGGTAAAGCCCGCCGCCACCACGGCAATCTGCATCGCCTGTTCCTGGAACAGCGGCACACCATAGGTGCGCTTCAACACCTCCATCATCGCAGGGCCAAGGTCTTCGACAGGCTCCAGCTTCATGCGGCGGCGGATGAACGGGTTGACCATGCCGCCCTGGATCGGACCGGGGCGGACGATGGCCACCTCGCATACCAGATCATAGGAATTGCGCGGCAGCATCTTCGGCAGAAAATTCATCTGCGCCCGGCTTTCGACCTGAAACACCCCGATGGCATCGGCGCGGCACAGCATGTCATAGACCTGAGAGCGCTGGACATCCTCGGGGGTTTGCGGCTGGCCATCCGTCGCGGCATCAGGGTGCAGGCTGGCCAGATCCATGCGGATCGCGCGATGCTCGTTCAACAGGCCAAAGGCCTTGCGGATACAGGTCAGCATCCCCAGCCCCAGCACATCCACCTTCAGGAGCCCAAGCGCGTCGATGTCATCCTTGTCCCATTCGATGACGGTGCGGTCCTCCATCGCGGCATTCTCGATCGGGCACAGCTCATCCAGTCTTCCATGCGTGATGACAAAGCCGCCGACATGCTGGCTCAGGTGGCGGGGAAAGCCGATGATCTCACCGATCAGCTTCAGGGTCAGCCGGATACGGTGATCTGCCGGATCCAGCCCCGCATCGCGCAGCCGATCCTCACCGGGGGCAGAGGAGGACCAGCCCCAGATTTGCCCCGCCAGCCGGGCGACGACATCCTGCGACAGACCCATGACCTTGCCGACCTCACGGATTGCGGCGCGTGCGCGGAAGTGGATCACCACCGCCGTAAGCCCCGCGCGTTCCCGGGTGTAGCGTTTGTAGATCCACTGGATCACCTCTTCACGGCGCTCATGCTCGAAATCGACGTCAATGTCCGGCGGTTCGCCACGTTCCTTCGAGATGAACCGTTCAAAGATCAGGGTGATGCTCTCGGGGGACACTTCGGTGATGCCCAGCAGGTAGCAGACCACGGAATTCGCGGCTGATCCGCGGCCCTGGCACAGGATGCCTTCTGACCGCGCAAACTTCACGATGTCATGCACAGTCAGGAAATAGGAGGCGTATTCGACCTCGGCAATCAGGGTCAGTTCCTTCCCAACCCGGGCGATGATCTGCGACGGCGCCCCCTTTGGGTAGCGCCATTGCAGGCCGGCGCGGGTCAACCGCTCCAGCCGGGTCTGCGCGGGTTCGCCGTCCAGCGCCTCGTCGGGATACTGATATTTCAGATCATCAAGCCGGAAGGTGCAGCGGTCGGCGATTTCCACCGTGCGGCGGATCGCGGCGGGATAGCGATGGTAGAGCCACGCCTGCTCAGCCCCGGATTTGAGGCGATGCTCGCCATTGGTCAGGCGGTGATGACCAATATTGTCGATGGTCAGGCCGAGCCGCAGGCAGGTCAGCACATCAGCCAGCGGGCGACGGGCGGCGCGGTGCATCAGCACATCACCCACCGCGACCATATCGATACCGGTGTTCCGGGCGAGTTGGTCCAGCCGGTCGAACCGGGCCTGGTCGCGTCCATCATAGGCCGGGGCCGCACCCAGAAAGCACTGGCCGGGGAAAGTGTGGGCGAGCCGCTGAATATCCGTGCTGATGGCCGGGGTTTGTGCCGCCTTCCGCGCCATCAGATCAGGTGGCAGGGCGATCAGCACCATACCTTTGCCCCATTCCTCCAGATCTGCACGGGTCAGGTGGCAGTCCCCCTTGGTCGCCCGACGTTTACCCAGTGACAGAAGTCGGGTCAGCCGCGACCAGGCGGTGATATCGGTCGGTAATGCCAGCCATTCGACCGGGCTGTCGGTCAGCGCCAGCCGGGCGCCGGGCATCAGCCTGGGAAGCTGCATACCAGGCATCGTCGGGGCGCCGGGCGCCTCAGTAAAATGCGGCACGGTCTGGCGACTGGAGTGGTCGGTGACTTTCTGAGACCGGATCTCGGGCCGCTCCTGCGCCGCCGGACTGTTGGCAGCTGCCTCATCCCGCAGGCGGGCGAGTTCCTTCAGGGCCGAAAACGCCCGCACCACGCCTGCCACCGAGTTGCGGTCGGTGATGGCGATGGCCGTCAGTCCCAGCTCCGCAGCGCGGGTGACCAGTTCCTCCGGGTGTGAAGCCCCGCGCAGAAAGGTGAAGTTAGAGGTCACGCACAGTTCGGCATAGGGCACGGGGGTCGTCATGCGAATTCTCCCTGCGCATACCAGTTTTGCGCCCCTGAGGGCGCGGGCCTGGCAAAAGCCTGCGGCGTGTGGAACAGCCAGAAGCGCGGCCCTTCGCGCGTCTCGATCCGCCAATAGTCGCGCAGGCCTGACCGCCAGGCGGGGTCGTCAAACCACCATTCCCGGGCGATCCGCTCCGGCCCGGTGGCGCGCAACGTGGAAAAGCGCATCCTGCGCCAGGTGAAGCTGACCGGCGGTCGCCCCGACCTGCCACCGGAGACCGTGATCGCCTCGGGAGGAAACAGCGTGATCGGCCGTTCGGGGTCAGTGCGTGGAAACGCCTCTGCAGGTTCGGAACAGGAAGCGGGCGCCAGCAGAAAGCTGCGCTCGGGGATTTTGCTCCCGGCGGGCAGGAAGCGCAGCACGCGGTCAAAACCGATGCGATTGCCAAGACGTGAGATCAGATCCGCCAGCGCATCTTCATGTGGGACCGTAGGGTCGCGACCGATCTGTTCGGGTGCGAGCGGCTCAGCGATGGGCACGCTGAGCCGCAGGGCGTCGATGCCAAAGCCCGCATCAATCTCATCGACTCCCTTCCGAAACAATGCCTCGATCCGGTTCGGGTCGCGCATCGGCCGCGCCAGCCCGATCTCGACCCGGACCGATCCGCGATCGACCCTGCGTAATTCCAGCCGCACCCGCCGCGCGCCCATGTGGTGCAGGGCAAGTGTGTCGCAGAGCCGGTCCAGCAGCCGCCGCAGCCCGGCCATGACATCAGTCTGCAATCCGATCGGCTCGGGCAGCGTCATCCTCACCCCGAAATGCGGGGCCTCGGGTGTGGCGGCAACGGGTTCGGCCTGCACGCCAAGCGCCTGATCCAGACGCAGCAGCAGGCCGGGACCAAAGCGGCGGGACAGCGGGGCTCGGGGCAGTGGCAGAATATCCCGGATCTGGTTCAGCCCCAGTCGGGAGAGGGCTCCGGTGGTGTCAGGATCGACACGCAGGGCTGTGATCGGCAGGCGGCCAATCCCCTCGGCCAGGAGCCCGTCCGGAATCACCCCACCCCCGTTGCGAGCCAGGGCATAGGCTGCACCCCGGGTGCCGGCGATGGCGCTGACGCCGGTGATCCCGGCGCGGTCCAGCCGCGATTGCAGGTCGGCGCGAAGATCCTCCTCGCCCCCGAACAGATGCGCGACACCGCTGATATCCGCGATCAGCCCGTCAGAGCCATCGGTCACTACCATCAGTGCATAGCGCGATGCCCAACGCCGGAGTGCTGCCAGCGCCGCCGCCTTCCGCACCAAATCAGCGGCCCGGGTCTCAAGTGAGGGACAGATAGCCCGCGCATCGGCCAGAGGCATACCGCGATGCAACCCCTGCCGTTCGGCTGCCAGGTTCAGACAATGCAGATGATCGGCGTTCGACGCCCGCAGCGTCAGCGCGAAAGGCCCGTCAACCGGGCGGATCCGCAGGCTGGCCTCGCTCGCCAGTCGCGGACACCATATCGAAAGCAGCCGACGCGCCATTCCAACTCACAACCCAACGTCTAATTGTTCCATTTTTGTTCTTAATAAGAGACCAGTCGTGCAGAGTCGAGTCCGGCGCCGAGGCCGCCTGCGCCTCGCACAACCAGCGGGTCTCGGCGGCATTGCTGCCTTGTCCGTCTCGCACCAGCACAAGGCCTGTAGTCTGCCCTGCCTCCGCCGCCAGCTGCAACCGGCGGCCTGCGGTCAGCGACAGCGGCTTCTCCGGCTCGGCTATGACCAGAGCGATGGGCGCGGCGCGTAAGGCTTCCTCCAGCGACCAGAGCAGATCTGTCTCGCCCCTGGGGCGCAGCAGCATCAGCCGCGCAGGTAAATCCTGGGGCAGACCCCCAGGCAGCAACAACTGCTGCGCATGATCGGGGAAGACCCACACCACCTGCCCCGGATGCCGAGCGGCCTGAAACAAGGCAAAGGCCCGCCGCCCCTTGCCCTGCGCCTCATGCACACGCCCTCCTGCCAGCGCCAGTGTGTCGGCAGACGTGGTCGGGCGCAGCGCAGTATGGGGCAGGTCTCGCATTGGATGGGGTCCGGGAATCAGGTCGACACTGGCAAGAACATTAGGAGAACTTGTAAAAATTGGATAGCCATGCCTCACTGAAGGAAAGTCCAACAGAATAAAGGCGTTACATTATTCACAACTGACAATCACATTTCTATTTCCCACCACCCCTCGCAATCGTGCATGGGGCGGTGGAGAATTCAGAGCTTTGGAGCCTCCGTCGACCCCGCAGACTGTTTCAGCCAATCATTGTGCAGGGCCAAGGCCGTGGCAAAGAGCTATGCCATCACCATTGACCGTGGTAATCGTTTCCGTCGCAGAGAGATCGCCATTCAGGACCGTCGTATCAGTGATGGTCCGATCTGTATTCCCGTCACCGTCCATATCAATCGTGGTGACTGTCTGCAGTCCGGAAGCATTTGTGACCTCTGTCACCACCATACGGACAGAACCATCCGGATTTCGGTCCCAGGTCGTCGCCGTCTTCATATCCGAGGCGCTGACGGTGACCTGGCGCACGAGATCGGTCGCCTCGAACACACCATTCTGATTGAGATCAATCCAGGTCTGCCCGGTCACCATATCGGCGCCGAGAACCGTCTTCTCCATATGATTGATCGAGCCATCTGTATTGGTCACGGTTACCAGCCGTGTCCGCGTCCCCGCACCGTCAATCGTCGTGACATCATTTGTGAACTGATCAAAATCAGCGTCACCGTCGATCTTTACCTGCGAGGTTCTGGTCAACCCGTCTGCCGAAACTGTCGAATTCACCTGGCGTTGCAACGACCCATCCGCGTTGCGCACCCACATTACAGTCGAGGTGCCGCCGCCGGTGACGACGTTTACATCCTCCACGATCTGCACATCCCAGGCGCCGTCGCCATTGAGATCAAGCGTCGTAATCTTATCGCGCCCGTCGGCGCTGATTGTCTCCGTCTCGGTGGTTCGCAGCGAACCATCCTGGTTCGTCACCACCGTCGTGACCGTCCTGGCACCGGTCGTGTCCTGGACGATTGTCTCGGTTGTGATCCGGTCCGCACCACCCGCACCGTCAAGATTATCCGACGTCGTCCGAACCAACCCGTTGGCCGAAATCGTCTCGCTGGTACTGGTGATCACCGTCCCGTTCCGGGCCAGCTCGCTGATCGTTACCGTCCGGCTGCCATCCGCAGCCGTGATGCGCTGCTCGCGCTCGTCGAACCAGCCTCCGCCCTGACTGTCGGTCAGCACCGTGACTGCGCGGCCATCGGAACTGGTCGAGGTGAAGATCCGGCTCAGCAGTGTCCCGGTCGCGACGCTGGACCCCAGATAATTGAGCACCGTCTCGTTGCGAAGCCCGCCGCTGACCACCGTGGTAATGGTCTGGATCTGGTCTGTAACCCCGTCGCCGTTCATATCGTAGCGGTTGACAATCGACAGGCCATTTGCACTGGTCACCGAGGTAACGACAAAGGCCCGGTCGCCCGCTGCGTCATACCCGATCTGCGTGACCGTACGGCTTCCCGCGCCATCCACAGAAACCGTGTCAACGATCCGGTAGCCATTCGCTTCAGTTGCAAGCGAGGTATTCGCCAGCGTCCGCAACACACCATTGATCATGAAGGTAGATTGTCCGGTGATGACAGAACCATCCGGCAAGGTGATCCGCGTCGTATCGGCACGAAGGTTGATCTCGGTAATGCCAAGTTCCGCCAGCGTTTTGACGCTTGTCGATCCATCAGCATTGGTCACCTGCACCCGGAACTCACCCCAGCGTGTATCCGCTGAGCTCAGCTTGCCATCGCCATTGCTGTCGAACGCGCGGCGTAAAGCCTCAAGGTCATTTCCGGCCGATGCATCCCATTCCGTGAACACGTATTCGGATATATCCGAGATCGTTCCATTGCCATCCGCATCAATGAACAGGACTCCGTCACCAGCACCAGCACCAGCACCAGCACCAGCACCAGCACCAGCACCAGCACCAGCACCAGCACCAGCACCAGCACCAGCACCTGCCCAGGCCGTGCGATGCTCCAGGCCATCCGCGCCGACAACGTATTGGGTAGACTGATCAAGCTGCGTGATCTCGATACCGTCACCATCCAAATCAAGCAGAACAGGTTCCAAGGGAATTGTATAAGCTTGGGGGAACGGATCAAAAGTACCCTCGGGGAACCTGCTCGTTTCTTGGTACTCACCCGCAATATCGTTATCTATAATGTAACCCAGTATGCGCGGATCAATCACTTCTCGCAGATCGCTCCATCCAGCTGACTCTCCCAGTGCTACGATAGCCAGAAGATGTTTTTGAATTGTGCTATCAACTAGCGATCGCTCAGATGGGGTAAGATCATCGCGAGGCTTATCGAGAAGGCGTTCAAAATTTTCTTGTGCCGCTACGACGTCCACTGAGGGCGAGAGCGCGTTAGCACCGAATTTTTTTAATTGCTCCCAAATTTCTTCTCTAAAATATGTGAGGGCAGGTGGAACAGCCCACAAGAGAAATCTGGCAACTGGAGCGGCAGCTTGTATTACGTCCGCTTCAGCAGTTTCATGCGATGGTCCCAGCGGATCCGGAGGCAGCGACCACACGAATTGCTCACCAAGATCACCCGTTAAGCCAGGTTGCCGAACATTCCCGCCACTGATGAGTGGGTCGAGAGAGTATTGTGGGTCATCATGAGGGAATCCTAGCTCAGCATGTCGGCCACCGGCGCCGTTACCACCATGGTCTCTGTTGCCACTGCCACCGCTGGTTCCCGCCACCGCCACCGCCACCGCTGGTTCCGCCAGTTGCCGGATTTGAGCCACCACCGCGGCCATAGCCGCCGGGACCGTTTCCATCATTAGGATCTGTGTTGCCGCCCACACCAGTTGAGCCGCCGCCAGTATTCGTTCCGGGATTGGGAGGCATTGGGGCTTACCACTCTAAAATTACAGGATGCCATCTTTCTGCGAAAGCCGCAGTCAAGCTGTTACTCGATATCTTCACAGGGGAATTTTGATGATGACGCAATAGCGATAACAAGATTCCCGACAATGAAGCCATTACCATCTTTCGATGGCTCACCAGGTTTGCCATACAGGTGGTACTCGGATCCCGAAAATATCAGTGCTAAAACAGAATTTGTTCCGGAGATCCTGAAACCAAACACCAAAGCTTCATCAAGAACGGGGGTTCCCGTTCTTTTAGGAAAATTGCATCTTTCATATCTATCTGAATCAAGCGAAGCTTCGAGCGACCTGAAATCGTCTCTCAAAGATGAAAAATCAGATTGATCGGTAACAATCAGACTGCGGCCATCGTCATTTGGGTAATATCTACGGGGGTCTTGCAGCTTGATTGTCATTCCTATAGATTGTATGGATGAACTTCTTGAGATCAGGAATTTTACCGAAGATACGTTATCAATACATTCACTCAATCCCGATGACGTTAATCTAACGCAGCTAAATTCAGACAGATCAAAGCGGCCATTCTGATCAATATCTTCAACAATTCTCTTAATGGCGCTGCTTAGATAATGTTCTGGATTTTCGTTTGCATGAAGTGTGATTACCATCGATGCTGCGGCAATTATTTGAAATACTATTGCCCTGAGGCAACGAGAAATAAACATCAAATTCCCCACGCAATGCATTTAAAATTTTAACTCTGGCGAGATCCGGCGATAGCACGCCAGACATCGCCCTCATTTATGTAAATGAGAAGCGTACTTCGCCTTCCGTGTCAATCTGAATTCTGTATGCAATCATTCGCGACAGCGACCTGGCACTGAACGATCATCCAGCTGCGATTGAAGTTGGCTGGTGTTTTGATCTCCCCCGCAAACTGGACACTGAGATAAGTTATGATTTGCAGTCTGCTGATTTTCGACGAGAAGGAGATCAGAGATGTCGAAACGCAAGCAGCACGCGCCTGAGTTCGAGGGGAAGGGCGCGCTGGCGACCCTAAAAGGCGAGGAGACGGCAGCGGAGGTGGTTAGCCGGTTTGGGGTGCATCCGACGATGATCCATCTATGGATGCGGGCCCTGCTTGAAGGGGTGTCCGGCGTGTTCAATCGCGGGTGCCGGAAGACTCCCGAGATCGACGAGCAGCAGCTCATGTTGCCATGGTAAGATGAAGTTCTTGCCATGGATCTCGCGCGAATCGGTATCGTCTGGTCAGAAGTAAGCCGTCTGCATGCAGGTACTGAACCACTTCTGGCGTAGCAGTTCATCACGCCTTTTGTTAATTTCTGCAATTGTCTCGTCGGCAGTACCCTGCTTTGCGCTGCCGTTGATCTGAGCTCCCAGCATCATTCCGAACGCAAAGCTGGCCTGGCCATTGAACTGCGCGAAGTCAGCTTCGTATTGGCCTGTGATGAAATACATGCCCATGGGGTCGATCAGGCTATTTGCAAGATCCAGGTCAACGTAGCCACCTGAGCCTTCCGCGACCTCGACCAACTCGCCGATTATCCTCTCCCCGATCCGATCAAAAGGGATCGCTAAAGGGTGAGACGAAGTCAGCGAGGTGCGTTGCAATGGGGCGATGTCCGATCTCAGGATTTGTGCTTCGCAGCGCCGCGCCTGACCATAAGAACCACATGCAACACCACCCCGGGCACGAGGAGGAGCGATCCGATGGTTCCGGGGATCGTCGGCTTCCGCTGTATCCCAGGCAGTGCTGCGGCCATCGCACCGTCATAGGCGTTCAGCAGCAAGACGATGACGAAGGGAACGACCAGCAGCACCCACACCGCCACGACGCGCGGCACTCTCCCGACGCCGCGCTTCCGAGCCGGCGGTAATCCGGATCAGTCGCTGCCCGCATCGAGATCCGGTCCACCGCCTCGTCAACGGTGGCCGAGCTGCGCTCGCCCAACATGGCGCCGATCTGGCGGTTGCTGATCGTGGTGAGCTGGCGCAAAAGCCACATGAGTTCCTGACGATACCGGCTGATTTCGCGGGTCTGATCACGGCCGGCCAGCATCACCAAGGGCGCGCCGGTGCGGCCCACAAAGCGATCCACAACCAGATCAGGCGGCAGGAAAACGCGGATGCCTGACATCACGCGGCCTCCTTCCTGGCGAGCGGGCAATTTCGGCAGGCCTTGAACATCCTGACGCGCTCGCTGTTTTCGTTAGAAAATGTCTTCCCCTTCGCCCGCCAGTCACGGCAGGCGGCGGTTGTGATCCTGCCGAGCGCCGGGCAGGTAACAGAGCGGCCCATGAACACGCCGCGCACCACATCCTCTACCGCAGCCATGTCGCCGCTGTATTTATTGCGCAGGACATTCGAGACGAGCGTGGCCGAACGATTGAGGCGCTTAGCCACCGCGCTTTGACTGCTGCGTCCGCATTCCTCAGCCAGCACAACCACATAATCCGGGATGGTATCCCCCCAGCAGCTGCGGGCGAGATCGAGAGGCGTGGTGACGGTCACAGCGCGCCCTCCAGCAGGTATTTCTCGCCGGTGTTCGGGTCAAAGACCTGACGGATGCGCTGCACCTGCGGCGCGCGAGGCCCCGATGCGCGGATCAGCCGATAGCGGGCGATGCCCCAGGACGGCGTCTACGCGTCCCGTGGCAAGGTTGTTCGCCGTCCCATGACTGATAGTGTGGTGTTGGCCGGTGCGTCCAACACCGACCAACACCTTAATCCACCAGCGTTTGATCCACTGAAGGATACCTCTAATGAAAATTGATCGCTTCGAGCCAGGCGATATTCGACATATCCCCGCCACCGACCCAACGCCCGAAACAGAGCATGAGCCAGCCAGCGACGGTTCCGCATCTCTCTTTGCGGCCCGGCATTTCATCGCCTTTTCACATGACATCGGCGGGTTTATTTTCGCTTGCCGATGAGATCAAGTCTGAGAACGATTGCAGTGACCGCAACAATGAGACTTGTAAGTCGCTCTTCGAGACGACATGCTTCTGGGCGAGCGACACCTCGATCCTCCTGCGTGAAGGCATCGCGCAGGGCATCCCTTTTGATCGAATCGGGGAGCGGATCATCGGCGAGTTGGTCGAGGTCGCGGAAGGCTCAGGTGGCAACGTTGACCTGGATCTTGCGAATAGCCTAATCGACACCATGGGCATGTATTTCATCACAGGCCAATACGAAGCTGACTTCGCGCAGTTCAATGATCAAGCCAGCCTCGCGTTCGGAATGATGCTAGGCGCTCAGATCAACGGCAGCGCAAATCGGGGCGCTGCCGACGAGACAATTGCAGAAATCAACAAAAAGCGTGATGGACTGTTACGCCAGAAGTGGTGCAATACCTGCATGCAGACGGCTTACTTCTGATCAGATGATCCCACCTCCGCACAAATTCCATGGCAAGAACTTCATCTTGCCATGGCAGCCGCCCCCTCCAATGGCTGGGCAGCAATGTTGGTATGGGCGGAAAGCCGTCTGATGCCCGTGCAGCACGACAATCGCACCTAAATGCCAAACCGGACGCTCGACCACCGGCGCAGGGGGCCGCGTTACCAATCGACGGTTCGGTAAATCCAAGCCAATCAGAGACACTCAACTAAGTCGCAGCGTGCCAGAGCGCTTCGCAGGTGCAGCGGACCTGACCGGTTGAAGCCGATGTTGGAGTATTGCCGTAACCGCCCCCGGAATGAGAATCCCTAACCATTTGGCGGACTGGCAGGTCTGATCTATGAGTGCGGGAAAGTTGCCACTCACCGAGCCTCGGATGAAACGTCACATCCGAAGCCTACGGCGGTCTGGCGGGTTTGGGGATCACGGCCCCCTCAGGCAGCCTGATTTCATTCGGTTATTTATCCATATCTACAATCCGGACCTGTGATCCTTGATCAGCGCCCCTCACCCTCGCCAGTTATCGGCACGCTTTTTGAAGTCGATCTCCTTCCACGCCTCTTTCCAAAGCGTGAAATATTTCACGTCACTGGATGAGGGTTCTGGGTCGCATTTCTCCACATACACGACGCAAGGCATGATGACGGCGTCCCCGATGAGAAGTGCTTCCCCTTGCTCAAGGGCAGGCATACCCTCAGTGAGATTGCCCAGTGTATCCGGCAATAGTCGGCGGACATAACTTTGGTCATCAGGGTTGGTGAGACGCATTGCCAGAAAATTGGAGCATTGCGAAAAGATAGTCTCTGAAATCTCAGACGGGCGCTGGCTCGAAATCAGAAGGCTGATGCCGTACTTTCGGCCTTCTTTGGCAATGCGCTCGATTGCAGCCAGGGAAGCCTTGTAGCGGGCAAGACCGCTCTTTGGTGCGTATTTGTGTGCTTCCTCATACACCATGAGGAACGGTTGCTCTGTTTTACTTTCGACGCGCCGCGCATAGTAGCAAAAATCGAACATCAGACGGGAGATCAGCGAGACGGTAATGCTGAGCAGCTCAAAGGGAATGCCGCTGAGGTCGATGATGGTGACATTCGATCCGCTTCCCGCCTTATAGCCAGTAAACTGTTCAAGTACCTGTTCCAATGTCGCAGCTTTGGCCTTCGCACCGAATATAAAGTCGAGCCGAGAGTTGGATATCTTTGATCTAATCCGACGCTCGAATTTGTCGATGCTACCGTCGGCATAGGGGCCTTTATTGATTTTGCTGCGTTCTGGGGGCGCGAAATCCCGCAGCGCCTTGCAATAATGCTCAAGCTGACGCTCGACATCTTCGAACGTTTCGGCAGTACCGTCCTTAAACTTGATATGCAGCGAGTTATCAGCATCTTTTGTTTCCCGTGTCAGGTTGCGGAAAGCGTTCGCTACGTGCTGAATATCATATCGAAGCGGACTGTCGAAGTTTACCTTTTCGACAGCAGGATTACTGATCTTCTTGGCAATGGTCACCACAGATCGTAGCAGCGACTCTTGATTGTAATTGTTATTGTCGCCGGACTCCAGAAACATGTCCTCCATCTCGTCTTCGTTGAGAAGCCAATATGGCAAGACGAGGTCATCGACGGTGATGACATTCGCCTTCGGAAACGCGGTGGCATATTCGGAATGAAGATCGAATATCAGGATATGGGAGTTGTTGAGTCCTTGGTATTCTCCCATTTTAGCAGATATCGCCTTTTGCAGAACTGACGACACACTCGATGATTTTCCCGATCCCGAAGCACCCACAACGGCAATATGTTTGTTGAAGAACCGGTCCCCATGAACAGGTACTACGATATCACGTTGCCTGGTCAGTGACGAAAAGCAAAAGCGGTCTTCAGCCGCATAGCAGTCTGCATAGATGGCTGCGATTTCCGCTTTCGTCGCCGGGACGACCTTCTTTGGCGGAATGGCGAGTTCGTCACCGCCGCGATTGAACTTTCCGTCTTTAAGGGTCCCGAGAGGATAGGCATCAATCATATAGACGCGCTTGTAGTCACTGCTGCCGTCGCCTTTCACCTCTTTCATCTCGATTGAAAAGCTTTCGATTATACAGATGAGAGAAACGTTGTCATTGTCCGAGACCTTGAGAAAGGATCCAACGCGAAGAGACTCACCCGCCACCTGGAAGTTCAAGAGATCATCGACGGCCACTCGGACTTTGTTGGGATAAACGGCGACAACCTCAGCATTGGCGATTTCCTCAGTCATTGTTAATCCTCAAATAATTTTCGTGATTGTGGAGATGCTGCTGACGGGGATCGAATACATCCGAGCCTGTGGACCAGGCAGAGCCATGACTGCTGGGCGTTCAAGGAAAAAGTCGTAGATATGGCACAACTTCCGTCCCACACCAGCGAGCGCCACCAGCAACTGGTCAACGTCGTCAACAAGACGAATTTCGATTTGGTGCTCTTGGGTCTGTTGGCTATGAACGTGATCGATGCGGAATGGCGATCCGCGATATGGGAAACCATCTACGAAAATAGTTCCGGTATCGAAAAGCTCGTCCTTCACTTGCATGATGAGTTTTTCATCCGCGCCGCGTAGCAGAACGAATGGCGCGTAGCGCTCGGAATTCTGGATGCGGCGCGTCTTAGCCGAACTCCAGTTTTTGCCGATTTCCCTGAGTTGGTCGCAGACAACCGAACAGTCGGTTACCGCACTGCATTCAATGATGAAAGCGCGGACGATTCCTGCGCCGTTCGTGGGCGAGAAGTAAAGGCGTTTCATATGTTTCGCGTACTCGCTCGCTTCCTTCTCCCGGAGAAGCCAACGATTATGAATAGCTTGAGTACCTTTGAAATGTTCCTGCAGATCACGAAGGGTGACCTTGCGGTCGTTATGATCTTTTTTCGTGGCGAGTGTGGCGATGAAGTCGAACGCCATTGGATAATGAAAACCTTCGGCCTCAACCCCGGAGACGCTCTGGTTTTTCCTTATTGCCTCGATGACGAGATTGCGATGTTCAGAAAATTCCGTCGAGATCTGTATGCTGAAGCTCTTGCAGAACGCCTCAATCAGCTCATCTGGTGCGGCCATCCCGTCGAGCAAAGACTTCTTTTCGTAGGATTTTGTACCGTCAGCGGCCTTCACTTCCTTTCGGTATTCCATGACCGATTTGAAACGCTCGACGGCAAACTCACCAATATCGATCTTAACTTCTGAAAAGTGCCCGTACAGCAGGTATTTTCGGCCTGTCCGCTGTGCTTCTTGGAGCCCATAGAAATGAACAAAGAGCTTATGCAGGGGGTCACGCAGTACCGAGTCTGTCAAGCTTTGCTCCGCGTAGTACTTCACCTGGCCGTAAATGACGCCTTCATCGGTATAGTGGTCGAAGTCTTCAATGCCCTCGATGACAACCCTCTCGTCAAGGCCGGCGTTCAGGATTTCGAGTAACGCTGCATCGAGCTGGTAGAAATAGCCCCTAATTGAAGCTGTTGCTTCGCGTTTTTTGTCGACTTCCAATATCCCACCCACGAATCAATCCCCGATTGAGATTGTAGATGAGCGGAAGCGGAAGTGCGAGTGAGCATAATTGCGCCGACGGGACTGGCCTTAATATCGTGAGGGCGTCGATTGTGGCCGGGAGCTTCTCGGGTGGCGAGACGATCAACGCTTTGGACTATCGCCCGTCGGCTTCGAAAGGCATCGTCTCGAAGGACCCAAAACCACTCAATCCTCATGCCAAGACAGTTGATGCGCTGCGCTACGAGACAGGGCGCTGACTGAAGGCCAGTACCGCTTTCGGCTACAGCAAGCCCGCCTAGAATATTGGAACACTGAGGGTAGATCTCAAGCGAAGAGCCTGCGTTCCCATCGAAAAGCTACAGGTCGTCATCGGCCATAGGCCGGTCGCTCGTGCATACTGCTGCGAGTGCCCGCTTCCGCCGTTATTCAATCGAGACGGTCCTGGGCCGTTCATTGTGAAGCCACAGCGAACGTCTGCAACGCCCCTCAGAACTGAAATCTTGGCCGTGACTTCGCTGCACCGCCAGTCGTATGTCGGCTTCCGGGAATGTGGCAATGCAGCATAGTTCCAGTTCGACCGTCCGCTCTGGGCCGAAAACCGGTCATTCGCATGCTATCCAACCGCTCGACTGCGGGTCCTAACAGTGGTCTCTCGACGCCACCTGATATCACTGCGGGATTTGAAGATACCCACCACCGATGAACCACGGGTTGGCGGCCAGCGTCTGAAACATGATGTGTTGCCAGCAATTGAGCCGAGTGGCGTAGCGTGCCTGCTCTTCGGCGAGATAGGCCTGCACGCCGGCTACTCCCTTTGTCGCCGCAATCGTGGTGAGATGGTGGCGCAAGGGAATGAGTTCATCATTCGCATTCGAAGTGTAGCTCACGCCGAGTTTGACGACATCAAAGTGCCGTTTTGCCCGGAGCCGCGAGACCTGCGGCCAGTGCGCCGGCGCATTGACGTGAAAGACTAGAACGGGCGGACCAGCGACATCGAGCTGGGCGAAGATCCACTGCTGCTGGGTGTAGTCGTCATAGTATGGGTGGAGGGTCTGCTCTTCCGCGCAGGTTGGGAAGCGCGCCCGCTTGGCGTTGATGATGTGACCGCCCCCCGACGGCATCTGTGTGCCAAGGTGGGTCTGCGAGGATCCACATAGGAGAGCGGTCATGTCGGAGATTACCACTGTCGGGCTCGATCTGGCGAAGAATGTGTTCCAGGCACATGGTGCCGACGCCTCTGGGCAAGCTGTGCTGCGCAAGAAGCTGAGGCGGGATCAGGTGCTGTCGTTCTTCAGCCAGTTGCCGAGCTGCATTGTCGCCATGGAAGCCTGCGGAGGGGCGCATTTCTGGGGCCGCGAGATCGGCAAGCTCGGGCACGAGGTTCGGCTGATCCCGCCCGCCTATGTGAAACCTTTCGTCAAGCGCCAGAAGAATGATGCCGCTGATGCCGAGGCGATCTGCGAAGCGGCGCAGCGCCCGACGATGCGTTTCGTCCCGGTGAAGAGTGAAGAAACCCAAGGGTCGGCGATGGTATTCCGTATCCGGGAACTTCTGATCCGGCAGCGCACACAGGCGATCAACGCCCTGCGTGGGCATCTGGGCGAGTTTGGTCAGATCGTGCCACAAGGTGCTGGCAACGCTGCGCGACTTATTGCGATGATCGAAGACCCGGACAGCGGGCTGCCCACCGAGGCCCTCCCCACGCTTGATGTGCTGGTTGCGGCGCTCCGGCACCTCGAGACAGAGATCGGGAAGCTGGACGCCGAGATCAGCCGGCGGGCAAAGGGCAACGAGGTCGCACGGCGGCTGATGACAATTCCTGGCATCGGCCCCCTGATCGCCACGGCCATTGCTACGCTGGCGCCCCCACCAGAGATATTCCGCACAGGCCGGGACTTTGCCGCCTGGCTCGGGCTCACCCCTCGCCAGCATTCGACAGGCGGCAAACAGAGGCTCGGGGCCACGACCAAGATGGGGGAACGATCCCTGCGGCGCCTGCTGATCATCGGCGCCAACAGCGTGATCATCAAGCGACACGTCCATGCCTCGGCCCGACCGGGAACCTGGTTGGGCGGGATACTGACGCGCAAGCCGCCCATGCTGGTGCGGGTCGCGCTGGCGAACAAGATGGCGCGCATCGTCTGGGCCCTTATGGCCCACGGTGACGTCTACAAGGCTCCGGCCGCAGCGGCATAAGCCGTCGAGGTCGCGAGAACGTCGGAGCGGAAGAGGGCAAGGAGACGTTTGGCGCAACGGTCGTGAGACAGGATCAGGGGAACCAGCCTGCAACAAAGTGCCTTCGAGCACGCGGCGTTGATTTGGGGCCTGATCCGCGAACACCATACGGGCCCGCGGCATGACGATGGTCGCATAAGAGGCCGGATACATGTCAGCACCCGACAACGCGTCAAAAGAAGCTTCGAACCCCCTTGCGCAAGGGGCGGTTATACATGTTGCAGAAGTCGCAAGCCGGAACGAGGTTGAAGGGGCAGACCGACAGATTGGGATAGCGCGCCTTTGGGAGATGGTGGTCGAGCACTGTGACCGTACCGATGCCACAAAGCGGGCATTTGCCGTTGGGCGCGGCGTTACGAAGCGCGCTGTAGATCCCACGCGCCGCGCCGTTCGTAGCGCTCATCTGTTTTGAATAGAGCGCTTCGAGCTCGGACCGAGTGACGGCGTCGACATTCGGCGCGCGCACGACCTGATGCAGGCTTTGGATACGGGCGAGTTGGTCATAATTGGCTGCGTCCGCAACGAGCTGTCCCGTGATCGCCTGCAGACGAAGGCGTTGAGCCGGATCGGCAACGCCGCCGATACAGGTTGCTAGCACATCGGCCGCCGACTGCAGCGGCATCGGGAGCGTGCGCATCCTATTCGTTGCCCCGCGGCGGGAGCTCGTCAGGTAGGACGAGACAGAGGGCCCGCGCGAGCGCCCGGCCCTCGGCACCGAGCTGGCCGTCGAACAGCGCCAAAATCTGCTCGTAGGTGCGGCCGCCCTCGGCGTGATCGGCGATCAGTTTATGAAATCCGGTCTGCGTCACCTCCAAGCCGAACACCTCTCGGGTCAGCGTGCCGGCATTTTCGCCGAAGGTCTCTTGCTCTAGGCGATCTGCGCGAGCTTCGCGGCCGACGCGGCTTAGCTTCCAGACACAGGATTTCGGAACCTCTTGCAGCACGACCGGCGAATGCGTGGCGATGATCGCGACGCCATTGCGGTTGATCAGCAAGTCCGATAGCGCGCGTACGAACGCCGACAGCAATGGCGGGTGAAGATGGCTCTCAGGTTCGTCGATCAAGACGAGCGATTTTTCTTCGACCAGTTCGACCAAGCGGGTCATCGAAAGGAGCACAATGGCATGGCCCGAGCTCATCCGCCGAAATAGACTGCGTGCCCGCTGTTCGAGATCCGGCCCCTGATAATCGGCGAGCGCAGAGACGTTCGCCTCGGCAAACAGAGGATCGGCCTCCAGCGTCCGCAAGGCGTTCTCCCAGCGGCGGCGACGGACGCCTTCGCGGCAGGCCAGCATGCTCTTGGCAAATTCGTACGCCAGTTCGTGCCCGTCCTTAACGCGCGGACCGCGCGGCATCGCGACCGGCGCGCCGGTCTGTGGGGCCTCGTGCGTGACCAGTCCAAGATAAGCGTAACGCTTTTCGCCACTGCTGGCACCGCCCAGCGGGCCGGTGGAATCGAAAGCGCTGAACGACACCGTGACCAAACCTGCGAAGCCAGGATCGGAATCCGGGTCTTCGATTCCCCAGGGGTTGGCAGCGCGGTTGCGCAGCTGGCCGACGGGCTGTTGCGGATCGTCCGCCGGCATTCCGAGGAATGCGCGAGCCAAGAAGTCGAAGCAGCGGGTCTTGCCGACGCCGTTGCGGCCGATCAGCACATGGATGTTGGTTGCTGGCAGCGAGTTTGGCGTCACCGCGAAGCCAAGGACGGGCGGCGGCGTCAGCCCGTGGGGGTCGGACGGAAAAAGATAGTCAAAGCTGTAGGGCGACAGCGCTATCTGGCCGTGGGCAAGGCGATTGAAGCGCTCTCGAACCCGCGACATTTCGATATCGCGCAGAAGCGAATTTTGGAGGACGGGCTCGTTGGCGTTGGCGTCGAGGATGGCTGGCGTGAACGCGCAATCGCGCATTGCGGTCAGAAAGCCGGTGCGCACGTCATCGCCGAGCGAGATCAGCGTCTCGTAATAATTCTCACCCTGGCCGACCGAGAAATAGGTTGCGTCCAAGGCTTCGAAGACCGGCGGCAATTCGGTGCTTCCTTGGTCTTCAGTCATGCCTTGGCGCGCGATTTTTGCGCTTCCCAATTCGACAACTGAGCCGTCGGGCTGGATCGCGCGGATCGCGTAGAGGGTGTACCATTTGAACCAGTCGTTCCAATTGTCCTTAATCAACTGGAAGGTCGGCATGCGCTGATAGGCAGGTTGCTGGGTTCCCACAAAGAATCGCACGATGTTTATACCCCCCAACAGATGCCGCGCTTCTATACTGTTTCGTCCGCGCCCGAAACAATTGGCTGTCTCAGAAATGCTCCGTGGCGGACTTGAGTCATCCGGCCCGCGGGCGGACCATCGCAAAGAGTTTGCGATAATCAGACATTGACTCCTAGCCGATCACACAAATGTCAGGTCTTACAATAAGTCGATATTTGCCGCCGCGCCAGAGAACGACAGTTTTGTCCAAGATTGCGGACCATCTGATCGTCTAAGCGGGTCGCCAACGCTGATCAGGAGCACCCCGGCCCTAAGTGCGCGGCACCTTGAGATAACAGAGCGTCTGCAAGGCGGCGCGACAATCGCTTACCTATCGCACGACGCGTCTAAGGCGCGGACTGCAGCTTCGTCCCCATCGATTCCATTTTTGCCGGGTGTCTGCTGCGGAGAAAGATCAACGGCAGCTTCCGGGAATTGCGGCGACGCCGCATAAATCGAGGCCGACCGTCCGTTAAGGGCCGACCTCGAGAGGTAACCAAGGGCACCATCTGGGGCTCAGAAGCTCCTGAACGGTAGCCGTGTGTCCCGCAGCTCTGTGCCCGCTACATTTATCGAGCCGATCACCGGTATAGCGGTCGGATCAGGATGGGTCGAAACCTCAGCATTCCAGTACCGCGCAAACCACTCTAACTTGGCGTAAACATCAGGCTGATCGATTGTACGGTCATGTTTCTCTTGAAAGATTTGTTGGATCGAGCAGCCGACTTTATACATTGGATGGTGAAGCATGTCGGGACTACTGGGATGCTGACGGTTGAAGCAGGCCAATTCCGTTAGGTAGTTTAAGAACCAGACGCCATCCCGATCGCGAAGTAGACGCGAATTGCGATAGGCCGCCCAGACCTCGCTTTGACTCGCGTAGCAGACCGCGGCGTCGAACGCTGCGGCACCCAATATTACTCGGGGCATCTTCGCTACTTTTGATTCAAGATCATAGGCCGCGTTCACTCCCGTTCCGAAGGCAAGATGATCGTTGTGCGTCATCCCGCCAATGGTCACTCCACCACGAATAAAAATGCCGAGCTGGAGTAAATTCCAAGCGAGGGCATCAATCGAGAGCAGGAGATGCCATAGACCCTCTGGAGTGTTAGCCGCCGACAGAATGAGGCTATCGGAGAAACTCTGCGTTCGCAGTTCCGTATCACCGTCGCCGGGAGGCGTCACTGCCCGCACTTTCTCTAGCGCCTCGATGATCTCGCGACGCAGGTTCACGTCCCGGTCGGCACGTTGGACTAGAGCTCCAAAACCGAGAATGTCGACAAACCCTACGACACGCGCCTGATATTCATCATCGAGTGTTTCGTTCGTAACAGCCATGCTTCAGGTTCCATATCATCGCCACGAGTTAGCACGTGCGAATGTTGCGGATCAGCATCGCAATATGGCCGGGTGAACCTGTCTGCAAGTTTTTTGAATCAAGTCCGAGTAAGCACAGCTACCTGCTTCCACTTCTGAGTAGAAGTCATCACCTCGCAGGTTCACAGCCGTCGAAGGCGCGAGCGACACACCCTGTTGCGGAAGTGCCGCTGCGCAGCAAAGGTGAGGCGCGACCGTCCGTTAAGGGCCGAGGCTGTGCCAAAACTCAGATTCTGAGAGGTTGACGAGAACATCTTTCTTGAGATCGCCATTTTGGCGGCATTGAACAGAAAAGAATCTCCGCTTGGATCATTTGATAGAACGTCGCTCCGCACTCTGCCATGCTCGCGCGAGTTTTGACACAGCCTCTGCCTATAGCCCCGCCGCCAGTACCGGCCGCACGGTTTTCTAATCGAGGGTTATTCCGCGGCAATCGGAGCTGACTCGTGCTCCTCTATCAGTTCGCGGATCGTCCGACCGATGGCTCGGCCGAGGAGCGGAGGGACCGCATTGCCAACTTGGACATATTGATCAGTTTTCGACCCTTGGAATTCGAACCAGTCCGGAAAAGCCTGCAGGCGAGCTGCCTCCCGCACCGACACGGCTCGGTCCTGATCCGGATGGATATAGGCCCCCCAGTGAATGTCGCACTTCGTAAGCACGGTGCAGGACAGACCGTCCCAAGTCATCCGGCCATACCTTTTCGTATGATCAGAGCGCTTCGCCCGCTTCATGCCAGCTGGCAGAAGATCGTGGGGGATGTCGCGCCAGCTGCCACCCGGCGGGATATACTGCAGGCGCTCGACGTTCACTTTGCCTAGGCGGGGAGCGCCATGGTTTTCGACCGTCTTCTTTTCGCCACGAACAAACTTCTGGAAAGTGCCTTTCGTGGCCTTGGTGTATTTCACTGTCCCGCCGTCTTCGCCGTTCGCCAGCGCAGGCAGATCACCGATCGCTTCCCTGATTGTCGTGAAGGGCTTAAGGTCGGGCCCGTGAGTCGGCGCGGGGTGGCGGATAGGTGCACCAATCCGGTTTCCGATGAAGACCACCCGACGCCGCTCCTGCGGCACGCCGTATTCTTCGGCCTTGAGGACCTTCTCTTCAACTTCATATCCAAGCGCACCGAGCTCAGCCTTGATCGCTCGGACCGCTTCGCCGCCGCCGATGGAGTAGATACCCATCACGTTTTCCATGACGATCCATTCAGGCTGCATTCCTTCGACAATCCGCAGATACTGCTTAAAGAGCACCGCCCTAGCATCATGCATTCCGCGCTGGTGGTTGTAGACTGAGTAGGCTTGGCAGGGAGGGCCGCCAGCCAGAACGGTCAGTTCACCCTTCTTCAGTCCGGTGTCCCTCATGAGGCGTTCGATAGTCACGTCCTCGATGGGTTCGCCGATAAACTTCGCATGCTTGTGCGTCTTCTCGAAAGTCTTTCCGGCGGCATCAAAGAGATCCACGCCAGCGAGAACCTTGAAGCCAGCCATCTCAAGCCCTGCAGACAGGCCACCCGCGCCACAGAACAAGTCGATTGCTGTGAGGTTCATGTCATCCGCCTATTCGACATTTGTTCTTATTTTGTTTTCTCGTGCGCCTATCACCAAACCATGAATCATGCAACGATTTAGAGCAAGATCTTTCCTTGTATTCGAGCCTCGAATTCTTCCAAGGAGACCGCTTCTCCCCCCGTAAGACCTTCGATGGCGCTCTCAAGGGTCGTTCCGAATTCATCAACGATTTCTATGCTATACAGGTCATCTCCGGGCTGCCTGTGAAAGTCGGCTAGAAACCAAACGACATCGCAGTTCGATAGATGCTCCACTCGCTTCATCTGGCCCATCGACATGAAGAAGGCCTTGTCGACAAGGAGCGCCATCTTCTTGCCCCAGCGTCGGAGCGTGGGGACCTTGATCTGTAGCTGTGGCATCAATCGCTTCGGCCCGCTGCTTCTGTAATCCGGGCGGCGGCCCTCAACGGGCATCCCGGCGACCCCTTGGCGCTCTAGGATATCCCTGAACTCGATGGCCATTTCCCGTCCCGAGAAATACACCGCTTGGATTTCCACTGCGGTCCACTTCATGTCGCCACCGGCAGGGACGTTGCTCGCGACAAGGATCATGTCGATCCGACCAACGTCCTCGCCAGCGGCGCTATCTAGGTTGCCGGTGGATTCAAGGAAGCCCACCTCGCCGGCCTGCGTGGGCGAAGGATCGCCGAGGAGGCGTTCGCCAATGTGCCGGAATGCGGCGTTGTCCTGATGAAAACGATAGGGGCAAAGGGCACGGATCATGCCGCGATCACCATCGACTGGCCGGAACGGTCCTCCATCGTCGGTATAGAGCCGCAACGAGCAGACGCCGCCCGGCTTTGTGCATGTGGGGTGCACGATATCGGTCCTGAACGGGCACGGCTTTTCACCGGCCTGCTGCTGGTCCATCAAGGCCGTGAGGACGTCGAGGCGGCCTTGCTCGCGCACCGAAAGTACGCCAAGGTCAGCCTTCTCCTGCAAGGCGATCAAACGATTAACATCGGTCTTTTTCATGGTATGCGCGCCGACCCGATGCTGTGCCATGCTAACACGGTCCATCGGCTGCAGGTCCATGAACGGCCTGCCATACCATTCAGCTATATGAAATCGTTCAGTCATTGCGCCCCGAATCCCTGACGTTCAGAAGGAACCGAGCCACGAGGTCACGTCAATTGAAAACTCCAACGGCTGATGAGGCGGGTGCTTGCGGTACAGGCAACGATAAAATCGCGGGATGAGCGCATTTTCTGGCCCGAGTGCGGGTGCCGATCCAGTTTCCGATCAATCAGAGAGGCGGCACGCTGTACGGGCGACTTTCTGCTATGTTCTACGACGACTTCGTCACTACCGCCAGTTTGACCTAGGATCGGGTCTGCCGGCTCACATAGGTAGGCCTGTGTGCCCACTCGTGACAAAAGTGACATTTTGTCACGAGTCTACGTAGATACGGGCGGCAGGAAGGCACAGCGTAGGCAGAGCCCTTGTCGTGCGGGATCGCCATGGGATCAGAAGGGCATCATCGAACGCTTCCGGGCCGAACATGGTGACAAGCGAGTCGTTCAACTGGAACGCAAGCACCTGCAAAAGCTGGTCAGCGACAAGGCAGCAACGCCCGCCGCTGCGAACAATATGCTGCGAATGGTGCATCTTCTTATGCGTCACGCTGTCGAACTGGGCTGGCGCGGTGATGATCCGACTCAAGGCGTCAGGAAGGTGCGCAACAAGACAGAAGGATTCCTGACATGGGAAGAGGATCACATCGCCGCCTTCGAAGAGCACCACAAACCCGGCACCCGCGCGCATCTTGCGCTAGTGCTTTTGCTCTACACGGGACAGCGGCGCAGTGACGTGGTGCGCATGGGGCGGCAGCATGTCCGCAAAGGCATTCTGTCGATTACGCAACAGAAGACGGGGCAGGATGTGCATGTTCCGCTTCATGCTGATCTGCGGGCAGTTCTCGACTCGCTGCCCCTTGATAACCTGAGTTTCCTAATGACCGCTCAGGGGCGACCTTTTACCCCGCCCGGATTCACCAACTGGTTCCGCGACATGGTGCGCGAAGCTGGCTTGCCGGATGGGCTGTCACCGCATGGGCTGCGCAAAGCGACTTGCCGCAGGCTGGCGGAAGCGGGCTGCACCCCGCATCAGATTATGGCAATCTCGGGCCATAAGTCGCTTGCCGAAGTGACCCGTTACACGGTCGCGGCAGGCCGGAAAGACCTTGCTGCGCAGGCAATGCTTGCACTCGGGAAGAAAGAAGGGTGACTATCAACTGTCAAACCTTCTAAGATAGTTTGACAATCCGCCTCGCAAGCGGCTGACAAATAAGAGAAAATTTAAGGTAATGGCGGAGACGAAGGGATTCGAACCCTCGAGACCCTTCCGGGCCTGCACCCTTAGCAGGGGTGTGCCTTCGACCACTCGGCCACGTCTCCGCCGCCCCGTATATTGAGCGAAGTCCAGGGAAACAAGAGCTTTTTTAACAACCTCGCACACCCTGCCGGGGAGTGAAGTTTTCCCGGATTTTCCCGGAACTTCCCGTGACTGCACGGAAAATCCGTGCAGAGTGTTCGCGAGTCGTTCAGTTGCGCGCCGGCGCCCGGTGATGTGTGACACCTGTTCTTTCAGGAATACCGGAAGACCCCGGTGATAGCGGACAACGAAGTTTGCAGGGCGTGACAGCCAAAGTTGCAGCAGGCGAGTTTTGGTTTGCAGCATGTTTAAGGGGCCTTCACGGCCCCTTTTATTATCCCCGGATCAGGAGTTCGGCGGCGGGCTTCGCGTTGCCCCGGCCGGCGATGGAATAGGTGATCTCGACCGCCTCGATCTGCGCCCAGGCGAACATCTCCCGGATCTCGGGCACGTCATTGATCGACAGGAGCCAACGACCCGAGGTCGCTCGCAGCGTATCCGCCAAGCGCTGGAAGTCCGCCCGGCTGAATAGCTCTTTGCCATAGTCGCCCTCACTGCCCCAATAGGGCGGATCGAGGTAGAAGAAGGTGCCGGCGCCGTCATAGCGGTGGAGGAACTCCCCAAAGTCGAGACATTCGATCACCACGCCGGCAAGGCGGGAATGCAGATCCTCGAGCAACGGTTCCAGCGTCGAGAGGTTGAAACGGCCCGGCCTGTCCTTTGCCACGCCGAAGTTCCGGCCTGAAACCTTGCCGCCGAAGGCAGTGCGCTGAAGATAAAGGAATCGGCCAGCGCGTTCGAGATCGGTCAGGGTGTCGGCTCGCGTGTCCACCAGCCGGTTGAACTCGGCGCGGGTGGTCAGCTGGAATTTCAGGTGTTCGAGGAATTGCGGGTAGTGCCGCTGAAGGATGCGGAAGAGGTTTGCCACATCGCGGCCGGCGTCGTTGATGACCTCTGCGCGCGGGCGGGAAGATACCAGCGCAGCGCGGTGCGGTATTCCAGCCAGTCCTTACCAGAGGCGCGGCAAATATCGCGCGCGTCGCGCCAGGCGGGCCGGAAATCCGGGCCTTCAAGGCGCATGTAAAGCCCCTTGAGGATATCGCAAAACTCTGCGGCAGAGGCGGATTTCGTGGGTTTGGCGGCGGCGGTGCCATGGCGCGGCGCGAGATAGGGTAGCCGATCATTACGCCGGACACCCTCGACCCGCTCAAACCAGCCCCAGATGGTGCGGTCACTGACTTTGCGCTGTTTCGCGATCATGGCGACCGCGAGAAACTTGCCCACTGCCGGGGCCAGATCCTCGACGTCCTGCAAAATACGCAGGCAGGTTTTGGCCTTGGCCTTCACATGCTCGGGGCGCCCCTCAAACCATGTCCAGGCCTCGTCCCGGTCAGGCCGGGATTTCGGTTCCTCGGGCGCATTGGCGTCCATGATCAGCTTGCGCTGCGCCGAAGAGGGGAACAGCCGCCAGTGATACTCCCAGCCACCGCCGCGCCCTTCACGCTTGCGCGCATGGGTCGGGTGCCCGCGCCAGCCATAACGCTTCGCCTCTGCCTCGACACCCTGACGACTATCTGGCAGATCCGGCAGGCCAGCGTCCGCGATCTCCTGAGTGGTCCACCATTCCTTGACCGGCAGATGGGTCATTCCACACCGCCTTCCTGCCCGATCTCCTCGGATACGAACCGGCGGCGCGCGGCGGCGCCAGCGCGCTTCCAGGCCGCTGAGATGGCCCGGAACTCGGCTTCGCTTTGCTTCATCGGGTCGATGACGGGCGTTCTGCCCTCTTCGGCTTCCAGCTGCTTGCGGGCCGCTGCGGCGGATTTCGCATTGCCGCCCGAGAGCTTCAGCACCACCATCGACCGTTCCTGATCCTCGGAAATCCGGGAAATTTCCGTGAGGTCTTTCAGGGTCACCGGCGCTTTCGCCGCGCGCAGGTGGCGGATTTCATCCCGGCTTAACGCGGTTCCTGCCGCCACGATCTTCTGGATTTGCCGGACGGTGAGGTTGAATTTCTCGGCGGTCGCGGCAGCAAACGAACCGAGTTCGTTTGCTGAACCCTGCCGCGCCAGACCGCCGGCAACGCCCGCTCGGGTCTCAGGATGCAGCTTCTCGTAAAGCCGTTTGCGCTCTGCCAGAAAGACCGCAGTATCGAGCGCGTTCATCTCGGCCCCGGCGAGGTTGTTATCAACCTCCATCATCCGGGCCCAGTCGTCCGTCACATCCGTCCAGATCTTCGCCTCGACCTCGTCCCAGCCCAGGCGCCGGGCGGCTTCAAGCCGGTGACCACCCGCGATCAGCACCAGCTTGCCATCCTTCTTCTTGCGGATGTGGATGGCGTCCTTCATCACCCCCGTCTCGTTGACGGAGGCGATCAGGCTCTCAACGCCGGCTTTCGATACCGGGCGCAGCCGGTCTCCGACGATGATTTCGGATACCTTGGGGCGGCTTTGCTGCATGAGGGTCGGTTGTGTCACGTCTTATCCTCGTAAATCGCGGGCCGATGCGGGCGGATGAGCCAATGCCTTTTTAGGTTGCCTTCCCTGATCTGTCATCTGATGCAGGCGCTGCCATGGTGGCCCGACCTCGTATTCAGGGTCAGGTAAGAGATACCTGCGCGGAGAGTGGTGACCTCTTGAAGGCCGATTGGACGCAAAAAAACGCGACACAGCATGGCGGCTGGCTCGGCTGGCTACCAGGGATGTAAGTGGCGGTCCGGATGAAAATCTGTTGCATGTTGGTTCTGGTTCCCGACAACGCCCAGCGTAATATATTGATTGTTAAATATTTTTATGAAAACGCAATAAGGGATGGCAGCTTGCGGCGGAATTTGCAGGTTCCGCTGCTGTGACCGACCTCCGCCAGAGCGTCCATGTCCCGAAGGCGCTTTATTTCATGGGCCGTTCTGGCTTATCGCGGGGCTCTCGCGCTGCCGGTCATCAACGGCCCTTCAAGGCCCTTAAAAGGCGGTTTTCGGCTTCCCGGCTGGACACGTCATTCAGGTTTGTCCAGTCGCAGTCTTCGTGTCGAACCCCCTGTTTATTGTCTTGTCCGGTGTCTTCCGGATTCAGTTGGGGTCTGCCGGTATCCCTGAAAGAACAGGTGTCACACATCAACGGGGCGAAGGCATTCAGCGCAGACGGTCCATCACGCGAACAAGTGCTTCGGAGATCCCGGGTTCGGACAGCGCATGTCCGGCCAGCGGCACGATATTCACCTGCGCCCTCGGCCAGTTTTCCGCAAGGCTCCAGGCTGATTGCGGCGGACAGACCATATCATAGCGGCCCTGCACGATCTCGGTGTCGATATGTTCGATCCTCGCACGGTTCTGTTCGATCCAGCCATCGCTCTCCAGAAAGCCGCCATTGATGAAATAGTGGTTTTCCAGCCGCGCGAAAGCATGGGCGTAATCGGCGGGGCTTTCACCCAGCCAGCCATCGTTGCTGATCGAGGCCAGCGCGTTTTCCCAGCCCGACCAGATCCGTGCGAAGCGGATTTCGGTGCTGCGGTCCCCGGAAAAGAGCCGCCGGTGATAGGCGGCGATCAGGTCGTTGCGCTCTTCGAGCGGGATCGGGTCGATGAAACGGCGCCAGAGTTCGGGGAAGAACGCACCTGCGCCACCGCCATAGAACCAGTCCAGCTCGCGCTTTGTCATCAGGAAGACGCCGCGCAGCACCAGATGCGAGACGCGGCCGGGATGGGTGATCGCGGTGATCAGCGCCAGCGTCGCCCCCCAGCTGCCGCCAAAGGCGATGTAGCGCTCGATGCCAAGTGCCTCGCGAATCCGTTCGGCATCGGCCACCAGATCCCAGGTCGTATTGCGGATCACCGAGGCGCGCGGCGTCGACCGCCCGCAACCGCGCTGATCGAACAGCACCACGCGGTAGCGCGAGGGGTCGAAAAACCGCCGCATCAGCGGGCTGCAGCCGCCGCCGGGGCCACCATGGAAGACAAATACCGGCATTCCGTCGGGCTTGCCGCATTGCTCGACATAAACCTGATGGCCGTCGCCCATATCCATCATCCGCTGGTCGAAGGGCTCGACCGGCGGGTAAAGGAAGTCGGCTGCGCGTTTTTGTCCTGATCTCTGGTCCATTGCGGTCTATATAACCCGGGTGAAACACAAAGTCGAACGAGGACATGCGATGTCAGCCGCGACCACTATCGACCCTGCCGAAGTGGCAAAATTCCAGGCCATGGCCGAGGAATGGTGGGATCCGAAGGGAAAATTCCGCCCGCTGCATCTGATGAATCCCTGCCGGCTTGATTACATTACCACCCAGATCGCCGGCGAATTCGGCCGAGACCTGACGGTGCCGCGCGCATTTGAGGGGCTCAGGATCCTGGATATCGGCTGCGGCGGTGGGCTGCTGTCGGAGCCGATGGCACGGCTTGGCGCCGATGTGACGGGCGCCGATGCGGCGGAGCGCAATATCCCGGTGGCGCAGATCCATGCCGGGACCCAGGGACTCAAGATCGACTATCGCCACACCACCGCCGAGGCGCTGGCCGGGGCGGGCGAGCGCTATGACGTGGTGCTGAATATGGAGGTGGTCGAGCATGTTTCCGATCCGCTGGCCTATCTGACCGCCTGCCAGCAGCTTCTGAAACCCGGCGGGCTGATGCTTTGCTCGACGATGAACCGCAACGCCAAAAGCTTTGCCATGGCGATCATCGGTGCCGAATGGATCATGCGCTGGCTGCCGAAGGGCACCCATGACTGGGCGAAATTCATCACTCCGGATGAGCTCTATGATCTGATCCGGCGGGCCGGTCTTGATCCGGTCGACCGCAAGGGTATGGTTTTCAACCCGGTTTCCTGGCGCTGGAGCCTGTCCTCGCGCGATCTTTCGGTCAATTATGTTACGGCGAGCGTAAAACGGTGAGATCTGTGGTTTTTTGGCTGGTCCTGATCCTTGTTACAGTCTGGGCGGCGGCGGCGCTGTGGGTGCAATTCCCAGAGGCCCGCCCGGTTGCGCTTGCTGTGCTGGGCCTGGCAGTGCTGCTGGTGGCCTGGGCAAGGCTGGGCCCCGGCTGGGGGTGGAGCGGGCTTGCCGTTCTTATGCTGGTGCTGTCGGGCTGGTTTTTCAGCCTGCAGCCGCGCCAGGATCGCGACTGGGCGCCGGATGTGGCGCGCATCGTAAAGGGCCGGGTTGATGGCGACCTGGTGCATCTGGAAAATATCCGCGCCTTTCGCTGGAAATCGGCCATCGAGGCCGATGAGGCCTGGACCAGCCGCACGGTCGATCTGTCCCGGCTGGACGGTGCGGATATGATCACCTCGTCCTGGGGCAATCCGAAGATCGCGCATCTGCTGGTCAGCTTCCGCTTTCAGGGCGAAGAGCCGGTGACCTTCTCGGTCGAAATTCGTCGCGAGAAAGGCGAGGCATTCTCGGCGCTTGGCGGATTTTTCCGCCAGTTCGAGCTGTCGCTGATCGCCGCAGATGAGGCCGATATCGTCCAGTGGCGCGCGGTGCCGCGCGAGGAAGAGGTGCATCTTTACCCGCTGAGCCTGACCCGGGATCAGCAGATCGCGGTCTTTCTCAGCTTCCTTCAGCTGGGCAATGATCTGAACGAACAGCCCGCCTGGTATAATACCGTCACCGCGAATTGCGTCTCGGTGGTGTGGAAACTGGCGAAAGTGCTGTCCCCCGATCTGCCGCTGGATCTGAGCCTCGTATTGCCGGGGAAATTGCCGGAATTCCTCGACCGGCTGGGCGCCCTGTCCGGCCCCGGCACAATTGCGGAAAAGCGCGCCCGCTCGCTGATCTCGCCCCGCGCGCGGGAAATGCCGCCAGGGGCCGATTTCTCGGCCTGGATCCGGCAATGAGCGCGGCGTGCCTGTCGCAAGGGGAGGTCTGATGCATCCGCTGCGAATGATCTGGCGCTTTATCACAGCAGTCGTCGAGAGGATGACCGACGGGCATTTCGGTCTCGTCGCGGCAGGCGTGGCCTTTTACGCGATGTTCGCCGTGTTTCCGGGGCTTGCGGCGGTGGTGGCGATCTGGGGGATCATGGCCGATCCGGTGGTGATCGCCGGCTATCTGCAGGTGGCAGAGCGCTTTTTGCCGCCCGATGCCAGTCTTCTGATCCATGACCAGGTGATGGGGCTGGTCAATGCGCCGCGCACCACGCTGGGCTGGGCGACGCTTTTGTCGCTGGTGATCGCGCTTTATTCGGCGCGGAACGGGGTCTCTGCGCTGGTTCAGGGGCTGGATGTGGTGCATCGCACGGTGCCGCGCTCCTGGCTTGGCGGGATGGCGCGCGACTTCCTGCTGACGCTGTCGCTGATTGCGGCGCTGATTGCGGCGCTGGCGACGGTTGTGATCGTGCCGGTGCTGCTGTCCTGGATGCCACTGGACCAGGTCGCACCGCGCCTGACGCGGTTTCTGCCCTGGGCGGTGATGTTCCTTCTGGTGCTGACCTGCCTGTCGATCCTCTACCGCTACGGGCCGAATGTCCCCGTGGGCGAGCGTTCGCGCTGGTTTTCCGGCGGGGTTGTCTTTGCCGCGCTGGCCTGGGCGGGCGTGTCGATGGGCTTCTCGCTCTATCTCGAAAACTTCAACAGCTATAACCGGATCTATGGCTCGATCGGGGCGGCGGTGATCCTGATGATGTGGCTCTATCTCTCGGTCTGGGCGATCCTCGCCGGTGGTGCGATCAATGCCGAGCTGGACCAGAAACGCCGCACCCGTCGGCAGATGGGCCGGATTTGCTGAGGCTCTGGCCCGCCTCGCATTGACGCGGGCCAGCAGCAAGGGCCCCCGGGGTCGCCACGCATTTTCGCCATGCTGAGAACCCTGCACCGCATGCCTTGCACCAGTCGCCTTGCGGCCGGGAACGGGGGCTGAGCGGCGCAAAGGCTGGGGTCATTCATCGAGAACAACCTCTTGCTGCTGGCGGTGCTGACCACTCTGGCCGGGCTTTGGATGCCCGGGATCGGAGCGGGGCTGACGGCGTGGCTGACGGGCGCGAGAAGCCTTTTGATGCTGGTTGTCAGCCTGGCCTTCGACATGCGCGCTGCGGGCCGCGTGATACGCTGCCCGGGCTGGCAGCTTTGGGCGATTTGCGGCGTCTATGGGTTTAGGCTGTATGGAAACTTACCGCGGATGATATCTGACGCGTTGCTCCGGCCAAGATGAGGCGACCAGCAACAAATCTCGACAGGACGTGGTTTGGCGGCCCTTTTCAGGCCTTCACCGCCGCCATCAGCCCTTGGATCCCGATCAGCGCCATCATCCGTTTGATGTTACAGGCAAGGACGTTCAGCGCGATCTCGGTCCTCACGTTCCTCAGCCTGCGGGTCAGGAAGTGGGTCGTGCCCATCCAGGCCTTGATGGTGCCGAAGGGATGCGCGACCGTGCCGCGGCGGATCGTCATCGGCTCAGTTGGTCCGATCAACCTGGCCCGTGCCGCCTCGATCAGATGCTCGTGCGCCCACCGGGTGATCCGGCGCTCCTTGCCGGTTGTGCAGCGGGCCTTCATGGGGCATCCGCCGCACTCCCCGGTCCAGTAGCGGCGCAGTTCCAGCCCGTCTTCCTCGGTCGTGTAGCGGTAGAGGTCAGCGCTTCGCCAGCGGGGCAGCGGTAGACATCCGCATCGGCCTCGTAGGCGAAGTCGGGCTTCACATACATACCCTTGATCCTGTTGCCGGACGTCTCCGGCTTGGGGATCGTTGTGGTGATGCCAGCCTCATGGCAGGTCAGGATCTGCCGTCCGCTGAAGTAGCCCTTGTCGGCCAGCACATGCATCGTGTCACGATGAAGCGCCTCCTGCGCGGCCAGCGCCATCGGCACCAGAAGATCGCGGTCATGGCCCTGATTGGTGACGTCATGCACGACGATCAGGTGCGTTTCCGCATCGACGGCGGTCTGGACGTTGTAGCCGACCATACCGCTGTTGCGGGCGCTCGTGGCCATGGCGCGGGCGTCAGGATCTGTCAGGGAGATCTGACCGTCCGGTGCATCGGCCAGCGCGCGATCCATAGCTTGCAGATGCTGGATGTGCTGGCGGACGCGGCCGTAGCGCTTGGCCAAATGCGCGACCTTCTCGGCCCGAACCTCGCCTTCTTCTTGTTGATCGACGCGGACCATCTCGGCGATGTAGCGTTCGACGTCCGCCTCCAGATGGGCGATGCGGCTGGCGACCTTGCCCTTGGTGAAGTTGCGATCCCGTGCATTCACTGCCCGGAACTTGCTGCCGTCGATGGCAATGCACGCGCCCTTCAGCACACCGATGCGGCGGCACAGCTCCACAAACTGGGCGCAGGTTCGGCGGATGCCAGCGCCGTTGTCGCGGCGGAAATCGGCGATGGTCTTATGATCGGGCACCAGCCGGCCCGTCAGCCACATCAGTCCGACGTTGCGGCCCCGCCTCGCGCTCCAGCCTGCGGCTCGACGGGATCCGGTTCAGGTAGCCGTAGATGAACAGCTTGAGCAGAACAGCAGGATGGTAGCCGGGGCGACCCGTGCGTGCCGCTGCCGACCGCACGAAGCCGAAGTCAGCCAGATCAAGCTCATCTACGAAGAGATCGACCACCCGGACCAGATGATCCTCATGGATCCAGTCCTCGAGCCGATCGGGGAAAAGGACTGTCTGCCCGCGCGCTACGCCTTCGATGAAACCTGACATGCCGATCCCCGCAGCCATGCAGAAGTCTACCATAGAGCGGAGTTTCCACACACCCTCGGCCGATGTCGCTGGCGGGCTGGCTTGGGCGGCCGGCTGTTTTTCGGCTATGGCCCGCTGGCTCTGGAGCAGGCGCTGGAGGGAATGCTGCCCACCGATGTCCCGGCGCCGCTGCTGGTACTGCTGGCGCGCGGCAATGTGGCGCTGGCGGCGGTGCTGAACGCGGTCAATACCGCGAGCTCGCCCTTTCTGGTGCCGCTCCTCTCTCTGTGGGTCACCGGCTATCCGCTTGACGTGCCGGTCGGTTTGGTGGTGACCGAACTCTGCTGGGGTCTGGTTGCGGACCGCTTTCGCAGGGCGGTTGCACGGTTCGATCCGGTTTGGCCGGCGCTTGGCTCGACCCCGTATCTTGCTGCTGCTGACCGCTCTGGCGCTGAACCTGACCGGCTATACGGTTGGTATATTTGTAAAATTATTCACCTGAGACCGCGAAGAGCTGATCACCTTCCTCTTCACCTGTTCCAGGAAGGAATTCTGCATCGCGGTGGCCTTTGTGGCGCCTCGGGCCTGCCGGCAGAGGTCGCGGTCCCGGCGGCTTTCTATGCCGTGATCCAGATGATTACCTCGCCGACTGCCGCAAAAATCCTCGCCGGGGCGGCAGAGCTGCCGACAGGTCACGGGGGGGCCGGCAAAGCCAGCCTGACCCAGAGTGGAAAGCTGCGTGATGCTGCTTTGGCGGTTTCCGCCAGCGGATCGCCGGGGGCGGGGCGCAGGATCCCGGCCCCTGCCACGGTCTGGCTGGCATCGGGCAGGATCACCGCTGTGCGCAACCCGCCGGTTGCGGCGAATGCGGCGGTATCCAGCGCCGGATCGCCGAGATGTCCGGGCTCCTCCGGTGTGAAGCCGGCGCGGGGCTCGGGGTCCTGCAAGGCGGGATGCGCGATCAGACTGCGGATCGCATCATGGCGGCCATCGCCATCCACCGGGTCAAGATTGCTGATCCCCAGAATGGCAAAAGGCGGGGCGGGGGCGGGCCAGGGCAGGCGCCCTTCAATCAACGCGGCCCAGAAGGCGGTCTCATCATGGTTGCGCCTCGCGTTGACCTCGCCCGTCGCGCCGAAGACGGGTGCCGATCCATGCCAGACCAGCAGCCGCAGCCGCCGGCCATCCGGCAGGATCAGCGGCACTTCCCAATGGCCGGTGGTGGAAAGCCGCAGCACCGCGCGCGCGTCAGACGGCAGTGATTGCGGCCAGAGCGCGCCGGGCAGATCGGCCCAGAGCAACCCGCTGAAATCGCGCACCGCTTCGGTCTCCACCGGCAGTTTGGACAGGATCACCATGCCCGACTGGCCCGAGAAATAGCCCCAGCCCTGGGCATCGCCCGGCCCGCCGAGGCGGCCGTCAAGGTCGAGATCCAGCCCGGTTGCAAACCCGCGATTGGGGCGCAGGGCAAAAAGATACGGATAATCCGGCCCCATCGCCGCCAGCCTCGCCGCAAAGCGCCGCGCCGCCAGAAGCCCGTGATCATAGTCGAATCCGGCCAGCAGAATCACATCGGCATCAAGGTCGGTCAGCAGGCGCAGCGCCGCCTCGGTCTGCGGATCCTTGCCGCCGACGATATCGCGCAACAAGAGGCCCGGCCCCCGGCGCTCCAGCTCGCTGTTCCAGACCGCCAGCTTTATCCCGGTCTCGGCCAGTGAGGCAGAGACCGGCATCAGCAGCGCGAAAAGCCAGGCGATCAGATGGCGGCAACGATTCCGGGATGGTCGGGCGGCAGATTGGCCACCCGGCGCTGCCGGATCATGGCCGCGATCCGCCCCATGGCGACGCCACGCATCAGAAGGGAAGCCGGAAGAAATGCCCATGCAGCCATCGTCCAGATCAGGGTCTGCGGCGAGGTGAGGGTCGCCGGGTCAAACCCATTGGAAACCAGATTCACCAGAGCCGGGATCAGGAATGGCAGCAGAAAGCCTAAGGAAAGGTTAAGACGCGCATCGCGTTCCAGCCGGTCCACCACATCGCCGCCGGCGGTCGGCTCGAATGTCGGCAGATTGACCCAGACGTTGAAATCCTTATGACGTGACGGCCAGCCTTTCAGCTTGAAGATCACGACAAAGAAGGCCAGCGAAATCAGCGAGATGATATAGGCCGTGCCCGCCGCACTGCGCACTGCGGAGATATCCGCCGGGCTCGCGTTTTCCGACATCATCATGGTGGCCAGCCGGATCGGCGAATAGGGGAAATCCAGCGAATGCCCGATCAGGAGGCCAAGTGCCTCGAACAGACGGGTAAAGGAGGTTGGGGCGATATTGGCGGCCTCGATCACCGAAAGGATGAAGACGGTGAGAAACAGCGCCAGGAAACGGATGCGGTTGAAGGGCGGCGCATCGCGGAATTCGACAAGGCTGGGATAGACGGCGTTATATTCGGCGAAAGTCAGGGCGCCGCCAAACAGAGCGATCAGCGCCACCATCTGTTGGGTGTCAGGCCCCGTCCCCGGCAGGATCACCGAGGGCGTGGCGATGAGAATCATCACCAGAAATGCGCGCACAAGTGCGCCGGTCATTCGCGAGACCACTGCCTTCACATCCTCAACATGGACGGAAGCGATACGATGCCGCTTCCTGTTTCCCATGATCCCGCCGATATTGTGGCGGATCGCCTCAATTTTGCCCAACTTTTGCCTACTTTCGCCGAGTGAAGCAATAACCATCCCAAAGAGACCCTGGCCCTGTGGCCGAAACAGGGCGAAGATGTTGCAAGAATGGAGCAGATGCGGAAATCACCCGTTAATCGCGGCTGAAAAATCGCGCGAATTCATCAGAGCGCACAGAGCGCCATGAAAAAACGCGACCCCGGGAGGGAGCCGCGTTACGATCATCCGGGTCTGGCAGGCTTATGCCCAGGGGCGCGCCGCCGCGTTTTGCTTTTCGAAGCTGTCGATGGCCGAGACCTTCTCCATCGTCAGGCCGATATCGTCCAGGCCGTTGATCAGGCAGTGCTTTTTGAACGCATCCACCTCGAAGGCAAAGCTCGTGCCATCCGAGGCCGTGACGGTCTGGTTCTCAAGATCGACGGTGATGCGGGCATTGGCGCCCTTCTTGGCATCGTCCATCAGGTGATCGACGGCGTCTTGCGGCAGGATGATCGGCAGAATGCCGTTCTTAAAGCAGTTATTGTAGAAAATATCCGCGAAAGAGGTCGAGATCACGCTGCGAATGCCGAAATCCAGCAGCGCCCAGGGCGCATGTTCGCGCGACGAGCCGCAGCCGAAATTGTCGCCCGCCACGATGATCTGGCTTTCGCGGTAAGCCGGCTGATTCAGCACGAAATCGGGGATTTCCTTGCCGTCCTGGGTGTAGCGCATCTCGTCGAACAGGTTCACGCCGAGGCCCGAACGCTTGATCGTTTTCAGGAATTGCTTCGGGATGATCATATCGGTGTCGATATTGACCAGCGGCATGGGCGCCGCGATCCCGGTGATGGTGGTGAATTTGTCCATTGGGTTCTGCCTATTGGAGTTTCTTCAGCGCGAGGCCCAGGGCGATCAGGGCGGCGCCGACGGAAAGGAGTTCGATGGCGACAAGCGTGCCGAGAAGGATCGGGCTCGCCTGGAGCGGGAAGAGGAGGGTGTAAAGCCCGAGGCCGCCGGAGACCACGCCGGACAGCAACAGGAGCCAGAAGCTCTGGCCGGCCCGGGTTCCCAGCCGGAAGGACCAGATGACGCGCAGAATGCCGGTGGCAAGGAACATAGCCCCCGCCATGACGGTCAGCGAGACAAGCCCGGCAAGCGGATTGGCGAGGATCCAGACGCCAAGCGCCAGTTGCAGCACGGAAAACACCGCAAGCCAGCCGCGAGATGGCAGGTCACGATCCGAGAAGGCCGCAAAAAGCCCAAGCGCGCCGGCGATCAGAAAGGCTCCGCCGACAAGCCCCGTCACCGCCAGCGAGGCGACGAACGGGAAGATCAGGGCCGCAAAGCCGCCGATAAGGGCGAAGACGCCCGCCAGAATACTTGCCGAGGAACCCTTCATCACTCTCCCCCTTACCGTCAGGCGGTTTCTGCCATGATATCACGAATATCGGTCAGATGGCCGGTGATTGCAGCGGCAGCCGCCATGATGGGAGACATCAGATGGGTACGGCCGCCACGGCCCATGCGACCCTCGAAATTGCGGTTCGAGGTGGCGGCGCAGCGCTCGCCCGGGGCCAGCTGGTCGGGGTTCATGCCGAGGCACATAGAGCACCCGGCCAGACGCCATTCAAACCCGGCATCCATGAAGATCTGCGCCAGACCCTCTTCCTCGGCCTGGAGCCGCACGAGGCCCGAGCCCGGAACCACCATGCCCCGCACGCCCGGCGCCATTTTGCGGCCCTTGAGGATCCCGGCCGCAGCGCGCAGGTCTTCGATCCGGCCATTGGTGCAAGACCCTATGAACACCGCATCGACCTTTACATCGGTCAGTTTCATGCCCGGCGTCAGGCCCATGTAATCAATCGAGCGCTGTGCGGCCTCGATCTTGCCCCCCTGGAAGTCGGCGGCAAAGGGCACGGTTGCGGTGATCGGCAGCACATCCTCGGGCGAGGTGCCCCAGGTTACGACCGGCGCAATGTCTTCGCCTTTGATCGTGATGACCTTGTCGAAATGCGCGCCCTCATCGGTGAAGAGACCCTTCCAATAGGTGACCGCAGCCTCCCATTTGGCGCCTTTCGGGGCATGGGGGCGGCCCATGCAATAGGCGAAGGTTTTCTCGTCCGGCGCGATCAGACCGGCGCGGGCGCCGCCTTCGATTGCCATGTTGCAGACGGTCATCCGGCCTTCCATTGACAAATCGCGGATCGCTTCGCCGCAATATTCAATGACATAGCCGGTGCCGCCGGCGGTGCCGGTCTTGCCGATCACCGCGAGGGTGATGTCTTTCGCCGTCACACCGGGCAGGAGCTTGCCGGTGATTTCGACCTTCATATTCTTCGATTTTTTCTGGATCAGCGTCTGGGTGGCCAGAACATGTTCCACCTCGGACGTGCCGATCCCATGCGCCAGCGCGCCAAACGCGCCATGGGTCGCGGTATGGCTGTCGCCGCAAACCACGGTCATGCCGGGCAGCGTCCAGCCCTGCTCGGGGCCGACAATATGCACGATGCCCTGGCGGATATCGGTCACCGGGTAATAGACGACGCCGAATTCGCGCGCGTTCCGGTCAAGCGCGTTGACCTGAATGCGCGATTCCTCATTGTCGATATGGGTCTCGCGGCCCTCGGTGGTCGGCACGTTATGGTCCGGCACGGCGATGGTCTTTTCCGGCGCGCGCACCTTGCGACCGGTCATCCGCAGCCCTTCAAACGCCTGGGGGCTGGTGACTTCATGCACCAGATGGCGGTCGATATAAAGAAGGCAGGTGCCATCCTCAGAGGTATGGACAACGTGGTCGTCCCAGATCTTGTCATAGAGTGTTCTTGGAGCGGCCGATTTGGGGGCGGTCGATTTCGGTTCGGGCATGGCTCTCACCTTTTGGGATAGCTTTTGGGGATTGTCTTACTGGTCGCAAAGGTCCGGCGGCATTTGGGCAGCAGTGCCTGCCCGCCGCGTCAAAGACGTGCGAGAATAGTGCGGGTCGCACCAAAAAACCGCGCCGGAAGACGCGCGTGATCGGTGATATTGAAATAGATGAACCCGTTCATGGGCGTTTATTTACGCCTGAATCCGGTGTGAGGCAAGAGAACCCGTTATCGACAAAGCGTGATCCGGGGCGCCGGCACATGCTCTCCGGCCCCGCGCCAAACTGCTGCCAGATTCGCGCGCCAGAACAGGCAGTGATACAGTCGATTGGATCCGGACATTAACATTGTCAGAAGACCCGGCTTTACGAGGATGGCCCTTTGCCTCGCCCTTATTCTGGCGCCGCAAGCGGCGCTTCGGGCCGAGGAGACCGGCGCCGCTGCGTCTGATGGGCCTGCATTGGCGATGCCCGTCGAGGGGGAGCTTTATATCGCTGGCGTCTATGCGGGGCGGATTGGTCCCGGCCACAAATTGCGCCGGCCGCCTGTGGTGATCACGCTGGATCGGCCCGGGATCGCGACCACCCTGGCGCTGACCTCTAACGATCCGGTGATCTGGGAGGTGAGCCTGACCCCCGGCACGCCTGTTCCCCGGGTGCTCCTGTCGCAGATGGCCGAGGGCGGTGACCGCAGCACTGTGACGGTGGCGGGTAAGCCTGCCGTGGTGCAATGGCGGATCCTGCCCTTCAGCTTTACCAAAGAGGGCGAGCAATTCCGCTACCTGGTCACCAGGCTTCCCGCCGATTTCGGTTTCGACCGGGTTGCGGATTTCCAGGGCTCGTATGAGGCGCCGGAAGAGCCTTTCCTCTTTGCCGGGCCCGGCGATGATCCCAGGCTGAAGGCCGATTATCTCGCGCCACTCGTGCAGCCCGAAGCGGTCCCCGAAGCGTCGAGGCCGCTGGCCTTTTCCCGCGAGATCCCTTTGCCCGAGGTCAGTTTCACCCAGGGCCGCTTCTTTGCCAAAGACAGTTTCCGCTATACGGATGCCAATGGCGCGACGGTCACGGTCCCTCTTTCGAAAGACGTGCCGCCGGTCAGCTGGCTGGTCGGCGCGGCGCGTGACCCCGAAACCGACCGGATCTACGCTGTCACCTATGGGGGCGAAGGCTATTTATACATCTGGGACCCCAGACAGAAATTGTGGTCGGCGCTGAGCATGCAGGGGCGTGATGCCATCGGTTTCGGCTTTGACAGCCAGTCGAAGACCGCGCTTGTCCCGCTACAACAACATTTCCGGCGCGGCGGCTTGCAGATCCTGCGGCTGGATGAACAGGGCGAGGTGCTGACGGCATTTACCCTGCCCTATGACGCCTTTCCCGGCCTGACCGACGTGTATGATCCCGAAAATGGGCAGGTGCCGCATCTGATCGTGCTGGGCATTGCCGGGGGCAAGGCGGTTCTGCGCACCACATCAAGGCGTTACCAGCCGGGGATGCGGCCCTGGCCGGGGGATGGCATGACCTGGCGCAGCTATGTCTTCGATATCGAAACGGGGGCGGTCGTGCTGGCGGCTTATGAGAACGAGGGCGCGAAAAAACGGCCCGAATGATGCTTTTCGCACCGCCAGCCTCCGTCGGGGCTTGCATCCGGTGGGGGAGTCACATTATCCGCCGCAACCTTGCGGGCTTTATTGAGATTGTCCGCACAGAGGTTTACCCTGTGATGAGACGCCCGGCGCCGGGGCTGAATCGGTGCGCCATATGGAGGACGCTTCCCTGTCCCATACTGACCCTGTGACCGGCCTGCCGGTCGCCCCGCGCTCCGGACGCCCGGCGCAGACGGAATTCAGCTCGGACGCCGTTCGCGATGCCGTCATGGCCTCGGTCGAGGATGACAAGGCCGAGGATATCGTGCTGATCGACCTGCGTGGCCGCTCGGATGTCGCCGATTATATGGTGATCTGCTCGGGGCGATCGTCGCGCCAGGTGGCCGCCATAGCCGAAAAGCTGGCGGAACGGCTGAAACAGGCCTTCGGCATAAATGCCAAGATGGAAGGCAAGGAAACCGGCGACTGGGTGCTGATCGATTCGGGCGATGTGATCGTCCATGTCTTTCGCCCGGAAGTGCGCGAATTCTACCAGCTGGAAAAGATGTGGTTGCCCGCCGGACAGGTCGGGGCCGCGCGCACGCTGTAACGCGATGCGGGTGCATCTTTGCGTGGTCGGGCGGCTCAGGGCCTCGCCCGAGCGCGATCTGATCGATGATTACCTGGACCGCTTCGGCAAACAGGGCCGCGCGCTTGCGCTTGGCCCGGCTGCCGAGATCGAGGTCGAGGATAAAAAGGGCGGCGGCATGGAGGCCGAGGCCGCGCTTTTGTCGCGCGCGATCCCTGCAGGCGCGCTGATCTGCACCCTGGACGAGCGCGGGCGGCAGATGTCTTCCCCTGATTTCGCCGGTCTCATGGCCAAATGGCGCGATGCGGGGCGGCAGGATCTGGCTTTCGTGATCGGCGGCGCCGACGGGATCCATCCGGATCTGAGGGCCAGGGCGGATCATTCGATCAGCTTTGGCCAGATGGTCTGGCCGCATATGCTGGTCAGGGTGATGCTGGCCGAACAGCTGTACCGGGCGGCGACCATCCTTGCGGGTGGCCCCTATCACCGGGTCTGATACCGGGTCTGAAATACAAAAGGGCGGCAGAATGTTCTGCCGCCCTTTTTTTGTTTCCGCGCCGGTCAGTTGGTGACCAGCGGCGAGGCTTCGGCTTCTGCGGCCTGCTGGCGGCGCGCGATTTCCTGACGATAGAGCGCGAGGAAATCGACATTGTCGATATTCAGCGGCGGGAAGCCGCCATCGCGGGTCACATCCGAGATGATGCGGCGCACGAAGGGGAACAGAAGGCGCGGGCATTCGATCAGCAGGAACGGGTGCAGCTGATCCTCGGGCACGCCCTCGATATGGAAGGTGCCGCCATATTCCAGCTCCAGCAGGAACAGGGTCTCGTCATTGGTCTTGTTCTTCGAGGTTACCTTGAACTTGGTGATCACGTCATACTGATGCTCGACGGTGCGTTTGCGCGCATCAAGGCTGACGGCAACCTGCACATCGGGCTGCACTTCGACACCGGCAAGACCCTTTTGCACCACGACATTCTCAAAGCTCATGTCGCGGATATATTGCGCCAGGACCTGCATCCGGACCTGCGGGCCAGCGGCCCCGTTCGCACCTGTTTCTTCGGCCATCGAAATCCTCCTGGAATTGGCGCGGATAGTGGCGCGGCCGGAGGCAGGTTGCCCGCCCGGGAGCCGCGCCAGTCAAAACTACCGCTTTCCCCTAGCAGAGCGGGGGGCCGCGCTCAATGGTGCGATCACGGCCCGATTCCTTACCCGCGGCGGACCGTCACTCGATTTCCGTCCAGCGCGAGGGGCGGTTGCGCCCGGCGGGGCGATCGGGGCCGTCGGGATGCCCTGGCGGGACCTCGACCCATTCACCATCGACCGTCTCGCCGCCCGTCTCACCACCACCATTGCCGCGCCGGCCCTGTGTCTGTGCATAGGCACGGGCGCCGATGATATTGATCCGCGCCGTCACGGCGCCCTTCACCAGCGCCTGCACCGGCGGCAACAGCAGCAAAAGCCCAAGCGCATCGGTCAGAAAACCCGGCAGGATCAGCAAGACAGCCGCCAGTCCCCGCATCAGCCCCGCCACCGGCGCATCCGGCGCCAGGGCCGCACCCATCAGCCCTTTGCGCAACAGTCCGGCGCCGCGTTGCGCCTCGATCCGCAGGATCACGATGCCGGCAAATGCCGTCCCGACCACCCAGGCCAGCGTCGGCCAGAGCCCAATCCAGCCGCCAATCACCACAAACAAACCGATTTCAATCAGCGGCCAGGCCAGAATCAGCAAAAAACGCGGCATTTTGGGTTCCCTGTCGAAAGCGTCATTGTCGCAAGGTTTACTTGCGGCCGGCTAAAACCTACATAGGAGATCAATCACGCCGCCCCAAGCCTTTGCCGCAAGATGCGCTGATCGCGGAAGGGTGGCACAGATGTTTTGTCACGGGATGACCAATGAATTCCATGCTGATCCAGCTCCTGGTACTTGCCGGGGTCGCTATCTTCCTGATCCTCAAGCTCCGATCGGTGCTGGGAACCCGCGACGGTTTCGAAAAGCCGCCGGTGCCGCTGGAAGATGTGCGCCCCCAGGTCAAACGCGAATTCGAAGTGATCGAGGGGGGAGCCGACCGCGATATCACCGATCATGTGGCCGAAGGGTCTGACGCGGCAAAGGCCGTGGCGGGGATGAAGGCGGTCGAGCCGTCTTTCGCGCTGACGCCCTTCCTGTCGGGGGCGCGCCAGGCCTATGAGATGATCCTCATGGCCTTTGAGCGCGGCGATCTCGATCCGATCCGCGACTTCCTCGGCGATGAGGTCGAGGCAAGCTTTACCGAGGTGATCCAGGCCCGTGAGGCCCGCGGGTTGATGGTCGAGGCGAATTTCGTCGGGCTGAAGGAAATGGCGCTGCAGGATGCGACCTTCGACAAGGTCTCGGGCTTTGCCGAGCTGACCGTGCGTTTCGTCGGCGAGCTGACCTCGGTGGTGCGTGACAAAAGCGGCACCATCATCGAGGGCGACGCGAAAACCGTCAAACGTCAGCGCGATGTCTGGGTCTTTGCGCGCAAGATGGCTTCGGATGATCCCAACTGGCAGCTGGTCGCCACCGGCGACTGATTGATGCCATGCTCCGCATCCTGGTCATCGCATTTATGGTTGGGCTGGCTGCGGTGACGGGCGCGAAGGATGCGCGCGCCGAGATGGTCGATTTCGAATCGCTTTCCGGCTGGCGCGAGGGTGGCCAGCTGGAGGCACTCGATGCCTTCCTCGTCACCTGCGACCAGCTTGATGCGCCTTACTGGCGGCCGGTCTGCAAGCTGGCCCGCGATGTCCCCAAAGACGATGCCTCGGCGCGGGCCTTTTTCGAACTGCTGTTCCGCCCGGTGATCATCGGCAAACCGCCCGCGCTGTTCACCGGCTATTACGAGCCGGAGCTGAATGGCTCGCCGGTCCGCACCCCCACCTATGCCTGGCCGCTTTACCGCCGGCCGCCCGAACTGAAGGATGGCATGGTCTATTTCAGCCGTGCCGAGATCGAGGACGGCGCGCTTCGTGGTCGCGGGCTGGAGATCGCCTGGATCGACGATCCGGTCGAGGTGTTCTTTCTGCATATCCAGGGCTCGGGCCGGGTGAAGATGACCGATGGTTCGGTGATCCGGCTGGGTTACGCGGGCAGGAACGGTCATGGTTATCGCTCGGTCGGGCAAGAGATGGTGCGGCGCGGTCTGTTCGCGGCGCATCAGGTTTCCGCCCAGACGATCCAGGCCTTCGTGCGGCGTAACCCGGCCATTGGGGCCGAGTTGCTGGATCATAACCCGTCCTATATTTTCTTCCGCAAGATCAATAATCTGCCGGCGGAAAAGGGGCCGATTGGTGCGATGGGGCAGTCGATCACGCCGATGCGCTCGCTGGCGGTGGATCCGGCTTTCGTGCCGTTGGGCGCGCCGGTCTGGATTGAGAAAGAGGGTCATGCCCCCCTGCATCGGCTGATGGTGGCTCAGGATACCGGTGGCGCGATCAAGGGCGCACAGCGGGCAGATATATTCTACGGCTATGGCGACCGGGCCGGGGATGCGGCCGGGATCGTGCGCGATGGCGGGCGGATGGTGCAGCTTTTGCCCATCGACCGGGCCTGGGCGCTGACCGGGGGGAACTGAGCCTTGGCACGGCGGCGGCAGCTGCGCCCCGAGGAGCGCGACCTCTGGCAGGCGGTGGCGCGGACTCTGCGCCCGATGCATGGGGCGCTGCCGGAGGATGTGGCGCAGGAGGCCATCGTTCCGAAAGAGGGCCTGCCCCCGGCCGTTCCGCCCCCCCCGCGGGAGGCGGTGCTGCCGCGCTTCCGGCTGGGCGAAAAGGCAGCTCCGACGGCGAAACCCGCGCCGCAGCCGGTTTTGCGGATGGATGCGGGGCTTCATAAAAAGATGATCCGGGGCAAGATCGCGCCCGAGGCGCGGATCGATCTGCATGGGATGACGCTGTCGGTGGCCCATCCCGAACTGATCGCCTTCCTCTTCTCGGCGCAGGCCTCGGGCAAGCGGCTGGTGCTGGTGATCACCGGCAAGGGCAAACAGGTTTATGAGCCGGTGCCGCGCCCGATCGGAGCGCTTCGCCACCAGGTGCCGCACTGGCTGCGCCTGCCGCCGTTATCTGCGGTGGTGCAGGAAGTGACCGAGGCGCATCTGCGTCACGGAGGCACTGGCGCGTTCTATGTCTGGCTGCGACGGGGCTGACCGGGTTTCCGGCGGTGCAGATTGTTTGCGCAAGGGGTGCCGCCGTGCTCCGCGCTTCAGGCAGAGCCTGATCGGCATGGTTGTCGGTGCCAGATCCTCGCAGGCCGGGCTTCGTCGTGGGGGGGGCGAACCATCTGCCGGCGATCGCCGGAATGGGGGGGGACGCGGCGGATGACGCCCTGTTCCGCAGTTCAGGCGCCTGGATAAAGGGATTTGCCTGCCGCTGGTGGCAAAGGATCAGGCTATCAGCATGGCCCGTGAGCCGCCTGCCTCACCGGCTGGGGGTGGATCCGCCAGGTGAAAGGTTACCAGCGTCGCCCCATGCGGCATAGGCACGACCCGGCAACTGAAGGCGCGGCCATCGGTCATCCGCAGATCACCATCCCAGGCCTCGCGTGCGCCGAAAAGGCCGATGAATTCCTCCAGATCATTCCACAACAGGGTCGGAGCGGTTTTCTCACGCCAGAAATGAATCGTCTTGCCGCCGCTGCTGTTTTCCGGTCCGGCCAGCGGGCTTTGCCCCCAAAGCCGGGTCGCCGCCGCATTGGCCATGGCGACCGAGCCATCCTGGCCGAAGACCACCACCGCATCGGGCAGGCCGTCAATCACTGCCTGACCAAGCTCAAGATCGGCGCGGTAGCGGCGGGTGCGGGTCATCTCGGTCGAGATATCTTCGAGCATGAAGGCCAGTGCGCCATTCGGATGCGGGCGCCCGGTCACGCGCCAGGTGCGGCCCGAGGGCAGCGCCCAGGTCTCCTCGAACAGGCCCTCGGCGGCGGCCTTTTCCATCTCTGCCATCTGACGCCGCCAGGAGCGGTAATCCTTCGGCTCGGGCAGCATCGAGCGTTCACGCAACGCGTCGAGCAGTGCCGGCAGGCTGGGCCGGGCGATCAGGAATTCCACCGGCAGCCCGGTCAGATCCAGCATTGCCGGGTTGAACATCTGCAAAACCCGCGATTTGTCGAAAATCGCGAGGCCGATCGGCAATTGCGCGAAGGTCTTGGCGAGCGTCTGGGTGAATTCGCGCAGCGAGTTTTCCGCCGTGACCAGCCCGTCGGCGGGCAGGGCATAGCATAGCCGCCCCGCATTGCTGCCGCGCCCGGGCAGGGTCCGGGTCAGCACGTCATACCAATGCACCGTCTCGCCGATTTTCAGCGAGGCGCGGCTGGCGCTGGGGGGCTGTCTGGATTTTGTCGCCATGGCAGCGGGCCTGCCCGGAGCCTCCTCGCCCTCGGCGGCTTTGCGCGGAAAGATCGCGGGCAGCGGCCAGGCGAGTTCCTTGCCGGGTTCCAGCTGTTCGGCGGCAGCGGCGAGATAGGGGCCATTGGCCCAGATCACCTCGCCTTCGGCGGTTTCGCGCCAGATCGGCAGCGGTGCGCGGGCAAGCGTGTCATGCAGCCCCGCCAGCTCATCGCGAAGCGCCAGTTCCGCGAGGCCATCCGAGCCGGGGCGCGCGGCCTCTCCCTCGCCGTCCACGAGCGTCAGCCGGGTCAGTCCCCCCAGATATTCGGCGCGCAGAACCAGCGGCGGCGAGACATCCTCGCGCGAGCAGAGCACGAACCGCCCCTCGCGCTGCAATCCTTCGAGACGGGTGTAAAGGCCGGGGAACATCGGCTCCAGCCGGGACAGGGTGCGAAACCAGGGCCCACCGGATTCAACCCCATTGGCCATAAGAGCCCGCGCGGGCGGGGTTGCATCGACCAGCGCCTCGCCGTCGAAGATGAACACCGTTTCGGGCGAGGCAGACCCGAATACCGAGGCCACTGCCGGCACACGCGATTGCACGGCGGCCATTACAAGAAGGCAGGCGATTGCGATCAGTGCCGCAGTGATCACCAGCCCGCTTGCCAGTATCCAGTCTGCTTCCATTCCCGGCCCGACCCTTCGCCCCAGCCTCACGATCCGGTGAAGAGGTTAATCTGCGAGGCGTTAATGCGGGGTTAATGACGTTTCATCCCCAAAACCCGCCCTGTAAACGCGGGGATCCAGGGTAAAGGTCAGATCTCGATCTGCGCATTCGCGGCGCCCGGCGCCCCATCCGGCGCCAGCAGATCCACCTTGCGCCAGCTGACGCCGATCAGCGCGCCAGAGCGCTTCTGCCGGGCCCTGTCGGGCAGGAACGGGTCATGGGCATTGGCAAAGGTCAGACTGGCGCCGGTGCGCTCAAGCAGGGTTTTCGCGATGAAAAGACCAAGGCCCATGCCCTCATATTCGGGGCGGTGGCTCAGATCCTGTTCGCTGCTGCGCGAGCGCACGAAGGGGTCGCCGATCCGGTTGATCACGTTCGGAGGATAGCCCGGCCCGTCATCAACGATGCGCAGGGTGATGCGGTCGCCGCTCCAGTCATACTGGATCCAGACGTGAGATCTGGCGAAATCCACCGCGTTCTGGATCAGGTTGCGCAGCCCGTGGATCGCTTCGGGGCGGCGGCGCACCATGGGTTCGCGGAGCGCGCCGCTGGCGGGGCCCGGTTCGAAAACCAGCTCTTTGCCGCGATTCATATGCGGCTCTGCCGCCTCGCGCAGCAGGGCAGAAAGCGGGGCCTGGCGCAGCTGGAGATCGTCTTTGCCCGCCCGCCCCATGCCATGCAGGATGTCGCGGCAGCGGTCGGCCTGTTCGCGGATCAGCCGCGCATCGGCCAGGAGTTCCGGCTGGTCCGCCAGCTCGTCCATCAGCTCGGCCGAGACCAGTTTGATCGTGGCAAGCGGCGTGCCCAGCTCATGCGCGGCGGCGGCGACAACGCCGCCCAGATCGGTCAGCTTCTGTTCGCGCGCGAGCGCCATCTGCGTCGCCAGCAGCGCATCCGACAGTGCCCGGCTCTCGCGGGCCACCCGACCGGCATAGACGCCGAGGAAAACGATGCCGACCACGATGGCGGCCCAGAAGCCGAAGGTGAAAAGCGGCGGGATGGTCAGGATGGTGCCGCCCGCCAGGGTGATCGGGATGTTCACCACCGCGAGGCCCGAGACCATCGCGATCGACAATGCGCCAAGGATCAGCGTCGGCCCAAGCCCCAGCACCGAGGCGGAAATGGTCACCGGGGCAATGAACAGCAGCGCGAATGGATTGGTCAGCCCGCCGGTGACAAAGATCAGGAACCCAAGCTGGCCCAGATCGAACAAGAGCGACAGCAGCGCGCCGGTCTCGCTCAGCCTCCGGTTGCCGGGGAAGATGAAGGTCACCACCAGGTTCGCGATGACCGAGGCACCGATGGCCAGCAGGCAAAAGCCCAGCGGCAGCGCCATTTCCAGCCAGAGCCCGGCAATGCTGATGGCGGCCAGCTGGCCGCAGATCGCCAGCCAGCGGATCAGAATCAACGTCCTGAGCCAGACGCGATCCGCCGCAATCGTGCCGGCGACAAAGCCAAAGCCCGCGATTTGTCGCATTGTGCATGCGCCTTTGCTCATATCGTTATGCCTTGTTACGGCCCGCGCTTCAGGGGATCAATGGGGCAACAGGACATCGCGGGGGCGCCGGAGGGGCGTTTCACACCCGCAGGAACGGAGACGGCGATGAACAGGATTTATGCAATCGGAGCGGTCGGGCTGATGGCGGCGCTGATCGGGGGCACGGCAGGCTATCTGTTTTTTGCCGGAGACAGCCGCGCCGATCCGCTGGCGCAATGCCGCGAGGGCAATGTCGGTAGCGCCGATATCGGCGGCCCGTTTACGCTTTTGGACAAGACCGGCACCGAAATCACCGATAAAGAGGTGATCACCCGCCCGACCCTGGTTTATTTCGGCTATACATTCTGCGCCGATGTCTGCCCCTTCGATATGTCGAGAAATGCCGAGGCGCTTGATTTGCTGGAGGCGGAGGGCCGCGATGTCGGGCTGGCTTTCATCACCGTCGATCCCAAACGCGATACACCTGAGGTGGCAGGGGAATATGCCGAGGCCTATAAGGCGGATGCCATCGGTCTGAGCGGTACCCAGGAGCAGATTGACGCTGCGGCAAAGGCCTATCGGGTCTATTACAAGGTGCAGCCGGCCACCGATGATTACTACCTGGTGGATCACTCGGCCTTTACCTATCTGATGCTGCCCGGAATCGGGTTTGCCGATTTCTACCGGCGCGAGGCGACACCGGAACAGATCGCCAAAGGCGTCGGTTGCATGCTGGATGTGACAGGCTGAATTGACCCCGGGGGCCTCGCCCCGTAATTTGGTCCCGTAATTTCCCTTCGTCCGGTGCAGCCGTGCCGGGCAGGGGCGTCTGTCAGAGGAGTTGGCCAATGTCCGGTGACCTGAAATCCGAGCCGGGGTCTGAGCGGGGGCCCGAACTGGGCGCGGACCGGACCCTTCTGCTGGTCGATGATGACGAACTTTTCGTCAAGCGCCTCGCAAAGGCGATGGAGAAGCGCGGCTTCCAGCCGGAAACGGCGGAAAGCGTGGCGGTGGGCAAGCTGATTGCCCAGACCCGCCCGCCGGCCTATGCGGTGGTCGATCTGCGGCTTGAGGATGGCAATGGGCTCGATGTGGTCGAGACGCTGCGCGAGAAGCGGCCCGATTGCCGCATCGTGGTGCTGACGGGCTACGGGGCGATTGCGACGGCGGTGGCGGCGGTGAAAATCGGCGCGCTGGACTATCTGTCGAAGCCGGCCGATGCCGATGATGTCACCAATGCGCTTTTGGCCAAAGGCGAAGCCTTGCCGCCGCCGCCGGAAAACCCGATGTCGGCAGACCGGGTCCGCTGGGAACATATTCAGCGCGTTTTCGAAATGTGCGACCGGAATGTTTCCGAAACCGCGCGCAGACTGAACATGCACCGGCGCACTTTGCAGCGAATTCTGGCAAAACGCAGTCCGCGCTGAAGGCAGCATTTGCGAATTGCGGTTTTTTGCAATAGTCAGAGCATCTGATCAATATCAGGAGCACTGAATGGAACTCGATCTTAATTCCCTTGATCTGAAAGATCTGAAAGCGCTGCAGGCCAAAGTTGCCAAAGCGGTTTCGACCTATGAGGATCGTCGCAAGAAAGAAGCCCTTGCAAAGCTGGACGAAACCGCGCGCGAGCTCGGCTTTGCCTCGCTGGCTGAACTGACCGGCACCGCAGCACCGCGCAAGCGGGCGGCGAGTGGCGCGAAATATGCCAATCCGGCGAATCCCGCCGACACCTGGTCGGGCCGTGGCCGCAAGCCGCGCTGGTTCGCCGAGGCGCTGGCTTCGGGCAAATCCGAATCCGATCTGCTGATCTGAACGCAGAGAAAAGCCGGATTTCCGGCGCAGGCCATGCCCGTTCAGGGACGGGCGGGGCCAGACGCATCAGGAGCAGAACCGGACAGGGCCTGATCCGGGGCGCGCTGAATGACAGCGGATACCCTCGGGCAGCCGCGTGGTTTTGCTCTGGTTTCAGGCCGGAGAGGACTGAGCCCTTCTCCTCCTGTCTTTCCCGCCGCCTGGCGGCCGTTCATTCGGCTGCCAGCGGCGGGTTTCGTCCGGCCAGCGTTGCGGCTTCCGCTGCGGCCATCGCATCGGCGCCGGTGATTTCGGCAATGACGCCGGTGATCAGCTGGCGAAAATCCTCGAAACCGGCATGGGGTTCGATCCGGTCTTCATCCATATAAAGCTGGCGGTCGATCTCGATCTGCACCGCATGGACATTGCGCGGGGGCCGGCCATAGGCCTGCGTGATATAGGCGCCGGCAAAGGGCATATTGCGGCTGACCCGCAGCCCGGCGGTCTCGAAGGCGCTGGCGATACGATCCACCACATCGCGCTTTGCACTGGCGCCAAAGCGGTCGCCCAGCACGATCTGCGGCCTTGGCTGTCCGCTGCGCGCTTGCAGGTCGATCGCCTCATGCGGCATGGAATGGCAGTCGATCAGCACCGCCTCGCCGAAACGCTCGCGGGTTTCCTCGATCAGGCTGCGCAGCCGGTCATGCCAGGGATGCCACCAGGCCGCCAGGCGGGCCTCGGCCAGGGCGCGCGCGATCTTGCCGTGATAGATTTGCCGCCCGCCCGAGACCACGCGGGGAATCACCCCCAGCCCCGAGGAGATGCGTGGATTATGCGGCGGGCGCTCGACCCCTTCGATCACCGCCGGGTCCAGCTCGTCCGCGCCGCGATTGAGGTCGATAAAGGCGCGCGGCGCCCGGGCCACCAGCAAAGGCGCCCCAAAAGCCGGCGCCGCACCGAACAGCCGGTCGATGAAGGCATCCTCGGATGAGCGGATCGCATGGCTGTCCAGCACGGTTTCATGCAGGAATTCACTGGGATAATCGCAGCCGGAATGCGGCGAGGAAAACACCATCGGACAGGTTTGTTGCCCGGGCCGGTGCAGCATATAAGCGTCGGAGGAGATGATTCCTTGCAAAACGGCCTCGGTAATAGCGGGGACGGGCTGGCGCGGCAGAAGCCCCGGCTGAAAATCAGGGCGGGATTCCCTCTTCCTGGCGATATCCTGCGATATAACGTCATAATTCTTCGCTCCGAAACCCCTTGCAGCCGCGAAACGGGTTGAGTATAGACCCCTCCACGCCGACGCGGTCCGCCGCGTCTCTTTTGTTTCGCAAAAGGGATGCAGGGGAATACGACGGCCAGAGTGGGCGGTTAGCTCAGCGGTAGAGCACTACGTTGACATCGTAGTGGCCACTGGTTCGATCCCAGTACCGCCCACCATTCATCGCTTTTGGGGTTAAACCCGGGGCACGGGTGTAATCAGGCGCGTGATGCGCCGCGAAGGACAGGAGACAGCCATGAAGGTTGCCAATTCGCTCCGCTCGCTGAAGACGCGTCACCGCGATTGCCAGGTCGTGCGCCGCAAGGGCCGGGTCTATGTGATCAACAAGACGCAGAAGCGCTACAAGGCCCGCCAGGGCTGAGATCCGCTTCCGGCAGACGGAATAAGGGGCCGCTTCGGGAAACCGGGGCGGCCTTTTCCGTTTTCCGGCGCGACCCGCCCCCACCCCGCCGTTGACAGCGCGAATCGGACGGCCCAGGCTCTGGCTGATCCCGGCGATGCGGAGACCTCCATGCCTGTGCCTTTCATGCCAGTTCTGTTGCGAATCGGAGCCGCGGCGGCGGCGGGCTATGCGCTGGCGCGGTGGATTGCCGCCCGCACCGGCGAAGGGCGCCGCGATCAGCGTGCCGAGGATGCGCTGGACGCGCTGGATGAAGGGTTCCTGCTGCATGGGCCGGCGCGGACTGCGCCCCGGGATCAGCGCAATGCCACTTTGCGGCTTCGCCGCGTCTTCGGCTTTCGCGGCCGGGAATGGGAATTTGACGCGGGCCTTATCGCGAGATTGCGGCTGAGAGCGCGCAGGGATTTCGCCAGCAATTCGTCGGAACGGAAGAAAGGGAACGGATGATGACCGGCATTTCGGGCCAGGGGCTGAAACTCTATGGCGGACCGACCTCGCCCTATGTGCGCAAGGTGCAGGTGATGGCGATCGAGGCCGGGCTGGGGCCGATTGCGATGATCCAGGCCTCTTCGACGCCGGTGGATGCGGGCGTGCCGAAGGCGGCAGAGGTCAATCCGCTGGGCAAGGTGCCGGCGCTGGTGACGCAATCGGGCGAGGCGCTGTTCGACAGCCGGGTCATCACGCGCTGGCTGGATGCCCATACAGGCAGCGGGTTCTACCCAGAAGGCGATGCGCTTTGGCCGGTTCTGACGCTGGAGGCGCTGGCCGATGGCATGCTCGATGCCGCGCTGCTGATGGTCTACGAGACGCGACTGCGCCCCGAAGATCACCGTTTCGCCCCCTGGGTCGAAGGGCAATGGGCAAAGATCGCCCGCGCGCTGGATCTGGTCGAGGCCACCCGCCTGGCCGATCTGGCAGGGCCGCTGACGGCGGGGCAGATCGCGCTTGGCGTGGCGCTTGGCTATGTCGATTTCCGCCTTGGCGCCCGCAACTGGCGGGTGGGGCGGCCCGGCCTTGCCGCCTGGGAGACGGGATTTGCCGCGCGTCAATCCGTGCAGCAAACCGTTCCGCAGGGGTGAGAACGGGCCGGGTGAGCTGCGTCATGTTCGCATCAATCGCCTTTATCCTTGATTTTGGGGGTGATTGCGTCGGATTGTCCGCTGGACGATCTATCACGGCTTGTTTACAACCGCGCCCGTCAGGGCAGGCGGGAATCCGTCTGCTCCCGCGCAAATATCTGGCCGCCCGCGCGGCCATGCCAGGGAGAGGAACTCGTGTCCCAAGCAGATGATCACGCAGGCAGCCGCCGCGATTTCCTGTATTATGCTACCGCCGGCGTCGGCGTTGTCGCAACCGGAGCCGCCGTCTGGCCGCTCGTCAACCAGATGAATCCCTCGGCAGATACCCGCGCGCTCGCCTCGATCTATGTCGATGTGACCAATGTGGCTGTCGGCTCGCAGCTGACGGTGAAATGGCGCGGCAAGCCGGTGTTCATCCGCCGCCGCACCCCCGAAGAGATCGAGGCTGCCCGCGCCGTTCCCGGCGATGACGCCTCGCTGATCGACAGGAATGCCGAGAACCAGAACAAGCC
>NZ_QNHG01000003.1:130496-274434 GCF_003290025.1 Pseudogemmobacter bohemicus
GAATGCCGAGAACCAGAACAAGCCGGGCGCAGATGCGTCTGACCAGAACCGCACGCTGGATGACGCCGGCGAATGGCTGGTGATGATGGGCGTCTGCACCCATCTCGGCTGCGTGCCGCTGGGCAATGGCGCCGGTGAATTCGGTGGCTGGTTCTGCCCGTGCCACGGTTCCCACTACGATACGGCGGGCCGTATCCGCAAAGGACCGGCACCCCGGAACCTCGAAGTGCCGGTGGCGCAGTTCACCGACGAAACCACGATCCTGCTGGGCTGAGGAACGCAACATGGCCGGTATTCCGCACGACCATTACGAACCGAAGACCGCCCCCGAAAAGTGGCTGCACAAGCGGCTGCCGATCGTCGGCCTGGTCTATGACACTCTGATGGTGCCTACCCCGAAAAACCTGAACTGGATGTGGATCTGGGGCATCGTCCTCGCATTCTGCCTCGGTCTTCAGATCGTGACCGGCATCATCCTCGCGATGCATTACACGCCGCATGTCTCCCTGGCGTTTGCCAGCATCGAGCATATCATGCGCAACGTGAATGGCGGGCATATGATCCGCTATCTGCACGCAAACGGCGCGTCTTTGTTCTTCTTCGCCGTCTATCTGCATATCTTCCGCGGCCTCTATTACGGCAGCTACAAGGCCCCCCGTGAGATCACCTGGATCATTGGCATGCTGATTTATCTGCTGATGATGGGCACGGCGTTCATGGGCTATGTTCTGCCCTGGGGTCAGATGTCCTTCTGGGGCGCGACCGTGATCACCGGCCTTTTCGGTGCGATCCCGGGCATTGGCGAGCCGATCCAGACGCTGCTTCTCGGCGGCCCGGCGGTCGACAACCCGACGCTGAACCGCTTCTTCTCGCTGCATTATCTGCTGCCTTTCGTGATCGCGGGCCTTGTGATCCTTCACATCTGGGCCTTCCACCACACCGGCAACAACAACCCTACGGGTGTTGAGGTTCGCCGCGACAGCAAGGCCAATGCCGAGAAAGACACGGTCCCCTTCTGGCCCTATTACGTCATCAAGGACCTCTTCGCGCTTGCCGTGATCCTCGTGGTGTTCTTCGCGATTGTCGGCTTCATGCCGAACTATCTCGGCCACCCCGACAACTATATCGAGGCGAACCCGCTTTCGACGCCCGCGAATATCGTGCCGGAATGGTACTTCCTGCCCTTCTACGCCATCTTGCGCGCCTTCACGGCTGACGTCTGGGTTGTGATCTTCGCCGAATGGATCAGCTTCGGTATCATCGACGCCAAATTCTTCGGTGTGCTGGCTATGTTCGGTGCCATTGCGATCATGGCGATCGTGCCATGGCTGGACACGTCCTCTGTACGGTCGGGTAAGTATCGTCCGATGTTCAAATGGTGGTTCGCGCTCCTTTGCATCGACTTCGTCGTGCTCATGTGGGCGGGGGCCCGTCCGGCGGAAGAGCCTTATGCTACGATCTCGCTGATCGCTTCTGCCTACTGGTTCGCCTATTTCCTCGTGATCCTGCCGCTGCTTGGTGTGATCGAAAAGCCGCTGCCGCAGCCGGCGACGATCGAGGAAGACTTCAAGGCCCACTACCCCAACGCGGCTGAGTGAAACAAAGGATCTGACGCAAAATGTTCCGCAAGATCATTCTCTCTGCCGTAACCACGGTCGCTCTGGCCGGTGGTGCCATGGCCGCCGGGCCGCTCGCAGATATCGAAGATATCGATTTTTCCTTCGAGGGCCCGTTCGGCACCTATGACCAGTTTCAGCTTCAGCGGGGGCTGCAGGTTTATGCCGAGGTTTGCTCGGCCTGCCACGGCATGACTTATGTTCCCATCCGCACGCTGGCGGATGAGGGTGGCCCAAATCTTCCGCCCGATCAGGTCCGCGCCTTTGCTGCGGGTCTCGATGAGGTCGAAATGCCTGATGGAACGACCCGTCCGCGCGAGTGGACGGACACGTTTCCGCGACGCTTTGGCCTTGGGACCGGTCCGGACCTCTCGCTGATGGCGAAGGCGCGTACGGGATTCGGCGGGCCGGAAGGCACCGGCATCAACCAGTTGTTCAAGGGTATCGGCGGGCCGGAATATATCCATGCGATTCTCACTGGCTATACTGGTGAGACCAAGGAAGAAGCCGGCACAACTTTTTATGAGAACCACGCCTTCCCGGGCGGCTGGATCGCCATGGCCCCGCCGCTCTCGGATGACCAGGTGACGTTTGCAGATGGCAGCGCGAGCACGCTGGACGCGATGTCCACCGATGTCTCGGCCTATCTGATGTGGACGGCCGAGCCGAAGATGATGGACCGCAAAAAGGCGGGCTTCATCGCGGTGACCTTCCTGATCCTCTTGTCGGCGCTGCTCTACCTGACCAACAAGAAGATCTGGGCCCGCGTCAAGGGCAAGGAGTTCACTGCCTGAGGGCAGAGGCTCCACCGAAAAGAACCGGATCAAAGCCCCACCCCTCTGGTGGGGCTTTTCCTTTTAATTCTTTGGCCCGAGATAGGCTGCCAGCGCGGGCGGCGGATCGGCCAGCAACTTCCCTGTGGTCACCGGCGCTGCCGCCACCCCCTCTGCCACCAAGACCGTCAGCCCGGCAAATTCCTCGGCATCCTGCGGGTCATGGGTCACCATCAGCACTGTCGCCCCGGTCTCTCCCGCGACCTCGGCCAGCAAAGCCAGCATCTCCCCCTTCAGCGCCGGCCCAAGCGCGGCAAAGGGCTCATCCAGCAAGAGCAAAGGCCGCGCGCGCAGCAAGACCCGCGCCAGCGCCGCCCGACTCGCCTGACCACCCGAGAGCTGCGCGGGCTTTCGCGCCCCAAAGCCCTCCAGCCCGACCCGTTCCAGCGCCGCCGCCACCCGCGCCTGATCCGCCGCCGACAGGCGCAGATCGGGCCGGATCCCAAGGCCCAGATTCTGCGCCACGGTCAGATGCGGAAACAGGTTCTGGTCCTGAAACAGGATCGACAAAGGCCGCTCTCCCGGTACCATCCCGGTCAGCTCCTGCCCCTCCAGCCAGACCCTGCCCGAGGCCGGCGCATAGAACCCGGCAATCGCCGCCAATAGCGAGCTTTTCCCTGCCCCCGAAGGCCCGATCACCGCAATCCGCGCCCCGGGTTCCGCCTGCCAGTCGGCGCTCAGGCGAAAGCCCTCCTGCTCCAGCACCAGATTATCGAGCCTGAACATGGCGCCCCCCCGCATCGAATATCCAGAACAGGCCAAAACTGAGCCCGATCAGCACCAGCGCCGCTGCTGCAGCCGCTTCAGTCCGATAGGCGCCCATCAACTGTTGCACCAACAGCGGCAACGTCGCCTCCTGCCCGCTGGCAAATAGCGCGATCACGCCCAGATCCCCCATCGACAGCGCCGCCGCCACTCCGGCGGCAAAGCCCAGGGGCCGTGCCAGCCGGGGCAGCGTCAAGAATCGCAGCCGCGCCAGCCCGCGCAGATCCAGCGATGCCGCCAGCCGCCCGTAATCCGCCTCCAGCGCGCGGGCATCCTGGATCAGCAGGCGGTAAACGAAGGGCAGCGCCATCACCGCATTGACCAAAACCGTCACTGGCAGTGCCAGCTGTGCGGGCGCCACAAAAGGCCGCGCGATCAGGAAGAGCCCTGTTCCCAGCACCAGCCCCGAGACCGCCAGCGGCAAGACCGCCGCCAGCTCCATCCCGCGCGCATCCCGCCGCGCCACCGCCAGCGCAAGGATCAGCCCCGCGCTCACCGTCACCAGCGTTGAGATCAGCGCGACCAGAACCGAGCGCAGCGAGGCCCCCCAGACCGAGGGCGGCAGCTCTGCCAGCCCCGGCAGGCCGCGCAGCATCAGCGCAGCCAGCGGCAGCATCAGAAACAGGGTGGTCAGCAAAAGCCAGCCGACATCTGCCCCGCGCCGCCAGCCATCCGGGGCCGGCAGGGAAAACGGCCGGTCGAGCCCGCCGCCAAAACCCGGCGGCGCGGCAAGACGCCAGGCCAGCAGCGCCGCGATCGCCCCGATGCCGGTCTGGACCAGCGACAGGCCCGCGGCATGGCCCAGATCGAAGTCAAAACGGATCGCCTGGTAGATCGCCAGTTCCAGCGTGGTCGCGCGCGGTCCGCCGCCCAAAGTCAGCGCCACCGCGAAAGAGGTCAGGCAGATCGCGAAAATGGTCGCAAGCGCGCCGGGCAGCACGCCCGCCAGCATCGGGCGCTCGATATGGCGGGCGATGTCGCCGGGGGAAAAGCCCAGCGAAGCGGCAAGGCGAAACCGCTCGGACGGCACCGAAAGCCATGCCTGGAGGATCATCCGCACCGCCAGCGGCAGGTTCAGAAACACATGCGCAATGACGACGCCATGCAGCCCGTAAATGCTGAGCCCCGGCAGGCCAGCCACCGCCAGGGCAGCGCTGATCCAGCCCGATCTGCCGAAAACCGTGATCAGCCCGATCACCGCCACGATCACCGGCAGAAGAAACGGCGCGCCCATCAGCGTGATCAGGAGGCTGCGGCCCGGAAAGCGCCGCCTTGCCAGCGCTTTCGCGACCGGCACTGCCAGCGCCACCGATACCAGAGCCGACAAACCGGCCTGCAGTACCGTAAAGCGCAGCGCGGCGAGGTCCGGCCCGTTCAGACTCAGCCCGCCCGCCCGGATGGTCACCGCGACCAGCGGCGCAGCGACCAGAGCCAGCGCGGCAAGGCTTACTGACCGAGCGAGGATTGCCATTCCGCCAGCGCGGGCCCCCGCGCCTCCAGCGCCTCTTCGGCGGACAGAAGCAGGGATTTCGCCGGACGATGGGTTTCGAACCCTTCGGGCAAGGCAATTTCCGAGGCCGGATACATCCAGTTGGTTTCCGGGATCACAGACTGGAAAGAGGGCGATTGGGTAAAGGCAAGGAAATCCTTCGCGAGATTGAGCTGCTTTGACGAAGCCAGAACGCCGCCGACTTCGATCTGGAGGTAATGGCCCTCGGCGAATTCGGCCCAGTCCTTGCTGTCGTCTTTTTCGGCGATGCGGTGATAGGCTGGCGAGGTGCTGTAAGAGAGCACCATATCCGCCTCGCCTTCAAGGAAGAGGCCGTAAGCCTCGGACCAGCCCGGGGTGACGGTCAGGATATTGTCGGCAAGGCCCGCCCAGATTTCCGGTGCACGGTCACCATAGGCCGCTTTGACCCACATCAGGAGACCAAGGCCGGGTGTTGAAGAGCGCGGGTCCTGGATCACGATCTTCAGCTGGGAATCGCCAAGGGCGCGGAAGTCTTCGGGCGGCATGGCGGTACGGCTCTTGTCATAGACAAAGGCAAACCAGCTCCAGTCATAGGGGAGGAAGAGGCTGTCTTCATAAGGGACCGGCAGCGCGATATTTTCCCAGATGCCGTGTTCGGCGAAAAGCCCGCTGGCACGGGCCTGGGCGGTCAGATTGGTGTCGAGGCCGAGGACGACATCAGCCTCGGTCGCAGCCCCTTCCAGCTGGAGGCGGGCCAGCAGCGCCGCGCCGTCACCGCCGGTGATGAAACGCAGATCGCAGCCGCAGACCTCTTCAAACGCCTTTTCCACCGCCGGGCCCGGGCCCCATTCGGTGGTGAAACTGTCATAGGTCATGACGGTGAGCACAGGCGTCTCGGCCGCTGCCGCCAGCGGCAGGGAAGCGAGACATGCCGCAAGGAAGGGGCGCATCTGGCGCATGGTTGTCCTCCTGTTGCGACGGGGGTGATGCGCAAGGGGGGATCCGATGCACCTTCCCTCCGCCGGTATAAGCCGGTTCAGGTTCAACGGGTCCGCGTGACGCATCTCAGCCCGAAAGGGCACCCCGAGGTAGGACTGAGCATAGGGGATCGGCGGCGGCTTGCAAGGGGAGGCGGGGGAGGGGGCGCTGCCCCCGAGGCTCTGGCGAGCCTCTCCCCAAGGATATTTTTGGACAGATGAAAGGGGCGCGGTCTGCGCCCCTTTCCTATGGTCAGCGACGGGCAGGGTCGGGCTGGGCCGGATGCTCGTCCCCCGGCTCGCCCGGTATGGTGGCATGGGCTGGCTGGCCGCGGGTCTTCCACAAGGACACGATCACGCCGGTGGCGAGGATCACAAAGGTGACGCCCAGCGAGACCGAGGCCGGGAATTTCTCAAGATCCAGCAGGCTGGCGATGAAGACTTTCGATCCGATGAAGATCAGGAGAATCGCCAGCGCATATTTCAGATAGGCGAATCGGTGCAGGATCGCGGCCAGCGCGAAATAAAGGGCACGCAGCCCGAGGATCGCGAAGATGTTCGAGGTGAAGACGATATAGGGGTCCGAGGTGATGGCGAACACCGCCGGCACCGAGTCGACCGCGAAGATCACATCGGCGATTTCCACCATGATCAGCGCCAGCAGCAACGGTGTGGCGAAGAGCTTCAGTTTGCCGGTTTTCGGGTCTTGCTTGCGCACGGTGAAGGCATGGCCATGCAGCTCATCGGTTACATTCAGCCGGCGGCGCAGGAATTTCAGCAGCGGATTATTGGCGATATCCGGGTCGTGATCGTCTTTCGCGACCAGCATCTTGATGCCGGTGAAGATCAGGAACGCTGCGAAGATATAGAGAACCCAATGGTAGTTCTGCACCAGTGCCGCGCCGAAGCCGATCATCAGCCCGCGCAGAATGATCACGCCGAGAATGCCCCAGAACAGTGCCCGGTGCTGGTATTTCCTGGGGATCGCGAAAAAGCCGAAGATCATCGCGATGACGAAGACATTGTCCATCGCCAGCGATTTCTCGACCACAAAGGCGGTGAGGTAGAGGCCTGCCGCCTCGGCTCCGATCTGCCACCAGATGAAACCACCGAACAGCACCCCCAGCGTGACATAGAAGGCCGAGAGTTTCAGGCTTTTGGCGACGCCGATTTCTTCGTCGCCTTTGTTCAGGATGCCGAGATCCAGAACCAGCAGCACGAACACGATTGAGAGGAAGGTGAGCCAGAGCCACAAAGGCTTGCCCAGAAACAAAGTCAGCAGGATTTCCATCCGCCTGTAGCCCTTTATACATGGCGCCGGAGGGAGTGACCGTCTGCTGAACCCTGGGAACGGGTCGGGAAAAGCCGGGCAATCCATCGGGCGCGTTTTCCCGATGCGGTCCGACATCACGCCCGGCGGTTTTCCCATGAAAACCCGCCCGGAGCGCCAGAGGGGCCCGGCCCGCCCAGGTGAAATGGGGGGTGGGGCCACGGTTTCAACCCCGCGCTTCACTTTTTTGTGGAATAAGGTTGAAACCCCGGGCTGCCGGGGGCTATGCCGACCAGGACCAGCCCAACCTGTCTGCCCGGAGTTCTGCCATGAGCCTCAACACGTTCGGCCATCTCTTCCGCGTCACCACCTGGGGCGAAAGCCATGGGCCGGCGCTTGGCTGCACCGTCGATGGCTGCCCTCCGGGTGTGCGGCTCACCGAGGGCGATATCCAGCCCTGGCTGGATTTGCGCAAACCCGGCACCTCGAAATTCACCACGCAGCGGCGTGAGGATGACGTGGTAAAGATCCTCTCGGGCGTATTCGAGGGGGTGACGACCGGCACGCCCATCCAGCTGATGATCGAAAATACCGACCAGCGCAGCAAGGATTACGGCGAGATCGCCCATGCGTTCCGCCCCGGTCATGCCGATATCGCCTATCATCTGAAATATGGCTTGCGCGATTATCGCGGCGGCGGCCGGTCTTCGGCGCGTGAGACGGCGGCCAGGGTCGCGGCGGGTGGCGTTGCACGGGCGGTGCTGGATATGCTGGCGCCCGAGGTGAAGATCACCGGCTATATGGTGCAGATGGGCGAGAAAAAGATCGACCGGCTGCGGTTTGATGCCAGCCAGATCAGTGAGAACCCGTTTTTCTGCCCCGATATTGTCGCGGCGCAGGACTGGGCGGTCTATCTCGACGATCTGCGCCGTTCGCATAATTCCGTCGGCGCGGTGATCGAGGTGGTGGCCGAAGGTGTGCCACCCGGCCTTGGCGCGCCGCTTTACGGCAAGCTCGACAGCGATCTGGCCAGCGCGATGATGTCGATCAATGCGGTCAAGGGCGTCGAGATCGGTGAGGGCATGGCCTCGGCGGCGCTGACCGGTGTTGAGAATGCCGATGAGATGCGGATGGGCAAGGACGGGGTCGAGTTCCTCTCGAACCATGCCGGCGGCATCCTTGGCGGCATTTCCACCGGACAGCCGGTGGTGTGCCGTTTCGCGGTCAAGCCGACCTCGTCGATCCTGACGCCGCGCCGCACGGTGAACGAATTCGGCCAGGAGATCGACCTCGTGACCAAGGGCCGCCACGACCCTTGTGTCGGTATCCGCGCGGTGCCGGTGGGTGAGGCGATGATGGCCTGTGTGATCCTTGACCACCTGCTGCTGGATCGCGGCCAGACCGGTGGTCGCCGTGGCCGCATCGGCTGAGCGCTTGCGCCCGCATAGCGGAAAGCCGACAGTCAGACCATGATGTTTGAGATTTTGCTGCCCGATGAGGAAGACGCGCGCCGGTTCGGGGCGCGGTTCGGGCTGTGCCTGCGGCCGGGCATGACCGTGCTGCTGGAGGGGCCGGTGGGGGCGGGGAAATCGCATCTCGCCCGCGCGGCGATCCGGGCGATGGCGGGGGCGGAAATCGACGTGCCCTCGCCGACCTTCACGCTTGTTCAGACCTATGAGACCCGGGCGGGTGAGATCTGGCACAGCGATCTCTACCGCCTTTCGGATATTGGCGAGGTCGAGGAGCTGGGCCTGGCCGGGGCGATAGGCCAGGACATCCTGCTGATCGAATGGCCCGACCGGCTGGGTGTCTACACCCCCTCCGACGCGATCCGCGTTACGCTGTCTTATGAGGGCGAGGGGCGGCGGCTGGTGGTCAGCGGGCCGGAGGATTTCCTCGCCTGTCTTGGGGGTCCCGCATGAGAGAAGCGCAGAAACTGGCGTTCCTTGCCGGTGCCGGATGGGGCGATGCGCAGCGGTTTCACCTCGCGGGCGATGCCTCGGCGCGGTCGTATGAACGGCTGGTCCGCCCCGGTGGCGACACAGATCTGCATCTGGCGGTGCTGATGGATGCGCCGCCCGGCTGCGGCGATGATGTGGGGGCGTTTCATCGGATCGGCACCCATCTGGCGGGGCTTGGCCTCTCGCCGCCGAAGACCTGGGCGATGGATGAGGCGCTTGGCCTCATGCTGATCGAGGATCTGGGCGAGGCGGTCTATGCGCGGCTGCTGGAGAATGCTCCGGCGCTGGAGGCCGGGCTTTATGCTGATGCGGTCGATGTGCTGGTCCGGTTGCAGGCCGCCCCGCCGCCCGCCGGTCTGCCGGATCTGAGCGCGGCCGAATGGGCCGCCTCGGCCGCGCTGGCGCCGGAATTCTATGCGCTGGCGGCGACCGGCAGCATGCCGGATGCGGGGCCATTTCTCGCCGCACTGGAACAGGCGATCCGCGCCTGTGCCGATGGGCCGCGCGTGCTGATCCTGCGCGATTATCATGCGGAGAACCTGCTCTGGCTGCCTGCGCGCATGGGTGTGGCGCGGGTCGGTCTGCTGGATTTCCAGCTTGGCCAGATGGGGCAGCCGGAATATGATCTCGTCTCGCTCCTGCAGGATGCGCGCCGCGATGTCTCGCCGGAAACCGAGGCTGCGATGATCGCGCATTTCAGCCGCGAGACCGGCAGGGGCGACATCACCGCCGCCTGTGCCACGCTTGGCGCGCTCAGGGCGCTGAGGATCATCGGGATTTTTGCGCGGCTGACCATGACCCAGGGCAAGGACCGCTACCTCGCCTTTCTGCCACGCGTCTGGGGCCAGCTGCGGCGCAACCTCGCGCATCCGGCGCTGGCCGGGCTGCGGGCTGAAGTGGAAGCGATCCTGCCCGAACCCACCCAAGCCATCATCGAGAGGATCAGGGCATGGCCGACCGTTTCCCATTGATGGTTTTCGCGGCCGGCCTTGGCACCAGGATGCGGCATCTGACCCAGGTGCGGCCCAAGCCGCTGATCCCGGTCGCGGGCGTGCCGATGCTGGATCGGGCGCTGGCCTTTGGCCGGGCGGCGCGTTGCCGTCCGGTGGTGGTGAACACGCATTACCTTTCCGAACAGATGGTGACCCATCTGATGGGCCGCCGGGTAAAGATCAGCCATGAGAAAGAACTGCTAGAGACCGGTGGCGGGCTGAAACAGGCGCTGCCCATGCTGGGCCATGGCGCTGTGATGACGCTGAACCCGGATGTGATCTGGACGGGGGGCAATCCGCTGAAGGCGCTCTCTCGCGCCTGGGATCCGCTGAAAATGGGGGCGCTTTTGTTGCTGGCGCCGCGAAGCGGGCTGCCGGGGCGCAAGGGGGGATCTGATTTCACCCTTGGCCCCGATGGCCGCATCCAGCGGATGCCGAAGGACAGCGAGACCGGAGAGGATATGATGCCCGGCGGCATGGTCTATCTCGGCGCGCAGATCCTGCGCACCGACTGGCTGTTTCGCACGCCCGAACGGGTGTTTTCCCTCAACCTCGCCTGGGATGACATGATCAGGAATGACCGCGCCTATGGCCTGATCTGGGGCGGCGGCTGGTGCGATGTCGGCAGCCCCGAGGGGTTGGCCGAGGCCGAGGCCCTGCTGGCAAAATGATGTTCCCTGAACCCGGCCCCCATTCTTCTGGCCCCCGTCTTTTCGGCCTGCCCCCCGGCGTGGATTTTCCTGCCCGGCTGGCGGCCGGCTTGCAGGCGCGGCTGATGGGTCAGCCGCCAGAGGCGATGGCGCGGGTGACGGTCTATCTCAACAGCCAGCGGATGCGCCGGCGGCTGCGTGAGGCGCTGCTGGCCAGGGGTGCGGGCTTTCTGCCCCGGCTGAAGCTGGTATCCGAGCCGGGGAATGACCCTTTGCTCACGGGCCAGGTCCAGGGCGCCTCGCCTTTGGGGCGGCGGCTTGAGCTTGCGGTCCTGATCGACCGGCTGCTGGCGGCCGAGCCCGATCTGGCGCCGCGCCATGCGCTTTATGATCTGGCCGACAGCCTTGCCGGGCTGATGGATGAGATGCGCGCCGAAGAGGTGGACCCCGCCGCGCTCGACACGCTCGATATCGAGGGCCATGCGGCACATTGGTCGCGCACCCGCCGGTTTGTATCCCTGATCGCGCAGTTCTTCACCGAAAGCGCACCGCCCGACAGCGAGGCGCGGCTGCGCATGGCGCTGATGGCGCAGATCGCCGCCTGGGAGGCCGCGCCAACCCCCGATCCGGTGATCATTGCGGGCTCGACCGGCTCGCGCGGCACATCGGCTTTGCTGATGCAGGCGGTGGCGCGGCTGCCGCAGGGCGCGATCCTGGTGCCGGGTTTCGATTTCGACCAGCCCGATGCGGTCTGGGCCAGCCTTGATGACGGCACGGGCCAGGAGGATCATCCGCAATACCGCTATCACCGGCTGATGCGGATGCTGGGGCTGTCGCGCCGGGATATCCGCGAATGGGATGATCAGGGCGCCGCCGATCCGGCCCGCAACCGTCTGATTTCGCTGGCGTTGCGGCCCGCGCCGGTCACCGATCAATGGATCGCGCAGGGGCCGGAACTGGGCGATTTGCGCGCGGCCACCGCCCGTATGACCCTGATCGAGGCCGCAAGCCCCCGCGACGAGGCCCAGGCGATTGCCCTTTGCCTGCGCGAGGCGGTGGCTTTGGGCAAGCGTGCAGCGCTTTTGACGCCGGATCGCGACCTGACGCGGCAGGTGACGGCGGCTCTGGACCGCTGGCGGCTGAAGCCCGACGATTCCGCCGGTGAGCCGCTGATCCACAGCCCGGCGGGGCGGATGCTGCGGCTGATCGCGCGGGCGATGGGCAAGCGGCTGATGGCGGATGAGGTTCTGACCATCCTCAAACACCCGCTTTGTTTCTCGACCGACCAGCGCGGCCCGCATCTGCGGCTGACGCATGAACTGGAGCTGAAACTGCGCCGCTCGGGCCCGGCCTATCCCGACCTTGCCTCGCTGCAGGCCTGGGCGGCAGAGCAGCGCGATGAATTTGCCGCGCCCTGGGCCGAATGGCTGGGCGGGCTGCTGGCGGCGCTTGAGGCCTGCACCCCGGGCCCGCTGCCTGGCCTGATTGCCCGCCACCGCAGCCTTGCTGAGGCTTTTGCGCAGGGGACAGGCGAGGGGACGGGACGGCTCTGGCAGGATGCTGCGGGCGAGGCGGCGTTCAAAGTGATCGAAGATCTGGCGTCGGAGGCGCCGGAGGCGCTGCATCTGGGCACGGGCGACTATGCGGCTCTGGCAGATGGGGTGATCAATCGCGGCCAGGTGCGCAGCCTGATCCCGGCAGATGAACGGATCGTGATCCTCGGCGCCCAGGAGGCGCGGGTGCAGGGGGCTGACCTCGTGGTGCTGGCCGGGTTGACCGAAGGCGTCTGGCCCGCCCAGCCCGACCCCGACCCCTGGCTGAACCGCAGGATGCGGATGGATCTGGGCCTCTTGCTGCCCGAGCGCCGCATCGGCCTTTCTGCGCATGATTTCCAGATGGCGGTTGCCGCGCCCGAGGTGGTGTTAAGCCATGCGCACAGGAATGCCGAGGCCGAGACGGTGCCGTCGCGGTGGCTGAACCGGCTGATGAACCTGCTGGACGGTCTGCCGGATCAGGGCGGGCGCGATGCGCTGTCGGCGATGAAGGCGCGGGGGGGCAGGCTGATCTCGGACGCCGGCCTTGTGGGTGCGCCGATCATCTCGGACCGCGCCCCTCGGCCCTCACCGCGCCCGAGGGTGGCGGATCGACCTAAAACCCTCTCGCTGACCGAGATCGAAAAGCTGATCCGCGACCCCTATGCGATCTATGCCCGCCATTTGCTGCGGCTGCGCCCGCTGATGCCGCTGCGCCCGATGGCGGATGCGCGGCTCAGGGGTGAGATCCTGCACAAGGTGCCCGAGGCGCTGCTGCGCGAGGGGGTGCCGCCCTTGGTCACCGACGCCGCAGCGGCTCTGATGCGGATCACCGACCGGGTGCTGGAGGAGGATGTCGCCTGGCCTGCGATGCGGGCGATCTGGCGGGCGCGGATGGCGGAACTGGCGGTCCCCTTCGTGCAGGGGCTGCTGGCCGAAGGCGGCCAGACCGTCTCGCTGGAACAGAAATACGCGGTGGTGCTGAAAGACCCCGGTTTCACCCTGGTGGGCAAGCCCGACCGGATCGACGTCACCGAGAGCGGCCGGATCCGGATTGTGGATTATAAGACCGGCGCGCCTCCGTCCGAGAAACAGCAGGCGGCTTTCGCGAAACAGCTGCATCTGGCGGCGGTGATGGCAAGCCTTGGCGGCTTTCCCGAGGCCGGTTTCCCTGACGAGGTCGAGATTGCCTATATCCGCCTCGCGGCCGATCTGAAGACGATCTCGGCACTTCTCGGCCCCGATGACCTGCACCGGCTGCTGGAGGAATTCCGCCGCCTGATCCGCGCCTGGGAAGACCCCGCCCGCGGCTATACCGCCCGCCAGGCCATGCTGGGCGCGCGCGAGCGCAGCGATTACGACGACCTCGCGCGGTTTGGCGAATGGGATATTACCGAGGCGGCGAAACCCGAGGATATGCCTTCCGGAGAGGGGCCATGACACAGCATCCCGCATCGCTGGCCCAGATCGCGGCGGCGGATCCGTCGGTCAATGTCTGGCTGGTCGCCAATGCCGGCTCGGGCAAGACCAAGGTGCTGACCGACCGGGTGGCCAGGCTTTTGCTGCGCGGCACCGATCCGCAGAATATCCTTTGCCTGACCTATACCAAGGCGGCGGCGGCCGAGATGCAGAACCGCCTGTTCCGCCGGCTGGGCGAATGGGCGATGGCGCCGGATGAGGGCTTGCGAAAGAACCTTGGCGATCTGGGCGAGGGGGGTGATCTGTCCGAACCGGCGCTGAAACGCGCCCGCCAGCTTTTTGCCCGCGCGATCGAGACGCCGGGCGGCATCCGCATCCAGACGATCCACTCTTTCTGTGCCGGTCTCTTGCGGCGGTTCCCGCTGGAGGCGGGCGTCAGCCCGTCCTTCTCGGAACTGGATGACCGTTCGGCGGAACTGCTCAGGAACCAGATCCTTGAGGAAATGGCCGAAGGCGAGACGCGCGGCCTTTTCGAGGCGATCCTGCCGGAGGTCGGCGAACAGATCGACCCGTTTCTGGCAAAGCTCACCGGGATGCGCGCCGAGCTGAGCCATGTGCCGGCGGAGGCCGCGCTGCGCGCGGCTTTCGGGCTGCCGCCCGGGCTGGACGAGGCGGCGCTGGAGGCCGAGATCTTCGGGCCGGGCGATCAGGCGATGCTGGCCGTGGTGGCGCCGGTTCTGATGGCATCGTCAAAGGTGACCGATCAGAAGGCGGGGGCGGCGCTGGCGGCTTTGCCGCCGCTGGGGATCGGCGTGTTGCCGGTGCTGGAGGGGCTGTTTCTGTTCGGGGCCACGGCGAAACTGCCCTTTGGCGCCAAACTCGACACGTTCCCGACCAAAGACTGCCGCCTCGCGCTTGGGGATCATCTTGACGGGCTGCAATCGCTGATGAAACGGGTCGAGGGCGGGCGCGCTTTGCGGCTTGGCCTCAGCGCGTTGCGCAAATCGCTGGCGCTGCACCGGTTCGCCGCAGAATTCCTTGGCCGTTATGAGGGCGCCAAATCCGCGCATGGCTGGCTGGATTTCGACGATTTCATCACCCGCGCGACGGCGCTGCTGACCGATCCGAGTGTCGCGCCCTGGGTGCTTTACCGGCTCGACGGTTCCATCGACCATGTACTGGTCGATGAGGCCCAGGATACCAGCCCCGCGCAATGGAAGATCATCGCGGCGCTGACCGAGGAATTCATGGCGGGTGAGGGCGCGCGCGACACCGAGCGCTCGCTTTTCGTGGTCGGTGACAAGAAACAGTCGATCTATTCCTTCCAGGGCGCCGATGTGGCCGGGTTTGACGCGGTGAAGACCCGTTTCGCCGATGGTTTCGCGGCGGCGGGGGTGCCGGTCACCGAACAGGCGCTGGAATATTCCTTCCGCTCGTCCCGGGCGCTGCTGGAACTGGTGGATCAGAGCTTCCCGGGCGAGGCCGAGGCAGCGCTTGGCGGCGCCTTCCGCCACCGGCCGTTCCATGAGGCGCTGCCCGGGCGGGCCGAGATCTGGCCCATCGTTCCGAAGCCCGAAGACCCCGAGCCCGGCGACTGGTTCGAGCCGGTCGATCAGATCGGCGAAGAAGACGCAACCGAGGTGCTGGCCCGCCAGATCGCGGCGGAAATCGGCGCGATGATCGCGGCGGGGCGGCAGATCCCGGATCACAGGGCGCCAGGCGGCTTTCGTCCGGTTCACGCCGGCGATTTCCTGATCCTCGTGCAGCGGCGCGGGCCGATCTTCAACGCGGTGATCCGGGCCTGCAAGATGGCCGGCCTGCCGATTGCCGGGCCGGACCGGCTGACCCTGACCGGGGAACTGGCGGTGCGTGACCTGTTGGCGCTGCTGTCGTTCCTCAACACGCCCGAGGATGATCTGGCGCTGGCCCAGGTGCTGCGCTCACCGCTGTTCGGCTGGTCCGAGGCGCGCCTTTACGCTTTGGCGCATGGGCGGGGCGGAAAATATCTGTGGGAGCGTCTGCGGCACGCGGCCGAGCCGGAGACGCTTGCTGTCCTGGATGATCTGAGGAAACTCGCCGAATATATGCGGCCCTATGACCTCATCGACCGTATCCTGACCCGCCATCAGGGCCGCGCGAAACTCCTTGGCCGGATGGGCGACGAGGCGGCGGATGCGATTGACGAGCTGAGCCAGCAGGCGCTGGCCTATGAGCGCGGCGAAGTGCCCAGCCTGACCGGGTTCCTGGTGTGGATGGAGGCCGGCGAGGTCGAGGTCAAACGCCAGGCCGAGAGCGAGGGGCGGCTGATCCGGGTGATGACGGTGCATGGCTCGAAAGGGCTTGAGGCGCCGGTTGTGATCCTGCCCGATACCGGCGACCGGCGGCTTTCCGACAAGGATCCGGTCATTGCCATTGGCGAGGGCATGGTCACCTGGGCCGGGCGCAAGGCGGAAGATGCGGGACGGGTGGCCGAGATCAAGACCGCCCGTGCAGCGGCGCGCGAGGCCGAGAACCTGCGGCTCCTGTATGTGGCGATGACGCGGGCGAAACACTGGCTGATCGTGACGGCGGCGGGCGAGGCTGGGCCTGGCTCCTGGTATCATGCGGCGCTTGCCGGCGCTGAGGCGATGGGGGCGACCCCCGGCGAGGACGGCCGTATCCGGCTGGGCTTTGGCGACTGGCCCGGGGACGTGCCGGCGGCTGCCGCAAGGCCAGAGGTGCCCCGCGCGCTGAGCCTGCCGTCCTTGCCGCCCGCAGTGGCGCCGCCGCGGCTCTGGTCGCCTTCGGGTCTGGGCGGTGGCGAGGCGAAGGTTGCGGGCGGCAGCTTCCATCTGGTGATGGATTTCGACGAGGATGACCCGCTGGAGCGCGGCACCAGGCTTCATCTTTTGCTGCAGCACCTGGCCGATGCTCCGCCCGGGGCCTGGCCCGATCTGGCGGCCCGTCTGGGTGCCGGCGAGGCGCTGCTGGCCGAGGCCCGCGCGATCCTGACCGCGCCGGATCTGGCCTGGATCTTCGCGCCCGGCAGTATGTCCGAGGCCGAGTTGTCGGCGCCCTGGAATAGCGGCTTCCTTGCCGGATCGGTGGACCGGCTGGTGATCACGCCGGACCGCATCACTGTGGTCGATTACAAATCCAACGCCATGGCGCCGGAAACCGAAGCGGCCATCCCCGAGCCCTATCTGCGCCAGCTGGGCGCCTATGCCCATGCCTGCGCGCTGATTTACCCCGGGCGCGAGATCGCCACCGCGATCCTCTGGACCAGGGTGCCCCGGCTGATGCCGGTGGATCCCGCCAGGGTTCAGGCCGCCTTGCAGCGGGCGCAGAGCTGATGCTCTGGCCTGCTCCTTGACGTTCCCCGGTTGCAAACCTAGCTTTCACCCAAGTGAATTCTCAGGAGAGACGCCATGGGCGCTGCAACTGTTGCCGTCACCGATGCCACTTTCGACACCGAAGTCCGTCAGTCGGACGTGCCGGTTGTGGTGGATTTCTGGGCCGAATGGTGCGGCCCCTGCCGGATGATCGGCCCGGCTCTGGAAGAGCTGGCGGGGGAATATGCCGGTAAAGTCAAGATCGTGAAGGTCAATGTCGACGAGAATCCGGAAAGCCCGGCGGCGCTTGGCGTGCGCGGCATCCCGGCTTTGTTCCTGTTCAAGGATGGCCAGGTCGTGTCGAACAAGGTCGGTGCCGCGCCCAAGGCTGCGCTGGAAAACTGGATCAAGGCTGCGATCTGACCAAGGCCCTGGAGCCACCGCAGAGACAGGAAACGGGCGGCCCGGCAAGGGACCGCCCGTTTTGCTTGCGCGGCTGTGTCCCGGTGGCGGGGCCGCAACTCACTCCCGGCGAAAGCGGGAGAAATCGTGGCCGGTGAGGGCCTTGTAAAACGCGGTGGCAGCGGGCGCGCCCATGGTCTCTTCCAGGCAATCGCCGCGCGCGTCGATGCGCAGCACAACGGCGTCATCAATCACCACCTGGTAGCGGCTGCCATCAATCGCCTCCTGGCCATTCAGCTGCGCGGTCTTGCGGCTGCGCCAGAATGATCCCGTCACACCATCCCTGCCGCGCGGTCTGGCAAAGCTTACAGCGCAGTTTGCAGGGAATCCGGAGCGGATGACAGCACGATGCTGACAGTGCAGCTTCCGCGCGAAAGGGTATGGCTGGCTGTCGGCATGCCCATCAGGCGCAAGACTGCCGAAAACGGGGAAACCCCGCTCGCCTCCAGGCTTTCCATCATGGCCAAAAGGCTGTTCGTCACCCCCCACCCTTCCGGGCACGGCAGCAGCTGGTCAAGGTCACGGCTCTGCGCATCGAGGATGGCATATGCCTCATCCAGCCGTGCCGTGCTTTCGGCTGCAAGGTCCAGAACCCCGGTGAGATCGCCCGCAAGCATCGCCTGGTGAAACAGGCCGAATGATATGCCATCGCCGGACGGATCTGCCCCGTTTCCCTTCATCTGCCCCAGAACAGTGATCTGATCGGCGGAGCAGAGCTGAAAGCTCAGCCCTGTGCGCGCGCTGATCCATGCCCCGTTTTCCACCACCTCACCGGTGCCGACATCTTCACCCTTTGATTGCCTGTCGAGTTTGCGGCGCAGGTTGTCGCAGGTCGTGGTGCCAAATTCAGGATCGAATCCGATGATCAGGGTGATGGAGCTTGTCTCCCTGCGGCACTCCATCACCGTGGTGGGCAGGGTACGCAGCAAGGCGGGTTTTGCGGGATCTGCATCGGGCGCGCCGCAGCGCCAGCCGGGCAGATCGGGGGCCAGTCCTTGCAGCGCTTCGATCATTTGCGGGTCTGCGACGGGTAAGGGCCGGGCCTGCAGGGCGCAGGGGAAGAAAAGAACAGAAAGAAGCAGATACGCGCGCATAAAGCCGGCCTTTGGGGATCGCATGGGCCAATGCTCGTTCGGGATTGTGACCGATATTGGGCCTGAGCATGCCGGTGACGGGCTGCCCCGTCGAGGTGCCGGCCCCCGTGCAAGATCTGTAGCCACAGCGCGGGCGCCCGGGCTATGATCGGCCCGACACCAGGGGAAGGTATGCCGTGAGTAACGCCCTGATCTCGACCGAGAGGGTCCTTGCCGATGCTGCGGTTTCGGCCGTAGATGGCCGGATCGTCTGGGATCCGGTCAAATCACTCTGGTTCAGCGGCCATGCGGTCCTCGGTCTGGTGGCGCTGTTCTACCTGCCCTCGGTGGCGGGCGTTGTGGCTTTTCTGGTCCTGTCGGCGATCACCCTTTGCGCCGGGCATTCGGTCGGGATGCACCGGCTGCTGATCCATCGGAGCTTCACCGCGCCGATATGGCTGGAGCGGCTGCTGGTCTGGCTGGGCGTGCTGGTGGGGATGGCCGGGCCGATGGGCATGATCCGGGCGCATGATATGCGGGACTGGCATCAGCGGCAGGTGATTTGCCCGCCGCATCCGTCACATGGGGCGGGCTTCTGGCAGGATTTCTGGTGGCAGGTTCATTGCGTCTTCCGGCTGGGCTCTCCGCCCCGGTTCGTCTTTGAAAACGAGGTTGCCGATGACCCGTTTTATCGCTGGCTGGAGCGATGGTGGATGTTGCAACAGCTGCCGCTTGCGATTGGTCTGTGGTGGATCGGCGGCATCGGCCTCGTGCTCTGGGGTGTCAGCCTGCGGATCGCCGTCTCGCTGTTCGGCCATTGGGCGGTCGGGCATTTCGCGCATCGCAAGGGGCACCAGGGCTGGGTGATCGAGGGGCTGCCGGTGCAGGGCTACAACCTGCCGGGGATCGGCCTGCGGACATTCGGAGAGAACTGGCACGGCAATCACCACGCCTTTCCGCATTCGGCGCGACTGGGGGTCGAGCCGGGGCAGTCCGATCCCGGCTGGTGGCTGATCAGGGTCCTGGCGGCACTGGGCCTTGCGCGCGATATTGCCGTGCCGGAAAGCAAACCGGATCGCGAGGGGCTCAGACGGGCAGATCCGCGCCCGGACCCGCACCCGTTACCGGCAAATCCGCCGATGGCCTGCGATGACCGGCAGGACGCCCCGGTGGTGGCCCGGCGCGACAGTCCGACCGGAAGCAAGGCCCCGGGGCGCCGCCATCAGGGCCTCTGACTTGTGCCGCCTGGGTCCAGGCGCCATATAGGGGCTCGCAACAAGGCGAAGGGCATACCCATGGCGGACGACAAATTCCCCGGCTGGCACGGGACCACGATCCTTGCGGTCCGGCGCGGCGGCGAGGTTGTGGTGGCGGGGGATGGCCAGGTCTCGCTGGGCCAGACAGTGATCAAGGGGACCGCGCGCAAGGTGCGGCGGATCTCTCCGGGCGGGCATGATGTGGTGGTGGGCTTTGCCGGCTCGACCGCCGATGCCTTCACCCTGCTGGAGCGGCTGGAGAAGAAGCTGGAGGCCGCACCCGGTCAGCTGGCCCGCGCCTGTGTCGATCTGGCGAAAGACTGGCGGATGGACAAATACCTGCGCAACCTTGAGGCCATGCTGATCGTGACCGACGGCATCTCGGTCTATGTCCTGACCGGTGCCGGCGATGTGTTGGAACCCGAACATGACGTGGCCGCCATCGGTTCGGGCGGCAATTACGCCCTCGCAGCCGCGCGCGGGCTGATGGAGACCGACCTGTCCGCCGGGGATGTGGCGCGCAAAGCCATGGCGATTGCCGCCTCGATCTGCGTCTATACCAATGGCAATCTGACGGTGGAGACGATCCGCAAATGAGTGCTGCACCGATGACCCCCGAAGATCTGCGCGCCGGTGTTCAGGCCGGTATCCTGACCGAAGCCCAGGCGGCCTCGCTTGCGGCGCTGATCCAGGCCCGCGCCGGGCAACGCGCCGCCATGCCGGCAGAAGACGAGCCGTTCGAGTTTTTCAAAGGCTTCTCCGAAATCTTCATCTCGATCGGTCTGATCATCCTGCTGTCTGGTGTGCTGGCGCTGATCGCCTGGGCCGGAGGCGCGACGATTGCCATCGTGATGCCGCTGATCGCCGCCGGGATCGCCTGGTGGTGGGCGGGCTATTTCACCCTGAAACGGCGGATGAACCTGCCTTCGATGGTGCTGGCGCTGGTCTTTGGCGGCGGCCTGCTGATCGCGGTGACCACGCTGGTTTTCCAAAGCGCGTCTGAGCCGTCGCGGATGCTGATGGTGCTGCCGCCGCTGGCGGCAACTTTGGGCATGGCGGCCTGGTATCGTCACTTTCGTCTGCCGTTCTCGATGTTCGTGCTGGGTGGATTTGCGCTCCTGACGCTTTATGCCCTGACCACCTCGACCGATGCGCTGGTGGGGCTTGCCATTGGCACGCGGTCCTGGGGGATGAACGGGCTGTTCGATCTGCGCGAGAGCCCGGCCTTTGCCTTTGCGACACTGGGATTTGGTATCGTGGCATTTCTGGCGGGGATGTGGTTCGACATGCGCGATCCGCACCGGCTGGGCCGCAATGCCGCGACCGCCTTCTGGCTGCATCTGCTGGCGGCTTTCGCGCTGGTGAATACGGTAGCGGTGACGCTTTACGGCTCTGGCGGCATGGTGATGCTGATCGTTGCGCTGCTGATCATCACGGTGCTGGCGCTGGTGATCGACCGCCGGTCCTTTGTCTCGGCCGCCATTGGCTATATGGCAGTGGTGATCGTCTGGGCGACCGGGGGCGGCAATTTCGGATCCTGGGCCTTTGCGCTGCTGATCCTTGGCGCGCTGATCACCGCCATTGGCACCTGGTGGGTGCAGTTGCGTGGCTGGCTGATGCGCGCTCTGCCCGATTTCCCCGGCAAAGACCGGCTGCCCCCCTATGCGAGGCCTGACCAATGACTGACCTGACCCCCCGCGAGATCGTCTCGGAACTGGACCGTTTCATCATCGGCCAGAAAGAGGCCAAGCGCGCCGTGGCGGTGGCTTTGCGCAACCGCTGGCGCCGCAATCGTCTGCCTGCCGATCTGATCGACGAGGTTTACCCCAAGAATATCCTGATGATCGGGCCGACCGGGGTGGGCAAGACCGAGATTTCCCGCCGGCTGGCGAAACTGGCGAAAGCGCCGTTCCTGAAGGTCGAGGCGACGAAGTTCACCGAGGTCGGTTATGTCGGGCGTGATGTGGAAAGCATCATCCGCGATCTGATGGATGTGGCGATTGTCGATACCCGTGCGCTGATGCGTGACGAGGTGCGCGAGAAGGCGAAGCGCGCGGCCGAGGAGCGGGTGATCGAGGCGATTGCCGGCAAGGATGCGCGCGAGCAGACCCGTGAGATGTTTCGCAGGAAGCTGCGCGCGGGCGAGCTGGACGACACCATGATCGAGATCGAGATCCAGGACCCGATGCCCGCGATGCCGATGATGGCGGGCGGCCAGGGGATGGAGATGCAGCTTCAGGGTCTGCAGGAGATGTTCGGCAAGGCCTTCCAGCGATCCACAAAAAAGCGGGTTACGGTGGCGGACAGCTATGATCTGCTGCTGGGTCAGGAAGCGGATAAGCTTTTGGATGACGAGGCGGTAAAGACCCGCGCGCTGGCCGTGGTGCAGGCGGATGGCATCGTGTTCCTTGATGAGATCGACAAGATCTGTGCGAAATCCGAGGCGCGCGGCGCCGATGTGTCGCGCGAGGGCGTGCAGCGCGATCTGCTGCCGCTGATCGAGGGGACGACCGTTTCGACCAAATACGGGCCGGTGAAGACGGATCACATCCTCTTCATCGCATCCGGGGCCTTCCATGTCGCGAAACCCTCGGATCTGCTGCCGGAACTCCAGGGGCGTCTGCCGATCCGGGTCGAGCTGGAGGCGCTGACCGAGGGCGATTTCGTGCGCATCCTGACCGAGACCGACAATGCGCTGACCAGACAATATACCGGGCTGATGGCGACGGAAGAGGTGGCAGTCAGCTTTACCGAAGACGGTATCGCGGCGATTGCGGGACTGGCCGCGGAGGTGAACCGCTCGGTCGAGAATATCGGCGCGCGGCGGCTTTATACCGTGATGGAGCGGGTGTTCGAGGAGCTGTCCTTCACCGCGCCGGACCGCCCGGGCGAGGCGGTGGTGGTCGATGAGGTCTTTGTCGAGAAGAATGTCGGGCAGCTGGCGCGCTCGGCGGATATCTCGCGCTATGTGCTGTGACGGTGGAATGGGGGGGCAGCCCCCCGGGCCGCCGGTTCCCTGAACCGGTGGCGGAAACGCAGGCTTACCCCCGGAGTATTTGGGTCAAGAGGAAAGCCACAGGCTTTCAGCGCTGAAACAACTGGTGAGCGGTCCGGGGCTTGACCTGTTGCTGCGGGAGCGTCAGGAAAACGGCATGAGAGTTCTGGTCGCCTTTCTGGTGTTGGTCCTGTTCGCCTCCTGCGCGCCGCGCGGGAATTTCGTCATGCTGGAAGAGCTGTCGCCCGAGAAGATCGCGCTGGCTCAGGATGTTTCGATCCGGGTGCCGATCTATGTCGGCACCTCGCGGCGGGAAGACAATGGCGAATTCGGTTTCGCGCGCTCGGATTTCGCAAGCTTCATGCGCTACGATATCCTGATGCCGCGTAATCATAAGGCGGGTGAGGTCACCTGGCCGAAATCGGTGAAGCGCGCTGATCCGACGACGGATTTCCTGACGCTTGCTGATCAGCAATTCGCCACGGCGGCGGATTTCCGCAAGGAGCTGGCAAAGGGGCTGGGGCGGCGCGGCAGCCGGGACGTGGTCGTCTATGTGCATGGCTTCAACAACACCATGGCCGAAAGCATCTACCGCGTCGCGCAGATGCATTATGACCTGAAAGTGCCGGGCGTGGCGGTGCATTACGCCTGGCCCTCGCGCGGGTCGGCGCTTGGTTATGTCTATGACCGCGATTCGGCTTTGTTCGGGCGCGACGGGCTGGAGGAGTTGCTTCGTGAGGTTGCGGGCGCCGGCGCCGAGAAGATCATCATCGTGGCCCATTCCATGGGCGGCGCGCTGACGATGGAGACCTTGCGCCAGGCCTCGATCCGGGGGGATCGCAAGGTGATGGACAAGCTGGCCGGGGTGATCCTGATCTCGCCCGATCTCGATGTGGATCTGTTCCGCGCCCAGGCCCATGCGATGGGGAAACTGCCGCAGCCTTTCCTGATCTTCGGCAGCACGCGCGACACCATCCTGAATCTGTCGTCAAAGATTGCGGGTGCACCGGACCGGCTGGGCAATCTGACCGATCTGACGCCGATCGCGGATCTGGAAGTCACCTATTACGACACTGCCGCCTATAATCAGGGGGCCGGGCACAACAACCTGGGCACCTCGCCGGCGCTGTTGCAGCTGCTGGGGGGGATCGCCAATATCGACGCCGCCTTCCAGGCCGAGGCGCGGACGCGGGTCGGTCTGTTGCCGGGCGTGGTGCTGACGGTGCGCAATGCGACCGCCATTGTGCTATCGCCGGTCGAGGCGGTGGCGGCAGGCAATGCGGACTGAGGAGGCTTCGCCGCCTTGCCGGGCCCTGTTGCCGGGATTATGGCTGGCGGCAGCATTTGAAGGAGGCGGCCAATGCCCGATTTCACCCCCGTTGACCCGGCTGAGCTGACCGCGCGGCTGATCCGCTGCAATTCGGTGACCCCTGCCGAGGGCGGCGCGCTGGTCTTGCTGGAGGAACTGCTGACCGGCGCTGGTTTCACCTGCACAAGGGTGGATCGCGGCGGGATTGCCAATCTCTATGCCCGCTGGGGCGCGCGCAGTGCGAACCGGTCTTTCGGCTTCAACGGTCATACCGATGTGGTGCCGGTGGGGGATCTGGCAGCCTGGACCCAGGATCCGTTCGGCGCGGCCGAGGTGGATGGCTGGATGTATGGGCGCGGCGCCACCGATATGAAATCCGGTGTGGCGGCTTTCGCCGCCGCTGCGGTGGATTTCGTGCGGCAAACCCCGCCGGACGGGGCCGTGATCCTTGCCATTACCGGCGATGAGGAAGATGTGGCCGAACATGGCACCGTTGCGCTTCTTGACTGGATGGGCGGCAATGGCGAGCGGATGACCCATTGCCTGGTCGGAGAGCCGACCTGCCCTGACACCATGGGCCAGATGATGAAGATCGGCCGGCGCGGCAGCCTGACCGCCTGGTTCACCGCCGAGGGTGTGCAGGGCCATTCCGCCTATCCGCATCGTGCGAAAAACCCGATGTCGGCGCTGGTCAGGCTGATGGCCCGGCTGGAGGCGGAGCCTCTGGATCAGGGATCCGAGCATTTCGATGCCTCGACCCTTGCGATCACCACGATTGATTGCGGCAACAAGGCCACCAATGTGATCCCGGCCAAAGGCTCGGCCACGGTGAATATCCGTTACAACGACCTTCATACTGGCGACAGCCTTGCCGCCTGGCTGAATGATCAGGCCATCGCGGTGGTGGCCGAGACCGGGGTTAAGATCACGGTGACGGTGAAAAACTCGGGCGACAGTTTTCTGACCGCGCCGGGGGAGTTTTCCGAACTGATCCGCAAATCGGTCAAGGCGGAAACCGGCGTCAGCCCGGAATATTCCACGAGCGGAGGCACCTCGGATGCGCGGTTTGTGAAGGATCACTGCCCGGTGGTCGAATTCGGGCTGGTCGGCAAGACCATGCACCAGGTGGATGAACGGGTCGAGATCGCGCAGATCCATCAGCTGAAGGCGATCTACAGCCGCATCCTCAGGGATTATTTCGCATGATCCGGGTGGCGCTGACCGATGACCTCGCCACCTGCCAGGCGCTGCGGCGGCTTGTGTTCATCGAAGAGCAGGCGGTTTCCGAGGCGGAAGAGGTCGATGGCCGCGACGGTGAGGCGCTGCATCTGCTGGCCACCGACGGCCAGCCGCTCGGCACCGCGCGTATCCTGATCGAGGGTGCCACCGGCAAGATCGGCCGCGTCTGCGTGTTGGCCACGGCGCGAGGGCGCGGCATCGGCCAGGCGCTGATGCGCGAGGCAGTGGCGGTCTTGCGCATGCAGCCCGGGGTCACCCGCGCAAAACTCGGTGCCCAGATCCATGCGCTTGGCTTTTACGAGGCGCTTGGCTTTCGCGCTTACGGCCCGGAATACCAGGATGCCGGAATCGCGCATCGCGATATGGAGCTGACGCTCTGAGCGCTGTGATCCTTTACCTCTGACGCGCGGGGGGGTAATTCCCTCTCTGTCAGATACAGAGGCTCAACCCATGTCGCGCTACGAACCCGGTCAGATCGAGAAGAAATGGCAATCCGCCTGGGATGAGGCCGGGGTCTTCACGGCCGAGGCCGATCCGTTGCGCCCGAAATATTATGTCCTTGAGATGTTCCCCTATCCGTCGGGGCGCATCCATATGGGGCATGTCCGCAACTACACGATGGGCGATGTGGTGGCGCGCTATAAGTCGTCTTGCGGCTTCTCGGTGCTGCACCCGATGGGCTGGGACGCTTTCGGCATGCCGGCCGAGAATGCTGCGATGGAGCGGGGCGGTCATCCGAAAGACTGGACCTACGGGAACATCGCCGACATGAAGGCGCAGATGAAGCCGCTGGGCCTGTCGATTGACTGGAGCCGCGAATTCGCCACCTGCGACCCGGAATATTACGGCCAGCAACAGGCGATGTTCATCGACATGCTGGCAGCGGGGCTGGTTTACCGCAAGGCGGCCGTGGTGAACTGGGATCCGGTCGATATGACGGTTCTCGCCAATGAGCAGGTCGAGAACGGGCGCGGATGGCGCTCGGGCGCGCTGGTCGAGCGTAAGGAGCTGACGCAGTGGTTCTTTAAGATCTCGGCCATGGCCGAGGATCTGCTGGCCTCGCTGGACGGGCTGGAGAAATGGCCTGAAAAGGTGCGCCTGATGCAGGCGAACTGGATCGGCAAGTCGCAAGGCCTGCAATTCGCGTTTGAAACCGTGAATGCGCCGGCAGGCTTTGACAGGCTTGAGGTTTACACCACCCGCCCTGACACGCTGAATGGGGCGAGCTTTGCCGGCATCTCGGTCGATCACCCGCTGGCGAAGGCGCTGGCCGGGAAGAGCGAGGCCATTGCGGCTTTTGCCGTTGAATGCCGCAAGGGTGGCACCACCGCCGAAGAGATCGAGACTGCCGAGAAGATCGGCTTCGATACCGGTGTGCGGGTGCGCCATCCGCTGGACTCCTCCATCGAACTGCCGGTCTGGATCGCCAATTTCATCCTGATGGATTACGGCACCGGCGCGATTTTCGGCTGCCCGGCGCATGACCAGCGCGACTTTGAATTCGCGACGAAATACAGCCTGCCGATCCTGCCGGTCTTTGTGGCGCCCGGCACGGAGGAGACCACCCTCACCGAGGCCTATGTTCCGACCAAAGCCGAGGCGGTTGACTATGTCCGTGGTCTCGCGGGCAACAAGACCCAGACCGGCGACGCCGGCGTGGCCGAGGCGATCACCATCGCCGGGGAAAAGGGCTTCGGCGAAGGCGTGACCAAATACCGCCTGCGCGACTGGGGCCTGTCCAGACAACGCTATTGGGGCTGCCCGATCCCGGTCGTCCATTGCCCGACCTGCGGTGTGGTGCCCGAGAAGAAAGAGAACCTGCCCGTCGAGCTGCCCTATGATGTGAGCTTTGACAAGCCGGGCAATCCGCTGGACCGTCACCCGACCTGGCGCGATGTCTCCTGCCCGAAATGCGGCCAGGCGGCAAAGCGTGAAACCGATACGATGGACACCTTCGTCGATTCGTCCTGGTATTTCACCCGCTTCACCGCGCCGCGGGCGACGACGCCGACCGTCATGGCCGATGCGGAATACTGGATGAATGTCGACCAGTATATCGGCGGCATCGAACACGCGATCCTGCACCTGCTTTACTCGCGCTATTTCGCCCGCGCGATGAATGTGACCGGCCACCTGCCCGAGAAATCGTGCGAGCCCTTCAATGCGCTCTTCACGCAAGGCATGGTCACGCATGAAATCTACAAGACCACTGACGACAAGGGCCGTCCGGTCTATCACCTGCCGGAAGACGTGATCCGTTCCGATGCCGGAGTGAGCCTGGCAGACGGCACGGCGGTCGAGGTGATCCCCTCGGCCAAGATGTCGAAATCAAAGAAAAACGTTGTCGATCCGATGAATATCATCGCCTCTTACGGTGCCGATACCGCGCGCTGGTTCGTCATGTCGGACAGCCCGCCCGAGCGCGATATCGAATGGACGGCGAGCGGCGCCGATGCCACCAGCAAGCACCTCTCCCGGGTCTGGACGCTGTCGGACCGCATTGCTTCGATGCCCGCGAACCATGCCGGCACCGGCGATCTGGAACTGCAAAAGACGGTCGCCCGCACCACGGTCGAGGTCACCAGGTCGATCGAGGGCTTTGCCTTCAACAAGGCCATCGCAGCCCTTTACGCTCTGACCAATACGCTGTCCAAAGCCGATGCCTCGGCGCTGGTCGCGCGGGATGCGATGCGGGCGCTGGCGCAGCTGATGCAGCCGATGACCCCGCATCTGGCCGAGGAGATCTGGGCCATGCAGGGCGGCGAGGGGCTTTGTGCCCGCGCCCCCTGGCCCGTGGCCGATCCTTCGCTGCTGGTCGATGACGTGATCTCGCTGCCGATCCAGATCAATGGCAAGAAACGCGCGGAAATCAGCGTGGCCAAGGATCTTGCCTCTTCCGAGGTTGAAAAGCTGGCGCTGGCCCATGAGGATGTGGTGAAATTCCTTGCCGGCAATCCGGTGAAGAAAATCATCGTTGTCCCGGGGCGCATCATCAATGTGGTTGCCTGATCATCATGGCGCTTGACCGCCGCACCCTTCTGATCCTGCCGCTGGCGCTGGCCGCCTGCGGCTTTACGCCGGCCTATAAAAAAGGCGGCCCGGCCGAGGCGCTGCTGGGCCAGGTGCGGGCGGCGGATCCGGATACCAAAGAGGCCTTTGCCTTCGTGCAGCGAATCGAGGAACGTCTGGGCCGGCCCGAGCGCCCTCTCTACGATCTCGATTACGCCATCACGACCGAGACCGGCGGCGTCGGTGTCACCGCCGATAACCGCACCACCCGCTACAATATCACCGGCGTGGTGACCTTCCGGATCTCGGATACGCTCAGCGGCACCGTGCTGGCCAGCGGGCGGGCGCAAAGCTTTACCGCCTTCAACGCGACCGGCTCGACCGTGGCGATGCTGGCGGCGGAAGAGGATGCGGAAGGCCGGCTGATGCATATCCTGGCCGATCAGGTCGTGGCGCGGCTGATCGCGGAAATGGCAGCGCTGCAACGGCGTAACGGCGCGCCTGCGGCCACTCCCCCGGCCGGCTGATGCTGCTGCGCGGTTCCGAGGCCAACCGTTATCTGGCAAAGCCCGATCCGGCCCGCGCGGGGCTCCTGATCTTTGGCGCCGATACGATGCGGGTCGCGCTGAAACGCCAGGCGGCGATTCTCTCGCTGATCGGACCCGAGGGCGAGGCCGAGATGCGGCTTTCGCGGATGGCGGGCACCGATCTGCGCAAGGACCAGGCGGCTTTGTCGGATGCGGTCAAGGCGGTCGGCTTCTTCCCCGGCCCGCGCGTGGCCTTTGTCGAGGATGCGACCGACGGGCTGAGCGCGACCTTCGAGGCAGCGCTGAAGGACTGGAAACCGGGCGATGCGGTGATCGTTGCCACGGCGGGCGATCTGAAAGGCAAATCGGCGCTGAAAACGCTGTTTGAAAAGCTGCCCAATACGGTCTGTATCGGGCTTTACGATGATCCGCCGACCCGCGAAGAGATCGAGGCCGAGCTGGCAAAGGCGGGGCTCTCGCAGATCCCGCCTCAGGTGATGGATGATCTGATCCAGCTGGCGCGCGCGCTGGATCCGGGCGATTTCCGCCAGACGCTGGAAAAGATCGCGCTTTATAAATGGCAGGACCCTGCGCCGCTGACCCCTGCAGAGGTGGCGGCGCTGGCTCCGGCGACGATTGATGCCGAGGTGGATGAGCTGCTGAATGCCGTGGCCGAGGGGCAGAGCCGCCAGGTGGGCATTCTGATGCTGCGGCTGGGCGGGCAGGGGGTGCTGCCGGTGACCCTCTGCATCCAGGCGCTGCGTCATTTCCGCACCCTGCATGTTGCGGCAAGCGATCCGGGTGGCGCCGGGATCGGGCTGCAAAAGGCGCGGGTCTTCGGGCCGCGTCGTGACCGGATGCAGGGGCAGCTGCGGAAATGGGGGATGCTGAGCCTTGAACCCGCGATTGCCGATCTGGTCGAAGCCGATCTGACATTGCGCTCGACGCTGAAAGTGCCGGGGCTGGCGCTGGTCGAGCGGGTTTTCCTGCGCATCGCGGCGCGGGCCGGGCGCTGATCGCACCGGCTCCCGGCAAGGCAGATTCTGCTGAGGCATAAAAAAGGCGGCAGATGCCGCCTTTGTCGTTTCAGATTTTGCCGATCCAGACTTTGACTGCGATCAGAGCTTGCTGTCGCGGATCCGCAGCTGCCGTGCCCGGGTGAGAATCGCATCCTCTACGGCGCGGACGGTTTCGGGTGCCACGGCGCCGCCACCCTGGCTTTGCATCGCGATCTTGAGGCTGCGCGCCTCAAGTGCCGGATCCTGCACATAAATCGTGGCGCGGTAGGCGCGGCCGCCACCTGGCGGACGGCCATAGCCGGTCACGATCACGCCGGTGAAGGGATCGACGCTTTCGATCGGCAGGAAGTTCAGCACCTCAAGCGAGGCCTGCCAGATATACTTGTTCACTTCGACGGTGACATTCGGGTCGTCGCTGGCCCCGAAGAGGTTCCAGATCGTGCCGCCCTCACGGTTGGCTCTTTCGCGCGAATTGCCCAGTTGCGAAGTCGTCTGTTTCGCGCCCGAGGTCGCCCCGGCGCGGGTTTCCTCTGCCGTGCCGCCATTCTTGCCGCCGCAAGCCGCAAGGGTGACAAGCAGGCCACCACAAAGAAGATTGCGCGCGGATTTCGCCAGAGCCATCGGAAACTCCCGTTTAACTTAAACGGCTGTCTAGCTTAGCCACCTGTATGGAACAAGGCTTTTTGGCCAGATGGCCACGCGAGGCGGCGGCGCCATGCCTGCCACATACCTGGCAGGGCGCATCCAGGGGGCGGCGGGTGATCGCGCCCGCCAGGGGCGAAAAGGCACTGTGACTTTGCTGCACCATCGCCGAGGCGTTTCCGGGGCGACATTGCCATGATTATTGCAATCAGGCCCCGAGAGGCAGAAATACGGTCCATACCCAATTCGGATTCCCCTGAGTTGGGCCATCCTTGGAAGTCAATCGAGGGAATACGATGAAAAAGCTTCTTATCGCAACCACCGCTCTGGTTGCCGGCGCTTCGGCAGCCGCTGCTGATGTGACCATTTCGGGCTACGGCCGTTTCGGTCTGCAATATGTCGAAGACCGTGGCGGCGTTCTCGCCACTAACACCGAAAACACCATCATCTCCTCGCGGCTGCGTCTGAACATCGACGCCACCACTGAGACCGATGTTGGCGTGACCTTCGGCGCACGTCTGCGCGTTCAGTATGACGATGGCGATGCATATTCGGACTTCAACACCGCTCGCTTCTCGGTCGGATACGAAGGTCTGAATGTTCAGGTCGGCAACGTCGACACCGCATGGGACTCGGTTGGCCTGACCTATAATTCGGAAATGGGTTACGAAGACAGCTCGTTCGGTGACGCTCAGAACGGCTTCTACGCTTACGAATCGAAGGGTTCGGTTGGCGGCGTTTCCGGCGGTTACACCGGTGTTGCTGCAACCTACTCGATCGCTGACATCAACCTGTATTTCTCGTACGTTGACCCGAACCAGTACGTAAAAGATCTCGGTGCTGGTGTTGATGAAGAAATCGGCCTTGCGGCTGACTGGTCGAATGGCCAGATCTCGGTTGCAGCCGGTATCAATCTGTCGTCGGCTGGCGTGAAAGACAACGATGACTACTTCATCGGTGCTGCCTACAACTTCGGTGACGGCAATGTCGGCCTGAACTACTACGACTACAACACCGCTGCTGGCGGCGTGTCGGATTCCTCGCAAGTCACCCTGTACGGCAACTACACCTTCGGCGCGACCACGCTCCGCGCTTATGTGTCGGATTGGGATCGCGCAAACTACGACACCGCTTACGGTATCGGCGCTGACTACTCGCTCGGCGAAGGCGCTCGTCTCTCGGGCTCGATCCAGTCGGGCTTCGGCGATGCAGCTGGTAACAACCAGGGCACCCGCGCTGACGTCGGCGTGCGCTTCGACTTCTGATCTTAACGGATCAATGTCTAAGGAAAGAGCGGGCTTTGCCCGCTCTTTTCATTTCCGGCGTTTCCCTTCCGCGCCCGGGCGTTGTAATCAATGCGGGTTCTGAGGCAGCAAGGGCACGGGCAATGTCACTCACCGGGATCACTGCAAGGCTGCGCGAGGCCGAGAAATCCGCCGGTCGGGCCGAGGGCTCCGTCACCCTGATCGCCGTGTCAAAGGTGCAGCCCTCTCCCAGGGTCGAGGCCGTGCTGGATGAGGGTCAGCGCGTTTTCGGCGAGAATTACGTCCAGGAGGCCGCGTTCAAATGGCCGACCTGGCGGGCGAAATATGCCGGCATCAAGCTGCATATGATTGGGCCCCTGCAAAGCAACAAGGCCAAGGTCGCGGTCGATCTGTTCGATGCGATCCATTCGGTTGACCGCCCCTCGCTGGCCGAGCGGCTGGCCAATCTGGCCAATGCGCGTGGCGCCAGCCCCGATCTCTTCATCCAGATCAATACCGGCGAAGAGCCGCAAAAGGCCGGTATCCTGCCGGGACAGGCCGATGACTTCATCGCCGCCTGCCGCGCCATGTATCTGCCGGTGGTCGGGCTGATGTGTATCCCGCCCGATGGCGAAGACCCAGGTTCGCATTTCCGCATGCTGGCGCAGATCGCCGAACGCAACGGGGTTGAGGGCCTTTCCATGGGCATGAGCTCGGATTTCGAGCTGGCGGTCGCCCATGGCGCGACCCATATCCGCGTCGGCTCGGCGATTTTCGGGGATCGTGCCTACGCGAAATAGGGCACGATCAGCCTGGTTCCCGGGCGGATCTGCCGCGCGATCCGCAAGAGATCGGGTTGCGAAAAGGCGATACAGCCGGCGGTCGGCCAGCCGGGGCGACGCCAGGAATGCAGAAAAATCGCCGATCCCCGGCCCGGAATGGCATCCGGCCAGTTCCAGTCGGTGACCAGAACCAGATCATATTGGGGATCGGAGCGGCGCAGATCCTCGTGGGAAAAGCCATGCGGCGCCCGGACATGCGAATTATAGGCCGGATCGCGACTGTCATCGGACCACAAATCACCCGGGATCAGCGGCTCTGCCCAGGCCGGAACCTGTTGCCGCGCCAGCCGGTCCGGGCGGTAAAAGCCGCCGACAATGTGATGCAGGCCAACAGGCGTTGCCCCGTCGCCCTCGCGTTTCCCGCGTGAGACGCCGCCGCGCCCGATGGTGCAGGCATAGCGCTGGCCGCGAAACATCAGGCCGGTCGGGGTCAGAACCAGATCGCCAGCGCTTTGCCCGGGATGGATCACAGCAAATGCCCCGATTTCGCGGCCTTGGTGGCAAGATAGGCCGCGTTTTCCCGGGTCTTGCCGACCTTCAGCGGCACCCGTTCCACCACTTTCAGCCCGCATGAATCCAGCATCGCCACTTTGCGCGGGTTGTTGGTCAACAGACGCACCTCACGGAAGCCGAGGCCGCGGAGCAGTTCTGCCCCGATGCGGAAATCGCGCTCGTCATCTTCGAATCCCAGCCGGTGATTGGCATCGACCGTATCAAAGCCCTGATCCTGCAAGGAATAAGCGCGCATTTTATTGGCAAGGCCAATGCCGCGCCCCTCCTGGTTCAGATAGAGCAGGACGCCCGCGCCTTCCTCGCCCATCTGGGTCAGCGCGGCATGAAGCTGCGGCCCGCAATCGCATTTCAGGCTGCCCAGCACATCGCCGGTGAAACAGGCGGAATGGAGCCGCGCCAGCACCGGACGGTCGCGCGCCGGCTGGCCGATCTCGATTGCATAATGCTCATCGCCGCCATCATCGGGGCGAAAGACATGCAGCCTGCCGGCACCAGCCAGCGCCATCGGCAGCCGGGCCGAGACCACATCGTCAAAGGGCGCCAGCCGCGACAGCGCCGGCAGCGCCTCGTCGATCCGAAGGAAGGTCAGCCCGTGATCGGCCGCCAGCACCAGTGGGTTCTCGACCCGCACCAGCAGCGCGGCGGGCAAGAGATGCGCGGATTTCGTCAGCAGTACCGCCGTCCGGTGCAGCACACCCGAGCCGCCGTAAAGCCCCCTGACCGGCCCTTTCATCGGCACCCTCAGATCGTCCTGCGGATCGGCAATCGCCTTGAGCCAGGCGGTGTCGGCGCTTGCAGGCACTGCGATCCGGGCGATGTCGCCATCGCAGGCAAAGGCCTTCAGCGTTTCGGCCCGCCAGGCGGTCAATGCCAGTTCCGGCTCGCCGAAGCTGCGCAAAGCCGCGAGGCGCGCGGGCTCCAGCGGCTCGATGGCGATGGCCAGAGCAGCCTCGCCCTCACCCGCCAGCAGCACCGGCACACCCATCCGCAAATCGCCGCGCGCCCGCGACAGGCGCTCGGTGATATCGGGTCCAAGCGAAGAAAAGGGGCCGGCTGCTGCAGTCATCACACGTCTCCTGGCCCCGTTAATCTGGTCGCGGGATGACAGAATTGAAATATATCCCGCTCCTGCGACACGAGGCCGTGACTCCCTTGTCGCAAATCTTGCGGGAAATGTGAACGCGCCGCATCTGTTTCTCAAGGAAACGAAAGGACCGTATCATGGCCCAGCTGCGCAAAATTCTTCTGGTGGATGACGATGACGACCTCAGGGAGGCCTTGTCCGAGCAACTGGTGATGACCGAGGATTTCGACGTCTTCGAGGGCCGCACTGGCGCCGAGGGGATGGAGAAGGCCAAGGCCGCCATCTATGACCTGGTGATTCTCGATGTCGGGCTGCCCGATACCGATGGGCGCGAGCTGTGCCGCCGCATGCGCAAGGCCGGCGTGAAATGCCCGATCACGATGCTGACGGGCCATGACACCGATGCGGATACGATCCTTGGCCTTGATTCCGGTGCCAATGATTATGTGACCAAGCCCTTCAAATTCCCGGTATTGCTGGCCCGCATCCGCGCGCAGCTGCGCACGCATGAACAGTCAGAGGATGCTGTGTTCCAGCTTGGCCCGTATTCCTTCCGTCCGGCGCAGAAGCTGCTGGTCGATGAGAAGGAGAAGAAGATCCGCCTGACCGAGAAAGAGACCAATATCCTGAAATTCCTCTACCGCGCGCAATCGGGCGTGGTTGCGCGGGATGTGCTCTTGCATGAGGTCTGGGGCTATAATGCGGGGGTCACGACCCATACGCTTGAGACCCATATCTACCGGCTGCGGCAGAAGATCGAGCCCGATCCCTCGAATGCGCGGCTGCTGGTGACGGAAAGCGGCGGCTACCGGCTGGTCGCCTGACTTGTTGCGACCGTGCCGTCCAGCGAAAAGTCGCTGCAATTCGACATAATGTCGCTTGATTCACCGCGCCTTAATGCATTGCGGCGCATGATGGCGTGGTGAGGCCGGTTCCTCCGGTCTGAGAGTTCCCCTTGCCGTGTCGGGGTTATGGCACGGCATCCTCCCTGTTGGACTGGCCGGGCTTTTGCCCGGCCTTTTTTTGTGCATGGGCTGCGGGCTGGTGACACTGCCCGACCGACTGTTGCAGCCTTGCACTGGTCCTTGCCCTTGCGCCGGGACAGGAACCGCCGCATTTCATGGTTGGGCCGTTTCATGCTATGGATGCCACACCTCCCTGTTGGACTTTGCCCGGTGTCTCGCGTTCCTCATCTGCGGTGCCGGGCTTTCTTTTGCGCCGTTGTCGGCCTAGTCTCCGCCCCGGAACACGTTTGCCGGAGAGAGAGATGAGCTTTACCCTCGCCACCTGGAACATCAATTCCGTGCGTCTGCGCGAAGGGCTGGTGTCAAAGCTGCTTTCCGAGGACGCGCCGGAGGTGCTGTGCCTGCAGGAGATCAAGACGCCGATCGATAAGTTTCCGACCGAAAGCTTTGCGGCGCTTGGCTATCGCTACATGGTGGCGCGCGGGCAGAAAGGCTATAACGGCGTGGCGATCCTGTCGAAACTGCCGCTGGAGGATGCGGGGGACCGCGATTATGCGGCGCTTGGCCATGCGCGGCATGTGGCGGCAAAGCTGGAAAACGGTGTCACGGTCCACAATTTCTATGTGCCGGCAGGAGGCGATATTCCCGACCGTGAGCAGAATGTGAAATTCGGCCAGAAACTCGATTTCCTGACCGAGATGCGCGATGTGTTCCATGCGGACCGGCCGGAAAAGGCCATTCTGGTCGGAGATCTGAACATCGCGCCGCGCGAGGATGACGTCTGGAGTCATAAGCAGCTTCTGAAAATCGTCAGCCATACGCCCATCGAGGTCGAGCATCTTGGCGCGGCACAGGAGGCCGGCAAATGGGTGGATATCACCCGCCAGGACATACCCGGGGGCCGGCTGTATTCCTGGTGGAGCTACCGCGCCGCCGATTGGGATGGTGCCGATAAAGGCCGGCGGCTGGATCATATCTGGGCAACCCCGGATATCGCGAATGCGGGCCACGGCTCGCGCATCCTGCGCGCGGCGCGGGGCTGGGAACAGCCCTCCGACCACGTCCCGGTCTTCGCAACATTCGACCTCTAGGCGCCTCCGATTTCTTGCAAGAAATCGGCCCGTTTTGTGGTCACAAAACGGGTTGCGCTATTGGCTGTCGATCAGCGCCGCAAGCACCGCCTGCGCATTTGCGCTGTCCCATTCCGCGTCCCCGATCATGCGCGCGACTTCCTGGCCCTCGGGGTTCAGGATCACGGTAACCGGCAGCGCCATCACGCCCATCTGCCGCGAAAGCTCTGATTTCGGATCGCGCAGGATCGGCAGATCGGTGATCGCGGCCTCGGTGTAAAAGCGCTCTATCGCGGCGGGCTCATTTCTGCCCGTCGCCACCGGCACCACGGCCAGATCCGGCATCGCCTGTTGCAGCCGGTTCAGCGAGGGCATCTCGGCCCGGCATGGCGCGCACCAGGTGGCCCAGAAATTCAGCACCACCCATTTGCCGCGATAATCTTCCAGCGAGGCGGGCGCGTCGTCCAGCGTCACCAGCGCGGCCTTCGGCAGATCCACCGGTATCTCATGCAGCGCGAGCTTCTTCATATCGCCCTCGCGCAGCGCCGCCACATTCCCCGCCACATCCTCCGCCAGGGCCACATTTGCACCAAGCGTCAGCGCGGTATAAAGAGCCGCCAGAAACAGCCGCATCACAACTCCATTCTTCCGAGGCCCCGCATGTCTGAACAGGACCAGTCCAAAGCCGCCAACCAGATGTGGGGCGGGCGTTTCGCCGAAGGGCCGGATGCGATCATGCAGGCGATCAATGCCTCGATCGGATTCGACAAACGGCTTTACGCCCAGGACATCGCCGGCTCGCGTGCCCATGCTGCGATGTTGGCGGCACAGGGTATTCTTACCGATAGCGATGCCGGGGCGATACGGGAAGGCCTCCTCACCGTCTTGTCAGAAATCGAGGCCGGGAATTTCCCATTCCGGGTCGAATTGGAAGATATTCACCTCAACGTCGAATCCCGCCTGACCGAGATCGTGGGTGAAGCCGGCAAGCGGCTGCATACCGGGCGCTCGAGGAATGACCAGGTGGCGGTCGATTTCCGGCTTTGGGTACGAGACCAGTGTGATGCGGCGATTTCGGGCCTGACCGCTTTGATGCGGGCCTTCATCGCTCAGGCCGGGCAGGGCGCTGACTGGGTGATGCCGGGCTTTACCCATTTGCAGACCGCCCAGCCGGTGACCTGGGGTCATCATATGATGGCCTATGTCGAGATGTTCGCCCGCGACCGCTCGCGCTTTGAAGATGCCCGCAAGCGCATGAATGAAAGCCCGCTGGGGGCTGCGGCGCTGGCCGGGACCAGCTTTCCGATTGACCGTCATGCTACGGCGGCGGCGCTTGGTTTCGACCGGCCGACCGCGAACAGCCTCGATTCGGTTTCCGACCGCGATTTCGCGCTGGAATTCCTGTCGGCGTCTTCGATCTGCGCCATGCACCTGTCGCGTTTCGCCGAAGAGCTGGTGATCTGGTCCTCTGCGCAGTTCCGGTTTGTCCGGTTGTCTGACAAATGGACCACCGGCAGCAGCATCATGCCGCAAAAGAAGAATCCCGATGCCGCCGAACTGCTCCGTGCCAAACTGGGCCGGATCCTTGGCGCGACGGTGGCCCTGTTCACCATTATGAAGGGCCTCGCGCTGACCTATTCCAAGGACATGCAGGAGGACAAGGAACAGGTCTTTGACGCGGCCGACAATCTGATGCTCGGCCTTGCGGCGATGACCGGCATGGTGTCCGACATGACGGCGAACCGCGACAGCCTGACGGCGGCGGCGGCAAGTGGCTTCTCGACCGCGACCGATCTGGCTGACTGGCTGGTCCGGCACCTGAATCTGCCGTTCCGCGAGGCGCATCACGTCACCGGCACCCTTGTCGGCATGGCGGAAAAGGCCGGTATCGACCTGCCGGATCTGAGCCTTGCGCAGATGCAATCCGTGCATCCTGGCATCACCGATGAGGTTTTCACCGTGCTCGGCGTGGAAAACTCGGTGAATTCGCGGGTCTCTTACGGCGGAACCGCGCCTGTGCGGGTGCGCGAACAGATCGCCCGCTGGAAAGAGCTGCTCGGCTGAGCCACGATCCGGAAAAGGGAGTTTCCGATGCGCCTTGTTGCCTCTCTTAGCCTCACGATCCTGCTGACTGCCTGCGGCGTTGCAGGCGATCCGAAGCATCCTGACGAGAAGGTCAGCTTCTCGGGCAGTCTGAGCCTCGGCGCGAGCCACAGTTTCTGAGATGCTCCGGGCGGGGCTGGCCCTTTGTGTTGTCCTTGCGGGTTGCGCGCCCAAACGCGACCCGCTGGCCGATGGCCAGGTTGTCTATGACCCGACGCTCGGGCTTCATGTCTCGCGCAACGGCACTGTCTATCCCTCGGCTTCGGCCAATGTCGCGGGGGTGACGGTCGGCGCCAGTTCGGGCGGCGGCTATGTCGGCACAAGATTTGGACCGATCCGCCTCAGCGCCGGGTTCTGATCCGCCCGCCTCTCTCGGCTATCGCTGAATTGCGCTATCCCGACGCTCTGCTATAGCAAGGCGCATAAGCGTGATGCGAAAGGGCCGGGCATGGATCATTTCCTCTATCAGGGCGGCATTCTTCATGCCGAGGATGTGGCGATCCCCGAGATCGCGGCGGCGGTCGGCACGCCGTTTTACGTCTATTCCACCGCGACCCTGACCCGCCATTTCCGCCTGTTTTCCGAGGCGCTGTCGCCGCTGCCGCATCTGGTGTGCTTCGCGATCAAATCGCTGTCGAATGTCGCCGTGCTCAAGGTGCTGGGCGATCTGGGCGCGGGGATGGATGTGGTCTCTGTCGGCGAATATCTGCGCGCCAAAGCTGCTGGTGTGCCGGGCGAACGCATTGTTTTCTCGGGCATTGGCAAGACCCGCGCCGAGATCCGCACCGCGCTGGAAGGCGGCATCCGCCAGTTCAACGTGGAATCGGAACCCGAGATGCGGGCGATTTCCGAGATCGCGACTGAACTGGGCAAGGTGGCCCCGATCACTGTCCGCGTGAACCCCGATGTTGACGCGAAAACCCATGCCAAGATCGCGACCGGCAAGAGCGAGAACAAATTCGGCATCCCCATCGCCCGCGCCCGCGCGGTCTATGCCGAGGCGGCGAAATTGCCGGGCCTGAAAGTCGTCGGCATCGACGTGCATATCGGCAGCCAGCTGACCGATCTGGCGCCGTTCGAAGCTGCCTTCGACAAGGTGGCGGAGCTGACCGAAACGCTCCGCGCCGACGGGCATGAGATCACCCGGCTCGACCTCGGCGGCGGGCTTGGCATTCCTTACACGCGCTCGAACGAGGCGCCGCCCTTGCCGGTCGAATACGGCCAGATGATCCAGCGCAAGCTCGGCCATCTGGGTTGCGAGATCGAGATCGAGCCGGGCCGGTTGATTTCCGGCAATTCCGGCATCCTCGTATCCGAGGTCATCTATGTGAAAAACGGCGAGGGGCGGGATTTCCTGATCCTTGATGCCGCGATGAATGATCTGGTGCGGCCCTCGATGTATGACGCCTGGCATGACATCGTGCCGGTGACCGAGGGCGGGCCGGGCGCTCCGACCCAGCCCTTTGACGTGGTCGGCCCGGTTTGCGAGACCGGCGACACCTTTGCGAAAGCGCGCGATCTGCCGTTGCTGGCGGCGGGTGATCTGGTCGCCTTCCGCTCGGCGGGCGCCTATGGCGCGGTGATGGCCAGCGAATACAACACCCGCCCGTTGATTCCCGAAGTTCTCGTCAATGGGCATCAATTCGCTGTCATTCGGGAACGCCCTACCTTTGACGAAATCCTCGCGCGCGATAGACTGCCGGCGTGGATGAAGGATCAGTAACCTCCGCCGGGACCGACAGGCCCCGGGCGGCGAAGGGAGACCGGATGGCAGCGCGACAGTCCGACCAGCAGAACGACAGCGCGACGGCTGCGGCGCTCAAGGCGCTGAAATGGCCGCGTCGCCTGACGCTGGCGGGGCTTTGGGCCGAGCGTCTGGCCCGCGCCTTCTGGCCGCTCTGGACCATCCTTCTGCTGGCCTTCTCTGCGGCGGCTTTCGGGCTGCATGAGGTCGGCACGCTCTTGCAAGTGCAGATCGGGCTGGGCGTTCTGGCGCTGGCCGCGCTTGTTGCGCTGGTCTGGGGCCTGCGGAAGTTCCGCCGTCCGACTTCGGATGAGGCGCTGATCCGGCTGGATGCCTCGCTGCCGGGGCGGCCGATTGCGACTTTGCGTGACAGCCAGGCGATCGGCGTCGATGATGCGCAATCCTCGGCGGTGTGGCGGGTTCACCTGGCGCGCATGGCCGAAAAGGCCCGTGCCGCCCGCGCCGTGCCGCCGGATCTGCAACTCGCCTCGCGCGACCGCTGGTCCCTGCGCTATGTGGCGCTGACGGCGGCGGTGATGGCGGCCTTGTTCGGCTCGTTCTGGCGCGCAGCCGAGGTGGTGGCCATCGGCCCTGGCCCCGCCCAGGCGATTCCCGCCGGCCCGGTCTGGGAAGGCTGGGCGCGGCCCCCTGCCTATACCGGCAAGCCGGCGCTTTATCTCAATGATATCACGGCGGATGGCTTCGAGGTGCCGGTCGGCACCCGTATCCAGATCCGCATCTATGGCGACAGCGCCGGGCCGCAGATCGACCAGACCATCGCCCAGGTCGCGCCTCCCGCACCCGAAGGCGAGGTCGCTGCCGCGATCCCCGAAGGGCTGAAAGGCCTGACCGAGCTGGTGGTCAGCCAGTCCGGCCGCCTTGCCATCGGCAGCGCCGGCGCCGCTGGCGGGCGCGAATGGCAGGTCATGGCCACACCCGACCTTGCTCCGGCCATCGCCGTTTCCGGCGAGATGGGCCGCGAGGCCGATGGCCGGTTCAAACAGGAATTCAAGGCCAGCGACGATTACGGCGTCACCGCCGGCCGCGTGACGATCAGCCTGCAACCTGAAAAAGTCACCCGCCGCTACGGGCTTGCGACCGAGCCCGAGACCTGGGCTCCGGTCATACTGGACCTGCCGATGCCGATGAAGGGCAACCGGGCCGAGATCACCCAGACCCTGGTGGATGACCTCTCGGAACATATCTTCTCGAATATGCCGGTCAGCATGGTGTTCACCGCGATGGACGCGGCGGGGAATGAGGGTAACTCGGCGCCGTATGAGGTCACGCTGCCTGGTAAACGCTTCTTTGATCCGATGGCCAATGCGGTGGTCGAGATGCGGCGCGATATCCTCTGGAATCGCGAGAATCTGCCGCGCGCGCTGGAATTGCTGAAAGCCATCGGCAACCGGCCCGAGGAGCTGGCGCGCTCGCAAAACGCCGCGAAACGGCTGCGGGTACTGGTGCGGGGCGTCGATGCCATGGCGCAGCCGCTGACCGACGCGCAGCGCGATGAGGTGGTCAAGGAGCTGTGGGATATCGCCTTCATGTTCGAAGAGGGCGATCTGGGCAATGCCTATGACCGGCTGCAACGCGCCCAGGACCGGCTGGAAGAGGCGATGCGCAACGGGGCCTCTCCGGAGGAAATCGAAGAGCTGATGAAAGAAATGCAGCAGGCGATGCGCGACTATACCAAAGAGTTGCAGCAAAAAGGCCCAGGCGAGCAAAGCCAGGGTGAGGGCGGCCAGACCATCACCTCGGATCAGCTGCAAGAGATGCTGGATGAGATCGAGCGGTTGATGAAAGAGGGCAGGACCGCCGAGGCGATGGCGAAAATGGAAGAGCTGCGCCAGCTGATGGAGAATCTCCAGGCCAATAACAGCCCCGGCGAGAATGGCCAGCCTGGCGAAGGTGGTCAGGGCACGATGAAGGATCTTGGCGAGACGCTGAAGGATCAGCAAGGCCTCTCGGATGACGCTTACCGCGACATGCAGCGCGGCCGGAATGGCCAGCCCGGCGCCGATCCCGGCGAGTTGGCGGATCGCCAGCGCGCGCTGCGCGAGCGGCTGGATGAAATGCAGAATGGCAAGATGCCGGGCGATGGCTCGGAAAAGGGCGAAGACGGGCGGGAGCGGCTGGGCGAGGCCGAGCGCGCCATGCGCGAGGCCGAAGAGGCGCTGCGCCAGGGTGATCTGGCCGGCGCGCTGGACAAGCAGGCCGAAGCGATGGAACGGCTGCGTCAGGGCATGCGCGATTTTGGCGACGCTCTGGCCGATATGGAGCGCGAGCCGGGCGCCGAGGGCGGCAATCAGGAGCTGCGCGACGCCCGCCGTGTCGATCCGAATGCCGTCGACCCGCTGGGCCGCGAGCCGGGCGATTCGGCGCGGATCGGGTCTGACCGCAATATGGTGCAGAACAACCCCGATCAGCGCGCGCAGGAGCTGTTGGACGAGATCCGCCGCCGCTCGGGCGAGATCGGGCGTCCGGATACCGAGCTGGATTACCTGAAACGGCTGCTGGAACTGTTCTGACCGCAGAATTGTTCTGGTGGCCGGGTTTCGCTGGCTGCCGGGTGCCGGAATAAAAAGGCCGCGCCGTGCAGACCGGCGCGGCCTTTCTGTATCATATACGGCCTGTCAGCCGCCGCTGCCGGTATCGCCGGTCATCGCCTGGGTTGCCTGATCCATCAATGAATTCAGCCAGCTGCGCAGATTGTCAATAAAGCCGACATAGGCTTGCAGCGCGCTTTCCGCCGCCGGAATCGAGGCGATGATCCGGTCGGAAAAGACATAGATCAACGCGGCAATGATCAGCGCCAGCATCGCAAGCAGGAAGCCGGTGCGGAACCCTCCCCGCGTCAGATCGGGCAGCGAATCCACCTCGGAATCGAGGTCGAAACGGCTTTCATCGGGTTGCAGGGTGGAGTTGATTTCCTCGACATCGGGCAAAAGATCGCGCCGTGCCATCGGGCGGCTGGGCTCGGGATCCGGCTCGTCGAGATCCTCGCCGCGCAGCATGGCGAGACGCTTTTGCTGCGCGGTCTGTTCCGCAGTGGGGGCCGGCATCGACAGCTCGGGCTGTGATTGCAGCCCGGTATCCGCCTCGGCCCGGCGATTGGTGCTTCTTTGGGCTTCGGCCTTGCGCACACTCGCCTCGCGCTCGGCCTCGTCGCGCAGGATCGAGAGCACAGCCTCATCCAGCTCGCGGCGCACCGGCTCGGCGACGGGGGGCGGTGCCTGGACCGGCTCGGGAGGGGGCGCCTTGCCGATCAGTGCGGCTTTCAGGGCATCGGTTCCGGTAAGATCCGCAGCGGCGGGGGCTGCTTCTTCCGCGTCCGCGATGACGTCGCCAATAGCGGCCACGACCAGATCCTGCTCTTCGGGATCCTCGGGTTCTCTGATGATTTCTGGTTCTTTTTCAGTGACATGGCCGCTGATACGGGCAGAGGTGTCAGGCGTGGCCCGTTCTTCTTTCACCGCAGAAACTGTGCGGACGGCATCGCCACCATCGCTGTCGGCTGCAACAGATACCGGGGTATACGCTTCCTCGACCGGCTCTTCCGCTACCGGATCAACCGGAAGCTGAAACCAGGCATGGCCACAATTCGAGCACTGAACATCGCGCCCGGCTTCCGGGATTGCGTTGTCCGGCACATCGTATCTGGCGTCACAATTTGGACATGCCAGTAACATGAAAATCCCCGCCCGAAGCTAAGCCCTTTTCTCTTCTAACAATAATCCTGCATTCGTCCAAGACTATGTGACCCGGTCTTGTGCAATCCCCGGCAGCCGTGCGAATTAAGTCATGGTTTGTCTGGCGGCGCATAAGGCTCGGGGCGCGCGCGCGTGGTGTTGATCGCAGGGAGATCGGCAGTGATTGCCTTTGAAAGTGCAGCCTATAACTATGGCGGCGGAGAGCTTTTGTCGGACGTGACGCTTAAGCTGGCGCCCGGGTCTTTCCATTTTCTGACCGGCCCCTCGGGGTCTGGAAAGACCACTTTCCTCAAGCTGGCCTATGCCGAATTGCTGCCCACTGCGGGCCATGTCACCATCTTTGACCGCGAGGTGAAATCGCTGCCGCGCGATGATGTGGCGAATCTGCGCCGCCGGATCGGGGTGGTGCATCAGGATGTGCAGTTTCTGGATCACCTGCCGCTGGCCGCCAATGTGCAGCTGCCGCTGACGGTGGCGGGACGCAGAAGCGAGACCGGCGATCTTGGGGAATTGCTGAAATGGGTGGGCCTGTCGCATCTGGCCGATGCGCTGCCGCCCTCGCTTTCCGGGGGGGAAAGGCAGCGGGCGGCGCTGGCCCGCGCGATCATCATGGGGCCGGATGTGATCCTCGCCGATGAGCCGACGGGGAATGTCGACTGGGAAATGTCGCTGCGTCTCCTGACCCTGCTGGTCGAGCTGAACCGCATGGGCAAGACGATCCTGATCGCCACCCATGATCTGAACCTGATCCGCCAAGCCAAGAACCAGATCCCGACCCGGGTGCTGCGGATTTCAAAACGGCGGATTCAGCTGGCGGGGGTCGATCTGTGAAACTGCCAAAACCGATTGCCCGCGCCGTCGCGCTGATGTCGCCGGATGCCCGTTCCGACCGGGTGGTGCCGCCTTCGGGTCATACCGCCTGGCTGACCTTGTTCACGGCGGCCGCGATGACCTTTCTCTGCGTCTTTGCCATTGCACTGTCGCTGGCTTCGGGACGGCTGGCCGGGCGCTGGTCGGATGCGATGGCCAGGACCTCGACGATCCGCCTTGCCGCGCCGCCGGCGCAGATGGACCAGCAGACCGAGGCGATCCTGACCCTGCTGGCGGCGACGCCCGGCGTGGATTCAGCCCGTGCTTTGACCGATGAGGAAAACCGCGCTTTGCTGGAGCCCTGGTTCGGCCCCGAACTGCCCATCGAAGAGCTGCCCCTGCCGCGCCTGATCGAGGTGACCGAGGGCGATCCGGGCTATGATGCCGAAGGGCTGCGGCAAAGGCTCAGCGCCGAGGCGCCCGGCGCGGTGCTTGATGACCATACCCGCTGGCGTCGCCCGCTGGCCGAGGCCGCGTCAAAGCTGCGCCTGCTGGGGCTGTTGTCGATCGTGTTGATCGGCACCGCCATGGCCGCGATGGTGACGCTGGCCGCCAGCGCCTCGCTTGAGGCCAATGCCCAGGTGGTGCGCGTCCTGCGCCTTGTCGGCGCCCGCGATCAGTATATCGCCCGCGCCTTCGTGCGTCGTTTCACCCTGCGCGCCTTTGCCGGCTCCTGTGTGGGTGCGGTGGCGGGGCTGATCGGCATCCTCTTCCTGCCCGGCGCCGATACCGCAGGTGCCTTTCTCACCGGGCTTGGCTTCACCGGCTGGTCCTGGCTTTTGCCCTTTATCCTGCCGCCGCTGGTCGGGCTGGTGGCGTTCTTCTCGACCCGCACCGCCGCCCTGCGCAAGCTGAGGGAGTTCCGATGAACGCGATCCGCTGGCTCTTCTCGCTGATTTTCATCATCCAGATGTATGTGATGATGGCGGTTGTGTCCGTTCTGTTCTTCCCCTGGGCGCTGCTCTCGCGCGAGGGGGCCTTTGCCGCCTGCCATTTCTATGCCCGCTGGGTGATCGTGACCGCGCGGATCCTGTGCGGTATCCGCACCGAGGTGCGCGGCGAGGTGCCCCAGGACGAGGTGATCGTCGCGGCCAAACATCAGAGCTTTTTCGACATCATCGTGATTTTCGCAGCCCTGCCGCGCCCGAAATTCATTATGAAACGCGAGCTGATCTATACGCCCTTTCTCGGGCAATATGCGCTCAGGATTGGCTGTATCCCGGTGGACCGCGGCAAGCGCGGCGCAGCGATTGCGAAGATGAAGGCGGATGTCCAGAAGGGCCTGGCCGAGCCTGGCCAGCTGGTAATCTATCCGCAGGGAACCCGTGTCGCTCCGGGGGTGGTCAAACCCTATAAGGCGGGGCCGGGGCTCCTGTATCAGCAGCTGGAACAGCCCTGCGTGCCGGTGGCCACCAATATCGGCCTGTTCTGGCCCAAACGCAGCATCCTGCGCAAACCGGGCCTTGCCGTGGTGGAGTTCCTGCCGAGGATCGGCACCGGGCTGCCGATGCAGGAATTCCTGTCGCGGGTCGAGACCGAAATCGAAACCCGCTCGAACCGGCTGATGGCCGAAGCCGGATTTGTTGCTGAACCCGTCGCCGAAAGCAAGCGGCCCCCGGGCTGACCCCGGAGGCGCGTCTGGCCTCAGTTTGCCAGCACGCCGGCCAGCTGGCGACGGACCACCTGACGGGCGGCGATCACCGGCGCGGCATTGAGTTCGGGGAACAGCACGAGGATCTCATCGCGCGCCGTCCGCTCCAGCCCTTTCAAAGAATGATCCCCGGGATGGAAGCTTTCGCTCGGGCTGCCTTCGGCCAGAACGATTTCATGGCCCTCGAACAGGAAATGCACATAGGTCACATCGTCATCCGCAGTGGATTGGCGGATCGTGTCGCCATTCACCAGCGAGATTGCCGGCACCAGTACTTCGGATTCGGCGAACCAGAGTTCGGCTTTCCAGCCCGAAACCAGCATCCGGTGCTGCGGCGAGACCATCAGCCGGCGCTCTGGCAGGCCCTTGCCCAGCGAGCCAGGCTCAAAGATGACCGGGCGCAGGTTTTCATCGACGATCTGGTCCTCCATCGGGACGCGGCGCGACCCGGCCCAGATGACCGGCAAAGCCTCGCCCTCGATATTGCATACGAGGTCGCCGGGGCGCAGATCTTCAACCGGGCGCTGCCCGTCGGGGGTGGTAATCAGCGTGCCGGCGACAAAGCAGACCAGCAGCGAGATATCGTCAACAAGGCCGCCCAGCGAGTTGTCGGGGCCCAGTTCGGTGAAGCGGATCGTGTAATCGCCGATGGCAGGGAAGTCGATGGGGAAGGTATAGGTCTGCCAGGTCGTGGTCACCGGGTGAATGTCGCGGGAGAAGAGGGCATTGCCTGAATTATCTAGGATCTCGACGCGGTAGCCTTCGCTGGTGCTGCCGGCGACCCCGCTGCGCAGCGCGCCGCGAAAGCTCAGCGGGAATTCACCGACACGGTCGATATGGAAGGTCTGCTCCATGACCGTGGTATAGCCGGTCCGACCATCAAGCTCGGCGAGGTGGTTGTTCGAGCCGTTCCCCAGATAGGCGTTCTCGGTGTAGCTGGTTTCAAGGTCGGTGCCGCTCCAGCCGCTGCTGCCCTGGTCGAAGCCTCCATTAACAATGACATTGGTTACCGGCACAACAGGACCCTTCCGATGCTTACCTGCCGAAATTGCCTAAGAACTGCGGTAACAATATGGATGAGTTGTGACGAAACCGTGCCGGCGGTCCAGAGGCTGCCGAAAGGGGGTCAGGGGGCTGACCGGATCCGGGCCTGGAGCGGGGTCAGGCCGCGAGACCTCTGGACCCCATGTCGAGGAATTTCTGCCGGCGGTCTTTGCGCAGAGCGGCGGGTTTCTTCTCGGTCAGCTCGGCCAGCATGGCGGCAATCGCCTTGCCCACCGCATCGACCGCCTCGCCAGGCGCGCGCTGCGCCCCGCCGACCGGCTCTTTGATGATGCGGTCGACAATGCCGAGTTTCTGCAAATCCTGCGCGGTCAGGCGCAGCGCCTCGGCAGCCTCGCGCATCTTCTCGGCATCCTTCCACAGGATCGAAGCGCAGCCCTCGGGCGAGATCACCGAATAGACCGAATGCTCAAGCATCGCGACGCGATTCGCGGTGGCGAAAGCCACAGCGCCACCCGAGCCACCCTCGCCGATGATCACCGAGATCAGCGGCACGCCCAGCGAAAGACATTTCTCGGTCGAACGGGCAATGGCTTCGGACTGGCCACGTTCTTCCGCGCCCTTGCCCGGATAAGCGCCGGGCGTGTCGACCAGGGTGACCACCGGCAGGCTGAAGCGGTCGGCCAGATCCATCAGGCGGATCGCCTTGCGGTAGCCCTCGGGGCGGGCCATGCCGAAATTATGCTCGATCCGGGTTTTGGTATCATGGCCCTTTTCATGGCCGATCACCACCACCGGACGGTCGTTGAACCGCGCGATGCCGCCCATGACCGCATGGTCATCGGCAAAGGCGCGGTCGCCGGCCAGCGGCGTGTATTCGGTGAAAAGCGCGTCGATATAGCTCTTGCAATGCGGCCGGTCCGGGTGCCGCGCGACCTGACATTTCTGCCAGGCGCTGAGATTCTTGTAGAGGTCGCGCAGCGCGGTTTCGGCCTTGCGGTCAAGCGCCTCGGCCTCGCGAGTGACATCCATCGCGGAATCCTTGCGGGCAAGCGCCCGCAATTCCTCGGCTTTGCCTTCGATCTCGGCCAGGGGCTTTTCGAAATCGAGATAGATCATGCGCAGGACCCTTGTTTTGATCGACTCCTATATGGAGGGGTCAGGCGCAAAGTGCAACTGAGGCTACGACGTGTCGGCGCTGAAGAGGGGGCCAGCCCCCTCGGCCCTGGCGGGCCTCACCCCCGGGATATTTAGAGACAGATGAATTCAGCGAGGACAGTGCCGATTTCATCTGTCTCTAAATATCCCCGCCGGAGGCTTCCGAAATCAAACAGAGGCGGGGCATTTTAAATGGCAACACCCCGCAGCTTTCGCCACGGGGTGCGCTTCCTCCCGATTGCCGCGCAGGGCCTCCTCTCCCTGTGGTCGCGGCGCGGGTGTTCTTTCAGCTTCGCCTCAAAGACGGGCCAGGTTGTACGGATGTTGCACATTGTAAAAGCAGTGTGTCAACGGATTCTCTTCACTTTCCGGCAATGATCTCAGCCTGGCGGACGATCACCTCGGCCTGGCGCATCGAGGCGATGTCGATCAGGCGGCCCTTCCAGGTGGCGGCGCCCTGGCCGGCGGCTTTGGCGGCCTCCATCGCCGCGAGGATCTCACGGGCCTCGGTCACAGCCGTTTCCGACGGCGTGAAGACCTCATTGGCCAGAGCCACCTGTTTCGGATGGATCGCCCATTTCCCGACCATCCCCAGCGTGGCCGAGCGCAGCGCCTGGGCGCGGAAGCCCTCATCGTCCGAGAAGTCGCCGAAGGGGCCATCGACCGGCAGCACGCCATGGGTGCGGCAGGCGGCCACAATCGCCGCCTGGGCCCAGTGCCAGGGATCGGACCAGTATTTCTGGCCCTCGCGATGCATATAATAGTTGTCCTGGGTGCCGCCGATGCCGGTGGTCGCCATCCCCATCGAGGCCGCGAAATCGGCGGCGCCGAGGCTCATCGCCTGCAGGCGCGGCGAGGAGGCCGCGATTTCCCCGACATGGGCGATGCCGGCGGCGGTCTCGATGATGACCTCGAAGCTGATCGGTCTCGGGCGGCCCTTCGCGCGCTCAATGGCCGTTACCAGGGCATCCACCGCATAGACATCGGCCGCGCAACCGACTTTCGGGATCATGATCTGGTCGAGCCGGTTGCCGGCCTGTTCCAGCAGCTCGACCACATCGCGATACCAGTAAGGCGTATCCAGCCCGTTGATCCGCACGGAAAGCGTCTTCTTGCCCCAGTCGATCGTGTTCACTGCCTGAATGATAGTCTGCCGCGCCTGGTCCTTGTCCTGGGGCGCCACTGAATCTTCCAGATCGAGGTTGATCACATCCGCCGCGCTGGCCGCCATTTTCTCGAACAAAGCGGGGCGCGAGCCGGGGCCGAAGAGCTGGCAGCGATTGGGGCGGGCAGGGGGGCTGGGCTGGAGGCGAAAGCTCATGGGCGCATCCTTTTGGCAATCATATTTCGATATGGTTGCTGATTTGGTTAGATTGTTGCTTTTGTGCTTGCAAGGTAAATTTGCACATGCAGAAAGGAGATGCCGCAGGGCAGCGGCGTTTTCGCTTGCCCCCGGCGCAAGGGCGCGGGAAATCCTGATCGCGATGAGGAGGCCGCCATGATCACCGTCACCACCGAGACTTTCCGCCTGGCCGAGGTTTTCACCATCAGCCGGGGCTCGAAAACCGAGGCGCGGGTGGTTGCCGTGCGGATCAGCCGGGGGGGCGCGACGGGCATCGGCGAATGCGTGCCCTATGCGCGCTATGGCGAGAGCCTTGAATCGGTGATGGCGCAGATTGCTGCACTGCCGCAGGGGATTGGCCGGGCGGCGTTGCAGCAGGCGCTGCCGCCGGGCGCGGCCCGCAATGCTGTCGATTGCGCCCTTTGGGATCTGGAAGCCAAGGCCTCGGGCCGCCGGGTCTGGGATCTGGCGGGGCTACCGGCGCCCGGGCCGGTCACCACCGCCTTCACCCTGTCGCTGGCGGAGCCGGCGGCGATGGAGGCGGCGGCGCGGGCGCAAGCAGACCGGCCGGTGCTGAAAATCAAACTCGGCACGCCCGATGACATGCCCCGGCTGGAGGCCGTCAGGCGCGGCGCGCCGAAAGCAAAGCTGATCATCGACGCCAATGAGGGCTGGAGCGCCGATATCTACCAGGACCTCGCGCCGCGCCTTGTGGAAATGGGCGTGGTGCTGGTCGAGCAGCCGCTGCCGGCGGGCCAGGATGAGGTGCTGGCCGATATGGCCCGCCCGCTGCCGGTCTGCGCCGATGAAAGCTGCCATGACCGCCACAGCCTGCCCTTGCTGCAACCCCGCTATGACGTGATCAATATCAAGCTCGACAAGACCGGCGGGCTGACCGAGGCGCTTGCCCTGCGCGAAGAGGCTGCAAAACAGGGCTTTGGCGTGATGGTCGGCTGCATGGTTGGCTCGTCGCTTGCGATGGCGCCGGCGGTGCTGCTGGCGCAAGGCGCCGCGCATGTTGATCTTGACGGGCCGCTTTTGCTGGCAGAAGACCGGCCTCACCCGCTGCATTACACCCTCTCGCAGCTTCATCCGCCCGAACGCCAACTCTGGGGATAGTCCTATGACCCGCACCGTCTATGTGAATGGCCAATACCTGCCCGAAACCGAGGCCACGGTTTCCATCTTTGACCGCGGCTTCCTGATGGCGGACGGGGTCTATGAGGTGACCTCGGTGCTGGGCGGCAAGCTGATTGACTTCGCGGGCCATATCGCGCGGCTGCAACGCTCGCTCGATGAGCTGGAGATGGACAATCCGCTCAGCGCTGAGGACTGGCTGGCCGTGCATCGCGAGCTGGTTCTGGTGAACAATATCGCCGAGGGGATGGTTTACCTGCAGGTGACGCGCGGCAACCCGGGCGACCGTGATTTCGCCTGGGGCCCGGGTGTCACGCCGACCGTCGTACTCTTCACCCAGTCGAAACCGGGGCTTGCCGCCAATCCGCAGGCGGAAACCGGGCTGAAGGTGATCTCGATCCCCGACATCCGCTGGGGGCGGCGCGATATCAAGACGGTGCAGCTTTTGTACCCGTCAATGGGCAAGATGATGGCGAAGAAGGCCGGTGTCGATGACGCCTGGTTCACCGAGGACGGCCATGTGACCGAGGGCACCTCGAACAACGCCTATATCGTCAAAGGCAACCGGATCATCACCCGGCCGCTGTCTTCCGACATCCTGCATGGGATCACCCGCGCGGCGGTGCTGCGTTTCGCCAAAGAGGCGCAATTCGAGATCGAAGAGCGGCTTTTTACCGTCGAAGAGGCCAAAGCGGCGGATGAGGCGTTCATCACCTCGGCCTCGGCCTTTGTGATGCCGGTGGTCGAGCTGGACGGTGCCGCAATCGGCTCCGGCAAGCCGGGCAAGGTTGCAGCCCGGATGCGCGAGATCTACCTCGATGAGATGAACAAGGCCGCGATCTGATCCGGCGGAGATGAAAAAGGGCCGCCCCGGGATGGGGCGGCCCTTTCGCCTGACGGATCGTTCCGGAGGTCGGATCCTTTGGAGTCGGGCTGTCAGTTCACCGAGATCAGCGGCTCCCCGGTCGTTGCCATCGCCGGGGCCGGATCCGGAACCGGCGCTTCGTGGCGCGTTACCATGAAATCATCACTGTTCACATCGCCGGGCGCGATGTTTTCCAGCAGCACCTCGTCGAACCCGTTCACGGTCACGATGGTTCCGGTGCCCGACTCGCTGGCCCGCAGCGTGACTTCCGGCAGTTCCGGCCCTTCCAGCACATGGATATGCAACCTGTCATCGGTCGGGTTGTAATCGGTGACGGTCATCAGATCGGTGCTGACGCCACGATGGTCGAGCTCGAAAATATCCTCTCCGGCGCCGCCGGTCAGCGTGTCGCCGCCATCTGCGGTCAGCCGGTCATTGCCATCGCCGCCGAACAGCGTGTCATTGCCGGCATAGCGGATATCGGTGTCGACCGAGCGCAGATAATCATTGCCGACGCCGCCATACATGACGTCCTCGCCGCCCCAGGAGCGCAGCGCATCATTGCCGGCATCGCCATAAAGCGTGTCATTGCCGACACCGCTATGGATGATGTCGCGACCGGCACCGCCACGAACCAGCAATTCACCGCGCCCGCCCGAGCCGTCGAACACGTCATTGCCATCGCCGAGGAAAACCTCGTCATCGCCGTCATTGCCAAAGTGACTGACGGTATCATTGCCATCGCCGCCGAAGATCCTGTCGTCATCGAGGCCACCGGCAATCCAGTCATTGCCATCGCCACCCATGATCAGATCTTCGCCGTTACCGCCCTGGATCGTATCATTGCCGGCGCCGCCGTCGATCGTGTCATAACCGCTGAGGCCGCTGATGGAATCATCTCCTTCATTGCCCAGGATCTGTTCGCGCCCGTCGGTTCCGGTCAATGTGTCGTCGCCGTCAGTGCCATTGATGGTCTGGTTCGAGGGCTGTTCGGTGTTGTCGTCATCGTCATCATCGTTATTCGCGACGATCAGCCCGCCAATCAAAAGTACGGGAAGAAGAAACAGCAATTCCATGGCAACAGCCCCACTGCCCAAAGGATGACTTAATCCCTGAAGCGATGCTGTCTGCGCGAACCTGAGTCAAGCATATCAGCTAACGGTTGATTAACTGTTCCCAAACAGGAAACAGAATGTGGAACGGTCGGGGATTGTTCTGCCGCGATGCTGGCCTGGATCAGCTTTTATCGGGAACATTCTGCGCGAAGGCCTCGCGGAAAGCGGCCTGTTTCTCCGGCCCGGCCGCGCGTTGATTCGCGGCGACCCAGTCGGCATAGGGCATCCCGTAAACCACTTGGCGCGCTGCATCTTTTGTCAGGGTGATGCCTTTTTCGGCTGCGGCCTCCTGATACCAGCGGCTCAGGCAGTTGCGGCAAAAACCGGCAAGGGTCATCAGGTCGATATTCTGCACATCGGGCCTGGCCTCCTGCAGATGATGCATCAGCGCACGGAAGGTGGCGGCCTCCAGCTCGATCCGGGTCTGATCGTCGATTGTCGCCTGTTCGGATACGGGGCGGGATGCGGGGTCAGACATGGCTTGCCTCCTTCAGGGCGCGGGTCAGAACGGGCGCGAGCCGCTGCGCCCAGGCCTCTTGCTGTGCAGGTGTTTCGATCAGGTCGTTGCGCAACTCGATCAGGGTATTGTGGCGGCCCTGTTCAAGGGCGTGGCGGTCGATGGAATCGCCGGGGAGATGGCCGGAATAGGGCTCGTTATCGCCGATGCAGAGATCGGCCTCACGGGCCAGCTCTGCCAGCAGCGCGCGGGAAAGCCGGCTGTCGAGATGGGAATGCAGTACGCCGACATGCCAGGGCCGGGGCGGGCGACCCCGCAGACAGGGGGTGAAGGAATGGATCGCGAGGATGGCGCGCGGCCCGGAAAGCGCCCCGGACCCGGAAGGGGAGGGCGTCGCCGCAAGCTGCTCCAGCGCGGCATGATAGGGGCGGTAAAGGCGGTCGAGCCGCTCGGCGATCCCTTCGGCGCCGATGCGGCGATTGGCCGGGATGACCGAGCCGTCATAAAGCCGCATCACCAGGGTGGGATCATCCTCGCCCCGGTTAGGGTCGATCACGAGGCGCGAGAAATCCGAGGAAATCACCGCGCTGTCCAGCGCCACGCCCAAAGCGCGCGACAGGCCAAGCGCGCCGGGATCATAAGCGATATGGCGCTCCATATCGGTGTCGGGAAGGCCGAGACTGCCGCCCGCAACCCAGTCGGGCACCCGGTTGGTCGCATGGTCGCAGGTCACCAGCCAGGGGCCTCTGCGGTCCTCGCCCTCGATCCGGAACGCCTCATGTTGCATTTCGCTGCCGGCCCCGCCTGTTGCCCTGCCTGATATTTCATCGGGGTATCCTATCCGCGCGCGCCGGTCGAGCGGGATGGCCCTGAAACGCAGCACCGTCACAAATCGTTCTGTTGCGGGCGCTAACAGTTTAAGCCATAACGCGGTTGGCCCACATCGTAACGCGAAATTCGAGACAGGAGGATGGCATATGCGCCGTCACCGTAACGTGAAGGTTGTGGCAACGCTGGGGCCTGCTTCCAGCACCTATGACATGATCTGCCAGCTTTTTACCGCCGGGGCCGATGTGTTCCGCCTGAATATGAGCCATGGCACCCATGACGACATCCGTGAGCGTCACACCATAATCCGCCAGGTCGAACATGATCTGGGTCGCCCGATCGGCATCCTCGCCGATTTGCAGGGGCCGAAGCTGCGGGTCGGTGTCTTTGCACAGGATGGCGGGCATGACCTCGCCGATGGCGCAAAGTTCCGGCTGGATCTGGACAAGGCGCCGGGCGATGCGACCCGCGTGCAGCTGCCGCATCCCGAGATTTTCGCAGCGCTGGAGCCAGGTGCCTCGCTTCTGGTCAATGACGGCAAGATCCGCCTGAAAGTGCTGGAATGCGGCAAGGATTTCGCGGATTGCGTGGTTGAGGTCGGCGGCGTCATCTCGAACCGCAAGGGCGTGAACGTGCCGGATGTGGTGCTGCCACTGGCGGCCTTGTCCGAGAAAGACCGCAAGGATCTGGAATTCGTCTGCGAACTGGGCGTTGACTGGCTGGCACTGTCTTTCGTGCAGCGCGCCGAGGATGTGCTTGAGGCGCGTGGCCTTGCCAAAGGCCGCGCCGCGATCCTTTCCAAGATCGAGAAACCGGCGGCGGTGAAGGCCTATGAGGAGATCCTTGCGGTTTCTGACGGGATCATGGTGGCGCGGGGCGATCTTGGGGTTGAACTGCCGGTCCATTCGGTGCCGCCGATCCAGAAGCGTCTTGTGCGCAAGGCCCGCGCGGCCGCCAAGCCGGTGATCGTCGCGACCCAGATGCTGGAATCGATGATCGAGAACCCGATGCCGACCCGTGCCGAGGTCTCGGATGTCGCGACCGCGATCTATGAGGGCGCCGATGCGGTGATGCTTTCGGCAGAATCTGCCGCTGGCAGATTCCCGATCGAGGCCGTCACCACGATGGACAATGTCGCGAAATCGGTCGAGGCCGATCCGACCTATCTTTCGATCATCGACGCCAGCCGCGTCGTCAAGCGCGAGACGGTGGCCGATGGCATCGTCGCTGCCGCCCGCGAAATCGCCGAGGCGACCGATATCAAGGCGATCACCTGTTTCAGCCAGTCAGGCCAGACCGTTGGTCTTGTGGCGCGTGAACGCCCGCATGTGCCGGTGATCGCGCTGACGCCGCTGGTCTCGACCGCGCGCCGTCTTGCGCTGACATGGGGCGTCCATTGCGTGATCGTGCCCGAGCAGGAGCGCTTCAAAGGCGCGGTGCTTTCCGCGATCCGCGCCGCGCGGTCAGCCGGGTTCGCCGAAGAGAAGGATCAGATCGTGGTCACGGCGGGCGTGCCGTTCAACGTGCCCGGCTCGACCAATATCCTTCGGGTTGCGCCCTGTGATGAAAGATTGATTTCGCGGGTCGATCCCGGCTAACCTGAGCCCTGCGAAGGGTTTTCAGGGTGGGGGCAGCGTGGATCCGGATCTGTTGCTTACGGTGGGAATCGTGACCGCGATCCTCACCATTCCGACCATGCTCGCCGGCTGGGTCGACGGCAGGGCACCACGGTTAGGAACGCTTCTGGTGATCCTGTCGGCGGCGCTGCTGATCGTGGCCTTCACCCAGAAGCCGGGCGGCTATGATGTCAGCGATATCCCCTCGATCATGCTGGCGGTCGTTGCGCGCTATATGCCCTGACCGCCCGGGGCAGGGTCAGAATTCGGGGCCAGGATTAGGGCAGGGCAGCGGGCGGATTAGCCCTTGCCCCTTTACACGGAACCCCCTATAGGGACGGCTTCGACAAGAACCGCGAGACCGGCGAAAGTGGCATGCCGCGTCGCGCGTGAAAACACTGGAGTGTAAAATGCCCAAAATGAAGACGAAATCCGCTGCCAAAAAGCGGTTCTCCTTCACCGCCTCGGGGCGCGTGAAGGCCGGTGTGGCCGGTAAGCGCCACGGCATGATCAAGCGTTCGACGACCTTCATCCGTCAGGCGACCGGGACCATGATCCTGGACGATTCGGATGCGAAGATCGTCAAGAAATACATGCCCTATAACCGGTAAGGAGAGACACAGATGTCCCGCGTTAAATCCGGTAAGGTGACCCACGCCCGCCACCGCAAGGTGATCAAGGCGGCTTCGGGCTACTATGCCGCCCGTTCCACGAATTTCCGCACCGCGACGCAAGCCGTCGACAAGGCGCAGCAATACGCGACCCGCGACCGCAAGGTCCGCAAGCGGCAGTTCCGTGCTCTGTGGATCCAGCGTATCAACGCTGCGGTTCGCCTGTTCGATCCGGCCTTCACCTATTCGCGCCTGATCGACGGCCTGGCGAAAGCCGGGATCGAAGTGGACCGCAAAGTCCTCGCCGATCTCGCCGTGCATGAGCCCGAGGCGTTCAACGCCATCGCCGACAAGGCCCGCGCCGCTCTGGCCGCCTGAGGCCCAGACGATACAGCTTTGAAAAGCCCCGCCCCCGGCGGGGCTTTTTCATTTGCACCTGTGTGGCGGGCGGTTGTTATGCGGGATGGGATGGACATTCAGCGGTGTTTTTCCGGATTGAACATCCCCCTGTTTCGGAGAGGCCGTTTTCGCTCCCTTTTGGGCAAGGCGGCGATGATTGGGACAGGCGCTTTCACTGACGCCTTCAGGCGCGATGCGGGCGTACAGATCACCGGGCGGAGCTATCCTGTCGGCGCGGCTTCTGACCGGCTCGGGGTGAGCGGGTGCTCGCTTTATGCCTCGACGCGCAGATTCGCGAAAGTGGCAGTGGGAGACAGGGAGAAGGATCCCGGGATCCCTCGGCTGAAGCCCGCGCTGGTCCGGCTGTCGGAGGAGTGTGGCATCCTGAATCGGGGAGGATGAGAAAACAGTCCGGGCTATGCGAAGGATCAGCATGTGATCCCGGGGGAAAACGCCCTGCGATTGTGTTTTTTCGACGAAGGGCCACCGCCTGTTGGGCCACCGCATAATTCGCCCGGGCGGCGACATGAGGGGTTCAGGGGCCATGCTGACGCTCTGCCTGGCGCCATTGTGGCGCCATTGGCTCAACCGCAATGGCGACGGCGTTCGGGGTCGGGCGGGGGCAGTTTTCCATCCCTGCGATATGTCGGTGCCTGCGCCTCCGGTCGGGCGGGTTCTGTGCCCGGCGACAGGCTCCGATGCCTGCGCGCGCCCGGGGAGACAGGCGCCAGCCTGCGCTGCTGCACAAGGCCCGGGCCGGGAGCGGAAAGGTCTGCGGCTATCGCAAGCGTCCTGGTGGCCTGACTGACCAGGGCGAGAGCCTTGCCCCAACCGGAGTGCCCGGCTGGCACAGTTTGCGGGGATCGGGGCCCAGACCGGCGACAGGCGCCGGCCCGGGAGCTGTGGCGGCAGGCCCCGGCCGGTGTCGATATCGGGCCGGAAAACGCCACGGGTTCAGGAGAGCCAGAGAGGCCGCGACCGGCAGTGCGACGGCGATGCGCCAGGCAGGGTCGGGCTCTGGACATCCCCCGGACGCGCCCGGGAGGCAAGGCTTTGCCTGCCTTGCGCCTCGCCATGGGTGCCCGAACCCGTGGCGCAATCATGGCCCGGGCATCGCCCTCCGGTCCCGGCGCGGGACCGGCTGGTCTGTGCAAAGCCTGCAGGTCACGGATGTCGCTTTGCACGCCCTGCTCATGGCCGTCTGGCGGCGCAAATCGGGGGAAAGGGGCTGATTCACCCGGATCAGGGCAGCCGGATCGACCCGCATGGATCGGGCGCCATTGCCGCGCACCCAGAATCCTGAGCACGCGATGAGCTGCCGCGGCACCTGTCCTGACAAAGCTCGCAGGCTCTCCCGGCCCTATGGCGTTCCCCTGCCCGATCATGCCCCTGCTCAACCGAGAACGGATCAGGTGCGAACAGATCAGGCGCGGACCCTGCCGGACCCGCGAAAAAGCAAGGCAAGACGTATTTGCTGACATCAAGATGTTCTGCACCCCCAGGCGCAGGCAAGCATGCGAGGAACGGGCGCCAGGGCTTAAACGCCAGCACAGGATAAAACGCGGCGGGGCGGAGAAACCCGGCGCCGGTCAGTCCACGAGACACAGATCCTGAGCGCGCAATGCAAGGACCCATTAAAACACGAAACGACCACACAGCGCCCCGGGCTATCGCCCACCGGCCCCGGAAACCATCGCCCCGATGGATCAAGGCTGGCCAGGCACGCACTGCCAACCCGGAGTACGCGCATCGGGCGGATCACGTCGTGAGATGAGAGAGGTAAGCTTCTGCCCTCAATCAGCCCGATCCTGCTGACAGGTCAGGTGAAACCGATGACCGTCCGCGATGGGTTCTTCGTGCGATCTTGCAACCGATTCCCGCTCGCGGCCTCGACCGGGCCAGCTCTGGCCGCTTTGCGGGATACGCTGTCATGCAGCCCTCAGGCAGCCCATGATGAAGTCCGCACGCGCTTCGACCGTGACCTTTGGCAATTCGACGAGCTGATAGCCGAACCGCGAATAGGTTTCGGCCATGACCCTTCCGGTCGCTTTGGCTTCATCCCGGTCCTGCTTACGTTCGGCATCCTGCCCGAAGATGGCCTCCCAATACGGGGCAATAAAAACGGTCTTGTTGTAACGAAATGTCTTCGCCGCAGTTTCGACATGCGCGGGCACAGGGAGGCCGCACAGGGCCAGATAGCCAACAATATCGGCGACCCCTCTGTCCATGAAAACGGGGCCATCCGAGATCGAAGCCTCATGCCATGACCGCAGTTCCCACCCCAGCATGAGTTCCGCAAACATCGCCCGGTCTGCCCAGGGCAAAGCCGTTCCTCCGATCCGAACCTGATCGCGAATTATGGCCCGGCCAGCCTCGGGCATGGAAACAAATCCCCTGCGGCGCAAGGTGTCTGTCAGGGTGCTTTTGCCGGAACCGGGGCCACCGGTCACGACGAACATATGCTCACACATGTGCCGTCCTTGCGATTGCGTAGGGGGGAACGCGTCAATGACCAGCTTCCCCTGAAAGGCTGGTCATATTGCGACCACCGCAGGCCAGCGCTGTCCGCGATGGGCAGGTAATGGCGCAAAAGCGACAAGCTTGCATCCCCCGGACCTTCCCGGTAACCCCTGAACGGAAATTCAGCCGTATTCTCAGCCGGGGGCCCCGATGGATCTGACCGAAATCCGTGGCAAATATATCGGAGCCGTGGCCGGTGCCGCTGATGAGACCGCGCTGGAAGAGGTGCGGCTGGCGGCCCTTGGCAAGAAGGGTGAGATTTCCGCGCTGATGGCGGGTCTGGGCAAGATGGATCCGGAGGCGCGCAAAGCCGCCGGTGTCCATCTGAACGAGCTGAAGACCGAGATCGACACCGCCCTTCGCGCCCGCAAGACCGCGCTTTCCGATGCGGCACTGGATGAGCGGCTGAAATCCGAATGGCTTGACGTGACGCTGCCGGGGCGCCCGCGCCGTCAGGGCACGATCCATCCGGTTTCCCAGGTGATGGATGAGCTGACCGCGATCTTCGCCGATATGGGGTTCTCGGTGGCCGAAGGCCCGCAGGTCGAAAGCGACTGGTATAATTTCGACGCGCTGAACATCCCACCGGAACACCCCGCGCGCCAGGAGCATGACACCTTCTTCATGCACAGGGCGACAGGCGACAACCGCCCGCCGCATGTGCTGCGCACCCATACCAGCCCCGTGCAGATCCGGGCCGCGCTGGACCAGGGCGCGCCGATCCGCGTCATCGCCCCGGGCCGCGTCTACCGCATGGATATGGACCAGACCCATACGCCGATGTTCCACCAGGTCGAGGGCATGGCGATTGACCGCGACATCTCGATGGCCAATCTGAAATGGGTGCTGGAGGAATTCTGCCGCGCCTTTTTCGAGGTCGACAAGGTGGAACTGCGGTTCCGCGCCTCGCATTTCCCCTTCACCGAACCTTCGGCCGAGGTCGATATCCGCTATTCCAATGTCGGCGGCCAGCTCCGCATCGGCGAGGGCGACAAATGGATGGAGATCCTCGGCTCCGGCATGATGCACCCGAAAGTGCTGAAAGCCGGCGGCATTGATCCCGATAAATGGCAGGGCTTCGCCTTCGGCATGGGGATCGACCGCATCGCCATGCTGAAATACGGCATCCCCGACCTGCGCGCCTTCTTTGAATCCGACCTGCGCTGGCTGAAACATTATGGCTTCGGCGCACTGGATCTGCCGACACTGCCGGGCGGGCTCAGCCGGTGAGCCCTCCGCAGGCGATCAGCCTGCGCGACAAGCTCGCGCTGTTCGAGGACCGCTGGTCGCCGAAAATCATCGGCGATTTCAACGGCCATGACGTGATGCTGGTGAAGATCAAAGGCGCGTTCACCTGGCATTCCCATCCCGATACCGATGATTTCTTCCTCGTGCTTGATGGTCAGGTGACGATTCAGCTCAGGGATGGCAACGTCACCCTGAACCCGGGCGAGCTTTATATCGTCCCGAAAGGTGTCGGGCATTGCCCGATGGCAGCGGAAGAGGCCTCGATCCTGCTGATCGAACCCGCAGGCACTCCGAATACCGGTGACGCGGCGACGGCAGCCCGCAAAGACCGGATCTGACTACTGCACCGCTGCACAATTAAGAGGCTGTGCAAAACTGCCCCCCAGCAGCACCGCCCGCATATCCTCGAAGGAAAGCGCCAGGCGGAAGGTCTCAGCCGAGGCCTGATCGCTCCAGGTCATGTCATGGCCCACCACCATTAGCCCGCTCTCATCGCGCTGCCATTCTGAAGGCCCCTCCCAGCAGCCGCTATAGGCGCAGACACGCAGCTCGCCATCGGTGAAACTTACCGCCATTGGCGTGAAGGCGTCAGAGGCCGAACACTCCCCATCGCTGCATTGCACTTCAAGTCCGGCATTGCTGCAGGAATAGCGCGCCGTTTTCGCCTGTGCCGCCACCGCCACCGGCACCAGGACCAGCAAGCAAACCACCCCCCGCAGCATCGACCTGACCATCGCGCCTGTCCTCTCCTCTTCCTCTTGATGCAAATACTCTGCGGGGGTGCGGGGGTGCAAAACCCCCGCTGCCGCCCTCAGCCGATCCGCGCCGCCGCCCGCCCGGCCCATCGCCCGGTCGCAAAACAACCCGTCAGCAGATAGCCGCCGGTCGGCGCCTCCCAGTCCAGCATTTCGCCACAGGCAAAGATGCCGGGCAAGGGTCTCAGTTCCAGATCCGGCGTCAAAGCCTCGCGCCGGATACCGCCCGCGACCGAGATCGCCTCGTCCAGCGGGCGCGGGCCGTCATGGCGGATCACCAGCCGCCTGAGCCGCGCCAGCGGCTCCGGGCGGCCGAATTCCATCGCCAGCGCTGCCTGGACCGGGGAAAGCCCCAGCTTGCGCAACCGGTTCGCAAGGCTCTCGCCGGGTCGCATCCGCGCCAGCCTCGCGGCGATTTCCGCCTCGCTCAGCCCGGGCAGCAGGTCCAGCAGCAGCGCCGCCCCCTCACGCAGCGGGCGCGACAGCGGGTAGATCCCGCCGCCCTCCAGCCCGCGTCCCGAGATAACAAATTCCCCCCGGCTCTCCAGCCCGCCGGCCGACAGCCGCACGCCTTTGACCGGCTGGCCGAAATGGCGCGCCATATGGGGCGACCAGCTGAGCGAAAGCCCCATATTGGCCGGCTGCCAGGGCGCGATCCCGACACCGCGCGCGGAAAGCCAGGGCGTCCAGCCGCCATCCGATCCCAGCCGTGCCCAGCTGGCACCGCCAGCCGCCAGCACCGTCACCCGGGGCGTCAGCACCCGTGCCCCTTCGGGTGTTTCAAAAGACAGCCCGGACCCGGAAAACCCCGTCCAGCGCCAGCGGGTGCGCAAGGTGACCCCGTGCCCCGCCAGCCGCGCCAGCCATGCGCGCAAGAGCGGCGAGCCCTTCATCACCACCGGAAACACCCTCCCGGAAGAGCCGGTAAACACCTCCTGGCCAAGGCCGCGGGCGAAATCCTTCACCGTTTCCGGTCCGAATTCCACCAGCATCTGCGCCAGCCAGTCGGGGGGCGTGTAATGGGCGGCAAAAGTGGCTGCGGGCTCGTCCTTTGTCAGGTTCAGCCCGGATTTTCCCGCCATCAGGAATTTGCGCGCGGGGCTGGGTTTCGCCTCGCAGATCACCACGCGCCGCCCGGCCAGCGCCAGCTCCTCCGCCGCCATCAGCCCGGCGGGGCCTGCCCCGATCACCAGGGCATCGGGTTGATCCTGCATCGGGCCTGTCCCTGCGCTGTGCCGCTGTCACTCTTGCCCGCGAAAACGCCGGGGAGCAAGAAGGGCCGGGGAAGAAGGAGCGGGGAAGAAGGGTCTCTCAGCCCGCCAGCGGAATCCGCGCCACCTGATCGGGCGCATCCGGGGTGCCGGTCTCGCCCTGTTTCACCGTGACATAAAGGACCCCACCCTGACCATCCAGTGCGAGGCTGTTCGGGTGGCCCTGCAATGCGATCCGGTCTTTCAGCGCATAGCTCTCGCCCTCGAACAGGCTGACCGAGCCACTGCTGCGATCGGTGACGCAGATCAGCTGCCGCCCCGCATCGTAAAGCACCGCCAGCGGGCCGGTGCCGGTCGGGAGCCGGGTGATTTCCTCCCCCGTTGCGGCCTCCAGGACCAGAAGCTGATTGCCCGGCCCTTTGCGCTGATAGCCCGGCCGGTGCCGCGCCCAGAGCGTTTCAAAGAAGTCATGCCCCTGATCGGTCGCGAAAAGCCGGCCGCCCTGATGATCCAGCGCGAGGTTCATCAGCTGATCCCCCGCCGTGGCCCGGGTCGCGGTGATCTGCGGGCCACCAGTCTGTGGGCCCTGCGTTGCGACCGTGAACAGCTGCCCCTCGGCATTCGAGATAAAAAGCCGCCCCCGCGCCGGATCGGTCGCGATGCCGGTGGCGACAAAGCCGAAACCGGAGAGGCGGGTCTGCACCTCAAGGCTTGTGGTGTCGATCACGCAAAGCACGCTGTCTTCCATCGAATGGCAGGGCGCGTAAAGCAGCCCTGCCGCCGGATCGACGGCCAGTTCGCGGCAATGGAAGGGGAAGCCCTCGCGCCCATTGGCATCGACGCGCTTCTCAGTAAGCCGCACCTGGCCCAGCACCCGGCAGCGGCTGGTATCGGCGACGGTGATCGTCGCTTCGGTGGCGTCGCTGATGTAAAGCCGGTCCGCCGCATCATCCAGCACAAGGCCGAAGCCCCGCCCGGGCAGCGCGATCTCATCCAGCATGTCAAGCGTTTCGGGGTCGAGCTTCAGGATCCGCGCCGGATCCGCCGCCTCTCCCCGCCCGCCGGCCGAGGCCACAAACACCGCCCGCTGACGGGGCGAATAAACGATCTCGTAAATGCCTTGCGCGACAGGTTTTTGCAGCATTGGACCAGTTCCTTCGTCGGGAAGCGACAGCCGGGGTTTCGCAGCCCCGGGCGGCCATGGCAAGAGACCGCCCGGGCTTGCGCTCACTCATAGCCCTTGCGGATATCGCTGATGATGATCTCAAGCGGTGTGATGCTGGCGGCGGTGGTGTACCAGGCCTCGGGATCGACGAAGATCACCTTGCCTGCCTTCCAGGCGGCGGTCTCGCGCAAGAGCGGGTTTTCAATCGTGGCCGCATCCAGCACCGGGCGGCGTTCCATCACGGCGGTGCGGTCGATCACATAGATGATGTCGGGATTGACGGCCTGGATGAACTCGCTGGTGACAGGCTGGCCATGCAGCCCGGTCTCTGAGGCCTCATTCGCGGCTTTGACGCCAAAGGCATCAAAGACAAAGCCATAGCGTGAATGCAGCCCAAAGGCAGAAAAGCCGCCATTATTGTGCAAAACCAACAAGGCCCGTTCGGGTCGCGCTTCGGTCAGCGCGCGCAGTCCGGTGATCTTTGCCTCCAGCCCTGCAATTTCCGCCTGGGCCACGTCTTCCTTGCCGAAGATCCGGGCGAGGGTCAGGAAATGCTCTTTCACCACCCTGATATGGCCGGAGCTGCTGTCGCGGTAGTCGACATCGTAATGGATCACCGGGGCAAAGCTGCTCATCTCGGCGTAATATTCGGCCTGAAGCGAGGTCATCAGGATCAGGTCGGGCTGCAGCGCATAAACCTTTTCGACATTGGGCTTCACGATCATGCCCACATCCGCCACCGCTGGATCATCGCGGTATTTAGCCAGGAAATGCGGCACGAAATCCCTGGCGGTGCCGATGACCGGCACGCCCAGCCGGTCAAGGAAGTCGAGCTCGTTCATATCCAGCGCCACCACCCGTTCGGGCCGCTTTTCGATCACGGTGGTGCCAAGCGCATGCTCCACCGTGACCGGCGTTTCGGCGATGGCCGGAGGGGTAATGAAACAGGTGGCTGCCAGCAGGATGAGCCAGCGGCCAAGGGGGGTGGAACGGGTCATCCCGCTTCTCCTTTCGGGGTGAAATAGTCGCAGATCCGCCCGTTCGGGCGGGGCAGAATCCGGAAATCCAGACCGTAGAGGTCTTGCAGATTGGCCTCGGTAACGACCTGATCCACGCTGCCCGAGGAATGCAGGCGACCGTGTTTCAGCGCGAGGATGTGATCGGCGCTGTTGGCGGCGAAATTGATGTCATGGATCACGGTGATCACGGTCCGGCCCTGATCCTCGCACAGGGCGCGGAGCGCGCGCATGATCCCGGCCGCATGGTGGATGTCGAGATTGTTCAGCGGCTCGTCCAGCAAAAGACAGGGCGTGGTCTGGGCGATTGTCATGGCGAGAAAGGCCATCTGGCGCTGGCCGCCGCTCAGCTCGTCGATCAGCGCGCGCCGCAAGGGGCCAAGCGAGAGGAAGCCGATCGCCTCGTCAATCGCGCGGCGATCGGCGGCGTCGGGCCGGCTGCGGCTATAGGGAAAGCGGCCAAAGGCGACCAGGTCCTCGACCGTCAGCCGCAGATCGATGGCAGGGGACTGGCGCAGGGTGGCGACCTGGCGGGCAAAATCGCCTGGCGGGATCGCGGTGATGTCCTGGCCGCCAAGGGTGATCCGCCCGCCCGAGGGGGCGGCAAGCCGCGCCATCAGCATCAGCAGCGTGGATTTTCCCGCCCCGTTCGGGCCGATGATCGCGCTCAGCGTGCCGGCGGGGAAGGCGGTGCTCAGCCCGGACAGGACGCTGCGGGGGCCATGGTGGCGGGAAAGGTCGGTGACGGTGATCATGGCGGGGTCCGGTTCATGCAAAACTGCGGCGGCGCAATATCAGCGCCAGGAACCAGGCGCCGCAGATCAGGTTGACGAGGATGCCGGCGGTGGTGCGGTGGTCAAAGATCTGGCCCGCGATCAGCTCGGCCAGCAGGAGCAGCCCCACCGCCACCGCCGCGCCCAGCGGCAGGGTCAGGCGATGTCCTGGACCCGGCGCGATGGCGCGGGCGATATTGGCGACAAAGATGCCCATAAAGGCGGTGGGGCCGATCAGGCTGGCCGAAATCGCCACCAGCACCGCCACCAGCGCCAGCAGCAGGCGCAGCTCGCGCGGGTGGTCGATGCCCAGCGAGATCGCCTGCTCCCGCCCGAGCGCCAGCACATCCAGCACCGGCACGCGGCGCCACAAAAGCCCGGTGACCAGCGCCAGCATCAGCCCCGAGGATATCAGGCGCAGCGGCTCGGCCCGGTCAAAGGAGACCTGGGCAAAGCCCTGGAAGATCGCGAACTCGCCGGGGCTGATGCGCAACTGGATGAACTGGGTGAAGGTGGTGATCACCATGGTCAGCACGATGCCCACCAGCATCAGGAACCAGACATCCCCCGCCGCCCGGCGAAACAGGGTCTGATCCAGCAGCAAAGACCAGGCCAGCATGGCCACCAGCGTGATCAGGATCGTGCCCTGGCCGCCGAGAAGGGCGAGGCTCCCGGTGCCAAGCGCCAGCACCAGCAGGGCCTGGGTCATCAGGCACACGGCCTCATATCCCATGACGGCGGGGGTCAGGATGCGGTTGCCGGCGAGGGTCTGGAAGGTGATCGAGGACAGCGCCACCGCGACGCCGCCGATCCCCATCGCGGCCAGTTTCATCAGCCGGCGCGGGATCACATAGCCGAAATCAAACCCCGACCCGGCCAGGACATAAAGCGCCGCCAGCAGCACAAGGCCCGCCGGCACCAGGATCAGAACGGCCAGCGGGTGCCGCCTGCCAGCGGCGGTTTCGGGGGGAAGGGGGCTCATCTTCCTCTCCGCAGGATCAGGATCAGAAAGATCAGCCCGCCGATGCCGCCCGCCGTCAGCCCGACCGGCACCTCATAGGGCCAGATCACCACCCGCCCGATCAGGTCGCAGGCCAGGAGCAGCGTGGCCCCCCCGACCGCCACCAGCGGCAGGGTGCGCGCCAGGTTGTCGCCATGGCGCAGCCGGATCAGATTGGGCACCACAAGGCCGATAAAGGGGATGGTTCCTGCGGCGATCACCGTTGCCGCCACCGTGGCAGAGACCAGCACCAGCCCAAGCGCCACCATGGCACCATAGCGCAGACCAAGGCTGGTCGCGGCCTCCTCTCCCATCCCGAGAATGGTAAAGCGATGGGCAAAGGCATAGGTGAGTGCGACGACGGGCAGGATCAGCCAGATGATCTCGTAATTGCCCTGCACGATCCGTGAGAAATCGCCCAGCATCCAGCCCTGCATGTCTTGCAGGATGTTATGCGACCAGGCGTAGAATTCGGCCAGCGCCCCCAGCACGGCGCCATAGATCAGTCCCGCCACCGGCACGAAAACCGTGTCGCGAAAGCGGATACGGCTGATGATCACGACAAACACAAGACCCGCCACCAGGCAAAACACCATCGCCAGTGCCATGCGGCTGACCTGGCCCAGCCCCGGCGCCAGCGTGATCGCCATAAGGATCCCCAGCTTTGCAGCCTCCAGCCCGCCGGTGGTGGCGGGTTCGACAAAGCGGTTCCTGAGGATCTGCTGCAAGATGATGCCGCAAACCGCCAGCCCGGCCCCGCAAAGCACCACCGCCGCCAGACGCGGCAACCGGCTGGCGGTCAGCGTAAGCCAGGCCTCCGGATTCAGCGCCCAAAGGCTGGCAAGGCTCATCCCGCTTACCCCGGTCAGGACCGAGGCAAGGCAGAGTGCGAGGAAGGTCAAAGGCAGCGCAAGACGCGTCATCAGATCAGGTCGGTGGCGGGGCGGATGAACGAGGCCCCCGCAGAGCCCGGGGGCCGCTGCGGAGGCGGTTTCTTCGGGGCTGGCCCGCTCAGAAATCGACCGAGGCCGAAAGGAGCACCGTGCGCGGCGCGCCGTAGCCGCCCGCCAGGTTGCCGCCGGCCCAATAGGCCTCATCGGTGATGTTTTGCACCGTGGCGCGGAGCGCCAGCGGGTTACCCCGCATCTCGGTCTCATAGCGCGCGCCGATATCCAGCACGGTGAACGAGGGCAGCGAGAGCGTGTTGGTGTTGTTCGCATAGCGCTTGCCGGTATGGTTCACATTGGCGCTGAGCGTCAGACCCGGCAGCGAGGGCAGGTCATATTCCACCCCCAGCTTGGCCATGAAAGCGGGTGTTCCCGCCGCTGTCTTGCCGGTGGTGGCCGCCGTGCTGGCCTGGGTCACTTTGGCATCGGTATAAGAGATCCCGCCCAGCAGCCGCAGCCCGTCCTGGACTTCGCCGAACGCGTTCAGCTCGATGCCGCGATTGCGCTGCTCGCCATAGACACCATAGATCAGCGTCACCGGATCGAGATAGGCGCTTGGCTTTTCGATCTGGAACAGCGCGACCGTGGTGGTCAGGTTGCCCAGATCCCATTTCGCCCCGATCTCGACCTGCCTGGTCTGATAGGGCGGCAGCACCTCGCCCGCGTTCAGCGCGGTAGCGGGGGCAGTCTGACCGGCGCTCAGCCCCTCGATATAATTGCCGTAGAAGGAGAGCTGCTCGCTGGCCTTATACACAAAGGCGATGGCGGGCGAGGTCTTGCTGGAATCGTAACTGGCGGTCTGGCTGTAGACGCCCGCCGTGCTGATCGCGATGGTCGAGCTTTTCACCGTCTGATAGCGCAGACCGATGGTCACCTGCAGCCGGTCATCCATGAATTTCAGCGTATCCGACAGGCCGAGGCTGGTCAGCTTCAGGTTCAAAATCGAGGTCGGGCCGCTGGCGTCATAGGCGCTCAGGTCCGGGGCGAGGCCCCAGTCGGGATTGGCGATACTGGTGACCGAGCTGACCCCGAACCGCCTGTCCTTGAAGGTGTTCGAGGAATCGTAGCTGGTTGCGGTCACCACCCAGTCATGGCCGACCTGGCCGGTGATGAAACTGCCCCGGATCCCCGCTTCGCCGGATTTCTGGGTGCCATCGCGTTTTGACCGCACACCGCTGACCGAAAGCGCACCCGCATTGCTGGTGATCTGGCTGGAGGTGATCAGCGCGTCATAGCCGCCCGATTTATGGCCATAGCTGGCCCAGGCGGTCACCGAATCCGACAGGTCGATTTCGCTGCGCAGGATGACGGTCTCGGTCGAATTGGTGTTGAAGGCCCAGGGCGCGGCAAGGGTATTCGTTCCGTCGCGCGGATCGGGCAGCACGGTGACCGCCGCCCCGGCCGAGACGCCGAAATAGTTGATACCCTTCATCTTCTCGCGGATATTGTAATAATCCAGCGAGACCCGGGCCCGCTCGCCGCGCCAGTCCAGCGCCAGCGAACCCATAGTCATTCCGTGTTTCTCGCCATCGACCGCCGTATCGCCATCGCGCGAGACCGCGTTGACCCGGACCCCCCATTCCTTATTCGCGCCAAAGCGGCGGCCGATATCGGCATGAAGGCCGTAAAGGCTGTCTGAACTGTAGGTCGAGGTGAGGCGGGTCAGGGCCTCATCGCCTGCGCGCTTGGGTTGCAGCGCCACGGCACCGCCGACACTGCCGCCGGGCGGCATGCCGTAAAGGAAGGTGGAGGGGCCTTTCAGCACCTCGACCCGCTCGGCCATTTCGGTGGTGCCACGCATATTGGGCGCCATCCCGATCAGCCCGCCAAAGGTCAGATCATCGGCCGAGCTGGAAAAGCCGCGGATCGTATAGGTTTCAAAGATATTGCGCTTGTTCGGCACATAGACCGAAGGATCGGTCGCACCGATCACCGCGCCAACATCCTGGGCCTCGCGGTTCTGCACATAATCTTCGGTATAGGCGACGGTGCTGTAAGGCGTATCCAGCACATCCTTATTGCCCAGCATCCCGACCGCGCTGCCCGATGCCACCTGGCCGCCGGCATAGGGCGCGGGCATGCTGCCGGCCTGCAGCACGATGGTGCCAAGTGAGACCGGCCCCTCTTTCTTCGCCGCCTCATCCTCTTCGGTGGTCTGGGCACCGGCGGGCAGACCCAGCAGGGGCACAAGGGCGAACCCGGTCAGCATCGAGCTCAGCAGCAGCGTTCTGATGCCGGGCCGGAACCGGGGCGAAGGCGTAAGGGTGAGCCTGAAAGGCCCGCAATGCTGGTCGGGTTGGTTCATGGTCATTGTCCCTGCGGTATTTAGTTGCATTATGCTAAACTAAATATGGTTTCAGGCCTATAAACCAATTGACAGAAACCGTCAACTTCTTGCGACATCTTGCGACAAGATGCCGAATTTATTGGATAAAATTAATAACATGCGCTACCTTCCCGATCAGGCCGCAGGGGCGGAAGATGCTTTGGATCAGAAAGGGAAGCCATGAGTCTCAGCAATCCCCCGCCGGGGAAGGGCCGGCCCGCAACCATCACCCGCGACAGGATTGCCGATGCGGGCATTGCCATCGGGCTGAACGATCTGACGGTGGTGGGGGTCGCGGCGCGGCTGGGGGTCAGCCATATGGGGCTTTACAAACATGTGCGCGGCCTTGGCGAGTTGCGGACCCTGGTGGCCGAGGCGGCCTTTCTGCGCTGGGACTTCCCGCCGCCGGGGCCAGAAACGCCGCTGGCCACCTGGCTGTGGGATTTCGCGGACTCGATCTGGCGCCTCGTTGCGGCGCATCCGGGCATCGCGCCCTGGCTTTTGCGCGGCGACAGGATCACACGCGCGATGACGGAGAAAATCGTGGGGCATCAGGAAGATCTGGCCCGGATGCGCGGCCTCAGCTTTGCCCAGGCGCGCTGGCTGATGCTGACCATCGCCTTTCACTGTGTCGCGGTGGCCGATACTGTCTTGCCCGCGCGCGACCAGCCCGCCCCGGGCCCGGCGATCGACCCGGAACATCGTGACGGCATCCGGGCGCTGATCGCCGGTGCGCTGGCGATTCTGGACGAGATCACCAGCTTTCCCTATCCGTCCGAGGTCACCGACCGGGTCGGGGGGCGCTGAACCCGCCCCTCTCGCCCGCGTTCAGAGCGTCATGCCGGCAATCGCGGCCAGGTGGTCGGGCGCCGCTTCCAGCGCGTCTTTTGCCAGCAGGGCGGCGGTTTCCATCAGCGCCTCTGCCGGGACGATGCGCTCGATCAGACCCCAGGCCAGCGCTTCTTCCGCGCCGATCTTCGCTCCGGCCATCAGGATCATCCGCGCCCTGGCCGGGCCGATCAGCCGGATCAGCCGTCCGGGGTCCGAGGGTTGCGGCAAATGGCCAAGCCGCATCACCGGGTAAAAGAAATTCGCGCCCGGAACCGCGATGCGCAGATCGCAGGCCAGCGCGATGCCAAAGGCGCCGCCCGCCAGAGTGCCGTTCAGCGCGGCGATGGAAAGGCCGGGAAAGCCGGCAATCGCGCCCGAGGCCCGTTCCCAGACCGGATCGCGCCCCAGCCCCTGGCCAACCGCCTCAAGATCGGCGCCGGCCGAGAAGACGCGGCCCTCGCCGGTCAGGATCAGCACCCTGATCCCGGCCTCCCAGGCGGTTGCCGCCGCCTGCGCCACCGCGTCCAGCATCGCATGGGTCAGCGCATTGGCCTTGTCGGCGCGGTTCAGGCGGATGATCCGCAAAGCGCCCTGGTCTTCGGTTGCAATCATGCTGGTCGTCCCTTGCTGCCGCCACCTCTGGCCTGTCGAAATTGTCAATTGAATCGCAGGCGGGTCATGTCAACCGCCCCTTGACGCGCCTGTGTCCAGGGCAGACCATAACGGGGTGATTTTTCTGATCGGGGATAGGGATGAAACGCTGGACCATTTCTGCGGCAACTGTGCTTGCCATCGTGATCCCGCTGCAGGCGGCCCAGGCCGTGACCCCCGAAGAGGTCTGGAACAACTGGAAGCTCAGCATCGGCTCGGACGCGACCCTGACCACCCGGTCCGAAACGCGCAATGGCGCGGCGCTGGAAATCCGCGGCATCGAGATCACCAGCACCGGAGGCGAGGCCGGCGCTACGCTGAAAGGCCAGTTCGAAAGCGTGATCCTGACGGATCGCGGCGATGGCTCTGTGCTGGTGCAGTTCCCAAAGGTTCTCCGCTACGAATATAACGAGGCCAGGGCGCAGCCGGGCAAGCCGAATGCCGTCATCGAGATGAGCCAGTCGCCCGGCGGCGAAGTCATCGCCTCGGGCACGGCAGAGGCGGTCCGCTACGATTTCAGCCAGCCGGAAGTCTCTGTGAAACTGGTTGAGGCGCATGACAATCAGGGCACCGTCCAGGATATTCAGCTGAGCGCGAGCCTTGCGCGCATATCGGGCCATTACCTGCTGACCCAGGTTCCGGGCGCCGATTACAAGATCGACATGAAGTCGGAAATCGGTCCGGTGGCGCTGACCATCTCCGGCACCAGGCCCGAAGATAAATCGACTTACTCGGTGACCATGACGATTGATGGCGCCAAAAGCGCGATGGCGGGCACTTTCCTGCCCCCCGAAGCGATGGCGAATCTGAGCGCAGCCATCGCCGCGGGGGCGGAATTCGATATGTCGCTGACCACCGGCGCGCTGGTTCTGGATGTCGATGCTGTCGAGGCGGGCAGCCCCGTCAAGCTTTCGGCCAGGCTCGACAGTTCGGATATGGGCTTCCTGATGAACCGGGCCAATCTTGGCTATGGGATGACGATGATGGGCGGCAATGTGCTGTTCGAGGCCCCTGGCAAGGATATGCAGGATGGCCGTGTCGCCTTTGCCGAGGTGACCCAGCGGATCCTGATGCCGGCCGGCCCGTCTGTCGAAGCCGCTGATTTCAGCTATCTGATGCGGCTGACCGACGTGACCCTGTCCGAGGCATTGTGGACCATCTTCGATCCCGGTGCGGTACTGACGCGCGAGCCGGCGAGTATGATCGTCGATCTGACCGGCAAGGGCGCCTGGCTCTACGATGTCTTCAACACTGCGACAGATGAACCGATGGCGGGTGGTGAGATGCCGCTGCGGCTCGACTCGCTGGCTTTGCGCCAGGTGCTGGTGAAATTCGCCGGGGCCGGTGTCGATGCCAGTGGCGCGCTGACCTTTGACAACACTGATCGCGAAACCTTTCAGGGTTTCCCGGCGCCCGAGGGCAAGATCACCGTCAATCTCTCAGGCGTTTCGGCGCTGCTGGACAAGCTGGTGGCGCTTGGGGTGGTCAGCGCCAATGATCTGACCGGCATTCGGATGGGGATGGCGATGTTCACCCGCCCCGGCGCCGGCCCCGATCAGCTGACGACCGGGATCGAATTCCGCAACAAGGGCCTTTTTGTTAACGGCCAGCAGCTTATGTAACCCGTCAGTGGCGGGGCAGGGGCCCCGCTTGCGCGTCCTTTTCCCTGGAATATCCTGACATGACCTCATCGCTTCGCACCTCCACCGCCCTTGCCGGGTCTTTCGTCCTGATGACAGCGCTTGCGCCCATGGCCATGGCCCAGGGGGTCACCGCCCAGGAGCTGTGGGCGGCCTGGCAGGATGGGGTCGCGCTGGCCGGCGGCACGCTCAGCGCCGAAGAAAGCCGCGAGGGCAACCGGATGATCCTTGCCAATCTGCGCCTTGATATGGGCGACGAGGCCGGGACCCTGCAACTGGAAGAGATGAAGCTGGTCAACCAGGCCGATGGTTCGGTGGCGGTGATCCTGCCCGACCGCTTCCCCTTGATGTTCGAACTGCCCGAGCCGCCTGCCAACGCCTCCCCCGATGCCCCTGGCGCTGCGGATCGGCCGCAAAAGGTCTTTGTCACTGTCGATGCGCCCGATCTGAACCTCGTCGTGCAGGGGCTGGGCGAGCGTGCCGAATTCCAGGCAGCGGCGCCGAAGGTCACGCTGACCCTTGATCGTTTCCTGCCCCCGCTGCCGGAATACGAGGGCGAGGTTAAGGCCAGCGCGGTGCTGGACGGTTTCGGCCTGCGCTATCTCCAGGATCTTGCGACCGATGTGCCGATGATTGATGCGGCCCTTTCCTTTGACGGCCTCAGTGCCGATATGTCCGCCGGCAAAGGCGCCGATGGCAAAGCGATGATGGCCGCGAAAATGGGGAAATCCTCGGCGGCGTTTTCGGGCGCCATGCCGGTCAATTCACCGGCGATGCAGGCGGTCGATGCGGGTATGTCGGGCGGCGATTTCCCGGTCGCGGCCTGGCTTGCCTTGCTGGATGCAGGGATGCGCGGCAATGTCAGCCTGTCGCTGGGCGATACCGAATTCACCGGCGAAGTGAACACCACGGCCACGACGCCCAAAAGCTGGGATATCGGCTTTGCCACGCTGGAATTCATGCTTGGCATCGACGCGACGAAGATCAGCTATTCCTCGGTGCTGAAAGGGTCGGATTTCCTGATCAGGGGCGATATTCCCGATTTCCCGGCTGACAGCATGAGCTACGGGATCGGTGAATACCGCATCGGCTTTGAGGTCGGGCTGAACGGGTTGACCCGGCCCCAGAACTGGTCGGCCGCCTATGTGATGCGCGATATCACCATGTCTGACGAGATGTGGAAACTGGTCGGCAACGGGGTCGGGCTGCCGCAGGACCCGCTGACGCTCGCGCTGGATCTGAGCGGTCGCTATGCGCTGCCGCCCGAGGCGCTGAAACCCGGCTGGGTGCCGGGCGCGACCGGCCTGCCCTTCACCGAGTTCAGCTTTAAGATCAACGAGATGAAACTTGCGGGTCTTGGGGTTCTTTCGGCGGGCCAGGGGGGCCTGGGCTTTGATTTCAGTGATCTGACCACCTTTGACGGGCTGCCGCTGCCTTCGGGGCGGATCTCGGTCCTGACCACCGGTGCCTATGGGCTGATCGACCTGATGGCGAAGGCGGGGCAGATTGGTGAGCAGGAAATCCAGGGCGCCCGCGCCGCGCTTTTGATGATTGGCCGGGCCGGAGAGGCGCCCGACACCCTGCATACCGAGATTGATTTCCGCGAAAAGGGGCTGTTCCTGAACGGGATCAAAATCCGCTGACGGCGCCGGTTCCCGCCCCTGACCGAAGCGGGCCAAAGGGCCAGCCCAGAGCCGCCCGGAGCCCGCCCGGAGGCTGGCATGTCTTGCGCCAGACGCCGGGGCAGACTACCTCTGCCCTGTTCCACGGAGGATGATGCATGTCCGCGCCCGAGCTTGCCGAACTGACCCAGGCCCTTTTGACCGCTGCGCGCAAGGCGGGGGCTGATCAGGCCGATGCGCTGGCGGTGCGCGGCACGGCGCTGTCGGTCGATATCCGCCAGGGCCAGCTGGAACAGGCCGAACGCGCCGAGGGAACCGATATCGGGCTGCGCGTGCTGATCGGCCAGCGCCAGGCCTGTGTTTCGGCCTCGGATATCTCGGCGGCGACGATTGCCGCGCTGGCGGAACGCGCGGTCGCCATGGCGCGCGAGGCGCCCGAGGACAGCGCGATCAGCCTGGCCGGGGCGGAGCAGCTGTCGGCGCTGCGCGATGCGGCAGGGCTTGAGCTGGAAGATGACAGCGCCGATCCCGATGCTGCCGGGCTTGAGGCCGCCGCGCGCGGGCTTGAGGCGGCAGCGCTGGCGGTCGATGGCATCACCCAGGCCGAGGTTTCGGCCACCTTTTCGCGCCGCGCCCTGCATGTCGCGCAGACAAACGGTTTCGCCGGCGGCTATGGCCGCAGCGGACACAGCCGCACGGTGGTTGCCTTCTGCGGCCAGGGCACCGGAATGGAGCGCGACTATGCCGGCGAATCCCGTCCCTGGGTCGGCGATCTGCCCGACCTTGCCGGGATCGGCAGCCTTGCGGCCGGGCGGGCGCTGCAACGCCTTGGCGCGGTCAAGCCGCCGACCGGCACTTTCCCGGTGCTTTATGACGAGCGGGTCGCCTCTTCGCTGATCGGGCATCTGCTGGGCGCAATCAATGGCGAGGCGGTGGCGCGCGGCGCCTCCTGGGCGCGCGATCTGATGGACAGGCCGGTGCTGCCCGCGGGCGTTTCGCTGCGTGAGGACCCCTTGCGCAAACGCGGCTCTTCCTCGCGGTTTTTCGATGCCGAAGGGCTTGCCACCTTTGCCAAGGATTTTGTGGCGGATGGGGTGCTGACCCATTGGGTGCTGGATCTGGCGACCGCGCGCCGGCTGAGCCGCGCCCCCACCGCCAATGCGATGCGCGGCCCCTCGGCGCCGCCTTCGCCCGGAACCACCAATCTGGAGCTGACGCCCGGCGCCGCCAGCCGCGATGATCTCATTGCGCAGATGGGGACGGGGCTCCTGGTCACCTCGCTGATCGGGTCGACCATCAATCCGACGACCGGGGATTATTCGCGCGGGGCCTCGGGCTGGTGGGTCGAGAATGGCCTTCTGTCGCATCCGGTGCATGAATGCACCATCGCGGGCAATCTGCGCGATATGCTGGGGCGGATCATACCAGCCAATGATGCAAGGCCACATCTGGCGATCCGGGTGCCCTCGATCCTGATCGACGGAATGACCATTGCCGGAGCGTGATTTGGGGCCTGGTCGCGATGCCGAAGACCTCGATCTGCTGGAACGCGCGGCGCGGGCCGCCGGACCGATTGCGCTGATCTACTGGCGCCGCGCGCCGGAGGCCTGGGAAAAGCCGGGCGATGCCGGTCCGGTTTCCGAGGCCGATCTGGCCGTTGATCGCAGCCTGCGCGAGACGCTGCTGGCGGCGCGCCCCTCTTATGGCTGGCTGTCCGAGGAAACCCCGGATGATCTCGCGCGGCTGGCGCATGAAGATGTGTTTATCGTCGACCCGATTGACGGCACCCGCGCCTTTCTTGCGGGTGAGAAGGAATTCGCGCTGTCGCTTGCACTGGTCAGGGCGGGCCGCGTGGTGGCGGGCGTGGTGCATCTGCCGGCGCGTGATCTGACCTATACCGCCTGCCGTGGCGGGCCGGCTTTGTGCAATGGCCGCGAGATCCGGGCCTCCTCGCGCGCGGATCTGACCGGCGCCAGCGTGATGACCAACCGCATCAATCTCGACCCGGCGCAATGGCCGGGCGGGGTGCCCGAGGTGAAACGGGTGTTCCGCTCATCTCTCGCGTATCGGCTTTGCCTTGCTGCCGAGGGGCGGGCAGATGCGATGCTGACCCTGCGCCCGACCTGGGAATGGGATGCCGCAGCCGGCAGCATGATCGCTTCGGCTGCGGGGTGCGTGGTCACCGACCGCCGGGGTGATGCGCTGGTCTTCAACCGCGCCGGGGCGCAAAGCGACGGTGTCCTGGCCGCGCCCCCCGCCTTGCACCAGAAGTTGCTGGCCGGCCTTGGGGTCGTCTGAGAGGGCAAGGCCTGGATCTTCGCTGTTTTCGGGCTGTTGGTGACGCTTTGGCAAGCCACTATTCCGGCGCACTTGCCCGACAGATGGCTGGATCCGCCTTTCAGGAGCGCCGGCAGGGCCAGGGCAGAATGCGCCCGCAATTTCCAGGCAATATCGGCTCACGCGGCCATCTGGCGGGCCTCGTTGCCGCCGCATTGCCTGCTCTGTGCAGCCGCGTGTGAAACCCTGCGACTTCGCGGCGCCTGATGGAGTGCTGGTGCCTTTCGGGCTGTCAGGCAGCCTGTCGCGGCATGGTTTCAGGGCCGCTCAGACCTCCTGTCTTCAGGAGTGCAGACTGTCAGCCATAGTTGCAGCGTTTCCAATGACGATCCTTCGGTCCTGGATCCAGGGTTCTGTACGCGCTGCCGGATAGTCAGACTGGCTGCCCGGTGGCGTCAAAACCATAAAGCGGCGCGACGAGGCGCAGGCGTTCGCATAATGCCGGGATGGCGCGGGGATGGCTGAGGTAATCGGCGAGGTGCATCATTTCCCACCGCTGGCCCTCGGTGCCGAAACGGATGCCGGCGATCTCGTCCCCGGTGATCTCGGCGGCAAAGAAAATCCCGGGCAATGTGCCGCCGGCCATGGGTGGGAATTCTGTCCGGTGCGCCAGACGTGCGGCCGGCAGGGTGAGGCCGAATTCCTCGTATAGCTCGCGCAGAAGGCAGGTTTCAGCGCTTTCATCCCCCTCTCGCCCGCCGCCGGGCAGATCCCAGTATCCGGGCCAGGGCAAATGCGGGAAATCGTCGCGCAGATAGGTCAAAAGTCGCGCCTCTCCCTCTTCCCGGTGGAAAAGCGCGGCTTTGGCGCCGCTGAAGCCGGTCATAAGCCGGTTATCCCATTCTTACGGATTTTCGTTGATATCGCGATCCCAGACCTTCACCTGGCCCTCGCGTGTGCCCAGCAGCCGACGGATCACCAGCCATGAGATAAGCGACAGAACCGCGAAAATCGCCAGCAAAAGGGGCAGCCCGGCTGGGATACCGACCAGAACCAGCAGTCCGGTCAACGCCGCACCGACCGCAAAGCCGACAAAGATATAGCCCGGCACGATCACCTCGATGATGCCAAGCGCGAGGCCCAGCACGATCCAGGCCCACCAGGTGCTCCAGATCTGATCCATCACTTGCCTTTCAACATGTTGAATGCATTGCCGAAGGCCTCAAGCGCCTGGGCCGGGATCAGGATCGTCTGCTTGCCCTGACCTTTGGCGACCGATTCCAGCGCCTCGACCTGTTTCAGCGCCACCTGATATTGCGCGGCGGCGATGCCGTTCTCGGCGATGGCGGCGGCGATCACGGCGGTGGCGAAAGCTTCGGCCTCGGCGGTGACGCGCTTGGCTTTTGCCTGTTGCTCGGCCTGGTAAAGCTCGGCATCGGCCTGGAGCTCCACGGCGCGTTTCTTGCCTTCGGCCTCGGTGACCTGGGCGCGGCGGGCGCGTTCGGCATTCAGCTGTTGCAGCATCGCCGAACGTGTCGCATCATCGAGGTTCACGTCAAGGATCTCGGCCCGGGTCACTTCGACGCCCCAGTCATCGACCATGGCCGCGACCTGTTCTTTCACCCGCTCGATCAGTTGCGAGCGGTTGGATTGCACCTGGTCGAGTTCGAGTTTACCGATTTCCGAGCGCACGATGCCGGCGACGGTGGTGGCGATGGCGCCGTCGATATCGCGGATCCGGTAGACGGTCTTTTCCGGTTCGGTCACGCGGTAAAAGACCGAGGTTTCCACCTTGACCAGCACGTTATCGGCGGTGATGGCATCCTGGCTTGCCGAGGGCAGCTGGCGCTCCAGCACCGAAACGCGATGGGCGACGCGGTCCAGGAAGGGCACCACGAAGTTGATCCCCGGCCCCAGCACCGATTTCAGCCGGCCAAAGCGTTCCACCACATGTTTTTCCGATTGCGGCACGATGCGAACGCCAAGGAAAATGCTTAGAATGACAAAGACGGCAATCGCCACCAGGATGATGTTGGTTCCGGAAATATTGTTCAGATCCATATAAAGTTCTCCTGGAATGGCCCGATTACGGGCATTTGCGCGCATTGTGATCGGGGATTGCGTTCATATCAAGGTAAGAGTTTCCTCAGATCGGGCGGCTGGCTTTTCCCCGCAGCGATGGCGCTGTAGAACAGGGGGTGGCGCCAGGCCGGCACAGACGGCCCCGCCCAGCCGTCGGGAAGGAATATCATGGCTCAGAGACTACATCTGGTGTTTGGCGGCGAGCTGGTCTCGCCGGATTCGACCCAGTTCCGCGATGCGGACAAGATCCATATCGTGGGTATGTTTCCCGATTACGAAAGCGCCTGTCGCGCCTGGAAGGCAGAAGCGCAGCGCACCGTCGATGATGCGCATACGCGCTATTTCATCGCGCATCTGCACCGGCTCAGGGATGAAGAGCTGACCGCGCCGCCGGCAGCACAGGCCGGCTGATATATGGCGTCCACCCCGTCCAGAGGCTGGTGGCCGGCAACGGGCCGCCGGACCCGAAGCCGTGCCGAACGGCAGGTCCGTCCCAAAGGTGGGCTGGTCTGGCTGCATGTGCCGGGCCAGGCGTCGCTTTCGGCGATGCGGGAACTGGCGCGGCGGCTGATCGAAGAAGACGGCGCCGCTGTGCTGATGACCGGCGAGGCGGCGGGCACCCGGATCCGGGGTGTGGTTTTTGACGAGGCTCCGGAAGAAGGCGCGCAGATGGTGCGCGAGTTTCTCGACCACTGGCGCCCCGATGCGGTTGTGTTCTCGGAAGGCGAGATCCGGCCGGCCTTGCTGCATGAATGCGCCGAGCGGAAGCTGTTGCTGATCATGGCGGATGCGGGCGATCCCTGGTTCCTGCGCGGGCATGAGAGCTGGATTCCGGGCGCGATGCGGCGGGCGATTTCGGCGCTGACCAGGGTTTATGCGATTGATCAGGCGGCGATGCGGGCCTGGAAGCGCGCCGGTCTGGCGCCCTCGCGGGTGGTTGGCTCGGGCCGGATGGAGGAAAGCTCGCTGGCGCTGCCCTGCCTGGAGGCCGAGCGTGAATATCTGGCAAATGCGATGGTGACGCGGCCGGTCTGGTTCGGCGCCCGGGTGCCGCGTTCCGAGGAAGGCGCGGTGCTGGCGGCGCAGCAATATGCGATGCAGCTGGCGCATCGGCTTTTGCTGATCCTGATGCCGGAAGACCCGGCCCGTGCCAGCCCGCTGGCGCGGGAGCTGGCCGGGCAGGGATGGATCACCGCCTCGCGCAGCGATGAGGAAGAGCCCGAGACAGAGACCGCGATCTATATCGTGAATGATCTGGCCGAGATGGGTCTCTGGTATCGGCTGGCCCCGGTCAGCTATCTGGGCGGTGGCCTGTCCGGGACGGGGCTGCTCACCAGCCCGCTGGAGCCGGCGGCGCTTGGTTCGGCGATCCTGCATGGGCCACGGCCGGGGGGGTTTGGTCCGCAGATCGGCCGGCTTGGTGCGGCGCGGGCGGCGCGGGCGGTGGCCTCGATCCGCGATCTGAGCGAGGCGCTTGGCGATCTGCTGGCGCCCGACCGGACGGCAAGGCTGGCCCAGGCGGCCTGGGGCGTGGTCTCGGACGGGGCCGAGGTGACCGAGGCGGTGCTGGCCGATCTGCGCAAGGCGCTGGCCGGCACGACGGCGCGGAGCCGGGCCTGATGCGTGCGCCCGGCTTCTGGGGTAACCCGCCGGAGAGGCCCGGGCTCGCGGCACGGCTTTTGCAGCCGCTGGGGGCATTATACGCGGCGGCAACGGCGCGGCGGCTCAGGCGCGGCGCCGGTTACCGCGCGCCGGTGCCGGTGATTTGCGTGGGCAATCTGAATGCCGGAGGGGTGGGGAAGACCCCGACCGTGATGGCGCTGATCGCGCATCTGAGCGCGCGCGGGCATCGCGTCCAGGTGGTGACGCGGGGTTATGGCGGTTCGGCCGGGGGGCCGCTGCGTGTGGATGAGGCCCGCCACGGCGCCGGTCTGGTCGGGGATGAGCCGCTGTTGCTGGCACCCTTCGCGCCGGTCTGGGTGGCGAAGGACCGTGCCGAAGGGGTGAAGGCGGCGGTCGCGGATGGGGCAGGGGTGATCCTGCTGGATGACGGGCATCAAAATCCGGGCGTTGAGAAGGATCTGTCGCTGGTGGTGGTGGATGCGGGGCAGGGCTTTGGCAACGGGCTCTGCATCCCGGCAGGGCCATTGCGCGAGCCGGTGGCGGCGGGGCTGGCCCGGGCCGATGCCCTGCTGGTGATCGGCACGGCAGAGGCGCGGGCGCGTTTCGGGCGTGAATGGGGGCCAGCCATGGCGGAGCTGCCCCGGCTTGGCGGCCGGCTGGTGCCTTTGCAGATGGGGATGGACTGGCAGGGAGAGCGGGTTCTGGCCTTTGCCGGGATCGGCAATCCGGAGAAGTTCTTTGCGACGCTCAGGGCCGAGGGCGCGCAGGTCCTGCGGGCCGAGGCGCTGGATGATCACCAGACGCTTTCGCCCGCGCTGATGGCGCGGCTTGAGGCGGAAGCGATGCTCCTGGGCGCGCAGCTGGTAACGACTGAAAAAGACGCAGCGCGGCTGCCGGCGTCGTTCCGGCCGAAAGTCCTGACGCTGGTGGTGCGGCTGGAAATCGAGGACTGGGCGCCGTTTGATGCCCTGCTGACTCCGCTGCGCCTGTGACCCGAAATCTGTACAGATTTCGGACAAATTCCTGAACAGGAATTTTGCCGTTTCCTGATCAGGAAACGGGCGCGTGGGGTGGCGTCAGGCCCGGTTTCTGGCCGTGACGACGCCCAGCACGTCCAAGACCTTTGCCTCGATCTGCGCCGCATCCATGCCGGCGATCCGGTACATCGCCTCCGGGCTGGCCTGGTCGATGAAAATATCCGGCAGCACCATCGTGCGGAATTTCAGCCCGCGGTCAAACAGGCCCTCATCCGCCAGAAGCTGTGCCACATGGCTGCCAAAGCCGCCCACCGCGCCCTCTTCCACCGTGATCAGCGCCTCATGCTCGCGCGCCAGTCGCAGGATCAGCGCCTGGTCCAGCGGTTTGGCAAAGCGCGCATCCACCACGGTTGGCGCGAGGCCCCGGGCCGCCAGCGCCTCGGCGGCTTTCAGCACCTCGGCCAGCCGCGTCCCAAAGGAGAGAAGCGCCACACGATTGCCCTCATGCAGCATGCGGCCACGGCCGATCTCCAGCACCGCGCCGCGCGCCGGCATCTCGACGCCCATCCCCTCGCCCCTGGGGTATCGAAAGGCGATCGGGCCCTCATCCCAGGCGGCTGCGGTTGCCACCATATGGCGCAGCTCGGCCTCATCGGCCGCCGCCATTACCACCATGCCCGGCAGGTTCGCCAGAAACGCTACGTCGAACGATCCGGCATGGGTCGCCCCATCGGCGCCCACCAGCCCGGCGCGGTCGATGGCGAAACGCACCGGCAGCCGCTGGATCGCCACATCATGCACCACCTGGTCATAACCGCGCTGCAAAAAGGTGGAATAAATCGCGCAGAAGGGTTTCATCCCTCCCGCCGCCAGCCCAGCCGAAAAGGTCACCGCATGTTGCTCGGCGATCCCCACGTCAAACAGCCGGCGCGGAAACCGGGCGCCAAACAGGTCAAGACCGGTCCCATCCGGCATCGCCGCCGTCACGCCGATGATCTTCTCGTCGCGCTCGGCCTCCTGGATCAGGCTTTCGGCGAAGACCTTCGTATAGGATGGCGCGTTCGACGGAGCCTTTTTCTGCTCCCCTGTCACCAGGTCGAATTTCGCCCGTGCATGGCCGCGATCAGGTGAATTCTCGGCCGGCCCATAGCCCTTGCCCTTTTTCGTCAGCACATGCAGCAGCACCGGCCCGGTCGCCCGCGCCTTCAGCATGCGCAAGACCGGCAGCAGCTGGTCGAGATCATGGCCGTCAATCGGCCCGACATAGGTAAAGCCCAGCGATTCAAACAGCGTGCCGCCCACCGCCATACCCTTGAGCATCTCCTTCGCCCGCCGCGCGCCTTCCTGCAACGGGCCGGGCAACAAAGACACAAACCCTTTCGCGGCCTCTTTCAGGTCCTGCATCGGGGCCTCGGAATAAAGCTTGCTGAGATAGGCCGACAACGCCCCCACCGGCGGCGCAATCGACATCTCATTGTCGTTCAGCACCACGAAAAGCCGCTTCTTCAGCGCACCGGCATTGTTCATCGCCTCGAACGCCATGCCCGCCGACATCGAGCCATCGCCGATCACCGCAATCGCGTCGCCGGCATCGCCGCCAAGATCCGCGGCACAGGCAAAACCAAGCGCTGCCGAGATCGAGGTCGAGCTATGCGCCGCGCCAAAAGGATCATAGGGGCTCTCCGATCGTTTGGTGAACCCGGACAGCCCGCCCTCCATCCGGAGCGTCCGGATCCGGTCGCGCCGCCCGGTCAGGATCTTATGCGGGTAACACTGATGCCCGACATCCCAGATCAGCTTGTCCTTCGGCGTGTCGAATACCGCATGGAGCGCGACGGTCAGCTCCACCACCCCGAGCCCCGCGCCCAGATGGCCGCCGGTGACCGAGACCGCCGAAACCGTCTCGGCCCGGACCTCATCGGCCAGCTGGCGCAATTCGGCATCGGAAAGCGCCTTCATGTCCGACGGGAAGCTCACCCGGTCGAGGATGGAAGGGGATGCTGCCATGGGTCATGTTCCTCGGGAAGCGGCTTTGCCTGATGAGACAGGCCAGTTGTGTTCAGGCCAGTCTTGATATGCTGAAACGGGCTGCGGCGACAAGGTTTGCCGCCCTTTCGCCGTAAGGGGCAAGGGCCGCCTCGGCCTCCGAGATCAGCGCTTCGGCGCGGGCGCGGGCCGGTTCCAGCCCCAATAGCGAGACGAATGTGGCCTTGCCGCGCCCCTCATCCTTGCCGGTGCGCTTGCCGGTGGTATTGGCATCGCCGGTCACATCCAGCACATCGTCATGGATCTGGAAGGCAAGGCCCAGAGCCGCCGCATAGGCCTGCAAAGGGGCTGGATCGGCGCCTGCGATCAGCGCGCCGGCACTGGCGGAAAAGCGGATCAGCGCGCCGGTCTTGCCGGCCTGCAGCGTGGTGATTTCCGTAAGCGTCAGCGCCCGGTCTGCGGTTTCCGCCGCGATATCCAGTGCCTGGCCCCGCACCATGCCCTCGACACCCGAGGCTTTGGCCAGCGCCGCGACCAGCGCGATCCGCCGCTCTGCCGACCCGATCACGGGGTCGGTCAGCAATTCAAATGCCAGCGTCTGCAAGGCGTCGCCGGCAAGGATCGCGGTCGCCTCGTCCCATTTCACATGCAGGGTCGGCTGGCCGCGGCGCAGATCATCATCATCCATCGCCGGCAGATCATCATGCACGAGGCTATAGGCATGCAGCGCCTCGACCGCAGCCGCAACCGGCAGAGAGGCTGCATTCGCCACCCCATGCAGCCGCGCGCTTTCCAGCACCAGAAAGCCGCGCAGCCCCTTGCCGCCGCGCAAAGCGTAACGCATCGCCTCCACCACCGGCAGATCGCCGCGCGCTGCCAGAATACCGGCCAGCCAGCGCTGCACCTGCAAGGCGTCGGATTTCAGCAGATCCTGAAAGCTCACAGCCCCTCCGCCGGAGCGGTACCAACAGCCTTGCCCTCCTGGACGCGGATCAATTCGACGCGCGCCTCGGCCTCGGCCAGCCTGGCCGCGCAGTGCTTTTTCAGACTGTCGCCATATTCGTATAGGCTGATCGACTGTTCCAGCGCGACATCGCCGCGTTCCAGCTGGCCCACCACCGATTCCAGCTCCGCCATGGCGTCTTCGAAACTCATCTCCGCAACGGGTTTCTGGCTCATCTCATCGTCCTGCTCAGCTCGCTCACATGCGCGCGGACCGTATCGGCCAGCGCGCTCAGATCATAGCCCCCTTCAAGGCAGGATACGACCCCCGCGCCGGAACCCGCCGCCAGATCCATGATCGCCCGCGTCAGCCGGGCGAAATCCGCCGTGGTCCAGCCAAGGCCACCCAACGGATCGTCGATATGCGCATCAAAACCGGCGCTGATCAGGATCAGCTCCGGTCTCCAGTCTTTCAGCCGCTCCAGCCCGGGCGCCCAGGCTGCCCACATCGCCCGCCCGTCCGAGCCGGGGCGCAGCGGCAGATTGGTGACCTGGCGATGGGCGCCGCGCTCCTCTTCGGAGCCGGTGCCGGGAAAAAGCGGCATCTGATGCGAAGAGACCAGCCGCACCCGCGCCTCGTCCCAGAGCAGATCCTGGGTGCCATTGCCATGATGAACGTCGAAATCCAGCACCGCCACGCGGGAAAGCCCGTGATGATCCAGCGCCCGCTTCGCCGCAATCGCTACGGTGCCGAAGAGGCAAAACCCCATCGCCCTGTCCGCTTCCGCATGATGCCCCGGAGGCCGCGCCGCCAGAAACGCCGCCCGCGCCTCTCCGCCCAGCACGGCATCCACCGCCGCACAGGCGCCCCCGACCGCGCGCATCGCCGCCTCCCACGAACCCGGAGACAGCCAGGTATCCCCATCGACCGCCCGCAGCCTCTCCGCAGGCACCGCCGCCTTCAGCCGCGCCACATAGGCCGCAGGATGACAGCGCAAAAGCTCCGACTCCGCGGCCACCGGAGCCTCGCGCCGTTCTGCCAGAAGCCCCGCCAGCCCATGCGCAACAGCCGCCATCCGCTCCGGTCTTTCCGGATGCCCCTCGGGCACCAGATGCTGCGCAAAAGCCTCTTCCGAGAAAACCAGCATCAACGCCTCTTCCTCTTGACACAAATACTCCGGGGGGTGCGGGGGGCGGGCCCCCCGCGTTGCGCGGCCTCAGTCCGGCGCCAGCATATAGCCCTCGCCGCGCACCGTCTGCAGATAGCGCGGCGCCTTGGGGTCATCCTCGATCTTGCGCCTGAGCCGCGTGATCTGCACATCGACCGCGCGTTCCTGGGCTTCCTCCACGCGGCCCATGTCGAGGACCAGCCGCTCGCGCGAGATCGGCTCATTGGCACTGGCAGCGAAAAGCCGCATCAGTGCGGCTTCCGTCGCGGTCAGTCGCACCAGTTCCGGCCCGCGCCACAACTCGCCCCGGTCCATATCATAGCGCACCGCGCCCATATGCAGCGTCTTCGGCGGCTGATCCGTCTCGCTTACCTGCGGCACCCGGCGCAGGATCGCGGCGACGCGCAGCAAAAGCTCTTTCGGTTCAAAGGGTTTCGCGAGGTAATCATCCGCCCCGGCCTCCAGCCCCTCGATCCGGTTCGCCGTCTCGCCCCGCGCGGTCAGCAAGAGGATCGGCACCGAGGTCTTCTTCCGCAGATCGCGGGTAAGCGCGATGCCATCCTCATCGGGCATCATCACATCGAGGATCAGCATGTCGAATTCCAGCCCCGCCAGCAGTCGCCTGGCCTGGGCGGCATCTTTCGCCACCGTCACCATATAGCCGCTGCGCACGAGGAATTTCTGCAACAGAACCCGGATCCGCTCGTCATCATCGACGACGAGAAGATGAATATCTGCCGCCTGTTGCCCCGCACCGGTCATGCCCCGCTCTCCCTTTGCACTGCCTCAGGCGCCATCTCTCAGACGGTTGTAATAGTCGCGAAGCCCCGGGTCCATCATCGCCTCAAGCACCTGCCGGAAACCCTGCACCGCGACCGGCCCGGCGGCGCGGTAAGCCGCCCGCATCCTGGCCCGTTGCGCGTCCGAAAGACTTTTCTCCATCGCCTCGCCCTTTTCGGTCAGGAAGAGATGCCGCTCGCGCCCGTCGCGGCGGCCCTTTTCGCTGCGGACATGGCCATCGTCGATCAGGGTGCGCAGAACCCTGTTCAGGCTCTGCTTCGTGACGCCCAGGATCCCCAGCAGGTTCGACACCGTCGTTCCCGGGCTGCGATGGATGAAATGGACGGCCCGGTGATGGGCGCGGCCATAATCCATCGTCTCCAGAATCCGGTCCGGATCGGCGGTAAAGCCGCGATAGGCGAAGAACATCGCCTCGATTCCCTTGCGCAACTGCTCATCGGTCAGAAAGAGCAGGTTCTCGCCGCCGCCACCCGTTGCGGTGCCTGATAGCTGAGACATGGTAAGCCTCCTTTTTCAGCGGAATTTACGTCAGCCTTGTTGACTTTCCAAGTCATAAAGCGTAGCGAGTCGGCAGTTGAGCGCAAGATAATGCAAGTGCAGCATGATGATCGCGCAACTTTCGTAAAAATGGAGGGCCGGGATATGGCGGCATATGACGATCGTGATGGCTGGATCTGGATGGACGGCAAGCTTGTCCCCTGGCGTGAGGCGAATGTCCACGTCCTGACCCATGCGCTCCATTACGCCTCCTCGGTTTTCGAGGGCGAGCGTTGCTATAATGGCAAGATTTTCAAGGGCGTCGAGCATTCGATGCGCCTGCGCAAATCGGCGGAACTCCTGGATATGGAGATCCCCTACAGCGTCCAGGAAATCGAGGCCGCCAAATACGAGATGCTGAAGGCCAATGGCTGGACCGATGCCTATGTGCGCGCCATCGCCTTCCGGGGCGCAGGCGATGAGATGGGTGTCTCGGCGGTGGGCAACCCGGTGCGTCTGGTGATCGCAGGCTGGGAATGGGGCGCCTATTACGGCGACGCCAAGATGAAGGGTGCAAAGCTCGACATCTCGAAATGGCGCCGCCCGGACCCTGCGACCATCCCGTCGGCAGCCAAGGCGGCAGGTCTTTACATGATCTGCACCATGTCGAAACACGCGGCCCAGGCCAATGGCTGCTCGGACGCGCTGATGATGGATTACCGCGGCTATGTCGCCGAGGCGACCGGCGCGAATATCTTCTTCGTCAAGGATGGCGAGGTGCATACGCCGCTGCCCGATTGCTTTCTGAACGGCATCACCCGCCAGACGGTGATCGGCCTTCTGAAAGAAAAAGGTCTCACCGTGCATGAACGCCATATCATGCCGACCGAGCTGGCCGATTTCGAACAATGCTGGCTGACCGGCACTGCCGCCGAGGTTACCCCGGTCGGACAAATCGGCGGCTTCACTTTTGAGGTTGGCGCCATCGCCCGCGACATCGCGGAAACCTATGAGCGTCACGTTCGCGCGTAATGCGGCGACATCGAAGACAAATAAAAACGGCGGGGCAAATGCTCCGCCGTTTTCGTTTCACCAGTTTGTTTCACCCGGGCGGCTCAGCCCAGGAAGCGGGCGACCGGATTGCAGAGATAAAGATGTGCATAGGTCACCGAAGGATATTGCGGCGCGTGGATCTGGCGGCTGGACGCGTAATGCGCGACACGGTTGCGGGTGGCGCAGGTCTGGCTGGCAATGCGTGCCGCCTCGCCATCGGGAGTGGTCCCCGGGCCCTGTACAGTGACGCTGTCGCCATTGAAATCGGTCACCACGACCGGGGCAACACAGCCCGAAAGGGCAAGCATAATAAGTCCGGCTTTCAGTTTCATACTCGTCTCCTTCGCCGGATGAAATGCATCCGGACGGTATTGCATATTCCGCTTCATGTTTGTGTTTCGCCGGGGGTAATGCCGACTGTGAAACACAAAAAAAAGAGGCGCAGGAAGGTGTTTCCTGCGCCTCGATTGCAATCTCAGGTTGTCAGATTTATGGCGCGCTCAGCGTCAAATGTGGCATCCCGTCCGAAGTGCGGTCGAAGGACCGCCCCGAAGCATCCACCACCTTTCGGATGCGGCTGCGGTAATTCGAAAAGCTGTCGAATGTCACCACATCCACTGCCTGGTCGAGCTGCAACTCCACCTCATAGCGGGTCTCGGAGAGCGCGGTGATGCCGATCACCTCGGCCAGAAACTCCTGGCCCAGATAGCGGCCCGCCGTGATGTCGCCGACCCGCACCGGCGGCTGCGGCCGGTTGCCGGCCCGGGCATGCAGCGTGTTCCAGTCACGAAAGCCATGCGCCTTTGCCACCAGCTCCAGCGCGGCGGAATGGCTGACCTCCTGGCCCTGCTGTGCCAGCCCGGCACGCCGCGCTTTCGCCTGAGCCCTGGCCTGATCAATCGTCGGAATATGTGTCGGGACCTGTCCCATCGCCTTTGCGTCCTTTTCAGAGCGCCGGGTGCTTTCGGATGGAGCCTGCATTGCCATCGAGCCCGGCCTGAATCAGGGGCGGCGGATCGGTTGTTCCGGTTTCACCATGGCGAAAGCCTGCAGGCGGCAGGGACCGGACCCCTGCCGCCGCAGTAGGCGCAGATGCGTCTCTGGTCAAGCAGATCTCTGGTCAAGCAGGAGTCAGGCCAGGACCGTCTCGACCTCGATATTGCCTTTGGTTGCATTCGAGTAAGGGCAGATGAAATGTCCGCGTTCAACGATCTTCTCCGCCGCGCCGCGCTCGACGCCGGGCAGGCTGACCGTCAGTTTGACTTTCAGCCCGAACCCGCCATCCTGGCGCGGCCCGATGCCCACCTCTGCCTTCACCGTCGCCTCATCCGGCACCGTTCCCAGCTTTTCCGACGAGGCCGCGAAGCGCATCGCACCCAGATAGCAGGCGGCATAGCCAGTCGCGAACAGCTCTTCCGGGTTATGCCCGAGCCCCGAGCCGCCAAGCTCTTTCGGACTGGCCATGGTCACGGTCAGCTGGCCGTTATCGAGGCCCGCAACACCGTTCCTGCCACCCCCGGTCGCCTTGGCCGAGGTCTTGTATTTCACATCGACGGACATGATCGCTCCTTGCGAAAAAAGGCCCGGCCCCGATGCCGCACGTCCTGCGCGACCGGGCCGGGTATTGTCTCAGACCATGCGCCCGCGGGCGATGCGCAGGAATTGCCGGATCCGGGTTGGGCCGGCGCCGTCACGCGGCTTGTGGAACGTATCGCGCCCGGTTTCGTCGCGCCTTCGGGCGATGCTCAGGAAGGCCTTGACCCGTGCGCCGGTGGTGGCTGTGCGTTTGTCAGCGAGATGCTTGCTCATAACGTCCTCCTCACGTCAGCGGTGATGTCATGGCAGCCTGGCACAACCGGCGCATCTTCCCAAGCCCGTAATCCTGCATCTGCGAAACACGCGCGCAAACCGGCCCGGCTGTCGGACCCGGGTCAGGCAGGGTCCCGCCCGGACAGGCGCGAGATCGCCCATTGCGCGGCATCCGCCACCACCGGATCGGGATCGGCACAAAGCGCCCCGGCTGCCGCCCGCAGCCGCGCCTCGCCGGAATTCCCGATGGCATAAAGCACGTTTCTGACAAAGCGGTCGCGCCCGATCCGCTTGATCGGGCTGCCGGCAAAACGGGCCCGGAACGCGGCATCATCGAGACGCGCCAGCTCGGCCAGCTCCGGTGCGCCCACCTTCGGCTGATAGCCGATCTCTTTTGCGGCGACGGCGAATTTGTTCCAGGGGCAGGCCGCCAGGCAATCATCGCAGCCATAGATCCGGTTCCCCATCCTCGCGCGCAGCTCGGGCGCGACCGGCCCCCTGTGCTCGATGGTCAGGTAAGAGATGCAACGTCGCGCATCCAGCTGATAGGGCGCGGGAAAGGCATCGGTCGGGCAGGCGGTGAGACAGGCCCGGCAAGAGCCGCAATGCGAGACCTCGGCCCCGTCCTTCGGCAAATCCAGCGTGGTGAAGATGGAACCCAGAAAGAACCAGTTCCCCAGCTCACGGCTCAGAAGATTGGTGTGCTTCCCCTGCCAGCCCAGACCCGCCGCCTCGGCCAGAGGCTTCTCCATCACCGGCGCGGTATCGACAAAGACCTTGATCTCCTCGCCCGCAGTCTGATCCAGCAACCAGCGCCCCAGCCGCTTCAGCCGCCGCTTGACCAGATCGTGGTAATCCTTGCCCTGGGCATAGACCGAAACCGCCGCCCGGTCGCGCAACTCCAGCACCGCACGCGGGTCCTCCCCGGGCGTATAGACTTCCGCCAGCATGATCACCGACCGCGCCTCGGGCCAGAGCGCCCCCGGCGCTCCCCGCCAATGCTCCCGCTCGGCCATCCAGCCCATGGTCCCGTGCCGCCCGGCCTCCAGAAAGGCGCGCAGCCGCGCAGCCGTCCCCGGCACGGCATCCGGCGCACAGATCCCCATCTTCGAGAACCCTTCCTCCAGCGCGCGCGCCTCCAGCCGTGCTTTCAGATCGGTGTGGGTCTCACCTTTCATCTGTCCGAAAATATCCTGCGGGGGACCGGGGGTGCAAAACCCCCGGCGGGCTGACATCAGAAATCCAGATCGGTATATTGCCGGGGCGGCGGGAAACCCGGTACCTGGTCCGCGAGCAGCGTCCGGAACGAGGGTCGCGACTTGATCTTGGCATACCAGTCCTTGACCACCTCATGGCGGTGCCAGTCCACATCCGAAATGTAGTCCAGGCTCGACAGATGCGCCGCCGCCGCCAGATCGGCCAGCGTCATCACATCCCCGGCCAGCCAGGACCGCCGGTCCAGCAGCCAGGCCATGTAATCGAGGTGATATTTGATCTTGCTGGCCCCGGATTTCACATTCTTCGAATCCGGATAGCCCTCTTTCGTCAGCTTTTTGTTCACCCGTTCATACAAGAGCTTCGAGGTCACTTCCTGATGGAACTTGTCGTCAAACCAGGTGCAGAGCCGGCGCATCTCATAGCGCGCCTCGGGATCCCTCGGCACCAGCGGCGGCTGGCTGACCGTTTCGTCGATATATTCGCAGATCGCCTGGCTCTCGCTCAGCAGCCGGCCATTCAGCCGCAGGATCGGCACCTTGCCGGCCGGGTTGCGGCGCAGGAAATCCTGGCCCTGCTCCCAATAGCGTTCCTCGACGAGTTCGACCTCGATCTTCTTTTCGGCCAGTGTCAGCCTGACCTTGCGGCAAAATGGCGAAAGCGGAACGTGATAAAGTCGGTTCATGTGACAGCTGCCCGAAAACTTCTTAAACTCCTAGCCCCTGGCGGTCCCGCGATCAATCCCGCAACCGGCCGTGGCCACAACAGACGGCAAAACGGCGCGCTATTCAAAGCAGGAGGCGCGGCCATCCGCCTGGATCGTCTCGGCCCCCGACATGATCGCGCGGGTGCGCTTCCTCACAAAATCCGAGGGTTTCGACGCCGAGCGCCCCTTGGGATCGGGCAGCACCGCCGCCAGCCGCGCCGCCTGCAGCGAGGTCAGATCCTTTGCATCCACCCCGAAATAGTGCCGCGCCGCTGCCTGAATGCCGAAAACCCCCTCATCGAATTCGGCGACATTCAGATAGACCTCCAGGATGCGCTCTTTCGACCAGAAAAGCTCGATCACCGGGGTCAGCGCCGCTTCGGCCGCCTTTCGCACATAGGAGCGGCCATGCCAGAGGAACACATTCTTCGCCACCTGCTGCGTGATGGTCGAGGCGCCCCGGTTCGACCCGGAATTGATCGCATCGCGGATCGCGGCCATGTCAAAGCCCCAGTGGTTGCAGAAATTTGCATCCTCTGCCGCCACGGCTGCCCGCCCCATCACCGGCGCGATTTCCTCCCAGGACACCCATTCCCGTGCGACAGAGCCCAGCCGCCATTTCTCTTGCAACTGATAGATATTGATCGGCGGCGGCAGAAAGCTGAACAGCAGGATCAGGATCACAAAGAAGCCGGCAACCGCCAGCACCAGTCGCAGCGTCCAGCGCCTGATCTGCGCGAACAGCCCGCGCCGGGCGGGTGCAGCGCCGGCCGCCCCGCCCGCAGACACCTTGCCCGCAGACGCCCCGCCTGCAGACGGCTTTTTGCGTGGCTTTCGGACCACGGGCGTCTTTTCCTCGGGCTGCTCAACGATCTCATCGGCCATGGTCCTGCAATGGCCTGTTCAGGCCCCATGCGTCAAGTCGTGCGAGATGCCCTGTGGCAGGTGCCGGTGGGGCAGGTGCCACAGGGCAGGGTGAAAACCGGCAGCGACGGAAATTCCGGTCCGGGTCGTACAAAAGCCAGACACAATTCTGAGGAGACCTTCCCATGGCAAGACTTTCCCTCCTTCCCGCACTGCTGGTTCCGGCGCTGCTGACGGGCGCTCTGGCGCTCGCCCCCATGCCCGGTCTCGCGCAAGACGCGCCCGAGGCCGAAGCGGCCGCGCCGCATGGTCCGGCCACGCGCGGGGCAAAATCACCGATGATCCGGCTGGATTTCGGCGCCGGTCGCACGATCAGCGTGCAATGCGGCGAGACGGCGATTGTCGCCTGTGTCGAGGCGATCACGCCGCTGGCCGAAAAGCTGGCTGCGACTCCGGCGTCCGGCCCAGGCAAGGATCGCGACCATTCCGAGGGCTGCAATCACGGCAAAGGGAATGACAAGGTGCCTGGCAAGGACAAAGAGCACGGCAAGGATAAGGGCGAGGATCACGAGAAAGACCACCGGAAGGGTGAGGGCAAACCCGGCGCCGGCGGTGAACATGACAAGCCCCGGGCCGCTCCGGATGCCCCGGCCGGGGCGCCGCCGGCTGATGCCCCTGCGCCCGGGGCGCCCGCTCAGTAAACCGGGCAAGGGTCATCCCGTCAGCACATGCCCGGGCCATCTGTGGCCCGGGCATCTGCATTCCGGTCAACCCGGCGGCAGCGGGCCGATATCGCCGGGGCGCATCCAGGGGATGCGGAGATCCTCATCGGGGGTCCGGAACACCACCCCGTCAGTCTCGTCGCTGACGACCTGCCCGCAGCGCTCTTCCTCATTCACGCGCGAGATGCAAAGCTGATCCGCCTCGATGCGGTAGGTGAATGGCTCGGCCGGCTCGCCCGCGGCATAGGCACGACCTTCGCCTTTCTCACCCAGCCAGAGCGCGACACGGCCATTTTCACTCTCGAGGATCACCGACTGGCCCGGGCTGAACGACCGGATCACCGGCAGGTCGGGATGCGGGGCCACCGTTGGCGGTTGGTCGTAAAGGGTGCGGAAATCGGCGGGCTCCACCCTATCCATCCCCCGGAGGGCGGCCAGCGGTGTGTAATGCGGCAGGGTTTGCCAGAGATCAAAGGGACGGATCTGCGGCGAGGAATCCTCGCTGACCCGTTCGAACCAGGCGGCATAGGGCGGTACGGCCTCGCCGTCATGGTAAAAGAGGCATTGGTGATGGCGCGACAGCACCTCGCGGAAGAAGGGCGGCGCGGCTGTGCCATCTTCATTGCCGGAAAAGGGCAGATCCCCGGGCGGCTGCCGCGCTTCGGGCTCGTAGCCGTCTTCGGGCAGATTGACCCGCCAGGCCCATGAGCTGAGGTCGGGGTCGGTCGGATCCTGCCAGCCTTTTGATTGCAGCGAGAGATTGTTGCAGGCACGCATCCAGGCGGCCTCGTCGGTCTCGATCGGGGGAACGCCGGCGAGGCGGATGTCATAAAGGCCTGCCTTGCCGGTGGTGTCGATCAGCCAGGGATGCGCCGGATCGCGATGCGTCAGCATCTCTGTCAGCAGTTGCGGGTGAAACCGGGCTGTGGGCGTATAGCTGTCAATGCCCGCAAAGGTGTCGGTCAGCCCGGCGAGGTAATCCAGCGCCGCATCGCTGTCGGGCAAAGCGGGGGCGTGAAAGCCCAGAATGCCGCCGGTATGGAGCACCCGCATCGGCATCCGCGCCCCGCCATCGGAATTGGACGACAGCGCTGAGCCCGCCATGAAGGCGACCGCACAGGCGCCGATACACTGCGCGCCATCGGGCACCGCCGTGATCAGCCCCCGGTCGCGGATCACCCTTGCCAGCGCCAGCGCCTCGCGATCATCGCCGCCGCGACTGTTGAGGCAGAGAACCTTGCCCTCGGCCATGATGCCGGACAGGAGCCCGGCCGAACGCCCGCCGCCAAGGCTCTCATCCTCCAGCACGACCTCAAGCCGGGCGGCATCGCCGGCGGCGATATCGCCTTTCAGCTTAAGGCTGCAGGTGCCGGATAGCAGCCCCGCCGCATCGCGCTGCGACGGATCTGTGATCGTGACCTCGGCCGCCTGCGCAGGCAGTGCCAGGGTCAGGATCAGAGTGCAGAGCAGGGCCGCATTCTTCCGGATCAGGGTCGGTTGGTCGGGCATTGCTCTCTCCGTTCGGGTCGGCGCCATAACACCAGGCAAGCCGCCCCGGATCAAGCGATTTGGCGGCTTTGCCGGTGATCAGACCAGCTCGACCTTTGCCCCTGTGTCGCGCAGCCGGGCGAGGCTGTCCGCCGGCACATCCCCCGCCAGCAGGATCAGGTCGAAATCGGTGAGATCGGCGACATAATTCAGCGCGGTAAAGCCGAATTTCGACGCATCCGCCAACAGGAACCGCCGCCGCGCGCTTTTCATCATCGCGCGCTTGGCCCGCATCACCAGCTCATCAGGGGTAAAGATCGCCATGCCCTGGATCGTCGTGGTCGACAGGATCGCCACATCGACATGATAGCGCCCGATGGCTTCGTCGCAGGCCGCGCCGAAATAACCGTTATAGCCCTGATGATAGCGCCCGCCGGTCGAGATCAGGTCGATATCGGGCACTCCGCGCAATCGCTCCAGCACCGGCACCGCATTGGTGACCACCGTAAGCGGTGTCACCTCGGGAAGGAAATCGCAGATATGGAACACGGTCGAGCTGTCATCGGCCATGATCGCATTCCCAGGCTCCAGCCGCGCCACGGCGGCACGGGCGAGACGGCGCTTTTCGTCAACCTGATTGCGGGTGCGGTAATTATAGCTGCTTTCGAACAGGAGCGACTTTTCCGCCGAGACCGCGCCCCGCACGCGCCGCACCAGGCCCTCGCGCTCCAGCTCGTAAAGGTCGCGATGCACGGTCATCAGGCTGACCCGCAGCTCTTCGGCGAGGTCGCGAATCACCGTGGTCGAGCCTGACATCAGGATCTGGAGAATCCGCTCGCGCCGGCGTTCGGCCTTGGAGAGCGGCTTTTGGGGGTCGGAAATGTTGGATTCCATCGGGGCCGGCAGCTGTGAATTTAACATTTTCATAGTGATGATGGATTCGGAATGATATGTCCAGAAGGGCGACGGCCTGGAAGAAAACGGATGCCGCTTTGCAGAAATTGCAATATTTTAACGGTATATTAGGATATTACATTGCATTTCGGGCGACTTTCTTGCCGCAACTGCATTAGGAATTTTGATAGCAATGCGAAGAAGATTTCTTGAATCGTGATGATTTTCACATTTTTCTTGATTGGAAATACGACCCACGGTTAGCGTTAGCACCACGGGAAACAGGCGGAGGAGGAAGCCGCCCGGCCCGGTCAGGGAGGAGAGAGAGATGAAGTATCGCAGCACGCTTATGGCGTCTGCCGCGGTGGCTGGCATGTTGTGCGGCACTGCCGCCCGCGCCGAAACCACGCTGACGTTTGTCTGGCATGCCGGCACCTGCGCCGATGCCATCATGGATATCGCCAAGGACTACCCCGACAAGTCTGTGAAAATCGTGCCGGCTCTGGTGCCTTACGGCCCGGAATGGCACAATAAGATCGCGTCGGAATTCGCGATCCAGGGCGATGCCTTCGACTTCGCCATGTGGGACAGCCAGTCGACCGCCGAATTTGCCGGTGGCGGCCATGCCGTTAAGATCAATGATATTTTTGACCAGTCCAGCTATCTGAAAGCCGATATTTTCCCGGCCTCATCGCTGTCGCAATATGGCGAATACCCGGATGGGTCGGGCCAGTTCTACGGGCTGCCGGTAAACCAGGACGCTTACGGGCTGATGTATCGCAAGGATCTCTTCGAGAACCCCGAGGAACAGGCCGCGTTCAAGGCGAAATACAACCGCGACCTGAAAGTGCCGGAAACCTATCAGGAGGCAAAAGAGGTTGCCGAATTCTTTACCCGTCCCGATCAGGGCCTTTACGGCTGGGGTCAGATGGGCGGCCGCGATTACGATTTCGCGACCACGGCGTCGAACTCGTTCCTCTGGTCCTTTGGCGGCGAGCTTTACAACCCCGCAACCATGGAGGTTGAGGGCTATCTGAACTCGCCCGCCTCGATTGACGGCGTCCAGGCCTATGTCGATATGTTCAAATACGGGCCTCCCGGCTCGGGCAACTGGGGCTTTGACGAGGTGAATGCCTCGTTCCAGCAGGGCCAGCTCGCCATGGCGATGCAGTGGTTCTACTTCAACGGCTCCAACGCCGATCCCAAGGTTTCGACCGTGGCCGGGCAGACCGGTTTCGGCATTCTGCCCGGCGCGGTCGGGCGCGATGGCCTCTTCCGCCGCCAGTTCTCTGTCGGCGGTCAGGGCATGGGGATCAACAAATATTCGAAGAAACTCCCCGAGCTGGTGAAGTTCATGGAGTGGTATTTCCAGCCCGAGCAGCAGACCCGTTACGCCGCCGTTTGCCAGACCGGCCTGAAAGCCGTACTGGAAAGCCCGGAATGGCAGGGGCTTAACTCCTATAACGCGCAATTCTCGACCGCACTGCAATATCTGAACGATTACTGGCACTTGCCGGAATATCCGGTGCTGCTGGATATCCTGCAGGAAGAGGTCTCGAACGCGATTTCGGGGTCCAAGACCGTCGAGCAGGCGCTGACCGACGCGAGCGCGCGCCATGAGCGCACGCTGGAGCGCGCCGGCTATAAGATCGACCGCAAGGGCGGTGCGCCGGAAGTGCCGGATACCGTGATCTCGCCGGTCGGTCAGGCTGAAGTCACACCGGTCAATCAGTGATCCCGCGAGGGGCTGCCTCCGGGTGGCCCCTTTCTCAAGCCTGTCGGGGGAAGCATGTCTGCTTCAAACACCGGATCAGCCAGGATCACCCGCTGGGTGCTGTTCGGGCTTTTGGTCCTTTACACGATCTACAATCTCGGTCCGATCCTCTGGCTGGTGATCTCCTCGCTGAAAAGCCGTGCGGATCTCTTCGCCATGCCGCCGAAACTGGTCTTCACGCCGGATTTCTCGGGCTATCAGAGCGTCTTCGGCATCGGCGCCGCGAAAGACAGCGCCGCCTCGATCGGCGTCTTCCGCTCGCTGATCACCAGCGTCCTGGTCTCGACCATCGGCACCTCGGTGGCGGTGATGCTGGGGACGCTGGCGGGCTATGTCTGCTCGCGCTTTGATTTCCGCGGCAAGGGCGATTTCATGTTCTTCGTCTTGTCGACGCGGATGCTGCCGCCGGTCGCGGTGCTGGTCTTCTACCATATGATGTTCGCGCAGCTGGGGCTGGCGGATACGCGGATCGGGCTGATCCTGATCGCGGTCTTCATCAATGTGGGTCTTGCGACCTGGATTATGAAGGGCTTTTTCGACGGCGTGCCGCGAGAGGTCGAACAGATCGCCATCGTGAACGGCTATTCGCGGATGTATGCCTTCCGCAAGCTGGTGCTTCCGATGGTCAAGGGTGGGATCGCCGCAACCGCCGGATTTTGCTTTATCTTCTCGTGGAATGAATATGCCTTCGCCTCGATCCTGACGACGACAAAGGCGCAGACTTTGCCGGTCAAGATCTCGACCGCATCAGGCGCAACCGGGATTGAGTGGACCCAGATCTGCGCCGCAGGCGTGGTGCTGATCGTCCCGGTGCTGATTTTCTTCTGGCTGATCCGCAAACATCTTCTGATGGGCATGACCTTCGGCGTGCTGGGGAGGAAATGATGGAACAGCCTCTGCAAAAACGCTCGACCGGGCGGTTGATGATCATCGGTTTCCTGTCGCCGACGATCCTGCTGCTCCTGTTCATGGTCGCCTATCCGATCATCAGTCTCGTCTATTACAGCTTTCACAATTTCTCGGCGATGCGGCCGGCGGATGGGATGACCTGGGCAGGTCTGGGCAACTACGAATATCTGCTGACAGATCGCGGCATCTGGCAGAGATTTGTTTTTACCGGGAAATTCGTCTTCCTCTGTGTGACGATGCAGATGATCCTCGGGATCTTTGTCGGCTATCAGCTGCAAAAGACCTTCAAGGGGCGCGATTTCCTCTTCACCGCTTTGATGCTGCCGATGATGCTTTCGCCGGTCGTGGCGGGGTTCCTGTGGCGCTATATGCTGAACGCCGAATGGGGGGTGGTGAATTACCTTCTGACCGGGATCGGCCTGCCGAAGGTCGAATGGCTCAGCCAGGCGACGCCAGCCCTGTGGGCTGCCGCCGTGGTCGATACCTGGATGTGGACGCCCTTCATCGCGCTGCTCGCAACCGCCGCCTTCCGCGGCATCCCCGAGACGATCTATGAGGCCGCCGAAGTCGATGGCGCCAGCCCGGCCTATGTCTTCTTCCGCGTCACCCTGCCGATGTCGGCGCCGGTGCTGTTCATCGCGCTGATCCTGCGGCTGATCGACTGTTTCAAACAATATGACCTGTTTGTCGCCTTCACCGGCGGCGGCCCGGGGTCTTCGACCGAGACCGTCTCTTTCGCCGTCGCCAAGACCGCGTTCAGCTACTTTTACACCGGCGAGGCTTCGGCGCTGGCGGTGATCCTTTTGTGCATCATCATGGGGCTTGCAATGATCCTGGTGCGCCACCTCTCGAAGATGGGGGAACGCTGATGGCGCGGATCGACCTGAAGGATCTGACCATTCGCTTTGGTGGGTTCACTGCGGTGGATAACGTCAACCTGACCGTGAATGACGGGGAATTTGCGGTCTATCTGGGGCCGTCCGGCTGCGGCAAGACCACCACGCTGCGGGCGATTGCCGGGCTGGAACAGGCGACGTCCGGAGATATCCTGTTTGACGGGAAACGGGTCAATGACCTGAAACCATCGGAGCGAAACATCGCGATGGTGTTCCAGTTCGTCTCGCTTTACCCGAACCTCTCGATTGCGGAAAACATCATCTTCCCGCTGAAGGCGCGCGGGATGGCAAAGGCTGAGATCGCACGCAAACTCGACTGGGTCACCGGTGTGTTCAAACTGGGCGATGAGCTGAAACGCCGCCCCGCTGCGCTGCCGCCCGGCGCGCGGCAAAAGGTGGCGCTGGCGCGGGCGGTGATCCGCGACCCGGCGGTCCTGCTGCTTGATGAACCGCTCTCGGCGATTGATGAGCAATTCCGCGAGGAGATGCGGTGGGAGCTGGGCCATCTGCAACGCGAACTCGGCGTGACCACGATCTACGTCACCCATGACCAGCGCGAGGCCATGTCGCTGGCGGATCGTATCGTCTTGATGAACCATTCGAAAATCGTCCAGGTGGCAGAGCCGGATCGCATCTTCTTCCAGCCATCTTCGGTGTTTGCGGGCCAGTTCATCGGGTCGCCGTCCATGAATCTGATCGACCTTGTCCCGGTTGCGGGGGGATTGCGGCTTGGGGACAGCCCGGTTGTTCTGTCGCAATCCGAACTGCCGCCCGGCATCACTGCGCGAGGCGCGGTGAAACTCGGCATCCGGCCCCGCGACCTGCGGCTCGTGTCGGGCGAAGGCCATGCGCTGGCGGTCGAGGATACTTTCTCGGTCGGGCGCGAGCGGTTCTTCACCTTCACGGTCAGCGACCAGATCCTCCAGGGCACCGATCACCGCACGCAGCCGGGCGCAGGCAGCGTAACGCTCGTCCCCGAGGGGATGATGTTCTTCGACGCCGAAACCGGCCTGCGCATCACGGAGGCCGCCGCATGAGCGCGATGCTGGAACTGAAAGGCGTTACAAAGGCTTACAAGGGCAAGCAAGCTTTGCGCGGCATTGACCTGTCGGTCGAGGATGGGGAAATCCTCGCTCTGCTGGGGCCGACCGGGGCGGGGAAAAGCTCGACGCTGCTGACCAGTGCCGGGCTGGTGGAGCCGGATCGCGGCACGGTCCATCTGGCGGGGCGCGATGTGACAGAAGCCGAGGCGTCCTCGCGCGATGTGGCGGTGGTGTTCGAGGGGTTCAACCTGCTGCCGGTCCTCAACGTGCGCGACAATATCGCCTTCGCGCTGCGCTCTCCGAAATATCGCGAGGCGGAGGCCGAGATTGCCACCCGCGTTTCGCGCACGGCGGAACTGCTCAGGATCGGACATCTGCTGGACCGCGACACCGGTACGCTCTCGGGTGGCGAGAAGCAGCGGGTTTCCATCGCCCGGGCGCTGGTCCGGCGGCCAAAGCTCTATCTGCTCGACGAGCCGCTTTCGGCGCTGGATCTGAAACTGCGCGAGGGGCTCAGGGCGGAACTCAGACAGATCCACCGCGAGCATGGCACCACCATGCTTTACGCCACGCATGACTATCACGGTGCCATCGCAATTGCCGACCGCATTGCCATCATAAATGACGGGCGCGTGCTGCAGACCGGTCGCGTCGACGACATCTATGCCCGCCCCGCCGATGCCTTTGTGGGCAGGCTGATCGGCAGCCCCTCGATGGCGTTTTTTGAGGCGGAAATCTCTGGAGGAGGCGTGACTGTGCCCGGCTGGGAAAGCCCGCTGGATCTGGCGCGGTTCGGAGTGACAAGGGCGCAAGGCCCGGTCACCCTGGGCCTCTGGCCCGAGGATATCGAACTCGGCGACCTGGGCCATGAGGGCCGCATCTATGCGCTCGACAATCGCGGCTATGAGGCGGCGGTGCAGATCGAAACCCAGGCCGGCATGTTTCGCAAAGTGCTGGAGGGCGGGCCGGTGCCTGTGCAGGGCGAAACCATCCGCTTCCGCCCGAAACAAGGGGCAGGGTTCCTGTTCGACCGGATCACGGGCGCTTTGGTCTCACACCAGGAGGGCAGATGAACACGCTTTACCGCATCGCCAGCGGGCTGATCATCCTGGGCTTCCTGATGCTCTGCCAGCCCTTCACCCATGATCTTTTCGTCATCGGATTTCCGGTGCTTCTGATCGGGGTGATCCTGTTTATGATCCTGGACCATATTCCCGAAAGACCGCCTGCCCAGGAGGAGAAAAATGGCTAAACCGATCAAGAAAATCCTGAACGACCCGCGTCGCGCAGTGGATGAGATGCTGGACGGGCTGGTGCTGGCCTCGGATGGGCGGACAAAGCGGCTGGCCGTTGATGCTATCGTGAAGTCGGAAATTCCCGACGGCAAGGTCGCGCTGCTGATCGGTGGCGGCTCGGGGCATGAGCCTTTGTTCCACGGCTTTATCGGCGAGAATATGGGGGATGGCGCCGCCTGCGGGCAGTTCTTTGCCGCCCCCTCGCCACATATCGTTTACGAAGCCGCAAAGGCGGTGCATCGCGGCAAGGGCATCTTGTTCCTGTATGGTAACTATGCCGGCGACAATATGAATTTCGACATCGGTGCCGAGATGCTGGCCGATGAAGGGGTCGAGGTCCGCACCGTTCGCGTGACCGATGACGTTGCAGCAGCCCCCCCCGAGCGGATGCATGACCGGCGCGGCATTGCGGGCGATCTGTTGATGATCCGGGTGGTCGGGGCGGCTGCGGCGCATCTGGACAGGCTGGACGAGGTCGAGCGCGTCGCGAAAAAGGCGATGGCGGGGCTCAGGTCGATGGGGGTCGCGGTGCTTGCGGGTTCCATCCCCGAGACCGGCAAGCTGACCTTCGATCTTGCCGATGACGAGATCGAGATCGGCATGGGCGCGCATGGCGAGGCGGGGATTTCGCGGCAAAAGCTCGGCACCGCCGATGAGATCACCGATCAGATGATGGAAAAGATCCTTGCCGATCTGCCCTTCCAGGCCGGCGACGAGGTGGCGCTGCTGATCAACAATCTCGGCGCGACGACGATGATGGAGATGCTGGTTGTGAACCGCCGCGTCCGTCAGATTCTGGCAGAGCGCGGCATCACGGTGCATCGCTCGGATGTCGGCACCTGGGTCACCTCGCAGGAGATGGCGGGGCTGTCGATCTCGCTGATGCGGCTGGATGGCGAACTGAAACGCTATCTCGACATGCCCAGCCGCTCTGTCGGCTATTCCAGCCTGGAGGTGAAGTGATGCGCGTGGATGACGAGCGCGCGGCGGAAATGCTGCTGGCGGTGGCGCGGGCGGTGCTCGACCGCGTCGATGACCTGACCGATGCCGATCTGGCGATTGGCGATGGCGATCACGGTATCGGTATGCGGCGCGGCTTTGAGGCGGTGGAACTGGTGCTGGAAAACCCGCCCTCAGGCATTGATGGCGTGTTCAAGGCCGCCGGCATGGCGATCATGTCGAATACCGGCGGTGCGGCGGGGGCGGTGTTCGGCTCGGTCTTCACCTCTGGCGCTGCGGCCTTCGCAGCCCAGGAGGAGATCACGCCCGAGGGGTTTGTGGAATTCCTGACTGCGGCCCAGGGGGCAGTGCAGCGCCGGGGCGGGGTGGCGGAAGGGGCGAAGACGATGCTCGACGCGCTGGCCCCGGCGGCGCGGGCGGCGGCGGGGGCCAGCGATCTGAAAACGGCAACGGCGGCAGCGGCAGAGGCCGCCTTGCAGGGCGTCGAGGCGACGAAAGCGATGATCGCCACCACCGGCAAGGCGCGCTCCCTGGGGGAACGCTCGGTCGGGCATCCCGATCCCGGGGCGATTTCGATGAGCATCATTCTTGGTGCAATGCGCGACTACGTCGCCGGCTGAGCGGCCGCAGGGGAGGGTAACATGGCGGATCTTGACGATATCAAAGACGGCAAGGACTGGGGCGCTGATCGCCCCGCCGACACCAGCCGGTTCTTCCTGAAAGGGGCGGCGCATTACGACTGGGGGATGAAGGCGCGGCTGTCGCAGATCTTCCGCCCCGAGACAGGGCGCACGGTGATGCTGGCCTTTGATCACGGCTATTTCCAGGGGCCGACCACCGGGCTGGAACGGATCGACCTGACCATTGCGCCGCTGGCACCCTATGCCGATGTGCTGATGTGCACGCGGGGGGGCTTGCGCAGTTCGATTCCGCCCGAGGCGCGGCGCCCGATTGTGCTGCGCTGCTCGGCCGGGAACTCGATCCTGACAGAGCTGTCGAATGAGCTGGTGGGCGTCGAGATCGACGATGCGATCCGGCTCGGCGCCAGCGCCATGGCGGCGCAGATCTATATCGGCGCCGAGTATGAGCATAAATCCATCGCCAATGTGGTGAAGCTGATCGACACAGGCACAAGATACGGTATCCCGACCATGGCTGTTACCGGGGTCGGCACCAATATGGCGCGCGACGCGCGCTATTTCGGCCTTGCGACCCGGATCGCCGCCGAGATCGGGGCGCAATTCGTCAAAAGCTATTACACCGATGAGGGGTTCGAGCGGATCACCCTTGGCTGCCCGGTGCCCATCGTGATTGCCGGCGGCAAGAAACTCCCCGAGGCGGAGGCGCTGGAAATGGCCTGGCGCGCCATCGACCAGGGCGCGGCGGGGGTGGATATGGGTCGCAATGTCTTCCAGTCCTCTGATCCGGTGGCGATGCTGAAGGCGCTGGCGGGCGTGGTGCATGAGGGCCGCTCCGGCGCCGAGGGCTATGAGATGTTCCGCGATCTGGCAAAGCGAAAACCCGCCTGAAACGGGTCCTCTGACACCCGGGCTGCCTGCGGTTCAATCAAATGCAATTCAATCACGGGCGATCCTTTCGCCCGCCGGCCGGGCTTTGCCCGGGGGAGGCGTCACATGCGAAATCTCTGGGATGAGAAGGCCGCTTCCGACCTGAACGGGCTGGGCTTGCGGGCATATTCCTCGCGGCTGATCGGCCAGGACCCGGCGTTGGTGCTGCATGGCGGCGGCAATACCTCATGGAAGGGAGAGGCGCGTGATCTTTTCGGCCGGGCGGTGCCGGCGATCTGGGTCAAGGCCTCGGGATTCGATCTGGGCAGGATGGGTGCAGAAGGGTTCACCGCGCTGGACCTTGCGCCGCTCCTTGCGCTGGCGGAGCTTGGGCACCTCGCGGACAGCGATATGGTTGCGGCGGTGAAACGGGCGCGGCTTGACCCCGATGCGGCGCCGGCCTCGATCGAGGCGATTGTCCATGCGCTGATCCCGGCGGAATTCGTCGATCACTCGCATGCCGATGCGGTGCTCACGCTGTCGAATGCCGGTGGGCGGGCGCTGCTGGAGCGGGTTTACGGCGCGCGCGTGCTGATCCTGCCCTATGTGAAACCGGGTTTTGACCTTGCCCGCCAGATCCGCGCGGCCCTGTCAGCCCCCGGTATCGCGGGGCGTGACGCGATCATTCTGGAACATCACGGAGTCTTCACCTGGGGGCCGACCGCGCGCGAGAGCTATGAGCGGATGATCGCGATCTGCGGCGCGGCCGAGGCCTGGATCGCGGCGAACCTTGCCCCTCTGCCCGAGGCGGCGGCGGTGCCGGAGCCCCTGGCCGTCGCGCGCCTGCGGGGCCTGGTTTGCCATGCGGCGGGGCGGGCGCTGATCTCGCTGCCCGCAGGGACGGTGCCTCCGGCTGAGGTCACCGCGCTGGCGGACCGCGCCCGGCATGGCACGCTGACCCCGGAACATGTGATCCATCTGAAGCCCTTCCCGATGCGTGTCGGGCCGGATGCGGCCGAAAGCCTCACACAGTTTGCCGCAGAGTATCGCGCCTATGTTGCCCGGGCTTCGAACCCGGATCTGATCCCGCTGCCCGATTACCCGCATTGGGCGCTGACCCCGGATGGCGCGGCGCGCAGCTTTGGCCCGACCGCCGCACGCGCCAGGGTGGTGGCGGATGTCGCCCGCGCCAATATAGCAGCGCTGCGCCGCGCCGGGCAGATCGGCGCCTGGCAGGGTCTGACGGAAGCCCAGCTGCGCGATCTGGAATATTGGGAGCTGGAACAGGCAAAACTGAAACGTCTGCCCGCAGCGCCGGCACTGGCCGGACGCATCGCGGTGGTCAGCGGCGCCGCGGCGGGGATCGGTCGCGCCACCGCCGAGGCACTGGCGGCGGCGGGTGCTGTGGTGGTGGGGCTGGATGTCGATCCCGGCGTGCGCGACCATATGAACCGCGAGGGGTATGACAGCATCACCGCCGATCTGACCGATGAGATCGCCGTGGCCGCCGCGCTGGAACAGGTGGTCTCGGCCTGGGGCGGGCTGGATATCCTCGTCTCGAATGTGGGCATCTTCCGCGCCGGTGCGCCGGTCGAGACCCTGGGCGATCAGGTCTGGGACGATACGCTGGCGGTCAATCTGACCTCGCATCGCAAGCTGTTGAAACAGGCGATCCCGTTTCTGCGCCATGGGTTTGACCCGTCGGTGGTCTTCATCGGCTCGCGCAATGTGGCGGCGCCGGGGCCGGGGGCGGCGGCCTATTCGGTCTCGAAAGCCGGGTTGACGCAGCTGATGCGGGTCGCGGCGCTGGAGCTGGCGCCCGAGGGGATCCGCGTGAATGCGATCCATCCGGATGCGGTGTTCGACACAAAACTCTGGACGCCGGAGGCGCTGGAGACCTCGGCCCGCCGCTATGGGCTGACGGTGGCAGAGTATAAATCACGCAATCTGATGCGGGCCGAAGTGCGCTCGAATGACGTGGCCCGCGCGGTGCTGGCTCTGGTCGATGGCAGTTTCCCCCGCACCACCGGTGCGCAGATTCCTGTCGATGGCGGCAATGATCGCGTGATCTGATCCCGGTTTTCCTGTATCTGAAAGGAAGAGGGTCCGGCTTCTGCGGATCGGGTAGAATATTGTTCTCTTCTGTTGTTGCGTATATGCGAAGAGATGAATATACAAGCCTGAGCCGCCCGGCATGCCGGCGGTATATGCAGAGATGAGGCAGATATGGCGTCGCGTCCCGAAGTGACCGGTTTTTACGAGGCGCGCACCGGTTCGGTGCAATATGTGGTGGCGGATCCGGCCCGGAAGGTCTGCGTCATCATCGACCCGGTGCTGGATTATGACGAGAAATCCGGCGCCACCGCCACCATCGAGGCAGACCGCATCCTCGCCTTCATCGCGGAACGTGGCTACCGGCTTGACCAGATCCTCGACACCCATCCCCATGCCGACCATTTCTCGGCCGCCGATTACCTGAGCCGCAAGACCGGCGCGCCCACTGCGATCGGGGCGAATGTCACAAAGGTTCAGGCGCTGTGGAACGGCTTTTACAACCGGGACCTTGCGGCGGATGGCTCGCAATGGGACCGGCTTTACGCCGGGGGGGATACTTTCCTGGTCGGGGATATCCCGGCCAGGGTGATGTTCTCGCCCGGCCATACCATGGCCTCGATCACCTGTGTGATTGGTGATGCGGCCTTTATCCATGATACGATCTTCATGCCCGATACCGGCACGGCGCGGGCGGATTTCCCCGGCGGCAGCGCGAAACTGCTGTGGCACTCGATCCAGGCGATCCTGGCGCTGCCCGATGCGACACGGCTTTTCACCGGCCATGATTACCGCCAGGGCGGGCGCAAGGAGGCCTGGGAATCCTCAGTCGCCGAACAGAAGGCCAGCAATATCCACCTCTCGAAATACAAGACCGAGGCCGAATTCGTGGCTGTCCGCGAGGCGCGCGATGCGACTTTGCCGATGCCAAAGCTGATCCTGCATGCTTTGCAGGTGAACACCAATGCCGGGCGCCTGCCCGAGCCGGAATCGAATGGCACCCGCTATCTGAAGATCCCGCTCGATCTGTTCAAAACCGCCTGGGAGTGACCGTCATGCCTCTCAATATCGGTGCGACCGACCGCCTTATCGGCCTGGTTGCCGGCGTCATCCTGCTGGCGGTTGCGATCTTTGCCGGCCCCGGCGGCATCTGGCCCTGGCTGATCGGCGCGGTGGGGCTGGTGGCGCTGGCAACCGCGGCTTTCCGTTACTGCCCGCTTTACACCCTTTTGGGGATCAATACCTGCGGGCTGCAGCGGTGACGGAATTCACCCCCTGGGCCAGCCTTGCCGGCGGCGCGCTGATCGGGCTGGCCGTGGTGCTGCTGATGGCGCTTCATGGGAGGATTGCCGGCATGACCGGAGTTCTGACGGGGGTATTGACCGGAGAGCGTGGCTGGCGGCTGGCTTTCCTGGCCGGCGCGGTGCTGGCGCCTTTGCTGATCACCCGGGTCCTTGGCGCGGAAGTGCCGTTCGCCAGCCCGGCCGGCTGGCCCTGGATCCTTGTCAGCGGGCTCTTGGTGGGGATCGGGGTCACCTTTGGTGGCGGCTGCACCTCGGGTCACGGCATCTGCGGCAATGCGCGGTTGTCGAAACGCTCGATCCTGGCGACGATCTGCTTCATGCTGAGCGCGGGCGTGACGGTCTATGGGATCCGCCACCTGATCGGAGGTCTGTGACATGCCAGTGATCGCGGCGGCTCTGATCGGGATGATCTTTGGCAGCGGCATCCTGCTGGGGGGTATGGCGAACCCGGCCAAGGTGCTGAATTTCTTTGATGTCGCCGGCAACTGGGATCCGTCTTTGCTCTTTGTCATGGGCGGCGCGCTGGCGGTGGGTTTTATCGGCTACCGTCTGGTCCTGAGGCGCCCGCGCCCGGTCTTTGACACGCGGTTCCACCTGCCGGCCAAAAGCACCATCGATACAAGCCTCATCGGGGGCTCGATCCTGTTCGGGATCGGCTGGGGTATTGCCGGCTTTTGCCCGGGCGGCGCGATTCCGGGGCTGGGTCTCTTGCGCCCCGAGCCGCTGCTCTTCCTTGCCGCCATGAGCGCGGGCATCCTGATCGCCCGCCGGATAAGGGGCGCGCGGTGAAGCGCCTCGGCCACTGGATGCCGATCCTTGACTGGGGGCGGCGCTATGATCGCGCCACGTTCAGTGCCGATCTGCTGGCGGCAGTGATCGTGACGATCATGCTGATCCCGCAAAGCCTTGCCTATGCGATGCTGGCGGGGATGCCGCCCGAGGCCGGGCTTTACGCCTCGATCCTACCCTTGGTGGCCTATGCGCTGTTCGGCACCAGCCGCGTGCTGGCGGTGGGGCCGGTGGCGGTGGTCTCGCTGATGACCGCCTCGGCGGTGGCGCCGGTGGTGCTGGCGGGGCTGACCGACGCGATGACGGCCGCGATGGTGCTGGCGCTGATGTCGGGCGCGATGCTGGTGGCGATGGGGTTGCTCCGGCTGGGGTTTCTGGCGAATTTCCTCAGCCATCCGGTGATTTCCGGCTTTATCACCGCCTCGGGTCTGCTGATCGCGGCGGGGCAGCTGGGCTATCTGTTTGGAGCTGGCGGTGGTGGCTCGACCCTGCCGGCGGTGATTTCGCGTCTGACCGATGCCGGGGGCATCAACCCCGCCACCTGTGCCATCGGGTTTGGGGCGCTGGTGTTCCTGTGGTTCGCCCGCAGCCGGCTGAAGCCGCTTCTGACCGGGCTGGGCATGGGCGCGGGTGCGGCCAGCGTGATCACCCGCGCCGCGCCGGTTATGGCGGTTTTCGCGACCATAGCGCTGTCAAAGGGGTTTGACCTTGGCGCCCGGGGCGTGGCGCTGGTTGGCCAGGTGCCGGCCGGACTGCCGGTCCTTGGATTGCCGCAGGTGGATATGGCGCTGATCCTTGCCCTGGCGCCGGCGGCTTTCCTGATCTCGATCGTCGGCTTCGTGGAATCGGTTTCCGTCGCCCGCACCCTCGCCGCGAGACGGCGTGAGCGGATCGGCCCGGATCAGGAGCTTATGGGCCTTGGCGCCGCCAATCTTGCGGCGGGGATCAGCGGCGCCTTTCCGGTGACAGGGGGCTTCGCGCGGTCGGTGGTGAATTTCGACGCGGGCGCGCAGACGCCGGCGGCGGGCGCCTTTACCGCCATTGGCATCGCGCTGGCGGCCTTGTTCCTCGCGCCATTGCTTGCCGCGCTGCCGCAGGCGACACTGGCCGCGACGATCATCGTGGCGGTGCTGTCGCTGGTCGATCTGCCGGCACTGGCGCGGGTCTGGGCCTGGTCGCGCCATGATTTCGCGGCGATGCTGGCAACGATCATCGTGACGCTGGGCTTTGGCGTCGAGGCCGGGATCTCGGTCGGTGTCGCGCTGTCGATCCTCCTGGTCCTGTGGCGTGCAAGCCATCCGCATTCCGCCGTGGTAGGCCAGGTGCCGGGAACGGAACATTACCGCAATATCAGCCGCCATCAGGTGATCACCCATCCGGCGGTGCTGTCCCTGCGCGTCGATGAAAGCCTCTGGTTCGGCAATGCGCGGTTTCTTGAGGAAAAGATCGAGGCGTTGGCCGCCTGCAGTCCCGGGCTGAAGCATATCGTCCTGATGTGCCCGGCGGTGAATGATATCGACGCCAGCGCGCTGGAGAGCCTTGCCGATATCAACAGCCGCCTGGTGGATGCCGGCATCCGGTTCCACCTCTCCGAGGTCAAGGGGCCGGTGATGGACCGGCTCAGGCGCAGCGATTTCCTCGCCGGCCTCAGCGGCGAGGTTTTCCTCAGCCAGCATGAGGCGATGTGCCGGCTCGGGCAGATGCCCGAATGCCGCGAGACCGGGGGGGCAGAGGGAAGGGCGGCTGGGTGAACGAAAAACGAAGGCCCCGCCGGATTTCGCTTGAAGCCGGCCGCGCTGGCGGCGAAACCTGTGCGCCGCAATGCCGCATAAGACGGCGCGCGCATTCAGGAGGCCGGGTTTGACGACAGCGGAAATGGCACTGGAAGAAGAGTTGCGGCTGGTCGGGCAGATGGTCGAGGGCGCGCTGCCCCTCTGGCCACTGCCACCGGGTGCGAAAACCAGCCTGCTGAACATCGCCGAGAACCTGACCTGGCTGGTCGAGGCCGGTGATTTCCGCTCGGTCCTGCGGGTGCATCGTCCGGGCTATCACACGCGCACCGGCATCGGCCAGGAACTGGCCTGGAGCCAGGCGCTGGCGCGTGATGCGGGCATCGACACGCCGGCGGTGATCGCCGGGGTGAATGGGGCGCTGGTGCAGGAGGCGCGGTTGCCCGGCAGCCTTGAGTCCGGTCGCTACATGGTGATGTTCGATTTCGCGCCGGGCCGGCAGCCAGGGCCGGATGACGACCTGGTGGCGCCCTTCCGCAGCCTCGGCGCGATTGCGGCGCGCACGCATATCCACGCGCGCGGCTGGCACCCGACGGAGCCGCTGGAGCGCCTCGTCTGGGATGCGGCGGCGGTTTTCGGGCCAGAGCCGACCTGGGGCGACTGGCGCGACGGCCCCAATGTGACACCCGGAATCCGCGCGGTGCTGGAAGAGGTCGAACAGATGGTCCACCGCCGCCTCGCCGCCTGGGGCAAGGGGCAGGCACGCTATGGGCTGATCCATGGCGATATGCGCCTGACCAACCTGCTGATCGACGGCACGCGGACCGTGTTGATTGATTTCGACGATTCCGGGATGGGCTGGTATCTCTACGATTTCGCGGCGGCGGTGAGCTTTATGGAGGATCACCCCCAGGTGCCCGCATTGCGTGCCGCCTGGGTCGAGGGATACCGCTCGGTCGCGCCGCTGTCGCCGGAAGAAGAGCAGGAGATCGACACGTTCGTGATGCTGCGGCGGCTGGCCCTGCTCGCCTGGATCGGCAGCCATATCGAGGCACCCGAGCCCCGCGCCATGGCCCCGCATTTCGCCGCAGGCACCGCGCGGCTCGGGCAGGCCTGGCTCGACCGTCTCGCCTCGGAGTGAGCGCGCAATCGGCGCGGCCCTTGTTAGCCGGAACGCCTCCGGTCTCTCGCCGCCTCGAGCAAGCTGGACCTCGAAGCCCGAACGACCGTCAGCGATGCGGTCACGGGCCTGCCTTCGGCCTCTCGTGATGACGGCCCGCCCGCGAGGCAATTCGATCTGACTGTCCTCCCGGTCCAGATCACGCTTTTGTCTGCCGATGCGGATTTCAGCTGCCGGCAGAAGGGCGCGCTTGCCAATCCTGCAGTGGATGGAGTCCTTATCGTCCTAGACGAACTTCACACCTACCGAGGAAGGCAAGGGGCGGATGTGGCGATTCTTGTTCGACGCCTACGGAGCCGCTGCGTGCCTCTTAAAGCACCGATTTGTATAGGCACTTCGGCGACAATGGCGAGCGAAGGCTCGGGCGAAAGCCGCGCTCAAGCCGTAGCGGCAGTTGCGACACGGCTGTTCGGCGCGACGATCGGTCCGGACGCCGTCATAGATGAAACATTGCAGAGGGCAACAGATGATGGGCTGACCCTCGATTTGGTGCGGCCACGCCTCGCATCAGTTTTGACCGCACCGCTACCAGACGTGATGACAGATAACGATCTACGGTCGAATCCCCTCGCCGTTTGGGCCGAGCTCGAAATCGGACTGGAAGATGGCCAGGAACTTACCCGAAAGAAACCGACACCGTTTGGCGCTGCGGTGGCCAGATTGTCAGAGGCCAGCGGTGTTTTGCCGGAGGTTTGTCGGGATGTGTTTTCGACATTCCTGACACGGGTGAGCCTCCCCGAGGCTGACCGTGGCGGGGCAGCATCAGGCGCGTTCCTTGCATTCAAGCTTCATCGGTTCATTTCTGGCGCGGGGGAGATTCACACCACGCTGACTGAGGCTCCTCGAACTGTCATGTTCGAGGGGCAACTCGAGGATCCGGATGCTCCAGGAAATCGCCTGTATCCAACCAGGTTCTGCCGCGATTGCGGACACGAGGTCCATGTCGTCACCAAATCCGAAGATGCTGAAGGGCTTCGGTTCCTCGCTAGAAACATCGATGACACACCGATCGAGACAGACGACGGTGATATCGCAGGCTAACGAAACACGCATCAAGATGTCCCTTGGTGATCGAAGCCCAATCGAATACCGTAAAAGCCTCGGCCTCATGCCGTGAAACCAGTCCAAGGTTTTGTCCGCATCCCCCCGGGTCACTTCTGGGTGGAAATCAACACGCAGTCATCATGAACGCGACCGTCAAAGGTCTGGCGGCAAGCCACACGAGGGTTGCAAACGCAGATCTACGCGGCAGATATACCCATGAATAGCAAAGAAGCAGCCTGGGAGGGCGGATGGATCCGGTTGAAGCTCGAGCCTACCTGCAAGCGCATCCCTTGCGGATTGGCGTGTCTACCCGCTCTCTGTTCGAACTGGATGCGGAGGACAGGATATTCAGCGACGAGGGCGTTGATGCCTATGTGAAGTATCAACGCGAGCACGAGGAGGATATCCTCGGAGAAGGTGCCGCATTCCAGACCATAAAGCGGATTCTGGCGCTGAACGAAGATCCTGCCAGCCCCTATGTCGAAGTCGTCTTGATGTCGAAGAACTCGCCAGACCTGTCGCTCCGGGCATTCACTTCCGCGAAGGCTTACGGTCTCCCGATCCGGCATGGCAGCTTTACCAGCGGCAGATCCCTCGCCCCTTACCTGCCGGCTTGGGGGATCGACCTCTTTCTTTCCAACGATGAAACAGATGTGAGGTCCGCGGCCGCAAGTGGCGCCGCGTCGGCACTTCTGCGGAAACGCCCGCCTGACCTGGGTGATGCCCTAGACGACGGCGAATTGCGGGTCGCCTTCGACGGAGATGCTGTCATTTTCGGCCCGGAGTCCGATGCGATTTATGCAAGGTCCGGGTTGGAACAGTTCCTTACCCATGAAGCTGACAACGCCCAGGTGCCGATGCAGCCTGGTCCGCTCGCAGGGTTCTTCAGAAAGCTCAGCATGCTCAGGGCGATACATATGAACCCGAGCCGCGTGAGCAAAGTGCGGATTGCCGTTGTCACTGCCCGTAACGCTCCAGCCCATGCGCGGGCCATCCATACTTTACGGTCTTGGGGCGCAGACGCCGATGAGGCGCATTTCGTGGGCCGGAACAGCAAGGCTCCCATTCTGAAAGCTATGGGTGCCCATATCTTCTTCGATGACCAGGCGGCACATGTCGACAAGGCCTCCTCAGTGGTTCCGTCCGGCCTCGTTCCAGGGCCTCATGCGCCAGACGCCCCCGTGATCCCTGCCTGAAGTAAACGATGTTTCGCCCGCACTGTCACGGGCTTGCGCCCCGCGCGCGAAATCGGTCGATCTGCCGCGATAGCCGAAAAGTTTTGATCTCTTGAAATACGCCCCCGACATTCGACCGCCGGAGCACAACAGTTCACATTGGACGGACAACCGGTAGGCCCAATCTGGCTGCGCCGTGATGTGGAAGGGATCCTTAGATCGCATGCGGAGGCACGCCCTGCGGATACGACGTTCGGCTCCAAGCCTCATTAGATCACATAATTTATAAGTGATTACTGTATGTTAAGCGGGGTCTTCGGAGAAATAGGTCGATTCTTCTTGACGGGGGTGTGCGTGCTTATGCCTCAAACGTGCATACTTATGCTACGTTGACGCTTGTGCCAATCCAGCATAAGGATGCACAGCGAATCATTTCGCTCAGTTTTAAATCTTGTTTTGTTAATTGTTTTCAGTATGTTATCTGCCTGTCAATTCGACTCTGCAGCATAAGTATGCACACCCACGGCATAAGTATGCACGCCTCAACCAGCACTCGGCCATGAAAAAGGCCCGCACAGGGCGAGCCACTTTTCGTCCGGATATCTGATCTTGGTCAGCGGTCGCGGTCGAGCATTTCCATGAGCTTTTCAGGATCTACGCTCTCGCGGAAGTCGGGCAAGGTGAAAGGCGAGTAGCCCTCTGGCAGGCCATAAATCTGAGCGAACGCTTTCACAAAATGCTCCCGCGTGGCGACCTTGCCGCCTGCCATAGCGCTGATCGTGAACGCCTCGATCAACATCTCAATCACGAGGCCCCAGCGATACGCGCATCCGTGGATCAACCTTTCTAAAAAGTCAGGCTCAGAAAGGCCATCGAAATTGACCCCAGCCTTGTCGGCATAACTGTATGCCAAGGTGTTGATCTCTTCGATATCTTCGTCCGGGTTGATCATCTCGAAATGAACCGGTGTCATAAGGAAGCGGAGTTGCCGGCGATCCTCGGTCGGGCGGTCCTTCTCTATGTGACGAGCGAGATCAGGGACGCCGGAAAGGACCAGCATCATCGGCCAAGTCGTATCCTTCATCAGGGACTTGAAGTTGTCGAGCATCGCGCGGTTCGCCGCCTCACCTGTATCGGTGAACATATGCTGGGCCTCATCGATATGGAGACCAACGACGCCGGCCTCCTTTGCCTGACGACGGACCATCCGCCAAATGTAACCAGCGTCCCTCCGACCATCGGCAGGATACCCGAGTGCCTCGAGCACCGTGTTCCCTCCCTCTCGCCAGTTGGCTTTGCCGACGAGCGTGCAGCTGACGAAACGGGCCGGGCGATCATCCGGCATGAGAGTGTTGGAGGTGTTCAGTTGCTCCACCAGTCGCTGAAGCTCGCGGGTCTTTCCGACCCGAGACTTTCCAGTGACGAGAAGCCCGCGTGCTTCAAACTCCCTGCACGAGGCCGCCTTGGTGTAATAGTCGGTCACACAGCGGATCAGAGATTCCCGCAGGAATTTTGCCCTGGGAAAGGGGTAATGTCCGGATTGCAACGGCGCGCGGACCGAGACCACTTCCATGTCGACGAACGTAGTCATTCGAGCTCCTTCATGTTGACGGGGCGGCCAAGAGTCGGCGCTGCCGATTTGGACTTGGACTGACGTTGCCGTTTGGGTTTGGGTTTGGGTTTGGGTTCGGAAGCGAGGTCCGGCAGAGAGTTGGCAACCAGATCCGAATCGACTGAGAGCTGGGTTTCGGCGGCATCCGGATCAGCGAGCTCGCCTTCGATCAGGCTGTCGGCATCGCCGATCTGGAACACATTCTCCGTGGCATCGATCCGGGTGATGTCTTCCGGCGCGGTGGTGCCCTGGAGCACGCGCCCGGGAAGGACCCGCGCGCCGGCGAACACCGCCTTTGCCTTTGCCCTACATTCACCGATGGTGCTGTAACTGCGGGGGAGCTTCCTCTCCACGCCGATGGTCTTCATCATCTGATAGGTATCCCTGAAGAACCGCGTCACCCGATCATCATGCACTTCGGTGAGCCTGGGGTTTTCCCGACGCCATGCCGCTATCAGGTCGAGGATCTCGACCAGGGTCAAAGAGGCGAAGGCCGTCATCTGGAGATGGACCTCGATGGGTTCGAGTTCGCCCGGGACCAGAACCGTGGCCCGTGACATGTCATCAGGGTCGATGAAAACCCTGACCTTCCTGTCTTTGCGGCGCATGTTGTCGATAGCGAGTTGCAACTCATCCGAGTTGAACCAGATGCCGGAAAAAACGCGCACCCCCTCGTCGGTGGGCGTGACCTCCTCCTCCCAACCTAAGTGGATACGGCGCATGTTCGGGTCGATAGGGCGAACACAACCGCGCGTTTCGGCAGTCTCTTTGTAAACCTCATAGGGGCGACGGCCTCCCATCCCAACGCCCATGTTCCGCATCGACGGGTATGCATCGATCATGAACCGCGTCAGAATCCCGTAAAGCTCATCAATATCGAGCACCCCGGCTGCGGTAGCGTCATATCCCGGCAAATCATTGGGCTTGCGGCCTGTGTAGCCATGCAAGATCCTGAGAAGAACGGATTCCTCGATGCCAAACATCCGCTCGACATAGGGTTTGTCGGTTGAGTTGTAGGCCCTCGCGACGGTGTTCATGGCCCCGACGCCCATCAGCGCGGACACACAGGTTGAGTTCCTCAGGCCGGGGCCGTTGTCATTCTTGACATGGCCAAGGCCGATTGCAGCGACCGGCTCGCCGGAACAGCCATACTTGAGCTTCTCCCTAGTTTTGTCGCGCGTCGCCATCCTGAAGAGCTCAAGCGTGGCTTCCGCCTTCGGCCTATCGGAAATGACCCACGCCAGCGGCATACGGGTGGCGACATCGATCATCACAAGGATCGTCAGCCTCTCCCGGATGACCTTGTCAATTTCCTCGAGCTTCCCCCTGAAGTCGGGGGCGAGGCCCTCCCAATGCCCGTAGATTTTAGCTGAAAGGACGAGAGAGGCGTGGCATTCGTCAACCTCAACATATTCACCGACAAACAATGCCCGAATATCAGTGCTGCCACGGCCGCGCTTGTTCCTTGCAAATCGCTCGCCCTTGGTCGCGAGCATGTATTCGGTAGGGCTGAGCAGGTAGTCACGATGCGCCCGAAGCGTGGATTCGCTCGGCTCCTGCAACAGCGGAAGATCGTTTCGGGCACGCAAGGCATTATCTTCTCTGATTAGCACCTTCGCGAAGCGCATTACGTCTGAAATTGCAGGAGACTTTGTGTCGAGACCAAACTTATCCCAAGCCTGCGTCATCAGCACTTTCACGCGGTCGTTGATGCGCGCAAGCCAGTTGCCTTTGAGATGATCCAGCGGAATAAGCGCGTCCAGCGGGTCCTCATCAGGGTGAAGGCCGTCATAAATTGCCATGTAACGGGCGAGTGTTCTCCCCTTATACAAGGTCCATGTGGTGCCTTTACCGCCGCGCTTAGATTGCAGATAGATCTTCTTTCCAAAAATTTGTTGGGCGACATCTCCGATAAACTTTCGTTTTTTAGACTGATCGAGCGTCCTGATCGAAAGTTCGAGCTTGGGATCTCCAGTTTCTCGCCTCAATTTGTCGCGAAGCAATTTGATCGCTTGGCAAATGGCAAGATGAAACGAAGCATGTTCCCGCTGGTTTTCGGGCAAGTTCTGTGAGGTGCGAACGCCACCAAGACGAACTTGCAACCTGTTACCGGTTACAGGGAGTTGTGCGTCAATCCTTACGCCTGGCAGTTTGATGTAGTTCACGAAATCAAGAAAAGGCACGAAAAGGCTTTCGCCCGTGTCGACAGCGCAGAATTCATAGCCCTCTTCACTGTCAGAGACGAGAACAACATCACGGTGAAGGATCGTGAGCTTGCTTCCCGCGGCCAGATCAAATTTCGGGACAACCGTCATTTGGCGACCTCAATCCTCGAGTGCTCCCAGAGAAGGTGATCAAGGTTCGCGAGCATTTCCCCACGGGCAACAAGCCGGTAGCAGGCGCTGAAGACTCGATGCTGTTTGATAGGCACACGCGGAAACAGGTCTTTCATCAGATAAAGCGTCTTCAGCCGGCGCGCGACCTCAAGCGTGATCTCATCCGCCTCAGGATCCGGATTGAACACCGTCAGATGCATACGGAACAGGTTTTCACGGCGCTGGCGGCTGTAATCCCGCGCATTTACCACGACCATATCGTCGGCGGAGCGCCCAGGCGTAACCTTTGCGACGGCTTCGATTTGCCTTTTGGTTTTGGGCTTCGCAAGACTTGTTTCATTGCGCACAAAGACAAGTCGCCTGAAACCATTTCGGAATGTCAAAAGAATATCGTGCGTATAACTTCTTCTAGCGCCATCCTCATCGATATAGCGCACTGTCTCGGGTTGAAAACTAAGATCATACAGTTCCGGAGAGATAAGGGCCTGCAATCCAACTGCGGCCTCAGCCGCACTTTCCATCATTCCGACCTTGGGTTTCCAATCATTTGCCTCTGTTTTGTAAGTCATGAAGACTTTGTGCGAAACAGAGCTGCGGGAGCTGGGATTGCGAACACCGTCAAATGGCAAGACGCCGTAGATGTCACCCAGTTTGATCGGCGGTGCTTTCGGCAGCTTTGCAAGCGAAGTATTCCAGCGATCATGCTCGATAGTGAATTCAGACATGACTTCTCCGTCCCCAGCCGGAGGACCGGCGGGCTTGAATTTTGTTAAGGAGCGGAGATCTGGCTTGTCTGGCTTCTTGTGAAACTCTATGATGACAAGCGATACAGGGCGATCTCAGCCCCACCTTTCAGCGCGCGCCTCTTGGTGCGCGCTTTTCTTTTCAGCGTATCTCTGTCGACGTTTATCTCCGGTGCTGCGATGACGGCGAATTGTCACGCCAACCACCAAGAGTCAATATTCCGTTTATTTTCATTGACTTACCGAAATTCCTCTCGCGCGAATGGCTTTTTTTTCGAAGCCGCCATCAACTGGCGTTTTGAAATTTTGACAGCCCAAGAAAATTTTTCTCTTCCCCTCCTGAACTCGTTTTCCCGGTATGTGCTCGAACAGTTCTCTCTGACCGTCCGCTTCAGTTCATATTAGACCGCAATGGGTTGTGGCTCTATAGCCTCGCCTGACATACAGGTGGACACGCTGTATACTTGGCTCAGCTGTCGTGCTGCGCGGTAGCCTGACCTTCCATCAAGGGGCGATAATCACGGAGTTCATCAGCTGGACGGGGTGCATCAGCTGTTTTTTCGCATATTGCGGTGCTCAAAATTTTTGTTCCGGCTCGCCGGATATCACCGTCTACCAGCTTTATGACCCGACGAGCGGTGACGTATGCGCACCCCAAAATGTCCGAAAGAGCATGTGCGGGAATGTTGTGGCGTGGAACCTGCGCGCGATAATTGATCATTGATTCTGCAGTTTGAAACCACATTGCGAGGCTCAGCCGGCTTCCATGAAGGTAGGTGCCAGACGTCGCAGAGAACTGGTTGCGGCATTTCCGGCATTGGTATGTGCCGCGTGTCAGTATTCTGGAAGGGTTTGGCGCGCTGCAACGCGGACAACTGATCTCCTCCGGCCAACGGACCGCAACGAGACGCTCGAGCCTTGCTTCCTCAGTCGGAAAACGGCGCAACACGCCTTCCGGCGGCAGCCGTCGCGCCAGATCATCCCAATGGATGAAGTCGAGGTCGTTCTCGCCGAGGTCGGCCAATGGATCTGTTCCCGCCGCGCATGTCCGGAAAAACAATTTCATGAGCCGCCCGCAACGAAAACCAGAAAAATCTCTACTCCCTTACCGGCGAGACATCTGTTGCGTGGATGGAGAAGGGCACGACATCGTTGCCCCCAGTTCGCTCTGTTGTTGATTTCCCTTCGCAAACAAGGGCAAAAGTGCTGGGGTGCCTATGCCTCCCAGATAGTTTCTCTCTGGGAGGGGGCACTGTCCTTCAGATACTATTGGGATTCAGATGACCGACCTTTTCTTTCAGCAGCCGATCCTGAACTCCCCATACGACTATCCCGGGCGACATTGGGAACTGGACGACGACGGCCAGCCGACCAGCAAGGTTCTCGAGAGCCGTCGGCGCTCCGACCTCATCACCCCGGTGCCGAAGCCCAAGAAGCGCAAGGCGCCGGCTACGCAGGGTAGCCTCGGCCTGCACGCTGGTGACGGGATCTCGTCGGACATCCAGGAGTATAATCCGACGCCGATCATCAACGAGGTGCGGCGTTTCGTTGAGGATTGGCGCAATCTGCCGAACCCCGACCAGTGGATGGTCACGCCTGAGACGGCCCGGCTCCTCCAGCATTGGCGTCACCATCAGTTCCAGGGGGTGCGCCCGTTCTTCTGCCAGGTCGAAGCCGTCGAGACCGCGATCTGGCTGACCGAGGTCGCGCCGAAACTCGGGCCGCGCGCGGCCAAGTTCTGGACACATCTGAAAGGTGCCAACGCGCAAGCCAACCCCGAGCTCTTGCGGTTGGCGCTGAAGCTTGCGACCGGCGCGGGGAAGACTACGGTGATGGCGATGATCATTGCCTGGCAGACGGTCAACGCAGTGCGGCATCCGAACAGCAAGACCTTCTCACGCGGGTTTCTATTGGTGGCGCCGGGCATCACCATCCGTGACCGGCTGCGTGTTTTGTTGCCCAATGACCCCGAAAGCTATTATCGCAACCGAGAGATCGTCCCCGCCGACATGCTGGGCGATATCGACAAGGCGAAGATCGTCATCACCAACTATCACGCCTTCAAACTGCGTGAGCGGATGAACCTGAACAGGGGCACGCGCACGGCACTGGCTGGCTGGCGGGGTGAAGAAATCCAGACCCTGGAATCCGACGGCCAGATGCTGCAGCGCGTGATGCCCGAGCTCATGGGCATGAAGAACATCGTCGTGCTGAACGACGAAGCGCATCACTGCTATCGCGAGCGGGTCCAGGATGCCGATGGCGAGACCGAGGCGGATCTGAAAGGCGACGAGAAGGCCGAGGCCAAAGAGCAGAACGAAGCTGCGCGCATGTGGATTTCGGGGCTTGAGGCGCTGAAACGCAAGTTGGGCGTGTCGCTGGTTTACGACCTCTCGGCCACGCCCTTCTTCCTGCGCGGTTCAGGCTATGTAGAAGGGACGCTCTTCCCCTGGACGATGAGCGATTTCTCCCTGATGGACGCGATTGAATGCGGCATTGTAAAGCTGCCGCGCGTGCCAGTGGCGGATAACGTGCCCGGCGGCGATACGCCAAAGTTCCGCAATCTTTGGGACCATATCGGGAAAAAGCTGCCGAAGAAGGGCCGGTCGGGGGGCAAAGCGCTGGACCCCCTCAGCTTGCCGCCGGAACTCCTTTCGGCGCTCGATGCGCTTTACGGCCATTACGAGAAGACCTTCGAGCTTTGGGAAGACGCGAAGATCGGCGTCCCGCCGGTCTTCATCGTGGTCTGCAACAATACGGCCACGTCCGAGTTGGTCTACAAATACATCTCGGGCTTTGACCGCGAGAATGACGATGGCTCGACCACGCTGGAAAACGGCCGCCTGGCGCTATTCCGCAACTATGATGACTTCGGCAACCGGCTTGCCCGGCCGAACTCGATCCTGATCGACAGCGCGCAGCTGGAATCCGGCGATGCTCTCGACAAGGATTTCCGCGCGATGGCCGCGGACGAGATCGAACGATTCAAACGCGAACTGGTCGAACGGACAGGCGACATGACCGCCGGCGACAACATCGACGAATCCACCCTGTTGCGCGAGGTGATGAACACGGTCGGTCGCAAGGGTAAACTGGGCGAGCAGATCCGCTGCGTCGTCTCGGTCTCGATGCTGACCGAAGGCTGGGATGCGAATACCGTCACCCATGTTCTAGGCGTGCGCGCTTTCGGAACACAGCTTCTGTGCGAACAGGTCATGGGCCGGGCTCTGCGCCGCCAGTCCTATGAATTGAACGAGCAGGGTCGGTTCAACGTCGAATACGCCGACGTCCTCGGAATCCCATTCGACTTCGCAGCCAAGCCGACTGTCTCTCCGCCGCAACCACCTGCTGACACGATCCGTGTCCATGCCGTCAAACCTGAACGCGATGCGCTGGAAATCACTTTCCCCCGCGTCGAAGGGTATCGGGTCGAACTCGAGAACGAACGGCTCGACGCCAAGTTCGGCCCTGATCATGTGCTGGAACTGACCCCGGATCTCGTCGGTCCGTCGGTCACCAAGAATCAGGGCATCATCGGAGAGGGTGTCGATCTCACGCTGGAACACCTGGGCGAGATGCGCGCCTCGACCGTCATGTTCAGGCTGACGGAGCGGCTGCTCTACACCAAATACCGCGATCCGGGTGATGAGCCCAAGATGCACCTCTTCGGTGATCTCAAGCGGGTCACGCGGCAATGGATCGACACCTGCCTTAAATGCCAGGCCGGCACATTCCCGGCCCAGGTGCTCTATCGCGAGATCGCCGACATGGCCTGCGAGCGGATCAAGGCGGCAATCACCGAAACGCTGGAAGGAAACCGTCCGGTCAAGGCGATCCTCGACGCCTACAACCCGACCGGATCAACCTCCTACGTCAACTTCACCACCTCGAAGAAGCTGCGCTGGCAGACAGACGCCGCGCGATCCCACGTCAACTGGGTGATCTGCGACAGCGACTGGGAGGCAGAGCTCGCCCGCGTGGTCGAGGCGCATCCCAAGGTCATCTCCTACGTCAAGAACCAGAACCTCGGGTTGGAAGTGCCATATCTCTATGGCTCCACCCCGCGCCGCTACATCCCGGATTTCATCGTGCAGGTGGATGATGGCCAGTCGGAACCGCTGAACCTGATCGTAGAGGTCAAGGGCTATCGGGGCGAGGACGCAAAGGACAAGGCCAACACCATGCGCACCTACTGGGTGCCTGGCGTGAACAATCTCGGACGCTTTGGCCGCTGGGCTTTCGCCGAATTCACTGCCGTCTACCAGATGGAGGAAGAATTCGACCGCCTGCTGGAAACCCTGGGTGCAGGCCCCGCACGTCAAGGAATGTTGATCGAATGAGACCTCGGTTCTTCAGCTTCCGCAAAACGCTCAAGGAATGGTGCCTTCTCATCGACGGCAAGGATCCCTCGACAAACAAGACCCACAACAAGCTGCCCAATCATGACGCCGCTCATATCGGCTGGTGGTATGAGGCAGACACCACCCATGACAGCGCGACGACCCGCAATCTCGCCTATCTAGTTGCCTACCTAGAGGTCTTCGGCCCCCGGCTATCGATGAAGGGCCTCGGCGTGCATGAGGGCTGGGTCTATCCCGACCGGGCCATCATGCGTTCGCTGCATGCGGACGAGGTGATTGCGGTAGATGGCACGGCATTCGTGCTGACGCCGAAGGGACACGAACATATCGCGCCCTGGCTGGTCCAGGATGGCAACACATTTCGCCGGGTAACCGGCACCGAACAGAAGGGCAACCGAACATTGCCAATGCCTCGCTGCTGCGTTCGCTTCTTTCAAAGGCCGCGTCTGACACCGAAGGCGCCCGGTTTACCCCCCAGTTTCTGTTGGGCGAGTGGGAGGATGTAGTTGATGCCTGGCAGGTCCGCACTTGGGAGGACTACCGTGATGTCGCGCGCCTTGGCCGCAGAACCCGGATCGGCGGCAAGCAGCGTGAAGTTCTGTGGGCGATCTTCGAGAAGGTGCGTGCCGGTCTTGCGGAGCGAAAAGCGGTCACATGGTCGGATGTATTTGGCCGCGTGACGGAGGCGATTGCTTCAGGGCAAACGCGCCCCTACGACTTCGCGGTGCTCGATGAGGCACAGGATCTCAGCGTTGCCGAGGCGCGGTTTCTGTCGGCGCTTGCCGGTGACAGGCAGGATGGACTTTTTTTTGCCGGCGACATCGGCCAGCGTATTTTCCAGCAGCCGTTCTCATGGAAGATGCTGGGCATTGATGTGCGCGGCCGGTCTTCGACATTGCGGATCAACTATCGCACGTCGCATCAGATCCGAGCGGCAGCCGACAAGTTACTGCCGGCCACTATCTGGGATGTGGATGGGAATAGCGAAACGCGGCGTGGCACAGTTTCGATTTTTGATGGCCCGTCGCCGCTGATCCAGCAGTGCAAAGACGCAGGTGAAGAGACGACGAAGGTCGCGGCATGGCTGCAGGCCCGTATCTGTGACGGACTTCAGCCCGAGGAAATTGCGGTTTTCGTCCGGTCAGAGGCTGAACTCCCTCGCGCACGGGCTGCAGTGAAAGCGGCGGGGCTGAAACATCTCGAGCTTGGCGATACTGCAGAAGTGTCCGACGGGACGGTGTCGATCTGTGTGATGCACCTTGCCAAGGGGTTGGAGTTTCGCGCCGTGGCAGTCATCGCATGCGATGATGACGTAATCCCCCAAGCTGAACGCATCGCGGCTGTCGCAGATGAGGCTGATCTTGAAGCGATTTATGAGACCGAACGTCACTTGCTTTATGTCGCCTGCACTAGAGCACGGGATTGCTTACTGCTCACCGGTATCGCACCGATGTCCGAGTTTGTTGACGATCTGCGTGCCGATTAGCGCGACCCAAGTTTGCGCGCCGATACACCCGCTTTGGCCAGAATACCGCAATGAAGTCTAAATTTTGACCCAAGCTTGGCTCTTCCTGACATCACTTTTGGAATAACGGCGCGCGTGCTGGGCGTCCGAGGGAAACTCATATGCGCGATCTGACGGACGAGGCTCTCGACAGCCGCTTCGCTGGCCTGTTGTTGATCAATGAACGCCTTTTCAAGTCGGCCATTGATGCCGAGCGACTTGCGACATCCGAGCCAGATCTCGCATCCATGCGCCTGCGCGGCCTGTGCGAGGGGATAGTTGAAGAACTATATGCCTATATCGGCCTGTCCCTGACCGAAACCGCAACACAATTCGAACGGCTGCAGGTGCTGAAAGAGGACGGTTATGCTCCACCTGCCATCCTGACGCGATTCCACGCGATCAGGCTGTTAGGCAACAAGGCCGCACATAACGGGGCGGTGTCCGTGCAGCAGGCCTTGGATCTGCTGGAAGATGCAGCAACGATCTGCCCTTGGCTGTGCCGCCTCCTGCTCCCCGATCTCGACTGGTCAAAACCCCTGAATATGCTTGTGCGCGCCACGGCAGGGCTTCGCTCCGGCCCCCATGGCGAGAATATCGTTGCGTTCCCGGCAGAGCGAGTGCTGCGCGTCTCGGATCAGGCGGCAAGGCTTTCCGAAGAAATCGATCCCCATATTCCCCCAATGCGCAGCAAGCTTGCGCTGGCAGATGCTTTCGATCGGCCGCTGAACGAAGATCAGACCCGTGCAATTGCCGCACTTGACGCGTTCCTGCGAGACGACAACGCCAATGTCTTTTTGCTTTGCGGCTATGCGGGAACCGGGAAGACTTTCCTGGCATCTGGGCTGACCCAGTATTTTCTGGCGCAGGGACGGCAATTCAGCCTTGCGGCCCCGACCGGGCGTGCCGCGCAGATCATTGCGGGCAAGACCGGACAGGCGGCAGGCACGCTTCACCGCCTTATCTATGACTACAAGGACATCGCATATGAAGACGGTGAAGCAGACCAAACCTACAAGATCATCGCCAAAGTGGCCGTGAACGCGACGGCCATCAATTCAGTGACTCTGGTTGATGAAGCCTCGCTGATCGCGGACGTCTATACCGAAAGCGAATTTTTCCGCTCCGGTAGCGGTTTTCTGTTGCGCGATCTGGTGCGGTTTATGGGGTTGAACGCCGCGGGAACAGGTCGAAAGCTGATCTTCCTTGGCGATCCAGCACAGTTGCCGCCTGTCGGTATGGATACCTCGCCCGCCCTGGATATGTCCTATCTACGTGAGCATTTCCAGGCCGAGGTTACCGGCTACACCCTTACCGAGGTTGTTCGACAAAAGGCTGACAGCAGCATCCTGAAGAACATACTGCCGCTGCGTGAGAGCCTTGAGAGCGACCAGTTCAGCCGGCTGTCGTTCGATTATGATGATGATGTTCTGCTTCTTGGAACCGATCAGGTGGCGGGACTTTATCTAAAGATCCGCGAGCATCGTGGGGTTGACGCGCCAATGATCGTCACCTGGACGAACGCGGAGGCGGCCCTGTTCAACCGGACCATCCGCGCACGCCTTTTCCCCGGAAGGGAAACCGTCTGCGCTGGCGATCAGGTCATCGCCGCATCGAACACGTTCAGCAACGGTCGGATGTTGGCGAATGGCGAATTTTTCCGCATCAAATCAGCAGAGCCGGTGATCGAACGGAGATCGGTTCCCCTGAAGCGCAGGAACATCGAGAGTGGTGAGGTCGAGACTATCGATGTCGCGCTCAGCTTCCGCGATGTCAGCCTTTCGCCGGTAAATCCCGCTGAGGATGACATGGCTTTCGGCGTCAAGATCTTGGATGGCTTTCTGCACGGGCCGGATGGTTCGCCAGACCCGGACCTATTGCGCGCACTCTACGTCGATTTTGCCACGCGCCACAAGGATCTGGACCGGCGGCGATATCCGGATGAGTTCCTCCAGGTTCTGAAGTCGGACCCCTACTTCAATGCCCTGCGGCTGAAATTCGGCTACGCCGTGACTTGCCACAAGGCCCAGGGCGGCGAGTGGTCCCATGTCTTTGTAAAAGCCCCGTGGAGAGGCGATCCGCGCAACCGTGACAATTTTCGTTGGCTCTATACTGCCATGACGCGGGCCAGTGGCAAACTTTACATGGTCGACCCGCCGGAACCGATAGTGGGCGTCCTTGGCCCCGGCTGGACCAAAGAGCGCCCCGATGCCCCGCCCACAGAAACCGTTATCCCGGATGGAAGCGCCGCAAGTCCGACCCGTGATGTCAGCGCACCCCAGCGCTCACCCGAAAGCCTCTTCAAGGAGGCGCTGCACGATCGCGTAACGACCTGCCTTCAGGAAAGCGACATCACAATCGAAGACATCGCCTATTATCCCTATCGGGCGGCGTTTTATTTCAAGCACGGTGCAGTCGAAGAGCGCGTCGATATTTCCTGGAAGGGAAATTTCACGGTCTCGGCCTTCACGCCCACGCACCCCGGGCGCCTTTGGGAAATGCTCCAACCTTTGCTTGCCCCCATCACCGGCAAGAAGCCTGCTGTTGTGTCCGAGCCGAGCCGGATTCAGCCCCCGGGCCGGCCTTTCCTGCGAAGCCTCCACGACAGTTTCACTGACGCCCTCGCAAAGCGGGGCATCTGTGTGAGCGGCTTGACCGAATATGATTGGAACCTGCGTTACGAGTTGGCGCGTGGAGAGGACCCGGTCACCATCGATATCTGGTTTGACGGCAGAGACCGTATTAAGCGCTTCACGCCGGTGCGGCCGGACCGCAATCCCTCGACCAGCCTGATTGCATTGCAACAGGATGTCGAGGAGATTTTGGCCAGCGAGGTTCAGCTATGACCACCGCGAAAGAGGTCAATGCCATCCGTAAGGCGGGCAATCTGGATCTTGCCTACCGGATGGCTGCGGAACTCATCTCGGCCCCAGAAGCAGATGACTGGGACCGCGCGGCGTGGGCTTGGTGCGTCATCGCGCTGGCGAAGCGGGCGGCCGGGACAGGTGACACGCAGGAATTGACCAACTGTCTGGCCGAACTGCGCGCCTTTGAAGTGCCGCAGGAAAACGCCCTTCTGGCCGAGCACCGCGAGAAGGCGCTGGCTCTGTCGCAACCCGGGGCTCAGGATTTGCGTCGGGCGAAAGACCTCAGCAAACAGGGCCGGCACGCCGATGCCGTTGCCGTCTACGAAGGGCTTGCACGGCATCAGAACCTAGCCTTGGCCGACCGTCAATCCTGGGGCTGGGACATCTTCCGCCTGATCCTTGCGGATCTGCGCATTGAGGGCGAGGAAAAACCCTCCCCCTCCGCCGTGCAGCGCACAAAGCGCCGATTGAAAAACTACCTCGATCTTGGTTTGAAAGGCCCGAACCGTCTGCATAGCGCGATACTTCAACAGGCGTTGCGCTTGGCGAAAGCGGATAGCCTGAAAATACTGCCTTTCCTGCGGCTCTGGGGCCTTGACCAGTTCGCGCCGGAGGATTTCGAGGTGCGGCCTGACCAAACAGGCAAACCTTGGCCAGCCCTGTTTGAAACCACAGTTCTCGCGGCCGCTTCCGAAGCGACTAAAGCCGGTCAGAAGGCGGATATGCAATTCGTCCTGCCATTGCTTGAAGACGCACGCAGGCGTTTCACCGAAAACATCTGGCTTGAACACAGCTATGTGAAACTGCTGCGTGGCCTGGGAAGACTGGCCGAGGCGCGCGAACATGCAATAAAAACCACCCGCGCCAAGGCCAGCGAATATTGGGCATGGGATTTGCTCGGGGATCTGGAAACCGAAAACCCGGATCTGCAGACGGCGTGCTACGCTAGGGCGCTTTGCTGCTCGCAAGATGATGACTTTGTCGGCAAGCTGCGGATCAAATTTGCAAGCATCATTGGCGCGCATCACCCCAGTGAGGCCCGCGCCGAGGTGGATCGCGTTCAGGCCCATCGCACCACCAAGGGATACAAATCCCTGCCCGAAGCCGAGGCCCTGCAAAATACCAACTGGTATTGTGGCGCCACGGCCAAGGCTGCGGATCGCGCCTTTTATCAGCGTTTCACCGAACCTGCCGAAGCGCTGCTATTTTCGCATCTGCCGTGGGTGATTGCTTCTGTCGGTGATATATTCGAGATCCCGGCAAAGGATGGACAAAAACCGCGCAAACGCCGACGCATCTATATTCGCCAAGGGAAGGTCGCGCTGGAAACCAGCCTTTCTGCCGCTCATCCCGATTTACGCAGTCTAAAAGACGGTGCTCCGGTTTCCGTGCAGCATGAGCATGCTCAGCCCGGACAGGATCGACTGACAATCCATCGCATCAGGCCACGCCCGGAAGGAGCGCCAATGGACGCCGCGCCCGAGGTGATCGGTGTGATCGACAACGTGAACCTCGCGAAATCCGTCCTCCACGCGATTGCCTCGCGCGAGGTCGATGGCACGGCGCCACTTGCCGAATTCCCGGGACGCCCGGAGGTTGGCATGCCAGTTGCACTCCGCCTTGCCGTGCATCATGGACCCAAGGGAACCCGAAAACGCATTCTCTCGATCCAACCGAGCAACCAGCCGCTCCCCCCCGGATTGTGCGAAGACTTCCTTGATTACATCGAAGTGACCGACAGAGGCTTTGGCTTTACAGGGGGCGACATTTTTATCCCGCCCGGGCTGATATCCGGCCAAAACCTGGAGACCGGAGATTACGTCCAAGGTAAGGCGATCCTAAACCAGAACAAGCAAGGCAAATGGGGTATGAAGGCGATAGACGTGCTTCGCTTGAAGCGTGATTTCACTGCACCGCCTATCGCAAGGGCGTTGTGACCGCATTGACCTGAACGCAGGCGTAAGACCGGATTCGTAATGGATATTTACGGTATTGATTTCACCAGCAGCCCCGGTCGGTCAAAACCACTGACCCTGGCGCGTTGTCGCCTTGACGGGACGGTCCTGCATCTACTGGCCGAAGAGCGCTGGACCTCATTTGCCCCGTTCGAGGCATTTCTGCATAGAGAGGGGTGCTGGATCGCGGGCATCGACTTTCCATTCGGCCAGTCTCGCCGCTTCATCGAAACCATTGGCTGGCCAGACGACTGGGCAGGTTACACCCGCTACGCCGCTGGCCTGGGGCGACCGGGGTATCGGGCCGCACTGGATGCCTATCGGGCGCCGCGTCCTGTGGGCGACAAAGAACATCGTCGCGCCGTGGATGTGGTAACTGGCGCCATCAGCCCTCAGAAGCTCTACGGTGTTCCGGTCGGTCTGATGTATTTCGAAGGGGCGCCACGGCTGCTCGACAGCCCCGCCATGATCCCCCATCTGAAAGATGGCGATCCCGAACGGGTGATCGTTGAGGCCTATCCGGGAATTCTCACCCGCAATCTGCTGGAGCGAAAAGGCGCCAGCTACAAAAACGACACGCGCGCAAAACAGAGCACCACGCATATGGCCACGCGCCAACAGATTATTGAGCGGTTGAGCGTTTCATCAAATCCCTACGGCCTGGTGGCATCAGGGATTGAAACACTGGCCGATGACCCGACAGGCGACCGGCTGGACGCTTTCCTGTGTGCGGTGCAGGCCGCATGGGCATGGACGCACCGCGCATCGGGTTATGGCGCTCCGCCCGATCTGGACCCGCTGGAGGGTTGGATCGCAGATCCGGTGGTGCGCAACTCGTGCAAAGCGGCTCTGTGATCCGAGCAGAAATCTTGCTCGACCGCACCGGCATCGCGAACTTTGACTTGATCGTGTTCGCCGCCAGATGCTCGCTCACGGTGTTGCGCTACACGGCCATGAGCCGGGCAATCTCACAGATCGACAGCTTCTGCCGCAAGTGCATGCGTCGGATGATGTTCAAAAGTGCAATGTAGATCACGCCGTTGCCCCCGGCGCTCACCGCTTTGGTGGAAGGTTCACATGGCTCAGTTCTCAGTGAAAGTTATGCGCCTATCGGGCTCTATTGTGGGTGAAAATCAACCCGCTCATATCTTCTTCGACGACCAGATAGACCATATTGACAAGGCATCGTCGATGGTTCCGTCCGGTCTTGTCCCGGGGCCACATGCGCCGGATGAGCCGGTGAGTCCCGCATAATGCCACAGGCAATCAATCGATCAGCTTGTGAACGTTGCCATCCGAAAGTTCGGGTCCGCAAGACCTCAATACACCAATCTCTGCATCTGTGCTTTGGCCACGTCGGCCAATTAGGTGAGAGGCCGATAAGTCAGTGGGACGACTGTCGATGCGACGGCCACGCGACGTGATGACGCTTAAGAAACCCCAATCGAGTATTGGGATGATCAAGTTCTCGAACAGAATCTCAGCGTGCGCTCGGCATATCCCACGAGCTCGGCGTCGTTGATCAAAACGGTCTGCCAGGCCGGGTTCGTGTCGTGATGGAAACGATTCGCATAGGCTAGGACCTGTTTCAGTTCCTTCACGTTCGCGTCCGACAGTATCTCGTCCTGTCCGCCGACCTTCTGTTCGCACTCAATCAGGAAGTTCCCGAGGAGGCGCTCGGGCGGGCAGTGCGCGGGACAAGCGACCCGCATGTAGCTTTCGAGGATGTGCCGTATGGCGGCGGCAACCTCGCGCTCCTTAGTGTGATCGGCGGCCTGCAGATAGTTCCGGACGAGCTTGTGCCGCCGGTCATGCTCGGTCACCGCGTCGGCTGAGACGTCCCATGGCATGATCGTAGAGCCCGGGTTCGACCGAGCGATCCGGGCCGAGGACCGGCCATTCTTGTCAGCCGACGCCCACAGGTCGCAAAGGAAGGCTTTCGAGTGCGACAGCACAATGATCTGCCGGACCTGGTCATACAGTTCCCGCATGACCTCCATGGTCGTGAGCGATCGGTGTTCATCCAGGCTGGTCATCGGGTCATCGATCACGAGGATCTTGTCGGCTAGGTTGCCTGACTGCACCAGCGATGAGAAGAAAAAGGCGAGGGCGAGCGTGTTTCGGTCGCCCGCGCTCAGCGTCGTTCTGAACGATGGGCCAGCGTCAGCCGTCAGCGGCACATTCTCGTTGTTGACCACGACGTGGTAGTTGGCGGCTGAGCCGCCCCGGTTGTTGACTGAGGTCACCGATCCTAGCCGGAACCCCGCATTAAATTTCGCGAGGTAGGCATTGATGGCGACCTCATAAGCCGGAAAAATCGTCTCGCGGTATTTGTCGAGGGCTTCCCTGGCCTTCGTCCTGGCCGTTTCCGTCTTTGCCTTCTCGGCCTTCTCTTTCACGTATTCGTCGCACTTCGTCGCTACGTCCGGCTCAAAGCGAGCCTTGATCGACCTGAGGCGCACGAGGTCGCTTTCCAGAGCCGACACGTCCGCCGAGGCGGCTTGCTCCTTCACCGTTTTGATCGCCTCATTGGAGGCTAGAAACTTATCGAACGCCTCGGCGACTGACCTCCGCTGTTCATCGAATGCGCCGACCGCCTCAACAGCCTGGTCGGACAGCTGCAGGGACTCCAGCGGCGACGCTGCCTTGGCCCGCAGGATCTCGAGAACACTCTCCCGGGCGGCTGTCCATGCTCGGACGACCGCGGCGGTGTCGACGTGGATATCAGGGATCGGGGTGAAGGACTTCCAGAAATCCCGGGTCTCCGAGGCATCCCGAACTGATCGCTCAAACCCGGCCATCACCTCGCCGCCATGATCGGCGGCGATCTCTTGGCCGATGGTTCGAATGTCGGCCTTCAGCTGACTGTAAGCATCGCTGAAATAGGCCTGGTAGTGCGGGATCAGAGTGGAACCTGCGAGGTCCTGGGCGCAGAATGGGCACGCTTGGTGATCAAGCCCCGCTGATGCCGCCCCTATCCGAGGCATGCCCTCAGCGACCCAACTCTCACCGCCTCGACCGAGCTTCCGCAGGTGGTCCCTTACGAGAGCAGCCGCTGCGGCCTCCAAGTCCGGAAGGCTCCGGGCCAGCACGCCGCGAATTCGATCGAGGTCGAAGTCAGGCAGGGTCAGGGTCTGAAACGCCGCGCGCTGGTGGATTGCGCCTGCGGCCTTGGCCGCCGCCAGCCGGCGCTCGGCGTCCTCGATCTCCTTATCGATGTCCTTGTTTGGGCTGAGGCCGCAGAAGGCGTCGACGCTAAACGGGCCGCGGGCCGCCACCGGGATCGCATCCTGTTTTGCGCGCAGATCCTTATTGTGCAGCTCGATCCGTTCGACGTGGCCCTGAAGTGCTTTGCTCAGAGCCACACCCTTCGCGCCGAGGATCAACTCGTGCAGGTTCTGACGATGGCTGGTTTCGATTTCGATCCCGGAACATACGTTTTCGGCAACAAATGCATCATCGAAAACATGAATCTCAGACTCCGTCGCTGACCATGTGCCGCCCTTAAAGATCGCTGGTGCGCCCGACAACTGAATTACCACGTGGGGTTCGTGCTGGGCCCTCAGGCGCTTTCGGCTCTGGATCAGGGATGGATCTCCCGATGCGAGAGATCGCAGGATGGCGGATAGCGTCGTCTTACCGCGACCGTTCTCAGCGTAGATCACCGAGAAAGGGGTAAGTGGGACCAGTGCGCCAGACGATACATTGTCAAATTGTCCGACATTCCGAAGCAACGAAATACGTTCGATCGTCATATTCTCGATTATGTCCTTCGGCATTATACAGGAATGTCACATTCCCAAGTGGTCCGAACCGGTCCTCAACCGCGGGCTGAACGCCGTAGCATCGGACTGTCACTTATGCTCCCCAGCGTTTCAAGCCTAACTTAGCCGGCGCCACGGTCTGCTCGCCATTTCCGGCCCCTTCGCATTCCACCCTTTAGCTGATTATTACAAAACCAGTTCCCTCAGGTTCATCTCGAACCTCGATGGGACATCCATCAGATCGATCGTCTTGAAGCGCAGCCTGTGTCCCTGAATAGTCATGCTTTCATCAACCGTCCCGCCTGTCTGTGGATGCAAAAGCATGCCCTCAGCTGTCATGCTACCCGGATCGTCGAGCCTCTCTTGGCTCTGCAGATAGGCGTATAGCTGATACAGATATCCGCTTTTCAGGATCTGGTCACGGTAGGTTGAGGCCGTGAAGATTTCCGTGAACTTGGTGTCGATCACCACCCGCCGCCCGGTTGCTGGCTGGTTGAGTTCGATATCGGTCTGCATGCCCGGCAAGATCGCAGCCATGCCTTTGGAGGCTTCTTGAAACGGCCAGGATAGCCCCATGATGCCTGCTCTCGTTTTTCAGCCGGGACGAGAATGGCAGCATTCAGATTGAAGGCCATGGGCAACACGGTCGGCCAACGGCGTCGCGGTGGCCATGACATGTGCGTGGCCTTGGACCACCCTTCTAATATTGCTCTGCCTAGTCGCGGTGCTCTATTGCTTACCAGCCGTGAGGACTTCCTCTGCCGACTTCACAGGGTTCGGGCCGGAAATGGCCTGAGTTATCTGACCGCCGCTCTGCGCCGGCACTGCGACGACCTTACCGCACGTATCGCAAACCGCAGCCACCACGCCACGCACGGTGCAGGACATGTCGCTCAAAGGTATGTCGCACCGCACGAATGTCGTGGCGACAAGCATCTCGCAGTTCCAGCATATCGCCGTTGATTTGTCGCCGGGTAGATACTGTGTCATGATGACCTCGATGCTTTAAGTTGTAGTTGCGCCAGAGACAGAATGCTACCGGGACTCCATCGGATCGATCGGAAGCCATGGCGCCGTGACCTGGCCAGCGGAGTCGGAACGACAGTAGCCGGCACTGTGCTCACGAGATCAACGTGGTCATCGCCACCTGAAATGCTGTGGCGATTTCAGGATCAATTCGCGGTTGCGCTGGATTCCAGACCCCACCTCATCCGAAGTCATCCCGTGATAGCGCTTGGCTGGCGCGGCGACCAGGAAGGCATTTCGGGCAACGGATCCTGCTTGACCCAATGGAGCGCCGAGGCGATAGAACCTTGAACAGGTCCGCGCCCAGCCTGCCGAGACGTTCAGCCTGAGCAATGGCGATGTCCTGATCGCCGGTCCTTCTAGGGTCGGATGTCCTGCGACATGGCCGTAAAGGATCGTGTAGCCGAAGGCATCCCGCACCACCTCCCACCGATTGAGGAACGGCGCTTCTGAAAGCTCTCCCTCGGTTGGATCGATAGCTGTGCCGTCAAGCACAGCCTGGGCCGCTTTACTATGTTCGCCGTATTTGTCGTTTGCGCTCATGGCTTCGTCCCTTTGGTGATCTGGCTCTGCGAAATAGCCCGATGAATGAATCTCGGCTCGAAGCCGGTGGACCCGGGCTGTCGAGTTCGAGATGGCCATGCACGATCAGAGCCCCGCACCGAGCTGTGGCGCCCTGAACCTGCACGCTAATGCCGCCGTTCTACAAGCCTGCGGCAACCAGCTGTTCCACGGAAGGACTCGCAGCCCGGAGCTGTGGAATAGAACCGCTGTCCGCAGGCCATGGCATGGTCACCTGCGAAAACCCGGTGAGCGCAATCAGTGCAGCATCCTCGGCATCGGCGCCCTGGCAGCATTGGCCAACTGGGTGATCCGTCGCAGGCTGATGCCCTCCGGTCGATCCGCCAGCTTCATGATGAAATCGCGACACCGAGCGAGATCCGACACCTGCGTCTGATCCCCATCGATCAATCGGTCAAAATGCGCTGCCGCATCGGCCGCCGTCAGTTTTGGCAGGACGAAGAGGCGCGAGCGATCGCGCAGTGGCGCGGGGATGGTGTTGGCGTCGTTCGCCGTCATGATCCAGACCACCCGCGACATATCGAAGGGCACCCGGTAGAACGGACATTCAAATGACCGCGCCGTCCCCGGCTCCAGCATCTGCAAAAGCGAGGTCGTGATGCTGGTCGAGCCGCCTTTGATGCCGTAGAGCGTCCCCGCCTTGTCGACCTCATCCACGACCATGATCGGGTTGGCGACATGGGTGGCGAGGATCGTCTCGACGGGAATGCCCGGCTGCTCGCTTCCCCAACCCTTTTCGGTGCCCGAGATCCGGAACCCCGCGCTACCGCCGCCAACATCAATCATGCGCACGGGGCTACCCAGGATCCGCGCGATGGTGCGGGCAAAATGCGACTTACCGATCCCGGGCGGTCCGGCGAGGATGACGGGCGGCATCGCAAAACCACGGCCGCCAGCCGCGAGATGGCGCAGCATCTCGTTCATGATCCATGTTGAGACCTCGCGCATCCAGCCGCTTTCGGCATGGAGCGCAGCCGCAAAGCGGTAGACCTCGTCCTCGGTGCTCGGGCCGACCAAGCGGGCACCTTCACGGGCGAGAGCATCCAAGGCGGGGAGTTCTGCCTTCTTGATTGTGCTGATCCCGGCCTCGCGCATCCGCCGGACCCAGGCCTGCTCCGCGAGGAACTTGATCTTTCGTTCCTGATCATATCCCAGCTTGATCAAACGATGACCGGAATAGCGGTTGGACCGCATCTTGATAAAGAACGCGCGAAAGCGGGCCTCAAGTTCAGCCTGACTGGGAACAGCCAGCCGCGGCGGCAGCACCGCGAAACGTGTGTTGGGGAGCTTAGTCATGTCGATGCCGCCCCCGATAATGCCACGCGGCGGGGCATGCCGGGCGTGCTGTCGACGGTTTGATGAACAGGGCGATGTTGGATTGGATGCGGGACATTTCGGGTCTCCTTGGAGGGAACAAGCCGAAGAGCCGCAGGCAGAATGCCCGACCGTCATGGTATCAATGCTGCATGGAAATGGCAGAAGAGATCGGCCCCCGGGAGCGGGGTTCAGATGGCGCGTATTGCGCGCTGAATATGCCGAATAATCTGTTTCATGGTGGGAGAGTGTTAGTGGCTGGGTCCGTGCTGCGTCAAGGGGGCTCTTTTGGTAACAGCGTAATATTCTGAAATCATATATAAATATTGGAAATCGCGGTCTGTTCCTATGCGCGAATCTTCTATGCCCAGTCCTCGGCCCCCTTGGATTGTCCCCTTCGCCGCTCCGCGCTACCGTTCCAGACAAACCGCTCTCAAAATAGCAGATCCAACGCCTTGGCATTCCTTTCAACTCCTCGACCTGTGCCGCGCGAGACATTCCACTCGTTCGTATCTCGCCTGGCGGCCTCCAGGCGCGTTTCCGGCTATGACTTCTGCCTCGATATGGGCGTGTCTCTGAGACGCATGGCAATTATGGACCAGGAGGCCGTCGCCGCCGTCACCAAATGGGGCAACCTCAGCCCGGTGGAAATGGAGGAACTGCTTTCCTGGACAGGTGTGCCGGCGGGCGAGATCCGAATGAGATTCAGGGGTGAAACCTTCGGGTCGCGGTCGCTGCGGAACCCGGTGATGCGTGGCTGTCGGAAGTGCCTTGCGGAGGATGCGCAACGCAATCCGGGCACGCCTCTCAAGGAAATGGCGATCCGCGGCGATTGGCTGTTTCGCGACGTGACCATCTGCCTGGAACATCGATTGCTTTTGACGGACCTGTGGACAGAACCGACACCCGCCAGGCGCTTTGATATCGGGGAAAGACTTTCAGAGATCGCGTCTGGCCTGCAAGGCGACTTGCAGTGCCACCGCGAACATGAACCGTCCGATTACGACTTGTGGCTTGCAGAGCGACTGACATCCGGCACGGATCCGACCTGGTTGGCGGGACATGCGCTCCAGGCTGTCACGACAACATGCGGCCTGCTCGGAGCCGCCATGAAGGAGCTACAGCCTGCATCCCTGAAGGCGGATCCGGACTTGCGCGCCATGACGCTCGCGACGGGATTTTCCGCGCTGAGCCCAGGCGTCACAGCGTTCCGTGAAACGCTTGATGCTCTTGTTGCCCGTGCTGATGGGCCACTTGCGCTACCGCAGAAGGCGTTTGGCCAACTTTACGCCAAACTGGCGCGTGACCTTGTCGATGATGCGGACATCGCGCCCTTCAGAGCAGAGGTCCGGGAGACAATTCTGTCCAATTGGCCCTATGCATCTGGCGAAGTTCTGCTTGGAGAGCCGGTTGCGGCCCGAAGGCTGCATTCGGTTGTCTCTGCCGCTCAAACCCTTGGAATGATGACGCCGGCTGTCGACGCGATTTTGACCGCGGCGGGTGCTTTCGCCTCGGACGATGCGCGTGCGCCCAACCGGAAGATCTTCTCCGCGAATAGTTATGCGGAGTTGCTTGAAGAGATCCCGACATGGGTGGGCCCGGGCGTAATGATGGCGTCGATGGGGATCACAAAGCGGGCATTTGCCAGTCTGGAGGAGGACGGCGTGCTCACTCCACGCACCAAAGCCCCCAAGGTCATCGGGCGCTGGCGCCAGTCGGATGGTCAGGCGCTGCTCGACCAGATGAGAGCGGTCTCGCACGAGTTCTCGGTAGATGAGAGCGGCTGGGAGAGCATCCAGCACGCGAAAAAGCGGAAGGGCGTTCCGGTTGGGCAGCTTATCTCACTGGCCCTTTCAGGCAAGATCGCGCTTGGCCGGGTTGTCGGGATCGACGGATACAACGGGTTTCGTGTCTGCACAGGCGATATTGATGCTCTGGCTGAGGAGATGGCCGACACGGCCACCGGACCAGAAGGTCTCACCCAAACCATCTCTGCTGCGGCCTTCGGACGGAGTGTGGGACTGCGCGATGGCGGCCATTTCCAAAGACTGATCGAGGCGGGTTATGTGCTGGCCCAAAAGGTGAAGCACCCAAAGACCCACACGTTGCAATGGCGGATGACGCCTGCCGATGTCGCAGCCTTCCACCGAAAGTTCCTGACAACTTCGACGATCGAGGCCGAGTTCGGGCTACATCGGAACAGGATTCTTGCGCTTCTGAACGCCGCCGGTGCCCGGCCCTTCACCCTGGATGGTATGTCAATCGGGTCGGTCTGGTTCCGGGATGAGGTGCAGCATCACTTCAAAACCCGGTAGCGATATGTTGGCCCAAACCGCGTCAACCCTATGACCGTCGCCGCACAGGTTGAAAAGTTTTCTCTAAAAACAAAATGCTAAGTGGACTCCGTGATAGGCCTTGACGATTTCTCTTGACAGGGGGTGTGCATAGAAACGCCAAAACGTGCATTCTTATGCCTCGTTGGCAGCTTGTGAAGAAGAAGTGGCGACCCCGGGAGGACTTGAACCCCCAGCCCCAGACTTAGAAGGTCCGTGCTCTATCCAGTTGAGCTACGGGGCCGTGCTTCTTCTGATAGCGGTTCGGAAAACGGTTCGCAACGCCGCCCGCTCCGCCTAGTGTGTTGTTCCCCAACCCGTTTTCTGGCCCAGAGCGGGGACTTAGAAGACCGTTGCCTTATCCATTGGGCCATGGGAGCACATCTGCCTGACAACAACCGCACACTTCTTGAGCGGCGTCAATCTGATGGCGATGTAGGTAGCCTACCACATCCTTATCTGTTCTTAAACAGCTACTTGGGACGAAGCAGTAGGTCGCAGGGGGTTACTTGTGCTCTATCCAGTTGAGCTACGGGACCGTGTTTCTTCTGATAGCGGTTCGGAAAACGGTTCGCAACGGCTTGCCGCCTCCCTGGGCTGTTGTTTCCACTCCCCTGGTTCGGCGCAGAACTGCCGCTCCGAAGGTGGTGGTATTGTCTGGGTTTAATTTTAATATATTGATTTTAATATTAAAAATATGATCCTGCCCAGGTCGGGCGGAATGGTCTCCGCCACGATTGGGGCAACAGTTCTCGGGTCTGATTTCTGACGCTCGCGCCGCGTGTCCGCTGAGACCCGAGGTCAGCGCCGAAGCGGTCGCCCGGCCGTATCGGACCTTGTTTCAACCGTGGTCCCGGCTGATGAAAGATTTCCGACGCTGCTTTCTGCGGTCACGACTATCTGTGTCGCCATCCTTCCCGATGCCCGGCGGGCATTGGGTATTCTCGTCGCTTTCTTTGCCGGTCAGCCTCTGGTGGATCCCGATGGTCCGACCAGTCCAGCCGTCGAGGAACCAGACGGTTTCATTGCAATCCCGCACCTGCCGGGCATGCGTTATATACCGGGTGACAACTGGCGTGAGCGAGCGCATCACGCGGATGTTCTGGCTGTTACCCCCGAAACCGCGCCCCCATCAAATCTCTGAGCGCTTCGATTGCCTCTTCGCCATTCTCGGTGGCCGGGGTGATCCTCACCGCGATTTCGCGGGCCATGCCGAAGCGGGCGGCTTTTGACGGCTCGATCAGGATCGACAGCCCGCGCTCGGTGCGGGTGACGCTTTCCACCGCCTCTTCGGCGCCGAGGCTTTCATCCGAGACCTCGAACCAGACCGGGCCGCCGAAAGCATCGCGGCGAAACATGACATAGGGCTCATCCTCGTCCTCGCCTTCGACAAAGCCGATGAACAGCTGGCCCTCATCCTCAACGATCGAGGCATAAAGTGCTTTGACGGTGATGTCAGACATGGTTCAGATCCATTTTGCCAGAGGGGGCAGGGACATAAGCACAGCATTGGCGTCATGGCCGGTCTCAAGCCCGAATTTGGTGCCCCGGTCATAGACGAGGTTATATTCGGCGTAGAGGCCGCGATGGATAAGCTGGGCCTCGCGCTCCGCCTCGCCATAAGCCTCGCCGATATGGCGTCCGGTCACGGGCAGGAAAGCGGGCAGGAAGGCCTCGCCCACTGCGCGGGTAAAAGCGAAATCGGCCTCCCAGTCACCCGTGTTCAGATCGTCGTAAAAGATGCCGCCGACGCCGCGGGCGCGGCCACGATGGGGGATGTAGAAATACTCATCCGCCCAGGGTTTGAACTTTGCGTAATAGCCTGGATCATGGGCGTCGCAGGCGGCCTGCAACACACTGTGAAAATGCGCGGTATCTTCAGGATCTTCGAGGCAGGGGTTCAGATCGGCGCCACCGCCAAACCACCAGGCATGTGGCGTCCAGAACATCCGGGTATTCATATGCACCGCCGGGCAATGCGGGTTCTGCATATGCGCCACCAGGCTGACGCCGCTTGCCCAGAAACGCGGATCCGCCGCCATCCCCGGCACGCCGCGCGCCGCCATCGCCTTTTGCGCCTTTGCCCCCAGAGAGCCATGCACCGCCGACCAGTTGACGCCGACCTTCTCGAACGCCCTTCCGCCGCGCATCACGCTCATCAGCCCGCCGCCACCGTTATTCTCGCGGCTGGTGGGGGTGACCTCGAACCGCCCGGGCGCAACCTCCCCGGGGCTCCGGGCCTCCAGATCCTCGAAAGCGGCCACGATCCGGTCGCGCAAAATGCGGAACCAGTCCGAGGCTCTTGTCTTGTATTCTGTCAGATCGCTGCCCATTGTCTTACCCATCCTTCGGCCAGCCTTTGCCTATCACCGCAAGCCAAAGTCTCCAACCCGTTTGGCCCCTGGCAATACCTGTGCCATGCTGTCCGTCAGCAAGACCCTGCGAGTCCCCCCATCATGAAGAAAACCGCCGCCTTCCTTATCCTCTCCACCCTCGCCGCCTGCGGCACGCCGCAGGAGCAATGTATCAGCCGCAACACCCGTGATCTGCGCACGGTCGAAAAGCTGATCCAGGAGACGCAGGGCAATCTTGACCGCGGTTATGCCATCGAGCGTTATGAGGTCACGGTCCCCGACTGGCAGCCCTGCATCCGTTATATCCCGGGCACCAAAGAAGACCCGACGCCGCGCCCGGTAACCACGACCTGCCGCAGCTGGGATACCGAGACCCGCACCCGCCCGCGCTCGATTGATCTGGCGGCCGAGGCGAGGAAACTGTCGCAGCTGCAGGTCAAACAACGCGAGCTGTCGCGCCAGGCGCAATCGGTGATCGCGCAATGCAAGGCAGCCTATCCCGAATAGGCTGCCCCCTTCATCTGTCCGAAAATACCCGGGGGGAGCGCCCTGAAAGGGCGCCGGGGGGCTGGCCCCCGGCTCCTTTGCTCAGCCTGCTTTGTTCAGCCGAAAATCTCGGCCTGGTGCTGACCGAGACGCGGCGAGGGCGTGTCCAGTGACAGCGCGGCCCCCGAGAAGGTCATCGGGCTGCGCACCCCCGGCACACCGCCCGGAGCGATCTGCATGGCTCGCGCGATGATCTGCGGATCGGCAAAGACCTCTGCCATATCGTTGATCGGGCCGGCAGGAACGCCATTGGCCTCGCAGGCCGCCAGCAGTTCGGCTTTGGTCATGCCCCGCGTCGCCTCGGACAGTTTTTCGGTCATCACGGCGCGGTTGGTCACCCGGTCGGCATTGGTCAGGAAGGCCGCATCATCCGCCATGCTCGCCATCCCCAGGAGGCCGCAGAGTTTGCGGAACTGGCCGTCATTGCCGATCGCCAGAATCAGCCAGCCGTCTGAGCAATCAAACACCGCATAGGGCGCGAGGTTCGGATGCGCATTGCCCATCTTGACCGGCGCCACACCGGTCGCGAGGTAATTCATCGCCTGATTGGCCATGATCGCCGCCGCCACATCCATCAAGGCCATATCGATATGCTGGCCTTTTCCCGTACGCCCGCGCTGGATCAGCGCCGCCATGATCGCGTTCGAGGCATAAATGCCGGTGAACACATCGGTCACCGCCACGCCCACCTTTTGCGGCTGGCCATCGGCGGGGCCGGTCACCGACATCAGCCCGGCCATGCCCTGGATGATGAAATCATAGCCCGCCCGATGCGCATAGGGTCCGGTCTGGCCAAACCCGGTGATCGAGCAGTAGATCAGCCCCGGATTGATCTCTTTCAGACTGTCGAAATCCAGCCCGTATTTCTTCAGACCGCCAAGTTTGAAATTCTCGATCACCACATCGGCGGTTCTGATCAGCTCGCGCACCCGCGCCTGATCGGCCGGATCGCGGAAATCGGCGGTCACGCTTTTCTTGCCGCGATTGCAGCAATGGAAATAGGCGGCCGAGGTCTCGCCCTCATGGGTGATGAAGGGGGGGCCCCAGCGGCGGGTGTCATCGCCCTCCGGAGCCTCGACCTTGATCACCTCCGCGCCGAGATCGGCGAGGATCTGGCCCGCCCAGGGGCCCGCGAGAATCCGCGCCAGCTCGATGACGCGGATGCCTTGCAGCGGCGCGGACATCAGGGTCAGCCCGCCAGTTTCGCGTCGATCAGAGACTTGATATTCTCCCAGGCCCAGTTTTCGACCTTTTCACCGTCAAGAATGACGGTCGGCGTGCCGGTGACATTATCGGCGGCCATATTGGCCTCGAACTGTTTCAGCATCTCTTCGCCAAAGGCTTCGTTCGAGGTGCAGGAATCCAGCTGCTCGCCGGTCAGCCCGGCGGTCAGACCGATGGTGCGCAAGTTGTCCATGATCACGGTCGGATCGGACGAGTTCAGCCAGGTTTGCTGGGTCGAGAGGACGATATCCGAGATCCCCTCATAGCGCTTGTTGTCATCGCAGCGCGCGATCATCCCGGCCCAGAAGCCGTAGCGGTCGAAATAGACCTCGCGCAGGGTGAAATGCACCTTGCCGGTGTCGATATATTCGGCCTTCAGCTTCTTGAAGACTGTCTCGTGGAAATTCGCGCAATGCGGGCAGGTAAAGCTGGCATATTCGACGATCTTCACTTTGGCCTCGGGGTCACCCAGGGTGAAATCGCGCGGTGCGAGAGCGGCGTCCGGCGTGGTGGCAGCGGCTTCGCCTTCCGGCGCTTCGGTCGTGGTTTCCTGAGCCCAGGCCGGTGCGGCGGCGAGCGTGGCGGCCATGGAAAGCAGCAGCCGGCGGTTGATCATGGTCATTCTCTCGTCCTCATTTTCTGTCTGGGCGGGATAATATGTTTTGCGCCAGCCGTTCAAGCGCGGCGCGAAGGCCGGGATCCCCAACGCCTTCGGTTTGTCTCGCGGCGGCGGCGGTCAGCCTGGCCTCGGTCCCGGGGTCTTGCGGCGGGGCTTTGGGGGCATGGGTGAACTGCGCCTGGCCTTCGGCAAAGCCAGTGCCGGCGGTTTGGGTCAGATGGATACGCGAGATGGCGTTATAGCCATAGACCGCGTTGACGCGCTCGCGGATGCGATCAAGCTGCATCCCCACCGCCGGCGCCTGGGCGCCCTGGACCAGCAGGGTCAGCGTCGCGCCCATGGCGCCGCCGCCCCCCGCTGCCGTGCCGGCATAGCCGATCTTCACCGGCCTCGTGATCTTTGCCAGATCCTCGCCGACCGTCTCGGCCCAATGGGTGACAAGCCGGGCCACTGCGAACCCCCGCGCCTCGCCCGCGCCGCGCACCTGGGTCGAGACCAGCGAGAATGCCGGCTCGAACCCGCGGCGGCGGTGTTCTGTCGAGGGGGCAGGGGCGGGCTTGCGCGCCATGGGCATCCTGAACTGGCCGACCCGCGCGGGGGCCTGAAAACCGGCCGGAGAACCGGCCCTGAAAACGCAGCCCTCAGACCGGGATTAGAGTTTCCCCGGCCGGGCTCACCGCCTATCTTAATGAAAGCGGGCGCAGCGGAAAGCCCATCCGGCAGCGGAGGCCATAAATCTTGAGTGACAGCGCTGAAAGAAGCCGGGGGCAGGGCGGTGCCGTTGAGACCACCGGGATCAGCGATGCACTGCTCGCCTGGTATGACCGCCACGCGCGTGAAATGCCCTGGCGGGTCGGGCCGGCGGCGCGGGCGCGCGGAGAGCGTCCGGATCCCTATCGCGTCTGGCTGTCAGAGGTGATGCTGCAGCAGACGACCGTGGCGGCGGTGCGGGGTTATTTCCAGCGCTTCGTGGCGCGCTGGCCGGATGTGGCTGCGCTGGCGGCGGCACCGGATGAGGCAGTGATGGCGGAATGGGCAGGGCTTGGCTATTACGCAAGGGCGCGGAACCTGTTGAAATGCGCGCGCGAGGTTGCGGCGCGCGGTGGATTTCCCGACAGCTGCGAGGGGCTCCTGACCCTGCCGGGCATCGGTCGCTATACGGCGGCGGCGGTGGCGGCCATCGCCTGGGACGAGCCTGCCGTGGTGGTCGATGGCAATGTCGAAAGGGTAATGGCGCGATTCTTTCGGGTGGAGACACCGTTGCCGGCGGCAAAACCCGAACTGACCACCCTGGCGGCTGCGCTCACACCCGGGCGGAGGCCGGGGGATTATGCCCAGGCGGTGATGGATCTTGGTGCCACGATCTGCACGCCGCGGGCCCCGGCCTGCGCGATTTGTCCGCTGACATCCGCTTGCATGGCCCGCGCGGCCGGCGTTCAGGCAGAACTCCCCCGCAAGATTGCGAAGGCGAGAAAGCCCACCCGGGAGGGAACTGTCTGGCTCCTGCGCAGCCCCCAGGGCTGGCTGCTTGAGCGTCGCCCGGCAACCGGCCTCCTCGGAGGCATGATTGGCTTGATAGGGGATGGCTGGGATCAGCGCAGCGGGACCCTCTCACAAGACGACAATCCGGTCGAAGGCCGGGCGCGCCGGACAAAGTCCGGCGCGCCCGGTCCCGGGGGGGGCAGGGGGGGC
>NZ_QNHG01000003.1:274459-762412 GCF_003290025.1 Pseudogemmobacter bohemicus
GGGCAGGGGGGGCAAAGCCCCCCCTGCCCCCCCCGGGACACCCTGCCCGACCGCAGAGGCGCCAGCCGATGCCGATTGGCTTCTGGCTGGCGAAATCCACCACACATTCACCCATTTCCATCTCATCCTGCGGGTGATGATCGCCCAGGCCGACAGTAATCCCGTCAGAGGAGAGTTTTTCGCCGAGCAGGATTTCAACCCTGGCAGCCTGCCGACGGTCTTTCGCAAGGCATTTGACCTTGGCCTGACGACGTTTGCTGAAACCAGACAGAAGCCGCGTCAGCCCGCTGCGTCCCATTTCCGTCCCGTGACCTGAATGGCGGCCACCCGGGCGGTGGCGTAAACGGCGGCATGGCACCCGACCTCTGGCCCGCTGCAAACGGCGCGCCGCCCAAGGCCTGACACCCCCGGCTGTCCATTTCGCCGCGTTGATCCTCTCTGCCCCCGACGCTACCATCGGCCCGACTGGAGAATGATCATGGCTCAGCTCTCACCCGAAACCCTGGCCAGCCCCGCGCAAGCCCTGCCTTTCTGGCTTTCACTCGGCACCCTGCCCATTGCGGCCGCCGGCCTCGCCTGGGGTGGGCTCTGGGTGCTTGCGCTTCCTGCCTGGTGCTGGATCCTGTTCCCCGCCCTTGATGCTGCACTGGGCTTGAACAAGGACAATGCCAATCCCGATACCCCCGATGACCAGCTCCGGGTCTACACGCTGCTGACGCTGATCTGGGTGCCGATCCAGCTGAGCACCCTCGGCGTCACCCTCTGGTATCTGCCCCAGAGCGGTATGACCGGCTGGGAAAAGGCCGGCATGGTCTTTGGCATGGGCGTGATGTCGGGAACGATCGGGCTCAATTACGCGCATGAACTCCTCCATCAGAAACCCCGGATCGAGCGGCTGGCGGGCGATCTCCTCCTCGCCTCCGTCCTGCATTCGCATTTCCGCTCCGAGCATATGCGGGTGCATCATCTCTATGTCGGCACCCCCCGGGACACCGTCACCGCCCGCTATAACGAAGGCTTCCACCGCTTTTTCCCCCGGGTGCTGATTGGCCAGCGCCGCTCGGCCTTCGCCTCCGAAAAGGCGATGCTCGCGCGCAGGAACCTGCCCTGGTGGCACCGCACGAACCCGTTCTGGCGCTATTGGGCGTTTCAGGCCGCGTTCCTCACGCTGGCCCTGACCCTTGGCGGCTGGGAGGGGCTGGTGATCTTCGCCGCCCAGGCCCTGATCGCGCAATGGCAGCTGGAGCTGGTGAATTATGTCGAGCATTACGGCCTGACCCGCCGTCATCTCGGCGAAGGGCGCTATGAGCACACTCTGCCGCGCCATTCCTGGAACGCCGCACATAAGGCGACGAACTGGCTCCTGATCAACCTTCAGCGCCATTCGGACCACCATTACAAGCCCGACCGCCGCTTCCCGCTTTTGCAGAATTACGAGGAAGACGAGGCGCCGCAGCTGCCGTTCGGCTATCCGGTGATGACCAGTCTCGCGATGATCCCGCCTTTGTGGAAGCGGGCGATGAACCCGCGCGTGCGGGCCTGGCGCAGGCAGTTCTACCCCGATATCACCGACTGGAAGCCCTATAACAAGGCCCGCAATCCGATGCCGAAAGGCGCGCCGCCCCAGAGCCCCTGAGGCAGACCCATCACCAGGCAGGCCTATGACCTGGCAGGCCCATGACCGGTGTGCGGATACCCGGCCCGTTCATGGGATCCGTTCATGGGGCCCGTATCTTAGGGCCCGTATCCTGGGTCCGTAACCTGGGGCCAGCATCATTGCGCCCGCGTGCGCAATTCGACCTGGAGAATCGCGGGCGCCGGGCCGCCGGCCTCGCCTTCATCTGACAGCGCGATGGCGCCCCGCGTGTCTCTTCCGAAGCCCGCCTCGTAGAGCGAGCCGGTAAAGCCGCCGCCAGTCCCAGTGCCGCGCACGGCATCCTGGGCCAGCCAGCTCAGATCCTCGACCTTGCTGTGCGAGGCGGCCGGCGTCATCACCACCAGCATCCGCTCCCGGCCCATGGTCTCGCCGCCAATGGCAAAGAGGCCCTTTTTGATCACGTCGCCCGGATGCAGCCGCCCGGCATAGAAATGCGTGATCGAGTAATCGGCGCCGATATACAGCACATTCACATCGACCGGCTGATCCATATTGTTCTTCGCCAGAACATGGACCTCGTCATTCGTGACCAGTTCCGGCACCGGAATCAGCGGCAGGCCCCGCAGGGTGCGGTCTTCGGCATTGCGCGTCAGCACCTCGATCTCGACATCCAGCGCGCCGGGACCATTCGCCGGGCCAAGCGCCGCGCCGAGTTTCATCAGGTTCACCGCTTTCGCGATGGCGGTCAGCTTTTCCTGCAGGTTGCCGGCAAGGTCACCCGGCGCGATGCCGGCGGTTTCGACCTTCGGCGCCTGAACCTCGCTTTCGGCAAGACCGGTGCCCGGCAGGATCCAGAGTGCATCGGGCGTATCGCTGTCGGGCAGCACCGCCAGCGCCAGATCGGCCTCTGACCCTGCCTTGACGAAATTCAGCCGCGGGCCCGAGATTTCGCGCAGCTCATCCATCGCCTCGGCCAGAGCCAGCGCCGGGGCCGATCCGTCGGGCGGCAGTGCGATGGTCAGCGCGAAATCGAGCTCGGCACCCTTGCGGCGGAGCCAGACGCCCTCGGGCACCGCGCCCGCAAACCTGTCGGTCGTGGCGGTGAACGTATCTGCGGCGGTGACCTTCACCATGCCAAGCGCCTTGTCATTTCCATCGGCCGCCGCGCCCATCACGGCCAGCTCGGTCCCGACGGCAAGACCATGCAGCGTGCCGGCATTCAGCGTGAAGCCCGTCTCTGTCACCGTGGCGGGCCATTGCGAGACCCGCTCGCGCGCCTCGCCGCCAAAGACCACCTGGTCCAGATTGCCCTCGAACAGGGGTGTCGATTTGGCGGTGCCGCGCAGCGCATATTTGCGCAAGACCTCCTGGGCTACCTGGCCGTAAGTGGCGCCGGGATATTCCGCCAGCGTCTCGAACAGGGTGAAGGTGAACACACCTTGCGATTTGCGGTCCGGCGCGCCGCGCGGCAGCCGCATCTCGGGCGTCATCTCGGTGCTTTGCGCGGCGTAAAAGGCCACGAGGCTGCCGGGTTCGACGCCTGCGGCCGGGGGCGTGGTCTCTTTCGGCATAAAGGAAACGCCGCCCGCCGCCTCACCGCCGACGCCACGGCTGGCGGTTTCGGCTCTGTCGATGGCGGCGTCGATCATCTCTTCGGAAATCCCGAGCGCGGCGGGATCAAGCTGGCGCATCACCACCTCGTCGCCGGTCTCGATGGCGCGGGTTGCGGTGCCGGAATAGCAGCTGTCAAGCACGATCCACACATCGGCGCCTTTGGCCCGCAAGCCATCAAGCAGCTGGCCGATCTCATCATCGACCAGCGCGTTTTCGACCGCGCTGACCTGGTTGTTCCAGGGGCCGATATCGACCGGCAGGAACAGCTCATCCAGGCCGTCGGGTTCTGCCTCGGTGTCAAGCGCCGGGGCACGGGTGCCATGGCCCGAGAGATGCAGATAGATGAAATCCCCCGGCAGCGCCTTTGCGGTCAGGTCGGCAAAGGCTGCGCGGATATTCCCCAAAGTCGCCGGATCGGCGCCGTCCTTATCCGTCAGCACGGTGACGTTTTCCGGAGCGAACGGCACCGGGGCCTCGGTCAGCAGGTAATTCGCCACCAGATCCATATCGTTTTTCGGCCCCTTCAGAGACCAGCGTTTTTCGATATTCGGATAGTCGCTCGCCCCGATCAGCAGCGCGTAATTTTCGCGTGCCAGCGCCGGAAAGGCGATCAGCCCAAGCGCCGTGGTCAGAAGAAACCTGCGGATCATATCCTGCCCTTTCTGGCGTTAATTCAATCAGTTGGTCATCAGCGCAAAGCCGAATTTCCGGCTGGCCGAATTGGCGATGACCAGGGTGAACAGCCCGTCCGCCGCCGGGGTCCAGCCGCAATAGGCGACATGGGTGGGATCGGTATCGGCACAGACCTCGCGGCCTCCGGCATCGAGTATGGTGATGTTCAGATCAAGGCCCGGCTCGGTCTCGGCATAGACTTCGGCATATTCGCCGCCCCGGAAGGAAAGATCCGGCAGCCGGGTTTCCGCGCCGGCTTCCAGCTCGCCGATACGGTAGACCGGGCCGTGGATGACGCCTTTCCAGCTTTGTCCGACGATATCATCGGCGAGGTCGCGCAGCGGGTCGCCCTCGGTGGTCAGGGCCACCGCTTCCCCCAGCATCGCCTCCCATCCCAGCGGAGCGAAGGCGGGTTCTGCGCCATCCGGCAGCGGGTCGACGGGCTGCATATCGACCGATTTGCGCAGCTGCGCCGCCGCAAGGATCAGGAGCGCATCCCCCGTCTCGACGCCTTTGGCATAAAGCTCGGCCGACAGCGCCGCCTGGCGGAGCGGGCCCGACCCCTGGGCCCGGGCAGCGGTGACCAGGGCCGGGGCGGCCAGGGCAAGGCCCGCGCTGATCAGCAGGGCAGTGAGGCATGCAGGATGGGACATTCGGATCGGCACCGGGGAGAGCTGATTGTTTCGGTCAGCGGCAGGATGCGGGGAGGATCGCGGCCTGTAAACGCACAATCTGCAGATGACGGGCTTTGTCATGTGACCCTGGCAGGCCCGGGGGTCTAACCTGCAATCACCGTTGAGAAAGAGCCGGAGAATTTACGAATGTGCCTGTATAAGAGGGTCTGGAACAGGACCAGGCCCCGCATCGCGGCCCCGCTTCTTGCCACGATCCTTGCCGTTTCCGCCGCGCAGATGACCGGGTTCACCCCCGCCGCTTTTGCCGAAACCGTCGCCGCTGCAACCGCCATCCCGCGCAGCGCGGCTGATCTGGCGATGGATCAGGTCCTGGTGGTGCGCAGCGCCGATTCCGAGGATGTCTTTCTCGGCTCGGCCTTTGTCTGGGCCGGCGTCCGGAATATCGCCGTGACCAATGCCCATGTGGTCGGCATGGCAGAGGAAGTCCGGGTCATCGACCGCCAGGGCAATGTGGTGACGGCCATGGTGATCGGCAAAGACATGGTGCGCGATGTGGCCGTGTTGCAGCTGGAGCCGGGTCTTGCCGGCCCCGAAGGCGCGGCGCTGAACGGCATTCCCGCCTCAGACCAGCCGGCGCTGCCCGGGCTTGAGGTCTATGCGCTTGGCGCGCCGCTTGGGGCCGAGTTCACGCTGACGCGGGGCATGGTCTCTGCCATGGCGCGGCAGATCGACCTCGCGGTGCCGCTGATGTTCCTGCAGCATGATGCGGCAGTCAATCCGGGCTCGTCCGGCGGGCCGCTGATTGAGGCCGAAGGCCGGCTGCTGGGGATGAACAGCCGCATCGCCGATGGCAGCCGCATGTTCGTCGGTATCGCCTATGCGATTGCGGGGGGCGATCTGACCCGTATCGTCGAGGGGCTGATCGACGAGAGCCTGACGCCGTTCCCGAAGCTTGGCCTCAGCGCGCGGCCGGTGGACCGGAAACTGGCCGATACGCTGGGCATCGCGCCCGAGGGGCTGCTGGTCGATGCGGTCAGCCCGGGCGGGCTGGCGGCCCGGGCGGGGATCATGGCCGGGGATATCATCCTCGCGGTGAACGGAGCCGCCCTGCAAAATCCCGGCGATTTCGCCTTTCTGGTCGATGCCGGGCTGGATGAGGCCAGTATCGCCATCTCGGTCTCGCGCGGGGGCAACCCGGTCAGCCTTGAGCTGAGCTTTGCCGCCGCCGCGCCCGAACCCGGCATGATCGGCCTCGCGTTGCGCGGCCCCGATGGCACGGGTGTCGCGCCCGAACGCATCCGCAGTTACCGCCTCGCCGCCCTTGGCATCGTGCAAAGCGAGGATGGCAGGGTCTCAGACCTGACGCTGAACTCCCCCGCCGCCCTCGCGGGCCTTGCAAAGGGCGATCGCATCCGCGCGGTCAATGGCGAAGCGATGGATCTGGCCGCGCTGGAGGCGCTGGAAATCACCGCACCGACGCTGCTCCTCGTCGAGGCGCCGGATGGCGTTACCCGCCATCTCTGGCTGGACCCCTGGGGCACCGCGACCGGCCCCCGTGCCATCGGCGGCGCGAATGTGCTTGACCCGGCCGTTGTCGTGTTCTGAATCTGGGCGCATTATGACCGACCGTATCCTGATCATCGAGGACGACCCCGACATCGCCGCCGCCGTGGCGGGTGAAGTGGTGGCGCTTGGCTGCGAACCCACCCATCGTGACACGCTGGAAAGCGGTATCGCAGAGGCCGGGGCCGGGGATTACCGGGTGATCGTGCTGGACCGGATGCTGCCCGGCGGCGACGGGGTGGCGGCCATGGCGCAGATCCGCGCCGGCGGCTCGCGGGCGATGATCCTGGTGCTCTCGGCGCTTGGCCGCGCGGCCGAACGGGTCGAGGGGCTGGAAAAGGGCGCCGATGATTACCTGCCCAAACCCTATGAACCCGAAGAGCTGCGCGCCCGGCTGCGCGCGCTCTTGCGCCGTGGTGCGATCCAGGTCGCGGATAATGATCTGATGGCCTTTGGCGATCTGGAGATCCGGCTCAAGGCGCGCACCGTGCATGTCAAACGCACCCATGTGCCGGTCTCGCCCCGCGAATTTGCGCTGATCACGTTTTTCGCCCGCAATTCCGGCCATGTAGTCACCCGGATGCAGCTTTTGGAATCGGTCTGGAACCTGCATTTCGACCCCGGCACCAATGTGGTCGATGTTCATGTCGGGCGGCTCAGGCGCAAGCTGGAAGAGGCGGGCGCCCATATGATCCGCTCGGTCCGGGGTGAGGGCTATCTCTTCGCGCAGAATGGCGGAGATGCCGGTGGCGCCTGATCCGGCCCGCGCCCTGCCGGAGGCCACCCCATGCTGAAAGCGCGCGCCACTTTGCGGCTGGCGGCGCTGATGGCGGTCTCGGTGGCGGTGTTGTCTCTGGGTGCAATGGCGCTGCAATACCGGCTGGTGGCAACGCGGCTGACACTTGCGCAGAAAGAGCTGCTCTCAGCCGATCTGCGCGGCCTCGGCGCGCTTTATGAACAGCGTCGCATCATCGCGCTGCGCCAGGCCATCGACTATCGCGCGGCTTCGGGCGGGGAGGAGCTTTTGCTGCTCACCGACCGCGAAGGCCGGATTCTCGCCGGAACCGAAAGCAGCTGGCCCGCCGAAGTGGCGCCCGAAGGAGCCGGGTTTGACCTCTCGACCCCGCAGGAGATCACCCGGGATACGGAACGCTGGCTGGTGGTCGCGCGCGAGCTGCCGGGCGGGTTTGGCCTGTTGGCGGGGCGCCCGCTGGCGCCGGTCGATGCGACGCTGGCGGCGCTGAGGCGGGGGATGATCGGGCTGGCCCTTGCGCTGCTGGCCGCGGCGGCTCTGGTCGGCTGGGTCGCGGCGCGCCAGGTGATGGGGCGGATCGGGCGGCTGAACCGGCTGGCGGATCAGGTGGCGGCGGGGGATCTTGAGGCGCGGCTGCCCGGCCCCCGCAGGGCGGATGAGTTCGGCCTCCTCGAGACCCATATGCATCACATGCTGGACCGGATCGCCAGTCTGAACCGGGCGACACATCGCCTTTCGGACACCATCGCGCATGAGATGCGCACGCCGCTGAACCGGCTGGCCACCCGGCTCTCGGAGATCGAGGGACAGGAGGAAAAGGTCAGCCAGCTGCGCGAGGAAATGCGCGGCGCGATCCGTATCTTCGATTCGCTCCTCGACATCTCGCGGGCCGAGGCTGACCAGGGTTCCGGGGGGGGGCTGCTGCCGGTCGACCTCTCGGCCCTGGCCGAAGGGGTCTGGGAACTTTACGAGGCGCTGGCCGAGGATAAGGGCCTGATCCCGGCGGCGACCATCGCACCTGATCTGATGGTGCTGGGCGACCGCACGCTGATTTCGCAGATGTTGGCCAATGTGATGGATAACGCGATCAAATATTGCGCCCCGGGCGACCGGCTGACACTGACGCTCACCGCTGGCCCGCTGCACATCCTTGAAATCGCCGATAGTGGCCCCGGTCTGCCCGAAGGTATGGGCGAAGACGTGTTTGAACGCTTCACCCGCGCCGGGCGTGACCGTGCGCGCGGAATACGAGGCCATGGTCTGGGCCTCGCGCTGGTCCGCGCCATCGCAATGCGACATGGCGCGAAACTCTCGTTGCCCGGAGTGGAAAAGGGGCTGACCATCCGCCTTGAATGGCAACCGCTCGCCTCTGGCTGATCCCGGATGCCTCCGGCGGGAGTATTTGTATCAAGAGGAAATGCCCTTCCTCTTGACATAAATACTCCACGGGGGTCCGGGGGTGTGAAACCCCCGGCTCGTGTCGCTGGTCAGAGGTGACAAATTTCGTCATCTCGCGCAGGCCCCTTGTCGGACTGGACAAGTCCCGGCATGTTTTCGCCTATGAAACCGCATCTGACATATGCCCTCGCCGCCGGCCTCCTGTTCTGGAGCACATCGCTGCAGGCCGAGACCCGCGCCGTGCTGATCGGGGTCGGGGAGTATGCGTTTCTGGATGCCGATCTGAAGGGGCCCACCAATGACGTGCGACTGATGGTCGAGGTGCTGGCCGGACGGGGTGTCGCACCGGAGGCGATGACCGTTCTGACCACCGATCCGACCGGCCTGCCCCGGGGCGTCCTGGTGGCCGAGCCCACGCGGGCGGGCATTCTTGCAGCGCTTGATGCCGCTGCGGCCGGTTCTGCTCCGGGCGATACGCTGGTCTTCTATTTCTCCGGCCATGGTTCGCAGGCGCCGGATCAGAACGGCGATGAGGGGGGCGGTTATGATGAGATCTTCCTGCCGATGGATGCCAAAAACTGGCAGGGCGAGATCGGCATGGTGGAAAATGCCCTTGTCGATGACGAGCTGAACCTCTGGGCTCAGGCTGTGCTGGACCGCGATGTCAGGCTGGTCGGCATCATCGACGCCTGCTACTCTGCCACGGGTTTCCGCGCCATCGAGCCCGATCCTGCAGCCGGGGTGGCGCGGTCTTTGCAGCCCGATGCGCTTGGCATTCCGGATGATCTCCCTGCGGCGCCTTCCGTGCCCCCCTTTACCGGTGCCACCGAACTCGCCGGGGATTTCGTCTTTCTCTATTCCTCGCAATCGGATGAGCGCTCCTTTGAATATCCGCTGGGTGATACCGGCATCTGGCATGGTGAATTCACCCTGCGGCTGGCCCAGGTGCTGGCGGGGGCAGAGGATGCGACCTGGCAGCAGGTGCTTGCCGCGACCTCGGATTCGATGATCCGGGGCGTTGCGCGGCAATTGCCCGATGCCGAAGGCACACTTCTGAACGAGAAGGTCTTTGGCGAGGGCGCCGGCTCTGCCCGCTACCGCGTCACCGGTGCGACGCTTGAGGCCGGACTGCTCCAGGGGTTCGCAGAAGGCGGCGAGGTCACGCTTTACGCCAGTGGCGCCGGCGGAGAGAGCATCGGCTCGGCCATATTGGGCAAGGTTTCGGCGCGCGAGGCAAAAATCAGCGGCCCGCTGCCCGAACTGGCGCCCGACCAGACGCTCTGGGCCGCGCCGGGCCGGCTGCCCGATCCGAAGCCGCTGGTGCTGGCGGCGCCGGCCCGGGCCGATGCCGGTGACGGGTTCGACTATTCGCAATGGGAGACTGCGCTGGCCGCCTTGCCGCAGGAGACGGTCACGCCCGATCTCGTGCCGGTTTTAACTGCCGGGCAGCTGGTGCTGGCCGGTCCGGATGGGGTGGTTGACCCGGACGGTGCCGGCTCTTCACCGCGCGTCCTGTCCTGGGATGGCGAGACCGAATCCGAGGCTTTGCAGCGCGTGCTTGACACCATGGCCCATGCCACGCGGCTGCGGGACGTGCTCGCCACGGCGGCGGGGCGCGGGCTGACGAAGAGCGAAGTGATCTCGGTCGCGATCGAGCGCCGCCAGGGCGAGGAGCTGAGCGATCCGGCCGGCGGCGCGTCGTGCAGCGGTCAGGCCGGCGCCGGGATGCCGCATGACCCCGCCCTGGGCGTTTCGGGCTGTGACCAGCTCTGGCTCAGGCTGACCAACCGCTCGGGCAAGGCCCAGGATGTGACGGTGCTTTACCTCACAGCCGGGATGGAAGTGCTGCCGATCTGGCCGGCGCAGAATATCGCGAACCGCATCGCACCCGGCGAAGCGGCGCGGGTCGGGTTGCAGATCGACCCGGTCAGCCATGCCGCCATCGAGGAAATCTGGATCCTCGCGGTGCCGATGGGCGAGACCCAGGCCCTGCGCACCGATCTCACCTCGCTTGCCACCGCAACCATGCGCGGCAGCAGCGGCAGCAGTGAAACCGCGCTCTGGCTGGAGAGCCAGATCGTCCCCATGGATGACAGCGCGTTGCGCGGTTTTTCCACCAAACCCGCAGATCTGACGATGATCCGCCAGATCGTGCGGCTGCAACCCCCGGCTTCCGACCGGACCGCCGCCTCTTCCGGCCCGGTTTCGGGCCCCTGACCCAATTCGAGGAAGGATCCACGCCTATGTCCGCCCGCCTTACGCCGCTATCGCTGCTCCGCCCGCTTTCTGCCCTGGCTTTGCTGCTGGGCGTCAGCGGCATCGCCCTTGCCGAGGGGCAGTCGACCGCGCCTTCTGCCGCGCCTTCTGCCAGCGCCGATGCCCCGGCTTTCAGCACAAAGACCAGCGCGGCAGATGCCTCGCCCTTTAGCTTTGCCGCCACGGGCGCCAAGGCCGAGCGCGGTGAAAAGGCTGCGAAAGAAGACCCCGCCGGGGCCAAAGTGATCGGCGGGCAGCCGGCTGCCGATGGCGCCTGGCCCTGGCAGGTCGCTTTTCTGATCGGTGGCCAGCCTATCAGCACCGACAGCCAGTTCTGCGGCGGCTCGCTGGTGATGGATCGCTGGGTGCTGACCGCAGCCCATTGCGTGCATATGGCCGATGAGGCCGGCAATGGCGCCGATCTGAAGCCAGGGGATTTCGACATTCTCGTCGGGACCAATCTGCTCGATGGCAGCGGCGACCGGGTGCCGGTCGAGGCGGTCTTCACCTATCCCTCCTACTCGGTGAATGATTTCGACTATGATATCGCGCTGGTCAAACTGGCGCGCAAACCGCAGGGTCGCTATCAGACCGTCGAGGTTCCTGACGCCAATTACGGCGATATCCTGCGCGAGCCAGGCATCACCACCGTCGTCACCGGCTGGGGCCTTCAGGCCGGCGCCGTGCCCTCGTCGCAGCTGATGCAGGCGCAGATCCAGATGCTGGACCGAGACCTGTGCAACCAGGTCCTGCTGGAAGGCCGCGCCGAAGAGGCCGTCGAAGGCTTTGCCTATGCGGTCAATCTGATGAACGTGCCCGAGGAAAAGGCCTATGCGCTCTGGGACGAGATCATGGCCTCCGCGCCGATGCCGATGAGCGAGAACATGATCTGTTCGGGCACCTATGAGGGCGGCAAAAGCTCGTGCAATGGTGACAGCGGCGGGCCGCTGGTGGTGCCGCTGGACAATGGCCGATACATCCAGGCCGGTATCGTCAGCTGGGGGCTGAGCGACACATCGGGCCGTGGCTGCCCGGAAATGGCGCAATTCTCGGCCTATACCGATGTGTCGCGCTTTGTGCCCTGGCTGAACGAAGTGATCACCGCCAATCCCTGACCGGATCTGCATCCGCAGCAATCGCGGCAAAAACCCCCGGAGGCGTCATCGCTTCCGGGGGGTGATCATTTGGGCAAAGGGGCAGGGGGGCCTAATTGGTGACCAGATCATAGGCCGCCGCGCTGGCGCCCTTATTCTCGACCGCCACCACGAAGAACCCATCCCAGGAGGGTATGAAGTCGCAGTAAAGCGCATCCTCCTGGCCGCCCTCGAAACAGATCACATTGCCATTCTCGTCGGTGACGAGGATGTCGAGATCCGAGGCGCCGGTGCCGATCACCGAAAGCTCGGCATAGGCGCCGCCGGCAAAGGGGATTTCCCAGCTGTCGGTGCGCCCGGGGGTCAGGCTGGCGCGCTGCGAAAAGGCGCCCCCGATCCGGCCGCGTCCGGTGGCACCCCGCGCATCAAGGATCACATCGGCCAGAAAGGCATCCTCCCCCGCAAGCGACAGCGCGCGCTCGAACATGGCGTCCGCATCGGCGGGACCCTGTGGCGGTGCCCCGGCCTCCTGCGCCGCTTCCCCACCGCTGGTGCTGCGTTTGAGCTCTTTGCCCGGCGCGGTTCCGACCGTTGCCGCCAGCCGCGCCGCAGCCAGCACGATCAGCGCATCGCCATGCGCCTCGCCCAGCAAGAACAGCTCATGCGCCATCGCCAGCGTCGCCACCGCGCCGCCCTTGCCGCCACCGGTCGGGTCGATATTCGGCCCCTTCGCGTCTTCGGCCGCCAGAGGGCCGGCAAACAGCGCGCCCACGAACAACGCAGAGAGCGCCATACCCGCGCCAGGATGCCGGAGAGACATTCCAGGAGGGAAGCGGCGCATGAACGCAGGAAAACGAGGCATGACGGCTCCTTTATGCGGGGCATTCCGGCAGTGTCGCAGCCCGGACCTGGTTTGAAAAGTCACGCAAGGGTGACAAATGCGGTCATCGCGCGCGGGCGGGATGCCGGCCTCAATTGGCGATCAGCAGATACTCCCCCGGCTGCGCGCCGGCGCCGGAACCGGGATTGGCGATCACCACCCGGTAAAAGCCGTTTTCCGCCGGGGTGAAGCGGCAGGTCGCGGCTGCCACCACCCGCAGCGGGCAGAGCACACCCCCCGCGCCATCCTCGACCGACCAGAGCAAGAGGGGCGGGCTTTTCGCATCCTCGCCGGTCTCGCTGGCGGGGGCTGCGGTGAAAACCGCGACCTCGGCCGGGCTCTGGCCGGGGAAGGGCATGGTCCAGATGTCCTGGCGGCCGGGTTCCAGCTTTGCGGTTACCTGGCTCACCCCGCCGCGCAGCACCGGCGGCGGCAGCTCATACAGCACATCGCTCAGGGCCTCATCCTCTTCGGCCATCAGGAGCGCACCCGACCAGGCCGCGCCCGAGACCAGCAGATCCGGCGTCACCCGCAGCGGCGCCGGTTTCGCCCCGGTCAGCGCGGCGCCCTGATAGCGACCGCTTTCCTGTTGCCAATGGCTGGCCTTGCGCAGGCGGATGCCGCCGGCAAGCCTGACCGCCACCGCCATGCCAAGCGCGTCGCCCTGGCTCTCGGCCTCTTCATAAAGCCGCAGCGCCAGCGCGATGGTGGAGACGGGGCCAGCGCCATCCGCCGCGCGCGCGACCTGCGGCAGCGGCGCGACGAGGGCGAGGACGGAAAAGGCGAGAAAGGCGCGTAACATGGGAAACTGCAGATCAGGTGTTGCCAGCCGATCCTGGCGTAAAGCGCGGGCAGAGAGAAGGCGCAAAGCAACCTTCGGTGCGGCGCCTCCATAGCGATTGCAGCCGGGCCTGCCTCCTGGCACAGTCGTACCATGAAGCAGCGCAACCGCATCACCATCGCCCAGAAGCAACGGCTCTCGCTGAACCTGTCGCTGGTCAGCGCGATTGCGATGCTGAAATCGGATGCCGGAGCCATCGGCGTCTGGCTGGAGGAACAGGCGGCGCATAACCCGCAATTGCAGATCTCGCCGCCGCCGGCCCAGCCCTCGCCCTGGGCGCCGCGCTGGCATGATGCGCTGTCGCGGCAGGCCCGCGCGGGGGCCGGGGCCGAGATGCTGGCCGGGCCGGCGCCGGGGCTGCAGGCGCATGTGACGGCGGCGCTGCTCCTCATGCGGCTTTCGGCTGCGGAAATGCCGCTGGCGCTGGTACTTTGTGCCGCGCTGGAGCCGAGCGGCTGGCTGGGGCTGCCCATGACCCGCATCGCGCGCGAGGCCGGAACCACCCCGGTGGCGATGGAGGCGGTGCTTGTCAGGCTGCAGGGGATCGAGCCTGCCGGGCTTTTTGCCCGCAATCTTGCGGAATGCCTGCGCCTTCAGGCTGCCGAGGCCGGAGAGCTGGACCCGGTGATGGCGATGGTGCTCGATCATCTTTCGCTGGTTGCCGGTGGCGATCTGGAGGCGCTCGCAGAGAAATCCGGGACGACGGTTGCCGATATCGCGCTGCGGATCCGTCGGCTGCGGCGCTACGACCCGAAGCCCGGCGCCCGTTTTCAGCCCGGCACCGCGCCGGTCGCAGAGCCCGATCTTTTGCTGCGCGATGGCGCGGCGGGGCCTGAACTCAGCCTGAACCGCTCCTCGCTGCCGTCGGTCGCGCTGCACCCAAAGGCAGAGGGCGGCGACCGGAGCGCTGCGCTTGCGGTGATCCGCCTGCTGGAAAGCCGCAACCATACGCTGTTGCGGATCGGGACGGAAATCCTGCGCCGCCAGCCGCTGGTGGTGAAACAGGGGCTGCGCGGGCTGTCGCCGATGACGATGAGCGAGGTGGCATCGGCGCTTGGCCTGCATCAGAGCACGATCAGCCGGCTGGTCCAGGGCACCTCGGTCGATACCGGCTCGGGCGTCTACTGGCTGCGCGCGATGTTCTCGCCAGCTGTGCGCAAGGATGGGCCGGCAGGGGCCGCGATGCGCGACGCGCTGGCGCAGATGATCGCCGCCGAAGACCCGGCAAAGCCGATGAGCGATGCCATGCTCGCCGATGCGCTTTCCGGCGCCGGCGCGCCGCTGGCCCGGCGCACCATTGCAAAATATCGTGAACAATTGGGCATTCCTGTCGCATCCCGGCGTAAACAGGCGGCAAAACTGTCATCCGCGACGCGAAAGCAGGCGCAAAAGGTCGCTCCCGGGGGTGACCGTTCCGGCACGCCGCTATAGCAAGAGGCGCGCGACGAACAGCAGTAAAGGGCGGGCCATGGCCTATTTCCTCGGGGTCGATACCGGCGGCACCTATACCGATGCGGTCATTCTGGATCAGGCGGAGAACCGCATCCTCGGCACCGCCAAGTCTTTGACCACGCGGCATGATCTGGCCGAAGGCATCGGCGGCGCCGTGGACCGGGCGCTGGCGCTGTCGGGGGTTGCGGCGTCTGAGATCGCGCTGGTGTCTTTGTCGACCACGCTGGCGACCAATGCGTTGGTCGAGGGCCAGGGCGGCCGCGTGGCGCTGATCACCATGGGCTTTGACGAGGATGATCTGGCGCGCGCGGGCCTTGCCGAGGCGCTGAAGGGCGATCCGGTGCTCCGCATCGCAGGCGGCCACAGCCATGCCGGGATCGAGGCCGAAAAGCCCGATCTCGCACGGCTGGAAACCGAGGTTGCGGCCCTTGGCCCCGAGGTGATGGGCTTTGCCGTCGCCGCGCGTTTCGCCACCCGCAACCCTGCGCATGAACTGGCGGCGCGCGAGGTGATCCGCCGGGTGACGGGGCGGGGGGTTACCTGCTCGCATGAGCTTTCCGCCCGGCTGAACGGGCCGAAACGGGCGCTGACGGCGGTGCTGAACGCACGGCTGATCGGGATGATCGACCGCCTTGTCGCCGCTTGCGAGCGGCATCTCGCCCGGATCGGCATCGCCGCGCCCTTGATGGTGGTGCGCGGCGATGGCGCGCTGATTTCCGCCGCGATGGTGCGCGAGCGGCCGATCGAGACCATCCTTTCCGGACCCGCCGCCTCGATCGTCGGCGCGCGCTGGCTGACCGGCGCTCAGGACGCGCTGGTCTCGGATATCGGCGGCACCACCACCGATGTGGCGATCCTGCGCGGCGGCTTGCCCGAAATCGACCCCGAAGGTGCCCGCGTCGGCGGGTTCCGCACCATGGTCGAGGCGGTGGCGATGCGCACCACCGGGCTTGGCGGCGACAGCGAGGTGCATCTGATCAATGAGGGCCTTGCCGGCCGGCTGCGCCTTGGCCCGCGCCGCCTGCTGCCGGTCTCGCTGCTGGCGATGACCGCGCGGGACATGGTGCATGAGGCGCTGGAGCGCTGGCTCTCCGGCCCGGCGCCGGGCGAATATGACGGGCGCTTCGTGGTGCCGATGCAAGGGGTGGAGCCGGCGGGTGGCCTCGGCCCCCGTGACCGCGCCGTGCTGGAGCGGATCACAAGGGCGATGCCGGTGGCCCAGGCCCTGACCTCGCGGCTGGAGGCTGCGGCACTGGACCGGCTGGTCGCGCGGGGCCTTGTGATGATCTCGGGCGTGACGCCCTCGGATGCCAGTCATGTCGGGGGCACGCTGACCGACTGGGACGGTGAAGCCGCAGAAAAGGCGCTGCAGCTGATGGCCCTGCGCCGGAATGGTGCCGGCGAGCGCTTTGCCCCGGGCGCGGCAGAAATGGCGCGGCGGATCATCGGCCAGGTGACCGCCCAGACCGCCCAATGCCTGCTGGAAGCCGCTTTTGCCGAAGACCCGCGTTTTCAGGGCGAGGATGCGGCGATCCTGTCGCGCCACCCGCTGCTTTCTGCGGGGCTTGATCAGCATCAGGGCGTGATGGCGCTGTCTGCGCGCCTTGCGCTGCCGGTGATCGGGCTGGGGGCCTCGGCGCCGTCTTATTACGGCGCGGTGGGCGCAAGGCTCGGCTGCGAGATGATCCTGCCCGAACATGCCGGTGTCGCCAATGCCATCGGCGCGGTGGCCGGCCAGGTGAGCCAGCGCGTCTCGGGGTTAGTGACCTCGCCGGCGCAGGGGCGGTTCGTGGCGCATCTGGTCTCGGGCCCGAAAGCCTATGGCGACCGCGACGAGGCGCTGGATGCGATGGAAACCGCGCTGCGCGAGGACGCCGGCGCCCGTGCCCGCGAAGCCGGGGCGGTTGACCTCCACCTGACCGCCAGCCGCGAGATTTCTGAGGCCGGGGTGGAAGGGCAGATCCTCTTCATCGAGGCGGTTGTGACCGTCACCGCCACCGGCCGGCCGCGCATCGCCCATGATCTGGTCGCAGAAGATGCCGGAATCTGAAGCGGAAAGCGCGCATACCCCCTTGACGCTCCGGACCGGCCCGAATATCCCCGCGCCCAGTGGCTAGGTAGCTCAGCTGGTTAGAGCGTGCGACTCATAATCGCAAGGTCGAGGGTTCGAGTCCCTCCCTCGCCACCATCAATCTATGTGCTTGAAAAAAACAGAAAAACGGGATTTTCGGACTTCCGGGAATCAGCTTATTGCACACGCTAATGCACCTGTTATTGCACAAGCAGCAGGTTTTCCGGATGTGAACGATTCGGCCCAAAATTTTGAAAAAAATTTGGGGGTTCGGAAAGATCGCGTTTCGAAAACCCCCGCCGGGGAAGGGGTCCCGGTTTTTTTAAGTGGGAGTTTGCAAGCGGTGTGCTGGCAGCAGCCACACGCGCGATTCGCCAAGGGGGTATACCCCTTCCGGGTCCCAGCCTTCGAAAAACGGGCTCCCAGGCCTCGCCCTAACGGGCGAACCCTGCCCCTCTGCCGCCTCAGCCAGCCAGCCGCTTCACCACGTTAGTCACGCCGCAAGCTGACAGACCTTCAATCTAGGTCGGTCGGGAAGCTGGAAAGCCAGTGAGAGTCAAACAGCGACATTCGTTGCGGCTCAAGGAGGTAGTAGCCCTTGCATTCGCAGCGAAAGGCGGTGGCTCGCTACCTGTCGTGTTCGCTAACCCCGTGCTGCGTACCCGCATCACCGTAAACCGGTCCTGAAGCGCCGGTCACTTCGCTCCTGTCCGGTGGCAGTTGCCCGGCAGGTCACCCCGGTGCGCAGCCAGGACAGATGCCCCCTTGCCCGGCCCAGGCCGGTGCCGGATCCCGGCTGAAACGGTAAAACAGGTTCGGCTCCGAGACGATATAGATGTCGCCGCGCGAGTCCACGGCAAGGCCCTCGGCCTGGGGGATATCCTCTTTCAGCCCATGCCAGCCCGCCCAGAGCGGCATCACGCTGACCGGGCTGCCATCCGGCGCATATTCGGCCAGCGAGCCGGTCATATCCGACAGTAAGAGCAGATTTCCGGTCGCGTCATGGGCGGAGAGTGAGGAAAGATCGGTGGTGAAATGGCTGAAACGGTCACCCGGCTGCCATTCGCTGACACTGACCGAAAAGCCTTCTCCGGCAATCGCGGCTGAAAGGCCGGTCACCATCAGCACCCGAATGGGCAGCATCTCCTGCGCGATCAGCAGCAGGTCGCGATTGCCGTCCCAGGACACGCCCTCAAAGCCCATATTCTGGAAACTGCCGTAATTCAAAGCAAGATGTGGCGTTCCGGCCAGATCCACCACCTTTGTCCCGGGCCTGATCACCACCCAGTTCAGGCTTTGGCTCGCCTCGTCCGAGATGATGAAGACCGAGGCCGCGACATGGGTGATCCCCTCCGGATCCCGGGACCCTTCCAGCGGTATCAGCCGCAAAAGCTGTCCCTCGGGCGATAATTCCGCAATGGCGGGCGGGCGGTTGATCACCGCGAAAAGCGTGTCGGTTTCGGGTGCCCAGGTCAGGCCGGAGAGGTTGTCGCCGAGGCCCTCGACGGCCTTCGCCTCGATCCGGGCGGTGTAATAGGGCAGCCAGATGCCCTTGTCCTGCCATTGGGCTGCCGCCTGCTGCATGCTGCGATAGTGCAGCCAGACCCCGAACAGGCCCGAGGCCCAGAGCCAGAATGCCAGCGCCGCAAGGATCAGCGCGGCCAGCCCCCACCAGAGGCGGGTCCGGCGGGACGGTGTGGCGGTCACACGGCCTCCCGCACGGCGTCGATCATCCGCTGCACATTATCGGGGCTGGCATCGGGGGTGATGCCATGGCCCAGATTGAAAATATGCGGGCCGTTTGCAAAGGCGCGGACCACGCGGCGCGTCTCACGCACCAGATCCTCGCCGCCCGAGACAAGGTGATGCGGTGCCAGATTGCCCTGGACGCAGATATCTGTCTGCACATGTTCAGCCGCCCATTCCGGGCTGACAGAATTGTCCACCGCCACGCAATCGGCGCCGGTGGCGGCGGCGAAACCGATATAGCCCTCGCCCGCCTCGCGCGGGAAGGCGATCACCGGCAGGCCGGGATGGCGGGTCTTCAGCGCCGCGATGATCTTCGCGGCGGGTTTCACTGCGAAATCCTGGAAATCCTGGCCTTGCAGGCTGCCGGCCCAGCTGTCGAACAGCTTGATCACCTCGGCGCCGGCCTCGACCTGGGCCGAGAGATATTCGATCGTGGCCGAGGTCAGCCGGTCGATCAGCGCCCCGAATGTGGCGCGGTCCTCGCGTTTCAGCCGATGCGCCCCGGCCTGTTCCTCTTTACCGCGCCCGGCGATCATATAGGTCGCTACCGTCCAGGGCGCGCCGGCAAAGCCGATCAGCGTGGTCTCGGCGGGGAGTTCCTGTTTCAGCAGGCGCAGGGTCTGATAGACCGGTGCCAGAGTCTCATGGATCGCCTCATCGGGGCGCAAGCCCGCCACCTGAGCCGCCGTTGTGGTGGTCTCCATCCGCGGCCCCTCGCCGGTCTCGAACCACAGTTTCGGCCCCAGAGCCTGCGGCAAGAGCAGGATATCCGCGAAAAGGATCGCCGCATCAAAGCCATAGCGGCGGATCGGTTGCAGCGTCACCTCGGCTGCCAGTTCGGAATTATAGCAAAGGGAGAGGAAATCGCCCGCCTCGGCCCGTGTCGCGCGATATTCCGGCAGATAGCGGCCCGCCTGGCGCATCATCCAGACCGGCGGCACCGGCTGAACCTCTCCCCTCAGGGCGCGCAGGATCTTTTTCCCGCTCATGGCATACTCCTGGCATAGTCCGGCTGATCTGACGGGCCGTGCCCCGCCTGTGCCGGCAAGTCAAGCGCAGATCGGCCGGCGGCGTCGATCTGCCGCCTTGCCCGGCGCCCCGCCCGCCTCTCCGACCGGAGCCGCCTTTCCCCCCCTCGCTACCCCCCTGCGCAAATACGCCTTCGCGGCGCGCATCCGCCGCCGATCCCGGGCGCTTGTGATTGTCATTGTGGCAAAGATCGGCGATTTTGTTGCGAATTCAGGTCAAAGGTGCCCCATGCCCGCCGATTTCTCTGCCCTGCCGCCGCGGCGCGTTTCCGCCCCCGTTCTTCTGCTGGTCTATCTCGCCTGGTATATGTTCGGCGCGGTGCTGGTTGCGGCGATCTATATGGTGGCAGATCAGTTCCTGACCAGTTCGCCGCAAAGCAGCGCGATGGGGGTCGTGATTCCGATGGTCGCCGGGATGTCTGTCGCTGGTTACTGGGCCAAGCGCGAAGGCCGCCCCGGCGGGGGCCGGCAATGGCGCATTGCGCTTCTGTTCGCCCTCGTCACCGTTGTGCTGAATGGGGCGCTGATCTGGCTGATCGCCAGCAGCGGGGTGGTGCCCGAGCTTTCTTTCCCCAACGGCTTTACCCGCGATGACCTGACTTTCGGCAGCATTCTCGGCGCGGCGCTGCTGGTGATCCTGCTCCTGGTGATCCGCTTCGGCTTCTGGATGGGGTTCCGTGGCTGGGAAAAGCAACAGGCAAGGCTTGCCGCCGCAAAGAACCGCCCCCCGCGCTGAGGCGTAGCCGGGCGCCGCGCCTCACCCGAAAATGACAGCACTGCGCTTGCGATTTGCGGCGGTTCTGTAAAGAACAGGCAATGGATTGCTGCGAAAGGGCGGGGCTATGGGCGACGATGATCTGTCGCAAAAGGTCGGGCAGGCGCTGGAAAAGCCGCCGCGCCGGGTCACCCGGCTGGTTTCTGAAAGCGGTCGGACCTGGTGGCTGAAACGGGTCGAGCGGCTTTCACTGCGGCTCCGTCTGCAAAAGGGCGATCCGGCCCGCGCTTTTGAGGCCGAGCGCACCGGCCTGAAAACCCTGGCGCAAAACGGTGTGCCGGTGCCCGAAATCGCCCTGGAAGGGCCGGGGTATTTTCTCCTTCCCGATGCTGGCCCGACCCTGCAAATTCTCGCCGAAGAGGCGCCCTCCGCTCCGGATACCCTGACCGCTTTTGCCGCAGCCGGGCGGGCGCTTGGCCTTTTGCACTGGGCCGGGCTGTCGCATGGCCGCCCGGCGCCGCGCGATATCTGCTGGGACGGGACCGCCGCGCGTTTCATCGACCTCGAACGCTTTTCGCCCGCTCATCGCAGCGGCTTCTGGCAGGCGCTGGATATCGTGATCTTCACGCAAAGCTGTTACGCCCGCTGGCCCGATGACCCCCGCTTTCTCGAGACCGCGCTGGAGGCCTACCGCGTCAACGCCCCCGAAGGCGCACTGGCGCGGGCCGGGCGGCTTGCCTTCTGGCTGGGCTGGCTGAAGCCGCTGGCGTGGCTGGTGACGCGGTTCAAACCCCTGAGTCGCGAATTCCGCGCCATCCCGCTGACCCTTGCGCGGCTGCGCGCCGCCTAGCCCTCTTCGCGCAAAAGCCGCGCCGGTTTGACGCCGAGCGTCCTGCCCGCAAAGACCAGCCCCGCCAGCAGCACCGCCGCCACGCCGCCAAGGATGATCAGCGCGGCCGAGGCCGGCTCGAAACGCCAGCTGCTTTCCATGACGAAATACATCACCGCCCAGGAGGAAATCGCGCCCGCGATCACCGCGACAACCCCGGCAGCACTGCCGAGGATCGCGGCGCGCAGCGTGAAACTCGCCATGATCCGCGCCCTGGACGCCCCCAGAACCTTGAGGATCGCCGCCTCCCGGGCGCGTGAACGCTCACCCGCCGCTGCCGTGCCGATCAACACGGCAAAACCGGTCAGAAGCGTCCCCGCCGCCGCCCAGGCCGTCGCGGTGGCGATGGCGGAAAGCGCCTCGGATACCCGGTCCACCGCCTCGCGGATGCGGATCGCCGTGATGTTCGGCCAGGCTTTGGTGACATCGCGCAGGATCGCGGCCTCGGCTTCGGGCGGGGCGTAAAGCGTTGCGATCTGGCTGTGGGGGGCGCCTTTCAGCGCGGCCTCGTTCATCACGATCACAAAGCCCATGCCGGCATTCGAGAAATCGACCTCCCGCAGCGAGGTGATGGTGCCGGTGATGTCGCGGCCAAGGATGTTCACGGTCATCTCATCGCCGATTTTCAACCCGGTTTCTTCGGCGACCTCGGCGGAAAGGCTGATCTGCGGCTGGCCCTGGTAATCGGCGGGCCACCAGGACCCTGCGGTGATCCGGGTGCCCTCGGGCATCGCACCTGCATAGGAAACGCCCCGGTCGCCCCGGATGATCCAGTGCTCGCCAATCACCTCGCGGGCGGGGCGGCCGTTGACGCCGGCAACCACGCCGCGCAGCATGGGGGCGGTTTCATACTGGCTGACCTGGGGATTGGCTTTGGCCATGGCGATGAAATCCGCGATCTGGTCGGGCTGGATATCGACGAAGAAGAAGGCAGGCGCCCGGGTCGGCAGGTCGCGGTCGATGGCGGCGCGCAGATTGGCGTCGATCTGGCCGACAGCCGCCAGCACCGAGAGGCCAAGGCCCAGCGACAGGATCACCGGCAGCGCCTCGGAGCCGGGGCCGCCGATGGCCGCCAGCGCCGCGCGAAAGCCGGGGCGGCCCATCGCCAGCCGGCTATGCGAGAGGCGCCGGGCCAGCCGCCTGAGACCCCAGGCGGCAAGCGCCAGCACGGCGAGCGCCGCCAGCACGCCGCCCGCCGTACCAAGCGCCAGCTCGGGAATGCCCGAGGTGAAGACCGCCACCGCCACCAGCAGCGCGACCAGCACCGCCAGCAGGGTCAGCCAGCGCCGGCGCGGCCAGCCCGAGGCGCCGCCGCGATACAGCGCCGCCGCCCGGATCCGCTCGGCCCGGGCGAGTGGCAAAAGGGTGAAGATCAACGCCGTCAGCGCGCCGTAAAAGGCGGCCTCGATCAGCGCAGCGGGTGAAACGCCGATTTTCGCCGGGAAGGGCAGCGAGGCCTCGATCCAGGGCGCGGCGATCAGCGGCACACCGGCCCCGATGATCAGGCCGAGGATGATACCGGCCAGTGTCAGCACCGCCACCTGGATCAGATAGGTCGCGAAGATCAGTCCCGAAGGGGCGCCCAGTGTCTTCAGCGTCGCAATGGTCTTTTCCTTGCCCTGAAGCCAGGCCCTGACCGCCGCTGAAATCCCCACGCCGCCCACCGCGAGGCCCGCCAGCCCGACCAGCACCAGAAATGACCCCATCCGGTCGATGAAGCGTTCAATCCCCGGGGCGGGGCGGCGCGAGTCGGTCCAGCGCATGCCGGAATCGCGGAAATCGTCTTTCGCAGCAGCCTCCAGCGCCTCCAGATCGGTGCCGGGGGGCAAAGCGAGGCGGTATTTCGTCTCGTAAAGCGTGCCGGGTGCCAGCAGACCCGACCCCGCCAGCGCGGGGGTTGCCACGATGGTTCGCGGACCCAGCGAGAAACTGTCGGCGCCGCTGTCGGGCTCATCCAGCAGCGCGGCCATCAGCACGAATGTCTGGGTGCCAAGGGCAAATGTCTCGCCGGGTTGCAGCGCGAGCCGTTCGATCAGGAGCGGGTCAAGCACCGCGCCTGGCAGCCCGTTCTGCCCCGCCAGCGCCTGGTCGAGCGGCATCGCCGGATCCAGCTTGACGGTGCCGTAAAGCGGCCAGGCCGTGTCGATCGCTTTTACCTGGGTCAGCGCCTGGTCGCCCGGCGTGATCGCCATCGAGCGGAAATCGACGATTTCCGACACCCGCGCGGCATGGCTCGCCATAAAGGCGCGCTCAGTTTCACTGGCAAAGCGGTAGGTGAAGCGCATCTCGGCATCACCGCCCAAAAGCACCGAGCCCTGATCGGTCAGCCCGGCCTGGATCGAGGTGCGCAAGGTCGCGACGCCGGCAATCGCCGCCACGCCAAGCGCGAGGCAGATCAGAAAGACGCGCAGGCCTTTCAGCCCGCCCCGGAGTTCGCGGGCCGCGATGCGGAAGGCGAGGCTCATGCGCGCACCTGATCCTGGACAATCTGGCCATCGGTCAGCCGGATCACCCGGTCGCAGCGCGTGGCCAGTTCGGGTGCATGGGTGACCATGATCAGGGTAGAGCCGTCGCGGTCGCGCAGGGAAAACAAGAGATCCATGATCGCCTGGCCATTGACGCCGTCGAGATTGCCGGTCGGCTCATCCGCCAGCAGGATCGGCGGGCGGGCAACGATGGCGCGGGCCAGCGCCACGCGCTGCTGCTCGCCGCCGGAAAGCTGCGCCGGGTAATGGTCGATCCGGTGGCCAAGGCCGACGGCTTCCAGCTCGGCTTTTGCACGGGGGAAAGCGTTTTTCTCGGCTCCCAGTTCCAGCGGCAGGGCCACGTTTTCCAGCGCGGTCATATTCGGGATCAGGTGGAAGGACTGGAAGACCACACCCATATTGGCGCGGCGGAACCGCGCCAGCTGGTCCTCATTCATCGTGCCGAGATCCTGGTCGAGCGCGCTGACCTCGCCCGACGTGGCGCGCTCCAGCCCGCCCATCAGCATCAGAAGCGAACTTTTGCCCGAGCCCGACGGCCCGGTCAGCGCCAGTGTCTCACCCCGGTTGACCTTGAGCGCGATGCCCCGCAGGATCGCGACCGGCCCGGCATTGCCCTGAAGGGTGAGGCCGCAATCGGTCAGTGAAAGGACGGTCCCGGTCATGCGTAAATTCCTGAAACGAGTGGTTCAGACCGGATATGCCGCATCGCGGCGTCTTCGCAACCTCACGTTTGCGTTGGGTCTGGCGGTTTCTCCGCTTCTGTCGGGTTCTCCGGCGTTTGCGGCCGATCCGGTGACGGTGGTGGCTTTGGGCGACAGTCTGACGGCGGGATATGGGCTGCCCGATGGCGAGGGCTTTGTTCCACAGCTGCAATCCTGGCTGGACCGCCAGGGGGCGGGGGCGATTGTGCTGAATGCCGGGGTCTCGGGCGATACCACGGCGGGGGGGCTGTCCAGGATCGACTGGGCACTTGGCCCCGAGGCGGATGCGCTGATCGTGACGCTGGGGGGCAATGACATGCTGCGCGGCATTCCGGTCGCAGAGGTGCGCGCCAATCTGACCGGCATCATGGAGGCGGCAAAGGCGCGTGGCCTGCCGGTGCTGATTGTCGGCATGAAGGCGCCGCTGAACTGGGGCCCCGATTACAAGCGCGATTTCGATGCGATCTATCCGGATCTGGCGGCGGAATATGGTGCGGCTCTGGCGGATAATTTCTTTGCCGGGCTCTTGGCGACGGGCGCGGATCCGTCGGATCCGGCCTCGCTCAATGCCTGGATGCAGTCGGACGGGATCCACCCCAATGCCGCCGGGGTGATCCTGATCGCCGAGGGGCTGGGCCCGGATGTGATGCGGCTGATCGCGGCAGCGCGGGCGGAATAAGAGCCTCCGGCGGGAGTATTTATTTCAAGAGGAAGGGGCAGCCGTGCCCTTGGTCTTCAGCCGACCCTCTGGCCGGCGACCCAGGTGCCACGGATGGCGCCGGCATTGCCGATGCGGTGGACGCGGATCAGGTCGGCGCGTTTGCCGATGGCGATTTCGCCGCGGTCGGTGAGGCGCGCGGCCTCGGCCGGGGCTTTGGTCACCGTGCGGATGCCACGCGGCAGGTCGCCCCAGAGATCACCGAGCATCAGCGCGGCTGAAAGCAGCGACGAGGGCACATAATCCGAAGACAGGATGTCGAGGAGGTCGGCTTTCGCGAGGTCTGCCGCCGCGACATTGCCGGAATGCGAGCCGCCCCGGATCAGGTTCGGCGCCCCCATCATCACGAGGATGCCCTGATCGCGGCAGGCGCGGGCGGCTTCTGCGGTGGTGGGGAATTCGGCAAAGCTCACGCCTTTTTTACGGCTGGTCGCAACCTGATCCTCGGTGGTGTCGTCATGGCTGGCGATCACGGCGCCATAGCGGCGGGCGGCTTTGACGGCGGCCTCTTCATGCGCGGCGCTGACCCGGGCGGAAAGCGCCTGCTGGCTGGCGATATGGGCCTCGAACTGTGCCTCGGACATGCCGCGTTTGCCCATGACGTAATCGCGCAGTTTCGAGACATCGCGGAACTGGCGCTGGCCGGGGGTGTGATCCATCAGACTGACGATGCCGATGCGGTCCTCGGCGCCGAATTTGTCCAGCTCTTCGATCAGCGTTTCCGAGCAGACCTCGGCGCGCAGATGCAGCCGGTGGCTGATCTTCAGCGCGCCCATCTCGCGCAGCCCCATGATCTCATGCGCCAGCGCCCGCGCATATTCGCCATAACCGGCATTGTTCGAGGAAAAAATCGAGCCCACCCGCAACGCGTCGAAGACGGTGGTGATGCCTGTCGAGGCGAGTTCCGCATCATGGGCGATGATCGCGGCGGCATGGGGCCAGTCGACGCGGGGGCGGGGCTGGAGATGGCGTTCGAGATTGTCGGTATGGAGCTCGACAAGCCCAGGCATCACCAGATCGCCCTGCATATCCCCGGCGCCGGCAGGCGGTGCGCCGGTGTCAATCCCGGCGATCAGACCGTCCTGGATCAGGATATTGCCGGTGACGGTCTCATCGGCGAGAAGGATGCGGGCATTGGCGAGGATGGTCTGGGTCATGTCGCGGGTCTTTCCTGGGAGGCGGCACGGAGCGGGCGGTTTGTCAGAAGGCATTTCGGAGCGGCAGCAAATGGCACTGAGATGTCACATCCGTGTGACGGGCGAAGGGTAGGGCGGGAGAGTTCCCGAACGATGATACGGGATGGGGCCGGGAGGATGGCGGGCATGAGCGATTTCACGAGATATGCGGTCTATTACGCGCCCCGTCCGGGGGGCTTCGCCGCCCGGGTGGCGGGCTGGCTGGGCTGGGATCCGGAGGCAGGCCGCCCGATCGCTTTCGAGGGGCCCGAGGGCTTGCCCCGCCCCCAGGCCGAGCTGACGATGAGCCCGCGCAAATATGGCTTTCACGGCACGATCAAGGCGCCGTTCCGCCTGGCGGATGGCGCGGGGCAGGCGGATCTTTCGGGGGCGCTCGCTACGCTCGCGGGTCGGCTGGCGCCGGTGGGCATGCCCGGGCTGGAGCTGCGGCGGCTGGGCGGGTTCCTCGCGCTGGTGCCGGAGGGCGATGAGAGCGCGCTGATGGCTCTGGGCGCCGAGGTGGTGACGGGGCTGGACGGGCTGCGGGCAGAGCTGACCGGCGCCGAGATCGCCAGGCGCCGCCCCGAGCGGCTGAACCCGCGCCAGCGCGAATTGCTGGCCTCCTGGGGCTATCCTTTTGTGATGGAAGAGTTTCGCTTCCATCTGACACTGTCCGACGACCTGCCCGAAGCCGAGGCTGCCGATCTTGCGCAACGCCTTGGCCCCTGGCTTGGCCCCGATCTGCCGCGCCCCTTTATCATCGAGGATCTGTGTCTTTTTGGCGAGGATGCGGCGGGCCGGTTTCATCTCATGGAACGTCATGCACTGACCGGCTGAAGCGCAGCCAGAAAGCGGGCAATGCCGGTTGCGGGGCTGGCATCATTCATCACCGTCACCACGTTCAGCCCCGCCGGCAGCCCCTCGGGCAACGGCATTGCCGCGCGGGCAACCCGGGCGGCGACATCCCCGGCGCTTTCGCGGGCGCGGGCGGTCAGCCGCGCGGCCAGCACCTCTGGCGGCGCGGTGACATGGATCACCACGAGGCCCGGCCAGAGCGCGGCGGCCTCGGGCAGCCCCTGGCGCGAGCCGTTGAACAGAAGATCGGTGCCCTGCGCCAGTGGCACCAGCGCGGCTTTGGGGATGCCATAGCGGAGCCCATGCGCCTGCCAGTCAAGCGCGAATTCCCCGGTCGCTCTACGGGTCAGGAAAGCCGCCTCGCTCACGCCTTCGAAATCCTCGCCACCGGCTTCGGCGGGGCGGGTGATGACACGGCGCACCACTGCGAGATCGGGCCTTGCCGCCAGGGCGCCCCGGATCAGGGTATCCTTCCCGGCGCCCGAAGGGCCAACAATGGCGAAGAGGCGGCCCGTCATGCTGCGATCCCCCTCATGCTGCGATCCTGTTCATGCGCCCCCCCCCTCATGCCGCCAGACCTGGCGTGAAGCCGGTCACATCGAGCAGGCGGTCGCAGACCCGCGCCCGCGCGTCCTCGTCATGGAAGATCCCGAGGATCGCCGCGCCGCGCGCCCTGGCCTCAAGGATCAGCGACAGCACCACCTCGCGATTGGCGGCATCAAGGCTGGCGGTCGGCTCATCCAGCAGCATGGCCGGATAGGGATGGATGAAACCGCGCGCGATATTCACCCGCTGCTGCTCGCCGCCCGAAAAGGTGGTGGGCGACAGCGACCAGAGGCGCTCGGGCAGGTTCAGCCGCGCAAGCAGTGTTGCCGCGCGTGCGCGCGCCTCGGTGGCCGGGATGCCGAGGGTCAGCAGCGGCTCGGCCACCACATCCAGCGTGGCCACCCGCGGCACCACGCGCAGGAACTGGCTGACATAGCCCAGCACCTCACGCCGGAGCGCGAGGATCTCGCGCGGGCTGGCTTTGGCCACATCCAGACCGCCCACCAGGATCTCGCCCGAGGCCGCCAGGTAATTGCCGTGAATCATCCGCATCAGCGTTGATTTGCCGGCGCCCGACCGGCCGGTCAGCGCCACGCATTCACCGGGCGCGACCGACAGACTGACGCCCGCCATCACCGGGATCACCGCGCCACTCTGCCCATCACCCTGGTTGTGCAGCGTAAAGGTCTTTGAAACGTCTTTGAGCGTAATCATGGGGTCAGACCTGCAGAACCGAGGAAACCAGAAGCTGGGTATAGCCATGTTGCGGATCGTCAAGCACCTGATCTGTCAGGCCCTGTTCAACCACATGGCCCGATTTCATCACCATAAGCCGATGCGCCAGCAGCCGCACCACGGCAAGGTCATGGGTGACCAGCACCACCGACAGGCCGAGATCGCGGACAAGACCCCGCAAAAGATCCAACAGCCGCGCCTGGACGGAAACATCCAGGCCGCCGGTGGGCTCGTCCATGAAAACCAGACGCGGCGCGGTGACGAGGTTTCGCGCAATCTGCAGCCGCTGCTGCATGCCGCCGGAAAAGGCAGAGGGCCGGTCGTCGATCCGCGCCCCGTCGATCTCGACCCGGCCCAGCCAGTCCAGCGCGGTCTCGCGGATGGCGCCGTAATTCCGCGCGCCGACCGCCATCAGCCGCTCGCCAATATTGCCGCCGGCGGAAACACCCATCCTGAGCCCGTCGCGCGGGCTTTGATGCACAAAGGCCTGTTCACTCCGCGCGAGCCGCCGCCGCTCCGGTTCCGCCATGGCGATCATGTCACGCCCGTCAAATGCGATCCGCCCCTCATCCGGCGTCTGATGCCCGGCAAGGCAGGAGAGGAGTGTCGACTTCCCCGACCCGCTCTCTCCGACGATCCCCAGCACCTCGCCGGGGTAAAGATCAAAGGAGACATCGGCGCAACCAATCCGGCTGCCATAGAATTTCGACAGGTTACGGACCGAGAGCAAAGGCTCAGCCCCTTTCATCCTGGCATAAATACTCATCTCAGCCCCATCCATCAGCCACGCTCCGCTGCAAGGGCCGCGCTGCGCGTGCCACAGAAATCGGTGTCCGAGCATACGAACATCCGCCCGCCCTGATCATCGGTGATCACCTCGTCCAGATAGCTTTCATGCGATCCGCAGATATCGCAGGCGTGATCCGCCTTTGAGGCCACGAAAGGATGATCCTCGAAATCGAGGCTGACGACCTTTGTATAGGGCGGCAGCGCGTGGATCCGCGCCTCGCGCCCGGCGCCGAACAGCTGCACGGCGGGGTTGTCGGACAGCTTAGGATTGTCGAATTTCGGAATGGGCGAGGGGGTCATCACATAGCGCCCCTCGGCCATCACCGGCCAGGCGTAGGAATTGGTGATCTCGCCATGGCGGGCGATATCCTCGTAAAGCTTCACATGCATGAGCCCATATTCCTCCAGCGCATGCATCCGCCGCGTCTCGGTCTCGCGCGGCTCCAGAAAGCGCAAAGGTTCGGGGATCGGCACCTGATAGACAAGGATCTGGTCCTCGGTCAGCGGCGTTTCGGGGATGCGGTGGCGGGTCTGGATCAGCGTGGCCCCGGTGGTGGCCTCGGTCACCTCCACCCCGGCGGTGCGCTGAAAGAATTTGCGGATCGAGACAGCGTTTGTCGTGTCATCGGCGCCCTGGTCAATCACTTTCAGCCGGTCCTCAGGCGTGAGGCACGCGGCCGAGACCTGCACGCCCCCGGTGCCCCAGCCATAGGGCATCGGCATCTCGCGGCTGGCGAAAGGCACCTGATAGCCCGGCACCGCCAGCGCCTTCAGGATCGCCCGGCGCAGCATGCGCTTTGTCTGTTCGTCGAGATAGGCGAAGTTGTAGCTCTCCGTTTCCCGGAGGCTGGTCTGGGAGGTCATTTCCGCGCCCCCGATGGCCGGGCGCCGCCCGGTTTGCGGGCACCGGCGAGGCTGATCAGCAGGGCGGCGGCGATCTGGACGGGCATCATTCTTCCTCCTGTTCTGGTGTGGCTGCAGCGCGCAGCCGGCGGATCAGCTCCAGCTCGGACTGGAAATCGACGTAATGCGGCAGTTTGATATGTTCGAGAAAGCCGGTGGCCTGGATATTGTCGCAATGCGACAGCACGAATTCCTCGTCGCGGGCCGGGGCCGGGTTGTGGCTCTCGCCCAGCTCTTTCCAGCGCAAAGCCCGGTCAACCAGGCTCATCGACAGCGCCTTGCGCTCGCTTTGCCCGAAAACCAGGCCATAGCCGCGGGTGAATTGTGGCGGTTCGGTTTTAGACCCGCCGAACTGGTTCACCGTCTCGCATTCCGACAGCTCGACCTCGCCGATCTCAACCGAAAATCCAAGCTCGGGGATCTCGGCCTCAACCACCACCTGGCCGATGCGCAGCTCGCCGACAAAGGCATGGGTATTGCCGTAGCCGCGCTGCGTCGAATAGGCAAGGGACAAGAGGAAGCCTTCATCACCCCGCGCCAGGGCCTGAAGCCGCAGCGCCCGGTTTGCCGGCAGCTCCAGCGCCTCGCGGGTCAGGTCGGGCGGCACCTCATCTCCGGCGCCGGCCTCTTCGATCAGGCCTTCGCGGTTCAGAAAGCCCATCACATGCGGCACCGAATCCAGACCTTCAGGGCTTGCCCCGGCCGCCTCGGGCGGGTTCAGCCCCTCGGCCGCCAACGCGAAATCCAGCAGGCGATGCGTGTAATCAAAGGTCGGCCCCAGCACCTGGCCGCCCGGAACATCGCGAAAGGTTGCCGAGACGCGTCGGATCACCGCCATCGTCGCAGTCTCGACCGGCAGGGTCGCCCCGAAACGCGGCAAGGTGGTGCGATAGGCGCGGATCAGGAAAATCGCCTCGATCAGATCGCCCCGCGCCTGTTTGATAGCCAGCGCGGCAAGGTCGGGATCAAACAGCGAGCCCTCCGCCATCACCCGGTCAACCGAGAGCTTCAGCTGTTCGCGTATCTGCGCAACCGAGAGTTCTGCCACGGCGGTATCACCCCGGCGCTCTTCGGCCAGCCAGGCATGGGCGTTGTCGATGGCGCGCTCACCGCCTTTGACGGCCACATACATCAGTTTTCCTCCACATGGGTCGAGCGGGGAAGGCCGGCGATCCGGTCTCCGGCGGTCAGGAATGTATCGAAGCCCAGCGGGTAAAGCGCATGATTGGCCTGGAAGGCGGCGGTTTCCGGCAGGGAAAGCCGGGCGCTGTCCCTTATGCCCGGGCCGGTGAGGCGGGGGCCTTCGGCGCGCAGATCCGGCATCTCGACGATCAGCGTCGCGGCGCGGTCGGGGTAATCCGGGGTGCCGATGCTGAAACGCGAAACGGGGCTAATGGCCACCCAGCTGCCGATCACGAACATGGCGGCCTGGGGCGTGGTGAAGGGTGCGGCGGTGTGAAAGGTCAGCCAGGCGCGCAGGTCCCCGGTGTCATGCGAGGGCGCCAGCCAGACCGGCGTGGTCTGATCCAGCAGCACCAGCGCCAGTGTGCCGGCGGCGGGGGAAAGCGGCGCGGGGGGCGCGGCGCCGGTGATCGGCTCGATCCGGCCCGGGCGGGCCAGCGCCTGCATCGCGGCACGGAAGGCGCGGGCGGCATCATGCGCGGGATGGGCGAAACCGCCGGAAAGCGACGGCGTGAAGGGCGCGTTCATTTGTCTTCTCCGCGCACGAGGGTGAAGAATTCGACACGGGTGGCGGCGGCTTTGGCGGCGCGACCCTGGCGGCGGGCGGTCTCGGCCCTGGTCAGGGGCGCAAGGATGCTTTCGCGGATCTGCACCGCCGCATCGGTCTGCATCAGCGCATCCACGAGGGCGGCGCGGCGGGCATGGGCCCGGTCGCGGCCCTGGACGAGCGCATGGCCGGTGGGACCGTCTTCAAGGTGCAAAGTGGCGCGGGTCACGGTGATTTCGCCCAGCGAGAAGGGCGCGCCGGCCCCGCCGATGCGGCCCCGGACCATCATCGTGCCGATCTCGGGTGCCCGCAGATCACGATGTAAGGGAAGCGGTGCCGGCATCAGCGCGGCAAGCGCTTCGGGCCGGGCGCGGGCGAGCAGGCCCATCCAGGACCGGCGCGCTGCGGTCAGGTCATTGTCGGGGGAGGCAGGAACAGGATCCATTGCAGACATCTTTTCTGACTTGTCTGTTGTACTAGACAACTATACAAATATTCGGAGCCCGGCGGGTGACGTCAAGGCGAATATTTTACGAAATTTCGGTAACAGGGGCGGCGGATGGCGCGCACGGCATTGTGGAAAGGCATCGCGGAGACGCTGGCGGCCGAGATCGCGCAGGGCCATTTCCCGACCGGGGCGCGGCTCCCGACCGAGGCGGAACTCTCGGTACGGTTCGGCGTCAACCGTCACACCGTCCGCCATGCGCTTGCGGATCTGGCCGGGCGCGGGCTGGTGCATGCGCGGCGCGGCGCCGGGGTTTTCGTGCTGGGCCGGCCGACCGATTACCCGCTGGGCCGGCGGGTGCGGTTTCATCAGGCGATGGAATCGGGGGGGCGCCTGCCGTCGAAAGCGCTGACACGATGCGAGACGCGGCCCTCGGATGCGAAAGAGGCGGCGGCGCTTGGGCTGGTGGCAGGCGATCCCGTGCTGGTGGTCGAGGGGGTGTCCTCGGCTGACGGGCAGCCGCTGGCGGTGTTCCGTTCGGTCTTTCCGGCCGGGCGCCTGCCGGGGCTGGCGGCCGCGCTGGAGGGAGAAAGCTCGATCACCCGGGGCCTCGCGGCGGTGGGGGTGGCCGATTACACGCGCGCCTCGACGAGGCTTTCGGCGCGGGCGGCGAATGCCATGGTCGCCCTCGCGCTGCAGATCCCCGAAGACGCGCCGGTTTTGCGCAGCACATCGGTGAATATCGACGCAGGCGGCGTGCCGGTGGAATATGGCATCACCTGGTTTGCAGGAGAGCGGGTGACGCTGACCGTGACGCCGGAAAGCGCTTAGGCGCCGTATTTCTCAAGAAATTCCCCGGCGCCGAGGCTGCGGAAATCGGGCAGAACCTCGCGCAGGCGGGCATGGTCCCAATCCCACCAGGCGAGTGCCAGCAGGCGGTCGATCACCCCGTCGGGGAAGCGCATCCGGATCAGTTTCGCCGGGTTGCCGCCGACGATGGCGAAAGCGGGCACGTCTTTGGTGACCACCGCACCCGAGGCGACAATGGCGCCGGCGCCGATGGTGACCTCGGGTTTGATGATCGCGCCGTGGCCGATCCAGCAATCAGGGCCAAGCACTGTGCGGCGCGCGGCGCGGGCGGCGAAGAAGTCTGCATCGTCCTCGGCATCATCGAAATACCAGGAGGAGCGGTAAAGGAAATGGTGCTGCGCCGCATTGGCGAAAGGATGGTCGGTGGGGCCGATCCGCGTCAGGGCGGCGATATTGGCGAATTTCCCGACGGTTGTGTTCGCGATATCCGAGAGGCGCTCGGCATAGGCGTAGTCTTCGAAGGTCGAGTTCTGGATGCGGGTGCCCTCACCGACCTCGCAGTAAGCGCCGAAGCTGGAATTGGTGATCTGGGTATTCGGGTGGAGGAAGGGCTCTGAGGCCGAGAGGCGGGGCATTTCCGGGGGCCTTCTGATGGGAATGGCCCCGCCCCTGTCTGTGGGCGGAGCCTCCGGCGGGAGTATTTTTGTCAAGAGGAAGGGGCCTGGTCGCCGCTTGTTACGCGCCTTTGATCAGTTTGCGGCGGATCCAGCCGGAGAGGCTGTCGAGCGCCATGACCATCAACACGATCAGGATCATGTAATAGGCGACATCTTCCCAGTCTTTCTGGGTGATGATGGCTTGCGTGAGCAAAAGGCCGATGCCGCCGCCGGTGATGGCGCCTATCACGGTGGCGGAGCGGGTGTTCGACTCAAACAGGTAGAGGACTTGCGACATCAGCACCGGCGTGACCTGCGGCAGGACACCGAAGCGGGCGCGTTGCAGCGCGGTGGCGCCGGTGGAGCGCACGCCCTCGACCTGCTTTTCGTCTATGTTTTCAAGCGCTTCGGAATAGAGTTTGCCGAAGGTTCCGGTATCGGTGATCAGGATTGCCAGCGCGCCGGTCATGGGCCCCGGGCCAAAGGCGCGGGCGAGAACGATGGTCCAGATCAGCGCATCGACGCCGCGGATGAAGTCAAAGATCCGACGCATGACAAAGCGCAGCGGGCCGAGCGGGTTGAAGTTTCGCGCGGCCATGAAGGCGAGCGGCAGCGCCACCAGGGCCGCGAGGAAGGTGCCTATGAAGGCCATCAGCAGGGTCTCGAACAGCGCCCAGGCGACCTCGCCATGGTGCCACATTTTATTGTTCCAGAACTCGGACGCCATGTAGCTGAGATTGGAGCGGGTCGGGTCGATGCGGTCGCCCGAGACGGCGAGGGAGGCCAGTTCCAGCGGGGATTTCTGGAAGAAAGGGCTGTCGGCGGTGAAGAAAAACAGCGCCCAGCCAGCCTGGTAGCGGAAGGTTTCGACCTTGGAGCGGGAATAGTTGAAACGGCCTGCCGGGGTGGTGACGGTGATCAGGCGGTCGGAAGCGTTGATCCAGGAGGGCAGCGGCAGCGGCGCGTCGAGGATCAGGCTTTGGCCGTCCTCTGACGGTCGGATTTGAATCGTGCCGTAATCGGGGACGACATAGCGCGCGCCCTGATCGTCATAGGTGACAATATTGCCGTCGCCGAGGTCGATGGTGGTGACGCCATCCGTGACGCTGACCCAATCGGGCAGCAGGCCGGGCGGGTAGGCGCCGCGGTTCTCGCCGTCTTTCGACACCGACAGGGCGCCGCTGCGGTTATCGCGGGTGACATGGGTTTTATGCGCCCAGAAATCGGTCAGCAGCACGGCGGCATTGTCGGTTCTCGCGCGGGACGCGATGCCGGGAATGTCGAAGGCGAAAAAGATCCAGGTCAGATAGGCGAGGATGATCCCTGGCACCAGGAAGGACATCCGGGCGCGTTTGCGGAAACGCGCGATCAGGGCGTCGGTCGAGGGGATGGTGCCGAGGGGCGCGTTCAGGCTCATGGTCATGGCTCAGGCCCTCGACTTCTTCTCGCCTTTGACGAGGCGGGTGCGATAATGGTCGGTGATCTGGTCGATCAGCACGATGGTGAGGAACAACAGGAGGAAGATCGCGACCACCTGGTCGTATTTCCCTGCCCCCCATTGCATGGCGAGTTTCAGGTCATAGCCGATGCCGCCCGAGCCGACGAAACCAAGGATTGCCGAGGCGCGGACATTGATTTCAAACCGCAGCATCAGGTAGCTGAGCCAGTTCGGCGCGACCTGCGGGATGACGCCGAGCCACATGCGTTGCAGCCAGCCGGCGCCAACCGATGTCAGGCCCTCGACGGGTTTTACATCTGCGTTTTCAGCGACTTCCGAGAACAGCTTGCCCAAAGCCCCGGCGGTATGCAGGCTGATCGCGATCATTGCGGGGACAGGGCCGCCACCGAGGATGAAGATCAGCATCAGCGCGATCACGATTTCGGGGATCGAGCGCGTCAGGTCCATCATCCGGCGAAAAAGGGGCGTCAGGCGGGGCCAGCGGGCAAGGCCGCGTGTGGCCAACAGCGCCAGCAGCGCGGCGGTAAAGCCGCCGATCAGGGTCGAGACGGCAGCGATATTCACCGTCTCCATCAGAGATGGCAGGAATTGGACGAAGAGGCCGGGGATATTGGCGCGCTTCGCCCAGGCTTCGGAAATCACCTCGGAGGGGAAGGCGAAGATCTGCGGCAAGCCGTTGATGAACCCGCCCGCATTGCGGCTTTCGGCCAGCTGGAAGCCTGCGATCATCAGCGCGATGAACAGCGCAAGGATGATGCCGCTATAGAGCCGGCGGCGGCGGACCATGTCGAGATAGGCCCCGGTTGTGTCCAGACCAGCGCCCGGTTTTCGGTCCGGTCCCCGTTCATTTCCGGGTCCGTAAGCGATATCGACCATGATGCCCCCGCGTAAAAAGAGGCCGGGCCTTCGGGTTGCGAAGGCCCGGCTTTGGGTCAGATGAAATTACTGGCTGTCTTGCAGCTTGCGGGCTTCGACGATGCCGATATAGGCCTCGTGGGTGACCGGGACGAAGTCCCTGGCCTCGCCGGCGGCGACGCTGTAAGCGCATTCCTTGTTGGTCTCGTGCAGGTCGGCGGTCAGCTTGATGACCTTGTCCTTCACGTCCTGCGGCAGGGCCTTGCGGACGACCATCGGGCCTTCGGGGATCAGGGCCGAGCGCCAGATTTCCTGAATGTCGTTCATGTTCACGAGGCCGGCATCGGCGGCCTTGCGGAAGGCGCCCGAATTATAGCCGTCTTCCCAGTTGCCAAGGCCGTCAGCCCAGGCGACAGCGGCGTCGAAATCACCATTGGCGACGCCGACGATGGATTGCTCATGGCCACCCGAGAAGCGGACTTCCGAGAAATACTGCTCCAGCGGGCCGAATTTGCCAACCATTTCAGCGCCGGGGACCAGGTAGCCCGAGGTCGAGTTCGGTTCGGCAAAGGCGAATTTCTTGCCCTTGGCGTCTTCGATCGAGGTGATGCCGGAATCGGTGCGGGCGAAAGCGATCGAGTAATAGCCGGTCGAGCCGTCCATGTTTTGCTTGGTCAGAACGGCCTCAACCGAGTCCGGGTCGGTGATGTAAGCTTTCGCATAGCCCGAAGCGCCCATCCAGGCGAGGTCGATGGTGCCGCCAAGGAGGCCCTGGATCACGCCATCATAATCTGCGGGCGTGAAGACCTTGACCGGAACGCCAAGCGATTCCTCGATGGCGGCGCGGTAGCACTCGTTCGAGGTCATGCGGTCCTGGGCGTTCTCGCCGCCGAGGATGCCGAGGTTGAATTGCTTGATCTCTTGTGCGTGGGCCATGCCGGTCAGGGCGGTGGTCACGGCCAAAGCCAGTGCGAGCGTTTTCATGGGTCTCTCCATGGTGGGGGAAAAGAAAACCCCGGCACGCGGGCGCGTCCGGGGATTGGGTTACGACATCAGCGTATCGGCGTAAGAGCGGTCGGCGCCGGTGTCAGACGGGATCGCGGTCGAGGTGGCGGCCTCGTTGAAGCTTTCATCGGCGCCGTAAATGTCACGCGCCACGCCGGTCGAAAGCTGGTCGGGGGTGCCGTCAAACACCACGCGGCCGTCACGCATCCCGATCACGCGGTCGCAATAGCGGCGCGCGGTGTCGAGCGTGTGGAGATTCGCGATGACCATCCGGCCGTCTTCGACATTGATCGCCTTCAGCGTGTCCATCACGACCTGGGCGTTCATCGGGTCCAGAGACGCAATGGGTTCATCGGCGAGGATGATCTTCGGGTTCTGCATCAGGGCGCGGGCAATCGCGACGCGCTGCTGCTGACCGCCGGAAAGCGCCTCGGCCCGTTTCGGAGCCTGTTCCTGGATCCCGAGCCGGTCGAGGATCTCCAGCGCCTTCAGGATGTCGGCGCGCGACCAGATGTTGAACAGCGTCTGGATCGAGGAACGGCGGTTCAGGATGCCATGCAGCACGTTTGACGCCACATCCATCCTGGGCACCAGGTTGAACTGCTGGAAGATCATCGCGCATTGGCTTTGCCAGGCGCGGGCCTCACGGCCTTTCAGCGCCAGCACGTTGCGGCCATCAACCAGGATCTCGCCCGAGGAGGCATCCAGCAGCCGGTTCATCATGCGCAGAAAGGTGGATTTACCCGCGCCGGAGCGCCCGATGATGCCGACAAAACCCGGCCCATCGACGCGGAAGCTGACATTGTCCACTGCCGCTTTCTGGCCAAACATCCGGGTAACGGATTTCACTTCCAGCATAGGGTCCGCCTCTGATTTCCTCAGGCGGACCTATTGGGCGCATGTGACAGTCGGTTGGCAGGTGTGTGAAACTTGCGTAACGCGGGCCGCCGGCGACGGAAACTGTCCTGTGCTGCCCGGATTTGCGCAACCGGCAGGCGTCAGGCGGGGATCACCTTGCCCGGATTCATCACGGAATGCGGGTCCAGCGCGGCCTTGACCGCCCGCATCACATCCAGTGCCACCGAATCCTTCCGGCGCCGCATCGAGGCCAGTTTCGACAGCCCGATCCCATGTTCGGCGGAAAAGGAGCCACCGAGTTCCGCCACCATATCCTCGACACAGTTCATCACCCGATCTTCTTCGCCCTCGCGGGCCGGGTAGACCGAGAAATGCAGATTGCCGTCGCCAAGATGGCCAACGGTGATCGTCCCGGCGCCGGGCGAGACCGCTTCAAGCCGGGCACCGATGCCGGTGAGGAAAGTGTCAACGCGGTCGAGCGGCAGGCAGATATCGGTGTCTACAAACGGGTGGATGCCGTGACAGATCTCGGCCGCCGCCTCGCGCCGCGCCCAGAGCGCCATACGCTGCGCCTCGGACCCGGCGATCACCGCGTCGTCGATCAGCCCTTCCTCCAGCATGGCACCAAGGACGGTTTCCAGCTTTGCCACCAGCGGCACCTGGCCGTCGGGGCCGGGGGTGGCCTCGTCTGCCGAAGTGGTCGCGGCCTCGATCAGGAGTGTCACCGGCGGGATGGTTGCGAAAGGCTGGCCCAGATCGGGCCGCACCGCTTTCAGTCTCAGCGAATAATCCTCGGGCATCAGCTCGAACGCCTCGACCCTTCCGCCGGTCGCCTCCTGCATCCGATTGAGCAGGCCAAGCGCCTTTGGCAGGCTGTCGGCGGCCACCACGGCGGTGGCATGGGCGCGGGGCGCCGGCACCAGCTTCATCACGGCTGCGGTGATGATCCCCAGGGTCCCCTCGGCGCCGATGAAAAGCTGCTTCAGATCGTAGCCGGAATTGTCCTTATGCAGCTCGCTCATCAGGTTCAGCACGCGGCCATCCGCCAGCACCACCTCAAGCCCGAGGCAGAGCCCCCTGGTCGAGCCATAGCGCAAGACATTCGAGCCACCCGCATTGGTCGAAAGCGCCCCACCCAGCATGGCCGAGCCACGCGCCCCGAACCAGAGCGGGAAGTAAAGCCCCTCGGCCTCGGCCGCCTCATGGATCTTTTGCAGGATGACCCCCGCTTCGGCGATCACCAGGCGCGCGCCCGGGCGCAGCGCGCGGATGCGGTTCATGCGGTCAAGGCTGATCATCAGGCTGCCGGTCGCCATGGTGCCGCCGACGAGGCCGGTATTGCCGCTGACCGGCACCACGGCCACCCCGGCCTGCGCAGCGGCCCGCAGACAGGCCGCCACCTCGGCGGTGGAGGCGGGCCGCACAACCGCGACCGGGCTGCCATGGTAATGGCCCATCCAGTCATCGGCATATTTGCGCATATCCTCACCGGTCAGCACCTGCGACGGGCCGATCGCCTCGCGCAACTCTGTCAGCAACAAGTCCATCACGTCTTTTCCCCGCAGAGTGTCATCAGCGATTTCTGCGCAACCGCGAGGGAAGGTTCAAGCCGGATCAGAAAACCAGGAAGTCGAGATTGGTGAGCGTGACCGTGGTCTGCAGTGTTGCCAGCAGTACGGCGGCCCCGGCGCCGTTACCGTCTGCATCATACCAGACGGTGTTGGTTGCAGTGTCGTGGATGAAGCGGACACTGGCACTGGACGCCACATTTCCCGTACCTGCCTGGAAAGCCGCCGCTGCCAGCCAGCCCGCCGCCAGCCCGCCGCCAAAGCCCGCTGCCGAAACATGGAAGAAGTCGTTATTGCCGCCGACATTGGCGAAATCCATGATCGTGTCGCCGCCCTCATTCGGGTTCAGGAACTGGAAATTGTCATTGCCGATGCCGCCGGCGAGGGTATCCGCCCCCAATCCGCCGCGCAGGATGTCATTGCCGCCGCGCCCGTGCAGCCAGTCATTGCCGTCCTCGCCGGTCAGCACGTTATTGGTATTGTCGCCGGTGAGGATGTCGTTTTGCTGTGAGCCGAAGATATTCTCGAACTGGAAATACTGGTCGCCAAGCGCCTGGCCGGAATTCGGGCGGCTGAGATCCAGCGCCACGATCACCGAGCCGCCATTGCGGAAGTCGAGCACATCCACCCCTGCGCCGCCGTTGAAGATCTCGGCGCTGTTTGCATTGCCGATGAAGACATCATTGCCGTCTATACCGAAAACAGTGCCCTGAACCGAGCCGTTGCGGGTATCGAATATGTCGCCCATTGAGCTTAGCGTCACATCACCGATGATTTCGCCGCTGTTGCGCAACACCGTCGCGGTCAGAGTGGGTGCCCGGATCGCGCCGAGTGTCCCGGTCAGAGTTCCGGAATTGATCAGCGTCAGCGTGCTTCCCGACCCCGAAGACGCCCAGTCGATTGCATAGGCGCCGGAAATTGTGCCACGATTGACGAGCAGCATCGTGCCCGAAGCACCTGTAGCCGAATTCGAGAGCACCCCAAGCCGCATCCCGTTGGAATAGGGCGATCCGCCGGAAATCGTGCCCTCATTCAGGAAATAGCTCTGGCTGCCGACGGCCAGGATGCCGTTATCGCTGCCGAAGACGCTGGCGCCCGCCACGACATGGACAAAGACCCCGTTCAGGATCGCCGTATTGCCGGTGCTGATCCCGGTTGTGCCCGCGACGGTGCCCTGGACAAAGACGCTTGAACCGGCGCCGGTGACTGACACGCCGATACTGTCCGATGAGAAGACAGTTGCATAGCTGGGTATCAGCAGGGAGTCGGCTGCGGCGACCGTGTAGCGGATGCCGGTTCCGGCAGAGCTTGATGCGAGAATGAAGGGCATTGTTGTGCATTCCTGATCTGAAGGGTGGGCAGGCAGTACGCGGACAGGAAACAGAATTCGCCGCTATGATCCGCGCAGATTTGGGATCTGTCCATCCGGATTCTGGATGCTCCCGCTGGCCGTTTGGCGCCGCTCCGGCACGGGGAAGAGCCACCGGGCAAAGAAAAAGCCGCTGCCCCCTTACGGGGCCAGCGGCCTGTTGGTTTTCCGCCCGGGATCTCAGCCGATGATCGCGTTCAGCGTTTTTGACGGGCGCATCACGGCGGCGGTTTTTGCCGCGTCGCCGTGGTAGTAGCCGCCCAGATCGACCGGCTTGCCGCGATCTGCCTGCAACTCGGCGATGATCTCTGCTTCTCCCTCGCTCAGCGCTTTCGCGATGGGGGCAAACTCGGCTGCGATGGCCGCATCGGAATTCTGCTTTGCCAGCGCCTCGGCCCAGTAGCGCGCGAACCAGTAATGGCTGTCGCGGTTATCGGGCTGGCCGGCTTTGCGACCCGGGCTGCGGTCATAATCCAGGATGCCCTGGGTTGCCGCATCCACCGCAGCGCCCAGCACCCGGGCTTTCTCGTTGCCGGTCACTTCGGCAAGGAAGCTCAGGCTTTCGCCAAGCGCGCAGAACTCGCCGAGGCTGTCCCAGCGGAGGTGGTTTTCCTCCATCAGCTGCTGGACGTGTTTGGGGGCCGAGCCGCCGGCGCCGGTCTCGAACATGCCGCCGCCCTGCATCAGTTTCACGATGGAAAGCATCTTGGCCGAGGTGCCGAGTTCCAGGATCGGGAAGAGGTCGGTCAGATAGTCGCGCAGCACATTGCCGGTGATCGCGATCGAGTCCTTGCCCGCGCGGATGGTCTCGAAAGACAGCCGGGTCGCCTCGCGCGGCGCGAGGATCTGGAACTTCGCCTCGACACCTTTTTCCTTCAGGATCGGGCGAACGTAAGCCAGCAATTCCCGGTCATGGGCGCGGTTTTCATCAAGCCAGAAGATCGCCTGGCAGCCTTCCAGCCGCTGACGGTCGATGGCCAGCTGCACCCAGTCGATGATCGCGGCCTTGCGGGTCGAGCACAGGCGCCAGATATCGCCCTTCTCCACCTCATGGCTGTGCAGCACATCGCCATTCGCGGCGATCACCCGGACGGTGCCGTCTTCGGGGATTTCGAAGGTGGTCGGATGCGAGCCGTATTCCTCGGCCTTTTGCGCCATCAGGCCCACATTCTGCACCGTGCCGGCGGTTGCCGGATCCAGCGCCCCGGTCTCCTGGAAATACCTGACGCTCTCATCATAGACGGGCGCGTAAGAGGTGTCGGGGATCACGCAGACGGTATCCACCTCTTTCCCGTCCGGCCCCCAGCCCTTGCCGCCCGCGCGCAAAAGCGCCGGCATCGAGGCGTCGATGATCACGTCTGACGGCACATGCAGATTGGTGATGCCCTTGTCGGAATTCACCATGTAAAGCGGCGGGCGCGCGGCCATGGTGGCGTCGATATCGGCAAGGATCGCGGCCGCATTGGCGAGGTCCCCGATCTGCGAAAGCAGACTGCCGAGGCCGCCATTCGCGTCGAGATCCGCGAGTTCGGGGTGCTTCGCATAGACCGGCTGCAACCAGGCCTTGACCACATGGCCAAAGATGATCGGGTCCGAGACCTTCATCATCGTGGCTTTCAGATGGACCGAGAACAGGATGCCCTCGGCTTTGGTCTTTGCAATCTCATCGGCGAGGAAAGCATCCAGCGCCTTTGCCGACATGAAGGTTGCGTCAACCACGGTGCCTTCGGGCAGGGTCACGCCCTCTTTCAGGACCGAGACCTTGCCGGATTTCCCGGTCAGCTCAATCTTCACTTTCCCGGCCTGGGCGGCGGAAAGCGTCACCGAGGTCTCGTTCGAGAAGAAATCGCCGCCAGCCATCGCCGCCACGCGGGTCTTGCTGTCCTTTGACCATTTGCCCATCGAATGCGGATGGGCTTTGGCGTAGTTCTTTACGGCTTTCGCGGCGCGGCGGTCGGAATTGCCCTCGCGCAGAACCGGGTTCACGGCGGAACCCTTGATCGCGTCGTAGCGCGCACGGATCTCCTTTTCCTCGGCAGTGGCGGGTTCTGCCGGGTAATCGGGCAGCGCATAGCCCTGGCCTTGCAGCTCTTTGATCGCCGCCACCAGCTGCGGGACCGACGCCGAGACATTCGGGAGTTTGATCACATTGGCCTCGGGCGTTTTCACCCATTCGCCCAGACCCGCCAGGTCATCCGTCTGTTTCTGCGCAGCGGTCAGGCGCTCGGGGAAGGCCGAGATGATGCGGCCCGCCAGCGAGATGTCGCGCGTCGCAACCGGGATCCCGGCGGCTTTGGCGAAGCGCTGGATGATCGGCAGCAGCGAGTAAGAGGCAAGTTCCGGCGCCTCATCCACTTTGGTGTAAACGATTGCGGGCATAGCCGTGTTGGTCCCCGTGTTGCTCATGGTCTGCTGATCCTCCGTTAGCGGTTCTGTCTGCCGCCCGCTGTTTCGCCCGGAAAAGGGCGAAAGGGGCGGCCAATGCCGGGGCCCCGGCCTGGGAGACAGCGGGCCGGCCATCGCCGCCTGCGCTGCCCTGAGAGGGGCAAGTCAACTCTGTGCCTCTTCTGAGCGACAGCGGCCTCCGGTGCAACTGTGCAGACGCAGCAAGCCGGGATTTTTCCTGTTTTCGCCGGTTTCCGGATGGTTCAGGCGGCGCTTTCGGGGGTGATTGCGGTAACGGATGGCGGCAGGCGCGCGGGACCACAGGGTTTGTGATCACAGAAATGCTTGCACTGCGAGGCGCATCGGCGGAAAACCCTGGGGAGATGTCAGATACGAGGCCCGCGCGATGGCTGATTCACAGGACGAGCCGCTTTGGGTGATCACACCGCCGCCAGGGGCGCGGCTGCCGGTTCAGGGCAGTGACCGCTTCTTCCCGGTCAACCGCATTTTCTGCATCGGCCGCAATTATGCCGCCCATGCGGTCGAGATGGGCCATGACCCCGATCGCGAAGCGCCGTTCTTCTTCCTGAAAGCCGCCGGCAGCATCAGTCCCGGCCCGCGCTTTCCCTGGCCGACAGAGACCGCAGACCTGCACCATGAGGTCGAACTGGTCGTGGCGCTTTCAAAAGGCGGCAGCGGCATTGCGGCCCGGGATGCGCTGGATCATGTCTGGGGTTATGGGGTAGGGATCGACATGACCCGGCGCGATCTGCAGGCCGAGGCCAAAAAACTGGGCCGCCCCTGGGACGTGGCGAAGAGTTTTGACCATTCCGCGCCTTGCGGCCCGTTGCTGCCGGTCACGGCAGGCGGCCATCCGGTTGCGGGGGCGATCACCCTCGATGTCAACGGCCAGCGCCGGCAGGAGGGCGATCTCAATCAGATGATCTGGAAAACCCCGGAAATCATCGCCACCCTGTCGCGCTATTTCACCCTGGAGGCCGGTGATATCATTATGACCGGCACCCCCGCCGGGGTCGGCCCCTTGCAGCGCGGCGATGATGTCACTGCCCGGATCGAGGGCATCGGCGCGCTTTCCCTCAGCGTGGTCTGAGGATATCCGGGTGGTCTGAGGAAATCCGGCCCCGGCGGCGCCGGCGGTCTTTCCTCTGCCCCGCCGCTGACCTATGCAGGGTGCGCCTGCCCAGAGGAGACCGCGCATGTTCCCCGATCTCGCGACCCTGTTGCCGCTGGTGGCGCTGCTTTTCGTGGTGGGGGCCTTTGCCGGTATCATCGCCGGGCTGTTGGGAGTTGGCGGCGGCATCGTGCTGGTGCCGGCCTTCTTCTACGTCTTCACCGCGCTTGGCTATGGCGGGCCGCAGGTGATGCAGGTCTGCCTTGCCACCTCGCTGGCGACAATCATCTTCACCTCGATCCGCTCGGTCATGGCGCATAATCGCAAAGGCGCCGTCGATTGGGAGGTGCTGAAGACCTGGGCGCCCGGCATCGTCATCGGCGCGATAATCGGGACGCTGGTGGCAAGCCAGCTGCGATCCGTCGCGCTACAGGCGATCTTTGGCGGGCTGGGGATGGTCGTGGGGCTTTACATGGCCTTTGGCAGGCAAAGCTGGCGCATTGCCGGAACCATGCCGACAGGGCCGGTCCGGGCAGCGCAATCCTCGGTGCTGGGGTTCCTGTCGGTGCTGATGGGAATCGGCGGCGGCTCGTTCGGGGTGCCCTTGATGACGCTTTACGGCGTGCCGATTCACCGGGCGGTGGCGACGGCCTCGGGGTTTGGGGTGACCATCGCGGTGCCCTCGGTGATCGGCTTTCTGTTCATGCCGCTTGATCCGGCAACGCGCCCGCCGCTGACGCTGGGGGCAGTGAACCTGCCGGCTTTCGCGGTGGTGATCGGCATTACCATGGTCACCACCAGCTATGGCGTGAAACTGGCCCATGCGATGGATCCGAAGCCGCTGAAACGGATCTTCGCGGTGTTCCTGATCCTGGTGGCGGCCAATATGCTGAGGAAGGCGCTCGGCTGGTAGCGGGGGCTGGCAAGGCCGTTCGGAAGAAACCCTGCCCCTGGGGTAAGCTGCCGCATTGCGAGCCCCCCCGTGGCTGGGGCATCTTTGACCGCAATGACACAAAGCCTGCGCCATAAACTGATGGTCAGACTGACCGGGGCGATGATCGCCTGTCTCATGGTCCTGGCCATGACGCTGACCGCATGGGCGCATAGGGTGCCGGCGGGCGACGATCTCGCCATGCGCAACTTCATCATGGCCGGCGGCTCGTATAACGACCTTTGTGGCGATGGCATGCGGATACCGGGTGATTGCCCGCTTTGCCGGCTGAGCGATGCCGTGGCGCTGCCCGAGCCGCCCTCGGGTCTCCCGGATATCCTCTGGCGCTTTGTTCTGACGCTGGAATCCGCCGCGCCGCGCCCGGTGCCGGCAGGCCTTGCCTGGGCTGTTCCCGAGGCACGCGGCCCCCCATCCCTCTGAGAGCGGACCTCATGCCGGCGGCCCGCGCCGGTCAAATTCTCAGATGGAAACGGAACAGAACGATGAAAATCCTCAATGCAGCACTGGCTGCGATTATGCTCTCGGGTGTATTTTCCGGCGCGGCTTTCGCGCATGGCTTCAAAGGCGGCGATCTGGAGATCAGCCACCCCTATATCCCGACGCCGCCCACCGCCGTCGCGAAAACCGCGGGCGGTTATCTCAGGATCACCAATACCGGCACCGGGCCCGACCGGCTGATCGGGATCGAAAGCGCGGTGGCGGAAAAGACCGAGCTGCATACGACCGAGATGGATGCCGACGGGGTGGCGGCGATGAAACATGTGCCCGAGCTGGAAATCCCGGCGGGCGCCACCGTTGCCTTTGAGCGTGGCGGCTATCACATCATGTTCATGGGGCTGAAACAGGCCCTGAAAGAGGGCGATCTGGTTCCCGGCACGCTGATTTTTGAGCGCGCCGGTCGCATTGATGTGGAATTCTCGATCGACTCGCCGAAAGAAGGTGAGGACCATACCGGTCACTGACCGGTTCGCTGATCTGGCTGGCAGACATGCAAAAGGGCGGGTGTGGGACACCCGCCCTTTTTTCATTTCCGGCTGTCAGGCGTGGATCGCGCCGAGACCGCAGGCCAGCGCCGCCTCCCGCACCGCTTCCGACCAGGTCGGATGCGCGTGGCAGGTCAGCGCCAGGTCCTGGGCCGAGGCGCCGAATTCCATCGCGACACAGACCTCATGGATCAGATCGCCGGCGCCCGGCCCGATGATATGGCAGCCGAGAACGCGGTCGGTTTCCTTATCGGCCAGCAGTTTCACGAAACCATCGGCCTGGAACACCGTTTTGGCGCGGGCATTGCCCATGAAGGAGAATTTGCCGACCTTATAGGCGCGGCCCTCGTCTTTCAGCTGCTCTTCGGTCTTGCCGACGCTGGCGACTTCGGGGGTCGAATAGATCACACCGGGGATCACGTCATAATTCACATGACCATGTTTGCCGGCGATGACTTCGGCAACCGCCATGCCCTCATCCCCGGCCTTATGGGCGAGCATCGGGCCTGGGACGGCATCGCCAATGGCATAGATGCCGGGGACCGAGGTTTGCCAGTGGCTGTCGGTTTTGATCTGGCCGCGCGGCAGGATTTCAACGCCAAGCGCCTCAAGTCCGAGGCCATCGGTGAAGGGTTTGCGGCCGGTGGCGACCAGCACCACATCGGCCTCGATCTCGCCGGCCGAATCGTCCTTGCGGAGTTTCCAGGCGACCTTCGCGCCTTTCTTCGTGCGCTCTACCACCTGGACAGCGGCGCCGAGCACGAATTTGAAGCCCTGTTTCGTCAGGATCTTCTGGAAGGATTTGGCGACCTCGCCGTCCATGCCGGGGGTGATCGCATCCAGATACTCGACCACGGTGACCTGGGCGCCGAGGCGCGCATAGACCGAGCCCATTTCCAGCCCGATCACGCCGGCGCCGATCACGACCATGCTTTTCGGGATCTTCGACAGCGACAGCGCGCCGGTCGAGGTGACGATCACCTGTTCATCGACAGTGATGCCGGGCAGCACCGAGGGTACCGAGCCGGTGGCGATGATGATGTTTTTCGCGTTGTGGATCTCGTCGCCGACTTTCACCTGACCGGCGGCGGGGATCGAGCCCCAGCCTTTCAGCCAGGTCACCTTGTTCTTTTTGAAGAGGAATTCGATCCCCTTGGTATTGCCGGTGACGGTGTCATCCTTGTAGCGCAGCATCCGTTCCCAGTCGACTTTGGGATTGGCGCCCATAAGGCCCATTTTCTCAAAGTTCTCATGGACTTCGTGAAGCTGATGGGTGGCGTTCAAAAGCGCCTTCGAGGGAATGCAGCCGATGTTCAGGCAGGTGCCGCCAAGCGTCTCGCGCCCTTCGACACAGGCGGTTTTCAGGCCGAGTTGGGCGGCATGGATCGCGGCCACATAGCCGCCGGGGCCGCCGCCGATCACGATAACGTCGAAATCTGCCATGGGTGGTTTCCTTGTGCTGGCCGTTGAGCCGGGGGCGCCTGCCCCCGGACCCCCGGGGATATTTGTGGACAGATGAAAATCAGGCCAGGATCTGGATGAGCAACGCGATCAGCGAGATCGGGTCTGAGATTCCGAAGACGTGGAAGAAGGGAGGCTGAGTGATTTCGATCATGTCAGGCTCCGGTCGGGACGGGGCCGAAGAGGGCGGCACCGGCAAGGGCAAGCGTGGCGATCAGGCCGATAAGCCAGATCAGCGAGCGCCAGGGCGCGAGGCCGAGCGCATAGGCCGGGATATAGAAGAGGCGCGCTGCGACATAGATCCAGGCGGCAATGGCGGTCAGGGGAGAGGTTTGGCCGGCGATGACCACGACCAGCACTGTCGGCGCGAACATCGCAAGCCCCTCGAACCCGTTCGAGACCGCGCGCCGCAGCCGGCCAAGCCGGGTAGAGAAATGCGCGGCCACATCGCGAGGGCCGGCATTGTAACGCGCGCCCAGCTCGCGGTTCATCTGCGCACCGGCAAGGGCGATGGCCAGAACCTGGATCAGCACGGCGCAGATAAGGGCGGTGAGTTCGGTGGTCATGGATGTTTCATGCCCAAAGCGCGTTTCACTTCCCGGTCGATCTCGAAGAGATCGGCTTTCACTGCCCGCATCGCCCAGTCTTTATGCTTCTGGCAATAGTCCAGATAGGCGTCGAACCGGGTATCGGGGGGCAGCATCAGGGCGTCAATCTCGGTCCGCTGCCGCAGCTTTGTCAGCTCTGCCCCGGACCAGCCGGCTTTTTTCATCGCGTCAAAGGCGCCTTCGCGCATCGGTTTCCAATGCGCGCGCAGGAATTTGTCCGAGCCGTGATTGGTGGCGCCGCAATTGAACATCGGCGCCCAGTTGTCGATTGCGATCAGCCAGAGCGCGTCCACCTTTGCCCGCTGGGCCTTTGTGACCTCGGCGGAGGCGGGCAGGGCGCAAAGCGCAGCAAAGAGCGCGGGGATGACAAACCGGAGTGACATCGGACAGCCTTTCTTGGCGCGGATACACATGCAGGTTCAACCCCACCCTGTCCTGCTGACAGGGCGGGGCACTTTGTCGGGCCTGGATCAGAGATCCATCAGCAGGCGGCGCGGGTCTTCCAGCGCCTCTTTGACGCGGACGAGGAAGGTTACCGCACCTTTGCCGTCGACGATGCGGTGGTCATAGGACAGCGCCAGATACATCATCGGGCGGATCACGATCTGGCCGCCGACCACGACCGGGCGGTCCTGGATCTTGTGCATGCCAAGGATCCCCGATTGCGGCGGGTTCAGGATCGGGGACGACATCAGCGAGCCATAGACGCCCCCATTCGAGATGGTGAAGGAGCCGCCGGCCATCTCTGCCATTGTCAGCTTGCCGTCACGGGCGCGAAGCCCCAGTTCCGCGATCTTCTTCTCGATTGCGGCAAAGCCCATCTGGTCGGCGTCACGCACAACCGGCACCACGAGGCCGGTCGGGGTGCCAACAGCCACGCCCATATGGACGTAGTTCTTATAGACAACATCGGTGCCGTCGATCTCGGCATTGACCTCGGGCACTTCTTTCAGCGCATGGGTGCAGGCCTTGACGAAGAAGGACATGAAGCCAAGCTTGACGCCGTGCTTCTTCTCGAACTGGTCTTTGTATTCGTTGCGGAGCTGCATGATCCCCGACATGTCCACCTCATTATAGGTGGTCAGCATGGCGGCGGTGTTCTGCGCGTCTTTCAGCCGGCGCGCGATGGTCTGGCGCAGGCGGGTCATCTTGACACGCTCTTCGCGGGCGGCGTCATCGGCGGGCACCGGGGCACGCGGGATCGCGGCGGGGGCCGGGGCCGGGGCGACCGCCGCTGCGGCGGCACCCGGAGCGCCGGCAACAGCCCGGGCCACGTCTTCCTTCATCACACGGCCATCCTTGCCCGAGGCCTGGACCTGATCGCGCGACAGCCCGGCCTCTGCCATGGCTTTCTTCGCCGAGGGGGCGTCTTCGACGTCTTTGCCAGCCGGGACGGGGGCAGGGGCCGGGGCAGCTTTCGGTGTCTCGGCTTTGGCGGCGGGGGCTGCGGGTGCGGCACCGGCGGCGCCTTCGCTCACGATGGCGAGGCGGGCATTGGCGGCGACGGTTTCGCCTTCCTGGGCGATGATCTCGACCAGCACGCCGGTCACGGGCGAGGGGACCTCGACCGAAACCTTGTCGGTTTCAAGCTCGCAGAGCATTTCATCCTGCGCCACCGTATCGCCGACCTTTTTGAACCAGGTCGATACGGTTGCCTCGGACACGGATTCACCGAGCGCGGGGACCATTACGTCAGTCATCTTCTCAACTCCTTAGCCCTGGCTCATCCGGCGGGCATCAGTCAGATTGCGATTTCCCCGCGCGCATTCCGCGCGGGGGGAAACTCATTCGGCCAAAGCTGCGGCGACCAGGGCGGTCTGTTCCGCTTTATGGCGCGAGGCCAGACCCGTCGCAGGCGAGGCCGAGGCCACGCGGCCCGCATAGGCGGCGCGGGTGGTGGTGCCACGCACGCGGGTCAGCAGCTGTTCCAGCTCCGGCTCGATGAAGGACCAGGCGCCCTGGTTCTTCGGCTCTTCCTGGCACCAGACGAAATCGGCATTCGTGAACCGCGCGAGTTCGATCTGCAGCGCCACGGTCGGGACCGGATAGATCTGTTCCAGCCTGAGCAGGTAGACATCATCAAGGCCGCGCGCATCCCGCTCGGCCAGCAGGTCGTAATAAACCTTGCCCGACGAGATCACCACGCGGCGGATCTTGTCATCTGCCTTCAGCGTCACCTCGGAATTGCCTTTCTGCGCATCATCCCAGAGGACGCGGTGGAAGGTTGAGCCATCGGTGAAATCCTCGGCCTTCGAGATCGCCATCGGGTGACGCAAGAGCGATTTCGGCGTCATCAGGATCAGCGGTTTGCGGAAATCGCGATGCAGCTGGCGGCGCAGGATGTGGAAATAGTTCGCCGGCGTGGTGCAATTCGCGACGATCCAGTTTTCCTCGGCCGAATTCTGCAGGAACCGCTCAAGCCGCGCGGAAGAGTGTTCCGGGCCCTGGCCCTCGAACCCATGCGGCAACAGCACCACAAGGCCCGACATCCTGAGCCATTTCGATTCACCGGAATTGATGAACTGGTCGAACATGATCTGCGCGCCATTGGCGAAATCGCCGAATTGCGCTTCCCACAGCGTCAGGGCGTTCGGCTCTGACAGCGAATAGCCATATTCGAACCCGAGCACCGCATATTCCGAGAGCATCGAGTCGATGACCTCATAGCGGGCCTGACCGGCGCGGATATGGTTCAGCGGATAGTAGCGCTCTTCGGTCGACTGATCGACAATGCCGGAATGGCGTTGCGAGAAGGTGCCGCGGGTACAGTCCTGGCCCGAGAGACGGACCGGGAAACCCTCGACCTGCAACGAGCCGAAGGCCAGTGCCTCGGCCGTGGCCCAGTCAAAGCCCTCGCCGGTCTCAAACATCTTCTTCTTGGCTTCCAGCAGACGGGTGACCGTCTTATGGGCGTCAAAACCATCGGGCAGGCGGCTCAGCGCGGTGCCGATTTCCTGGAAGGTCTCGGGTTTGATCCAGGTCTCGCCACGCTGGTAATTGTCGGCGCCAGGCCGGCTCATGGATTTCCAGCGCCCGTCCAGCCAGTCGGCCTTGTTGGGCTTATACTCCTTACCGGCCTCGAATTCCTCATTCAGATGGGCCTGGAAGGCGGCTTTCATATCCTCGATCTCACCCTCGGGGATGAGGCCGTCTTTCACCAGCCGCTCGGTATAAAGCTGCAAGGTAGTCTTTTGTTTGCGGATGTTTTTATACATCGCCGGGTTGGTGAACATCGGCTCGTCGCCTTCGTTGTGACCGAAGCGGCGGTAGCAGAAGATGTCCAGAACCACGTCCTTGTGGAATTTCTGGCGGAATTCGGTCGCGATGCGCGCGGCATGAACCACGGCTTCCGGGTCATCCCCGTTGACGTGGAAGATCGGCGCTTCGACCATCAGCGCGATATCGGTCGGATAGGGCGAGGTGCGCGAGAAATGCGGCGCGGTCGTGAACCCGATCTGGTTGTTGACGATGATATGGATACAGCCGCCGGTGCGGTGACCGCGAATGCCCGACAGTTGCAGACATTCCGCGACAACACCCTGGCCCGCGAAAGCCGCGTCGCCATGGAGGAGGATCGGCAGCACGGCCACCCGCTCGGCCACGTCATTCAGCTGGTCTTGCTTGGCGCGGACCTTGCCCAGCACGACCGGGTTCACGGCCTCGAGGTGCGAGGGGTTCGCGGTCAGCGAGAGGTGGACGGTATTGCCGTCAAACGTACGGTCGCTGGACGCGCCAAGGTGGTATTTAACGTCGCCCGAGCCATCAACGTCTTCGGGCTTGAAGCTGCCGCCCTGGAATTCGTTGAAGATCGCGCGGTAGGGTTTGCCGAGAACATTGACGAGGATGTTCAGGCGTCCGCGATGCGGCATCCCGATCACGATGTCCTTGACACCCAGCTGACCACCGCGCTTGATGATCTGCTCCATCGCGGGGATCAGCGCTTCGCCGCCATCCAGGCCGAAACGCTTGGTCCCCATGAATTTCACATGGAGGAACTTCTCGTAACCCTCTGCCTCGACGAGCTTGTTGAGGATCGCGCGGCGGCCCTCGCGGGTGAAGGCGATTTCCTTGCCGTAACCCTCGATCCGCTCTTTCAGCCAGGAGGCTTCCTCGGGGTTCGAGATATGCATGTATTGCAGCGCGAAAGTGCCGCAATAGGTGCGTTTCAGGATATCGGTGATCTGGCGCATCGACGCATGCGTCAGGCCCAGCACGTTGTCGAGGAAGATCGGACGGTCCAGATCGGCCTCGGTAAAGCCATAGGATGCCGGGTCAAGCTCGGGGTGATTGCTCTCGTCGCGCATATTCAGCGGGTCGAGATCGGCGGCGAGGTGGCCCCGGATCCGGTAGGCGCGGATGATCATCAGCGCGCGGATCGAATCGATCACGGCGCGTTGCAGCTGCGCCTCGGTCAGGTTGACGCCCTGGTCGGCGGCCTTGGCGGCGATCCTGGCGCCGGCGGCCTTGCCCTCTTTCGCCTGGGGCGCCGGCCATTCGCCGGTCAGCGCAGCGGTCAGGTCGTCAGCCGGCTGCGGCGGCCAGTCTGCACGCGCCCAGGACGGACCGGCTGCGGCCTTGCGTGCATCCGCCTCGCTGTCGCCAAGCGCGCGGAAGAACTCTGCCCAGGCGGCATCGACCGCGTTCGGGTCAGCGGCATAGCGCGCCTGAAGCTGGTCGATATAATCGGCATTGGCCCCATCCATGAAAGACGAGGCGTTGAAAGCGGCGGTGGGGGACTGGTCGGTCATTCTCATTCACCTCTCGGGTGCGGCGTATCTGGGTTCAGTTCCGGATTGTGGCAGTATTTTTCGGCGCCACGATCGTGAAGACATAGGTGAGCCGGAAGTCGGTTGCGAAGAGCTGGGACAATGCCGCAGTGTCATATTTCTGGATGCCGTAAAGCCCGGCTTGTCCAGGAGATGAGCCGGTATTGCGCGATGTTTCGAGGCCCAGCGAGGCATCGAGCCCGGGTTTTGAAGGCAGGCTTTCATATATGAGAGCCCCAGCCTCGCCCTCGCTGCTCAGCACAAGGCAAAGCGGCGTGGAGGCGCCGACGGCCAGCAGCGCGCCTTCATCGGTACGGTAATTGATGCGTTGCGGCAGTTCGGCTTCAAAGAGGTCTCTGATGGTGCCGCCTGCAGCATATTTCCGCCAGATGGCGGCGGCATTGCCGATATTGCGCGTGTCGATCACTTCCCAGACCGCACGCATCTGGGCATATGTGCCTATGTACCAGCCGCGATCCGCTGCCGTCACCTCACGCCAGCCGCCACGTTCCAGCAACGCTGCGCGTGCATCGGCGTCCAGGGGTGTCACCTCGCCCGAGCTGCAGGCGGTGATTGCAGAGGACAGGGCCGCAGCGGTAACGGCGCCCGGCCTCTGATCTGCCATGTCGGCGAAAGCGGGCAGTGCCAGAGCCGCCAGGGCGAGACACGGCAGCGAGCGGGTCATGGCACGCCGGAGCCCGGGCGACGGGAGGACCCGTGCCGGGTTCTGTGAGGGCCGGGAAACCCCGGCCCCGATGGCTTGCGCCGGTGCCATGATCAGCCCTTGATCGCTTTCAGCACGGCCTCGCCCAGCGTCGCGGGGCTGTCTGCCACCACGATGCCCGCGCTCAGCATGGCCTCGATTTTCGATTCCGCATCGCCCTTGCCGCCCGCCACGATGGCACCGGCATGGCCCATGCGACGGCCCGGAGGCGCGGTGCGGCCGGCGATGAAGCCAGCGGTCGGCTTCCAGCGACCTTTTTTCTTTTCCGACGCCAGGAATTCTGCGGCCTCTTCCTCGGCGGAGCCGCCGATTTCGCCGATCATAATGATCGAATGGGTCTCAGGATCCGCGAGGAACATTTCCAAAACGTCAATATGTTCGGTGCCCTTGATCGGGTCGCCGCCGATACCCACAGCCGAGCTTTGCCCAAGGCCGACATCGGTGGTTTGCTTCACCGCTTCATAGGTAAGGGTGCCCGAGCGCGACACAACCCCGACCGAACCGACCGAGAAGATATTGCCCGGCATGATGCCGATCTTGCATTGCGAGGGCGTCATCACGCCCGGGCAGTTCGGCCCGATCAGCCGCGATTTCGAGTTAATCAGCGCGCGCTTGACCTTCATCATGTCAAGCACCGGGATGCCCTCGGTGATGCAGACGATCAGCGGGATCTCGGCATCAATCGCCTCAAGGATCGAATCGGCGGCGAAGGGCGGCGGCACATAGATCACGGTCGCATCGGCGCCGGTTTTCCCGACCGCGTCATGGACGGAGTCGAAAACCGGCAGGCCCAGATGCGAGGTGCCCCCTTTGCCCGGCGTCACCCCACCCACCATCTGCGTGCCATAGGCAATCGCCTGTTCGGTGTGGAATGTCCCCTGCGAGCCGGTGATGCCCTGACAGATAACCTTGGTGTCTTTGTTGATCAGAACGGCCATCAGGGCCTCCTTGCAGAAAAAATCCCTCACACGGCGGCCTGGTCTGGCCTGGTCACCGCAGCTTTCCGAAACTCACCCGACCTTCAGGCCGAAGGGCAGGTGATCGTGATGTCACGTCCATCGACGCGGCCTGTCTGTGCCATAGCCGACTGCTCGTTGCAGACGGCGACCGGGTCGTTCTCCGGCGTCGCATAGCCGCTGCTGCACGCCGCAAGGGCGGACAGAAGAACGAAAGCAGGCACGGTCAGTCTGATGCGCATCTGGTGCTTCCTCACTGTAAACTCACGCTGCGGGCCCTTACTCTGACTGGGCCCACATGAAACTCACGCCACTATTGTCTGCCGACCGGCAAACCGGGTCATTCCCCGAAGAGGTGACCTCGGCCCCCGGGCCGCCGCCGGCCAGGGCGAAGGACAGGCAACCGTCTTCCCCGGTCAGGTCCACCGCAGTCTTCCCCGTCGCCGCGATGACCTCGGCCAGCAATTCACCGGCGCGGTCCGTGCCGATGGTTTCGGATTGCACGAGGCAGTAGCCGCCATCGGTCCAGGTCATGGCATAGGTCTCGTCGGGGCCGGTAAGCCCGGAATAGCCGGCCTCGTCATTGGTCACGGCCTCCCAGCCTGCCGCGACGAAAGCCTCGGTCGCCGCATTGCCCGCGGCCCCCAGCAAGAGGCAGGTGGCATAGGCCGCCTTCAGCAGTTCCTCGCCGGTTGCGCCCGTCAGCGGGGGGGCAGTCTCTGCGGCCAGCGGCATCGCCAGCACCGTGCCCAGCATCAGGGCTGTGCTGCGCAAACTCCTCATACGGCCTCTCCCAGGATAACCGCCGAAGCCTCTTCCGGGTTGCAATCGGCATAGTCGCCACCCGAGCGGATTTCGATGGTGAAGACCGGACCGGGATTGCCGACAAAGGGGGCCAGGGTTACCCGGTCAAACGGGCATTCACCCTTGACGGCAATCTCTTCGGCCGTGAAGCCCGGAGTGTCGGGCATCTCGCCGATGGTGGCACGGGCGGTCAGCGTGTTGGTCCGCAGATCGACGATGCTGCAGGAGGTGTCACCCTCATAAAGCATGACCCGGAGCGTTTCCCCATGCCCGCCCGGCGCATGAAGCGAAAAAGCCCCGTCCTCCTCTTCGCCGCGCGTCCAGCCTGCAGCCACGAACCGGCGGGTCTGCGCCGCCTGTTCATGGCCTGAGAGAATACAGGCCGCCCAGGCCGCATTGCGTTGCTCGTCGTAATGATCCGATCCGGGCAACGTGCCAGCCTCGGTCAGCGACAGCAGTTGCCCGCCCGTTTCCGCATGAAGCGGCAGCGCCATAAAGGCGGCCATCAGCAACGATGCAGGAAACGGGCGTGCCACGGGTGTCAGCCTTTCACAGCCTTGACGATCTTTTGCGCCGCATCCGACAGGTCGTCGGCGGCGATCACATTGAGACCGCTATCGTTGATGATCTTCTTGCCGAGATCCACATTGGTGCCTTCGAGACGCACGACCAGCGGCACTTTCAGCCCGACTTCTTTCACCGCAGCGATCACGCCTTCGGCGATGATATCGCAGCGCATGATGCCGCCGAAAATGTTGACGAGGATGCCTTTGACGTTGGGGTCGGAGGTGATGATCTTGAAGGCCTCGGTCACTTTCTCTTTGGTGGCGCCGCCGCCCACATCGAGGAAGTTCGCGGGCTCTGCGCCATAAAGCTTGATGATGTCCATCGTCGCCATGGCAAGGCCTGCGCCATTCACCATGCAGCCGATCTCGCCATCCAGCGCGATGTAGTTCAGATCGAATTTCGAGGCTTCCAGCTCTTTCGGGTCTTCCTCGGTCTCGTCGCGCAGGGCTGCGATATCGGCATGGCGGTAGATCGCATTGCCATCAAAGCCCATCTTGGCGTCGAGCAGTTTCAGATTGCCGTCGGTCATCACCACCAGCGGGTTGATCTCCAGCATATCCATGTCTTTGTCGATGAAGAGCCGGTAGAGGTTCTTCACGATGGCGACGCATTGCTTGACCTGGGCACCTTTCAGCGCCAGCGAGAAGGCGACGCGGCGGCCGTGGAAATCCTGCAGCCCGGTGGCCGGATCGACGGTGATGGTGTGGATTTTTTCCGGGGTCGAATGCGCGACCTCTTCGATATCCATACCGCCCTCGGTCGAGGCGACGATCGAGATGCGCGAGGTCTGGCGGTCGATCAGCAGTGCAAGATAAAGCTCGCGCTCAATGTCGGAACCGTCTTCGATATAGATGCGGTTGACCTGTTTGCCGGCCGGGCCGGTCTGGATGGTCACAAGGGTGCGGCCCAGCATCTGGCGCGCGAATTCAGCGGCCTCTTCGACCGATTTGGCAAGGCGCACGCCGCCTTTGTCGCCGGCTTCCGGCTCCACGAACCTGCCCTTGCCGCGACCGCCGGCATGGATTTGCGATTTCACGACCCAGAGCGGGCCGTCAAGCTCGCCCGCAGCGGTTTTGGCGTCTTCCGCTTTCAGGACGACGCGCCCATCGGAAACCGGGATGCCGTAGGAACGAAGAAGCGCCTTGGCCTGATATTCGTGGATGTTCATGGGGCCGTATTCCCGTATTCGGTGATGATCTGGCGCCCTTCTGGCACGGAATTCCCGGCCTGGCCAATCCAATCCGCCCCGCATTCAAGCAATCCGGCGAAAATCCGCGCTTTGTGATCACGAAATTTCTGGCTGTGATCACAGATTTTCAGCCGTGATCACATTGGTGCAACTGTCAGGAATCAAAGGCGTGTCAGAAGCGACAGCCGAGTGATTCGTGTTAGCGGCATCAGTTGAAGAACACCGCGAACATCACCGCGTCGCCCTGCATCAGCCGCTCGAAATCACTCCAGGCCTGGCCAGTCATCACCTTGCCCTTTTCGGCATAGGGCAGCAGTGCCTCGCCCTGGATCATGCCGACCAGATCCACCTTCGGCGGTGCGTCGAACAGCTTCTTCAGGCTGATCCCGGCCTCGGCGCCATAGCGCCAGTGCGGCATCAGGATCTCGCCTTTCAGGAGCTGCTCGGCCTCGGCCAGTACCGCTTGCCAGCGCGCCGCCGTGCCCTCGGGCAGCTGAATGCCAAGCGCCGAGAGCTGTTTCTCATTCGGCACCCATTCGCGGTCATTATCGGTCTCGGCCTCGACCAGCGGCCAGAAGCGGCGGTTCTCCTGGATCATCGAGAGGAAATGGCCATAGGCTTTGGCGGCCAGCGCGGGGTCGGGTTGCTGTTCCAGCGCCTTGAGGATGATGGCGACGCGATCCACCTCTTTGCCGAACATCATATCCCAGGCATTGGGCGGCGGGGTGTCACCCCAGAGCGCATGCATCTCTTTGGTCGATGTCAGGATCAGATCGGTGGCGGGGCCGGGATCATAGGCCTGGAAGGTGGTGGCAACGCCCGAGATCAGATGGCTATAGGCGGAAAGCCAGGCCGCGTCGGAGCCGTCAAAGCGGATCACGATCATCCCGGGCTCCAGCTGGGCGCCCCAGAGGCCCAGCATCTGCGCTGCCACGCCGGCCAGGTCCTCACCCTCGTTGCGTCTGCCATCGGCGTTGATGTCGAACCAGAGATCGGCAAGGTCGATTTCGAGGCCGAAATCAGCAGTGCCAAGCTGGCCAAGGGCGTCGCGCGTGCCGTCCATTCCGGCATTGACGCCGGCGATCAGATCAGAAATGTCCTGGCCGGTCAGTTCCCGTGCATTCGGATTGGGCGGGATCGGCAGCCGCAGGATCGGCAGTTCGGACCAGTCGGCCTCAAGCCCGACCTGCCAGCGAAGTTGCAGAGCCTGCTCAATACTGCCGAGGAAACGCAGCCCGGCCAGCGCGAAGGCCTCTTCCGCGCTGAGATCTTCCTGTGCCGCCAGCCTGCTTTCGGTTGCGGTGATCCCAGTGTCACGAATCTCCTGCGACAGATCCAGCGGATCCGCCAGGGCGAGGCCGGGGGTAAGACCGGGCATCAGAGAAAGCAGGGTGGCACAAAGAAAACGGCGCATGGGAACCTCCGGTATTTTGCCAAGGATGCGGAGGGGGGCGGTCAGGGTCAAGGGCCGCGACAGGCCGGAGGGGTGCGGGATTCCCAATGTCGGAAAGAGAGGGGGCCAGCCCCCTCGCGGCTTTGCCGCTTCACCCCCGGGATATTTAAAGACAGATGAAATCAGCGAGGGAGGGTGATTTCATCTGTCCTTAAATATCCCCGCCGGAGGCTTCCCCAGAGGTCAGCGGCGGATGGGTTCCAGCACCGCAAGCGCCTGGCCACGCGGCAGCAGATCTTCGCGCCAGCGGATTGTGAAGCCGGCGGCGGCCGCATCGGCCCCGATCCCGGCGGGAGAGCGATGCCAGGGTGGGCGGTTTGGGTGGGTGACCACACCGTCGCGCTGGCGGAAGGGGCCCTCATGCCTGTCTGGCGCCAGGAAGACGGTCAGGAGAAGTTTGCGCAGATGCGGGAAGCGGTGGTTCAGATTGTGCAGGGCGGGCCGCAATGTTTCTGCCGGCAGATGGGTGAACACCCCCCAGCACAGCGCGAAGGTGATGGTCGGAGGAAGGGTTGGGAAGCGGAATTCCTCATCTTCCACGAGGTTTTCTTCGGGGAGGCGCAGGCGTGTATCGGGCGTCAGTTCCTCGGCATAGCCGCGCAGCATCAGCGCGCGTGAGGCATCGGTTCCCCGGTAATGGCCGGGATCGAGCCAGGGCACCAGCCTGTGGCCGAGCCGCAGGCAACCGCAGCCGATATCGAGGAAGTGGTCGTGCCGTTCCAGCCCTTCATCCAGGATCACCTGCATCTGATGCAGGGCGGTTTCCTCCCAGCGACCGCCGACGATATCGCGGTGTTTGCCGCGCGCGAGGGCGTCGTCGTAGAAGCCGGGTTTCAGATAGGGCGAGGCCAGTGTCATGCGCGGCTTGCCATGTTCGGCTTGTCTGTTGCCGCGCGGGTGGCAATGCCCTGCATCAGGGCGACGGCTTGTGCCATATCCTGCAGGCTCACCCATTCCAGCGGACCGTGGATTTCCTGCATGCCGGTGAAGAGGTTCGGGCAGGGGAGCCCAAGCTCGGTCAGGCGCGAGCCATCGGTGCCGCCCCGGATCGGCACCGAGACCGGATCGAGGCCGATACCCCGGGCGGCGTCACGGGCGAGGTCCACCGGGGTCATGTCATGCTCCAGCCAGTAGCGCATATTGCGGTATTGCGGGCTGATCCTGCAGGTGATTTCGGCGCGCGGCTCGCTCAGGGCAAGCGCCTTGCAGGCCTCGTTCAACAGGGTGCCTTTGGCAGCGAGCCCATCCAGTTCGAAATCGCGCAGGATGAGGCGGATCACCATTTCCGAGGAGCCGCCGGTCATCTCGACCGCATGGATAAAGCCCTCGCGGCCCTCGGTGACCTCGGGCTGCATGGTGGCTTGCGGCAGGAAGGAGATCAGTTTCGCGGCGAGATGGATCGCGTTGACCATCTTGCCTTTGGCCCAGCCGGGATGGATCGAGACGCCTTTGATCCGCACTTCGGCACCATCGGCCGAGAAGCTTTCATATTCGATCTCGCCGGGACTGGCGCCGTCGAAGGTGAAGGCGAAAGCGGCGCCGATGTCGGCGGGCAGGCGCGGATCGACGCCGCGGCCGATTTCCTCATCGGGGGTGAAGGCGATGCGGATCTCGGGATGGGCGGGTTTCTCTGAGATCAGGCGGCGGGCGGCGGCCATGATGATGGCGATACCCGCTTTGTCATCGGCGCCAAGCAGCGTGGTGCCGGAGGCGGTGACGATGTCATGGCCCTGACGGGTAGCGAGGCCGGCGGAGGTCCCGGGCGAGAGGATCAGGGCGGGATTGTCGGGGAAGGTGATCTCGCCGCCATTATAGCCCCGGATCACGCGCGGCTTCACGCCGGCGGCGTTGAATTGCGGCGCGGTATCCATATGGGCGAGGAAGGCGATGACCGGGCCGGGGGCGGTGGCGGGGATGGTGGCCAGCACGGCGCCATAATCGGTGACACGGATGTCGGTTGCGCCGATCCCGGCCAGTTCGGTTTCCAGAAGCCGCGCCATGTTCAGCTGGATGGCCGTCGAGGGCTGCGAGGGGCTGGAGGGGTCGCTCTGGCTGTCGATGGCACAGTAGCGGATCAGGCGGGTTTCGAGCTCGGTGATCAGATCGGACATGACGGCGCTCTGGATGGCTGGCCGGGCTGGGGGCGCTGCCCCCGTCATGGCGGGGCCATGACTCCCCCGGGATATTAAGGACAGATGAAAGGGTCAGGGCTTTTTGCGGGCCTCAGAGGCAGCTTTCATGCGTTCCAGCAGGGCGGCCTTTTTATCGGTTGCGGATTTGTCTTTGGGGGCGCCACGGCGTGGCAGGTCCTGGGCGTGCTGGGTGTCTTTGGCGTTCTTGGGATTGCCGGATTTGGAATAGTCCATGACGGGCTCCTTGGGTTTTCTGTGGCATGACGCAAAGGGCGCGGCGGGGCAAGGGGCCGGAGCGCCAGAGGTCATGGCGCGCGCGGGATCCTGAGGCCCAGCCGCACCGAGAGGATACGGATGAGGAAGGTGGCGGCGAGTGCGATGGCGGCCGTCGCCAGCGGCGGCCAGCCGGAGCGGTCGCCCAGCACCACCAGCACCGCGCCGATAATCGCGGCGACGGCGTAGATTTCCTCGCGCAGCACGCGGGGGATTTCGGTGACCAGCAGGTCGCGCACCACGCCGCCGCCCACTGCGCTCAGCACACCGATCATGCAGGCGCTTGCCGGATGCAATCCGAAGATCAGCGCCTTCTGGGTGCCGGCGATGGTAAAAGTGCCAAGGCCGAGCGCGTCGAGCAGCATCACCGGCCTGGAAGCGCGCTCGATCAGGCGGTGGAGGAAGAAGGCGGTGAGCCCGGCGGCGAAGGTGACGAGAAGATAGGATGGGTCGCGCAGAACCGCTGCCGGCTGATCGCCGATGGCCATGTCGCGGATCGCGCCGCCGGCGGTGGCGGCGGCTGTGGCCAGCACGATTACCCCGAAAAGATCGAGTTGTCTTCGCACCGCCAGCATGCCGCCCGACAGGCCGAAGACGAAGGTTCCGGTCATATCGAGCCACCACAGGAGCGATGAGTAATCCGCTGCGACCCAGTCCATGTCTGCCTCCGCTTGCCGTCACGGCGATACTGGCCTGCCTGGCGCGCAAAGAAAAGCGCGCGCCCCCTGGAGGACGCGCGCGGTGGAGTCACTGGTTAAAGAAAGGCTCAGTTCAGCGAGGGGTCGATGCCTTTGCAGGCCGCGACGAGGCCTTTGACCGCGTCGATCGACTTGTCGAGCATCGCCTGCTCGTCTGCGTTCAGCTTGATCTCGACCACTTTCTCGATGCCGCCGGCACCGATCACGGTCGGAACGCCGACATAGAGACCGTCAAGGCCATAGGCGCCTTTGACGAAAGCGGCAGCCGGAAGGACGCGCTTCTGGTCTTTCAGATAGGCTTCTGCCATCTCGATGGCCGAGGTTGCGGGCGCGTAGAAGGCCGAGCCGGTTTTCAGGAGGCCGACGATTTCGGCACCGCCGTCACGGGTGCGCTGAACGATGCCGTCGAGTTTTTCCTGCGTGGTCCAGCCCATGGCGACCAGGTCCGGCAGCGGGATGCCGGCGACGGTCGAATAACGGGTCAGCGGCACCATCGTGTCGCCATGGCCGCCCAGCACGAAGGCCGAAACATCGCGCATCGACACGTTGAATTCGAGCGAGAGGAAATGACGGAAGCGGGCCGAATCGAGAACGCCGGCCATGCCGACGACTTTCTCATGCGGCAGGCCCGAGAATTCGCGCAATGCCCAGACCATCGCGTCAAGCGGGTTGGTGATGCAGATGACAAATGCGTTCGGCGCGAATTTCGCGATGCCTTCGCCGACCGATTTCATCACTTTCAGGTTGATGCCCAGCAGATCGTCGCGCGACATGCCGGGTTTGCGGGGCACGCCAGCGGTGACGATGCAGACATCGGCGCCGGCGATATCTTCGTAGGAATTCGCACCTTTAAGGGCGACATCAAAGCCTGCGACCGGGCCGCATTGCGCGAGGTCAAGCGCCTTGCCCTGCGGAACGCCTTCAGCGATGTCGAACAGGATAACATCGCCGAGTTCCTTGGTGGCGACGAGATGGGCGAGCGTGCCGCCGATCTGGCCTGCACCGATAAGGGCAATCCTGGGTCGTGCCATGGGAGAGTCTCCGTTGCTGGGGTTGCGGGAGGCGTAGACCCTTACAGACCGTCTGTCCAGCGGCTCCGAGCGCCAGTATGCAATTGTATGCTGAAAATTTCTTCCCTTCCGAATGGCGCAGTGCAGGAGTAGCGGGAGAGTTAGCGTTAACGGGGTTTCGCGATGGAAGAGATGGGTTTCTGGCTGCTGGCGGTGGTTGCCGCCGCGCTGGTCGGGCTGTCCAAGGGGGGGCTGCCGGCGGTGGGGATGCTGGCGGTGCCGGTGATGGCGCTGCAGATCTCGCCGGTGGTGGCTGCGGGGATATTGCTGCCGGTCTACGTCGTCTCGGATATGTTCGGGCTCTGGGCGTACCGCCATGCCTTTGACCGCAAGGTGCTGCAATATCTGCTGCCGGGTGCGGTGGCGGGGATCGCGATTGGCGGGCTGACGGCCTCGGTGGTGCCGGAAGCTGCGGTGACGCTGCTGATCGGGGTGATCGGGCTGGCGTTCAGTCTCAGCCTGTTGCTGCGCCGCCCGCTCAAAGGACCTCCATGCGAGGCAAAGCCGGGGCCGGGGGCGTTCTGGGGGCTGATCACCGGTTTTACCAGTTTCGTCAGCCATTCCGGTGCGCCGCCCTATCAGGTCTATACGCTGCCTTTGCGGCTGGAGAAGGCGGTGTTCGCCGGCACCTCGACCATCGCTTTCGCGGTGATCAATGCGGTGAAGCTGATTCCCTATGGGCTGCTGGGGCAGTTGAACCCGGGCAATCTGAAGCTCTCGGCGCTGCTGATGGCGCCGGCGGTGGCTTCGGTCTTTGCCGGGGTCTGGCTGGTGAAGGTTCTGCCGGCGAAGGCGTTTTTCCGGCTGGTCACCTGGTCCTTGCTGCTGATCTCGCTGAAACTGGTCCGGGACGGGCTGAGGGGGATCGTGTGAGGCGGCGTAAATGGCGCAGGGCCGCTCCTGGTGCGGCCCTGGCTTTGGGGGTCAGGCAGCGGCCCTGATTGTGACCCCTAAAGGGTCAGGCTTTGTCGACGGCCTTCTTCACCGCGTCCTTCGCCTTGCCAAGCGCCTGTTGCGCCTCGCCTTTCAGCTCTTGCGCGGCGCCTTCGGCGCGCAGCCGGTCATTGCCGGTCGCCTTGCCCACGGCCTGTTTCACAGTGCCTGCGGCCTCATTGGCCAGGCCTTTGATCTTGTCACCGGTGCTGCTCATTCTGAACTCCTTTGGCTGGGTTGAAGCTGAGCGTCTCAGTGCAGGGAAAACGCCTGTTCCGGGCCGGGGTTCCGCCCGGGATGGTCACGGTCCTGTGTTCGGGCATGTTTCCGCCGGCAGGGGACGGCCCGCAGCAGACGGGGCAGCAGACGGGGCAACGGATGAGGCGGCGGGATCCGGGCAGCGGATCGGGGCGCCGCCGCCCTGCCTGAAAAACCGACGGCGGCGAAAAAGTTTCTGCAATGCGGCATTTCATGGCTTGCCGAATGTGCCAATTTCATGCTTTGACACGCAAGATTGTTTCAATGGAGACGCGCCATGTCCTCCCTCCAGGTTGCAGACCCTCAGGGGACCCAGCCCTGCCGTTCGGTTCTCTATATTCCCGGCTCGCGTGAGCGCGCGCTGGAAAAGGCGCGCGATCTCGCCTGTGACGCGATCATCTTCGATCTGGAAGATGCGGTTGCGCCCGAGGAAAAGACCGCCGCGCGGGATCTGCTGGCGCGGGTTCTGGCCGGGGCGGATTACGGCCCGCGGCTGAAACTGGTGCGGATCAACGGGTTCGACACCGAATGGGGGCGCGAGGATGCCGCGGCCATGGCGCGCGCGATTGCCTCGGGCGCGAAGATCGACGCGATCCTGGTGCCGAAGGTCAGCGCGCCTGCCGATCTGGATGCGGTGGCGGTGCTGGCGCCCGGGGTCAGTCTCTGGGCGATGATGGAGACCTGTGCGGGCATGCTGAATGCGCAGGCGATTGCGGCGCATCCGATGCTGCGCGGTATGGTGATGGGCACCAATGACCTTGCGAAAGAGCTGGGCAGCCGCTTCCGGGCCGACCGACTGCCGATGCAGGCAGGGCTGGGGCTTTGCCTGCTGGCGGCGCGGGCTTACGGTCTGACCATTGTTGATGGCGTCTATAACGCCTTCAGGGATGAGGAAGGGCTGCGGGCTGAATGCGAACAGGGCCGCGATATGGGCTTTGACGGCAAGACGCTGATCCATCCGGCGCAGCTGGCGGTGGCCAATGCGGCTTTTGCGCCCTCGGAGGCAGAGCTGGACCTTGCCCGCCGCCAGATCGCGGCCTTTGACGAGGTGACGGCAGCGGGTGGCGGCGTGGCGGTGGTCGATGGGCGCATCGTCGAGAACCTGCATATCGTGACGGCGCGGGCGCTTCTCGACAAGGCTGCGGCGATTGGGGCTCTGGCTCTCGCGGGCTGATCGGGCGAGACAAGGACTGACCCTCAGCAGCCAGCCGAATCGGAGCCCGCGCCATGTTCATCCTCACCGCCGGAGTGCTTTTGTGGAGCGCGGCCCATCTTCTGGGCCGGCTCGCGCCTGGATTGCGGGACCGGCTGGGCGGGCGGGCCGGAATGGGGCTGATCTCGCTGGCGGCAACGGCGATGATGGTCTTCGGCTACCGCGCGGCGGAGGGGGAGTTCTGGTGGGGCCGCGACCCGATGACGACGGGGATCAACAATCTGCTGATGCTGGTCTCGGTCTGGCTGTTCGCGGCGGCGGGGATGAAGACCTGGATCGCGCGGCAGATCCGGCATCCGATGCTCTGGGGGGTGGTGATCTGGATGGTCGCGCATCTTCTGGTCAATGGCGACACGCCGTCTTTCGTGCTGTTCGGCGGCATCGGGATCTGGGCTTTGTTGCAGATGGTGGTGATCAACCGCACCGGCCCCTGGGAGCGCCCGGAGGCAAAGCCCGGCAAGAGCCCGGCGCGGATGGAAGCGATTGCCATTGCTGGCGCTCTGGTGGTCTATGGCGCGATTGCCGGAGTGCATTACGCACTGGGCTACGCTGCATTCGGGTGAACTGCATGAAACTTTACCGCTTTCTGACCGGGGATGACACATCTGCCTTTTGCCACAAGGTCTCGGCCGCGCTGGCGAAGGGATGGGAGCTTTATGGTGAGCCGAGCTATGCGTTTGACGCCTCGAACGGAGTGATGCGCTGCGGCCAGGCGGTGACAAAGGAAGTGCCGGGGGAATATGCGCCTGATCTGAAGCTGGGCGAGCAGTAAAGGCCGGGTCAGGGGGCGCTGCCCCCGTCTGCCTTTGGCAGACTCCCCCGGAGTATTTTGGTCAAGAGGAAGGGGCTTTGCGCCTTTCTGACTGCATTTGGGGCCGATATTCGGGGGAGAGGGATGAAGACCAATCCGGGGCGGTTTTTCGAGGATTATCGTATTGGCGAGGTGATCCGCCATGCGGTTCCCCGCACGGTGTCAGGGGGCGAGCGGGCGCTTTATCATGCGCTTTATCCGGCACGGGGGGCGCTTTATTCCTCGGATGAGTTTGCGCGCGCCTCGGGGCTGGCTTCGAGCCCGATGGATGATCTGATCGCGTTTCATACGGTGTTCGGCAAGACGGTGCCGGATATCTCGCTGAATGCGGTGGCCAATCTCGGTTATGCCGAGGGGCGCTGGCTGATGCCGGTCTGGCCGGGGGATACGCTGCGATCAGAGTCCGAGGTGATCGGGCTGAAGGAGAATTCCAACGGCAAATCCGGCGTGGTCTATGTGCGCACGCGCGGGCTGAATCAGCGGGATGAGGTCGTGCTGGACTATGTTCGCTGGGTGATGGTGAAGAAGGCGCGGGCGGTGCCGGCGCCGGAGCCGGTGGTGCCGGAATTGCGCAAGGTGGTGCCGGCGGCGGAGCTGGTGGTGCCCGAGGGCCTCGATTTCAGCCGCTATGATTTTGCGCTGGCGGGAGAGCCGCATCGTTTCGGCGATTACGCGGTGGGTGAGAAGATCGACCATGTCGATGGCGTGACCGTCGAGGAGGCCGAGCATATGCTGGCGACCCGGCTGTGGCAGAACACCGCGAAAGTGCATTTCGATGCGACCAATCGCGAGGATGGGCGGCGGCTGATCTATGGCGGCCATGTGATCAGCCTCGGCCGCGCGCTGTCGTTCAACGGGCTTGCCAATGCGCAGATGATCGTGGCGCTGAACGCGGGCGCCCATGCCAATCCCTGTTTCTCGGGCGATACTGTTCGGGCCTGGTCTGAGGTTCTGGACAAGGCAGAGACGGCGGCGCCGGGCGTTGGGGCGCTCAGGCTGCGGCTGGTGGCGGTGAAGCAGGGCGCGGCGCCTTTTGCGCTGAAGGACGAGGATGGCAAATATCTGCCCGAGGTGCTGCTGGATCTGGATTACTGGGCGCTGGTGCCGCTCTGATCCTTTGCCGCGCGGCGCAGGATATGGGTGATCAGGTCGCGGTTCAGCATGAGTGTCGCCGGCATTTCCGGGGCTGGCACCCGGCGCAGGGCCCTGAGCCGGATGAGGTCGTCATGGACGAGGAAGGGCATTCCGACCCCGTCGCCCGGCTTCAGGCTGCGGTAAAGGCGGTCGCTGAGACAGCGATCTAACTGAATATCCGCTGTCAGGGTCAGCCGCGCGGTGGTGAAGCAGCGCTGACCGGGGTTGGGGAACTGTGCCACGGAACCCAGCTTCTCGACATGAGCCAGCTGCACGATTTCTGCGCCCAGAAGGTTGAGCCGGATGGTTGGCCAGGTGAGGGCGGCGCTCATCTGCGTCAGGACAAAGGCACAGATCGGAGCGATCAGGAATGTGCCCTTGACGTTCCTCAATGCGAGGAAAAGTGGCGGGACTGCGGGTGTCGGGTTCTCGGCTACCGCATCGGTATCTTCGTTTCCGCGCGCAAGGGTCGTGGACATGGCGATCCACCAGGCAAGCCACAGGAAGATGAAACCGACCGGGATCTTGCCGGGTGAGGCGATATCAGAGCGGGACACACCACCGGCGATGGCGTTCCAGAAGATCGCAATGACCCCGAGGAGCATCGCGATCATCATCGAAGTGAGGCAGAGGATCAGGCACCATTCGAAAACGCGCCGCCAGCGCGGCAGTGAAGGGTCACGATGGTAAAACCTGGCGGGCTGGGTTTGGTGCATGATTATGCTGGGTGGCCAGAAAATCGGGCTGAATTAGGGCTGATTTCCGACCGCTGAGCAGCGCATGCTGCATGATCTGTGCCTGATGGCAGCATGAATTCTGAATAAAACTCTTGGTTATTACCTGTGATCACTAATGTGATCACACTTTTCAAAATCGTGATCACAAACCGCAGAAAAACTTGCGCGGTTAGCGGGAACAGTTTGCAATTGCGGCATTGCCCCCCGTGACTTGGGTGATAAAAGCGCTAAGAGAATTGGCATATCGAAGCGCGCGCCATCGCGGTTCACCCAACCGGGTCTGGCCCGGAGCGGTTCCGGGATGGGGCAAGCCAGCGGCGAAGGGACAAGCCATGTCTGCACCGAAACGGGTCGAGCGACCTCTTTCTCCGTTTATGATCGGCCCCTATTATCGGCCGCAGATGACCTCCATCTCCTCGATCATGGTCCGCATCACCGGCATCGCGACTCTGGGCACCATTTTCCTGATCGTGGCCTGGCTGGTGGCGGCGGCCACTTCGGAGGAGGCTTTCGACTGCGTCAACTGGCTTCTGACTTCGGTGGTGGGCGATATCGTAATGACCCTGGCGGCCTGGGCGATCTGGTATCACGCGCTTGGCCGGTTGCGGCATGTGATCTGGGATCTGGGCTATTTCATCGAGGTGAAGGCCAATGAGGTGATGGGCCTTGCGATGTTCATCGGCGCCACCGTGCTGACCATCATCACCGTGCTTGTGGTCTGAGGAGCAAAGAGATGCGTTTCATCACCGATCGCAAAGGCGCCGAGGGGCTGGGTTCGGCCCGGGCAGGCACCCATCACCACTGGCATATGATGATCAGCTCGGCGCTGCTCGTGGTGCTGGTGCCGCTGTTTGTTTTCACCTTCGGCTGCGCGCTTGGCCAGGACCATGATGATGTGCTGGACTATTTCTCGCATCCCTGGCCTGCGATCATCACCGGGCTGACGCTGATCGTGGTGACGCTGCATTGCAAGGCCGAGGCCGAAGAGGCCATCATCGACTATATCCATGGCGTGAAGGCGAAGCTGGCGCTGGTTGCGGTGACGGGCCTTGCCTGGTCGCTGATCGCTGCCGGTCTCTTTGCCCTGGTAAAACTGGCCCTGTAAGCGGCCGCCCGACGGGTGGTCCTGTACGCGCGGTAAGGAAAGACGGAAATGACTGCTGCATACCAATACGAGACGCATGAATATGACGTCGTGGTTGTCGGTGCCGGTGGCGCGGGGCTGCGCGCGACGCTGGGCATGGCCGAGCAGGGGCTCCACACCGCCTGCGTGACCAAGGTTTTCCCGACGCGGTCCCATACCGTCGCGGCCCAGGGCGGCATCGCGGCGTCTTTGGCCAATATGGGCCCCGATAACTGGCAGTGGCATATGTATGACACCGTCAAGGGCTCGGACTGGCTGGGCGATACCGATGCGATGGAATACCTCGCGCGCTCGGCCCCGGCGGCGGTTTATGAGCTGGAACATTACGGCGTACCGTTTTCCAGGACCGAAGAGGGCAAGATCTATCAGCGCCCCTTTGGCGGCCATACGACCGAATTCGGCGAAGGCCCGCCCGTGCAGCGCACCTGTGCCGCCGCTGACCGCACCGGCCACGCGATCCTGCACACGCTTTATGGCCGGTCGCTGAAAGAACAGGCCGAGTTCTACATCGAATACTTCGCGCTGGATCTGATCATCACTGACGGGCGCTGTACGGGCGTGGTGTGCTGGAAGCTCGATGATGGCACCATCCATGTCTTCAACGCCAAGATGGTGGTGCTGGCGACCGGCGGTTACGGCCGCGCCTATTTCTCGGCAACTTCCGCCCATACCTGCACCGGCGATGGCGGTGGCATGGTGGCGCGCGCGGGCCTGCCGCTCCAGGATATGGAATTCGTGCAGTTCCACCCGACCGGCATCTATGGCTCCGGCTGTCTGATCACCGAGGGCGCGCGCGGCGAAGGCGGCTACCTGACCAACTCCAACGGAGAGCGGTTCATGGAGCGGTACGCGCCCCATTACAAAGACCTCGCGCCGCGCGATTATGTCTCGCGCTGCATGACGATGGAGATCCGTGAAGGCCGGGGTGTGGGCGCTGAGAAAGACCATATCTTCCTGCACCTGAACCACCTGCCGCCCGCGACCCTGCACGAGCGTCTCCCGGGGATTTCAGAATCCGCGAAGATCTTCGCCGGCGTCGATCTGAACAAGGAACCGATCCCGGTTCTGCCCACCGTTCACTACAATATGGGCGGTATCCCGACGAATTACTGGGGCGAGGTGCTGAACCCGACCCCGGAAAACCCGGATGCGATCTTCCCCGGCCTGATGGCGGTGGGTGAGGCAGGCTGCGCGAGCGTCCATGGTGCGAACCGTTTGGGCTCGAATTCGCTGATTGACCTTGTGGTGTTTGGGCGCGCGGCGGCAATCCGCGCCGGTCAGGTGGTTGACCCGAAATCGCCGGTGCCGCCGACCAACAAGGCCAGCGTCGACCAGGCGCTGGCGCGGTTTGATGGGCTGCGTCACGCCAATGGCGCGGTCGCGACTGCCGATCTGCGCCTTGAGATGCAGAAAACCATGCAGCGCGATGCCGCCGTGTTCCGCACCGAGAAAACGCTTGCAGAGGGCGAGGTCGCGATGACCGAAATCGCCGGCAAGATGAATGACCTCAAGGTCACCGACCGCTCGATGATCTGGAACAGCGACCTGATGGAGACGCTGGAGCTGACCAACCTGATGCCGAACGCGCTGGCCACGATCTACGGCGCCCATGCCCGCACGGAAAGCCGCGGTGCCCATGCGCATGAGGATCATCCGACCCGTGACGACGTGAACTGGAGAAAGCACAGCCTCGCCCATGTCGAAGGCAATAAGGTGGTGCTGAGCTACCGGCCCGTCCATCTTGATCCGCTGACGACCGAGGCGGATGGTGGTATCAGTCTGAAGAAGATCGCCCCGGCAGAACGGAAATTCTGATGCGTGTCTTTCGTGCCTTTTTTGTGTTTTCCGGCCTGTGTCTGGGTCTGGCTGCTTGCGCGCAACGAGACACCGCTCCGCGCTACGAGGCGGCATGTTTCGCCGAGACGAATGTGCTGGAGCGAGAAAAGCGTGGCGATGCCCAGGCTGCAGGTCGCGATCTTGTTTCATGTCTTAACTGGAAATATGAGGAAGAGGCTGCAAGAACCGGTCAGCCCGTGCGCCAGGTGGTTACATTTAACGGCCAGCCAACGGCAGGAGGCACCCGTGCCCCGGCCGCGCCGGTTTCGAAGACGACACAGGCTGCTTCGGGGGGCGCAATCCCGGTGATCGACACCACCGGGGGATGGGTGGCGCCCGCTGCCGCGCCGATCCGGACCTCGCCGCAAATCACGGATCCGGAAAAGCAGTGCCGTAAAACCATGACAGGAGGGACCGGCTATGGCTGTTCTGCCAACTAAGGCGCTGATGCTGACCGCGATTGTCGCGCTGTCGGGCTGTGTTGCCGGGGAGAGCATGATGCAGGAAACCACCCGCTCTCTGGCCCGCACGGCGGTCAATGGCGCGGCGAACCAATATCTTCCGGGCGTCAATGTCTCGCCCTATACCGATTGCGTCATCAACAATGCGCAGACGGGCGAGCTGGTGCAGCTGGCGCAATATGCCTCTGCCGGGACCAATGGCGCCGCCCAGGCCTGGCCGGTGGTCCGCACCATCGCCAGCCGCCCCGAGGCGACCCAATGCCTGATGCAGTCGCTGACCGCGACGGATCTGCTGGAAGTCGGAGGGGCCTCGCTGTGATCCTCCGCGCCGCACTGATCCCTGCCATGATGCTGCTGGCCGCCTGCGATCCGCAGGCGCTGGCCGATAAGACCACCCGCAATATCGCGCATGGCGTGGTGATGCCGGTGGTGTCGAGGGATCTGCCGGCGGGCCCGGCGCAGCAGGCGACCGAATGCATTCTCGATGCAGCCTCGATGCCCGAGATCCGGGCACTGGCGCGTGACACCGGCGTCGAAGCCGGCACCCAGACCCGCGAGAATGTCCGCAATATCGCGCTGCGCCCGGCGGCGCAGAGCTGTTTTTCGACCTACAACATCCCGCAGGTGCGCTGATGCTCCGCCTTGCTCTGCCTGTTCTGTTGCTGCTTGTCGCCGCCTGTGGCCCGGTGCCGGTACACCGTGCGGAAGAGCTGTGCCTCCAGGCCGCGCGCGAGGCGAAAGGGCCGACGGGAACCGCCGCAATCGGCATCGTCTCCGGCCCCTCGGGCACGAGGCCCCGCAGCGATCTGGAGCTGAACATCTCGTCCGACTGGCTGATGGGGCGTGACCCGGCAGCGGTCTATGAGACCTGCGTGGTTTCGAAATCCGGGCAGGTGCCGACCCGCCCCTATAATATGCTGGTGCGGGGATGAGGGGGATGCGCAGCCCTCTGCCCATCGGAATGCCCGGCAGCTTCATCGCCCGGCGGCGCGAGCCCGCGCCCGGCGGCAATCATTTCGGCGCTAAGCGCAAAGCCAGAGCCTGAGGAACAGCCATGGTCCAGTTTTCGCTCCCCAAAAACTCCAAGGTACGCACCGGCAAGACCTGGCCGAAGCCCGAGGGCGCGAAAAACACGCGTGCCTTCCGCATCTATCGCTGGGATCCCGATACCGGCGAGAACCCGCGGGTCGACACCTATTATCTCGACATGGATAAATGCGGGCCCATGGTTCTGGACGCGCTGATCAAGATCAAGAACGAGATTGACCCGACCCTGACCTTCCGGCGGTCGTGCCGGGAAGGGATCTGTGGGTCATGCGCGATGAATATCGATGGCGGCAACCATCTGGCCTGTATCTATGGGCTGGATGAGATCAAGGGGGATGTGAAGATCTACCCGCTGCCGCATATGTCGGTGATCAAGGATCTGATCCCGGATCTGACGCATTTCTATGCCCAGCATGCCTCGATCATGCCCTGGCTTGAGACGCGTTCGAATACCCCGGCCAAGGAATGGCGGCAGTCGATTGAGGATCGCAAGAAGCTCGACGGGCTTTATGAATGCGTGATGTGTGCCTCCTGCTCGACCTCCTGCCCGAGCTATTGGTGGAATTCCGAGAAATATCTCGGTCCGGCCGCGCTGCTGCATGCCTATCGCTGGATCATTGATTCGCGCGATGAGATCACGGGTGAACGGCTGGATGGGTTGGAAGATCCGTTCAAACTCTATCGCTGCCACACGATTATGAACTGCGCCAAGACCTGTCCGAAAGGGCTGAACCCGGCCAAGGCGATTGCGGAAATCAAGAGCCTGATGGTCGAGCGCGCGGTCTGAGACTGACCGGGCAGAGGGGGCCAGCCCCCTCGCGCGTGCCGCGCTCACCCCCGGGATATTTAAGGACAGATGAAAGCGGCAGAGTTCTTCCTCTGTCCTTAAATATCCCCGCCGGAGGCGCAGGCTGGCCAGAGATGCAGGTGCCGGAGCCGTTTCGCGATGATGGTTATTCTTCCCATCGGCCTTGTGTTTCTGTTTCTGGGCCTCTGGTATTATCGGCGCGGATCCACCCTGACCCGCGCCTGTCGCTGGCGGCTGGAACGCCATATCGGCCCTGATCACTACCGCTGTGCCGCTTGCGGGGCGGAATGTGACATGGTTTCGGGGCAGGAGCCCAATGCCTGTCTGCGCCCCCGTCGCGCTCAGCAATAGCGTTCGACCCCCGGCAGCTGATGATCGCCGTAGCGGTCACCCTCGGCAAAGCCGGCGGGAAGGAGGCGGCTGATCGCTGCCAGATCATCCGCACCGAGGCTGATCCGCTCGGCGGCCAGCCATTCCGACAGATGGGCCGCGCTGCGGGTGCCGGGGATCGGCAGGATGTGATCGCCCTGCTGCAATGTCCATGCGAGGGCGGTGGCCGCCGTGGCCCAGCCTCTTTCGCGGCAGAAGACGCGGAAAGCGTCGATTTTCGCCGTGTTGCGCGAAAAGGCGGGTTCGGTGAAACGCGGATTGCGGGCGCGGAACCCGTCGGTCGGCAAGGGCAGCGGCGTATCGCCCAACATGCCGCGCGCCAGCGGCGAGAAGGCCACGAAGGTGGTGCCCAGTTCGGCACAGGCCTGGATCAGACCCAGCTCCGGCTGCCGGCTCCACAGCGAATATTCGTTCTGGACCGCCATGCAGGGATGGATCTCATGCGCGAGGCGCAGCGTGGAGGGGGCGATTTCCGACAGGCCATAGCCGCCGATCTTCCCCTCTTCGATCAGCCGCGACAGGGTGCCGATCACCTCTTCCAGCGGGCGCCCGGCCTCGCGGCGATGGATATAAAACAGCTCGACATGGTCGCGGCCCAGCCGCCGCAACGATGCCTCAAGTTCGCTGCGCAGATGGGCGTCGGAATTGTCGATGCGGCGCGGCGTGCCATCGACGATCGAGGCCTTGGTGGCGATCACCGGCGCATGTCCCCGCGTTTTCAGCCATCTGCCGATCACGGTCTCGGACAGGCCCATGCCGTAGATATTGGCGGTGTCGAAATGGGTGATCCCGGCATCCCAGGCCGCATCCAGCGTGGCAAGGCTGGTCGCTTCATCGGTTGTCCCGAACATGCCACCAAAGGACATGGCGCCAAAGCCAATGGCACCGACACCGTGGCGGCCGAGTTTTCTGGTCTTCATAAGGAGGCTCCTGTCGCGAGAGGGGGGCAATACAACAGGAGCGAATCGCTTCATGCAAGGGGGAGACATGAAAAAGGGCGCACCCCGCGCGGGGCGCGCCCTCTCACAGGTCCGGTCAGGGATCAGATCACGCCAAGCGCGCGCATCGCCTCGGCCACTTTCACGAAGCCCGCGATATTCGCGCCCATCACATAATCACCCGGTGCGCCGAATTCCTCGGCGGTGCTGGCGCAGGTGTCATGGATGTTTTTCATAATGATGGCGAGACGCGCCTCGGTCTGATCAAAGGTCCAGCTGTCGCGGCTGGCGTTTTGCTGCATCTCCAGCGCCGAAGTGGCGACGCCGCCGGCATTGGCGGCCTTGCCGGGGGCGAACAAGACGCCTGCCTCCTGGAAGATCCGCACCGCATCCGGGGTCGAGGGCATATTGGCGCCTTCGCCCACCGCGATCACGCCGTTCTTCACCAGCGCCTTTGCATCCTTGCCGGTCAGCTCGTTCTGCGTCGCCGAGGGCATCGCCACATCGCAGGCCACATCCCAGATCGAACCTTCGCCCGCCTTGACGAACCAGACGCCTTTGCCCTCGCCCTTGATGCGCAGATATTCCGAGATCCGGGCGCGGCGCACCTCTTTGATCTCCTGGATCAGCGCGAGGTCGATGCCGTTCTCATCCACGATATAGCCCGAGCTGTCGGACATCGCGATGACCTTGCCGCCGAAGGAGGTGACCTTCTCATGGCTGTAGATCGCGACATTGCCCGAACCGGAGATGACCACTTTCTTGCCATCAAACGAGGTGCCTTTGGTCCCCAGCATCGATTGCACGAAATAGGTATTGCCGTAACCGGTGGCCTCGGTCCGGGCACGCGAGCCGCCGTAGAACAGCGCCTTGCCAGTCAGGACGCCGGCCTCGTAACGGTTGGTGAGGCGCTTATACTGGCCGAACATGAAGCCGATCTCGCGGCCGCCAACGCCGATATCGCCCGCCGGAACATCGGTATACTCGCCGATATGACGGTGCAGCTCCAGCATGAACGACTGGCAGAAGCGCATGATTTCGCGATCGGATTTGCCCTTGGGATCGAAATCCGAGCCGCCCTTGCCGCCGCCGATCGGCATGCCGGTCAGCGCGTTTTTGAACGTCTGCTCAAAGCCGAGGAATTTGATGATCCCGACATTCACCGATGGGTGGAAGCGGATGCCGCCTTTATAGGGGCCAAGGGCCGAGTTGAACTGGACGCGGAAGGCGCGGTTGATGCGGACCTGGCCGGCATCGTCGATCCACGGCACGCGGAAGATGATCTGGCGTTCGGGTTCGCAAATGCGCTCGATCAGCGCGTCTTCCAGAAGGTCGGGGCGTTTGGCGACCACGCGGCCGAGGCTTTCGAGAACCTCACGCACCGCCTGGTGGAATTCGGGCTCGCCCTGGTTGCGCCGGATCACTTCGGCAAGGATGGATTCAAGTCTCTCGTCCAGATGAGGCATTCTATTTCTGCCGATTCGCCTAAAGATTGTTCACAACGGCGCGAATTAAAGCAGTTTAAGGATGGGTATAAGGGCAAATCAGGCAGATTGCCGGAAAATGCAGCGAAATACCTTCACTCTGTTTGGTTTGGATGGGGTGATTCGGTCACTCTGCCTGAGAGCCTGTACACATTGCCGGCTTCACGGCTTCGGTTCGCTTCCCGACAGGGTGAGCTCGCCATTCGCCCAGATATACCAGGTCACGCAGGTGTCGCTTTTCGCGCCGCCGCAATCATCGCCTTTGGAGACCGTTTCCAGAATGGGCACGCCCTTTTCGATATAGACCCGCCAGCTGTGGATCAGCGCGGCCAGCTCGTCCGTTCCGAAGCAGAATGAGACATAGCAGCCGCCGCTGCCGCAATAGCTGTCTGTCGGTCCGGCGCTGCAATTCAGCATGCCCTCTTCATAGACCCATAGCAATTCGCCCGTCGCGGCAGAGAGTTCCGCCGGCGTCAGCGCCTTATCCTCGCCCTTCAGCGTTCCGCCCGCAGCGCTGCATTTCGCGCGCTGATCCTCAAGCCGGTAAGAAAGCTCCTCCGGCATCGGGGAGGACGCTTCGGCGCTCACCGGTTGGGTATGAAGAGGCTGGGCCATCAGGGCCGCAACCGCCATGCCAGTCAGGATTTTGCGCATTTAACCACCGCACCGGCAAAGGGACCAGGGCAGTTTCAGTCATATCGCCCTGGGGCACAATGGCGGGAATTCCTGCCGTTCAGGCGGCCTCTTCTTCCGGATCCACAAGGGTCACGATATCCATCATAATCCGGTTCAGCTCGAAATCCTTGGGTGTATAGACGGCGGCGACGCCCATGGCGCGCAGTTTCACCGCGTCCTCCTCGGGGATGATGCCGCCGACCACGACCGGCACCGTCAGGCCCGCTGCCCGCATCCGCTCCATCGTGTCGGAGATCAGCGGGATATGGCTGCCCGAGAGGATCGAGAGGCCGACGACATGCACGTCCTGATCCGCCGCCGCCGCGACGATCTCGGCGGGGGTGAGGCGGATGCCCTCGTAATGGATCTCCATGCCGCAATCGCGGGCGCGGGCGGCGATCTGTTCGGCGCCGTTCGAATGACCGTCTAGGCCGGGCTTGCCGACAAGGAAGGAAAGCTGACGCCCAAGCCGGGCCGAGACGGCCGAGACCGCCTCGCGGATCGGCTCCAGCCCTTCGGTGCGGTTCGAGGGGTTTTTCGACACACCCGTGGGCCCGCGATACTGGCCAAAGGCCTTGCGGACGGTCTCTCCCCATTCGCCGGTGGTGGCGCCGGCTTTGGCGGCGGCAATCGAGGGCGGCATGATGTTGCGCCCCTCGGCCGCTGCCGCGCGCAGATCGTCAAGCGCGGCGCGAACCCTGGCCTCGTCCCGCGCCTCACGCCAGGCGCGGAGCCGACCAAGCTGATCGGCCTCGGCGGCCTCATCAACCACCATGATCGCACCATCGCCGGTGGTGAGCGGCGAGGGTTCCGTCTCGCGCCAGCGGTTGACGCCGACCACGATGGTCTCTTGCGTCTCGATCCGGCCGATCCTTTCGGCATTGGCTTCGACCAGCCGCGATTTCATATATTCGATCGAAGCCACGGCGCCGCCCATGGCGTCGATCTGCGCCAGTTCCTCCCGTGCGCCGGCTTTCAGCGCCTCGACCTTGCGGTCAATCGCCGGGTTCTCGTCAAAGAGGTCGTCATATTCCAGGAGGTCGGTCTCATAGGCGAGGATCTGCTGCATCCTGAGCGACCATTGCTGATCCCAGGGCCTGGGCAGTCCAAGCGCCTCATTCCAGGCGGGCAGTTGCACGGCGCGCGCGCGGGCGCGTTTCGACAGCGTCACGGCAAGCATCTCGATCAGGATGCGGTAGACGTTGTTCTCCGGCTGCGGCTCGGTCAGGCCAAGGCTGTTGACCTGTACGCCGTAGCGGAAACGCGAGTATTTCTCGTCGGTTATGCCGTAACGGTCGCGGCAGATCTCGGCCCAGAGATCGACAAAGGCGCGCATCTTGCACATCTCGGTGACAAACCGGATGCCGGCATTCACGAAGAAGGAAATCCGCCCGACCATCTTCGGGAAATCCTTCTCGGCGACCTTGCCCTTCAGGTCATCAAGCACCGCGCAGGCGGTGGCGAGGGCAAAGGCCAGCTCCTGCTCGGGCGTCGCTCCGGCCTCTTGCAGGTGGTAGGAACAGACATTCATCGGGTTCCATTTGGGCAGGTTCTTGCCCGTCCAGGCCGCAACATCGGTGATCAGCCGCAGCGAGGGTTTCGGCGGGCAGATATAAGTGCCGCGCGAGAGATATTCCTTGATGATATCGTTCTGCACCGTGCCTTGCAGTTGCGAGATATCGGCGCCCTGTTCTTCCGCCACCGCGACATAAAGCGCCAGCAGCCAGGGCGCCGTCGCGTTGATCGTCATCGAGGTGTTCATCTGCTCCAGCGGAATGTCGTTGAACAAAGCCCGCATATCGCCGAGATGGCAGACCGGCACGCCGACCTTGCCGACCTCGCCGCGCGACAGTTCATGGTCGCTGTCATAGCCGGTTTGCGTCGGCAGATCGAAGGCGACGGACAGACCCGTCTGCCCCTTGGCGAGGTTGCCGCGATAGAGCGCATTCGAGGCGCTGGCGGTGGAGTGCCCGGCATAGGTGCGGAAAAGCCAGGGCTTCTCTTTCACCGGTTTTTCTGCCCCACTCACCATGGAGGGGCTGCCCTGGGTCTGGCCTTCACTCATCTCTGCCTCGGGTTCTGAATTTGGTGCGCAAGATTATTTCCATTAAGGTAGCGTATGGATCATTTAATGATAATGTCAATCGCTGCAATGCGGCGCAAAGGATGCAGGCGCAAAAGACCCTTCAGCCGCTGGCCTTGGCCCGGGAAAGCGCGTAATTCCAGAGCGAATTTCCCATCCGCGCCGGAGGTCAGATGTTCATCGCCACCCTGCTCAGCAGCCCCGAGACCCCGATTCTGAACCGCGAAACGGTCGAGAGTCTGCGCAATGCCTGGGGTGGCGGCGATGGGTGCTGGCTTGATCCGGGCGTGGCGGCGGAATTCGCGATTGAAAGCGTGCCGGACAATGCCGGTCAGGTCTGGCTCGATCTGCAGGCGCTGAAACTTGATCTGGCGATTCAGCCGGAGGCGGGGCGCCGGAAACGCCTGCTGATCGCCGATATGGACAGCACGATGATCCGCCAGGAATGTATCGACGAGCTTGCCGATGAGGCCGGGGTGGGGGCCCATGTCGCCGGGATCACCGCGCGGGCGATGAATGGCGAGCTCGATTTTGATGCCGCGTTGCGCGAACGCGTGGGGCTGCTCAAGGGGCTGCCGGAAAGCGTGATCGCGGGTGTGATCCGCGACCGCATCACCCTGATGCCGGGCGGCGGGATGCTCCTGAAAACGATGAAGGCGCATGGCGCTTATACGGCGCTGGTTTCGGGCGGGTTCACGGCCTTTACCGGGGCAATTGCGGCGCGGCTCGGCTTCGACGAGAACCGCGCCAATACGCTGCTGGTGGCAGAGGGGCGGCTGACCGGTGAGGTCGCCGATCCGATCCTTGGGAAAGAGGCCAAGGTGACCGCGCTGGAAGAGATCACCGCGCGGCTTGGTATCGGGGCGGATCAGGTGATCGCGGTCGGAGACGGCGCCAATGATCTGCCGATGCTGCACCGCGCCGGCACCGGGGTTGCGCTTCATGCCAAACCGAAGGTGCAGGAAGAGGCGAAGATCCGGGTCAATCATGGCGATCTGACCGCGCTGCTCTATCTGCAGGGGTATCGTCGCGAGGAGTTTGCGGCATGATCATCCGTCGCGCGGAACTGGCGGATGCGGCCTCCATGACCGCGCTGCAAAACCGCATCATCCGGCAGGGGGGCACCACCGCCTATGAGGATGAACGCGGCGAGGCGCAGATCATCGCAAGCTACATCGCGCCGCCCGAGCACGGCATCTGCTGCCATGTCGCCGAAATCGCGGGCCAGCTGGCCGGTTTCCAGACCGTCGGCCTGAACCCGGCTCTGCCCGAAGGCTGGGCCGAGATCGGCACCTTTGTCTCTTCGGAGATCCAGGCACGCGGCATCGGCCAGGCCCTGTTCACCACCACAAGGACAGTCGCCCGCGCCGCCGGGGTCAGGGTGCTGAACGCCACCATCCGCGCCGATAACCGCCCTGGCCTCGCCTATTACGCCCGGATCGGATTTGCCGATTACAGTGCCGATCCCGGCTGGGCATTGAAAGGCGGTGAAGTGGTCGGACGGGTAAGCCGCAGGCTGGACCTCTGAGATGTTTGAAATCGCAACCGATCTTGCGCTTCTGCTGATGCTTGCGGCCTTTGTTGCCGGGCTGATCGATTCCATCGCTGGCGGTGGCGGGCTGATCACGGTGCCGGCCTTGCTGCTGGCGGGTGTATCGCCGATCGAGGCGCTGGCGACCAACAAATTGCAGGGGAGCTTCGGCTCCGGCACCGCTGCGCTGACCTACGCGAAAGCGGGGCATGTGCGGCTGTCGGAACAGCTCCCGATGGCGCTGATCTCTGCGCTGGCGGCGGCTGCGGGCGCAATGGTGGCGCATCTGATGTCGGCTGAGGTGCTCAGGATCATTATGCCAGTGGTCCTGATCGCAGTTGCGGCCTTCTTCGCCTTCCGCAAAGGCATGAGCGACCAGGACCGGGTACAGCGGATGAGGCCTGCGGCCTTCTCCTTCACCATCGTGCCGGCCATCGCGGCCTATGACGGGTTCTTTGGCCCCGGCACCGGCAGCTTCTTTATGATGGGGTTCGTGCTGCTGGCGGGCTATGGCATCCTGAAAGCAACCGCCCATACCAAAATGCTGAATTTCGCCTCGAATCTCGGCTCGCTGGCAGTGTTCATCCCGTCGGGTAATGTGCTCTGGGCGCTGGGTCTTGGCATGGCGGTGACCCAGACGCTTGGCGCCTGGATCGGGGCGAGGCTGGCAATGCGGATCGGAGCGCGGCTGATCCGGCCGCTTCTCGTGATCACATCGACCGCTATGGCATTGCGGCTGATCTGGCAGGCCCTCTACGGTTAATCGCACGTTTCTGACTTATCGGCGAAGGCCTCTGGCGAGGATGTTTGGAGGCGGCGGTGGCTGTTTGTGCTTTTAAGTCAATGAGGTAAGTCAGCGACTCACCCCATGGCGTCACACAGATGTGTCACACATTCCCGGCCCGTGGTCGCCAGGCCCGCCTCTTTTCGGGGGCCGTCATGGGCAAACACCTTCATCTTTTCCGGCGCGGGGCCGTCTTCTGCTGGCGCCGGCGGGTGCCGAGGTTATCCACGTCTATCGACATGTTGCAGCTGTCTTTGCGGACCGGATTGCGGGCGGAAGCCTGTATGATCGCCCGGAAGCTGACCGTCGAGAGTGATCGCATGTTTGATGATCTGACCCGCAACTGATCTCGGCAGAGGGCGCCCGCACCTGGCTGCCCCACGTGATCACGGAAGAACTGGCCCCGATCCGCGGGCTGGATCGGGTGACCCGGATGGATCCGGTGGGCCCGGCTGCGAGCGATATCCGGGCCGACCGGGCGACCGCCACCGCCTGGCGGCTGATGGCCGGGCACGGTCCCCGGGGCCGATCCTGAGCCGCCAATCATCGACCGCCTGATCGGGGATGGCGCCACCCCTGCCGATCTGTCGACGCTGGAGACCACGCTGGCGATGCTGGCGGGCGATATGCGGTCCGGGGTGAGGATGCGCCGGACCGCGTCCGAGTTCGGAACGGTGAACCCGAAAGGCTTTGCCAACCATTCCTTCCGGCACTTCGTCAATGACAGGCTGTCGCGGGTGACGACGATCCCGAAGCTGCTCCGGATCGAGCTGGTCGGGCACGAGGGCGACGACACCAACGAACGGGTCTACGCCGAACCCTCGCCGCTGCGGGAGCTGCAGGTGGCAATCAATGCGCTGCCGGTGGTGGATGGACGGCACGCTCTATGTCGCCGACATCGACAGGATCGTCGGCTTTGATCTTCAGACCGGCAAGCAGAGCTTCGTCGTACAGATGGGCTGCGTGCAGCCCTGCCTGCTCAACGACATTGCTGTCGCCGGCGGGCGCCTGTTGGTCAGTGATACCTTGCGCGGACAACTCTATGGGCTTGATTCGAAGACCGAAGGCTTCACCCTGCTGGCCGAAGGGATTCCTGGCGCGAACGGTATTGTCTGGGATGACACACGCGAAGAGGCCATGATCGTCGCCCTTGGGGCAGACTTCGGCGGCGGGCATGCTTTCACCTGGTCGAAGGCAGAAGGCCGCGCCAGATCCCGGACAGCCCCTTCGGCGTTTCCGATGGCGTGGCCCTGCTGCCGGATGGAAATCTTCTCGTCTCGGACCGGATCAGCCTGATGCCCCAACCCGGTGTCATGCTGAACGTCGATCCGGTCACTGGCGCTGCGTTGGAGGTCTGCATGGAGATGCCCGTTCAGGGACCGGCCCACTTCGCCTTTGATGCAGACAGCAACCGCCTCTGGATTCCTGCTACTCTGGACGGGGCCGTGGTGGTGTTGCCTGCGCCCGGACAGTGATCCGGGCCTGGCTTTGCGCACCGCTTTGCCGGGGCAGGGGCGTCAACCGCAGTTTACCCGATCAGACGACCGAGATGGGCCATCATACGGCTCGCTGCCAGTCCGGGGTTCGCCCGGGTCCGGCAGCGTTCAAGGATGGAATAGGTGATCTTCGGCGGCGGTGGCAGATCTGCATCCGTGATCTCATCCAGTGAGATGGCGAAGACTCTCGGAAACAGGAACACGGCCGCGTCGCGTGTGGTGGGGCGTGTGAGCCTTTTTCTTGAAGGACTTGTCCTGAATGCGGAACTGATCCGTCTCCAAACCGAGGAGCGTCGCTTCAAGGCGAGGGTCACTGATCTCGAAGAGCGGCTGGGATCCGACGACTCCGACGCCCGACTGATGTCGACCCTGAGCAATATCGGCCTGCACATGTCGGGTTACATCTCCGCCCTCGGCGGGGAGTTTGCCGAATTCCCTGCGCGGCTTGATCTCCACCACTTGACTGTGGTGATCGACCGGCCGGGTCGGCCGATATATATGAGCCGCACCGGCGGTGGAGAGAACCATCTCGCCTACCACCTTTCAGCCCTCCTTTCTCTGCACCGTTTCGCGGCGACCTACGATCACCCGGTTCCGCGTTTCCTTCTTATCGACCAACCCAGCCAGGTCTGTTTTCCATCCAATGCTTCCTATGAAGCCGCAGGAGGTTCCGTCGACGAAACCGAACGTCAGGAAGATGTGGATCTGGGCGCGGTTCGAAGGCTTTTCGAGACGCTCCACGAGTTCGTTGCGGAGCATGCCCCTGGCTTCCAGCTCATTGTTACCGAACACGCGAACCTTCGCGAAGACTGGTTTCAGCGCTCCCTCGTCGGGCCGCCCTGGTCGAAACCTCCCGCGCTGGTGCCGGACGATTGGCCTGAGATCCCGTTGCAGCAACAGTAATCACTTGCGCGCTGAGAGGGCGTCAACTTGCGCATATGTCGCTTGCGAAATCGTCTTATGCTGCAAGGGATTTTGGATCTTGCCAGTGCTGCCGATGCAAAGGCAAGAATTTCTGGGATCCTGTCCCGCAACCATCTATGGCTGCGATTTCTGCCGAGCCTTGCCTTGGCCCTGGTATGAAAACCGTGCGTTTTCTAGCTGAACGACCAGCGCGGAGCGCCGGGATCATTCCTTGCCTCTGCCAGCCTGAACAGCGATATTTCCTGTGTGTCACGTGTGGCACAAAGCTTTAACACAGCGGGATGCACTCGCGGAGCCGGGGTAAGTGATTTCAAGGCCTTAAAGGCACACCTCCACCCGCTCCATCGGGGATATTTTAGGACAGATGAAATGATGGGGTCTTTCATCTGTCCTTAAATATCCCGGGGGTGAGGCCCTGAAAGGGCCGAGGGGGCTGGCCCCCTCATGCAGCACCGGAATCCTGGTGATCGCTCCCCCAGGTCGCGTCCTGCATTTCGCGCAGCCGGCTGGCCGTACGTTCGAATTCAAAAGCGCCGGTGCCTTCCAGGTAAAGCCGCTCCGGTTCATCGGCGGCCGAGGCGATCAGCCGCACCTTCGCCTCATAAAGCGCGTCGATCAGCGTCACGAACCGCTTTGCCTCATTGTAATTCGAGGCCGAAAGCTGCGGAATATCCTCAAGGATCAGCACCCGGCAGGCGCTGGCAATGGCCAGGAAATCTGCCGCGCCCAGCGGGCGGGCGCAGAGGTCGTAAAAGCTCGCCCTCCCGACACCGCTGGCAAATCGCGGCAGTTCCACCTCGCGGCCATTGACCGGAAGACGCAGTGCAGCGCCCGGCGCGGCGCCGGTCAGGTCGTTCCAGATCGCGTCGATCCGACCCCGGTTGCTGCCGGCCGGCTGGAACCAGACCTGCGCCCCGGTCAGCCGGTGCTGGCGGTAATCATTGGCGCTGACGATCTCATGGATCACCAGCTTTTCGCGCAGAATGTCGATGAAAGGCAGGAAAAGCTGCCGGTTCAGCCCGTTCTTGTACAGATCCTCGGGTGGCCGGTTCGAGGTCACCACCACCACCAGCCCCGCTGCGAAGAACTTCTCGAACAGGCGCCCCACGATCATCGCATCGGTGATATCGGTGATCTGCATCTCGTCAAAGGCCAGCAGCCGCAGCTCGCGGGTGATCTTTGTCGCCACCGGCGCCAGCGCATCCTCGACACCGGTTTTGCGCGCCTCATGCATGCCGTGATGGATTTCCTGCATGAAAGCATGGAAATGGACCCGGCGTTTCGCGGTGATCGCGGTCGCATCGGTGAACAGATCCATCATCATCGACTTACCGCGTCCGACGCCGCCCCAGAGGTAGAGCCCTTTCGGCGGTGCGGGGGGCGCCTTGCCAAAGAGGCCCGACAGGAAGCCGCCTTTTTGCGGCGGGCGGCTTTCAAGCCATTGGCGGAGCTCTTCGAGCAGCGGCAGAACCGCGCGCTGCGCAGGGTCGGGGCGCAGGCTGCCATCGGCCACCCGGGCCTCGTAAATCTCGGAAAGGGTCTGTCGCATAAAGCCTCTATAGCGGGGCGACACGGGGGCGGGAAGCACCAGGCCCGGCCCATCGGGCAAGATCAGCATTGCAGGGGAATAATAGAGACAATTTGAGCCATCCCAATGGCCACTAACCGAATCTACACCCGCCTGCCCGAGGGTCCCGGGACAACATGTCTGACCCCGGGGGTTTATCCAATGAAACGGCTGCGCTCACTCGGCCTCGTCACCAAGCTGACCGGCCTTTCGCTGATGATGTTCCTGATTGTCGGGGGGGTCGGTGTCTGGCTCTCCAGCTACAAGGTCTCGCAGGTGGTCGAGGAACGGCTCCAGACCCTGATCCTGATGGCCTCGCGTATGACAGCCGAGATCACGCAGGATACCTTTTCCGGCCTCAGCTATCAGATTGATGAAAACGGAAATATCGCCGATGCGGTCTGGGACGGGATCCCGACCTTCAGCAATCACACCATGGTTGATGAGGCGAAGAAGACCGCCGGCACACAGTTTTCGGTTCTCCGCTGGGATGAGGCGCGGGGCGATTTCTTCCGCGTGACCACCAGCATATTTGACGAGGCCGGGCGCCGCTGGGTGGATTCGCCGCTGGGCCTCGACCACCCGGCCCGCCCCTTTATCCTGCGCGGCGAGCGCTATATGGGCTCGGCAGAGCTGTTTGGCGAAACCTATTCCGTCAACCTGATCCCGATCCGCAATCTTGAGGGCGCGATCATCGGCATCCTGTGCAATTTCGTGCCGGAATCCGTATTGCGCGGCGATCTGCGCTCGGCCGAGACGCAGGGTGTGATCGGCGTGGCGATTGCCTCGCTGATCGGTGCGCTGCTGTTGTTCCTTGCAAATCGGGGCCTGTTGCGGCCGCTGGGATCGCTTTCGCAGGTGCTGGAGCGGATCCGGGGCGGTGACGCCACGGTCGAGGTGCCGGCGCTGCATCGCCAGGACGAGATCGGCACATTTGCGCGCGGTTTCGAGGACTGGCGCCGCTCGGTCACCGAGACCGAGGCGATGAGCCAGGAATCCACCCGCCGTGAGGCCGAGCAGAGCCGGGTGGTGCGCGACCTGTCGGATTCGCTTTCCCGGCTTTCGGGGTTGGATCTGACGGCAGCAATTGCCAATCCGGGCGATGATCCCTTCCCGTTGCGCTATGAGGAATTGCGTCAGAATTTCAATGGTGTGGTCGATATGCTGGCCGAGACCATGGTGATGATCCGTCAGATCGCGGGCTCGATCGACAGTGGGGCCGCTGAATTCAACACGATCTCGCAGGATATGTCGAACCGCACCGAGACCCAGGCGGCCACGCTGGAGGAAACCGCCGCCGCGCTGGATGAGCTGACCGCCAGCGTGCAGTCGACGGCCGAGAATGCCGCCAATGCCGACACCCAGATGGCGGAAAACGGGCGTCAGGCCGAAGAGAGCGGTCAGGTTGTCCACCGCGCCATCACCGCGATGGAGCAGATCGAGCAAAGCTCGCGCCAGATCACCCGCATCACCGATGTGATCGATGATATCGCCTTCCAGACCAATCTTCTGGCGCTGAATGCCGGCGTCGAAGCGGCCCGCGCGGGGGAGGCCGGCAAGGGCTTTGCGGTGGTCGCGTCCGAGGTCCGCTCGCTGGCACAGCGCGCCTCTGAATCGGCCCGCGAGATCAAACGCCTGATCAGCCAGTCGACCGAGCAGGTCGAAGCGGGCTCGGCTCTGGTGCATGAGACGGGCTCGGCCCTGAACCGGATGATCGAACGGATCCACTCAGTGACCACCCTGATTGCCGATATCGCGGCCTCGGCCCGGGAACAGTCGCTGGGTCTGTCGGAAATCAATACCGGCGTCAAACAGCTGGATGAGGTCACGCAGCGCAATGCCGCCGTCGTGGTACAGAGCACGACTTCCTCCGATGCGCTGCACAATGATGCGCAGAAGCTGAGCGAGACCCTCTCGCGTTTTGTGGTTCCGGCCGGCAAGGAAGCGGCAAAGCTGATGCCGGAAATCCGGATTCAGCCGGTCGCCCGCACCCCTGAAGGCTTCCAGCCAGTGCCGATTTCCCGCACAGGCACCCATGGCGGCGAACCGCATTGGGAAGATTTCTGAGCAGCGGTATGACCTGACACGGTATTCAGAGATAAGACGTAATATCCCGCCCGGAAACGCAAAGCCGGGCGGATCACTGAGTGGACCACCGTTTTTGGCAGGCAGGTCCGGCGACAAGAGGTTTCAGGCCGCCGAGCGATCCCATCCTGGGTGCCAGACCAGTTCGGCACATCCGGCAAAGCGGGCGAGCCGCTCCAGCTCGGCCTCAAGCCTGGCGCGCCTTCCCGCCCCGATGCGGATGCCTGGTTCGGGCCAGAAACCCGTCACCCGCAGGCAACCCTCGGCGCGAAATGCCTTTACATCAATCCGGCCGATGATCCGGTCGCCCTCCAGCACGGGAAAGACGTAATAGCCATATTGCCGCTGCTCTTCCGGGACGTAGATTTCGATCCGGTAGAAAAAGCCGAAAAGGAACTCTGCCCGTTTACGGTCGCGCAAAGCGGGATCGAAGGGGGAGAGGATCCGGACCCGCCCCGGGGGCTCGGGCGGAATTTCGGTCAGGGTTTGTGGCCAGAGAAAGACCTCGCGGCTTTGCCCCTGCCAGCCCTCGATCCTGGCCTTTGTGATCTCGCCCCGCGCCAGGGCCGCCTGGCACCAGGCCTGCGCTTCCGAAGAGGAAATCGCGCGCCAATAGGCGGCAATCTCGCCGCTGGTTGCAAAGCCCAGCCGGTCCAGCGCCGAACGGCAGGCCCAGTCTGTCGTCTCCTCGCGGTCCGGACGGTGCTGGTGCAGACCGACCGGGATCACCCGCTCGGTCAGATCATAGACTTTGCGGAACGCGTCGCGCCGCGTGATCGCCAGCGCGCCGGAATGCCAGAGATATTCCAGCGCCGCCTTGGATGGGTGCCAGTCCCACCAGCTGCCCTTTTCGCGCGGGCTGTCTTTGCTGAAATCGGCGGCGGTGACCGGCCCATGGTCGGAAACATGCTGCAGCACGCGGTCGAATTCCGCTTCGAACCCCGGTTTCTGCCAGCCGGTCCAGCGCTTTACCAGCGTCTTCCGATTATGGTCGAAGCGGTGATGCCAATGCGGAAAGACCGAGACCGGCAGGACAGAGGCGTCATGCGTCCAGTGTTCCCATAAATGCCGGTCGCGCTCGATCAGCGGTTTCATCCCGTCCGGCCGGTGGCTTTGCCGCCTGGCGTGCAGGATCATGTCATGTGCCCGTCCGACCGTGGCGATGCTGTCGATCTGCACAAAGCCGATCCGGTCGATCAGCGCGGCCAGCCCGGCGCCGGTGGCGGGGCCGGTCGGCGCCTCGGCCAGCGCGTGGCGATCAAGAAAGATGCGGCGGGCGGTTTGATTGGAGAGGATGGGGAGCGACATGTGACAGGGGTAGCATCCCGCCACCACCCGTCAAGCGAGGCTTTGCCCAGGCCCCGGATGCCGCAGCCAGCGGTGCCATGACAAAGGCCGGGATTCCCCGGCCTTTGCGATCATCTCTGTCGGCGGCGGTTACTTCGCCGCCAGCAGTTCCGGCACCGAGAGCAGGATGAATTCATTATCCGCAGCCTGGCCAATCTCGCGCCCGCCCGAGAAGGGCAGATTGTTGTCATTGGCGACCATGATATGGGTCTCGTCCACGCGGGCCACGTCCTCGATGGTGAAGAAGGGGAAAGTGAACGGTCCTTCCGCCGGTTTCAGACCGGCCAGCGCCTTGCCGTCAGGGTCCTGGATATCCAACAGGTCGATATGGGCGATGCGCTTCAGCAAGCCATCGGCATCGACCGAAGCGGTATCGACCAGCACGATGTTCTTGACGCGCGCCGGCTGCGGGTAGCAAGCGGACATCTCATCGGCCCCTTCGGCGCAGGCCAGCGCGGCGGTGCCTTCGCCATTGTCGCGCTCGATCACCAAAGCGCGGGTCTCGTCGATAAAGTTGAAATCGCCGATCGCTTTGGCACCCTCGGCCAGGCGGAACTTATAGGTCGCGCCGGTCCAGTCCGCTTTGGTGGTGTCGAAGGTGAAGACGCGCAGGAAATCACCCTCGGTCTCGCCGCCGTCAGCCAGCAGCGGTTTCTCCAGCATCCCCCAGAGGAGCCCGGTGCCCGGCTGCAGCGCCATGCCCTCATAGCCGCCCGAACGCTGGACCCGGTAATCGGTGCCGGCGATGGCGGGAACCACGGTGCCGGGAGTGTCGGGGCCGGTCAGCGCCGCGCCGTCCATCATGGTCTGATGCACCGATTTCACCACGCCATCGAGGCCGATGCACAGGATAAAGGGGCCGAATTCCTCGCCGATCCAGATCTCGCCATCAAGGAACTGGATCGATTCCGGGTCGAAATCGGAGCCGGTCAGATAGCGCTGGTCGGTGCCCTCATTCGCGATGCGGAAGGGGACGACATGATCGGGATCCTTCAGAAACACGGTCTCCAGCCGCTCGACCTTGCCAGAGGTGAAATCGGGCGCCATGCGGTGGAACGTCAGCATCGCATCGGGGGAATTCAGTTTGGACCCAAACCCGTTATCGGTCAGCGTGAACCAGCTGCCATCTTCCGCGCGGTTCATCGCAAAACCTGACATGCCCTGGACCGGCTGGCCGATGAACGGCAGCGAGATACCTGTCGGATGCGCGCCGTAAGCCTTGCCGGTATCGCCCATCACGCTCATCGGCGCCTCGTTGCGGGTCTTGCCGGTGAACTTCCCCGAGACCCAGAGGTCGCGCGGCGCGTCGGCGGGCGGGGTCACCATGGTAAAGGCCGGGAAATATGCATGGCCTGCCAGCGTTGCGGTGAATTTCTCTTCCGCCATGGCAGGCAGGGCGGTCAGACTAACCAGAGCAGTGGTGAGGCCAAGGCTGAGGGTGAGGCGCATGGGCGAGCTCCTGTCGTCGCGTTTCATCGCGCGACAGGTAGCGGGGCTTTCTGACAGTCAGGTCTCAGCTCTGCGACATTACCGTAGCAGTCACTCAGCCGGCAGTTTCCGCCGCGATCTGCGCGCGCGACTTGCGGGCGCGTTCGGTCGCGGATTTCAGCTGGCCACAGGCGGCCATGATATCCTCGCCGCGCGGCGTGCGGATCGGCGAGGCATAGCCGGCTTTGTAGATGATATCGGCGAAAGCCTCGATCCGCTCCCAGTCCGAACGCTCATAGGGCGAGCCGGGCCATTCGTTGAAGGGGATCAGGTTGATCTTAGCCGGGATACCCTGGATCAGCTTGACCAGGCGGCGCGCATCGGCATCGGAATCGTTCACGCCTTTCAGCATGACATATTCAAAGGTGATGCGTTCCGAATTCGACAGGCGCGGGTAATCGCGCAGCGCGCCCAGAAGCGTGGCGAGGTTCCATTTCTTGTTGATCGGGACCAGACGGTCGCGCACTTCATCGGTGGTGGCGTGGAAGCTGATTGCCAGCTGGCAGCCGATTTCCTCGGCGCAACGGGCGATTTCCGGCACCACGCCCGAGGTCGACAGCGTGATACGGCGGCGGCCCAAAGCGATGCCCTCATCATCGCGCACGATCAGCATCGCGTCGCGGACGGCGTCGAAATTGTAAAGCGGCTCGCCCATACCCATCAGCACGATGTTGGACAGAAGGCGCTCACCCGTCGAGCCCTGGCCGGGTTCGGGCCATTCGCCAAGGTCGTCGCGGGCCAGCATGACCTGGCCGACGATCTCGCCCGCTGTCAGGTTGCGCACCAGTTTTTGCGTGCCGGTATGGCAGAAGGAACAGGTCAGGGTGCAGCCGACCTGAGATGAGACGCAAAGCGTGCCGCGGCCTTCCTCGGGGATATAGACCGCCTCGACCTCATGGCCGCCGGCGATGCGCAGAAGATATTTGCGGGTGCCATCGGCCGAGACCTGGCGGGTTACGATCTCTGGCAGCGCGATCTCGAATTTCGCAGCCAGCAGCGCGCGGTAGTCTTTCGCAAGATTGGTCATCAGGGCGAAATCGCGCACGCCCCAATAGTAGACCCATTGCCAGATCTGGCCGAGCCGCATCTTCGCCTGTTTCTCGGGCGTGCCGGCGGCGATAAGGGCATCCTTCAGTTGCGCGCGGGTCAGGCCGACCAGGTTCACCTTGTCGCTGGCCGGCAATTTGCGCGGAATCGTCATCACGTCCTGCGTTATCGGGGCAGCAACCACCGGGGTGGGGGAGAGGTCGTTCATCTGGCAGATCCTTCAGGATTGAGCCTTGTTACAGGCGATCTGGCTGTTGTGTCGGGGCGCTATACGCGATTCCCGCCGAAAATGAAAGCGCCCCACCGGGGTGGGGCGCGGAAATTCTGCCGGTATCCGGGATTACTTGCAGCGGGCTGCCGCATCATCCATAGCGGCCGAGAAGCCGCGCAGGCTGAACTTGTCGCTGGTCTGGGTACCCCGGCCCGAACGCGCCGAGATGACCGCATCGGCCCCGCCCCGCAGCGCGCGGATCAGTGCGGCATCATCCTCGGCCGAGCCCGACCAGGCCCATTCGACATCCGAGAACAGCTCGAATGTGGTGCCGCCGACTGCGACCGAAACGGTCGAGCCGCTGGCAAACGGATAGCCGCCGGTGAACGAGACCTGCGGCGCCGCACCCGGGCGATAGGTCACGAACAAAAGGATGTCGCCGCGCCGGACCGAGACCGGGGCGCCATCCTTGGTGTTGATGGATTCTATCGGCTTGGACACGCCCCAGCATTCTTTCGGGTTCGCGTCGACAAAGACGTTCCAGTCGGTCATCGAATTGACGCGATTGGTCGATTCCTGGGCCGATGCCGCGAAAGGGGCGGCCAATGTGATTGCGCAGACGCCAATGGCGCGACGAAGGGCGATAGTCATATGTCTGACGCAGCCTCCAAGCTGTCTCTTGCCTCTGTTTACGCCTTGCCTCAGTCTTGAGTCTTGCTGCCATTCCGGCTGGCCATTCAGATCTGGCAGGCGCTTTCTGAACCCGATATTGCAGAAATACTTAAAAATGGCAGGGGGTAAAAGCCCTCTGCGCAGAAAATCGCACATCTGTGAGGGACGGAATGGCGCGGAAAACGGGAAATGACGGTCGCAGGGTCGATAGTGGTGCGGCTCCGCTGGCCGAGTTGTGGCGCGGCGGGGTGCTGGAAAGCACCCATCTGGGCCATGCGGTGATCTGCGATGCCAAGGGCATTGTCGAGGCCTGGGGCAACCCTTCAGCGGTGATTTTCCCGCGCTCGTCTTGCAAGATGATCCAGGCGCTGCCGCTGATCGAGACCGGCGCGGCGGCGGAACGGCGGCTGGGAAGCCAGCATCTGGCGCTGGCCTGTGCCAGCCATGAGGGCGCGCGGCTGCATGTGGAAAAGACCGGGCGCTGGCTGTCCGATCTGGGCCTGGCCGAGCCGGATCTGCGTTGCGGCGCGCATGAGCCGGGAGACCGGGAGGAGCGCAACCGGCTGATCCGCGAGGGTGAGGCGCCCTGCCAGCTGCACAATAACTGTTCGGGCAAGCATTGCGGTTTTCTGACCGTGGTGCAGCACCAGGGCTGGGGCCCAGACTATCACGAGATCGACCATCCGCTGCAGCGCGCCATCCGCGCGGCGACCGAAGAGGTCGCGGGCGAGGAGATTTCCGGCTGGGGCATCGACGGCTGTTCCGCACCGAATTTCGCGCTGAGCCTTGAGGGGCTGGGCCGTGCGATGGCGGGCTTTGCCAATGCAAGGCCGGGCCAGGGCGCGAGGGGTGATGCGATGATTGCGCTGCGCGAGGCGATGATGGCGCATCCCGATCTGGTCGCGGGCGAGGGACGATCCTGCACCGGGCTGATGCGGGCGGCTCGGGGGCGGGCGGCGGTGAAGATCGGTGCCGAAGGCGTGTTTATCGGCATCCTCCCCGAGCGCGGCATCGGCATTGCGGTGAAGGCGGTCGATGGCACATTCCGCGCGGCAGAGGCGGCGATTGCGGCGCTTTTGGTGCGGCTGGGCGTGGTTGAGGCCGGGGATCCGCAGGTCACGCGCTGGCTCAACCCGGTTCAGAAGAACTGGCGCGGGCTGGTGACGGGTGAAATCCGGGCAGCGGCCGGTTTGCAATAGGCCTGTAACGCCGGGATGACGCGGGGCGCTTGATTTGTGGCCTGGAGGCAGGCAGACTGAACCCATGAACATGGAAGCGCCCCTTCCCTTTCCGGCGGGCGGGAATGTGCCGGAGATCGTCGCCTTTCAGAGGCAGGAACTCTCTGTGATCCTGAGACTTTACGGGATGATGGTGGCGGCCGGCGAATGGCGCGATTACGGCATTTCGCATGGGCGCGATGTGGCGGTGTTCTCGGTCTTTCGCCGCAGCGCCGAGAACCCGCTTTACCGGATCGAAAAGCGCCCGAAGCTCAGGCAGAAACAAGGGATCTATGCGGTGCTGGGTGAGGGCGGCCAGGTGCTGCGGCGCGGGCATGAACTGGAGCAGGTGCTGCGGGTGCTGGAGAAGAAGCTGATCCGGCCGGTCGATTGAGGCAGGCAGAGGGCGGGGGCCAGCCCCCGATCCCCCCGGAGTATTTTTGTCAGGAGGAAGAGGGATCAGAGGCGGCGGCGGGCGATGATCTCTCCGCCGTAATGGCTGCCGATGCGGGTGGTGGCGGCGGTCAGATCCTCATAGGCGACCGACATCGTGTAGCCATTGGCATGGATCAGCCGGTCGGGGCCGGTCATCATTGCGACATGGCCTTTCCAGAACAACAGGTCTCCGCGTTGCAGCGGGACGGTGGCCGGGATGTCCTGGCCGATGGCCTGTTGCAGATCGCTGTCGCCGGGGCAGGGAAGGCCGGCGGCATGGAGGGAGAGTTGCACGAGGCCCGAGCAATCGACGCCGGCTGCCGAATTGCCGGCCCAGAGATAGGGCGCGTTGAGCAGGGATTGCGCCACCGCGACCGGGTCGGTGGCGGCCTGGTCGGATTGTGTCAGATGGGATTTCGGGATGAACCCCTCGGGCGTTTCCACCCAGGCGCCGCTTTCGCCGGTGACGGTGATCCGCGCATTCAGCCAGAGCGGGATCACCGGCGGTGCCTGGACGCGCGGCTCGGGGTAGAGATGGGTGGCCGGGCTTTTGATCCGATGGGTGGCGGCCCGGGCCGGGCCGAGGGCGGTGTCGGGGACCCAGCCGCAATAGCCATCCTTCGCCGCCATCACGAAAGCCTGGCCATCGCGCCGCTCGATCACCGTGACCGCATCGCCAAAGATCAGCTGGCGGTCGATGGCGCCGCCCGGGGAAGCCAGCAGTGGCGCAAGCGGGCTGGTGATGCGGGCGGGCTCGCCCTCGGTCAGCGGCACATCGGCGATGCGCCCCCGCAGCGAGATATGGCCGATCCTGCCGGAAAACGGCGTCAGGCGGCGGTCCATCAAAGCCCCAGCATCTCGGGAAGTGCGTTCAGGATCGCCCGCGCGCCCTGGCCCGCGCCGCCTTTGGGGCGGGCAGGGGCCTCGGTGGGGGTATGGCCGTAAATGTCGAAATGCATGTAACGCGGGTGTTCGGCGAAGCGGCGCAGGAAGAGGGCTGCCGTGATCGCACCGGCAAAACCAAAGCCCGGCGCATTGTCGAGATCGGCGATGCCTGGCTCGATGATCGGCTCATAGGCGTCGTGGAAGGGCATCCGCCAGACCGGGTCGAAACCGGCTTTCGCGCCCCGCTCCAGCGCGAGCGCCATGCTGTCGTCCTGGGCCCAATAGGGCGCGAGATCCGGGCCGACCGCCACCCGGGCGGCACCGGTCAGCGTTGCCATGGTGATCAGCGCATCGGTTTCTTCCTCGGTCGCATAGGCCAGCGCATCGGCGAGGACGAGGCGCCCTTCGGCATCGGTATCGTTGATCTCGACCGTCAGACCCTTGCGGCTGGCCACGATATCCTTCGGCTTTTGCGCATTGCCGCCGATCACATTCTCGACCGCCGGCACCAGAAGGCGCAGCCGGATCGGCAGATCCAGCGCCATGATCATCTTCGCAAGACCCATGGTGGTGGCCGCGCCGCCCATATCCTTTTTCATCAGAAGCATGCCGTTTGCCGGCTTGATATCGAGGCCGCCGGTGTCGAAACAGACGCCCTTGCCCACCAGGGTGAGGCGGGGGCCGGTGCTTCCCCAGCGAAGATCCAGAAGGCGCGGCGTGCGGGGGCTGGCCTGTCCAACCGCATGAATCAACGGGAAATTCTGTGCGATCAGATCATCGCCCCGGATCACTTGCACCGTAGCGCCATATTCCGCCGCCAAAGCGAGGAAGGCGGTTTCCAGCTCTTCGGGGCCCATATCGCGGGCGGGGGTATTGATCAGGTCGCGGGTGAGAAACTCTCCCGCCGCCATTGCCTCGATCCGCCGCGCATTGATGCCGGCGGGCACCACCAGCCTCGCCGGCCGCGCGGGGGATTTGCCGGGGCGGTAGCGGTCGAAACGATAGCCGGCCAGCAGCCAGCCAAGCGCTGATTCCGCCGCGAGATCGGTGGCCAGATCGGTGGCGATATGCCAGGTGCTGCCTTCGGGCAGGGCGCTCGCGGCGCGGGCCAGGATGAACCGCTGGCGCTTGCGCGCGGTGTCAGAGCCAAGCCCGGCCACGGCGCCCTGGATACCATCGCCACCCGGCAGCAGCCGCAACTCACCGGCGGCGGCCTCGAACCCGCTGGCCCGCAGCCAGGATGCGAAGGCGGCACCGGGGCCGGCGAGGAAATCCGGCAAGCCGGCAGCGGTGACGATGTAAAGCGGCAGCGACGCCTCGCCCGGATCGGCAAAACGGGGCTGTGGTCTGGTCTGATCTGACATGATCGGGTCCGGTTTCTGTCGGCATCCCGCCGGGGCGGCACGCGCGGTCTTTGTGATCGCGCGAGCCTGGCCTCTCTGTCGCCGGACCGCAAGGCCCCTGGCTGCAGGGGGGGTCTCCCGAACCCGGCTATGGCCGGGCCACCCGCTCGGGCGGGGGTAAAGCGGGACGCCTTACATCGACCCATCGGCGAATTCGGGATCGGGGTTCAGCGAGCGCCGGGCGATCCGCAGGATGCGTGCCCAGATTGCGGCGAAAGCGGTGCCATCGCCGCGTTGCAGGCAATGGCGCGCATCGGCCGCCGCGCCTTCCAGGCTTTTCATGCCGAGATTCTCGGCCATGACGCGCAGTTTCTGCAATTGCCGGTCTGTGCTTTGCAGCTCGTGGTTGCGGATCTGGCTGGCCAGCCCCGCCAGCACCAGCGCCAGCTCTCCCAAAGCGCGGGTGATCACCTGGTCGGCTGCCGCCGTGCCCAGGCTGCGATAGATCGAAGCAATCGCATCGCCATCCTGCAGGATCCGCTCCTGCAGGTGCAGTGTCAGTATCGTCCCCATTACCTTACCCCTGGCCCCACCAGGCCAAACCCCCAAAACCGCCGCCTTTGTGGTGGCAGCCCTGGCCCGCCCCGGCCGCAAAAGCGCCGGTTGCAAGGCCGGGACAGCGCGCCGCACCGGCGGAGACTTCCCATTACCCATCCCGATCCTTGCGGTGATTTGCTTTCAACTTCGCTAAAGATGTGCGGCCGGTAGTGCTTTTGGGGCGATTTTGCCCCTCGCAATTTCTGCAAATGCGAAGTAATCAGAGCAACCAAGGAGCAAGCCCATGATCCAGGCCCGCATTCTTCCGCAATATCTTGTCCAGCGCTTTCACGGCTGGCGGGCGACCAGTTATCAGAACAACCGGGCATGGTATCGCCGTCTTGCAGAAAGCGGTCAGCACCCGCGCGCCATGGTGATTTCCTGCTGCGATTCCCGCGTGCATGTCACCTCGATCTTTGGCGCCGATGAGGGTGAATTCTTCATTCACCGCAATATTGCAGGTCTCGTGCCGCCCTATACGGCGGATGGCGGCAATCACGGCACCTCGGCGGCGGTGGAATATGCGGTGACCGCGCTGAAGGTGGCGCATATTCTGGTGGTCGGTCATTCGAATTGCGGTGGCGTCAAGGGCTGCCATGATATGTGCACCGGCCACGCGCCCGAGCTGGAGATCGAGACCAGTTTCGTCGGCCGCTGGATGGATATTCTGCGCCCCGGTTTCGTGAAGGTCTCGCATCTTTCGCGCGAGGTGATCCTGCCTGCGCTTGAGAAAGAGGCGGTTCTGGTCAGCCTGGAAAACCTGATGACCTTCCCTTTCGTGCGTGACGCGGTCGAGAATGACATGCTGACGCTGCATGGTATGTGGAACAATACCGGCGAGGGAGAGCTGGAACAGTTCGACCCCGAAAAGGGTGTTTTCGTTCCGGTATGAGGGTCAGGCCGGATACTCAGACAGGGAATCTCGGACGGTAATCCTCAGACCGGCCGGCCGGTCAGCAGTTTCGGCAGTTCGCCGCTTAAGCCCGCTGCCTGGCGGATAAAGCGGCGCCTGAGCCCAGGGGCCGCATTGACCACCCCCAGACCCAGATCGCGACCCAGCCTCAGGATCGGGTTGTCGTTCGAGAAAAGCCGCGTCACCCCGTCCATCCCAAGTGCCAGCAGTGTCGAATCAAAGCGCCGCCAGCGCTGATATTCCTCAAGTGCGACACCGCCGCCGATATCCTCGCCGCGCCGGTTCGCGGTGATCAGCACCTCGGCCAGGGCGGCAACGTCCCGCAGTCCGAGATTCAGCCCCTGGCCCGCCACCGGATGGACGCCATGGGCGGCGTCTCCGACCAGGGCGACGCGATCCGCCACGAAACGCTCGGCCAGCGACAGCGACAGCGGATAGGTGAAACGCGCGCCCGCAAGGCTGATCTCGCCCAGGAAATCGCCGAAACGGGGTTTCAGCGCGGTCAGGAAATCGCGGTCATCAAGCGCCGCGATCTGGCTGGCCAGCCCGCTCTCCTCGCTCCAGACGATTGAGGAATGATGCCCCCCCGCCAGCGGCAGGATCGCCAGCGGCCCGCCGGGGGTAAAGAATTGCTGGGCGCAACCCTCGTGATGATGTTCGTGCCGCACCGCCGTGACCAGCGCGGTCTGGCCGTAGCCCGCCGTCAGCCGCCGGATCCCCGCCCGCCCGGCCACGCCGGATCCCCGCCCGTCACAGCCGACCAGCAGCCGCGCCGCGAGGGTGGCGCCGGAATGCAGCTCTGCCGCGACCTCGGCCGGTCCGGGGGTCTGGCCGCTGACGCTCTCGCCGGAAATCAGCGTGATGCCGGGGGCTTCGCGCAAGGCGGCAAGGAAGGCCGCATAGAGGTGGCGGTCTTCGAGCATAAAGCCCATCGGGCCTTCCTCGATCTCATCGGCGTCGAATTGCAGGAAAAAGGGCGCGGGGCCTTCGCCGGGGCGGCCGTCACTGGCCTTGATGCGGTGGATCGGCTGCACCTTGTCTGCGACCTGGTCCCAGACACCGATGGCGCCCAGAAGCCGCTTTGACGCGATGGAAAGCGCATAGGCGCGGCCGTCAAAGCCGGTCTCTGCCCGCAAGGGGGCAGGGCGCTGATCGACCACGGTGACCGTAAGCCCGCCCTGGGCCAGTGCCAAAGCCAGCGCCGGCCCGTTCAGCCCGCCGCCCGCGATCAGCACATCGCTGTGTTGGTTCCGCTTCGTCATAGGTCATCGCTAGACCCGGCGCGGCGGTTTGTCCATGCGCGGGATTGTCGCCAGGGCGACATGCCGCTAGCGTCGGCCCGAATGGCGGCGAGAGGCGGGCGATATGAGCGGCATCTGGTTCAATATGACGGCGGCAGAGCTGGGGCGCGGCATCGGTGAGGGTCGCATCAACCCGGTCGAGCTGGCCGAGGCCTTTCTGGACCAGATCGCCAGCCACCCTTTGTCAAAGCGTATCTATGCGCGGGCGACCGAAGCAAGGGCCAGGTCCGAGGCGATGGGTGCTGCCGACCGCGCGAGGACAGGGTTCCGCAAGGGGCCGCTCGACGGCGTTCCGGTCAGCTGGAAAGACAATTTCGATTCTGCCGGTATCGCAACCGAAGCCGGCTCGGCGATCCTGCGCGGCCGGGTGCCGGCGCGAGATGCCGAAGCTCTTGAAATGGCGTCGCTTTCTGGTCTGGTCTGCCTGGGCAAGACCCATATGTCTGAACTGGCTTTTTCGGGGTTGGGGCTGAACCCGGTCACCGCCACGCCGCCCTGCCTGAACGATGAGCGCGCGGTGCCGGGGGGCTCTTCCTCGGGTGCGGCGGCTTCGGTTGCGTTCGGGCTGGCGCCGGCGGCGATCGGTTCGGATACCGGCGGTTCGGTGCGGATTCCTGCCGCCTGGAATGACCTGACCGGGCTGAAGACCACCTCGGGGCGGGTCTCGTCGCGCGGCGTGGTGCCGCTGTGTGAACGCTTCGACACCGTTGGCCCGCTTGCGCATTCGGTCGAGGATTGCGCGCTCTTGCTGGCGGCGCTGGAGGGGCGGCGGGCGCCGGATCTCTCGGGCGCGGCGGTGGCCGGGATGCGCTTTGCCGTGCTGGAGACGGTGGCGCTGGATGATCTCCGCGATGCGCCGGCAAAGGGATTCCAGGATGGGGTCGCGGCGCTGACCCGGGCGCGGGCGCGGGTTGACCGGGTTGAGCTGCCGGAACTGAAAGAGGCGATGGCGCTGTCGGGCGTGCTGTTCACCGGCGAGGCCTGGGGGATCTGGCGCGAGGTGATCGAGACCGCGCCTGAAAAGATGTATCCGCCGATCCTTGAGCGCTTCCGCTCGGGCGCCGGGATCACGGCTGCGGATTATGTCGCGGCCTGGCGGCGGCTGGAGGAAATCCGCGCGCTCTGGCGCGACCGGATGGCAGGCTATGATGCGATCCTGACCCCCACCGCGCCGATCCTGCCGCCCGATGCAGAGCGGCTGCAGACCGACCGCGATTATTACATTGGCGAGAACCTGCTGGCGCTGCGAAACACCCGCATCGGCAATCTGATGGGGCTTTGCGCCCTGACGCTGCCGACCTCGCAACCCTCTTGCGGCATTCAGTTTCTGGGCGCGGCTATGGGCGAGGACCGTCTGCTCAGGGTCGGGGCGGCGGCGGAACGCGCATTGGGCTGATCATCACCGGCGGTTTCAGGGGCATAAAAGCCACAATCCATGCCCTTAACCCCCTGGGGATGGTTGATAAATTCTGGACCGCCGCAGGATAGGGCGTTATGCTGATGCTCAAACGGGGCGATCAACGACCCCGGACAGAGGCAGTCCATGGCATTTCCTGAGCGGTTTTCGAACCTGCCGGATTACGCATTTCCGCGTCTGCGGAAACTTCTCGACGCGCACGCCCCCGGCGGCGAACCGATTGCCATGTCCATCGGAGAGCCGAAGCACCCGATGCCCGATTTCGTGGCGGGGATTTTGGCTGATAATATCAACGGCTTCGGGGTCTATCCGCCGAATGACGGCACGCCGGGCCTCCTGGATGCGATTTCCGGCTGGATCCGCCGCCGCTACGGCGTGGATATCTCTGAGAACAGGCTGATGGCGCTGAACGGCACCCGCGAGGGGCTCTTCAACGCCGCCCTTGCGCTCGCGCCCGAGGTGAAGGGCGGCAAGCGCCCCGTGATGCTGATGCCGAACCCGTTCTACCAGGTCTATGCCGTGGCGGCGCTGGCCGCCGGAGCCGAGCCGGTCTATGTGCCTGCAACGGCGGCAACCGGCTATCTGCCTGATTATGCCGCGCTTCCCGTGGAAGTTCTGGACCGCGCCGTGGTGGCCTGGATCTGCTCGCCCGCCAATCCACAAGGGGCGGTGGCGCCGCGCGACTATCTTGCCGATCTGCTGGATCTGGCCGAAAAACACGATTTCCGCGTCTTTGCCGATGAATGCTATTCCGAGATCTGGCGCGAGGCACCGCCTCCGGGTCTGCTGGATGTGGCCGGCCTGAAGGGAGCCGATCCCGAGAAATACGCGGTTTTCCATTCGCTGTCCAAGCGCTCGAACATGCCCGGGCTCAGGTCGGGCTTCGTCGCGACCGGGCCGGAATCGATGATCCGCATCCGGCGGCTCCGCTCTTTCGCCGGGGCGCCATTGCCGCTGCCCTTGCAGCTGGTGGCCGAGGCCTGCTGGCGCGACGAGGCGCATGTCGCGGCAAGCCTTGCGCTTTATCAGAACAAATACCGCATGGCTGCCGAGGTCTTTTCCGGCCAGCAGGGGTTCCGGCTGCCCGATGGCGGCATGTTCCTCTGGCTGCCCGTGCCCGAGACGGTCGGGGATGGCGAGGCGGCAACGCTGAAGCTCTGGCAGAAAACCGGGGTCCGGGTGCTGCCCGGCGCCTATCTTTCGCGCGAGCTGGGCGCAGAGAATCCGGGGCGGGATTATATAAGAGTGGCGCTTGTTGCGCCCGAAGAAGAAACGCAGAGCGGGCTGATAAAGCTGCGCGACTGCCTGTTCGGTTGAGGGGACGGCTAAAGCATGGCGAGCTTTCAGATGAGGCAAAGAGACCCCCTTCTCGATCAGGGCACCCAGGCGATGCTGGAGCGCCGTGGCCGCGAGCTGATCGGCATCGCGCTGGTGGTGACCGCGTTTCTGCTGGTGCTGATGCTGGCAAGCTATTCGCCCGAGGATCCGGGCTGGATGGTGTCCACCCAGGAGCCGGCCAGGAATCTGCTGGGCCGTTTCGGCGCCGCCCTTGCCTCGACGCTGACCATTCTGATCGGCCAGGGTGCCTGGTCGCTGCCCCTGATTCTGGGTCTCTGGGGCGGGCGGTTCATCCTGCATTGCGGTGCGGACCGGGTGATCGGTCGCGTCGTCTTTGCGGTGGGGGGGGTGGCGCTGGCCTCGGCCTGGGCCTCGACCCTGACCGTGCCCCAGGGCTGGCCGCATTCCTTTGGTTATGGCGGGCTTTTTGGCGATACCGTTGTGGGTGCGCTGGTCGGCATCGTGCCTGGATCCATCGAATTCTCGCTGCGGGTGGTGTCTTTCCTCAGCTTCTTCGGCATGATCGCGGCGCTTTTGTTCGTGACCGGCTTCAACCGGGTTGAGCTGGTGACGATCCGCCTCACGCTGATGCATGGTTCGGTCATGCTCTATTCGATGCTGATGCAACTGATGGGCAAAGGCGCGAGCGAGGCAATGGGGCGGGCCCGCATCATGGCGGGCGATATGATCGAGCGTCGCCGACTGGCGAAAGAGGCCGCTCCGCTGCGCCACGAGCCGCAGACCGGCACGCCCCAGGCCGGCGCCTATGGCACGCCGCAGCCGATGCAGAACCGCAATTCGGTGGTGCGCCGGGCCGAGCCGCAGCGCCCCGAGCAGCAGCGCATGGAACCCGCCGTGATCGCCGATCCCGAACCCGCGCCGCTGGCGGCCGGGGCGGCCTGGAACGCGCCTTCGACGTTGCGCGCCGATCAGCGCTATGGCGGCCAGCCAGCCTATCCTGCCTTGCAGGAGACGCCGAAGGAAAAGCTGGGCTTCCTTGCCCGTATGCGCCGGGTGGTCGATCCCGAGCCCGAACTGGTCGAGCCGCTGGCGCCGGCTGCGCAGTATGAGACCGAGGCGCCTGGCGATGACCGGATCCGCGCCCGGATTTCCGATGCGATCCGCGCCCGCGCCCGCGGGGCGGTTCCGGCTGCGGCCCCCGCCGGGCCGGCTCTGACGCCCTTGCAGGCCGCGATTGCTGCGCGCCGGGCCGAGCCGCCGATGCTGCGCCCGCGCCGTCCGGCACCGCTGATCGCCGATACAAGGCCGCGCGCGCTTCACGCTGAGCCGCCGATGACCGCCGCCCAGGCTCTGGCCGAGGCCGGAGAGATGGACGAGGCGGATGCGCTCGCCTGGGATCAGGCGGCTGAGAATGGCTATGGCTATCAGCCGGGATATACGTCCGGGGACGAGGATTTCACCGATGACGAGGCATGGAGCGACGACGAGGGCGATTTCACCCCGGCGCCGGATTTTCACGCCGCCCAGCCGCTGACCACCCGTGCCGAGCCGCCGCTGATGGCGTCCGGCATCGTGCCGCGCGCCGCACAGCCGGAATATGAACCCGCCACAGACTGGCAGCCGGACGAGGATTTCGAGCCCGATTACGATCCGACCCCGGTGGCCGCGCCACGCCTTGCGCCGGTGCTTGACCGCCGCCCGATCGTGCAGGTCCCAGTGAAAAAGCCGGTCCAGCAATCCAGCCGCGCCCAGGCCGAGGCACAGCCCTCGCTCAGGTTCGAAGAGGCGCATCAGGACTTTGAGCTGCCACCGCTTGCGCTTCTTTCGGCGCCGTCCGGGGCCTCGGGCCAGCAGCTCTCGGATGAGGCGCTGGAAGAAAACGCCCGGATGCTGGAATCGGTGCTGGATGATTATGGCGTCAAGGGCGAGATCGTCTCGGTCCGCCCTGGCCCGGTGGTCACCATGTATGAACTGGAACCGGCGCCGGGCCTGAAAGCCAGCCGCGTGATCGGTCTTGCGGATGATATCGCGCGGTCAATGTCGGCGCTTTCGGCGCGGGTTTCGACCGTGCCGGGCCGTTCGGTGATCGGGATCGAGCTGCCGAATGCGTATCGCGAAAAGGTCTTCCTGCGCGAGATTTTTGCCAGCCGCGAATTCGGTGACGGGCAGCAGCGCCTGCCTCTGGCTCTGGGCAAGGATATCGGCGGTGCGCCGATTGTCGCGAACCTGGCCAAGATGCCTCACCTTCTGATCGCGGGGACCACGGGGTCGGGGAAATCGGTGGCGATCAACACGATGATCCTGTCGCTGCTTTACAAGCTGACGCCGGATGAATGCCGCCTGATTATGATCGACCCCAAGATGCTGGAACTGTCGGTTTACGATGGCATCCCGCATCTCCTCAGCCCCGTGGTGACCGACCCGAAAAAGGCGGTTGTCGCGCTGAAATGGGTCGTGGGCGAGATGGAAGAGCGCTATCGCCGCATGTCGAAAATGGGTGTGAGGAACATCGAAGGCTATAATGGCCGCGTCCGCGAGGCGCTGTCCAAAGGCGAGATGTTCAAACGTACGATCCAGACCGGCTTTGACGACGAGACCGGCGATCCGGTCTTCGAGACCGACGAATTCGCGCCGCAGCCCTTCCCCTATATCGTGGTCGTGGTCGACGAGATGGCCGACCTGATGATGGTCGCAGGCAAGGAAATCGAGGCCTGTATCCAGCGTCTGGCACAGATGGCGCGGGCCTCGGGGATCCACCTGATCATGGCGACGCAGCGCCCGTCTGTGGACGTCATCACCGGCACGATCAAGGCGAACTTCCCGACCCGGATTTCCTTCCAGGTGACGTCGAAAATCGACAGCCGCACGATCCTTGGTGAGATGGGGGCCGAGCAACTGCTGGGCCAGGGTGATATGCTTTACATGGGCAATGGCCAGCGCATCTCGCGGATCCATGGCCCCTTTGTCTCGGATGAGGAAGTCGAGGAAATCGTCAACCATCTCAAGAGCTTTGGTCCCCCCTCCTATATGTCGGGCGTGGTTGAGGGGCCGGATGAAGAGAATGCCGCCGATATCGACCAGGTGTTGGGTCTTGGCGGCAATACCGATGGCGAGGACGCGCTTTACGACCAGGCGGTGCAGATCGTCGCGCGGGACCGCAAATGCTCGACCTCTTACATTCAGCGCAAACTGGGCATCGGCTATAACAAAGCCGCGCGTCTGGTGGAGCAGATGGAAGAGCAGGGCGTCGTGACGCCGGCGAACCATGTTGGCAAGCGCGAGATCCTCATCCCCGAGGCGTAAGGCCATCGTCGGGCCTGACGCCTGTGGCCAGGGCCATCAGGCGCCAAGTCACAGGCGCAAACGGGCCGGATATCATGGTGCGGCCCCCATCGTGATCCCGGCAGGCCGCAGGGATGTGAGAGCAGAGAGGCCGGGGCGCGCTCTGCCTCCCTTATCACGGTTGCGACCGATGATGCGGTGAAGCGCCCGTATCAATCCGCCTCTCCCGGCGCGGGGAGGCTGGCCCGCAGGTCGCACGCGCCTTTGCCCCCTGGGCTTTGGCAGACATGGCGCGAAACAGCGCGGGATTACGGTCAGTATCCGCCATGAAGTGCGCCACAGGCTCAGCCGCAAGCTGGCTGGTCCCGGGATCTGTCCTGGCGCTCAGCTGCAGTTCCGGCTTGTGGGGGGGGGAAGCCGGCGGCGATCGCGCGGACATAACTGCCGTAAAGCGCGTTCTTGTTGGTGGCGGTGGCGCGATCGGCAAAGGTCTCGCCAATCCCGTCATCAAGATGCGGACAGGTGACAGGCTGCAGGCCCGCATAGCGCGGGTTGCCCATGATGACGTGGATGTCGGGGTCCTGCCGGCGGCGGCGCCCGGAAGTGTCGGGCATGACGAGAGCCAGTTCATCCTTGCCCTTGGACACGGCCAAAGTGTCGGCCAGAAGGATGCCGTTGAAGGGCGCGTAGCGGCGCGAGCGCGCTTCGCAGACGGACTCGATGTTGATCGCGGCGATGTAACAGGTCGGCAGCGCGATTTTACTCGCGTGCTGCCCCTGGCGGAATTTGTGTTCCGGCTGGCCGGGCCGGATCAGGCCCGATTGCAGCAGAGGCGTGAGGACGGTGCCCGTGCAGGGGAAGGGGGCGAACACCAGGAGGCGAGGGTCTGGCCGAACGCGTCCTCCGGCACCGCACTGACGGAACAGCTACTGAAATCGACGATCCCGACGGGGTGCGGACGATGCCCGGCATGTCGCCGGTGGATGCGGATGACGTTGCTCTCCTTCTGTCCATCACATGCGGCGCCCGTGGTCCGGCGTGCTGCGTCGCAAATGATGGGGCCGACCAACCCATCCCGTGACCAGGCTGCGCATCCGGGATGGTCTGGCTCGACCGACAGGGGGAGAAGACCACGGCCATCCTGCCAGGAGCTGAACCATCAACGCCCGCCGCCAGAACGCGGGCATCGTGGATTGCCGGGAAAGGCCGGATCCAGCGCACTGCTTTCGGCGACATCATCCTTTGCGACCCGCCGCTTGCCCGCCTGGGTGTCCGGACAAACGGCAAAGACTGCGCGCGCGTGATCGCGGCATTGGTCCGTTCACGCATGGTCCGCGTTGTCAAAGCCGGTATGGACCCCAGGAACAGGCCCCGGCCCCGCCAGGCTCTCCGGCGATTTTCAGGACGGTGAAAGCATGCCCGGTGCCGCAGCCCGTCGATCCTTTTGAAGATATCACAAGGACAGGGTTGGACTGACGCTTTGATGCGGACAGGATTGTTGATCATCCGCAGATACCGCTGTGAATGAGGGTGCCATGGTGTTTGGGCCGTGCCGAAATGCCTGCTTCGGGGGCGGTTGGGGCCCGGGCCCATGTGGTTCCCCCTGTGGTTCCCCGGTTGCCCCCAAGAGGCTGCAACACCTGTTCAGAAAGCACCAGGGACATCCGGTGCTTCGCATGTGACCTGATCTGGCCGCCGCCGGAGAAAACGCGCCCATCCCGGGATTGCTGCAAGCCGCGCCTTTGCCGGAGGCCAAACTGACCGGCGGTGTCGATACCAGCGTCCCCGACCGCCAGCGCGACGCGCCGGAGCGCGTTACAGATCGGCCATGTTCCTGAGATCATTGCCGGATATCAGCAAATCCGGCTGACCGATGCCTCAGGGTCAGACCCGCTCCAGCACCAGCCAGGTCATCGCCCCCAAAGGCGGCAGCGGGCGGCGTTCAACCAAGCGCAGGCGGGCATCGCCCAGCACGCGGGCGATGGGGAAATCGGCCTGCCAGCCCAGCTGATGCTGGAAGGGCTGGATCAGCCTTTCCGCGAATTTAAGCGGGCCCTTCTTCTGGGCGGCGAAATGGTTGGTGATCAGCACATGCGCACCGGGGCGGCAGACGCGGGCGATCTCGGACAGGGCCTTTTCGGGGTCGGGCACCACCGACAGAACATGCATGGCAGAGACGGTGTCGAAACTCGCATCCGGGAAATCCAGCACCTGGGCATCCATCTGCCGCAGTGAAACATTGGTCAGCCGGTGTTCGCGCACCCGCGTCTCGGCCCGGGCCAGCATCTCTGTCGAGAAATCAATGCCGGTGATCGTTACGCCAGGCCCGTAAAGTGGCAAGGCAAGGCCGGTGCCGACCCCCACCTCCAGCACATCGCCGCCGCGTGCGGTCGCATGCGAGGTGGCGCGTTTGCGCCCTTCATGGAAGACCTTGCCAAAGACCGAATCATAGACCGGCGCCCAGCGTTTATACGAGGCGGTGACGGCGGCGGCTTTCATTCGGTGTCTCCCTGTTTTCCCGCCAGATCGCCAGGGCGCCAGACCGGGCGCGCCGCCCGATTTTCCGCGCCGGTGCAATGACCTGGGCACAGCGGCGATTTCTGTCAGAGCTTTACGCAAGGTCAAGTCCGGTTTTGCCGGAAATGTCGCATCAGCGCGCGAAGTGGCCGTTTTCAGCAAAGCACCGCCTGGTCCTCGGGCGAATGCGCCGCCCGGTCATTGCAGGTAATGGCCGATTTCCGTGCGCAGATCGCCGATCCGCTGCATCGTGAGCCGCGCCTTGCATTCGGAGATGGTGGCGCTGCTGCCGCTCATCAGCGCCCCGTAAGAGACGTTCAGCTCACAGGTGCTGTCGCGCACCTCCAGCCAGGCGCGTTGCGATTTGCGCAAAAGCGCCTCCTGGCCCTGATAGGCCGAGCCGGCGAACTCGGCTTCGATCTGTTTCGTGCGCACCAGCACGGTCTTGTAGAACTGGTTCAGCAGCCGGTCGGCCTGGGTGAAAGCCTCATGCGCGCAGCCATGCGAGAGGAAATAGCCCGCCTCGGGCTCGGTCTGCATCAGGGTCTCGCGGCAGGCATTGATCTGGCTGACGATACAGGCGCCGGCGGCTTCCGCCGCGCCGGTCTCGCAGCCGGAGGCGCGGATTACCTCGCGATACCAGGCCTCGGAAATCTCGGAGCGGGCGGCACTGGCGGGAATCAGCAGGGCAGGCGCCAGCAAAAGCAGGATGGTCAGCAGGGCCTTCATCGCAAATCCTCCGGCTGGTTTTGCGCGGGTTACGGCGCAATTCTGGGTGATCATGGTGGCAACTGTGCCAGCGCAATCTGACACAGCGCTGTCAGCCCTGCGAGGCGGGAATTCACGCCCCCGGCACAAAGCCGCGAGTATTGTTGCAGAGGGATTTCCGCAGCCGGGCCGGGCGGTTATATTGATGCCATGGATCGTCGCACCGCGCTTCTCGCCCCGCTCGCCCTTGCTTTGCCCGTTGTGCTGGCCGGCCGGCCTGCCCTTGCGGACAAGATTTCCCTCAACGCGCTGTCGAATTACCTGAACGGCCTTTCCACGGTCGAGACGGATTTCACCCAGATCAACGGCGATGGCTCGGTCTCGACCGGCAAGCTGTTTATCCGCCGCCCCGGACGCGTGCGCTTTCAATATGCGCCACCGGACAGGTCGCTGGTGCTGGCCAGCGGCGGCAATGTCGCGATCTTTGACGGCAAATCGAACTCTTCGCCCGAGCAATATCCGCTGCGCCGCACGCCGCTGAACCTGATTCTGGCGCAGAATATCAATCTGGGCCAGGCGCGGATGGTGATCGGCCACAAGGAGGACGGGACCTCGACCAGAGTGACGGCCCAGGATCCGGAATATCCCGAATATGGCACGATCGAGCTGGTCTTCACCGCCGATCCGGTCGAGCTGCGGCAATGGGTGATCACCGATGATCTGGGTCAGCAGACCACCGTGATCCTTGGCGAGATGAAGAAGGGTGGCAAACTGGGCGATACGCTCTTTTCGATCCCGGTCGAGATGGGCAAGCGCAAGGGCTGATGCCCGCATTCAGACGAACCCGCATTCAGACAAAAAAGGCGGGCCATCTGGCCCGCCTTTTGCAATTCCTGTGTTCGGTGGCGCCAGCCGGGAACTGGCCTCAGCGGCCGCAACCGGCCAGCTGGGCGCGATACATTTCTGAGCGCGCGCCGACTTTTTTCGCCACTTCGACCAGCCAGGGCTTGTCGAGATAGCTTTGCCGCGTGAACCCGGACCGGCCCTCGTGATAGGCGAGATACTGGTTCTCGGCATCTTCTTTGGAAATCCCCAGCCGGCGGGCCGAGCCGTCCATATACCAGCCCATGAAATCGGTCGCATCGCGGATATCGTCGCGTTTGCGCCTGCCGCCCTGGTCTTTCAGATATTCCTCCCAGGTGCCGTTCAGCGCCTGGCTGTAGCCATAAGCCGTGCTTTGCCGCCCCATCGGGATCACGCCAAGTGCCCAGCGATGCGGCGTCTGCGCATTGCCGATGAATTTCGATTCCTGGTGGATCGAAGCCATCTGGACATTTACCGGGATGCCCCATTTCCGTTCGGTTGCCTGCATCGCCCGCAAATATTGCGGTCGCTCGCGTACAATTGCGCAAGCATTGTCCAGTTCGCGGGGCGCCGTGAAATTCGCTTTTCCGCCCCCACAGGAGGCCAGCAACAAAAGCAACAACGCCGCACGGAGAAACCTGCTCATCTGCCCCTCGTGCATTTTGTTTTTTGCGACTATAGCGCAAGCCGATGCCGGGGGGAACCGGCAGGAAGAGGTCTCTGTTCAGTTCTGCGCGAGCGGCGATCCGGCCGATTTTAAGCGAACTGTGGGGATACGATCCACAGACTGTTTCCCTTTGATTCGGTCTCGATTGTGGACAAGGGCGCCGTCCCGGCGTTAGGAACCGTGTGGGGGACTGTCACTGATGTTCAAGACTCACGCCAAGTATCATATCGGACAGGTGCTGATGCACCGCAAACACACCTTCCGCGGCGTGGTCTTTGATGTGGACGCCATGTTTTCGAATACCGATGAATGGTATGAAAACATTCCCGAGGAAAGCCGGCCCGACAAGGACCAGCCTTTCTACCATCTGCTGGCCGAGAATGACCAAAGCTATTACGTCGCCTATGTCTCGGAACAGAACCTGATTCCGGATGATACCGGCGAGCCGGTCGGCCATCCCGATCTTTGCGATCTGTTCGGAGATTTCGAGGATGGGCGCTACCCGCTGCAGTTCCAGCTGAACTGAGCCCCCGCCGCCCGGAGGCGGCAATAATCGGGGTCCGCCCGGAGGCGGCAATAATCGGGCCCCGCCCGGGGGCGGCCCTCATCCGGGCTGGCCCGATGCGGCAAAAATCTTGCAGACGCTTACAGCTTGATAAGAATTTTGCCCCATCCTGCGCTGGAATGCAGTCAGGAAGGGGCAAGGCATGTCCATCGAAGCTCAGACTGAGGGCGATGCCCTCATCATCCGTGTCGGGCATGACAGGATTGATGCGGCGGGGGCCATCGGCTTCAAGGAACGGATCCGCGATCTGATCCCTGGGACGGAACGCCGGGTCATCATGGATCTGTCGCGAGTGAATTTCCTTGATTCCTCGGGGCTTGGCGCGATCGTCGCGGTGATGAAACTGCTGGCGCCGGCGCGAAAGCTGGAACTTGCCGGCCTGACTCCCACCGTCGAAAAGGTCTTTCGCCTGACCCGGATGGATTCGGTTTTCACCATTCATCCCGATGTGGCCAGGGGCCTCGGAAATGTTGGCTGAAATCGGGGTTGTATCGGTCATGGGCTGTTCAGCTGCCGGAGGTTCGGGCTTTGCCCTGGTGACGATGCCAGGCGATTCGGTCTCGGTACGGGCCGGGTTGGAAAGGGCGCTGAAATCCTCGCCGCTGCGCGGGCTTGGGCCGGATGACCGGGGCAGGGCAGAGGTGCTGCTGGCCGAGGTGCTGAACAATATCGTCGAACATGCCTATGAGGGATGTGAGGGTGAGATCCGGCTGCTCCTGCGGATGGAGGCCGGGCGGCTGTGCCTCGTCATCGAGGATGAGGGGCTTGCGATGCCGGGTGGCCAGCTGCCCTCGGGCCAGCTGCCCGAGGCTGAATGCCTGCCCGAAGGCGGCTTCGGCTGGTTCTTGATTCGCGCCCTGGCCAGCGAAATCACCTATTTCCGGCGCGGCAGGACCAACCGGCTGGATATCGTGATGGCTTGCGAACAATAACCCTGCGTGTCGATGACTGTTTCCTGCGGGGTGAAAATGACGCGGTTTGGCCGCAATTTCCCCCTAAAACCGCCAGGGGCCGCTCCGATATATGGTCCCGTAGCTGCATAAGGCTTCACCCTGGTGCCGGGATCAACAGCCCCCACCCAGTTCCGGCACCGGGGTTCAGACCTTTCATGCAGCTCACCCTATTCAATACCATCCTGCCAGTGTCGCTTGCTTCCCCCGCAAAACGGCACACGGCGCGGATTGGCTTTGCTGCGCCCGTCGCCTAAGTTTGGCCACGGGGCAACTTCTGTCCGGCCATAATCCCGGTCTGCTGTCTGCGGCCCTGGCAAGGGCGACTGGGCCATGCGTCCCGGGACAGGGTCTGTGGCAACTGGAATTCGGCTTTGGCCTTGCGGGTGATGACCCTGACAGGCCGCCGCGAGGGGGAATTCATGCGTGATTTCGAGAAACCCGGCCGCTCGGCGGTGATGGCGCTGAACGGCATGGCTGCAACCTCGCATCCGCTGGCTTCTCAGACCGCCATCGCCATGCTGCAGGCGGGCGGTAATGCGGTCGATGCAGCGATTGCCGCCGCGATGGTGCAGAATATCGCCGAGCCGCAGATGTGTGGCCTGGGCGGCGATGCGTTCTTCCTGCTCAAACCCGCCGGCAGCGAAGAGGTGCTGGCGCTCAATGGTTCCGGGCGGGCGCCGGCGGGATATTCGGCAGAAGCCCTGCGCGCGGCAGGGCATCAAACTGTGCCCGTCCATGGGGTCGAGCCGGTCACCCTGCCGGGTGGTGTCGATGCGCTGTGCCGGTTGCATGCGGCGCATGGGCGTCTGTCACTTGCGGAAATCCTTGCTCCGGCAATCGGTTACGCCGAGGACGGCATTCCTGTCGCCCCCCGCGCCGCCTTTGACTGGGCCGAGGATATCAAAATCCTCCAGGGTGATGCGCTGAAATTCTACAGCCTGAACGGCCAGGCCCCGCGCCCGGGCCAGGTGTTCCGCGCCCCTGGCCAGGCCGAGGTCATGCGTCGCATCGCCCGCGAGGGCCGCGCCGGTTTCTATGAGGGCGAGGTGGCCGATGACATGATCGCCTCGTTGAAGGCGCTTGGCGGCTGTCACAGGGCGGATGATCTCTCCGCGACTGAGGCGACCTGGGGGGGGGCGGTCGCGGGCCGCTATGCCGGGATCGAGCTGCTGGAACATCCGCCCAATGGCCAGGGCGCAACGGCGATCCTGCTGTTGAAGATCCTGTCGCATTTCGATCTGGCGGCGATGGATCCGCTTGGTGCCGCCCGCGCCCATATCGAGACCGAGGCCGCAAAGCTCGCCTATGATGCGCGGAACCGTTTCATCGCCGATCCGGCGCATATGGATCCGGCCCGGCTCGACACATTCCTGGGTGAGGATATCGCCGCCCGGCTGGCTGCAAAAATCGACCCGAACCGGGCCATGGCCGACCCCGCCCGCCTCTCCGAGGCAGTGCATCGGGATACGATCTGTCTTTCAGTGGTGGACCGCGACCGGATGGCGGTCTCGCTGATCTATTCGATCTTCTGGGGCTTTGGCTCGGGCCTTGCCTCACAGAAATTCGGCCTTAATTTCCAAAATCGCGGCGCCGGGTTCAGCCTGCAACGGGGCCATCCGAACGAGGCCGGGCCGGGCAAGCGTCCGATGCACACGATCATCCCCGGCATGCTGCGCCGCGAGGGCCGTGTGACCATGCCTTTCGGTGTGATGGGTGGCGCCTATCAGCCCACGGGACATGCGCGCCTCGTCTCGAACCTCACCGATTTCGGGATGGAGCTGCAACAGGCCATCGACGCGCCGCGTCTGTTCGCCGGGCCCGACGGGTTGGAGGTGGAGCGCGGCTATTCCGATGCCACCCGCGCGCAACTGGCGGAACTGGGCCATAAGATCGTCGCTCCTGAACAACCGCTGGGCGGCGCCCAGGCCATTGTGATCGGCGAAGATGGCGTGCTGACCGGCGGCTCGGATCCGCGTAAAGACGGCTGTGCGCTGGGCTATTGAGGAAAGAACATGGATTACGAGACCGCGACGAAAGAGATCCTCGCGCTGACCCATGGCGAGACCGATGCGGTGGCCTTGATGGCAACGCTGGCCTGCGAGATCCATGCCCGCCACCCGCTTTCCGACTGGACCGGCTTTTACCGCGTCACCGCGCCCGAGGTCCTCAAGATCGGCCCCTATCAGGGCGGCCATGGCTGTCTGGTGATCCCGTTCTCGCACGGTGTCTGTGGCGCTGCGGCGCGGACGGGCGCGGTGCAGAATGTGCCCGATGTCGAGGCCTTTGCCGACCATATCGCCTGTTCCTCCTCGACCCGGTCCGAGCTGGTGATCCCGGTGCGGAACGGTGCGGGAAAGTTGCTTGGCGTGCTGGATCTCGACAGCGATACGCCGGCGGCCTTTACACAGGCGGATGAGGACTGGCTGGTGCCGCTGCTGGCGCAAGTCTTTGAGGGGGCGGAATAATGCGGGGATCCTGTCACTGCGGCGGCGTGGTTTATGAGGTTGATCCGCCGCTGCGCGATGTGGTGGCCTGCCATTGCAGCCAGTGCCGCAAGACCTCGGGCCATTACTGGGCGGCCAGCTCGGTGCTGGTTGAACGCTTCCGCCTGATCGAGGATCGCGGCCTTGAATGGTTCGACAGCTCGGATATGGCGCGGCGCGGCTTTTGCCGCGACTGCGGAGCCTCGCTGTTCTGGCAGCCAAAGCCCGGCGCCGATCCGTCCTGGACGCCGGACGGGCCGACGATGCATTTCTCGCCTGCCTCGCTGGATCAGCCGACCGGGCTGAAGATCATCGCCCATATCCATAAGGAAGATCGCGGCGATTATTATGAACCCGAGGGCCCGCCCTGTGCGGCGCAGCCCGCCTCCGGATTGCATGGCTCCTGCCTTTGCGGCGCGAACCAGTTCTCGCTTTCCGGCCCGATGGGCGAGGTCGGCGCCTGCCATTGCACCCAGTGCCGCAAACTCTCGGGCCATTACTCGGCCAGTTTCTGGGCCGACGAAGACAGCGTGACCTGGAAGGCGCGCGAGATCCGCGAATATGCCACCCAGGGCGGCGGTCGGCGCGGCTTCTGCCCGGTCTGCGGCTCGTCGCTGTGGTTTCGCGCCAAAGACGGCGATTTCTCGATGGAGGCCGGCGCCTTTGACCGCCCCACCGGGGGGCGGCTGACGGGGCATATTTTCATGGCCGAAGCGGGCGATTACTACCGGCTGGACGACAACCTGCCGCAAGCGCAGCATTGGGAGGATTAGACCATGGCAAAGATCACCCTTCTCGATGGTGGCATGGGCCAGGAGCTGATCGCGCGCTCGGGCGATGAACCGACGCCCCTTTGGGCCACCCGCGTGATGATCGACCACCCGGGTCTCGTGAAGCAGATCCATGCCGATTACTTCGCCGCCGGCGCCTCGGTTGCGACCACCAACACCTATTCCGTGCTGCGCGACCGTCTGCGGGGCTTTGGGCTGGAGCCCTGGTTCCAGGCGCTGCATGCCCGTGCGCTGGCCGAGGCGCATGAGGCCCGTGCCGAGGCCGGTCGCGGCATGATTGCCGGCTCGATGGGACCTCTGGGCGCCAGCTACCGCCCCGATCTGACGCCGCCGGTGGCGGAATCGACCGCAGCCTATGCCGAAAAGGCCCGGCTGCTGGCACCTTATTGCGATGTGATCCTGCTGGAGACGATCTCGTCGCTGGGCCTTGCCGAGGGCGCGATGGCAGGGGCTGCCGCAGGCGGCATTCCGGTCTGGCTCTCGGTCTCGGTCGATGACCATGACGGGTCGCGCCTGCGCTCGGGCGAGGCGGTGGCGGATCTGGCGTCCCTGGTCGCGCAATACCGCCCGGCGGCGGTGCTGGCGAATTGCTCGGTCCCCGAGGCGATGGGCGCGGCGATGGCCGGGATCCGCAGCTTCGGCCTGCCCTTCGGCGCCTATGCCAATGGGTTCACCCATATTTCCGGCAATTTCCTGAAAGACGCGCCGACGGTGAAGGAACTCACCCATCGCCATGATCTCAGCCCGGAGAAATATACCGCCTTCGCGCTGGACTGGATCGCGCAGGGGGCCACCATCGTCGGCGGCTGCTGCGAGGTCGGGCCGGCCCATATCCGTCACCTTTCGGACGCCCTGCGCGCCGGGGGGCATGAGATCCTGTGACCGGCTCTGCGCTGCCCGATTTCGTCTATGACCCGCCGGATGTGCCGCTGTCGGTCCTGTATCAGGACCGGCAGATTCTGGTGCTGGACAAGCCTGCCGGACTGCTCTCGGTTCCCGGCAAGCTGGCAGGGCGGGAGGATTGCCTCGTCTCGCGCCTCCAGGCGGCCTATTGGGATGCGTTGCTGGTGCATCGGCTGGATTGCGACACGTCGGGCGTGATGATCTTTGCCCGCAATAAGCTGGCCCAGGGGTTTCTGGGCCAGGAATTCGAGAAGCGCCGCGCGAAGAAGTCCTATATCGCAAGGGTTTATGGTGAGGTCGAAGGGGAGGCTGGCCATATCGACCTGCCGCTTTCCGCCGACTGGCCGAACCGCCCGCGCCAGAGGGTAAACCACTCCGAAGGCCGCCCGGCCCAGACCGACTGGGAGGTGATCGGCCGCGCCCCTGGCGAAACGCGGGTCAGGCTCTGGCCGCTGACCGGGCGCAGCCATCAGCTCAGGGTGCATATGCTGGAGCTGGGCCACCCGATCCTTGGCGATCCGATCTATGCGACCGGCCCCGCGCGCGAGGCGCCGCGGCTGATGCTGCATGCCGCAACACTGGCGCTGCATCATCCGGCCAGCGGCGAGTGGATGGAATTCGCGGCGCGCGTTCCGTTCTGACGCCCGGGCCGTCGGGCAGATTTCAGGCAACAGTTCTGTTAACTATATGTCAAAATCCGTGGTTAATGCTGCGGCAGTTATGCTTTCGGAGCCAGCGATGAACGCCAGTCCAGCCCTGTTTCAGTTCCGCTATGCCCTGCTGACCTGGCCCGCTTTGCTTTTCCTGCCACTTCTGGGGCTGGCGGCGCTGATCCCGTCCTGGCGGTGGGTGTTTCTGGTGCTGGCGGGGCTGGCGCTGATCCTCGTGCTGCTGGGGCTGCGCGACATCACGCAAAAGCGCCATGCGGTCTTGCGCAATTACCCGGTGGCGGCGCGGCTGCGCTTTCTGTTCGAGGGGATACGCCCCGAGATCCGGCAGTATTTCTTTGAGGATGACAAGGACGGCACGCCGTTCGCCCGCGACAAGCGCGCCATTGTCTATCAGCGCGCCAAGAAAGAGCTGGAGACGCGGCCCTTCGGCACGCAATATGATGTTTACAAAGAACAATATGAGTGGCTGCATCACTCCATTGCGCCAAAACCCGCTGTCGAACATGAGGCCCTGCGCGTTCTGATCGGACCGGATTGCGCCAAACCCTATTCGGCCAGCCTGCTGAACATCTCGGCGATGAGCTACGGCTCGCTGTCGTCGAACGCGATCCTGGCGCTGAACAAAGGCGCAAAGGCTGGCGGTTTTTACCATGATACCGGCGAGGGCGGTGTTTCGCCCCATCACCGCGAGAATGGCGGCGATCTGGTCTGGGAGCTGGGCTCGGGCTATTTCGGCGCACGGGGCGGTGATGGCGCATTCGATCCGCTGCGCTTTGCCGAAGGCGCCTCGCATCCGCAAATCCGCATGGTGGAGCTGAAGCTGAGCCAGGGCGCCAAGCCCGGCCATGGCGGTATGTTGCCGGCGGCCAAGATCACGCCCGAGATCGCCGCGATCCGCCATATTCAGATGGGGCAGGACTGTATCTCGCCCCCCTCGCATTCGGCATTTTCGACGCCGGTGGGGCTTTTGGAATTCGTGGCCAGGATGCGGGAGCTGTCGGGCGGCAAACCGGCGGGATTCAAGCTTTGCATCGGGCATCACTGGGAATTCATGGCGATCTGCAAGGCGATGCTTGCGACCGGCATCACCCCGGATTTCATCGTGATCGACGGCAAAGAGGGCGGCACCGGCGCAGCGCCCATGGAGTTCATGGACCATATCGGCACGCCTTTGCGCGACGGGCTGAGTTTTGCGCATAATGCGCTGGTGGGGGTGGGGCTGCGGGATCGCGTGCGGTTGGGGGCAAGCGGCAAGATCGTTTCGGCCTTTGACATGGCGCGGGTGATGGCCCTGGGGGCCGACTGGTGCAATGCGGCGCGCGGTTTCATGTTCGCCGTGGGTTGCATTCAGGCGCAAAGCTGCCATACCGGCGCCTGTCCGACCGGGGTGGCGACCCAGGACCCTTCTCGGGCGCGGGCGATCGTGGTGCCGGACAAGGCGCTCCGGGTGACCTCATTCCAGCGCGGCACGCTGCATGCGCTGGCAGAGCTGGTGGGGGCGGCGGGGCTGTCGCACCCGTCCGAGTTGCGGCCGCATCATTTCCTGCGCCGGGCGGATGCGGATCGGGTGCGGTCATTTGCCGAGCTTTATGACCAGCTGGCGCCGGGGCAATTGCTGGCCGATCCGGGCTCGGCCCCGGCATTTGCCGAGGCCTGGGCACTGTCACGCGCGGAGACATTTGCCCGGACCGGGTGAGGGTTGCGGGCGGCGGGGGGGGGGCTGTCTGCCCCCCGGGAAGCGGCATTCGCCGCTTCCTCCCCCCGAGGATATTTATGGACAGATGAAATCAGCTGGCGGCTTTGCGCAGTTTTGCCATCAGCTGGTCCAGTACTTTCTGATAGCGCGGGTCTTTCAGGTGGCCGTCCCCGTCAAACGCGTTCGCGCTGTCGGCGACGAGGACTTCCGGCCCTGTCAGAAGGCGCGGCTGGAAGGGGGTCAGCATCAGCCGCAGCGCGAATTGTGAGCGGTCGCCGCCGCCGCGCCCGCCGGCGGCGGAGATGATCGCAACAGGCTTTTCATCCCATGGATTGCCCTTGATCCGGCTGACCCAGTCCAGCGCGTTTTTCAGCAGACCCGGCGGTGCCTTGTTATATTCGGGGGTGGAGATCACCACGGCATCGGCCTCGGCGATCTGGTTGTACAGCGCGGTGACGCCGGGCGGGATGCCGGTGCTGTTTTCCACGTCACCGTCATAGAGCGGCAGGTTCAGATCGGCCTCCAGATGGGTGGCCGGGCCGAAGGCCGCGCGCGCCTCGCGCAGAAGCATCCGGTTGGTCGAGCCCTTTCGCAGGGCGCCGGCAATGCCGAGAAGGATGGGGTCGCTCATATATGTCTCCGGGGGGAAGGGGTCAGAGGAAAAGGCGCAGCAACAAAGGGGCGAGCACGGCGGTCATCAGCGCGTTCAGCCCCATGCCAAGCCCGGCAAAGGCGCCGGCGGTCGGGTTGACGTTGAAGGCGCGGGCGGTGCCGAAACCATGGGCGGCGAGGCCGGTTGCAAAGCCGCGCGCGCGCCAGTCGCGGATGCGCAGCGCGTTCAGAAGCGGCGTCGCACAGGCCGCACCGCAAAGCCCGGTCAGAAACACCATCAGCGCGGCCAGAGTGGGCGAGCCGCCGCTTTGCTCGGCAATGCCAAGCGCGACCGCCGCCGTGGCGGATTTCGGCGCCAGCGCCGCCAGCAGATCGGGCCCGGTGCCGAAGGCATGGGCAATGGCCAGCGCGGTCAGGATCGCGGTCACGGAACCCGCGAAAAGGGCGACCAGGATTGGCAGGGCTGCCCGGCGCACCCGGTCGAGATTGTCATAGAGCGGCAGCGCAAGGCAGACCGTGGCGGGGCCCAGCAGGAAATGCACGAATTGCGCGCCCTCGAAATAGGTCTCGAAAGAGGTGCCGGTGGCCAGCAGTACAAGGGCCAGCAGCGCCATCGCCATCATGGCCGGGTTGAGCACCGGCACCCTGCCGGTGCGGTTGAAGAGGACAAGGCCCATCGCATAGGCCGCCACGGTCATCGCCAGCCATAGGAGCGGGTCTCGGGCAAGATAGGACCAGATATCGGTCATGCGCCGCCCCCGGACTGGTCGCGGTCGCCGGTCAGCCTCGCGACCAGGGTAAAGGTCACTGCCGCCACCGCAATCGCCGCAATCGTTGAGACCACGATGGCCAGAAGCAGCGGCAGCGCATTGCTGCCAAGGCTGCCAAGCTGCATCAGCGCGCCAACCCCCGCCGGCACGAAGAGCAGCAGCAGATTGCCGAGGATCGTCGCCGCCAGCGGCCGGATGACGCCGCGCAGCCTTTCGCTGATGATCAGCCCCCCGAGCATCAGCGCCATGCCAAGGACCGGGCCCGGCACCGGCAGATGGCTCGCCTGTGAGATCACCTCACCGGCCAGCTGACACAGAAGAACCGCAAGTATTGCGACGATGGTGGGCGGGACCATGGGCGATGTTCCGGGCTGGGGATCCTTTGCCCCATGCTGCGATTTTGCGCCGGCGGGAACCAGTGGCGAAATGGGATGGCCGGCATGCCTGCGGGTTGCGGCGCGGTCTGCGGCGCTTTTCATGGGGATAACCCCGGGAAAATCCACAGATCGCGGCGTCACGCATTGACCTTGCCCGCCCAAATTCCGAGCATGTCCGACCAGGGCAGAGCACTGACTCGCGACAATGAAAGATGAGGGCGCGGCTTGCGCTTTACCAAACTCAGGCTGAATGGCTTCAAAAGCTTTGTCGACCCCACGGATCTGGTGATCCATGAGGGGCTGACCGGTGTTGTCGGCCCGAATGGCTGCGGCAAATCGAACCTGCTTGAGGCGCTTCGCTGGGTCATGGGGGAGAACCGGCCGACCGCGATGCGCGGCTCGGGCATGGATGATGTGATCTTCAACGGGGCGGCGACCAGGGGCGCGCGCAACTTTGCCGAGGTGGCGCTGGTTCTCGACAATGCCGACCGGCTGGCGCCTTCTGGCTTCAATGACAGTGATACGATCGAGATCGTCCGGCGGATAACCCGCGATGCGGGCTCGGCCTATAAGGCGAATTCGAAAGATGTGCGGGCGCGCGACGTGCAGATGCTGTTTGCCGATGCCTCGACCGGCTCGCACAGCCCGGCGCTGGTGCGGCAGGGGCAGATTTCCGAGCTGATCAACGCCAAACCGAAGGCGCGACGCCGGGTGCTGGAAGAGGCTGCGGGCATCTCGGGCCTTTACGCGCGCCGCCATGAGGCAGAGCTGAAACTGGCCGGGACCGAGACGAACCTCACCCGCGTCGATGATGTGCTGGAGCAGCTGGCCCAGCAGCTTTCCGTGCTGACCCGCCAGGCCCGGCAGGCGGCGCGCTATCGCGAGATTTCCGATGAATTGCGGCAATCCGAGGGGATGCTTCTGTACCGCCGCTGGCGCGAAGCCGATCTGGCGCGGGGCGAGGCGGAATCGGTGCTGCGCGACCGGCTGATTGCCCAGGGCAAGGCCGAGATGGCGGCGCGTGATGCCACAAAGGCGCGCGAGGCGGCCGAGGACGGTTTGCCCGCGCGGCGCGAGGAAGAGGCCATTGCGGCGGCGATCCTGCAGCGGCTGATGCTGCAACGCGACGCGCTTGGCGATCAGGAGAAACAGGCGCTGGCCCGGATCGAAACGCTGCGCGCCCGGATCGGTCAGCTTGGGAATGATATCGAGCGTGAGGCGGGGCTGAACCGCGACGCGGGCGAGGTGATCCAGCGGCTGCAATGGGAAATCGACCAGATCGCAAAGGCGCATGAGGGCCATGACGAGCGGCTTGCCGAGGCGGTCGAGGCGGCGCGTGAGGCGGGGGCGATCCTGACCGACCGCGAGACGCTGATGTCCGAGGCGACCGAGGATGCGGCGCGGCTGGCGGCCCGGCATCAGTCGGCGACGCGGCTGGTGCAGGAAAGCCGCACGGCTGTGGAGCGTGCCGAGGCCGAGGCGCTGCGCGCCCGCGATGCGGTTGCAAGCGCCGATGAGACGCTGGCCGGGGCCGGTGAGGCTTTCGAGGCCGCCGAAGAGGCGCGCGAGGCGGCGGCGGAACTGACCGAGCGCACCGAAGCCGCGTTGGAACAGGCCGAAGAGGCCCGGGCCGAGGCGCAATCGCGCGAGGCCGAGGCCCGCGCTGCGCGCTCGGGAGCCGAGGGCGAGGCCAATGCTCTGCGCGCCGAACGGGCGGCTCTGGCCCGGCTGGTCGAGCGCGAGGCCCAGGCCGGGCATCAGCTTCTTGACCGGCTGGTGGTCGAACCGGGCTATGAAAAGGCGCTTGGCGCGGCTTTGTCGGATGACCTCCGCGCGCCGGAAATCGCTGCGGGCGAGCGCACCGGCTGGGGGCTTCTGGACCCCTATGTCACGCCGCAGCCGCTGCCGGCGGGCGCGGCGCCGCTGGCTGCAAAGGTCGAGGCGCCGGCTGTGCTGGCGCGGCGGCTGGGACAGATCGGCGTGGTCAGCCGCGAGGATGGCTTCCGTCTGCAATCCGATCTGAAACCCGGTCAGCGCCTCGTCAGCGCCGAGGGCGATCTCTGGCGGTGGGACGGTTTTCGCTCTGGTGCCGAGGATGCGCCTTCGGCGGCGGCCCTGCGGCTGCAACAGCTGAACCGGCTGCAACGGCTGAAACAGGATCTGGAAGAGGCGACGGCAAAGGCCGAGGGCGCCGCTCAGGCACATGATGTGCTACAGGCGCGGCTCCAGGACCTTGCCCGCGCCGATCAGCTGGCCCGCGAGGCGCGGCGGTCCGCCGATCAGCGCCTCGCCGAGGCCGACCGCGCGCTGTCAAAGGCCGAGGCCGGGCGCACCCTCGCCACCGGCCGGCTGGAGGCGGCGCGGATCTCCGTCGCCCGCTATGAGGATGACGCCATGGCCGCCCGCGCGCGGTTGCGCGAGGCCGAGACCGGGATGACGGATCTCCCTGATCTCGACCAGGCGCGTGAGGCGGTCGAGACCGCGCGGATGACGGTCGAGGCGGCGCGGATCACCATGATGACGCGCCGGTCTGGCCATGACGAGCTGCGCCGCGAGGGCGAGGCGCGCATCCGCCGCCGCCAGGAGGCGACGAAGGAACTCTCGGGCTGGAACCACCGGCTGGAAACCGCCGGCAAGCGCAGTCTGGAACTGACGGAACGCCGCGCTGAGGCCGAGGAAGAGCTGGCCGAAGCCAGCGAGGCCCCCGAGGAAATCGCCGCGAAACGCGAGGAACTGGGCGATGCGATAGCGGAGGCCGAGGCCCGCCGGAGCGAGGCCGCGACCGCGCTGATCGAGGCCGAGACCGCGCTGCGCGAGGCGCAGATCACCGAGCGGGATGCCGAGCGCCTCGCCGGTGAGGCCCGCGAATCCCGCGCCCGCGCCGAGGCGCGACTCGATGCCGCCCGCGAAGGCGTGGCCCATGCCGCCGACCGCATCGCCGAGGAGGCCGACCGCACGCCGCAGGAATTGCTCGCCTCGCTCAGGGCCGATCCCGACAGGATGCCCGATGCCGATACGCTGGATCAGGACGTGCAGCGCCTGAAACGCCAGCGCGAGGCACTTGGCGCGGTCAACCTGCGCGCCGAAGAGGATGCAAAGCAGATTGATACGGAATATCAGCAGCTTGCGACCGAGAAAAACGACCTCGAAGAGGCCGTCCGCAAGCTGCGCGCCGGTATCCAGGGCCTGAACAAAGAGGGCCGCGAGCGCCTCCTGACCGCCTTTGAGCAGGTCAATTCCAACTTCTCGATGCTCTTCACCCATCTCTTCGGCGGCGGCGAGGCACGGCTTGTGCTGGTCGAATCCGATGACCCGCTTGAGGCGGGGCTCGAGATCATGTGCCAGCCGCCCGGCAAGCGCCTGGCGACGCTCTCGCTGCTTTCGGGCGGCGAACAGACGCTGACGGCGCTGGCGCTGATCTTCGGCGTCTTCCTCGCCAACCCGGCGCCGATCTGCGTGCTGGACGAGGTCGACGCGCCACTCGATGACGCCAATGTCACCCGTTTCTGCGACCTGATGGATGAAATGACCCGCCGCACCGAGACCCGCTTCCTCGTCATCACCCACCATGCGGTGACCATGGCGCGGATGGACCGGCTGTTCGGCGTCACCATGCAGGAACAGGGCGTCAGCCAGCTGGTCTCGGTCGATCTGAGGAAAGCCGAGGCGCTTGTCGCGTGATGACGGTCGCCTGATGCACTCCCTTCTGGAACAGGCAGGCTTTCCCGGCATCGAGGCCGAAGGCGAAACCCTCTGGGCGCGGCTCTCGGCCAGCGGCCCGGAATTCCGCGCCGACCCGGAAGGCGGCGCCTGGATCCTGACCCTCCTCTGGCCGGTGCGCCTCGATACGGCAACGCTTGAAGCCTGGAACGACCAGAATCCCGGCGCCTTTCTCGATCTCGCGGGCGGCGAAACCCGATTGCGTATGGGCGCAGAAACCGCCGCCGATCTGGACCTCTGGGCCAAAACCGCCGAGAGCATGATCCAGACCTGTCTCTCCTTCCGCCGCCGGCAGCGCGAACGCGGCGAAGGCATGTAGACGCCTTTTCATCTGTCCGGAAATATCCCGGGGGAGTCCCGGAACGGGACGGGGGCAGCGCCCCCTTCTGTTTCTTCGCCCTTTCCGGTTCTTCCCGGGCCGCTACCCGCGCGAAACCACGCGGATCTCATCGCCCTGTCGCAGCACCCCGTCGCGCTCGATCGAACAGAGGATGCCGCGCAGCCGCAGCGCGCGATGCTCGGGCAGGTTCACCCAGACCATCGCATCCTCGCCATAGCGCACCTTCCATTTCACACAGGCATCGTTGAACACCTCCGACACCCGGATCAGCGCCGTCCCCGCCTCCAGCAGCGCACCGACCGGCAGATTGGCCTCGGATGTGTCGAGATCGGCGATCACCGGATCGCCCGGATGCACCGCCGCGTCCGGATCAGGGCGCACCAGATCATGTACCCGCGCCGGCAGGATCGAGACCTGGATCGCCGGGTCGGGCGAGCCATCCTCCAGCCGGAGCCAGGGCTCTTTTGACCAGCGCTCGCCCGGGATGCCGCCCGTGACCGTCATCACCAGCCGGTCCGGATGTTCGCGCAGATTGCGCCCGGGGCGGAAGGTCAGCTGCCGCGCCGTTGTCACCTCTTTCGGAGCCTCGGTCACATGCCGGATACCGGCCATCAGCACATCCATCGGCGTCATGTCCCACCCCCCTGCAAGCCGCTTTCAGACAAGCCCGCGATCCGGCGCCGCAGGTCAAGCTGCGCCTCGACCAGCCGCCCGGCCCCGCGCAGAAGATCAGCCGTTTCCGGATGCAGCATCTGCGTCACCCGGTAGAAATCCGCAATCTGTCCGGGGCTGGCCGCCGCAAGCCAGGCCTGCATCCCGGGCCGGTACTGATAGGCGCCGCGCGTCAGGCGGAACGGCAGCGCTGCCAGCCAGTCCTGGCGGGCTTCGGCATGGAAATGCAAAAGGCGCAGCCCGGGATGGAACTCTGGCCCCGGCAGCCGCTCGCCACCGATAAACGCCCCGTGCAGGCGGGGCGACAGCCCCGGCACGCCCGAGCGAAAAAACACCTTGCCGGCGGAATGCGACAGCATCGCCTCGGGCAGGATTTCGGCATACTCGCCCAGAACCGGTACGCGCAGCGCCGCATGGGGCTGCTTCAGGGCGCCGCGAAAGATCCGGGCAGTGTAGATGTCATCGGGAAGATCCGGATCATGCATCGCCTCGAAAGGCGCCATCCGGCACAGGATGTCCCTGGCTGGCAGACAGCCCAGCACCTCGGAGACCGGCCTCACCGGCCAGATGAATTCATCGACATCAATATGGCCAAGCCAGTCGGCTCCGCCCTTGCGGTAGACCATGCGGGCATTCTTCGCCTGGCGGTTCTGGTGCCGCCCGGGCCGCCCGCCAAGCGCCTGCCAATGGGCCTCGTCACAGGCGATCAGGCGCACCCCTGGCAGGCCCCGCGCCGCAATCGCCGCCAGCGCCGGATCAGCGGGCTCATCAAAGCACAGGGTGATTTCAGCCGCGCCCAGATCCAGGTGCCAGGCGAGGAAGGCGAGGATCTTCTCCCCGGGCGCTTTCACCGTGGCGACCAGCGCCCAGGAGGCCCGGCGCCTCATAGCAGGTCCAGGAGTTCCCGCGTCGGCCATGCATCCGCCGGCAGACCAAGGCGCTGCTGCTCAGTCTGGACCGCGCGCCGCGTGCCCGCGCCCAGCACCCCGTCAATCGCCCCGACATCATGGCCCAGTTCCTTGAGCCGCGTCTGCAGCGCCTTCATCTCCTCATCGGACAAAAGCGGGTCGGGAGAGGTGTTCAGCGCCGATTCCGCCCCTTCGATCAGGGTCGCGAAATAGGCGGCGGTGGTCACATAGGTCAGGCTTTTGTTCCATTTCAGCAGGACATGGAAATTCGGAAACACCAGAAAAGCCGGCCCCTTGCGGCCCTGGGGCAGCAAAAGCGAGGCCTCAAGCTCGGCCGGCAGCGTATTGCCGCGCCGGGGCGCCACGCCAAGCGCCGCCCATTGCGCCACCGGCAGATCATTGTCCAGCCCGCTCAGCGCCCAGTCGAATGTCTCGGGCAGCACAACCTCGATCAGCCAGGGCTCACCGGCCCGCCAGCCGTGAGATTTCAGCATATTGGCGCCCGACATCAGCGCATCAGCGACCGAGGTTTTCAGCCGCACACGGCCGTCGCCATCGCCGTCTATACCGCGTTCAAGAATATCCTGGGGCAGCATCTGGACCATGCCGATCTCGCCGGCCCAGGCGCCGGTCGTGTCCAGCGGCAGATCGCCTTTCGCGAAAAGCCGCATCGCGGCAAAGGCCTGCGGGCGGAACATCCCGGGCCGCCGGCAATCCCAGGCAAGGCTGAGGATCGCCTCGCGCGTGTTGTAATTGCCCTGAAAACGGCCGAAATCGGTTTCGAACCCCCAGATCGCCAGCATGACGCCGGGTGGCACGCCGTAAGTGGTCTCGGCGCGGGCGAACAGCTCCTGATTGCGGTCCCAGGCGATCATCGCATCGGGCTGGCGCTTGTCGCCGATCAGGCTTTGCGCGAATTCGAGAAAGGGTTTGCGGAACACGCCCTGGCGCTGATCGGCTTTCAGCACCTCGGGCTCGGCACGGGCATCGGCCAGCCAGCCATCGACCGCCGCCTCGGGGATGCCGGCAGCCAGCGCCTCGGTCCTGAGCCCCGCAAGAAACTCGGGGAAACTGCCGCCGCAGGGAACCTCTGGGGCGGGTTCGGCGGTGGTCGTGGTGGTATTGGGGGCCGGTGCGATGATGGTTTCTGCCCGGGCGGCGAAGGGGGCCAGCAATCCGGCTATGATCAGGGGTCTCAGCATGGCGCGACGCTAGACGAGCGCGGCCACAAGGGCAATCGCCAGCATCAGCCCCCAGGCCCGCCACAAAGCGCGGCAGGCGGCGTCAATGTCACCCGGACCGGCATCGCGGCGCCCCTCGGGCCAGACCCAGGAGTACCAGCGCATCTCGCCATTATAGCTGCGCGGGCCGGAAAGTGCGATGTTCAGAATGGGTGCGAGGGTGGATTCCGGCCAGCCGGCATTGGGGCTGCGATGCTGAGGCGCGTCGCGAAAGACCGGGCGCGGGTCGAGCCAGCCATGCGACAGCGCCAGTAACAAAGCCGTCAGCCGCGCCGGGATCAGATTCAGAAGGTCATCGAACCGCGCCGCAGCCCAGCCGAATTCGCGGTGGCGCGGTGTCATATGACCGATCATCGAATCGGCGGTATTGGTGATCTTGTAGATCAGGATCCCCGGCAGACCGGCGATCAGGAACCAGATGACCGGCGCGATCACCCCGTCCGAGAGGTTCTCTGCCGCCGATTCAATCGCGGCGCGGGCCACATCGGGCTCGCGCATGTCTTTGGTGTCGCGCCCGACGATCATTGCCACCGCTCGCTTGCCCTCATCAAGCGAGCGGCGCAGCCCTTCGGCCACCGCCCGCACATGATCCACCAGCGAGCGCTGCGCGATCAGGATGGCGGCGATCACGGTCCCGATCACGCTGTGATATGGCAGCTTGCCAATCAGCCAGCCCAGAAGCCCCGCCGTGCCGACGAGTGCCAGCATCACCAGCGCCCCTTTCAGCCGCCGCGCCGCGCCCCGGTTGAAGCGCTGGTCAGCCGCGCCGATCAGCCGCCCCATCAGCACCGCCGGATGCGGCAGGCGCTGCCAGAGCCATGCAGGCTCACCAAAGGCGGCGTCGAGAATCATGGCCAGAACCAGAACCATGCCGGACCCCATGCTGGTGGTTGCGAATCAACTGACAGGGAAGTGAACCGGATCGGGTTCGCGGGCAAGCAGGCTTTCAGCCGGTCCAGGCTGCGGCATTGTCGCCACGAAGGCTTCATCTTTGCGTCGCAAACCGGGTTCACAATGAGAGTGACTTGATTTGACGAGCTTTCGGGTTTGTGCTGGAGTCAGGAGGGGACGGAAATGCTGGAATATCTGCCCAAGGAGTTGCGTGACCATCTCGACGCCGCCCGCAAGCGCCAGCAAAGGCGCAAATCGCGGATGCGGGTCGAACTCGGCGATCTGCTGGTCTATCCGGTGCTGCGGTTCTGGCAGGGTGGTTTTTCGCTTGATGCCGATCTGGTGCCGGCGCGGCTGCGGGGCCTTGTCGATCTCTATGACGGCCCGCGCCATGTCTTTCAGTGCCTGATCGTTGCCTCGGAAATCGTCGATGGCGAACTGGTCTGCGAATTCAAACGCCTGACCCCGGTGACCAACCGTGCGCCCCTTGATTACTGGCGCGACGAGAATGCGCCGGCGGGCTATCTGCCACCCGCGTAGGGAGGGGGCCAGCCCCCTCCACCCCCGGAGTATTGAGATCAAGAGGAAGAGCATATTTCCTCTTGATTTAAATACTCCCGCCGGAGGCATCCTCGGCTGGCCAGAGGGGCTGTCACGGCCGCACCTCAATCACGGTGCCAACCGGGGCCACCGCCCAAATCTCCCGGATTTCAGCATTGCTGACCGCAATACAACCTGCGGTCCAGTCGGACGTGATCAGCGTGTCGTCGGGCAGCATATTGGGCTGGCCATGGATCATAATATCGCCGCCCGGTGCATAGCCGCCGGCGCGGGCGCGGGCGCGGTCATCGGGCTGCGGGTAATCGAGCCCCAGAGACAGGTGGTAGGCCGATTGTTCATTGCGGCGGTCGATGCGGAATTCGCCTTCCGGGGTGCGCCCGTCGCCTTCGCGTTCTTTGTCCCCGGCGGGGGAGAAGCCGAGCGCGATCCGATAGACCCTTACCTCTTTGCCATCCTGGATCAGCGCCATGCGCCGCGCCGCCTTTTCGATCACGATCCGCTCGACAGTGCCGGTCAGTGGCAGGGGGATCTCCGGGTCAGGTGTTTCAGTCTCGCGTGGCCAGAAGAGCAGGGCTCCGGCCAGCACGAGGCCCGCAAGGGTCAGAAAGGAGAAGAGCCGCGCGAGGCGCTTCATGGATGCCGCATTACTGCAGATCCGCGAAGGCGGCCTGCAACCGGGTGATCGCCTCTGCCACCTGTGCGCGCGGCGCAGCGATGTTGAAGCGCAGGAAGTTCTCGCCGCCCTTGCCGAAACTGTCGCCGTGATTGGTGGCGATGGCGGCCTCGCCCTCGATCCGCGCCAGCATCGCGGCTTTGTCGAACCCGGTCCCGGAGAAATCCACCCAGGAGAGGTAGGTCGCCTCCAGCTCCATGGATTTCAGCCCCGGGATCGCATTGATCGCCGTATCAAACAGCCGCCGGTTGCCGTCGAGATAGGTCATCAGCGCATCGACCCAGGCGGCCCCTTCGGGCGAGCAGGCGGCGGTGACCATATGCATGCCGAAACTGTTGGGTGAAATCCCGATCGCCCCCATCACCGCCGAGAACCGCTTGCGCAGGGACGGATCGGCGATGATCACATTGCCGATATGGGCGCCGGCGATGTTGAAGGTCTTGGTTGTTGCCGTCAGCATCACCAGCCGGTCGGTGATCTCTGGCGCAGCATTCGCCATGACATGGTGTTTCTGGCCCGGATAGGTCAGGTCAAAATGGATCTCATCCGAGACGAGGATCAGGTCATGGCGTGCGGCAAATGCGGCGATCTCGCGCAGTTCGGCCCCGGTCCAGACCCTGCCGCCCGGATTATGCGGCGAGCACAAGATCAGCATGGTCTCGCGCCCCGTGAGCTGCGCTTCCCAGGCGACGATATCCAGCTGATAGCGCCCGGCCTCATCCTTCAGCGCGCATTCCACCACTTCGCGCCCGCTGGCCCGGATCACCCGGGCAAAGGCGTGATACACAGGCGTCATCAGCACGACACCGTCGCCTGCTGCGGTGAAGGCCTGGAGGCAAAGCCCGACCGCATTCACCAGCCCATGGGTGGTAAACACATGCGCCGGCTCGATCTTCCAGCCATGGCGGGTCTCCATCCACCAGGTCAGCGCCTCGTGATAGGGGCGATCATCACCGAAATAACCATAGACCCCGTGATCGAGCATCTTTTGCAGCGCGGTCTGCACGGCGGCGGGCGGGCGGAACTCCATATCCGCCACCCACATCGCAAGGCCCCGGTCATGCGGGATGCCGTAAAGCGTCTCAAGCATATCCCATTTCACGCAATGGGAGCCGAAACGGTTGATGGGGGCGTCGAAATCGGGGCGGGTCATGGCTGGGTCTTTCTGCGCGGATACCCTGAATGGCTAGCCGCTGACGCGCGGCGGATCAATCGGCCTGCAACCGGTCTCATGCAGATATGCGCAAATCCCCCCCGGGCGACAGCAAATCCCCCCGGCGACAGCAAATCCCTTGCAGGGAAGGGGGGCGATGACCTACATCCCCCTCATGCTGCGCCCCATCCTGATCCATCCCGATCCCCGCCTGAAAAAGCTCTGCGATCCCGTGACCGAGGTGACGGATGAGATGCGCAGGCTGGCCGATGACATGCTGGAAACCATGTATGACGCGCCGGGCGTTGGCCTGGCGGCGCCGCAGGTCGGCGTGACAAAGCGCCTCCTCGTGATGGATTGCATCAAGGAAGGCACGCCCGAGCCGATGGCGCTGATCAATCCCGAGGTGATCTGGTCTTCCGAAGATCTGAACATCTATGAGGAGGGCTGCCTCTCGATCCCCGATCAATATGCCGAGGTAAAGCGCCCGGCGCTGGTCACCGTGCGCTGGACCGGGCTCGACAGCAGGATCGAAGAGCGGACATTCGAGGGGCTCTGGGCCACCTGCGTCCAGCATGAGATCGACCATCTGAACGGCAAGCTCTTCATCGATTATCTGGGGCCGCTGAAGCGCCAGATGATCACTCGCAAGATGGAGAAGCTGAAGCGCGAGCGCGCGCGGTCGGTGGAGGTCTGATGGCGGTCCGGGTTTGTGTGCCCTACCCGCATCCGGTGCTGAAAGTGCCGGCGGCGGATGTGGCTGAGATCACCGATGAGATGCGCGCCCTCTGGCGCGACATGGTTGATACGATGGAGGCGATGCCGGGCTATGGCCTTGCCGCTGTGCAGATCGGGGTGCCATTGCGGCTTGCTGTGGTCGATTGTTCCGAGGCGCGCGGCCAGGCGGTGCTGATGGCCAATCCCGAGGTGATCCATGCCTCGGTCCAGCCCCGCGACCATGAAGAGGCTTCGCCCAATCTGCCCGGCGTTTCGGCGAAAGTGACGCGGCCGCGTGCGGTGACGGTCCGGTTCCTGAACGCAGAAGGCCAGGCAGAGGAGCGCGATTTCGTGAACCTCTGGGCCACATCGGTGCAGCACCAGATCGACCACCTGGCGGGCAAGATGTATTTCGACCATCTCTCGCCCCTGAAACGCAAAATGCTGATCGCGAAGGCGGAGAAGATCCGCAAACGCGGCTGAGGAGGCGCCATGCGCATCATCTTCATGGGCACGCCGGAGTTTTCGGTGCCGGTGCTTGAGGCGCTGCATGCGCGCCATGAGGTGGTCGGCGTCTGGTCGCAACCGCCCCGCCCGGCGGGTCGCGGCAAAGAGCTGCGCAGGACCCCGGTTCATGCGCGGGCCGAAGCGCTTGGACTGATGGTTCACACGCCCGGGAAGCTGCGCGCGCCGGAAGACCAGGCTGAGATCGCCGCGCTGAACGCCGATGTGGCGGTGGTGGTGGCCTATGGTCTGATCCTGCCCCAGGCAGTGCTGGATATGCCGGCGCATGGCTGTCTGAACATCCATGCCTCGCTTTTGCCGCGCTGGAGGGGGGCTGCGCCGATCCATCGTGCGATTATGGCGGGCGATGCCGAAACCGGCATCTGTATCATGCAGATGGAGGCGGGACTTGATACCGGCCCGGTTCTCCTGCGCCGCGAAACCGCGATTGGCGCTGAGGACGTCACCGCAGAGCTGCATGACCGCCTCTCGGCCATGGGGGCCGGTGCGATCATCGAGGCGCTTGACCGGCTGGGCAGCCTGACCCCCGTGCCCCAGCCGGAGGAGGGCGTCACTTATGCCGCCAAGATCGACAAGGCCGAGGCGCGGGTGGACTGGACGCGTCCCTGCCAAGAGGTCGACAGCCATATCCGCGGGCTCTCGCCCTTTCCCGGCGCCTGGACGCAGGTGGGCGGCGAAAGGGTAAAGCTGCTGCGCTCGCGGATCGGCACCGGCGCCGGCGCCCCGGGTGCGGTGCTCGACGGCTTCACCATTGCCTGCGGCCAGGGCGCCGTCACTGTGACCGAGGCACAGCGCGAGGGTAAAAAGCCGATGCCGGCCAGCGAGGTGCTCAAAGGTCTCGCCCTGCCGCAGCATCTGTAAACGGGGGCGCGGCCCCGGCTGTTGCCTTTCACTCTGTCTGTGCCTGATTGCATCAGGTCCGACCCGCCGGCGATTTCCGGGATTTTCCGGTCTGAGCAAGGACCAGCCGGCTCAGTGGCGCGGAAGCGCCGCCCCCGCCCGCCGCTCGGGGATCGCGAGACCCGGCATCCGGGTGGGAGCGCTGCCCGGGCCGCGACGACGATCTGATCACAGATCCGGTCTTCGATTCGGTCGGGGTGAGCCCTGGGTTCCGTATCGACCCCGGCCCCCGGCATATACCCGCTGCCAGTTTTCAGGGGTTGAGGTCCTGTTCAACGGGCGGCCTCTGAAGGGCTGCGACAGGCATCCCTGATGCCGCGTTATGTGCGATCCCTCTCCGCCGCGACATTCTGTGTCGGACGGGTCAGGCGGGCAATCGGCGCGGCCTTTTCCGCATGCACAGCAAAGCCCCGACTCATCGAGAATCACATTCCAATCCGGCTGCGCGTGGCAAAGCACCTGAGCCTCTGAAAGCATCCGGGAGAGGTCATCAGGCTCCGAGGGAAGGAAAACGCGTCAACGCTTATGATGCCGGGATGCAGAAGTTTGACCTTCCCGGCATCAAAACAGCACCCGGCAGCCGCGTCTTCTGTCCCGGATCCCGGGTGATGCCTGCCGAGGGCGATGGTCAGTGGCGTGGCCATGGCGCCCGACAGCGCATGAATGAGCAAATGCCCCCGCGCGCGGCCCATACTGCGGCTCCGTGCCATCATCTTCCCTGCGGCAATCATAGGCGATCCCGAATGCGAGCAGGATCTCCCCATCGCGCTGCGGATGAACGTTCCGGATCACATATGCCGTGGCAGAAGCGGTGCGCCAGTGCTGGCCACCATCAACAGGGCTCTATGCGCCAGCCCATTCCGCCCTGCCACAGAGATAAGCTCATAGATAAACTCAGGGATCAGCTCCTGCCAGAGCGCTGCTTTCTCAGGGTCACCAGGTCGCATGAGGCTTGCCTGATTTTGCAACAGAGGACAGGCACCGCGCCTGTATCCGGGCAGACCGGCCCGGGATATTCAGGGGCAGAGGAATGCCGGTTTCATCTGTCGCTAAATATCCCCGCCGGAGGCTTCCGGACGAAATCGGGGGGTACGGTCTTTTCGTAAGGGCGCGGCATTCCCATATTCCGAAGAGCAGCAGAGGAGGACAGGGTGCCGTTTATCGGACTTCTGATCATCGGGGTCGCGGCCGGGTTTCTCGCGACACGGGTTATGCGGCTTGAGACCGATGTGCCGACCACCATCGCGATCGGCATATTCGGCGCTTTGATCGGCGGGTTTGCGTTGCGGTTTCTTGTCTGGTCGCTGGGCGCCGCTGCGGGGTTTGTCGGGGCTTTCCTTGGCGCGCTGGCGCTGATCTGGGCCTGGAAGACCTGGATGCGCTGAGACGCGGGCAGTCAGCCCCCGTATTCAACCCAGGTGCATTCAATCCGGGCGCATTCAGCCCAGGCGTTTGACCAGGTCTTTCAGCCGCAGCTCATCCAGCCCCCAGATCAGCCGGCCCTGCCAGGCAGCGAACAGGATCTGCGCCGTCTGCCGTGCCTTTTCGCCCTGGCCGATCCGCAGAGCCAGCCGCATCTCGACCTGGTTGCGCCAGGCAGAGGCGGCCTCCAGCGCGGCTGTGTCGCGCTGGCTCAGCATCAGAAGGCGGGCGAAGGGCTCCACCCCGTCCTCCAGCGCTTTCAACAGCGCCTGTGGCCCCTTGCTTTGGCTGGCCTGATCTGCGGCATCAAGCCGGGTCCCGATCTCGTCCCAGCCATCGCGCGCGGCGGCGGCCTGCAGCCCCTCGACCGATCCGAACCGCTGCGCCAGGGTCGAGGCCGCCAGCCCCGTCGCCCGTGCAAGATTGCCGAAACTGATCGCCTTTTCGCCCCCGGCGGCAAAGAGCTGGCGGGTCGCTTTCAGGACTTCGGCATCAGAGAGGATTTTGCGGCGGGGCATAAGTGACAGCCTGCGCGAGGAGGGCGGGCCATTCAAGCCCTTTCCTGTGATCCTTTTGCGGCGCTTTTGTAAGGGGCCATGCCGGCACGGGCCAGCGCATCGGCGCGCTCGTTCTCTTCGTGCCCGGCATGGCCCTTGATCCATTGCCAGGTCACCTGATGGCGGGCCTGGGCCAGGTCGAGCCGTTGCCACAGATCGGCATTCTTCACCGGCTTTTTGTCGGCGGTTTTCCAGCCATTGCGTTTCCAGCCATGGATCCAGCCGGTCACGCCGTTTTTCACATAGGCGCTGTCGGTCACCACGGTCAGCTCTGACGCCCGGGTCAGGCTTTCCAGCGCCTGGATCGAGGCCATGAGTTCCATCCGGTTGTTGGTGGTATCAGCCTCGCCGCCCGACAGCTCGCGCTCTTTCAGGACAGTCTCGCCGTCGCGCGCGATCAGCAGGGCGCCCCAGCCGCCGGGGCCGGGATTTCCGGAGCAGGCTCCGTCTGTATAGGCAAAAAGATCAGGCATGGGCGCGTGATGTCACGGCGCGCGTTCCAGCGCAAGCCTGGCGCCAAGCGCCGCGAAAGAGGCCGCAAAGGCGCGTTTGACCCAGGCCATCAGCCGGTCAGAGGACAGAAGGCGGCTGCGGCCGGTGGCGCCCAGCACGACATAGAGAAGGAAAGTCGCGAAGGTCATCGCGGTAAAGCCGCTGCCAAGGATCACCAGATCCGCCAGCCCCGCGCCTTCCGGCAGGAATTGCGGGATGAAGGCCACGAAGAACAGCGGAAGCTTCGGGTTCAGCAGGTTCAAAAGGATCCCGCGCCATATCAGCCGTGCGGGCGAGCCTCCGTGCGCCGCCGTGATCGCCATCGGGCCACCCGATTGCAGCACTGCCCAGGCCATCCACAAGAGATAGGCGACGCCGGCATATTTGATCGCCTGGAACAGGATCGCCGAGGTGTGCAGCACCGCCGCCAGCCCGGCCATGGCGACGATCATATGGAAGACCGTGGCCAGTGTGCAACCGACCGTCGCATGGATCCCGGCCCGCGCGCCGCCTCCCAGCGTGACCGAGAGCGTATAGACCACCCCGATCCCCGGAGTGATGCAGACGATAAAGGCGGTCAGCAGGAATTCCGGGCTCAGGATCGACATGGCGAGCCTTTACGCTGCGGGCACACGCAGGATGCGCGGCACCTTGAATTCGATATTCTCGACGGCGGTTTCGACCAGCTCGACCGAGACATCAAAGCGGTCGCGGAAGGCGTCGATCACCTCATTGATCAGCACTTCGGGTGCCGAGGCGCCGGCGGTGACACCAAGCGCGTGGATCCCCTCCAGCGCGCGCCAGTCGATATCGGCGGCGCGCTGCACTAGCTGCGCGTAAGAGCAACCGGCGGCGCGCCCGACCTCGACCAGACGTTTCGAATTGGACGAATTCGGCGCACCGACCACCAGCAGCGCGTCGATCTTCGGCGCGATCGCCTTCACTGCCGCCTGGCGGTTGGTGGTGGCGTAGCAGATATCCTCATGGCCCGGGCCGGTGATGGCGGGAAAGCGTGTCCGCAGCGCCTCGACAATCGCCGCGGTGTCATCGACGGAAAGCGTGGTCTGGGTGGCGAAGGCGAGTTTGGTCTCATCGCGCACCGTCAGCCCCGCCACATCCTCGGGTGTCTCGACAAGCAGCACCTCGCCGGGGGGCAGCTGGCCCATGGTGCCGACGGTTTCGGGGTGGCCCTCATGGCCGATATAGATCAGCTGCAGGCCGTTGGTGTGGTGGCGCGCCGCCTCGTTATGGACTTTGGTGACCAGCGGGCAGGTGGCATCCACCGCGATCATCTGCCTGGTATTCGCCTCGGCCGGCACCGATTTCGGCACGCCATGGGCAGAGAACACCACCGGCCGGTCATTGGGGCATTCGCTGAGTTCCTCGACGAAAACCGCGCCTTTCGCGCGCAGCCCGTCGACCACATAGCGGTTATGCACGATTTCATGGCGGACATAGACCGGGGCGCCCCATTTCTCCAGCGCCATCTCGACGATCTGGATCGCCCGGTCCACACCGGCGCAGAAACCGCGCGGTGCAGCGAGATAGAGCATCAGAGGCGGGCGGGTGGTCATGGACGGCAGGTCATGGGAATTTCCGGATTGGCGCAGCGGACTGGCTTGCGTCAGAGGTAGTGTCAAAGCCGCCCGGGGTCCAGTGCCGCAAGCCGCGATCTGCGGTCAGCCAGCGGAAAAACCCTGCAAAACCCCGGCACCGACCAGCGCCAGCACCGTGTAGCGGGCGGTTTTCGCGATTGTGACCAGCACCAGGAAGACCAGCGGATTGACCCGCATCAGCCCGGCCAGCGCCACGATCAGATCGCCGCCCGGCGCCCAGCTGAACAGGAGCGACCAGAGCCCCCAGCGGGAAAACCAGGCGCGAGCGCGGATAAGGCCCTGATCGGTAAAGGGAAACCAGCGGCTGCCGCGCAGGCGCTCTCCGTTCATGCCGCACCAGTATGTGACGCAGGAGCCAAGGATATTCGCAACCGAGGCCACCAGGACCAGCGCGACCGGCCCATGCCCCGCGCCCTGCAAGGCGATGAAGACCAGTTCGGAATTCATCGGCAGCGGCGTGGCGGCGATGAAAGCCGCGAGCGCCAGACCGGCAAGGCCGAGGGTGGTCAGAAAATCCATAGGGCGCGCTCCTGGAGAGAAGCGCGCCCTATGGCAAGGTTAAACTGTCGCAAGGTTAAACCGCAGCACAGAAAAACGCGGTTTGGCGGGCGTTATCCGGAATCTCCCCCGAGGGCTCAGGTCGGGGAAAAGCGGATGCGGCCCAGTTTGTGGCCCAGCCCGTGGCCCAGTTTGCGACCCAGCCGCCGGTTCAGCGGGCGCCGACGCTGACCTCTTCGCCATCGGTGGTGCGCGGTTCACGCGGCGGTCGCCCGATCACGTCGCGCAGCTCGTCCAGCTCGATGAAGTTATCGGCCTGACGGCGCAATTCATCCGAGATCATCGGCGGCTGGCTGCGAATGGTCGAAACCACCGAAACGCGGACGCCCTGACGCTGGAGGCTTTCCACCAGCGGCCGGAAATCGCCATCGCCCGAGAAGAGCACGATATGATCCAGCCGCGCCGCGAGTTCCATCGCGTCCACCGCCAGTTCGATATCCATGTTTCCCTTCACCTTCCGGCGGCCCTGGCTGTCGGTATATTCCCGCGCCGGTTTGGTCCGCATGGTGAAACCGTTATAGTGCAGCCAGTCTACCAGCGGGCGGATAGGCGAGTATTCCTCGTTCTCCAGCAGTGCCGTGTAGTAAAAGGCCCGCAGCAGTTTGCCCCGGCGCATGAACTCCATCCGCAGAAGCTTGTAGTCGATGTCGAAACCAAGCGCCTTTGCAGCCGCGTAAAGATTCGATCCATCGATGAACAGCGCGAGCCGTTCGTCTTTGTAAAACATTCTCATTCCCCTCGAACAGCCGCTGCATTACCGAAGACGCATCAGGCAGACCGGTGGACCCAGAGGATCCGGGACGGCCTGAGATGGGTTTTCGATGCGTAATACGACTGGTAAACGATACGGTATGAAATTGATCGGCGACAAACCTGCAACCCCTGTTGTTATCGCTCTCGGCGCAAACCTGCCATTCGAGGGCAAGTTTCCGGCCGAAACTCTCCGCCTTGCCCTGGCCGCCCTCGGAGAGGATGGGTTAACGATTTCAGGGGCAAGCAGCTTGTGGAGTACCCCCTGTTTCCCCCGGGGGGCGGGGCCTGACTATGTTAACGCAATCATTTTGACTCACGTTGATGTGCTGACCGGTCCGGCCACGATTATGGCGATTTTGCATCGAATTGAGGCGAAATTCGGGCGGGAAAGGCACGAGAGATGGGGCGGAAGGACGCTGGATCTCGATCTGATCGCCTGGGGTGATTCGGTTTTTCCCGATGCTGCGACCCAGACCGCCTGGCGCGATCTGCCTGCCGACGAACAGGGGCGCCGGGCTCCTGACCAGCTGATCCTGCCGCATCCCCGGATGCAGGACCGCGCCTTCGTGCTGGTGCCGATGGCCGGGATCCTGCCCGACTGGCGCCATCCGCTGCTGGGGCTGACGGTACGCGACATGCTGGCCGCTTTGCCGGCAGAGGATCGCGAGGCGGTGAAACCTCTGCCCTGACAGGGGCTGTCGTGATAAGTGACGCGGATTTCCCGTTGACAGCACTTGTCGGCGGGGCTTGTCAGCAGGGTGAAATCCGCCTAGATAAACCTTTTCCGAGAGCCTGGCCCGTTCAGGTGTCTGTCTGCGCGTGGGCGAACCCTTGACTTCCGCCCCCGACTTTCGCGCCGGCAAACATCCGAAGACCGCCGGCGCTGCGCCCGGGTTTTGCCCGGCCCGAACCCTGGAGTGACTGACCCATGGCCCGTGTGACGGTCGAAGATTGCGTTGACAAGGTTCCGAACCGCTTTGAGCTGGTGATGCTGGCCGCCCATCGGGCGCGTGAGATCGCCACCGGCGCGCCGCTGACCATCGACCGCGATAATGACAAGAACCCGGTCGTCGCCCTGCGCGAAATCGCCGACGAGACCCAGTCGGCCGAGGTTCTGCGCGAGCGTATGATCGAGTCGCATCAGACCCAGATCGAGGTCGACGAGCCGGAAGAAGACCAGATGGCGCTTCTGATGGCGGGCGAGATCGACCGCCCGCAGCAAGACGACATGTCGGAAGAAAAACTGCTCCGCGCGCTGATGGAAGCCCAGGGCGAAAACTGAACTGAACCTGAGCAGCTAATCTGAGCTGTCCTGACGCAGCAGGCGGGGCCCCATGGCCCCGCGACCCTTCTGCGGCGGACGCGCGAGGCGGTAATGATTGACGTTGAAGACCTTATCGCCCTCGTCCGCAATTATAACCCACGCTCCGATGCCGATCTGATCCGCCGCGCCTATGCCTATGGCATAAGGATGCATGAGGGGCAGTTCCGTAAATCTGGCGAGCCCTATTTCACCCATCCCGTCGCCGTCGCCGCCATTCTTACCGAGATGCGGCTGGATGATGACACGATCGTCACCGCGCTTTTGCATGACACGATCGAAGACACCCGCTCGACCTGGACCGAGATCGCCGACCAGTTCGGCCCCGAGGTTGCGGAACTGGTGGATGGTGTCACCAAGCTGACCAATCTCCAGCTGTCCTCGGCCGAAAGCAAACAGGCCGAGAATTTCCGCAAGCTTTTCATGGCGATGTCCAAGGATCTGCGGGTGATCCTGGTGAAACTCGCCGACCGTCTGCACAATATGCGGACCATCAAGTCGATGAAGGCGGAAAAGCAGGCGCAAAAAGCCCGCGAGACGATGGAGATCTATGCGCCGCTGGCGGGGCGCATGGGGATGCAATGGATGCGCGAAGAACTGGAGGATCTGTCCTTCCGCGTGTTGAACCCCGATGCGCGCAATTCGATCATCCGCCGCTATGTGACCTTGCAGAAGAAAACCGGCGATGTGGTCCATAAGATCACCGCCGATATCCGGTCCGAGCTTGACCGCGAGGGGCTGGAGGCGATGGTTTACGGCCGCGCCAAGAAACCCTATTCGATCTGGCGCAAGATGCAGGAGAAGGATCTCGCCTTCTCGCAGCTCTCAGACATCTATGGCTTCCGGGTGATCTGCGGCTCGCTGCCCGATTGCTACCGCATCCTCGGCGTGATCCATCAGCGCTGGCGGGCGGTGCCGGGGCGGTTCAAGGATTACATCTCTCAGCCGAAATCCAACGGCTACCGTTCGATCCACACGACGGTTTCAGGACGCGCGGCCTCCAAGGTCGAGGTGCAGATCCGCACCCGCGAGATGCATGAGGTCGCCGAATCTGGTGTCGCCGCGCATTGGTCCTACCGCGAGGGCGTGCTGGGCCGGAACCCCTTCGCCGTCGATCCCGCCAGCTGGATCAGCCAGATGACCGAGCGTCTGGACGAGGAAGACCACGACGAATTCCTCGAAAACGTCAAGCTTGAGATGTATTCCGATCAGGTCTTCTGCTTCACGCCCAAGGGGGATGTGGTGCAGTTGCCACGCGGTGCAACGCCTCTCGATTTCGCCTATGCGATCCATACCAGGATCGGGAATTCCACCGTATCGGCAAAGGTCGACGGCATTCGCGTGCCGCTCTGGACCCGGCTGAAAAACGGACAATCCGTCGAGATCATCACCGCCGAGGGCCAGCGCCCGCAACCGACCTGGGTGGATATCGTCACCACGGGCCGCGCCAAGGCCGCGATCCGCCGGTCCCTGCGTGAGGAAGACCGCGGCCGTTTCGTCAAACTCGGCCAGGAACTGGCGCGGGCGGCGTTCGAGCATGTCGGCAAGAAGGCCAGCGAAAAGGCCATGCGTACGGCGGCGAAACTGCTGGGCTACCCGGATGAGAGTGAGCTTCTGGCCCGTGTCGGCTCGGCCGAGATCACCGCGCGCCGCCTTGTCGAGGTGCTCTACCCGGAACTGGTGACCACCCGCGAGCCCCAGGTCGACAGCCAGCGCCCGGTTGTCGGGCTGGAAAACGACCAGGCCTTCCGCCGCGCCCCCTGCTGCCAGCCGCTGCCGGGCGAGCGCATCGTCGGCATCACCTATCGCGGCAAGGGTGTCGTCGCCCATGCCATCGACTGCCCGGCGCTGGAAGAATTTGAGAGCCAGACCGAACGCTGGGTCGATCTGCAATGGATGACCGGCCGCCATGCGCCGATCCATTCCGTGTCGCTGGAGCTGACGATCTCCAATGATGCCGGCGTGCTGGGCCGGGTCTGCACCCTGATCGGCGAGCAGCGGGCCAATATCTCGGATCTGAAATTCTCCGACCGCAAACCCGATTTCTTCCGCCTGCTGATCGAGGTGGATCTGCGCGATGTCGAACATCTGCATATGGTGATGACCGCGCTTGAGGCCGATACCGATGTGGCGCAGATCTCGCGCCACCGCGACCTTTCGCGCAAGCCCTGATCTGCGCCGCTCCATTGCGGGCGGGCGGAAATCTCCTTAACCTTTCGCCCGCCGGTCCCTTATGGGCCGGGCAGGCGAGGTTGGTGCGCAGGAGGGGCAATGGCAGATCGCGACAGGCTGAGGCTTGGGATCAGTGTCGACCATGTGGCAACGCTGCGCAATGCCCGCAGCGCGGTCTGGCCCGATCCGCTCAGGGCGGCGATGCTGGCCGAGGCTTCGGGCGCCGATGGCATCACGGCCCATCTGCGCGAGGATCGCAGCCATCTGCGCGACGATGATATCGAGGCGCTTATGGCCGGAACCGGCATCCCTCTGCATCTGAAATGCAGCCCTGGCGCGGCAATGCTGGCCTTTCTGCTGCGGCTGAAACCGCAATCCTGCTGTCTGCTGCCCGAGGCGGATGGGCCCGGCGGGCTGGATGTCGCTGCGCATGAGACTGCGTTGCGCCGCTTTATCCAGCCGCTGCGCGAGGCGGGGATTCGCGTTTCGATCCTGATCGAGCCCGAGCCCGCCCCGGTCGAGGCCGCCGCCCGCATCGGCGCCGCCATGGTCGAGCTGAACAGCGCGCCCTGGTCCGGGCATCACGCGAATGGCGAGGACGGCGCCGCCTCGGCGGCGCTTGGGGCGCTGCGCGCGACCGCCGCCCTGGCGGTGTCGCTGGGGCTTGAGGTCCATGCCGGCAATGGGCTCACCTATGAGAATGTCGAGGCGATCGCCGCGATTCCGGGGATTTCCACGCTGCATATCGGCCATTTCCTGATCGGCGAGGCGGTCTATATCGGCCTCGGCCCCGCCATTGAGGAAATGCGCCGCCGCATCGATGCCGCATGACGGTGACGACGGAACTGGCAAAGCTTGCCGGGGCACTGGTTTTGCTTGCGGCCGCTTTCGGGCTGTTTCACCCTTGGCCTGCGGGCCCGGTCTCGAAGGGGGACCCGCTGCTGGCCGGGGATTGCTCCGCCTGGAAAAAAACCTGTACCCGATCAGGCCACGAACGGGCCGGGATCACAGGCGGTTTGATGCTCAGGCCTTTGAGGCGACTGCTTACAATCGCAATGATATTGCAGGCGGCGGGTATGTCCTGATGCTGCGACAGGCGGCCAGCGCGGAAGATACAAGGGACCTTGCCATATCGTGACGGTCGGCGAGAATCAGGGCTTTGCGGGCCTCTCGCTGCGCGATGCCAGGCTGACGCCCGGCCGGAATGGTGAACCGCTGCCTGAGGCGGGTGCCGCTGTCACAGAAGGCTATTCTCGTGGGGAAGAGATGAAGATGGGATATGGGCTCGACATTCACATGGCATCAGAAACGGGCAATGTCGCGGTAACCTTGAAATGAGACAAGAATGATCCTGGGCATCGGCACCGATCTCGCCAATATCGACCGCATCGCGGCGGTGCTTGACCGTCATGGCGACCGGTTTCGCAACCGCGTCTTTACGCCGCTGGAACAGCGCAAGGCGGAAAGCCGGCGCGAGATCGCGGCCACCTATGCCAAACGCTGGGCCGCGAAAGAGGCCTGTTCCAAGGCGCTTGGCACCGGGCTCAGGATGGGCATCTCCTGGAAAGACATGGCGGTCTCGAATCTCGCAACCGGGCAGCCGGTGATGGCGGTGACCGGCTGGGCCGCCGAGCGCCTCACGCAGATGACACCGCCGGGCCATGAGGCTCTGATCCATGTCACGCTGACCGATGACCATCCCTGGGCCCAGGCCTTCGTGGTGATTGAGGCCAGGCCGCTGCGCTGAAGGGCGGCGGCGATAAGAATGAGTATTTAAGTCAAGAGGAAGATGCAGGTCTTTCCTCTTGACTTAAATACTCCCGCCGGAGGCGCAGGCCGGGCCGGGGCACCCACGCCTCCCGCTTCTACACCGGCAATTGACCCGCCCAAAACCGGGCGCGGCTTGACAGGTCTCTCCCTCCGGCGCAAGAAGCGGCCCGATACAGCGCGGAAGGCTTGAGAATATGGCGAAGGCAAAGGGCGAGACCAGCGGCATCGTCGAGACGGTCAAAACTGTTTTCTGGGCACTGGTCATCGCGGGCCTGTTTCGCACGCTCTTCTTCCAGCCCTTCTGGATTCCGTCTGAATCGATGAAAAGCTCGCTGCTGGTCGGCGACTTCCTCTTCGTCAACAAGATGGCCTATGGCTATTCGAAATATTCCTGCCCCTTTGCCATGTGCCCCTTCGAGGGGCGCATCCTCGCCTCCGAGCCCCTGCGCGGCGATGTCGTCGTCTTCCGCAACCCCAATACCGGCGATGATTTCATCAAGCGCCTGATCGGCCTGCCGGGCGACCGCATCCAGATGAAGGATGGCCGCCTGATCCTCAACGATGTCGAAGTGCCGCAGGTGCCGGACGGGATCTTCTCCGAGACCTATGGCCCCCAGGGGCCTATGAAGAATTTTCCGCTTTGCGAGAATGGTGCGGTCGGGATCGGTGGCAGCTGCGAGAAATCGCGTGCGATCGAGACCCTGCCGACCGGCGAGGGTGAGGCGACCCGCTCTTATCCGGTGCTGAATATCCGCGACACGCGCGGCCTGCCCGACAATACCAATGTCTATACCGTGCCTGCCGACCGTTACTTCTTCATGGGCGACAACCGCGACAACAGCCAGGATTCGCGCTTCCAGCCCGGTCTCCAGGGCGGTGTCGGCATGGTCCCGGCCGAATACCTGATCGGCCGCGCGGATCGCATCGTCTTCTCTTCTGCAGGGAAGAGCCTGTGGTATTTCTGGACCTGGCGCTCTGATCGCTTCTTCCAAGGGATCAACTGAGCCCATGCGGCTCTCTGCCGATCTCAAGGCGTTCCAGACCCGTATCGGGCATGAATTCGCGCAAGGCGAGCTGCTTGTGCGGGCCGTCACGCATCCCTCTATCGCCACGCCCACCCGGCCCGACAATCAGCGGCTGGAATTTCTGGGCGACCGGGTGCTGGGCCTTGTGATGGCCGAGGCGTTGCTGGCCGCCGACCGCACGGCCAGTGAGGGTCAGCTGGCGCCGCGTTTCAACGCGCTGGTGCGCAAAGAGACCTGTGCCGAGGTCGCGCGCGAGATCGGGCTTGGTGACGTGCTGCGGCTGGGTCGCTCGGAAATGCTCTCGGGCGGGCGCCGCAAAGAGGCGCTGCTGGGCGATGCCGCCGAGGCGCTGATTGCGGCTGTTTATCTTGATGCCGGGTTCGATGCGGCGCGGGATCTGGTGCTGCGGCTCTGGGGCGGGCGGGTCGGCGCAGTCGAGCCTGATGCGCGTGATCCGAAATCGGCTTTGCAGGAATGGGCTCAGGCGCGCGGCATGGCTCCGCCGAAATATACCGAGACCAGCCGCTCTGGCCCCGATCACCAGCCGCTGTTCACGGTCAGCGTTTTGCTGGACAATGGCGCGACTGAACTGGCGAAGGCCGGCTCGAAACGGGCGGCGGAACAACTTGCGGCAGCGGCGCTGCTGAAACGGCTGGAGGCCGGCGATGACAGAGATACCGGCAATGACTGAGACATCCGAAGGCACCCGCGCAGGCTTTGTCGCGCTGATCGGCGAGCCGAATGCCGGCAAATCGACTTTGCTGAACCGCATGGTCGGCGCGAAAGTCTCCATCGTCACCCATAAGGTGCAGACGACGCGCACGCGCATCCGCGGCGTCTGTATGGAGGGTGAGACCCAGATTGTTTTCGTCGATACGCCCGGCCTCTTCCGCCCGCGCCGCCGGCTTGACCGCGCGATGGTCAAGGCAGCCTGGGGCGGCGCGGCCGATGCCGATATCGTGGTGCTGCTGATCGAGGCGCATCGCGGGTTGACCGAGGGCGCGCAGGCGATCATCGACCGGCTGGCGGGGGAACTTCCGAAGGACCGCCCGGTGGCGCTGGCGATCAATAAGATCGACAAGGTCAGGGCGGAAAAGCTGCTCGGCCTCGCCGAAGAGATGAACGGCGCCTATCCTTTCGCGAAGACCTTTATGATTTCGGCTGAAAAGGGTTACGGCGTCGATGATCTGCGCGAATGGCTGGCGCGGGAACTGCCCGAGGGTGCCTGGTTCTACCCCGAGGATCAGCTGGCGGATCTGCCGCTCCGGATGATCGCCGCCGAGATGACGCGCGAGAAGCTGACGCTCAGGCTCCATGAGGAACTGCCCTATCAGCTGACCGTCGAGACCGAGAAATGGGAAGACCGCAAGGACGGCTCCACCCGGATCGACCAGGTGGTCTATGTCGCGCGCGACGGCCATAAGGGCATCGTGCTGGGCAACCGGGGCGAGACGATCAAATCCATTGGCCAGGCGGCGCGGGCCGAGATTAAAGAGTTCCTCGACCGCGAAGTTCATCTGTTCCTGCAGGTCAAGGTGCGCCCGAACTGGCAGGAAGAGAAAGAGCGTTATTCCGAAATGGGGCTGGAATTCAAAGACGGCGACGCCTGACCCGCGCCTGTCGTTAGGCCTGGCGCGAAAGCCCGCGTTTCAGCGCCGCCCAGACCAGCCAGATCACCCCGCCCGCACCGATGGTTCTGGCTGAGCCGCGCAGAACCCGGTCCTGGCCCAGCCCCTGCGGATCCTTCCGCATCGCAAAAGCCGCGATTGCGGCTGTGATCAGCGCAAAGATCGCGCCGCCAGGGGACCGTTTCGTCATTGCCTCGCCTCCGCTGTCGCAGACTGCTACTGTGGGTATGGGGCTTGTAGACGAGACTGCCAGCAGCGTTTTCGGAAAGGCGTGTAAATGTCGAGGCTGACCGCCGAATTCTGGGTCCAGGCCTATCTGCGGCGCCTTGGGCTGGCCGATATCCCGGCCTATGTGACGGCGAAAGGGGACGCGACCGCCGGGGCGGTGATGGTGAAGCTTGCCACCCTGGATGGAGAAGCGCAGGCTTTTGAGCGCCGCACCGATCTGATAACGGGCGGGCGGCAATGGATGACCTATGCAAACGGCCCCGAGCGCGACGTCGACGAGGCGCTCACCCGGGCCCGGACCCGCGACCCCGATCTCTGGATCATCGAGATCGAGGATCGGGCAGGGCGGACATTGCTCGATGAGCCAGGCCTTGCCGGCGACTGAGCCTCAGGCCGGCTGCGGAAGCCTCCGGCGGGGATATTTAGAGACAGATGAATGCCGCTTTTCATCTGTCCTTAAATATCCCGGGGGGGCTCCGGCAGGAGACGGGGGCAGCGCCCCCTCTTGCGTCATAGGCCACCAGGCACGAAGTTCGGACAATGATGGAATGGCGTGATCAGGCCCTGGTGCTGGCGGCAAGACCCTATGGGGAAACCTCCGCCATTCTGACCGTTTTTGCGCGTATGCATGGCCGGGTATCCGGCTTCGTCCGGGGCGGTGCGTCGCGGCGCATCGCGGCGCATCTGCAGCCCGGCAATGAGCTTGACGTGAGCTGGCGCGCGCGGCTTGAGGATCAGCCCGGCAGTTTCCGGATCGAGCCGCTCCGCTCGCGGGCGGCGCTCTTTGCCGACCGGCTGGCGCTGGAGGGGATGAGCGCGGTCACCGCACTTTTGCAGCTCTGTCTGCCCGAGCGGCAGCCGCATGCCGCGCTCTGGCAGGAGACGCAGGATCTGCTGGATCAGATGATGCGGACCGGTCCCAGCAATGCCGGCTGGCCGGCGCATTATCTGCTATGGGAACTGCGGCTGCTGGCAGAAATCGGCTATGGCCTGGATCTGAGCACCTGTGCGGTGACCGGTGCCGGCGCGGGGCTGGCCTATGTCAGCCCGAAAACCGGGCGGGCGGTTTCGGTTCAGGGTGCCGGGGCCTGGGCGGACCGGCTTTTGCCCCTGCCGGCTTCGCTGGCGGCGGGCGGGATGCCGGTGGATGCGGATCTGGTGCCGGGGCTCCGACTGACCGGGCATTTTCTGGCGCGGGAAATGCTGCAGGCCGAGCGCCCGCCCGGCGAAGGCGAGGCTCAGGCCCGCCCCGGCTTGCCAGCGGCGCGGGAGAGGTTGATCGCGCTGCTCGCGCGTCGGGATGCGGCGACGGAGGGGCTGGCCCCGCCCGATTGATATGCGCGACAGCGCGTGTCGCAAATGACGCAGACCATATCCGTCTTTCGCAGTCTGGTCAGCCTCATGGCCCTGCACGATCTTCCCCTTGTTCTCAGGCACAGCCCGACCCCTAAGGCCGAGCATTTCGCCCTGCTGGCCGGGCTTGAGGCTGCGGTGCGGGGCATGCTGGTTTCGGCGATGCCGGTCGCGGTTTACGAGATCCTTGGCGATGCGCAGAAGACGTCGATTGCCTATCTGATCGCCGGTTTTGTCGCCCTGTTCTGGGGGCTGATGGTGCCGGGTATGACCCGCTTTGTGCCCCGGCGCTGGACCTATACGGGCGGTGCGCTGCTTTATCTGATCGGGACGGCGCTGGCGGTGACAGGCACGCCCGCGACCATGTCGCTGGCGCTGATCTGCAATGCGATGGCGACGGCGACCGTGTTCATCTGCCTCAATGCCTATGTGCTGGATTATGTTGATCGCAACCGCCTTGGCCACAGCCAGGGGGTGCAGATGGCCTATGCGGCCATTCCCTGGGCGGTGGGCCCGGTGCTTGGGGTCTGGCTGCATGACCAATGGGCGCCGGCGCCCTTTCTGCTGGCCGGGTTCTTCGCCCTGGTGCTGATTGCGGTATTCTGGCGGCTGCGGCTGGGGAACGGGCGCCAGATCGCCCGGGCGCGGCGCCCGGCGGTCAATCCGCTGGGATTTCTGGGGCGGTTCCTGCATCAGCCGCGTCTGATCGCAGGATGGACATTCGCGGTGGTGCGCTCCTGCGGTTGGTGGGTCTATATCGTTTATCTGCCGATCTATTGCGTCGAGGCGGGCTTAAGCGACAAGACCGGCGGCATCGTGCTGTCGGTGTCGAATACCTTTCTCTTCATCGCGCCGGCGATCAACCGCCATGCACGGAGGCTTTCGGTCCGCCGCTCGGTCAGGCTGGCCTTCATGGCGGGCGGGCTGTTGCTGCTTGCGGCGGCGATGCTGTCCTTCCTGCCCTGGATCACGGTGGCGCTGTCGCTGATGGCGAGCTTTTTCTTCGTGACGCTGGATGTGGTGGGTGGATTGCCGTTCCTTATGTCGGTCAAACCGTCCGAGCGCACCGAAATGGCGGCGGTCTATGCCAGTTTTCGCGATGTCTCGGGGATTATGACACCGGGGATCGCCTGGCTGGTTCTGTTCGTCGCGCCGGTCCCCGGGATTTTTGTGGTGGCGGGGCTGGCATTTCTGGGCTGCTGGTGGATTGCGGGCACGCTCCACCCGCGGCTTGGGGTGGAACGCCCGTCGCGGGGCGGGACGTAACCAATTTCTTCAAAGAAATTGGTCCGGTTTTCGATGCGAAAACCGCGCCCCTGGCCAGCCGCGCGCGTTTAGTCCAGCAGGCGCCGCGCGATGACCTGGGCCTGGATTTCCGCGGCCCCTTCGAAGATGTTCAGGATCCGCGCGTCGCAGAGGATCCGCGAGATGCGGTATTCCAGCGCGAAGCCATTGCCGCCATGGATCTGCAGCGCATTATCCGCCGCAGCCCAGGCCACACGGGCACCGAGCAGCTTGGCCATCCCGGCCTCAAGGTCACAGCGCTTGTCGTGATCCTTCTGCCAGGCCGCGAAATAGGTCAGCTGCCGGGCGACCATCACCTCGACCGCCATCATCGCGAGTTTGCCACCAACCCTCGGGAACTCGACCAGCGATTTCCCGAATTGCCTGCGGTCCTCGGCATATTGCAGCCCCGACTCCAGCGCCGATTGCGCCACGCCGATCGCCCGCGCCCCGGTCTGGATCCGCGCCGATTCAAAGGTCTGCATCAGCTGCTTGAAGCCCTGGCCGGGTTGGCCGCCCAGCAGGTTCTCCGCCTTCACCTTGAACCCGTCAAAGCCCAGCTCATATTCCTTCATGCCGCGATAACCGAGCACCTCGATCTCGCCGCCGGTCATGCCGGGTGTGGGGAAGGGGGCCTCATCGGTACCCGGTGTCTTCTCGGCCAGGAACATCGACAGCCCGCGCCAGTCGGTGGTCTCGGGGTCGGTGCGGGCCAGCAACGTCATCACATGGGTGCGCGCGGCATGGGTGATCCAGGTCTTGTTGCCGGTGATCTCCCAGCCCTCTTCTGTCCGGGTTGCGCGGGTGCGCAAAGACCCGAGATCCGAGCCGGTATTCGGTTCGGTAAACACCGCCGTCGGCAGGATTTCCCCCGATGCCAGTTTCGGCAGCCACTGCGCCTTTTGCTCGGGCGTGCCGCCGCAGAGGATCAGTTCTGCCGCGATTTCCGAGCGGGTCCCCAGCGAACCCACGCCGATATAGCCGCGCGAAAGCTCTTCCGAGACCACCACCATCGAGGCTTTCGACAGGCCGAAACCGCCGAATTCTTCAGGGATGGTCAGGCCGAAGACGCCCATTTCGGCCAGTTCGCCGATCACCTCCATCGGGATCAGCTCATCCTTGAGGTGCCAGTCATGCGCGACCGGGATCACCTTCTCATCGGCATAGCGGCGGAACTGGTCGCGGATCATTTCCAGCTCGGCGTCCAGCCCCGAAGCGCCGAAGGTCGCCCGTGCCTTGTCCTCGCGCATCAGCGCGACCAACCGCGCGCGCGCTGCCGGGCTGTTGCCGGCAGCGATCAGCGCCTGTGCCTCTTCGCCCGGCTCATAGCTCAGCCCGAGATCTGACAGCCGCGCGATCTCGTTCTGGCTCATCGGGATGCCGCCCCGGATCTGCGCCAGGTATTCGCCGAAGCCGATTTGCAGGATCAGCGCTTCAATCTCGCCAAAGCGCCCCTGTTCCTCCAGCCGCCCGGCCCAGGCATCCAGCTGGCGCAGCGCCTCGACATAGGTGGCCAGCCAGGACAGCGCATGGGCGGCGAATTGCTCTTGTTCCAGCCGGGTGACGCTGATCCTGCCGCCCTCGGTCACCCGCGCGCGCAGCGCCTCGCGGCCCGCCGCGAAAAGCTGGTCCAGCCCCGGCAGGCTGGCCGAGGTCAGGTGCCTCAGGCCGGAAAGCAGGGTTGCGGTATGGGTGGCGGGTTGACCATCATGGGGCATGGCTGGCTCCGATACTGGCTGGGACGGGTCGGGTTTCGCCCGAATCCCTAGCGTCTTCGCAGTTGCAGCGCAATATCATTTCGTAATATTGCACATCGGAGTTCTAAAATGTCGCCGAGAATTCAATCAGGAGGTTGCGCCGCAGGCATTCGTGATCTCGGGACGGGCTGCTGCGGGCACGACCTCGAACTCCACCCGGTAGAGCATTTCGCCCCGGTCCCAGGCCTCAAACGCCCAGATGCCGGGGATCAGCTCGCTGTCCTCGTCAAAGCGGAAGAAGCTGTTCACCTCGCCGGAACCGGTGATCGAGGTGATCCAGGTCTCGGGTTTCGCGCGGCCGGGGCGGTAGACGCGGGCCTCGGCGGCCCCGGTCACCTCGCCCGGTGCGGCGATCACCCTTATGCCGAAGGCGAGGCCGATGCTTGCTGGCACTACATTCTCATCGGGCCAGTGGAAGTCGATCCGGTCACGCGGCACATGCAGCCAGCCGGCGATCGTGTCCGGTGCCGGGGCGCGGTCCATTGCCTTCAGCGCGCAGAAAATGCCCCATTCGACCGCAGCCACTCCGGGCGACAGCACCGGTGGCCGGGCGGTTGGCAGCCCGGGCGTCTCGGCCAGCGCTGGTGCGGGGGCGCAAAACACGGCCAGGAGCGGCAGGATAACGCGAAGGGGGCGCATAAGAAGGACCATGGCGGCAGAGAACATCCCGCAAGGGTCGGGTTCAAGCCCGGAATAGAGCCGCCGCCCGGAAGGGCGACATTCAGCCGCCGGGGCAGCCGCGCAGCTCTGCCGCGTCCTTGTCCGAAACCACAGTGACGATTACGCCCGAGCGGTCCAGCGCGAAGGGCTGACCCGAGGGCGGCACCAGATCCGCCACGGCGGTCAGCACCTTGCCCTCACGCGTCGCGGTTGCCGCCGAGACCCAGACCGATTTATCGGCGGTCTCAATAGCGACGGCCTCATTCCTGCCGAGCGCCGGCACTGTCACTTTGGCGGTCAGCCGCAGCCCGTCGGAAATCGGCTCGACCGCGCAGGTGATCGCGGAAAGCCCGGCCTCCTTGCCGGTTTTCGGCCGTTTCGCCAGCGCTGCGTCGATCAGCGGATCGCGTGCGCCGGGCATGGTCAGGTCGGCATCCAGATCGACCTCTGCCGGCAGGCAGATGTCGCGGCAGATGCCCATATCCATATTGACCACCAGCCGGATCGGGCGCGAGGGATCTTCGGGGGTCAGCTCGACCGGCAGGATCAGCTGCTCCTTGTAACCGATGGTCTGCATGCCATTGGTGTGGAAGATTGTCGGGGCGGGCCAGTGGATGCGCACCGATTTCAGGTTGACGGACCCGGACCAGTCGAAAGACGGCGGGATACCGGCCTCGCCGGGGCTGCGCCAATATGTCTTCCATCCGGGGGCCAGATCCAGCCGCAGCGCCGCCATGCGGGTGCCCTCGGCCGTGGTCCAGCCGTTCAGCACCGAGGCTTGCAGCACCTTATCCTGCGACATATCCCACGCCTGCGCCGCAAAGGGCTGGGCGGCAAGGCAGGCGGCGGCAAGCGCAAGGGCGAGGATCCTGGTCATGGCGCCCAAAATAGGCAGCGGGGCGGTGGTGTGAAATCACAAGCAGGCGACGAGCCTGTGTCTGTTGCGAAAGTGCCTCAGTGACGGGCTACGGTATCACAGTGTCCCGGACGCGGGGCTGATGCGCCGGGGTCGCTCTTGCGGAATTTACTGCCCGGCCCGCATATTCCGGCGCGCTTTCCCTTGAGTGGCGGGGCTTTGCGCCCCATCCTCGGCTCCGGAGGTGCGCCATGGAGCTTGCAGGCAAGGTTCTGATCGCGATGCCGGGGATGGAAGATCCCCGTTTTGCCCATTCGGTGGTGCTGATCTGCGCGCATGGACCCGACAGCGCCATGGGGCTGATCATCAACAAACCCTCGGAAGAGCTGGATTTTCAGAACCTGCTGAAACATCTGGGCATTGCGCCCACGGTATCGGCGCGGCCCATCTCGGTGCGCTTTGGCGGTCCGGTCGAGCGCGGACGCGGATTCGTGCTGCATTCGCCGGACTGGCAGGGGGCAGAGGCCTCGGTGATGGAGCTCCCGGGAGGGCTGCGGCTGACGGCAACGCTCGACATCCTTGAGGCGCTGGCGCGGGGCGGCGGGCCGGAACAGGCGCTGCTGGCGCTTGGCTATGCCGGTTGGGGGGCGGGGCAGCTGGAAAGCGAGATCCTCAGGAATGACTGGCTGATCGCGGATGCCGGCCCGGATCTGATCTTTGACCCGGCCGATGGTGCGAAATGGGCGCGGGCAATGCGGATGAACGGCATCGACCCGCTGACGCTGTCGCCGGTGGCCGGTCGGGCCTGAGCCCCGCATATGTCTGCCTGCGCAGGTCCCCGCAAAATTTCCGTGGCGCAAATTCCGGCGTGCAAATTTCTGTGGCGCGGTGATTCGCGCCCTGCTATCCTTTTGCCATAAAACAAAGAACGAGCAGGCAGACAGGCATGGCAACGGGCTCAAGGGCTACGTTCGTCATTTCCTGGGCACAGACAGAAGCAGATGGCTATCAGCCGGCTTTGCCGGTGCTGATGACGGCCGGCGTCAGCTGGCGCTGGTCGGGCGAAGCGATGCGCGTGGACGCGCCGCGCGATATTTTGCTGCTGCAGGATGCCCTGGGAATGGCCGAGATCAGGCAACGCGCCTCCCGCATTGTCGGGCGGCTGACCGGACTGCCGGTGGGCACCAAATGGCCGCCCGCCGCCGGCAGGGCAGATCCGGCCGAAGGGCCGGAGCTCCCGGCGCAGAGTTTTGTTGTCACCGATGGCATCCGCTGCTGGACCGCTGCGATCCTGCAGGGGCAAAGCGATCTGGCGGCGGCTGATTTTGCAGGATGGCTGCTGGCCTTCGAGGGGGGGATGCCACCCAAAGACCGCGAACTCTGGCTGGTGCGCAGCCGTTTCGGCCCCGAGGCCGTGCGCGAAAGGGGGGGGCGTCATCTGCTTTACCGCCGGGACCCGTATCCTGACCCCCGGCGGCATGGTTGCGGTGGAAACGCTCTGCCCGGGTGATCGGGTGATCACCCGCGACAATGGCCCGCAAGAGGTGCTCTGGACCGGCCGGCGCCATATGTCCGGCGCGCGGCTGCATGCGATGCCGCATCTGCGTCCGGTGCGGATCTGTAACGGCGCTTTCGGAGAGGGCGCCTTTGGCGAAGGCCGCCCGGATGGAGATCTGCTGGTCTCGCCCTCGCACCGGATCCTGATGCAGGGCAGGGTGGCGCAGGCGCTGTTCAATTGCGACGAGGTGCTGGTGCGCGCCGGCGATCTGATCGACGATCACCGCATCCGCACCGATCTGGCGCTGCGTGATGTCACCTATCATCATATCCTGCTCGGGCGTCACGAGATCCTCTTTGCCAATGGCGTCGGCGCCGACAGTTTCCATCCCGGAGAGGCGGATCCGGCGGGGCTGGACAATGGCGATTATGCCAGGCTCTGCGCGCTGTTGCCCGGGATCAGGCAGGATCCGATGCGCTATGGCGATTTCGCGCGGCGGGGCCTGTCCCCGGCCGAGGCGGCGTTGTTTCTTTACGAGATGCGGGCCTGATACGAGATGCGGGCCGTCGCCTTTGCAGGGCTTCAGCGCTTGACTCCCCCCTTGCGGGATGTATAAGCACGCCACGCTCCCGGGTTCACGCCCGGGGCTTTTCATTGGTGTTGGTGGCTTTCGCAAGAAAGACCCTGTCGCCCCCGCCGCAAGGCTTCCGCAAGGATCCAGGGGGAAAGGACAACGCCCTTCCTTGCCCGCCAGGGCAGCATAACGAAGGAGATCAGCGTGACCAAACGGACCGCTGCCAAGTATAAAATCGACCGCCGTATGGGCGAGAATATCTGGGGCCGCGCCAAGTCGCCGCTCAACAAGCGTGAATATGGCCCCGGCCAGCACGGCCAGCGCCGCAAGGGCAAGCTGTCGGACTTCGGGACCCAGCTGCGCGCCAAGCAGAAGCTGAAAGGCTATTACGGCGACCTGACCGAAAAGCAGTTCCGCCGAATCTATTCCGACGCCGAGCGCGTGACCGGTGACACCGGTGAGAACCTCGTGGGCCTGCTCGAGCGCCGCCTCGACGCGCTGGTCTACCGCGCGAAATTCGTCGCAACCATCTTCGCCGCGCGTCAGTTCGTGAATCACGGCCATCTGCTGGTGAACGGCAAGCCGGTGAACATCGCCTCCTACCGCCTGCGCGAAGGCGACGTGGTGTCGGTGCGCGAAAAATCGCGCCAGCTTGCGATCATCGCCGAAGCCATCGCCCTGACCGAGCGTGACGTTCCCGACTATGTCGAAGTCGACAATCAGAAGCTGACCGCGAAACTGGTCCGCACGCCCTCGCTGTCGGATGTGCCCTATCCGGTCGTGATGGAACCGAACCTGGTCGTCGAATATTACGCGAAGAACTGATCCTGATCCTGACCCGGATCTCAGATTTCGGAAAGGCCGCGCCGCTTGCGCGGCCTTTTCATTTGCCCGGCCCTGCGCCGCTTGCGGGCTGCGGAAGCCTCCGGCGGGGATATTTAAGGACAGATGAAAAGTCCGCTCATTCATCTGTCCTTAAATATCCCGGGGGAGTCTGCCGGAAGGCAGACGGGGGCAGCGCCCCCGCCCCCGGTCCCGTCCATCGCTCAGCCCGCGATGCCGCGCACCCTTTCCGACAGCCAGTCCAGCTCCGGATCCGCGATCCCCAGTTCCGTCAGATGGCGCGTGGTCGACCAGAGATAGTCGCGGTTCGGGCCACGCCCTCCCTGGGCATGGGCGATGATCCCCGCCTGCTCCTCCAGCCCCAGCGGCCCGGTATATTGCGCATGGTCACGGTCGACGACATAGGCAAGCGCGCCGATCTCCCCCGCCTCCGTCTCCAGCCGCAGCGAGACCTCAAGATAGGCGGACGAGACCAGTTCCCGCTCGCGCAGCATCGCGAGGGTCATGGCCTCCTGCCCCGGCTCGACCCGAAAGGCGAGCCCGTCGCAATGGCCCCCCGCATCCGCATCCAGCGCCAGCACGAGGCCGGGGCTTCCCTCGCTGCCCCGGTGATGGATCGACCACATACAAAAGCTGCGCCGCCAGCCCGGGGCGCGCGCCAGCCTGCGTTCGGCCACCGGGAATTCCGGGTTCCAGATCAGCGATCCATAGCCGAAAATCCAGAGCGGGCCAGAAACTGAATCAGTGATGGGGACGGGGGCGGCGTCGGGCAAGGCTGGCTCTCCTTTGTCTGTGCCTGTAAACACCGAAACGGGTTGTCAGGAAAAGGGGGCAGGCGATGCGCTGGCTGATCGGAATCGTTGCGGTATTCCTTACACTCTGGTGCGGCTGGTGGTTTGCCGGGCGCTATGTGATTCTCAGCCAGACCGACCAGCTGATCGCCGATCAGCGCGCTTCGGGGGCGATACTGGACCTGCCGGGTTTTGGCCTCTCGGGCTTCCCCAGCCGTTTTGACCTTTCAACCGAGAGCATCGCCTATAGCGACGCTTCCGGGCAGATCCGCTATCAGGGCGGCGCGGCCTATGTCTATTCCATGTCCTGGAAGCCCTGGCATCTGGTGTTCTGGCTGCCCGACAATCAGCTGATCACGCTTGGCGACCAGGTGCTGCAACTTGATGGCAAAAAGCTTCATGCCAGCCTGCGCGCCGCCCCTGCGCTGGATCTGCCGCTGGCGCTGGCGGCGTTCTCAGTCGAGACGCTGACCCTCACCGATGCCTCCGGGCGGTCGCTGGGCTTCGGTCCCTCCTCCCTGCGGATCGAGGCCGCCGATGCCCCGAACAGCTACCAATTCGGTGCGACGCTGACGGGGATACGGCCCGACCCGGCAATCCTTGTCGCGCTGGCGGCGACAGAGGTGCCGCAAATGCCCGAAACGCCGCTGCCGGATCAGATCGAGCGCTTTCATCTCAACACGCTCATCACCCTGACCGCGCCGCTCGACCGCTATGCGGGGGTACAGAAGCCGCGCATCGTCTCGCTTGAGATTGCAGATATGTCGCTGAGCTGGGGTGATCTGCAATTCGTGACCTCGGGCAGCATCGCTCCCGACAGCGAGGGCTTTGCCGCAGGCACCGTCACGCTGACAGTGCAGGGATGGGAACAGCTGCCGCGCCTGCTGGTTGCGACTCAGGTGATCCCGCCGAATATGGCCGGGGTCTTTGCCAGCATGCTGCGCGGCATGGCCTCGGAAAGCGGCGATCCGACCCGGGTGACGATGGATCTGGTGCTGAAAGACGGGCTGATGAATTTCGGCCCGCTGCCGCTTGGCCCGGCGCCGAAGCTGGGCCTCTTGCCTCAGCCGCAGGGCTGACAGGGGCTCAAAGGGGGCTCAGCGGCAATAGGCGCCGCTGCGATGGGCGGCGGTGTCGAAATGCAGATGGTCCTCGTGATAACCATCTGATCCCGGGCCAAGCGTGGTGCCAAAGATGCCGCAGGCGCCCTTGTGGGCCTTGCGCATTGTTTTATCGAACCCGCCCAGCACCTGGATCACCTTGCCAGAGGCGAGGCGGAAGCCGGAAATATCCACCGCCTTGCCGCGCCCGTGTTCCGAAACCTTGGCGCCTTTTTTGTTGTTTCTTGGGCGGCAGACATAATGCCCGGCCACCTGAAATTCGGTGATCTGATTGCCATAGGCGGGCTGCGCCACGCGCTCGACCCAGGTGTTCAGCGCTTTGGCGGTGGCACAGTCGATGGTCGCCGCCATTGAAAGCCGGACACCGGAAACCGAGGTCACGCGCACCCCGTCCGACAAGCCGCAGCCCTGGACTTTCGAGGTGATCGGCGCGATGTTCTCGCCCTTGATCGCAGCGACACCGCAGACCGAGCCCTTGGCCGAGGCCGGCTCTTTTAATTTCTTCTTGCCCTTGCCGACATCCTTTTCTGGCACGGTCACCGGCGATGGCGATGGCACCGGGGCAGAGGCCGAGGCCAGTTGCAAGATATTGGTCGGCTTCTGCTTTGGCCGCAGCGAGCTGACGAGAATCGAGGTATTAGCGCGTTCCGCAGCACCGGGCAGCGCCCCGGCGGCGCCAGCGGTTTCGGTCTCGGCTGCGGCCGGGGTGGCAGCTCTGGCCGCAGCCCGTTTTTCCACCGCTTCGGGCCGGGGCCGGGGTTTCAATGCGGGCGCGGCAACCGGCGCGGCGGGAAGATCCGGCCCCGCCAGCAGCGCAGCCTTTGCCGCAGCGACAGGCGCCGCCGACAGAGCCAGCGGTTGCGGCATCGAGGCCGGCAACATCTCACCGACCATGGGAGTATCCGGGGGCATATCCGCCACAGCGACTTCGGCAGCCGGTGCCTGGTTCAAGGTGCTGAGCGTGACCATATCAAGCCGCGGATTGACCGGCGGCGCAGCGATGGCCGGTTTTGCAGCCGGAATTCCGGATTCGGGTAAAGCCGGGCCGATCAACATCGCCATGGCGCGGGCTTCGGTCGTATCGGCAACCGGGGCGGTAAAAGCGGGATTGGCCGGCGGGCGGGGCGAGCGGTCCAGCGGCTCGGCCAGCGCCGGCAAAACCGCCAGCGGGCAAAGCAGCAAAAGGGCGGCCAGCCTGGCTTTCATCGCTATCTCCCCGGTTTCTCTCTGGCCTCGCCCAACTGGCAGTCAGGGCCCGGCCTTCTGCTCCGCCTCAGCCGCCGACCGGATCACCCGGCTTATGCGGGGCGGCGCGTCCGAAATCCGGTGCCGAAGTATCCTGCCCGGCCTCGATGATGCCACGACGGATTTCACGGGTACGGGAGAAATAGGCGTGAAGCTGCTCACCCTCGCCCATGCGGATCTGGCGTTGCAGCATGAACAGCTCTTCGGTGAAACGCCCGAGGATGTCGAGCACCGCATCCTTGTTGGTCAGGAAAACATCGCGCCACATGGTCGGGTCCGAGGCGGCGATGCGGGTGAAATCGCGAAAGCCCGAGGCGGAATATTTGATCACCTCTTCCTGCGTCACGCGGCGCAGATGGTCGGCGACCCCCACCATGGTAAAGGCGATCAGATGCGGCGTATGCGAGACGACCGCCAGCACCAGATCATGGCGCTTCGGGTCCATCTCATCGACATTGGCGCCGATGGCTTCCAGCAAAGCGCGCAGCCGGGCCAGCGGCTCGGGGTCCTGGCCTTCCAGCGGCGTCAGCAACCACCAGCGATTCTCGAACAGCGTGGAGAAACCGGAACGCGGGCCGGAATATTCGGTGCCGGCCAGCGGATGGCCCGGGATGAAATGCACAACTGCGGGCAGATGCGGCGCGACGGCCTCGATCACCGCCTCTTTGACCGAACCGACATCGGTAACCACCGCGCCCGGCTTCAGATGCGACGCGATTTCGGCTGCGATCTCGCCCATGGCGCCGACCGGCACGGCCAGCACCACCAGATCGGCGCCCTGGACCGCCTCAGCCGCGCTGTCGGTCACCCGGTCACAAAACAGCTCCAGCGCGATGCGCCGCGTCTCGTCTGAGCGGGCATAGCCCACGATCTCGGTGCAAAGCCCCTTCGCCCGCAGCGCATGCGCCATGGATGAGGCGATCAGCCCCAGCCCGATCAGCGCGACACGCGGGAAACCGGCCGGCGCGGCAGCGCTCATTGCTGCGCCTTGAACTGGTTCACGGCATGGGCGACGCGGCGACAGCTGGCCTCATCGCCGACGGTGATGCGCAGGCAGTTCGGGAGTTTATAGCCCGAGACACGCCGCACGATCAGGCCCTCTTTCTGCAGCCAGGCATCGCAGGCCTCTGCCTCGTCAGCACTGGCAAAGCGCGCGAGGATGAAATTCGCAGCCGAGACATCCGAAGGCACGCCGGCCTCAGCCAGCGCACCAGCCAGCCAGGCCCGCATCCGGGCATTTTCGCTGCGCGACTTTGCCACCCAGTCCTGATCGCGCACGGCGGCCTCGGCGGCCTCAAGCTGCGCGGTGGAAAGGTTGAAAGGCTGACGGATGCGGTTCAGCACATCAATGATATGTTTCGGCCCATAACCCCAGCCAACGCGAAGGCCCCCAAGCCCGTAGATTTTCGAGAAGGTGCGGGTCATCACCACATTCGAGCGCGTCTCGATCAGCGCGCGGCCACCGTCGAATTCCTCGACATATTCCGCATAGGCACCATCCAGCACCAGAATCGCCCGCGAGGGCAGACCGGCCGCAAGGCGCGCCACTTCGGCCGGGGCGATCATGGTGCCGGTCGGATTGTTCGGATTGGCGATGAAGACAAGTTTCGTACGCGGCCCGCAGGCGCGCAAAATCGCATCCACATCTGTCATGCGCTCGCGTTCGGGCACCTCGATCGGGGTGGCCCCGGCCGCCAGCGCACAGATGCGATACATCAGGAACCCATGTTCGGTGAACACGACCTCATCGCGCTGCCCGGCATAGGCCTGGACCAGCAGATTGATGATCTCATCCGAGCCCGCGCCGCAGATCACCCGCCCGGCATCCAGCCCATGCACCTCTGCAATGGCGTTCCGCAGAGCCGCGTGATCGGTCGAGGGATAGCGGTTCAGCGTGTGAACCGCGCGCTGGAAGGCCTCTTTCGCCCGGTCTGGCGCGCCGAAGGGGTTCTCGTTCGACGAGAGCTTCACCGCATTTGCCACCCCCGCAACCGAAGCCTTACCGCCCTCATAAAGGGCGATATCAAGGATTCCCGGTTGCGGAATGATCGCTTCGGACATCTGTGCCTCCTGCTGTCGTCCGGGTTCTAGCCTCACGCCCGCCGCAAAGCCAGAGGCGAGATGCTTATTTGCGGCTGGAATAGGATTTGGCCTGGAGCCAGTCCATCAGTGCCATCAACACGCCGGAGACAACGAAGGTGATATGGATCACCACCATCCAGTACAGCTCATCGGGGTTGAGAACCCGGGTGTCGCCGATCTCCATAAACCGCTTGAGCAGCGAGATGCCGGAAATCGCCACGATCGAGGCGATCAGCTTCATCTTGAGCCCGCCGAAATCGACCTTGCCCATCCAGCCGGGGCGATCATCGCTGTCGACATCCAGCTTGGAGACAAAATTCTCATAACCCGAAAACATGACGATCAGCACCAGATTGGCCGCCAGCGTCAGGTCGATCAGCGTCAGGGCGACGAGGATGACATCCTCGGAATTCATCGTCATCAGTTTGGGGAAGTAATAGACAATGTCGCGACCGAAGATGAAGACCAGCATGAAAAGGCTGACCACCAGCCCCAGATACATCGGCGCCATCAGCCAGCGGCTGCCGAAAAGCGTTTTCTCGAAAGCCTTCTCAACGGGATTCGGGGCGGTCATGCGGGGAGTTCTCCTGTTTGCGCCCGGGCTTCTTAGCGGGGCCGTGTGTAAAGAAAAGCACAAAGGATCGGGTTGGCGATCTGTCGCAGCCGGTGCAGGGGGCGCTGCCCCCGCCCGCCGTTCCGGCGGCCTCCCCCGGGATATTTAAGGACAGATGAATGCCGCACAAACCCGCAATTTCATCTGTCTCTAAATATCCCCGCCGGAGGCTCCGCGCTTTCAACTGCAGGCTGTCGTCAGGATTTCATTTGGCAGCGCGGCGTGGCGTGTTAAGGTCGACAAAAGCAGTCAACTCGGCAGGCATTCCTTCATGCAAAGACCCGAGGCAGCGCCGGGTTCCGGGCCGCGCGAAGCGGTCGGTACGACCTTCAGCCAGCCGATCCGTGCCATTGTAACCATGCTGATCGTCTGCGCCCTGGTGGCGGTGGGCGTCTGGTTCATGCATCAGCATCTGGAAGACATCCTGCTCACCAATCCCTGGCTGAACGGGTTGATTGCCTTTGTCTTTGGCCTTGGTGTGGTCACCTGTTTCTGGCAGGTCTGGATTCTTGCGCAATCGGTCAGCTGGATCGAGAATTATGTGCGCGAGACGCCGGGGGTTGATGAGGCCCAGGCGCCCTTGCTGCTGGCGCCGCTGGCCTCGCTGTTGAAATCGCGCAGCGGGCGAAGTCTTGCGATCTCATCCAGCTCGGGGCGGTCGATCCTTGATTCCGTGGCGCAGCGGGTGGATGAGGCGCGGGATATCACCCGTTATCTGATCAATCTGTTGGTTTTCCTTGGACTTCTTGGCACATTCTGGGGGCTGGCCACCACTGTGCCCTCGGTGGTCGACACCATTCGCAGCCTGCGGCCGGCCGAGGGCGAAAGCGGGCTGGCGATTTTCGGCAAGCTGATGCAGGGGCTTGAGGGGCAGCTGGGCGGCATGGGGACGGCGTTTTCCTCCTCGCTTCTCGGGCTTGGCGGCTCGTTGGTGCTGGGTCTGCTTGAGCTGTTTGCCGGTCATGGCCAGAACCGGTTTTACCGCGAGCTGGAGGAATGGCTCTCTTCGATCACCCGCATCGGGCTGGCCGAAGGCGAGGGCGGCGGCGATCAGTCGGCGGTGGTGATGGTGCTGGACCAGCTGGCGAGCCAGATGGAGGTGATGCAGGCGCATTATATCCAGGCCGATCAGGCGCGGGCCGGTTTGCAGCAGCGGCTGGACGGGCTGGCGCAGGCGGTGGGTCAGCTGGCAGCGGCGCAAGGCCGGCGGGATCCCGATGACGAGACGCTGACGGTGCTGCGCCGGATGGCAGAGGGGCAGGAGCGCCTGCTTGCCGCGCTGTCGAAAGCCGGCCCCTCCGGCGAGGATCCGGAAAGCCGGATGCGGCTCAGATCGATTGATGTGCAGATGCTGCGGGTGCTGGAGGAAGTCAGCGCTGGCCGGCAGGAGACCCTGGCCGACCTGCGCCATGATCTTGCACAGCTGACGCTGGCGGTGCGTCAGCTTGCCCGTCAGCCCATGCCGCCGGGGCGGGGCTAGGCCATGGCCCTGTCGCGCGGGCGCCGCGATTCCAGTCTGATCTGGCCGGGTTTCGTCGATGCGGTGACGACGCTGCTGATGGTGCTGATGTTCGTGCTGACCATCTTCACCGTCATGCAATCGGTGTTGCAGGAGCAGATCTCCGTCCGCGACAGCGAGCTGTCCTCGCTGAATGAACAGGTCTCGGCTTTGTCCGAAGCGCTTGGGATGGAGCGGCGGCGGGTGGGCGAATTGCAGGGTGAGGTTGGTGGCCTCCAGGCCTCGCTGGCCTCGGCGCTGGCGCAGGGGAGGCAGCAGGAAGGCGTCATCGCCGGGCTGCGCGCCGATCTCGCGGCGCGGGAAGGCGAGCTGGCGGCGGCAACTTCGCGGATCACCGATTTCGAAACCCAGGTTGCGGCGCTGATCGCGGCGCGGGATGCGGCAATTGTCAGGGCCGATGCCAGCGCGGCGGAGGCGGTTGCGCTGAAAGAGGATCAGATCCGGCTTGCGACCGAGGCCGGGGCGATGCGCCTCGCGCTGGCGGTCGCGCGCAGCGAGGTCGATGCCGTGGCCGAGGCCGCGCGTCTCGATGCGGCGCGGCGCGAGGCGTTGGAGGCGCTGGTTGCCGAGCTGCAAGCTTCGGATGCGGCTGACAAGGCGGCGCTGGAGGCGGCGCAGGTGGAGGTCAGCGCGAAAGAGGCGGCGGCTTTGGCCGATGCCGCGGCGCTGGACGCGCTGCGCAAACGGCTGGAGGGGGCCGATACCGAGCTGACCGCGATGACGCTCGCGCTGGAGGCAGAGCGCAAACGGGCCGAGGAGACGCTGACCCTGCTGGCGGCGGCGCGGACCGAGGCCGCAAGCAAGGTGGCGGCGCAAAGCGAGAAGGATGCGGCGCTTGGCGCGGCGCAGACGGCTTTGCTCGCGGAGCAGGAAAAGGTGCTGAAATCCGCGCAGGAAGTGGAGCTTCTGAACCGTCAGCTTGCGGAATTGCGCCGCCAGCTCGGGGCGTTGCAGGCGGTTCTGGAGGATGCCGAGGTGGCGCGGGAAGCCTCGAATCTGCAGCTGGAATCGCTGGGCCAGGATCTGAATGCGGCGCTGGCCCAGGTTGCGGTTGAACAGCGTGCCCGGGCAGAGCTGGAAGAGGCCGAGCGGCGCCGGCTGGAGGCGGCGAACCAGGATCTCGAACGCTTCCGGTCCGAATTTTTCGGTCAGCTTTCCTCGCTGCTGGCCGGGCGCGAAGGAGTGCGGGTGGTCGGAGACCGGTTCATATTTTCCTCCGAAGTGCTGTTCCGCCCGGGCTCGGCCGATCTCTCACCCGAGGGCCGCGCCCAGATCGCCGGTGTGGCCGGGATCCTGAACGAAATCCGCCAGCAGATCCCGGACGGCATTGACTGGATCATCCGCGTCGATGGCCATACCGACAATGTGCCGCTGTCAGGCGGCGGCGCTTTTCGCGATAATTGGGAGCTGAGCCAGGCGCGTGCGCTGTCGGTGGTGCGCTATATGCAAACCGATCTCGGCTTTCCGCCGAACCGTCTGGCGGCGGCGGGCTTTGGCGAATACCGTCCGGTGGTTTCCGGTGACAGCGAAGAGGCCCGGGCACAGAACCGGCGGATCGAGCTGAAACTGACCGAGCGCTGAGCCGGGCAGCAGGTTATAGCAGCATCCCGGATACATGTTTTGGGCATGCGCCCATAATCGCTCGGGTATAGCCGCTCGCCCCGGCGGGGATTTCCGCAATGGTCTTACAAATTCCGGAGGCTCCGTGAAACAGCGCGCCGATGTTTCGGCATTTGTGGCAGGATATTTGCGCTCTGGGTGATTGTCTTCGCACTGCCCGGGTTCCTGCTTCCGGATGTGTTCCGGCAATTCGCGCCGTGGATCGTCACGCTTCCGGGCATCCTCATGTCCGGCAGGGGCCTGACCCTGCCGGATGATTTCCGCGCAGTGCTGCGCCGCGCCGGGGTGGACGCGATTGGCGCGATCTCGCAATGCCGTTGCTGGCGGTGGCGCTGACCGTGATGATCCGGAAGTGGCTGCGGGCTTGATCCTGGTCGGTTGCTGCCCGGGGAGGCAGTTCGTCGAATGTGATGATCTGTCTGGCCAAAGACGATGCGGTGCTGAGCGGTGCCTGCACCCCGGTCACCACAGTGCTGGTGCCGCTGGTCACGCCCTGGCTGGTCTGGATGTTTGCAAGCCAGTATCTGCCGGTGGATGCGATGGCGATGTTCCTTTCGATCGTGAAACTGGTGATCTTGCCAGTCGCGCACGGGAGCCTTGCGCAAAAGCCGATCCCGGCGGCGGAGAAAGCGGCGGTGCCGGTGCTGCCGCTGGTCCCGGTGACGGGAATTGTCCTGATCGTCGCGGCGGTGGTGGTGGTCCCGAAGACACAGATCGCGACTTCAGGCCTGCTGATCCTCCTTGTCGTGGTGCTGCATAACGGGCTCGGCTTTCTGATCGGTGGTGTAATCGCGCGGCTGTTCCGGCTGGAAGTGGCCAGCAAAAGGCCATTGCCATCAAGGTGGGGATGCAGAATTCCGGCCCTGGTGCCGCATTGGTCACGGCGCATTTCCCGCCACTCGCGGCCGTTCCGAGCGCGATTTTCAGCGTCTGGCATAATAGTTCCGGTGCGCTGTTTGCGAATTTCGTGTCGAACAGGAGATAATCCAGGCAGCGGCCCGAATGAAAACCCCCGCCGGTGGCGGGGGTTTTTACTTTACTCAGCCGTCAGCAGCGGCGGTTTCGATCCGGTGATCCGGGGTTTTGCCGGCTCCTGGATCTGCAGGTCGATGGCTCCATCCTTGACGGCCACCTTCACCACACCCCCTTTTTGCAGGTCGCCGAACAGCAGCTCTTCCGCCAGAGGCTTCTTGATATGTTCCTGGATCACACGCGCCAGCGGGCGGGCCCCCATCTTGTCGTCATAGCCTTTATCGGCGAGCCAGGCGGCGGCCTCAGAGGTCAGTTCGATATGGACGCCGCGGTCGATCAGCTGCGCTTCCAGCTGGAGGACGAATTTCTCGACCACCTGCAGGATCACCTCTTTCGGCAGCGCACCGAAGGCCACGACCGCGTCGAGACGGTTGCGGAATTCGGGGGTGAAGGTGCGCTCCACCGCTGCCGTGTCTTCTCCGGTACGCTTGTCACGCCCAAAGCCGATGGCGGCTTTCTGCATGTCCGAGGCGCCGGCATTCGAGGTCATAATCAGGATCACATTGCGGAAATCCACCGCCCGGCCGTTATGGTCGGTCAGCTTGCCGTGATCCATCACCTGCAACAGGATGTTGAACACATCCGGATGCGCTTTCTCGATCTCGTCAAGCAGCAGCACGCAATGCGGATGCTGGTCGACGCCATCGGTGAGCATGCCGCCCTGGTCGAAACCGACATAGCCCGGAGGCGCGCCGATCAGGCGGGATACCGCGTGTTTCTCCATATATTCCGACATGTCGAAGCGCAGGAGTTCCACACCCAGCGTATTCGCCAGCTGCTTTGCCACCTCGGTTTTCCCCACGCCGGTCGGGCCGGTGAAGAGGTAGTTGCCGATGGGTTTTTCCGGTTCGCGCAGGCCCGCGCGGGCCAGTTTGATCGAGGCAGACAGTGCCTCGATTGCCTTGTCCTGGCCGAAGACCAGCCGCTTCAGTGTCTTTTCCAGATCGCGCAGCACTTCCGCATCGTCTTTCGAGACGTTTTTCGGCGGGATGCGGGCGATTTTCGCGACCACGGCCTCGATCTCTTTGGTGCCGATCTGCTTCCTGCGCTTCGACTCGGAGACCAGATGCTGGGCGGCACCGGCCTCGTCGATCACGTCGATGGCCGAATCCGGCAACTTGCGGTCGTTGATGTAGCGATGCGCCAGTTCGACAGCGGTTTTGATCGCGTCATTGGTGTAACGCAGGTCGTGATGCTCTTCGAAATGCGGCTTAAGCCCCATCAGGATCTTGATCGTATCCGGCACAGACGGCTCGTTCACGTCGATCTTCTGGAAGCGGCGGCTCAGCGCGCGGTCTTTCTCGAAATGCTGACGGAACTCCTTATTGCACCTTGCCCAAGCCCTCATAGACCGAGGTAAAGGCATCGACGGCCTGTTGCAGCACCGGCTGCGTGTCGACGTCAAACTCGTCCATCGACGCGATAACCTGCGGGTGAAATGAGGGGCTGATCCTCGTATCCACACCCATGCCCAAGTCCTGTTCCATCTGCCCTTGTCTCCTGTGAAAGCCGGATAAAAACTTACGCTTGCAGTAAGCGTAGGGCGGCCAGCAGAAGGTCTGCGAGCAATTTCTTTTGTTTTCAACATGCTGCATCACATCGCAAAGCATCGACGGGCAGACCAATCATCAAACGGTCAAAAGAAAAGTGGAGGGCTTCGCACGTCACGCCAAGCAGGCTGGCGGCAATCAGCAGGATTCCTAGGTCGTGTTGACAAAAGGGATTCCGCTGGCATTCGTCCTATGATTCAAGCTCATCTCTACGTGGGAGATGAACTTGGCACGCAACCTGATATCCGACGACGAGTGGACCTTCTTCGAGGGCTTCATTCGTGCCGTCCGGCACCCTAACGGGCGGAAACCTGCGGACCATCGTCTTGTTCTCGATGGAGTTTTCTGGATCGCAAGGACTGGTGCGCCATGGCGTGATCTGCCCGAAGAGTTTGGCAAGTGGTCCTCGGTCTACCGTCAGTTCCGCCGGTGGACTTTGGCGGGACTGTGGGAGGATATCCTGGATGCGCTGAACCACGCTGGGATCGCGCCAGACAAGCTCCAGATGGTCGACAGCACTGTGATCCGCGCTCATCATCATGCTGCGGGCGCAAAAGGGGGACTCCGAAAGAGGCTCTTGGCCGTTCGAGAGGTGGCTTCTCGACCAAGATCCATCTCCGCGTCAATGGCGCAGGCCTCCCGATGAGGACTGAGATCACGCCGGGGCAGGTTTCCGACTACACCGGCTATGATCTGGTGATGGCCGACAACCTGCCGCAGCCAGCAGTTCTGGTCGCCGACAGGGGCTATGACTCTGATAAAATTCGGGAAGACATCGAGAACCGCAACGCCCTGCCCATGATACCGATGCGAAAGAACCGAAGGGTGCGCAAGGCTGTCGACCCTGCATTCCCCAAGTGGCGTGTCGTTTGAGGTGAAGATCGCCTGTATCCGAGCGCTAGACAAGGATTTTCTGCCGCAAGCGGCACCTGCGGTCGCGCAGACTGCTGGATCTGGACGGATCAGACCGCGAAGCCGCTGTTTCCTTGCCCAGGGGCGGCGTTTTTCAGCGCAGCGGACAGATCTGTCCAGCCGCTTTCGTTCAGTTTGAGCGTGGATCGCGATCATGCGCATAGCGGTGGCGCTCGCAATCGGCGGATAGCGGCGAGGATGGCGCGTACCATCGTGCCGGTGACAGCGACCTCGGCCAGCTGGAAGGTGATGGTGCGGGCGTGACGGACCACACGTGCCCCGATCTTGATCAGCTTCAGTTGCAGGCTGGTCAACGACCAGTCGGCCATGGCCTCGGGCAGCTCGATGCAGCGCAAGAAGGTGGCCAGGTTGTACGCCAGGGCGTGCAGTTGCAGCCGCACCTCATTGTCGCGGAACTTCCGGCACGACAGCCGCGTCCAGCGAAAGGCGTATTTGCCCTCTTTGATGTGCTGCTCGGCGGTGCCGCGCTGGTTGTAGAACCGCACCACCCAGTCCGGCTCCATCGGCAGGTTGGTGACGATGAAGCCGACACGCGGGAACAGTTCGCCCGGATGCCATTCGATCTTGGCGATCACCCGGCGTTCCTTGTCCCAGGACGCCGCCTGATACTCGAATTCCTCGAAGAACCGCTTGACCTTGGTCAGTGACGGCCGCCCGACAGGGCGCGTTAGCCGATGCGCGATCTTGTCCTTGAGGACCGCGTTTGCGGGCAGCCGGATGGCGTAGAAGAACCGCGCTTCTTCCAATCGCTCATAGATCGCCGGGATCGCGTAGGCAGCATCGGCCCGGAAGAACCTGCCACCAAGGTCGCGCTCCGCGTAGCGCGCAATGACGGGGTCGAGAACATCACGCCAGCCATCGGCGCTGTGGACGTTGCCATGGCGCAGGGCGCAGCGTTCCAGCATCCCGAACTGGTTGAACAGAAAGTTGGGGTGATAGCAGCTACAGTCGAAATGGCCATTCCAGGCAGACCCTTCCTGGTCGCCATGGGTCGGGCTGACCGAGCTGTCCATGTCCAGAACGATGTACTTCAGCCCGTTACGGTCATGGAACCGGTCGATCCATTGCCCGTTCAGGTCGGCCAGCGCGGCACGGTTCCCGGCCAGAGCCAGCGTCTCGGTCTCGAACCGTCCCATCTGCGATGCCGAGGCCGCTTGTGCATCGACCGCTCTGCCGCCGACAACTTGGCGCATGACCGGATCGCAGGCGAGACGGTTGGCGTCGTTGACATCCTCGTATCCGGCCAGCCGCCCAAAGACTGATTGCCGGAACAGGCCGTCGAGCCGATGGACCGTGTTCTTGCCAGAGCGAGTATCGCGCAGCGCCGCTGACGCCAAATCGGACAACCCGAGCGCGTCATCAAGCTCGCGCATCACCAGAAGGCCGCCGTCGGAACTGAGCTGCGTGCCGCGAAATTCCAGCCGCACGCGAGGGTCGAAATCCACCCGATCTGCCCGTTGCAAGCCCGCACCCTCTGGGTGATCCATGAAACGCGCCCCTCGCAGCCTTCAACACCATGTTTTATATAGGAAATATAATGGTCAGGACAGCGAAATCAGCGCCTTACTTGGGAAATGTGGGCTTATAGGTGGTCGAGCCCATCGTCCTGAGCTTGCCGCCCTGCAGCGCCGGTTTCAGCAGGTTCGAGGCATCCATCGCGCCGCCGGAAGTCGCGCCCGCACCGATCACGGTATGGATCTCGTCGATGAAGAGGATGCCGTCGGGATGGTCCTCCATCTCTTTGACCACGGCTTTCAGGCGTTCCTCGAAATCACCGCGATAGCGGGTTCCTGCCAGAAGCGCGCCCATATCGAGCGAGAAGATGGTAGCGCCCGAAAGCACCTCGGGCACCTCACCGCGCACGATCTTCCAGGCGAGGCCTTCGGCGATTGCGGTCTTGCCCACTCCGGGGTCGCCCACCAGCAGCGGGTTGTTCTTGCGGCGGCGGCACAGAACCTGGATCGCGCGCTCGACCTCGGCCTCGCGACCGATCAGCGGGTCGACCTCGCCTTTGCGGGCTTTGACGTTCAGATCGACGCAATATTTCGACAGTGCCGATTCCTTCGCCTCACCGGCCTCGGCTTTCGGCGTTTCCTGCGGCTCATCCGAGCCCTGGATCGGGCGCGCCTCGCCGAAGGCGGGGTTTTTCGCCACGCCATGCGCAATGAAATTCACGGCGTCATAGCGGGTCATATCCTGTTCTTGCAGGAAGTAAGCCGCGTTCGACTCGCGTTCGGCGAAGATCGCGACCAGCACATTGGCGCCGGTGACCTCGGTACGGCCCGAGGATTGCACATGGATCGCCGCCCGCTGGATCACGCGCTGGAAAGCGGCGGTCGGCACAGCCTCGGAGCCTTCGACATTGGTGACGAGGGTGGACAGATCTTCGTCGACGAAATCGGTCAGCGTTTTGCGCAGCTCATCCAGATCGACCGAGCATGCCTTCATCACCCGCGCGGCGTCGGGTTCGTCAATCAGGGCCAGCAGAAGATGTTCCAGGGTTGCCAGTTCGTGGCGGCGGGCATTGGCCAGAGCCAGCGCACCATGAATGGCTTGTTCGAGCGTGGACGAGAATGACGGCACAGCCTGCTCCTGTTCCTCGGGGCCGGGGAGATTTTTCGGTCTCTCTCCGACCGTGGCCTTATAAGGGTAAAGATCGGTTTTATTCTGCGTACTTCAAGCGCAATCTGTTCCGCCCTTCGAATTCTGTCTGTGGATTGCAGGAATGTGATACTTGCCGCTGCAATCGGTTCAGAACCTGTCTTTGCGCGCCCTGATCTCGGCGAAAACCGCAGCATCAGAGGCATCGGGCAGGCCCACCGCCTGTTTCAGCTGCGGCAGATGGGCGCGCAGGAACGGATTGGTGGCCAGTTCTTCGGAAAGGGTGGAGGGCATTGGCAGGCGACCTTCGCGGCGCAGTCCTGCCAGGGCTTCGATGCGAGAGATAAGCGCGGAATTCTGCGGTTCAAGGGCCAGGGCAAAGCGCAGATTGCCGTCAAGATAATCATGCCCCGATCCGACCAGGATGTCCGGCGGCAATGCGGCCAGCTTGGACAGGCTTTGCCACATGGTTTCGGGGCTGCCCTCAAAGAGGCGCCCGCAGCCGGCGGCCATCAGGCTGTCGGCGGTGAAAACCATGCCCGAGGCCGGGAAATAGAAGGCGATATGGCCGAGCGTATGGCCGGAAACGTCGATCACTTCGGCCTCTTCACCGCCAAAGGCGATGCGGTCGCCCTCGGCCACGGCCTGGTCCAGCGCCGGCAGGCGGTGGGCATCGGCTGCGGCGCCGGTCACCCGCGCCCCGGTGGCGGCGCGCAGCCCGGCCACCGCCTGGATGTGGTCGTCATGGTGATGGGTCAGCAGGATCAGATCGAGCCCCCATCCACGCGCCTTCAGCGCTGCCAGGATCGGCGCGGCCTCGGGCGCGTCGATCAGCGCGGTCTGGTTTGCTTTTGCATCATGCAGCAGGAAGGCGAAATTATCCGCGAGGCAGGGCACAGTGACCAGCTCAAGCGGCGCGGCTTTCTTAAGGGGCCCGGAGTTCTTAAGAGTCATGGCTTTTCCTTTTCATGCCGTTAAGATGGCCCTCTGACAAACGGGCCTCCTATGGGCGGACATCCCGGCCAGTTCAGCAGAGGAAGCCTGCCGCCGCAATGCATCTCGACGTTCAGGACCTGCGTGACTTCTACTACCGCACCCAGCTGGGCCGCGTGGCGCAGCGTGCGATCCGCGATCAGCTGGTGCGGATGTGGCCCGCGGGTCAGGGGCAGATGGCCGGGCAGACGGTGGCGGGGTTCGGCTTTGCGGTGCCGCTGCTCAGGCCCTGGCTGGACGAGGCGCGCCGGGTGATTGGCCTGATGCCGGGTCAGCAGGGGGTGATGCCCTGGCCTGCCGGCCTCCCCAATGTTTCGGTCCTGTGCGAGGAGGATGCCTGGCCGGTCTCGACCGGCTTTATCGACCGGCTGGCGCTGATGCATGGGCTGGAGACCTCGGATCATCCGCCTTCGGTGCTGGAAGAGGCGCATCGTGTGCTGGGCCCTGGTGGCAAGGCGGTGTTCGTGGTGCCCAACCGCTCGGGCCTCTGGGCACGGCGGGATGGCACGCCTTTCGGCTATGGTCGCCCCTATTCCGGCGCGCAGCTGGAGGCGCAGCTGCGGCACCACGGTTTCACACCCGAGCGCAGCGTCACCGTGCTGCATGCGCCGCCAAGCCAGGCGCCGTTCTGGCTCCGGACCGCCGATCTGTGGGAGCGGATGGGGCGGCGCCTGCCCTGGCTTTCCGGCGGCGTGCTGATGGTCGAGGCGACGAAACAGGTCTATGCGCCGACACGGGGCGGGTTGAAGGCGGTGGTGACGCGGCCTTTGAAAGTGCTGGAAGGGGTGCGGGGTGGCCCGCCGCCGGAACCGGCGCTGAACAATGTCACCTCGGGCAAACGGCCGGCATCGCCGCGATGCAGCGACTGACCGCCTGCCATCGGCACGGCCTGTGAAACGGTCTGTAAGGTGCTAACGTGATTCTGCCCGAACGGGTGGGAGAATGGGCGGGGACGCGTCAATCGGGCGCATCGACCCGCTACAAAGAGTCGCAGCCCCGTCACCGGTGAGCGGCTGGCGCAATATCCTTGCCGAAACCCTCACGAAAGCGCGACTGACAAGGTTGCGGGGTTGGTCATGCTCTGTTAATGACGCCCGCAACAGCGGGATACAAAGGGCTTCCTTTGTCCATGGCGCACGCACGATGGCGACGCCGGTGGTCGGACGAAGTGAGGCCGATACATGGGAAGGACGACCGTGGCGGAATCAGCTTCGATCTCTCAGGGCATTGCCGCGCGATATGCCACCGCGCTTTTCGATCTGGCGAAAGAAGGGGGCGCGCTGAAAGCCGTTGAGGCCGATGCTGCCGCCCTGACCGACGCGCTTGCAGCCTCGCCCGAGCTGGGCGCGCTGATCACTTCGCCGGTCGTCACCCGCGAAGACCAGGCGAAAGCCATTGCCGCCGTGGCGCAGGCGATGAAGCTCGATGCGCTGACCGCGAATACGCTGGGCCTGATGGCCGATAAGCGCCGTCTCTTCGTGCTGCCGCAATTCCTGACCGTGCTGCGTGAGCAGATCGCGGCAGAGAAGGGCGAAGTGACCGCCGAGGTGACTTCGGCCGTGGCTCTGACCGCCGGGCAGGTCACCAAACTGACCGCCACGCTGAAAGCCAAGGTCGGCAAGACCGTTAAACTGAACGCAACCGTCGATGAAAGCCTCATCGGCGGTCTTATCGTCAAGCTGGGCTCGACCATGATCGACACGTCGGTCAAGTCGAAGCTCGCTTCCTTGCAGAATGCCATGAAAGAGGTTGGGTGATGGGAATTCAGGCTGCTGAGATCTCTGCGATCCTGAAAGAGCAGATCAAGAACTTCGGCAAAGACGCCGAAGTGACCGAAATCGGTCGCGTGCTGTCCGTCGGTGACGGTATCGCCCGCGTTCACGGGCTGGACAATATCCAGGCCGGCGAGATGGTCGAATTCCCCGGTGGCATCCGTGGCATGGCGCTGAACCTCGAAGTCGACAACGTGGGTGTCGTTATCTTCGGTTCGGACCAGGACATCAAAGAAGGCGATACCGTCAAGCGCACCAAGTCCATCGTGGACGTGCCGGCTGGCAACGCGCTGCTGGGCCGCGTTGTTGACGGCCTTGGCAACCCGATCGACGGCAAAGGCCCGATCGCCGCGACCGAGCGCCGCGTCGCTGACGTCAAAGCCCCGGGCATCATCCCGCGCAAATCGGTGCATGAGCCGATGGCGACCGGCCTGAAAGCCATCGACGCCATGATCCCGGTTGGCCGTGGCCAGCGCGAACTGATCATCGGTGACCGTCAGACCGGCAAAACCGCTGTGGCGCTCGACACCATTCTGAACCAGAAGTCCTATAACGAGGCTGCTGGCGACGACGAGTCGAAGAAGCTTTACTGCATCTATGTGGCTATCGGTCAGAAGCGTTCGACCGTGGCTCAGCTGGTGAAGAAACTCGAAGAGACCGGCGCGCTGGCTTACACCATCGTTGTCGCCGCAACCGCTTCGGACCCGGCTCCGCTGCAATACCTGGCGCCTTACTCGGCGACCGCTATGGCAGAATTCTTCCGCGACAATGGCCGCCATGCCCTGATCATCTATGATGACCTTTCCAAACAGGCTGTGGCTTACCGTCAGATGTCGCTCCTTCTGCGCCGCCCGCCGGGCCGCGAAGCTTACCCGGGCGACGTGTTCTACCTGCACTCCCGCCTGCTGGAGCGTTCCTCGAAACTGAACGAGGACTTCGGTTCGGGCTCGCTGACCGCACTGCCGGTCATTGAAACCCAGGGCGGCGACGTCTCGGCCTTTATCCCGACGAACGTGATCTCGATCACCGATGGCCAGATCTTTCTTGAGACCGAACTGTTCTACCAGGGCATCCGTCCGGCAGTGAACACCGGTCTGTCGGTTTCCCGCGTGGGTTCCTCGGCTCAGACCAACTCGATGAAAACCGTGGCTGGTCCGGTGAAACTGTCGCTCGCGCAATACCGCGAGATGGCCGCTTTCGCGCAGTTCGGTTCCGACCTCGACGCTTCGACCCAGCAGCTGCTGGCCCGCGGTGCGCGCCTGACCGAGCTGATGAAACAGCCGCAATATTCGCCGCTGACCAATGCTGAAATCGTCGCCGTGATCTATGCGGGCACCGCCGGTTTCCTCGACAAGGTCGCGGTTAAAGATGTCGGTCGTTTCGAGGCCGGCCTGCTGGCTTACCTGCGCGGCCCGAAGAAAGCGATCCTCGACTGGCTGACCACCGCCGACCCGAAGATCAAGGGCGCAGACGAGACCAAGCTGAAAGAAGCCATCGCCGAATTCGCCAAAGATTTCGCATAAGCGCCCTGAAGGAGAAGGCAGATGCCCAGCCTTAAGGACCTTAAAAACCGGATCAACAGCGTCAAGAACACGCGGAAGATCACCAAGGCGATGCAAATGGTCGCCGCTGCCAAACTGCGCCGTGCGCAGGAGGCCGCGGAGGCCGGTCGCCCCTATGCCGAGCGGATGAACGCGGTTATGACCTCGCTCGCCGCCGGCGTGGCCGGATCGGAAGGCGCCCCGCGTCTTCTGGCCGGCTCTGGCAAAGATCAGACCCATCTTCTGGTGGTGATGACGGCAGAGCGCGGGCTGTGTGGCGGGTTCAACTCGTCCATCGCCAAACTGGCGCGGACCCATGCCCAGGAGCTGACCGCTCAGGGGAAGACGGTGAAGATCCTCACCGTCGGCAAAAAGGGCCGCGAACAGCTGAAACGCGACTGGGCCCATGCTTTTGTCGGCCATATCGACCTGTCGGATGTCAAACGTGTTGGTTACGCCAATGCCGCCGACATCGCGCGCCAGGCGACGGCTTACTTCGACAATGGCGAGGCCGATGTGGTCACGGTGTTCTTCTCGCGCTTCCAGTCGGTGATCAGCCAGATCCCGACCGCGCAGCAGATCATCCCGGCGAAATTCGAGGCAGAAGCAGGGGCGGCATCGTCGCTCTATGATTACGAGCCCTCGGAAGAGACCATCCTTGCCGACCTGCTGCCGCGCAACATCGCGACCCAGATCTTCACCGCACTCCTTGAAAACGGCGCCTCCGAGCAGGGCGCGCGGATGTCCGCAATGGACAACGCGACCCGCAACGCCGGCGACATGATCAACAAGCTGACCATCCAGTTCAACCGGAGCCGTCAGGCAGCGATCACCAAGGAACTTATCGAAATCATCTCGGGCGCCGAGGCGCTCTGACGAACCCGGAGTATTTGAACAATGGCTAAAGCACCGAAAGCTGCCGCCACGGGTAAGGTTACCCAGGTCATCGGCGCAGTTGTGGACGTTCAGTTCGAGGGCGCACTGCCCGCCATTCTGAACGCAATCGAGACCGAGAATAACGGCAAGCCCCTGGTTCTCGAAGTGGCTCAGCACCTTGGCGAGAACACCGTTCGCGCCGTGGCTATGGACGCGACCGAAGGTCTCGTGCGTGGCGCCCCGGTGAAAGACCTTGGCGCGCCGATCTCGGTTCCGGTTGGTTCCGCGACGCTGGGCCGCATCCTGAACGTCATCGGCGAGCCGGTGGACGAAAAAGGCCCGGTCAATACCGAATCCCGCCGCGCAATCCACGCTCCGGCCCCGGATTTCGCACAGCAATCGACCGCGACCGAGATCCTTGTGACAGGCATCAAGGTGATCGACCTGCTGGCCCCCTATACCAAGGGCGGCAAGATCGGTCTCTTCGGCGGTGCCGGCGTGGGCAAGACCGTTCTGATCATGGAACTGATCAACAACATCGCGAAAGTGCACTCGGGTGTGTCCGTGTTCGCCGGTGTGGGTGAGCGGACCCGTGAAGGCAACGACCTTTACCACGAGATGATCGAATCGGGCGTTATCGTTCCGGACGATCTGGAAAAGTCGAAAATCGCCCTTGTTTACGGCCAGATGAACGAGCCTCCGGGCGCGCGTATGCGGATCGCTCTGTCGGGTCTGACCATTGCGGAGCAGTTCCGCGATGAGACCGGCGCAGACGTTCTGTTCTTCGTCGACAACATCTTCCGCTTTACCCAGGCCGGTTCGGAAGTGTCCGCACTTCTGGGTCGTATCCCGTCCGCTGTGGGCTACCAGCCGACGCTGGCGACCGATATGGGCGCGATGCAGGAACGCATCACCTCGACCAAAAACGGCTCGATCACCTCGGTTCAGGCCGTTTACGTTCCGGCCGACGACCTTACCGACCCGGCCCCTGCAACCTCGTTCGCCCACCTTGACGCGACCACGGTTCTTGACCGTTCGATCTCGGAAAAAGGCATCTACCCGGCTGTGGACCCGCTCGGCTCGACCTCGCGTCTCCTCGACCCGCTGGTTATCGGCGAAGAGCACTACTCGGTCGCGACGAGCGTGCAGCGCATCCTGCAGAAGTACAAGTCGCTGCAGGACATCATCGCCATCCTCGGCATGGACGAACTGTCGGAAGACGACAAGCTGACGGTGGCACGCGCCCGTAAGATCGAGCGCTTCCTGTCGCAGCCCTTCGACGTGGCAAAGGTCTTCACCGGCGCCGACGGCAAGCAGGTTCCGCTGGAAGAAACCATCGCTTCGTTCAAAGCGGTTGTGGCCGGTGAATATGACCACCTGCCGGAAGCGGCCTTCTACATGGTCGGCGGCATCGACGAAGTGAAAGCCAAGGCTGCCAAACTCGCTGCGGCAGCGGCGTAAGGGGGCGTAAATGGCAGGCAATCTGCAATTCGACCTTGTAAGCCCCGAGCGGCGTCTCGCCTCGGTCCCGGCGACCGAAGTGCAGATCCCCGGTGCCGAGGGCGATATGACGGCGATGGAGGGGCATAGCCCCACCATCACCACTCTGCGCCCCGGGATTCTTCGCGCGGTGACCGCCGATGGCGTCAAATCCTATGTCGTCACCGGCGGTTTCGCCGATATCTCGCCCTCGGGCGTGACGGTTCTGGCAGAACGCGCGATCCCGACGGAAGAGGCCTCCAGCACGATCCTCGACGAGATCCTCGCCGAGGCCCGTTCGCTGGCCGATGCCGCGGCTCCGGAAGACAAGGCCCAGGCCGAGAAGACCGTCTCGGACGTGGTGGCTCTGCGCGATGCGGTGCTGAAACACTGAGACGCGCCCGTGCCGCCCGGCACAACAGCGTAAGATCCGGAAAGGCCCCTTTAAGGGGCCTTTTCTTTTACCCCCGTGTGCAGCTTATATTTGTGGTCTTTGTACTCTCAGGAACGCCACTCACGGTCAGCCAACAATGAAGCGATTGAACACACCGATCGGGGTCCAGCAGGGGTCAAGGATCCTGTTCTCGGATTTTGCAGATGGCGGCCAGATGTGGGTCGGCGAGGGAGAGCGGGAGACCCGTCACCATATCACCTTTGCGCAGCCCTATCTGGAGGCGCCGGCGGTGATGGTCGGGCTGTCTATGTGGGATATGGACAACCGGACCAATCTGCGCGCCGATCTCTCGGCGGCGAATATCACCGAGACCGGATTCCATCTCGTGTTCCGCACCTGGGGCGACAGCCGCATCGCCCGCGTCAGGGCGGACTGGACCGCGATGGGCCAGATCCGGGATGACGAGCTTTGGGAGGTGGAGTAACGCCTCAGCGCTGCTCTTGCGGCACCCAGCGGGGGAAGCAGCGCATCAGCGCGCCAGCTGCCCACCAGGCGGCGAGGGCGACAAGGATAGCGGCATAGCCATCCACCGCGTAATGCCAGGCCAGCAGTATCGAGCCGATCAGGATCACCACAGTGAAGCCCGCCATGATCCGCCCCAGAACGCGGCTGTACTGGAAGGCATAAAGCGTCATCAGAACGGTCGAGGCCACATGCATGGAGGGGAAGGCCGAAATCCCGTTCAGCCCGACCGGCCCGCTATAGAACCACCACAGCGCTTCCTGCGGCTCGAGCACGGTGATCGGCTGCGTTTTGGCGTGTTCCTGCAAAAGCTGCATCAGCGGCACGAAATCATCGCCAAAGCCGAAGCGCTCGTAATAGACCGGGCCGACCGATGAGAAAATCGTGGCGATCAGATTGCCGCCAATGCCCCAGCAGAACATGAAGGCGATGAAATAGCGGATCCGCGCCTGAGGTTTGGCCAGGCTGAAACAGGTGAAGATCAGGCTGAAATACAGCAGGAACATCCAGTAATTATAGGCGCCGGTGAACAGGGTCACGATCCAGGGATGCCCGAAAACCGCATGCAGCGCGTAACCCGGATTGACGCCGAAATGCAGGAAACGGTCCAGATCTGCGAAATACGGGTCCCAGGAAAAGGGGTTGATGATCGGGATGATCTTCTTCAGCTGCGCGAAAGAGGCCATGATCGTGATGGCGATCACCAGGCCGATCACCCCCGTCACGATCCGCTGCGGGTCGGAAATGGCCTGGCGTATATCCTTCCGGAACCAGGCCATCTGATCCTCGGGCTTCACCACATAGCGCATATGCAGAAAGCGCCACATCAGCACGATATAGAGCATGCCCGGCACCTGGACGATAAATTTCCAGAACAGGATCATGCCGACCTGGGTGTCCAGCTTCGGCGCATAGATCTCGGACAATCCGATCGCGATTGCGGCATAGATCACCACCAGGGCGATCAACAGCCCATGGTCGCGCAGCGTTGGCATAACCAGCGGGGCGAATTTACCGTCAGAATAAATTTTTGTCTGTTGCATCACAGGCCTGGCGTAAAGTGAACAATCGAGTAGTTCACACGCCATTATGTCGCGAAAAGGGCGGAAACGGGGTAAGCTGCTTCCGCCCCTGAATTTCGGGTTCCGAGAGGCAGGCCACATCAGCTGCGCGGGTAGAGGCCCTCATAGATCGGCACCAGGGTCTCGGTCTCGAACAGGGACGAGACCGACATGCCGCCCCAGATATTCAGCACCGCCTGGGCGAACATCGGCGCAGTCGGCACGATGCGGATATTCGGGCAGTTCACCACGGCCTCGGTTGGCGCGATGGAATCGGTGATCACCAGCGATTTCATCACCGATTTGGTCACCCGTTCGACAGCCGGGCCGGAAAGGACGCCATGGGTGATGTAGGAATGCACCTCGGTGGCGCCGGCCTCGATCAGCGTCTCGGCGGCTTTGCACAGCGTACCGGCGGTGTCGCAGATGTCATCGACGATGATGCATTTCTTGCCGGTGACATTGCCGATCACCGTCATCTCGGCGACTTCACCCGCCTTTTCGCGGCGCTTGTCGACAATGGCGAGGGGGGCGTTGATGCGCTTGGCGATCTCTCGCGCGCGGGCGACGCCGCCGACATCGGGCGAGATGATCATCACGTCATCCAGCTGACCCTTGAAATGATGCTCGATATCCAGCGCAAAAATCGGGCTGGCATAGAGGTTGTCGACCGGGATGTCGAAGAAGCCCTGGATCTGGGCGGCATGCAGATCAAGCGTCAGCACGCGGTCAACGCCGGCGGTCTGGATCAGGTTCGCCACCAGTTTCGCAGAAATCGGGGTGCGGGCCTTGGTGCGGCGGTCCTGGCGGGCATAGCCGAAATAGGGGATCACGGCGGTGATCCGCGCCGCCGAAGACCGGCGCAGCGCATCAACCATGATCAAAAGCTCCATCAGGTTGTCATTTGCCGGATTCGAGGTCGGCTGGATGACATACATATCCTCGCCGCGCACATTGTCGAAAACCTCGACAAAGATCTCCTGATCGTTAAAGCGTTCGACCCGCGCATCGACGAGGCTGATCGACATGCCGCGATGCATCGACATGCGGCGGGCGATGGATTTCGCGAGGGGAAGGTTGGCGTTACCGGAAATAAGCTTCGGCTCGTTGATGGCGGCCATGATCTGGGGCTCCGTGTGGGCAGCGGAATCGGATGCGGGCGGGATAACATCCGCGGCGGTGCGGGGGAAAGGGGCGCGGCGCGCAAACCGGGTCTGCATATGGTCTTGCCGTCACGAAAATGCCAAATGACACCTGTTCGCCACTGCGGCAGGCCCATGTGACAGGGCAGAGAGGACACCATGACCCCGACCGAACGGCCATCCGATCCAGGGTTGCACAGAATCGCCGGGCATCCGGTGGCGGTAAGGCGGCTGGGATCGGGGCCGCGCCCGCTTTTGGCGCTGCATTGCAGCCTGGCGCATGGTGGCGCCTGGGCGCCGCTGGCACAGCTGATGCCCGAACGGGTGGTGATCGCGCCGGATCTGCCCGGCCATGGCCAGAGCGCGCCGCCGGGCGAGGCGGATTTCCACGCGCTCAGCACCGGGATCGCGGCGGAACTGGCCGCTGAGATCGGGGCGGGGGTGCCGGTCGATCTGATCGGCCACAGCTTCGGCGGCACCGTGGCGCTGCGCCTTGCGCTGGAGCATCCCGGTCTGGTCCGCAGCCTGACCCTGGTGGAGCCGGTTCTCTTCGCCGCTGCCAGGGGCACCGCGCGTTTCACGCAGAATTTCACGGAGCAGGCGCGGATTGCGGCGCTTGTCGCGACGGACAGCATGGCTGCGGCGGCAGAGTTCCATGCAGAATGGGGCGGCGGCATGCCCTTTGCCGCGCTGCCCGAACGCCAGTGCCGTTACATGGCTGAACGCATGTATCTGGTGACGGGGCCGGGGCCGGTCCTGATGGAGGATGCCGCCGGCCTCCTTGCCCCGGGGCGGCTGGAGGCGCTGGATATCCCTGTTCTGCTGGCCGAAGGTTGCGAGAGCCCCGGGGTCGTGCGGGTGATCAATGACGGGCTTGCAGACCGGATCCCCGGGGCGAACCGCCTGCGGGTCGACGGTGCCGGGCATATGCTGCCGATCACCCATCCGCAGCCGCTGGCCGATACCCTGCACGCTTTGCTGGCGGCGGGCTGAGGCCAGCGCTCAGATGAAAGTAAGGAAGCGGTCAACCTCGTCGGCGGTGGTCGACCAGCTGGTGACGAGCCGCGCGCCCTCCTGCCCGTCGCTGTCCTCGGCGTAATAGCTGGCCCCGGCATCGCGGAGCCGGGTATGGGTCCCGTCAGACCAGGTCGGGAACATCAGATTGGCCTCGACCGGATGGCGCTGCGCGATGCCGGGCCGCGCCGCCAGCCCCTCGGCCAGCCGTGCCGCCATGCGGTTTGCATGGCCCGCCAGATCAAGCCAGAGCCCGTCTTCCAGCCAGGCCGAGAGCTGCGCCGCCAGATAGCGGTGTTTCGACAACAGATGCCCGCCGCGCTTGCGCCGGAGCTGGAATTCCCAGGCCCGGGCCGGATCGAACAACACCACCGCCTCGACCCCCATACAGCCATTCTTGGTGCCGCCAAGCGAGAGGATATCGACCCCCGCCCGCCAGCTGAGATCGGCCGGATGCGCGCCGGTCGCGGCCATCGCATTGGCAAAGCGCGACCCGTCCAGATGCACCGGCAGCCCGAATTCGCGCGCAACCGCACAAAGCGCCGCTGTTTCCGCCGCGCTGTAAAGCGTGCCGGCCTCGGTTACATTGGTCAGCGACACCGTGCCGCGCTGTACCGAATGGACACCGCCATTGCCGCTGGCCGCAATCTCGCGGCGCAGGGTCTCGGGCGTCATGCGGCCATGCGCGCCCGCGACAGGCACCAGCTTGGCGCCATGGGTAAAGAATTCCGGCGCGCCGCATTCGTCGCGGGTGATATGGGCCTGATCATGGGAAAACACCGCGCTCCAGGGCGGCGTAAGGGTCGCCAGCGCCAGCGCATTGGCGGCGGTCCCGGTGGCGACCAGCGCGATTTCGGCCTCGGGCGCGGCAAAGACCTCGCGGATCTGCGCGGTCAGCCGCCGGGTCAGCGCATCGCTGCCATAACCCGGCGCAAAGCCTTCATTCGCCTTCAGCAGCGCGGCCATGATCTGCGGCGCCACGCCGGAGCAGTTGTCAGAGGCGAAATGCATCACTCTTCCTCATAGAGAAGATAATCTTCCCAATCTTCCTCGGGAACGGTCAGCTCCGACACCGTCTGGCCGCGAATGGTCGGGCCAAGCCTATGGGTGCTCTCCGGATCGCCGGTGATCAAGGGGTGCCAGTCGGGCAGCGGCTCGTTGTAATAAAGCCGCTTATAGGCGCAGGTTTCGGGCATCCAATAGGCGGATTTTGCCAGCGTTTTCGGGGTCAGGAAAACGCATTCCGGCACATGGCGCCTGCGATTGGGGTAATCCGAGCAGAGACAGGTCGCATTGTCAAAGAGGCGGCAGGCGACGCGGGTGAAGACCAGCTCGCCGGTATCCTCGAACTCCAGCTTGTTCAGACAGCATTTGCCGCAGCCATCACAAAGCGCCTCCCATTCGGAAGGGGTCATTTTCTTGAGCGGGACGGTTTCCCAGAACCTGGGGCGCAGACTGGACATGGATGCTATTTGATCCCCGTTGCCGCGGATGGAAAGGGGGGACAAAAATCTTTGAAGATTTTTGGTCCGGTTTCTTTGAAGAAACCGGGGCCTCAGCCTGCGGTGAGGATCGCCCGCGCCTGTTCGCAGTCCTGGTTCATCTGGGTGATCAGCGCCGGGAGGCCATCGAATTTCAGCTCGGGCCGCAGGAACTCGACCAGGGCGACCGAGAGGTGGCGGCCATAGAGGTCGCCCTTGAAATCCAGCAGATAGGTTTCAAGGTTCGGCGCCTCCCCGTTGAACATCGGTCGCACACCAAGGCTTGCCGCGCCCATATAGCTGCCCTCCTGCGGGCCCGACAGCACATCGACCCGGACCGCATAGACCCCGAATCTCGGCAGATGCAGCCCGGTCAGATCCATATTGGCGGTGGGGAAGCCCAGCTCGCGGCCGCGTTTCTCGCCATGGATCACCGCGCCCTCGATCCGGTGCAGGTGGCCAAGCATCGCCGCCGCATCACGGGGGCGGCCCTCGCTCAGCGCGTCGCGGATCGCGGTCGAGGAAATTCCGAGGCCGCCCTGTTTCAGCAAAGGCGCGATGGTGGTGGTGAAGCCGTATTGCGCGCCCAGCCGTTTCATGTCTTCGGCTTTGCCGGCGCGGGCCTTGCCGAAACAGAAATCCTCACCGATCACCACATGGCTGATCCCCAGCCCCTCGGCCAGCACTTTGCGCGCGAATTCCTCGGGGGTCAGCGCGGCGAGCCCGGTATTGAAGGGCAGCTGAAAGAGGTGTTCGACCCCGAGTTTCGCGAGCCGGTTCGCCCGCGCTTCGGCATTCATCAGCCGGAAGGGGGCCGCGTCACGCTGGAAGAACTGGCGGGGATGCGGCTCGAAGGTCACGATCCCCAGAGGATCCGGGCCACGCGCCAGGTCGATCACCGCCTGATGCCCCAGATGCACGCCGTCGAAATTGCCAAGGGCGCAGGAGGTTCCACGGACTGAATCGTCAAGCCAGTGCCAGTCCTGATGAATCTGCATTCTTCCCCGCAGGCGTTTCGGCCTGGGCGCGGATCATCTGGCCTCAGATCATCCGGCGTCGGGCCCGGTCAGTCGAATTTGCGGCTTGGCGCCAGAACGACGGCCTCACCCTTCAGGACCGTTGTTGTACCGACAGATGCGGTGGTTTCAAGGGTAACCCGCCGTTTCGCGTGATCAATCGCGAGGACAGTCACTTCTGCGGTCACCATATCGCCCGGACGGACGGGGGCCATGAATTTCAGGCTCTGGCCCAGATAGACGGTGCCATGGCCGGGAAGCTGCTCGCCGATCACCGCCGAAATCAGCCCGGCGGTCAGCATGCCATGCGCGATACGACCCTGGAAAATAGTGTCCTGGGCGTAGGAATCATCCAGATGCACCGGGTTGCGGTCGGTCGAGACCTCGGCGAACAGTTCGATATCGCGGTCGGTGACCTGTTTCGTCAGGCTGCGGCGCATCCCGATTTCGAGATCCTCGATGCAGATCGTGCCGCGCGGCTGATTATGGCTGTGGTCGAACATCATGGCGGGTCCTGTGGCCGACGAATCCCTTACGTCGACCACAAGTTTAGCAGATGCTGCAGTGCAGAGCAATCCATCGCGCAAGTTGTTTGCGACATTGGTGCGAAAACTGGAATAAAATTACTGACTCGATCTGTGATCCGCTCTGGCCTCCGGCTCAGGCCAGAGCGGGAATCGCATAGCGCGGCGCCACCTGCTGTGCCTCAAGCCAGGCGTTCAGCCGGGCCGGATCGGGATGCTGCGGGTCAGTGCCGAATTCCCCGGCATGGATGCCGCCGGTGATGAACAGCGCGTCCAGATCCTCGCCCGCAGCGCCGCGGATATCGGTGGGCATGCCGTCACCGATGCAGAGAATGCGCATATCGTCACGACCGGTCAGGGCCGAGAGCCTGCGGCGGGCTAGGTCGTAGATCGGCGGATGCGGCTTGCCGAAATACAGCGCCTCGCCGCCCATCTCCTCATAGGCCTGGGCCAGAGAACCGGCGCAGAAGATGCGCTTATCGCCCCAGTCGACGATGATATCGGGATTGGCGCAGAGCATTTTCAGCCCATTGGTCTTGCCCAGCAGCAGCTCGGCCCGGTAGTCGGTCGGGGTCTCGACCATGTCATCCCTGAGGCCGGTGCAGACGATGCCCTCGGCCTCCGCCAGCGGCACCAGGGTGATCGGGGGCTCGGACGCCGCCAGATCGGCCAGATCGGCGGCGAAGGTGGTGAAGAAGGGCATGTCCTTCTCGGCGCCGATATGGAAGACGCGCCGCCCCACCGCACCGGTCAGCAGCCCGAATTGCGCCGCATCGCCGGAAGAGGCGATCTCGTCCCAGGCGTCGCGCGGCACGCCGATCCGGTCTAGCTGTGCGATCACCGCATCCCTTGGCCGTGGCGAATTGGTCAGAAGAAGCACGGTCACCCCGCGCGCCCGTGCCGCCTGCAACGCGGCAACGGCGGCGGGAAAGGCGGTCTCGCCATTATGCAGGCAACCCCAGAGATCGCAAAACAGCGCATCATAATCTCCCGCAATCTCGGCGAGCGACGGGATCAGTGTGGTCTGGGTCATGGAAGCGCGTCCTTTCAGCTGGCAGGGCAAGGAATAGGCGAGGGCGGCGGGAAAGGCAAAGGTCCGCCACGGAAGGCGGCAGAGGACGCCGGCGGGGCCCGGCTTGTGCTTGCTCCTGTCGGAACATGCGGTATAGGACCGGAGCAACCGGCACAGGGCCGGAAACGGGGGCGTCATGCCGGAAGAAACCGTCGCTGTCGGAATCATCATGGGGTCACAGTCCGACTGGGCCACGATGAAAGAGGCCGCCCTGGTGCTTGATGAGCTGGGGATCGTCTATGAGGCAAAGATCGTCTCGGCCCATCGCACGCCCGACCGGCTGTGGGATTACGGCAAATCGGCGGTGTCGCGCGGGCTGAAGGTGATCATCGCCGGCGCCGGCGGTGCGGCGCATCTGCCGGGGATGATGGCCTCCAAGACCCGCGTTCCGGTGATCGGCGTGCCGGTGCAGACAAAGGCGCTTTCCGGCGTCGACAGCCTTTATTCCATCCTCCAGATGCCGAAGGGCTTTCCGGTTGCGACCATGGCGATCGGGGCCGCCGGAGCGGCCAATGCCGGGCTGATGGCGGCGGGAATCCTTGCCGTATCGGATGCGGGCATCGCGCTGCGGCTTGATGCCTGGCGGGCGGCTTTATCCGCCTCTATCCCCGAGGAGCCGAAAGATGAGTGAGACGGTGAAGCCGCTGGCGCCTGGCGCTGTGATCGGCATCCTTGGCGGCGGGCAGCTGGGGCGGATGCTCTCGGTCGCGGCCAGCCGGCTGGGCTATGTCACCCATATATTCGAGCCCGGCCCGGCGCCGGCGGGACATGTCTCGGCGCGGGTCACCACGGCGCCTTATGAGGATCTCGACGCGCTGCGCGCCTTTGCCGAAAGCGTCGATATCGTCACCTATGAATTCGAGAATGTGCCGACTGCCGCGCTGGATGTGATCGAGGCCATTCGCCCGATCCGCCCCAACCGGCGGACGCTGGCGATCAGCCAGGACCGGATCATCGAGAAACAGTTCCTGAACGGGCTGGGCCTGAAGACCGCGCCTTTCGCCCAGGTGGATGGGCTTGCCGATCTGGAAGCGGCGGTGGCCTCGCTGGGTCTGCCGTCGATCCTGAAAACCACGCGGTTTGGCTATGATGGCAAAGGACAGATCCGGCTGACGCCCGGGGCCGATCTCGCCGCCGCCTGGGAGAGCATGGCCGGCGCCCCTTCGGTGCTGGAGGGCTTTGTGGCCTTCGAACGCGAGATTTCGGTGATCGCGGCGCGGGGCGTTGATGGTCAGGTCGCAGCCTATGATCCGGGCGAGAATGTGCATCGCGAGGGGATCCTGCGCACCACCACCGTACCGGCGCGGATTTCCCCTGCGCTGCGCTCGGATGCGGTGCTGATCGCGGCCAGGATCCTCAATGCGCTGGATTATGTCGGCGTCATGGGGGTTGAGCTGTTCGTCACGCGCGAGGGGCTGCTGGTCAATGAGATTGCGCCCCGGGTGCATAATTCCGGCCACTGGACGCAACAGGGCTGTGTGGTCGATCAGTTTGAACAGCATATCCGCGCGGTGGCCGGGCTGCCTTTGGGCGATGGCACGCGCTATGTCGATGTGGTGATGGAGAACCTGATCGGTGCCGATATCGAGCGGGTGCCGGATCTGTTGCGTGAAAGCAGCGTGGCGCTGCATCTTTACGGCAAGGGCGCCTGGCGCGAGGGCCGCAAGATGGGCCATGTGAACCGGATCGTGAAGGGCTGAGGCGGTGCTTCCGGTCGGGGGCGGATGCGCTCCGCGCGGGAGTATTTAAGTCAAGAGGAAGAGGCAGGTTCTTCGCGGGCGAAGCGGCCATGAGCGATGAAATGCTGCGTCTGACGGATCACCGCGGGGGCGAACATCATCCAGGTATGGCTGACGGAGAGGGTGATATGGTCGCTCATCCCTGCGAGCCTGGTGCTTTCGACGCTGACCTTGCCATCATCCTCGCCCGGGATCAGGGATGAGAACCAGGGGCTGACCGAGCGGTTGCCGGCGATGATCCCGAGGGGGTAATCGGCGGGCGGCAGCCGGTTTGGCCAGCTGTCCGGCCCGGTGCCGAGTGCAAGGCCTGCGGGCCCGTTCACCCAGCGAAACGGCGCCAGCGCGCCCAGCCGGTCGACGATTTCAGAGCCGTGATTGGGCGGCGCCAGCATCACCACGCGGCCAGGGGGCGGCAGGCGGTGGCGGCCCAGCCAGTCGCGCAGCAGGATACCGCCCATGGAATGGGTGACCGCATGGACCGGCCGGCCCCCCGCCAGCACCGCGCCGAGCTGCGGGTCGAGCCAGTGCGCCACATCGGCGACCTCCATCCGGGTGGAGGGATAGGCGATGTTCACCACCTCATAGCCGGCGGTCTTCAGCACGACCGCAATCGGCAGCAGCGAGCGCTGCGAACGGGCGAGGCCATGGATCAGCACGACCGTTTCGCCGCGCGGCGGGCGGGGGCTGGGCAAGGCCGGATGCGGCAGCGGGGGGCGCCTCAGCATTCGGGCGAATCCGTATCGCCCTCACCCCGCAGCTGACCATCCCGCGCCGCCCGCGCCAGTGCGATGAAACGGCGGCGGAATTCGGCGATCTCCCGCTCGTCCAGTTCCTCCAGATCCATCAGCGCGTTATGGGCGCCTTTGGTCGCGCGGATCAACTCGTCCAGTTTCAGCTGGATGGCTGCGGTGTCATGGTCCTGGCTGTTCTGGATCAGGAAGACCATCAGGAAGGTGATGATGCTGGTGGCGGTGTTGGCGATCAGCTGCCAGGTGTCCGACCAGCCGAAAACCGGACCGGTAATGCCCCAGATCACCACGAAACCGGCGGCCATCAGCAATGTGGCAGGGCGCCCGCACATCCGGGCACAGCGGCGGGCAATGGAGGCGTAGCTCATGGCGGGTTTCCCTGGGGCACTGGTGACGCTGCCAGTCTGGGGCAGGGCGTGGCTCTGGACAAGACGTGCATTCCGGACGAGCCTTGTCCCTCCGGAGCGGAGGGCAGGATGAGCAGGGCTTTTGTGAATGAGGATGCCGGCGCGGACCGCGCGGATCTGCCGGAGCTGCCGCTCTCAAAGCATCCGAATTACGTCACTTTGCGAGGGCTGGCGGATCTTCAGGCGCGACTGACAGCGCGGCATGATGACCTCGCCGCATTGCGGGCCCGCGAAGACAGGCTCGACAAACTGCCCGAGGCTGCCGCCGAACGCGATATCCGCTGGCTGGAGGCGCGGCTTGCCTCGGCGATCCCGGTCGATCCGGCGATGCAGGGTATCGAGGAGATGGGGTTCGGCCTCCAGGCCCTGGTCTCCGATGAAACCGGCACCGAAACCCTTTATGAGATCACCGGCGAGGATGAGGCTGATCCCGCCAAAGGCCGTATCGCGCCACATTCGCCGCTGGCCCGGGCGCTGATCGGGGCGCGGCCCGGCGATGAGGTCATCTGGAAACGCCCCGCCGGCGATCTGACCCTGGAAGTCCTGGAAATCCGCCGTCCCTAAACGCCCCGATCTTCCTCTTGACTTAAATACTCCCGCCGGAGGCATTTGCCGCGCAGGCGGCAAAGAAAAAGGGCGACCCGAGGGCCGCCCTTTCCCAAATTTCCCAGAAGGGATGGATCAGAAATCCATACCACCCATGCCGCCGCCCGGCATTGCCGGAGCGGCTCCTTTGTCAGCCGGCTTGTCAGCGATCATCGCTTCGGTGGTGATCAGCAGCGAAGCCACCGATGCCGCATTTTCCAGCGCGGTGCGGGTCACTTTCGCCGGGTCGATCACGCCGAACGAGAACATGTCGCCATATTCTTCGGTCTGAGCGTTGAAGCCGAACGAGGTCGAGGAGGATTCGCGGATCTTGCCGGCGACAACAGCCCCGTCAACGCCCGAGTTTTCCGAGATCTGACGCAGCGGAGCTTCCAGTGCGCGGCGGATGATGCCGACGCCCACGTCCTGGTCCGAATTCGCGCCTTTCAGGCCTTCGAGAACCTTGCCAGCCTGAACCAGAGCCACGCCGCCGCCGACGATCACGCCTTCCTGCACCGCAGCGCGGGTTGCGTTCAGCGCGTCATCAACGCGGTCTTTGCGCTCTTTGACTTCGACTTCGGTCATGCCGCCGACGCGGATGACTGCAACGCCGCCAGCCAGTTTGGCCACGCGCTCCTGCAGTTTCTCTTTGTCGTAATCCGAGGTGGTTTCCTCGATCTGGGTGCGGATCTGGGCCACACGGGCTTCGATCTCGGCTTTCTCGCCAGCACCGTCAACGATGGTGGTGTTGTCTTTGTTGATCGAGACTTTCTTGGCGCGGCCGAGCATGTCGACGCCGACATTCTCCAGCTTCATGCCCAGATCGTCCGAGATCACCTGGCCGCCGGTCAGGATCGCGATGTCCTGCAGCATGGCCTTGCGACGATCACCAAAGCCCGGAGCTTTGACAGCAGCGATTTTCAGGCCGCCGCGCAGCTTGTTGACCACGAGGGTCGCCAGCGCTTCGCCTTCGACATCTTCTGCGATGATGATCAGCGGCTTTTGCGACTGGATCACAGCCTCCAGCAGCGGGACCATCGGCTGCAGCGACGAGAGTTTTTTCTCGTGCAGCAGGATGTATGCGTCTTCGAGATCCGCAATCATCTTGTCGGCATTGGTGACGAAATAGGGCGAGAGGTAGCCGCGGTCGAACTGCATGCCTTCGACAACCTCAACCGAGGTCTCGAGGCCCTTGTTCTCTTCGACGGTGATCACGCCTTCATTGCCGACTTTCTGCATCGCGTCAGCGATGAAGCGGCCGATGGTGGCTTCGCCGTTGGCCGAGATGGTGCCGACCTGTGCGACTTCGTCCGAATCCTTGACCGGGCGCGAAGCGGCTTTGATGGCTTCGACGACTTTGCCGGTTGCAAGGTCGATGCCGCGCTTCAGATCCATCGGGTTCAGGCCGGCTGCGACCGAGCGCAGGCCTTCCTTGATGATGGCCTGTGCCAGCACGGTTGCGGTGGTGGTGCCGTCGCCGGCTTCGTCATTGGTGCGCTGAGCGACTTCCTTGACGAGCTGGGCGCCCATGTTTTCGAACTTGTCCGAAAGCTCGATCTCTTTGGCGACCGACACACCGTCCTTGGTGATGCGGGGCGCGCCGAACGACTTTTCGATCACGACGTTGCGGCCTTTCGGGCCGAGGGTCACTTTGACCGCGTCCGCGAGAACATTGACGCCGCGCAGCATGCGGTCACGAGCGTCGGTGGTGAATTTAACGTCCTTGGCAGCCATGGCTGTCTCCTTCGGATGTATGTTTCAGGAAAAAAGAAAGCGCGGCTCACGCGAAACTGCGGAGCCGCCCCGTCATCACGAGATGATGCCGAGGATGTCGCTTTCTTTCATAATGAGCAGCTCTTCACCTTCGACGGTGACTTCGGTGCCCGACCATTTGCCGAACAGAACGCGGTCGCCGGCTTTGACCGACGGAGCGATCAGCTCGCCCGAATCCTTGCGTGCGCCTTCGCCGGCCGAGACGATCTCGCCTTCAGCGGGCTTTTCTTTCGCGGTATCCGGGATGATCAGCCCGCCCTTGGTTTTTTCCTCGGACTGGACGCGGCGGACCAGCACACGGTCATGCAGCGGTTTGAATGCCATCTGGTAACACTCCCTAAGGTTCCAGGTTGAATGGGATCAGCACTCACCCTGGGGGAGTGCTAACGGCACCACACGTAGGAAACCGCATCTGGCCTGTCAACCGCCTGACCCGGCTTTTTATCTGCCGGACCGGAGAACAGGCGCGGACGGGGCCTTGCGCCATGCGGAAACAATCACGCCACCGGCTGCGTGATGCCTTGGTCTTGCCGCGCTGAAATGTCAGTCTGTGCAGTGGCCCCGCCGAAAGGCGGCTCGTCCCCGCCGCCTGGCGGTTCATCATTGTGCCGGAGACCGACATGAAACACCTCGCCGCCGCAGCTTTTGCGCTGTTCGGTCTTGTCTCGCAGGCTGCGGGTTTCTGCGGCGGGACCAATCTGGTCGACCAGATGCTGCCCGGCGATCTGGCAGAGATTCGCGCCCGCGCCCATGCCGTCCCCTATGCGCGCGGCAATTTCTGGACGGCCGCGAAAGACGGCCAGACAATGACCATCGTGGGCACCTATCATATTGATGATCCTCGTCATATGCCGGTTTTGCCGCCGCTGACCGAACGGATCGGTGCGGCGTCGGTGCTGCTGGTCGAGGCTGGCCCGGAGGAAGAAGACGCGCTGATGAAAGCGATGGGGAAAGATCCATCGCTGATGTTCATCACCGATGGTCCGAGCCTCCTTGAGCGCCTGCCGCGCGACACCTGGCGCCGCCTTTCCGAGGCGCTGGAGGCGCGCGGCATTCCCGGCGTGTTCGCGGCCAAGTTCCAGCCCTGGTACGCGACCGTGGTGCTGGCGATCCCCCCTTGCATGATCACCCAGCCCGATCTGAAAAACGGCCTCGATGCGCAGCTGATTGACGCGGCAGAGGCAGCGGGCGTGCGGGTTCAGGCGCTGGAGCCCTATGATACGCTGTTCTCGATCTTCGGCGCCCTGACCGAAGACCAGTCGATCGCGATGATCGAGGCCTCGCTGGCGCTGGAAGGGCAGTCCGAAGATCTGGCCGTCACCACCGCCGATCTCTATTTCGAGGCCGATTCGCGGATGATCTGGGAGCTGAACCGCCTCTTCGCCTATGATCAGCCCGGTTACACCAAAGACCAGGTTGATGCCGAGATGGCGGTGATGGAGGATGTTATGATGATCCGTCGCAATCAGGCCTGGATCCCGGTGATTGAGGCCGCCGCCGCCGAGGGGCCGCTGGTCGTGGCCTTTGGCGCGCTGCATCTTTCGGGCGAAGAGGGGGTTCTGAACCTCCTGGCCCGGAATGGCTGGACCCTGACCGAGCTGGATCTCGCCGGCGCGGCGGCACAGCCGTAACGGGCACCGCCGGGAGGAACCAAAGATATCTGCCGCCTGCCGGTTTTGCCCTGTCGACGCCGGGCGATGGCAGCGCTATCTCTTGCTCCGGGCCGGCATGCCAGAGTCGGCATACCAGAGTCAGCAGGCCGGATTCGGCAAACCAGAGACGGCAAACCAGATCTGGCAGCACGGGCCTGGCAGAGTTGATCAGCATCCAGGGAATTCGCCATGACGCGCAAAACCGAAACGCTCCTTTTCATCGACGGCCAGTGGCGGGCGGGAACCGGCGGGCGGGTGATCCCCGTGATCAACCCGGCGACCGGGCTGCAGATCGGCACTGTCGCCCATGCCGCGCGCGAGGATCTCGATGCGGCCCTCGCGGCGGTGGAGCGGGGATTCCAGGTCTGGAAGAACGTCCCGGCCTTTGAACGCGGCAAGATCATGCGCAAGGCGGCGGTGCTGCTGCGCGAGCGCGCCGATGATATCGCGGTGCTGATGACGCTGGAAAACGGCAAGCCCCTGGCGCAGTCGAAAGTGGAAATCGCCGGCGCTGCCGATGTGATCGACTGGTTCGCGGGCGAGGGGCAGCGCACTTACGGCCAGGTGATCCCGTCGCGCGCGCCCGATGTGCTGCAATTCACCGTGAAACAGCCTGTCGGGCCGGTTGCGGCCTTCACGCCATGGAATTTCCCGCTGAACCAGGTGGTCAGGAAGCTCTCTGCGGCGCTGGCGGCGGGCTGCTCGATCATCGTGAAAGCGCCCGAGGAAACCCCGGCCTCGCCGTCCGGGCTGATCCGCGCCTTCCAGGATGCCGGTGTGCCGGCGGGGGTGGTGAACCTTGTCTACGGCATCCCGGCCGAGATTTCCGAGTATCTGATCCCGCATCCGGTGATCCGGAAGATCAGCTTCACCGGCTCGACCCCCATCGGCAAGCAGCTGGCGGCTCTGGCCGGGCTGCATATGAAACGCGCCACGATGGAGCTGGGCGGTCATGCGCCGGTGATCGTGGCGGGCGATGCCGATCTTGATCTGGCAGTGTCGCAGATCGCGATGCACAAATTCCGCAATGCGGGCCAGGTCTGCGTCTCGCCGACGCGTTTCCTGGTGCAGGAAGACCTCCACGCCGCCTTTACCGAGCGGTTCACCGATTACGCGGCAAAGCTGAAGGTCGGCGACGGTATGGACCCCGCAACCGAGATGGGTCCCTTGTCGAACGAGCGCCGCGTCCCGGCACTTGAGGCGCTGATCAATGACGCGGTGGAAAAGGGCGCGCGCCTGACCACCGGCGGGCGGCGAATCGGCAATGAAGGCTGGTTTTTCGAGCCGACCGTGCTGGCCGATGTGCCGCTCGCGGCCCGGATTATGAACGAGGAACCCTTTGGCCCGGTGGCGGTGATCAACAAATTCACCACCATCGACGAAGCGATTGCTGAGGCGAACCGGCTGCCCTTCGGCCTTGCCTCCTACGCCTATACCTCTGACACCACGACCGCGACCCGGCTGGGCCATGAGATCGAGGCCGGGATGCTGACGATCAACCATCTGGGCCTCGCGCTGCCGGAAACGCCCTTTGGCGGCATGAAAGACAGCGGTTATGGCACCGAGGGCGGCTCGGAAGCCATCGAAGCCTATCTCGAAACCCGGTTCGTCACCCGCAAAGGATAACGGGTTCCAGGCGGCAACCACCGGATATTGCACAATATCACGGCGATCACTGGAGCCTCTCTCATTCCTGTGGCAAATCTGCCCCCGGCGGAGGGTGCCGCAGGAATGAGAGAGGTAGGTATAAGTGAAACGGTTTTTGACGATCCTGGTCGTGGCGGTTTTCGCGGCTGCGGCAATGCTTGGCTATCGCTATCTGTCCTGGGTGAAGAACTGGGATGGCGCTGACACGCCTTTCGACGAGGTCGGGATCGACCTGCACCAATATATGCCGGGTTTCGTGCAGGACTGGGGCTGCGCGCAGCTCTTCGCCGAATTCGGCGACAAGACCCTGCCGCCGCATGGCTGTCGGGGCAAGGGTGGCTGGCCCGCCTGAAGAAGCTGGCCTGCCTGAAGAAACAGAGGCGGGGGCCTTGCCCCCGCACCCCCAGGATATTTAAGGACAGATGAATTCCGGTGCTTTTCATCTGTCCTTAAATATCCCCGCCGGAGGCTTCCGGACCCGGCCAGAGGCGCGCCTTATTCATGTCGTCGCAGGGGAGCGGCCTCAGGTGACAAGCGTGTTCTCCTTGCCTATAAGGCGCGGCGAAACAGTGCTTCTCCCGCAAGGAATCTGACATGACGATCAAGGTTTTTGGCCACAAATCCCCCGATACCGATTCCACCGGTTCGCCGATCATCTGGGCCTGGTATCTTTCGGAGATCAAAGGCACCCCGGCAAAGCCCTGTCTGCTGGGCGAGCCGAATACCGAAGCCGCTTTCGTGCTGAAGCACTGGGATCTGGCAAAGCCCGAGATCATCGCCGATGTGGCGGCCGGCGATGAAGTCGTTATCGTCGACACCAACAACCCGGCCGAGCTGCCGCCCTCGGTCAATGAGGCCGCGATTATCGGCATCATCGACCACCATATGCTGGTCGGCGGGCTGAAAACCAAAGCGCCCATCGACATCACCATCCGCCCGCTGGCCTGCACCGCGACGCTGATGCATGATCTGATCGGCGCCGATCTGTCCCGGGCCCCGAAAGCCATCAAAGGCGCGATGCTGTCCTGCATTCTTTCCGACACGCTGGAATTCCGCTCGCCCACCACCACGCCGCATGACAAGGCCGTGGCCGAGAAACTCGCTGCCGATCTGGGTGTCTCGATCCCCGATTATGCCAGCCAGCTGTTCGAGGCGAAATCGGACGTTTCCGAGTTCTCGGACGAGGCGCTGCTGCGGATGGACAGCAAGGAATACACGATCGGCGGCAAGGAGCTGCGGGTTTCGGTGCTGGAAACCACCGCGCCGAAGATCCTGCTGGACCGCAAGGCCAGCCTGATGGCGACCATGCCGGCAGTGGCGAAAGCCGATGGCGCAGACCAGGTGCTGCTGTTCATCATCGACATCCTGAAAGAAGAAGCGACGCTTCTGGTGCCGAATGATCTGGTGAAGACCATTGCCGAAGCCTCGTTCGGGGCCAGGGTCGAGGGCGACACGGTGGTTCTGCCGGGCATTATGAGCCGCAAGAAGCAGATCCTGCCGTCGCTGAAGATCTGAGGCTGAAGACCTGAGGCCTGAAGATCCATGGGCAGAAAAATCTGATCGGGAAGGGCGGCCTCCGGGCCGCCTTTTTCATACTGCGGCGGCCAGCGCCAGGCCGTCCACCACCGCCGTAAAGGCCTCGGAGCGGTGGATGCGGGCCCCGGGCAGCAACTCCGCCGCCAGATCGCTGACCAGCCGCATCAGGCTGGAGCCGCCGACAAGGATCACCGCTCCGATCTTATCGGCGTCGAGGCCGGAGAGCTGCAAGGTCTCGCGGATCGCCAGATCCAGCGCGCTGCGATGGTCGCGCAAAGCCAGATCCAGTGACCCCCATGAGATCGGCGCCGAGAGGGCGGGTTCGATGAACCCCATCCCGATCCGGGTCTTCGCCTCGCCATTATTTGCGGCAATCTTGCCGCGCTCGACCGCAAAGGCGAGTTCATGGCCCAGTTCTTCCTCCAGCACGGTCGCCAGCCGCGCCAGCCGTTTGCGATCCACCGCGAGGCGCAGCATCGAGGTCACCTCGCGCTTTGTCTCGGGCGTGTAGAGAAACGGGATCCGCGCCCAGGTGGCGAGGTCAGAGAAGATCGCATTGGGCACCGGCAACAGCCCTGGCCCCATCTCTCGTCTGAGCTCGCCGCCATGGCCAAGGCGCGGCATCACATGCGCCATCGAGACGGAATGGTCGAAATCGGTGCCGCCCAGCCGGATGCCATGGCTGGCGAGAATATCGACGCGGCCGCCCGCCGCCCGGAAGACGCTGAAATCCGAGGTGCCGCCGCCGATGTCGATCACAAGGCCGGTCTGGTCGCCGATCTCCTGTTGGCAGGCCCAGGCGGCGGCCTCGGGTTCGGCAAGAAAACTCACTGAGGTAAAGCCGGCAGCGTGGTAGCAGGCGCGCAGATCGGCCTCGGCCCGGGCATCGCGGGCCGGATCATTCGTGTGAAAATGCACCGGGCGGCCCGACAGAACCTGATCGGGGCAGGCGCCGGTCGCCCGGGTGACGCGGGCGCGCAGCTCGATGAGAAAGGCGGTGATGATATCCGCGAGGCTCTGCCGTTTGCCGCCGATCATCCGCGTCTCATGCAGCAAGGGCGTGCCGAGAACCGATTTCAGCGCCCGCATATAGCGGCCTTCATCGCCCGCGATCAGTGCTTCGCCGGCGGCCTGGCCGATCCGCATCGCGCCGCCCTTTGGCGGGAAGAAAACGGCGGTGGGAAGGGTGTCGCTCTCTGCCTCGATGGCAATGCGCCTGACGGTCCCGCCCGGCCCGGGCAGGGCCACGGCGGTGTTCGAGGTGCCGAAATCAATCGCGAGAATAGTCGCCTGCATCGCCGGTCATCATCTGGTTTGGGGCGCGCGGAGTAGCCCAAAGCCGGGTCAGGGGCAACAGGCGAAGCGGGTTCAGGCGATGATATCGGGGATCAGCCGGTCCTCGATGGTGGAGATCTGGTCCTTCAGCGACAGCTTTTGCTTTTTCAGCCGCCGGATGGTCAGCATATCGGGGCGCCCGGTGTCTTCCAGCGCGGAAATCGTCTCATCAAGGTCGCGATGTTCCCGGCGCAAAACCCCGAGTTTCACGCGCAGCATCTCATCAAAGCTCATTTCAGAGGGGGCATTCATGGCTGGACGCGGGTCTTTGCTGAAGGTTCTGATCAAAACATAGAGCCGAATGATGATTCGGAGAAGCGCCACCCGGGGTTCTGTGGAAATTTTCCCGCCAGGCCCGTGATTTGCCGGACTTGCAGGGCGGCGCTCTGCCCCCCATATTCAGGGTTACCGGGGCTGGTTGCCAATGATGGGGCCGGCATCCGCGAATTGTCGCTTTGTAAAAGGACAGTCCGACGATGACGAAACTAAGCTTCGGGTCGCACCCGTTCCTTCTTGGGTTCGAGCAGCTTGAACGGCTGGTCGAGCGCACCGCCAAAAGCGGCGAAGGATATCCCCCCTATAATATCGAGGCGGTGACCGAGAACGCCTACCGCATCACGCTGGCCGTGGCGGGGTTCCGCGAGGAAGATCTCGCGATCACGATCGAGGACCGGCAGCTGGTGATCCGTGGCCGGGTCTCGGATGGTGAGAACGGACAGGAGCGTGTTTTCCTGCATCGTGGTATCGCGTCGCGCGCTTTCCAGCGCAGTTTCGTGCTGGCCGATGGGGTGGACGTGGCGGGGGCGCATATGGAGCATGGGCTTTTGCATATCGATCTCAGACGTCAGGTGCCGGAGACCGTGGTGCAGACGATCAGGATCGGGCAGAGAAAGGGGTAAGAAGATGAATACGCCGTTTGAAGGATTCCCCGAGGGGAAAAGCCGCATCGTCTATGTCAGGCCGGTGGCGGTGGAAGATTTGCCCGAAGAAGTCCGCGCCCAGGTCGGCGATGCCGGCGTGATCTATTCCGTCCATGCGGTGGACGGTCAGCGCCTGGCGCTGGTGGCGGATCGGGCGCTGGCATTCAACCTGGCGCGGGCGCATGATTTTGCGCCGATGTCGGTGCATTGAAATCGGCGCTGTGCCTTTGGCCGGCCTGAGCGGGGGTGCTCCGCCCCCCGCACCCCCAGGGAGTATTTCTGTCAGGGGAATTGCAGGCAAGTGTGGACGAGGCCCGGTCTGAGCCGTGCCAACAGAGGTGGTTCGGCTTATCTGAACAGGTTCCGGGCGTTTTCCAAGTGTTTTTCCGCCTCGTTTAGGCCGCTGCGGGTTCGGGCATTGGCTGGTTGAAGCAGGCCTGATCGGGAGTTTTCCCGTCAAGCGATGAATGCGGACGGCGGGTGTTGTAGACGTTCAGATATCGGCCGATCTTCTTCCCGGGCCTCGGACACGCGGGCATAGGCCCGCAGGCAGACCTCCTCGTATTTGACGGTCCGCCAGAGGCGTTCGACGAAGACGTTGTCGCGCCAGGCGCCCTTGCCATCCATGCTGACCTTGATTTCGCGCGCAGCCAGCACCTTGATGAAGGTTGTCGAAGTGAACTGGCTGCCCTGGTCCGTATTGAAGATCTCGGGCTTGCCATGTCGCGCCAGCGCCTCTTCCACAGCTTCTATGCAAAAATCGGCTTCCAGCGTAATCGACACCCGCCATGCCAGGACGCGCCGCGTGAACCCGTCGAGCACGGCAGCGAGGCAGCGAGGCAGAGGAACACACGCGCCATCGGAATGTAGGTGATGTCCATTGCCCAGACCTGAGTGGGTCGGGTGACGGGCAGCTTCCTGAGCAGATAAGGGTAGATCTTGTACCCGGGTGCAGGTTTCGAAGTGTTCGGCCGGCGGTAAAGCGCCTTACTCGCGGGTTCGCTCGAACCCGTGGCGCTTACCCGCTCGCCCATACGTTTCATCAGCGTGGCAACCTGCAGCCGTCCAACCTTGAACCCTTGCCTCGAACCAGCAGCCCCTGCAACATCCGGCTTCCCGCGAACGGGAATTCCATGTGCAGCCTGTCGATCAGGGTCTCATCAGCTTCAGATCGGCATCCGAGGCTGGGCGGGGCTGGTAACAGATACTGCTCCGGCTGATCCCCAGCACGATGGTATGGCGTCTGACGCTCAGCTTGGCGGTGGGATCGATCATCTTTTTGCGCTCGGCAATAGACCCCTGCTCGGCTCTCTCGAACCGGTGGCGTTCACCTCGCAATGCATCGCGCGCCGGACAAAAAATCGTTCTCCAGCGCCTCAGCCATTGGCTCGAACCAATGGCGCCAACGGCTTCGGTCCCCGATCTTGGCGTGCAGGGTCTTCACAGCGATGGTCGGCTCCGGCTCGACCTTCGGAGCATCCCCGAACACCCAGGTCGCGCCCTCAAGCAGCTGGTCACGCCACTGCTTGATCTGGTTCGGATGCACATCGAAATCCTGCGCCAACTCGATCAGAGCCTTCTCGCCCTAGATCGCAGTAACTGCCACTTCCGCCTTGAATGCCGGGCTGTGGTTCCGGCCCGATCGTCTGCCCATGATCTTCTCCTCGCTCGCAGCATCATGCCGCTGTTGCTCGGAAAATCCACTTATCCCGGGTGTTCAAATTTTCGCAGCCACCTCTGATGGCCGTCGAAGGGAACTGCCAACACCTGACCCCTTCACCGCGAAACCCATCGGAGGGGACGTGATGACCAAACGGTTGATCGACCACGGGTAAGCCACGCGCAAAAAGCGGGATGCGATCCCGTGCCATCAATCCGGAACCCGGGATGCGGATCTCATCAAGGCCTTGTCGCCGAAAGTGGGTGACTGATCAGAGGCCGGATACATTTACGCAAGCCGGAAGGACATCCACGAAAATCTTGCAACAGCGGGGCGGGCCATACTTTTTTTGAAGGCCTGTTCCCGGGTCATGGGCTCAGAAACTCAGGTGGCCAGCAGCAGTGTGGCAAGGGCGGCGCGGGCAGAGGGAAAGGCGCAGCGATAGCGATTTTCCGTAAAGCTGTTTGCCCGGCTGTGATGGGGCTTTGCGGCTGAACCGGGGCTGCTGCGGGGCTGTTCCCTGCACCTTTACATGGAAAATGACCCGGCCGGAAAAGGGTTACCTTTCCGGCCGGGTCATGGTCTGTTTCGATGCTTACGCCTTGATCAGGCCCATCGCCTCAAGTTTCAGGATCACCTGATGCGCGCAGTGATCGACCTCTGCGCCTTCGGTATCCACCACCAGTTCGGCATGGGTCGGGGCTTCATAGGGATCCGAGATCCCGGTGAATTCCTTGATCTTGCCTTCGCGCGCCAGCTTGTAGAGGCCTTTGCGGTCGCGGCGTTCGCATTCCTCGACCGAGGTGGCGACATGCACCTCGATAAAGGCGCCGAAAGCCTCGATCATCTCGCGTACGGCGCGGCGGGTGGCGGTATAGGGCGCGATCGGGGCGCAGATGGCGATGCCGCCATTCTTGGTGATTTCCGATGCGACATAGCCGATGCGCTTGATATTGATATCGCGATGCTCTTTCGAGAAGCCGAGCTCGGACGAGAGGTGTTTACGCACCACGTCACCATCCAGCAGGGTGACCGGGCGGCCACCCATCTCCATCAGCTTGACCATCAGCGCATTGGCGATGGTCGATTTACCCGATCCGGAAAGGCCGGTGAAGAACACGGTGAAGCCCTGTTTCGAACGCGGCGGCGAGGTGCGGCGCAGCTCTGTCACCACTTCGGGGAAGGAGAACCATTCCGGGATCTCGAGCCCCTCGCGCAGCCGGCGGCGCAGTTCGGTGCCGGAGATGTCGAGGACGGTCGCGCCCTCGGGCAGCTCATTGGCCGGGAAATACTGGGCTTTTTCCTGCACATAGACCATGTGTTTGAAATCGACCATCTCGATGCCGACTTCTTCCTGGTGCTTTGCCACCAGCTCTTGCGCGGCATAGGGGTCGTAGAAATCCTTGCCCTGGGAGTTCTTGCCCGGGCCGGCATGGTCGCGGCCGACGATGAAATGGGTGCAGCCATGGTTCTTGCGGATGATCGCATGCCACAGCGCCTCACGCGGGCCGGCCATGCGCATCGCAAGGTTCAAAAGCGAAAGCTGCGTGGTCTGGGCCGGGTATTTGTCCAGCACCGCCTCATAGCAGCGCACGCGGGTGAAGTGATCCACATCGCCCGGCTTGGTCATGCCGACCACCGGATGGATCAGCAGGTTGGCCTGGGCCTCGCGTGCGGCGCGGAAGGTCAGTTCCTGATGGGCGCGATGCAGCGGGTTGCGGGTCTGGAACGCGACAATCTTCCTCCAGCCCATCTTGCGGAAGAAGGCGCGCAGCTCATTCGGCGTGTCGCGGCGCGATTTGAAATCGTAATGCACCGGGGTCTGGATGCCGGTGATCGCACCGCCCAGATAGACCGCGCCGGCGGTGTTGTGCAGGTAGTTCACCGCCGGATGGGCGAGGTCATCGGCCCCGAACACCTTCTCGGCCTCGTTCGCCTTGTTCGGCACCCATTTATCGGTGACCGACAGAATGGCAAGGATCACGCCTTCCTGGTCGCGCAGCGCGATGTCCTGGCCGGGTTCGACCCCTTCGGCGAATTTCTCGGACACATCCAGCGTGATCGGCATCGGGAAAAGCGTGCCGTCGGCGGTGCGCATAGTCTCGACAACGCCCTCGTAATCGGCCTGGCCCATGAACCCTTTCAGCGGGAAGAAGCCGCCATTCATCAGCAGTTCCAGGTCACAGGTCTGGCGCGGGCTCAGATCCCAGGAGGTCAGCGCCGCCGCCTCATGCTTGAGCTTTTGCGCGGAGTCGTAAGAGACGTAAAGCTCGGGGATCGGGGCAAGATTGGGGGACGACATAAGGGCTGCCTTCTGTTCCTTGACGACCTGCGGGGAGGGGCCCCGCGGCGGATTGCGGACGTGTTCGGCGCGGGCTTAAACCGCGATTATGACGAAATTCAAGCCAAAGACCGGTTTCCAGGCGGGAATAAGCACAATTATCGCGGCTCGGGCCCGGTGTTGGACCACAATTCGCGATGGGTGCCTTTGTGTGGACCTTCCTCCCCGGCTTTTGCCGGGGTGCTCAGCCGCCGTCAGATATGGCCGGAGCCGCGGCAACGATGCTGGACAGATTGGCCTCGCGGATTTTGGCCGCCGTGTCGTCATAGACGAAGGGCAGGAACGCATAGCGCCGGCCGCGCGTGACCGGCGAGACCCGGTGCAGGAGCGAGCAGGAAAACACCACCGCGCCGCCGGGCGGCGCCTTCAGCCCCTCTGGTCCATATTCGGGAAAGCTCACCTCGCCGCCGTCGAAATCGGCATTGAGGTTGATCGAGATGGCAAAGCGGCGATGCGCGGTCCCCGAGGTGGTATTGTCGCGATGGGCGCTGAAATGCCCGCCCTCGGCGGCGTCGTAGCAAGAGACGATATAGCGCTCCATCCGGGTGGCGTGAAACTGGTGGACCTTGCGGATCTCGGGCAGGACGCGGCGGGTGATGGCGCTTTGAATGCGGGCGATCATCGCCTGGTCGGTGATGTCGCAGTCACGCCGCGATTTGAAGCGCAGATCGTTGATGCCCACCGTCTTGCCGCCGATCTGGCGCATGGTGCCGGAAAGCTCGCCGCCCCCGGCCTCATAGCGGGCGATCAGGTTTTCGCAAAGATCGGGTTCAAAAACGCGGGGCAGGCACAGAACCGGCGCCTGGAGGCGCATGCCGGCGAAGCGGTCCGGCGCGGGCTGGCTTTCCAGCAGTGAAATGACGCGCGCAATGTCAGAGCCGTCCTGCTCGAAGGGGATGACCCCGATCATCCGCATGGTCGGATCCATCAGCGCCCAAAGCGGCCGCAGCCCCTGGCCGGGCTGGGCGGATTCGCGCGGGGTGACGCCATAAAGGCGCGCGGCGCTCAGCGCGTTGTCCCACAGAAAGCGGTAGCCGGGCAGGCGGTTCTGCAACCGCCCCTCCTGGTCGCGCGGATCGGCGCTGATCCCGAAAAAGGCGGCGAAACCGTCGTTGAAAAGGTCAGGCCGTGCCAGGACCGCCTGCATGCGCGGTGCGAAATGCGGGCCGGAGGCGCTGACGAAGAAGCATAAGAGCAGATAGCGCCCGGCAGTCGTATCAAGCGCATAGGTGGGCGTCGACGGCGCGGGCAGGGTGAACCAGGGGGCGGGTTCGCCCGGCGTAAGCTGAAGATAGGAAAACAAGGGAGGCCTTCGGTCGGGAAATGGATCAGAGCGCAATTTGCGGGCGAGGACCAGCAGCGTGACCCAAAGCCTTGCCCTGACCAAATCACAAAGGCCTGAACAGATGGGTTAATTTTCCGCCTGTCGCATTCTGGGCGCGACAGGCGGAAGGGGATTCAGGGCTGTTCGGCCAGCCAGCGCTCGGCATCGAGCGCCGCCATGCAGCCCATGCCGGCCGAGGTCACCGCCTGGCGGTAGACGTGATCCGTCAGATCTCCGGCGGCGAAAACGCCGGGGATCGAAGTGCGGGTGGTGCCGGGTTCGACCTTCACATAGCCGCCGTGATGCAGCTCCAGCTGGTCTCTGACCAGCTCGGACGAAGGCGCATGGCCGATGGCAACGAAGAAGCCCGCGACCGGCAGATCATGGGTGGCGCCGCTTTTCAGATTGGAAACCCGCACCGCCTCGACCCCCAGAGGGCTTTCGGCGCCGAGAACTTCGGTCACTTCGCTGTCCCAGATCACCTCGACCTTCGGGTGTCTGAACAGCCGCTCCTGCAGGATCTTTTCGGCGCGGAGCGAATCGCGGCGATGGATCAGCGTCACCTTGTTTGCGAAATTGGTCAGGAACAGCGCCTCTTCAACCGCCGTATTGCCGCCACCGATCACCGCGACATCCTTGCCGCGATAGAAAAAGCCGTCGCAGGTGGCGCAGGCCGAAACGCCGAAACCCTTGAATTTCTCTTCGGAGGGCAGACCCAGCCATTTCGCCTGGGCGCCGGTCGCCAGGATCACCGCATCCGCCGTATAGGTGGTGCCGCTGTCGGCCACCGCCGTGAAGGGGCGTTTCGACAGATCCAGCGCGGTGATGTAATCGGCGATGATCTCGGCGCCCATCTCGCGGGCATGTTCTTCCATCCCGACCATCAGCTCGGGGCCCTGGACGGTTTTCAGCCCGGGCCAGTTCTCGACATCGGTGGTGATGGTCAGCTGGCCGCCGGGTTGCAGGCCCTGGATCAGCAAGGGTTGCAGCATGGCGCGTGCGGCATAGACCGCCGCCGTATAGCCCGCCGGGCCGGAGCCGATGATCAGAACTTTGGTATGCCGCGTGTCAGCCATGTCGGTCCTTCCCCGCCACCCCAATCCCGGGTGGCCCTGATATCCGTATCGGGCGCAGCCGACGCCCGGGCCGCGCATTCCCGCTGGATATAGTCAAGCCGGGCCGTCGCCGGAAGCCCCCCACTATCCGCAGGGGCTGCATGCCCGGAATTGCGGCTATGCGTGTCCCGCCCCGCAATGCAGCGCTTGTTGTTGGCACTGACATTGAAACATTGTTGCGCAAAAACGGGCAAAAGCCTATGGAGACGGCAGAAGTTAAGGAGTCACCCATGGCGAGCCACAAGCTTGACGAAACCGACCGGCAGATCCTGGCGGAACTGCAGTCCGATGGCCGGATGACGAATGTCGAGCTGGCAAGCCGCGTGGGGATCTCGGCGCCGCCCTGTCTGCGCCGCGTGCGCACCCTGGAAGAGCAGGGCTATATCACCGGCTATCACGCCGATATCGACGCCCGCGCGCTTGGTTTTGAGGTTTCGGTTTTCGCGATGGTGCGGTTGTCGAGCCAGGCAGAATCGGATCTCTCGGCCTTTGAGGAACGCTGCCGCGCCTGGCCGCTGGTGCGTGAATGCCATATGCTGAACGGCGAGATCGACTTCATCCTGAAATGTGTCTCGCCCGATCTCTCGACCTTCCAGACCTTTCTGACCTCGGATCTGTTGACGGCGCCGAATGTGGCCAATGTCAAAACCAGCCTGGTGATCCGCAATGCCAAGGACGAGCCGGGCGTGCCTTTCGGCGTGCTGGAGGCGCGGCTGGCCCGCAACGCCTGATCTGATGCGCCCCTTTGTAGGGGCGGGATCAGTACAATTTTTCGGTTATTAAGGGAACCGGCGACAGCCTGCCGGGTTGATCCGGTATCCCGTCCATAAGGCACAGACGCTGGCAGAAAGCTGCGTCGTCGCTGATCGGGGCGAGGGCTGGCTGGCGCTCAATACTGGCGCTGAAATGAGAAACGGCCCCGTATTCTGTGCCAGAGGAGCACCGGGGCCGTTCTTACTCACCGCGTCTCCCGTATCGTGAGCGGCGACCGGGAGAGATCCGAACTCGCTGTGTCGGTGCGCCGTATCGTTGGCTGTGACCGTTTCGCGTTCCGGATCATAGTCAGGGACATAGACCTGCCACCATTCGTGCGCTGGTTGCGTTCTCTTGTCAAACATTTGCCGTTGTTGCCTTGGGTTTGCGGCAACAGTCCGGCTTCGGTTGGATCATTGTTTCGATTTTACCGATTTCAGGCCGGCGTGACCGTCGTAATTCTGGCCTGAGAGAGGCGCTGGCCCGTTTTGGGGCCTGATCCCCGCCTCCCCGATTCGTGCTTAACGTGCGTTCAGCGGGCAGCGAGACCGCCCGGAGTGCCGCTGCGGCGAAACAATGGGGTGGTCGGACGATGCGAGCCGCCGCTGATCACCTCGATCGCTTTCTTTTCCTTTGCGGCCTTTCCGGCGCGCATCCAGGGGAAGGCCGGCAGCGGTTCGCCCGACGTCGCGAGGACGCTTCTCAGCCAGCGACGTTCTATCCTGGCTTCCGGGGATTCGGCTTTCTGCGACGTGAATTTGCTGGCCATTCTGCTCTCCTCGTTACGGCACGCTTCCCGGGCCTGTTCCTGCATCTCTGCCGCGAATGCCGGCTTTGCCCGGTTCGTCTTCGCGTCGTACAGGCAGAATCGCCGAACAATGCGGCGTTGTTTTGGCCGATTGGTGCGGGAATGTGGTTATTTCCAGGCGAGGTATAATGACAACCAGGGGTCTCGATTGTTTCCAAAACATCGCAACCGCAGATGGGGAAACCGGGTTCAGAGCCGGATACAGGCGATCAGCCGGCCATAATCGGCCTCGGCCGCATGGGTGGTGCGGCGATAGGAGAAGAAGCGCTCCGGATCGGAATAGGTGCAGCGTTGCACCCATTCCGCATGGCCAATCCCGGCCGCGCGCAGGCGGTGCAGGCCATAGGCGGGCAGGTCGAACTGATACCGCCCGTTCTGGCCATTGGTGAAGAAGCGGGCATTGCCCTGATCTTCGGACAGGAAATTCTGCAGGAATTCTTCGCTGACCTCATAAGCGGCCTGGCTGATGGTCGGGCCGATCACCGCGCTGATCCGCTCGCGATGGGCGCCAAGGGCGGTCATGGCGTCGATTGTGGCCTCCAGCACGCCCTCCATCGCGCCGCGCCAGCCGGCATGGGCGGCGCCGATCACCCCGGCTTCCGGGTCGGCAAACAGCACCGGCTGGCAATCGGCGGTCAGCACCGACAGCGCGACGCCTGGCAGGCGTGTCACCATCGCATCGGCGCGGGGGCGGTCCTCCATCGGCCCGGTCACGGTCACCACATCGGGCGAATGGACCTGATGCACCGAGAGAAGATGCGCGCCCCCGACCCCCATCGCCTCGGCGACGCGGGCACGGTTGATCGCGACGATCTCGGCCTGATCGCTTGAGCCAAAGCCGCAATTCAGCCCGGAAAAGATCCCCGAAGAGGCGCCTCCCTTGCGGGTGAAGAAACCATGGCGCATGGGGATCGCTGCGGAGGTGATGATTTCAAGCATCGTCTCTGGCTCCCGTGTCATCGGACCCGGTGAAAAACCCGGCAGGCGCGGCTGTGTTGCATGGATATATGGCGAGCGCTTTGAACAAAGACCCCATTTCTGCGGGATCGGTCAAGCGGCGTGCGGCAGCAAGCGGATCGTTTCGTGCCGCAGCCGGATGGGCGGCAAGCTGCTGAGCCCGGGTCCCGATGCCAAGCGCGGTGAGCAGCGCGCCCTGGGTCGTATAGGCGGCGCGTGCCGGTCGGGCCGCCAGTGCCAGCGCCCCGAAATCGACATGGGCGGTCAGATCGGCCTCGCCGGGGGCCTCGAACGGGTCGGTATAGCCATGGCGGGACAGGGCCTGAAACGTGTCGCCAAGGCTCTGCCAGCCGCCATAGTCAAGGATCAGCGCCAGGCCTTTATGGCGGATGATACGGCCCGCGATTTCGGCCATGACCGGGGCGGCGGCGGGGCAGATCTCGATGATATCGCCTTCGCGGGCCTTGCTGAAATGCTCCAGCGCGGCCAGCGCACCGACCGGAAAAAGGCCCGGGGCCAGCCGGCCTTCGGACAGCCCGACCATGGTTTCCGCCCAGGCCCCGCCCTTGCGGGTGAACTGGCGGATCGGCAACGCGTCGAAAAACTCATTTGCGACCAGGAAAAGCGGCTGTTCGGGCAGGTCCTGCACCCGATCGGCCCAGCGGAGCTGATGGCCGGCAAGCGTCTTCTCCTGAACCTCACGCAGCCTGGCCGAGGCTTCGACCAGCAGAATTTCTGCCCCGGCATGAAAGCCGGGGATGCGGGCGGTGGCGCGCAGGATATCGGCCATCAGCGTGCCACGACCGGGGCCACATTCCGCAAGCGTGAAGGGCGAGGGGCTGCCAAGATCCAGCCAGTATTGCGCAAGGCAGAGCCCCAGCACCTCGCCGAACATCTGGCTGATCTCGGGGGCGGTGACGAAATCGCCTTCGCGGCCAAAGGGCTCGCGGGTGGCGTAATAGCCATGATCCGGATGCAGCAGGCAATCGGCCATATACTCGGCGAGGCTGATCGGACCGCCCGAAAGGATGCGGCCCTGGATCAGATCCGCCAGCGGGGTCATGCCGTCACAGCCCGCGGGCTTTGTGTGCGGAACACGAACCACAACCCGACAAGGATCATCGGCAAAGACAGCGTCTGCCCCATGGTCAGGCCCCAGCCGTTGATATGGAAGGCAAGGCCCAGCAGGTTATCCGGCCCGACGAATTGCAGATCGGGCTGGCGGACGAATTCGACGAGGAAACGCGCCAGCCCATAGCCCGCGATGAACACCCCCATGATCCGCCCCGGAAAGCGCAGCCAGCCGCGCTTCCAGATCAGCCAGAAGATCAGCGCGCCCAAAAGCAGCCCCTCAAGTGCGGCCTCGTAAAGCTGGCTTGGATGGCGGGCGCAAAGCGTCAGCACACCGGGGCAGTTCTGTGCCGCCTCGCCGGGGAAGATCACGCCCCAGGGCAGATCGGTCTGGCGGCCCCAGAGTTCGGCATTGATGAAATTCGCAAGCCGCCCGAACAACAGTCCCGGCGTCACCCCATAGGCGAACAGATCCCCGACCGAGAGAGCGACCAGCTTTTCGCGCCGCGCAAAGATCAGCCCCGCCACCGCGACGCCAAGGAAGCCGCCATGGAAGGACATGCCGCCATCCCAGAGCCTTAGCGCCGCCATCGGATCGGCCATGAAGTTCTCAGGCGAGAGATAGCGCGCCGGCTGGTAGAACAGCACATAGCCCAGCCGGCCGCCGATGATCACGCCAAGGATCACCCAGGTCAGCAACCGCTCGACCTGGTCGGGCGTCATTGGCGCCTTGCCCGGAACCCAGAGAGACGCGGTTTTGACCGCCTTTGTCACCAGCCACCAGCCCAGCAGCAGCCCGGCAATATAGGCCACCGCATACCAGCGCAGCGCGAAGGTCATGCCGAAAAGATCGACAGAGAAGATATCAGGGGAGATATTCGGGAAAGGGATCATCCGCTTGTTCCTGCTGCCGGCGCGGTGCGAGTGGCCGGGTTGCTTTGCTTGTGTTGCGGGCAAAGGGCGAAGTCAACCACAGGGGCGGGGCAGACACTTTGGGGGAGCCGACACTTGTAGAGCCGCACAGAGGCGCGCATATAGGGGCAAAGCGACCCGGAACCCTCCGGAACCAGCGACAAGGGATGGCCAGGATGCAAAGCCGAAACAAATTCCTCGATGATATGAGCCAGCTGATGACCAATGCCATGGGCGTGGCGCAGGGCGCGCGGACCGAGGCGGAAACGGCGATGAAAAGCATGGTCGACCGCTGGATGGCGGGGCGCGATTTCGTCACCCGCGAGGAATTTGATGCCGTGCGCCTGATGGCGCAAAAGGCGCGCGAGGAGAACGAGGCGCTGTCGGCACGGATCGCGGCGCTTGAGGCGGCGGCTAAGGGCGCGAAGGCGAAGTAACCTGTCCTGCGGGATTGCAAAAGGCACCGGATGCTCTCCGGTGCCTTTTGTATTTTCAGGGGATGACGCGGGGTGTCACGGGCGGATCGAATCCATCAGCGCCCGCCATTCCAGATAGGCTTTCTCCTGATCCGGCAGGGGCGTCAGATCGGCGCCGGCCTCAAGCAGCGTTGCGATGGTGCGCGCTTTCAGCGCTGCCTCGCCGGGGCAGGTCGCGGCTGCATTGTCCAGCTGCGCAAAGGCCGGCACCTCGTATTTCGCGATGATGCTGTCGGTATCGAGCTTCAGCGCGCCATAGGCCAGCAGGTCGAACCCGTCGGTCAGCAGCGAATGCTCGGCATCGCTGAGGCTGGAGCCCGGGCAGTTCTGGCTGAGAACCAGCGTGTTCTCCATATCCCTGAGCAGCTGGTCGGCAGTCGCAGGGTCCTGTGCAAAGCCAGACATATCGGGCAGGGTGATATAGACCTTGCCATCGGCAAGCGCCGCCGTGGCGCCAAGGCCGGTGATCAGCCCGGCAGCCAGGAAGATGCGTTTCATGGGCATAACCTCGCAGAGTTGCCAGCGGAGTATTGCGCCGCGCGGCAGGGCGCGAACAGGGCGGGTTTCCTGACCCTCCCGGGCGGTGCCGGTCCGATCACAACCCTGCGATCCCTGCACAGGATCGGTGCGGGAATCGCTGTTTTCGCAGGCCGCTTGCCCGCCTATCTCACGGGTAAACATTTTCGTGAAAAGGGAGAGCGATCTCATGTCCACCCCGATCCATCCCGCCACCCGTGTGGGTCATGTCCATCTCAGGGTCTCGGACCTTGACCGTGCGATCGGCTTTTACTCCGGCGTGCTGGGATTCGATGTCACGCAGCGCTATGGCACCCAGGCGGCCTTCCTGTCGGCGGGCGGCTATCACCATCATATCGGGCTGAACACCTGGGAATCTCTGGGTGGAAGCCGGCCGGCGCCGGGAACGGTGGGGCTTTACCATTCGGCTTTCCTCTATCCCGACCGCAAGGCGCTGGCCAATGCGCTGAAACGGCTGGTCGGGGCGGATTACCCGCTGACCGGCGCTTCGGATCATGGGGTGAGCGAGGCGCTTTACCTCGACGATCCCGATGGCAATGGGGTCGAGCTGTATTGGGACCGGCCCGAAGCGGATTGGCCGAGGGACGGGAAGGGCGGGCTCGTGATGTTCACGAAACGCCTCGATCTTGCGAAGCTGCTGTCAGAGGCGGAGTGAAGGCAGGGGGCTGACGGCGCCGGGTTGATGGCAGCGGGTTGACGGCAACTGACAGACGGGGCCGGGCCTCAGCGCCGGATCAGCCGGGCGGCGGCCGAGGCGCCCCAGCCGGCAAAGGCCGCAATCGCCAGCGACAACAGGCCGTAAAGCAAAGGCTGCTCGCGCGAGAGATTGAAGACCATGCGCTCCAGCCCCTCTTTGCGCACCCGGATCCAGCGTTCGTGATTGGCGATCACGCGGCCGTCGCGCAAGAGGAACATCCGCACCCGGTAGACGCCCTCGGTCAGGTTCGAGGGCAGCGTCAGATCGGCGCGAAACAGGGTCTGTTCCGACAGCTGCACCCGGTTTTCCAGCAGACGGTAACGGCCCTCCCCGGTGCGGACCCGGATCATCGAGCGGATGAACTCCCCTTCCGCCAGCAGGATCGGGAACATCGGCACGCTGTCGGGGTCGCCGCCCCGTGCCACCCAGGTCTGCATCGCGGCATCGGCGGCTTCCAGATGCACCAGCTGGTCGATGGAGATCGCATGTTTGCGGTTCTCCTCGGCGCTCAGGATCTCGTTCAGCCGGCCGGTGGTGGCGACGGCATAGAAACTGGGCGCACTGGAGATATTAACCGAATCCTTGTTGATCCAGATGCCGGCGACACGTTCCTTGCGACGCACGGTGACGGGGCCGGAGGGCCCTTCGGCCGTGACGATCACATCCAGCCGCCCCTCGGGCGCCGGTGCATCGCGGCGCACCGCGCCATAGACGAGAATCTCGTCGCCATCGAAATTCGCGGTGATTGCGACGCGGTTCTGGCTGAGGCCGGAGACGATGGTTTCAACTGGGGTTTCAACTGGGGGGGCCGCGGGGGCATCGCCACCGGGCGCCTCCTGGGCCGGGGCCGGGGCGGCGAGGCAAGTGAGCGCGAGCAGAAAGGCGATCCGCCTCATGGCAGCACCCCAGGCATCACGGAATACAGCTCTGCCGGGCGGATCAGCAGATCGACCGCGATTCGCAGCGCCACCGCGACCACCAGCAGCGACAAGAGAACGCGCAGCTGCTCGGCCTTGAGATAGACGCCGACGCGGCTGCCGATCTGCGCCCCGATCACGCCGCCGAAGATCAGCACCAGCGCCAGCATCATATCAACGGTCTGCGAGGTGACCGAATGCATGACCGTGGTAAAGGCCGAGACGAAGATGATCTGAAAAAGCGAGGTGCCGATCACCACCTTGGTCGGCATGCCCAAGAGGTAAATCATCGCTGGGACGAGGATAAAGCCGCCACCGACCCCCATGATCGCGGCCAGAAAGCCGGTGAAGGCGCCAATCGCCAGCGGCGGGATCACCGAGATATAAAGCCCCGAGGCGCGGAATTTCATCTTGAAGGGCAGGCCATGCGCCCAGGAATGGGTATGGGCGCGCCGGACCTGCACCTTGCCGCCCCGCGTGCGCAAAAGCGCCCGCAGGCTTTCTTGCAGCATGGTGGCGCCGATGAAGCCCAGGAAGACCACATAAGAAATCTGCACGAAGAGATCGACCTGGCCCAGCGATTGCATCAGAGCAAAGACCCAGATGCCGATGGCCGATCCGAGGAAGCCGCCGGCCAGCAGCACCAGCCCCATGCGAAAATCGACCGCCTTGCGCTTCATCTGCGCCAATACGCCCGAGACCGAGGAGGCCACGACCTGGTTCGCCCCGGTCGCGACGGCCACCGCCGGCGGAACGCCGATGAAGAAGAGAAGCGGGGTGATCAGAAAGCCGCCGCCGACCCCGAACATGCCCGAGAGAAACCCCACGATGCCGCCGATCCCGAACAGCAGGAAAACATTGACCGAAACCTCGGCGATGGGGAGGTAGAGCTGCATCGGAAGGGGCAAGCCGGAACAAGCGGGAGGGAAGGGTCTTGCCCCAGGTTTGCCCGGCTGCGTCCGGATGTCAAACCGGGTTTCGGTTCAGGCGAGGTCGCGCAGGTATCGGCGCAAAATCCGTTCCAGTTTTGCCGCACCTAAGGGGGCCATGGCCTTGGTATGGTCATGGCTGATCGCCTCGTCCGAGAGGCCGGCGGCCATATTGGTGATGGTGGAGATAGCAGCGACCTCAAGGCCGAGGAAGCGGGCAAGGATCACCTCGGGCACGGTGGACATGCCGACCGCATCGCCGCCAAGGAGCTTCAGCATGCGGATCTCGGCAGGGGTCTCGAAGGAGGGGCCGGAATACCAGCAATAGACGCCCTCGGGCAGCGGGATCGATTCGGCCGCTGCCGCCCGGGCCAGGGCTTTGCGCAGGCGCGGTGAATGGGCCTTGGTCATCGGCACGAAACGGGCATCAGTGGGCTCGCCGATCAGGGGATTGCGGCCGTTATAATTGATGTGGTCGGAAAGCAGCATCAGATCGCCCGGAGGGATGTCGGGGCGCAGCGAGCCTGCGGCATTGGTGACGATCAGATCGCGCGCGCCAAGGTCGCGCAGGGTCTCAAGCGCCACGCGCATCGCGGCGGGATTGCCGTTTTCATAGTAATGCTCGCGCGCTCCGAAGACGGCGACGCGGATGCCGTCGAAATCTCCGATATGGAGATGCGGGTTATGGCCCGAGACCGAAACATGCGGGAAGCCGGGCAGGTCGGCATAGGGGATGGCCGGGCCGTCAACGGCTTTCGCGAGATGTCCGAGGCCCGAGCCGAGGATCAGGCCGAGGCGGATGGGGGCGGTGCCAGCGCGGGCGCGGATGATCTCGGTGGCGGTGGTCATGGGCGGTGTTCCGTGATGGCCGGGCAAGCCGGGGGCGCTTCGCCCCCCGGACCCCCAGAGGATATTTAAGGACAGATGAAAGCGGCTCAGCGTTCTTTCACATAGGGTTCGCCACCGGCGCGGGGCGGGATGGCCTTGCCGATGAAGCCCGCAAGCACGAGGACGGTCAGGATATAGGGCAGGGCGTCGAGGATCGGGCCGGGAACGCGGAACTGCACGATGGCGGTCACGATATCGGGGCGCAGCGCCAGTGCCTGGAAGAAGCCGAACAAGAGGCAGGCCCAGAGCGCCGCGACCGGGCGCCATTTCGCGAAGATCAGCGCGGCCAGCGCGATATAGCCGCGTCCGGCGGTCATATCGCGTCCGAACCCGGCCTGGAGCGCGGTGGACATATAGGCACCTGCAAGGCCGCAGAGGATGCCGGTGATGATCAGCGCCGAATAGCGCAGCCTGACCACCGAGATGCCGGCGGTATCGACCGCGGCCGGATTCTCGCCCACCGCGCGCAGTCTCAGCCCGTAGCGGGTGCGATACATCAGCCCCCAGGTCAGCGGCACGATGGCGAAGGCCAGATAGACGAGGATGGCATGGCCCGAGATCACCTCGGCATAGAAGGGGCCGAAGCCGGGGATGCGGCGGATCGTTTCGGTAAAGGGCAGCGTCACCGGGCTGAAACGGGCGTCCCCGGCCAGCTGCGGCGTGCGGCCGCCCTGGCCGAAGATGCTTTGCGCGATCAGCACGGTCAGGCCGGCGGCGATGAAGTTCAGCGCAAAGCCCGAGATCAGCTGATTGCCCCGGAAGGTGATCGAGGCGATGCCATGGATCATGGCGAAGACAATCGAGGCGAGGATGCCGGCGATAAGCCCCCAGATCACCGGCGGGAACAGCGCCTTTGCCCAGGTGAGGTCAAGGCCGAAAAGGGCCCATGTCGGTGTTGCCGCGGTCAGGGCTGCGATGGCGGCCGAGGTCATGGCGGCGATCAGCATCTTGCCCTCGAGCCCGATATCGAAAATCCCGGCGCGTTCCGACCAGAGACCGGCAAGGCAGGCCAGCAGCAAGGGCGTTGCCAGGCGCACTGTAGAATCAAGGAGTTGCAGGACAGAGGCGTAATCCATCACGCGGCCTTTGCTTGTGGCAGGCGGACGAAGACGCGCTCCAGCCCCATGCGCACCATCATGTCGAGCGCTCCGGTGAAGAGGATGACGAGACCCTGGATCACCACCCGCATCTCGATAGGGATTGAGGTCATAAAGCCCAGCTCTGACCCGCCCTGGAAGATGAAGCCGAAGAGGAACGCGGCCAGCACCACACCCAGCGGATGGTTGCGCCCCATCAGCGCCACCGCGATGCCGATGAAGCCGGCGCCGGCGGCGGAATTCCCGAGAAGGCGGCCGGCATCGCCCATCACGTTGTTGACCGACATCAACCCGGCCAGCGCGCCCGAGATCAGGAGCGCGACCATCGTGGTTTTTACCGCGCCGATGCCGGCATAGCGGGCGGCGCCCTCGGATTTTCCGAAGGCGCGGATGCGGAAACCGGTGCGGCTGTGCCAGAGGAGCAGCCAGATCAGAGCCGCTGCCGCCAGCGCCAGAAACAGCGTCACATTGACGGGCACGGTGCGCGGGAACAAAAGGTCCAGCCCGGGGATCTGGTTGAAACGCGGCAGCGCGGCCTCGGGCGGGAAGCGGGCGCTGGAAGGGTCCTGCGAACCGATCGGGCGCAGCACATCGACCAGCATGAACATGAGCAGGCTGGCCGCGATATAGTTGAACATGATCGTGGTGATCACGATATGGCTGCCGCGTTTCGCCTGCAGCCAGGCCGGTATCGCGATCCAGGCCGCGCCGAAAGCGGCGGCGGCGATGGTGGCGCCGAGAAGCGCCAGCGTCCAGTGTGGCCAGGGGATATAAAGGCAGGCCAGCGCCACACCAAGCCCGCCAAGCTGCGCCTGACCCTCGCCGCCGATATTGAAAAGGCCGGCATGGAAGGCAACCGTCACCGCCAGCCCGGTAAAGATGAAGCTGGTGGTGTAAAACAGCGTATGCCCCCAGCCCGAGGCGGTCATCAGCGAGCCCTTGACCATGGTGGTCAGCGCGAACCAGGGGCTCTCACCGATGGACAGGATCACCAGCGCCGCCACCAATGCGGCAAGCGTCAGCGAAATCAGCGGCACGAGGACCAGATCGGCCCATTTCGGCAAGGGCCGCATCAGCTGGCCTCCGCCGTGGGCGCAATGCCGGCCATAAGACAGCCGATCTCGCTTTCAGACGTGGTGGCGGGGTCGCGGATCCCAATGATGCGGCCGTCGAACATCACCGCGATACGGTCGGAAAGGCTCATTATTTCATCCAGTTCGACCGAGATGAGCAGGATTGCCTTGCCCTGATCACGAAGCGCGATGATTTGTTTATGGATGAATTCGATGGCACCGATATCGACGCCGCGGGTCGGCTGGCCGATCAGCAGGATAGCGGGATCCTGCTCGAATTCGCGGGCGATGACGAGCTTTTGCTGATTGCCGCCGGAGAAGCTTTTGGCGGCGAGGGTATGGATCGGCGGGCGGATATCCCAGACCTGCATCTTGCGCCTTGTATCGTCCCGGATCGCCTGGTTGTCGGTCAACAGCCCGCGCTGGTAAGCCGGATCGTCATCATAGCCAAGGGCGGTGTTCTCCCAGGCGGTGAAATCGAGGATCAGCCCGGCATGGTGGCGGTCTTCGGGGACATGACCGATCCCGGCCTCGCGCCGGCTTTTGCCGTCAGAGCCGCGCCCGGTCAAAGGCAGGTCATGGCCGCCGAGGGTCAGGCGGCCGGTGACTTTCTCGCCCGGGCGCGTCATGCCGCCAAGGATCGACAGCAGCTCGGACTGGCCATTGCCGGCGACGCCTGCGATGCCGAGGATCTCGCCGGCGCGCAGATCGAGAGAGACGGATTTCAGCCGCTCGACCTTGTGTTCATCGCGCAGGGTGAGAAGCTCGGCGCTGAGCAGAACCGGGCCGGGCCGGGCAGGCGCCTTGCCGGTTTCGAGGAGCACCTTGCGTCCGACCATCAGTTCGGCCAGGGCGGCGGGTGAGGTTTCGGATGTGCGCACCGAGCCGACCAGACGGCCGCGCCGCATGACCGAGACATTGTCGGTGGTCTCCATGATCTCGCGCAGTTTATGGGTGATCAGGAGGATGGTTTTGCCCTGGTCGCGCAACCCGCGCAGGATGCGGAAGAGGTGGTCGGCCTCGGCAGGGGTGAGGACGCCGGTGGGCTCGTCGAGGATCAGGATATCGGCGTTGCGATAGAGGGCTTTCAGGATCTCGACGCGCTGCTGATGGCCGACCGAGAGGTCTTCGACAAGAGCGTCGGGATCGACATCGAGTTCATATTCGCGGGCGAGGGCTGTGAGACTGTCGCGGGCGCGTCTGAGCGAGCGGCCAAGGAGCGGGCCGTCCTCGGCGCCGAGGATGATGTTCTCGAGGACGGTGAAATTCTGCACCAGCTTGAAATGCTGGAAGACCATGCCGATCCCGGCGCGGATCGCGGCCTGGCTGTCGGGAAGGGCGGTCGGGAGGCCATGGATCAGGATCTCGCCCTGATCGGCGCGGTAAAAGCCGTAAAGTATCGACATCAGCGTCGATTTGCCGGCACCGTTTTCGCCGATTATGCCGTGGATGGTGCCTTTCGGGACCGAGAAACTGATATCCTCATTTGCGCGGACCGCGCCGAAGCTTTTCGATATGCCGCGCAATTCAATGGCCGGCTGGCCATGGGCGGAAGCCGGAGGAGTAAGCCCCCCCGGACCCGATGCCTGACCAAAGGCCGGGGGGTTAAGACCCCCCGGACCCCCCGGCGCCGGCCCGGTGTTTCCGGTTGTCATCCGGCGAGGCCGTATCAGAACTCTGCCGCAGGGCAGGTATTGTCCGCGCGGTAGTCATGTACTTTCAGCTCACCCGCGATGATCTTCGCCGCCGCCGCATCGACGCTGGCTTTCATCTCCGGCGTGATCAGCGCGGCGTTGTTGTCGTCCAGAGCATAGCCGACGCCATCCTCTTTCAGCCCCAGCACCTGCGGGGTCAGATCGAGATTCTCGCCCTGGGTGAAGGAATTGTACACCGCCACATCGACGCGTTTCAGCATCGAGGTCAGCACCTGGCCGGGATGGAGGTAGTTCTGGTTCGAATCGACGCCGACCGAAAGGATCCCCTCATCTGCCGCGGCCTGCAGCACACCGAGGCCCGTCTGGCCGGCGGCGGCAAAGATCACATCGGCGCCCTGGGCTTTCAGCGCGCGCGCCTGTTCCGAACCCTTGACCGGATCATTCCAGGCATCCGGCGTGTCGCCGGTCATCGAGGATACGAATTTGATATCCGGGTTCACGGCTTTCGCGCCTTGCGCGAAGCCACAGGCGAAGGCGCGGATCAGCGGGATATCCATGCCGCCGACAAAGCCCACCGTGCCGGTTTTCGAGGCCTGGGCTGCCAGCATACCGGTCAGATAGGACCCTTCTTCCTCGCGGAAGGCGATGGAGAGGACGTTCGGGTGCAGCGCCGGATCGACCCAGCCGTCGATGGTGACGAATTTCGTATCGGGAAAATCGGGGGCAACGCGGGTGATCGGGTCCGACATGCCGAAACCGGTGGTCACCACCGGATTGGCGCCATTCTCTGCGAGGCGGCGCAGCGATTGTTCGCGCTGCGTTTCCTCGCGCATCTCGAATTCCTGATAGCTGCCGCCGGTCTCGGCCTTCCAGCGCTCGGCGCCGTTATAGGCGGCCTCGTTGAAGCTCTTGTCGAACTTGCCGCCGAGGTCGAAGATCAGGGCGGGTTCTGCCAGGGAGGCGCTGGCGGAGATCCCGGCCATGAGCGCGAGCGTTGCCGTTGCCTGGGCAAGGCGGTTTGCGAGGGTCATGTCTTTCTCCCGGTTGAAAACAACGCGTTATGGGGCAGGTTTTCCCGTGCTGGACGGGATGCCGCCTGATTGTACCCATCTTAGCTATGGAGCCGGCAAGCGGGTCAAGGTGATTTTGCGCCCCGGGGATACGGGAGGCAGGTTCCGCCGGGAGAGGCGGAGCAGGGCCCATCTTCCGGGCGCAGGAGGGAGGAGCGTCAGCCGGGGCGGGAGAGGACAAGCGCGTCGATGGCCGATCCGTCCGCGCGATGGTAATAGCCGCGCCGGCGGCCGGCATCCGTAAAGCCGGCACGGCGGTAAAGCGCGATTGCCGCTGCATTATCGGCGGCGACTTCAAGGAAGATCCGTTCGGCGCCGCGCGCGCTCGCCTCATCCAGGAAGCCCGCGATGAGGCGCGCGCCGATCCCCTGGCGGCGGTGGCCGGGATCGACGGCGAGGGTCAGCAACTCGGCCTCGCCGAGCAGGGCGGAGCCGATCAGGAAGCCGGCGGTATCGCTGAGAAGGAAGTTGTGTGGCTGGCGCAAAAGATCGGCGATCTCTGCGGCATTCCACGGGCGGGGCACCGAAAAACATGCGGCATGGATCCGGGCGAGGGCCACCGCGTCAGCCATGCGCAGTCCCGGTATCCTGCACGGGCCGGGTATCCCGCACAGGTTCACGCGGGGCATCGAGGATCACCGGCGGCGGCTCTGAGGGCGGCGCCGCATCGGGGGGGCGGACGTAAAGCGGCGCGGGCCGCGTGTTCCGGGCCTTGCCACAGGCGAATTTCCACACCGCCATCTGGGCCAGGCGGCCGGGGATATTCTCGAATATCCGGGGTTCGGCCAGGGCGGCAAAGCGCGCCGCGATCTCATCGGCGCGGTGGCCGGTGACCCGCATCCGTCCTGGCATCGCCAGGTCGGCGGGCGGCGCGGCGGGGTCGATCAGCCGGGGCGCGGCCTGGGCCTCGCCATAGCGGAAGGGCTGCACATAGGCCTCATCGCGCGGTGCGGGCAGGCTGACCAGCTCGGCCGGATGGGCGGCGGGATGGGCGGGGTCACGCATCAGCTCGAAGCTGGTCACGCCGGTCAGCGGCAGGTCGAGGCCAAGCGCCAGGCCGCGCGCCGCCGCCACCGCGATCCGCACACCGGTGAAATTCCCCGGGCCGACGCCCACTGCCAGCGCCGCCAGATCCGACCAGGACAGGCCGGCCTCGGCCAGCAGGTCTTCGAGCAGCGGCATCAGGCGCTCGGCCTGGCCTTTCTGCATCGGCTCATATCGGGTGATGAGGCCCTGGGGCGTAACCAGAGCGGCCGCGCAATGCGCGGCCGATGTGTCGAAAGCCAGCAGGGGAAAACGCGCCTCGGCCATCAAGGGGGCGTGCCGGACGCGGCTCAGGCCGCGACCGGACGGACCTCGGTGACTTCGGGTATGTAATGGCGCAGGAGGTTCTCGATCCCCATTTTCAGCGTGAGGGTCGAGGAGGGGCAGCCGGCGCAGGCGCCCTGCATATGCAGATAGACCACGCCACGGTCAAAGCCGTGAAAGGTGATGTCGCCGCCATCCTGGGCCACTGCCGGGCGCACGCGGGTATCAAGGAGTTCCTTGATCTGGCTCACGATGCCCTCATCGGCGCTGTCGAAATTGGCGCCATGGCCGTCGCCCGCGCTTTCGCCGTCGATCACCGGCTGGCCGGACTGGAAATGCTCCATGATCGCGCCAAGGATCTGCGGCTTGATATGGGGCCATTCGACCTGGTTTGATTTGGTGACGGTCACGAAATCCGAGCCGAGGAAAACCCCGGTCACGCCGCCCGCCGCAAAGATCCGCCGCGCCAGCGGCGATTTGGCCGCAGCGTCAGCAGTGGGGAAATCGGCGGTGCCGAGATCAAGCACGGTCATACCGGGCAGGAATTTCAGCGTGGCCGGATTCGGAGTGGATTCGGTCTGGATGAACATGCTGCTTCTCCGACTGTATCAGCCGGATATGGGGCCGGCGGGGCCACAAGTCAACTATACGTCGCGCGGCAAACGAGGATTACGCGGCTGGCGCGGCTTTGTTGCGCAAATCCTCTGAAGGCCGGACTTTCCCTTTCCCTGGACAGACCTGTCCTGCACGCTGCGTGAGCGGCGTTCCGAGAGCGGTGAAGCGGTTCAGGATTGCGGCCCTGATCTGAAGCCCGGCAACCCGCCTTTCGAAGTCGCGGGACATGACGCGCTCTCTGATGAGCCTGAAGCCGCGCATGTGGGTTTCGACCAGACTTCGTCGGTGATAGCCGGTCCCTCGCTTCCAGATCGCCCGGCCAGGGCGTCGACAATTGCGCAGGGCTCTCCTGCTGTCGGTTCTTTCCAGGTTGGCCGTTCTTAGGGGCGGGTGGAGGGCATGAACGCCACTGGTCCGGGAGAGTGCCCGACAGGGCGGCCGCTCCACGCGCCGTGATGGCCGCATGGATAGCCCGGGTGTCGCAGGCGCCGTCGGCCGTGACCGGGCCGGGGGGCGCCAGGGATCTGCTCCGGCAGGCCGGGCAATACGAATGCATCACCAACGCGGCGATCGGCGACCTCAATGGCCCGGATTTCCAACGTTTCCGCCTGGTCTTCGGGAAAACAATCCCCCTGACTGCTTCCTGACCCTCCTCCACCCGAGGAGACCTTGCACCAGTCAGGTGGCTTCGAGGGCTCATGTTTCCCGGCCGGCCCCGCGCCATGGTCTTTGGCTTTCAGCCCTGTGCCGCCGATCAGGACGTTCAGGGCACCCGTCTGGGGCGGCAGAAACTGTGGACTTTCAGGCCTCAACGGGCTTAGGCGGCCCCATCGGGGCCACGATCCCGGTTCGGTCCGGCGGCGGGGAAGAGTACTGAAGTCCGGCACTGGCCAATCCGGCCCGGCCAATCCAATCCGGCAAGCTCAGGCAGGCTGGCCACCATACCTCTCGTTTGCCGCAGCGGCGGCCCGAAGAGAGCCTTCAGCATCAGGCAGGCCCGACCGCCGCATCGGTGAATACCGGCTGAGGCCTGCGGTTCCCGGTCGGCCCGGTAAGCCCTCGCATCCCGGGATCGAACCAGATCGACAACGACCCGGGCCTCGCCACCGCTGCGTTACAGTCTTGCCAGTCCGAGATGCGGTAGCCAGGCGGCTTCGGTCTGCTCATACAGCCTGGCTAACAGGCTGGATTGGCGCCGTGAAACAGTCGCAGGATTTGCGCAACATAGCCCGAAGGGCGCTGCACATGCCCGATGTCAGGCGCGGTCAGAGCCGAAATAGGCATACATCTCTTCCAGCGCGGTCAGCGGCGAAAGCTGCACCGGGGCGGGTTTCTGGCTGGGCGTATTGTAATAGGCCTGGGCCGGATCCTGCGGCACGAGGATTGCTTTCAGCATATTCACGGGGCGTTGCACAGACATGTCGTGCATCCTTCACTGATGGTCGCCTCCCGCCGCCAATATAAGGCATTGCTGCGACGCAGAAAACCTGTCCCTGTCGCAGGGCAGCCTTGCGCACGGGGCATGTCTGACGCAGCGTCAGCCGGGGATCCCGGCCTCGCTGACCACAACCCATACCAGATAAAGCGCCGTCGCGATCAGTGTCGCCCCCACCGCGAGCGAGCCGAGATCCTTGGCGTCGCGCGCGAATTCCGACCAGTCGGGCGAGAGATGGTCCACCAGCACCTCGATCGCGGTGTTCAGCGCCTCGACCGCGGTAAGGATCAGCAGGAACAGCGCGAATCCGAGCAGTTTGGCGAGGCCGACCCCCCAGATGGCAAGGCCCGCCAGCAAGGTGAGGCCGAGCAGCAGTTCCTGACGGAAGGCGCTTTCGCGCAAGAGACGCCGCAATCCGGCGCCGGAATAGGTCGCCGCCGCCAGAAGATGGGCGAAACCGGTCTTGCGTGGCGGTTTGGACGCGCCGCCCTGCGGAGCCTTTGGGCCGTTCATTCTCTATAGCCTTTCCATGCCGCCTGTGCCGGCAGGATGCTGGCCGCTGTGGCTTCGATTGTCCAGCGGGGTCGGTAATCTGGTCCGGACGCCTGCGAGATGCAAATGAGTATCATTGTAACATAATGATTTTGCTTTACTTTTTTCAGCAGAGATCCTATCTGCCGCTGCAACCGCTGCAACCGCTGCAACCGCTGCAACCGCTGCAACCGCTGCAACCGCTGCAACCGCTGCAACCGCCCGAGCCCCGGGCGGCGAAGGCAGGAGACCCGGGCCATGTCCCCGCTTACCATCGGCGTTCTCGCCATTTCGATGTCGGTCGATGCCTTCATCGCCTCGCTGGGGCGCGGTGCGGGCGAGACGCGGCCGGGATTTCTGCGCGCAGTGAAGACCGGTGCGGTTTTCGGTGTGGTCGAGATGGTGACACCGCTGATCGGCTGGGGGCTTGGCATGGCGGCCAGCGCCTGGGTCCAGGCAGTGGATCACTGGATCGCCTTTGCTTTGCTGGGCGCGGTGGGGACGCATATGCTGTTCCAGGCGCTGTTCGGCCATGCGGATGCGGCGCCGCATGCCCCCGGGCTGCGCGCGACGCTGCTGACGGCCATCGGGACGTCGATTGACGCGATGGCGGTGGGGGTATCGCTGGCCTTGCTGGATGCGAATATCTTCATCATTGCCGCCGCTATTGGCTTTACCACCATGGTAATGAGCGCCTCGGGCATCCTGGCCGGGCGCTGGCTGGGGCGCAGCTTTGGCCGGGTGATGGAGAGCCTTGGCGGTATCGCCCTGATCGGGATGGGCGGGCTGATCCTTTTTGAACATCTGGCGGTCTGAAGCCCGGCCGCCCCGCCCTGGCAATCCCGGCGCCTCAAGCTGACCGATGTTTATCAAAATGAAAAACGGCCCCCCCGGGGCCCGTTTTGCGCCGGTAAGCTGAGCCTTGCGGCTCAGCGGTAGCAGTGCACCGGGACGACTGCAGCGGCGAAGGCTTCGGGCAGCTCGCCCGAGAGATCGCCGCGCACGCCTTCGCCCTGGGGCCGCGAGATGCGCTCTTTGGCGAGGAAGGTCAGCAGCGGACCCGAGGGCACCGCGAAGTTCATGTTTTGCGGCAGGGTGCCGGTTTCTTCCAGCATGGCGATGTCGTCGACGCGGCTGACGACCACGCCGATCACCGCGCCCTTCTTGTTCAGAAGCGGGCCGCCGGAATTCCCCGGCTGCACCGGCGCCGTGATCATCACCCGATTAGACGAGCCATCCGCGCCGCGCAAAGCCGAGACATTGCCCGAGGTGACGGTCAGCCCCTGGTCGAGACTGGTCGAATAGGGGTAGCCCAGAGTGGTGACGGATTCTCCGAGTTTCGGCACTTCCAGTGCCGAGAGTTTCAGCCAGGCGCCGGTATCGACCGCACCGCCCAGCACGGCGACATCCAGCGTGGTATCGGCGGCCAGCACTTCCAGCGCCGAGCCATCCGCCATGCCGATGGCCGAGCAGCCTTCGATCACATGGGCGGCGGTGACGAGCGTGGTCGGCGCGATATAGAAGCCGGTGCCAGAGCTTTTCAGCGTGCCCGAAACCCTGGGACGCGGGGTTTCCGCAATCGCGGCGACCTTGGGCAGACCGGGTGCGCTGTCGGGCTGACCCTCGGGCGCGCGGATCGGTGCGGGCCCGCCGGGGGAGGTGCCCAGCTCGGCCGGGCCAGCGGCGATTGCGGCGCCAGGATCGGGGGCCTCGGGCAGGTCGGGCGAGGGGGTGCCGAGGCCGCCCGTACCTGCATCTGCTGCTCCGGCATCCGCTGTGGCGGTTCCCGGCGCCGGGGTGCCAAGGATGCCATTCGCCGGCGCGTTGCTTGCGGGGGGCAGATCCTCGACCAGCTCGCCGGGGGGCGTCGGGTCAGAGGCGGCCGGCGGGTCCGAAGGCGGCAGCGACGGGATCGGATCGGGCGCGGTCGGTGAGGTCACGGCGGATTTGCCGGGGCGATCCACCTGATCCTCTGCCCTGGGCGCGGCGGCTGCGGCAGCGGTCGGCGGCGCTGCGCTGGCGGTGCCGTTGATCACCTGGTCGATCACGCCGCCCGGGGTCCAGATCAGCGAAGCGGCGCTGGCATTGCCGGTCACCGTGGTGCCTGCCAGCAGATTGACGCGGAAATAGCCTTCCTCGGTGGTCACGAAATTCATCGTGGACCAGAGCCCGTCATGCAGATCCGACCGGATATAGGCAGTCATCTTATTGTCCAGATCGACCCAGCTGATCATCGTCCGGTCATTCGAGAACTGATAGGGCTTGGTATCGGCCCGCGCCTTGCCCACGAACCATTCGTGATCGGCTTTGGCATCTGCGAGCTTCCCCTCGCGGATGATCAGCGAGATGCTTTTATCCCTGGCGAGATATTCCATCTCTTTTGCGCCCTCGACCTCTTCGATCAGGCCGAAGGGGAAGAGGTAGGAGGTGTTCGCAATCGACGAGTAATTCAGCTGCCAGTTGTTCCTGACCCGTTCATCCTCAAGAAACATCACGAGGTCTTTGATATCGCCGAAAACCGGCTGGGCCTCGCGGCCCTCTACCCGGGTCATGTATTTCACGAAGGCCTGCTGCGACTCGTCGGTCCAGATGCCGTCGACCACGCCGTAGAAATCGCCGGTCCAGGCCAGGGCTGCCTGGATGGTCGCGGCATCCTCGCGGCTGAGGCTGCTGGCGTTGAAGGGCTGCTCCAGCCAGGACTGCGCGCGCGCCGCCCCCGGCAGGTGCAAAAGGACAAGGAGCGGCAGAACCAGGGCTACAAACAGGAACCGGACCGGCATCAGGAAAAAGCGCATGGCAAAGGCACTCCGGCAACGGGCAAGAAGGATGATTTCACGCCATGCTGCCCTGAAACCGGCGCAAAGCAAAGGTGTTTCGGCGGGGTTCAGGGTCGGGAAGTCCGGATGCGATCGCGCCGCCGTCCCGGGCAGGGCGGCAAGGCGGGGCGCCTTGCTCAGGTGATCTTTTCCAGCGTTTCTTTCGACATATCGCCCGGCACGATGGTGATGGGGGTCGGCAGGCTGCCGGAATTGCGGCTCATCGCGGTGACCAGGGGGCCGGGTCCGGCCTTGTCGGTGCCGGCGCCCAGTACCAGCACACCGGTTTCCGGGTCTTCGCGCATCTGGGCGAGGATCTCGGTCACCGCATCGCCTTCGCGGATCACCAGTTCCGGATTAACGCCCTGCTTGTCGCGCATCCATTTGGCAAAGACCTCGAAATGGGCCTCGATCCGCTCGCGTGCCTCGGCCCGCATCAGATCGGCCACGCCCATCCAGTGCTGGAATTCCTCGGGCGGGATGATCGACAGGATCGTCACCCCGGCGCCGGTATGGGCGGCGCGCAGCGCGGCATAGCGCATGGCATTGAGGCATTCGCGGCTGTCATCCAGCACAACCAGGAATTTACGCATCCGATAGTCTCCTGCCTGAATGCGCCAATTCTGGAACGGCGGCGGGGGAAATGGCAAGCGTCTCTGTCGTGATTATCGGGTAATCCCCGATAATGCCGGTCCGGCATCAGCCTTCGCGCATCAGGAAGTGGCCGGTGCCCTGGGCGAAAAGCCGCTGTGGATCCTCTTGCCAGGCCTCGACATGAACCGAGGCATAGCGCCGCCCCGAGCGGTTGATCCTTGCGCGGGCAAAGGCGTCTTCGGCCTGGCCGGGCCGCAGGTAATCCACGGTTATGTCGATGGTTTTCGGCAAGGCGGGCAGGTTTTCCACCGTGAGCGCCGAGGGCGGGATGCGCCCCTGATGCAGCCCGGTCCAGACAAGGCCGGTGATCGCGGTCACCTCCAGAAACGCCGCCGTCACCCCGCCATGCAGCGCAGGAATCAGCGGATTGCCGATCAGATCGTCGCTGTAGGGCAGAACGGCGGTCAGCTCGGCCCCGGCCGTGTCGAAGCGGATGCCGAGAAAGCCTAAATATGGGATGCGCGCCACCAGCGCCTCCAGCAGAGCATCATAGCCGGGGGTCATCGCGGGTCTCCTGCGGCGGCGGTGCCCGGCAGTTCAAAGGTAAAAGCTCCGCTGGCCATGGCGACCGGGCGGGCGGTGTCGTCATCGGTCGCGGTCACGCGCACGAAGGCGACCGAGCGGGTGACGTGATGGCATTCGGCGCGGGCGCGGATGGTCTGGCCGGGGCTGGCCGGGCGCATATAGTCGATCCGGAGATCCAGTGTTGCGGTCGAGACCGCCCCCATCGGATGCGCCATCACCGCCGCACCCGAGGCCGTGTCCATCAGCGCGGAAACCGCGCCGCCATGGATCACGCCGGTTGCCGGGTCGCCGATCAGCCGCGCATCCCAGGGCATGGAAATCACCGCCAGCCCAGGCCCGATCTCCTCCATATACAGGCGCAGCGCCCGCGCATGGGGCAGCGCCGCGATAAAGGCGCGGGCGATGGTCAGCGTATCGGGCGGTTGAGTCTGTGGGCCGCTATCCTGCATGGGCGGCATCAAACCGCCTGGGCCGTGCGGTTGCAAGGGGCGGCGCCACAGCACAGCCCTGCGGTGACGCAGGGTCAGCGCCTTTCGTGGTGCCGTTGTGTCAGGCCGTTGTGTCAGGGCCGCCAGGGCGCTTGCCATTCCGGCCCGCCTCGCCCTACCATCACCCCGGCGGAGGGTGTTATGACGGATCAGCTTCGGATCAGCTTCAAAGAGATGTGCGCGAAATTCGAGGTCACGCCGCGCACGCTCCGGTATTACGAATATATCGAATTGCTGGCCCCGGAACGCGAGGGGCGCGCGCGCTATTACGGCTCGCGCGAGGTGGCGCGGATGAAGCTGATCCTGCGCGGGCGGCGGTTCGGTTTCTCGCTGGAGGAGATCCGGCAATGGCTGCTGATCTATGGCAAAAAGGGCGAGCGGCCGCAGCTTGAGACCTGGCTCGGCATGGCGGATCGCCAGCTGGTAGAGCTGGGCCGGCAGCGCGACGAGCTGGACCGCACCATCGCGGATCTGCGTGCCCTGCGTGAAACCGCCGCCGATGAGATGGCGCGGCTGGACGACGGCGCCGAAGACTGACGGGGGCAGCTGCCGGCCTTCAGCAAAGGCCAAGCGCCGCGCGCAGCAGCCCGAGCGCTGGCCCGGCCGGCAATGCACCAAGGAAGCCATGCTCCTGCCCGGGCGCGAGGATCAGCCTGCCCTGCAGCCTATGCGCCAGGGCCTCGCTATCGCGCAGCATCGGGTCGGCACCGGCACCGAGAATGACCAGCCGGGGTGGGAGCGGAAAGCCCGCCGTCAGCGGGTCAAAGCGCGGATCTCCGGCAATCAGCCCGTGAGGATCGAGTTGGCGGTGATAGGCCGCCAGCGATTTCGGCCCCAGCCCATCGGCCTCATGTCCCGGGTTCCCGGGCGCGGGCGCCATGCCGGGCCCGGCGCCGGGATAGAAAAGCGTGACGCTGTCGATCCGGGCCCGTTCCTCCGGGCTCAGCCCGGCAAAGGCCCAGAGCGCGACCAGCCCGCCCGCGCTGTCCCCCATCAGCCTCAGCCGGTCGGCCCCGGCCAGTTGCCTGCGCACCGCCGCCACCGCATCCCGGGCAGGGGCCGGGAAAGGCTGTTCGGGTGCAAGGCTATAGGCAGCAGAGATAACCTTCGCTCCGGTCTCCCCGGCAATCCAGGCGGTAACGATGCGATGGGTCCAGGGGGAGCCGACGATAAAACCGCCGCCATGGAAATAGACCACCGGCAGCCTGTCCGCTTTCGCATTTCCCCTGACAGAAATACTCCCGCCGGAGGCGTCGCCGGCGGCCGGAGGCGCAAAGACCAGCCCGCCGGGGCAACCGCCATCCGGAGCCAGGGCCGTCATGCTCACCCCTTCCGGCAAAACAGGCGCAACCACCTCTGGTCGCGCATCGCGCCAGGCCCTCAGCTTTGCCACCGGGTCATTGATCCAGTCGGGATCGCGGGCTGTCGTCATGGTCCTGCCTCTGTGCCTGCGCCTTCCGGCAGGCTGCCACGCCTTGCCCCTCTGCGCCACCGGTGTTTTGGCTGACAGGGCTTGCCGGACCCCCGCTTCCCCGAAAGACTATGGCATCCTGGGATATGGGAGGATCGGGCAATGGAAACCCGGCAGATTGCAGTGAGCCGGATCCGGGAGGTCTGCGAGGCGGCGCTGGCCCGCCATGGCGCCTCACCGGACCAGGCCGGCCCGACCGCCGCCGCCCTGGCGCAGGCCGAGGCCGAGGGGAACAGCATTTGCGGCCTCTTCTACCTGCCGCATTTCTGCGCCCATCTGCAAAGCGGCAAGCTGGACGGCCAGGCGGTGCCGCAGGTGTCGCGTGACGGGGCGGTGGTGCGGGTCGATGCGGCTTACGGTTTCGTGCATCCGGCCTTTGCGGCGGGGCTGCCGGCGCTGCTGGCGGCGGTGGCAGCGACGGGTCTCGGCGCCATGAGCATCGCCAATTCCTATAACTCGCTGGCAATCGGCCACTATGTGCGGGCGCTGGCCGGGCAGGGGCTGATCGGTATCGCGGTCTCGAACTCGCCCGCCACTGTGGCGCCTCCGGGGGCAATGCGCCCGCTTTACGGCACCAATCCGCTGGCCTGGGCGGTGCCGCGTGCCGGGCAGACCCCGATCGTTGCGGATCAGAGCATGAGCGCGGTGACCCGGACCGAAGTGCTGCGCCGCGCGGCGGCGGGGCGCGCGCTGGAGCCGGGCTGGGCGCAGGACCGGGCGGGGCAGCCGACGCTCGATGCGCAGGCGGCGCTGGCCGGCGCGATCCTGCCGGCGGGCGGGCAGAGGGGGGCCAATATCGCGCTGCTGATCGAGATTCTTTCCGCAGCGCTGTCGGGCGGCGCTCTCAGCATCGGCCAGACGCCGCTGGACGCGCCCCAGGGCGGACCACCGCGCGTCGGGCAATTCCTGCTGGCGCTGGATCCGGCCCGCTTCTCGCCTGATCACGCTGCCCGGATTGAAGACCTTGCCGAGGCGCTTGCCGGGGCCGGGGTCCGGCTGCCCGGCGCGACCTGGGGGCTGGCCGATGCGGTTCCGGTTCCCGCCGCGCTGTGGCAGGAGGCGCTGTCCCTCGCAGAAGAGGCCGGCGGCTGAGCGTCGGCGAGGGCGCGACAGGCGGTCGCGCCGCCAGCCTGCCCCACGTTTTCCGATTGAAAGACTCGGAGAAAAGGATCAGTCAGAGGGGGCCTAAGGAAGGTCGTCATGTTTCGTCTCCGGTCCGCCTCTGCCCTTGCGCTCCTCCTGTCGCTCGCCGCTCTTACTGCCGCCGCGCAGGAGCAGCCCGCCCGGACAGCAACCGACCCGCTGCCGCCTGCCCCCCCTCTGGACGACCGCCATCTCGCGGTGATCGCGCGCACCAAGCCCGAGATCGGGCGGATCAGCCGCGTCCTCACCCCGGTCACCGATTTCAGCAAATCCGAGCCTTTTGAGCTGATGCAGGGCGGTGGCGCCACCGTGCGGGTCCGGCCCAATGCCGATGCCTTCTCGATCCTCTCCGGCAATATGCCCTTTGACCGCGAGATGGATTTCAAGCTCGGCAATGCGCTTTTCCGCAAGACCTGGGTGGCGGCGCCTTCCTCGACCAAAGCCTCCGACGGCCTGGGGCCGCTTTACAATGCGCGGGGCTGTCAGAATTGCCATCTGAAGGACGGGCGCGGCCATCCGCCCGAGACATCCGACGAGGCACGGGTCTCGATGTTTCTCAGGCTTTCGGTTCCGGGGGGCGAGGTGCCGATGGGGATCGAAGACTGGATCGCGACCATCCCCGATCCGGTCTATGGCGGCCAGTTGCAGGATTTCGCGGTGCCGGGCCTGCCGGCCGAGGGGCGGATGGATATCGCCTGGACCGAAGTGCCGGTGACCCTGGCCGATGGCACGGTGGTCTCGCTGCGCAAGCCCGATTACACGATTTCCAACCCGGGTTTCGGCCCCTTTGACGAAGGGTTGCTGATCTCGCCCCGCGTCGCGCCGCAGATGATCGGACTGGGGCTGCTGGAGGCGATTCCGGCCGCCGATATCATTGCCCTGGCCGACCCCGATGATGCCGATGGCGACGGGATTTCGGGGCGGATCTCGATCGTTCCCTCGCAGGAATTCGGGGTGCCGATGCTGGGGCGCTTTGGCCTCAAGGCCGGAACCCCGACCGTGCGCCAGCAATCCGCCGATGCGTTTTCCGGCGATATGGGCCTTTCGACGCCGGTGCTGCCCGACCCCTGGGGCGAATGCACCGAGGCGCAAACCGCCTGCCGCGAGGCGGAGCATGGCCAGGAAAAAGGTGTGCGCGACGGGCTGGAGGTTGATGCGCAAAGTCTTGATCTTGTGGCGTTTTACTCGCGCAATCTTGCCGTGCCTGAACGGCGCAATATCGACGATCCCCAGGTCTTGCGCGGCAAAGAAGTGTTCTACACCCTGAACTGCACCGGTTGCCACAACCCGAAATTCGTTACCAACCGGCTGAAGGATCAGCCCGAGCAGAGCTTTCAGCTGATCTGGCCCTATACCGACCTTTTGCTGCATGACATGGGCGAGGGGCTGGCCGACAACCGCCCCGAAGGCCGTGCGACGGGCCGCGAATGGCGCACCGCGCCGCTTTGGGGGATCGGGTTGACCGAACAGGTTTCCGGCCACACCTATTTCCTGCATGATGGCCGCGCGCGCTCGCTGCTGGAGGCCGTGCTCTGGCATGGCGGTGAGGCCGGGGCGAGCCGCGATGCCGTGATTGCCCTGCCCACCAAAGACCGTGAAGCCCTGATCGCTTTCCTGGAGAGCCTGTGATGCCGCGTTTCCGCCCCGTCCATATGGCCTTGGCCCTGATCTGCGCCGCCGGCCCCGCCTTTGCCGATCTGAAACAGGCGGTCGATACCGTGATGCTGCCCGGCTTTGCGCATTTCGCCGAAAGCGCTGCCGCGTTCGAGGCCGAGGCCGAGAGCCATTTCCGGGAGACCGGCGGCAAATGTGACCCGACCGCTTTGCGCCCCGGTTTCAACAAGACCTTCGATGCCTGGATGGCGGTGTCCTGGCTGCGTTTCGGCCCCTCCGAGGAGGAGGGCAGGACGCTGGCGATCCGCTTCTGGCCCGACCCGAAAGGGCTGGGCGCCAAAGCGCAGCGCGGCCTCTTGCTGGGGGACAAGGCCAGTCTGGAGCCGGAGCTGTTCGCCAGACAATCGGTTGCCGCGCGCGGTCTGAGCGGGTTGGAGAGGCTGTTATACCCGGCCGATCCCCCCGAGGCCGATCCCTGCCCGCTCTTGCGTGCCACGGTGAAGGATCTGGCGCGGCTGGCGCTTGAGATGGAGGGGGGCTGGACGGGCGATCAGGGCTTTGCCCGGACGCTGCTGACCGCCGGCAAAGACGGCAATCCACGCTATCTGAGCCGTACCGAGGCGCTGCAATCGGTCTTTACCCAGCTGATGGGCGGGCTGGAATTCATTGCCGATCAGCGGCTTGGCCGTCCGCTTGGCGAAGAGGGCAAGCCGCGCCCCGAACGCGCCGAGGCGCGGGCTTCGGGCCGCGCCACCCGCAATATCCTGCTGGAATTGCAGGCGATCCGCCGGCTGACCGCCGCGCTGGAGCCGGATGCGGCGGGCACACTCGCCGCGCTGGACCGCGCCATTGCCGAGGCCGGCAAGCTGGACCAGCCGGAGATGGCCGGCGTGTCAGACCCGGTGCAGCGCGAAAAGATCCTGCTGCTGCAACGCTATGTGCGGGCCGCGCGCGCCACGGCGCTGGCCGAGATGGCGCCGGTGCTGGGGGTCGGGCTGGGGTTCAACTCGCAGGACGGGGATTGACGATATGGCGACGCGACGCGGTTTCCTGGCGGGGCTGGCCTCGCTTTCTCTGCCGGTTCCCGGCTGGGCCGATGTCGGCAGCCCCGCCTGGCTTGCCGCCGGCAAGATGGGCGAGGAGTATGTGCTGCACGGGCTGCGTGAGGATGGCGAGAGCCTGTTCTCCATCGCCCTGCCGGCGCGCGGCCATGCGGCGGCGGCGCATCCTTTGCGCCCCGAAGCGGTGGCTTTCGCCCGCCGCCCCGGCGTCTTTGCCATCGTGCTTGACTGTTTCACCGGCGCGGTGCGCCACCGCCTGACCCCGCCCGAGGGCCGCCAGTTCAACGGACATGGCGCCTTTTCCGCCGATGGGGCGCTTTTGATGACCTCGGAAGTGGTGGCGGAAGGGTCGGAAGGACGGATCGGATTGTGGGAGACCGGGGGCTACCGCCGGATTGGGGAATGGGAGACCGGCGGCATCGGCCCGCATGATATGAAGCGCCTCGCCGATGGGCGGCTGATCGTCGCCAATGGCGGCATACAGACCGATCCGACCGACCGCACCACGCTGAACCTCGACACGATGCGTTCGAACCTCGCGCTGCTGTCGCCCGAGGGTGAGATCCTTGAAATCGCGGAACTGGAGCCGGAGCTGCATCAGAACTCGATGCGGCATCTGGCGCTGGTGGGCGAGGGGGTCGGCGTCGCGCTGCAATGGCAGGGCGACCCGGCCGAGCCGGTGCCGCTGCTGGCCCGCTGGGAGCCTGGCCGCGCAATCAGACTGTTCGAGGCCGCGCCGGAAGAGATCTTCACCATGAAAGGCTATGCCGGCTCGATCGCGGCCAATCAGGGGATGATCGCGATTTCCTCGCCCCGGGGCGGCGCCGTGATGGTATTTGGCGAGGATGGCACCCCGCTTGCCACCCATTACCGCGCCGATATCTGTGGCCTGGCCCCGCTGGAAAAGGGATTCGTCGCCTCGGATGGCGGCGGCGGTCTCTGGACGCTTGCCGGTGCGGAAGAGCCCGCCCGTCCGCTGCGCCACAGCGCCATTTCCTGGGATAATCACATGGTTACAATCGGCTGATTTGCCTGAGATTTCGGGCTGTGAAGCCCCCGTGCTGCACAGCAGCGGCCTGGGGGCGGTTATACTTGACAATTCCACCTGGTATTCCTAAAGCCATTCCTGACCGATCAGGTCGGAATCTGCTGCCTCGCAAGTGCCCCCCGTCTCGGAGCGCCAGCCAATCGGTAGCGGGCTGAACAGGTGGAATTCAGGTGGCGGCCCGGGTGGGGCAAGGCAACCGGATGGTTCGGGTTTCCCTTTGGGGCACGGGTCTGCGGTTGCGGGACTTGCACGGCATGGGCCCGTCAGGGCGATTGTGGAACGGATTTCTCGGATGATCTTCCCAGGGCGAAACCAGATTGACCGGGTTCTGATTTCCACGGCCAGGGCAGTTGTGGCGCGGGAGTTTCGGGGCGGTCTGCGCGCCGAACCGGTGCCGGTGCGGCTGTCTTCACCCGTCCCCCTTTGCACGAAATGAGACTTCAAGTGGTTGAACCGATGCGCGCGGCAATTCTTTCCCTTCTGATCCTTGCGGGCGGTATGGCCGCAGCGCAGGACAATACGCCTCCGGTGGTGCCCGATGCCGCGCCGGAGCAATCCGCAGCACCCGCTACCGAGGGCGCCGGGGCACCGCCGGTCGTGCCGGCTGCCACCCCCGAAAGCCCCGCCGCCCCGGCGGTCGAAGAGACCGGCGCGATCAACGCGCCCGCAGCCACTGCCGATGTTCCGGCTGCCGATATTCCCGCGACGGGTGCTGCTGCCACCGATGCGCCTGCCACCGATGCGCCCGCTGATGCGGCGCCCGGCGCCGCAGCCGATGCCGCGACGGGCGAGACCGGTGGAACCGCCACCGCAGAGGCCGCCGCCACTGCCACCCCCGCCGCAGAACCCGCCGCTGCGCCGCTGCCGGTGCATACGGTCGAACTCGAATCGCTGTTCTGGGATGCGCATATCATCGTGCAGGCGGTGATGGTTGGTCTTGCGATTGCGGCTTTCGTGGCGCTGGTGATCCTGATCCACAAACTGTTCGAATTCGGCTTTGCCTTTGCCTCGATGCGCAAGACCGCGCGCCTGCTGGCCAGCGCCTCGAACCTGCACTCGGTCGCCGAAGCGGTGGCCGGCCGCAAAGGCCCCTCGGTTGATATGATCCGTGCCGCCGATGAGGAGCTGCGCCTTGCCGAGGCCGAGCCCGAGCTGATCCCCGGCACCCGTGACCGCACCGATACCGCCATGGCCCGGATCGAGGCCGGCGCCGCCGCCCGACTGCGTTCGGGGACCGGGATCCTTGCCTCTATCGGCTCGCTCTCGCCTTTTGTCGGCCTGTTCGGCACCGTGTTCGGTATTATGAACAGCTTCCTCGCCATCGCGCAGTCGAACACGACGAACCTCGCGGTCGTGGCCCCGGGTATCGCCGAGGCGCTGCTGGCGACGGCCATCGGCCTGGCGGCGGCTATCCCGGCGGTTCTGATCTATAACGTCCTGTCCAGAAAGCTCGCGAAATACCGGTTGCAACTGAATGATGTGGCGGCGGCTGCGGCCCGCCTGCAAAGCCGGTCGCTCGACCGCCTCGCGGCGAGGGTCTGAGCCATGGGAGCCTCAGTTGGTGGCGGATCGGAAGACGAAGATACCGAAGTTTCGGAAATCAACGTCACGCCTTTTATCGACGTCATGCTGGTTCTGCTGATCGTCTTCATGGTGGCGGCGCCCCTGTCGACCGTCGATGTGCCGATCAACCTGCCGGGCAGCACCTCGACCCCGGCTGAACGCCCGGACGAGCCGCTCTGGCTGTCGCTGGGGCTGGACCGGGTGCTGTCTTTGGGCAATGATCCGGTGCCGGGCGGCGGTCTGCGGGCGGCACTGGATGCCGCAACGGGCGGCAATCGTGAAACCACGATCTTTTTCCGTGCCGATAAGGATCTGCCTTATGGCGCGACCATGGAAATTCTGGATGAACTCCGGAATGCCGGTTACCTGAAAGTCGCGCTGGTGGGGCTGGAAGGTGCGCCCGCTGCCGGTGCCGCTCCTGCAGAAGGATCACAGCCATGACCCGGGAATTGCCCTCTTTCAGCCGTGCCCGCTGCCCCGTTTTGCCCTCGCATGTCGGTGCAGGGAAAAGCCGGACTTTGGGCTGGCTGGCCTCGACCTCGATCACCGCGCTGCTGGTTTCGGCGCTTGGTGCCTGGGCGATGACCTGGGAAAGCGCGGGCATGTCGATGGGGGCGGAAGAGCAGGCGGTTCTGGTCATGCTGCCGCCGTCAGAGGCGATCGAGGCGATCACCGAGCCGACCCCGGATGTGATGGACCAGGTCGCTGCGGAAGAGATGAAATCCCCCGATGTCGAGGATACGCCCGACACGCCCGAACTGACCGAGGCCCCCGATACGCCCGATGAGGCGCCCGAGGTCGAGGAAATCGTCGAGGATATCCTGCCCGAACCCGATCAGGCGCCGCCGCCGAAGCCGGTGGTCGAGGTGAAGAAAAAGCAGGAAAAACCCAGGAAGAAAGAAAAGCCGAAAGAGGTAAAGAAGGTCGAGAAGCCGAAGGAGCCGGTCGAGAAGGCCGAGGAAAAGCCGAAGAAAAAGGCGTCCGAGTCGCAGGCCGAGGCGAAGGCTTCGAAACAGAAAGCAAGCGGCGGAAGCTCTGCCGGGTCGGGCAGTGCTTCCGCCAAGAATTACGGCGCCTCGGTGATGAAGAAGATTCAGCGCACCAAGAAAAAATCTCCGCCGAGAGGGCAGAGAGGTAAGGCCGTTGTGACCCTGACGGTTACGGATAGTGGCGGGCTTGCCGGAGCGAGCATCGCCAGAAGCTCTGGCTCGGCCGAGCTTGATGCGATTGCAGTGGATCACGTCCGCCGCGCGGCGCCGTTTCCGCCGCCACCGGCTGGCGCGAAGCGCACCATGAATGTGAATATCGAAGTGAAGTGATCTGTTGCGGCGGTCCCCGCAGACACACACCCGGCGCCGCAAGGCCCGGGTGTTTTGCGTTCAGCGCTCCAGCACCATCTGGGTCTGGGTGACCTGGGCCGCCAGTTTGCCATCTTCGCGCAATACCGAGGTTTGCCAGACCTGGGTTTTGCGACCCTGATGCAGCGGCTCGGATATGGCGCGGACGCGTTCTCCCAGCAGCAGCGGGCGGAAGAAATTCGTCTTGCTCTCGACCGTGGTGGTGACCTGATCGGGGCGGATCGCGGTAAAGGTGCCAAGGCCGCCCAGGATATCGGCCAGCGCCATGATGGCGCCGCCATGCAGCACGCCGTTGCGGTTCAGGAGGTCCGGGCGCACCGCCAGCTCCGCCTCGACCCTTGTGGTGGTGGCTGAGATCACCGTCAGCCCGATCAGGGCGGCAAAGGCGGAGATATCTCCGGTCAGGGGCGGAAGGGGCTGGGTCATGGCACTGGTCCTGCTGGCTCTCGGGTCCTGGGGGGTGGATCTCAGGGGCGGGTCTCGGGAGAGCGATAGCAGCATGCGGGCCGGGCAGGGGCAAGGGGGGCGAACTTGCGGGGGGCGAACTTGCGGAGGCCGACAGGGGCGGTTCAGGCCTCGCTGGAGGTGCGGATCACCAGCTCGACCGGCGAGAGGGTCTCGGGCGGCGGCGCGGATTTATCCTCAAGCCAGGCAATCAGCTCCGCCGCCATCCGTCGGCCAAAGCCCGCAATATCGCAGCGCACCGAACTGAGCGGCGGAAAGGCGTCGCGGCATTCCTCGATATCGTCAAATCCCACCAGGCGGAATCCCGGCCCGACGCGGCGTCCGAGCGCCGCCATGCCGCTCATCAGCCCAAGCGCCACCAGGTCGTTGAAACACAAGGCCGCATCGACGCCGCCGGTCTGATGCAGGCGCAGCGCCAGCTCGCGGCCTTGTGCGCGTGACGGGCGGCCGGGCAGGATCAGCGGAGGGATCCCCGCCTCTTCCATCACCCGCAGATAGCCCGACATCCGCTCATGCGTCACCTGCCGCCCCTCGATCCCGCCGGCGAAAGCGATGCGCCGCGCGCCCGCTGCCAGCAGATGTTCGGTCGCGAGCCGGCTGCCGCGCTCGTAATCCGGTGCGGCAAAGGGGAAGGTCGCGGTATCGGGATGCGCCTTGCGCAGCACCTGCAAGGCCGGGATCCCCGCGCGGGCAATGGCGCCGAATGTCGCCTCTTCCTGCCCGTAAGCCGGCGAGATGATCAGGGCCGAGACACCGTGTTCCAGCATGGCCGCCACCACCTGGGCCTGAAGGCCGGGGTCTTCATCGGTATTCGCGAGCACCGTCGCATAGCCCCGGGCCGAAAGCGCCATCTGCGCCGAGGTGGCGAATTCGGTGAAGAACGGGTTCCTCAGATCATTGATCACGAGGCCCACCAGCCCGGCATTGGCCTGGCGCAGCATCGCGGCCGAGCGGTTATAGACGTAACCCAGATCGGCCATGGCGCGGCGGACCTCTTCGCGGGTCTGGTCGCGCACCAGCGGGCTGTTTTGCAACACAAGGCTGACGGTCGATTTCGACACGCGGGCCTCGCGCGCGACATCAATGATCGTCGGCCTCTTCTCCATCGCTCAGCCCTGTTCAATCCCGTGCATGCGGCACAAAAGCGCCATCCGCTCCGCCGCCAGATCCGGCTCTGCCAGAAGACCGGCCTGGTCCGCAAGCCGGAAGACCTGGGCGTAATGGCTGATGCTGCGCGAGGACTGGAAGCCGGCGGGCATGACAAAAGCCGGCTGATGGCCGTTCAGCCATGCCAGAAACGCGATACCGGCCTTGTAGAAGCGGGTCGGCGCGCGGAAAATCTCGCGGGAAAGCGGTTCGGTCGGGGCGAGCAGGCGGTGAAATCCCGCACGGTCGCCCCCGGCCAGCGCCTCCAGCCCCTGGGCGGCGGCGGGGGCGATGGCGGCGAAGATCCCCAAAAGCGCGTGGGAATGGTGGGTGCCGTCGCCCTCGATCAGGCGGGCATAGTTGAAATCATCGCCGGTATAGAGGCGCACCCCCGCCGGAAGACGGGCGCGGAACGCCTCTTCATGGGCCTGATCCAGCAGGGAAATCTTGATCCCATCAACCTTGCCGGGATTCTCGGCGATCAGGCTGATCACGAAATCCGAGGCCTCCGCCACGCTGGCACAGCCCCAGTAACCGGCAAGCGCGGGATCGAACATCTCGCCCAGCCAGTGCAGGATCACCGGCTCTGCCGCCTGGTCGATCAGCCGGCGGTAAATGCGGTGATAGATCTCGGGTCTTGCACCCAAAGCGGGCAGCGCCCTTGTCGCCATCAGGATCGCCTGAGAGCCCGCCGCCTCCAGCGCCTCAAACTGATCGCAATAGGCGGCAAGGATCGCGGCTTCGCTGGTCAGCTGATCCGGCGCCTTGTGATCGGTGCCGGCGCCCGAGGCCACACGCGGGTGCATCGGATGGGCTTTCGCCTCGCGCATGGTGCGGGTGATCAGCTCTTTCGCGGTCAGCCAGTCCACGCCCATACCGCGCTGCGCGGTATCCATCGCCTCGGCAAGGCCAAGCCCCTGATCCCAGAGGAAATGGCGGAATTTCAGCGTGCTGTCCCAGTCGACCGCCGGGCTTCCCTGCCAGGGATCGCGTTCGGCGATGGTGTCGGTGACGACATGCGCGGCGGCAAAAGCGGTGCGGGCCAGCGGCCCGCGTGGCGCGCGGGGCAGCAGCGGCGTGCCGGTGAGGCGGTAGCGCTCCAGCTGGCCGGATTGGGTCGGTAGCGTGATCATGCCGGCTCTCCACAATCGAGATCGAAGACGAGGATCCCATCCAGCCCGCCCTGAGCCGCCGCGACCAGGCGGGCGCCGAGAGCCTGGTGGTCGGGATGGCTCTGATAGGCGGCAAGTGCCTCCCAGCCGGTGAAATCGACGGTGAAGCCATGCATATAGCCACGCTCGATCTGCTCGGGGCTTTCCGAGCGGCCGGCATGGATGGCGCCGATACCGGCGACCTGGTCGCGGATCGGGTGCAGACCGGCGAAAAGCGCGGCGATGGCGGGCTCGGACACATCCTCGCGGAAACGGATCAATACGATATGGCGGATCATGCGGTGGCTCCTTTCAGCCCATGGGCGCTTCGGATCATATCGGCGGCTTTCTCGGCGATCATAATGGTGGCGGCATTGGTGTTCGACGACACAACGCGCGGCATGATCGAGGCATCGACCACCCTGAGCGCCTCGATCCCGTTCAGCCGCAGTTGCGGATCGGTCACGGCGCCAGGATCCGACCCCATCCGGCAGGTGCCGGCGGGATGGTGATCGGTTTTGGCGTTGCGACAGGCATAATCGACATAATCCTGATCGGAGACCACGCCCGGGCCAGGCAGGCGCTCGGCCAGGATAAAGGGTTTCAGCGCGGCCTGGGACATCATCTCGCGGGCAAGTTTCAGCCCCTCGATCGACATCTGGCGGTCATAGGGGTCGGCCCAGTAATTCGGGTCGATCAGCGGCGCGGCCAGCGGATCGGCCGAGGCCAGCCGCACCGTCCCGCGCGAGCGCGGGCGCAGGAAGGCCGAATTCAGTGTCACGCCGCCCTGGGGCATGGCAGCAACGCCGGCCTCGATCCCCGATCCCAGCCCCAGATGGAACTGGATATCGGGCGAACGCGCCGCCGGATCGGCATACCAGAAGCCGCCGGTCTCAAACAGCGAAGAGGCCACCGGCCCGCTTTTCGTCAGGAGGTATTGCAGCCCGGCCAAAGCCGACCAGAGCGGCTTGGCGTAGCGGTCATAGGTATGGGGGCCGGTGCATTCGGCGATCACGAAAAGATCGAGATGGTCCTGCAGATCCGAACCCACCCCGGGCTGGTCCAACACCACCGGAATGCCAAGCGCCTGCAGATGATCCGCCGGCCCGATCCCCGAAAGCTGCAACAGCCGGGGCGAGCCGATGGCGCCCGAAGACAGGATCACCTCGGTCCCGGCCCGGATCGGGCCAGTGTCCGTCCCGACACCCACCGCGCGCCCCCGGTCCACCAGGATGCGCAGCACCTGTACCCCGGTCCTGACCTCCAGATTGCCCCGCCCCCGCGCCGGGCGCAGATAGGCGGTCGAGGTCGAGGAGCGGCGCACATTGCGCTGCGTCAGCTGGTAAAAGCCAACCCCGTCCTGGGTCTCGCCGGTCATATCAGGGTTGAAGGGGATGCCCATCTCGCCGCAGGCACGGAACCAGGCCTCGCAGATCGGCAAGGGAGCTGCCGGTTTCGACACGCCCAGCGGGCCGCCTTTGCCATGCCAGCGATTGTCGTATGTGTCGTTGTCCTCGGTACGACGGAAATAGGGCAGCACATCCTCATAGGACCAGCCCTCACAGCCCAGTTGCCGCCATTCGTCATAATCCAGCGCATTGCCGCGCGTGTAGATCTGGGCGTTGATGGATGATCCGCCCCCCAGCACCCGCGCCTGGGTAAACCGGATCTGCATATCATTCATGTGGCGCTGCGGTACGGTCTGCCAGCCCCATGACCCGATACCTTTGGTCATCTTCGCAAAGCCCGCCGGCAGGTGATAGAAGGGATGCCGGTCGCGCGGCCCGGCCTCCAGCAACAGCACCCGCGCCGCCGGATCCTCGGAAAGCCGCGCCGCCAGCACCGCGCCGGCAGAGCCGCCGCCAATAATGATGAAATCGAATTCTTCAGCCATATCAGACCTCTGTGGACGGGCAGCTTACAGGCGGGGCAGGGACAGGCCGCCATCGACCGGGATCACCGATCCGGTGGCAAAGCGCAGCTGGCCGGTGGCAAGGGGCACCAGGGTGGCGCCAATGTCCGCGGGCTCGCCCCAGCGGGCGGCGGGGACGAGGCCTGCGCTGATGCGGGCGGAGTATTTGTCGCGCACGCCCTCGGTCATCGGCGTGGCGATGATGCCGGGGCGCAGCTCATAGACGCCGATGTCTTCAGGGGCGAGGCGCAGCGCAAAGTTCCGTGCCATCATCGAGGCGCCGGCCTTCGAGATACAATATTCCGCGCGCTCCGGGCTGGCCATTTCCGCCGAGACCGAGGTGATGAAACACAGACAGCGCCAGGTCCTGGTGCGCCGTTTCAGCATTCGCCGCGCCACCTCCTGGGCAAGGAAGAAGGCGCCGCGCAGATTGACCTCATGGCAGCGGTCAAAGCTTTCGGGCCGCATCTCCAGCAGGTCGCCGCGCGTCATCGCCGGCACGCCGGCATTCGAGACAAAGGTGGTCAGCGGCGCCTCCGCCTCGACCTGACCCATCAGCGCCGGGATGCTGGCAATGTCGCGCAGGTCGTGTCGCAGATAGCGGGTGCCCGGGGGGAGGCCCGCCAGCGCCTCCTGCACAGCGGTGCTTTGCGGCGGGGCCTCGGCGGCCAGCGTCAGGCGGAACCCGGCCGCGCCAAGCGCGGCAGCGATGCCAAGCCCGATGCCCTGCTGCCCGCCGGTGATCAGCGCGTGATAGCTCATGCCCCCTGCCTTTCGGTCAGATGTGCGCCCAGCCGAAGGGCGAGCGCGGCGATGGTCAGTGACGGGTTCACCGCTGCAGAGGTCGGCAGCACCGAGGCGTCAGAGATATAGAGATTGTCGAAATCATGCGCTTTCAGATCGGGATCGACCACCGAACTGCCGTGATCAGCCCCCATCCGGCAGGTGCCACATTGATGGCTCGGCGTGCGTTTCTCGAAGCCTTTGATGAAAACCAGCGGCCAGCCCGCCCGTTTCAGCGCGGTTTTCAGCCGTTTGTTCAGCAGATGATGCGCCGCCATATTCGAGCGCTCCCATTGCAGCACAATGCGTCCCTCCCGCCACATCACCCGCGACTCCGGTTTCGGCAGGTCCTCCGACATGGTCATCATATGCACCGAGTGATCCGCGATGAATCGGGCGACAGGGCGCGGCAGCCCGCTTTCCGCCGCCAGGATCGGGCCGGTGACCCGGCCAAGCATCTGGATATTCCCCAAGGGCTCGCCCCCCGGGCCGCCGGTCAGATACCAGTCATTCAGCTGGATGGTTTTTTCATAGACCGTTGTATTGCGGCGCAAAGGGTTGAAGCCGATCACCGCCGAGAGGTTGTGGTTCATAAAATTGCGCCCGACCTGGTCCGAGCTGTTGGCGAGGCCGGTCGGATGGGCGCTGTCCGCCGAGGCCAGCAACAGCGCTGCCGTAACCACCGCTCCGGCGCAAAGGCAGATCAGCGGCGCGGAGAGGGTCTGGTTCCGCCCCTGATGGCTGAGTTCGACCCCGGTGATCCGGCCCCCCCCGGCCAGCAGCCGCGTGACCCTGGCGCCGGTCAGCAGCGTGACATTGGAGTGTTTCAGCGCCGCAGCCAGTGCGCAGGTCTCGGCATCCATCTTGCCGCCACGCGTATTGGGAAAGGCATCCCAGGTGGTGGCGCCGCCCTTGAGCCAGGTCTCGATATCGACGCCCAGAGGCAGGGCTGCGGGGTGCAGCCCCTGGGCGTGAAACGCCTGACGCAGGGCCGCGATGGTCGGTTCATCGGGCACTGGCGGGAAGGGGAGACGGGCGCTGCGCGGAGGCTCGGTCGGGTCCTGCGAAGCATCGCCCCGCACCTGGTAAAGCGCTTCGGCCAGGGAATAGTAACGTTCCAAATCCGTATAGAAAAAAGGCCAGCCAGGGGTGACCCCCTCCGAGTGCCGGAGAGGCGTGAAATCCGCCTCGCGATAGCGCATCAGCACCGCGCCGTAGAATTTAGAATTGCCGCCCGGGTGATAGTAATTGCCCGGATTGAACGTGCCTCCGGCGGCATCGACCCACATCTCATCGGGGCGGTAATGCCCGCGGCGAAAGATCGCTTCGGGGTCGCGCGCCGCAGGGCTGTCCCGCAGCGGTTCGCCGCGTTCAAGGATCAGCACCTGCCGCCCCGAAGGCGCCAGGGCAGCGGCAAGAGTAGCCCCCCCGATCCCCGCACCGATGATGATGATATCGGGCGTCATGCCTGAATCCGGTCGCCCGTTTTGGGGTCAAAGGCGACGGCCTTCTCCATATTCACCGCGAAATCAAAAGGCTGATGCGGATGCACCGCCGCGTCTGCCCGCATCCGCGCGATGACATCCTTGCCGGAAAGCACCATGGTAACGAATGTATCGGCTCCCGCCGGCTCGGTGACGGTGACCATATTGTGCAACGGCTGAACGTTATGCGAATTGCGGTCGGCGCCTTCGGGATCGGTGATCGCCTCGGGACGGATGCCGAGCAGAATCTCGCGCCCCTCCCAGGCAGAGTAATTCCCGGCGCCAAAGCCAAGCCGCAGCGGTTTGCCGCCGGCATCGGTGATCTCGGCCAGCGCGCGGCCATTCTCGACGACCAGCTTCGCAGGGATGATGTTCATCGCCGGGCTGCCCATGAAGGTCGCAACAAACAGGTTCGCGGGGCTGTCATAGATCTCTTTCGGCGTGCCAAGCTGCTGCACATAGCCCTTGTTCATCACCGCGATCCTGGTCGACAGCGTCATGGCCTCGATCTGGTCATGGGTGACATAGACGATGGTGCGTTTCAGCTTGTGATGCAGCTTTTTGATCTCGGTCCGCATATCGACGCGCAGTTTCGCATCGAGATTCGAGAGCGGCTCGTCAAACAGGAAGACATCCGGGTCACGGACCAGAGCACGCCCCATGGCAACACGCTGCCGCTGGCCGCCGGAAAGCTGACCGGGCTTGCGGTCCAGGAGATGGTCGATCTGGAGGAGCTTTGCCACCTCGGCCAGAGCCCGGTCACGCTCGGGCCTGGGCGTGCCGTGCATCTCCAGCCCGAAGGTGATGTTCTGGCCGACCGTCATATTGGGGTAAAGCGCATAGCTCTGGAAAACCATGGCGATATTGCGCTTTGACGGATGAACGCCGTTGACGACCCGGTCTTTGATTGCGATTTCTCCGCCCGAGATACTTTCCAGGCCGGCGATCATGTTCAGGAGCGTGGATTTGCCGCAACCCGAAGGGCCGACAAGCACCAGGAATTCGCCCTCATCGACCGCGATATCGACGCGGTGCAGCACCTCGACGGCGCCATAGGATTTGGTGACATTTCGGATGTCGAGAAAACCCATATCAGCCTCCTGTAACTGTGGTGGACCGGGTCGCGGAGTTTTGCAAAACTCCGCACCGGACTTTTTGAAAAGTCCGGACAAATTCCTTTGAAGGAATTTGTCGCGAGGCGGCGGATGTGGCGCTCATCCTTTCACGCTCCCCGCCATCAGACCGCGCACGAAATAGCGGCCGGCGACGATATAGACGATCAGGGTGGGGATGGCGGCAAGGATCGCGGCGGCGAAATGGACGTTGTATTCCTTAACCCCGGTCGAGCTTTGCACAAGGTTGTTCAGCGCGACGGTCATCGGCTGGGTGGTGCCGCCGAATGAGGCTCCGAACAGGAAGTCATTCCAGATATTGGTGAATTGCCAGATCACGCAGACCACCGTGATCGGGCCGGAAACCGGCAGCATGATGCGCCAGAAGATGCGGAAAAAGCCGGCGCCGTCGATCTGGGCCGCCCGCACCAGCTCGGTCGGGAAGGCGGCGTAATAGTTGCGGAAATAGAGCGTCGAGAAACCGAGACCGTAGACCACATGCACGAGGATCAGCCCCGGAACCGAGCCGGCAAGACCGAGGATGCCGAGCACCCGCGCCATCGGGATCAGCACGATCTGGAACGGGATGAAGCAGGAAAACAGCATAAGCCCGAAGATGATCGTATCGCCTTTGAAGCGCCATTTGGTCAGGATATAGCCGTTGATCGCGCCAATCATGGTCGAGATCACGACTGCCGGCACCACCATCAGGATCGAGGTCAGGAAGTAAGGCTTCAGCCCCGTGGCCTGAACGCCGATCTGCGCGGTGGACCAGGCCGAGCGCCAGGGATCCAGAGTCCATTCCTGGGGCAGTGCCATCATATTGCCGCCGGTGATCTCTGACAGCGGTTTGACCGAATTCACCCCCATCACATAGAGCGGCAGCAGGTAGAACAGCGCAAAAAGCAGCAGGATCAGATAGATCAGCATGCGGGTGATGCGGCCGGTCGAGACGGCGGTATCCTGGCTTGCGACGCTCATTCCTTCTTCTCCTTCAGTTCGGAGTAAAGGTAGGGGATCATAATCGCGGCGATGGTCATCAGCATGATCACGGCAGAGGACGCGCCGACGCCCATCTCTTTGCGGGTGAAGGTATAGGAATACATGAAGGTCGCAGGCATCTCGGTGGCGCGGCCGGGGCCGCCGCCGGTCAGTGCGATGACGAGGTCGTAAGACTTGATCGCCAGATGGGCGAGGATGACGAAGGCCGACAGAAACGCCGGGCGCAAAAGCGGGATCACGATGCGGCGGTAGAGCTGCCAGTTGGAGGCGCCGTCGATCTGCGCGGCTTTCAGGATCTCATTGTCGATGCCACGCAGCCCCGCAAGGAACATCGCCATCACGAAGCCCGAGCTCTGCCAGACAGCAGCGATCACGATTGTGTAGATCGCCATGGTGTTCGACTTGATCCAGGTGAAGGAAAAGCTCTCCCACCCCCATTGCTGCATGACGTTTTCCAGCCCGATGCCGGGGTCGAGGAACCATTTCCAGGCGGTGCCGGTGACGATGAAGGAAAGCGCCATCGGGTAAAGGTAGATCGGACGAAGCACACCTTCGCCGCGGATCTTCTGGTCGAGAAAGATCGCCAGCATGAGGCCGATTGCGGTGCAGATCACGATGTAAAGCGTGGCAAAGATCGCGATGTTTTTCAGCGCGACATGCCAGTGCGGCAGCGAGAACAGCCGGACATAATTCGAAAAGCCGATGAAGTCCCAGCTTGGCAGCATTTTGGAACTGGTAAAGGACAACACCACCGTGAAGAGGATGAAGCCATAGACGAAGAACAACGTAACCGCGACAGACGGGGCCAGCACCAGTTTCGGCAGCCAGTCCTGTAGCCTTGTGCGGAAATCGGCCTCGGATGCAGATGCCATTTCCCCTCCCTTTCCCCTTTGCGGGGCGGTCGCGCCAGGGCGCGACTAAAATTTTTGAAAATTTTAGGAAAATTCCTTTGAAGGAATTTGTGGCGCGGGCGTCAGCCGCCCGCGCCGGGTCTGTTTATTGCGCTGCCGCCACAGCGTCTTTCAGCGCTGCCGCTGCCGAGGCGCCGTCGGTATATTCGCCGTTGAAAGCGGCGGTGATCACGTCATAGGTGGCGTTTTTCACCGCAGCCGGGGCGCCGTAACCATGGGCCATCGAGCCGAAAAGCGTGCCATTGGTGTTGGCCTCGGCCAGGTCCTTGATGCCCTTCTTGCCGCAATCGTCGAAATCGGTATCCGGCACATCGGTGCGGGCCGGGACCGAGCCCTTGACCACATTGAAGGCAGACTGGAACGAGGGGCTCTCGATCGCCGAAGCCATCGCGAGCTGCGCCTTTACCTTCTCCTCGCCCTTCACATTGAACATCGCGAACTGGTCGGCGTTGAAGGTCACGGCCCCTTGCGTGCCGGGGAAGCGGATGCAGATGAAGCCTTCGCCAGGCTTCTGCCCGGCCTTCAGGAATTCACCCTTGGCCCAGTCGCCCATGACCTGCATGCCCGCCTCGCCATTGATCACCATGGCCGAGGCCAGGTTCCAGTCGCGGCCCGAGAAATTGTCATCGACATAGCTGCGCAGCTTCAGCAGCTGGTCAAAGGCCGCCGCCATCTTCTCGCCGCCCAGTGCCTCGGGGTCGAGGTCGATAAAGGCCGCCTTGTAGAAATCGGTGCCCTGCGCCAGCACGAGGCTGTCAAACACGGTCGCATCCTGCCAGGGCTGGCCGCCATGGGCCAGAGGCGTGATGCCGTTTTCCTTCATCTTGTCGAGAACGGCGATCAGCTCGTCCCAGGTGGTCGGTGCGGCCAGACCGGTCTTGTCCAGCGCGGCTTTCGAGATCCAGACCCAGTTGGTCGAATGGACATTGACCGGGGCCGCGATCCAGTGGCCGTCATATTTGGAAAATGCCTGCAGCGCTGCAGGGATCACATTGTCCCAGCCCTCGGGGCCAGCCACTGCGTCGAGATTGCCGAGCACGCCCTGTTCGGCCCAGTCGGTGATGTCAAAGCCCAGCATCTGCACAGCGGTCGGCGGGTCGCCTGCGGTCACGCGGGCGGAAAGCGCGGTCATCGCGGCCTCACCGCCGCCACCGGCCACCGGCATATCGACCCAGCCGATGCCTTGCTTCGCCAGATCCTCTTTCAGCACGTTCAGCGCCGCAGCCTCACCGCCCGCAGTCCACCAGTGCAGCACCTCGACATCTTCGGCCGCCGCCACCGATGCCAGGCCGAAGGTCAGCGCCAGCGCCGAGACCATTCCCTTTGTCATCTTCCTCATCTCATCCTCCCAGATGTTATGTCCCGTGCGGGAACGAATTATTGAAACGTTACAATATGGCCTTCCGTCAACCCGATTCTTTCATCCACCCTGTTCCTGCTGCATTGCAGAAAAACAGGATAATTGTCGCTATACTGCGGAAAAATCCCGCTCTTTCCCCGCAGCAGTTCTCTGGTTGTATCGTTGCATTTTTTTGTCATACTCCGGAGCCACGTCCCAGCAAGACCGCCGATCAGGCCCAAGCCGGAGTGAAGACCCTGACCGACCGACTTTCCACCTCTGCCGATCAGCTGCCGCGCCGCGCGGGGGGCAGGGCGAAGTCCCGCCCGACGCTGCGCACCATCGCGGCCGAGACCGGGCTGGCGGTGACGACCGTGTCCAGGGCGCTGGCGCTGGATCCACAGATCAAGGCCTCGACGCGCGCGCTGGTCCGCGCCGCCGCCGACCGGCTGGGCTATGTGCCCGACCGCGCGGCGCAAAGGCTCAGGACCGGGCGTACCCGTGTCGTGCAACTGGTGCTGAACCTTGACCATGAATTCCTCGGCTTCACCCATGAGCTGATCGGCGGGCTGACCGAGGCGCTGACCGGCACCGGCTATTCGGTGACGATTTTCCCCGATATTCTGGGCTCTGACCGGCTGTCCTCGGTGCGGCGCATTGTCGAGGCGCGGCTGGGGGATGGCGTCATCTTCAACCGTACCGAGCCCTTTGATCCGCGCGTGCGCTATCTGCTGGAACAGGAATTCCCCTTTGTCAGCCATGGCCGCACCGAGTTTTCCACCCCGCACCCTTCGGTCGATTACGACAATGAGGCCTTTGCCCGTATCGCGGTCGAGCGGCTGATCGCAAAGGGCCGCAAACGCCTGCTGATCGTGCTGCCGCCCGCGAATTTCTCTTTCGCGCAGCATCTTCGCTGGGGTGCGGTGGCGGCGGCAAAGGCTGCGGGCGTCACTTGCGAGATCCCGGATGCGATCAATCTCGACAGTTCCGAGGCCGAGACCATGGCCTGGCTGCGACAGCGGCTGTCGCAACCCGATCGCCCCGACGGTATTATCGGCGTGGGGGAGGTTTCTGCCATGGCCGCTCTGGCCGCGATCAGCGATTCGGGCCTGACCCCGGGGCGTGAGATCGACGTGGTGGCCAAACGCGCCTCGGCGATCTTCGATCTGATGCGGCCCCGGATCGACACCATGGTCGAAGACCTGCGCCTTGCGGGCCGCACGATGGGCGAGATGCTCCTTCGCGCCATGGAGGGCGAGGATGCCTCGCGCCTTCAGGTCCTGCACCAGCCGCTGGTCGAGTTCTGACGCCATCAGCGCACCCAGTTGCTCCGGCTGCGGCCGATGCGCATCACGACGGATTTCGGCTCCAGATATTCCTCCAGCCCGTAGCGACCGTTTTCGCGCCCGAGACCCGATTGTTTCATGCCGCCAAAGGTGACTTCGGGAAAGCCATCCATCCAGGTATTGGTCCAGATCGTGCCGGCCTCGACGCGGCGGGCGAATGCGAGACAGGTATGGACATTCTCGCTCCAGACCCCGGCGGAAAGGCCGTAGCTGCCGTCATTGGCCAGAGCGATGGCCTCGTCCAGCGTGCGGAAGGTCAGGACCGAGAGCACCGGGCCGAACACCTCTTCGCGGGCAATTGCCATGTCGGGGGTGACGCCGGTGACGATGGTGGGGCCGTAGAAATCCCCTGAAAGGCCGGGGATAGAGATGGCTTCGCCCCCCAGGGCAATCTGCGCGCCGGCTTTGACGGCGTCTTTCACAAAGCCGTCGATCCTGCCCAGATGGGCGGGCGAGACGATGGCGCCGACCTGGGTTGCCTCATCCAGCGGGTCGCCAAAGGCGACGCGGCGCGAGAGTGCGGTGACTTTGGCGGTGAAGGCTTCGGCGATGTCCTCATGCACGATGATGCGGCTGCCGGAATTGCAGCATTCACCGGCGTTGAAATAAACGCCAAAGGTCACCGCATCGGCGGCCTGGTCGAGATCGGCATCGGGAAAGATCACCTGCGGGTTCTTGCCGCCCAGCTCCAGCGCCACCTTTTTCAGCGTGGCCGAGGCTGCGGCCTGGATCGACCGCCCCACAAGGGTCGAGCCGGTGAAGCTGACCATGTTCACCTCCGGATGCGAGGCCATCAGGCTGCCGACCGGCTGACCATGGCCCAGCACGATATTGACCACTCCCGGCGGCAGCCCGGCCTCCACCAGGATCTCGCCAAGGATCACCGTGGTCGAAGGGGTGATCTCGGACGGTTTGACCACGCAGGTACAGCCAGCGGCCAGAGCAAATGGCAGCTTTTGTCCAAGGATCCAGAAGGGGAAATTCCACGGCGTGATGATCGAAACCACACCGATCGGCTCTTTCAGCACCATGGCCAGCATATCGGGGCCAAGGCTGTTATGGCTGTCGCCATGCAGCGTGCGTGCCAGCGCCGCCGCGTAGCGCCACAGATCAGCGGCGCCGGCGATTTCACCCCGCGCCTGGGCGATGGGCTTACCGGTTTCCAGGCATTCCAGCAGCGTCATTTCCTCGACCCGGGTTCCAACCAGATCGGCCACCCGGGTCAGGACGGCGGCGCGCTCTTTGCCGGAAAGCCGCGACCAGCGGCCATCGTCAAAGGCGGTGCGGGCGGCCTGGATCGCCGCCTCGGTCTCGGCGGTGCCGGCTTTGGCGTGGCGGCTGACAAGCAGCCCATGTGCGGGAGAATGGCGCTCGAAATGGTCAGCACTGTCCCGCCATTCGCCATTGATCAGATGGCGGCCCTGGAAGGGCAGGGCAGAGAGATCGGCCTTGACGGCGGGGATCAGGGTCAGGTCTTGCATGTCATTTCCCGCTGAACAGGGCTTTGCGTTTTTCGCGGAAGGAGGCGACGCCTTCGTCGCGATCCTCGCTGGCGGCGATGGCTGCGGCGCCGAGCGCTTCGATCAGCGCCGCCTGGTCTTCGCCGCGCCCGGCAAGGATCATCTGCTTGGTGATCTCGGTCGCGCGGGGGGATAACGTCACGGCGCGTTCGGCGATGGTGAGGGCCGCCGCGCGCGGATCTTCGGCGATTTCCGCAATAAACCCGAGGCTATGGGCGCGTTCCGCCGGAATCCGCCGCCCGAACAGGGCCATTTCGCGCAGAACGGGCTCTGGCAAAAGCCTGGCCAGCCGCTGCGTTCCCGACCAGCCCGGCACGATGCCGATGCCGGATTCCGGCAGCGCGATCATGGCACCCGGCGCCATCACGCGGATATCGCAGGCTGCGGCGAGTTCCAGCCCACCGCCAAAGGCATGGCCCTGCATCACCGCGATGCTCGGCTGTGCCAGCCTCGCCAGCCGGTCAAAGAGGCGATGGCCCCCCCGCACCCAATGGCGGGCGAAATCGCGGGGGCTCAGCGCGCCCCAGCCGGTGATATCGGCGCCTGAGCAAAAGCATTTCGCTTCCGTCGCGGTGACCAGCACCAGACGGGCATCGCTGTCCTCAACCGCATCGAGATGGGCGGCGAATTGCGTCAGCATATCGGCGGTGAAGCAGTTCAGCTTTGCCGGGTTGTCCAGCCGGATTTCCGCCACCGCCCCGTCGAATGTCAGGTGAACCGCGCTCATGGTTGCCACCCCATCGGGCCGGTGCCAAGGAGCGACAGCGGCATCCGTTTCGCGTTTTCCGCGATGCGGACGCGGCCCTGGCTGGCGGCAGAGATATCGCGATCCGGGTCGATGCCGGGCATGATCTCGGTGGCCTCAAGGCCCTGATCGGTCAGCCGGATCACGCAGCGCTCGGTGATATACAGCACCTCCTGCCCCTGTTCGCGGGCGCGGGCGCCGGAAAAGGTCACATGTTCGACTCTTTCAACCATTTTGGTGAATTTACCTGGTTTCGCGATGGAAATGCCGGATTCTGTCAACTCGACCTGCGCACCGGCCTCGAACCAGCCCGAAAAGACGAGCTTTCTCGCATGGGCGGTTATGTCGACAAAGCCGCCGCAGCCTGCGGTGAGATAGGGTTTTTTCCCCAGCTTCGAGACGTTCACATTCCCCTCGACATCGACCTCCATGAACGAGAGGAACGACATGTCGAAGCCGCCGCCCTGGAAGTAGATGAATTGCTGCGGCGAGGGCACATATCCAAAGGCGTTTGACGCGCAGCCAAAGGCGAAGCCGGTCAGAGGCATCCCCCCGACAGCGCCTTGTTCAATCGCCCAGGTGACGGCCTGGGGATGGCCCTCTTCCAGCAGGATGCGCGGCACCATGGCCGAAATCCCAAAGCCCAGATTGGCGGTCTGGCCGCCCTTCAGCTCCATTGCAGCGCGCCGCGCGATCACCTTTTCGACGCCGTGTTCGGCCAGGGTAAAGCTTTCCCATGGCCGCAGGATCTGGCCCGAGATGGCCGGGTCGTAATCGGTCTCGGTCGTCTGGCGCTGATACGGGTCAAGAACGACCAGATCCACCAGATGCCCCGGCACCCTTACATCATGCGGGCGCAGCGATCCTGCCGTGGTCATGCGCGAGACCTGGGCGATCACCAGGCCGCCATTGTTGCGGGTGGCAATCGCCTGTTCCAGCCCGCCCAGATAGGCGCCCTCATGTTCATAGGTCAGGTTGCCATTTGTGTCGGCAGTGGTGGCCCGCAGCACGCAGATATCGGGGTAAATGTTCGGAAAGTGCAACCAGGTCTCACCGGCGAACTCGGTGCGGCTGACAATCGGCTGGGCGGCGGCGCTCTCATTCATCGCACAACCCTCGCGGATCGGATCAACGAAAGTGCCAAGTCCCACTTTGGTCAGCACGCCGGGGCGGCGCGCGGCGGCCTCACGATGCATGTCGAACAGGATGCCCGAGGGGATATTCCAGGCCGCCACCCGGTCCTCGGTGATCATCTTCCAGATTTCCGGCATCGGCAGGTTCGAACTGCCCGAAGGGTAAGACCCCGCCAGCACCCGTGCGATCAGCCCGTCCTGCGCGATCCAGTCGATGCCTTTGACGCCGTACATATCGCCCGCGGCAATCGGATGCAGCATGGTGAGGCCACGCGGATGCCCCTCACTCCCGAACCGCTCGCCAAGCGCTTTCAGCACGAAATCCGGACAGCCAAGCGCCGAGGAGGAGGAGACGGTAACGACCGCGCCGTCTTTGATACGGGCAACGGCCTCGGCAGCGGTGGTGAGTTTCGACATGATCAGAGGTCCGGATAGTGGATGGTCTGGCGCTGACCGCTGGCGGCGGCCTCGCGGACGGCAAGCGCGATGGCGAGGGATTTCACCCCATCCTCGCCGGTCGCGGCGGGGCGGCCCGCGCCCTTTGTCGCCGCGATGAATTCGGCGACGCCGGTGGTGTAGAGATCGGTGGCGGCGAAGGGGATATCCTCGCGGCCCCGGGCGGTGACCAGCTCAACCCGGCCCAGGGGCTTTTGCGTCATCACGCCGGTGGCGAAGATGGAGCCTTCGCTGCCATGGATCTCAAGCCCGGAGCCGGCAAAGGGATGGGTAAAGCTCTCATGGCTTTGCACCATGGCACCGGAGGCCATCTGCCAGACCGACATCGCGGAATCCTCGACCCCCTGGCCCATGCCCGAGGCGGACATGGCGCCGACCACCGAAACCGGCTCTTCGCCCAACAGAAACCGCACCGTATCGGCGTCATGCACGGTGATATCCGGAATCACGCCGCCCCCTGCCGCCGGGTTGTCGATCCGCCAGCCCTGGAGATGCGGCGGCAGATGCACGGCATGGAAAATCCGCATCGAGAGCACCCGCCCGATCCGGCCCGATGCCACCAGCGCGCGGATGGCGCGGTGGCTGGCGGAGCAGCGCAGGTGATGGTTGGTGGCAAAGGTGACACCGGCCTTGCGCGCCGCCAGAACCATCCCCGCCGCGTCAGCGACCGTCATGGCGATCGGCTTTTCGCACAGCACATGCTTGCCGGCTGCAATCGCCGCCAGGGCCTGGTCGCGGTGTTTTTCATTGGTGGTCGAAATATAGACCGCATCGGTCTCCGGATCAGCCAGCGCAGTGGCCAGATCGGTATCGGCATGGGGGATGCCATGGCGCGCGGCATAATCGCGCCCGCGTTCGACCGACGCGCTGACCACGCACCGGACATCGCCCCCGGCCTCACCCCCGGTCTGGGACCCCGCCTGGGCGCGGAAAGCGGGGATCATATATTCGGCGGCAATCGTGCTTGCCCCTGCCACTATCCAGCGCATACCAGCCTCCCCTCCGGATTGCCGGTCCGTTTTGCGGCCAACTCCCGGAGGAATCGACTTGGACCGTTCCAATAGAAATGGAACGTTCTAAATCAGCTGTCAAGCCCGCCGCGTTATGCGGAATTTTCGGGCGATGTTACAAAAACTTCACCCAATTGTTTCACATGGCCGGGATATAGAGGGTGGGTATGCCCCGGGGGAAGAAATTGACCGAAGCCGTGACGCCCGTTCCTGCGCCCCTTTCTGTGGCTGTGCCCGTTCTCTCGCCAGAGACCAGCTGTGAGGATGCGCTTGGCCAGCTGATCATCGGCTGCTGTGCGGTGATCGACCGCCAGCTCGCGGTCTTTCTGGAAACCGAAGATGAAAGTGGCCCCCATAAGGCGCGGGTCGCGCTGCGCCGGCTGACAACGGCGCTGGACGCTTTCGCGCCGATCCTGAGGCGCAAGCAGGCGGGGCAGGTGCGCTCGGCTGCCAAGCGGCTGTTTCGCGCGCTTGGCGAGGTGCGCGATGCCGATGTCTTTCTCGCCTCGCATTCCGGCGACAGAGAGGGGCTGGAGCGGCGGACTCTGGAGATCCGGCGCAAGACCCGCAAAGCGCTGCGCGACAGCAAGGCGGTCGCTTTTGCGCCGGGGTTGTTGAAACTCTATGGATCAGGAGAGATCCTGAAACAGAACCGCCGCAGCCAGATCGTGCGCGGCGCGCCGGTGCGGCTTTTGGCCGGGCTGGTGATGGATGATGCCTGGCGCCTGGCGCAAAGCCATGGCGATGATCCGGCCGCGATGGGCGAGGTGGCGCGGCATGATTTCCGCAAGGATATGAAGACCCTGCGCTATCTGGCCGAGTTCTTCCAGGAGTTCTGGCCGGGTGAGGGCTGGCCGCTGTTCCGCGCCCGGATGGAGGAATTGCAGGACCAGCTGGGCCTGTTGAACGACCTTGCCAATGCGCGGCTCAAGGGGCGTGCGGGGGAAAGCCCGGCGGAACAAGCGGCGCTGAAACGCGCAGGCCAGCTCTGGTCGGGGTTGCGCGCGATGCCGCCTTTCTGGGCATCTCCGGCCGCAGTCCCGGCGGAACCGGGCGGCGAGGACTGAGGGCTCAGGCGTTCAGAAAGACGCGCAGGGTTTCCTCGAATTCGCGCGGTTTCTCGGCATGCAGCCAATGACCCGCCCCGGCAAGTTTCGCAAAACGCGCATGCGGGAACAGGACCCGGATCGTCTCGCGATGTTCGGGGCGGACGTAATGGCTGTTGCCGCCGGTCAGGAAAAGCGTTGGCCCGTCGAAATGTCCCGCCGTGCCCGGCCAGCCGGTGATCTTTGCCATATCGCGTTCCAGCACGTCGAGATTAAGCCGCCATTCCGGTCCACCGGCCGGTTTGAGGTCGAGCGATTGCAGGAAAAACGCCCTGAGCGAAGGGTCTTCGACCAGGGCCGAAAGCCGGCGGTCCGCCTCGCCCCGCGTGGTCAGCCCGGTCAGATCCAGCGCCCGCATCGCGTGGATATGCTGGCTTTGATCGTGATTATAGGCCACCGGCGCGATATCGGCGACGATCAGGCGGCGGATCAGATCGCCACGGGTCAGCGCCAGCTGCATCGCCGCCTTGCCGCCCATCGAATGGCCCATCAGATCGACCCTGCCGCCAAGGCTTTCGATCACCCCGGCCAGATCGGCGGCCATGGCGGGGTAATCCTGGATCTCGGCCCGCGGGCTTTCGCCGTGGTTGCGCATATCCACCGCCACCACCTCGCGCCGGTCGGCAAGGCGGCGCGCAATCGCCCCCCAATTGCGCGCCGAGCCGAACAGGCCATGCACGATCAGCAAGGGCAGCGCGCCATCAGGAGCAGAAGCGGGGTGTCGGACTGTTGCAAGCATGAACGTTTCCATATCGAAACGAATTGTCCCGAACCAGAGCTGTTGCGAAAACCGTGCCCAAAACCGATAATTCCCGCAGATTGTGAGGATAGCTGATGAGCGCGGTCACCATCCGCCAGATGGCCGGTAGGGTCGAAGAACTGCTGGTCGAGCGGGTCGGCGCGCGCGGGCGCGATTTCGACCAGAAGTTGCGTCATGTCGGGCGCAGGCTGCCGCGCCGGGTCCGCAAATCCGCCGGGGCGCTGGCCCAGGCGGCGGGGATGGCGCAAAATCCCCGGCTTCACGCGCAGCTGGATGAGGGCGCCATCGCCCGCGATTACGACATCTGCCTGCGCTATCTCTCGCCGCTTGGCCGGGGAGAAAAGCGCAGGGCCGGCGGTTCGGTGCTGATGTCGATCGCCTTTTCGCTGGTGGTGGTCGCGGCGGGCTGCATTGGTTTTCTCATGTGGCGCGGGCTGATCTGATACGGCCAGGCCGGTCGGGCGCGGGGGCCGGGCGCCCCGGCGGGTACAGGGCCTCGCGACTGACGAGACTGACGGTCACAAAGGCCACATAAAGCAGCAGATACCAGGATCCTATCTTGCCAAAGCCGACCAGGTGTTCGGGCCGCTGCCCGGCATAGAGCCATGTCCCGGTCAGCGTGCCGATATTCTCGGCGATCCACAGCGCCAGCGATGACAGGAACGCGGCAACCGGCAGCGGCATCCACCAGTCATGGTCCGAGATGCGGAACCAGATCCGGGTGCGACCGAACAGGATCACGGTGGCGAGGAACAGGAGAATGCGGATATCGGGCAGGAAATGATGCGCGAAGAAATTCACATAGATCGCGCCCGCGAGAATCCAGGTCAGCCAGAGGCGCGGATAGGGGCTAAACCGCATCCCGAAAATGCGGATCACCCGGACCATATAGCTGCCCACCGCCGCATACATGAAGCCCGAGAACAGCGGCACGCCCATCAGTTTCAGCAGTCCGGCCTCGGGATAGACCCATGATCCGGCGCCGACCTTGAACCATTCCATCGCGGTGCCGGTCAGGTGGAAAAGGAGGATGACGCGGGCCTCCTCCCAGGTTTCCAGCCTGAGCCACAGGAACAGGACCTGGATGGCGATGGCGAAGAGAAACAGGAAATCATAGCGCGCGACCGGCCAGTCGGTTTGCCAGACCGCGCGGCTGATCAGGATCGCCGCCAGCAAAAGGCCGCCGAACAGGCAGGCCCAGCCCTGTTTCAGCACGAACATCACCAGCTCGGCGAGACCGAAGGGCAGCGCGCCGCGCACCCTTGCGCCCATGCGGCGTTCCAGGCTGCGGGTGGTCTGGCGGTGGGGCAACATTGCTACCTGAGACGAAAGGACGGGACGGGTGAGACTCCCTCACAGGCCTGCCCGCTGCAAGTGGGGATTTGCCGCCTGGCCAAAGGAAAGGCCGCGCCGCATCGCTGCGGCACGGCCCCGGAGGCGGTCAGCCCAGGATTTTATTCGGCGGGCCGGATCAGAATTTGCCTGCGTTCCAGAACAGGGTCTCGCCCGAACTGTCATCCACGCCGTCATTATCGGTCACGATCCAGGCATTGCCCTCATTGTCGAAGGCGAGACCTTCGACCTTGTCGACCACATAGCCATTGGTCAGCGATTTCAGCGCGGGGATCAGGTCGAGGACCTCTTCCTTGGCGACAACCGGCAGGGTCTCGCCCAGCTTCACCGGCTTGAGGTCCGCGAGCTTTACGCGGAAGATCTTTTTCACCAGTGCCGCGTCGCCGATCAGGTTGTCGCGCTCGATGATATAAGCATAGTCGCCCTGCACGGTCAGCTCCGACAGACCCAGCCAGCCTTCGCCCTTCGGCTCCGGCTTATAGGCGACGGCGCCCCATTCTTTGGTATCAAGATCATAGGCCAACAGCTTGACCTGGCCTTTCGGATCATCCCCCCATTCGCGCTGCATCGCGACCCAGAGCACATTGCCGACCTTCGCGATGCCTTCGGCGCCAAAGCGGGTCTGATGCGCCAGCAATTCGACCGGCAGCGAGATTTCTTCCGTGATCTGGCCCTTGTCGTTCACCTGCAGGATGGCATGCGGCACCAATTTCTCGGCATTGCCTTCATTGGCCAGCCAGAAACCGCCTTCGCCATCCGGGGTCAGCCCCTCGATATCCAGCTTTTGCGCCGGCTGCCCGCCGCGGGTTACGATGGTCTGGCCGATGATCTTCGCAGGGCTTTGCGTGATGTCGATTTCATAGATCGAGGGCATCGCGGCATAAACGCTGTCCGAGGCCGCAAAGAGACGGCCATCCTTGCCCTCGACCGAGGCCAGCGCACCAAGCGCGCCCCAGCCGGTCAGTGTCTCCATCCCTGCCGAGGTCAGCATCGGATAGGCTGGCGCGGCATCGGAAAGCTCGTAGATCATCACATGGGCGCGGGCGGCGCCGTCTTCGCCCAGATCGGCCTCATTGGCGGTGACCAGCAGGTTGCGCGCCGGGATCGCCACCGCACCTTCGGGCGAGATGCCCGAGGGCAGGAGCTGCACCAGCTTCGGCGCCGCCAGATCGGTCACGTCATAGACCGCCACGACCGAGCCGCGCTCGGACAGCACGAAGAGATAGGGCACATCGCCGAAACGGGCGAATTCCATGCCCTCTATCTCGACGCCTTTGGCTTTCGAGCGCTTCTCGGGGTAATGGCCGATCCCGACAATCGCATGTTCCAGCGTATTGCCGCTGTCATAGACGACGGTGCCGTCTTTCTTCCAGATGGTGAAGCCGCGCGAGCCGCCCTTCCAGTCGCCCTCGTTCGAGGTGGCGAAATGCTCGGCGTCGATCCATTTCACCGCATCGGGTTCGCGCGGGATCGGATCGGTGGTGGTGGTGAAATCCAGCTTGCCGTCGGTTTTGACATCGACATTTTCCAGCACGACCTCGCCGGCAGAGAAATGCGACGCCACTTTGCCATCGGCACCGATCACCACGATATGGTTGTTTTCCTGCAGCGTGACGACGATCTCGCCGGCCGCGTTGATGTCAAGAAATTCCGGCTCCGGATCCTCGCCGCCGACCGCAGCCAGCCCGGTCACGTCAATCTTTTGCAGGCCGGTGCAATCGGCTTCGCCACCGTTCAGCGGCAGTTTGACCACATAGCCCGCCGGCATCTGCGGCAGGCCGCCATCGCCGGCATTCTCGTCGCGCTCATTCTCGATCGCGACGGCGAGGAAGCTGCCATCGGGGGCCACCGCCACCGAATCGGGCTGGCCGCCCAGATCACAGGAGGCGACTTCCTTCGCCGTGGCGAGGTCAATCACCGACAGGCGGCCCGAAGGATTGGTGTAGCTTTCAGAGGTGTTGACGCCGACAAAAGCCTTGCCTGCGATGATATGGGCGGTGGTCGGCTCGCCATTCAGGTCGATATTCCCCAGGGGTTTCGGGGCTTTGGCATCGGTGATGTCGATCAGGCCCACGACGCCCAGCGGGCTGTCGGTATAGATCAGCGTGTTGCCGTCCTCCGACACCGAGATGATCTCGGCCGAGGATTTGCGCGCTTTGTCCTCACCATCCGCCATATTGGCGATCACCGGGAAAGTCGCGATGCGGTTAAAGCTCTCGGACAAAGCCGGGCTGGCCAGCAGGGCGAAAACGGAAGCGGCAGAAAGCAGGCGGGGGGTCATATCATCACCTCAGGTCGATTCAACCCGTTACCTAAGGCGCGAATGCAACAGGGGGGTGAAGGTTCAGGCAGACCAGACAGACGGGCCCGGGGTCACAGCCATTTCTTCCAGCGGAAGAACAGCCAGGGCGCCACCGCCGAGGTCACCATCATCACCAAAGCCGCCGGATAACCCCATTTCACCGCAAGCTCCGGCATATATTCGAAATTCATGCCGTAGATGCTGGCGATCAGGGTCGGCGGCAGGAAGACGAAGGCCACGACCGAGAAGACCTTGATGATGTCGGACTGGCGGATATTGATCACGCCCAGTGTCGCATCCAGCTGGAAGCGCACCTTTTCCGCCTGGACCGCCGCCACCTCGCGCAAGGAGCGCACGTCATGGATCAGGCTTTTCAGCTGGTCGCGGTCGATCCCCTTCAGCGCCTCTTTCGCCCCCATGGCCCCGGGGACGGAAAGGAAGCCCAGCACCCGCTGAATGGTCGCGAGGCTTTCATTGATCTTGCCGTTGCGGTCTTCGGCGGTGCCGATCCGGGTCACCACGCCGGAAAGCGCGTCACTCGCGGCCTGGCGGCTGTCAAAGATCGTCTTTGACAGATCATCCAGCTGGCGGGCCTCGTTTTCCAGAATATCGGCCAGACGGTCGACCATCGCCTCCATCAGCCCGAGAAAGGTCGCGATCCCGGTCGAACAGGGCGTGTCATGGCGCGCCGCCCAATCGGCGAAAAACGCGAATGATCCGGGGCGGTGGTAATGCACCGTCACCAGCCGGCCGGGCTGCACCATGAAGGTGACGGGGCCGATCATCAGTGCTTTCATATCGGGCGAGGCCAGCACCTGGGCGGTCAGATACAGAACCCCGTCCTCGAGATAGATCCGCGAAGAGGGTTCGATCTCCTGCATATCCTCGCGGGTCGGAATGCCAAAGCCGAGCGCGGTCTCGATCAGGTCTTCCTCGGCATGGGTCGGTGCCTCGATGTCGATCCAGACCATGTCGCGCAGGGCTGCGGTCGCGGCCGTTTTGTCAGCGCTCAGAACCGGTGTTTCCGGGCTGAGCCTGCCAAAACTCGCGGGGATGAATTTCTCGGGCGGTATGGAGGCCAGCCGCATGCCCTGGCTCTGGAAGCCTCTGATCATAACGCCCGTCCCCGTAAGCTGCCTGCGCCACGGGCAGAGAGTAGCGCTGCATCGCGGCAGAGGAAAGCCCGGGCCCGCGAGGGCGGGTCCGGGTGGTGTCCGAGGCGCTTCAGGCCGCTTTGGTCGCGCCCGGCTGGCCGTAGAAACTCGTGCCTTTTGCCGCCATGTCGCGCAGCAGGGCAGGCGCCTCGAACCGCCGCCCGAATTGCGCGGTCAGCTCGCGGCAGATATGGACGGCGCGCTCTGCCCCGATGATGTCGAGCCAGCCGAAAGGCCCGCCCGACCAGGGCGCAAAGCCCCAGCCAAGGATCGCGCCGACATCGCCCTCACGGATATCGGTCAGCACGCCTTCCTCCAGCGCGCGCACCGCCTCCAGCACCTGGGCCATCAACAGCCGGTGCTGCACATCGGCGAGCGAAAGCTGCACCTTGTCGAGCGGATATTTCTGCGCGAGCCCCTCCCAGAGTCCAAGCCGCTCGCCCTTGTCGCTATAGTCGTAGAAGCCGGCATTGTTCTTGCGACCCAGACGGCCCTGGTCGGCCATCCAGAAGATCACCTTATCGACCGCCTCATCAGGATAGTCGGCCCCCATCGCGGCTTTGGTGGCTTTCGCGATCTTGACGCCCAGCTCGATCGAGGTCTCATCGACCAGCTGCAGCGGCCCGAGCGGCATCCCGAGCAGCTTTGCGGCATTCTCGATCAACGCCGGCTCGACGCCTTCCGCGACCATGCGGATGCCCTCGTTGATATAGGGAATGATGCAGCGATTGGCGTAGAAGAAGCGCGCATCATTCACCACAATCGGCGTCTTGCGGATCTGGCGCACGAAATCGAGCGCCTTCGCCACCGCGCGGTCACCGGTCTGTTTGCCGCGAATGATCTCGACCAGCATCATCTTGTCGACGGGGCTGAAGAAGTGGATGCCGATGTAATTCTCTGGCTGCGACGAGGCCGCGGCGAGGCCGGTGATCGGCAGGGTCGAGGTATTGGTGGCGAAGATCACCTCCGGCCCGGCGGCCTCTTCGGCCAGTTTCGTCACGCCAGCCTTGACTTTCGGGTCCTCAAACACCGCCTCGACGATCAGATCGACGCCTTTCAGCTGCGCGTAATCGGTGGTGGCGGTGATGCGACCCAGCACTTCGGCCTTCTTCTCCGCCGTGACCTTGCCGCGTTTCATGCCCTTGTCGAGCAGGCCTTCCGAATGGGCGCGACCGCGATCCGCCGCTTCTTGCGTGGCGTCGATCAGCACGACCTCGATGCCGGCATTGGCGGCGACCCAGGCGATCCCGGCGCCCATCATGCCCGCACCCAGCACACCGAGCTTTTTCACCGTCTGATCCGCCACCTGCGGCCGGTTCGCGCCTTTCTCAAGCGCCTCTTTGTTGATGAACAAGGACCGGATCATCGCCGAGGAAGACGGGTTCAGGAGCACCGAGGTGAACTGCCGCGCCTCGATCTTCAGCGCCTGGTCGAAGGGCACCAGCGAGCCTTCATACACCGCAGAGAGCAGCGCCTTCGCCGCCGGGAACACGCCCTGCGTCTTCCCGTTCACCATGGCCGAGGCGCCCACAAAGGTCATAAACCCTGCCGGATGATAGGGCGCGCCGCCGGGGAATTTATAGCCTTTGTCATCCCAGGGCTTGACCAGATCGGCGTCTTTCGCGGCCAGAACCCAGGCTTTCGCCGTCGCGATCAAGGTGTCCGGCGCGACCACCTCGTCAATCAGCCCCGCCGCTTTCGCGGATTTCGGATCCGAGAGCTTGCCCTCCAGCAGGATGGGCGCCGCCATCATCGCGCCGAGCTTTCTGGATACCCGCGTGGTGCCACCGCCGCCCGGGAAGATGCCGACCATGATCTCCGGCAGCCCGATCTTCGCCTTCGGATTGTCGGCGGCAAAGATGCGATGGGTGGCCAGCGGCAGCTCCAGCCCGATCCCCAGAGCGGTGCCGGGCAGCGCCGCGACGATGGGCTTCCCGCCTTTCTTCGTCCTGAAATCCATGCCGGCGAGTTCGATCTTGCGTAAAACGCCATGCATCTGCATCACGCCGTCAAAGATCGCCTGGGCGCCGCCCGCCCGCATATTCGCCAGCACATTCAGATCCATCCCCCCGGCAAAATCCTTTTTGCCAGAGGTGATCACTACGCCCTTCACGTCCGCATCGGCCAGCGCCCGGTCGATCAGCACATCGAGTTCCGCAAAGCCGGCCATCGACATCACATTCATCGACTTCGCCGCAACATTCCAGGTGATGGTCGCCACGCCGTCCGTGTCGAGATCCCAGATGAAATCAGCCATTTTCCTCTCCCTCGGGCGTCCAGGGGCGCCCGTCTTTATGGGTGTAAACTGCGGTGCCATCCGTGACGGTCAGCACCATGTCGACATCTGAATAGGTCACCACTTCCTCGCGGGCTTTCGAGCCGACCACGAGGAACACCGCCGGCGTATCGCCCCGGTTGATGAAGTGGTGACCATCCGGCGCAGCCGCCGGAAAGCCCGCGCAGTCGCCGATGCGCATGATCTCTTCACCGTCATCGGTGACCATCACGCATTCGCCGGCGACGATCATCACGAATTCATCCTCGGCCCTGTGCCAGTGGCGCAATGAGGACAGCGCCCCCGGCTTCAGCGTCACCAGATTTACGCCGAACTGCGTCAGCCCGGCCGCCTGGCCAAGCCGGAGCGATGAGCGCCCCTCCACCATCTCCGCATAGGGCGAGGGGTAGATGGAACCGGTCTTGACCGGCACCTTTGCCAGGTCGAGCTTCTTCATCAGACCCTCTCGATGATGGTCGCGGCGCCCATGCCTGATGCGATGCAGAGCGTGGCGAGGCCGAGGTTGAGGTCGCGCCGCTCCATCTCATCAAGCAGCGTGCCGATGATGATCGCGCCCGAGGCCCCCAGCGGGTGACCCATTGCGATGGCACCGCCATTGACGTTGACGCGATCAGACGAGACTTTGAACGCCTGCATGAAGCGCAGCACCACGGCGGCAAAGGCCTCATTCACCTCGAAAAGGTCAATGTCACCGATCTTCAGGCCAGAATCCTTCAGGATCTTTTCGGTCACCGGCACCGGCCCTGTCAGCATGATCGTCGGATCGGTGCCGATCTTGGCGGTGGCGCGGATGCGGGCGCGGGGCTTCAGCCCATGCGCGCGGCCGAATTCTGCAGTGCCGATCAGCACCGCTGCGGCGCCGTCCACAATGCCCGAAGAGTTCCCGGCATGGTGGATATGGTTCACCCGCTCCAGCTCGGGATATTTCATCATGGCGAGTTTGTCGAAGCCGGGCATCGCCTCGCCCATATCCCTGAAGCTGGCTTTCAGCTGGCCCAGAGCCTCGGCGGTGGTGCCGGGGCGCATATATTCGTCATGGTCGAGGATCATCAGCCCGTTGATGTCACGCACAGGCACGATGGATTTCGCGAAACGCTTATCCGCCCAGGCCGCCGCCGCCCGTGCCTGGCTTTCCGCCGCCAGCCGATCCGCCTCATCGCGCGAGAATCCGAATTTCGTGGCGATGATATCCGCCGAAATCCCTTGCGGCACGAAATGGGTCTTAAAGGTCAGCGCCGGGTCGACCGCAATCGCCGCCCCGTCCGAGCCCATGGCGACACGGCTCATCATCTCGACGCCGCCGGCGATATAGGCCTCTCCCGCCCCCGCCTTCACCTGATTGGCGGCGAGGTTCACCGCCTCCATCCCGGAGGCGCAGAAGCGGTTGATCGAAAGGCCCGGGATCCGCTCATCCAGATCGGAAAGCAGCACCGCCGAGCGTGCGAGACATCCCCCCTGTTCGCCGACCTGGGTGACATTGCCCCAGATCACATCCTCGACCGCATGCCCCTGCAACCCGTTGCGGGTTTTGACCGCATTCAGCATCTGCGCCGAGAGCGCGACCGAGGTGACCTCGTGTAATGCGCCATCCGGGCGCCCACGCCCACGCGGGCTGCGCAAAGCGTCGTAAATATAGGCCTCTGTCATCTTCTCTCCTCCATCTGTCACGGGCCGCCACACTCACAGGGCAGGTCGCAATCCGGCGCCGATTTCCTGCCGATGAGGCTACAGCCATGTGAGCTGCCACAGTCGCAACAAGGCGTACAGGGATCGCCGCACCAGTCCAGTTTGCTGTTCTTCAGCTCGTTCCTGCCCGTGACTTTCCTGGGCTTGCGGGAAATACGCAACGATACCGCTGCGTCACGACAACCGGCAAAGCGTGTGCGGATCAGAGGGATGGCGGCGATCGCACCATGGGTTCCGATCACCTCTTTCGCATAGCCCGAACAGCCGGTGCCGCCATGCAGCACGCGATAAGCACAGGCATACCCTTTGCGCGGCGAGAGATGGCGCTGATACAGCCCGATCAGCCAGAGCACCAGCCGCGACAGCATGGCTCAGCCCCGGTCTGATGGGTTGCCGGGCATAAGGTCATAAGGGTGCTTCCAGCCCGGCAAACCTGCGATACGGTCCAGCCAGCGGGCAATATCGGGCCAGTCGTCGCGTGAAAATCCAAAGGGCTCGGGGTAGTAGAGGTACGAGCAGAGTGAGAGATCCGCGATGGTGGGGGCTGCGCCAACCATCCAGTCGCGTGTGACGAGATGGTCGTTCAGCACAGAACAGGCTGATTTCAGCCGCGCCTGCTGGAAGGCAATCACCTCCTGGGGGCGTTTCTCGGGTTTCAGAAAGTTTATCAGAAACCGTGTGGTGCCGATCTGGCCCGAAAATTTGTGATTGTCCCAGAACAGCCAGCGGAGGATTTCGTCGGCCTCATCCGGGCTGGTGCCGCCCATTTGCCCGGTGACTTGTGCCAGATGGGTGAGCATGACGCCGGACTGGGTAAAGAGCCTGGAGCCGAGGCGAAGGACCGGCACTTCGCCCATCGGGTTGATCTCGCGAAATGCCTCGCCGCGTGCCTCGCCGTGGAAGAAGTCGACGAAGACCGGTTGCCAGCGGGTGCCGGTCAGGCTGAGCATCAGCGCAACCTTATAGGCATTGCCGCTTTCGCCGAAACACCAGAGTTGAGCTGTCATGCCTCGTCTCCTCTGACTGCGGACGGAGGCGGGGGTTTCACACCCCGCGCCCCCGTGGAGTATTTAAGTCAAGAGGAAGAGGAATTATTAACCTTCCTCCTGCTATTCTTTCGCTGCGGTACAGGCTGGAGAGCCGATGACCGCTCAAGGGGAAGTCCCGCTCCGGTGATACGCATAGCCAAAGCGTTAAGGGTCCGGGGCGGGATGACCTATCAAGGATTTATCTGTTCCATTTCCTCTTGACCCAAATACTCCCCCGCCGGAGGCGTTCCCCGGCCGCAAACGGCACAGCCTCACCTTTTCCGCGCGTCGAGTTCCGAATTGAACAGTCTCAGCCGGTGGGTGAGTTTTTCCGTATCGGTCACCGAGTCGAAATTCTCGAAGAGGAAAGACAGCGCCTCGCCCTCATCGAGGCCGGCATCAAAGGCGAAACGTTTCAGCCGGCGGTAGCCGTCCTCGGTCATTGCGACGGGAAAGCGGCGGGTCAGGCGGAAGCGTTTCGGCATCATTCTCTCCGGGATGGTCTGGCCGCAGTCTAGAACGCCTCTGCTGCCAATGCCATGACCGGATCGGCGCCGCTTTCGATCTTTGCCAGATGCATCGTACAGGCCGGCAGCTGGCGGGCCATGTAATAGCGGCCAGTGGCGATCTTTGCCTCAAGGTAGTCTTTGTCTCCTGCTCCCGCATCCAGCGCGGTAAAGGCGGCTTTGGCCATTTTCACCCACATCAGACCAAGGCAGACATGGCCTGTCAGATGCAGGAAATCCGACGATCCTGCCAGCGCCGCATCCGGGTTTTTCATGCCGTTTTGCATGAAATACAGTGCCGCCGCCTGCAGCTGTTTCGACGCGGATTTCAGCGCCCCGGCAAAAGGCTGCATCCGCTTATCCCCGTCATGGGCGCGGCATTCGGCTTTGATCAGGTCAAGAAACGCCATCACATGCCTGCCGCCATCCGCTGCCAGCTTGCGCCCGACCAGATCCAGCGCCTGGACGCCATTCGCGCCCTCATAGATCATGGCGATCCGTGCATCACGGACGAACTGGCTCATCCCCTGTTCTTCGATATAGCCATGGCCGCCGAAAATCTGCTGTGCCTGCACCGCAGCCTCGAAGCCCTTATCGGTCTGGAAGCCCTTGATCACCGGGGTCAGGAGCCCGATCAGCCCATCTGCCGCCGCATCATCCGAGCGATGCGCACGGTCGATCAGCGATGCGCCCCAGAAGGTCAGCGCGCGGGCGCCTTCGACAAAGCTCTTCTGATCCATCAGCATCCGGCGGATATCGGGGTGCACGATCAGCGGATCGGCGGCGCCACCCGGGTTCTGCACCCCGGTCACCGCCCGGCCCTGGAGCCGGTCTTTCGCGTAAGTAACGGCGTTCTGATAAGCAGCCTCTGCCACCGCATAGCCCTGGAGGCCCACCCCCAGACGCGCCTCGTTCATCATGGTGAACATGGCCCGCATCCCCTTGTGGAGATCGCCCAGCAGCCAGCCCTTCGCGCCATCGTAATTCAGCACGCAGGTGGCATTGCCATGGATGCCCATTTTCTCTTCGATCTTGCCGGTTGAGACGCCGTTTCTCGCCCCGGGATTGCCATCCTCACCCACCAGAAACTTCGGCACGATGAAGAGCGAGATGCCTTTGGTGCCCTCGCCGCCGCCGGGCGCGCGGGCCAATACCAGATGGATGATGTTTTCCGCCAGATCATGGTCGCCGGCCGAGATGAAGATCTTCTGACCGGTGATCAGGTAAGAGCCATCCTCCTGCGGCTCGGCTTTCGTGCGCAAGAGGCCCAGATCGGTGCCGCAATGCGGCTCGGTCAGGTTCATGGTGCCGGTCCAGTCGCAGGCGATCATCTTCGGCAGATACATCGCCTTTTGCGCGTCCGTGCCATGGGTGTGGATGGCCGAAACCGCACCATGGGTCAGGCCCTGATACATGTTGAAGGCCATATTGGCCGAGACGAAAATCTCGCCCACGGCGCAATTCACCAGATAGGGCAGCCCCTGGCCGCCATATTCCGGATCGCAGTCAAGTGCGGTCCAGCCACCCTCTTTCATCGCTGCAAAGGCGGCTTTGAACCCGTCAGGCGTACGGACATTGCCGTTTTCCAGCACGCAACCCTGGCGGTCGCCGGTCGCGTTCAGGGGGGCCAGCACGGCGGAGGCGACCTTGCCGGCCTCTTCCAGCACGGCGCCGGTAAAGGCGCGGTCAAGGTCGCTGTAGCCCGGGATATCAAGGACAGAGATTGCAAAGACATCATGCAACAGGAACTGCATATCCTTCACCGGTGCGTTATAGCCTGTCATTGCTCTCTCCCTTCAGGTCTGATCCAGGACTGTCGCGCGGGCTCTCCCGACCCTGCGGCAATCATCCCGGCGGTTATTATCCGGCGGTTATTGTCAGGGCTTGCCCGCATCCTTGCCCGGGCCCTGGCTGCGGGTGGCAGCGATCAGGCCCGCGCCGGCCTCCAGCTCGGCTTTCAGATCGGCGATTGCCAGCGTCAGCTCGTCGCGCTGCTGTTCCATGGCGCGCAGCCGATCCTGGGCCAGCGCCCATGTATGTTCCATCTGCGCGAGGTTGGATCCGTCGCGGGCATAGAGATTCAGCACCTGGCGGATGTCTTCCAGCGAAAAGCCAAAGCGTTTGCCGCGCAGGATGATGGTCAGCCGCGCCCTTTCGCGCTTTGTATAAAGCCGTTGTGCGCCTTTGCGGATCGGGGAAAGCAGCTCCTTCGCCTCGTAAAAGCGCAGCGTCCTCGGGGTGACGTCAAAAGCGTCACACATCTCGCGGATGGTCATCTGCTCTTCGTTGGGCATGGTCGTGTTTCCTGACTCGTTGTTTCAGACATGTGCTCTGCGGTGCTGTGATGCAATCAGGTTTACCTTCGCGTCAAGAAAACGTCGCGTCACGGAGGGGGCACCGGCAGGGCTTTGCCGCTGCCGGCCCGTTTGGAGGGGATTGCGATGCCACTGACGGCTGCCCGGGGCGTTTCGGAGGCAGGGTGATGGCGCGCGCGCTTGTCCCGGATGCCGGCCCCTATGCTGGCCCGGAGCGCGTGGTCAGCTCTCGCGCGGTCTTTCCCCGACCTGGTCTGGCCGGGCGAGAATGGGGCGTGTTCCACTCTGCGCGCCCGTCACCGGACAGCGATCAGAACGGGCCAGTAATCAGAACCGGCCAGCGGTCAGAACGGGCTGCCGGTCTCCGGCGGGCGGCAGCCTTCGGCGGCAAACTCCATCACCACGGCACTGATCTCTGATTTGCGCAGCGGTTTGGTCAGGTAGCGGTCCATGCCCGAGGCAAGAATACCCTCTTCATCGCCCTCCATCGCATGGGCGGTGAGCGCGATGATCGGCACCGGTTTCAGTCCGCGCGCCGCCTCGCTGGCGCGGATCGCCCGCGTGGCTTCGCGCCCGTCCATTCCTGGCATCGAGACATCCATGAAGATCAGGTCGGGCTGATAGCTTTCCCATTCTGCCAGCGCCTCATGCCCATTGCCGGCGAAACGCAGCTCGATATCCAGAGAGCGCAGCATTTTTTGCAGCACCAGCTGATTGGTCCGGTTATCCTCGGCTGCAAGGATCCGCATGGCGCGCAGGCTTTGTGCGACGGGGGGCTGGGCCTCGGGCAAGGCCGGTTTCGGCTCGGCCGGCAGGGTCAGGCTGGTCAACAGCCGATACAGCTCGGCCCGGAGCACCGGTTTTTGCAAGATCGCATTGATCGCGTCGCCTCCGGCCTCGCGCGCCGCAAGCGGGCTGGAGGAAAGCAGCACCAGGGGCTTGTCATAGCCCGCCTTCCGCAGCTTTTTCGCCAGAACCACCCCGTCCATCCCCGGCATTTCGTGATCGGCCAGCACCACATCCGGCATCAGCCCGGCGGCGATCCGCTCCAGCGCATCCTGGCCCGATCGGCTGAGCACCACCTCGGTGCCGCAGGGCGTCAGCTGGCGCTCAAGGATGGTGCGGTTGATGAACTGGTCATCGACCACCAGGGCGGTCCCGATCGAGACCGGCAGCCGTTCCGGCCCGGTATCCTCGGCCAGCGGCAGCGCGAGGCGGAAGCCGAAGACCGAGCCCTTGCCATATTCACTGTCGACCCAGACCGCGCCATCCATCCGTTCGATCAGGCGCCGCGTGATGGCAAGGCCAAGACCGGTGCCTTCGAATTTGCGGTTCCTTTCATCGTCGACCTGGTAGAATTCGCCGAAAACATGATCGAGCAGATTTGTCGGAATGCCGATCCCGGTATCCTCGACCGTGACATGCAGCTGATGGCGACCGTCCTCCACCTCCATCCCCACAACGCGGGTAAGGACATGGCCGCTGGCAGTGAATTTGACCGCATTGCCGATCAGATTGGTCAGCACCTGCCGCAGCCGCCCGGGATCACCGGTGAAGCGTGTGGGCAGGAAGACATCGTAATCGATCATCAGATCAATGCCTTTTTCCCGGGCGCGCGGCTGCAAAAGCATCACCACCTCATGGATGGTGCGCTCGAAATCGAAATCCTCGGGATGCAGCGTCAGCCGCTCGGCCTCGATTTTCGAGTAATCGAGAATGTCGTTGATGATCACCAGCAGCGCCTCGCCCGATGAGCGGATCGTCTCGGCAAAGAGGCGCTGTTCGTCGGATAGCGTTGTGTCGCAAAGCAGATCCGCCATGCCGACCACGCCGTTCATCGGGGTGCGGATCTCATGGCTCATATTGGCAAGGAAGGCGGATTTCGCCCGGCTGGCGGCCTCGGCCGCAAGGCGCGCGGCCTCGAGCGCCGCCGCCTGCTCGCGCAGCTGGGTGATGTCGACCCGCAGCCCGACTCGGCCGCCATCGGGGGTTTCCTTGTCGATCGAGCGCAGCCAGCGCCCGTCTTTCAGCTGATGCTCGCCTTCGGCAGCGGGACCGCGATGTTCCAGCATTCGCGCGCGGACCCATTCCTCCTCGCGCCCGCGGGCTTCGGGGTATTCTCCCAGCGAGAGGCCGTAACGCAGGATCTCCTCGAAGGTGACGCCGGGGGACATCATCGGGGCCGAGGTCTTGTAGATGTCGCGGTAACTCTGGTTGCAGATCACCATTTTGTCCTCGCTGTCAAAAAGCACGAAACCATCGGGAATTGCCTCGATTGCGGTCCAGATCCGCATTTGTTGGGTGATGTCGACGACCTGGCACAGCATCCCGTCATCGCGGGTAAAGCGGGCAGCAAGCCGGACCCAGCCACCATCACCCAGTTGCAGCAGAAGGTCGGGCGGCGGTTGCGGCATCGGTTGCGCCGGCGGCCAGTCCGCCAGGGGCTGGTCGCCGGAGCGCAGGAGGCCATGGCCGGTTGCATGGTCGAGGATCTCGGCGAGGCTTAGCCCCGTTGCTCCGGTCCCGATGCCGATGCCGAAGGTGATGCGGAAAGAGCGGTTCGCGGCCAGCAGACAGTGTGCCGGGTCGAACAGGGCGAGCCCGTCGGGCAGAGCATCCAGCGCCGGCCAGGCCTCGGCACAGGCGACCGGCAGCCCCGGGGGCAGACCCGGGGACACACTGGATTCCGCCCGATCAGGGGCAGGGGGATGTCTGCGCCGTTCGGTGGTCGCGCCGGTATTCATGGGCGCAGGGGCCGCCGCGCGGCCATGGGGGGCGGTGACCGGTCTTTCCGGCTGATCCGCTGGTGCGGTGGGCGCAGAGCCCGCGCGGCTGTGACGGGCGCGGAGGAAGGCCGGGGGGGCGATGGGCTCTCTTGCTGCCGCGACCGGGGATGGTTCCACATCCGTCCGCAGGCGCGGGGCGGTTGCGAGGGGGTGCCCGGCTGGTGCGGTTGCGGCAGGCGGAACCTCTCGCGCGGTGGGGGGGGGGCGTCTGGTCGGATGGCGCATGAAAGCGACGGGCGCGGATGGATCCTCGCTGCCTGGCGCAGTGTTCCTCTGCGGCGGGGGTGCGTTCAGGCTTGCCGGATCCGGAGCGGGGGTGTCGACGGGAGCCGTGACCGGCGCCGCAGGCTCCGCTGCGACGGCCTGAACAAGGGCGGATGGTGCAGTGGCAGGAAGCTCCGCGTCGGAATGTGGCTGACCGGTCCCGCGATGTGAGAATTGCGTGGCAGTGGCGGGGGCAGCGGCGGAGAGGGGCAGGCTGTCCTGGGACGATTCCACTGTGGCGGGCTCGGGATGGGCAGCGGCTGTCGCCACCGCCGGGATGGGCTGCAGCGGATCGGGATGGGCCGGGGCTGCCCTGTCGGGCAGGATGGGAGGCGGGCCTCCGGGCACGGCGGCGCGAGGCGCAGGGGAGGCGGCTGAGGGATCGGTTGCAATGGAAGCGTCTGTCGGGAGAGCTTCGGCAAAGGCAGCATAGGCTCCAGGACGGGCAGGTTCGGGTGAGCCGGACAGATCAGACACTGATGCGCCCGGCGCAGGGGAGGCGGGCGCGGGGCTGGCAGGCATGGGGGCGGTGGGTAAGGGGGCGGTGGGCTCTGATGTGGTGGGCGCGGCGGAGACCGGATCCGCTGAAACAGAACGGGTCGGGTCGGGTATAAGCGGTGCCGATCCGGGTGATGCCGGTGCCGAAGGGGTTGGCGCCGCAGAGATTGGTGCCTCGGTGATGGGGCCAGCGGAGACGGGTGCAGGCTGAGCCGGAGCAGCGGAAACCGGCACCCCGGGATCTGTCGCCCCCGGATCTGTCGCCTCCGGAACTGGCACCCCTGTATCCGGCACCCCGGCATCTGGTGGAGCGGGGACGGGCGGGCGGGAGGCGGATGCTGGCGCAGCGGCTGCCGGTGCGCGGGCCGGCCCGGCGGATGTCGGGGCATCCGGTTGCGCCGATGGCGGCATCGCCTGACGTTGTGGCCAGACGAGGCTGCGGCTGTGCCGCGCCAGCCGCTCTTCGGCGGTGGCGAGTTCGCGGGTTCGCAGGGCCAGCAGGCGTTCTGCCGCAAGCCTGGCGCGCCTTTCCAGGGCCAGTCGTTCTGACAGTTCCATTCCCGCCTTTATCCAGGACCAGGGTTTCCACGCGCCGGACCCCGATTTATGCGCGGAAGTCCGGTTTTCCGGACCACCTTCGCCGTTCAAAATGAAGCAGGAGTTAACGGGGGAGAATTCGGTTCACCCCTATCTGCTTTCGCCCATGCGCAGCCCGCCCGGCCCTTGCCCGGTGGGCGGGCGCGTGCGAAGCTGGGAAGAGTGCCATGGCCGGCCTACGGGAGTATTTGTGATGCGCAATTTCGTCAGAATTCTTGTGATGGCGACCGCAATCGCCCTGCCTTCAATGGTGCCGGCGCAGGATCTTATCCCCGAGCGGCGTTCGGTCATCATGCGCGATTCGGATTTGCCGGGCGGCGATATCGGATCGGTATTCGACACCACCATCGAGGCCTGCGAACGCGCCTGTGTCACCAATACCCAATGCGATGCCTGGACCTTCAACAACCGCAATGGCAGCTGTTTCCTGAAATCCGATCCCGGCGCTCCGGAAAGCTTTGTTGGCGCGCAATCGGGCTGGGTTGTCGCCGCGGCCCCGGGCGCCGAGGCCCGCGCGAAAGACCGTCGCGCCGAGCTGAGTTTCCTTTACGACGGGGAATTCTCAGCGGCGCTTGATGTCGCAACGGCGCTGGGCCGCACCCATGCGACCGGCGATCAGAGTGCGGATGACCTGCTGCGCCAGGCCGCCACCGCCGAGGCCGAGTTCAACTTCGTCAATGCCGTGAACCGGACCGGCGCCGCGCTGGCGATTCTCGATGATGCCGATACCTGGGCAGAATATGCCCGCCGCGCCAATATCGTCGGCGATGGGCCGTCGTCGTCGGACAAGGGCTGGTACAAATCCCGGGCCTGGTATGGCGCGCTGAACGCCTATCTGCGCGCGGACAGCAAGGCACAGCGCCATTCGATCCTGGTTTTTGCAGCAGTGCTGATGGAAGAGCGGGGCATGGGCCGCGAGATGGTCCAGGCGCTGCGCCTCGCGCAATCGCTGCAACCACGCGACGATACCGCCGCGATGCTCGATGATGCGATGAGCAAATACGGCTTCCGCATCGAAGAGCACCAGGTCGAATCCGATCTGGCCCGTCCGCGCGTCTGCGCCACCTTTACCGAGGATCTGAAACCCGCCGATGTCGATTACGGCGATTATGTCCGGCTGCCCTCGGGCGGCACGGCGGTCGAGATGGCGGATAAGCGCAAGCTTTGCGTCACCGGCCTGGTCCATGGCGAGCGCTATACCCTGACCTTCCGCGAGGGGCTGCCGGCCGCCGATGGCCAGACGCTTGCAAAGGATATCGAAATCTCGGTCTATGTCGGTGACCGCACCGCTGCGGTGCGCTTCCCGGGCCGCGGCTATGTGCTGCCGAAATCCGGCGATGCCGCGCTGCCGGTCGAGACCGTCAACCTGGACAAGCTGGATCTGCAGCTTTTCAAGGTCAGCGACCGCAATATGTTGCGCGCCATCCAGAACGACTATTTCGGCTCGCCTATCAACTATTACTCGGAATATTATTTCACCGACGAGATCGGTGAGAAGGTCTGGGAGGGTTCGGCCTCGATGAAGGTCGAGGTGAACAAGGATGTCACCACCCGCCTGCCGCTGGCCGAGGCGCTGCAGGGCCGCGATGCCGGCATCTATGCGCTGCGGGCGGCGATTCCGGGCAAGGACAATTACGACTTCCCACCGGCCTGGCAGTGGTTCGTGGTCTCGGATCTGGGCGTCACCAGCATGTCGGGTGTCGACGGGCTGCATGTCTTCGTGCGCAGCCTTGGGACTGCCGGCGCGAAAGAGGGCGTCACTGTTCAGCTGCTGAACCGGGCGAATACGCCGCTGGCCGAGGTGACCACCGATGCCCAGGGCTATGCCCGGTTCGAACCGGGTCTCTTGCGCGGCACTGCGAGCTCGGCCCCGGCACTGCTGGTGGTAACGGATGGCGAGAAGGATATCTCGTTCCTGTCGCTGACCGATCCGGAATTCGACCTCTCCGACCGGGGGGTCGAGGGGCGCGAGGCTGCGCCGCCGGTCGATGTCTTCCTGACCACCGATCGCGGTGCCTATCGGGCGGGCGAGACCGTCTATGCCACCGCCATCGCGCGCGATCCGAAAGCCGAGGCCGTGGCCGGCCTGCCGCTGACCGCGATCCTGACGCGTCCGGACGGTGTTGAATATTCCCGCAGCCTGATCGCGGATCAGGGCGCAGGCGGCTATGTCTTTGAGATGCCGGTTGCCGGCGCCGCGCCGCGCGGCACCTGGTCTCTGTCGGTCTATGCCGATACCGAAGCGGCGGCGCTGGCCTCGTATACGTTCCTTGTCGAGGATTTCCTGCCCGAGCGCATCGACTTTGCACTTGATGGCGGAGAGAGCGACCTGTCGCTGGCCGATCCCTGGATGAATATAGACCTGACCGCAAAATATCTCTTCGGGGCGCCGGCTGCGGCGATGGAGATCGAGGGCGAGACCTATCTGCGCGCGGCCCAGGGGCTGAAAGCCTGGCCGGGCTATGTCTTCGGCCGCTATGATCAGCCCTTCGAGTCGCGGATGGACAGCTTTCAGGGCGGCGCGACCGATGACGCGGGCAAGGCGCGGCTCGATCTTGCGCTTCCCGGCGCGGATGGTCTCGAAGCCGATCGCCCGCTGACCGCAACCGCCGTGGTGCGGGTTGCCGAAGGCTCGGGGCGTCCGGTTGAACGCCGCATCGAAAAGAACGTCACCCCTGCCAATGCGATGATCGGCGTCAAACCGGAATTCGATGGCGTGGTGGCCGAGGGGTCTGATGCGCTCTTCCTGCTGCAAGGCATTGGCCCGGATCAGAAACCCGCGCCGATGGAGGTCAAATGGACCCTGACCCGGCTGGAGAATGACTGGCAGTGGTATCAGAGCTATGGCAGCTGGTATTGGGAGCCGGTGAGCACCCGTACCCAGGTCGCCGATGGCACCGCGACGCTTGGCGGAGCCGATCCGGTGCGGATCTCGGCGCCGGTCGGCTGGGGTGAGTATGAGCTGAAGGTCGAGCGGATCGACGGGGAAACCGCCGTGACCTCGACCAGCTTCTGGTCGGGCTGGTATGCGCCCGCCGATGTTTCGGCAACGCCGGATACGCTGGAACTGTCGCTGGACAAGCCCGCTTATAAATCGGGCGAGACCGCGCAGCTGAGGGTAGTGCCGCGTGCCGGTGGCACCGCGCTGATCACCGTGCTTTCGAATCGCCTTGTCTATATGGAAGCGGTCGAGGTGAAGGAAGGCGAGAACGTGATCCCGCTGACCGTCACCGATGAATGGGGCGCGGGCGTCTATGTGACCGCCTCGGTGCTGCGCCCGATGGATGTGGCGGCGGGACGGGTGCCGTCGCGCGCGCTTGGCCTGTCTTATGCAAAGGTTGATCCCGGAAAACGCGCCCTTTCCACCACCATCGAGATGGCCGACGAGGCCGATCCGCGTGGCCCGCTGGATGTGGCGGTCAAGGTCGATGGCATTCAGGCCGGCGAGACGGCTTATGTCACCATCGCGGCCGTGGATGAGGGCATCCTGAACCTGACCGGTTTCAAGGCCCCCGATCCGCAGGGCTATTATTTCGGCCAGCGCAAGCTGGGCATCGGCATCCGCGACGTTTACGGCCGTCTGATCGACGGACTGAACGGGGCCGAGGGCGAGGTGCGTTCGGGCGGTGATGCCGGGGCACAGGCGCGGCTGCAAACGCCGCCTCCGACCGAAGAGCTGGTGGCCTATTTCACCGGCCCGGTCGAGGTGGGCGCCGATGGCTATGCCCGCACGACCTTTACCCTGCCGTCTTTCAACGGTTCGGTGAAGGTGATGGCGATTGCCTGGTCGAAGACCGGCGTGGGCCAGGCCGACAAGAATGTCCTGGTGCGCGACCCTGTGGTGGTGACCGCCTCGCTGCCGCGCTTTATGGCGCCTGGCGACCAGAGCCGGCTGCTCCTTGAGATCGTCCATGCCACCGGCCCCTCGGGCGAGATGAAGCTGGCCGTCACCTCTGACGACCTGACTTTGGGCGAGGTTCCGGCGGTCCTGACGCTGTCGGATAAAGGCAAGGCCGAGTTTGGCGTCGATGTGATCGCGGGGGGCGTCGGTGTCTCGGAGATCCGGGTTGCGCTGACCACGCCGGATGGCAAGGAGCTGGTCAAGGATCTGAAACTGCCGGTCCAGGTCAATGACCCGGAAATCGCGAAAATCTCGCGCTTTGATCTGAAAGCGGGCGAGACCTTCACCTTCGACGAGGCGGTGTTCACGGATATGGTGCGCGGCACCGGCAAATCGGTGATGGCCATCGGCCCGCTGGCGCGGCTGAACGCGCCGGGGCTGCTCGCCTCGCTGGACCGCTATCCCTATGGCTGCACCGAGCAGATGACCTCGCGCGCACTGCCGCTTCTGTATTTCGATCAGGTGGCGCGGGTGATGGATCTGAAACATGCCGATGACATCCAGAAACGGATTGACGAGGCGGTGGCAGAGATCCTGATGAACCAGGGCTCGGGCGGTGGTTTTGGCCTCTGGGGTCCGTCCTCGGGTGATCTGTGGCTGGACAGCTATGTGACCGACTTCCTCAGCCGGGCGCGGGCCCAGGGCTATGCGGTACCGGATCTGGCCTTCCGCAATGCGCTGTCGAACCTGCGCAATCGGGTCAACTACGCGTCGAATTTCGACGCAAATACCCGGGGTGGCGGCACCGATCTGGCCTATGCGCTGATGGTTCTGGCGCGCGAAGGCGCGGCGGCAATCGGCGATCTGCGTTACTTTGCCGATGTGAAAGGCGATGATTTCGCGACCCCGCTGGCCCAGGCGCAGCTGGGTGCGGCACTGGCCTCTTACGGCGACCAGACCCGCGCCGATGCGATGTTCCGCAAGGCAGGCGCGCGGATACTGGCGCTGCCTTCGGATGACAAAGAGCAGATCCTGCGCGCCGATTACGGCACCAATTACCGCGATACAGCCGCGATCCTGACCCTTGCGGTCGAGGCCGGCAGCACGGCGATTGACCGCGAGGAACTGGTGAACCGCATCGCCATCGCGCCGCGCTGGCTGTCGACCCAGGAAGCGACCTGGGCGCTGATGGCGACCAATGCGCTGATCGACGCGCCGGATGTTTCGGGCGTCACCATTGACGGCAAGCCCGCCGATGGTCCGCTGGTCAGGGTGATCCAGGACGGCGCGGCGCCGGTGGTGGTGAAGAATGAAGGCAGTGACACCTATCTCACCGTCACCACTTTCGGCGTCCCTGCCGAACCTGAACCGGCAGGCGGCAATGGCTATACCATCACCCGCAGCTACTTTACGCTGGATGGCGAGCCGGTGGAGCTGGACAAGGTTGTGACCGGCAACCGCTATGTGGTCGAGCTGGAAGTGACCCCCTGGGATTACTCGGAGGGCCGTCTGATCCTTGCCGATCCGCTGCCCGCCGGGTTCGAGATCGACAACCCGAACCTGATCTCGGGCGGCGATACCGCGCAACTGGGCTGGCTGAATGTGCTGGGTCAAACCGCACATTCCGAATTCCGCCAGGACCGTTTCATCACCCAGGTGGACTGGTCGTCGAAAGACAGCTTCCGTGTGGCCTATATCGTCCGGGCGATCAGCCCCGGCAATTACCACCACCCGGCGGCCTCGGTCGAGGATATGTACCGGCCTGACTTCCGCGCCCGCACTGCCGGCGGCCGGCTGACGGTCAGCGCCGAGTAAGATGCGCGCGCGCTGGTTACTGACGCTTGCGGCGGGTCTCTGGCTCGCCGCAAGCGCCCGCGATGCCTTTGATGGCTGGATCGACGCGACCGTGCTGCCGCCGCTGGCACTGACCACCTCGGTCGAGGTCAGGGACCGCGATGGCGAGCTCCTCCGGGCCTATACGGTCTCGGACGGGCGCTGGCGGCTCAAGGTCGATCTGGCGGCGGTTGATCCGCGCTATATCGACATGCTCCTGAATTACGAGGATCGCCGCTTTCGCGACCATGTCGGCGTCGATCTCAGGGCGATGGCGCGGGCGCTGTTGCAGGCGGCGCGCTCGGGCCGGGTGGTTTCGGGGGGATCGACGCTGACGATGCAGGTGGCGCGGCTGCTGGAAGAGGGCACCACCGGCGAGATGGGCGGCAAGCTGCGGCAGATGCGGGTCGCGCTGAAGCTGGAGCGGGAGCTTACGAAAGACGAGATCCTGTCGCTTTATCTGCTGCTTGCGCCTTTTGGTGGCAATCTCGAAGGGGTGCGGGCGGCGTCTCTTTCCTATTTCGGCAAAGAGCCGGCCCGGCTGACCCCGGCCGAGGCGGCGCTGCTGGTCGCCATCCCGCAAAGCCCGGAAAGCCGCCGCCCTGACCGCGCGGCAGACCGCGCCGAGGCCGCGCGCGACCGCGTGCTTGACCGCGCGGTGCGTTTTGGCCTGATCGACAAGGAAGAGGCCCGCGCCGCGCTGACGGAGACCGTGCCGGGCCTGCGCAAATCCTTCCCGGCGGTGGCGCCGCATCTGGCCGACCGCGCCCGCAAGGCCGATCCGACGGCGCAGGAGCATCTCCTGACCATCGACAAAGATCTGCAGCAGCGGCTTGAGACCCTGGCGGCGGCGGTGGTCGGGGCGCGGGGCAGCCAGCTGCAGATCGCGATAGTGGTGGCCGATCACCGGTCAGGCGAGATCCTTGCTTCGGTGGGATCCTCGGGGTTTCAGGATGAGAAACGCCAGGGCTTTGTCGATATGACCCAGGCGCTGCGCTCGCCGGGGTCGACGCTGAAGCCGCTTGTCTATGCGCTGGCCTTTGACGAGGGCCTCGCGCATCCCGAGACGGTGATCGACGACAAGCCGATGAGTTTTGGCAATTACGCGCCGCAGAATTTCGACCGCCAGTATCGCGGCGAGATCCGGCTGCGCGAGGCCTTGCAGCTTTCGCTGAACATCCCGGTTGTGGCGCTGACCGACGCGCTTGGCCCGGCAAAGCTGATCTCGGCCATGGGGAAGGCGGGCATGGGTTACCGCATTCCGGGCGATCAGCCGGGGCTGGCGGTCAGCCTGGGCGGCGTGGGGGTGAGCCTGCAGGATATGGTGCAGCTCTATGCTGCGCTGGCGCGGGGTGGCGTGTCGCTGCCGCTGATCTGGCGCCGGGATGGCGCGCGGAGCGAGGGCGCGCGTGTGGTTTCGGAAGTGGCCGCCTGGCAGGTGGGGGATATCCTTGCCGGTCTGGCGCCGCCGCCCGGGGCGCCGTCGAACCGGCTGGCCTATAAGACCGGCACCTCTTACGGGTATCGGGATGCCTGGGCGATCGGCTATGACGGGCAATATGTGATCGGGGTCTGGATGGGCCGCGCCGATGGCACGCCGGTGCCGGGCGCTTTTGGTGCCGATGTCGCGGCTCCGGTGCTGTTTCAGGCCTTTTCCCGGCTGCAACCGGCGCTGGTGCCGCAACCCCCGGCGCCGCCTGCAACGCTGCTGGTTTCGAACCGCCAGTTGCCACCGCCTTTGCAACGCTTCCGGCCACGCAATGCTGCCTTTGCCGGGATCAATGCACCGAAGGTTGATTTCCCCCCCGACGGGGCCGAGGTCGAACTGCTGCGGTCCGGCCTGAAAGTGAAGGTCTCGGGTGGCACAGCCCCCTTCACCTGGCTGATCGACGGTGCGCCGATGGCGGTGGGATCGTCGGAGCGGGAGACCATCCTGGCCCTTTCCGGTACCGGTTTTGTCACCCTCAGCGTGATCGATGCCGAGGGCAGATCCGCCCGCTCGCGGGTGCGGCTCTGGTAAGCCGCAGCGCCCGCGCCGGAATTTTTCAGAAAAATTCCGGTCCGGTTTCCGGTTCGGAAACCGGGCGTCACACGCGTTCCACCGCCAGTGCGATGCCCTGACCGCCGCCGATGCACATGGTCACCAGGGCGGTGCCATCGCCGGTGCGCTCCAGCTCATAAAGCGCCTTGGTCAGAATGATCGCGCCGGTCGCGCCCACCGGATGGCCCAGGGCGATTGCACCTCCATTTGGGTTGACCTGTGCCGGATCCAGATCCAGCGCCCGGTTAACCGCGATGGCCTGGGCCGCAAAGGCTTCATTCGATTCGACCAGATCAAAGCTTTGCGGCGTCCGGCCCAGCCTCGCGCAGAGCTTTTGTACCGCCGGCACCGGGCCCAGCCCCATCACCTTCGGGACAACCCCGGCAATCGCCCAGCCGAGGATCCGGGCGCGCGGCACGGCGCCGTCCAGTGCATCCTCCCGCGCCAGAACCAGTGCCGCGGCGCCGTCATTCAGCCCGCTGGCATTGCCTGCCGTGACGGTGCCGTCTTTGCGAAAGGCCGGGCGCAGGCCCGCCAGCGCTTCGATGGTGGTGGGCTTGGGATGCTCATCCCGGGCAAATTGCACCACGCCTTTGCGCGACGCGATCTCCACCGGCAGGATCTGGCTGTCGAAGCGCCCCGCCGCAATCGCCTCTGCCGCACGACTCTGGCTTTCCAGCGCGAAGGCGTCCTGGTCCTCGCGGCTGATTCCGGCCCCGGTCGCGACATTCTCGGCCGTCACCCCCATATGGCCGGTCCCAAACGGGCAGGTCAGCGCGCCGGTCATCATATCCAGCACGGCCGTATCGCCCATCTTTTGCCCCCAGCGGGCCGTCGTCATCGCATAGGGCGAGCGGCTCATCACTTCGGCCCCGCCCGCGAGCCCCACCCGCGCCTCGCCCAGCATCAGGCTCTGCGCCACCGAAACCACCGCCTGCAGCCCCGAGCCACAAAGCCGGTTCACATTCATCGCAACCGAGGCTTCCGGCGCCCCGGCACCAATCGAGGCCAGCCGCGAGAGATACATATCCTTCGGTTCGGTATGGATCACATGGCCGAAAACGGTGGTCTCGATCCGCTCTGGCGCCACACCGGCCCGGGTCACCGCTTCACGCGCCACCTCCACCGCCAGCGCATGCGGCGCGAACCCGGCAAGCGAGCCGCCAAAGCCGCCAATCGCCGTCCGCGCGGCAGACAGAATATAGATCCCGGTCATGTGATCCCGCCCCAATCCTCATTGCCAGCCGAGGATGGCGCGAAAGCCCGGGCAGGGAAAGTCCAAAGCCGTGTCAGAGCGCGCCCCGACGCAGCGGCACCCGGCCCTGATCGGTCAGCAAAAACACCTCGCGCCCGTCGATGGCAATGGCGGTCAGCGGCCCGCCATAGGCGGCAGAGCTGTCGATATTCACCCGGTTGCCGTAATGCGTTGCGTGGTCCAGCGCCGTATGGCCATGCACGATCAGCGGCCCATGGTCGCGTGGGTCGTCGAGAAAGCCCTTGCGGATCCAGACGAGATCATCCTCGGCCTGATCTTCCAGGGCAACGCCGGGCCGGATACCGGCATGGGCAAAGAAGACATCGCCGCGGTGCAGACTGGTCGGGCGGCTTTGCAGAAAGGCCAGATGTTCAGGGTCGACCTTCTCCACCGCTTCACGGTGAACCGGATCAACGGGGCGATCACCGGCGGCGCGGATCCCGTAAGAGCGCAGCGTCTCGGCGCCGCCAACCGCCGGATGCAGCCAGTTATAGGGGTTCGACAGGCAGGGATCGGCCCACCAGGGATCCTGGATGAACTGCGTGAAGAGCCGGTCGTGATTGCCCTTCAGCACCACCCAGTCCTCGCCGCTTTTCATACCGGTCATCAGCCAGTCGATCACGCCGCGACTGTCCGGCCCGCGATCTTCCAGATCCCCCAGATGCACCACCGGCGCCGCGCCACAGAGCGCGATATCCGCCGCGATCCGGTCATGCGCGCGTTTCAGCAGATCGAGATGGCCGTGAATATCGCCGATTGCATAGCTGCGCATGGGAGGCTCCTGCATCTGCACGACCCGGCCGGGATTGCTCCGGGCGGCGTGATCGGGCAAGGCTTAGGCCGTGAGCCCCCTGGCCGCAAGTCAGTCAGTTTCCGGAGGCGCAAACATTCGCAGGGAGTGTTTGCGCTAACACAGCGCAGCGGCTAAACGGGGGCGACATCAATTCAGGAGACTCAGATGGCGCTGGCGGAAATCGGTCTGGTCGGGCTTGGGGTGATGGGCGCGGCGCTCGCGCTCAATATCGCGGAAAAGGGGCACCGGATCGCGGTGTGGAACCGCAGTCATGATGTGACCGGGACGTTCCATGCCGGGGCGGGGGAACTGGCCACGCGCATCACCCCGGCAAGGGACCTGGCGGATCTGGTGGCGGCGATTGCCGTGCCGCGCGCGATCATCCTGATGGTGCCGGCGGGGGATCCGGTCGATCAGATGATCGCGGCGCTCAGGCCGCTTCTCGGGCCGGATGATCTGATCATCGACGCCGGAAACGCAAATTTCCACGATACCGAAAGACGGGCTGCCGATGCGGTCGCACAGGGCGTTCCCTATATCGGCATGGGCGTCTCGGGCGGCGAAGAGGGCGCGCGTCACGGTCCGGCGATCATGGGGGGCGGCCCGAAGGCGGCCTGGGATCGTATCGCCCCGATCATGGAGGCGATTGCCGCGAAACATGAGGGCACGCCCTGCGCCACATGGATGGGGCCGGGCGGCGCCGGCCATTTCGTGAAAACCGTCCATAACGGCATCGAATATGCCGATATGCAGATGATCGCCGAGGTTTACGGCCTGATGCGCGACGGGCTCGACATGGCGGCGCCCGGCATTGCCGGCGTGTTCGAGGCCTGGAATGAGGGTGCGCTGCGCTCTTACCTGATCGAGATTTCGGGGCATGTCGCCCGCGCGGTTGACCCGGAAACCGGAAGCGCGATGCTTGATGTGATCCTTGATGCCGCCGGCCAGAAAGGCACCGGCCGCTGGACCGCGATCGAGGCGCAGCACCTCGCCGCCCCGGTGCCGGTGATCGAGGCGGCGGTGATGGCGCGCAATGTCTCTTCGCGCCTTTCTGAGCGCCGCGCCGGCGAGACGGTGTTCGGCCCCGGCCCGCAGCCGCTTGCCGGGGCGCTCACGCTGAAAGACCTCGAAGGGGCGCTGATCGCGGGCAAGATCCTGTGCTATGCCCAGGGGTTCACCATGCTCGATAGTGCCTCGAAAACCTGGAACTGGGGTGTGCCACTGCCGGAATGCGCCAAGGTCTGGCGCGAGGGCTGCATCATCCGCTCGGCCATGCTCGACCATATGGCCCAGGCGCTGACCGAAGACCCCGCGCGCAACCTGATCCTCGCGCCGGCCTTCACCGATCTCCTGAAACAGCATCACGAGGCGCTGCGCCGCGTGGTCGCCACCGCCGCGCTGAAAGGCCACAGCCTGCCCGCGCTTTCGGCCGGCCTCGCCTGGTTCGACCTGATGCGTACGGCGCGCGGCACCGCCAATATGCTCCAGGCTCAACGCGACTTCTTCGGTGCCCATGGCTTTGACCGCCTCGACGGCAAACCCATCCATCACGGCCCCTGGGGCAGCCACGCATAAAAGAAAGGGAGCCCGAAAGGCTCCCTTTTTCATTTCATCTGTCTGAAAATATCCCGGGGGCTGCGGGGGCTGGCCCCCGCATTCCGGAACCTGCCAGATCACGCGACGTCGAACACCAGCGGCTTGACCTGCTGGAACATGCCCGTCGCCTCCAGCGTCTCGACCACTTTCTGGTCAATCGCATTGTCGAGATACAAGAGCGCAATCGCATCCTCGCCCACCGCCGAACGACCCAGCGTGAAGTTCGCGATATTGACGTTGTTCTTGCCCATGGTCATGCCCAGAAGGCCGATGATCCCCGGCACATCGTCATTGGTGGTGTACAGCATATGCGCCCCGATCTCTGCATCGATATTGATGCCCTTGATCTGGATGAAACGCGGCTTCCCGTCCGAGAATACAGTCCCCGCGACCGAACGCTCGCGCTTATCGGTCACCATCGTCACCTTGATATAGGCATCGAACGAGCCGGTTTTGTCCTGGCGCGTGGTCGAGATCTGGATGCCCTTATCCTTGGCCACGACCGGAGCCGAGACCAGGTTCACATCCGGATTATGCGCCTTCAGCACACCCGCGATCACCGCCTGGTTCAGCGCCGGCAGGTTCATATCCGCCACGCGACCATCATAAAGGATGTTCACCGCCTTGACCGGCTCATCCGTCATCTGCCCGATGAACGAGCCGATATGCGAGGCGAGCTTGATCCACGGCCCCATCACGGCAGCTTCTTCGGCGGTCACATTCGGCATGTTCAGCGCATTCGAGACCGCGCCGGTCAGCAGGTAATCCGACATCTGCTCGGCCACCTGAAGGGCAACATTCTCCTGTGCCTCGGTGGTCGAGGCCCCCAGATGCGGCGTCACCACCACATTCGGCAGGTTAAAAAGCGGACTCTCGGTGGCCGGTTCGGTCTCGAACACGTCAAAAGCCGCACCGGCGACATGGCCGGATTTCAGCGCCTCGGCCAGGGCCGCCTCATCGACCAGCCCGCCGCGTGCGCAGTTGATGATCCGCACGCCCGGCTTCGTCTTGGCGATGTTTTCGGCATTCAGAATGCTGCGGGTCTTGTCGGTCAGCGGCACATGCAGTGTGATGAAATCGGCGCGGGCCAGCAGCTCATCCAGCTCGACCTTGGTGACGCCAAGCTGTTTCGCGCGCTCTTCCGAGAGGAAGGGGTCAAAGGCCACGACCTTCATCTTCAGACCCACCGCGCGGTCGCAGACGATGCCGCCGATATTGCCGGCCCCGATCACGCCGAGGGTCTTGTTGAACAGCTCAACCCCCATGAATTTCGACTTTTCCCATTTGCCGGCATGGGTCGAAACGGAGGCCTCCGGCAGCTGGCGCGCCACCGCGAACATCATCGCAATCGCATGTTCTGCGGTCGTCACCGAGTTCCCGAACGGCGTGTTCATCACGATCACGCCCTTTTTCGACGCCGCCGGAATATCGACATTGTCGACACCGATCCCGGCGCGGCCCACGACCTTCAGCCTGGTCGCCTCGGCCAGCAGTTTCTCGGTCACTTTGGTGGCCGAACGGATCGCGAGGCCATCATATTGACCGATGATCTCGGCCAGCTTTTCCTTGTCCTTGCCGAGTTTCGGCATGTAATCGACCTCGACGCCACGGTCGCGGAAGATCTGGACGGCGGTTTCACTCAGTTCGTCGGATACGAGAACGCGGGGGGCCATTGCGGGGCTCCTTGAATGGGGGGGCTCAGGGGGAGATGGGGGCGCGAACGCCCCCGAAAGGGATCAGGCAGCGACAGTCAGCGCCGCAATCTCGGCGTTGAAGGCATATTCGATCCAGGGCATCAGCGCCCGCACATCGGCCTGTTCGACCGTGGCGCCGCACCAGATGCGAAGGCCCGGAGGCGCATCGCGATACGCGCCGGCATCCAGCGCCACGCCTTCTTTTTCCAGCCGTTTCGCGACAGCCTTGGCGAAAGCAGCGCCATCGGTGATGCGCGGATCGGTGAATTTCACACAGACCGAGGTGCAGGAGGCCGTTGCCGGATCCACCGCCAGATTGGCGATCCAGGCTTTGTCTTCGATGAAGGTTTTCACCTCAGCCGCATTGGCCTCGGAGCGCCCGATCAGGCCTTTCAGCCCGCCGATGGTCTTCGCCCATTTCAGCGCGACCAGATAGTCTTCCACACAAAGCATCGACGGCGTGTTGATGGTCTCGCCGACAAAGATCCCTTCCGAGATCTTGCCTTTTGATGTCAGGCGGAAAATCTTCGGCAGCGGCCAGGCGGGGGTATAGGTCTCCAGCCGCTCAACGGCGCGGGGCGACAGGATCAGCACCCCATGGCCACCTTCACCGCCCAGCACCTTCTGCCAGGAGAAAGTGGTGACGTCGAGCTTCGTCCAGTCCAGATCCATCGCGAAAGCCGCCGAGGTGGCGTCGCAAATGGTCAGGCCCTGGCGGGTCGCCGGGATCACATCCGCGTTCGGCAGGCGCACGCCCGAGGTGGTGCCGTTCCAGGTGAAGACCACATCCTTGTTGAAATCGACCTGAGTAAAATCAACAATCTCGCCATAAGGCGCCTTGCGCACGGTCGCGTCGAGTTTCAGCTGCTTGACCACATCGGTCACCCAGCCCTCGCCAAACGACTCCCAGGCCAGCATCTCGACCGGGCGCTCGCCCAGCAGCGACCAGAGCGCCATCTCAACAGCGCCGGTATCAGAGGCAGGAACGATCCCGATGCGGTAATCTGCAGGGACGCCAAGAATGTCACGGGTAAGGTCAATCGCCTCTTTCAGCTTTGCCTTGCCAACAGCGGCACGGTGCGAGCGGCCCAGCGGCGCATCAGCAAGCATGTCGAGGGAGAAGCCAGGGATCTTCGCGCAGGGGCCCGAAGAAAAACGCGGATTGACCGGGCGCGCGGCCGGGGCGGTGAGTGCCATATCTGATATCCTTACAGATAGATGCCTCTCGTTGGGGAGAGGTGTCCCGCCGCCGGGATTACTCGCACCCTGAAAATACTGCAAGAAAAAAAGAAACTTACCTGGCTCCATTTGCAGGAACCGGAGAGAAAAGACAGAACAAACCAAATACTACACAAAAAAATCCGCACAAAATCCGCACAAAATGTTCCAGCCGTGTTCCTGATACGGCCCGGAATGTTCTCCGTATTTTAGGCAGCAATATTCCGGACGGACCTCAGATTTCTGCTCTGATTCGTCGCTTGAAGGCGGTGATGCATGGCTAACGTGACCTCGATCAGCGAGGCCCGGAAGCCGCGCTCGTGGAACCGGCTGCGGTGGGACTGGCAGAAGGCGATCCTCGCTGACCCGGATCTGCCTGACCGCTCCAAGCTGCTCGCCTGCGTCCTCGTCTCACAGTTTGCCCATCACGAAAGTGCCGAGTGCAGGCCTGGATTGCCCGCGCTTGCGGACGCGCTTTCGGTGTCGGTCGATACGGTCAAGCGTGGCCTCTCCAGCCTCGAAGCTGGCGGCTGGATCGAGCGCAGCGCAGGCCGGGGCAGGGGCAACAAGCTGTCGATTTCCTTCCTGTTCCCGGGTGAAGAAAAAGGGGGCAGCGCTGCACCATTTTATCCAGAGAAAGGGTGCAATCCTGCACCCCTTTCCGCAGCCAAAAAGGGTGCAGATCTGCGTGTAAAAGGGTGCAGTTCTGCATTCCCCCCCAGACCCCCCTATAAGGCTGAACCAAATTTGAACCAAAGAAACGCGGGTTCAAACGCTGCGCCCAAACGTTCGATGCATCCGATCCCGGTCAGCGGCTCAGGTGCTGAGAATTGGAGCGCCTGGCTGAAGCGTTTCGAGCACCCCCCAATCGATGAGCTGGCTCAGCGGGCAGAGCATGCCGGTGAGGCGGTTTGGCTCTTGCCGATCCGCAGCCCGCCGAGGGCCGGTGACAGGATCGAGGAAGGGATTGTGCAGCGATGGATCGAGGAAAGGAGGAAGGCGCGATGACAGCCAAGGCAATGCGGATGCCGCCAGTGGTCAGCGAGGAAGACGCGGCGGCGCGCGAGGTCATGTCGCTGCTGGCCGAGATGGTCGGGAAGCACGGCATGTCGCTCGGCGCGGTGCTGGCCGGGGCGCGGCGGGCCATCGGTCGGGTGCAGCGCGGCCATCCGGTCGCGGGTGTCGACCTCGCCGCCGCGTCGGTCGCCGGTAGGGCCTGACCCCGGGGGTGGTCCTCGACTTTGGGCCTAAGGCGGGGACCGGCGCGGGGAGGCAAGCGCTAGAGGGCGGCTAAATAGGCTTTTTCGTTGAAGAATTTCTGGAATGAGAGGTGAGAACCATGAAGGAACTTGGGAAATCTGTCGAGAACGTTGCGGAAATCTCAGACCAACCGCTGCTTGACCGCTGGCGAGTGGATGAAATTCTGGAACCAAACCGCCCGATCTGGGGCCTCGACAACATCGCCCGTGTTCTCGGACTGTCGCGCGACACCGTGCGGAAATTGGCCAAAATGCCGGGCGTCCCGATCTATCAGCCGGAGGGAGCCGGGAGCTATTTCGCTTTCCGATCTGAGCTTCTGGACTGGCTGAAATCGAAGAGGACCAACGAAAACCAACGACTTTCTACGGTTTGCCACCTGCACAGCCCTGGTCTGGATGCGGCATAAACTGAAAGATGAGCAAACGTCGATCCTCCAAGAAGGCCGTTCCGGTCGAAGCTAAGTCGCTCTCCAGCGCTGCAAGCTGGTGGGAATTGATCACGGGCGCTTCTCCGAGCGCCGCCGGGATCGCGGTCACTGCCGCCGAAGCGATGCGAGTCCCGGTTGTTGCGAACGCAATCCAGCTTATCTCGGAGGCTGTCGCCTCGCTCGACGTGTTCGTGAAGAGCATTGCGGGCGGCACCGAGACCAATGATAATTCGCACCAGCTCCTGCCGCTGCTGCGGGACGAGGTGAACGGCTGGACCTCCAGCTTTGAGTTTTTCCGCCAGATCGTGATCGATGCCCTGACGCTCGATCAGGGCGGCATGGCGGTTGTGGTCCGCGCCAGCGACGGGCGTCCGCTGGAAATCATCCGCTACATGCCCGGCATCATGGTGGTCGATATCGACCAGACCACGGGCGAACGGGCCTACAAGCTGAACGCCGCAACGCTTAATCCGCAGGATGTAATCCACCTTCTGCCGCCGCTCGGGCGCGCTCCGCTTACGCTGGCCCGCGAGGCCATCAGTGTTGCAATCGCCCTGGAGCGTCACGCCGCCCGCCTGTTCTCGCGCGGTGCCCGCCCGTCTGGTGCCCTGAAATTCCCGAAAGGCCTTGGCGAGGATTCGGTCAAGAAGATCATCGCTGCCTGGCGGGCCACGCATGAGGGCGAGAATGCGACCGGCAAGACAGCCGTGCTGGCCGATGGCGCAGAATTTACGCCCTTCACGTTCAACTCGACCGATGCGCAGTTCCTCGAAAATCGCCGCTTCCAGATCGAGGAACTGGCTCGGATCTTCAACATCCCGGCCCCGATGGTGGGCGATCTGTCCCGCGCCACATGGTCGAACAGCGAACAGAAGGGGCGCGAGTTTCTTGGTTACACCCTCGAAGCATGGCTCAAGGGTCTTGAGGGCGCATTGCGCCGCGCCCTGTTCCTGCCTGAAGACCGGCCCAGTCACGCGATCCGCTTTGATCGCGATGACCTGACCCGCGCCGATCTCGCCACCCGCGCCACGGTAATCAACAGCCTGATCGCCTCGCGCACCATTAACCCGAACGAGGGGCGCAACTGGTTGGGCCTGCCGCCTCGCGAGGGCGGCGATGAGTTCCTGAATCCGAACATCACGCAAGGCATGCGTGATCCGGAAAAAGAAATTCCTGATCCTTCAGAAAAAGAAATTCCCTCACCAAAGAACGAGAACCCTGATGAACCTGTCTGAAGTTGCAAATATCGCCGAGGATCAGGACCGGGGGCGCTGGCTCGATCTGCTCGGCCCCTATGACGGCAAGCCGGTCGGCATCCGTCTGCTGATCGCTGGTCCTGATAGCTCGGTTCAGGCCCGTGCTCGGGTCAAGATGATGGATGATCGCGCCGACATGGCCGATGACGAAGGCCGGATCTCTGCCGATAACGCAGAAACCTGCCGCCTGCGCAGCCTCGCCCGCTGCATCCTGAGCTGGGAGGCCAGCGAGGACGGCCAGCCTGTGCCCTTCAGCTTTGATGCCGCCCTGCGCCTCCTGAAAGCGGGCCGGTGGGTGCAGGAGCAAGTTGATGATTTCGCGGGGTCGCGCCGCGCCTTCTCAAAGGGGGCTGTCTGATGGATCGCCTCCAGATCGAAACCAAGTTCGTTGCCGGTGATGCTGGTGCCATCGAGGCGCTTGCCTGGCCTTTCGCCACGGCTGACCGTGTGGGCGACATGATCCAGAAGGGTGCCTTTGCGGGCGTCCAGCTTCCGATGCCCATGCTGTTCGGCCACGATCAGGGCGAACCGATTGGCGTCTGGGATCATGCCGAAGAGCGCGCCGATGGCTTCTATGTCAAAGGCCGTCTGCTGGTGGGCGCGGTCAAGCGCGCCGATGAGGTTCACGCGCTTATCAAAGCCGGTGCGGTGCGCGGCATTTCCATCGGCTTCACGGGCGCGACTGGCCAGCGCCGCCAGCCTCGGGGCCGCAACATCACCGATCTGAAACTCATGGAAGTGTCACTTGTGACCATTCCTTGCCACCCCGGCGCGCGGGTCACCAGCGCGAAAGACGCGGTGGGCGCATTGCGCCTGACCGCCGCACTCCAACGCGCCACGGCGCAGCTCTCAGCGAGGTAATCCATGCGACACCTGACAAAGACCATGCAGCTCGGCAGCACCCTGCTTACCCTGAAGGGCGAGGAAGATGATCCGAACGACATGGTGACCAAGGCCATTGGTGACCTCACCAAGCTTGTCGAAACCAAGATGACCGAACTTGGCGGCCGGATGGATAAGGTCGAGGCCAAGACAAACCGCCCGGATCCCGGCAAGCAGAAAACCGAAGATGAGCCATCGGTCGAGCGCAAGGCCTTTGCCGCCTATCTCAGCCGGGGAGATGCGATCTCGGAAGAGGACAAGAAGGCGCTGACTGTCGCCAGTAATCCTGACGGCGGCTATCTCGCGCCGCCGGAACTGTCCTCGGAAATCATACGCGATCTGGTCGAGTTCTCGCCCATTCGGTCTGTTGCATCGGTGCGCGGCACCACGGCACCCTCGACGATCTACCCAACGCGCGGCGACCTGACCAATGCGAAATGGGTGGGAGAGACGGAGGAGCGCGAGGAATCGGCCATCACCTTCGGCCAGAAGGAACTGGCGGTGAAGGAACTTGCGACGTTCGTCGATATCTCCAACCGGCTGCTGTCAGACGCGCCGCAGGCCGAGGCCGAGGTGCGCAGTGCCTTGGCCGAGGACTTCGGCAAGACCGAAGCGACTGCCTTTGTCTGGGGTGAGGGTGTCAAAGAGCCGGAGGGCTTCATGCGCCATGCCGGTATCGCTCACACCGTCAACGGCAGCGCGGGCGGTGTCGATCCTGATGCGCTGATCTCGCTGATGTATGCGATGCCCGCCAGCTATCGCAATGCGGGTGTCTGGGCCATGAACGGCACCACGCTGGCGGCGGTCATGAAGCTGAAGGATGGTCAGGCCAATTACCTCTGGCAGCGCTCCTATCAGGCAGGCCAGCCCGCCACGATCCTCGGGCGTCCGGTGGTCGAAATGATCGACATGCCGGATATCGCTGCTGATGCCTTCCCGATCATCTACGGGGATTTCTCGGCTTACCGCATCCTCGACCGCCTGGGCCTCGACATTCTGGTCGATCCCTACACCCGCCGCACCAATGGCCTGACCCGCATCCACGCCAACCGGCGCGTGGGCGGCGGCGTCTTGCAGGCCGCGCGGTTCCGCAAGCTGAAAATGTCCACCTCGTAAGGAACTGTCACATGCGTGATCTCTATTCCGATATCAAAGTGGTGCCAGCCCTCGCGCCTGCGGTTCTTGCCGCAAACGCCAATGGCGTCGCCATCGACCTGCTGGGCAACCAGCGCGTTGCCTTCGCCGTGAATACGGGGGCCATCGAAGCCGCCGGTGCTTTCGGCGTCAAGCTTCAGGAAAGTGACACGGGCACCAGCGGCTGGGCCGATGTTGCGGCGGATCAGGTGCAGAACAATGCGCCTGCCGTCCTGGCTGCGGCCTCGGCTTACCGGCTCGGCTACCTCGGCTGGAAGCGGTTTATCCGCCTTGTGCTGACGAAGACCGGCGGCACCAGCCTTGCAGCGGGCGCGGTGGCGATCCTGTCGCCTGATGAGCGCCCGGTGCCCTGATGCCATCGAAGCCGCCCCGGATCTGTCGCTGCGGCCATAGGGTCGCGCCGAAGATCCTTTGCCCCTGCGAGGCGAAGCGGGCGGCTGAACGGAAGGCCCGTTTCGACAAAGACAGGCCTTCCGCCTCGCAACGCGGGCTTGGTGCCGACTGGCGCAAGGTCCGCGATGCTCACCTCGACCGGCACCCGAACTGCCGCATCTGCGGCGAGGACAAAGCCCCGCGCGAGGTGGATCACATCACTCCCCGGCGGGTCGCACCAGAGCGGCGGCTCGATCCGACAAACCTGCAAACGCTCTGTAAACCCTGCCATTCCCGCCTGAAGCAACGCGAGGAGCGGCGACAACACAAAGGATCTTTCTGATGCTATTCGCGTCTAATGGCACGAAATTCTATATCGGTCGCGTGATTGCCGATCCGGGCAGGGATGTGCTTGCCGGTGACTTTGATGACCCGGAATGGGTCAAGGTTGGCGAGACCGAAAACCTTGGCACGGTTGGTGATACCGCCGCTGAAATCACCTTCGACGGTATCGATGCAAACCGCACCAAGCGCCTCAAGGGCACCCGGAATGCGGGCACGATGGAAGTCATCTGCGGCCTTGATTACTCCGATGCGGGTCAGCTCGCATGTCTCGCAGCGGAAAAGACGCTGCATGATTATGCTTTCCGTCTCGTCTTCAATGATGCTCCGGTCGGCGGAACGCCGTCTGAGCGCATGTTTATTGCCAAAGTGGCATCGGCTGTTGAGGCAACAGATGCGGCGAACAATGTTCTGAAGCTGAATATCAGTCTCTGGGTCAATAGCAATTCTGTTAAGATCAATGCCGCGCCGGGCGGCGGCTGATTCATGCTTTATGCCGTAGCCGGATCTCAGCTCTATATCGGTCAGCCGAGTGATTGGTTGTTGATCCGGTCGGCAGAAAGCCTCGGATCGCCGGGGGTCTCATGGGCCACTGTGGATGTGACCTATGTCGGATCCGAACATGTGGAAATGATTAGGGGGCCAATGGCCCCGCGCAGCATGCAGATCGTGCTGGCTGTTGATTCTGATGATCCGGGACAGGCTGCACTTTGGCAGGCGGCGCATGGTTCTGGAATTGCTGGGTTCAGGCTCGTGCTTTCCGATGGTGCCGCCTGGCGGGAATGGGAGGCGCTGATCATCGGGATCGGTGAAGCCTTTGACGCGGCAAACAGCGTGGTCAGGCTACTCGTTGACCTCCAAATCAATTCGAAGATCAGGAAATCGGAGGCCGCGCCATGATCGTCACGCTTGACCAGCTTAAAGGGCAGATCGGTTTCACGCCTGACATGGGCGATATTGATGACGCCTTGCTGACCCGCAAGGGCGAGGCTGCGCAGGATATGATCGAGCACCGCTTGGGCTTCAAGATCGTTGAGCACTTCACTGATGGTGTTCCGCCCGCGCTGATCGAAGCCGTCCTGATGCTGGCGGCATGGTGGTATGACACCCGCGAAACCGCTGGCGACAATTCCCGCGAGGTGCCTTTCGGCGTCTCAATGATCATCGACGACTTCCGGGACTGGAGCTTCTGATGGCAAATGATGGTGGCCTGTCCAGTTTTCAGCGCCGCATGCGCGCGATCCCGAAAGCAGCGCGCGATGCGGTAAAGCCGGTGCTGGAGCGTGAAGCGGAAAAGATCGCGGATACGATGCGCGCGCTTGCGCCCGATGATCCTGCGACCCCAGCTCCTGACCTGAAATCTTCCATTGTGGTCACCGGCCCCGGTCAAACCACGCCACCTTATTCTCAGCCCGGCGGTGCCGCCGTGGTGCCAGAGAATGCGGTGGCGATCACAGCTGGCAACGGCGACGTCCGGTATCCGCACCTTCAGGAATACGGCACCACGCGCCATCCTGCGCAGCCGTTCTTCTGGCCAGCCTTCCGCCTCGGGCGCAAGAAGGCTGTGGCTGCGATCAAGCGCGGCATTGGCGCCGCGATCAGAAAGTCCCGATGATGGAGCGCGCTGTGCAAGTGGCAATCCGTGATCGACTGGTGGCAATGCCTGCCGTTGTGTCGCTGGTGCCTGCGGCGAAGATCCGGGATGTTGGTATCCGCCCGAAAGACTTCCCGACGATTGCTCTTGGCGAAAGTCAGGTCGTGGATGAGGGCACCAGCCTTGCCCGCCTACATGTCCGTGTTTTTCATACCCTGCACGTCTGGGTGAAAGAGCCGACGCTGGAACAGGTCACGGTGGCGAGTTCGTCTTTTCGAAAAAGGCTGTCAGGCGCCTCGGGCTGTCGTTTCTTCACCGGCTTCACACGGGTATTCCTGAGTTTTACAAGGGTGGGCTGGTTCCTGGTGGCGAGGCCGGGCCCGAACTCGAAATGTCTATTAAACTCAAGGTGATTTGAATGAGCATTGTTGCAATCTATGTAGAAGATGAAGCTGTGGTAATGGCGTGTGATGGCGTTGCTACAGACCCCAGGACTGGCAGGGTCTCCGCCTTTGTTTCGAAATTGCACCTCCTGCCGGAAATTTCGACCATGATTGGCGTCACGGGGGCTGGCGGATTTGGGCAGATGCTTTTGCTGCGCAAAGCGCCGTGGGTGAACAGCTTTGATGATTTTGTTGATGATTTGCCGGAATTGGCCCAAGGCGTTCATGATGAGATGCTCGAGGTCGGCATGGCGATTGGAGGGGAAACCCTTTCGAGTATTGTCGTTGCTGGTTGGTCTGAAAGCAATAAGTGTCATCAGGCATTCAGGCTCGTCACATATGAGAAGGGCAGCGTAGATCAGGATACTGGAGAGAATAAAACTCTTAAGCCATGGGTGAACCATCAAATTACAAACCTTTGGGCGTCAACAGCACCATCCAGTTTCGCTCTGGAGCGCGTGGGCCTTCAGGATGAGAAGCCGCAAAGTGCAGTTGATTATCTGACCCGCATGGTTTGTGCCGGGCGTTTGACCGGCGATCAGTCTGACCCAAGGGTAAAAGATGTGAATATTGGTGGCTATGTCCAGCTTGCCATGTTGCAGGAAGGAGTCATGAGGAGTTGGGTGGCGCACCGGTGGCCTGAGGATGTGCTGGGCATGCCGGTGGATGCGTCACGTGGTGCGATCTTGCCGCCCTATCTTCAGGAACGGGATAATGAAGCGTCTTGAGCGAATTATTTGCGAGGCAATGAAAGGGCGGCCACTTGGCGCAAGGGTTGAGGTTCCTGAAGTTGCCCGACCTCTCTGGAGGGTGTTCTCAACATTGTCGCGGACCCGGACCTATAGCTCTCTTGGTCCCAATGCGCTCCAGTTCGGTGAGGTCGAGGCCTATTGCAGGATGATGCGGTTGCCGCTTCATCCTGAACATATCGAAATCCTGATGGCTATGGATCGTGTCTGGCTTGACCTGGCATATACTCAGCAACGGCAGGCTGCCGATGGAGTGAAGACCCTGCCACAACGATCAGACCAGCCCCTGACTGCAACGCTGGCCGATCTGATTTTGGGGTGATGTGAGCCACTCACCCCGTATTATCGAGCCTTGGCGAGGGCGACATTTTATTATCGAGCCTTGAGCGCTGAGGCTCGATAATATGGTTTCTGGGGCCGATTTTGCCGCTAACCCTATATTGTCGGATCTTTCGCGCTTGCAGCATTGATCACCACAAGCCCTGAACGAGGCTATCGGCGCCAGTTCTGCTTGAACTCATCATCGAACCACATCTCGACATCGTAAGCGGCCCCCATCCTCGAGCGGAAGGTCAGATAGCCACCATAGCCATTGTCACGCATCCAGTTCATGAAAGCGTAAACGCTGGGGTGGAACCCGGGCGCAGAACTGTCCTGCCCGGTATCCCTGAGCCAGTCATGGCAAAGGGACCGAACTGCGCTCTCACAATCCGCCTTCTTCATTCAGAGACCATAGTATTTCTTGGCGGCCTCGGTCAGCACGGTGGTTGCCGCAGGTGCGCTGATCTTCCAGCCGCCCTTTAGGATGAGCCCCATCTTGTCGCCGATCCATTCTGTGGCTCGCTTGCCGAAGGGCCTGCTATCGGCATCCGGCTGCTCTGCTGCAAGGATCTCCGAAAACTCGGCGGCAGCAGCATCTGGAACTCCGGAGTTCCGAAGAAAATCCCGAACCGATTGATCGCTGCCCTGAATCACGTTCAATGAAATCTGTGCGTTTTCACCTGAGCTATTCACGGTTGTCGCGTTCCCATGAATCACTTGATTGATGATCTGACCAACTTGTCCGGAAATTTTTTGATTGTCTGAAGGGCTTGACACGGGGGCTATATCTCTCGCTTCTGGAATGTGTTTCTCAATTTCAGATAAAAGGGTGAGGACGCGTAGCTTAACGGAAGTCTGGACTGTTGCCAAAGCAGAGGTGCTAACAATCCCTTTAAATGACATTACCTCAACGCCATCGTCAAAAGCTTGATCTTGCAGCATAACTCCGATGTTAGACATATCAAAATAAATCGAGCCGTTGTCGGAGTTCCTGATCATTCTTTCTATTGCGGACAGTGATTGAGTTAGGCGGAAATTCTTGAATCTTTCCCCTGCGGCGGTAACAACAGCCGCTTGCGGGATCGGTATGTTTTTTATTGCCTGATATCCATTGCCTAGCGTGGCAAGATAGGCAACCGGCAGCTCTCGATATGTAGGTAAATCCGATTGTGATGAATAACCTTCAAGCTCATGAGAAACCCAACCATCCAGTGCGTGGCTCCCAAGCTTGGTAGAAAGAAAGCGCAGCTTTAGCAGCGTATTGGAAAGCGAAGCGTTATCATCAAGGATCGCCACCTGGATATCTGTTAACAGCCCCATGCTTCAGTCCCCTCTCCGCTCTTCCAGCACCTGGCGGATGAATTCCGGGCGGGTGGGTTCGGGGGTCTGTTTGGCGCGCTCGGTGTCGACCCATGCCAGAAGCTCCGGCGGCAGGCGCAGGGTTATCGGTGTGGCGTTGACTGCCGGGCGGCCAACTTTTCGCTTTTCTATTTCCGACATTAGAAATCCGTTGACAGGCCCTGATTGATGATGTCAGGAATAGGGCGGGCGAGCAAGGTGCTACCAACACCCTGCCGCCCTAACCGAAACTCGTTCTGTAAGGAGAACGCGAATGGCTATCACCAGCCATAACGGCCCCGCCATGCCTGTGGCAAGCCTGCACGAAATCGCCGACATGCTGACGCTCGCGCTGGACGCGACCGAAAGCGCCTCCGGCTACCCCCAACACATCCGCGAGGCCCGCAGCTACTGCCGCCGCGCCCTGCGCCAGACCGAGCGTCTGATGGGGGGTGTTCAATGATGCGCCGCGAATTCCTGACCGCCGCTCCCGCAGTTGCCTTTACGCCTGTCGCGGCAATCGCCTCGGCCCAGATGAGTTTTGCCCCTCAAGACCCTCTGGTTGCCATGATCGCCAGAATGGAAGTGCTGCGCGACGCGTTTCAGATCGCTCCCGATCCGACCGGTAATTTCGACAGCCCGGAATGCGTCGCTATCATGAGTGAAATTGACATTCTGAGTGATCAGATCGACGCCGCCCCGATCAGGAGCGCGGATGGGCTGGCTGCGTATTGCCGTAATCTCATGGAAGAGTCGCGGTGTGTTGAGCTCGTTCCGGAACGGCTTGCGAAGATCCTGACCTGGGCGGAAGGGGTGCCGCAATGAACCGCCGCGAGGTTCTTATCGCTGCCGTTGCAGCTCCCATGGTTGCTTATCTTCCGGCTGTCGCAGGTGAGGAAGAAGTCAGTGAACGTGATGCGCAGGATTTTGCAAACCATGTCTGCTGTCTCGGAGATCGCGGACGCGCTGACCTTGTCGCCTATATGCGTGGCATGCCGGATTGCACCCCGGCGTGGTATGACCTCGCCGATGTCATTGATCGGCTTAACCACCGGCATGCGGGGCGAGCATGAACCGCCGCACTCTCATACTTGCAGGTGTTGTGGCCACCGTCCTTCCGTTCCCTATGTCCGGACAAACAGCCAGTGAAACGCCTGTTCTGATAATCTACCGGGAGTGGCTTGCCCTGCGCGAGCTGGCGGAGGTTGATCGCCCGACCATCGTTGACGGGATAACCGACGATCAATGGCTGGAGGCTAATATCTTCGCCCCGATGGATAAGCTTTCCAACAGGGCAATGAGCCTGCCGTGTCACGTTCCGGCTGACTTCGCCGCCAAGATGCTGATGCGGACCTGTAACGGGGACCTGCTCGACGACTGGGTGTCTGCGCCTGACCTGGTGGCAGAGGCGCTGGCGATGGTCACGACCCAATAAAATGGTTGATTGAGACCATTTATGCGATTATAGGGTAAATGGTTGAATAAGACCATTTATGGATTCTCCTATGTCTAAGCCCGGAATGCGCTTTCGTCCCATGCTGGTCAGTCAGGTCGCGGAAGTGGCAGGCGAACAGCGTGAAACCATCCGAACCCGCGAAAAGCTGGGCGTCTATGGCTTCGAACGGGCCGGAGGGTGGAAGCGCTACACTGACTTCGAGACGCTGGTGATCGCCGTTCATGCCGCACTCAAGCGCGCAGTGAAAGACGATGACCTTGCGCAGATCGGATGTGCGTTGGCTGGCAAAGCCATCATGGATGAGTGGATCAAGGATGAGGAGGGGACGCCTTACTTCGACGAGGAAACCTTTAAGCGTGAGCGCTTCCTGTTCTTCTGGCGCGACGATGCGGGTGAATGGACTGGTGAGATCGCCGCAACGGTTGGCGAGATCGAGGCGATGGTGAACGGTCGGATCGTTGAGAGCTACTCAGAGACGCCCATTTTCACGACGGTGAACCTCGCCACGATCCTGAAGAAGGCTTTGATCCGCATGCTGGAAGTGCAGATTAAGGCCGAGATGGCGGCAAAGGATCGTCTGCCCCTGCCGAACCCGGCGGCCTCCACGGAAGGCACCTGAGCCATGATCATAAAATCGGTCAAATTCCCGATCCCTGTTGGCCATGTGGATTTCATCACTATTGATGTGACCGTCAAGGAAACCAAAGAGGAACGTATCTGGCGCCGGGATCTCTATCTCGCAGATGATGCGACTCCGACTGGCATGACGCTCATCAAGCAAGGTGAGCTTCATGTCGAGCGCGCGGGTGTTTTTGAATATCCGCCCAAGCGCTACTGGCCAGAAAAGGATGCCGCTGCCTGATTCATGTGGAAAACCAAAATCAGGTGCTTTGGATTTTCACTAAGACAGCCGATTATATCCCTGTGAGTTTCTATATCTGGAAATGCGAAATTCCGTATTTTTAGAAAAATGCAAACCGAAACAAGATGATGAATGCCTGACTGATGCTGCCGAACCCGCTCCTTCCTGCGCATGTGCTTCCCGCCGAATTGGCGGCGCATTTGCGTATGTCGGAGCGGGCGGTTGACGACAAGATCAAAGAACTCGGGACTTACTGCAAGCTCGGAAAAACTAAAGTAATGCTGCCCCATCATGTCGCAGCCTTTATGGAGGCGCTGGAATGTCGCTCACAACCTACAAGCGGGGTCGGATCTGGCATTACCGGGGCACAGTCGCCGGCCGGGAATTACGAGGAACTACAAAAGCGACTGACAAAGGGATTGCCCAAAGGATCGCCGCAGAGCTCGAAGCGGCGGAATGGAAGCGCCACCTCGACGGGCCGCACGCCCACGTAACCTTTGCCCAGGCGGCGCTGGCCTATCTGGAGGCTGAGAAGCCGGACCGGTTCATTGCCCAGATCGCGGCGCATTGGAAGGATACCCTGCTGCGAGAGATTACCGGTGAGGGCATCAGGCAGTCGGCATTCAAGCTCTATCCGACCGCCAAGGGTGCCACCCGCAATCGTCAGGTGATTGTGCCGACACAGGCGATCATCAACCACGCAGCGGGCCTGAACTGGTGCCAGCCGGTCAGGGTCAAGCGCTTCCCGGTCGAGGTGAAGGTCAAGGAAATCGTAGACCCCGAATGGGCCGAGGCGTTCAGCGCTCATGCCTCGCCTCATCTGGGCGCGCTCTGCACCTTCATGCTGGGCACCGGGGCGCGGGCAGGGCAGGCGGTGGCGCTGACCTGGGGCGGGGTGGATCTGACCGCCCGCGAGGCGAATGTCCCGCTGTCACGGAAGAACAATGAAGAGCATGTGGTCCATCTGGCCGCTGCGGTGGTTGCCGCGCTGGAGGCGATCCCGAGCAACCGGAAGCCCGATGAACTGGTTTTCGGCTATGAGCGCCGGGACAGTGTCTGGCAGCCGTGGAAGAAGGCTGTGGAGCGGGCCGAGCTGCCATACCGCAGCCCGCATTGCTGCCGTCATGGCTTCGCCACGCTGCTCCTGCGGGCCGGTGTCGATGTGAAGACGGTGGCGGCGCGCGGCGGTTGGAAGGATGCCACGGTGGTCCTGCGGACCTATGCCCATGCGATTTCGGACCTGACGGTGACGGATGCGATATTCCGCACAAAATCCGCACAAAATCCGAAGATCAAAAAATCAACTGCAGGAAAAGAAAGGAAAAAATCCTCATGAACCCTGTCCCTCGTTGGGGAGAGGTGTCCCACCGCCGGAGATACGCCGGTCAAAGGCGTGACGCAAGAGAAATCTGAAATGCCGTTTTCAGACCTTTATCCAGTCGTTTTGCGTGGTTTCCGCAGGGCGCCCGGCGGCTCTCCCCAGGCGCGGCGGAAGGCGCGCGACAGCGTGGCGGGTCCGGAAAACCCTGTGCGCTCAGCGACTTCCGCGAGGGGATGGCTGGTATCGGTCAATATCCGGCGTGCGGCCTGGAGGCGCAGGGTCAGCGCCCAGGCGGCGGGGGTGGTGCCGAGGCTCTCGCGAAACAGCATCTCCAGCCGGCGGGGCGAGAGACCGACAGCGCGGGCGGTCTCGGCGGTGGATTCGGGCTGGTCGATACGCTCTTCCATCCGCCGCACGGCGGCCGTGACGCGGGGATCCAGCAAGGGGTCACGGCGCGGCGGCGCGATTTGCGGCTCATGGCCGGGGCGGGCATCGGTGAGGAAGGAATTCGCCACCTGCCGCGCGAGACCGGCGCCGTGTCGCGCCCGGATCAGATGCAGCATGAAATCCTGCGCCGGAGCCGCGCCGCCGATCGTAACGCGGTTGCGGTCGATTACGAAACGGTCCGGCACCACTTCGACCTGTGGGTGGCGGGTGGCGAGGTCTTCCAGTTCCTCCCAATGCACGGTGGCGCGGTAGCCGTTCAACAGCCCCGCCCGGGCCAGCACCCAGGGAGCCGAGTCAACGCCGCCGACCAGCTGAAAGCGCGGCGCGATGCGGGTCAGCTCGCGGATCAGCGGGCGGGTGGCGACCTCGTCCAGCCGGTAGCCCGAAATCACGATCAGCAGATCCGCGCCGACCGCATGGCCGGGCGGCCCGTCCGAGGGCAGCAGGATGCCGCAGGTCAGCGGCACCGGCTGGCCATCGGGCGAGACGACGCGCCAGTGAAACGCCTCATGCCCGAGCTGGCGATTTGCATTGCGCAATGGGTCCAGCGCCGAGGCGACTTCGAGGATCGATGCCTGGGGCAGCACGAGGAGCGCGATGGTCAGCGGGCCACGGGCCGGTGCGAAGATTGCGTTTTCCGTCATGGAAATTTCGTAAATTGCAAAGCGCGATCAAACAAGCCAGATAATCTCAGGCCCGACAGGCCCAATGCTAAATGAAAGAGTCCCCCATGCCGCTGACCATGAATCGCGAGGTTTTCATCACCTGTGCCGTGACCGGATCGGGAGGCACCCAGGACCGTAGCCCTCATGTGCCGCGCTCGCCCGAGCAGATCGCGACGTCGGCGATTGATGCGGCAAAGGCCGGGGCTGCGGTGGTTCATTGCCATGTGAGGGATCCGGAAACCGGCAAACCGGCGCGCGACCCGGCGCTGTATCGCGAAGTGACCGAGCGCATCCGCGATTCCGGCACCGATGTGGTGCTGAACCTGACCGCCGGCATGGGCGGCGATCTGATGTTCGACGGCACCGAGAATATGGGCCGGATGGCGGCACATTCCGATATGGCGGGCGCGGCCGAGCGGGTGGCGCATGTGGTCGAATGCCGGCCCGAGATCTGCACGCTGGATTGCGGCACGATGAATTTCAATGAGGCCGATTATGTGATGGTCAATACGCCCGGCATGCTGCGCGATATGGCGAAACGCATGGTGGCGTCTGGCACGCGGATCGAGATCGAGGCGTTTGACACCGGCCATCTGTGGCTTGCCAAGTCTCTGGCGGATGAGGGGATTATCCCTGATCCGGTGCTGGTGCAGCTGTGCATGGGCGTGCCGTGGGGCGCGCCGGATGATCTGAACACCTTCCTCGCGATGGTGAACAATGTGCCGAAGTCCTGGCACTGGTCGGCTTTCGCGCTTGGGCGCAACCAGATGGCCTATGTCGCGGCCTCGGTGCTGGCGGGGGGCAATGTGCGGGTCGGGCTTGAGGATAATCTCTGGCTCGACAAGGGCGTGCTGGCGACCAATGCGCAGCTGGTGGACCGCGCGGTGACCATCATTGAAAACCTCGGTGCGCGGGTGATCACGCCTGCCGAAGTGCGGACGCGGCTGAAGCTGGAGAAGCGGGCGCCTTTGCCGAAGTGAGGAGCCGCTGGCCGGCGGCAGAAGCCTCCGGCGGGGATATTTAGAGACAGATGAAAAGGCTCATCTCAGATGAATGGGCCGGGACCAGGGAAGGATGCGCGGCATGACGCGTAAGGCGGCGATTATCGGTGGCGGCGTGATCGGCGGCGGCTGGGCCGCGCGGTTCCTGCTGAATGGCTGGGATGTGGCGGTGTTCGACCCCGATCCGGAGGCGGAGCGCAAGATCAATGCGGTGCTGTCGAATGCGCGGCTGGCTTTGCCTGCGCTTTCCGATGTGCCGATGCCGCCGGAGGGACGCCTGAGCTTCGCGGGGACCATGGCGGAAGCCGTGGAAGGCGCGGAATATGTGCAGGAGTCGGTCTCTGAGCGCATCGAGCTGAAGCACAAGGTCTATGCGCAGCTGCAACAGGCCAATCCGGGCGTGCTGATCGGGTCTTCGACCTCGGGCTTCAAGGCGTCTGATCTGCAGATCGGCAGCCCGGCACCGGAAAACATCATCGTCGCCCATCCGTTCAACCCTGTGTATTTGCTGCCTTTGTCGGAGGTCTCGGGGTCAGGGAAGAACACGCCCGAGACGATTGAGAAGACCGTGCAGATTATGAAAGACATCGGGATGTTCCCGCTGGTGATCCGCAAGGAGATCGACGCCTTCCTCGGCAACCGCTTCCTGGAGGCGGTGTGGCGCGAGGCGCTCTGGATGCTGAAAGACGGTGTTGCCACCACCGAGGAGATCGACGAGGCGATCCGCATGGGCTTTGGCCTGCGTTGGGGGCAGATGGGGCTTTTCGAGACCTATCGCATCGCGGGCGGAGAGGCGGGCATGAAGCATTTCATGGCGCAATTCGGCCCGGCCCTGAAATGGCCCTGGACCAAGCTGATGGATGTGCCGGAATTCAATGATGAGCTGGTGGAACTGGTCTCGTCGCAATCCGATGCGCAATCGGGGATGTATGGCATCCGCGAACTGGAGCGGATCCGCGACCAGAATCTCGTCGGCTTCCTGCGCGCGCTGAAAGAACGCAACTGGGGCGCGGGCAAGGTCTTGCGTGAACACGATGAGCGCCGCGCGGCGGCCTTTCACGCCGATACCGATCAGGCTCCGAAAGCCGCGCCGCTTGTGCTGTCACATATGCAGGTTCTGCCGGGCTGGATCGACTATAACGGCCATATGACCGAGAGCCGCTATTACTTCTGCAATTCGGAAGTGGCGGACGCCTTCCTGCGGCTGATTGGGGCGGGGATGGATTATGTCGAGGCGGGCCACAGCTATTACTCCGCCGAGACCCATATCCGGCATCTGGGCGAGGCGAAGCTCGGCGACCGGCTGACGGGCACGATGCAGATCATCTCGGCCGATGAGAAGCGCTTCCGGTCCTTCGTGCGGATCATGAAGGGCGATGAGCTGGTGGCGACCGTCGAGCAGCTTTGCCTCCATGTCGATATGAAGGCCGGCAAGACTGTGCCAGCGGCGCCTGAGGTCTGGGCGAAGCTGAAAGCGGTGATGGATGCCCAGGCCGGGCTGCCTTTGCCCGAAGGCGCCGGCCGCGCCATTGGCCAGAAGAAGGGTTGAGGCGATGGATTTCGGGCTGAGCGAAGAACAGCAGATGATCGTCGAGACGACGCGCGCCTTCGTCGAGAACGAGCTTTACCCGCATGAGGCGGAGGTGGAGCGCTCGGGCGTCTTGCCGCTGGAGCTGATCCGCGAGATCCAGAAGAAGGCGATTGAGGCCGGGCTTTATGCGGCGAATATGCCGGTGGAGGTTGGCGGTGCGGGCCTCGATACCCTGTCCTGGCTGCTTTACGAGAAAGAGCTCGGGCGCGCCAATTACGCGCTGCACTGGACCTGCGTGGCGCGGCCCTCGAATATTCTGCTCGCCGGGAATGCCGAGCAGCGCGAGCAATATCTGATGCCCTGTATCCGGGGTGAGACCTGGGATTGCCTTGCCATGACCGAGCCCGGCGCGGGCTCTGATCTGCGCGGTATGAAGGCTTCGGCGCGCGAGGATGGCGATGACTGGATCCTGAACGGGACCAAGCATTTCATCTCTCACGCCGATCTGGCGGGGTTCACGATTGTCTTCATGGCGACCGGTGAAGAGGAGACGTCACGCGGCCCGAAAAAGCGGATCACCGCGTTTTTCGTCGATAAAGGCACGCCCGGGTTCAATGTGCGCGAGGGCTACCGCAACGTGAGCCACCGCGGCTACACCAATGCGGTGCTGGAATTCGACGATTGCCGGGTGAACAAGCGCCAGGTGCTCGGCGAGGCGCATAAGGGCTTTGAGGTCGCGAATTCATGGCTTGGCGCGACGCGTCTCCAGGTGGCCTCTACCTGCCTCGGTCGGGCGGAGCGGGCGCTGGATCATGCGCTCTCCTATTCGGCCGAACGCAAACAGTTCGGCCAGCAGATCGGCAAATTCCAGGGCGTGAGCTTTAAGCTCGCCGATATGGCGATGGAGCTGAAGGCGGCGGAACTGCTGACGCGCGAGGCCGCCTGGAAATATGACCAGGGCACGGTCACCGAGGCCGATATGTCGATGGCCAAGCTGAAGGCGACCGAAGTGCTGGCGATGGTGGCGGATGAGGCGATCCAGATCCATGGCGGCATGGGGCTGATGGATGAGCTGCCGCTGGAACGGATCTGGCGCGATGCCCGGGTCGAGCGGATCTGGGAAGGCACCTCGGAGATCCAGCGCCACATCATCTCGCGCGAGCTGCTGCGCGCGGTGGGCGGCTGAATGGAAAGCCCAGTGGAAAAGGCACCAGGCCCGAAAATCCGCTTCACCTATTGCACGCAATGCAACTGGATGCTGCGCACGGCCTGGATGGCGCAGGAACTGCTGTCCACCTTCGGACAGGACCTCGGCGAGGTGACGCTGGTTCCGGCGACGGGCGGCGTGTTCCGTGTTGAGCTCGACGGCGCGCTGGTCTGGGACCGCAAGGAACAGGGCGGCTTCCCGGATTCGAAACAGCTGAAAAAGCTGGTGCGGGATCATGTCTGGCCGGATCGCGATCTGGGCCATGTGGATCGTGTCGCCGCGACCAATACAGACTGAGCCGCCTCTGGCCGCTCCCGGAGGCGCTGCCTCCGGACCTCCGGGATATTTAGAGACAGATGAAAACCAAATGTTAATCACTCTTCGCAATGCTGATCCAGCGGTACAGGCGGGGACGCCGATGACCGCGACAGGTGAAACCCTGCTCTGCATTGTCGGGGCAGGGGACCGCCGCGCCCCTTTCATCTGTCTGAAAATATCCTCGGGGGGAGGCGCCGCTTTGCGGCGCCGTGGGGGGCAGACAGCCCCCCTTGCCGGGCAGTCGCCGGAATGCGCGATATGAACCGCCTCGACCGGTTGTTACGCCCCCGTCATATCGCGGTGCTCGGCGCGGGTTGGGCGGTTAATGTGATCGATCAGACCCGCAAGATGGGTTTTGACGGTCCGGTCTGGCCGATCCATCCCAGCAAGCCGGAGATCGGTGGCCTTAAGGCCTATGCTTCGATAGCGGATCTTCCCGAAGCCCCCGATGCGACCTTTATCGGCGTGAACCGGTTCGCGACGATTGATGTCACCCGCGACCTCCGGGCGCGCGGGGCGGGCGGCGCCATCTGTTTCGCCGCCGGCTGGACCGAAGCGGGCGAGCCGGAATTGCAGCGGAAACTGGTCGATGCCGCAGGCGATATGCCGATCCTCGGCCCGAATTGCTACGGGGTGATCAATTACCTCGACGGCGCGCTCCTCTGGCCCGATCAGCATGGCGGGGTTCGGGTCGACAAGGGGGTAGCGCTTCTCAGCCAGTCCTCGAATATTGTGGTCAATCTGGGCATGCAGCAGCGGGGATTGCCGATCGCCTATGTCGCCTGTCTGGGCAACGCCGCCGTTGTCGGGCTGGCGGAGCTGGCCGGCGCCTTGCTGGAGGATCCGCGCGTCACCGCAATCGGTCTCTATATCGAGGGGATCGACGACGCGCCGGCCTTTGCGCGTCTTGCCGACCGGGCGGTCTTGATGGGCAAGGGCGTTGTCGCGATCAAATCCGGCAAGACCGAGGCCTCGCGCACGGCCGCCGCCTCGCATACCGCCTCGCTGGCGGGGGGGGGGGCGGCCTCTTCTGCCTTCCTTGCCCGGCTTGGCATTGCCGAGGTCAACAGCCCGTCCGAGCTGATCGAGACGCTGAAGATCTTCCATCTGCACGGGCCGCGCCTTGGGACAAAGCTCTGTTCGCTTTCCTGTTCGGGGGGCGAGGCCGGGATGGCGGCGGATCTTGCCGAGCCTTACGGGCTTGACTTTCCGCCGGTGCCAGAGGCCAGCCGCGCGCGGCTCGCCGCGACGCTTGGCCCGATTGTCACCATCGCCAACCCACTGGATTACAATACATTCATCTGGGGCGATCTGGTAAAGACCACCGAAGTCTTTACCGCCATGCTGGAGCCCTATGATGCCGGCATTTATGTGATCGACATGCCCCGTGACGACCGTTGCGATCCGTCGAGCTATTTTCCGGCACTTGGGTCCATCGTCGCGGCGCAGGCGGCGACCGGGAAACCGGCCTTCCCCGTTGTCTCGATCTCCGAGAATTTCGGCGAGGCGCGGGTGCAGGGGCTGATGGAGCAGGGCGTCTGCACGCTTCTTGGTTTCGAGACCGCGCTGGCGGCGATCCGCGCGGCGCAGACCCCTGCCGGTGCGCCGGGATGGGCACCGGTGGCGGCGCTGCCCCCGCGCGAGACCCGGTTGCTGAGCGAGGCCGAGGGCAAGGCGCTGCTTGCGGGCGCCGGCGTCGCGGTGCCGCGCGCGGTGAACGGCGCAACGCTCGCCGAGGTGCAGGCGAAAGCCGTAGACCTGACGGCGCCCATCGCGCTGAAAGGCCTTGGTTTCGCGCATAAGACCGAGGCCGGGGCGGTGCGTCTTGGCCTTGCCTCGCTGGACGGCCAGGCAGAGATGCCGGGCGCGACCGGCTATCTGGCCGAAGAGATGGTGACCGGCATTGTCGCGGAAATGCTGCTCGGGCTCAGGCGTGACCCTGTTTACGGGGTGACGCTGACGCTGGGCATGGGGGGGGTCACGGCGGAATTGCTGGCCGATACCGTCACGCTGGTCTGGCCGGCGGGCGAGGCCGAGATTCTCGCGGCATTGCGCCGGTTGCGCCTTTGGCCACTGCTCGACGGATATCGCGGGCGGCCGCGCGCGGATGTGGCGACGCTGGCCGCGATTGCCGCGCGGCTGGGTGCGCTGATGGCGGCGGATGACAGTCTGGAAGAAATCGAAATCAATCCGGTGCTTTTGCGCGAAACGGGCGCGGTGGCGGTGGATGCTCTGGTGCGGAGGGAATGATGGCCGAGATGCAGATGCGGGTAGAAGGCCCGGTGAAAACCCGGCGCGAGGGCGCGATCCTTGAGGTGACGCTGGACGTCCCCAAGGCCAATGCGATCAGCCTGAAGACAAGCCGCGTCATGGGGCTGGTCTTCCGCGATTTCCGCGATGATGACAGTTTGCGCATCTGCATCCTGCGCTCCGAAGGTGAGAAATTCTTCTGCCCCGGCTGGGATCTGAAGGCGGCGGCCGAAGGCGATGCGGTCGATGGCGATTACGGCGTCGGCGGTTTTGGCGGTCTCCAGGAACTGCCGAACCTCAACAAGCCGGTGATCGTCGCCGTTCAGGGTATCTGCTGCGGCGGCGGGCTGGAGCTGGCGCTCTCGGCAGATCTGATCCTGTGCTCGACAAAGGCGACCTTCGCGCTGCCCGAGATCCGCTCGGGCACGGTGGCGGATGCGGCCTCGATCAAGCTGCCGAAACGCATCCCTTACCATGTCGCGATGGACCTTTTGCTGACGGGCCGCTGGTTCGACGCCGAAGAGGCCTTCCGCTGGGGTCTGATCAAGGAGATCTGCGAGCCGGATGAGCTTTTGCCCAAAGCCTGGGATCTGGCGCGGCTGCTGGAATCCGGCCCGCCGCTGGTCTATGCCGCGATCAAGGAAGTGGTGCGGGAGGCCGAGAATATGCGCTTCCAGGACGCGCTGAACCGCATCACCAAACGGCTGATGCCGACGGTGGACAGGCTTTACTCATCGGAAGACCAGCTGGAAGGTGCGAAAGCCTTTGCCGAGAAACGCGACCCGGTCTGGAAGGGGCGCTGAGGGGCGGGATTGTCCTGATCCGCACGGCTCCCTATCCTCTGGAAACCATTTGGGAGGAGGGGCGAACGCGATGATGAAGACGCGTTCAGTGGCGCTTGGCGCTCTGCTCTTGCTGATGCCGGTCCCGGCCTGGAGTTGCATGCCACCACCGACCGGATATTTCCCGAGCAACCTGCCGCTGATCCTCGATGCCGATGCGGTGGTTATGGGGGAGCTGAAGGATTACCGTCTCGTCCCGCGCGAGAAATCCCGCCGTCCCGTGGCCCTGTTTTCTGTAGAGCCTGAGACTGCATCGGATGTTCTTTTCGTCCGGCCCGGCATCCCGATAGCGCCGGGCGCCCCGCTGCATGTCTATTGGGCACAGCAAAATATGGGGATGCCGTCAGAACTGTCCGGCATGACCGGAGAGAAATTTATGGACGCCCTGATCGTCAGGGGGCAAAAGGCCGGGAATGGTGCCAGCGCACAAAGCCAGGGGCTGCCGGATTACGAGCTGATGAGTTTCCCCTGCAGCCCCCCTTTCTGTTAAGGATGACCGATTTGCGCGCTCTTGCCCTGCGTCAGGCGCTGACCACCGACCGTGACCAGGAACAGGAGCTGGAAATTCTTTCCGAGTTTCTGGATGAAGGCGGCGCGCTGCGTGCCATCCAGGACCAGGTCGCCGCCGAAGGTCGCCGGCTTCGGGAGCAGGACCAGGAGCGACGGAACTCATACGATAAGCGCCGGGGCGCCGAGGGATTTCCCGACTGACGCCCGGATCCGGCGGCGCCCGGCGAGCCCGGATCTTCTCTGACACGAAAGGCTCATCATGCCCCATACCTACACCTCCCGCGTGGTCTGGACCGGCAATACCGGCGAGGGCACGGTGCATTACAAAGCCTATGCCCGCACCTGGGATGTAGCGGTGGCCGGCAAGGCCCCGATCCATTGCTCGAACGACCCGCTTCTTGGCGGTGATCCGGCAAAGATGAACCCCGAAGACCTGCTCCTCTCGGCGCTCTCTGCCTGCCATATGCTCTGGTTTCTGCATTATGCCTCGGAAAACAGCCTTACGGTCACCGGCTATGAGGACGAGCCGCTGGGCGAGGCTGAGATCACCAAAGGCGGGGCAGGGCGGTTCATCCGCGCCGTGCTGCAACCGGTGATCACGCTTCGCGAAGGGGCCGATCTGGCGCTCGCCGATCAGTTGCATCACCGCATCAAAGAGGTGTGTTTCATCGCCCGCTCGGTCAGCTTTCCGGTGGATCACCAGCCGCGCTATATCCTGGTGCCGTGACCCTTCCGGGCTTTTTTCATCTGTCCTGAAATATCCCGGGGGAGGCTCCGTCAGGAGCCGGGGGCAGCGCCCCCATCCCGCACATGCCAGCCGCCCTTCGCGCGGATCTCGCTCGAAGAGGCGTCATTCATCGGCAGGTTTACGAAGACCCAGGCCGGTGGCCTGGCCCTGGCCAGGTTTTCGCCACGCCCGATCCGGTTGCCGCCATAGATCTGCGCCGCCGGAGACAGCCGCGCCCGCAGTCCCGCCCCGGGTCGCGCCAGCACGCCGACGGGCACCGCTTCCATGATGCCGCGCCAACGGTCCCAGCGATGGAACCCGGCCAGGTTATCCGCCCCCATCAGCCAGACGAAGGTGACCCCGGGATAGATCGTCTGCAACCGCGCAATCGTATCGGCGGTGAAACGCGTGCCCAGCCGCGCCTCCAGATCAGTGATCCGCACCCTCGGATGTCGCATCACACGGCGCGCCTGCGCCATACGCACCTCCAGCGGCGCTGGCTGGCGCGCTTTCAGCGGGTTCCCCGGCGAGACCAGCCACCAGACCTGATCCAGCCCCATCCGCTTCATCGCTTCGCGCGTGATATGGACATGCCCCTCATGCGCCGGATCGAATGACCCGCCGAGCAGCCCCACAATCATGCCGCGCGTCGCGAAGGGAAAACCATGTCTCATGCCGAGGTTCATATTTCATTCATCAACGGCTTTGGAAGATGGTTACATCGCGCGGCGCAGAAATCCTGCCAGCGCCCGCCAGACCAGGGGGGGCGGCATAGCAGCTGCCAACCAACACCGGGGGCACCGGCTTTTCGTGAGACTCAAATATGTGGACGCCCAACCCGGGTCGCCAGGCGCCGCCAGCCAAACGACGACCGGGCGGGTTCCGGTATGCATCAGCTCCTCCGCAATCCACCCCCTTGCTTCCCGGCTTGCTGCGGGGCATTCCAAAGGGGAAGCGGATTTCTGTCTGGGGCCATGGGAGCCACAAATGGGAACGCGGAGGCCCAAAGCGCCACCGTCGGTCGATTTCGTCTGCATCCGGATCTGGTTGTGTGTGGCGCGGCGCTTTGGTCTCCGGGACAAGTGACGCTCCCCTCGACCGGCTTCTTGATCTGCTTTCGCGGCGGGCGGTCAACTTATCCATGAAAGGGTCCGGATGCTGCGGTGGTCATGGGCGTCCTGATAAAGATCGCCGCCAGCACAGCATGGCGACATGGCCCAGCCGTTCTTCTGTGTTCTCGAGAGGGTCCAGCCTGTGATGCCGAAACTGGACTGCCGATCAACCAGTTGAAACACATGCATTATGCGATCCACATAACATCGTGCAGAGCCGCCACGCCCGGTTATTTCGATTCAGGATCCGGCCGCCTTTTTCCTCTTGCACCTCCCCGCAGCCCAGACTAAATAACGCCGCATCGCAGGTGATAGCCTGAGATACCTCAGGGTGGGGCCATAGCTCAGCTGGGAGAGCGCTTGAATGGCATTCAAGAGGTCAGGAGTTCGATCCTCCTTGGCTCCACCAATTAAAACAAAGACTTAAACGACAAACACCTCGCCATAAGCGGGGCGTCGTTGTTTCCGGGTAACGACACGGGTAACAACGACGCGGGGTAGCGCTACCCTTGATCCCGCGCTGCCTAGCGGGGGCTTCATTCAGCAGGCTCCCGATTGCCGCAGAGATTCCCCCGCGCTTCTGGCGCGACGGGCCTGACGCGCCATGATGCGCCTGAAACACCGGTGGCGGAGAGACGGCCATGTGCGGGCGGTTTGTCGATCCCAATCTGCGGAGCGAGGGGCTGGATACCAGCCGGTTCAAAATCAACCCGATCCGCGCCGCTTCACTGTCAGGCCGACCGACCCGGTGCTGGTTCTCGCGAGGCAGCCGCTTGCGGCGATCACCGCCCGCTGGTGGCTGATCCCGTCATGGTTTGATGGTGCCGAGGTCAAGGACCGGAACGCCGCCACCTTCAACGCCCGGATCGGGGAAGCGCGGGACAAGCCCGCCTTCCGCGCCGTATGGCGGCGCGGGCGGTGCCTGATCCCGGCAGGCGGGCTATAGGAATGGACCGTCCCAAAGAGCGACAGGCAGCCCAACTTGATCCTGCCGGCGGGAAACAAGGAGACGCCCTTCTTTTCTGGGCTGGCGAGCCGCTGGTTCGCCAGCCTGACGCGCACCGCCAATGGCTGCGTCTCAGATCTGCATGACCGGATGCCGGTGGTCCTCAACGCCGAGGAGCGAGACGCATGGCTGGGCGGGTCCGAGGATCTGGGCCTCGGGGCCGGGGCGCGGCTACGGCACTATCCGGTGCAGTCTTTCGGCATAGCCGACGAGGGCTGGGCCCTGATCGAACCCATCACCCCCTGAGGCGCGGGCTGCGCTATTCTAATTCGGTGCGCTGTGCTTGATCGCCACTTACGGCGACAATACAATCCTCTGGACATTTGAGTTGAAGCCAGCCTTGTATCTTACGGGGGGAATGATGACGAAAAAGCGTATTGTCGCGCTGCTGGGCGGACTGGTTTTCCTCTCCGGCCTAATGACATTTTTTGGCATCCCGGGTGTCATTCCCGCAATATCAGGGCTCTTAAAGCCAAAACTAGAAGATGTCGTCTTCTGCCGCGTCAAAGATCAGGACCGTTGCGGCGACGTACTGTTAAGTAAGGCTCCGAGTGCTGCTGTCGTGACTGCAAACCGGCTCACTCTAGGTGACGACATCACGCTGCCGACCGGGACCGTTATCATAGCGAATGAGATTGATCTAGGGGGGCGCGTCTTGCGGGCCGATAGTCCCTTAGCCATCTTTGCGCGTGAAATCCGAAATGGACAGGTTCGCGTCACTACACCGCCCCCGTCACGTTCTATAGGGCCGAAAGATGGCGGCGACGGCGTGAACGGTGGGGTTGTCTTGTCTGCCTTCGGCACGGTGTCCTCAACAATCCGGTTTGAACTGGGCGGCGGTGACGGTACGCCCGGGAGCCAAGGACCTGCCGGCGCGGACGGCCGCGATGGCAGATGTGGCGCCGGGAGCTATCGAGGGGCACATACAGGTGGTGATGGCGGAAATGGGGGAGCCGGGGGCAACGCAGGCAGCGGAGGCGCAATAGACCTACTTTTTGGCGTGGGGCTCGTTAGCCGCGATCAGCTAGCTACCGCAGCAGGAAGCCCGGGCGCAGGCGGTGCAGGCGGATCGCAAGGTCGAGGTGGCGGTGGCTGTACTGGGCTGGGTGGATCACAAGAGAATGAAAACGATGGAAGGCCAGGTGCGACGGGGGCACAAGGGAGTGCCGGCTCAAGCGGAACAAGCAACGTTATAGGCCCAAACCTAGCAGCGGCCATCCGCCTCTCAGCGGCAATCATCGAGGCGCCTCCCAAGAGTTTTGACGACGCGCGTTTGGTCGTTGGCCGTTTCCTGAGCCATTAGCCTCTCCGCATGAAAAAGCAAATTTGTGCCGTTGGACCTCCAAGGACACATAGTGTCGTCTCCAAATGGACGATAGGGGCGCTCATAGGTGCCGGGCCAATGCCGCGCATGACAGCCTGATTGCCTATGTCCGCCGAGCACAGGCCGACGCCCTCGTCGAGAACCTGCACCGCCGCGAGCTTGGAGAGATCGAGCGCGCCGAGCTTATGGCGAAGTGGGTCGATATCACCCAGAGGAAGTATGATGACGTTTCTGCGCAAGTTGCGCAGAAACTGTCGTCGCGCGGTCGTCCAGAAGGTCGCAAGGCTGGATCAGGCCCTGCACGTCGTACTCATGCGTTTAGGCAACTTCGCATCCATCGGCACGAGAGCAGACGTAAGATCAGAGGCGAACACGAGATAACGGTCACGGAAGCTCTGGGGCGACTTTTCGCCGTGGAAGAGATTGCATCGAACCTGGTAGATGGTCCGCAGCAACTGCTCCCAGCTGGGATGGCCGCCGGCGATCCAAACGGCGGGCTGTTGCTTGACATTCTCCGCCGCGCAGAGTGCCAGCAGCGCAGCGCGGTCGTACTGGCGAAACGCGCCGAAGCCGAGCTTCGCCCTTACGCTGCGCACGTTGAGCACGGGCCAAGCCTGCCGTGAACTGCGCCTCAAGCATCGCCGGACTCCGAATGGTTCATCCGTTGAGCCTTCTCGGCAGCGGGGGCGTGGTCGCCAAACTGGACCCCCGTTGCCTCTTTCAGCACCTCAGTGAGATGAGCGTTGAATGTCCGCCCGGCGCGGATCGCCTGAATTTTTGCCTCGGTGATCAGTGCGCGAGGAAGGCGAAGGGTTGTCACAACAAGCCCGCAGGCTGTTCACCCGTGACCGTGCCCTGGAACACCGCAAGGTCGATCCCTTGGCGCATAATTTCAGCAAGGTCACGCTGCGGGATGCTTTCCAGCGTGGGGTTCTACCTGGGTCTGGGGCCTGGTATCTATGCGGTTCCTGCGACGATACCCCTCTGGATCAAGATCAGCTTACTTCCGCGCTGTGCGCATCTGCGAGGATCATGCCGGCGGCTTTCTCTGCGATCATAACTGTCGGTGAGGCAGTATTGCCCGAGACGATTTTCGGCATGACAGAAGCATCCACGATCCGCAGTCCGGCGAGTCCGTTGAACCGCAGGCGCGGATCTACGACTGCCTCAGGATCTGTCCCCATGCGGCAGGTTCCGACCGGATGGAAGATGGTCGTGGCGATATCTCCGATTGCTGCCATCAGGTCGGCGTCGCTCCCGATCGCGGGGCCGGGGAGGATTTCGGTCGGGGTGAAAGGACGCAGCGCTTCTGCGGTCATGATTCTGCGCGCCTGCCGCACCGATTTCAGCGCCACCCGGCGGTCGCCTTCGGTCGAAAGATAGTTTGGCCGGATTGCCGGCGCCCGGGCCGGATCGGTAAGATGCACGGTCCCGGTGCTTTCGGGACGAAGGTTGCAGACCGATACGGTGATCGCCGGGAAGGGATGCAGCGGATCCCCCAGCCGGTCGGTCGACAATGGCTGCACATGATATTCAAGATCCGGCATGTCGAGCGCCGGGTCCGAGCGGGTGAACATGCCAAACTGACTGGGTGCCATCGACATCGGACCTTTGCGTTGCAGCAGGTATTGCAAACCGATCCGCATCTTGCCCGTCACGCTGTTCGCGAGGGTGTTCAGGGTCTGTGCATTGCTGACGCGGTAAACAGTGCGGATCTGCAGGTGATCCTGCAAATTGGCCCCGACGCCGCGCCGTTCCAGATGCACCGGCAGGCCAAGGGGATGCAGCACATCGGGATCACCAATGCCGGATAATTCCAGCAGTCGCGGCGAATTGATTGCCCCGGCCGAAAGAATGACTTCGCTGCGGGCCTGCGCCTCCCAGCTCTGGCCGCCGCGGGAGAACCGGACCCCGGTGACACGGCGGCCATCAAGGACCAGCCGCTCGACATAGGCATTGCGGATCACCCGCAGGTTTGCGCGCCCAAGGGCAGGGCGCAAGAACCCCCGTGCTGTGTTCCAGCGCAGGCCACCGCTCTGATTGACTTCGAAAAAGCCGGACCCCTCGTTGTTGCCATCGTTGAAATCGGCGCGGGGCTCTATGCCGAACTCCTGTGCACCGGCCTGCACGGCTTTCAGGATCGGCCAGTGCAGGCGCTGTCTGGCAACCCGCCATTCACCACCAGCACCATGCATCTCGCTGGCCCCGGCATAGTGCCCCTCGGATTTCAGAAACAGCGGCAGCACGTCGTCCCATCCCCAGCCGATATTGCCGAGCTGGCGCCAGTGATCGTAATCAGCCGCCTGTCCGCGCATGTAGATCATGCCATTGACCGAGCTGCATCCCCCCAGCACCTTGCCGCGCGGATAGGTCAGCGCCCGGCCATTCAGCCCTGGTTCCGGTTCGGTTTTCATCATCCAGTCGGTGCGGGGATTGCCGATGCAGTAAAGATAGCCCACCGGGATGCGCACCCAATGGTAATTGTCTGAGCCGCCCGCCTCGATCAGCAAGACGCGGGTTCGTGGGTTCACACTCAACCGATTGGCCAGAACGCAGCCCGCCGTCCCTGCGCCAACGATGATGTAATCGTAATCCCCGTCGATCTGCACAGTTGCGGGATTGCTCATGGTGCGTCTCCCGACAGCTGGCCCCGGGCTGGTGGGGTGGCCTGCCAGAAGCCATGCATCCGTTCGCTCAGATCCAGAAAACGGGCGTATCTTTCATTGTAGAATTCCACCTGTTTGGGGTCTGGCAGATAGGTTCGGGCCACCGATGTCATCGCCATACGACCGGCCTCGTAATCGGCAAAGAGCCCGACACCCACAGCCGCGCCAATTGCTGCCCCAAGGGCGCCGGTTTCGCGCGCCGTCGCAACGCTTATCGGCAAATTCAGCCCATCGGCAAACATCTGCGGCCAGACCGGGCTGCGCGATCCCCCACCTGACAGTGTCGCGTTTTCCAGCGGCAGACCCGCTGCGCGCAGCACGCCGATATGGCGACGATGCTCGAACATCACCCCCTCAAAGAGGGCGCGCAGGAGATGGCCTTCACCATGCCAGCCGGCCACACCATAAAAGCCCGCGCGAAATTCTGCGCCCTGGCCCGAACCATAAAGATAGGGGTGGAAGAATGGATCATCCCAGGCGGGGTTCACGGATGCGACCCTGTCATTGCAAAAGCCGAAAGGATCTTCGTGATGGCCGCCGCGCTCGACAAATCCGCGCACATACCATTCGAGATTGGCGGCGGAGGTGGCACTGGATTCGATGTTCACGAAACGCTCCGGGCCAAAGCCGGAGACCATGAATACATCCGGGTGAGTGGCCGGGGCTTCGGAGAAGACCTGATTGATCCCCCAGGTGCCCGCGATGATCGAGGCTGAGCCAGGCGCCACGCTGCCCGATCCCATCGCACTGGCGATCACGTCGAAATAGCCACCGATCACCGGTGTTCCTGCCGCGAGGCCGGTTTGCTCTGCCGCTGTCCCGGTGACATGGCCCGCGATCTCTGCCGGATCCACCAGACGTGGCAACTTCGCGAAGGCGTCCTCCAGCCCGTAAAGTGCCATCAGCCCGCGATCATAGACACAATCGGGCATCCGCAGGAGCCCCGCGCCGGACATGTCGGATATATCGCCCGTCCTCTCGCCGGTCAGGCGGAAATTGATGAAATCCTTGCTCATGCAAAGTGTCGCGGCGCGGGCATAAATCTCCGGTCGGTGCCGCTTTACCCAGGCCAGCAGCATCGGTGTCTGTGCCGGCCAGGGCTTTTGCAGGCACAGGGCATGCAGGGCATCGTCCTGTGGCGCAAATTCGGCCGCCATCGCTGCCGCCCGGGTGTCGAGCGACTGGATGCCCAGCAGTGGCGCCCCGGCGGCATCCGTCAGATAAAGGCCATTCCCATGCCCGGCGCAGCCGATGGCGGCAATCTGGCGCGGGTCTGTCCCGGACTGTTTCAGGCAGTCGCGGATCACCTGCCGGGCATTGGACCACAACTCGTCCAGATCGCGCTCGACAAAACCGGGGGCAGGCTGCGAGGACTGGCCGTCCATCGCGCTCATGGCAATCTGACGCCCTGTCAGATCGAAGAGCACAGCCTTGATGACGGTATTGCCCGCATCAAGGCCAAGAAGATAAACCGGCGCATCAGCCATTGTTGTAAACGTCCCATGCTGCCTGACCATCGGCGCCCTGATGGATGATCGCCATCAGCGCCGAGACCACGGCTTTCGGATTGGCATGCTGATAGATGTTGCGACCGTAGACCATGCCATGCGCGCCCTGAGCGATCAGCCGGGCGGATTTTTCCAGAACGATCCTCAGATCCTCCTTGCCGCCGCCGCGCACCAGAACCGGCACACGGGCGGTCTCAACAACCTTGTGGAAATCCTCGGGATCGTCGGTCGGATCAGCCTTGATGATATCCGCCCCCATTTCCGAGGCAAGCCGCACCAGCGTGATGATCTTTTCTGCGTCACCGTCGACCTGATAGCCACCGCGCACCGAATTGGGCAGCATGACCAGCGGCTCGATCATCAGCGGCATGCCATAGCGCGAACAGGCGGCGCGGACGCGGCTGATATTTTCCACACATTGCCGGAACAGCTCCGGTTCATCCGGCAGCATGAAAAGGTTCACGACCACGCAGGCCGCATCCATTTCCAGCGCGCCGATGATCGGCTCATCGGCATTTTGCAGCATTGACCACATGACCCGGTGACGGATGGCATTATAGGGATTGCCCATGTCGATGCGCATCACCAGCGCGGGCTTGTCCTTCTCGGGTCTGGATTGCAGCAGATCGGCCTGACCATAAGCCATCTGGATCGCATCGGGCCGGGCACCGATCAGCGTGTCGACCACGCGGGGCATATTCTCCAGCCCGACCAGAAAACCCGGCTCGTTGCAAACGCCGTGGTCCAGAGCCACGTCAAGGCATTTGCCGTTGGTAAACATCCGGTTCATCCGGGCCTTGGGGCTAAGCCGCATGGTGATTTCCTTCTTCATTTCGGTTTTCAAGGGTTTCGGGGGAAACGCCGTGCCAAAGGGCAAGCTCACTGGTCAGCGCGTCAGTTTCGGCCTGGATGCGAGCGGCATCCCAGGACAAAACGCGGGCGATGCTTTCGGCGGCAGCGGTAATGGTCGCGGCATTGAGGCGTCCGGTGATCGCGAGATCACTGCGGCGCAGGATCAGATCGGTCAGATGCTCAACTTGCTCCCGCGCGGCGATCCAGGCGATCTCTGCTCCGGTCAGGGGGCAGCCTGGGGTGAGCGGAAGGTCGTCGCTGCGCGTACCGGCAAAGTGCAGAAACGCGCGGGCCGTGCTGCCATAGATTGTGGCGAGGCGCGAGGCGCGTTCAGCCGGAATGCCAAACTCATCGCGCAACTGCTGTGCCAGCGGGCCTGCACCGGGAAAATCGCGCCCGCCACCGATAGCCAGATTTTGGGTTGAGCAGAGCCTTTGACGGCCAAGCTCGATAAGAGCCGCATCGCAGACCTGTTCGGCGAAGGCGCGGAAGGTGGTCCATTTTCCGCCGACCATGCATATCTGCGGCACCGGCCCGTCAATCCGGTGCTGGAAATGCCCGCGCGATATGCGACCGGTGAAATCCTGATCGCTTGCAGGCAGCGGGCGAATACCACTATAGCTGAACAGGACCTGTTCGGGCGTCACCTCAAGCCCTGGAAAGGTCAGGCGCAGCGATTGCAGAATATAATCCATTTCCTCTGTCTCGCAGCGGGTGCGACCGGCGTGATCGACACGGATATCGGTGGATCCCGCCAGCACACAGCCCAGATAGGGAAAGGTGACGCAGACGCGCCCATCGGTATTCTCGAAAAACACCATATGCCCGTCCAGCGCCTGAAAAAGCGCGGGATTGTCGAGGATGAGATGCGAGCCCTTGGTGCCCGAGACGAGGCGTTTGCTGCTTTCCTGCCCGGAAAGCTGTGAGATGGTTTCGTCAAGCCAGGCACCGGTCGCATTCACCAGCAGATCCGCTGTGACCAGCGCTGTCCGGCCATGCTCGCGGTCGCATAGGTGGAAGGCGCGGTCCTCGGGGCGAAGCTCTGCGTAATTCAGCGCCACAGAGGCCGGGCTTGCCGCCTTTGTGTCGGCGATCAGCTCAATCGCCAGCCGCTCGGGATGCGAAATCCAGGCGTCGTGATAAGTCGCCGTCCAGCGCGCCCGGGGCGAAAGTGCGGGCCAGCGCTGCCGGGTTTCTTGTTGGGAATGAAAGCTGTGAACGGGCAGCAGCCGCCCCTTGCGGGTGATCAGATCGTAAAGCATCAGGCCAATGCGGATGGGAACGATGCCGCGCGGCCTGGGTTGCCGTTTCAGGCCCAGAAAGCTGAAAGCAGCATTGAAAATGCCGTTGAAACGCGAGGCAATCGGCACTGTGGTCGGCAATGGACGCACCAGATGCGGCGCATTGCGTAAAAGATTGTCCCGCTCCCGGAGCGACTCCTTCACCAGGCTGAACTCGCCATTTTCCAGATAGCGCAGGCCGCCATGGATCATCCGCGACGGCGCCGCACTGCAGCCCGAGCAAAAATCATCACGCTCCACCAGCAGAACCCGCAGGCCCTGGAGTGCAAGCTCGCGATAAACGCCGATGCCGTTGATCCCGCCCCCGATGACGATCACATCGAAATGGCTGTCGGCTTTGATGCTGTCGAACTGTTCTGCGCGAAGTGAGGACATGACGTTTCCGTTCACCGGGGACATGCCCCGGCGTTGGTTCGGTGGAAGGGGTGTTTGGCTCAGCCGTCGAGGTCGGTCAGGTGCAGGGCGGCTGCGCGGTTCATCAGGGCAATCTCGTCAGCGGTCAGGCGCAGCCGGCCGGCAGCCGCATTCTCGCGCGCCTGATCGGGATTGCGCGCGCCGCAAAGCGAGAAGGTGATGCCAGGCTGTTGCAGCGTCCAGGCGATCACCACCTGGGCAAGACTGGCCTCATGCGCTGCGGCAACCGGGCCGAGCTCTGCCATGAGAGCCGCTACTTTGCGGCGATTTTCCTGCGAGAAACGCGGATTGTCCTTTCTCTGATCATCGCCGGAGAACACCCGGTCCGGCCCGATCCGCCCCCCCAGAAGCCCGAGCGCCAGCGAAGAATAGCTCAGCACCGAGACCCCTTCCTCGCGGCATTCAGGCAGCAGCGATGCCTCAATATCGCGCCGGACCATGCTGTACTCCTCCTGGACGGCATCCAGCTGACCCGCCGTGACATAGGCCCTGACATCGGCCACCGAAGTATTGCTGGCCCCGATCGAGCGGATCTTGCCCATCCGCTTCAGATCTTCCAGCGCTGCCATCGTCTCGCCGATGGGGGTCGTCGGATCCTGCCAGTGGGTGATGTAATGGTCGATGTAATCGGTCTGCAGACGGCGCAGGCTTTCGTCGATCTCGTAGAAAACAGCGTCACGTCCCAGATAGCGGTGTACGGGCGTTCCGTCATAGTCAAAGAAATGATTGCCCTTCTGCACATGCCAGACCAGCCCGCATTTGGTGGCCAGCACCACCTTGTCGCGGCGGCCCCGGATCGCCTCGCCGACGATTTCCTCGGCCAGGCCCTGGCCATAGGCCGGGGCGGTGTCGATCAGGCTGACACCCTCATCTATCGAGGCCTGGATGGCGGCGATAGACTGTGCGCGGTCGGTTCCGCCCCACATCCAGCCACCGATGGCCCAGGTGCCCAGACCGATGGCCGAGGCCTGGATTTCTGATCGCCCGATATTTCGTTGCAGCATTTCATGCGACATGTCGCGCACCTTCCAGTCCTGAGATTACCGCTTCCACTGTGCGTTCATCCGTTACCAGCGAATTCAGAAAACCACCGCGCAAAACAGCACGGATCGGGTCTGCCTTATGGAGCCCGGAGGCCACCCCGATCACATTGCGGCATGCGGCCAGCTCGTCGGGTTGCAATGCCACCAGCCGTCCGTTCAGCGGGAAATCGGCCACCCGGCCATTCTGCCCGATCAGAAAAGCCATGAACTCCGCGGCGATCCCCAGATTGACCAGCAACTTGCCATCCGCCTCGGTCAGCGGTGCGAGGTCGTAATAGCTTGATCCGCGCGGCTCGATTGATCCGATGCCGGCCATCACCACATTCGCATGGCGTGCGATTTCAAAGACATCGCGGATCGGAGTCATTTCGCGCAGCATGTCACGCTGTGCGCGGTTCTCGGCCATCAGCGGCGCATGGATCAGCATCGCCCTGCCGCCCAGCCGCTCTGCCATCCGGGTCACCAGGTGGTTGACATCCGTATAGTATTTTCCCTGTACACCGCCAGTCAGCGGCACCACCGTCACATTCATTGGCCGGTCAACCGAGAGGTTGTCGACAACCGCGCTGATCGCCTTGCCGCCGGTGATGGCGATCACATCGCCGTCGCGCAGTGATTCCACCAGCAGATTTGCCGCAGCACTTCCCACCTGCTGCAACTGAGTGTCGGATTTCTCAGACAGGGTAGGGGTGACAATGGCAGAGCGCAGGGTGGTCGCCCCGACCAGCCGGGTCTCAAGCTCAGCCAGCCGCTGAAAGGGGCTGCTGATGGTGATCTGCAGCATCCCCGCCCGCCGTCCCTGGGCAATCAGCCGGTTCACTTTCGAGGTCGAGAGATTCAGCCGGTCCGCGATTTCAGACTGACGCAACCCTTCGATGAAATGCAGGAGAAGGACGATCTGGATCTGACGCGCGAGCGCGAAATCCATTGAAATATCTGCCATATTCCCCCCCTCTACTTGCGCTTTTTGTTCAGGTAGTGATCGACCGTCACCGCAGTCAGCAGGATAGAACCACGGATAATGTCCTGCCAGTAAACCGAGACATCCATCAACGCGAGCGAGCTGGACACAAGCGACAGCAGGACACAGCCGAGGATCGCCCCGAAGATGGTGCCTGATCCGCCCTTCAGGCTGGCTCCGCCGATCACGGCGGCGGCGATCACGTTCAGCTCCATCCCCAGACCGAATGTCGGCTGGGCGGAACCGAACCGCGCCATGTAGATCACCCCGGCCACCCCGGCCAACGCCGAGCACAGCGTCGTGGTCAGGAAGATCACCTTGCCGGTGCGGATGCCGGAATAGGCGGCAGCGCGCTCGTTCGAGCCGGTATAGAAGACGCGGCGGAACAGGGTGGAGCGGCGGAGCAGGAAATCCGCGATGACCACAACGACGAGGAAGATGATGATCACCACCGGGATCGGGCCGACAGATCCCTGACCGATGAATTTGAAGCTTTCCGGCAGAGCAAAAAGGCCAAGCGGCCTCCCGCCTGTCGCCAGCAGGCAGATCCCGCGCGCGATGACCATCACCGCCAGCGACACGATGAAATGATGCAGGCCCACCCGGGTGACGAAAAAGCCCATGATCGCCCCGACCCCGGTGCAGGCCGCAATCGCGATCAATGATGCGAGCCAGGGATCGACCCCGTTCAGAAACAGCCATCCCCCGATCACCATGGCAAGCGCGGTGACAGAGCCCACTGAAAGGTCGATCCCGCCAGAGATCAGGAGGATGGTCATGCCGACCACAACGATGCCCTCAACCGCGAAGGCCATCACCATGGCGCGAATATTCACCCAGGTGAGAAAATAGGGAGAGGCAAAGGTCATCACCACGCAAAGCACGAGAATGATCGCGATCAGCCCCGCTTCGCGCATCCTGAACAGCCGGGCGATACGCCCAGGTGTGGCTTTGCCGTCATTCGCATTATTTGCCAGTGTCTGTTCCAAGCCTGTCTCCTCCTCAAGCGACCTGCCCGCGTTCGTCCCCAACCGAGGCGAGCCGCATGATGTTTTCTTCGGTCATGGCGGTGCCTTCGACCTCGCCGCTGAGCCTGCCCTCGCGGATCACCACCGCCCGGTCGCAAAGCCCGATCAGTTCCGGCATTTCCGACGAGATGACGATGATCCCCACGCCATCATTGGCCAGGTCGCGCAGAATACGGTGGATTTCAGCCTTTGCGCCGACATCCACCCCGCGTGTGGGCTCATCCAGAATGATCACCCGGGGATTGACCGACAGCATTTTGGCGATCGCCACTTTCTGCTGATTGCCCCCCGAAAGCGACGAGACCGGGTCCACCAGCTGACCGCATTTCAGATTGAGCCTTTGCCCCAGATCGGCGGCCTGGCGCATCTCACGTGCGTCGCTGATCAGCCCGGCAGGCCCTGCAACGCGGCGGATATCCAGTGCCGAGACATTCGCGGCGATGGACATATCAAGAAAAACGCCGTCGCCCTTCCTGTCCTCGGACAGATAGACGATCCCGGCGGCGATGCTGTCCTGATAATCGCGCGGGGTAAGCTGCTCACCATTGAGCCGTATCTCGCCGGTGACGACCGGTTGCAGACGGCAGATGCCGCGCGCGATCTCGCTGCGCCCGGCGCCAATCAGCCCGCCGATCCCCAAAATCTCGCCCCGGCGCAAGGTGAGGCTGATATCGTGGAACCGGCGCCCGTCTCCGAGGCCGCTGACCTCCAGCACGGGCGCGCCTGCCAGGGTTCCTGCGGTGGCCTTGGGTGGATAAAGCTGATCCATGACCCGCCCGACCATCGCATTGATCACGTCATCGGGCGTGATTTCGCGCGTCTCGAAAGTGGTGATGTACTGGCCATCGCGAAACACGGTCACCCGGTCGCAATTTCCGAAAATCTCCGCCATCCGGTGCGAGATATAGATGATGGCAATCCCACGGGCCGCGAGACCACGCATGATGCCGAACAGCACCTCGGCCTCGCGACTGGTCAGGGCGGCGGTCGGCTCGTCCAGGATCAGCACTTTGCAATCAAGCGTCAGCGCCTTGGCAATCTCGACCAGCTGCTGTGCCGAGATCGGCAGATCCCCGGCAAGGGTCGCGGGATCAATATCGCTCATCTGGCCCAGCACCTGCCGCGCCCGCGTCTCCAGCGCGCGATAATTCATAAACATGGATTGGCTGGCATTCGTGGCCATCATGAAGATGTTTTCGGCCACCGAGATATCGGGGCAAAGCGCAATCTCCTGATGCACGAGCCCGATCCCCAGCCTTTGTGCCGCGAGGGGCGAGGGGATGCGAACAGGGCACCCCTCCCACAGGATTTCGCCGCTGTCTGGTTGCAGGATGCCATTGATTATGTTCATCAATGTTGATTTTCCGGCCCCGTTCTCGCCGGCGAGCGCGTGAATCTCGCCCCGGCGCAGGGAGAGGTTGACGCCCTGCAGCGCGCGAACCGGACCGAAGGCCCTGGTCACGTTCCTGACCTCAAGAATGGGTTCGTTCTGTGTCATGGGGGATCCGGAAATACAGGGAGATGGGGTGCCCCACCCCCCTGGAGGGGCTGGGGCAGGTCCGTGTCAGATCAGGTGGGATCGCGCCCTTCCATATAGACATTCAGATCAAAGCTGTCGGCATTCTCCTTGGTGATGACCGAAAAGCCATTGTCGAGATAGGGGATCTGCACCGGGTTGAATCCCGAGACCTTGTAGTCGTTGAACGGGTCGAAGACTTCGGAATGCTTGGCCAGGAACACTGCCATGAATCCCATGAACCCCTGCATCCCCTGATTGGGGTTGAGCGCCATGTGGATATTGCCGGCCTTGATATGCTCCAGCGTAGCGGGGGTGATGTCCGCCTGCATGATCAGCACATCTGCCTTCGCCTCCAGCACTGCCGTCACCGCCCCTTCGGCCGAGCCCGCTTCGGGGATCCAGATCGCCTTCAGGTTCGGATTGGCCTGCAGGATCGCCGCTGTGGCCCGATAGGCCGCAGTGGTGTCCTGGTTGGTGGCCTGACGTCCCACCAGCTTCATATTCGGATAGTGCTGCTCAAAATAGCTGATCAGTGCAGTGACACGCAGGTCATGGTTGGACTGGCCCGGGTTTTCCAGCACCGCATATTCTGCGCTGTCCCCCACCTGTTTCACGATCTCTTCGGCGGCGAACTTCGCCTCAGCCAGATTGTCTGAGGTGATATAGGCCGTGCGTTTCGACATCGGGCTGTCGGCGGCAAAGGTGGCGACCTGAATACCGCTGTCGATGGCGCGGTTGATCGGTTCAATGAAAGGATCGGATTGCATCGGGTGCAACAGGATGCCCGCTGGTTGCTTCACCAGATCCTGGTCGAACGACGCGATCTGCTTCGTGATGTCATAATCAGGGGTGCCGGAGAAGACAGTCTCGCAACCGAAGGCTTCCGCCGCCTGTTTGAAGCCCTGATAGACTGGAACCCAATAGGGATGTGATGAGACCATCACATTCATAATATAGGTTTCGCCAGGTTCGCAGCGCAGGGTATCCTGTGCCTGGACAGCGGTTCCCTGCAGAAGGCAAGCCGCAACCGCTGCCGGAGCGATGCGCCCGGCCCAATTCTTCTGTTTCATATTTCCTCCCATCCTGCGGTCTGCCGCAGCCCATTTCCCCTTGCAGGCCGGCTCCTCCCCGTCCTGCAAGAAATTTCAGTATGCGATTTTTGTGGCGCTGCCAGACACTGGCGGAGATTCGTTGCTCCGTCAAAATGAAATGGGACTTATCCCTTATGTTGAAATTTATTTCATTTCGGACGTCGTCTATGATGAACTCCGCGCCCATAGTTCAGACGCTTTAAGACGCTCATTTCGTCCATACGGCCTGATCCTGCATGGCATCACGATCGACAGATTGTCAGTCTGTAAGCGTCTGCGGCATCCCGTGCGAAAGCATGATGGAATACCGCCTTCTGTGCCTGATGCTGCCAAGCGCAGACATGCAGGATGCTCCCGGACAGCCATCTCTGATCTGATATACGCGCACCGATTTCAGTCACGCCAACCGTAACTTCGATTTTCTCCTCACACTGACCATTGGCGAGCGGATCGCCTCCAGGGGTGCGGCCAGACATAGCATGCGGACCCGTATTATTGCGTGCCGCACGAAGGACGGCTCTGCGAATACTGCTGCGGCTGTCAGGCCGCAGTGCCGTCAGACAGCTTCTCGCCCCTTTTGTCGACACACGAGGATCCGTCGGCCGATAGCAGGGTTCGCCGGTCAGCCATGCGCCGGATGTGGTGGGGCTTATCGAGAGTTATGCACGGCGCGCGGAATTGGGTCTGGCACCGGATACATTGGAAATAGCGCTGTCAGAGCGCCTGATCCACGCTGCAGCGTTCCAGTTTGGTCTGGTCATCGAGATCATCATTGGAGCGTTAGAAATAGCTCTGCTGGAGTGTGGGGATCATCTGGAATGGCGGCATTTCAAACTGGCATATGCGGTGCGCAGCTCCTGTGCCGATGCATTCAACCCCTTCGTTGTCGATGATGATCACCGCATCGACACCCGCAGGTCTATCAAACGGGAGGACGAACGACGTTTTCGGCATTGCAGTCCTTGCCCCTGCCGGTGCCGCCCATCGCGGGAGAAAGTTCGACCTCGCTGGCCACAAGGCTCGCACGGCGCAACGGCACGCCGAGGTTGATCACTTTCTGCTCGGATAGGGGGCTGGACCATCGCAGCCTGACCAATGGCAGCGATACCGAAATATCCCGCCTCCCGGTCCATCCAGCACCTGTGCGTGCGCTATGCGGCCTCTGCGTCGTCAGCCTCGTCACGGCGGTAGCCTTCGCCATGCTGCAGCCGGACATATGCCTCCGCGAAGCGTTCCGGGCAGGCGGCGAAGAAACCCAGTTGCGGTGCAGCTTGCAGCAGGTTTTCGCGTTTGTCGGCATCCTTGAGCATGAAGGGCACGGCCAGCGAGACAGCCTTGCCCACGCGCCAGTGGCCCAGAGGGGCACGTCCAGCCACGACGCAAAGGGATCAGGCAGCGGCAGGGCAGCCACGGTCTTGAGCCTGCCCATAATGTACCCGGCGGATGTGGGTGTCATCGCCCGATCCTCCTGCCGGCAACCTGCGCTCTGGCCGGGGTTCGGGCAAGTGGAATGGGAAAGGCCCCGCCGAAGCGAGGCCCATTTCGTCCGGCCGCTTGTCCAGATCAAAGATCCTGCTGGACCTTATCGGCTTCCTTGGTGATCGCATGGCCTGCGCCCTGCATGTCGCGCCCCGCGCCTTTGACCGTCTCGCAGGCAGTCAGGGCGGTCAGGGTAAGAAGGATCACTACGGTCTTCATGGCGGGGCTCCTTGATGGTTGTCATTGAGAAAACGCGCTTTGATCTGGATGGTTCCTTGTGCCGTCTGCGCCTGGCGGAAATCCGTCAGGCGCGCTCAGTTCTTGCAGCCGATCCTCCCGCTTTCGCCCTGCGCCTGGGGGGGATGCGGGCAAGCGCGCCACGCTGTCATCCACCCTGCATGGATACCGCCATGATCACACTCTACACCAGACCCTCCGGCGTCCAGTGCGATACCACAAAGCGCCCTTCGATCAGGCAGGGCTCCAGCACCGGGTAATAGGGCGCCGAGGCCATGGGCTATGTTCAGAGCTTCGGTAACCAGCAGGCCCCGGTCGTGGTCTCCGGTGGTTGGCTCAGATGCTCTGCGAGGTTAAAGCGGGTCTTCTGCGAGAAATGCGTCAGGGTCGCCTCCGGGCGGCGAGGGGCCGCAGTTCCACCCCGTCACAGTACCGTCGGAAAGTTCTGCCAAATGCAGAAGCGCCCGGAAGGATCTCTCCCCCGGGCGCCAATCTGTCTTCCGACCTTCCACCATTTTAATCGCGATGCGATCCGGCCCGAGCGGTAAACGCCTGTGAGAGCGCAGGATCGGTGATCTCGGCTGTTCAGCTTGCCGTTTCAGGATGGGCCGTGGTTCGTCCGTTTCGATCTGCGCATGTTTCGCAGATCAGAAGGTGATCAGGCCAGCTTGATGTTGATAGCCGATTCGCGGCCATCGCGGCCTGCTTCGATATCGAAGGTGACAGCCTGGCCATCATCAAGACCACGGATGCCCGCGCGCTCAAGCGCCGTGACGTGAACGAACACGTCCTTGCGGCCACCTTCGGGCGCGATGAAGCCGAAGCCCTTGGTTGCGTTAAACCATTTCACGGTGCCATTAGCCATCGTGAGATCCTTTTCTGGAAATGCCGCCCACAGAAGGTGACGGCCCGGCACAAGCGATAATCGAAAACTGCGCCGAAAGGATCAGGGTCGAAAAGCGAGGATGCCATACACTGATAGCAGGTATCGCAGGGAATAGCAAATTAGGTAGGCCAACCTTTGCTTGCAAACAGGCGGACCAGTGACCATATGGGGCGCATGATAGAAACAGACTGGGGCAAACCCCTGCATATCGCCGTCACCTCGGAGGGTGACATTCAGAAATTCACGACAATCGAACAGGCGCGTTACTGGCTGCGACGGAAGTGGCCAGTGGATGACCCTGCGCGAGTGATAGCACTCGACCGCATCGAGGCAGCCATGGACTGTCTCGGCAGCATCGGTGCCGCTCGTCGGGCCTTCCTCGCGGCTGTGAGGTCGGCGGGCTTCCGTCAGGAAGGGCTGGTCTCCTGAAGTCGGCCACATGACCCCTGGCATTTGCCCGGGGTTTTGCGTCCCGGGGGATCCGGATTTGGATCAACCCCCGACCAGGCACCGATTTCGGGGTTTTTCCTCCGGAACGGCGGGAGCAATCAAAGCTTCCGAAGGTAAGCCCATGAGACGAAGCCGCGAACAGACCGGCGTTCCTGAGCGAGACCTTGCACCAGCGTATCCCGCCGCTTTGCTCACAGCTGTGAACGCGCAGTTGGGACCCATTCGGCAGGCCGCGAATGATCTTGAGCCGATACCCGGGCCGGCACGCATCTTGAGCATGTCATCCGTCTCAACGCCTGCGACCTCATAGGACCGGTTACCCCTGCGGCGGCAGGATGCCCTCCGGCAAGGGCAGAGATCACCACCGCCGCCAAGACAGCCGAGCCTGGCGCGGCGTTTCTGCGCGCCGATCTGGCTTTGACGCCGGAGCCGAGCGCAGACCACTCCACCTGTATCCAAGGCTGGCTTACCGCGTTGATGGGCGACAAACGGGCGATTTTCACCGCAGCCGCAGCCGCAGCCGCAGCCGCAGCCGCCCACGCCCGACGCGCCGCCTATTGCCTGCACGGCCTGCAAAGCCCGAGCGGTTCAGGCCAACTCCCTACGGGAAGGGTCTGCCGCGTCAGCGGCACATCCCCCGAGGGAGGGCAAGGCGCATGGAAACCCACAGCATCACATGGCGCGGTATCGCGCTGCACATCAACGTTACGCCTGAGGCATTCGGTCTGGTTGACCACATAGAACTGCGCAGTAAGGGCAAGGCCGAGCTATTCCTCCGGGGATCCCTTTGGTCTTCAAAACACCAGCGGGCGGGGCTTTTGCGGCGTGGTCTCACAGTCAACCGGCATCAGGGGGCCTGTCACCGCGAGCATGAATGGAGGAACCCCGATCACTCTTTCCATATGATCGTATCGTCGATTGCCGCAAGGTTTTTGCAGCCGGTCAGGGCCATCGCGACCTCCAGCTCGGCGCGCAGGATGGTCAGCATATGCGCGACGCCCCGTGCGCCGCCGGTGGCCAGCGCATGGAGTTGCGGGCGACCGAGCATCACCGCATCCGCGCCAAGCGCAAGGGCTTTCAGAACATCGCTGCCCCGGCGGATGCCGCCGTCACAAAGGATCGGCAACCGGCCTGCAAGCGCCTCCGCGATGCGCGGCAGCAGGTCTGCGCTGGCGGGCATCGTGTCAAGCGCGCGGCCGCCATGGTTCGAGACGACAAGGCCGTCCACCCCGTGCTCCAGCGCAAGAAGCGCGTCGCCAGGGGTGGAAATGCCCTTCACGATCAGCGGCAGCCTCGTGCGGGCGCGCAGCCAGGCGATGTCTTCCCAGCGGGGCTGGCTGTCGAGAAGGCCAAGAAACGCAGGGCTGCGGCCCGGCTCTGCCCGGATCTCTGGCCCGGCCATGCCGGCGGTGTTGATGGCGGAGACGTCCTCGGGCAGGCGAAAGCCGATCCGCGCCTCGGTATTGCGCAGCTTTACCGGCGCATCGACGGTGACCATGATGGCGCGGAAGCCTGCGGCCTCGGCACGATCAGCCAGGGCCGCACTGTCTTCGCGCCGCGCCTGCATATAGAGCTGGAACCACAGCGCCCCTTGCGCGCCCCCGGCCACCTCTTCGATCCGCGTCGAGGCGAGCGTCGAGACCGTCATCACCGTGCCGGTCGCCGCCGCGCCAAGCGCGGTCTCGGCCTCGCCGCGCGGATGGGCGAGATGGTGATAGGCGACGGGGGCGAGGATCAGCGGATGCGCCAGCGCCTGACCGAACAAACTCAGCCCGGTCGAGGCGCCACGCATATCCGCCAGGACCCTGCCTTGCAGACGGATGCGGGACCAGGCGGCAAGGTTATCCGCATGGGTGATGCCATCTGCCGCGCCGCCATCCAGCCAGGCCGAGACCATTTGCGGCAGGCGATCCCGCGCCACCCGTTCGTAATCGCACAGCGCCACCACATCGGAGGGGATCTCATAAGCCTCTGACAACGCTCAGATCTCCGCCCAGTGGCGGATCATATTGTGGTAATGCGCCGTCAGCCCCGTCACTGCCGGATCATCATCGGGCAGGAGCGTGCGGATACGCATGATCGACTGGTCGAGATCATAGAGCATATGGCGCTGCCAGTCGTCGCGAACCATTGACTGCGCCCAGAAGAACGACGCCCAGCGGGAGCCGCGCGTCACCGGTGTCACCGAATGCAGCGAGGTGGCGGGATAGACCACAGCATGGCCCGCCGGCAGCTTCACCTTATGCTCACCATAGGTGTCGTGAACGACCAGCTCGCCGCCGTCATACTCCTCGGGGGGGGTCAGGAAGATCGTGGTCGAAACATCGGTGCGGATGCGCTGGCCGGTGCCGGGGATCACCCGGATCGAGCCATCGACATGGGCGCCGAAGGTCATCCCCTCATCATAGCGGTTGAACATTGGCGGCAGCAGATGCAGCGGCAGTGCGGCCGAGGAATAGATCGGGTTGCGGCCAAGCGCCCGCGCGACGATCTGCGCCAGCTCGCGGCCGACCTGGCTGTCGGGGGGGACCTGGAGGTTTTTTTTCACCTGGGCGGCCTGATCGCCGGCGGTGCTGCGGCCATCGACCCAGTCCGTGCCCTCCAGGACCTGGCGGATATAGGCGACTTCTTCCGGCGTCAGAAGATCTGGAATGGTGACAAGCATTTGCGGCTCCGTCCTGAACCTGGTGAGGATAACCCGGCGACCGGGAAAAGTTAAGAATTTCCGTCGGGAAATATCCGGATGCGGCATGAAAAAAGGGCGGCATTTCGCCGCCCCTTCGCGTCAGATGGTCCGAGCCTCAGAATCTGAGCCTCAGAACCGGTAGTCGATCTTGGCGGTGACCGACCGGCCCGGCGCGCGGTTGGCGAAAAGCCCGACATGCGAGGCGTCATAGAGGCGCTCGTCAAACAGGTTGTTCACATTGACCTGCAGCAGGGTGTTTTCGGCCACCTCGTAAGAGACCATCGCATCAAAGCGCCATTGCGACGGCAGGATCAGCGTGTTCGCCGCATCCAGCCAGCGCTTATCGGTAAAGGTCGCGCCGCCGCCGACGGTCAGCTTGTCATTGACCGCATAGGTCGACCACAGGCTGAAACTGTTCTTGGCATTGAACTGCATCTCCTTGTTATCAAGGGTGGCGGGACGACCGCCACCCTTGACGACTTCGGCATCGGTATAGGCATAGCCGAACGAGACGCCCCACTGGTCATTGATCTGACCGGCGACGCCGATCTCGATCCCCTGGGCAAGGCTTTCACCTGCAAGGGCCACACCGACGCCCGAGATCGGATCGGTCACACGGGCGTTTTTCTTCTCGGTCCGGAAGATCGAGGCAGAGAACAGCAGACGGTTTTCGAACAGCTCCCATTTGGTGCCGAGCTCGAAGCTCTTGCTCTTTTCCGGCTCCAGATTGACGTTCGCGGCAGTCAGCGTGCAGGCGCCGGCGCCGTCAGCGCCACCCGCCATGCCCGCACATTCGCCCGAGGGGTTCGACGAGGTGCCGATGGCGAAATAGACGGTGCCGTTCTCGGCAGGCTTATAGACCAGTGCCGCCGAGTAGTTCAGCATGTTGTCTTTGCGTGTCCGGCTGGCATCTGCGACTTCATATTTGTCGTAGCGCAGCCCCAGATCCAGCGACCATTGCGGGTCGAACTGGATGGTATCAAAGACATAAAGCGCTTTGGTCGTAGTTTCGATAGGTGCGCCCCAGCCCGTCCAGACGATGGAACCGGTCACCGGACCATAGGGATTCGGATTGATGATCGGGGTCGTCGTCACCGAAGGTGCACCGGTTGAGGTCGCCGAAGCGATCTTTTCTTTCGAATATTCGAAGCCGATTGCGAAATCATGCTTCAGCGAACCGGTCTCGAACGAGCCGTTCAGCCCGGTCTGGAAGGCCGCCGCACGGTTCTTCTTGCCACCCGACCGCAGATCGCGCACCACATTGCCGGCCGCGTTCACGGTCGGACGGGTCACCGCGTAATACTGTTCCGAACCGATCCATGCCAGCGTCGTGTTCCAGCTGAGACTGTCGCTGAATTCATGTTCGAATTTCAGCGAGGCAGCCTGGTTCTTCACATCGCGGAAATCGCGATAGGCCGAGCCGAAGAACGCGCTGGCATCCATCACCTCGATCGGGCGGCCCGGATTGGTGGTTGTCAGGGGGCTGCCGCGCCATGCGGCGGTATCCATCGGCACGCCCAGATCCGGGATGCCGCTCGTCTCGTCATGCGAAAGGCTCAGCGAGAGTTTGCTGGCGCCGAAGCCTTTGGTGAACGAGAGCGCGATACCCTTGCGGTCATCCTCGATCACGTCGCGGCCCGGAACGCCGGAATCCTGCGCCATCAGGTTGAGACGCAGCGCCATATCCTGGCCAAGATCGAAATTGCCGTCATAGGTCAGGCGCTTGTGCTTGCCATTGCCGATGGTGGCCGAGACATGGTTGAAGCTCTCGCCCAGATGCGCCTGCTTGGTCACGAGATTGACCGAACCACCGGTCGCACCACGGCCGGAATAGGCGCCGCCGGGGCCTTTGACGACCTCGACCGATTCCACATTGAAGGATTCGCTTGAGGTGCGGCCCAGATTGCGCACGCCGTCGATCATCATATCGGTCGCAGCCTGGTAGCCCCGGATGAAGAAGCGGTCGCCCATCGGCGTGCCGCCTTCGCCCGAACCGAGCGTGACGCCCGGCGTGGTGCGCAGCACTTCGAGCACCGAGGTCGCATTGCGCTCTTCCATCTGCCGCTGGGTGACGACGGTGATGGTCTTGGGCGTGTCGACCAGCGGGCCGGTGAACTTGTCAGAAGAGGCTTCGGTCACCGTATAGCTGTTGGCCGCCTCGCCCTGCTCGCCACCGGCATGGAGAACAACCGTGCCGAGGTTTTCGCCTTCAGCCGTGGTCTGCGCATTGGCCTCACCGGCAACGGCTGCGGAAATGGCAAGCACCGGCAACAAGCCCAGCGTTGGCATCATATGCGACTGGTTGGTCGCGGTTTTTTTCAGTGTCATTAAATGGAGGTTCCCAAATTAGGCGCTGCGCCTGCGGGACTGCCGGCACAGGGAGGTTGACACAGCTGGCTCGGGATCTGGCTTGCTGGGGGCTGAGCGGCTGGCGCGACAAGGCGCGACAACTATGAGCTGTTTTCCGGTTTCAACACCTGACGAAAATGGTCAACATGTCGTGGCGGCAGTCCTCCCAAAAGCCAGACAAATTGCGACAATTGCGCAACGATATGGGAGAATGCCGGCGCAAAATCAGGCTCCGGCCTCATTCGCCTTTTCAGCCGGTCAGGCCGGTAAAGGCTGACTGCAAGGCGATGGGGCATCTGTTGCGATCTGCCCGCCGGTCGTCCCTCGGTCACAACGGAAGCCTTTGGGGATCATGTTCTGCTCCCCGGCTCTGATACGCGGCGGGCTGGTCGTGCCAGCGGGACTATGTGGGGTGATCAGCCTGTTGTGACCGGTCGCGCCCTGGCGGCGGATCTGGTTGGGGTCTGGGTGCCAGGCCTCCGGTTTTTCGCAGGCCTCCACCATATTCCTGAGCCAATGGGCGAGCCGGTCATCGCCGCCCTCTCTGGTCAGGACATTGTTTTCGGCCGCGAGCCGCAGACATGCCGAAATACCGATCGCGCACCGCCGCGCCGGTATTGGCGCGGATGGAATCCCGCGCGAGATCACCGCCCCGGCATTGCGACGGCGAGCAAGTCGGCCCGGTCGTCGCCGTTGATGATCCAGGTCTCGGTCGGGGTGAGGCTGAAAATGTCCGTGCCAGCCCAGGGATCAAAGGCGCCGCTGATCTGTCCGCGATTGAGCAGATACCGCTGACAGAGCGCGTGGGGTCACTGTGGCCACAAGGTGCCAGGGGTAAACAAGCCGCCTGATGCCTCACTGTCGCCAGTCAGGCTCCGTCACCCGAACAGCTCAGGCAGGCGGAGCGGGGGGAGATTGCACGGAGCTCTGTTCCGCGGATGATGGCCAGCCCAGGGGGCGCTTGCGTAGCGACAGGTGCCCCGATCTTCCGGTCGGGCGGGGCGGGGCGGGGCGAGAGCGCGGGTTCGCCGGTCGGGATAGCTATTGCCTCCTGGGCGAAGACGCCTGCGGTTTGGAGAGGTTTTGCCTTGTCGGCCATCGGCCCGCACACAGATGCGGCCAACCCTGACCTGGAGGCGGTGTCGGTTTGGCTTTCAGGCTCCGGGGCACTGTCTACGGGGGGCTCAGCCCGCAGCATGGCAGTGCCAGCCCATGGCGGACCCGTAGCGGTCGGCGCAACCAGGCTGGTGTCTGCAGGCCCGGCATCCCGGGCTTGCAGGATGCGACATTGCTCCCGCCCCGAGCGCCGCCCCGCGACAGGGGGCGGTCATTCGGTCCGCTCATTCGGCTCTGGGCAGGGCGTGCCTGGGTCAGCGGGTGAATTTCTTGTATTTCACCCGTTTCGGTGCAGCGGCATCGACGCCCAGACGACGGATCTTGTCGGCCTCATAGGCGTCGAAATTGCCCTCGAAGAATTCGACATGCGCGTCGCCCTCGAAAGCCAGGATATGGGTGCAGAGACGGTCAAGGAAGAAGCGGTCGTGGCTGATGATCACCGCGCAACCCGCGAAATCCTCGATTGCCGCTTCCAGCGCCTGCAGGGTTTCGACGTCGAGATCGTTGGTCGGCTCGTCGAGGAGCAGCAGGTTGCCGCCCGATTTCAGCAGTTTCGCGAGGTGGACGCGGTTGCGCTCCCCCCCCGACAGGAGGCCGACTTTCTTCTGCTGATCGGTGCCTTTGAAGTTGAAGGCACCCACATAGTTGCGCGACGAAATCTGCGCATCGCCGAGATGGATGATCTCTGCCCCGCCCGAGATTTCCTCCCAGACGTTCTTGTCGGAATCCAGCGCGTCGCGCGACTGGTCGACATAAGACAGTTGCACCGTCTCGCCCAGCTTCACCGTGCCGGCATCGGGCTGTTCCTGGCCGACCAGCATTTTGAACAGCGTCGATTTGCCGGCGCCGTTCGGGCCGATCACGCCGATGATACCGCCCGGCGGCAGCGAGAAGCTCAGATCCTCGATCAGGAGCTTGTCGCCCATCGCCTTTTTCAGGCCCTCGACCTCGATCACCTTGCCGCCAAGACGCGGGCCGTTCGGGATGACGATCTGGGCCTTGCCGACGCGGTCTTTAAGCGATGCCTCATCGACCAGCTTGTCATAGGCCTGGATACGGGCTTTCGACTTGGTCTGGCGGGCTTTCGCACCCTGCCGGATCCATTCGAGTTCCTTCTCCATGACCTTTTGCTTGGCCTTGTCCTCGCGGGCCTCCTGCGCCATGCGCTTGGCCTTGGCTTCCAGCCAGGAGGAGTAGTTGCCCTCATGCGGCAGGCCGCGGCCACGCTCGAGTTCAAGAATCCAGGTGGTGATGTCGTCAAGGAAGTAACGGTCGTGGGTGACCGTCAGGATGGTGCCTTTGTACTCGATCAGGTGCTTTTGCAGCCAGGCGATGGTCTCGGCATCAAGGTGGTTGGTCGGTTCGTCAAGAAGCAGCATGTCCGGCTCTTCGAGCAGGAGTTTGCACAGGGCCACGCGGCGACGTTCACCCCCGGACAGGCTTGAGACGTCGGCCTCATCGGGCGGGCAGCGCAGGGCTTCCATCGCTATGTCGATCTTGCTTTCCAGATCCCAGAGGTTTTCCGCGTCAATCTCGTCCTGGAGGCGCGCCATTTCCTCGGCGGTCTCGTCGGAATAGTTCATCGCCACTTCGTTATAGCGGTCGAGTTTCGCCTGTTTCTCCGCCACGCCCAGCTTGACGTTTTCACGGACATTCAGCGTCTCGTCGAGCTGCGGCTCCTGCGGCAGATAGCCGACTTTCGCGCCCTTGGCGGCCCAGGCCTCGCCCTGGAAATCCTTGTCGATGCCGGCCATGACCTTGAGCAGCGTCGATTTACCGGCACCGTTGACGCCGACCACGCCGATCTTGACGCCGGGCAGGAAGTTCAGGCGGATATTCTCGAAAACCTTTTTCCCACCGGGATAGGTCTTGGACACGCCGTCCATGTGATAGACATATTGATAGCTGGCCATGAGGGCGCTCCGAATGAAACTTCCTTGCGGGATTGGCCCTCATGTAGCGATCCAGGGGCGCGGGGGCAAGGCGGCGGCTGCCGGCGGAGGGCGCCCTGGCCGGTGATTTTGCGGGGAAAGGCCCCCCTGGCCGGGGGGCGGGGCCATGTGGGGCGCGGTGCAAAGCCCGGTTGCGCCTCAGCGCCGCGCCCGGCAGGATCAGGGCAGGTGATGGTTAAGCGGTCCGGATCATGTGGCGCGGTGGTGACGACGGGAAAGCAGGGGGCGGGAAAGCGGGGGGCAGGGCGCGGTTTCTGACCGGGATCGCTCTCGCCATGGGGCTGATGCTTGCCGGATGCGGCCCGGCGCGCCAGCCATCCGAGGTGACGCCGCCGGCCCCGCGCGCGGAGCAGATGGCGGAGACCCCGAAACCCGTCACCCTGATCCATGAGGTTGCGCGCGGCAAGGGCCGGCCCGGGCGCATCACCTATCTGATCCCCGGCGCGCTTTCGACCGCGCAAATTTTCGGGCGGTTGCGCAAGCCGTCAGGCCCTGGCCATCTGGTGATGGAATACCGCTTTCCCGGGCTGGAGGGGCAGCCGCTGGATCCGCCGATGCGCGTGGCCCAGGTCGCCGCTGCCATTGCCCGCCATGCTGCGCTTTATCCGCAGGCCGATATCGAGATCCTCGGCTTCTCTACCGGCGGCGCCATCGCGATCGAGGCCGCGGGCCTGATCGGACCGGCGCGCAAGACCCGTGTTGTGGTCCTTTCGGGCGTGACGCCCTTTCCCGGCGCCTACGAATCGGGCGCGCGCGGGATGGTTGCGGTCGGCGCTTCGGCGCTGGCGGCAGGCTCGCTGACGGCGCGCGCGGTCTGGGGCGAATATTACAAGGTGCTGCTTTACGGCTATGGCTGGCGCAAGGATCCGACCATCCGCCGCCTGGCCGAGCGCCGCGCCGCGCGGGACCGCGATTACCTGATCCTGCCGGTCAAAGGGCTGGGGCGGGCGCATACCAGCGATCTGCTGGGTTGGACCCTGTCGCAAGCCGCGCGCTCTTCCGGCGCTGAGATCCTTTTCCTGCATGGCAGCGAGGATCCCGTCTTCTCGCCCGGCGGCGTGGCACGGCTGGCGCGCAGGCTGGATGCCACGCTTTGCGTGGTGCCCGGCGGCGGCCATCTGATGCTGGTCACCCATCCGCAGATCCTGTTGCGGATCGAGGATTTCCTGCGCGGCCGCTGGCAGGCACAGGAATGCCGCTGAGACGGGACCCGGGGCTGCGGGGGAACCTTTTGCGACCGAAGGCGTTGGTTAAGTCCCTTGAACACAACATGAAGGAGGTCGCCATGAAAGGTATCGGCGCCTGGCTGCTGGGCATTCCTATCCCGATCATCATCCTGTTGTATCTGTTCGACGTTTTCTGACCGGGTGCCGGGGGTATGCCCCCGGTTTCGAATTCAAAAGGCCGGCCCGCGCCCCGGAAACCATCGGGTGCGGGCCGAATCACGAGCCTGGCCAGACCGCAAGCCAGGCCAGGCGGGGGCCGCGCAGGCAGAAGATCCTGCCCTATGATGACCCTCTCACTGCCCCATTTCCGCCCGAATTCGCCGCGATTCACTATGATGCAAATCTGGGCTGAAAAGCAGGAGCGGATCATGGCTGTCGTGACAATGATCGTTGGCGGGATGCTGGGTTTCCTGTCCGGGCTTGTTGCACTGATCCTTGGTTCGGGCGCCATTGCCGCGCTGTCGCTGTGGTTCTCGGTTGCGGCAGGGGCGGTGCTGCTGGCCGGCCTCTTCGCGCTGCTGCCGCGCCGCAATCTGGCGACCGCCGACGTCTGAGCCTCTGCCCGGCGTCCGGGGCCTGAATCCGGGGGCCTGAACCAGGGTCTCTGAATTCGGGACCCTGAACCGAAGACCCGGAATCCGAGGCCCAGAATTCGAAGCCCAGAATACACCGAAAACACCCCCCTGACCGGCCGGTGCCAGCGAGGCTTCCGGCCGCTTTTGCATGGGGCATGGCTACGCCGCGCCCATCCTCCCCGCATCCCGCGCAAACCGCATGAAATCAGAGCTTTCGCTTGCCCTTTCACAACTTTCCGGGCATAGGACGGGGGCGACGTTATCTTCTTTCGACCTGTCTCCGCCTTCCGGCCTACAGCCATCGACCAAAAAGCTGACAGCGCCAGTCCGCCACATAACGTGGGCGGAGATACGATCAGGAGAACTCACGATGGCCAATGGCACCGTGAAATGGTTCAACGAAACCAAGGGTTACGGCTTCATCGCCCCCGAGGGTGGCAAGAAAGACGTCTTCGTTCACATCACCGCTCTGGAGCGCGCTGGTCTGCGTGGTCTGAAAGACGGTCAGGCTGTGACCTTCGACATCGAATCCGGCCGTGACGGCCGCGAATCTGCGATCAATATCTCTCTGGCATAAGCCGGGGCGGGTATCGCCGGAATTGAAAAGGGCGGCCCCTGAGGCCGCCCTTTTTCATGCCGTCCGGGCCGGAGCGGTCAGGCGGCGGCCCAGCGGGTCAGGTCGCGCAAGGCATGTTCGCAGCCGATGCGCAGGCTCAGATCCGAGACCGGCGCGCGCAGGCAGATCGGTTCTTCGCGGGATTCGGGGAACAGATGGGACGGGAAGCCGGCGCTGATCAGCACCACCGGCAGGCGCGAGTCCACAGCGCGCAGGGTGCGGGTGACCACCTGCGCCACATCTTCGCCGCCCAGCGTGTCACAATCCAGCACCAGCATATCGCAGCCACCCGGATCGTCGATCACACCTGACAGCGCGGTGTAAAGCTCGGATTCGGTTTCGATCCTGCCACCCAGGGCTGCCAGCCGGTCAGCCATCGGGGCACCGGCGGTTGCCGTCACGCAAAGAACCCGGAAGGAATGGCCAATTCTGACGGCGCCACCAAAATCGAAGGAATGATATGCCTGCATGCCGATGCTCCGGATTTGAGGATGAAGCAGTTTGTTTTTCTCTTAATTTTTATCTTCTGCTTCGATTGTGCTCATTCCAGGGGGGGATTCGGGAATTTCCGCGTCATCACCGCCTTCTTGCTGCCATCTTGATTGAACCGCGGGCGCGGTGCAGGCTGGGGGCAACGACATGGAGAGAGCGATGAACCAGCACAGCAATCTGACCCATGAGATCCAGCGCTGCGATCTGGCGGCGGCCTTTCGCTGGACGGTGCGGCTGAATATGCATGAGGCGGTGGCGAACCATTTCTCGCTGGCGGTAAATCCGGCCGGAACCCGCTTCCTGATCAACCCGAACGGGCGGCATTTCTCGCGCATCACCGCCACTTCGCTGGTCGAGATCGACGCCGATGACCCCGATACGATGCAGCGCCCCGATGCGCCGGACCCGACCGCCTGGGGGCTGCATGGTGCCATTCACCGCGCCTGTTCGCATGCGGTCTGTGTCATGCATGTGCATTCGATCCATGCGACCGTTCTGGCCGCGCTGGAGGACTCGCGCCTGCCCGCCATCGACCAGAATTCCGCGATGTTCCATGGCCGCCAGGTGGTGGATGGCGAATATGGCGGCATGGCCTTTGAGGAGGAGGGCGCGCGCTGTGCCGGGCTGCTGGCGGATCCGAGGATCCACACGATGATCATGGGCAATCACGGCGTGCTGGTGATCGGGCGGACCGTGGCCGAGACCTTCAACAGGCTTTACTATTTCGAGCGCGCCGCCGAGACCTATATCCGCGCGCTCTCGACCGGGCGGCCGCTCAGGGTGATGTCGGATGCAGTGGCGGAAAAGACCGCCCTGGAATGGGAGGCCTATCCCGGTTTTGCGGCGGCGCATCTGTCGGAAATCCGCGCGATCCTTGATCGAGAAGAGCCCGATTACACCGGCTGAGTGGCTTTCGGCGCCTGGCGCTGTGCCGCATCCTCCATCGCCTGGCTCATGGCGGCCTCAATCGGGCCGGCAAGGGCGCGGATATCGCCGCCTGAAGGGGATTGCAGCACGGACAGCCCGAATTCCGGCATGATCGCGATCAGATGGTCGAAAATATCGGCCTGAATCGCCTCATAGTCGCCCCAGGCGGTGGTGGCGGTGAAGCAATAGATCTCAACCGGCAGCCCGTTCTGATCGGGGGCAAGGTGGCGCACCAGCAGGGTCATGTCCTGGCGGATGCGGGGATGGGCCTTGAGATAAGCCTCCACATAGGCGCGGAAGCTGCCGATATTGGTCAGGCGGCGGCGATTGCCCGCGACTTTTGCCGCCTCGCCCAGTTCCGCATTCCAGGCCTCCAGCTCTTTGTGTTTGCTGTCGAAATAAGGTGTCAGCCGGCGCAGCGTATGCAGGCGGCGCAACTCATCCTCGCCGAGAAAGCGGATGCTGCCCTGATCGACCAGCAGCGAGCGTTTGATCCGCCGCCCGCCGGATTCCGTCATGCCGCGCCAGTTGCGGAACGGGTCGGTGACCAGTTTGCGGATCGGGAAAGTGGCGTAGGTCATATCCCAGTTGCGCACGGTGACATTGTAAAGCGCCAGATCAACCACCTCGCCATCGGCCTGCATCGAGGGCATTTCCAGCCAGTCTCCGACCCGGACAATGCCGGTCGACGAGATTTGCAGGCTGGCGACCAGCGACAAAAGCGTGTCCTGGAAGACGAGGATCAGCACGGCGGACAGCGCCCCGATCCCCGAAAGCAGGATGACGGGCGAGCGGTCCAGCACCGCCGCGATCATCAGGATCACCGCCACGATATAGACCGCGATCACCGCGATCTGCACGAAACCCTTGACCGATTTGCCACTGCCGCCATGACGCCGGCGCCAGATGGTCTCGGCCAGGTTCAGCGCGGCGGCAATGGCCATGGCGACGAAGAGGATGGTGACCGCATTGGCGACATTGCGGATCACGGTCGAGATGGTGAGGGGCAGGCCGGGCACCGCCATGATCCAGCTTGAGATCACCAGCGTCGGCGCGGTATTGGCCAGCCGCGCGATGACACCGGATTTCACCACATCCGGCCCGTTCAGCGCGGTAATGCCGGCAATCAGCCGGTTCAGCAGCCTGACCAGCGCCACTTTCACCACGAAATTCACGAAAAGCGCCGCCAGCGTCAGGGTGACAAGCCAGAACAGGGTTTCGGTCCAGGGATAATCGCTTGCCAGGTGCTGTATGGTCTCCATCCGCCTCGTCTCTCATCGTTTCTGGTTCCGCCGGCAAAGATGCGGCGGTTTGCTGCAAAGGAACCGGCCCGTCTGTCCTTGCGGGCAAACGGGCCGGCGGGTCTCCTGGGGGACAATGCCTCAGACGCGGCACGGTTCCATGACAAGGGGGCAGTTGCCGGGCGCTCAGTTGCCGGCGCCGGCTCCGATCCCGGTCTGGCGGCGATGCTCCAGCACAGCTTCCAGCCAGCCCAGTTCCATCTCGGGAACCGAGGAGAGAAGCAGGTCGGTGTAATCGTCGAAGGGGGGCGCCAGCACATCGCTTTTCTGGCCGTAGCGCCGCACCTCGCCCTTATACATCACCGCGATCTTGTCGGCGATGGCGCGCACGGTGGCCAGGTCATGGGTGATAAACAGGTAAGCCATCTGCGTCTCGGCCTGCAACTCCAGCAGAAGTTTCAGAATTCCGTCCGCCACCAGCGGATCCAGCGCCGAGGTGACCTCATCGCAGATGATCAGCTTCGGCTTTGCCGCCAATGCGCGGGCGATGCAGACGCGCTGCTTCTGGCCGCCCGACAACTCGGCCGGGTAGCGGTCGATGAAGCCCTTGCCCATCTCGATCTGATCCAGCAACTCCTGCACCCGCTTGTCGCGGGCGACACCGCGCAGGCCGAAATAGAATTCCAGCGGCCGTCCGATGATGGTTCCAACCGTCTGGCGCGGGTTCATCGCGGTATCGGCCATCTGATAGATCATCTGGATCTGGCGCAGATCATCGCGGGACCGCCCCGGAAAGGCGCTGGAAAGCGGGCGCCCGTCAAAGGTGATCCGGCCTTTCGAGGGCGGCAAAAGCCCGGTGATCGCCCGCGCCAGCGTCGACTTCCCCGAGCCGCTTTCCCCCACCACCGCCAGCGTCTGCCCGGGCGGCAGCTCGATCGAGATGTTTTTCAACACATCGAATGTGGTGCCGGAATAGCGGGCGGTGACGTTCTCGATTTTCAGAAGCGGGGCTGCTTCGGGCTTTTCGGCATGGTCGATGCTGCGCACCGAGACCAGCGCCCTGGTGTAATCCTCGGCGGGGCGGTTGATGATCTGATCGGTGGTGCCAAGCTCGACCTTGCGGCCATGGCGCAAGACCATGATCTCATCGGCGACCTGGGCGACTACGGCCAGATCATGGGTGATGTAAAGCGCCGCGACGCCGGTGTCGCGGATGGCCTCTTTGATCGCCGCCAGCACGTCGATCTGCGTCGTCACGTCGAGCGCGGTGGTGGGCTCGTCGAACACCACCAGATCGGGTTTCGGGCAGAGCGCCATCGCGGTCATCACCCGCTGCAGCTGCCCGCCCGAGACCTGGTGCGGATAGCGGTTGCCGATGGTTTCGGGTGAGGGCAGGCCCAGTTTGCGAAACAGCGTGACCGCCCGCGCCTCGGCTTCGGATTTCGACATGATCTTATGCGAGAGGCAGGTCTCGATCACCTGATCCATCAGCCGTTTCGACGGGTTGAAAGATGCCGCCGCCGATTGCGAGACATAGGTGACCTCTTTCCCCCTGATTTTGCGCAACTGCCCCGGCGATGCGGTGCGGATCTCGCGCCCGTTCAGAAGGATTTCGCCCCCGGTCAGCCGCACTCCGCCGCGCCCGTAAGACATTGACGAAAGCCCGATGGTGGATTTCCCGGCGCCAGACTCGCCGATCAGCCCCAGCACCTTGCCCTTTTGCAGCGTGACATCAACCCCATGCACCAGGGTGACGTTTTTCGGAGGCTCGCCGGGCGGGTAGGAGGTGGCCTCGATCACGAGGCCACGGATTTCCAGAAGCGGCCCGCTTTGGGTTGGTTTGGCACTCATCCGCGGCCTCCTTTCAGGCTGGAGGTGCGCGAAAGCACCCAGTCGGCCACCAGGTTGACCGAGATCGCGAGCGCGGCAATCGCCAGCGCCGGCACCATTGCCGCCGAGATCCCGTAGGTCAGCCCGTCCTTGTTCTCTTTCACCATGCCACCCCAGTCCGCCAGCGGCGGCTGCACGCCAAGGCCAAGGAAGGACAGCGTTGAGATGAAGAGCACCGCGAAGATGAACCGGAGGCCGAATTCCGCGACCAGCGGCGAAAGCGCATTGGGCAGGATCTCGCGAAAGATCACCCAGCCGCCCTTTTCGCCGCGCAGACGTGCCGCTTCGACATATTCCATCACCGCGATATCCATCGCGACCGCGCGGGCGAGACGGAAGACGCGGGTAGAATCGAGCACCCCCATCACGAGGATCAGCACGGTCAGGTTCAGCGGCAGCACCGAAAGCAGCACCAGCGCGACGATCAGTGAGGGGATCGCCATCATCAGATCGCAGACCCGGCTGAGGATCTGATCGGTCCAGCCCCCTTGCACGGCGGCGAGGAAGCCAAAGAAAGACCCCATCGAAAAGGAGAGGATCGAGGCGGCCAGTGCCACGAAGATCGTGATCTGGCCGCCCTTGATCAGACGCGAGAGAATGTCGCGGCCAATGGTGTCGGTGCCGAACCAATGCGTGGCCGAGGGGCTCTCCCACTGGCCTCCTACGGGGAGGTCATAGGCATAGGGCATGATCAGATCGGCAAAGACCGCCGAAAAGATGAAGATGCCGGTGAAGACGAGGCCAATAAGGGCTGAGGGCGGTATTCTCATTTCGGATGCCTCAGCCTGGGGTTGGCGATGATCGCGGTCACATCGGCGATGATGTTCAGCCCGATATAGACCGTGGCAAAGATCAGCCCGACCGCCTGCACCACCGGCAGGTCACGTTTCGTCACATGGTCGACCAGATACTGGCCAAGCGCGTTGTAGGAGAACACGACCTCGACCACGACAACGCCAACCACAAGATAGGCGAGGTTGATCGCGACGACCGAGATCACCGGCGCAATGGCATTGGGGAAGGCATGTTTCCAGATGATCGTCATGGGCGAGAGGCCCTTGAGCTCGGCCGTCTCGATATAGGCCGATTGCATGACGTTAAGGATCGCGGCCCGCGTCATCCGCATCATATGCGCCAGCACCACCATCACCAGAACGATCACCGGCAGGGCAACGGCCTGGAGTTTGGCCCAGAAGCTCATCCCCGGAAAGACGATGGCGACCGGCTGGAAGACCGGGAAAACGATGGTCAGCAGGTAAATCACGAAATAGGCGGCAACGAATTCCGGCAGCGAGATCGTGGTCAGCGTGACCGCCGAGATCACCTTGTCGGGCCAGCGGCCGGCATAGCGGGCTGCCACCGCGCCAAGGATCAGCGCCAGCGGCACCGCGATGGCGGCGGCGCATCCGGCGAGGAACAGCGTATTCCCCAGCCTTTGCCCGATGGCCTGGGCTATATCGACGCCATTGGTGAGAGCCTTGCCCAGATCGCCGGTCATCACCCCGCCGAGCCAGCTAAAATAGCGCGTCAGCGCGGGCTGATCGAGGCCCATCTGTGCGCGCAGGTTCTCCAGCGCCTGGGGGGTGGCGGACTGGCCGAGGATCGCCTGCGCCGTATCACCCGGCAGCGCCTCGACGCCAAGAAAGATCACCGCCGAAACCGCCAAAAGCAACAGGAGGCCCAGCGCGATGCGCTGGACCAGGAGTTTCAGGATTGGATGCACCGGGCCGTCCTCAGACCAGCCAGCACTTGGAGGGGGCGCGGTAGTTCATCATCTCGGCATTCGGATCGTCGATCCAGCCACCGATTTCCGCCGCCCGGATACCGGCGACGAATTCGTTGAACATCGGCAGGATCAGACCGCCCTCGTCGCGCACGATATACGCCATTTCCGAGTAATCCGCCTTGCGCTTGGTGTCGTCCAGCTCGGCGCGGGCCTTCATCAGCAGCTCGTCGAATTTGGCATTCTTGAACTTGGTGTCATTCCACTCTGCGGTCGAAAGATAGGCGGTGGAATACATCTGATCCTGGGTCGGGCGACCGCCCCAATAGCTGGCGCAGAAGGGCTGCACGTTCCACACATTGGTCCAGTAGCCGTCATCGGGTTCAAGCTGGATCTGCAGCGGGATGCCGGCCTCTTTCGCCGAGGCTGCAAAGAGGTTGGCGGCATCCACCGCGCCCGGGAAGGCACCAGGGGCTGTGCGCAGGATGATCGGGCTGCCGTCATGGCCGGATTTGTCATAGGCCGCCTTGGCCGCCGCCGCATCATATGTGCGCTGCGGGATGGTGTCGTCGAACAGCGGATAGGCCGCGTTGATCGGGAAATCGTTCCCGACCGAGCCGAGGCCCCCCAGCACCTTCTCGACCATCTCGTCGCGCTTGACCGCCAGTTTCAGCGCGGTGCGCAGGTCATTATTGTCGAAGGGCGCCTTGTCGACATGCATGATAAAGACGTAATGGCCACGGCCCACCGCGCGGCGCACCTCGACCCCCGGCGCACCGGCCAGCAGCTGTGCGATTTTCGGGTCGATCCGGTTCATCATATGAACCTGGCCCGATTGCAGCGCGGCGGTGCGGGCGGTGTTATCGTTGATCGACAGGATCTCCACCGTATCGGCGTGACCCATATTCGGATCCCAGTGATTCGGATTCTTTTGCAGGACGTAGCGCACGCCTGGTTCGAAGGTTTCCAGAATATAGGGGCCGGCGCCGATGCCGGCATTGGGGTTGTCGTAACCGCCGCCGGGCTGGATTATCAGGTGATAATCGGTCAGAAGGTAAGGAAGGTCGGCCGAAGGCGCGTCCAGCGTCAGGGTCAGCTTGTCGCCTTCCGCCTTCATATCGGTGATGCCCTTGACGATGCCAAGCGCGCCCGATTGCGCGTTCTCATCGGTGTGGCGCTTGAAGGTCGCCATCACATCTTCGGCGGTGACGGGTTTGCCATCCGAGAAGGTGACGCCCTGGCGGATCTTGAAGGTCCAGACCTTCGAATCCGGGCTGGACGAGACTTCCTCACCGATGCGGAAGTCGATGGTCCCATCGGGATTCATATCGACCAGCTGCTCGCCCCATTGCGCATTGCCGACCTGCGGCACGACCGAGGCCGCCAGCGCCGGATCCAGCGTATTGGTGCTTTCCCCGCCGGCGAGACCGACGCGGATCGTACCGCCCTTTTTCGGCTCGGCCATGGCGGCTTTGGTGAACAGCGCCGAAGCCAGCGCGGCAGAGACCCCCATCGCGGTGGTCCGGCCGATGAATTCGCGGCGGCTCATCTTGCCGGCGCGGGCACGGGCCACCATCCAGTCGAGTTTCTCGGACATTCATTATCTCCCTGTCGGTTTTCTGTCAGTCTCTGCGGCCTCGCCTGGCGGTCCGGCCGGATTCTGTTCTTGATTATTGAGTCAATAAAAGCGCGAAGCGCGGCGGTGGGCAAATGTTTTCGTTGCGGGCAAATCCTGCGGATGCCCGTTGAGACCAGACAGGGGCAGCGCCGCCCCGGAAAGCATCAGTCTCTGGTTGCCCATACGGGGCGCGCCGCTGTGGCACCGCCCTGCACGGAATGAAAGATGAGATGGGACAACGCTGTCCCCGGGCATGGCCCGCCTGCCTTCAACCATATCGCGGTAAGGATAGACGCTGCGGTGCAGGAATTGCAACCCATTGACAGGAAAAGCTTTCATTCGGGTGGTTTCGCCAATGCAGCAGGGCCGCTCTGCGGCGTGCCGGTCACAGGGCCGCCCGGGCCTCCACCAGGGCATGGCGGGTGATCCGACCCGTTGGATTGTCGTGATACTGTCCTGCCCGGGGTGATCCATAGCTGCCTTTCGAAGGGAGCGTGTGAAGACCGAGTAAATCGACGATTTTTGCAAAAAACAGCCTGAAAGCGGCAGGTCTGTGTCTGAGAACGTAATCCGGGCGGTGTGATCGGTGAAACCGTCTTGCGCAGTGCCGGATCTCCCGGCACCAAAACGCGCAAACACCACGGTCTTGCAGGGGAGCGAAGATGAGCCGGCGTCCGAATATCCTGATCCTGATGGTTGATCAGCTCAATGGCACATTCTTCCCCGATGGCCCGGCCGACTTCCTTCATGCGCCCAATCTGAAGAAACTGGCGGCACGGTCTGTGAGATTCGCGAACAGCTATACCGGCAGCCCGCTTTGTGCGCCGGGGCGGGCGTCGTTCATGTCGGGACAGCTGCCACGCCGCACCCGGGTCTATGACAATGCGGCCGAGTTCACCTCGGATATCCCGACCTATGCCCATCACCTGCGCCGCGCCGGCTATCAGACCGCGCTTTCCGGCAAGATGCATTTCGTCGGCCCCGATCAGATGCACGGGTTCGAGGAACGCCTGACCACCGACATCTATCCTGCCGATTTCGGCTGGACCCCGGATTATCGCAAACCGGGCGAGCGAATCGACTGGTGGTATCACAATCTCGGCTCCGTCACCGGGGCAGGGGTGGCGGAAATCACCAACCAGCTGGAATATGACGATGATGTCGCCTTCCAGGCGGTGCAGAAGCTTTACGACCTCTCGCGCGGCGGCGATGCCCGCCCCTGGGCGTTGACGGTCTCTTTCACCCATCCGCATGACCCCTATGTGGCGCGTCGCAAATATTGGGATCGCTATGAGGGTGCCCCGGAATGCGAGCCGCCGGCGCCGATCCCCTTCAACCAGATGGATCCGCACTCACAGCGGCTGATGGAGGCCTGCGACTTCCGCGCCTTTGACATCACGCCCGACCATATCCGCCGCGCCCGTCAGGGCTATTTCGCCAATATCTCTTACATCGACGACAAGATTGGCGAGATTCTCGCGGTGCTTGAGACGACCCGCCAGGAGGCGGTGGTGCTCTTCGTCTCGGACCATGGCGATATGCTGGGGGAACGTGGCCTCTGGTTCAAAATGAACTTCTTCGAGGGTTCGGCCCGGGTACCGCTGATGCTGGCAGCACCTGGTCTGGCGCCTGGCCTCGTGGAAACCCCGGTCTCGACCATCGACGTGACACCGACCCTTTGCGCGATTGCCGGCATCGACATGTCTGAGGTGATGCCCTGGACCGCCGGAGTTGATCTTCTGCCTGTCGCGACGGGGGCGCCGCGCGGGCCGGTGGCGATGGAATACGCGGCCGAGGGCTCGGTCACGCCGCTGGTCTGCCTGCGCGAGGGCGCCTGGAAATATATCCGCTGCATGGCTGATCCCGAGCAGCTCTATGACCTCGCCCATGATCCGGGCGAGCGCCGCAATCTTGCGGAAGACCCGCGCGCGGTCGAGGTGCTCACCTGGTTTCGGGCAGAGGCCGACAGGCGCTGGGATCTCGCCGCCTATGATTCCGAGGTGCGCGAAAGCCAGGCCCGGCGCTGGGTGGTTTATGAAGCCTTGCGCAACGGCGCCTGGTTCCCCTGGGATCACCAGCCGCTCCGCGCTGCGTCTGAACGGTACATGCGCAACCATATGGATCTGAACGTGCTGGAAGAATCGAAGCGCTTCCCGCGCGGCGAGTGATCTTCCCTGCATCCGGATTTCCATAGGCCCGCGCCGGTTTTCAGGATTTCTTCACTATGCTGTTATCAGCTGAGCGAATTCCGGCGGGTGGGAGAGCCGCGCCGGATAAGGTAAACACGCTCAGGATAACCGGGGGAATCGGGCCTTGACGTCAGGACGCGGGATTTCAAGACGAGGATTGCTTGCGGCAATGCTCGCCAGTGCGGCGCTGCCAGCCTGCGGTCAGGTGATGAATTCCTCGCCCCGGCCCAAGGTCAGGGGCGATGATACGCCCACGCAAAGCCGTAAATCCTCTGTGACGAATGATGCGGGGGCGCTGATCCGCGCCGCCGATCTGACCGGGGCGGTCGGCTTCGTGCTGATGGATGCCGCGACGGGCGCGGTGCTTGAGGATCACGATGCCGATGCGGCCTTGCCGCCGGCCTCGGTAACCAAGGCAGTGACCGCGCTTTACGCGCTGGAAAAGCTTGGGGCAGGGCGGCGCTTTGCGACGCGAATCCTGGCCACAGGCCCGGTGCAGGGTGGTGTGGTTCAGGGTGATCTGGTGCTGGCGGGCGGCGGCGATGCGACGCTTCAGACCGATCAGCTGGGCGATCTGGCCGCACGGCTGGCGAAACGCGGCGTCAGGGGGGTCTCGGGGCGCTTCCTCTACTGGGAGGGCGCGCTGCCCTATGCCGCGCATATCGCCGGGGACCAGCCCGAGCAGGTCGGCTATAACCCGGCGCTGTCCGGGCTGAACCTGAATTTCAACCGCGTCCATTTCGAATGGAAAAAGGCGGGGGCTGACTGGACGGTCGCGATTGATGCACGGGGCGAGCGCTTTGTGCCCAAAGTCTCGATGGTGGGAATGAAGGTCGCCAGCCGCGAGACACCTTTATACACCTATAAAGGCGGCGCCGCGCGCGAGGACTGGACGGTTGCCTCCGGTGCGCTTGGCAAGGGGGGCTCGCGCTGGCTGCCGGTGCGGCTGACCGGGCTTTACACTGCCGAGGTGTTCCGCACACTGGCAAAGGCCCAGGGTGTGACTCTGCCCGAGGGCCAGGCGGTCGCGGCCCTGCCGCGCGGCGATGAGCTGGCCCGGGTCGAGAGCCAGTCGCTGCCCGAGGTCCTGCGCGAGATGCTGCGCTGGTCGACCAATATCACCGCCGAATGTTCGGGGCTCAGCGCTTCGGGGGCAGGCTCGATTGCGGCATCGGGCCGCGAGATGACCGCCTGGGCGCGGCAGAGCTTTGGCATTGCCGCAAGTTTCGCCGATCATTCCGGCCTCGGCGGTGCATCGCGGATCTCTGCCCGGGATATGGGGCAGCTGTTGGTCCGGGCGCAGCGAGACGGGCGCGGGCTGAAGCCGATCCTGCGCGATGTCGGCATGAAGGACAGTGAGGGCAAGGTGATCAAGGGTCACCCGGTCAAGGTGATGGCGAAATCCGGTACGCTGAACTTCGTCTCGGCGCTGGCAGGCTATATCACGCCGCCTGGCGGGCGCGAGATGGTCTTCGCGATCTTTACCGGCGACACGGCGCGACGCGATGCGGTACCGGTCGCCGCGCGGGAAAATCCGCCCGGGGCCGAGGCCTGGATCCGCCGTTCGCGCAAGCTGCAGGGGCAGCTGATCTCCCGCTGGGCCTCTCTTTACGCCTGAAATATCAGTACTTTAACGTGAAAGGCGCGGGGCAGGCCCCGCGCCTTTCACGTTCGCGCCGTGCTTACTTCGAGAGGCTCTGTGCCAGCCGCATCAGGTTCACCGCCTCGATCCGATAGCCGTAAGGATCGCTGCCGCGCGAGGCCAGAGCGAGGTCGATCGCCTCTTGCCAGCCCCAGTCGCCGGTATAGACCGAGCCCTGCAACAGCTGACCGAAACCGGCCATCGCGGCGGCGAAACGGGTCTCATCCGAGGCGGGTTCCGTGCCGGTGATCGGGGTTTCTTTCAGCTTCGAGACGCTTTCCCCCGGCTCTTTCCAGCGCAGCCGCAGGAAGCCCAGCTCGCTGTTGACATCCCCTGCTGCCGCTGCCTCGCCATAGCGCAGCGGGTCGTTTTTCAGCCCGGCCGAGCCTGGTGCTGTGACCTCATAGATCGCCGTGACCTGAAGCCCGGCGCCTATCTCTCCGGCATCGACCTTATCATTGTTGAAATCCTCGCGCGCCAGCGCCCGGGTCTCATAGCCGATCAGCCGGTATTCCGCGACCTGGGCCGGGTTCCACTCGACTTGCACTTTTACATCATCCGCGATGGGGAAAAGCGCCCCGGTCAGCTGGTCAACCAGCACTTTTCGCGCCTCGGACAGGCTGTCGATGTAAGAGGCCGTGCCATTGCCGTTCTGCGCCAGCGCCTGCATCGTGGCATCATCCAGGTTGCCGCGCCCAAACCCCAGCACTGACAGATAAGTGCCGCCGGCGCGTTTCTTCGCGACATAGGCCTCCAGCCCTTCGGGGTCGGAAACACCGACGTTGAAATCGCCATCGGTGGCCAGCAGGATGCGGCTGACCTCACCATCCCCCGCCATTTTCGCGGCCAGCTGATAGGCGAGTTCCAGCCCCTCGGCCCCGGCTGTCGAACCGCCCGCCGACAGCCCGTCCAGCGCGTTCAGGATCTTGTCACGCTCGCCCGCAGGGGTCGGCTCCAGCACGGTGCCGGCGGAACCGGCATAGGCGACGATGGCGACCTGATCCTCGGGGCGCAGCTCGGGCAGCATCAGCGCAAGCGACTGTTTCAACAAGGGCAGCTTGTTCATATCCTGCATCGAGCCGGAGGTATCGACGAGGAAAACGAGGTTCAGGGCCGGGCGGTTGGCGATTTCTGGCAGCGCGCCTTGCAGGCCGATGCTGACCAGACGCGTCTCCGGATTCCATGGCGTCGGCATCACCGAGACCGTGGTGGCGAAGGCCTCGCCTGCCTCGGGCGCGGCATAGCTATAGGGGAAATAATTCACCATCTCCTCGACCCGCACCTGTTCGGGCGCGGGCAGCAGACCTGCATTCAGCGTCGAGCGGATCACCGACCAGGAGGCGGTGTCGATATCGGTCGAGAAGGTCGAGACCGGCTCTTCGGCGGTCACCTTGACCGGATTGGCCGCCGCATTGGCATAGTCTTCGGTCGAAGGGGCGGGGGCGGGAAGATAGGTCATATCCCCGGCGGGCATGATGCCGTTCGAGACCCGCAGACGTGCATCATTCATCGGCAGCGGAGGGGCCTCCGATACAATCACATCACCGGAGATGTCCGCTGCATATTCAGCCTTATCACCGCCGGCGGCTTCTGTCGCCTTCCGCACCGGTGCCTGTGATTCCGGATTTTCTGGCCGGGACGCTGGTCTGACGGATGAATTCAGGCCAGGAACCTCATCGGCAGCAACCTTTGCCGCAGCCTCCGGAGCGGGTTTCGGCGTGGCTGCGGTGCCCATAGCGGTGTTCGCGGGTTCATCCGCCGCACCAGCCGCCGGCGCTGCCGGTTCTGCCGGCGCGGGGTTGGTCGTGACCCATTCGCCGGTCAGGTTCGACTCGCGCATATCCTCCTGCGAGCCCTGGCCGATCCCCGGAATAGTGCCCAAAGGCAGCACAAACGCCAGGCCGACCACCAGCGCCGCCGCCGAAGTCGTCGCCAGCAGCGCCGGCTTTGCGGTAAGAAAGTTCATCATCTGTCGCACTCCGCCAAAGAAGCCCGCCCTCCGGGGCGTATCTGCCCCCGGGCGGTCTTCCTTGTGACGCGACTGATCCGCCGATCCCTGGATCCGGTCGAAATTTTCCATCGCCAATGCCAGCGCGCGGGCGCGGGCTTCGGGGTCAGAGGCGGGGGCGCTTTTCAGAGCGGCGCGCAGATCGTTCAGGTCATCGGTCATTGTCCGACCTCTCTCGCTGCGATCACGCGCAGCCGTTTTTTCACCTCAGACATTCGCCAGCTGATGGTGCCCTCGGTCACGCCCAGCACTTCGCCGGCCTGAGCCTGGGTCAGCTCTTCGCCGAGGACCAGGGCGACGGTATCGCGCAGTTCCGGCGAAAGCTGCGCCATCGCCTGATGCAACCAGGCCTCGGCCTCGCGCCCGGTTTCGATCTCATCCTGGCGCGCCAGTTCCCAGTCGCCCCAGCCCTCTGCTGCCTTTGAGCGGGTGGCCTGGCGGCGGCGCTGATCATGGGCGGCATTGACCACGACACGGTAAAGCCAGGTGGTGAAGCGCGCCTCGGCCCGCCAGTGACGGAGTTTTACCGGCAAAGCGGCACAGATGTCCTGGGCCAGATCCTCGGCATCCGACCGGTTGCCGCTGAGCCGCCAGGCAAGGCCGAAAATCCGGTCATAATGCCGTGCAACCAGGGTTGCAAAGGCCGCGCGGTCACCATCGGCCGCAGCACTGGCAAGGGTCTCGTCGGGCGTATCCATCAGCATGGTGCTAATGAGACGCAGCCCGGCTGGCAATCCCTGGAGGCGGTTGGAATTTTTTGCACCCGCCCGCCTTCCGCCAGGGGTTTGCCGACTTGTGGCTGCGACGCGTTTCCCGCAGGCTCGGCGCGGCGGCGGGCCGGCGGGGGCCTGGCGCCCCGGGTTTCCCCTTTCCCGCCTTGCCCTCCGGAGAGCCCAATGTGCCGCGTCGCCAGTTTCGCACTCGCCCTGATTCTGTACCTCTTTGCGGCGCTGCAATCCGCCTTGCCCGCCCTGGCCGAGGATACAAGGCCCCAGACGGTGCCCCAGACGGTGCCCCAGACGGTGCCCCAGACGGTGCCCCAGATGGTGCCGGTGCCGGACTGGGTTGATTACCTGCCCGAAATCACGACGCTTTCCGGCCTTGGCAGCGGCGAGGATGACGGGCTGCGTCACCTCCTCCGCGATGTGCAATTCGCCTGGCCCGACGGCCAGCGGCAGATCTGGGAACGTCAGGTGATCGAGATCACCACGCCGGAAGGCGCGGTCGAGGCCGGGGTGCAGATTTTCAGCTATTTCACCACCAACGAGGATTTGGCGCTGACCGGGGTTTCGCTCTGGCGCGATGGCGAGGAGCGGCAACTCGCGGGCACGCCGCAGCTGGTGATGGAAAGCTTCAATGCCAGCGAGGATCCGGCGCAGGGGGATCAGCAGCGTTTTGTCCTGCTGAATGTCTTTGAGCTGCGCCCCGGCGATGTGCTGGATTTCTCTGTCCTGCGCCGCTCGGTCTCGGGCCTGCCGGAGCTGGAGCGCGAGGCGGTGGCGCAGCTGGGGTTCGAGGGTCGTGTCACCCTGGCGCGGGCGGTGGTGAACTGGCCCGAGGGCTGGGCGCTTTCCTATCCGCCGCTGCCCGACAGCGTGACGCGGATCAGCGGGCCGCGCCCTGGCGGCGGCACCCGCCATGAATTCCAGTCTTTCGACGCGCCCCCGATGATGCCGGTGGAACTGGTGCCGGCCTGGGTCGATGAATTCACCACGCTGCGGCTGAGCGCCGGGCCGGACTGGGGCCATATCGTGACCGCGCTGGCGCCGCATTACACCGCCGACTGGCCGCTTGGCGCCTGGGAGGCACGGCTGGATGCGCTGCGTCCGGAGGAGGGCGGGGCGCTCTCGACCCGCGAGATCGCGGCGGCACTGCGCATGGTTCAGAGCGAGATCTCGGACAGCGGCGCCCCGTTTGTCGCGGGGCAGGGGATGATGACGCCGCCGGCTCTGGTGGTGGAAAAATCCGCGGGTGCCCCTTCGGAAAAGGCGCTCTTGCTGCGCACCCTGCTGCGCCGGCTGGGCTTTGAGGCCGATGTCGCGCTGTCGGGCTATGATTACGGCCGCGCGCTGGATCGGCTGCCCCCTTCGATGATGTTTCTCGACAAGCCGCTGGTGCGGGTGCAGCTGGAGGGGAGGGTCTGGTGGCTCGACCCGTCTGCGATGCCGCAAGAGGCCCGGCTGGAGGCAGCCAGCCCGCCCGATTTCGGCTTTGCACTGCCGCTGACCGCCGGGACGCTGGTGCCCGAGGCGATGAACACCGATCCCGCCGCGATCTGGGCGACCGATGTGAAGGAAAGCTGGCGCATCACGCCGGCGGGGCTGTTCCTTGATGTGGTCTCGGAACATCGTGGGGAAGCCGCCGATGATCTGCGCTACCGCAACAGCGAATACGGGATCGAAGAGATCTCGTCCGAGCTGCACAGCTATTACCAGATCGTGTTCCCCGGTATGGTGATGATCCGCGAGCCCGATTTCACGGATGAGCCGCTGAACAATGTGGTGATGCTGCATGAGCGCTATTTCCTTTCATCCGCCGCGCTCCGGGAGGGGGGGCTGCTGGTCGGCTTTCCGGTCGCGGCCGAGGATTTCGCCGCCGATCTGCCCCAGGGCGGCGCAGTGCAGCTGAAGGCGGTCCCGCGCAAATTCCCGATGATCGGGCTTTCCCCTGGCCAGTACCGGCATCGCACCGAGGTGACGGGCCGCTTTGGCCTGTTGCAGCCGCCCCAGGCGGTCACGCTGGACAATGCGGCCTTCCGTTACGCGCTGCAGGGCTCGGCGCCGGGGCCGGGCCGGCTGGTGGTGGAATGGGATTTCCTTGCCCGCGCCACCGATATTGCGCTGGCCGATCTGCCGCAGGTGCTCGATGACGCGCAGATCGTCAATGAGACAACCTGGTTCACCTATGATCTCGACTGACGGCAGGCACCGGGCTTTGCGCCGGCTGTAAAGGCAAAACCCCTTCATCCGGCGGGATGAAGGGGCGGGCGGCCGCATATGGTCTTATGGTTTGCGGCGCGCCTGTCGGTCGGGGGGCTATACCGGCCGGAGCGCCTGCCATTTCTGGTCCGCCTGTCAGTGTCGCCCGCCCGGAGGGCCGGGGGCGATCAGAGCCGGTTCAGAACAGCAGCCCGTCATAGACGGCAAAGGCGCCACCGGTGGTCCTCAGATTGCCGCCGGCACCGGTATCGCGCGCCCAGGAAGCCACCGCATTATAGGTGCCATTGCCGAATACACCGTCGATGCCGCCTTGGTAATAACCGGCGCGACGCAGCTGGCGCTGGATCGCCTTGCGTTCGCTGAGACTATAGGTGTTGAACGCCTGGGCGGCCGGGGTCGAATAGACCGAGCTGTAGCTCTTGGTGCTGCGGCGGGTCTCACGATAGACCGGCGCCGGCTCGTAATAGCGCGGCTCTTCATAATAGCGCGGCTGACGCTCTTTGCGGTGCTGGCCGTTCTGGATCAGCTGGTCGATGACGATCGCGGTGGCGACGCCGGCGACGAAACCCTGCTCCTTCTTGCCCCAGGCCAGAGCGGGCATCGAGGACAGAGCGACCGAAGCGGCCGCCAGAGCGGCAACAGCGCCGGTGCGGAATTTACCAGTGCGGATCGTGGTGGAGCGGGATGCGGGCAGCATGGCGGTTCCTTTCCTGGAGTGAGCCAGCGTTCCGGAACAGGATCGGCAGAAGACCGGTTCGGAACGCGATGAGGCAAATCTGGGAGGAAGCGCCATGCCAGGCAAAAACGCCCGGTTGATATCAGATAGCAGGCGTTATTTCAGGGGGTTAGCGGGCAAAGAAAAAGGGGGCGCTCGCGCCCCCTCTGAGCCTTGCGGCTCATTCACCCCCTGAGGATATTTAGAGACAGATGAAATCCGCTTTCTCCTGTCCTTAAATATCCCCGGGGGGAGGCCCGCTTGCGGGCCCGGGGGGCAGGCGGCCCCCCGTCTGCCCCCATCACAGGCTCAGGCAGATATATTTCATTTCCAGATAGTCTTCGGTGCCGTGATGGCTGCCTTCGCGGCCCAGCCCCGATTGTTTGACACCGCCAAACGGTGCCTCGGCGGTCGAGATCAGCCCGGTATTGACACCAACAATGCCATATTCCAGCGCCTCCTGGACCCGGGTGATCCGTCCGATATCGCGCGAGTAGAAGTAAGAGGCGAGGCCGAAAATGGTATCATTCGCCATCGCAACGACCTCTTCCTCGGTTTCAAACCGGAAGAGCGGCGCCAGCGGGCCAAAGGTCTCCTCGGTGGTCACCAGCATATCCGGCTTCACATTGGTGAGAATCGTCGGCTGGAAGAAGGATCCACCCAGCGGATGCCGCTTGCCGCCAAGCGCCACCACGGCGCCTTTGGAGGTGGCATCTGCGATATGCTCCTCGACCTTTTCCACCGCAGCCACATTGACCAGCGGCCCGAACTGCACCGGCTCGGAGAGCCCGTCGCCCACTTTGGTCTTCGCGACGGCCTGGGCGAGTTTCTCGGCAAAGCTGTCATAGACGCCGGCCTGGACATAGATCCGGTTCGCACAAACGCAGGTCTGGCCGTTATTGCGGAACTTCGACAGCATCGCGCCTTCGACCGCCTTGTCGAGATCGGCATCATCGAACACGATGAAGGGCGCATTGCCGCCCAGCTCCATCGAGCATTTCATCACCTGATCTGCCGCCTGGCGCAGCAGGATCCGCCCCACTTCGGTCGAGCCGGTGAAGGTCAGCTTGCGCACGATGGGGTTCTCGCAGAACTCCTTGCCGATATCCGAGGAGCGCTTCGAGGTGATGACCGAGAAGACGTCGCCCGGGATGCCGGCACGTTCGGCCAGAACCGCAATGGCCAGCGCGGAAAGCGGCGTCTCGGCGGCTGGACGGGCGACGAAGGCGCAGCCTACGGCCAGCGCAGGTCCACATTTGCGGGTGATCATCGCGTTCGGGAAGTTCCAGGGCGTGATCGAGGCGACAACGCCGATCGGTTGCTTGATCACCGTGATGCGCTTATCGGGCTGGTGGCCGGGAATGGTCTCGCCGTAAACCCGCTTCGCCTCCTCGGCAAACCATTCGATGAAGGAAGCGCCGTAAGCGATTTCGCCCTTGGCCTCGGCCAGGGGTTTGCCCATTTCGGCGGTGAGGATGGTGCCCAGGTCGTCCTGGTTCGCCATCATCAGATCGAACCATTTCCTGAGGATCTGGCTGCGCTCTTTTCCGGTGCGCGCGGCCCAGGCCTTCTGACCCTTTTCGGCTGCTGCAATGGCGCGGGCGGTCTCGGCGCGGCCCAGATTGGGGACGCGGGCAATAACATCGCCGCGCGCCGGATTGATCACCTCGAAACTCGAGCCATCATCGGCGTCGATCCAGGCACCGGCGACCCAGGCCTTTTCGACCAGAAGCGAGGGGTCTTTCAGAAGCGAGCGCAGATTGGTGACGGAATCAAGCATGGGAACCTCCGCAGATGGGTTTTCCCTGAGGTGGCATCCGTAAGGCCACTTGTCCAGTTATATGCTTGTGACCAGTCCAGTTGCCGCATGAATCGAGACAGGGCTGGCGGCATCTTCCCAGGCTGCCGGGCCGCTCCGCGGGGAGTATTTCAGTCAGGGGAAATGCCGTCTTCCTCTTGACCCAAATACTCCCGCCGGAGGCATCCGGCACGGGCCAGAGGCGGTGGGATCAGCTGTTCGCATGCATCCGTTCGATATAGGCGCGCATTTCTTCGGCCTCCTGGCGGGCCTCGCGCAGGCCTTCCATCGCGGCGCGCAACTCCGCTTCGGTCTGGCTGATCTGGTTGCCCAGCTCGGCCTCACGGCTTTCGAGCCAGACGATGGCCTGATCGCGCATTTCTTCGGTTTCATGCAGCGACTGCGCCAGCCGTTCGAGCTCGCTCAGATCATCGCCGGCATTGCGCGAGAAACGGTGCAGCAGCCAGTGGCAGAACCAGCCAAGCCCGAAGGCGAGCAGCAGGATGACCGATGTGGCGATTATGAATTCTGTCCGGTTCATTCAGATCTTCTTTCCTCGTCCTGCCGGCGCCGCCCTTACGGCGCAAACGGCAATTGTCATTCTTCCGGTGGCCATTCTTCCGGTTGGTCAGTCGGCACTGGCCGGGCGGGTTCTGGGGCGGATGGTCTGGTCTTCAGGGGCAAGCGAGGGGCCGTCATAGGGGTAGAGGATCGTGGCCGCCCCATCGGAAGGCGGCGGGGCTGCGGTTCCTGCGGCAGGGGCTGGTGTTGCCGGTGCCGTTTCGGCCGCGATGGGCTCTTCGCCCTGACCATCAGCCTCATCGGGGTCGATTGAGCCCAGAACGACGTCATCCATCTCATCGCCGGGCTCAGAGCCACTGTCCAGAGGCGCGGCGGCGGAGCCCGGCGCGGCTTCTGTCGTGGGCTCTGCGCTGGCGCTTTGCGGAGTGGCGACCGGGCTGGCCTCTGCGGCGGTCCCGGCCGGCGGCGTGGGTGTCACCTCGCCGGTCAGCCGGAACTCGATGCGCCGGTTGGCCTCGCGGCCGGCCTCTGTCGCATTATCGGCGATGGGGGTGCTTTCACCATAACCCACCGCCGTCATATTCGAGATATCCACGCGGCGCCCCTGCAGCGCCATCATCACCGCCTCGGCCCGGGCCTGGCTCAGCGCCGCATTGCCGCTTTCCGACCCCTGGGAATCGGTATGGCCCGCGATCTCCATCGCAAGTGCCGGGCAGCGTTTCAGCACTTCGGCGATCTCGTTCAGCACCGGTCCGGCCTCGGAGGCGATCTCGGCCGATCCGGGCGTGAAGGCGATTTTCGCCTTCACCATGATCGCCGCCACATCCGCCGCGCATTCCGCAGGAGTGGGCAGCGCCGCCAGCGGGTCGCGCTTTTTGTCATAGGTGACCTCGACGCGGAAATTCTGCCCCTGGCCCAGTTTCGACGACAGGATCCGGGTGATGCCGGCGCGCGCATCCTGGCTGCCGGTCACGCCGCGCAGCTCGACCGTATCGGCGCGCACGACCAGAGTGCCCTCGCTCAGCATGGACAGCGATTCGAGCCCGGCCAGCACCCGGGTCGGCCAGCCATCGGGCAGGTTCGGGTCCAGAAGCGTCGCCACATAGACATTGGCCGCACCGAAAGAGGCCCGCGCATAGGCATCGACCGCCGCTTGCTGCACCTCATCGACAAGGCGCCCGCGCAGCTCGGCCCGGCCGCCGGCCTGGAGGCGGGCGGTGAATTCCTCGGGGCCGCGGATCAGGGTCTCGGTCGCGGGCGGCACCGGTTGCAGCGAAAACACATCCGGCAGAGCGGCGCGCAGATCGCCAAGCGCATTGTCGAATCCGGCCTGGGTGACGCCTTCGCCGGCCTCAAAGGTGATATCGGCATCCGAGAAGGTCACGCTGCCCTGGCCCATGGCGCCAAGGGTGCGGATCGCCAGCGCCGCCGCTTCGGACCAGCGCGGGGTGGGTGTGCCAAGGCCCACGGTGCAGATCGCCGGCCCCTCCATTCCGGCGGCGCCGGCGGCGGCGAGGATCAGACTGCGGGCGCGTTCGGTATCGGCCGAGCAGGCATCGAACCGCGCGCCGCTGCCATCGATCACAAAGCGCAGGGTGAAGGGGGTGATCACCGGGCGCGGCGCCGAAATCGCGGCATCCAGCCGGACCGAGGCCGGCTTGCGCTTGCTCAGTTCGGCCTCGAAACGCCGCTTCTCGGCCGGGCTGTCGGCAATGGCGGTCACCCGCACCTCACCCGCCGAGACCGAGATTTTCGAGCGTTTCAGCAAGGACAGCGCATCCAGCCCAAAGCGCAGCGAGGCATCCCAGCTCTCGGGCGCCGGCCAGTTGGCGGTTTGCAGCATATTGGCGGGCGGGCTGTCTTCGGCGGTAAAGCCATTGGCCGCCGCCACAAGGCCATCGGCATCCAGCGCGCCCTCTTCGATAATCGCGGGGATCAGGCCGATCAGCTGAATCCCGTCATCGTTTCTCAGCATCTCGACCGAGAAGCGCGGCGCCTCGATGGCGGTGGTCGGCGCGACCTCAAGCCCGTCGCGGATCCGCGAGGCATCGACGAGGCTCCCCACCAGGTTCAGCGCCCGGAACCGCGCTGCCTCATTGGGTGCGGTGCCGGTCAGCGCGACCTGCATCCCGTCGGTCGCGACGCTGACCCAGTCCATCCGCGATTCAGTCAGACCCTCTCCCAGCACGGTCTCAGTGCGGTTCTCGATCACCAGCACCGTGCAAAAGGCGATGCCGATCATCAAAAGCCCGGCAAGTGCGAAGGCAAGGGCACCGAGGACGGCGCGGGGCAGGGTGAGCAGGCGTTTCGGCAAAGGAGGACCCGGGAATTGCGGAACGGTGCGATTCCGCAGCCGGGAAACCGGGGCTTCGGGATCGTTCCTCTACCTAGGCCCTCAGGCGGCAGGGATCAATCAGAGGAAGGCGGCTGCGGCAAGAAACAGCACAGGGATCAGCCCGGCATCGCGGTTCGCCAGAAAGAGCCGCAGGCAGGTGGCGGGATCATCGGCATCCAGGTGCCGCAGCTGCCAGAAGAGATGCAGCCCAAAGGCCCAGATGCCGCAAAGCGCCATGAGAAGCGGCCAGAGCCCGCGGCTGCCGGGGATGGCAAGGATCACGGCACCGGCGAACAGAAGCACCGAAATCGCAAGGAAACCGGCCAGCCACTGACCGGTGCGGCCGGCAAACAGCCGCGCGGTGGATTTCACCCCGATCAGCGCGTCGTCTTCCTTGTCCTGATGGGCATAGATGGTGTCGTAGAACAGGGTCCAGGCGATGCCCGACAGCCATAAAAGCACCGCTGCGACCGGCACGGTGCCGGAATGCGCGGCCCAGAGAAGCAGCGCCCCCCAGTTGAAGGCAAGGCCCAGAAACACCTGCGGCCACCAGGTGAAGCGTTTCGCAAATGGGTAGATCACCACCAGCGCCAGCGAGGCGATGCCCAGCGTGATCGCCAGCCGGTTATAGGTCAAAAGGATCAGCGCCGCGATCAGCGTCTGCACCGCCATCCAGATCACCGCGCCCTTCACCGTCACCTGGCCCGACGGCAGCGGGCGCGATCTCGTCCGCGCGACCGAGGCGTCGAAATCGCGGTCGGTGATGTCATTCCAGGTGCAGCCGGCGCCGCGCATCAGGAAGGCTCCGACCCCTGACGAGGCCACCAGCCACAGATCCCACCAGCCAAAGCCCGCCCCGTCATTGGCGGCCAGCGCCAGCGCCCAGAGGCAGGGGATCCATAAAAGCCAGGTCCCGATCGGGCGGTCGGCCCGGGAAAGCCGCAGAAAGGGCCGCGCCCGGGGCGGCGCCAGCCGGTCAACCCAGTTGCCCCGCGGCGCATCGGCCACCTGGCCCGCACTGACCATGCGCGCGGTGGCCTCCAGCTGATCGGCAAGCCGTGCCGCCTCGACCGGCGAGAGGGTCTTCTCCCCCTCCGGCGCGTCGCTTCCCTCTGGCGTTCTCTCTGTGGGCGCCATAGTTTCGCCTCCATGGCAGGGCCGAAAGTCAGACTTCATGTAGATCAGCCCCTGGGCGGGGGGCAAGCCGTCGCCGTGACCGAGGGCGCCGCGAATTACCTTTTTGCCGTGATGCGGCTGGGGCCGGGCGCCGAAGTGCACCTCTTCAACGGTCGGGACGGCGAATGGCTGGCCCGGGTGGCCGAGGCGGGTAAGCGCCGTGGTGTGCTGGTCTGCGAGACACAGACGCGCGACCAGGATTTCCCGCCTGACCTGTGGCTTTTGTTCACCCCGGTCAAAAAGGAACGCACCAGTTTCATCGTAGAAAAAGCGGTGGAGCTGGGGGTGGCGCAGCTTTTGCCGGTCTCGACCCGGCGGATGAATGCCGAACGGCTCAGGCTCGACAAGCAAGAGGCCCATGCGGTCGAAGCTGCCGAGCAATGCGGCGCGACCTCTGTGCCCGGGATCCAGGAGGTGCAGCCGCTGGACCGCCTGCTCTCCGCCTGGGATCCGGCCCGCCGGCTTTACTGGGCCGATGAGGGGCGGGCGGGGGCGGACAGCCGCTGGCCTGGCGCGCCTGGCGAACCGGCGGCGATCCTGATCGGGCCAGAGGGCGGCTTCACGCCCGAGGAACGCGCCTGGCTCGACAGCCTCTCTTTTGTTACGCCGGTAGCGCTTGGCCCGCGCATCCTGCGGGCGGAAACCGCCGCGCTGGCGGCGGTGGCTTTGTGGCAAAAGCAATTCGGGGATTGGGCATGATCCGCCCCGAGGTGGTCGCCGGTTTCCGCCGCTGGCAGGGCGTGACCGAAGGGCTGGCGCTGGTTCTTTTCGGTGGCTGGATTTTTTCCGGCGGCACGCTTGTGTGGCAATTGCCGGGCCTTGCGGTGATCGCGCTTGGCCTTGGATGGGCGGTCAATGGCTGGCGCCGGATGCGCTTTCAGGCCGATCCTTCGGCGCCCGGTCTGATTGAGGTCGATGAGGGCCGCATCCGATTCCTCCATCCGGTGATGGGGGGCGAGATCAGCCTCAATGACCTTTCCGAGCTGAAACTGGTCACCCTGCGCGGGCGCCGGCTGTGGCAGATGCGCGACCTTTCCGGCGCGCGGCTGATCGTGCCGCTCGATTCGGCAGGGGCCGGCGATCTGGTCGATGCCTTTGCCAGCCTGCCCGGGCTCAGCGCCTCGGATCTGGTCGCGGCGCTGGATGCGCGCGAGGCGCCACCGGGCAGCACTCTGCCCGCCACCGGCCATAGCGAGCACCTGGTCTGGACGCGGCCGGGCAGCGGCATCAGGCCGGTCTGACGCACCGCCGTCACGGGTTCTGTGCATCCGGTGGGCTTGACAATATCCCTCGCGGCAGGACAGGTCATGTCGCCTGAGACCTGATGACAGCGAAGCCGGAGCCAGCCCCATGTCGATACCCCAGTCCGGAGGCGGCCCGATCGAGAGCTTTGACCAGCTCGCGGCTTTGCTGGAAAGCGGTTGCAAGCCGAAAACCGACTGGCGCATCGGCACCGAGCACGAGAAATTCGGCTGGCTGACCGATACCAGAGCGCCGCTGCCCTATGCCGGCCCGCGCTCGATTTCCGCGATTTTCGCAGGGCTTGAAGCCCGTTTCGGCTGGGAAGCGGTGGTCGAGGGCGAGAATGTGATTGGCCTGACCCGCAATGGCGCCAATATCAGCCTTGAGCCGGGCGGCCAGTTTGAACTCTCCGGCGCGCCGGTGCTGACCATCCAGGAGACCGCGGCCGAGCTGGATAATCACCTGGCCGAAGTGGCTGCGGTGACCGGGGGCATGGGCGTGCGCTTCATGGGAATCGGGGCGGCGCCGGAATGGACGCATGACCAGATGCCGGTGATGCCGAAAGGCCGCTACCGGCTGATGACCGATTACATGGGCCGCGTCGGCACCCATGGCACGCAGATGATGTATCGCACCTCGACGGTGCAGGTGAACCTCGACTACGCGTCGGAATCCGACATGGTCAAAAAGCTGCGCGTGGCGCTGGCTTTGCAGCCGGTGGCGACGGCATTGTTCGCCTCTTCGCCCTTCTTCGACGGCAAGCTGAACGGGCATAAGTCCTGGCGCTCGCGCATCTGGCGCGGGCTGGATGACAGCCGCACCGGCATGCTGCCTTTCGTCTTTGACGAAGGCATGGGCTTCCAGGCCTATGTCGACTGGGTGCTCGATGTGCCGATGTATTTCGTCTATCGCGACGGCAAATACATCAACGCGCTTGGCCAGTCGTTCCGCGATTTCCTTGCGGGCAAACTGCCGGCGCTGCCGGGAGAAAAGCCGACACTCTCCGACTGGGCCGACCATCTGACCACCGTGTTCCCCGAGGCGCGGGTCAAGAAATATATCGAGATGCGCGGCGCCGATTGCGGTGACCGGGCGCATCTGATCGCGCTGCCGGCCTTCTGGACCGGCCTGACCTATGACGAGACCGCGCTTGATGCCGCCTGGGAGCTGGTCAGGAATATCGACGCAGAGACGCGCGAGGGGCTGAGGGTCCAGGCCTCGGTCGCGGCGCTGCAGGGCGAGGCGAATGGGGTGAAGCTTGCCGATCTGGCGCGTGCGGCGCTGTCGCTGTCGCAGGCCGGTCTGGCGTCGCGCGGATATGGCGAAGAGGCCTACCTCGCGCCGCTGGTCACCAGCCTGAAAGCGGGCCGGGTGCAGGCCGACCGCTGGCTGGAGCTTTATCATGGCGACTGGGCCGGCAGCCTCGCGCCGGTCTATGAGGCGGCAAGCTACTGAGCCGCCCGCCGGCCCGGTTTTCTGGCCGGGTTTGCAGCGGCGGGCAGGTCAAGCCAGAGCCCGTCCTGTCGGCAGCCGCCCCGGACCAGCCGGCCCGGGCCTGCCATCAGCGGGAAATCGGCGATACGGTCGCGAAAGCGGTCATTGCTGACGATCACCGCATTGCTTTTGCTGGCAAAGCGCAGCAGGAACGGGTCGGCCTGTTCGCCCTTGGGCACGACAAGAACCCGGCTGCCGGTCAGACCAAGCTGCTTGCGGAACTCATCGGCGTTCATATAGCGATCCGCCAGCAGGTAACCTGCATTGGCATCAAACACCACGCCGCTTTCATAGCCCAGCCGGTCCAGCAGCCGCAGCACCCCGATCACGGTGTCGATCTGCGGCTTGCCATCCTTCCAATGCATCACATTGGAGCCATCCAGCACCGCAAGCGGCCTTTGCCGCTGCCTTAGCCGCCTGACCCCGGCAATGGCCAGCAAGAGCCAGGACAGCAGCACCAGGACGGCAATCGCCGCAAGGGCAAGCTCAGCCATTGCGGATCAGGCCTTCTTTTCCCCGATCTTCGGCTCTGTCCCTGCCTTGATCCGCGCCAGATTGGCGCTGTGGCGGATATAGATCAGCACCGTCAGGGTCACGACAAGGATCAGCATCCGCCCGGCACCCGGCGCGGCCATCCAGCCCGGCACATCCTGCACGCCGGTCAGCAACACCCAAACAGGTGTCAGCGCCGCCGCGATCAGCGCCGCCGCCGAGGACATCCGGGTCACGAACGCGCCGACAAGCCAGCTCAGGCAGGCCGCAACCCCGACAGGCCAGGCCAGAGCCAGCAGGATGCCAAGAAAGGTCGCGACGCCTTTGCCCCCCCTGAACCCGCTCCAGACCGGGAAGAGATGGCCCAGAAAGGCCGCCAGCGCCGCGATCTGGGCAGCGTCTTCCGCCCCGGCCCACCACCGCGCCAGCAAGACCGCCACCGCACCCTTGCCACCATCCAGCAACAGGGTCGCAATCGCCGCGCCCTTATTGCCCGTCCTCAGCACATTGGTCGCACCAATATTCCCCGAGCCGATCCGGCGCAGGTCACCCAGACCCATCGCCCTGGTGATCAGGACGCCAAAAGGCACCGATCCCAGCAAATAGGCCAGCACGGCCACCAGGATCAGCGTCTCGCGCGCGGTTACGAAATCCGGCATCTTCCTCTCCCCTTCAAGCGGCTATTCGGCCGCCCGGAACACTTCGCGCCCGCCGACCCAGCTGGCCAGCACGCGCCCCTCCATCCGCGCCCCGTCAAAGGGCGTATTCTTCGATTTCGAATGCAGCGTAAAGCGGTTCATCAGGAAAGGCGCATCCGGATCGAACAGCACCAGATCGGCCGGGGCGCCAGGCGAGAGCCGCCCCTGCGGCAGCCCCAGCCGGTTCGCGGGGTTCAGCGCCATGGCGCGGAAGATCTGCGGCAGGCTCAGATGGCCGGCATGGTAAAGCCGCATCGCAGCCGGCAGCAGGGTTTCCAGCCCCACCGCGCCCGGCGCCGCCTCTTCAAAGGGCAGCCGTTTCGATTCCTCATCCGCCGGCGTGTGGAAGGACGCGATCACGTCGATCAGCCCATCTGCAAGCGCCGCGATGATCGCCTGGCGGTCTTCTTCCGAGCGCAAGGGCGGCGTCAGTTTGAAGAAGGTGCGGTAATCACCAAGATCCAGCTCGTTCAGCGTCAGATGGTGGATCGAGGTGCCGGCGGTGACATCCAGCCCCGCCGCTTTCGCCCGCGCCAGCGCCGGCAGGGAATGCGCGGTGGTGATCTGATCGGCGTGATAGCGGGCGCGGGTCATCTCGACCAGCGCGAGATCCCTCTCCAGCCCCATGCGTTCCGCGATCGGAGAAACCGCCGGAATGCCGCGGAAACTGGCGAATTTTCCGCTCGTCGCGGCGCCGCCTTTCGACATCACCGGCTCTTGCGGATGACCCATCACCAGCGCGCCAAGCGAGCGGGCATAGGTCAGCGCGCGCGACAGCGCGCGGGTATCGGTCGAGACATGGAACGCATCGGTAAAGGCCAGCGCGCCGGCATCCAGCAGGAAGCCGATCTCGGTCATCTCATGGCCCTCGCGCCCCTTGGTCAGCGCGGCCATATGGCGGATGCGGACGGGGGCGGCCTCGGCTGCGCGGCGGGTGACGAATTCCAGCACCTCGGGCGTGTCGATCGCCGGAGCCGTATCGGGCCGCGCGATCACCGTGGTGACGCCCCCTGCCGCCGCCGCAAGGCCCGCCGAGCGGAAGCTTTCGCGATGCCGCTCGCCCGGCTCGCCGATCTTGACGCCCCAGTCGACGATCCCCGGCGCAAGGCATTTGCCGCCGCAATCAAGGGTGACAGCGCCTTTCGGCAGCTTCCTGGCGGGTTCGGCGATGATGCCATCCACCACGGTCAGGCTGCCAACGCTGTCCGTCAGCGTTTCGGGGTCGATCAGGCGGGCATTGGTGTAATGAAGGATGGTCATCGGTGATCCGTCTCGGGCCGTGATCTGGCCTGCGTTATTTTGGCCTGAATATCGAGGATCAGCTGCAGCACATGCTCTGCATCCGCGATACGCTCAAACCCGGTGCGGGTGTAAGTCTTGTCGCCGTCGCTGTCCACCGTGACAAGCATCGCCAGATGCAGCGAGACCGGTTCGCGGGCGGGATTGCCGGTCATCTCGATCATCGTCTGCGACAGGATCGGCCAGGAGGTCAGTTTCGGCGTGGCAAAGCGCGGTGGGGGGGCGGTCAGCCGCATCAGCGCGCGCCGGTCGGTGAGGGCGTAGAATGCGCGTTCCAGATCACGCTCGCGCCGGAGCCAGCCGCCCCAGAGGAGCCATCTGGCGGCAAGGAGGCTCAGCGCTGCCACAAGGCCACAAAACACCATGACCAGACCCAGCAGCGGTGCCTGCGGCGCCATTGCCGGATCATTGAGCATGGTGACGGCAAAGAGGATCCACAATGCGGCAAAGAGCGCCACCATCCCACCCAGAACCGACATGCCGAAATCGCTGCGGCTGTAGCGCCGGCCTGGCTCGGGCCGCCCGGTCCAGAGCAGCCGCTCGCCGGGGGCAAGGTCCTGGCTCCAGTCCGGGGGCGGGATCGGGGCGGGTTCAGACATCGGGGCGGGTCTCTTGCGGGGGGGGCAGGGCTGGGGTTCAGGATTCGGGCAGGGCGGCAATGGCCGCGCGCATCATCGCGGCGATATGGGGCGCGTCGGGGATCTGTTCGAACCCGATGCGGCGCCAGCGGATATTGCGGGGCGCGAGGCCCAGGGGGGCAAACCGCCGCGCCGGCTTGTCGCCGGCAATGGCTTCGGTGCGGAACCAGACCGAGCCGTGCAGGGTGCCAGATCCGCCGCCGGCCCCGGCCTCCTCAAGGGTGATCTGCTGGCCGGCGACCAAAGCAAAAGACCGGGTGCCGGTAAAGGGCGTGTGGATGATGGCAAAGTGTCGGCTCAGCGCATAGCTGCGAAACCGCAGCCGCGTCCAGGGACCAAAGACCGGCCAGAACGTATGGTAAAGCCCGCCCGCCACAAGGGCCGCGCCCGACAGCGCCACAAGCGCCCCGCCGAGACCCGGGAACCGGCGCCCCCTTACGGTTTGCATACCCTCGATCCCGGTGGTCCAGGCCCAGGGCGCAATCGCGACCCCGATCACGACAAGCACGAGGCCGATTGCAACCCGGGACAGGCTGGTCCGTCGCCATTGCAGGGCGACACGCGGCCTGCCGCTCCAGATCAGCCCGTCGCCTGCGCCCGGCCTCATGGCGCGGCCCTGCCAGGGCCTGCCACCGCGTCCAGCATCAGCCGATAGACGCGCCGCGCCTCGGGGATCTCTTCGAACCCGATCCTGTCGCTGACAATCCCCATGATGTAAGCCGTGCCGATAAGGCTGTTCTTTGACAGGTTCTGCATGGTCCAGCCCCGGGTCGCGAACCAGACCGAGCCGGGCAGACCTTCCTCCAGCGCCGGATAAAGGCGTGAGTTCAGCGGGAAACGCTCCAGCCGGCGGCGGCCGAGGATCTCGGTTGCGATAAAGGCATTGCGGTCGGTCAGGGTGTAAAAGCTGCCCCTCAGCCGCAGCCAGCGCCCCAGCGGCGCGCCAAAACACATGGCGAGGCCGGTGGCCGCCAAAGGCAGGCCGAAGAGGATGAAGATGATATTGACCGGAAAGGGCGGCCCGCTTTTGACGCCCGAGACAAGGACGATCCAGAACAGCGCGAAAACCGTATAGGGGATCGCGAAGAGCAGCCGGAAATGGATCAGCGAGGACCAGTCGAACCGCGCCCCGGGGCGGCCTTGCCAAAGGATCACCTCGCCCGGGTCGAGAATGTCCTCCCAGCCTGGCGGCGGCGCCCCGGTCATGGGTCAGCCTCCGACCCAGACGAAGATCACGGTCAGCGCCACCAGCACCAGCAGGACGGCGGTGGCGACCATGCCGCCCTGGCGCATCTCGGCTTTGGTCGGTTTGCGGTTGGGATCGGGTGTGGTCACGGACAGGCTCCTTCTGGCAGGGCGGCGCAGAGCGCCTCGCGGTCACGGCGGGGCAGGAAGAGGAGCGCGCCACCTGTCCAGCCGTCATCGGGGCTGCGAACCGTAAGCCGCGCCCGGCCCGGGCGATGGATCCGCAGCCCGTCAACCGGGATGCTGCGCCGGCGGCGCAGCCCCGGCAGCCGGGTCTCCAGGGGCAGCGCCGTTCTGGTCAGCCGGTCTTCCGCGCGGATGGCGCCAAAGGGGATGATCACCAGCAGGAACAGCGCCCCGATGCCCATGACCAGGCCAATGGTGATCACGGCAAAGAGCATGGCATTGGCGGCGATTCCCGCTGGCAACTCACCCGCAGCGATCCTGCGGACGAGTTGCGGCACCATCACGAACGATGCCGGGAGGAAGATAAGGCCGGGAAACAGCGCCGCAGGCCTGATCAGCCATGGCGACTGGCGGCTGCGCCAGATCACCGCATCTGTCGTGTCGCCGCTGCCCGAAGCGCCGGTGGCGGCAGGAAAGGGCAGATCTGCCCCCCGCGCCCCTGTCGTGGACGGGCCTGTCGCGGTCGCCCTTGTGATTGTCCCTGTGGTCGCCCCTGTGGTTGCCCCTGTGGTTGCGAGGAGAGCGGTCTCCACCTTATACATAGCTTTCCGCGATGCGCCGGCCGCGCTCGGCGCGCAGGTTTCGTGCCAGCAGATCCATACAGGCCATCCGCACCGCGACGCCCATCTCCACCTGGTCCTGGATCACCGATCGGTTGATGTCATCGGCGATCTCGCCGTCGATCTCGACGCCCCGGTTCATCGGCCCGGGATGCATCACAATGGCGTCGGGTTTCGCGAAAGCCAGCTTCTCGGCATCCAGCCCGTAGCGGTGGTAATATTCCCGCATCGAAGGGATGAAACCGCCATCCATGCGTTCCTTCTGGAGGCGCAGCATCATCACCACATCGGCGCCTTTCAGCCCCTCGCGCATGTCATCCACGACGGTGGCGCCGAGTTCCGCAAAGCCCGAAGGCATCAGGGTCGGCGGCCCGATCAGACGCAGATTATTGCCCATCTTGCCGAGGAGGATCAGGTTTGACCGCGCCACCCGGCTATGCGCGACATCGCCGCAGATCGCGATGGTCAGACGGTCGATCCGCCCCTTTGCCCGCCGGATCGTCAATGCGTCCAGCAGCGCCTGGGTCGGGTGCTCGTGCCGCCCGTCGCCTGCATTCAGCACCGCGCAATTCACCTTTGACGCCAAAAGGTTCACCGCGCCCGAGGCCCCGTGCCGCACCACCAGGAGATCGGGATGCATCGCGTTCAGCGTCATCGCGGTGTCGATCAGCGTCTCGCCCTTTTTCACCGACGAGGTCGCCATATTCATATTCATCACATCGGCGCCAAGACGCTTGCCGGCGATCTCGAAACTCGACTGGGTGCGGGTCGAATTCTCGAAGAACATGTTGATCTGCGTCATCCCCGCCAGGGTATCCGACTGTTTGACCGTGCGGCGGTTCAGATCGACATAGCGGTCGGCGAGATCGAGGATTGTGGTGATCTCCATGGGCGAGAGCGGCTCGATCCCCAGAAGATGGCGGGCATGGAAAGCCATGATGTGATCCCTGTCATTTTGCCCTTTGCTTATGGCAAACCGGGGGAAAAGGGGCAAGCGCTGGCAGGACAGGGGCGGGCGCCGGCTTGTGGCGCGGCATTACAGGCACTACCCTCGGCGCCATGGGAATCGAGACCGGCATCACGGCAGAAACACCGGCGGAGGGGGAAGACCTCGCCGCCCTGATCGTGGCCGACTGGCATGCGGCTTATGCGGCGCTGGACTGGCAGCTTGATTGCGGCATCGACGAGGTGATCGGCGAGGTTCCGGTCAACCGCTATGAGGTGGTGGTCGAAAAGCCTGCCCGCCCGCAACCCGCCGCCTCCAGCCCGCAAGCGCCTGCACAGCCGCGCGCGCCATGGCCGGATGTCCAGGAGCAGCCCGCAGTTCCCGGGATCGACCCGGTCGCCGTGGCCCGCGCCACGGCTGCCGGGGCTGCAACGCTTGAAGCCCTGGCCGATGCGATCCGCAGCTTTGATCTGTGCGATCTGAAACGCGGCGCGCGCAATACCGTCTTTGCCGATGGCAATCCGAAGGCGCGGCTCCTGATCCTTGGCGAGGCGCCGGGGCGCGACGAGGATATCGAGGGCCGCCCCTTCGTGGGCGAGGCGGGCCGCCTTTTGGACCAGATGTTTGCCGCCATCGGCCTGTCGAGGCAAAGCCCCGATCCGGCGGCGGCCTTCTATATCACCAATGTCATGCCCTGGCGCCCCGAAGGGAACCGCGATCCGACCCCGGCGGAAATCGCGATGATGCGCCCCTTTGTCGAGCGCCATATCGCGCTGGCCGACCCGGATGTGATCGTCGTCATGGGCAATACGCCGCTGGTCGCTCTGACCGGCAATCGCGGCATCCTGCGCGCGCGCGGCAACTGGACGACTGCGCTGGAAAAGCCGCTCTTGCCGATGACGCATCCGGCCTATCTTTTGCGCACTCCCGGGGCCAAACGTGAGGCCTGGGCCGATCTGCTCGCGCTCAGGGCCTTTCTCGACAAGGAATAATCCATGCGCCTCGCCGTGATCCTTATGCTGCTGCCGCTGCCTGTCTTCGCGCAGGACTGGATAGATTACGGCCTGTTGATGCGCGAGAATGCCGACAGGGTCGAGACCATGACCGATGCGAATGGCATGACGGTGCAGAGCCTCAATCTCGGGGACGGGGTGTTGGTGCAATGCTCGGACGGGAATTGCTACGGCACCGATGCGGGGGGCGCGCTTGGCTGCACCTTTGCGATCATGGCCGATATGACGGCGCTGAATGCGACCTGCCCGGGCAATCTGGATGCCGGGGAGGAGGCTCGGCTTAAGGCCGCTTTCGACCGGATGGGCCGTTTCATCGAGGAAAATGCGGTGCCGCCGCGCCCGGCAGGCTATGCGCAGGGGCTGCTGGAAAAGGCGATGGCGGACCAGGCGGGTGAAGACGAGGCCGCGCGGCAAAAGACCTGTGAGCGGCTGAAACCGGGCGGCGATCTGGCGGAGATGCTCGGCTATCTGTCGGGCGAAGACTTTCCGGGCGAAATGAACCGTGTGCTGGCCACGCCGCGCCTGCCCGTGATGAATCCCTGCCTGTGAAGCCTTCCGTGATCCACGCCTTGCAACCCCCAGGTGCCGCCGATGTTTCCAATTGATGCCGTCACATTGCTGGCCTTTCTTCCCGCCGCTCTGGCGCTGAACCTGACGCCGGGGGCGGATATGATGTTCGTGCTGGCCCAGGGGCTGAAAGGCGGGGCAAAATCCGGGATGGCGGCCAATCTCGGCATCGCCCTGGGCTGTTTCGTGCATGTTCTGGTGGCGGGGCTGGGCCTTGCGGCGCTGTTGAAAGCGCATCCGATGGCGTTTGAGGTGATCCGCTGGGGCGGTGTTGCCTATCTTCTGTGGCTTGCGGTGAAGTCCTGGAATGCCGGCCGGCCCGAGATCGCCCCGGTCACCCGCGCGCCGGTTCTGCGGGTGTTTCGCGAGGCGCTGGTGGTGAACCTTCTGAACCCGAAAGTGGCGCTGTTCATCCTCGCCTTCCTGCCGCAATTCGTAAGCGCTGCGCGCCCGGTGCTGCCGCAATTCCTGGCGCTCGGGCTGATCATCTGCGCAGGGGGCCTTGTGATCAATGGCGCGGTCGGGGTGTTTGCCGGGCGCCTCGGGCGGGCGCTTACCGGGTCTGACCGGCTGGCCAGGGGGATGAACCGCGCGACCGGCGGCATCTTTGCAGCCCTCGCTTTGCGCCTTGCCGTGATGGAGCGTGCCGCATGACCGACCGGGAATTCATCCCGACCCGCATCGCGGTGCTGACGGTTTCCGACACCCGCAGCCTCGCCGAGGACCGCTCGGGCGATACCCTGGTGGCGCGTCTGACAGGCGCCGGGCATCTCCTGGCCGCCCGTGCCATCGTGACCGATGACCGGGACGGCATCGCCGCGCAGCTCAGGGCCTGGATCGCCGATCCGGGCGTCGATGTGGTGATCTCGACCGGCGGCACCGGTCTGACGGGCCGGGATGTGACGGTCGAGGCGCATCACGACGTCTATGAGAAGGAAATAACCGCCTTTTCCACCGTCTTCACCATCGTCTCGATGCAGAAGATCGGCACCTCTGCCGTGCAAAGCCGCGCCTGTGCAGGCGTTGCGGGCGGGACATATCTTTTCGCGCTGCCAGGCTCGACCGGCGCCTGCAAGGATGCCTGGGACGAGATTCTTGTCAAACAGCTCGACTACCGGCACGGGCCCTGCAATTTCGTGGAAATATTCCCAAGGCTTGAGGAGCACAAGCGACGGAAGTGAGGCCGATATGTCTGTCTCCGGGTCGCGCCATTGCCCGGAAACGGCCTCAGAATAGCCGCGCCATGGCGCTACACCCCCCGGCATGAGACGCCGTTTCCCCCGCTCGCTCCTGTTCTTTCTGCCATCGCTGTTCGCAGCGGTGAACGGCACATCCTTACCCTATTACGCCCTGCACCTGCCGGTGCCACCCTTGCTGGCGGTCTTCCTCGCCTGGTTGCTCGCGGTCGCGATCTTCGCCTGTCTCTGGCTGGGGATGATCGGCATCATGGTCGAGGTTGCGGGCGGCAAGATCCATGCACTCTGGCTGACGCCGGTGATTGCGGTTTTCTCGGGCTATTACCTTCTGTACGCGGTGGAAAACCTTCGCTATGCGCAGGAATTGCGCGAGCGAGCAGTGGCAAATGCCGGGCTGCGGGTGGAATTCGACCCAACCCGCCAGGCGCTGGTTTTGCCGCTGTTCCCGGCGGGCTCACTGCTGTTGGATTACGGAGTGCCGGTAACATATACCTTCAATCCGTTGGATCCTTCCTCGCCGACAAGGGCGGGGCGCTTTATCGACGGCACCCTCTGCGATGAATTGCTGGAACGACTGCCGAACGGCTGGATACCGGGGATCGATTTCGGCGGCGCTTATCACCCGGGGCGACAGGAGATTTGCCTGCTGACCATGCCCGAAGTTCCGGATCTGCCGGCGATCCGGATACAGGCACCGCCAGAGGGATCGCCGGGGCGCGGGGCCAGTCTTGCTGACCGGGGTTATCTGATCGAGCCGCCCGGGGGAGCCGCGCCGGTGATGTTGCGCGATCCGGCGCCGGGCTGGCTGCCCCTGCCCTGGTGGCCGGATCTTGGCGCGTTTTGCGGCCGGCTGCTGGGGCGCAAGGCGATGACCATTGGCTGCATGCGGCTTGATACCCGCATGGAATGGGCCACGGCGCCGAATTCGCTCGAGGCGCTGGCAAGGGTGCTTGGGCTCGAGAAAGTCGGGCCAGAGGGGCGGATTATGGCAGATCCGGACCTCGTCCGCCGGAAATTCGATGCGGCGCTGGCGGGGCTGGTGGCGGAACAGATCAGGCTGGCCGATCTCTGGATTGCGGGCCGCCAGCAGGATCACGGGCTTGACCATCGGCAGATGCCCCGGCCGCTTGCGGAGCATCTGGCGCTGGATCCTGCTGCGTTAAGCGGTCGGGCAGAGCAGATCATGGCAGCCCTGGAAGACGAAGCTGCCACCGCCGCGCCCGACCAGTCACGGGTCGCCAACCTGTACATCTTGCTTTCAGCGCTGGATGAGGCCGAAGTGATGCCGCTCCTGCCGCGCCTTAAGCAGCTGGAAACCCTGTACTCCTGGCAATCCGGCGATGAGCTGCTCCGCCGGCTCCGGGCCTTCGAAGCGCGCCGGAGTGAACCGGCGCGCGATTGATCGGCTTTACCCCTCGCGTTTCAGCGCCTGGGCCATGCAATGGATGCCACCGCCGGTTTTCGAGATTTCCGCCGTATCGACCACGGCCACGTCGAATCCGCGCGCTTTCAGCTGGCCGATCAGGGTTTGCGAGGCTTTCGGCGCGATGATGCGGTCGCCGCCCAGAGACATGAAATTGCACCCGAGTGCCATCGTGTCCTGGAAGGGCACGTCGATGATCTCATGGCCCTTCGCCTTCAGCCAGTCGACGATGGCGGGCTCGGTGCAGGCGAGGCAGACGGCGGTGAGTTTCTCGGCGATCGGCACCACCATCAGGTCGATATGGACGTAATACTCGTCGATAAAGGCGAGGCGGACCTCCCAGCCTTCGGCCGCGAACCAGGACGCCACCTGGCGCGCGCCGTCCTCATTGGTGCGGGCCCCGCCGCACCCCACGAGCAAAACGCCTTCCTCGATCACATTGAAATCGCCGCCCTCGAAAGTGCCGGCGGTCACCATGTCATAGATCGGGATGCCGAGGCTCTCGTAATGGCGGATCGCGGCATAGTTTTCGCCGCGGCGCCAGGGCTGGCTCATCGCGGTGATCACTGCGCCGTAAGGGGTCATCACCGAGCTGTCGCGGGTATAGACCTGCATCGGCAGTTCTGCCTCGGGCGGCACGGTATGGACAGTGACGCCGAAGCCCTCATAGGCCGCTTTCAGTTCCTTATGCTGCGCCTGAGCTTCCTGGATGTTGCACGGGTTCTCGCGCAGGTGTTTCCTCGACAGGGACGAGGTCGCCATATGGCGCAGGTAAGCCGGGTCGCCCAGCAGCACATCGGTCAGCCGGTCGGTTTCATTTCGGAACCCCCAATGCGCCAGCGGGCTGGTGCCGCCGCCCTGTTTGCGGCGCTGGAGGGAAAAGGGTTCAGGCCTGGTCTGCACGTTCATTTCTCTCTCCTGTTTCAGGCGCCTTGCATGGCAGAGGGGATCCACCAGTCGCGGCCCCTTGCGGTGGTGACATATTCCGGCCAGCGGAAATGGATCGGGGGGGCGTAATCGCACAGGGGCGGGATCGGGGCGGCCTTGCTGCGGCTCTCGAACTCGGTCCACATCGCCGCCCGGGCCTCTGCGTCTTCCAGAATGCGCAGCGCCGAGAGCGCCAGAACCTCGGCGGCCTTTTGCACCATCGGGTCGATGGTCGCCGGGATGCCGCCAAGCGCGTTCATCACCCAGGCCGGGTAAGTATACCCCGCCGGCGCATTCAGCGCGGGGCGCGCGATGTAGAAGCGCGCGGTGGGCGCATGCCAGCACATATCGGTGTAATCATCCGAGGTGGAATTCTTCTGCGAGGGCGGCAGATCCTCGCGCAGGATTTTCTCCGCCGCCTGCGGGTCGATCAGCCGGGTCATTTCCGGGATGAAGGGCTCTGCCATCGGCGCGATGCCAAGACCCGACTGGATCTCGCGGGCGATCTCTTTCGCGTCCTGCCCCCATTCGGGGGCGCCGGCTGCCTGCATCGCGTCCCATACGACCGATGCGATGGTATGGTTCGCAAGGCCGGGGCGCGATTTGCAGACCCAGTGCCGCTCGACCCGGCAGCCGGTCATCGCGCTCGCGTGTTCAGCATTGCGGTCCAGCGCTGCGGTGACCGCCTCGGCCATCGCGAGCGTCGGTACCCGCATCATATACTGGATCTCAGCCAGACCGGCGGGCAGGTTGTCGGCGGTGGCCTGGCCTGCGGTCAGGATCGCCTCGGAAATCGACCAGCCGCCCTGATGCGGCAGCATCGAATCGCGCAAGGATTTCGAGGTCAGGAACATCAGGTTCAGCGCGTCATTGGCACCGGGCGCGCGGACGGCGGAATGTGATTGCGGGATCGGCGCGCCATCCTGCGACAGGCTGCCCCCCCAGGCCTGCGGCTCATCGCAGATGAAACGGTAGATCATCGAGTAGGCCGCCCCGCAATGCGTGTCCCAGCGGACCGTGTTGCACATCGGCAGCATGTAAAACGGATGGAAGGACAGGATCGCGGCCAGCCCGTCATAATAGCCTTTCGCGGCATGGATCGGTTTCGAGCCGCGCACCTTTTCCGCAGGCTCGCCGGTAAAGCGCAGGCCGCCCTTGATCCCGTGCTTTTCCATCGCGGCTTTGGTCGCGAGCAGCCCCGCCAGCCCGGCAATCCCAAGGCCGGAATGCGGATCGGTATGGCCGCCGGCCTGAAAACCCAGCCCCTTTCGCGGTTCGCGCCGGGTCGAGGCCGCCTGGCAATTCCCCGGCACCGCATCATATTCGGCATACATGCCGATCACCGGAGCGCCCTCGGATTCGGGGCCGTTCGACCAGGTGGCGCAGAAGGCGGTCGGCATGCCGGCCGATCCTTCCTCGACGGTGAACCCCTCGGCGCGCAGCCTTTCGACATACCAGGCGCAGGACTGGTATTCGCGCCAGGCGGTCTCGCCATAGGAAAAGATCGTGGCGCACCAGTCGGAATGGTCCCGGGCGCGGGCTTTGACGCTGGCAAGGGCGGTGGTCTGGGCGGCGGAAAGCTGCGACATGTCCCGGGCTCCGGATCGACACAAAAGGGCGACAGGGGGCGGGCAAGGCGCCTCCCTGCCACCCTTTCAGGGCTAACAGGGCAGGCGGCTGCCCTGAAAGTGAAACCTTTTCCCGGCTTCGGCAAAGGAAATTCACCTTTTGCTTGTATGCGCCGCAGAAAGACCCAGACTGGGGCCCCGGTATGGTGCAAAGCCAGTGAGGTCCTGATGGCCCGTATCCCCTCGACCCAGGCGCTGCGCGCGCTGGAGAGTTTTGCCCGCCACGGCACGGTCTGGCAGGCGGCGGATGAGCTGAACCTGACCCGCAGCGCGGTCAGTCACCAGTTGCGGCTTCTGGAGCGTGACCTGGGCTTTCGCCTGACAAGCCGGATTGGCACGCGGGTCGAGCTGACGCCCCAGGGCCTGGCCTATGCAACGGATATCCGCCGCGCTCTGTCGATGATTGCCGGCTCGGCGACGCGAAATGCGGCGCGCGGCGTGACGGGGACGCTGTCGGTCAGCTGCCCGCCGGGCTTTGCCTCAAGCTGGCTTTGTGGCAAGATTGGAGGATTTGTCTCGGATTTTCCAGATGTTACACTTTCCGTGCAGACGCCACGCCGGCTGGATGACGTGTCGAATCCCGATGTCGATATCTTTATCACCTTTGGCGAGGGCAAGCAGCCCGGCATGGATGTCGAGTTGTTGAAAGAGGTGGATTTCACGCCGCTTTGCAGCCCGGCCTGGCTGAACCGCTTTGAATCCATGGCCGATACCGGCGCGCTGCTGGGGGCCACGCTCTTGCATCTGGGCGATTACGAGGATTGGGAATGCTGGTTCCGCCTGGCGGGGATGCCGGTCGAGTCGGCGCAGAACGGCATCCGTTTTGCCGATATGAACCTGGTCTATGCGGCGGCGCTTGGCGCCCAGGGGATCGCGATGGGGGATGAATTCATCTGCCAGGATGCGATCCGCGCCGGCCATCTGGTCAGGCCCTTTGATCTTTCCGTGCGCTCTGTCCGGTCCTATTTCGTGGTCATTCCGCCGGAAAAGGCCGGCAACCCGGCTGTCGGTGCCTTTCGCGACTGGCTTCTGGGCGCGTTGATCGGTGATTGACCCCTTTTTGATCGGTCCGCCAAAGATCGGCAAATATTATTTCCCGAAAGGGTGAAAAACTTTCTATTGTTTTTCAGAGCCCCCCGTCTCAGGCTTGGATGGACAGTCTGCCCGGTCCCCGCCGCGATCTGCGGCATTGGCCGGCACCCGGACCTCTGACATCCGGAATTCTGGCATCCGGAACTCTGGCACCGGCAACTCTGGCAAGGGATACCAAGTGACGCAGGCAGCAGAAATCGGAGCTTCTGGGATCGGCAAGATGTTCGGGCGCTTTACCGCGCTGCAGGATATTTCCATGACCATCGGGCGCGGCGAATTCGTCACGCTGCTGGGGCCATCCGGGTCGGGAAAGACCACCTTCCTGATGATCCTTTCGGGTTTCGAGGCGCCGACATCGGGACGGCTGACGCTGGACGGGCGCGAGATGACCGGGACGCCCCCCGAGGCGCGCGGCTTCGGCATGGTCTTTCAGGGTTACGCGCTGTTTCCGCATATGACTGTCGAGGAAAACATCGCCTTCCCGCTGAAGGTCCAGGGCCGCTCCTCTGCGGATGTTTCGAAACGTGTCAGGGACATGGTCGAGATGGTCGGGCTGGGCGGCCATGGCCACAAACGGCCTTCGGGCCTGTCGGGCGGCCAGCAGCAGCGGGTCGCGCTGGCCCGGGCGCTGGCCTATGAGCCGCCGGTTCTGCTGCTCGACGAGCCATTTTCGGCGCTGGACAAGAACCTGCGCGGCCAGATGCAGGATGAGATGCGGCGCATCCATCAGGAGACCGGCACCACCTTTGTCTTCGTGACCCATGACCAGGAAGAGGCACTGGCCTTGTCCTCGCGCATCGCGATTTTCGAAAAGGGCCAGTTGCAGCAGATCGCCGCCCCGCGTGAAATCTATGAGCGGCCATCCAACCGGTTCGTGGCGGAATTCCTGGGCGACATCAATATTTTGCCGGTCGCCTCCTCGCAGATCGAGGGGCGCGCGATCCGGCTGCCTGACGGTGCGGGCGATCATCTGGCGATCCGGCCTGAATATATGGACCTCTTGGTCAGCGAGCCCGCCTCTGGCAATGCGCTGCCGGTCGAGCTGAAAGATCTGACCTATCTTGGGTCTGAGACCCGCCTCGCTTTGACCACCAAAGGCGGGGTGCCGGTCGTTTTGCATATGCCGACCGCGAAACTGCCCGACGGGCTTGTGCCGGGGGCGGCGGTCTGGACCAGCTGGGACGCCCATCGCGGTTTCATGCTGTAAGCGAATTCCGGGACAGACCCGCCATAAGATGCGGGCGCCGGCTGACTGAAAATCCTCAACAGGGAGATGGATTATGAACGGACCCTTCCAGCGCGACCAGTTGGAAATCCTTGCGATGAAGGCCCGCAAGGGTCAGATTTCGCGGCGGAATTTCAACACCGGTCTTGCGCTTTTGCTGGGAACTTCGGCGCTTGGGCTGGGGAGCCGCGCCGATGCCCAGACCAAAGAACTGGTGCTGGTGAACTGGGGCGGCGACGCGGGCGCGGCCTATGACACCGCCTATGGCAAGCCCTTCCTTGAGGCGACCGGCATCACCGTGCGCCAGGACGGATCGGGCCCGACCGAGGGTGCGATCCAGGCTCAGGTCGAAAGCGGCAAACCGACCTGGGATCTGGTCGATGTCGACCCGTTCTCGGCTGAGGCGCTTGGCAAGAAAGGCATGATGGAACCCGTCGATTACGCCGTCGTCGACAAGACCAAATTCCGCGAGGGCTTTGGCTGGGACTATGCCGCCTCGACCTATTTCTTCTCGTATGTCATCGCCTATGACGCGACCAAATTCGGGGATAACCCGCCGACCGGCATGGCGGATTTCTTCGATACCGAGAAATTCCCCGGCAAGCGTGCGCTTTATAAATGGGGCGTCGGTGTCTGGGAGGCGGCTTTGCTGGCCGATGGCGTGGCGCCGGGCGATCTCTACCCACTGGATATCGAGCGGGCGCATAAGAAGCTGGCGGCGTTCAAAGAGCATGTCGTGGCCTTCTGGGGCGGCGGGTCCGAGAGCCAGTCGCTGCTTCTGGATGGTGAGGCCTCGATGGCCATCGTCTGGTCGACCCGCGCCCGCCTGATCGAGGAAGACAGCGGCGGCGATGTGAAATTCATCTGGAAAGACGGTTTCGTCTCGCCCGGCGCGCTTGGCGTGGTCAAAGGCAATCCGGGTGGTGCGGAAACCGCGATGCAATTCCTCGCCTCGGTGCAGGATCCGGCGAAACAGCTGATCATGTTCGAGATGCTGGGCCAGGGGCCGGCAAACCCGGCGACCGATGCCTTGCTGCCGCCCGAGGACGCGAAATACAACCCGGTGGCCGCCGATAACTATGCCCAGCAAATGCCGATCGACATGGCCTGGTACGAGACCAGCTACGGCGCCGCGCTGGATGAATATCTGAAGATCATCTCGGCCTGATGGGTCCCTTGCCCCGGGCCAGTCCGGCCCGGGGATCGCCGCTCAGGAGGATGCCATGCTCCGTTCCCGCCTGTTTTTGCTGGCCCCGCTGCTGGTCTTTCTGGCTCTGGCCTATCTTGTCCCGTTCCTCGGCGTCATGCGCTGGAGCGTGACACTGCCCGAGCCGGGCCTTGGCCAGTATAAAACCGCGCTGACCGATCCGCTGGTTCTCAGCGTGATCTGGCGCACGGTCAGGATCTGCGCGCTGGTCACCGTTCTGGCGGTCGCCATGGCCTATATCATCACCCTTCTCTGGGTGCGGGGCGGGCCGGTGATGCGGCTGTTTGTCGAGCTCTGCATCCTGATCCCCTTCTGGATTTCCGTGCTGACACGGGCCTTTGGCTGGCTGGCGCTTTTGTCGAACCGCGGCATCATCAACACCTGGGGCCAGGAGATCGGCATCTTTTCCGAACCGCTGGCGCTGGTGCGGAACGAATTCGGCGTTGTGCTGGGGATGGTGCATTTCCTGATCCCCTTCGCGGTCTTCCCGCTGGCCTCGGCCATGCGTTCGGTCGATGAGCGCGTGCTTCTCGCCGCGCGCGGCATGGGGGCGTCCCGGGCGCGCATCTTCTGGCAGGTCTTTGTTCCCATGACCAAAACCGGCATTTTCGGCGCCTGTCTGCTGGTCTTCGTCTTCGCGCTTGGCTTCTTCGTCACCCCCGCGATCCTCGGCGGTGGCCGCTCGGTGCTGGTGGCTGAACTCATCTGGCTGAGGATTTTCCAGAGCCCGGACTGGGGCCTTGGCGCCGCGATCTCGGTGATTATGATGGTCGCCATCGGTCTCTTGCTGGCGCTGACGATGAAATATGCCAAGGGGACCGGGCGATGATCACGCTGAAACCGGGCCTCCTGGCCACGATCCTTGCGGCGCTGGTCGCGGTGTTTCTGCTGATGCCGCTGATCGCGGTGGTGCCGGTCAGTTTCACGCCCGGGCGCAATCTGTCGATGGCCGGGGATGAGTGGTCGCTGCGCCATTACCGGGCGCTGATCGACAATCCGGCCTGGGGCAAGGGCGTCTGGCTCTCGATCCGCATCGGGCTGGTCGCGAGCCTCTTTTCCACCGCGCTGGCCGCCGCTTTCGCGCTTGGGCTCTGGATGTTGCAACCGAAATTCGCCGGGCTCTATATGGGGATCGCGATGCTGCCGATGGTGGCGCCTCCGGTCGTCTCGGCCCTGACGCTCTATTTCTTTCTGACCTCGCTGAGCCAGTGGAACGGCGTGATCGGCTATGACACGTTCTTCGGCGTGGCGCTGGCGCATTCGGTTATGGTGGCGCCTTTCGCGGTGGTGCTGATCACCGTCGCGCTGAGCCAGGTTGATCGCCGCATTGACCTCGCTGCGCGCTCGATGGGGGCGGGGCTGATGACGCGGGTGTTCCGCATCATCATGCCGAATATCCGCTTCGGCATGATCGCGGCGTTGTTCCTGACCTTCGTTCTCTCCTGGGAGGAGATCGGCGTCACCCTTTTCATCACCTCGGTCAATGCGGTGACGCTGCCCCGGATGATGTGGATGGGGCTGAGGGACAATATCGACCCGGCAATCGCCGCGATTTCCGTGGTGCTGATCGCGATTGTGGTCGCGGTTGTGCTGATCAAAACGGCGGTGCAGGTTCGGCAGGGCCAGAAAAGACAGGGATGAGGACGTGACGGCTAATATTTCTACGGGGGTCTATCTGACCCATCTCTTGCGGGCTTATGGCGTCGAGGTAGTGTTCGGCATCCCCGGCGTTCATACGGTCGAGCTCTATCGGGGCCTTGCCGGATCGGGTGTGCGCCATGTGACGCCGCGCCATGAACAGGGCGCCGGCTTCATGGCCGATGGCTATGCGCGGGCCTCTGGCAAGCCGGGCGTCTGTTTCATCATCACCGGCCCGGGCATGACCAATATCGTGACGGCCATGGGCCAGGCTTACGGCGATTCGATTCCGATGCTGGTGATCTCGACCGTGAACGCACATGGACGGATGGGCTCGGGCGAGGGCTGGCTGCATGAACTGCCCAATCAGCAGGCGCTGGTCTCGGGTGTGGCGGCGTTTTCGCGCACCGTGAACCGGCCCGAGGAACTGGCCGGGGTGCTGGCCCAGGCTTTCGCGGTGTTTTACGGCGCGCGGCCGCGCCCGGTGCATATTGAGCTCCCGATCAATGTGATGCTTGCGGATGCCGGCCATCTGCCTTTGCCGCAGCCGATGATGCTGTCGCTGCCGGCGCCGGCGCCGGCGGCGCTGCGTGAGGCGGTGCAGGCGCTGGAGGGGGCCGCCCGGCCGGTGATCCTCGCCGGTGGCGGCGCGCAGCGGGCCGAAATCGGCAGGCTGGCCGAGCTGTTCGATGCGCCTTTGGTGATGACGACCAATGCCCGTGGCCTCTTGCCACCCGGGCATCCGCTGGCAGTGCCGCTGTCGCCCTCGATGGAGACGACCCGGGCGCTGATCGCGGGCGCCGACGTGGTTCTGGCGATCGGCACCGAACTGGGCCTGACCGATTACGATATGAATGAGGATGGCGGTTTCTCGCTGCCCGGAAAGCTGATCCGCGTCGATCTTGATCCGGTGCATATGGCGCGGGGGGTAACGCCCTGGCTGGCGATTGCATCGGATGCGGCAGAGTTCGTGGCGGCGGTTCTTGCCGACCCGCCCCCTGCCGCAAAGAAAGACGGCGCGGCGCGGGCCGGTGTGGCGCGGGCCGGGCGTGCCGCATTGCCCGAGGCCTACCGGCGCGATCTGGCGCTCTTGTCGCTGGTCAGGGACACGCTGCCCGGTGCGCGGCTGGTTGGCGATTCAACGCAGCTGACCTATGCCGGCAATATGAATTACGAGGCCGAGAGCCCCGGCACCTGGTTCAACTCGGCCACCGGCTACGGCACGCTGGGCTATGGGCTGCCGGCGGCGATTGGTGCGAAACTGGCGGATGATCGCCCGGTGGTGGCGATCTCGGGTGATGGGGGCTTGCAATTCTCGCTGTCGGAACTGGCATCCGCGACCGAGGCCGAAGTGCCGGTGATCCTGCTGCTGCATGACAATAACGGCTATGGCGAGATCAAAAGCTATATGATCGCGCGCAATATCCCGGCTTTGGGCGTCGATATCTACACGCCCGACCTTGCAGCCATCGCCGCCGCTTCGGGCTGGCATGTCGAGCGGGTGAGCGGCGCGGCGGCGCTGCCGGATCTTTTGCGTGCGGGCGCTGCCCGCAAAGGGCCGACCATGCTGATCTTTGGCGACGAGCTGCGGGCCGAATTCCCCGCGACCTGACGACATCAAACAAAACCGCCCGGAAAACAGCGTTCCCGGACGGTTCTGATTTCACTTATCGAATATTTCAGCCAATCGCGGCGGCGCGCACATCGGCGTCGATATGTTCGACATATTGGCCGAAATTCTTCGAGAACATGCCGACCAGCACCTGGGCCTGCGCGTCATAGGCGGCCTTATCGGCCCAGGTCTCGCGCGGGTTCAGCAGCACCGGATCAACGCCGGGCACATCGACCGGAACCTCGAAACCGAAATTCGGATCCTTGCGGAACTGCACCTGGCCCAGCGAACCATCCAGCGCCGCCGTCAGCAGCGCGCGGGTGGCTTTGATCGGCATCCGCCGGCCGGTTCCATGTTTGCCGCCGGTCCAGCCGGTATTCACCAGCCAGCACGAGGCGCCGAAACGCGCGATCTTTTCCTGCAGCAGCTTGCCATAAACCTCGGGCCGGCGCGGCATGAAGGGGGCGCCAAAACAGGTCGAGAAGGTCGGCGTCGGCTCAACCACACCACGCTCGGTCCCCGGGGTTTTCGAGGTGAAGCCCGAGAGGAAGTGATACATCGCCTGCGCGGGTGTCAGCCGCGAGATCGGCGGCAGCACGCCGAACGCGTCACAGGTCAGCATCACCACATTCTTCGGCATCCCGCCCAGCCCCGTCACCGAAGCGTTCGAGATGTAATCCAGCGGATAGGCACAGCGCATATTGTCGGTGAGCGAATTGTCTTCGAAATCGAGCTCGAACGTCTCGGGGTCCCAGACCATATTCTCCACCACGGTCGCGAAACGGTGGGTGGTCGCGTAGATCTCCGGTTCGGCCTCGGCCGAGAGGTTGATCGTCTTGGCATAGCAGCCGCCTTCAAAATTGAAGGTGCCCGTATCGGACCAGCCATGCTCATCATCGCCGATCAGGATCCGCGAGGGATCGGCCGAAAGCGTGGTCTTGCCGGTGCCCGAGAGGCCGAAGAAGACGGCGGTGTCTTCCGGATTGCCGATCGCGTGATTGGCCGAGCAATGCATCGGCATCACGCCTTTTTCCGGCAGCAGGTAGTTCAGAATGGTGAAGACCGATTTCTTGTTCTCGCCACCATATTCGGTATTGGCGATCAGCACGGTCTTTTCATCGAAGTTCAGCGCGATCACGGTGTCAGAGCGGGTGCCGTGACGTGCAGGGTCTGCCTTGAAGGAGGGCAGGTTGATGATCGTCCATTCCGGCTCGAAGCTGTCCAGCTCGGTGGCTTCGGGACGGCGCAGCAGATGGCGGATGAAGAGGTTGTGCCAGGCAAGCCCGGTCACCATCCGCACATCGACGCGATGCGCCGGGTCAGCGCCGGCAAAGAGATCCTGGACGAAAAGCTCGCGCCCCTTCAGGTGATCGAGCATGTCGGCCTTGAGCAAAGCCCAGGCCTCGGGCGCCATCGGCGCGTTGTTTTCCCACCAGATGGTGTCTTCGGTCGAAGCCGTGCGGACCACGAATTTGTCCTTGGGCGAGCGGCCGGTAAATTTCCCTGTCGTGCAGAGGAAGGCGCCGCCTTTGCCGATATGGCCCTCGCCACGGGCGACCGCGGCTTCGACAAGTGCGGGTTCGCGATAGTTGTAATGAACAGTACCAGCACCGCTGATGCCCTGGTGTTCCAGAGTGCGTTTTGGGTTCACGCGTCCGTTCATAGTCATATCCGTGCCAAGCTCCGGTCGCCGCGCACCTGGCGCGGCCTTGGTTGAAACTGCGCCCGGGCCTTGGGCGCAAGGGCAAACCCTATCCGTTTGTACTGCCCTCAGGGCGCCTATAACACGCGGTCTATAGAGGAAAACAGCAACCTTTCAGGGAGTTAGCGCAACCATACACAGGTTAGCGCAACCAGTGGCGGCGGCTTGCCCACAGTGAGGCAATTTCGCCATGCTGCCACAATTTCGCAGGGCTTTCCCCCGCCGGAACGGGTGGGTGATTCGTTTCCTGTTGATTCCGGGGCGCGCTTTGGGGATTATATCCTGATAAGAAACAGAGCAGGATACATTATGTCGCGCATCGCCCTGGTGGACGACGACAGGAACATTCTGACGTCCGTCTCGATGACCCTCGAAGCCGAGGGGTTTGAAGTCGAAACCTATACTGACGGCCAGTCGGCCCTGGACGCATTTAATCGCCGCATGCCCGACATGGCGGTTCTTGATATCAAGATGCCCCGCATGGACGGGATGGATCTCTTGCAGCGCCTGCGGCAGAAGACCGCGATGCCGGTGATCTTCCTTACCTCGAAGGATGACGAGATCGACGAGGTGCTGGGGCTGCGGATGGGGGCCGACGATTACGTCAAAAAGCCCTTCTCGCAGCGGCTGCTGGTCGAACGCATCCGGGCGCTTTTGCGCCGTCAGGATGCGGGCGTCGCCTCGGATGCACCGGTCTCGGAAGAGAATAAGGTGATCGAGCGCGGTGAGCTCCGGATGGATCCCTTGCGGCATGCGGTCAGCTGGAAGGGTCGCGACGTCTCGCTGACCGTGACCGAGTTCCTGCTGCTCCAGGCGCTGGCGCAGCGTCCGGGTTTCGTGAAGTCGCGCGATCAGCTGATGGACGTGGCTTACGACGATCAGGTCTATGTCGATGACCGCACCATCGACAGCCATATCAAGCGGTTGCGTAAGAAGATGCGCTCGGTTGATGAAGAGTTCTCGGCCATCGAAACGCTTTACGGCATCGGTTATCGCTACAACGAAGAATGACAGCCTCGCCGCGCCTTGGTTCTGACAACCGCAACCCCCGCCCCGGCACCCGTCGGCGCGGGGGGCAGGTCCTTTTGGGCGAGGACTGGGTCTCGCCCGACAGCATCCCCGATGATCAGCGCGAGGCCCGCCCGATTGGCGGCCTTGTGGCGCTGAACCGCAGCCCTCTGGCGCGAAAGATCATCATTTTCAACCTGATGGCGCTGATCATCCTGGTGGCGGGGGTGCTGTTCCTGAATCCGTTCCGCGACAGCCTGGTGGTCAGCCGCGAGGCCGGTCTCGTGCGCGAGGCGCGGCTGATTTCGGGCGTGTTCGGGGCCAGTCAGGCCAACCCGGATGCGCCCTATGATTACTCCACCGCGCTTGGCCGGGTCGATCTGGCGCCGGGCGTGGTTGCCTTTGTCTTTGACCCCCAGGGCAGCATTCTCGCCACCCGTACCGGGCCGGACAGCAATCTGGTCAGTGGGCGCCCGACGGTGATCACCGATTTCCTGAACTCGGTCTGGGACGGGGTTTCGGTGGTGCTTTCGCTGGGTCGCACCCGGCTTGAGGGCGAAGACAGCGCCACGCTGGCGCGCAAACTGTTGCCTGCGGCGATGGCGGGGCAAACGGCCTCTTCGACCGGGCTTGGTGTCGAGGGCGGCAAGGTGTTTTCGGTCGCCACGCCGGTTGCGGTGGCGGGCGAGTTGCGTTCGGTCCTCGTGCTGACCTCGGCGGCGGGTGAGATCGACCGCCTGGTGCGATACGAGCGGGAACAGGTGCTGCAGGTCTTTATCGTGGCGCTGCTGGTGTCCATCGGCCTGTCGCTGGTGCTGGCCTCGACCATCGCCAATCCGCTTTCCGATCTGGCGGCGGCGGCCGAGATCGGGCGCGGCTCGGATGGTGGCAAGGTCTCGCCCGGCCGCGTGCGGATTCCGGATCTCGCGGCGCGTCCCGATGAGATCGGGCGGCTTTCGGTCGCGATGCGCGGCATGGTGGCGGCGCTTTACGACCGCATTGATGCCAATGAACAATTTGCCGCCGATGTGGCGCATGAGATCAAGAACCCGCTGGCCTCGCTGCGCTCGGCAGTCGGCTCGCTGCGCTTTGTCAAAAAAGAAGAGCATCGCGAGAAGCTGCTGGATGTGATCGAGCATGATGTGCGGCGGCTCGACCGGCTGGTGAGTGACATTTCCAATGCCTCGCGGCTGGATTCGGAACTGGTCAAGGAAGAGGAGGAGGAGTTCGACCTCGTCCAGACCCTGACCAATCTGACGCAATATCTGGGCGATCAGGCGGCGGAAAAAGGTGTCGATTTCCTGACCGATCTGCCGCAGGGCAAGATTGTGGTCCGCGGGCTTGAGGCGCGGCTGGCCCAGGTCTTTGTCAACCTGATCACCAATGCGATTTCCTTTTGCGAGCAAAGCGATGCGGTGCGGGTCTGGGCGCGTCAGCGGGAGAACCGTGTGCTGATCGTGGTCGAGGATACCGGCCCCGGCATCCCGGAACAGGCGCTGACCAAAGTGTTCAAACGCTTTTACTCCGACCGTCCGGAAACCCATTTCGGCAATAATTCCGGCCTCGGCCTGTCTATCTCGAAACAGATCGTCGAGGCGCATGGCGGCGTGATCTGGGCCGAAAACATCCGCCACCCGAATGCCGATCCGAATTCGGAACCGCTGGGGGCGCGTTTCGTGGTCGGCCTGCCGGTGTGATGACGGTTGTGACGATGGCTGTGAAGGCGGCGCAGATCCTGCATGCCAGTTCGGTTGCGATCGCGGGCAGAGGGCTTTTGATCCTTGGCCCTGCCGGGTCGGGGAAATCCTCACTGGCGCTGAAACTGATGGCTTATGGCGCGCGGCTGGTCTCGGATGACCGCACGGCGCTGACCGATACCGGCACGGGGGTCGAGATTTCCTGCCCGGCGGATGCGATTCGCGGGCTGATCGAGGCGCGGGGCATCGGCATCCTGCGGGTAGAGCCCTCGGGCCCGGTGCCGCTGGCGCTGGTGGTCGATCTGGGCGAGACCGAGACCAGGCGAGTGCCGCCGCTGCGCCACACCAGTTTACCTGGATATGAACTGCCGCTTGTGCTGCGGTCGCAAAATCCCCATCTTGCCGAAGGATTGCTCGCCCTGATGACGGGCGCGCGGCAGGAGTGAGCCATGGATGCCTCTTCGGCGGCCTGTTCCGGGGGTGATGCGCCCCGGGAATTCAGACTGGTCCTTGTGACCGGCCCGTCGGGTGCCGGGCGGACCACGGCGATCCGTGTGCTGGAAGATATCGGCTATGAGACCATCGACAATATCCCGCTCAGCCTGATCCCGCGACTTCTGGAGGGAACGCCTCCCGACCGTCCCATCGCGCTTGGCCTTGATGTGCGCAATCGCGACTTCAATGCCACCGCGCTGATCGAGCTGATCGACACCATGATGCGCGCGCCCGAGGTCTCGCTGATGGTGCTCTATCTGGATTGCGCCACGCCCGAACTGATCCGCCGCTATTCCGAGACCCGCCGTCGCCACCCGCTGGCCACGGATGAGACCCCGGCCGAAGGCATCGCACGCGAATTTGACCTGCTGGCCCCGATCCGGGTCAGGGCCGATCTGCTGATCGACACCACCGAATTGTCGCCCCATGATCTGAAAGCCGAGATCAAACGCTGGTTCGAGCCGGATAAATCCGGCCGCCTCGCCGTCTCGCTGCAAAGTTTCAGCTACCGGCGCGGGCTGCCGCGCGGGGTGGATATGGTGTTCGACTGCCGCTTTCTGAAAAACCCGCACTGGAACCCCGCCTTGCGCGCGCTGGACGGGCGCGACCACGACGTGCAGTCGTTTCTGGCGCAGGATCCGAATTTTGCACCTTTCCTTGACCGGGTGCGTGATCTGACGGAATTTCTGCTTCCGGCCCAGGTCGATGAGGGCAAGGCGCATCTTGCAATCGGCTTTGGCTGCACCGGCGGCCAGCACAGATCGGTTGCTATGGTGGAATTGATGGGCAGTGCCCTTGCGCAGGCCGGCTGGCCAGTGTCAAAACGGCACAGGGAACTGGAACGCAAGGCCGGCGAAATGCCTGGCCCAGCTGACAAGGTGTCGGTGGTTTGATCGGGATTGTAATCGTCGCACATGGCGGTCTGGCGCGGGAATATCTTTCCGCGGTCGAGCATGTTGTCGGCCCTCAGGACGGTATGATCGCCATTGCGATCGAAGACGACCATGACCGCAATGCCAAACAGGCCGAGATCATCGCCGCCGCCAATTCGGTCGATACCGGCGAAGGCGTGGTGGTGGTGACGGATATGTTCGGGGGCTCGCCCTCGAACCTGTCCTTGCCGGCCTGTACGGCCTCGGGGCGGCGCATTCTCTATGGCGCAAACCTGCCGATGCTGATCAAACTGGCGAAATCGCGGGATCTTCCGGTGCCGGAGGCGGTTTCGATGGCGCTGGATGCCGGCCGCAAATATATCAACAGCCTTGATCTCGGCGGCGGGATCTGAGGCGGTTCTGCCACCAGAGGATTTGCTCTTGCGGACTTTGAAGATCGTCAATGAGAAGGGGCTGCATGCACGGGCCTCGGCGAAATTCGTCGAAACGGTCGAGGCGCATGATGCCCGCGCCCTCGTTGCCAAGGACGGGATGGAAGTGTCGGGGGATTCGATCATGGGTCTTCTGATGCTGGCCGCCTCGCGCGGGACCTCGATTGACGTGACGACATCGGGGGCCGAGGCGGAGAAACTTGCCGATGCGCTGGAGGCTCTGGTTGCCGGGCGCTTCGGAGAGGACTATTGAGAGCCTCGTGTTCCTGGAATGAGGGGTCCGATTTTCGGGCCGGTTCCGGGACGCACACGCTGAGGATCGTCGCTTCGTGACCGAGCAAAGCCAGTCCGCCACCCAGAATGCCACTCCGGCCAAGTCGCGGGGGCAGGTGGATAAACCCTATGACATGCGCCGGCTGTCCTATGCGGGCACCTTCCGCAACCCGTTCAAGGCGAATACGATTCGCGCGATTGAATGGCTGACGGCCAAGATCCGGCTTTTGCGGCTGATCCGCAGCTTTGAAAAATCCGGCGCGCCCTTTGGGGCACCGTTCTGGCCCAAGGCGATCCGCCATATGGGGATCCGGATCGACACGCCGCCCGAGGAAATCGCCCGCATCCCGAAAACCGGCCCGGTCGTGGTGGTGGCGAACCATCCTTCGGGTCTGGTCGATGGCATGATCATGGCCGAGATGATCACGCGCGTGCGCCCCGATTTCAAAATCCTCACCCGGTCCCTGCTGACCGGTATCCCCGAGGTCGAGGAATTTATGATCCCCGTCCCCTTCCCGCATGAGGAAAATGCGCGCGAAGAGGGGCTGAAAATGCGCAACGAGACGCTGGCCCAGCTGAAAAATGGCGGCGTCATCATCCTTTTCCCGGCCGGCAAGGTTGCGATGTCCGAGACATATTTCGGCCCCGCAATCGAGGCGGAATGGAACGTCTTTACCCATAAGATCGTGAAATCGACCGGCGCCACCATTCTGCCGATCTTCTTCCCGGGCCAGAACAGCCGCAGCTTCCTGATCGCGAACAAGCTTTCGGACACGCTCCGCCAGGGGCTTTTGCTGCGCGAGATCAGGCGCGCACTGTTCAAGCCGCAGCGCCCCTATATCGGCGAGCCGATCCCGGCGGATGAGCTGAAGAAATGGGATGGCAATCCGCGCGGTTTTCTGGCCTGGCTGCGCGCACATACGCTGGCTCTGGGCAAACAGCGCTGAGAAGACGCGGTGCTGAGGCCCGGGCTTTCGGCCTGCGCCGGAATGGGTAAGATATGCTCCGGTTCCACGGCGGGGCATGATGACCATCTCTCCAGAGCTTCTGATCCTCGATTGTGACGGTGTGCTGATCGACAGTGAGATCATCAGCGCGCGGATGCTGGTTTCTGAGCTGGCGGCGCTTGGGGTGCAGATCGACCTTCCTTACGTCGCGCGCCACTTTCTGGGGCGCAGCTATCCGACGGTGATGGCGACGATCCGGCAGGATTTCGGCCTCGACCTGCCGCAGGATTTCGAGACCGGCTACCGCGAGGCGCTGCTGGCGGCTTTTGCCCGCGATCTGCGGGTCATGCCCGGCGTCACCACGATGCTGGATCAGCTGGCGCTGCCGGTCTGCGTCGCGACCTCGTCCAGCCCGCGCCGTGTCGAGACCTCGCTGCGGCTGGTGGGGCTCTGGGCCCGGCTGGGCCCGGTGACCTTTACCGCCAGTGAAGTGGCGCGAGGCAAGCCCGCGCCGGATCTATTCTTGCACGCGGCGACCCGGATGGGGGCTGACCCTGGCGCCTGTCTGGTGATCGAAGACAGCCTGACGGGCTTGCGTGCGGCTAAAGCGGCGGGCATGGAGGTCTGGCGTTTTACCGGCGGCAGCCATATGGGGCCTCAGACGCCGGAAGAACCCGAAGACGCCCGCCCGGCGCGCCGTTTTGACGATTTCGCCCGGTTTTTTGACATTGCGCCAGCATTGAGGAGGTCGGCCTTGAGGAGACAGCCATGAGCCGCGCCGATACCGAGCCGAGCCTGCTTGACGATGCCGCCCGCGCCGGCTGGCTCTATTATGTCGGCGGCATGACCCAGGACCAGATTGCGAGCGAGCTGGGCATTTCGCGCCAGCGCGCGCAGCGCCTTGTCAGCCGCGCCATGGCCGAAGGGCTGATCCAGGTGCGGCTGAACCACCCGATCGGCGCCTCGATGGATCTGGCGGCGCGGCTGAAACAGCGGTTTGGCCTGTCGATCTGCCGGGTGGTGCCGGGGCTCGGGCCCGGGGCGGACCCTGCCGCTGGTATCGCGGGGGCGGCGGCGGCCGAGCTGGAGCGCATCCTGCGCAGCGCCGCGCCGCTGACCATCGGCTTCGGTACCGGCCGCGCGCTGCGGGCCCTTGTCGAAGCGCTGGAGCCGCTGGCTGCGCCGCAGCACCGGCTGGTCTCGCTGATCGGCAATATCGCCCCCGATGGCTCGGCGAGTTTCTTCGACGTGGTGATGCGGCTGGCCGACCGGGTGATGGCGCCGCATTATCCGATGCTGGTGCCGGTGGTCTCTCCGACCGCGGCCGAGCGGGCCGGGTTCCACGCGCTTGCCCCCGTGCAGCGGGTGCTGGAACTGGCGCGGGCGGCGGATGTGGTCTTTGTCGGCGTCGGCCAGATGTCGGAGGACGCGCCCTTGCAGATGGATGGCTTCGTCAGCGCGGCGGAATTGCGCGAGATGCAGGCCGCCGGAGCGGCGGGTGAAATCGCCGGCTGGGTCTTCGACTCAGAGGGGCGCTATCTCGATTTCGGCATCAATACCCGCACCGGCGGGGTCCGGGTCGAGCCGGACCTGTCCCGCCCCGCCATCGGCATTGCTGCAGGCGCATCCAAGGTGCCGGGCATCCATGCCGCGCTGAAATCCCGTATTATCAACGGCCTGGTGACAGACGCCCCCACGGCCGAGGCGCTGCTGTCCCGCCCCTGATCCCCCTCTGACCCTCGCAGCTGCGGCGCAGGAAGGGGATTGACGAATCCCGTCTTGTTGTGAGCAATTGACCGCATTGCGATGAATTGCTCATGCGGGCGGTTCAGGCGCAGACAGGGAGGAAGATCAATGAAACTGTCGCACCGCGCCATGTTTGGCGCGACGGTCGCGCTCGCCCTTTCGGGGGCTGCCATGGCCGAAACCACCATCACCGTTGCCACCGTGAACAATGGCGACATGATCCGCATGCAGGGTCTGATGGATGCATTTTACGCCAAACACCCCGATATCAAGGTCGATTGGGTGACGCTGGAGGAAAACGTTCTGCGCCAGCGCGTCACCACCGATGTGGCGACCAAAGGCGGCCAGTTCGACGTGATGACCATCGGCACCTATGAGGCGCCGATCTGGGGCAAGCAGGGCTGGCTGGTGCCGCTGAACGATCTGCCCGCCGATTACGATGTCGATGACCTGCTGCCGGCCATTCGCGGCGGGTTGACGGTTGATGGCAACCTGATCGCCGCGCCGTTCTACGGCGAAAGCTCGATGGTGATGTATCGCACCGATCTGATGGAGAAGGCCGGGCTGACCATGCCCGAGGCGCCGACCTGGACCTTCATCAAAGAAGCCGCCGCCGCGATGACCGATAAGCCGAATGAGGTTTACGGCATCTGCCTGCGTGGCAAGGCCGGCTGGGGCGAGAATATGGCCTTCCTTTCGGCCATGTCGAACAGCTTCGGCGCCAAATGGTTCGACATGGACTGGAAGCCGCAATTCGACCAGAAGCCCTGGGCCGATACGCTGACCTTCTATCTTGACCTGATGAACAATTATGGCCCGCCCGGCGCCTCGAATAACGGTTTCAACGAGAACCTCTCGCTGTTCCAGCAGGGCAAATGCGGCATGTGGATCGACGCAACCGTCGCGGCGAGCTTTGTGACCAATGCCGCAGAGTCGACCGTGGCCGACAAGGTCGGCTTCGCGCTGGCACCGGATAACGGGCTGGGGAAACGCGGCAACTGGCTCTGGGCCTGGAACCTCGCGATCCCTGCGGGCACGCAGAAGGAAGAGGCCGCGAAAGCCTTTGTCGCCTGGGCGACCAGCAAGGAATACCTCGCTCTGGTGGCCGAAAAAGAAGGCTGGGCAAATGTCCCCCCCGGCACCCGTCAGTCGCTTTACGACAATCCGGAATATCAGAAAGTGCCGTTCGCGAAGATGACGCTCGAGTCGATCAATGCGGCCGACCCGACCCTTCCGGCGGTCGATCCGGTGCCCTATGTCGGCGTGCAATTCGTGGCGATCCCGGAATTCCAGGGCCTCGGAACAGCTGTGGGACAGATGTTCTCGGCGGCGCTGGCAGGGTCGGATACGGCCGAAGGCGCGCTGGCCAAGGCCCAGGCCTTCACCACCACCGAGATGACCCGCGCGGGCTATATCAAGTGATCTGTTAACGAATCCTCCGGGCGGGGCTGCTCCTCTCCTTCGCAGTCCCGCCACCTTTTCCCCCGAGTTTCAGGACCAGATCATGGCGACCGAACAGTCCCGAACGGCTGCGCGTCTTATGGTTTCTCCGGCGGTTATCCTTTTGTTTTTGTGGATGATCGTGCCGCTGGGCATGACGCTTTACTTCAGTTTCCTGCGCTACAACCTGCTTATGCCGGGGATGGAGACATGGACCGGCTTTGACAATTATTACTATTTCATCACCCAGCCCGCTTTCTGGCCGGCGCTGATCAACACGCTCTTACTCGTCCTGGGCGTGCTGGCGATTACGGTGATCGGCGGCATCGCCCTGGCTTTGCTGCTGGACCAGCCGTTCAGGGGCCAGGGGATTGTGCGGGTCATGGTGATCGCGCCTTTCTTCGTGATGCCCACTGTCGCGGCGCTGGTCTGGAAGAACATGTTTATGAACCCCGTCAACGGCATGTTCGCCCATATGTTCAAGGCGGTCGGGTTGCAGCCTTTTGATTTCCTGTCGCAGGCGCCGCTGGCCTCGATCATCCTGATCGTCGCCTGGTCCTGGCTGCCCTTTGCCACGCTGATCCTGCTGACCGCGCTGCAAAGCCTTGACCGCGAACAGATGGAGGCCGCCGAAATGGACGGTGCCGGCTGGGGCAGCCGTTTCTGGCACCTGACTTTGCCGCATCTGACGCGCTCGATCACGGTCGTGATCCTGATCCAGACGATCTTTCTGCTCTCGGTCTTTGCCGAGATCCTGGTGACAACCAATGGCGGGCCGGGAACGGCATCGACCAATCTCCCGTTCCTCGTCTATTCGCAGTCGCTTTTGTCCTTCGATGTGGGCGGCGGTGCGGCGGGCGGCATCATCGCGGTCATCCTGGCCAATATCGTTGCGATCTTCCTGATGCGGATGATCGGCAAGAATCTGGAGACCTGAGCGATGGCGCGCAACACAAGCCCCGCCCGCAAATGGGTCGTCACCGTGGCGGCCTGGACCATCGGTTTCCTGATCTTCTTCCCGATCCTCTGGATCATCATCCTCTCGTTCAAGACCGAGGGGGACGCGATCAAATCGCCGCTGGCGGTGCTGAGTTCGGGCTGGACGATGGAAAGCTATCATGTCGTGCAGGAGCGCTCGAATTACTTCCTGCATTTTATGAATTCGGTGATCATCTCGCTGGGCTCTACCGTGCTGGCGCTGGTGATCGCGATCCCGGCGGCCTGGTCGATGGCTTTCGTCCCCGGCAAACGCACCAAAGACCTGCTGATGTGGATGCTTTCGACCAAGATGATGCCGGCGGTCGGCGTGCTGGTGCCGCTTTACCTCTTGTTCCGCGATTTCGGTCTGCTCGACAGCCGCATCGGTCTGGTGGGCGTGCTGACCCTGATCAACCTGCCGATCGTGGTCTGGATGCTTTACACCTATTTCAAGGAAATCCCCGGCGAGATCCTTGAAGCCGCGCGGATGGACGGCGCCAGCCTGCGAAACGAGATCCTCTATGTGCTGACGCCGATGGCGGTGCCGGGGATCGCCTCGACCATGCTTCTGAACATCATCCTCGCCTGGAATGAGGCTTTCTGGACGCTGCAGCTGACCACAAAGAACGCGGCGCCGCTCACGCAGTTCATCGCCAGCTATTCCAGCCCCGAAGGGCTCTTCTACGCAAAACTCTCGGCGGCCTCGACCATGGCCATTGCGCCGATCCTGATCCTCGGCTGGTTCAGCCAGAAACAACTCGTCCGCGGCCTGACCTTTGGCGCGGTGAAGTGAGGTAAATGATGGGACAGATTACTCTTTCCGCAGTCACGAAATCCTTCGGCGAAGTGAATGTCATTCCGCCGCTGGATCTGACCATCAATGACGGTGAATTCGTTGTGTTCGTCGGGCCTTCGGGCTGTGGCAAATCGACTTTGCTGCGGCTGATCGCGGGGCTGGAGGATATTTCCTCGGGCCAGGTCGTGATCGACGGCAAGGACGCGACCGAGACCGCACCGGGCCAGCGGGGCCTTGCGATGGTGTTCCAGTCTTATGCGCTTTACCCGCATATGACGGTGCGGAAAAATATCGCCTTTCCGCTGAAAATGGCCGGTCTCAGCCAGGAGCAGCAGAATGCGAAGGTCGAGCAGGCGGCAAAGGTGCTGAATCTTTCCAACTATCTCGACCGCCGCCCGGGTCAGCTCTCCGGTGGGCAGCGCCAGCGTGTAGCCATTGGCCGCGCCATTGTGCGCGAACCGGCGGCGTTTTTGTTCGACGAACCGCTTTCCAACCTGGATGCGGCTTTGCGCGTCACCATGCGGCAGGAGATTTCCGAGCTGCACCAGACGCTTAAGACTACGATGATCTATGTCACCCATGACCAGGTCGAGGCGATGACCATGGCCGACAAGATCGTGGTGCTGAATGCGGGTCGCATCGAACAGGTCGGATCGCCGCTGGAGCTGTATCGCAGCCCGAAGAACCTGTTCGTCGCGGGCTTCATCGGCAGCCCCAAGATGAATTTCATCACCGGCGCCGAGGCGGCGCGCGAGGGCTGCACCACGCTCGGCATCCGCCCCGAACATGTGGACCTGCGCGAGGGCGGCCGCTGGAACGGCATTGTCGGCCTCGCTGAACATCTCGGTTCCGACACCTTTCTCAAGGTGATGACCGAGGAGGCGGGCGAGCTGACCGTGCGGGTCTCGGGCGAAAAGGCGCTGCATCACGGCGACCGGGTCAGCCTCACGCCGCAGGAGGGCAAACTCTACCGCTTTGACCATGCCGGGCTGGCGCTTTGATGCGGCTTGCAGGCAAACGGGCGCTGATCACCGGCGCGGCGCGCGGCATCGGGCTGGAATTCGCCCGCGCCTATATCGCCGAAGGCGCGATGGTGGCGCTGGCCGATATCAATGAGCGCGCCGTCACAGCGGCGGCGCGCGCGCTTGGCCCGCAGGCGGTGCCGGTGGGGATGGATGTGACAGATGAGGCCAGTATTGATGCCGGTTTTGCCCAGGCCGTGGCGGCGATGGGCGGGCTCGATATCCTGATCAACAATGCGGCCTTGTTCTCGGCTGCGCCGATCACGGAAATCACCCGCCAGGATTATGACCGGCTGTTCTCGGTCAATGTGGCTGGGACGCTGTTCCCGATGCAGGCAGCGGCGCGTCAGATGATCACACAAGGGCAGGGGGGGCGTATCATCAACATGGCCTCGCAGGCCGGGCGGCGGGGGGAGAGCCTGGTGGCGGTCTATTGCGCGACCAAGGCCGCCGTTATCAGCCTGACCCAAAGCGCCGGGCTGAACCTGATCGCCCATGGCATCACCGTCAACGCCATCGCCCCCGGCGTGGTCGATGGCGAGCATTGGGACGGGGTGGATGCCTTCTTCGCGAAATATGAGGGCAAGGCACCGGGCCAGAAAAAGGCCGAGGTGGGCGCCGCTGTGCCCTTCGGGCGGATGGGCACCGCCGCAGATCTGACTGGCATGGCGGTATTCCTCGCCACGCCGGAGGCCGATTACATCACCGCCCAATGCTTCGGCGTGGACGGCGGCAACTGGATGGCATGACATGAGTGTCGAACTTCCCCGCTATGACCGCAAAAGCCTGACCCCCGGCATCGTCCATATCGGGTTGGGGAATTTTCACCGGGCCCATATGGCGGTCTATCTGGATGATCTGTTCAGCCAGGGGTTGAGCCATGACTGGGCAATCATCGGCGCCGGCGTACGTGCCCCCGATGCGGCGATGCGCGAGGCGCTGTTGGCGCAGGATTGCCTTTCCACCGTGATCGAGCTGGACCCGGAGGGTCGCAGCTGCCGCCGCATCGGCTCGATGGTTGATTTCCTGCCGGTCGAGCCCGGGAATGCCAGCCTGATCGCGGCGATGTCGCGGCCGGAGATTCGCATCGTCTCGCTGACCGTGACCGAGGGGGGGTATTTCATCGACGCAGCCACCGGCGCCTTTGATCCCACCGCGCCGGCGATCCTGGCGGATGCGGCGCGGCCCGGGGCGCCGGCCACCGCCTTCGGCGCCATCATCGCGGCACTGAAGGCCCGGCGCGCGGCTGCGGTCGCGCCCTTTACCGTGATGTGCTGCGACAATCTGCCGGGGAATGGCCAGGTTACCCGCAATGCGGTGGTGGGGCTGGCGCGGCTCTCGGATCCCGACCTTGCCGCCTGGATCGACGCCAGCGTCGCCTTTCCGAATGCGATGGTCGACCGCATCACCCCCGCCACCGGCCCGCGCGAACGCGAGATGGCGGCACGTTTCGGCCTTGATGACCCGGTGCCGGTCACCTGCGAGCCTTTCCGGCAATGGGTGGTCGAGGATCACTTCCCCGCCGGCCGCCCGGCGCTGGAGAGGGTCGGCGTGACCTTCAGCACCGAGGTCCATGCCTATGAAATGATGAAGATCCGCATCCTGAATGGCGGTCACGCGATCATCGCCTATCCTGGCGGGCTGATGGATATCGCGTTTGTGCATGAGGCGATGGCCGATCCGCTGATCCTCGGCTTCCTGGACAAGGTCGAGGCGGAAGAGGTGGTGCCCTATGTGGCCCCGGTGCCCGAGACGGATATTGCCGGCTATTATCAGGTGATCCGGAGCCGCTTTTCGAACCCCGAGGTGGCGGATACCACGCGGCGGCTCTGTCTGGACGGATCAAACCGGCAGCCGAAATTCATCATCCCCTCGCTGCGGGATGCGCTGGCTCTGGGCGGGCCGGTCGAGGGGCTGGCGCTGGTCTCGGCGCTCTGGTGTCGCTATTGCGCCGGGGTGACGGATGGCGGTGCGGTGATCTCGCCGAATGATCCTGACTGGGAGCGCCTGACGGCGCTGGCGGTGCAGGCGCGTGCGCAGCCGGAGCTTTGGCTGGCACAGCGCGCGATCTATGGTGAAACAGGTGCAGACCCGCGTTTTGCAGAGGCTTTCGCGCGCCGGCTGCGGCAGCTCTGGTCCGAAGGCACCCGCGCGACGCTGTCGGACTATCTCGGCCGGCCCTGAGGGGGCACGGTCGGGTGCCGGATCAGCGGGTCGGAACCGGCACCTCGCCGCGATAATCATAGAAACCGCGCTGCGATTTGCGGCCCAGCCAGCCGGCCTCGACATATTTGGTCAAAAGCGGGCAGGGGCGGTATTTGGTATCGGCGAGCCCGTCATAAAGCACATTCATAATGGCCAGGCAGGTGTCCAGCCCGATGAAATCGGCCAGTTCCAGCGGCCCCATCGGGTGATTGGCCCCAAGCTTGAGCGCCTCGTCAATCGAGCGCACATTGCCGACGCCTTCATAAAGCGTATAGACCGCCTCGTTGATCATCGGGATCAGAATGCGGTTCACGATGAAGGCGGGGAAATCCTCGGCCGAAGCGGCTGTTTTCCCAAGCTTTTCTACCACCGCATGCAGCGCGCTATAGGTGGGTTGGTCGGTGGCAATACCCCGGATCAGCTCGACCAGCTGCATCACGGGAACCGGGTTCATAAAGTGGAAGCCCATGAATTTCTCGGGCCTGTCGGTACGCGAGGCAAGCCGGGTGATCGAGATCGAAGAGGTGTTCGAGGTCAGGATGGTTTCTGGCTTCAGATGCGGCAGCAGCTGGTCGAAAATGGCCTGTTTCACGGTCTCCCGCTCGGTCGCGGCCTCGATCACGAGGTCGGAGGGACCCAGATCGGCGAGTGTCATGGTGGTGCGGATACGGCCCATCGCGGCCTGTTTGTCCTCGGCCGAGACCTTCCCGCGCGAGACCTGCCGCTCAAGATTGCGGTCGATGGTGGCTACGGCCTTTTGCAGCGAGTCCTCGCTGATATCGTTCAGCAGCACATCATAGCCGGCAAGCGCGAAAACATGCGCGATGCCATTGCCCATCTGCCCCGCGCCTACGATGCCGACCGAACGGATATCCATGATGAGCCTCTTGCTGTTGCGGCTGAGAGATTAGGCGCGGGGGCCAGCCGGGGCAATCCCTGCCGCGGCACCGCACGGTTTATCAAACGGAAAAGGGCGCCCGAAAGGCGCCCTTTATACCTGCTCTTGCCTTGCGGCTCAGACTTTTTCGGTGAGTTCCGGGACCAGGGTGAAGAGGTCGCCGACGAGGCCGTAATCTGCGACCTGGAAGATCGGAGCCTCTTCGTCCTTGTTGATTGCGACGATGACTTTGGAGTCTTTCATCCCGGCAAGGTGCTGGATCGCGCCCGAAATGCCGATGGCGACGTAAAGATCCGGCGCCACGACTTTGCCGGTCTGGCCGACCTGCCAGTCATTCGGTGCATAGCCCGAGTCGACCGCCGCGCGGCTGGCGCCCACGGCTGCGTTCAGCTTGTCGGCGAGCTTTTCGATCACCGCGAAGCTTTCCTTGGATCCGACGCCGCGCCCGCCCGACACGACGATCTTCGCCGAGGTCAGCTCTGGCCGGTCCGAAGCCGCCACCCGGTTTTCGACAAAGCCCGACAGACCGGTCGCCGCTGCATCCGCAGCCGCCTCAACCGGGGCCGAACCCCCTTCGCCCGCCGCCGCGAAGGCTGCCGTGCGCACCGAAAAGACCTTCTTCGCGTCCGAAGATTTCACCGTCTGGATCGCATTGCCAGCATAGATTGGCCGCTCAAAGGTTTCAGAATCGATAACGGCGGTCACATCCGAGAGCACCATCACATCCAGAAGCGCCGCAACCCGCGGCAGGATGTTCTTGTTATAGGCTGTCGCTGCGCCCGCGATATGGCTGTAGGCGCCGGCCAGGCCAACCACCAGATCCGCCATGGGCTCGGCCAGGCCATTGTTATCACTGGCATTCAGGACTTTGGTGACGCCTTCCAGCTTTGCAGCTGCCTGGGCCGCAGCCGACGGGCCGGCGACCAGAAGATGCACCTCGCCCAGGGATTTCACCGCCGTTAGGGCTTTGGCAACCGAATCGGTGGCAAGCTGGCCCTCGTTCACATCGGCAATCAGGAGAACAGCCATCAGATCACCCCCGCTTCATCTTTGAGTTTCGCCACCAGCTCATCGACCGAGGCAACACGCACCCCCGCCTTGCGGCCGGCCGGCTCCGTCGTCTTCACGACCGTCAGGCGCGGGCTGACATCGACGCCATAATCAGCCGGGGTCTTCACCGCCAGCGGCTTGGCTTTGGCCTTCATAATATTCGGGAGCGACGCATAACGCGGCTCATTCAGGCGCAGATCGACGGTGACGACCGCCGGCAGGCTGACCTCGATGACCTGCAACCCGCCATCAACCTCGCGGGTGATTTTCGCCTTGCCGCCCTCAATCACCAGTTCCGAGGCGAAGGTTGCCTGGGCCTGACCAAGCAGCGCCGCCAGCATCTGGCCGGTCGCGTTCATATCGTTGTCAATCGCCTGCTTGCCGGCCAGAACGAGGCCGGGGGCCTCTTCCTTCACCACCGCTGCCAGCAGCTTCGCCACCGCGAGCGGCTCGATATCGGTATGCACATCCGAGGCGGCCTCGATCAGGATCGCCCGGTCCGCGCCCATCGCCAGCGCATTCCGCAAGGTCTCCTGCGCCTGTTTGACGCCGATCGAGACCACGACAACCTCGGTCGCAATCCCCTTCTCCTTCAGACGGATCGCCTCTTCCACCGCGATCTCGTCAAACGGGTTCATCGACATCTTCACATTCGCAAGATCGACGCCCGAGCCGTCCGCCTTAACGCGAACCTTAACGTTGTAGTCAATCACCCGTTTGACAGGTACCAGGACCTTCATGCGGCTCATCTCCATTTCTGGGGGCGTTCGCACGCCCCTCACAAGCTCCCGGCAGGAGTGTTATCGCAGGGGGAAATGATTCTACAGCAAAAAGCGACAGGTCCAGGACGCACTACGTCGTGTTACTGATGCGAATTTTCGATCAGATGCGCGGTGATGGCGATCAGACTGCCGCATCACCGGATTTATCCGCATCGCGGGTCAGCCCGGGGACCCAAAGCACGTCGGATTTGCCGTCGTCATTGGCGATGCGGCCTGCCACGAAGAACCAGTCCGACAGACGGTTCAGATAGCGAACGGCCTCGGGATTGACATCCTCATCGCCTGCCAGCTCGACCGCCAGCCGCTCGGCCCGGCGGCAGACCGTGCGGCACAGATGCAGCTGCGCCGCCAGCGCCGAGCCTCCCGGCAGGATAAAACTGCGCAACGGCGTCAGCCGCGCATTCATCCCGTCGATTTCCCGCTCCAGCCGCTCCACCTGGGGGGCGATCATCCGCAGCGGCGTGTAAGACAGCGTGTCATCCAGATGCCGGTCGGGCGTCGCGAGATCGGCGCCGAGATCGAAGAGGTCGTTCGAAATCCGTGCCAGCGCCTGTGCCACGTCGCCCCCGGCATGCAGCCGCGCGAGGCCGACGGTCGCATTCGTCTCATCCACTGTGCCATAGGCCGAGACGCGGACCGAATGTTTCGGAACCCTCGCACCATTCGACAGCGCGGTCTCGCCCTTGTCGCCGGTGCGCGTGTAAATCTTTGAAAGAACGACCATTTTCCCTCCGTAAATTCGCCGTGAAATCCCTGTGACCGCGCGCCGCCTCAGCCGCCCGAGCGCCGGAACCAGGCAAAGGCCACCAGCACGATCACCGCGATGAATTGCGCGATCAGCCGCCAGCGCATGATCTTATTGGCATTGCGGCGGTTGAATTCACCGCCCTTTGCGAAGGTGCCGATGCCGAAGATGAGGATTGCGGCCACCGCAAGCGCAGCAAAGGCTGCCAGCAGGAAAAGGGGGTCTCTCAGCATGATCGCGCTCCTTCTTCGCGCCCGGCCGGTCTGCGGAAATCCGACAGGGGCGGGTCTGCTACCGGCCAGGGAACAGGGCCCGGCTCTGCGCCGAGATTAGAGCGCCCGGGCCGGAATGCGAAGGGTGAAACTGCTGCCTTATCCCTTGGCGATCAGCCAGTCGAGCATCCGGCGCGGCAGCAACCAGCGCGCGAAGGCCATCAGATATGTTGCTTTGGTCACATAATACCTGGCCTTCGGGCGCGGCTTTTCCACCGCTTTCACCAGCACCGCAGTCACCGCCGAAGGGGGCAGTTCAAAGCGGTCAGGTGCGTTTTTCGATTCGTAAAGCCGGTGCAACAGCCCGCGATATTCGTCAGAGCGCGCGGAATTCTCCCAGTCGATCCATTTCTCGAAATGCGGGATTGAGTTCTCTCGGATGCGCGAGGTGACGGGGCCGGGCTCGATCAGCACCACCCCGATACCGGTGCCGCGCATTTCCAGCCGCAGCACATCGGTCATCCCTTCCATGGCGAATTTCGTCGCCACATAGGCGCCGCGCCATTTCATCGGCACCAGCCCCAGCACCGAGGAGCAGTTGACGATCCGCCCCTCACCAGCTGCCCGCATCAGCGGGATCACCCGGCGGGTCAGGTCGTGATAGCCGAAGAGATTGACCTCGAAAATCTCGCGCAGGGCGCCGCGCGGCAGATCCTCGACCGCGCCGGGACAGGCAAAGGCGCCATTGTTGAAGAGCGCGCCCAGCCGACCGCCATTCCGCTCCTGAATCTCGTCGATGGCACTCGCGATGCTGGCCTCATCGGCATAGTCGAGGCGGAAACTCTCGAATCCCTGTTCGCGCAGCCGCTCGCAATCCGCCTCCTGGCGGCAGGTGGCAAAGACCCGCCAGCCGCGCGCTTTCATGCCCTTCGCGGCATCAAGCCCGATGCCGGAGGAACATCCGGTGATGAGAATCGATCTGTCCATGGTGCTGCCCGTCTTTTTCCCAAAGCCTTAGGGGCAAAGACCGGGCAGCGTCAAATGAAGATCAGGTGGTCAATAGCCGGCGGTCAGAAAGCGCGAGGCGACATAACCCGAGACACCGTCGCCTTCGATCAGCACTTCGACCCATTCCGAATCGACCGCGCCGAGGATGCGCACGCTTTCGCCCTGCGAGAGGCGCCCGACCACCGATGTGTCGGTCGACGGGCCGAGGCGGACATTGACCGAGCTGGCCGAAACGGTGCGGATATCGCCGGCCATGCCGGTATCGGCCAACGCATCGGATGCCGGATCGGGCGACAGGGCGCCGCCATCGGTCGGATCGGCGTAAAGCGAGGCTTCGGGCGCAGCCGCATCGGTTGCAGCCGGGTCGATCTCTGCGCGATCACCGCTTGGATCGGGCAGCGACGAAAGGGTGAAGACCGGTTTCGATTCCGGAACCGGCGGCTCTGCCTTCGGAACGCCGGCGACCGTGGGCGCTGCGGCCAGTTCGACCGGTGGCGGCAGGTCGGTGGCGGTCAGCTGTACACGCTCGGGTTCGGCCGCCACAGTGACGGTCGGCGAGAAGGTGCGGGTCACCATCACGATCTGATCACCGGAGGCGACCGCCCGGGCGAGGCCGGGGCGCATCTGGCCCTTATCCTCGCCGGCGACCAGCAACGTGACGAACATAGCCGCAGAAAGCGGCAACACATAGCGCAACATCGGCAGACTTTCGGAATTTGGCAGCAGCAGAGCCTCTGTCTAGCACAGGTCGCGACAGAAAATCAGGGGTAAAATCCGCAGGCCATGATGGCGCCGCCCGCTGTTGCGCGAAACCCTCTGGACCCGACAGGGGACGCGGCCTAGACAAGATGCATGTCCGACGAAGATGAAGATAACAAATCCCTGGGTGAAACCGCCGTCGAGCCGCTGTCTCGGGCCATTGGTGAGCGGTATCTGACCTATGCGCTTTCGACCATCATGCACCGGGCGCTGCCGGATGCGCGCGACGGGCTGAAGCCGGTCCACCGGCGAATCCTTTATGCGATGCGCGAGCTGAAGCTGACCGCGACCGGGGGGTTCCGAAAATCTGCCAAGATCGTTGGCGATGTGATGGGCAATTATCACCCGCATGGCGATGGCGCGATCTATGACGCGATGGCGCGGCTGGCGCAGGATTTCAACGTCCGCTACCCGCTGGTCGATGGTCAGGGCAATTTCGGCAATATCGACGGCGACAGCCCGGCGGCGTCCCGCTATACCGAGGCACGTCTGACCGCCCTGGCCGAGACCCTGATGGAGGGGCTTGCCGAAAACGCGGTTGATTTCCGCCCGAATTACGACGGCACGCTGGAAGAGCCGGTGGTGATGCCGGCGGCCTTCCCGAACCTGCTGGCGAACGGGTCGTCGGGGATCGCGGTCGGCATGGCGACCAATATCGCGCCGCATAACCTGGATGAGCTGATCCGGGGCTGCCATGCGATGCTGGAAAATCCGGAAATCGACATTGACGGGCTGATGGAACATATTCCTGGCCCCGATTTCCCGACCGGCGGCGTGATCGTCGAGCCGAAAGAGTCGATGCGCGAAGCCTATGCCAGCGGGCGCGGCGCCTTCCGCATCCGGGCGAAATGGGAAATCGAGGATCTGGGCCGTGGCGCCTGGCAGATCGTCGTCACCGAGATCCCCTATCAGGTACAGAAATCCAGGCTCATTGAGAAACTGGCCGAGGTGATTCACCTGAAAAAGGTGCCGCTGCTGGCCGATGTGCGCGACGAATCCGCCGAGGATGTCCGCGTCGTGCTGGAACCGCGCGCCCGCAATGTCGATCCCGAGATGCTGATGGGGATGCTGTTCCGCAACTCGGATCTCGAAACCCGGTTCAGCCTGAACATGAACGTGCTGATCGACGGTCGCGTGCCGAGGGTCTGTTCGCTGAAAGAGGTGCTGCGGGCCTTTCTGGATCACCGGCGTGAGGTGCTGCGGCGTCGCTCGACCCACCGGATCGAAAAGATCGACCACCGGCTTGAGGTGCTGGAAGGCTTCATCATCGCCTATCTGAACCTCGACCGGGTGATCGACATCATCCGCTATGACGGCGACCCGAAATCCGCCCTGATGGCCGAGATCTGGGGCGGAACTTTCGCGCGCGCGCTGTCCGAGAAAGACTATGTGGCGCCGAAGCCCCGCGCGCCGGGTGATCTGACCGAGGTGCAGGCTGAGGCGATCCTGAACATGCGCCTGCGGTCTTTGCGCAGGCTTGAGGAGATGGAGCTGCGCGCCGAGCGGGATGCGCTGATCGCCGAGCGGGCGGGGCTGGCGGACTTGCTGGCCTCGGATAAAAAGCAATGGAAGCGCATCGGCCAGGAGCTCGAAGAGATCCGGCTGAAATTCGGCAAAGGCTGGGCCCAGGGCGCGCGTCGCACGACATTTGCGGATGCGGCGGCGGTCGAGGAAGTGCCGTTTGAGGCGATGATCGAGCGCGAGCCGATCACGGTGATCTGCTCGAAAATGGGCTGGATCCGGGCGATGAAGGGCCATGTCGATCTGGCGGCGGAGCAGAAGTTCAAGGATGGCGACGGGCCGCGTTTCGCCTTTCATGCCGAGACCACCGACAAGATCCTGCTGGTTGCCGAGAATGGTCGCTTCTTCACCCTGATCGGGGCCAATCTGCCGGGCGGGCGCGGTATGGGGGAACCCGTGCGCCTGATGGTCGATCTGGCGAATGACACCGATATCACCGATCTGATCCTCTACCGTCCGGGCGAGAAATACATGCTCGCCTCGACGGCAGGGGATGGTTTTGTGGTGCCGGCCGAGGAATTGCTGGCGCAAACCAAGGCGGGCAAGCAGGTGCTGACGGTGAGAGACGGCGTGAAATCCGCAATTTGCCGCAAGATCAGCGGCGATCACGTCGCGGTGGTGGGTGAGAACCGCAAGCTCCTCGTCTTCCCGCTGGTGCAGCTGCCGGAAATGGCGAAAGGCAAGGGCGTCCGGCTGCAGAAGTACAAGGATGGCGGCCTCTCGGACGCGATCACCTTCACCCTCGCCGATGGGCTGAGCTGGAAGGATCCGGCGGGCCGGACGAGGCTGGAGACCGATCTGAGCGAATGGATCGGCGCCAGGGCGGGAACCGGCAAGATGGCCCCGCGCGGCTTCCCTCGCGACAACCGTTTCAACTGAGCGCGACGCCCGGAATTTTGTAAAATTCCGGGCAAATTCCTTTGAAGGAATTTGGCTTCTGGCCGGGACGGTGCGTCAGGGTTTGCCTCGTGCCTCTGGCTCCGCTATCGGTGGGTGACCCAGACGGAGATCAGTCTTGTTTCAGCGCGGTATCGCTTCTTTCGCCCTTGTCCTGACGCTGGCCGCCTGTGGTGGCAAAGCGGATCTGAACGAGCCCCCGATGCCCTTTGGGGATTTCGTGCTTGGGCATAATATCATCGTTGCCGACAATGTGCAGAAAGTGCCGATCTCACGCGATGCGACGCCGGAAGAGTGGCAGAAGGTGATGCAGAAAGCGGTCGATGACCGGTTTGGCCAGAAGCGCTATCAGGGCAGCCGAATCTATAATATCGGCATCTCGGTTGATGGTTATGCGCTGGCGCCACCCGGTATTCCGGTGGTTGCCGCCCCGAAATCCGTTCTCGCGATCACCGCCAATATCTGGGACGATGCCCAGGGCAAGAAGCTCAATGAGGAGGGGAAGAAATTCACCATCTTCGAAGGGCTCTCGGGAGAAAGCGTGATCGGCACCGGCCTGACCCGCACCAAAGCGCAACAGATGGAGGCGCTGAGCTACAATGCGGTGCAGAAGGTCGAGGCGTGGCTGCTGGATAACCCTGAATGGTTCGGCATGACGAAAGATCAGCAGAAAGAACTGCTTGCAGCGCGAGAGGCCGAAATCGAAAGCACCGCCGCTGCGGCAAGTGAGAAGGGGGCGGCGGCTGCCGCAGAGGAGAGCGCGGCCCCTCCCGCCGCTGCTGACGGTGCCGAGATGCCGGATACGGGCGCGGCAGCGGGCTGAGGCTGCTGTTCGGGACCAACAGAGGCTTGATTTTCCCCGTCACCATCGTTAAGTCGCCGCCCGAGTGAACCAGGGGTTTCCCGCGTGGGAGGCTCCGCAGAGCAAGGGCGGCCAGGATGGCAAAGGCAAAGTTTGAACGGAACAAACCGCACGTCAATATCGGCACGATCGGCCACGTTGACCACGGCAAGACGACGCTGACGGCCGCGATCACCAAATATTTTGGTGAATTCAAAGCCTATGACCAGATCGACGGAGCACCGGAAGAGCGCGCGCGCGGCATCACGATCTCGACCGCTCATGTCGAATATGAGTCGGAAGCCCGTCACTACGCCCATGTCGACTGCCCCGGCCACGCTGACTATGTGAAGAACATGATCACCGGCGCGGCCCAGATGGACGGCGCGATCCTCGTTGTGAACGCAGCTGACGGCCCGATGCCGCAGACCCGCGAGCACATCCTTCTTGGCCGCCAGGTGGGTATCCCCTACATGGTCGTCTACATGAACAAGGTCGACCAGGTCGACGATCCGGAGCTGCTGGAACTCGTCGAGATGGAAATCCGCGAGCTCCTGTCGTCCTACGAATATCCGGGCGACGATATCCCGATCATCAAGGGCTCGGCTCTGGCGGCGATGAACGGCACCAACCCGGAAATCGGCGAGAATTCGATCCGCGAGCTGATCGCGGCCGTCGACAGCTACATCCCGACCCCGGAACGCGCTGTTGACCAGCCCTTCCTGATGCCGATCGAAGACGTGTTCTCGATCTCGGGCCGCGGCACGGTTGTGACCGGCCGTATCGAGCGCGGCGTGATCAACGTTGGCGACGAAGTCGAGATCGTCGGCATCCGCCCGACCTCGAAATCGACCTGCACCGGTGTGGAAATGTTCCGCAAGCTGCTGGATCGCGGTGAGGCCGGCGACAATATCGGCGCGCTGCTGCGCGGCGTCGACCGTGATGGCGTCGAGCGTGGTCAGGTTCTGGCGAAGCCGAAATCGGTCAACCCGCACACCACTTTCGAGGCTGAGGCCTATATCCTCACCAAGGAAGAAGGCGGCCGCCACACCCCGTTCTTCGCGAATTACCGTCCGCAATTCTACTTCCGGACCACCGACGTGACCGGCATGGTCAAGCTGCCGGAAGGCACTGAAATGGTGATGCCGGGCGACAACCTGAAGTTCGAAGTCGAACTGATCGCACCGATCGCGATGGAAGAGAAACTGCGCTTCGCCATCCGTGAAGGCGGCCGCACGGTCGGCGCCGGCGTTGTTGCGAAAATCCTCAAGTGATCTGAGGCCTGAGGCCCGATGATCCAAAGGCCGCCCCACGGGGCGGCCTTTTCCGTCCGATGCCTCCGGCGGGAGTATTTGGGTCAAGAGGAAATGCCGCTTTCCTCCTGACCCAAATACTCCCCGCAGAGCGGTCCACAGTGGCCAGAGGCGCGGGTGGTGCGTGCTGGCAGGCTGCTGGCCAGGGTTTCGTGTAATTCGTCGGGCGCAGGCCTTGATTTCCACGGCCTTTGGTGCAAAAGGAGCGCGCGGCGCTGAAAAGGGCCGTCTGCCTGATTCTTCGGGTGGGCCGGTTATTCCGCCCGTTCAGAGAAAAAGACCGTCAACAATGTGAACCTATCGGGCGCGGCCATCCTGGTTTCGCCATGACGTTCCGAAGGAAGAAGCAATGCAAGGTCAGACCATTCGCATCCGCCTCAAGGCCTTCGATTACCGCGTGCTGGATGCCAGCACCCAGGAAATCGTTTCCACGGCCAAGCGCACCGGTGCAGAAGTCCGCGGGCCGATCCCGCTGCCGAACAAGATCGAGAAATTCACGGTTCTCCGTGGTCCGCATATCGACAAGAAATCGCGCGACCAGTGGGAGATCCGCACGCATAAGCGTCTGCTCGACATCGTCAATCCGACCCCCCAGACCGTGGACGCGCTGATGAAGCTCGACCTCGCCGCTGGCGTGGATGTCGAGATCAAGGTGTAAGGGGGCAAAGATGCGTTCCGGTATTATCGCAAAGAAGCTGGGCATGACCCGGCTGTTCCTGGAAGACGGCAAGCAGATCCCGGTCACGGTGCTGCAGCTTGACGCCCTCCAGGTCGTGGCAAACCGCACCGACGACGTTGACGGCTATACCGCTGTTCAACTCGGCGCCGGCACTGCCAAAGTTTCGCGCACAACTGCCGCGCAGCGTGGCCATTTCGCGAAAGCGAATGTCGCCCCCAAGCGCAAGCTGGTTGAGTTCCGCGTCTCGCCTGACAACCTGATCGAAGTGGGCGCCGAAATCTCGGCTGAACACTATGTTTCGGGCCAGTTTGTCGACGTTGCCGGCACCTCGATCGGTAAAGGCTTTGCCGGTGCGATGAAGCGTCACAACTTCGGCGGCCTTCGCGCCTCGCACGGTGTCTCGGTTTCGCACCGTTCGCATGGTTCGACCGGTCAGTGCCAGGACCCCGGCAAGGTGTTCAAGGGCAAGAAAATGGCTGGTCACATGGGTGCCGTGCGCGTCACCACCCAGAACCTGCAGGTCGTCAAGACCGATGCAGAACGTGGCCTGATCCTCGTCAAGGGCGCTGTCCCCGGTTCGGCCGGTGGCTGGGTCACTGTCAAGGATGCCGTGAAAAAGGCTCCGCATGCTGATGCACCGCGTCCGGCGGCGCTCCGCTCGGCAGCGGCAGCTGCTGCTCCGGCTGCGGAAGCAGTCGAAGGGGGTGAAGCATGAAACTCGATGTGATCAAACTCGACGGCGGCGCCGCCGGTTCCGTTGACCTGGACGAGGCTCTGTTCGGCCTTGAGCCGCGCGCCGACATCCTGCACCGCGTGGTTCGCTGGCAGCGTGCGAAAGCACAGGCCGGCACCCATTCGACGCTGGGTAAATCGGATGTGAGCTATTCGACCAAGAAGATCTACAAGCAAAAAGGCACCGGTGGCGCACGTCACGGGTCCAAGAAAGCTCCGATCTTCCGTCATGGTGGTGTCTATAAGGGCCCGCAGCCCCGCAGCCACGCCCATGATCTACCGAAGAAGTTCCGTGCGCTCGGTCTGTGTCACGCGCTTTCGGCCAAGGCCAAAGCCGGCGAACTGGTGATCCTCGACAGCCTCGCGCTGGCCGATGCGAAAACCGGCGTTCTGGCCAAAACCCTGGGCGAGCGTGGCTGGAAACGCGTTCTGGTCATCGATGGTGCGACGGTTGACGCGAATTTCGCGCTGGCTGCCCGCAATATCGAAGGCGTGGACGTGCTCCCGACCATCGGCGCCAATGTCTATGATATCCTGAAACGTGACACTCTGGTGATCACCAAAGCAGGTATCGAAGCTCTGGAGGCTCGCCTGAAATGAGCGCGAAAGCAGAACATTACGACGTGATCCGCAAGCCGGTCATCACCGAGAAAGCCACCATGGCCTCGGAAAATGGCGCGGTTGTGTTCCAGGTTGCGATGGATTCGACCAAGCCGCAGATCAAAGAGGCCGTCGAGGCTGTCTTTGGCGTCAAGGTCAAAGCCGTCAACACCACCATCACCAAAGGCAAGGCCAAGCGTTTCCGCGGCCGCGCCGGTGAGCGTTCGGACGTGAAGAAGGCCTATGTGACCCTCGAAGAGGGCAACACGATCGACGTGTCGACCGGTCTCTGATCGTTCGCGATCCCCTGAATTGGAAAAGCCCCTGCGCGAGCGGGGGCTTTTTCGTTTGGCGATCAAAGACAATCGCAGATCAGCGAATGCGCAACCTTTCAAGAAGCGGCAGATTTCTTTTCACGATCCCGACGGCATTTTCCTCAATTACAAAGCCCTGGGTGGGCGTTTGTCCGGTTGGAGTGCAGCTCAGCATTCTCAGCGGCACGGATGCTATTGGTTCACCTCCCCCTGGGAGTTTTGCCGCTTCCGCAGTAGCCTTGGCCAGCAACAAGGAGCGGTCAAAGAGATCCGATGGGTCCGAAAGGGCGCCGGTGCTGAAAGGATTTGCCTCGTCACGTTTGGCGATCAGAACGGGAATGACCGCGTGTCGGTCAGCAGTGCCGCCTGTCGCCCCTGCTGGGCGGCCGCACCATTCATGAGAGCGCCACCACTTCCAGGCCGCAACGGCGACGACATTGTCGCAGTCATGCTGGGACAGGATCCATCGGTGAACCTCCGTCAGCGCGGCCAGATCACCATCGGGGTTCAGGCCGGTGATGATGGCGAGCCAAAGGGACTGGTCCCTGTGAGTGGAGAGGAAGGCGGGCATATCCTTCATCTGGATGAAAGCCATGTCTTCCTGTGCCGGATACTCGTTGAAAGAGAGGCCGCCACCCGTGACCCGAAACATAAGCCATGGTTCGAATTTGCGCGGGTCGAGGGTCATGTAAATTGGACTCCCAGAAAATGCATTGACCCGGAAGGGATGGGGCCTGGTGTGGTGGAAGTAAGGCGATTTGGGGCTGATTGAACAAACCAGGCCAGCACTGTTTGCAGAGAAAAACACGAATTAGCGAGTTGCCGCCCCGTCTTTCTTCTGTTACTCCCCCGCCATTCCAGAGACCCCGGATTCGTCCGGGGTCCTTTGGTTTTGTCCGAATCCCTTGTTCGCAAGGTTCAGACATCTCAGCCGGGGATCTTCGGAGCCCTTAACCCCGGGCCGAAAAGCTGTGGAAGTCGTCACGACGGACCACAGCACTTATGGCCCAGAAGCAAACGGAAGACAGAGAACATGGCACTCAGGTCTTATAAACCTACGACGCCAGGCCAGCGCGGGCTGGTTCTGATCGACCGTTCGGAGCTGTGGAAGGGCCGTCCTGTTAAAGCGCTGACCGAAGGTCTGCGTAAAAACGGCGGCCGGAACAATACCGGACGGATTACTGTGCGCCACCAGGGCGGCGGGGCAAAGCGCCTCTATCGCGTGGTGGATTTCAAGCGCGCAAAATGGGATGTTGCAGCGACCGTTGAACGGATCGAATACGACCCCAACCGCACCGCATTCATCGCGCTGGTGCGCTATGAAGATGGTGAGCAGGCCTATATCCTCGCTCCGCAGCGTCTGGCCGTTGGTGACGCAGTCGTCGCCGGCGCCAAAGTCGACGTGAAGCCCGGCAATGCGATGCCTTTCTCGGGCATGCCGATCGGTACCATTGTGCACAACGTGGAACTGAAGCCGGGCAAAGGTGGTCAGCTGGCTCGTGCGGCAGGCACCTATGCGCAATTCGTCGGCCGTGACGGCTCCTACGCCCAGATCCGCCTCTCGTCGGGCGAGCTGCGTCTGGTCCGTCAGGAATGCATGGCGACCATCGGCGCCGTGTCGAACCCCGACAACTCGAACCAGAACTTCGGTAAAGCCGGTCGTCTGCGCCATAAAGGCGTGCGTCCGACGGTCCGTGGTGTGGCTATGAACCCGATCGACCACCCGCATGGTGGTGGTGAAGGCCGGACCTCGGGTGGTCGTCACCCGGTTACGCCCTGGGGCAAGCCCACCAAGGGCGCCCGTACGCGCACCAACTCGACGACGGACAAATACATTGTCCGCTCGCGTCACGCCAAGAAGAAAGGGCGCTGATCCATGGCACGTTCCATCTGGAAAGGCCCGTTTGTCGATGGCTATGTCCTGAAAAAGGCAGAGACCTCGCGCGCTTCGGGCAAGAACGAAGTGATCAAGATCTGGTCGCGTCGCTCGACCATCCTGCCGCAATTCGTCGGACTGACCTTCGGCGTCTATAACGGTAAGAAACACGTCCCGGTCGCCGTGACCGAGGAGATGATCGGCCAGAAATTCGGTGAATATTCGCCGACCCGTACCTATTACGGGCATGCTGCCGACAAGAAAGCCAAGAGGAAGTAAGCCATGGGTAAGGAAAAGAATCCGCGCCGCGTGGCGGAAAATGAGGCGATGGCCGTGGCTCGTATGCTGCGCACCTCGCCCCAGAAACTGAATCTGGTTGCCGGCATGATCCGCGGCAAGAAGGTTGAAAAGGCTCTGGCCGATCTGACCTTCTCGAAGCGCCGTATTGCCGGTGAAGTGAAAAAGGTTCTGCAATCCGCGATTGCCAATGCCGAGAACAACCATGGTCTCGACGTTGACAGCCTGATCGTGGCGGAAGCCTGGTGCGGCAAGAACCTGGTGATGAAGCGGGGCCGTCCGCGGGCTCGTGGTCGCTTCGGCAAGATTATGAAGCCGTTCAGCGAAATCACCATCAAGGTTCGTCAGACCGGGGAGTCGGCATAATGGGTCAGAAGGTCAATCCGATCGGCATGCGTCTCCAGGTCAACCGTACCTGGGACAGCCGCTGGTTCGCTGAATCGAAAGATTTCGGCAACCTGCTTCTGGAAGATCTCCGCATCCGCGAGTTCATCCACAAAGAAGCCAAACAGGCCGGCATCTCGAAAGTCGTCATCGAGCGTCCGCACCGCAAATGCCGCGTGACCATCTACTCGGCACGTCCGGGTGTGATCATCGGCAAAAAAGGCGCTGACATCGAGACCCTTCGCAAGAAGGTCGCCGCTTTCACCGCCTCGGAACTGCATCTGAACATCGTCGAAGTGCGCAAGCCCGAAGTCGATGCTCAGCTTGTCGCCGAGTCGATCGCACAACAGATGGAGCGTCGCGTGTCGTTCCGTCGTGCGATGAAGCGTGGCGTGCAGAACGCGATGCGCATGGGCGCCCTTGGCATCCGTGTGAACGTGGCTGGTCGTCTGGGTGGGGCGGAAATCGCGCGTACGGAATGGTACCGCGAAGGCCGTGTGCCGCTGCATACGCTCCGCGCCGATATCGACTATGCGCTGTCGGAAGCCGAAACCCCCTATGGGATCATCGGTGTGAAAGTCTGGATCTTCAAAGGCGAAATCCTTGAGCATGATCCGCAGGCCCATGATCGTCGCCTGGCAGAGGCAGCGGATGCTCCGGCACCCCGCGGTCCGCGCCGTGAGCGTGGCGACCGTGAGCGCGCGTGAGGAGTAGAGAACAATGCTGCAACCAAAGCGCACTAAATTCCGCAAGATGCACAAGGGCCGGATCTCCGGCGAGGCAAAAGGCGGTTTCCTGCTGAACTTCGGTTCCTTCGCCCTTAAAGCGACCGAGCCGGAGCGTGTGACCGCGCGTCAGATCGAAGCGGCCCGCCGCGCGATCACCCGCCACATGAAGCGTCAGGGCCGGGTCTGGATCCGCATTTTCCCGGATACCCCGGTTTCGGCCAAGCCGACCGAGGTTCGGATGGGTTCGGGTAAGGGCTCGGTCGATTACTGGGCCTGCCGCGTCAAGCCCGGTCGCATCATGTTCGAGATCGACGGCGTGAACGAGGAAATCGCTCGTGAAGCCCTGCGTCTCGGCGCGATGAAGCTGCCGGTCACCTCGCGCATCGTCGCGCGCGAAGACTGGTAAGTTCCCCGCCGCCTTCGGGTGGCAGGACTGACCGCATTGGCCCCCGGCGTGTTAGCGCCGGGGGCCTTTCGCTTTCCTGGGGGACGGGGAACCGTTTCGCCTCTGCCCGGTTGTCCGTCGCAACCGGACGGAGCCCCTGATGAATCCCGATGCCATACTGACCGCCCTGCAGGATAGCGATGTGATGGTCCCGCTGATCTGCAGCCTGATCGCGGGCGGGCTGATCGGCGCCGAACGTGAGCTGAACCGCAAGCCTGCCGGCATCCGAACCCATGCGCTTTTGTGTTTCGCGGCGGCACTGATGACGCTGATCGGGCTTCGGATGAATGAATGGGTGGTCTATCTGCCCGAGGGCACCCAGATTGTCTCGGATATGGCCAGGATGCCGCATGCCATTCTGACCGGGGTCGGCTTTCTGGGGGCGGGTGTGATCTTTCGCGAGGGCGCTTCGGTCAGGGGGCTGACCACGGCGGCCTCGCTCTGGCTGACCGCAGCGCTTGGCATCGTCTTCGGCACCGGGCTGATGGCCCTTGGTATGATCGGCGCGACGATTGCGGTGATCGTGCTGGCGGTGCTGCGGTTCTTTCAGCGGCTGGCACCGCCGCCGCCCTTCGCGCGGCTGGAGGTCGAGCTGGCGAAGGAGGGCGATCTGACCGCCGCCACGCTCAGGGATAAGTTGCGCGGCAAAGGCATCGAATGCGGCCCGATGGGGTTCAGCATGGACAGCGAGACCGGGCTGCGCCGATATGAGACGCTGATCTCGCTGCGCGACCCGACGATCCGTCCCGAGGAGATCGCAGCGATGCTGGGCGGGGCAGGGGCGTTTCACCGCTTGAGGATCGAGCCGGTCCTTTCCGAGATTGGCTGAGCGGGCGCTGCCGCGACGATCTTCCCGCCCCTGGAAATAACGGGATAAAGCTTGCCCTTTGGGCGGGGCTCCTGTATCAGGCCCCATCCACGGCTCCGGGGCGACTCGGATTCGGGGATATTTCATTGATCCACCAGGTCAAAGGTCACCCGGCCAGATGTCGGGGCCCTCTGGTGAATGTAAAAGGAAAAGGCGAATGACCGCCAAAGAACTGACCGGGAAAACCCCGGACCAGCTGCGTGACCAACTGGTCGCGCTCAAGAAAGAAGCCTTCAATCTGCGCTTCCAGCAAGCGACCAATCAGCTTGAGAACACCGCCCGCATGCGCACCGTGCGCCGCGAAGTGGCCCGTATCAAAACCGTTCTCGGCCAAAAAGCCGCTGAAGCTGCGAAGTAAGGATCAGACCCATGCCGAAGCGCATCCTGACTGGCACCGTTACCTCGGACAAGAACGAGCAGACCATCACCGTTCTCGTCGAGCGTCGTTTCAAGCACCCGCTGCTGCAAAAAACGGTCCGCAAGTCGAAGAAATACCGCGCCCATGACGCGGAAAACAAGTTCAAGGTTGGTGACACTGTTCGTATCGAAGAGTGCGCGCCGATTTCGAAGACGAAGCGTTGGACGGTGGTGGTTGAGGCCTGAGCAATCAGTCCTCTCCATACCGTTCAGCTACAACTGAGCGATACCCCGGGGCGGTTGATCGCTGTCCCCGAAGGTCGGGAGAAACCAAATGATCCAGATGCAGACCAATCTGGATGTAGCTGACAACTCCGGCGCCCGCCGGGTTCAGTGCATCAAGGTTCTGGGCGGCTCGCACCGCCGCTACGCATCCGTGGGCGACATCATCGTGGTGTCGGTCAAGGAGGCGATTCCTAAGGGTCGCGTGAAGAAGGGTGACGTGCGTAAAGCCGTCGTCGTTCGCACCGCGAAAGAAGTGTTCCGCGAAGATGGCACCGCCATCCGCTTTGACCGTAACGCCGCCGTCATCCTGAACAATCAGGGCGAGCCGGTTGGCACCCGTATCTTCGGGCCGGTCGTTCGTGAGCTGCGCGCGAAGAACTTCATGAAGATCATCTCGCTGGCGCCGGAGGTGCTGTGATATGGCTGCTAAGCTGAAAAAAGGCGACACCGTCGTCGTGTTGGCCGGCAAGGACAAGGGCAAGAAGGGCGAGATCTCGTCCGTGTCGCCCAAGGCCAATAAAGCCGTTGTCGATGGCGTGAACATCGCAATCCGTCACACCAAGCAATCCGCTGGTTCGCAAGGCGGCCGCATCCCGAAAGCGATGCCGATCGACCTGTCGAACCTTGCTCTGCTCGACAAGAACGGCAAAGCGACCCGCGTTGGCTTCCGTGAGGAAGACGGCAAGAAGGTCCGTTTCGCCAAGACCACCGGGGAGACCATCTGATATGCTCGATACCAGCGCATACACCCCGCGTCTGAAAGCCGAGTACAAGGCCAAGATCCGCGCCGCTCTGAAGGAGGAATTCTCCTATAAGAACGACATGCAGATCCCGCGCCTTGACAAGATCGTCCTGAATATGGGCGTCGGCGAAGCGGTGAAAGACACCAAGAAGGTCAAGCAGGCTGCGGAAGAGCTTTCGCAAATCGCCGGCCAGAAGGCTGTCATCACCAAGGCCAAGAAATCCATCGCAGGCTTCCGCGTTCGTGAAGAGATGCCGCTCGGCACCAAAGTCACGCTGCGCGGCGACAAGATGTATGAATTCCTTGATCGTCTGATCAACGTGGCCCTGCCCCGCGTCCGCGACTTCCGCGGCGTGAAGGCAACCTCGTTCGATGGCCGTGGCAACTATGCCATGGGCTTGAAAGAGCACATCGTTTTCCCGGAAATCGAATTCGACAAAGTCGATGAGGTTCTGGGTATGGACATCATCATCTGCACGAACGCCAAGTCGGATGCCGAAGCAAAATCGTTGCTGAAGCATTTCAACATGCCGTTCTCGGCCTGATCGCGAGGAACCTGAAACATGGCTAAGAAATCCATGGTGAACCGCGAAGTGAAGCGCGCCAAACTTGTTGAGCGTCATGCCAGCAAGCGCGCTGCACTCAAGGCGGTGATCAATGACCAAGAGAAGCCGATTGAAGAGCGCTTTGCCGCGACTCTGAAACTGGCTGAGATGCCCCGGAACTCGTCGGCGGTTCGTATCCACAACCGTTGCCAGCTGACCGGTCGCCCGCATGCTTACTACCGTAAGCTCAAACTGTCGCGGATCAAGCTGCGTGACCTGGCCTCGTTCGGCCAGATCCCCGGCATGGTCAAGTCGAGCTGGTAAGGGAGAGAGCAGATGCCTGTTAATGATCCCATCGGCGATATGCTGACCCGTATCCGTAACTCGTCGCTGCGCGGCAAGTCCACGGTTTCGACCCCGGCCTCGACCCTGCGCGCCCGCGTCCTCGACGTGCTGCTCGCAGAAGGTTACATCCGCGGTTATGAAAAGTCCGAGACCTCGAATGGTCAGGGCGAGTTCACCATCAGCCTGAAATACTACGAAGGCGAGCCGGTTATCCGCGAGTTGAAGCGGGTCTCGAAGCCGGGCCGCCGCGTGTATATGGGTGTCGAAGATCTTCCCTCGGTCCGCAATGGTCTGGGTGTGGCGATCGTCTCGACCCCGAAGGGCGTTCTGTCGGATGCAAATGCGCGCGCAGCCAATGTTGGCGGCGAAGTGCTTTGCACCGTGTTCTGAGGAGGGTTTAATGTCTCGTATCGGCAAAAAACCCGTCGACCTGGCGAAGGGCGTTACGGCGTCCGTCTCTGGTCAGACCATCGAAGTCAAGGGGCCGAAAGGCACCCGTTCCTTCACCGCTGGCGACAATGTGTCGATCACTGTTGAGGGCAATGAAGTGAAAGTCACCCCGCGTGGCCTTTCCAAAATTGCTCGTCAACAATGGGGCATGTCGCGTTCGATGATCGAAAATCTTGTGACCGGTGTGACCACCGGCTTCAAGAAAGAGATGGAAATCCAGGGCGTTGGCTACCGTGCAGCAATGCAGGGCAACATCCTGAAACTGTCTCTCGGCTTCTCGCATGAAGTGAATTTCGAAGTGCCGAAGGGGATCACCGTTACGACCCCGAAGCCCACCGAGATCACCGTCGAGGGCATTGATCAGCAGGAAGTCGGCCAGGTGGCAGCGAACATCCGCGACTGGAAGCGTCCCGAGCCCTATAAAGGCAAAGGGATCCGCTACAAGGGCGAGTTCGTCTTCCGCAAGGAAGGCAAGAAGAAGTAAGGGGCGCGAAAATGGCTTTGAACAAACGAGAGCTGTTCCTCAAGCGCCGCTTGCGCGTACGGAACAAAATCAAATCGGCGAATGCAGGTCGTCTGCGTCTCTCCGTTCACCGCTCGTCGAAAAACATCAGCGTTCAGCTGATCGACGATGTGAAGGGCGTGACCCTGGCGGCAGCATCTTCGCTGGAAAAAGAACTGGGCGTCGTTGGCAAGAACAACGTCGAAGCAGCCGCGAAAGTGGGTGCAGCGATTGCAGAACGCGCCAAAGCAGCCGGTGTCGAAGAAGTTTACTTCGACCGTGGCGGCTTCCTGTTCCATGGCAAAATCAAAGCCCTGGCAGAAGCTGCTCGCGAAGGTGGCCTGAAGTTCTGATCCTTGCGGGCCGCGTTCGCGCGGCCCCGATGATCCGGGGGTGCCTTTGTGGCACCCACCAGGATTGATTTAATCGGCGCGGCTTCACCTGCGCCATTCACGGAAAGGACTCTGTCACATGGCAGAACGTGAAAACCGCCGGGAGCGTCGTGACGACCGTCGCGAAGAGACCCCGGAATTCGCAGATCGCCTTGTCGCGATCAACCGCGTGTCGAAAACCGTCAAGGGCGGTAAGCGTTTCGGCTTTGCAGCTCTCGTCGTTGTCGGCGATCAGCGCGGCCGCGTCGGCTTCGGCAAGGGCAAGGCGAAAGAAGTGCCGGAGGCTGTCCGTAAAGCCACCGAGCAGGCCAAGCGCCAGATGATCCGTGTGCAGCTGAAAGACGCCCGCACCCTTCACCACGATATCGAGGGCCGTCACGGCGCTGGTAAAGTCGTGATGCGGACCGCTGTTGCAGGTACCGGTATCATCGCCGGCGGCCCGATGCGCGCTGTCTTCGAGATGCTCGGTGTGCAGGACGTTGTTGCGAAGTCGCTCGGCTCGCAAAACCCCTACAACATGATCCGCGCAACCTTCGAAGGCCTCTCGAAAGAGAATTCGCCGCGTTCGGTTGCTGCGCGTCGTGGCAAGAAAGTCGCCGAGATCCTGCGTAAGCCGGAAACCGAAGCGGCGGAGGGCTGAGACCATGGCTAAGAAAACCATTGTCGTCCAGCAATACGCCTCGGCCGCCCGTCGCCCGGCGATCCAGACCCAGACCCTGATCGGTCTCGGCCTCAACAAGCTGAACCGCACCCGTGAGCTGGAAGATACCCCTTCGGTTCGCGGCATGGTCAACAAGATCCCGCATCTTGTGAAGATCATCGAAGAGCGCGGCTGAGCCTCTGACGATTTCTGAAAACGCCCCGGTCCCAGCGACCGGGGCGTTTTCTTTTTGTGCCTTTGCCGCCAGGATGGCGCTGCATTACGAGAGGTTCCTGCGTGCATCTGGTGAATTTTTCCGAGCTGATGGGGCCAGACTGGCACTTTCCGGATCCCTCTTGCCAGGTGCCGGGTGTCAGCTCGGAATGCCATGTGATCCGGCCGGGCAGCCGCTCATGGGGGCTCAGGCTGAACTCCTGGTCGGCTGCACGCCGTGCGGTCAGGGCGGCACGCGCGCGGGCGGATGCGGTTCTGGTCAGCCATCTGCCCGGAGCCACGCTGCGGGTGGCGGTTCTGGCGGGGCAGGGGGCGAAACATATCGCATTTGCCTTTAACTTTACCGACCTGCCGCAGGGGCGAAAACTCCGCGCCTATCGCGCGGCGCTTTCCCGGGTCGATGAATTCGTTGTCTTCTCCAATTTCGAGCGCGACCTCTATTCGCACCATTTCGGCCTTCCGCCCGGGCGCTTCACCTTCCTGCCCTGGGCGATGGAGCCACCGCAGCCCGGCCCGGTGACCGCGCCCTTTGACCGGCCCTGGCTGGTGGCGCTTGGGGGCGAGGGGCGTGATTATCCGGCGCTTGTGCAGGCGGCGGCCCTGTGCCCTGATCTGCGGCTGGTGGTGATCGCAAGGCCCTATAACCTGGCCGGGCTGCAATTGCCGGCGAATGTGAAGGCCTTCGCCAACCTCCCTGCTGCCGAGGCCTGGGGGCTGGTGCAGGGCGCGGCCGGGATGCTCTTGCCGCTGCGCGAAGGGCGCACGCCCAATGGCCATATCACGCTGGTCGGTGCGCAGATGCTGGGGGTGCCGCTGGCGATTACCGATTCCCTTGGCGTGCGCGACTATGTCGATGCCTCGAACAGCCTCTTGCTGCCGCCCGGCGACCCGGAAGCGCTGGCCGGCGCGATGGAGCGGCTGAGCAGCGGCGGGCCGGATATCGCAGCTCTGGCCGCGCGGGCGCAGGCAGCGGCGCTGACCCGCAGCGCCCCGCGCGTCTGGTGCGACTGGTTTGCTGCCAAAGCGCGGGGCGCTGAGCCGGCTTACTCTGCCTGAGGTTCGGATGTTGCCTCTGGCGCGTTTTCGGGCGCACCCTCTGGCGCGGGCGTCACGGGGCCTTCTACCGTCGACTCGATAAAGATCGAGTATTTCCTGTCCTCATCGCCCATATCCGGCGCGAAAAGCGGGAAAGGTTCGACCGCGCGGATCTGCAGCATGGCGAAATTGTCATGCTGGATATTGCCCGAGCTTTCAAGAACCGCGCTGCCGACCAGTCTGCCATCCGAACCGATGGTGAACTGAACCCCGGTGCGGAACGTGCCGACCGCCCCGGCCTGTTGCAGCGCCAGGGTGTTCATCTTGACGGCGTTGATGTGGGCCACCACCGCCGCCGAATATTCGGCCTCGGTCCTGGGGGCGGCGGCGGGCGGTGCCTCGGATATGGTGGCCGTTTCGGGCGCGGCGTTTCCCTCCCCGGCATTGGTCTCCTGGGCCCTGGCGGCCAGGGGCGCGACCAGAATCAGGCCGCTGGCGATGAGGGGGACAAACAGCGAGCGGGTAAGCGAGGCAGTCATGGCTGGTCCTGAAAAATGGCCCGGAAAAGGGCGGGGCCGGAGGGAGGATTGACCGTGCCGCGCTTTCCGGCCGGGCGCCAGCTTTGATGCCGGGCTTGCCAGGGGCTGGGTGGTGGTCTATAGGCGCCACCGTGGCCCAGAGGGCTGCGACTCACAACCAAGAAATGCCGTGTTGGCCCCAATCCGTCGCAGGGGGGTCGTTCCGGCCAGGAGTATGCGACATGAAACTGAATGAACTTCGCGATAATGACGGCGCCGCCCGCAAGAAAAAGCGCGTGGCGCGCGGCCCGGGTTCGGGCAAAGGCAAAACCGCAGGGCGCGGTATCAAGGGTCAGAAATCCCGTTCGGGCGTGGCCATTGGTGGATATGAAGGCGGCCAGATGCCGCTCTATCGCCGTCTGCCCAAGCGTGGCTTCTCGAAGCCGAACGCAAAAGAATATGCCGTCGTCAATCTGGGCCTGATCGAGAAATTCATCGGTCTGGGCAAGCTCGACATCAAGGCCGAAATCAATGAGGACGCGCTGGTTGCAGCGGGCCTGACGTCGAACAAGCGTGACGGGATCCGCATCCTGAACAAGGGCGAGATCAAATCGGCTGTCAAACTGAACGTGACCGGCGCTTCGGCGGCGGCTGTCGAGGCCATCAAGGCCGCCGGTGGCTCGATCACTGTGAAGGCAGAAGCTGCGGCTGAATAAGCCAACAAAGCGGTTGTGAGCGGCGGTTTCGTCGCTTACATCTCCACTCAGTTTTCCTGCGCCGCCGGATCGGAGAACGGTCCGGCGGCGCTGTCCATGAAAGAGACCGGAAATGGCATCTGCCGCAGAGCAAATGGCCGCCAACCTCTCCTGGGGGGCTTTGGCCAAGGCGACCGATCTTCGCCAACGCATCTTCTTTACCATCGGCCTGCTGATCATCTATCGGCTTGGCACCTATATCCCGGTGCCCGGCATCGAGGGTGAGGCGCTCAAGCGCACCTGGGCCGAGGTGGGGCAGGGCATCGGCGGGATGCTGAACCTGTTCACCGGCGGCGCCATGAGCCGGATGGGCATCTTTGCCCTAGGCATCATGCCCTATATTTCGGCCTCGATCATCGTCCAGCTTCTGGGCACGATGTATGAGCCCTGGAAGAACCTCAAGAAAGAGGGCGAGCTGGGCCGCAAGAAGCTGAACCAGTATACCCGCTACGGCACCGTGCTGCTGGCGGTCTTCCAGGCCTATGGTATCGGTGCCTCGCTGCAGGCAGGCGATCTTGCACATAACCCCGGCTGGTTCTTTATCGCCGGCGTGGTGATCACGCTGGTCGGCGGCACCATGTTCCTGATGTGGCTGGGCGAGCAGATCACCGCCCGCGGCATCGGCAACGGCATCTCGCTGATCATCTTTGTCGGCATCGTCGCCGAGATCCCGGCCGCGCTGATGAACTTCCTTGCACAGGGCCGTTCGGGTGCCATCTCGACGCCGGTGATCCTGGGCGTGATCGTCCTGATCATCGCCGTGATCGCCTTCGTGGTGTTCATGGAGCGCGCGCTTCGCAAGATCCATATCCAGTATCCGCGCCGTCAGGTGGGGATGAAGGTCTATGACGGCGGCTCCTCGCATCTGCCGATCAAGGTCAACCCGGCCGGCGTTATCCCGGCGATCTTTGCCTCGTCGATCCTGCTCCTGCCGACCACCATCGGCACCTTTTCGGGGAGCACCACCAACCCGGTGATCAGCTGGATCTCGTTGTATCTGAGTTACGGCACCCCGCTTCATGCGCTGGCGCTGGCGCTGCTGATCGTCTTCTTCAGCTATTTCTACACCCATAATGTCAGCTTCAAGGTTGATGAGGTGGCCGAGAATCTGAAGACGCAAAACGGGTTCATCCCGGGCATCCGCCCCGGCAAAAAGACCGAGGAATACCTGACCTATGTGACCAACCGGGTGCTGGTTCTGGGTGCCACCTATCTGGCCGCCGTCTGCCTGCTGCCGGAATTCCTGATCGCCAATCTCGGTCTGCCCTTCTACTTTGGTGGTACTTCGGTTCTGATCGTGGTTTCGGTTACGATGGACACGATCAACCAGGTTCAGTCCCATTTGCTGGCGCATCAATATGAGAGCCTGATCGAGAAGTCGCAGCTGCGCGGCAAACGCAAGACCGGGCCGCGCGCTCCGGCGCGTCGCTAAGGGGAGAGGCCCGCACGCGCAGGCGTGCAGACCCGAGGGAAAGGAAACGCATTGGCGAAGAACATCATCCTGCTTGGCCCCCCCGGGGCCGGCAAAGGCACCCAGGCCAAGCGGCTCGTTGATGAGCGCGGCATGGTCCAGCTTTCGACCGGCGACATGCTTCGTGCGGCCAAAAGCTCGGGCACCGAGATGGGCAAAAAGGTCGCCGCGATCATGGATGCCGGGCAGTTGGTGACCGATGAGATCGTGATCGGCCTGATTGCCGAGAAACTGGATCAGGGCGCGGTTGGCGGGTTCATCTTTGATGGCTTCCCGCGCACTCTGGGTCAGGCCGATGCTCTGGGGCGTCTGTTGGCCGAAAAAGGCGCTGCTCTCGATGCGGTGATCGAGCTGATCGTCGATGACGAGGCGCTGGTCGGTCGGATCGTGAAGCGCGCCGAAGAGGCTGCGAGCGCCGGCGAGCCGGTGCGCCCCGATGACAATCCCGAGGTCTTTGCCCGCCGTCTGCGCGAGTATTATAAGCAGACCGCGCCGCTGATTGGTTATTACTATGCCAAAGGCGGTCTGGTGCAGGTCGATGGCATGGTCGCCATGGAGAGGGTTGCCGGCGCCATTGCGAAAGTTCTTGACAAGGCATGAAAATGCGGCGCGGGGCCTTGACCCGCAGGGAATTTGACCATATTGCACAGTGTCCCGGGGTGGAATCACCGCTCCGGGGTTTCCCTTTTCGGGAAGATCGAATCGGCCGGGACAGATTTGCTGGCCGGTTGTGAAAAAAGGTTCTGGAGCTACGGAACCGCAACGAAAGGAATATACGCGTGGCACGTATTGCTGGCGTCAACATCCCCACCAATAAGCGCATTCCGATCGCGCTTCAGTATATCACCGGCATCGGCCCGCATGTCGCAGAGCAGATCTGCGCCGCGCTGAACATCGACCGCGCCCGCCGCGTCAATGAGCTGTCGGATGCCGAAGTGCTCGCGATCCGCGAACATATCGACGCGAACTTCACCGTCGAGGGCGACCTGCGCCGTGAAGTTTCGATGAACATCAAGCGCCTGATGGATCTTGGCTGCTATCGCGGCCTGCGCCATCGTCGCGGTCTCCCGGTGCGCGGTCAGCGGACCCACACCAACGCTCGTACCCGCAAAGGCCCCGCAAAGGCCATCGCTGGCAAGAAGAAGTAAGGGGAGGCCTGACACATGGCACGTGATCCGAAAGCCGCCCGTGGTGGCAAGCGTAAAGAGCGCAAGAACATCGCCGCCGGCGTTGCTCATGTGAACTCGTCGTTCAACAATACCAAAATCCTGATCTCGGATGTTCAGGGCAACGCCATCTCCTGGTCGTCGGCCGGGACCATGGGCTTCAAGGGTTCGCGCAAATCGACCCCTTACGCTGCCCAGATGGCTGCCGAAGACGCCGGCCGTAAGGCACAGGAACATGGCGTGAAGACGCTGGAAGTCGAAGTTCAGGGCCCGGGTTCGGGTCGCGAATCGGCTCTGCGCGCTCTGTCGGCCATTGGTCTGACCATCACCTCGATCCGCGACGTGACGCCTTTGGCACATAATGGCTGCCGCCCGCCCAAGCGTCGCCGCGTCTGATCTTTTGAGACCAAGACCGGGCCGTGCTTTCGCATGGCCCGGTTATTCCTGTTTGACGGGTTCATTGTCCGAAATCCGTTAAAGACCCTCGGGCGCCGCGCTTCGACCGGAACATGGAAGCGATGGCAGGTATGGAGGCATAAGCATGATCCACAAGAACTGGCAGGAACTGATCAAGCCGACGCAGCTGGTCGTGAAGCCCGGGAATGACGCCTCGCGCGTCGCCACGGTCATCGCCGAGCCGCTGGAGCGGGGCTTTGGCCTGACGCTCGGCAACGCGCTGCGCCGCGTGCTGCTGTCGTCGCTGCAAGGCGCTGCGATCACCAGCGTTCAGATCGACAATGTCCTGCATGAGTTCTCCTCGGTGCCGGGCGTCCGCGAGGATGTCACCGATATCGTTCTGAACCTCAAAGGCGTTTCGCTGAAGATGGATGTCGAGGGGCCGAAGCGCCTGTCGATCTCGGCGCGCGGCCCGGGCGTTGTGACTGCGGCTTCGATCTCCGAGACCAACGGCATCGAAGTGCTGAACAAGGACCATGTGATCTGCCACCTCGACGATGGTGCGGACGTGTTCATGGAACTGACGGTGAATACCGGCAAGGGCTATGTCTCGGCCGATAAGAACCGCCCGGAAGATGCGCCGATCGGTCTGATCCCGATTGACGCGATCTACTCGCCGGTCAAGCGCGTGTCTTACGAAGTGCAGCCGACCCGTGAGGGCCAGGTGCTGGACTATGACAAGCTGACGATGAAGGTTGAAACCGATGGCTCGCTGACGCCGGATGACGCCGTGGCCTATGCCGCGCGCATTCTGCAAGACCAGCTGGCGGTGTTCGTGAACTTCGACGAGCCGGAAGCGGCGCGGGCGGGCGAAGTGGATTCGGGTCTCGAATTCAACCCGCTTCTGCTGAAGAAGGTCGACGAGCTGGAACTGTCGGTGCGTTCGGCGAACTGCCTGAAGAACGACAATATCGTCTATATCGGCGATCTGATCCAGAAGACCGAAGCCGAGATGCTGCGCACCCCGAACTTCGGCCGCAAATCGCTGAACGAGATCAAGGAAGTGCTTTCGGGCATGGGCCTGCATCTCGGGATGGAAGTCGAAGACTGGCCGCCGGAAAACATCGAAGATCTTGCCAAGCGGTTCGAGGACCAGTTCTGAACCGCCGCGCTGACTGGCGGAAGGCCGGTTGACTGAACAGGCCGGGGGCTAAGGCCCCCCGGACCCCCCGCCGCCCGCTTTGTGTTTGAGGGCAGCGTTGAACTCCCGGGCAATTCCGCCCCAACGACGTCGGCCCAACGCAGGCCGGCAACACAAAGTAAAAACGCTATAGGAGAGACCCATGCGTCACGCCCGCGGCTATCGTCGCCTCAACCGCACCCATGAGCACCGCAAGGCGCTTTTCTCGAACATGGCCGGCTCGCTGATCGAGCATGAGCAGATCAAGACCACGCTTCCGAAAGCGAAGGAACTGCGTCCGATCGTCGAGAAGCTGATCACCCTGGCCAAGCGTGGCGATTTGCACGCCCGTCGTCAGGCTGCTGCAGCGCTGAAAGAAGACAAAGACGTCGAAAAGCTGTTCGCGATCCTGGGCCCGCGCTACAAGGACCGTCAGGGCGGCTATATCCGCGTGTTGAAAGCCGGTTTCCGTTATGGCGACATGGCTCCGATGGCGATCATCGAGTTTGTCGACCGTGATACCTCGGCCAAAGGCGCGGCTGACCGTGCCCGCCTGGAAGCTGCCGAAGAGTGATTTCGGATCGCTGATCCGCTTTTGGATCAGGATTGCGCAAAGCCCGCCGTCTAGGCGGGCTTTGTCATTTCCGGCTCGCGCCCTGCTCCGCAGCATGTGATCAGCGGGGTCGCTGTGGGGCCGTTGTGGGGCGGGGGGCAAGGGTTCATAGTCGCGCCATCTGTCAGCAATACCGGAGTTCCGATATGCGCAAATCCTGCCGTATCGCCCTTCTTGTGCCGGCGCTGGTTGCCGGTCTGATCTCTTCGCCGCCATTGGCCGAGACCCGGCTGCCCGCCGATCAGGGTGAGATCGCAATGTCTTTCTCGCCCGTGGTGAAACAGGCCTCGCCGGCGGTGGTGAATATCTATGTCCGCCAGATGGTTGAGACGCGACGCAGCCCCTTTGCCGGGGATCCGTTCTTTGAGCAGTTCTTCCAGGGCATGGGCCAGGATTTCGGCCCGGCGCGGAGACGGATAGAGAATTCTCTGGGCTCGGGGGTGATCGTTTCGCCGGACGGGATCGTGGTGTCGAATTACCATGTCACCGGCGAGGCGACCGACATTCGGGTGATCCTTTCTGACCGGCGGGAATACCCGGCGAAGGTGCTGCTTTCCGACCGGCAAAGTGATCTGGCGGTGCTGAAGATCGACGCGGATGCACCGCTGCCGGCGCTGGAGATCGGCAGGAGCGAGGCGCTGGAGGTCGGCGATCTGGTGCTGGCAATCGGCAATCCGTTCGGGGTCGGGCAGACGGTCAGCTCGGGCATCGTCTCGGGGCTGGCACGCTCGGCTCTGCAGGTGGGCGATGGCTCGGGCTATTTCATCCAGACCGATGCGCCGATCAATCCGGGCAATTCTGGCGGCGCGCTGGTCGATATGGCGGGGCGGCTGATCGGCATCAATTCGGCGATCGTGACGACTTCGGGCGGCTCGAACGGGATTGGATTCGCGATTCCCTCGGATCTGGTGGCGAAGGTGGTGGACGAGGCGCGGAGTGGCGCTGCCACATTCACCCGGCCCTGGGCGGGGATCTCCGGCCAGGTCGTTGACGGTGCCATGGCCGGGGCGATGGGGATGGCGCTGCCGCAGGGCGTGCTGATCTCGGATCTGCATCCGCAAAGCCCCTTTGCCGGGGCCGGGCTGGTCGAAGGCGATGTGGTTCTCAGCCTTGCCGGCCAGGCGATCAACTCGCCGCAGGAATTCGTCTACCGGCTTTCGGTCATCGGCGTGGGCCAGGCGGTGCCGGTGGCCTATATCCATGACGGGGCGGAGCTTGCGGCCCAGGTGACGCTTGGCCCGGCCCCCGACAGCCCGGATCGCGAGGCGCTGACTTTGGGACCGCAGGCAGGGATTGCCGGCCTGTCGCTGGCGCGGATCAACCCCTCGCTGATCCAGGAATATGGCCTCGCGCTGAAAGATGAGGGCGTGCTGGTCACCGGCGTCACCGGAATTGCCGCCGCTACCGGGCTGCAGCCCGGCGATGTCATCCTCACGCTGAATGACCAGCCGGTGATGGTGCCGGGCGATGTCCAGGCGGTGGCTGAGATCGGCGCGCGGCGCTGGCAGGTTGATCTGATCCGCCAGGGCCAGCCGCTGCGTCTGCGCTTCCGGCTCTGAGCGCTTCATGCGAAGCTGTTTCTATGGCCGATCTTTTCGATTCCCCTGATTCCGGCGCGGCCGGGCGCAAAACCGCAGGTCACGAGGCCCCGCGCCCGCTGGCTGACCGGCTGCGGCCGCAGAGCCTGTCCGAGGTGATCGGGCAGGAGCATGTTCTCTCGCCCGAAGGGCCGCTGGGCGCGATGCTGGCGGCAGGCAGCCTGTCGTCGCTGATCCTTTGGGGGCCGCCCGGGGTGGGCAAGACCACCATAGCGCGGTTGCTGGCCGATCAGACCGAGATGGCCTTCGTGCAGATTTCGGCGATTTTCACCGGGGTGCCGGAGCTGAGGAAGGTGTTCGAGTCGGCAAAGATCCGGCGCGGCAACGGGCAGGGGACGCTTTTATTCGTCGACGAGATCCACCGTTTCAACAAGGCACAGCAGGACGGATTCCTGCCCTGGATGGAGGATGGCACCATCCTTCTGGTCGGCGCCACCACCGAGAACCCGTCTTTCGAGCTGAACGCGGCGCTCCTGTCGCGCTCGCAGGTGATCGTGCTGGAGCGGCTCAGCCTTGCCGATCTTGAACGCATGAGCCAGCGGGCCGAGCGGGAACTGGGCCGCGCGCTGCCGCTCTCCGGTGAGGCGCGCGATGCCATGCTGGAAATGGCTGATGGCGACGGGCGGGCGCTATTGAACCTGATCGAGCAGGTCGCGGCCTGGAAAATCGCACAGCCTTTGTCGCGGGATGAGCTGTCAAAGCGCCTGATGCGCCGTGCCGCGCGCTATGACAAATCCGGGGATGAGCATTACAATCTCATCTCGGCGCTGCATAAATCGGTGCGGGGGTCTGATCCGGATGCCGCGCTTTACTGGTATGCGCGGATGCTGGAAGGCGGCGAAGATCCGCGTTTTCTGGCGCGGCGGTTCACCCGGATGGCGGTCGAGGATATCGGTCTGGCCGATCCCCAGGCACAATCGGTCTGCCTTGACGCCTGGAACACCTATGAGCGGCTCGGCTCGCCCGAGGGCGAACTGGCGCTGGCCAATGCGGTGGTCTATCTGGCGCTGGCGCCGAAATCTAACGGGGTCTATGTGGCCTATAAGGCCGCGCGGGTGCTGGCGAAAGAGACCGGCAGCCAGATGCCGCCGCGCCATATCCTCAATGCTCCGACAAAGCTGATGAAGGAAATCGGCTATGGCACCGGCTATAATTACGACCATGATGCCGAGGACGGTTTTTCGGGGCAGGATTATTTCCCCGAAGGCATGACGCGCCCGGTGCTCTATAACCCGCCCGAACGCGGGTTTGAGCGTGAGCTGAAAAAGCGAATCGACTATTTCGCAAAGCTGCGGCAGCGGCGCCAGGGTGGATGACGGGCTTGACCTGTTAACACTGACAGGCCATCTGGCCGCAGGAACACATAAAGGTGCGACCCATGCTGGACGAGGCCGACGACATTCATCCGCTGTTTTACGGCGCGCCGAAATCGACCGAATTCCGCAAATTGCGCAAACGTCTGGTGCAACAGGTGCGCGATGCCATCGACACCTATGGCATGATCCAGCCCGGCACACGCTGGCTGGTTTGTCTCTCGGGCGGGAAAGACAGCTATACGCTGCTGGCGGTGCTGCATGAGCTGAAATGGCGCGGTCTGCTGCCGGTCGATCTGCTGGCCTGCAATCTTGACCAGGGCCAGCCGGGATTCCCTTCGACCGTGCTGCCGGAGTTTCTCGCGAAAATGGGGGTCGAGCACCGGGTCGAATATCAGGACACCTATTCGGTGGTGACCTCAAAGATCAAGCCGGGCGGGACGATGTGTTCGCTGTGCTCGCGGCTAAGGCGCGGAAATCTTTACCGGATCGCGCGTGAAGAGGGCTGTTCGGCCGTGGTGCTGGGGCATCACCGCGACGATATTCTCGAGACATTTTTCATGAATCTCTTCCATGGCGGGCGGCTGGCTTCGATGCCGCCGAAACTGGTTAACGAAGAGGGCGACCTGTTCCTGTACCGCCCGCTGGCCTTCGTGGCCGAGGCCGATTGCGACCGTTTCGCCCGCGCGATGAACTATCCGATCATCCCCTGCGACCTCTGCGGCAGCCAGGAAGGGCTGCAACGCGCCCAGGTGAAAAAGCTGCTGGATGACTGGGAAACCCGCGCGCCCGGCCGCCGCCAGGTGATGTTCCGCGCATTGATGAATGTGCGTCCTTCGCATCTTGCCGATCCCGGCATCTTCGATTTTCTCGGGCTGATGACGGGTGAACCCGGAGAAGTTGAGGAAAATGCGAAGCATCTTCGTCTCCCGGATTAAGAAAGCCCATACCGGTTTCGCCAATCCTGTTCTGCGATGGCCAGGCGCCATGACAGAAGAGGGTTCGGTATGTCGGTTCTTCAGCACTCTGCCCGCAACCACAGGTATCTGAAGCTTCTTGGCTGCTTCCGGCGGCCGGAGTTTCTTTTGTTCCTGCCGGCGATCACGCTGGGCGGCTACTGGCTGGGGGGGGAGCGGGCGCTGATCTTCCTCGCGCTCGGCTTGCCGCTGATCATCGCAATTGCCGGGCCGGACCCGACGCGCTCGCCGGTGCCGCAGGCCGATGGTGATGAGGGCAGTTCGCTGCAGCGCGCCATTGCCGCGATGAACCGGATGCTGCCGCAGGTCTCGGATAACGGGCGCAATACCGCCTGTATGATCGTGCAGTTCGACAATATGGCCAATACGCTGGAACGCCATGGCCGCGCCGCGCATACCGAGGTGCTGGAACGCGCGACAGACCGCATCCGCGGCGCGCTGCGGGCCGGGGATATCGTGACCAATCCGCTGGGTGCTTCGGCGGTCGTGGTGCTCTCGCCGGTCCGGCGGCTGGATCTGGAAAGCATGGTTCAGCTTTGCGCGCGGTTGCAGGATGCGGTGGCCGAGCCGATTTCCCTTGGTGGCGCAAGGCTTTACATAACCTGTTCGATCGGGTTCTGCATCGGCGGCTGCTCGCCCGAGGCGACGGGGCGCTCGCTGCTCGATGCCGCCCAGGCGGCGGCGGATGAGGCCTTTGGTCATGGTCCGGGGGCGATCCGGGCCTTTTCCCGCGACATGGCAGAGCGCAGCGTGATCCGCGCCGCTTTGCGCGACGATCTGGAAGAGGCGCTCGACAAGGGCGAGATCCGCGCCTGGTTCCAGCCGCAGATCTCCACCGATACGGGCGAGATTTCCGGGCTTGAGGCACTGGCACGCTGGCATCATCCCATGCGCGGCGTGCTGTCGCCCGCCGAATTCCTGCCGCTGGTCGAAAGCAGCGATCTGAGCGACAGGCTGAGCGAGGCCATGCTGTCGCATGCCCTGGTCGCGCTGAAGGACTGGGACAAGGCGGGGCTGCAGGTGCCCACCGTCTCGGTCAATTTCTCGGCGGCCGAGCTGCGCAACCCGCGCCTGCCCGACCGCATCCGCTGGGAGCTGGAGCGGTTCGACCTGAAACCGGCGCGTCTGACGGTGGAGATTCTGGAAACCGTGGTCGCCCAGGCCGAAAATGATGTGATCGTCTCGAATATCGCGCAGCTGGCGGCGATGGGCTGTGGCATTGACCTTGACGATTTCGGCACCGGCCATGCCTCGATCTCGACCATCCGGCGCTTTACCGTGCGCCGGCTGAAGATCGACCGCAGCTTTGTCACCCGGGTGGATCAGGATCGCGATCAGCAGCGCATGGTTTCGGCGATCATCTCGCTGGCGGACCGTCTGGGGCTGGAAACCCTGGCCGAAGGGGTGGAGACCGCGAGCGAGCATTCGATGCTGTCGCAGCTCGGCTGCCGGTTCGTGCAGGGCTATGGAATCGAGAGGCCACTGAACCCGGAAGACGCGCTCGAATGGATCCGCAAGCACCAGAACCGCCCCGACCGCATCCCGAGGATCGGCGCGCGCGGCCGCTAGGCCTCCGCCGGCGGACGGCGCCGGGCCGGAACCGGGATTTGCGATGGGCATGACAGGGGCTTCCCCGTCCCGGACCAAAGGCCTGCCCACCCTTTCCGCAGACAAGCCTGCCAGCCGCCCGGGGCCCGTCAGACCAGGCGAATCCGCGTGATCGGGGCGCAGCCGGCAGGCTTTTCAGGCGAAACCGCTTGACCTTTCGCCCCCCCTTCTGTTGAAGACCGCTGATCCTTCCTTACATGCGGCAGCGGTTCAGAATATGGACGAGAACAACAACAAGAACCTCATTCTCGCCATGGTGCTCAGCGCTTTGGTCATCCTGGTGTGGTTCTGGCTCTTCCCTCCCCCCGAAACCCCGGCCCCGGTCGAGACCGCGACGACCGAACAGACCGGCACCCCCGCGCCGGAAACCGCCGGGGCAGCCACCTCTGAACCCGTGCCCGAGGCGCCGCGCCTGCGGGTCGACACGCCGCAGCTTGAGGGCTCGATCTCGCTGCGCGGTGGCCGCATCGATGATCTGCGTCTGAAAAACTACCGTGAGACCATCGAAAAAGATTCGCCCATCGTCCGCCTGCTGACCCCGCAGGGTGAGCCCGGCGCTTATTTTGCGCTGTTCGGCTGGCGCCCGGCCGGTTCGCTGGCCGAAGGCGATGTGCCTGGCGCCCAGACCGAATGGACCCCGGTGACCGATGGCGCGCTCTCGCCAGGCCGGCCGGTGAAACTGATCTGGGACAATGGCAAAGGGCTGACCTTCACCCGCGAGATCGCGGTGGATGAGGAATTCATGTTCACCGTCAACGAGACGGTGGCGAATAGTGGCACCGGCGACGCGTCGATGTTCTATTACGGCCAGATCCAGCGCTACGGCCTGCCGGCCAATATGAAGGGCTTCTTCATCCTGCATGAAGGTGCCATTTCCCGCGCCGGTGGCGAACTGACCGAGACGACCTATAAGAACATCGTTGCCCTTGACCCGGTCGAGCGCGAGGCCGCCCCGGCCAGCGTCGTCGAGGCTGCGGATGGCGGCTGGATCGGTTTCACCGATCACTACTGGATGTCGGTTCTGGTGCCGGAACAGGGCAAGCCGATCACCCAGGTGACGAAATACATCGCGTCGCATGATCTCTACCTGACCGAGGCGCGCCAGCCGGCCGTCATCGTAACGCCTGGTCAAAGCTTCACCACCTCGACCCGCTTCTTCGCCGGTGCCAAGGAATGGGAGGCGATCCGCGACTATCAGAACGAGCCCGGCGCCGTTTCCCGCCTTTTCGGCGCGAATGTTGACGAGGCGCGCGCGCCGATCCCGGGCTTTATCGATTCGATTGACTGGGGCTGGTTCTACTTTCTCACCAAACCGATCTTTGCGCTGCTGCACTGGATCCATGGCCTGATCGGCAATATGGGCCTCGCGATCATCGCGCTGACCTTCGTGCTGAAGCTGATCGTGCTGCCGTTGGCCTATAAATCCTATGTCTCGATGGCGCGGATGAAAGAGCTGCAGCCCGAGATGGAGGCGCTGAAAGAGCGTGCTGGCGACGACAAGCAACGGTTGCAAAAGGAGATGCTGCAGCTTTACCGCGACAAGAAGGTCAATCCGGCGGCCGGCTGTCTGCCGATCCTGATTCAGATCCCGATCTTCTTCTCGCTCTATAAGGTGATTTTTGTCACCATCGAATTGCGTCACGCACCGTTCTTCGGCTGGCTGCGCGATCTCTCGGCGCCTGATCCTTCGTCTCTGTTCAACCTCTTTGGGGCGCTGCCCTGGGATGCGCCGGTGGCGGGCTCGCTCCTGCATCTGGTGTTCATCGGTGTTCTGCCGATCCTCCTGGGCATCACCATGTGGCTGCAGCAAAAGCTGAACCCGGCCCCCACCGATCCGGTTCAGGCCTCGATTTTCGCCTGGATGCCCTGGGTGTTCATGTTCATGCTGGGCGGTTTCGCCTCGGGCCTGGTGGTGTACTGGATCACCAACAACATCATCACCTTCAGCCAGCAATATATCATCATGCGCAGCCATGGGCATAAGCCGGATCTCTTCGGCAATATCCTCTCGGGCTTTCGCAAGAAAGAGGCTGCGGCCAATGCCAACAAAGCGCCGGCGGGTAAGCTGGCCGACAAAGGTGGTGCGAAAAAGAAATGACCGGTGAAGGGCGCCTCGCGCAGATCTTCCGTCATCCGATCAAGGCCCACGGACGCGAGGAACTCGCGTCCGTTCGGCTGTCGGAAGGTGAGGCGATGCCCTGGGACCGGCATTGGGCGGTCGCGCATGACCTGTCGAAATTCGACCCCGGGGCGCCCTCCTGGATGCCCTGCATCAACTTCCAGCGCGCGGCGCGCAGCCCTTCGCTGATGGCGATCGAGGCGCGCTTCGATGCGGTTTCGGGAGAGATGCAGCTGACCCATCCGGAGCTGGCGCCGCTGCGCTTTAACCCGGAAACCGAGGGGCAAAAGCTGATCGACTGGGTGTTGCCGATCAGTCCGCAATTGCGGTTCCGGCCGGTGGCGCTGGTGCGGGCGCCGGGACGGGCGATGACCGATACCGCCTGGCCCAGCATCTCGATCAAGAATCTGGCATCGAATCTGGCGCTCGGGAAAAAGATGAAGCGCGACCTCTCGATTCATCGCTGGCGCGGCAATCTCTGGATCGACGGCTTTGCGGCCTGGGAAGAGATGACCTGGATCGGGCGGCGGCTGCGGATCGGCGCCACGATGCTGGAGATTCGCGAGCGGGTGGGGCGCTGTCGCGCCACCATGTCGAATCCGGAAACCGGGCAGGTCGATGCAGATACGCTGGATGCGCTGATGGAGACGGTCGGCGTCCAGGATTTCGGAGTTTTCGGTGTCGTGCTTGAGGGCGGTGAGATCCGTGCCGGCGACAGGGTCGAGGTGCTGGTATGACGATGACATTCACCCTCGCGCCGGAGCCGGAAGACGGGGCGCGCGAGACCGGGCGCCTGCTTTTCGCGGGGCCGGTCGATTTTGTGAAAGGTGTTACGACCATGGCGGCGCTGCCGCCGGCCGACCGGGTCGAGGTCTGCTTTGCCGGGCGCTCGAATGTTGGGAAATCGAGCCTGATCAATGCACTGACCACGCGAAAAAATCTTGCCCGGGCCTCGAATACGCCTGGACGGACACAGGAAATCAACTTCTTCGATCTGGGGGAAAGCCGCTATCTGGTCGACCTTCCGGGTTATGGTTTTGCCGAGGCACCGGTCGCGATTGTGCGCAAATGGCAGGAGTTGCTGAAGGCTTATCTCGCTGGCCGCCAGACGCTTCGCCGTGCTTTTGTGCTGATCGACACCCGGCATGGGGTGAAATCGGTCGATGACGAGATCATGGGTCTGCTTGACCGCTCGGCGGTGACATTTCAGGTCGTGATGACCAAGGCCGATAAGGTCAATCTCGCCACGCGTGAGGCCAATATCGCGCAGGTGATGCAGGCCCTGCAAAAGCACCCCGCAGCCTATCCCGAAATTATCGTCACAAGTTCCGAGAAGGGCGAGGGGGTCGAGACCCTTCGCGCCGTGATCGCAACGCTGGAATAGGCGCCGGTTTCTGGACAGAAACCGGACCGGAGTTTTCAAAACTCCGGGGCTTTTTGCTGCGGTTTCGTATCTGCTTCCCATTCCTTGCTTCTGGCCGGCCATGGTCGCTGTGGATGATTTTCCGTTGACAGGTTTGCTCAACTGTACAATTGTACTTATGTGCAAAAAATCAGGAGGGGCGATTGGATTTCTCGCATTTTCTCAGCAGCCATATCCTGAGCAGGGATGTCGGCGGCAAACAGCTTTACCGGGAGATGACGCAGCAGGCACTGCATGCCGAAGCCTGTGGCTATCGCGGAGTCGCCATTCCGGAACATCACCTGATCAATATCTTGCTGGTTCCGTCGCCGCTCCAGCTGGCGGTCCGGATCGCGGCGCTGACTGAAAGCCTTGAGATTGCGACCTCGATCTGTCAGCTGCCGCTCAGGGATATGCGGGTCTTTGCCGGCGAGGTGGTCCAGGCCCAGGCGCTGTGCGACGGGCGGCTGGTCTTGGGGGTGGGCAAGGGGGCATTCGGTTTCGAGACCGGTCGCATTGGTGTTCCGATGGCGGAGACCAAAGCGATATTTGAGGAGAGCCTCGCTGTTCTTGAGGCCCTGCTGTCGCGTGAAGAGGTGGCCTGGAACGGTGCCCGTTATCGGTTTGAGGCGCTGACGGTGATGCCGCGTCCGGAGGATCCGGTCCCGCTGGCTCTGGCGATCATGGCGCCGCCCGGCATCGAAGCGGCGGCGGCGAGGGGCTATTCGATCCAGACCACGCCGCTGGGCGCCAGTCACGAGATTCTGCGCAGCCAGGTCGATGCGTTTCATTCTGGCCGGGCGAGGGCGGCGCGGCCCGAGAGCCAGCGGCTTTCGCTGCAGCGGACACTCTGGCTGGCGCGCGATGAGGTCGAGGCCGATCAGATGGTCGCCCGCGCCCATACCTATTATCAGAGCTTTGACAATGTCTTCGGTGGGCCCGGCCTTGTTGACCAGGGCATGATCCGGCCGCTGCCGCGCCGTCAGACGGTTGAGGAGTTGCGGCAGAATGTGCTCATCTGCACCCGGGCCGAGATGATCGACCGGCTGGCCGGTTATGCAGAACTGGGCATTGACGAGGTGATCGCCTCTTCGAATTTCGGCCAGCCGCAGGAGGTCACGCTGGAGATGATGAGCCGCTTTGCCGAAGAGGTGATGCCCTCGATCCGGCTGATCCACCAAAAAGTTGCATAAGTGAAAGCAAGGACCATAAAATGCCGATGATCCGTATCGAAATGTTCGAAGGTCGCACTGTCGAACAAAAGCGCGCCTGCGCGAAAGCCCTGACCCAGGCCTTTGTCGAGACCTGCGGCGGCACGCCCGAAGCGCTGCAGATCGTTTTTGTCGATGTGCAGAAACAGGACTGGGCCTTTGGGGGCCGGCTCGGCTGTGATCCGAAACCGGAGTGAGCCATGACTGCCATCAACTGCGCATATTCGGTGACGGGGGAGGGGCCGCCCCTCGTCCTGATCCACGGCATCGGCGCGCGCCGGGCCACCTTTACGCGCCTCGTGGAGGGGCTGAAAGACCGCTTCACCTGTATCAGCTATGATCTGCGCGGCCATGGCGAAAGCCCGCTGCCCGAAGGGCGCTTCACCCTGGACGATCTGGTCGATGATCTGGAGGCGCTGCGGGCGAAGCTGGGGATCGAACACGCCCATTTCGCCGGCCATTCGCTGGGGGGCATGATCGGCCCGGCCTATGCGCTGCGCTATCCGGAACGGGTGCGCTCGCTGGGGCTGTGGTCGACCGCCGCTTTTCGCGACGCCGATGACAGCGCGAAGGTCAAAGCCGTGGTACAGGCGATGCGGGACAAGGGGATCGGCCCGGTGCTCGACACGCTGACCGCGCGCTGGTTCACCGATGAATTCACCGAAGCCCGCCCGGATGTGATCGCCTGGCGCAAGCAGCAGGTGATTGATACGCCGGCAGATATCTTTCTGAATGTATTTGATATCTATGCCGAAACGGAAATGGCGCCCTGGCTGCATAAAATCCGGGCACCGGCCCAGGTTTTGACCGGCGAGCTTGACGGCGGCTGCAATCCTCGTCTCAATACGCTTATCGCCGGGGCCATGCCCGAGGCGGAGCTGGTGGTCCTTCCCGGGCTGAAACATGCGATTTTTATCGAAGCGACCGAACAGGTGCTTCCGCATGTCCGCCGGTTCCTTCTCGACCGGGAGAGGACGGGCCGGGAGAAGATGGGCCGGGAGAAGATGGGGTAGCGACATTTCACGGGGGTGCCGGATCAGATGAGCATCGCGACCGCAGCAGCCCCGGGCAATGTGACCGGGTCAGTTACCGGCAAGGCCGAAGCGATCCGCGTCGAGAATTTGCATAAGAGTTTCGGCCCGCATGAGGTGCTGAAAGGCGTGTCGATCTCGGCGAAAGAGGGCGATGTCGTTACGCTGATCGGCGGATCGGGCTCGGGGAAATCGACGCTGCTGCGCTGTGTGAATTTTCTGGAAACGCCCTCATCGGGGCGGATCCTGATCGGCGGCGAAGAGGTCCGCTGTCGGGGAGACGGCACGCCCTCGGACCGCCGCCAGATCGAACGGATCCGGCAAAGCCTTGGCATGGTGTTCCAGCAGTTCAACCTCTGGACCCATAAGACGGTGCTGGAAAACCTGATCGAAGTGCCGGTCCATGTGCTGAAAAAGCCAAAGGACGAGGCGGTTGCCACCGCGCGCAAATTGCTTGACCGGGTCGGGCTTGCGGCCAAGGAGAATGCCTATCCGGCCTTTCTGTCGGGCGGCCAGCAGCAGCGGGCCGCCATTGCGCGCGCGCTGTGCATGGAGCCGCGCGCCATGCTGTTCGACGAACCGACCTCGGCGCTGGACCCGGAACTGGTGGGCGAGGTTCTCGCCGTGATCCGCAGCCTGGCCGATGAGGGGCGCACCATGCTGCTGGTCACGCATGAGATGAAATTCGCCCGTGAGGTCTCGGACCATATCGTCTATCTTTACAATGGCCTGATCGAGGAGGAAGGCCCCCCCGATCAACTTTTCGGCGCGCCGCAATCGGCGCGGCTGAAACAGTTTCTTAAATCGGTCTCGTAAGAAGACCGGCATTCAAACTCAGGGAGATGACCATGAAGAAAATCGCACTCGCCGCCGCTTTCGCCTTTGGTTTCACCGGCATGGCCGCTGCCGAGACCGTGCGCGTCGGCATGGCGCCGGAACCCTATCCGCCCTTTGCCAGCGTTGATGCTTCGGGCAACTGGACCGGCTGGGAGATCGAGATCATGGAGGCCGTCTGCAAGGCGGCAGAGCTGGATTGCGTCATCACCCCCACCGCCTGGGATGGCATCATCCCCGCGCTGACCGCCGGCCAGATCGACGCGATTATGAACTCGATGTCGATCAATGATGAACGTCTGAAGGTCATTGATTTTTCGAACAAATACTACAACACACCGTCGGTGATCGTTGCGGCAAAAGGTGCGGGGATCACCCCGGATGCCGCAGGGCTGGAAGGCAAGATCCTGGGCGTTCAGGTCTCGACCATCCATCAGGCCTATGCCGAAAAGCACTTCGCGGGCGCAGCCTCCGAGATCAAGGCCTATCAGACCCAGGACGAGGCAAACCAGGACCTCGTTGCCGGACGGGTCGATGCGATCCAGGCGGATTCGACGGCGCTGGACGCGTTCCTCGCCTCGGCCGATGGTCAGGCCTGCTGCGAGTCGATGGGCGCCGTGGCCGATGATGCCGCCGTGCTGGGGCTGGGCGTCGGGGTCGGCCTGCGCAAGGGCGACGAAAAGCTGAAAGAGGCTTTCAACAAGGGCATCGCGGCGGTGATCGCTGATGGCAGCTATGACACCATCACCGCGAAATATTTCGCCTCTTCGATCTATGGTGAATAAGCGCTGATCGCCCGGGCGCTGCGCCGTGGAAAGCACGCTTGGCCTTCTGGCCCTCAGCCCTCCCGGATGGGGGGGCACATTGCTGGTCGCGCTCTGGGCTTCGATCCGGATCGCGGTAGGGGCCTTTGGCATCGGCCTTGTGATCGGGTTGGCCGGGGCCTATGGCAAAATCTATGGCGGGCCGATCCTGCGCGATTGTCTGGGCGTTTACACCACCATGGTACGCGCGCTGCCCGAGCTGATCCTGATCCTCTTGCTGTATTTCGGGCTGACCGATCTGATGAACCGCGCTCTGCTGGTCATGGGATATGAGCGGATCCAGATTTCCGGCGTGGTGGCCGGGATCATCGTGCTGGGCGTGGTGCAGGGCGCTTACGCGACCGAGATCCTGCGGGGCGCCATCCTCGCCGTGCCGGCCGGTCAGATCGAGGCGGCAAAGGCGATGGGGATGCCGGCGCGCAAGGTGGCCAGCCGGATCACGCTGCCGACCATGCTGGGCCTCGCGCTGCCGGGGCTGTCGAACCTCTGGCTGATCGCCACCAAGGATACCGCGCTGATGGCGATCGTGGGCTTCAACGAGCTGACCCTGGCCACGCGTCAGGCCGCCAGCACCACCAAGGCCTTTTTCACCTTTTTCATAGCGGCCGGGCTGATTTACCTCGTGATCACCCTGATCTCGACCTGGGGTTTCGCGCGGCTGGAACGCTGGGCCAGGCGCGGTGATCCGCCCCGCCAGGCAGGGGGGCGCTGATGAAAGCGCTGTTGCAACCGCATCGCATCGTGATGCTGCTGATCGCCGCCGGGCTGGTCATGTGGATCTGTCTGGCCGGTCGCTGGGACTGGCTCTGGGAGCCGAAATACCAGACCCTGATCCTCCAGGGCGTCTGGCGCACGATCTGGTTGCTGGCGCTGTCGGTGCTGATCGGATTTGCGCTGGCGGTGCCGCTTGGCCTCGCCCAGGCCTCTGGCCCCTGGTATCTGGCGGTGCCGGCGCGGGTCTTTTGCACGGTGATCCGCGGCACGCCGCTTTTGCTCCAGGTCTGGCTTTTGTATTACGGGCTGGGATCGCTGTTTCCCGGCATTCCCTGGATCCGCGAAAGCGATCTCTGGCCGATTTTGCGCCAGGCCTGGCCCTATGCCTTGCTGGCTTTGTCGCTGTCTTATGCCGGCTATGAGGGCGAGGTGATGCGCGGTGCCTTCGCCTCGGTGCCGCGCGGCCAGATCGAGGCCGCCCGTGCCATGGGCATGCCGCGCCACAAGATCCTGACGCGGATTTCCTTCCCCCAGGCGCTGCAAAGCGTTTTGCCGACCTTGGGCGGGGAAACCGTGTTGCAGCTGAAGGCGACGCCGCTGGTGGCGACGATCACCGTGCTGGAGATCTATGCGGCATCGAGCCGGGTGCGCCAGGATCTGCTGATCACCTATGAACCGCTGTTCTTCGTCGCGGCGGTCTATCTGGCTCTGGCGGGGGTGATCGTGCTGGGCTTTGCCTGGCTGGAGAGCCGGCGCCCACGCCGCACCGCCTGATCATCGGCCTGATCAGGGCAACAGCGCGCGGACCAGTGCCATGCAGCCCGCCAGCCCGTTGCGCAGACCCGCCTTGTCGCGCCGGCGCATCCAGTCGAGCCAGAGCCCGTCCAGCGTCGCCATCAGCGTATCGGTCAGAACCGGCACCTGCGTGCGGCGCGCGGCATCATCGCCCGCAACGGCCAGCAGATGCGTCTCCAGATCGCTGCGGTAATGCGCGTAAAGCCCGGATTCGGTGGCCGCGATCACCTCGGATGTCAGCGCCGCCGACCAGAGGTCGATCCGCAGCCGCAAATGCCCGGGATCCAGGAATTCGGCGGTGAAAGCGGCCCGCAGAAAGGCCTCAAGCCGCGCCAGTGGCGGCGCGTCGGCGGCATCGGAGCTTGCGGTACTCTCGCGCAACCGGCCAGAGAGACGGCGATAGGTTTCCGAAAGGACCTCATCCATCCCGTTGAAATTATAGGTGATATGGCCCAGCGAAAAGCCCGCCTCTGCCGCGACCTTGCGCGCGGTCAGGCCCGAATAGCCCTCCTGACGCAACACGCGTTCGGTTGCCTGCAGGATCTCTTCGCGCCGGTTGATATTGGCCTCGCTCAGTTTGCGCGGCGCCTTTCTTGCCCGGGGTTTGTCCTCTGCACTCAAGGGGTCGCTCACTGAAATCACCATATCTATGCGGACACCGCATACCCGTTGCGGGCGGTTCTGTCAAAACAGCGCCCAAACGGCGCCGGCAGGGATGCGCGGCGCTTGGCAAGCAGGCGCGAAAGTCCTATGGGGCAAAGGCAACCCGGAGGCCCTGATGAAGCAGCAGACCCTGACCATGAAAGACGCCCAGAACACCGCGAAAATGCTGTCGGAAGCGTTGCCATATCTGCAGCGATACGAGGATGCGGTGGTGGTGGTGAAATTCGGCGGCAATGCGATGGGCGATGATGAGGCCATGGCCGAATTCGCCCGCGATATCGTGCTGATGAAACAGGTCGGCGTACATCCGGTGGTGGTGCATGGCGGCGGGCCGATGATCAACGAGATGCTGACCAGGCTCGGCATCAAATCGGAATTCGTGCGCGGCAAAAGGGTGACCGACAAGGCGACGGTTGAGGTGGTCGAGATGATCCTTTCCGGCCTTGTGAATAAGCGCATCGTGCAGTCGATCATGGATGCGGGCGGTCGCGCGGTCGGGATTTCGGGCAAGGATGATGACCTGATGGTCTGCGAGGCCGATGATCCCGAACTGGGCTATGTCGGGCGTCCGGTCGAGATGAATGTCCAGGTGCTGCGCGATCTTTACTCGGCCGGGATCATCCCGGTGGTGGCGCCGGTGGCGACCGGCATGAAGGATAACGAGACCTTCAACGTGAACGGAGACACTGCGGCCGGCGCCATTGCCGGCGCGCTGCGGGCCGATCGCCTGCTTTTGCTGACGGATGTTGCGGGGGTGAAAGGGGCAGATGGCCAGGTGATGACCTCGCTCTCCCCCGAAGAGATCCGGCAGCTGACCGTCGATGGTGTGATCGCAGGCGGCATGATCCCGAAAACCGAGACCGCGCTGAAAGCCATTGATGAGGGCGTGCGGGCGGTAACCATCCTCGATGGCCGCATCCCGAATGCGGCGCTGCTGGAACTCTTCACCGATCACGGGGCAGGGAGCCAGATCCGCTCGACCGAGCCCCGTGTGAAACCGCGCGTGAAACGCGGGTGAGCGGTCGCTTCCGGCATAGCGGGGAAGCCTCCGGCGGGAGTATTTAAGTCAAGAGGAATGCATATTCTTCCTCTTGATGAAAATACTCCGGGGGTGCGGGGGCTGGCCCCCGCCTGGCAGGGCAGAACATGGCCGCGACGCCACTGAACAATGTGCAGGAGCTGGAGACGCGGCTCGCACCGCATTTCCTGACCATGCTTGGCGGTTTCAACCCGGCACCTGGCGAGGTGGGTTTTCCCAGGGGCACCCGGACGCTGTTGCTCATCGGCCCGCGCGAGCCGGGCTATTGGCAGCATCTGACGTCGCAACCCGAATGGGATGGACGACCCGATCCGGTTGATCGCTGGTCGCGCCGGGTGATCGGGCGGCTTGCCTGCGCTATCGGTGGGAAAGCGCTTTTTCCCTTTGGCGGGCCGCCCTGGCATCCGTTCTATGCCTGGGCCCTGCGCTCGGGGCGCGTCTGGGACAGTCCGGTGCGGCTGCTTGTGCATCAGGATCAGGGATTGCTGGTCAGCTTTCGCGGCGCATTGGCGCTGAAACAGCATCTGGAGGTCACGTCCGGGGTAAAGCCCTGCGACAGTTGCGCGGCGCCCTGTCTGACCGCCTGTCCGGCCGGGGCGCTTGGGGGGCAGGGCTATGACGTGCCCGCCTGCCACGCTTTTCTTGATCAGCCCGGCGGCGCCGATTGCCTCAATTCCGGCTGCATCACGCGCCGCGCTTGCCCGTTGTCCTCTCGCTATGCAAGACTGCCGGAACATTCAGCCTATCATATGAGCCAGTTCCACAAATGAAGCGTTTGATCCTTATCCGCCATGCCAAATCCAGCTGGGACGACCCGACCATGGCGGACCATGACCGGCCCCTGAATGACCGCGGCAAGGCGGCGGCGACGGATCTCGGGCTCTGGCTCGCCTCGCGCGGCTATGTGCCGGGCCAGGTGCTGTGCTCGGATGCACTCAGGACCTGGGAGACCTGGTCCGGGATCGCGCGCGAGCTGCCCGAAGGGCCGGAGCTGGAGCTGAAACCGACCCTCTACCATGCCGGGCCGGATGTGATGCTGACGGTGTTGCGCAAGGCGCAATCCGATTGCGTGATGATGCTGGGCCATAACCCGGGCATTGCGGAATTCGCCCATCGCCTGGTGGCGAAGACGCCGATTTCCTCGCAATTCACCCGCTATCCGACCGGCGCCACGCTGGTGGTGGATTTCGACAATGCCAGCTGGGCCGAGACCGGTTTCGGCCAGGGTATCACGGTCGATTTCATCGTGCCGCGCGAAATCGGCGGCTGAGGCCGCTTTGCGGGGCCTTGCCGCCCAGGCGACATGGGGCCAGTCCCGGCCCGGATATTGAGACATGACGGAGATCGCTATGGAACGGCGCGAAGCGGGCAAAAGCGGGCTGAGTTTCATGCCGCTGGTTTTTGGCGGCAATGTCTTTGGCTGGACCATTGACGAGGCGCAGTCCTTCCGCGTGCTGGATGCCTTTGTCGATCACGGTTTCGACGCCATCGACACAGCGGATGTCTATTCCTCCTGGAAGTCCGGCAATAAAGGCGGCGAATCGGAGACGATCATCGGCGCCTGGCTGCGGGCGCGGCCCGGAATGCGGCAGCGGGTGAAGATTTTCACCAAAGTCGGCTCGGATCTGGGGCAACCGGGGCAGAAGGGGCTTTCCTCGCGCTGGATCGTCGAGGCGGCGGAGAACTCGCTCAGGCGGCTGGGGATCGAGAGCATCGATCTCTATTTCTCGCATTGGCCCGATGCGGAGGCCCGCCATGAGGATACGCTTGGCGCCTATGAGGCCCTGCTGAAAGCAGGCAAGATCAAGGCCATCGGTGCGTCGAATTACGACGCGACCCTGTTGACGGCGGCGCTGAAGGCGGCGGGCACGGCATTGCCGCGCTATCAGGTGATCCAGCCGGAATACAACCTTTACGACCGGGCCGAGTTCGAAGGCCCCTTGCGCGATCTCTGTCTTGCCGAAGGGATTGGCGTCGTCACCTATTTCAGCCTGGCGTCAGGGTTTCTCTCGGGCAAATACCGTTCGAAAGCCGATCTGGACAAATCGGCACGGGGAGATGCGGTTGAGAAATATCTTGACGCGAAGGGGATGCGGATCCTCGACGCGCTGGATGCGGTCGCCGCCGCCCATGGCGCGAAGCCGGCCGAGGTCGCGCTGGCATGGACCATGGCGCAGCCGGGGATAACCGCGCCGATTGCCTCGGCCACCACGCCGGACCAGGTTGCCAGCTTCGCCCGCGCGGGCTCATTGCGGTTGTCGGGTGAGGAGCTGACCGCGCTCACCGCCGCCAGTGACTGACGCCCGGAAACCTGCCCGGACTTGACTCTTCCCGCCGCTTTGCTTAACCCGCATGAGAATTCCCCGGAGGCCTGAGCTTCCGGTCCCTTGGGCATTGCCCGGGATCGCCATCCGTCAGCGCGTTTGCGCCCACGGGTGCGAAACCGCTTTGTCCGTACCTGCCCCCTTATTGGGGTAAACCGCCCGCCGCCCCATATCGGGGCAAACCCGACCACGCGAGGAGCCGCGCATGTTTGAGAGCCTTTCAGAACGCCTTGGCGGCGTCTTTGATCGCCTGACGAAACAGGGCGCGCTGACCGAGGCCGATGTCGTCTCGGCGATGCGCGAGGTGCGGATCGCGCTGCTCGAGGCGGATGTCTCGCTGCCGGTCGCGCGCGAATTCATCAAGCGGGTGCAGGAAAAGGCCACCGGCTCGGCAGTCACCAAGTCGATCACGCCCGGCCAGATGGTCGTCAAATTCGTGCATGACGAGCTGGTACGGACGCTGCAGGGCGATGGCCCGGCGGATGCGCTGAAGATCGACAATTCCCCCGCGACGATCCTGATGGTGGGTCTGCAGGGCTCGGGCAAGACGACCACGACCGCAAAACTGGCAAAGCGTCTGAAAGACCGCAATGGCAAGCGGGTGCTGCTGGCGTCTCTGGACACGCAGCGCCCGGCCGCGATGGAACAGCTGGCGATTCTGGCCGGCCAGGTCGGTGTTGACAGCCTGCCCATCGTCAAAGGCGAGACGGCGGTTCAGATCGCGAAACGCGCGAAGACCCAGGCCAGCCTTGGCGGCTATGATGTGCTGTTCCTCGACACCGCAGGCCGGTTGCATATCGACGAAGTGCTGATGGATGAGGTCCAGGCGGTTCGCGATATCGCCGGGCCGCGCGAAGTGCTGCTGGTGGTTGACGGCCTCACCGGCCAGGACGCGGTCAATGTTGCCACCGAGTTCGACGGCAAGGTCGGCATTTCCGGCGTCGTGCTGACCCGGATGGATGGTGATGGCCGTGGCGGTGCCGCGCTTTCGATGCGGGCGGTCACCGGCAAGCCGATCCGTTTCGTGGGTCTTGGCGAGAAGATGGACGCCATCGAGGTTTTTGATGCCGAGCGTGTTGCGGGCCGTATCCTCGGCATGGGCGACATCGTGGCGCTGGTCGAGCGCGCGCAGGAGACCTTCGAGGCCGAGCAGGCCGAACGGATGGCCAAGCGCTTCGCCAAGGGTCTGTTCAATATGAACGACCTGAAGATGCAGCTGGACCAGATGCTGAAAATGGGCGGCATGCAGGGGCTGATGGGAATGCTCCCGGGCATGGCAAAGCACCAGGCGGCAGCGGCTGAGGCCGGGCTGGACGATTCCATGCTGAAACGCCAGATCGCGCTGATCAACTCGATGACCAAAAAGGAACGCGCCAACCCGGATATGCTGCAGGCGAGCCGCAAGAAACGGATCGCGGCCGGCGCCGGGCTTGAGGTGCAGGACCTGAACCGTCTGCTGAAACAGCATAAGCAGATGGCCGATATGATGAAAAAGATGGGCAAGGGGGGCATGATGAAGAACATGATCAAGCAATTCCTTGGCAAGGGTGGCGGTATGCCCGACCCGTCGAAAATGTCGCCTGAACAACTGGCGGAACTTGCCAAAGGCGTGCAACAGGGCGCCGGTGGCATGGGCGGTCTGCCTGGTCTTGGCGGCGGCTCGCTTCCGGGGATGCCGCGCGGCGTGACGCTGCCGGCGGGCCTGTCCGGGATGATGCGCAAGAAATGACCCCGGCCGAGCGCCTCTCAGCGATCCGTATCGCCAGGGTCAATCACGCCGGTGAATACGGCGCGATCAGGATCTATGGCGCGCAGATTGCGATTTGCCGCCATGTCTGGCCTTCGCTTGCAGACCAGCTGGCGGAGCTGAAGGCGCATGAGATCGAACATTGTGCGCTGTTCATCACAGCACTGCGCGAACGGGGCGGGCGTCCTTGCCGCGCGATGTATCTGTGGAGCATGGGCGGCTGGGCGCTTGGTGCGGCCTCGACCGTTTTGGGCCCGAACCTGATCTGGGCCTGCACTGAGGCGGTGGAGGACACCGTTCACCAGCATCTGACCGATCAACTGGCTTTTCTGCGCGCGCGCGACCCGGTATTGCATGATCTGATCGAAAGCATCCGCGCCGAGGAAGAGGGGCATCTTGATCTCGCCCGCCATCACAAGACCCGTGATACGCGGAGCAGCCGCGCCTTCCAGGCGCTGGTGCGTCACAGCGTCAACCTGGTGATCTGGCTCTCGACATGGGGAGAATCGTCGCGGATGCGTCGCGATCTGGAGGCGGCGGCATGAGCTTTCCGATCCTCAATTCCGACCGCCTGATCCTGCGCGCGCCCGAAGCGGGCGATCTTGCGGCCTTCACCGCTTTTGCGGGGTCGGAGCGGACGCGGTTTGTCGGCGATGCGAAGACCCCGGCCCAGGCGGCTGAGAAATTCGCCGCCATGATCGGCCAGTGGTATCTGCGCGGCTATGGCCGCTTCACCATTACCGGGCGCGAGAGCGGTGCGGCGCTTGGCCATGCCGGGCCGCTGCATTTCGACACCAGCGCGCCGGTCGATCTGACCTGGTCGCTCTGGAGCGCGGGCTCCGAGGGCTGCGGCCTCGCATCCGAGGCGGTGCAGCTGGTCAGGGACTGGATGGTGGCGGATGGGCGCTTTGCCTCGGCCGTGACCTCGATCCACCGCGACAACCATGCCTCGGCGGCGATTGCGCGGAAGATCGGTGGCGTCGCGACGGCAGAGCCCTCGCCGCATCTGGCGGGTGCGGTTCTGTGGCATTTCCCGCTGCAGGCGGAGGGGACGGCATGATCACCCTCGCCGGCGCCCCGGTCCTGACCACCCTGCGCCTGACACTGCGCGCCCCTGAAGAGCGCGATCTGCCCGGCTTCACCGCCTATATGGCCAGCCCTCGCGCGGCCTTCACCGGTGGTCCGGCCAGCGCGTCCGGCGCCTTCCAGACCTTTGCCACCGTCTGCGGCCACTGGGTTCTGCGCGGCTATGGGCTGTTTGCGGTTACCCTCACCGAAACCGGCGAGGCCATCGGCCTGGCCGGCCATCTGAACCCGCCCGCCTGGCCCGAGCCGGAACTGGCCTGGAATCTCTGGGACGCCGCGCATGAGGGCTATGGCTATGCGACCGAGGCGGCCTTCGCGATCCGCGACCATGCGGTCGCAAAGCTTGGCTGGTCCACCGCGATCAGCATGATCGCGCGCGACAATCACCGATCAATGGCGCTGGCCCGCCGCCTTGGTGCCGCGCCCGAGCGTGATGACGAGATTTTCGGCAAGCCGATGACGATCTGGCGCCATGCGCTGCAAAGCCCCCCGAAAACCGGCCCCGCAACCGGAGGAACGCCATGAGTGATCCCGTCGCCCGCGCGGCAGTGCTTTTGAAAGAGCATCGCGAGTCGATCGACCGGCTGGATGCGATCCTCGTCTATACCCTGGCCGAGCGGTTCAAGCATACGCAATCGGTTGGCCGGCTGAAGGCCGGGCATGACCTCCCCCCATCCGACCCCGCCCGCGAGGCGCGTCAGATCGAACGTCTGGAACGGCTTGCCGAAGAAGCAAAGCTGGATCCGGAATTCGCCAAGAAATTCCTGACCTTCATCATATCCGAAGTCATCAGGCATCACGAGAAACTGCAGAAATGAGCGGGCGATCCGCCCGCAACACAGCCATCTGAAGGAGAAAAACCATGGCTATGAAAATCCGTCTCGCCCGTGGCGGTTCGAAAAAGCGTCCGTTCTACGCGATTGTCGCGTCGGATTCGCGCATGCCGCGCGATGGCCGCTTCATCGAGAAGCTGGGCACCTATAACCCGCTGCTGGCCAAAGACAACGAAGCCCGCGTCGTGCTCAATGTCGAGCGTATCCAGTACTGGCTGGGCCAGGGCGCCCAGGCGACCGACCGCGTTGCCCGTTTCCTGGAATCGGCTGGCCTGAAAGAGAAAGCCGTCCGCAACAACCCGAAATCGGCTGTTCCGGGCAAGGCCATGGCCGATCGCGCTGCCAAGAAAGCCGCCCGTTCGGAAGCCCCGGCTGCTGCGGAAGAGTGATCATTTCGCGGATGGCCCGGCCAACGGGCCATCCGCATCAGGACTGGAGCGGGATATGTCGGACGAGCGGATCTGTGTCGGTTCCATCGCGGGTGCCTGGGGCATTCGCGGCGAGGTGCGGCTGAAAAGCTTTTGCGCCGAGCCGACCGATATCGCCTCATATGGTCCGCTTTTCACCAAAGACGGTGGCCGCAGCTTTGCGGTGACCCTGACGCGACCGGTGGCCGGTGCGCTTGGGGCGCGGCTTTCGGGGGTTGCGACCAAGGAAGAGGCCGATGCCCTGCGCGGCACCGAGCTTTATGTCGCGCGCGACCGCCTGCCGGCATTGCCCGATGATGAATTTTACCATGCCGATCTGATCGGGCTTGAGGTCCGCGATACCGGCGGCGCCAGCCTTGGCACCGTGATCGCGGTGCATAATCACGGTGCGGGTGATCTGATCGAGATCCGCCTTGCCGCCAAACCGGCGCCGCTGCTGTTGCCTTTCACGCTTGCAACCGTGCCGACCGTCGATCTGGCGCGCGGGCTGCTGATCGCCGATCTGCCCGAGGGGCTGGACTGAAGGCCTGGACCGAGGGCCTGGACCGAGGGCCTGGACCGAGGGTCTGGGCTGAGAGCCATCCGCTGCCGCCGACCCGCCAGACCAACGCCACAGGTGTGAAGGCATTTTCACCCCTGCCACAGGTTGCCTGTGGGTTTTGGGAACAATAGCGCCCGCTCGCCGGCATTGATGCCACCCAGGCGCGAAAGTTTTTCACAAATTCCCCTGATTTCCCTGGCCCGACACGGCGCCGCCTTTTTTTTGCCACTGCCGGGCTCTCACCTGCTCCTGTCACCCGCAGGTTGAGAGGTGGGGCCGGTTTACGGGTTGCCCTGGCGCCCGGGCCGTGATGGCAACAGAGCGGAGAATTCCGCATCGGCGAAAGGGAAGCGTCGTGGCGTATCGTAAGAGGCTGATACAGGCGACTACTGTTTTGCTTTATATGGGGCCGCTTCTGGCTGGTCTTGCCGGCTTCGGGCCTGGCTATCTTATGCCCTTCGTGACGCTGTTCATGCTCTGGCTGGTGATGCTCCGGCCGCATAAATGGCCGCAAAGCTTTGGCGAATGGCTGACCCCGACGGCGCTGATTGCCGGGGTGACGCTGCTGACCTCGCAGATTCTGTTCGTGGCGGTGCTGTTCGGGATCGGGCGCGGCATTGGCGGCGTGCTGGGCTTTGTGCCGTTGTTCAACCCGCTGTTGCCGCTGGCGCTGTCTTTTGTTGCCGTGCCGCTGTTGCGAATGGCCTGGGTGCCCGAACTCGCGCTGGCCAATGGAGAGACTATCGACCAGCTGCTCTGGACCGATGACCCCGGCGCGGATGCACCCCGCCAGATCCCGGCTTCGGCCGAGGGGGCTGTATCCGGGCTTTTCGCCCTGTCCGAGGATGCCGGAACTGATACCGAGGTCATGCTCGACCGTCTGGATCATTTTCTCGATACCGGCGACATCTGGTCGCGCCTTGCGGCGCTGACCGCTGCGCTGGATGCCTGCCCGTCAAGCGACCATCTCTCGCTGCGCACAGCGGTGATCCTGAAGGCCACCGACCCATTCCCGCAATCGGAATATACCGTTCCCGGCGAGATGCGAACCGCTTTTGCCGCCGCCGGGAACTCGGCGGATCTGCTGTCGCTGCTCTCGCTGCGGGGCAGGGCGCTTTTGCAGAAGATCCCGGCCACGGCACATTATTTCCCGCCGGTCGGGGTGGTGCTGGAACTGGCAGAGGCCTGTGGCGATACCACGGCGGCGCTCGCGCTGCGCGATCTGGCGGCCGGGCTGGTTGCGAGCGGGGCGGAGCAAACTCCGGAGCCGGTCAGGACAAAGCCTGCCGCCACGCGGGTGCCTGGCTTCGTGCCGCCTGCGGCCAGCGCGCAGGGGGCGTGATCGGGGCGCAAGCGCGAATGGATGAACTGGGCGGATCAGGAGACTGATCCGCCTTTTCGTTTCTGCATCAGCCCTTTCGTGGCGCCGGCTTTCGCGCTAGAGCGGGGGCATGAATGAAGAACCCGGTGAACAGGATCAGTCTGGCGCAAAACCCGGTGCCGATGCGGCGGGGGCTGACGCGGGCGGTATGGCGGCGGATGCCGCGCCGGACCGAAGCCATGGCAAGCTGAAGATCCGCGCCTCGCTGAAGCCGCGTGATCTGATGGCTGAGCCGCGGCTCCTGCAGGGGGCTTTCGAGACCCGTATCGTGACGCTGTTTCCCGAGGCATTTCCCGGCACGCTTGGCCTCTCGCTGACCGGCAAAGCGCTGGACATGGGGCGCTGGCGGCTGGAGACCTTCGATCTGCGCCAGTTTGGCGAGGGCAAGCACCGCAATGTCGATGACACGCCCGCCGGGGGCGGCGCTGGCATGGTGCTGCGCGCGGATGTGACGCATCGGGCGCTGTCGGCTGCGATGGAGGGCGTGCGCGCCAGCCGGGCGCAATGGCCGCTGATCTACCTCTCACCGCGCGGGCGCCCGTTCGACCAGGCCATGGCCCGGCGCTTTGCCGCCGGCGAAGGGCTTACACTGCTCTGCGGCCGGTTCGAGGGCGTCGATCAGCGCGTGTTGGATCACTGGCAGATCGAAGAGGTAAGCCTCGGCGATTTTGTGATGACAGGGGGAGAGATCGCCGCCCAGGCGGTGTTGGACGCGACGCTGCGGCTGCTGCCCGGCGTGTTGGGCAATGCGGAATCGGCGGTGGAGGAAAGCTTCTCCGACGGGCTGCTGGAACATCCGCAATATACCCGGCCTGCAGACTGGGAGGGACGCGAAATTCCTCCAGTGCTGATGTCGGGCAATCACGGCGAAATCGCAAAATGGCGCCATGCGCAATCGCAGGAGATAACAGCGGCGCGGCGCCCCGATCTCTGGGATGCGTTTCGCGCGCGGAAGGGGCGTTGATGGGGCCAGCCCCCTCGCGCGTTCCGCGCTCACCCCCGGGATATTTGCGGACAGATGAAATGGGAAGAAGGTTATTCATCTGTCCTTAAATATCCCCGCCGGAGGCATTCCCGGCAGAATGCCGGGACGTGTCTGCGCGCCCGCGCCGCCGCTTGACCAGAACCCTGTCCGGCCCTATAGCCAGCGGGTCCGGGGTGAAAGCCTGTCGGACCCGATTCCCTTGACTGATCAAACCGCCTTCTTCGGCGGGGGCAGGCGGGGCGCGGCAGACGGCAAACAAAGTCAACCGAACCGAACTCAGGCGGGCCGGTCGCGTATGTCGCGATGCAGGGATCCGGAAGAAGACCAGGAGCTCTCGGCCAGGATCACCTCTGTGGGTTTGAACCACAGGCATATGGAGAAATGCGATGAACCTGATCGCTCAGATCGAGGCGGAGCAGATTGCCGCCCTCGACAAGAAGATCCCTGACTTCAAAGCCGGCGACACCGTGCGCGTTGGCTATAAAGTGACCGAGGGCACCCGCACCCGTGTGCAGGCCTATGAAGGCGTCTGCATCGGCCGCAAAGGCGGCGCGACCCTCGCAGCCTCGTTCACCATCCGCAAGATTTCCTTCGGCGAAGGCGTGGAGCGTGTGTTCCCGCTCTACTCGACCAATATCGATTCGATCGAAGTGGTCCGCCGTGGTAAAGTCCGTCGCGCCAAGCTGTACTACCTGCGTGCGCGTCGCGGCAAATCGGCCCGTATCGCCGAAGACAGCACCTATAAAGCCAAATCGGAATAAGGAGAGCCGAGATGAAAGAGGGCATTCACCCCGAATATCACTTCATCGAAGTGAAAATGACCGACGGCTCGACCTATCAGACCCGTTCGACCTGGGGCAAGGAGGGCGACACCATGTCGCTCGACATCGACCCGCTGGCGCATCCGGCCTGGACCGGCCAGTCGGCCAAGCTGATGGATACCGGCGGCCGCGTTTCGAAGTTCAAAAACAAATATGCCGGCCTTGGTTTCTGAGCGCAGGCAATTGTTTCAGGGGCGTCTCTTCGGAGGCGCCCTTTTTCTTTGCGCGGGTCTTACCCTGGCGCCGTCACCGGCCGCTGCGGACCCGGTGGAGGATCTGTTCCGGCAGCTCCCGGGCCGTTTCGGACCTATCTGGAGCGATCAGACCAGTTGCACCGTTAACCCCCAACGCATCACCTTTTCCGAAGACAGGACGGAGGCGATGTTCCTCCTGTCCGCTTCGGGGACGAATGACCGGAGCGAAACGGTGATCGAGGGCAGATATGCGGTGCGGGGGTCCTGCCAGACGGCCTCGTCCTCGCGCCGGAAGGCGAGCAGCGCCTGACGGGCCAGGGGGAGGCGGTTGCCCCTATCCCGCGCCCGGCGGTCCGTATCGGGGGATAGTGTCGGGGGATAGTGTCGGGCCGGACCGACGGGCCTGCCGATTGCTGCAGGACCTGGCATCGGCGCTGCGTCTCCAATGCGCCAGGGGCTGATTGTGGTTAAAAAGGGCTTTCCCTTTCGGCCACTCCTTGCCAATAGAAGGATGAAGTTTTCGGGGGGTAGCCACTGCCATGGCGCATATTATCGTCGTTGGGAATGAAAAGGGCGGGTCGGGAAAATCGACCACCTCGATGCATGTCGCGACGGCTTTGGCCCGTATGGGGCACCGGGTGGGGGCGCTGGATCTTGACCTGCGCCAGCGCAGCTTTGGCCGTTATGTCGAGAACCGCCGGGTCTTCCTTGCGAAATCCGGGCTGGACCTGCCCTCGCCGGATTACCGTGAATTGCCCGAGGTCGATGAGGCCAGCCTTGCCGAAGGCGAGAACCCGTTTGACCAGCGTCTGACCGCCGCAGTCTCGGCGCTGGACCCCGTCAAGGATTTCATCGTCATCGACTGCCCCGGCAGCCATACCAGGCTGAGCCAGGTGGCGCATTCGCTGGCCGATACGCTGATCACGCCGCTGAACGATTCCTTTGTGGATTTCGACCTGCTGGCCCGGATCGACCCCGAGACGGGCAAGGTCAAGGGACCCTCGATCTATGCCGAGATGGTCTGGGGGGCCCGGCAATTGCGCGCCCAGGCCGGGCTTAAGCCGATCGACTGGATCGTGCTTCGTAACCGACTGGGTGCCCAGGCGATGCATAACAAGAAGAAGGTCGGCGCCGCGCTTGAGGATCTGTCGCGCCGCATCGGCTTTCGTGTGGCGCCCGGTTTCTCCGAACGCGTGATCTTTCGCGAGCTTTTCCCGCGCGGGCTGACGCTGCTGGATCTGAAAGATACCGGGGTCGAGCAGATGAACCTGTCGAATGTGGCCGCGCGGCAAGAGCTGCGCGACCTGATCACCGCGCTCAGGCTTCCGGCTGTGCAGCCTGCGTTCTGAACAGAACCGCGCGCGAAACCGTCACCTGGCGCACCGCGTCAAGCTTTTGCAGGCGCGCATCGAAGGCGGCATCCACATCGGGCTGAGCGTCGCGTTTCGTGGTCAGGCTCCGCAGAAATTCCAGTGCCTTGGTCATCGGGGCGTTCCTTCTGTTCCTGGCCCGCTGCCTGCCTTCCGGCTGGCGGTGGGCCCTTTCGTTTTCCTGAGACCAGGATCGCCCTGAACCGGGGCAGGTTTGTGGCAGCCCCCGGTTGAAACAGGGGCTATGGCCGCCGCCCCTTGGACAGACTGTTTCCGCTGCCGGAAGAATCGCAGGGCGCGGCGGGCCGTTCCGGCGGAGGATTTTCTGCAACCTCAGGGGCTTGGCGGCGCCGGGCGGATGCGGCAGAAATCTGAACAGGATGGCCGGCAACACGGACCGGTCACGAGGGGAGCTGGCGATGGGCAATACTTTGTATGACGCGTTGTTCGCACCGCTTTCCGGGGCGTCGCGGGGGCTGATCCGGCTGGCGGATGGGCGAAACATCACGGCGGGCGCCTTTCACGACATGCTGGCGCGCGCGGCGAATGCGCTGCTTTCGCTGGGGGTGGGGCCTGGCGACCGGGTGGCGGTGCAGATCGCAAAGACGCCCGAGGCGCTGGCGGTCTATGCCGGAGCAGTGGCGGCGGGCGCGGTCTTCCTGCCGCTCAACACCGCCTATGCGCCGGAAGAGATCGGCTATTTCCTCGGCGATGCCCGTCCGGCGGTGTTTCTTTGCGATCCGGCGGATGAGGCCGCGCTGGCGCCGCTGGCAGAGGCGGCGGGCGCGCGGATCCTGACGCTTGACGCCTCGGGCGGGGGGAGCTTTGCCGCTCTGATGGCTGAGGCATCTGTCGATTTGGCGCCGGTTCCCCGCCGTACCGGCGATCTGGCGGCGATTCTCTATACATCGGGCACGACGGGGCGCTCAAAAGGGGCGATGCTCAGCCACGGCAATCTCTTGTCCAATGCCGAGGTCCTGACAGAGCTGTGGCGCTTTACGCCCCAGGATGTGCTGCTGCATGCGCTGCCGGTCTTCCACACCCATGGGCTTTTCGTTGCGACCAATGTGGTGCTGGCGGCGGGGGCGCAGATGATCTTTCTGCCGGGCTTCGATCCCGAGGCGATGCTGCGGCTGATGCCGCAGGCGACGACGCTGATGGGGGTGCCGACCTTTTACACGCGTCTCCTTGGCGATCCGCGGTTCACGCGCGATCTCGTGGCGCATATGCGGCTCTTCATCTCCGGCTCGGCGCCGCTGCTGGAAGAGACGCATCGGGACTTCGAGACCCGCACCGGCCAGCGCATTCTCGAACGCTACGGCATGACCGAGACCAATATGTCCACCTCCAACCCCTATAAGGGCGAGCGGCGCGCCGGCACGGTGGGCCTCCCGCTGCCGGGGGTGGAGTTGCGGATCATGGCGGAGGGGGCAGAGGTCGCGCCGGGCGCAGTGGGCGTGATCGAGGTGCGCGGCCCGAATGTGTTCAAGGGCTATTGGCAGATGCCGGAAAAGACCCGCGAGGAGCTGCGCGAGGATGGCTGGTTCATCACCGGCGATCTCGCGACCCGTGACGCCGGGGGCTATGTGCGGATCGTTGGCCGCGCGAAGGATCTGGTGATCACCGGTGGCTTCAATGTCTATCCGAAAGAACTTGAACTGCTGCTTGACGAGGCACCCGGCGTGCTGGAAAGCGCGGTGATCGGTCTGCCGCATCCTGATTTCGGCGAGGCAGTCTTTGCCGTTCTCGCACGCCGCCCCGGGGCACAGCCGGATACCGCCACTGTTCTGGCCGGGCTCGCCGGCCGCGTGGCCAGGTTCAAACAGCCGAAAGCGGCGGTGGTGGTCGATGATCTGCCGCGAAACACCATGGGCAAGGTGCAAAAGAACCTGCTGCGCGACCGCTATAAAGACTGGTTCCGCGCCTGACCGGCGGGGCACGGGGCGGCCCTCTTCTGTGTCTTTGCTCCTCGTTCCTCATCTGGTGAAACGCAGCGGTTCACCTGCCGGGCTGTGCGGATCTCTTCATATGGCTCAGCGCCTTCGCTGCCCTGAGCCCCCGCGCCGGATCACGGGCCTGGGCGAGGCCGGTTCGGGGCAACTGAAGCGCGCCCAGGCAGCCCTTCCCTGCGTGATGGTCCATTTCTGAGAAGGAATCACAGCGGCACCCCCCCGGGGTCAGGCCTCAAGGGTCAGAGGAAAGCCGTCTTCATCTGTCCTTAAATATCCCCGCCGGAGGCTTCCTCCGCAGCCAGCCGCGACGGCGTATCCTCAGAGAGCTCGCGTTCCAGAAAACGCTCGAACTGGTCAAGATCGACCGGCTCGAACTGTCCGAAAGCCTGCATCCAGACCGAGGCCGCCCGCAACGCATCGGGCTCCAGTTTGCACCAGATCACCCTTCCGCGCCGTTCCCGCGAGATCAGCCCGGCATCCGCCAGCACGCCGAGATGTTTCGACACTGCGGCAAGGCTCATCTCGAACGGATGGGCCACATCGGTCACTGCCATGTCATCCTCCAGCAACATTGCAAGGATCGCGCGCCGCGTCGGATCGGCGAGGGCGGCGAAAACGAGGTCCAGCTGGGCAGAGGCGGAAAGCATGACGCAGTATCGCGGGCGGGCGGGCCAGACGCAACCGGGGATAATCAACCATATCGTTGAATATCAAAGCGGGGCGGAACCGGCCTCTCCCGCTGTAAGGGCAGTGGAAGAAAGATTGGATGAAAGCCATGTAATGCAGTAATTTCAAGGCATTGCGACAGGATGCTTCCCGTTCACGCAAGGTTGACTCATTCCTCCCTCCCGCATAGAACGCTGGCAAATGTCATGGGGTGGCGAAATGGCTTCGGAACCCGATCCCGACAGGCTCAGGGCGCTGGAAAAGCGGCTGGAAACCTTGCGGGACAAGCCGAAGACAAACAAGACCTCGGTGGCGAAGGGCCTCTCGCATGGCGAGCTTGCCTGGAGGATGGTGATCGAGCTGGCGACCGGCATTGTGGTCGGAACAGCGATCGGTTACGGGCTGGACCGGTTGTTCGGGACGCTGCCCTTCCTCCTGGTGATCTTTTCGCTGTTAGGGTTCGCCGCGGGGGTGCGCACCATGATGGGCACCGCGCGCGAAGTGGCCGAAAAACGCGCGGCCGAGGCCGCAAGAGATGACAAGGCGGCAAGGGCAGGGCCCGGCGCCGCATCGGACGAAGGGAACTGAATCGTGGCGGCAGAAAGCACGGCTGAAGGCGGAAGCGGTTTTTCGATCTATCCGATGGATCAGTTCATCGTTAAGCCGCTGTCGGGCGATGGCCCGGTCCATTGGTACACGCCGACCAATGTGACGCTCTGGATGGGCATCGCGCTGCTGTGCATCTTCGCATTGTTCGTGCTGGCGACCCGTCATCGCGGCATCATCCCGACCCGCCTGCAATCGGTTGCCGAAGTCTTTTACGGCTTCATCCACAATATGGTCGAGGAGGTCGCCGGCCATGACGGGGTGAAATATTTCCCCTATGTGATGACGCTTTTCCTCTTCATCCTGCTCTCGAATCTTCTTGGCCTCCTGCCGATGAGCTTCACCACCACCTCGCATGTCGCAGTGACCGCGACGCTTGCGCTCCTCGTGTTCTTCGGCGTCACGCTGATCGGGATTGCGCGCAAGGGTCTGGGCTTCTTCTCGATGTTCTGGGTCTCCTCAGCGCCGCTTGCGCTGCGTCCGGTTCTGGCCGTGATCGAGATCATCTCCTACATCATGCGCCCGGTCTCCCATTCGATCCGTCTTGCCGGCAACCTGCTGGCCGGTCACGCCGTTCTTAAAGTTTTCGCGGGCTTTGCCTCGATGGCGATCATCTCGCCGCTCGCGATCGCAGGTGCCGTCGGCATCTACGCGCTCGAGGTGCTCGTGGCCTTTGTTCAGGCCTATGTCTTCACCATTCTGACCTGCGTCTATCTGAAAGACGCGGTGGGCGACGCCCACCACTAACCCGGTCAGTTCTCAATCTCAGCCAATCCAACTACAGGAGTATTCGACCATGGAAGGCGAAATCGCAGCTCTCGGCAAATATATCGGCGCTGGCCTCGCGGCTTTCGGTCTCGGCGGTGCTGGTATCGGTGTGGGTAACATCGTCGGCAACTTCCTTGCTGGCGCTCTGCGCAACCCCTCGGCCGCTCCGGGCCAGACCGCCAACCTCTTCGTTGGTATCGCTTTCGCAGAAGCACTCGGGATCTTCTCGTTCCTGATCGCCCTCTTGCTGATGTTCGCAGTCTGATCCTGCTTCTGACGTAAAAGTGGGAAGCGGCGCGGGTCGGAGACGGCTGGCGCCCTTCCTGTTCAGAAGGGATCGACGGAGAACGACATGGCAAGCGAACCATATCTCGAAGAGGCCGCTGGCACCTGCGTCAACGCTAATGGCGGCGCGATCGGTATGCCGCAGCTTTGCACCGACTGGATGCCGAACCAGATCTTCTGGCTCGCGGTGGCCCTGGTGGTGCTGTTCGTGATCCTCTCGCGCGTTGCCCTGCCGCGTATCGGCGCGGTGCTGGCAGAGCGCAAGGGAACGATCACCAATGATCTCGCCGCTGCCGAAGAGCTGAAGCTCAAGGCGGTTGAGGCAGAGAAAGCCTATAACGAAGCGCTCGCCACCGCCCGCGCCGAGGCTGCGAAGATCGTCGCGGCGGCAAAGGCCGATATCCAGAAAGACCTGGATGTGGCAACGGCCAAGGCCGATGCGGAGATTTCCGCGCGGGCAACGGAATCCGAGGCGAAAATCGCCGAGATTCGCGCCGGTGCTGAAGAGGCGGTGCAGACCGTCGCGAAAGACACCGCAAAGGAACTGGTCGCAGCACTTGGCGGCTCTGCCGATGCGCGATCGGTGACGGCGGCGATCAATGCAAGGCTGAAAGGGTAAGGCGATGAAAAAACTTCTCATCTCTGCCGCAGCCCTCGTGAGCGCCACGCCTGCCATGGCGGCTTCGGGCCCGTTCTTCTCGCTGAAGAATACCGACTTCATCGTGCTGATCGCCTTCCTGATCTTCGTCGGCATCCTGTTCTATGCAGGTGTGCCGGGGATGCTGGGGCGGCTGCTCGACAAGCGGGCGGCTGGCATCAAGGCCGAACTCGACGAGGCGCGTGCGCTTCGCGAAGAGGCCAAGTCGATCCTCGCTTCCTACGAGCGCAAGCAAAAGGAAGTGATCGAGCAATCCGACCGCATCGTGGCTTCGGCCAGGGATGAGGCGCGGGCCGCTGCCGACAGGGCGCGGGCGGATCTGAAGATCGCCATCGACCGCCGGGTGAAGGCCGCCGAAGAGCAGATCGCTCTGGCCGAGCAAACCGCCGTGCGTCAGGTGCGTGAGCGCGCCGTCGCTGTGGCGGTTGCCGCTGCGGGCGACCTGCTGGCGAAGAACAGCTCTGAGGAATGGGCGGCGGCGTCGATTGATGACGCGATTGCCCAGGTCGATGCAAAACTGCACTGACCGGTCAGACATGACAGAAAAGACCCCGGAGCGATCCGGGGCTTTTTCGTTTTTGCGGCCTGCGAGTGTGTGCTCAGCCAGTGTATGTGCAGCCGTCAGCGCAGCCTGGGGATCGCCGGTTCCGCCGGACCGAGTGCGGCGCGGGCAAAGGCCTGGATCTTTGCCGGGTCCTTGATCCCCGGCGCGCTTTCCACGCCCGAGGACACATCCACCTGGCGCGCATTGGTCAGCCGGATCGCCTCGGCGACATTGTCGGGGCTCAGCCCGCCGGCCAGCATCCAGGGCTTCAGCCAGCGCCTCTGTGCCACCAGCCGCCAGTCGAAACTCAGCCCATTGCCACCGGGCAGGGGGGCACCCTTTGGCGGTTTGGCGTCGATCAGCAACTGATCGGCCACCAGCGCGTAATCCATCAGCGGCGCCAGATCGCCCTCATCGGCAACCCCCACCGCCTTCATCACCGGCAGGCCGAATCGCGCCCTGATCCCGGCCACCCGCTCAGGGCTTTCATGGCCGTGGAGCTGCAGCATATCCAGGGGCACCCCGGCCACAATGCTGTCGAGAGTCGCATCATCGGCATCGACCACCAAAGCGGTCTTGCACAGGCCCTCAGGCGCGCTCAGCGCAGCCTCACGCGCCTCGGTCAGCGAGACATGGCGCGGTGATTTGGGAAAGAAGACAAAGCCCACATAAGCGGCCCCTGCAGCCGCAGCGGCGGCCACGCCGGCGGCATCGCGCAGGCCGCAGATCTTCACACGGATCGGAGAGCTCACTTCCGGCCACCCTCGGCCAGGATCGCCAGCACCTCATCCTGCGGTGGCAGCGAATTGCTGTCCTTCAGCACGGCGATTTCCTTTTCCAGCCGTGCCACGGTTTTGGTCTGCTGCTTTGCCGCCTGGCGCAGCCGCATCTCGCGCAGCCATTCCCAGACAAAGCCGACAAGGATGCCGATTGCCACCGAGCCGAGGATCACCACGAAAAGCGGAACCGACCAGCCGGAGCTGATCCCCAGCATCGAGCCGATCCCTTCGGGCAACAGCCGCAGATCCACCGCGCCACGATTGGCCAGAGCCAGCGTCAGCAGGATGATCCCGGTAATACAGATAAAGAGGAAGCGCAGGTAACGCAGCATGGTACGCCAATCCGTCCGTTCAAGCCCGGGCAAACCAGTCGCCCCTTCAGGGGGAATATCGGCCCTAAGCCGGCGCTGTTCAACCCGGCTTCGCGCCGATCAGCGACCGTTCAGCCGGTCACGCAGCAATTTGCCGGTTTTGAAGAAGGGCACGCGCTTGTCCTCGACATCGACGGCCTCGCCGGTGCGGGGGTTACGGCCGGTGCGGGCATCCCGCTCCTTGACCGAAAATGCGCCAAAGCCGCGCAATTCGACCCGGTCACCGCGCGACAGCGCCTCGATGATTTCCTCGAAGACCGTGTTCACGATGCGCTCGACATGGCGTTGGGTCAGATGCGGGTTCTCGTCTGCGATCTTCTGGATCAGTTCCGAGCGGATCATCCGGTCTCTCCCCTTCGCGACCTTGTTTTCATCCCGATTACGCGGCAGCGGCATTCGGGCTTTTCTGCGCTCATAAAAGCAGAAAATGGCGACGAGGCAAATGAAAACAAGCACCTGGCCGCCTGGAGAGGGCGAGTCTTATGCGTCATAGGGGGAAGGCGGGCCGCGCAACGGGAAGATTTGGGCGGAATTCCACCAGTGGAACCATCCGGCGGCGAATCGGTCACCGGGGCCGGACGACGGCACAGGCCGGAAAAGGAAAAAGGCCGGGCAAAAAATGCCCGGCCTTTTCATCGGTTTCGCGCCTGTCACGTTCCCGGCTGTCACGCCTGGGCGACGGGCAGATCCGCTCAGCGGTCGCCCTTCAGCGCGGCGCCGAGGATGTCGCCGAGCGAAGCGCCCGAATCCGAGGAACCGTATTGCTGAACAGCTTCCTGCTCTTCGGCGATTTCGCGCGCCTTGATCGACAGACCCAGCTTGCGGGTCTTCGAGTCCACATTGGTCACGCGCACATCGACCTTGTCACCGACATTGAAACGCTCGGGGCGCTGGTCGGCACGGTCACGGGCGAGATCCGAACGACGGATGAAGTTCTTCATGCCGTTGTAATCGACCTCGACGCCGCCTTCTTCGATGGCGGTGATGGTCACGGTGATGATCGAGCCACGCTTCACGCCGTCAACAGCTTCGGAGAAGGTGTCTTCGCCGAGAGCCTTGATCGAGAGCGAGATACGCTCTTTGTCGATATCGACTTCCGAGACAGCCGCCTTGACGATGTCGCCCTTGCGGTATTCCTGGATGGCCTCTTCGCCGCGCTTGTCCCAGGACAGGTCGGAGAGGTGAACCATGCCGTCGATGTCGTTGTCGAGGCCAACGAACAGACCGAATTCGGTGATGTTCTTGACTTCGCCTTCGATGGTCGAGCCAACCGGATGGGTTTCGGCGAAGACTTCCCACGGATTGCGCATGGTCTGCTTCAGGCCCAGCGAAACGCGACGCTTGGCGCTGTCGATTTCCAGCACCATGACCTCAACCTCTTGCGAGGTGGAGACGATCTTGCCGGGGTGCACGTTCTTTTTGGTCCAGGACATTTCCGAGACGTGAACGAGGCCCTCGACACCGGCTTCCAGCTCAACAAAGGCGCCGTAATCGGTGATGTTGGTGACGCGGCCTTTATGGACCGACGAGATCGGATAGGCTTTTTCCACCGCATCCCACGGATCGTTCTGGAGCTGTTTCATGCCCAGGCTGATACGGTGGGTTTCTTTGTTGATCTTGATGACCTGGACCTTGATTGTCTCGCCGATCGACAGGATCTCGGACGGGTGGTTGACGCGGCGCCATGCCATGTCGGTGACGTGCAGCAGGCCGTCAACGCCGCCGAGGTCAACGAAGGCACCATATTCGGTGATGTTCTTGACCACGCCGTCCACAACCTGACCTTCGTGCAGGTTGCCGATGACTTCTGCGCGCTGCTCGGCGCGGCTCTCTTCGAGGATCGCACGGCGCGACACCACGATATTGCCACGACGGCGATCCATTTTCAGGATCTGGAACGGCTGTTTCATACCCATCAGCGGGCCAGCGTCGCGCACCGGGCGCACGTCAACCTGCGAACCCGGAAGGAAGGCAACAGCGCCGCCCAGATCCACGGTGAAGCCGCCTTTGACGCGGCCGAAGATCGCGCCTTCGACGCGGATCTCGTCAGCATAGGCTTTCTCAAGACGATCCCAGGCCTCTTCGCGGCGGGCTTTCTCGCGCGAGATGACAGCTTCGCCACGGGCATTCTCGACGCGGTCCAGATAGACCTCGACGGTGTCGCCCACATTGATCGACGGAGCTTCGCCGGGATTTGCGAATTCTTTCAGATCGACGCGGCCTTCCATCTTGTAGCCGACATCGATGATGGCCTGGCCCGCTTCGATCGCGATGACCTTGCCTTTGACGACAGTACCCTCGTCGGGGGTGTCAATTTCAAAGCTTTCTGCAAGCAGGGCTTCGAATTCGTCCATAGCGTTTTTAGCGCACATATGAGGTGTTTTCCTTTTGATGGTTTTCTGGCCATGCGGTTGGCTCCGCCGGTCTTTGGTGGTCCCGGGAAGAAAAACGCAGCAGTCCGGATTAAACCGGGACGATTGCGACTCTCTCGGGATGCGGCCCTATAGCGGGAAAGCGGAGCAGGGGCAAGGAAAAGCGCCCCCGGGCATCGCCGGAACCCGGCATTATATGCGGGTTTTGGCCGGTCAGCGCAGGCCGATCAGCGAAAACGCCGCCCACCAGGAGGGGTCGGCGCGCGGGCCGCCCTTGTTGAGGGTTTCCAGCATGGCCTGGCGCAGTGCTTCCGAGGGGTTTTCCACCGCCGGATCGCGCCGCATCATCGCGATGGTGATCTCGATGGCAGCCTGGTTGTTGACCTGCCAATGGGTCGCAAGCACCCTTTGCGCCCCGGCATGCAGGAAGGCTGCGGCAAGGCCGGTGACGCCGTCGCGCTCATAGCTTTCGCTGGCCACGGTCTTGCAGGCCGAAAGGATCACCAGCGCCGCATTCAGCCGCAGGCTGCGGATCTCGCTGTCGCGCAGCGCGCCATCGGGGATGGGATCAAGACTGGCATAGATCCCCGACCCCGGCGGCGGCAGCGTCTGGGGCGGCGGCGCCAGCGCGATCATCCCCGAGACCAGCTGGCTGTGATCGCCGCTGGTCAGGGCATGGGTGGCAAAATGCACCACATCGGCCTCGCGCAGCCTTCCATCCGCCGCAAGATCGTAAAGCGCCGCCTCGCTCGCTTCGGCCCCGGTCAGCACCACCCGGCCCGCCTCGCCGTAAAGCGCGCCGACCTCGCGCACCTCGCGCGCGGCGCCGGGCAAGGGCGTCAGGTCGGGCAACATGCCGGAGAACATCAGATCGGACCAGTTGCGGGCGCCGGTGTCGAAAACCGGGTCGCCAAAGCCGATATAGCGCATCTCGGCCGGGGCGAGCGGCTCTGCAACCGGTTGCAGCAATTGCTCGACCGCCGGCACCACCCGAATGGCGTGATGGCGGATCAGCCAGTCCAGTTCGCGATAGTCACGGGTCTGACCGGGCGGCGAGGCCACCAGGATCGCCCAGGGGAAATGGGCCGCCGCCCCTGCGGGCACGATCACCAGCTGCCTGTCCCGGATCAGCGCCTGAGCCGGCTGCAGCAATTCCCGGTAAAGCACCCAGCCCCGCTCTCCCACCCGCTGCGGCGGTGAGGAAAACAGGTTGTTCAGCGCCACCACGCCGCGCGCATCACTGACCCCGATCTCGGAAAGGATCTCGCCCGCCAGGGCGTCGATCTCGGCCATGGTCAGGCTGGTGACATGCCAGGCGATGTCGGTTTTCGTCACCACGAAGACCAGGTAATAGGGGCCGGCCACGGCGGTCAGCACCAGGGCCTCATCGTCTCCGAGCACCTCCTGGGTGTCGGCAAGCGGCACCGGATAGGGCAGCAGTGTGGTCATAATCTCCGGCCCGACACCCAGCAGCCAGTCCATATCCGCCGCCGTTTCCGCCATGGCCTTGCTCAGCTGCGGGATCTCGACCGCGCGGCGCTCGACCTGGATCGCCTCCATCAGTGCATTTTCTCCGGGCTGGAACAGGCTGCGCAGGCTGCCCATGATCGCGCTGTTGCGCTGTTGCAGTGTCAGCAGCCGCTGGAAGGCCTCGCCGCTGCGGTAATGCCGCACCACGGCCTGGGCGCCGGGGCCGGACATCATCGCCTGCAGCCATTCGAAAAGCGCGGCCTCATAAAGAACGATGTTTTCAGCGACACTGCCGCTGCTATCCCGGCCCGAGGCGACGAAATCCTGCATGCCGCGCAATTCGATCACCGCCCATTGCAGGACATGATCGCGCACGGTCGAGCTGGGGGTGGGGATTTCAAGGATGGGCCCCGAGAAATAGTCGGCAAAGATCTCGGCGGCGGCGATCTGGCGCCGTTCGATTTCGGTTGCCATATCGGCGCGGGCAAGGGTGGCGGCACTGCCGAATGCATAGCGCGATTCGATCAGGCTGTCCGAGAGATATTGCGCGAAAACAAGGCTTTCAGGCCCCGTCGCCGCCAAAGCGGCGGCATCGGTTTCCGCCATGATGCGGGCGGCCTCTTCGATGGAAACCCAGGGGCCGCCACCGGCGGGCATGATCTTGGCCCGGCTGGATTCCAAAAGCGGCGCGAGCAGCGGATCCAGAAAGCCAAAGCGGGGTTGCTCCGGTTTCAGCGACAGCAGGCTGCGGGTGGCAGGCAGCGGGATGCCCGAGCCCGGCAGCAGCGCCGACTGCGGCTCTGCCTCTTCGACGCTCTGCGCCAGGGCTGCCGGGACGAAAGCAGGTGCAGTGATCAGGCTCAGGGCAAGGCAGCAAAGGGCCGCCTGGCGGCAAAGGGGTCTGAACATAAGGCGTCCGGAAATTTCGGGTAACAGACCGGACTATCCGGCGCGCCGGCCCGGGCTGTCAATCGCCCGCCATCCCGTCGCGCATATGCCCCGCCGCCCTCAGCGCGACCAGTACAAGGCGCCCTGCCTCTTCAATCGCCGCCTTGGCCGTCAGCGCACCGGTATCCAGCAAAATCGCATCCGCAGCCGGCCGCAAGGGCGCCTCACTGCGGTCGCGGTCGCGCCGGTCCCGCTCCTCCACTTCCGCGAGGACAGAGGCGAGGCTCTTCTCCGCCCGCTCCCCGCCCAGCTCCAGCCAGCGCCGCCGCGCCCGTACCTCTGCACTGGCGGTGACGAACAGCTTCACCTCCGCCTCGGGGCAGATCACCGTGCCGATATCGCGTCCATCCAGCACCGCGCCGCCCTCGCGCCGGGCGAAATCGCGCTGAAACGCCAGCAGTGCCGCCCGCACCTCGGGGATCACCGCCACCCGGCTTGCCGCCTGGCCTGCCTCAAGGCTGCGCAGATCATCCCGCGCCAGATCCGCCGCGCTCAGGCCGCGCGCCGCCGCCACCGGATCGCCGCCCTTCACCCCAACCGCGCGATACAGCGCGCCGGTATCCAGATGCGCAAAGCCGAACCGCTCGGCCACCGCACGGCTGATCGTGCCCTTGCCCGCTGCCGCCGGCCCGTCAATTGCCACGGTAAAGATCATCCGGCGCTCCAGAACCCATTTCATCTGTCTATAAGATATCCCGGGGGAGAGCCGCAACGTGGCGAGGTGTTGTGTTTCCTTAAGTCTGTGACCGGGTTTCATTGGGTTTGATACCAGCCAGCCATTTCCGGGATTTGCTGGTGTAGGCCAGGATCAGGCGGTTGAGGGCTGCGCTGTGGCGTGGTTGAAGTGCCGCCACCACCTGCTGATCGAGGACCACGAGACCCGACGCGCGGCGGGAAATGCGGCGCCAGGCCTGCTTGAATGGAAACTGTGGCCCGGCGTCGCGTATCGTGGTCAGGAAACAGGCCCAGGTCTCAGGCGAGGCTTCTGCCGGGGGTTTACCTGCGCGGGTGTAGGATGGAAGCACCGCGGGCGCGAAGTTCACCGGATCGCCGCCCGCAACGGTGCGCAGGATGCGGCGCAATGTCATCCGGTCGGTGCCCTCCGTCCCGAACCGTTCCCGTACCTGGGCCATCAGGGCGCTGGTCAGGCCCCGGCCTTCGGAGGCTCCGCCCGCAGTCAGGAACCGTGCACTCTCGGCTTTGCGCAGCGCCGCCGCCTGCATCGCAGGCGTGGCCTCGGCAAAACGAGCATGCGCCGCATCGTCAAACTCTCCGGCAGGCAGCCCCGTTGCCTCGATCTGCCGAAGCGCCCACGCGCGGCAGCCAACGGCAGGAAGGTCGGAGACTTCTACGGTTAAGCGGTTGCCGATGGGATGAAGTTCGACACCGGCGCGGCGCAACCAGGCGAGGTACGCGGGTTTGCGTCCCGGAACAGGTTGAAGCCCCATCAATATTGATACGGGAGTCCGCATGTTACTTCCGCTGGTGCCACAAATGCACCGCAAGTGTATCTTCATTTAAAGTGACACCGTAATCTTTACGGTATTGCCTGTTTGGATGTGGTTCTGCGTAAACTGGACCCGAGGCAACAATCGGCTGAAACGCTTGATCTGTTCTGCTTGCTTCGCACGATCATGGCCGCGCGTGGCTTGACCGTGACCCAACTCGTCAGGATGGCCGGTGTGTCCAGAAGCGCCATGGAGAAATACCTCGCTGGTCCCAGCTCTCCCGGAGCGGTCACCATCGCCAACCTGTCGAAGGAACTGAACATGAGTGCAGATCTGCTCATGTTCGGGAACCTGGACCCCCAGGTCGAGTCAGCTTATCAACGCGCCTTCAAGGCGTTTGCTGACCTGATCGAAGCCCTCGAATGCGATCCGATACCCGCCCCGGAGTTCAGGTCGCTGAAGGTCGGCAGCAAAGCGTTTGCTGACTTCGCCCGCGATCAGGCGTTCGCCCGCGCTGGCCTCTTCAAAAGGTCGTTTGAAGCCGGTCGGCGAGACGAACACTTTCGGATTGTGTGAGCGTTAAGTGTTAAGCCAATACCCAACGTTCAATAGGAAACGGGAACTGAACCCTTCCCGATTATGGGCAAATCATCCCACACTTGCGAAATTTCACCACTGATTTCATTGACTATTTTGTGCCTCTTCCGAGGCGTGAAGGCCTGCACCTACCCGTGCAGCCCTCAAAGTATCAAACCTGTTGAGACGTGTCACGAGGGGGCAGGGCCACCTCTTCTTCGCACCCATTGCCGGGCAGCGCCCCCTTTTCCCCGGGCTGCAAGGGCGTTACACCAGCAAACACAGCACGAGGGGAACACCATGGCCGAAGATGGCATCAACAGCTTTATGACCGGCCCGGATGAGCGCGGCCGCTTTGGCATCCATGGCGGGCGTTTCGTCTCGGAAACGCTGATGCCGCTGATCCTCGATCTCGAAGCCGAATATGAAAACGCCAAAACCGACCAGAGCTTCTGGGACGAGATGGCCGATCTGTGGAAATACTATGTCGGCCGCCCCAGCCCGCTTTACTATGCGCCGCGCCTGACCGAACATCTCGGCGGCGCAAAGATCTATCTCAAGCGTGAAGAGCTGAACCATACCGGCTCCCACAAGATCAACAACGTCCTTGGCCAGATCCTGCTCGCGCGGCGCATGGGCAAGAAACGTATCATCGCCGAGACCGGCGCCGGCCAGCACGGTGTGGCGACGGCCACCGTCTGTGCGCGGTTCGGGCTGAAATGCATCGTCTATATGGGCGCGCATGATGTCGAGCGTCAGGCGCCGAACGTGTTCCGGATGCGCCTGCTGGGCGCCGAAGTGGTTCCGGTCACCTCGGGCCGCGGCACGCTGAAAGACGCGATGAATGATGCGCTGCGCGACTGGGTCACCAATGTGCGCGATACGTTTTACTGCATCGGCACCGTCGCGGGCCCGCATCCCTATCCGGCCATGGTGCGCGACTTTCAGTCGATCATCGGCCGCGAGACCCGCGAACAGCTGGCCGAGCAGGAAGGCGAGGGGCGTCTGCCCGACACCGTTATCGCCGCAATCGGCGGCGGCTCGAACGCCATGGGCCTCTTCCACCCTTTCCTTGACGATCCGTCGGTGAAGATCATCGGCGTCGAGGCCGGTGGCAAAGGCGTGGATGAGCGGATGCAGCATTGCGCCAGCCTGACCGGTGGTCGCCCCGGCGTGCTGCACGGGAACCGCACCTATCTGTTGCAAGATGATGACGGCCAGATCCTCGAAGGCTTCTCGATCTCGGCCGGGCTCGACTATCCCGGCATCGGGCCGGAGCATTCCTGGCTCCATGATGTCGGTCGCGCGGACTATGTGTCGGTCACCGATGACGAGGCGCTGGCCGCCTTCCAGCTTCTGTGCCAGACCGAGGGCATCATCCCCGCGCTGGAGCCGAGCCACGCCCTGGCCTATGTGACCAAATACGCACCCGACCTGCCGAAGGATCACATCATCGTGGTCAACCTCTCGGGGCGCGGCGACAAGGATATCTTCACCGTCGCCCGCCACCTGGGTGTTGAAATCAAAGGGTGAGCCCATGCTGAAGGCGGCCAGTTTCGCGCTTGTCTCCCTGCTGTTGCCGGCCATGGCCGCCGCGGGGATCTAGGGCCGCTATTCGGCGGGCGACTGCAACGATCCCCATTCGGACGCGCATGTCACGGTCACACCCGGCGCAATCGAATTCTACGAGAGCCTCTGCGCCCTTGAAAGCCCGACGCCCGTTCGCGGCATGGATCACCTTCCTCTATGACATGGTTTGCCCGGGCGAGGGCACGACCTGGACAGGCCGCATCCCGCTGATGCCCGATCCTGCTGATGCCTGACAGGGAGGCCGGTCTCTTGCGGGTCGGGAGCGGGTTTTCGGTGCGCTACAAGCGCTGCGAACAGGGCTATTTCAGCTTTGGTATGCCGCCGAATTCCTGCAGCCCGAGGCTGAGCCCGCGCCCGATCCGATGCGCGAGCGCCGACCAGGCGCCGGCGGTTTCCGGGCTCAGGCGGCGGCTCAGGGTCTCATCGAACAGCCTGAGCCAGGGGGTGAACATGCCGGCACGGACATTGCCGGCGGCTTTGTGGACGGCCATCGGATTGCCGTCATAACCGCGCTCCATCAGGATGGCATTGCGCCAGAAGGCGATGATCTTTTCCTCATGCGCCGGCCAGTCGGTGACATGCGCGCCGAAGACCGGACCCAGCACCGGATGCGCCCGCACCGCAGCATAGAAGTCATGCACCACGTCGCGCAGCTCATTGTCGGAAATAGGAAAGCGGGCGAGGGTCATCTGGCTGATTTCCAGGCTGAAATGTTCGATAAGTGAAAGCGACTAGGCATCGTTATCGGTAGCGTAGAGCCGCAGAACCTCCAGCGGAACCTGGTCAAGTGTCGCATGATGGGTGGCTTTCAGCCGCAATTTCGGCGCGGCGCCTTCTTCATGTGCCTGAAGGAAACGCCCGGCGCAAAGGCACCACTGATCGCCCGGTTTCAGCCCCGGAAAGCCGAATTCAGGGCGCGGCGTCGAGAGGTCATTGCCGAGATATTTCGACAAAGCGAGGAACTCGGCCGTCATCTCGGCACAGACCGTATGCAGCCCCTGGTCGGTCGGTCCGGAATTGCAGCAGCCATCCCGGAAAAACCCGGTCAACGGGCGGGTCGAACAGGGTTCCAGTGCACCGCCCAGCACATTGATCGACGGGTATTTCATCACGCTCTCCCTTTGCAGCCCAGCCTGCGGAAAGCGCCGGCCGGGGTCAAGTCACGCTGCGGCCAGCCACAGACTACGCTCAGAGCCAGCGCATCAGGGCCAGCGCGTTGAGGCCAAAGGCGGAATCAGCTGACCGGCAACCAGCCGGGTCAGCAATCCGGGCAACGGCGGCACCAGCGAGGCAGGCGCAAGCACGAGGTCGCGGAGCAGCGGCAACAGCCGGCTGTCGGATTGATAGGCCGGCGTCAGAAAGGCGCTGAGCAGCTGGTAAAGGCGCACATGCCAGCGCCGCATCCTGGCATAGGCGGCTGGCGCATCATCCAGGTCCTGCCGCAACGCAAGCCGCAGCGCCAGCGCGTCAAGCAGCGCCATATTCGCCCCCTGGCCCAGCTGCGGGCTGGCGCGATGGGCAGAATCACCGATGAAGACCAGCCGCCGCTCATAGGGGCGGCGCAAAGTACCATGGCTGTAAAAGGCCGGGGTCATCTGCGCCGCCGATTCAATCGGCGCGATAAAGGGCGCCATTTCAGACCAATGCGCGGTGACCTCCGCCTTCCAGCCGGCAAATTCCGCCTCTCCCCAATGCGACAGTTTCCGGCGCGGCATCGACCAGAAGACGGCGGCGCGGCTTGTGGCCTCGCCCGGCAGGCGACCGATGGGCAGCACCCCGGCCATATGGCTTGCGCGAAAATAGCGCTGGCGCAGCTCGTCTCCGGGCAGGGCGCCGTCCTCCGGCCAGGGCACATGCCCCCAGATCGCGCCATAAAGCAGCGGCCGCGCCTTCATCGGCGACAGGAGCGAGCCGGCGCCCGAGGCATCGACCACGAAGTCGAACGCCCTCATTGCCCCGGCAGCGCTGCGCATCACCCGCTGCTCGCCGCGCAGCTCGGTGCCGGTCACTTCCGCGCCGGTGATCAGCTGCACACCGCTTTCCGTCATCGCCTGCCAGAGCAGATGGAAAAGGCTGGCGCGAAGCATCCCGAGCCCCGGCGCCGCCGCCGGATAATGCACATCAAGCGCATTGCGCCGCCCCGACCGGCCGCGCATCCGCCGGATCGGCGTGCCAAGCGCGCGCGCCGCCTCGTCCAGCCCCAGCTCTGCCAGCACCGCCAGTCCTACCGGCTGGATCATCAGCCCCGAACCCAGAGCGCGCGGCTCTGCGAACCGCTCGATCAGGGTGACCTTATGGCCATCCCGCGCCAGCAGGCCCGCCGCCGCGAGGCCCCCCATCCCGGCACCGATCACCGCGATTTCCAGCGCTTTGCCCGTGTGATTCCCCGCCGCCATCCTCAACCCACCTCTGGACCAGTTCCATGGCCAGGACTATAAGCCGGCACCATGTCGTATCTTTTCGCGATCCTCGCCCGGCTCCCGGGTGTCCGAATTAGCGGCCCGGCGCGCTGAATACCAGCACGCCGGGAGATTTCGCGCGGACCGGCCTTGCTGCGAATGGCGCAGGGCCGGGGGCGCAGCCAGAGCCAACATTCCAGAGGACCGCATAAGATGTGCGCCGATACCACCGCTGATACCGCTTCCGATGCGGCTGTCGATTATCGCGACACCGTTTTTCTGCCCGAAACCGATTTCCCGATGCGGGGCGATCTGCCGAACCGCGAACCCGACTGGCTGGCCCGCTGGGCGCGGCTTGGCGTCTATAACCGGCTGCGCGAGAAGGCGGGCCGCCCCTCTTTCGTGCTGCATGACGGCCCTCCCTATGCCAATGGTCACCTCCATATCGGCCATGCGCTGAACAAGGTGATCAAGGATATCATCACGCGCAGCCATCAGATGATGGGCCATGATGCGCGCTATGTGCCGGGCTGGGACTGCCACGGCCTGCCGATCGAGTGGAAGATCGAGGAACAATACCGCGCCAAAGGCCTGAACAAGGACGATGTGAATGTCGTCGATTTCCGCCAGGAATGCCGCCGCTTTGCCGAGGGTTGGGTGGATATCCAGCGCGAGGAATTCAAGCGTCTGGGTGTCTATGGCAATTGGGGAGATCCTTACCTGACAATGGCTTATCACGCCGAGGCGGTGATTGCCCAGGACTTTATGAAGCTCCTGATGAACGGCTCGCTCTATCAGGGATCAAAACCCGTGATGTGGTCGCCGGTCGAGAAGACCGCTTTGGCCGAGGCTGAGATCGAATATCACGACCATACCAGCCACACGGTCTGGGTGCGGTTCCGCCCGGCCTCGGCCGCGCATTTCCCCGAGCTGGATGGCTGCATCAACACCGATCTGTTGCAGGCCTCGGTGGTGATCTGGACCACGACGCCCTGGACGATCCCGCAAAACCGCGCCGTGGCTTACGGGCCGGAGATCGCCTATGGCCTCTACCGCGTCGATGCGGCCGACGAGAAATCGACGGCGGTGGTCGGTGAGACCCTGGTGCTGGCCGATGCGCTGGCCGAGGGCGTCAGGGCTGCGGCGAAGGTCGAGGCCTGGACCCGGTTGCGCGATGTGAAAGCCCCGGAGTTTGAAGGGGTTATCTTGCGTCACCCTTATCACGGGGTCGAGGGTGGCAATGGCGAATGGGATTATGATATTCCCATGCTGCCGGGCGATCATGTGACCGATGATGCCGGCACGGGCTTTGTCCATACCGCGCCCAGCCACGGCGATGACGACTACCAGGTGGGCGTGAAATACAAGCTGCCGATGACGTATAACGTCACCGAAGACAGTTCGTACCGCGCGGATCTGCCCTTGTTCGGCGGCCAGCACATCATCCTCGCCGATGGCAAGGAAGGCCCGGCAAATGTCTCGAATATCAAGCAGATGGCCTATTCGGGCGCGCTGCTGGCCAAGGGCAGGGTCAAGCATTCCTACCCGCATAGCTGGCGCTCGAAAGCGCCGGTGATCTTCCGCAACACGCCGCAATGGTTTGCGGCTATCGACGAGACGCTGAATGACGGTTTTGGCGAGTTCGGCGACACGATCCGCAAACGCGCTTTGACCTCGATCGAGGATCTGGTGGAGTTCACGCCGGTTTCGGGCAAGAACCGCCTCCATTCGATGATCGAGCACCGGCCCGACTGGGTGCTCTCGCGCCAGCGCGCCTGGGGCGTGCCGCTGACCTGCTTCACCAGAAAAGGTGCGAAGCCGACCGATCCGGATTTCCTTTTGCGCAATGACACTGTCAACCAGCGCATCTATGAGGCGTTCGGGCAAGACGGCGCCGATGTCTGGTATGTGCAAGGTTTCAAGGAAAAAGCCCTCGAAGGGGTGGTTGATCCGTCGGATTATGAACAGGTCTATGATGTGCTGGATGTGTGGTTCGATAGTGGCTCGACCCATGCTTTCGTGCTGAGGGACCGCGCCGACGGCACCGATGACGGCATTGCCGATGTCTATCTTGAGGGCACCGACCAGCATCGCGGCTGGTTCCATTCTTCGCTGTTGCAGGCCTCGGCCACCCGGGGCCGTGCGCCTTATCGCAATGTGGTGACGCATGGGTTCACGCTGGATGAGAAGGGCATGAAGATGTCCAAATCCATCGGCAACACCGTCGCGCCCCAGGAAATCATCAAGGAATATGGCGCCGATATTCTGCGCCTTTGGGTGGCGCAAACCGATTACACGCTGGATCAGCGGATCGGCCCCAAGATCATCAAAGGCACCGCCGACAGCTATCGTCGTCTGCGCAATACGCTGCGGTTCATGCTGGGCGCGCTGGCCGGATTCAGCGAGTCCGAGCGGGTGGACGAGGCGAGCATGCCCGAGCTGGAGCAATGGGTGCTGCACCGCCTGGCGGAACTCGACGAGGAAATCCGCCGCGAATACCGCGCTTTCAATTTTGCGGGCGTGTTCCAGACGCTGTTCAACTTCGCGACGGTGGACCTCTCGGCCTATTATTTCGACATCCGCAAGGATGCGCTGTATTGCGACGGGCCCGACAGTCCGCGCCGCTGTGCTGCGCGGACGGTGCTGGATCTCTTGTTCCAGCGCCTGACGACCTGGCTCGCGCCGATCCTGCCGTTTACGATGGAGGATGTCTGGTTGTCGCGTCACCCGGGCGATGACAGTTCGGTCCACCTGGAGGACTTCCCCGAGACGCCGAACGCCTGGAAGAACGAGGCGCTGGCGAAAAAATGGGAGGGCATCCGGGCGGCGCGGCGCGTGGTGACCGGCGCGCTTGAGGTCGAGCGCACCGCCAAGGTGATCGGCGCCAGCCTTGAGGCGAAGCCGGTTGTGCATGTGGCCAATACGGCGATGCTGGCGGCGTTGAATTCGGTCGCTTTCGCCGATATCTGCATCACCTCGGGCATCACCCTGACCGATGCACCGGCGCCGGAGACCGCCTTCACGCTGGCCGATATGCCGGCGGTGAAAGTGGTCTTCGCCCCGGCGGAGGGCGCGAAATGTCAGCGTTGCTGGCAGATCCTGCCCGAGGTCGGCCATAAGAATCACCCCGAGACCTGCGTGCGCTGCAACAGCGTTCTGGGCTGAGGGAAGGCTGGATAAACAAAGGCCGCATCGCAGGATGCGGCCTTTTCTGTTCCTGGCGCGGCGCGGGGTTTCGCGGTTGGTAAGCACCCGGTGCGGGCGTCGGCAGGGGGGGGCCTTGCGCATGAGCGGATCCCGCCGTCTGGCGTCATCCCGTGCGGGGTGCCAGTGGATGATGAAACCATCGCCCCGGAAGCCGGTTTATTGCGGCCTGCGCTGTTGATGTCGCAGGCGCCGGTCGGAGGCGAAAGTCACAGCGGGCTGTCGGGATACCGTGGCGGCGGAATTGCGGTCCGGGCGGTCGAAACAGGACTTGCCGTGTTGCGGCTCGGGGCCGGACAGGCGGCCGGCGCAAGTGGCAACAGCATGGTGCTCAGGGACGGGCTGAGGCGAGGCGAGGCCCCCCTGACAGATCAGGAGCGGCATCCCCGGAGGCCAGGGCATGAACGGGCCCCATCGCGTGGATTTTCCATGACCTGCCCGGCCCTGGTCGCGGGATTACCTTAGTTTGTTCCGAATTCGGCCCGTTTCCTGGCCCATCCCGGCGGGGATGTGTTTCTCAGTCAGGGGGCAAGGCCCATGAATATGCCCATGAATATGCAGGTCCGCGACATTGCCGGGCGCCAGTCTCTCGATCTTTCAAAGCTGTTTTTCGGCGATGTGCTGCTGGTCGGGCTGGCGCTGATCGCGGGGCAACAAGAGCCACGAATGCGGGTGGTCACCGTTACCGACCGCCAGCAGATCCGCACCCGCGAGAGCTTCAACGCGGAATATCAGGAAGTGCCGGCCAATCCGAAACAAAAGCGCAGCCTGCAAAAGGTCACGGGCGAGATTTTCGGCGATGACGTTACCTTCAAAATGGCGACCGGGCCGTCGCGGCTGTTCAAGGTGCCGCTGCCCGATGCGAGGAAGGCCGGCGCCCAGGCGATAAAAATGCATCTGCCGCAGCTGATCGCGCTGTTTTACCGCGACCAGGCAGAGGGCTTGCGCGACAGTCTTTACACGCTGACCGCCAAACGCGGTTTCCTTGCGATGTCGCCCGAGATCGCGCTGCAGGTCGGCGATGATCTGTTCCGGATCGACAAGACCCGCGCCGTGGTAAGCCGCCGGGGCGAGGTGCTGCTGGATCTTTCGCGCGAAGAGCTGCGGCAAAGGGCCGAACAGGCCGGCTATCTCTGATCGCCTGTGCCTGCTTATCGGCCTTTCCCGGTCGTGATATGAAAAAGACGCCAGCGGCAAGCGCTGGCGTCACAGGTGTTTCGTCACCGACAGGGGACGATCATTGAAGACAACGAAAGATCAGGCGGCGCGTTTCACACCCAGCCAGAGCGGCAGCAGAATCGGCGCATTCGCGGCGCTGGTATCAGCCCCGAGCCCGTCATGCATCGCCATCAGGTCGCCGCGGGTCAGACCAATATCGTCCAGCAACCGGTCATCCGCGCGATTGAGCAGAAACGCAGTCGAACGGCGCATCTCCATCAGCGATTTCAGACGGGTGAACATTGTAGCCTCCTTGGAATTACCAGATCTATATGGGTCAGGCTTTGACATTTCACAAACGAATAGATTTAATGTCTGGCATGATTAAATCTTATGGGTTTGGCAATGTCGCACCCCAATCTTGAAAGCGATCTGATGCGGGGCTTTCTGGCCGTGGCGGAATCGGGTTCGGTGACGCAGGCGGCCTCGCGGCTGGGGCGGACGCAATCGGCGGTCAGCCTGTTGATCCGGCGGCTGGAGGACAATCTCGGCCAGCCTTTGTTCCAGCGGCTGGCGCGGGGTGTCAGCCTGACCGCGCGGGGCGAGCAGCTTCTGCCTTATGCGCAACGGGTGGTGGCACTGTTGGACGAGGCGACGCTGGCGCTGCGCGAAAAGCCCCTGACCGGCCCGGTTCGGGTGGGCATTCCGGATGAATATTCCGGCACCATCCTGCCGCGCGCGCTGGCAGCCTTTGACGAGCGGCATGAAGGGTTGCAGGTCTCGGTCCTGTGCGACCATTCCGAGCGGCAGATGGAGGCGCTGGAAGAGGACCGGCTGGATATCGCGGTGATCCACGATACCAGCTATTTCCAGGAGGGGGAGCTGCTGGCCATCGACCCGACTGTCTGGGTCACCTCGATCGCCCATATGCAGCATTTGCGCAGCCCGGTGCCGGTCTCTGTCTATATCGAAAGCTCCTGGTGCCGCGAATTCGCCGAGGCCTCGCTGAACCACCAGGGGATGCGCTGGCGGCGGGCCTGGTATTGCGATGTGGCCAGCGGCATGCGCAATGCGGTGACCAATGGCATGGCGATCTCGCCGCTGTCGCGCTCGACCATCCCGGCCGGTTGCCGTGAGCTGACGGTGGAGGAGGGTTTCCCCTCGATTGATTCGGCGCGGGTTCTGCTCAGGCGCAATCCGCGTGGCACCTCGCCCGCCATCGAGGGTATGGCAGCGGTGCTGCGCGAGGCCTTCCGCCCGCTGGCGATGGCGCGGGCGCCCGGAACCGAGGAAAAGGTCGCGCCCGAACGTATGGTCCTGGCGCCGCGCCTCTGACCGCAGCGGCAAAACCCGACCCGGGCGACGCTTGGCAGGGCGCGGCCCGCATGGCAGTCTCGCCGCAGAAGGAGACCCGTCCGATGCGAAAGATCCTGTTTCCCCTGCTTATATCGGCACCCCCCGCCTTTGCTCAAAGTACGCTGCCGGGGGACGATGCCGCGATTGCGGTTTTTTCAGCCAGTTTCGGCGAGGATTGTATGGGCGCATTCCTGGAAAATGGCGGGCTGATCGAGCCGCCGCAGCGCTTTGAGGTCGAAAGCCCCAGTACCTGGAGCGATCCGGTGCCGATGGTGGTCTGGCAGTTCCGCTGCGATATCTATGCCTATAATACCTCTCAGGTCTTTATGGTCTCGACCGATATGGGCGGGGTGGTGCCGGTGGCGCTGGCCCGTCCGACGCTGAAGATCGAATATGATGAAGAGGCTGCCGCCCCGGACGAGGCCGACAGCGTGGTGCGCCTGCTGGAAATCAATGGCTGGAGCGCGAACCCCGTGGCGATCAATGCCTCTTTCGATCCGGCGACGCTGACGATTTCCGCCTATGCTTTCTGGCGCGGGATGGGGGATGCCTCGGATGCCGGGGTCTGGCGCTTGCAGGATAGCGCCTTCCGGCTGCAGCGCTACGAGGTCGATGCCAGCTATGATGGTGAGGGCAATCCCGTCACCCTGGTCGATTACCAGTGACGAATTCCTGCCTCACCCCCTTTGGGCCGGTCTCGCTGCGCGACGATGGGGCGAGGATCACGGCGCTGGTCTGGGGCGAGGGGGAGGGCGAGCCGGACGCCTTGCAGCGTGAGGGGCTGGCGCAGCTTGCGGCCTGGTTCGACCGCCGGCTGACGCGCTTTGACCTGCCGCTGGACTGGGGCACCGGGCTGCATGAGAAGGTGCGGCGCGCCATGGCGGCGATCCCGATGGGCGAGACCCGCACCTATGGCGATATCGCCAGGCTGACCGGCGCCCCCGCCCAGGCGGTGGGCCAGGCCTGCGGCGCCAATCCGGTGCCGATCATCATCCCCTGCCACCGGGTTCTGGGCGCGAAAACCCTGGGGGGGTTCTCGGCGCCCGGCGGCGTCGAGACCAAAGTGGCGCTGTTGCGTTTCGAGGGGGCGGCGGGTCTTCTGATCTGAGCAGCCTGATATGGGGCAGCTTGCCGCCGGCTTTGCGCCATGTCAGAGATTCGCGTAACGGAACTGTAACGGTTTTCCATCGTGACCCTCGGTGTCTTTCTGGCTGTCATGGCTGCGGCCTTTCTGCATGCGCTGTGGAATGCGCTGATCAAGCTTGGCACGTCCAAGATCGGTGCGATGGTGATCCTTTCGGTGATGGAAATCCCCATCGGCCTTGGCGTTGCCTTCTTCATGGGGCCGATCAATCCGGCCTCGATCCCCTGGGTGATCGCGGCGGGGATGACGCATTTCGCCTATAAATACTTCCTCTGCTATGCCTATGAACGTGGTGATCTGAGCCGCGTCTACCCGATTGCGCGCGGGGCGGCGCCGATGCTGGTGGCGCTGGCCGGGACCTTCCTGCTGACCGATGAGATGAGCCCGCGCCAGTATCTCGCCATTGCGGTGCTGGCGGCGGGGATCCTGATGATGGCACGAGGGGTGTTTTCCAGCGATGAGAATCGCAAACTGGTGCCCTTCGCGCTCGGTTCGGCGCTGGCGACGGCCAGCTATACGCTGATCGACGGCCAGGGCGCGCGGATATCGGGCAATGCGGTCGCCTATATCGCCTGGGTCTTTGTGGCGGATGGGCTGATCTTTTCGCTGGGAATGCTGGCTCTGCGCGGCCGGGCCGTGGTGCCGGGGGGCTTTCAGGCCTGGAAGATGGGCACCATAGGCGCGGCCGCGAGCTTCGGCGCCTATGCGATCTCGGTCTGGGCGATGACCTTCGCGCCGATTGCACTGGTGGCGGCGCTGCGGGAGACCTCGATCCTGTTCGCGGTACTGATCGGCTGGCTGGTATTCGGCGAGAGGATGAGCCGGGATAAGCTTATGGCGGCGCTCGTCATCGTGGCGGGGGTGATCCTGACGAGGCTTTAAGCGAGGGGGCCAGCCCCCTCGGCGCGTGCCGCGCCTCACCCCCGGGATATTTAGAGACAGATGAAATACTAAGGAAGATGGATTTCATCTGTCTCTAAATATCCCCGCCGGAGGCTTCCGCCGATAAGTCAGAGGCGACTGGCTTACCTGACGCGCCGGATCCCTTCCGGAATGATTTGCTGCAGGATCCCCGCCAGCGCGAGATAAAGCGAGGTCACGATCAGCCCCCAATGCGCGAGGCTTCCTTCGGCGAAATCCATCCAGGCGGCCCAGGCGGCAAAGACGATCCAGGCGATGGAGACCGGCAGCGATACCTTATGCCAGCGTTTGGTGCGGGTCGGGTGGATGAATTTCAGATTGGTGAACATCGCCACCGTCAGCAGGATCACGATGGTCAGGATCACGCCCTGCGACGGCGCCACTGCGAAGAGGACCAGCACCACCATATTCCAGCAGGCCGGGAAGCCGGCAAAGCTTTTATCCTTTGTCTTCATCCGCGTATCGGCGAAATAGACTACCGAGCCGAAGACGATCACGATGATCGCGATCCAGCCGGTCCAGCCATCCAGCAGTCCGGACTTGAACAGCGCATAGGCCGGGATGAACACATAGGTCAGGTAATCGACAATCAGATCCATCAGCACACCGTCATAGGTCGGCCAGTTTTTCTGAACGTCGAATTTGCGCGCCAGCGGCCCGTCGATCCCGTCGATGATCAGTGCAACCACCAGCCAGAGGAACATCAGGCTCCATTTTGCCTCGACCGCTGCCAGCATGGCCAGCATCGACAGGACCGCACCGGAGGCGGTCAGTAAATGGACGGAAAGGGCCTTATAACGGTCTGACATGATAAAGACATGACCGAAACGCGCCGCGAGTGCAATCACCGGCGGGTCAGGAAAGCCCCCGTTGCGGTGCGGAATGCGCTCGGGGATGCGCTGAGGCATATACTTCCATCAGCCGGGCGGCGTCGACGGCGGTATAGGCCTCGGTCGTGGAAAGCGAGGCATGGCCCAGCAATTCCTGGATCGAGCGCAGATCGCCGCCCGCCGACAGCAGATGTGTCGCGAAGCTGTGCCGCATCGCATGCGGGGTGGCGGTCGCGGGGAGGCCAAGCTGCAGCCGCGCCTGTTCCATCGCCTTCTGGATCAGGCGCGGGTTCAGCGCCCCGCCGCGCGCGCCGCGGAACAGGGGGGTGTCGGGCGTCACCTGCCAGGGGCAGAGGCGGATATACTCGGACACGGCCGCCCGCGCCGCCGGCAGCACCGGCACCAGTCGCGTCTTGCCGCCCTTGCCGGTGATCCGCAGCATATCGGGCAGTGGCTGATCGGCGCCGGTCAGCGACAGCGCCTCGGAGATCCGCAGCCCGCAGCCGTAAAGCAGCGTCACCACCGCCACATCGCGCGCCTGTTGCCAGTCTTCGCGCGCCTGAAGGGCAACGGTGTCGATCATCTCCCGGGCATGGCTTTCGCTCAGGGGCCGTGGCAGGCGGCGGCGGTATTTCGGGCCGCGTGCCGAGAGGATCACCGTGGCCTCGCCGATGCCTTCCTGCCTCTCGGTCAGCCAGCGGGCGAAACTGCGCACCGATGACAACGCCCGCGCCAGCGAGCGCGCCGACAGCCCGCGCGCCCGTTCATGCGCCATCCAGGCGCGCAAATCAGTCTGGCTCATCGCGGCAATCGCCGCCGGGCCGGCCGGCTCACCATGATGCGCGGCGAGGAACCCCATCCAGTTCACCACATCATGGCGATAGGCGCCAATCGTATGATTGGAGGCATTTTTCAACGCCGAAAGGGTCGCGAGCCAGTCGCTCAGCGCCGCGCGCATCTGCGGCGACAGCGCGGCAAGGTCATTCACGACAGGAACCGGCGCATCGAGCGCTCGAACACGCCGGCAAAGAAGGCCAGCAGATCGGTGCCCTGGGTCGGACGGAACTGATGCGGATCTTCTGAGCCAAGCGCCAGCATCCCCGGCAGCCGGCCCTGGCCGAAATCAAGCCGCAACAGCGCTTCGGACCGGATGAAGCCGGCGCCGTAAATGCGGTCGCACTCTGCCTGGACCTGGATGGCCACCGGTCGCAGGGTGACATTGCGCGGCGCGGTCTGGCGGCCGGCCGTCAGATAGTTCGTGATAAACCCGGGCCCGGCGATCAGCAGCACAGTGCCAAGCCGCGCCAGCGCAGGATCCTCGTCCTGTTCACCCCCGCCGGCGCTTTCCAGCACCAGGCGCACCCGGTCGACCCTCAGCGTCGCCGCAACCTCGCCCGAGAGGCCGGCGAGGAATTCGCCGAAATCCAGCGGATCGAGCATCTGCAAAATGGCGCGGTGGATCTGGTTGGTGCCGGCAAGGTTCTCATAGGCCGCCGAGATCACCGAACGATGCGTGTCTTCCAGCCGCTCCAGCCTTGTCTCCAGCCGCTGCATGGCAATGCCGCGCAGATCAATGACATTCGAGCCCATTGCCCGTTCATTCGCCGCCACCAGCGCGTTCATCAGATCGCGATCATCCAGCAGAGTCTCAGGCTCCGCCAGGATGCGGTCGCGCAGGTCAGGTTCGATCATTGCAAGCTGCTCGGGCTATTTTTGTTTGTTCGTGGCATAATATAGCAAAAAAGTGAAAGCCAACGGATATTTTCCGCCCGGCTTTCGGGAAAGCGCGGCGCGCGTGGCATATCTGCCTCCGGCGAGAGTGGTCAGGGGCGCTTTTTTCAGACTTCTGGCTTTGCGGTTTTCCCATGGTGATCCATGGCGTCAGACGATGCGGATGGCGTGAGGCGATAGCCGCCCGCCGATTGCCGCAGAACTGGTCCGGCGACATCTCAGCCTTCGGGGCGCGCGGGTTCTGCTGATCTGGCCGGACAAGGACATGACCTGGCTCACGCCGGGGGGCGCCGATCTTTCTAATGCAGCGATCCGGTTCTGTCTTCCGCTCAGGGTCGCGACCCTCAGGTCCCACTAGAGCAGGCGACCAGCCCGACCCGGCCTCCTCCGCCAGGCCGGGCTGATCCGTTCCCGAGGGACGAAAAGGTCGGGACGTGGCCGACAGACAGAGCCTGTGCCCCACCCCGAGCCCCACCCCGAGCCCCACCCCGAGCCTCGCCTCGTTCCCCGCCGCCATCCCCGGGCGAGACGCCGTTGCGATGCCCGATTCATCGGAACAGCGGCCCATGCCAGCAAGACCGCCCAGCTGCGCGGGTCAGGACCGGAATGCACCGCCACGATGGCAGGGGGTCCCGAAAGCACTGGGGGGACAGCACGCAGGAGGCCCGATCGAAGCGAGAGGACCTCGCCGCGTCTCACGAACCTGTGGCGCCCCCCCCCAGTTCGACCTCAAATCCTTCGACGACCGCCGCGCCGCCAGCGACCCCGACCGACAAACCGCCGCACCCCATACCCGCATCGTATTCAGGAGCCGCGTCGATGCGCGCAACACCACCTGGATGGACTGCCTGGCCAGAAAGCAATGGGAAGGCCGGTGTCCGCTCCAAGCCGGCATCGCGCAACAACGCCCTGTTCAGATCAGGAGGAAAGCCCATTCCTCTTGACCGAAATACTCCGGGGGAGGCTGCCGCAGGCAGGCGGGGGCAGCGCCCCCTTCGCGCGGCCAGAAAAGGCCCTGTCACAAAAAACTTTGCGGGTCGATATCAATGGCCAGCCGGATGCCTTTGGGCTGGCGGGTCTGCCGCAGCCAGGCCGCAATGGCATTTTGCAGAGCGGCGTTTTTCGGCGCACGGATCAGCAGGCGAACACGGTGGCGGCCGCGCACCCGGGCAACAGGGGCAGGGGCGGGGCCCAGCACCTCACCGCCGACCTGGCGGATCGGGCCATCGGCCCGGGCGAGATCGGCTCCGAAATCGAACAACGGTTGCAGATCGGCCCCGGAAAGGATGATGCCGGCAAAACGGCCGAAAGGGGGGGCGCTGGCCTGCCGACGCTCATCCGCCTGCGCCCGCCAGAAGGCTTCCTCGTTGCCGCCAAGAATGGCGCGGATCACCGGATGTTCGGGCTGATGGGTCTGCAACCAGGCCTCGCCCGGTTTTTCAGCCCGACCCGCGCGCCCTGCGACCTGGCGCATCAGCTGAAAGGTGCGTTCTGCGGCACGCAGATCCGATCCCTGCAGACCCAGATCGGCGTCGATCACCCCTACCAGCGTCAGATGCGGGAAATTATGCCCTTTCGCGACGATCTGCGTGCCGATGATGATATCGGCGCCGCCCGCCGCGATCTCCTCGATCTGTGCCTTCAGCGCCCGGGCCGAGCCGAAGAGGTCCGAGGACAGCACCGCCACCCGCGCCTCGGGAAAGCGCGCTGTGACCTCTTCGGCCAGCCGCTCCACCCCTGGGCCAATCGCCGCCATCCGCCCCTCGACCCCGCAGGAGGGACAGCTTTCCGGAATCGGTTTCGTCGCGCCGCATTGATGGCAGACGAGGCGTTTGAGAAAGCGGTGCTCCACCATCCGCGCATCGCAATGGTCGCAGCCGACCTGCTGGCCGCAGGCCCGACACAGCGTCACCGGCGCATAACCCCGCCGGTTGATGAACAACAGCGCCTGTTCGCCGGCCCGAACCCGCGCCTCGACTCCTTTGGCCAGGGTTTCGGACATCCAGCGATCCGCCGGCAGTTTCTCGGCCCGCATATCAATGGCGCGCATGCCGGGCATTTCTGCCGTGCCGAACCGCGCCGTCAGATCCAGCCGCCGATAACGCCCCTGTCCGGCATTGACCCAGCTTTCCAGCGAGGGCGTGGCCGAAGCCAGCACCACCGGGCAATGCGTGATCGAGGCGCGCAGCACCGCCATATCCCGCGCATTGTAAAGCGCGCCCTCTTCCTGCTTGTATGAGCTGTCATGCTCTTCATCGACCACGATCAGCGCGAGGTCCCGGAAGGGTAGGAACAGCGCCGAACGGGCGCCGACCACGAGGCCGACATCGCCGGTGGCGACCATTTTCCACAACCGGCGGCGCTCGGTCTGGGTCACGCCGGAATGCCATTCGCCGGGGCGGGCGCCGAAACGGGCCTCGACGCGGGACAGGAAATCGGCGGTCAGCGCGATCTCGGGCAAGAGGACCAGCGCCTGACGCCCACGCCTGAGCGCCTCGGCCACCGCCTCAAGATAGACCTCGGTTTTGCCCGACCCTGTGACGCCTTTCAGAAGGACCGGCTGAAAGCCCGCCTCGCCCACCATGGCGCGCAGGGATTCGCCCGCAGGGATCTGATCGCCCGAGAGCCGTCCCGGCATGGCGGCATCAAGGCGCGGATAGGGCAGGTCGCGCGGCGCGTCCTCCTCGGAGATCACGCCGAGCTTCACCAGCCCCTTGACCACCGACGCGGAAACCGAGGCCGCCTCGGCCAGTTCACCCGGCAGGACCGCCGCGCCACCGAACTGGCGCAACGCCTCGATCACGCGGTGGCGGGCATCGGTCAGCTGGTTCGGCACCGGGCCGGTCATCCGCAAGACCTTGCGCATCGAGGGCGGATCCAGCAGCCCGGGCGCGCGGGTTGCCAGCCGCAGCATCGAGGGCAGCCAGGTCATGGTGTAATCGGCGGCGCGCATCAGGAACTGGCGCAGCTCGGCCCGCATCGGGGCCACATCCAGCACCTGACGGATATCGCGCAGCTTCGCGCGGTCGAACCCGCCCGTGCCGGGCCCCCATACAACGCCGAGGACCCGGCGCGGACCCAGCGGCACCTCTACGAAATCGCCGGTGCCGCAGCCGCCCTCGGGCGCGCGGTAATCGAGAAACGGGCCAAGCGGCTCGGTGGTCAGCACCGCCACCGCCTCTCCCGCATCGAAAACCCGTTCCGTGATCATTTCTGTTAGCGCTCACATTTCCAGGCCCGGACCCTCTTTCACCCCAGGCCGCTTTGCGGTAATACCGCCCCCGACCCCCTTACTCCACCCACTACTCCACCAAAACCAGCCGCCCAATGGGAGCATGACGCCATGAAGTTCTTTGTCGATACCGCTGATGTGGATGCCATCCGTGAGCTGAACGATCTGGGAATGGTGGATGGTGTGACCACCAACCCGTCGATCATTCTGAAATCGGGCCGTGACATCCTGGAAGTCACCAAAGAGATCTGTTCGCTTGTCACCGGCCCGGTCTCGGCCGAGGTCGTCGCCGACAAGGCTGATGACATGATCGCCGAGGGCCGCAAACTGGCCCAGATCGCCTCGAATATTGCGGTGAAAGTGCCGCTGACCTGGGATGGTCTGAAAGCCTGCAAAGTGCTGTCGGGCGAAGGCAAGATGGTCAATGTGACGCTTTGCTTCTCGGCCAACCAGGCGCTGCTGGCGGCAAAAGCCGGTGCGACCTTCATCTCGCCCTTCGTGGGCCGGCTGGACGATATCAACCTGGACGGCCTTGATCTGATCCAGGATATCCGCACCATCTATGACAATTACGGGTTCGAAACCCAGATCCTCGCGGCCTCGGTCCGCACCGTGAACCATGCGAAAGACTGTGCGCTGATCGGCGCCGACGTGATGACCGCACCGCCTTCGGTGATCAAGGCGATGGCGAACCATATCCTGACCGATAAGGGGCTGGAGCAATTCGCGAAGGACTGGGCGAAGACCGGTCAGAAGATCCTCTGAACGGATCCTGTCAGCGGGGCGCCGGCGATCAGCCGGAGCCGGATCGCTTAGGGGGGGAGGGAGCCCGGGCTCTCTCCCCCTTTTCCATTTCCCGTCTCAGTCCCGCGCCAGCGCCACCACCGGGTCCAGCCGCGATGCCGCCCGGGCGGGGAGATAGCCGAACACCACCCCGATCACGCTTGAGGACAGGCAGGCGACCAGGATCGCCAGCGGCGACCAGGACAGGCGGATATCCTGCTGGAAGATCTCCATCAGTGCGCCGCCGCCAAGCGCCAGCGCGATGCCGACAAGGCCGCCTGTCAGGCAGACCGCCACCGCTTCCAGCAAGAACTGCGCGACGATATCCGAACGCCGGGCGCCGACCGCCATCCTGACCCCGATCTCGCGGGTGCGCTCGGTCACCGAAGCCAGCATGATATTCATCACCCCGATGCCACCGACAATCAGCGAAATCAGGGCGATAGAGGAGATCAGCAGGGTCAGGGTGCGGGTGGTGGCGTCAAGGCTCTCCTGGATCGCGGCCGAGCTGGTCATAAAGAAATCTTTCGTGCCATGGCGGCGGATCAGCAACTCCTCGATGGCAGTCTCAGCCTCGGCGCGGGGCATGTCGTCCTGAAAACGCACCAGAATCTCATGCACCCAGTTCTGGCCGTTGATGCGTTTCGTGACCGTCGAATAGGGCACGAAAAACCGCGGGCTTGAGGCCCCGAACCCGTCATCGCCGATTACCCCGATCACCTCGGCCGGCATCCGGTCGAGCCGCAGGCTTTGCCCCAGCGGGTTCTCGCCGCCGGGGAAGAAGGTCCGTACCGCCGCCTCGTTCAGGATCACCACCTGGGCGGCGGTCTCGATCTGGTGGCGGTTCAGCAGGCTGCCGCGCGTCAGCCGCAGCCCCTCGGCGTCGAAGAATTCGACCCCAACCCCGGCAATCGAGGCGGTCATCGAGACCGCCCCCCGCGTGGCGAGCCCGCTGGAACTGATCTCGGGCGAGACCGAGACCGCGAAGGGTTCGGCCGCGATGGCATCGGCATCGGCCGAAACCAGCGAGCGCACCGCATTCGCCCGCCGGTCGCCAAAGCCCGATCCGGGCCGGACGGTGACGGTGCTGGTGCCAAGGGCCGAGATTTCCTCCAGCACCTTTTCGCGCGAACCGTTGCCAAGGGCGACCACCGA
>NZ_QNHG01000003.1:762437-864840 GCF_003290025.1 Pseudogemmobacter bohemicus
GACCACCGAGACCACCGAGGCGATGCCGATGATGATGCCCAGCATGGTCAGGAAACTGCGCATCGGATGCGCCATCAGCGCGTGGAACGCCATCGACCAGGCCTCGCGCAGCCGGCCGGTGCCGCCAAAGCGCCGCTGACCGGTGGGGGGCGAGGGCAGGGTCGGGGCGGGCAGGGGGCGGCGGGTGACGGTATCCGAGACCACCCTGCCGTCGCGCATCTCGATCACGCGGCCGGCGCGGGCAGCCACGTCGCGGTCATGGGTGACGATGATGATCGTATGGCCAAGCGCGTGCAACTCATCCAGCAGTGCCAGCAACTCCTGCCCCGAGCGGCTGTCCAGCGCGCCGGTCGGCTCATCGGCAAGGATCACCTCGCCGCCATTCATCAGCGCCCGCGCGACTGATACCCGTTGCTGCTGGCCGCCCGACAGCGCATTGGGCCGGTGATCGAGCCTTTCGCCAAGGCCAAGCCGCTGCAAAAGATCGCGCGCGCGCAGGCGGCGCGACCGGCGGGCGGCGCCGGCATAGATCGCCGGGATCTCGACATTGCCGACCGCGTCAAGATCGGAAAGCAGTTGATACCGTTGGAAAATAAATCCGAAATGCGCCCGGCGCAGCCTGGCGCGGCCGGCCTCGTCCATCTGGCCCACATCCTGGCCGTCATAAAGATAGCTGCCGCCCGAGGGGCGGTCGAGGCAGCCGATGATATTCATCAGTGTCGATTTCCCCGAGCCGGAGGTGCCGATGATCGCGACCATCTCGCCGCGTCCGATGCTGAGGCTGATGCCGTGCAAGACGGTCAGATCCTCATCACCCGAGGTGAAGCGGCGGCTCAGGTCGCTGAGCGCGATCAGGGGGGCGGAGCAGGGATTGGTCACGGCCAGGGCCTCAGAACAGCGAGATCGGCGCGTTGCGCGGGCGGGCGGGGCCGGCTCGGCTGGCCGAGGGCGTGATCGCGACCAGCTCTCCTGCGCTCACGCCTGCGCGCAGCGAAATTTCATGGGTGGTGATGATGCCGGTTTCCACCTCGCGTTCGGTGAGGCGCGCAGTTGCCGGGTCCCAGACCTGGACCAGCGCCGCGCCGCCGGGCCTGCGTGTCACCGCCGAAGCCGGTACGATCAGCACGTCTTCTTCAGAGGCAAGCGCGATGGTGACCTCGGCCGACATACCGATCCTGAGCAGCCCGTCGGGGTTCGGAACATCCAAAAGCGCGTTGTAATAAATGGCTTTTCCGGTATCGACCTTATCGGCGGTGGCGATCGAGGCCGGTGCGGGCTCCACCGCGCGCAGCACCGCTTCGAATTGCAGGTCGGGGGCGCCGGAAAGGGTGAAGCCGGCTTTCTGGCCGGGCCGGATATGGATCACATCGGCCTCGGAAATCTCGGTCGTGACCACCATCATGCCCAGCTCCGCCAGTTTGATCACCGTCGGGCTGGACTGATTCGCATTGATCGTCTGCCCCTCGCGCAGCACCATGGCGACCACGGTGCCGGCGATGGGGGCGGTGATGCGGGTGCGTTCCAGCGCGATCCGCGCCGATTTTACCGAAAGCCCGGCCTGGGCGCGCTGCGCTTCGGCGGATTTCAGATTGGCGCGGGAGATTTCCAGCTGGGCCTCGGCGGGTTCCAGGTCCTGGGCGGTGGTCAGGCCTTTCTCATTCAGCTGGCGCTTGCGGGTAAGGGCCTTTTCGGCCTCGGAAATATTGGCCTTCAGCGCGAGGATCTGCGCCTCGATCTGCGCCAGCGACGCCTCGGCGCGCAGAAGATCGGTCTGTTGTTCCTCGGGGTCGATCTGCGCCACCAGATCGCCGGCGGCGAGCACCTGGCCGAGCTCGACCGGCAGCGACTGGATCTGACCGCCGACCTGGGCGCCGACCGAGACGAGGCTCGACGCTTCGATCACGCCGGTTGCGCGCACTGTCTGGCTGATCGTGCCCTTGCGCACCGCAACCGTCTCGGGCGCGGTGCCGTCAGTCTCGGCCGGTTGGGTGGCCCGCCAGCCCGCCCAGGCAAGCCCCGCCGAGACAAGCAGGAAAAGGGCAATCAGGGCGGTTCGGCGCATGGTCTGGTCTCCGGCTGCGGGTGTTTTCGGGAACCGCCACAGGTGCCGGAATGGGTGCCGGAGGTTCGCAGCATGTTAAACGGCACGCCTCGCCACAACCGTCGGAGCGCGTGGAATTTTATCGGGAAAAGACCGTGCTTTGCCAGAGCCTTCCTGTCGGGAAATCTGCATAGGGCGGGGATGAAGGGGGGGCGGCGCCTCTGCGGATGCGGGCCGATTTGTCCGGCGCCGATACGGTTGCAAAGTGCAGGGCGGCTTCCGGGCAGCGTCTGGAAAGCCTGGCTCATCGGGGCAGGATTTGCCGCATCCTTGCCGGCTGGCGCCGCGCCGGCTTTGGCAGGTCTGAAACAGGCCTGGTTGATGGATTTGTGCGCGGGCCGCCGCCCGAAAGGCCGGGCAGAACTCTGGAGTGCGGAATGAGGAGGGCGGTCGGGACGGATTGCTGACAGGGAATGGCGGCCTGGTCGCGCATCATGTTCCTGCGGAACCGCGTGACAAGGGGCGGGCTGACCTCGGATGAAGGCGCCACCCATTGATCGGCAAGGAAACCGGACGGGGGACCGCTGGTTCAGGAAGGCCGGGCGAGCCGTCGCCGCATTGCGGGAGCGCGGGGATCGGGCCAATTCTGTGCGTCGGCAGACGACCTCATCGCGGGGGACAGTTTTATGCCCATCCTTGCGAACGGGGCCATGCGGGGGAACCTGTGCAGCCGCGCGCCATCACGGCGCCAGGCCGATGTTCTGACCAGGATCCTGATCTGGCATGAACCTGTGCCTGATGGAACTGAGGAGCCAAAGCCGCATCGCCCTGACCGTTTCCATGGCAGCGGGCCTCAGCCTGAAATGCGGCCTTCGCCGCCGGATCAGCGCAGGCCCTGAGCCGCGGATGCTCTGGTCGCGGACCCCTGGCTGAAGGGCCTCGGTGGTCGCAGGAGCGGCGGTCGCAGGGGTGGCGGGCTCCGGCGGGTCTGAGCCGGATGCGCGAAAGGACACAGAGGCCGTCACCATCGGCGCACCGCCGGCCCTGAGGCCGCTCCGGGGAGGGGGCATGCGGCATCGACCCGTACCCGTTTTCCCGGCGCCGCCCTGGCGCCCGGCAGCCCGGGCCCTCGACGCCCGACAGGTTGGAGCCAGGACCGGTTCAGCTCTCACTAAATTGGGGCTGAGGCCCTTTTCGGAGATCAATGCGCCGGGCAACCTGGTGGTTTCACCCTGGTCGCAGGCACAGCGAGACCTGTCAGGAGCCGCATGCGGCGCTGATTTGCCCGGGTTTTTGCGGTGGTTCCGGCCATGATCCGGCGCGCTGACCGGGAACCATGCCTGCGCTGCCGGGCCGATCGCGGCGCTGGTCAACAGCGTCTTGCCTGGCCCGGGGCTGCTTTGCGGAGTGTCGGGATTTTGGCGGCGGAGGGCGAAGGGGGGGCGCCTCGTCTTGACAGCGCCCCGGCGCCGGCGTTTATTCAGCAAGTAACCAAATGTTTACTTTGTCCCACATATGGCCCCTGCATCCGCGCGTATGGCGGACGGGGCCGCACCATGCGGGTCGGCAAATGAATGAGACGGAGGCACTGGAATGATCCATGAGACCCGGAATATCGCCAGCGACATGGCCTGGAAGCTCGCCGCTCTCGCGCGCGATCATGCGGCGGATAGCGGCTGGCTGGTGGCGGTGGTGGTGACCGATGCCCAGGGCTGCCCGTTATCGGCGCTGCGAATGGATGGGGTTGCGCCGCCGATTCTCGATTTTGCCGGCGACAAGGCCTATACTGCCGCCACCATGCGGCGAAGCACTGCCGCCTGGTTCGAGCGGATGAATGCCTCACCGGGGCTGCGCACCGGACTTGCCAATCGCAGCCGCCTGCTGGTCTGGGGCGGCGGGTTGCCGGTGGTGCTGGAGGGGCAGGTGATCGGCGGTATCGGGGTTTCCGGCGCAGCCGAAGCGGAAGACATCGCCTGCGCCCGGGCGGCGCTGGAGGCGCTTGGCCTGTTTTCCGAACTCTGACCCCTGGCGGGCGCATTGCAGATGGCCGCCATCCGGCCTGTTCGGGCGCTTGTCAGTGGGGCGGATCAGGCGCTGAACTCGCCCGCCACTATGGCTCAGGCGCTGACCAGACGGATGATCGTCTCGATATTGAAGCTCAGCCGCTCTTCCAGCGCCTCTTTCGCCATCAGATCGCGTTCATAGATGATGGTGCCGGTGAACCGGTTGGTGAAGTAATAGAAGCCGATGGCCGCGATGGTGATATTGAGCTGAACCGGATCGACCCCTGGGCGGAACACGCCCTGGGCGACACCGCGCTCGACGATTCCCCCCACCATCGAGACCAGCTTTCTGCTGGTGGCAGCGACCAGTTCCGACTTTTTCAGATGTTTGGCCCGGTGCAGGTTTTCGCTGTTCACCAGCGTGATGAATTCCGGGTTTTTCAGGTAGTAATCCCAGGTGAACCGCACCAGCCGCTCCAGCGCGGTGCGGGGATCGAGATTGTCGAGATTGAGCCGCTGCTCGGCGGCCCGGATATCGAGATAGGCATTCTCCAGCACGGTCTGGAACAGACCCTCTTTGCTTTCAAAATAGTGGTAGATCATCCGCTTATTGGCTTTCGCCTTTTCGGCAATCACATCGACCCGGGCGCCGCCAAGGCCGTTGCGGGCGAATTCCCGTTTGGCGGCTTCAAGAATGCGGGTTCGGGTGGCCTCGGCATCGCGGATCCGGATGCGGGTCTTCGGGCTGGCTGCGGGTTCCCCGGCGGCGGCTTCGGTCTCTGACGGGGTGCTCACACAATTTCTCCGACAAGCGGCCCGCCGGCATCAGGCCCGCCAGGCTTTCCCGACCTATAGACCAGCGCGCCGGACCTTCAAAGCCGAACCTTCGTCTCAGCACGGAAAAGCGCATCAAAACGCTTGACTCACGGGGTTGCAAGAAAGTAACCAGTTAGTGCGTTAAGTGAATAGGGCCATGCAGGAAGGAGGCGCATTTCCATCGGGGAGTGCGGCGGCTGGTCTTATCCGGAGCCTGAGAACATCGCGGCCTGAGCCGTGCTTGCCAAATGGGAGGAAATGCATGTCGACCTTCATCAGGGATTATATCGAGGCGCAGACGCTGAGCCGCAGGAAGTTCCTGCTGGCCTCGGCCGCCGGCATGGGGGCCGCGCTGGCGCCGATGGGGATGGCCGGCCGCGCAAATGCCGCGCTGACCGATCCGGCCATGGCCTGGAGCTATCGCGACCGCACCAATCCCTACTGGAATTCCATTGTCTCGGGCGGTGAGAGCTTTGCCTCCTCCATCGGCAAGGACAAAGGCTTTATGACCCATCTGATCAATGAGGGGTCGTCCGAGAAATCGCTCTCGGATATCAAGGCGTTCCTGTCGAAAACCGGCGGCAATTGCGCCATTGCCTGCGATGCCAATGACAGCCCCAATGCGCGCCCCGTCGTCGAGGCGGTGAAGGCGGCGGGCGGCTATGTCTCGACCATATGGAACAAGACCGACGACCTGCATCCCTGGGATTTCGGTGACAATTATGTCAGCCACATGACCTGGTCTGATGAGGGGCCGGCGGAACAGACCGCGCGCATCCTCTTCGAGGCGATGGGCAACAAGGGGGGCGTCGTCCATCTGGGTGGCATCGCGGCGAACAACCCGGCGATTGAACGGCTGAACGGGCTGAAAAATGCGCTGAAGGATTTCCCGGATATCGAACTGCTCGACGCGCAGCCGGCCGACTGGGATACGCAAAAGGCCAATGAGCTGATGGCGAGCTTCCTCACCCGCTACGGCGATGAGATCAAGGGCGTCCACTGCGCCAATGACACCATCGCTTACGGGGTGCTGGAGGCTTTGCGTGCCGAAGGGATCGAGGGGATGCCGGTCGTCTCATATGACGGCAATCTCCAGGCGGTCGAGCTGGTGATGAAGGGCGATATCCTCTGCACCGTCTCGACCAACCCCTATTGGGGTGGCGGTATCACCTCGGCTCTGTCCTATCACGCGGCCATCGGCACCTTTAAGCCCTCGGAAGAGCCGCCCGAACATCGCGAATTCTACGGCCCGACCGTGCTGATCACCAAAGCCGATGCCGAAGAGTTCAGGAAAACCAATCTCGACGCGACACCGACCTATGACTGGACCGATTTCTGGGGTCCGGGCAATGGTCAGATCCAGTATAAGTAAGCCGGGTATAAGAGGGGCCGCGCCAGGCGTGGCCCCCTGACCGGATTTCCACAAATCGGGGGGCTGCAATTGGGCGCTCGCATCTCGCGCGCGACCTTGCTCAGATGGGCACCGTTTCTGGTGCTGATCGCGCTGGTCGTCTTCTTCACGATCCTCAATCCGAGTTTCTTCTCGCTGCGCAATGCGGCGCGGATCGCGCTGGCCGCGACGCCGGCGCTGATGGTGGCGATCGGGGTGACCTTCATCCTGATCATGGGGTCGATCGACCTGTCGATGGAGGGGGCGGTCTCGGTTACCGCCGTGCTGTTTGCCACGGTGTTTTTGCAGCTGGGGGGCACGCTGGCCTCCTGGGCCTGGATCGCACTGCCGGCGGCGGTGCTGGCGGGGGCGGTGTTCGGGATGCTGAACGGCTGGCTGCATGTAAAGCTGCAGATCCCCTCTTTCATGGCGAGCCTTGCTTTCGGTTTCGTCGGCACCGGTCTTGCGCTGATGATGACCGGCGGCGACCGGATCCGGGTCGAGGATGAGCTGTTCAGGGGCCTTCTGACCTTCCGCTTTGCAGGCTTTCCGCTGATGGTCTGGCTGGCCTTCGGTTTCGTGCTGATCGCCTGGTTCATTCAGACCCGGACCACCATCGGGCGCAATCTCTATGCGGTCGGCGGCGGCGAGGAACTGGCCCATGCCTCGGGGCTGAACACGCGGCGGGTGCGGGTGATCGGCTTCACGCTTGCCGGCGCCTTCTACGCGCTGGGCGCGCTGATGGCGGTGGCGCGGATCGGCATCGCGGAAACCGCTACCGGCAATAACTTCATGTTCATCTCGATCACCTCGGCGGTGGTCGGGGGCGTTGCGCTTTGGGGTGGTATCGGCGGGGTGTGGAACGCGGTCGTCGGCGTGCTGATCGTCAATGTCATCAATAACGGCATGGTGGTGATCGGACTGCCCGATTACCTCCAGGACGGGGTGCTGGGGCTGATGGTGATCCTCGCCGTGGTCCTTTCCACCGACCGCCGCCTTGTCAGTTTCGTGAAGTGAGGGCCGGGCGATGTATCAGCTGAAAGCGGTCGACAAGAAATTTCCCGGCGTCCATGCGCTGAAAGCGGTGGATTTCGAGGTGAAACGTGGCGAGGTCGTCGGCCTTGTCGGCGAGAATGGCGCCGGCAAATCCACCCTTATGAAGGTGATCTACGGCGCCTATCAGCCCGATGGCGGCGAGATTTCCATCGACGGGCGCGCGGTGCATTTCGCCAATCCGCGCCAGGCGATGGAGCAGGGCATCGGCATGGTGTTCCAGGAGCAATCGCTGATCCCGAACCTTACGGTGATGGAGAATGTCTTCCTGGGGCAGGAGGCGCAATTCGTCCGCTTCGGCGTGATCAACCGCCGCGCCATGGCGGCGGCGACGCGCCGCCAGCTGGCCAAGGTGAAACTGGATATCGACCCGGGCATGGTCACGGCGGATCTCTCCTTCGCGCAGCGCCAGCTGGTCGAACTGGCCAAGGTGCTGACGCTGGAGGAACGGGTCGAGGGCGATCTGGTGATCCTGCTGGATGAGCCGACCTCGGTTCTGAACCGCGAAGAGGTTGAACTTTTGTTCGGCCTGGTGCGGGAACTCACCTCGCGCGCATCGTTCATCTTCGTCAGCCACCGCATGGACGAGGTGATGGAGCTGTCCGACCGCATCTATGTGATGAAGGACGGCCAGGTGGTTGATGTGGTGACGCGCGGCGCCTCGGATGTCGAGGCGATCCAGAAGAAGATGGTCGGCCGCTCGGTCGATAAGGAATATTACCGCGAGCCGCGGCAGAAACCCTATGATCCCTCGCGCGTGCTGGTCGAGATGGACCGCGTCCGTTTCCCGGGCCGCGCGGCCGAAGTGTCGCTGAAGCTTCATGCCGGTGAGGTTCTGTGCCTCGTTGGCACCGAAGGCTCGGGCCGCGAGGCGGTTTTGCGCACCATTTTCGGCATGCGCACGCCGCTTGCCGGCCGTGTCTCGATCAAAGGGCGCGAGGTCACCCGTTTCTCCCCGCGCAATGCGGTGGAGCAGGGCGTCGGCTATGTCCCGCGTGAACGCAAGATCGAGGGCATCGTCGCGGGGATGAGCGTTTACGAGAATATGACGCTCTCGCAGATGCGCCGCTATTCCGGTGCCGGCGTGTTGCGCACAGGCGAGGAAAAGGCGCTGGCGCGCGACTGGATCAAAAAGCTCTCGATCAAGGCGCATTCCGAATTTGCCGATTGCGGCAATCTTTCGGGCGGCAATCAGCAAAAGGTGGTGCTGTCGAAATGGCGCTCCGGCGGCTCGGATATCATGCTGCTGGACCACCCGACGCGTGGCCTCGATATCGGTGCCAAGGAGGATGTCTATGACATGATCCGCGACATGTCGGATGATGGCGTGGGCGTGGTGCTGGTCGCCGATACGCTGGAAGAGGCGATCGGGCTTTCCCACACGATCCTTGTCCTGAAGGACGGGGTCATTCAGCAGAAATTCGACGGCGCGCCGGGTGCGAAACCGACGCTGTTCGATCTGCTTCATTACATGATCTGAGGGGGCGATGATGGATTTTCAGCGCATCAAACCGCATCTGCCCTGGCTGACGCTGGTGGTGCTGACCGCTTTCGTCGGCATTGCCAATCCGACATTCCTGGCGCCGTCGAACCTGCTGATGCTGGCCGGCGATATCGTGCCTTTGTTCATCATGGCACTGGGTCTGACCTTCGCCATCTATATCGGCGGCATCGACCTTTCGGCGCAGTCGATGGCCAATCTGGTGACGGTGATCGCCTCGATTTACCTCGCCTCGATGGGGGCCTTTGTGGCGGTGCTTTGCGTGCTGGCGGGCTTTCTGTTCGGCACCCTTTCGGGGGTGATCACGACAAAGCTGAAAGTGCCCTCCTTCATCTCGACCCTCGCGATTGGCGGCGTGGCGTTTTCGCTGGCGCAATGGCTTTCCGGCCAGAAGGCTTTGTTCATGGATGCCAGCCAGCGCGACGCGAGTTTCGGCTGGATGATCGGGCGCACCGGCATCATCCCGAACGAGCTGTTCCTGGCCGCCGCCCTGTTGCTGCTGTGTCTTTTCATCGAGCGCCGGACGGTGCTGGGACGGGCGCTGAAGGCGGTCGGCGCCGGAGAGCTGGCGGCGGCGGCCTCGGGGCTGAATGTGGCGCGCTACAAGATCCTCGCTTTCGCGCTATCGGGCGCGCTGGCGGCGATTGCGGGGCTGTTGTTCTCGGTGAAACTCTCGGGCGGGGCGCCGACGATTGCGAATGGCTTCCTCTTGCCGGCGATTGTGGCGGTGCTGGTGGGTGGCACGCCGCTGACCGGGGGGGTGGGGGGTGTGTTGAACACGGTGATCGGCACGCTGATCGTCGCGGTGATCCGTGCCTCGATGCTGTATTTCGAAATCGACGCCACCCGTCAGCAGATGGTCTTTGGCCTGGTGCTGATTGCCGCCATCGCGCTGACCATCGACCGATCAAAACTGAGGGTGGTGAAATGATGCGCGCCGCCGTGCTGACCGCGCCGGGCCGGTTTGAGATCCGCGAGGTGCCCCGGCCGGCAGTCGGCCCGCGGGATGCGCTGATCCGGGTGACCCGCACCGGCATTTGCGGCACCGATCTGCATATGTTTCATGGGGCTTACGCCGCTGACAGCCTGCCACTGATCCCTGGGCACGAGTTTTGCGGCGTGATCGAAGACCTGGGGGCAGAGGTTGCCAGCCTTACCCAGGGCCAGACCGTTGTGGCCGATATCAATATCGGTTGCGGCACCTGTTTCTGGTGCCGTCGGAACGAGGTGCTGAACTGCCCCGATATGGCGCAGCTGGGCATCTCGCGCGATGGCGCTTTCGCGGACTATGTCGCGCTGCCGGCGCGGCTGGTGATCCCGGCGCCGGAAAATGCCGCGCCCGAGCTGCTGGCGCTGGTCGAACCGGTCGCCTGCGTGGTCAGGGCGGCCAGGAAGGCCGGCGCCGGCATCGGTCAATCGGCGGTGGTGCTCGGGGCCGGGCCGGTCGGCAACCTGCATGTGCAGATGCTGCGGCTTTGCGGCGTCGCCCCGATCATCGTGGCAGACCTGTCGCAAGACCGCTGCCGCATGGCGCTGGAGGCCGGGGCCGATGCTGCGGTTTCCGACCCCGCGCTGCTGCAGGCCCGCGTGCTGGAAATGACCGGCGGGCGCGGCGCCGATCTGGTCATCGAAAGCGTCGGCTCGCCGCGCCTTTACACCGAGGCCTTTCGGCTGATCCGCAAAGGCGGCCATGTTGCCTTCTTTGGCCTGACCGGGCCGGAGGCGGCGGTCGAGGTCAATATTCTCGACACCATCCTGCGTGAAAACAGCCTCAAAGGCTCGGTCGCAGGGATGGGGGAGGATATGCATGAGGCGCTTGTGCTGCTGACCCATGGCCGGTTCCGCACCGATGCCTTTACCCGCGCCAGCTATCCGCTCGACCGGATTCAGGAAGCGTTCGAGAGTTTCGCGGCGCGGCCCCGGGACCTGAAAACCCAGATCGTGATCGGCCCCGGCTGAGGCCGGCTGGCTTGACAGATTAATAACCATATAGTTACTTATCGCCGCGCCCGCTCCTCGCGGCGCAGGGGAGGATATCATGGACAAGACGACACGCAGCCTGGCGCTGCCGGCAGGCCCGCGCCGCTTCGGCTTCTGGCTGGATGGCAAATGGGAGGGCGGGCGCGAGATCTTCACCCGCCACTCCCCCGCGCATGACGTGCCGGTGACCGAGATCCCGCGCTGCACGGTGGAGGATCTGAACGCCGCCGTCGCTGCCGCCCGCCGCGCCTTTGAGGACCGCCGCTGGTCGGGGCTTTCGGGGGCTGAACGGGGCGGTGTTCTGTTGCGCGCCGCCGAAATCCTGCGCGCCCGCCGTGATGAGATCGCCTATTGGGAAGTGCTGGAAAACGGCAAGCCGATTTCCCAGGCGCGGGCGGAGATCGAGGGCTGCATCGCCTGTTTCGAGACCGGCGCTGGCGCGGCGCGGCTCTTGCATGGCGACAGTTTCAACAGCCTTGGCGACAAGCTTTTCGGCATGGTCCTGCGCGAGCCGGTGGGTGTTGTCGGCCTGATCACGCCATGGAATTTCCCCTTCCTGATCCTGTGCGAACGGGTGCCCTTCATTCTGGCCTCCGGCTGCACGATGGTGGTGAAGCCCTCGGAAGTGACCAGCGCCACCACGCTGATCCTTGCCGAAATCCTTGCCGAGGCGGGCCTGCCGGCGGGTGTTTACAATGTGGTGACGGGGTCGGGCCGGGTGATTGGCCAGGCGCTGACCGAACATCCGGATGTCGATATGCTCTCCTTCACCGGCTCGACTGCGGTGGGGCGGTCCTGCGTCCATGCGGCGGCGGATTCGAACTTCAAGAAACTGGGGCTTGAGCTGGGCGGCAAGAACCCGATCGTTGTCTTCAAAGACGCCGATCTGGCAGATGCCGCCGATGCTGCCGCCTTCGGGATCAGCTTCAACACCGGGCAATGCTGTGTGTCGCCATCGCGCCTGATCGTCGCGCGCGAGGTGGCCGAAGAATTCGAGACGCTGCTGGCTGCGAAAATGGCGAAGATCCGCGTCGGCGACCCTTTGGATGAGGCGACCCAGGTGGGGGCCATCACCACCAATGCGCAGAATGACACGATCCTGTCCTATATCGCCAAAGGCCAGGCCGAGGGCGCGCGGCTGGTGACCGGCGGCGATGTGATCGACCTTGGCGCGGGGCAGTATATCCGCCCGACGCTGTTTTCCGGCGTCACACCGGAGATGTCGATTGCCCGCGATGAAATCTTCGGCCCGGTGCTGTCCTCGTTCCGCTTTGATACCGTCGAAGAGGCCATCGCGCTGGCCAATGATACCGTCTATGGTCTGGCCGCGAGCGTCTGGTCAAAGGATCTCGACACAGCGCTTCTGGCCACGCGCCGTATTCGCGCCGGTCGGTTCTGGGTGAATACGATTATGGCAGGCGGCCCGGAAATGCCGCTTGGCGGCTTCAAGCAATCGGGCTGGGGCCGCGAGGCGGGTGTCTACGGCGTCGAGGAATATACCCAGGTGAAATCGGTCCATATCGAACTGGGCAAGCGCAACCACTGGATCGGCTGATGGCGGATGTGTTCGATTATGTGATCGTGGGGGGCGGCTCGGCCGGCTGTGTGCTGGCGGCGCGGCTTTCCGAGGATCCGGCGGTCCGGGTCTGCCTTATCGAGGCAGGAAAGCGCGACAGCCATCCCCTGATCCATATGCCGGTGGGCTTTGCCAAAATGACCACCGGCCCCCTGACCTGGGGGCTGGTGACCGCACCGCAAAAACACGCGATGAATCGCGAGATCCCTTACGCCCAGGCGCGGGTGCTGGGGGGCGGTTCGTCGATCAATGCCGAGATTTTCACGCGCGGCCATCCGTCGGATTACGACCGCTGGGTCACCGAGGGCGCCACCGGCTGGGGCTTTGATCAGGTGCGGAAATATTTCCTGCGCTCCGAGGGGAATACGGTGCTGTCGGGCGCGTGGCATGGCACCGATGGGCCGCTCGGTGTCTCGAACCTGCCTTCGCCGAACCCGACAACGCTTGCTTTCGTGCAAAGCTGTCAGGAGCGCGGGCTGAACTACAACCCGGATTTCAGCGGGCCGGAACAGGCCGGGGCCGGGGTCTATCAGACCACGATCCGGAACAACCGGCGCTGTTCGGCAGCGGTGGGTTACCTGCGCCCGGCGCTTGGCCGCAAGAACCTGCGGCTGATCACGGGCGCCCAGGTGTTGCGGCTGAGCTTCCAGGGCAATCGCGCGACCGGGGTGGAGTATGCGCTCGGGTCTGCGGTGCATCAGGCGCGGGCCGAGGCGGAGGTGATCGTCACCTCCGGCGCTGTCGGCAGCCCGAAGCTGCTGATGCTGTCGGGTATTGGCCCGGCGGCGCATCTGCAAAGCCATGGCGTCAAAGTGGTGCAGGATCTGCCCGGCGTCGGCCAGAACCTCCAGGACCATTTCGGCATCGACATCGTGGCCGAGCTGAAGGGCCATGACAGCCTTGACAAATACAACAGCCTGCACCGGATGGTCTGGGCCGGGCTGCAATATATGCTGTTCAACTCGGGCCCGGTGACGTCGAATGTCGTCGAGGGCGGGGCGTTCTGGTATGCGGACGGGCCGGGTTCCGCCCCGGCGCCGGATCTGCAATTCCACTTCCTTGCCGGGGCCGGGGCAGAGGCCGGGGTGCCCTCGGTTCGCAAGGGCAGCTCGGGGATCACGCTGAACAGCTATACTTTGCGCCCGAAGGCGCGCGGCACGGTGACCCTGCGGTCTGCCGACCCAAAGGACAATCCGGTGGTTGATCCGAATTTTCTTGGCCATCCGGATGATTTGCGGGTCTCGGTCGAGGGGGTGAAGCTCAGCCGTGAGATCTTCAGCCAGCCGAGCCTGCAGAAATACATCCGCGAGATCCGGTTTCCGGATAACAGCGTCAGAACCCGGGCAGATTACGAGACCTATGCGCGGCAATATGGCCGGACATCCTATCACCCGACCTGCACCTGCAAGATGGGCACGGATGAGATGGCGGTGGTCGCGCCGGATCTGCGGATCCGGGGGCTCGACGGGATCCGGATTTGCGACAGTTCGGTGATGCCCTCGCTGGTGGGGTCAAACACCAATGCGCCGACGATTATGATCGCCGAACGCGCCGCAGATCTGATCCGGGGCAATCACTGAAGACAAATGCCCGGGCAAGACAAGCGCCCGGGAAGAACGGCGCGCGCGGAAGGGGTGGCTGGTGGGCCGCCCCTTTTCGCATCAGTCGAATTCGGGCGCGTAGGGCACCTTGTCTCTCCCGACGACGCGAAAGCCGGTCGCGTTCAGCGCGTCGATCCGGGCCATGTCGATGGAGGAAAGCGTGAAATCCATCACCTCGAAATTGGCGCGGATGTTTTCCGGCTTTGTCGACATGGTGGTGATCGGCAACCCCTTTTGCAGGATCCAGCGCAAGACGATCTGGGCGGCGCTTTTGCCGTAACTGGCCCCGATTTCCGCGAAAAGCGGATAGCGGAACACCTCGCCCCGCGCGACCGAACAGTAAGAGCTGAGCGGGATGCCGGTCTCATTCGCCGCCGCCAGCAGCCGGCTTTGATCCAGCAGCGGGTGGAATTCGACCTGGTTCACCACCAGCGGCCCCGAAACCCGCGCCCGCGCCTCGCGCATCATCGCGGCGGTGTAATTCGAGAGCCCGATATGGCGGGTAAGGCCCCGCGCCTGCGCCTCCTGCAAGAGATCAAGCGAGCGCGCATTGTCGCCCGAAGGGTCGGGCCAGTGCAGCAGCAGCATATCGACCTGGTCCAGCTGCAGCGCGGCAAGCGAGGCCTCGACCGAAGGCATGAACTTCCCGGTCGTGAAATTCCCGACCCCGACCTTGGTGGTCACGCAAAGCGCGCTGCGAGGCAGGCCGCTGGCCGCCAGCGCGGCGCCGGTCGTCGATTCATTCTCATACATCTGCGCGGTGTCGAAAGCGCGGTAGCCGGTCTCGATCGCGGCGGCAATGGCTGCTTCCAGTACGCTGTCTTTCAGGGGAAATGTCCCGAAAGATCGCTGCCATGTCTTTGAAAACAATATGTTCATTTTTCTCCTCCCATTGCGTTTCCCCCTGGTCTCTGCCGGCCGCCGGGGTAATCGAGATTGCCCCTTGCTAAGGTGTGTGATGGCGCTCTATTCTTATAACTGGTTAGTTACTTATTGCCAACCGGAATGGGAGGGGGATGATGAATAAGGTCAGGACCGCAGCCGAGGCGGTACAGCTGATTGGCAGCGGCGCGATGGTGGCGGTGAACGCGTCCTCGGGGCTCTTATGCCCGGATGCGGTGCTCAGGGCGCTTGGCGAACGCTTTCTCGCCGAGGGCGCGCCGAAGGATCTGACCACCATCCACCCGATTGCCGCCGGCGATATGTTCGGAACCCCGGGCGTCGATCACATCGCCCATAAGGGGATGATCCGGCGCATCATCGGCGGCTCCTATCCTTCGGGGCCATCGAATGCCGAACCGCCGCTGATCTGGCAGCGCATCCTCGCCGAAGATCTCGCCGCCTATAATTTCCCCTCGGGTGTGATCTTCGACATGCTGCGAGACGGGGCGGCGCAGCGGGCGGGTGTGCTGACCAAAGTGGGGATGGAGACCTTCGTGGACCCCGATCTGGAGGGCGGTGCGATGAATGCCACCGCCCGGGCGACGCCTCTGGTCCGGCGGGTGGATTTCGACGGCGAGGACTGGCTGCATTTCCCGGCTTTGCGCCCCGATGTGGCGATCATCCGCGCCACCACCGCCGATGAGAATGGCAATCTGACCTTTGAACATGAGGCGGCGACGCTGGGTGCGATGGAAATGGCGCTGGCGGCGCGCGGCGCGGGCGGTATCATCATTGCCCAGGTGAAACGGGTGGCGGCGCGCGGCACTCTGGGGCCGCATGATGTGAAAGTGCCGGGGATTCTTGTCGATGTGATCGTCGAGGCGCCCGACCAGTTGCAGACCACCGCGACCCAATATGACCCGGCGATCTCGGGCGAGATTTTCCGGCCGCTGTCAAGTTTTCGCCTGCCGGAATTCGGCATTGGCAAGGTGATCGCGCGCCGTGTCGCGCAAGAGCTGAAATCCGGCCAGGCGGTCAATCTGGGCTTTGGCATCTCGGCCAATGTGCCGCGCATCCTGATGGAAGAGGGGCTGCATGGCGCGGTGACCTGGGTGATCGAACAGGGGCCGGTGGGGGGCGTGCCGCTTCTGGATTTCAAATTCGGCTGCGCGTCGAATGCCGAGGCCTTTGTCGCCTCGCCGCATCAGTTCATCTATTTCCAGTCGGCGGGGTTCGATTGCTCGCTCTTGTCCTTCCTTGAGATCGACGCCGATGGCTCGGTCAATGTCAGCCGCCTGGCGGCGACGCCGCATCGCACCGCCGGGGCGGGGGGCTTTGTCGATATCACCGCCCGCGCCCGCCGCATCGTGTTTTCGGGCAATTTCAACGCGGGTGCGAAGATGCGGATCGAGGAGGGCCGCCTTGTGATCGACCGCGAGGGCAAGATCGCCAAAATCGTGCCGAAGGTCGATCAGGTCAGTTTCTCTGGGCGGAGGGCGCGCGCTCAGAGCCAGCAGGTGACCTATGTGACCGAGCGCTGCGTCCTGCAGCTGGAACCGGCCGGCCTGACCGTGACCGAAATTGCGCCGGGGGTCGATCTCAGGCGCGACATTCTCGACCAGACCGACGTGGCGCTGCATGTCTCGCCCGATCTGAGGCTGATGGACGCCGCTCTTTTCCAGCCCGGCCTGTTCGGGCTGCGGCTGTGAGCGTTCAGCGGCTCGATCTGACCTTTGACGGTCCGGTCGCGACCCTGACGATCCGGCGTGAGGAAAAGCGGAACGCGCTGTCTGCGGCGATGCTGGCGGCGCTGCCGGAACTTTGCCGCAGGGTCGAGCAATCATCCGCGCGGGTGCTGATCGTGACCGGGGCGGGGGGGCGCGCTTTCTGTGCCGGCGGCGACATCGCGGCCTGGAGCACGCTGTCTGCGCGTGACTTCGCGATGCGCTGGCTGCGCGATGGCAATGCCGCCTTCGATGCGCTGGCGCGGCTGTCGGTGCCGGTGATCGCGGTGTTGAATGGCCATTGCCTCGGCGGCGGGCTGGAGCTTGCCGCCTGCGCCGATTTCCGGATTGCCGAGGCGCATATGCGGATCGGCCAGCCCGAGCCGGGGCTGGGGATCATCGCGGGCTGGTCCGGCACGCAGCGCGCCACCCGTCGCTTTGGCGCGCAAACAGTGCGGCGGATGCTGCTGGCGGGTGAGGTCTTCGGCGCCGAAGAGGCGCGGCATCTTGGGCTGGCCGACCGTATTGCGCCGGAAGGCGGTGGTCTGATCCTTGCCCGCGAGATGGCCGCGCGGATCGTTACGCTGTCACCCGAGGCGGTGGCGCTGAGCAAGATGATGATCAACGCAGCCGAGGGCGAAGAAGGCGGGCGGGTGATTGACGCGCTGGCCGGGCTTGCCGCCGCGCGCGGGCCCGATCTGCGCGAGGGGCTCGCCGCCCGCGCCGCCGGACGACAACCGGATTTTGGAGGAGATCCAGCATGATACGCCATATTGTTGCCCTGCGGTTCCGGGCCGGGGTCAGCCCCGACCGCAAAGCCGCGCTTTACGCAAAGCTTGCAGGATTGCAGGGTCGGATCGACGGGCTTGCCGGCTTCCGCAGCTTTGCCAATTGCTCGGTCGAGCTGCCGCTTGTGCGCGGCTTCAACGATGTCTTCTGGTTCGATATGCGCGACGCGGCGGTGCGTGACGCCTATCTGGCGGACAGTGAGCATCAGCAGATCGGGGCGGAAATCGTCTCGGAACTCGACGGTGGCGCCGGGGGTGTGTTCGTCTTTGACCTCGACATGACCGCCCCATGACCGAAGCGGATCGCGCATTTCTGACCGGGCTCTTCACCGCGGCGGTCGCGTCCGTCATGCCCGAGGGCGCGCTGGCGGCGCATTTGCCGCCCGTGCCGCGCGGCCGCACGGTGGTGGTCGGCGCCGGCAAGGGGGCGGCGCAGATGGCGGCGGCGTTTGACCGGCTCTGGCCCGGGCCGCTCTCGGGGATGGTGGTGACGCGCTACGGCTACGCATGTCCGGCGGGCCGCATCCGGGTGGTGGAGGCGGCGCATCCGGTGCCCGATGCCGCCGGTCTTGCCGCCAGCGCGGCGCTGTTTCATGCGGTGCGCGAAGCGGGGCCGGAGGATCTGGTGGTGGCGCTGATCTGTGGCGGCGGCTCGGCCCTTTTGCCCGCGCCGCCCGGCGGGCTGACACTTGCCGATGAGGCCGCGCTGAACGCGGCGCTGCTGGCTTCGGGCGCGCCGATCTCGGTGATGAATGCGATCCGCAAACAGGTCTCGGGGATCAAGGGCGGGCGGCTGGCAGCGGCAAGCCTTGCGCCGGTGGTCACGCTGGTCGTCTCGGATGTGCCGGGGGATGATCCGGCCCAGGTGGCCTCGGCCCCGACCATCCCGGATGCGGGCAGCCGGGCTGAGGCGCGGGCGCTGGCAGAGCGCTGGCGCATCGCCTTGCCTCGTCCGGTGCAGGCCTGGCTGGGCAGTGATGAAGGCACGGCGCCGCACCCGGATGACCCGGTTTTCGCGCGGCATCAGACCCGCGTGATCGCCTCGGCGCGCATCGCGCTGGAGGCGGCGGCGGCGCGCTCCGAGGCGGCGGGTGTGCCGGCGGTGATCCTCTCTGACGCGATGGAGGGCGAGGCGCGCGAGGTCGGTCGCGTTCATGCTGCCATCGCGCGCGAGACCGCTTTGCGCGACCGCCCCTTCCGCCGCCCCGTCCTGCTGCTGTCGGGCGGTGAGACCACGGTGACGCTGCGGGCCAAAGGCCGGGGCGGGCGCAATTCCGAATTCCTGCTGGCGCTTGCGCTGGCCGCCGAGGGCGTGAATTTCGCGGCGCTGGCGGCGGATACCGATGGCATTGACGGCTCCGGGCAGAATGCCGGCGCCTTTGCCACCGGGGCGACGGCGGCGCGGCTGCGCGACCTTGGGCTGGACCCTGCCGGGCTTTTGGCCGCGCATGACAGCTGGGGGGCGTTCAACGCGCTGAGTGATCTGTTCCAGCCCGGGCCGACCGGCACGAATGTCAATGATTTCCGCGCGATCCTGATCCGCTGAGGCGGGTCAGGCCAGCAACATCACCTGATTGCGCCCGCGCTGCACCAGGGTGCCATGCTGGTTTGTCACCGTGAAGTCCAGCGTGACGATACCGCGCCCCGGGTCCTTGGTCGCCCGCATATCCACCACTTCGATCCGCGCCGTGATCCGGTCGCCGGCAAGGACCGGTGCGGTGAAGCTCTGATCCCAGCCCAGCGAGGCCACTGCGCGGAATTGCGCCGGCGCCTGGTTCTTCAGCCCGTCAACCAGCGACAGAACCAGCAGCCCATGGGCCACCCGACCCGCAAAACCATGCTCTGCGGCGGCCTCACGACTCATATGGATCGCGAAACGGTCGCCGGTGAGATCCGCAAAGGCGTCGATCATCGCGGCGGTGACCACGCGGCTGCCGGTTTCGACCACATCGCCGGGGTGCAGGTCAGCCAGACCGTAGCGCCCCGGCGCCAGCAGCCGTGTCACACCGGGACCGGAGCGTCTTCGCGCAGCAAGCCGCGCGTCTTCAGCGCCGCCCAGAATTCCGCCGGGATCGGATGGCTGAACCAGGCGAGGTTCTGCTCCAGCTGCCCGACGGTGCGGGTGCCGGCGCAGAAGGAGGGGATCGCCGGATGCGCCACCACGAATTGCAGCGCCGCCGCCGGCAGCGGTACGTTGTATTCGGCGCAGACGGCCTCGATCTTTGCGACCTTTTCCATGATCGCGGCCGGGGCGGGGGCGTAATTGTATTTCGCCCCCGGCACCGCGCCGGTGGCGAGGATGCCCGAATTGAAGCCACCGCCCACCACCACCGCCGCACCGCGCGCCTCGCAAAGCGGCAGGAACCCGTCCAGCGCGTCCTGCTCCAGCAGAGTGTAGCGGCCGGCCAGCAGGAAACAGTCGAAATCGCGCTGCTCAAGGGCGGCCTGGCAGACCTCCCATTCATTGACACCGACGCCGATGGCTTTCACCACCCCCTGGTCGCGCAGGCTGGCCAGCGCGCGCCAGCAGCCATCCATCGCTTGTGCAAAGACTTCGGGCTGCTCGGCGCCACGGGTGAAAACGTCGATATCATGGATGAACATCATGTCGATCCGCTCCAGCGCGAGACGCTGCAGGCTGTCCTCGAACGCGCGCATCGTGCCGTCATAGCTGTAATCGAATTCCATCCGGAACGGCGCCGCATTGACCCAGGGCGCGAAGTCGACCGAGCCGCGCGGCGCCGGATGCAGCACCCGCCCGACCTTGGATGCCAGCACGAAATCATCGCGGTTTTTCCAGCGCAAAGCCTGGCCGGTGCGGATTTCCGCCAGCCCATGGCCATACATCGGCGCGGTATCGAAGAATCGCACGCCGCCCTCCCAGGCGTGGCGGAACATCTCTTGCGAGGTGTCTTCGTCGATCTCCCGCAGGAAGTTCCCGACCGGCGCGGTGCCGAAGGCAAAGGCGGTAACGTCAAGATCGACACGGCCGAAGCGGCGCTTCTGAGCGGGATGCATGCGGTTCTCCTCCCAAAGTAACCATATGGTGCGTTATTGGCATAGTCGCAGCGCTTTCGCAAGCCTGTCGCCCGTTCACCTCTGATCCGGCTGCGCCTGATTTTCCGTCTTGACGGCAGGGGAGAGATCAAAATATGTAACTGATTAGTTACTAACCATTCGGTTACAAACGCAGTGGTTACATACTCCAGGGGAGGGGGCGATGGTTCTGACCGGGATGCAGGTGCAGGTGCGCGATATGGCGCGGCGTTTCGCCGATGAGACGATCCGGCCCGCCGCCGAGGCGCTGGATCGCGACGAGCGCTTCCCTGCGGAAATCTACGAGGAAATGGCACAGCTTGGCCTGTTCGGCATCGGTGTGCCCGAGGAATTCGGCGGCCCGGGTTTCGACACGCTGACCTATGCCGTGGTGATGGAAGAGCTGTCGCGCGGCTATGCCAGCGTGGCCGATCAATGCGGTCTGGTCGAGCTGATCTCGAGCCTCCTCGTGCGGCATGGCACAGCCGGTCAGCGCGCGCTGCTGCCCGACATTCTCGCCATGCGCAAAAAGGTCGCCTATTGCATCACCGAGCCCGAGGCCGGCACCGATGTCTCGGGGATCCGCACCATCGCCACGCCGGATGGCGCGGGCTGGCGGCTGAATGGTGGCAAGATCTGGATCCATAATGCGCCGGTCGCCGATCTCGGCTTCGTGCTGGCGGTGACGGATAAAGCTGCCGGCAATCGCGGCATGTCGATCTTCATCGTCGATCTGAACGGCCCGGGCGTCGAGCGTGGTCCCAAGGAACACAAGATGGGCCAGCGCGCGAGCCAGGTCGGCGCGTTGAATTTCACCGATGTGAAACTCGGGCAGGAGGCGCTGCTGGGCGACCAGGGCCGGGGCTTTCATATGATGATGTCGGTGCTGGACAAGGGCCGGGTCGGGATCGGCTCGCTCGCGGTCGGCATCGGCCAGGCGGGGCTGGAGGCTGCGGTGGATTACGCCGCCACCCGCAAGCAATTCGGCAAGCAGATCGCCGAATTCCAGGGCGTGCAATGGCTGCTTGCGGATATGGCCAAGGATATCGAGGCGGCGCGGCTGCTGGTGCGCTCGGCCGCGCATAAGATCGACGCGGGCGAGGACGCGACGCGGGCCTGTTCGATGGCGAAATGCTTCGCGGGCGATATGGCGGTGGCGCGGACGGCGGATGCGGTGCAGGTCTTTGGCGGCTCGGGCTATATTCGCGGCTTCGAGGTCGAGCGCCTCTATCGCGATGCCAAGATCTGCCAGATCTATGAGGGGACGCAGCAGATCCAGCGCATGATCATCGCGCGGGAACTGTTGAAAAAAGGCGCGCTGGCATGAGCCGGGTCGCGCTGGTTACCGGGTCTTCGCGCGGGATCGGGCTGGCTGCGGCAAAGGCGCTGGCAGCCGAAGGTTTTGCCGTCGCGCTGAATGGCCCGGCCGATGATGAGGAACTGCGCGCCGCCGTCGCCACCCTGGCGGCAAGTGGCGCGCGGGTGATTGCTGCGCCCTTTGATGTCAGCGACATAGCGGCCCATACGGGCGCGCTGACCCGGATCGAGGCCGCGCTTGGCCCCCTGACCACGCTGGTCAATAATGCGGGTGTCGGTGTCCTCAGCCGGGGTGATCTGCTCGATGTGACCGAGGCCAGCTGGGACCGCTGCCTGACCATCAACACCAAGGCGATGTTCTTCCTCTCCCAGGCCTTTGCGCGGCTTTTGCTGTCGCGCGAACGCGGGCCGGATTTCCACGCCATCGTCAATGTCACCTCGTCGAATGCGGTGGCGGTGGCGGTGCAGCGCGCCGAATATTGTGCCTCAAAGGCCGCCGCCGCGATGGTGTCGAGAACGCTCGCCGCCCGGCTCGGGGCCGAGGGGATTGCGGTCTATGACGTACAGCCTGGCCTGATCGCCACCGATATGACCGCCGCCGTCATCGAAGGCTACCGCGCCCGCGCCGAGGCCGGGCTGACGCTGATCCCACGCGTGGGCACGCCCGGGGATATGGGCGCCATCATTGCCAGCCTGGCGTCAGGCCGGCTTCCCTATACCACCGGGCAGGTGATCTCCGCCGATGGCGGCTTGCTTGTCCCTCGTTTCTGAGGTTCGGCCATGAAGATTAAGCTCCCGGATCAGACTGGCCGGATGGTGGAGTATATGCTGAGCGGCACGCCGATTGCCGCCGGCACCCTGGCGAAAGACGTGGCGCGGGTGGTTTATTCCGCCGCGCATGTGGTCGCGGACCCGTTCAGCGCGGCGGACCCTGGCGGCCCGGCGGCGATTGACTGGCAAAAGACGATGGCGTTTCGCCATTACCTCGCGGGGCTTGGCCTGGGCATTGCCGAGGCGATGGATACCGCGCAGCGCGGCATGGGCCTTGACTGGGGCGCGGCGCTGGAACTGATCCGTCGCACGCGCGAAGAACTGCCTGACGCGCTGGTGGCCAATGGCTGCGGCACCGATCATCTGGCGCCCGGGGATGCGCAGGGTGTTGAGGATGTGATCCGCGCTTATCTCATGCAGGCCGATGCGATCCAGGCTCTGGGCGGCGATCTGATCGTGATGGCGAGCCGGGCGCTGGTGCGGGTCGCCACCGGCCCCGCCGATTACATCCGCGCCTATGATGCCGTGCTGGCGGGCTGCGACCGCCCCGTCGTGCTGCACTGGCTGGGCGAGATGTTCGACCCGCAACTGGCCGGCTATTGGGGCGCCCGGGATTTCGACGCGCAGATGGAGGTCGCGCTGGAGGTGATCGCCCGCAACACTGCCAAGGTCGACGGGATCAAGATCAGCCTGCTCGACAAGGATAAGGAAATCGCGATGCGCCGTCGCCTGCCCGCAGGCGTGAAGATGTATACCGGCGATGATTTCAACTACCCCGAGCTGATCCAGGGCGACGAACAGGGCTATTCCCATGCGCTGCTGGGGATCTTCGATCCGCTTGCGCCGGCGGCGGCCCATGCGGTTTCGCGCCTTGGTGCCGGAGATGTGGCCGGGTTCCGCGCCACGCTGGACCCGACCGTGCCGCTGGCGCGGACGATCTTCCGCGCGCCGACGCAATACTACAAGACCGGGGTGGTTTTCCTGGCCTGGCTCAACGGGTTCCAGGACCATTTCATCATGCCGGGGGGCCATCAGGCGCTGCGCCCGCTGCCCTATTTCACGGACTGTTTCCGGCTGGCCGATCAGGCCGGTCTGCTGCGCCAGCCGGAGCTTGCCGTGACCCGAATGAAGACCCTCCTCGCGCTTTACGGCGCAGAATGAGGGACTTCACGAAAGGCCACCCGGCGCTTGCGCTGAACACTGCCAGCCTGGGCCACAATCTGGACGGGGCAGGGGCCGGGTGGTCGCCAGAGCGTGTGATTGACGCCTGTGCTGCGCGCGGTTTTGGCGGCATCACCTTCTGGCGCCGCGAGATCGGGTCGCGGGCGGTCGCGATCGGTGACAGGGTGCGGGCAGCCGGGATGCAGGTTGTGGGGCTCTGTCGTACCCCGTTCCTGACCGGGCCGGATGTGCCGGCGGCTCTTGCCGATGAGATGAAAGCGGCCATCGACATGACGGCGGCGCTTGGTGCGCCGGTGCTGACCATCGTGACCGGCGGCACCGAGCCGGGGCTGCGCGGTCTGGCCGGCACCTGGGATCTGCTGGCGGAACGGCTCGCCCCGGCCTGTGACCGCGCGGCAGAGGCGGGTGTCCGGCTGGCGCTGGAGCCACTGAACCCGATGTTCGGCGGCAACCGGACCTGTCTTTTCACCGTGGCCGATGCGCTGGAGATCTGCGACCGGCTCAATCACCCGGCACTTGGGATCGCGGTCGATGTCTATCATGTCTGGTGGGACAGCCGCCTTTCCGACAGCCTTGCCCGCGCCCGGGGCCGCATCCTGGGCTATCACCTGTGCGACTGGCTGGCCGCGACCTCGGACATGCTGCTTGATCGCGGCATGATGGGCGACGGCGTTGCCGATCTGCGCGCCATCCGCGCGGCGGTCGAGGGCGCCGGCTATACCGGCGCCTGCGAGGTCGAGATTTTCTCGGCGGCAAACTGGTGGCGGCGTGATCCGGGCGAGGTGCTGGATGTGATCGCCTCGCGCTTTCGCAATTGTTGCTGAGGCGCCTCGATCCGGGGGTCTCGCGAGTGGGGGGCGGGGGCTGGCCACAGCCCCTCACAGGGGGGCCGCACAGGGGGTCCCGCACAGGGGGCCGTGGCCGATCTGATCAGCGCTCGCCGGTCTGACGCACCGCCTCGCGGTCCAAAGAGCGCGCGACCCAGGCTTTCACCGCCGGCGTCACGGGCAGATTGTCGCCGAACCAGGCAAACGGCGCCGCACAAAGCAGATCCGCCGCGCTGTATTCCGCGCCCAGCAGATAGGGATGTTTCACCAGCGCCTCATCCAGCCGCGCCAGCGCCGTGTCATAGTCGCGCAGCGAGGCTTCCACCGCCGGATGTTTCAGCCCGGCCCAGTTCAGGATCGTCACCGGCTCGAACACGCCCTGATACCAGATCAGCCAGGAGAGATAGCGCCCGCGCTCGGGGTGGCCGACCGGGCGGCCCAGCCCGCCCGCCGGAAAGCGGTCGGTCAGGTAAAGCATGATCGCCGCCCGCTCGCGGATCTCATCCTCGCCATCGGTCAGATAGGGCACCTTGCCCTCGGGATGCGGATTGGCCGGGTCGCGGGCGCCCGATCCGTCCTGGCGCGGAATATCCACCTCGATGGTCTCGATCTGATCGCTGATGCCCAATTCCAGGATCAGCTGTTTCACGCTGGTCGAGCGGCTGTTCGGGGCGTGGTAGAAGGTCAGCATGATTTGACTCCTTTGCTGTTTGGCCGCATCTCTGCACCAGCCCTGCTGACAGAAGGTGACAGGATGGCCCGCACCGACCGGTTGATGCGTCTGATGGATATGCTGCGGCGTTTGCCCCCGCCGGTCACTGCCGACCGGCTGGCGCAGGAGACCGGCGTGTCACAGCGCCAGCTTTACCGCGATATCGCCACGCTCCGGGCCGGGGGCGCGCTGATCGACGGCGAGGCCGGGCTTGGCTATGTGCTGACCGAGGATCCGGCGCTGCCGCCGCAAAGCTTTTCCCGGCTGGAGATCGAGGCGCTGCTTATGGCGGTGCAGTCGCTGGACCGGGTCGGCGATGCGGCACTGACCGAGGCGGCAAGAGCCGCGATGGCGCGCATCATCGCAACGCTGCCCGGCGACCAGCCGCGCCAGGCGCTGCATGCGATCATGCGGAGTTTTTCCCCCGGACCTGACCGCATGCCGCCGGTGATCGACCTCGGCGCGCTGCGCCGCGCCTGCTGGGAGGAGGAGGCGGTCCGGATCACCTATACCGATCTGAAGGGCGAGGCCTCCGAGCGGGTGATCTGGCCGCTCGGCATGTCCTATGGTGACCGCAATCTCCTGCTGCTGGCCCATTGCCGCCTGCGGCAGGATTACCGGCTGTTCCATATCAACCGGATCGCCCGCCTGGAGGCGACCGGCGAGAGTTTCCGACCGCAGCGCGTGCCGCTGATGCGGGCCTACCGTCAGAGCAGGGTTATGGAAGGAGCTTGCCGGGAAGGGGCGCTCTGACTCAGGCGGCCTTGTCGCCTTTGGCCGCAGTTTCCACTGCGGCAGGTGGACGGGCGGGCCGCGCGGGCTTTTTGCCACGCTGTGGTTCGCGCCGTTCCGCAATCTGGCGGATCAGCATCGCCACCGCAAAAGCCGCCACCGTCGCCAGCCCAAGCCAGGCTGAAATGGCAATCGTCAGGTTAGGCCAGACCTGCAGCGCCAGCGCGAAAGACAGCGCAAGCAGCGCGATGGCGGCGGCGCGATACAGGATCCGGCGCCGGCGCGGCGGCTTGCCGCCCAGCACTTCCTCATGGTGGCGCGGCATGGCGAGCGACAGGGCCGCAAAGCCGAAGCCACACAGGATCAGGGAAAGCCAGCCTTGCATGATCATTCTCCGGGTACGGTCGCGGGGCGGCGGGGCGGGGCGATCCGGGCGGCTTTGGAGCGGCTGTGCCAGGCGGCATAGCCGGCGGCGAGGCCAGAGATCAGCGCCATCAGATCGACCGAGGCCAGCACCATATCGCCTCGCCACAGCGCCAGCGCGAGGTTCGAAGGGCCGGTCACCGCATTCAGCACCGGCATCAGCAGCAAAAGCGCGGCAGTCAGCCCCAGCTGCGCGGTCCAGGCCCGGGCAGGGGGGCGCAGGAAACCATGCAGCATCGCTGCGGCCCAGATTCCGAAGAAGGCGGCGATCTCCAGCTCTGCCCGCCCCAGCGAGGCGGTCGCAGCCTCGGCCGGAAGCAGCCGGCTGGCCCAGAAATAGCCGGCACAGGCAAGGCAAAGCCCGGCAATGCTGCCGATATTCAGCCGGTCTACAAGGCACAGACCAACGGGTTTCACCGCCGCTTTCGCGTGTTTGGCCGCCCGTTTCGACACCCAGAGCACCAGCCCCGTCCCGACCATCACCGTGCCGGCAAGGCCCGCGATAAAGAACAGCCAGCGCAGCCCGGTATCGGCAAAGCGCGCCCGGTGCAGCGCGCCAAGCGCCATATTGATCTTCGCAACCGCGCTGGCCCCGGGGCGCCCTGTCTCGTCCAGCAGCGCGCCGCTCAGCCCGTCGAAACGCAACCGCTCGACCCCGTTTGACCCGGAGCCGCTTTGCACCGTCACCACCGATTGCCTCAGCGGCACCAGCACGATTTCAGGGGCCGCAGTGTCGAGTTTCCCGATCTGGATCCGCCCGACCGGCATCCAGTCCCAGGTTGCCTCTGCCTGGGCCATCAACGGCGCGAGCGGGGTCAGCACCGGCAGCGGGCGGGGCGGCGGCGGCTCGACCACTTCCTGTGGGGGGGCAGGCCCCCGCGCGGGCCCGCGCTCGATCACGAAGGGCATCAGCGTGGCGACAAACAGCACAAGGCCCGAAAAGGTGATCATAATGTGATAGGGCAGCGCCAGAACGGCGGTCATATTATGCATGTCCAGCCAGGAACGTTGGCCCTTCCCTGGGCGGAAGGTGAAGAATTCCTTGAATATTTTCTTATGGGTGATCACGCCCGAGAGGATGGCGATGAACATGGCCATGGTGGCGATGCCGACGATCCAGCGGGCCAGCTCGCGCGGCAATCCGTAAAGCTCGTAATGGAAACGGTAGAGGAATTCGCCGCCCGCCGTCTCGCGCGGGTGCAGGATCTCGCCGCTGCCGCTGTCGAGCACGGTGACCGGGCCGCCGCGCCGGCCGGCGGCCTCGCCCGGTTTCGACCAGGAGACCGAAAGCACCGGGCTGCGCGGATCGGGCAGAGTGATCGACCAGGAGGAGGCCTCCGGCGCCAGCTCGGCCAGCCGTTTCAGTGCCAGAGCCGCCGGGTCTTCGGCGGGGCGCTGGCCATGCAGCTCGGGGCGCATCCAATAGGTCACTTCCGAGCGGAAATAGGCGATGGTGCCGGTCAGGAAGATCGCAAATAGCAGCCAGCCCAGCAGCAGGCCGGTCCACGTATGCAGCCAGGCCATCGACTGGCGGAAACCGGTTTTCATGCGCGCACGTCCGGCAGGAACCAGACAAGGGCGCCGCACAGCGCCACCGGGATCAGCACCCCGGCCCAGGCTCTGTAACTGTCGCGGGCGGCGAAGACCCAGACCGAGACCAGCGCGAAGACGATGAAGGACAGCATCAGCGCCAGCTGACTGGCATCGCGCACCTCCATCGGCACCACGCGGCGGAAGGCCAGCACGAAGAGATTGGCAAGCAGATAGCCCCCCGCCACCGCCGCAAGACTGCGCGAGGCGACCGCGATCCGGTAGCGCAGGCCCTCATCATCGGGTTTTGGCCTTTTGGCCCCGGCGGTGCGGATGCCGCCCGCTTTGGTCAGGGTCTCAGGGGCGTCGGTCTGGCCTGCGCTGGCTGGCATATCGGGTTCCGGTCGGGGCAAAAGCTGCGGGGAAGGGATGCCCCCGCGCCCGGCGAGGGGCGCGGGAGCGAGGGGGCCGGGCGCGAGGGGCGCAAGCGCGGCGAGGCTGCGGCGCGGGAGCAGGGCACCGCAGCCCGGGGAATGGCTTTACTGAACCGGCGCGATGCGGGTCAGCTGATCGCCTTTGGCATCATCCTGGCCACGCGCCTTGTTGACGGCGAAGACCACACCCTCCGACGTCACCGCCAGGTGGTTCGGGAAGGAATACCCGTCGAGATTGGCGGTGATCGCCCCGCTTGCCGCATCGACCACGGTGATGGTGTCAGAGGCGCGGTTCGCGACATAAAGCTGGCCGCTGGTTGCATCGAAAACCACGTTCAGCGTCTGCGCGCCGACCGGGGTGTCAAAGAGAACCTTGCCTTCAGCATCCAGCGCGATCACGTCATCGCTGCCTTGCGAGGCGATGAAGATCCGTCCGGTCGCCGGGTCGATATCGACGCCCGACGCGGTTTTCGCGCCCGGCAGCGGGATGATGGTGGTCTCGCGGCTGGCAAGGTCGATCCGCGCCAGTTCCGGCGTCCGCAGCGATACGGTGTAAAGCTGGCCCTTATCGGCGTCGAGCACGAGGCTCATGGTGCCGAACTGGCCGCCACGCTCGGCCGATTGCACCTCGAACCCTTCCAGTTTCTCCAGCGTTTTCAGATCGAATTCCTCGATCCGGGTGCGGTGGGTCGAGACCCAGGCCCGGCCGCGCGCGGTGTCGATCACCACATCGCGGGGCTTTTCGACCGAACCCGGCTCGAATTGTTTGACCAGCGAGAGGTCGTCCTGCTTGTAGATCGCGACCGAGGAGGTGCGGGTATTCGTCACCCAGACGGTGCCGTTCTCATCATCCACCGCGATGCCGAAAGCACCGTAAAGCCCGTTTTCCTTGTCGAAATAGGGCGAGGCCTCGGCCAGTTTCTCCAGCGTCGTTGCGTCGAATTTGACGATGGAAGAGGTGCCCTTGTCGCCGCGCCCGGTGGCCGAGGCGGTAAAGACGGTGCCGTTCTTCGCGCTGACCGCCACCTGATAGACGCCCGGCGCGGTTTTGACGCTGATGCCGGTGAATTTCTCAGCCCCCGAAAGCGGGATCTCGGGCGAGATTTTCAGATCGACCACGGCGGCGCTGTCGGGGCCTTCCGCCTCGACCACGATCGGATGCTGACCGGTCACCGCGTCAGCAGGCAGCGTCAGCGGGAAGGCGAATTTGCCCTCGGTATCGGCGCTGAGCCCCTCGGGCGAGATCAGATCGCCGCCACGGCTGAGCGTGACGATCTGGCCGGGGGCAAAGCCCTCGCCCGAAACCTCGACCATGCCGCCGGCATAGGCCGGGCTGCGGTTCGGCCCCGAGAAAGAGACCTTGCCGGCAAAGGATGCGGGCGCGTCGAACACCGCCTCGGCGGCGGCAAGCGAGGTGCTGCCCAACAGAAGGACAAGCGCGAAAGCGGGGCGGGAGAAGCGGACCATGACGGCTCCAGAATGTCGGTGAATGAGGGCCGGCCCCCGGTTTGGGGGCCGGCTGCCGGGATCAGAAGGTCGAGGTCAGCCCGACAAAGAAGCGACGGCCATCATTGTAATTGGTGGCGCCGAAGGTCTTGTCGCCGATATTGTAGATGGCGACCGAGCCCTTGATAGTGTCGTTGAACCGGTAATCGAGGCCGATATCAAAGATCGCGTGCTCCTTGATCCTGCTGTTGCCGGTATCGAAAGAGGCGCTGCGATATTGCGCATTGCCCCAGACCGAGAGCGCCTCATTCGCCTGCCAGTCCACGCCGAGATTGGCAACATGCAGCGGGCTGTTGTTGAAGCGGGTGCCAGTGCGGGCGCCTTTGGTCACCTTGCTGTCGGCATAGGTGTAGTTGAGGTTGAAGCCGACATCGCCCAGCGTCCAGTCAACGGTGGCCTCGACGCCGTTCAGCTCGGCCGCGTCGCGGTTCACATATTGGTTGATCCATTTGATCGGATCGGTGGGGGTGTTCATGCCGCAATTCGTCGGCAGGCCCGGGTAATTGACCGGATCGGCGGGGTTCATACAGATCCGCTCGGTGGTGATGCGGTTCTTGAACCGGGTGTGATAGGCGGTCAGGCCGATCTGCACACCATTTTCCGCTTCCCAGATCGCGCCGATCTCGAAATTGGTGCTTTCTTCGGGTTTGAGGCTGGTATTGCCCTGATCGCGCGCCCGGCCATCGCCGCCCGAGGGTTCAAAGATATTGTCATCCGCCTGTTTCAGCGTCGGCGTCTTGTAGCCGCCCGACACGCCGCCCTTGATCGTCAGCGCCTCTGACGCGTGCCAGACCGCATAGAGGCGCGGCGTCACATGCGAGCCATAGCGCTCATTCTCGTCATAGCGCAGGCCGAAGGTCACCGTCACATCATCGGTGAGGTGGAAATTGTCCTCGCCGAACACCGCCCAGTTCCAGCGCGTCATCACCGGGTTGACGCTGACCCGGTTCGGCGAATGGCGGGTGGTCTCGTCGCGGTAATCAAAGCCCAGCGTCAGGTCGTGACGGCCGATGCTGAGGTTGGTTTTGGAGTTCAGGTTCCACAGCTCATAGCCGGAAATATTGGTGCCGTTCCTGAAATCGACATCCTCATAGGTGACGAAGCTGTTGGTCTCATAGCCCTGGCCCCAGGTGATCTTATGACCAAGCGCATAGTTCATCCGCTCGACCTCGACGCCGCCGGGCGTGCCGCCCGGGGTCAGGTTGACGGTGTCAGACGCGCTGGAAACCATTTCGAACTCAAGCCCCTGGCTGTCGTCGATGGCCCAGGTCAGCTTGGCCCCGATGGATTTGCGCTCGGTATCCTGCGAGGGGCGGGCGCCGGTGCCCGCGACCTGCAGCGCCGGTTTCGAGCGGTCATGGATAGAGCCGTAGACCGCAAGGCCAAGGCGGCCCTCGATCAGCGGCCCGCTCAGGTAGAACCGGCCCTCATAGGCGCTGCCGGCATTGTTGTCCTGCCAGGTCGAGTTCCCCATCATCAGCGAGCCCGACCAGACATCGGAAACCGGTTTGGTGATGACATTGATCACGCCGCCCGAGGCCGCAGTGCCGTAAAGCGAGGACATCGGGCCACGGATGACCTCGATCCGCTCGATGGCGGAAGGCGGCGGCAGGTAAGACATGGCAAGGCCCGAGCCAAAGCCGTTATAGGTGGCCTCCTGCGAGTTGCCGATGGGGCGGCCGTCAACCAGGGTCAGCACATAGCTTTCACCCAGACCCCGGATCGAGATGGTCTCGGCCCCCGAACGGGCTGACGGGGAGGAAACCACGACCCCCGGCACCCGGCGCAGCACATCGGCGATGGTGGCATAGGGCTGCGATTCGATCTCTTCGCCGGTGATAACGGTGATGGTCGCCGGCGCATCGGGCAGCGCCTGGGCCTGGCCGGTTGCGGTCAGAACGATGGTCCCGAGGGTCTCTGCCTCTTCCTCTGCTTCGGTCTGCTGCGCATGCACCATGCCGGTCAGTTGCGGCAGCGCGACCGCCAGCGCGACGGCCCAGACCGGCAGGCCGGACAGCAGCCCCGCCCTGATATCACGGTGTTTCTTCATCATGGTCTCCCCTTGGCCGGGACCCGCTGAGGGTCCGGATGAATGCGGCGTTATGATTGCTTCACGCAGCAGGGCGCCGGCACTGAACCGCCGTACAAAGTTTTTTTGTCGGATTTTCCGGTGCCGGTTTCCGCCAGATCCGGGCCGCCCGGCGCCACGGGGGGGGGAAGGGCGGAAAAATTGGCGCGAATTTGCAACAGGACCGGCCCGGCCCCTGCCGGCCATGGCGCCCGTGGTGGACAGGCCGGGTGTCACAAAATAGGACTGAGGCACAGCCGGACCCGGCCCCTGTGGCCTGCCATGCCAGAAATTCCCCGCGCTTCAATGGCTTACTGGCACTGGCTATGTCTTCCACCGATTCCGACAATATCGGCCGGCTTTACAGCGAGGAGGGCGACCGCCTTGAGCGCCAGATTGCGCGCCGTACCGGCAACCCGTCGGTGGCGCGCGACCTGGTGCATGATGTCTTCCTGCGCTTCTGGGAGCGGACGGCAGCGCTGTCGGGCAATCCTGCGGCCTTTCTCAGCCGCTCGGCCCGCAATGTTTCGATCGACCATCTGCGGCGCGAAAGGGTGCGTGAGACCTATGCCCGCGTCACGCCGGCGGCCGAGGCGCCCAGCGATCCCGCCTATGAGGCCATCGCCGCCGATCAGTCGCGCGAGGCGGTGAAACAGGCGATCCGCGATCTGCCCGAGGTGACGCGGCGGCTTTTTCTGATGAACCGCGCCGAGGGTCTGACCTTCCAGGAAATCGCCAGCCGCTGTGGCATGTCAGAGCGCAACGTGGCAAAGCATATGGCGAAGGCCGTCGCCTCCTGTGCCCGCGCGCTGGACGACACGCAGACTCCATGAGGTTCCAGGATTTGACCCAGGACCAGAGGCAGGATCAGAGGCAGGTGGCCAGCCGGGCGCCGGGCGAGGCAGAGGCTGCAAAGCGCGAGGCCGAGGCCGCGCGCTGGCTGGTCGACCTGATCGCCGATCCGGCAGCCCGCCAGGATGCGGGTTTTCAGGCCTGGGCCGGTGATCCGGCCAATGCCCGGGCCTTTGCGACGGCGGAAAAAGCCTGGGATATGGCGGCGGACCTTGCCCCGGACCTCGCCCGTGAGTTTCCGCGCCAGGAGCGCCCGGTCGGGCGAAGCTGGCGCTGGCCGCGCCTTTTGCCCGCAGGTCTTGCCATGGCTGCGCTGGCGCTGGCCGGGATCTGGCTGGACCAGGTTCGCCCCGATCTGCGGCTTGCGCTGCTCGCCGATCACGCCAGCCGGGCGGGTGCGGCGCAGGCTCTCGCGCTGAGCGACGGCTCGCGCCTGGTGCTTGATGGCGGTTCGGCGCTGGATTTCGCTGATCTCGCCGATGGTCGCCAGGTGACGCTGCTGGGCGGCGCTGCCTTTTTCGATGTGGCAAAGGATGGGCGGCCCTTTACCGTGCGCCTCGGTCGCACGACGGTGCGCGCGCTTGGCACCCGTTTTGCGGTACGAGATTGCGGTGGCTGTATCGAGGTGACGCTGGAAGAGGGGCGGGTCGAGGTCGCGACCGATGGTGGCGTGGCGCTGGCGCTGGAGCCGGGCCAGCAGCTGCGCCAGGTCGCGGATGGGCCCGAACGCATCCGCGCGGTCGATCTGCCCGCGGCCCTGGCCTGGCGCGAAGGACGCTACACTTTTTACGACGCGCCGCTGCGCGATGTGGCGGGCGTGCTGGAGCGCCATGGCGCCGGCGCGATCTTCATCCGCAACCCGGCGCTTGCCGGCAGGACGATTTCCGGCAGCATCGACCTCGGCGATGCGCCGGCCGAGCTGGAAGCCCTGGCCGAAGCGATGGGCTTTCGCATCATCCCTCTGCCGGGTGGTCAATTGCTGATCTGATCCGGTTCTGCCCCATTCCGCCAGCCAGACAGCCCGCGAAACTCTCTTCCCTTCTCCGGGCCGCATGCAGCCAGACCCTGCAATCCCCGCCCCGCAGCGGCCCCCGGAGCCGACCCGCTGCGCGCAGCGCCAGAGACTGGAAAACAATGTCGGATCGCCGCCACTTCGCTTGCAAAGGGCCTCTCGCCGCGCTGGCGATGGGGCTTTTACTGGTTCTGGCACTGCCCCGCCCCGTCATGGCCGAGGCGCCGGGCCATGAGTTCAGCCAGCCTGCGCAACCGCTTTTGCAGGCGGTGACCGAAATCGCACGGGTGGCCGGGGTCTCCGTGGTGATCAAGGGCAGCGGCGCGGGGCTGAGCGGGCCGGCCCTGGCGGGGCGCATGACGCTGGATCAGGCGCTGGCAACCGTCCTTGCAGGAAGCGGCGCCACCTGGCACCGCAGCAGCGGCGGACGTATCATCGTGACGCTGCCGATACCGCAAAGCGCGCCGGAGAAAACCGCAGCCGAGCCGGAAATGAGCCTTGGCACCATCGTGCTGACCGCGACCGGCCAGCCGCAGCTCCTGACCGATGCCCCGGCGACGATGACGGTGATTTCCGGCGATGACATCGCCACCCGCCCCACCGGCACGCTTGCGGATCTCTTGCGCGATGTGCCGGGGCTTGCGGTGACCGGGCCGCTGCGCGACGGGGTGCCGCTGGTGACCCTGCGCGGCATGGGTCCGTCTTGCCTGCTTTTTATGATCGACGGCCGCCCGCTCAGCGCCTCGGAAGAGGCCAGCTATAACGGGCACGGCATCAATTCCAAGATCGGTTTCCTGCCGCCGGTGCCGGTGATCGACCGGATCGAGATCATCCGCGGCCCGATGTCCTCACTTTACGGCTCGGCTGCTTCGGGCGGGGTGATCAATGTGATCACCCGCAGCATTCCGGATCAGTGGGGTGGCTCGGCCGCACTGGGCTATACCCATGATACCAGCCCCGATGCCGGGGCCTCGACCGAGGCACGGCTGATGCTGGGAGGGCCACTGATCGAAGACCGGCTGGGCCTGATGCTCTATGCCGCGCGCAACCGGCGCGGCGAGGACGGGCCGGGTTTTGGCGGCCAGGGGCAGGGGGGCACCGATCGCACGGGCCTGGGCCTGCGGCTGCGCTACAGCCCGGATGCGCGCCAGAGTTTCGACTTTGACCTGCGGCAAAGCCGGCTGGATTTCCACCGCAGCGCCATCGGCACCGGGCGGGCGCGTGACACGCTGGTGGTGAACCGCGCGCTCAGCCTCAGCCATCATATGGACTGGGGCGGCGGCGCCGTCACCGACAGTTTCCTCCAGGGCGAGGCGACGGATTTCCGCTCGGGCACCGCCAGCGGCCATGATGCCATCACCTTCAACACCCATACCGCGCTGACCGCAGGCCGTCACAGGCTGAGCTTTGGCTATGAATACCGGTTCGAGCGCACCCGCCATGACCCGGGCCGCCTGCTTGGCTCGGCGGATACCAGCCCCGACCGCTGGCATCACGCCTGGTTCGCCGAAGGGGAGTTCAGGCTGCGCGAGGATATGGTGCTGACCCTTGGCCTGCGCCGCGACCGCAACGAGAATTACGGCACCGCCTTTACGCCGCGTGCCTGGCTGGTCTGGCATCTCTCGCCAGAGCTGACGCTGAAAGGCGGGATCGGCACCGGCTACCGCGTGCCGGCGCTGAAACAGGGCGACAGCAACGTCTCCGAACCCTCGGGCGGCAATGGGCGCTCCCGCGATCGCGGCAACTCGGCGCTCAGGCCCGAACGCAGCACCAATCTGGAGCTGGGCCTGGTCTGGGAACCGCAAAGCGGCCTGCAACTGGGCGCCACGCTGTTCCATACCGGCTTTCACGACCGGATCACCCGGCGCGACCTGTGCCGCACTCCCTCCGATCTGCCGCCCGGCTGTATGCTGGAGGGCGCGGTCTATGAGGCGGTCACCCAATATGTGAACGAGGACCGCGCCGATATCACCGGGGTTGAACTGACGCTGGATATGCCGCTGGGGCCACTGGATCTGTCAGCCAACTATACCTGGTCGGCCTCGGAGGTGACGCGCGGCAGCAATCGGGGCCAGCCCTTTCACCGCCTGCCGCGCCATATGCTGAACCTTGGCGCTCGGATGGAGGCGGGCGACACTCTGACCCTGCGCGCAGATCTGCGCCTGCGCAGCCATTCGCTGTCGACGGGACGCAGCAGCCGGGTGCCGGGGCATATGATCCTGGATCTGGGCCTTGATTGCCGGCTGGGTGACGAGACCGTGCTGACAGCAGGCATTTACAATGTCACCGACAGGCGGCTGGATGAGTCCGTACCCAATGGGCGGAGCTTTTATCTCGGACTGAGCCGCAGCTTCTGAGCGTTCCGGAGCTGCGTCAGGGATGAGGCAGGCGGCCAGATACTGTTCCGTATCAGGGGCCGGGTTTCACGATGCGCAGCCCATGGATGCGGCGTAAAGGGGCCGGCTGCCTGGGCGGAGGCACCCGGAAGACAGCGCAGGGCGCAGCAATCACCTGGTGGAAAAGGCGTTTTCCACCCCGAGCGCATCCAGCGCGATTGCCGGTGGTCCGGCGGCGAAGTCGTGGCGCCCCTGCCCGAAGGAAGAGAATTGCGTCAGCGGGTCATCCTGTGCCCAGCCCAGGCGGTCGCAAAGCAGCAGCCAGGCAAGAGCAAACAAGGGAAACAAAGCAAGCAGGGCCAGCAAGTGTCATCCTTTCTTGTCAGATCCGTGCCAGTCAGGCTCAAAATTATGAACAAACTACAAACAGGAAATGGCCGAACGGAGGCAGGATGAAAAAAAGCCGGCTGGTGGCGGAGGCGGCCATTGCTGGCGGGCCAGATCAGTGCGGCTGGACAGTTTCTGGCCCGGTTTCCCGGCGAGGCTTACCGGAAGGCTTTCCCCCGGGCTCTCTCGGGGGGCTTTCCAGGAGTGGCAGCGGTGCCGTCGGCTTTCCCGCGTCATATGCGCAAAGCCTGGCCGCCGTCATGTGGCCAGCAAAGCCTGGTTTCGCGGATCGATCCCGTCATCCCCTCCACGCGTGAGCCGCGTCCCCGCGACAATCTCCGACCCGAGGGGCGTCAGCTTACAGCCGGCCCGGAGCCAGGTCGCTCAGTTATCCCTGGGCAGGTGGCAGATGCGCCGCGAACAGACAGCGCCTCCAGGAAGTGCAGCGCTTTCAGCAAGATGCCGGTCTCGTCGGTCATCAGGTCAGGATCATGCCCTCGCGGGTCGGGGCCGGCTGCGGCTGGTATATGCGCCCGGGATATAGCCCACCGCCCTGAAGGAGCTGCCTCCTCCAATGGCCGCGACCCGCCGCAGCACCGCATCGGCTCCACATCGAAACGGGGCCAGCCGGGTCAGTGTCGCCGGACAACATGATGGGACTGACCCGGTACAGAGCCAGATAGCCGGTAAGGCAGCGGGAAACCGCAGTTGCAAATAGCGCGGGAAACCTCAGCCTGGGGCAGGGGAGACATCGCCGGGAGGCCGGCTGAAAGCCAGTCCTGAACCTGCAAACCTTGTCAGGGACATGTCAGGCCAGGCCACAATGGGCAGGGCGACCCGGCAGGCATTCGCAGCCTCAAAGCAGGTGAGTTTCGCCGGGAGGCACAGGGCGATATGACGGATGAAAATCTCGGTCAGGTGAGGGTTCTGGCGGCATTCCTGCCCACAAACCGGCAGCGACCGGCGGGCATGCGCGCGCGACGGAATGTGCGGTCCGTCTGTCGGTCTCGTCTGCTGACCACTTATCAGAATGCCGGTACAGGTCCCGGTGGGGATGGAGTCGGTTGCCTGCAGCCGGCGCACGCAAACAGGCAGGGTCGGACAATCGGCGAGCCGGGTTGGCAGCCTGTGACCAACGGGCAGAATTGACCCTTCGACCGCTTGGGCAAAGGGGCGAATCCCGCCTGCATGCGCCGTTTTGGCGGGCTGGCGGGAAGGCGCCCGCCGGGGGCGCTGCACTATGGCCAGGCCGGATCGGCCCGGATCGCGCGGTGGTCGCGGCTGATGACGCGGAGTGGCTGGCAAGACCTCGGGAACGGCCATTCCCGGTCGCCATTGCGTCCCTGGTGCCGGCAACGGAGGCGGGGCCGGAAATCCGGCATGCATCCCGGGCAGAGCGTCGGGCAGCAGTTGTGCTCCCCGCAAGGGGCGGCTCTCGGGCATGAGAAAAGCACCCCGCATCGGGATCGCTCTGCCCCGCGATGATCGGCCCCTCAGATCGCGGACTGGGTCGGGGGACCCTCGGGTTCCGGTGGTGCGGTGGCGCGACGCACGATTGCGCGCATCCCTGGGCAGGGTGACGAAACGGGTGCCGCTCAGGCAGGCGGTCGGGGTGGCAGCGGCAGGCCACGGCCCCAACCGGCCTGTCGGGGATCACGAAGATACCGCAGGCCCCGGGGCTGTCTCCCCCACCCAGAGCCATCGGCCCGGGTGCCGGCCTGGCTCTGCATGACCTTCCCGGCTTTCAGCGTGACGGTCAGGGCACGCTGAATGCGGCCCGGATGTTGAGGCGCCTGCGAGAACCTCTGTTCTGGCCTGTCGCCCTTGCACATCAAAGCGGCTTTGCCCTGGCGCCGTCATTGAGGACAGAGGGCAGACCGGCCGGACAGGTGTTTTCGCTTCGATGATCCTGACGCTGCACAAATCGGCTTTTGCGTATGCTCGCGGCCGGGCCTGGCGGTGTCGGCATATCGTCGGTCTATGCCGTGCTGCGGGGACCTCGTCTCGTCCGGGGGCGGCATCGCGAGGGACGGCCAGTCGGGCCCTTGCGAAGATCTCGATATCGTTCTTCCAGGCCTCAATCCGGGCCGTTCCCGGGGGCAGAAGACGGTGCCAGCGGTTTGACAACGCCATCCGGCCTTGTGAGGGGGCGTTCCGGGTCGGCGATGGTCTGACGGGGCTGCCCGGAACGATTCAGGAAACATCTCTGATAATCCGCCCGCAATCCGGTCATTGCCCGAAGGCATCAAGGCTCACGATCAGGACAGGTTGCGCGGCCGCTTGCGGGCGCCGCTATGGGCGGTCAGACGGACGAACCCCATTGACGAGGATCTTTTGGGTCGTGACGCGGGGACGTGCTGCGGAGGGCGAAATCGGTCTCGGTGAAGTTGCGAAGGGCAGAGGGTCGGGGGGCGCCTGAGCGATCAGCGACTTTCACATGAAAGCTCCGCCAGAATCACCTCGCTGCCGCAAAGCCCGGGGCCAAACCCCTTTCTCCTCGCGAGGCGTATGCGCAGCCCGTTCCTGGCACAGGGCACAGCCTTTCACTCATCACAAGGGCAAAAGTCGCCCCCTTTTTTGCCGCAACGCAGCCCAATCCCGCAGGTTGCCGCAGTGCAGAATACAGCCCTTTGCTAATGCAGCGAAGCCCCGGCCAGATTTGGATTGACTTCTCGCAGTGGTCGCAGCAAACCAGACGCTGGGTTAACCAATCGTATTTTTTTTAGTTCCGCGTCGTGTCCCTGGTTGCCACACCTTCGCATTAGAACCTCAAATTAAACATAGGTTGGAAATGCATTTTACTCATTCCATGCTTGTGGCTTTTGGTACCGCGTTTTCGATTGTCGTTTTGCTTGTCCTTACGCGCCGGTTGCATGGCCGCTACTCGCTTGACAGTCAGGCGGGGGTGCAGAAGCTGCACACCGCTCCGACCCCGAGGATTGGCGGAATAGCTATCATGGCCGGCTTACTCTTGGCGGGTCTCGCTGTGCCCGAGGGTGAGAAAACGCTCTGGGCGCAACTCGGCATCGCGGCAATTCCTGCTTTTGTCGCGGGTCTGGCCGAGGATATGACCAAGCGCGTCGGCGTGGGCGCGCGGCTGTTCGCGACCATCTGCTCGGGGCTGATCTTCTGCCTTCTCAGCGGAATCGCCCTTACGCGGGTCGATCTGCCCGGGGCAGACTGGCTGTTGTCCTTCCCGGTGATGGCGCTGTTCTTCACCGCTTTTGCCATTGGCGGCGTGGCCAATGCGATCAATATCATCGACGGGGTGAATGGGCTGGCCTCGGGCACTGTGATCATCATCCTGTCGGGCTTTGCTGCGCTGGCATGGCAACAGGGCGATACCGAGCTGGTCGGCGTCAGCCTGATCATGGCCGCCGCCCTGGGGGGCTTCTTCCTGATGAATTTCCCGGTGGGGCGAATCTTCCTTGGCGATGCCGGCGCCTATACGGCGGGCTTCATGCTTGCCGCGATTGCCGTCGCCCTGCCGATGCGCAACCCCGAGATCTCGCCGCTGATCGGTCTTCTGGCCCTGTCTTACCCGGTGATCGAAACCATGGTCTCGATCCATCGCCGCATGGTGCGCGAGGGCGCCCATCCCGGCCAGCCCGACCGGTTGCATCTGCACAGCCTGGTCTATCGCAGCCGCGCCAGGCGCCTCGCGCAGCTGATCGGAGCGCCGCATATGCGCAATCCGCTGACCAGCGTGATCCTGTGGTCATTGTCGCTGATCCCCGTCGCGCTGATGGTGCTGTTCCACAATTCGACCGTTGGTATCCTGCTGTCTCTGGCAGGGATGACGGTCCTGTATCTGATGATTTATCGCAGGGTCGCGCTGTTGCGCCGTCTGGCTCCGAAAGGCCAGAGCTGGCAGAGCGTGACCGAGGCAAAGTGACCGAGGCAAAGTGCCGAAGCAAAGTGACTGAGGCAAAATGATGGAGGCAGCCCGCAGCGCCGGATTGACTGCTGAACAGCGCTCTGCTTCGGGTGAACCGGATCAAAGCGCCGCCTGGTGAGCGGCGCCTTTCTCGCGCCGGATTGTGCCCTTGCCGGGCCGGGTGCGGTCTGGCTTTGATCCACAGAAGACAGGGCATGCCTGGCCGCTTTCAACGGGCCTGCGGGTTTCGATGATCGGAGCCGGCAATGCCCTGCGCTGATCGACATCGTTGCCCCTGCGGGCTGCGACTTTCGGCATACCCATCCCGGGAACGGCCAGCAGGGGGATGAACGCCTGCCGGTATCTGTCGTGACCCCCGGCAGCTGAGACCCGTTCCGGTTGATCTGCGCCGGGCGGATTTTTCCATCGGCCCCGCGCCGCAGATCGCGCGTCATTGCGGCGCGCCGGAAAGGGGATGCCGGCCTTGCGGGCCAGAAACTGGCCGGGCAACCACGTCTTCCGGCCAGAGGGGCCGCTGCCGGATCGCCGCTCCCCTGATCCGTGCGACCATATCTGGCGGGGGGTGCTGACGGTTTCGCCACAGCCATGCCGGCCTGTCTCGCCTGTACCCTGTATCCCAGGCCTTGCGCTTCGCGCGGCAAGGGGAGCACCCATTGACTGGCATCGTGTTGGTGCTTCTGAGGGGATCAGGCGCCCTTCTGCTGCGCAATCTTTGCCGATTGACCATGGCGCGGATGGCGCGGCTCGTGCCTTTCTTTCCCAGGGGTCATGGCCGTCCGCGCGTCGGCGGCCGACGCGGCCTTGGCGTCATAATTTTCATCCATAGCAAAGGGTTGCGAGGGTCGCAATGCGCCCCGCGAATAGGGCCCGCCAAAGGCCCCTTGATAGCCGTTGGAGGCGCTGGCGCCGGATGGGCGAGGTCACCCTGATGATGCCCGGCCCCCCTGTCTGCGGGTGAAAAAGGGATGTGAAGGGGGCGCGCGTAGGCCTCCGGAATATGCCCGGCTGATCGGTCGCATGAAATATGGCCTGAACACCAGGATGGCGTTGTTGGCCTTCGGTCGGGACCGCCCTGTCAGCCCGTTCGTCACCGCAGGACCGGACGGCGATTGCAGCGGAGCCGCTGCTCTGCTCGGCCGCTTTTCAAGGGCGGACCGGATGCTGGCAGGCCGGGATTATGACGCCGACTGGTTCAGCGAGGCATTGAAAGCCACGGGGACAGAGGCATGCATCCTGGGCCTGAAGAGCCGCAGGAAAGCGGGCGGCTATGACAAACGCCGCAATCGCACCGACATCATGGTTCACTGGGTTCTGGAACTGGAGGCGCGGTGCCGGCTGCTGTGACAGATGCCCTTCTCTTCCTCTCGGCAGCACTCCCGGCGCGGCCATCCTTTTTTGGCTTTGATGGTCGACGAGACTGGAGACTAAGCTCTGACCCCGGGGTACGGTCCGGGCGGGCGGCACCTGGGCTTCCTTTGGAACTGAGCCTGCTCCGGCTTTCCAGTTGTTTCCCCCGTCCCCCCGTCCCCCCGGCGGCGGCGAGGCGGCCCCACAGGCACGATATCCTTGAAGGTGGTGCCGCATTGCGCAAGGCCCGGAGCATCAGACCCCCTTTGGCGCGGGAGGAAGGGAGCCCTTTGCGCCGCTGTGAAGGTGACAGGGGCAAGCGTCGATTGACCGGCCCGAAAATGGCAGGCTGCGGGTCTTCTGTGCCGGCGGCTTCTTCCGGCATCGGTGCCTGCCTTTGCCGGGGTTGCCCGTCGCGGCAAACCTCATATCGGGCCGGGAGCAGGCTGGCGGATCGGGATATGGCCGTTTTGCGTTTCGCAAGGAAGGATCCGCCAGCGTTGCAGAGCCGGCGCAGAGGGTGGCAGCCGTGACCGCCCCTCGGGGCGTGATCTGCTTGCCGGAGCTCTGTGACACCTGACCTCTTCCCTGTCGCGGAGATGCCTGGCGGTCTTTGTCACGCGGGGGCGAAACCGGGGGGGCAGACAGTGACCGGGCTGGCTGCCGGCTCTGGACTTTCGCGGCTGACGGTTTCATCGTCGGCCGGATCCGCAAAGGGGCAGGGGCCGCGTGACCGGATCCCCCTGCAAAGGAGCCTGTGATGCCCGATAAGAATACCGCAGCGCTGGATTTTCTGGCCTCCCGCCTGTCGCAGCCGGCAAAGATGTTCCGCCCGCCGGTGCCCTCGCATGAGGAACTGGCGGCGATGCTGCACCTGGCGCTCCGGGTGCCGGATCATGGCAAGCTGGAGCCCTGGCGGCTCATCGTGCTGGAAAGAGCCGATTTCACGCGGCTGGCCGATCTGGCAGAGGCCCGCGGCCGGGAAATGGGCGCCGATGCCGAAAAGCTGGATAAGGGGCGCGGGCAGTTTGATCGCGGCCATCTTGCAGTGGCGGTAATTTCCGCGCCCAAAGCCTCGGACAAGATCCCGGTCGAGGAGCAGGTGCTGTCAGCCGGGGCTTTGTGCATGTCGCTCCTGATGGTGGCGACCGCCTCGGGCTGGGGGGCGAACTGGCTGAGCGGCTGGCCGGCGCATGACGCAGAGTTCTGCGCCCGCGCCTTTGGCTGCAAGGACGGTGAGACCGTGGCCGGGATCATCCATATCGGCACCTCGGCGCATGAATTTCCAGACCGGCCGCGTCCGGACCCGGCGCGGGTGGTGCAATGGGGCCTCGGCCCCGCCTGAACCCCTTCTGACCCCGCGCCTGATGACCCCGAAACGAGCCCCATCGCCCATGCTTCTGGCCGCGCTGCGTGACACATTCGGATTGCTGCGCGCGCGGCCCTGCCGCCGGCTCGCTCTGCTCTCGGCGGCTCTGAGCCTTGCGCTGCTGGTCGCGGCGCTGGCGGTTATGCTGCTGATCTATGGCCATATCCTGGCAGGGGAAGGCGCGGAAAAAGGCCGCGATCAGGGCCTGGCAGATCTCTTCGGGATCAATGGTATCGCCTTTCTGCTGGTTGCCTCCATCGGGCTGATGACCCCGGTTGCGGCGGTGTTCGGCGCGCTTTCTGCCGGGCCGGTCTCTGGCATGATCGAGCATCTGCGCTGGTCGATGGTCGCAGAGAACCAGAGCAGACCGCCGGCCAGGGACTGGGTTAATTTCACCGGCCTGCTGGTTGCGGCCAATGCGCTGACGATCATGCTGATCGTGTTTCTGACCGATCTTCTGGGGTCTGCGGCGCTGCTCTTATGGCCCATGGTGAACGGTGCGCTGCTGGGACGGGAATATTTCACCCTGGTAGCGCGCCGCCATCTTGATCCGGGGGCACTGGCAAAGTTGCGTGCCGCGCATCGCGGCCGGATCTGGGTCGCAGGGATCGTGACCGCGCTGTTCCTGAGCCTGCCGCTGCTGAACCTGGCCGCGCCCTTTCTGGGGCTGGCCTGGTTTGCGCATATCTTTCACCGGCTGCGTGCCGGCTGAGCAGATCACTGCGTGGCGGCCGGAGTATCCGCCTCTTTCGGCGGCAGGATGCCCCGGAAATCCAGATCTTCGACGGTGATGCCGCCCCAGATGATCACCGACGCCATCGCCCCCCAGATCACCGTCGCGAAACCCGTCGCGATCAGGGCCGAGCGGCCGACATTTTCCTCTGCCGGGGCGCTGGCAGGCGTTCCGGGCACGATCTCTCCCGCCTCGGCCTGGGTGCGGGTGCGCAGCATCAGCACGATGTAAAAGGTCAGGAACCAGGTGATCGCGTAGAGAACAATGCCCGAGGTGAGGTTCATACCTGTTCCAGCTCCACCAGACAGCCGTTGAAATCCTTGGGATGCAGGAAGAGGACAGGCTTGCCATGCGCGCCGATCTTCGGCTCGCCGCTGCCCAGAACGCGGGCGCCCTGTGCCTTCAGCCGGTCGCGCGCGGCAAGGATATCCTCGACCTCATAGCAGATGTGGTGAATGCCGCCGGAGGGGTTCTTTTCCAGAAAACCATTGATCGGGGAATTCTCGCCCAGCGGGTAGAGGAGTTCGATCTTGGTATTCGGGAGTTCGATGAAGATCACCGTCACGCCATGGTCGGGCTCATCCTGCGGGGCGCCGACTTTCGCGCCCAGCGTGTCGCGATACTGGCGCGCGGCGGCCTCCAGATCGGGGACGGCAATGGCGACATGGTTCAGACGTCCGATCATCGGCTTCTCCTGTACTGTGATCCGGGTCCCGGGGCGACTACAAGGCGGTCCGGGGGCGGGCTGAGACGACTTATGCGCGCAGCAGAAGGCCCGGGCAAGAGGGCAGGGGTATAAGCGGCGCCCCCGTTAACGCGGGATTCACCCGGATCCTGCCAGTCTGGTGGCCGAGAATCATCCCCGTCCCGCCCCCCGCCTCTGCCGCGAAAGGAAAGGCCGATGCCCAGTTCCCCCTCCGGTTTCCCGCCCGCCGTTACGGTCCCAAATCCGGTTCTGCTGCCGGGGCTGTTGCCGGCGGCGATGTCCTCCTTGCCCTTGCGCGGTCTGACCGTGCTGGCGGTGGAGGACAGCCGCTATGCGAGTGAGGCGCTCAGGCTGATGTGCCAGCGTTCGGGCGCGCGGCTCAGACGGGCGGAAAGCCTTGCCGTGGCGGCGGCGCATCTGGCGCTCTACCGGCCCGATCTGGTGATCGTCGATCTCGGTCTGCCCGATGGGCGGGGGGAGGATCTGATCAGCGGGCTGAGCCGGACGGGCGGGCCGGTGGTGCTGGGAACCAGCGCCGACAGCGACGGTATGACGCGGGCGTTGCGGGCCGGGGCTGTGGGGTTTCTGGGCAAGCCGCTGCCGGATCTGGCAGGGTTCCAGGCGGCGATTCTCGCGCATCTGTGCGACCGGCATCTGCGCGGCAACCCCGGCGGCGGTGCGGTGACACCCGATGCCCTGGCGCTGCGCGATGATCTGCGGCTTGCCGAGGCGGCGTTGAAAGCCGCTCCCACGGCTCAGGCCACGCGCGACTGGCTGCGCGGCTTTCTCGCCGGCCTTGCGCTCCAGACCGGCGATGAGGCGTTGAAATCGGCAGCCGATGTCATCAGCCGCAACGGTGACATCAACCCGATCCGCGCAATTATCAGCGAGAAAATCCGCCATATGCCGCCCTTCTCCTCGCCCGACACCACCCGGGGCGATGCTGCAAGGCGGGCAGGTCATGCCTGATCCGGCGCTGCGGTCAGGACCTGATCGCTGTCCGGATAAGCATGTCCCGGGACATCGATATCGGGCCCCCCGCGCACCGCAACCGCTCACCCCGCGAAACCGCGCGGGCAGGGAGGGCAAAGGGTCAGGGCGCATAACGGCATAGCCCCACCACGCGGCAGCCCATACCGACCGCTCAGATGACACTGCTTCCTCGCTCACCAGGCAGAAAGGTCTTGTAGTCTGATATGCGATCAGATGACAGCTTCGGCCATAGGCCCCGTCGCGACAGACGGGCTGCCGTTCTGCGCTAACACGCTGATGGGTGGTGACTTTCTCCGTCGAGCCAGCCCTGCAGGCCGCTGGCTTTCCGGGTGTTCAGCCTGGCTGGGCATGCCCCGGCAGCCAAAAATTCTCCGCAATACCGCCCCGGGCCTGCCTCAGGCCAAAGCCGGGTCGCGGGCTGCGAGAAGGGGGCGCGTCAGATCCGACAGCCGCGTCACCTGCCGGCCCGCGGCATCGAAATTGGCCGGATCCAGCCAGGCCTCATGCGTCGCCGACAAAGCCGGCCATTCCTTGTCGATCACCGAAAACCAGGCCGTATCGCGGCTGTGACCCTTCACGATCATATGCTGGCGGAACACCCCTTCGAACCCGAATCCCAGCCGCTGCGCCGCCCGGCGCGAGGGCAGGTTCAGCGCATTGCATTTCCATTCATAGCGGCGATAGCCGGCGCGAAAGGCCCAGCCCATCATCAGATGCATCGCCTCGGTCACCACAGGCCCACGCTGCAATGCGGGCGAGATGCAGATATGGCCGACCTCGACCACACCGCTTTCGGGGGCGATCCGCAGAAAGGATGCGATACCGCCCGCCCGCCCGGTCTCCAGATCCCGCAGCACGAGGTAATACGGATCCGTGCTGCCCTGGGCCGCCTCCGCCCAGCGGTGGTAATCCGCAGCCGAGGCAAAGGGGCCATAGCCCATATAATCCCAAAGCCGGTCATCGCCGGCGAAGCTGTCATGCAATTCAGCGGCATGCTGCCAGGCCGAAAGCGGCTCCAGCCGCACGAGCCGCCCCTCTGGCGCGAGGCCGGCGGGCATGGGCGGCGGGGTCCAGCCGGGCAGGGCTTCGCCCCAGAGAGGGGCGGTCTTATTCTGGTCGCTGTACATGCCGGTCTCCCCCTTGGGCCACTCCTCCCGAGGCTAGGCGCGGCCCGGGTGGCGGGCAAGCGGTCACAGGATCTGGATCGACTGCCGGAAGGCAACTGGTCTCAGATCGGGGGACGGGCCGGGGGGCGGGCGAAGCCGTCGAAATCCGTCTCGCTCAACGCCACGCCCGCCGCCCGCAGCCCGGCATAGCCAAGCGCGGTCTGGAAGAAAAACAACGGCATCCCAAAGAGATGCAGAAATTCCACCGCCGGCAGAGCGACAGGGATATTGTCGATCTCCCTCCGGATCATCCGTCCGGGATCGGGGTCGAATTCGGCCGGTTTCATCCCGCCCAGCAGCGCCCGCGCCACCGCGAGGCGTGGCCCGAGCGCCGCCGGCAGATCCGGCAGCTCGCGCCCGGCCAGCGGGCAGGTTATTTCAATGGAAAGGCCCGCCGCGATGGAAAACCGCTGACGGGCCGTCATGTCCTGAAAGGGCTGATCCAGCGCATCCGGCCCCGCCAGCGCCACCATATCCGCGATCCGCGAAAGGGTATGGCGAAAGACGGGGACCGTTGCCTGATACATCATGCGTCCTTGGGGATCACCCGGAGCCTGAGCTCGCGCAGCTGTTCGTTGCTGGGCTCCGATGGTGCGTTCATCAGCAGATCCTCGGCGCGCTGGTTCATCGGGAACATGATGACCTCGCGGATATTGGTGGTATCCGCCAGCAGCATCACCAGCCGGTCGATCCCCGCCGCACAGCCACCATGGGGCGGCGCGCCATATTTGAACGCCTTGACCATGCCGCCGAAGCGCTTGTCGACTTCCGAGTTCGGATAGCCCGCCAGCTCAAACGCCTTATACATGATCTCAGGCTTATGGTTGCGGATGCCGCCCGAGATGATCTCATAGCCGTTGCAGGCCAGATCATATTGATAAGCATAGACGTTCAGCGGATCGCCCGACAGCGCCTCAAGCCCGCCTTGCGGCATCGAGAAGGGGTTGTGCGAGAAGTCGATCTTGCCCTCATCGGTCTTCTCATACATCGGAAAATCGACGATCCAGGCGAAGCGGAAGCTGTTTTCTTCGGTCAGTTTCAGCTCACGGCCGATCTCGTTGCGGGCGCGGCCTGCAACGGATTCGAACACATCGGGCTTGCCGCCGAGGAAGAAGACGGCGTCGCCAACGTCCAGACCCAGCGAGGTTCGGATCGCCTCGGTACGCTCTGCGCCGATGGCCTTGGCGATCGGGCCGGCAGCCTCGGTCGAGCCATCTTCGGCCTTGCGCCAGAAGATATAACCCATCCCCGGCAGGCCCTCTTTCTGCGCGAAGGCGTTCATGCGGTCGGCGAATTTGCGCGAGCCGCCGGTCGGCGCGGGAATGGCGCGGATCTCGGTGCCCTCGTTTTCCAGCAGGTTCGCGAAGATTGCAAAGCCCGAACCCCGGAAATGATCAGACACATCGACCATTTTGATCGGGTTGCGAAGGTCGGGCTTGTCCGAGCCATACAATTTCAGCGAGTCGCGGTACGAGATCAGCGGCCAGTCGCTATAGACCTTGCGGCCGCCGCCGAATTCCTCGAACAGGCCCTGCAGCACCGGCTGCACGGTGGCGAAAACGTCTTCCTGGGTGACGAAAGACATCTCGATATCGAGCTGGTAGAAATCGGTGGGCGAGCGGTCGGCGCGCGGGTCTTCATCGCGGAAACAGGGCGCGATCTGGAAGTAGCGATCAAACCCGGCAACCTGGATCAGCTGTTTGAACTGCTGCGGTGCCTGCGGGAGCGCATAGAATTTACCCGGATGCAGACGCGACGGCACCAGGAAGTCGCGCGCGCCCTCGGGCGAAGACGCTGTGATGATCGGGGTCTGGAATTCGTTGAAGCCCTGATCCCACATCGCATTCCGGAGCCAGCGCACCACGTTCGAGCGCAGGATCATGTTCTTGTGCATCGTGTCGCGACGCAGATCGAGGAAACGATAGGTGAGACGGGTTTCCTCGGGATATTCAGATTCGCCAAAGACCGGCAGCGGCAGGTCGCCGTCAACCGGGCCAAGCACCTCGATACCGGTGGCATAGACTTCGATCTCGCCGGTCGGGATCTTCGGGTTCACAAGGCTTGCATCACGCGCCTTCACCCGGCCATCAATCCGGATCACCCATTCCGAGCGCACCTTTTCCAGATCAGCAAAGGCGGCACTGTCGCTGTCGGCCAGCACCTGGGTGATGCCGTAATGGTCGCGCAGGTCGATGAACAGCACGCCGCCATGATCCCGCACCCGATGGACCCAGCCCGAGAGACGCACCGTCTCGCCGACATTGGCATTGTTCAGGCCCGCACAGGTATGGCTGCGATAGGCGTGCATCATCGTTCCCCTTTCCGAGGTGTGTTTGTTCGGCCTCGGTAAAACGCGGGTCGCGGGGTGAAGTCAAGCTTTGAGCGGGGGCGCATCAGCAAAAGGCCCGCCGGGGGGCGGGCCTTTCACGAAGCATATCGGCTTATTTCGGAATCTCGCCGGTGATGCCTTCGACATAGAAGTTCATCGTGGCCAGCGCGCCGTCATCGGCCACTTCGCCCTCGGCCAGCCAGGCCGAGCCGTCCTGCTTGTTCAGCGGGCCGGTGAAGGGGTGGTAAGTGCCGGCGGCGATATCGTCGCGCATCTTTTCGGCGGCAGCTTTCACATCTGCGGGAACCGCATCGGTGATCTCGCCGATTTCCACTTCGCCGCCTGCAATGCCTTCCCAGGCCGCCGATTGCTCATAGGTGCCATCAAGCAGCGCGCCGACGCGTTTGACGTAATAGGGCGCCCAGTTGTCGATGATTGCCGAGACGCGCGGGCTGGGCTTATAGGCGGCCATATCCGAGGCCTGACCGAAGCCGATCACGCCCTCGACCTTTTGCGCTTCGGCCAGCGGTGCGGTGGAATCGGTATGTTGCAGGATCACGTCGACGCCCTGGTCGATCAGCGCCTTGGCGGCATCGGCCTCTTTCGCCGGGTCGAACCAGGTATAGGCCCAGACCACCGACATGGTGACATCCGGGTTCACCTTTTTGGCATGGATGAACGAGGCGTTGATGCCCTGGATCACTTCGGGGATCGGGTAAGAGCCGATATAGCCGATCTTGTTCGATTTGGTCATATGGCCCGCGATGGTGCCCATCACGGCGCGGCCCTCGTAGAAGCGCGCGTCATAGGTCGAGACATTCGGCTGGTCCCGCTTAAACCCGGTGGCATGTTCGAATTTGATATCCGGGAACTGGGCGGCGACGGCATTGGTCGCATCCATGAAGCCAAACGAGGTGGTGAAGATGATATTGCAGCCATCCAGCGCAAACTGGGTGATGGCGCGTTCGGCATCGGCACCCTCGGGGACCGATTCCTGCCAGGCGATCTCGACCTTGTCGCCGTAAGCTTCGGTCAGCGCCAGCGCGCCCTGATGGTGCTGATAGGTCCAGCCGCCATCGCCGATCGGGCCGACATAGATGAAGCAGGCCTTCACCTTTTCCAGGCCCTGGGCCATGGCAGAGCCGCCGCTCAGCGCAAGGCCAAGCCCGAATGCGGCGGTGGCCAGCAGGTTTCTGCGTTGCATGGTTAGTCTCCCCTATCAGACCGGGGCAGCAGGCCCCGGCTTATGCTGCCTCAGCGAGAGGCGTGAAAATTCTGCCCCAGCGAGGCCGGCGCGCCAAGACTGCGCCCGCGTCCCGAGGACATGATGACAAGCACGATAATGGTGATGACGTAGGGCGCCATCGAAAGATATTCGACCGGGATGGCGTAGCCGGCAGCCTGGAGGTTTGGCCCCAGCACCATCAGCCCGCCGAAAAGCCAGGCCCCGAACAGCACACGACCGGGCCGCCAGGAGGCGAAGACCACGATGGCCAACGCGATCCAGCCCACGCCATTGGTCATATTGTCGGTCCATTGCGGCACGCGCACCAGGCTGACATAGGCGCCGCCCATCCCGGCCATGGCGCCGCCGAACAGGATGCACAAGAGCCGGATCCGGTTGACCTTATAGCCAAGCGCATGGGCGGCCTCGTGGTTTTCACCGACCGCGCGGATGATCAGCCCGGCGCGGGTGCGGTTCAGCACAAACCAGGTGGCAAAAACCATGAAAAGTGAGAAATACACCACCCAGTCATGGCGAAAAAGCATCGGCCCGAGAAAGGGAATATCGCGCAGGAGGCCCAGCGGCACGGCGCCGGTCACCGGAGGCTTGATGCCGTTATAGCCCTGACCGGCCAGCGAGGAGACCCCGATCCCGAACAGCGTCAGCGCGAGACCGGTGGCGACCTGGTTGGCCTGAAACACCTGGGTGAGGGCCGCGAAGATCAGCGAAAACGCCGCGCCACAGAGCGCGCCCGCGATAAAGCCCGCCACCGCATTCTCCAGCGTTACCGCCGCGATAAAGCCGGTAACCGCGCCGATGATCATCATCCCCTCGACGCCGAGGTTGAGGACGCCCGAGCGCTCCACCACCGTCTCGCCAAGGGCTGCGAGCAGGATCGGCACTGCGCCGACCATGAGGGACGCCAGCAGGATCGCAATATCAAGACCGCCGACGATCATGCGCCTGCCCCTTTCACCCGCGCCGCGCCATAGCGGATGCGGTAATTCGTCAGCATATCAACGCCCAGCAGGAAGAAGAGCAACATCCCCTGAAAGACCTGGATCGAGGCGGCAGGCAGGTTCAGACGCGATTCTGCCAGGCTGCCGCCCACATAGGTCAGTGCCATCAGCAGACCGGCAAAGATGATGCCAAGCGGATTCAGCCGGCCAAGAAAGGCCACGATGATCGCGGTAAACCCGTAGCCGGTGGCGAAATTCTCGGTGATCTGGCCCGAGGGACCGCTGGCCTCGAATATCCCGGCAAGCCCGGCCAGGGCGCCGGCAAAGCCAAGGCAGAAGATCACCAGCCTTGTGGGGCTGACCCCGTGAAAACGCGCGGCGCGCGGTGCCTGACCGGCAAGGCGGATGCGAAAGCCGATGCCGTGCCGGGTCAGCAGCACATAGGCCGCCACCGCCACGCCAAGCGCCGCGACCGCGCCCCAGTGAAAGCCCGACCGCTCGATCAGGTCGAGATTGCGCGCCGCCGGATAGGTCGAGAAATTGCGGCTGCCGGGAAAGCCCATGCCGTCGGGGTTCCTGAGAAAGCTGAACGAGGCTTTCGCAAGGATCGCCTGGGCGACATAGACCAGCATGAGCGATACGAGAATCTCATTGGTGTTGAATTTGGTCTTCAGAATGGCCGGGATCATCGCCCAGGCCCAGCCTCCGAAAGCGCCGGCTGCCACCATCAGGGGAAAGATCAGCCGGTTCTCTGTGGGGAAAAAGGCCAGCCCGACCGAGGCGCCGATGATGGCGCCCATGATATACTGGCCCTCGGCGCCGATATTCCAGATGCCGGCCCGGAACCCCATGGCAAGGCCGACCGCGATCAGGATCAGGGGGGCTGCCTTGATGAAAAGCTGGGCGCGGAAATATGAGGCATTGGTGCCCGCCAGCGGATCCCAGAAGATCGTGCGGATCACCGTGAACGGGTTCGAGCCGAGCAGCGCGAACAGCAACCCGCCCGCCACCATGGTCAGGATGACCGCCAGCACCGGCGTGAACCAGAGCCAGAATTGCGAGGGATTGGCGCGTCTTTCCAGACTCAGCATAGGGCGCCCCCGTCCGCCAGCCGCACCGTCCAATTCCTTGCAAGGAATTGGTCCGATTTCTTTGAAGAAATCGTCCCCCTGGCTGGCCTTCGCGCCTCAGCCCGCATGATGCGCCTCCTCCATCCCATGGGCGCCGCCCATCATCAGACCGATCTCTTCCGTGCTCAGCCCTTCGACCGGGCGCGGTGCCGAGAGGCGCCCGAGGTTCAGCACCGCAAATGTGTCGGCGATTTCCATCAGCTCGTCGAGATCCTGGCTGATCACCACCACCGCCGCCCCCTGGCCCGCGCAGTCAAGGATCTTTTGCCGGATCGCGCTGGCCGCCGCCGCGTCCACCCCCCATGTCGGCTGGTTGATCACGATCACATCGGCGCCCTGTTTCAGCTCTCGCCCCATCAGGAATTTCTGCAGGTTCCCCCCTGACAGCGCCCGCGCCGCCACATCGGGCCCCGGCGTGCGCACGTCATAATCGCGGATCACCTCTTCGGTGAATTCCCGCGTCTTCGCCCTGCGGATAAAGCCGCGATCGGCCAGCCCCATCCGGATCGAAGCCGTCAGCCAGGCATTGTCCACAAGGCTCATATCCGGCGCCGCCGCATGGCCGTAGCGGTCTTCGGGCGCAGCCACCAGCCCCGACCGCCGCCGCCCTGCCGGGCCAAGCCCGCCGATCGGCCTGCCTGCAAGCCGGATCGCCCCGGCGGGCGCGGGCAATTCCCCCGACAGCGCCAGCAAGAGCTCATCCTGGCCATTCCCGGCAACCCCGGCGATCCCCAGAACCTCGCCCTTTCGCAGGCTGAACCCCACCTCTTTCAGCGCGGTGCCAAAGGGGATCGGCGAGGCCAGCGACAGTCCCGTGACCTCCAGCGCGATCTCGCCCCTGGTCTGCGGTCGCCGCGCTGGCACCGCCAGCGAGGCGCCCACCATCAACTCTGCCATCTCGCGCGCCGAGCGCTCGCGCGGGGTGCAGGTTGCCACCACCCGCCCGCGCCTGAGGATCGTCGCCTCGTCGCAGAGCGCCCGGATCTCTTCCAGCTTATGGCTGATGTAAAGGATAGAGGTCCCCGCCGCCGCCAGCTGCCGGAGCGTCTTAAACAGGATCTCCACCTCCTGCGGCGTCAGCACCGAGGTCGGCTCGTCCATGATCAGCAGTTTCGGATCCTGAAGCAGGCAGCGGATGATCTCCACCCGCTGCCGCTCACCCGCGGAAAGGTCGCCGATATTGCGGCCGGGATCAAGCGGCAGGCCGTAAGCCTCTGACACCTCGCGGATACGCGCCGCAAGCGCCTTCATCGCCGGCGGGTTCTCCATCCCGAGTGCTACATTCTCGGCCACGCTCAGCGCCTCGAACAGGCTGAAATGCTGGAATACCATCGCGACACCCAGCCGCCGCGCCTCGGCCGGACGCGCCGGCGCATAGGGGGCGCCGCGCAGGGTCATGCGGCCCTGATCCGGCCGCACCAGCCCGTAGATCATTTTTACCAGCGTCGATTTCCCGGCGCCGTTCTCGCCCAGCAGCGCATGGATCTCGCCCTCGCGGATGGTGAAAGAGACATCGCTGTTGGCGATGACACCGGGATAGGCCCTGGTCAGGCCCTCCAGCCGCAAAAGCTCATCCGAACCGGCTGTCATCCGCGATCCCCGCCCTTTCCGTCCGCCGGGCTCCGGAGGCAGTTCCGGATTCCCGTTTCCGTTTCAATAGTTGCACCGCCACCCCGACCGCAATGGCCTGAGGGTGCTTGCCCAGGTTCATATCACCAATCGGCGAGGTGATGCGCGAAATTTCAGCCGCTTCATGCCCAAGCCCGACCAGGCGGCTGCGAAACCGTGCCCCTTTCGTGACCGAGCCGATCAGCCCGATTCCCCCCGTTTTGTGCAAAAGCAGCCGGTGGCACAGGTCCAGATCCAGCGCATGCGAGAAGGTGACGATCAGATGCTGCGCATCCGGCGGGGCATGGCGGACCAGAGCCGCGGGGTCTTCGGCCCAGAGCGCATCGACCTCTGATGGCAGCGTCTCGGGGAAGCGCTCGCGCAGGGTATCAATCCAGGTCAGCGCGAAATCGGGCAGCGGCCCGAAGACCGAGACCAGCGCCCGCCCGACATGGCCCGCCCCCCAGATCCAGAGCGGGCAGGGCCGGTCCGCCAGCGGTTCCGCCAGCCAGCCGGCGGAAAGCAGCGGGCCACCCTGCCAGGCCTGACCCTTGCGCGCCCGGGCAAGGGCGCGGCGGATCACAAAGGGCATTGCAGCCGCCCCGGCCTCGCGCGCAGACGCCACAACCGGGCGGGCAATCACGCTGCCGGTGATCGCCTCAAGGCGCGGCAGATCCCAGATCTCGCTGACCAGATCGACCACGCCGCCGCAGCATTGCCCCAGCCCGGGCCCAAGCGCATGGCGCGTGAGGCTGCCGGTCTCACTCCGGGCCAGCATCCGCCGCGCCTCACCCACCGCCAGGAATTCCAGCGCGCCGCCGCCGATGGTGCCGGCCTGGCCGCTGCCCCAGACCAGCATCGAAGCCCCATCCTCGCGCGGCGAAGATCCCTGATGCCCGGCGATCACCACCCGCACGACCGGCCCATGGCCCGCAATGGCCTGGCGCAATGCGACCCGGTCAAACATCGCGCCTGACCCTTTCCACCGCTGCCAGCACCGCCTCGGGCGTCGCGGGCGCCACCAGGTCTGGCCAGATCCGGCCAGCGCCGCAGGCCGCCACCGCCTCGGAAAGCGCCGTAAAGACCGAGATCCCCAGCATGAAGGGCGGCTCACCCACCGCCTTGGACCGCCCCACCGTCGCCTCGGGATTGGGCCGGTTCCACAGCTCAACGTTGAAAATGCGCGGCCGGTCGGAACAGGCGGGGATCTTGTAGGTCGAGGGCGCATGGGTCATCAGTCGGCCCTGTCGGTCCCAGACCAGCTCTTCGGTGGTCAGCCAGCCGGCCCCCTGGACATAGGCGCCCTCGATCTGGCCGATATCAATCGCCGGATTCAGCGGAGACCCCGTATCATGCAGGATATCCGCGCGCAGGATGCGGTTCTCGCCGGTCAGGCTGTCGATCACCACCTCGCTCACCGCCGCGCCATAGGCAAAATACAAAAACGGCCGCCCTTCGCCCTTCACGCGGTCCCAGGTGATCTTCGGCGTGGCATAATAGCCGGTTGAAGACAGCGAAATGCGCGCCTGGTAGGCCCAGGCGGCAACGCGGGCAAAGGGGTATTCCTCGCCCGCCACCCGTACCAGCCCGCCCTCAAACCGCACAGAACCGGGCGCGACCTGGTGCTTTTCGGCCAGAAACGCCGCCAGCCGCCCCCGGATCACCAAAGCCGCCTCGCGCGCGGCCATGCCATTCAGATCCGAGCCCGACGAGGCCGCCGTCGCCGAAGTATTCGGCACTTTCGCGGTATCGGTGGCGGTGATGCGGATACCCTCTGCCTCCAGCCCGAACACCTCCGCCACCACCTGGGCGACCTTTTGATTCAGCCCCTGGCCCATCTCGGTACCGCCATGGTTCAGATGGACCGAGCCATCCTGATAAAGATGCACCAGCGCCCCCGCCTGGTTGAGCCAGGTCAGCGTGAAGGAAATCCCGAACTTCACCGGCACCAGCGCAATCCCGCGTTTCAACACCTTTGAACCCGCATTCCAGGCCGTAATCTCTGCCTTGCGTGCCAGATAGCCCGCGCTCTCCGCCAGCCGCGCCACCAGCTCATGCCCGACAAAATCCTCCACCGGCATGTGATAGGGCGTCTTCTGAACTGTCCTCTTCCTCTTGACGGAAATACTCCGGGGGGCTCCGGGGGGCTGGCCCCCCGGCTCCGCCGCAGCCTCATAGAAATTCGCCCGCCGCACCTCCAGCGGCTCGCGACCAAGGGCAAAAGCCACATGATCCATCACCCGTTCGATACCGATCATGCCCTGCGGCCCGCCAAAGCCCCGGAATGCCGTGGCCGAGGCGGTATTGGTCCTCAGCCGGTGGCTCTCGATACGGATCGCCGGCAGAAAGTAGCAGTTATCCGCGTGCAGCATGGCGCGGTCGGCGACCGGCAAGGACAGATCCTGGCTCCAGCCGCAGCGGAAGAGATGGGTGAAAGCCAGCCCCAGCACACGACCCTGATCATCAAACCCGGCCTCGTAGCGGATCTCCAGATCATGGCGCTTGCCGGTGATCACCATATCATCGTCGCGGTCATAGCGCATTTTGCAGGCGCGACCGGTCAGCCGCGCCGCCACCGCGCAGGCGATGGCCAGCGCATTGCCCTGGCTTTCCTTGCCACCGAAACCACCCCCCATGCGCCGCGTCTCGACCCGGACCGCGGCCATTGGCAGATGCAGCGCATGGGCGACCTTGTGCTGAATCTCGCTTGGATGCTGGGTCGATGACAGGATATGCATCCCGTCCTCCTGCGGCAGCGCCGCCGCGATCTGGCCTTCGAGGTAGAAATGCTCCTGCCCGCCGACGGGAAAGCGCCCTCCGATCCGGTGCGGAGCGGTTGCGATCGCGGCCGCCGCATCACCCCGGGCCCAGATCACCGGCCCCTGCTCGAACCGGCTGCCGGCGGCAAGCGCCTCCTCAATGGTCAGGATCGGTGCCTCTTCCCGGTAGTCGATCCGCGCCAGCCGCGCCGCGCGCCGCGCGTCCAGATGGCTTTCAGCCACCAGGATGAACAAGGGCTGGCCGTGGAAATGGATGGCATCGGGGCTGAGGAGCGGCTCGTCATGGGTCGAGGGGGAGCAATCCGGCACCGCGCCGAACTCGGTCACCAGGTCTTCGGCGGTGATCACCCGCACCACGCCCGGCGCCGCCAGCACCGGGGCAAGGTCGATCCGGTCAACCCGCCCGCGCGTGATGGTGGCAAGACCAAAGGCCAGATGCAGCGCGCCCTGGGGCAACGGAATATCATCGAGGTAACGCGCGGTTCCCGCGACATGCAAAGGCGCGGAATCATGGGGAAGAGGTTTGCCGATGCTCATGGTGCCACCCTCAGGACCGAGGTTTCCAGGCCGGCGCGCTCATAAAAACAGCGCAGCAAAAGGTTCTGTGCGGCGCTCAGGCGGTAGGTGGCCGAGGCCCGCATATCGGAAAGCGGCTGGTAATCCTTTGCGAGGGCGCCCATCGCAACGCGGATCGTGGCCTCGCTCCAGAGGCTGCCGGTCAGAGCGGCTTCGGTGGCGGGGGCGCGTTTCGGGATACCGGCCATGCCGCCAAAGGCGATGCGGGCGGCAGTGATACGGCCATCGGTCACCGTGATGTTGAAACAGCCACAAAGCGCGGAAATATCCTGATCGAAGCGTTTCGAGAGCTTGTAACAGCTGAGATCGGGCGCCGGAGGAAGGGTGATTGCCTCGACAAATTCGCCGGGGCGGCGGTCCTGTTTGCGGTAATCGAGGAAGAAATCCTCCAGCGGCAGGGCGCGCCTTTCCGCGCCGCGCCGCAGATGCAGGGTGGCGCCGGCGGCAATCAGCGCGGGCGGGCTGTCTCCGATCGGGGAGCCATTGGCGATATTGCCGCCGATCGTCGCCGTATTGCGGATCTGGGCCGAAGCAAAGCGGCGCAAGAGTTCCGCGAGGGCCGGGTGGCTGTGCTGCACCGCCTCGCGCAGCCGGGCGATGGTGACCATGGCGCCGAGCCGGAGGCCGGTTTCGCTTTCGGTGATCTCCTGCAGGTCCGGGATGCCGTTTAGGAAGATCACCGGGTTCAGTGCGCGCAGCTGTTTGGTGACCCAGAGCCCGATATCGGTGGCGCCCGCGATCAGAGTGGCCTCGGGGGTGGCGGCGTAAAGCGCGGCGAGCGCATCGGTGTTTCGCGGGCGCAGGGGGGCTGTCTGCCCCCCTCGGCCTTCGGCCTCACCCCCCGAGGATATTTTCGGACAGATGAAATCGACATCTTTTTCGAGCCAGTCGGGGATGGGCGCGGATTCAGCGGCCATGGCTGCACGGATGATCGGGGCATAGCCGGTGCAGCGGCAGAGATTGCCGGCAAGCGTGTCGTCATGGGCGGTGTCGCCGTTCAGATGGGCGGCGGTCATCGAGGCGATGAAGCCCGGGGTGCAAAAGCCGCATTGGCTGCCGTGATGGCTGATCATGGCCTGCTGGACGGGGTGCATCTGGCCATTCGGACTGGTGATGCCTTCGACGGTGCGGATCGCCCTGCCGTCGAGCTGCGGCAGGAAGAGGATGCAGGAATTGACCGCACGGGCGCCGGTTTTATCGCGCAGGATCACCGTGCAGGCGCCGCAATCACCCTCATTGCAGCCCTCTTTGGTGCCTTTCAGCCCGCGCACCTCGCGCAGCCAGTCCAGCAGGGTTCGGGTCGGGCTTTCGCCGGCCGGGATATGGGTCTCGCTTCCGTTCAGCCAGAAACTGATGCCGGTCATTCGGTTATCCGCCGCGATACTCCCTGTGGCGGGGCCAGATCGTCACTCCTGTGCCTGCCGGCCCGATGCGGCGTAGGGCCGGCGGTTTGCCCCTTTGCTTATGGTTTCATCAAGCCGGGGCGGGGCTGGGCTGGCAAGAGGAAATATCAATCGGGTGACGGAAAGGCACGATCGGGGCGGCCGGCTGCCACCTGTGCGGGCAAAGCGGGTTTCGGCCTTTCGCCGGCGGGGGGCAGGGGCTAGATTGGGGGCATGTCAGGCGCTTTGAAATTCATCCATCTGCGGACCCATACCGAACATTCGCTGCTGGAAGGTGCGGTGCCGGTGAAGAAACTGGTCAAGCTGGCGGCGGCGGCAGAGATGCCGGCGATCGCGGTCACCGATTCCAACAACATGTTCTGCGCGCTGGAATTTTCCAGCCATTGCAAGGATGCCGGGCTGCAGCCGATCATCGGCTGCCAGGTGGCGCTGGATTATGATCCGGCGGCGCCGGGGGAAAAGCCGCGCCTGCCGGCTTCGGTTGTGCTGCTGGCACAGTCCGAGGCGGGCTACGAGAATCTGATGAAGCTGAACTCCTGCCTCTATCTCGGCAAGGCGGGGCAGCTGGTGCAGGTGACGGTCGATCAGCTGGCGGCGCATTCGGGGGGGGTGATCTGCCTGACCGGCGGGCCGGACGGGCCTCTGGGCCGGCTGTTGCAGGGCGGGCAGGAGCCGAAAGCGCGGGCGCTGGTGCAGCGGCTTGCCGCGATCTACCCGGACCGGCTTTATGTCGAGTTGCAGCGCCATCCGGGCGAGGGTGGGCGGCTGCCGCATGCGGAGGCTTCGTCCGAGCGTGGCCATATCGAGCTGGCTTACGCGCTGAACCTGCCGCTGGTGGCGACGAATGACGTCTATTTCCCGAAATCCGACATGTATGAGGCGCATGACGCGCTGATCTGTATTGCCGAGGGCGCCTATGTCGACCAGCTGGAGCCGCGCCGCCGGCTGACGCCACAGCATTATCTGAAATCGGAAGCAGAGATGTGCGCGCTGTTTGCCGACCTGCCAGAGGCGCTGGAAAACTCGGTCGAGATCGCGCGCCGCTGCGCCTTCATGGCCTATAAGAGGAAGCCGATCCTGCCGATCTTCGCGGAAGACGAGGTTGAGGAACTGCGCCGTCAGGCCTGGGAGGGGCTGGAGGCGCGTCTGACTGTGATCCCCCTGGCGGCTCCGCGCGAGGAATACGAGGAACGGCTGAAATTCGAACTTTCGATCATCGAGCGGATGGGCTTCCCGGGCTATTTTCTGATCGTGGCCGATTTCATCAAATGGGCAAAAGACCACGATATTCCGGTCGGGCCGGGGCGGGGTTCGGGGGCGGGGTCGCTGGTCGCCTATGTGCTGACGATCACCGACCTTGACCCTTTGCGCTATGCGCTGCTGTTCGAGCGGTTCCTGAACCCCGAACGGGTCTCGATGCCCGACTTCGATATCGACTTCTGCATGGATCGCCGCGAGGAGGTGATCCAGTATGTCCAGGACAAATATGGTCGCGACAAGGTTGCGCAGATCATCACCTTCGGCGCTTTGCTGTCGAAAATGGCGGTGCGCGATGTGGGGCGCGTCCTGCAAATGTCTTATGGCCAGGTCGACCGTCTGGCCAAGATGATCCCGGTCGAAGGCGTCAAGCCGGTCTCGATCACCAAGGCGCTGGCGGATGAGCCGCGCCTGCGCGAGGCGGCGAAGGAAGAGGTGGTCGGGCGGCTTCTGAAATATGCCGAACAGGTCGAGGGGCTTTACCGCTCTGCCGGCACCCATGCCGCCGGGGTGGTGATCGGCGACCGGCCGCTGGATGAGCTGGTGCCGCTGTATCAGGATCCGCGCTCGGATACGCCGGCCACCCAGTTCAACATGAAATGGGTCGAGGCGGCGGGGCTGGTGAAATTCGACTTCCTTGGCCTCAAGACCCTGACCGTGATCAAGGACGCGATCCGCCAGGTGCTGGAGGCGGGGCGGCCCTTGCATATCGGCCCCGATGGCATCCGGCTTTACGATCCGCCGAAGGGTGCCGAGAACGATATCGGGCATATCCCGCTGGATGACAAAGCGACCTATGAGCTTTACTCGGCGGCGCGCACGGTAGCGGTCTTCCAGGTGGAAAGCTCGGGGATGATGGATGCGCTCCGGCGCATGAAACCCACCTGTATCGAGGATATCGTGGCGCTGGTGGCGCTGTATCGCCCCGGCCCAATGGAGAATATCCCGACCTATTGCGAGGTGAAGAACGGCACGAAGCCGCTGGAATCGATCCATCCAACCATCGACCATATCCTGAAAGAGACGCAGGGCATCATCGTCTACCAGGAACAGGTGATGCAGATCGCCCAGGTGATGGCGGGCTATTCGCTTGGCGGCGCCGATCTTCTGCGCCGCGCGATGGGGAAAAAGATCGCCGAGGAAATGGCGAAGGAGCGGCCCAAATTCATCGAGGGCTGCACCGCCACCCACCAGATCGACACCAAGAAATCCGGCGAGGTCTTTGACCTCCTGGAGAAATTCGCGAATTACGGCTTCAACAAATCGCACGCAGCCGCCTATGCGGTCGTCAGCTACCAGACCGGCTGGATGAAAGCGAACCACCCGGTCGAATTCATGTCCGGCGTGATGAATTGCGATATCCATCTCACCGACAAGCTGGCGGTCTACAAACGCGAGCTGGACCGGATGGAGGTCCAGGTGGTGCCGCCTTGCGTCAACCGCAGCCTCGCGGTGTTCTCGGTCAGGGATCAGAAACTGGTCTATGGCCTTGGTGCGCTGAAAAATGTCGGTGTCGAGGCGATGCGCTCGATCGTCGAGGCGCGCCGGATCAATGGCAGCGAGAAGCCCTTCGCCACGCTTTTCGATTTTGCCCGCAGGGTGGATCTGAAAAGGATCGGCAAACGCCCGATGGAGATGCTGGCCCGTGCCGGCGCCTTTGATCAGCTTGACCCCAACCGCGCCCGGGTGTTCGAGGCTCTGGACGGGCTGGTGGCTTATTCGGCGGCGGTGCATGAGGCGGCGGCCTCGAACCAGGTCTCGCTTTTTGGCGAGACGGGCGCCGATATTCCCGAGCCGCGCATGCCCTACCGCGATGACTGGCTGCCGGTGGAACGGCTGGGGCATGAGCATCAGGCGGTGGGGTTCTACCTCTCGGGCCATCCGCTTGACGATTACATGCCGGCGCTGAAACGGCAGAAGGTCGAGACCCTGGCCGAGATCACCCGCAAAGCGCTGGCCAAAGGCCCGATGGTGGCCAAAATCGCCGGCTCGGTCTCGGCGCGGCAAGAGCGGAAATCGGCGAAAGGCAACCGTTTCGCCTTTGTCTCGCTTTCCGACCCGACCGGGCTTTACGAGGTCACCTGCTTCTCGGATGTGCTGGAGGCCTGCCGCGAATTCCTCGAACCCGGCAGCAATGTGGTCCTCACCGTCAAGGTCGATCCGGAGGGCGAGGGCGTCAAGCTGCTTGCCAATGGCGTCCAGCCGATTGACCAGGTGGCGGCAAAGGCCGAGGCCGCCGATATCCGCATCCATATCGACCGGCCCGAGGCGGTGAATTCCATCGCGATGCTGCTCGGCAAATCCGAGGGCAGGATGCGCGGGCGCGTCACGCTTTGCGTCCCCGACGAAGAGGGGCGCGAGATCGACCTGTTGCTGCCCGATCCTTACCCGGTCAGCCCGCAGATCCGGGGCGCTATCAAGGCGATGCAGGGCGTGGTGATGGTCGAAGAGGTCTGATCCCTATTCTTCCAGCACCGTCCAGCCGGTATCATGCCAGAGTTGCGGGCCGGTGCGGAGCAACAGGTCGCTGGCGAGGGGCCGGGGCTCGGCCAGCCGCAGCGGGGAGAGGACCGGGAATGTCTCATGGGGCAGCCGGACATCTGACGAAAACCGTGCCCTGATGGTTTTGACGTCGGGATAGCGTATCGCCCATTCGGCCAGCTGTCTCAGAATGGCGATTTCCGCATCCCCGGGATCGCTGGCCCAGAGGATCAGGTCGGTACGGGGGATGGCCGCCACGATCCGCGCCTTCGTCTGATCCTGCCAGAAGGTGTCCTGCACAGAAATGTCCAGGCATCCGCCCCCATCACCATCTGAATCCGCCCGCCTTGCAGCCGTTCAGGGTGCAGCCCGGCGGTCATTGCCGGCAGATTGGCCAGCCCGGCGCTGATGGTTTCCCTGCGGTCACAGGCGGAATGACCCACGCTCCTTTCCAGGCAGCCGGGCGTAAAGACGTGGTTGTTCGAAAACCTCTCCTCCCATATCCCCCAATGAACCTGAAACGCGTCGGTCAGGGTCGTGCTGACGCCCTGATTTTTCCTCCAGGGCTTCGCGTCCTCGTCGTTGATGTCACGCGGCATCATAATCCGGGGCACGATCAGCTCGGGCTGTGGCGGTTTTACGGTCCGGGGGGCGTTGTTTTTTGCCGTAGTCTCCTGATGTCGTTGCACCAGGTGCGCAACGAAGTCCTGGACCAGCTGCTCGCGCCCGGCGCCGCTCTTTGTCTCGCGCAGGCTTTCGGTCAGATCCGGCAGCCCGAGGATGGGTGTGCCTTGGCGCGCCCATGCTCCGCCCCTGTTGCCGGCGTAACGCGCTGCAAGGGCCGGATCCTGGATTTGCAGCGCGTCCAGCACCATGCGGAGGGTGTGCCGGTCATCCAGCGGGCGCGGCAGATCGGCGAAGCCCGGGGCGGACAGGGCGCCGAGAAGAAGCGAGAGGCAAAGGGAAACTGGGCGTATCATGGTTAAAATCACCGGAAGACTTTCCTGCCGCGCTACCGCGACAAAACGGCAAAGTTTTGCCCCGCATCGCGAAGGACTGCACCGGGGATTACTCTGCCAGCACCACCCAGCCCTCGCCTGTCCAGCTGAAGAGATCGGGGCTGACCGCATAGGCCCCGCTTTCCCAGCTGGTTCCGGCCAGCCCGCGCAGGGCGGCGATGTCATCCGGGCTGCCATCGGCGATCCAGATCAGGGTGTCGCGGGTGGGGATGGCGGCGATCAGGCTCTGATGGCCCTTTGCCCGCTCCTCCCACAGCGCGGAGATCAGCAGGAGCGAGGATTCGTAATAGCCGTCCAGCCTGACCTGATAATAGGGGCCGGTTTGCGAGATGGTCATTTCTTTCAGCCGCGCGGCAAGGTTGCTCTGGCTCAGCGAGGCAAGGCCATCGGGGTCCAGCGCCAGCACCTTCATCATATCCTTGTCAAGCGAAGCGGTCCATTCCGGCTGGTCCACCACCCAATACTGGATCAGGCCGCCGGCAAAGGGCAGCAAGGGCGGCTCCTCTGGCAAAGCAGCGGCCAGCCTCAGCCTGTCGCGGATCACCGGCATCACGCTGGCCGGATCAACCTCGCTTTCGGCGCCGGTCTCGTCAAATGAGGCGATGACCGCCGCCATATGGCGGTCGAAAATCTCCTGTCGGCGGGTGGCATCGGGTTCGGCCCGCAGCGCCATGTCGAGATTGTCGGGATAAAGCGTTGTCGTCTCGCCCCCTGGCAGCGTCACCGCAAGGCTCAGATCGGTTTCATCCAGCGTGACGGGCAGGTCAGGGGCGGCCCTGGTCATGGCGTCCTGCATCAGGCCCAGCGTCTCGCGCGGGCCGGAGGGGATGGCGATATCGGTCTGCCCAGATGCGGGCAGCAGCGTCAGAAACACCGCTGCGACAAGGGTACACAGGCGAAGGCGGATCATGTCCAGGGCCGCTTTCAGCGGTTTCACCAATGCGGCGGCGGCTGGTTCGCCGCCGGCGCCTCGCTTGCCATCATCTCGCGATCGGCCTCGCGCTCCATCAGCATCTGTACGCGGCGCGACAGCTGTGTGATCTCGCGGTCCTGGCGCGCCACCACATCCGAGAGGTCATCCACCGCCCGGATCAGATGGGCGATCCGCTCTTCCAGTGCTTCCGCCATGGCCATTCATCCCCCGCTTGTCGCCTCTTGCCCCATCCGCTAGAGGATGCAGCAAGTGCCGCCAGGCTGCAATGCATCGGGGAAAACCCCCTATCCGAAGGCAGAACCCATGTCCGAAGGCAAGATCCGCCGCCCCCGGGCCGAGACCCCCAAGGGTTTCCGCGATTATTTCGGCGCTGAAGTGACCGAGAGGAAGGCGATGCTCGACGCCATTGCCGGGGTCTATCATCGCTACGGGTTCGAGGCGCTTGAGACCTCTGCGGTGGAAACCGTCGAGGCTTTGGGCAAATTCCTCCCCGATGTGGACCGCCCGAATGAAGGCGTTTTCGCCTGGCAGGATGAGGATGAGGCCTGGATGGCCCTGCGCTACGACCTGACCGCGCCGCTGGCGCGCGTCGCGGCGCAGTACAGGAACGACTTGCCCTCGCCTTACCGCCGCTATGCGATGGGGCCGGTCTGGAGGAATGAAAAGCCGGGGCCCGGCCGTTTCCGCCAGTTCTATCAATGCGACGCCGATACAGTCGGCACCGGCTCGGTGGCCGCCGATGCCGAGATCTGCGCCATGCTGTCGGACGCGCTGGAGACCGTTGGCATCCCGCGCGGCGATTATGTGGTCAAGGTCAATAACCGCAAGGTTCTCAACGGGGTGATGGAGGTCGCGGGCGTTCTCGATCCCTCCGACGCCGCGCGGTTCGAGGCCGAGCGCGGCATCGTCTTGCGTGCCATCGACAAGATCGACCGGCTGGGCGATGCGGGTGTGCGGGCGCTCTTGGGCGAGGGCCGCAAGGACGAGTCCGGCGATTTCACCAAAGGTGCTGGCCTGTCTTCTGAACAGGCCGAAGTGGTGATGGGCTTCGTCTCTGCCAAACGCGACAGCGGGGCTGCGACCGTCGCGCGGCTGCGCGAACTGGTCGGCGCCTCGCTACTGGGAGCCGAAGGCGTCAATGAGCTGGAAACCATCGCGGCGCTGCTGGATGCGGGCGGCTATGGGTCTGACCGGATCGTGCTGGATCCGGGCGTCGTGCGCGGCCTTGGCTATTATACCGGCCCGGTTTTCGAGGCCGAGCTGACCTTTGAGATCCTTGACGAAAAAGGCCGCAAGCGCCAGTTCGGCAGCGTGGCGGGCGGCGGGCGCTATGATGATCTCGTGAAGCGTTTCACCGGCCAGGCAGTGCCTGCAACCGGAATTTCCATCGGGGTTGACCGGCTGCTTGCGGCGCTGCATGCCAAGGGGCGGGTCGCAGCGGACACCACCGGGCCTGTGGTCGTCACGGTGATGGATCGCGACCGCATGGCTGATTACATGTCCATGGTCGCGGATCTCAGGAATGCGGGCATCCGCGCCGAGGTCTATCTCGGCAATCCGAAAAACTTCGGCAACCAGCTGAAATATGCGGATAAACGTCACAGCCCGGTCGCGGTGATCCAGGGTTCGGACGAGGCGGCGCGCGGCGTCGTGGTGCTGAAAGACCTGATCCTTGGCGCGAAGATCGCCGAGAATGCCACGCTTGAGGAATGGAAGGACCGCCCCGCCCAGGTCGAAACCCCGCGCGGCGAGCTTGTCGCGGCGCTCCGCAAGATGCTCGCGCAATGACGCTGTCTGCCAGCAACAAGGCCAGCATCCGCGCCGTTGCCGAAGCGCTTTATGGCCAGTTGCTCGCGGCTGGTGCGGTGGCGGTCGAGACCGAGATCCTGCAGCCCGCCGGCACGCTTCTCGACCTTTACGGTGAGGATATCCGCGCCCGCGCCTATGTGACTGCCGATCCGGGCCTTGGTGAGATGATGCTGCGCCCCGATTTCACCGTGCCGGTGGTCGAGGCGCATATGCGCGACGGTGCCGAGCCTGCGCGATATGCCTATATGGGCGAGGTTTTCCGCCGCCAGGAAGACCCCGATGCCCGCGCCCGCGAATATCTCCAGGTGGGTTTCGAGGTGTTCGACCGCGCAGCCCCCGAGGCCGATGCCGAGGTTTTCGCGCTGTTTTCCAGCCTGCTGGCGCCGTTGAACCTGCGCCCTGCCACCGGCGATATCGGCATTCTGATGGCAGCAGTGCGGGGGCTTTCGACCCCGGGCCGGCGCAAGGCGGCGCTCTTGCGCCATATCTGGCGCCCGAAGCGTTTTCGCGCCCTGCTCGACCGTTTTGCCGGCCGTGCCGTGCCATCGCCGGCCCGGGCCGCCTTGCTCGACCGGCTGAAATCCGACGCGCCGGGGGCGCTGATCGCCGCAGCGGGCCCGCTGGTCGGCCTGCGCTCGGCCGAAGACATCGCGGAACGGGCGGCGGCACTGCTGGAGGATGCGGCCACCCCGCCGATTGCGGCGACAGAGGCGGCGCTGCTTTACGATCTGTTGACGCTCCAGGCACCCTCGCTGGCGGCGCTGGCGCATTTGCGCGGCATTGCGCCGATGCTGCCCGCGATCACCCCGGCGATTGACGCTTTCGCGGCGCGGCTCGATGCGCTGAAGGCGCGTGGCATTGATGTCGAAAGCCTGCCTTTCGAGGCGAGCCACGGTCGCACCACGCTGGAATATTACGACGGTTTCGTTTTCACCCTTGCTGCAGCCGATCCGGACCTGCCGGCAGTGGCCTCAGGCGGGCGCTATGATGCGTTGACGGCACATCTGGGCCAAAGCGGCTCGATCCCGGCGGTGGGGGGGATCATCCGCCCCGAACTGGTCGCGCGCCTCAGGGGGGAAATCTGATGCTGAAGATCGGGGTGCCCTCCAAGGGCCGGCTGATGGAGAAAACCTTCGACTGGTTCGGGGCGCGCGGGCTGGCGATGGTGAAGACCGGCAATGAACGGGAATATTCGGGCCGCATCGACGGGATCGAGGGGGTGGAGCTGGTGATGCTGTCCGCCGGAGAGATCCCGCGCGAACTGACGGCAGGGCGGATTCATCTGGGCGTCACCGGCTCAGATCTCGTGCGCGACAAGCTGGCGGGATGGCAGGCGCGGGTGACCGACTGGCAGGCGCTTGGCTTTGGCCATGCCGATCTGGTGATCGCGGTGCCGCAGGCCTGGGTCGATGTCGATACGCTGGACGATCTCGATGCGGCGGCGAGCGCTTTCCGCGCGCAGCACGGTTTCCGCCTGCGGATTGCGACCAAATATCACCGACTCGTGCGCGAATTCCTGACCGCCAACGGCGTCGCCGATTACGCGCTTGTCGACAGCCAGGGCGCAACCGAGGGCACGGTGAAGAACCTCACCGCCGAGGCGATTGCCGACATCACCTCCTCGGGCGAGACTTTGCACGCCAATCACCTCAAAATCCTTTCGGACGGGCTGATCCATCAAAGCCAGGCCACGCTCTTTCTCGCCCGCAAGGCGGATTGGAGCCCAAAGAAAGCCGCAACCCTCCAATCCGTTGCCGAAAAACTGGGTCTTCCCGTCCCCCGGCTCTGATCTTCCTCTTGACTTAAATACTTCGGGGTGCGGGGTGGAACCCCGCCTCCACCACCCGCCAAAGACGCGGGTAGCGGTATTCCTCAAGATTGCGGCTCTCGCCGATCCGGTCCACCACCGCAAACAGCCCCGGCGGGCTGAGCGGCGTCAGCACCCCGTGCCAGATGCCGCGATGCAGGTTCACACCCTGGGCACCATTGGTCAGGAACGCACGCGGCACCGCGTCGGGACCGTCGGACACGATCACCAGAAACGGGTGCTCCGACAGTGGGAGAAAGGCTTGCGAGCCGTCGGGATGGCGCTCGATCAGGTCAAATTCATAGGGCAGGGCGCGCGGCGTGGCGCTGAAGACCGAGATGCCAGCGCGGCCGGGCGGGGTGGTGTCGGTGCCGAAATCGAGGCGGGCACGATCGTGATGACGCTGACACAGGCCGTCATTGATCAGGCGGAAGGGGCCGGTTGCCTCGATCACCTCTCCGAAAGGGGCGAAGGCTTCGGCTGTCAGCGGTTCGGGGTGGATGTCCATGGCGGCCTTTGCGCTGGTGGAGAGCGCCGGGGGCTTTCCGCCCCCGGACCCCCGAGGATATTTGAGGACAGATGAATGGGCGGCAGTCAGCGCCCGGAAAGGCTGCCAAAGGCGCCGGGGCCGCGCAGTTTCGCGTGGCGGTTCACGTCTTTATAGAGGAGGTAGCGGAAGGGGCCGGGGCCGCCGGCATAGCAGGCTTGCGGGCAATAGGCGCGCAGCCACATGAAATCGCCGGCCTCGACCTCGACCCAGTCCTGGTTGAGTTTGTAGACGGCTTTGCCCTCCAGCACATAGAGGCCGTGTTCCATGACATGGGTTTCCTCGAAGGGGATCACGCCGCCGGGCTGGAAGGTCACGATGGTGACATGACCATCATGGCGCAGGTCTTCGGGGGGGACAAAGCGGGTGGTGGCCCAGGCGCCGCCCGTGTCGGGCATCGCTGTCGGCGCGATGTCGCGTTCGTTGATCACGATTGCATCGGGAGGCGTGAGGCCGGGCGCGGGCTCCCAGAGTTTGCGGATCCAGTGGAAGCGGGCGGGGGCCGTGCCTTCGGCGAAGAGGGTCCAGGAGGTGCCGGGCGGGAGATAGGCGTAGGAGCCTGCCTCCATCTCATAGCCGGTGCCGTTCAGGGTCAGGGTGGCGAGGCCGCCCGTAAAGAAGAGCCAGCCTTCGGCGCCGGGCTCGGGTTCGGGGGTGGCCGAGCCGCCACCGGGGGAGACCTCCATCACATATTGGCTGAAGGTTTCCGCGAAACCGCTCATCGGGCGGGCGATCAGCCAGAGTTTGGTTTTCGCCCAGCCGGGCAGGAAACTGGTGAGGATATCCGAGAAACAGCCCTTAGGGATCACCGCATAGGCCTCGGTGAACACCGCGCGGCCGGTCATCAGCCTCGTCTGGGGCGGCAACCCGCCTTCGGGCGCGTAATAGCTGCGTGTCGTCATGGCAGGAGGTCTTTCAGGCGAAGGGTGGCGATGCGTTCCACCTGGGAGCAGGCGGTTCTGAGCTCGGTCTCGCTGTCATTGGCGATGCGGGTTCTGAAACCCGCGAGAATCGAAGCTTTGGTATTGTCGCGGACCGCGATGATGAAGGGAAAGCCGTGGCGGGCGGTGTATTCGGCATTGAGCCGCTGGAATTCCGCGCGTTCCGCATCGGTCAGCGCGTCAAGCGCCGCCGAGGCCTGTTCCGCCGTGCTTTCCGCCGTCAGCCGCTTTGCCAAAGCCAGCTTGCCGGCGAGATCGGGATGGGCGCGCAGCACTGCGAGACGTTCCTCCGGAGTGGCGCGGCGGAAGGCGCGGGCCATGGCATTGGCGAGGCCCGTCGCGCTGTCATGGGCGGGCCCCAGCTCGAGCCCCCAGGTGCGCTCGGCCACCCAGGGGGAATGCTCGTAAATACCGCCAAAGCGGGCGACAAAGGCGGTTTGCGACATTTGCGAGGGGCGTTCCGGTGCGGCCGGCGGATGCACCCGGCGCCAGTGATCCGCGATGTCGATGCGGCGGGGGAACCAGACGCCCTCATGCCCTTGCGCATAATCAAGGAACCGCATCAGCCCGGCGATCTTGCCCGGCCGGCCGATCAGCCGGTTATGCAGCCCGATGGAGAACATCTTCGCGCGCCCGGCAGCGCCCTCGGCATAAAGCACATCGAACGTGTCCCTCAGATAGGTGAAGAACTGCTCGCCGGTGATATAGCCCGGCGCGGTGGCAAAGCGCATGTCATTGGCCTCAAGCGTATAGGGGATGACCAGCTGGTCATGCCCTCCGATCCGCAGCCAGTAAGGCAGATCGTCGTCATAGATGTCCGAAATCCAGGCCAGCCGGCCTGTCTCTGCCGTCAGCCGCAGGGTGTTCATCGAGCAGCGGCCGGTATACCAGCCGGAGGGCGGCGCACCCGTCACCTCTTCATGCAGGCGGAAGGCCTCGGCGATCTGCGCGGCCTCCTCTGTCTCGGGCATCTCGCGGTGGTCGATCCATTTCAGCCCGTGGCTGGCGATTTCCCAGCCGGAATCCTGCATCGCAGCCAGCTGTTCGGGGTTTCTCGCCAGGGCAGTGGCGACGCCGTAAACGGTGACCGGGATGCCTTGCGCGGTGAACAGGCGGTGGAGCCGCCAGAACCCGGCCCTGGCGCCGTAATCGTAAAGCGATTCCATGTTCCAGTGGCGCTGACCGGGCCAGGCTTGCGCGCCCGCGATATCCGAGAGAAAGGCCTCTGATCCGGCATCGCCATGCAGGATGTTGTTCTCGCCGCCCTCTTCATAGTTCAGCACCAGCGAGATGGCGATCTTCGCGCCGCCCGGCCAGGCGGCATCGGGAGGGGTGGGGCCATAGCCTCGGAAATCACGGGGGTAACGGGTCATGGGGTCAGGCTCCGGCACTCTCCCGTTCAGAGAAGATCAGCCGGGCGGAGAGGGCAAGGCATTTCTCTGCCCTGTGACGCCCTTTGACGTGGGACCCTGCCGCAGGCCCCCTTTCTCTGCGGCGCGCGCCGTGCTTTGCTGGAGGCCACAGATCAGGGGAGGGCGCCGGATGGCTGGCAGGCTGACGACACATGTGCTGGATACGGCGCGGGGCCGGCCGGCGGCGGGTCTGGCGATCAGCCTGTGGCGCATCGGGGGCGAGAGCCGCACCTTGCTGGTGCAGCTGGTGACCAATGCCGATGGCCGCAGCGATGCGCCGCTCCTGTCGGGCGAGGCCATGCAGCCCGGCGAGTATGAGCTGGTCTTTGCGGCCGGCGATTATCTCAGGGCAAGCGGTCAGATTTCCGGAGACAATGCGTTTCTTGATCTGATCCCTATCCGCTTCGGCATTGGTGATGCCGGCCAGCATTACCATGTGCCGCTGCTGCTGAGCCCCTTTGCCTATTCAACCTACCGGGGAAGCTGATCGGGGGCGGTTTTCGCGGGACTTGCAGGGGATCCGCCGCCGGCTCCGCTTCGCGCTGGCTTTGCGGTACAAAACGCGTAGAATTCCGCCGGTCTGGAAAGGCTGACTTGCAGTCTTTCGCCAACCTGGGCATGTCACGCCCGTAAATGCATTGTTCCGGAGAGATCACATGGCGTTTCTGAGGTATGGCTTTGCCGTTCCCGCAATGGTCGTTCTGATGAGCGGAAGCGCCCATGCGGCGCTGACCGCTGATCAGGTGTGGCAGTCCTGGAAAGATGGCGCGGGTCTGGTCGGTCTGACCATCACCGTCGCGACCGAGGCCAATTCGGGCGGCACCCTGACGCTGAACGGTCTGAGCATCGCCCCCGAAGGCGCGCCCGATCCGCTGACCGTCTCAGCCCTGACCCTGACCGAGAATGGCGATGGCACTGTGACCATCACCCCCGGCGACGCGATCGGTCTGCAGACCGGCTCCGCCGAAGACGGTGGCTCGGCCAAACTGACCCATGACGGGCTGTCGATCATCGCCCGCGAAGGCGATAATGGCGGCATCGTCTATGATTACAGCGCCAATAAGCTCGACATCGCCTATGACTTCACCACCCCGGGCTATGCTGCGAACGAAGGCGAGACCCCGGCCCCGGGCAAGGATAACGGCTCGTTCAGCTTTGAAGGGCTGAAAGGCAGCTACAGCGACACGCCCGGCACCAACCGTGTTTTCGCCGTGGCGCTTGAGGCCGCGAAACTGGTCTATGCGATCAATTCCGACCAGCCTTCCTTCGAGACCAAAAGCACGTCGAACAGCGAATCCGTCAATCTGGTGCTGAATTCGGAATTCACCCTGCCGAGCACGATCACCCTGGGCGAGATCCAGTCGGCGGCCGATTTCGGCACCGCGCTGCAGCAGGGTCTCCAGCTGAAACTCAACACCACCAATGGCGAATCGACGGGCAAATCCTCTGAGAAGTCGATGTTCTTCTCGCTGGATATGGATATGAAAGCCGGTCCGGCCGTTGCGGATCTGCTGTTCAACAAAGATGTGTTCAGCCTGACCTCGAAAGGCGAGGGCGGTCTGGAGATCAATGTCACCTCCGAAGGGCTGCCCGCCCCGGCGAAGATCACCATGGCCGATGTCGAGATGAACCTGCTTTCGCCGGTGATGTCGGGCGATACCGCGGCGGATTACGGCGCGAAACTGATCCTCGGCCAGCTGACGCTGAACGATGAGAGCTGGGCTCTCTTCGACCCGCAAGGCGCGCTGAAGCGCGAGCCTTTCGACCTGGCGCTTGACCTGAACGGCAAGGCAAAGGTCGACTGGATCGCGATGGCGGTTGCCGATGAAGCCGGCGGCCAGCCGGTGATCCCGCAGCCGGAATCGCTGAACATCACCCAGGCCGCGCTGAAACTGGCCGGTGCCGCGCTGGACGCGACCGGCGCGCTGACCTTCGACAACAGCCTCGGCTTCCCGGCACCGCTGGGCGAGGTGAATGTCAATGTCTCGGGCGCTGAGCAGCTGATCACCGGCCTGATCGCCACCGGCATCATCTCGGAAGAGGATGCGATGGGCGTGCGGATGATGATGGGGGCCTTCATGGTGCCCGGCTCCGAGCCCGACAGCCTGACCTCGAAAGTCGAGTTCAAGGAAGGCTTCAGCATCTTCGCCAATGGGCAGCAGCTGCAATAAGCTGGCTTTCGGCCGGAAATGACCAGACGCGGCCCTTCGGGGCCGCGTTTTTCTTTGTCAGACCGTCCCCGCCCGTTTCGTAAGCGCCGGCCCTTCCGTAAGCCCACCCGATCGCAATGCTGCAAGAAGCGGATTCACAGCGCCGCCCCAGCCGGTATAGGCTGGCCGGGAAGGGGGGCGCCTCATGTATGATTTCACTGTCCTTTGGGACTGGATGCAGCTGGCGGCGCGCTGGCTGCATGTCATCACCGCCATCGCCTGGATCGGGTCGAGCTTTTACTTCGTCGCGCTGGATCTGGGCCTGAGGAAATCCCCCGATCTGCCGCCCGGCGCTTATGGCGAGGAATGGCAGGTCCATGGCGGCGGTTTCTACCATATCCAGAAATACCTCGTCGCGCCCGAGCGCCTGCCCGAACACCTGATCTGGTTCAAATGGGAAAGCTACGCGACCTGGCTTTCCGGCTTTCTGATGCTGGTGCTGGTCTATTACGCGGGCGCCGAGCTGTTCCTGATCGATCCCCAGGTGATGGAGCTCACGGTCTGGCAGGCGGTGGCGATCTCGGTCGGATCGCTCGCCTTCGGCTGGCTGGTCTATGACCGGATCTGCCGATTTTTTGTCAAGGCGAATCAAAGCCTTGTCATGGTGGCTTTGTTCGGCGTCCTGGTGGGGATGTCGTATTTCTACGCCTCGGTCTTCTCTGGCCGTGCGGCGCTTTTGCATCTGGGGGCGTTTACCGCGACGATCATGTCGGCCAATGTCTTTCTGGTGATCATCCCGAACCAGAAGATCGTGGTGGCCGATCTCAAGGCCGGCCGGACCCCCGATCCGAAATATGGCCGCATCGCCAAGCAGCGCAGCACGCATAACAATTACCTGACGCTGCCGGTTTTGTTCCTGATGCTGTCGAACCATTACCCGCTGGCCTTTGCCACCGACTATAACTGGATCATCGCGAGCCTGGTTTTCCTGATGGGCGTCACCATCCGCCACTGGTTCAACACCCGCCATGCCGGCACGGGCAACCCGCACTGGACCTGGGGGGTGACGGTGGTTCTCTTCCTGATCATCGCCTGGCTCTCGACCGCGCCGATGCGGCTGCAACCTGCGGAAACCGCGCTGAAAGGCGAGGCGCTGCGCTATGCGAGCGCGCCGGGGTTTGAGGGGGTGGTCTCGATCGTGCAGGGGCGCTGTTCGATGTGCCATGCGGCGGAACCGGCCTGGGAGGGGATGCTCTGGCCGCCGAAAGCCGTTGTGCTGGAAAGCGAGGCGCAGATCGCGCATGAGGCGCGGCGGATCTACCTTCAGGCCGGGGTGACCCATGCGATGCCGCCGGGAAATCTGAGTTTTATGGAGGAGGGCGAGCGCCGCCAGATCATCGACTGGTATCGCGCAGCCGGGGCATTGCCGGATCCGGCCTGACTTTCGCCGATGCGGCAGGGGCGAGGGCCGGGGCGGGGCCGGGCCGGGGATTCCCGTCTCGACAAAACCCGCCCCTGGCCCGAGACTTGCGGCATCCCTGCCTGACATCCGGTGTCCGATGGTGCTGAAATCCTTTCTGATCGCTGCCGCCCTGATCCTGCCAGCCCTTATTATGCCAGCCTCTGCGCGGGCAGAGCTGCGCCAGCATGGCAATACCGTCTTCACCCTGCCCGAAGGCTGGTACACCGGTCGGCGCGAGGAGAATGGCACGCTGATCATCCTGCCGCGGCTCAAAGAGGATGAATGCGAATTCTGCCGGGTCTGGATCGCCCGCTCACAGGTGAAGACCGGCGCGCCGGAAAGGCTTCTTGCCCGCAATCTGCGGCTGTTTCTGGACGCCGACGAGCCGGATCCCGAGCTGATCGGCGAGGTCTCGGTCTCGCAGGAGGGGCGCCATAAGGTGGCGATGCAGGCGCTGAAATCGGGGCGCGATGTGCAGATCCTGCTGGCGGTCGAAATCGCCGACCGCACCGAATTCTACGGGTTCGAGGCCGACAGCCGCGATGAGCAGAAGATCGCAGAGAGCCTGGAGGTTTTTGCCCGCGACATCGTCCCGATGATCCTGACCGCCCGCTATCTGACCGAAGGCGTGCGCCCGGTGCTGGGTCCTCCCATCCCCGGCGGGGTCAGCGGCGTCTGGCAGGGCACCGGCACCCGCTGGTCGCTGGGCATCGACATGATGATGAAAATGGATCTCGTCAGTGAGCTTTTCGTCTTTTGGGAGGACGGCACTTTCTACGACGGCACGCCCCCCACCGGCATCGCGCCCTTTGATCGCGTGGCGGCGCTGCGTTCGGGGGATATGTCCTTTGGCAATTACCGGATCGAGGGCGGCCGGCTCATATTGTCTTACGCCGACGGGCAAAGCGACGCGCGCAAACTCGGCCAGGGCGGTATCGCGCAGGGCTTTGACTGCACCGACAGCGCCACCTGCAACATGGTGAAACCGATGCCCGATGGCACGAAGATCAATGGCCGGATCGAGAGTTTCATCCATACCGGCTTTTCCCCGAACAGCGGCCTCTCGGGCGGCACGACCTTTTCCAGCACGCTTTATTACGCGCCGGACGGGCGCTGGAGCTATGACAGCTTCGGCGGTGCCAGCGTCAGTTTCGAGACCGGGGGCTATGCTGGCGGCAGCACTACCGCGAAATCGGGCCGCTACCGGGTCGCGAATGGCACCGTCATCCGCAGCTTTGACGATGGCAGTCCGGATGTGGTGCAAATGATCTTCCAGGACAGCTCTGGCACTGTGATGATCGGCGGCGATTTCCTGAAAACCGGGCCGTGAAAATCGGGCTTTGAAAACCGGGCGGTAAGGGGGCCTTACACCAGGTCGCCGTTGCGCATTGTGCCGCCAGGATCGCGCCCGCGCGCCTCAGCCGCGTTCAGCCGTTGCTCATGGTCGCCCGCCTGGCGGTGACGGCTCAGCTGCGGCGCGAGGCGGGTGACGGTCGCGCTCCACTCTTGCGAGAGGGGTTCGGTGCTGATCTGGCGGAACCAGACCTGCATCAGGCAGATCAGCGCGAAGGGCTCGAACACCGCAGACAGAAAGAGCAGTGTCACGATGATCGCCGCGATCAGCGGCAAGGCCGTTTCGGGGCGTTTGTCGGCCAGGTATTCTGCCCCGAGCGGCCCGATCAGCCAAAGCCAGACCGGCACCAGAAGGACCGTCACCATCAGGGTCAGCCAGAATGCGTTTTTCAGGATGATGCGCCAGTTCTGACCATAGAGAACCAGGGCATTGCGCGCCGAGCCCCAGGGATCGTCTGAGCGCTGGCTGATCGCATGCGCCAGGATGATCTCGTCCATATAGCCAAAGCAAAACCACAGGAGCGTCCGGAACAGGCCCGAAACCTGCGCGGCGGTCCTCTCGGGCAGAATGGCCAGCAGCCCCTGGCTGAGCCGTGAGAGACCACGCAGCACAAGGCGGATCAGCTCATCCAGAACGAAAAGCGCGGATGCCTCGCCAAACCGTGCCCGCACCATGCGGTGACCATAGCCAGGCTGCCATTCCCCCGCCGGCAGTTTGCGGCCCTGGACCAGCTCGGTCAGCACCGCGATATGGGCGGCGCGGATCAGATAGAGCACCCATCTCCGCGCCCATCTGAGCGCGAAAAACAGCGCAGCAAAGCCGATCAGCACGGCAATCAGCATTACAAGCCCGGAATAGCCCTTCATGGCGGCAGGGTTGGGGCCGCCGATCAGGCTGACCAGGCCATAAAGCGCGCCGATCATCAGCCCGAGGAAGGCCAGCGACACGAGGCTGCGCAGGATCAGAAAGGGCAGCGTCCGCAGCAAAAGCCAGAGTGCGGTGAGGATGCTGAAATCGTACAAACCCGCCCCCTCTGGCCCCCTCGTGACACGCCTTATTTCCCCAGCTTGGCGTGAACCTCGTCCAGATCGACCTCGCCTTTGGGCATCTTGTTGCCGGGATTGTCGAAATCGTAGCGGAAGAGCTGGAAGTCGCGCCTGTAGATTTCCCACATCAGATGCATCGAGAGATCGTCGAAATAATCCTCGACCGGATGCAGGCGTTTCGGGCCATGGCCTTCGGATTCGTTGAAACGCGGGATCGTCTTCAGATCGACCGGATGCGCGACGGTGATATTGTCGAGCACCGTCTGCATGCCCTCATTGAATTTCTCGGTAAAGAAGATGCGGTCATAACGGCCGCCATTCACGATGAAGGTCGAGATATGCCCGGCCATGGCCGACCAGTGAATGTCGGGCTCCATCGGTTTTTTCCAGCGGATGGTATCCCTCGCAAACAGCAGGAAGCGACGGAAGGCCCTGATCTGGTCGAAATCCTGCTTGCCGTCCTCGCCGCCGACCTCGACCCCGTATTTCTGCACCAGCATCGGCACCAGATTGCCGCGATAGCGGCGGCCATTCCGCTGGATGCCACAGATCTTGTCGAAGAACGACGAGAGGATACGGGTATAGGGGTTCCTGACACAGGTGAAGGCATAGCTGGAATGCGCCTTCACATTGGCCTCGATCTTTGGCTGGCTTTCGGCCATCGCCCATTTATGCATATCGGCGGTGGCATCATGGATATCGCCGTCGAAAAAGCGGCCATGATCGGAATAGAACATGATCTGGCCGATGGTCGAGCAGGCGCATTTCGGCACCACGCGGTAAACCACGCTTTCGCTTTCGGTCATCCAGGTGCCGGGAAAGCCCATTCACTTCATCCTTTGTCCGACTCGCAGCGCCCGGACCGGTTCCGCCGGGCTGCCTGCACACCAAATACCCCGCCCGCGCGGCAAACGCCAGGCAAGGGGGTGTAACACAAGAGTGTCGCCCGGAAAAAGCAAAGAAATCCGACCTTTTCAAGGAAGTATGAAGCCCTTTATCAGATAGTCTGGTAAGAGCGTGCCACCGGCCGCAAAGCCGGCGGTGGAGTAAGACGAGAACCATGGCGACGATTGCCTATATCCTGTTATGTCACAAGGATCCCGCCGGGATCATCGCCCAGGCCGAGCGTCTGACCGCGGCCGGAGACTGTATCGCCATCCATTTCGACGCGAGTTCACCCCAGGCCGATTTCGACCGGATAAAGACCGCGCTGGCCGGAAACACGCGGGTTGTCTTTGCGAAACGGCGGATCCGCTGCGGCTGGGGGGAATGGAGCCTTGTCGAGGCGACGCTGCTCGCTTTGCGTGCGGCGGCCGGGGCCTTTCCGCGTGCGACCCATTTCTACATGCTTTCGGGTGATTGCATGCCGGTCAAGACGGCGGAATATGCCCATAATTTTCTCGGCCGCGATGATGTGGATTACATCGAGAGCTTCGATTTCTTCCGCTCCGACTGGATCAAGACCGGCATCAAGGAAGAGCGGCTGATCTATCGACACTGGTTCAATGAGCGCAGCAACAAGGCCTGGTTCTACCGCTCGATGGAATGGCAGAAACGCTTTGGGCTGGAGCGCAAGATCCCGGCCGATCTGGTGATGAGGATCGGCAGCCAGTGGTGGTGCCTGCGCCGCCGCACCGTCGAGGCATTGCTGGATTTCATCCAGAGACGCCGCGATGTGATGCGGTTTTTCCGCACGACCTGGATCCCGGATGAGACGTTTTTCCAGACGCTGGTGCATCATATCGTGCCGGAAAACGAGATCCGCACCCGCACGCTGACCTTCCTTCTGTTCACAGATTACGGGATGCCGGTCGTCTTCTATAACGACCATTATGACCTTCTGCTCAGCCAGGATTATCTCTTCGCGCGCAAGGTCAGCCCCGAGGCGGTGGATCTGAAGACACGGCTCGGCGATCTCTATGCGCAAAAGGGCAAGCGGTTCCATATCTCGGATGAGGGGCGCAGCCTGTTCAGGTTCCTGACCGCGCGGGGCAGGGTGGGGCGGCGCTATGCGCAACGCTTCTGGGAGACCGAGACCAGCCTCGGGCGTGAGCGCACGCTGATGATGGTGACCTGCAAGAAGTGGCATGTGGCAAAGCGGCTGGTCGACCGGGTCAGGAATGTAAGCAGCCTGCAGGCGGTGGATTACCTCTTCAACGAAGACAGCACGCCGCTGCCGGATCTGGGCGGTATCCAGACCACGCTGGAAAAGCGCACCCGCCATCGCCGGGCGCTGGTCAGGATGCTTTATGATTACTGGCAGACCGAGCGGCTGGTCTTTTGCATCGACCCGGCCTCGGTTGATCTGATGCAGGATTTCTACAATGACAAGGCCAAGGTGAAGCTGCTCGAGATCGAATGCGACTTCACCGATGACTATCTGATCGGCCATGCGAAACGGGTGGGGCTGGCCGGTGGCGGCACCCCGCGCGAGACGCTGGAGCGCCTGTTGCCGACCATCCGCTATGATGTGAAATTCGAAAGCGACCGCATCCGCGAGAATGATTTTCCGGAATTCCACCGTATCCGGCAACGCGCCACCCCGGCCGATAACGCCCAGGTCTTGCAGGAGTTTTTCGGCATCCCGCTGGGTGAGGCAGAGGAAATCGCCGGCACATCCTATCTCTTTGTGGACTGAGCGCCACATCCCCACCCTCCCGGAGTCCGCATATGAACTGGAATTACGACCCGCAAAACATCTTCGCCCGCATCCTGCGCGGTGAGATCCCGAACAAGACGGTGGCCGAAAGCGCGCATACGCTGGTCTTTCACGATATTGCGCCGCATGCGCCGGTGCATGTGCTGGCCATTCCGAAAGGCGCCTATGTCAATCTCGATCACTTCGCCGCCGAGGCGTCTGCGGCCGAAATCATCGACTTCCACCGCACGCTTGCGCAAGTGATCGCGGATCTGGGGCTCTCTGGCCCCGAAGGCTACCGCGCCATCACCAATGCCGGCACCTCCGGCATGCAGGAAGTGCCGCATTACCACCTGCATATCCTCGGTGGCCGCGTCCTTGGCCGGCTGGTGGAAAAAGCATAACCCCACCACCCGCACGTCCGGAAGTTTTACGCGCCCGGAATTTTCAAAAATTCCGGGCCGGTTTCTGTTCAGAAACCGGCGTCGCGAGGGGCGCGGCGTCAGGACAGGGTGATCTGCTGTTCCGCCTTGGCCAGGACCCGGCGCTGACCGCTCCATATCATTTTCAGCACGGCGCTTTCACGGGCACGGAAGGTGAATTCGATATAGAGGTTCTGCGCGATGGCCGTTTCCGGCAGCCATTCCAGGATCAGGCTTTCACCAAGCCTTGCCTCAGACCGCTCCAGCGTGTCGCGGGGGGATTGGCTGGCCGGTCTCATCCAGTCTCAGCCCACTTTCCATGATATGCACGACCTGGGCGCGGACGCGGACGATCTCATCCTTTGCGGGTATCTCATTGTTCAGCCAGATGCGGGGGATTTGCCATGTTCGGTCCCTCTCACAAACCGCAGCTGCCGGCGGCGACGGTGATCTGGCCGCGCGCGTCAAGCACCCGCCCGTCACTCATCCGCGCCCGTGCCCGCACAGGCATGGTCTCGATAAGCCGCAGCCGGACCGCCACATCGGCCTGGCCACTGGCGGCGGAAAAGCGGAACCGGCAGGCAAGCGGCATCGGGTTCCACCCGGCCAGCACGATCAGCTCTTCGCACCAGCTGGTATCGGTGCTCTCTTCGGTCAGCCGGGCCCTGACCGGCACCACCGCCGGATTGTCGCCAGGCGCCGGCAGCTCGAGCGCCAGCCCCTCAGTCAGCGGTGTCGCCCCGCCGATAAACTCCGCCGCGAGCCGGTCGGATTCGGCGGTATCCGCCCGCGCCGCTGAGGTCGGGCTTTGGGCACCGGCGGGGCCTCTCAGAAGCGGGGAGGCGCCAAGCGCCGCCCCCAGGATCATAAGCTGACGGCGGTTGATCTCAGGGCAGGAAGTCATTGAACCTCCCATCAATCCATACAAAATCCCCGGTCAGCAGATCGGGCGTCCTGACATCCATGTCGATCTGCGTCTGATGCACCAGCCCGTCCTGGCTCACCGCATAGGTGAACCCGACCGGGATCGCCTATGCGGTGAGCCATTCACCAGCATATAGCACAGATTGTCCTGCAGATCCGCCACCACATCCTCGCCCCGCACCCGCTGGCCGATATTCCCCGCCGCGATCCGGCCAATGTAATTCGCGCCATGGCCCGATTTCGGGCAATGGCCGAAATGGGGGGAGAGGGCCCCCATAGAGCCTTCAAGGATACAGACGCTGTCATCGCCCCGCGCGGTGAAGTAACGCGGATCCATATCGGCCCAGCCGGTTGGCTTGCCATCCTTGTTCCGGCCGATCAGATCGGCATACCAGACCATGTCTGACGCCTGATGCGGCGGCATGAAGACCGCATCGTCAAAGTTGAAATCCCCCGCTTAGGTCATAATCCGCTTGTTGTAAGGATCGACCTCTTTCACCTTCGTATTCAAGACATGGGTGATGATGTCGGGGTAAAGCTCGGCAAAGGCGGCGCGGTAGCTCTCGCCGATCGGGGCGATTTTCGGTTTCGGATCAAGGATGATGATCTTTGCCGGGATCTTGTTGACCTTGAAATGCCAGGCCATGACACAGGCGCGCTCACAGGGCGAGGGCGAGGGCGGTCAGCGATGCGGCGGCGGCGGCAGGGTCATCACGATGGTGCCGCCTTGAAGTTGAGGATCTTGTTCTTCCGCGCCAGGTGCCCGGCATTCGGGATATAGGCCGAGCCGAAATTCTGGGGGGTATCTTCGGCGGCCTGAAGGGCCTCGCCGACCGAGGCCTCACAGGTGTTGCGGATGCCGCCGGCCAGGATCAGGAAATCGCGATCCACCTTCCCCTTTGACCTGTGGACGGTTTTCGCCGCCCGGTCGATATTCGTCACCTCGCATTGCACGGCGCTTACCCCCTATTTCTGCACCGGCCGCAGCAGATCCTGGGTCGGAAAGGCGGTATCGACCGGGTCGATCAGCCATTTATTCGACATCGGGCAGGATCAGAAGATCGGGTTCCGCTCCGGCACGATGATATCGGCTTCGGGAAGTTCTCCGTTCAGGTGCCGCGCGGCGGAAAGCCCGCCCCAGCCGCCGCAGATCACGATCCTCGGGCCCTTGCCCGAGCGCGACATCAGGAGCGTTTACGAGGTCAGACCCTGAGGAGCGGCGGGGGCGGTGCCTGCGATCCCGGTCAAAAGCGCCAGCGAGGGCGCGGCGGCTAAAATACGGGGTCGTAATCATTGGCTGGCGCTCCTCCCGAAAGTTGTCTGGCGCATCACAGCCAGACCTCCACAATCCCCGCGAGAATACCGGTGCTTGCGGCCAGACTGGCCAGCGAAAGCGTCGAGACACCGATTAAAGCTTGCCCGGCAGAACACCCCAGCGCAAGAACGCCGCCAAAGCCCATCAAAATTCCTCCGGTGGCGGCGATAAGGGAATGGCTTCCCGATCCGAAGGTTTCCAGCGTGAAGCTGCGGGTTGCAAGCACGGTGAGGAAGGCGCCGGCCAGGGGGCCGCCGACAATGGCAAGGCCAAGGGTCACCGCCCGCCCCGGAGACAGCATCAGCCATAACAGCCCCTCGCCGAGCGGTGCGACAAAGCTGATCGAGGACAGACCTTTCGGGTCGAAGGGGTCGTCGGTCGCAAAGCTGATCCACCAGCCGGCGGTGATGCAAAGCCCGATAATTATGGCCGTGATCGCCTTGATCCGGCGGGCGCGCAGCGGTTTGGCGAACCAAGGATCAGCACCGGAATGCCGGCGCCATGAGCCGCGCGGGGGGTGGCGACAGCCCGGCGCCGGCCCGCAGATCGGTCAGGCTCAGCGCCTTCGGGCTGATCTGGCCCAGTTGCAGCGCCTGACGCAGGGGCGCCAGCACCCCGGTCAGACTGGCCTGGGCCGCCAGCCCGAGGCACAACAAGACCAGCAGCGCGCGCAGATTGCCCCCCGCCAGCAAAACCAGCGAGCGGGCGCCGCAGGCATTGGCCAGCACCATGCCGAGGCCAAAAATCGCCCGCCGATAGACAGCCTTCCGACCGCAAAAGACCCCCGCAGTGGCCGCGCGCGTGACAGATCGGTCAGCCCAAGATGGTTCAGCGCCTGCGTGCCGATAATCGCCACCGCCAGCGCCAGCGCGAATGCGCAAAGGGGCGAGAGATCCCCCCGCCCATCGAGTCTTTCATCCCGCGCAGGAGGCAGAATTTCCCCGCCATGGCCGCGACCCCGAAAACAATGCCAAGGCCAGGACCAGGCGTGACTGCATCCATCGAGCCTGTCCCTATGCGGTTCCCCGGATATCGGTCCTGATCGAGGCATACCAGCCGGCGCCTTAGACCGCCTCTGCCTCGCGGAAGGCGGCATCCGCGCCAATCGGGCTGATTCCGCCGGACCCCGCGCGCCCCGCCAGTTTCCCGCCGTCGAAATAACAGATCCCGGCGACCGAGATGCCCCAGTCGGGGCCGACGAGGCTGTAGCAGGTGTTCACGAAACTCGCCGGGGCGGGTTCGGTGCCTGCAAGATCTGCGATGATCGCGACGGCTGCGACCTTGCCCCGGGCAGTGGCGCAGAAGCCCGATTTCGGCATCGGTGCGGCGATGGTGGCGTCTCCGGCCACATAGATCCCCGGCACCCGGGCGGATTCGAAGGTGTTGCCTTTGACCGGCACCCAGCCGGTCTCATTGGTGACGCCTGCCCGGTCCGCGATCCAGCCTGCCTTTTGCGGCACCACCACATTCAGTACATCTGCCTTATGGTTCACACCAAAGGCGGTCTCCGCCGTCAGCGCACCCGCCTCGACCTTGGCGACCTTGCCGTCATTATCGGCGCTGATCCATTCGATCATATCGCCGTAAAGCGCCTCCCAGCCCTGACGGAACAGACCCTGTTTCGAAAAGGTCTCCTTGCTGTCGAGAAGCAGGATCTTCGATCTCGGTTTGTTGGTTTTCAGATAATGCGCCCCCATCGAGGCGCGCTCATAGGGCCCGGGCGGGCAGCGGTAGGCGCTATCGGTGATCGACATCACGAAGGTGCCGCCATCCGTCATCGCTTCCAGCGGCGCTTTCAGAAGCTGCGTCTGCGGCCCGGCTTTCCAGGCATGGGGGCAAGCGCTGCGGCGGCCTCGTCATAGCCCTCCAGCGCGCCCCATCTGATGTCGATGCCCGGTGACACAGCCGGTCGTAATCCGGCACCGTGCCCTCCGAGAGTGTCACCTTCCGCGCCACGCCGTCGATCTGCCCGGTCGAGGCCTGGATCACCGCGATCCCGGCGGCGCGCAGCGCGTCACAGCTGCGGGTGATGCTGTCCCGGGTTCTCAGCCCACCGAGATAAAGGTTCGAGAACGGGCAGGTGGCGAATGTCGCCGCGGGCTCGATCAGGGTGATCTTCAGCGCCGGATTGTAGCGGCTGAGATAGCCCGCCGCTGTGGCGCCGCCAAAGCCGCCACAGACCACCACGACATGGGCCGAGGCATTTTGCGCCCGGACCAGCCCCGGCAGGGCGAGGGTGGCCGCGAAGCTGGTGGCGCCGGCGCCGAGGCCGGCCGGAAGGGTTCTGCGGGTCGTTTTCATTGATCTGCCTTGGCAAAGAATACCGCCGGTGCTGCGATCCGGGCATCGTCATAGCCCTTCATATGCCGCCCCATCACCGTGGTGCCGGCCGGGGCTGCGTCGCGAAACGCGGTCAGTTTCGCCAGCAGGTCGACCTCGGAAAGGCCGGCAATCGAGGGGGTCGCGCCCGGCGAATGGCCCGCGGGCCCGTGACAGGCGGCACAGGACCCGGCCCGGATCTGCGCCTCGCTCACCGTTGTCTGGGCAAAAGCGGCGCCGGGGCTGGCGATGCTCAGGGCTGCGGTCAAGGCAGTTGTCCGGGCTGCGGTCAGGGCAATGGCAGGCGCCCGGCGGCGAAATATCGGGCGGGGCGGGGGCATGGCCGGGGCATCTTTCCCGGCCAGCTGGCTTGGTTTGGGTGCGGTGACGCGCCCCTCAGCGCAGCGCCTCGCAGATCTTTGCGGGCCGGGGGGATGGCGCAAGGAAACATCTCGGGCGGATTGGTGGGGCCAGGCAGAGAAAATCCACTGCTGACCCGGTGCGGCGCGGAAGAATTCCATCCCGGGCCGGGTTTTTCCGTGATGGAGGTATCAGCGTCCCCGCGCCGCCATGGCGCGGTCCATTGCCGCAAGGGTGCGGGCGCTGGCGCCCTGCTGGCTGTCGAGAAAGGCCTGGATCTGCGCCGGGCTGACGGTCCCGGGCTGCATCAGTGCCGCTGTCAGCGCGCCGGGCAGATCGGTCTTATCCGCCAGGCTCAGCGCCACACCGGCCTCGCGCGCCTCTTCAAAGGGGAATTCGATGGTCCAGGTCCAGGGGCCGGTGATCACCGGCTTCATCAGCATCAGCGCCTCGGAAATATTATGGGCGCCGCGCGGGTTGAGGCCGCCTCCGACCACCACCCGGTCGGCGGGGGAGAGGTAGAAGAACATCTCGCCAAGGCTGTCGCCAAGAAGGACATCGGTGTCGCCCAATGTGTGATCGCTGTCGGGGTGCGCGGTAAATCCGGCAAGGCCCGGTGGCAGGGCGGTGCTGCGGCGCAGTACCCGCAGCCCCTGCGCGACCAGCCCGTCATAAACCGCATCGAAGCGTTCGGGCGCACGGGGAACATAGATGAACAGCGGCGGGGCCAGGCCCTGCGCCTGCGCCGCGTCGCGCATGTCGCGGATCACGGTGGCATAGATCGGCTCTTCGACCTCGACCCCGCTTGCGATGGTGATGATCTGGCCCTCGGGCGCCAGCCAGTGACGGATCGCGCCTGCTGCCGTATCAAGTCCGGCCGGCAGCGGCTGATCAAAGCGCAATTCGCCGGTGACGGTGATGTTCTCCAGCCCGATCCCCTCAAACCGCGCCTTTTGCAGGCCCGATTTCACGAAGGCGCCCGCCAGCCCCCGGATCACCCTTTGCCGCAGCCTGAGGCCCTTGCTGTCTCTGGCCAGCGAGGGGGAGGGATATTGCGCATTGCACATGAACAGGGGCATGCTGGCGCGGCGGGCGGCGAAGATCATGGCGGGCCATATCTCGATCTCCAGCGTCAGTCCGATGCGGGGGCGAGAGGCGCGGAAGAACCGCCGCCAGCACCAGAACATATCCAGCGGCACCCAGATCGCGGCCAGCTGCCCCGAGGCGATCTCGGGCGCGAAAAGCCGCGCGGATTCGCGGCGCCCGGCGGGGGTGAAATGGGTCAGGATCACCTGATCCCCCCGCGCGAGGCACATGCGGATCAGCGCGGTGGCCGAGCGTGTCTCGCCAAGGCTGACGGCGTGGAACCAGATCGCGCCTTTCGGCAGCGGGCGGCGGTAAAAGCCGAAGCGTTCGGCCAGGTGGCTTGTGTAATCGGGATCCTTGCGGCCCCTGCGCCAGAGATAGATCAGCACAAGCGGCAAAAGCGGGATCCATAACAGCCGCCAGAGGATCAGGAAGAGATGCAGGATCACGGCTGGCCTCCGGTCACGGGCGCTTTGATCGCGGGCGCTTTGATCAGGGCGACCAGATCGCCCGCCAGCGGTTGCAGGGCGGCACGGGCGCTCGAAACCAGCGCCTCTGCCTTTTCGCGGCTGCCGGACGGGGGGGCGCTCAACGCGGCTTCCAGTACGGTCGGGTCCGGGGGGATAGCCTGCGCGAGGCCCGCTGCCGTCAGATCGGCATAGTCGCGGGCGAAATTCGCGACATTCGGCCCGTGAAGGACAGAAAGGCCAAGGCAGACTGCCTCCCACGGATTATGGCCGCCGGTCTCGCCCATGGCCCCGCCGACAAAAGCGCGCGAGGCGAGGCGATACCAGAGACCCAGTTCGCCAAAGCTATCCGCCAGCCAGACGTTTGTATCCGGGCCGGGCAGGCCGCCCTGGCTGCGGCGGATATGGCTGAGACCGGCGGCCTCCAGCGCCGTTGCGATCCCGGGCGCCCGCGCGGGCAGGCGCGGCACGAGGATCAGCAGCGCCCCCGGATCGCGCGCCACGATGGCGCGGAAGGCCGGGATCAGCACCGCCTCATCCGCCGGATGGGTGGAGGCGGCGGTGATCACCGCGCGCCCCGCCAGCCTCTCGTGCATGAGGGCGCATTGCGCGGTGTCGGCCCCCAGCGGCTCGGCCGCGGGTTTCAGCGAACGGCCTTCGCGCACCGCCTGGGCGCCAAGACTGCGCAGGTTCAGGGCGCTGTCGCGATCCTGCGCCTCGATAAGAGAGAAGCGCGCCATCACATCGCGGTAAAGGCCGCTGAGGCGCTTGCGTTTCCGGAGGCTCTCAGCGTTCATCCTTGCATTGACCCAGGCCAGCGGGATGCCGCGCCGCGCCGTGTCGCAGATCACCCCGGGCCAGAGATCCTGCTCGGACCACACCGACAGCGCAGGTCGCCAGTGATCGAGGAACTTCGCCACGAAATCCGGCCCGTCCAGCGGCAGGAACTGATGCAGCGCGCCTTCGGGCAGGTTCTGCGCGATCACCCCGGCGGAGGAGCGCGCGGTCGAGGTGATCAGAAAGCGCAGATCCGGCGCCTGCGCCTGCATCTGCGCGATCAGCGGGCGCAGCGCCATCACCTCGCCCAGACCCACCGCATGCAGCCAGACCAGCCGCCCGTCGGGGCGGGGCAGGGTGGCCTCGCCCAGCTTTTCGCCCATCCGTGCCGGATCCTCGCGCCCCTGCGCCAGCCGCCGGCTGAGAACCCGGCGCATCAGTGGCTGCAAGAGCGGTCTCAGCCAGAGCCAGAGCCGCAGCTGCCAGCCGCACGCCTTGGGCTTTTTGTCCTGGGTATCGGGCATCAAACGGGGGTCCGGGCTCTGTTCTGGTCACAGCTTTGGCATAACGCCGCCGCCAGTGCCAGCAATCCGCCGCATCCGGCCTGCCCGGCCCATACTGCCCTTGCGGAACCGCCTTTCGCACTGGCAGAATAACACGTCTTGAAACCGCTCCGGTTTCGGCATACAATTGCATACAATGAGCGCGCCGCCGCCTGCCAGAGTTTCCGAAAGAACTCCTCAAGCTTCGGTGTTTCAGCTTGTCGCAGCACGGAATCGCAGGGATCGTCATGAGCTTGTACACAGACTACCTAACCGAAATCGAAACCCGCAAAACCGAAGGCCTGCACCCCAGGCCCATTGATGATGGTGCGCTGGTGGCCGAGCTGATCGCCCGGATCGAAGAGGCCGGGAATGCGTATCGCGACGATGCGCTGAAATTCTTCATCTACAACACGCTGCCCGGCACCACGAGCGCGGCGGGGGTTAAGGCGGCTTTCCTGAAAAAGATTGTGACCGGTACGACGGTGGTTCCCGAAATCACCCCGGATTTCGCGCTTGAGCTGCTGTCCCATATGAAGGGCGGGCCTTCGGTCGAGGTGTTGCTGGATGTCGCTTTGGGCGCGGATGCCGCCATTGCCGCGCAAGCGGGCGCGGTGCTGAAAACCCAGGTCTTCCTGTATGACGCCGATATGTTCCGGCTGCGCGATGCCTGTAAGGCCGGCAATCCGGTCGCGAAATCGGTGCTGGAAAGCTATGCGAAGGCCGAGTTCTTCACCAAACTGCCGCCGGTCGAGGATGAGATCGGCGTCGTGACCTTTATCGCGGCCGAGGGCGATATCTCGACCGACCTCCTGTCGCCGGGCAACCAGGCGCATTCGCGTTCCGACCGCGAGCTGCATGGCCAGTGCATGATCACCCCGGCGGCGCAGGCCGAAATTGTCGCGCTGCAAAAGGCGCATCCCGATAAGCGCGTGATGATGATCGCCGAGAAGGGCACGATGGGCGTTGGCTCCTCGCGGATGTCGGGTGTGAACAATGTGGCGCTGTGGACGGGCAAGCAATCCAGCCCCTATGTGCCTTTTGTCAATTTCGCGCCGGTCGTTGCCGGCACCAACGGCATCTCGCCGATCTTCGCCACCACGGTCGATGTGACCGGCGGTATCGGCATCAACCTGAAAAACTGGGTGAAAAAGACCGATCAGGATGGCAAGCCGATCCTCAACAATGACGGCAATCCGATCCTGGAACAGGCCTATTCGGTCGAGACCGGCACGGTTCTGAAAATCGACGTGAAGAACAAGAAGCTGCGCTCGGAATCCGGGGAAGAGCTGGTCGATGTGGCGGGTTCCTTCACGCCGCAAAAGATGGAGTTTATGAAGGCGGGCTCGTCCTATGCCATCGTGTTCGGCAAAAAATTGCAGACCTTCGCGGCCCAGACGCTCGGGGTCGAGGCGGTGCCGGTTTTCGCCCCGAACAAAGAGATCAGCATCGAGGGCCAGGGCCTGACGGCGGTGGAAAAGATCTTCAATCGCAACGCGGTGGGTGTAAGCCCCGGCAAGATCCTGCATGCCGGATCGGATGTGCGGGTTACGGTGAATATCGTCGGCTCCCAGGACACCACAGGCCTGATGACCGCGCAGGAGTTGGAGGCGATGGCCGCCACCGTGATCTCGCCGCTGGTCGATGGCGCCTATCAGTCGGGCTGCCATACCGCATCCGTCTGGGACAAAAAGGCCCAGGAGAACATTCCGAAGCTGATGAAGTTTATGAACAATTTCGGGGTGATCACCGCGCGTGACCCGAAGGGCGTCTATCATTCGATGACCGACGTGATCCATAAGGTGCTGAACGATATCACCGTGGATGACTGGGCGATCATCATCGGCGGCGACAGTCATACGCGGATGTCGAAAGGCGTGGCTTTCGGTGCGGACAGCGGCACCGTGGCGCTGGCGCTGGCGACCGGCGAGGCGACGATGCCGATCCCGCAATCGGTCAAGGTGACCTTCAGGGGCAAGATGAAGCCCTGGATGGATTTCCGCGATGTGGTCCATGCGACCCAGGCGCAGATGCTGAAACAGCATGGCGACAATGTCTTCCAGGGCCGCATCATCGAGGTGCATATCGGCACGCTGCTGGCCGACCAGGCCTTTACCTTCACCGACTGGACCGCCGAGATGAAGGCGAAAGCCTCGATCTGCATCAGCCAGGACGAGACCCTGATCGAGAGCCTTGAGATCGCCAAGCACCGCATCGGCATTATGATCGACAAGGGCATGGATAATGCGAACAAGGTCCTGCAGGGTCTGATCGACAAGGCCGATGCGCGGATTGCCGAGATCCGCTCGGGCGAGAAACCGGCGCTGACCCCGGACGATAATGCGAAATATTTCGCCGAGGTGCTGGTCGATCTGGATATCATCGACGAGCCGATGATCGCCGACCCCGACGTGAACAATGCCGATGTCTCGCGCCGCTATACCCATGACACCATCCGCCCGGTTTCCTATTACGGCGGCACGAAAAAGGTGGATCTGGGCTTTGTCGGCTCCTGCATGGTGCATAAGGGCGATATGAAGATCGTCGCTCAGATGCTGAAAAACGTCGAGAAAACAAAGGGTAAGGTTGAGTTCAGGGCGCCGCTGGTCGTCGCGGCCCCCACCTATAACATCATCGACGAGCTGAAAGCCGAGGGCGACTGGGAGATCCTCCAGCGCTATTCCGGCTTTGAATTCGACGATCTGCTGCCCAAGAACAAAGCCCGCACCGAGTATGAGAATATCCTCTATCTCGAACGGCCGGGCTGCAACCTCTGCATGGGGAACCAGGAAAAGGCGGAAAAAGGCGATACGGTGCTGGCCACCTCGACCCGTCTCTTCCAGGGCCGCGTGGTGGAGGACACCGCCGAGAAGAAGGGCGAGAGCCTGCTCGCCTCGACCCCGGTTGTGGTGCTTTCGGCGATCCTTGGCCGCACCCCTTCGGCCGAGGAATATAAAGAGGCGGTGGAAGGCATCGACCTGACCCGGTTCGCCCCGCCGCTGGAAAAGCCGGGCCTCGCGCGCTCGGTGCATTTCTGATCGGCCGACCGTTCGACCGACAGGCCTTTTGATCGAGGGGCCCTTCGTCCGACGGGCCGGATGATACAGGGAAGGGCAGGACCGGCCGCCGGTTCTGCCCTTTTCCCTTGCCTTCCGGTCAGCTGATCTCGGGCCGGCAGATCAGGGCGACAAGGCCATCAAGCGCCTCGCTGCTGCCCCAGGCATTGGTGATGCCGCCAAAGGGCCAGTCCCCCAGCTTTGGCGCCTCTCCGGGGTTCAGCCAGGTGGTGGCGGCCTCGATTTCACCGGCCTCGGCAGTGGGGTAAACGCTCCAGCCGCAGCAGGGAGAGGTGCCCTTGAGCAAGGAATAGACCGCTGTGAAATGGCCTTCATCGCCGTTTTCCGGATAGCTGCCTTGCAATATGATATTGCCATAGGGGCCATAGCAATCGCTGCGAACGCCGGGGCTGTCATCCTGCAACGCCTCTTGCGGGCCGCAGGCGTAATAGACGTCAAGACCGATCCGTTCCGGGGCGAACCGGGTCTTGCTCCAGGCATCGACGAAAATGACCCGGTCGAGCGGGCAATCGCGCATGTCAAACGCCGCTGCCTGGCCGGCAAGGAGCGCGCCAAATGCGACTATGGCCGCAAAACCAGAGACGCGACGGCGGGGTATATGGGGCATTCTGCTCTCTCTCTTGCCTGATCCGTCCAGAGTAGACGCTGGCGGGCGGCTGTCATCCGAAATTGCGCATGTGCCCCGCGATCCGGGAGATTTTGCGGGTCGCCGGTGGCAGGAACCGACGCAGCTTGCCTCCGGGCCTGTCCTGGCGGTCGGGAAACCGGGGCCGCGCCGCCCGGACAGGCCTCGCAGGCCTCGCGGCTGGCCAGATCGGCGGCGAGGCCTGCGAGGGTCGGGCGCCCGTTCCCGATCACCACCGCATGCAGCGCCTGTTTCAGCGCCCCCGAAGAATTCTGTTCCGCCACCAGGATCGTCAGCCCGGTCTCACGGTTGAGCCGTGCCAGGGTTGCGAAAATCTCGGCCTCCACCAGCGGCGCAAGGCCTATCGAGGGCTGATCCGGCAGGAAACCCAAAGGATTGGCCATCAGCCCGCGCCCGATCGCCGCCCTCTGCTGTTCGCCCCCCGAGGTCAGCCCGGCCCGCGACTGGCGACGCGCGCGCAGGCGGAGGAAGACGTCATAGACCGGGTCCAGCCCGCGCCGGATTTCGGCCTGGTGCAACCCGGCACCGATGCCGCCCGCGATCAGGTTCTCTTCGATGGTCAGCGAGCGGAACATCCGGCGCCCCTCCGGCACCGGCACCAGGCCCTTGCGGATAGGGTCATCGGGGCATTTCCTCGTGACATCCTCACCGCGGAAGGTGATGCGGCCGCGCCCGGCAGGCAGCAGGTTCAAGGCCGCATTCAGAAGCGTCGTCTTCCCCGCCCCATTGGCACCTGGCAGCGCCGCGATCTCGCCCTTATGGACGGTCAGGCTGATCCCGCTCAGCGTGGTGATCGAGCCGGGACAGCGCATCGACACATCTTCGAATTGCAGGATAGGGTCTGACATGGCGCCACCTTTCGGGACAGGCGACCCCGGGCTGATCCGGGGTCGCTTTGGGGTCAGTTCGGGCCGATAACGGTGTCGATCAGCCTCGATGCGGATGGCAATGCCTTTCTCGGCGGCATAGGCCACGGACGATGCCTCGATGATCCGGCGCGATCCAGTCGGAGACCACGTTCCACTTCCTGCCATCTCATTGCTGGAAGGTGACCCAGCCTTCACACTCATGGTTGCCCCAGGGGGCCTTGATCGAGTGGAAGAGTCCCTCGGCGCCCGGTTTCTTCACCCGTTCGGGGCTCAGTTGCAGATGTTCAAAGCCCCTGCGGACCTCGTCGCCGGTGAGTGTCCGGTTGCTGAATTTGGCCTGGGCGATGCGGATCGCCGCGCGGAACGAGAGCCCCGTGCGGGTAAAGCGGAAGAAGCTGGTCAGCAGCACCACCAGCGCCAGCGCGGCGGCGGCCACCAGGTCGAAATTCGAGATGAAAAGGCCGTCGATCTCGAAGAGCGCGTTGGAAACCCAGGATCCAGCGCATGGACCTGGCTGCCGCGTATCAGCTGTGCGCCGCCCTCGATCATCGGGGCAAGGCCCGGTGTCGCCATGAACAAGGTCATCGTCGCGCGATTGGCCAGCGGTCGCAGCACCGCGCACCCTGTCACAAGGCCCAGAAGCCCCATGATCCCCAGGGTGATCATCCGCGCGACCGCAAAGGGCACCCCATGCTCGACAAGGCGCACAAAGGTCAGCGCGGTGAAAAGCGCCGTCGCCCCTTGCGCGAAATTCAGCACGTCCGAGGTCTTGCAGATCAGTACGAAACCAATCGCGACCAGGGCAGACATCACCCCCGAAAGCACCCCGCCCACCGCGACCTCGACGGCAAGAGAAATGCGCACCAGTCCATCAGGCGGCCCCGGCCAGCAGTTAGGCATCAGTGCCGAGATAGGTGCGGATCCACATAGCCCCGGGCCGTTTTGTCGAGTGTCTTCGCGCTGGTGGCAATTTCTCGGGCGCGATCATAGAAATCGAAGGTCTGGAAGTTGGGTGGTCGCCTTTCCCCGAGATGTCCCATCCGTTCAGGAGTATCCTGCCAGGGTCCGCCCTGTTCCCTGATCAGCACACCCCAGCGAATTCCTGGATTTGAGACAGTATCCCGGTCCACATCGGTGGGAAGGCGGCGGCTCCGGGCGGCCTCGGTCAACAGGGGGCGCGTAGCCGGCGAAGGTCGCCCGTATCGACAAGATGCCCGGAGCCGCCCGAACCGGAAATGGCCAGATGAGACGAAGGCCCGGATCATGGCCGAGACTTTGAGGCCGGGTGCCACGAAGGATGCTGTCGCGCGGCCCCATGGTGGTCCAGCGAACCACGCTTCGGCATGGCGGGCGCCGGCACGGCAAGGGTGGGGGCGGTCAATTCACCCTAGACGCCGTGCCTGGCAGAGGTTTGCCGGGGCCTGGTTCGGACCATTGGGCGGGCACAACGCCTTTCCGGCCCTCGGGCTGGTGCTTGCCTGCGGTGTCCCGCTGCCGCCGCATTGCCACATCCCACAGGTTCCCGGCATGCCGGATTTGGCCCGGTCTGGCGGCGGCAGGGTTCTCCCGGGCGTCTTCTGACGGTCGGGGTGCTTCTTTCTCTTCGGCATGGCGTGTGTCGCCCTGGCTGCAGGAACTGGCGGATTTGGCGCTGCCGGAGGGGGGATCTCACGGTCGCCGTCGAATATTCGACGCTGAACTACAAGGGCAGGCTTTGTCGCGGGCCGGGCGGTGAGCTGGTCCGCACTTATCCGCATGTGCCGGGGATTGATTTCGCGGGCCGGGTCGAACATTCGGAAGATCCGGGTTTCAAACCGGGCGACCGGGCGTTCTGACCGGCTGGCGCGTCGGAGAGGGGCGGTGGGGTGGCTATGCCACCCGCGCAAGGGACAGGGCCGGCTGGCTGGTTCCGCAGCCTGAAAGGCTGAGCACCCGTGAGGCGATGGCGGTTGGAACCTCAGACTTTACCGCGATGCCGGGGGGATGGCGCTTGAGGCGCCTGGGCTGACCCGGGGCAGGGGGGCCTATGCCTGTGGCGGCGGCGGCCGGCGGCACAGGCCAGGTCGCGACGGCGATCCTGTCGCGGCCTCGCCATGAGGTCGCCTCCGTGACCGGCAGGGCCGGGACCGAGGCCTGTCTGCGCGGGCCGGGCGCAAGCCGTATCCTTGCGCGTGACGACTTCGCCGAGCCGGTGAAGCGGCTGCCTGAAAGCGAGACACGGGCGGGGCTGTGAGGATGCGGTTGGCGGGCCGATTCTGGTGCGGGTGCTCGGGCAGATGGGCTATGGCGGCCCTGTGGCAGCGGTGGAGGCTGGCTGGCGGATGTGTAACCGTAATCCCCCTTCCTGCTGCGCGGGGTGATCTCCCCGGGATCGACTGCGTCATGTGCCCGCTGCCACGCCGTATCGAGGCATGGAGCCGGGTCGCGCGCGATCTGCCCGTGGGTCTCCCTGAAGAGATGATACAACCGGCGCGGCTTAACGATTTGCCAGCCCTGGGGCCGAGATCCTGAGGGGCGCATCAGGGGCCGAGTGGTCGCTGGCTGCCAGGTGCCTCCAGGCAGGAAAAGGCCGGCTGACGAGCCATTGGCCGCTGCTGCCGGCCAGATGGCGATCCGGTCCGGGTTGCCCTCTGCGCCAGAACAGGAAAGGCTGCGTCAGCTGCGCCATCGGTCTGGGCGCGGCAGATGCCGGAGCCCGGACTGGCCTGTCTCCGCACCTGTCATTCCCGGCCCGACAGAGCCACCCGGGGCCGGCCCGTCGTGGGGGAGCGGCCCCGCTGCGCCATTTCCCTAACTCCGCGCTGAAGCATTTGCTCTCCGGGACCGATAGTCCCGGAACAGTGCAGAGAGCGCCTTGCGAAGATCGGTTTCGGTCTCGGGGCGCCGCAAGGCCGCTTCAAGCTCTCCCGAAAGATCCAGCCCTGCCTGATCAAGCAGCAGCCCGACTTTTTGCCAGATCGCCCCGGGCGGGAGCGGCCTTCTGCTCCCGCCAAGCGGGCACTCAACCATCGCCGATATTCTCCGCCCATCGGTCTGGCAGATTTCAACCCTTGCCGAGGGGCGTCTGAGGCTTCCTTTCATCGCCGCATCCATCGCCGGATCGGTTTCGAAGGACAGCAGCGACACGAAGTGGCGAATTTTTTCATCGCTGAGCGCCTGGTCATCGAACCAGGGCGCGCCGGCTGTGCGCCCTGTTGCGATACAGCCCAGCAAATGCGGCAGGCTGAACTGCGCATCAATCGCATTGGCCGGCGGGAAATGTCCCATCTTCGCCCCCACATCCGCAAAGGAGTGAATGATGATCCTCTCGATGCGCGCGGGTTCCCTGACCGATTTGCGCCAGGCGATCTCGAACGCCTCCAGAGCGGGCGCAATCCAGCGGCAGGCGGGATAGGTCTTGAACGCGCCCTCGGCGGCCAGCCATTCGGTCCCGAGGGTCGCGGTCATTTGCACGGGATCGAAGCGATCCGAGCCCACCATGCGCCAATAGCCCTGAGGTCCGTCGAAAACCCTCTGCGGGCCATGAACGCCATGCAGAGCCAGCTCTACCCCCTGGACGCCGGCCTGGGCGGCCGGGGCGACGAAATCCTTCAGGGTGATGATCGGGCGATGAGACCAGTTATACTTATGCAGGCTTGGTATCGCGGTCAGGCTGGCGGCAAGGCCGATGGCATTCTCCATCTCTTCCGCCGGCAGGCCGCGCAACCTTGCATAGGTAATGGCCGCGCCGACCGACTGATGCTGGCCTATGCCATAGACCTCATGGAAGCGTTCCGCGCTTGGCTGCACCGAAAGGATCAGGCGGTTGTTCACCTCTGCACCGATGATGATCGCCGCAAGAAATGCCTCGCCGGTGACCGGACTGTCCCCAAGCGCAGCAAGCGCCGCCGCCACCAGCGAGGCACCGGGATGCCCCATGCCCTTGCCATCGCGTTCAAACCCGTCATCGAAATCGAGCGCATTGGCCGCAAATGCATTGCTCAGCGCCGCGAGCATCGGCGAGGTCGTCGCATTGCTGCCGATCACCGGCGCGCCGGCGCCGGGGTTTCCATGGGCCAGAGCAAACCGGCGCAGCTCTGCCGCGATGGGAAGTGCCGCCCCTGCGGCTGCGCAGGCCAGGGTATCGGCGATATGCTGGCGCCAGATCTCCCGCACGGGTTCGGGGATATCGCCAGGGCCTGCACTGGCTGCGAAGGCAGCGATCCGCCCGGTCACATCAGAGGATGAAAAGGGCACAAGGTCTTCCGCCATGGCTCAGCGCCTGAAATAGCGTCTGTAGACGCGTCGCTCGATCGCACCGGCAACCAGGGATAGCGGCATGATGGTGAAGATGAAGAAAAGCGCAACAAAGGTCAGGATCTCTAGCGGCCGGAACGTATGCGTGCTGAGCCTTTGCCCCTCATAAAGAATCTCGCCGACAGCAATATAGCTGCCCAGAACCGAGTTCTTGATCGCCATAATGCACTGACCGGTAAAGGGCGGCATGATGCGCAGGAAGGCCAGCGGAATGATGATCCGTTTCAGGATCAGGAGGCGCGACATACCGACCGAATGGGCGGCCTCGATCAGGCCCCGGTCCACCGCCTGGACCCCCGAGCGGAAGATCTCGGCGAAATAAACCCCGGAATAGAGCGAAATCGCCACCACAGAGGTCCAGTATCCGGGCAGGGTCAGGCCGGTCAGGATCGGCAGGCAGTAATAGCTCCAGACCACCAGCACAAGCGGCGGCGCAGAGCGAAAGACCTCGATGATGGCCGTTGCGGGCCAGCGCAGGATCGCATGGTCCGACATCCGCAGCGGCGTCAGCAACATGCCGATCACGATCCCCAGGACCACCGAGAGGCCAACGATGCGCATGGTCGTCAGAACGCCCTGCCAGAGCATCCCGCGATATTCCCACAGGATGCCGAAATTCCAGTCATAGTCCATGATCAGCTTCCCTCGGACATCGCGGCCTCACCGCGCAGCCCGGCAAAGAACGAGGCGGCAATCGGGTTTTGCGATTCCAGCATCACCTCACGCGGCGGCCCGGCTTCGATCAGCCTGCCCTCATGCAAAAGCATCACCCGGTCACAGACATCGCGGGCGAAAGCCATTTCATGGGTGACGACAAGCATGGTGGTTCCCGCTTCGGCCAGATCGCGCATCACGCGCAAGACCTCGGCGACCAGCTCGGGATCAAGCGACGAGGTCGGCTCGTCGAACAACATCAGCTTCGGGCGCATCGCCAGCGCGCGGGCGATGGCAACCCGCTGCTGCTGACCGCCGGACAGGCGGATCGGATATTGATCTGCCTTGTGCTCCATGCCGACATCGCGCAAGAGCCGCATCGCCCCGGCGCGGGCCTCTTCCTGCGACAGGCCAAGAACCCTGACCGGCCCCTCGATCACATTTTCGATCACGGTCATATGGGGCCAGAGATTGAAATTCTGGAACACCATCGCCATCTGGCGGCGCTGTCTGGCCAGAACCCCGGCGGGATGCGGGCGGCGCCGGGCCTGGCTGCTGTCAACACCGACCTCTTCATTCTCCAGAAGGATCCGCCCCGAATTCGGGATCTCAAGGAAGTTGAGGCAGCGCAGCAGCGTCGATTTCCCCGAGCCGCTGCGCCCCAGCAGGCCAACGACCTGCCGGGGGAAGACGTCGAAGGAAATGCCTTTCAGCACCTCGACCGGGCCATAGGATTTCTTCAGATCCTGAATCGACAGGATCGGGCTTTGAGGGCCGGCCATCTCAGCCGGCCACGGTCGTATAGCGCGCCCAGATTTCATCCATGGCACCGCTGGCCACGAGTTTCTGCAATTCTGCATCCAGCCAGTCATGCAGCTTTTGATCGGTCGATTTGCGCAGCCCGATATTGGTCGGCTGCCGTTCCACCGGCTGGGGAATGATCATGGTGCCACGCCCGCGATTGTTCAGATAGTCGGCGATCTGCGCATCCGAGGTCACCAGGGCATCCGCCCGGCCGCTTTCCAGTTCCAGAAACATCGCATCGCTCGACGGCACGATCACCCAATTGGTATCGGGAAGTCTGGGCTGCAAAATGCGCGCGGCCCCCGATCCGTCGATCACCGCAAGGCGGATATCCGGGGTGTTGATGGCCTCTCAGGTTCCAAGACTTTCGGCATTGCCTTTCAGCGTCAGGATCGAAAGCTGCAAGCCGCCGATCTCATCAGTGAAATCGATCGCCGCGGCGCGTTCCGGTGTCTCATTATAGGCGCCCATCAGGTCAAACCGCTGCGATTGCAGACCGGCCACCGCCGTGCCCCATTGGGTCTCGACATATTCCACATGGATGCCTTGCGGTTCGAAAATGGCGGTCAGGATATCGGGGACAAGGCCGCTCCACTCGCCGGTCGAGAAATCGCGCTCAAACCAGGGCATGGCTTCGACGGCACCGGCGCGAATGCGCTTCTCTGCCATCATGCGGTCAAATTCCGTGCTGTCACCGGCAAGGCTCAGCGTCGGCACAATTGCAGCTGCAGCGCTGCTGATCAGCAGGGATCTCCGGGAAATGCTCAGGGTCGTGGTCATTTGGCTCTCCGTTGGACAGTTTATTGGTTTTATCGCTTGACTATGCGGTTGCAGAATTCATGCTGTCTAATGCTTTGTTTTGCGAAACCTATAGCCACGGGGAATGCATGGACCGCCGGGAGATCGAGGTTTTCGTGACCGTGATGCAGCTTGGATCCGTCTCTGGTGCGGCGCGGGCGCTGAACATGGCACAGCCCTCGGTCTCCAAGGCGATTGCACTGATCGAGCGCAGGCACGGGATGGCGCTTTTCGAGCGCAGGCGGGGCCGGCTGGTGGCCACGGGGGCGGCGCAGCAACTGGTGGGCGAGGCCACGAGGATCTATGAGGAACTTGCCCGTTTCGACCGTCAGATTGATGCGATCCGGCAGCTGCGGCCGAATGTGGTGCGGGTGGCCTCGACCCCGTCTCTGTCGCTGTCGCTGCTGCCGCTGATCGTCAGCCGGCATCGCAAAATGATGCGGTCTCAGGGCTTTATCCTCGATATGCATCCGAACCATGATATCGCCGCCGCTGTTGCGCGGCGGCAATATGATATCGGGCTTATGGTTCATGCGGGCGCAGAGCCACCCCCTGATACGCTGACCATCAGGCGCGGCCGCATCGTCTGTGTCTTTCAGGAGGCGGATCCGCTGGCCCGGTTTGCAGAGGTTTCACCGGCACAGCTTGAAAATCGTGACCTGATCGCGATCACCACCGATCTGGGGATCGTTTCGATGCTTGCCGGCAATGTCCCCGTCTTCAACAGCCGCTTTGCGCGCGGATTTGAGACCAACCGCTACAATATTGCCATCAACCTCGTGCGTCAGGGGCTTGGGGTCACGCTGGTTGATGAATTCACCATGTTCGGCCAGGAGGGCCGGGGGCTGTGCTGGCGGCCATTATCGCCCGCGCTGGAAGTCTCGCTGCTGGTTGCCCTGCCGGATATCCGCTCGCTGCGCCCCGAAGTCGCGCAGATCCTCGACATCATCAAAGCGGTGCCTTTCCCGGGTTCCGATCTGACGCCGGCCGCCGAAAACGGCTGACGGCAGGGTGCGGATCCAGGCGGGCCGCATAGTGGTCAGGGCCAGAGCCTTGCAAAACCCGCCTCCGGCTGCCGCGCCCCCCAGACGATACCGGCGCGGAAATTGGCAGTCACCGCGTCTTCCGGCATCGGATCATCCCCGGGCGGGACACGCATTGCCGGCGGGAAAGCTTGCGGCGGCTGCCATCCAGCAGGGGCAGGCCGATCCCTGCGGGCGCGATCCATGTCCCGCTGATATCCGGATCAATCAGGGCATTGCGGCGCATCGCAAGACCGGCGCCGGCGGCGCGGATCCTGTCAGATGCGCAGGTGGCGATGCGGACTTCGCCTGTCGCCAGCGCGGCGGCGAAAGCACAGGCCGCGTTGAACCGGGCATGGACCACCGGATTTGGGCGATCTGGGATGAAACCGGCACCCGAGATGTGGTGAGCCATACCGGCGTTGCGCCCGAGACGCTTCAGATTGTCGATATCGGGCAGGTCGAGCGCCATTGGCCCGGGCGAGACCTGTGAGGGTGATTCGGCCCCATCATCCTTCGGCAGGCGCAAAAAGGAGGCTGCTGACAAGAGGCTCCTGGCCGTTCGGGAGGAGGGTTCCCGACCAGGGGCCTTCGTCAACGCCGCAGGTCCCCCGATGGCGACCGCGATCACGCCGGGGCAGGATTGCGACTATACCGGCGACGATCTGGTGATGGCCGACACTCTGCCACAGCCCATCGTTATGGGCGCCGACATGGGCTGTGTTCTGATAGAATCAGAGAAGACATGAGAGACACAAACCCTGTCGATGACACCGATGCGCAAGATCCGAAAGGGTCGCAAGGGGGGCGACATGACCATCTCCATCCTGAGAAATAGGGCTGAACGCGGCTTCAGCAAGCTCAGGAACAGCCGTCGGCTGGCAAGCCGATACGACGAGAGCGCAGGCCGTTTCCCGGTTTCGTTGCAATCGACTGTATCAGGATATGGCTCTGCCATTTGTCACCATGACCCGCACGGGATGGCCTGGATGGGGCCCCGCAACCAGGCGATCAGCGGCAGATACGCCTTTTCAGCAGATCCTCCATCCAGTCCGCAAAGGCGGTCAGGCGGCGCGGCATGCGGGGGGCTCCGGGAAACAGCAGGGTCATGGGCATCGGAGCCGGCCGGTAATCGGGCATGACCTCGACCAGCTCGTGCCGTGTCAGATGATTTGCAACATCATAGGCCGGAATCTGGATCAGCCCCAATCCTGCCAGCGCGCAGGCGATATAGCCCTCGGCACTGTTGGCACTGACGCGCCAGGGGACAGCGGAGCTGCGCAGCCGCCCGCCCTCCTGCCATTCCCAGTCCGCGACACGACCGGTCGAGGGCGAGGCATAGGCGATCTGCAGATGTTTGCCGATATCCGCCGGGGTGAGGGGCGTGCCGTGCCGGGCCAGATAGGCCGGGCTTGCCACATTGATCTGGGCGATCTCGCCAATGCGCCGTGCCTTCAGGCCGGAATCGGCCAGCGGCCCGATCCGCAGAGCAAGGTCCACCCTTTCGCCCAGCAGATCGACTGCGCGATCGGTCATCCCCAACTCCACCCGGATCGCAGGCCAGAGCGTCAGGAATTCCGGAAGGGCAGGCGCCACGATCAGCCGACCGATCCGACCGGGCAGATCGACCCGGATACGGCCTTCGACCCTGTGGCTGGCGCTGCGGAACATCGCCTCCATCTCCTCGCCCTCGGCCAGCCAGGAAAGACAGCGCTCGTAGAATTCTTCACCCTCATCGGTGGGCGCGACCACGCGTGTAGTGCGGTTCAGAAGCCGCACGCCCAGCCTTGCCTCGATATCCGCGATTGCAGTCGAGACGCTGGAACGCGGCATCTGCAGCGTGTCGGCCGCGCGGGTGAAACTGCGCGCCTCAACGACACGGGTGAAGATGCGATAAAGCGTGATCTGATCCATTGTTCGTTCTGTGCGACAGGTGAGGTCAGAATGGAAGGATTTATTCGATCTGATCTGAACACATATCAAGGCCCTGTCAAAGAGGAGCCGTTGATATGACCAGTAGAACCATTGCCGGGAAGACCATCCTGATTGCGGGTGGGGCCAAGAACCTTGGCGGGCTGCTCGCGCGGGACTTTGCATCCCTCGGCGCAAAGGCCATCGTGATCCACTATAACAGTGCGGCAAGCGCGAAGGATGCCGAGGCAACCCTGGCCGCCGTCAGGGCGGCGGGCAGCGAGGCCGTTGCGATCCAGGCCGATCTGACCACCGCGGGCGCGGTGGAGCGGCTCTTTGCAGAGGCTGTTGCCGCCGTCGGGCGCCCCGATATTGCGATCAACACCGTGGGTAAAGTGCTGAAAAAGCCGATCGCCGCGATCTCGGAAGCCGAATATGACGAGATGAGCGCGGTGAACGCCAAAGCGGCTTTCTTCTTCCTGAAAGAGGCGGGCAAGGCCGTGAATGATAACGGGTCGATCTGCACCCTCGTGACGTCGCTGCTGGGTGCCTATA
>NZ_QNHG01000004.1:0-47472 GCF_003290025.1 Pseudogemmobacter bohemicus
GGGCTGGTGTGGTCTCATCTCGCCGACCACTAAGACCTTCGCCGACATGCAGGCATGGGTGCTTAATTCGTGTGAGACCTTTGACCCCCTCAAAGTGAACCCAGCCTCCTCTCGGCATCCCAACGCTTACGATCGGCGCGCCGCAAATTGGGCAGGCCCGCCTAAAGAAGGAGTTCTTGCTGCGTGCCTGATCGCCTCGAACAGCCCAACTGCCACGCACAGAGATCGTCAGTCCCGTCCGCAATCGGCGGGCGTGAGCTTTCCGATAATACCACCGATCTGTCATCCAAGCCCCCTTCGTTCCTCCACCCGACTGCCACTCGGCGTCGAACGCACGTAGAATCCCTGAGGAATCGCCTCTTGCACCAAACCGACGTGGGAGATCAGACCCACCGACCGGCTGCCTACGGTCAGTTCTGCAAGAACCTGAAGCACCTGATCGAGTGTCCCGGCGCCATTCTCGGTATCGAGACTGCCGAATCCTTCATCGATGAAAATAGTGTCCATCCGCACCTTGCCCGACAGGCTTTCGACCACATCGGCAAGCCCGAGCGCCAGAGCCAGCGCCGAGATGAAGGTCTCGCCCCCCGACAGGGTGGCCGTTGGGCGCGCCTTGCCGGTATTGATATCGAACACATCGATCCCAAGCCCGCGCTTGCCCCGCCCGCCCGCGCCTTCGGCCGCGCGCTCCAGCCGATAGCGGCCGCGCGTCATCGGATCGAGCCGCATATTCGCCGCCTCCAGCACCTGATCGAACATGGCCGCAATGGCAAAGGTCTCCAGCGTCATGTTGAAATCATTCTTGCCATTGGCCAGATCGGCCAATCCCCGCAGCGGGCCGGTCCCTGCCTCCAGCGCCTCGGTTGCGGCAAGCGCATCGGCCAGCGAGCCCTTGAAATCCGTCAAGCCCTCGACCGCCGTCTCCGCCTCGGCCAATGCGGTCATCGCCGCCCTTACCCGCTCCGCCGCCGCCGCTTGCACCTGCATCAACTGCCCAAGATCGGGGCGGTCACAGCCCTCGCAATCGGCCTTGGCATTCTGCAGGGTCGTGCGCGCCGCGATCAGCCCCTCCTCATGGTCACGCACCGCCTTGCGGTCATCGCCAAGCGTCGGGAAATGCAGCTTGCAGGCAGCATAGCCCGCCTCATACAGCCCAACATCATGCAGGCGGGCGGTGAAATCAGCCTGCGCCCGCGCCGCCCGCCCGGTTTGGGCCTCTTGCATCCGCTGTGCCGCCGCAAGCTGCTCCTGCGCCCGGGTCAGCGCCTCGGCAGCGGCGCGATCCCGCTCTGCCGCCCGAACCAGAGCCTCGGCAAGCCGGGTTTCTTCCCCCTGCAAAGCCGCCCGCCGGCCTGCCACGGCCTCGGGCGTGCGCAGCCCCTCGGGCAGTGCATCCACCACCGTATCGCGCCGCGCCGCCGCCCCGGCCAAGGCCTGCGCCGCCGTGTTGGCGCCGGTCCGGGCCGTGGTCGTGGCCGTCTCGGCCTGCGTAAGCTTTTGTTTCAGATCGGCAAGCCGCGCCGCCATCGCCCCAAGATCGAGCGCCGCGCCGATCGCCGTCAGCGCCGCGTCCAGCCGCGCCTTGTCAGCCTCAAGCTCTGCCAAGGGCCGCGCCGGCCGGTCCAACTCGGCCAGCGCCTGCCGCTTTTCCTCACAAGAGCGCCGGCAATTCGCCAGCTCGGTCTCGGCGCGCACCTTGGCTTCGGCGGCTGATCGAGCCGCCGTCTGCGCCTTGCGAAAGGCCTCGGTCAGACCGGATTGTTCCGGGCTGCCCTGCGCCGGTGCGGGGTGATCCGTGCCGCCACAGACTGGACAGGGTGCGCCCTCGGCCAGCTTTTCGGCCAGAATGATCGCCTGCGTGCGCGCCAGCCGCGCCTCGGCCTCGGTCAGGGCAGTCTCAGCCGCGTCAGTATCGGCAATCCGCGCCGCCAGATCGCCCGCCGCCGCATCGATCCGGCCTTCGGCCTCGGCCACCGCAGCCGTGGCCTTGGACAGCGCAGCGGCCCGTGCCAATTCATGGCCCAATCCCGCCAGCTCCGCCGTCAGCTGACCGCGGCTGGCCTCGGCCCGGCGCGCCTGCTCCAGCGCCAGATCGGCGGCGTCGCGCTGCGCCAGCAGGGATTCACGCCCGGCCTCGGCCATGGTCAGCGCCTGTGTCGCCTTGGCCGCATCCTCGCTGGCCCGCTCAAACGCCGCCTGAAAATCGGCCGCCTGCCCGACCTTTACCCCAACCTCTTGCAAAAGCGTCAGATCGGCCTGCACCGCGCGCAGCCTCTCCTCGCCGGCCCGCGCCTCCTCCAGCCGCTGCCCCGCAACATCCCGCGCCTGCCTGGCGGTTTCCAGATCCGCCGCCGCCATGGTGACCGATGCCACCGCATCGCGGCTGGCCGCTGCCGCATCATGCCATGCAGTTTCCAGATCCCGCGCCTGCAGCGCATTGCTGACGGTCTCGACCCGCTTTTCCAGCTGGCCGATCACCGCCGCCTTCGCCTCCAGATCCTCCAGCGCCTTGCGCGCCCCATCCGCCGCGACAAAGGCCTTTTCAAGCCTTTCACCCTCGGCCAGAGCCGCCCGCGCCGACAGCTGCGCCGCATCCTCGGCCTGTTGCCGGTCCCGCGCCTCCTCGACCCGGGCCGTGGCTGTGGTGATGCCGATCTCCAGCGCCTCGGCGCTTTCAAAGCCGCGCTCGATCAGCCGCGCCAGATAGAGCGCGCGTTGCTCCCGCAGCGCCCGTTCCGCCTGCGCAGCCTCATCCTTCAGCCGCGCGGCAAGGTCGCGATAGATCTTCACATCGAAAAGCTCGCGCAGGATCTCAACCCGGGCATCGGTTTTCGCCGCCAGAAAGGTCTCGAACCGGCCCTGCGGCAACAGCACGATCTGGCGAAACTGATCCGGCCCATAGCCCAACAGCTCGCGCAACTGCTTGTCGACGACCGAGACCTTTTTCTCGGCCAGAACCCGGCCCGATTGCCCCTGCCCGATCAGATCAGGCGCGATCCCCGTCACATCGAACAGCGCCGCCTCGGCCGCATCGGCGGTCATCCCGGCGCCGCGCGCCTTGGGTCGCTCCTGCGCCGGGCGGCGGCGGATCAGATAGCTTTTGGCACCCAGTTCGAACAGGAATTCCACCTCGGTGGGCAGATCCGCCGCCGCATGGTCCGACCGCAGCGAGCGCGGCTCCTGATCGGCCTTGGTCGGCGCGCCGAACAGGGCAAAGACCATCGCCGAAAACAGCGTCGATTTGCCCGCCCCGGTCTGGCCATAGATCCCGAACAGCCCGGTTTCGAGCGCGGATCGGAAATCGACGATTTCGGTGGTCGCAAAGGGGCCAAAGGCTTGCAGCGTCAGGCGGATCGGTCTCATGGCTGGTCCTCGGCCTCGGCGGCGTGTAACCTGTCGGCGGCAAGCGCCAGTTCGGCGGCATCGGGCGCCCTGCCCCGCATCGCCGCCAGAAAATCGCCAACCATATCAATGGGCGGGATCGCCGCCCGCCCTGCCCTCAAAGCCCGGGTTTCCGGCGCGCGCGCCTGCCGCGCATAGGCAAGATGGCAGGCATTGGGATAGACCGCGCGCAGCCGCTTCATCGGATCGATCAGCGGCGTCTCATCGCTCAGGATCGCCTGAATCAAATCCTCAGACGGGGTGCCGGCCAAAAGTTCGGCAAAGCTCCCGGTCAATGAGCGCACCTGCCGCTGCGGGCGAAACGGCACGGTGCGGATATCGCACCCTTGGGCATGCAGATCGACGATGGTCATGGATTTCTCCTGCCCCGCCTCATCAAAGCCAAAGGCCAGCGGCGCCCCGGAATAGCGGATATGGCGCGCACCCACCTCTTGTGGCTTGTGCAAATGGCCGAGCGCGACGTAATCGGCGCCCGCAAACACCTCGGCCGGCACGGTTTCAATACCGCCAACCCGGGTCAGGGCGCGTTCGGCCTCACCAACCGCCCCGCCGGCGACAAAGGCATGCGCAACCACCACCCAGCGCGCGCCCTCCGGCACCTGCGCCCGGGCGGCAGCGATCTGGGCCGCGATCACATCTGCGGGCGTGCTGATGCTTTCATCGCCGAACAGTTCGCGTGCGGCATATTCATAGGAAAACGCCAATGCCGAAAAGGCGACCTTGCCCTGCGCATCCTCCAGCACCAGGGGCGCCTCCACCCGCTCGGCAATCCCGCGCACCAGCACCCGCGCGGCGGTCGAAAAGACCGACATCGCCTCGATCCGGTCGCCGGAATCGTGATTTCCTGAGATCATCACCACGGCGGCGTCTGTCTTTTCTGCGACCCGTTTGAGAAACCGGTTGAACTGGCGGATAGCCGTATTGGGGGGAGAAGCCCGGTCAAACACATCGCCTGCGATCACCAGCACGTCGACCGCTTCAGCCACCAACGTCTCGACGACCTGGCTCAGGACGGCCTCATGGTCCTCATCAAGGCTAAGCCCCATGAACTGCCTGCCCAGATGAAGATCTGCCGTGTGAAGTACTCGCATCGGTATATCCAGTTTCTATACGTGTTGTTACTGTATGGACGTGGCGCGACGAGTCAAGTAGTCTTAGCTGTATGGACCTTGAATCTCTCAATCACGCGCAGCGCGAACGGATCCTGTTTCTGGATCAATGCCTTACGTGGAAAGGTCAGGCTAACCGCCGGGACTTGATGGATCGCTTTGACATTTCCACAGCGCAGGCGGCCGTCGACTTTCGAACCTATCTGTCGCTGACCCAGACACCTCCAGTCTATGATTCGACTGCGAAGGCCTATTTCTCGAACGACGAACACAGTCCGTTGTCTGATGTCAGCACCGAGCAGGTCTTTGACCTGCTCAAGGAAAAGAGCTCCCATCTCGAAGCAAGCATCCCGCTGCCCAATCGCGTCATGGACTCCGCCGTCGTCGCCCAGCTCTACCGCGCGATGGCACGCGAGAGAGATATCCAGATCACTTACACCTCAATGAACAGTGGGCTCTCCGAACCGCAATGGATCAGTCCGACACGGTTTCACTTCGACGGAGAATCCATTCATCTCAGAGCTTGGAGCCATAAGCATGGGGAATACCGTGATTATCTCCCGATCAGAATATTGAAAAAAGATAATATTGTAACGCGAGACAGGTCTTCACCGCTACCGTTTGACACGGAGTGGAACCAATTTGTGCGCTTGCGGATAGGCCCGCGTTCGGGACTCTCTGACGCGCAGGCTCGGGTCGTCCGGCTGGAGTACGGATTTCCGGAGAAGACACACATCACAATTGAAACACGAAAGGCCCTAGTGTTCTACGTTAGAAGGCGGTGGCGCCTCGATGACGATAGGGCTCGACTCCAGCTGGCGCGCATCGAAGAAGTAGATGTGTGAGAGTGCATATTTTTGCCCAGCCGGAAAACGAAAATGGCCGCGCAAGTTCTACGGATGCACCTCTTTAAAACAAGAAAATACGCACATGATCAGGCAGTAAGGAGTGCCGTTAGCATAGAGGTAGCTCCGGAAACATGTTCCGGCGATTTCCCTATTCGAATACAGTAAATCCTGCTAGAACTTCGCCATCTGTGGGGTCATAGACCACTGCCACCGCATGCCTGGCGCGGGTGAGGCCAACATAAAGTTTTGCGCGAGTTTCAGCCTTCAATGCCGATTTGTCATTCTTCAGCCAGTTCATCATTTCTTTAGTGGGATAGATAATTACGCGATCGAAGCCGAGGCCCTTGGACCGTCCAAACGTTAGGGTCGGCAGATTGGCAGATTCAATCTTTACGGTTGAACTCCATCGGAGTTGTACCGGGCGCCTCGACTCGAGATAGCGGGGCAGATCCTTTGGCCGAACGATAACAAGGCCCGCATCTACAGGGACCGGTCGTCTACAGTCGGGACATTTGCAGGCGGTCGCAGCAGCCAATTTTGGATAGAGCTTCGACGATAGTTCGCAGATGGCAGCGCTATTGCGGTGCGATGTCACGAGGCTGGTCACATCGACTTCGCAAGCGATTTTTCGGGGGAGTTCCTCCCGAATGAAGTCAGTAATACCGCCGTCCCTGTACTTTTTGAAACGGGCCTCCAGATGAGTGACATAGGTGACCTGTCGGGGATCACCTACCATGACGACGGTAGCAGCACTTCTGAAAAGTTCCATCAAAATGTCGAGGTCGTGACCCGCCAGATCCTGCACCTCATCCACGAAAATAAACGGATAAATACGGGAAAGCCGCTCGATAACAGCGCCGTCCGATACCTCGTTACACCGTATCGTCAGTCTTGACAGTTTGTCGGAATAGACGCGATTTCGACGATCGAAGTAGCAGTGCCTGAAATCTTTTTCACCCCAATACATGGGGCGGCCTTGCCGATCCCTCCCGCGGAAACCGGATCTCTGTGAAACCAGAACCATGCCGCCGACATCCCAATCGAACAACCCACCTTGAAAGGGCTTGATGCCGTGCTCGATCAGTAGACTGAACCAAGTCTGGATATGCACATTGCCCGGCACTGAGCCGTGGATCTCGAAAAATTTGCGCCGAATCTCTTCTTCGTTCGATTCTGTGTAGGTGGTGATGAGGACACGCTTTTGTCCAACCGCAAGCGCCTGCCTAACGAGGTAGGTAGTTTTCCCGGAGCCTGCAGCAGCTATGACGAGCTTATTGGTACCGATCATTAAGCGATCGCATCCAGAATATACTTTGGGTAAGTTATTGTCGTCTCCGTCGAAAAAATCTTCAGTGCGCACTCGGTCTTGTTGTTCTTCATATAACGATGAAGATTATCGATATTGTGCTTGGTACCGAACAGCGTATTGAGGATCTCTAAGCTATTAGACTTGACCAGCTTAGGCTCGAGGGTGTTATAGTTGAAGGGCTTGCCGTTGAGGATGAGGTCGCCCTTATCCTCAATAGGATCGTAGCAGATCTTAATATGATCGATATCCTTATATTTGGAGTATTTCTTTTCAAGCGCAGCAACATCCCCGTCATTGTCGGTCGCGACCACGACGGGGATCTTCAATGCCGTCGCCAGTTCGAGAAAACGCAGGAATGTAAGTCCGACCGAGATGACGTCGATCTCGTCGTCAATCGGCAGTCTTCCCCCGTTGGCATCCATATAGGCACGTTGAACGACCAGCTCGTCCGCATCGCCCTCGACAAGGATCGATTTCTTAGACAGCACGAGACGCAAAGTGTCGTAACCTGGGAGCTTGTGAAAGAAATCGCTCGCCTCTAGATCCTTGATCCGTGCGACCTTCGATTCCCGCAGCAATATCAGATGGTCCAGTCCGAGTTTATTCGCAACGAAACTGCTATGTGTGGTGATGATAATCTGCTTGCCGCTATTGTCGGTATTGATATCGCTGATGAGCTGGTTGAGCTTTGAGTGCGACAGGTGGTTTTCCGGCTCTTCGATCAGCAGTACTATCGCTTCACGGTTCTTCTTGCTGCTCAGCGCAAGGCGCGTCTTGACGATGCACTGCTCGCCCTTTCCGATATAGTGGAAAGGGACATCCTCGATAAACGTCATGAGGCTGTTTTCCCAGGCATTATGGGACGACATGTCGACCGCAATGCTAACCCTTTTCCGGCTGATCTTCGCTGCCTCTGCCAGTCTCTCATTGATAGCGCCCACATTGCCATCGGCCTTAAATGCATCTTTCAGCTTGCGATGAGCTTGGGATATCGCAACACGTTCCTTGTCGTCCAGAAACTCTTTGACGATGCGTGAGATGTACATATCCGAACCGCTCTGCACACGTGTGCTCGTTGAATCGATGAGGGCCGACTTGATAGGAATGGTGCGGGCCATCGCCGGTTGACGGGAGAATTCAGACCATTGTACCTGATAGAATTCCAAGGGTATCGAGCTAATCTCCTGGCTCTTCATCATTTCGGAATATGCATCATCATACTTATTATCGAACTCAATTGAGAAGAGTAGGCCGCGAGCCTTGTCGTTCTTCTCGGAGTTTCCGTTTCCACGTAAATCTTCCAACACATCGTTATCCCCGCCAAGATACAGTTCGATCTGGATCTCTGGCGGATCGAGAGGTTTCTTTGCAGCAACGCTGTCCAGATAGGCGCGCTCGGTCCTCCTGTTAAATAGGTATGGAGATAGTTCGTTTCGAATATACTTTCCATTCAGCATACCCGTCAGACATAGATGAATCGCTTCCAGCAGCGTTGATTTTCCGGCCTCATTGTTGCCCACAATGATGTTGACGCCCTGATTAAAATCAACTTCGAACCAACCTTCAAAGCATTTGAAATTCCTGATCTTGACCTTATCGATGTACATTGTTCATCCCACTTCCCACGAGATAACCATAGCTTACTCCAAACAAATAGGTGATCCAGAATGATTAATTATTCTGCACTGATAGTGCGGCGGAGATCTAGCCGCCCTTTTCCCTCGTTTTTCAGTCACGAGCAAAGCGCGCTCTCGGCCTCGCCGGAATGCATTTCCTTCTTGCCGTTCATTACCCATGCTGACAAAGCGACACTCTTCCTCGGTGGTCGCTCATCATAGATGAAAGCTTTAAGGAAATACGCTTGCCCTGCACGTTCTGGTCACCCACACAGCAGCTCCCCTCGTTGCTCCTGAGATTAGATCTGAAGCATCGAACCACCGTAAAGTTCCCAAACATTAGTTGATTAGTCCGACCCCAACACAACACCAGACTAGAAGGATCTTAACGCAAGGATAGTAAACATTAGCCAATCAGCTCCTAGAACCGACCGGCCTGAGGCATAAATCTCTCAACTCCGACATTACAGAGATCACATCATAATCAGGCAAGTCCATCATGGCGAAGAACTTAGAACCAAAGCCGCCAAAAGATGTTCCTATCACCCTACCTTCCGTACCATCCTTAATAATAAATCTATCGTGCAGTTTATCTGAGCTAAAGTGTCTAATATTTCTTCCACCCTTCAACTTTCCCATAACGCATTTGCGAACAGGCGACGAATAGCTATTGCTGAATATGTCAATGTGTCTCGCGCTTGCGGGAAGGATCTCCGCCAGTCCATCGGCATACTCTTCTATTGTTTTGAAAAGCTGAGATGGTTTGAAATGAAGAAAGTATGGGTCGCAGATTGTTATCTTATTCGCACCTTTGAGCCAGTCCTTGAGATCTAAAATGCCATTTCTTGCAGAACTCACGTCTCCCCGAATGATAAGGTGCATAAAGGGGGATTCTTTTTCATCACCGTCTTTGCAACCTTCAAGTGCCCCTTCCAGACTTTCCGAAAGACTCAAGAGCGCAGACTTATACTCCGCATTATTGATAAATGAATTTGAAACCTCGCCACTCTCTAAAAGCCCTCTCCATATAGAGACCTGGACTAAACAGCTTTGAACTAGCGCCCTATCCATACCGCTCCCACTCCCATCTTCGGAGGCTTCCTTGCTGTAGCATTTAATTTCGAAACATAATCTTCAAATAGTATGAAGCCTTTTCCCTTCAAGGAGCCGAAACTCTATGGCTGTGCCGCACTTTATCAGAGATGATCACTTGATCAAGCAGCCCTCAGCGCCATTGGGAGGGGCAATGGAAGGCTCACGCCCACCCTTCGGGTCAGTGGTTGTCTTGTTGGGCGATGACAGCGAACGGCAGCTACGTCCCGTATCTCTACCATCCTGACCGGGTCTTTGCTGCAGCGCATGACGAATGGCCGCTTCCGGGAATGCGGCCATGCAGCATATGTCGTGGCTGACCGGCGGCTAAGGGCCGCGCTCGCCTGTCGTGGTGAGCGAAACGGCTGACGGTGCCGAACCTGACAGTTGCTGTGGCGCAGCATGTTGCTCGGAGGCTATACCGGACCTTTACACTGTGCCTGTGCGCAGCTCGCAAAGCTCCGCGCCAGACCCCGTTGCCCACCTGCCCAAATCGGCCCAACTCAAATTCAGTGTCTCGCTCACGCTGGAAAAAAGTTGGGGTCAATGGCACGTTTGCACGAGGATACTGTCACTAAGGGGAAAGATTTTCACACGCCCTGCCGTTTGTTTTGATCGTTTCAATCAGTGCCCGCAGTCCGGACGAGACGTGTCGGCGGCCCGGATAATAGAGGCACAGGCCGGGAAATTCCGGGCACCATTCGTCCAGAACCTGCTCAAGTTTACGTTCCTGTAGGGCGTCTTCGACGAGGAAGTCCGGAACAAAAGCGATTCCGATACCGTCGATGGCGGCTTCAACCATCAGGACCTGGTCCGTCAACGTAAGCGGCCCAGCGACGTTGATCGTCTCCGCGATGCCATGGCGCTCGAACTCCCAGCGATAAATCGCACCGCTCTCGAAGCGAAAGCGGATGCAATCGTGCTGATAGAGGTCTTGGGGAACGATTGGCCGACGACGGGTGCGGAGATATTCGGGTGATCCTACTGCTGCAAACCGTACGGTATCAATGATGCGGACGGCGATCATGTCCTGCGGTACCGCTTCGGCAAGCCGGATGCCGGCATCGAAGCCTTCGGCGACGATGTCCCCTAGCCGCCCATCCGTTACAATATCGAGATGAACCTCGGGATACGCCTTGTGAAACCGGGTGAGCAGTGGGCGCAGAACCATCCGGATCGCCACATCGCTGGCGTTGATCCGGACGGTGCCGCTCGGCGTACCGCGAAAATCATCAACTTCCTGCAACGCTTCCGTGATCGAAGATATGGCCGGACGAAGCTTTCCCGCGAGCCGCTCTCCTGCCTCGGTCAACGAGACGCTACGCGTCGTTCGATTGAACAAGCGCACTCCGAGGCGCTGCTCAAGGCTCTTTACCGAGTGGCTGACCGCCGATCTGGTGACATTGAGTTCGACGGATGCCGCACGAAAGCTGCGATGGTTCGCAACGGCAAGGAACGCGCTCAGTGTGAACAGGTCGCCGGATTTAGACTGGTGAATTGTTTTCATCTCGCCATCAAGAATTGGCGAGATAGTTACGACAGTCAAGCTGGCCTAGATATGAACGACAGGAAAAGGAGAAATGCACGATGGCCAATCATGGCAACTACAATCCCGAGAAAGTTACGTTCCCCTCACATGGCGAAGACCTCGTCGGCGTCATCTATCGTCCCAAGGGAGACGGCCCGTTTCCCGCCGTCGTTCTGCTGGGACCCTATTCCTTCGAGAAGGAACAGGCCCCGACGCATTATGCAACGCGGATGGCCGACGAGGGCTTTCTGGCGCTAGTCTTCGATCCGCGCACGGTCGGCGAGAGCGGCGGGACGCCGCGACGGCTGGAAAATCCCAAGATGAAGAACGAGGACGCCGTATCGGCGCTTGACTATCTGCTTACCCGGCCGGATGTCGATTCCGGACGCATCTTCGGCCTAGGCATCTGCCAGGGCGGTCCCGAGATGCTCGACATCGCTTCATACGACGATCGCATCAAGGCGGTCGCCTCTGTAACAGGCTACTATCGCGACCGCGAGACCGACCTGTTCATGATTGCGGCCGGCGTTACGGAAAACCCGTTCGACAAGGCGAACGCCCCCACAACCGAAGAACTGGAGGCTCTGCTTGCAGCGCGTCTCGAACGCGCACGCGATGCGAAGGCTCGCTACGAGGCAACGGGCGAAGTTGTTTATCGCCCGCTGGTCGCTCCGGAGCTCGGCGATCGCGAGACGGGTTCGGAGGCGGGATTGCCGGGACCACTGGTCTGGAGCTGGTACGGACCTTGGACGCTGAAGGGTTGGGAGAACCGTTACGCTGTCATGAGCGATCTCGACCATTTCGACTATACGACCGTGCCCGGTGTGGCGAAGCTCGACAAGCCCGCCCTCATCGTTCACTCGGACATGTGCATGAACCCGGCGGCGGCGCGTCGTCATTTCGAATCGATTCCAACGAAGAACAAGAGGCTGATCTGGGAGAACGACACCAACCACTTCCAATATTACGAGCAGCCCGACGTCGTCGATCGCACGGCCGGGCATGCCGCCGACTGGTTCCGCGAACACATGGCTTGAGGGCGCAAGTGGTAATAGGGCGCGGCGCGGGCAACCCGCCGCGTCAGGATAAATTTATGGGGACAGCCCATCCTGGAGTGATGGCTGAATCCGCTATCACCACCATACTTGCCCGAATCTTGCTGCGGCAGCCGGCGAAGGGCGGCTTAGGAGGCGGCGACCGGGCAGAAGCTAAAGTAGCTGAGCGGCCGTTCAGGGCCGACCTCGCCAAGCTCCGGCCGCCCCCTGCCCCCAGCGATCCCTAGCGATCGCTGCGGCGCAGTTGTTACTCCGAGCCTTAGCTTGCGGTCGTACGTTTGTGTGACGTGTTGATCCAGGACATCCGTTCCATGAGCCGGAACTTCAGCACTTTCTTCAGCCCGCTATCGTCGAAAAAGTTAGGGGCGCTCAACGCCCTTCAGCAGCTCATCCAGTATTTCCTTGGAGATCGTCCACCATGCTTATTTTCGATGAAGCATGGACCGGATCAGCCATACACAAAAGACTGAACACTCTCACTGAATACGTTGAGCCGCGCCCTAAAAGCAGTCAGATACTCTCGAACATGCGTCCGAGGACGATAACACTAATCAGCAGCCCGACAGACAATAAAGCGCAACAGAAACCAAAGCGGTTCAGCCTCTCTTCCGCCGATGCGGCCCCACCGAGCTTCCTGAGCTTTTTGCTACGGAGAATGGCCAGGGCGGCGGCGGCCATTCCCATAAAGCTGACTGCCGAAGCGAGGAGAGTTGCCAGTAGTGCCATAGCTTCTCCTCTATATTTCAGGTCAACCGGCACGGTGAGCAAAATGCGGCATCCGGTCAAGGCCATGCGCAGATTACCCCCTTCACGACCAGCTTAGCCCGATCGGATAGGCTATCTTGAAGCTCAATGACCGCATCGCTGCGATCGAGGCCGACAGTTTACTGCGAAGCAAGATGGAAGGCAGCTTCCGAGTTTACATCAAGCAACATAGACAGAGGCCCGCTGGCAGCAAAGTGCCATATGCGGCGATCGACCGCGCCTGCACCAACGCATTGCAACGCCTAGGTTTGTTCGCCGCGCTTTGGTTTTCATACGCGGCGGCCGAGGCCGTCTTCGTCTTGCACACATCCCCGATGCCTGTGGAGGTGCAGCTTCTGGCAACAGCGCCTCAGCGGACCTCATCCTGAAAGCCCACGTCCCGTCGCAGCCTTTTCGTCAGGCGGCGCATCTCTCCAGCCAGACCAGATTGTCCCAAAGCTCAGCCGATGCGCCATCAGGGCCTTTTCCCTGACGCGAGACCTTCTCGGCCCTCAGAATGATCCAATCCTCTGGCGCATCCGCGATTACCTCCAGTTCTTCGTCCACCGTTGGGAACGGATCTGCTTTCGCCAGCATCTCCGCGCTCGCCCAGGGCGGCGGTGCCGCATGCGAGACGATCAAAAGATGGCCACCTGGCGCGACGCGTCCGGCTGCCTCCCGCAGAACCCGGGAGCGCGGCAGATCAACATGGCTCTGAAAGTAGAGCGCAGTGATCAGATCGAAAGGTCCGTCCGGCACGCCCTGCCCCAGATCCCGCGCCTCAAACCGGGCGCGGTTCTGCAGGTCGAGCGACGCGGCGCGCGCCGTGGCGCGGTCGCAGGCGACGCCCGAGATGTCGACTCCGAGGGCGTGCCAGCCCTGCGTCGCAAGCCAGATGACATCGTCGCCATTCGACGAGCCGAGATCGAGAGATCGCCCCGGGGTCAGGCCTTCCGCGATCTGCACCAGCAGCTTGCTTGGCTGCCCCGACGAAGTGCTGCGCTTCGTGCGGTAGATCTCGTCCCAATGCGTACGGGGAGCGGTGTCGGTCATGGTAGCCTCCTTGAATTTCGAACCGGCGGACTCGCAGCTATCAGCCTTGGGGCCAGACCAGCGAGCGGTGGAGCTGTGCGCCCGCCCAGGCGCCATCACCCACCGCGAGCGACACCGAATGCGGCACCCCGGCCGCATCGCCGCAGGCGAAGACGCCGGGCAGATCGGTCTCCTTCGTCTCTCCGGTCGCAATTTGCAGGCCCATCGGTGTCTCCATCAGCCTGCAACCCATTTTCGCCGCCAGATCACTGGCTGGCGTGCAGCGTGGCGCGGCGAACAGACCCGCGAAGTTCAGCCGGCGCCCGTCGGTCAGCACCACCTTGGCCTCCGCTTCGATCGCTGCGATCGGCTGCCGCTCCACTGTGACCCCGCGACGGCCGAGATCCGCTTCCGCCTCGGCATCAAGGGGCGTGACGCCGTTGGTGAACAGGGTCGTCTCACCCCATTCCGGCAGCAGTTGCGCCTGGTGGACCGACATCGGTCCCGTGCCGATAACACCGATGCGACCCTGGTTCAGCTCGTAGCCATGGCAATAGGGACAATGAAACACCGACCGCCCCCAGCGATCCGCCAGCCCCGGGACCATTGGCAACTCGTCCCTCACCCCGGTTGCGAACAGCAAGCGGCGCCCGCGATGCTGGATCCCCCCGGCCGTCTCCACCACGAAATCGTCCTTCTGCCCCGAGGCGGCGATCACCCGGTCTTCGATCCATTCGAGCGTCGGATAGGCGGTCAGCTGATCGCGGGCACTCGTATGGATGACCGCCGGATCGACCCCATCCTGCCCCAGAAACCCATGCGAGTGGCTGGCAAACCGGTTCCGCCGCTCTCCGGCGTCGATGATCAGCACTTTGCGCCGGGCACGCAGAAGCTGCAGGGCGGCTGCCATTCCGGCGTAGCTGCCCCCGATCACGATCACATCCTGCATCTGGTCTAATCCCTGGTTGCGCGCCTTTCCGCATGCCGCCGCGCGAAATCGGCGGCCAGATCGGCGAGGGTTACATCGGCGAAGCGGTCGAGCAGCAGCGCCTCCGCCTCGAGGAATGCTTTGTCGAGCGCGGCATTCACCGCCTGCTCCACAAGGCATTCCGGAGTTTCATTGCGATTGCCGATCGCGAAGATCGCGGGCTCGCCCAGTGCCGCATGCAACTGGCGCAGGCTGACGGTCTTCAGATCGGCGCTGATGCGCCAGCCTCCCGAATGCCCCCGCTCGGCAGAGACCAGCCCCGCCTCGCGCAAGAGCCCCATCGTGCGGCGCACGACGACGGGATTGGCCCCGAGGCATTGCCCCAGGGTCTCAGAAGTCATCGGCCCGTCATGCTCTGCCATATGCAGCAAAGCATGGAGGACGGAGGAGAGACGGCTGTCACGCTTCATGTAACTATACATGTTACGATTCAGAGCGAAGGTCAAGCCTGATGCCGAAATCTTATTGTGCCAACCTCCGGCGCTGACTTGCCACAAAGGCTCTATATCCAGCAGATCTTGGCCGGGCAGTGAAGCCGCTCTCGCTCACGTCGCCCTGTGTCGCCCGGCACTTGCTACCGTCAGCCCGTTGTCCCCGAGGGCCTCCTCGAGCGCCTGACGCCCACTGCCCGCGAGCCAGGAACGCAGGCTGAGCAGCTCCGGATTGATCTCGCGCATGGCATCAAGATCGACCACCTCCGAAAGCGGGCCATCTTCCAGGCTTTTGGCCATGTGCGCGAGATCCGCGTTTGCGGCGAGTACCTTATCTGGGAAGCGTTCATAGGTGATCTGACGGCCCGCAATCTCAGAGAACGCCACCTCAAGCTCGCGCCCGGTCACCCGGTCGCTGGCAATCTTCATTGTCTTGCCGCCGAAACGGGCCCCGTCGGCAAATACGGCCGCGGCAAATTTGCCGATATCTTCCACCGCGGTCAGGTGAATCGCATGATCCCGCCGGATCAGCGACACTAGGCGCCCCTGATCCAGGCCGAAGCCGGGCCGCACCAGCATCTCCATGAAGATCATCGGCCGGATGATGGTGGTCGTGATGGGAAGGTCTCGGAAATGCGCCTCGATACGGGGCTTGGCGTCGAAGCGCGGCACGCCTGTCAGCACATCCCCCGCGCTGGCGCCCGAAGAATATATGAAATGCCCGATGTCGGCACCGGCAGCGATATCCGCAATCGCCACCCCATGGCGGACTTCGTCTTCAGCGGTCAGGTTCCCCGGCAATACGCTGAAGACGCCATAAGCGCCTTTCATGGCCGAGCGGATAACATCCCTGTCCTCGAAAGAGCCCTGCACTAGTTCAACACCCTCATCCCGCAGCTTCAGGGATGCGGTCCCCGTGGCGTCCAATACAAACGCACGAACCGGCCGCCCTGCCCTCAGCAAGGCCTTGACGACAGATCCTCCCTGTCGCCCGGTGGCGCCGAAAACCAGAATGGGTCTTTTGTCATCGATCATGGGATACCCTCGCATGGAACAAGGGCTATCCATATATACCAACATAAACTTGCCGGAAGACGGCACATTTTCCTGCATCAGGCACAAGGATGATACCCTTGGACGAACAGATACATGCCGACACACCACAAGGGTTCGAGAACAGTCGAGTGTTCCGCCCCGTTCCATCAAACGGCGTCTGTGCGCTCATGAGTGACAAGTGGACTGTCCCGGTCCTTTGGCGGCTTTCGCTCGCAGAGGGACATCGGCTCCGCTTCTCAACGCTCAAGAAGGAGGTCGATGGCGTGACGCAGCGCATGCTGACACTTACGCTCCGCAACCTTGAGCGCGATGGGCTGGTTGCCCGCTATTACTTCCCGGAAGTACCGCCGCGCGTCGAATACGAGCTCACCGATATGGGGATCGGCGCCTTGCGCGCCCTTGAGAGGTTCAATTTCTGGATCCGCGACAACCTACAGACCATCAGGGAACACCGCCGCGCTTACGACGAAGTTGGTTCGTAAGCCTTTATCATTCAAACCCTTCACGAGAAACATACGCCCCCTCGCCGCGTTTGACCAAACGCCCGGCTCAAAGCACGACGCTATGCGACATCAATCGCTCTCGAGCTCTCGATGTCGAACAAGACGCACCCTTCCTCAGACCGGCACGTCCTCGGGCACCAACCGAGCAACCGACATCGCATATTGCCCCGGCGGTTGGCCGACCTCGCGGGCAAAAGCCGTGTTGAATGCGCTGGCCGAGCCATAACCCAGGGCAGCGCCGATCTCGGCCAGACTGCCGTCCCCTCGCCGCAGCCGGTCCCTGGCGAGGCTCATCCGCCAGCCGGTCAGATAGGCCATCGGCGCAAGCCCGAATTCGCGCTCGAACCGGGTAAAGAAGGCAGAGCGTGACAGGCCCGCAGAACGGGCCAGTTCCGCCACCGTCCAGGATCGCGCCGGATCGGAGTGCATGGCGCGTAAGGCGATGGAAAGGTGCGGATCACCAAGCCCCCGCAGCAGGCCCGGCGGGGCGGTGATGCCGCTGGATGCGCGGAAAGCCTCGATCAGCAGAACCTCCAGCAGCCGTTCCAGCACCACCTCGCGCCCGGGCCGTGTTGCCCGCGCCTCATCGGCGACGAGGCGGATCAGCATCGCAAGCCGCGCCTCGCCACGGATGACAACCAGATCGGGGAGCAGTGTCAGCAGCAGCGTGGCATCCCGCGCGCCAAAGGTGCAATGGCCGACAAGCTGCTGCGTCGTGACAGGCAGATCAGGATCGCCGATACGCACCTGCCCGGGCGCGAGCAACACAGGCTCGGAGAACTGCCCCTTTGGCAGGACGGGATCAGGGCTTGAGATCGTGAAGCGCCGGGCGGCCGGGATCAGCGCGAAGTCACCCTCCTCCAGCAGGATAGGCGGGCGCCCGTCCACTTCAAGCAGCGCCTGCCCTGCAAGCGTCAGGTTGTAGAAGACGATGCTGTCCTCATCCCGGCGCACCCGCCAGGCACCAGAAGCGCTGGCGATCTTGGCATAGGGCGCGCCGGGGCGAAGCAAGGTCACGATCTCGGTCAGCGGATCGGTCATGGCCAGCTCAGTTTGGACTTTCGATAAATCATCTCGGACTTCGGATTATAGGTCGTCGACTACGGGATGGCTAGATCGGGAGGGCAACTGAGAGAGGACTTCCCCATGCCCACCATTCTGATCACCGGCTGCTCCTCGGGCTTCGGCCTGGAGACCGCCCGGCATTTCCTGGCCGAAGGCTGGAACGTCATCGCGACGATGCGGACCCCGAAAGCTGATATTCTTCCTGCCTCCGAGCGGTTGACGATCCTGCCACTGGACGTCACCGACGCCGCAAGCATCGCCTCGGCGGTGGCAGCCGCAGGCGAGATCGACGTGCTGTTGAACAATGCAGGTATCGGCTGGCTGAACGCGGTTGAAGGCACGCCGATCAACGTCGTGCGCGACATCTTCGAGACCAATACCTTCGGCACCATCGCCATGATCCAGGCTGTGCTGCCGCAGTTCCGCACACGCCGCGCGGGGGTGATCATCAACGTGACCTCCAGCGTGACGCTGAAGAATTACGACCTGCTGTCGGTCTATACCGCCAGCAAGGCTGCCGTGAATGCGCTGACCGAGGTGATGGCGCTGGAACTCGCCCCGTTCGGGATCCGCGCCCATGTCGTACTGCCGGGCCAGGCGCCGGGCACCGCCTTTGGTGCCAATGCCCGCGAACGCCTGACGCAGGCCGGCGGCTTCCCGGTACCCTATGCAGAGATGGTTCAGGCGGTCTTCGCGCGGCTAGCCAGCGGGTCAGAAGACGAACTGACCAGGGCAGAAGATGTGGCCGCGGCGATCTGGCGCGTCGTGACTGACCCGACCGCGCCCATGCGTGTACCTGCGGGCGCCGATGCCGTGGCGTTGTTCAAGGGCTGAGGCTGGACAGCGACGCGCTGAAGCTCAGCGCGGCACGGCGCTGAAGTTGTTCCCCGAGCGGCGCAGATGTAGAATCTGCGCCGTCAGGCCGACCACAAGCAAGACGATCAGTGTGCCGAGCGCGCCGAGCAGGATCGGCGAGTCCGGTCCCTTCGCGATGGGATTGCCATTTGGCACCCGGGTCAGGGTCTCGTTGACCGTAGGCACCAGCAACAGAAAGACCGTCAAACTCAGAAAGATGGTCTCAAGGTAACGGGCGGCGCGGCCAAGTGCCGATACGCGCCCGACCGTATAGCCTGCGACAAGCAGCACCAGGGTCACGACGGCGATCCCGATACTGACCGGCTGTTTTGCGATCAAAAAGACCGTCAGCCCGCCGATCGCCATGAAGATGAACCAGGCCACACCCGCACCGGATCGGGGCAGGATCCTCCCGTGGCGGGCAAGCATCCAAAGCGCAAGTGGAATGGCGGGCAAGCTGCCAAGCGTATGCAGCCAGCCCAGGGGAGAGATCCCGAACATGGTATTTTCCTGAGATGATATTGGTTGGAGGGATGCCGCCGATGTCTGGCGGGAGTGGCGACAGCCGGGCTGCGGCTGTCGCGGATACCGGGGCTTAGGCTCAGAGCAGAGTCAGACCAACTGCGACGTTGTTACGGGTGGCGTTGGAATAGGGACAGGTCTGGTGCGCGGCCTCGACCAGCTTTTCCGCTTCTTCGCGCGCAATTCCCGGGAGGCTGATCTCCAGATCCGCCGTGATGCCGAAGCCGCCCTCGCTGCGCGGCCCGATCCCCACGGTTGCTGTGATTGCGGCGTCCGCGGGAAGCTTCACCTTGTGTTGCCCCGCCACGACTTTCAGTGCGCCGAGGAAGCAGGCGGCATAGCCTGCTGCGAAGAGTTGTTCGGGATTGGTGCCCGGGCCGCCGGCACCGCCGAGTTCCTTCGGCGTCGACAGCACAACCTCGAGTCTGCCGTCTTCACTGCGGGCCTGCCCCTCACGGCCGCCGGTTGCGGTGGCTTTGGTGCGATAGAGAACCTGGACTGACATGGTCGTCTTCCTTTCTATTTCTCGATAATACTTATTGCGATAATATTCTTTAGGTCGCCCGCCCGACCCTGTCCAGCTTTTTATTGTCGCGATAACGAGTTTCGTGATAAGCAGCCTCATGGCCCATGATCTGACCCTCGAAGACCAGCTCTGTTTCTCGCTTTATGCGACCTCCATGGCGATCAACCGCCTCTACAAGCCACTGCTCGACCAGTTGGGGATAACCTATCCGCAATATCTGGTGCTGAGCGTGCTTTGGGAGGAGGACGGCCGCGGCGTCGGCGCTATAGCGACGCGACTGGATCTGGAGCCGAGCACGATCACGCCGCTGGTCAAGCGGCTGGAGGCAGCCGGTATGGTCACCCGCACCCGCCGCCCGGATGACGAGCGCAGTGTCTCGGTCGCGCTGACCCCGCGCGGGGCAGCGCTGAAGAGCGAGAGCCGTTGCCTTGGTGAAGCCCTGTTTACAAAGGCGGGCATGGCCGCAGAAGAGATGATCGCGCTCAACCGCAAGGTTCGGGATTTGCACGACGCCCTGACGGGCAGAACAAGCAAAATATAAGCTCTCCGAGGGCGACCGATCCCTCCGCGCTGACACGTGTGCCCGCAGACGCTGAGGCTATAGCCCTGTTCAAAGGTTGTGGTCGGCCTCAGGGCGCAGAAGACATCGTCGTCCTACGCCCCCCCATCCTTCTCTTTCCTTGCGGGCACCCGCTCTCATGCTCCTATCGACGCACGTCGCGGACGAAGACTCGTCATCCTTTAGTCAGATTCCAAACTAACTCAGGGTCGAAAACTACGCTGCACCCCGCCAGACCACGAAATTCTGCGATCAAAGCATGAACATGAATTGCACACGACAGAGAGCAACACACTGATTTAAAAAAGAAAAACACCCAATCCATCATCGGGGCGACAGATAGCCTACAACTGCCGAAAGTATATTGTTTTTGTTCAATTTTATGCGATACGGCGGTCATGCAATTCATCTCATTTTTGGCCGATTCAGGCCTATTTACGTCCATTTCTGAATTTAGCATGACGCGAGTCATACGGATTCGGATGGAGTCATATATGGCGTCGATTGTTGGACGGACCAGAAAGGACGGCTCGACCGTCTACTTAGCACAAATCGTACGCAGGGGCCACGGGTTCCAAGAATCGCGGTCCTTTAACAAGGAGAAAACCGCAAAAAATTGAGCTAAGAAGCGCGAGGCCGAGATTGACGCCATGATCGCGGATGGCCTCAAGCCCAAGACGACGAAAACGCAGAAAAAGACGCTTGGTGACACCATCGACAAGTACACCGAAGCGTCCATGAAGGCCATCGGCAAGACCAAGACGCAGGTCCTGCGGACGATCCGCAAGGAATACGATATTGCCGAAAAGCGTTGCGATCAGATCGACTCCACAGGGATCGTCAAATTCGCGCAGGAACTACACCTGCACCCCGGATTGGACTCACCCGCCACCGTCTTGAACTACCTGTCGCACCTGTCAGCGGTCTTCACTCATGCGCCCGCCCTGTGGGGCTTCGACCTCGATCCCCACGAAATGAAAAAGGCGATGGGGGCAGTCAAGCACATAGGAGTTGCCGCCCGACCTAATGAAAGGGACCGACGCCCGACGCTACAAGAACTCGACAGGCTGATGGCATACTTCGCCACTGCTTCGGCGCACGACTCCCGAGCTATTCGGGTGCACCGGATCGTCGCATTCGCCATCTTCTCGACACGGCGGCAGGCCGAAATCTGCCGCATCACATGGAAGGACTACAAGGCCGAAGATGGCCGGGTGATGGTCCGCAAAATGAAGAGCGCCGGCGACAAGGGCGGACTGGATACTTGGGTGGAACTGCCGGCCCCCTGCGGCGCGATCATCGCCGGGATGCCTAGCGCCAAGGCGGCGATCTTCCCGTTCAATGGTGACAGCCCCGGGTGCCAGCCGAAAGAACCTCCACTGTCGTCTCCCTGGAGAAAATCCATGCCAGTAATCCCCATGGTCCGGTGAAGCGATCACGAGGAAAGCCCGCAGGGGCCTGTATCCGCCAAAGCGGCGGTCCCTGGTGATACCGTTTGCTACCGGCCCCCTTTGTGCGGGTTTCCGCCGGGCGCGCGGCTCTGACTGATCTGTTGCGCAGGCAAGGCGTGGTTTTTGCGCTAACAGCGCAGAACGGTATCGGAAATTTCTGACGGGATACGGTTTTTCGATCCCTGTAACCGGATGAGGGACGGGCGAAAAATGGCGTTGAATGATGCGACGGGAGCAGAAACTGCGGCCAGGCCGCGCAGACGTGGCAGGGTGTTCCTCTGGCTGGGCGTTGGTGCGATTTTGATCGGGGCTGCCGTGGTATTCCTGCGGCCTGCGGCTGACGGCACGACCGGCGACGCGGCCCCGGAAGAGACGCCTGCCCCTGTTGTGATGCAGCTTCTGCCCTCCGAGCTTTACGCGGTCCGGACCGGCACGCTCAGCGATACGGTGCAGATCACCGGCACGCTGGTGCCTGCGCGCTCGCTTTCCATCCCGGCTGAGGTTTCCGGACGGATCGACTCGGTGAAATTCCGCGTTGGCGATCAGGTGCCCGAAGGGGCAGAGCTGGCCACGATTGATGTCGAGACCCTGCGCAACCGGCTCGAGCAAAGCCGCGCCACCGCCGAAGCGACCCGTGCCCAGCTGGTGCTGGCCGAGGCGCAGCTGCAACGCACCACCGATCTGGTGCGGCGCGGCGTCTCTTCCACCTCGGCGCTGGAGACGGAGGCCGCCAATCTCAGCCAGATCGAGGCGAATTACACCGCGCTGCAGCGCCAGGTCGAGACGGCCGAGGATGATCTTTCCAAGGCGCGCATCACCGCGCCTTTCGCAGGCGTGATCTCGGCCCGTTCGGTCGATCCCGGCACCTATGTCACGCTCGGGACCGAGCTTCTGGGCCTTGTCGATATGACCGCGCTGGATCTGGAGGGCGGCGTGCCGGCGGTGCATGCGACCCGGCTGAAACCAGGGCAGCGGGTCGATCTGGTGGTCGATGGCCTTGCCGATCACCGGTTCGAGGGTGTGATCGACCGGATCGCCCCTGTCGCCGTGTCGGGCACCCGTGTGCTGCCGGTGTTTGCGCGGATCGAAAATACAGACGGGCTGCTCAAGGGCGGCATGTTCGCCTCGGGCACGCTGGTGCTTGAGGAATCCACAGACGGGATCGGCATTCCCGCCGATGCGCTGCGCGAGGATGACGAGGGCAGCTATGTGCTGAAAATCACCGGCGACCAGGCCATCCGCCAGCCGGTCGGGGTGGTGCGCAGCTGGAACCGGGGCCGCGTGGTCGAGATTTCTTCGGGCCTTGAGCCCGGCGACACCATCGTGGCGCTGAAGATGGAGCGCCTGCAGTCTGGCGCCACGGTCTCGCTGGTGGGGCGCTGAGCGATGTTCCTGACCCGCATCGCCGTCCGCCAGCCGGTCTTTGCCACCATGATCATGGTGGCAATCTGTGTGATCGGTATTTTCTCTTACAGCCGCCTGCCGATTGACGAGCTGCCCGAGGTCGATTTCCCGGTCGTGGCCGTGGTGACATCATACCCCGGCGCGACGCCCGAGGCGGTCGAGAAGGATATTATCGAGCCCATCGAGGACTCTGTCTCGACGCTTTCCGGGATCGACACCATCACCTCGACCGCACAGACCGGCTCGGCGATGGTGCTGATCATGTTCGACCTTGAGGTCGACAGCGCCACCGCAGCCCAGGATGTCCGTGACCGTGTTTCGCAAATCGCAGGCAGCCTCCCCGATACCGCGACCGATCCTCGTATCCTGCGCTTCGATCCGTCCGAGATGCCGATCCTGTCAATCGGCCTTACCTCTGCCACGCTGAGCGCGGGCACGCTGACCACGATTGCGGAAGATGAAATTTCGACCCGCATCTCGAATATCAAGGGGGTGGGCCAGGCGACCGTGGTGGGCGGGCTGCCGAATGAGGTGCAGATCCGGCTGGATCCCTTGCGCCAGACCGCGCTGGCGGTGGGTGCAGTGCAGGTGACCTCGGTTTTGCGCGACGCCAATGTCGATTTGCCGGCGGGCTCGGTGACGGATGCCTCGACCAGTCAGTCGGTGCAGGTCGAGGGGCGCATCCCCGATCTGGCAGGGTTCGAGGATCTGATCATCGGCCAGCGCGGCGGTTTCCCGATCCGGCTGGGCGATCTGGCGATGGTCGGCACCGATCTGGCCGAGGCGGAAAGCCTTGCGATGATCGACGGGCGCCGCGCGATCACCATCGACGTGTTGAAGACGCAAGGCTCGAACACCGTGGCCGTGGCCGAGGCGGTGCGCAAAGACATCGCCCTGATGCAGGCCGATCCGGCCTATGAAGGGATCGAGATTGCGCTGATCCGCGACAATGCGGTGCCGGTCGAACAGAGTTTTGCCGCCGTGCAGAGCATGCTGATCGAGGGCGCGATCCTGGCCACCGTGATTGTGTTTCTGTTCCTGAATTCCTGGCGCTCGACCGTGATCACCGGGCTGACGCTGCCGATCTCGATCATCGGCACCATGGCGGCGGTCTGGTTCATGGGCTTCACGCTCAATATGATGACGATGATGGCGCTGTCTTTGTCCATCGGCATCCTGATCGACGATGCCATCGTCGTGCGCGAAAACATCATGCGCCATCTGCATATGGGCAAAAGCCATGAACAGGCCGCGCTGGATGGCACCAGTGAGATCGGCCTTGCGGTGCTGGCGACCACGCTTTCCATCGTCGCGGTCTTCCTGCCGGTGGCGTTTATGGAGGGCATCCTTGGCCGCTTCTTCCTGCAATTCGGGGTGACGGTCTCGGTCGCGGTGATGATTTCGATGTTCGTCTCCTTCACGCTTGATCCCATGATGTCGGCAGTCTGGTATGACCCGGCTTCGGAACCCGGTGCGCAGCGCGGGCCCATCGGCCGCGCGGTGGCGCGGTTCGACACCTGGTTCGAAGGGCTGATCACGCGCTATCGCAGCGTGCTGGCCTGGGCGCTCAACTGGCGCAAGACCACGCTCTCCATCGCGGGGCTGACCTTTATCGGCGGGCTGATGCTGTTCCCGTTCATCGGCGCGGAATTCTCGCCTGCCTCGGACAATTCCGAAGTCCAGGTCGAGATGGAACTGCCCATCGGCACGCCGCTTTTGCGCACCGAGGCCAAAATCGCCCAGGTCGATGCGGTTCTGCGCCAGTTCCCCGAGGTGATCGGCACCTATGCGACCGTTGGCTCCAGCGGGGCAGCCGGCCAGAACCAGGCGACGATCACCGCGCGCCTCTCGGAACCCACCGCGCGCGAGCGGGATCCTGTGGCGCTGGCGCCGCCGATCCGCGATGCGCTGGAGCAGATTCCCGGTGCGCGCTTTCGCGTTGGCGCAGGCGGCGGCATGGGCGGCGGCGTGACGGCGCCGGTCGAGGTGAAGCTCTTCGGCCCCGATCTCGATGTGCTCAAACGCCTCGCCGATGAACTGTCCGAAAAGTTCGAAGAGGTGCCGGGTCTGGTCGATATCCGCACCTCGCTGGACGAGCCCCAGCCGACACTCGGCATCCAGGTCCATCGCGAGGCAGCCTCGGATCTCGGCGTGACGCTGTCGCAGGTCGGCCAGGCGCTCTCACCGATGATCGCGGGCGAGACCGTCTCGGAATGGACCGCGCCGAATGGCGACAGCTATGACGTGGTGGTGCGGCTGCCCTCGGAATATCGCGAGGACATCACCAGCCTCAGCAGCCTGCCGATCACTGCGACCGCAGATGGCAGCGGCATCGTAAGGCTCGACCAGATCGCAACGGTCGAGCCTTCGCAAAGCGCGGGCGAGATCACGCGCGAGGATGGTCAACGCTCGGTCAGCGTCACGGCGGGGCTTGACGGGATCGACATCCTGACAGCATCAACCGGCATTCAGGCCGCCCAGGATGCGCTGGATCTGCCGCCCGGTTACCGGATAGGCACCGGCGGCGATGCCGAGAGCATCATGGAATCGGCGATCTCGGCGCTGGTGGCGCTTGGCCTCGCAATCATCTTCATCTACCTCGTGCTGGCCTCGCAATTCGGCAGTTTCCTGCAGCCGATCGCCATCATGTCATCATTGCCGCTGGCATTGGTGGGTGTGATGCTGGGGCTTCTGATCGGCGGCAGCACTTTGAACATCTTCTCGGTGATCGGGTTCATCATGCTGATGGGGCTGGTGGTGAAGAACGCGATCCTGCTGGTTGACAATGCCAACCAGCACCGGCGCGAGGGGATGGAGGTCCGTGAGGCGCTGATCGAGGCAGGCGCCACCCGTTTCCGCCCCATCGTGATGACCACGCTCGCGATGATCTTCGGGATGATCCCGCTGGCGGTGAACCTGCATGGCGGCACCTCGCAAAATGCCCCCATGGCCCATGCGGTGATCGGGGGACTGATCTCGTCTTCGATCCTGACGCTGGTGGTGGTGCCGGTTCTGCTGACCTATATCGACGGTTTCCAGCGCCTGATCCGCCCCTGGATGCCGCGTGCGCCCGACAGTCACGCGACCTGAACGCGGCCTCTGGTCCGTATAAAATGCCCGGACCTGCGAAGGGTTGCAGAGGCTGGCCGGACAACCTGCTGCCGGAGGCCATCCTTTGGCGCGTGGTGCAGGCTTCCAGTGCGTTCCGGGTGAGCCGCTTCCGGATCGCGGCCTGCTCTTTGGCCTCTCGCGGCCTCCGGTCTGATTGATGCGGGCTTTCAATCTCGCCTCGTCGTAAGCATGGCGGCGTTCGCTGATGCTGTGCGGCTTGTCGTGGCGCCAGGAGTCAGCCCCCTCATTGGCGCAGATCGTGCTCGAGAACCTCGACAGCGCGATTGTCGAAATCGCCCGCCCGGTCCGGCGCTGGCAGCACCAGCCGCCCTTTCCGCGCCAGTATGCGCCAGGCAAAAACGTGGTTCGCCGGAACACCATGACGCCGCGCCACGGCATGCACCGTGATACCCGGCGTCAGCGTCGCCGCCACGATCCGGGCCTTCACCTCATCAGGCCACTTCCGGTTCCGACGGCCACGACCGCCAACCGGGAGAACCTCCAATGTAGTCTCCATGGAGAAAATCCATTCCAACAAGCACCAGGGTCCAAAGAACCCATCACGATGAGAGCCGGAAGCTGGGAGCCAGGAAACGATTACGAATGGCTGGGTCTCATGCCCGATCGGGAGGCCGCGTGGCGTGGCGACACGCGCTTCGCCAACCGGCTCAGGCATGCGAAGATGCGCTTTCCGACCGCCGGCTGATCATGTCGCTGGCCCAGGGCGGCTGGCGCAAAGCCCGCGAACAGATCATACTGACCGGCCAGACCGACACCGGAAAGACCTGGCACGCCTGTGCCTTCGCCCATCAGGCCGCGCGGATCGACAAATCCGTCGCCTATGCCCGGATGCCGCGCCTCTTCGACGAAATGGCCACCGCACGCCTCGTTGGCCGGCTCCCGAGACTGATCGACAAGCGCGTCCGCGTACAGCTGCTGGTCCTTGACGATTGGGGCACTCACTGTCTGACAGGCCAGCAGCGCCTGGACCTGCCCGAACTCTTCGAGGAACGCTATCAGCGCCGGTCCACCCTTCTCACCGCCCAGCTCCCGGTCCCAGGCTGGCATCAGAAGATCGGCGAGCCCACCATCGCAGACGCTGTCCTCGGCCGCATCATACACAACGCCCATCGCATCGAACTCAAGGGAGACAGCATGCGCCGAAAAAGCGCCAGGCCCGGATTGACCAGGACCGAAAACCCCGAAATCCTCATCCAGGTCGAATGACAGCAACCCAACGACCAGCCGCCGTTCAACTCTCCGCGACTTACTGAAAACGCTGTCCGGTTCTGCCGAAATCCGCAATTGTTGCATGAGGCTGGTACTGCCTCCACTCGCCCGATCCAACGCTGATCAGAGTCAGTCAGTCTTGCGTCAATTGAAAATGCCGGGACGTCATTAATGAGGCTTGTGAGAAGGGCGAGTGGTTATTCCGGGGAGGTCGTGCTCATGGCGCTGAGGTTCCGGCCCGGCCCGCTCCGGGTCAATCCGCCGCACCCCGCATAAGCCGCTTTGTAAGTATACCCGTTCCCAATGATCACTTGCGAACGAAAAAGGGCGCTGCATGCCTGCAACACCCTGCCAATGCGACGACTGCCTGGACAACCGCCTGCACAGATTTTTCAGCCGCTTTCCGCCTCACCCCAACCTTATGAAATCAAGGGTAAACCAGCCTGGCGACACAAGATCATCACTTGATCTTGCCTTCCTTATACTCGACATGCTCCCGCTTGACGGGGTCGTATTTCTTCACAACCATCTTCTCGGTCATGGTACGGGCATTCTTTTTGGTCACATAGAAGTGCCCGGTGCCCGCCGTCGAGTTCAGACGGATCTTGATCGTCGTCGGCTTCGCCATAGTCGTCTCTCCTGGATCGGGAAAGCTGACTTCCCCGCGAAATCTTTGAACCCGCCTTTTAAGGGCATTGGGGCCAGAGTCAACAGTCAAAAACACCCGGAAATGCGAGTCTCCGTCACGGTCCGGGGCAGGCCCGCAAGCGCACCGCCTCAGGCTTCCGGCGGAGCCTCCGGCGGGGATATTTAAGGACAGATGAAGCAAGTTTCTTTCATTCATCTGTCCTTAAATATCCCGGGGGGAGGGCCGTCAGGCCCTGGGGGGCAGCGCCCCCCTTTCCTGCCGTTTCTGTTCGCGCCATGTCATCCAGCCTGCGCCAGCGCGCGTCACCGCCGCGCGCACCGCAGCCCCGACTGCCTCACCGGTGGCTGTGTGAAGCCCGGCATAGAGCCCCTGCCCCGCCTCACAGGCCAGTGCGAGGCAATCTGTTCCGGTGCCGGTGGCCCGCCCGGTTGGCAGATCCAGCCCGAGATCCATAATCGCAGCCGTGCGGGCCTGAACCGCGATGGTCAGCGCCTCGATCTGCGCGGTTTCCGTCAGCGCCGCATCTGTGGCGACGAGGATATTCACCGTGCCATAGCCCGCCCCATCGGCGCTGTGCCAGGGCAGGCGCCGGCCCACCGCTTCGGCATTGGAAAGCCCAAGAGTCACCAGCGCCGCCGCGCGAACCCCCTCACATTGCGCCTCGGCCAGCACGCGCGAAGACACGTCGCGCGAGGTCATCATGCCCACCGTCGCCGCCATGGGCGCGCGGGACATCTCGGCGCGAAACCAGTCCTCTACAGGGAAATCCGGGCTCAGATCGCTGTTCTTCACCTCCCGCCAGGCGATGCTGTCGCCCCTAACGAACCCTGATCCGAAGGGCGCATGGGAAAGGATGCGCATCGGCCCGGGCAGCCGGGCGATCAGCCAGGGCCGGGCGAGGTGATCCACGATCACCGGATCACCCCGAGCGGCTGGAAGATCAGCCCGTCCTCGTTTTCGAACAGATGGGCGCGGATATGGAACACGCCGGCCAGCCTGGCCTCTGACAGCACCTCGCGCGGCGGGCCATCCGCGACCAGCCGACCGCGCTCCAGCAGGATCAGCCTTGTGCAATGGCGGGCGGCAAGGCCCAGATCATGGACCGAGGCCAGCACCGCGCGCCCGTCTTGCGCCAGACCGGCAAAGATCGTCATCATGCGGATCTGCGCCTCGGGATCGAGCCCTGCCCCGGGTTCATCCGCGATCAGAAGCGGTGTCTCCTGCGCCAGCGCCCGCGCGATCAGTGCCCGCGCCTGCTCGCCCCCGGAGAGGCTGGTGGCCGCACGGGAGGCGAAGCCCTCCAGATCCAGCCGCGCCAGCGCGCGCCGCACCGCCGGGTCGGCGGGATCGGCATTGCCCCAGGGCGCGCGGCCAAGCGCCACCAGATCGGCGACCGAAACCGGCCAGGCGATCTCGCGCCCCTGGGGCAGAAAGGCCACCGCGCGCGCGCGCCGCGCGGCGGACATCTGCGCGAGATTTGAGCGGCCCTCATGCGGCAAAAGCCCAAGCGCCGCCCGCATCAGCGAGGTCTTGCCGGCGCCGTTCGGACCGATCAGCCCGACAAACTCGCCTGCGCTGACCGTCAGGCTGACGCCATCGACCACCGATAAGGTGCCGCGCCGCACGGTGATGTTTTCCAGGCTGAGCAGACTCATGCCTCGACCCTCCGCATCTTCCAGATCAGATGCAGGAAAAACGGCGCCCCGACCAGCGCCGTCAGGACGCCGAGTTTCAGGTCACGGTCGGGCGCAATCAGCCGCGTCGCGATATCGGCCGCGAGCAGCACCGCCGCGCCTCCAAGTGCCGAAGCCGGCAAGAGCCGCGAGGGCCGTGCGCCCACCAGCGGGCGCAGCACATGCGGCACCACAAGGCCCACGAAACCAATCGCGCCCGCCACCGCGACCGAAGCCCCCACCGCCGCCGCAGTGCCACAGATCAACACGAAGCGCAGCCTTGCCGGCCTGATCCCGAGGCTCTCGGCGGCATCCTCGCCCAAAGTCATCGCATCAAGCCCCCGCCCCAGCGTCATCAGCGCCGCCATCCCCGCAAGGATGAAAGGCGCTGCCAGCCAGACATGGGTGAACGAGCGGTCGGCCAGCGAGCCCATCATCCAATAGACGATCTCGGCCGCCGCAAAAGGATTGGGCGAGAGGTTCAGCACCAGCGAGGTCGCCGCCCCCGCCAGGGCGGAAATCGCAATCCCGGCAAGGATCAGCGCCAGCGCGCCGCCACGCGGGCCGGCCAGGGCGAGGATCAGAAGCGAGGCAAGCCCCGCCCCCGCCAGCGCGGCCAGCGGCAAGGCCAGCGAGAACGCCGCCGCGAGGCCGGTCTGCAGCGTCAGCACCGCGCCAAGCGCCGCCGAGGCAGAAACCCCGATCAGCCCCGGCTCGGCCAGCGGGTTGCGCAGATAGCCCTGCATCGCGGCGCCCGACAGCCCCAGAGCGGCGCCGACCAGCAGGCCCAGCAGCGCGCGCGGCAACCGGATCTCCTGCATCACCAGCACGACCGGCCCGCCCTCGCCGGTGAAAAGCGCGCGCAGGCTCTCGCCCAGCCCCATGGCCGCCGGACCGATCAGCAGCGAGGCGCAGAACAGCAGCGCCACCAGCACCGCCAGCAGCGGAAGCAGATATTTCATTCGCCCGCGCCCTCCGGCTGTGCTGTAGCCACGCCCCCCGCCGACAGGCGCGCCGCGCGCATCGCCGCCACCGCCCGCAGGATATGCGGCGTGCCACAGATCCAGTCGGCATCGCTGAAGGCCACCACGCCGACCCGGCCTTTCAGTTGTGTCAGCGCCGGGTGGCTGAGGATTTCCTCGGATCGCGACGCGCCCGGATAGGGTTTCGAGGTCACCACCAGCGCAGGCTCCGCCATCACCAGCAGCTCCATCGGCAATATCCCCCCGCCGGTCACCCCCGCGCTGGCACCGATATTTGAAAAGCCGGTATGGGCGAGGACATCATCCGAGAGCGTCCCCTTCCCCGTCGTATAGCCGTTCGGGTAATACAGCGCCGCCGGCACCAGCGCCTGGTCGGGCGGCTCTCCGGGCGGCAGATCGCTGGCGAGGGCCGCAAGCGCGGCCTCGAATTCGGCAACCAGCGCCTCGCCTTCGGCCTCGCGACCCATTGCAGCGGCGACCTGGCGGATCTGGATGCTGACACCCGCCAGCGAGGTGACCGGCTCCACCTGCTCCACCCTGACCCCGAGCCGGCGCAAAAGATCGACGCTGGCCCGCGCGGTATAGGTGCCGGCCAGAACCAGATCGGGTTTCAGCAGAAAGACCTGCTCTGCCCCGCCCCGGTTCTGCACATATCCGGCCGCCTCTTCCGGCATCGAAGAGGCCAGCGGGTCCGAGGCCAGCTCGCTGACCGAGATCAGCTGATCCGGGCCCGCCAGCATCATCGCAAGCTGATCGGTGCAGAGATTGATAGAGACCACCCGCGCCGGCACCGCAGAGGTTTCCGCCGCCGCCGGCAGTGCGAGGCACGCGACCAGACAGGCGGCGGCGCGCAGCATCAGAACTTTGTCCGCAGGCCGAGGAAGATCTGGCGCCCGGGCTGGCCGTAATTGCGCGCGGTCTGGTATTCCTCATCGAACAGGTTCTCGACGCGGAGCCAGGCCTCGGTCTTCTCGTTCAGCTCATAGGCCAGGGTGATATTGGCAAGGGTGTAATCCGGCAGCTCCTCCTGCACGAGGACCATCGCGCCCCAGTCCCAGTATTCATCCCGCACCCCGGCCATGCGGGTGACCGACAGTGCCGCGCTGAAGCGATCGGTGATCTGGCCCTCGGCGCCGATGGTCAGGTTGTGACGCGGGGCGCGCGGGGCGCCACGCTCCTGTCCGGCCTCGTCGATCACCACATCGGCATAGGTGTAATTGCCGAAAAGCTGCCAGCCCGAGGCGATTTCGACCCGGCCGGTCAGCTCGACACCGCGACTGGTCGAGGTGCCGTCGATCTGGCGATAGATGAAGGGCACATTGTCAAAGATGATCTGGTCGCTGATCCTGGTATCGAACAGCGTCACCTGGACCGAACCATTGGCAAACAGCTTTTCCGCGCCCAGCTCGAAGCTGCGGCTGTTTTCCTGGGTAAAGGCGGGATTGCCATAGCCGGAATGCAGCTCGTAAAGCGAGGGCGCCCGGTAGCCTTTGGCCGCGACGGCGCGAAGGATCCAGCTTTCATCGGGCCGCCAGGCCAGCGCTGCACGGGCCGAATTCTGGCCACCGAACCGGCTGTGATCATCATGGCGCAACGCGAGCGACAGGTCGAGATCGGGGGTCGCCGCCCAGAGGAGCTCGGCCGAGGCCGAGCTGGTGCGCGCGGTGCCGGCCTCGGAACCATAGGGCGACAGGGTGGTGAAATTCTCTTCCTTATGCTCAAGCCCCCAGTTCAGCGACAGGCTGTCGCTGACGCTCCAGCCGCCATGCCAGGCGATCACGTCCCGCTCGCTGTCGAACAGGAACTGGTCCAGCTGCGAGGTCCAGCTGTTCCATTCATAGGTCTCGCGGTCGGTCTTCATCTTCGTGACCGACAGCTCATGCCAGGTCGCGCCGAGATCCGCGCGCAGGAAGACACGGCCGCCGGTCAGATCCGCATTGCCATGGTTCGGCGCATCGCCGGTGCCGGTGTCGAAGTCGTTATACGAGGATTTCCGGAAGCCGTTAAAGCCCAGCGTCACGCTGTCGGTCAGGTCATAAGCGCCGTAAACCGTGAGCGAGCTGGCGCGGAAAGCGTCATCCTCGATGCCCTTCGCATAAGAGGAAATGCCGTCTGATGGTGCGGTTGGCAGAGATCGCGAATGCGCTGCGGGCGTCACGAAAGCCAAGGGACAGCGTGCCGGCCCAGGTCTGATCGGTGCCGCCTTCCAGCGCGGCCTCGCCTGAGACGCCATCTGCCTCGGGGCGCCAGCTGGTGATGTCGATCACGCCCGCGACCGCCTCGGAGCCGTAAAGCGCCGATTGCGAGCCGCGCAGCACCTCGATCCGCGAGACGCCTGCGGTGGTCGTGCCACCGAAATCAAAGAAATGCTGGGTATTTGACGGGTCGGAGACGTCGATCCCGTCGATCCGGCTGCCGATATAATAGCCCGGCAATCCGCGCAGGCGCAGTGTCGTGGTGGCCCCCATGCCGCCATTCGAGGCCAGCGCCACCGAAGGCAGTTGCCGCAACAGCCCCGCCAGCGACAGCGTGCCGCGTTTTTCGATCTCTGCCGCCGTCAGCACCGTCACCGTCGCGCCTGTGCGGCTCAGCGCCACCGGCTCGCCGCTTGCGGTCAGCGTGATGGTGCCCAGATCGACCGGCTCGTCCGCCGCTTGCGCCAGAGCGCCGCCGGAGCCGAGGCCCGTCGTCAGGCCCGTCGTCAGGGCGGTGATCAGCGCAAGATGGGAAACCCTGTGAAGCATGTCTCGTCTCTCGTGTTTCGGAGCCGGCAGATCCGCCTGCCGCCCGGATGCGTTTTCGCCACAAGTGGGGAACAGCCCGCCTGCGACGCATGAACGTCACCTCTGGCGGAACTCCGCCCTCCGCCGCACGCCCCGTGCGAGGGAAAGGGTGATCGGCAGCGGCAGGTCTCCTGGCTTCGCGGGTCTGGGCAGACGGCTGGCCTTCCCGGAGACGCCCTTTCGAAGGCCTCCAGTGGCATGTTCAACCGCCGCTCGCCGCTTACAGTTGCGGGGGCAGCTGTGGCGGGGGCCGGAACGGCCCGTCCACATTCCCTATTCTCCCTTCCTTCTTTCTTGCGAAAGCGACCTGGGAACCGATGCTGTCTCCTCCATGAAACCCGCCCCGGCGGCTGTCAAGCCACTGGCGCGGGCGGATGTCGCGGACGGTGCCGCTTTCGTCGCGGCTGCCACATGGTTGCGATAACGGCGATGTCTGGCGGCTCTGGACCTTTCTACGATGCCGCGTCCAGACTGGCGCCGGAATGGCAAGCGGGGAATCGCGGATGATCGGGGATCTGGGTGCGCGGGATGCGACCGAACTGGCGGGGCTGGTGGCAAAGGGCGAGGTAAGCCCGGATGAGCTGCTTGATGCGGCACTGGCTGCGGTAGAGGCGCGCAATCCCGCGATCAATGCGGTGGTGCTGGTGCAGGAAGAGGTTGCGCGGGCGGAAATCCGCGCCGGCCTGCCGCGCGGGCCGTTTCGCGGTGTGCCCTTCCTGATCAAGGATCTGGGGCTGGAGGCAAAGGGTCTGCCCTCGCATAACGGCTCGCGCCTTGATCCGGGCAAGACCTATGCCGCCGATTGCAATCTGATGGCGCGGATGCGGGCGACCGGCGTGGTGACGTTCGGGCGCACCACCAGCCCCGAAGGCGGCATCGGCATCGCGACCGAGGCCGCCGTCTATGGCGGCCCGACCCGCAACCCGTGGAACCCCGGCCATACCGCCGGCGGCTCTTCGGGTGGCGCGGCGGCGGCGGTGGCGGCGGGGATCGTGGCATTTGCACATGGCTCGGATGGCGGCGGCTCGGTCCGGGTGCCGGCGGCAAGCTGTGGGCTGTTCGGGTTCAAACCGACCCGGGCGCGGCTGCCCGATGGCCCCTGGTCCGGCGAGGGCTGGGGCGGCATGGCGATTGACGGGTTCCTGACGCGCTCGGTGCGCGACACCGCCGTGATGCTTGATGCCTGCGAGGGGGCTGACGCTGGCGCGCCCTACTATGCGCCATCGCTGGCGAAAGGCTATGCCCAGGCGATTTCCGCGCCACCCCGTCGGCTCAGGGTGGCTTTGTGTGACACCACCTTCACCGGAGGTGCGATTGACCCCGAGGTCGCGGCGGCGGTGCAGGAGGCCGGGCGGCTGCTGGAAGGCCTTGGCCATCATGTCGAGCCCGCGCGGCCAAAGGCCGATATCGCCACCATGATGCGGGCCTGGACCGATATCGTCGCGGTCGGCACCGCGCTGTCGATCCGGCAAAAGCTGAAGGGCCGCGCGCTGACCTCCGATCTGGTCGAGGGCATCGGGCGCGGCGCGGTGAAGCATGCCGAGGCGCTTGGGCCGCTGCGCTATCTGGAGGCGGTCGAGGATATCCATGATTTCGGCCGCGAAATGGCGTCTTTCTTCCGCCCCGAAACAGGGCCTGGCTATGACATCCTGCTTTCCGCCACCCTGGCCGAACCGCCGGCGCGGGTTGGCCGCTTCAGCCATGATACCGAGGATTATGTCGATTACCGCCTCGGACCGGGGCGCTGTTTCGATTATTCGCCCTTTGCGGCGGTGTTCAATGCAAGCGGCCAGCCGGCGGCGTCTTTGCCTCTGGGCTGGTCGGGATCCGGCCTGCCCATCGGCGTGCATCTGGCGGCGCCTTTCGGGGCGGATGAAGAGTTGATCGCACTTTGCGCCGAGGTGGAGGCAGCGGTTTACTGGAACCGGCGCGCCGCATTGGCCGGGTAAGAGTGACAGCCGTGGAACGGGGGGCTGTCTGCCCCCCGTGCGCGGGGTCCGCGCTCCCCCCGAGGATATTTCCGGACAGATGAAGGGGGGTGTTCGGCGCGGCAGGATCATGCGAGGGCTCTGGAAAGCGGAGGTGGGTCATGGGGCTGAAGGTTCTGGTGGTGGGGGCAGGCTCGATCGGGCGGCGCCATTATGACAATCTGCAGGCGCTTGGTGCGGAGGCGACATTGCGCGGCTGGCGCGATTACGGCGCCGCAGGCTTTGCGGCAGAGATTGCCGGGTTTGACGCGGCGGTGATCGCGACCGCAACCGATGTGCGGCTGGAGCTGATCGCCCTGGCGGCAGCGGCGGAAAAGCCGCTTTACATCGAAAAGCCGCTGGCCTTTTCAAGACGCGAGCTGGAAGAGATCGAGGCGGTGATTGCGCCTGTCGCTCAGCGTTCGGTGCTTGGGTATATGATGCGCTACCACCCGGCCTTGCGCGCACTGGCGGCGCGCGATCTGTCGGGGGTGTTTCAGGCCTCGTTCTCGATTGGCCATGATGTGACGCAATGGCGGCAGAACTGGACGTTTTCCGGGAGTTATTCGGCGCGGGCAGCGGGGGGCGGCGTGCTGCTTGATCTCTGCCATGAGCTCGACATGGCGCACTGCCTGTTTCCCGGCCTTGCCGTTCAGACGGTCGAGGCTCAGGGCCATGCCGCTTACCCGGGGGTCGATATGGCGAGCCGTATCACCCTTTCGGGGGGCGGTGTGGCAGCGGAGGTCGCGATGGATTACCTGACGCCGAAGCTGCATCGCCGCACGATTCTGCGCGGGCTGCGGGAGGTCTGCGATTTCGATTTCGCGGCGCAGCGCTACCTGGTGACCGATATGAATGGCGAGACGTCCCTGGATAAACCGCTGGACAGAAACGAGATGTTTCTGTCGTTGATGCGCGACTTTCTGGCGCTGGTCTCTGGCCGCGAGACCTCGGGCAACAAGCTGCTGCCGCGGCTTGATCTGGCTCTGCCCTCGGCAAGGCTGGTGGCCGATGCCTGGGAAGCGCGGCGGTTTATCGGCATGATTGAAAAGGAAATCCCATGATCCTGGGTCATATCGGGGCGCGTAAGGGCTCTAAAGGCGTGCCACGCAAGAATTTCAGGCTGATCTGCGGCAAGCCTCTGATCGACTGGTCGCTGGATCAGCTGTTCGCGCACCGGCAGGTCGATGCGGTGGTGGTCTCGACCGATGATGAAGAGATCTACGATCATGCGGTGGCGAAGGGCGCGCTGAAGATCGGGCTGCGCCCGGCGCATCTGGCGACCGATCAGGCGGGCAAATGGGGGGTCTGGCAGCACGCGCTTGAGGCCTCACAGGGGCTGCTGCCCCGCGCGGTGACGGGGTTTCTTGACCTCGACTGCACCTCGCCTTTACGGCTGCCCGAGGATATCACCGGCGCGCTGGATCTTTTCGCGCAAGAGGCGCCCGATATGGTCATGTCCTGCTGCGAGGCGCGAAAGAACCCCTATTTCAACCTTGTCGAGCGCGATGCGAGTGGCGCGCTGCATGTGTCGAAACCGCTGCCCGGTGGCGTCGTCGCCCGCCAGCAGGCGCCGGTGGTTTATGAACATGCGGCCAGCACCTATGTCGTCGCGCCCGCATACCTGCACCGCTCGAAAGGGCTTTGGGAAGGGCGCGTGATCCCCTTCCTCATGCCGCCCGAGCGCTGCGTCGATATCGACAGCCCGTTCGATTTCCGGCTGGTCGAGTTTTTGCTGAAAGAAGCTCAGGAAGGGGCGCATCATGGCTGATCAGCTGAAAGGCCGCACGGTTTTCATCACGGGTTCTGGCGGGGTTCTGGGGTCGACCTATGTGCGGCGGATGCTGGCCGAAGGCGCCCGGGTCGTCAGTTCCGACCTGCCCGGCAACCGCGCCGAGGCACTGCAGGAGGCGCATCGGGGCAATGAGAATTTCCGCTTCTACGAGCTTGATGTCTCGGATGAGGATCAGGTCGTAACCATCTTCAAACGCATCGAAAAAGATGGGTGGGAGCCGAATGTCGTCCTCAACAATGCCGCCATCACCGGCGAGCTTTTGATGGGCGCCGGCAAAGGCTTTCCCGATTTCTGTGACCTGGAGGTCAGGGATTGGGAAAAGACCATGCGCACCAATCTGACCGCGCCTTTCATGGTGGCGCGGCAGATGGACCGCGATATCGTCGGCAAGCGCCCCTGCACCCTGGTCAATGTCGCGTCGATGTATGCGCTGAACGGGGCGCATCACAAGATTTATGAGGGGATGCCCTTCAAGAATTTCTCGGCCTATGGCGTGTCGAAAGCCGGGGTGCATGGGCTGACGGTCTGGCTGGCCGGCTACTGGGCGGGGCGCGGCGCGACCGTCAACACCATTGCGCCGGGGGCGGTGTTCAACGGCCATTCCGAGGAATTCCAGAAACGCGTCGGCGAGCTGATCATGCTGGACCGCATGGCGAAACCCGATGAGATCGCCGATGCGATGCTGTTTCTGGCGAGCCCGCAGGCCGGCTATATCACCGGCCAGCTGATCAATGTGGATGGCGGTTTCTCGGGCTGGTAACCGCCCCTCAGTCGCGAAACGCCTTTTGCAAGGGCCGGTCCCAGAAGGCGGGATCGGCCAGCACTTCGACGAAACGATCCGCCGCAGCCCCCTCGCCGAAGCCGGCATCGCGGGGCGCTTTCTGGCCCCAGGCATTGGTGAGAAAGCCCAGGATCGCCCCGCGGTCAAAAGCCGACACGGCGGTGACAGAAGCCGCGTCCGAGCGGTTGGTCTGCCGTGTGCCGACATCCAGCGAGGGCACGCCGAGGAATGGCGCCTCGCGCACGCCCGCCGAGGAATTGCCGACGATACAGGCGGCATTGCGCATCAGCTCGGAAAAATGCGCGAAGCGCATCGAAGGCAGCACCCGGAACCGCGCTTTCGGCAAAGCGTCGAGCACCCGGAAAATCGCCTCTGATCCCGGATCGTTATTCGGTGCGATCACCACGAAATTGCGCTGGCTGTCCGCGAGCGCCGCGAACAAAGCCTCGGCCTGAGGGCCCATCGTCGCCTGTTCCGAGGTCACCGGATGGAAGGTCGCGATGCCGTAATCCGTAAACGGGATCGCATAGCGCGCCCGCACCTCATCAAGGCTGACGCCCGAAGGGCGCGCGTGGAAATCGAGTTCCGGCGAGCCGATCACATGGATCACGTCCTCGGGTTCCCCCAGTGCCATCACCCGCCGTTTCGCGGTCTCGGACGAGACAAAATGATGGGTGCAGAGCTTGGTATTGCAGTGGCGGAACACCTCGTCGATGGTGCCCGAGACCTCGCCCCCCTCGATATGGGCCGAGCGGATGTAATTCGTGGCCGAGACCAGCGCGCCCGCCATCGCCTCGATCCGGTCGCCATGGATGACGATCAGGTCGGGGCGGCTTTCGGTGATGAAATCCGAAAAGCCGGTTACGGTTTTCGCCAGCACGATATCCTGCGGATCGCCGGGACGCTGGTTGAGGAATTCATGCGTCGCGATGCCGGGCTGGCGCCGCACCTCATGCGCGGTCAGCCCGTAGCGGGTCATCATATGCATGCCGGTCACGAAGAACGTGACCTCATGGCCGGCATCGCGCGCCGCCGCCGCCAGCGGCTCCAGCTTGCCGAAATCGGCGCGGGTGCCGGTGAGGAAAAGGATCCTGCGCGCCCCGGACGTCACGCCAGATCGCTCCATTTCAGCTGGGTGTTGCGGGTCACAGCACGGGTCAGGCGCTTGCCGATCAGCTTGTCGAAATCATAGGCCGGGATCTCACCGGAACCCGGACGCCGCGCCCAGATGTCGGTCTCATGGATCACATGGCCCAGGGGCAGATCGCGATCCGCCACCACCGAGCCGCGCGCGAAACGGTAGACATCCTCTTCCGGCGCCGAGCGTTGTTTCGGGTTGTTCGCGGCGATCCAGATCTCTTTCGAGCGGTCGATCAGGAACCTCAGCTCCGCAGGGTCCATCGAATTGATGATGTCCGGCCCTTTGCGGTAGCGACTGTCGGTATAATGGCGCTCAAGGATCGTGGCGCCAAGGGCCACCGAAGCCAGCGCCATTTCCGGCCCGATGGAGTGATCCGAGAAGCCGACAACCGCATTCGGAAAGGCGTCTTTCAGTTCGGTCACGCCGCGCAAGCTGACGATTTCCGCCGGGCTCGGATAGAGATTGGTGCATTCCAGCAGCGCATAGGGCACGCCCGAGGCATCCAGAATATCGACGCTGGCGCGGATCGTCTCGATGGTCTGCATGCCGGTCGACATGATCACCGGCCTGCCCTTCTTCGCGATATGGCGAATGAGCGGCAGGTTGTCGGCCTCGCCCGAGCCGATCTTATAGGCCGGCACGTCCAGCGTTTCGAGGAAATCCGCCGCCGCGCGCGAAAACGGCGTCGAGATCCAGATCATCCCGAGGCTTTCGGTATAGCGCTTCAGCTCGGCCTCGGCATCTTGCGACAGGGCGCAGCGCGCCATCACATCCCAGATCGAGACATCGGCATTCGGAGGGAATATCTGCTTCGCCTCCTCGGTCATCTCGTCTTCGATGATATGGGTCTGATGCTTGACCATCTCGCAGCCGGCCCCGGCGGCAAGGCGCACCATCTCTTTCGCGACATCCAGATCACCGCCATGATTGATGCCGATTTCGGCAATGACCAGCGGCGGATGGGCCGGGCCGATCTCGCGGCCGGCAATGGTGATGGAACGGGTGGTCGGGCGGGTCATGGGGCTGGCCTGCTTTCTGTCCTGGGCGTAACGGATCAAACTTTGCCCGTGCTGCACCCCTGCTTTGCGCTTGTCAAGGAAGCGTACCCGAGCCCGGCGGCGGGCGGCGGGCTTCGGTGAAAGGATAGCGGGCCAGTTCGCTGTAGCGGGGGCCGCCTTCGGTGAGCTCGCTGTGCCACAGCACCATCTCATCGACCCGCCAGGGCCCGGCGGCAAAGCCCGCCCCGGCGGCGATGCCGCGTTCAAGCCGCATCAGAGTGGCCGGATCGGGGCGCGCGAACCGGCCCAGCGTCACATGCGGCACAAAGCGGCGATGCGGCAGGTCAAGCCCGGCGCGCCGCCCCGCCGCCTCGACCGCGGCCTGCAGCGCGACAAGCCCGTCCGATTGCGCCACCCCGGCCCAGGCGCTGTGCGGCCTGTTGCCACCGAAAAGCCCCAGCCCGGCAAGCGTGAGGTCAAAGCCCGGCAGATGCAGCGAAGACAGCGCATCATGCAGCGCCCCGGCCGCGTCATCACGCAGCTTTTCGCAAAAAACCAGCGTGATATGCAGATCCTCGGCCGGAACCCGGCGCTGCAAGGGCAAAAGGAATTGCTGCATGACCAGCGCCTCGCGCAGAGGTCCCGGCAGATCCAGTCCGATAAATACGCGCATCATCCGTTTTCACCCCCGCCCTGACGGGGTCATTGCCACATCTGCCATCATAATATTGTGTATATTAGTCTCATAAACAGAAAATCTTGCGGAAAAGCCATATAATCATATGCCGACAGGCTCGTATCATGCACATTAATTCATATGTATAACAGACGCCCGGGCTGGCAGTTTTTTTCTGCATGCGCCAAGGGATGCGTTGCGTAGCTGGTAAGTGTTATGAACAGGCAGGTCAGGTCACTCTATCGGGATTCCGGTTTGGAAAGCAGGTTGCAGCTTGCCGCTTTGTGCTGGAATGAGGGCAAAGACGGGACAAAGATCCTGCTTATCACCAGCCGCGATACCGGCCGCTGGGTGTTGCCCAAGGGCTGGCCGATGGCGGATCGCAGCCATGCCGATGCCGCGCTGACCGAGGCCTGGGAAGAGGCAGGGGTCACCGGCACCGTCGACGGGCCGCCGCTGGGACGCTACAGCTATGACAAGGTGCTCAGCCGCGAGGCCGATCTGTCGCTGCGCTGCGATGTCGAGGTCTATCCGCTGCGGGTAGCCAAACTTGCGCGCAAATATCCCGAGCATCGCCAGCGGCAGCGCAAATGGTTCAGCCCGGAAAAAGCCGCCCGCAAGGTGGATGAGCCGGAACTGCAGCAGCTGATCCTCGCCTTCGCGGCCAGGGAGACGGGCGGGGCCTCCGGCACCGACGGTCAGTCCTGAGGGACCCGGGCCGAGGCACCGAAGATGCGACCGGCAGGGTTGTATTGACGCCTTGACCCTGGCCCGGGAAGCACTAGCTTCTTCATATCACGGTCGCGCAATGCTGCGGATATACGCCGCCGGGCCGGCAGAAGGGTGAGCAGAATGATCCGCTACGCGCTGCAATGCGAGACAGGGCACAGGTTTGAAAGCTGGTTCGCGGATGGTCAGACCTTCGACGGGCTGGCCTCGTCCGGCCATCTCTCCTGCCCGGTCTGCGGCAATGCGCATGTCAGCAAGGCGCTGATGGCCCCCTCGCTGAGCCCTGGCCGCAAGGCGGGCGGCCACGGGGCTGAGCCAGCCGGGGCGGGATCAGCGCCTGCATCTGCCGGACTGCCTGCCGGCGAAACACCCTCCCCGCCCGCGCCGGGCCGCGAAGAAATGGAAAAGGCGCTTGCCGCTTTACGCCGCGAGGTTGAAAAGAATTCGGAATATGTCGGCATGAATTTCGCAGTCGAGGCGCGCCGCATCCATGAGGGCGACGCGCCCGAACGCTCGATCTATGGCGAGGCAAAGCCCGAAGAGGCCCGTCAGTTGCTGGAAGATGGCGTGCGCGTCGCCCCGCTCCCCTTCCTGCCCCGGCGCAAGACGAACTGAGCATCCTGGCTGCGCCGGAAACGGCAATCCTCCCCATGGTTGCGGGGATGCGCAAGCAAGGCTTTCCCATGCGCCGTGAACATGGGACACTCGATTGCGAAAGAGCCGTTTTTCGGCGCCTCAGAGGACGCCCCTGCTCCGTCAGGCCTGGAGCGGAGTGGCGGTGCCGAAGCTTTGCCGCCAGCACGGCGAGGCTCGCAAAATGGCGCTCCCGGTGTGGCGGTATGGATGAGCCGGATGAAGATGCCTGTGGCTCACGGGCGTGTTGTACTCAATGGTCCCGCATTGCGCCCGATCGGGCAACAATGGCTGGTAAACGGCGGGTATTTCCGGGATTTTCCGGCATAAGCCAGGATCCGCCGGTTGAGAAATGCGTCGCGGGACCGCCAAAGCGCCGCAGAAACTGAACTTGCAGGTCCGGCCCGAGGCATTCGACACAGGGCGCGCCCTGTGTGGAGGCTTTTGGCATCGGACCGGCGAATAAGGACATGGAAACCTCCGGCGTAGGCAGGCGCATTCGTCCCGGATCAGATCGTCAAATGTGAGAGATCGACCATCTGGGGCGCTGCGGAACTCAATTCGGCGCCGTTTCGCGATTCACTATAAGAGCTGCCGGGTGCGAGCCGGTGGCCATCTTCGCCTCACCACCGTCAGAGTTTTCAACCCCGGCCGGGCACCCGGCGCTCCGGCATGATGCAGTGATCTGGTCTCTTGCCCGGATCATGGAGTGGTATGCCGCCACGCGCAATTGTGCCTGCTATGACATCCTCCAGGACATGCGGGTCAGTCCTGATGACCACCTCGCCTGTTTTCAGGACTGGGGGCATCCCACCGATTAAAACGCGCACCGCGTGATAGCGACCCCCTGGACCCGGTGGATACAGGATGGCACCCCTCGCACCATCAGCACAGACAAGATGCTGACGCGCGGGGCCGGGGTGACCTGGTGGACCAGGCGCGGCGGGCCCGGCCCTCGCTGAACCCGAATGGGGTGCCGGCAGGGCACAGGCTCTGATCCGGATTGGCGAGAGGCGCATCCCCGGACCAGATCGCCGCTGTGATCGGGGATTATATCGAGGCCGTGCTGATGGAGCCGGGGGGGGTGCGCACCGAAAGCACATGATCTGACCGCTGCCAGCACCGGCTGGCGTCAGGGTCTGGCGCGCAGTTGCAGACCTCTGACAGATCCTGACAGATGCATTTTCATCCGGATGCCAGGCCATCACAGTCCGGAAATTGGCGCGCGGCGACACTCACGGTTCCGGATCCGGAGACAGAACCCAACCGGCGCCCCCATCGAGCGGAAGCGGGCGGAACGGGCCATGGCCGATGCATGATTGCCCCGCCAGGGCTTTCTGAACACGAAAGCTGCCGTGATTTGCGGACCTGCCCGCACGGATATGCTTCGGTCCGGGGGGGCAGCCCGGCCCGGGCAGAAGCCCCGCCTCTGTAGCGGATCCCGGCAGAGGCCGGGTGGCGCCACCCGAATGTCCTCCGGGAGCACAGCAGGAGCCGGCGGCGCTGCGCTTCAGCAGCTGGGCGGTATCAGGGGCAATCCTCCCATGGCACCCATACACCAGCGCTGGCGCTGGCAATGGGCAGCGCCTGATCGCCGCCCACCGCGCAGGGCGCGGAACGCGCCGGTATCCGTACTCCCTGCGTTCCGGTCTCGGCTATGAAGGCGGTGATCGCAGGAAGCCTCTCGCTGGCGCAGTCAGCAAATCCGGCGCGGGTCAGTAAATGTAGCGGATCTGTTCGGTCCAGAACCGTTCCATCCGGCGCAGCGAGGTGTTGATCTCATCCATACCGCTCACGTCGATCACGCCGCGCTTCTCCAGCCCTTCGGCATGGCGGCGGAACAGATCCGAGACCTGGTTGCGCAGCGTGCGGCCCTTTTCGGTCAGCCGCACGCGGACGGATCTGCGGTCAATCTCGGAGCGCTGATGGTGCATATAGCCCAGATCGACCAGCTTCTTGAGATTGTAGCTGACATTCGAGCCCTGATAATAGCCGCGGCTTTTCAGCTCGCCCGCGGTCACCTCATTTTCGCCGATATTGAAGAGCAGCAAGGCCTGGACGGGATTCACCTCCAGCACGCGAAGACGCTCGAACTCATCCTTGATGACATCCAGCAGCAATCTGTGCAGGCGTTCTACCAGGCCCAGATTGTCGAGATAGCAGGAGAGGAACGCTTTCTGCGATCCATCGAGAACGGATTGATGGAGGGACATTTATACTTTTCTCCGTACTGAACAGACGGATACAGAATCAGCACAAAGCACAAACAATCCGTAAACTCGCGGAGATTTTTCCGAGATTTATCGCAAATCCTGACGCGCCAGCCGCGCAGCGGAAAAGGCGGCGATCCGGGGCAGCAGGGGCGCGGTCCAGCCGGGTGCGGGCACGGTGCCCAGAACCCAGGTCAGCAGGTCCTGATCATTTTCCGACAAAAGGCGGTCGTAAAGATCAAGCTCCGCCCCGGTCAGATCCGCCAGCCCGCTATCGGCAAAGGGGCCGAAAACCAGATCCATCTCCTTGATGCCACGCCGCCAGCTGCGCATCCGCATCCGCTTCAGCCGCGCCTCATGGCTTTCGCCCGGCACCGCCCCCTCTTTCGCCACCATCGCTCACTCCTGCCGCAAAGCCTGTCTGAGCCGCTTCTCCACCGTTGCGATCTCCTGCACAAGTCCCGCTGCCTGCACCCGAAGCCGGTTCAGATCGGCCAGCGCATCGCGCAGCGGCGCCGAAAGCGGTGGGGCGTCTCCGATCGTCACGCCCTCGCCCTCGGCTGTGATGAGCCAGGTGATCGAGACATTCAAAAGCCCGGCCAGCGTCGAGAGGCGATTGCCCCTCGGCTCGGCCATGTCATCTTCCCAGGCATGAACCGTGGTCAGACGCACGCCAAGACGCTGCGCCAGATCCTCCTGCGTCAGGCCCGCCGCCTCGCGCGCACCTGCGATCCGGTCGCCAAGGGTCGCCACATCCGCCGAGAACCAGTCCTCGGGGGAAAAATCGGTGCCCGGCTCACGTTCTGTGCTGCTTTCCGCCATCACGCCTCTCCTTTGCTGATATCGCTTGTATGAACGGGGGGGCAAGCCTAAGACCCGTGACCGGAAAATGCAAACAACCCCACCGGAGACCCGGAAATGGCCTTTCTGTCCGATACGCTTGCCCGTGTGAAACCATCGGCCACCATCGCGGTCACCAATAAAGCGCGCGAGCTGGCGGCGGCCGGCAAGGACGTGATCGGCCTTGGCGCCGGTGAGCCGGATTTCGACACGCCCGAGCATATCCGCGATGCCGCGAAACGGGCGATTGATGCCGGGAAAACCCGCTACACGGCGGTGGATGGCATCCCCGAGCTGAAAGCCGCGATCTGCGCGAAATTCCTGCGCGAGAACGGGCTGACCTATACGCCCCAGCAGGTAACCGTCGGCACCGGCGGCAAGCAGATCCTCTTCAACGCGCTGATCGCCACGCTGAACAAGGGCGATGAGGTGATCATCCCGGCGCCTTACTGGGTGAGCTATCCGGATATGGTGCAGCTGGCGGGCGGCACCCCGGTCGAAGTGGTGGCGGGGCTGGAGAACAATTTCCGCATCACGCCCGAACAACTTGAGGCCGCGATCACGCCGAAGACCAAGTGGTTCATCTTCAACTCGCCCTCGAACCCGACCGGCGCCGGCTATTCGCGGGCAGAGCTGAAGGCGCTGACCGATGTGCTGATGCGCCACCCCCATGTCTGGGTGATGTCGGATGATATGTATGAACATCTGGTTTTCGACGATTTCGAATTCACCACACCGGCGCAAATCGAGCCGGGGCTTTATGACCGCACCCTGACCTGCAATGGCGTCTCGAAAGCCTATGCGATGACCGGCTGGCGGATCGGCTATGCGGCGGGTCCGGTGGCGCTGATCAAGGCCATGGCGAATATCCAGTCGAATTCGACCTCTAACACCTGCTCGGTCAGCCAATGGGCCGCGCTTGAGGCGCTGAGCGGGAAGCAGGATTTCCTCGCCGACTGGCGCCGGGTGTTCCAGGGCCGGCGCGATCTGGTGGTGTCGATGCTGAACAAGGCGACAGGCATCACCTGCCCGAAGCCCGAAGGCGCCTTTTACGTCTATCCGGATATTTCCGGCTGTATCGGCAAGGCGACACCGGCCGGCGTGGTGATCACCAATGATGAGGTCTTTGCAACCGCGCTGCTGGAAGAGGCCGGCGTAGCGGTGGTCTTTGGCGCGGCATTCGGGCTCAGCCCGAATTTCCGGGTGAGCTATGCGACCTCGGATGAGGTGCTGCGCGAGGCCTGCGCCCGCATTCAGCGCTTCTGCGCAAGCCTGGTCTGAGCGGGACGGTCGGGGCAATGATGGGTGACCGGATCACCGCCAATCTGCCGGCGCGCGACATGCGGGCGACGGCAGATTTCTACGGCCGCCTCGGCTTTGAAACGCGTTATTTCAGCGAAGGCTGGATGATCATCGGGCGCGGGGCGCTGGAGCTGGAGTTTTTCGGCTGGCCCGATCTTGACCCCAAAAGCAGCAACTTCTCGGCCTGTATCCGCCTGGATGACCCGGATGCAGTGCTGGCGGAATGGCAAAAGCTGGGCCTGCCTTCGGGAAGCGAGGGAATTCCGCGCCTGACCGGCTTCTTCCGCCCGGATGGGGCGCCGAGGATGTTCGCGCTGATCGACCCCGATGGCTCGCTTTTGCGGGTGATCGACAACCGCGACTGACGGGAGAGACCCGGTATGGGCCCGTTTGAAATCAGAAAATTTACGCGCGCTTGGGGCAGAATTTGCGCATAGCGCGGGCAGGCTTTGTCCTGAGAGTATGACCAGGAGACCCGAACGCCCCCCGTGACGGTGACCAGCCTGCGAGGCGCACCCGGACCTGGCGACGGAAGATGTGTCCTGCATTCCGCTGCCTGACCATGACGCTCAGCGCGAAGACGGGTTAAGGGCGGAAAGGCGAGAGCCGATAAGCGCCCGCCCGGGGATTGATCCGCCCCATGCGAGTGCTCCGGGTTGAAACTGAGTGCGTGGCCGGCCTTTGGTTCATCGCGACGCTGGTTGTCCAATCCGCTGGCCTCGAAGACCTTGTCGCGCTGGAGGAAGCGGTCAAACCAGCACCGAAAAGGCACGCTCCTTACAAACCCCTCAAAACGACATTTCAGACTGCCCCAATAGCAGAGACCCGCAGGGGCTGGTTTTTGCTGGGTCTTGCGCTTAAATCAGCGGGATTGAG
>NZ_QNHG01000004.1:49686-90991 GCF_003290025.1 Pseudogemmobacter bohemicus
GGGTTGAGACGGCAGCCCATTGCGCCAGGAATGATCCCGAATGTCCGACAGCCTGCCCCCCTATTACTTCCGCATCCGCGAGAATGGCGCCTCGGTCTGTCGGGTGGATACGGAAAACCGTCAGCGCCGGATCGAGCTGGAAGAGATCGCCAGCGTCAATGTGAAGAACGGAAATATCCGCCCGCATGGGGATCGGGAGCTGTCCGAGCCCGATCTGGAGGCGATCCGCAGCTGGCTGGGGGAAAGGCGCGCGTTGCTGGAAGCGCGCGAGACGGATGACATCCTGCGCACGGTGGATCACCTGAACCTGACCTCACAATGGGCACAATCAAAGGCCAGCGACGCGCAGCTGGAAGAGGTCACCGATGCCCTGCTGCTGGCCATGCATGACCTGCGCAGTGTGCTGGTCAGAAAGAAAGCCGAACGCCTGAGCGAATGATGCGCTCCACCCGCCAAGGGGGTGCCGGAATTCAGCGAATTCCGGTCAAATTTCTTTCAAGAAATTTTCTAAGATTTTTTGAAAAAATCTTAGCCCGCATAGTGGCAGGCGGTTGGGCCAGGTCAGATCTGCTTTTCGGGCATGTGGACGATCAGCCCATCCATTGCAGGCGTCACTTTCAGCTGGCAGGTCAGGCGCGAGCGCAGCGGATCCGGGTTCCAGGCGAAATCCAGCATATCCTCTTCCATCGGATCCTTTGCAGGCAGTTTCTCCACCCAGTCCGGATCGATATAGACATGGCAGGTCGAGCAGGCGCAGGCGCCGCCGCAATCGGCCTCGATCCCGGGAATGCCATTATCCCGCGCGCCTTCCATGACCGTCAGGCCGGATGCGACCTCGACCTCATGCCGTTTGCCGCCAAATTCGATATAGGTGATCTTCGCCATTGCCGTCCCGGTCTCCGTCCGCATCTCAGGGGCCCTGATCAAGGCCCGGCGCTGAATTCCCTGTTCCGTCCATCACATATGCCATCCGGCGCCGCTGTTCCAGAGCGGTCGCAGCAAGGCCGGAATGCGACATGCCGGGCCGGCTGCCCCCCGACCGGCCCCAGTGCCGGATTGCCACGCCGGCCGGCTTCCGCCATCTGCCTCTTGTTGCCGCCCCCGGGATGCGGTTAGCCTTTGCCCCGGGCAGATGCCCGCAGCAGAGCCGGACCAGATGCGCCCGCGCGCCCCGGATGCGCCTGAGCGCCATTGATCCGGCCAGCCGGTGACCGGAAGAACAAGAGCAAATCCGATGATCTCCTCCTTGCTGCCCTGCTTCCTTGCACCGCATAAACAGCGCAGCCGAAGACCCCCCGTAAGCCTGCCAAGCCGCCGCCTCCCCGCTCTTCCGATCCCCTCATTTCTCATCCCCACATTGCTGATACCCGCATTTCTGATCCTCGCCGCCTGTGACGACGGATCGGTGCCCACCGGCCCGACACGCGCCGATTTCTCGGCCGAGATCGTCGATCTCAAGGGAAAACCCGGCCCTCCCAAAGGCCCGGAAGGCGCCTGCTGGCAATCCGACATCCGCCCGGCCGTGATCGAGACGGTTACCGAACAGGTGCTGGTCAGCCCGGAAACCCGCGATGAGGCCGGCACTCTCCTGAGCCCGGCCCGCTTTGCCTCGGAAGCGCAGCAGCGCATCGTCTCGGATCGCAGCACTGTCTGGTTCCGCATTCCCTGCCCCGATGTTATGACACCTGAATTCATCGCGACCCTGCAAAGGGCGCTGAAAGCGCGGGGCCTGTATCTCCTGCCGCTGACCGGCGTGATGGATGCGCCGACCCGCACGGCCCTGCGCGGCTGGCAGCAGAGCCGGGGGCTCGATTCCGATCATCTCTCGCTGGCGGCCGCGCGTGAGCTGGGCCTTGTGATCGGAAATTTCTGACCCGACAGGCTTCTGCCCGTGCGGGGCAGAGCCATGGGCGCCTGGTCCCTGCGAAAAAGGCGGCAGGGTTTCCCCCGCCGCCCCCTTTATCCGAGGCCTTGCAGCCGGGATCACTGTATAAGCAGTGCCACGAAGCGCAGATCGCCGCCCCGGCTGTAGCGCAGCAGGACCGATTTGCGGCCCGCTTTTTTGGCATCCTCGATCCGGTCCTTCAGATCCTGGGCCCGGACGATCTTCTGCTGGCTGACCTCGGTGATCACATCGCCCTCGCGCAGGCCCTTGGTCCAGGCCTCGGAGGCCTGGTCGATACCGGCAACTATCAGCCCCTCGGTCGAGGCGGGGATCCCAAGCTGATCGCGCAGCGCATCGGTCACCAGATCCAGCTGCATCCCGAGGATGTCCAGCTGCGCCTGGGGTGCCTCTTCCTGATCGGCCGAGGCCGGATAGGTCTTGGGCTCTGCCTCTTCGCGCCGCCCCAGCGTGACATTCAGCGTCTCGGAGCCGCCCTCGCGCAGGACGACCACCGGCACCGCCTCACCCACCGGCGCATCGGCGACGCGGCGGGTCAGGTCGCCGGCATTCCTGACCTCCTGGCCGTTGAAGAGCTGGATCACATCGCCCGCCAGCATGCCGGCATCTTTGGCCGGGCCATCCGGAACATCGGTCACCAGCGCGCCGCTGGCAGCCGCCAGCCCCATTGCCTCGGCAATATCCGGCGTCACATCCTGGATACGCACACCCAGCCAGCCGCGCCGGGTCTCGCCGAATTGCTTCAGCTGATCGACAACCTTGGTCACCACATTCGACGACATCGAGAACCCGATCCCGATCGAGCCGCCGGTCGGCGACAGAATCGCGGTATTCACCCCGATCACCTGGCCATCCATATTGAACAAAGGCCCGCCCGAATTGCCGCGGTTGATCGCCGCATCGGTCTGCAGATAATCGTCATAGGTGCCCGAGAGCTCGCGGTTCCTGGCCGAGACGATCCCGGCCGAAACCGAGAAGCCCTGGCCCAGCGGGTTCCCCATCGCCACCACCCAGTCGCCAACCCGGGCGAGGTCGGAATTGCCGAAGCTGACAAAGGGCAGCGGCTTGTCGGTCTCGACCTTCAGGAGCGCGATATCGGTCTGCGGATCGGTGCCGACCAGCTTCGCCGGCAGCTTCTCGCCGCTGAAAAACTCGATGGTGATCTCATCGGCGCCTTTGATCACATGGTCATTGGTGACGATATAGCCGTCTTCCGAGATCACGAAACCCGAGCCGAGCGCCTCTGAGCGCTGCGGCCCCTGATCGCCCTGGCCGCCGAAATCCTTGAAGAAATCCTCAAGCGGGCTGCCCTCGGGCGCCACCGGCCCCCCATCCGAGGGGCGCGAGACCATCGACGAGGTGGTGATATTCACCACAGACGGGCTGATCTTCTCGGCAAGATCAGCGAAAGTATCGGGGGCACCGAAGGCCATGACCGGGGCCGGCGCGGTAAAGGCAAGCCCGGCGCCAAGCGCGAGGGCCAGCATGGTGCCATTGAGCAGCCCCGTCCTGAGGCCCGTCCGGAGGGATGGGCGCGCAGGCAGCGGCGAAACAGTGTGGGAGCGGGACAAATCTGGTCTCCTTTGGACATGCAGCCGGATCGCCGGGGATTGGAGTCGCCTGTGGCCGGTCCGGTTCAGTGCATAAGAAACTCTGAGCCAAAGCCGTGCGCAATGCAAACCCTGTCGCGGCCTGTCAAAGCAGCGTGAACAGATCGGATTGAACGGGACCAGGCTCGGAAAAAACCTGCGGCTCGCAGCGCAGCAAGAGTATGAAATCGCTCTGTATACAGAGCCGGTCTTCGGGTCACCCGAGAAGGAAGGAAATCCTGCGATGCCATTTGGATATACCAGGTTCATCAATAGCCAGCGTGGAAGTTGGATCGTCCGCGTCCTCGAATTGCCGCAGAACCGCGATGCAATGATCGCCAGTGCGGCCAGGGAGCGTCCTCCTGCCGAAGCAATCGACGCATTGCCAGAGATCATCGAGATGCAGCCAGATGCCAAAGAGAGAACACTGATCGGGCGTGCGATCCGGCCCATAATGGAACGTGCCGGCTGGACGGTCGGCACGCCGCGACAAAGCATGCCCTTTCCTGGTGTCACCTTCGGTTCGGGAACACTTTACCACCGCGCAACGGGAACGGGGAACGACTGAGCGTGCCGGCGCGACCACTGGCCTGACATTTCACCGAGACCGCAAAGAAAAGGGCCGGCACATGGCCAGCCCTTTCCCCCGTGTCTTTCTGCCTCGCATGCGAGGGTTTCGCTTACTCCACCGGAGCCGGAGCCGGAACCGGCTGCGGCGCGGGTTGCGGCGCCGGGGTCACCTCTTCCGGGCTGGGCAGGGTTTCCGGTGTCTCGACCGGCGTATAGGCAGAGCTGCCGGGCGAGCGCAGGTAAGAGAAGAAATCGCTGTCCGGCTCCATCACGATCGAAGAATTCGACCCCTTCAGCGCCTGCTCATAAGCCGTGAGAGAGCGGATGAAGGCAAAGAATTCCGGATCCTTGCCATAGGCCTCGGCGAGGATGGCGTTGCGTTCCGCATCGGCCTCACCCCGGATCACCGAGGCACTCCGGCGCGCAAGCGAGGTCTCTTCGACCACGGTGCGGTCTGCGGCTGCGCGCACACGTTGCGCGGCCTCGCCACCCCGGGCGATCTCGTCTGCCGCCTCACGGTCCCGCTCGGACCGCATGCGGTCGAAGGTGGCCTTGAGGTTGGCATCGGGCAGGTCGGTGCGGGTCAGCCGCACGTCGATCACCTGAACGCCCATCGACTGCGCCTCGCGCCGCGCAATGGTCAGGATCTCGTTCATCAGCGCGGAACGGTCCTGGCTGAGCACGCGGTCCTGGGTGGTGTTACCCAGCACCTCGGGGATCGCCTGCTGCAGGATGTTGTTCAAAAGCGCCTGGGCGCGTTCCTCGGCTCCGGCACCAACCGCCTGGCGGAAGGCCTGGAGATCCGAGATCCGCCAGCGTGCGAAAGCATCCACCACCAGCCGGCGATCCGACAACAGCGTCACCTCGATCGGCGCGGTTTTCAGGCCAAGGATCCGGTCTTCGTAATAGACCACTTCCTGAATGAACGGCATCTTGAAGCCGAGGCCGGCATCTTCCTTGATCTGCCTCACCTGGCCAAATTGCAGCACCAGCGCCTTCTTACGCTCATCCACGATGAAGACCGAGGACAAGGCCGTGACGACAAGGGCGATCAGGACGGGAACAATGACAATCGAGCGCATCAGTTGGTCCCTCCGCCGGCTGCCGCAGGTGCGGCGGGCGTCGCGGCAGTGCCGCGTCCCAGTTCATTGAGCGGCAGGAAGGGCAGCACGCCCTGGCCATTGGCTCCGCCACCGACCCCGTCAAGGATCACCTTGTTCATGCCCCCATAAACCCGTTCCATCGTCTCAAGATAAAGCCGGCGGCGGGTGATTTCGGGCGCCTTCACATATTCGGTATAAACCGAGAGGAAGCGCGCGGCCTCCCCTTCGGCCGAGTTGACGGCTTCGGCGCGGTAGGCTTCGGCTTCTTCGGTCAGGCGGGCTGCCTCACCGCGCGCGCCGGCGGTGACGCGGTTGGCGTAACCATCCGCCTCGTTTTCCAGCCGCGAGCGTTCGGCCTGGGCCGATTGCACGGCGCGGAAAGCATCGGCCACATCCGATGGCGGCTGGGCGCGGCGAAGGTTCACACGGATGACCTGGATGCCGGCATTATAGGTATCAAGGGTGCCCTGCACCGCCGTCCGCAGATCCGAGGAAATCGCCCCCCGGTCGCGGTTGAGAATCGGCGACAGTTCCGAGCGCGCGATGATGTCGCGCATCGCGGATTCCGACACGGCGCGGATGGTTTCCTCGGGATCTGCGAGGCTGAAGAGATAGGCCTCCGGATCGGTGATGTTCCACACCACCTGGAAGCCGATATCAACCACATTCTGGTCACGGGTCAGCATCAGCTCGCCGGCATTGCCATCGACAGCACCGATATCGGTGGTGCGCTCGCCCGTCACCTGGACTTTTTCATAGGTCACAATCGGCCAGGCGGCAAAGTTCAGACCGGGATTGCCGATGCCCGAAGCCTCACCGAGGAACAGCTCGACCGAGCGCTCTTCCGGGCGCACGGTGTAGAAGGACATGAAAGCCCAGGCCGCCACCGCCGCCAGGGCGCCGAAGACCAGACCCTGTTTCGTAAAAATCGGACCAAGGCCCGGACCCTGCGGCCCGCGCGGACCGCCGCCGCCGCCATTACCCCTCTGGCCGCGCCCGCCCATCAGGACACGCAGCTGCTCCTGCCCCTTGCGCAGAAGATCGTCCACTTCGGGGATCTGCGGGCCACCCTCACCCGGGCGGCGCCCGCCATTGGGGCCACCATTGGGCCCCCCGTTCGGATTGCGACGTCCATCATCGTCGTCGGAACCGCGGTTGCCGCGACCATCATCGCCACCTCCGCCCCAGGGACCTCCTGCCATCTATACGTCCTTTTCCTTCACAATATCACGGTCTCAATTGGGCATCCCGGCCGGAATTTCAAGCCGGAGCGATGCCGCAGCCCCACACCTTTGCGGGAAATTCAGCTTTCGCCGCGCTACCTGCGGACCGGGTTGCGCATGGTCACCAGTTCCTCGGCCATGGTCGGATGCACGGCACAGGTACGGTCGAAGTCTTCCTTGGTTGCCCCCATCTTCACCGCAATGGCGGCAAGCTGGATCATCTCGCCCGCTTCGGGCGCAACGATATGGCAGCCAAGAACCCGGCGGGTCTCAGTACAGACGATCAGCTTCATCAAAACCCGCGCATCCGATCCGGCAAAGGCCGAGCGCATCGGGCGGAAGCTGGTCGCATAGACTTCGATCGGGCCCTGGTCGCGGGCCTCTTCCTCGGTCATCCCCACCGCGCCGAGTTCCGGCTGGGTGAAGACGGCGGCGGGGATCAGCGCGTGATCAACCGGGGTCGGGCGGGCATGGAAGACGGTCTCGACAAAGGCCATACCCTCACGGATCGCCACCGGGGTCAGGTTCACCCGGTCGGTGACATCGCCAATGGCATAGACCGAAGGCACCGCCGTCTGGCTGTATTCATTCACCTCGACCTGGCCGCGCCGCCCGATGCCGATACCGATCTCTTCCAGCCCCAGCCCGTCGCTGTTCGGGCGCCGGCCGGTGGCAAAGAGCACATGATCCACCTCGCACAATTCGCCGGTGGTCGAGCGGACCGCACAAGGCCCGGAGCCCGACAATGCGCCCGACAATGCCCGCCGCGCATCCAGCTGCAATTCCGCAGCCGGCGCCGCGAAACCGTCATCCAGCGAGCCCTTCGGCCCCATCGCCGCGATATTGGTGCCGACGCGCAGACTGATCCCCGAGGCCCGCATCGCCTCGGCCACGAGGCCGCGCGCCTCATCGTCGAAGCCGCGCAGGATCTGGGCGCCGCGGTGGAATTGCGTGACCCTGACGCCAAGACCCTGAAGGATGCAGGCCATCTCACAGGCGATGAAACCGCCGCCAACGATCAAAAGCCGCTCGGGCAGCTTTGCGAAGTTGAAAATATCGTCCGAGACAAGGCCCAGTTCGGCGCCCGGCAGATCGGGCCGCTCGGGCCGCCCGCCGGTGGCGATCAGGATATGTTTCGCGGAAATCCGGCGCCCGTCGGCCAGCGCGACCTCATGCGGATCAACCAGCCTCGCGCGGCTGTCATGGATGGTGACGCCCGAGCCATCCAGCAGCCGGCGGTAAACGCCCTCCAGCCGGTCCAGCTCGGTATGAAGGCGCGCCCGGAAGGCCAGCCAGTCGAAATGGCCCTCGGGAATGTCCCAGCCATAGGCGCGGGCCTGCGAGGGCAGCTCGCGGAAGGAAGAGGCGAAAACCATCAGCTTCTTCGGCACACAGCCCCGGATGACACAGGTGCCCCCCATGCGGCTTTCCTCGGCCAGCTGCACACGGGCACCGGTCGCCGCCGCCATCCGCGCCGCCCGCACACCACCCGAGCCGCCACCGATGACGAAAAGATCGCAGTCGAAAGCCATCAGTCGAGATCCGCGAAAATATTGTCGGTAGGGGCGAAATGGATCTGATCATCGCTGACCGAGCCGGTATTGATATCGCGGACCGAGACCTTGCCATCGGGCGATCCGATCACCACGATGTCGCAAATGTCGATGAAGAGCCCGTTCTCGACCACACCGGGGATCTGGTTCAAAACCAGTGCCAGCTGGCGCGGATTGCCGATCCGGCCCAGATGCAGATCGAGAATGTGGTTCGCCTCATCGGTGACCAGAGCGCGGTCACCGGTCAGCCTGAGGCTCACATCCCGCGTCATCACATCCATGGCAACGAGGGTTTCCTCGATCAGCGCCTTGGTGGTCTGCCAGCCAAAGGGAATCACCTCGACCGGCAGCGGGAAAGCCCCCAGACGCGAGACCTCTTTCGCGGCATCGGCGATGACGATCATCTGATCCGAAGCCGTGGCGACGATCTTTTCCTGCAACAGCGCGGCGCCGCCGCCCTTGATCAGGTTCAGATCGGGGTCGAACTCATCGGCGCCATCAATGGTCAGATCCAGCCAGCGCACCTCATCGAGCGTGCGAACGGTGAGCCCAAGGCTGGTCGCCAGTTCCGCCGTGCGGCTGGAGGTTGCGACCCCGGTGACCCGCAGCCCCTCCTCGCGCACCCGCTCGGCCAGACAGCGCACCATCCAGGCCGAGGTCGAACCGGTTCCGAGCCCAAGCTTCATCCCGTCCTCGACGAATTCAACCGCACGTTTCGCGGCAACGAATTTGGCTTTGTCGATGGGGTTCAGATCGGCAGGCATGTGGGTCTCCGGGCTGTGGAAGAGGCGCGCGGCCTGGACCCGGGCTTACCCCAATCGCGGCGGAAGGGCAAAAGGCTTTTGGCCGCAACAGAGAGGGGGCCCTGCCCCCTCGGCTCCTTCAGAGCCTCACCCCCGGGATATTTAGGGACAGATGAAAGAAGCAGCCCATTTCATCTGTCTCTTAAATATCCCCGCCGGAGGCTTCCGAAGCCAGCCAGAGGCGCGACCATCAGCAATTGGGCACATTGACAGCCAGACCGCCCAGTGAGGTTTCCTTGTATTTCTCATGCATATCATGGCCGGTCTGACGCATGGTCTCGATACAGGCATCGAGGCTGACGAGGTGCTGGCCGTCCCCGCGCAGGGAGAGCGAGGCGGCGGAGACCGCTTTGATCGCGCCGAGGCCGTTCCTCTCGATACAGGGCACCTGGACGAGGCCCTTCACCGGGTCGCAGGTCATGCCGAGATGATGTTCCAGCGCGATTTCGGCTGCGTTTTCGACCTGTTCCGGTGTCCCTCCCATCACCGCGCAAAGACCCGCTGCGGCCATGGCGGCGGCAGAGCCGACCTCGGCCTGGCAGCCGCATTCCGCCCCGGAAATCGAGGCATTGTGTTTGCACAACCCCCCGATGGCGGCGGCGGTCAGCAGGAAATCTCCCACTTTCGACGGCGTCGCCCCCGGCACATGATCAAGCCAGTAGCGGATCACCGCCGGCACCACACCGGCCGCGCCATTCGTCGGCGCCGTTACCACCTGGCCACCGGCGGCGTTTTCCTCATTCACCGCCATTGCATAAAGCGACATCCAGTCATTGATCGTATGCGGTGCCACCAGGTTCAGCCCTCGCTCGGCCTGGAGCGCGTCATAGATGCCCTTCGCGCGCCTGCGCACCTTCAGCCCGCCGGGCAGGATGCCCTGACCTTCGATACCACGGTCGATGCAATTGTTCATCACCTCCCAGATCCGCGACATGCCGCGTTCCAGATCCGGAGCGGAACGGAATTTCAGCTCGTTCTGGCGTTTCATCGCCGCAACCGAGAGACCGGATTTTTTAGACATCTCCAGCATTTCAGCCGCCGACTCGAAGGGCCAGGGCACATCCGCCTTCACCTTTGAACCGCCCCCGGCAAGGTCTGCCAGCTCGCCCGCAGTCAACACGAAGCCACCGCCGATCGAGTAATAGATCTCCTCAAAAATCACGTCGCCCTCGGCATCGGTCGCCTTCAGAACCATGCCATTGGCATGGCCCGGCAAGGAAGGCCCGAAATCGAAGCTCAGATCATTGGCCGGATCGAAGACCAGCGCCGGCAGGCCCGGCGGCGTCACCGTTTTCGTCGCACGGATTTGTGCCAGCGCGGCCTCGGCCTTGTCGTGATCATAGCTTTCCGGCTCGAACCCGGCGAGGCCCAGCACCGTTGCGCGGTCGGTCGCATGCCCCACCCCGGTAAAGGCCAGCGAGCCATGCAGCACCGCCCTCACCCCCTTCACCTGAAAGGGCGAACCGCGCAGACGGTCGAGAAAGCGGGCGCCTGCGACCATCGGGCCCATCGTATGGCTCGACGAGGGGCCGATCCCCACTTTGAACATATCGAAAACCGAAAGAAACATGCGCGCGTCCTGGCCAGTTGCTGGGGGCAGAATGACCGCCCCCGCGACAAGAGGTAAGCGAGAAAACGACAGAAGCAATCCTCTGAGCGGCACTCATCTTTGCCCGCCTTTGCGTCAGGCACCGCTGTCGTGTTTCGCCCTCCGGTTTTTCCTGTTTCCCCCGCCCGACACAGCCGCTATAGCTCAGCCGCATTTTTTCTATCAAAAGGCAGGCTCGGATCATGGCCAATGTGGTTGTCGTGGGCGCCCAATGGGGCGACGAAGGTAAGGGCAAGATCGTCGACTGGCTCTCGGAGCGCGCCGATATCGTCGCCCGCTTTCAGGGCGGCCATAATGCCGGCCATACGCTGGTGATCGACGGCAATGTCTACAAGCTGTCGCTGCTCCCTTCGGGCATCGTGCGGGGCGGCAAGCTCTCGGTGATCGGCAATGGTGTCGTGCTGGACCCCTGGGCGCTTCTGTCCGAGATCGACAAGCTGGCGGGCCAGGGCGTCGAGATCAACCCGGAGAACCTGATCATCGCGGAAAACACGCCGCTGATCCTGTCGATCCATGGCGAGCTGGACCGTGCCCGCGAGGCGCAGAATTCGGTCTCAAAAATCGGCACCACCGGGCGCGGCATCGGGCCGGCCTATGAGGATAAAGTCGGGCGCCGGTCGATCCGCGTGGCGGATCTTGCCGATGAGGAAACCCTTGATACCCGTATCGAGCGCCTGCTGACCCATCACAATGCGCTGCGCAACGGCCTTGGGCTGGAGCCGGTCGATGTGGTGGCACTCAAAGCGCAACTGCAGGAAGTTGCAGGAAAAATCCTGCCCTATGCGAAACCGGTCTGGAAACATCTGACCGAGGCGCGCCGCGCGGGCAAGCGCATCCTGTTTGAAGGCGCGCAAGGCTCGCTGCTGGATGTCGATTTCGGCACCTACCCCTATGTGACCTCGTCGAACACCCTTGCCGGCATGGCTGCGACCGGCGTGGGCCTTGGACCGACCTCGATTGATTTCGTCCTTGGGATCGTCAAGGCCTATACCACCCGCGTCGGCGAAGGCCCCTTCCCGACCGAGCTTTTCGACGAGGATGGCGAGCGTCTTGGCACCCGTGGCCATGAATTCGGCACCGTCACCGGGCGTAAGCGCCGCTGCGGCTGGTTTGACGCGACGCTGGTGCGCCAGACCTGTGCGACTTCGGGCGTGTCGGGCATTGCGTTGACGAAACTCGACGTGCTGGACGGATTCAAGACACTGAAAATCTGCGTCGGCTATGATCTCGACGGCGAGCGGTACGACTATCTGCCGACGGCTGCGAAGCTCCAGGCCCGCGTCACGCCAATCTATGAAGAAATGGAAGGCTGGAGCGAATCGACGCAAGGGGCGCGCTCGTGGAATGATCTGCCGGGTGCGGCGGTGAAATATGTCCGCCGCATCGAGGAACTGATCCAGTGCCCGGTTGCGCTTCTGTCGACCAGCCCCGAGCGGGACGACACCATCCTCGTCACCGACCCTTTCGCGGACTAAGCCGATGGCGCTCAGCTACAAGAAACGCAAACGACTGGCGCTCCTGATCCTCGTGGTCGGGCTGCCGATCTATTGTGTGGTGACGCTGGCGCTGATCGGGCTGGCGAATGACACCTGGTGGTCCCGTCCCGGCGAGCGGATGCCCCTGTTCATGGAGGCGGTGATCTTCATCGGCCTCGGCCTTGCCTGGGCGCTGCCTTTGCGGAAAATCTTCCTCGGGATCGGCCAGCCCGATCCTGACGCGCCAAAGGAGCCCTGACATGCTGAAAGTCATCGCCCAGGATTTCATCCGCGCTGAATCAATTGCCGAAGCGCGCCTGCTCTACGCAGAACTGGTTCAGCTGAGCCAGGCCGAACCGCTCTGCATCAGTTATGATCTTTTCACCGATCAGAAAGATCCCGGCCATTTCATCTTTGTCGAGACCTGGCCGGATCGCGCCGCGCTTGATCTGCATTGCGAGACCGAGCATTTCCGCCGTCTGGTACCGCAGATTGATGCCCACCGGCGGCAGGAAGGGACATTCCTGCTGATGGATGCCTTCTGACCCTGGCGACGGAACATCAACAAAGGCGCGCGAGGGAAACCCCGCGCGCCTTTTCATTTCAGCCGCTTACAGCGTGAAATACATATTCGAGGCTGCCGCCACCGCCACACCGGCGGCAAGCACCAGGTAAGGCAGGATGCCGGCCTTCCTCTCAAGCATATCACGCGAGGAAACGCCCAGATCTTCCAGCATCCGGTCGGGGAATTTGCCCTTGTCGGTGACATAATGGCGGAAGGCGAAGACCGGGATGATCAAAGCCGCCGCCACGATGCCGGACATCAGCGTCCCCGCCCCCCAGACATTCGCCCCTGCCCCCAAAAGCACCATATTGACGAAGCTGAGCGCGACACCTGCCGCCATCAGGATGGTCGGGCAGCGCCAGGGCCGCGGCACATCGGCATTGTCGATGCGATGGATCCAGCCGGAATTGAGGTTGAGGAAGTTGAAGATCAGGTAGCAGCAATTCGACACGGCCAGCACGAAAAGGTAATCCGACATCATCAGAAGGATCAGGTTGAAGGCCAGATCCGTCCACATCGCGGTCACCGGCGCGCCGTGCTCGTTGACGCGGCTGAGATATTTCGGCAGCCAGCCATCGACCGATCCCTGATAGAGCGTTCTGGACGACCCCGCCATCGAGGTCATAATCGCCAGCATGGTCGCAAGGATCAGCAACACCACCATCAGTTTGGTGATGAAGGCGCCGCCTCCGACCATCTCGCCCATCACCTGGGCGACGCCGGTGCCATCGACGATCCCCGGCTCCATGATGCCGGCGGTGCCGAGATAGCCCTGGAAGGCCAGCGGCACCAGGGTGAAGATCACCACGCACAAAAGGCCGGAATAAAGGATCGCGCGCACGGTATCATGCTCCGGGCGGCGGAACTCGGAGGTGTAGCAGATCGAGGTTTCGAACGCATAGGTCGACCAGGCCGCGATGAAGAGACCTCCAAGAAACAGCGTGATCCCCTGACGGTCCCACAGCCCTTCGACCACATTCCCCGCCTCATCTGTCGCCAGCGGCGTCAGGGGAAACAGGTTATCGGCCGAGACATTGCCGGTCAGGAACGGCACGATCCCCACGACCAGCAAGGGCACGATCACCGCGACGCCGATGATGGTCTGGATCCGCGCGGTCGACAGGATGCCGCGATGCTGGATCGCAAAGACCACCAGCAGCACCGCCACACCGATGAAGAAGGTCGCGTTGATCCTGAGCGAGATCCCCTCTTTCAGGAATCCAAGATCGAGGAAGGTGATCTGCCAGGTCAGCAAAGCCGACTCCGCCGGCGCGAAGGTGGTCAGGATATAGCCCGCCGCCAGCCCCGATCCGATCGCCAGCACCGGCGTCCAGGCCAGCCAGTTGCACCAGACCGACAAAGGCGCGATCACCTTGGAATAGCGCACCCAGGCCGAGGCGCCGTAAACCGAGGCGCCGCCGCTTTTCGACGGGAAAAGCCCCGCGATCTCGGCATAGGTATGGGCCTGGATGAACCCGAACGCGACCGAGATGATCCAGATCACCCAGCTTGGTGTGCCGACGGTCGCCGCGATACCGCCGATGGAAAACAGAACCAGCGCCGGCACGCCGGCGGCAACCCAAAAGGCCGCAGGCCAGCCGATCACCCGATGGAGCGTATTCTCCTGACGCCCCGTTCCCGCATCATTCATGCTCAAATCCCCCTCCTGTTGGTCAGAGTTGATGGGCCCGCTCTGTTATTATGCGTGGCCCGTTTGGATGGTGGCGCTCAGAAGCCACCTCTTGCGCGGCCGGGGTCTTTCCCCGACCGGAAGACATGCCGCATCGCAGGACGGCAGCCGGGCTTCGCGGCTGCGAAACGTCCGGTCTGGCGGTTGTGACGGATGGCGGAAATAAAAGCGCCAGGCCCCGGGACGCGAAAGCAGGGTGTCCCGATGACAGAAGGCCCTAAAACAGAAGGCCCGAAGACTGGGGCAACAGCAGAAGGATAAGCCGAAAACAAGGACCCTGCCCTCCCCGGCGCCGCCCTCTGGGCGGCCATCTGTGCCCGTCTGCGCGGCGGAGCTGTGAAATATCCCGGGAACGATGCGGGTTTCGCCCCGATTCGGGAAGCTGAATTTTATTCTCAGGAAATTAATTCCCAGAGTATGAAACATCTGCCCGCTTTGCCGGCGAATCGCCGCACAGATCCGCAGCGGTTCCGCCGCCGATGCCCAGTCGATCTGATACCCAGTCGATCTGATACCCAGTCGATCTGATACCCAGCCGATCTGCTGCCCTGCCGATCTGCGGATCTCCCGCGCGCGACGCCATCGCTCCGCCGGGTCGGCACCGCGCAAGCAAAAGGGCCGGTCCCCTTCCGGAACCGGCCCTTTTGATCATGGGTTAATGCCCGCGCGGAGTTCAGCCGAGGATGCGGCGCGCCTCTGCCAGCACTGCCGAAGTCGGGGCTGCGGCATATTGGCCGCGACGCAGCTTGACCAGCCGGCCCTCGCGCAAGAGGGTGCCAAAGGCCCTCAAACCTTCCTCACGGGTGAAGATCTCGCCCAACTCGCCCGCGATCACCCGGCTCATCAGCCAGGGACGGGTGAAATGCTCGCGCTTTTCGACACAGACAGCCCAGGCGGCAGCGGCCTCCATCAGATCGGGCAGCGAGCGGGCGCCAACCTCTTCGGTAAAGGCTGCGAATTCGCCATTGGTGGCAAAGATATTGCCGGCCTCGGCCTCATCCTCATCCGGCTGACCGGCGATGTCATCGGCCAGATCGTCATCAGCCAGATCATCCTGAGCCAGATCGCCCTCCGACAGGTCAGCCGTGAAATCGACGACGGGCGCCGCATCGACGGGGCTGACCAGGCCAAGGATGTCCCCGGCCTCTTCAGCAGCGCTTTCCGCCTCGGCCTCGAAATGACCAAGCGGCGTTGCGACAGCGGCGGAACCATGCACCAGATGCGGGCGCGGCCCTGCCTCGCGCAGGTCACTGCGTTTCGACTGGTCGATCCGTTGTTCCGAGACCAGCACCAGCGGAGCGGGACGCGATGGGGCCGGCTGTTCCGGCCGGACCTCCGAAATGGCCCTGGCAACCGCACCCGGATCATGCGAGATGCCGGGCGCCGCAACAGTGCCGGTCGCCAGGGCCGTTTCGCCACCCCGGACCGGACGCACCGGGCGCACCGGACGAACCGGGCGCGGCGCCGGCGCATGGGTCACCGACTGCGCGAGATCATCGCGGTAGGCATCCTCACGCTTGCCGGGATCTTCCGGCGTCACACCGGCGCGGCGATCCGCAATCGCGGCGGCCACGGCGGCTTTCAGATGCTGGATCGAGGCGATCCGGCGTTTGTTTTCCGGCCCGGCCATCTCGTCATCCGCCTGTTTCATCAGGCGGGCGAGATCCTCATCCGAATGCGGGCGATCGGCTTCCGGCGCGGGGGCGGTGCCCGCCACAGGCTTCACAGCGACGGGCTGCGGCTCTGCCGGCGTCTCAACCGGCGCAGCAGCGGCGGCATTGACCGGGTTGTCGACACGGCGGATCCGGATCACCCGGGCCCGGGCGCGCTCCAGCCGCGCCGCCGCAGCGGGTTCCAGCGTGGTTGCATCGGAGGCAGGCATGGATCCGGCGAAGGCTGCGGGCTGATGCCCTGCTTCCGGCGCGCCGGGATTGACTGCGTCTGGATTGATTGCGCCTGGATTGATTGCGCCGGTTTCCGGTTTGATATCATCGGCATCCGACGCGGCCGAGGTCGGGGCCTGCGCGGATAGATCCGCGGCGGCGATACCGGTTTCGGCAGCCTCTTTGACCTCGCTCAGCGCATCCTCAACCTGCTCCTGACGCTCGGCCGAGACCGCGCGGACCCGGTTTTCCGCCGCTTCCGCCGCATCGCGCAGCCGGTCGTCCGCCTCTTTGGCGACATCCCGGATCGAGGAGCCGAGCGCATCGGCCAGGGCAGCAGCATCCGCCGCAGCCCCCGCCTCTTCCTGTTCGTCGGCCTTATCCTGTTGATCCGACACAGCCGGAGCCGAAGCGGTCACGACCCGCTCCTCCTCGGCCAGGACATCGACGAGGCCGGATTCAAAGCCGGTGTCAACCGAAAGGGCCGCAATCAGATCCGCCGCGTCCTCCCCCGATTGCGCAGAGGGTTTTGCGGCCCCGGTCACCGGGCCCAGTTCGTTCTCGATCTGCGCCAGTTCGGCGCGCAGATCCTGGTCGAGCCCGGCAATCACATCGTCAGGCGACAGGTCATCTGCCTGTGCCGAAGCCTCGGCCGCCGGCAGGACATCGTCAAGCGCGGCCTCCCAGGCGGCTTCGCTGTCGTCATAATCGGGGTCATCGGCAAAGGCATCGCCGGCGATTTCTGCGGCCCTGGTCTTTGCCCGGCTGGCGGCCTCCTGCGCATCCGCCGCGGCCTGAACCGCAGCCGCAGCCGCCGAGGCGGTCTCTTCCGGTGAGGCTTCGCGCGAAAGGCTGGCGATCAGGCTGCCGATCCCGTCATCTTCCGCCGTATCGGCAGCAGGCGCAGCCGCCTTATGGTCCTGATCCTGAGCCCCGGCAGCCGTGCCGGTCAGCTCTGCCGCCAGTTCGCGCAATTCAGCCAGGGCCGCCGCGCTGGTGCCCTCGGCACGCGGCTGTGCCGCAACCGGCGCCGCAGCGGCCTCGATATCCCCGGCGTCGAAATCCCCGGCAGGCGTCACATCATCGGCCACGAAGAGGATATCCGCCCCGGCAGCACCGGCAGCCTCAGCCCCTGCGGGCTCTGCCACCGGCTCCGCTGCAAGGGCATCCCCCCCGGCACGCACGGCCTCGGCAACCCCGGCCCCGGCAACTGCTTCAGACGCCGTTTCCGGAGCTTTCTCTGTCACATCGGCGACAGACTCATCTGCCTCTTCGGTAAAGGCCGCGCGCAGTTCCTCATCGGCAGCGACAAGCGCGCCGTCTTCCGACACATCGCCCAGCTCCGGCTCGAACTCATCATGCTGTACCCCGGCATAGCCAGCGGTCGCAACCGGATCGTTCTCTTCCTCGATATCGGCAAATGCGGCGGCAGCCGCCGCCGCCAGCGGTGCAGCCGCAGCCTCTTCGGCCCGCACACCCGGCTCGACCGAGCGGCGCAGGCGGGCGAGTTTCGCCGCCACGCCTTCGGGGATCGATTCGCGCAACGCGGGCGCTGCCGGCGCTTCGGTCTCTTCACGCCGCGCCTTCGGTCCCTGAGCGGCAACCGGAGCAGGAACGTCGTCGGTCAGCTCGTCGGCGCTCAGTGCGGGGTTCCCGGCAGTGGCACGCGCAACGGCCTCACGGGCGGCCCGACGCTCTTTTCCGGTGATGGCGGGGGCCACCGGCTCTGCCGGGGTTTCCTCGGCGACCGGAACCTCAGCGACCGGAGCCACCGGCGGCCGGTGTTTTTTTACCTTTGCAACCGGCGCCTCGCTTTCGCGGGCAGGCTCAACGGGGGCGGGCTCAACGGGAGCCTCAGCAACCGGGGCGGCCACAGCAGCGGCCGGCGCAGGCGCAGCGGCAGATTCGCCCTCTTCCTCATCGCCCGCACGCAGCACCAGGCGGTTATCAGTGATCCTCGCCTCGACCCGGCGCTGGATCTCCCGCTCGGCGATCCGGTGCAGCATCGCGGCATCGGGCTGCGGCGGCTCGGCACCGAAATAGCGATCCTCTGCCGCGAGATCCCGGAAATATTCGGCAATAGCCCGCATCGTGTTAAAGGGCTCGTCAAAGCCCTCGAGCGTGCAGCTGAAGGTCCCATAAGAGACGGTCAGGATCTTGCTGGCATCATTCATCGACGCGGACCTCATACTTTCCATGGAGGAAACATTGCCGGTGCTTTGTTCGAATCCATGGACAGACCGGGGTAATTTGAAGGATTGATTGTGTCCGCCCATCATGGGCTTTGCCTTAATTCGAACAGTATCCGCATGAAATCACCTCTTGTTCAATGCCCTGATCAATGCCCTGGACTTCACTTCTGCGATGGGATCACCCTGGTCGGCGGCGGCCCGGCGAGTGCGCGCGATCTGGCGCTGGCGCTGCGCCTGGCGCCGGTGGCAGTGGCGGCGGATGGTGGTGCGGATCGGTTGATTGCGGCGGGGATCACCCCCACTGCGGTGATCGGAGACCTCGATTCGATCTCGTCCGCAGCGCTGGCGCGGGTGCCCTCCGAAAGGCTGCACCGCATCGCAGAGCAGGATTCCACCGATTTCGACAAGGCGCTCAGGGCGCTGACGGCGCCGGTGATCCTGGGGCTGGGCTTTACCGGCGCGCGGATGGATCACGGGCTGGCGGTTCTGAACAGCCTCGTGCGCCATGCAGAGAAGCCCTGCCTTGTTCTGGGGCCGAAAGACGTGGCCTTCGCGCTGCCGGCGGGTGAGACACGGCTGCGGCTCGGCCCCGGGGACCGGGTCTCACTGTTTCCCTTTGCCCGCGTGACGGGCACGAGCCTGGGGCTGGAATGGCCGCTGGACGGCCATGTCTTTGCCCCGGACGGCTTTATCGCCACCTCGAACCGGGCTTCGGCGGCGGATGTGGTGCTGCGGGTCGATCAGCCGGGCATGGTGGCGATCCTGCCCCGCAACCGGCTGCGTCAGGCGATCCGGGCGGTCTCGCGCTGAGCGGCGCGCTGGCGGATGGCGATCCGCTCGCGATGCACGAGGTAGAGGCCCGAGGCGATGATGATGGCGATGCCGGTAAAGCTGAGCCGGTTCGGCAGGTCGTGGAACACGAGGTAGCCAAGGATCACCGCGATGACGATCTCGAAATAATGCAGCGGGCCCAGCGTGGCCGAGGGCGCATAGCCCAGAGCCATGGTCATACACATATGGCTGATGCAGGCCCAGAAGCCGACCCCGATCAGCCAGAGCCAGGTGATGCCTTCGGGCATGACAAAGGCCAGTTGCGGCAGCGGCCCGTTCCACATCACCATGAGCACCGGCAGGCAGATCACCACCCCCGCCCAGCTGGTATGGAACTGCATGGCGACCGGATGCATGAAGGATGACATGCCGCGCGTGACCAGCATGTAAAGTGCGAAACCGAAGGCGGTGCCCAAGGGCCAGAGCGCCATCAGCCCGAACACCGTCAGCGAAGGCTGGATGATCAGCAGCGAACCGGCAAAGCCGACGATACAGGCGGCGATCCGGCGCGGGCCGACCTCATCGCCGAAAATCCAGTGGCCGAGGATCAACAGGATAAAGGGCTCCAGAAAGGCCACGGCGAGGGCATCGGCGATGGGCATCACCGTCAAACCCGAGACGAAGGAAAAGGTCGAAAACGCCAGCAGAATGGCGCGCAGGAAGACAAGACCAAGCGCGCGGGCGCCAAGCACCGGCGACAGGCCCATCAGCAGGATCACCGGCGCCATCATCAGCCCCTGGACGATGAACCGTGCCGCCGTGATCCAGCCGACCGGGATCCCGGCCTGGGCCGCCAGTTTCGACGACACATCCAAAAGCGGCGCCAGGGTGCAAAAGGCCAGCATCAGGATAATGCCGGGCAGGATGCGGTCGGTGGCGCGGACGGAGTGCGATGTCACGGGCGCGGATTGGGAAAGGGCCTTGGTCATGCCCATGGCTAGCCCGCGCGGATCGCAGCTGCCATGCTGAAAACGACAGCAGGCTGCCCGATTTCGCGGCAATGATTCTGGGGGCCGGTTCAGCGGCCATCCCGGATCTGCCCGGCCATTGCACCACGCCGGCCCGGCCCGGCCCGGCCCGGGACGAGACGGGCCAGTCAGCCCAGTCACCAGCGCTACAAAGCGGACCGGCCGGATCAGACGATCAGCGGCATCGCGCTTGCAAGGCCCAGGGGCCGGCGGTGCAAACCGGGCGGACCGGATCAGACCAGGAGCGGCCCGGTTCTCGCAAGGCCTTGCTGAACAGGGTGAAAACCGGGTGGGCCGGGCTGGCCCGCAGCCTCCCGATCCGCCAGGAATTACCCGCCCGCCCGGGCGGCGGCTCAGCCGAAATGCCGGATGCCGCTTTCCGTCACCATCACATCCAGCCGCTGATCGGTGCTGTCGATCGGCACTTCGGCCATTTCCTGGGCGTCAAAGGCAAAGCCCACGGCGAGCGTCGGGCGCCTTGTGCGCAGCATCTCCAGCGTGCGGTCATAAAAGCCGCCGCCATAGCCCAGCCGGTAGCCGCGCGCGTCAAAGGCCAGCATGGGGACGATGACGACTTCCGGCTCAAGCCAGGCGCCTTCGGCCGGGATCAGCGCCTTGAAGGCACCCTCGACCAGCGCTGCGCCGGGTGTCCATTCGCGAAATTGCAGCGGCATGTCGCGGCCCGGGATCACCGGCAGCCCCACCGGCCCCTGATGTGCCGCCATGGCAGGCAAAGGGTCGATCTCGGTCCGGAAGGGCATGTAACCCGAAAGGACCTTGCCGGCATGGGCGGCAAGGAAATCCGCCAGCAGTGCAGCCGCCTGCCCCTGCCCTTTCGCGAAGGCCTCTGCCCGGGCCGCCGTTGCCGCCGCGCGCGCCGCCGCCTTGATCTCTTTCATAGCAATATCACCGTCGCGAGGCCCAGAAACGCAAAGAAACCGATCACATCGGTCATTGTCATCACGAATGTGCCCGAGGCAAGCGCCGGGTCAAAGCCCAGCCGCTCCAGCCCCAGCGGCACCAGGATTCCCGCCAGCGCGGCCACCAGCAGGTTGATGACCATCGCCATCGCCAGCACCAGCCCCAGCCAGGGCATGCCCAGCACCAGCCACCCCGCCAGCCCCATCAGACAGGCAAAGACCGCGCCATTGATCAGCCCTGCCAGCGCCTCGCGCCGGATCACCCGCATCGCATTCGAGACCGTCAGATCCCGGGTCGCCAGCGCCCTGACCGCAACCGTCAGCGCCTGCGTCCCCGCAATCCCCCCCATCGAGGCGATGATCGGCATCAGCGCCGCCAGGATCACGATCTGGCCGATGGTGCTTTCAAACTGCCCGATCACCAGCGCCGAGATATTCGCCGTGATCAGATTTATGAAAAGCCAGGGGATGCGGCTTTTCACCGTCACCAGCACCCCGTCCTGGATCGAGGCCTCATCCGACACGCCCGCGAGGCGCAGCATGTCCTCTTCATGCTCTTCATCCAGCACATTCATCGCATCGTCGATGGTGATGACACCCACGAGCCGCCCGTCTTCATCCACCACCGGGCAGGAGATCAGGTGATACTGGTTGAAGTAATAGGCGACATCGGCCTCCTCATCGGTGGCCTTCACCGTGCGGAAACTGTCCTCGGTGATATCTTTCAGCTTCGCGTCGCGCGCGGCCGAGAGGATGCGGCCCAGGGTGACATAGCCCGTCGGGCGCATCCTCGGATCGGCAAGGATCACATGGTAGAACTGATCGGGCAGCCATTCGGCGCCGCGCAGGAAATCAATCGTCTCGCCCACATCCCAGTGTTCGGGCGCGACCACCACCTCTCGCTGCATCAGGCGCCCGGCGGAATATTCCGGATAGGACATCGCCTGTTCGACCGCGACACGGTCGGCATCTTCCAGCGCATCAAGGATCTTTTCCTGCGCCGGCTCGTCGAGGTCTTCGAGAATATCGACCACGTCATCGGTGTCGAGTTCACGGACCGCCTCGGCCACCACCTCATCGGGCAGCGCTTCAATGACCTCTTCCCGGATCGACTCGTCGATCTCGGACAGCACATTGCCGTCGATGCCACCATGCCAGAGCGCCAGCAGCCCACTGCGGTCGGATGAGGAAATCTGTTCCAGAAGGTCGGCGATATCGGCGGCGTGCAGCGGATCCAGCAGCGCGTCCAGCCGCTCGGTATCCTTCGCCTCAACGGCGTCGAGCACCTGATCCAGGCGTTCGGCGGCCATTTGCTCCTCGTCGCGCTCTTCGACCGTTTCCTTCATGGACGCTCCTTCACCGCATTCTGCGGTTTTACCGGAAGCCGTTTGCGGGAAACAGGGGCAAGCGGCGGATTTCCTTTCGCAGATGAAGGCTTATTGTAACACCGCAAACAAGAAATGTGCGAAGCGGGGCGCCTGCGCACCGGCGCATGCGCGAACCGGAGGGACAAATGGCGGATCTTCTGCTGGGTCAGGTGCTCAGTTTCCGGGATGACCCGTTTGAGATGGGCGAAGCGGCGGCGCAGCATATCGAACAGGGCGCGGTGCTGGTCGAGGGTGGGCTGATCCGTGCCATCGGCGAAGCGGCCGCGCTGCGGGCGGCCCATCCGGGCGCGCGGCTCCATGATTACGGGCGCGACCTGATCTCGGCCGGGTTCATCGATGCCCATGTGCATTATCCCCAGACGGCGATCATTGCCTCCTGGGGCAAGCGGCTGATCGACTGGCTGAACCTCTATACTTTCCCAGAGGAGATGCGCTTTGCCGATCCCGCCTATGCGGAAGAGATCGCCGGGCGCTATCTCGATCTGGTGCTGGCAAGGGGGACGACGAGTATCTGTTCCTATGCGACGATTCACCCCGCCTCGGTCGATGCGATTTTCGGCGCGGCAAAAGCGCGCGGAATGCGGGTCTGGGCCGGCAAGACCTGCATGGACCGCAACGCCCCCGAGGGCCTGCGCGACACCGCGCAATCCGCCTATGATGACAGCCGCGCGCTTTTGCAGAAATGGCATGGGATCGACCGTCTCTCCTATGTGATCACGCCGCGTTTCTCGCCCACCTCGACGCCCGAACAACTGGCGGTGCTTGGCGCCCTTTGGCGTGAGAACCCGTCCTGCCTGATGCAGACGCATCTGTCGGAACAGACCGACGAGATCGCCTGGGTGAAAGAGCTGTTCCCGCAATCGCGCGACTATCTCGACACTTATGAGGCCCAGGGCCTCTTGCGAGAAGGCGCGGTCTACGGCCATGCGATCTGGCTGACCGGGCGCGAGAAGGCGCGACTGACCGAGGCCGGTGCCAGCCTCGTCCATTGCCCGACCTCGAACACCTTCATCGGATCGGGCCTGTTCGACATGGGCCTTGCGCGCAGCCTGCGGGTGGGTCTGGCCACCGATACCGGCGGCGGCTCGTCCTTCTCGATGCTGCGCACCATGGCCGCCGCCTATGAGATCGCCCAGCTGCGCGGCGAGGCCCTGCACCCGGCGCAACTCTGGTGGCTTGCCACCACCGGCTCCGCCCGCGCATTGCATGCCGAGAGGCAGATCGGCAATATCGCCCCCGGCATGGAGGCCGATCTGGTGGTGATCAACCTCGCCTCCACCCCGGCAATCGCCCAGGCCAGCACCCGCGCCGAAACCCTCTGGCAAGCCCTGTTCCCGACCATAATGATGGGCGACGACCGTGCGATCCGGGATGTCTGGCTCGGGGGAAGGCGGTATTCGTAGCGGTGTGTCGGCAGCAGTTGCCAAAAAAAGGAGAAGACGGCGCAACCGCAAGGAATAGCGTGCGCAAGGGCGTCAAGTGAAATCGGACAGCCTGCCCAGAACTGTTCCAAAATATGGGCAATCGCAGCCCGATCATAGATCCCTGCACTCCCGCCAACCGGCGCAATCCCCTCGTCTTCCAGCACAGCCGTCAGTTCATCCCAGGCAAGGCCAGCCCTGACACCGAGATTGCGAAAACTGATATAGTTCTCCAGAAAGACTTTCCTGTCCCCCGTTGAAAGCCGTGACTGGGCACCGCCCCTTGGCCCCTTGACCCTGCGATGCGGCAAATCATTCCTACGACAGAACGTTGAGAGTTCAGTCGTGCGAAGTCCCAGACCCACCGCAAAGGCCTCCATCGAAATCGCCTCATCCTCCTGGGCGAGATGGCAACGGTTGACCAGCACGGAAGCGAAACCTGTCTTCGGAACATATTTCTCGGTCCTCACCCGCAGAGAGCCCAGGAAAGTAGCGTATATGGAGCGCCCAGCAATCGCCACTCCCAGGAACCGTAAGCAGCGGAAGCAGCGGAAGCAGTCGGTTAGTGTCGCGGCATCGATCCGCCCGCAAACACACCTGCGCTCGCGTCACAAATCTGCTTTTAAAGCAAGCAGCAAATGGTTAGTGTTGCGCCGAGATCAGGGAAATGGGAATTATAGTGTCTCAACCAGACGCGCGTCGTGCAAAAAAAGACCTTGGTGCGTTCTATACTCATCAAGCGCTGTCAGACTTAATTTGCAAATGGGTGATCCAATCACCCGACGAGAGCGTGCTCGAGCCGAGTTTCGGAGGCTGCGGATTCATAAGATCAGTCAGGGACAGGCTCAGCGCAATAAGAGAAAATGCGTCTCTGAGTAAACTATACGGCTGCGACATAGATCAAAGCGCATTTGCACACCTATCTGAGATATTTGAACAACCCGTGGATCTCTGCCGATTCCATGATGGCGACTTCCTAGCACAGGACTTTCCACAATCTTGGCCAAGAGAATTCGACGTTGTGGTAGGTAACCCCCCCTATCTGGCATATCAAAAGCTAGACGTACAACGTAGAGAGGATGTCCTTTCTCAACTTAAAACTTCAGGCCTCAATCTTGACCGTCGCGCAAGCCTTTGGGCTTACTTTGTCGCCCTTAGTGTTCTTTACACGGCTAAAGGGGGGCGAAATGCATGGGTTCTGCCTAGTAGCTTTCTATACGCAAACTACTCCAAAGCGCTGCGAGTATTTCTTTCGCAAAGCTTTACTAGATGTTGCGCATTCGAACTGAAGGAACGTCAGTTCCTCCTAGAGGGTACTGAGGAGAAGTCCATTGTACTTTTGTGCGAAGATAGAAAATCTCTTGCGAATGATAGCCGCACCATCGATATCCCATTGGTCCGGTGCGATGGTGTCAAGGATGTTGACATAGCTATCAAGAGCTGGAGCCTTCGCCTGCCAAGAAGATCTGCACATTGCGGATCTTCAGTTTTTGATAGCCTCTCCGTAGGGCAACAAAGGATCTTCCAGCGCATTGAATCAAATCATAATGCGCGGTCGCTTGGCGACTATCTGTCCGTCAGAATCGGTCTTGTTACAGGTAATAATCGCTTCTTTCTCTTGAATGAAGAAGGCAGGCTAAAAGCAGCTCTGCGCAAAGACGAACTGTGTGAAGTTCTCCCGAGATTTCAATTCGCCTCGGGAGTAAGTTTCTCCACCGACGACCACGACGCGCTTATTTCTGGTGGAGGTAAGGGCTACTTGGTAAGTGTTTCCGATAGTACTGCGAGTTCATCGGAGATGAAGAATTATCTGGAGATGTACCCCGACGAAGATATCGCCGCATGCTCAACGTTTAAGAAAAGAGCAATCTGGAGCAATGTCGAGGACGGCTCACCTCCAGATGCGTTCCTTCCGGTCATGCAGCACCATGGGCCGCGTTTAGTGCTCAATCTCAGTGGCGTCAATTGCACGAATTCGGTATACAGAGCATATTTTAAAGATAACCAGACTTTAGCAGAACGGAAGCTTCTGTCACTTTCACTTCTCTCAACATTTTCTCAGGTTTCTTCGGAAATGTGCGGGCGGTCGTATGGATCCGGCGCCTTGAAGCACGAGCCTCGGGAGGCAGAGAGGATCAAGGTATTGATGCCGCGAATTGGCCAGAGAGCAGTAAATTTGGCATTCTCGCAGGTAGACCGAATTTTAAGAGGCGGTAACTTGGTGGAGGCGCGACAGTATGTCGACAGAATACTTCTGAAAGCACTCGGGGGAGTTGACGTCGGTTCGACGGCAGCAATATTGGATTCGAGTCTACAAAAAATGAAAGCCCACCGCCACAGATAGTCGAAAGCCCACCAGTTAATTAGAAGCTGTATCCGTGAGGCCCCTAGGATAGTTATATGGTAAAGCTTTCCAGAGCTTTCCTCTGGCCACAACGAGGATGACAGTGGCGGATCGCTCACTCATTTCAGCGAATGATTGATTACTATAGGTCCCCTGACATGCGAAGCAATATCTAAATCCAGTGGTCATTCCAGCAGCTTCGAAGAAACGTTAAGTCCCTTCCCTTTGCAGGGTCACTGAAATACTGCTGCATTCGCAACATTAGAGGATTGAAGCAAAGGCCTTCACTAGTTTTTACATGTTTCAGAATTGTGCGATCTTCGCGCAATATTTCTTTCCATCTGTCTTCAAAAAAGTTTGCCGCCACGATCTCAAGCAAGAGTACCGTATCAAGGGGGAAGGCCGCCCATCGAGGAACCTTAAATGAAGCATCTAGGCTTCTATCCTCATGGTGGTGCCCACCATACTGCATGTGCAACCTTGGACCAGGCTGACCAATGTTTCCCACGTCGAAGTGCCATCTCGGGCATTCCCTATCCCGATCCTTGTACTCTAAGACAAGAACCGTCACCCAATCTTGGTAGGGAAACTCTTCCTGCGTCCTCACACAAATCTTCTCCACCATAATCAGTGGATGAAAACTACTTCCATCACGCCGATCTTTGCACTCATTGAACTTTATGGGCTCGCCTTTAGATATACTATACTGCCATGCTGGGCTTGTTTTCGCTTGCCTTAGCTGGGCAACGGCAGGTGCAACAGCGTTGCAACTCTCCCCATCTAGAATCCCTGCCTCAACATACTTCCATACCGATGACTCAATCGCTGAGGCCATGTCACGACCGTGAATTATCGGCATTATCGCGCAATCCTTCCGGCAACGACATCCGCAGCGATTTCCAAATCACTTTGATCTATAGCGAGGTGCGGACTTCTGTCCAATTCTCCTCGAACATAGCAGTCAAAGCATACTCTCTTTTTTTCGGCATAAGGCAGAAGATATTTATCATACAGAGAGAGTGAGTTTCTCCTCTCTGAAGGAGATCCGCATACGGTGCACGCAAATGCAAATAGCTCATCAGAGCTATTACTCCATTTCGAGACAGCGGGCTTTAGATCCAAGCCAAGGGCCTTTGAAATTACTTTAGCTCGGTCTGCGCCTTTTATGGACGTCAAAGGCGATCCGATTTCTCGATCCGCCCATGCTTCGAGCCTATGTCTCCACAAACGCGTCCATCCATCGCTGAACACCCCAGAGTAACCCATCCCCAAAGCGACTAGCTTCTCCACCGCAGCTGAAACTTGATTAGGCTCGTTCTCAATCCCTAATCTAGCTGAGATGTCGCGAGGCGAAAGCAGCGGTCCAGGTCGTTCGATGAGTTGCCTCAAGACTAATCGCGCAACAACATGTGTCACTGAGTCCGCGTTTAGAACATCGATTGCAAACCCGTGCAGTGGCATTGTTTCAAATTCATCCACGCTCAAAGCAAGTAAGGAGGCCGCACCACCCTGCCCGAGCAGACAAGCAGCTATATCCTTGTAACCTTTCGCTAAACCTCGCATCTGTCGGTGGCATTCGGCACGATAACCGCGATCACTCAAGCGTCCCTTCATATACTTCTGGTCAAAAAGATCGTGAGATGTCTTATCTATACTGAAGATCCGCTTGATATTCTCTTCGGTGGAGACCAGAATAATAGGAAAATCCAATTCTGGGCGTTCCAAGAGTGACTCTCTCAAAATTTGCGCGAGTGCACCTGCTTTATAGTTGTTCTCCTCAAGATTCTCGTCGTCTAGCCTAAAGTCGAGCGCGACAATACAAGGAGCCTTCTCCAGCAGGGCGTCACGTAACTTCATAGGCTCAACTGGTTCAAACTGATCGTCGATCATCATTCCATGCTGGCTGAGGAGCCGCGAAATCCTTGTCCTGTCTTCAGCATTATCATCTATAAAGAATCCAAGCATTCTAACTCAACTTCTTAAAGGTTACTTCTATTCTTGTGCAATATCCGCTTGAAGCATGACTGCACACTCTCGCCTCGCCCCCATACGCAGATGCGATATCGCTGACAATTTTCAATCCAAGGCCAGTCCCAATGCCTGAGATACTATCGCCATCAGCCTCGGTGGTGGTGAAGAAGGCATCGAATATTCTTGCTCCAACCTTCGGATCGATCCCAGCTCCATTATCCTCGAACGACAACACGATAAAGCCACTAATTTCACGAGCTTGCACCTTAATTCTAGGAATAATCCCGCGACACTTTTCCATAGCCTTGACTGAATTGGTAAGAAAATTGAAGAGAATTGAATCGATCTCAGAGGCATGCATTTGGGGAGTTCTGAGGTCGAGCGGGACAACATCCACATCAAACTCAATGTGCCGTTTTTGAAGATAGGATTGAAATTGCGCGAAGAATCTTCTCACCGCCGCATCAATATGGACCTCAGTTAGCTGTCTCGAGCGCGTTTTAGAGACGAGACTTTCGACATAACTTCCTAAGTCAAACATTCGATCAGTAGCAGACTTGAGTGATAGGATATCCTTCTCGATTTGGCCCCGCTCCAATTCATCGCTCAGAAGCTCAGCATCAAGTTCCGCAATAGCCAAGCTATTATCTACGGCGTTGGTCGCACTTTTAATCTCATGGCCGAACAAACTAATCGATATCCCAAGCGATGCCAGAATCCTGAGCATATTCTCGTACTCTATAGAAGTCTCGAGCTTCTCGTCCACTTGGTTCTCGAAATCCTTTTGTCTTTTGTAGAGGTCTTCAAGGAAGGTTTCGGGCACGGCGGACTCTTTTATGTCACCGCTGGATTCGTCCTGACCCTCTACCGAACGCTTCCCACCGCGTTCGCTTTCCAGCATCTCAAGGATGACCTCGGATGGTCTTCTAGTATATCTCGGTTCGAAACCTTGCTGCGACGCAGTTTCCTTCCGCTTACGGGAAGATGCTATTCTCAATGCGGCCCATTCCACACACCTTCGACTGAACACTCTCAGATCTTCGAAGGCTTCATTTTCTACGAAGCCCTCACGCGAACTTGTTTCTTCCAGAAGTGGATTGTCTTCTCCAACTTCCACATGTCCGAAAAAGTTAAAATTATTCGCCGGAACAAGGAGATTCCTACGTGCGGAATCGTATGAAAGCGTTAGCCAGTCGTCATAAGGCTCACCATAAGGCAATACGCGGAAGCCGTTGCGGTAGACACGTATGCCACCGTACTTATGCCCCATCTCGTGGGCCATTTTGACTGAGATCCCTGACATATACTGCGAGAGATAGATAAAGTATGAGGTCTCGAGTTCTACAGGGCCGACAAGAAGATACTTGTTTTCCGAATGATGCGTTTCATCTATTCCAAGCTTCTCTGACACCACTCGAAAAGTCGCATTTCCATTCTGATCGATCGTTCCATAAATTTTAGCAATCGCGCTAGTAAGAAAGCTCTCTTCTATATTGAGGTTAATTCTGTGCTGCCTGCTGGAAACGCCGTTGATGAGAACATTGAAGTCACCCGACACCCGTTCATTTGCCTTATGCTGAAACGGAGGCTGCAAGAAGAGGACCGACTTCCAAACACGGGAAATCGCCGTTTCTGTCCATCTATCTCGCAAATCATAAATCTTGAGCGTGGTGCCGGACTGATTCAGATCCTTATCGAAAACCTCCACCTCATGCCAGACTTGGCTTAAATTCACACCTGCCCGAAAGTCCTCATCCCAATGAAAAAGGACACGATGGCCTTGCACTTTACCCGATTGTGATGTTTCGAGTGTCAGTGACTTCCCTAGGCGCTGAACAGCGAACCTTCCAATGCCTTTCTTTCCCGCTCGTCGTCTCCCATAGATTTTTGACAGCGGGTTATCACCTTTGTCGTTTGTAGAGAGGCGCATCCACGACTTCCGGATCGTTTCGATATCCATTCCGAGCCCGTCATCGGAAATGATTAGCTGCCCTCCGGGCTGGTCGAAATCCAAAAACTGGATACTGACTTCTTTCGCGTCGGCATCGTATGCGTTCTTCACCAGTTCCGAGAGTGCGGTTTCCTGCTTTCCGACGAGCTCAAGTCCTAGGCGGTTAATGTGCTGGGCATCGACGGTAAATCGCACAGATCCCTCTGTAGCGTCCAGAAGAGCGTCCGCCAATTCGCCGATCCGCTTAGGGTCAGGCATATCCTTGTTTAGTTCAGCGGACAGCGCCCGTTGGATCTCATTGGATTGTGTCAAGGCAAATCCCCATTTTGACCCAAAATATGCGGATCCCACTTAGTTTTCAATGGCCAACTCAGCGAACACGTGAGGCCTTTCTTGCTACGTACGAGGCTCGTTAAACGGTTGACTGGCTCAGTCGACGTGTGAACTGTTGTCGCTCTACAGCGCCGTAAATTTCTTATGCTGCGCTGTCCCATCCAGAGTGTTCAGAACACCTGTAATGCTATGTTGAGACCTTTCAGAGAGGGAATGGAGACAGCCGATGATCGTCTCTAATTGGACCTAGCCCTCCGCTAGCGGATACTGCCCGCCATGTAGCCTTAGGCGGAATACAATGACCTTGCCTGCTGCAGTATCCTTGGACAACGTGTTAAGTTATCGTGGCGTGAACTGCATCATGTGCCGAACGTCCGCTTCCAGTTACGCCGCCACACCGCATCGTCGGGGCTCGACCTGCTGGTAAGGGCCGTGCATCGCCTGCCGGGAGCGGCGGGACCGTTGATGGCGCCGAACCGGCCAGTTACTGTGCCGCAACATGTTGCTCGGAGCTCAATCAGCGACACGCGCGCGCGGTGCAGCATGAAACGCTGGGCCTGCGGGAAGAGCCTCCCTCATAGGGAGGGCCCTTTGGGTCAGATTTGCATGAGTTCCGCGATCACGACGACGTCTTCCAATTCAGCGTCAAGACGTTGAGCCGAACGCTCCGTCTTGGCATGATCTTACGACAAGTGACTGGCGTGCAGGCTGCCTGCAAATCATTTCTAGGCACAGGAAATAATCCCGAGACGGAACCATTTAGATAGGGCTCGCCACTAACGTTTTTTCCAGAACTGGATCGCCGGACCTTCAAAATCCGCGAGCGCTTGAGCGACATTCACGCCGCCTAGGATTTCGGTACTTGATGCCAGGGGATGGAAGCGCGGGGCTGTTGTTGTCCAGTTGCCTTCCGCGTCGCAATGGTGATGCGCGGCCCCAGGTATGAGGTGTTCCGCAAGCGGCATGACGGCGCGCGGGTTATGATAGACGTTGAGGCCTTCTACCCAGCTCTCATGGTACCCTTTGGCGTTCACAATCGCCTTGAAGAGCAGCGGGTTCGTCGCTTCGGGGTCGGGGTCTACGACAGTGCCAGTGCGCGTCATCAAAACGTCGCCCGCGTCGAACCCGGCCAGAATCCCCATTCGATTGAATTTTGAGATCGTGCCCGCTGTGGTGGAGATAACGGCGCTGACATGTTCCGAGTCCGGAATGTCAAAGAAGCCAGATGGCACCACCTTCTCCCCCCAACGGTGCTCAATGATCTTTACGGGCTTTGCTACGACTTTTCCTTGCTCGTCGCGCGCCTCCTCAAAGGAGAACCCGTAGAGATATCGCGCGAGTGCGGATCGGGTATGGATCATGGAGCCGGGCGATGAAAAATCCGCGATTGCAAACACCAGCGGTACACCAGCGATCTGCTCCTTCTCCCAGTATTTCTTCCCTAGCTTGCTGAACAATGGGCTGCCGAACTTGATCGGCATATACTCCCGCAGATACGCTTCCATCTGTTCCTCGGTCTCAACGGGCGGTGGCGGAACGATATCAGCGCCTCGCCGGGTCGGTCCAACCGTCACCGCTTCGATGGCGATGGAGCCGAACAAGCTTTTGCCGATGAAGTCGGGCACAGCGTGCGTCGATTCCAAGGAAAACCCGAGTTCTATGAGCGTCGCAAAAAGGTAAAGTTCCCAAATCCGCTGGTCGAAAGCGGTGGACTGGAACTGTTCTACGAAGTTTCCATCGAGATCTTCGTGCCACCGCATCATGGGTTCGATTATACCTCGGGCAGGAAAGAACCCAATTTCGGAAGCGACCTGCTGAAAGTCTGGGTGCAAAACTTCTGTTGGGTGTACCGGAGTGAAGAAATCGACCGGCTCACCCTTTTCATCTCCTTGGCGATGAAACTCGTCCGGCTCATCGTGCAAATTGGTCATCAGTTCCGCCAATGCGTCGTGCGCGAGTTCCGGGCTCTCGAGGAAATCGGTCATAGAAGTCCACCGGAAGCGCAGTTTCGCGTCGCGGCCAAAGGCCATTCCTGCGAAGTCACGGTCTGTCCGGTCCCTGACGAGCAGGCCGAGAATGCTCCCATCCTCTGCCTCGTAGTAAGCCAGTTCCTCACCAGTCAGCGCCGCCCTCGGGTGCCGGGCATAGCCGGCAATTGCGTTGAAGCGGATTTCAGAAATTTCTCTCAAAGCAAATCCTTTAGCGCTGCCATTGATACTCCCGCAACGTGTCAGATCGAATGGGGGGTTGCCAATGTCGGCTTTGGACCGGCCTTCTGGTCGCAGTAGAGGGCTTCGCCTCAACTGAGTAGGTCCGTTCCCGCGCCATCGGAGAGCTGCCCGAGGTAACGTGGGCAGCGGCATTGCGCCTGCAACGAACAGCTGGAAGGTCGGCATCGCAGACGCTCCGAATCTCGAATTGCTGCGCCCCGTTTCCAACGGTCGGTTCGGGGAATGCTGCCGCGCAGCATCGGCGAGGCTCGACCGGCAGCTATGGGCCGCGTCATGCTCCAGCCTAGCCTGTCGTAGGAGCAGGTCAGGATGAAGGCACCTAGCCTGCGGGTCGCTGTGCCGCAGCATGTTTCTCGGACCTTGCAGCGACTGTTCGGCATCAGCGAGAGCGTGCGCGCCTGCCCAGCCCAAAGCGCTCATGGACCAACGGATACTCCCGTCGAGCGATATCGCTCCAGAAGACTTGCCGACAACACCCGACATCGGCCTAGCAGACTTTCATTCATATCTGACTGTGTCATCCCACCGAATCTCTTCCCTGTATTGTTCATGGGCTCTGCGTATCTGACTTCCTTTGGCCATCTCTAAAAACGGCAGCCACTCACCAAGGACAACGTCCTCCTTGAATACATTATTGTGGCTTAATAGTGCGCTTTGGATCTGTTGAAAGCGCTGATGCTCCATTGAAAACCCGGTGCAGCCGGCATCGCCGAACAGCGGGTCTTTTGCGAGCATCGGCACCCCACCATTGGGCAGAAACTTCACCCACTCGTCATTAGTAGAAATTGTATTTAGAATGCGTCCGACCACCGCATTGTCCAATAGAGGTTTCCAATTATAGTTCTTATTGAGGATCGATCCGCAAAGGATCACGGCGTCGAATTTCTCCGTAATATCGTTTGCCTCCGTCAGATATCGCCCAATTACGTAGGTGCCGAACGAATGCGCGATGACTGAAATGGGCCCAGTGTACTGACGCCGAACCTCGATCAGCCAATCCCGGAAGCCTTCGACGACACCGGCCTTCTCCGCCTCAGATCTTAGGATTGAGACTTCGCGGTAACCATAGATGTATGGCGCGATAGCCCAACCTGACGCGCTCGCCGACAGGCAAAGGTGTGGAAGCCAGCCTTCGGCATGCGTACGAATTCCGTGGATGGGTATGATAACGCCCTTGGGCCTCTGCTGTTGGGACCAGCGTCGCCCCAGATAAGAGACTTTCACTATCTCGAGGTCAGGTGACGATTCCTTAGGACGGTAAAATGTTTGAACAGTTGAGTGCAGCTTTATCTGGACAAGCCCATGTGGCACTTGGGAACGCGTGGTGGCCAGCAGTTCAAGATAGGCAGCCACGATAGTGTCCTGATCCTCCGCCAAAAGTTGTACATCGAGCGTGACGCCGTTGACATCGTAGCGCTCGTTGGACTTGGGAATCTGATCGGAACGCGCAAATAGGATTACGATGTCGATGTCGGATGGAAACTCTTTGCTGGATATGAATGAACCTCCTACGACTATTGATCTTGCCCCAGCATCTTCCGCCCATTCCACAATGTCTGAAAAGGGCTTGTAAAAGTCGCTGCGTGCCGCCTCTTCGTAGCGTCCGATCTTTCGTTTGCTGTCGCTGCAAAATGTCTGCAAAAATTCGTCTAGCGATATCACATGTGTACCGGGCACCAGCAGACCCTCATCAAACGTCAATCCCTTATTTGACAACAGTTCCCTCCTTAAATCCTCAAATTGCTTTATGTCATCGAATCATGAAGAGACAACAGCTGGGAGTTAGATAAACCTACCGTGTAAGTACTCGACGTGGATTGTGCTGCGCTTTCGCGTTTGATCAAGACTCGATGAGCTTCACGGGTACGACCTAGAACGGACTCCTTCGAGGCAGTCCACTTGAGACGATCATACTCGCCCGAGCTTTGCTACGGCAAGTGTCGAACGGCGGCTTTGCGGAACACGGCGTGGCAGCATCCCGTCCGGCTCACCGGCAGCTATGGGCCGTTTCTGTCTCTGCGGGCGAGCGATCTGTGATCAGAAACACCTTCGTGGACGTTTATGAGCGCCCCAATGGAAATCACAGGGGTGTGCCAAATGATACCCAAACGATACCCCAAGCAGTATGCCGGAGATACTGGCGCAGCCTAAAACTGCATAAAAATCTTTTGTTATCATGTAGATATAGTGGTGCCCGGAGACGGATTTGAACCGCCGACACGCGGATTTTCAATCCGCTGCTCTACCAACTGAGCTATCCGGGCAACCTTTGGTGGCGGGGTGATACCTAAGGCATCCGACGCTGTCCAGAGGGAAAACGAATTAGTTTTCCGAAGCGCGAAATCCCTGGTGCAGAACGAAGTTTTGCCTGTCTTCGCTCGCGCAGCCGGCACGACGCGATCAGCCAGACACCGCCCGCGAATGCGTCAGTTCGGGCGGTCGGGGTGATCTTCGGGGCCGCTATCCGCCTCATCGGGCAGCGAATCCTCCTCAGAGCCACCGATGCGGTAGCCATCCCCCAGCCAGCGCGCCAGATCGACATCGGCGCAGCGTTTGGAACAGAACGGACGCCAGGCGGCTTCGGGCTTGCGGCCGCAGATCGGGCAGCTCATGGCCAGAGCGCGCTCAGCGCGAGGCGGTCGCGGCGGCGGGTCAGCTCGAAAAGGCCCAGTCCGCTCCAACCCGCAAGCGTGGTTTCGCCGCCGGATTTGAAGGCGGCGCGGATCACCTGGTCAAGGATATTGCGGTCGCGTTTCGGCATCGGCGCGAAGTCGATCACCACCTGGCCGCCAAGCCCGCGCAGCCGCAGCTGGCGCGGCAGTTCACGCGCGGCGGCGATATTGATCTTCAGCGCGGCGGCGGGCGAGGTATCGGGGCCGGTATTCACATCCACTGCCACCAGGGCGCGGGTCGGCTCGATCCAGAGATGGCCGCCCCCCTGCAGATCAACGCGCGCCCCGGTCAGCTGGTCCAGCTGATCGGCCACGCCGAGATCCGCGAAACTGCCCTGCTCCTCGATCACCTCATCGGGGGCGGGATCGCCCCAGTCGCGCCAGGCCAGTTCATGCGCGCCGGGCGCATCGACCAGAAGCTCCGGCCCGCCGGTCAGATCGGCCAGCACCGCCTCGGTCAGACCGCGCAGGCCGGCAATGTCTTCGGCAATCTCGTCAGGCGCCGCACCGTCACAGACCGAGCGCAGGATCAGGCCCAGATCGGGCGCCGCCCCCGCCATCGCCCCGGCCGCCAGCGCCTCAAGCGCGGCGCGCCGATCCTCGTCGCGGATGCGGCGCGAGACATTCAGCCCCGGCGCGCCGGGGGTCAGAATCGCATGGCGGGATTTGAACAGCACGCGGGTGGAGACCGGCAACGCCTTGCCGGGTTCAGCCGGGCCGGTGACCTGGACGATCAGCCGCTGGCCGGGCGCAATCCCCGAGACCTGGCGCAGAAAGCCGCTTCCCCCATCGGGGAGCTTGACGAACAAACCGCCCTGCCCCTTGACCGGACGGTCGGCAATGGCGCGGCAGATCGCGCCGGGCGCCAGCGCGACATTGCCGGCGTCGATCGCGATCTCTTCCAGCAGGCCATCGACCATAAGCGCCGCAGCCTCGCGGCCCTCGATCATATCAAGAAGGACGACACGGCCTTTCATTCGCGACTCCAGACCGGGTAACCGGCGCTTTGCAGAAGGGCGGCGGTCTCAGTGACGGGCAAGCCGACGATGCCGCTGAAACTGCCGGAAATCCAAGGGAAAAACGCACCGGCGCGGCCATGGATGCCATAAGCGCCGGCCTTGCCCTCCCATTCGCCGCTATCGAGATAGGCGTTCAGCTCGGCATCCGAGAGACGCTTCATCTTCACCGCGCTGACCACTTCGCGCGCCCAGACCCGCGCACCCCGGCGCACGGCGACGGCGGTGATCACCTCATGGCGGCGCCCGCCCAGCAGCGTGAGAAAGGCCGCAGCCTCTGCCGCATCCGCCGGTTTTCCAAGAATACGCCGCCCAAGCGCCACCGTCGTATCGGCCGAGATCACGATATCATCGGGATCCGCCGTGATGGCGAGGTTCTTTTCGCGCGCGACGCGGGCACAATAGGGGCGCGGCAATTCGCCCTTTCGCGGATCCTCATCAATATCGGGCGAGAGGATCAGGTCGGGGATGATCCCGATCTGCGCCAGAAGATCCTTCCGGCGGGGCGAGGACGAACCGAGGATCAGTCGCAAGGCGGATGCTTACTTAAAGCGGTAGTTGATGCGGCCTTTCGACAGGTCATAGGGGGTCATTTCCACCTGCACCTTGTCGCCTGCCAGAACACGGATGCGGTTTTTGCGCATCTTGCCTGCCATCGTTGCGATCAGTTCATGGCCATTATCGAGTTCGACCTTGAATGTCGCATTGGGCAAGAGTTCCTTCACGACACCGGGGAATTCGAGAATGTCTTCCTTGGCCATGTTCACTCCGAATGGGAAAGGGCCCGCGGGAAACGCAGGCCTTCTGGGCTGGGCATATGCGCCTTACCGCCCGGTTTTACAAGCCCGGTTTTACAAACCCGGTTCCGCAAGGGGCATCGGAGGGCTTCTGCGGGGCCTGACCTGGCTCTGCACTGCATTCCCGCAGGTGGCGCGATGCGGGCAGCCGCCCCCGGTCCTGCCCCGGCCCTGCTCTGGCCCTGCTCTGACCGTCCAGGGCCGGGTTGCCGGGACAGAATGCGCAGCCCTGTCCCTCGATGCGGCGCCCCCATCGGGCCAAGCGGCGGCATCGGGCGCGGCGGCAGGCGCCCCCAAAAGGTTTCGCGAAAGGCCACGCCCCGGAACGTTGACTCGCGCGCGGGCTGCGCTCATAGCACCTGCGTCACCAGAGGAAGGCAGGCGCCATGTCGATTGATCTCTCCCGCGTGCTGAACGAGGCCCGCATCCCCGAGCTGCCCTCGCCCTATTTCGGCAAGGTGCGCGACTGCTATGATCTGCCGGCCACGGCGGAATTTCCGGACGGTCGGCGGATCCTGATCTCGTCGGACCGGATCTCGGCCTTTGACCGCATTCTTGCCGCGATCCCGTGGAAGGGCCAGGTCCTGACCCAGGTGGCGCGCTGGTGGTTCGACCGCACTGCGGATATCTGCCCCAATCATGTCACCGCCTATCCCGACCCCAATGTGGTGATCGGCCGTCGCGTCACCATCCTGCCGGTCGAGGTCGTGGTGCGTGGCTATCTGGCCGGCACCACCTCCACCTCGGTGCTGACGCAATACAAGGCCGGCCTGCGCGAGATGTATGGCCACCGCCTGCCCGACGGGCTGAGGGATAACGAAGCCCTGCCCCATGCCATCATCACCCCCACCTCGAAAGCCTTTGACGGCGGCCATGACGAGCCGCTGACGGCATCCGATATCGTCTCACAGGGGTTGCTGACCAAAGCCCAATGGGAGGAAGTGTCGGACAAGGCGCTGAAACTCTTTGCTTTCGGCCAGAAACTCGCGGCAGAGCGCGGGCTGATCCTGGTCGATACCAAATATGAATTCGGGCTGGACGATCAGGGCCGCATCCTGCTGGCCGACGAGATCCATACCCCGGATTCCAGCCGTTACTGGATCGCGGATGGCTATGCCGCGGCGCTGGAGACCGGCAGCCGGCCGCCCTCTTTCGACAAGGATGTGATCCGGGCCTGGGTGGCGGCGCGCTGCGACCCCTATAAGGATCCGGTGCCGGACATCCCGGAAGAGATGATCGCAAAGACCTCCGCCGTCTATATCGCGGCCTATGAGCGCATCACCGGCGAGACCTTCCGCCCCGACAGCTCGGGCGAGACGCCGCTGGAGCGGGTAAGGGCAAATCTGGCACCCTATTTCACCGCCTGACAGCGGGATACTGTTTGCGCTAACAAAGGGCGGAAAAATCGGGAGGCTGCGATGATTCTCTGCTGTGGTGAGGCGCTGATCGACATGCTGCCGAGGGTCTCGACGGCGGGCGAGCCCTGTTTCGCGCCCTATGCCGGCGGCGCGGTGTTCAACACCGCCATCGCGCTCGGACGGCTGGGCACGCCGGTCGGGTTCTTCTCGGGCGTCTCGACCGATATGCTGGGCGAGATCCTTGCCGATACGCTGGCGGCGTCAAATGTCGATACCGGCCTGCTGGCGCGGTCTGCGCGGCCGACCACGGTGGCTTTTGTCAAGCTGACCAATGGCCAGGCAAGCTATGCCTTTTACGATGAGGCCACGGCTGGCCGGATGCTGGCGCCCGGTGATCTGCCGGTGCTGCCCGATACGGTAGAGGCGCTGTTTTTCGGCGGCATCTCGCTGGTCAATGACCCGGCAGCCTCAAGCTATGAGGCGCTGCTTGCCCGCGAATCCGGGCGGCGGCTGATTATGATCGACCCGAATATCCGCCCGGGCTTCATCGCCGGTAACGAGGACGCCTACCGCGCCCGCATCACCCGGATGATCGCACAAAGCGATATCGTGAAGCTCTCGGATGAGGATCTGCACTGGCTGGAGGGCCGGGGTGACACCGCCGCGCTGGCCGCCGGCCTGCTGGCAAAGGGGCCGGCGCTGGTGCTGATCACTGAAGGCGCGGAGGGCGCCCGCGCCTTTGCGCATGGGACCAGCCGCCACCGCCCGGCGGGGCGGGTCGATGTGGTCGATACGGTCGGCGCCGGCGATACGTTCAATGCGGGCTTCCTTGCCGGTCTCGCCCGCCAGGGCGCGCTGAGCCGGGCCGGCCTTGCGGCGCTGAGCGGCAGCGAGATTGACGCCTGCCTTGACCTTGGCATCCGCGCCGCCGGCGTCACCGTCTCGCGCGCGGGTGCCAACCCGCCCTGGGTGCATGAGCTGGAACCCGCATCGTGAGGGCCGTCCTGCAACGCATCACCCGGGCCGAGGTCGCGGTCGGGGGCGAGGTGGTCGGGCGCTCGGGCCCTGGTCTGATGATCCTCGTCTGCGCGATGCAAGGGGATGATGAGGCAGTGGTCGCGAAGACCGCCGCCAAGATCGCGAAGATGCGGATCTTCCGCGATGACCAGGACAAGATGAACCTCTCGGTCAGGGATATCGGCGGCACGGCGCTGGTCATCAGCCAGTTCAAACTTGCTACCACATTAAATTAACCACTAACACATTGATTTTACTTACCACCCGGCCCCTGCCCCATCAGCCGCAACAGCAGTTCTTTCGGGTTCATCCGGACAAGCGCCATCGTCAGCCCGTCCAGCGTGAGCGCCAGCAGGAAGATCATGCCTATCAGCAGGTCTGGGGGCAGGCCGAACCACAGCAGAGCCGCAGGCCCAAGCAGCACGGCCCCAACCACAGACACAAAAAGCGTGATCAATAAATCAGTGGCAAGGCACAAACGCTCTTTCCTGATCCGACTGACTTTCCGATTTCTTACTGCCAGTAGCCCCCCGGCAACCGCGACAACCCAATGGCTTAACTCAATACCAAAAAACAAATAATCAGCCATAGGCGAAACTCCTGATAAAAAAGACGCCCAATGCGGAAGGGGATACGCACTGGACGCCTAACTCTAAATAGCGTTTCAGAGAGTTTTGTTTATGGAAATAGAGTTTGATCCACCAGCCCAATGAAGCCTCTTGCATACGGATTGCGCAGATGCACGGGTAATACATCGGTCGTGGCGGCAGACCACAGAAGCCGCCTGGTATAACTTTGTGCTGAGTTAATCCTAACCCCCGTGGGATGAAGAAGTTTAGTCGATGCATCCGGAACCTGCCTCAATGCAGCACTGCCATCAAAAAAGAAAAATGGAGTATACCCGCTCGGATTGTTGATGACATTTGTTCCATTGATGTTTCCCGTTACTCTCAACACTTTTGAATCAGAATGGAATGCAATATTTCCCGCCGCATCATAAGCAACCAATCCATGCCCAGATTCAGCATTATCGTTTGGCTTGATCGGTCTCGCCACCGCCATCGTTATTGTTGGCTGATCAGAACGGAACTGAGCCGCGTGTTGATAGTGAACATCCCGCGCGAAAATACTTCCACCATAAGCGCATGTCACGCCGATGAACATATCAGGTTCCAGAACGAAACCCGGCGGATAACCAACGGAATAAAGATAATGAAACGTGCCATCAGCCCGCCAAATTTCTACATTTGGTTCTCCATATGCCTGCCCTGTTTGAGTCATATCCCAGAAATCGAAGGCTCGCCAAGCTGTAACCCGGTCATACCAACTAACACTAAAAATGTTGGTGATTGCCAATACTCTATCTTCTGATGACGCTGCAATCACCCCATCAGAATTAAAAATTTGAAATCCGTAACTCATGCTGAAACACCCCGGAAGAAATAGACATAGAAATTTGAGGAATGAACCCTTCCGCCAAATGCAGCATCCCGAATCCAGACAAAGGATTTTGTTGTGTTATTCCAGGCAACCGCCTGTTCAAAAACACTATCACCAATCACAAGATGCCAGAACCCAACATCCGAATTGAATTCTGGAATAGTTGCCGATCCCGTTTCAGTCTGGCAATGCAATATTTTTACAATACCATAGGTGTTGAGCGTGTCAGAACTCATCTGGCCAGTTGAAGTCATAACCTGAACGCCGTAAGACATCTTGATCAGCCTCCCGTTTCGAAATTGATTTCAATTTCTTCCGGCTGATATTCAGCATCAGGCGAAACCGGATCATCAATAACAGGCTCAACAATCCGGGTTTCATCTTCAACCACTTGTTCAACGTAATGAGGCAGAATCGAAATCCGATTGGCAATAAGGATGTTATCTCTGCAATCTGAGCAAAAGCAGATCGGCATTTGCTTTTGAACCT
>NZ_QNHG01000004.1:92352-102667 GCF_003290025.1 Pseudogemmobacter bohemicus
GGGTTGAAAGCCAAGGGACTCATCAAGCCAAATTTGGCCAGACATCCAGCCTTCGACAATAACACCATTTGGCTTTTCGGTTTCGCCAATCGCTCCGCAGCAATCACATTGACAAATCGTCTTCTCATTTTCCTTATTGATAAAAATACTCATTTTAAACTCCTCTTACGTCAAATTTCCCATCCTAACCCGCAACACATTGTTCGCATCATAAATTAGAATTCTATCAGTATGTATCTCTTGCCTCGCGCCGCTGGTTGCCGTTCTCAAAATGCCGATTGTCGCGCTAATCGCAGAAAGCGAAGTCACGTTGATATGACCGGCATTCACACTATTTGCGCTCAGGTGTTGCGCCCTCACTGATCCATCCAAAATGATATTGTTGGCAGCAATTCTGGCGGATGAAGTCGTTCCAGTCGGAGAAGACAGAGCAATCAATTCCAATGCCGCATTTGCCGAACCTGCAACTGCCCGAAGACCAACAACGCCCGAGGTGATACCATTTAGGTTTGCAACTGCCTGCTGATAAATTGAAGTTGTGCTGTTCTCCAATACCTCTTCAAAGTCAAAACGATGAATTCTCACTTTCAGGGGGGCAGCGGTATGACCACCTGCAAACGTATGGCCGAAGAACGAAAGAGCAAATGAAGTTGCGGATGCAGGAACAGCCGTTGCCGGTCTTTCAATATAAACTTCAATCTTCTGAATGATGCCAGATGATGGCGTGATCAAATTCTTCAACCAAACATCGGAGAGTTGAGCCGCAGAATCCTGCCATCCTCCCCTGATCAACGAACCCGAATTTGCAAGATCACCCGATATGTATTCAATCTCCATACGAACCAGAACCGCTTTCGGACTCAATGAACAATCAATTGAACCGCCAAGCACACTTGAAAGCTGGATCAACGGGCCATTAACTGCCGAATTGGTAGCATCAACTTCCATCGTGTTAATATAACGACGATTGCCCGAAGTGACTTTAGTAACAGCCCCCGCAGTGACATTGCCGATTGAAAGATTGGCCGGATATGTTCCTGTCCAGTCATTGAAGACAGGATTTTTTGATACCCCACCACTCATCAAACGGGCAGATGTATTCCGGTAATCAAGGGCCTCACTCGCATATGTTCCGGCTTCATTAGCTTTTACAGTTGCGATTGATGCAGCATTAACAGCCGAGTTTGCCGAGATTGAAGCAAGGTTAGCTGATGTTGATGCATTGTTTGCCGAAGATGCGGCATTGTTTGCAGACGCCGAAGAATTATTTGCAGAAATAGAGGCAGATTCAGCCTGTCGGGCAGCTTGATCAGCATCTGTCAAATCTTCAACGGTGATTTCATAAATTTGAAGATTTGAACCCGCCACAGCATTAACGTTTGCAACCCCAAAGCGGATGAAAGCAGCTTCATTCCAGATCGTTTGATTGCCGACCGCGATATTGACCAGACCGCCGCTCAATCTGCCGAATGTGGCGGAAATGGTTGTGACTGCATTCGCCGCGATTGTGGTCACGCCATACCCGCCCCCGGAAACCCCTGTTCCATCTGATCGCAACCAATAAATCATTAAACGAATATCATTTGCAGCCGTTGATTTAATTCTTGCGGTTACCCGATAAACCTTACCATCGGCAGATGGAACGCCACCCCGAAGAACAGTTGCCGCAACAGAAGAAGCCGATCTAAAGAAATATACTCCATCAGCATCTGATGAATAATTGCTTGCACCAGATGGAGTATAGCCGTCAATCGTTCCAAGATTTGTTGGACCAAATGGCAATGTTGCAGTTGATGCTCGTCCATTAATGATTGCCGTTGTGGAAGCCAATGCCCTTTGCAGATCGGTGAGAGAAGATGCGGCAACCCCCGAAGCAGTCGAAGCCGTAGCTGCAAATCCAGCAGCATTCGAAGCGGATTCTGCGGCCTGAGTGGCAAACGTGTTAGCAGCGGCCCTTGCAGTGTTAGACGCAAGCATATGAGCCGAAGCGATGGAAGCTGATTGCCCGGAAGCGTTTGCAAATGCCGCCGCAGCCGTTGCAGAATTTGCGGCAGCGAGAGAATAACCATTTGCAGTATTACGGGCAGAGACCGCCAGACTTGCACTATTTGCAGCAGATGCAGCCGAAGCATTCGCATTGGAAGCTGCAACTGCTGCGGTGTTTGCTGCAAGAACTGCCCCTGCCCTTGCTGTGTTAGCCGCCAGCATAAAAATTTGTGCATTCGAAGAAAACGCCGAAGCCCCGATCATGAAAGTTTGAGCGGTCGCCGCAAATGTATTCGCCGCCATAGCAAAAGTATTTGCTGAAACCATATAACCGTAAGCGTTATTAGCCGCCAGAACAGCAGCGGTTGCAGCCGCATTAGAAGCCTCACCCGCAAGAATTGCGCCATTGATCGACGTTTGCACATCGGGTTCAAAATCTTCGAAGTCAAGCAAAGCAGAAGGCGTGATAACCGTTACCGATGAAGACCATTCGGAATCCCGACCGGAAACCCGACCAAGCAATCTCACTGTGTATGTTGAGGAAGGAAGAATACCCCCGGCAACGATTACATATCCCGAACGAACATCCGGAACTGAGCCAAACTCGACCACTTCACCGGCATTATTCTTTATTTCATATGTCAATGACGCAAAGGCGACAGTCGGATTCCACTCAATCTTGACAGCAACCCTTTTGCCATTGCCGCTATCATTTCTGATCAGCAAAGGTGAAGCTGCAACTCCATCAACGCCGGTGATTACAAAATCAACAGGATTGACACTTGCAACGATTGGGCGAACGCTATCAAACGCAACATCAAAATCATAATCAGCCGGATCAGACTCCCGCAGATAAAGAACGACAGCCAGCGTTTCCGGATCAATTTGCTTATCCGTGATTTCAAAGATTTTTGACACATAGCCATTATGAACCGAAGTCCAGCTAATCGTTTGCAAGGGAATCAATGACAGATATGCAGGAGGCAAAGTAATAACGTGCGTTCTCTCACGCCGGTTATTATTCAGGGCTTCTCTCATCACCCGACGAACTTGCCGAGGCGAGAAACATGAAGTCATTTTCAGATCGGCAACAAGTCGTTTGCCGTCTTTGACTTCCCATTCGGTATTATAAAATGGTGTTGCTTCTCTGCTTTCCCAAAGGCTTTCGGGATCAGGGAATGAAGCTGTAATGCCGTTATAAGTGGAAGATTGCCCGACGAAGGGCGAATAATCCCGACTTGCAGTCACAATGATATCTTCATCCGTAATCGCGACTACAGCCGGGGCAGCAGCAGACGGCCCGAGACCGATTGAGTAATATCCGCCGTATTCAGTTACCTTACCCATAGCGGATACAAGCAGCGTATCCAAAACCGCATTGGGTTCTTGATCAACCCCAAATTCCAGTCCAATCCGATAGCGTTTAGTATCTTCAAACCATTCGCCATCGGGCTGAGTGCCATCTTCATCAGCGATGTTCATTGCATTGAAGAATGGAGCAAGCGGCAAAGCATTGGCAGGTGCATTGTTCCCGTAAATCGAACCATCCGGAAGCGGAATTCCCCTTAAAATGTTATAAGATGCAACTGCCGGATTATCGCTGAATTGCCAAGTTGTTTGATCGGCCCATCTTTGAGAACCAGAACCACCAACTGAACTATCAAAACGGGGATCATAGAGGCTTGCCCCTTTTACAACAAATCTGAACTCAGGAGCGCCAGTAAACACATCCCTGTGATAAATGAATGTGATTGCCGCATATGCCGTGCCAGTCAGTTTAAATTCATTCGTCCATGGTCTCTCGGGGTATGAATCCAGAAGATCAACAAAAGTTGCATCTGCTTCTGCCTGGCGTCCATCATGAAATTTGACATAGGCCCATCCGGTCAATTGACCGTCCAGTGAACGACCAAAGATATCATTTGCGCCATATCCTGCATCCTCCGGACTGAGTTGCGGATTTAGCCCATAGCGTTTGCCATCAACGATTACTTCGACAATTTCATTAATCGGGAAATCAGCCAGGGCGACAAAATACGTTAGGTAGTTGCTTTCTTTACTGTTGTTATAATCGTAAGCATACGGAGGCGCGAGAAGAGTTCCGCCTGTAGCAGTATACCCCATAACAATTCTTTGCGGAGTAGTCTCGCCCGACATGGTTTGATCGCCGGTTATGCCGCCCGTGTTCATCTGAGGCTTCTTGGCCAGAGCCATCGACAATGCAGACAGACCAAACGAAAGCAGCGCTTGCCCGAGGAATTTGCCGACGACTGTTTTCGCGAAGAACCCGGAAATAGCAGTAAATGCAACACCCATAAATGCCATGAGATTAACCCCTTAAACTTTAGACTTTAGACTTTAGACTTTAGACTTTAGACTTTAGACTTTATAAAACTTATTCACCGTTTCCAGATCGATCCGAACCAATCCAAATTCGCCAACTGCAACGGCAAATGTTCCGGCAATTGCGACAACACAATCCTGCCCGTTATAATTAGCAATTCCGATATCACCGATTCCTGAAAATGCTGGCGGGATTTCTTTGAAATTGAGGACCACATAATCAATTTGATTTTTGAAACCGTCTTTCTTGATCAGTTTCAAACCGCCAGACAGCGACCTGTATTTTCCTCTATACTTCAAAGCCGGATCATTGCCGGTAAGAGCAAAAACAACATCAGCGCCAAACAGAGCGCAATCGTTCTTACCATATGCAAAAGGCTGATTTTCCTTTTCAGCCAGCATCTTCTGAAATTTGGAACGCCAATCTTGCAATCTCATTTTATAAACCTGCTTATAATTACTTCCGCCGCTGTTGGTTGACCGCCGATGTAAGCGCGGTGTTGAGGCACAAGGTCTGTATGAGCGCCCCAAGAGAATTTCACTTTTGTGGAAATAGCTGCATACGACCGGCCTTTATCGGTAGGATCACGGGCCAACTGAGAAGCATTCGATTGACTGAGAGTTAGTCCCGCTGTTCCCGATCTGGCAGAAGTCACCAAATTCAGGGATGCAACAGCAGATGATTCATCCTCAGATATCGATACTGTATCCAGCCATCCCCGAAATGCTCTGGTCACCCCAATAAGCTGATCAGTATCAGGATCAATCAGAGCCAAATGAATTTCGACCGGCGCAAATTTGGCGTCATATCCTTTGATCATTTGAACGATTTCAGGCGATAGCATTGAAAGGCTTACGTTCTGTTGCTTAACTGCCAGATCAGAAGTAAATTCAAATTGAGGAATGGAGAGCATTGCACCAGCCGCCCCATATTCTCGGGCAATTCCGTCAATCACGACCGAAACAGGTTCAAGCCCGTTCCAGATGCCCGATTGCTCAACAGCACCTGTTGCCCGATTGGTCGCCCGAATCCAAAACATCCAGCGCGGAACCACTGAGCCGCTATTCAATGCAGCTTGCATGTTTGAAGTAATAATCATTATTTCCCCCTCACGTTCTCAATGCCTGAACCCAATTGAATGAAGCCCCATCGGCCCTGTCCAATCCGATTGAGTAAGCATTCATTGACCCCGGAACATATTTGGCGGTGACAACAGGACGTTTCAAATTAATGGAGATATTGTTCGCCAATCCAGCCGGAAGCGGATTCAGCAACGTCACATTGGCAACGCCCGCTGATGCAGTTGCGCCGATAGCTATTTTGTAAATTCGCTTCACCCCATTATGAGTGAGACTGAAATAATCACCGGAATTCAGAACATATGTTGTAGGCAATCCAGATATCTTCGCGGCATATCCCGCTACAGGATTGCTCAGGGCGACTGCATTCAGATTGTCGCTTGTATTAAATGACGCGGGATACTGTGAGTTGAAGTCCGTTACTTCAAATAGAACATTCGGGTTCTGGATTGTTTGAAGCAGGGCATTCAACGCTCTGACATCATTCCGAGAAACTGTTGAGCAACTGATTGATCCGCGCCAAAGCCGAGGCCCGACATGCGAAGTCAACACTTGACCCGCACCATCTTGGGAAGAAACGATGTTCTCATTCATTTCGAATGAATATGAATTGATTTTGAGCCGATCATAAAAATCAGCCAGGGCAAGGATTGCCATAATAATACCCCTCAGAATTAACTCAGGGATATTTAGTGTTTACGGTTATGCTGGCAGATCAGTAACGATGTGGGTCTCTAGAATGCTGTACAATGTCTTTTCTTACACCTGACTGACGATAAGAATTGATACCGCTTTCCGTGATCTTTACCGAATTCTGCTTTGCCTGATCAATGATATCGGCGCGAAGATCGGGTGACAGGCTTACGTTGATAGAGGAAGAGCCGCCACCTTCCCGAAGCATTGATCTTGTTTTCTGAGCGTTATAGACGGAAGAGCCGCGAGGAAGGTTGACCATCTCCGGGCCTCTCTCACCAACCATCGACATACCACCGCGCCAATTTTCGGTTCCATTAGCATTGGTGCCAAAGCCCAAAAACTCGCCAACCGCACCCAATGCCCCGCCTGCCCCAAAGACACTGCCAAGTAAATTGGCAATTGCTTTATTCATCAGGTTTTGGGCAATGAGTTTGAAGAAGTTGGATAGCGCTTTAGAAGCTGAACCCGAACCAATGAGGATTTCCGAGAACATATCGGCAAAGGCGTCTTTCAATCCTTCGGCGGCGTCTTTCTGATCTTTCATCTTTTGCGTCTGGGCAATCAGATCGGCAATATGTCCGCCTTGCGCTGATCCGGCAGAAACGCCTGCTTCGCGCTGCGCCTGCCAGATTTGCTCTTGCAGGGCTGTCATGCCCATTGTCTCTTTCAGCTTGGTCAATTCATCAGATAGCCTTTTCACCACTTCCTGATATTTGGACAGTTTTGCCGCGCCACCGCCTGTCTTTTCGGCAAGCTGATCCAGACCACCGCCCAAGTTGTTAGTTGAATTTGTGGTTTCATCCATTGCGGTCTTTGTGTCTTCCGTCCCTGCCCAGAGTTCGGCCAAAGCATCGGTTGCAGGTTTGAACCCATCTGCAACTGCACCCTTGAAGGACTCGCTAAGACTGTCTGCCTCTGCCGCAGCATCACCTTCTGCCTGCTTGAAGTTCATCATCCCGACAGACGCAGCATCCATCGCAGATTTCAGAATTTCCATTTCAACCGGCGTTCCGGCAGTCGTCGTGAACATCATCGTGACGAACTCGGACCACTTCTGCATCAGGAGGAACATCAGTCCGAAAAAGCTGGCCTTGATCGATGCCCATACAGCTTGCAAGCCAATCGGGATAGCTTTGGCGGTCTCAACGATGCCGTTCCACGTTCCAGACGCGACCTTACCGAGGAGGACGAAGGCGTTCCCGATGCCGCCGACTGCATCCAGCAGGTTACTAATGCGCCCGATCAGCTTCACGATAGCGCCGAAGGTCCAATCCCAGACTGTCTGGATAGCACTTCCAATCCCCGTTGTCTGGTTGATCCATGATGCAGCAGCAGAAGCGGCATTCCATATTCCGCTAACCAAGTGACTGATAATGTTGACAACATTCGAGAAGACACCGGCAACAGTTCCGGCAACAGCGGCAATCCCATCAAACACCAGACGCAGACCAGAGCCATTGGTCATGAGGCTTACGAACGAAGATGCCAGGGCAGTGATGACGGGAGCAAATGCATCACCAAGCGTGTTTTTCACCCCGGCCATGACGATGCCGACTTCACTGATCGAAGTCTTCATTGCCGCCAGCGCCGCCACGGACTCGTTGCTTCTCACCCCGCCGAGGTCTTCAAGCCTCTGTCCAAACTCCTGCGCTGCCTTCCCGCCGTTCTTCAAAATTGGGATGAGGGCAGTTGAGTCCGACGCCATCGCTTCCATGAAGAAGGTGAAATCCTGTTGGTTCAAACCAGCTTTTTCTAGGCTATCGACATACAGTTGAAGGGCTTGCGGGCCTGACAGCTTCCTAAACTGTTCAGCAGTGACCCCAACCTTCGGCGCGATACGTTCGAAGAAATCGGCCATAGGACCGCCACCAGTCGCGATGAAGTCGCCAACACGGTCATTTACGTCTTTGAGGATGTCGCCCATCTTCTCTTGGGAGATGCCGACTTGCTCACCAGCATAAGCAATCTTCTGGAACTCTTCCGGGCTGGCATTGGCAATCCGGGACATGTTCTGCAACTCTTTAGCGGTATTGATGGCTGAAATAGACATAGCCCCAAGCGCCGCCGTTGCAGATGCAGCCAAAGTGCCGAAATTGCCCCGAATGCCATTTATTGAATTGGCAAATCCTTCGAGACCCGGAATTCTGGAAAAGGTTTGAGCAAGCGTTGAACGCAGCTTTCCAGCGGCCCCTTGCGCTTTCTTCGCACCTTGTTCGAATTGTGCAGTGCCAAGGCTCAGGTTAGCCCGGAGAGCGCCGATAACAGATGCCAAACTCATGATGCCAATTCCTCAAATAAAATAACTCACTTTATTTAGTTGATCGGGGTTTCGGACATTAAAAAACCCGGCCATCAAACCGGGTCTTCTTTCGCCTTTGCACCTTGCAATTGCATCGCCTTCAACTTCAAACCATAGTCAGCCAATCTTGCTGATAGGATTTTGGCCTCTTGCTCTTCGGTGAGTTCAGACTTCGATCCTCCATCATCTGGCAGGAATTGCTTAATCAATGTTTCATATGCCGGAAACTTCTCAACTCTCGCTAGCCTAGCATTCAGGTAAGCGTTGTTAATTGATGTTTCCTCACGTTGCCTGAGCCGTTGATTGAACGCCTCCATTTTCATCAAGTAGGATTTAGGCGTCTCATCGAAGAATGAGTTTGATGAATGAGGATAGGCGATGCAATATGCCTTCCACATTTCCTCATAGTCAAACCTGAAAGGCTTTAATACCTTGGCTTTCGCGGTCTTGTCGTCTTCCCCACTTTTTGAACGTTTCCCTCTGCCGGTGCCTCGGGCAAGGAATTATGCACTGCGTCATTAAACCGTTCGAAGAAAAATGGCATGAGTTCGCCACATTCTTCAATTGTCAATTCAGGCTGATGCTTCTTCAATCCGGCATAGCAAAGCGCTCGCATGTCTTTCAGCCCAAGATTTGCACCAGTCGGATCATCAAAGATTTCCGCCCCATTGCGACCTGTCAATTCTTCAAATTCAACCAATGTGTTGAAGTCAAGTTTGAAGATCATGCCATTGCTGAATTTCGTTTCGCCAATATGTTTATTTGTCATTTTCGTTTTCCCTTCTTATTTTCAATTTTATTTAGGCCGCGAGTGATTTGCGCAAAGCAGCGTATTCCGGATTTGCTTCGATAGCTTTTAGAGTCTGTTCGATGTGACGATCAGTGTAGCCCAATTCATGGTAACGCTTTACGCTTTCAAGCTGCACTTCCAACAGCGAATGCCGATCCTTCCGGAAATGCCAGACATTTACCTTGCCATTGCCACTAATTGCCAATCGCCAATAGGCGGGGGCATTTGGTCTATCGAATGATCCGATGCCCCTTCCGTATTTTGATGCATTTTTATTCGGTGCGCGATTGCGCATGTTGGTCAACTGGTTGACTGCCTCAATATTATCGGCCCGATTGTTCAGAGTGTTGCCATCCTTGTGATTGACAGCTTCCGGCCACTCTCCAAGGTTCATTGCCATCAAGATTCGATGAACATAAAGATTATACTGCTTTCCATTCTTGTTCATCGACACGCGCAAATATGGAGTGTGACCGCCTGTCGGGCAAACGCCTCCAACCTCTCTTCCGTTTCTTTTTGAAAACAGTTTTCCATTTTCAAAATCAGCGGTGTATTTATCGTTCAAATCATCAATTGAAATTACGTTGCTCATCGGTATGTCTCTTTCTTTTTTATTATTACCGATAGTATCTAGGAGCCTAGTATTTTCCGAATTGAAGAAATGAAAAAGCCCCCACCAATGAAGGCAGGGGCGACACTCATTAAATCACTTTATAAAAATCAGTCTTCTACCTTGTTCGAGATACGGAAGACGGGATTCTTCTTGATTGCTTCTGCATCCGAGATTTCAAGGTTATAACCCTTGATATAGCCAGACCAGATTTCCGGATCAGCAGTGCCGATCACCTCAAATTTGATCTGGACTGTTTCACGCGAGGTAAAAGCAGCGGCCAGAACAGTATCCGTGGCAGAGCCAGCGTCATACAGGATTTCAAGCGTAATATCGCCAGCATCATAAAGACCCGGAATAAATTCGCGAGAGAAGCCAGGCGAACCGAAGTTGGTAGTTTCCACTTCGTCAAATTCGATTGCTGGAATTTCGATGCCGGTAACGCCTTTGAGTTCAGTGAAAGTGAAAGTAGTTGCAGGGCTGATTTTGCGGCCAATCGAGACCTTAGCCC
>NZ_QNHG01000004.1:104170-106595 GCF_003290025.1 Pseudogemmobacter bohemicus
AGGCTTAGAACCACGACCAATAGAATATGCCATTTTATAAATCCTCTGATGATTGATCAATCAGAGTTATTTAGATGACCGCCAGTTTAGCCTTCCGAATACCAAACATCATAGTCGATAGAATAGCGATACAGGGTCTCATTGGCTGATGTATCGGAATTCATTCTGATAGAGCGCATAAGCACATTCTTGACTTCCCCCTCCCCCTCATACCCGTCAAGTATGTTCAATTTATCTTTGAGCGTCTTAGCTTCGATCAGATCAAGAGACCAAATATCAAGCTGAACCACACATCTGCGGAAATTTAGCCGACCGGCAAAATCATTCTGGGCTTGTTCATCGATCAAATGCAGAAGGATAAGCGGGTAATCAGCATCCTTTGGAGCATCCGACCAGTAAACAGCCCCGGTTTCCGCGATTTCTTTAACGATTGTTCGAAATGCGATTTCCATTTATTGTCCCCTTCTTGCGGCTCTGGCTTGCCGTCTTGCTTGATTTTTGACTGCCTTATTGATTTCAATCCACATTTCTTCGCCCAGATCGATCAGAAGCTTGTTCGTTCCAGCTTCGAAGGCGGGCCGCATGAAGGGTTTCGGGCTTGTGCCAGGGTGATCTGATCCCGCGAATTTGCCTTTATTCTTATGCGGGGCAGTGCCAAATTCGACAAGGTGAGCATGTGCGCCCTTCGGCCAGCTTGGACCAACATAAAGATTGACCTCATGCTTAACTTTATCACCCTTTGCCGCTCTGGTTTGGCTCTTGTTCAGCTTCCCAGAAACAGTAATTGAATTTTGCAGGTTACCTGTCGGGCCTTTCGGAGCGCGGGAACGGGCATCATCGGCCATCGGTTGGGCAGCTTTAGCCAATGCTTTCCGCAGTGCTGCCTTCTGCGTTGAAAGCTTTTCTAAGCCTTCAAGAGCCTTATTCAAATCTTCCCAGCCATCCATTTCGAATTTAGTTGTCATGGCTGGATTACTCCCCTATCTTTTAGGGTTTGGATCAATTCTTTTTTAGAAGATGAGCATACGGCGTAATCCAGCCGGTCTCGTTTCCAGAGGTTCTCCGCCGCTGCCAGTGAAATATCCGTTTTGGGTAGTGTTTGCAGATCGTCACAAAGGGCGATCACATCAGGAGCGAAATACTGTTCACTTGATTTGATCGACCCTGAACAGCCGACTAACAGCAAACAGGCAATCCCTGCCAGAAACATCCTCATACGCTTCAACATTCGACTTCTCCAAACTCAATTCCTTATTCTTCAAATCTTCCAGGCGGATCAGTTCGCGGCTGAAATGGTCAACTTCCGCAGCCCGTGTTTCTTCAATTTGTTCAACCTTATCCCGCAATTCGGAAATAGTGTTATGCTGGCTTTTTATCAATCCGACTGCGCTGACACCAATAGCAATGAACAAGATATATCCGATCAATGCATTTCTCATTTCCGCAGCCCCGCAGTTATCTCAATAAAGTTTTCATCGTCACGCCAAGGCTTTGCTCCATCAATGAAGTATGTCTTTCCCGAGAATACGATTTCATTTTCATGGCTGATTTCGACATCCGGAATGCGGCGAATAACAAATCTCATTTTCAGGTCACGACCAGCGGAGCCAGCGGAAAATCTTTGAGCGTCTGAGAGATAAGACACATTGGCCCAAACTGATTTCAGATCGGTGAAGACTTCCTTTTTCCGCAACCCGTCATCAATGAGCGTTTTCGCCCGGATAGTAATTCGCTTATCAAGTTTTCCGGATTGCATCAGATCATATCCCTTCCCGGTCTGATCGATTGAAAAAGCATTTCAAAACCATATGGAACCTTGATCATCTGACCGGCAACGACTGCCTCACGATTTGCGAACCAATGCGCGATCAGCAACATGCAAGCTAAGTCATAGGATTTTGGGGAATCTGCATCATTCAAAACGCCTGTGACGCCTGAAACATATTCAGTTGCCGCGCCAATCAGGGCAGTAATCGCGTCGTCTTCATCATTGAATTCAACTCGCATGTGCCGTTTTACATCAGAAATTTCAATCATGGTTTACCCCTATCGCTTTCGAATATTTAGGATCAACGGGATTACGGAAATGAAAAAACCCGAACCAATGAATGATCCGGGTTTATCAGTTTCAATTTTTGGAAGGCTTATGCCGAGACAACCAGCGCTTTGAGAGCATTAGCGTCTTTCACAATACCGCCGACACGCTTAGAAGCATAGAGAGTCAGGAAGCCTTTATTCGTGACTTGATCGGGGATCACTGTCAGGCCAACAATATCACTGATCAGATAGCCGCGAGCGAAGTCACCGAAGATCACCGGCTTCGCACCAGCGCCAACAGCAGGCATGTTTTCGTCTGCGAAGACCGGACGGCCAAGCAGAGTTTCAGCGACACCAGCAGCAATAGCAGGCTGATAGATGTAGTCCT
>NZ_QNHG01000004.1:108057-657594 GCF_003290025.1 Pseudogemmobacter bohemicus
GGGGTAGTTGCCAGTCGAGTCCTTGACCTTAACCAGTTGCGCGAGGGTGGCAGACGACAGCAGCCAACTACCGTTCTGGGCATACTCACCTTTCACACCGTAGCGCAGATCAATGAGAGCATCATAAGGATTGGTGCCGAGGGTTGCAGCAGCACCAGTTTTGACGGTCGAAATGACCGAACCATTCAGAAGGCCAGTCGGTTTGTCAGTTCCGTTGCCGTTGACAAAAGCAGCGCCTTCCATAGCGGCAAATTTGCGGCCCAGAGCATCGACCAAGAAAGCTTGAACGTCAAAATGCATGTCGTTCAGAGCATGGTTGCTGATTTCAGCGGTTGCATAAACTTCGCCAAAAGTCGGAGCAATGGCAGCAAAAGTGCCAGCGGCAGTCACCGAACGAGTTCCGGTTTCGTTTGCCCAACCCGCGCCTTGGTCAGAATTTGACAACACTTCGCGGTAATCCGAGGTGGAGACAGTCACGACGCGGGCAAGCTGGCGGAGCGGCGACAGATCGAAAGCGACCGAGGCGACTTCATCCGCAATCACGCGAGGAACAGCCACACCACCATTTGACGGGGTAGTGATGTTGATGGATTTTGCCTGCATTTCCAGAGTTTGGGCAGCAGACAGATCACCCGGCTTACGGACATGCGCAAGGAACGCAGCCTTATATTCATCGACAGCTTCTGCACCTTTACCGGCCAGTGCAGGACGGGCAGCAGCGGTTTGCAGATCGGCAACCGATTTCAGCGCAATCGCAAGATCGGCCTCCATCTTGGCCATTTTGGTTTCGGTCAGAACGTCAGCAGCTTTCACGCCATCGACTTCCGCACGGATAGCAGCGATCAGCGTATTGCCTTTTTCGATTTCATTTTTCAGTTCAAGAGTCATTTTATAAATCCTCAATTTGCAAATTAGGAAAGAATGTTCATACGGATATTTAGGAGCCGCAGAATTTCTGAATTCAGTTTTTCATCATCAATGGATTTCGAGTCGGTAATCTTTGAATCTGGATTAGCCGGGAAAGTGACCGCAGAGACTTCCCAAAGATCAACCGCCTTCAAAAGGCGATTGCCTTCGTTGTCATAGGCGTAATCAAGAGTCCGATAGCCGATTGAGAATTCCTCAATGGCCTTCATCTTAACCAATTCACGAATTTCGGTAGCGCGATCAGTATCTGCCCATCTGCCTTTGATGAACAATCCGGTTTCGTCTTCCTTCAATTCATCAATCACGCCCAGAATTTGATTAGCATCATGCTGAAAGAGAAATTTGACTTTACGCGAAGTGGCGAGAGTGGCAGTAAAAGCACCTGGCATGACGATATCGCCAACCCGATCAACAACGCCGAAGACATTAGCATAGCCTTCAAACGTGCCTGCTTCCGTGTCTTCGGCTTTAATTTCGATGTTGAAATTCTTATGTTCCATCACGCCAAACCCCTCAATTTAATTAACTGAGGATATTTAGGCGTATGAAAATTTAGGCTTTACCCAAGAGTTGAACGTGAGGGGCATCGATAAAACTTTTCCAATCCCCACCCCATTCGATCATCAATCCCAATTCTTTTGCAGCCTTCTTAAATGCATTGGCCACTTCTGCGAATTTGCTGATCGGAGCGTTTACCTGAACCTTGCCGTCATAATAACAGTAAAAATCAAGTGCCATGCCCTTCCCGTCAATAACGCCATCCTTTGAATCCAAATGGTAAGAATTCATTGTTTTGCTTGCGCCAATCCGGACCATCTCCTTTTGGCGCTCAACCGCCCGGACACCTTCCGTAATCGTAAAATCAGTTGAAGAATATTTTAGCGCCAAATGCGCGACCCGTTGCAGATCATCATGACATGTCGCTAGATTATCCAATGAACGTTTTGAGAATTTAAAATTACTCATTTATTTTAACCCTTATCCTTTGCAGCAGCACTCAGTTCATAACCACCCTTGGAAACACCAATTGCCCATTCCTCATTGATAGGGTTAAGCCCCATTTCAGCGCGGCACTCATTGACCGACATCCATGCTTGTGAACCACCAGCGCCAAGAGCATCTTTGAAGAATGTTCCCATTGCCTGATGATTGCCGCGCAACAAATCGAGTTCATCAAAATCAGCGAAGTATTTCGGATCGTTGTTCAAAATTTGCTTGTTCAAGGCTTGCTCAATCCGCACATACCATGGCCTCAAACTGTTGGTGATATGCCAGCGCATCAATTCGGCAGTGATCGGAGCATCACCCATAAATGCAATATTGATTTTGAAAATTCGTGCAATCTCTGCCACCTGAAACTTTCTGTTCTCAATAAATTGGCTATCAACTGCATTCTGTTGCATTTGGCTGAATGTCGTCTTACCATCCAATACAGCGATGCCGCCCTGCCCGTTTGGACCGAATTTAGAGTTCCATGCCTCTTGGATACCCTTGGCCTGATCGGGAGTGAGCGGATTTTCAAAGGTCAAGCAACCTGATGGACGGCCACCCATCGCGGATGTTTGGAGTTGTTGACCTTCCAAAGCGGAAGCAATACCGACAGCTTTGCGGGCTTTCTCAATTGAGGAAATCCCCGAGTATCCGTCCAGGCTTAGACCCTTGAAATAGAATACTGCATTCTGCCCATAAATTACTTGCCTTCCATCAGCCTGAGTGACACGGAATTGGTAAGTAAAATCGTTCAATATTTCCATCACCCATGATCCAGACGGAACCGGGATCAATTCACGAATTTCATCTTTGACCTGAACCTTGATAGCCATAAAGCCCTTTCCGAGAGTTGCCGCCGCCGCCGCCATTTCCCAGAAATCCGAAGCCGTCATAAACCCGTTTGGGTTATTGACCAACCTATTTGCCCAATGATTTCTCGCCACCCGCACTTTATCAAGGCCGGAATCGGTGTAGTTCTCCATCACCCGAAGCGGCGTTGAGGCAATGCCTTCACTGATCGTCTTTACTGCACAAAGAACCGCACTGGTTTCCAGCGCCGTTTGATTGTCCAGAGCCGGAGCCGTTGCAGATGTTCCGCCAAACGACCAGCCAAACGATTCACTGACCCTATGGACAATTGATTTTTTAGGCTCAGTTGATTTCTTTTCGAAAATGCCAAACATGGGAAACCTCAAATGAATATATTCGAGGTATTTAGTTAATCCGATTAATTCAGGATCAGGAGCGGGGAATGTGACAAGTATGATTGGGTTTTTGGTTTCTCACCCCCAATCTTTTGAATAAGGCCGGAAGCCATTGCCAGACAAACAGCCCCGTCAATCTTTTTTGATCCAGTATGTTTAACAAACTTACGGTTTCCAGCCGGATCAGAAATCACCTTGATATTATTCATGTTCATGGTCAGGATAGGGTTTCCGCCATGTGCAATTTCTGTTTTCAAAATCATTTCTTCAAGTTGACGAATAGCAGGCGACATCGAGACGAACCCTTGGCCAAATGGTTCAAAGGTTTCTTCAATCCACTCTTCGGTAAATCCTGCACGAATAAGGGCTGGCTTGAAATGGTTGAAGCCATATCGGTCAAACGCAATCTTGACGATCTTCGCCTTATTACTCAATTCCATCAACTGAGCCGCAACCCAATCGTAACTGATCACCCTACCCGGAGTGGTTGTCAGGTATCCTGTCTTCTTCCATACATTCCAGGGGATACGATCATCCCGCGATTTATCTTCAATTCCATCATCAGGCAGATAGAAGAATGGTTTAACTGACCATGGCTTAGTGTCTTCTGATCGATAAAGCGCCAGACATGCAGTCAAGTCAGCAGTAACAGACAGGTCAAGAGCCAGATACAAATCCTGACCTTCATAATCTTCGGGCGAACCTTTGCATTCATCCCAGATCGTTCGGTTGATGAAAGGGGCAGTTGCTTCAATTCGCTGATTGAGTTGGTAGTTTCGGAAGGCAGGTTCAAGCGATGGAAGCCGTTTAGCCGCCGCTTGCTGGCCTTTCAGTTCCTTCTTATTCACGAAGCTATCCCAAGCAGGATGATAGGTCAGGGCTTCGGGCGAGAATGGGTCAACGTCTTCCGGGCAGGCATACAGCTTCACTACGGTTGTGGGATCAGCGCCTGTAAGAGCGTCATCAATCAGCATAGACAGCAGATCATCCGGCGAAGGTGCCTGTGTGCTTAGGCAGATGCTCAAGGGGGCTTCCTGCGCAGCCATGGCAGACTCCAGCGCGTCATAGAGTTCATCCTGTGGCCCCCTAACCGCTCCAATTTCATCGAAGGCTACCCAGACCGGCGACAGGCCAAGCTGGCTCTTCGCGTCCGATGAAAGTGCCTGGAATGTGGTGCCAAGATCAGGGCAAGTGATCATCTTTTTTGTTTCGTTGATACGCAAGAAAGGCATCAATGAGGGGCTTTGAAGGATCATCTTGCAGGCCAGCTTGTAAAGGATGCCTGCCTGATCCCGAGTCCGTGCGGCACAATACAAGCTGGAATTCCGCTTCGCCAAAGGGCCGACCAAATGAACAATTGCAAGGGCAGCAGTCAGAGTACTTTTCGCTGATTTTCTGGCCATGGAAATGATGGCGCGGCGGGTTCCATGCGGGTTGTCATAGATGGTTTCAATGATTTCTTTCTGAAACTTAACTAGCTTGAAGGGCTTCCCAACCCCCGCCCCTTCCGGAATGAATAGATGCTTCTCTATCCAATCTATAACGATTTTGGATTGTTTCTTCGCCATCACGCAGCCTCACGCGAGACTGACAGAGAGTATTCACCGAACAATTTCTTTTCGGCTTCGGCTCTGGCATTTGCAGCTTGCTCAAGGCTTGCATGACTCCCCAAATAGTGGTGAACACCATTGATTTCAATTTGAGCAATCCAAAACTTTTTATTGCGAGGCTTATAAACACCCCGAACCCCGGAGCCGTTTGAACGTTCCTTCTGGTTCATTGAATTCTGAGAGCGTGTCGCGATCCTAATATTATCGATTTTGTTGTTTGAAGGATCACCATCCTTATGATCACAACAATAGCCGTCAGGAATCTCCCCATTGTGATATACGTAAATCAATCGATGCAGGAGATATTCCGGGTTCCCAATTTTTACACGCCGATACCCATCAGGGCGAGATGATCCAGCAACCTTACCGGCGAACTGAGCATTGAAGATTCTACATCCTTGTTCGGTAGGGAAATCAGCCAGCGGTCTTACTTTCCAAATCAGCAAACCGCGATCCGGATCATATTCAAATCGGTCTTTCAGCCATTGCTGTTCGGGTAGGACAAGTGGCTTCTTTGGATTAGTCATTTTCAAATTCCTCTTGTAATGATGACAGAGGCAATGACTGCATAAAAAAGGGGAGCGCCTGCCGACGACTCCCCGCGTGTCATCACCACGCTATTACTTAGAGGAATGTAATTCTCAGGTTTCCCATGGGCGTTTGGCGGGGTTAGCAGATCGATCCTTGTTCTGATCAGCCGTTCTGAGAGATTGAGATGTAAGTCTCAGGCTTCTTGCACATGCCAGAGCCGCCCTACCCTCACGCTCAACCAATCCTGACAGTCTATCGATCATCTTCAAGTTTTCTGGATTTGCGAAATCAAGTCTCTCTTCCAGTTCCGCCAACTTCTTTGCGTAAAGCTTCTCTTTCGCCAAATGTCTCGAATACAGTATCAGAATTGGATATCCCTCTGCCGGGATGAAATCTGATCGGACACACAGAAAAACTGAATCCCAGACCATAGCCTCTTCGGAGGTCAAAGTATTCGGGGCCGCTGGCTTTTCCCCTGCGTTGAATGAAACTGTAGTAATCTGCTTTTCAAGCTGCGATTTTCTTGCCATGGCTTTTCACCCTTCTTATTGGTTTTAGAAAAATTCTGGGGTTTTAAATTTCTCTCTGATCTCACATCGGTGCCTGTAAAAATGCCGAATCGGAAAGGGTATACCCCCGGTCAATTTCAAATGCACAATTGTCAAACAGAATCGAATACCTTTAGAATTATTTAGACAAACCCATTGTTAGGCCGCTCTAGTCAAGCAAGGCGCAAAAGCACCAAAGATCATTATTTCCACTTCAATCCGCCTATCAACTGCATCTTGAAATGATTTGAAGTTCACCAGAAGTTTATGCTTGCCGTGAATTTTAATCCTTGAAACCCACCGAGAGTCCTTTTCAGCATACGACACTCCAGCAAAGCCTGATGTATTGTTAACCTGCCGTGCTGCATTCCTTGAGTTCTCTAGCGCCGTTGCTAACCTCAGATTCTCAAGCCTATTGTCATCACCATCACCATTGCGATGGTCAATAAGATAACCATCAGGGATGTCTCCGTTATTCAATATCCAAACCAATCTATGCGCGAGATAAACATCAGACCCGATGTAGATTGAACGATAACCTTTAACTGACTTGCTTCCTGCTATCTTTCCCGGCCATCTTTCATTCCATCTCTCAAACTTAGTATATGACGGAAAATCTTCCCTTGGACGTGGCAACCATTCCAGAAACCCGGTAGTGCAATCATAGAAGAATAGTTCCCTGAGCCTTTCTTGACTTGGGTATTTCTTTACTGCTTTCATTTGAAACCCTCTCATGTGTCTACATCCATATGAATGGTTTTGAAAATGGGGGTTGCGATCCCCCAAATTCGACACATGGATATTATAGATAGGGTTTCAGATCAGAATGCCTTTCCATTCAGATTGGCAACATGCCTTGAATGAATGCGGCATCCGATGAAATCATTGAAATACATTTGATCAATGAGAACATTTCTTTTTATTTGCTCAAACACTTCAAGGTATGATGCTTCCCCTTTCGACTTAACCAGATGCAGGATTGTTCGCTTGAAATGTTCAGGACCACGATCAGCTACCAATGCTTTTAATTTTTCTGACGATGAGAAATATTCGATCCATCCACTTTCTGATTTGACTTTCCTCTTTCGCTTCTGCCCTTTCAATGGCGGTAATGTTCTGATTGAAAAGAAAGATTTCTTCCCGATATACTTTCTTCCCGTTTCAACTTCCTCAATCAAATAGACGAATGCCACGTTGTCTTTAATATCATCCGATCTGAATTGCTTGCCCTTATACACCCACATTATTTGATTCCTTAAATCGATTGATCAAGTCATGCCTGCGAATGATGGACGACGAAACACCGACATATCACCATGCCTTGCAATACTGGCGTTCTTATAAGCAAGGGCTGCATCTTCGGCGGTATCGAATGTTCCAAGATTGCTGTATCTTCCGCCTGTCTTGATCATTGATGAGTATCTATTCTTGTTTCTTGTGACACCCATTCCGTATGCACTCACATGTTCTTTAAATCTATTTATCGAATTATCAGCAGGCGTCACCGCTCTTAGATTAGCAATGCGATAGTCTGATGGATCACCATTGATGTGATCGACATAATATCCATCTGGAATAGAACCATGATGATAAATGTAAGCAACCCGATGCATGAACAAGGATTGGTAGTTGTATCCCATTCTGTAATATCCGGTCGTCTTATCAATACTACCGATTGGTGCATTGATCTTTCTCCCGCGCCTGGCATTGATCCAGTAATATTTTTCGGTCACTTCATCATATCTGATTTCTTGTTTCAGTTCGGCTTGGGTAGGATATACGGGCATATCAAATTCGCTTTCATAAAAAAAGAGCCAGCCCGAAGACTGACCCTTATAAAGTTTGAGACATCGTGGTGAGCATCATCTTTGCTCACTGATATTTAGTTCAACAAATCATCGTTCTTTCAGCCCAATAGGCTTTGGTTCTATCCTCTATGATCTTCTTCCAGTCTGGTTCATCAATCGCCCAACCTGACGAATAGTCGATGCGAGACCTAAACCCTGATCTTCCAGCAGCTTCTTGTGCTGTCTTATCGTCGTGGCAAGCACCACAGAGCATCCAAAGATTATCCAAATTATCTGAGCCGCCTTGGGCTTGACTAATCCAGTGGTCGCAATCACGCGCGGGAACAATCAATCCATCAATGATCAGACACCTTACGCAACAGCCCTGATCCCTGTTCCGAGCATGATCCCTGTTCCGCTTATACTCTGCTGATGAAATGCGATTTGAGGATGCCCACGCCATTACTTCCGTTCCATATCAATGGACCATCTTTCAATCGCCCGGCTTGTAATCTGCCTGCACTCCTTCTGCATCAGGTATTCCAAGTCGTCAGCAACCTTGCATAGTCGATCATAAATGCGGGATTGATTTTCCAAAAGTAATTCAAAATCAATTCTATCTTCTTCGGCCACCAGCTTTCCCCCTTCTCAATGAATTAATAAAAACAACATCACCATAATTAGTAAGATCAAATAATTGGAATAGGCACCGCTTTAATCCTCAACACTTTCTTCCAGTGGGCGAAGGCCCATTTCAGACAATGCAGAAAATGGATCATCGCCAATAATAGCCGTTATTTTAGAAGTTTCAGCCTTGCCTCCCCATCTAAAAGCATCTTGGGCAACTGCTACCGCTGCCATGTCGATGTCAGGATAGATCTGCATCAATTCATATATCACTTCTGAAAAAATGGTAGGATCAGTTACGCCTTCAATTTGCAAATCCGACCATAGACCAGATGAAACACAATACAAATTACCATCTGAATCCTGCCAACCGGGATCATAGTAAGTATCAAAATTTTCTGCTTTGCTCAGAAGAACATGCACATGATTTGCGCCCTTCATCAAATTTGGTTCAGCCGAAACGGCTACGGTTACTCTCTGCATCAGTATGCTCCGATAGTAAGCATCCGGCGTAGGCCGCAGTTATGTTCTTCGCTGTGGCGAAGGTTTTCCGGCTCATCATTTTTTTGGTCAGCCATGATGCGTTCGATAACTGCCGGATCACACTGCTCATATCGGAGGAACTCGAGGATGCCGCCATCCCATGTTCGAATGTCTGCAAGGAGCTCCTGCAGGCATTCGATGCCGCGGTCCGTGAAGGTTTTGATCCCTTCCTCGGTGCCGTTGTCGACCCAGATCATCTCGCCGTAATCGATGTTGTCGGAATTGGCGCTGGTGATCTCGATGAGCTCGGGGCTTTCGCCGATCATTTTGGCGACCTCGTCGATCGTGTAGGTGTGTGTGACGCGGGCCATCAGGCGGCCACCTTCCGATCAGTTTGGCGCCAGTTCCAAGGGAGCAGTTCCGGCAGACGAGAGAGGGATATTTCTGGCGTCCGCGCGAGGACGTCAGCCAGCCAAGCCTGCGGGTCGATGTCGTTCATCCGGGCTGTGACGATCAGGGAATACATGAAGGCAGCGCGGTCGCCGCCGCGCGGTGATCCGGCGAAGAGCCAGGCTTTCCGGCCGAGGGCGACGCCGCGGAGGGCTCGTTCGGCCGCATTATTGGTGAGGCAAATCCGGCCATCATCGAGGAACCGGGTGAAAGCTTCCCAGCGGCCGTCTTCCTCGAACATGTAGTTGATGGCCTTGGCGACAGGGTTGTGCTTCGACATCCGGGCGCGTTCGGATCGCAGCCAGTCATGTAGATCCTGGACCATCGGACGCACCAGCCGCTGACGGGCGTCATGACGGGCCTCGGCGGTCAGGCCGTTGATCTCGCGCTCGATATCGAAGATGGCGTCAAAGCGTTGAACGGCTTCCAGCGCCACAGGCGAGATCTCCTCGGCCACCTTCTTGCCCTTGCGGGCCGTGGCTTTGATATCCGCCAGTTCGAAGAACTTGCGCCGGGCATGCGCCCAGCACAGCGCGCTGCGCACCGGCGCGGGCTTGTGATCATGGCGATAGAGATCGTTGTAGCCGCCATAGGCGTCAGCTTGCAGGATGCCAGTCCAGCCCGTCAGATGCCGGGTCGGGTGTTCTTTCCTGCGGTCGGTGGAGAAGTAGTAGAGCGCAGCCGGAGGCGCCCCACCCCCGAAGGGCCGGTCATCGCGCAGATAGGTCCAGAGGCGGGCGGTCCTGGTGCCTCCCTTGGCCAGAAGCGGCACGGTGGTGTCGTCCGCATGCAATCGTTCAGTGCCGAGGACATGAGCACGGATCAGATCGTGGATCGGCTGCAGCGCCACGGCACAGGCGCCGACCTGGTCGGCGAGGGTGGAAAGGCTGATCTCAACCCCTTCCTTCGCGTAGCGCTCGGCCTGCCGGTTCAGGGGCTGATGCTGGCCGAACTTCTCGAACAGGATCATGGCCAGCAGATTGGGCCCCGCCCAGCCCCGAGGCGTCGGATGAAACGGCGCGGGCGGCTGGCTGATCCGCTCGCAGTCGCGGCAGGTGAACTTCTCACGGACGGTCTGGATGACCTTCCACTGCCGGGGGATCACCTCCAGCGTCTCGGTGATGTCCTCGCCCATCTTCACGATGCGCGCGGAACCACAGCAGGTGCAGGACGTCGGCGCCTCAACCACCACGCGCTCGCGGGGCAGATGCTCGGGGAACGGCTTGCGGGCGGGGCGGCGGCGCTCGAAGGCCGCGACCATCGCCCCCGGGCCCGTTGCCCGGTTTTGGCCCGGTCATCGGCAATGTCGGTCTCGATGTCCTCGAGCTGCATCTCCAGTTGTTCGATCAGCCGGGCATGGCGTTCGGCGCTATGGCCATATTGCTCGCGGCGGAGTTTGGCGATCTGCAGTCGAAGGTGCCGGATCATGTCTTCGGAGGCCGAGACGATCGCCTGAACCTGGGTCAACTCCCCTTGGCGGCGACCAATGCGCCTTCTGCGGCAGACGCGCGGGCCTCTGCCGCGGCGAGTGCGGCGCGCAGAACAGCGATCTCAGATGCGGTCTCCGACATGCCGAAGACCTACCACGGAACCCAAGAATAGTCCAATAAAACAAGGGAATTTTGCCCATTAACCCGCTGATGCTGGCCGCTGTGTCCAGCGCGGATTGCGCCAATCAATTCCTTCCAGAAGATAGCCGAGCTGCGCTGCCGAAACCGGAACGGCTGAGCCATTCTGGCTCACCGGCCAGATGAACTTTCCGGCCTCCAGCCGCTTCAGATACAGCGACATGCCGACCCCGTCGTGCCACAGCACCTTGATCAGGTCACCCTTGCGCCCCCGGAAGCAGAAGATCTCGCCACCATGCGGGTCGCGCCCCAGCCCCTGCTGGACCTTCAGCGCCAGACTGTTCATTCCGCACCGCATGTCCGTTACCCCGCCTGCAATCCACACGCGGGCCCCCGCCGGAAAGGCAATCATCGCGGGTCCAGCACGGCCAGCAACGCCGCAAGATGCGAAGGGGCCAGCGACACAGAGATCGTCATGCGACGCCCGTTCGTCAACGTGATGTCGATCCGGGCATCGTCGGCTTCCCGCGATGGCTGCTCCGCTGGCGTAGGCGGGGCGCCCGCAATCACCAATGGCACGAAGCCCCCACCAGCCCCCGACGCGCCAAGTGTCCCGCTGCGATACTCGCGCCGCCAGATCGAAAGAAGCGACCGGGAAATCCCATACCGGCGCGCCGTCGCCGAACCCTGCCGGAAACCGCGCAGGCTCTCTTCGACGATCCGGATCTTGTCCTCGTCAGACCAGTGCCGACGACGGCCACCCTCATCGGCGGCGAAGATCTCGATTGGTGAAACAGTTGAAGCGCATGCCATAAGGCAATGCCTTACGACCATTTGCTCAATCAGAGCAGACGGCCTTCACCGCAGGCTTACTCCGATATAGTCATTGATAATTGATTCAGCGGCGGCAAGGGCAAGGGCGGATGGTAATAGACCTTCGCGCAAAACAAGAGGTCCAACAATCATGGGCATACCTGATGCTTGTGAACCTATCGCATAAGGAAAAGAACCAGACGCTGAAAGAGTGCCAGTTGCAGGAGTGTTAGCAGTAATGGCAACAGAGTCCTTGTAAAGAAAATCCAAGCGAGTGCTTGTCAGCGATTGTTGGAAAATAAATGGCAGACCTCTTCGACTAATATCATTCGGTAACGATGACAGCAAATTCGTGCCAGTTACTCTACCAACAGCCTGAACCCCATACAAAGTTGCAGTGCTTCGGGCAGTCAGGTCCAGCCTTCGCGAAATGTCCTGGTAGATACCTGCCACATGTGAGTAGCTGGTGCTGATATTTACACCCGATATGACCATACCTCCCATGTGTAAATATTCAGAGGTTGGGCCAAGCGGATATATAATGTCACTGGTCAATGTATCATCCACACCATCAAAAGACAGGGCGACATTACCATTGGCAAACGCAGTAGCGGACGGCGCAAAATCTGAATTTGTCGGTTGGTTAAACAGCGTTCCCGCCGTGCTGCGCCAACCGCGCACTGGTCCAGATACCCAAGGCACCATACCAGCAGAATCTGAAAACCAGAAATGCGGGTCTGGCCAAAGAATTTCCAACCTTGTCGAATTAGGGGAAAGCGTATTAAATAGAACCTCCCATGGCTCTACTTTAACTTCACTATCGACAATTGTATTTGCGGAAATAGAAAGAGAAATGCCAATCCCGATCATGGCTCAGATCCAACCAGTGATGCCGGTAGCAGTTGTTCCAGTTGCACGAATCCTCTTCGCAATAATAGGGTATGTTCCGACCGGCAAAGATGCGGTGGTATGAACGTTACCTTCGCGATCCAGCCATGAAATTGTTCCAGCGCCCGAAATTGTAATTTGCCTTACAACTTCGGTAAGATCGACTGTATCAGACGGAGTAACCGGAAAAGAACCGATGGCACCAGCCAATACGTTTTTTGAGAAATCTTTGAATTGGTCAGCCATCGCGCTTACTCCGATAATATGTTTCGAAGATATTTAGGGAATTGATAATTCAAAACAACAGAGGAAGGGCATGAGCGATCTTATAGCTGAATAACAGGAGCCATGACCCCATAATGAAGGCCCAATATGTGTTACGCTTGATCCAGCTTCTCGCCCGCTCTGCCATTTTGTTGCCCTTCTTGTTCAAATCATGAATGTATTTATGGGATTTGAATTTTCGCTGCTTCATGCTATTTGACAGATAACAGTGGAGAGCATTTATGATGCTGAGACCATTATCAGCCCTGACCGCCACATTCCTGATGGCTACAGGAGCAAATGCAGATGTCGGACTTACATGCATAGCATCTCTTGAGAACGGCAAGGCAGTTGCCATTCAAATATCAGGGGACACTGGAACGATTAGCGGAGAGGATATATCAAAGTATGAGTTGTATTGCGCACCGATAGACGCAGGTTATCTTTGCTCATCAACCAAGATAGACGGCAATGTTTCGCATACGATTAGATTGGTGAATAGAGGGAGTGATGGTTGGCTCCTGCAATTTTCCTTGTTCATCCCAAATTCACCTAAAGCAATCCCTCCAAATAAACACCAAGCAACCTATTCTGAAATGATCGTTGCTTGTGTGAATCTCTGATATCTTCGGCCAGGTGAACAGCTTGCCTGGCGCCCTGCCCTTTAATCCTTCCGCGTCAAGGGCAACGGCAGGGCTTCGACTCCGATTGATGGTCAGATGGTGCTTGCTCATCCTGACCCCCGACAAGCTGGCGTATGTCCTCCCAGGCAACCGGATCAGCTTGTCGGGCAGGCAGAGTGACCGTCAACGGTAAAACCTTGCCCCAGACACCTCGAACCATGCTAACCGATTGGGAAACATCAATTAACGGAACTAGATACTCAATTTCACTCAACCCTAACGAGTGCATGGCGATTTCTTCTTGATGGAAGACAACCGACCAGACAGTATGGATTCTAGGAGATATGGGTCTACAGTTCAACAGCGCCGGAACGTAGGGAACATTAACCTGCACTTCTATAAATGAGGACCCAACGCCATGAATAGATCGTCATTATGCGCCGTCATCACTGGCACTATGATCATCCTTAGCCCAAGCATTTTGCTTGCGGAGTGCAGATACATGGCTCTCACTGGAGAAATTGAATTCATTGACGAACAAGGCGTCATAAGACTTCACAATGAACGGTGTCCCGAATACAATGGAAATTATATCTTATCAGGAATTAAATCCGTCAACAATACGCAAGCAAATATTTTTTTAAAAGACATGCCGGTTTCGTGCGGCTACGTCTACGCCACCGATTATGATAAAGAGCGAAAAATATATCACGATGAGAATCTCCGGTTTGTAACTTGCAACTTGCAAGAAGACAGGCTCAGCTATTTCCTTATCTCAAACAAAATAGCAACACAATAGCGAACCCTACGAACGACGCAAACAGTTCAACGAATTCACCCCCCCTCAATCACTCGACATAAGGGAAATTGCAGCATGTCCGCACAAGATTTTCTCGACGCAATTGAAATTAATGGGGGCGCCGAATATAATTCAGCCATCACGGCGCCGAGCCATGGGCAACACGCCTGAACTTGCCGACAAGCTGGCCGTCGCGGTGAACCGTCCAGCGATCCTGTTCCATGACGCCTGTAAAGGGGCATCTGGCGCGTCTGTAGCCCCATCTGTGAGTCGACTGATCATCCTGCATGACGAGAGAGCATACAGAGAACACCCTGAACGATCAGGCATCCTGCTTCGGATGGAAGACACTTCACCACTTCTGATTTAAAAAAGTTTTGGGCCGATTGAAAATTCAATTGGGTTATTGGACTAATGCAAATCAACGACTTACAGCAATAGTGAAACCATTTCCAATTACTCAATTAATACAATTGGCATTGATGATCACTCAGGGATATTGACAGTTAGATTTGGTTCGGAGAAGTTCAGCTTCTTCGCAGTAATCATTGCGTTGAAACCAAATTTTGATCAGCCATAGGATTATGATCATGGAACAGACGACCGAGCACAGCATGAATTACATTCAATCATTTGTAATTGATAGAGCGCAGGGTTTTGATAACTTCTTCAATCGCGGATTTCGCAAGCTTTCCGATTCAGGGATTTATGACTACAGCATTAATGGCTTTTCGCCCGCAGCATTTATGGCAGTGATTGCCGCTGCATCTTTGAAATGGGTTAACATTGGTGACATGGTTTGTGAAATCATACTGTCGTCTGCCGATGAAAATCAGATTATTCAGGAATGCGCTGTTCTGTTGTCAGCGGATGAGCAAGGCGTAAGATCAATCGGAAAGCATGGCACTGTTTTAAACCATCCTAGCGGAAAATTTCCTCTTCACCATTGCGGAAAAGACGCCATGCCAGACTGGTTGAAACAGTATCTGAATGATGGACATGACCCCGATGAACTGAAAGTTCGGGTGCAGCAGAAGCCTGCTAAGCAGAAGTTTGCACAACCGAATGATGCAAGTATCACTTGGTCAGGAAGAGGCACAAAGCCTGCTTGGATGAATGACTGGATTGATGCCGGTAATGATATGGATGATCTTCGGATCAGAGACAAGCAAGCATCATAAAGACTGCACGATGAGGGGATGCCTGGGGATTGGTCATAAAGGCTGATCCCCTTTCCATAACTCACCCATAACTCACCCATAACTCGGCCATAACTCACCCATAACTCGGCCATAACTCACCCATAACTCGGCCAGAAACCCCCATAACTGGTATCTTATAAAAGAAACAGAAATATAAGAGAATCAGAATCATAAGGGTCAGTCAGATACGAAGTGGTATTTTTGATCTTTGGGTTAGATTGATGTGATCAATAAATCAATTCGTAAAGATCAGAAAGCATTGAGCAATACTCCGAAATCGACACAGAGCAAGATACACAAAACCGAAAGAATTCATTGATACCACAATCCTTACTGGAACCAAAGACTTTATTGAAACCAAAATCCTATTGGAACCATAAACTTTATTGGAACCGCCTATACTCTGCGGCGTTGACGCCTCTTTCGCTCAGATATTAGCACCCTAAATTTCCTTCATTTCATTTGATTTTAGTCTGATTTTATCCCGATATATCAATGACTTAATAATGTAATTTTTACAGATACAGATAACTCATCCTCAAAAGGAAGTTATAATTCGGTCCATTTCATTTAAATTTATTTCCATGAAATTTCAACAGCTTACAAACCATACTTTGATGATCCGAAATCATTCACTCTGCTTCCGAAACGAATTCCGAACCGATCTGAAATCCTCATCATCTATTCCGATTTTGTTCCGCTTTCTGTTTTAAATCAGTTTCGCAGATCATGCCAATACTTCCGGAACGTTATTCCGATTAAGGTTAATTATAAGGATGTTATTCTGTCATTTTGGGCCGGGTTTTGGACTCTTGTCACCTATATACTTCTGTCCTTTCGGATGTTTGTTGTATTGGTGATGGGTAATGGAGTAGCTACCATTCCCCTGACCCTCCCAAAAACACAACAACAGAAAGCGAGGAACCAACAAACCTAAAAACGAAAGTGATTTAAAAATGCGTGATACGCCCGACTCTGAATTTTCATGGAATGATTTTGTTGACAGCTTCAATAGCGAGTCCGAAGTCACTCCTTCTCCCAACCATACCCCAAAGCCGATTATGAACCATAACTTTGCGCGGCTGGCAGCACTATCCGCTGTCAAGTCCTGCGCCTTTTGTGGTTGCCCAATGCCGCCTGAGCGAGTTAAAGCCAATGCGTTTGGCAAGGGACAGCCCCACAAGTATTGTTCCGATCATTGTCGCAATGATTATAATGCTGCCATCCGCCAGGACAAAATCAGAGCGAAGAATAAAGACCTGACCAGAACCCTTGCAAGTGTCAAAGGGTCAACCCGCGATAAGTTCTTGTTCGGACTTCTAACTGACCACATCCGTTTCAGGATTGGCGCGATTGAGGATCGAACAGAACGCAATCTTCTGCGTAGGCAGTCGGAAGCTATTTCGAATTCATTCTTGTTTGGTAAAAGTAATTCATCGAATGTCTACAATACGTTCATCGCGTGGTCGCGCGCCACTTTCCCTGAGATTGCGAACGCAATCTATGACACGCCTTCCCTTCTCACCTTCGCACGTGAGAATGGTATAGTCCCGGATGACTTCAAGTCAGTTGCACCCGTCATGGTCAGCTTTACCCCCGAGCCGATCACGGTATCCCTGCCAGTGAAGCCCTCTGAGAGCCGCCAGACGCCCGAGTCCGTGGCGGATGACCCGATCTTGCCAGAACCCTCTTGTGAGCCTGTGAAGCCCGTAGATGAGCAAACCGCGTTCAGCGCGGTAATCGCCTGGGCGCGGGATAAGAAGAAGGAAGGCCCATGGATTGAATGGGTGTTTGCTCAGATGTTCGGACACTCGCCCGAGGGATTGAACCCGGTAGCAGGCCTGATCACACCAGAAGCAAGGACAGCTATCTTAAAGATTCTTAAGTCCTATTCAGCGACGGCGACAAAGCCTGTTGAAGCGGGTGCTAACATCAAGGGTGATAACGAAAAAGAGAAATCGATCATCAAAACGATTACCTCCCTTGGATCAAACGCATTCGCAATTACGATAAAATCACTTGTTGAGAAAGACTTCGCGGATTTGTTTGATAGCATTGCCGATTATCAAAAGACAATCCGCGATCTTTTCCAAAAGGGATATATCACCAGCACTGGCGCTGAGTTTGGTCCAGCCGTTGAAATTTACAGCGTTGCAGCATGACTACTCTGCCCCGCAATCCTTCCGCGTCTCTGCCAGCAGCATGGCTCAGACTCTGAGAGACGGTTTGCTTGCGCTTACGCTTGCTCATCCTCACCCGTCAAACTGGCGTATGATCCGCACAGGCCACCGGATCAGCATCCGGGCAGGCAGAGCGACCGTCAACTGCCATACAACTCCCCAGACCGCCCGAACACTCGTAACTTATTGAAGTATTAATACAATCTGGTTTCGGCACATAGCCGAATTCAACCTTAGCGAGTGCTTGGCCGAAATATTAATAAGCAGCGGTGAATTCTCCTTGATCGGTGACAACCAGCCCGCCAGTATGGATTCTAGGCTGTATAGCTGTATGAGGCAGCTTCATAATGACCAAGTCGTAAAATATCAAAAAGAGCGAGCGTTGATCTTGAAAAGAAAAATAGTTACTGTAGCAGGAACTTTAATCATAGCGGCGATAGTCAATTTTTCGACCAATGAAGTAAAAGCCAGTAGCGACTGCGCGTTCTTAGGAGAGTTTGGGGAGATAATCTTTACCGATTCTACTGGCGGAATCAAGATTATTAACGAAATTTGCCCCCCGGAAAACAATCGTCTCCGCCTATGGGGCATAGAAAATGTAGATCCCAAAAGAGCCAATACAATGTTTAACGGCAGCACCGTCATCTGTGGTTATTTATTCGATTGGAAAATTCGACCAAAAGAAATTGAAACAGATTCAAACACTCGAGTGGTAACATGCAGTTTAGAAAACATCGATCTGACTGGCGCACTCGTCGGAAGCAACGTTGCGACTGAGTATTGCGCCGAAACAGCCCTTTCCAAGAGAAAGCCATGGAGCACATGTTAGGGAAACCTGAGAGTTCATCGACACGCTAAACACACCCAACAGGATAAGTATCGAAAATGTCAGCAGACGATTTTCTTAATTTTGTAAAAATCTACAACAATGGCAATTCTTCATTCACGGCGGCGGTCGAATCCGCAATACGATTCTTCTACACAAGCCCGACTATGGCTGAAAAACTGGATGCCAGAATACTACTCGGTCACGATCTTAACATTGTCTATACTTACAATACAGCGGGTGTGTCCGAAGATCAAATATCAATAGCAATAGATCACGAAGATGACACCCCAGGCATATTTATCAACCAAAATGGGCAACTGCGATTTGGAAATTTTACCCAGAGCCTACTCCATGAACTAATACACACATTAACGTTCCCCAACACACTAGATCCACCCAGCGATGCTGTGGAATATTCTGATCTGCGCGGACCAGTTGTGGACCTTGAAAACAGTGTTTGGCTTCAATTATCAGGAATTGACATACGAACGGGTTACTATGGAGCTTCTGCACCTCACCTTGAAGGATATGAAGACCTAATAAATGCGACCTTCAGCAACCTAGGTCACAAGATTGACGGATCAGTATTTTTACCTTCAGCCCATCTTTCCATAGTCAATAATGAGGTTAACCTTGTAGTTGGGAGCAACAGCGATCATGAAATTTATGGCGGAACAAATACAGATATTATATTTGATGGAAGCGGAAATTCCATACTTTCCGGCGGGATAGGAAATGATTTCATTTTTGGTGGTGGTGGAGTAGACGAAATTTTCGGTGGAGATGGAAACGATATTATCGCAGGCGGCGGCGGAAGAGACTATCTGAACGGCGATGCAGATAATGACATCATATATGCAGATTATTACGATACCTTGCCGAGAGACGAGAATGGAGGGAGACAGATTTGGGGAGGGTCCGGTTTTGACGTTCTAATTTTTGGAAACCCCATCATAACGCCACTTCAACCCATCACTCATGCCAATCTTGAGAGTATGCCATTGGTTTTGACCTCTGGTATTCAAGATGGGAGCATTTCTGGATTCGAAGCAATATACCTTGGCTCAGGCAACGATATAATCTCATCAGATGGCAGCGCTACAACTATTCTTGCGGGCGGCGCAGGCAACGATACTTTCATAATTGACGCAGCCGGAAATTCTCCAACTATTGTTTGGGGCGGTACGGGCGCTGATACAATCAATATTGAAATAAATGACGGCAATCCAAACACAAATGCCGGGATACTTGTGATTAATGCCCCAAACATTAACTCCGGTAACTTCTATCTCCTTGACACAAATATGTTGGGCCTAGACGCATCGTTTGATTGGACCACAATAGACTTAATACTGATCAACCCAGACGCAAGTGACGTCGTGAACATAGTTCGCAGCGGCATATCAACAACAATATATAACTCACCCTACATTACAACAATTGAACGTCCCTACCTTGACAGCGATGGAAACCCCATCCTTGATGAACAAGGCTTGCCCATTATCGAAGAGTATGGCACGATTATTAGCGAAGGGTATCAGGGAGTTACAACAACTTGGACGACTGGTGGCTTCATTTCAGGCTACACCGGGAATGTATTTGCACCGGCATTGCAGTATGAACACATTGTTAGAATTATTGAATACTGGCAGCGTCCGCCTGACGATCCCAACGTCCTTGCGACACCAGGAGAACAAGGATCATTCGTTATAGTCGGCGCTTTATATGATGACGAAGGAAATATCATCGGGCATCAGTTTTACGATGATCCAATACTATCTCAGTCTACTATAGGTCTTGGGGGTTCCGGCTGGAACTTTGAGTTTGATACTGAGTACGATCTTTCCACTGCGTTATATACTAGCAATTGGGTTGATATGGAGGGCCTAGATGCTACATATACCCGAGAACACTATTTTGCGGAAGAAATGGATGACACTATTGTTGATTGGTTCATAATTGGAGGTAGTATTTCAGGCACCACATTCAGTGGCGGCATTTCCGTCACGATTCCAGATCCATCAAGCAGCGGCATCACATCCGGCCCCCGAGGCGGCAGCTATCAACAAGGCAATCAGGGGAGCAATACCCAATCTGGAAATGGCGTAACAAATTATGTGAATTACAATGTTGCCAGAAATATTGTGTCATTTGATGGCAACATCATAACTGCCGATAATGCCCCTAATGGAACGACGGTTTCAGAAATAGATGGAAGCGTTGTTATTCACCACGGCGGTGACGACTATACTGTGTTGCGCGGTGTAACTCTTGCCGCTTGGAGCGCCGCAACAGCGACGCAAATCCTTGGAGATGCGTCCAACAATGCCCTATCCGGAACGAGCGGCAACAATGTTATTGCATCTGGCGGCGGGAATGACACGCTCACTGGCGGCGATGGGGATGATCTATTCATCTACACATCCGGCAATGACACCATTGTTGGAAACAATAATAACAAGGGCAATGATACGCTGGATTTAAGCCGCTATGCCGCTTCGGATGTCACTTTTACCGTTTCGGGAAATCATGTGATCATTACCACCCCTGACGGCACGATTACGCTGGAAGATCAGGTTAGAAACGAAATTGGCAACTTCCGGTCCAACATTGAAGTCATTGCTTTCCGAAATGGAACAATTGATGAGACTGAAATTCGGGAACGAGCAATATCGGACCAGATAACCGAAGGCAATGATTACGTCACAGGCACCCCGTTTAACGATATCTTCGAAGGAAGCACCGGAAACGACACTATTCTTGGCGGCAATGGAAACGATACGTTCTATTATCAATCTGGTCACGATACAATTCTTGGGCATGGAAACAATGGAGGTTTCGACACCCTTATCCTTGACCAATATACTGCGTCGGAAGTGACCTTTGGGATAAGCGGAACCGATGTTATAATTACTACACCTGATGGTAGCATCACGCTAAACCATCAGGTCCGCAATTCCCTGACCGACACCAGGTCCAATATTGAGAACCTCGTTTTCTCTGATGTATCGCTCAATGATTCTGAAATCAGAGCCAGAGCCGTTTCTGATCAGGGAACCACAGGGAATGATACCATCATCGCAACATCCTACGACGACATTATAATAGGGCGGGGTGGAAACGATACCCTTAATAGCGGAAATGGCAATGATACGTTTGTTTTCGTGACGGGTGACGGCACCGACAGTATAACTGACTTTAGCCTTTCCAATGACCGCCTGAGGTTCATCGACCTGGACTATACAGATTTGGTTATTACGCAATCGGGTAGCAACACCATAATTGCATATGGTGATGTTGACACTATTATACTTTCGAACGTAACGGCAACCAGCCTCACCTTGAGCCACTTCGGCTTCGTGTAAGAATCTAAGCATAGTCAAGCCCCCCCTTTCCTATACGGATGGGGGGCTTTTTCATTCAGAGTCACTTAATCAGCAGATCATCGCCTGACTTGCCGCCATCCACCCATTCTTTGAACCAGACCGGCTGACGGCCCCTGCCCGACCATGTGATGGACGGATTTTCCGGATGTGCGTATTTTGGCGCGATGTCGCCCTTAGCCCGGGTAGCCTTCACCTTCGGAGCATCCCCACCGCCGAAGCCGAAGAGGTCACGGACAGTCAACCCGGCTTCCCTCGCGAATGCTTCGATTTTGTCTTTCGCAGCTTGCCGCGCGACAGCCTGATTTTCCCGTTTTACTTCGGCAACCAGAACCGCCAGCGCGTCCAGATCGGCAATCGAATAGCCTTGCAGGTCTTCTTTGGTAATCTTCGCCATAGGGCGTTACTCCTTCTTTCTTCGTCTTCATGCATTCGTTGAAAAATCAATCATGTCAATGGGTCTAACGCTTTCGCCTTCAATGCTTTTTTCTGAACCTGCTTTAACCATCGCCTGAACCTGATCTGGATTGCCTTCAACCGGAACAACAATCTTCACATCCCCGTTCTTGAACATCACCCGATAATGCGGTTGCTTGACCATGCTTTTATTCATGATTTCAATGATTTGCGGATCATCAACAAAATCCGGAACCTCGCTCACCGAACCATTTCTGAACATTACAACACTTTGAACAATCGACTTTATACGGCTTACCAGGCGGAAGCGGTCACCTTCCCCTCCTGCCCGAAAACTTGCAATCAGATCGGCCATTTCCTCTTCCGGCACCTCCAAACCATCGCCTTCAATCTCCGAAAGGCGGGTTTCCATCTCACCGATTCTCACCCGTTTGCCGATTTGCTCTTCCCGGATTTTTACCATTCGGGCGGTGTAAACGTCTTCCAGATCGGGAGTGAGTTCAATCCTGTCCATGAATTTGAGAATGGCATTTTGATCTTCGGCAACCCCGGCATTCAGCCTTTCGATTGATCTTCTCAACTCTGCCGCTTCGGATTTCAGTTTGACGCCCCCAACCACTGATCGGATATTAGTCTCTCTCACGAATGACAGGAATGAAGTTTCAACCTCATCATATCGCCAATGCTTGTTTGTGCATCCATTCCCGATCTGAGAATTGAGACAGCGCAACCATTTCCCTCCGCGAGGCAGAGGCCCGGTATCATAAAATCGCATTACCCCGCCGCAGTATCCACAAACTGCCAGTCCTGAAAACAAGTTTGAAATCGAACCACCTTTACCCTTCCTTCCGGATGATCCTTGACTTCTTGAAGCCATTGCGGCCTGAGCAAGATTGAACGTGTCAACATCAATGATAGCCGGGTAATAGTCTTTAACAGCTTCCCCGAATGGAACCCTTTTCAACTTCTTCGCGCCGGTCTCTGGATCGTCAATTTCAATTCGGTTTTCGGGCTGATACTCCCCGATTACAGTTCTTGACCGCAAGATGTATTTCACCAGTGTTTCAGACCAGACCTTATCCGGGTTACGCTTTGATAGTGTTTTCACCTTTTCGCGGTTCAATTCGGAAGCGATAACCCGAACACCTTTTCCGTTGATGCATTCATTGAACAGACGTTTGACCAGATCCGCCGCAGCCTTGTTCACCATGAATTTTGATCGATCTTCGGAGACAGTCAGCCAGCCGGGGCAGTTGGCAGATACAATCTTATTGGCAGCATTCAATTTCTTGTTTCGCCAGCTTGCCCCTACCCTTTCGGATTTGTGCTTGCTTTCGGAGTTCGCCCGGATCATTTCGCCCAGGGCGATGAACATGCTTCCTATGTTCTGCGTGAATGATTGCTTTGAGAATACTTGCCCATCCGAGACCGTGACCACGATGATATCAGCATCGATCAGGTCAGACAGTTGCCGGAACGCGGTATGGGCAGACTGTCTGGACAGCCGGTCAAGGCTTTCAACCAGCAAGTAAGAACCCTTATCGACAATCCCGTTTTCGACAGCTTCCAGAAACGCCTTCAACGCCCCTTCCGTTGAGTTCTTCCCGGTGAAGGCCGAAACTGCAACATCTGTAAGTTGGAAGTCAGTTTGCAGGTCAAGCCCATGATCTTCGGCATACTTCGCAGAAAGTTCAGACTGACGCCGGATGGAGTCGTTGCCAAGCTGCTTGTCTGAACTGAACCTAATATAGGAGTATGCGCGGGGCTTCATGGTGATGGTCTCGGATGTTGCTTGCCCCATCATATACCTAAGATTTAATGTAGAAGCCAGTTCACCCTGGCGGCCGATCTGCGCGGCAACAGGCCGGGCTTTTCCACCGCCTGCCCTCCGGAGGAAGGCAAACGCCTTTACGAGCATTTCGCGGCCTGCCTTGCCGCCGAAGGCGTCCCGAACGAGACCGGCATTTTCGGCGCCGATATGGCGGTAAGCCTGACCAATGACGGTCCTGTCACAATCTGGATCGACAGCGCGACGGGCTGAGACCCGCCCGGCGCCCGGGCCGTTTCCGACCGACAGTTTCCGACCGGCCGTTTATCGAATTTTCTTGCTTTTTGTGCGCACCGGTCGCCTGATCCGCGTGTCAGACTGAACGCATCCCGAACGGGCGCTGTCTTGGGCTCTGCTGTTTCAGAGCACAGGGCCAGCAAGAGTATTCACGGATCCGGCGGCGCCAGGCTTTCCGGATATACGGTCGCAGGCCTGCATATCGGGCTCGGTCCCGGGTCTTCCGGGGGTTTACGGGAACCTTTCCCGGGCCATTCAGGGTTCTGTCAGAGATCGCCGCCCGCCCGGATACGCGCAGCAGATGACAGCGGCGCGTCAGCCCTGATCAACGGGCCGCTCTGCCGCAGGTTCAGGGTAACAAGCGCCGGGTCCGGCGCGCTTAATCAGGGAGAGAAGCCATGGCCTTCACAATCGCCACAACCAGCACCGGCACCGGCACGCGCTACACGCTGGCCGCCAGTTATGATGAGATTTACGTCCCGCGAAGCGCTCTGGTGGTTTCGACCGATGGCTGGGCCATCATGGGCATCTACAACCATATCCGGGTGACGGTGGCAGGTGAGGTCATCGGCAGCGGCCGGGGGCTGGCGGTCGGCCTCGGAGAGGATTCCCTCGGCGGGTATATCCATGTCCTGAACGGCGGTGTGGTTTCGGGGACCGAACGCGCCATCTCGGCCTATGGGATTGGCCTGTCCATCATCAATAACGGCACGATTTCCTCTGCGGGCAGTGCCATCACCACCGGAAGCGCCAGCGGCACCGTGACCATCCGCAATACGGGCGAAATCAGCGGCAATATGGCGATCAACGTCAACTCCGCCGCAGCCGGCGCCCGCACCGTGATCTATAACAGCGGCGACATCACCGGGATCAGCAATTCTTTCACCTCCGGTTTGCTGAGTTCGACCACCATCTTTAACAGTGGCACCATGGTCGGGAATATCAGCTTTGGTGGCGGCAGCGACGTTTATGACGGGCGCAGCGGCTCGATCAACGGCATCGTTTTCGGCAATGCCGGCAATGACGTCTTCATCGGCAATCCGAACCAGGCCGAGACCTTCAATGGCGGCGACGGGGTTGATACGCTTGATTTCCGTTATGCCGGCTCGGTGATCCTTGCACTGGATCTCAGCCGCGCCAATGCGGGCCAGGCGCTTGGCGATACTTATTTCAATGTCGAGAATATCTTCGGCTCGCAGCAGAATGACATCCTTACCGGCTCGAATATCAACAATGTGCTGACGGGCGAAGATGGCAATGATTGGCTGCACGGGCGCGGCGGCAATGACATTCTGAGGGGCGGCCCCGGCGCCGATACCATGGCGGGCGGTGCCGGGAACGACATCTTCCAGTATATGCATATCGACGATGGCGGCGACACGATCATGGATTTCCTGAACATCGCCGGGAATAACGACGCGTTCCAGATCTCGGCGGCGGGGTTCGGAGGCGGGCTGGCTGCGGGTGTGCTGGCGGCGTCGGCTTTCCAGTCCGGCGTGAGCAATGTCGCCGCCAATGCCAATGTGCGGTTCCTCTATCGCACCACCGACAACACGGTCTGGTATGACGCAGATGGCAATGGCGCGGACGCGGCGGTGTTGCTGGCGACGCTGCAATCCGGCGCCACGCTTTCGAATGCCGATTTCCTGATCTTCTGATCCGGGGCCACCTCCGGCCCGCGCGCTCCGGCGCCGGGCGCGGGTGGTGAGACGGGAGGCGACGAGGACGCGACGGGGGAGGCGGCGCGGCAATGCCCTGCCCGCCCCCCTCCAACGGCTTTTCATCCGGCGCGAAATGGTCTAGGCTTCTGCCATAATCAACGCCAGATCCAGGGGGAGGTCATACCGCCCCAGACAGGATCTGCGATCGGGCAGGAGAAACGCCATGACCAGTATCTGCAAAGCTTTCGGGCTCGGCCTTGCGCTGACGGCCCTTGTTTCGGGCGTCGTTCCCGGCACCACCAGCCCGGCACAGGCCGGCGATGCCGGGCTCGGCCTCGGGCTCACCTGGGTCTTCGGCAGCGGTGGCAATGGCGGTCTCGCAGCAGGCGCCAAGATCTTTACCGACCGCAGCAAGGACAATTCCGCCGGCTCGCTGGGGCTGGATTACCATTTCGGCTCCTCCTCGCTGCGCCCCAATCTCGGCATCTCCTATATCGGTGATGGTGGCTATGTGGATGCGAGCTTCGGCTATAATATCGGCAATCGCGCTATTGATTTCGGCCTTGGCGGCGGCCTGGTGAATTCGGAAGACTAAGCCCAGCAAACCAGGCGGGGCACGGGCAGTTGCCCCGCCCCGGCAGATGCGCAACAGGCCTTCACGTTCCCCGGGGCCGAAACCCGCCAGGGCAGGATCCGGGGCCCTGCCCTCTGCCGGCCGCATCCTGCCGGCCTCTGCGGCGGAACCGTCAGGGCCGGCTTTTTTGCGCTACCGGGGATGAGGTTGGGTTTTCCCTTTCCCGGAACTCAGTTGCACAAATCACCTGCTGACCGGACTTTCTCTTTCCCGGGACAGACTTAGCCCACGACTTCAGTGAGAGATATGCCGGGCGCCGTGAAGCCGTTCAGGACGGCGACACGGACCTGGAACTCGGCCACCTGACGGTCGAAATCCCGCGCCATGAGGCGCTGACCCAGCAGTTTCACACAGTTCATCTTCGTTTCTGCGCGGCTCCGGCGGTGATAGCCGCTCCATCGTCGCCAGATGGTCCTGCCGAAGCGCCGTGATGCGCGCAGGGCCTCGTTGCGGGCGATCGGGCCGGAGGTGTCGGGCCTCCGGGGCCTGGCGTTCTTTCGGGGAGGGATGATCGCGGTGGCACCTCGGGCGGCGATGGCACCATGGCATTTTCGGGTGTCGAAGGCACCGTCGGCGGTGACGCTGCCGATCTCCTGATCGGGCGGGATCTGGTCGGGCAGTTCGGGCAGCATGGGTGCGTCACCGACGTCGCCTGTGGTGAACCCGGCCGCCCGGATCTCCACTGTTTTCTCGTCAATTCCGATGTGGATCTTACGCCAGACGCGCCGTTTCGGGCCGCCGTGCTTGTGGGCGTTCCATTCGCCTTCGCCTTCGACCTTGATTCCGGTGCTGTCGATCAGCAGGTGCAGCGGCCCTTGCGATCCGCGATACGGGATGTTGACCTTCAGGGTCTTCTGGCGCCGCGACAGCGTGCTGAAGTTCGGCACCGCCCAGTCAAGGCCGATCAGACGCAAAAGGCTCTCGACGAACCCTGTCGTTTGCCGCAGCGCCATGCCGGACAGCACCTTCATCGTCAGGCAGGTCTGGGATGGCGGTATCGCTGTAGTCCGCCTGCCGTCCACGCTTCCCCATCGGCGCTTCCCCGTCGGTGCAGCCTCCCAGGTCATGGCGGGGTCGTACCAAATCGTCAGCGAGCCGCGACGCTTCAGCGCTGTGTTATATGCGGGCCGGTTCCTGGTCTTGTAGGCGGGTGTGGGTCGGCTCAGGCCGACCAGCTGTCACGCTGGATTCACAACATGAACCCCTCGTCAGATTTATGCAACAGAGCCATTTCCCGGCGATCGCCAGCGCATGGGGACGGTTCCGGGCGTGCCGGGTGGCGTGAGGCGGTTCATACGCACGCCCCAGGTTCGGGAGGGCCTGCGGCACGATGCGGCTCTGACCCTCTGCCGGTCGCAGTCCCTCGCGATGATGCGCGCGCCGGGGCGTTGGCGCCGGGCAGGGGAACGCCAGCGGTTCGGGGGAACCTGCGCGGTCATCCTGGCGCCCCCGAAGCCTCGCCGGTGCTATCCGGACCGTTTTCGCCCAAACCGTTTGCAGGCGCGCAGCGCCTCGTTACGGGCCTGGGGGCAGGGATCTGGCCCTTCCACTCCCTGGCATTCCGGCACGGCGGTATGATCGCATTGGCGCCTCGGGCCGCGATGGCGCCGTGGCAGCTCCTGGTGTGACACAGGTCATCGGCGGTGACGCTGCCGATCCGCTCATTGAGCGGGATCTGTGCCAGCAAGCCCGGGCAGACCGCCTCGCCGGTCCGTTTGAGCCGCATGCCGCCGGTTTCCCGGACCGGTGGCGGAACATGGCCCGATGTCCACCAGCAGATGGGGCGGGCCGCAGGGCGCGCGATACGGGGTCTGACCCTTCAGGCCTCCGCAGGCTTACGCGGTCGCACCGGGGCCACGGTCCGGCTCCGATCTGCCTGCGGCATGAGGTGGATCAATGAGCCTTCCGGTGGAGGGATCGCCCGATGAAGGGCACCGTCCAACCGGGACCAGACAGGGCCAGCAGGCTCTCCACAAACCCTGCCGTTTGCCGAAGCGGCAACCGGAACAGCAGCTTGACCTGAAGGCAGAACTGAATGGCAGCCGCCGGGACCCTCTCAGGATAACCCGGCCTGCCGTTCGGGGCTTTGCCGCACGGGGCCGCGAACCGGGCCATCTCCGGGTCAAACCACACCATCAGCGCGCCACGGCGCTTCAGGGCATGACTGTAGCCGATCAGTCCGGTGTTCGGAAATCAGGGGCAGGTTTTTCATGGGGCAAGCCTGACCCGCTGACGCGCAAACAGGAACCCGTGCGCCGAGGGAATTGCGCGACAAAGCCGGCCCAAACCGGCACAGCGCAACAACCCTGTAAACGCCGCATGGTGGTAACGGCTTGAATTTCGCCCACCAGCCGGATAATCGGGTTCAAGGGGGTCACATTCCGGTTTGGAATACGGACGCCCTTCTCCCCGTTTTCCGCGCTGAGTGGCGGTCCGCTCTTGCAGCTGCCGTCCCTGCACAAGGAAAATGACGGGCAGAACATCATTCAGCCGCGACCGGGGGCCGCCATGGGCATCAACAAACAAAGCGATATCGCCGCGAATATCCAGATCGGGCCGACCGATGCCGGAATGGTGAGGATCTATATAGAGGCCGAAGGCGGCGTGGACCTGCCGCTGGATTTCGATCCGGAAGAGGCCGAAGAGATTGCCGAGGAACTGCGTGCGGCGGCGGAAGCGGCGCGGCTGATGGCCGACCAGGGTGGCAAGAGCGGCGGCAAACCGAGGCGCCGCTGAACATGGCGCGCTGACGACGCCAGCGGCGCCACAAATTCCTTGAAAGGAATTTGACCGTTTTCTTCAAAGAAAACGGCCGCCAGTTTCCTGGCGGCGCGTCTGTTGCAAGGGCTGCGGTCAGCCGCGTCTGCCGCGGCGTTCGCGCTTTGCCGGGCCTTCGCCATCGGTGCCATCCGAGGCCGAGGAAAAGCCGCCCAGCTTTGCCGCCACCTCTTCGAGGCTCGGCGCCGGGCCGCGCGGGGTTTCCTCCAGCGCGCGCCGCATTGCCTTCAGATGCTCGGGCATGGTGCCGCAGCACCCACCGATGATCTTGACCCCGGCATCGCGCGCCATCACCGCATAGACACCCATCAGCTCGGGCGTGCCGTCATAATGGATATGGCCGTCATGGTATTTCGGGATGCCGGCATTCCCCTTGGCCACCACCGGCCGCGTCGTGCCGGTCGCGATGAACCCCATCACCGTGCGCATCAGATCCGAGGCCCCCACCCCGCAATTCGCGCCGAAAGCCAGCGGCGGCTCGGGAATCTTCTCGACCAGCTCTGCCATCGCAGCCGAAGTCACCCCCATCATCGTGCGCCCGGCGGTGTCGAAGCTCATGGTTCCGACCCAGGGCATGCCCGCAAGCTTGGCAGCCTCGGCGGCGGCGCGGTATTCTTCGGGGGCGGAAATCGTCTCGATCCAGAGCACATCGGCACCGCCCGCCTTCAGCCCCTCGGCCTGCTCATGGAACATCTCGACCGCCAGCGCATGGGTCAGCGTACCCATCGGCTCGAAAATATCGCCCGTGGGGCCAACCGAACCCGCGACCACCACCCTACGGCCCGAAGCATCGGCGATCTCGCGGCCAAGCGCCGCACCAACCTTGTTCAGCTCATGCACGCGGCCTTGCGCATTATGCAGCTTCAGCCGCGAGGCATTGCCGCCAAAAGTATTCGTGAGAAAGATATCCGAACCCGCCTCGACCGCATTGCGGTAAAGGGTACGGATATTGTCGGGCCGGTCCACATTCCACAATTCCGGCGGCTCGCCCGATTCCAGCCCCATATTGAAGAGATTGGTGCCGGTTGCGCCATCCGCCATCAGCCAGTCGCGGGTCGCCAGCAGCTGGCTCAGAGCGTCTTTCGTCTTCGGGGCATCATTCGCCTTCGGGGCGTCATTCGTCATCGGAGACCCTTTCCTCACGATTTGCGCCGCGCATCAGGCGGCGTCGAGAACTTTCCTGCCATGCCGGTTCCGGGCGCACAATCACGATCCCGACGCCACCTGAACGCAAAACGCCGCGCCAGGGCTTTCTGCCCGCGCGGCGTCGGATATCCGGGCCCGGCCGGCATATGCCGGGCAGAGCCGCCGCGGCCTCAGACCTCGTTCAGCAGTTGCGCCTTGGCCACCGGCATCAGCTCGGTCAGCTTTGCGCGGATCTGATCGGCGCTGACGCGGTCACCCAGATCGGCCGCGAGTTTGCGCACCACATCCTCGGAACCGGCCTCTTCGAAATCGGCAGCCACGACTTCCAGCGCATATGCATTGGCTTCATCGCCCGATTTACCAAGCAATTCGGCCGCCCAGAGACCGGCCAGTTTGTTGCGCCGCGCCTCCGCCCGGAACTGCATCTCGCTGTCATGCGCGAATTTGGCCTCGAATGCGTTTTCGCGGTCGTCAAAAGTGCTCATGGAATCTCTCCGCTCCCGTTCGGGGTCACTTGGTTCACGGTCTCATTCCCCATATGCCCATCGCCCCCGCCGCCTGCAAGAAGAAAGCCCAGGACAATATGCGTGTCCGGGCGCTTTGACGCCTGCGGGGGCGGGTATGGCAAGGCTGTGGCCCAGCCTGATCCTCCAGCCTGCACCCCCAGCCTGCTCCCTTGCTCTGCCCCGGGGCCTCGGCTATAGGCCAGAGCAATTCCCGGGGTGGCGCAGCCGCCCCTTTCGTCATTTCCGCTCAAGGGTCACCATGGCAAGACGCAAGAAGGTCTATGAGGGCAAGGCAAAGATCCTGTTCGAGGGACCGGAACCCGGTACGCTGATCCAGTATTTCAAGGATGACGAGAACGGCCCCGAGGCAGGCGGAGCGACGGGGGCGGCCAATGTCGCGCCGATCTCAGCCGCGTCCGAGGGCAAGGGCGTGCTGAACAACCGCCTGTCGGAATTCTTCATGGCCGGGCTGAACAATATCGGCGTGCCGACCCATTTCATCCGCCGCCTGAACATGCGCGAGCAGCTGGTGCGGATGGCCGAGATCATCCCGCTGGAGATCCTCGTGCGGAATTTCGCAACCGGCGGCATCTCGCAGCGGCTGGGGATTCCGGAAGGCATGGGCCTGCCGCGTCCTATCGTGGAATATTACTTCAAGGATGAGAAACTCGGCTCACCGCTGGTGACCGAGGAACATATCATCGCCTTTGGCTGGGGCAATCAGCAGGATCTCGATGATATCGTCGAGCTGTCACTCAGGGTGAATGACTTCCTGTCGGGCGTCATGCTGGGGGTCGGTGTGCGGCTGATGGATTTCCGGATCGAGATCGGCCGGGTCTGGGATGGCGATTATATGCGGCTGATCCTCGCCGATGAGATTTCGCCCGATTCCATGACGCTGTGGGATCTGCGCCAGCCTGAGCGTGCCGATGGATCGGTGCCCGAGCCGGGGCCCCTGCCCGATGTCTATGCGGAACTGGCACGGCGGATCGGCGTGCTGCCCTCGAATGTCACGCATGTCTCGAAACAGTCGCTGATCAACTGAGGCGCCAGCCCTGTTGACCAGCCCCGTTGATACAGTTGCCCCTTGCGCGCCCTGCCGGTATGAGGGGCGCGATCCATTCCAGAGCCCGGAGGCCCCGATGAAAGCCCGCGTCACTGTCATGCTGAAAAACGGCGTTCTCGATCCTCAGGGCGAGGCGATCCGTCATGCGCTTGGCGCGCTTGGTTTTGCCGGCGTCGAGGGCGTGCGCCAGGGCAAGGTGATCGAGCTGGATCTGGCAGCGCGTGACAAGGCGGCGGCAGAGGCCGATGTGCAGACCATGTGCGAGAAGCTGCTCGCGAATACGGTGATCGAAGGATATAAGGTTGAGATCCTGTAAGGTCTGGCTGGCCCTGTAAGATCTGGCTGACCGGGACTGGGGGCGCTGCCCCCGGCTGCCTTTGGCAGCCTCCCCCGGGATATTTTCGGACAGTGAAGCGCAACTAATTAATCCGCAATTTGCCGCAATCGGCTGTCGCACGTCAAATCTTTATATTTCAGCGGGTTATGCTGTTTGATTGCGGTGTAATTTGTTACACTGCCGCAATCTGTAAGTTATTGATTTTATTATATTGAGTGAAAGTCTGGCAACGATTGCGGCAAGCTCTAGCTGCTGAAGAACTCGTTGAACACCATCTCATTCAGGCACTGGTTGGGGTCGCCGCGAACGGATCTGCGATGACGAGGCGTTGATCGGCTGGCTTCGCAAATACCATAAGGTGGACAGCCTGCGCTTTGTCACCCTGGACGCGGCCCGCAAGATCATCACCGCGCTGAAAGCCTGGAAGGCGAGGACCGCCAGGGCGGCATGTTCCCAGCGGCAGGTGATCGGAGAGAGGGCGGGCGATTTGCCCGCCCTTGCTCGTTTTGGCGTCCGTCTCAGCACCGCGCCCAAATCCCGCCGAAGAGGCCCCCCGAACTGATCCCAGAACGCCATCTTCCGATTTTGGCTACCCGGATACCAAAACAGGACGCAGCCCGTTTAATTTTGCCGGAAACCCATTTAATTTTGCAATTCTGGATCGGGGTGACCGACCTTGCCTTTTTCACGCATCCTGATCATGCTTTTCGGGCAGGCGTGACACGGTAATATTCTCGCGGCCGTAGCACGATCATCTGATCGGAGCGCTATGCAGGGTTTCCAGGCAACCGGACTGCGGGGCCCTGCCGTCTGCATCAGCCCCGTTGCGCAGTGTGAGGCCTTCTGGCACCATGCAGGAGCAGGCGTGACGCGGTGATATTCTCCCGGCCGTATCACGGTCAGCCGACCGGAGCGCCATGCAGGGTTGCCGGGAAACCGGATCGGGAGGCCCTGCCGTCTGCATCTGCTGACATCGGTTTACAACCTCGGCCCCCCGCAAACCGTTGTGGCTTATCCCGACTTATCTCGCGTTGTTACACCTTGTCCTGAACGGGCTTTAGCCCGTCAGTTACCAAGGGACATGTTCATGCTCGTCAACCGGGAAAGCCTTGATCTCGCCTTCAAGGGCTTCAAAACCGTCTATTCCGATGCCTGTCTCGCTGCGCCGTCGCATTTCGACAAGATCGCGATGACGGTGCCCAGTTCCAGCCGCGATGAAACCTATGGCTGGCTGGGACATCCTCGACCGGATCGGCAGCCAGACCTATGACCAGATCGTGAGCGCAGTTCGCGCCGCATTTCCGGCCGAGCGTTGGATCTCGCGGTCCTCGATCAGCAGGTGGTGGCAGCGCTTCAACCACGCCACAGCGCAGCCCTCAACCGGCTGATTCTAGCTTACACCAGTAAATCCCGGAAATAGTCGCCTTCAGCGAGCCATTGCAGCCTAATTGGTAACACTGCGGATTAATTGGTTACACAACAACAGATGAAATGGCTGTAAGATGAATAGGTGGGGGGCTCTTTCGGGGCGCCTTTTTTCATATGCGCGGAGTGACCTGGAGGCGGATGCCGGTTTCCGATCGCACGGTGAGATGGGCGACGGGGATGGGGTCGGCGCCTTCGATACGGTCAAAGCGGAAGGCGCGGGCCAGCATGGCGAGGAGGAGGACGCCCTCGACCATGGCGAAACCGGCGCCGGTGCAGACGCGGGGGCCGGCGGAGAAGGGCATATAGGCCTCACGCGCGGACTGGCGGCCCTGATCGGTCTGCCAGCGGGCCGGGCAGAAGGCATCCGGATCTTCCCAGAGCCGTTCATGGCGCTGCAGATGCCAGGGCGACAGCACGACCTGGGCGCCGGGTTTGACCATACGGTCGCGGAAGGTTTCCGGCTTTGTATTCTGGCGGACCATCATCGGCACCGGCGGGTAGAGACGCAGCGCCTCACGAAACACGTCGCGGGTATAGCGCAGGCGGTTGACTGCGGTGAAATCGGGGGCCTCGCCGAGGCTGGCCGCCTCGGTCGCGACGCGCTCCTGCACATCGGGGCTGAGCGCCAGCAGGTAAAGCGACCAGGCCAGGGCCGAGGCGCTGGTCTCATGTCCGGCCAGAAAGAAGATCGCCACCTGATCGACCATCTCGGAGGGGGTAAAGCACTCGCCGGTCCGGGGGTCGGCGGTGGTCATAATCTTGGTTGCCAGATCATCGGGCGCACGGCCTGCCCTGATCTCTGCCGCCCGGGTCTCGGTCAGGCGGGTGATCAGGTCCCGGATCACCCGGGCCGAGGCTTTGGTGCGCCCCCTGTGCAGGCGCGGGAACCAGCGCGGCAGCGGCAGGAAGGCGGCGAGGTTCAGGATCGGCTGGGTGCGCTGATAGGCGCGGAATTCGTGAAATACCCTTGCGGCGGTTTCATGCTCGATGGGGATCGAGAACAGCGTGCGGAAGATCACATCCGCCGCCGCATGGGACATTTCCTCTTCGACCTCGACCTCTGCGCCGACCGCATCACCGGCGCGGCTGCGCATCCGCGCGACCGCCGCCTCGCCTGCCGCCACCATGGCGGGGAAGGTGTCGCGCAGGCGGCCACCCTCGAAAGCCGGGTCGATGATGCGGCGCTGGCGCTTCCAGGTCTCGCCATTGGTCACAAAAACGGAATTCCCCAGCAAGGGCTCAAGCCCAGCGCGGATGCGGTTCGATTTCGGGAAATCATCGGGACGGTCCTTGAGCACCAGATCGACCAGTTTCGGGTCATTGCAGAGGTAGGAGCGGAAAAACGGCGTGCGGAATTCAGCCATCCAGGCGCGGTAGAGCCGTGCCGGCTGGGCAGAGAGGATATCGCGGCGGAAGAGGCGCAGATAGGTCAGCAGCGAGACCCTGTCGGCGCGGGCCACGGGTTTCGGCGGTTTCGGTGCCCCATGAAAAGGGCAGGATCTGGGGTCTTCGCTCACGCCACGTTTCTATAGCGGTTAACGGTCTGTTCAATGCGGCTTTTTGACGGGGAGCGGCCGGCAAAGCGCGCGCCCAGCAGCTGCGGCCCGGCGGTGACGCGGAAATAGTCATACTCGCCGGGCTGACCGGAGAGATTGTCGAAGGCACAGAGATACTGGAAATGCAGCCGGAACCAGCGGCGTTTCAGTTCGCGCCAGCGGGCGGGGCTGAGCGTCTGGGTGAAGGCGGCGGAGATCACCAGCGGCCAGCGTTTCCCTGCGGGCGGGATGACGGAAACCGAGACCGGGTCGCACAGCGCGAAGGCGCAGCCATCGCCGGGGGCGGTGACGTCGATCCAGGCGATCTCGTCCCGGGTGCAGAGATAGGCCAGATCGGTGCGCAGCCTTGTGGCGCCGGGCAGGAAAGACACCATCGGCACCACATGGCCCAGCGAGAGGAAGGAGAGCGCCGGGCGTGTATCGGGCAGACCCTCGCGGATCAGATCAGCGAGGATCGAGACGCCCAGATGCGCCCCCGAGGAATGGCCGATCACCAGCACCTCATCATAGTCACCGTCGAGGGCCGCGCGGATCTGCTTTCCAAAATCGAACATCCTCGCCTCTAATTCCGGCGGATTGGCGCCTTTCAGCTGCGCCGAATATGCATAGTCATGCATCAGATACCAGGCGAAGACCTTATTGTCCTTTTTTCGGAACCAATAAAGCACCCCCCAGAGGATTCCCGCCGCGACCGGCAAGCCAGGCACCCAATGCAGACCATGCGCCACCAGCCGGTATCCCGCCCAGCCAAGGCCAAGCGCCACCACGAGTTGCAAAAGCAGGAACACGATCGGGTACAGCGCCGCGATCATCGGCCCCTTCCTCAGCCGCATCAGCCGGAACAGCGCGCCCGAGCCGATATAGGCCCAGGCGGTGCGCAAAAGCTGCAGATAGGTGGCCGGAATGGTCTCGGACATCGAGCCCTTGACGATATCGGACCAGACCAGCACCTCCATATCGGTCTGGACGGCCTGGCCCTCGATCCTGGCCTCGACGCGCCAGCCATAGGGGCCGCCCGCCTTTTTCGGCATGAGCCGCAGGTCATAGCCGGAAAGCCGCGCCTGCTCGGTGCCCTCTTTGCGGTAAAGCTCGCGATAGCGGCGGGGATGAAACGGGTCATAGCCGGGAAGGTAGAAAACCTTCCGGCGAAACGCCTGCCCCTGCTGCTGATCAGCCATACCCACCTCCGACACCGGCACAGTCTGGCCTGAAAATCGGGCAAGATTAAGGGGTCAGCCAGGCAGCGGCAGGCCGAGCGTCTCGAAAATATTCAGAAGCCACCAGCTGAAATCGGTGAAGGCGCCGGTCAGCATCATCACACCGACGATCAGCAACAAGGCCCCCATCGCGCGCTCGATCCATTTCATATGGCGTTTGATGCGGTTCATCAGCCCCATGGCGCGCTCGATGAACAAAGCCGAGATCAGGAACGGAAGCCCCAGCCCCACCGCATAGACGCCCAACAGGAAGGTGCCGCGCGAGACAGAGCCCTCCTGCGCGGCGAGCGACAGGATGGTGCCGAGTTGCGGCCCGATGCATGGCGTCCAGCCGGCGGCAAAAGCCAGTCCGAGAACGAAGGCACCAAAGGCCGAGCCGCCCTGGTCCCCCGCATCCAGCCGCGCCTCATGGTCAAGAATCGGGATGCGGATCATACCGGTGAAATGCAGGCCGAAGATGATGATCACGATGCCGGCGATCCGGGCGAACATAACCTGGTTTTGCAGGAAAAACGCGCCAAAGGCCGACATGGTGAAACCGAGCAGCAGAAAGATCACCGACAGGCCCATCACGAAGAACAAGGCCGGGATCAGGATCCGCCGCCGCGCATGCCCCTCTTTCATCTCGCCAACCGAGATCCCGCCCATATAGGCCAGATAGGGCGGCACCACGGGCAGCACGCAGGGCGAGAGGAACGAAAGCACCCCCGCTATCAGCGCGACGAATGTGGAGGGCCCAAGCCCCGCATCGAAGAGATCAATTCCAAACATGGTCGAACTCATAGCCGTGCCGGGCGCGCGCGTCATCTGCCTCCTGCTCACTTTGACGGCATTCCCCTGTCACATTCCGTCGCAGGCCGCTATGAGAGCGCGCATGAGCCAGGCCCATGATCAGGATCTCGATTGCGAGGGGCTGCTATGCCCCCTGCCCGTGCTGCGCGCCCGCAAACGCCTGCTGGCAATTGCGCCGGGCGCGGTGCTGCGGGTCAGGACGACCGACCGTATGGCCATGATCGACCTGCCGCATTTCTGCGCCGGGGCCGGGCATGACTATCTGGGCTTTGAGAGCGCGGGCGCGGTCACGCTCCACCTGATCCGGCGGGGGCCGGACAAGCCAGCGGCAGATCCGCCCGGCTGAGGCCCAGATTTGCCGGCATCACCACCTCGGGAAATCCCGGCGCCGGCATGAGAAGGCCCGCGATGGCCGGGCTGGTGCCCTGCGGATGTTGCGGGTGCGCCCGATTTTGGCAATGGCCCTGACGCTGCGCGCCGCTGGCTGCGCGCGCGTGACCGCGTCGATTTCCAGGGGCAACTCTCACCCCGCCCCGGCCGTTCATCGCGCTGCGGCTGTGAAACCCGGGGCGATCCGCTCGGGGAACAGGCCGCCGCCGCACGGTCGAACTGGTCAATGCGGGCCTCTGTCCTGCCCGACCTCGCGCTGGCACAGTTCTTTCGCGAAGTGACCGGCGCCGGTCATGTCCGGGTCAGCTGCTCGTCCTGCGGTGAGGTTTCGGCCAGGCATGTCTTATCGTTTTCCGCGCCCCGGCGCGCTGGCCGCCCGGTTGCATGATCCCGGAGCCTTTCTCACCTGCCGATCTGGTGCCACCGGCAAGGTTGCGATTGGCCGGGTGGCTACACTCCGACCGGGGCGCGGCTCTGGCTGGCCGCGACCGACGGGGTGATGCGGGTGGCGGCGGCCGGTCAAAGGGTCACGATTGTGCCGGATCGCTGCCAGGAATGGAATGCCCCGGCCGGATTTGTCGGATCCGGACTTGTCGGAGCCGGGCTGCAGGCCTGGCCTAGCAGACAATCCACACTGCAGTGGCGACCGGTCTTTGCCGGAGTTAATCGGAGGCCATCATCCATCTCCTTCCGGGTTTGCGCATATCCGCGCGAGGCAGTCGCCCGCTGGACCCACATCTGCAGCACCCAGCGGCCTCATTCGGCCCTCGAATACGAGGCCCCGGCGGTCTTCGCCGCCAAACTCACGGCGATGGGCGATCAGCTGCGCGCACCTGAAACGCGGCGCAGATCGCACATTGCCCTGTCGGCGCAACCGCGCAAAATTCAACCGCCGACTCTGGCACCAGCCGGATGGGTATCGGGGGGCACAGCATATGCCGACCATTTCTTCCGGTTGCCTCGCCCAAACCGTTTGCAGGCGCGCAGCGCCTCGTTGCGGTCCTGGAGGCCGGGATCCGGCCCTTCCACTCCCGGGCTTTCCGGCGCGGCGGATCGCATCGGTGCGGCGGGCCGCGATGGCCGCCGTGGCAGCCCCTGGTGTCACAGAGGTCATCGGCGGTGACGCTGCCGACCCGCTCCTCAGCCGGGATCTGTGCCAGCAAGCCGGGGCAGGCCGCCTCGCCGGTCCGTTTGAGCCGCATACCTCAGGTTTCCCGGACCGGTGGCGGAACCATCGGCACAGGCCTCACCGGCCCGACATCTCCGAGATGGTTGCTGGTCACCTCAACCGCCCGCATGTGCGTGTTTCGGCATGGTCGTCGGGCAGACAGTCCGGGGGACGGGTTCCCGGCGAAGGGCCACGCGCCTTCGCCCCGAAAACCTGATGCCCCGCGCCATGGCCCGGGAGCAGTGGCGGAACATGGCCCGATGTCCACCAGCAGATGGGGCGGTCCGCAGGACACGTGATACGAGGTCTGACCCTTCAGGCCTCCGCAGGCTTACGCGGCCGCACCGGGGCCGCACCGGGGCCACGGCCCGGCTCCGCTCTGCCTGCGGCATGAGGGGGATCATGCGCAAGACGATGAAGCTGAAAAGGGCTTCAAATTGTGGGGAAAGACCAGCCGGGCGGATTACGAAGGGCTTGAGGTTGCAGAAATCAACTTTCAGCCGACGTTCATCCGGTTCACGAACAAGGTTGAAATCGCGATCGCCGCAGAAGGTGCGCAACTTCGGCATCGTTGGTGCTGATCAGGATAACGCCTTCATCCTTCAACATCTGCCATGCCATCGACAGGCGCGGGGACATCATCGACAACCAGTAGGAATGAAATCGCCCGACCTTTTTTCAGGCAGGTTCCTGGTCATGTGGCCGTCTTCGGTCATCTGCCCGGTTTGGGTCAGGCAGACGGCAAGCTGGTCGGAAAAGCCGTCGCGACAGATGAAGTCGTTGCCAGTGTTCCTGGGCGGGTCGATGCAGATCAGCTTCACCTTGCCGAAGCAGGACTTGCGGAGAAGCTTCGCGACCTCAGGGGTTTCGCCTTCGATGAACACAGGCTGCGCTTCGTCGAAGCGCCACCGATTGCCCAGGTTAAGGAACCAGCGGCGCTTGCGGCATCGCCACAGCATCCCGCTTGCCAGCCCATACCGTTCCGGCCCGGTGGCAACCGCGTCGCCCGCAAGTTCGCCCAAAGCTCAAGGTCAAGGTCAAGCTATCCGTCGCCGAATGCTTCGGGAGCCACCAAACACAGGCGGGCAAGAGGTTCGGCTTTCAGGTCGGGCATCGTTTCGTCGTTTCTGTCACGTTCAGTCACCATATGTTTGTTTTGACATAGAAAGTGGCGACCGGGAAAGCGCCGATACCCGCAGTCGCGGTGAATGCCGAAGCCTCCGCCTCAAGGAACGCCGAACAGTGCGTCGCTATGGGCGCATCGCACCTTCCGCGCGGTTTACACCGAAGCCCGGATCAGCGATAAGTCAGGCGAAAGCTTCGACCCTTTGGGCAGGGCAGCGGGGGTATCCAGGAAAGAAGCGGGTATCTTTGCGGGTATCAACCGGCACCACCAAGACAGAAGCGCACCGTAAACAAACGATTGTGTCTCACATGCTGCTTCTGATCGACAATTACGACAGTTTCACCTGGAACCTCGTGCATTATTTCGGCGCGCTTGGCGCCGATGTGGTGGTCAAACGCAACGACGCGCTTGAGGTGCAGGAGGCGCTGGCGATGCGCCCCGAGGCCATCGTGCTGTCGCCCGGCCCCTGCGATCCGGCCCAGGCCGGGATCTGCCTGCCGCTGACCCGTGCCGCCTTTGAGGCTGATGTGCCGCTGCTGGGGGTTTGCCTTGGTCATCAGACCATCGGTGAGGCCTTTGGCGGCAAGGTGGTCCGCTGCCATGAGATCGTCCATGGCAAGATGGGGACCATGCATCACGCAGGCCAGGGCATGTTCCGCGGTCTGCCCTCGCCATTCGAGGCCACCCGCTACCATTCGCTGATCGTCGAACGCGAGACCCTGCCCGAAAGCCTCGAGGTCACCGCCTGGCTGGAAGACGGCACCATCATGGGGCTCAGGCACCGCGAAAAGCTGATCGAGGGCGTGCAGTTCCATCCGGAATCCATCGCATCCGAGCACGGCCACCGGCTGCTCGCGAATTTCCTCGAAGAAGCCGGCGTCAGGGTCACCGCATGAGCGATATTCTCAAACCGCTGATCGGCATCGCTGCCAGCCGCCCCCTGACCCGCGCCGAGGCCGAGGCCGCCTTCAACGCGCTCTTTGAAGGCGCCGCGACCCCCGCCCAGATGGGCGGCTTCCTCATGGCTTTGCGCACGCGTGGCGAGACGGTTGATGAATATGCCGCCGCGAGCGCCGTTATGCGCGCGAAAAGCCACCGCGTGAACGCGCCCGAAGGCGCGATGGACATTGTCGGCACCGGTGGCGATGGCAAGGGGACGCTGAACATCTCGACCGCCACCGCCTTTGTCGTGGCCGGCGCCGGCGTCGCGGTGGCGAAACACGGGAACCGCAATCTCAGCTCGAAATCCGGCGCGGCGGATGCGCTGACGGAACTCGGCCTCAATGTGATGATCGGGCCGGAGCTGGTCGAGAAATGCCTGTCTGAAACCGGTATCGGCTTTATGATGGCGCCGATGCATCACCCGGCAATGCGCCATGTCGGCCCGGTGCGGACCGAGCTTGGCACCCGCACCATCTTCAATATCCTCGGGCCGCTGACCAACCCGGCCGGCGTCACCCGCCAGCTGACCGGCGCCTTTTCCGACGCGCTGATCCGCCCGATGGCCGAGACGCTGCGCGCCCTTGGCACCGTCAAGGCCTGGCTCGTGCATGGCGGCGACGGCACCGATGAGATCTCGATCGCCGCACCGACCAAAGTGGCGGCGCTGGAAGGCGGCCAGATCCGCGAATTCACCCTTCATCCGGAAGATGCCGGCCTGCCATACCACCCGTTCGAGAAAATCATGGGCGGCAACCCGGCCGAGAACGCCGCAGCCTTGCGCGCGCTGCTCGAAGGCCAGGCGGGCGCTTACCGCGATGCGGTCCTCCTGAACAGCGCCGCCGCTCTGGTGGTGGCCGATAAGGCCGCCAACCTGAAAGAGGGCGCCGATCTCGCCCGCAAAGCCATCGACAGCGGCGCGGCAAAGGCAAAGCTCGAGGCGCTGGTGCGGGTGTCGAATGGCTGATCCTGCTGCGACATGCCCCTGACCCCGGCCGGGATGGCGGTTGCCGACAGCCTGATTTCAGGCCTTGCAAGGGGTCCCGATCAGGAGAGTTGGCTGGAACTCGACTTCTTTCGTGTTGCCGACGCAAACCATGAAACAGCCTGGCATCGCCTCTATGGCGCCCTTCTGGCGGAAACCGCTGCCGGGCGCCCGTGGCATCCCGAAGCAGACCTCATTTTTCGCGCGCTGGAACTCACCCCGCCTGATCAGGTCCGCGTCGTTTTCCTCGGTCAGGATCCTTACCCGTCGCCTGATCTTGCTACCGGGCCTGCCTTTTCATATCCACCCGCAACTCCCGCATCGGCCTCGATAGCAAAAGTGCTCGCTGCCGTTACCAGGAATATGAACCTTCCCCGGAGGAATCGGCTTACATGCCCGTGCCTGGAACAATGGGCAAATCAAGGAGTGCTGCTCCTGAATACTATATTGACCATAACGACGAACGGGCTGCCCGGCAGTCACGGTCTGCTTGGCTGGGATACACTCCTTAACGATGTTCTTCGCAAAATGCGCGAGCGTGCCGTTATAGTCATGCTCTGGGGCAATTACGCGAATGACTGCTTCGATGACGCGTTCAGCGATCTCCCGCCAGATGCTGCGGCTTGGCCCGAAGCATCACTATTTCGCACCAGACACCCGACCGCTGGCCAAGGTATACGTCCCTCATTCAACAACAGTATGCAGTTCAGAGACGCCAATAATCGCATTGCGACGCTGCATCCTGTCGAAAATCCCATAGAGATAAATTGGCACACAGATCTGTAACTGGAACTCCAGTGACCCCGCCCGAAATCCCCACCTCCTGGGCCTCTCTCCCGTTCTTCCAGACCGACTGGCCCGCCCTCTGGGCGCGGCTCAGCGCGGAACCCGGCTGGCAGCCCGAGCCGCAAAACATCTTCCGCGCCCTAAGCCTGACACCGCGCGACAAGGTCCGCGTCGTAATCCTCGGCCAGGATCCCTATCACACGCCAGGTCGCGCCCAGGGGCTCGCCTTCTCCTTCCCGCCCGGCGCCCCCCCCCGCGACTCGCTGAAAAACATCCTGACCGAACTCGCCTCAGACACCGGCCAGACCAAAACCGATGGTGACCTCACCCCCTGGGCCGAACAGGGGGTGCTGCTCCTGAACACCACCCTCACCGTCCCCATTGGCCAGGCTTTCGGGCATAAATCCTGGGGCTGGAGCCGCCTCACCACCCAGATCCTCGCCGCCACCGCCCAGGACGGTCCGCGCGCCTTCCTCCTCTGGGGCGGCCCCGCGCAAAAACTCTGCACTCATATCCCACGCGACCCCCACCTCTTCCTTGAAGCCGCGCATCCCTCGCCCCTCTCGGCCTGGCGGGGCTTCTTCGGCTCCCGCCCCTTCAGCCAGACCAACGCCTGGCTCACCTCGCGGGGCGAGCCCGCCATCACCTGGGCCGCCTGAAGCCTTTCCTTCACGCCCCCCGCAGGGTACATACCGAAACGAGCGCCTCTTCCCCTGATGGAAATACTCCACGGGGGTCCGGGGGTGTGAAACCCCCGGCGCTTCCGGGGCAAACCGCACTGGCCAAGACAGAGGCACCCCAATGTCCACCACCGTTCTCGACCGTATCAAGGCCTATAAGCTCGAAGAGATCGCTGCGCGTAAAGCCCTGCGCTCGCAGGCCGAGATCGAGGACGCCGCCCGCCAGGCCCCCGCCCCGCGCGGCTTTGCCGCCGCGCTGCAATCGGCGGCCTCGGGCGGGTACGGTCTGATCGCCGAGATCAAGAAGGCCAGCCCGTCGAAAGGTCTGATCCGCGCCGATTTCGACCCGCCGGCGCTGGCCCGCGCCTATGAGGAAGGTGGCGCCACCTGCCTTTCCGTGCTGACCGACACCCCCTCTTTCCAGGGCGCAGACGAATACCTGACCGAGGCGCATGATGCGGTGAAACTTCCGTGCCTCCGGAAGGATTTCATCTACGACCCCTGGCAGATCGCCGAATCCCGCGCGCTCCGGGCTGACTGCATCCTGCTGATCATGGCCTCCCTGACGAATGACCAGGCGATGGAGCTGGAAGCCGCCGCCTTTGAATGGAAGATGGATGTGCTGATCGAGGTGCATGACGAGGCCGAACTCGACCGCGCCCAGCATCTGAAATCGCCGCTGATCGGCATCAACAACCGCAATCTCCACACATTCGAGGTCACGCTCGACACCACCCGCCGGCTGGCCCGCCGGGTGCCCGAGGACCGGCTGATCGTGGCAGAATCCGGGCTCCACACGCCCGATGACCTCGCCGATCTGGCCCGTTTCGGTGCGCGCTGCTTCCTGATCGGCGAAAGCCTGATGCGCAAGGACGATGTCGCCGGCGCCACCCGCGAGATCCTCGCCCGGCCGCTGACCGCCCAGGGCGGCATGCCGATCTGACCCCCGAGGATACCCGGTAATGAGCGGAAAACTCAGTCATTTCGACGATCAGGGCCATGCCCATATGGTCGATGTTTCCGACAAGGCGGTGACTGCGCGCATGGCGCTGGCCGAGGGCTGGGTGATGATGGAACCCGCGACGCTGGCGCTGGTTCTTGAGGGCCGTGCCGCCAAGGGCGATGTGCTCGGGACCGCGCGGCTTGCCGGGATCATGGGTGCGAAACGCACTGCCGATCTGATCCCGCTTTGCCATCCGCTGCCGGTCACCAAAGTCGCGCTCGAACTAACGCCGGATCCGGCCGGGGGCGGCGTCCATATCATCGCCACCGTGCGCACCACCGGCCAGACCGGTGTTGAGATGGAGGCGCTGACCGCCGTATCCATCGCCGCGCTGACGATCTACGACATGCTCAAGGCGGCGGAAAAGGGCATGCGGATCGAAGGCATCCGGCTTTTGCAAAAGGAAGGCGGCAAATCCGGCCGCTATGAGGCGCAGCCATGACCAGTGGCACCGATACTGGCACAGATACTGGCCCCGGCCCGAAAACCCCCGGCGCGCTGATGCCGGTCGAAGAGGCGATGGCGCGGCTTCTGGCGCTGGCGCCGCAGCTGGCGGTCGAAGAGGTGCCGCTTGCCGCCGCCGCCGGCCGCTGGCTCGCCAGCCCGGTGATCGCCACCCGCGATCAGCCACCCTTTGATGCCTCGGCGATGGATGGCTATGCGCTGGCCGGCACCCCTGCCCCCGGCGAGAGTTTTCGCGTCATCGGCGAGGCTGGCGCCGGCCATGCCTTTACCGGCGTGATCGGCGAGGGCCAGGCGGTCCGGATCTTCACCGGCGCCCCGGTCCCCGACGGCGCCACGCGCGTGGTGATCCAGGAAAACACCCGCCGCGAGGGTGACCGCATCACCATAACCGATCGCGATTCCGGCCCCAATATCCGCCCGCGCGGCCAGGATTTCCGCATCGGATCCGAGATCCGCCCGCGCCGGCTGCGCCCCTCGGATCTGGCGCTGATCGCCTCGATGAATGTCGCGCGTGTCCACCTCCGCCGCCGTCCGGTGGTGGCGGTGATCTCGACCGGAGATGAGCTGGTCATGCCCGGAGACAGCCCGCGCCCCGATCAGATCATCGCCTCGAACTCCTTTGCAATCAAAGCGCTGGCGGAAGAGGAAGGCGCGATTGCCCGCTTTCTGCCCATCGCCCGCGATACCGAAGCCGATCTGGCTGCGGTGTTTGAACTGGCGCGTGATGCCGATGTGATCGTGACATCGGGCGGGGCGTCGGTGGGCGATCACGACCTGGTGGCGCCAGTGGCGAAAAGCCTCGGAATGGAGGCCGGGTTCTGGAAAATCGCGCTCAGACCCGGCAAACCCCTGATGGCGGGGCGGCTGTTCGATGCGGCGATGCTGGGCTTGCCCGGCAATCCTGTCTCGGCGCTGATCTGTGCCGAACTGTTCCTGCGCCCGCTTTTGCGCCATATGCAGGGCGATCCCGCGCCGGGGCCGCGGTTGCTGACGGCCCGGCTGGCAACGGCGCTGCCGGCGAATGGCCCGCGCGCCCATTACATGCGGGCGCGGCTTGAGGGCGACACGATCACGCCCTTTGACCGCCAGGACAGCGCGCTTCTGACCGTGCTCAGCGCCTCGAACGCGCTGTTGCTGCGGCCGGTGGGGGATGGCGCGCGTGCGGCCGGCGATCCGGTCCCCTATATCCCGATCTGAATCCCGATCTGCGCGGCTTTCGGCCCTGGCTGCGGCAAAGCCGTCACGATTGCGGGTTGCACCTTTAGTGTTGCGGCCTCGCAGGGCTTGACACAAACCGGGAACAAGGTCAGAACATTACATCAACGCCCCTTGCTTATCCACAGCTTGCGGGTCCGGATCGGCTCTGTGGCGGAGAAACATATGCTGACGCGCAAACAGCTTGAGCTTCTGAATTTCATCCGTGACCGGCTGGACCGGGATGGTGTGCCGCCCTCGTTCGACGAGATGAAGGAAGCGCTGGATCTGCGCTCGAAATCGGGGATCCACCGGCTGATCACCGCACTGGAGGAACGGGGCTTCATCCGCCGCCTCGCCCATCGCGCCCGCGCGCTTGAGATCATCCGCCTGCCCGAGGCGCTTGAGAAACGGGCAGAGCCGGAATCCGCCCCGGCCCCGGGCTTCTCGCCCCGCGTGATCGAGGGCGACCGCGTGGCGCCCCCTGCCAATGCGCTGCCGGTCTCGGCGGTGCATGCGCTGGAACTGCCGGTGATGGGCCGGATCGCCGCCGGTGTGCCGATCGAGGCAATTGCCGAAGTCTCGCATCACATCGCTGTTCCCGGCTCGATGCTTTCCGGGCGCGGCAACCATTATGCGCTTGAAGTCAAAGGCGATTCGATGATCGAGGCCGGGATCAACGATGGCGATATCGTGGTGATCCGCGAACAGGGCACCGCCGAGAATGGCGATATCGTGGTGGCGCTGGTCGAGGATCAGGAGGCGACCCTGAAACGCTATCGCCGCCGTGGCAATATGATCGCGCTTGAGGCGGCCAACCCCGCCTATGAGACCAGGGTGATCCCGGATCATCTGGTGCGGGTGCAGGGGCGCCTTGTCGGGCTGATCCGCAGCTATTGATGGCCGCCGGGCGGGTCTCGCTGCCTGCCGGGCCGGCCTTTCCGATCCCGGATGAAGCTATATTCTCTCTTTCAGGGGGGCCTCGCTTCGCTCGGAATACGCGCCTGCCGGCGCAGAGGCCGCGTGAGGGACGGTTGAGGCGACCGCGGGGCGCAGTCGGTATCTGGTTGCCCTGCAACCCTGTCTGAAACAGGGTTTACCCCAATCAACCGGGAACTACCCCGGCCCATTCAATGCCTGGGACGGATTTTCGGCCTGTACTCCGTTGCCGGTTCACCGCACTGAAGCCGAGCTGAAATCGGGGCGATTGCGAGCTCGTTTTTCTTTTGGGCCCTTCTCCGATGGCCGCATGAGCGAGACACAAATCCCCTGATCCCCCCCCGATCCCTCTCACCTCACCCGCACGATGGTGGCGGCGGTGAATCCGCAACCATATGATGACGGATCCGGCATGATGTTCTTCCGGATTTTCATGCTGCTTTCTCCTGTCAGGAGCCCTGGAAAAATTGGCCGCCGCTCCGGTGGCAACAGATCATTTTGCGCTGATTGTACCCTCATCAGACCCATCACCTGAGACAACCGGGGTCCTGTGGAACCGGGTTGTGCAACCACAGGCTTTCGATGCGGGTTGGTATACCCTGCCCCACTTCCACCATCCGCACAAAGGAAGGTCCGGAACTCTGCCCCGTCGCGATGCGCGGAATGGGCCAGTGCAGCGCGGGACAGCGCCGCCACCTCGGCGCAAGGGGATATCGGGCCGTCCTCCTGCACTGCGCCCCGGCAATCTGGCGGGCCCGCCGTTCAGATTACCCGGCCATGGGCTTCAGATGCGTGACGCCCCTTAACGAAGGACGCCAGGCAGCGCTCCCGCCCCGGCGGCCAGATCAAGGCCACCGGGACGGGTATCTGGCCGGGTCAGGAACGGCCCCGGCGTTGCGCTCCATGCGTCCTGAAACCATTCCCGCTGAATGGCTTCTTGTCTTCGCCATGCCTCAGGCGCCTGCAGCCGCCCTGCAACCGGAGCAGATCGCCGTTTTCATCGCAGACACCCTGCGCCCGCGCCATGCCGACGATCTGCGCTATGGGGCGGATCATTCGCGTCCTCATCCGTCCCGCCGGTGGCGCGGGTTTTATCCGGGCCGGGCAAAGAACGCAGTGGCAGGTCAGGGGTTTCCCCCGTGCTGCGGCACCCGCGTGACGATCCGGGCGAGGCGCCCGGCCCCGACAGGATCCGCCCCGCCGGATTTGCGATAGCCGCCCGACCAGATCCGGTTTCGTCCGGAGGGGGCGACGATGATGCGCTCGCCGTCTTGCCAGAAGGCGAGCGCGCCGGTTTCGCTCAGCAGCCTCTGGTCAACCAGCGGGCAATCCGGCGGAGGCTCGGCGATTCGCGCATTGATGACCACCAGATCCGCGCGGCCGCAGGTGGCCTCCAGTTTCGCGAGCCCCGCCTTGCCGCTCAGCGCGACGCCCTGCCGGCCGGCGAAGTCAAAGGCCTTCGCCTCCCGCCCGCCGGAAAAACCCGGTCGCGCCGCCGCGTCTTTTTGCGTGGCCAGATCGCCGTCGCCCTCCATCCAGCCCGAGGCGGAGAAGCCGCCGCCGGTTGCCGTCGACAGCGCCCTGCCCTCTGGCCCAAGGAGCCCGACAAGCCGCCCATCGGAGGAGATCAGCAGCCCTGGCCGCTCGGCCAGAGGCCAAAGGGCGACACCCATCGCGACCAGGAGGCCACCGGCAAACCGCGCCCGACCCGGCCAGGCGATCAGCCAGAGCCCGCCCCAGCTGATCAGCGGCAGCGCCAGCCAATGCGGCGCGGGGATCGCGGTCACCGCGCCATCCAGCCCCGCCACCCAGGCGGCAACCCAGAGGATCCATTCCGAGGCCCGCCCCATCACCCAGAGCGGCAGCCCCTCAAGCCCGACCGGCGCCAGCAGGAAGGCCAGCACCCCCATCGGCATGATCGCCACCCCCATCGCCGGCGCGGTCAGGATATTGGCCATCAGCCCGAAATCGGCAAAGCGGTTGAAATGCGCGGCGGCATAGGGGGCGGTCGCGAAACCGCCGACCACCGAGCTCATCACCACCGTCACCAGCACCACCTGCCAGCGCGCCAGCCGCCCGCGTTGCAACCAGCCATCCATCGCCTGAAAGCCCGCGATCAGCGCCACCGTCGCCGCCATCGACATCTGGAAACCGGGGGCCAGCAGGCTTTCGGGTTTCAGGACCAGAATCACCGCCCCCGCGATAGCGGCGCTGCGGATCGTCATGGCGCGACGGCTGGCGAGAATGGCGATCAGCATCACCAGCGTCATCACGAAGGCGCGCTCGGTCGCGACATTGGCGCCGGAGAGTTGCAGATAGAACCAGGCGACAAAGATCGACACCAGCGCCGCGATCTTTTTTGCGTTCACCCGCAGCGCAAGCCAGGGGACGCAGGCAATGCCACCCCGGATCAGCGCGAAAACAAAGGCGGTGAGGCAGACAAGGTTCATCCCCGAAATCGCCAGGATATGCGCCAGAGAGGAATCGCGCAAATCCTCAACCGTTTTCTGACTGATGCCCGAGCGGTCGCCGGTCATCGCGCCGGCGGCAAAGGCGCCTGCTTCGCCCGGGATATGGGCGCGAATACCGGAGGAGAACCAGGCGCGCAGGCGCCCGATCCACTCCTCGCCCGCCTCGGGCGGCTCCAGCAGCAACACCGGCGTCTGGCTGTACCCAACCGCGCCAAGCTGCTGGAAAAAGGCCATGCGGCGGAAATCGAAACCGCCGGGCTCCACCGGGCCTTCCGGGGCGGCGAGATGGGCGGTCAGGATGACCCTTTCGCCCGGGGCCGGGCTGTGGCCGCTTTCATTGCCATGCAGCGAGACCCGGACGCGCCTGGGCGTCCGGGCCGGATCCATCCGCTCCAGCACGACCTGGTCGAGCAGGATCCGCACCGCATCCGAGGCGGAATTGTCGATCTCGATCACCCGCCCCTCGACCGGGCCGTAATAGCGGAAATCGAGCATCGGCGCCGCGACCATATGGGCACGCAAGCCGGCCGCGAGGAAGCCGAGGCACAGCGCCAGCACCGCACCGCCAAGGCTGCGCCAGGGCCAGGGCGCAAGCTGGGCCGCCACCGCCGCCAGGAGGGCCAGCAGCAGAGCCGCGCCGTATTCTGCCGCGCCTGGCTCGGTCTCCAGCATGAACCACAACCCGATGCCGGTGCCGGTAAGGATCACCGCCAGCGGCAGCAGATGGCCCCGCATCTCTTCCAGCGCGATCAGCGGCCAGCGCAGCAGCCGCAGCGGAACACGCAAAAGCGCCAGAACCGGCGCCACAGGGGTAAGCCTCGCCCCCCGCCTGCGCGAGGGCCGCAAATCGCCGGGCGAGCCCCACCCCGTCTGTAGCGCCCCGGTTTGTGCCGCTCCGGTCTGTGCCGCCCCGGTCTGTACTGCCTCGCCCGCCCCCAACGCGGCGATGCTGTCTGCCACCTTGCCCTTCCCCTCCCTCCGCGCATAAATGCGGGCCAGATGCGCCCGCAGGCGTCGCGGCCCGTCCGGCATCCTGTCCTGCCGGATGCGGGCCCCGAAACCCCTGCCGGGCGCCAGAACGTATCCCGCCATTGCGGCGATCTTCCTCCGCTATGGTTTCCGAAAGGTTAACACCCGATGCCCGCAGCTGCCGCCAGCCCCGTTGTCACCCGTTTCGCGCCCTCGCCGACCGGCTATCTCCATATCGGCGGCGCCCGCACGGCGCTGTTCAACTGGCTTTATGCGCGCGGGCGGCGCGGGAAATTCCTGCTCAGGATCGAGGATACCGACCGTGAGCGCTCGACGCCCGAGGCGACGGCGGCGATCCTGCAGGGGCTGACCTGGCTAGGCCTTGACTGGGATGGCGATGTGGTCAGCCAGTTCGAGCAGAAGGACCGCCATGCCGAGGTCGCGCGTGAGATGCTGGCGCGCGGAACGGCGTATAAATGCTTCTCGACGCAAGAGGAAATCGCCGCCTTCAAAGAGGCGGAAAAGGCGCGCGGTGTCAGCTATCCTGTCTTCCATTCGCCCTGGCGCGATGCCGATCCGGCGACCTTCCCCGACGCGCCCTATGCGATCCGCATGAAGGCCCCGCGCGAGGGTGAGACGGTGATCCGCGACCAGGTCCAGGGCGATGTGGTGATCCGCAACGAGACGCTCGACGACATGATCGTGTTACGCTCGGACGCTACGCCGACCTATATGCTGGCGGTTGTCGTCGATGACCATGATATGGGCGTGACCCATGTGATCCGGGGCGACGATCACCTCGTCAATGCCGCACGCCAGCAGATGGTTTATGATGCAATGGGCTGGGATGTGCCGGTCTGGGCGCATATTCCGCTGATCCACGGGCCGGATGGCAAGAAACTCTCCAAGCGCCATGGCGCGACCGGTCTGGAAGAGTATCAGGCCATGGGCTACCCGGCATCGGGCATGCGCAACTATCTCAGCCGGCTTGGCTGGGCGCATGGCGATATGGAGATCTTCACCAGCCAGGAGGCGATGGAGGTCTTTGATCTGAAAGGCATCGGCAAGGCGCCGGCGCGGCTGGATTTTAAGAAACTGGAAAACACTTGCGGCCATCATATCGCGATGGAGGAGGATGCCGCACTGCTGCATGAGATTTCGGCATATCTGGCGGCGGCCGGCAAGCCTGCGCTGACGCAGGCGCAATCCGCGCTGCTGCACAAGGCGATGTATTGCGTGAAGGACCGCGCAAAGACTTTCCCGGAACTCCTTGAAAAGGCGAATTTTGTACTGGTTTCGCGCCCCGTCGTTCCCGATGAGAAAGCCGCTGCCAGCCTTGACGCGGTATCCCGTGGTATACTGAGTTCATTGACGCCGCAGCTGCAAAATGCTAGCTGGACGAAGGAAGCGCTTGAGACCATGCTCAACGCTGCGGCGACTGAAAACGGCATCGGATTCGGTAAGCTTGCAGCGCCTTTGCGGGCAGCCCTTGCGGGACGGACCACGACGCCTTCGGTCTTTGACATGATGCTGGTCATCGGTCGGGATGAAACTATCGCCAGGCTCTCGGAGGCCGCAGGCTGATCTGTGATCTGATCTGCGACCGCCCCCGGGGCAGGCCACGGCTCCGCAAGGAGCAGGGAAGAAGCCACGAGACCGCCACGTCTGGGCGGGCGGTCTGCCACACGGGGGACTAGATAATGTCTGACAGAAAAGCGACGCTGACGCTCGACGGCAAGGAATTCGACCTGCCGGTGATGAAACCGGTTCTCGGCCCCGATGTGCTGGATATCCGCAAGCTTTACGGCCAGGCGGATGTCTTTACCTTTGACCCCGGCTTTACCTCGACCGCGGCCTGCGAAAGCGCGATCACCTATATCGACGGCGATCTGGGAGAGCTGCTGTACCGGGGCTACCCGATCGAGCAGCTGGCCGAGAAATCCAGCCATCTCGAAACCTGTTTCCTCCTGATGTATGGCGAGCTGCCGACCGCCGCGCAGCTCGCAGATTTCAACACCCGCGTGACCCGTCATACGATGGTTCACGAGCAAATGATGAACTTCTTCCGTGGCTTCCGCCGCGATGCGCATCCGATGGCGACCATGGTGGGCGTGGTCGGCGCGATGTCGGCATTCTACCATGACAGCCTTGACATCACCGACGCCTGGCACCGCGAGGTCGCCTCGATCCGGATGATCGCGAAACTGCCGACCATCGCCGCCATGGCCTATAAATATTCGGTCGGCCAGCCCTTCGTCTATCCGAAGAACTCGCTCAGCTATGCCGGCAATTTCCTGCATATGTGCTTCTCGGTCCCGGCCGAGGAATATGTGGTCTCGCCGATCCTCGAAAAGGCGATGGATCGCATTATGATGCTCCATGCCGATCACGAGCAGAACGCCTCGACCTCGACCGTGCGTCTGGCGGGCTCGTCGGGGGCGAACCCCTTCGCCTGTATCGCGGCCGGCATCGCCTGCCTCTGGGGCCCGGCCCATGGCGGCGCCAACCAAGCCTGCCTTGAGATGCTGAAGGAAATCGGCTCGGTTGACCGGATCCCGGAATTCATCGCCAAGGCGAAAGACAAGAATTCCGGCTTCCGCCTGATGGGCTTTGGTCACCGCGTCTATAAGAATTTCGACCCGCGCGCCAAGGTGATGAAGGAATCGGCAGACGAGGTTCTGGAACTGCTCGGCGTCCATAACAACCCGCTGTTGCAGGTCGCAAAAGAGCTGGAGCGGATCGCGCTGGAAGACGAATATTTCGTCTCGAAAAAGCTCTACCCGAATGTCGATTTCTATTCGGGCATCATTCTCGAAGCGATGGGTTTCCCGACCTCGATGTTCACCCCGATCTTTGCGATCTCGCGCACGGTGGGCTGGATCTCGCAATGGAAAGAGATGATCTCGGATCCGACCGGCAAGATCGGCCGCCCGCGCCAGCTCTATGTCGGCCCAACGAAGCGCGACTATACCGATCTGCGCTCGCGCTGATCTGCGGTTTGAGTGATTTCAGGCGGCCCCATTGCGGGCCGCCTGTTTCTTTTGTTCCACCAGGAAAGGGCGACCGCCTTCGGCTTTGACGCATCGCGCGCGCCGGGACGTTTACCAGGAGAGAACGTCACCCCCTGCTTGCCGCTGACCATCCCCGTCACGGGCAGGACAGCCCCCCACGGCCAGGAAATGCTGGTTGGTATGCTGCGCCTGCCAGCGCTCAATCCCGGGGATCAATCTGCGGGGCGCGCACGCCCCCGTTCCGCCCCCCCCCCACGGCGATTTCATCGGCGCAGCACCGTTCCGGCCTGTTCAGTCTCCCGCACGCCATGCAATCCTGCCAGCCGTTCCGTCAGACCGGCCAGCAGACGTGCGGGGGCCAGCGCCTCGCCCACGGCTTCGGCGGCCTCGTCGAGATCGGCAACATGGTTGCGCCGCTCATAAAACCAGTCGCGCACCGCTTCAAAAGCCGCCGGGCTGGAGCCTGCGCCGCTGGCGCTCAACCGCCCGGCCAGCAGATCGGCGCGCTCTGACGTCTCGCGCAACCGGCGCTGCATCGAGATCAGCACCCGCGCAACCCCGGGCATATTGCTGGCCAGCGCGCGCAGTTCGGCCGTGCTGGCGGGCGCCCCCTGATCGGCCAGCGCCGCGCGCAGATCGGTGATCAGCCGCGTCTCGTCCGCATCCGAGAAAAGCTGTACATCAAGGCCGAAGGAAGCGTTGAGCCGCAACAGAACCGGCACCGTCAGCGGGCGGATATTCTGCTCGATCTGGTTCAGATAGTTCGGGCTGATCTCAAGCATGCGCGCCAGCGCCGCCTGGGTCAGGCCACGTTCCTCACGCAAGCGGCGCAGGCGCACGCCCATATAGGTCTTGCTCATCTTCGCAACCTTCGCAATTCGCAAGGCGATCCTTAATAAAATAACGCCTTTTCAATAGTTTATCTGCATATACTGGATGTGAAAAGACGGTTCTGCCAATTTTGCGAAGGCAGAGCCCCCATGACAACCGAAACCGAGATCCGCACCATCGAGATGATCTTCCCCGAACAGGCGAACCATTACGGCACGTTGTTTGGCGGCAATGCGCTGGCCTTGATGGCCAAGGCCGCCTTCCTGGCCGCGACCCGGCATGCCGGGACGAAAGTGGTGATGGCGCGATCGGATCGTGTCGATTTCACCACGCCCATTCAGGTCGGCGAGATGCTGGAACTGGTGGCGCGCGTCAGCCGCACCGGCCGCAGCTCGATGTCGGTCGAGGTCAGCGCCGAGGCGCGTTCCATCGGCGGCGCGCGTGCCCGCCGGGCGCTGTCGGGGCGGTTCGAGATGGTGGCGGTGGATGAGACGGGTCGACCGGTGCCGGTGGAACGCGAAGTTTCCTGACCTGCAGTATTTTCTGAAAGGACAAGATGATGATCACCTATAAGCTGCGGCGCTGGAAATCCGCCGACCATCTGCCGAGGCATAACCAGCTGGCCTGAAAGATCACTCAGCTGGCCGCCGATCCGGTCGCGCCCGCGCCGGAAGTAACCGGGATGATCATCAACCGCATCATCATCAATGTCGCCGTTGCGGCGGCCTCGGTCGCGCGGTGCCGGGTGGCCCAGGCCCGCGCCCAGGCTTTGTGCCATCCGAAGGCGCCCGGCGCCACGGTGTTCGACCTGCCGCCCCAGACCCGCATCAGCCCGGAATGGGCGGCCTGGGCCAATGGCATGGCGGTGCGCGAACTCGACTTGCACGACACCTATCTCGCCGCCGATTACGCCCATCCGGGCGATAATATCCCGCCGATCCGCGCAGCCGCGTGACATACCGGCGCCCGGGCGCCGATCTGATCCGGGACTGACGACCGGCTATGAGATCCAGGTCAACCTCGCGCGCGGCATCTGCCTGCATGAGCATAAGATCGACCATATCGCCCCTCTCGGGCCGTCAGCCGCCGCCGGGATCGGCATTGCATGCTCAGACATCAGCCGCTGGACCATGGCGGTTTGCCATCGCGTCAGAACCAGAAGGCCTGAGTGAATCCTGTCTCATTGTTACAAATATAAAATCACCCACTGGCACTGTGCGCCACTGCGGTCAGATCCCTGCCTCCGGCAAAGGTCTGATCGCGGGGGAGCATAGACCGCTTACGTCCAGGCGACAAATCCCCCGGTGAAGGGGGGTTGGGTGGCGACACATCAACACATGCTCTGTCCTGGCTGAGCTACAAGCCGAAAGGTCGGCCAGGCGGGATTTGAACCCGCGTCCCTGTGATACCCTGTAGTGCCGCGCGGCATTCGCCGGGATCGGTCTTGCGGTCTGGTCGGGGCGACAAGGGAGGAAGAGAGAACCGGGACCCCGGCCACACCGTTGACCGCATGCTGGGTGAGGGCTTGAACCTCACAGGCTACCCCATGTACGAGCTGTACTCTCTTCTGCATTCACCCCGAATTCAGAGCCGTGGTTTCGGGTTCCGGCGACAAGGCATGGCAGGATGTTTTGCCTGAGCTACACGCTTTCGCGCGGCGCGGATCGAACGCGCGGCCTCCGGTTTCCCGGCGCTCTGTCCCTGTAATCCTGCCGGCATTCGCCGGTTCACTCTCCTTCTGTTTCAGTGCCTTGCCCTGACGACAAGGGGGGTGAAACCTTCCCTGAGGGAAGTTGCTCTACCGACTGAGCTACCGCCCCGAGGGGCGGGCGGGGTTTGAACCCGCGACCGACTGTAGTTCCACCGGCATTCGCCAGGCCTTGAAAAACCGGGGCGGGACACCGGCGCAATGGCATAATGCCCGTTGCGCCGGGCCGGACTCGAACCGGCAGAGCCTCGGGTTGTTCCCGCCCCTTCCATCCCCCCGGCGCAGGACGCCGGGGATCTTTTACAACTCAACCGCGCGGATCTGGCCGGTCCAGTGTTCCGGCCCCATCCGCCCTGCCGTGAAATCGGCGATCTGGTCAAAGACCGTATCCGAGAAGCCGCCGATATTCAGCACATCCTGCCGCTCGGCCGCCTGGGTGGTGCCGTAAGGCTGGATGTCGATACAGACGAGTTTCGCGCGCCTGTTGCGGGCCTTGATCTTCCCCCATTCCGCCATCATCGCCGTTGCCTGCCCGCCCCGCTTCGCATCCATCCAGGACTGGTTGTCCGAGACGAAGATCACCAGATCGGGCGCCTTGCGCTCTGCGTTCAGTACCGCCAGCGGTGCCGAGCAATTGGTCCCGCCCCCGCCCAGTGCCGCAAGTTTTTCGGCGTTGGTCAGGATGGTGTCCCGCGCTTCAAGCCGGGCCTCGCGCACCCCGACCTCGAAAGGCAGGATACGGACGCCCGGATTCTTGCGCAGGACCGCCGCCGTGATCAGCCCCGCCACGTCGATGCAGCGCACCACCGAGGTGGCGCCCGACCGGTAGCCGGTGACCGGAGAGGTCATCGACCCCGATACATCCGGACAGATCACGACCGACCCGGCCAACACCGGCACATTGGCGACCGAAGCCTCCATCGCGTCATGCAGCGCATCGCGCAGGCAGGGATCCACCTCGGGCGACAGCGCCTTCAGCGTGGCCAGCAGCTGATAAGGCAGCGCATGTGCCGCCCGGATCCGGGCCGGATCGCGCAGCACCGCCGCCACATGCTCTGTCACGCCGGCGACCTGGAAGGCGCCTTTGCGATGCAGCATGTTCAGCCCCTGACGCAGCATCTGCCAGGACCCTTTGCGCGCCACCTCCGCCCATTGATCGGGCGAGAGCGGCAGATCGGCCAGCATCTGGAACGGCACATCCGGCACATCGCCCGATGCCCCCGCCCGGAAGGCCAGCAGATCCCGCACCACCACCGGCAGCGCCGCCATATCGGCGGGTTTGCCGATCAACCAGGCATAAAACGCCGCCCGCGATGCCGTTTCCGGTTTGGGATGCACCATGCGGATCACATCCGCCAGCGAGGGGGCATTCCCAACCGAGGCCGCCAGCAATTGCGCATCGGTGGCCCGGTTCAGCCAGGCCTGCACCATCGCCTTGGGCCGTGAGCCCAGCGATTTCCGCCCCGTCTGCCCCGAGCGCAGGATCTGCACGAAACTCCGCAACATCCGGCCCGAGGTGATCACCCGCCCGAAAACCTGCGCAAACAGCGCCGGATCGCGGGCCGAGAGTACCGCAAGCAGCAGCGCCGGCGTATCCTTCATATGCCCCTTCTCGCGGACATGAAGTGCTGTCTGCGCCAGAAACAGCGGCTCGACCGCCATCGCGGCCTCAACCAGCGCCGAGACCTCGGCCTGCGCATCCTGATAGAATCCGCCGCCGAAAGTGCCGGTCATCGCCAGCTGCGCCAGCCGGTGTTCCGCCGTGTAATCATAGGCTATCGCCCCGGCGGCATTGAGGGAATTTGCCTGCGGCAGGAGCCGCCCCACCAGCGAAGCAAACACGGATTTGTTTGCCATGATCGTCGTCCTTTTCGTTTTCGCCCCCTCTTTTGCCGCAGTGGGCGGGGGAAAAGAAGAAAAAGGCGAAACATATGTAACCACATGATTTATATTGAATATTCGACTAGTCGGCGATTCTGTTGAAGAAAAATTATATCCTGTGGTATATAAATTTATCTCACAGGATCGTACCTCATGCGCAATATCGTCATCGGCTTTCTCGGCACCCAGCTCGATATGGGCAAAAGGCGCAGCTGGCGCCCCTCGGTGCAGCTTTGCGCCCATCCCGGTTTCCCGGTCGACCGGCTGGAACTGATCCATGACGCGCGCCATTATAATCTGGCCTGCACTGTTCAGGCGGCGATCGGCCATGTCTCGCCTGTAACCGAGGTGCGGCTGGTGCAGATCGACATGGCCGATCCCTGGGATTTCCAGGAAGTCTATGGCCGGCTTTACGATTTCGCCGCCGGCTACGGGTTCGACGAGGACCGCGAGCGCTATCATATCCACCTGACCACCGGCACCCATGTGGCCCAGATCTGCTGGTTTCTCTTGTCGGAAAGCCGCCATGTGCCGGCGCGGCTGGTGCAGACCGGCCCGCCCCGGAGTGAGGCCCAGCCCAGTGGCACGCTGGATGTGATCGACCTTGATCTCGCACGCTACAACGCGCTTCAGCGCCGGTTCGAGGCTGCCGCGCGCGCGCATTCCGCGCTGCTGCTGGAGGGTGTCGAGACCGCCAGCCCCGCAATGCTGGCGCTGGCCGAACGGCTCGACCTGGTCGCCACGGCGTCGGATGCGCCGATCCTGCTGACCGGCGAGCCAGGTACCGGCAAATCCGCCCTCGCCGCCCGCATCCATGAGCTGAAACTGATCCGCCGCCGGGTCAAAGGCCGGCTGGTACAGGTGAATTGCGCCACGCTTGCAGGGCCCGGCGCGCTGGCGGCCTTGTTCGGCCAGCGTCGCAGCGCCACCGGCATCCAGGGCAGCGAGCGGCCCGGCTTTCTGCGCGAGGCGGATGGCGGCGTGCTGTTTCTCGACCAGATCGACGCGCTTGGCCCCGCTGAACAGGCGGCGCTGTTGCAGGTGATCGAGACCGGACGCTATTGCCCCATCGGCTCCGAGGCCGAGGTGACCGCACGGTTCCACCTGATCGCCTCCTGCACCGGCGAACCCGGCGCGCTGGCGCAAGAGGGGCGGCTGCGTCCCGACCTTTACGCCCGGCTGTCGCAATGGGTCTTTCGCCTGCCCCCTTTGCGCGAAAGGCGCGAGGATATTGCGGCGCTGACAGCGGCGCTGCTCAGCGCCAGCGAGCGCGGCCTCGGCCGCCGCACCGGCTTCAACGCCGACGCGCTGGCGCGCTATCAGCGTTTCGCCAAAGACCCCGCCACATCCTGGCCCGGCAATCTGCGCGATCTGGATGCATCAGTGCATCGGCTTGCCGTCCTGGCCGAACGCGGCCGCATCACCGTGCCGATGGTCGAGGCGGAAATCGCGCTGCTGCAAGCGCAATGGCAGGCAGCCGGGGCGGATGGCGACAGGGCGCTGCTCACCGCTATCGTGCAGGATCCGGATTCCATTGACGAATTCGACCGGGCGCAACTTGCGGCTGTGATCCGCGCCTGCCGCGCCTGTCCCAGCCTCTCAGCTGCGGGGCGGCGGCTTTTCGCGGCCTCACGCAGCGAAAAATCCAGCCGCAATGATGCCGACCGGCTGCGAAAATATCTGGCGCGGTTCGACCTGGACTGGGGCATGATCTGCGCCTGAGCGCACAGGCCCTGGTCAGTCCTTTTTCTTTTTCGGCTGCAACGCCTTTTCCAGCCTTGCGGCATAGGCGCGGCGCTCGGTCTCGTTCAGGGTCGCCAGATAGGCGCCGATCACCTCGCTGGCGCTTACAAGGCGGCGGCTGTTGTTCTCCGAGATCGTCACCAGCGCGGCCTGCATGGCCTTCGCATCGAAAGGCTCGGCACGCAAAGCGGCCATCAGCGGGTCGTAATCGGCGAGCAGCTGTTCATGGCCGCGTTTCAGATCGGGATTCCTGCTGACCCAGGCCTCGCGCATCGCGCGCCAGTCCTCGCCGCGCATGGCGGTGGCCAGCGGGCCAAGCCCATTGTCGCGCCGCCCCGACCCATGCTCTTCGCTGCGCCCGCTGGCGCCGGTATCGGACCAGGCGCCCAGCCAGGCACCGGCAAAAAGCCCCGCAATCGCAAGATTACCCGCCAGCGAGAGTGCCAGCAGCGCCCTGACCCAGCCGCGGGTTCTGGCCTGCGGCACAGCAGTTTCCGGATCCGTCACCACGATACCCCCTCAGCCTCCGGCCAGAAAATAGATTGCCACCGGCTCGATCTCGATCCCGTCATCACCGTCCCCGGCAGGCGTGTCGGCCATGCCGGCAAGCGGCATCAGCGCCTCGGCGAGGATCCCGCCCGCGATGCCGGCGGGCGCGGTATAGCCGAGGAAAAGCGCGATGGCCGTCACGGCGCCAAGGCTTGCCACCACGCCGCTGCCGCCGAAACCGGCGCTGAACGAGGACCAGAGCTGTCGGAGGCTTCTCCGCATGCCCATGGCCGGTTGCGATGCGACAGGCGCCAGAGCCGCCGGCATCGCGGCCAGAGCATCGCGCATCACCCGCTCCATCAGCGCGTCAGAAGGGTCAGGCGCCCCGGCGCGCGCCCGGATGAACACCCGGTCGAGATCCGGTCCGGTCAGCGTTGCGCCGTTCAGCTCAGCATTGCCCATCGCTCATTCTCCTTCAAAACCCATCAGCGCCCGATACGGCCCAAGCGCCCGAGCCAGCCCCTTGCGGCCCCGTGCGGTCAGGCTTTCGACCGCCTCGACACCCACCCCCATCACCGCCGCGATCTCGGGGTTCGACAATCCTTCCAGATGGCGCAGCACCACCGCCTCACGCTGGCGCCCGGGCAATGCGGCCAGCGCAAGGTCCAGCGCCGCCATCCGCTCGGCCGCGATCAGCCGTGCCTCGACGCCGGGCGAGCCGTCCGCCGCCTCGGGCGCATCGCCCAGTTCCAGCAGCGCCCCGCCCGTATGGCGGTTCCGGCGCTGCCGGCTGCGGATCCGGTCGGTCACCAGATTGGCCACCACCCGGTAAAGCCAGGTCGAGACCTTTGCCTCGCCCTCGCGCCAGCCAGGGGCCGCGCGCCAGAGCCGGAGCATCGCTTCCTGCGCGACATCCTCGGCCTCGGCGCGGTCGCCGGCCAGCATACGGCAGGCAAAGGACAAAGCCGGCGGCAAGAGACGCTCGGTCAGGAGACGCGCCGCGCCGGCATCGCCAAGCGCGTAGCGCGCCAGCAGCGCCGCCTCATCCTCGTCATCGACCGTATCCCGGGGCATGTTCATTCCCATCTGTTAACCCGGAACACCGGTCGCCCGCAAAGCCGGCTTTTGCGCAATGACCGCGTACCGGGCCAATCCGCCCTGCCCTTTTCCTGACAATGCTGTAACGTGCGGGCGCGGCGCTTCCGTCGCGATTGCGGCGGTAAAAGTGCAGGCGACCGGGCACAGCTGGCACCCTGCCCGCCTGCCGGATGGTGGCTGCGACCAATCATCCCTGTGAAACCCGGTTCGAACTGCCTAATCTGCCGGCAGCGAAGAGAATCGAAATCGAAGAGGCAGTTGACGGATCATGCAAAGCAGCAATCCGAAATCCGCCTCCGGTCAGGATCTCAGGTCAGCGGGGATCGCCGGAGGAGCGGCGACAACGCTGGAGGGGGAGATCACCGGAGAAAGGCCGCTGAAACCAGCGATGCTGCGGGGCTGGCGTTGCCGCTGTCCGGCCTGCGGCGCCGGGCCGCTGTTTCTGGGCTATCTGAAAGTGCGCGACCATTGCCCGGTCTGCAATGAAGCGCTGTATCATCAGCGTGCCGATGACGGGCCGGCCTATGTGACGATCCTGATCGTCGGGCATATTATCGGGCCGCTGATGCTGGCGCTTTACGCCAAATGGACACCGGACCCGCTGATCACGGCGGCGCTTTTATCGGTGGCGAGCGTTGCGCTGTCGCTGTTTTTTCTGCCCCGGATCAAGGGCGCGTTCATCGGGCTGCAATGGTCGCGCCGCATGCATGGATTTGGTGGCAATGAGCGGGGATGAGCAAAGGATCCGCGATGCTGCTACCGTGATCCTCACGCGTCGGGATGGGGACGAGACGCGGATCCTGATGGGCCAGCGCGGCGCGAAGGCGGTATTCATGCCGTCGAAATTCGTGTTTCCGGGGGGAGGCCTTGATGAGGGCGATGAGGATGCGGGCGTGAGCGCGCTGGAGGAGAGCTGCGCCGCGCGGCTCGCCCAGGGCGGGGAGGCGCCGGGGCGGTTGGTCGCGGCGGCCCTGCGCGAATTGCGCGAGGAGACCGGGCTTGGCTATCTCCCCGGTGCCGCACGGCTGCGCTATGTGTTTCGTGCCATCACGCCGACCGGGCGCCCGCGCCGCTTTGATGCACGGTTTTTCCTGGCCGATGCGGCGGGGCTGGCCGGGGATCCGGATGATTTCTCGCAGGCCTCGGACGAGCTGTCGCATCTGGCCTGGCTCGGGCTGGCCGAGGCACGCGCGCTGGATCTGCCTTTCGTCACCGAGGTGGTGCTGGCCGAGATCAGCAATCTGCTGAAAGGCGGAGAGCAGCCCGGCGTGCCGTTTTTCGACAATTCCGGCGCGCGGCCGATGTTCCGGCGTATTCTCTGAGGCCGGGATCTCTGGCCGGCGGCGGATGCCTCCGGCGGGAGTATTTTTATCAAGAGGAAGGGTGCAGGTTCAGAAGGGTTTGAGGCGATCTTTTGCATAGCCGTTGAAATCGAAGATTTCGGCCGCCGCGCGCAGGCGGTCGGGGCCGATGCGGCCCCGGTCGAGCACGAAGCCGAATTCGCCTTTCGGGGTGGCGATGGCCAGGGTGCGGTAGCCGCTGTCGACCCAGATCACCCACCATTCCCCCATGCCCCGCACGGTGAAACGGCCGGGGCCGGTCAGGGTGACGGGGCCGGACGCTGTGACCTCGCGCCCGTCAAGGCAGAGCCGGGCTTTGACCAACAGCCCGCCCGCCGCATTGCGGCTGAACACCGCGCCGCCGGGGGCGCAGCCCTGCGCTGCGCCGGCGGTGAAGCCGGCGGCCTGGTGCCAGTCTCCCTCGATCCGGGCGGGCTGGAAGGCGGCGGCGGACCAGATCCCGGCCCCGGCTGAGCGGAACACTGTCCGGCTTACCGGATCTGGCGCGCGCGGACCACAGGCCTGGAGCAGCAGTACAAGACCGGCAAGTGCTGGCGCAAAGCGGCGCGGCAGGGTCATTGCAGGCATTCGGTCATCCTCCGCCCGCTGTCATCGAGAATCTCATTGCAGCCGAAAAGCGGTCTGTAGGGTGCGCAGGTGCCCGAGCGCGCGAGGCATTGGCCATCGCATTGGGTCGCGTTGGTGCAGCGTTTGCCGGAATCCTTTGTGGCCCATGCGCAGCTGTTGAAGCCGGTTCCGGTGCTGGCCCAAACGCCCTTGTCCTTTTCGCAGGCCAGGCGGGCGGCGGCATCGAAGGGGTTCACTTCGGGCGGCGCGGGTTTTGGATCAGCGGGTGCCGCCGCTGCAGCAGCGGCAGGATCGGTGCCAGCGGCTGAGGTTGGGTCTGCGCCTGAGGTTGTGTCTGCCGCCGTGGGATCGGGGTTTTTCCCCACCGCAGCCGCAACAGTGCCGCTCTCGCCTGCGGGTTTCTGGCCGGGCGCATCAGAGCTTTCTGCGGCTGCCGGGAGAGCCGCATCCTGCGCGCCCGCCTTCGCCCCGGCCTGTGCGGGCTTTGGCCCGCCGCCGCCGGGCAGCCCAAGCGGGGTCGCCTCGATCGCGTCGCCGGTGATGATATTCGTGCCGGTGGCTTTGCCCGCCCCTGTCTTGTCCCGTCCCGTCTTATCCAGCCCCGGCAGACACGCGGCCAGCGCCAGTGCCAGCATGACTGCCGCAACCGCAGTGAAAACCCGATACGCCATACCTGTCATCGGCTGACCCGCCGCTCTTGCCCGTGTTTATTGTTGCGCGCGAGACTGCCCGGAAACCGCCATATGGGCAAGCGGGAAGCAGCCGGGACGCGTTCAGAACGGGCGCGGATGGTCGCGATGCACCGCATCCAGATCGGCCAGCACCTCGGGCGACAGCGCCATCCCCGCCGCGCCGGCACAGACCGCCAGATCGGCAAGTTTCGTCGCCCCGATGATCGGGATCGTGGTGAAGGGGCGCGAGCGGCAAAAGGCAATCGCCATCTGCACCGGGTTCAGCCCGTGCTTTGCCGCCACCGCGAGACAGGCCGCCACCGCCGGAAACACCTGCGGCGTGATCCGGCCGCCCAGATCGGGCACCACCGCCCGCCGGCTGTCTGATGGCGTCACATCACCGGCATATTTCCCCGACAAAAGCCCGGTCGCCAGGGTGGAATAGGCCAGCAGCGGCACATCCTCTATCAGCGAAAGCTCGGCATGGTCGGTGTCGAATTGCCGGCACAGCAGCGAATATTCATTCTGACTGCTGACCATGCGCGGCAAGCCCAGCGTATCGGCCAGATGCAGCCAGCGCGCCGTGCCCCAGACGGTTTCATTCGACAATCCGATGGCCCGGATCTTGCCCTCGGCAATCAGGGCCTGGGCGGTGGTCAGGATTTCGGTCATCGCAGAGGTCTCGGCGGTGCGGTCGATGCCGGTCGGCGCATAGGCCCAGTTCTGGCGGAAATGGTAGCTGCCCCGGTTCGGCCAGTGCAGCTGATAGAGGTCGATGTAATCGGTGTTCAACCGCCTGAGCGAGGCCTCGGCCGCCTCGCGCAGGGAGGCGCCGCTGATCGGCTGGCCGGGGCGGACATGGCGCCCCCGGCCGGTGATTTTGCTGGCGATCACCAGGCGGTCACGCCCGCCCCGCGCCTTCAGCCAGGAGCCGGTGATCTCTTCGCTGAGCCCGATGGTCCCAGCCTGCACCGGATTGACCGGATACATCTCGGCCGTGTCCCAGAAGGTGATGCCGTGATCCAGCGCCAGATCGGCCTGGGCATGGGCCTCGGCCTCGGTATTCTGGCTGCCCCAGGTCATGGTGCCGAGGCAAAGTTCGGTCACGGTCAGGCCAGAGCGCCCGAGGGGAATCAGTTTCATATCCGCGCTCCATTTTCGGCAGGCCCGTATGGCAGACCTGGGGCGACACTGCCGGGAGCCAGCGGCAGAGGCAAGGCATGGACGCATCTGCACAGATATCATCGCGGGCAAATCGGCCCGGATTGCCCTTTCGCAGCCGCAAGATGACCTCATCAACAGCGGACGGGCCTGTCACATTCTATATCCCAAGGTGAAATCCGCGCATCCGTCGCCGTTAACATCCCGGAATAGTTTCGTAATCTTATTGGTGGCATAATAGATGTTGAGGTATTGGATTTGCAGCTTTCCGACCCGGCCGGAGCCCACCGGGACGAATGCGCCGCTGAAAGCCTGGCGCCGGTCAGATGGATATTGACCCCGATCCGCGACAGGTCGGTCAGGTGCTGGCCCTGCATAAAATCAATGATCCGGCTCCAGGACGGGGTATAGCCATTGTTCAGGCCGCTCCATCCGCCGGGCTCTTCCAACGCGAAAATGTCACGTCCGGCGCCACGATACCAGTCGCCGGAAATCACGCCACCGCGGTTATCGGGGCTGTCATGCCCCCCGTCACCCCATCGCCGATCAGGGCGCCGCGACTGCTGCCGCGAAACGAGCCGGCCTCCCCTCTGAAACCTGCCCCGGTTCAGGATGGTCGGGGATGGGACAATTGTCGCCGGATAGTCCAACGGGAAACCGCGATACCGCCCGGACAGGATCAGGCCATGGTTTTGAAAAAGGCCGGAACGCCGGTCAGACCCCAGGCGAGCGCCGCAGCCCCGGCGCCGGTCGCGCGGGGGGCGGTGGCGGTGGCGGGAAAGACCGCTTCAGGGCATCGGCATCCGCAGGGCAGCGCCGGCCCCGCTTGCGGCCCCAGGGGCCGGCAGCCTGTGATGCTGCCGGCACTGGAAAAGAGCGCGCCGCCATTGCCGTCGATGCTCAGCGGATCGGGTTCCGCTATGGTGCCGGATTTACACCCGGCGCCGTTGTCCGGGGTCATCAGACCGACGAGATCGGGTCTGTCGAACCGGCCGGGATGAACAAAGCGCCCATTTGGAACCGATGGTCAGCGCATGGGGCAAAGCCGCACCCGGGCAAAAGGACAAGCAATTGAAATAGTTTATCGCCAGGACCAGAGATCCACCATGACGGTCCCTTTGGCTCCGTTCAAAACCAGCGCATCCATGTTTTCCGGAGGGAAGCGCCGCTGCCCGCCCCCCTGCAACAGCCACCCCGACAGGGCCCGAACGTCCCCCCCCCGACAGGATCCGGATATGGGACGCCGACGCAGGGTGCTGACAGGCGGTGCCCAAAGGTCGGCATCCGGGTTGATATCCGTCACCGATCTTCTGAAGGCTCCGCGATAGATATGGGCCGGTTCAACAGGGATAGGATGCGCCTGGCCTTTGCCTGGTGCGAGGAGTGTTCAGATCCCCGGGGCGGAGGGCATCCGCCCCCGGGGCAAGGCGATCAGGTTCTGGCGGCTCAGAGGAAGAAATCAGCCGCCGAAAGCACCGCCGGGCGGGTGATGATCGCAAAGGCGAGATCGGCCACCCCGTCGCCGTTCACATCGCCGCTGACCAGCCCGGTCGCCGCATCATAGCGCAATTGCCCGGCGACACTGGAAAATGCCGCCGCCCCGATAAAGCTAAAGGCCTGATCGCCGGCGAGGGTTGTGTTGGCGTCGATCTGCGTCAGCTCGATCATATCCTCGCCGCTTACGAAATCCATGATCCGGTCGCGGTCGGCCACCACCGCAAAGGGGCTGTCCGAGACGCCGTTGAACACGAAAACATCCTGCCCCGCGCCGCCGTAAAGGAAATCACCGCCGGCACCGCCGACAAGGCGGTCATTGCCCTCATTGCCCTGGATCGTATCGGCGCCCGCGCCGCCAAAGACGGTATCATCGCCGTAACCGCCAGAGATATTGTCATTGCCCGCGCCGCCATCCACCAGATCCTGACCCTCGCGCCCGGCAATGACGTCGTCGCCCAAGCCGCCGTAAAGACTGTCATCCCCCTCGAAACCGACGATACGGTCATTGCCGTCATCGCCATAGATCACATCGGAATTCATCCCACCGAACAGGGAATCCGCGCCCGCGCCGCCATAGATCGTGCCATTCACCACCGCGTTGAGCATGCCATTATAGGTATCGGCGCCGTCTCCCAGCATCACATCGCCATCGACCCGGCCATTGCGGTTGTCGAACAGGTCGTTGCCGCTGCCCAGATCGACCCGGCCGCGCAAGAGCCCCCGATTCATCAGCGCATCGCCATTGGCGCTGCCCAGAAACGCCCCGTCACCACCGCTGATGCTGCCCCAGTTGAACACCCGGATCGCCGCGCCACTTTCAGGGGCAGTCTCAAGGCTCACCCCGAAATCCTGCAGCGACTCGATCAGCCCGGAATTCATCAGAACGCCGCCTTCAGTACCTGCTCCGAAGCGGACGCCGGCACCGGTTTCTCCGGTCGCGGTTATGACGCCTGTGGCCAGATTCGTCACCGAAGCAAAGCTGCTGTAATCGACGACAAGACCGTTATTGTAGCGGTAGTTGACCGACGCATCATTGGCGCTGGATGCCGCGATCCTGCCGCCATTCACAACCCGCGACGCGTTCGCATCATAGACGAAAACTGGTGAGGCAGCCGATATGTCACCATGATTCGTCACAATAATCCCGGGGGCACGCGCAAGAACGCCGATACCCATCGACGCGTTCAGACTGCCAAAATTCGTAAAACTGGCGTCGCTGCCAGAGAAAAACAACGCCGCATTGACAGCAGCCGTCTGAAAAGAGGTGAAGCTGCCGCCACTCAATATGGTCATATCCGCCCCGATGCGGAACGTCTGCATATTGCCGGAGACGACCTCGCCCGCGATTGTAAGACCGAGAGCTTCACGGTCGATACCCGCGAAAACCGGCCCCGTGGTCGAGGCGACCACAGCGCCGCGCGCGACATAAAGCTGATCACCATTCGCGGCAAAAGTGAACTGGGCACCGGCGCCGATAAGATTGGAGGTCACAATGGTAAGGGTCATCGGAATTGTCCTGTCATAGGGGCTGCCGATTTTCATCAGCCGGGGCAGCAGGCGGCCTGCATTGCCGGAAATCTACTCCGGCGCCGCACTCGTCCAAAGATGAATCTGCGCGGGCCGCAGACCCGGCCCCGCCCTGACCCCACGGCCTTTGCCGCACTGGCATGGCCGCGCATCCTGCGCTATGGGAGCGGGACGATTGCAAAGGGCACATCCATGGCACGCATTCTGATCACCTCGGCCATTCCCTATATCAACGGGATCAAGCACCTGGGAAACCTTGTCGGCTCGCAGCTGCCCGCCGATCTCTTCGCGCGCTACAAGCGCGGGCGCGGCGATGAGGTGATGTTCATCTGCGCAACCGACGAGCATGGCACGCCCGCTGAGCTGGCCGCCGCCAGGGCCGGCCAGCCCGTCGAGGACTATTGCCGCGAGATGCATGTCGTCCAGGCCGATCTGGCCAGGGGATTCCGGCTCAGCTTTGACCATTTCGGCCGCTCTTCCAGCCCGCAAAACCACCGCCTCACCCAGCATTTCGCCGGGGTGCTGGCCGATAACGGGCTGATCCGCGAGGTGAGCGAGCAGCAGTTCTATTCGGTCGATGATGGCCGCTTCCTGCCCGACCGCTATATCGAGGGCACCTGCCCGAATTGCGGCTTCGAGAGCGCGCGGGGGGACCAATGCGACAATTGCACCAAGCAGCTGGACCCGACCGATCTGATCAATCCGCATTCGACGATTTCCGGCTCGACCAATCTTGAGCTGCGCGAGACCAAACATCTCTACCTGCGCCAGTCGGCGCTGAAGGGCGAGATCGGGGCCTGGATCGACAGCAAGAAAGACTGGCCGATCCTGACCACCTCGATTGCGAAGAAATGGCTGCATGACGGCGACGGGCTGCAGGATCGCGGCATCACCCGCGATCTGAAATGGGGCATCCCGGTGCAAAAGGGTGACCAGCCCTGGCCGGGGATGGAGGGCAAGGTCTTCTATGTCTGGTTCGATGCCCCCATCGAATATATCGCCTGCACGGCGGAATGGGCCGATGCCCAGGGCCGCCCGGCAGACGACTGGGAACGCTGGTGGCGCACCGATAAGGGCGCGGCAGATGTCACCTATTACCAGTTCATGGGCAAGGACAACGTCCCCTTCCATACGCTGTCTTTCCCGGCGACGATCCTTGGCTCGGGCGAGCCGTGGAAGCTCGTGGACTACCTGAAATCGTTTAACTATCTGAATTATGACGGCGGCCAGTTCTCGACCTCGCGCGGGCGCGGCGTGTTCATGGACCAGGCTTTGTCGATCCTGCCTGCCGATTACTGGCGCTGGTGGCTGCTGAGCCATGCGCCGGAAAGCTCGGATGCGGAATTCACATGGGAGAATTTCCAGGTCTCGGTGAACAAGGATCTCGCCGATGTGCTGGGAAATTTCGTCTCCCGCATCACCAAATTCGCGAAGTCGAAATTCGGCGATGAGGTGCCTTCGGGGGGGGCTTACGGCCCGCAGGAGACTGCGCTGATCGCCGATCTGACGGCGCGTGTGCGCGAATATGAACGGCTGATGGATGCGATCGAGGTCCGCAAGGCGGCGGCAGAGTTGCGCGCGATCTGGGTCGCGGGCAATGAATATCTGCAATCCGCCGCGCCCTGGACGGTGGTGAAAACCGATCCCGAGGCCGCCCAGGCAATCGTGCGTTTCGGCTTCGGCCTGATCCGGCTCTATGCGGTGCTGTCGCGCCCCTTCATCCCGGATGCGGCGGCGGCGATGATGGCGTCCCTCGACCATGAAGACTGGACCTGGCCCGACGACGTCGCCGACGCGATGGCCGGGGTCGCCGCCGGCAGCCCCTTCAGCGTGCCGGAAAACCTCTTCCGCAAAATCACCGATGAAGAGCGCGCCGACTGGCAACAGCGCTTCGCCGGCATCCGCAGCTGACCCCCGGGGCCGGCCGCACAGGCAAGGCCGGCCCCGGCAGGGGCTGCAACGGGTGGCGAAAATCTCCTCCGATGACGGGCTGAAACAGCGGTCTGCCCGCCCATTCCGGCTTTGTGACGATGATTTTCATTTGCCGGAACTCTCTGGATCCAGCAGTCTTGCAGCGTGCCGCAGACAGATCCTGAGCGAAGCGACACACCCATTTTCAACCGGAGCACGACCGCCGTTCCGGAACCGGAGATAAAAATGAAACGCTTTTTCACCCTGCTGGCCTTTGCCGCGGCCGTAGCCACATCCGGCATTCCGGTAACCGCCGAAACCCCCACCGCGCCCCCCGCGATGAAGCCCGCCGAACAGGCTGAAAAGGGCTCCACCCTGCAAACCGCCAATGCGATAATCAACTATGGTCGCTCCAAAGGCGATGCACTGGCGATGATCGCCGGCGTGCAGATGATGCTCGACGTTTCCGCCGGCACCACGATTGAAACCAGCGGCACGCCGGTCGATCTGGGCAAGGTGCTGGACGAGGCCGTTGCGCTTGCCAAAGACGACGCCCTGGTCGTCGCCAAAGCCGAAAGCCTGCGCGATGCCGCCGAAACCCAGAACCGCGCCATGTGCTACTGGGAATACTGGTGCGACTGGTATGGCTACTGCGAATACTGGTATGTCTGCTACTGATCAGGATCACCACATCCTGTAGAATCCGACCCTGCCTGCGCAATCCGGCAGGGTTTTTCTATCGCTGTGCCCTCCGTCATGGCGCCGACGATCCTGCCTGCAGGACGCCGCAATGCTGCAGATGCGAAAAAATTCCCGCAGGCGCGAAGAATTCAACAGATGGATAGCCGGCCCTTACAGAATTCGGCAGAACACAGGAACATTTTCCCAAAACATCGCAATAAGTGAGAACCACAAAGCCCCTGTTTCATGCCAGACTGCTGCCATAGCTCGTTCCGGTTCCCGAAGCTGCCCGAGGGAGAATGACATGAACGATATTTCGCAGAAGCGGGGGCTCTTGCGCGGCCCCATAGTCGCCACGCTGCTTTTCGTGCTGGTCTATGGGGCGGTGATGCTGCTGGTGATCGCGCCGCGCAGTTTCCTGACCGGCCCGCAGGTGCTGGCTGAGGATTACGGCGTGATTTCGGATATCGCCGATACCGGCGGCACTGCTTCGCCGCAACTGCTCCGGGCCGGCTTCATCGCCGGGTCCTCCGACACTGTCACCTATGGGGTCCGCGACTGAGATCACGGCGCCAGATCTGCCCCTGCCGCCCGGCCCGGAGGATCCCGCGCCGGGCGGCCTTCCTTTTACGGAGGGCCACATGCGGCGGCATCCAGCCGCAGAGGCTCGCGATGCCCTGAAAAGGCAGGGTATTTTCAGCTTGCATAATTCCGAGTATTTTAATAGGAAATAATCGTCCAGCTTTCGCCAGATGTGCCAGGGCCTCAGCCATTCCACCACCCCGGCTGCCCCATCCAGGATGCCTGTGCGCGAATTGCCGTCCCCGTTTTCTGCAATCCCGTCCGTTTTCGCCTGACCTGACCTCATGGGCCAGGTCCGCGCTTTCGCGAAGCGGCCCCCCGACCGGAGCCCCCTGCCCCGATGCCTGACCATCTCGCCTCTGCCGATGCCATGCCACTTGCCACGCTCGGGCTTGACGCCTTCGAGACCGGACTTCTGGCCGTCACCCGCCATTTTATGACCGCTTTCGCCCGCCCGGAAAGCCAGGCCTGGCAGGGCGCCTATTCCATCGCCGCCGAACGCTGGGGCCAGGCGCGCGGGCCGCAGATCGCGCATGGACTGCTGGCGGTGATCCAGGCCCTGCGCCAGGCGCGCGAGGCCGATTTCCACTATGCCAACCCGCTTTGCATATCCTGCCGCGACCAGGTGACGCCGGAAGAGGCCGCCTTTTGCCTCATGCTGCATGCGATGCGGCGCGACCGGGCCGATCTGGCGCGCGGCCCGGTGCTTGAGGTGACCGGCGGCAGGATGGATCCGATGCTGATCCAGGTGGCGCTGTCTTTTGCCGCCCGCTTCCCGGCTGCGGATGCCGAGAAGACCGCAGCCGCCAAAGCCGCCGCCCGCGCCGAGAGCCTCGCCTCGATCCCGGCCAGCGCCGCCTCTCAGCGCCCGTCGCAACAGCCGACCCATCGCCCGGCAGCCCGGCATCTGCGTCTCGTGCACTGATCACAGCTTTGTCGCCACATGCCTCCCTTTGGTGCGCCAAAGCACGACAGGAAGGCCCCGTTCTGCAATTCCCGGCCTTGCCCACAGGGAATTCCCCTCTTAGATCCTGAGGGGTAAAGAAAAGGATCCCGCGATGCTGACATCCTCGGCCCGTTTCGAGACCCCGAATGGCTCGAAATATATGCAACAGCTGTTCAAACATTTCGCCCATAAGATCGAGGTCGAGGTCGATGCCCATCATGGCCGCGCCACGCTGGGCCCGGGCCCGGTCGAGATGGCGGCCGATGCCAGCGGCCTTACGGTGAAGGTCTCGGCCGAGGATGTGCGCGGGATCATCGAGGCGCGCTATATCGTCGACAAACACCTGGTGATCTTTGCCTTCCGCGACGGGTTTTCCGGTTTCGCCTGGACGCTGGACGAGACGGCGACCGCCTGAGCTACAGGCCCAGCCAGCGGTCGGCCTGATCCGGGGCAAGGCTTGCCGGCGCCCCTTCCCAGACCGGTCGTCCGCGCTCAAGGATCACCGCGCGGTCGGCCACCTGACTGATTTCCTTCAGAAGTTTATCGACGATCAGCAGCGACAGACCATCGGCTTTCAGCCGGTTGATCGCCTGCCAGATCTCCTGGCGCACCACCGGCGCCAGCCCCTCGGTCGCCTCATCCAGCACCAGAAGCTGCGGATTGGTCATCAGCGCCCGGCCAATCGCCAGCATCTGCTGCTCGCCCCCGGAAAGCGTGCGGGCGGGCTGTGCGCTGCGCTCTTTCAGGCGCGGGAAAAGCGCATGGACGCGGGCAAGATCCCACGGCCCCCGCCGCGCCGCCACGGTCAGGTTTTCCAGCACGCTGAGCGGCGCGAAACAGCGCCGGCCTTCGGGCACGAGGCCGATCCCCAGCCGCGCCGCCTGATGCGAGGCGAGGCCGGATATATCCTGCCCGGCAAAGCGCACCCCTCCGCCGGTCAGCGGCATCATCCGGCACAGCGCCCGGATCGTGGTCGATTTCCCCATGCCGTTGCGCCCCATCAGCGCCAGCACCTCGCCCTCGCCCAGGGCAAAAGACACGCCGAACAGCGCCTGGACGGGGCCATATCCGGCGGTGACCTGATCAAGCTGCAACAGGCTCATGCATCCCCCCCGAGATAGGAGTGGCGCACCTCCGGATTGGCGCGGATCTCGGCCACCGTGCCGGTTGCGATGATGCGGCCATAAACCAGCACCGAGATGCGGTCGGCGAGGGCAAAGACCGCATCCATATCATGTTCGACCAGCAAAACCGGAGCCTGATGCCGCAGGTCTGACAAAAGCCGCGTCAGGTCTTTCGCGCCCTCGGCCCCCATCCCGGCCATCGGCTCGTCCAGCAGGAAGGCCCTGGGCCTCAGCGCCAGCGCCATGGCGATTTCCAGCCGGCGACGTTCCCCATGCGAGAGGAATGCGACCTGGATCGCCTCACGCCCGGAAAGGCCAGAATGTTCGATATGTGTAAGCGTTTGTGGCAAAAGTCGCGGATCCTTCAGAGGATTGCGCAGGAAATGGAAAGCACCGCCCGAGGCTCCTGCCACCGCCAGCAGCACGTTCTGCAAGACCGTGTAATCGGGCAGCAGCTGCGAGACCTGAAAAGAACGCGCCAGTCCCAGCCTGCTGCGTGCCGCCGGCCCAAGCCCCGTGATCCCGGTTCCGGCGAAAAACACCGCGCCGGAATCGGGACGGACCTCGCCGGTGATCTGGCGGATCAGGGTGGATTTCCCGGCGCCATTGGGTCCGATCAGCGCATGGATCTCCCCCGGCAAAAGAGTCAGGCTGACATCATCGGTCGCGGCCAGCGCGCCGAAGCGTTTCACCAGATTGCGGATCTCCAGCACCGGACCAGCCGCCGGATCAGTCCCCGGATCAGCCATGTCGGGCCCTCCCGCTCAGGATCCCGATCAGCCCGCCCGGCGCCAGCATCACCACCGTCAGCAGCACCAGCCCGAGAAGGATCTGCCAGTAGTCGGTAATGCCGCCCAGCAGATGCTCCATCAACACATAGAGACCCGCGCCCGCGACCGGGCCGCAAAGCCGCCCCACACCGCCGAGGATGACGAAGACCATGATTTCCCCCGACATATGCCAGCTGAGCATGGTCGGGCTGACAAAGCGGTTCAGATCGGCATAAAGCGCCCCCGCAAGCCCGGTGATCATCGCGGAAAGCACGAAAGCGGTCAGCAGGACGGGAAAGGGGCGGATGCCGGCGGCCTCGACCCGGATGCGGTTTTGCCGCGCGGCGCCCAGCACAAGGCCAAAGCGCGACCGCGTGATCAGCGCGATCACGGCGGTGACCACGACCAGAACCCCGGCACAGATCAGGAAAAACCCGAATGGTTTCAGCGTATTGATGCCAGGAAACTGGTTGCGGGTGTAAAAACTCATCCCGTCATCGCCACCATATTGCGGCCAGGAGATCGCGAAATAATAGACCATCTGCGCGAAGGCGAGCGTCACCATGATGAAATAGACGCCGGAGGTGCGCAGGGAAAGCGCCCCGATCGGCACCGCGATCAGCCCGGCCCCCAGCATCGCCAGAGGCCAGATCAGCAGCATCTGGTTCGACCCGCTCCAGCCCGCGACCAGTGGCATCGCATTGGCCGCATGCAGCGCGAGGATGCCGCAGACATAGCCGCCGATCCCGAAAAACGCCGCATGGCCAAAAGAGATCAACCCGCCATAGCCAAGGCAGAGGTTCAGTCCCATCCCCGCCAGCGCGAAGATCGCGGCCTTGGTCGCAAGCGTCACCACAAAGCCCTGCCCGGCCAGATGCGCGATCACACCAGTCAGGATCAGCACCGCCAGCATCGAGAGGTTGATCAGCATCTCGCGGCTCATGCCTTTGCTCCGAACAGACCCTGGGGGCGGATGACCAGCACCAGCGCCATCAGGATATAGATCAGCATCGAGGCAAGCCCCGCCCCCATCGTATTGGCACTGGCCTGGGGCATGAAACCGGCAAGCAGCCCCGGCAAAAACGCTTTGCCGAGCGTGTCGGTCATGCCCACCAGCAATGCGCCGGCCAGCGCGCCTTTGACCGAGCCGATGCCGCCGATCACGATGACGACGAAGGCGAGGATCAGCACCGGCTCTCCCATCCCCACCTGGACCGACTGGATGGTGCCGACCAGCGCGCCGGCAAGCCCCGCAAGCCCGGCGCCAAGCGCGAAGACCAGGGTGTAAAGCTTCGCGATATCAATGCCCAGGGCGGCGGTCATCTCGCGGTCGGCCTCGCCGGCGCGGATGCGGGTGCCAAGGCGGGTGCGGGTGATCAGCAGGTAAAGCGCCAGCGCCACCAGCGTGCCGACAAGGATGATCAACAGGCGAAACAACGGGTATTGCAGCCCGCCCGGCAGGGTGACCGCCCCCGAAGCCCAGGGCGGCAGCGTCAGATAAAGCGGGAAATTCCCGAAAACCCAGCGGCAGCCCTCGGAAAACACCAGGATCAGCGCGAAGGTGGCCAAAACCTGATCGAGATGGTCGCGGGCATAAAGCCGCCGCAGCACGGTGATCTCGACCAGCGCGCCGATGCCTGCAGCCAGCGCAAGGCTTGCGGCAAGTCCCATGAGATAGGACCCGCTCATCCCCGCCACAAAGGCGCAGGCAAAGGCGCCCAGCATGTAAAGCGCGCCATGTGCGAGGTTGATCAGCCCCATCACGCCGAAGACCAGCGTGAGCCCGGCCGCCATCAGGAACAGCATCATCCCATATTGCAGACCGTTGAGGATCTGCTCGGCCAGCAGCATCAAACCCATTATCCTTCAATGCATTACGGGCCGCAGCTTATGCGGCCCGTGTCTTTTGCGCAGCAAGGCGTCACATCTGGCATTCGGCCGCATAGGCGTCGGAACGGTCTTCCAGCGCCTTGTCGATGATGCGGTTGGTCAGGGTGCCATCCTCGCGTTTGATTACCTCGCGCATATAGATGTCCTGGATCGGGTGCTGGTTCGGGCCAAAGCTGAACTTGCCGCGCACGGTGGCGAAATCGGCCTCTTTAAGCGCGGCGCGGAAGGCATCGGCGTCGTTGATATCGGCCTTTGCCATCGCGGAGAGCAACAGATTGGCGGTGTCATAAGCATAAGCCGCGTAAAGCGAGGGCAGACGACCATATTCGGCCTCGAACCCGGCGACAAAGGCCTTGTTCGCCTCATTCTCGAGATCTGGCGACCAGTTGCCGGAATTCTTCGCGCCCAATGCCGCATCGCCCACCGCCGGCAGCACGTCCTGGCTGAACGAGAATCCAGGCCCGATCAGCGGGATTTCCGAGCCGGATTCCGCATATTGCTTGATGAAGGCAATGCCCATGCCACCCGGCTGGAAGAAGAACACCGTATCGGCACCCGAGGCCTTGATCTGCGCAATCTCGCCGGCGAAATCGGTCTGGCCGACCTGGGTGTAAAGCTCGTTGACGACCTCGCCCTCGTAGAACCGCTTGAAGCCGGTAAGGCTGTCGATCCCGGCCGGGTAATTCGGCGCCATGATGAATGCCTTGCCGTAACCGGCCTGATTGGCATAGGCGCCGGCCGCCTCATGCAGATTGTCATTCTGGTACGAGACCGAGAAATATTTCGGATTGCAGCCCGCGCCGGCCAGCGCCGAGGGCGCCGCATTGGTCGAGAGGTAGAACTTCTCCTGCGCCACCGCCGCCGGCACCACCGCCATGGCAAGATTCGACCAGACGATGCCGGTCAAAAGATCAACCTCATCGGACTGGATCATCTTATCGGCGATCTGCACCGCGATATCGGGCTTTTGCTGGTCATCCTCGATGATCAGCTCGACCGCCTTGCCGGCCTCGCCCGCGTTTTTCAGCGCCAGCAGAAAGCCGTCACGGGTATCGACCCCAAGCCCCGCACCGCCGCCGGACAGAGTGGTGATCATGCCGACCTTCACCCCTTCGGCCTGCGCAAGAACAGGGGCGAGGGCAAGAGCGGCAATACCGCTTACCAGCAGCGATTTCAGTTTCATCGGTTTCTCCCCGGTCAGCATTCTGGTCAGCATTTTTATGCCATTCTTGCGGTTTTCCCGCGCGCCGCAAGCGCTAATGCCGGGTTTTCCGGTATTTTCAAGGCCTTCGCCCAGGCTGGCTGTGGCAAAGGCTGCCCCGCTACTCCATGCGGCTCCAGTCCTGTTCCAGCGGCTGCTCGCGGCAAAGCGGCGGGCGTGGAGTGCCCTTCTTCTCATGGTCCCAGCCCTGTTGCCACCCGGCCGCCATCGAGAGGAAAAGCAGCTCGACCACGAGCCAGACATTCTTTGCCCCGCGCTCGCTCCAGTCCTGTTGTATCGGCCCGATCCATCCGGAAGAGATCGCGGCGCCCTCTTTGCAAGCGACATAAGAGCCCGCCTCGCGGATGATCTGATCGAAATGCGCGGTCAGGAAGTCATGGCTGGCACGGATCTCCGCCACGCCCGGCCCCTGATCACAACCCGGTCCTATATAGCGCGAAGAATAAGGCGTCTCCAAAGGGTTCTCGCCGTAAAACCCAACCTCGCCCGAGGCAAACCCCGCGCCAAGCAGGCGGAAATATTCACGATTGGCCTTCGCCTCGTCCCAGCCCCGGCTTTTCATCAGCGCCCGAACCATATCATCGACATAACCGATAAAGCAGCCCGGCCCGCTATAGTCATCCACGCCTTCGGGGCCTGAGATCAGTGCCGCAATGTCGGGGTCGGTGAAGGAAAGCTCTGTCCCGATCTTCGGCATCAGAATCGTGCAATCCTCAGGCGCGATCACCAGCCATGCGCCCTCCCTTGTGGTCGCCGCATTGTCCATGAAAGCATCGAACTCCAAAGCCCGGATCCCCGCCGCCAGGGCCTTGTCACGGGTGGCAGGCCCGACCGCGCAAGCCTCCTGGCCAAGGAAATCCAGAAGCCGCGTTTCCGCCTGCGCAGGCCATGGCAGGATCAGCGAGAATGACAGCAAAGCGGCAAGACGCAAACCTGGATACTCCGCATGAAAAAGGGGGGCGGAATCGCCCCCCTTTCCCACATCATAGCGCAGCCTTCAGCTGCGGGCAGCCCGGATCAGATCGAGGATCTCTTTTGCGGCGTCGGGGATATTGGTGCCCGGACCGAAAATCGCCTTCACGCCCGCGTTTTTCAGATAGTCGTAATCCTGCTGCGGGATCACGCCGCCGCAGATCACCATGATATCGCCGGCGCCCGCCTTGTTCAGCGCCTCGATCAGCAAGGGCGCAAGCGTCTTGTGCCCCGCCGCCTGCGACGAGATGCCGACGATATGGACGTCGTTGTCAATCGCGTCCTGGGCCGCCTCTTCCGGGGTCTGAAACAGCGGGCCGACATCGACGTCGAACCCGATATCGGCAAAGGCGGTGGCGATCACCTTGGCGCCGCGATCATGGCCGTCCTGGCCCATCTTGACGACGAGCATCCGGGGGCGACGGCCCTCTTCCTCGGCGAAAGCCTCGACGTCTTTCTGGATCGCCTCAAAGCCCGCATCGCCCTCATAGGCCGCGCCGTAAACCCCTGCCAATGTCTTCACCTCCGCCCTGTGACGCCCGAATGTGCCTTCCATCGCAAGACTTATCTCGCCAAGGCTGGCCCGCGCCCGCGCGCATTCCACCGCCGCCTCCAGCAGATTGCCGCCCTCGACCGTACGCCGCCCCAGTTCAAGAAGCGCCGCATCACAGGCCACCTGGTCGCGGGTGGCACGGATATGATTCAGCCGCGCGATCTGGCTGTCGCGCACTTTCACATTGTCGATCTCCAGAATGTCGATCGGGTCTTCTTTGGGCTTGCGATATTTGTTGACGCCGACCACCACCTCTTCGCCGCGGTCGATCAGCGCCTGGCGCCGCGCAGCCGTCTCCTCGATCCGGAGCTTCGGCATCCCCGTGGCCACCGCCTTGGTCATGCCGCCCATCGCCTCGACCTCTTCGATCAGCTTCCAGGCCTCTTCGGCCAGCTGCGCGGTCAGGCTTTCGACATAGTAGCTGCCGGCCAGCGGGTCGATCACATGGGTGATGCCGGTCTCTTCCTGCAAGATCAGCTGGGTATTGCGTGCGATCCGGGCCGAGAATTCGGTCGGCAGCGCAATCGCCTCATCCAGCGCATTGGTGTGCAGGCTTTGCGTACCGCCCAGGGCCGCCGACATCGCCTCATAAGCGGTACGGATCACGTTGTTATAGGGATCGGCCTCTTGCAAGCTGACACCCGAGGTCTGGCAATGGGTGCGCAGCATCAGCGAGGACTGCTTCTTCGGCTCGAATTCCTGCATGATGCGGGTCCAGAGCATCCGCGCCGCCCTGAGCTTTGCCACTTCCATGAAGAAGTTCATACCGATGGCGAAGAAGAAGGAAAGCCGCCCCGCGAAATCATCGACATTCATGCCCGCCGCAAGTGCTGCCCGGACATATTCGCGCCCATCCGCGAGCGTATAGGCCAGCTCCTGAACGAGGTTCGCCCCCGCCTCCTGCATGTGATAGCCCGAGATCGAGATCGAGTTGAATTTCGGCATCTCTTTCGAGGTATAATCGATGATATCCGCAATGATCCGCATCGAGGGTTCGGGCGGATAGATATAGGTGTTGCGGACCATGAACTCCTTCAGAATGTCGTTCTGAATGGTGCCGGACAGCAGGCTGCGCGCGTGACCCTGCTCTTCGCCCGCCACGATGAAACTGGCGAGGATCGGGATCACCGCGCCATTCATCGTCATGGAAACAGAGACCTTATCCAGCGGAATGCCGTCGAACAGGATCTTCATATCCTCGACGGAATCGATCGCCACCCCCGCCTTGCCGACATCGCCCACGACACGCGGGTGGTCGCTGTCATAGCCCCGGTGGGTCGCCAGATCGAAGGCGACCGAGACCCCCTGTTGCCCCGCCGCGAGGTTCTTGCGGTAAAAGGCATTGCTCTCCTCGGCGGTCGAAAAACCGGCATATTGCCGGATCGTCCAGGGCCTGCCGGCATACATGGTCGCGCGCGGGCCACGGGTAAACGGGGCCACACCGGGAAGCTCGCCCATTTGCGGCAGCCCTGCGAGATCGCTCGCCGTATAAAGCGGCTTCACCTCGATCCCCTCCAGCGTCTGCCAGTTGAGGCTGGAGGCAGGCTTGCCTTTCAGCTCCTTCGAGGCCAGCGCCTCCCAAGTGCTCAGATCCGGGGTGCTCAGATCGGGGCTTTTCTGATCGCTCATTCTTCCACTCCGTTCGCGAAAGGCACAGCTGCGCCATCTCGCCGCTTGGGGTTTTGCCCGATCCGCCCTATATCCGGAGCATGGATTACAAGCTCGACCGCCGTTCCCTCGTTTTCATGGCCGCGATTGCGGGCCTTGTTCCCGGCATCCTGCCCGATTTGCTACAGGCGCAGGAAACCTCGTCAGATGAGCCTCCGGCGGCAAATCCCGCCTTTGGCCCTGAATTCGTCCCGATGCCCGCCTCAGAAGTGTCCGAGGCAGACGAGTTGTATCTGCGTCGCCCGGTGATCGTCTTTGCCGACAATCCGCATGACCCGAATTTCATCCGGCAGATGGAGATCCTGCCCGACCTTTATCCGCAACTGGCGGCGCGCGACGTGATCCTGATCACCGATACCGACCCGGCAAACCCGTCAGAGATCCGCCAGAAGCTGCGCCCGCGCGGCTTTTCGCTAGTGATGATGGACAAGGACTGGAAATCCCCCATCCGCCGTCCTTCGCCGCGCGCCGCGCGCGAAATCATCAACACAATCGACAAAATGCCGATTGCGCGCACAGAGGCGCTGGAACGGAACCCCGCAGGGCGCTGACCGCAGCCAGTGGCCCCGGTTTCTTTGAAGAAACCGGTCCGGAATTCGTAACGAATTCCGGCACCCTCGCGCAAATCGCGCCCCTGCCGTGCGGGGATCATTCGAATTCCATGATCACGTCATCGACGCGCAGGCTTTCGCCCGGTTTGGCCTTGATCAGCTTTACCACGCCCTTCCTCTCGGCCTTGAGGATGTTCTCCATCTTCATCGCCTCGACGGTCGCCAGCGCCTGACCTTCCTGCACCTCCTGGCCTTCCTCGACCTGGATTTTCACCACCAGACCCGGCATCGGGCATAACAGGAAGCGCGAGGTGTCGGGCGGCAGTTTCTCGGGCATCAACCGCGCCAGTTCAGCCGCGCGGGGCGTGCGGACATGGGTTTTAAGGTCGGCACCACGCGCCCGCAAACGAAAGCCCATCGGGATCTTATCGACCTTCATCACGAGATCAGTGCCATCGACCGCGATCCGCGCCAGCGGCCGGCCCGGCACCCAGTCCGAGCTGACGCGCAGGCTGGAGCCATCGGCGAAGCGCACCGTCGACCCCTCGCGATCCGCCGCGATCTGCACCGCGAAATCCTGGCCGCCAAGGCTTACGACCCAGTCATCGCCCACCCGGCGCTGGTGATTGTCCATGGTGCCCGAGATCCGGGTGCGCCGGATTTCGGCCACGCGGTTCATCGCCGCCGCTGCCGCCGCCATGCGCTTCAGCTCGCCCTCAGGCAAAGTCGCGCCCTGGAAGCCCTCGGGATATTCCTCGGCGATAAACGCTGTGGTGATGTCGCCGGCGACGAATTTCGGGTGATCCATCACCGCCGCCACGAAGGGAAGGTTATGACCGATCCCCTCGACCTCGAACGTATCCAGTGCCAGACGCATCTCGCCAATCGCGCCCTCTCGGGTCGGCGCCCAGGTACAGAGTTTGGCGATCATCGGGTCGTAATACATCGAAATCTCGCCGCCCTCATAGACGCCGGTATCGTTTCTGACGATGCCGCCGCGCGCGGTCTGACCTTCCACCGGCGGGCGGTAGCGGGTCAGGCGACCGATCGAGGGCAGGAAATTGCGATACGGGTCTTCGGCATAGAGACGGCTCTCCATCGCCCAGCCGTTGATCTTCAGATCCGACTGCGCGAAGGGCAGTTTCTCGCCCGCCGCCACCCGGATCATCTGCTCGACCAGGTCGATGCCGGTGATCAGTTCGGTGACGGGGTGTTCCACCTGGAGGCGGGTATTCATTTCGAGGAAGTAGAAATTCCGCGCGCCGTCGACGATGAACTCGACCGTCCCCGCGCTGGTATAGCCCACCGCTTTCGCCAGCGCACAGGCCTGTTCGCCCATCGCCTTGCGGGTCGCCTCGTCAAGGAAGGGCGACGGCGCCTCCTCAATGACTTTCTGGTTCCGGCGCTGGATCGAGCATTCGCGCTCATGCAGGTAAACCGTATTCCCGTGCTTGTCGGCCAGCACCTGGATCTCGATATGACGCGGCTGCGTCACGAATTTCTCGATGAAGATCCGGTCATCGCCGAAGCTGTTCGCAGCCTCGTTTTTCGACGACTCGAACCCTTCGCGCGCCTCGGCGGCATTCCAGGCGATCCGCATCCCCTTGCCGCCACCTCCGGCAGAAGCCTTGATCATCACCGGATACCCGATCTGATCCGAGATCTTCACCGCCTCATCCGCGTCAGCGATCAGGCCCATATAGCCCGGAACAGTGGAAACCCCGGCCTCCTGGGCCAGTTTCTTCGAGGTGATCTTGTCGCCCATCGATTCAATCGCTGGCGAAGGCGGGCCGATGAAGACGACGCCCATCTTCTCAAGCGCGGCGGCGAAATCCATCCGCTCGGAAAGGAAGCCATAGCCCGGATGCACCGCTTCGGCACCGGTCTGGCGGATCGCGTCAAGGATCCTGTCGATCACGATATAGGACTGGTTCGCCGGGGCAGGCCCGATATGCACCGCCTCATCCGCCATCTGCACATGCAGCGCGTTGCGGTCGGCATCGGAAAAGACGGCGACCGTTTTGATGCCCATCAGCCTGGCGGTCTTGATGACACGGCAGGCGATCTCACCCCGGTTCGCAATCAGGATCTTCTTGAACATGGCTCTCCCTCAGCTCCCACCCGGGCCAACGGGTCGGAAAAACAAAAAGGGCCCTCCGGGCATGACACCCGGAAGACCCTGTTTCAGATTGTCGGTAACGCGACCCTGCCCCGCAAAAGCGGGGGTCAGGTCAGTTGCAGTTGTTGACGCCCGGCACCATGCAAGAGCCGCCGCCAACCACGGCGCCGATAAGCGCGCCTTTGGTTTTCGAGCCGCCGGTCGCATCGGCAACCAGAGCGCCGGCCGCCGCGCCGCCGATGGTGCGCACAGCGGCGCTGTCCATGGGCGAAGAGCTGCCATAACCGTTGTTATAGCCGCCGCCATTATTGACGCAGCCAGCCAGCGGCAAAGCGAGAATCGGGAAGAGCAGGACAAGTTTACGCATGGGATACTGCCTCGGCTTGTTATGATTGAGGCCGATTCTAGCGTATTCTTTTGCAATGCAAAAGAGTCGTCGGCAGTTCTCACAATAATGCGACGGTCAAAGCGGCTGAAAGCCGCCAGGGAGGATTTGACGCCCTCCCCGTCCCGGATCACACCGGGCTGCATGTCATGTGAAAAGACTGCCGGCAGGAGGATCATTCCCAATCCTCCCCATCGTCTTCGTCAAATCTGATTTCAGGCGCATCCGGAGCGAATACAGCCGGGAATGCCGCCTCGGCGCGTTTCACGTCGATCCGCAAAAGCGCGTCATAGGAGGCCGGATCGAACGGATCCTCTGCTGCGACCACCTCGCGGCCGAACAGCCAGGACAGGCGGCCGGCATCAAGATTGCCGCGCTCGAACACCTCTTCGCCGAAACAGGCCCAGAGCGCTGCCAGAAAGGCCTCGTCAGCCTTGCGGTCGACGAATTTGCGATCCTTGAACCGCTCGCGGCGGATGATCTTTGACGCACCTTCCTTGAGATTGGCGCGGCGGATGGTGAACTGGAAATCGGTTCCGGTAAGACGCCCCGGAAAGCCCTTATGCTTTAGCATGGCGCGGTTCCTTTCTTTGCGGAACCGGCTTTAGCAGCCAGGGCAGGCGTGACGCCAGCGGCGCCGGACATCTTTGTCCGGAATCCGGACCGGAATGCAGACCTTTTTGCGGCCCGAACCCCGTCAGCAGGGAAAGCCGGGCGACCGATCCGTCAGGGACCGGCCGCCCTGCGAAATCACTTGTACTTGCCGGTATAGGTCGGCTCAACCGAGACGGGCTCGGAAACAACGACGGTCTCTTCGACTTTTTTGGCGCAAGCGGCCAGGGTCGAGAGGGCGAGAAGAGCGACGATAGCAGTGGTCCGCATGACAACCTCCAGTGCGAATCAGGATAATGTGCCGCACCATATGGTGTGCGTCCACAGAAGGGAATCAGAGATTTCACTGAATTTGCATTCACCTGTGCGACAAATGCGGCCACAGGCAGAGCCCGCCCGAAACGGGCAGAAATACGGTCGGCAAAGCCCGCAACCGGGCGCCGGAGAAACGACGCAGCCCGCCCGGCAACCCGGGCAGGCTGCGCAACCGTCTTACTTATATTTGCCGGTATAGACCGGCTCGACCGAAACCGGCTCGTCGATATAGACGACTTCTTCTTCAACTTTCTTTGCGCAGGCGGCAACGGTGCCCACGAAAGCAAGTGCGACAACAATACGGATAGTGCTCGACATCTTCTGCTCCATTCATTCAGGGATCTTGAGGCCGACCCGATGCCGGCCCTGTCCCTTTTCGAGGTAAAGGCCGCTTGGGTTCGGCCTGCGCCGAGAATAGCGGAATCCGCAGATGAAAAACACGCGGAGGTGAGCAAGTTGCTGCCCTGTGACTCCAATACATCAGAAGCTGCTGTTTTGCCCCTGTTTTCAACCAGATGTAGTGGCATCTTCAGAACATCTCCCAGATGCAGGCGGCGTTTTCCAGGCGATATGCCTCGAAAAGCTGCACGGCTTCGGGATCGGCCTCACCAAAGGGAACCGGGCGATCGGCCAGCATGATCACAATCTGCCGCGGCGCGGGCACCATGCCCGCGACCCGCTCCAGCGCGAATGTGTCACAAAGGGTCTGCATATCTTCGCTGCGGTCCTCGCCCGGTTTCAGGCTCTTATCGATAAAGCGGAAACGCGCGGTCGCGCCTTCCACACCGGCTGTATCAGTCCTGACGTCAAGCCATTCGATGCTCTTGCCCGAAGGCAGCGCGATGGCCCCTTCCGCTGCCGGCGCCTCCTCATCATCACAGCGCCCGGCCGCAAGGCTCAGACTCAGAAAGAGGGCAATAAAAAGACGCCGATACAGAGAAGACATAGCCCGACCTCACCTCATGGGGATTCAAAGCGGGATATTGTCGTGCTTCTTCCAGGGGTTCGAGAGTTTCTTGTTCCTGAGGCTGGCAAAAGCGCGCGCCACACGCCGCCGCGTCGAGCGCGGCTGGATCACCTCGTCGACAAAACCCTTCTCAGCCGCGACGAAAGGATTGGCGAAACGGTCCTCGTAATCCTTCGTGCGCTCGGCGATCTTGTCCTTATCGCCCAGCTCGCTGCGATAAAGGATCTCGACCGCGCCCTTCGCGCCCATCACCGCGATTTCCGCCGTAGGCCAGGCATAGTTGAAATCGCCGCGCAGATGTTTCGATGCCATCACGTCATAGGCGCCCCCGTAAGCCTTGCGGGTGATGACGGTGACCTTCGGCACTGTCGCCTCGCCGTAAGCGAACAGGAGTTTCGCGCCATGCTTGATGACGCCACCATATTCCTGGGCCGTGCCCGGCAGGAAGCCCGGCACATCCACCAGCGTCAGGATCGGGATCTCGAACGCATCGCAAAAGCGCACAAACCGCGCCGCCTTGCGCGAGCTGTCGATATCAAGGCAGCCCGCCAGCACCATCGGCTGGTTCGCCACCACGCCGACCGTCTGCCCCTCGATGCGGATAAAACCCGTGATGATATTGCCGGCAAAATCCTTCTGGATCTCATAGAAATCGCCCTCATCGGCGAGTTTCAGGATGAGTTCCTTCATGTCGTAAGGCTGGTTCGGATTGTCCGGGATCAGCGTATCAAGGCTTTGCTCGATCCGGCCCGGCTCGTCGAAGAAGGGCCGCACCGGCGCCTTTTCGCGGTTATTGAGCGGCAGGAAGTCGAACAGGCGACGGATTTCCGCCAGCGCCTCGACATCGTTTTCAAAGGCCCCATCCGCCACCGAGGATTTCTTTGTATGGGTCGAGGCGCCGCCAAGCTCCTCGGCCGTCACCACCTCATTCGTGACCGTTTTCACCACATCGGGGCCGGTGACGAACATGTAGGACGTGTCTTTGACCATGAAGATGAAGTCGGTCATGGCGGGCGAATAGACCGCGCCGCCGGCGCAGGGCCCCATGATCACCGAGATCTGCGGCACCACGCCCGACGCCATGATATTCCTCTGGAACACATCGGCATAACCGGCCAGCGAGGCGACACCCTCCTGGATCCGCGCACCGCCGGAATCGTTGATCCCGATCACCGGAGCGCCATTCTGGATCGCCATATCCATGATTTTGCAGATCTTCTGCGCATGGGTCTCGGAAAGCGAGCCACCAAACACGGTGAAGTCCTGGCTGAACACATAGACCATGCGGCCATTGATCGTACCCCAGCCGGTGACGACGCCATCGCCCGGCGGCCGATCCTGCTCCATCCCGAAATCGGTGCAGCGATGGGCAACAAACATGTCGAATTCCTCAAAGGAACCCTCGTCCAGCAACAGCCCGATCCGCTCGCGCGCCGTGAGCTTGCCTTTGGCATGTTGCGCATCAATACGACGCTGCCCGCCCCCGGCCCGCGCCACCGCGCGACGGTCTTCAAGCTCTTGCAGGATATCTTTCATGGCGCACCTCCCCGGGAATCGGGTGGACAATAATATTGCGCAACGGGAAATGAAAACGAAACTTCGGAAATTTGCAAATTATTGTCACGGCATATTATGCAAAATGAATATCCGCAAATAATCCCATTTCAATACGCTCGTACCGCACTGCTGTTGTTATGACGGTTGTTGTAGCGGGACAGCGAAACTTGCACTGTTTGACATCTAAAGTTGCACCATTCGACTTTTGAAAACCGGGGCGTGAGCGCCCTGCCCGACCCCGGTTAAACGCCCCCTTAAAGCCCGGCTTAAACACCCACCAGAGAACTGTCTCGACTCCCGTCCGTACTTCGCCAGAACTCTGCGGAGAGCATTTTGACCAGGGAGATTCGAGGATGGCCCAAAGCCCTCGCGACGGCCAAAGACAGCGACTAAGCGGGCCGGGTGATGGCAACCCGTGAGATTTCGGAGGCAGGCACGACTGTAATCTCATAGCCCCAGGCCGCGTTGTCTGCGTCAAATGGTGTGCGGGCCTTCCAGTCGCTGTCACTGTCCGGACGCTCGCTGGTAACATACAAGGCGACTGATCCATCTGGTCCGAAGAGGCAAGGGCCAAGCGGGGCATCATCAAAAGGCCGTGTGTCATCACACATCAGCTGGCGGCCATTGGTCAGTGTGATGACAATGCGATTAGGCGCAAGAAGTCCTCTTGTGATCATGCTCTCCCAGGCGCTGCGCCCGCGATCATGATCAGAAATGCCCCAGACCCGCAGCTTTTTCCAGATGAAGGGCGAGAGAAACACCCTCCAGAAGGCTGCGGCGCCCAGGGTCATGCAGATCGACAGGAAGACCCCGGGCCAAAACCAGTCTCCGCAGACCCAAAGGACAGCAGAAGCCAGCGCGGAAAACGTGAAGGACAGGAAGACCACATCCACGGTCGAATGAGCGCCGTCATGCCCAATATAGGCAATCCTGTAGGCCACATATCCGGTCGCCAGCACGATCAGGGTGCTGAGCGGCAAAAGCAGAAGATCCGAAATTGTGAGCATTTTCCTAATCCTGTAGTCCTTGTTGAGACTGAATACATGTGCAGGGCATAGCAAGGGGTTTACCCTACCCGGCTGCCGGTCGGGGCCGGCAACGCGGTCACAGGCTGCCGCCCCGGATCAGCAGCTCTGGCGCCTTTGGTCGATCACCTTTACCGGCGATGGAATAGGTGGTGTCGACCTCCTCGATCCGCGCCCAGGCAAAGAGCTCGCGGATCTCGGGCACGTCATTGATCGAGAGCAGAAAGCCGCCTTTGATGCCCCTTAAAACCCCGGCCAGACGCTCGAAATCCGCCCTGGTGAAGAGGGCTTTGCCATAGTCGCCCTCGCTGCCCCAATAGGGCGGATCGAGATAGAAGAAGGTGCCGGTGCCGTCATAGCGGTGGATGAACTCGCCGAAGTCGAGGCATTCGATGACGACGCCTGCAAGGCGGGTGTGCAGATCCTCCAGCATCGGCTCCAGCGTGGTCAGATTGAACCGTGCGCCGCGATCTGCCTGTACGCCAAAGTTCCGACCCGAAACCTTGCCGCCGAAGGCCGTGCGCTGGAGATAAAGGAATCGACCGGCGCGTTCGAGATCGGTCAGGGTGTCGGCCCGCGTGTCGACCAGCCGGTTGAACTCAGCCCGGGTGGTGAGCTGGAACTTCAGCGTGTCCAGAAACTGCGGGTAATGGCGCTGAAGGATGCGGAATAGGTTGGCGACGTCGCGGCCATAATCGTTGATCACCTCTGCGCGCGGACGTGATGTCCGCCGCAGGAAGATGCCGCCCATGCCGACGAAAGGCTCGGCATATGTGGTGCAGGGGATGGTGTCGAGGATGGCGCAGATCCGCTTTGCCAGATTGCGCTTGCCGCCGATCCAGGGTGCAACAGGTCTGACCGGATCGACGGGAATCAGTGACTCTCTCATTTGCATGTGGTCCAAGGATGCCGCCCTCGCGAGGGTGGAGCGGCCATAAGCTTTTGCTGGTCGGCGGGGTGTCGTAGCTGGTGTCCCCGTGTCAGAGGGGGTTGCCTCCCCCTCTGGCCTCCCTTGAGGCCCTGCCGCCGGCCGGGGCCGGCAGCAGTCAGTTCAGATGCTTTCGATCCGGGTCAGGCCCAGCTCTGCCAGCGCGGCGGGCACGTCATCACCAATAACGGCGGCGATCTGGCCGGGGGCCGCTGGCCCGCCGATGCGGATCAGCGCCTGGGCACGAGCGGCGGCGGCCATGTCGGCGCCCCATTCGGGGGCGGTCAGAGGCGAGACCGCCGCCTCTGGAAACACCGGCGAGACCAACCCTGATGCGACCGCGTAGCGATTGCCGGCAGCGTCCTGCCAGATCGCAGCGCCATAGGTCTGATCGTCAGCCTCGCTGTAGCCAATCACCCGTGCCAGCTGGTTTGCGTCCTGGATCAGGGCGGCGGGGCATGCGATGGTGATGCGGATCTGATCAGGCATAGAGACCTCCCCAATAGGCGCGGATCTGCGCCTCTTCTGTCGGGCTGAACGCCCCCTGGCGCAGGATCACATCGGCCTGTAAGGCGCCAACAGCGGACGGGATCAGGGCGTTGACGGGGTCGGTGACCGTATCGACCGTGACCACGCCGGCAGCGCTGACCCAGGCGCGGCCATAGGTGCCGGAGGGCAGCGTGACAGACAGGCTGTCGTCAATGCCATCGGCCTCCAGGCACCATTTGCCCGAGACTTGCCGCAGCGTCGGGCGAGATAGCGCCACCTCCTGACTGGCATGGTTTCCCGCGATCAGCCGCAGCGTCGGGCGGCAGACAAGGCCCGACGCCGCATTGGTGTTGATCCGCAACAGGCTGCCCGGGCGGGCGATAACATCGGCCTCAAGGATGGACGGGGCGAAACTAAGCGCCCCGGCAATGGCTGGCTGTGTCCCCTGCTGGCGCGCCCGCCCGTCACCGCTGACAATCTCCATGTCAAAGCGATAGAGGCCCTCGACCGCCGCCGTATGGACAGGCTGATTGGCGGTGCTGATAGTGTATTCTGCGGCAGACAGCTCCGGCCCGAGGGCGCCGCCCTGCGAGCGATCCGGCACGATCCCGACCTGTTGACCCACAGCTGTCACCCGCGCCACCACGCCGGACGCAGTTTGCCAGAGCCGCGCCTGGGTCGGATCGTAGCCGCCCGGCCAGTGACCGGGCTGGCCGGCGGCAAAGAGGTCGGAGGGCGCAAACGGCACCGGGGCCGGGCCGCCGCCATGCGGCCGGGCGGCAAGCGCGCCGAATCGGCCGCGCCGATCAAACATGGCTGACCGAAACTTCGCCACCGGAGGAGCACCTGACCCAGATATGGTCGGCACCGGTCACGCCCGGGAAGAGTTGCGCCAGCGTGAGATCGGGGAGGATGACATCCTGATAGCGCAACAGGATCGCACCGACCTCCGATGCCGGCCCGGCGGTGCCGGCGGTGGCCTGCACCTCGAGCGGATCGAGGCCCCGGTTTTGCAGCCTGAGCGCGGTGACCGCCGCGCTGGTGACGCGGGTCCAGGTCTTCGGCTGGATCTGAAGGGTGGCGTGTTGCGGCATGTCAGGTCTCCTGAGGGGTAAGGGCGGCCAGCGCCGCCGTGATGTCTTCGGGGGTCTGGGCGGCAGCGATGGCCGCGAGCGTCGAGAGGCGCAGCGCCTCGAGGCTGGCTGCGGCCGCGCGCCAGAGATCGGCCATATTGAGCCAGAGCTGCGCCAGCTGGCCGGCGTCCGGCGCGGTGATGCCGGTCTCGGCCGAGAGCAGCGGGAAGGCTGCGATGTCGGGATCCGTCGCCCCGATCCAGGCCCGCGCCTCGGCCTCTTTGGCGAGATAGATCATGTCCTGACCGGGCAATGCCGTGATCAGCCCGGCGCGCGTGGTGGTGATGAAGGCGGTCAGCACCGCCCGCGCCTCGACCCGCAAGGGCTCCAGCGAGACCCGGACCAGAGCGCCGCCGATCACCGCCCAGGCACTGAGATCGCCCAGCTCTTCGGCGCTCAGATCGCTTTCGATATAGTCGCCCGGCAGATCCGCCGCCCCCGTCAGCGTGTAAAGGATCCGGCCATCCGCCGGGTCATACCAGATCCGCATCAGCCCCAGCTCCCCATCGCGTAGAAGACGTAAAAGACGGTGTAGCTGGCCTCGCCGCCGGTATAGGTCGGGGTCTGGCTGCTGATCAGCGTGGCGGAGCCATCCTGATAGGCTCGCACCACATTGCCCGGCGACAGCGTCACATAGCCAAGGCCGATGCCGGTCGTGGCGGTGTTGCGGTGCAGGATCCAGAGCCCCGCCCCGAGATCCGGGAAGGCCCCCGCGCCCGTGGTGGTGGTCACGAAACTGCCCACCGCCGTGGGTTCCAGCGGCACCACATCGGCCCGCACATCGCGCGCGGCGCTGTAGGACATGACCACCCGGCCGGGTGTGCCGGGATCGCCGGTATTCCAGCCTGCCCCGCCGGCGCCGGGCAGACCGCCGGCACCCAGCGTGATCCTGATCCGGGGCGTGGCGTAGCCCGAGAGATCAATCCAGTCGGTGACCGTCGCTGCTGCCGCCCAGCCGCCTTGCGACGGAAAGCCGCCGGTGCCGCTCAGCCCGCCTTTGCCGCCGCTGCCCCAGGCGGCGCCATGGGTCGAGACCGTGCCGCCATTGGTGTTGATCCCCCGCCCCTCCTGGCCGCCGGCCGAGACGAAGCTGTGTTTGAGCGTGGCGCCGTCATAGACTTCGACCGTGGTATCCCCGCCAGGATAGCCCCAGGTGGACTGGCCGCCGCTGTTTTGCCGTGTGCCGCCGCCGCCCCCCCCGCCGATCAGGTCAAAGGCCATGCGGCTGGTACCGGCCGGCACAGTGATGATGCCAGCGGTCGATGCGGTGTAAATCATCTGGGTGGGCACCGCATCGCCCGAGACGAAATGCCGGGCATTGAGGATCTGAAGCCCGGTTGAGCTGGCGAGTTTGAGGCTCTGGCGCTTGCCCGCATTGGTGCGGCTGGCCGCCAGACCAAAACGCCCGCCATCATGCCCGAAATAGATACCGTCCGTTTCGTCAGAGGCGACAGAGGCCTTGCCATAGCTCAGCCCGGCACCCTGCTGCACCGTCAGGAGGCTGTTGACCTCAAAATATTCCGCCTGGATCAGCCCGCCGACCAGCCAGTTGACCGAGAGGAAATCCGCCGTCACCGATCCCTCGAGCAGGATATTGTCGGCCGAGATCCGCGCCAGCGAGGCGGAGCCGGTCGGCCCGGAGGTCGCGACCAATTCGAGAAGTGCGCCGCCGGAGCCAGCCACCGCGCGCAGCCCGATCACCGCCGACTGGATGCCCGCCAGATCCGCCACCGCCTGCTGATAGATCGAGGTCTGGCTGTTCGACAGCACCTCCTCGAAGTCCAGCCGGTGCAGCCGGAAAGTGGCGCTGGCCCGGGTCGCGCCACCCTGGGTCGATGTCGCCATGAAATCGACCGCGAAATTCGAGGCACTGCCCGGCACGGCGCCCGCCGGGCGCGGCACATAGATCTCGACCACCTGCACGATGCCGGTGGTGGCGGTGATGTAATTCTTCAGCTCCCGCACCTCGAAACGCGAGGCGGTATCGACCCAGAGCGCGCGCAGGAAGGCGCCGCCATTGGCCAGATTGCCCGCGATATATTCGATCTCGGCACGGATCAGGACGCCGGCCGGCGAGAGCGCGCAATCAAGGGCATTGGTGACCCGGTTGAGGCGCAGGAATGGCCCATCCGTGGTGCCGGCCCCATAGAGCTGCGCGACCGAGCTGTAGCGGATGCCGCTGGTGATCCGGCTGATCGCATTGCCCGCCCCGAGCGTGACCTGCATCCCGAGCGGCGTCGATCCGGTCCAGTCGTTGAAGACCGGATTGCGGCTGACCCCGCCGCCGGTCAGCCGGGCTGCGGTATTGCGGTAATCCAGCGCCTGGGCGGCGTAATTCCCGGCCTCTGTCGCCCCGGTTGTGGCCAGCGCGCCACTGGCGGCGGCAGCGGTGGCACTGGCGCCGGCGGCACCGGCCGAGCCGGCGGCGGCGGTCTCGGAAGAACGGGCGGCGATCTCGGAGGCGGTCGCACCGGCCTGGGCTGCAAGGGCCGTGTTGCGCGCCAGCACTGCCGCCGCCTCGGCCGCCTGCGCGGCTGCGCGGGAGGCATCCGCCAACCCCGCCGCCTCGAGCGCATCTTCCATCGCGCCAACGACATCCGTGGTCAGATCGACGCTGCCGATCCTGACATCCGGCGTCGTGACTGCCAGCCAGCCCGTCCAGGTGGTGGCCCGGTTGAGGATCGGTCGTGCCCGCACCAGGTACGCCGTGGCAGGCAAAAGCCCGGCCACCAGCCGCAACGCGCCCGAACTGACATTGTTATAGCTGCCCGAGAGGCTGGCTGCGGCCTCACTCGCCAGCCTTGCTTCCCAGAGAATGCCGCGCGCATCGCTCACACCGGCCGCGTTCCAGCTCAGGGTGATCGCCGGCCGGCGCGCGGTCGCGCCGGCATCCGTGATCACCGACGCGACGGCTGCGAGGCCCGGCACGGTCTGGGGCGGCGGCGGCGTGGTGATGACGGCGGGCGGGCTCCAGGGGATCAGCTGCGACGGCGTCCAGCTGAAATCACTGCTGTCGCGCTCCCTCAGATGAATGCCCTGATTGAGGTTCATCAGGATATCCGTGACCCGGGCCACTTCAAACACCTTGGCGGTGTAGCCATAGCGCGTCGAGGTCCATCACCTTCGTGCAGCCGCCAGCCGCGAGCATCGCCTGCTCCGCCTGATCTTTGACAAAGGCGACATATGCCGTGATCCCAATGATCACGACCATAACTGTACCCGAGAGCGCAGTGGTGGCTCGATCTGCGGAACGGCTCCTCACCGGAATGCCCTCTCGGCCGCGAACCAGGCGCGGTAGCTGCGCTGCTCCAGGCTGTCAGCGCAAATGCCGGCAAAACGACCAGCCTCATGCCCGAGCAGATCCGGCGCGAAATCCGCCTCCCCCAGCCGCCAGAGGTGCCGCCACTGCCCGGTGTTCACCACATCGCCGGCGCGCGGATAGACCTCAATGGCGCGGGCCCCACGCCCCCAAACCTCATTCTTGATCGCCTGGAGCTGCTCCCAGGTGATAGAGCCGTCATGCGCGACAATCAGATGGCCGAGATCCTCGTAAAGGTCACACTCAAACCCGAGCACCGTCATCTGGCGAGGCACACCATCCATCATCATTGCATCCCCAGGGCGGTCAAATAGACCTCAAGGATGGCATCAGCTTCCTGGCGTTCGTTCGCATCCTGCTTGCGCAGCGACACGATCTTGCGCAGGGCCTTGGTGTCGAAGCCCCGGCCCTTAGCCTCGGCATAGATTTCCTGAAGCTGCTGAGCGATGTCCTTCTTCTCGGCCTCAAACTGCTCGATCCGCTCGATCATCTGACGCAGCTCGTCTGCGGTAATGTTGAAAGCATCGCTCATCTGGTCACCCCCAGGATTTCGGCTTTGATGGCCTCGGTGGTTTCAGCGGTCAGGCCGCGCGCTTTGGCGGTGGTCTCGACGGCTTCGGTAAGGCGCTTCTGCACATCAGCCGTGATCTTGGCCTTGCGGTCAGAGGAGAGGTTCTGGGCCAGCTGAGCCGCCTTAAGACCATCGGCAAGACGTTTAAGATCCTCGGGCGCCGTGGCATCGTCAGCGTCACCAAGCGTATGCAGCACCGCGGCTTTGATCATCTCGGCCGCGATGACGGTCAGATCGTCAGAGGCCTGGGCATCATGCTTCTGATGCAGGACCGCCACGATCTCGCGGGTCTGATCGAGGCGGCGTGACATTCGCGCCTGACGCACCGAAAACCGATTGAAGCTCGAGAAGGCCGGAATGACGAATTCCAGCTCGCCCCGGTGCTCGGCCATCAGGGCTTCGCACTTCCCGACAAACTCGGCATAGATATCAGTCTGCGTCCTGTCCCGGTCCGCGAGTTCGCCGGCCGCCCAGGCGACAATGCCATCGGCCTCCCCCGGCAGGAGATCGAAACTGGAAAGGCGCCCGCGCCCCGACGCCATGGCTCAGGCCCCCGGCAGACTGGGGCGGTCGATACCCTCGATATTGATGGTCATGCGCAGGTGGCGCAGGCCCTTTTCGGTGATCATGGCGACATGGACCGAGCCCGGACGGGTCACGGTGACCGCGCCCATTTGCTCAAGCCAGTCAAACTCGCCATGGATCCACTCGCGCTGCCGGTCGATGCCGAAGCGCAGCAGTTCTTTGCTGATGTAACCCGAATGCATCCGCAGATCCGGCTGACCAGCCAGCGCCTTCAGAATGATAAGGCGGGCATCGGGACGAATGGTGTCGTTTTCAAAGTTCATGATCAGGACTTCAGCTTGAGGAGGTGATCTTCGTGGCGGCTGACTGTCGCCTCGAGCCGGGACATGATCTGGGTCACACCCGCGAGCTTTTCGGTCATCGTCGCCAGCTCGCCGCCCAGCTTCGTCATGGCGATATCGAGTTCGTGGATATCGTCTTTGTCGGGCAGCGCTCGCTGGGTTTGCTCGATTGCAGCCACCCGAAGCACAACTTCATCCATCGCAGCCCCGAAGCTGTCGAGCCGGGCACCATTCTTCCGGGACGGGCCCGAAAACAGGTTCCAGAGCAGCAGCATCATGTTGACGACCGTAGAAATACCCGCCGCCACGACGATCATGCCCTGCAAGGTGATTTCTTCCGGGGTCACTCGCGGCTCTCCATCTGACAAGCGCCGGCAAAGCCAGCAATCAGCTGCTGGCCGGTCACCACCGACTGGTCACCGCCATCATGGACGAGCGCCCGGGCATGTGCCCGGGCAAACGGATCAAGGGAACGGCACATCACCTCACCGCTGGTCGGGATCGGCTCGGGCGGCGCCGAAACGCCGCAGCCAGTCACGAGCAGAAGGAGGATCAGGGGTCTGACGGGTGGCATCGACAATCCTTCGTTCGGTTTCCAGCGCCTCGAGGGCGTCATCCCGTTGGGCTTTGGCGGTGGTTTCGGCCCGCCAGGCGAGGCGGAGCAGTGACAGCAAGGCGAGGATGAGCCCGGCAACCACCGCCACCGCGAAAAGGACATCCATGCGTCACACCTGTGCCGGCGCCGAAGCGATCAAGGGGAAGGTGTTGGCCGTGGCCTCGCGCAGCTTGCCCTCGACCAGATCATCGAGAACCGCATTATCGGGGTCGAGCGCTGCCAGCGCGTCGGGGACTGAGCGCCGCAGATAATTGAGCACCGCCGCCTTGGCATCATCCCAGCTCAGCCCGCGACTGACTGCGGCAATGGCACCCGACATCAGAGCCGAATGCAGCGCGTCGCGGTGGCGGGCCTCAGCCGGACGGCGATGCCGCGCCCAAAGGTGCCCATCGGTCGTCGATGATCACCCGTCGCAAGGTGCTGACCGCGCCAGTCGTGACGCTTGATATGGGCTTCAACTCCCTGCCGGGAGCCGGGCAGATCCGGAAGCTTCGCAGCCGCGATCACTTCCGCCGTCCACCATTCCTGATAAGGGACAAGCCGTGCCATCAGCTGGCGCTCCCCGTCATACGGCGCGATGCAAACCCAGCCGGGTTGTCGGCAACATGATCGGGCCGCGCTGCTCCGCGATTTCTTCCATCACCGGAGCCAGATCATCAAAGTGGGTCGCGAGGAAGCGGCGCAGAGTCTCTTTCGGGGCGCGCTCGTGGACCTTTCCGCCGCAGCAGGCTGTCATTCCGGGCCGGCATCGCCCCTTCCCCAGCGATCAGCAAAGACCATATCCTCCAGCCGATGCCGCTGCCCCCAGCCCCGGATCTCCAATTCGGGCCGGTCGTAAAGCGCGCTCACATGGCCGATGCAGAGCAGCGCCACCGGCACCACGCCCCCGGGCAGATGCAGGATGCGCTGCAGCGCACCCTCGCGGAAGATGCTCACCCAGCCGACACCGATCCCCTCGGCCCGCGCCGCCAGCCAGAGGTTTTGCACCGCGCAGACGGTGGAATAGAGGTCGGTCGCCGCATCATGGGTGCGCCCCAGCACCACCGGCCCGCCGCGCGAGCGGTCGCAGGTGACGCACAGGCAGAGCGGCGCCTCGGATATGCCCTGGAGCTTCAGCTGCGAATAAAGCGCCCGCCGCCCCTCGCCGAACATCGCCGCCGCCTCGGCATTGGCGGCCCCGAAGGCCGCGCGGATCTCTGCCCGCACCCCGGCATCGCGGATCAGGATGAAATTCCACGGCTGCGACAACCCGACCGAGGGCGCGGCATGGGCGGCACTCAGCAGCCGTAGCAGGACCTCGTCGCTGACCGGATCGGGCAGGAACTGGTCGCGCACATCGCGGCGCTCGAATATAGCACGGTAGACGGCGGCCCGCTCTGCGGCATCGAACGGAGCGGCGGGGCCATCGGGACCGAGGGATGCGGCGGCATGGCCTGCTGACCCAGGCGCGGCTTTCTCTGGCCCGGTGTTCTCGGGCCCGGTGCGCTCAGGCACGGTGTGCTCAGGCGCGGCGGTCTCGCCAGCAGCGGGTCCGGAAGCGGTGGCCCCGGAACACAGATCGGACGCTGCCGCGGGCGGCATGGAAATCGGCATGACAAATCCCCTGTCAGGCAAACCGGCGCCCCTTCTGCCGTCCGCGCAGACGGGGCCGTTCTGGTCTGGCCGGTCTTCTGGCTTGGCTTCACTCCGGAACAGCGCCTTCCCGGCCAAAGCCAGTGGCATCTGCCGCCCGGTCCGCAGGGTTGCGGTCGACCTTACAGCGTTGGGCACGCGGCGGATCTGCACCGCCTTCCCGATTATCCTCCGGCCGCTCCGGGCAGGGCATGCCGCCAGAGCCGGGCCGGAAAGCACCAGACACTGCCAGTATCGGCAAAAACCCGCAAAATGCAATCAGCAGCCTGCCTGATTCGCGCCGCCGCGCTGGCATCTGGCCCGGCGAAATCCCCTTGCCGCGGCGCGGCGGGCATGCACGCGCCCTGGCGTCTTTTCCCCCGGCCGCACGCTGGTCGCGCCCCGTCCCATCCCCACCCATGTCACAGTTTCGGCAGAAAACCGGCTTTGCCCTGCCCATCCTGTCGCAGTCCACTTGACCCTGGCAGCGCAAACCCGCCTTATCGCCGGCAAGACGCTTTCAGAAAGATCCTCCATGTTCTCGAAAACTGCCGCTCCGAATGGCGAGCCCGGACAGGCTGGCTCCCCGACGACTGCTCCGGGTGCCGGTGCCAGCCGCAGCAATGCCACCCGTTCCGTACTTGGTTCCGATCTGAAGATCACCGGCGAGATCAGCTCGACCGGCGCGCTTGAGGTGCTGGGCGAGGTGGATGGCAATATCACCGCCGATGCGCTGGCAATCGGGCAGCATGGCCGCGTCTCGGGTTCGGTCAGCGCCAAATCGGTCGAGGTGAATGGCAGGCTGGACGGCAAGGTCGACAGCCATCACTTCACCATGCGTGCTTCGGCGCAGGTCACCGCCGATATTTCCTACGATACCCTGGTGATCGAAAGCGGCGCCACGATCGAGGGTCGGTTTACCCGCAATCGCGGCTGATCCTCGCAGGGATGATGCAGGGGCCCAGACCGGACGCGAAACCGGACGCGAGGCTGGGCCCGCAACCGGGCCCGCGCCTCAGCGCAGCCCGATCTCGGCCAGCGCGCGCTCCAGTTCGGGCGGCAGGCTGTCATCGCCTGCGCGGCCCGGGGTCAGATCGCGCGGCACCTCATCCGGGCCGATATAGCGCCAGCCCTGAAACGGCCGGCGCGGTGCGGATTCGGTGCGGATGATCTCGCGGTCCATCACAATGGCGCAGCGGCTGATGCCGTCGCCCGCCTCGACCCGTTCCAGCCCGAGAATGCGCTGGCGACAGAGGATCACCCCCTTGATCACCCAGTAAAGCGAACCGCCCGCCAGCACTTCGGCCTCGCGTTTGGGCCACATACGGGTGACATGCACCGCCCGGCCCTCGGGCCAGCGCGCGGCGTTTTCCTCTTGCCAGGTGGCAAGATCAGCGATGCTTTCGGCACCGACGCAGAGTTTGAGTATATTGACGAATCCCATGGCCGGATCATAGGCGCCCCAACCGCCCCTGCAAGATCGGGCGCAAGAGTGAGCGCAAGATTGACCGGCAGCGCTGCCCCCCTTATCCTGTGGCTCAGGCCGGATCCGGCGCAACTGCTGGCCTTTCCTCGCGCCGCTGACGGCCCTTTTTGCCGGAGGGTCTGCCCCTTGCCCGATACTGTACCAGATACTGCGCCCGATGCTGCGCGTTCGCCTGCCGGTCACATCACCGGCCACGCTGCGGATCACGCGCCCTTTGCCATGCCCATCGCCGCGCGGATCTGGGATATGAAATACCGGCTGAAAGAGGCCGACGGCACCCCCATCGACCAGACCGCCGCCGACAGCTGGCGCCGCGTCGCCCGCGCGCTTGCCGTCGCCGACTCCGGGGACCCCGGGCGCGAGGCCGAATTCTTCGCCGCGCTGGAGGGGTTCCGCTTTCTGCCGGCAGGCCGCATCCTCGCCGGGGCCGGCACCGATCGCTCGGTCACCCTGTTCAACTGCTTTGTGATGGGCACGATCCCGGATTCGATGGCGGGGATCTTTCAGGCGCTGAAGGAGGCGGCCCTGACGCTGCAGCAGGGCGGCGGCATCGGCTATGATTTCTCGACCATCCGGCCGAAAGGCGCGCTGGTGGCCTCGGTCGCGGCGGATGCTTCGGGGCCGCTGAGCTTCATGGATGTCTGGGATTCGATGTGCCGCACCATCATGTCGGCCGGATCACGGCGCGGTGCGATGATGGCCTGCCTGCGCTGCGACCATCCCGATATTCTCGACTTCATCACCGCGAAACAGGATGCGGCGCGGCTCAGGATGTTCAACCTTTCCGTGTTGGTAACGGATGAATTCATGGCGGCGGTCCGGGCCGATGCGGCCTGGGATCTGGTCTTTGACGGCAAGATCTACCGCAGCCTGCCGGCCCGCGCGCTCTGGGACCGGATCATGCGCGCGACCTATGATTATGCCGAGCCGGGCGTGATCTTCATCGACCGCATCAACCGGATGAACAACCTCGCTTATGCCGAGACGATCAGCGCCACCAATCCCTGCGGCGAACAGCCCTTGCCCCCCTATGGCGCCTGCCTGCTGGGCTCGGTCAATCTGGCGGCGCTGGTGGTGGATGCCTTTACCCCGACCGCACGGATCGAGGCGGCAGAGCTGTCTGGCCTCGTCGCCACCGCCGTGCGGATGATGGATAATGTGGTCGATATCTCGCGCTTTCCGCTGCCCGAACAAGAGGCCGAGGCCCGGGCCAAGCGGCGGATCGGGCTGGGGGTCACCGGCCTGGCCGACGCGCTTTTGATGTGCGGGCTGCGCTATGGCTCTGATGCGGCGGTGGCACAAACGGATGCCTGGCTGGGCGCGCTGTCGCGGGCGGCTTACCGCGCCTCGGTCGATCTGGCGAAAGAGCGCGGGCCCTTTCCGCTCTTTGACACCGATGGCTTTCTGGCCAGCGCCACCCTGGCCACGATGGATGCGGATATCCGCGACTCCATCCGCGCCCATGGCATCCGCAACGCACTGGTGACCTCGATCGCGCCCACCGGCACCATCTCGCTTTACGCGGGCAATGTCTCCTCGGGGATCGAGCCGGTCTTCGCCTGGAGTTACCGCCGCAAGGTGCTGGAAAAAGACGGCAGCCGACGCGAGGAGGAGGTGCAGGATTACGCCGTAATGCGCTGGCGCGAGATGCAGGGCGACGCCCCCCTGCCCGCGCATTTCGTCACCGCTCAGGATCTTGAGCCGCTGGACCATCTGCGGATGCAGGCGGCGGCGCAGCGCCATATCGACAGCTCGATTTCAAAGACCATCAACTGCCCGGCGGATATCCCCTTCGAGGCGTTCCGGGATGTCTATCTCGCCGCCTGGGATATGGGCTGCAAGGGTTGCACCACCTACCGGCCCAATGCGGTGACCGGCGCGGTCCTGAGCGTCACGCCGGAACCGGAGGCTGGTGACAGCCCGCTGCCCCGCCCCACGACGCTTTCGGGCGAGACCTACAAGATCCGCTGGCCCGGCTCGGAACATGCGCTTTATATCACGGTGAATGATATCGTGAGCGGCGGGCGGCGGCGGCCCTTCGAGGTCTTCATAAACTCGAAAAACATGGAGCATTTCGCCTGGACCGTGGCGCTGACCCGGATGATCTCGGCGGTGTTCCGGCGCGGCGGCGATGTGTCTTTCGTGGTCGAAGAGCTGAAGGCGGTGTTCGACCCGAGGGGCGGCGCCTGGATCGGGGGGCGCTATATCCCGTCGATCCTCGCGGCCATCGGCGGTGTGATCGAGCGCCACCTGATCGCCATCGGCTTTATCGCGGGAGAAGGGATGGGGCTGAAATCCGATCCCGGCGGCGCGCTGGCGGCAGCAGTGGACGATCCGGTATCCGCAGAGGAAAACGGGGAACCGGGGACGGAACAGGACGTATCGCAGGCAGCGCCCCAGGCTGCACCTCAGGCTGCCTGCCCCAGTTGCGGCTCATACGAGCTGCGCATGGCCGAGGGCTGTCTGACCTGCGCCAGCTGTGGTTTTTCGCAATGCAGCTGATCGCCCGAAGCACCGCCGTCAGGCTGTGACCAAAGCGACGGCCTAAAGCGACGGCCTAAAGCGACTGGCGGTAGCGCCACAGCGCCGGCAGCGCCATAGCCAGCAACAGACATCCCAGCGGCAGCGAGAACAGGAACCCCACCCGCGCATAGCCAAGCGCCCCGGTCACACCGCCGAGGAAGAAGGTGAAAACCAGCTGCGCCATCAACCGCATCCGATGCCAGTCGACCCTGGGTGTATGCTCGGGATCATGGCGGCGATAAAGCGCGCGGCCCAGCCCGATGCCGATATCGGTGACCATCGCGGTGGCATGGGTGGCGCGCAGTCTGCCGCCCGAGATCTTGCTCACGGTGGCGTTCTGCATCCCCATGGTGAAACAGAGGCAAGCCGCACTCCAGAGCCTTCCGGGCGGGCTTTCAAACCAGCCGCCAGTGGCGAAGAGCATCAGGAAAAGGCCCTGGACCGCCACGCTCAGCGCATATTGCCGGCCCGGCATATGCACCCGAGCCCAATGGATCAGCAGCGAACAAAAGGCGGCTCCGGTGACGAAGGCACCGATGGCGGCGATGGCGACAAGGCAGATCCACCATTCCGCCACCACCAGATGATCGGCCAGCTGCGACAGATACCCCGTCACATGCGAGGTATATTGCCCAAGCGCGAAGAAGCCGCCCGCATTGGCCGCTCCTGCGGTAAACGCGATCACGGTGGCCAGCACCAGATCCGCCCCGGCCGTGCGCCGATGCCCCAGAATGATCCGCGCCGATTGCAGCGGATGCAGGATGTGACGATGCCGCTTCACAGACGAGCCTTTCCGGCCGGTCGGCCGCCTGTCTGCGGACAGCGCCCGGTCCTCTGTCCCATAGCGCGGCGGGGGCGGCGAGGAAAGGCTTCGCCGCCCCCTGCCCGGCCAGCTTCCCCGACCGACAGGGCGCGGCGGGATCGGACACAGAGGTCAGATCAGGATCGAAAAGTCACGCCTTCCGGTCATTTGCGCAGTCTCAATGCGCCCATAAGCGGGGTTCCCGGTCCTGTTGTGGCAGCCTCTGGCTACAAGGATTTTTAGGGTCGGGCCATGGGTTGCTGGCCGGCGCTCGCCCGGCAATCGTCCCGCAGCCCCCCCGGGGACCGGATCCGCTTCAGCAATGCCTTGCGGCCTCAGGGGCGCGGCTCCGGCCGGGCAGGCGCAGGGCATGGTTTGCCCCCATATATGGGGAAGCGGGCGGCGGTCCGTTGTTCAGCGATACCGCGATCCGGCTCCGCCTCAGGAGGCGGCTCCTGTCCGGACAGCGCTTGCGTCAGATCGCGCCGGATTCCGCCAGGGGGCAGGATCCCGCGCGCGCGAGGCGGGGCTGCGGGCATTCTGCCCATATATGGCCGCGACAGGCCGGCTCCGGGCTTGCCGGCCCCGAGCAACAGAGGCGGACCCGATCATGCCGGAGGTCGCGGCCCCAACTTCCGGGGCGCGGCGCAGATCGTCACGCTGACAGGGCGGGGGCGATCATCTGGCCCCGTCATGGCGTTGTTACAGAACTCATCTTGCGAAGGATTCCCATTACGAAAGCATGCGGTTAGACGTGATGCATGAGCAATCCTGCATCCGCCCGCTACCGCACGACGCACTGGTTCAGCTACACTGCTTCGCTTCGCAAGCGCGGGTCGCTACTGATTTGGCTGGACAAGGAGATGACCTGGCTCGCGCCGCATGACCGCAGCCCCGGTCGCCCCGCGTTGTTCTCGGACGCGGCGATCCAATTCTGTCTGACCATCAAGGTCCTGTTCAAGCTGCCGCTCTGGCAAACGACCGGGATGGTGGCCAGTTTGCTGAAGTTGGCGGGCCTGAACTGGGCGGTGCCGGACTACACGACCCTGTGCCGTCGGCAGAAGACGCTCGCCGTCCAGATCCCGTATCGGCGCGCCGATGGCCCCCTGAACCTGCTGGTTGACAGCACCGGCATCAAGTTTCCCGGCGATGGAGAGTGGCAGGCGCGCAAGCACGGTGTTCAGGGTCGTCGTCAATGGCGCAAGGTGCATCTGACCATGGCTGCCGCCACATCTGACATCCGCGCCGTGGAATTCACTCCCGGCAGCGATGGTGACAGTCCTGTCTTGCCGGAACTGCTCAACCAGATCCCCGAGGGCGAAGAGATCGGCACCGTGACCGCCGATGGCGCGTATGACACGCGCCGCTGCCACGCCGCCATTATCGACCGTCAGGCCTCGCCGATCATCCCGATCCGCAAAAACGGTCGGCCGTGGAAAGAGGACTGCCCGGCGGCAATCACCCGAAACGAAACACTTCGCGCCACCCGGCACTATGGCAGGGCGTTCTGGAAGCGATGGACCGGATACCATGTCAGAAGTCGTATCGAGGCGAAAATGCGGTGCCTCAAAGCCTTCGGTGATCGCATCGCAGCGAGAGACCCGGACCGTCAGACCGCCGATATCCAGATCCGCATCGCCCTCATCAACCGCTTCAATGCGCTCGGCACCGCTGAGATCGTCCGCGTGGCGTGACACCAACCGGGAAAGGAGACATCATGCATCACCCATGAGTTGCGCAACAACGCCAATCACAGGTCGCAGATCAGCAGAATTCCTTTTGTCAAAATGACCCAAGAGGGATTTCCTGCTTTATTAAATCTACGCCTGTTAAAAAAACAATCTGTTAAAATATACACGAAGGATGAGCACAGCCTGTTAGCCAGACGCCACCCAATTTCCCATAAAATCCGGAAACTCACACCAAAGATGCGGCAATCTTAAAAATCGGGAATGAAGGCAAGGTCCAGGATTCTGTTGCCAGGCTCCTGGGGGCCCCGCCTTAAGCGGCTAAGCCTAAGGACTTAGTTTTGGTATTGAGAGCTGCTTACGCAGCCATCGCCACCGGAGCACGGTTGTCATTGGCAACTATTGTGCTTGCACCGATAACGGTAGTAGCTCACCGGGATAAAGCTAACATCTTTGACTGTCCGTCGATCCTGTTTCGGCCCCAGAAACCCGCAATGCCGGGCTTTGTGGTGGAGCCGGCGGGCACCGCCCCCGCGTCCGATCCAGCTATTCTATGCGCGTTTATATCCATAGTCCTTGCGGACGGGACATACATAACATGCATTGTTAAAGAATGCAAGAGGGGGCAATCTACTATTCTTTTAATTAAGCTGGCGAAGGCCTTGCAGCGGAGGGCTTCTGGCTCCTAATTGAGAATAAATCTCCATCCACAAAATCAATCCCTTCATCGAACAATATGTCGTTGAAAAAATGACGTATATATTCCTGATCAGATTCTGCGAACAAGAAACCGCTCGATGGAGGTTTATGGGTATCCGAATGCAAAAGTCTATTCACTTGAGGTGCGGATACCGTCCTGACGAACTCATCGAGCAACCGCATCGGGATCATGTTCGGCAGGCTCAAGGACTGGAGGCGCGGTGCGACCCGATACGACAGGTGCCCAAGGTCTTCCTGTCAGCCATAGCTCTCGCTGCAACCGTCATCTTCTGGTTATGAGCAGAGAACGAGTCCTGACCCTAGGGCGTTCCTGTGAAAATCGAGACGCTTTGCTATGGGTATGCATAGCGCGCGAGATCGGCATCTTTCCGAAAGCGAGATGGTTGAGCAGGATCTATATCGTCGATTTCGACCAGAGCATCGTCCTGAACGTTTACGATGACCGAGGCATGGATCTCGTTGCCCTTGACCCCGGCAAGCTGCGTCCAGTCTGTCACGCGTTCAATGAATGGCTGTTGGATTATGACCGTGAGAAAATGCTTAAGACCTTCACGCCCAGAGACACGACCGTCCGCTATGGGCCTAGGCTGTATGGAAACTCACCGCGGATGATATCTGACGCGTTGCTCCGGCCAAGATGAGGCGACCAGCAACAAATCTCGACAGGACGTGGTTTGGCGGCCCTTTTCAGGCCTTCACCGCCGCCATCAGCCCTTGGATCCCGATCAGCGCCATCATCCGTTTGATGTTACAGGCAAGGACGTTCAGCGCGATCTCGGTCCTCACGTTCCTCAGCCTGCGGGTCAGGAAGTGGGTCGTGCCCATCCAGGCCTTGATGGTGCCGAAGGGATGCGCGACCGTGCCGCGGCGGATCGTCATCGGCTCAGTTGGTCCGATCAACCTGGCCCGTGCCGCCTCGATCAGATGCTCGTGCGCCCACCGGGTGATCCGGCGCTCCTTGCCGGTTGTGCAGCGGGCCTTCATGGGGCATCCGCCGCACTCCCCGGTCCAGTAGCGGCGCAGTTCCAGCCCGTCTTCCTCGGTCGTGTAGCGGTAGAGGTCAGCGCTTCGCCAGCGGGGCAGCGGTAGACATCCGCATCGGCCTCGTAGGCGAAGTCGGGCTTCACATACATACCCTTGATCCTGTTGCCGGACGTCTCCGGCTTGGGGATCGTTGTGGTGATGCCAGCCTCATGGCAGGTCAGGATCTGCCGTCCGCTGAAGTAGCCCTTGTCGGCCAGCACATGCATCGTGTCACGATGAAGCGCCTCCTGCGCGGCCAGCGCCATCGGCACCAGAAGATCGCGGTCATGGCCCTGATTGGTGACGTCATGCACGACGATCAGGTGCGTTTCCGCATCGACGGCGGTCTGGACGTTGTAGCCGACCATACCGCTGTTGCGGGCGCTCGTGGCCATGGCGCGGGCGTCAGGATCTGTCAGGGAGATCTGACCGTCCGGTGCATCGGCCAGCGCGCGATCCATAGCTTGCAGATGCTGGATGTGCTGGCGGACGCGGCCGTAGCGCTTGGCCAAATGCGCGACCTTCTCGGCCCGAACCTCGCCTTCTTCTTGTTGATCGACGCGGACCATCTCGGCGATGTAGCGTTCGACGTCCGCCTCCAGATGGGCGATGCGGCTGGCGACCTTGCCCTTGGTGAAGTTGCGATCCCGTGCATTCACTGCCCGGAACTTGCTGCCGTCGATGGCAATGCACGCGCCCTTCAGCACACCGATGCGGCGGCACAGCTCCACAAACTGGGCGCAGGTTCGGCGGATGCCAGCGCCGTTGTCGCGGCGGAAATCGGCGATGGTCTTATGATCGGGCACCAGCCGGCCCGTCAGCCACATCAGTCCGACGTTGCGGCCCCGCCTCGCGCTCCAGCCTGCGGCTCGACGGGATCCGGTTCAGGTAGCCGTAGATGAACAGCTTGAGCAGAACAGCAGGATGGTAGCCGGGGCGACCCGTGCGTGCCGCTGCCGACCGCACGAAGCCGAAGTCAGCCAGATCAAGCTCATCTACGAAGAGATCGACCACCCGGACCAGATGATCCTCATGGATCCAGTCCTCGAGCCGATCGGGGAAAAGGACTGTCTGCCCGCGCGCTACGCCTTCGATGAAACCTGACATGCCGATCCCCGCAGCCATGCAGAAGTCTACCATAGAGCGGAGTTTCCACACACCCTCGGCTCAAACCAACATCCTGCCCAACCGTGTCATGCTCGCCGCCTGTCAAGAGACGTTCGGATCACCGCGGCGCTTCGGTCCTGAAGCTGATCTTTGAATGTTGCCAGCGACGGTTATCGGACTGCCGGAGCCGAACGCATCGTATTGCGCCCACAGATCTGGCCTCTCCGGGCGCAACCACAGTCTCAACCAAGAGGACAGGGCGGATTTCGGAGGTCTGTGCACCGCTTACGATGCATGCGGGCACGCATTTCATCTGTCCTTAAATATCCCCGCCGGAGGCCTTCCGGCGCCGGAAAGGCGCCGGGACGTCTGTTTCTCAGTATTTCAGCGGAACGTAGAGTTCCGGCGGCAGCACGGCGCGCTCATAATCGGGGTTGAAGACGCGCTCGGGCAGCTGGATTTCCTCATGCGGCACATCCTCATAGGGGAAGAGGCCCAGGAGGTGGTCGATGCAGTTCAGCCTTGCGCGTTTCTTGTCGGTGCCCTCGACGATATACCAGGGGGCTTCGTCGATATTGGTGCGGGCGAACATCTCTTCTTTCGCCTTGGTATACTGCTCCCACCGGACCCGGCTTTGCAGATCCATCGGCGAGAGTTTCCACTGCTTCATCGGATCATGGATGCGCATCAGGAAGCGCATCTGCTGTTCCTCATCGGTGATCGAGAACCAGTATTTCACCACCCTGATCCCCGAGCGCACCAGCATCCGCTCGAATTCCGGCACGTCCTGGAAGAACTGTTCCACCTGGTCTTCCGAGGCAAAGCCCATCACCCGCTCAACCCCGGCACGGTTATACCAGGAACGGTCGAAGAGCACCATCTCGCCGCCCGCCGGCAGATGCGGCACATAACGCTGAAAATACCACTGGGTTTTCTCGCGGTCCGAGGGCGCCGGCAGCGCTACTGTGCGCGCCACACGCGGATTCAGCCGCTGGGTGATCCGCTTGATCACGCCGCCCTTGCCGGCGGAATCGCGGCCCTCGAAGATCACGACCACCCGTTCCTTGTGGTATTGCACCCAGGATTGCAGCCGGATCAGCTCGGCCTGCAGCCGGATCAGCGCGCGCAGATACTCCTTGCGCTCCATGCTGGGCCCGTGGCGCTTTTTGTAGATCTTCGCGATTTCCTGCGACAGCTCGGCATCTTCCAGCGCGAGTTCGTAATCCTCATCAAAGGAATCCGAGAGTTCAGCTTCCAGCCAGTCCTGCGGGGTCGGTTCGTTCATGGCATCCGTCGCGCGTGAGGGGATTTCGGCATCTCAATGCCAGCGAAGCGTAACGGAAGCATGACATCCCGGTAACGGAAATCAATGCGGCGCCGAATGGGAGAAGAGATTGATCACAAGGACGCCGGCAAGGATCAGCGCGATCCCGATCACCGCCGCCAGATCCAGCGACTGCTTCAGCCAGATCCAGCCGATCATCGAAATCAGCACGATGCCGAAACCCGACCAGATCGCATAGGCGATCCCCACCGGCAGCGTCTTCAGCGCATGCGACAGGAAGAAAAACGCCGCCCCGTAAAGGCAGAGCATGGCCGCGGTGGGGATCAGCCGGGTGAATTGCCGCGTCTGCGGCAAGAGCGAGGTGGCCATCACCTCCAGCGAGACGGCAAGGATCAGGGTTCCATAGGTGATCAGGCTGGGATTCATGGGCCGGGTTCTTTCAGGGTCAGGGCAAGCAGCTGGTCGCGTATCGTGGCAGAGGGTGCGCGCAGATCGGGTTGCACCTGCCAGAGATCGGCCAGCCAGAACCCGTCTGCCGCATGGCGCAGGACGCTGAACCAGGGGTCGCTGTCGGTCGCCGCGTGGCGCAGGAGCCTTGCGCGCAGCCAGTCCGACCAGACCTCGCGCATCCGGGTATTCATCAGCAGCACCGCATTCAGCGGCGCCGAGGCCGCGATCGCCGGGTCAAGTGTCGCCCGGATCCAGGCGCGCGTGAAACAGCCGCGCTGTTCAGGGTCCTTCGCCATGGCGCGGTCGATTTCGGCATCGAACAGGTCGAGGAGGTCGCGCAGCAGGGCGTCGATCAGCGCTTCCTTGTCGGGGAAATGGTGAAAGAGGCCGCCTTTGGTGACACCGGCGGCACGGGCCACGGCCTCGATGGTCACCGCCTGGACGCCTCCCCCCACCGCCAGCGCCGCCGCCGCATCCAGCAATCTGCGGCGCAGGATTTCCGGCTGGCGACGGCGGGGCGCGGATCGGGTCTCTGGCGGGGTTTGCTCCATGTGGGGGATTACATACCTTTTGGTATGTAATGGGCAAGAAGTTTCTTTACCGAGATATTCCATTCCTGTCCTGCCAGCCCCGGCCACCGATTGCGCGCGGCGGGAGAGGCCTGGAACTCTCTTGCCCGGGGCGGCCCGGACTATGGCGAGAAACGCGGCTGCAGCGGACGGATCGAAGCTGGGGCTTTCAGGCAAGTCATCGGAATCCTCCGCTGGCCAGTGCATCGCAAGGGCCGTGTTGCACAAATCCCCGCTGGATTCCTCCTGGGAATCCAACAGGGCAGCTGAGCGTCAGGAGCAGACCGACACCGGCCATAACCGGTCAGCCTGTAACAAAACGCTCAGGCGCTGTGGCGCGCTGAGGATCTGGTTCGCCCCAGGGATCAACGGGCCTGTCGCGCCGGGCGGCAGGCGTTGCCGACAACAGACCTGCACCTACAGACCTGCATCAGCGCCTTCGGGCAGATTTTCGGGCGCATCTGGCGTGAACACGCCCCGATCTTAGGCTGACCAGGAGGAAACACCCCTGGACCAACGAGCAGCTCGAACGGATGAACCGCATGATCAGGGAGACCACCGTGAAGCGCTTCCACGACGAGCGAGATGATCCGCTTCGCGCAGATCCCGGCGCCTCCATCGCGGCCTGCACCTGTGCCGGCAGGTTCAGGACAGGCAACGGTCTTGCGCCCGACACATCCGCAAGCCCGGGACCTCAGGGCGGGATCGTTGCATCGTAAATCCGATCCGCCAGAGGCCGGGACCGAACAGCTGAATATCCCCGGATTGGGCTGCAAAGCCGCGAGGGGGGCTGGCCCCTCGTCTATACCGGCCGCCTGCGCAAATGGTCACTTCCCGCCCATCATGGAAATTTGGGTTGCTTTTGCACCCCATCGGCAAAACCCTTTCCGGGCAAGGATTGATGGCCAAAGGGAGGCTCCCATGACCTATATCGACGGCTTTCTGATCCCGGTCCGCAATGAGGACCGCGAGACCTACCGCGCGCATGAACAGAAATGGTGGAAGGAATTCAAAGCCCTCGGCGCATTGACGCTGGTTGCGGGCTGGGGTGACGATGTCCCCGCCGGCAAACAGACCGATTTCCTGCGTGCGGTCGATCTCCAGCCGGGGGAAAGCGTGGTCTTCTGCTGGATGACCTGGCCCGACAAGGACACCCGCAACAAGGCCTATGCGAGTATGGAGACCCGGGCCGCAAGTGATCCGGATATGCAGCCCGGCGCCATGCCTTTCGACGGCAAGCGCATGGTTTATGGCGGTTTCAGCCTGCTTCTGATGGAGGATTGAGATGAGCTTTCACGGCACACCCTGCTGGTACGAACTCTGCACCGCCTCGGCCGAAACCGCGCGCGCATTCTACGGCCCGCTTCTCGGCTGGAGCTTTCAGGATGCCGGCATGGAGGGCTTCGCTTACGGGCTTGCCGCCCGCGACGGCGCCATGATCGCGGGCATTATGGAGCCCGACACCGCCATGCCGGAATTCTGGATGGTCTATTTCGCGGTTGATAACTGCGACCAGTCGGTGGCGAAGGCAAAGGTCCTGGGCGCCAATGTCCACCGCGCGCCCGAAGACATCCCCGGCACCGGCCGTTTCGCGATCCTCACCGATCCCCAGGGCGTGACTTTCGGCGTGTTGCAGCCGCTGGATGGCCAGGAGGGGACTGCCTTCGACCAGGCAAAGCCCGGCCATGGCCAGTGGCATGAGCTGCATTCCACCGATCCCGAGGCCGGTTTCCAGTTCTACGCCGCCCTCTTTGGCTGGAGCGCCACCGATGCGATGGATATGGGCGCCGATGGCAAATACCAGCTTTTCGCCCAAGGCGGTCGCGATATCGGCGGCATGATGGGGATGGTCGGGATGGAAGGCGCGCCGCCGCATTGGCTCCCCTATTTCGGGGTTTCCGGGGTCGATGCGGCAACGGCGGCCATTCCTGTCGCGGGCGGCAAGGTGCTGCATGGGCCGGTCGAGGTTCCCGGCGGCGCCTGGATCACCATGGCGCTGGACCCGCGCGGCGCGGCCTTTGCCGTGGTCGGGCCGCGCTGAGGCCCGCCGTCCCCAAAACCAGGTTGCGCGCCCGGGGCCGGACCCCTGGGCGCGCTATTACCCCTGGGCGCGCGATTATCGCCCGGCCCGCAGTTGCGCGGCCCTCCAGGCCCGGCCGATCTCGTCCCCCGTCAGCAGCCCGTCTTCGTCGAAATCAATCAGCTGTGCCAGGGTGTAAACGCGCGTCCAGTTGCGACCGTAGCTGCGGCTCTCAGAACTCGCCCGCACCACTTCCCTGATCTCATCGAAATCCAGCACCAGATTGGCATCCGTATCGCCGCGCAGGAACAGCTCGGCCGAGGCGCGCCCATCACCCGAATTCAGCGTGGCCAGCATTTCTTCGCGGGTGATCGTCCAGTCGCCATCCAGATCGGCCACCATCAGTTGCCCCAGAAACTGCGCCCGGGCCGCTGCCCCTTCGCGCAGGAGCATGGTGCGATATTCAAAGGGCAGCACCGCCTGCCCATTGCTGCGCCGATCAAAGCCAAGCCTCCCCGCCATCCAGGACACTTCGGGCACCGTGCCGGGCTCGTGATTGGTAACCTGCACCATGAGATAGCTGAGGGCATCATCGCGCTCAGGGTCACCGTTGACGCGTTTTTCCAGCACCGCCAGATCCTGCGCCGGATCCGCGCCGGCGGTCCCGGTCGTGAGGCCGAGGCTCAGCGCCAGACCGAAAGCCGTAGCGGTTCTCCGCACCAGCCCGCCGCGCCCGGCGCTGGTTTTCGAATGCTTTGAAAAGGATATCAAAATAAGCTCCATCTCTGAACGGGTCCGGGGCAGCCGATCAGCCAATGATGTCAATCCCATGGCAGCACCCGCGAAAACCCCGGCGCCTCCCCCGATCACAGGCGAAAAGGGCCGCATCTTGCGACGCGGCCCTCCTGGTTCATCCGTCGCGCCTCAGCCCGCGTTGCGCAAAAGCGGCGTGATCAGCCGCACCAGCACCCGGCGATTGGCGCGCTCGGCCGCTTCGGTTGCGATCTTCAGCTCGGCCTCGCCGTACCCCTGCACCACCAGATTTTCCGGCGGAATGCCGAAATACTCGGTCAGCGCCAGGGCAAGGCTTTCCGCCCGGCGATCCGAAAGCAGCAGGTTCGAGCTGGCCGAGCCCACCGCATCCGTATGACCCTCGATCAGGAAGACATGGCCCGGATTTGTAGCCAGGAGCTGCTGCATCAGCCGGCCAAGATCGGCCAGTTTCCGCGCCTCGGTCGCATTGATCACCGAAGAGCCGGTGTCAAAGGTGATGCTGTCCACCTCGACCGTCGCCGCCAGTGCCCGCACCTGCGGAATGTCGCGTACCTGGCGCAGGCTGAATTTGCGGCCAAGCTCTTCGGCCTCCAGCGCCGCCATTTCCGCCTTCAGCGCCGCGTTCTGGTCCGAGGTCGAGATCACCACCCGGTCCGGGCGCGGCTTCGGCAATTCGGTGACGATGATCGGCTGTTCCGGCTCCAGATCGTTGATGAGCAGCACCTCCTGGCCGTATTGGTCATAGGCGGCGCGGCGCAGCACCCGGCCCGAGGCATCGCGGATCGTCACCACCTGGGTGCCATCGGCGCGGCTGACCACGGTGCGGGTCGAACCATCGGCAAAGTTCTCGGTCTGGGTGCGCACGCCGGGGCGGCGCAGCACCGCATCGTCATCCTTATAGACGACATAAGAGCCATCGGCATTCTCGACCACCACGCGGTCACCGGTATTGGTGACGACGCGGCGCTCATCCTTCTTGCCACCATTGATGATGGTGCCGACCGCCAGCGCGCCCAGAGCCAGCAGCCCCACTTTCTCCAGATCGGAAAGGCCGGATTTCTTGCCATTGCCGACCGCGACCGGGGCGGCGGCGAATTCGTCCACCGAAGTGCGGGTATTGTCTTCGGTGATGACCGTATCGGTCACCGTCACCGGCTGAGTGCCGGGGGCACCGCCCGAATTGTCGACGGGTCCGCCTGCCGTATCCGGTTCGTTGCCCGCAGCCGGTCCGCCCTCAAGGAAGGCCGCTGCCGCCGCGACTGCCGGCACTGCCTGCACACTCGCCCCGGGGCCATTCCCCGCATCGGCCCCCTCCTGGGTATCGGGTTCGACCACCGCATCCGGAGCGCCGAGAATATCCGCAAGGCTGGAGATCGCCGCCGCCTCGGGAACCGGAGCGTCGACTGCATTTGCCAGATCTTCGGGAGCCAGGTTTTCGGGCGAGACATCGGCCTGAACCGCATCGGCGGGCTCAGGGCTCCCGGCCACATCCGCCGGCACCGCCGGCTCGGTCGCGGGTTCGGTCGTGGGTTCGGCCACCTGTTCTGGCGCCGGTTGCTCAGCCACCGGCTGCCCCTCCCCCGTTTTCGCCGGCCCCGGCTGGTCAGCCGTCGGCTCCTGCGTCTCGATGACTTCAGCGGCTTCCGCCTCAGCATTGGCAGCCTCAGCCGCTGCTGCCTCGGCTGCTGCGGTCGCTGCCGCAGCCTGCGCTTCGGCATCCGCCGTTGCCTGAGCCGCAGCTTCCGCCGCAGCCTGGGCTTCCGCCGCAGCCTGGGCCTCTGCTGCTGCCTGGGCCTCCGCTGCTGCCTGGGCCTCCGCTGCTGCCTGAGCCTCTGCCGCAGCCTGGGCCTCCGCCGCTGCCTGAGCCTCTGCCGCAGCCTGGGCCTCCGCCGCTGCCTGAGCCTCTGCCGCAGCCTGGGCCTCTGCCGCAGCCTGAGCCTCCGCTGCGGCCTGAGCCTCTGCCGCTGCCTGGGCCTCCGCCGCAGCCTGAGCCTCCGCCGCAGCCTGAGCCTCTGCCGCTGCCTGGGCCTCCGCTGCTGCCTGAGCCTCTGCCGCAGCCTCGGCCTCTATCACAGCCTCGGCCTCTGTCCCATTTTCCTGCGCATAGACCGGCAGCGTATGGAACGAGCTCAGCGCGACCGAGAGTGCCGTCGACGATATGAGTAGTTTGCGCATGGGTCTTCCTTTGAGGTCCTTGGCGTGATGCAGGGCGCCGCGCCGGATTTCCCGGTGGAATCGCGGGGCCTGTCGCGGTGTCTTTCAGGCCGGAGCCTGCACCGGAGCGGGCTTGCTATGCGATAGCAACGCCTGCCGCAGAGCAAGGTTCCGCCTGTCAGGAGATATCAGCCCCGCCCCTGCCCTCTGCCGCCCCCGCAGCCAGCCAGCGGCGGAAAGAGCTGAGCGGCGCGCGTTCAGGCCGCGATGAGGGCCAGACGAGGTAATAGGCGCCCGAAGCCGCCACAGCCTCCCCCCAGGCCGGAACCAGCCGCCCCGCAGCCAGATCGGCCCCGGCGAGAAAGGTCGGAAGCAGCGCCACCCCCATCCCATGCACCGCCGCCTGGGCCATGGTGGCGAACTGGTCGAACAGCATGGCCGGCGGGCGCTGTCCCTGAAGACCCTGGCAGGCGAACCAGCGCCCCCAGTCGCCCATCCGGCTTTCCAGCTGCAACAAAGGCAGCGACAAAAGATCCGCCGCGCGCCCGGGCTGCCTGGCCAGCAGCAGAGGCGCCGCCACGGCCAGCACCTCCTCATCCATGAGTTTCATGTAGGAAACCCCCGGCCAATCCTCGCGCCCGTAATGGATGGCGGCGTCAAAACTGGTGCCGTCGAAATCGAAGGGGCGCAGCCGGGTCGAGAGGTTCACCGTCACCTCCGGATGTCGCGCCGCGAATCCCGCGAGACGCGGCGCCAGCCAATGCATGCCAAAGGCGGGCAGGATCGACAGGCGCAGCGTGCCGCCCGCAGGGTTCGCGCGCAAAGTCAGCGAGGCATCTGACAGGATTTTCATAGCCTTGCGCACCTCGGCCACATAATCCCGCGCCGCCGGGGTCAGAACCAGACGCTGGCGTTCGCGGGTAACGAGCTTTGCACCCAGCTGCCCTTCCAGCAGCTGGATCTGCCGCGAAACCGCGCCCTGGGTCAGCGACAGCTCGGCCGCCGCCGCCGAGGCGGTGCCCAGCCTCTCCAGCGCTTCCAGCGCGGTGAGCGAGGCGATGGATGGCAGATAACGGCGCGGCAGCATATGAGTTTTCCTCATCAACCGGTGACAGAGTTTCGATACCCTGGCCCGGGCAATCCATGCAATATGGCGGCAAGTGATTCAAAGGACAGCCACCATGTCAGATATCCGCAGCACCCGCCCGAAACTGAAAGCCAAGGACGCCCCCGACCTGTCGCGCTTTGACTGGGAGGATGCGTTCCGCCTCGAAGACCAGCTCTCGGAAGAAGAGCGCGCGCTGCGCGACGGCGCCCGCGCCTATGCGCAGGAAAAGCTACAACCGCGCGTCATTGAAGCGTTCCGCAACGAAGAAACCGACCCCTCGATCTTCCGCGAAATGGGCGGGATGGGCCTCCTGGGTGTGACGGTTCCCGAGGAATATGGCGGGCTCGGCGCCTCTTATGTCTCTTACGGGCTGATCGCGCGCGAGGTTGAACGCGTCGACAGCGGCTACCGCTCGATGATGTCGGTGCAATCCTCGCTGGTGATGTATCCGATCTATGCCTACGGCTCGGAAGAGCAGCGCAAGAAATACCTGCCGAAACTGGCAAGCGGCGAATGGATCGGCTGTTTCGGCCTGACCGAGCCCGATGCCGGATCGGACCCTGCCGGCATGAAGACGGTGGCGAAGAAAACCGCCAATGGCTATGTGCTGAACGGCTCGAAAATGTGGATCTCCAACGCGCCGATCGCCGATGTGTTCGTGGTCTGGGCGAAATCCGAGGCGCATGGCGGCAAGATCCGCGGCTTCGTGCTGGATAAAGGCACCAAGGGCCTGACGGCGCCGAAAGTCGGCGGCAAGATCAGCCTGCGCGCCTCGATCACCGGCGAGATCGTGATGGATCAGGTCGAGGTCGGCGAAGAGGCGCTGCTTCCCCATGTCGAGGGGCTCAAAGGCCCGTTCGGCTGTCTCAACCGGGCGCGTTACGGCATTTCCTGGGGCGTGCTGGGGGCTGCGGAATTCTGCCTGGCAGCCTCGCGCCAATACGGGCTGGATCGCAAGCAGTTCGGCAAGCCCATCGCGCAGACCCAGATCTTCCAGCTGAAACTGGCGAATATGCTGACCGGGATCAGCCTTGGCCTGCAGGCATCCCTGCGCGTCGGGCGGCTCCTGGATGAGGCCAATGCCGCGCCCGAGATGATCTCGCTGATCAAGCGCAACAATTGCGGCGTGGCACTGGAAATCGCCCGCCACGCCCGTGACATGCATGGCGGCAACGGCATTTCCGAGGAATTCCAGGTCATCCGCCATATGGTCAACCTGGAAACGGTGAACACCTATGAGGGTACGCATGACATCCATGCGCTGATCCTTGGCCGCGCGATCACCGGGCTGCAGGCGTTCTTCTGAACCGGGGCTGGTTAGCCATCCGACAGGGGCGGATCCAGCCGGATCCGCCTTTTTTCAATGCCGCGCGCTTCTGACCCCGTGCTTCTGGTTCCGTGCTTCTGGCTCCGGGGCAAGTCCCCCCCCGAGCCAGGGCGATCTGCGATTGGGTGTAAGTCGGGCACAAGATTGTTCGCGATTCAACCGTTCACATTCCGGCAAGGTCCCTTGCCGCGCGGGGCGCATACGCGGATAGTTGTTTCGGGTGGTTCTGTGCGGCGCAACGGCGCCGGATCGGGCATGCCCCTGTGCCAGGCAACATGGGCCTGACACTATGTATCAGACAAGCCGCCAGCCCGCGCAGGAGTGAAAATGCCCTTCCCCGACGGTGCCGATACCCTCCCGGCACATCCAGGCAATGAATGGCTGGCAGCGATGGATATCATCGCGGATGAGGATGGCTATCTGGACCCGCTCGGCCCGGATCACTGGGCCTTTTTCGCCGAGACCGGCACCACTCTGCTGGTCACTTTTGAACGCGCCGAACAGATCCAGGCGGCGTCCGACACCATGCCCGGCTCCTGGGCGCTGGCACAAAGCAATGGCTGGTCCAGCCTGTGCCTGATCGCCAGGGGCGAGACCTTCTGGCGCGCGCCCGAGGTCTGGGGCTATTTCGACCGCCTGGTCGATGACGCCTTTTTCGACGATTTCGACCAGGTGTTGTTTTACGGATCGGGCGCGGCGGGCTATGCGGCGGCCTCTTATGTCGTTGCTGCCCCGGGCGCACGGGCATTGTTGCTGTCACCGCGCGCCACGCTGGTGCCGGACATCGCCGGATGGGACCGCCGCCATCTGCCCCAGCGCCGGCTCGATTTCACCAGCCGCTACGGATATGCTCCCGATATGACCGAGGGGGCCGGGCAGGTCTGGCTGGTCCATGACCCGCTTTCCCCGACGGATAATGCCCATGCGGCCCTGTTTCGTCGCTCCTGGACCACGATGCTGCACAGCCGATGGGGCGGCGAGCAGCCCGAGCGCACCATGCCGCCCGGCATGCTGGATCAGCTGATCACCGGCGCGATGGATGGCACGTTGAGCCCGGAGGGGTTTGCAGCGCTCTGGCGCGGGCGCAGGCGGTCTCCGGCCTGGGTGCGCAATCTGCTGGGCGCCATCGCGTCAAAGGGCAATCGCCACCGCCAGATTGCCGTGCTGCGCCAGGTGCTGGCGGAGCATCCGATCCCGCGCTTCGAGCGCCGCCTCGCCGCGCTGCTGGCACAGGCCGATGCCCCGATGCCAGAAAAACCGGCTGAGGACTGAGCGCCATAGTCGGGAAGGCTGGACCGGCAAGAACCGGGTCCGCGAAGATTTGGGCCTGGAAATTTGAACCGTAAAAGCGATGCCCGAAAACCGCGGCGGCCGGTCTCGGCCCTCAGGCAGCCGACCGGCCCCTCTGACCGGCAGGCAAGCCCGGAGATTGCGGCAGACCCGCTCAGAGATTGTCGTAATCCAAAAGCCCCTCCAGGTCTTTTGTCCTGGCCTCGGTCAGCCTTGCCTTGCAGCCATAGACCAGCAAAGGCTCGGCGCTGCCGCCGCGCATCGGATAGCCCTCGGCGGCACAGGCGGCGTCGCGATAGGTGATCCAGGCCCTTTGTGCTTCGCGCAGCGCCTCGGCGCCGCCTTTCAGCGTATCCGGCAGATCAGCATCCCAGTCCCGCAGCAGCGCCATCGCCTCTTTGTAACGCTGGTTCAGCAGCTGATCGGCAGCCTCCCATTCGGCAGCCGCGCATTGATTCAGATCGGCCTGGACCATGGCCGTGGCGCAATCAATCTCCTGCGCTTGCGCCTGTCCCACACCCCCCGCAAAGGCCATGAGGGCAATCATCGAAAAACGGATCATCTTGCCGCCCCATCCACCAGTTTCGCCCGCGCCGCCAGCGCATGGCCATCCACCCCGTCAAGGCAACGCGCATTGATCGCCACCATCTCTGTACCATCGGGCAAAGTGGCCTCGGAATAGCTCTGCACCCCGCAGGTGGTGCAAAAAATATGCCGGATCACATGGTTATGGAAGGTATAGGCCTTGCCCGCCGCCGCATCCGTCTCCAGCCTGAACTGCGGCGCGGGGGCAAAAACCAGCACCGCCCCCACCTTGCTGCAGCGCGAGCAGTTGCAGATCACCGGTGCCTCCAGCGACACCTCGACCCGGTAGCGCAAAGCGCCGCACTGGCATCCGCCCCGGTATTCAGCCCCGTATTCCGCCATGGAAATCTCCCCGTCCGCATCTGCGGCGATCCTGGCGGAAGTCTCTGGCAAAGACACGCGGTTTCGGTTAGCTGCGGGGTATGGAAAACAGCCTTGATATCCGCCGTCCCGATGACTGGCATCTGCATCTGCGTGATGGTGCGATGCTGGCGGGTGTGCTGCCGGAAACCGCCCGCGATTTCGCCCGCGCGATCATCATGCCGAACCTGGTGCCGCCGGTGGTGACCGCGAAAGACGCGGCCGCCTACCGCGACCGCATCCTGACCGCGCTGCCCGAAGACATGGTATTCGAGCCGCTTATGACCCTTTACCTGACCGAGGAAACCGACCCGGCCGATGTGGCGCAGGCAGCGGCATCGGGGCTGGTAAAGGCGGTGAAACTCTACCCCGCGGGCGCGACGACCAATTCCCATTCAGGAGTGCGGAACTTCGACAAGGTCATGCCAGTGCTGGAGAAAATGGCCGAAATCGGCCTGCCCCTTTGCACCCATGGCGAAGTGACCACGGCGGAGGTCGATATTTTCGACCGCGAAGCGGTGTTCATCGAAACCGTCCTTGACCCGCTGCGCCGGCGCCTGCCGGGGCTGCGTGTGGTGATGGAACATATCACCACAGAAGAAGGCGTCGCCTATGCGGGCGAGGGCGGCGAGACGCTCGCGGCGACGATCACCACGCATCACCTGATCATCAACCGCAATCACATCCTCGTGGGCGGCATCAAGCCGCATTACTATTGCCTGCCGGTCGCCAAACGCGAGAAGCACCGCCTCGCGCTGCGCCGCGCCGCCACCTCCGGCAGCCCGCGCTATTTCCTCGGGACCGATTCCGCCCCCCATATCGACGCGCTGAAAGAACATGCCTGCGGCTGCGCCGGCTGCTTTACTGCGACGAATACAATGCCGCTGCTGGCGCATGTCTTCGAGGAAGACGGCGCGCTCGACCGGCTGGAGGCCTTCACCTCGCTGAACGGCCCCGCCTTCTACCGCCTGCCCGCCAACGAAGCGCGTCTGCGTCTCGTAAAACAGGCCAGCCCCACCGCCTTCCCGGAAAAAATCGAGACCGGCGCCGGTCCGGTCACCGTTTTCAACCCTGGCTTCCCCGTCCACTGGTCGGTCGTAAGCTGATTTCCTCTTGACTTAAATACTCCCGCCGGAGGCTCCTCAGGCCAGCCGGGGATGCCTCCGGCGGGAGTATTTTCTCAGGAGGAAGCTGCAAAGGAGTCTCAAAATGATCCCCGCCGCCTTCCCGTCGAAAGAAGAGATCGCCCGTCTCACCGCCCGCGCGTTTCTGGAAATCGGCGCGGTGCATTTCAATGCACGCGAGCCCTTTACGCTGGCCTCCGGCCTGCCCTCTCCGACCTATATCGACTGTCGCAAGCTGATCTCCTATCCGCGCATCCGCTCGGTGCTGATGGATTTCATGGCGGTAACGGTGATGCGCGAAGCCGGGTTCGAGGCCTTTGACAATATCGCCGGCGGCGAGACTGCGGGCATTCCCTTCGCGGCTCTGGTGGCCGAGCGGCTGGCGCTGCCGATGACCTATGTGCGCAAAAAGCCGAAAGGCTACGGGCGCAATGCCCGGATCGAGGGCACCATGACCGAGGGCCAGCGCGTGCTGCTGGTCGAGGATCTGACCACCGATGGCGGATCGAAGCTTTCCTTCGTCGATGCGATCCGCGAGACAGGCGCCACCTGCAACCATACGACCGTGATCTTCTATTACGGCATTTTCAAAGAGACCGAGGCGCGGCTCGCCGAACACGGCGTCAGCCTGTCTTATCTTTGCACCTGGTGGGATATGCTGGCCGAGGCCAAAGCCCAGGGCTCGTTCGATAGGGAAACCCTCGCGGGCGTTGAAGAGTTTCTGAACGATCCGCGTGCCTGGCAGGCGGCCCGCGCGAAATAGGGCAGGAACCCGCCGGCAGGGCAGGACGAGGGGAGAAATTTTGCCTTCACTTCCCTCTGAACCCGGGGGAAATGACCGCTCCGAATCACGAAACCTGTCGATTTGGAGGACAATTCCCCCAGGATATGGTAGGATGAGCGGCCAGAACCCCAGGTCAGCCCCGATGCCCGGGCTTATCCTTTGAGTTTTCCACAGACCTGTCCGGTCATTGCCTAGCAGAGCCCGGGCAGGCTAAAGCTGATCCCTTCGGGGAGGCAGGTGAAGATGAACGAAGTCGCGAAAATCCGCAGCGATCTGCCGGCGCCGGCCGTGACCGAAGCGCTGCCACAGAATATCGAGGCCGAGCAGCAGCTTCTCGGCGCAATTCTCGTCAACAACGACATCTATGACCGCATCGCGAGCGTGGTGAAGACCGAGCATTTCTATGACCCGGTGCATCGCCGCATCTTCGACATTGCCGCCTCGCGCATCCAGCGCAATGCGCTGGCCTCGCCGGTTACGCTGAAGGCCTTCCTCGAAGAGGATGAGGGACTTAAGGAACTGGGTGGCGCAGCCTATCTGGTGCGCCTGGCCGGTGCCGCGATCTCGGCCTTTGCGGCGCGCGATTATGCGCAGATGATCTATGACCTCGCAGTGCGGCGTGAGCTGATCCAGCTGGGGAAAGACATTGCCGACCGCGCCGGCAAGGTCGATATCGACTCGGAGCCGCGCATCCAGATCACCGAGGCCGAGCAGCGGCTTTACAAGCTGGGCGAACAGGGCGTGGCCGAGCGCGGCTTCCAGAGCTTCCTCAAGGCCGCGACCGATGCGGTCAATGTGGCGAACGCCGCCTATCAGCGCGGCGGCGGCCTGGCGGGGATTTCGACCGGGCTGATCGACCTCGACAAGAAGATGGGCGGCCTGCATGAAAGCGACCTGATCATCCTTGCGGGGCGCCCCTCGATGGGGAAGACCTCGCTGGCGACCAACATCGCCTTCAACGTGGCCAAAGCCTATAAGCGCGGCCGCAAACCCGACGGGCATGAAGGCGCGGTCGAGGGCGGCGTGGTCGGGTTCTTCTCGCTTGAGATGTCGGCGGAACAGCTTGCGGCGCGGATCCTGTCGGAGGCGTCCGAGGTGCCCTCGGAACAGATCCGCCGCGGCGATATGACCGAACAGGAATTCCGCCGCTTCGTCGATGCCGCGAAATCGCTGGAAAGCTGCCCGCTCTATATCGACGACACGCCGGCGCTGCCGATCAGCCAGGTCGCGGCGCGCGCGCGGCGGCTCAAGCGGACGCATGGGCTGGATGTGCTGATGATCGACTACCTGCAGCTTCTGAAGGGCTCGTCAAAGAGCTCGGAAGCGAACCGGGTGCAGGAGGTGTCAGAGATCACGCAGGGCCTCAAGGCCATTGCGAAGGAGCTGAACGTGCCGGTGATCGCGCTGTCGCAGCTTTCGCGCCAGGTGGAAAGCCGGGAGGACAAGCGGCCTCAGCTCTCGGATCTGCGGGAATCGGGCTCGATTGAGCAGGACGCGGATGTGGTGATGTTCGTCTATCGCGAGGAATATTACAAAGAACGCGAGAAGCCGGGCGATCACGAGCTGGAAAAAATGGCGGCCTGGCAGCAGATCATGGAGCAATGCCATGGCAAGGCCGAGGTGATCCTCGGCAAGCAGCGTCACGGGCCGATCGGCTCGGTTGAGCTGTCGTTTGAGGGCCGCTTCACCCGCTTCGGGAACCTCGCGCGGCCCTGGGATGGCGGCGCCGGCCCCGATGGCGGTTTTTGATGGCAGATGTCGCAGAGGGGGCGCTGCCCCCTCACCCCCGGGATATTTAAGGACAGATGAAAAGACCTGCTGATTTCATCTGTCCTTAAATATCCCCGCCGGAGGCTCCTGCGCTGACAACCCGCCTGACGCTTTCCCCTTGACCCCAGATTTCCAGATGCCAGGAAGTTGTCCTCATGGCCACATCATCGCTCACCATTGATCTCGACGCCATCGCCGCCAACTGGCGCGCGCTGGATCGCCTTTCCGCACCCGAAGTGCAGACCGCAGCCGTGGTCAAGGCCGATGCTTATGGGCTGGGTGCCGGAAAAGTTGCGCGGGCGCTTGCCTGGGCTGGGGCGCGGCGTTTTTTTGTCGCGGCTGCCGAGGAAGGTGCGGCGGTGCGTCAGGCTCTGGGTCCGGGGCCGCAGATCAATATTCTCTCGGGCCATATGGCCGGCGATACCGAGATGCTCAATGATCTTGAGCTGACGCCGATGCTCAACAGCCTGGAGCAGATCACCCGCCATCTGGAGGCGCTGCCCGGTCATCCGTTCGGCGTGCAGCTGGATACCGGCATGAACCGGCTTGGGGTTGAGCCGGTCGAATGGCAGGCGGTGGCGCCGATCCTCATCGAGGCGGGGCCGGTCATGCTGATGAGCCACCTCGCCTGTGCCGATGAACCGGATCATCCGATGAACCAGGCGCAGCTGGATGCCTTCCATGAAATGACCGATGGCACCGGGTTGCCGCGCAGTTTCGCGGCGACCGGCGGCATTCTTCTGGGGCCGAAATACCATTTCGACCTGACCCGCGCCGGGATTGGGCTTTATGGCGGGCGGCCGTTCGAGATGGCGGAACGCGTTGTGACCCTCTCGCTGCCGGTGATCCAGACCCGCGATGTGATGCCGGGTGAGGTGGTGGGCTATTCCGCCTCGTGGGAGCCGGATGTGCCTTCGGTGGTTGCGACCGTCGCCGCCGGCTATGCCGACGGGCTGCCGCGCACGCTGTCGAACAATGCCGTGCTCTGGGATGGCGACACCCCCTGCCCGCTGATTGGCCGCGTCTCGATGGATCTCATCACCGTCGATGTCACCCATCTGAAAGAGATCCCGAAAACCCTCGACATTCTCGGGCCGCATCAGACGGTCGACGATCTGGCCGATGCGGCCGGCACCATCGGCTATGAGATCCTGACCAGCCTTGGCCGCCGTTACACCCGCCGCTATCTGGAGACGCGCGCATGAATATGGCTGCCGGCAGCTGGCTGGCCGGGTTTCTGGCGGGGGTATTGGGGGGCCTCGGGCGGCCGGTTCTGGGCCTGCTGGCGACGATCGGGCGGGTCACACTGTTCGCGCTGGAGGCGGTCAGCCATATTTTCCGCCCGCCCTTCTACTGGCGCGAATTCGGCCAGGCGGTGATGCAGATCGGCTGGTATTCGCTGCCCGTGGTGGGGATGACCGCGATCTTTACCGGCGGCGCGCTGGCTTTGCAGATCTATGCCGGCGGCAACCGTTTCGGCGCCGAGGCGGTGGTGCCGCAGATCGTTGCCATCGGCATGGCGAGAGAGCTTGGCCCGGTGCTTGGCGGGCTGATGGTGGCGGCGCGGGTCGCCTCTTCCATCGCGGCCGAGATTGGCACCATGAAAGTGACCGAACAGATCGACGCGCTGACCACGCTTTCGACCAATCCGATGAAGTATCTGACCGTGCCGCGCCTGCTTGCCGCCACGCTGACCCTGCCGGTGCTGGTGGGGATCGGCGATTCCATCGGTATCATGGGCGGCTGGCTGGTGGGTGTGACGCGGCTCGATTTTAACTCGGCCACCTATCTCAAGAACACCGTCGATTTCCTCCAGGTCTGGGATGTCGGATCGGGGCTGGTGAAGGGCGCGGTCTTCGGCTTCATCGTGGCGCTGATGGGCTGCTGGCATGGGATGAATTCCGGGCGCGGCGCCCAGGGCGTGGGGGCTGCGACCAAATCCGCCGTTGTCTCGGCAAGCGTGCTGATCCTTGCCGCCAATTACCTGCTGACAGAGGTGTTCTTCTCGGCATGATCACCCTCAGCGGCGTATATAAGGCCTTCGGCAGCAATCAGGTGCTCAACGGCGTCGATCTGAGCATCGCGCGCGGCGAAAGCATGGTGATCATCGGTGGTTCGGGCACCGGAAAATCGGTGATGCTGAAATCGGTGCTGGGGCTGGTGACGCCGGATCGCGGCACCATCACGCTCGACGGTCAGGACGTGCTGAAACAGGAGCGCGACGCGTTTCTGGCCCGGTTCGGCATGCTCTTCCAGGGCGCGGCCTTGTTCGATTCGATGCCAGTCTGGGAGAATGTCGCCTTTCGCCTGCTGCGCGGCAGCCTGAAGCGGCCCCGCTCCGAGGCGCGCGAGGTTGCGGTTGAAAAGCTGCGCCGCGTGGGCCTTGGCCCTCAGGTCGCCGATCTCTTCCCCGCCGAGCTGTCGGGGGGGATGCAAAAGCGCGTGGGCCTCGCCCGAGCGATCGCCGCCGGTCCGGAGATCATCTTTTTCGACGAGCCGACCACCGGCCTCGACCCGATCATGTCGGGTGTCATCAATGAACTGATCCGTGAGATCGTCACCGAAATGGGCGCGACCGCGATGACGATCACCCATGACATGACCAGCGTGCGCGCCATTGCCGACAAGGTGGCGATGCTGCATGGCGGCATCGTGCGCTGGACCGGAACAGTCGCGGAAATGGACGCGACTTCAGACCCTTATGTGCAGCAATTCATCCATGGTCGCGCCGAAGGGCCGATCCCTTCGGTTCGCTGAGGCCCGGGATGGAAAGCGCATTTCTCAGCCGCCTGCTGACGCCGTCGCCGATCATGCACTGGCTCTTGCTGCTGTTTCCCGTTGTGGTGGCGGTGGCGGGGCTGACCGGCATGCGGCGGCGCCATAATGGTGCGCTGCGGCTGACGATCCTTGCGCTGGTCACTTTGTGCTGGCTGGCCCTGCCGCTGCGTTTTGACGATCCGCTGCTTTCGGCGATATCGGTGCTGGTCTCGACGGTGCTGTGGTTTTCGCTGCTGACAGCCTGGTCGGCGCATGTCTGGAATCGCTTTCCAAGCCCGGTCTGGGCGCATGGCTGGGTGGTCTCGCATCTGGTGACCATCGGGGTCGCCTGCATGGTGGCTCTGGTGCGGGCGCTTATGTACTGATCCACAACCCTTCCGCAGCTTTGAGCTGCACCCCGTTGCCAGTATGGAAAACAGACCCTGCTATCCACAGGTTTCGGTTTCTGCGACGCCGGGGGATTTCTATTTTTCCTCGCAAATTGAAGAACCTAAACCTTTTCCTGAAAGGGCCGCAACGGGGGTTGGGCATGTTTCCAGAGGATAGCACCCTTTTGCGCAGGGTGTTTGCTGCCGGCCAGATCTGCGCCCAGGCGGTCATTCTGGTGGCCTGCCTGATCCTGATCGGCGCCAGCCTTTTTGCCGCGCCTGGCTGGACCTCCTGGCCGGAAATCGCGCTGTCGCTGGGGGGCATGCCGGTGGCCAATGCGGGGATGTGGCTGCAGATCGGGCTGACCGTGCTTATGGCGATGCTGGTCTTCTGGCTGCCCGCCAATGCGCGGATGGCGCGACTGGAAACCGGGCATCGCAGCGTTGCCATGGGCGTCACGGATGTCGCCCGCGCCTGTCGGATGTCGCATGAGACCGCCCGCGCCGGGCTCTTCGGCCTGTCCCCGGACTTCGATTCCAGCCGCGAGAGGATGGAGCAGCTGCGCCGCCACCCCGATTTCGCCGGGCTGGAGCCGGAACTGCTGCAACTCGCGGCGCAAATGAACCATGAGACCCGCGCGCTGGCGCAAAGCTATTCCAATGCGAAAGTGGCGCGGGCGAAGGGGGTCCTGCAACAGCACCAGGAGGAGATCGACGCGCTGAGCGAGCGCCTGCGTCTCGCGCGTGGCACCTGCAACGAAATGCGCCGCTGGCGCGCTGCGATCGAAGCCGCAGAGAGCCCAGGCGCGGATTCAGCTCAAACATCTTGAGGCCGATCTGCGTGAGATCCTGCCAGGCCTCGGCCATGCGGTCGATATCGAAGAGCGCAGCGAGCCCGAGGGCAATCTCGTCACCCTTCCCAAACCCGGCCCCGTGCGGCCAGATCCCCGCAACCAGGCGCCTCTGGCCGGCAGTGGAAGCCTCCGGCGGGGATATTTACGGACAGATGAAATCAACACAGCTCCGCCCTCTTCATCTGTCCATATCGGGTCGCGGAAAAAGCCCGCGCCCGACCTGCCTGTCGGATCGTGATTCACCCCGGGCAGCCCAATTGGGTGGTGATGTGGAGACGGGGTGAGCGGGGCGCTGTTCGGCTATGTGGAGCCTTAGGCCCGCATCCCCGCCCGGCATCCGCACCGCAAGACCCGGCAGCTGGTTAACGAGGCCTGGCCCGCCTGGGCGCCACGGTCGAGGCGTTCAATGCCGAGTTCGGCCGCCCCCTGATCCCACCCGGGCCGCTGATCCGGGCAAACCTGATCCGGATCCTCTGTGCGGTCCGCTCCGGGCGCCAGCTGATGGGGCATATGCCGTACAATCGGCTGGTTCGTCGGCCCTGGCCGTGATGATCCGGCCGGGTTCCGACCGGCTTCGCCCCGGGAGCCGCAACCGGCTGATGACCACCCGGATGTCGCGCAAAGTTAAGGCCGTCTCGTCTGGCGAACAGTCGCCCGGACCGTTTTCTGATCTTCCTCGGCCTCGGTCCACCGCGATGTGGCGCCGCTGCTGTAGGACGGTCATTTCCCGTTCTATGGCAGGCTGGTGAAGGCCCGGGCGTCGATGAAGACTGTCCAGCCCCAGTCAGACGAGGCTCCGCCCAATGACGATCCGGGCGATCCGTCCGAACCGAAGGGCGCCGGCGATCCGGCCACCCCGACCCGCACCGAGACCGATCCGATGCCCCGCATGTCGCGCCACAGCCGCAATGCCGCGGTCGACTTCTGCGGCCGGAAACGGACGAATGCCAACCATGGCCCGGTCACCGATCCGGACGCGCGGCTTTACAGGAAATCGCCCGGAACCGGCCCGATGCTGTGTTTCGTCGGTGGAGGATCAGAAAGCGGGCCGGGGACCGTTTTCCCGACGACCGCCCCGATTGAGAACCGCTCGGGCCTGATCGGGCGGGGCGACCTCTCCCGGGCCGATGGCCATACCGGGCGGCGCGCAGCGATTGGCATGATCCACCGCCACATCCCGGGACCGACGCGGAGGCCGAGGACTGAGGCCGGGGTTGAGGCCGGGGTTGACCGGGGCTTCGATGCCGCAGGCTTCGTCGCCGGACTGCGCGAGGCCTGCGGCACGCCCCGGATCGCGCCCCAGGTCGCGCAGAGATCAAGGCATTCGGCGATCAACGACCGAACGCCCGCCATCAAGGTTACGTCCGATCGCAACGCCACCACAAACGACGCATCGAAGAGGCCTTCGGCTGGGCCAAAACCATCGGTCGCATGGCCCGGACCGTCTGCCGCGACCTCGAAAAGATGCGCGCCCGCCTCACCATGGCCACCAACAATCCTGTCCGACTGCCGAGGCTGCGGTCTGCCTGAAGGCAGGATCACAAATGACAGGAAAGCCAACTCCTGAAACTGTCGCGCGGCCAGGTGAAAATCCCGGGACTGGAACAAAATCCCAACTGCATGACCTTCGTCAGAACCCCGCAAAATGGGGGGCAGAACCCGCAAAGCCGGGCCGGGGGCAGCGCGCGCCTCGCCGCCGGCCCCTTGACCCTGCATCCGCCTGATGCAACCAGACGTCCATGCGGCTCCTCAATCTCTCGCTTCTGATCCTCTTTCCCATCGCCTGGTTTGCGCCTCTGATGCGGGCGGCATTGTTGCCACTGTTCGGCATGGATGAGATTTCCGTCATCACCGGGCTGCAATCGCTTTGGGGCACCGATCCGGCACTGGCGCTTCTGGTCACATTCCTTGCGGTCTTTGCCCCCTATGTGAAAACCATCGGCCTGGCTTTGCTGCAATTCGGCCTGTTGTCGCGCGCGGTGCTGCCGGTGCTGCAACTCCTTGGCAAGCTCGCCATGGCGGATGTCTTCCTGATCGCGCTTTACATCGTGATCGCCAAAGGTGCCGGCTGGGTGACCGTGGAAACCGCCTGGGGGCTCTGGCTTTTCACCCTTTGTGTGCTTACCTCCATCCTGATCGCCTGGGATGCCGGGCGCGGATCCGGCAAGGAGATATCCGCAAATGACTGATTCTATTCCGATTTCCCTGCTAGACCTCGTGCGGGTGCGTGAAGGCTTTGACGCAGCCGACGCCCTGTCCGAGGCTCAGGGCATCGCCACCCATGCCGACCGGCTGGGCTATAATCGCTATTGGGTGGCCGAGCATCACAATATGCAAAGCATCGCCTCGGCGGCGACTTCAGTGGTGCTGGCCCATGCCGGACAGCAGACGAAACGCATCCGGATCGGCTCAGGCGGCATCATGCTGCCGAACCATGCGCCCTATATCATCGCCGAGCAATTCGGCACGCTGGCCTCGCTCTTCCCGGGCCGGGTCGATCTGGGGCTTGGTCGCGCCCCCGGCACCGATCAGGCGACGCTGCGGGCCATCCGCACCCCGGCCGGCGCGGCGGAACGCTTCCCGCAAGAGGTGATGGAGCTGCAACACTGGTTCGCCCCCGCCGATGAGCCGGGCTATATCCGGGCCTGGCCCGCCGCCGGAACTGAGGTGGATTTCTGGATCCTCGGCTCGTCGGAATTCGGCGCCATGCTGGCGGCAGAGCTGGGCCTGCCCTATGGCTTTGCCTCGCATTTCGCGCCCGATTTCCTCGATGAGGCGCTGCAGATCTACCGTTCGCGGTTCAAACCCTCGGGGCAGCTGAAAGCGCCCTGTGCCATGGTTGGGGTCAATGTGATCTGTGCCGAAACCTCCGCCGAAGCGCGGCGCCTCTTCACCACAGCGCAGATGAGCTTTACCGGCATCTTTCGTGGTGCGCGTGGCCTGTCGCAGCCGCCGATCGACGATATCTCGACCTATTGGACGATCCGCGAGGAAAGCCAGGTTTCGCGGATGCTCGGCTGCGCGGTCGTCGGCACCCCCGATGAGGTCAAAGCCGGGCTGGAGGCCCTGCAACTGCGGACACAGGCCAGTGAATTCATCATCGTCTCGGATATCTGGGACCCCGCCGCCCGCCGCCGTTCGCTGGACCTGACCGCGCAGGCCTGGGGGCTGGTGGCTGCCTGAACGGCCAGCCGGTCGCCCCCTGGCATCCCGGCGGAAGCCTCCGGCGGGGATATTTAAGGGACAGATGAAAAGCCGGAATTCATCTGTCCCCAAATATCCCGGGGGTGAGGCCCTGAAAGGGCCGAGGGGGCTGGCCCCCTCTTGCTCCTGCCTGCCCCGCCATGCGAGGTCAGGGCATGAGCAAATCCGCCCCCTCTTTCACCTGCACGGCCTGTGGTGCCAGCTTCCGCAAATGGGCCGGACGCTGCGATGCCTGCGGTGCCTGGAATTCGATCATCGAGGAGGCGCCACTGTCCTCCGGCCCGAAGCCGCTTGGCCCAAAGGGCAAACAGGTGGCGCTGACGGATCTTGCGACCGAAGAGGCGCCGCCGCCGCGCGCGTCTTCGGGGATGGCAGAGCTTGATCTGGTGCTGGGGGGCGGCCTCGTGCCGGCCTCGGCCATTCTGGTCGGCGGCGATCCGGGGATCGGGAAATCGACGCTGCTCCTGCAGGCCGCTGCCAGTTTCGCGAGATCCGGGCTGAAATGCATCTATATCTCGGGCGAAGAGGCCTCGGCACAGGTGCGGATGCGGGCGCAGCGCCTTGGCCTGACCAATGCGCCGGTTATGCTGGGAACCGAGACCAGCCTGCGAGACATCCTCACCACGCTGGATACCGAGCGCCCCGGCCTCGCCATCATCGATTCGATCCAGACCATGTGGCTCGATACCGTCGAGGCGGCGCCAGGCTCGGTCTCGCAGGTGCGCGCCGCCGCGCATGAGCTGGTGAATTTCGCCAAGCGCCGTGGCGTTGCCATCATCATCGTCGGACATGTCACCAAAGAGGGCCAGATCGCCGGCCCCCGCGTGGTCGAGCATATGGTCGACACCGTGCTTTATTTCGAGGGCGAGCGCGGCCATCAGTTCCGCATCCTGCGCGCGGTGAAAAACCGCTTCGGTGCCTCGGATGAGATCGGCGTCTTCGAGATGACCGGCCAGGGCCTTTCCGAGGTCACCAACCCTTCCGCCCTCTTCCTCTCGGCCCGCGACGCCCCTGCCCCCGGATCGGCCGTATTCGCCGGAATCGAGGGCACGCGTCCCGTGCTGACCGAGATCCAGGCCCTGGTTGCGCCCTCGCCGCTGGGCACGCCGCGCCGCACGGTGGTCGGGCTTGATTCGGGCAGGCTTTCGACCATTCTGGCCGTGCTGGAGGCCCGCGTCGGCATCCCCTTTACCGGGCTTGACGTTTTTCTCAACGTCGCCGGCGGCATGCGCGTGACCGAACCCGCCGCCGATCTGGCGGTTGCGGCGGCGCTTTTATCCGCACGCGAAGATGTCGCGATCCCGCGCGATATGGTGCTTTTCGGGGAAATCTCGCTATCCGGCGCGCTGCGACCCGTCAGCCAGACCGAAAACAGGTTGAAAGAGGCGGCGAAACTTGGTTTCACACAGGCGGCACTGCCGAATGGGTCGAAACCCGGCGCGCAGGGCGGGTTGAAGCTGCGCGAAATGGCCGATCTCACGGCCTTTACGGGCGAGATGTTCGGGGCCGGCTGAGGCCAGCCCCCGAAAGGGCGGACGGGAGAGAGCGGAATGGACAATTTCACCTGGGTCGACGGCGGCGCCGCTCTGATCATCCTCCTCTCGGCGATCCTCGCCTATTCCCGCGGCCTTGTCCGTGAGGGGATGGCCATTGTCGGCTGGATCGGCGCGGCGATTGTGGCCTTCATCTTCGCCCCCTCGGCCATGCCCATCGTGCGCGAATTGCCGGTGGTGGGGCAGTTCCTCGCCGACAGCTGCGAGCTTTCGGTCGTTGCGTCTTTCGCGGTGGTCTTTGCCATCGGGCTGATCGTGGCGGCACTTTTCACGCCGCTCTTCTCCTCCATCGTGCAGCGCTCGGCGCTTGGCGGCATCGACCAGGCGCTTGGCTTTGTCTTTGGCGTCGGGCGGGGCGTGCTGCTGATCGCGGTCGCCTTCATCGTCTATGACCGCGCCCTGGCGAATCACTCCATCGCCGCCATCGACAATTCGCGCACCGCAAAGGTCTTCGCGAATTTCCAGGCCTCGATCGACAATGCGATCCCGACCGATGCCCCCGGCTGGATCGTGGCCCGCTATAATGACCTCACCAATGTCTGCACCGCCGCCGCCCAGCCGGTCGCGCCCGTCCCGGCAGCGCCCGAGACCACTCCCGGCACCGCCCCTGCGCCCTGATCCTGGGCCGTTGTGCATTTGAGCAGCGCCCGCCCTGCAACATATGCATGACAACGGGGGGTGACTCTGGCACTCTCAGCGACTACATCAGCCGCGAAGAAGCAGCCGGATCGGAGGCCACATGCGCCGTTTTCCCGCCCACCCGTTTGAGCCCCTGAATGACGGGGACAAGCTGAAGGAAGAATGCGGGATCTTCGGGGTCATCGGCCTCACCGATGCCGCGAATTTCGTGGCACTCGGGCTGCATGCGCTGCAGCATCGCGGCCAGGAGGCGGGCGGCATCGTCACTTACGAGCCCGAGACCGGTTTCCATTCCGAGCGCCGCTTTGGCTATGTGCGTGACAAATTCACCTCGGCCAGCGTGATGAACCTGCTGCCGGGACACCTTGGCATCGGCCATGTGCGCTATTCGACCGCCGGGTCCAAGGGCACCGCCCAGATCCGCGACGTGCAGCCCTTCTTCGGCGAATTCGCGATTGGCGGCTGTGCAATTGCCCATAACGGCAATCTGACCAATGCGGCCAGGCTCCGCAAAGACCTCATCGCGCGGGGCGCGATCTTCCAGTCCTCGTCAGATTCGGAATGCATCATCCATCTGATGGCGCGGAGCCTGCAAAAGACCCAGGCCGAACGTCTGAAAGACGCGCTGCGCCTTGTCGAAGGCGCATTTTCCGTCATCGCCATGACCCGCACCAAGCTGATGGGCGTGCGGGATGCGCTTGGCGTGCGCCCGCTGGTCCTTGGCCAACTGGGCGAGGGCTATGTTCTGGCCTCGGAAACCTGTGCGCTCGACATCATCGGCGCCGAATTCATCCGCGAGATCGAGCCGGGCGAGATGGTCGTGATCGAGAATGGCCGGATCGAAAGCTCGCGCCCCTTCCCTGCCGCCAAAGGCCGTTCCTGCATCTTTGAACAGGTCTATTTCTCGCGCCCCGATTCCATCGTCGGCGGCCGTTCGGTCTATGAGACCCGGCGCCAGATCGGGGTGGAACTGGCCCTGGAATCGCCGGTCGATGCCGACCTCGTCTGCCCGGTTCCCGATTCTGGCACCCCCGCCGCCATCGGTTTCGCTGCGCAATCGGGCATCCCCTTCGGCCTCGGCATCACCCGCAACCAGTATATGGGCCGCACCTTCATCGAGCCGACCGAGCAGATCCGCAATATGGGGGTCCGCCTGAAACTGAACGTCAACAAATCGCTGATCCGCGGCAAGCGCGTGATCCTCGTCGACGATTCGGTCGTGCGCGGCACCACCTCGCGCAAGATCAAGGACATGATCCTCGATGCCGGCGCCGCCGAGGTGCATTTCCGCATCGCAAGCCCGCCCACCGCCTGGCCCTGCTTCTACGGCGTCGACACGCCCGAGCGCTCCAAACTCCTCGCCGCCACCATGACGGAAGACGAGATGCGCGACTGGATCGGCGTCGACAGCCTGAAATTCATCTCGCTCGACGGCCTCTACCGCGCCGCAGGCGAGGCAGAGGGCCGCAACAACCGCAGCCCACAATATTGCGACGCCTGTTTCTCCGGCGAATATCCCGTCATCCCCGCCGATAAAATGGATGAGGGTTTCGAGATGAAAACCGCAGCCGAATAAGCAAAGCCGCCAAGCCCGCAGCAGCGGTGCACCGCACCACCTCTGCCTCTCTTTCATCTGTCCTTAAATATCCTCTGGGGGTCCGGGGGGCGAAGCGCCCCCGGCTTGCCGTCAACCGCCCCAGCACCAGCCATCGGAGCCGCCCAATGTCCAAAATCGCCCTGATCACCGGCGCCTCCCGTGGCCTTGGTGCGGGCCTCGCCGAGCAACTGGCGCTGCGCGGCTGGCATGTGGTGGCGGTGGCGCGCACCACCGGCGGGCTGGAAGATCTCGATGACCGCGTCAAAGCCCATGGCCTGCCCGGCGCCGGCAGCCTGACCCTCGCCCCGATGGACGTCACCAACGAAGACGCCATGCGCCATCTCTGCCGCTCGATCCATGACCGCTGGGGGGGCCTCGGCTTCTGGGCCCATACCGCGATCCATGCGACCGCCCTCGCCCCGGCCTCTTCGGTCGATCTGAAGGATCTCGACAAGTCAATCGCCACCAATCTGCGTGCGAGCTCGCTGCTGATCACCCTGGTCGAGCCCCTGTTGCGTGCCGGTCAGGGAACAGCGCTGATCCCCGATGACCCTTTCCCCGGCCATGCCAATTCTGCCGCCTATGGTGCGACCAAGGCCGGGCAAATGGCGCTCGCCCGCGCCTGGGAACAGGAAACCCGCCGCATCGGCCCGAAAGTGGTGATCGCCACGCCGCAGCCGATGCCGACCGCTCTGCGCGCCCGCTTCCATCCCGGCGAAGACCGCAGCCCGCTTGCCGATCCGAAGATCGAGGCCGCGCGCCTTCTCGACCTCGCTCTCAACTGAACCCCTACTCAGCCGACAGCAGCCATGGCGCGGGCAATCTTCTGAATACCTTCGGGAATCCGCGCCGGCTGGATCGAGGAATAGGCCAGCCGGTAATAGTTCCGCGCCACGCGGGCAGGGTCGAAAAAGCTCTCACCCGGCTCGATCAGCACCCCCTCCTTGCGCAGATCCCGCGCCACCTGCGCCGTATCGACACCCAAAGGTGCCCGCATCCAGAATGACGAGCCCCCATAGCCGCCCTGGCCGGCAATGGTCAGCCCCTCGGCCAGGATCGCCTCCTCCATCCCCTGACGGCGCCGGCGGAAGGCATTGCGCATCCGGTTGATCAGCGCATCATAGTGCCCCTCGGCAAGGAAATAGGCGACGGTGCGCTGGATATGGCCCGGCGGATGTTTCAGCGCCATCGCCCTCAGTGCCCGCGCCTCGGCGATAAAGCCGGGCGGCGCCACCAGATAGCCCAGCCGCATCCCCGGAAAAATCGACTTGGAAAACGAGCCCGCATAGATCACCCGCCCCGCCTTGTCCAAAGACTTCAGCGCGGGTGAGACGGGTTTCAGGAAACTCATCTCGAATTCGTAATCATCTTCGATGATGATGAAATCCTCACGGCTGGCGGCTTCCAGCAGCTTCAGCCGCCGCTCCAGCGCCATGGTCGCATTGGTCGGCGCCTGATGCGACGGTGTGACATAGACCACATCGCCGCGCCTGACCTGGCCCCCGGGCGCAAAGCCCGACAATGGCAAGCCTCCCTCATCGACATCCAGCGAGATCACATCGGCGCCCGAGACCTCCAGCACCCGGCGAATGCCCTGATAGCACGGGTTCTCGATCACCGCACGATGGCCCCGCGCAGGCTCGCCCAGGAGGATCCCGGTCGCGATCCAGAGCGCGTTCTGCGCCCCCATGGTCAGCAATACCTCATCCGGGCCGGCCGCAATGCCGCGCCTCGGCAGGATCACACGCAGCACCTGCTCGATCAGCGCCGGATCGTCGCGCTCGTAGAAATCCGAGGTCAGCGTCGAGAAATCCCGCCGCCCAAGCGCCCTGAGCGCACAGGCCCGCCAGTTCTGATGGTCGAACAAGGTCGCATCACTTTGCCCGTAGATAAAGGGCCAGGGATAGCGCTCCCAGTCATCGGGGCGCTCGACGCCCTGCATGGCACGGGTGAAACGGCCACCGGAAAAGGCGCGGTAATCAACCTCTTCGGCGGGGCGGGCGGGGCTCGGAAAATCCGGCGCCCGCGGCGCGTTTTCCGAGACGTAATAGCCCGAGCGCCCGCGTGAGGTCAGGTAATCCGAGGAGACCAGATCGCCGTAAGCCAGCGTCACCGTGATGCGCGAGATCCCCAGATGCACCGCCAGCCCGCGCGATGAGGGCATCTTCTGCCCCGGCCGGAACCGGCCCGAGAGGATACCATCGGTCACCATGGCCCGGATGCGGCTTTGCAACGTGCCCGCCGCACCCATGGCCAGGAAAAACGCCTCAACAGGTATGGCCATCTGCCGCGCCCCCGACTGGACTGAAATCCACAATCTGTCTGGCGATATACGCTGCATATACCGCGCCCGGCAATGGAAAGCTGACCTCCCGCCGACCAACCGCGCAGCGGGGCGCTGCCCCCGACCGCCGTTCCGGCGGCCTCCCCCCGGGATATTCAGGGTCAGGCTCCGTTGATTGCACTGCTTTGACCTGTTTCAGAGGGTCTGATGAGACCCTCAATCTATTCTGGCTGACAGATGGAGCAGGATCAGAAAACAGTCCAATGGACTGCACTCCCGACGACCGGATGCATCGCGTCACGCTGCCGGGCCAGCGCCTGTCCGCCAGCGACTTCGACCGTCAGGTCGCAATGTCCCAGGTCCACGGTGCCGTCCTGAACGGCTTCACCGCATGCGGCATCCCCGTCACAGAGGCCCCGGGGCAAGTCTGCCCGGTGGAAAGGAGAGCCTACGCCTTCAGCTGATTTGTTCAACAGACCCGGTTATACGGCAATCATATCCTCCTGCGGCAACGCAAGACTGGCAGGCGCGCAGTGATCCCAGTCAGCGCACCCCTCAAAGAGCTGCCGGGCGCCCCCCGAAGACGGCGTGACGATCCTGACGACGACAATCGGCACGACCTGGACAGGCATGAGGTTCAGCGCGAGCTGGCGGGAGGCGCCCGCGCAGCCGCAGTTTCTTCGGTTGCAGCCTGGGATCAACCGGAATGCCATCCTCTTCGGCTCGGGCGAGGATAGGCGCCATCACATCCAGATGCCGGTTGATCGTGGCCACGGCGAAACCGACCTGCCGGGGCGGGAGCCTGGCCGCCTGCGTGAAAGCCTCTTCGACAGGGCGGGTGACATCCTCTTTGCTCTTGCCCCAGCTGCCGGGCAAGAGCCGCCAGATATCGCAGAACAAGGACAGATGTGCCTGGCGGCATCCTCAACGCCGGGAGCCTGCGTGAACAGCCGGGCCGTCACCAGCCGCGACCGCTCCATGGTCTCGGACGTCCGTTCGGGAGGCCATCCTTCTGAACCAGATGCTTGCGAATCTCCAGCCGGGCCGCATTCAGCCGTTCCGTCGTAGCCTGCACCGAGGGGTCGAAGACCTCTGCCGGCGCAGGCTGCGGCGGCGGTGCCGCCACGATTGGAGGGGGTTGGAGCAGGCGGGCACCGGCTGCCGCTGGCTCGGTCCCGGGTCGGCATCGGGCGGGGCATCCTGCTCAGGCCAGCCCAGACGGTCCCGCGCCATGATCCCGGCCACGATCTGCTCTGCCATATCGGCCATGATCCGGGTCCGGCCCCCAGCACGGTTTCCCGTTGAGCATAGGCCGCCGCGCGGCCCCCCGATCAGGAGGCGACGCAGCTGCAACAGGGCCGAGTTGTCGGGAGGTTACGCCGATCCCGTCACCGTTCTGAATTCGGATGCGGTCCGGCGCATCCTCACCTCTGACCGCATGTCACCCGCCAGCATGGCCAGCGTGGTCTCCAGCGTCGACAAATCGGCAGGGGGGCGCCATCCCCGATCAGCCGGTCAACGACAGACGGCTCAGGATCGGCCCCGGGGGCCGTGCCCGGCCATCAGCCGCCAGGCGGTGGCGGTGGCCCGGTCGGCCCGGATATCGCTCGCAGCCCGGCCCAGCGGATCCAGCCGGGTCACCCGATCCAGCCGGCGGATCGGGGCCAGTGCTTCGGTGATCAAGTGGGACAGCCAGGTGCGGGCCGCCTCTGCCGAGATCAGGTTGCGGGTCAACATGCGATCACTCTCGACGGTCAGCTTCCGGGCGATCATACAGGCTTCCGCCCGCATCCCGGTCCGCAAAGACAGCTGCAACATGTTGATAGACGTGGATAACTCCGGCACCCGCCGGCGCCAGCAGAGGACGGCCCCGCGCCGGAATAGATGAAGGTGTTTGCCCATGACGGCCCCAAGAAAGAGGCGGGCCTTGAAACCACGAGCCGGGAATGTGTGACACATCTGTGTGACGCCATGGGGTGAGTCGCCGACCCACCTCATTGACTTCAAAGCACAAACAGCTGCCATAACCTCCAAACATCCCCGCCGGAGACTACGCAACCGGGCAGGGACGAAAGCGGTCAGAACGCTCCCTCGGCCAGCGCGAGACGGACCTGACCCACGCCCTGACCGATATCCTGGGTGATCGCAGCCACCAGCGCCTCGGCATCGTCCGCCTCCATCGCCGCCAGCGCCTCGGCATGCTGATCGGGCAGACCGGCACCACCCAGCCGTCCCATCACCAGCCGCAAAGACGGGCCGGCGCGCAGCCAGAGAGATTGCGCGATATCGAGCAGCACCGGTGCATCCGCCGCCTCGTAAAGCGCGAAATGGAAGGCATGGTTGAACCGCAGATAGGCGGCGATATCGCCCTCGCTGATCGCGGTATTCACCCGTTCATCCAACAGCCGCAGGCGGCGGATCAGCGTCGGCTCCATCGCCCGCATGGCAAGCCGCGCGAGCTGCGGCTCGATCGCCAGCCGCGCCCAGGCCAGCTGATCCAGCACCGATTCCGTCATCTGCGGCACCGAGACCCGGCGATTGCCCTGCGGCATCAGCGCCCCCTCGGCCGCCAGCCGCCGGATCGCCTCGCGCACCGGCGTCATGCCGGCATCGAGTTCCGTCGTCAGCCCCTGGATGGTCACCGGTTGCCCCGGCGCCAGCGCGCCAAAGAGGATCATATCGCGCAGCCGCGAATAGGTGACCTCATGGGTCGGGATCTTGCGGCTCTCTGCATCCATATCGGTCAATCCGGCCCTGAACCTCCCGGCATCGCACCGGCGGCACGCTTTTCGTCCCGCCCCATGGCGGCCTCCCCGGCGGCTGAGGCAGAGTTATGACCAGCCGCCAGGTCCGGATCAAGTGTAACAGGCGGGAAACCTGCGGCTGCGTGAAAAACGCACCGCTTTCGCCAGTGGCGGCGGGGGGGGAGGGGGCGGCGGACGTGGCGTTCAGGCCAGACCCGCCGCCCGGCGCAAGGCAGGCCGTTCGCGGGCCAGCCACAAAAGCGAGAGGATCAGCGGCGCATTGGCCAGCCTGCCCTCGCCCATCCAGGCCATCGCCGCATCAAAGGAGATCACATGGGTGCGGATATCCTCACCCTCGGCCGCCAGCCCGAAAAGGCCGCTGCTGTCCTCGGGCAGATCAGAGAGCCCGACCAGCGACCAGATATATTCCGTATGGGCGCCGGGTGAGGGGTAATAATCCGCCACATGGAAAAGCGCGCCGACAGAGATGCCGGCCTCCTCCTGCGCTTCGCGCCGCGCGGCCTCTTCGGGGGTTTCGCCGGCGTCGATCCGGCCCGCCACCGCCTCGATCAGCCAGGGCCGCGCCTCACCCCTTATCCAGGGACCCATGCGGAACTGCTCGACCAGCAGCACATGATCGCGACGCGGATCATAAGGCAGCAGCGTCACCGCATCGGTGGCGACAAAGGCCTCGCGCAAAAGCGGCCCGCTCATGCCGCCGGCAAACTGCCGGTGCCGGAGCCTCGCCTGCGCCACGGCGAAAAAGCCGCGAAACGGATGGTCCAGACTTTCCGCCCTGACGGTCGCATCGGTAGGGCCATTGGCGCGGCTTTGCCCGGCTGCGCGCAGGGTCGAGGCTGCGCAGGACAGCATCGGTCCGCGCAAATGGTAAAGATCCGCCGCCGTGGCGGCAGCACGTTGTGCGAGGATGTCACGGGCAAGCTGCAATTCCAGCGCCGGATCACCCGCCGCCTCGCCCCCCGTCGCCTGCTGCCAGAAGGCCAGCCGCGCCGCGGCCGCGGCGGCCCCCGCCCCCGGATCCAGCGGCCCCGGATCCAGCGCGCCCGGAATCAGCCTGCCCAGAACCAGGTCCCTCAGGCCCGGGCAATCCGCGAAACGCGGATCCTCATCCGGGAATTCCACCCCGCTCACCGCCAGCGCCGCCAGGCCCATTCGGTGATCGGCCCGCCGAAAACCCCGGCGACGATCAGCACGCCCAGCACGCCGACCGTAAGCATATCCCTGCCATTCTCGATCATTTTGGTGAACCAGCCCAGCATGGCATCCATCGGTCCCTCATAGCGCATCTTCATGGATTCAGAGACCATCTGCCGGCCCGAGAACACAAGCAGCGCAAAAAACGCCATCACGATCGAGGTCTTCAGCCCCGAGCCGATGGAATCGGGATAGGTCGATCCGACGCCATTGCCCATGATCTTCCAGCCGCACAGCAACCCGATCACCGCCGAGATGCTGCGGAACATCATTGCCCCCCCCGCCCCGCCATCGGGAAGCGCCGGAAGATGGGCATTGGCCGCAAGCCAGCCCATCAGGCCGAACCAGAAGGCGGCAACCAGTTTTGCGGATGTCGGCATTGCACTCCTCAGACCCCGAAAGGTCCACCCAGACTGTTTCACTCAATCCGCAAAGTCACGCCAGATTTTGTCAATTTGCGGGACGAGTTAAGGTAATCTGTGTCACATCGCAGTTCTGGCCGCGAAAAGCGCCGGCACAGGCGGCCAGATAGAACTCCCACAGGCGGCGGAAACGGTCGTCAAAGCCAAGCGCCCGGATCTCCTGCCAGCGCGCGAGGAAGGTCTCATGCCAGCGCCTGAGCGTCTGGCTGTAGCTTTGCCCGAATTCTGCCGAGCCCGTGACCAGCAGCCCTGCCCGCCTTGCCTGATCGCGCAAAGCACCCGGAGAGGGCAGCATGCCCCCGGGAAAGATGTATTTCTGGATGAAATCGACCGAGGCGCGATAACGCGGCCAGCGATCCTCGGCGATGGTGATGATCTGGAGGACCGCATTCCTGCCCGGCCGCAGCCGGTCGGCAAGGCCCCGGAAATAGACCGGCCAGTATTTCTCGCCCACCGCCTCGAACATCTCGATACTGGCGATCCCGTCATAAAGCCCGTGATGGTCGCGGTAATCCTCCAGCCGGATGGTGACGCGGTCGGCGAGACCGGCGCGGCGAATGCGCTCGGTCGCGAATTCATGCTGCGCCGGGCTGATCGTCAGCCCGGTGACCCGCATGCCGCGCCCGGCGGCAAATTCGGCAAATCCGCCCCAGCCGCAGCCGATTTCCAGCAGATGCTCGCCAGGCTTCGCGCCGATCCTTTCCAGGAGGGCGGCATATTTTTGCGCCTGGGCGCGTTCCAGGCTCTCCCGCCCGGTGCGGAACAGGGCCGAGGAATAGGTCATGCTCTCATCCAGCCAGAGCCGGTAGAACTCGTTCCCCAGATCATAATGCGCCGCGATATTGCGCCTGGCCTGGGCGCGGCTGTTCGAATGGAACCAGAAGCGCAGCCGTTCCAGCCCGCGTATCAGCCCCGCACCGGGGAAACTGTCGGGCACAACCAGATTGCCCGGCATCAGGATCAGATCGAGAAAGGCCTGAAGATCCGGCGTCTGCCAGTCGCCATCGACAAACGCCTCGGAAAAACCCAGCTCGCCCTCACGGATCAGCCGGGCAAAGAGATCGCGGCTGACCACCTGCACCTCTGCCGCCGGTCCCGGCCCCGGCCCTTCCGCACGAAACCGCCGCCCATCGGGCAAAACGAAATCCAGCCTGCCGTTTCGCAGCCCCAGAACATGGCGGAATACCTGCGAAAAATAGCGCGGCAACCCGGCCTGACCTGTGGTCGAAGTGAGAAAATCCATGACTTCCCCCGCTCTGACTGATGCCTTCTCGCTTCCCTGAATACCCTTCCTCGCAAGGATCCCCTGGATCCCCCTGTCAGACAAGCCTTTCCTGCCCCCCCCTTTCCTCTTGACCGAAATACTCCGGGGGGTCCGGGGGGCTGGCCCCCCGGCTGCCTCATCAGTCCGCCGTCACAGCACCGCGTCCAGCGCCCCGATCAGCCGCGCCACGTCTTCCGCGCTGGTGTAATGCACCGCCGAAAGCCGCAGCACGCCCTTCTCACGCGCGATGCCAAGCGCCTCCAGCGGCCTGACAGCATAGAAATCCCCCGCCCAGCAGGCAATGCCGCGCCGGCCCAGCTCTTCCGAGACCGGCTCGGCCGCACCGGACAGCTCTACCGCCACCGTCGGCGCGCGGCGCGCGGCCTCGCGCGGGCCGATCAGCCGCAGATCATTGCGTGCCGCCAGATAGTCGAGCAAAGGCTGGATCACCACCTCCTCCTGCGCCCGCATCAGGTCATGGACGCCGCGATTGCGCGCCGCCGCATCGCCCGAGATGCCGTGATGACCCGCCAGCGCATCGACATAATCCGCCATCCCGGCACAGGCCGCGACCTGGGCATGATCCGGCCCGGCCGGGGTATGGCGCTTATACAAGGCCCCATGATTGAAGAAATGCGCCTGGCCCGGCAGCGCCATGCCGAAAGCCTCGTCCAGCACCATGATCCCCTGATGCGGGCCATAGGTCTTATAGGCGGAAAACAGATAGGCATCACAGCCAAGCGCCGGGAAATCCGGGAATCCATGCGGCGCGTAAGACACGCCGTCCACCACCACCTTTGCCCCCGCCGCATGGGCCAGCGCGGAAATCGCCGCCACATCATTCACCTCGGCGATCACATTCGAGCAATGCGGGAACGCCACCAGCCGCACCCGGCCATCCGCCAGAAGCGCGCTCAGATCCTCCGGATCCAGCGAGCCGCCCGAAGGATCGACCCGCCATTCCCGGACCTCGATACCCTCATCGGCCAGGCGCCGCCAGACGCCGGAATTCGCCTCGTGATCCTGGTTCGTCACCACGATCGCAGCCTTTGCATCGCCTTTCAGCCAGGCCCGCACAGCTTGCGCCAGCACATAGGTATTGGCGCTGGTCGAGGGCCCGAACGAGACCTGGGCGGGTTTGACCGCCATCATCGCCGCCAGACGGCTTCGTGCCTCATCCATCTCGGCACCTCCGGCCCGGGCGCCCGGATAGGGCCCGTAGGGCTGCACCTTGCGGTCATGGTAAAAGCGCGTCAGGCGCTCGATCACCTGGATACAGGGATAGCTGCCCCCGGCATTCTCAAAGAAAGCATGGGTCGACAGCACCGGCGAGGAAAAGGCCGGAAACTGTTTGCGGGTGAAATCAAGATCAAGCAGGCTCATCATATATCCCTGTTGTCGCGCTGCGAAACAGGGATGCGCCAGGACTGCGCAAGGTCCGGCTTCCCGGCCCCTGGTCGCAGCAGGTCTTCCAGCCAGAACCGGCGATGTCTCCCGCCGGTCCAGATCCCGGTCTCAGCCGGGGATCAGCGCCGAGACTGCGGCGCGCACGGCCAAAAGGCAAGCCCCCTCGCGCCCGGGCACCTGGTTCTTCCGAAGCCTGAAGCCTCGCGCCCTTGTGCTGTCGGGTTTGCGCGCCGCGCAGGCAGACACGATCCGGAGGCCGTGACGGAACCGCCGCCCCCCAATCCGATCAGCCTGCCCGGTTTCCTGGGGATGCAGCAACCAAAGATCCGGGGCCGGATGCCTCAACAGACCGCTGAAACAGTCGCTTCGCCGGCGGTGTCATCCTCTTCTGCCCCTCAGGCGCCTGGCCCCTGGCGCCTTGCGGCGGTTCCACCGGCCTCTCGGGGTGTTCAGCCAAGAGCCATGCCGGCTCTTGTATCGCGCTCCGACGTCTTCCGGATCCGGGCAGACAGCGCCAGCATTCAGGCAAAGCTTCGGTTGCATATCCCCGGTCAATCGCCCTCCAGTCGCCGCCGCAATGCCCTTCAGCGCGGCAAACACCGGCGCAGGCCCGAACCCGGCTGGCCGCCCTCATCCTGCTTGTGGCCAGATCGCGGATCGGCTCATGGTGTTTCTGAAGCTTATGGAATGAACGATGCCGGCTGAACTCTTCGACACCGATTATTATTGCCGGCAGCTCGGCAGGAAACTGGCGCCAGAGCAGGCCTGGCAGCATTTTCAAAGCCAGGGCGATGCGGTCGGCTTCGACCCGTCGCCTTACTTTTCCACGCGCTTTTATAAAGCGCGCCACAGGAACTGGAACAAGCGCGGCGGCACGGCATTCGAGGATTTTCTGTCGCGCATCGCGCAGGGGCGGCTGCGGCAATCCCATCCTCTGATCGTGCCGGAAGAGTATAGTGCCGCCAGTCCCGACCTGACCGGATTGGGCGCAGAGGCCGTTTTGCATTTCTTCCGTTACGGCGATGGTGAGGGGCGCTCCCCCTCGTCCGGTTTCGATGCGGGCTTTTACCGGCGCTGCTACCTGCCGCTGGGACAGATGCATGCATTTCGCCACTATGTGACCGCGGGCGCTGCTCTGGGTCACCTGCCCAGGGCGCTGCCAAGAGATGCCGCAGCCTCGTGCGAGGCAATGGCGCGGGTCCTTGCAGGCCTGCCCCGGCCGATCCTGCTGGTGACCCATGATGCTCAGCAGGCGGGCGTGCCGATCCTGACCCTCGATCTGGCGCGGGCGTTGCGGGCGCGCGGGTTTGATCCGGTGTGCCTCCTCGCCAATGCCGGACCGTTGCTGGAGACCTTCCGCGCCGCCGGTCCGGTTTTCATCATGGCTGAGGGCTGGGACCTGGCGGGGTTTGCGGCTGCCATGCCGCCTTGCATGCCGGTTCTGGTCAATACGGCGGCGGCGGCAGAGATGGTGATACCGCTGGCCAAAGCCGGGCTGGATTGCCTGCTGATGATCCATGAAATGCCGGATTATATCCGCGATCAGAGCCTGATGCCGCATCTGCGGGCAGCGCATGCGGCCGGTGCGGGGCTGGTGGCCTCGATGCCGGGGATGGCGCGGGAGCTTGCCGCCGCGATCGGAGGGGAAATCACGCAACTGCGGCCCGGCATCAGGCTGCCACCGACATCGCTGGCGGCGTTCCGGCGCCTGCACGCCTGGCGGCGATCCGGGTCAGGGCCGGTTTTCGTCGGGGCCGGCCATGCCGACCGGCGCAAGGGGTTCGATCTGTTTCTTGATGCGGCGCGACGGATTGCCGGGGCGCGGCCCGATGCGCGTTTCGTCTGGCTGGGCGCGCTGGACGACTGGGCGCAGGCTCTGGCGCGCGAGGCACTGGCTGGGGGTATGGCGCTGACGCTGCCGGGTTTCGTCGCGGACAGCCTGGCCTGGTATCGGGTGGCAGATGCCTATCTGCTGACATCCCGCCAGGATCCCGGGCCGACAACGGCAATCCATGCGGCGGCAATGGGGACGCCCTTTGTCGGTTACGCCGCCGATATCGGGCTGATCGGACTGACCGAGGGTGTTGGCCAGTTCGTTCCGCCGGCAGATGAGACCGGCTTTGTCGCGGCGGCCCTTGCAAGGGCTGACGCGGTGACCGCCGGAACCCGCCGGACGCTGCGCCGCCATACCCGGCGGGAAGCAGGGTTTGACGCCTATGTCAGCGCGATCCTTGCCCGCTTTGGCCAGAGATCAGACGGCGCAGCCTGATCCAGTCCCGCATGGGCATCGCCGGATTGCCGACCATCCGCGCGCCCGGGGCCACATCCCGCAAGACCGCGGCGCCCACGCCGATCACCGCGCCGTCCCCGATGCGCAGCGGGCGGGCGCGGGTGCCATTCGCGATCACCGCATTCGGCGCCAGGGTCACCCCCTCGCCGATTGTGACATGACCAGAGATCATGCAGCCGAAACCGACCGTCGTGAAGGCCCCGATCAGGACATCATGGCCGACCACCGTGCCCAGAACCTGCGCGCCGGCTCCGATCCCGACCCCCGGGCCGATCCGGGTCAGCGGGGAACAAAGACTGCCCGCGCCATAGACCGCCGCCGGATCGACATGGATCTGCCCGGGATGGCAGGCCGTGGCGAATATCGCACCCTCGTCCGCGAATTGCGCGGCCATCCGGGCGCGCAGCGCCGGGCTGCCGGGCGTCAGCAGGATGGGCAGATCCAGGTATCGCTGAAGCCGCTCTGCCGATGAGATCACCGGAATGCCCAGCTCCGGATGCAGAAAGCCGTTTTCGATATCGTCGATCAGGGCGCGGATGCGCACCCTGCCCAGCCAGGCTTCCTCCAGCCCGCGCAGGATCATCAGACTGTGCCCGCGCGCGCCGAAGACGGTGATCTCGTCGAATTCGGTGGTGGCTTTCATGCTGGCCTCTTTGTCGGGCGGGTGGTGCAGAAACGCGTGACCGCCTCGCAGACCCGCTGCGCATCCGAGGCGGTGATCCGGCCATGAAAGGGGAGGCACAGGATTTGCGGCGCGAGACCGGGCGCAAGGGCGGGGCCGCCCCCGGCGGTGATGATCCGCTGTCCCTGCCAGCAGGTTCCCGGGCCGCAGAGCAGCGGGAAATGGTCGCGGGCGAAGATACCCTGTTCGGCAAGGGCCAGATGCAGCCCGGCCCGCAGATCCGGGGCGAGGCGCAGGCTGTAATAGCCCGGAGCCGCTGGCTTCCCGCCTTGCAGAGACAGGCCCGGCAGCCCGGCAAGGGCACGGTCATAGACCCGGCGCAAGGCATTGCGGGCGGCGAGTTCCTCTGGCAGGCCGGGCAGCAGTGCAAGGCCCATGGCGGCATGCAGCTCGGAGAGTTTGCCGTTCAGACCGGGGCCGGTGGGACGCCCCTGCTCCAGCCCGAAATTCCGCATCCGGCGCAGATTCGTGGCGCTTTCCGCACGGGTGACGACAAAGCCCCCCTCGACCGTATGCATGATCTTGGTCGCATGCAGCGAAAAGGCCGAGGCATCACCGAAATGGCCAATCGGCACCCCCTCCACCGTTACGCCGTAAGCATGGGCCGCATCATAGACCAGCCAGAGACCATGGCGGCCGGCGATCCCGCTCAGCGCTGCCACATCGCAAGGCACACCCAGAAAATGCACCGGCAGGATTGCGCCGGTGCGCGGCGTGATCGCCGCCTCGACCGCCCTCGGGCAAAGGGTCAGCGTAACGGGGTCCACATCGGCGAAAACCGGCACCAGCCCCAGCCCGGCAATGGCCTGGGCGGTTGCGGCAAAGCTGAGAGGCGTGGTGATGACCTCGGCGCCGGGGGGCAGGTTTCCCAGCATCAGCGCCAGCGTCAGGGCCATCGTGCCCGAAGAGGTCAGGCTGACGGCATCCCCCGGCGCCTGTGTGGTGGCAAGCGCCTGTTCCAGCCGCATATGCAGGGCGCCGCCATTGGTCAGCCAGGCCGCCGCCAGCGCCCCGGCGGTCAGCTCTGCCAGCCTGGCGGGATCGGGCAGCATCGGGGCACCGAACAGGATCAGCGGCAGATCATCCATCAAAAACCCCGCTTTCAAGAGCGCTGCGCAGATCGCGGTTCGAGGTGAAGGGGACCTGGTGTCTGCGATGCAGCCGCGAGCCCGCACCCAGCACCGGCAGGATATGGTGGCCGGTGGCGCGACAGGTGACGCCCAGCATCCGCTCGATCGCATGGGCAAGCGTGGCATCGACCTGGCCCGCCTCGGGGGCGAAAGCCTCCTGCCCCAGCCCCAGGTCGAGCAAAGGGCGGATCGCAGCGCTGCGCGCCCAGAACATCGAGCCGACCGGAAACCGCAGGCTGTTATCGTCGGGCAAGGCATCGGGCGATGCGCCGGGCAGCGCCATGCGCCGCGCCAGTTCCCTGGCGATATCGCGATTGCACCCCCAATGCGCCGCGCCCAGTACAGCGCGGAAGGTGATCGGCACCACCATGCCAAGCGTCGGGATCTTCTCGAAAAAAGACAGGATCCGGTTCACCTCGGCCCCGGATCCGACGAGGCAGTCGAGGATATGCGCCAGCCAGTCATCCAGCCTGTCGGAATGCGGCGAGCGTTTGCCATGCAGATGCAGCACCAGGTCATGCGCGGCATAGGCCGAAGCGAAGCCGTAAAGCTTGGGCCAGATGTCGCGCCCCCGATTGGCGAAGACCCGGATCTCTGCCCCCGGCAGATGATCGCGGATCCGGGCGGCTTTCTCTGCCGTATCGGTCGAGACGTAAAGAGACAGAGGAACCGCGATCCGACGCAGTCTTTCGGCAAAGACCGGCGCCAGATCATCATAGTAAAGGTGCAGGAACACACCGACCGGGCGCTTGGGCACCGAAGGCAGCTTACGCTGCGGCAGCGGCAGGCCGGTCTTGCCGCGCCCCCGGTCGAAATCTGTCGGAGCATGCGCCCAGAGCGGGGTATTGGTCATCACCCGCGCGAGAATGAGCTCCTGCTCGGTCGGGTTCGTGCGCAGGCACAGGGGCGAGGTCTGATCTTCCACCGCTTCGGCAAGCCTGCGGGCGCGGGCGGCAATGGTCTCCAGCCGGGCGGATTGCGCGGCGGGGTTGCCGCCCCGGGCAATGTCCCTGATCTCGTGAACATCCGCCGAAAGGCCATTGATCAGCGGCGATGCCGGGGCGGGATCGGGCAAGGCAGAAGGGGCAGCCTGGTCCAGATGCCGCGCGACCATCGCAATATCGCGCGCGGCGGCCAGCAGGGCCGAGACAACCTCATCCGTCACCACGGGCGCCGCACCGGTTTCCGGACCGGGGTCGGGGCCAGGCAGCCCTGCACCAAAAGCGGGACGGGCAACCTCTCCCGCCGCCAGCGCCCTGCGCGCCCGGGCAAGGATCACCAGCGCGCGCTGGCTGAAATCATGCTGCGCCACCATCCGCCCATGCAGGGCCAGACGCGCCTCCGCGTCAGGAGCCGGTCCCTCCAGCAAGGTCTTCAGCGTCCGAGCCAATGCCGCGGGGCTGTTCACCTGCCGGACTTCCGGCAGTTCCGCCCCGGTATGGCCGAGAACCGGGTCCGATACCACCGCCGCCCCCGAGGCGAGCGCATCATAGCTGCGATTGCTCATAAACCCGAGTGCGGCCATGCTCGCCATATGGCTGTTCAGCACGACACGGGCGCGCGCATAGACATCGGCCAGCTCGTCATGGTTCAGTCGCTCGCCCTGCCAGAGATGGCGCGGCACGACATCCTGCCAGCCCGGCCCCCAGATCTGCGGCTCGAATCCCGTCCGGACTGCATCAAGAACAATCTGCCGACTGACCCGGGACGCATAGGCACCGACAAAGACCAGCGGGATCTCTGCGCTGCCGGATGGCCGCCGGGACGGGTGGAAATGTGTCGTATCGGTTGCCTGCGGCAGATATTCCGCATCAAGGCCAAGGCCACGATACTGTGCGGTAAGATGCCGCGCGGCGATAAAGAGGGCCTGATAGCGCGCCAGCATGCCTTTCGGCGCCACATTCGGTGGGCTGAGCATCCACAGAAGGTTGGGCAGGCCGGACACCGGCTCTTCCAGATGTGGCCCCGATATCTGCAGCAGAACCGAGGGCAGCCTCGATGGCCCGGGCCGCTCGCCCCGAAACAGTAAAACGGTTTCGCATCCGTGATCCTTGCGCATCGCCTGTGCAAGGCACCCGGCATAGGCGGTCTCGCCCCAGGAAGCCTGGTTGGCCCTGGTCGCATTGATCCTGATGCAAACGCGAATGCTCAATCCCGGCTCGCAGAGCTTTACTTGTTATTATGCAGCGCAGGCCGATCTACTGCCTGACGCGAATTATTCCAGTTTCTTCGTCTCCGCGTCAACAAGTGCCGGGCATCACCGGATCGTGGGAACGGATAACGGGTGCCTGCTGAGGAATGCATGCCACAGACGAGATGACGGCCCGGGAGCTTGCCCAGCCCCCCGGTTTCGGGTTTCGCGGCGCTGGTCCCGGAGGGCAGGTTCCGGCCCCGGGACCCTGCCGGTTGATCGGCGGATTATATCTGATCGCGCTGCGAGGCCAGAGCTCGTTGCAGTCTCTGCGCCGGGCCTCCGGCCGTTCGCGGGTATCCGCAGGCCCCATGAGCCAGCGCGCGTTCAGGCATTCTGTCCGCAGCTTGCTGTTGCAAGTAAGGCGGGACCAAAAACAGGCCGGGGACCTGTTTTCGCCGGCGTAAAATGAGGCCGCTATCGGCAGCTTTTCCCTGGCCGGAGACGTCCGGAGCGACCTCATTGCCACAGGCCCGGGGATCCAGGACCGGGGATCCAGGTTTCGGGATCCAGGTCCGGGGAGATGAATTCGCGGCAATGCCCATCCCGCCCCTCTGCGGAGAGCCGGTCTGCCGACTGCCGCGTCCCAGGGTCTGAGCCAGGTCCTTGCCGTGGCAGGCGAAGCAGGGATATGCGGCCGGGCAGCAGCGCGAAGGCATGTCCACGGTGGTCGGTGCAGGCGGGATCGCCGCATCCGAACGGGGCCGGACACCCTCTGGCCTCCGCATATCCCGTTGAAATACTGACAGAACAGGCCGTGATGCGGTGAGGATTGGTATGAAATCAGCAGGGTGAGAATGAGCGCTCGGGGCGCGCGTGCATCTGACCGGCATTCAGCCCTCATCCGGCATGCACTGCCCTGTTGTAGCTAAGCCTGCGGAAAGGCGGGCATTTCAGTGAAAATGCCGCCGCAAGTGCCTCGCGAGACCAGCAATTCGGCTATGGGTCCTGAGACAAGGTTTCCGACCAGACGCCGGAAACCTTCGAACACAGGGTGCCTGAACCAATATATAAGAGAAACGCGGGCAGTTATGCCTGTGTACTGCCTTGCAGGGGTTTCCGGCGTGAAAAACTGTCAGGATCGGCAAATATGGGGCGGTATCAGGTGGCTTCCTGACCGTGAGGGATCAGCGCCGCCGCCGCGTCGGTTGATCGTGCAAATGGTCGCCACCCCGTCAATGTGAAAACCGGCAAAGACTGTCCTCACCTCGGGCACATCATCGCGTGACAGGATGAACCTGCCCCTGAGGCTGGCAAGCTGATCGGCGAGGTGCTGGAAATCGGCGCGCTGGAAGTCGGCGCGCCGGAAGATCCGCGTGTCGTAATCGTTCTCGCAGGCCCGGCATGGTGGGTCACAGAATAATGTGTCCGGCCCCGTCACAGCGGGGGATGAAGACCGTCCAGCCGGGCACCCGACAACTGCGCCAGTGAGGCACCTGCGCAGGTCCTCAGGCATCGTCTGCCGTCCGGGGCTGCGGCAGATTGCGGGCCATTGCGCCCGCCATGAGACGGCCCTGCTCCGCCCGAGGCGGGGCCACCGGAGGTGTCTGGCAGCTGGGAGTTGACGGCGGTGACAGCCTGGCGGTCACGCTGGCCGCCGGCATTTATGGCCGCGCCCGGGTCAGTGCCGCAGGCCTGGTCACGGCCGATAGCGTCACCGATCCCCTCAACGCCATGTCCCGACCGCCCTGGGCGCGACACCGGCCGATGTAATCCAGCACCAAGGGGCATGCGCGTCAGCCAAGGGGCCGCAATCAAAGCCTGTTGGAAGGCCGTCCAGGTCTGATTTATTCGCGCGTGACCATCGCTTACCCGGCCGCCCCGCCTCAGCGCGCAAACCAGCTGGCCCGGGTTTCGGCCATGGCATGGCTGAGGATCACATTATCCTGGGCCGGTCTGGCGGAACGTCCGGGGCGGCCCGAAGACGGTGATGACCCCTGTGAGCAGGCGAAGCCCATGGGTTCGGATGCGCCTGCGCAAGGACCTCAGGGCGCATCGCAGGGTCTCGGGGCTGCGGTCAAAAGAGGGGGCGCGAAGACCAGTGGGCGTAATCGGCTGAGCCAGAGGGGGGCCTCGCCACCAGACGACACGCCGTCGCGGATGCCGATGACCGCCCGATCCGCCTTTTCAGGACGGCAGGAGAGGCGCAGTCACGATGCGGGCACTGCTGCACTTTCCGAAGGCAGAATGGGTGCCCGGCGCCGGGGGGTATGATGCTGACCGGTTCAGAGATGCCCTGAAAAGGGGTTAAGGCCCCGCATTTCTGGCCGTAAATCACATGGACAGCCCATCAGGCACGACAGGCGCCGCCAGAAACACCGCAACCGCATCGGGATCATCTCCGGCACCCGCACCGCCCAGGTCGTCGACGTCATCCCGTCGACGCATGCGCGCGGCTACCGCAATGCCGGGAATATCCCGCACCTGCTGTTTCCGCGCGTCACCGTCACGAACCGCTCGATGCGCGTTCTGAAGTTCGGCAAGGAAAGCTTCCGCATGCTGAACACCCGGCGCGCGCCCGGCGCCGACAAAAAGCGCGTCCAGTATGGCTTCGCCTCGGATCCGGTCGGGCTGGTGCAGGATCCGCCTAAGGCTGCCCTGCCGATTGAGCACCTGGAAGAGGCCGGCTCGGTCCCTGGCGTCAATCTGGCGAGCGGCGCCGTCGATATGGTTCGCGGCAGCATCGACCTGAACCTTGAATACGAACGCGCGACGATGGCGCGTAATGCGGCCAATTATGCGGCCTCGAACAAGGTCACGCTGACCGCCAACGCGCGCTGGACCCAGACTGCCGCGACGCCTCGGGCAGATATCAAGGCAGGGAAAGAGGCAGTCCGCAGGATGACGGGCCGCTATCCGAACACCCTGATCCCTGGGCCAAACGGCGCGAACGCCCTGTGCGAGCATGCCGCGATCAGGGAGCAGGTCAAATATGCCAGCGCCGGTTCGATCACGCTAAAGATGCTGGCCCGTACCCTTCAGCTGAAGCGTGTTGTTGTCGGTGAAAAGGTATCCTGCCCCGAAACGGCTGCTGACACCGCTGCCGCCACCGATATGCGGGACGACGATGCGATCCTCGCCTATGTGCCCGATGGCGGGAAGTACCAGGTCCGGCCTTCGGCTACACCTGTGATCTTTCGGGTATGAATTGTCGGGCTATTCGCAGGTTCGCAAACCTCGTCTCGACGAGAGCAACGACAGCTGGATCCCCCGGTCACCGCTGAACGCCGCCCGCTTATCATCGGCGCTGACGCGGGCACACGCGCGGATGATCCTGCTTCAGGATATGTCCCGCCGGCACAGGATCGAAGGCTTGCAGCACTGCCCGAAGCGGCTCAACCGGCCCTGGAAAAACGCGGGCCCTGCAAAAAAGGCATTGCAGACCGATCCGCTACCCGGCCCGGGTTGCGACGAAAAAGGCGCGGGGGAAGGGCAGCAAGATCCGCCCGCCCTGTTCGGGATAAAAGGGTGCGATCCGCGCGCGAAAGGCGGCGAGGAAGTCGCCACGCTCTGCCTCGCTCAGCGGCGCCAGCAGTTGTCGCAGCGCCGAGCCCAGGAACCATTCGATAACGGCATCAAGGCCCTGCAGCTCGAAATGATAAACCGTGCGCCAGATGTCGAGACGGCTGCAGCCCGGCCGCAGCAAGGCCTGCAACGCGCCCGCATCCAGCAAGGGCAGCCGCCTTGCCCGCGCCCTTTCAAGCCGCGCGGCCCAGCGGGGACCGGCAGCAATTCCGTGCATCGCGATATGGGTCGGCTCTTGCAGATTATCCGGCATCTGCACCGCCAGAACACCGCCCGGGGCAAGCTGTGCCAGCAGCCGGGGAAAGAGGCTCCGGTGATCAGGGATCCATTGCAGTGAGGCATTGGCAAAGATCAGATCCTGCGGCCGCCCGGCCTGCCAGATCGCGATATCCGCCTCTTCAAAGCGGCAATCGGGCAAGGCCTCGCGCGCCATGCGCAGCATATCGGCATCCGTGTCGATGCCGGTGATCCGCGCCGTGCCGAACCTCTCACGCAGGAGTGCGGTGGAATTCCCCGGGCCCGATCCCAGATCGCTCACCTCGCGGGCCTCCTCCAGCGGAACCGCCGCCAACAGATCCCGCGCCGGTCGCGTCCGTGCATCAAGGAATTTCGCATATTGCCCTGCCGACCAGCCCATATCGCTGCTCCCCTTCCGTTGTGCCGCCCCAGCTGCCGCCGCCCGCAAAGCAGGCGCCGAAACCCTCTCCCGGTCTCGGTACAGCGGAAAGCCGTTTGCCGCGATCAAAGATGCTTGTGAGAGAAATTCACCTGTCATAGCCTCGGGAATGACAAGCCGTCTGCGGCTTTCCCGCCGCAGGCAGACGACAGCAACCGCCAGAGGAGTCACAATGACCCGTTGCCTTTCTTATCTCGCCGGAGCCGCCTCGGCCATCGCGCTCGCCACCGCTGCGCAGGCCGCCGACCCCGAGCTGACTGTCTTTGACTGGGCAGGCTGGGAAATCGACGGCGCGCTGGCCCCCTATGTCGCGAAACACGGGCAAAAACCGACCTATGCCTTCTATGCGGATGACGATGAGGCCTTCCAGAAGGTTTCCTCGGGCTTCAAGGCCGATGTGGTCCATCCCTGCCCTGGCGCCGTGCCGAATTACCGCGAGGCCGGGCTGATCGAGCCCTGGGATATCTCGAAGATCGAGGCTTTCAAGAATATCGACCCGGAGCTGCTGGAATCGCAACACATCAAGGATGATCAGGGCGTCTGGTTCATCCCCTACGATTTCGCCTATACCGCCATCGCCTATAACAAAGACAAGGTGTCAGAGGACAAGGTCGCCTCGCTCAATGTCTTCCTGAACCCGGAATTCAAAGGCAAGATCGCGATTTCGGACAATTCCGATGACGCCTGGGCGCTTGGATTCCTTGCCACCGGCACCACCTCCTGGGATGAGGTGACCGATGATCAGATCGCCGCCGCCGCCGCCTGGCTGCGCGAGGCCGCGCCGAATGTGCGCTCCTGGTGGTCGGACCCGTCGGAACTGGCGCAGCTGATGGCAAGCGGAGAGGTCGAGGTCGCCTGGTCCTGGAATGACCCGGTTGCGCTGTTGCAGGCCGATGGCTTCCCGGTTGGCTTCAACCGCTCGCCGGCGGAAGGCTCGACCACCTTCTTCTGCGGTTTCGTCAATATGAAGGACGGCCCCGGCAAGGAAGACAAGGTTTATGACTGGGTGAATTCGATGTTCGCGGTGGAAAGCCTGCCGGCGATCATCGAAGCCATCGGCTATGCCAATACGAACAAGGCCGCGACCGATGCCGTCGATCCCGAAAAGCTGAAAGCCGCCTTCCTTGATCCGGTCAGCACCACGCTGTTCCGCCAGACCCCGATGGACCCGGATCTGCGCGCGCGCCTCTTGGAAGAGTTCGAGCTGATCAAGATGGGGCTCTGACTCCCTCCTGACCGTTTTTATGTGCCCCCGGCAGAGCGATCCGCCGGGGGCTTTTTATCTGGATCAGGGGCTTCGGCGGTCCACCCGCAGCCGATTTGGCTCCCGAGGCTGGTGACAGAGATCACGCCGCCAGGGCGCCATGATCCCCCGATACGCATCATATTATGGCAGGCCAGGTTGTATATTCTCCGCATGTCGCAGAGGGCGGCGCGGCCAGCATCGCGACCCTCCCTGACGGGGCGCCGCTTGCCTGCGTCATCGCCCGGACTGAAAGCGGCCCGATCGCCAACCACCTGCCGCTGCTCCGCGCGCCCAATGCTGCGCTGATCGGCCATGTCGCCCTCGGCAATGAAATGCACCGGCTGATCCGCCCCGATCAGGAGGTTCTCGCGGTGTTCCGGCGCGACGACGCCTGTGTCCCGCCCGGGTTCTACCCGACCGGGCAAGAGCATCACCGCCATGTGCCCATCTGGCATTACGAGGTCGAGCATATCTGTGGCACGGTGAGCGTTCAGCATGAGGATCACGCCAAACGCGCGGCGGTGGGTCTGCTGACCTGCAACCAGGAGCGCCGCCTCAACGGCGAAAACGCCCGGCGGATGGCCGATGCGCCGGCGGATTATCCCGAGCAGATGCTGCCCGGCATCGTTGCCTTCCGCATGAGCCCGACGCGCGGTCTTGCGAAGTCAAAGCTCAGCCAGAACCGCGAGACCGGCGACTGTCTGGGCATGGTGGAAGGGCAGCCCGCGCGCGCCGGGATTATCGCGGCTGTCCTGGCCCGTTCTGGCCTTGCAGCGTCGGGAGCGCTTCGAAAGCGCTGACGGTGTTGCGGATCGTCCTGGTGGCACCAGGGGTGTATCGGGCCGTGGTGCCGGGTCCCGGCCATGCCCCGGCAGCCGCTGGATCACGCGGATATCGGGGTTCGGCTCCGGAAGATGCGTCCGCGATCCTGTGGCGCAGGGCGTGCAACCTGGCGGCCTTCTTCCCCCCGCCAGAGCCATGACCCAGCCAGAACCATCGCACCGCCAGAACCATTGCGCCGTCACAGCCATGACCCCGGCGAAAGCACGGCCCGGATGTCGTGGGGGATCGGATTGATCCCGGGCCTGCCGGGACACGCGGCCTGCCCTCGTGCCGAGGGCGCGGCCTGCCCTTGTGTCGCGCCTCGCGCCAGAAGAGGCACAGCAGATCCGGGCCGGGCCGGGCGGCAGCATGACCCTGTGGTCCTTCGGGCCCTTGCCCTGCCCGACATGACCTGCCCGACACGAATCGACATCCGAGCCCTGTCGATGGCGCCGATCCCGGGAGTGCAGGCTCCGGCCGCCCGCAGTCCTGAAGCCCCGCAGCAGAGGCGATGCCGGGCGCAACCCGATCCGTCAGCCCCGGCCCCGGCGCGGCCATCAGGAGGCCGGAAACCGCCTTCAGGCTGAAAACCACGGGCCGCCGGCGCGGCCGGACCGAAACGGCATGAACCGCTGCATATCTTCGCGCCCGCAGGCCATTCTGAAAAGAACCGCAGCGCTGCGGGGTGTCGGAGGCCGGGGCGTGATACCCGCATCGGCCATATGGGGCGGCCAGGCCCGGGGCTCCTCCGGCCTGGCCGTATCGGGAGGCTCCGGGAAAGAGGCGAAGCCCCGGATGACACGGATGCGGGCCTTCTTCCCCATGCACCGGATGCACATGGCTCGATCCTGCGCCGGCGCAGCGGGGCAGTGCCCGCCCCCCGTCATGGCCCCCCCTCCCGCCCTATGAAAGCCCCCCCCTCGAGCGTCAGACAGAAATCCCCGCAGCTAAAGGCACCGCGCCCACATCACCCATGGACGCCCAAAAAACTACCAATCCAGACAGCCGCATACGGCAAGGAGACCATTTGGCCTTGTTCGCGTACCGGATCAGGGGTGCCTCCCGGCAAGCCCCTTACTGGAACGGGTTCGACGGTGCTGTGGATCCGCCGCTGGTGATCGCATTGCCGCATTCCAGCAGCGACTCGATCGAGGCTTTCGAGCCTGACAGCGAATAATTCTGCACGTCCTTCCCCTCTTTCGAGCGCAGGAACAGCTTGTTGCCCTTCGCGATTTCCATCACGAAATCCACCGCCGCGTCACTGTCGGGCAGGTTGAAGGTCACCGAATTCTGCTTGAGGCTGGCCGAGGTCAGATCCCAGCCCCCGCGCTTGTCGATCTGGACGCGCAGATCCGCGACCTGGCCATCGGTGCCGAAATCCCAGGAGGCAGAGAAGAACTGCAACTGGATCATCGCATCCTGGAAGATCCAGATCGCAAAGCTCTCCTTGTCATCGCCGACCACGGCACGACAGCCAATCTCGCCATCATCCCAGCCATGGATATCCACCTTCCACTGTTTGTGCTGAAAGAGGATCTCGGTGGAATATGCCAGTGCAGGCCCGATCTGGGCCAGCGCGAGCGAGGCGGAAAGCGCGAGACCGGAAATTACCCTGGCCAGTTTCATTCTCTGATGTCCTTCACGTTCAACTGCCGTTCACAAGAGCGAGAGTGCTGCGAAAGACGGGAATCATCAAATGAAAACTCCTGTCATAAAGCCTGGAAATGGGGTCAGGGCGCCCATTCCCAGGGGCTGGTAAAGCCGCCGAGCACCGCCTCGACCTGGGCATCGCTGACCCCGCCTGCCTTGCCGACCTGGGCCACAAGACCGCGTTTTTTATCCTCGATCACCGAGGTCACCCGCACCGCGAGCCCCGCTTTCTCAAGACCTGCGTTGAAACAGCGGATGATCGCGAGCCGGCGCAGATCCGGCTTGAACACCTTGCCCACAGCGGTTTTCGGCAGTTCCGGCAGGATCTCGATATATTTCGGCACCGCTGCGCGTTCAGAAATATGGCTCTCGGCATAGGATATCAGCTCGGCCACGGTAGCATCCGATCCCTTGACCAGCTCGACATAGGCCGCAGGCAATTCGCCCGCATGCAGATCGGGCTGGCCGATGGCGCCCACAATGGCCACCGCCGGATGGCCCGTCAGCGCCTCTTCGATCACCGCAGGGTCGATATTATGGCCGCCGCGGATGATCAGATCCTTGGCGCGGCCGGTGATGAAAAGATAGCCGTCCTGGTCGATACGGCCCAGATCGCCGGTGCGCAGAAAGCGATCCTCGGCGAAAAGATCGTGATTTTTATCGGCCTCGGTATAGGTCGAGCCCTCGAAAACGCCGGGAGAGCCGACGCAGATCTCGCCCACCTCATCGACGCCCGCCTCGGTAAAGCCGCCCGCCCCGTCACGGTTCAGGATCCGCACATGGGTATAGGGGAAGGTCAGGCCGACCGAGCCGATCTTTTTCTGCCCCGAAGGCGGGTTTACCGCGACCAGACAGGTGCATTCGGTCAGCCCGTAACCCTCGACGATCTCGACGCCGGTTTCCTTTTTAAAGCGGTTATACAACTCCACCGGCAGCGGCGCCGACCCCGAGAAGCCATTCCTGAGACTGGAAATATCGGCATTGACCGGGCGCTGCATCAAGGCGGCCAAAGCGGTCGGCACGGTGATCAGATAGGTGCAGCGATAGCGCTCGATCAGCTTCCAGAGATTGTCGAATACGCCCTCGCCCCGATAGCCGGCAGGGGTCGGGAAGACCACATGCCCGCCAGAGGCGATCATCGACATCAGGATCGGATAGACCGCAAAGACATGGAACAATGGCAGCGGGCACATGACCACATCGGTCTCGCGAAACAGCAACGTCGCGCCGATCCAGCCATTATAGATCATGCCCGAGACTTTATGCTGCGCGACCTTGGGCATCCCCGTGGTGCCGCCGGTGTGGAAATAGGCCGCAACGCGGTCGGCGGGATCATCCTGGAAGGTCAGGCGGTCGCCGGGCTGGCGGGCCAGCGCGGTGTGGAAGCTTTGCACATCCGCCGTATGGGCGACCGGGTTTTTCGGCCGGACCAGCGGTACGATGAACTTCTTCACGCCCGTCAGATAGGTCAGGAGGTCGATCTCCAGCACATGTTTCACATTGGGCGCGTGGCGAACCGCCTCGGCGACCTTCTGCGCGATATCGGTCTTGGGGAAGGCGCGCAGCGTCACCACCACTTTCGCCCTGGTCTCGCGCAGGATCGAGGAAATCTGTGACGGCTCCAGGAGCGGGTTGATCGGATTGGCGATCCCCGCAACCATGCCGCCAAGCAGCGTCACCGCCGTTTCCAGCGTATTCGGGAGCACATAGGCCACCACATCATCGGGCCCGACCCCCAGCGAGCGGAACAGGTTCGCCGCCCGCGTCACCTGGTCATGCAGCCCGCCCCAGCTCAGGCTGGATTTCGGCGCCGCCGGGTCGGAAAGCAGCTGATAGCTGATCGCCGGGCGCGAGCCATGGGCGGCTTTCACCCGGCTCAGCGCCTCATACATGGTGCGGGACACGTCGCGCGCGGCCCAGGGCATCTCGGCTTCCAGCGCCTTCAGATCTGCCCTGGTCGCATAAACCTTCTGCGCTGCATTGCCTGGCATTTGGCCCTGACCAGTATCGGACATGCCTTCCTCCCCTTTTAACCTGCCCCGTCTCCTGCGGGGATCACGCAACAAATGTGAAGGCAGGGGCCAGGATTGCCAACCGGTTTCGGTGAAATTCAACGCAACGTCAGGATTTCCGCCCGCTGGTCCTGCCGGGATGAGGCCGGGATGGGGTAGTCCGGCGGCACAGGGCCTCTCAGTCAGGCAGCGCTGTCCGCCGGCCGGATCAGCAGACCCGCCGCCCGGATCGCGGCGGTATCGGGCTGTAATGCCACGGAATGCCGCACCCATGCCCGACGATCAGGACGGAACGGCCCTTTGCGGCCCGGATCAACGGGTTCTCCCCGAAAAAGAGTGAACCGCTTCTTTGCGGAACCGGCACGGCCCGGGGGATGCCCTGCCCCTTTCGCACCGGCCCAGCAAGTCGGCAACAGAGCCTGGAACCGCCTGCGCTCACCCGGGCCGGTGGCGGAGAACCGGGGGCCGACTGTGATCACACGGACAGTGTCAGGCCGCGATCCCATCAGTGAATTGCAGCTTTGCCAGCCGCGCATAAAGCCCGCCCTCGCGCACCAGATCATCATGCCTGCCCTCGGCGACGATGCGACCGCCTTCAAAAACGAGGATGCGGTCGGCGCTTTTGACGGTGGCCAGGCGATGGGCGACCACCAGGGTGCTGCGCCCCTCGGAAAGCCGGCTGAAGGCGGTTTGCACCGCATGTTCCGATTCCGAATCCAGCGCCGAAGTGGCCTCATCCAGCAGCAGAACCGGCGCATCGCGCAGGATCGCGCGCGCAATCGAGATCCGCTGGCGCTGGCCGCCCGAAAGCATCACGCCACGCTCGCCCAGCCGGCTGTCGTAACCGCCCGGCAGCCCCATGATGAAATCATGCGCCTGGGCGGTGCGGGCGGCGGCCTCGACCTCGGCATCCGTGGCATCTGGCCGGCCAAAGCGGATATTTTCCCGCGCCGTCATGGCAAAGATCACCGGATCCTGCGGCACCAGCGCGATATCGCGGCGGAAATCCTCCCGTACGAGGCTGTCCAGTGCGATCCCGTCCAGCGTGATCCGCCCTGATTGCGGGTCATAGAAGCGCTCGATCAGCTGGAGAACCGTCGATTTCCCGGCACCCGACGGGCCGACCAGCGCCACCGTCTCGCCCGGGCTGACGGTGAAGGATACCCCGTGCAGCGCCTGCTGGCCGGGCCGCGTCGGATAAGAGAATCCGACATTCTCAAAGGCAATCGCGCCTTTCACCGGGCGCGGCAATGCCACCGGCTCAGCCGGATCATTGACCTCGTCTTCGGTGTTCAGCAATTCGACCAGCCGCTCGGTCGCACCGGCTGCGCGCTGCAATTCGCCCCAGATTTCCGACAGCGACCCGACCGAACCCGCCACCAGCACGGCATAGATCACGAACTGGATCAGCTCGCCCACCGACATCACATCGGCCCGCACATCGCGCGCGCCGATCCACAAGACCCCGACAATCCCCGCGAAAACCAGGAAAATCACGATCACCGTCATCAGCGCCCGCGTCCCGATCCGGGTTCTGGCCGAGGCGAAGCTTTCCTCGGTCACGCGCGCGAATGTGGCGCGGGTGGCCCCTTCATGGGTAAAGGCCTGGACGGTCTGGATGGCGCCAAGCGCCTCGGAGGCCATGCCCGAGCTTTCCGCGATCCAGTCCTGGTTCTCACGCGAGAGCCTTCTCAGCCGCCGCCCCATCACCACGATCGGCACCACCACCGCCGGCACGATCAGCAAAACCAGCCCGGTCAGCTTGGCCGAGGTCAAAAGCAGCATCACCATGCCGCCGATCAGCATCAGAAGATTGCGCAGCGCAACCGAGACCGAAGAGCCGATCACCGACAGGATCAGCGTGGTATCGGTGGTGATGCGCGAGACCACCTCGCCCGTCATGGTCTTTTCGTAAAACGAGGGCGACAGGCCGGTGACGCGGTCAAACACCGCCTTGCGGATATCGGCGACCACCCGCTCTCCCAGCCGGGTAACGACGTAGTAGCGCAGCCCCGTCCCAAGCGCGAGCAAGGCCGCGATCAGCAGAAAGGCCGAGAAATAGCTGTCGAGCAGTTTCAGATGATTGCCAAAGCCATCAACCACCCGCCGCACCGCCAGCGGCAGCAAAAGCGTCACTCCGGCGGTCAGCACCAGCGCGAACAGCGCCAGCAGCAGCATGGCGCGATAGGGGCGCAGGAAGGGCCGCAGCCCGCCAAGAGCCGAGACCTTGCGCGAGGCGCGCTCCTCTTCGCCGGGGGCTGCCGGGCTGGCAAGGGCTGGCTTACGGGCCATGGGGGCTCCTGTGGCTGGTTCGGCGTCTTCGGGCCGGGCATTTTCGGGCCGGGCGTCTTCAGGCCGGGCGTCTTCAGGCCGGGCGTCTTCGGATTTGTCCCGAGGCGCGGCTGCGGGCCGCTGCAAGGGTTTTGCGGGATTTACGGCTGATACCCCGGCACGGCAAGCGTCGTGATGCCGCGCCTGTGGCTTTTACAGGTTCTGGCTGGCACAACCCGGCCAAAGTCCTATAGCCCCCTTCCCCCCGCGCGCCGCAACGGGCAGTCTGGGCCCCGGGCCGGCCCGCGCCGCGCCCGCCGGGATAAAGGAGACGCCATGCCCGCCCAGGATCCAGCCCCAGAACCCGGGAGCGCCGGCGGCACCACACTGTTCTTCACGGCTGGTGACGGGGCGCGGCTGGCCTATTGCCTCGACGGGCCGGAGGATGGGCTGCCTGTCCTTTGCCTTGCGGGGCTGACGCGCACAAAAGAGGATTTCATCCCGGCTTTGCCGGCCCTGGCGGGGTGCCGGGTGATCCGGATGGATTATCGCGGCCGGGGCGAAAGCGCTTATACCGGCGCCGCCAGCTACACTCTGGCCCAGGAGGGCGCCGATGCGCTGGCCCTGCTGGATCACCTGGCAATCAGCCGCGCGGCACTTCTGGGCACCTCACGCGGCGGGCTGATCGGCATGGTCCTTGCCGAGGAGGTTCCCGGGCGGTTGCTGGGCCTTTGCCTCAACGATATCGGCCCGGAAATCGCGCCGGGCGGGCTTGAGGGCATCGTGGCGCGGCTTGGGCGCGCGCCCGAGGCCCGCAGCCTCGCAGAAGTGGCGCTGCAAATGGCGGCGAACAGCCCCGGCTTTACCGGGCTCAGTTCGGCCGACTGGCTGGTTTTCGCGGCACGTCTGTTCCGGGAAGTGCCGGGCGGCCTTGCCCTGCGCTACGATCCCGCGCTCCGCGAGGCATTTCTGGCTGATTTCGATCCCGCCGGGCCGCTGCCTGATCTCTGGCCCGCCTGGGAGGCAAGCCGGGGCCTGCCGGTGGCGCTGATCCGGGGCGCGAATTCCGACCTGCTCTCGCCGGCAACGGTGGCGCGGATGCGGCAGATCCGCCCGGATCTTGTGGTGGCGGAGGTTGCCGGGCGCGGCCATGTGCCCTTTCTGGACGAGGTGGACTCCGTTGCGGCACTGACCGCCTGGCGCGCAACTATCCTCGGAGCGATGACATGAATATCGGGATGATCAGGGCGGCGGCGCAGCGGCTGCGGGGCCATGTGGTGCAGACGCCGCTGCTGAATGCGCCGCTTCTTGACCGCATTGCGGGGCGCCGGATCTTCGTCAAGGCGGAATCGCTGCAGGTGACCGGCAGTTTCAAGGCGCGGGGCGGCTGGGCCGCGGTCTCGGCACTGCCGCCAGGCACTGCCGGCGTCATTGCGATGTCTTCGGGCAATCATGCCCAGGGCGTGGCGCGGGCGGCGGCCGGCCATGGCATTCCGGCCGTGATCCTGATGCCCCAGGACGCGCCGCAGGTGAAGATCGCCAATACCCGCGCCTGGGGGGGTGAGGTGGTTCTCTACAACCGCGCGACCGAAGATCGCGACGCCATCGCCGCCCGCATCGCCGACGAGCGCAGCTTTGCCCTGATCCCGCCCTATGACCATCCCGAGGTGATCGCGGGCCAGGGCACGGTGGGTCTTGAGATCGCCGCCCAGGCGCGTGAGGCCGGGATCGCATCGGCTGATGTGCTGGTGCCCTGCGGTGGCGGCGGCCTCTCATCCGGGATCGCACTTGCCTTGCAGGCCGAGGCCCCCTTGCTGCGCCCGCGCAGCGCAGAGCCGGCGGGGTTCGACGATATGGCCCGCTCGCTCAGCGCCGGAGAGCGGCTGCGCAATCCACAGCTCAGCGGCTCGGTCTGCGATGCGATCCTGACGCCCATCCCGGGGCGGATGACCTTCCCGATCCTCGCGGAACTGGCCGGCCCCGGCCTCAGCGTAACCGATGCCGAGGCGCTGGAGGCCATGACCCTCGCCTTTCGCCATCTGCGCCTCGTGCTGGAACCGGGCGGCGCGGTGGCGCTGGCGGCGGCACTGTTCCGGGGTGACCTGCCCGATCAGGTGATCTGCGTCGCTTCGGGCGGCAATGTTTCCGAGGATCTGTTCCGAAGCTGCCTCTCTGCGCCAACCTGAGGAAATCGAACATTCCCAGTGTCAGATCGCCGGGATACCGCCATATGAATTACAGATATCGAACATGACCCTGATCTACCTGCCCGATCTTCGCCTGAATGCCAGCCTGACCGGCCCCGCCGGCGGCCCAGCCCTGGTGCTGATCCACGCGCTCGGCCTTGACCATCAGATCTGGCAGCCGCTGGTTGAGCGCCTGCCCCGCCATCGCATCCTCAGCTTCGATCTGCGCGGCCATGGCGCCAGTGACTGCCCGCCGCCGCCCTATAAGATGGGCACACTGATCCAGGACAGCGAAAAGCTGATCGACCATTTCTGCCTGAAGGATTGTGTGGTGATCGGCCTGTCGATCGGTGGCATGATCGCCCAGGGCCTTGCAGTGAAACGGCTGGATCTGGTGCGCGGACTGGTGCTTTCGAACACCGCCGCCCGCATTGGCATAGAATCGCAATGGCAGGACCGCATCGCGCTGGTGCGCCGCGAAGGGCTCAAAGCCATCCACGACGCCACGATGGAGCGCTGGCTGGGCCGGGGCTGGCGCGAAAGCCCGGCGCTGCCAGCGCTCAGTGCCCGCTTCCTTGCCACCCGGCCCGAGGGCTGGGCCGGATGCGCCAGCGCCATTGCCGGCACCGATTTCTACGAGACCACCGCCACCCTGCGCCTGCCGACCCTGGTGATCGCGGGCAGCCATGACGGCTCCACCCCCGCCGACCTGGTGCGCGAAACCGCCGATCTGATCCCGGGCCACCAGTTCCGCCTGATCCGGGGCGCCGGCCATATCCCCCTCGCGGAAAAGCCCGATGACTATGCCGAGGCGATCCGGGATTTCCTGACCCGCATCGGCCATGGCTGAGTTCCTCCTGGTCCATGGCTCGGGTTTCGGTGCCTGGTGCTGGCCCAGGGTGACCGAAGCCCTCGCCGCCCATGGTCATAGGGCAACCGCCATCGACCTGCCGCGCGGCGCCGGGATCACCCTTGGCGACCAGGCGCGGGCGATCTGCGACGCCCTTGCCGGCCCCGCCATCCTGGTCGGCCATTCCGCCGGCGGCATCCCCATCACCGCCGCCGCCGAGCGCTGCCCGCAAAAGATCCGCGCCCTTACCTGGCTCTGCGCCTATATCCCCGAGGATGGCAGTTCCGTCGCCTCACTGCGCCGCCGCCAGCAGGAGCAACCGCTGCGCCCCGCGCTCCGCATCGACCGCGCGGCCGGCAGCTATGCATTCGCGCCCGAAAGCCTGAACGCGCTCTTCTTCCACGATTGCCCGACCGAGGCACAGGCCCTCGCCGCCCGCCTTATGGCGCCCGAATCCATCGCGCCGCAGGAAACGCCGCTCCGCCTCACAGCCCGCTCCCAAACGCTGCCCCGCTACGCCATCACCTGCGAGGAAGACCGCGCCATCCCGCCCGCCTTCCAGCACGAAATGGCGCGGGCGCTCCCGGCCGGGAACCGCTTCTCCCTCGGCTGCGGCCACGCCCCCTTCTTCGCCCAGCCGGCCCGGACTGCCGCCCTTCTCGATCGCATCGCCTGCGCCATCCTCTGATCCCGACACAGCCCGTCGCAAACCGGCCAATCCTCCCTGTAATCCCTGCTACCCTCCCCCTTGCAGAAATACTCCACGAGGGTCCGGGGATGTGAAATCCCCGGCGCAGCCCATCTCAAAGGGAGCCCGCCATGATCCTGAAAGACCTGGAGATTTTCATCGTAGCGCCCCCTGCCCCCGGCTGGGGCGGCCGCTACTGGATCTTCCCGAAACTGACCACCGCCTGCGGCATCGCCGGCTATGGCGAATGCTATGCCTCAAGCGTCGGCCCCACCGCGATGAAGGCCGTGATCGAGGATGTCTTTTCCCGCCATATGCAGGGTGAAAACCCCGAAAATATCGAGCTGATCTACCGCCGCGTCTACTCCTCGGGCTTTACGCAGCGCCCCGATCTGACGGTAATGGGCGCATTTTCGGGCCTGGAAATCGCCTGCCAGGACATTCTCGGCAAGGCGCTGAACCGCCCGGTCTGGGCGCTTAATGGCGGGCGGATGAATGACCGGCTGCGCTCTTACACCTACCTCTACCCCAGGCCGGACCAGGACCCGACCGAATTCTGGGCCAGCCCCGACCAGCAGGCCGAGGCCGCTTTGCGCTATGTCGGGCAGGGCTTTACCGCGCTGAAATTCGACCCGGCCGGCCCCTATACGATCCGGGGCGGCCATCAGCCAGCGCTCAGCGATATTTCGCGCTCGGTCGCCTTTTGCAAAACCATCCGGCAGGCGGTGGGCGACCGCGCCGATCTTCTGTTCGGAACCCATGGCCAGTTCACCACCGAAGGCGCCATCCGGCTGGGCCGCGAGCTGGAGCCCTATAACCCGCTCTGGTATGAAGAGCCGATCCCGCCCGACAATCTGCTGGAATTTGCCGAGGTCGCGAAACAGGTCCGTATCCCGCTGGCCACAGGGGAGCGTCTGACCACCAAAATGGAATTCGCCACGCTGTTGCGCGCCGGCGGGGTAAAGATCCTGCAACCGGCGCTTGGCCGGCTGGGTGGCATTGCCGAGGGCCGCAAACTCGCCGCCATTGCCGAGGTGTTCAACGCCGAAATCGCACCGCATCTCTATGCCGGGCCGGTCGAATGGGCGGCGAATATCCATCTCGGCGTCACCATCCCCAATCTCCTGCTGGTCGAGACCATCGAGACCGGCGGTGCCTTCCATCAGCGGCTGATCAAAAACAGCATCCGCTGGGAGAATGGCTATATCCTGCCGCCCGAAGGCCCCGGCCTCGGCATTGATTTCGACGAGGATCTCGCCCGCGCCCATCCCTATCGCGGCGACAAGCTGCATCTGCAGATGCAGGAGGCACCCTGTTCCTATCACGAGGCAAACCGCTTTGAAGGCGGCGCCCCCTCTGAGATTTCCTCTGCCACGACAAAGACTTAGCCTTTCAGGTCGCAGCCGGTTACAGAATTTTGCATTTCCCCCCTTGCGCCCCGGCGCGGGCAGCGTTAGATCACCGCCATCCGGACCGGTTGCGGGCGTAGCTCAGGGGTAGAGCATAACCTTGCCAAGGTTAGGGTCGGGCGTTCGAATCGCCTCGCCCGCTCCAGTCCGGGATAATCCCCTGAGATTATACGAAGAAAAGCGGCCACGGGCCGTTGTTTTCGTTTGTGGATTCGCCTGTGCCGGTCCGTCTTTTCTGGCCCGCCCCGCCGCCGAAGCGACGGGGCGGGCCAGAGCTCAGCATTGTTCAATGCGCCGGGCCAGCGCCCGGTTTCAGCGGTGGTCGATGCGCCGTGCCAGCGCATCTGCTTTCAGCGGTGGTCGATGCGCCGTGCCAGCGCATCTGCTTTCAGCGGTGGTCGATGCGCCGTGCCAGCGCATCTGCTTTCAGCGGTGGTCGATGCGCCGTGCCAGCGCATCTCCGGCCCATTGCATGATCGAGACCATCACGATCAGGATCACCACCACCGCCACCATGATCGCCGTCTCGAACCGCTGATAGCCGTAGCGGATTGCGATATCGCCAAGGCCCCCGGCCCCCACCGCCCCCGCCATCGCAGAGGCGCCGATCAGCGTCACCATGGTCACGGTAAAGCCCGACACGATCCCGGGCAGCGCCTCGGGGATCAGCACATCGCGCAGGATGGTCATCCGTGTCGCCCCCATCGCCCGCGCCGCGTCGATCAGGGCGCGGTCCACCTCGCGCAGGGACACTTCGGCCACCCGGGCGAAATAGGGTGCCGCCGCCAGCGTCAACGGCACGATCGCCGCCGCAATCCCGATGGCCGAGCCGACGATCAGTCGCGTCAGCGGGATCGCCGCCACCAGGAGGATGATGAACGGCACCGAGCGCAGCGCGTTCACCAGCCAGCCGAGGCTGCGATTGACATAGAGGTTCTGGAAAATTCCGCCCCGGTCGGTGGTCACCAGGATCAGTGCCAGCGGCAACCCGATCACGAAAGACAGTGCGCCGGATACCCCGGTCATCACCACGGTCTCCCACATGCCCTTGACCAGCAGGTCAAACATCGGCCGTGTCATGGCCCAGCCCAGCAGGGTGTCAAACAGTTGCGGGGACATAGCCAAGCACCTCGATTGCCGTCGTTTCCGGTTTCAGCCTGGCCACCACCGCCGCGATCCTGTCCTTGTCTGCAGTGCCAAGCGCCAGGAAGAGCCGCCCGTAAGGCTCGCCCTGAACATCATTCAACCCGCCATGCAACAGCCGCGCCGGGCTGCCGGTGATCGCTTCGATCTCGGCCAGCAGCGGGCGGCGGGCATCGGGGCCGTAAACATCGACGCGGATCAACGCCTGGTCGCCCACAGGCGCGATCATCGCCGCCAGATCCGCCGGCAGCACCGGCGAGAGGCCGCGCAGCAGGCTGCGGGTCGTATCGGTCTGCGGGCTGGCCAGCACCTTCGCCACCGGCCCTTCCTCGACGATCTTGCCGGCATCCAGCACCAGCACGCGATGGGCGATCTGGCGCACCACCTCCATTTCATGGGTGATCATCAGGATCGTCAGGCCCAGCTGGCGGTTCACGTCTTTCAGCAGCGTCAGAATCGCCTGGGTCGTTTCGGGATCCAGCGCCGAGGTCGCCTCATCCGACAACAGCAGCAATGGCTCTGGCGCCAGCGCGCGGGCGATGCCGATCCGCTGTTTCTGACCGCCCGACAGCTGCGCCGGATAAGCGCCGGCCTTATCGGCAAGGCCGACCAGATCCAGAAGCTCCATCACCCGTTTCATCCTGGCGGGCTTGTCGATCCCCGCGATCTTCAGCGGCAGCGCAACATTTTCCGCCACCGTCTTTGCCGAGAGCAGGTTGAAATGCTGGAAGATCATCCCGATCCGCCGCCGCACCGGGTTCAGCGCCTGTTCCGAGAGGCCGGAAATATCGGTGCCGTCGATCAGCACCCGCCCGCCCTGCGGCCGGTCAAGCCCGTTCAGGCAGCGGATCAGCGTCGACTTGCCCGCGCCCGAGCGCCCGATCAGCCCGACAATCTCACCCCGCGCCAGCGTCAGCGAGATATCATCCAGCGCCGGCCGGTCGGAAAACCGCCTGACCACATTTTCCAGCACCACCGCCGGAATGTCCTTCACCACCATGGGCCTGCCCCTTCAATCGCTCAGGGCGCCCGGAGCCTGTCCGGACGCCCTGATGCCTGTCCCCTATACCGTTTCTTACCAGGCGGGAACCGCCGCGCCCTTATAGGCGTCAGCATAAGCCGCCTTGACCGCATCGGTCTGGAAAGCCTCGCGCAGTTTCGCAACCCATTCGGCATCCTTGTCGGCGGTGCGGATGGCGATGAAATTGGTATAGGGGTTGTCCACACCCGATTCCTCGGCGATCCGGTTGTCGAGGAGTTCGGCCTTGGCCGCCCAGTCGGTATTCACCACCGCAGCGTCCAGGTCATCAATCGCACGACCAACCACGCCGGCATCCAGCTCGCGCAGGTCAAGGTTCTTCGGGTTCCCGGTCACGTCGATCACGGTGGCGAGGATCCCTGCATCCGGATTGACCTTGATCAGGCCCAGCTGCTCCAGCACCTTCAGCGCGCGGCCGCCATTCGACGGGTCATTCGGCACACCGATCACCGCGCCTTCGGGCAGATCCGCCAGCGAGGCATGTTTCTTCGAATAGACACCGATCGGGAAGATCGCGGTGTCGATCACCGGGGTGATCTCATAGCCATGCGCCTCGATCTGGGCCTCAAGATAGGGCAGATGCTGGAAGGCATTGGCGTCGATCTCGCTGCGGGCCAGCGCCTCATTGGGCTGGGTGTAATCGTTGAAAATCACGGTCGAGATATCGAGGCCCAGCGGCTTTGCCTGTTCGGCCACCACGGCCCAGACCGATTCATCCTCGCCACCCATGATGCCGACTTTCAGCGCGGTATTCTGCGCGAAAGCCGCCGGAGCCAGAGCGGGGGAAAGCAGGGCAGCGGCGGCAAGCGTCAGGGCCGCGCGGCGGGACAGCGAAAAGAACGACATGGGATCAGCCTTCGGAAAGTGAAACACGGCGCGATAAGCCCGCCGCGAGCTGTCCGGAATATCCTTCCTGCCGCAAAAAGGTGCAACCCCGCGCAGGAGAACATTGTTTTGATCTCAGCCGCATTCGGAAGACAGAATTATCGCTTTCGCGCTTGCAGCAGGAGTTTCCGCCAGCCGCCGCTTTCCCCCTGCCCCAAGGCATGCGAATCCCCCTTCCTGAGGCGATGACCGCACAATAGGGTCGCTCAAATTCCCACCCTGCATCCGGTGTCAGACATGCTCAGCCTTCCCGTTCCCCTGGTCACAGTGCTTTTGCTGATCGCCTCGAATATCTTTATGACCTACGCTTGGTACGGGCATCTGAAGGATGGCGCCAGCCTGCCGATGTTCAAGGTGGTGCTGATCTCCTGGGGGGTGGCTTTCTTTGAATATTGCCTGATGGTTCCGGCGAACCGCATTGGCTATACCTATTTCAATGCGGCGCAGCTGAAGACCATCCAGGAGGTGATCACCCTCGCGGTCTTCGCGGCGTTTTCGGTGCTTTACCTCAAGGAATCGCTGGGCTGGAACCATCTGATCGGCTTCAGCTTCATCGCGCTTGGCGCGTTTTTCATCTTCCAGAAATGGTAAACACACCCGTGGCAATGAAAAAGGGGGCCTCGCGGCCCCCTTTTTTTATCGCGTTCAGCTCAGCGGCCCAGAGACCACCAGCCCTTTTTGCGCGGGCGATCATCGTCGCCGTCACTCCCACCCGCATCAGAAGTGGCCAGATCTGAAGTGACTGGGCCACTATCGGCCACAAGGGCCCCGCCCGCCTCAGCCGCACCGGCAATGCCTGGATCCGCTACCAGCGCGGCCGGAACCGGTGCCGCTGCTGCAGCCTCAGCCACTACGGCGCTCTCTTCGGCCACAACCGGCGCCTCCGGGGCAGCCTCTGGGGCAGCCTCAGCCGGAACCTCCGTCACCTTTTTCGACCGCGAGCGGCTGGTTGCCGCCTTCGGCTTCGCCGCTGCCCGGCTGCGGGCAGGCTTTTTCTCAGCCCCTTCCGCGCCTTCCCCGGCAACCACTACCGCCTCATCGACGACGACCGGAGCCGCCGCTTTCGCACGGCTGCTGCGGCGTTTCGGGGCAGGCGCGGCAACCTCGACCGCCTCCTCCGGGGCAGCTTCCGTCGCGACAACAGCCCCGGCCGGAACTTCAGCCACAGCCTCGGTCTCGGCCGCCACAGCCGCAGCCTTCGCCGCCGCCGATTTCGACCGCGAGCGGGTGGCCCGCTTCGGTTTTGCCGGCGCCTCGGAGATCACCACATCGCCCGCCGCTTCGGGCGCAGCTTCTGCGACGATCCCGGCCTCGTCGCCCTCATCCTCGTCACCCGACTCGTCACCAGCATCCTCATCGCCGGCCTCGGCGCCCTGACCATCCCGACCGCCACGACGACGACGACGACGACGGCGCTTCTTCTTGCCCCCTTCGCCGCCCTCAGCCGCAGCCTCGGCACGGGCCGGCGCGGTGGTGGCCTCAGATCCCGCCTCGTCAGCGGCCTCTTCTTCTTCCTCATCCACTTCGTCGACCAGATCCTCGTCCTCATCCTCGACGAGATCGCCCATCAGACCGGCATGGCCGGAAATGACCTGGCTCGGCTCGGGCAGGCTGCGGGTCGCGGTCTTGAACTTCTCCAGCTCGAAATCGGGCGAGACGAGGGCCGGATCGGCCTCCATCCTGACCGCCATGCCGTAGCGCGATTCGATCAGCGCGATATGCTCGCGCTTATGGTTGAAGAGATAGTTGACGATGCCGATCGGCGCCTTCAGCAGCACCTCTTTCGAGCGTTTCCGCGTACCCTCTTCCTCCAGCGCGCGCAGGATGGTCAGCGCCATGCTGTCATCCGAGCGGATCAGCCCGGTGCCATGGCAATGCGAGCAGGGCTGCGTGGTCGATTCCAGCATTCCCGGACGCAGCCGTTGGCGCGACATTTCCATCAGGCCAAAGCCCGAGATGCGGCCGACCTGTATCCGCGCGCGGTCGGTCTTCAGCCGGTCTTTCAGCCGCTTCTCGACCGAGGCGTTGTTGCGGCGCTCTTCCATGTCGATGAAGTCGATCACGATCAGACCGGCAAGGTCGCGCAGACGCAGCTGGCGCGCCACCTCGTCACAGGCCTCAAGGTTGGTCTTGAGCGCGGTATCCTCGATGGATCCCTCTTTGGTCGCCCGGCCCGAGTTGACGTCGATGGCAACCAGCGCCTCGGTGATGCCGATCACGATATAGCCGCCGGATTTCAGCTGCACGACCGGGTTGAACATGCCGCCGAGATAGCTTTCGACCTGGAAGCGCGCGAACAAGGGCATCGGCTCGTTATAGAGCTTCACCTGTTTGGCATGCGCCGGCATGATCATCCGCATGAAATCTTTGGCCGAGCGGTAGCCCGCCTCGCCCTCGACCAGCACCTCGTCGATTTCGCGCGAATACAGATCGCGGATCGTGCGCTTGATCAGATCGCCTTCCTCATAGATCGCAGCAGGCGCGACCGAGCGCAAAGTCAGATCGCGGATCTGTTCCCATAGCCGCATCAGATATTCGTAATCGCGCCGGATCTCGGGCTTGGTGCGTTTCGCGCCGGCGGTGCGGATGATCAGGCCGGCGCCTTCCGGCACCTCCAGCTCGCCCGCGATTTCCTTCAGCTTCTTGCGGTCGGCCGCCTGGGTGATCTTGCGCGAGATGCCACCGCCACGCGCGGTATTCGGCATCAGCACGCAGTAACGACCGGCGAGCGAAAGATAGGTGGTCAGCGCCGCGCCCTTATTGCCGCGCTCTTCCTTGACGACCTGGACCAGCATGATCTGCCGGACCTTGACCACTTCCTGGATCTTGTATCGGCGCATCCGGCTCCGGCGCGGAGCGGCGATCTCTTCCGAGACATCCTCTTCCGCGATGGTCTCGATCTCGTCGGCGCTGGCGGCGGCGTGGTGATCATGGTCGTGATCATGCTCGTCATGGTCATGGCTGTGATCATCGCCATGGGCCTCGCCGGCGGCATCCGCTGTGGCAGCCTCCTCCTGGACGGCATCCTCTGCGGCCACGACCGCCGGCCCCGAGGGCGCGGCTTCGGCCTCAGCCACCGCTTCCTCGCCCTCACCTGCCGAGAAGTCGATCACATCCATTTCGCTGGGGGCAGAAGCAACCTCAACCGGCGCCGAAACGCTGGGATCGGCGGGCGCGCGTTCGGCCCTGGGCGCCGGCTTGCGGCGACGCGAGCGGCGGTTTTCCTCTTCCTCTTCCTCGCGCGCCATCGCCCGCTCTTCATCAAGCAGTGCTTTGCGGTCGGCGACCGGGATCTGGTAATAATCCGGATGGATCTCGGCAAAGGCAAGGAAGCCGTGGCGATTGCCACCGTAATCCACGAAAGCGGCCTGGAGCGAGGGCTCTACCCGCGTCACCTTGGCAAGGTAGATATTCCCTGCCAGCTGCCGCTTGTTTATTGTTTCAAAGTCAAATTCTTCGACTTTGTTTCCGTCCACCACAACAACCCGGGTCTCCTCGGGATGGGTGGCGTCGATAAGCATCTTCTTAGCCATGTTTTTCCATTGCGCCCCGGCGGCATAAAGACCCCCGGCGGCCCTGAGACAGGGCCGGAGAGCAGATCATACGGTTCGGGGCGGCTTGTCTGAGCGCCGGCGGCGGGCGCGAACGGGCTCAGCCAGCAGCCTGTGCCGGTATCGCCAATCGTTACACTGCTCACGCGCCTCATCGCGGTTACGTCCTGGGGGTTCAGGCCCCCGCCTTTCTGGCCCTGCGGGCGCTTCACAGGGAAGCGCTGACCCACCGGGCAATGTGCACAGCCTTACGGCCGATCCGGCTCCCGGTGTCAGAGCGGCGCGGAAAGCCGCACCCTGCTCCGGTCATGGGGAGAGAATTTCTTTGACCGTTACAAAACGGCCATAGCGGGCAACCTACGATCAAAGGCACCAGAAGAGCAATGAAAATCTCTCGGCCCCGATGCGACCCTGCCCAAAGAGAGGGGGCGCTGCCCCCGCCGCCCTGGCGGGCGCCTCCCCCGGAGTATTTAAGTCAAGAGGAAGCCGGTACTTTCCTCTTGATCCAAATACTCCCGCCGGAGGCTTCCTCAGCCAGCAGAGGGTGCAGCGCTCAGGTATAATCCGACCGCTGCAGGTTATATTTTGCCATTTTCTCGTTCAGGGTGCGGCGCGGCAGGCAAAGCTCATCCATCACCGCAACGATAGAGCCCTTATGGCGACGCATCGTATTGTCGATCAGCATCCGCTCAAAGGCCTCGACATATTCTTTCAGCGGCTTGCCTTCGGTGGTCATCGCAGGGCCGGAGGCCTCGTTATCGGCCATCAGCAAAGAGGCGATCGAGCCCGAGCCCCGGCGGTTCTGCAAGACGGCGCGTTCGGCGATATTGACCAGCTGGCGCACATTGCCGGGCCAGGGCGCCTGCAACAGCTGGGCTGCCTCCTGCGCGGTGACCTGAGGGGCGTCGCAGCCATATTCTTCCGAGAACTGCTCGGAAAGGCGGGTGAAGAGCTGCAGGATATCCTCGCCCCGTGCCCGCAGGGGCGGCAGCACGATGGTCATGGCGCCGAGCCGGTAGAAAAGATCGGGGCGGAGCGCCTGTTCCAGCGTCAGATCCTGCGCCTGCTGGTTGCGGATCGCGATAATCCGGGTCTCGGGCGGGATGCCCTGATCGTTGATAAAGGTCAGAAGCCGCGCCTGGAGGCCCTGGCTCAGCGCCTCGATATCTTCCAGCAGGAGCGTGCCGCCCCGCGCCTCTTCGACCAGCGGGATCGCGCCATCCTCGCCCGGGCCGAAGAGTTTCGCCGAAAGCTGATCCTCGGACCAGGCCGCGCAGGAGATCGTCACGAATCTCTTTGACGCCCGCGGCCCCACCGCATGCAGCGCATGGGCCACCAGCGTCTTGCCGGTGCCGGTCTCGCCGTCGATCAGAACGTGGGAATCCGCCTGGCCGAGATCGAGAATATCCTCGCGCAGCCGCTCCATCGCGGGGCTGGTGCCGACAAGCTTTTGCATGATGGTGGTGCCATCCGCCAGTTCGCGGCGCAAGGCGCGGCTGTCCAGCGTCATCCGCCGGGCCTGGGTGGCGCGCTTGGCAAGCTCGGTCATCCGGTCGGGATTGAACGGCTTTTCCAGAAAATCAAAGGCACCGACCCGCATTGCCTCGACCGCCATCGGCACATCGCCATGACCGGTGATCATAATCACCGGCAGGCCGGAATCGAGGCTCATCAGCTTTTTCAGGAACGCCATCCCGTCCATGCCGGGCATCTTGATGTCCGACACCACCACGCCGGAAAAATCGGCGCCGATCCCCTTCAGCGCATCCTCGGCCGAAGGGTAGGTCTCGGTGTCAAAGCCCGAGAGCGCCAGCCACTGGCTGATCGAGGCGCGCATATCCGCCTCATCATCCACGATCGCCACTTTCATCGCGCGTGCCATACAGACCTCATTCTGCTGCTTGTCTTGCGTCGCCAAGGATCGGGAGCTGCATCTCGAAGACCGCGCCTCCCTGCACCCCATCCTGCGCTTCGCCATTATGGGCGGTCAGGCGACCACCCAGATCGGTTACAATACCCGAGGAAATCGCAAGGCCAAGCCCCACGCCCTCGCCGGGTTTCTTCGTCGTGTAGAAGGGCTCGAACAGGTTATCGAGGTCGATGATCCCCGGCCCGTTGTCGCGCACCGTCAGTGTCGCCGTCTCGCCGGCGGCGAGCAGGAGTTCGATCTGCGGGTTCTGCACCTCGCGCAGCGCGTCCAGTGCATTCCTGAGCAGGTTGATAATCACCTGTTCCAGCCGGATGCGATCCGCCATCACCATCACCGGCTGGCGCGGCATCGAGCGGAGGATCTTGACCACCCGGCTTTTCAGCTGCGGCTCCATCATCGCCAGCGCGGATGACACGCAGGCGCGCAGATCGACCGGCTCGAAGGCCTCGCCGCCTTTCCTGGCATAGGATTTCAGCTGGCGGGTGATCGACCCCATACGGTCGATCAGATCGTCGATCCGCTGGAACGACGACAATGCCTCTTCGGGGCGTTTGCGCTGCAACAAGAGCCGCGCGCCGGCGAGATAGGTCTTCATCGCGGCCAGCGGCTGGTTCAGCTCATGGCTCACAGCCGCCGACATCTCGCCCAGTACGGCGAGTTTCGACGATTGTTCCAGCGTCTGTTCTGCGACCTGAAGGTTCGCCTCGACCTTTTCGCGCTCGGCGATCTCGCGTTGCAGCCGCACGTTCAGCGCCCTGAGTTCCGCTGATTCGCGGGCCAGCGACCAGCTGCGCGACCAGGCCCGCCGCGTCAGGAAATAGAAGGCGATGGACATCAGAATCGCGAAACCCATGATCTCCAGCGCCAGGATGCCGTTCACCTTTTCGCGCACCTGGGTGTAATCGGTGAAGGTAACGATGCGCCAGCCGCGAAAGGGGATACGCGCTTCGGTCTTCATCACCGGCACATCCTGCATCACCGCATCATGGCGGGGCCGCGCCCAGTCGGTCGAGGCCTGGAAGAACCGCTCCAGCGCCGAGGCGGACGCGCTGCTCGCCATCGCCTCGTTAAGCGAACGGCCGCGCCAGGAGGGAACGGTGGTCAGAATGACGGTGCCCTCAGAGTTGGTGACCACGACGGCATCGTTCAGCCCCGACCAGGCGCGCTCATATTTCAGCAGGTCGACCGAGACGACGATCACTCCAAGGATCTTGCCATCCGTGCGGATCGCCCGGCTGTAGCTGAAATCATAGCCACCCGATTCGCGGGGCGAGGAGGTGAAGATCGTCTCATTGGTGCGCTGCGCATCAACGAAATAGCCTTCCTGGCGGAAGTTCGAGCCGAGGATATTGCGGTTCGTCGCACCGACCACGCGGCCGTCAATATCAAGAAGCCTGATCGCCGCCACACCGATCTCGGCCTGGAGCGCAATCAGCTTGGCGGAGGTGCGCGAGAAATTACCATCCTTCAGCGCCGCGATCAGATCAGGGTCGCGGGCCAGCAGCAAAGGCACCACCGAGGTCCGCTGCAATTCCGAGATGAGGTTGCCGGAATAAAGCGCCAGCCGCACATCGGAACGGTTGCGCGTCGAATCGGTGAAACGCTCGGTCAGCCAGCGGTTCGAAACCACCACAACCCCGACCGCCGCAACCACAAGCGCAAGGATGATCAGCTTTACCCGCCAGGGCAGACCCTGCGGCTTGTGATTCAGCTGTGTGCTTTCACTGCGAAACATCGCGCTAAAATAGGGGGCGCCGGGGAGCCTCTCAAGGCGAAGGGGTTCAGGCCAGCGCCAACCCGCCCATCAGCGATGCGAAAAGCGCCGCCCCGTCTTTCGATCCATGCAGCGGCTCGAACGCGCGCTCGGGATGCGGCATCATGCCAAGCACCCGGCGGTTTTCCGAGAGCACGCCGGCAATATCGCCCATCGAGCCATTGGGATTGTCGCCATAGGTAAAGGCGATGCGGTCTTCGGCGCGCAAGATCGCCAGCGTCGCGTCGTCCAGAGTGTAATTGCCGTCATGATGGGCGATCGGCACCCGGATTTCGTCGCCTTTGGCGTAGTTTGCGGTAAAGGCGGAGGCGGTGGTGGCGACTTTCAGCGTCACGGTGCGGCAGATATACTGCAGCCCCTTGTTGCGCATCAGAACGCCCGGCAAGAGCCGCATCTCGGTCAGGATCTGGAAGCCGTTGCAGATGCCGATGGCGTAACCGCCGCGCCCGGCATGTTTCCTGACAGCCGCGCTGATCGGCGATTGTGCCGCGATGGCGCCGCAGCGCAGGTAGTCGCCATAGGAGAATCCGCCCGGCACGCCGACGATATCGGTGCCCGCCGGCAGGTCGGTATCCTTGTGCCAGACGCGTTCCACCTCGAATCCGGATTTCCCGAAGGCGACAGCAAGGTCACGGTCGCAATTCGAGCCTGGAAAGGTGATGACGGCGGCTTTCATGGGCGCACTCCGGTGAGCAGAGGGTGGCGGGCTGTGGCCCCTCCTTACTGCAAGCGGGGGGCCGGTTCCAGCCTTTGCGCGCAGCGCTCAGCGCGGTTTGCGCAACCGGCGTTCAAAGGCCTCTTGCGAAGGGAAGATCACCGGCAGGCGCCAGGCGGTGAGGATGGATTTAAGGGTGGACATGGCAATGGCTCCGATGGCAGACGGGTGGACCCTCCCACGCCGGAAGATAGCCTTGCTGCGCTGCGGCGAAAACCCTCAGCCCTGCAAACCCGCTGCCTGCGGGGCGCATGTCTGACCCAGCGTCACATGGGGTTTTGGCACTGATCAGGGGGGTTCAGGCGCTGATCAGGCTGCGGGCGGCCTCACGCGCCGCGTCGGAAATGGTATCGCCCGAGATCATGCGGGCGATTTCCTCGACGCGCTCGGCCGGGCTGAGCGCCACGACGGTCGAGAGGGTGACATTGTTTTGCACCCGCTTTTCCACCCGCCAGTGATGCGCGCCAAGGGCGGCGACCTGGGGCGAATGGGTGACGACCAGCACCTGGGCGTCACCTGCAAGCGCACGGAGCCTGCGGCCGACCGCATCGGCAGTGGCGCCGCCGACACCGCGGTCGATCTCGTCGAAGATCATCGTCAACCCGGTGGTTCCGCCGGTGAGACAGACCTTCAGCGCCAGCAGGAAGCGCGAAAGCTCGCCCCCCGAGGCGATTTTGTTCAGGGGGCCCGGGAGGGCGCCGGGATTGGTGGCGACGGTGAAGGTGACCTGGTCCTGGCCATCGGGGCCGGGATCGGTGCCGGTGATCACCGAGCGGAAGACGGCGCGCTCCATCTTCAGCGGCGCGAGTTCGGCGGCCATCGCGGCATCGAGCCGCTCACCCGCCCGCTGCCGCAGGCCCGTGATCCGGCTCGCCTCGGTCCGGTAATCGGCATCGCTTTTGGCAAGCGCTGTGGCGAGGCGGCCAAGACCGGCCTCGCCCGCGTCGAGCGCGGCAAGGCGGATCGAGAGACCCTCGCTGTGGCGGGCGAGATCATCCGCAGGGATGCCGTATTTGCGCGAGGCGGCACGGATCGCGAAGAGCCGCTCTTCCGCAGCCTCCAGCGCAGAAGGGTCGAAATCCAGCGCATCGAGCGCGGTTTCCACCCCGGACTGCGCCTCGGAAAGCTCGATCATGGCGCGCGACAATGCCGCCAGCGCCTCATCCAGCCGGCCCGCCGCCTTGTCGGCGGCTGCCTCCAGCCAGCGGGTGGCATCGCGCATCCGGCCCTCGGCACCCTCCTCGGACAACGCGTTCAGCGCCTTTGCCACATCTTCGCGGATGCGGCCCGAGGCCTGCATCAGCCGCCGTCTGGCATCCAGCGCGGCCTCTTCGCCGGGTTCCGGCGCCAGCTTTTCCAGCTCAGCCACTGCATGGCGCAGGAAATCCTCCTCAGTTTTCGCCCGGGCGATCTGGGCCTCGGCGGCCTCCAGCGCCTCACGCGCCTGGCGCCGCGCCGCCCAGAGGCCCCGCAGCACCGAGAGATCATAGCCGCCAAAGAGATCGAGCAGCGCCCGATGCCCACGCGGGTTCAGAAGGCCCCGGTCATCATGCTGGCCATGCAGTTCCACCAGCGTTTCCGACAGGCTGCGCAGAACCTCGGCCGAGACGCGGCGGTCATTGGCCCAGGCCTGGCGGCGGCCATCGGCATGGGCAAGACGGCGCAGGATCAGCTCGCCCTCGGTTTCCACCCCCGCCTCTTCCAGGATCGCATGGGCGGGATGGCCGGCGGGCAGTTCGAAAATCGCGGTGACCTCGCCCTTTTCGGCACCCAGACGCACCAGATCGGCGCGGCCCTTCCAGCCCAGCACCATGCCAAGCGCATCCAGCAGGATCGACTTGCCCGCGCCGGTCTCACCGGTCAGCACATTCAGCCCCGGCCCCAGTTCCAGCGTGAGGCGGTCGATGATCAGGATGTCGCGGATATCGAGCGAGATCAGCATGAGAGGATCAGCCGGCAATAGCAGCGGCGGGGGCGGGGTCGCAGGACGCCCCCTGCCCGTTCGTTACAGCCATTCACCGCGCACCATCTGGCGATAGGCTTTCGACAGCCAGCTGTCACCTTTCACCTCGGGCGACAGGCCCTTGCCTTTCAGGAGGTTGTAGCCGTCCTGGTAGAAGGGCGAGGACTGGTAGTTATAGCCGAGAATCGCGCCGGCGGTCTGTGCCTCGGCCTCGAAGCCAAGCGCCAGATAGGATTCGATCAGACGGTAAAGCGCCTCGGCGGTATGGGTCGTGGTCTGGTAATCCTGCACCACGGTGCGGAAGCGGTTCAGCGCGGCAGTGTAGTGACGGCGCTTGAGATAATAGCGCCCGATCTCCATTTCCTTCGCCGCCAGGTGGTCGAAGGCGAGATCGAATTTCATAATCGCCGAGGTGCTGTATTCGCTGTCGGGATAGCGTTCGATCACATCGCGAAGGCTGACCAGCGCCTGGAAGGTCAGGCCCTGGTCGCGGCCGACATCCTCGATCTGGTCATAATAGCTGAGCGCCATCAGATAGGCGGCATAGGGCGCATCTTCGTCATCAGGGTAAAAATCGAGGAAGCGCTGCGCGGCGGCGCGGGCCTCTTCGTATTTCTTCGTCTTGTGATTGACGAAAGCCTGCATGATCAGGGCGCGGCGGGCGAATTCCGAATAGGGGTAGAGCCGCTCCACCTCCTGGAAATACATCAGCGAGTCACCGGCGCGGCGCGCGGTTTCCAGCTCCATCTCGCCCTTGCGATAGATTTCCTCGGCGGTGAGGGCCTCAAGCGATTCCGTTCTTGCCGCCTTGCCGCCACCACAGGCCGAAAGCGACACGGTCAGCAGCAATGCTGCCCCGATCCTCAGCCCCGGAATGCCTGATCCCGGTCCCCTGCCTGCCATCTTCCGCTTATCCAAACCTGACTTCCTTGCCCGGATCCGCCATGTCACAGCCGGGAAATCCCCCTGCCCCAGACCGATGGACCCGGTTTACCCGGGGCTCATCCTGGCGATTTGCCTGTGTCCTAGCACAGAAAAATCCGTTGCGCAAAACGCCTTTCATACCGGGTTCAAAGCGGCGGGCTGGGAAAGGGCGCACCGCAGAACCGCCAGTTTGCAAGGCCTGCCCCGCCAATTCCGCATCCGTTCTCAGGCCGCGCGGCGGCGGACCGAGGGCAGATCGCCGCGATGGACACCGATTCCAGGCAGTTTCCCGCCGATACGGCTGCTGCATTCCTCGATCCTGAAATTGGCCGGGTCGGCAAACAGCGCGCGCAGCAGACGGTTGGTCAGCGCATGGCCAGCGCGGATCCCGGTATAGAGACCCAGAATCGGGCCACCCGCCAGCGAGAGATCACCGACCGCGTCCAGCATCTTGTGGCGCACCGGCTCATCCTCGTGGCGCAGACCACCGGGCGAGACGACACGGTCGCCGTCGAAGACAACCGCATTGTCCAGCGTGCCACCAAGCGCAAGGCCGCGCTCGCGCATCGCATCGACATCGGCCTGGCGGCAGAAGGTGCGGCTGTCGGAAAGTTCGCGCACGAAAGCGCCGTTGGACATGCGCAGATGACGTTCCTGCGTGCCGATGGCGGGTTCTTCGAATTCGATGCGGAAGTCGATTTCCAGCATATCGGCGGGCTCAAGCCGGGCCACGGCCTCACCCTCGCGCACTTCGACCGTTTTCAGCACGCGCACGGCGCGGATCTCGACCGCCTGTTCGCGGATGCCGGCGGCCAGAAAGGCCTGGACAAAGGGCTCGGCAGAGCCGTCAAGGATCGGCACTTCGCCGCCATCAATCTCGATCAGCGCATTATGGATCGCGCAGCCGGCAAGGGCGGCGGTCAGATGTTCGATGGTCGAGACAGAAACACCATCGGCATTCTCGACCACGGTGCAAAGCCGCGAAGGCGTCACCGCCGACCAGATCGCCGGGATATCGGCGCGCAGCCCGTTATTGCCAGCCCCGTTGTTGTCCGCCCCGGTATTCTCCGCCAGGATGTCGATGCGACGGAACCAGATGCCATGATCGGCCGGAGCCGGATGCACCACCATGCGCACAGACTGCCCGGTGTGGAGACCCACGCCGGTAAAGCTGACTGCCGTATTCAGTGTGTTTTGCACCCTGTCGCCTCTTTCTCTCCCCTTCCGGCCCTGAATGGTCTGGTCCGGACGGGCCTGCCTTTTGCTCCGCAGCGGGAAAATTCCCACGCCGTCGTTAAGACTAGTTAGTAAAAGGTGAGCAGGATCACAATTCACCTTTTGCAACGGTTTGTGACACCGTTTGCGACTGCAGCAAGTCATTGGTTCAAAAAGAAAAAGGGCCGGTCACCCGGCCCCTTTGTAACAGTGGATTCTGCTCGTTTCAGTTGGCCTGTCTTCTGAGGAAAGCCGGGATCTCGATCTTGTCCTGATCGTTGCCGGCATCGCCTTCGTCATCATAGGCGGTAACCGGGGGTTGTTGACGGTGCGACTGGGCCGGGCTGCGCTCGGCTTGGGTGCCACCTTCGAGATGGCCGGCCATACGGTTGATCAGCGAGCCAATGCCGAAACGCGGGCGCGCGGCCTGGGCGGGTTCCTGGGCGGCCGGCTGCGGTTGCGGCTGGGCCGGACGCGGGTTTTTCTGCACCGCATTGGCCAGACGGGCCAGCGCCGCCGGGGTCGGCGTGCCGGGCAAATGCGGGCGCGGCGCGACGAAGGAGCCGGCTTCGGCCTCGAAGGAGGCGGCGGGCGGGCGGGCGGCGGTCATACCGGCCTGACCGGCAGCGGGACGCGGACGATAGACCGGCGGCGGAACCTCGCTGGCATAGCCGTGGTCGTCTTCCTCATAGCGCGGCTCAAAATCATGGCCATGGGTCTCACCGGCACCGAACAGGTCTTCGGTATGGGCTGCGCGCGCTGCGGCGGCCGGGGCCATCGGCTGGGCCGGAGCATAGACCGGCTGCTGAGGCACCGCTTGCTGATGGACGGGGTGCTGGGCAACGGGTTGCGGAGCCTGAGCGAGCGGTTGCGGCGCGACAGGCGCCTGGGCCATCGGCTGGGCGACGGGTTGCGGCGCTTGCTGCCAGGCCGGCTGAGGCGCGGCGGCGGCAGGCACGAAGGCCACTTCCGGCACATCGCTGCGATCTGAGACATGACCCGGCTGCAATTGCAGCGGCTGCGCCATCGGGCGGCGCGCGATGGGCTGTTCGGGCTTCATCTGCGCGGTGGCGTCGATACCGGTCGCGACGACCGAGACCCGGATGCGGCCTTCCATCGAATTGTCCAGCGTCGAGCCGACGATGATATTCGCCTCGGGATCGACCTTTTCGCGGATGATATTCGCGGCCTCGTCCAGCTCGAACAGGGTCAGGTCATGGCCGCCGGTGATCGAGATCAGCACGCCTTTGGCGCCATTGAGGCTGATTTCATCCAGCAGCGGGTTGGCGATGGCCTTCTCGGCGGCCTGAACGGCGCGATCTTCGCCCTCGGCCTCGCCGGTGCCCATCATCGCCTTGCCCATCTCATCCATCACCGAACGGACATCGGCGAAGTCGAGATTGATGATGCCCGGGCGGACCATCAGATCGGTCACGCCTTTGACGCCCTGATAGAGAACGTCATCCGCCATCGCGAAGGCTTCGGTAAAGGTGGTGCGCTCATTCGCCAGACGGAAGAGGTTCTGGTTCGGAATGATGATCAGCGTATCGACGACCTTTTGCAGGGCTTCGATGCCCTCTTCGGCCTGACGCATCCGCTTGCCGCCCTCGAACTGGAAGGGCTTGGTCACGACACCGACGGTCAGCACGCCCAGCTCACGCGCGGCCTGCGCGATGATCGGGGCCGCGCCGGTGCCCGTGCCGCCGCCCATGCCGGCAGTGATGAAGCACATATGCGCGCCGGCCAGATGGTCGACAATCTCTTCGATGGTTTCCTCGGCAGCGGCCGCGCCAACCGCCGGGCGGGCGCCGGCGCCCAGACCCTCGGTCACTTTCAGACCCATCTGGATCCGCGCATGGGCCATGGACTGCTGCAACGCCTGAGCATCGGTATTCGCCACCACGAATTCGACGCCTTCAAGCTGCTTGTCGATCATATTATTGACCGCGTTGCCGCCTGCCCCGCCCACACCAAAGACAGTGATGCGCGGCTTCAGCTCTTCCCGCTGGTTCGCCATCGTCAGATTGAGTGCCATGGTTCCGCCTGTCCGTTTTTTCCAGGTCAACATCAAGGTTATCGCCGGTAAACCTTAATGAGCCATTTTTGTGATCGTTACTCGCGAGATATTCTTTTTCGGCCAAGACCCGCCCGTCCCGGGGCGAGGCACACCGATTTGTATCCGATTCTAGCGACATCGGCCGGGGAGGTCACGGAAAAAATAGCATAATCCCACAAAATATGGGGGTTTTCCCGCCTGGATCGGCGGGATTTTGCACGTCGCGCTGTATCCTGGGGTTACCAGTTGTCCTTGAACCATCTGAATGCCCTGCGCAAAGACCTGGCCGGATAGCGTTCGGCGGGAACCTCAAAATCCCACCACTCATCTTGCGGATGTGCCGCAAAGAGGCACAGCCCCACGGCCGAGGCAAAAGCCGGCCCCGTCGCCGCCTGGGGCAGACCCTGGACCCGCAGTGGCCGGCCCAGACGGACGCGCTGCCCTAGAATGCGGTTGGCCAGCATATCAAGCCCCGGGATCTGGCTGCCGCCGCCGGTCAGCACGATCTGCTGCGAGGGCAGATGGTCGAAACCCGCCGCATCCAGCACCGAGCGCGCCTCTTCGAGGATCTCTTCGACGCGGGGGCGCATGATGCCGATCAGCTCGGTGCGGGAGATGCGGCGGCGGTCTTTCTCCCAGTCGCCGCTTTCACCGCCGAGTTCAATCATCTCGCGGTCATCCATGCCGGTGGCGAAAAGGCCGCCATGGCGGGTCTTGATCTTCTCGGCATCGGCTGCGGGGATATAGAGCCCCTTCGAGATATCCGCCGTCACATGATCGCCGCCCATCCGCACGGAGTCGGCATAGATCATGTGTTTTTTCATAAAGATCGACACGCCGGTGGCACCACCGCCAAGGTCGATACAGGCCGCACCCAGTTCCTGCTCATCCTCAACCAGCGAGGAAATCGCCGAGACATAGGCCGAGGAGGCAATCCCCGCCAGTTCCAGATCGCAACGCTGGATGCAGTAAAGCAGGTTCTGGATCGCGGAATCCTCGACCGACAGCAGGTGCATGTCGCAAGCGAGGCGATTGCCGATCTGACCGCGCGGATCGGCCAGACCCGAGCGGTGATCCAGCGCGAAATTCACCGGCTGCGCATGCAGCACTTCGCGGCCCTGGCCGATATCGGGCACATCACACGACGCCAGCACACGGGCGATGTCATGTTCCGTCACCACACCGTCTTCAAGGTCGACTTCACCGCCCAGCCCGTAAGAACGCGGCTCGGCGCCCGAGAAACAGGCGATGACGTGATCCACGCGCACATTGGCCATTTTCTGCGCTGCCTGGACGGCGGTGCGGATGGCGCGCTCGGTCTCGTTCATCACCGAGATCTCGCCAAAGCGCACCCCGCGCGAGCGGGTGGTGGCGGCACCGATGATGCGGAATTTCGACTGACCGGCCATCGGGCCGACGCCCTCGACCTCGCGCAGACGGGCTTCGCCGTCAAAACGCAGGATGAGGCAGGCGATTTTCGAGGTGCCCACGTCAAGAATTGCAATTACGCCCCGCTGCATGGCAGCCCGGCGCATGTTCCGCATGGCGCGTTGGGTCTGGTAGAGGTCGGTCACAGTTCGGTCTCCACGGGTTCAGGCAGGGGTTCAAGTCCATTTGCACGACGAAGCTCGTTCATCGCATAGGGGGTCAGGCGTAAAGTCGGGCGGTTTGGCAGGCGCAGATCAACCGAGGCCAGGTCGCGCGCCAGCATGTCCTGGGCCTGGTCCAGCGCGAGCAGCCGCTCCAGCGCGCGGACCGGGTTGTCTTCGGGCAGCAGGATGCGCTGGTTGCGATCCAGCACGATGTCCCAGCGGCGATCCCCCATGCGGACAAGGCCGCGGATGCGGGGCGCAATCGGGCCGGCGGCGGCGAGGATATCCAGCGCCTCGGGCGCGGCTTTATCCGCCCCCTCACCCGCTATCAGCGCGAGATCATCGCGGTCGGCACGTTCAAACAGGCCCGCGACCCGGTGGCCGGTCTCATCCACCAGCGTCAGCCCCGTGGCCTGACGCCACACAAGCACCGGCTGACGCTCGGTGATCAGAACGGAAAGCACCCCGCCCGAGCGCACCCGCAATTCGGCGCCCCTGACCGCGTCCAGTTCCTCGATCCGGGCCCGGGCGGCCTCAAGATCGAGATCGAACGAGCTTTTCGGCAGGTTCAGATCAAGTCGAGACCGGACGGCATCGGCCAGCTCGACCGAGGCCCCCTCAATGGATACCAGCGTCACCATGAATTCCGGGCGGCTCTGGAATTTCTCGCGCAGGTCGGTGAAAACCTGGATCACGCCGTTGCGGCGCTCTTCGCTGGCCATGTAAAGGCCGGTCACCGCCGCCACCGCAAGCACCGGCAGGCCAACCCGCAGGAAGCGCCGCAGATAGGGCGTCAGCATAACCCGCTGCATCCGGTAGGCCCAAAGCGACGGCGCCGGATCATGCGCGACCCTCGCCCGGGTCACCGGCGGTTCGGCGCGACCGAATTCGGGTTGTTTCCCGTGCCGCGCGGGGCGGATGCGGAAGGGGATCAGCGATCGCATGAGGCATCCTCGACCAGCCAGGAGCACAGCTCGGGGAAGGAAATGCCGCTATGCGCCGCCTGTTCGGGCGCCAGCGAAGTGGGCGTCATCCCGGGCTGGGTATTGACCTCCAGCAGCACCAGACCATCCAGCCCGCGCGCCTCATCCCAGCGGAAGTCCGATCGCGACATGCCCCGGCAGCCAAGCGCCTTATGCGCCCTGACCGCGATATCAAGGCAGGCATCGGTGATTTCCTGCGGCAGATCGGCGGGGATCACATGGCGCGAGCCACCCGCCTTGTATTTCGCATCATAATCATACCAGCCATCGGTGACGATATCGGTGACCGCCAGCGCCTGGTCCCCCATCACCGCCACCGTCATCTCCCGGCCCGGCACATAGGTTTCCACCATCACCTGTTCGGGCATGGTATCGGCCAGGCGCGGCGCGTTGCTGCCCTCGCGCACGATATAGACCCCGACCGAAGACCCCTCATTATTCGGCTTCACCACATAGGGCGGCGGCAGAACATGGCGGGTGGAGACCTCTTCGCGCGACACAATGACGCTTTCCACCACCGGCAGGCCGGCGGCGCGGAACACCTCTTTCGAGCGGGTCTTGTCCATCGCCATCGACGAGGCCAGCAGCCCGGAATGGGTATAGGGAATCCGCAGCCATTCAAGGATGCCCTGCACGCAGCCATCCTCGCCCCAGCGGCCATGCAGCGCGTTAAATACGGCATCGGGGCGGATTTCGGTCAGGCGCGCGGCCAGATCGCGGCCCGCATCGACCTCAACCACCTCATAACCCGCCACACGCAGCGCCGTCGCACATTCCACACCCGAGGAGAGGGAAACCTCTCTCTCGGCGGACATGCCACCTTTCAAAACCGCCACGCGGGGAAATCTGCCCGATCCCGCCGCCATTTACTGCCTCTCGGGGTCTTTGATGACCCCATTTTTGCTTTCTGCCGGCTTTGCGCCGTTTGTCCTGGTTTAGTCTTCGTCTTCTTTTTTCGGCCCCGCACCTGGATCCAGGGCCTTGACTCTGATCAGCGGGCTGCTTCGCCAACCCGCATGATTTCCCATTCTAGCGTGATCCCGCTGGATTGGAACACCTTTTTTCGCACTTCTTCCCCGAGTGATTCGAGATCCGTGGCCGTGGCGCCACCGGTATTGATCATAAAATTGGCATGCATCGGCGACATCTGCGCCGCGCCGACCGCTGCCCCGCGCATTCCGGCCTCGTCGATCAGCTTCCAGGCCTTAAGCTCATGGCTGTCATCCGCGCGCCCGGTCGAGGAAAACCCGGCCGGATTGCGGAAGGTCGAGCCCGCCGTGCGCTCTTTGGTGGGCTGCGAGGCGTCGCGCTTTGCCAGCTGTTCCTCCATCCTGGCCGCCAGTGCTGCCGGATCGCCTGCGGGCGCGCGAAAGGTTGCCGATACCAGCACCGCGCCCTCGGGCAGGTCGGATTGCCGGTAGCGCAGCGCAAGGTCGGCCGCTTTCAGCACCCGCGTCTCGCCCTGGCGGGTGATGATGCGCACCTCTTCCAGGTGATCCACGACATAAAGCCCGTAGCAGCCGGCATTCATCCGGACCGCGCCGCCGATGCTGCCGGGGATGGTGCGCAGGAAGGTCAGATCGCGCCCGGCCTCGGCCGCCTTTTTCGCGACATGCGCATCCAGCGCCGCAGCACCGGCGATCACGCGGTCGCCCTCGACCGTGATCCCGTTGAAACAGCGCCCCAGCCGGATCACCACCGCCCGGATGCCGCCATCGCGCACGATCAGGTTCGACCCCACCCCCATCGGGAAGACCGCGACCTCTGCCGGCAGCGCGTGCAGAAAATCTGCCAGATCCGCCTCATCCGCCGGCTGGAAGAACCAGTCGGCCGGGCCGCCGACCCTGAGCCAGGTCAGATCGGCAAGCGGACGGTCAGCGGTAAGGGCGCCGCGCGGGGTCGGGAGGGGGGCTCGCGTGTTCATGGACCCCAGCTATCCGCGAAGCCCCCGCCTGCGCAAGGGGGCGGGCCATGCGGCCTGCGCTCACTCCTCGCGGCGCTGCCCGCGCAGATGCAGATATTTCAGCACCACCACCATGGCCACCAGAACACCAAGCGCCACCAGCGGCAGCCAGGGGAGTATCTGGCCGAACACTCCGGTCTCAGTCCCGCCAATCATGCCGCCACCGCTGCGCCCGGCTTCGCCACCAAAGAGCCAGAGAAACGGCGCCAGGATCACAAGGAACCAGATCGCGAAAAACTCGAATATATTGCGCGCCTCCATCGCCGCGATGGCCAGGGGCACCACGACAATGGCCAGCCCCAGCAGCAGCCGCAACACCAGGCGGAATTCGCGCCCGTTGAAAAAGGGGATCGCCAGCACAAGGATGAACGCGATGAAGGCGGGGATGAGATACTGGACCGGCATGGCAAACCAATTATCCGTTAAGCTTGCCCGATCCTAACCGCCGCTTTTGTCCTGAATATGGCCGAACCGGATCAGCGCGGCTTGCGGATCGAGCGCCAGAACCAGATCAGCGGCCAGCGCATGATGCTGGCGCCGCCGATCAGGAAGACAAGCCCCCAGACCGGGCCGTTTTCCCAGGTCACCCAGCCCAGCAGCGGGATGCCGAGCACCGCCAGCACCATCGCCGCGCGGATATGCTTGTCGCGGGTGGGAAGCATGGCGATCACATTGGCCAGAACCAGCCAGGCGCATCCGAGGATCAGCGGCAGGGTCATTGGTCGGTCTCCGTGAACGCTTTGGCGGGGGGATTTTTCAGGCAGGCCAGGAAACGGGGTTCCGGCGGCAGCCGCAGAGTCAGACCCATCGGAAAAGAACCGGCAGCGCCACCGCGACCAGCACCGCCCAGGCCAGAGCAGCGCGACCACCACTGCCGGGAAAACGCGAGACAAAGCTGCCCAGCGAGAGACCGGTCCAGGGTCCGGCCAGGATGGCGATGGTCAGCAAAGCATTGACCTGACGCACGACGCCCGATTTGCGATCCGGATCGGGACCGTTGCTTTCCGCCGCAAGGGCTGCGACCCAATGACAGGCGAAAAAGCCTGCCAACCCGAACAGAGCCAGCCCTGCAAGGATCAGTGGAATGTTCCGGAATACCCCCTGAAACAACCAGCCGATCTGCCAGGCAAAGAGCCCCATCCCCACAGTCAGCGCCAGGAAAAAGAGCAGATCCGCGTCCACCGACCATCAGGCTGCTTTGCCAAGGAGCTTGCCGGGCAGATTGTTCGCCCAGGCCGAGATGGTCCCGGCGCCGAGGCAGACGAAAATATCGCCAGGCCGGGTCTGTTCGCGGAAAAGCCGCGCGAGATCCGTCTCGTCGATCACAGCGCGGGCATGGCGATGGCCATGCGCGATCAGCCCCGCGACCAGATCATCGCGGCTCGCGCCAGAGATCGGCTCTTCGCCCGCCGCATAGACCTCGGCGATGCCGACCACATCGGCCTCGTTGAAACAGGTGCAGAAATCGTCAAACAGGTTGGAAAGCCGCGAATAGCGATGCGGCTGATGCACCGCGATCACCCGCGCGCCGGGAGTGCCGGAAACCGCCTGGCGCGCGGCTTTCAGCACTGCCGCGATCTCGACCGGGTGATGGCCGTAATCGTCGATGATCGGCACACCATTCACCTCACCCACCCGGGTAAAGCGGCGGTTGACGCCGGCAAACCCGGCCAGAGCGGCGCGGATCTCTTCCTTCTTCATGCCCAGATGGCGGGCGACGGCGACAGCCGAAAGCGCATTGGATACATTGTGATCGCCGGGCATCGGCAGCTCACACCCTTCGATAATCGACCCTTCGCCCTCGTTTTGCAGCAGGATATCAAAGCAGGACTTGCCGTTTTCGAACCTGAGATTCACCGCCCGCACATCGGCCTGGGCGTTGAAGCCAAAGCTGACCACACGGCGGTCGGCGACACGCCCGACCAGCGCCTGCACTTCCGGATGATCGGTGCAGCAGACGGCCACCCCATAAAACGGGATATTCGAGACGAAATCGAGAAAGCCTTTGCGCAAAGCCTCGATGGTGCCCCAATGCTCCATATGTTCGGGGTCGATATTGGTGACGATGGCGATGGTCGCGGGCAGTCGGTTGAAGGAGCCATCGCTCTCATCCGCCTCGACCACCATCCATTCGCCGGCGCCTGCGCGCGCGTTCGAGCCATAGGCATGGATCACGCCGCCATTGATGACGGTCGGGTCAAAGCCGCCCTTATCGAGCAGCGTCGCCACCATGGTCGTGGTCGTCGTCTTGCCATGCGTCCCGGCCACCGCGATATTCGATCTGAGCCGCATCAGCTCGGCCAGCATCTCGGCGCGGCGCACCACCGGCAATTTGCGGCGCCGCGCCTCTTCCAGCTCGGGATTGCCGCGCTTGATCGCCGAGGAAATCACCACGACCGACACGCCCTCGCCGATATTCGCGGCGCTCTGGCCTTCATGGAACTCGGCCCCGAGCGCCACCAGACGGTCGGTGATTTTCGACGCCTTGCTGTCTGATCCCTGCACCCGGTAGCCCAAAGTCAGCAGCACCTCGGCAATCCCCGACATGCCGATGCCGCCGATGCCGATGAAGTGGATCGGACCCAGCTCCAGCGGGAGTTTGGTGGCAGCATTCATCTTTTTTCTCCTGCGAGCTCTTCAACCAGCGCGACAAGGCTTTCCGTCGCATCCGGGCGGCCACGCCCAAGCGCATTGGCGGCCATCTGCCGCGCCCCCCCGGGATTGCCGAGGACGGCGGCGACTTGCGCGCTGAGCGCAGCGGGGTCAAGCAGTTTCTCGGGGATCAGCACCGCTGCCCCGACGTCAACAAGGCCGCGCGCATTGGCGGTCTGATGGTCGCCGGTGGCGGCGGCAAAGGGGATCAGCACCGAAGGCCGCCCGATCACCGAAATATCGGCAACCGATGAGGCGCCGGAGCGCGAGATCACCAGCTGCGCCTCGGAAAGACGGCGGGGGATATCGTCGAAAAACGGCCTGATCTCGGCGCGGATACCGGCCTCGGAATAGCCGGCCTGGGCGCGCCCGGCATCTTCGGCCCGGGCCTGATGCGCGACGCGAAGGTTGTCGCGCAAACCCTCGGGCAGCAGTGCCAGAGCGGCGGGCACCACATCGGAAAGGATCTTCGCGCCCTGACTGCCGCCGATGACCAGAAGGCTCATCGGGTAATCGCCAGGCTCGATATAGGGGGCACCGGCGCGCTCCAGCACCGCCCCCCGCACCGGGTTACCGGTCGGGATGCCCTCGACGCCCTGGGGCAAGATGGTCGGCCAGGTGCCGCAGGCGACACGGTCGACGCGTTTGGCGAAAAGCTGGTTCACCCGGCCAAGAACGCCGTTTTGTTCATGGATCATCCGGGGGCGGCGCAGGATGAAGGCCGCCGAGAGCGCCGGGATGGTCGGATAGCCGCCAAAGCCCACGACAACCGCAGGCTTGTCCGACAGCATCTTTGCCACCGCGCCGATCACGCCGCCCGCGATGCGGAAGGGCGCTGCCAGCTTTGCCGCGAGGCCGCCACGCGCGAAGGTGGCCGAGGCGACCTTTTCCACCACCACCGCCTTCGGGAAGCCGCCGGCATAGCGCGCGCCGCGATCATCGGTCGAGAGCTTGACCCGCCAGCCCTGCGCCAGCATGGCCTCGGCCAGGGCCTGGGCGGGGAACATATGCCCGCCGGTACCGCCTGCCGCGATCAGAAGAAGGGGCGCCCTCAAAGCCATCAGCGTCTGCGCCCGAAAAGCTCGGCCATGCGGTCACGCGGCCTTGTACGGGTCAGCGCCAGCAACATCCCCACCGTGATCCCGGCGGCGATGATCGAGGAACCGCCGTAGGAAACGAAGGGCAGCGTCATTCCCTTGGCCGGCAACAGCCGCACCGCGACACCCATATTGATCATAGCCTGAACCCCGAAGATGCAGGCAAGGCCCGATCCGGCAAGCCGGGTGAAGGTGTCACGCTCGGCCGTCAGCCGGACCAGCGAGCGCACCACGATGATCCCGAACAAAGCGAGGATCACCAGCACCAGCACAAGGCCATATTCCTCGGCCGCGACTGCGATGATGAAATCGGTATGCGCGTCCGGCAGCGACCATTTCACCTGGCCCTCGCCGACACCGACGCCGAAGAAACCGCCCTCCTGGATCGCGTTCGCCGCATAGCCCAGCTGGGTGCGCGGATCGACTTCGGGTGACAGGAAACCGTCGATCCGGCGCGCGAAATGCTCGGAAGAGCTATAGGCGGTAAAGCCGCCGACCGCGGCGATGCCGATCACACTGGCGATCAGCAACATCGGCGCCCCGGCGATGAAATAGATCACACCCCAGGAGAAGACGATCAGCGCCGATTGCCCGAAATCGGGCTGCATGGCGAGGAAGCCGACCACAAGCCCCAGCATCCCGAAAGAGATCAGCTTGCCGGGCGGGCCGTTGATATCCTGTGCCGCCGCCATCATCCAGGCGGTGAAAATCACGAAACCGGGTTTCAGAAACTCGGAAGGCTGCAGCGAGAAGCCGCCGATCGACAGCCAGCGAATGGCACCCTTGCCGTGATCCTGACCCACGAAAGGCAGCGCCATCACCAGCACCAGCGCGATCAGGAAGCCAAGGATGCCCAGGCGGCGCACCACCGCCGACGACATGGTCGAAATCGCCAGCATCACCACCAGCGCTATACAGCCGAAAATCGTCTGGCGCTGCACATAGAAGAACTGGTTCAGCTCGTTGCGGCTCGCGAGCGGCACCGAGGCCGCAAGCGCCAGCAAAAGCCCGATCCCGAACAGCATAAAGACCGAACACATGGTCCAGCGATCAACGGTGCGCCACCAGCGCGGCAGCACCGGCTCGCGCACAGCAACGGGTGAGGAACCATAGACCATCTCAGTCATGGGGAGCCGCCTCGATAGATCGGAAAACCGAATTACTGCCTCTGGCCCGGGTGTCCCCCCGGGTCCGTAATGCGAAACTGTAATGGCAAAGCGGTCAGAAGGCCAGCGGAAATGCGGCAGCAAAGCACGGCTCGCGGGGCGGGTTCAGGGCGATTCGAGATCCTGGAACTGCCGCAGGATCTGGCTGTCGCGCGCCGGCCCAAGCGCAAGGCTGCCTGCCGCATGCTGGCAGGCGGTCCAGAGCCGATAGGTCTCGGGCTGGCGGATCAGCGCGGCAAAGCGGGCGTGGTGCCAGGCGACCGCCTCCTCATGCAGCGCGGCCATCCCCGGCAGCGCCATCAGCGCCGCCATTTCCTGCTGCAAGGGCCCCGCCAGCACCGCCGCTGCGGTGTTTTCCACCGTGTTGAAGTTGCGCTCGACCCAGTAATGCAGGTCGATCCCTTTCTGGCTGCGATTGGGCAGGCCACGATCCGATTTCACCACGAAAGCCGCAACCGAACGCAGCGAGTAATGATGCATCTCGGCCAGGGCGCGATGCCCGGTCAGCGGCAAAAGCGAGAGGCGTTTGTCATCGGCCAGCACGGGCGGCAGCGGCCTGCCAGTCCCATCGACCCAGAAGGCCGCCCCCTGCCCCTCACGCCTGAGCGGCCGGTGCACCCCGGGGCGCTGAAAAGCGCCGGGACGGAACAGGCTTTTGAAAAAGGTCGCCGCAATCGGGTGGAACATCCCTGCGGGCGCCGAGCGGGTGAACTGCCCGGTCACCGGCAGATCCTGGAATTCGGCAAGGCCGCCGGCACCGAACAGCCGCCAGGCCAGGGCTATGGCCTCGGCCCCGGATGGAACGGCCGCCAGCAGGTCGGCAAAGCGGTGACTGCCACAATGGATCACAGGAAATTCATCGACATCCGAGATCAGCATCCAGTCGGATGCCTTGCGTTCGGGCTGCGCCCAGGCGGCTTTCAGCGCCCGCCATTGCACACTGGCGGCCTTGCCCTTTGCCGAATGCATCTCTGCCATCGGCGGCTGCGGCAGATGCCTGACCACGCCCGCCGCCATCAGCGCATCAAGCATCCGGTCGCTGCCATCCCGGCAATCATTCGAGGCGATCAGAAAATCGGTCACGCCCAGCAGCCGGTGCCAGGCGAGCCATTCGATCAGATAGGGCCCCTCATCGCGGACCGATGTGACACTGGTAATGCGCATCCTTCATGCCTGGCGCGGATCAGGCCGCAGGGCAAGGCCCCCTCAACCGGCCCGGAGCGCCTTTTTCCCCGCCATTTTCGCAAGGGTGCCGTCTTTCCACATCGCCTCATGCAGGCCGACCATGGCGATATGGCCGATCAGCAGCGCGCCGAAGACCCAGCCCAGCTCGCCATGCACGGCATTGCCGAAATCCACCATCCAGCTGATCGGCTCCTCGCGCGTGGGAAACAGCGGGAAGCCAAAGGGCGCGAAACCCCGGCCCGAACCGAAAGCCCGCGCCAGAGCCGCCAGCGGCACGATCAGCATCACCAGATAGAGGATGCCATGCCCCGCCTTTGCGGCAATCCCGATCGGCCCGCGCCCGTGATCGGGGCGGCGTCCGGCATTCATAAAGGCCCAGGCCACCCGGATCACGATCAGCCCGAAAACGGCCGTGCCCACCGGCCCATGCGAGGCGATGACCGCGCTGTCTCGCGGCGAGATACCGAACCCGACCTTCAGGATCATCGTCATAAACTGCCACAGCACCAGGGCGGCAATCGACCAGTGCAGCGCACGGGTCACCTTGCCATAGGCGCGCGGCGTGTCACGAAAGGGGAGCGTCATCCGGGTCATTGTCTTGCCTTGTTGCCTGAAAGAGAAGGCGCGCTTCCCCTTCCGGTTACGGGATTGTGCTGCACCTGCCAACAACCTGACGTAAAGTTGACTATTTTTCCTGGCGGCCTTATCCCGACCCCGGGGGAGAACGCCGGCACGGCGGTCTGCCCGAAACAGCTGTTCCGTCACGCAGGTGCGTTATGAGCGATGCCCTCCTTCCCGACCCAGGCGAGGCTCCGCGTCAGATCTGGCCCGGGGAATTCGCCGCCCGTTACCGGGCAAAGGGCTATTGGCGCGGCGAGAGCTTTGGCACCCTGCTGCGCCGGCTGGCGGCCGATCATGGCCCGCGCATCGCGGTGGTGGGGGGCGAGACCCGGCTCAGCTATCAGGATCTGCTGGCCGCCGCCGAGACCGCCGCGCATGGCTTTCTTGCGCTCGGGCTCAGGCCCGGTGACCGGGTGGTGGTGCAGGTCCCGAATATTGCCGGCTTCTTCCCGGCGGTCTTTGGTCTTTTTCTGGCCGGGCTGATCCCGGTCTACGCCCTGCCCGCCCATCGCCGCACCGAGATCGCGCATTTCGTTGCCCGCTCCGGCGCGAAAGCCCTGGTGATCGCCGATCTGTGGGAGGGCTATGATTACCGCGCCCTCGCCCGCGAGATCCGCGAGGAAAGCCCCGATCTGCGGGTGGTGGTGATCGGCGAGGCCCCGGTTACGGGCGAGGTCGGGGAATTCACCGCGTTCGACAGCCTGAAAGGCCAGGGAGAGCTGCCGCAGGTCGACCCGTCCGAGGTCGCCTTCATGCAGATTTCCGGCGGCACCACGGGGCTGTCGAAACTGATCCCACGCACCCATGACGATTATATCTACAGTTTCCGCGAAAGCGCCGCGATCTGCGGGCTGACGGCGGACAGCGTCTATCTCTGCGCCCTGCCCGTTGCGCATAACTTCCCGATGTCGTCGCCGGGCGTGTTCGGCGCGCTGTCGGTCGGCGCCAAAGTGGTGCTCAGCCCCAATCCGGCACCTGCCACCGCCTTCCCGCTGATCGCGGCGGAACGCGTTACCATCACCGGCCTCGTGCCGCCGCTGGCGCTGTTGTGGATGCAGGCGGCGCCGGGCAGCGCGCATGACCTCTCCAGCCTTGAGGTGCTGGGGGTGGGGGGCGCGAAATTCATCCCCGAAGCGGCGGCGCGGGTGCGCCCCGTGCTGGGCTGCACGCTGCAACAGGTGTTCGGCATGGCCGAGGGGCTGGTGAACTATACCCGCCTCGACGACCCCGAAGAGATCATCATCAACACGCAAGGCCGCCCGATCAGCGCGGATGACGAGGTGCTGGTGCTGGATGACAACGGACAGCCGGTGGCGATGGGCGAGGCCGGCTACCTCCATACCCGCGGCCCCTATACGATCCGTGCCTATCACAACGAGCCCGCCGCCAATGCCAGCAGCTTTACCCCGGACGGGTTTTACCGCACCGGCGATATGGTGAAGCAGCTGCCCGGCGGCTATCTGGTGGTCCAGGGCCGCGCCGGCGACCATATCAACCGGGCCGGCGAGAAGATTTCCGCCGAAGAGATCGAGGATCACCTGCTGGCCCATCCGGCAGTGTTCGATGCCGCCGTGGTCTCGATCCCAGATCCGTTTCTGGGCGAGCGCAGCTGCGCTTTCCTCGTCCTGGCTGAAGGCGTCGAAAAGCCGAAGGCGGCGGCGATCAAGGCTTTCGTCCGGGGGCGCGGTATTGCCGCGTTCAAAGTCCCCGATGAGGTGGTTTTCGTGACGGAATTCGCCACCACCGCCGTTGGAAAGATCAGCCGGGTGAAGCTCCGCGCCGATCTGCGTGCCCGATATCTGAAAGAAGAAGCCGCGAAATGACTGTAACGCTGGAAAAAATGCGCGCCGATATTGCCCGGCTGATTGATCTTGACCCTGATGAGATCGGCAATGACGATCATCTGCCCGATCTGGGGCTGGATTCGCTGCGCCTGATGCGGCTGGTGACCGCCTGGGAGGCAGAGGGGCTGAAGCTCGATTTCGCGGTCTTTGCCGAGAGTGCGACTTTGGGCGAATGGTGGGAGGCGGTTTCCCGCCTCCAGGCTGCGGGCTGAGGCGCGCTCCGGATGACCCGCGCTGTTCAGGAGACGCGCCCGCTGACCGAGGCGCAGGAGGGGCTCTGGTATTTCCAGGCGCTCGACCCCGCCAATCCGATCCTGAATACCGGGCAATATCTGGAACTGACCGGCGCCGTCGATCTGGCGGCTCTGCGCGAGGCCGTGGCGCGGACGATCATTGAGTCCGAGGCGCTGCATCTGCGGTTCCGCACCGGCAGTACCGGGCCGGAGCAATGGCTGCAACCGGGCGCGCTTTCGCTCTCCGAAGTCGATCTGACCGCCCATCCCGAGGCGGCGGCCGAGGCGCTGAGGCAGATGCAGGCCGATACGGCGCGCCCCACCGATCTCGCAGCCGAGCCGGTGGCGGCTTTCACGCTGTTCCTGCTCCCGGACCGGGTGTTCCTTTACGAGCGCATCCACCATCTGGCCACCGATGGCTACGGCATCGTGCTGGTCTCGAACCGGATCGGCGAGCATTACGGGCATCTGACCGGGCAAGGGCCGGAGCCGCTGCCCTTCCCGCCGCTGAGCCGCGCGGATGACGAGGATGCGGTTTATCGCAACAGCCCCCGCCGCGTCGGCGATGCCGCCTGGTGGCGCGAGGCGATGGCAGGCGCGCCGGTGGTGACAAGCCCCGGCACGCTGGCGGGCGAACGCGCCGTCAGCGGCCATGAATTCCACCGCGAGAGCCTCTGGCTGCCAGAGGCGCTGACCGCCCGGCTGGCGGCGTTTTCCGATCAGCATGGTTTCGGCTGGCCGGATGTGCTGACCGCTTTGACCGGCGCCTGTCTGGCGCGCTGGTCGGGTGTGGATGGTGCCGGCGGCGAGGCGGTGATCGGCATGCCCTTCATGGCGCGGATGGGGCGCAAGATCGCGCGGCTGCCCTGTATGGCGATGAATGTGTTGCCGCACCGGGTCAGCCCTGATGAGGAAGCGCCATTGTCCGACTGGCTGGGCCATGAGGTCAGGCGGATGCGCGAGGCGCGCAAACATGGGCTCTACCGCTCCGAGCAGCTGCGCCGCGATCTGGGGCTGATCGGGGGCGCGCGCAGGCTATACGGGCCGCTCGTTAATGTGCAGCCCTTTGACCGTGCTCCGGTTTTTTCCGGGCTGGAGTGCCGGCTGCATATCCTCGGCGCCGGCGCGGTCGAGGATCTGACCTTTACCTTCCGCGGCGATCCCGTGGCGGGGATACTGTTCGAGACCGACAGCAATCCAGGCCTGTACAGCGCCGAGGAGACCCGGAACCATGGGTTGCGGCTGATGGCCTTCATCGAGGGCGCGCTGGCGGCAGAGCGGTTGCGCGATGTGCCCTCGGCCAGCCCGGACGAGATCGCCGCCCAGGATGCGCGGGCGCTGGCAAGCCGGCATCCGGTGCCGGATGTCACCCTGGTCGATCTGATCGAGGCGCAGATGCGCGAAACACCCGAGGCGCCGGCGCTGCGCTTTGGTGCGGTCGGGCTGAGCTATGCAGAGCTGGATGCGCAGACAGAGGCGCTGGCGGTACAGTTGCGCGCGCGCGGCGCCGGGCCCGAGCAGATCGTGGCGGTGGCGATGGAGCGCTCGCTGGAACTGTCGGTGGCGCTGGTCGCCATCCTGCGCACCGGCGCGGCCTGGCTGCCGCTCGACCCCGATCACCCGCCGGAGCGGCTGGCCAGGATCCTGGCGATGGCGAAACCGGTGCTGGTGATGACGAGCGCGGCGATTGCGCCTTTGCTGCCGGCGGAGGCACCGCTTTTTCAGCCGGCAGACTGGCCCGCAGACTGGCCTGCGCAGTGGCACTCCCTCCACCCCGCCCCCCCCCTCGCCAGGCCTTCAGGCCACAGCGCTTCTGGCCAGAGATGCATGGGGCAACCCCGGATCAGCTTCGGAAATCCGATCTGACGCAGACAGAGGCGCAGCACAGGCTCACGCGCCCCTTTCCGGCGCCAGCCTCGCCTATGTCATCTATACATCCGGCTCCACCGGCGAGCCGAAAGGCGTGATGATCGAGCACCGCGCCATCGTGAACCGTCTTCTCTGGATGCGCGACCATTACGGCATCGGCCCCGGCGACCGCATCCTGCAAAAGACCCCCGCCACCTTCGACGTCTCGGTCTGGGAGTTCATCCTCCCCTGTATTTCCGGCGCCGAGCTTGTCATGGCCCCTCCCGGTGCTCATCGCGACCCCTCGGAAATCGCCCGGCTGATCCGCGCCCACCAGATCACCACGCTGCATTTCGTGCCCTCGATGCTGTCGGCCTTCCTCGCGGCACCAGCCTCCGAGGGTCTCACCATCCGGCGCACCTTCTGTTCCGGCGAAGAGCTGACCGCCGATCAGCGTAGCCGCTTCCATCGCCGCATCCAGGGCGAGCTGCACAATCTTTACGGTCCGACCGAGGCGGCAGTCGATGTCACCTTCTGGCCGGCGACGCCCGAAGACCGCTCCAACCCGCTGCCGATCGGCTGGCCGGTCTGGAACACCTGGCTGCCGGTGCTGGACGAGCATCTGCGTCCCGTCCCCGCCGGCATGCCCGGGAACCTCTATCTCGGCGGCGTGCAGCTGGCGCGCGGCTATCTCGGCCGCCCCGATCTGACCGCTGACCGCTTCATCCCCGATCCGCGCCATCCCGGCCAGCGCCTCTATGCCACGGGCGATGTTGCAAAAACCCGGCCCGATGGCGCGGTGGTCTACCTTGGGCGCTCGGATCACCAGGTCAAGATCCGCGGCCTTCGGATCGAGCTGGGCGAGATCGAGGCTGCGATCATGGCCACAGGCCTTGCCCGCGAATGCGTGGTGCTGGCGCGCGAGGACCGGGCCGGAGAGAAGCGGCTCGTCACCTATCTGGTGGCGGAGGCGGGCTATGTGCCCGGCCGGCTTGCGCCACTGCTGGCCGGAGGCCTGCCCTCTTACATGGTGCCCGCAGCCGAGATCACGCTGGCCGCGCTGCCGGTCACATCGAATGGCAAGCTCGACCGCAAGGCGCTGCCGGCGCCGGAATTCACCGCCTCGGGTCGCGCGGCCGAAACGGGGGCCGAGCGCCTCCTCGCCAGGCTATATGCCGAGATCCTGCATCTCGACGCCCCTGCCCCGGCCGAGGCGGATTTCTTCGCCCTGGGCGGCGACAGCCTTTCCGCCGTCCGCCTTGTGCTCAGGATCGCGGAAGAGACCGGCCGCGATCCGGGCCTTGGTGCGATTTTCGAGAACCCGGTTCTCGATATGCTGGCGGCGAGGCTCGACGCGGCAGGGCCGACCGAGGATGGTCTTGGGCCACTGATCCGGCTGGCCCAGGGGGCATCTGACAGGGCGCCCCTCTTCCTGATCCACCCGGCGGGCGGGCTCGGCTGGGGCTACCGGGCACTGGCCCGCGCGCTGGCGCCCGGGGTTACGGTCTATGCGGTGCAGCATCCCGGACTTGACCCATCCGTTGCGCTGCCGGAAAATCTTGCCGCCCTGGCCGCCGGATACGCGACGCTGGTGGCAAAGACGCAACCCGAAGGCCCGATCCATCTGGCCGGCTGGTCGGTGGGCGGCATCATCGCCCAGGAAATGGCGGTCGGGCTGGCGGCGATGGGGCGCGAGACCGGGCTGGTCGCGCTCATGGACAGCTACCCCACCGATGTCTGGCGCAATGAGCCGGAGCCCGATCCGGCGGCTGCGCTGCGCGCGCTGCTGGCGATTGCCGGCCACGACCCCGAGGCGCATCGAGACCTCGACAGCCGCGACAAGGTGGTGGCTTTCCTGCGCCAGGGCGACAGCGCCATGGGCGCCCTGCCCGACCAGGTTCTGGACGGTGTCGTGCGGCTGGTCACCGACACCAACCGCCTTGTGCGCAGCCATCAGCACCGGCGCTATGACGGGACGATCACCCATATCCGCGCCGGAAACGACCATGCCGGCCGCGATCTGACGCCCTCGCTCTGGGCGCCCTATGCGGCAGCGACCGACCGGCTGGAAATCCCCTTCCTGCATTCGGAAATGATCTCGCCCGCCGCCATTGCCCTGATCGCGCCGGAACTGGCGAAACGAATGGGCTGACCGCCCTTCAGCGCAGGGCGAAGGGCAAGGCCAGCGGCAGCGAGCCCGCAATGGTCTGGATATGGGCATGCCCGGGCAGAACATGGATCTCGGGCGCGAAACCGGGATGCGCCGCCAGCCCCTGCACGAAATCCATCGTGGCCGGCGCCGGCCCGTCGGGCGGCGGCCCCGAGGCACCGCTGCGCTTTTCCATATCGCCAAGCGCCATCATCAGCGCCGGCGGGCTTTCCAGCCTGGCCGCGCCTGCGGCAACCCTGCGGATCAGCGCCTCATCCCACCAGATCGAGGGGCTGATCGCGGCATAGCGCGCGAAAGCCCCCGGCCGGGTCAGCGCGGCGTAAAGCGTGAACAACCCGCCAAAGGAATGGCCCCAGAGGCTGCGGCGCGCCGGATCGACCGGCAGCCCCTCCTCTGTGGCGGTGCGCAATTCGCCGGTCAGCCGGTCCAGGAATTGCGCCGCGCCGCCGGCCATCCGCCCCTCATGGACATGATCAGGGCGGATCCCGTCCGCCGTCGCGCCGGTTGCCGTTAAATCAGGTGCGGTGAAGTCGAGCGTCCGGCGCTCCCGCGAGAACTGGCGGTCGGTGTCATAGCCGACCCCCGCCAGCATCAGCCCCGGCACCAGCGCGAGATGGTCTTCGGTCAGGAAATCAAAGGCCGCATTGCCGTCAAGCATATAAAGAACCGGCCAGCCCTCCGCGGGTGCCTCGCCCTTTGGCACCGCAAGGTAAAGCCGGTGCCCCGGGCCGCACTTCACGACCTTTTGCGAAAGGCGATGGCTGGCCGGATCGGCATCGAGGATCTTCAGCTCTGCCGGCTTTCGCGCGTGATCGGGACCGGTTTTGCCATGCACAGACATGTTTTTCTTCCCCATTCGCAAAACAGCACCGCGATTGCGGCGGGTGGGCAGCGCAAGCTCCCGGCTGTGCCCGGAAAACGCGGGCGCGGGGCGCATATGGACAGCCAGTTAGACCCGGGCGAATTAGTTGACAATCCCTCTCAAGAATATACTGCTGCACTCAGGGTCGCCCGGCTGCGTCCCCGCCGGAAAATGCCGCTGTGACGCCCCGCGACGACCACACTGACCGGGGCACCCGCTGCAGATCCGGCGCTGTTTATGCCAGCGACACCCGGACCGGCCAGCACCCGATGCGCCGTTCCGGCATGATAATACCGAGGAGAAGATCATGGCTTTCCCGCCTCTGCACCGCTTTCGTGGCCTTCTGGGCGCCTCTGCCCTGGCTTTCAGCGTGATGTCCGGCCCGTTGGACGCCGAGACCATTTTCACCACCACGACCGATGGCTTCCCCGGCATGGTGCGGGCCGGCGCAGTGGAACAGGGCGCCGCCGTGGTGGCGGGTTCGGCCGTGTCGATCACCGGCGAACGGATGATCCCGGGCCAGGAAATCACCCTGATGCGCGGCAATACCGTGCTGAATGAGGGCGGCCCGATCAAAGTCGATAATGAGGGCAAATTCCGCTTTGACCTGACCATCGACCCCAATGCCGTCACCGGGTTGCAGCCGATCCTGGTGATTGCGGAAAAGCCCTCTTCGGCAACGGTGATTGATCTGAAAATCTCTCCCAATCTCGCCATTGCAGGCGCCGACAGCTTCGACATCACCAGCGCGCCGGTGACGCGGGGCCTCTATCAGCTGGCCTATAGCCCCTCGCGGAATGTGTTCTATGTCACCTCGGCGGTGGGTCGGCCGCCGGTGAAGGAATCGGCGCTGTCAAAAGTCGATCCCGATACGCTGAAAGTGATCGAACAGATCACCCCGGGCGCCGCCCCGGTGCCCGAGGGCAGCGCGGCAGAAGAGGATGGCCGCCCGGCGCTTTACGCGGTTTACGGGCTTGGCCTCGACGAGACTGCCGGCCGGCTCTGGACCACCAATACCCGCCAGAACACCATCGCCGTCTACAGCGCCGATGACCTGTCGCTGATCAGACAATTCGAGCCGGATTTCATCGCCCATCCTTTCTCGGTCCAGATCGATGAGGCGGCGGGTCGCGTCTATATCTCTTCGGCGCGCTCGCCGGTGATCGAGGTGATCGACGCGAAGACGATGGAAAAGCTGGACCCCTACAGCATTCCCTCGCAGCTGCGGGGCCAGACATTCGGCACCCAGGATATCTATTTCGATCCGGCGACCGGCAAGCTCTTTGCGGCCTCCAGTGCGACGCCCGAGCTGGCGGTGATCGACACCAAGACCGGCGATATCCGCGTGACGCCGCTGCCCGGCTCGATCGGCGCGGCCTCGGTGGCCTATGATGCTGCCGATGATCTGGTCTTCGTCGCCTCGCAGACCAGCGACAACCTGCTGATCGTCAGCGGTGCCGATGGCTCGGTGCTGCATGATGTCGAAACCGGCGCCGGCGCGCTTTATGTAACCTTCGAGCCGAAATCGAAGCTGGCTTTCGTCGGCAATCGCGGTGCGGGCACCATCACCGTCGTCGATACCGAGGGCAAGGTGGTCGCCAATTTCGAAGCCGGCAGCCTGCCCAATGAGCTGGTGGCCGATGCCGGGGGCACCGTCTGGGCGGTGAACAAATCGCGCGGCCAGGATGATGACAGCGGCGACCGCATCTGGCGCATCCGTCCGAAAGCCCAATAAGGCGGGGCCAACAAATCAGGGTCCGGCAAGCGGCCTGAAATCGCGTGAAGGGGGCGGCCCGCGCCCCCTTTTTTTCCTGAATGGCGCCGCCATGCGGGTGCCAGAGGTAGCAAGATGATCCGTTTTCGCCCGCTTTCCCTGATGCTTGCGCTGATGGCAGGCCTTGCCGCGCCCGCGCTGGCAGAGATCCGCGCCACCGATATTCTGGGCCGCGAAGTGGTGCTGCAGGAACCCGCCTCCCGCATTGTGCTGGGCGAAGGGCGGCATATGGCGGTGCTGGGGCTGCTGCATCCCGATCCGGTGGCGAAAGTGGTGGGCTGGCGCACCGATAAGGGGCTGGATGAACCGACGCTTGCCGCGTATCGCGCGAAATTCCCGGCGATTGACGCGATCCGTTCCGTGGGCACCGGCAATCGGGAAATCTCGGTCGAGACGATCATCTCGCTCGATCCGGATCTGGTGGTGCTCTCCCTGATGGATGCGGGCGATCCGGCGATGGAGCGCGCCCGCGACCAGATCGAGGCTGCCGGCATCGCCGTCGCCTATGTCGATTTCTTTGCCCATCCACAGGAAAATTCGATCCCTTCGCTGCGGCTTCTGGGCCAGCTGACCGGTGGCAGCGCCCGCGCCGAGGAATTCGCCGAATTCTATGAGACGCGGCTGGCCCGGATCCGCGACCGGCTGGCGGATCCCGCGATCCGCCGCCCGAGCGTCTTCTTCCATGTCCATGCGGCGCCCACGAATTGCTGCTCGACGGTCGGGTCGGGGGTGTTTCGCGATTTCATCCAGACCGCCGGCGGCGAGAATATCGGGTCCGGGGTCGTCCAGGGCGTGCTGGGCAATGTCAGCCTTGAATTCCTGATCGGCGCCGATCCGGATTTCTATATCGCAACCGGCGGTGATCATATGCGGGCGCGGGGCGGGCTGGTGCTGGGACCGGATATCAGCGAGGCCGAGGCGCAGGAGAGTTTCGCCGCCCTGACCGGCGCCACCGGCTTCAACGCGCTGACGGCGGTGGAGGCGGGCCGCGCCTACGGCGTCTGGCATCTCTTCAACGATACGCCCAGCCATATCGCGCTGATCGAGTATCTGGCGAAAGCCTTCCATCCCGATCTCTTCCAGGATGTGGATCCTGCCGCGACGCTGCGGGAAATCGAGACCCGGTTCTCGCCGGTTCAGGTGCCCGGCACCTGGTGGATTTCGGCAAAGAACTGAGCGCCCGATGTCCGGCTCTGCGCTTCTTGACCGCTACCACCGGCAAAACCGCCGCCGCACCGCGCTGGTCGCGACCATGGCGGTGCTGGCGCTGATCGCGGTGGTGATCGACCTGACGACCGGCCCGTCTGGCCTGCCTCTGTCCGAGACGCTCCGCGCGCTGGCGGGCGGCGAGGTGCCGCGCGGCACTTCGGTCATTGTCTGGCAGGTGCGCCTGCCCGTCGCCGTCATGGCGCTGCTTGTCGGTGCCGCCCTGGCGCTCGCGGGGGCAGAGATGCAGACAGTGCTGGAAAATCCGTTGGCCGAGCCTTTTACGCTGGGGGTTTCAGCGGCGGCGGCGCTTGGCGCCGGGGTGGCCATCGTGCTGGGGGTGACGGTGCCGTTCCTGCCGCCCGCCTGGGGGATCACGGCGAATGCCTTCCTCTTTTCGCTGGGCGCGCTGACGCTGTTGCAGCTGATGGGACGGCTGCGGGGCGGCGGTCCTGAGGTGCTGATCCTGTTCGGGATCGCGCTGAATTTCACCGCCGCCGCCTTCCTGTCGCTCTTGCAATTCATCGCCTCGGCCGAGGATCTGCAACAGCTGGTGATCTGGACCATGGGGAGCCTGCAGGCCGTCACCTGGGGCTCGGTCGCGATCCTTGCGGTGGTGATCACGCTGACGGTGCCTTTCGCGCTGATGGCATCCTGGAAGCTGACCGCGCTCCGGCTGGGCGAGGAACAGGCGCGCGGCTTTGGCGTCGATGTCACCGCGCTGCGCCGCCGGGCCCTTTTGCGCGTCAGCCTGCTGGCCGCGACCGCGGTGTCGATGGTGGGCGTGATCGGCTTTATCGGCCTTGCCGGCCCGCATATCGCGCGGATGCTGGTGGGCGAGGATCACCGCTTCCTGCTGCCCGCCTCGATCTTCACCGGGGCGCTTTTGATGTCCGCCGCCTCGACGTTGTCGAAACTGCTGATCGCGGGCACGCTGTTGCCCATCGGCCTTGTGACCTCGCTGATCGGCCTGCCGGTCTTTTTCTGGCTGATCCTGCGCGGGAGGCAGGCGAGATGAGCCTTTCCGTCACCCGCGTCTCCACCGGCTATGGCCGCCGCCAGGTGCTCTCGGCCCTGTCGCTCCCCGCGCTGAACCCCGGCGAGGTCACCACCCTTGCCGGCCCCAATGCCGCCGGGAAGTCGACGCTTTTGAAGGCGATTGCCGGCCTTGCCCCCTTTAGCGGTGCGATCACGCTGGACGGTCAGGATCTCGCCCCTCTCGGCCCGGCGGCGCGGGCGCAGAAGATCGGCTTCATGCCGCAAAGCCTGCCCTCGGGCGCCTCGCTCAATGTGCTGGAAACCGTGATCACCGCGCTGCGCGCAAGTGGCGAGCGCGCCGTGACCGAACCGCCCGAGACCCGCGCCATGGCGGTGCTGGACCGGCTGGGGATCGACCATCTCGCGCTGGCGGGGCTGGATCAGCTTTCGGGCGGCCAGCGCCAGATGGCCAGCCTGGCCCAGGCCATCGTGCGCGGCCCCCGCCTTTTGTTGCTGGATGAGCCAACCTCGGCACTCGACCTCGCCCGCCAGGTGCGGCTGTTATCCGAGGTCCGCCGCATCGCAGCCGAGGGCCGCATCGTGCTGACCGTGCTGCATGACCTCGCACTGGCGGCGCGCTGGTCGGACCGGATCGCCATCCTGCACCGGGGTGGCCTTTTCGCCTTTGGCCCGCCGGCCGAGGTCATCACCCCTGCCATGCTGGCCGAGGTCTATGGCGTTTCCGCCCGGGTCGAGCGCTGCAGCCAGGGCCATCTGATGGTGCAGATCGACGGCGAATTATCGCGGAGCGCTGCAGGCAAATGACCGATCTCCCCCTCGGCACTCCGCCCCGCCCGGCGGGCGGTCTGGCGCGGCTCAGCGCCGGAATCCTTGGCATCGAAAAGGCGGTCGGCGCGGGGCTGGTTGCCCTGATCTTCCTTGCGATGATCGCGGGGGCGGCCTCGGGCTGGCTGCGCCGCCCGCTGGCCTGGACCGATGAATTCGCCGTGCATATGATGGTCTGCCTTGCCTTTCTCGGCGCCTCGATGGCGGTAGCCCTTGGCCAGCATATGACCATGGGCCTGTTGCCCGATGCGCTGAACGCAAGGAACCGCGCCCGGCTCGCTTTGCTCAATGACTTGCTTTTGCTGCTGTTTCTGCTGGTCATGGCCTGGATCATCTGGCGCTGGCTGGATCTGCCCGGCCTGATCCGCGCCGGCTCGGTCGCGGCCTTCGCGCAAGAGACATTCAGCTTCATCTATTCCGACCCGACCCAGACGCTGGGGGTGCGGAAAATCTGGTTCTGGCTGGTGATGCCGGTCACCACCCTGACCGCGCTGATCCATGTGCTTGCGCAGATCGCCACGGATCTCGCCGTGCTGAGGGGGCAGCCATGATCGCCGGCCTCTCCTTTACCGCGCTGCTGCTTCTGGGGGCGCCGATTGCCTTCCTGCTGGTCGCCACCACGCTGATCCTGATCATGGCATCGGGCAATGAGGTGCTGCTGACCGGCTTTCCACAGCAGCTTTTCGCCGGGATCGAGAGCTATTCGCTGCTGACGCTGCCGCTTTTCATCCTGCTTGGCGAGCTGATGGGCGCCGGCGGCATCGGGCGGCGCCTCTTTGCCCTTGCCGCCGCCCTGATCTGGCCGCTCCGCGCAGGGCTGGCCTATATCAACCTGCTGGCCAATCTGATGATGGCCTCGGTGCTGGGTTCGACCGTGGCGCAACTGACGATCATGTCGCGCCTTGCCGTCCCCGAGATGGAGCGCGCAGGCTATCCCCGCGATGTCTCGGCCTCGGTCACCGCCGCCGGAGGGTTGCTGGCCCCGGTGCTGCCGCCCTCGATGAACCTGATCGTCTTTGCCGCCGTGGCGCAGCTGCCGGTCGATCAGCTGTTTCGCGCAAGTCTTTTGCCCGGGATCGCGCTGGCCGCGAGTTTCGCCGCCGTCATCGCCTGGCTCGGCTGGCGCTATACTCTGCCGAAAACCGGCCAGATGGCGCCCGGCGCCCGGCTCGGTACCCTTCGTGACGCGGCACCGGCGCTGCTTGTCCCGGCGGTGGTGATCGGCTCGATCCTTGGCGGTTTCGCGACACCGACGCAATCGGCGGCGCTGGCCTCGCTGGCGACCATCCTGATCGGCCTGTTCCTCTACCGCGAGATGCGCCTTGCCGATCTTGCCCCGGCACTGGTCAGGACCGCCGTGACCTCGGGCGCGGTGCTGTTCCTCGTGGCCGGAGCGCAGATCATCGGCTGGGTGCTGACTTACGGCAATCTGCCGGCCCAGGCCTCGGCACTGATCCAGGACCTTGCGCATTCGCCGCTGATGTTCCTGATCCTGCTGAACATCCTCCTCCTGGCTCTGGGCACCGTGCTGGAGCCAATCCCCGGCATCATCCTCACCGCGCCCGTCCTGCTGCCGGTCGCAACCGATGTCTATGGCATCGAACCCACGGCCTTCGGCGTGATCCTCTGCCTCAATATGGCACTTGGCCTGCTGACGCCGCCCGTTGGGGCCGGGCTTTACACCGCCTCGCTGATGACCGGCATATCCTCGACCCGGCTCTCCTGGCTTCTGACCCCGTTCTTCCTCGCGACCCTTGCCGTGCTTGCCGGGCTGACCGTGATCACCGCGTTGCAATCTACCATGACCGGAGGCTGACATGGCTTTCCTGAAACACCGCTTTTTCCAGAAACCCCGGGCCTTTGCCCTCGCGCTTACCGCCCTCGCCGCGCCGGCCCTGGCTTCCCCCGCTTTGGCCGAAGATCTCAGGATCGGCCTCATCACGCCGCCGCCACATCAATGGACGATCGCGGCCAATCACCTGGCCGCAGAGCTCTCGAAGGAAACCGATGGCCGCCTCAGCCTCGCGGTCTTCCCATCCGGCCAGCTCGGCAATGAGGCGCAGATGCTGCAACAGCTGCAATCGGGTGCGCTGGATCTGGCCTTCCTGACGGTCGGAGAGCTGACCAGCCGCGACGAGACTTTCGGCATCCTGACCGCGCCCTGGCTGGTCGATACCGGCGAACAGGCGGCGAAACTGCTGGAAGGCCCCACCGCGACCGCGCTGCAGGACCGGCTTGGTGCGCTTGGCCTCCATGGCCTCGGCTATGGCATGGCCGGAATGCGCATCGTGTTGCTGGCAAAACCGCTGGACGATGGCGGCACCGTGGCAGAGCGCAAGATCCGCACCGTGCCGCTGGCGCAGGAACTCGACTTCTGGACCCGCGCCGGCGCCGCCCCCACGCCACTGCCGCTGCCGGAACTGTTCGACGCCTATACCAATGGCCAGATCGACGGCATGCAGCTGGATTTAGAGGGCACCTTCAACAATCGCTACCACAACTATTCTGCCGTGGTGCTCGACACCAGGCATATGATCTTCCCGATGGTCGCCGTCGCCTCGGCCCGCAAATGGCAAAGCTATTCCGAAGAAGACCGCGCCCTGATCACCCGCCTCGTGACCACCGAAACCGCCAGGATCCGCGCCGCCTATCCGCAAATCGACGCCGATTACCGCGTGAAACTGGTCGAGGCCGGCGCCAGTGTCGTCCAAGCCGGGCCTGAGATCTTCGGCGATGCGGTGACCGGCTGGTATGAGGCCTGGCGCGAAAAAACGCCGCTGCTGGTTCAGCTTGAGGCAGAAGCCAAAGCGCTCAAAGAATAGGAACAAGCCCCGCCATGGCGGGGCTTTCAATTTGACAAACGGCGCAATCGTCAGGTCAGGCGATGGTCAGGCCGGGCGCGCCGTCCCCGACCTCGCCGATCACCGCCGCCGCGTCAAAACCCTCTTCGCGGAAGATGCGCAAGACCTCGGCCACCGCCGCCGGCGCACAGGCGACCAGCAAGCCGCCCGAGGTCTGTGGATCGGTCAGGAGCGCCTGATCCACCTTCGACATTTCCCGCGCATAAGCGATCTCACCGCCGTAACTTGCCCAGTTCCGCCCCGAGGCGCCGGTGATGAACCCCGCCTCCGCGAGTGTCACCGCCTCGGGCAGCATCGGCACGGCGGACCAGTCGATCCGGATCCCCTTCCCCGCGCCGCGCGACATTTCCAGCCCATGGCCGCCAAGCCCGAACCCGGTCACATCGGTCATCGCATGAACGCCGTCCACACGCGCCAGCCTGGGCCCCGGTGTGTTCAGCTTCGTCGTGGTCGCGATCATCCTGGCGTAACCATCCGCGCTCAGCTTCTCCTTCTTCAGCGCTGCCGAATAGATGCCGACACCCACGGGCTTGCCGAAAACCAGCACATCCCCGGGCTTCGCCGCCGCATTCTTCTTCACATGCGCCGGATCGACCACGCCCAGAGCCACCAGCCCGTAAATCGCCTCGACCGAGTCGATGGTATGGCCGCCCGCAATCGGGATCCCCGCCGCGCGGCAGGCCTGCGACCCGCCCTCAAGGATCCGGCCAATGGTCCCGACCGAGAGCACATTGATCGGCATTCCCACCAGCGCCAGCGCGAAAATAGGCGTCGCCCCCATCGCATAAACATCCGAAATCGCGTTCGTCGCCGCGATCTTCCCGAAATCTACCGGATCATCGACGATCGGCATGAAGAAATCGGTGGTCGCCACAATCGCCTGATGGTCGTTCAGCTGATAAACGGCGGCATCATCCGAGGTCTCGATCCCGACCAGCAGCGCCTCGGGCACCGGCAGCGCCGAAGTGCCGCGCAGAATCCCCGACAGCACCCCCGGCGCAATCTTGCAGCCACAGCCCCCCCCATGGGACAGCGAAGTCAGGCGCGGCTCAGGCGCGGCGGCGGCAGAGGTCATATCTTCATCTCCGGCTGAAGGGCCACAACATGCGGCCCGCACAAGGAAGCGCCAGGGCGCACAGAGCGGCAACGCTTTGATGCCGCTTTCCCCGCGCCGACTGTAGCCAGCCAGCCCCCCGGGCGGCAACCCCGGCCGCAGCCACACCCCAGGGGCAAAACCCACAGCGCAGAGATGGTCAGGAGCGAAGGGTATTAAATTCCGTTACCCGCCACTGGGCGCAGCGCTTTCACAAATCGTTATTTGGAAACGAAAATATCGCGCCTTGCTTGACAGACCTGCACAACCGGGCGACGATAAGCCCAGTCAATCACATGATTGAAGCAACCCATCGCGGCTTTGTCCGGGGAATCTTGCCCCTGAAAAGCGTAAGACAGGTAGTGAAAAGGAGGGGTCACATGAATATCGACCTTTCGCGCCGCAGCTTTATCAGGCTGTCAGGTGCGGGGGTGGCGGCAACCTCGCTGGCAGCCATGGGCTTCCAGCAGGCCGAGGCAGCCGAGGCCGCGCATGTGCGTGATTTCAAGCTCGCCACCATGACCGAAACCCGCAATATCTGCACCTATTGTTCTGTCGCCTGTGGGATCATCATGTATTCCAAAGGTGATCTGGCAGCCGGCGAAAAGGCCGATCTGATCCATATCGAGGGCGATGCCGACCACCCGACCAACAAGGGCACGCTCTGCCCCAAGGGTGCCGCGCTCAAGGATTACGTCAAGGCCGAAACCCGCCTGACCCATCCGCGTCTGCGCAAGCCCGGTTCCGACAGGTTCGAGCAAATCACCTGGGATGAGGCTTTCGACAAGATCGCCCGCGCCGTCAAAGACGACCGCGACGCGAATCTGATCGAGAAGAATGCCGACGGGCTGACGGTCAACCGTCTGACCACAACCGGCTATCTGGCGGCCTCGGCCACCACCAATGAAACAGCCTGGGCGACCTGGAAAGTGGTCCGCTCGCTGGGCATTGTAGGTTTCGACAACCAGGCACGCGTCTGACACGGCCCCACGGTGTCCAGTTTGGGCCCGACATTTGGCCGTGGAGCGATGACAAACTCCTGGACCGATATCAAGAATACCGACCTCGTCGTCATCATGGGTGGCAACGCCGCCGAAGCGCATCCCTGCGGCTTCAAATGGGTGACCGAGGCCAAGCACCATCGCGGTGCGAAACTGATCGTCGTCGATCCGCGCTTCAACCGCTCGGCATCGGTGTCGGATTACTACGCCCCGATCCGCCCCGGCTCGGATATCGCCTTCCTGATGGGGGTGATCCGCTGGTGCATCGAAAACGACAAGGTGCAGTGGGATTATGTCCGCAACTACACCAATGTCGGCTATCTGGTGCGCGAAGACTTCGGCTGGCAGGACGGCATGTTCACCGGCTATGACGAGGAAAAGCGCAGCTACGACCAGACCAGCTGGGAATATGAGCTGGGCGAGGACGGCTATGTCATCAATGACGAAACGCTGGAGCATCCGCGTTGCGTCTGGCAGCTGCTGAAAAAGCATGTCGATGTCTATACGCCGGAATTCGTTGAAAATCTCTGCGGTACGCCGAAGGACCGTTTCCTGAAGATCTGCGAGATGATCGGCGAGACCTCTTCGCCGACGAAAACCATGACCTCGATGTATGCGCTTGGCTGGACCCAGCACTCTAAGGGATCGCAGAACATCCGTGGCATGGCGATGTTGCAGCTTCTTTTGGGCAATATCGGGGTCCCGGGTGGCGGGATGAACGCGCTGCGCGGGCATTCGAACATCCAGGGCCTGACCGATGTTGGTCTGATGTCGAACCTGATCCCCGGCTATCTGGCGATGCCGCGGGAAACCGAGCCGGACTTCGCCACCTATATGTCGACGCGCGGCAATAAACCGCTGCGCCCGAACCAGATGAGCTATTGGCAGAACTACGGCAAGTTCATGGTTTCCTTTATGAAAGCGCTGTGGGGAGACAAGGCGACGGCCGAGAACGGCTGGGGTTATGACTGGCTGCCGAAGCTGGATATTGCGCAATATGACGCGATGCGCATGTTCAACATGATGAAAAATGGCGAGGTGAATATCTACTTCTGCCAGGGCTTCAACCCGATCCTGTCTTTCCCCAACCGGGGCAAGATGACCGAGGCGTTCTCGAAACTGAAACTGCTCGTTGTGATGGATCCGCTGGCGACCGAGACCGCCGCCTTCTGGGAAAATCACGGCATTTACAACGACGTAGACAGCGCGAGCATTCAGACCGAGGTGCTGGAACTGCCGACCACCTGTTTCGCCGAAGACGAGGGCGCGACGGTGAATTCGGGACGCTGGCTGCAATGGCACTGGGCGGGGGCAACCCCTCCGGGTGAGGCGAAAACCGATGTCTGGATCATGTCGCAGATCTATCACCGGATCAAAGCGCTCTATGAGGCCGAGGGCGGTAAGGCACCCGAGCCGATTATGAACCTGTCCTGGGATTACGCGGATCCCGAAGAGCCCACCGCCGCCGAACTGGCGATGGAACTCAATGGCCGCGCTTTGACCACGCTTTACGATGCCACCGACCCGACCAAGGTTGTGCTGGAGGCCGGCAAGCAGGTTTCGGGCTTTGGGCAGCTGCGCGATGACGGCTCTACGATGGGCGCCTGCTGGATCTATGCCGGCTGCTTCACCGAGGACGGCAATATGATGGCGCGGCGCGACAACAGCGACCCGTCCGGCATGGGGGTGTTCCAGCAATGGTCCTTCGCCTGGCCGGCCAATCGCCGCGTGCTTTACAACCGCGCCTCCTGCGACCCTGACGGCAAGCCCTGGGATCCGTCCCGCGTGCTGATCGAATGGAATGGCGAGAAATGGGTCGGCCCGGATATTCCGGATATCGCCGTCACCGCCAAACCGAGGGAAGTCGGCCCCTTCATTATGAACCCGGAAGGCACCAGCCGTTTCTTCAGCCGCAAGCTGATGCGCGATGGCCCCTTCCCGACGCATATGGAGCCGTTCGAAAGCCCTGTTGCGAACCCGTTGAATCCGGAAATGCGCGGCAACCCTGTTGCGCGGGTCTTCCCGGATGATCTGGCCACTATGGCCACCAGCGACGAATTCCCGCTGGTCGCCACCTCTTACCGCCTCACCGAGCATTTCCATTACTGGACCAAACACAACTATGTGAATGCGGTGAACCAGCCGGAATTCTTCGTGGAAATCAGCGAGGAACTGGCGGCAGAAAAGGGGATCAAAAAGGGCGGCCGCGTCCGTGTCTGGTCAAAACGCGGCCAGGTCTGGGCGAAAGCTGTGGTGACGAAACGGATCCGTCCGCTGATCTGCGACGGCAAGACCGTGCATGTCGTCGGCATCCCGATCCACTGGGGCTTCAAGGGTGCGGCGCGGAAGGGCTTTGGCCCCAATACGCTGGGCCCGTTTGTCGGCGACGCCAATATCGAGACGCCGGAATTCAAAGCCTTCCTCGTCAATATCGAACCCGCATCGGAGGGCCTGGCATGACCGAACGCGCCCCTCAACCGACGACGGCGGCGGCGAACCCTCCGGTTCAGCCGCTCACCTCGAACCTGTTGCCCTCGGATGTCGTGCGCATCTCGGCCACCGCCAATGTGCCCGCGCCCGAGCGGCAGCTGGAAAAGGTCGCGAAGCTGATCGATGTGTCGAAATGCATCGGCTGCAAGGCCTGCCAGTCGGCCTGTATCGAGTGGAACGACACCCATCCGGATATGGAGGAGAATGTGGGGGTCTATGAGAACCCACATGATCTGACGCCGGAAATGTTCACGCTGATGCGGTTCGACGAATATGTGAACCCCGAGGGCGATCTGGAATGGCTGATCCGCAAGGATGGCTGCATGCATTGCGAGGATCCGGGCTGCCTCAAGGCCTGCCCGGCGCCTGGCGCCATCGTGCAATATTCCAATGGGATCGTGGATTTCGTGTCCTCGAATTGCATCGGCTGTGGCTATTGCGTCTCGGGCTGCCCCTTCGATGTGCCGCGCATCCACAAGACGGCGCAGGTCTCGAAAAAATGTACACTCTGTTCCGACCGGGTGGCGGTGGGGCAAGGGCCGGCCTGTGCGAAAGCCTGTCCGACCCAGGCCATCACCTTCGGCACCAAGGAAAGCCAGATCGCGCTCGCGAATGAGCGGATCGAGGATCTGAAATCGCGCGGCTATGACAATGCCGGGCTTTACGATCCACAGGGCGTTGGCGGCACGCATGTGATGTATGTGCTGCATCATGCCGACAAGCCGGGCCTCTATTCCGGCCTGCCAGAAGATCCGCGCATCTCGCCGGTGGTCGAGGGCTGGAAGGGCGCGACCAAGACCATTGGCCTTGCCGCGATGGGTCTGGCTGCGGCGGGGGCTGTGCTGCATGGCCTCTTCTCGAAAGGCAACCAGGTCAGCGCCGAAGAAGAGCATGAGGCCGAAGAGCTGGTGGTGAAAACCGCCGCTACACCGCCTGAGAACCGGGAGGGCCTGTGATGTCACATGAATATTCCGCCCCTGGCGACCATATTGAGAGCACAAAACCGGTCACGGTCAGCCGTTACCGGGGCATCACGCGGCTCAATCACTGGGTCACCGCGCTGTCGCTGATCATCCTGGCGATCTCAGGGCTGGCGCTGTTCCACCCGTCTCTCTTCTTCCTCTCCGGGCTGTTCGGCGGCGGCCAGGTGGTGCGCTGGCTGCATCCGGCGGTGGGGATCGTCCTTTTCATCAGCTTCTTCCTCTTGTTCTTGCAGATGTGGAAGCTGAACCTGCCAAGGCGGGAAGACGCCATCTGGGTCGCCCATATCGGCGATGTGGTGGCAGGAAATGATGAAAAGCTGCCGGAGCTTGGCAAATATAATGCCGGGCAGAAATTCGTCTTCTGGGCGATGACCGGGCTGATCCTGCTGCTGATCCTGACCGGGCTGATGATCTGGGAGCAACAGATCCCTCTGTGGGAACCCTATGCCCCCTGGGCCGCCACCATCCCGGCGCGCCGCATCGCGCTGCTGGTGCATTCGCTCTCGGCGGTGGGGATCGTCCTGGTCTTCATCCTGCATGTCTATGCGGCGATCTGGACCCGTGGCACGCTGCGCGCCATGACAACGGGCAGCGTCACCGGCGGCTGGGCCTTCCGGCACCATCGCAAATGGCTGCGGGAGCTGGCAAAGAACCGCAAAGCCCCCGATAATAACAAAACCCCGGCGGAGTGATCCGCCGGTCCCTTCCCCGGCCCGCCCCCGGGGGCGAAACGCGGTCGGAGAGGCCCATGACCAAAGACATTCAACCCGACCCTTCGGTCATCGGCGGCGTCCCCGAGGCGCCGTTTGCCTTCCTGCCCGACCCGGTCGCGCTTTTCACCCGCCGCGCCGGGCGCTTTGAGTTTCTGGCGCAGACCAGCCGGCTTGCCCCCTATCTGACCTTCCTCGCCGGGCTGACCGAAATCCAGGCCCGGCTGGCGAAATCCGGCCCGGCGCCGGTGATCGCCCCGGAGCAACTGGCCCGCGCCAAAGCGGCGCAGATGCCGCCGATCGACCGCGCGGCGCTGGCCTCCGATCCGGCCCTGCACCTGCTGCTGGCGCGGCTCTGCGAAGCGGCGTCGCGGATCACCATGCCCGACCCGGCCCGTATCGCACTTGAAGCCGTGGCGGCGGCGGATCAGGGCGACCGGACCTGGCTTTTGAGCAATGCGCTTTCCGGCGATATCCCCGAAGACAGCGCCGCGCCGCATCTTTTCGCCTCGGTCGCCGTGCAGGTTTACCTCGCCCGGCTGGCGGCCGGGCTCGACGCGAAAAGCCTGCATCCCATCCGCACCGGCATCTGCCCCTGTTGCGGCGGGCGGCCGGTTTCCTCGCTGGTGACATCGACCCCGGGGATCGAGAGCATCCGCTATGCAGTCTGCGGGCTTTGCGCGGCACAATGGAACGAGGTCCGCATCCATTGTCTCGCCTGCGGCACCAATAAAGGGCTGACCTATCGCTCGGCCGAGACCACCGAGGCCACCGTCAAGGCCGAATGCTGCCGCGAATGCCACTCCTGGATCAAGATTTTCTACCAGGAAAAGAACCCGAGCCTTGACGCGGTGGCCGATGATGTCGGCAGTATCGGCCTTGATATGATGATGAAGGAAACCGATCTGAAACGCGCCGGGGTGAACCCCTTTCTGACGGGCTATTGATGGAGGGGTTTCGCGCCCTGCCCTCGGTCGATCAGGTCCTGAACGGCGCCGAGGGCGCGGCTCTTGTCGCCCGTCATGGCCGCCAGGCCGTGCGTGAAGCCTTGCGCGCCCGCCTCGATGAGATGCGCGACGCGATCCGCGCCGGAGAGGATGGCACGGTGCTGGCCGCCCGCCTGCCGGACCTTGTCGCGGCCGATCTGGCGGCGCGCGACCGCAGCCGCCTCAGGCCGATGCTGAACCTGACCGGCACCGTGCTGCACACGAACCTTGGCCGCGCGATCCTCGCCGATGAGGCGGTCAGGGCGGCAATCACTGCGATGGCCAACCCGCTCGCGCTGGAATTCGACCTGGAAACCGGCGGGCGCGGCCAGCGCGACGACCATCTGCGCGGGCTGCTGGTCGAACTGACCGGCGCCGAGGATGCCACCATCGTCAACAACAATGCCGCCGCCGTGCTGATCGCGCTGAACACGCTTGCCGGTCCGGGGGCGGATGGGCGTCAGGCCGTGGTCTCGCGTGGCGAGCTGATCGAGATCGGCGGCGCCTTCCGCATGCCCGATATCATGGCGCGGGCGGGGGCAAAGCTGGTGGAAATCGGCACCACCAACCGCACCCATCCCCGCGACTACCAGGCTGCGATCACCGAAGAGACCGGCGTGATCCTCAAGGTCCATACCTCGAATTACCGCATCGAAGGCTTCACCGCCGAGGTGCAGGCGACCGAGCTCGCCGGCATCGCGCGCGCCGCAAAAGTGCCGCTGATGAACGATCTGGGCGCGGGCTCGCTGGTGGATCTGTCGCATTACGGCCTGAGGCGGGAGCCGACCGTGCGCGAGGCCGTCGCGGAAGGCGCTGATCTGGTGACCTTTTCCGGCGACAAGCTGCTTGGCGGCCCGCAGGCCGGGTTTATCGTCGGGCGCAAGGATCTGATCGCCGCCATCAACAGGAACCCGCTGAAACGCGCGGTCAGGCTCGACAAGATCCGCATCGCGGCGCTGGAGGCGACGCTGAAGCTTTACCGCGACCCCGACCGGCTGGCGGAACGGCTGCCGACACTCAGGATGCTGGCGCGCCCGATGGCAGAGATCGCCGCCCAGGCGCAAAGGCTGGCGCCGCGCGTCGATGCGGCTTTGCGCCCCTTTGGTTTTGCCGCGGCCCCCTGCCCCTGCGTCAGCCAGATCGGCTCGGGCGCGCTGCCGGTCGATACCATCCCCTCGGCCGGGCTGCGGCTGACCGGCCAGGGCGGCGATGCCCCCGACCGGCTGGCCGTGAAACTCCGCGCTTTGCCGATGCCGGTGATCGGCCATATCCAGGGTGGTGCGCTGATCCTTGACCTGCGCTGTCTTGAGGATGACGCCACCCTTACCACAGCCCTGGCCGCGCTGTGATCATCGGCACGGCGGGCCATATCGACCACGGCAAGACCGCGCTGGTACGGGCGCTGACCGGTGTGGATGCCGACCGCCTGGCCGAGGAAAAGGCGCGCGGCATCACGATCGAGCTGGGCTTTGCCTATGCCGATCTGGGCCTGCCCGATGATCCGCAATCCCCCTCTGGCCGCATCACCGGTTTCGTCGATGTACCCGGCCATGAACGGCTGATCCGCACCATGCTCGCGGGCGCCGGTGGCATTGATTTCGCCCTGCTGGTGGTGGCGGCAGATGACGGCGTGATGCCGCAGACGCGCGAACATCTCGAAATCCTGAACCTCCTTGGCCTGTCCGGCGGCGTGGTCGCCATGACCAGGGCCGATCTCGCCGGGCCGGAGCGCCGCGCCGAAGTCGCTGCCGGCATCCGCACGGCGCTGGCGGGAACCAGGCTGGCCGGCGCACGGATCATCGAAGTCTCTGCCCTGACCGGCGAGGGGATCGACACGCTGCGCCAGGTGCTCGCCCGGGCCGGGGCAGAGATGCCCGCGCGTGCGGCCCGGGGGCCCATGCGGCTCTCGGTGGATCGCAGCTTCACCATTGCCGGCGCCGGCACGGTGGTGACCGGCACGATGATCGCCGGGCGGGTGGCGGTGGGCGATCAGGTGATGATCTCGCCCCTCGGTCTGCCGGCGCGGGTGCGCGGCATCCACGCGCAGAACCGCAAGGCGGAAGAGGGTCTTGCCGGCCAGCGCTGTGCCCTGAACCTTGCGGGCGACGATGTGACAAAGGATGCCATCCGGCGCGGCGACATGATCCTTGCCCCCGGCCTGCATGCGCCGTCTGATCGGATCGACGTGATGCTGAAAGTGGTCGCCTCCGAGCAAAAGCCCGTGACCACCTGGCTGCCGGTGCATCTCTACTCCCATGCCACCGAGGTCGCCGCCCGCGTGGTGCCGATTGCCGGCGACATCGCGCCCGGCAAGACGGGCCTCGCGCAGCTGGTGCTGGAGCGCCCCATCGCGGCCACCATGGGCGAGCGCTTCGTGCTGCGTGACACCTCGGCCACGCGCTCCATCGCGGGCGGGTTCTTCATCGACCCGCGCGCGCCCGCGCGCAAACGCGGCACGCCTGAGCGTCTGGCCTGGCTTGATGCCGCGCGGGCCACCGAGCCCGCCCCGGCGCTGACGCGGCTGTTGCAGGTGGCGCCGGTCGATCTGCCGGTCTTCCTGCGCGACAGGGGGCTTGATCCGGCCTCCGGCCCGGAGCTGACAGCCGAAACCGGCGCCGTGCGGTTCGGCGACCTCGCCCTCTCGCCCGACCAGGTGCAGGGGTTGCGACAGGATCTCACCGCCCGCCTTGCCGCCTTCCATGAGGCCAATCCCGACCTTGCCGGCCTTGGCCGTGAGCGGCTGCGGCTGAGCCTGACCCCGCGCCTGCCGAAAGAGGTCTTTCTGCTGTTCCTTCAGGAAGAGGCCGGCGCCGGGCGGCTCGCGCTGGATGGTGCCTTCCTGCGGCTTCCCGGGCATCAGGTACGGCTGTCCCCCGAGGATGAGGCGCTGTTCGCGCAGATCTTCCCCCGGCTACAGGGAGAAGAGCGGTTCCGCCCGCCCCGCGTGCGCGATTTCTCCACCGAATTCGGGGTTGAAGAGAAAGACCTGCGCCGGCTGATGCGCCACAGCCAGAGGCTGGGCCTTACCGACCAGATCGCCAATGACCATTTCTTCGCCCGCGTGGTGGTGCGTGAGATGGTGGCGATCCTGCGCGATGTCGCGGCCGCCAGCGCCGATGGCTGGATCACCGCCCCCGCCTTTCGCGACCGGATGCAGAACGGCCGCAAGGTCGCGATCGAGATCCTCGACTTCTTCGACCGCCACGGTCTGACGTTGCGACGCGGCGACCTGCGCCGGCTGAACCCGCACCGGATCGACCTCTTCGACTGACCAGGCCGGCCGACGCCCGCTCCGGGGCACCGGCGCAATGCAGCGGACCGGAAAATTCACCTGAAATGCCGGATATTCAGATTTCGCGCGCGGCGGCGGGGGCAAACCTGTCAGAGCCAGTCGCGCAGCCCACCGCCAATGCCTTCAGGAGGCCTGTATCATCCCGAGGAAGCGGGAGGCGGGGATCGGCGCCTCAGCCCCCCCTCAGGTGCCGCCATCCGTAAGCCGCTCTGCCTCCGGACGATCCGGTCAAAATCCGGGAGTTTGTGCGTCGGCTTTACCCACAGCCCGCCGCTTCGACGGCCCGCCTGAGACCTGGCCGATGATCGGCCTCACGATCTACATGCGCCGCATCATCAACGCGACAGATCAGGGCAACCCTGAGCAGGTCGCCTCCACGCTGGCCTCAGTTCACGAGAATCTGGCGGTTATCGGCGGCTCGGTCACTTTGTTGACCGATGAGTTGGGGCTGAAAGAGGAAGTTGATGGGCTTGTGAGCCGCAACCTCGCCAAGGCTGACGCCTTCCGCGCCAGTTCCGGGATCGAGGGCCGCGCATGAAACCGATCAGGCAATATCAGACTGTCAGCGTCTGGGAACTGAGCGCCGGTGACTTCGCGGTGCGCGGCTACTATTGCGGCGCCAGCGACCAGATCGGCCGCTGCTCCACTGTGGTTGAGGCCCTTGAGGTCGCCTTCGCCACGCCGCGCAAACAAGCTTCTGTCGCAGTGGTGCCGAACATTCCTGATGGGGTGGTGACAGCCCCGGCCCCCGCCGCCCATTCCGACCAGCAAAACAAGGCCGAAACGGTGGTGACGTGCAGCGCAGCCCGCCACCTCAGCACCACCCCCGAGGTCGAGGGCGCCCCTGCCGTCAAATGGGTGGACGCAGGATCCGGCAGCACCGGTCTGAGGGCCAGCCGCCCGGCAGGGACAAGCGAGCATACCACCGCAAAAGCTGGTCCGTCCACGCCCGAGGGCGGCCTGATCAGCATTCCCCGCAGCCTGCTTTCAGTCTGGTATGCGGCCTCGGGCGAGTTGCTCCAGGAGTGCGACGATTGGCTCAAGCTGAAACGTGGCAATCATCCGTCCGCCGCAGGGCTGCAATTCGGGGAGACGGAGCGTCGGCGTGAAATCGGGCGGCTGCTTTTCCTTGATCTCGCATGGCTGTCTGGCGGCAGTGAATTGGACCGGGCTCCGGATCGCCTCCTCGCCTCTCTCCCCGCCCCTCAGGCACAGGGGGAGGGTGGGGAAAGGCTGACCGTCTGGTATGGTGAAATGCCCGAAAGCAACGGGAGGCGGAACTGGACCGCCAGCCATGATTCCCCCCGTGCTGAGCGTCAGGGTGTCGATTTTCTGCGTCATGTGACCATCAATTCCTGAAATGCGGATGAAAACCTGCCTTTTTGTCACTGTATAATGACGTTTTATGTTGACATGATCGCAGGAGTGTCATAATTTAAGGACATTAAAGGCAAGAGGTCAACCTGCCTAACCGGTCAAGGCTCAGATGATCGGGAAGAGGGAGACGAGGATGGATTACGAAAACACATCCTTGGCTCTTCAGACCCTCCAGCTGATGATCGCGGTTGCAGCCCTGATCGTCGTCAGCCGGAGGAAGTGAAGAACGGGGGGAGCCGAAAGGCTCTCCCCACCTCTCTAAGATAGCAATGAGGTAAGGCTGTGGCAATGACTGCTGACGATTTCAACGCCTGGCTGGATCTGCGCGGGATATCGGGCCGTGAGGCTGCCCGGCAGCTCGGGGTCAGCAATGACACCGTGACCCGATATAAGCGGGCCGGCGCACCCCTGCATGTCGCGCTGGCGTGTTCGGCAATCTGCCACGGCCTGCCCCCATGGAGAAAGGTAGCAGACCATGACGACCTTTGAGACTGTATCCCTCTGCTGCAAGGCGCTTCCCTGCTGGCATGGGTGGCGGTGCTGGCTGTCCTGATCAGGCGCCGGTGATTGAGAAAGCCCCGTCCGGTGCGATCCGGGCGGGGTTTCTGTCTGGAGCGGATAGCCGGGATCGAACCGGCGCGCGCGGGGTGGAAACCCACAGCTCTGCCACTGAGCTACATCCGCAATATGGAAGCGGCAGAGGCCATCCTGCCGGCCAGCGGTGCTGGACTTAAGCCCGGATGCTTGCGGGGATCAGACCGCACAGAGCCAGGAACAGGTGATCTGATAATTGAAAACGCCCTCGGCAATCCGGGGGCGTTTCTCGTCTGGTCATAGCTTCGCTGTCGCGCGCGCAGGGTGGCCCGTCTGGGCGGTCCTGCGGCTGAGGGTCTGGGCGTCCAGCTTTCGCCTCGCCTCAGTTCGACCCCACCTGACCGACAACATACTGACTCTGGCGAATCAGGTCAATGACGCTTTGAGCCGAGGGTGTGTGGAAACTCCGCTCTATGGTAGACTTCTGCATGGCTGCGGGGATCGGCATGTCAGGTTTCATCGAAGGCGTAGCGCGCGGGCAGACAGTCCTTTTCCCCGATCGGCTCGAGGACTGGATCCATGAGGATCATCTGGTCCGGGTGGTCGATCTCTTCGTAGATGAGCTTGATCTGGCTGACTTCGGCTTCGTGCGGTCGGCAGCGGCACGCACGGGTCGCCCCGGCTACCATCCTGCTGTTCTGCTCAAGCTGTTCATCTACGGCTACCTGAACCGGATCCCGTCGAGCCGCAGGCTGGAGCGCGAGGCGGGGCCGCAACGTCGGAACTGATGTGGCTGACGGGCCGGCTGGTGCCCGATCATAAGACCATCGCCGATTTCCGCCGCGACAACGGCGCTGGCATCCGCCGAACCTGCGCCCAGTTTGTGGAAGTGTGCCGCCGCATCGGTGTGCTGAAGGGCGCGTGCATTGCCATCGACGGCAGCAAGTTCCGGGCAGTGAATGCACGGGATCGCAACTTCACCAAGGGCAAGGTCGCCAGCCGCATCGCCCATCTGGAGGCGGACGTCGAACGCTACATCGCCGAGATGGTCCGCGTCGATCAACAAGAAGAAGGCGAGGTTCGGGCCGAGAAGGTCGCGCATTTGGCCAAGCGCTACGGCCGCGTCCGCCAGCACATCCAGCATCTGCAAGCTATGGATCGCGCGCTGGCCGATGCACCGGACGGTCAGATCTCCCTGACAGATCCTGACGCCCGCGCCATGGCCACGAGCGCCCGCAACAGCGGTATGGTCGGCTACAACGTCCAGACCGCCGTCGATGCGGAAACGCACCTGATCGTCGTGCATGACGTCACCAATCAGGGCCATGCACAATGGCGACAACTTCCGGGTGTTTCAGCTTATCTGGCCGGACACATCAGGCCGCTGGCCATCGGACCCCGGTGTGAGCGACCGTTACAAGTGGCTGATGCCGCTACTTTGTGAGCCCACAATTTTTCCGCTGACGGCATAGCGCCGGGTCAGATTTCTTGCTCAACGACCGTCCGCTCTGTCCCGCATAGCTGACCCACAGCCGAAACGAAAAGAGCCGCCCACGGCATTCCGGGGCGGCTCTCGTCTGTCATGTGTCAATTGCCGGGAAATCCGGCATTCACCTCAGCGCGGCGATCTTCCCCGGCTGGTATCCTGACCAGTGATCGCCCTCACCGGTGACCACTACGGGAGGCGGTGAGATGGGCTACCTGCTGAAATTGGTGATCTGGGGCCATGTCTGCCGATGGGGTGAGCCAGAACACAGGATTGAGACGAGGGTGGACGGTTTTTTGACGAGCGTCACCTACGTCTGCCAGTGCAAGGGCTGCGGACGATTTGAGCGGATCGAGGTTCCGCTGCCGCTCGATCGGAGCGCTCGACTTTCAATGCGGGCCAAGTGCCCGACCTGTGGCGGCAAGCGCATTGCCGTCGCCAATCTCCAGAACGATTGAGGCACCATCCAATGTGGACACGGCATGAACACCACGGCGGCGAATACGCCGGCCCGGCCGGCGCGCTGATCCGGCCGGAGTATCGCGGCCCGGCAACCGGCGACCGGGACAAGATCCGGCGTGCTGAGCAGCTGCGCTGGCCCCATGATGGCGGGGCAGACGACAGTCTGGCGTTTGAGGTCTGGGCGTCAGATCGGGATGTGCGCGCGGCTGGGAAGGCCCCGCCTGCGGGCTGGTTCGGTATCCGCTGCCTGACCGGCAAAGAGACCGAGGCGCGCGAGGAACTGGAAGCGCTGGGCGTAGAGGTTATCCCGCTGACCTATCGCACCCGCACATGGCCCCGGAAGAAGCGGCGCTCGGTGATCGTGGAGCGCCCGCTCTGCCCGGCATATGTCTTTGCCTTTATCCAGCCCGCCCAATGGCCACAGGTCCGCGCCTGCAATCGGGTGATCGGCTGGATTGCCGACGACAAAGGGCCATTGCCGGTCGCCAGCGCTGAGCAACTCCACAAGCTCCAGAACGCGGCGGCTGCCGGCGCCTTTGACGATACCGGGATCGAGGGTCGTCTGATGCCGGGGGACGAGCTGGAAATCCTGTTCAGCCCGCTCTCGGGCTGGCGTGTCGCCTTCATGGCCCTGCGCGGCCAGATGATCGAGGGCGAGCTTTCGATGCTGGGCACCGCGCGCAAGGCGCAGATCCCGGCTTCCGACATTCACATGAGAAAGGGGTAGCCCATGACGGTGACCATTCATGTCGGCTTTGATGCGAAGGATTTCAGCCGGAAGTCGGGCAAGCTCTTTGTCGCGGATGCGCGACCGTGCCGCGGCGGATCGTCATCGGCTCGGCCGGACCGATTAGTCTGGCCCGTGCCGCCTCGATCAGATGCTCATGCGCCCACCGCGTGATCCGGCGTTCCTTGCCGGTCGTGCAGCGCGCCTTCATGGGGCATCGGCAGCAGAAGGGCGAGGTGACGCCATGACATACTCAGATCAGGTCCGGGCCGAGGTTGCCGCCCGCTATGGCGTCCCGGTGCGCTGCAAGGTTCAGATCATTCCGCAAGGGGTGATCGCAGCCGATACCGATCCCTGGGCGACTGATGGGGCTGTCCGACGTGGACGCCTGCTCACCGCGAAAGAGCGCCAGCAGATGGCCGAGTTGCGCGACGGCGGCGCGAGCTTCCGGGAAATCGGTCGCTATCTCAACCGCAGCTACAGCCACGTCTACAGCGTTCTGGGGTGACCGCCCCTGCCCTGCTCCCGGTTTTGGCCGGGGGCAAACCCATCACAAACCGGTGAGGTTTGTTCCGTGATGTTCCGAGACAATCCGCCGCCAGGTGGGGGAATGCCAGGTGGAAATGGTCGACTAATTTCACATAAAATACAATGAAATCAATATCATAATGCGATTGATTGGCGGAGGGGAGTGGGAGTCGAACCCACCCGGGACAGTCTCGCTGCCCCAACCGGTTTTGAAGACCGACCGCCCCACCGGAGACGATTCCCTTCCTTCGCAGCGAAAAACCTAAAGACGACGTGGCCCTGGCGCAAGCGCAGACCAGACCAAGCCGGGCCGGGCCGGGCGCCTGCCGGGGGACATCCGGCCATCCACCGCCACAGGCAGCGCGCGTTAACACTTTTTTTCCAGAACGGGTGCAGATTATCCGGATATGCGGCCCGATCCATGTCGTGATCCATGTCTTGCCGGCCTGAGCAGCAAGCAAGACCCTTCATGCGAGGGATGCAGCCAGCCATGGCGTCACGGGGGCCTCCGCGACGCAGGGGGTGGTTGGGGCGACACAAGTATTGAGTGAAGCAGGGGTTACTGATGAATGCAGATATGGAACTGCGGATAACGGCAGTGCCGCTTGCCTGGCGTGCGGCGGGCGTGCTTTTCGTCGTGATCTTCGCCGCGACCCTGTTCGGAATTTATAGCCGGCCGGTGGGTTTTCTGGCCAGTATCTGGCCGGCGAATGCGATCATGCTGGGGTTGATGCTGCGCAACCCGGCCATGGCGCAGGTGCCGGGCTGGCTGGCGGGGTTTGCCGGTTTCATGGTGGGCGATCTGCTGACCGGCTCGGGGCTTGAAAAGGCGCTGGTGCTGAACCTCGCCAATATCGTCAGCATCTCGACGGCCTATGCCATCCTGATCCGGCTGCCGCGCGAGATCTGTGAACTGCGCCAGCCGGTCTCGATGCTGTGGATCTTGCTGGCGGCGCTTGGGGGCGGGTTTGCCTCGGGTCTGATTGGCGGTTTGGCCAGCCCGCGCTACTGGGGCGGCGATGTGCTCAGCGGTATCGTCTACTGGACGGCCGGCGAATTCGTCACCTTCATCGCCTTTCTGCCGGTGATCCTGTCGGCCCCGCCCCTGGCCGAGATCAGGAAATACTGGTACCGGCTGGATCTGGTGAACCGCTCCGATCTGGTTCCCGCCATGATGGTACTGCTGTCCTTCATCGCCTCGCTGCTGATCGGCGGGCCCGGCGCGGTAGCCTTCCCGGTCCTGGCGCTTCTTTGGTGCGGCCTGACATGGTCGGTCTTTGCCACGGCGGTGCTGACGCTTGTGTTTGGGGTCATGGCGCTTGGGGTGATTGCCAGCGGTATGGTTCCGCATCTGCATGGCGTACCCGACAAGGCCGCGCTGTCCTCGTTCCGTCTGGGGGCCTCGGCGATTGCGCTGGTGCCGATCACCCTCGCCATCGTGATGCACAGCCGTAACGAGTTGACCGACCGCCTGCGCTATTTGGCCAGCCATGACGCGCTGACCGGGGCGACCAACCGGGCCGCATTTCACGAACAGGCCTCAAAACGGCTTGCTGCCGCTGATCGCAGCACGGCGATGATGATGATCGACCTCGACCATTTCAAATCGGTGAATGACACCTGGGGCCATGCCGCAGGGGACGAGGTTCTGCGCGAAACCGCGCGGCGCGTGGTCCGGATGCTGCGCCCGGGTGATCTCTTCGCGCGGGTCGGCGGTGAGGAATTCGTGGTGATGATCAACGAAGTCACCCTTGAACAGGCTCAATCGGTAGCCCAGCGCCTTCTGACTGTCATCTCCGAGCAGCCGGTCAGGGTGGGGAATCCGCCAATCCTGATCGCGGTCACCACCAGTATCGGGCTGGCCGTTGCGAGGCCCGGCAGCGCGAGCTCTCCCGATGCGCTGATGCAGCAGGCCGATCATGCGCTTTATCAGGCCAAGCATGACGGGCGGAACAGGGTGGTCACCGCCGGGCTGAATGGAAAGTAGCCCATTATGGGGCGGAGCCGCGTATCTCGCCTCAGAACTTCCTTGTGTCCATGCCAGGCCAGCCACTATTCGGGGCAGATTTCTCACGCGGATCCCCGGAATGACCCGATCATGTCACGAATCTGCCCGCTTCGCCGCGCAGATTGCCGTCAGAAAGGGCCTGACAGGGGCCCGGTTCTGACAGTTGCCAAAATCGGGTCAGCTGATCAATGGACGAAAAATGACGAGACAAGGGCCCGACGCCCCACCAGGAGCAGTTCAGTTATGATCGGAAAAATTTTCCTTAGCCTGGGCCTCACGGTCCTGCTCGCCGCCTGCGGCGGTGGCGGTGGCGGCTTTGAGACCAATTACAACCAGGTCGAGCAAAGCGTGGCCCGCAACTGGCGCGTTGCCAAAGTAGAGGTAGTGGTGCCGAATTCGCTGACCGTTTCGGAGAAGAACTCCTATATGCCGAATGCCGATATCGTCTGGCATGGTGATCCGACAGGCGATCGCCGGGCACAGGTGGCTGCGATCTTCCGCGATGCGATCGGGAAAGGCACTGCCGGCCTGCGCGGGAAACAGCCTGTAACCCTGCGCGTCGTGGTGACCCAGTTCCATGCGCTGACGCCGAAAGCGCGTGGTATGGGCGGCAATGTCGGGGTCCATGATATCCGCTTTGACGCCCGGATCTATGATGGCCGCAGCGGAGAACCGCTGACTGATAATTTCCCGATCAAGGCAGATATTGCAGCCCTGGTCGGCCAGAACGCAGCAGATGCCGATGCGCGCGGCTTCACACAGAAGGTCGAGATTTCCGAGCATCTGGAGACGGTGTTCCGCAACTGGCTCGGCGGCTATGGTGATGACCCGAGAAACAGCTTCAGCCGGCTTGGCCGCTGACTAAGGTAGTATTAAGACAAACGCCGCCTGTCCGCGCGACAGGCGGCGTTTTCATTTGTAAGCACAGCCCCGGCGCCAGACAATTTGATAAAATTATTCCACCCTGCAGACAGAATCATTGAACCCACATAAAGTCTGACTTAACGCTTGTGCAGTGGCGGATCACAACGCGCCGCCCCTCGGCCTGAACAGGCACTTTCGGGGAATTTCGGGTGTCTCAGCTCAGCGATACAATCACGGCGGAATCCTCTGATCAGCAGCGTCTGCTGGCCGAGCGGTTGCGCCGGTTGCGCAAGGCCAGCGGTCTGTCGCTGCGCCAGCTGGCCGATGCGACCGGCACCTCGGCCAGTTTCCTCAGCCAGCTGGAGCGCGGCCTGACCGGCGCCAGCACCTCAACCCTGATCCGCATCGCCAATGCCTTTGGCTGCTCGATAGCCGAGCTTTTCGCCGGCACCGACAGCGCGCAGAACCCGGTATTGCGCCGCCGCGACAGGCCCACGCTGCCCGAGATGAGCGGTCATCGCAAAGCGCTCCTCTCCCGCCGACCCCTTACCCAGTTCGAGGCCTATATCTCGGAATTCGAGCCCGGCGGCTCGACAGGCGACGAGGCCTATAGCCATGGCGATTCGCATGAGATGATCCTGGTGCTGGCCGGCCAGGTGCAGATTGATCTCGGCCCGCTCAGCTATCAGCTCGATGAGGGCGACAGTATCGAATTCCAAAGTTCGGTCCCCCATCGGGTTGCCAATTCCGGCACGGGCCCGGCCTCGGTGCTGTTCGTGACTTCGCCGCCCACTTCGACCACCGGCTATCTCGACACATTCCGCGCTGGCCACAGCGAAAAATCCGGGGACGACCGGGCGCAAGCCATCGCCCGGGCAGAACGACAATAAATATAACACTTCCAACACCTTACCAACAGGGAGCAACTGCCATGAAGCTGAAAACCCTTACCGGCCTCTCGCTGGCCCTCAGCCTCGGCCTCGCCGTCCAGGCCCAGGCCGAAGGCCCCGTCGCAGGCGAGACCGCTGAAGGCTCGCTTGCCGGCAAAACGCTGACTTTCGTGTCCTATGGTGGCATCTACCAGGACGGCCAGGTCGCCGCGCTTGAGGATTTCGTCGCGAAATCCGGCGTCACGCTGCTCTCGGACGGCCCGACCGAGCTGGCGAAAATCCAGGCCCAGGTCGAATCCGGCAATGTGATGTGGGATGTCGTCGATACCGGCGATTACATGCCCTATGTCCATTGCGGCACCCTGTTCCAGAAGCTGGATTTCTCAAAGCTCGACATTTCGAAAGTGCCCGAAGGTCAGGTCGGAGAATGCTCGGTCCCTGCGATGAACTACGCGGTCATGTTCCTCTACAATAAAGAAAAATGGCCGGAAAACGGCCCGACCTCCTGGGCGGATTTCTTTGATACCGAGAAATTCCCCGGCACCCGCGGCATCCCCGGCTATGCCGAGGCCGAGGGCTATATGATCGAGCTCGCGCTCCTGAATGATGGTGTGGCGAAGGCCGATCTCTTCCCCGCCGATATCGACCGTGGCCTGAACAAATGGCGCTCGATGCGCGATGATCTGGTGCTGTGGACCACCGGCGCCGAAAGCCAGCAGATGATGGAATCGGGCGAGGTTGACATGGTCATGGTCTGGTCCGGCCGGGGCAAGGGCGCGCTTGAAAATGGCGCCAATTACCAGCCTGTCTGGCAGGATTGGGTTGTCGTCAAGGATCAGATGACGATCCCGACCGGCGTGAAGGATGTCGATGCGGCCCATGCGCTGATCAATGCCTATCTGGGCGCCGCCGCGCAGACCAAAATGGCCGAGGACACCTCTTACTCGCCGATCAATATCGACGCGAAACCGCAGGTGGATGAGCTGACGGCCTCGTTTATGACCAACACCCCCGAAAAACAGGCGATGGCCTATAACCAGAATGTGCAATACTGGGTCGATAATTACGACGTGCTCAGCGAGAAATGGGCTGAGTTCATCGCGGGGAACTGACCCTTTCCGACAGCCGCGCGCCTGAGCCTGCGCGGCAAGACTGCGGCGACCTCTGCCAGGGTCGCCGCAGCACCAAATCACAAAAGCCCTGCGCGCGCGATCCGGAGAGGTCGCCCCCTGAGCCCTCAGGATCACCGGAGGATCCATGTCAGAGCCAGAATCCAGTTCCAGTTTCAGCCGGTTCCTCTCCGGCCCCGCGTTGCTGACCCTGCCGGCGCTGGCGATCCTGATCCTTGTGATGGCGGTGCCGCTGGGCACCGTGATCAGCCGCAGCTTTACCGAGGGCGAGACGGTCCTCGAGAATTACATCTGGTTTTTCAACACGCCGGTGAACATCACCGTGCTGATCCGCACCTTCCGCATCGCCGCCGTGGTGACGCTGGTTTGCGTGATCGTGGCCTATCCTTACGCCTATGCGATGTCGGTCGTGGGGCCGCGCCTGCGGCTGATCCTGATCATGTGCGTGCTGGTGCCCTTCTGGGTTTCGGGCGTCGTCCGCACGCTGGCCTGGGTGATCCTGCTGCAAGACAGCGGTGTGATCAACAAAACGCTGCTGGCGCTTGGGTTTGACAAGGTCAAGCTGATCCGCACCCAGCTGGGTGTGACCATCGGCATGACGCAGATCCTCTTGCCCTTTATGATCATGCCGCTTTATGCCGTGATGCGCGGCATCGACCTGCGGCTGATCCAGGCGGCGAAGAGCCTCGGCGCCCATCCGGTGAAAACCTTCTTCCAGGTCTATCTGCCGCTTTCCCTGCCCGGCGTCTTCGCCGGCGCCACCATCGTCTTTATTCTGGCGCTTGGCTTTTACATCACGCCGCTGCTTCTGGGCGGCCAGCAATCCTCGATGCTGTCCACGCTGGTGCAGCAACAGGTGCTGTCGCTGCTGAACTGGGGCCGGGGCGGCGCGATGGGGGTTGTGCTGCTGGTCGCGACCTTCGGCTTCCTGGCGCTGGCCGCGCCCTTCATGCGCCAGAAATACAAGATGAGCGGAGGAGCGAGGTGAAACACTTCAATCCTGGCAAGCTGCTCCTGGGCTTGAGCGTCGCGCTGATCGCGCTCTGGCTGCTCGCGCCGACCATCGTTGTCGTACCCATGTCTTTTGCCGAGAAGAAATCTCTGGCCTTCCCGCCATCGGGCTTCTCTTTGAAATGGTACGAGAATTTCTTCACCAATCCGCAATGGTTCAACAGTTTCATCACCTCGCTGAAGGTCGCGTTGATGGTTGCCGTGGTCGCCACCGTGATCGGCACCATGGCCGCTATCGGGATCGAGCGGATGAAATCCAGGGCCGGCGGCCTGATCCGCATGCTGCTGATCACGCCGATGGTGGTGCCGGGGGTCGTGCTGGCGGTGGGCGTTTACGCGGTCTATCTGACCACCGGCCTTGTCGGCACCTGGACCGGCTATGTGCTGGCGCATACGCTGCTCGCGATCCCCTTCGTGGTGATCGCGGTCGGGGCGAACCTTGCGGTTTTCGACCAGCGGCTGGAAACGGCGGCGGCAAGCCTTGGCGCCAACCGGCTGACCACCTTCTTCACCGTCACCCTGCCCCTGATCCTGCCCGGCATCCTGTCCGGCGCGCTTTTCGCCTTTGTCACCTCGTTTGACGAGGTGATCGTGTCCCTCTTCATCACCAGCCCGCAGCTCAAGACCCTGCCGGTGCAGATCTTCTCCTCGATGACCCGCGACGCCGATCCGACCGTCGCCGCCGTCGGCTCGCTGATCTTCCTGACCACCACGCTCATCATCGGACTGGGCCTTATCTTCGGAACCCGCAAGGGGCGTAAAACATGACCAATGAACGCAAAGGCGCGGCCATCGACATCGAGGCCTGCTCGAAATTCTACGGTAATTTCACCGCGCTGGATGATGTGTCGCTCAGGGTCGAGCCGGGCGAGTTCATGTCCTTCCTCGGACCATCGGGATCGGGCAAGACCACCACGCTGAACCTGATCGCGGGCTTCACCGATCTGTCGAAAGGCGAGATCCGGCTGGGCGAGCGCCCGATCAGCAATGTCCCGGCGCATAAGCGCAATATCGGCGTGGTGTTCCAGCATTACGCGCTGTTCCCGCATATGACCGTGGCGAAGAACGTGGCCTATCCGCTGCGGCAGCGCGGGGTCGCGAAGGCCGAGCGTGACCGCCTTGTCGAAGGTGCGCTGGCCAAGGTGCATCTGGAGAAATTCGCCCATCGCTACCCGTCCGAGCTGTCGGGCGGCCAGCAGCAGCGCGTGGCGCTGGCCCGCGCGATGGTGTTCGACCCTTCGGTTCTGCTGATGGACGAACCCCTTGGCGCGCTTGACAAAAAGCTGCGCGAGGTTCTCCAGCTGGAAATCCGCCGCATCCATCGTGAGCTCGGGTCCACTTTCGTCTATGTCACCCATGACCAGGAAGAGGCGCTGGTGCTGTCGGACCGCATCGCCGTCTTCAACAAGGGCCGGATCGAGCAGGTCGGCACCGGGCATCAGCTTTATTCGAACCCGGCGACACTCTTCGTTGGCCAGTTCATCGGCGAAAGTTCGATCCTGCGCGGCAGCCACCGGGTGAATGGCGATCAGACCGCGCTGGATATCGGCGGCGTCATCGTCTCGGCGCCGGGCACCCCGAAAACGGGCGGCGCCCAGGTGATCCTCCTGCGCCCCGAGGATGTCACCGTCCAGGCCCCCGGCACCGGCCCGCGCGACGGGCGAAGCAATGTGATCCAGGGCAAAGTGCGCGAGGCGATCTATCTCGGCTCGGCGATGAAATATGAGGTGATCCTTGCCGACGGCACGCCCATCGTGGCGCGCACCGCCACGCAAGGCGAGGCATTCGGGATCGGCGCCAGCATTGAGCTGGCCTGGAACCCGCTCGATGGCAGGCTCCTGACCGATGACGGCTCGGTAGGCGGGCATTAAGTCGGGGGCACTAACAGGTGATGAACATGCAAGCGAAAAAAAACGGCGGCGTCTCGTTCTGGTATGAGAATATCGGCGGCACGCCCGGCTACCGCGCAGCCCTGCCGGGCGATATCGAGGTCGATATCTGCATCGTGGGCGCCGGCTATACCGGGCTCTGGACGGCCTGGTATCTGACCGAGATCGAGCCTGGCCTGAAGATCGCTGTGGTGGAAAAGGAATTCGCGGGCTTTGGCGCCTCGGGCCGCAATGGCGGCTGGTGCTCGGGGGAATTTTCCTGGAGCCGCAACAAATACCTCTCCACCGGCACCCGCGAGGGCGTGATCGAATTCGAGCGCCAGCTGCGCGGCACCGTCGCCGAGGTCAAGCGGGTGACTGAAAAGGAAGGCATTGATTGCGACTTCCTGATGACCGATTGCCTGACCTTCGCCCAGACCCCGGCGCAATGGGAACGCCTGCAGGAAGATCACGCAACGGCGATGTCGTGGCAGGTGCCTGCGACGCGGCTGGAGCTGATCGACGGCGCCGAGGCCGCCTCGCGCATCCGGGTGCCGAATGCGAAAGGCGCGCTGGTGCGCCATAACGTGGCCCGGGTGCAGCCGGCGAAACTGGTGCGGGGCCTTGCCGAAGCGGTCGAGCGGCGCGGCGTCAGGATCTATGAACAAACTGCTGTCATCAGCATCGAAAAGGGCCGCGTGATCACCAGCCGCGGTACGGTGAAGGCCAAACGTGTGGTGCGCGCGACCGAAGGCTTCACCCATGGCATCAAGGGCCAGGAACGCGAATGGCTGCCGCTGAATTCGGCGCAGATCGTGACCGAGCCGCTGCCCGATGCCCTTTGGGACGAGATCGGCTGGGATCAGTTCCAGCTGCTGGCGGATGCCAGCCACGCCTATTGCTACTCGCAGCGCACCGCCGATAATCGCATCGTCATGGGCGGGCGCGGTGTGCCGTATCGGTTTGGCTCAAAGACCGATGTGAACGGCCAGACCCAGCCCGCAACGGTCGAGGCGCTGATCGAGATCCTTTACCGCATGCTGCCGCAGACCAGAGGCCTGTCGATCGATCACGCCTGGTGCGGTGTGCTGGGCGTGCCGCGCGACTGGTGCACCACCGCCGGCATGGACCCGAATACCGGCATGGCCTGGGCCGGTGGCTATGTGGGCCTCGGCGTTTCGACCTCGAACTTCTCGGGCCAGACGCTGGCCGACCTGGTGCTTGACCGCAAGACCGAGCGCACCACCCTCCCCTGGGTCAACCGCCGCCCGAAGAAATGGGAGATCGAACCCTTCCGCTGGCTCGGAGTCCACGGGATGTACTGGCTTTATCATCTCGCCGACCGCCAGGAGGCCCGCTCGGGCGGCACCAAAAGCTCGCCGCTTGCCAAATTCGCCAATAAACTGACCGGCCGTTAAGGCCGCAGGAGACAGCCATGATTGATCTTTCCGTCTTCACCGCCCTTGCAGGGATCGACCTCGGCCAGCTGAAAGACAAGCCGACCACGCTGAACCCGGGCCAGCAAGAGGCCGCCCATTCGCTCTGGACCTCGCCGGATGGCACGCTGGATATCGGCATCTGGGAATGCACCCCGGGCCAGTTCACCGCCGACCGTTCGGCTGCGGCCGAGTTTTGCTATTTCCTGCAAGGCAAGATCGTGATGACCCATCTCGACGGCACGAAAAAGACCCTCGGGCCGGGCGATGCGATCATGTTGCCGAAAGGCTGGAAAGGCACCTGGGAAATCCAGGAACATACCCGCAAGATCTACGCCTTTTTCGAGGGCTGAGCGCCCTTCTCCCTGACCGGAAGAAGACAGGGGGGCGATCACTCGCCCCCCTTTTCACAGCCTGGCGGGGCCGCGAAAGGGGTAATCAGTCTTCTTCGTCGCCGTGACGCTCGCCTTGCATCAGCGGGCGAAAACTGTCGCCGCGCCGGTCCTGGAAGGGCTCCAGCATGGCCCGCACCTCGCCCTGCGCCGGCAGTTGCGGTCGGAAACTGGCCGGCAGATATTTCAATGCCTTCAGACGCTTGAACAAGGCCGCGAAATCCACCTCGCCGACCGAACGGAAATCGGCCCGCGCCGCCTCGCCCGCCACCCAGTCATTCACGATGACATTGATCACATCGGGCGTCACCCCGATGAAATTGCGAAATTGCAGATCGTAATCGGCAATATTGGCCGAAGAGCGGCGCAGGATCATCGCGACCCGCCCGCCCGGAGGCATCACATAGGCCGCCAGATGCAGCGCCGATCCGTCCAGCGCCACGATCACTTTCGCTGCCTTGTAGCGCGCGATCTGCACCTCAAGCGGGTGGCGCTCGGGGTGGAAGATCTCGAAACCGGCGCGTTCCAGGTTTTCCTCGATCACCTTCTCGCCCAGGATGCCGCCCTTGATCGCCGGCAGGCGGGCGCGCGAGACATAGAGCTTCTCCCCCCCCTCGGCCGGGGCGGCGGCGCGCAGGCGGCTTTGCATGAAATCGCGGTAAGCGGGCGATCCGGCATAGCGCTCAAGCCAGCCGAAACCCAGCTCGGGCACGATCAGCCGCTCGACCCGCTGCACATCGCCGAAAGTGCGGACCGGGATGTCGATCCCGAGCAGCTTAAAGAACGGCGCCTGACCTTTGATCGCCTTTTCAATCGCCTTCACATCGCCGCGATAGGGCAGATAGAGGATGCTTTCCGGCGGTTCCGCCAGATGGTCCAGCGCCCAGAGCCTGGCCGAGGATTCCACCAGGAAATGGCCAAAATGGCCACGGAAATGACCGCCGTAAAGATGGGTTCCGGGCAAATCGCGGATGTTGTCCTTCGCCGAGATCACCGGTGCCGGGGTGGATTTCTTTGCCCGGATCCAGGCCTCTGACAGCGCGCACCAGTTCCCATCGGCATGAAGCACCCCCGAAGCCAGCGCCTGATCGTGATCGCGCTCGGGCACGATCAGCGCGCCTTGCAGGGTCAGGATCTCACCGGCAAAGGGCGGGCGCAGATCGGGATGCGGGACAATGCGGCGGCTGTCCTCGCCGCCTTGCCATGCATCGGCCTGCCGCGCGGCGGCTTTGCTTTCCCTGCGCGCGCGGCGTTCGGCGCGACTTATCGGGTTCTCGCCGCGCGCCATGCGCTCAAGCTTCCAGGCCAGCTTGCGCAGTTCAGGCCGGGCCGGATCGCGCTGGAAAATCCTGCGCGCGACAAGGGCGCTCAGCGCCGGATGGCCCCTGGTCTCGCCCGCGCGCAAGAGTGCGTTTTGCCAGATGCCGACCTCGCGCCGGCCGCGCATGTGACGGTTGACCGCCGGACGGTCCATGCGGCCCAGCACCAGGCCACTGATCAGATCCGACAGCAGCTCGACATGGCGAAATTCGCGCAACATGCGGTGGCCGGCGAAATTGAGATGCACTTTCTCGATATTCGCGCCCTGAAAGCGGTTGGCATGCAGCCGGTCGGTCGGGTTGAACGGGTCATAGATCAGCCAGACCCGCGCCGCAGCGGTCAGCGAGGCCGCCGCATCACGCAGGGGCAGATCCTGCCAGTCGTAACTTTTTGTGGGATGCGGATAGCGCGTGTCGAACGGCGCCAGATCGCGCGCAAGCGTCGATTGCGGCGAGAAAGCCACGACCTCGACCCCGGGCACCAGCGCCGACAAGGACAGGGCCGCGAAAGCCCCCATCGAGGTTCCGATAAATACAACCCGCCGGAATCGTTCAAAGAACCCCGCTTCACGCAGATCGGTGATCATCTGTTGCGCATCGGCATTGCGATACCAGTCGCGCCGCGAGGCAAGGATGCCAAGGATCGAGACATCCATTTTTATCGCGCGGCCCAGCAGCCAGGGCTGATGCGGTTCATGGGCGCCGATCGAGGTCACATTGTCGAAAGTCACCATCAACACATCGGGGTGACCACCGGCGCCTGCCTCGACGAACCAGGCATCGACCAGCCCGCCTTGCAGGAAGAAGCTGCTCTTTTGCGCGGCGGCGGCGGCAGACGGATCGGCCTCCGGCCTCGGCAGAAAAGCCGGGCGGGCGACGCGTTTCCTGGCCGGGGCGGCACCCTCTGCGGTAGCTTCTGCGGCACCCTCTCCGGCCCCCTCTGCGGCCATCTCCGCCGCCAGGTCTTCGCCCGTTCCATCCTTGTCGGTGTCGTCCATATCTGGCCCGCGTATATCTGGCCCGCCCATATCAGACCCGCCCATATCAGACCCGGCGCCAGACATGCACGCGTGAGGCGCTGTGCTCCTGGTCAAAGCTCAGGCCGGCGGCGGTGAAAAGGCTGGCGCATTCCTGCATCCCCTCGCGGCCGTAAACATCCTTGTGCATTTCCAGCACGAAAGTGTTGACCGCCGACAGATCGGCATGGCGAAGGAAATCCAGCTCCCCGCCCTCGATATCCATCATAATCGTGTCATGCGGGTATTCTTTGGTCAGATCGCTGTAGCGCAGCACCGGCACCTCGACCGCGCGGGTCTTCTTGCCCGGCAGTTCCGCCAGCGACGAGCCGAGGAAATTCCCCGCCACGTTGAAACTGACCGTCTCGGGCGCATCGGGCGCGCTGAACACCACCGCATGGCGGACCGAGATCACATCCTGCAACCCGTTATGCGCGTAAAGCCGGTTGATATGTGGCAAAAGGCCCGGATTGGCCTCGATCGACAGGATCGAAGCCGGCGCACAATTCTTTGCCAGCACAGCACCGACCACCCCGGCCCCCGCCCCCATCTCGAGGATGCGCGCAGCCTTGGGGATCACGGCAAGACCGCAGCGGATCTCCTGGCCCTCATAGCGGCCATTGTTCATCGCCTCGATCATGCGCGGGCCCAGGATGGGTGCATCGGGCACTTCGACACCATGACAGGTTGCGACGATGGTGATGGTTGCCTCGGTCATTCTTTAACTGCCCGTCTTTTTTACTGCTGCACTCTGCCAAATCATAACCGCAAGACTATGGCGGCAGTTGGGCGCAATCCATACGAAACCTGGCGATTGTTCTGCAATCGGGTAAGATCATAGGGGGAAAAACGTCGAAATTTCTCAGCTTTCCCGCCTTACCCCTGCCCGGAATGCCAGGCTAGACAGGGACAGAGCGCAGGAGACGTATAATGAGTGAGGCGAAAACAGGGGCCAGCGGGAAAGCCGGAAGCAAAGCGGCGGGCGGCAAGGCATCTGTGGGCAAGGCATCTGCGGGCGGGGCATCTGCGGGCGGGGCGGCTCAGGCAAAACCGGGCGCCGGAAAGCAGCAGGGTAAGGCGCAACCGGGCAAGGCTCAGCAGGTTAAGGCTCAGCAGGTTAAGGCCCGGCAGGCTGACGCCCCGCAGGGCAAATCCGCCCAGGGCAAGCCGGCGAAGGGCAAATCCGCCCCACCGCTCCGCCCCGGCGTGACACGCGGCGCCTCGGAGATTTTTGCCACCGTTCCCTTTTCGCTGCAACGCCATGCCAGTCCGCATGGCCAGGTCACTGCGGTTTCGATGATGAAGGATGAGGGCCCCTATGTGATCGAATGGGTGGCGCATCACCTGGCGGTCGGCTTCTCGGATCTGGTCGTCTACACCAATGACTGCTCGGACGGCACCGATGACATGCTGATCCGGCTGGAGGAGCTGGGGCTGGCCCATCACCGCCGCAATGTGATCCCCGAAGGCATCCGCCCGCAGCCCTCGGCGCTGAACTATGCCCAGGAAGAACCGGTCGTGGGCCAGTCCGACTGGGTGATGGTGTTTGATGCCGATGAGTTCCTGTCGATCCGTTACGGCGACGGCACGCTGGATGATCTGATCGCCGCCGCCAAAGCCCAGGACGCCAATGGGATCGTGGTGACCTGGCGCATTTTCGGCTCGGGCGGGGTCGTCGACTGGTCCACCGCGCCGGTGTCAGAGCAATATCTGTTGGCCGCGCCGCAGGACTGGAACAAGGGCTGGGGCGTTAAGACGCTGTTCCAATTCGATCCGGAGAACTGGAAGCTCGGCATCCACCGCCCCAAGATGAAGACCAAAGCCATCAAGGCCGGTTTTGCCGATCAGGTGAAATGGCTGAACGGCTCGGGCCGCGAGATGGAGGATTACTTCAAGTTTCGCGGCTGGCGCTCGATCACCCGGACGGTCGGCTATGACTGGGTGCAGCTTAATCATTATGCGGTGAAATCCGTGGACAGCTACGCGATCCGCAAGCTGCGCGGCAATGTCAACAATAAGAAAGATAAGTATAATTCGGATTACTGGTCGCTTCAGGACCGCAATGAGGTCCGTGACGACACCATGCTGCGCTATACGGCGCGGCGGGACGAGATCATTCTGGAACTGCTGAAAGATCCGGTGCTGGCGCGGCTGCATCAGGCGGCGCTGGCGCGGGTGGATCAGCGCCTCACTGAAATCCGCGGCACCGAGGCCTATACCGCCCTGGTCGCCGATCTGGCCAGGGCCAGCCAGGTGCCGATCCATGAGATCGTCGCCAAACCGCCCCAGGCGCGCGACCCGGAAAAGATCGCCGCCCTGATGAGCGATATCGAAAAGACCCGCAATGAGGCCGCCCGCGAAAAGCGCAAATCCGAACCGCGCGAGGCGGTGGAGGCGCTGCCCTCGGGCCTCTATGTCAGCCAGCCGCGCGCCAATGCCGCCTATGCCGGCGAATGGGTGGCGAACCATGGCGTCGAATTGCCGCTGGATCCGGGTGTGTTCACCGCACCCGGCCTCGCCCTGATCGCGAAGGGGAAGTTTGATCGCGGCCTCGCACGGCGCCTGCCGCAGATCCTGCCGCAAAAGGCGCGGGTGACCGAGGCCGGCGCCGGGATCGGCTTTTTGTCGGCGCATCTGGCCCAGGTTCGCCCCGATCTGCAGCTGAGCGTGACCGAGGCCGATCCGGAACTGCGCCGGATGCTGGATCTGGTCTGGTCCCGCAATGACCGGCGCCCGGGTGACAGGCTGAGCCTGTTTGAGGACAGCGCCCTGCCCGGACTGATCGCCGCGACCGCGCCCGATGTGCTTTTGCTGGCCGATCCGCGCATCACGCCCGAGCTGCTGGCCCGCATCCTTGCCGGCGTAAGCCCGGTGCAGATCTATCTTTACGGCCGCCTTCTGGACGCCGGCCGCCCCAGGCTGGACGAGTATGCCGCCGTGATGGAGGAGGGCTATATCGCTGCCCCAGGCTTTGATGCCGGGCTGACATTGTTCCGGATCGCGAAAAACTCCGCCGGGGCTGCCGCATCGTGATACGCGTGAAAATTCACCTTCCCGCCACCATTGCGCCACAGGAAAACCCTCGCACCAGGGTCAGTTCATGGTCAAATTCAGCCGGGATCCGAGCAGGTCTCTTTTGGGGGATGCAGCAATACTGTATCCATAAACGAAACAATAAAGGTTGAGGTTCCGCCCTTGTCGACCCCCACACGCCGCCCCGTCGCCTCTCTCTGGATTGGCCCGCGCCTGCATTACCTGAACCAGCTTTGCCTCCTGAGCCATGTGCGCCACGGCCATCCGACCACGCTTTACTGCACGGAAGAGGTCTCGAATGTCCCCGAAGGGATTGAGGTTCGCCCTGCGACCGAGATCATGGATATCGACATGGGCATCGTGGCGCAGACCTCGGAGAGCTTTCTGTCGAACGTCTTTCGCTACAAGATGATCCAGAAAACCGATGCGGTCTGGATCGACTGCGACGCCTATTGCCACAAGCCCTTTCCCGACGAGATGCAGAATATCTATGCCGGCCACGGTTTTCGCGGCGCGCTGAATTGCGGTGTCGTCTATATTCCCAGGGATGGCGAGCTGATCCATCAGCTGCTGGATTACTACGACAACCTCCCCGAGGCGCCGGCCTGGTTCAACAAACAGCAACGCAAGCGCATCGAGAAACAGGATCGCTCGCTGCCGCAGGCCGTCCGGATCTACAATGCCGAGCGCACCGCTTTCGGCCCCCAGGCTTTCACCTATTTCGCCCAGCAAACCGGCGATTACGAGAAAGCCCTGACGCCGGATGTCCTCTACCCGGTGCCCTTCCAGCTGAATGATGTGTTCTATGACCCTTACGGCCGGGTCGAGGGGCATTTCACCGACAAGACGCTGTCGGTGCATCTCTATACCAATGGCACCAAGCCCTGGTGGCGCAAAAACCCGCCGCTGCCGAATTCCTATGCCGCCCGCATGTGCGAAGAGATCGGCGTCGATCCGGCAAAGGCGCTGGAGGAGTAATGGCCGCCCGCAAACAGATCGGGGCCGGGTCCGAGGCCGGGGACGGCGATCCAAAATCTCAGGCCGGGAAATCTCAGGCCGAACAGAAGGCAGAGATGATGATCCGCCGTCAGAAGCGGAACATGCGCAAGGCCTGGGCCGAGGGCTATCTGACCGGCATCTGCGCCATGCTGCAGCCGGGCGATCTGGCGGTGGATTGCGGCGCCAATATGGGGGTGGTGACCACGCAGCTTGCCGCCACCGGCGCCGATGTCATCGCCTTTGAACCCGACCCCGATTGCTTTGCCGTGCTGGAACAGAAATTCGGCAGCGCCGCGAATGTCACACTGATCAATGCCGCCGTGGGTATCAGCGCCGGCACCGTCCGGCTGATGCGCGCGGGGAATTTCGATGCCAATCCGGTGGGCGCTTCGGTGAAGAACACCATCCTTGATGGCGGGCGCGGCATTGATGCGGGCAATTCGGTCGAAGTGCCACTGATCGACTTCCCCGCCTTCCTCCGCGAAAAGGGGCAGATCAGCTTTCTCAAACTCGATATCGAAGGCGCCGAGCTGGATATCCTCGAAACCATGGAGCGCGACGGGCTGTTCGGATCGGTGAAAAGTCTGGTTGCGGAAACCCATGAGCGCAAATTCCCTGATCTGCGCCCAAGATTTCGTGACCTGCGCCGGCGGGTTGCCGGGCAATATCCGCCCACCCATGTCAATCTTGACTGGATCTGACGCGCAAGGCGCTGAAAGCCGGTGCGGCTTTTCCCCGTCTTTGATTGCCTCTGCCGCAGCCGAGACCGCAGCAGGCGCCGGGCGGCAGGGCTCGTCAGATGTCCTCAACCGTGACTGCGGGCCGCAGCCGCATCACATCGGCCGGGCGGCACAGCTGGGTGGCATCGGTCGAAACAGCGGCGGCAGCGGCAGCCGCAGCCAGGGCCAGGGCCTCATCATCACTTTGCCCGCGCGCGAGTGACAGAACGAGGCCCGCGACAAAACTGTCCCCTGCCCCGACCGCCGATTTCACTTTGACCTTCGGCACATTGGCAAAGATGCGGCGGGTGGCGGTGGCAAGGATATTGCCCTCGGCGCCGCGCGCGATCACCACTTTCTGCGCCACGCCCCGACGGGCCAGTTCCTGCGCGAAATCCGCCGTCGCCTCGCGATTTTCCAATGCGTGGCCGGTCAGGCTTTCGGCCTCTTCGGCATCCATCCGCAAGACCTCCAGCCCGGTGATCGGGGTCCTGACCGCCTCGGCCAGCGGCGTGCCTGACGTGTCCAGCACCACCCGGCAACCCGGCATCGCCGCCGCCAGTTGCGCCGGGAAATCGCCAGGAACCCCTGGCGGCTGGCTGCCCGAGATCACCGAATAGCCCCCCGGTCGCGAGGTGGCACGCAAGAGCGTGAAGACGCGGCTCTGTTCGGCCTCGCCCCAGAGCGGGCCCGGCAGCATGAAACGGTATTGCTGGCCGCCGGCCTCTTCGGTCACGGTCAGCGATTGCCGCGTCTCGCCCGGGCCGGGCAGCGTCAGGAAGGTGACCCCCGCCTCACGGATCAGACCGGAGAGCCGGTCGCCGGTCAGGCCGCCGATCGCCACCAGCGCCAGGCTGTCGCCGCCAAGCGCGAGAATCGCCCGGCTGACATTCAGCCCGCCACCGCCCGGATCCAGCATCGGCTCGGCGCAGCGCAGCTTGTGCCCCGGAATCAGTTTCGGCACTTCCGTCGCCATATCCAGCGCCGGATTGAGGGTCAGGGTCAGGATCGGGGCCTGGTCACTCATCAGCGGACTTCCTTGCTCTGGTCCGGCCTTGCGGCATCATCCTGATTGTTTGCGCTAACGGTGCGCCGAAGGCAAGAGAATCGCCAGGCCCGGGACCACAGATCCCGGTCGCTGGCGGCGGCTGCGGAATTTTACACTGAATTGCCGGTTTCAGCCGCACAGACCAATTAAACATCCTGTTTTCTGCCAGGTGCAACATCTGTGAGCAGTCCAGGGCCGACAAAACGTGGCAGGCTGTCGGGAAAGGCGATCCGGACAGCGAACAGGCTATGGAATGGTCACAGATCATCCGGGTTCAGAGGAGAGAAATCAGCCAAAACGGGTTTTCCGGACTTGTCACTTGTTGACCGTGAGGAATATCTATTTATTATCGAGAATAATGACGCTCCGACCTCCTCAGCCGGGTCCGCCGCCCGCGTGAAGAGTGCAGCCGGCGCCCGACCAGCGGGCACCAGGGCTGAACCGGGGCGGAAAGCGGAAAGGGAATCTGGTGGCATCCGGAGGAAACAAGGATGCGCCAGCGGAAAAAGGCCAATGGGAGAGAGCCACAATGGCGTTCAAATCTGATATCGAGATTGCGCGGGAAGCGAAGAAAAAGCCGATCCAGGAGATCGGCTCGAAACTCGGGATCCCCACCGAACATCTGCTGCCTTACGGCCATGACAAGGCAAAGGTCGGGCAGGATTTCATCCGCTCGCTGGAAGGCAAGCCCGATGGCAAGCTGATTCTGGTGACCGCGATCAACCCGACGCCGGCCGGCGAAGGCAAGACCACCACCACGGTCGGCCTCGGCGACGGCCTGAACCGCATCGGCAAGAAAGCGGTTATCTGTATCCGCGAGGCCTCGCTTGGCCCGAATTTCGGCATGAAGGGTGGCGCGGCCGGCGGTGGCATGGCCCAGGTCGTGCCGATGGAGGAGATGAACCTCCATTTCACCGGCGATTTCCACGCGATCACCGCAGCGCATAACCTGCTGTCCTGCATGATCGACAACCATGTTTATTGGGGCAATGAGCTGGAAATCGACCAGCGCCGCATCGCATGGCGCCGCGTCATGGATATGAACGACCGAGCGTTGCGCGATACCGTGATCTCGCTTGGCGGCGTGTCGAACGGCTTCCCGCGTCAGACCGGCTTCGACATCACCGTGGCCTCGGAAGTTATGGCGATCCTCTGCCTGTCGCGCGATCTGGAAGATCTGCAAAAGCGTCTGGGCGATATCATCGTGGCCTATACCCGCGACAAAAAGCCGGTCTATTGCCGCGACATCAAGGCCGATGGCGCGATGACGGTGCTGTTGAAAGACGCGATGCAGCCGAACCTGGTGCAGACGCTGGAGAACAACCCGGCTTTCGTCCATGGTGGCCCGTTTGCGAATATCGCACATGGCTGCAACTCGGTCATTGCGACCCGCACCGCGCTGAAACTCGGTGAATATGTCGTGACCGAGGCTGGCTTCGGGGCCGACCTTGGCGCCGAGAAATTCTTCGACATCAAATGCCGCAAGGCAGGGCTGAAACCGGCGGCTGCGGTGATCGTGGCAACGGTGCGCGCGATGAAGATGAATGGCGGCGTCGCCAAGGCCGATCTCGGTGCCGAGAATGTCGATGCGGTGAAGAAGGGCTGTCCGAATCTGGGTCGCCACATCGCGAATGTCAAAGGCTTCGGTGTGCCGGTCGTGGTCGCGATCAACCATTTCTACTCGGATACCGATGCCGAAGTCGAAGCGGTGAAAGCCTATGTTGCCGAGCAGGGTGCCGAGGCGATCCTGTGCAAACACTGGGCGCAGGGTTCGGCCGGGATTGAGGATCTGGCGAAGAAAGTCGTCGAGCTGGCCGAAGGCGGCAAGTCGAATTTTGCACCGCTCTATCCCGACGATATGGGGCTTTTTGCCAAGATCGAGACCATCGCGAAACGCATCTATCACGCGGGCGATGTGATCGCGGATAAATCGGTGCGCGATCAGCTGAAGGCCTGGGAGGCTGCCGGCTATGGCAATCTGCCGGTCTGCATGGCGAAGACGCAATATTCGTTCTCGACCGATCCGAACCTGCGGGGCGCACCGACCGGGCATACGATCCCGGTGCGCGAAGTCCGTCTCTCGGCGGGTGCCGGCTTCGTCGTGGCGATCTGCGGTGAGATTATGACCATGCCGGGCCTGCCGCGCGTGCCGGCAGCCGAGACCATCCGCCTGAACGAGGCGGGCCATGTCGAGGGTCTGTTCTGAGCTGTCGCTCAACTTGAAAACCGGGCCGGGGGGCTTTGTTTCCCCCGGTCTCCCCGGATCCTGATCCGGGGGACAAATGGAAAGCGGCCGGGGGGCTTTGCGCCCCCCGCACCCCCCGCAGAGTATTTAAGTCAAGAGGAAGAGGGCTTTTCGCTGTGGGCTTGCTGGCATAAGTCAGGGGGCAAAGAATGCGGAGGGCCTTTTGATGCGTGAGCCGGAGAATTGTTCGACCATGGCGGAGATCCGTGCGGGGATTGACGCGCTGGATCTGGAGCTGGTGCGGCTTTTCGCAAAGCGCGCGCGGTTCATCGACCGGGCGGCGCAGATCAAAGCAGGAGTCGATCTGCCGGCGCGGATCCCGGCCAGGGTCGAGGAAGTGGTGGCCAATGTGCGCGCCCATGCGAAGGCCGAAGGGCTGCCGCCGGACCTGGTAGAGAAGCTCTGGCGGCGGCTGATCGACTGGTCGATCGCGCGCGAGGAAAACACCCTGGGGCCGGACAGCCTCAGAGACCGTAACGGATAAGGCGGCCCTCGCAAGACCGGGCCGGGCGTCACACGAGGGAAGGACAGGCGGATGGCGGCGAAGGTGATCGACGGCAAGGCTTTTGCCGAAGGGGTGCGGGATCAGGTGGCAGCGCATGTCGCCCGGCTGAAGGCGGAAAAGGGCCTCGTCCCCGGCCTTGCTGTGGTGCTGGTGGGCCAGGACCCGGCCTCGGCGGTCTATGTGAAGAACAAGGGCATCCAGACCAAAGCCTCGGGGATGAACTCGTTTGAATACAAGCTGGACGCGGGTACTTCCGAGGCCGATCTGCTGGCTTTGATCGACAGGCTGAATGCGGATCCTGCGGTGCATGGCATCCTCGTGCAGCTGCCGCTGCCGGGACATCTGAATTCCGAGCTGGTGATCAACCGGATCGAACCTGCGAAAGATGTCGACGGGTTCCATATCTCGAATGTGGGTCTTTTGGGGACCGGGCAGAAGTCGATGGTGCCCTGCACGCCCTTGGGCTGTCTGATGATGCTGCGCGATCACCATGGCACGCTGGCCGGGCTGAATGCGGTTGTGGTCGGGCGCTCGAATATTGTCGGCAAGCCGATGGCACAACTCTTGCTGGGCGACAGCTGCACGGTGACGATTGCGCATAGCCGCACCAAAGATCTGGCGGCAGTCTGCCGTGGCGCGGATATCCTGGTCGCAGCTGTCGGTCGCCCCGAAATGATCACCGGCGATATGATGAAACCGGGTGCGACGGTGATTGATGTCGGCATCAACCGGATCGAGCGCGACGGCAAGGCAAAGCTGGTCGGTGACGTGCATTACGAGAGCGCGGCCGCTGTTGCCGGCGCCATCACCCCGGTTCCGGGCGGCGTCGGCCCGATGACCATTGCCTGCCTTCTGGCCAATACGCTGACGGCAGCCTGCCGCGCCAACAACCTCCCCGAGCCCGAAGGCCTGACCGCGTGACTGTAAGCGACCATCGTTTCATCGACGGCAAATCCGTTCAGAGCCGCATCCTTGCCGAGGTTCGCGCGAAAGTGCAGGAGGCCAGCGCCACCCGCCCGGTCGGGCGGCTGGTTTCGGTCTCGATCGGCCCCTCGCCAGAGGTTGCGGTCTATGTCCGGAACCAGGCGCGGGGTGCTGCGGCAGCAGGGATCCCTTTCGACCAGCAGCTCTGGCCGTCTGACATCACCCAGGATGAGGCCAAGCGGCTGATCGTCGAGATGAATGGCCGCGACGACGTGCTGGGGATCATCCTCCAGCGCCCGGTGCCGGCGCATATCAATGTCCGCTCGCTGCAATCCGCCATCCACCCGCTGAAGGATGTCGAGGGGATGAACCCCGCCTCCATCGGCAATATCGTCTATAACGACGTCGCTATGGCGCCCTGTACGGCGGCGGCGGCGGTGGAGCTTTTGCGTGAGACCGGCCTGGAGATGAAGGGCCTTGAGGTCGTGATGATCGGCCATTCCGAAATCGTTGGCAAACCGGCGGCGTTTCTTCTGATGGCCGAGGGCGCGACGGTCACCGTCTGCCACCATATGACGCGCAATCTGGCGATGCATTCCAGACGCGCCGATGCGGTGGTGGTGGCGGTCGGCCGCGCGCATCTGATCGGGCCGGATATGATCAAGCCGGGGGCTGCGGTGATTGATATCGGCATCAACCAGGTCACCGATCCGGATGGCTCGGTCAGGATCGTCGGCGATGTCGATACTGACCGCGTCAAGGAGGTTGCGGGTTGGATCACTCCGGTCCCGGGCGGCGTTGGCCCGGTCACGGTGGCTATACTGATGCGCAACGCGGTCACGGCGCATCAACGCCAGATTGCGGCGGGATGGCTGCAAAGCTGACCTGCCGGCCCCGCCCGGGCCTCGCCGCTTAACGCGTAAACCAGGCTGCAGTTTCCGTTGACTTGCGCTGGCCCGGGTCTAGAATATTCCTCAGCGTAAAATTATTTTCTGCATACGCCCAAAGCGTGATGGAGGATGCGATGCTCGACCAGGCTTATCCCGAGGTGATCCCGGGCCCGCCCAGACCCAGCCAGATCATCCGGCCCGCCGGGCTGATGCTGCCCAAAGGCACCGAGCGCTATTCGGTGCCGGGTGCCGGCGCGATGATGATCCGTATCGGCACCGGCGACCGCATCACAGTGGTCAATGATGAGGGTGGCCAGCCCTGCGAGGTGCTTGCCGCCGGCCCGGATGGGCGGATCGACCCAGGCCTTCTGGGGCTTGGCGCCGACAGCGACGCCGCCGGGCTGAAAGCCCTGCTGGCCTCGGGCGAGCCGAGCCTTGCCCGCATGCGCCAGGGGCTGGAGCGTCTGGGCCTTGATCTGGCCGGTGCAAAAGCCAGCCGTTTCTTTGCCGCTGACACGCCAGCCCGCACTGCGGTGGATTTCACCGCCAGCCGCGACGGCTTTCTGGTCGTCGCCGCGCCGGGTGGAGATATGGACCCGGACGGCCAGGACACCGCCACGCCGCTGACCGTTTTCGTCAAACGTGCGGAAGTGAATTTCTCGCTGAAATCCGAGCTGCCGGACCCGCTGGCAGATCCGCTGCAAGAGGTCCGCGTGCATTCCGCCACCGCCGAAGCCTATGTGGTCAAGGCCGGTGAATATATCCAGATCCTCGACGTAAACGGCCGTCAATGCACGGATTTCCAGTGTTTCGACGCCCGCAAGCTGGATCGCGGGATTGAGCATGCGCTGGACGTCACCACTACCCGCTCGGTCATGGGCCATGCCTATCCGATGCCGGGCCTGCATGCGAAATATTACGACCAGGATTTCACCCCGCTGGTCGAGGTGATCCAGGACACTTGCGGCCGCCATGACGCGTTCTCTGCCGCCTGCTATGCCAAATATTACGATGATATCGGCTATCCGGGCCATGTGAACTGCACCGAGAACTTCAACGCAGCGCTCGCCCCCCATGGCGTCGCAGCGCGCGGCGGCTGGATGGCCGCGAACTTCTTCTTCAACACCGGCGTTGATGATCATGGCGTCATGTATGCCGATGAGCCCTGGTCACGCCCGGGCGATTATGTCCTTTTGCGCGCCATGACAGACATTGTCTGCGTGAATTCGGCCTGCCCCGATGACACCTCAGCCGCCAATGGCTGGAATCCAACCGACATTCACGTCCGCACCTATGCGGCGACCCAGAAATTCAGCCGCGCCGTTGCCTTCCGCGCGACCCCAGATTCGGAGCCGAAAATGACCAGGGAAACCGGGTTCCACGACCGCCTGTCGAAACTCACCCGTAACTTTGTCGAATATAAAGGGTTCTGGCTGGTGAATTCCTTCGCCGAGGCCGGCCCGACCGAGGAATATCTTGCCGCGCGGCAGAAATCGGTGGTGATGGACCTTTCCGCGCTCCGGAAATACGAGATCACCGGCCCGGATTCCGAGGCGCTGATGCAATATACGCTGACGCGCGACGTGAAAAAGCTGACCACGGGCCAGATCGTCTATTCCGCGATGTGCTACCCGCATGGCGGCATGATCGACGATGGCACGATCTTTAAACTTGGCGACAATAATTTCCGCTGGGTTTGTGGCGACGAATATTCCGGCACCTGGCTGCGTGAACAGGCCGAGAAACTCGGCCTGAAAGTGCTGATCCGCGATTCGACCGACCAGTTGCACAATCTTGCCGTGCAGGGGCCGGAGAGCCGGGATCTCCTGAAAAAAGTGATCTGGACCCCGCCGCATCAGCCTGAAATCGGCGAACTCGCCTGGTTCCGTTTCACCGTCGGCCGGATCGGCGATCACCAGGGGATCCCGGTCGTGGTATCGCGCACCGGCTATACCGGGGAACTCGGCTATGAGGTCTGGTGCCACCCGAAACATGCAGGCGAAGTCTTTGATGCGATTTGGGAAAAAGGCCCGGAGCACGGCCTTCGCCCGATGGGGCTGCTGGCACTGGATATGCTGCGGATCGAGGCCGGGCTGATCTTCGCGAATTACGATTTCACCGATCAGACCGACCCGTTCGAGGCCGGAATCGGCTTTACTGTACCGCTGAAGGGCAAGACCGATGACTTCATCGGCCGCGACGCGCTGATCCGGCGCAAAGAGAACCCGATGCATAAATTCGTGGGTCTCGACATCGACGCGAATGTCTCGGTCGGGCATGGCGATTGCATCCATATCGGGCGCGCGCAGATCGGGGTGGTGACCTCGTCGATGCGCTCGCCGCTGCTGAAGAAGAACATCGCGCTGGCCCGGGTGGATATCTCGCATTCCGAACCCGGCACCGAGGTCGAGGTCGGCAAGCTTGATGGCCAGCAAAAACGCCTTCCCGCGAAAATCGTGACGCTGTCGCATTACGACCCGAAGAAAACCCGGCCGCAGTCGTGAGACGCGTGTTGTGAGCAGCATTCTCGACCAGATCGGCGGCGAGGAGGTGCTTCGGCGCCTCGTCAACCGGTTCTATGACCTGGTCGAGTCCGAGCCGCGCGGGCGACAGATCCTGCATCTGCATTTTCGCGGCCATGGGCTGAGCCATGTGCGGGAAGAGCAGTTCAACTTCCTCTCGGGATTTCTGGGTGGCCGCCGCTATTATCTTGAAAAACATGGGAATATGGATGTGCGACTGATGCATACCCATATCCCGATCCGGGAAGTTGATGCCGGGGACTGGCTGGCGCTGATGGATCAGGCGATCGCCGATTGCGGATTGACCGGCCCGCATGTGGAGCGGATGCGCGCCACATTCACCCGCGTCGCGCATGTGCTGGTCAATGACCTGCCGGCCTCGGGCATTCCGGCCTGAGCCATCTCAGCCGATCAGCAGGATCTGCACATCGGCGACATTGGTGCCGCTTGCCCCGGTAATCAGAAGATCGTCTGATGCCGCCAGCGCCTTGTTGGAATCGTTATTCGCAAGCAGCGCCTCCGGGTCGCCCCTGGCCCGCATCCGCGCCGCCGATCCGCCATCGACAAGGCCCCCCGCCGCCTCGGTCGGCCCGTCGCGCCCATCGGTGCCCCCCGAAAGAAACACCCAGTCGCGCCCCGCCAGCCGTTCGCCCATCAATGCGACTCTCAGCGCAAGCTCTTGATTTCGACCACCTTTGCCATCGCCGCGCAGGGTCACGGTAGTCTCACCGCCCCAGATCAGGCAGCTGCCGGCCGGCGCCTTTTCGGCCGCGCTCAGGATGATTTTCGCCGCAGCCCCCACATCGCCCTCAAGCGCGACATCGGCCAGCAGGGCGGTGGCCCCTGCCGCGTCACGAACGGCCTCGACGCTCTTGCGGTTGGAGCCGATCAGCATATTCAGCGCTGCGGTCGGGGGGGCGCCGCTATCGTCCGGCGCGCTCAGATGTGTCTGTACCGAAGCCGGCAGCCGCTCCCAAAGGCCGGCGCCCGCAAGGATCGCCCGCGCCTCGGCCCGCCCTCCCAGCGGCGCCACCGTTGGCCCGCTGGCAATCGTCCGCAGGTCATCACCGATCACATCCGAGAGGATCCAGGCCGAAACCGGCGCCGGGGCCGCCAGCCGCAACATGCCGCCGCCTTTCAGCTGCGACAGATTCTGGCGAATCAGGTTCATCTGGGTGATCTCCAGCCCGCCCGAGAGCAAAAGCCGGTTGACCTCTGCCTTGTCGGCCAGGCTGACGCCCTCGACCGGCGCCGGCAACAGGGCCGAGCCCCCGCCGGAAATCAGCGCGATCACCCGGTCGCCCGCCCCTGCTCCACGCAAGGCGGCGATCACCGCCTCACCGGCGCGCAAGCCGTTCTCATCGGGCACCGGATGGCCCGAGGCAAAGACCCGCACGCGGTCAAACCCCTCGGGCAGCGCCGCCGCATTCTCGTAATTCGTCACCAGAATGATGTCGGCATCCGGGCGCAGATGCCGCATCGCCTCGGCCACCATCGGCACCGCAGCCTTGCCGACGGCGATGACGATCTGGCGTCCCCCCCCATCAGCAAAGCCGGGCGTGTCGGGAAAGGGCGCCGCCTCCAGCGCATAGAAAAGCGCCAGCCCCGGATCGGCCGCCTTCACCGCAAGCGCGAAATACGCCTGCGCCTCTTTGCGCAGCGCCGAAACGTCGGTCCTGGCTGCGCCCTCCCCCATGGTCATGGCTTACCCTGCGATTTGTTTGGCTTTCTCCACCAGAACTTCTGCCTGACGGATCGAGGCATAGTCAATCAGCCGCCCGTCGAGCGAGACGGCGCCCTTGCCTTCCGACGCGGCTTTCGCCATCGCTTCAAGAATGCGTTTCGCGCGGGTGACCTCGGCCTCCGACGGGCTCATCACCTCATTGGCGAGATCGACCTGGCTTGGATGGATCGCCCATTTGCCCTCACAGCCCAGCACCGCCGCCCGTTTCGCCGCCGCGCGGTAGCCGTCCGGATCCGAGAAATCGCCAAACGGCCCATCGACCGGCCGAAGCCCGTTCGCGCGCGCCGCAACCACCATCCGCGCCAGCGCGTAATGCCACATATCGCCCCAATGGACCGCGCGGGTGCCGTCCTCCAGCGGATCGGTCAGCACCGAATAATCCGGGTTCACGCCGCCGATGATCGTGGTGCGCGCCCGGGTCGAGGCCGCGTAATCCGCCACCCCGAAATGCAGGCTCTCATTGCGTTTGGACGCGCCGGCGATCTCGGTCACATTCTGCATGCCCAGAGCGGTCTCGATGATATGCTCGAAACCGATGCGCTTTTTGTACCCCTTCGCGTCTTCGATCTGCGTCACCAGCATATCGACGGCATAGACATCCGCCGCAGTGCCGACCTTGGGGATCATAATCAGATCGAGCCGCTCTCCCGCCTGTTCGACCACATCGACCACGTCGCGATACATGTAATGGGTGTCGAGCCCGTTGATTCGCACCGACAGGGTTTTCTTGCCCCAGTCCATCTCGTTCAGGGCCTTGATGATGTTCTTGCGGGCCTGGGCCTTGTCATCGGGCGCCACCGCGTCCTCCAGATCCAGGAAGACGACATCCGCACTGGATTGCGCCGCCTTTTCAAAGAGTTGCGGCTGACTGCCCGGGACGGCCAGCTCGCTGCGGTTCAGCCGTGCCGGTGCCTGTTCGATCGGGTGAAAGCTCATCTGGGGTTCCTCCTCCGCTGATGTCTGTGCTGGCCCAATGCGAGAAATAAAATTACTTTCCTGTCAAGAAATATTATTTCTGAGCCGTGAATGCGAGTCGCGCCACCCCCGCATCGCCAGCCTGCTGATGCGAGTAAAACCAGGCAATCGCCTGGGCCCGGCTATGGACGCCGAGCTTCTCGTAAAGGTTCGATAAGTGAAACTTCACCGTATTGGCCGAGATGCCGAAATCGCCGGCCAGATCGCGGTTGGTCAGCCCGCGCGCCAGCGCCTCCAGCAGCGATTTCTCGCGCCTTGTCAGCTGATGGATCGGGTCGGTCTGCAACTCGCGCACGTCGAGAAAGGGGAAAACCATCTGGCCCGATGCCACCGCCAGGCAGGTATCGACCAGTTTTTCCACCGAGGTGGAGCGCGCGACGAAACCGGCGGCGCCGGCGATCATCGACTTCCGGGGCAGCTCGCCATTCTGGTCATCGCCATAGACGATCAGCCGGGGCGCATTGGGCTGATCACGCAGCACCTCGATCAGTTTCTGGCCGCCAAGCGCGGGGATTCGCCAGTCGATGATGCCCAGTTCCACCGGCACCCGCATCACCGCGCCCAGAAACCCCTCGGCGCTGGAGGTGGTGGCAACCAGAGAGAATCGGCTGTCTCGGTCAAAGATCTCGGACATCGCGCCCAGGACCAGCGGATTGCTGTCGGCCAGCGCGAGCGAGATCTGTTTTGATACCGGGCTAAGCGATTGCATTTACAACCCTTCCGTTATGAAACCCACCCGTTTGGGCGGGGGTATTTTCGGTATACAACCGTATATCCAGACTTTCGGGCAGGTTTTTCTCTACCCAAACAGAAGCCCAAAAGCAGGATGTAATTCCGTTGTGAAACTTTCATAACAAGTATTCCCTGAGGTCAACGACTATTCATGGCGTGAAGGAAATAACCCGACGCCGACCCATGGGAGGACTGCTATGCAAGGTATCCGCGGCCTTTTCGTCCCCGGCCCCACCAATGTTCCCGAGGCGATTCGCAAGGCCATCGACGTGCCGATGGAGGATCACCGCTCGCCCGATGTGCCGGCTTTGGTGCTGCCGCTGTTCGAGGATCTGAAGAAGGTTTTCCTGACCGAGACCGGCCAGGTCTTTGTCTTCCCCGCAACCGGCACCGGTGGCTGGGAGGCCTCGATCACCAACACGCTTTCCCCCGGCGACAAGGTGCTGGCGCCGCGTTTCGGACAGTTCTCGGTGCTCTGGGTTGACCTCTGCACCCGGCTTGGTCTCGATGTCGAAACCATCGACTGCGAATGGGGCACCGGCGTGCCGCTGGACAAGCTGGCCGAACGGCTCTCGGCGGATAAAAAGCGCGAGATCAAGGCGGTGTTGGCGACCCATAACGAGACCGCGACCGGGGTGACCTCGGACATTGCCGGTGTTCGAAAAGTGATGGATCAATGCGATCACCCGGCTTTGCTTTACGTTGACGGCATCTCGTCGATCGGCTCGCTGGAATTCCGCATGGATGACTGGGGCGTCGACCTGGCGGTGGCGGGCTCGCAAAAGGGCTTTATGATGCCGGCCGGTCTCGCGATCATCGGCGTCAGCCAGAAGGCGCTCAAGGCCTCGAAAACCAACGGGCTGCGCCGGTGCTACTTTGATTTCAAAGACATGACGACAACCAACGCGACCGGCTACTTCCCCTATACGCCGCCGATGAACATGCTTCGGGGCCTGCGCGCCTCGCTGGACCGGATCGGGGCCGAAGGGATCGAGAATATCTGGGCGCGGCATAAATTCCTTGCCGAAGGCGTGCGCCGCGCGGTCTCGGCCTGGAATATGACGCTCTGCGCGAAAGAGCCGAAATGGCATTCCGACACCGTCAGCGCCATCGTGGTGCCCGAGGGGCATGACGCCCGCAAAGTGATCACCCGCGCCTATGAGCGCTATGGTCTGTCGCTGGGCGCCGGGCTGTCGGTGGTGGCGGGCAAGGTCTTTCGCATCGGCCATCTCGGCGATCTGAACGAGCTGATGCTGATGATGGCGCTTGGCGGCGCCGAGATGTCGATGCGCGATGTGGGGATCCCGGTGGAGGCGGGTTCCGGCGTCGCGGCGGCGGAAGAATTCTGGCGCAAATCCAATTCGCGCGGCATGGCGCTGGCAGCGGAATAAGCCGTTCCCCTGGCTGCGGCATAGCTCGCAGCCAGGCAGATACCGCAAAAAAGCGGGACAAATCACAACCATAACCGGTCAGGGAGGGCCGCGCATGGATATCCATGAATATCAGGCGAAAGAGATTCTTCATCGTTTCGGTGTAGCGATTCCGGATGGGGCGCTTGCCTATAGCCCGGAACAGGCTGCTTACCGCGCGCGGGAAATGGGGGGCTCGCGCTGGATCGTGAAGGCCCAGGTCCATGCCGGCGGACGTGGCAAGGCCGGCGGCGTCAAGATCTGCTCCTCGGAACATGAGATCCAGGACGCCACCAATGACATGTTCGGCCGCCGCCTCGTCACCCATCAGACCGGCGAGGAAGGCAAAGGCATCTACCGCATCTATGTCGAGGCGGCGGTGCCGTTTGAGCGCGAGATCTATCTCGGCTTTGTGCTCGACCGCTCGTCGCAACGGGTGATGATCGTCGCCTCGTCAGAGGGCGGCATGGAGATCGAGGAAATCTCGGCCACCCGCCCCGAAAGTATCGTGCGCTCGACGGTGGAACCTGCGGTGGGGCTGCAGGAATTCCAGGCCCGCGAGATCGCCTTCGCGCTGAACATCCCGACCGACATGATCCAGCAGATGGTCCGCACGCTGCAAGGCTGCTACCGCGCCTTCACCGAGCTGGACGCCACCATGGTCGAGATCAACCCGCTGGTGATCACCGCCGACCGCCGCATCCTGGCGCTCGACGCGAAAATGACCTTTGATACCAATGCCCTGTTCCGCCACCCGGCCATCGCCGAGTTGCGCGACAAGAGCCAGGAAGACCCGCGCGAAAGCCGCGCCGCCGACCGGGGGCTTTCCTACATTGGGCTTTCGGGCAATATCGGCTGCATCGTGAACGGCGCCGGGCTGGCGATGGCCACGATGGACACGATCAAACTCGCCGGTGGCGAGCCCGCGAACTTCCTTGATATCGGTGGCGGTGCGACGCCCGAGCGGGTGGCGAAAGCGTTCCGCCTCGTGAACTCGGATGAGAATGTCCAGGCGATCCTTGTGAACATCTTTGCCGGTATCAACCGCTGCGACTGGGTTGCGGAAGGTGTGGTCCAGGCGCTTCAGGCCAATCCGGTTGACGTGCCAGTGGTGGTGCGCCTTGCCGGAACCAATGTCGAAGAGGGGCTGAAGATCCTCGCGAAAAGCGGCCTGCCTATCATCCGCGCCACCTCGCTGATGGAGGCGGCCGAGCGCGCCGTCGCGGCATGGAAGAATGACCAGACCCAGAACACCCGGATGAGGATCGTGAAATGAGCATCTTTCTCGACAGAAATACCCCCGTCATCATCCAGGGCATCACCGGCCGCATGGCGCAGTTCCACGCGAAGGAAATGTTGGATTATGGCACCAACCTGGTTGGTGGCGTCGTTCCCGGCAAGGCTGGCGAGACCGTTCATGGCGTACCGGTGTTCGATACTGTCAAGCAGGCGGTAGAGGCCACCGGTGCCGAGGCGAGCCTCGTTTTTGTCCCCCCGCCCTTCGCCGCCGACAGCATCATGGAGGCCGCAGATGGCGGTATCCGCTATTGCGTTTGCATCACCGACGGCATCCCGGCCCAGGACATGATCCGCGTCAAACGCTACATGATGCGCTACCCGAAAGAACGGCGCATGGTGCTGACCGGGCCGAATTGTGCCGGCACCATCTCGCCCGGGAAATCGCTGGTGGGCATCATGCCGGGCCATATCTACCTGCCCGGCCATGTCGGCATCGTGGGTCGCTCGGGCACGCTGGGCTATGAGGCCGCGCAGCAGCTCAAAGATCGCGGCATCGGGGTTTCCACCTCGGTGGGCATAGGTGGCGACCCGATCAACGGGTCAAGCTTCCGCGATATTCTCGAGCAATTCGAGAAGGATCCGGACACCCATATCGTCTGCCTGATCGGCGAAATCGGCGGACCGCAAGAGGCCGAAGCCGCCGCCTGGATCCAGGAGAACATGACGAAACCGGTGGTCGCCTATATCGCCGGCCTCACCGCGCCCAAGGGCCGCACCATGGGCCATGCCGGCGCGATCATCTCTGCCTTTGGCGAAAGCGCCAGCGAGAAGGTCGAGATCCTGTCGGCCGCGGGCGTCACCGTGGCCGAAAACCCCTCGGTCATCGGGGAAACCATCGCCCGCGTGCTGAACGCCGCCTGAACCGCAAGTCTGAAACCAATTCGGGGGGAAACGCATCATGGCTGCAAAACCAAAGGTTCTTGTCACCCGCCGCTGGCCCGCCGCGGTCGAGGCGAAAATGTCGGAGATTTTCGACACCGATCTGAACCGGGGCGACCAGCCTCTGGGGTTCGCCGAGTTCCGGGACGCCTTTCGCAGCTATGATGCGGTCTTGCCGACGGTGACCGACAAACTTCCCGCCGAGGCCTTTTGCGAGGGCTCGGCGCGGGTGAAAATCCTTGCAAATTATGGGGTTGGATTTTCGCATATTGATACCGGGTCGGCGAAAGACCGGGGCATCGTGGTGACGAATACGCCCGATGTTTTGTCGGAATGCACCGCCGATATTGCGATGACGCTGATGCTGATGGTGGCGCGGCGTGCCGGCGAAGGTGAACGCGAGGTCCGCGACGGCAAATGGACCGGCTGGCGCCCGACCCATATGATCGGCACGCGGGTCTCGGGCGCGACACTGGGGATCATCGGCTTCGGCCGGATCGGCCAGGCCATGGCGCAACGGGCACATCATGGGTTTGGGATGAAGATCCTCGTCCAGAACCGCTCCCAAATCGCGCCCGAGGTGCTGGCGCGCTACAATGCGGTGCAGGTGGCAAGCATCGAAGATCTGCTGCCCGCCTGCGATTTCGTCTCGCTCCACTGCCCCGGCGGTGCCGCGAACCGGCATCTGATCAATGCCCGGCGCCTTGACATGATGCGCCCGGGGGCTTTCCTGATCAACACCGCGCGCGGCGAAGTGGTTGATGAACATGCGCTTTCCCGCGCGCTCTGGTATGGCACCATTGGCGGCGCCGGGCTTGACGTATTTGAGCGCGAGCCGCAGATCCCCGCCGATCTTCTGAACAGCGACAACCTTGTGATGCTGCCGCATCTGGGCTCTGCCACCCGCGAGACCCGCGAGGCGATGGGGTTCCGCGTCTTTGAAAACCTGGTCGATTATTTCGAGGGTCGCGCGCCCCGCGACAGGGTGGCATGATGAACCGGGCGCTGCCTGATCTCGCTTTGCCCGATGACAGTGACGCAGATGCGCTGCGGCGGCTTTTGCATGAGCTGCTCGCCGAAGTGGTAAGCCAGCGGGCACCTGAGGTTGCGGCCTGGATGCGTGCCGGCGCCACCGATCCGATCCCCGCCGATGACCGCGCGATCCCCTATCTTCAGGCACTGAATATCCGCTTTCAGCTGTCGCGCATCGCGGAAGAGAATGACGGGATGCGCCAGCGTCGCCGGATCGAGGCGCGCCAGGGGCCGGAAAATGTGCCCGGCTCTTTCGCGGCGGCCTTTGCCGGGCTGGCGCAGCAGGGGCTGGATGCGGCGGCGACCGATGCCGCGATTGCGAAGCTCGCGGTGGTGCCGACAATGACGGCGCACCCGACCGAGGCGAAACGGGTCACCATCCTGGAAATCCACCGCCGCATCTATCGCCGCCTGGTCGAGCTGGAAACCCAACGCTGGACACCGCGCGAACGCGAGGCGCTGCATGTCGAAATCCGCTGTGAAATCGAGCTGTTATGGCTGACCGGCGAATTGCGGCTGGAACGCCCCAGCCTCACCGATGAGATCAACTGGGGCATGCAGTTCTTCCGCAACAGCCTGTTCGATGCGGTGCCGCAGCTTTATGAACGCTTCCTCGACGCGCGCGCGCAATTCGCGCCCTCTGCCGCAGCGACCGAACGTCCCTGTCTGCGCTTCAACACCTGGATCGGCGGCGATCGCGACGGCAACCCGAATGTGACCGCCGAAGTGACGCGCGCGGCGCTTGGCGCGGGGCGGCTGGCGGCGCTGACCTGCCATATCGACGGCGTCGAGCGCGCGGCCCAGAGGCTGAGCATTTCCTGCCGCATCGTACCGGTTCCCGAGGCGAATATGGCCGCGCTGAGCGCCATCATCGCGCAAAATGGCTGCGCCACGCCCCATAGCCAGCGCAATCCGAATGAGATTTTCCGCCAGGCGCTGAGCGCGATCCTCGCCCGGCTGATTGACTGCCGGGACAGCCGCGACGGCTATCGCGGCCCGCATGAGCTGATCGCCGATCTGAGCATTGTGGAAGCCGGTCTGCTGGCCATCGGCGCCGGTGATCTTGCCAGGGCCTGGATCAGGCCTGTCCGTTGGCGCGCCGAGGTTTTCGGTTTTCGCACGACCTCACTGGATCTGCGACAAAACTCCACTATTATCAACGCGGTGCTGGATGAGATCTGGACCGCTCTGGGCGTCTCTGCGCGGACAGGCACGCCAGCCGCTGCCGTCGAGATCCGCCGCGCCCTCGCCGATCCGGAACTGCCTCGGGTTGATGCCGCCGGTCTTGGCCCTGTCGCGCAGGACCTGCTGGCGCTTTTGCGTCTGACGCGGGAAAGCAGCCATGACCCCGAGGCTTTCGGCCCTTTCATCGTCTCGATGGCGCGCTCGGCCGAGGATATTCTGGCCGTCCATCTGCTGACACGTTATACGGCCGGCCCCTGCCCCGGCGCGCCGGCCCTGTCGGTGGTGCCGCTGTTCGAGACGATCGCCGATCTGCGCGCCGGACCGGAAATTCTGGAAACCCTGTTGGAAAACAGCGCCTTCCGCTCTGGCCTGCGCGAGAGACGCGGCGCGGTCGAGGTCATGCTGGGCTATTCCGATTCCGGCAAAGACGGTGGGTTCCTGTGCTCCACCTGGGAGCTGCACCGCGCCCAGCGACGCATCACCGCGACACTGGCCGCCCATGGTTTCCGGCCCGCCTTCTTCCACGGGCGCGGCGGATCGGCCAGTCGGGGCGGCGCGCCGACCGAGCGCGCCATCGCAGCGCAACCCGCCGGCACCATCGGCGGCGCGCTGAAGCTTACCGAACAGGGCGAGGTTGTCTCGGCTAAATATGCCAATCGCGGCACCGCCCTCTACAATATGGAGTTGCTGACGGCCGCCGTCCTGACCCATACCGCCGGCTCCGGTCGTCAGGGGGAGGCGGGCAAGCCGGAACAGGATGAGGCGTTGGTCGCGCTGTCCGGCATGTCGCAGGCGGTCTGGTCTCGGCTGGTCGAAAGCCCCGGCTTCGTGCGCTATTTCGAAGAGGCAAGCCCGGTGGGGGAATTGTCGGCGCTGAAACTCGGCTCGCGGCCGGCGCGGCGGCATGGGGCGAAGACGCTCGCCGATCTGCGGGCGATCCCCTGGGTTTTCGCCTGGTCGCAGAACCGGCATATGCTGACCGGCTGGTACGGGTTCGGCGCGGCGATTGCGTCTTTCCTCATGGTTCGTGGCGAGGCGGGCGAGGCGCTGCTGGCCCGGATGTTCGACACCAACCCCTTGTTTCGCATGGTGGTTGATGAGGTGGAAAAAAGCCTCGCCCAGGCCGATATGGAGGTCGCAGCCGGCTATGCCGGGCTGGTCGGTGACCGCGCGCTGGCGGAAACCCTGTTCGGGGCGATCCGCGAGGAATATAGCCGCAGCTGTGCCGCGATCCTCAGGCTGACCGGGCAGGAGCGCCTTGCGATGCGATTCCCGAATTTCCGCGAGGGGTTCGAGCGCAACAGAGTCGCGCTGGACCAGCTCAACCGCTTGCAAATCGGGCTTTTGCGTCATGCGCGGCAAAGCGACCGGCAATCGGTTTCGGTGCCACTGCTGCAAAGCATGAATTGCATCGCCGCCGGTCTTGGCTGGACCGGCTGAACCCGTCATTGACCCAGGCCCTGGCGCTGATCCAGGGCGTTGTTCCAGGACCAGAAAGAGGCCAGATATGCCCGATACCCGCTTTCAAAGCTCCGGCTTTTTCACCGAATCTCTTTCCTCTCGCGACCCCGATCTTTTCGGCGCGGCTCGGTCCGAGCTTAGCCGTCAGCGCGATGAGATCGAGCTGATCGCGTCCGAGAACATCGTCTCGCTCGCGGTGCTGGAGGCTCAGGGCTCGGTTCTGACGAACAAATATGCCGAGGGCTATCCGGGCAAGCGCTATTACGGCGGCTGCCAGTTTGTCGACATTGCCGAGACGCTTGCGATCGAGCGCGCCAAAGAGCTTTTCGACTGCAAATTCGCCAATGTGCAGCCGAATTCCGGCAGCCAGATGAACCAGGCCGTCTTCCTTGCGCTGCTGAAGCCGGGCGATACTTTCATGGGGCTCGACCTGAATTCGGGCGGCCACCTGACCCATGGCTCGCCGGTCAATATGTCCGGCAAGTGGTTCAACGTGGTCTCTTACGGGGTGCGCCAGCAGGATCAGCGCCTCGATATGGACGAGGTGCGCAAACTTGCCCTCGAGCATAAGCCGAAGCTGATCCTGGCGGGTGGCACCGCCTATAGCCGTGAATGGGACTGGGCCGCCTTCCGGGCGATTGCTGATGAGGCCGGCGCTTACCTCCATGTTGATATGGCGCATATCGCGGGCCTTGTGGCCGGCGGCGTGCATGCCTCGCCCCTGCCCCATGCCCATGTGGTGACCACCACGACCCACAAGAGCCTGCGCGGCCCGCGTGGGGGGATGGTGCTCACAAATGATGAAGATATCGCTAAGAAAATCAATTCTGCGGTCTTCCCCGGCCTGCAGGGCGGCCCGCTGATGCATGTGATCGCGGCCAAGGCCGTGGCCTTTGGCGAGGCGCTGCGCCCCGAATTCAAGGCCTATGCCGCCCAGGTGAAAACCAATGCGGCCGCGATGGCGGATGAGCTGATGAAGGGCGGCATCGACATCGTCTCGGGCGGCACCGACAACCATCTCTGCCTCGCCGATCTGCGCCCGAAAAAGGTGACCGGCAAGGCGGCCGAGGCGGCTCTGGGTCGCGCGCATATCACCTGCAACAAGAATGGCGTGCCGTTCGATCCGGAGAAGCCGTTTGTGACCTCCGGTATCCGCCTCGGCGCGCCGGCCGGAACCACGCGCGGCTTTGGCGAGGCCGAATTCCGTCAGATCGCCCGCTGGATCACCGAGGTGGTCGACGGCCTGGCCGCCAATGGCGAGGACGGAAACGCCTCCGTCGAGGCGAAGGTCAAAGCAGAGGTCAAGGCACTCTGTGACCGATTCCCGCTATACCAAACGCTCTGAACGCTTTCACTTATCGAACATTCTCGTCGAAAAATTCCGCAAATTATGCCGATATTTTTCGTATTTCCAACATTATGCAAAAGACAGGGGCGCCGGATCGTACCGGCGCCCCTTCTGATCGGAACCTCTCTTTTTGCGCCAGAGCGGACCGGTCAGTTCTGCAGATAGCTTTCCATCGTATCGTCCAGCGCATCCTTCCAGGGCGTGTGATGTTTCGGCGCCATGGTGCCGGTGATCACCGATTTGTAGGAATTGTTGCGGAAGCCCATGATGTCCTGCTTTTTGTGATCCTTCCATTCGAAGAAGATCTCACAGGCGCCATCGACGTCGAAGCTCGGATAGTCGGTCTCTTCGATCAGTTCCTTAACATAGTCACCCTGATACTGGATCGCATCATGCGCATCAGCGCCGGCATCCTCGCGCGCAACGCGGTCAGCCACATCGGCCAGCATCACCTCTTTCGACTCCGGCAGCGCGATCCGCCCCATGATCACGTCGCGGGCCCACCAGGCCTGGGCGTCGAACATGTTGAAGGTAAACCATTGATCCTGCATACCGATATAGAAGAGCGCCGGATTGTGGACATAGGCCACGCCCTTATAAAGGTCATTGGTCGCCAGCCGGTTCGCCGTTCTCAGCCGCAGTCCATCGGGCAGGAAGGGAAAGTGGTGCTTGTAGCCGGTACACAGAATGATCGCGTCGATCTTCTTGGTGGTGCCGTCGCCAAAGGTTACGATATTGCCTTCAACTTTCTGCATATTGGGCTTTTCTTCCCAATTATCCGGCCATTTGAAGCCCATCGGCGCCTTGCGATAAGTGTTGGTCACCGATTTCGCACCGTATTTCCAGCATTGCGAACCGATATCCTCAGACGAATAGGAGGTTCCGACCAGCAGCACATCCTTGCCGGTGAATTCGCGGGCATCGCGGAAGTCATGGGCATGAACGATGCGGCCGTTGAAACGCTCGAATCCCGGGAATTCCGGCACGTTCGGGGTCGAGAAATGGCCGGAGGCAACGATCACATGGTCGAATTCTTCGGAATAGCAGTGATCTTTCGGCAGATCCTGGACAGTGACGGTGAATTTCTTCGCCTTCTCATCCCAGTCCACCAGCCGGACCACGTTTTCAAAACGGATCCATTTGCGGACACCTGCCTTTTTTACACGCCCTTCGATATAGTCGAGCAACACCGCACGCGGCGGGTATGAGGCAATCTGCTTGCCAAAATGCTCTTCAAAGGAATAGTCAGCAAATTCAAGCCCCTCTTTCGGGCCATTCGACCAGAGATAGCGGTACATCGAGCCATGAACCGGTTCGCCATACTGGTCCAGACCAGTACGCCAGGAATAGTTCCACAGCCCACCCCAGTCGGACTGCTTTTCAAAGCAGACAATCTCGGGGATTTCAGCGCCTTTGGCTTCTGCGGACTGAAAGGCGCGCAGCTGCGCAAGCCCCGAGGGGCCCGCTCCGATGACGGCGATTCTCTTACTCATGCGATTGCTCCCGTTGGTCTGAACCAGTTTGCGGATTGGTTCTTTATTGACTGCACCAATTACGCGACAGGATTGCCAGCATGTCAACAAATCTTCATGCTGGGAAAGAGATTCCTGTCGGAATCGCCGCCCTCCGGGTGGTCTGGCGCTGAAACAGGGGGCAGGGGATGACGGGCACGGTCAGTCTGGCGCAGCGTCTGGCGGTCGGGGGGCTGGTGCGGCGGCTTGAGACCGAGGGCGGCCAGCGGATTCCTATCGGTTTTCTGGCGCCGCTCAGCGGTCAGGTGCGATCCTGGGGGTTGCCGGGGCTTTATGGCTGCCAGATCTGGGCCGATCAGATCAATGCATCTGGCGGGATGATGATCGGTGGCCGGCGCCACCAGGTCGAGATCATGGCAGAGGATTGCGGCTATGATCCGGACCGCGCCCTGACCGGCGCGCGTCGCCTGGTCCAGGACGGCAATGTGCGGTTCCTGATGATGCTGGGCGGCGACTCGCTGCGCCGGCTGCGGCCCTGGCTGACCGAGCGCAAGATCCTGACCTCAACGCTCCTCCCCAGCGACCTGTCCCCCGACACCCCCTATCTGATCGCGCCAAGCGAGACCCATCCCCTGTTCAACGTCACCGCCGTCGGCTGGCTGGCCTCGACCCATCCCGATCTGAAACGGGTGGCTTTGTGCAGCCAGATGGATGAGCTTGGCCTGCCCTCGCTGGCCACCTATCGCGCGGCTTTCGGCGCCGGGGAATTTCAGATCACCAAAGAGATCCGCTACCCCAATACCGGCGGCGATGCAGAGGAAATCGTGGCCGCCATGCTGGCGAGCGATCCGCAGATCCTGTGCTGGTGCACCAGCCATACGCCAATGGTCCATGCGCTGACCGAGGCTGCTTTCCGCCAGGGATTTACCGGCCAGATCCTCTCCTGCACCGCCGATGGCTACCGCGAGCTGATCGGGAAAACCTCGGCCGCTTTCATGGAGGGCTTTCTCTTCCAGTTCCCCGATTTCGACGACCCGGCGCTGCAGGACAAAAGCTTTTTCTTCAACCGCCCGATGCAATTCCATACCGAATATGAGCGGCGCTTTCCCGGTTCCTGGGGCTCGGTCTCCTGGGAATATGCCGCGACGCTGGATCTGTGGCATATGGCGGTGCAAAAGGCGGGCACGGTGGCGCCGGTCTCGGTGCTGGCGGCGATGAAACATGGTGGCCGGGGGGAACACGCTTTCGGCCATGCGCGCTGGCTCGGAAGCGATTTCTACGGCAATGACAATCTGCTGGCAGGTGACTGGCCGGTGGTGCGGATCACCGGCGGCCAGGCGCGGATTGTCGGTTTCGGCTCGATCCCGGCCTGGCTGAGCGAGCATGGTGCGCGGCTGCGGCAGGAAATGGAGGCGCTTGGCCAGATGTGGTATCAGCGCCAGGGCAAGGATCCGCTGCCGATCCGCGACACCACGCTGGACAGCGCTGCCTCGGCAGAGCCTAGTCTTCCTGCATCAGAAGCTTCTGCTCCTCGATCAGTAAAAGCTTGGTGAATTCAACCGCACTTTCGATGTCGCGCGCGGTCAGCGTGTTGAAAAGCGTGTTGTAATAGCGCTGGCAGTCCTGGATGCGTTTGGGCGTCAGGAAACGGCGGTTCAATGCGGCGCGAAAGGCCTGATGGCGGGCCGCGATCACCAGATCATAGCAGGCCGCGATCAGCGGATTGCCGGTGCCGCGCGCGATCTGGCGGTGGAATTCATCCTCAAGCCGGGCGAATTCACTGGCATCGGTGGTCACCGCCTCCATGGCAGAGAGCACCTCCCCCAGGGTCTCGATCTCGCGCGGCGACATGGCGATGATGGCGAGGCGGATCATCTCGGGCTCAAGAATGCCGCGCATCACCTGCAAATCGAGCGGGCTGGTCTCGGCCGCCACATCGCCCACGTCGATATCCTCATGGCGCGACAGCCCGGTGACAAAGCTGCCCGACCCCGCCCGCCTCCGGATAACACCCTGATTTTCCAAAACATCCAGCGCCTCGCGCACGGTGTTGCGCGCAACGCCCAACTCACCCGCAAGAGTGCGCTCGGAGGGCAGCCGCTCATCCACCGCATATTCCTGCGAGGTGATCCGCGCCAGCAGCGTCTCGGCCACGATCCGGACGGTCGCGCCAAGCGACTGATCGGCAAAGAGCACTGTCACCTGTTCCGGCCTGCGCATCCGCGCCTCTCCTGTTCCTGCTGGCCCGGATATCATCAGAAGCGCCGCGCGGGTGCAACCGAATGAAAAAAGCGCGCCCGTCAGGGCGCGCAGGTCCAACGAACCGGCTCAGGTCCGGCCCGCCAGGGGATCCCATAACCTCAGATATCGAGGGTATTTTGTTTTTCCCATTGTGTGAAATGTCCGCAATATTCGTTCCATTCCTGTGTTTTCATTTTGATGAATGCGGCTGAGAATTCTTCGCCTAGGGCTGCTTTGAGGCCTGTATCGGCATCGAAAGCGCGGATGGCGTCGAGGAGGTTTAGGGGCAGTTTGGGGGCGTCTTTGACGAGGTGGCCTTCGGTGTAGAAGTTGATGTCGGAGCGCGGGCCGGGGTCTGCATTGGTGCGGATGCCGTCGAGGCCTGCGGCGAGGATGACGGCCTGCATGAGATAGGGGTTTGCGGCGCCATCGGGGAGGCGGAGTTCAAACCGGCCCGGGCCTGGGACGCGGACCATATGGGTGCGGTTATTGCCGGTCCAGGTCACCGAATTCGGGGCCCAGGTGGCGCCCGAGGAGGTGCGGGGCGCGTTGATGCGTTTGTAGGAATTGACTGTCGGGTTGCAGATCAGCGCCAGCGCCGAGGCGTGTTTCATAATGCCGCCGAGGAAGGCACGGCCCTGATCTGAGAGGCCCAACTCCTTGGAATCATCGGAAAACGCGTTCGACTTTCCGTCCATGGTCCAGACCGAGATATGGGCATGGCAGCCATTGCCGGTCTTGCCCATCAGGGGCTTGGGCATGAAGGTGGCGCGCAGCCCGTATTTCTCGGCCAGGACGCGGGTCATGAACTTGAAGAAGGCGTGTTTGTCGGCGGTGGCCAGCACGTCGTCGTATTTCCAGTTCATCTCGAACTGGCCATTCGCGTCTTCGTGGTCGTTCTGATAGGGCTCCCAGCCGAGATCGAGCATCGCATCGGCGATCTCTTTGATCAGGTCATAGCGGCGCAGAAGGGCGTTCTGATCATAGCAGGGCTTGGTCGCATCATCGAATTCGTCGGCGACGGCAGACCCGTCGGGGTTCAGCAGGAAGAATTCCGGCTCCACCCCGGTTTTGACGCGCAGGCCCATCTCTGCGGCCTCATCGACCAGTTTGCGCAAGACATTCCTCGGCGCCTGGTCGAGGGGTTTTTCTGACATGACCGGGTTCGAGGCAACCCAGGCGACCTCGGGGTTCCAGGGCAGCTGGATCACGGTCGAGGGGTCGGGGACGGCCAGCATATCGGGATGCGCCGGCGTCACGTCGAGCCAGGTCGCAAAGCCCGCGAAACCGGCGCCATCCTTGCACATATCAACAATGGCGGCGGTGGGGGCCAGCTTGGCGCGCTGATAGCCCAGGAGATCGGTGAAGGAGATCATAAAGTAGCGGATGCCATTGGCTTCGGCATATGCCTTCAGCTCGGCTCCGGTTTGCGGCTTTGCGCTTTGCCCTTTGTCCAAGGCCATTTTGTGGGATTCCCTGTTGTTTTGATGGCAGCTGACCCGTCGAGGGGCTGGCTGATGTTGCGAAAGGGAAAGCCGGCCCCGAGGGACCGGCTTGCCAGAATATCAGTACCCGCCGCGTCCCGGGATCCAGCTGGTCCCCGCCAGCGGCACGCCGGCCATGGCGGCGGCCTCTACCGTCAGGGCACAGAGATCCTCGGGTTCGAGGTTGTGGACATGGTTCTTGCCGCAGGCGCGGGCGATGGTCTGGGCCTCCAGCGTCATCACCTTGAGGTAATTCGCGAGCCGCCGCCCCGCCTGAACCGGGTCGAGGCGCTTTTGCAGCTCGGGGTCCTGGGTGGTGATACCGGCCGGGTCCTTGCCCTCATGCCAGTCATCATAGGCGCCGGCGGTGGTGCCGAGCTTTTGGTATTCCGCCTCCCAATGCGGGTCATTATCGCCCAGAGCGATCAGCGCGGCGGTGCCGACCGCGACCGCATCGGCGCCAAGCGCCAGCGCCTTGGCCACATCGGCGCCGGTGCGGATACCGCCCGAGACGATCAGCTGCACCTTGCGATGCATGCCCATATCCTGCAGCGCCTTGACCGCCTGGGGCAGCGCCGCCAGCGTCGGCTGGCCGACATGTTCGATGAACACGTCCTGCGTTGCCGCCGTGCCGCCCTGCATACCGTCGATCACCACCACATCGGCGCCCGCCTTGACCGCCAGCGTGGTGTCGTAATAGGGCCGTGCGCCGCCGATCTTGATATAGATCGGCTTCTCCCAGCCGGTGATCTCACGGATCTCGAGGATCTTGATCTCAAGGTCGTCAGGGCCGGTCCAGTCGGGGTGACGGCAGGCCGAGCGCTGGTCGATCCCTTTGGGAAGATTGCGCATTTTGGCAACCCGGTCCGAGATCTTCTGGCCCAGAAGCATGCCGCCGCCGCCGGGCTTCGCGCCCTGGCCGACCACAAGCTCAATCGCATCGGCACGGCGCAGGTCATCGGGGTTCATGCCGTAGCGGGACGGCAGATACTGGTAGACGAGGGTTTTGGAATGCCCGCGTTCCTCGGGCGTCATGCCGCCATCGCCGGTGGTGGTCGAGGTGCCCGACAGCGTCGCGCCGCGCCCCAGAGCCTCTTTGGCGGCGCCCGACAGCGCCCCAAAGCTCATCCCCGCGATGGTTACGGGGATGTCCAGCGTGATCGGCTTTTTGGCGAAACGGGTGCCGAGGACAACCTTGGTCTCGCAGCGCTCGCGGTAGCCTTCCAGCGGATAGCGCGAGATCGAGGCGCCGAGGAACAAGAGGTCGTCGAAATGCGGCAGCTTGCGCTTGGCGCCACCGCCGCGGATGTCATAGATGCCGGTCGCGGCCGCGCGGCGGATCTCGGAATTGATCTCCTGGCTATAGGTCCAGGACTGGCGCGGCACGGTTTGCGGGATCGTCTTCTGTTCGTCTTTCATGGCCGATCCCTCAGTAAGCCGACGCATTGTCGATGTTGAAATTATAGAGCTTGCGGGCCGAGCCGTAGCGTTTGAACTCTTCCGGCTTTGCATCCGCCCCGGCCTGGGCCAACAGGTCCTGGAGGATCGCGATATGCTCGGGGCGCATCTCTTTCTCGATGCAGTCGGCGCCGAGCGATTTGACCGATCCGCGCACGAAAAGCCGCGCCTCGTAAAGGCTGTCGCCAAGCGCGTCACCGGCATCGCCCAGCACCACGAGGTTCCCCGATTGTGCCATGAAAGCAGACATATGGCCGATATTGCCATGCACGACGATATTGATGCCCTTCATCGAAATGCCGCAGCGCGAGCTGGCATTCCCCTTGATCACCAGCAGCCCGCCATTGCCGGTCGCACCCGCATATTGGCTGGCATCGCCCTCGATGATGACGGTGCCGGACATCATATTCTCGGCGACACCAGGCCCCGCCGAGCCCTTCACCGTCACCGTCGCCTGCTTGTTCATGCCGGCGGTGTAATAGCCGGTCGAGCCCTTCACGGTGACCTCGATCGGCGCATCAAGCCCGACGGCCAGCGCGTGGCTGCCCTTCGGGTTCACGATCTCCCAGGCGGTGGCATTGGTCTGGCCTTTGGTGGCCTGCAAGGTCGCGTTCAGGTCGCGCAAGGTGGTGGTTGCAAGGTCAATCGTCTGCATATCAGTGCTTCCAGAAATAGACGGTTGCGGGTTCGGGTTCCCAGACGCGGGCGTCCTCGATCCCCGGAAGATTGACCAGCGCGCGGTATTCCGAGCCGAAAGCGACATATTGGTCGGTCTCGGCCATCACGGCCGGCTTGCAGGCGATCGGGTCGCGCACCACGCCGAAACCGTCCTTGGTGCCGACGACGAAAGTGTAGAAGCCATCAAGCACATCAAGACCGGCGCGCAGCGCATCGCCCAGCTCAACCCCCTGGGCGAGCTTGTGCGACAGCCAGGCGGCGGCCACTTCGGTGTCGTTTTGCGTCTCGAAGGTCATCCCCTCGCGGATCAGCTCGCGGCGCAGGCTGTTATGGTTCGAGAGCGAGCCGTTATGGACAAGGCACTGATCCATCCCCGTCGAGAACGGATGCGCCCCCATCGTGGTGACCGCCGATTCGGTCGCCATCCGCGTATGGCCGATGCCGTGACGGCCCGACATCTGGGAAACCCCGAACCGCGCCGCCACGTCTTTCGGCAGCCCGGTCTCTTTGTAGATCTCGATGGAATCGCCGGCGCTCATCACCCGCAGATCCGGGCGCAAACCCGTCAGCGCAGCCCGCGCCGCCGCCGATTTGTCCGAAGGAAGCGACAGGATCGCATGCGTATCCTTGCGCGAAAGCGACACCGGCCCGCCAATCGCGCCGCCAAGATCCTCGGCCAATGTCGCGAAATCCCGTTCCGCAAAAGCAGACTGAACCGTCAGCTTCACAAGACCCGTATCATCCCCGTAAACCGCGATCCCCGCTGAATCAGGACCGCGATCCGTCATCGTGATCAGCATATCCGTCAGCAAACGCCCAAGTTCAGGCTCAAGCGAACGGTCCTTCAGAAAAAGTCCAACAATGCCACACATGGCAACGGCTCCTAATATTGCTCTGGCGCAATGCAATCCTAACAACCTCTCAAACAAACACACAAGAAATAAAATTGAATAAGGGGAATATTTTTACGCTCGGGCAGCGATTCCCGGTTCAGCGTTGCGGTTCAGCCTTTTGCCCCATCTGGTTCCCCGCATCAGTGGCCTGATGCGGGCTGATCTGTCGGGAAAACCCCCTGAAAATGCAGACCGCAGACCATGGATTGCCTGGCATTTGGGCAGAAATGCCGCCCGACAGGACCGGAAACAAAAGGAAGTTTTCAGCCTTTGCCATGGGGTTAGCGAGAAACCTGCCTGACGTTCCTTCCCTGAGGGGAATAGTTTTTTCCTGAATAGTTGATTTTCACCGCGCTTGCTCGCAATGTAGCCCTGCACACCAGACCAGATCGACAACCGGTATGATCTGGCGCGGCAAGTGGTCTGCCATCTGGTTCTTTGTGACGGCCCGTTTCACGGCAGGCGCTTTTCTCTTGCGGGGAAGTTCACCCATCCCGGCAGAAAAGCGACCCGGAACTCTGGCGGCACGGGAACGGAAGGCGGGCGATTTATCCGGCGCTTCCGGAACGCAGCCTGGCTGCAGACGGAACACCGCAAAACCGGCCAGACGATCCGGCCAGACAATACTGGCCGGCCCAAAGACCGGAACGACCGGCTTTTGCCGGAAAGACCAGAAACCGGCCCCATGAGAGGTGCCGGACCCACAACAGGGAGTGCGTATATGGAAGGAACTGCCACGTTCTTTGCGGAACAGGTGACCCTCAACCAGCTTGTCCAGAACCTCGTCTATGCGTCTGGCACTGTGGGGGCGCTGATGGTTGTCGCCGGGCTTTTGATGATCGACGCCGGCACCACGCGAAGTGCAAACCTCTACAACTCCACCATCGAGAAAATGGTGGGGTTTTTCATTGGATTCGCGACCTATTTCGCGGTCGGCTTCGGCTTTTGGGCCGGGCAATACTACATCATGGGCGGCGCCACGATGATGGATTCGCTGAGGGACTGGTGGTTCTTTGGCGCGCTGTCGAATGCCCATGCGCAAAATGTCGATCCGGCGGTCTTCCCCGGGCTGAACACTTTCCAGATCTTCATCTTCTTCCTCGCCACTTTCGCGGGGATCGTGAACGTTCTGCTGCATTTCGCGGTGTCCGAGCGGATGAAGGCCTCGGCCTTTTACATCACCTGCGTGGTGGCGACGGTGGTGTCCTCGATCCTCAGCTGGGCGGTCTGGGGCTCGGTCGGGCCGCTGACCAATGCCGGCTTCCATGACTTCTTCGGGATCGGCTTCGTCTATATCTTCCCCACGGGCATCGCGATGGTGCTGGTGCCGCAGCTCGGGAAACGCCCCGGCATGTTCGCACCGCACCCCAAAGTGCCCTCCTACCAGGCCCCCTCGATCGGTCTGGCGGCGACCGGCCTGATCACCATCTTCTCGGGCCTGCCGATGGTGATTCTCTCGTGTCTGTTCTTCGTCGACCCCGAAGCCCGTGCGATTTCGGTCACCATGGCCGATACTTCGCTGGGGATCGCGTTCAACAATTATGCCCTGGCCTGGGCCGGTGGCGCCATCACCGGTGCGGCGATTTCCTACAAGACGAAGAATTACATCTATCTGCTGTTCGGACCGCTTGGCGGTTATGTCGCGGGTGCGCCCGGCTTCGACGTCTGGCTGCCCTGGCAGATGTTCTTCGTCGCCCTTGGCGCACCGCTGTTTTGCTGGCTGGTCTATGACTTCACCTCGAAGCGCCAGATCGACGAGCACAAGCTCTTCCCGCTTTTCATCGGGGCCGGTTTCTATGGCCTCGTGATGATCGGCCTCTTCAAGGCCGGCACCCCGCGCGGCGGCTATTGGGGCATCACTGAGGGACCCTATGCCTATCAGCATGGCGAAATCAGTCTGTTGATGCAGCTGGCCGGTTTTGCGCTTTGCCTTGGCGTCGGTGTGATCACCGGGCTGATCCTGTCGGTGGTGCTGAAAGCCACGACCGGGCTCAGAGTGCCGGAAGAGGAGCAGGCCGAGGGTCTCGACAAGCTCCGCTGGGGGCTTGATAGCGGCAAGTAAACACGGGCAGAGGCCCGGGTGACCAGCAGGCCGGCGGGCGCAACCCCGCCGGCTTTGCCATGCCGGGTCTGGCGGCTGCACAAAACGGGGGCAGTTGCGCAAGACCTGTTCTGCAATGGGTGAATGACAGATATATATTCCCTGTCAGGAAACCTTTTTTAACATGAATGTTGATTTTCTGATCCCGACCTTTCAGAGTGAGTCGCAACATTCATCAAAAAACGACGGGAGGAATCATGACCAATTCCTGGAGATTCTCTGCACTGGGCGACCGCCACCGCGCCCTTGGCTCGGAGCTGGAAGACTGGAGCGGCATGGGCACAGCCTGGTCTTATACGTCGGGCGATCCGACCGCTGAATATATGGCGATCCGCACCAGGGCCGGGCTGATGGATGTCTCGGGCCTGAAAAAAGTGCATCTGGTCGGCCCCGCCGCCAGCCATGTGATCGAGCGCGCCACCACGCGCAATGTGGAAAAGCTGATGCCGGGCCGCTCGGTCTATGCCTGTATGCTGTCAGATGGCGGCAAATTCGTCGATGACTGCGTGATCTACCGCACCGGGCCGAATGCGTTCATGGTGGTCCATGGTGCCGGCGCCGGGCACGAGCAGCTGACCATGTATGCCCAGGGCCGCGATGTGCATGTGCGCTTTGACGACAACCTGCATGACCTGTCGCTGCAAGGCCCGCTGGCGGTGGATTTCCTGGCCAAGCATGTGCCGGGCATCCGCGATCTGGCCTATTTCAGCCATATGCAGACCTCGCTTTTCGGCAAGCCCGCGATGATTTCGCGCACCGGCTACACGGGCGAGCGCGGCTATGAGCTGTTCGTGCGCGGCCAGGATGCGCCGATGATCTGGGACAAGATCCTCGCCGAGGGCGGCGAGCAAGGGATCATCCCATGCCGCTTCACCACGCTCGACCTGCTGCGCACCGAGAGCTACCTGCTGTTCTTCCCCTATGACAACAGCGAGATGTATCCGTTCGACGATCAGCCCGGCGGCGATACGCTGTGGGAGCTGGGGCTCGATTTCACCGTCTCGCCCGGCAAACAGGGCTTCCGCGGTGCGGATGAGCATTACCGCCTGAAAGGGAAAGAGCGCTTCAGGATCTGGGGCCTCAAGCTTGAAGGCACCAATGTGCCGGGGAATGGCGCGCCGGTCTTCAAAGGCGGCAAGCAGGTCGGTGTTGTCACCCAGGCGATGCATTCGCCCCTGAACAACCACACCGTGGCGATTGCCCGCCTGCCGGTTGACTGCGCGAATAATGACACCAAACTGGTGGTGAATTGCGCCACCCATGGCGAGATCGCGGCTGTCAGCCACTCGATGCCCTTCTACGACATCGAGAAAAAGCGCCGCACCGCCAAGGGCTGACCGCCGGGGGCTGATCCCTGATACGGACAGACCTGTCTGTCGATCCCTCTCCCCGCCGGGTCCCCTGGCGGGGAGACACATCATCCCCCAGGGAGGAAGGCCCGTCAGAGGCTTTGGGGTGTGGGAGGCCGACGAAGCCGACAGCCCCGCTTTGCGGTTCTGTCATGCCAGAGCGAAAGAAGAAGAATGTCGCAAACGCAAGCAGACGAAGTTATGAAATCCCGCCCGCTCTATGGCACGCTCACGCCAAAGCAGGGCTCGTCCCATTTCATTGTGGCCGATGGCGAAGGCGGCGACGCGGTGGCGGCGCTGCTGAATGCAGCCCCCGATATGAAACCGCTGGCGCATATCGTCTATATTCCCGGTGCGAATGGCACCGATCTGACCGCCCTTCTCGAAGGGCTTGGCGCGCGTGTCTTCCATCCGGCCCCCAGTTATGCATCGGCCTCGCAGCGCATCCGCAAGGTGCTGGGCGATGCGCATATGGGGTTACAGCTTTATGTGGCCGGCACCGAGGGGCTGATCGGCCAGGTGCAGCGCGACGCTATTGCGGCCGGCCTGCCCCATGATGCGCTGACGACCGAACAGCGCGGATCAAAGGCGCGGCGCGTGCAATGCGTCCATTGCAAGGGCATCACGGAAAACGTCACGCTCGACCCGTTCGTCTGTTCGCATTGCGGGCTGAACCTCTTCGTGCGCGACCATTACTCGCGCCGCCTCGCCGCCTTCCAGGGCGTCTGTATCGACGCCGAGGACCCCGGCGAAGTGCCCCCTTCCGAGGAGCGTTTCAAATGAGCGGCCAGACAAGACTGACTGTGATCGTGACCGAGGTGGTCGCGGTCAACAGCCTGATCAAACGCTTCCGTTTCGTGCGCGAGGATGGCGGGCTGATGCCCGGATTTTCCGGCGGCGCCCATACGGTTGTCGAAATGGATGACAATGGCACCCGCCGCCTGAACGCCTATTCGCTGATGTCGGATCCGGCGGATACGTCGGGCTATGAGATTTCCGTGCGCCGCGACGATACCGGGCGCGGCGGTTCGCTGTTCATGCATAACGGTGTGAAGCCGGGCATGAAGATGGTGATCTCGCAGCCGGTGAACCTTTTCGGCCTGGATCTCAGGGCAAAGAAGCACCTGATGATCGCGGGCGGCATCGGCATCACCCCCTTCATCGCGCAGATGGCGCAGCTTGACAGCCTTGGCCATCGGTTCGAGCTGCATTACGCCATGCGCGACCGCGAGCTCGGCGCCTATATGAAAGAGCTCTCCGCCCGCCATGGGGAGCGGGTTCATGCCTATTATGACCTGGAAAAACAGGCGATCGACCTCGCCAACCTGTTGAAAATACAGCCCCTTGGCACGCATCTTTATGTTTGTGGACCGAAGGGGATGATCAACTGGGTGCTCTCGACCGCGAAAGCGATGGGCTGGCCGAAAGGCGCGCTCCATTCCGAGGAATTCCTTGCGCCGCCGGTGGGCGAGGCGTTCAAAGTCGAACTCTCGCGCTCGAAAATCACCGTCGAGGTCGGGCCGACCCAGTCCATGCTGGAGGCGCTGGAAGCCGCCGGCGTCGATGCCCCCTATCTCTGCCGGGGCGGTGCCTGCGGGCAATGCGAATGCAGGGTCACCGCCTCTGACGGCGAGATCCTGCATTATGACCACTGGCTTTCTGACGAGCAAAAAGCCGCGAAAACCCATATCATGCCCTGCGTCTCGCGTTTCAAAGGCGAGCGTCTGGTGATCGAACTCTGAAGGAGGATGCGATGAGCCTTGATGACGCGTTCAAAGACCCGTTCTTCCGCGATGAGAGCTTTTTCGGCGATTTCAGCTATAAGAATTCGCCCCATGCGGTGAACCGCTTTCCCTTCCCCTTCCCCGAAGACGATTACATGTATTCGGTGAATATGGAGCCGCATGTGAAGGGCCGGCCCGGCTCGATCTTTGAACATTACTTCGACGTGGATGAACATTACGTCTCGGAGATGCGCGACCGCGCCCGGGTGCTGGAGCAAGACCCGCTGCGCTGCCAGTCCTTGCCGCATATGACGCTTGCGGGCTGGGATCTTCTTGAGCTGATCATGGAGAAATTCGCGGAAGAATACCCCCAGTGGTTCGCGCTGACCAAAGACAGCAATCGCTGGCACTGGATCAACCGGCCGCTGGGGATTGACCAGAAATTCACCTTCCTCGACGAATCCACCCTGCCGATGGGGCCGTTCGAATATATCACCCGCCAGGCCCAGGGCGATTTCACCCTGCAGGACCAGCGCGAGGACAATCTCTGGATCGAGGCGGGGATGGTGACCTCCCAGGCCGACTGGAGCCTTGATTTCGACATCGGGATGAATTTCCACGAATGGCATGCGCCGGTGCCGCTGGCGCATCAGATGGGGATCTTTGACCGCGCGCTGAAATTCCTGCTGGCTTTGCAGCATGGCGCGCCGGTCAGGCGCTTCAACTGGACGATGACGGTCGATCCGCTGCTGGATACCAGCCCCGAGAATTACCACAAATGGGGTCCGACCAAGACCACGCTGACGCCGGAAAACATCGGCAAACGCCAGCATCTGCGGGTCGAGCTGCAAACCCTGATCCGGCTGCCGCGCTCGAACGCGATCTGCTTTCCGATCCGCTGCTATCTGATCAGCATGGACGATCTGGTGACCAGGCCGAAATGGGCGCGGCGCTTCCACCGGGTGATCAAAACGGTGCCGGATGAACTGGCGACCTATAAGGGCTTCATCCGCAACAAGCCGATGATCCTCGATTATCTGTCGAAATTCGATGATGGCGCACCCACCTCGCCCGGCTGGTGGCCCGAAGACTGATCCCGCTCCGCGCCGCCCCTCATCCGGGCGGCGCTGGTCTATCTGCGCGCGCCTTGCCATATAGCAGGGATGGAACGCCTGCCCGTCACCGAGATTCTGCCTGAGCTGCGCGCAGCCCTTGCCCGCGCCGGTCGCGCCGTGTTGCAGGCGCCACCTGGGGCGGGCAAGACCACGCTGGTGCCACTCGACCTGATGGCATCGGGCCTTTACCCCGGCCGCATCCTGATGCTGGAGCCGCGCCGCCTCGCCGCCCGTGCCAGCGCCGAGCGTATGGCGGAAACCCTGGACGAGGCGGTCGGAGACCGCGTCGGTTACCGCATCCGGGGGGAGGCGAAGACCTCCGCCCGGACCCGGATCGAGGTGGTGACCGAGGGCATCCTGACCCGCATGATCCAGTCCGATCCTGAACTGGCCGGCATTTCCTGCATCATCTTCGACGAGTTTCACGAGCGCTCGCTCCATGCCGATCTGGGCCTTGCGCTGGCGCTTGAGGTGCGGGCCGCGCTGCGCCCCGATCTCGCGCTGCTGGTGATGTCGGCCACGCTTGACGCGGGCCCGGTCGCGAGCCTGATGGGGGACGCGCCGATGATCACCGCCGAGGGCCGCGCCTTTCCCGTCGAGACCCGCTGGCTGCCCCGCCCCGTCGATGCCGCGTTGCGTTTTGACGCCGCCATGGCCGGGCTGATCCGGCAGGCTCTGGAAGAAACGGCCGAAGGTGGGCTGCTGGCCTTCCTGCCCGGCGAAAGCGAGATCCGCCGGGTCGAGGCACGGCTGCAAGATCTTGCCGGCATCGCGCTCCGCCCGCTTTTCGGCGCGATGGATTTCCAGGCGCAGCGCGCGGCGCTGGCGCCGGTTCCGGGGCTCAGGCGCGTGGTGCTGGCGACCTCGATCGCGGAAACCTCGCTGACGCTGCCGGATATCCGCGTGGTGGTCGATGGCGGCCGCGCGCGCCGGGCCAGGTTCGACCCCGCCTCGGGCCTGTCGCGACTGGTGACCGAGCGCGTGACGCGGGCCGAGGCCGAGCAGCGCCGTGGCCGCGCCGGAAGGGTGGCCGCCGGGGTCTGCTACCGGCTCTGGAGCAAGGGCGAGGAAGGCGGTCTGGCCGCTTTTCCGCCGCCGGAAATCGCCTCGGCCGACCTGACCGCGCTGGCGCTTGAGCTGGCGGAATGGGGGTCAGAGGATCTCCCCTTCCTGACGCCGCCGCATCCCGGCACGCTACGCGAGGCGCGCGAATTGCTGACCGCACTTGGCGCGCTGGACCGCGCGGGCTCGATCACCGATCACGGGCGGCAGCTGTCGCGCCTGCCCGTCCATCCGCGCCTTGGTCATATGCTGGTGATCGCCGGGCCCGAAGCCGCCCCCCTTGCCGCGCTGGCCGAAGAACGCGACCCGATGCGCGGTGCCGGGCCGGATCTGAACCTGCGGCTGAAAGCGCTTGAACGCCCGCCGGAAAGTGCCAATCGCGCAGTGATCGAGCGCATCCGCCAGGAGGCGCGTCGCCTCGCCCGCGCGGTGCCGAAGGGCACAGAGCGCGGGCTCAGCATCGCGCAATGGGCTTCTCTGGCCTGGCCTGACCGTATCGGGCTCAGGCGCAAGGGCGATGCGCCGCGCTATCTTCTGGCCAATGGCAAAGGCGCGGTGATCGGGGCCGGCACCGCGCTGGCAAAGGAACGGCTGATCATCGCGACCGACCTTGACGGCGATCTGCGCGAGGCCACGCTGCGCCTTGGCCTTCCCCTCAGCGAGGACGAGCTTCGCGCCGTGCATGGAGCAAGCATCATCTGGTCGGATGAGGTGATCTGGAACAGCCGTGAGAACCGCGTCCAGGCGCTGCGGCGCGAGCGGTTCGGCGCGCTGGTGCTGGCCGAGCGCCCCTGGACCGACGCGCCGCCCGAGGCGCTGGCCCGCGCGGCGCTGGAGGGGCTACGCGAAAACGGCCTCTTCTGGTCGCCAGGGGCGGCACGACTGCGCGCCCGCATCCGGCTTACCCGGGGCGAGGACTGGCCCGAAGTCAGTGACGAGGCGCTGCTGACCTTGGCGGAAGACTGGCTGCTGCCGCATATGACCCGCGCCCGCAGCCTTCAGGACCTGAAGATGCTGGACCTGATCGAGCCGCTGAAAGCCCATATCGGCTGGGACCGCATGGCCGAGGTGAACCGCCTCGCGCCCGCTCATTTCACCACGCCTTTGGGGCGTGAGGTGCCGATAGACTATGACGGCGACCATCCCGCGATCGAGGTGCGGCTGCAGGAGATGTTCGGCGTCACCACCCATCCGCGCGTCGGTCAGAACCGGCTGCCGCTCCGGATCACGCTTTTGTCGCCGGCCCGCCGCCCCGTGCAGGTGACACTGGATCTGCCGGGTTTCTGGGCCTCGTCTTACGCCGATGTCAGGAAGGACATGCGCGGGCAATATCCGAAACATCCCTGGCCCGAGGACCCGCGCGAGGCGGAGCCGACACTCAGGGCCAGGCCGCGCGGCTAGGCACCGGAGGATGCCCCCTTCCCGCCGCTCGCGGCCCAGGATAGGGATGCCGGCGCCAACAGAGGTGAGGCCAGCCATGACCCGGACAGAAGCAAACCGCGCCCGCTGGGCGCTGGCCACTATGTTTGCGGCCGGAGGCATGCTGGTGGGCGCCTGGGCGCCGCAGATCCCGCTTTTGCTGCCCAAACACGGGATCGACAAGACCATTCTGGGGCTGTTGATCCTGGGGCTTGGCGTTGGCGCGATGCTGGCGATGCTGATCGCCGGCAAGGCGATACCGAAATATGGCACGCTGCCGTTGCTCAGGCTGGCGGCTTTGGCGCAGATTCCGGTGCTGCCGCTGGTGATCTTCGCGCCCTCGCTGCCGCTGCTGGCGCTGGCCATGGTGATCTTTGGCCTGATGATGGGCTTTCTCGATGTGATGGCCAATTCCAACGCGGTCGAGATCGAACGCCAGCTTGGCCGCGCGGTCATGTCCTCGCTGCACGGGTTCTGGAGCCTTGGCGGCTTTCTCGCCGGCACGCTTGGGGCCTGGATCATCGTGAAAACCTCGGGTGAGACCCAGGCGCTGGTGGCGGCGGCGGCGATTGCCACACTGGTCCTGGCGGCGATGCCTTTCCTGCGCGGCGCCCCCCCAGAGCCGCAACCCGCAGCCGGAGAGGTCGCGCAGGGCGAGGAGAGCTTCCTGCCGAAGGATCCCGGCATCTGGATCCTTGGCTTGATGGCGCTGATGGCCTTTGTGCCCGAAGGCTCGGTGCTGGACTGGGGCGCGCTTTATCTCGGCGAGGCCTTTGGCGCGGATGAATTCACTGCGGGCCTCGGCTATGCCTTCTTTGCCGCGACCATGGCGATCATGCGCTTTCTGGGCGACAAGGTGCGGAACGTCTTCGGCGGGGTCAGGACCTTCTTTGTCTCGGCACTGGTGGCGGGCACCGGGCTTGCGCTGGCGGCGGCGGCGCCGGGCTCCTGGATCGCGATTATCGGCTTTGCGATGTCGGGTCTGGGCTGCGCCAATCTGGTGCCGGTGATCTTTTCGGCCGCCGGCAACTACCCCGGTCAGCGCGCCGGAGCGGCGCTTTCGGTGGTGACCATGGTGGGCTATGCCGGCATTCTGATGGCGCCGGCCTCTATCGGCTGGCTGGCCACGCATTTCGGCCACCGCGCAACCTTTGGCGGCCTTGCGGTGATGGTCTTTCTGCTGGCGGCGCTGGCCGGAAAAACCGCCAGCGCCGATCATCGTCAGGTGGCCTGAAGGTCAGAGCCAGCCCTGGTCATTGCACTGGGCCTCCGGGGCCGGTCAGACCCCGAGGCACCAGCGCATCACCGCCTTTTGCGCGTGAAGGCGGTTCTCGGCCTCGTCAAAGATCACCGAATGCGGGCCATCCATCACGGCTGAGGTTGCCTCGTCATTCCGATGCGCCGGCAGGCAATGCATGAAGAGCGCATCCGGTTTGGCGCGGCTCATCAGCTGTTCATTGACCTGATAGGGGCGCAGCTGGTTATGCCGGCGCTCACGCGCGGATTCCGGGTCATGCATCGAGACCCAGGTATCGGTGACCACCAGATCGGCGCCCTCGACGGCGGTGAACGGGTCGCGCTGGATGGTGACCTTTGATCCTTTCGAGCGCGCAAAATCGAGCCATTTCGATTCCGGGTCCAGGGTCTCGGGGCCGGTAAAGGTGAAATCAAAGCCGAACTGCCCCGCCGCATGCAGGAAGCTTGCGCAGACATTGTTGCCGTCGCCGGCCCAGACCACCTTACGGCCACGGATCGGGCCGCGATGTTCCTCATAGGTCTGGATATCGGCCATGATCTGGCAGGGATGGCTGCGGTTTGTCAGCCCGTTGATCACCGGCACTGTCGCATGTTCCGCCATCTCAAGGAGCGTATCCTCCTCGAAAGTGCGAATCATAATCAGATCGACATAGCGCGACAGCACTTTGGCGGTGTCGGCGATGGTCTCGCCATGGCCAAGCTGCATCTCTTTGCCCGAGAGCACCATGGTCTCGGCGCCAAGCTGGCGGGCGCCAACATCGAAAGAGACGCGGGTGCGGGTCGAGGGTTTTTCAAAGATCAGCGCGACCATGCGGCCTTTCAGCGGCTGGTCATCATCGGGGGTGCCCCTGGGGCGGTCCTGGCGGGCCGCCTTCATCGCATGGGCCTTGTCCATCATCGCCCTGAGATCATCGGTCGAAGTGGTGTGGATATCGAGGAAATGTTTCATTTCGGTTCGCTTTTTGGCAGGTCGGGCGGCGGGGGCCAGCCCCCGCACCCCCGGGATATTTAAGGACAGATGAAATCAGGCGGCCTTGAGGCTTTCAGCGACCTGGTCGAGGCGGTTCAGGGCCTCGGTAATATCTTCGTCGGGGATGTTGAGCGCCGGCAGCAGGCGCAGGACATTGTCGGCAGCCGCGACGGTCAGAAGGCCGGCCTTGTAGCCAGCATTGACCACATCACCCGGTGCGGGCACGCATTTCAACCCGAGCATGAGGCCGTCGCCGCGCAGTTCGGTGAAGATATCTGTGTGGCGGGCGATCAGGGATTCGAGGCCCTGGCGCAACAAGGCGCCTTTGCGGGCAACCTCGGCGAGGAAGGCGGGGTCGGAGACGATCCCGGTGACTTTTGCTCCGACCGCACAGGCCAGCGGGTTACCGCCATAGGTGGAGCCATGGGTTCCTGCGGTCATGCCTTTCGCGGCGCGTTCTGTCGCAAGCACCGCGCCGAGCGGGAAGCCGCCGCCGATGCCCTTCGCCACCATCACAATGTCGGGCGTGACGCCACTCCATTCATGCGCGAAGAGGCGGCCGGTGCGACCCATGCCGCATTGCACCTCATCAAGGATCAGGAGCGTGCCGGTCTGATCGCAGAGCGCCCGGATCTCTTGCAATAGCGCAGCGGGCAGCGGGCGGATGCCGCCCTCGCCCTGGATCGGCTCGACGATCACGGCACAGGTCTGTTCGGTGATGGCGGCGCGGATGGCGTCGATATCGCCCCAGGGCAGCTGGGTGAAGCCGGGCATCAAGGGGCCATAGCCCTTGACCATCTTCTCGGACCCCGCCAGCGCGATGGCGCCGGTGGAGCGGCCATGGAAGGCGCCCTCAAAAGCGATGAAGCCGGTGCGTTCGGGCTCGCCGTTCTCGTAATGGAACTTCCGCGCCATCTTGATCGCGAGTTCAGCCGTTTCCGTGCCGGAATTGGTGAAGAACACCGTATCGGCAAAGCTGCGGTCGACCAGCAGCGCGGCCAGCCGTTCCTGTTCCGGGATCGTATAGACATTCGAAACATGCCAGAGCTTGCCGGCCTGTTCGGTCAGCGCCGCCACCAGTTCCGGCGCAGCATGGCCAAGCGCGTTCACCGCAATACCGGCGCCGAGATCGAGATACCTTCGGCCATCCGCCGCCTCCAGCCAGCTGCCCTGGCCTTTGACAAAGGCGATGGGCGCGCGGTTATAGGTCGGAAGCACGGGCGTGATCATGGTTTTCCCTCAGGAATGGAAGCCAAAGGCGTAAAGCCGGGGCAATGGGGGTGTCAACATGAGGATTTGAGTCCTGCGTGGTGACGGGCCGGTGACAGATGCGGGGTATTGCCCTGATAACCGGCGGGCAGGCCGGGACCGTCGCCTCAGCGGCGTCGCGAATGGATAGACTGGGTCACATTCATGGTCATAGCCGCCTGTTAGCGTGAATGCGGGGCTCTGTAAACGGTTTTGTCTGCAAACCGCTTTGCCGCCTTGCGCTGTCATGCGAGGCTCATGCCATGAGCGAACCCGAACTGATCCTCACCGGCTGGCGCCACAGCCTGTATACGGCCATCGTGCGGCTGACCCTGGCAGAAAAGGGCGTGTGCGCGCGGTTTGTCGAGGCGGATCCCTTTGCGACCCCAGAGGCTGCAGGGCTGTCGCCCTTTGGCATGGTGCCGGTGCTGCGCCAGGGCGATTTCGCGCTTTACGAGACGGCGGCGATCTGTCGCTGGATTGACGAGGGTTTTCCCGGCCGCGATCTGCAGCCAAGGGGGCCGCGGGCGCGGGCGCGGATGGTGCAGGTGATTGCGATCATGGATGCGCATGGGTTTCGCCCGATGCTGCGCGACCATTACGGCGCCGGGGTCTTTGCCCTGGCCGAGGGAGCGCCGCCGGACCCTGCCCGCAGCGCCGCCGGCCTTGTCGCAGCAGCGCCCGTCCTCGCCGCGCTTGAGGCGATTGCCCGCGAGGGGCTGGTGCTTTTCGGCCCGCTGACGCTGGCCGATCTGCATCTTGCGCCGATGATGCTGGCCTTTACCCGCAGCCGCGAGGGCGAAGCCGCGCTGATGCGCTTTCCGGCGCTTGCAGGCTGGTGGCTCCGGACCTCGCGGCGCCCACATGTCGGGGCCTGCCTTGCCCCGCTGCCGGTGCCGGAACCGCGCAACGGGATTTGATTCGCTATCCCCTTGCGGCCCCCTGCCCCCTCCCCTTATTATGCAGCGGTTATCAGACAGGCGGAGAGGCATATGTCCTGGACGGACGAGCGGGTTGAAACCCTCAAACGCATGTGGGGCGAGGGTCAGTCGGCCAGCCAGATTGCCAAAGAGCTTGGCGGTGTCACCCGCAATGCGGTGATCGGCAAGGTGCACCGGCTTGGCCTGTCGAACCGCGTTGGCGGCAAGGAAGATGAAGAGGCCGCGCCGGCTCCGGCAGCAGCCGCTGCACCACCGCGCCCCGAGCCGGTCGCCGAGGCGCCCCCTGCCCAGCCGGCGCCGCCGCTGCGCGACGAGCCGGTACATGCCGCGCCGCGCAGCGCCGCCCCGGCGCAATCGGCGCCGCCGGTGTCTAATGTGACGCCGCTGCCCCTGCGCAAGGCCATTGTGCCCGCCGGTCAGCCGCTGCCGCCCCAGCCCTCGCAAAACGAGATCAGCCCGGAGGCGCTGGCCTCGGTGCGCGAGGTGGAAAAGCGCGCCCGCAAGCTCAGCCTGATGGAACTGACCGAACGCACCTGCAAATGGCCGATCGGCGACCCGGCGACCGATGATTTCTGGTTCTGCGGCCTGCCCTCGCTGCCCGGAAAACCCTATTGCGAGGCCCATGTCGGCGTCGCCTTCCAGCCGATGAGCGCGCGCCGCGACCGCCGCCGCTGAGGCTGAGGCTGAGGCTGAGGCTGAGGCTGAGGCTGAGGCTGAGGCTGAGGCTGAGGCTGAGGCTGAGGCTGAGGCTGAGAAAAGGGTAAAAACAAACGCCGCCCCATTCCGGGCGGCGTTTTCATTTGCCTGTCTTCTTTTTCTCGCCAGGCCGGTTCCCTATCCTGCCGGTCTCAGTCCTGCCGGTCTCAGAAGGCCTTATGCAGCGCAGACTCGAAACTGCCCGAAACCGGCTGGCAATTCGCCGGATCGGGCTCTTCCGAATCGATCCCCGCCACCAGACAGATCCGGCCCTGGAAGGTGCCACTGGCATAGCCGGACTGACCGTCGAATTCAAAACGGGTAAAGGTGATCTCCGGCAGATCACCCGGCGAGGTCAGGCTGGCCCAGAAGGGTTGCTCATCGCCATCCGGATACCAGACCAGCACCGGCGGATCGAACAGACCTCCGGTTTCACCGGCATCGGGATGCTCGCGATAGCCGATGCTCAGGTGAAAGGAATTGCCGCTGCCATCGGGATTGCCGAGCGCGCTGATGCCCAGGATATTGCCGAAACTGCCGCTGCCCTCCTGCACCGAGGCAGACCCGACGCGTACCGTATCGAACAGGTAGCTGACCGTGTGATAACGGTATTCCGTGCCCGCGATCGCGAAACTGATGCCGCCATCGGTCTGCAGGCCAGGGATCTCCTCCTCCGGTCTGTCCTGCGCAAAGGCGGCGGGTAAAGCGAGGCTCGTAACGCCCAGCAAAGCAGCAAAGAACGTCTTCATCATGTGATCCTGAGGCAATCTCCCTCCAGCCTGACCGGGCCCGGAGGGGAAGTAAAGCGCCGGGAGGGGCAGGAATTCCGCCCCCTTTCCCCTGGCCCGTACAAGGATCAGCCGCGACGGATCGCAGCCCCCAGCCCATTCATCAGCGTCTCGAAAATCGGGAAAGAGGTCACGATGGGCGAGCCGTCATCGACGGTGATCTCGCGCTTCGCGGCCATGCCGGCGACAAGGAAGCTCATCGCGATGCGGTGATCGAGATGGGTCTTGCAGGTGGCGCCGCCGGGTATGCCGCCCGCACCCATGCCATGGACGATCAGCGTATCCTCATCCTCTTCGATCCTGACGCCGCAGGCTTCCAGCCCGCGTGCCATGGCGTCGATCCGGTCGGATTCCTTGACCCGCAGCTCTTTGACGCCGCGCATGATGGTGACGCCTTCGGCGAAAGAGGCGACGACCGAGAGGATCGGATATTCGTCGATCATCGAGGGGGCGCGTTCTTCGGGCACCTCGATGCCCTTCAGGTCGGGCGAGAAACGGACGCGCAGATCGGCGACCGGCTCGCCGCCCTCTTCGCGCGGGTTCTCGAAGTCGATCAGGGCGCCCATCTCGACAAGGGTGATGTAAAGCCCGTTGCGGGTGAGGTTCTGGCTGACGCCGGGTACACGGATATCGGACCCCTCGGTGATCAGCGCAGCGCAGACCGGGAAGGCGGCAGAGGACGGGTCGCGCGGCACGGCAACAGTCTGCGGCCGCAGCTCGGGGCGGCCCTTGAGGGTGATGACATGACCCTCGGCGGTCTTTTCCACCGTAAGATCGGCGCCAAAGCCCAGCAGCATCCGCTCGGAATGGTCGCGGGTCGGCTCGCGCTCGATCACCACCGTCTCGCCGGGCGCGTTGAGCCCCGCCAGCAGCACCGCCGATTTCACCTGGGCCGAGGCAACCGGCAAAGCGTAGCGCACCGGCACCGGATCGGCAGCCCCCACTACGGTCATCGGCAGGCGGCCGCCCTTGCGCCCGTAAGCCTCGGTTCCGAAAAGGGAAAGCGGGTCCGTGACCCGCCCCATCGGACGTTTCCTCAGGCTCGCATCGCCGGTGAAGGTGGCCGATATCGGCGTGGTCGCCATCGTCCCCATAATCAGCCGCACACCGGTGCCGGAATTGCCACAATCGATCACATCGGCGGGCTCCTGAAAGCCACCGACGCCGACGCCATTCACCGACCAGTTACCCTCGCCATGGCGGGTCACGGTGGCGCCAAAGGCGCGCATTGCTTTCGCAGTGTCGATCACGTCCTGGCCTTCCAGAAGCCCGGAGATCCGCGTCTCCCCCACCGCCATCGCGCCGAAAATCAGCGAGCGATGCGAGATCGACTTGTCGCCCGGGACGGCGGCCTCGCCTTTCAGCGGCCCGCTTTTGGCGGAAATCATCCCCTGTGCTTCACCATGGCCCGACATGTCGCTCTCCCGTCCCGCAAATGCCCCCGCCTGATAGCGCAAGCAGACGGGGCGGTCCAGCATCGCAGCGGTGTGGAGGGTGGAAAGCGGGGAAGCCTCCGGCGGGAGTATTTAGATCAAGAGGAAATGCCGGCTTCCTCTTGACTTAAATACTCCCCGCGGAGCGTTCCGCAGGCTCAGTCCCGCCGGAAGGTCAGGTAATGCGGGAAACGGCCCTCACGAAAGGCCTTCTGCTCATAGCGCGTCGAGATCCAGTCTTCCCAGGCACCGCCTTCGCCTGCCTCACGTTCCAGCCGGAAGCCGGCAACGGGAACTTCCTCATGCGCCTGGCGGACATAGTCGGGAATATCGGTGGCGATACGGAACTCGGTTCCGGGTGCCATGACGCGGTGGAGTTCGGTCAGATAGCCTTGCGTCACGAAACGGCGGCGGTGGTGGCGGGCCTTCGGCCAGGGGTCGGGGTAGTTCAGGAAGGTTTTCGTGATCACCCCATCCGGCAGCACATCGAACAGGTCGCGCACATCGCCCGGGTGGATCGAGAGGTTCTTCACTCCTGCGGCACGGATCTTACCCAGGAGCATGGCAACGCCGTTCACAAAGGGCTCACAGCCGATCAGATGGATCTGCGGGTTCCGCACCGCCATATGCACCAGATGCTCACCACCGCCGAAGCCGACCTCAAGCCAGAGCGGGCGGCTGCCGAATTGCGCGAGGTCGATCCTTGCGCGCCCCGGATTCTCGTCGCGCGTCACGCCGCGCGGGCGCAGCGCGTCGAGGTCATTGGCGAGGTAATCTTTCTGGCTCGCGCGCAGCGTCTTGCCTTTCGAGCGGCCATAGAAGTTGCGGCGCGGCTCGGTTTGGGTCTGTTCCGGGGTGTCGGGTTCGGACATCGTGCCTTGCCTCTGGCGGTTGTCAGTCAGGGCGCGCGTCTATGGCGCCCAGGCGGGCGGGTCAAGCGCGGGCATGAAAAAGGGCGCCGCAAGGGCGCCCTTTTCCGAAAGAAGAAAGGTCTCAGACTGCGGCTTTGAGGGCGGCAACAAGATCGTCGCGCTCCCAGGAGAAGCCGCCATCGGCTTCGGGCGCGCGGCCGAAATGGCCGTAGGCCGAGGTACGGGCATAGACCGGGCGGTTCAGACCCAGATGGGTGCGGATGCCGCGCGGCGTCAGGTCCAGCACTTTCGGGATCGCCAGTTCGATCACCGCGTCCGGAACCGAGCCGGTGCCATGGGTATCGACATAGATCGATTGCGGCTCGGCCACACCGATGGCGTAGGAGACCTGCACGGTGCAACGATCTGCCAGACCCGCCGCGACGATGTTCTTCGCGAGGTAGCGCGCGGCATAGGCGGCCGAGCGGTCAACCTTGGTCGGATCTTTCCCCGAGAATGCACCGCCGCCATGGGGGGCTGCGCCGCCATAGGTGTCGACGATGATCTTGCGCCCGGTCAGACCCGCATCCCCGTCCGGACCGCCGATTACGAAAGACCCGGTCGGGTTGACGTGCCAGATGGTCTTGTCGGTGATCCAGCCCGAAGGCAGCACGTCGCGGATATAGGGCTCCACGATGGCGCGTATATCATCCGAGGACTGGCTGATGTCGGAATGCTGGGTCGAGAGCACGATCGAGGTCGCCTCGACGGGCTTGCCGTCCTCATAGCGCAGCGAGAGCTGCGATTTCGCATCCGGGCGCAAAGTCGGCTCTTTGCCGGATTTGCGGACCTCGGCGAGGCGGCGCAGGATCGCATGGGAATACTGGATCGGCGCCGGCATCAGCTCGGGCGTTTCCCGGCAGGCATAGCCGAACATGATGCCCTGGTCTCCCGCACCGTCCTTATCGACGCCCTGCGCGATATGGGCGGATTGCGGATGCAGCAGGTTGGTCACTTTCAGCGTGTTCCAGTGGAACTCGTCCTGTTCGTAACCGATATCCTTGACGCAGTCGCGCACGATGGTCTCGACGCGCTCCAGCATCGTTGCCAGTGCCGCCTTGTCGGTCAGACCGACCTCGCCGCCGACAACCACGCAATTCGTCGTGGCGAAGGTTTCGCAGGCAACACGGGCATTGGCTTCCTCGGTCAGGAAAGCATCCAGCACGGCATCGGAAACACGGTCACAGACCTTGTCGGGATGCCCCTCCGAAACCGATTCGGAGGTGAAGACATAATTCTTGCGGCTCATAGGGGAAGTGCTCCGTTGGAAAGGTCCGCGTCACGCCAGGAAGCCGTTGTGACGGTTGTGTCCATGCGCTTAGCGCCCATAGGGGGAACAATCAAGCGCCTGTTCGGATATCCCTGCGGCGATGGTCGGAAAACGCCAGGGTGAGAAGGGCCAAAAGCAGGAAAAGCAGCAAAGGCCATTCGCCGGCGGTCGCCAGCATCCGGGCATAGGGGGGGGGCGCCAGGGCGCCGGGCAGCTGCGCGTCGATCACGCCCTGCGCGCCCAGCTCAAGCCGCGCAGGCCGCCCCTCGAGATCCGGGGCCAGGAAACCGCGCGCGTCGATCACCGCCGAGATGCCCGTATTGGCGGCGCGGATCAGCGGCAGACCCTGTTCGACCGCGCGCAGCCGCGTCTGGGCAAAATGCTGGTAAGGGCCGGTCAGGGTGCCGAACCAGGCGTCATTGGTGGCCTGGAGGATCCAGTCCGGCCGCGCCTCTGTCACCAGATCGCCGGGAAAGATCGCCTCATAGCAGATCAGCGGCAGCGCCCGCCCGCCCGCGAGCCCGAAATCAAGAAGGTTGCGGCTCAGCCCCGCCGAATAGCCCGCCCCGACCTGGCTCGCGAAAGCGCGGATGCCGAAACGGTCAAAAAGCAGATCCCCCATCGGCATATATTCCCCGAAAGGCACCAGATGGATCTTGTCGAAGGTCTGGGTGATCTGCCCGCCAGGACCGAAGACGCCCAGCGTATTCCAGGCCGCCGCCCCCTCATCGCGCTGATAGCCGGCAACGACCAGCGCATCCCCGCCCGCTTCCGAGATCGACAGCGCGGCGCCGTCGCCCTCCTCCACCAGATAGGGCACCGAGGTCTCGGGCCAGATCACCAGGTCCGCCTGCGCTCCGGCAGTCATCGAGAGAAGGCGGGTGAAATTGCTGCGCGCCTCTTTCGGGTCCCATTTCAGGTTCTGGGCGATATTGGGCTGGACGACGCGAAGGGTCATCTCGCGCGGGGTGGGCTCGGGCAGCGAAAGCCGTTGCGCTGACCAGAGGGCGGCAAGCAGCAGGATCGCGGCAGAAACCGCCCCCCCCCGCCAGCGCCCCAGAGAAAACGGCGCCGCCAGCGCGATCAGCGTCAGCGTGGTCATGCCATAGCCGCCGGTCAGCGCCCCCATCTGGATCAGCGGCGTCTCAAGCCAGATATGGCCGGGAAGCGCCCAGGGGAAACCGGTCAGCACATGGCCGCGAGCAAGCTCGGTCAGCGAGAGCGCGAGGGCAAAGGCCAGGGCGCCGCCTCCTGCCCGCCGTGCAATCAGCCCGGCCAGCGCCCAGAACAGGCCCAGCCCGAAAGCGATCAGCAACAGCGCGAAAGGCGCCATCCAGCCATGCCGCCATGGATCGATGAGAAACGGCTGCACGATCCAGCTAAGCGAAAGCCCGAACCAGCCCGCCCCGGCGAAAAGCCCGCGCCAGAAGGCCTCGCGCCCGGAAGGCGCCGCGCCCACGCGTCGCAGGATCAGCGCCAGCCCCACCAGCGCCACCGGCCAGAGCCCGAAAGGCGCCAGCCCAAGTGCTGCAGCCGCCCCGGTCACAAAATCACGCAGCCTCTCACGCAAGAGGCGGGTGCGCACTGACTGCATGATGCAAGATCCTTATTCAGCCACCGCGCCGGCCTGAGGCAACCGCAGCCTGAGCCGCTTGATACGGCGGACATCGGCATCGACCACCTCGATCGTGGCGCCGTTTTCCAGCACCACCGTCTCGCCTTTGACCGGCACATGGCCGGTGCGCAGGAAAACCAGCCCGCCCAGCGTGTCGATATCGTCATCCTCCGCAAGGCCACGCAGACGAATGCCGTAAGCAGCCTCCAGATCCTCCAGCTCGGCGGTGGATTGCGCGAGGATCACGCCCGGGCTTTCCTCTTTCCACAAGAGGCCCGCGACCTCGTCATGCTCATCCTCGACCTCGCCGATCACGGATTCGATCAGGTCCTCGAAAGTGGCCAGCCCGTCAACACCGCCATATTCGTCGATCACCAGCGCCATATGGGCGCGTTCCTTCTGCATCTTCTGCAAAAGCACCGCCGCCGGCATCGAAGGCGGCGCGAAAAGGATCGGTCGCAGCAGGTCTTTCAACACAAACGTCCCCTCGGCGCCAAAGCCGAAACGCAAAGCGACATCCTTCAGCAGCACCAGACCCAGCGGATGGTCAAGGCTTTCCGCATAAACCGGCAAGCGCGAAAAGCCATGGCTTCGAAAGACATGGACCAGATCCTCCAGCCCGGTATCCAGGGCCACCGCCACGATTTCCGCCTTGGGAATGGCTACGTCATCGACGCTGACCTCGGCCAGCAACGCAAGCGCCTGCGATGCGCCCTCCCCCTGGCTCAGGCCCGCACCATCGCCATCGGTGCCGGAAAAGGCCGAGATAAGCCGGCCGAAAAAGCCCTTTGCTGCATTCTGGCCGCCCTGCCCCGCGTTCTCTTGCGGAACTGCCGCCCCTGATATTGCCGCCGCATCCTGCGCCGCAACCGGCCCGTCGCTGCTACTGCCCATCGTCCCTTTGTCCAGAGCCACCCGTGATGTGGGTGCGTTTCAGTATGGGTCAGGAATACCCAGCCCCGCAAGTATCCGCGTCTCGAGATTTTCCATCAGCGCGGCGTCTTCATCATCAATGTGATCATAGCCGAGAAGATGCAGGATGCCGTGAACCAGAAGATGGGTGACGTGATGGCGCGGATCCTTGCCCTGAAGGGCGGCCTCGGCCATGCAGGTCTCAAAAGCGATGGCGATATCGCCCAGCTCTTCGGGATCGTCCTGATCCCCAGGCTCCGGCAGGTCCGGCACGCCGCCCGGCTCTTCCGCCGCACGTTCGTCAGACGGCCAGGAGAGAACATTGGTCGGCACCGGCTTACCGCGAAATTCGGTGTTGAGCGCCGCAATGCGCGCATCATCGCAAGCCAGCAGCGAGATCATAAAGCCGGAACCGGCAAGCCCGAACGCCTGAAATACCGCATGCGCAGCCGCACCGGTCAGCGCCTCCAGCCCGAATGCCTGCCAGCGGTCATCCTCGAAAACGGTCTCGACACTTTGTTCCATGGGCATCGCGCTATCGTGACGCCGTGGTTCTGGCAAGGTCGAAAGAGAGGGGGCCAGCCCCCTCGCGGCCCTGCCGCTCACCCCCGGGATATTTAAGGACAGATGAAAACCGCTCACTCTTGCTGATTTCATCTGTCCTTAAATATCCCCGCCGGAGGCATCCCCGGAGCCCTGGCTCCGGGGAGTTCTTTTGTTCAGACCGAAGCCTCGTCCTTGTCCCAGGCCTCGATGATGCGGGCGACCAGCGGGTGGCGCACGACATCAGCCGAGTTGAAGTAGTTGAAGCTGACGCCCTTCACCCCTTTCAGAATGCGCTCGGCCTCGGCGAGGCCGGAGGTCACGCCGCGCGGCAAATCGACCTGGGTGCGGTCGCCGGTGATCACCATACGCGAGCCTTCGCCAAGCCGGGTCAGGAACATCTTCATCTGCATCGCGGTCGCGTTCTGCGCCTCGTCCAGCACCACGAAAGCGTTCGACAGCGTGCGGCCGCGCATGAAGGCCAAAGGCGCGATCTCGATGCGTTTCTCGGCAAAGAGTTTCTCGACCTGGCGCGCCGGCAGGAAGTCGTTCAGCGCGTCATAAAGCGGCTGCATATAGGGATCGACCTTCTCCTTCATATCGCCGGGAAGGAAGCCGAGCCTTTCGCCCGCCTCGACCGCGGGGCGCGACAGCACGATCTTTTCCACCGCGCCCGAGATGAACATCGTCACCCCCACCGCCACCGCGAGATAGGTTTTACCGGTGCCTGCCGGCCCGATGCCGAAACCCAGCTCATGTTTGAACAGGTTCGCCACATAGGTCTTTTGCGCCTCGGTGCGGGGCTCGATCGGTTTCTTACGGGTTCGCAGCTCCATCCCGGGCGAGAAAAGCTCGATCTGTTCCCCCTCACGCGGCTGGGCCGGCACCGAAAGACGCAGCGCCCCGTCGACATCGCCTGCCTCAACGCTGCGGCCGGCCTCAAGCCTGGCATAGAGCGCGCGCAGAACGGCCGCTGCCTGCTCCCTCGCGCCGGGTGCTCCCACCACGGTCAGGCGATTGCCACGCCTGAGCACATGGACCCCCAGCTGATGCTCGATCTGGGCAAGGTTGCGGTCATATTCGCCGCAAAGCCCGATCAGAAGCCGGTTGTCGGGAAATTCCAGGACGGTTTCCACCATATCCTCGGGGCTGGTCGGGGGGGTCAGCGCGCTGATGCCCAAATGGGCCTCCTTCCTGCAAGAGCCTTAATCACGATGCTGCGCCTGAACGCGGCATCTGGCAAGACTTTTCATCGCCACCACCACATCTTGCGGAGAATGATGAGAATTTGATGACAACTTGCCCGATATGGGGCGCCGGCCCCGTAAATGAAAGAGGACGGCACGGAAACGGGCCGCAGGAATGCCTGCGGCCCGTTATCTCTGGCTTCACATCTGCAAGAGGCCGCGCGCGCGGGCCTGGCCGTCTCGGTGCGGCCATCTCAGTTCGGCCAAATCAGTTCGGGCGGCGCACAACGACCGTCTTACGGCCGGGGCCGGGAACGCGGTCCTGGATGCCCGGATTGGCAGACTGGTAATCGCCCAGCACGGTGCCCGGCGGATATTTGTCATTGCATATCGGCAGGCCCGATACCGGATCAAAACGCGGCGTCGAATAGCCTTCGAGACCGTCATCAATGATCCAGTTCTGGCATCCATCCGGGTCATAGGCGATAGCGGCGCGGCCGTTTTGCAGCACACCCCGGTCACGGCCCTTGTCCACGCCGGTCGCGATCACCGAATCCGGACCGGAATAGCGGCCGGTTCCCTCGAAACTCTCGGCACAGCCTGCCAGCAGGCCGGCCCCGAGCAGCACTGTCACAAGTTTCACGCTCATGCTCATGCCCCCTTACCAGCGATAGCAGACGATTTCGACGCGGCGGTTCTTCGCCATGCCGCCAGCCGAGGCATTCGAGGCAATCGGGTTGCGCTCGCCAAAACCGATCTCGCGCTCGACCGAGGCGCCCACCGAACGGGCGACATCCGCCACCGCCTTCGCGCGGCGCTGCGAGAGGCTCATATTATACTCATCCGAGGCGCGGCTGTCGGTATGGCCGTAGATCGCATAGCCGAAAGCATCGGTCGAAGAGAAGAACTGCGCCAGGCGCTGACGACCGGCTTTGGTCAGGTTCGCGCTGTCGGTAGCGAAAAGCTGATCGGTATTCTCGGTCAGGCAGAGGTTCTTTTTCAGGCAGACCGGCATGCCGGTTTTCGGGTCGCGGCGCGGCACCATATAGCCTTCGAGACCGCCATCGGCCCACCAGTGCATACAGCCGTCATCATCGACCCAGACGCCCCATTCGATCTGGCCGGTCACGACCCTGCGGTCGATCGTGCTCTGGGACAACGCGGCTGTGCCTCCGGAAATCGCGATTGCAAGCGCGGTCGCAGCCGGCACCAGCCCGGCGCCCATCATCCGCGCGGCGCGTGAAAACATGTTCACAGCCAGCCCCCTATATGTCTTGTGCAGCAGGTGCAGATTTGACCCGGGGTCACGCGCAAGTAAAGAAAAATTTACCGCAACCGTTTCATTTATGTGGAGTTCAACTTTCAGTTGCACACAAGATGATGTGTTCGCGATGCCCCATTCGCGGGCCGGGAAACAATGGCACAGGCCGCTGGAAATTGTCGTTTTCACGGCACGGAGACCGTTCAGAAAAGCCGTTCGGCCGCAAGGGAGTTAGAGGACGAAGCTGTCACCCGCGCCCGCACAAGGTCTCCTATTCGTCCCTGTGAATCGGTAACGTGAACCGCCATCAGATGATCGGATTTGCCGACCATCTGCCCGGGCAGCCGCCCCGGTTTCTCGTAAAGGACGGAAATCTCGCGCCCGACCATCGCCGCCTGGGCCGCATGTTGCTGGTCAAGGATCAGCTTTTGCAGCGCCTGCAGCCGGGAATCGGCCAGGGCTGCCTCGACCGGCGGTTTCTCGGCCGCAGGCGTGCCCGGACGGGCGGAATATTTGAAGGAGAACGCCGCGCCATAGCCGACACGGGCCACCAGATCCATGGTATCGGCGAAATCCTGGTCGGTCTCGCCCGGGAAACCCACGATGAAATCCGAGGTCATCAGAATATCGGGCCGCACCGCCCGGATGCGGTCGATCAGGCGGAAATACTGATCGCGGGTGTGTTTGCGGTTCATCGCCCTGAGGATACGGTCCGAACCCGATTGCACCGGCAGATGCAGATAGGGCATCAGCTGCGGCACATCGCCATGGGCGGCGATCAGGTCGTCATCCATGTCATTTGGATGGCTGGTGGTATAGCGGATGCGATCCAGCCCGTCGATTTCCGCCAGTTCACGGATCAGCCGGGCCAGCGTCCAGTCCCTGCCCTCCCCCTCGCCGTGATAGCCGTTGACGTTTTGCCCCAGAAGCGTGATCTCGCGCACGCCGCGTTCAACCAGTTCACGCGCCTCGCGCATCAGGCGGGCGGCAGGCCGCGAGACCTCGGCGCCCCGCGTATAGGGCACCACGCAAAAGGCACAGAATTTGTCGCAGCCCTCCTGCACGGTGAGAAACGCCGTCGGGCCCCGATAGCCCTTCCGCTGCGGCAGATGTTCAAACTTATCCTCGACCGGGAAATCGGTATCGACCTGGGCACCGCCGGCCTCGACCATTGCCGGCAGCCGGTGATAGGCCTGCGGGCCAACCACGATATCGACCAGCGGCATCCGGCGACGGATCTCCTCGCCCTCGGCCTGGGCGACGCAGCCCGCGACCCCGATCTTCAGATCCGGCTTTTCCCGTTTCAGCGGCTTCAGCCGCCCCAGATCGGAATAAAGCTTTTCCGAAGCCTTTTCGCGGATATGGCAGGTGTTGAGCAGCACCATATCGGCATCATCCGCCGTTTCGGTCAGCACATAGCCCTTCGCGCCCATGGCCTCGGCCATGCGCTCGCTGTCATAGACATTCATCTGACAGCCATAGGTCTTGATGAAGAGCTTCTTCACCATTTCCGTGCCGGTTTCACCGCCCGTTGCGCCGCCGGCGGCGCTGTCTGCGGTCTGGGTCAGGCTTTCGGGGTTCGACATTGCGGGCCTCCTGGAGGGCGCTTTTACACGCGGGCAGCGGTCGGGGCAACGCCATGCCCGGGCAGCCCCGATGCTGCGCCCCGGTGATGCCCCCCCCGATGCAGCCCCGGTGCAGCCACAGCCAGACAGGCTTCGGCGCTCTTGTCTTCGACGCCGGGATAGCGGACTCTGCCGCAAGGCCCGAACGGTGCCGCCAAACCATCCCGGGCGTAAGATGCAATATAGTTCAATCAGCGAGTTTGTGGAAAAGGTGAGGCCCATTGCGGGAGGCGCCTCCGGCAAAGCGCTGAAAGGCCCGGTCGCCCTGATCCTCGCCGAGGATAATTGCGAGCTGGCGGCGACGTTGCGCCATCACCTCGATCTGGGTTTTGGCCGGGTTGTGTTGCTGGCCGGCGAGGAGATCATCGTCCCCCCCGAGCTGGAAGAGCAGATCGATCGCGTCCTGGCCGATGCCTTTGTCGAGGACGCGCTGGTCAATGCGGTGAACCAGATCGCGCTGGCGATCCCGGGTGAGTGGATCTTTTACTGCTACAACGCGGAATTCCTGTTCTTCCCCTTTTGCGAGACCCGCTCGATCCGCGATCTGACCACGTTCCACACCGAAGAGCGCCGCTCCGCGATGCTGAGCTATGTGGTTGATCTTTATGCCTGCGATCTGATTGCCCATCCCAATGCCGTGTCGCTTGAGGATGCCCATCTCGACCGTGCCGGCTATTACGCGCTGCAGCGCAAGGATCCCGAAAAGGACTGGACGGAAAAAGAGCGCCAGATGGATTTCTTCGGCGGCCTGCGCTGGCGGTTCGAGGAACATGTCCCCTGGACGCGCCGCAAAATCGACCGCATCTCGCTGTTCCGTGCGACGAGAGGCGCAAAGCTGCGGCCCGATTTCACCTTCTCGGATGAGGAGATGAACACCTATTCCTGCCCCTGGCACCACAATCTGAGTGCGGCAATCTGCTCCTTCCGCACCGCCAAGGCGCTGCGCACCAATCCCGGCAGCCGCAGCGAGATCCGCAGCTTCCGCTGGCACAGCTCGGAACCCTTCCGCTGGGGCAGCCAGCAACTGATGGATCTGGGCCTGATGGAGCCCGGTCAGTGGTTCTGACCGGCGTTGTTGCTGTTGTCAGCTGCGGGCTAACTTGCCGCAATTGACAGGTTTCGGTCCGCATTTGCCATTCACGGCGTCCGCAACGGTCTTTTCAGAGCTTTTGGGGATCTTCCAGCGAGCGGCAGACAGGTAATGGTCTCAAGTTGGGTGGAGAGCCGCTAGCCTCGTTGACGGAGGCTACTCGTCTATAATTTACCGCCCACATGACTTTGCATCGTCAAGATTTCCTGCATATAGCAAGCAGGTCTCGATTTCATCCAGGCGGGTGGCCATACCTCTCGCCAATTCGAGGTTCTCGTTGAAATCGTCGACCAGCTCGTTGTGCTTTCTCAGCAGTGCATCATGGGTCTCGGCACATTCCGTGACGTTCGATTTGCAGGTGAACCCCTCGTAGTTGCATTGATACTTGTCGAAACAGGCGGCGTTCTGATCGACGCACATACCGCTGCTTGAACAGACCTTGTCGCCATAGTCGAGGCAGGCGGGTTGCGTGCCGATCCGGCAGGAAAAGTTCTGGCCCAACGCGGGCGAGGCGAGCGTCAGGGCCAGCAGCAGGATCGGCAAGGGCACGTCCTGCATGGTGATGTTGGCGTTGTAGATAACGGTGGTCTTGTCCTTTTCCTTGCCGTTCTTGCCGAAGGCCCATTTCGTGACGCGGTAGAAGGCCTCGGGGTTCTTGATGTCGGCGAGGCGCAGATCGCCTTGCTTGATCGTGACCGGGTAGGGTTCGACGGTTTCATAGTTCACATGCAGGTCGCCGAGGGTGCGGCCCGCGCGGCTGAAGGCCCAGAAGTCGGCGGCGGTTTTCACGCGGGGGATGCGGGGCAGTTCCTTGGACAGGTTGTCGGCGTATTTCGCCCGGTAATCCTCGGAATGCAGCAGGCCATAGACGTAGTAGAAAAGGTCTTCCTTGGTGATCGCCTCGCCGGGGTAGGCGTCTAGGAAGTGCTTTAGGCCCGTGTCAGTGATCGCATAACGCTGTGTGGTTTTGCCCGACTGATCAGCGAAAAACCCGCCTTCATCGCCCTCTCCGCTATCAAAAAAATGGAGGGGAAAGCACTGCGTCCCTGCTTTGGCAGCGGTCACTGAAAGATCTTGCATTGAATCGGTCATGAGGGCCGAGAATGGGGTTACATTGCCCGGCGAGGGCACACTTATGATAAGGTTGGGGACATTTGGTTCAGGAAAGATGCTCGACATCTGTCCTGGGCGATGAATGAACATCTTGTCGTAGTAAATCCATGCCTTTTGGAACGGGCGATAGGTCGAAACGACCATGTTTTCGGTCGAAAAGACCCCCAGTTGTCCCCGTTCGAGACGAGAAACGAGGCTACTTGACCATTTTATTCTGCGCGGATCGGAAGTAACGAACTCGGCCGTCGCGAGGGCTTCAGGCTTGAGCGGCAATCTTGCGACTTCGGCGTTGTAGGTCGCAATCATCGACCGCATGTTTTCCCCGAGCAAATCGCGCGAGGAATTGTAGGCCCAAACATCTCGGTTTGAATTAACGCCCAGACGCGACCGTAGAGGATGTGTAGGCGAAGGCATCACGCACAACTTCCCACCTGTCCAGAAGTGGCGCCGCGGCCAGCCCGCCGTCACATTCAGCCTGAGCAACGGCGATGTCCGGATCGCCGGGCCTTTCAGGATCAGATGGAGTTCGAAGCACATGCTAAGCTGGCTTAACCCGCTGTCCACGAAACCGGCAGCAGCTCAAACCAACAAAAAACTGTGGTTCGGAAAAATGTTTAAAAAAGGCGCTGCGGGACTTGACCCTCCCGACGACCTTCCTTAAACGCCACAACCACGGTGGGCCCGTAGCTCAGTTGGTAGAGCAACTGACTTTTAATCAGTGGGTCACAGGTTCGAATCCTGTCGGGCTCACCACTGAAATAGAGTAATATCAGCCTGTTACGATGGACTGATCAAAAACCTATGTTATTCCCTGCGTTACGCCTGTGTTAAGGCGAAACCAAGACGTCGGCTTCTCGTTCCATTGCGCAGCTGAATGACCTTGTTCGCGCCCTCGTCGCGGCTCCGGATATAGCGCTCCGTCATCTCGAACCACTTATGCTTCGCGGCGTGTTGCAGATCCAGTTTCCCCGCCCGGTGCCGAAGTGCGTCGTTGATGGCGCAGGCCCGCGTGTCCATCAGCCAGATTTTATCCGGTACACCGGTCACTGGCGCGCCTGGCAAACCCACTGGAAGGGATCGAGAAAAGCACCGCGAAACGGCGGCTGGACATCTTCACCCTGGACGACATGGGCGCGCTCTCAGATCGCCTGACGGCGGTGCAGGATAAATATCCTGTAGGTGTTGCGCTGATCCGGTTCCTGATGCTGATCCCGGCGCGCGGTATCGAGGCGCGGGAGATGCGCTGGGCTGATCTGGATCTTACGGCGGCGACATGGACCATCCCGGCGGCGCGCTACAAAAACAGATGAGGACAAGGTTTTCGGGTTGCCGCCCTATGTGGTGCAGTTTCTCGCCGCCCTGCCCCGCCGCTCCACGATCTACGTCTTCCCAGCGCCGAAGGATGCCGGAGCGCAGGTCAGGAAAGAGCATCCGAGAGATGTATGGGAAAAAGTCCGGCCAAAGCCGCTGGGCGCTCACACGCTGCGAAAGACCATCGCCACCGCCATGCTGAACAAAGGCGTTCCGCTGGAAGCGGTGAGCAAGTTGCTCGGGCACCAGAGGCCGCACGGCTCTCGGGCGGTGCGGTGGACGACATGACCCTGTCGCTGATCAAGCAACAGGAAGAAGCCCAGCGGCTCAATGATCAACTGAAAGTGCTCGCCGCCGACCCTCTGCAAGAGTGGCTGGACGGTGTGCCCACCTGGATCGAGGCTGGGCAGCCACCATCCACCCCGGTCCCAAACATGGCCTTGCGCTCGGCAGGCGTGGCAGGGCGCAACCAACATTCTCGATCAGGAAAACGGCGGGCGAAACGGCGATCAGCCTTGCAAGCGGCTTCTAGACTCATGGGGGCGCCCTCTCTTGTCCTCACATGAAAACGCCCTCTCGAACTGACGGCCCCGTATTGCCGGATCGAGAGGGCGCTAACCGCCAGGTGTTCGGTGGAGGACGAAACCGCCCGGCAGCGTTGGTGGTAGGGGCGATCTGCAAACCGCCCCCGCCGTTTGCAAGGAGAAACTATGGAACCCACTTCTGGGATGTGAAGTGTATGGCAGATTATTCTGGACTCTACAACTCAAAAGTGAGATAATGAGCCAAGAAGCTGCGGAGTAGCACCGATGAACACTTATACCCTGGCCGACATTGCCGCGAAATTCGCACGGCTTGATGCCATTGAAGACGACACGCACGCCCAATTTGAGAAGGGGCTGCGCAACCTCGTGCAACGCCACTTCTTGCCCCCGACCTCTCAGCAAGGCCGCGTCTTCCTCTATGACGCTGCCGCTGCCGTCACCATCCGTTTCGCACAGATTGCCGCTGAATTCGGCCTGCCGCGTCCCACGATTGACACCTTGGCGCGCTGGCTCAGCGGGTCAGGCGAGCGGACTAAGAAGCAGGGTTCCGGCTTTCGTGGGGTATTGCGGAGCGAGGAAGCAATTGACCGCGTGGAAGCGGGCGAGACCTTCGCTGTCCATATTGTGATGCGCGCTGACGGCAGTGTCACCGTCAAATCGGACTGGCAAACCGACCGTGGTGCTGACGACCGTGTGCGCAATGCTGCGCTCAGCGCGGGGCTCGTAAATGTCAGCCCGGAAGTGGCCCGTTTCTCTCTGCCCGCTTCGCGCCTGATCGCGGAAATCCTGCCGCTGCTGAAAGGCTGATCTGCATGGGCCTGCTTTCGCGCATCCTTAACCGAAACACCACGCCACCGCGCCCCGCCGCCGTCCGAATGCTGGAAGGCGCTTCCGGCAAGCGGTGGAGCAACACCCCGGCTTTCGGTGCCACTGGTGCCGAGGTGCTGGCGGGTATCGTCGGCATCGCATCGGGTGACGCTGCCAGCGGTGCCCCTGTCGATGTGGCAACGGTCGGTGTGTTCGAACTGCCCAAGGTTTCCGCCAATTCCTTCGCTGTCGGTGCCGCTGTCTATTGGGACGCCACCGCTGAACTGGCGACCACCACTGCCACCAGCAACACCAAACTGGGCGTGGCTGTAGCCGCTGCTGCCGCTTCGACCGCAACCGTCACCGTCCGCCTGAGCGGCTTCTGAGGAGATCCAGACAATGGCGAAACTCTACGCAAAGCATCAGATCGTGCTACCCGATGAGGTGATCGTGCCGCCGAAATCGGTTTTCGATGCCACCCCGGCCCAAGCCAAACAGTTTGACACGTTGGGCGCGGCACGGCCCGCCACCGCTGCCGAGATCAAGGCGGCAGAAGTTGCCGAAGCCGCAAAGAACGGCGTGGCAATCTGACCCGATGGAGACTCAAGTTCGCCCCTCTTCGCCGATTGCACCGCCCACTCGGCGTGGGCTGTCGCGTGGAGAGGCGGCGGCTTACATCGGAGTCAGCCCTTCCACCTTCGATAAGATGGTGCAAGCTGGCGAAATGCCCGCCCCCAAGCGCGTGTATGCCCGGACAATCTGGGACGTGCGCGCTTTGGATCTGGCGTTTGATGCCCTTCCGGGTGACGATTCAGCCCCCGAAACCAATGACTGGGACTGAAAGGATGAAACTCTTACGCAAACCGCCCCGATACTGTCAGGGCTTCGAAGATCGCCACGGCACGTTCCGCTGGTATTATCGCCGCCCTGGCTTCCCCCGTTGCGCGCTTCCGGGCCTGCCATGGACGCCAGAGTTTATGGCGGCATATGAGAAGGCCGCAAATGGCGAGAAGCTGGAAATCGGCGTGAAGCAAACCATTGCGGGCAGTGTGTCCGCGCTTGTGGTCAGCTTCTACAAGACCAGCGATTTCACCGGCCTGAGTGATTCCACCAAGGCGACATATCGCGGCATCATCGAACGCTTCCGGGCTGAACATGGTGACAAGAGAGTCGCCCACATGGAACGCAAGCACCTGCAAAAGTTGGTCAGCGACAAGGCGGCAACGCCCGCTGCTGCGAACAACATGCTGCGAATGGTGCATCTGCTGATGCGTCACGCTGTCGAACTGGGCTGGCGTGGTGATGATCCGACTCAAGGTGTCAGGAAGGTACGCAACAAGACTGAAGGCTTCCTGACATGGGAAGAGGATCACATCGCCGCCTTCGAAGAGCACCACAAACCCGGCACCCGCGCGCATCTGGCGCTAATGCTTTTGCTCTACACCGGGCAACGGCGCAGTGATGTTGTGCGCATGGGGCGGCAGCATGTCCGCAAAGGCATTCTGTCGATCACACAGCAAAAGACGGGGCAGGATGTGCATATCCCGCTTCACGCTGACCTGCGGGCAGTTCTCGACGCGCTCCCCCTCGATAATCTTAGCTTCCTGATGACTGCTCAAGGCCATCCATTCACCCCGCCCGGTTTCACGAATTGGTTTAGGGCAATGGTGCGCGAAGCCGGATTGCCGGACGGGCTGTCACCGCATGGGCTGCGCAAGGCGACTTGCCGCAGGCTGGCGGAAGCGGGGTGCTCTGAGCATCAGATCATGGCTATATCCGGCCACAGATCGACTGCTGAGGTGAACCGCTACACTAGGGCGGCAAGCCGAAAAGAACTCGCTGCGCAGGGAATGCTTGCGCTCGAAAGAAAAGAAGGATGACTATCAACTGTCAAACCTTCTAGGATAGTTTGACAAACCGCCCCGCAGGGCTTTGACAAATAACAGATATTTTATGGAAGTGGCGGACCCAGAGCGATTCGAACGCCCGACCCCCAGATTCGTAGTGTTGGGTCACCAGAACAATAACAATCTGTTATCGGAATTACAGCAACCTACACACACTATATAATTCAATAAGTTAGAGAACCAAACGGCCCCAAGTCGGACAGCGTCCGATCAGTGGCGCACCGATTCGGCGGCGGTTTCCAGCTTTTCATTCGCACAAAGCCGCCCGGCACGCTCTGCAGAGGCAGCCCGGGCCAGCTGCCCCTCTGTCTCGGGCGCCGCGCCCATCCAGCCAGGGCATGGTGCAAGGTCAAGCATCGACAGCGCCGAAGGGTCAGGGCCACAGCCGGCGAGCAGCATCACGCAGATAATCAGACAGCGCGCCATCGGCACCCTCCATTGTTGACAACTCCTGATCAAGCGCCACCGCCTCACGCCGCAGCGCCTCCTGCCGGCGGTCCTGATCGGCGCGCATCCGGGCCGCTTCGGCATAGGCTGATACCTTCGCCTCGGCCGCCTCAGCACGATCACGCGCCAGATCGAGGCGCCAGCTCTGCACGCCGGCAGCCAGCGCAGCCAGCAAGGCTACTGCTGCAAGGATCCGGATCATCGCAGCGCGGCCTCGAAGAGACGGGCGCAGCGGGCGATCTCGGCCGCACGGTCGAGGCCATTCACGATCCGGCGGGCGTTGTGATAATCTGGCTGCGGCCGGTCGAGGTAATCCGAAAGCCGCTTGCCGGTGAACCAGCCATCCACGCAGCCCTGCACGAGGATGCGCCCGGCCAGAACCGGATCCAGCGCAAGATCCGGCTCTGCGATCAGATCGAGGCCCAGAAAGCGGCCGGCACGGAGATAGTTGCCCCTGCCCGTGATCTGCACATAGCCGCGCCCCCGGAACAGATAGCCATCGCCTGGGCGGGTATTGCCCAGCCTTTTCCCGATCGGGGTGCCCGGTTCGTATTTGTTGAAATAGCTGCATCTGCCATATTCGGTGATCGGCTGCATGGTGAGGTCTGTCTCGACCACGGGCGTTGCCAGCAGATAGGCGCGCCATGGGCGTGGCAGCCCCTCGGTCACGGCCAGCAGCGCGCCGATACCATCAACCTGTGACTGGCGCAGCCGGCCGCCGAAAATAGGCCTGATCAGTGCATAATCCATCGGATCACCCCGGAAATGAGAAGGATCAGACCCGCGCCGATCAGCCCGACACGGATCCGCTGAAAGAAATCGGCCATCGGGCAGCGGCTTTCCCGCCGCAGGATCTGGTGCGGCTTACCCATCGGCATCACCCTCGCTGCCGCCCGGAGGGCGCCGGCCCATGATACGGCGCAGGATCATCTCAATGATTGCGGGGCCAAAGACGCCGGCGAAGTAAGAGGCACTTGCGCCGGCGCCGATAGCCGGGATCAGATCCGGCGGCACATCAGCGCCTGTCAACCAGCGCATACCAACCACGACGCCGGCGGTAGCAAACGATCCGCTGCCACCCGCTACCAGCGCGCCCAGGGCGATCTGTCTCAGGGCGGAACGCGCCGGCACCTCGACGGCAAGTGCAGATGTCGCGCCGCCAGCGGCCCCCCATGCGGCGGTGGTGATGACGCCGGTGACGGCGCCCGAGGCGAGAACGCCGCGCCAGATCTCCTGCCAGATCGTGAGCTGATCCGTCACAGCGTCCACCCCACGATCATGCCATCGACGACATTCAGCACCGCGGCTGCCGGGATCGCGCCACTTACCGGCGTCTGGCGCTCGCGCGTCTCAACCGCCAGATTGCTGATCCAGGCCGTGAAAGCCCCGAGCGTGGTATTGTTGCTGGCAATACCAATCGCCAGAAGCGTGTCATCAGCGCGGGTGCTGTCCGGGATGACCAGCGGCGACGCCATAAGATCACCATCCAGCGAGACCAGCGCCCGCCCGTCAGCTTTACCAGGCGCACTTTCACGCACCGCGTCCAGCCTGACACGGTAAAGCCGACCCGCCGCCAAAGGCAGGCGCGTCGCGGTGCCCGTGACCTGCGTTGCAGGATTGCCACTCTCACCGCGCACCAGCGCACGCAGGCGCACTTCGGTCGTGGTGATAACCAATTGCAGCCCGGTATGGATCACCCCGTCTCCGATGGTCACAACGTTGATCGCGGTCGAAGAACCGGAGGCGACCAGCCCCACTGTGGCAGGCAACAGCAGATCGAATTCGGCCCTGACGCCCGAACTGAAGGCCAGCGCCCGCGTCAGATAGGACTGGGCCCCGGCAGCAGCCTGGACCCTCAGGGCATTGCCCTGCGGCCCCCCCGCGATCACCGGCGGGGTGCCACCTGTGGTCCAGCCGGCAAAGGAGGCATCAAAGCTTTCCGAGGCCAGCACCGACCAGGCAGCCATGCGCTCTGCGACCGGCACCATACCCTTATCCATATCAGACCAGCACAGCAGGGCCTGATCCGGAACCGGTTCATTCGGGCGCGCCCTGATCAGATAGTGATCGGGGTTGATCGTCGGCACGACGCCGCCTTGCAGCCACTCGCACCAGATATTCGCGATCACGCGGCGGGACGCATAGCTGGTCGCGTGGGTGCCATCCTCAAAATAGACCGGCTGGTCCTCAAGCTTCATTCGCATGGCGACGGCGGCGTCAAAAACCGCAAACCCGCGCGCCTCGCCATATTCGAGGACGGCACTGTTTGCCGCCCAGATCCCGGGCTGCGCGGCCAGGCTGGAAAACTCGCTGGGCGCGGTGGCGAGGATGAACACCGGCTCGCTGGCGCCAGCACCATAGCGCAGCGCACAGTTGCGGTTATAGGCGATAACGAAATCCCAGCCGCCGAAGATGGTGCTGCGGTCAAGCCTGGTGATCACGCCGGCGGTAAAGGCACCGGCCAGCCCCGCGCTGTCATAGGCGATGGTGACATAGTCGCCGGCCACCGCCTCAACCCGGCCACAGGCATAATCAAGTCCGGCAATCCCGGTCACCCGGATCATCGCCGCTTCATCCACTGCAAAGCTATGACCCGGGGCATGGATGGTCGTCTGGGCGCCGATGGTCACGCCGCTTATCGCCCAGTTCGGCGGCGTCAGCGTGCCGGCAGCCTGGAACTGATCATTATGCGCGTGGTCCAGCACCACGAAATCAAACGGCGCCGCCTGCCAGGGCGCCCGGATCCGCGCCTCCACCGTCTGGGCCTGCGCGTGCAGCGGCGCCTTGGCAGGGTCAAAGACCGATCCGGCACCATAAAGCGCGAGACCGGCCGCCACATCCGCATTCGTCATCGACAGGCTGAGGATCTGCGCCTGCACGCCGGACGGGTTGATCTGGGCCAGCGGCAAACAATACACGTGCGACGATCCGAAAGACATATTGACGATCTCGCAGCCAAGGATGCTGGCGATCTGCGCCGGATAGCTGTCCACCGTGCCGCCCTGTGCCGGGATCGAGGTGCCAAGGTGCAGCCCACGCTTGCCCCGAAAGGAGATGATCGGTGATTTGCGCCCGCTGCGCAGGATCTCGCCCTCAGAGTAAGGCGCACGGGTCTTCACCCGGATCGGGCGGTTCAGGTGGTTGCGGGCATAGAGCCTGCCTCCGCTATAGGTATTCGCCAGAGACCCGGCTGCCAGCGTCGTCTGATAGCTGCCGCCCTGCAGATCGACATGCAGCGGGCCGATGGCCTCCAGGGCGGTGATGGTCGCGGTATCGCCCCCGGCCGCAGCCTGCGACGGGAAAGCTCGGGCCGGCTCAAACGGGATCACATAAAGCTTCACACCGCCAGCCGTGACCAGCTGATGGTTGACTGCGCCGGCAGCTGCGACGCGATAGGAAAAGCCCGGCGCCCGCGTCATAACGATCTGCCCGGGCAGGACCTGCGCTTCCGAAACCGCATAGGTCATGGTGCTGTCAGCCAGCAGCGCGGCCAAATCATTGAACAGCGGCCCCCGGTTGAACTGCGCCGCCTGGTCCGCTGCCACCCTTGCGATGGTTGCGTTTTCCGACGCCTCGGCAATGTCGGTGCCATCCGGCCCGGCGACAAACATATCGCCATCCCACATCAGCAGCGCACCGGCATCGCCCGGCACGAAGGGCGGCTGCAACGTGGTCGATCGCAAGCTGCGTTCCAGCCACCAGACCGCCTCCTGCAATAGCAGAGTATGGCGATCCAGCGATTTCTCGACCCCTGTCGCAGCCGGCGGTGCGAGATAAGGCTGGCGGGCAGTGGTCTTGCGCCAGAGCCGCATATGCGTCGCCTCCTCCGGTGGCGCACGCAGCGGCGTCACGGTGCCGGTATTTTCCAGCACATCACCCTCGGGCCAGATCGCGATGTCGATCCCGATCACCGCCGCCCCGAGATATTCGCCATCTGCCAGCCAGTCGGCAGAGTGCTCAGCAATGGCCAGATAGCGCCAGGGGATGGTCGCAGCCCCGGAAAGAGGCAGAGTGAAAACCTCGCAAATATCCGGCGACAGATCCTGTGTCACGGCGCCCCTCCATATCCATACACACTCGAAAAATCGGGCAGCCGCACTGGGCCGCCCGGCGGCGCCCAGCTGCGATTGCCATAGTCCTTGACGCGCTTCTTCTCAGCGGTGGCAAAAGCATCGGCCGCGCCGGGATCCAGCCATTCGGTAATTGTGTCCCAGACCATGCGGTCGATGGCCGAGTTGACCTGCCACAGGTTCGTCGGGCCCCCATAGCGATTGGCGAATTTTACCGCCGACTTCGCCGCCGTTCGGGCGGACTTCTCATCGCGGTTCCAGATCGCACGGGCAACATCCATGGTCAGAAACCCGGTATCAGAAACCAGACCAGCCACCGGCCCGGCCGCCGTCGCGGCAAAACCACCGCCAAAGCGGTTCTCGGATGATCGGATGAAATCGCCGAAGATCCCCAGCCCGCCGCCTTGAAGCAGCGCCTCGGCCCAGAATTCGCCCTTCGTCATGTCACGCGGATCGCGGCCCCTGGTCAGAACCTCTTTCATCTGGATCGCGACAGCGCCGCCGATCACCCCGACCGCCGCGAAGGCCAGCACATTGCCCAGCCGGCTGCCATTGACCTTGTGGTACAGCACCCGGCTCATCAGGTTGAACATCAGCGTCAGCGGGTAGCTTTTATACATCTCGACCGAACGCAGGATCTCGCCGCCGAATGTCCCGGCCGGCGCATTGGCCCGCAACGCGGTCTTGCCCCGCAGCGTCATGGTCGGCACCGCGAATTCCAGTTGCTCCTGGATCGCAGCGCCGATTTTCAGCGACAGATCCAGCGCAAGATCCGGATCGATATCCGTCCGCCGGGCGATGTCGCCCGGAATAAGAAAGGAAGCTTTCGGATCCGCGGCATCGCGGTAAAGATCGGTAGCCCGGATCATGTCCCAGTCAGCGGCCGTGATCCCCCGCGCCTCAAAGACCAGCTCGCGCAGCGACTTCGGCAGATCCGCAAAGGCAAGATGGGCGTTGTCGGCAAGATGGCCATAGAATTCCAGCTTGAACACGCCGCGCGCGATATCGGTCCAGGCCGTCAGGCCCGAGGCCCGCATGACGAATTCCGACAGGTTCGCCATCGAGGCGCCGTTGAAGGTCTCACCGAACATCCGCGCCTGGATCACCCCGGTATTGGCGGCGCTTTCGGCAATGATGCCGGCCCGGCGCAGCTGGGCGCGATTTTCGGGCTTTGCCAGCGTCGCGACAAAGCGCGTCAGCACCTTCTTCGGATCCATCCCGACATGGCGCGAGGCGGTGGCCATGAACCCGACATCGCCCGTCGAAGACAGCATCGCCCCACCCAGTTGCGACGCGATCAGGAAATGCCGCGTCTCCGCCATGACCCCGGCAAAGAGGTCGCTTTCCACCTGATTGGCCGCGCCATTGATCAGGCCCAGCATCCGCTCAGCCTGTGCCGCGACCCCGCCCACCTCCTTTTCGGCCGTCGAATACCAGGGCAGACCCTTGCCCAACATCGTGATCGGCTTCGACGGCGTCCAGGGGCGTTCAACCGCCAGCTTCAGCGCGGTCTGCTTCAGGAATTCCAGGCCCGCCGCCGGATTGGGGCCAAGCACCCGCATCTGTGCCGTGTCGCGCGCCATCCCGTCCAGATGGTTCAGCACCGCCGAAAACGGATCGGCGGTGCCGAATTCATCATTGGCCTTCAGCCAGGCATCGGCGTTTTTGAAATGCAGCACCCGGTGATCAGCGCGCGATTTCGCGACCGAACGCCCGCCGCGCTGGCCCGAAGGCTCGCGCCGGTTCAACCCGCCGGTGCGGATATTGTCATGGATCTGTTCCAGAAACCCGATCCGCCGCGCCCGGCTCGACTGATCGAAGGACAGGCCGGTTTCCCGATCGACGATCCGCGCCCAGTCCTGGGTATCGTGCATGCGCTCGGCCCATTCGCCGCGCGGCACCGCACTGACCTTGGCACGGTCCCAATGCTGTGGCAGGCCGTAGCCTTCCAGCTTGCGGATATCGCCGCCGGCGGCGTTGAACTCGCGCCGCGCGCGCTCGATCGTCTCGCGCGCGGCTTTTGCATTGGCCTTCGCCCGTGCGTCTCCGCTCGCCTCGCCATAAAGCTCGCGCACCATATTGATCAGGCTGGCTTTTGATCGCACCCGGCCAAAGATATTCCGGCTGTGATCCTCGATCAGGCCGCTGATATCGCGGCGATACTGGCTGACCAGCTCGGCAAAGGTGCTCTGCACATTGCCGAACCCGGCATCCTGATCCCATTCGATATGGGCGCGCACCGCCCGGGCACCGTTCGCAACCCCATCAGCATCGCGATAGGCAGCAGTATCCCGCACCATGCGGATCTGCGCCTCGGCCTGCATCAGCACCGACCGCTTCGCCAGGATATGGCGCTCGCGCAGCATCACCCAGACATCCTCGGCCGCCAGATCCGCCGCAGCGGGGCCGGCGCTGGCATGGGCCTGCATCCGCTCAGCGAACAGATCCTGCGCCGCGCGCGCGCGTTTGGGCGGCAGATCGCCGCTGTCAATCGCGCGCTGAATGCAATCATGCAGGCTCATGCCGGATCGACCGGATCAGGCTGATCAACGGGGTCAACCTGATCGAGCGGCTGGCCATCGGCGCCCATCGGGATCACCTGCCAGTCCTGCGCCAGCAGTTCATCTGCCATCTGTTTCGGCTTCCACTCGATCAGGCCCGAGCGTGATCCGGTGATCATGAATTGCAGCTTCGCGCCCGTTCGCCCGCCGGCATCCGCAACCAGCAGCGCATAGCCAGGTGCCCAGGACATCCGGCGCGCACGATCCCCGGAAAGCAGGAAGGCGGCGGGGAAAGAGCCAGTGCCGTCCGGGTTATAGCTCACGTCTTCCGCCTGCCCCGGCAGATCAGCATCGGTCTGGGCGCCGGCATCGGTCTGGTCGCCGGCCTCGGGCTGGTCGCCGGCCTCGGGCTGGTCGCCGGCCTCGGGCTGGTCGCCGGCCTCGGGCTGGTCGCCGGCCTCGGGCTGGTCGCCGGCCTCGGGCTGGTCGCCGGCCTCGGGCTGGTCGCCGGCCTCGGTGACGAGCTCCTGCGTCGCCGTCACCGATGCCTGATCCGCCGTGCCGGCCGCGACAACTTCATTCTCATTTTTCAAAGTAGCTTCAGAAACTTCTTCACCGATCTTCTTACGGCTCATTTTCCTGTTCCTCACAATTTACAGATGGTTTTCAGCGCATCGACGAAATCGGCCTCCTCGCTCAGCTCCGCCATGAACTGGCGCAGCGAGACTTCCGGCGGCAGGATACCCGCCGCGTCATTTTCGCCAGGGCGGATGCGCATATCGAATGCGGGGTCTGCCAGCGCGCGCCCCAGATCGCGATCGAGACGATCAAGGCGCGCGATCTCGACCGGATCATTCAGCGGATCATCGAACTGGCCGGGCTTAAGGCGCACCTGCGCCGCATCAGCGCCAGCGTTGACACCGGGCGCCGAGGTGCCCATATTGAAACTGTCCACTCCAGGAGGGACATCCCCCATGAAACTGCGATCATATTCAGACTGGGATGGCCGACCGGCCGCCCTGTTCTCAACGCCCGAGGGCGGGTTGTTCGCGCTTGCCCAGCTTTCACCCGGCGCCCCCTGGGTGCCAGTCGATGCCGGTGACGTGTTTACCACGTCCGGTTTGCTGTCCGATACGCCCGACGAGGCGGTGCTGCGGCGCGAATTCGGGTGGAGCATCGGCGATGGAGAGGTGCCGACCGAGGCGAATGTCTCGGCATTTTTGCCCGCAGCCGCAGCGGCAGAATAAATCTCGATCTGCCGCGCAAGCAGTGCATCCGCTTCAGGCCCCGCTCGCAGGCTGCGCCACTGCGTATAAAGCGCAGTGCCCAGATCCTGCGCGGCCAGCATCTCATCCGTCCAGATCTGCACCTCCGACAGCATGCCATCCGGGTGGCGGATCAAAAGCTTGCGGTCGATGTAGCCCGCTGGCGCGCGTTTCCATCCCTCATCGACCAGATCAAAAACCCCGGAAAGACGGGCAATCAGATCATCAGCCTGCGCCGCATCAGCGATGACGAAACCGCCGCGCGACACATCGGTCATATTGCGCGGGCTCGCATAGCCCTTGCGCGCAATCTTCTCTTCGACCGTCGGGCGCCTTTTCAGACCGGGGTTCTTCCAGGTCAAACCCAGATCAGATGCGATAATCCGGGCCTCGGCATCCAACCGCGCCTGCGCCGGTTCAGCCTTTGCAAACAACTGGTCAACATCATCAAAGGGCTGATCCAGCGCCAGCCGCGAGACATAGCGCCGCGGCGGAACATCCTTCAGCACTTCAGCCATCGGCGCAGCACCACCCGCTGGCGGCGCAGCACCCCCCGCATCAACTGCACGAACCACCTGCCGCGCTGGCAGCAGCCCAAGGATACGCGCCATGCCCTCGATCAGTGGATCCGCATTCGCCGGCGCCGGGCCCGTCTCGATATCCACCGGCGCACGCTCGGCAAGCTCGCGCCGCGCCTCCGCCCTGGCTCGCCCGATGCGCGGCGCAAGCGAACGCGCGGCCTCCCCCTCCTCTGCCAGCCGGCGCCGAACGATTGCAACATCACCGCCGCTGGCCTTGCGAGGCAGCGACGCCGCCTCTGCCAGCGCCCGGTCGATCTCTTTCAGCTGCTGGCGCAGCCGACCCTTGCCGCCTGTTCGATTGCTTCGGATCTGATCCTCGACATCCGCGCGGCGCTCGCGCAGCTGGCTGACCACCTGATCAACATCGCGCGCCTGCCCGGCATCGAAATCATCAAGCCAGCTGCGAAAACTGCCCTCCCGCGCGGCCGACCTGTCCTGCAGGCGAAAAGCCTCAGGATCGATCTCACGCGCCCGCGCATCGACCGCGATGCGTTCCGCACGACCGGCAAGATCCAGGCGCGGCATGCCGGCAGGAGCCTCGAAGATGGCAGTATCCCCACCGCGCGAACCACGCAAAAAGACGTCTTCATTGGCCCGGCCACCGTCCAGATACCGCGATCCGACCTGCGCAGTGTCGCGCACGGCCTGCCCAGCAGGCCGCAGCAGATCGAAAAAATCCCCCGTCTGCATAAAATCAAACAAAGCGTCTGAGTTACGGGCCACCAACCCGCCAGGGCCAAAGCCCAAGCCCGCGCCGGGACCAGCGCCGGAATAACCCCCTCCGGATGACGGTGTGAAGCTGTCGCGCGGCCCGCGATAACCCTCCCAGGCGCCGGTTCCCTGCTGCCGGTAGATCCATTGGCCCAGACGCTCCTGCGTCTCGATCGTCATCACCTCATTACCGGTCAGACGCAGCCCCTTTTTGGCCGCGCGCAAAGTGGTGCCGACAATCTGATACCCCCCCATAGGGGTGGCCACCCGGCCGATCTGCGCCTTGACCCATTGGCCGTAGGGGCCAGACGGTGCCGAGAAAGCGATGGCCTCATCCACCGTCATCTCGGTCAGCTTCACATCGGCAAAAGGCCCACCCTGCCGGTTCGAATATCCGAACAGCGCATCGTAATCCCCGCCGCTTTCGCCCGCTAAAATCCCGTTCCTGATCCGCGACCAGTTGGCCGGCGCATCCGGCCCCGGATCCGGCAACACCACATCCGGCACCGCCGGCGCATCTGGCAGTCGGTCAGCTATCAGGGCGGCTTCGGCGGCGTCCAGCGCCCCATCCGGCGCAATATCATCACTGACCACTTCACGCGCGAGCGCGCTCCCTGCGCCGCGTTCCAGATCCGTCGCCTCTGGCCGCGCAGCGAAGCCCAGCAATTCCCAATTCTCGGCCCGTCCTTTCGGCGTGAACACGTTGCCAGCAACCTTGACGCCGCGCCCGGCCACCGGCAATGCCGCCCCGACCAAGGCGCCGAACAGGACCTCATTCACAGGATCCGGGCGCTGCCAACCCGCCCAGTCCGCCATCGCATTTGCCTTTGGCAGGTCAACGGCAGATCCCACGCCGCCCACCATCATCTCGTAAAGGATCATACGGCCAAACGAGGCGCCGCTGGTCGCGGGCACAGCCAGAAATGCGGCCTGCATAGGATCGGTCAGCATAGATGAGGCCCCGCCGATAAAGGCCGCGACCCCTCCCATAATCGACGGATCGGACCGATTACCGATCCGGTTCTCGACCTCATTCATCTCATCATTGACCTCAGCCACTGCCCGCTCATAGGCTAATTGGCGCAGTTCCTCGTAGCTGGAAGGCAGATTTGCGACCTCGCCCGGCGCCCTGATCCTTAAGCTTTCCACCGCTTGAAGCATGACCTCGACGGCCGAACGATTGAGGCCATCCGGAAATGCGATGCCCTTTGCCTCAAGCTCAAGCGCCCGGTCGGCATTCGAATTGTTCATAAACGCCAAACGGTCGCCATAGATCTGCTCCGACATCCCGAAGACCATCTCATCCTCGATCTGGCTCTGTCGCCGCTCCGCTACACCTGTGCGATTTCGGCGAAGCTGGTCTTCGTTGAACTGGGCGGGCAACATTTCCCACCAGCTGCTTTCCGGCCCGTCGAATTCCAGCATCGGCAGAGGATCAGCATCGCTGGCCAGCGGGGCGATTTCGACATCTTCATCCTCACTGGCCATCGATCTGCCCCCACCGGCTTGTGCCCAGGGCGAATTCCTCCAGATCGAAAACGAAGATCCCCTGGGGATGACCGGGATCGAACAGGTATTTCACCTCATTATTTTGCTGCCGGGTCCCAAGCGCATAACGGCCATCCCCGACTGGCAGAACCACAAGGTTGCGCCTTTCATCCGGAGAGAAATCGGTAACAGGATATTGCCCCTTCTGGGCATAGCGGCCATAGCCTTTAGGCCTTTCCCACAAGGGCAGATTGCCGGTTTCCGAGGCGCGCTTCCATTGGCTTTCGTCGAAATATCTCAGCGCCTGTTCAACCAGTCTCGCGTCAAGACGCGCCGGCAAGACCGTATCCCGACCATGAACCGTCTGCACCCCGCCAAAGGCCTGGCCGCCACGATTGGTTCGGCTGGCAACAGCCTGCGCCGAACGCCAGACGGCAGCCTTTCCCTCCGCCGATTTCGGATCGGCGATATCCAGCGCGGTCGCAGCATAGTGGTCATCGACCGCCTGCATGAAGGTGGCGAGGGCCTCACTGTCAGACCCGATAATACCGTCAGGCCCCATCCTCGTACCGAACAATGCAGACATTTCGGCCTGCACCGCCGCCCGGTACTCCGACGCCATTTTTGCCTTCGATCCCGGCTCCATCGCCCGACCGCGCAGGATCGCCCGCGAGGCCGCCATGTCGCCAGTATCCAGCGCCAGCCGGCCCGCCAGATGGGCGACCGGATCCTTTTCCCCCAACTGGTCCAGGGCCAGCGGCGCCAGGTCACCAAAACCGCGATCTATGGCTGCGATCACCGCGATAGCCTGGTCCGGGTCTTTTCCGGAAAGAACCGCGCCGAATTTCTCGGCCTCTTCGGCGGTAAAAAACTTCACCGTGGTCGCGCTTGGCGTCCATTCCTGATAGACGCCAAGCGCCATCTCCCGCCGCTCTTTCATGCTGGCAGGATCGGCAAGATCCAGGGTTCCCATATCCACGCCGGACACAGCCGCGACATGCCCCAGCGGATCGCGCGCCAGGGCCTCGACCGTCGCAAGACGCGCTTTTTCCAACCTGTCGCGACGTGAGGGATCATTCGGATCAGTGGTCGGGCGCGCGTCGAACTCAGCCAGCATGGCCTTTTGCTCGGACGGAGTGCCATGAAGGAAGGCGCTTTCCTCTTCGGCAAAGACCACCGCATTGCGCAGTCGATCATATTCCTCGGGATTGCCGCGCGCACGATCCGCCAGATCCATCAGGCCGTCATATTCCAGCCCGGCCTCGATCACCTTTATCGCACTGTCGATATCTGATTTCAGCTTCTGCGCTTCTTTGGCGCCCAGCACCTCAGCCTCTTTCGTCAGCCTGATCTGCTCATCAGCAATTCCCTTGCGCGCCAGCATGCCAAAATCTGACGCCTCTGCCGGGTCCAGAACCGCCTCGAACTCTTTCGCGCGATCAAGATAGGCGGCAGGGTCATCAATGATCAGGCGGCGCGCCTCGATCCGGGCCGTATTTGCCGGCAGGTCCGCCATGATTGCTTCGGCCTCGACCGCCGACAACAAACCGGCATCGACCTGGCGCTGAAGATCACTTTCCACATTGCGGAACACCGCATCCCGGCTCTCGCCATCCGGCGCCGTAGCCGCCAGCCGCTCATAATCCCTCATCGAGGAGTTGAACGCCGCCCGCTCGCGATCCTGGAAAAGGGCGAATTCGCGCCGGCGGATGGCCGAGGTCTGCGGCGCAATGGTTTCGCGCAGACCGATATTGAAGTCTTCGCGCAGATACTCCGGCAGGGACTGGGCGTATTTATCCGCGATGCTACCAGCGGTAGCTTCCCAGCGAGAGGTCAGGCCTTCCAGATTGCCATCGGTCTCGAATTCCAGCCGGGCCTGATCCATGTCATTCATGGCAGAAAGCCGCGTCTCGCGCACCAGACGGTCATTCTCGGCCTGCACTTTGCGGGCCGAGAAGGCGACGAAGTTATCCGCAAGCGCACCCAACCCCTCAAGGCCTGTGGGCGCATTCGGGTTCAGCCGCGGCTGTTCGACCATGCTGAAAGGGGTCTGGGCTTCGGGGATCGTCAGTGCCATGGATCAGGCCCCCAGCTCGGGCCAGAGCTGCAGCGCCTGGGTCATCGAATTGGCGGCGGTGCCAAACATGCCATTCAGGAAGCCGGTACTGGCCTGGTAATCGCTGATCGCGGCTTCGTTCTGTTTCGCGGTGACGCGCTGATTGGTGTTGAACCGGCTGGCCTGTGCCTCAGTAAAGCGCTCATAGGCAGCCTCCTCCCCCAGATCGAGCGCAGATCCGGCGCTGCCATCAACGCCGCGCGCCGCCAGCTGGCCGCGCTGGCGGGCGATCAGTCTGGACATCTTGTCCCGCCCCCGCATCTCATTGAAGGCGCCGATCTCGCGCGTCTGCGCCGCCTCATAGCGCGACATGGCGGCATTGCTTTTGGCCATATTGCGCGAACTGAAAGCGCCGTAGATGCCGGTGACGGCCGAGGTGGCAAATGCAAGAGGAGCAAAACCGCACATATCAGTCGTCCGTGATCATCATGGTGGGGGTGCGGGTCGAGATCGTCAGCGGCGCACCCGGCTCGGGCCGGATCCGCAGCCAGCTCTGATGCGCCCAACCCTTATGGCCGCCCAGCTCCACGACGCCGTCATAAAGGGCCGGCGCTCCGAACGGGTCATCAAGACCCGGGAACAACCGATCTTCACCGGTATCCTCGATCTCACGGCCGTCGAGACTGCGCCGCACCTGGAAAGTGCCGCCGGCCGAGCGATGCACCCGGATCCCGCTCACCCGATGGGTGCGCAGCCGCCCGTCATCGCCACCATCGGGCTGGCCGATCACCACATCCAGCGTGTCGAAATACTGCCGATCGGTTACATCCAGACCGATCCCGGCCCATGTCACGGGCCGGGGAAACGTCACCGAGCCTGCCGGACTAACCAGAAGATCCGTGACCGCGCCGATATCGGTCCAGGCTGTCACCACGGATCCTGCCAGATGATCCAGGCCCGAGACGGTCGACGAGGCCTCGCCCTCCCAGCGAATACCGCACATCTGGAACCATGCTGTGCACAGATCAGCCGGCGTACCGTCCAGGTCGACAAAGGGCGGTTCCATCCGCTCGACACAATGACGGATGACCCCGCCCAACTCGCGCCGAACCACAAGCCACAGGTCCTGTGAGGTGCCGTCATCCGAAGGCAAAATCTCGATATCGGTCACCATCCCGCCCAGATCGTGACGGCTGAACCCAACCACCTGCTGCCCGGGTTCGAAGGTGCAGCAGGCCAGTTGCCCCCCGGAAAGCAGAACCCACAGCAGCGGCAGTGGGGCGGTCTGGCGCACGATCTTGATCGCGCCGCCACCGAAAATATGGCGCGATATCGCCGTCAGATTTTCCGGCTTCAGACGTCCGGTAGCCTGCTCGACCTGCTCGTAAAGCAGCCGGGCCCCATCTTTCGAAAGGAAAACCGGCAAGCCATCAACCAACTCGGGCTGGGCATCAAAGGATCCATGCTCGCTGACGATGGTGTATTTCGCGGTCTCGCGCGCGAAAGCCCGATCCGCATCCGTCGCACGGCCGACGATCTCATCCGCATCGGTCAGCACAAACAGCTCATCCGATCCTTCGACAATAGACCGGATCATACCCTGTTTCGAACGGTTCGCGCTCAACCGGTAGCTGAAACCATCATCATCATTCGGGCCAGTGGCAAAATCCGTGGTGCCGTTGATCACACCATGCCAAAGGCGCCGGGGCTCCATACGCGTGCCACCATAGATATGGCGCTGGCCGAAAGCCCCGATAGCCCTTGGCCAGCCCTTCACATCCGACCAGGCCTGATCCGCCCAGCGATAAGTAGCCTTGTTCACGACGCCGGACGGAATGGCCCGCTCAACCGTTCCGGTAGCGGATACGGGCGAAGCAACCGCCGTGATCCTGATATCGCCAGCACCGTTATGCAGATATCGCCAGATTGGGCCACCCTTGCCCGAAAGCCAATCGCCCTCGGCATGTGTCGGCGCGTTGACACCCGTGGTCTTACCTGCGGACGATGTATAGATGGCAACGCATTCATAGGAGGCAACCCAAGGGTCATTACCTTCGTCGCCGCCACTGCCAGCGTATCTCAGATTGATCCTGTCGCCCAACCTGTATTGGCCGCCATCGACACGGCCGGCGTAGTAAGCGTCATATGTGATCTGCGCCCACTCGATCTCAAAATCGCGAAACGAAGCCGGTGGTGAAATAAAGATGCTGAAACCTGTCCTTACAGTTCCGACCGATCCATCCCAGGCGACGATCTCGTAGCATTTTCCGTCGTAATAGACCCGGTCGCCAATGGCGGCGGCGATGTCCGATGTCCAGTAAGGCGTATCGACAGCGTCAGTCTCGACCACCTGAAACAGGGTCCCGACATGTTCGGCCCCAAATATTGCCCCCGTCGCGGCAATCGTCACCTCACCCGAGGTTCCCGAGACCTGCACCCGCAGATCCTGATCGAGGTTGCGATCCGAGAACGGGCCGCCGTTGAATTGCGTCTGATCGAGGCTCCAGCTGGTCAGGGCGAACCGGCTCAGCGTGCGGGGCGCCAGCTCTCCCTCGGCCAGGTAAATCCTGTCGGACGACTGCAGGCTTTGCAGGCGCCTCGCCTGAGAAAGGGTATAGGGCGAAATGATCGAGAATGGCACACCGCCATCCAGCACCAACACCCCCTGCCGCCAGAAACGCAGCAGGCCTGCCGTCCATTCCAACAGCACCGCATCCTCATCACGAAACACGAAAGCCATGATCCGCGCATCGGCACCGCCCGCTGCAAAGCCCATGAAACGGGTTCCCGGCAGCCGGGTGACCGGCCCTTCAGGCAGCGGGATAAAGCCCCGGCAGGCTCGCGCACCATTCTGAAACCGGGAGAAATCCCGGCGGCCGTGCATCAGCTCGGACAATTCACCGGAAGAGGATGACAGCGCCGGCGGAGAGACCCTGACCATCAGCGCGCCCCCATCCAGGGAAAACTGATCGCATCAGCCCAGGCGCCAGCCTCATAGGCCTCACCGATGTTTGACCGCTCTGCCGCTTCAAGTGCATCGGCCTCCTGCATGACCGCGCGGAAATTCGACAGCATCACATCGGCACGGTTCACCGATCGCGCGAAGACCATGCTGAATTCCGAAGCCAGCAGGAATTCCAGCGCCTGCGTGAAGGCCGGCGCAAACAGAACCGGATTGTGGATATCGCGGGTAAAAACGATCTGAACCGGGCCGTGATCCTCGGTATAGACATATTCCTCGCGACTATGCCGGATCAGTCTGTCGCAACCCATCGGATAGACCGCCCGGATCCGCAGGCATTCCGGCGGCAAGGCCCAGGCGCGCGGCAGCCCGGGCGGGGTCGCCTCTCCGGCCACGTCCTGTCCGACCACACGCCGGCGCGCGAAACCCCAGTCCAGAGCTTCCAGCACCGAGCGCCGACGCGCATCATAGCGCAACCGGGCCTCCTGCGCCTCGCTGGATCTGTCCTCAAGACTGGTGAAACGATTGCGCGCCTCTGCCAGCCCAAGCGCGCGCTGGCAGATGACAACCGGACTTTCAGCCGTGAGGACAGACATGGATCAGCCCTCAGATATGCAGGGCGTAGCGGATGTCGAAATCCGCAGTACCAGCGCCGGTGGCATCGGCTCTGGCAACGAACATCAGCTCGGCAAAGGGCTTGTTCGGCATCTTCGCAAGGCCCAGCTGCTTCCAGAGTGGCTGGTTCCATTTCGCGGTGAAGACATCGAACAAAACGACGCCGGTGGCGCTGGCCCCTTTCGCCGCGTCATAAAGCCCGTCCGGATCCTCCGGCGTGCCGACGACAGCCTGCGCAAAGCCCCAGGCATCGGTGCGGATCCTGCTGTCATGCAACAGGATCGCAGCCCAGGGGATCTGAGCGATCAGATAGGTGGATCCGGTATTGTCGGTCGCGCCATTGGTGACGCGGCCGGCGACACGGTGAAAGACCCCCTGAAGGGCAGAAGAATCCGGGGCCTGGTAGCCATTGACACCAGTGACCCCGAAGATCGTGGATTTAAGTTTGACAACGGCCATGCGGCCCTCCTGTCGCTATGATGCGGGGATCGGGCCGGGCGGGATCCGCCCCGCCCGGATCATTCGGGCAGGTGCGGGTCAGGCCGCCTGCAGATCGCTCTCGATCTCGTTGACGCCGGTTTCATCCAGACGGCGGCAATCCATATTGGCGCAGATGTTCATGTAGAGTTCTTTGAACTTGCCGGTATCCTCCCAGGCATCGGACTTCACATCCTGCCAGACGCCCAGCATCAGATCCGACTTGAAGTAAGCCGGATTGCGCTGCACCAGGCGGTTACCGACGATTTTGGTCGGCAGGTCCTGGTATTCCAGCAGGAAATGGTTCCAGACCTTCGACAGCTTGCCATCGCGCGAAAAGGCCGGCCCGGCCTCCTGGCGGTAATCGGTGCTGGTCAGCTCGATCTCATTCGAGAGATCATCGATCTGCTCGGCCGTCACCAACAAAAAGGGCGTCTCGGCATCAAGGTCCTTCTTCGCGCCCGCGAACTTCTTGCGGCTGGCCTTGATCTTTTCCAGGTTCATCCCGACGGGGCCGGAACCAGCACCCGCCTGCACCCCCACGCCAATCAGCTGGGTCGCCGGGAAGGTGATGACCGTGCCTCCAAGCGCACCCTCATAGGCCTCGCCAAAGATGCCTTCGATGATCACATCCTGGTCGATGAAACGACGCACATTGCCAAAATGGTGGTTCATCAGGGGCGACTGGAAATTCACCATCCCCTGGAATTTGTCGTTGCTGTCGATATATTCGCCGCTGTCAAAGATCGGCTGGTATTTCAGCCAGCGGCGGCGACGGTTCGCCGGATTATCGCGGTTCGACGGCGCGCGGCCCTCACGACGCTGGGCCTTGCCGCTGTCGTAATAGGTCACAGGCGAGGATTGCTCGCCTTCGCAAGGCTGCTCAGAAACCGTATGGCGCAGCCTGCTGTCATTGTAATCGGCCGCCAGACGCGAGGCGTCCTGAAAGTTGATCCTGTGGGTCTGGGAAAATCGTTCAGCGTAGCTCACTGGCCCCTCCTCTGAACATGTTGCGGACAACGGTGTTCGGAGGACCCCCCGGCGAGACGCCGGACCCGACCTGTGCGATGCTGCCCGAAAAAGGAACAGCCGCTCGCGTGAGCGTGAGGACTTTCCCCCCGGTCAGCGGACCCCGGTTTATCGAGACCACCCGCCTTTACAGAATCAGTATTTCTGGCTGGACTTGAAATCTGTCAAGCCCTAAATCTTGATCACTGATCGCGGACCTGTGCAGGGTGTTGCGATCACCGCGCCGGCGAAGCCTCCCCTGGCCCCGCCGGCGCAACCATTTCAGACAGGATCAATCCGGGTGAGCCCCAGCTCTGCCAGTGCGGCAGACACATCCTCGCCGATCACGGCGGTGATCTGGCCCGGGGCTGCCGGGCCGCCGATCCGGATCAGCGCCTGGGCGCGGGCGGCGGCGGCCATGTCGGCGCCCCATTCGGGGGCGGTCAGAGGCGCGGCGGCGTTTGCGGGGTAGACAGCCGCCACCAGTCCAGAGGCCACGCGGTAACGGTTGCCGGCCGCATCCCGATATTCGGGCGAGATCGTAAATGTAGCCTCGTCTGCCGCGCTGTATCCCGTGGCCCGCGAAAACTGCGCGGCATCGTCCAGATGCGCGAGCGGACATGCGATGGTGATGCGGATCTGATCAGGCATAGAGACCCCCCCAATATGCACGGATCTGCGCCTCTTCGGTTGACGTGAACGCCCCCTGGCGCAGGATCACATCGGCCTGTGTCGCGCCCACGGCGGTCGGGATCAGGGCGTTGGTCGGGTTGGTGACCGTATCGACCGTGACGACGCCGGCAGCGCTGACCCAGGCGCGGCCATAGGTGCCGGCGGGCAGCGTGATTGACAGACTATCGCCGCCGTCTGTCTCCAAACACCATTTGCCCCCACTCTGGCTCAGCGTTGGGCGAGCCACCGCGACCTCCTGAGAGGCATGGTTGCCCGCGATCAGCCGCAGCGTCGGACGACAGACGAGGCCTGTCGCCGCATTGGTGTTGATCCGCAACAGGCTGCCCGGGCGGGCGATGACATCGGCCTCCAGAAGTGCGGGGGCGAAACTAAGCGTGTGTGCGATCGAGGGCATAGTCCCCTGCTGCCGCGCCCGCCCGTCACCGCTGACAATCTCCATGTCAAAGCGATAGAGGCCCTCGACTGCCGCCGTATGGACAGGCTGATTGGCGGTACTGATAGTGTATTCTGCGGCAGACAGCTCCGGCCCGAGGGCGCCGCCCTGCGAGCGGTCCGGCACAATCGCAACCTGCTGGCCTGCCGCCGCCACCCGCGCTACCACGCCAGTTGCAGTTTGCCATAGCCTGGCCTGGGTCGGATCGTAGCCGCCCGGCCAGTGACCGGGCTGGCCGGCCGCGAAAAGGTCGGATGGGTGGAACGGCAGAGGCGAGAAGACCCCCCTCTGCCCCAAACCACGCCAGCCCAGATGGCCCTTCTGGTGGCCAAGGTGGCGATCATGCCTCATGCCAGAGCCTCATAATGCACCAGACAGTCAGCACCTGCCCGCAGCCGCACCGTCTTGCCGGAGCCGACCGTCCAGGTCTCCCCCTCACGCCGGTCAAACCCGAAATCGGTATCGGCACCCGGGGCCTCCGTGGTGAACAGACAGGCACCCCGCCGCACCTGAAAATCCGAAGTGGCGGCAAGTGGGCCGATCACGACCCAGCCCGAGGCACTGGTAAGAGATACTTTCGGCATAGGATCCTCCTTATGCGCCGTATTGCGCGATGACGGTATTCAGGCCGTTCAGCTCTTTGGTCAGCTCGTTGATCCGGCGCTGATCCTGGGCACGGTTCGCCGCAGCCATCTCGCCGGTTTGACGAGCCATGATGACCTCTTTGCGCTGCTGCGCCTCTGCCAGCGCCAGCGCCGGGGCATTGCCGCCGCGTGGGATCGCCAGCGTGTCCTCGCCCAGCTTCTCGCCCAGGCTATGGAAGAATTTCAGCAAGGTCGCATCGCCCATGCCGGCATTCAGCTTCTCTGCCACCAGCTTCGCGGTCTCCGGCGCCAGTTTCATATCCGCCGCCAGCGCCTGGAAGGTGCGAACCGCCAGCTGCTGGTTCTGTTTCCAATTGCCGCCCCAGGCGTTCTGCAGATCCTTTGTCAGGTTCTCTTCCGCCGTCGCGGCGCCGGCGGCCAGCGCGGTAAACTTGCCGCCCATCGCCTTCGCCCAGAAATCGACATTCGACTGCACCAGTGCCGGTGGCAGACCACTTTCCAGCGCGAAAGCCCGGTAATCACTCAGCAGCGCGTCGTCGATCGGCATGTCTTTCGGCAGGCCATCGGGCAGCTTGACGTCGTATTTGTCCACCGCATCCGGCACACCGAAGCGAGATCCGTTCGCCTTCAGCCAGTCGCCAAAACTCTGCCCCTCGGCCGGCGCGTCCAGCAGCTGGCCCGGGTTCTTGCCCAGCCGGGTGACGGCCGAGATCTCGCCCTTCAGCGCCTTTTCCAGCGCTTCTTCGGCGGTGCCCTTGTGGTAGCCCGATTTGATCAGGTGCTGCTGCAGGGCGGGATCGGACCAGGTGCGGCCTTCATACCAGGGCCTTTCGCCACCTTCGCCGCCGCCAGCCGCGCCCGTTCCGCCCTCGCCAGCTCCTGCGCCAGCGTTCCCGCCGGCGCCCTGTCCGCCTTCAGCTCCAGCACCATTTGCGCCACTTGCGCCTTGAGCATTGCCAGTCGCTCCGGCTGCGCCGCCTTGCGCTCCTCCCTGAGCTGCAGCTGCACCGCCCTGCGCACCACCGCCAGCGCCATCGGCCTGAAAGAGACGGACATCAGCGGTAGTCCCCATCAGCATCGCCAAAAGTCTGTTCATATCCCTCGTGTCCTTCCCGGATCATATTGAGTTCGTCATGGGTGATTTCCGCCCGGGCCAGCAGGCCCAGGGCAAAGCTCTTGCGGGCGGCGCGCGCGATCAGCTCATCTGTCGGGTAAAGCCGCCCGGTTTCCGGATCGATATCCGGCTCGAACAGGTGACCCAGGACGCAAAGATCCCGGATCACCTGCGGATGCTGGCGCATGCGCCGCCAGCCCTCGGCCAGCGCCGTGGTGGCGCGGCGACCGAAAAGCGCCTGATACGCGGCCATGTATGCAATGCGGATCGCGCGCATCAGAACGGACCCTGATAAGGCAAGGACTTCTGGACGATATAGCCGTCAGAAATCCCGAATGAACGTAGCTTGGCCGCCAGATAAACGGGCAGTATCAGCCCGGCGCCACCATTCAGGTCCGAAGTGGAGGAAACAAAGCTCCTGAGCTTTTTCGCCTCGGCCTTCCTCAGGCGGGCAGCTTGCAGCTTCTTCCGCTTGTTCAGCTTCCTCGGCATCACATCCCCCCTTCCGGCGGCATCATCTGTGCCATGGCCGAGGCCGCATCCTTGCCGGTTGCCGCGAGCTGCTGCGCCATAGCCATCTGCTGCTGTTGCGCGGCGGCCTGCGCCCGCTGTTCGCGCCGGGCCGCGACGGCCTCGGGACTGCGCAGCATCACCGTGGGCGCGCCGCGCGCCTCGGCCAGCACCCCGAGCGCCCGATCGGTATCGACATTATCCCAGATCTCGGCCGCAGCCGAAGGATCAGACTGCGATCCGGCCAGCTTGTAGGTGTCTTCCAGCAGCCGCGCGGCCGCGACGCCCTCCTGCGCCCGCTGCGCCAGTGCCGCCACGCTCGTGAAGCGCATATCCAGCGGCTGGCCGGCCATTTCCTTCGGCGGCGGCGGAAACTGCCCGGCGCGAAACAGCAGCCCGAACCGCCGCTCGAGGAGGACCGACAGCCCTTCGGTCTGCGTCCGCCCGAGGTAGGGTGCCTGAAGGCGAAGCCGCTCTTCCATGCGCTCGATCACCTCGAGGTTCCCGAGGCCGGTGCGCCCGACCAGCGTCAGGAGCTGCGCATGCCAACCGTTTTCAACCTCCTCTTTCGCCTGCCGTTCCATATCGGCGCTGATCGGCAGGCCGTTCGAGGTAATGATCGGGCGCATCAGCTGCTGGCCCTGATGGCTGACAGCGCCATGCAGGAACGCCCCCGGGGCCATTTTCATCCCCTCTTTCACCGCCCGCGTGCCCGTGGTGCCAATGGGCGGGCGCGCCGCCAGCGCGCCGGCGGTGAGATTGTCGCGCGACATCGCCTGCAGCTTGCGCCCCGAGGCGAGCGTCAGATAGCCGAGACCCCTGCCCCAGGGGTTCGACCCATCGACATCCCATCGCGGCACGGCGAAGGGCTGTTCCCGCATACCGCCCTGGCGCACCACCGCCTGCCCCTCTTCCGAGACATGGGTGGAAACGAAAGGCATGCCTTTGGTGCCAAGCCGCCCGGGCGTGAAATCGTCATTCGGCTGCATCGCCTGCAGGAAACGCGTTCGACCATCGGTCTTGCCACTGGCGGCACGCTCGCGCAGCTTTGGCGGCAGCGCCTCTGGCCCGTAATACCGCGCTGCCTGCACCGGGTTCAGCCAGCGTTCAACGATCAGTTCATCCGCCATCCCGTCGGCATCGACCGAAAACACCGCATCGGCGGGGCTGATACAGGTATCGATCAGCTTTTTGCGACCCCGCCCCTCATCGCTGATCATGAAACCGGTGCCGAGGATCGGCACATCGGCAAGCCAGGTCACGGCCGAACTGTAGAAATTCGACACTGCCGGCGAAAAGCTCGCCAGCATCCGGCGCGACACGATATCCAGCCATTCCTTGACCGAGTGCCATTCCGCCAGATCCTTATCGAGCGTCGTCGCCTGGAACCAGTCGTTCGCCGGGTTGCAGAGCGTCGAATAAAGGCTCGAGGTCAGGTTGCCGGCCGCGACCAGCGTGGTCGAATTGAACAGCTCATGCAGGTTCCAGGCGTCCCGCTTTTCCCCGGAAGAAGAAAAGCCCTGGCGCTGCGGCCGGTAGATCCGCGCCACCGCGTCCAGCTCCTGGGCGCGGCCATTGCGGTCGGATTTCATCTCCTCGTATCGGGCGAAGATCTGCTTCGCCAGCGCCGACCCTTCCGAGCCGATCGAGGCAGAGAGGCGGACAGGGGCGTTCATTCGCCACCACCTTTCGCCGCGTCCAGCTCGAGGCGGTCGAGACGGTCGATTTCCGCGATAAGAAGCGCCGCAGCCTTCACAAGATCACGCCGACGCGTCGTCGGCTTCCACCAATCCTGCCGCCACGGCCAGATCAGCTTTGCCATCTGATCGCCCATGACGGTATCGGTCGCATATTGCGAGCGATAGACGGAATAGGCGGCAGCGGCGCCCGCAAGCTCACCCTCGCTGTGAGCGTCATCATGCGCCGCCGTCCAGCCTTCTAGGTGATACTGGCGCTCACGCTCGAAGATGACATCAACCGTCCCCATGGAAAGCTCGCCCGGATTGAGCTCCCAATCCTTTTCCCAATTTGCCGCAGCTGATACAGTCGAGCTGCGCGGCTGCGCACCAGCCCGCTCCTGGATCAATGCCAGCGCGAGCCGCCACATGGCTGGACCAAACCCGCTATCCTCCACCGAAAGCTCAGCCACCCGCAAAGTGTCACCGGTGTCAGGATCATTCAGCGGAAAATCCAGCCCGCATCCCTCTTTCAGGCTGTCGAACAAACGGATGCGATGCGCGCCTCGAGACACCAGCGCATCGGCAGCGTCATAAATCTCGCGCATACCCATCAGCCCGCGCCCCCCACAACGCCCAGGGGCGAGGTCAGCACATCGGCGGCAACGCCGGCGCGCTGGCGGCGGAGCGTCCGTTCCAGCTCGCCCTCACGGCGGGCAATGTCCGAGGTCGGGGCGGCCATACGCTGCACCGCGGGCGTGGAAATCTTCGGGGTCGAGAGGCACATGCTCATTCTCCTTTCGGTGATGTTTCAGGGGGTTGCAGTTCGTCTTTCAGCCAGACGAAACACTGGAAATCCTCGCCCGCACGGCCAAGCGCACGACGCGGCGGGCCTTCGGGCCGCGCGCCTGCGGATTGCAGGAAGCGATGCGCCCAGCGGTATCTGGACAAAGACAGCGCCTCGACCCGGTGCAGGCCCTCGGCAATCATCGCCGGGATAACCAGCAGCCGGATCCGGGCCGCGATCTCGCGCGCCTCGGCCAGACCCAGGTGCTTTGTGCCCACCAGATGCGCGATACCGACCCCGGGCGAGGTAGCCATCACGCCGAAGAAGGCCAGCGGCACCAGCCCGCCAGCAGGCCGCGCGACCTCGAACCACAGATGCGCCGGCTGCGATGCCGCCAGATCGCGGTAGAGCGACCATGCGTCCATATCCGGCCGCATGGCGAAGATCTCCGCCGCGTCCGAGGCGCGCATCTGCTGGCACAGGTAAAGCACCATCAGATCAGAGAAAGCCTCGAAGGAAAGCCGCTTCATGCCGCCACCCCCTCCGCCGGCAGGTTCCGCCGCCAGTCGAAAAACCCGAGCTCGCCCTTGACCGGGATCAGAGCCACCGGCCGCGCATTGCGCAGCACGAAACCCCAGGCACCAAAAAACCACTTACTGCGGCTCTCGCTTACGCAATCGACGATCTCGACCACGCCCACGATCCCGCCACGCGGCAAGTCGCTGTAATCGGCAGGCACCCCGGCCAGATCGAAGCCGAAAAACCCCTCAAATTCGCCGATGTCGCGCCCGGTCATACCCTTGGCGGCATGCAGGCAGACAAGCCCGCGCACCTTTGTCGGCCAGCTGCGGTTTTCGATATCCTTGCCGGCGTTGAACATCGCCCAGATCCAGGGCTGCCGCACAGAAAGCGCGAGCTTCGGAAGGTCGGGATAGGCCTGCATCACAAGCCCTCCGGCGGAAGCGCAGGGCACCCCGCGAAATGCGCATTCCCGACCCGGCCACAATCAGGGCAGGCAGCCCCTTTGCGCGTGACTTTCGGGATCGAGGTCTCGCGCACGATCGCAAACCCCGGCACGGGAACAACCTGCCGTCGCAGCGCGTGTAGCTGCGCCACCCGCGCCTCATGCTGCGCAAAGGCAGCGCCAACACCACCGAAACCGCACATCAGAACCCCTCCAAAGGATTGAAATCGTAACTCTGAACACCCGCGCCGCCCGACCAGCCGCCATCGGACGGGGAGTGATCCATCGCGGAAACCGCCTCCTCGGCCAGCGCGGCGGTCAGCGGGCGGCCATCGGGCAGGCTTTCGGCCAGCATCATGTAGCCGCCGGCGTCGATCACATCGGCCGCCCGGTTGCCGCGCTTTTTCGGCACCCGCTCGGCATTGCCGGCCTTGTCGACCTCCTGCGCCCAGACGTAATCGTTCTCCAGGCCGCGCCGGATCATCTTGCAGCTGGGGTCGATCAGCAGCCCGGGCTCGCCGAAATGGTTGAAATCCATCGCCGCCCGCCAGACCGACAGGCGCGGCTTCAGCCGGTTGCCGCCAAGGCGCTGCGGCTCGATCGGCAGGCGCGCAGCGGCGGAAACCTCGTTGATCCAGGTGACATCCTCGAGGCTTTCATTCGCGTTGCCGGCCAGATCGCAGAAAGCCGGGTCATAGATCGGATGGCCCGGGAACCGCTCATCCAGCAAAGCCCGCAGCGCGCGACCGAAATCCGGCGCGAAGACGCTTTTCTTGAACCAGAGCTCCGCCAGGATCCGCCACTGGAAGGGCGCGAGGAACTGGCCGATCACGGCCGCCCCGAATTGCCCCTGGTCAAGGCCAATCCGCAGCGGCACCCCCGGGATCGCCCGCAGCGGCACCGGCGAATTATGGATCCGGGGCTTGAAGTGATCGAGGAAGACAGGATCCCCGATCCGGATATAGCCGATCTTGTTATAGATCAGCCGGTCAACATCATTGCCCCGCCCCTCGGCCTTCATCGCGGCGATGGCGCGCGGGTAGTATTTCCCCTTCAGGTTATCGAGGTTCTCGCAGCCATCCTCACCAAAGCCCGGCTGCCGGAAAAAGGTGATCTTGATCCCCTGCTCATCCAGCTCGCTGCGCACCGCCTTCGCCTGATCATCCATACCCTCGGCTTCGATGACCCGGACAGTCCAGTTTTCCTCATCCGGCGCGTTGTAGCTGGCCGAAACCTGCCCATAGCTGCGCATTTCCGGCGGCAGGTGCGCAAAATGGTCGGGCGGCGGGTAGCGGTCGATCCGGGTGATCCCTTTGGTGAAAACCGCGACCGGGTTTGTATCGGCCTCCTCCATTGCCAGATCAGTGACCTGCACACCGCGCACATTCGCGTCGATCTCGGCCGGTGCCGATCCGAAGGCCATGAACTCTGCAATGAATTCGATGGGGCCCCACTGATCCTCGAACCTGATCGAGTGGGTCACCGGATCGCCGCGACCGCCAGCCCAGGAGCCGAGCTTCTTCGGCATCACTTCCCACCAGCTGGGGATCGTGGTCGACCAGAGCTGCCGATAGGTCTCGCGCACGATGGCGACCTTGTAGCGCCGGATCCCGTCGATCCCCGAGCGCGGCATCATCTGGGCCCGGCGGATCCTCGAGCGCAAATGCGCCGTGGTCTTGCCAGAGCCGACAGGGCCGCGTATGCCTATGACATCGTCGTCGCAAAGGAAAAACCGATGCGCGACCGGGCCGGGGGGCTTCCACAGATCAACGCGCGGGAATTCACGCGCCTCAGTGACCCCCTGGACAAATGCGTCGAGGGCTTTCGCGCCGTTGAGATCGCGGAAATCCTCTTCCTGCCGCAGCGTGAAAAGATCAAACGCCATAGGCCATACCCCCCACCCCATTGGCCGGTCGGAAATTTCGGCCCATACCCCCCTGCCCTGGCCGCGCCGCGTCCCATTTCCTGAATGGGGTCGGAGGCACGGGGATACGATCAAAGGCGTGGGGGCGCCCCCCGGGTCGGGTCGAGGTCAGGCCCCGCGCGAGGCAAGGCAGGGGGGGGGTGGTCGCGCCGGCACGGCCGAGGATCAGCCCCAGATTTGCGATCTGGGGGGCGACCGATTTTTTACCCTGCCATTTCAGGCACTTAATCATTGCGTCCGTCACTCATCATCCGACGCCGCAGCATCGCCCCCGCTAACCTGTTGATTTTGCTCGATCTGCATCATGCGCACGTCCAACGGCGCGAAGCCCGCGCCAGCGCCAGGCATCGCGCCCTGCACCGCGACCGCAGCCGCATCGCCGGCCATCAGGATGTTGACCGCAGGCGCCTGCACCGCGATGTCAGGCGTGATCTTGGCATGCCAGTAGGGCATCAGCTCCGCCGCAGCCTGCCGCATCTCGCGCGCCACCAGCATCACCGGCTCGCCCAGCGTCGCCGCGATCTGCGCCGCATAGCCCAGCGGATGCAGATCCGGCCGATCGAGGCCCGCCAGCATCGCCAGCTGTTCCGCCGGATCGCGGTAGCCGCGCGCCGCCATCAGCTCGCGGATCTTGCCGCGCAGCTTGTTCGAGGATCCGGCAGGCCTGCCCGGCCCGCGCCGATCCTCGACCGGCACTGCCTCACCCTGATCACCGCCGAACATGTCGAGCTGGCCGCCCGCCTCACGCTCAGCCAGCAGCGCCCGGCCTGCCGCCATGGCGATTTCGCGCGGATCCGGCTTATCACCAGCCATCGCAGGCACCCCGCGACGCAATAAAACCAGAATATTTTATTGTTTTCAGCGGCTTGTCCGAAATCGGCAGGGTCAGAGCCAGCCCAACTACTACGTTGTAGGGGCGACGTAGGGGGCGGCGTAGGGCTTTTTCTTTCTTTTTCTCTTTCAGGAACAAAGAGATAAGAGAAGATACTACGCCACTACGCAAAAAACAGGTGCATACGTGCGCGCATCCGCGCCCGCCTGTGCACACACATGTATATGGTGAATTTTGGCGTAGGGGCGTAGTGGACGGGTCTAAGCCGTTGAAACAGCAGACATAAAAGCCACTACGTCGCCCCCTACGTCCGACGCCCGAAAACGTAGGGGCGTAGGGGATGGATACCGGGAAATTATCCCCCGAACCCGGGTCGAAAGCCCCGCCCTTCGCGCTCTTAATGGCAAGCGTCGGGTGCGGGTCAGGGCAGACACTACTCCGCCGCGCTATGGTCGGGCAAGCCTCCAGCATCGTCAGTAATGATCCTCCGGAATATCGCCGGTATCGCCGCCGGCAACGGGTGCGGGGGCAGGCACAAGGCCGCCATCCTCACTGTCGAGGGCCATCAGGCCCGGAATGGACGAAAACGGGATCTCAGAGCCGCGCGTCTGGATCCCCTCGAGGTAGCGCGAGGTTGCCGAGGCCGTGGCGCCTGGCACGCGCTGCAGGGACTGCGTCCAGGCGCCGCCCGCCCAGTCCGACTTCTCAAACAGCGCCTTCAGCCCTGCCAACTGTTTGGTGGCAACGAACAGGACAGGCTCCTCGGCCGAGCCGATCACCCGTAAGCCGAAGGGCGCCAGATAGCGGTTAGCGATCTTCGCCCGATCAGCATCACCCGCGAAAGCATCCTCGCCAAACATGCGCCGCGCAGCACCAGGGCGCTGCCCTGCCACCTTCAGCCAGCTGGCAATGGTGTGGGCCTGCCCCTTGCGCATCGGGTCGATCATCTGGGTCAGGAGCCATGTGATGACATCATCGGCATCCGACCCGATCTCGGTCAGATCGTTGCGCACCGCCTTAGCCACCTTCAGGGCCCATCCGGCCACGGCCTCGGGTGCGGGGAGATCGGCATTCTCGGCCATATCTGCCATCGCCAGCACCGTGGCCCAGTTGTCGCCGCGCCGGCCATCGATGCCCTTTGCCGCCAGCCCGACGCGCCAGCGATCCAGCCGCTCCGCCCAGGTGGGCCAGCGCCCGATCAGCAGCCGCTTCAGCGCATGACCGCGCTTCGTCCAGATGTCAGATCGCAGGATCGGCGGTGCCTTATGGCCTTCCGGGAAGGGATCGAGATCGAGGATCAGGATGCGCGAGCGATCCTGCGGCTTCAGCTTGCCCGGGATCAGGATCGAGGAGGCGACAAAGGTGGAGCGGATCACCGTCTCAGTGGTGGACTGATCCGGGTTCGACCGGATCCGCCGGCCGCCGGAGCTGGCGATCCGCATCAGCTCGATAATCGCGGCCTCTTTGGTCGATCCCTGATCGCCCGGCTCGAGTTCGTCGAGCGCCACGGGAAGCGTGGACAGCCGCAGGAAGTTCGAGATCGAGGCCGCAGTGGCGTTTTCCGCCTTCAGCAGCCCCTTCTCGCCGCCCATCAGCAGCATGATCAGCCGCTGCAGCCGGCTCTTGCCCGTAGAGGCCCCGCCGGTGAGCCAAAAGCTCGGCCGCCATTCCAGCGCCCCGCCCAGGATCATGCAGCAGATCATCCCGATGGCAATTTGCGCATCCAGATCACCCCGGCGCCAGCGCCAGCTTTCAAACTCTTCCCGGATCGCAGGCATCGGCCCGGGATCTGTCACCGCCGCCGCAGGGTGCGGGATCGGCGGGGCGGCGGGATAGATCTTGCCGCCCATGGCCGAGGGCGGGATCTCATCGCCACCCTTCAGCAGCACATCGCCGCAATGGTAGATCAGATTGCCGTCATCATCGGACCAGGCCCCGACGCCGCGCACCGTGCCGACCGGATCAAACATGCCCTTGTCGGCACAGGCCGAGATGATGTCCGAGGCCGCCGTCGTCGCATCAAACCGCATCGGCTGCGGCTTGTCGCTGCCCCGCGCAAAGGTCGGGTATCGGTGCCACAGGAGGTGCTGGCGGTTCCCGAACAGCTTGGCGATCGACTGAATATCGATCTTCACCAGCGTTTTCAGCTGGCCATGCAGATCGATCAGATACATCCGGTCATCATTGAAACCGAGCGGCGTGACCGGGCAGCCCTTCCAGATCTCGCCCGGCGGCCGCTCGCTGTTCTTGCGCGCGCCCGGCAGGGTTTCCTTCTCGGGCTTCGGTGCCTTGCCTTTGCCGCCATCACCGCCGCCCCCCGAAGGCCGGGGAGGATCCTTCGGCGGCGCGCCGGCGCCACCGCCAGCCCCATCGGCCAGCGGAGCCTGATCGAGATCCCGCGCCAACTGGTCAACAGGGCGCAGCTCGCGGACATTGTCCTCGTTCATGCTGCGCCGCCCTCTGTCAGGGCGGCGCGGATGCGGGCGGCGTAGTCGGCTTGGGCGGCGTCGTGAGCCTCGCCGGGATCTGGGAAAATGGCATCTATGCCGTCAGATGTCGAAAGAAACTCGTCGCAGGTGTGCCACTCGATCCGCACTTTGAAGCCGTCGCCATCCTCGCCGTCGATGGAATATCCGATAGGCAGGCGCGTACTGGCGTAGCCCGTAGACATGTCCAGCCCCTTTACCTTCATCTCCCCGACACGGGCCAGCGCGGCGTCACGCTCGGCCAAGGCAATCGTCAACTCCTCCTGCTTTGCGTCCGCCTCCAAAACGTAGGCATCACGCTCGGCTTCCACCCTCGCGACACGAGCGTTGAGGGCAACCACCTCCTGCTCAGAAGTCAGGATGCTTTCACCCATGATTTTATGAGCATCCCACTCGTCTCTCAGGTCACGCAGCGTATCCGCGTCATTGCTACTCCCGAAAAACTGGCGATCTCCATCATCCTCGATCGCCCCAGCAACCACGGCGACGCGATGATAGACCTTGGCGATGACATTTCGCGCGGTTTTCAGTGCTGCCCTGGACGTTTCAGCGCGACCTTCGGCAACCTCAACGGCGATTTTCTCTTGCCGCAACTGCCCTTGCAGACGCTCGACTTCCGCAGTCAAAACTGCGCTCCGGACAGCTTCGCTCACGCTACCCCCTCCATTTCCTTGAGAACGCGCCGCAGCGCATCATTCAGATCCTCACCCGGGATCCGTGATTTCCAGACCCGCACCACCCGGCCGGCCCGCTTGTGTTTCGCGACCGCCTCGGCCAGCTGCGCCTGCGCCTGGGCGCCCTGGTCATTGTCGGCCGCCAGGATCACTTCCGAGACATTCGCCGGCAGCTCGACCTCACCGAGGTTCCAGATCGACCCCGCCGCGATCACCCGCTCAGGATCGAGGCCGGCCAGATGCCGCAGCATCACGCCTGAAAGCCCGTTCTCGATCCCCTCGGCTATGAAAACCCGCGTCCCGGGCGGGCATTGCGACAGCGCAGCCCCCCGACCACCGCGCGGGCCCAGCCCGTTGCACAGCCGGATCGAGCCGCCGGTGTAATCCGAGAACACCTTTTTCGCGTCCGGCAGATCCGCCTTGACCCAGCCCCGCTCGCCCAGGGCCAGATAGGTCCGGTGGCAGTCGATGATCCGACCCTTCAGCGCGATGGCCGTCAGCATGGCCGGCATCCTCACCGCCTTGCCTTTGACCCGGCGGAAGGAAACTTCACCGCTGTCCGGATCAACATGCTCTTCGCGCACATCCGGCACATAGAAGCATTCCGGGTGATACCGGATCGCGCCCGGGGCATGGCCCAGAAGGGAGAGATCTATCCCCCTGCCTTTCAGGTAGAGATCCACCGGCGAGCCGCGCAGCTCACGCTGGCCCGACAACCAAAGCGCCTCGGCCTTCTTCTGTTTCTTCAGGAGCTGCGCCGCCCGATCGACAACCTGCGCCTCGCGCTCGCGCTTCAGCCGCGCCGCATGTTCCTCGCGCTGGCGCCGGGTGGCAGGATCCTCGGTCTCGAGGCCCAGAAACCGCCGCGCCTCGGCCAGCGCATCCCGCGCATGCGTCAGGCCCAGCGACATCCCGATCAGATCGATCAGATCGCCGGTCAGATATTTGCCGCGCCCGCTGCCCGCCGGCGCACAGGCGAAATCCACCCACCGCCCGGCATCAGGCCCGGACATATGGATGCAAAACGAGCCCACATTATTGTCGACCCGCCCCGGGTTCAGCGTGAAATAGAGGCTTCCCTTGTGAAACGCCCCCGGCGCCTCGGGCGCATAGCGCGACACGACGCTGTCGATCTGCGCCAGCAGCCGATCCTTGATCGTCTCGATCGAGACTTGCTGGCGGGGCTCATAGCTCATCCCGCCTTGCCCCGCATCTGCACCACCTGCCCGGTGGCCTGCGCCTCTTTCATCCGGGTGGCGGTTTGCAGGTCTTCCCAGGCACAGCCGAGCCGCATCACGAAAAACGGCGCCAACACCCGCCACAGGGGGGTATGAACAAACCACCAGTCGCGCGAGGCGGCCAGATCAGCGCCATGCGTCTGCCGGTAGCCCGCGACGATATCCGCCGCGTCCAGCACCTCCTCGAACTTCTGATCCTGGCTCAGCTCGCGCCGCGCCTTCGGCAGCGCCTCGACCAGCAGATCCAGCGCCAGCATATTTGTGCTGTCATCGCGACCGAGCGCCAGCACCGCCAATGCGTTCACCACGACCTGCTGCGCCATGCTCAGCCGGGCCGGGCGCGGATGCGGGATCAGATCTTCTGCACCGACATCAGCCATCGACATCGCTCCGGTAGCGCGCCGGCGCTGTAGCCTCGGGGTTCAGAACCACCCGCAACGCCACCCCCAGCTCCTCGCCCAGCAGGCGCAGCGCATAGGCATCGCGCTTCAGCGCCGGATATCGATCAGCAAAGCTGAGCACCGCCTGGCGCAACGCGTCACCGGGCAGAAGCGCATCCATCGCGCGCTCCTCCATTTCATCGACACGCCAAGGCGAAAGGTTGTTCTGCCGCGCCAGCATCGACACCGACAGCATGGCCGTCATCACACCCACCCGGGCATGAGCTTCATTCGTCATGCAAGACACCCCGCAAAGAAAGGGCGGCGGCCGCAAGGGAGAGCCACGGCCGCCGCAGGTGTCACCCCTGGGATCGACGCAATGGCAGCGCGGATCCATACAGGCTTCTGGGCAGTTACAGGGGCGATTGAATTCATTGCGCCGCCACCTTTCCGGCAGCGCGGTCGGCAAGGATCGCGGCAATATCTTCCTCGCGCGCGCCCCAGATCAGGTGATCCGGGGTCAGGCCGAGACCGTGGCGAGCTGAGTGCGCCAGCAGCAGGCGCATATGGATCGCAGAGGTGATGTCCCCTGCCGCCCGCCCCTTCGCCGGGTGACGCCAGGCGAAAGGAACCTTATCGGCCACGCCGATAGCAGCAGCAATCTGCTCGGGCTTACCGATCAGCGCTTCGCATACTTGCATTGGTGTCAGGTCGCTACTCATGACGCAACATCTAGCGCCGCAAGATTTGCCCCCGCAAGTCATATTTTGCGATTTCGGCAATATGAATTGAGGTAGCAAGTCCCTACTTCAAACCGCATGGATGATAAGTGGTTCAAACAGCAGCAAAAGAAGGCCGGCGTCACGGCAGATCAGATTGCCGCCAGACTGGGCCGCCACCCCTCGGTGGTTTCGAAAATCCTGAACGCAAAACAGAATATGACCCTTGACTGGGCCAAAGCGTTCGCGGACAGCCTCAACCAGCCGCTGGCTACCATCCTTGAAAAGGCCGGCGTCACAGACGAAGCATCCGCCCGACAGATCATACCCGGCTTCGCAGAGAGCGATGTTGCCCCTTTCATATCGCAGGGTGCGGAACAGCGCGGGACCGTCACGATTGCCGAGGCCTTCGGCGCGAAACCCGGGATCGACATCTGGCGCGTAAAGGGCGACGCGATGGCCCTGGCCGGCTATCGAGAGGGCGATTTCATCCTGGTCGATACCTTCCAGGCCGAACGCGCGAAAGCCGGCGATGTGGTGATCGCCCAGATCTATGACCGCCAGGGCAGCGCGACCACGGTGCTGCGCCAGTTCCAGCCACCAGTGCTTGTTTGCCCGAAAGATCTTTCAGTTCATGTCGTTGACAACAACAATGTAGTGATCATGGGCAAAGTCACCGCCAGCTGGAGGACAAATTGAGAGAGGCAATACTCTTTTTTCTATACCCGGCCGGCAGTCTGGGAACCGCGATCTATCTCACGTTTTTCAACGGAGACACATACAACTGGTGGAACTGGCTCATCCTGGTTCCGATCAATCTCTTTCTCGGATCCATCTGGCCGATCTACTGGACTGTGCTGCACTGGGCATTTTGACCTGCAGCCCTCAGCACGCTCAAACCATTCGCCATCAAAATCACCGCCATCCGGAGGAAGGAATGCCCATACTTTTCGAAAATGACTTTATTCAAGTAAAACAACGATTTATTTTTGGATCTTGGCGCGTAGTCAATAAGCGCTCCGGAGCCACCATAACGCCGGAACGCTTCCTCATGGAGAAAGTCGGCCTCACTTGGCCAAAAATTCGCCTTCGCAAGGACATCGACGACGAACTCAGGCGCACAGCAGAAAACTACATGTTTTTCTCATTCGGGATGGCTTCAATCGAGCCTAACGGCCCCGTTGCACTCGTCTTCAGAAAAGAACCGCCCGAAGACTTAGCTATAGCCATCATCCTCCAAGCTCAGGCCGAACTCGGACGGTGACACTCTCGACAGGCGTGATCGGCAAAATTTGCGATTTTGTCAATTCTTGAGTTGACAGTCGCAAGTCGCAACCCCTAACTCTTGTGCATATCCCCTGCACAGGAGTTGCGCATGTCTCAACCTGCCACCCGCAGCATCCCCTCTGCCCGCGCAAGCGCGCAGATCACGGATGCCATGCTCTGCGCCGCGCTCGACGCCGCCCAGATCCTCCAGACCCGCCCCCTCAGCAACGCCGAAGCCGCGCTGCTGGAACTGGTGACCGGCCCCGCACTCGAGGAGCTGCTGCTCCGCCGCGCCCATGACAGTTTCGGCCGCCCGCTGGCCCTTGGCAGCAACGTGATCCCGCTACCCGTGGCGGTGCGCTGATGCAGGTCTCTGTCTCCACCATCCTGCATGTCGCGCGCGGTCACCTGGCAGCGGAAAATCCCGACGCCTATCGCCGCATCGTCGAAGGCGCGATCCGCTGCGCCCACACGCCCCGCGCAGAAGAACAGCTGCGCGAGGCCATGGCGAAGGATCTCCCGGAAGAGGAAGAGGTCTGATGGCCGCGAAACCTGATCTCGAAGGCGCACAGGCCTTCCAGGACGAACTGCGCAAGGCTATGGCCAACATTCCCTTCCCGGATGCGGCCTGTGTAGAACAGTCGATCGAATACACTGAAAGACGCACCCTCGCGCTCAGGGCACTGAAATCGGTGATCGAGAACAATGGTGGTAAGGTGCATGAAGGCTGGGATGGCGCAAGCATCCGGATCTTCGGCCTGCGCGCCACCTCCACCTCGAGCCTCTACCAAGCATGCCGCAACTGGCTGAACCAGCTTACAGTCAAGTCGATGGGCCAGAATATGAAGGGCCCATACACATGACCGACCTCACCAACCTCCTCCCCAAACTGCCGGCACAAGACCTGACCGAGGAACAGGCCTGGGGCTTCCGCCTCGCCTGTTCGATGATGGTGACCGTCGGGCGCCAGCTCGAAAGCGCGCCCTCGCTCGCAGGCACCCCGCCTTATCTGCAAAGCAGCGGCGGCATGATGGCCAGCATGGCCGCAGGCCTCGCCGTCACCATCGGCTGCCCCGACTGACCCTTCCCGGGGTCGCCCGGCGGTTGCTGCTCGCCCCGCCCCCTTCCCGGTCCCGCGCGTCGGGCGACACGCGCCAGACCTGCCACAGGAACCAGCCATGCAGGCCATTCTTCTCGGCTTCAGCTTCATCTTCACCGTCGCGGCGATCCTGATCCTGCGCCACGCCCTGCGCCTGCGCCGCCACCATGACCGCGAGCCGGAAAGCCAGGATGATTTCACCCTCGCCATGCAGAGCTGGTCAGATCTGGAGGGCAATCGCTGATGTCCCTGCCCGCTTTCATCACCTCTGAACAGGTCGCTGGCGTGATCGGCCTTCCCGATGCCGGCGCCTTCCTGCGGATCCGCCCCCGGCTCGAGCGTGAAAACCTCTTCCCCCTGCCGATGCCGACCAGCCGGCGCCCGATGCGCTGGCGCCATGACGAGGTCGCCGCATGGGTGGACCGCATGGGCCGCAGCACCGGCCCCGAAATCGACCCCGACGACATCGCCACCGGCCGTGTCGTCATGCTGCAGATGTCGCGCACCGCCTGAGACCACAGCCTGACAACAGGCCCGAAAGGAAAGACCCCATGGCCCGCCGCCCCGAAGATCCCCCCGTCATTGCGCCAAAGGATGGCCTGCGCCAGCGCCGGCGCAGCGACGGAGAATGGCGCATCTGGTGGGAACCGACCAAACGCCAGCGCGAGATCGGCGCGAAGCCGGTCGAATTCCAGGCCCGCCAGCCCGGCCATGCGCAGCGCGAAGCCACGCGCCTCGCAAACGAATGGTCCGCCCGGGCGGAAGGCAAGCCGGTCACCGCCCGCCGCGACGGCCGCTCGACCTCGGCCCTGATCGAGGACTATCGCCGCAGCCGCCACTACACGCAGCTGCGCGAGACCACCCGGCGCAGCTATGACACTGATCTGCGCGCGATCGAGGATAAATGGGGCCCGCAGCCGGTCTCCCTCTTCGATCCCGTGATGATGGATCAATGGTATGACGCGCTGCTCACCGCCAAAAGCGTCACCCGCGCCCGCGCGATCCTGACCATGATGCGCACGCTGCTGAAACATGCCGAGCGCCGGGGCTGGCGGACGAAAGGTTCGAACCCCGCCCGGGATCTCGACATGCAGCGCCCCGAAGGCCGCTCGCGCGTCGGCACCTGGGCCGAGCTGGACGCCCTGCTGGACGCCTGCCGCCAGCTCGCGCGGGGATCGGACGCCGCTGGCCGCATCACCTGGCGCGGCATGCGCCTTGCGATCCTGCTGACCACCCTTGCCGGCCAGCGCCAGACCGATGTGCGCGAGGCAAAGCCCGACGGCTTTGGATCTGCCATGATGCAACTGGCCGGCATGCCGGCGCCGCGCCGGATCTGGGTCTGGGCGCTGATCCGCTCGAAACGTCAGAATGAGGGCCAGATCGGGCTTCACCCGATGATCGTGCCGGCGCTCCGCCTGCAGCTGCGGCTCGCAGCCGATGGCCCAGGCACCCTGATCTGGGATCAGGCCACCGGCAACCCGCTTTCCAAGCGCCTCATGTGGGATCGCTGGCAGAAGATCCGCGACCTCGCGGCCGAGACGGTGCCCAGCGTGACGACCATCCAGTGGCGCGACCTGCGCCGCACCTTCGGCAACCTCGCCCGCGCCGGCGGCGCCGACAAAAGCGACGTGGCGGATGTCCTCGGCAACACCGCCGACACCGATGCGACCCTCGCGAAAATCTACATGGAGCCGCAGGTGGCCACCACCTGGCGCGCCGCCACCGCCATCGCCCGGCCAGCGCCGGTTGAACAGGAAACCCCGAAAAGGAGGAAAGCGTGATTGGATTTGAGCACTACGTTTCCGGAAGCGAGATCGGGTTGGATGCCGATGATGTCATCACCTGGCTCCTGACCCAGATAATCGACCCGATGCGCAAGGGGCAGTCTCATACCATTGCAACCTGGCTGAAGGTCGCAGGGCAGCGCCCGGGCGCCGCGCGCCGGCTCTTTGGTGAGGATGCGTTCGCGGGTGATGCCGATCGGGCGAAGATCGCGAACCGCTATCTGGCGGCCTATGGGCTGCGCGTGATCGGCTCGGCCGAGGCGCCGGTGCTGTTCGTCGCCACTAAGCAGATGGCGGGGCTGAAGGCGCTCTTTGAGAAGTCGGACTGGGCGGGTGGCGCCTGGACGCAGTCCCTGCAGCGCGTGCCGGGTGCTGCGGCCTCGACGACCTCGCGCTACCTCGAGGGGATCCAGACGCGCGGCTTAGAGATCCCATTTCAATCAATGCCGAGCCTTATGGTCAAGGATACACCAACGCGTGACACCCCCCCCAGCTGGGGCACCCGCCCCTTTGCCGAGCTCTACACCGCCGCGAACGCGCTGCGCACCCTGATCCGTCAGGAAGGCAGCCCCCTGATCCAGTCCGCCTGGGACGAGGTCGAGCCCTTCTTCGATGTAATCCTCGCCCGCCCGGCGCCGGCCGCGCCGATCGATGGCACCGCCCCGCGCTTCGACTGGCTGAACGAGGCCCATGCGCAGGCGCTCGACGCGATGGCACAGGAGGGCGCAGATCATGGCCAGCATTGACCACATGGTTCGCTCCGAGATCCGCAAGCTCGCCCGCCAGGGCAGGCTGCTCGAAACCTTCCACGCCCGCACAGTCGAGGCCGCGAAGGCGAAGGGGGCGACGCAATGAGCGGTAAGCTTGCCGACCTGAACAACCACCTCTTCAGCCAGCTGGATCGTCTGTCTGCCGGCGACATCTCGGCCGAGCAAATCGCGACTGAGGTGAAGCGCACCGAGGCGATGGTGGCGATTGCCGACCAGATCACAACCGCAGCCGATCTTCAGCTGAAGGCCGCGAAGCTATTTGGCGACTACGGTGCCGCTGTATTGCCGCATCTGCCGATGATCGGAAAGGCCCAGGAGTGAAAGGCCATCCTATCACCTGGTTCCCTGAGGAGATGGCCTGGCTCGAGGCACGCCAGGACTGGCCGCGCGCGGAACTGCACAAGGCCTTCTGCTGGTTCTGGAAACGCGATGACTTGACCGTTCACGCGATCAAAGCCCTGTTCCAGCGCAAAGGGTGGAAGACGGGCCGCACCGGCTGTTTCGTGAAGGGGCAGACGCCCCCGAACAAGGGCAAGAAGATGCCCCACAATGAGAACAGCGCCCGAACGCAGTTCAGGAAAGGGCAACGACCCCACACATATCGCGGCCCGGGGCATGAGAGCATCGACAACAAGGACGGCTATGTCTGGCTTATTGTCGAGGAAACAAACCCGCATACCGGCGCTGCGACGCGCCGGGTGCAAAAACACAAATGGCTATGGGAGAAGCTCAACGGCCCGGTGCCCGAAGGCCATGTCCTGAAGTGCCTCGACAGCGACAAGACGAATTGTGACCCGTCGAACTGGGAAGCCCTGCCGAAGTCCATGCTGCCCCGCCTGAGCGGCAGATGGAACCTCGGCTACGACGAAGCCTCGCCAGAGGTGAAGCCGACGATCATGGCGATCGCGAAGCTTGAGCAGAAGGCGCGTGACCTAAAAAATGGCTGAGCCCGCCCGCATCGAGATCCGCGGCAAAAACGTGGACTTTTACATACTGCAGAACGACCAGATCCTGCCGCGTCGGTTCTGGTCCTATGACAGCGCTGCTGTCGCAGCTCAGCGCCTGGAAGAGAAGCAGCTGCACCGAGGCGCAATGATCCGCCCCTGCATCTGCTGCCTTCAGATCTTCAGCTCGAGCCACCGTTTCAATCGGCTCTGCACCCGCTGCAGCGAGGAGATCGCCTGATCTCTGGTCTGGGGGTCTCCGGACAGTATTGGCGTCCGACGCCGGACACATCGGATCATCGGACGGAACAATCCAACCCATTCCGTAACTTACTGATTTTCTGGATAAAATGGCGGACCCAGAGCGATTCGAACGCCCGACCCCCAGATTCGTAGTCTGGTGCTCTATCCAGCTGAGCTATGGGTCCGCTGTGAGGCGGGTATCTAGAGGGCGCCGCGCGACGATGCAAGAGACAAAATGCAGTCTCACTCTATTTGCTGTGGATCGGCGATCACCGGAACTTTCGGGAGGTGGATCATAAACTCAGTTCCCTCGGAATCGCTGTGCAAAAGCTCGATCCGGCCACCATGGCCGCGTACCAGCTCGGACGAGATCGCGAGGCCAAGCCCGGTGCCGCCTTTGCGTACGCCACCCTGAAAAGCCGCAAAAAGATGCTCGCGCGCTTTTGCGGGCAGGCCGGGGCCGGTATCGCCCACCCGAATCCACCACTCAGAATCGCTCTCGCCGGCAGAAATCTCGATCGTACCGGCCTGTCCGGTTGCCTCGATGGCCTGGCGTGCATTGCGGATCAGGTTCGAAATTACCCGGTAAAGCTGCTCCCGATCCGCGCGAAGCGTCAGATTCGGTGCGATATCTGTAAGCGCGGCCACCAGCGCATCCGGCGGCGCCTCGGGCGATGCGGTCTCGCTCCTGGTGAGGCCCTCGCCCTCGGTCACCTCATGAACAAGCCCGGCCAGCGGAAAGCGGGTCAGCTGCGGCGGTGCCTCTTCCGCTTTGCCGAAGGTCAGCGTCGCCTCGCAAAGGCTGACCGCCCGGCTGATCGAACCGACCAGCTTCGGGGCCGAGCGCGCCACGACCGGATCGGCGCTGCCTTCGATCCGGTCGGCAAAAAGCTGCGCCGTGGTCAGGATATTGCGCAGATCATGGCTGATCTTCGCCACCGCACCACCCAGCTGCGCCAGCCGTTCGCGCTGCTTCAGCGCGCCGGTCAGCTGTCGCTGCATCGTGGCCAGCATTTCCTCGGCCTCGCGCAGTTCCTCGACCCGGGCCGAGGGCTCAATCACGGTGCGCGCATCCTCGGGCGCCTCTGAATAGGCCTTCATATGCAAGACCACCCGGCGGATCGGATGCACGATCAGACGCTGCGCCGCGAGGAACAACAGCACCGCCATCACCGCCGAAATCAGCGCCGAAAACAGCAAAAGCCGCCAGGCGTAAAGCAACATCGCCTTGCGCAGCGGCTCTTGCGGCATGGTGATTTCGATCAGCTGGCCGCCCTCCTGCACCGGGCTGCCGATCACCCGCACCACCCGGCTATCCCCATCGAAGAGCGTCGATAGCGCGTCGCGGATCAGCTCCCACGGGCCGGAAAGCCGCAGGTCGTAATCGGCATGGACCGGCTCGGGGACCGGCGAGGACAGCACCAGCTCGCGGATATCGTCGCGCCGCAGCACCACGTTATAGACCCCGGCATTGGCCAGCAGCTCGGCCTCCAGCTCGGGCGAGACGCCACTGTCGGAAGCCAGCTGGGTCAGCGCAGCGATCTGGGCCTGGCGCAGCCGTTCCAGCAGGAAATCGGCACGGTAGCGGGCCAGTGAAGGCACAAAAATCAGCACATCGGCCAACAGCACGAAAATGACTGTCAGCATGAGGAAACGGCCGGACAAGGTCCGTAAAAACCGCCGCCGCCGCTGCTTCTCGGTCACCCTGCCCTTCCTTCCGGCCCGGCCATCGCATCTGTGGGGCCGCATGGCCCCGTTATTTCAGGCAGATATCTAGCAAATCCCGGGCCGGTTGCACAGTATGGGAAGACTCATGGAAAAGCCGCAAATGGCGCGGTTTTCCCCTGGTTTTCGGTCGGGAAGCGTTGACTTGGGCGCCGCCTGCCCCTATAGGCCGGGCTTCAGGATCAATGTCAGCGAATCCCGCGCCGGCCTGGCGCCAGTGGGAAGAGTGCTGCGGGCATCCGAATGAGATATGGCCGCAAGGCCCGAGGATATGGCCGCAAGGCCTGGAAACAGGCCCATGGCCACAACAAACGCAGAAGGAATGCCGCAATGAAGCGCACCTATCAACCCTCGAAGCTGGTTCGCGCCCGTCGCCACGGCTTCCGCGCCCGTATGGCCACCAAAGGCGGCCGTCTCGTGCTGGCCGCGCGCCGCGCCAAGGGCCGCAAGGTTCTTTCGGCCTGATCTGCCGCCGCCCTGCATCCGCAGGGCAGGAGGAACGGAACATGGCACCGCCGGAGGCAAAGGGCATGAGGCAATTCGCCGGACAGCCCGAAGAGCCTCCGGCGGTTTCCGTTTTGGAACATCCACCTGCTTGCGGATTGGGGATTTCCGTGACGGAATTGCAGAAATCGAACAATTCGGCCCTGGTGGTGATCCCGCAGCGCAAGGATTTCCTCAAGGCGGCCTCGGCGCGGCGTCAGGCGACCTCGTCCTTCCTGTTGCAGGCGCGCGACCGTCGTGATGGCGATCCGGTGACCCGGATCGGCTTTACCGCATCGAAGAAGATCGGCAATGCGGTGGCGCGCAACCGGGCCAAGCGGCGGATGCGCGAAGTGGCGCGGGCGGTGCTGCCCGATCTTGGCCGGGCCGGCTGGGATTATGTGCTGGTCGCACGGCCCGGGGCGACCATCGCCCGCCCCTTTACCGGACTGATCGACGATCTGCGCGGCGCTTTTGCATCGGTCCATCGGGAACGCCCCGCCCGTGCCTCCGGCGGATCCGCAACCGCAACGCCCGCAGGAGAGCGGCAATGACACCGCTTGCCTTTGCCCTCTCGCTTCCCGTCCGCGCCTATCGGCTGCTGCTGAGCCCCTGGGTCGGCCATGGCTGCCGGTTTCAGCCAAGCTGTTCGGCCTATGCGATGGAGGCATTGTCGCGTCATGGCGGCCTGCGCGGAGGCTGGCTGACTGCGCATCGTCTCTGCCGCTGTCACCCCTGGGGTGGCCATGGTTACGACCCGGTGCCCGGCGCCGACCCGGAATTTGATGAAATGTTGGAAAACTGTAATTCCTCTGCGCAAAACCCGGCTGTGAAGGAGCAGAAATGACGCATTTTTCTGGTCTTGCCGCTCTCGCCCTTGGCGGTGCCGCCGGCACCCTGCTGCGCCATTTCGCTGTCGCCACCTTGGGCGCCCCCTGGGCCGTGGCCGCGATCAACGTCACCGGCAGCTTTCTGATCGGCCTCGCCTGGGTGCTGATCGGCCAGCGCGAGCTGATCGGCCCGGCTGTGATGACTGGCCTTCTGGGCGGCTTCACAACCTTCTCGGCCTTCTCGCTCGATACGCTGAAACTGATCGAGGCCGGCCGCCTGATCGAAGCCCTGGCCTATGTCGCGGCATCCGTCATTCTTTCCCTCTTCGCCGTCACCCTCGGCGTCACACTAGCGAGGCAGCTGTCATGAGCGGCGTTCAACTGATCCAGGTCACCGAGGACGAGGGTGAGCAGCGGCTGGATCGCTGGCTGAAAAAGCGTTTTCCGCAGATGACGCAGGGCGCAATCGAAAAGATGTGCCGCACCGGGCAGATCCGTATCGAAGGCGGCCGCGCCAAAGCGGCCGACCGCGTCCAGCCCGGCGAGACCATCCGCGTGCCGCCGCTGCCTGTGGCCGAGGCCCCGATCCGCGAACAGACAAAGGGCGTCTCTGACGCCGATGCAAAGATGATCCAGGCCTGTGTGCTCTGGAAGGATGAGCATATCATCGTGCTCAACAAGCCGCCTGGCCTGCCCTCGCAAGGCGGCTCCGGTCAGGGCGACCGCCATGTCGACGGGCTGACCGAGGCGCTGAAATTCGGCTATAAGGACCGGCCGAAACTGGTGCACCGGCTGGACAAGGACACGTCCGGCATCCTGCTGCTGGCCCGCACCGACCGCATCGCGCGGGCGCTGTCCGAGGCGCTGCGCCACCGGCTGACGCGCAAGATCTACTGGGCGGTGGTCGCCGGGGTGCCGCATCCGAAACAGGGCTCGATCAAGTTCCATCTGATGAAGGCACCGGGGCGTGGCCGTGGCGGCGAGGGCGAGAAGATGATCGCCATCCATCCCGCCCAGGCCGGCGATTACCCCGACGCGAAACGCAGCCAGACCGATTATTTCACCCTCTGGTTCCTTGGCACGCGGCTGTCCTGGATGGCGCTGGAGCCGGTCACGGGCCGCACCCATCAGCTGCGCGCCCATATGGCGGAAATCGGCCATCCCATTCTGGGAGATGGGAAATATGGCGGCTCTGACATGGATAATGCGGGCGATGGCTGGGGTGCCGGCATCGGCGGCGATCTTTCAAAGAAGCTGCATCTCCATGCCCGTTCAATCGGCTTCGAACACCCGATCACGAAGAAGGAGATGACCTTCCAGGCGCCATTGCCCGAGCATATGAAACGCACCTGGAAGGCGCTGGACTGGAAAGAGGACGATGTGCCTGCCGACCCGTTCAAGACTTTCGGGGGGCGTTGAGATGAGCGCCTGGGCCCCGAAACGGTTCTGGAAAGAGACGGTCGTTACAGAGACGGAGGGTGGGTTTACCGTCCATCTTGACGGGCGCCCGATCCGCACGCCGCAAAAATCGGCGCTGACCGTGCCGACGCGGGCCATGGCCGAACTGATCGCTTCGGAATGGGAGGCGCAGCAGGGCAAGATCGCCCCCGAGACCATGCCCGCCACCCGCGCCGCCAATTCCGCGCTCGACAAGCTGAGCGTGCAGCGTGAGGCGGTGGTTGCCATGCTGGCGGCCTATGGCGAGACGGATCTGCTGTGCTACCGCGCCGAGCGGCCGCTGCAACTGGTCGCGCGTCAGGCCGAGATCTGGAACCCGCTTCTGACCTGGGCGGCGGAAACGCTGCAGGCACCGCTGCAGGTCACCGAGGGCGTGCTGCCGGTGGCCCAGCCCGCCGCCAGCCTTGCCCGGCTGACCGCCGGGATCGCCGCTCTGGACGATTTCCGGCTGACCGCTTTCCATGACCTCGTGGCGATTTCGGGCTCGCTGGTGCTTGCGCTGGCGCTGATCTCCGGCCAGATTGACGTTGCGGAAGCCTGGGCCGCCTCGCGCCTTGACGAGACCTGGCAAAGCGAACAATGGGGCATCGACGAGGAGGCGGCGGCAACCGAGGCCGCAAAGCGCGCTGCCTTTGAGCAGGCGTGGCGATTCTACGGATTGTGCGGGTAACAATTCAGGCCAACTTCCCGCGAAAGCCCGTTTCGGCAGCATTTTTCCGGCGCAAAGCCCGGAAAAACGGCGATTTTCCCGCATTCTTACCTCACCTATTGACCGATCTGTAACCTTGCTCTGAAAATATGCTCATCGGGCGATCAAAGACCCGAGAGACAGCCTGCACATACCAGGCGACACCCCCGCCGCGGATCAACCGATGGCGGCAGCTCAGGAAGAGGTAATTATGAAGAAATCAGCAATCATCGGCGCGCTCGCGGCCAGCACCTTGCTTGCCGGCGCGGCCAGTGCTGCCACGCTCGATGATGTGAAGGCGCGGGGCGAGCTGAATTGCGGCGTCAATGTCGGCCTCACCGGTTTCGGCATGGCGGATGCGAATGGCACCTGGGTCGGTTTCGACGTCGATCTGTGCCGCGCTGTCGCCGCCGCCGTTCTGGGCGACCCGACCAAGGTGAAATTCGTCCCCACCACCGGCGAGACCCGTTTCACCGCGCTGGCTTCGGGCGAGATCGACCTGCTGGTCCGCAACTCGACCGCCACCTTCACCCGTGACGTCGATCTGAAATTCGATTTCGTCGGCATCAACTACTATGACGGCCAGGGCTTCATGGTCAAAAAAGAGCTGGGCGTTTCTTCGGCGAAAGAACTCGATGGTGCCACCGTCTGCATCCAGACCGGCACCACCACCGAACTGAACCTCGCCGATTTCTTCAAGGCCAATAACATGACCTATACCCCGGTCACGGTTCAGGACGATTCGGAGGCGCAGCGCCAGTATCTCGCCGGTGCCTGCGACGCCTATACCACCGATGCTTCGGGCCTGGCGGCCGGCCGCGCCACCATGGCGGATGCCGATAACCATATCATCCTGCCCGAAATCATCTCGAAAGAGCCATTGGGCCCGCTGGTCCGCCATGGCGACAACGTCTGGGGCGATATCGTCCGCTGGACCTTCAACACCCTGCTGATCGCCGAGGAAAAAGGCATCACCAAAGCCAATATCGAAGAGGTTGCCGCCTCTTCGACCGACCCGGAAGTCCGCCGTCTGCTGGGCCTGGAAGGCGATATGGGCAAGATGTTCGGTCTCGACAATGAATGGGCCAAGCGCGCCATTGCCGCCAACGGCAATTATGGCGAGATCTTCGAGACCAATCTCGGCACCGGCACGCCGATCGGTCTGGCGCGCGGTCTGAACGCGCTCTGGACGCAAGGCGGGCTGCAATACGCCTGGCCGATGCGCTGATACTGCCCCGGGGGCGCGTCTGACCGACGCGCCCCTGCTTCTTTACCGGAACAATTCAGAACAACCACGACCAAGGGCTGCCGCGCAGGCGTCAGCACCATAACCGGCACAAGCCGGAACAGGGTCGGGCTCAGGGGGAATACATGGCCTTTGCCACCAGTCGGGCGGAGGCGTCGAAGGGCGGATTCCGCCTTTCGATGCTGATTTACGACACCCGCTTCCGTGCCATCACGCTCCAGGTGGTCGCACTGATCCTCTTTCTGCTCTTCATCGGCTGGCTGACGGATAACGTGATCCGCAACCTTGATGCCAAGGGCAAGGACATCAATTTCGGCTTTCTCTGGGTCCGGGCCGGCTATGATATCGAACAGACCCTGATCCCCTATACCAACGATTCCAGCCACGGCCGCGCCGTTATCATCGGGTTGCTGAACACCCTGGTGGTGGCCTTTTTCGGCTGCATCCTCGCGACCGTGATCGGGGTGATTGTTGGCGTGCTCAGGCTGTCGAACAACTGGCTGATCTCGCGGCTGATGACGATCTATGTCGAGATCTTCCGCAACGTGCCACTTTTGCTGTGGATCCTGCTGACCTTCGTGGTGATTTCCGAGACCATGCCGGCACCGGCGGCCTTCAAGATCACCCCGGCGATTCTCGAAAGCCGTGCCGCGCTGGAAGGGATCGAGGCCCAGGCCGGCGGCAACGGGTTCTGGTCGCGTATCACGGGGCTCCAGACCCTTTCCCTGCCCTTCTTCCTCTGGCTGCTGGCCCTTATCGGCATCTCTGCCTCTGCCTGGCAATATGCGCGCAGCCGGCTTGATGCCGGCAAGGCGGCGCTGATCGCGGCAATCCCGGCGGTTTTGTGGATCGTGGCGGCGCTGACCGTCTTCAGCCCGTCCCTTTCGCCGGTGCTGGCGGACAGCGAGGCCAGCGCCATCGGCCCGACCGAGCCCGCTGCCTCGAAATTCTTCTTTGATTCCATCGCGCTGACCAATCGCGGCACCAATGTTCCGGCGCCTTTGCTGGATCGCCCGCTGGGCGGCACCGAAATCGTCTCCGTGCCGGTGAATTACTCGGTGCTGGCGGTGATTGCGGTGATCATCGTCTCGGTGCTTGCGAACCGTTCGGTGATCCGCCGCGCCAATAAGCTTCAGGAGACCACCGGCACCCGACCCACCACCTGGTGGATATCGCTGCTGATTCTGTTCCTGCCGCTGATCCTTTTGCTGGTGGCACTTGGGTTGCATTGGGAAGTGCCGGCTTTCCCGGTCAATGACGAGGGGGTGAGCCAGGGCTTCAACTTCCGGGGCGGCATCCAGGTGATGCATTCCTTTACCGCGCTTCTGATCGCGCTGTCGCTCTACACCTCTGCCTTCATCGCCGAGATCGTGCGCGCCGGTATTCAGGCCATTTCGCGCGGCCAGTCCGAGGCCGCCGCCGCCCTGGGTCTGCGCCCGGGTCGCACGATGAAACTGGTGATCCTGCCCCAGGCGCTGCGGGTGATCATCCCGCCACTGATCAGCCAGTATCTGAACCTCACGAAGAACACCTCGCTGGGGATCGCGGTCTCCTACCTTGATCTGCGCGGCACGCTGGGCGGCATCACGCTGAACCAGACCGGACGCGAGCTGGAATGTATGCTCCTGATGATGCTGATTTATCTGACGATCAGCCTGATCATCTCCTCGGGCATGAATGCCTTCAACTCCGCCGTGAAGCTGAAGGAGCGCTGAGATGACCGATACATCCCATCTCTGGGTCCGTGAGGAAATGCTGCGCCCCGAGCCGCCGCCTTTGCGCGAGGCGGGGCTGGTGAAATGGGTGCGCGAGAACCTGGTCTCCTCGCCCGTCAACACGCTGCTGACCGTGGCCGGATTGCTGGTCGCGGTCTGGGGCATCTGGACCGCTTTCCCCTGGTGGTGGCATTCGGTCTGGAACGCCAGTTCACTGGGCGAATGCCGCGAGATTGTCGCAGCGGCAGGCGGCGAAAGCGGCGCCTGCTGGGCGGTGATCAAAGCGCGCTGGCATCAGTTCCTGTTCGGCTTTTATCCGCCCGAACATTATTGGCGCCCGATCCTGACCGGCGGGCTGCTCTTTGCCGCGCTGGCGCCGGTCCTGTTCTGGAATGATCGCAAAAGCGCCCATATGGTCGGCTTTGCCGGCATCGCCACCCTCGCCGCGCTTTATGCGGTTTCCGCCAACAGCCTGGCCTTTGCCGCCACCGCCGTGATCTTCGCGGTGATCTGGGTGGCGGCAAGCCTGCGCCCGGCCTCGTTGATCTGGGTGACGGGGCTGTTTCCCTTCATCTCGATCTGGCTGATCTGGGGCGGCTCGTTCTGGAACCCGGTCAATCAGCTGCTGGCCATCGCGCTTGGCGCCCTGGTGGCCCGGGTCTATTACAACAATACCAGCAAATGGCTGAATGACGCCTTCGCTCTGGTGATCGCACTGGCGGCGGCTTACGTCGCCTCGGTGGTGATCGGCTATAGCGATGCCATCTCGACCGATTTCTTCGGCAAGCTGCGCGAGGCGAGTTTCTGGCAGGGCTTTGGCCAGCAAAGCGACAATGTCTTTTCCATGGTCTTCGGCGCCCTCGCCTCGGTCCTGGTGATGGCGCTGACCGCTGCGATCTGGCTTTTGCTGGCGATCACGTATGTGTTCAGCGCGGTGCTGAATTACAATCTCGCCGATCTTGCGGGGCTGATCTGGGGCGAGACCCCGCCGGAATGGGCGGGCTCGGCCTGGGCTGGTATGATCAGCCTTGGCGCATTGCTGGCCTTCGCGCTGGTCTTTGTCGCGGCGCGCAACCGTTCGGTGGTGATCGGCATCCTCGCCGGCCTGCTGGCGGGCGGAGGCTGGCTTTTGTACCAGGCGCCGAAAATGGTCACCTATATGGCGACCGATCTGCCGCTGACGATTGCGCCGGTCAGCTCGAATATGATCGGGGGCTTTTTGCTCGCGCTGATCATCGGGGTGACGGCCATCGCGGCCTCGCTGCCTTTGGGGATCATGCTGGCGCTTGGGCGGCGGTCCGATATGTGGCTGATGAAGGTGCTCTCGGTCGGCTTTATCGAGTTCATCCGGGGTGTGCCGCTGATCACGCTCCTCTTCACCGCATCCCTGCTCTTGCAGTACTTCCTGCCGCCGCAGACCAATTTCGACCTGATCCTCAGGGTGATCATCCTCGCCGCGCTCTTCTCGGCCGCCTATCTGGCCGAGGTGATCCGCGGCGGTCTCGCAGCCCTGCCCCGCGGCCAGTATGAGGCCGGTGACAGCCTTGGCCTGACCTATTGGCAGGCACAGCGCCTGATCATCATGCCCCAGGCGCTGAAGATCTCGATCCCCGGCATCGTCTCGACCTTTATCGGGCTTTTCAAGGATACAACGCTGGTTTCCTTCGTCGGCCTCCTCGATCCGCTGAGGGGGGTCACCACCACCGTGCGCGCCGATATCAACTGGAAGGGCATCTACTGGGAGCCCTATATCTTCGTCGGCGCCATCTTCTTCATCATCTGCTTCGGCATGTCGCGTTACTCGATGTATCTGGAACGCAAGCTGAAAACCGATCACCGGTAAGGATCTGATCCATGACAACCGCACAGAAACAACTGCAGATCCCTGGCGAAATCGCCATTGAAATCCGCAAGATGAATAAATGGTATGGCCAGTTCCATGTGCTGCGCGACATCGACCTGACGGTGGCGCGCGGCGAGCGGATCGTGATCTGCGGGCCTTCGGGCTCGGGGAAATCCACCATGATCCGCTGCATCAACCGGCTCGAGGAACACCAGTCCGGCGATATCATCGTCGACGGGACCGAGCTGACCAATGACCTGAAAAACATCGACAAGGTGCGTTCCGAGGTCGGGATGGTGTTCCAGCATTTCAACCTCTTCCCGCATCTGACGATTCTGGAAAACTGTACCCTGGCGCCGATCTGGGTCCGAAAAATCCCGAAGAAACAGGCGGAGGAAACCGCGATGCATTTCCTCACCAAGGTGAAGATCCCCGATCAGGCGTTGAAATATCCGGGCCAGCTTTCGGGCGGGCAGCAGCAGCGCGTCGCCATCGCGCGCTCCCTGTGCATGCGGCCCCGGATCATGCTCTTTGACGAGCCCACTTCGGCGCTGGACCCCGAGATGATCAAGGAGGTGCTCGACACGATGATCGAGCTCGCGGAAGAGGGCATGACCATGCTCTGCGTCACCCACGAAATGGGCTTCGCCCAGGCGGTGGCGAACCGGGTCGTCTTCATGGATCAGGGCCAGATTGTCGAGCAGAACGCCCCGAAAGAGTTCTTCTCGAACCCGCAATCCGAGCGGACCAAGCTCTTTCTCAGCCAGATCCTCGGTCACTGATATCCGCTCCCTTGCACAGAAAACCCGCCCCACGGGCGGGTTTTCGCTTTTCACAGGAATTTTCCTTACAATCACGGGCTTGCCGGGTCAGTCTGCCGCGATACTGAAGAAGGAGCCTCCCATGTCCCGCCTCTCCCCGACCCTTTCTGCCCTCGGCCTGAGCCTGATCGCGCTGCCCGCTTTCGCTGCCCTCCCCCCCTATTATGATCGGGTCGAACAGATCCAGACCATCCTCTCCAGCGAAGCCGTTGCCGATCGCCTGGGTGGCCGCCCCATTGATTCGCTCGACTATGAGCGCCAGGAATCCGATGGCAGCGTGAATTGGGAGATCGACACCAATGGCTGCGACATTGATATCTGGCTGGTACCGCAGCCGATGCCCGAAGGCATGACCGGCAAGGTGACCTATGAGGTTCGCACCCCGATTGGCCGCTGCGACTGATCTCTGTGCCCGATTACTGGCCGCCCTTGCTGTATCTGCGGCAGGTCTCAGCGTGAGAACCACTGCAGCAACCCGCCCGGGAGGCTTTGAATGGGCGACGAAGCGGAAATCCAGGCGAAAATCAATGAAATCAACGCCCCTCTGTTTCAGAATTGTCCCCGACAAATCAGGAACAAAGGGGGGGAAATTTCAACCTCTGTCCTGGCGCGAATCGCGACATTCGACACTGTTCGTCACTCAACCTGAGGGGTGATGCAAAAATTTGGCGACAGGCATGGGCAACATCATCTCTGTCACAGCATCGCATCGCTGCATCGCCCCGGTAAAACACTGCTCATGCTGCACGCGATAGCGTAGCAATAAGTGTGACCATGGACGACAGCATCAAACGCTGGACGGCAAAGCGCAAAACCGCGCTGGTGATTGAGATCATTCTGGGCAAGACGACGGTGGCAGTGGCAAGCCTGTCCTCCGACTTTTCCCCTTCGGAGATTGAGGTCTGGGTGGGCGACGCCAGACGGGGGATGGAGAATTCCCTGCGCGCGATCCGGGTCGCGAATGCGGGTGAGTTGGCTGCCCCACGAGAGGAAGGGCCGCGTGCGATTGCCGCCTTGCATCAGGATCTGGCGGCGCAGCAAGACAAGATCGAGCGTCGTATCGAGGTGGCCAGGGCGGAGCGATCTTCACGGATTTGCAATCCGTCCTTGCGGCTCGAGCCACCAGGGGATCAAACCAGGGATAGAACGGCCGATCATTGAGCTGGCTCCTTCTGGCTGCGGCAAACAATCCGGCGCGCCCCAGCACGCACCACCCGCGCCTCTGGCCACTGTGGACCGCTCTGCGGGGAGTATTTGGGTCAGGAGGAAAGCGGCATTTCCTCTTGACCCAAATACTCCCGCCGGAGGCATCGGACGGAAAAGGCCGCCCCGTGGGGCGGCCTTTGGATCATCGGGCCTCAGGCCTCAGATCACTTGAGGATTTTCGCAACAACGCCGGCGCCGACCGTGCGGCCGCCTTCACGGATGGCGAAGCGCAGTTTCTCTTCCATCGCGATCGGTGCGATCAGTTCGACTTCGAACTTCAGGTTGTCGCCCGGCATCACCATTTCAGTGCCTTCCGGCAGCTTGACCATGCCGGTCACGTCGGTGGTCCGGAAGTAGAATTGCGGACGGTAATTCGCGAAGAACGGGGTGTGGCGGCCGCCTTCTTCCTTGGTGAGGATATAGGCCTCAGCCTCGAAAGTGGTGTGCGGGTTGACCGATTTCGGCTTCGCCAGAACCTGACCACGCTCGACGCCATCACGGTCGACGCCGCGCAGCAGCGCGCCGATATTGTCGCCGGCCTCACCGCGATCCAGCAGCTTGCGGAACATTTCCACACCGGTGCAGGTCGATTTCGAGGTCGGGCGGATGCCGACGATCTCGACTTCGTCGCCAACGTTGATCACGCCGCGCTCGATACGGCCGGTCACAACCGTGCCGCGGCCCGAGATCGAGAACACGTCTTCGATCGGCATCAGGAAGGGCTGGTCAACAGCGCGTTCCGGGGTCGGGATGTAGCTGTCGACGGCCGCGATCAGCTCGCGGATCGAATTCTCGCCGATTTCCGGGTTGGTGCCGTTCATCGCCGCCAGAGCCGAGCCCTTGATGATCGGGATATCGTCGCCCGGATATTCGTAGGACGACAGGAGCTCGCGGATTTCCATCTCGACGAGTTCCAGCAGCTCCGGATCGTCGACCTGGTCGACCTTGTTCATGTAGACGACCATGTAGGGGATACCCACCTGGCGGCCAAGAAGGATGTGCTCGCGGGTCTGCGGCATCGGGCCGTCAGCTGCGTTCACAACGAGGATCGCGCCGTCCATCTGGGCCGCGCCGGTGATCATGTTCTTCACATAGTCAGCGTGGCCGGGGCAGTCGACATGGGCGTAGTGACGGGCTTCCGACTCATATTCGACATGAGCGGTCGAGATCGTGATGCCGCGCGCGCGCTCTTCCGGTGCTCCGTCGATCTGGTCATAGGCTTTGAATTCACCAAAATATTTGGTGATCGCGGCCGTCAGCGTCGTCTTGCCGTGGTCAACGTGGCCGATCGTGCCGATATTGACGTGCGGTTTGTTCCGTTCAAACTTTGCCTTTGCCATTTGGCAGCTCCTTCAATTCATATGCCGCGAGATCACGGCCATTGGGTGTGGAGGGCGCGGACGCCCTCCCGCCGGATCAGGCGTGTTTCTTCTGGATTTCCAGCGACAGGTTTTCCGGCACGGCGTCGTAATGGTCGAATTCCATCGAGAACACCGCGCGGCCCGAGGACATGGAACGCAGGTTGTTGATATAGCCGAACATATTGGCCAGCGGGACCATCGCGTTGATCACATTGGCATTGCCACGGGTATCCTGGCCCTGCACCATGCCGCGACGCGAGGTCAGATCGCCGATGATGCCGCCGGTATATTCTTCCGGGGTCACCACTTCGACTTTCATCACCGGCTCAAGCAGCTTTGCACCGGCTTTGCGCAGACCTTCGCGCATTGCAGCACGCGAAGCGATTTCGAAGGCCAGAACGCTCGAGTCGACATCGTGGAAAGCACCGTCGATCAGAGCGACTTTGAAGTCGATAACCGGGAAGCCTGCCAGCGGGCCCGAATCCATAACGGATTTGATGCCTTTTTCGACGCCGGGGATATATTCCTTCGGAACCGCACCACCAACGATCTTCGACTCGAACGAGTAGCCTTCGCCCGGCTCGGTCGGTGAGATCACCAGCTTGACGCGGGCGAACTGACCCGTACCACCGGTTTGTTTCTTATGCGTGTAGTCGATCTCGTATTCCGACGAGATCGTCTCACGATAAGCCACCTGCGGCTGACCGATATTCGCCTCGACCTTGAACTCGCGACGCATACGGTCGACGAGGATGTCGAGGTGAAGTTCGCCCATGCCCTTCATGATGGTCTGGCCCGATTCCAGGTCAGTTTCCACGCGGAAGGAGGGGTCTTCAGCAGCCAGACGGGCGAGAGCGATGCCCATCTTTTCCTGGTCAGCCTTGGTTTTCGGCTCGACAGCGATCTCGATAACCGGGACCGGGAAGGTCATGGTTTCCAGAACGACCGGGTTTGCCGGGTCACAAAGCGTGTCGCCGGTGGTGGTCTCTTTCAGACCGCCAAGCGCGATGATGTCGCCTGCGAAGGCTTCGGTGATTTCCTCACGCTCGATGGCGTGCATCATCATCATACGGCCAACGCGCTCTTTGCGCTGCTTGGTCGCATTCATCATCGCGTCGCCCTTGCCCAGCTTGCCCGAATAGATCCGGGTGAAGGTCAGCGAGCCGACGAAGGGGTCGTTCATGATCTTGAACGCGAGGCCCGAGAAGGGCTGATCGTCATCTGCCGAACGCGCGATATTGCGCTCTTCAGCTTCGTCACCCGGTGCAAAGCCCATATAGGCCGGCACGTCGAGCGGCGACGGCAGGAAGTCGACCACAGCGTTCAGCAGCGGCTGCACGCCTTTGTTTTTGAACGACGAACCAGCCAGAACCGGGATGAAGTCGATCGCGAGGGTTGCCTTGCGGATCAGACCGCGAAGCGTTTCCGCATCCGGCTCATTGCCTTCCAGATAGGCTTCCATCGCGGCGTCGTCCTGGGAAACAGCGTTTTCCAGGAGGTTCATGCGCCAGGTTTCAGCGTCGGTTTTCAGCTCTTCACGGACCGGCTGGCGAACCCAGGACGCGCCCAGATCTTCACCCTGATAGACCCATTCTTCCATGGTCACGAGGTCGATGATGCCTTCGAGCTTGTCTTCGGCACCGATCGGCAGAACCACCGGAACGGCATTGGCGCCGGTGCGGTCCTTGATCATCGTCACACATTTGAAGAAGTCCGCGCCGGTCTTGTCCATCTTGTTGACAAACACGATCCGGGGAACCTTGTAGCGGTCAGCCTGACGCCACACGGTTTCGGTCTGCGGTTCCACACCGGCGTTACCGTCAAGCAGAACGACCGCGCCGTCGAGAACGGCCAGCGAACGTTCGACTTCGATGGTGAAGTCAACGTGGCCGGGGGTGTCGATGATGTTGAAGCGGTGCTTCTCATCAGCCGGACCCACGGCGCCCGCGTCGACGGTGCGGTTCCAGAAGGTGGTGGTAGCCGCAGAGGTGATGGTGATCCCCCGCTCCTGCTCTTGTTCCATCCAGTCCATGGTGGCGGCGCCGTCATGGACTTCGCCGATCTTATGGGACTTGCCGGTATAGTAAAGAATGCGCTCGGAGGTCGTGGTTTTGCCCGCGTCGATATGGGCAATGATCCCGAAGTTCCGATAGCGTGTAAGCGGATAGTCGCGTGCCATAAAGCCCTCTTACCAGCGGTAATGGCTGAACGCTTTGTTCGCGTCGGCCATTTTGTGGGTGTCTTCGCGCTTTTTCACGGCGGTGCCGCGGCCATTGACGGCGTCCGACAGCTCAGCTGCAAGGCGCTCTTCCATGGTGTTCTCGTTGCGCTTGCGCGCAGCGATGATCAGCCAGCGGATCGCGAGAGCCTCACGGCGCTCGGTGCGGACTTCGACCGGAACCTGGTAGGTCGCCCCACCAACGCGGCGCGAACGCACTTCGACCGAAGGTTTCACATTGTCGAGGGCTTCGTGGAAAGCCTCGATCGGCGAACGCTTCAGACGGGTTTCAACGCGGGTCAGCGCGCCGTAAACGATGGACTCGGCGACGGATTTCTTGCCGTCGAGCATCAGGTTGTTCATAAATTTGGTCAGAACGCGGTCGCCATATTTGGCGTCCGGGAGAATTTCGCGCTTCTCTGCGGCGTGACGACGGGACATGTCTCTCTACCTCTCCAGGATCACTTCGGACGCTTGGCGCCGTATTTCGAACGACGCTGACGACGATCTTTGACGCCCTGGGTATCCAGCACACCGCGAAGGATGTGGTAACGGACACCCGGAAGGTCTTTCACACGGCCGCCGCGGATCAGAACAACCGAGTGCTCTTGCAGGTTGTGCTTTTCGCCGGGGATATAGGAGATGACCTCGAAACCGTTGGTCAGGCGAACCTTTGCCACTTTCCGCATAGCGGAGTTCGGTTTTTTCGGAGTGGTGGTGTAAACGCGGGTACAAACCCCACGCTTTTGCGGGCAGGATTCCAGGTGCTGGGACTTGGACTTGCTCGGCTTATCTTCCCGGGGTTTCCGGATAAGCTGTTGAATCGTCGGCATTCACGTTCCTCGTTTCGATACTCGCACCTTATGCCTTATGGTGCGCCGCTTCTCGAGTGCCTTGCGCGAATCGCAAAACACAAAAACCGCATTCATCCGCCGTGTGGTGGATGACGCGGGTGGTTCTCCAGAGGATCGGACTGGGTCCGGTCCTGAGCTTTCAGGACGCTCTGACCCTGGCGGCACATGGCAGCCCCGCAAGGGTGAGCGGGCTATAGGTGGAATCGCCCCGGGTGTCAACTGCGCCCCCCTGCCCGCAGCGCCGCCCCCTGCCTGCCCGGGGTCGCGTGTCACGCCCGGCGCCGCGCCTCGCGCAGGATGGTGAAAACGCCCGAGGCCACGATCAGCGCGGCGCCGCCAAGCGTCACCAGATCGGGCAAATGGTTAAAGGCGATCCAGCCCAGCAGCGTCGCCCATAAGAGCTGGCTGTAGCGCAAGGGTGCCGTCAGTCCGACATCGCCGATCTGCAATGCCGAGACCAGCGCGATGAACGCCACGCTCAGGCAGGCGGCGCCCAGTACGGCCGCGACCAGGTTCTGACTGGTGACCGGCTCCCATGGGATAAAAGCCGACCAGAGCAGCCCCAGGCACCAGACCAGCGCCGCCGCGCAGAGCCCGGTCAGCGCCGGAGCGACATCGCGGCTCATCTTGCGCGTAACGAGGTCGCGAAACACCACGCAGGCAACCGAGACAAGGCCCAGCAAAGCCCAGGGGCTCAGCCCCTCCTCATTTGGGCGGATCACGATCAGGACGCCGATGAAGCCGACCGAGACCGCCAGCGTCCGGCGCCAGCCCACCTTTTCGCCCAGGAAAAGCGCGGCGGCAAAGGTCGCGGCCAAAGGCACCGATTGCAGGATCGCGGTCAGATTGGCCAGCGGCATATGGGCCAGCGCGGTCAGGAAGGTCACGGTCGCCAGGACCTCGCCCAGACTGCGCAGCAGCAGGAGTTTGCGGTCGCGCCCCTGAGGCAGATGCGCAAAAGCCCCGGCGCGCCAGGCAAGGAAGCCCAGCATCAGACAGGCCGGCACCCCCCGGACAACCAGCGCCTGCGGCAAGGGCAGATTGACCAGCAGCAGCTTCATAAAGGTGTCATTGGCGGCGAAGGCAAACATCGCCAGCATCATCAGCGCGATCCCGCGCAGCCTGTCATTCTTCAGCATCGTCCTGCCGCGCGCATCCTGCCTGCCCGTCCGGGACTCTCTATTCCTGCCGCAAGGGAAGGGAAAGGCCGCATGCGTGAAAGAGAAACCCCGCCGGCTTTCACCGGCGGGGTTCTGGTCATTTTGTCAGGCGGCAGCCCGGATCGGTCGGGATCAATCCCGGCTTTCCAGATCGTCCGCGATCACGCTGGCCAGATCCGGCTGCGCAGCCGGGATCGGGGCTGCCAGAGCGGCGGCCTCTTCGGCCTCGCTGCGGCGGGCCTCGATCACCGTCGAATCGCGCTCGGTCGCGATGGACTTCACGCGGCGGGTTGCCCCACCGGTGCCGGCCGGGATCAGACGGCCGACGATGACGTTCTCTTTCAGGCCCTGCAGCTTGTCGCGCTTGCCCTGAACCGACGCCTCGGTCAGCACCCGGGTCGTCTCCTGGAAGGAGGCCGCCGAGATGAAGCTGCGGGTCTGCAGCGACGCCTTGGTGATCCCCAGCAGGACCGGCTCGGCTTTCGCCTCGCGCAGACCGCGGCCACGGGCTTTGAGGTTTTCTTCCTCCAGCTCCTGACGCTCGACCTGCTCGCCTTTCAGGAGCGTGGTATCCCCCGAATCCAGCACTTCGAGCTTCTGCAGCATCTGCCGCACGATCACCTCGATATGCTTGTCGTTGATCTTCACGCCCTGCAGACGATAGACGTCCTGGACCTCGTCGATCATGTAGTTCGCCAGCGCTTCGACACCCATGATGCGCAGGATGTCATGCGGCGCGGGGTTCCCGTCCATGATATAGTCGCCCTTCTGGACGAAGTCGCCTTCCTGGACGGGGATATGTTTGCCCTTGGGCACCATATATTCCATCGAGGTAAGGGTCTCGTCCACCGGCTCGACCGTGATGCGGCGCTTGTTCTTGTAGTCCTTGCCAAAGCGCACATAACCATCGGCTTCCGCGATGATTGCGTGATCTTTCGGGCGACGCGCCTCGAAGAGTTCCGCCACGCGGGGAAGACCCCCGGTGATGTCCTTCGTCTTGGTGCCTTCGCGCGGAATACGCGCCACGATATCGCCCGGGCGCAGGTCCTGACCGTCTTCGATCGAGAGAACCGCATCCACCGACATCGCATAGGTGATCGGATTGCCAGAGTCGCCGCGCACCGGCTCGCCCGTTTCCGGGTTCACCACCAGGATCTCGGGCTTGAGATCCGAGCCGCGCGGTGCCGCACGCCAGTCAGACACGATCTTCTGCGTCATGCCGGTTGCGTCATCGGTATCCTCGCGGACCGAGATGCCGTTGATCAGGTCCTTGAACCGTGCAGTACCGGCTTTTTCAGCCACGATCAGCAGGTTGAAGGGGTCCCATTCGAACAGCTTATGGCCGCGCTTGACCTCTTCGCCTTCCTTCACATGAAGCTTGGCGCCATAGGTCAGCTTATGCACCGCGCGCTCGTCGCCATTGGCGTCGATGATCGCAATGGACATGTTCCGGCCGATCACCACCTGCTCGCCGGCGACGTTCAGAAGGAGGTTCGCGTTGCGGAACTCGATCTTGCCCTCTTGCGAGGCTTCAAGGAACGACTGCTGGCCACCCTGGGCCACGCCGCCGATGTGGAAGGTCCGCATCGTCAGCTGCGTGCCCGGCTCACCGATGGACTGGGCGGCGATGATGCCGACCGCTTCACCGATATTCACCTGGGTGCCGCGGGCAAGGTCGCGACCATAGCACTGGGCGCAGACGCCTTCCTCGGCCTCACAGGTCAGCGGGCTGCGGATGCGGGCGACCGGCACATTGTGCTTGCCGATCAGATCCGATTTGCGCTCGTCGATCAGCTCACCCTTGGCCACCAGCACCTCATCGGTGCCCGGGATCAGGATGTCTTCCGCCACGACACGGCCCAGCACCCGTTCCGACAGCGGAGCGGTTTCCTGGCCTTCTTTGACAGCGGCAGAGGCCGTGATCGAGTTCTCGGTGCCGCAATCATGCACGCGAACGATGCAATCCTGCGCCACGTCGACCAGACGGCGGGTCAGGTAGCCCGAGTTCGCCGTCTTCAGAGCGGTATCCGACAGACCCTTCCGGGCGCCGTGGGTCGAGTTGAAGTATTCAAGAACGGTCAGACCTTCCTTGAAGTTCGAGATGATCGGCGTCTCGATGATCTCGCCGTTCGGCTTGGCCATCAGGCCGCGCATCCCGCCCAGCTGCTTCATCTGCGTGACCGAACCCCGGGCACCGGAATGGGCCATCATATAGACCGAGTTCGGTTCTTTCTCGGCGCCATTGTCGTCGTATTTGGTGGCCGAGATCGTGGACATCATGCCCTCGGTCACCTTGTCGTTACACTTCGACCAGGCATCGACGACTTTGTTGTATTTCTCGCCCTGAGTGATCAGGCCGTCGAGATACTGCTGTTCAAAATCGGCAACCAGGGCCTTCGTCGCATTGACGATGTCCCATTTGTTGTCGGCGATGACCATGTCGTCCTTGCCGAAGGAGATCCCGGCCTTGAACGCCTCGCGGAAACCCACGCCCATGATCTGGTCGCAGAAAATGACCGACTCTTTCTGACCGCAGTAGCGGTAGACGGTGTCGATGACGGTCTGCACGTCTTTCTTACGCAGAAGACGGTTCACCAGTTCAAACGGCGCTTTGGCGTTTTGCGGCAGGATATTGCCGATGCGCAGACGGCCAGCGGTCGTCTCGTAACGCTTCCAGACGATATTGCCTTCCTCGTCGACCTGCTTCAGGCGCGCGGTGATCTTCGCGTGCAGATGCAGCTCGCCTGCGGCCAGAGCATGTTCGACCTCGTCGATATCGCGGAAGATACCGCCTTCGCCTTTCATGCCCTCGCGCTGCATGGTCACATAATAGATGCCGAGAACCATATCCTGCGACGGAACAATGATCGGCGCGCCGTTGGCGGGCGACAGAACGTTGTTCGTCGACATCATCAGAACACGGGCCTCAAGCTGGGCTTCCAGCGAGAGGGGAACGTGAACAGCCATCTGGTCGCCGTCAAAGTCGGCGTTGAAGGCCGAGCAGACCAGCGGGTGCAGCTGGATCGCCTTGCCCTCAATCAGGATCGGCTCAAACGCCTGGATACCCAGACGGTGCAGCGTCGGCGCACGGTTCAGAAGGACCGGATGTTCGCGGATGACCTCATCGAGGATATCCCAGACTTCCGGGCGCTCTTTTTCCACGAGCTTCTTCGCCTGTTTCACGGTGCTGGACAGGCCCTTGGCCTCCAGCCGCGAATAGATGAAGGGCTTGAAGAGTTCCAAAGCCATCTTCTTCGGCAGACCGCATTGGTGCAGCTTCAGCTCCGGACCGGTCACGATGACGGAACGGCCCGAGAAGTCGACGCGTTTACCGAGCAAGTTCTGACGGAAGCGACCCTGCTTACCCTTCAGCATATCGGACAGCGATTTCAGCGGGCGCTTGTTGGTGCCCGTAATCACGCGGCCACGACGGCCGTTGTCGAACAGCGCGTCGACGGCTTCCTGCAGCATCCGCTTTTCGTTGCGCACGATGATGTCAGGCGCACGCAGCTCGATCAGGCGCTTCAAACGGTTGTTCCGGTTGATGACGCGGCGATAGAGGTCGTTCAGGTCCGAAGTCGCGAAACGGCCACCATCAAGGGGCACGAGCGGACGCAGTTCCGGCGGGATCACCGGAAGCACGGTCAGGATCATCCATTCCGGGCGGTTGCCGGATTCGTAGAAGCTCTCGACGATCTTCAGACGCTTGATGATCTTTTTCGGCTTCAGCTCGCCGGTGGCTTCTTTCAGCTCTTCGCGAAGCGTCTCGGCCAGTTGGCCCAGATCAATCGCGGCCAGCATTTCGCGGATCGCTTCGGCACCGATATTCGCGGTGAAAGCATCGGCGCCATACTGGTCCTGCGCGTCAAGGAACTCTTCCTCGGTCATCAGCTGACCATAGGTCAGATCGGTCAGACCCGGCTCGATAACGACGTAGTTTTCGAAGTAGAGGATGCGTTCCAGATCCCGCAGCGTCATGTCCAGCATGAGGCCGATCCGGGACGGAAGCGACTTCAGGAACCAGATATGCGCGACAGGCGCCGCCAGCTCGATATGGCCCATGCGCTCACGGCGGACCTTTTGCAGCGTGACTTCAACGCCGCATTTCTCGCAGACAACGCCGCGATACTTCATCCGCTTATATTTGCCGCAAAGGCATTCATAGTCTTTGATCGGCCCGAAAATCCGGGCGCAGAACAGACCGTCGCGCTCGGGTTTGAAGGTCCGGTAGTTGATGGTTTCCGGCTTTTTGATCTCGCCGTAAGACCACGAGAGAATACGCTCCGGCGATGCCAGAGAGATCTTGATCTCGTCAAAGGTCTTGACCGGAGCAACCGGGTTGAACGGATTGTTCGTCAGTTCCTGGTTCATTGTGTTTCCTTCTCTGCCTCAGGACAGCGGAAAAAATAATCTCTATGGAAGTAAATGGCTGGCCCCCGTTTCAAATCCACCGCCGCAGCGGATGGGGTCTGAGTGAGTCCGCACCTTTTCCTGGCGATCAGAAGGGTTCTTTGCTGGCCAGCGTCATGGCGGTTGTTGTCAATCCGGGAAAGCGTAACGCGGTAATCAAAGCGCTCAACCTCCTCGTCCGTGAAACTCGGGACGTCCAGTTCGAGCCGCTTGGCGGCAGCATCGAAATTCGCGATCCGTGCAGGCCTGCTCACTCCGTAACGTTTAGGGAGAGCATAGTCTTCAAGTTCACTCGGGCCGAGATACACCACAGATTTGTGCGTAGCCTCGGCTGTCACGGGTGTGACAACCGGAGTGCCACACCCGGCGAGACCTGCAAAAGCAGATCCCGCAACAACCAATCTTGCTGGCCAACCAGTCAACCTTCCTCCTCGGCATCCAGGAGTTCCATGTTCAGGCCGAGGCCGCGGACTTCCTTCACGAGAACGTTGAAGCTCTCAGGCACACCTGCCTCGAAGTTGTCCTCGCCCTTGACGATCGATTCATAGACCTTGGTCCGGCCTGCAACGTCATCCGACTTCACCGTCAGCATCTCTTGCAGGGTATAGGCGGCGCCGTAAGCTTCCAGAGCCCAGACCTCCATCTCCCCGAGACGCTGACCACCGAATTGCGCCTTACCACCCAGCGGCTGCTGGGTAACAAGCGAATAGGGACCGGTCGAACGCGCATGCAGCTTGTCATCGACCAGGTGGTGCAGTTTCAGCATGTATTTCACGCCAACCGTGACCTTGCGCTGGAACTTCTCGCCCGAACGACCGTCAAAGACATCCGACTGCCCCGAAGTGTCGAAACCGGCACGGCGCAGAGCGTCGTTCACATCCGACTCTTTCGCGCCGTCGAAAACCGGGGTCGCAACAGGCACACCGCGGGTGACCGTGCCGGCGCTTTCAATCAGGGCTTCGTCCGAGGCCTCACCAAAAGCCTCGTCATAGGTCTCATCGCCATAAGCAAAGCGCATGGCTTCCTTGACCGGAGTCATGTCGCCGTTGCGCTTATAGTCCTGCAAGGCATCGTCGATCCGGATGCCCAGGCCGCGTGCGGCCCAGCCCATATGGGTTTCCAGAATCTGCCCGACATTCATCCGCGACGGCACGCCGAGCGGGTTCAGCACGAGGTCGACATGGGTGCCGTCAGCCAGGAAGGGCATGTCCTCGATCGGCACGACCTTCGAGATAACACCCTTGTTGCCGTGACGACCGGCCATCTTATCGCCCGGCTGCAGCTTACGCTTCACCGCGACGAAAACCTTGACCATCTTCATCACGCCCGGAGGCAGATCGTCACCGCGACGGACCTTCTCGACCTTATCCTCGAAGCGCGCGGTCAGAGCGCGTTTCTGGGATTCATACTGGTCGTGAAGCGCCTCGATCTCTTTCGCCTGGGCCTCTTCGGCGACAGCAAGCTGCCACCACTGGCCACGGCTCAGAGTGCCAAGGAGTTCCTCGTCGATGGTCGAACCGGCGCGGACGCCTTTCGGGCCTTTGACAGCTTCGCGGCCGATGATCAGGGCCTTGAGACGCGAATAGATGTTGCGCTCCAGGATGGTCATTTCGTCGTCGCGGTCGCGGGCGAGGCGTTCAACTTCCTCACGCTCGATCTGCAGCGCACGTTCGTCCTTGTCGACGCCGTGACGGTTGAAGACCCGCACTTCGACGATGGTACCATAAGCACCCGGCGGCAGACGCAGCGAGGTATCGCGGACGTCAGACGCTTTTTCACCAAAGATGGCGCGCAGAAGTTTCTCTTCCGGCGTCATCGGGCTTTCGCCCTTGGGGGTGATCTTACCAACAAGGATGTCGCCCGGCTGCACTTCGGCGCCGATATAGACGATCCCTGCCTCGTCGAGGTTGCGCAAGGCTTCCTCGCCAACGTTCGGGATGTCGCGGGTGATCTCTTCCGGCCCAAGCTTCGTATCGCGGGCGGCGACTTCATATTCCTCGATATGGATCGAGGTGAAGACGTCATCCTTGAGGATCCGCTCGGAAATCAGGATCGAGTCCTCGTAGTTATACCCGTTCCAGGGCATGAAGGCCACGATCACGTTCCGGCCAAGCGCCAGTTCACCCATATCGGTGCAGGGGCCATCAGCGACCACTTCACCCCGGATGACCGTGTCGCCCACCTTCACCAGCGGGCGCTGGTTGATGCAGGACGACTGGTTCGAGCGCTTGAATTTGCGCAGACGGTAGATGTCCACGCCCGGCTCGCCCGGCTCAAGGAGTTCGGTCGCGCGGATAACGATACGCTGCGCATCGACCTGGTCGATCACGCCCGAACGGCGCGCCATGATGGCGGCACCCGAGTCACGCGCAACCACGGCCTCGATCCCCGTGCCCACGAAAGGCGCATCGGATTGCAAGAGCGGAACCGCCTGACGTTGCATGTTCGAGCCCATGAGGGCGCGGTTGGCGTCGTCATTCTCAAGGAACGGGATCAGCGATGCCGCAACAGAGACGAGCTGTTTCGGCGAAACGTCGATCAGATCGACGGCTTCCGGCGGGTTCAGCATGAACTCGCCGCCCTTCCGCGACGAAATCAGATCGTCGGTGAAGTGACCTTCCGCATCCTGCGATGCGTTGGCCTGAGCAACGGTGTGCCGCATCTCTTCGGTTGCCGACATATAGACCACATCATCGGTGACCTTGTTGTCGACAACTTTGCGATACGGGGTCTCGATGAAGCCGTATTTGTTCACGCGGGCGAAGGTTGCCAGCGAGTTGATCAGACCGATGTTCTGACCTTCCGGCGTTTCAATCGGGCACATCCGGCCGTAATGGGTCGGGTGGACGTCACGAACCTCAAAGCCTGCGCGCTCGCGCGTCAGACCGCCCGGCCCGAGAGCCGAGAGACGACGCTTGTGGGTGACTTCCGACAGCGGGTTCGTCTGGTCCATGAACTGCGACAGCTGCGACGAGCCGAAGAATTCACGCACCGCAGCCGCAGCCGGTTTCGCGTTGATCAGATCCTGCGGCATGATCGTGTCGATCTCGACCGAGGACATGCGCTCCTTGATCGCGCGTTCCATGCGCAACAGGCCAACGCGATACTGATTTTCCATCAGCTCGCCGACCGAGCGCACCCGGCGGTTGCCGAGGTGGTCGATATCGTCGATCTCGCCCTTGCCGTCCCGCAGTTCCACCAGCGCCTTGATGCACTTGATGATATCGTCACGGTCCAGCGTCCGCTGGGTGTCGGGCTTCGCGACGTCCAGGCGCATATTCATCTTCACCCGGCCAACAGCCGAGAGATCATAGCGGTCTTTATCGAAGAACAGCGTGTCGAAGAGGCTCGATGCGGCCTCGACGGTCGGCGGCTCACCCGGGCGCATCACGCGATAGATATCCATCAGCGCGGTATCGCGGTTCCAGTTCTTATCCGCCGCCATGGTGTTACGCATGTAGGGGCCGACATTGATATTGTCGATGTCGAGAACCGGGATCTCGGTAATGCCCTGGTCGAGCAGGGTTTTCACCGTGCCGCCCTTGACCTCGCCGTCGCGGTCCAGTTCCCAGGTCAGCTCATCGCCGGCCTCGGCCCAGATCGCGCCATTCTCGTCATCCACGATGTCATGCGCGACGAAACGGCCCATGATATGGTCGAACGGCACCAGCAGCTCGGTCACCTGGCCTTCGTCGATCCATTTCTTGACCATACGCGGCGTGGCTTTCTCGCCGGCCTTCAGGATCACCTCACCGGTGGCGGCGTCAACCAGATCCCAGGTCGGACGGGTGCCACGAACGCGGTCCGGGAAGAAGCGGGTGACCCAGCCCTTGTTCTTAACATATTTGAAGGTGACGGTGTCGTAATAGGCCTTCATAATCGCGTCCTGGTCGAGACCAAGCGCGTAAAGAAGCGTCGTCACCGGCAGTTTGCGGCGACGGTCGATGCGGGCAAAAACGATGTCCTTGGCGTCGAATTCGAAATCGAGCCAGGAGCCGCGATACGGAATGATCCGGCAGGCGAACAAAAGCTTGCCCGAGGAATGGGTCTTGCCCTTATCGTGATCGAAGAACACGCCCGGGGAGCGGTGCATCTGCGACACGATAACCCGTTCGGTGCCGTTCACGATGAACGTTCCGTTCGGCGTCATCAGGGGCATATCGCCCATATAGACGTCTTGTTCCTTGATGTCTTTCACCGACTTGTTGCCGGTGGTCTCGTCGATATCGAACACGATCAGGCGCAGCGTGACCTTCAGCGGCGCCGCATAGGTCAGATCGCGCTGCATGCATTCATCGACGTCGTATTTCGGCTTTTCCAGCTCGTAACGGACGAATTCAAGAACAGCGGTCTCGTTGAAATCCTTGATCGGGAAGACCGACTTGAACGTGCCCTGGATGCCCTCATCGTCGCTCGGCTTATCGCCGCCGCCCGAATTGAGGAAGAGATCGTAGGAGGATTTCTGAACCTCGATAAGGTTCGGCATCTCAAGGACTTCGCGGATCTTGCCGTAATAGCGGCGGATACGCTTCTGGCCAACATAAGCTTGCGCCATGTTCGTGGTCACCTTTCATCGTTTCGCCGGCGCGCGTCCCGTCGGGGCACAGGCACACGCCAACTGGCGAGAGGGGATATCCGGTTCCATACCTGCCATCTGTCCCGTCAGACGGCTCCCGAACCGATATCGCACCCGGAGAGAGGATTTCTCAAAATCCCCTTTCAGGACGCGAATGGCAGGAGGCGGATTGCTCCGCCCCCTGCCTGATAATCACACCTGCGGGAGAAGCCCCCGCATGGCAGATTACTTGAGCTCGACCTTGGCGCCAGCCGCTTCGAGCTTTTTCTTGATTTCCTCAGCGTCAGCTTTCGGCGCGCCTTCTTTGACTTTGCCGCCGGCTTCCACCAGGTTTTTCGCCTCAACGAGGCCCAGGCCGGTGATGGCGCGGACTTCTTTGATGACGTTGATTTTGTTCGCGCCGGCTTCGACGAGAACGACGTCGAATTCGGTTTTCTCTTCTTCTGCAGCAGCAGCCGGGCCAGCAGCAGCCATGACGACAGCGCCGCCAGCAGCCGGCTCGATGCCGTATTCGTCTTTCAGGATGGTCTTCAGTTCCTGAGCTTGCAGGAGGGTCAGGCCAACGATTTGTTCGGCGAGAGCTTTAAGATCAGCCATTTTTTCACATTCCGTTCAGTTAAGATGGGGTCCAACGATGTGTTGATCAACCCTACGAATGACATTGGGCAATGCCGGGGCCTCAGGCCGCGGCTTTGTCCTCGATGGTCGACAGGATGCCAGCGATGTTCGAAGCAGGCGCGCCAATCGCACCGGCGATGTTGGAAGCCGGAGCGCCCAGCATCGACGCGATCTGAGCAAGAAGCTCTTCACGCGACGGCATGGAAGCCACGGTTTTAACACCGGCCTGGTCCAGAACCGTGTCGCCCATGGCGCCGCCGAGGATCACGAACCTGTCGTTGTCCTTGGCATAGCCGTCGGAGACCTTGGCCGCAGCCACGGGGTCTTCCGAGAAGGTCAGCACGGTCATGCCCGTAAGGAGGTCACCCATCTTGGCGATGGACTTCCCTTCAAGGGCGATCTTGGCGAGCGTGTTCTTGGCAACGCGAACGGAGCCGCCGACAGCGCGCATGCGCCCGCGGAGGTCCTGCATCTGTGCAACCGTCATGCCTTCGTAATGGGCAACCACTACGACGCCAGAGCTTTCAAAGATCTGGCCGAGATCCTCGACCAATTTCTCTTTCTGGGCTCTATCCACAGTTTCACTCCAAGTTTGGGGTTTCCCCCGGCTCAAGTCAGCCCGGGCCTCACGGCCAGGGCATTCGGGTCCATGATGTCGTCCCGAGAGCCAAAATCACCCGAGGCAAGCCCCGGAAAAAATCGTCCCGAACTCCATCTCAGGCCGGATATTAAGGTGTTTGCGCACCACCAGCCTTCTCGGACAAAGCTGTTGGGGCTGCGTGACGAATCACACAGCCCCAACAGGTTGCGTATCTACCCCGTTGTGCCGCAGAAGCCAAGCCCGGAAGCGGGGAATGCAACAGGCCCCTGTGTCATACTGCCTGGCTGGTGGCAGAAAGGGGGCCCTGCCCCCTCGCGGCTTTGCCGCTCACCCCCGGGATATTTCAGGACAGATGAAAAGAAAAAAACCGCCTGATTTCATCTGTCTCTAAATATCCCCGCCGGAGGCTCCCGCAATCGTGCAAAGGCGCGCAGGCGCCCAAAAGCAAACCGCCGCCCCGAAGGGCGGCGGTTCTGGTATCAGTCGACAGGCAATCAGGCCGAAGCGGTGGTCGCCAGATCCAGTGAGACGCCCGGGCCCATGGTCGAGGAAAGCGAGACTTTCTTCACATAGGTGCCTTTGGCGCCGGCCGGTTTGGCTTTGCTCACGGCGTCAACGAAGGCGCGGACGTTTTCAGCCAGCTTCTCTTCGGTGAAGGACACTTTGCCGATCCCGGCATGGATCACGCCGGCTTTTTCGACCTTGAACTGGACTTCGCCGCCTTTGGCATTGGTCACAGCGGTCGCGACATCCATAGTCACCGTGCCGACTTTCGGGTTCGGCATCAGGTTCCGGGGGCCGAGAACCTTACCCAGACGGCCGACCAGCGGCATCATGTCCGGGGTTGCAATGCAGCGATCAAAATCGAGCATACCGCCCTGGATTTTCTCCAGCAGGTCTTCGGCGCCGACGATTTCCGCGCCGGCGGCCTTGGCTTCATCAGCCTTGGCGCCACGGGCGAAAACAGCGACACGCACGGTTTTGCCGGTGCCGTTCGGCAGCTGCACCACGCCACGGACCATCTGGTCAGCGTGACGCGGATCAACGCCGAGGTTCATCGCGATTTCCAGGGTCTCGTCGAATTTCGCCGAAGCGGCCGATTTGATCAGCGCAACAGCAGCTTCAACTGCCAGCAGGTCTTTGCCGGCGAAGGCCTCTTGCGCCTTCTTCACACGTTTTGCGAGCTTTGCCATGTCGATCAGCCCTTCACTTCGATGCCGCAGGACCTGGCCGAGCCAAGGATGATGTTCATCGCCGCATCGACCGAATTGGCGTTGAGGTCTTTCATCTTGGTTTCGGCGATCTTGCGCAGTTGTGCGGTGGTGATCGAACCGGCCACGGTGCGGCCGGGCTTGTCCGAACCCTTGGTGCGGTTGCGCTTGCCGACCGGTTTCAGGCCAGCGGCTTCTTTCACGAGGAAAGCGGCCGGGGGCGTCTTCAGCTCAAGACTGAACGACTTGTCCTGGTAATAGGTGATGATGGTCGGGATCGGGGTTCCCGGCGGGAAGTCAGCGGACTTCGCGTTGAATTCCTTGACGAAAGCCATGATGTTCAGACCGCGCTGACCCAGAGCCGGGCCGACGGGCGGCGACGGGTTCGCCTGTTGTGCTTTCACCTGCAGCTTGAGGCTGCCCATAATCTTCTTGGCCATCTGGCCTTCTCCTTTGTCACGGCGCCCAAAAGGCGCGTTTAGCGGTCCGGTCCGTCACCCCATAACGGGGCGCTCGCCTCCCGCAGATGCACTCGGCCCTGAAGGTCAGCCCTTCACGACCTGAGTGTATTCCAGCTCGACCGGGGTGGCCCGGCCGAAGATCGAGACCGAGACCTTGAGACGGCTTTCCGCCTCATCGACCTCTTCGACCATCCCTTCAAAGCCGTCGAACGGCCCGTCGGTAACCTTGACCTTCTCGCCGATATCGAAGCGCACCAGGTTGCGCGGCGCGACCTCGCCCTTCTGGGCGTTGGTGCTTTGCATCCCGGCGACTTCGGCATCGCGCATCGGCATCGGCTTGCCCTGGGGACCAAGGAAGCCGGTGACGCGGTTGATCGACGAGATCAGATGATACCCGCGCGAGGTCATTTCCATATGCACCAGCACATAGCCCGGCATGATGCGACGCTCGGAGGTCACCTTCTTGCCGCGACGCACCTCGATCACCTCTTCGGTGGGGACAAGGATTTCGTCGATTTCGTCCTGCAGGGCCGCTTCTTCCACGGCGGTGCGGATCTGCTCGGCAACCTTCTTCTCGAAGTTCGAGAGGACGCTCACCGAATACCAGCGTTTTGCCATGGCCTCGCTTCCACCTTCTGTCTGCGCGGAGGACATATGCCCCCGGAATCCCATTGCCGGTGCGACCGGCGCTAACAAAAAACAGCGCGCATCCCGAATCGATGCGCGCCTGTTATCGTGACTTCGGCGCGGGATATCCGCTCACGCTGCCCCGATCAAGTCAAAACCGCCGGCACCGCCCGATCAGACGCCGATGATCAGCTCCAGCCCCCAGCGGATCAAAAGATCGGTAAGGCTGAAAAATGTCGCCGCCAGCGCCGAGAGGATGAAGACCATGATCGTCGTCAGCACCACTTCACGGCGTTTCGGCCAGTGGATCTTGGCGACTTCGCCGCGCACCTGCTGGAGGAACTGAAGAGGATTGGTCGTCGCCATGACTGCGGTATCCCGAGATATATCCCAAGGCCAGGCGGCCGGGAAACCCGGACCAGACGGCCATTCGCGCCGAGATACGGGCTTGGGGCCGGGAATTCAAGTCATTCCGCCCGGCGCGGGGAAATTCCGCAAAAATGGCGGCATAAGCGGGCCTGGCAGTGCGCCAGGATAAAGCCCCGCTCGCGACATATCCCTGCCACATTCCATGCCCAGTTTCGCATCATGGCGTACGCTGGCATGTCCTGCATGCCGTAATAGCAAGAATGCGCCGCGCCCCTGCTTCAGCTCCGGTCGTTCCGGGGTCATAAACCTGTGGATTGCTGGCCGTTTCCGTTTATGCGCCAGTTCGTTTCCATGTTCGCCCCCTGGATTTACCAGTAATTTACTGGACTCAGGATTGCACAGGGCGCAAAAGTCCTCAGATCAGTTTTAATGACCGGAGTGCCAGAATGTACAAACTCCCGACAGTTGCGGCCGCGGTCGCCTGCCTTGCTGTTCCCGCCGCCGCACAGAATACCTGGGTTTTCGAACAACCCTGCAATCGCGGCCCGGTGCCACAATGGGCCATCATCAACGAAACCCATTCGGATTTCATTGATTTCATTCAGGAAGTTCGCCCGAACATGCCGCGTGAACAGGCGAGCTATATCGCTTATCAGGTCTGTTCCGACATGAGCATCGTCGGCAATTCTGAAGAGCTGACCAAGCGCCTGAACCTGCTGATCCGCAAAAGCGGCTACTGAACCCTGAGCCGGGCAGGCCCGGCCGGACCTGAGTCGGCCAGGCCTGCCCGGCTGACTTTGGCTTTCCGACAAGGCTATGGCAGCGCCCGGCGTTGCCATAGCCTTTTCCGTGACACCTGTCCGTCGGATGGGGGCCGTTTGCCCGCCATTCCCGTTCTCACACTTGTCGCCGCCAGAGCCCCGATCAGCAGAGGAGCCCGGCAACCCACCCCGATATCCCGGCGGGGCAAAGCAGCGCTCGATCTTGCGGCGCCGGTCACTGCCGGTTCCGGCTCTGTCAGCGCCCCGGCACCACGATTTTCGGGAAAGGACCGGCGGTCTTCGGGCAAGCTGAAGCAGATTACCGGCACGACCTGGACAAGCATGGGTTTCAGCGCGAGCTGACGTAAAACGGTTGCGGCATCGAATGTGGCGGGCCTGATCCACCACAGCGACAGGGGCTCGCAATACCTGTCTATTCGCTACACTGAACGTTTGGCAGAAGCCGGGATCGAACCCTCGGTGGGCAGCGTCGGCGACAGTTACGACAACGCCTTGGCCGAGACGATCAACCATTCCGGGGCCACGGTCCCCTTCATATGTTCAAGGCTGGCTTGCTTATATGCTGGCGGTATGGACGGGCCAGCGGCAGGGCGATCTGCTGAAACTGACATGGAGCGCCTATGACAGCAGCCATATCCGCCTGCGCCAGAGTAGGACCGGAAGGCGTGTGGTTATCCAGGTTGGAGCGCCCCCTAAAGATTTGCTGGACGCCACTCAGAAAGCGGCGGTAACGATCCTGACGACAATCACCGGAACCGCCTGGACAAGCATGGGGTTCAGTGCGAGTTGGCGTAAAGCCGTTGCTGCATCAAAGGTGACGGATCTCACCTTCCACGATCTGCGAGGCACCGCAGTCACCCGACTTGCGGTCGCCGGCTGCTCGGGGGCCGGGATTGCGACGATCACCGGACACAGCCTAAGAGACGTGGGCGCTATCCTCGACGCGCACCATCTGAGCCGCGATTCGCGGATGGCGGATAGTGATGTTCAGAAGCTGGAAAGGCACAGGAAGGGAACGAAAGCTCCTAACCGATCTCCCAACTGACAGGATTTGGCAGGAAGGAGTGAACCGTAAGCCCTTGGTTCTATTGGCAGGGGCAGCAGGGCTCGAACCCGCGACCTACGGTTTTGGAGACCGTCGCTCTACCAGCTGAGCTATACCCCTGTCGTGCGGTTTCATTAGGTTTTTTCATTCTGCCCGTCAATCTGTATCAGTTGCTGTATCAGGTTCTTTTTTTGGACCGTATCTGTTCTCCCGCTTTTCAGCCGCCGTTTCTGCCCTCATTTGCTGCCGTGCGATCCCGGCATATTTGCTCACCATTTCCTTGGTATCATGGCCGCTGTAGCTCATTATCTCGTCGTCGTCGCAGCCCGCCCAAGCCAGCTCCATCACCCCGCGATAGCGCAGCGCGTGAAGGTCGTAAGCCGCCAGCTTGAAGGCGGGCGCGCGCCTTGCGCATGATCTGCGCCAACCCGCTGTAAATCATGCATGAGCCGCCGGCCGCCTTAAGGATCGCACCCGCGCCACCGTCAGCCGGGCGCGCCCGATCCGGCACCGCCGCCAGCTCGGGCGTGACCGGCAGCAACAGCACCTTGTCCGTTTTCCCCTGGACGATCCGCAACCGCCCGCCCTCATAGTCCAGCCAGTCGAACCGGCACCAATCGGCAGGCCGCTGGACGGACCCGAGGTCAAGCTCAAAAATCAGCCGCTCCCGATCCGTGGCACCCGCCCGGAAGGCCGCAACCGCCGCATTCGTCCAGGGCAAATATGGTGCCTTGCGCTCCTCCGGAACCTCGCGCTTGCGCAGGCCCCGGAACAGGTTTTGCTTGATCCAGTGCAGCTCTGTCCGCGCATACTCAGCCAGCACAGACATGGTGGACACAACATAGTTTCCAAACCGAACCCGATGCGCGTTCGCATTCATCGCCGCAGTCGCATCGCGCGCGCTGGCAAGGGTCATATCCTTTTGGCCGTTCTTCTCGACTATGTAGTCAAAGCACTTCTCATAGTCCTGCCGCGTCCGGAGCTTGAGCTTTGCCCACAGGTCAGACTTGCGGTATTCCTCGATCAGCGCCGCCCAGGTGGTGCGAGGCGTCACCCTGCCCCGCATGATTTCCCAATATTCCGCGTCAAAGCCCGGCGTTCCGGGCGGGGCCATGATACGCTGATACTTGCCCTTGCGCCTGACGAACCAGCGCCGCCCGTCAGGCGTCCACAAGAACCGCTTTTCGGCAGGCTTTACCATTCCATAGCCCCGCCCTGTGCCGATCCTGTCACCCCACAGCACCGCCGACAGCCCGGCAATGTCAAAGCGTTCCAGATCACCGATGCGCCGGGGCCCCGGCAGGTGAGCCGCCGCAACCATCGCCCGCAGATCGACGGGCTTCATGTCCAGCAGGCGCGCGGCGGTGCGCCCGGATGCAAAGAGAGGATCAGAGGTCATGCATCCAGCTCGCAAAACGGGCGCGCTGCATCGCCACGGGAAAGACCGGGCGAAGCACGGCAGATGTGTCGCCAGCACGCCCAGAAGCCCCAAGGGCGCAAGTCAGGAACCCCCGTGCTTACTGCTGACCACGAACATAGGCGAGGATCGGATAATCCCAGAAATACACGCGCCCACAGTCGCAGCGCTCCCACCCACGATATCGCGGTAAGCCAAGAGGCTGCGACCTTCCCACTGCTGGATCATCGGCAGCGCCATGGCGAACACCCCGGCCACCGCCGCCCCGCCAATCATCTTGCCCTTAGGGTCAGGACTCGTTCTCGGCTCATAACCAGAAGATGACGGTCGCTGCGAGGGCTATGGCTGACAGGAAGACGATGGGGCACCTGTCGTATCGGATTGCAACGTGTGAGGAGGATCAGAAAACAGTCCAGTGGACTGTTTTCCCGACGATTGGCCAGTCCTTGAGCCTTCCGAACATGATCCCGATGCGGTTGCGGCGCTTGTAACGGCGTTGTCGTGCCTGATGGCTTTCTTCCTGCCCCTCCGGTCGGGGATGCATGCCTTTATCTCCTTGTCTTTCAACGCCTCTCTGAACCAGTCGGCATCGCAGCCCCGGTCGGCCAGCATCCACTCTGCCTGCGGCAGGCTGCTCAGCATGGCAGCGGCGCCAGTGTCATCGCTGACGGGGCCTGCGGTGACGAAAGCACCGGCATAAGCTGGCCTGCGATAGCAGCCCTGCGCGTCAGAGGCACCGGTCAGCGCTTTCAGGTCCAGCTCGGGCGCACGATCCGCGAGGCGACGTTAGGCCCGGAAGTCTGAAAGAAGCATCGGGCTTGTTCTGGCGCAGCTTCGGAGTTGCTCTGTCACAGGCGCCCCCAAGTGCGGCAGTCGTGGATTTCAGTAAGACGCGCTGATCACAAGCCCCTGCCCGGTGTTTTCGTCCCGCCTCCGGGCAGCGCCCCCTGCCCGGGCCGTCGGGCAGGTATGGGCAGCGATATAACGAGAAAAGGCGCATCGGTTGCCCGATGCGCCTTTGTTTTGGGCCTCTGGCCCGGGCCTCAGGGGCTCCGGCGGCTGACAGGGGGTCAGTTGACCTGGTCGGCCTTTGCCTCAAGCGCCGGGGTTTCCGCCCTGGCGGGACCGGCGATCTCGATCCGGCGCGGCTTCATCGCCTCGGGGATCTCGCGCGACAGCTCGATATGCAGCATGCCCAGCTCATGGGTTGCACCGGTGACGCGGACATGATCGGCCAGCGCGAAGCGGCGTTCAAACGCGCGGGTCGCGATACCGCGATGCAGGAAGCTGCGGGGCGCCTCGTCGGTGGCTTTGCGGGCGGTCACGAAGAGGCTGCCATCGCGCACCTCGACCGAGAGATCCTCGGGCGCGAAACCGGCAACGGCGACCGAGATGCGATAGGCATCATCGGCGGTTTTCTCGATATTATAGGGCGGGTAGCCGGGCTGGGCGCCATCGGATGTCAGAACCCGGTCCATCAGATCGGCGACGCGGTCAAAGCCGACAGTGGCGCGGTAAAGCGGTGCAAAATCATAGCTGCGCATGATCATCCTCCTTGGGAAGCGATGCTCTTTGGGTCAACCCTCCCCTTGCGAGGCCGGGCGGTTCTGCCGGACCCATCATGGCGCCCGGTATGATCCCGATCTGGGAAGCCGGGCCCGAACAGTCAAGGGGAGCGGCACTGAGAGCTGCGGGTCACTTCCGCGTGAGGCTGCGCCACTACCCGGCGCGCAGCGGCCGCCGGTTATGGCCGCCCGCTATGGCCTGATGAATTTCGCGCCGCCGGCAGAGTTGCCGGACACCGCACCATCCACCGCTTCACCGGCCTCAGCCGGCGCAGTCTGCGCCGCCGCGCCGCCCCTGGCCTTCGCCGCCCCGCCCGAGATCACCCGTACCCCGGCCGCACCGCCGGCGGAGGCCTGACCGGGCACATCACGGCCCAGCTCGTCGCGCAATTGCCGCAGCGGCGCGTCCACCGCCACCGCCAGCGCCACTTTCCGCCCGTTGTAATCCGCCTTGGCCGAGATCACCGCGACCACCTCGGGCTGCCCGTCCCGGATCGCGAAAACCGGCGCCCCGGAGGAGCCGAAATCAATGTCGCAGCTCAGAACCAGTGCCGCGCTGTCCGTGGCCAGCACCGAACAATCGCGCTCCAGCGAGGGCACTTCGGCGCGGTCCATCGCATAGGAAACCACGCTGACCGCCGCATCGCGCGCGGGCGCGGTGCCGGTGGCGAAAGGGCTGATCTGCGGCAGCATGATCGGCTTGTCGAGTTCCAGCAGCGCCAGATCCCAGGCCACCCGCCCGAGATTGTCGCTGCCGGAATAGATGTAATCGGGATGCGGCACCGATCTGCGCACGCCGCGATAGGCCTCGGCGCGACCATTGCGCCAGCCGGCCTGGAAGGTGATCTGCTCATCCCTCAGCCGCGCGCCGGTTTCCTTGTCGAACAGGCAATGCGCCGCCGTCAGCACCAGCTGCCGGTCGATCAGCACGCCGGTGCAAAACCCGCGCTCGCCCAGCACCAGCTTGCCCACCGGCTGCCAGCCCCGCGCCTCATCGGCGGTCTGCATGGCGATCACCGCTTTCGGATCAGCCGCCACCGGGCCGGGCAAGGCAAATCCCATCACTGCAAGCCCCGGCAGCGACGCAGCCAGCAGGCCCCGCACGAATGCCTTCACGACAAGGAATTTCGGCAAGCTGATCATCGCTGGTGTATTCGCCTCAGATGGCGCCCCCGGTATAGCGCCCCGTATGGCGCCCTGTCTGGTCTTTCGGAATGCCACACCGGATTCCGCCCGTGCCTGACGGTCGGCAAGCTGCAGCCATCCGGGCAAGCTCCTGCATCATTCTGGTGAATTTGCGGCAAAAGCAACCCAATCTCCCCCCTGTGGCAATTTCCTCATACCGGCTGTGTCCTCGTGCTCAGAGGCCCCCTTGCCTCCGGCGCCAATCCGTAATCATCTGTGCGCTGACGCACAGAGTGCTCCACAGCCAGCCGGAACAAAGAATGGAAAACTGGGACGAAATCCGTACCGCCTTTCAGGTCGCCCGCCTTGGCACGGTTTCAGGCGCGGCCGAGGTGCTGGGCGTCCATCATGCCACCGTGATCCGCCATATCGACGCGCTGGAAAAGCGGCTCGGGACGCGGCTCTTTCAGCGCCATACCCGCGGCTATACGCCGACCGAGGCCGGGCGCGACCTGCTGACCGTCGCCCAGACCACCGAAGAGCAATTCGCCCAGCTCGCCTCGCGCATCAAGGGTCATGGCGAAACGGTGCAGGGCGAATTCATTCTTACATCGGTCGCCGGGCTGTCGGGCCTGCTGGTCCCGGTACTGGCAGAGTTCCAGCGCCAGCATCCGGCCGTGATCGTGCGGCTTTTGACCGATATGCGCATCTTCCGGCTGGATTACGGCGAGGCCCATGTGGCGATCCGCGCCGGTGCAGCACCCGAAGAGCCGGACAATGTCGTGCAGCCGCTGATCCGCATCCGCTATGGGCTTTATGCGTCGAAGAAATACATCGAAACCTATGGCAAACCGGAATCGGAACATGATTTCGCCGGCCACCGCTTTGTCATCGCCGAGAGCGAAGGCAGCCGCGCTGCCTTTTTCCGCTGGCTCAGGGACAAGGTGTCGAATGACCAGCTCACCTTCCGCTCGACCGAGCCCGCCGCCTGGGATGCGGCGCTTGAGGAAGGGGTGGGCATCGGCTTCCTCCCGGCCTGGGAAGCCTCGACCCGCTCGGATCTGGTCGAGGTGCTGGCGCCGCGCCCGGAATGGGATTCGCCCTTGTGGATCGTTACCCATGTCGATCTGCACCGCACCCGCAAGGTGCAGGCCTTTGTCGGGCTGTTGAAGGAAAAGGCCCGCAGCTGGCCGCAATGCGCTGGCTGAAACGGGGCTCAATGTCGCAGATAGGGCTGGCGGCGGGCTCTGGCAAAGCGCCGCCTTCCATGCGAGGATGAACCCGTTCGTTCAGCCAGCCAGGCCTTCTGACGGGCGGCCTGTTGCAGAAGGGCCGGTGCAGGGGAACCCGCACCCGCTTTCGCCAGAACGGCAGCGCCCGGTTGCGGGCGGCAGGCGGAGAAGGGACGATGCCCGAAGAGACAGCGCCAGAAGAGACGGCTCCCAGGCTGGCAGGACCTGACCAGAAAGGGCCTGCACAGATACAGGATCAGGATTGCGTGATCGCAGGGGCCGGGCCGGCCGGGATGATGGCCGGGCTTTTGCTGGCCCGCGCCGGTTGCCGCGTCACCGTGATCGAGAAGCACCCCGATTTCCTGCATGATTTTCGCGGCGACACCATCCATCCCTCGACCTTGCAACTGATGGCCGATCTCGGCTGGCTTGATGAATTCCTGACCCTGCCGCATCAGAAAGCCCCCGATCTTCATGCCGAGATCGCCGGCCGCCAGGTCACCATCGCCGATTTTCGCCGGCTGAAAACCGAATGCCGCTATATCGCCTTCATGCCGCAATGGGATTTCCTGAATTTTCTTGCCGCCAAGGCCGCCGCCTTCCCCGGTTTCACCCTGTTGATGGGGCATTCCGTCACCGGGCTCCTGCGCGAGGGCGGCCGGGTCTCTGGCCTCAGCTGGCAATCCGGCGCCGAAAGCGGTGAGATCCGCGCGCCCCTGGTGATCGGCGCCGATGGCCGCCATTCGGTGATCCGGCGCGAGGCCGGCTTTACCGTCACCGATTTCGGCTCGCCGGTCGATGTGGTCTGGCTGCGACTGTCGCGCCGCCAGGATGACCCCGCTCCGGCGATGAGCCATGCCGGCCCGGGCCAGGGCCTCGTGCTGATTGATCGCGGCGATTACTGGCAATGCGGCTATGTGATCCGCAAGGGCTCATTCGAGGATCTGAAAGCTGCCGGCCTGCCCGCCTTCCGCACGAGCCTGGCGGCGCTGGCGCCGATCCCGGCCGCGCGGTTTGACGAGATCACCGCCTGGGAGCAGATCCATCTGCTGTCGATCCGGATGGACCGGCTGACGCGCTGGTGGGCACCGGGGGTGCTGTGTATCGGCGATGCTGCCCATGCGATGTCGCCGGTCGGCGGTTTCGGCGTCAATCTGGCGATCCAGGACGCGGTGGCGGCGGCGAATATCCTTGCCGCGCCGCTGCGCGAGGGGCGGCTCAGCCCGCGCGACCTTGCCCGGGTCGAGGCACGCCGCCTTTTCCCCACCCGCGCGACGCAAGGGCTGCAAAAGATGATGCGACGCAAGCGCAAACCCGATGGTCAGGCGGCAAAGCGCCCGCCGGGTTTCATCCGGCTGATCGCGCGCTGGCCGGTTTTGTCCCGACTGATGGGGCGGCTGATCGGCATCGGCTTCCGCCCCGAACGGGTCGCGCCGCTGAAACGAGGGCTGGCCGATGAGCGCTGACCGCCAGCCGGAAGACATCACTCCGCGAGGCCCCGTCAGCCGCGCCGCCACCACCAAAGCCGCCGCTTACCGCGCGCTCTTCATGGCGCTTGGGCTGTTCTTTACCGGCCTCGGTTTTGTCGGGGCCTTGCTGCCGGTGCTGCCGACCGTGCCCTTCCTGATCCTCGCCGCCGCCTGCTTCACCCGCTCTTCCGAACGGCTGGAGCGCTGGCTGATGGACCACCCCCGCTTCGGCCCGCTTTTGCGCGACTGGCGCGACAAGGGCGCCATCCCGCGCCGCGCGAAATGGATGGCCGCTGCCGGTTGTACCGTCGGCTTCCTGCTGTTCCTCTGGGGCAGCCATCCCGGCTGGCCCCTGATCCTTGTCGTGGCCGCCATCATGGTCTTTGGTGTCTTCTTCGTCTTCACCCGCCCCGATGCCTGAGCGGAATTTCCGCCGCCCGCCCGCGACGGAACCGCCGCGCCCCCGCGTATAATCCGGCAAGAAACGAGCAGTTCCATCAAGCCGGACAAAGCCAGATGCGCAAAATCCTTTGGACCACCCTGATCCTTGCCCTTGCCGGCGGTGCGGGCTTTGGCCTGTGGCGAATGCAGGCAAGCGAGGGCGCCGCCCAGGCCGCTCCGCTCTCGGAAACCGTGACGCGTGGCACCTTCCGCAAGACCGTGCTGGCCACCGGCGTGATCGAGGCGGCAAGCCTCGTCTCGGTCGGCGCCCAGGTCGGCGGCCAGATCCAGTCGCTGCCGGTGCAGCTGGGCCAGAAACTGGCGGCGGGCGATCTGGTGGCGCAGATCGACCCCGAGGATCAGAAGACCGACCAGCTGCGCGCCGAGGCCTCGCTGGCGCAGATCCGCGCCCAGATCGCCGCGCAGGAGGCCAGTATCGAGGAAGCCCGCCTCGGGCTGGAGCGCCAGCGCGAGCTGAACAGCCGCAATCTGGCCACCACCCAGACGCTCGAGGCCAGCGAAGCGCAGTTCAAGGTTGCCGAGGCCAATCTCGCCGCGCTGAAGGCCAGCGAATCCCAGGCCGGGCTTGCCGTCCAGGCCGCCAATATCGCGCTGGAACGCACCCGGATCACCGCACCTTCGGCCGGGACCGTGGTGGCGCTGGTGGCTCGCGAGGGGCAAACCATCAATGCCAACCAGGCCAGCCCGACGCTGATCAAGCTGGCCGAGCTGGACCGGATGATCATCAAGGTCGATATTTCCGAGGCCGATGTGATCGCCGTCCGGCCTGGCCAAAAAGCGAGTTTCACGCTGTCCGGCGCCCCGACCATGCGCTTTGACGCCGTCTTGCGCGATATCGAGCCCGCGCCGGCCTCGATCGCCACCGCCGATGAGGTCGATACCAGTTCCGCCATCTATTACCGCGCGATCCTCGAAGTGCCGAACCCGGAGGGCATCCTCAGGATCGGCATGACGGCAGAAGTCGTGATCATCATGGAAGAGATCCCGGACGCGCTGATGGTGCCCAGCTCGGCCGTGATCACCGCCCGCAACGATGCAAGGAAGGTGCGGGTGCTCGACCCGGCCAGCGGCGCGGTCGAGATGCGCGATGTCGAAACCGGCGCCGCAACCGCCAGCCAGACGGTGATCCTGTCGGGCCTGAACGAGGGCGAGCGCATCGTGACCGCCGCAACCGGCGACGCTCCGCGCGGGGCGGGTCAGGCCGGCCGGATGCCCGGTACAACACACCGGCCCTCGGGCGGGCTGTTCTGAGGCCCGCAGCATGGATGACAGGTTCAAAAGCGGCCCGCCGCTGATCGAATTGCGCGGTGTCAGCCGCAGCTTCACCACCGGCGGGGAAACCCTGACCGTTTTGCACGATGTCAGCCTGACCATCCGCGCCGGCGAGATGGTGGCGATTGTCGGCACCTCCGGATCCGGAAAGTCGACGCTGATGAATATTATCGGCTGCCTCGACCGCCCGACAACAGGCCGCTACCTCTATGACGGCGAGGATGTGACCGCCCTGCCCGAGGAAGGCCGCGCCCGGCTGCGCCGCCTGCATTTCGGCTTTATCTTTCAGCGGTATCAGCTGCTTGCCGATCTGGATGCCACCGGCAATGTCGAGGTCCCTTCGATCTATGCCGGGCGCCCGGCAGGCGAAAGATCCCGCCGGGCAAAGGATCTCCTCAGCCGGCTGGGCCTTGGCGAGCGCAGCGACCACCGCCCGGGTGAGCTTTCCGGCGGCCAGCAACAACGCGTCTCAGTGGCGCGGGCGCTGATGAATGGCGGCGAGGTGATCCTCGCCGATGAGCCGACCGGCGCGCTCGACAACCGCTCGGGCAAGGAATTGCTGGCGCTGCTCGATGAGCTGAACGCACGCGGCCATACGATCATCATCGTCACCCATGACCGCGACGTGGCCGCGCGCGCCGGCCGGGTGATCGAGACTTCGGATGGCGCGATCGTCTCGGACAGTGGCCCTGCCCCGGTCAGCGGCGCCCAGCCCGATACCGCCCCGCCCGAGAAAGCCGGCCCGCTGGCGCGTCTGGGCCGGCTGCGCGATGCTTTCGCGATGGCGCTGCGCTCACTGAATGCACACAGGCTGCGCAGTTTCCTGACGATGCTGGGGATCATAATCGGCATCGCCTCGGTGGTCTCGGTGGTGGCGCTTGGCACCGGCTCGCGTGAGCAGGTGCTGGAAAACATCGCCTCGCTTGGCACTTCGACCATCACCGTGCGCCCCGGAACCGGCTTTGGCGACCGCAATGCAAGGCGGATCACCACACTGATCGACAGCGATGCCACCGCCCTGGCCGAACAGCCCTTCACCGCCTCCGCCTCGCCCGAAATATCCACCAGTTCGAACGTGACGCGCGGCGCGGTGACAGCGAGTCTCTCGGTGCGCGGCATCGGCGCCGGCTATTTCGATGTCGGCGGGTTTTCCGCCATAACCGGGCAGCTCCTGACCCGGATCGCCATCGACAGCCGCGCCCAGGTCGGCGTGCTGGACAGCGATGCGCGGGATGCCTTTTTCGCCCCGGGCGAGGATCCGGTCGGAAAAGTGCTGCTGATCGGGCGGGTGCCGGTCGAGGTGATCGGCGTCGTCAGCGCGACGGGGCAAAGCTTCGGCCCCTCCACCCCCCGGATCTTCCTGCCCTATACCACGATGAGCCAGCGCATCACCGGCCAGAACCGGGTGGATTCGATCACGGTCCGGGTACATGACAACGCCGATATGGCCGAGGCCGAGGCAGGGATCACCCGGCTTTTGACCCAGCGACACGGGAAGGAAGATTTCTTCCTGACGAATTCCGACACGATCCGCGAGAATCTCACCGCCACCAACCGCACACTCACGCTGCTGATCGCGTCCATCGCAGTGATTTCGCTGATCGTGGGTGGCATCGGCGTGATGAACATCATGCTGGTCTCGGTGACGGAACGAACGCGCGAGATCGGTGTGCGTATAGCGGTCGGGGCGCGGCGCTCCGACATCATCGCGCAATTCCTGATCGAGGCGGTGCTGGTCTGTTTCATCGGCGGCGTGCTGGGAGTGGCGCTGGCCCTCGGCGGCGGCTGGATCGCCGGGCAGATCGGCCAGGAAATCCGGCTGAGCTATTCCACCCTGACGATTCTCGCAGCCTTCATATCCTCAACGACAATCGGCATCGTCTTCGGCTACCTGCCGGCGCGCGCGGCCTCGAAACTCGACCCCGTAGTGGCACTGGCGCGGGAATGATCCGGCCCACCCCTGCCCGACTGCGGAAGCCTCCGGCGGGGATATTTGGAGACAGATGAACAGCCAATGTCGTGTTGATTTCATCTGTCCGAAAATATCCCGGGGGTGAGCGCGGCACGCGCGAGGGGGCTGGCCCCCTCTCCACCACAAACAAAAGCGCCGCGGCTGGCAATGCAGGCGCGGCGCTCAAACTCTGGTCAATAGAGCGATTTACCCGGCTTCGTTTGCCGGAGAGGCGTTCAGCAGGCCGTAATTCTTGTCGCCCAACTCCTTGAACAGACCCAGCTGGGTTTCGAGGAAGTCGATATGACCTTCCTCATCGGTGATCAGCTCGTCAAACAGCGCGCGGCTCACATAGTCGCCGGCCTCGTCGCAATAACGGCGCGCTTCGATGTAAAGGTCGCGGGCACCATGCTCGGCGGCGAGGTCCGCTTCGAGGATCTCTTTCACAGTCTGGCCAATGCGCAGGCTGTCCAGCTTTTGCAGATTCGGGTGGCCTTCGAGAAAGATGATGCGGGTGATGAACTTATCCGCATGCTGCATCTCTTCGATCGACTCGGCGCGCGCTTTTGCGGCCAGTTTGCCATAGCCCCAGTCGTCGAGCAGGCGGTAATGCAGCCAGTACTGGCTTACCGCGGTCAGCTCGGAGCGCAGGCCCGCATTCAGATATTCGATAACTTTCTTGTCGCCCTTCATGGCAAAACCCCAAATCGTTGCGCAGGCAACAGCCCGGCTTGCTACGGATGGGAGCACCGTAAATCGCCCCATGGCGCCTGTCCATGGGGTGAAGGAAGTTTTTTAGAATAATTCTAAATCTGACAAAAATGCCCGGAGATATTCGTCAAAAAAACTTAGCCCAACCGGCGCGCGCGCATGCGTTTCAGCATCGGGATCGCCGGTTTTGCCGGGTCATCCGCCACGCCAAAGCTTTCACAGCCCCGCATCGTATCGAGGAAAACCGGCATACAGCCGCCGCAATCCGCCTTCTTGCCAAGCGCGTGATAAACCTTGCCCGGCGTGATGATGGTCGAAGGATCCGCCGCCCGCATCCAGTCAACGGCCGCGCGGATCTCATGGTCCGAGATACTCATGCAGTGACAGACGATCATGGCGGCGGCTCTCTCTCAGCTCACTGGAAGACGGCGTTGGGATTGTCGAGGCTGTCGGAGCCCTCGAAGTCGATCTTCGAAAGGCCCAGCACGGACACAGCGCGCTCGATCGAGGCAGTCTGCGTCACCAGCGCATTGACCGCGCCCATGATCAGCTTCTCGCCCTTTTCATTGCCGGCTTCGAGCATCTGGTCGTATGCAAAACCCTCTTCGGCAGCGGTCCTGATCGCGTTCAGCGCCGCGACCGAGCTGTCAAGCTCGGCCTTCAGCTGGGTGTCGACGGATGCATCCTTTGCCGCCACCAGTTCCGAGACCGAAGGCCCGGTCAGCGTGCTGCCATCAATGCGGGTATATTCGCCCAGATAGACATTCCGGATGCCGACGCCATCATAGTAATGGCTGTTATGGGTGTTGTCCGAGAAGCAATCATGCTCTTCTTCAGGGTCACCCAGCATCAGGCCCAGCTTCATCCGCTCACCGGCCAGCTCCCCATAAGAGAGCGACCCCATCCCGGTCAGGATCGCCATCAGCCCGGCTTCAGGATCGGAGACAACCGCCTTGCGGGCCTCGCCCTCGGCGCCCCACTCGCCGGTCATCTCTTCCAGATCCGAGATCAGAAGATCCGAGGCCGCGATCAGATAGGCGGCGCGGCGGTCGCAATTGCCGCCGGTACAGGCCTCGCCGGTGGCGTAATCGGTCCAGGGCCGGTTGCCGGCACCCGGGCCGGTGCCGTTCAGATCCTGGCCCCAGAGCAGGAATTCAATCGCATGATAGCCCGACGCGACATTGGCCTCGATCCCGTCGGCCTCTTGCAGCACATCGGCAATCAGCGCAGGCGTGATGGTGGTCGCGTCGATCTCATTGCCGGAAAGGGTGAATTTCGGGTTGGCGATCACATTCAGCGTGGCGAAAGGGTTCTCTTCGCTTTCGCCATAGCTTGCGGCATCGACATAGTCGATCAGGCCCTCATCCAGCGGCCAGGCGTTGACCTTGCCCTCCCAGTCATCGACCAGGGCATTGCCGAAGCGGAAGGCTTCGGTCTGCTGATAAGGCACGCGGGCGGCAAGCCAGGCGACGCGGGCGGCATCCAGCGTCTCTTGCGAGGGCTGCGCGACCAGGTTGCCAAGCGATTCCCTCAGCGCCCGCGCGGTGGCGAGGCTGTCGCTGTAGCCGGCCTCGGCGATATCGGCGTAATGCGCCACGACACCGGCCGGATCAGCGGCGAAAACAGGGGCCGCAAGCGCGCCGGTAAGCGCGGTTGACATCAGAACGGCGGCGACAAGACGCGGATTTTTCAAGGTTTCACTCCGAACCGGAAGAGCTGAGGCAGGTTGAGCTGGGCGGAAAGGACCCGGCAGCAGCCGCGCAAACAAGGCACCGATGCCAGGCATCGGGCGGGCGAAAGCGGAACGGGAACTGCGCTGACCGGTCATAATGCCTCGCTGAGGCGGCGGGGACGAATTGAACCGCCGTCTGGCTGCCGGAATGGATGACAAGTTTTCTCGGGAAAGTAAAGGTGAGAGTTTTGCCTGGTTTACCTCTGCCGCTTATCAGGCCCCGAGTGGCAGCCGGGATCCGGGTGTGAAACCCGGCTGCGCAACCCGCCAGCCGCACCGCTGGCAAAGGCGTAAAAAAGGGCCGCCGCAACATCCGGGGAGCTGGGCTCCGACGGCCCCGGAACTGGTCACTGCACGCGTCCTATCGCGGACAAGCCTCAGAGCAGGATGGGAATTTTCGCAGATCCGTCCCCCGACCCTATCGGAAAACGCGCGGACCTATGCCCCGGCCTCACTCCGCGCAGGAGAGCGTTGCAAGGGCGCTGGCCAGCAGAGCCGCAATCTCGCCGGTCTCGCCCTTGCGGCTGTGCCGCTGGATGACGGAACAGGTCATGGCGGGCAGCCGGGGCAGCAAATCGGCCGGCAGCGTCGGCAGTGCCATCCCCGGCGCGCTCCGGCAGGTGATACCCAACCCGGCCTGCACGGCGGAGCGCAGCCCATCCAGCCCTGGCGTAACCAGCGCCATCCGCCGGGGCAACCCGATCCGGTCCGGCGCCTGTTGCGCGGCGCTGAGACAGGGACAGGGCGGCGTGATCCCCCCAAGCGGGCTGACCTCTGCTGCCGCAAGCTGCGGGGCGTCAACCCAATGCGTCGCAAAACGATGCACCGCCACCGCCGCCGCGGCCTCACCCGCATAAGGGCGGTGTCGATGCGGTCCTCGCCCATGGCCTGCTAAAGCCCGGCGCTGCTGCCGATCACCAGGGCAAACATGCGGCGGCTGGCCTCAGGTCGCAGCAGGGCCAGCGCGGTTTGCAACACACTGTCGACAAAATCCTGGGCAATGCCGATCCGGACCGGCGGCGCCACCAGCGCACTCATCTCGGCCCGCGTCGCGTCGATCCGCCCCAGAATGGCGCGGGCAAGCGCGTCGGCAATTTCAGCCGCTCAAAAAGGAGCGCGCACGCGGTCAAAAAATGATCGATGAGTAAGCCTGAAACCAAGCATAATTGTTCCTCATCGGGGACAGGGCGGAAGCTGGTGGCTACCAGCACAGATGGCGGATATCTGGCTTCGATGCCCTCTGCAAAGGATGCTCGCCTGACGAAAACAGGCCGCAAGCCTGCCCGGACCCTCAAAAAACATCCTTAAATCAAGATATTGGTGCGCCGTGGAGGAGTCGAACCTCCGACACCCTTCTTAGGAGGAAGGTGCTCTATCCACTGAGCTAACGGCGCATCTGTCCTTCATAGCCGGTCATCGTAAAAAAGGAAAGATCTGAACAATTCTCAAACATTTACCGCGATCTTACAACAGCCCAGCTGCCTCCGCCCCGCAGACCTCGCATGACCAGTTGGCTATACTCATCACACCATCAGGGCGCCCGACTTTAGCAACATCACCAAAAAATACCAAATATATTTCAGCATGTTACAGCATTTAACAGGGCAACAGGGGGGATATTCGCCCAATCCAGCTGAGCCAGGGGCCCAGCCGCCCTTTCAATGCATAAATTCCCACGCCATGGCAACCACTGTGGCCTTCCATGGCGCGGGAAATCTGCGGCAGGCTGACGTGTCGGGCTTCAGGCCGGCTCGCAGGCCCGCGTTCAGACGGGTTCCAGCAACCCCCGGCCCTTCAGCAAGGCCTCGACCCCCGGCATGGCGCCACGGAATTTCAGGTAGAGCTGCTCGGGATCCTCGGATCCGCCGGCCGAAAGGATGAACGTCTCCAGCCTGGCGGCGGTTGCCGGGTCAAAGGCATCCCCCGTCTCCTCAAAGGCGGCAAAGGCATCAGCATCCATCACCTCGGACCACATATAGCTGTAATAGCCCGAGCTATAGCCATCCCCCGAGAAGACATGCGCGAATTGCGGCGTCGCGTGCCGCATCGGGATCGCATGGGGCAGGCCGATTCCGGCCAGCACTCCGGCCTGTTTCTGCATCGGATCCTGCGGCGCGGGGCCAGAATGGAATTCCAGATCGACCAGCGCCGAAGCAAGGAATTCGACAGTGGCAAAGCCCTGATCATAGGTCGCGGCCCCCAGCAGCCGGTCGCGCAGATCCGCCGGCATCGCCTCGCCGGTCTGGTAATGGCGGGCATATTGCTCCAGCACTTCGGGCACTTCCAGCCAATGCTCGTACAGCTGGCTGGGAAGCTCGACGAAATCGCGCGCCACGCTGGTCCCCGAGATGAACCCATAGGTCACATCCGACAACATCTGATGCAGCGCATGGCCGAATTCGTGGAACAGCGTGCGCGCATCGTCATAGGACAGAAGGCAGGGATCGCCTTTGGCAAAGTTGCAGACATTGACCACAATGGGGCGCTGATCGCCGCCCAGACGGCGCTGCGAACGGATCGCCGAACACCAGGCGCCCGAACGTTTCGAGCCGCGCGCGAAATAGTCACCAAGGAAAACAGCGACATGCCGGCCCTTGCGGGTCACCTCCCAGCCACGCACATCCGGGTGGTAAAAGGGGCCGTCAATCTCGCGGAATTCCAGCCCAAAAAGCCGCGTCGCGCAGCCGAACATCGCTGCCAGCATCGCATCAAGCGAGAGATAGGGCTTGATCGCCGCCTCATCGAGATCATGTTCCGCCAGCCGCCGCTTCTCGGAATAGTAGCGCCAGTCCCAGGGTTCCAGCGGGCCCGCAATACCGTCTGCATGCAGCATGGCTTCCAGCACCTGGCCATCCGCCAGTGCCTTGCGCTTTGCCGGCGCCCAGACCCGCATCAAGAGATCGCGAACCGCCTCGGGCGTCTTCGCCATCTCGGGTTCCAGCTTGAAATGGGCGAAATCCTGGTAGCCGAGCAGTTTCGCCCGCTCCGCACGCAGCCAAAGCGTCTCGGCCGCGACGCTCCGGTTATCGGTCGCGCCGCCATTGGCGCCGCGCAGAACCCAGGCCTCCCACGCCTTTTGCCGCAAAGACCGACGCGGCGAGAATTGCAAAAACGGCACAATCAGCGAGCGAGACAGCGTCACAATCGGCCCAAGCCCGCGCTCCGCCCCGGCCGCGCGCGCGGCACCGGTCACGAAATCCGGCAGGCCTTCCAGATCGGCCTCGGCCAGTTCCATGAACCAGCTGCGCTCATCGGCCAGCAGATTTTGGCTGAAAGTGGTGCCAAGGCTTGCCAGCCGCGCTTTCACCTCGGTCAGCCGCGCGGCCTCGTCGCCCTCCAGCCCCGCCCCCGAGCGCACGAACATCCGCCGGTAAAGCTCCAGCACCCGCAGCTGCTCGGCGGTCAGATCAAGCGCCTCCCGCCCCTGCCACAGCGCGTCGATCTTCGCGAAAAGCCCCTTGTTATTGGTGACTTCCGAGGAAAACGCACTCAGCTTCGGAGCCAGATCGCGCTGCAAAGCCTCGCGCGCCTCGTTGGAATCCGCGCCGGCGAGATTGTAAAACACTCCCGCCACCTGGTCGAGCTCCTGCTCCGCCAGCTCCAGCGCCTCGATCACCCCCGCGAAATCTGCCGCATCCCCCGCGCCAATCGCGCGGGTCCGCCCGCGCGCCACCTCCAGCGCCGCATCGAAAGCCGGTGCGAAATCCTCGTCCCGGATCTGCGCAAAAGGCGGCAGGCCGAAAGGCGTATCCCATTTCTCCAGGAGAATATTCATCGCGAAACCTCTGCCCTTTTCATCTGTCTCTAAATATCCCGGGGGAGGCGCCCCGCAAGGGGCGCCGGGGGCAGCGCCCCCAATAAACGGTTCGGCTGGCAGCGCCCCCAATAAACGGTTCGACCGGCAGCGCCCCCAGTAAACGGCTCGGCCGGCAGCGCCCCCAGTAAACGGCTCGGCCGGCAGCGCCCCTAACCCGGCCGCGCCGCCAGCCGCCGCTCGATCCAGCGCAACACCAGAGACAAGCTCAGCGTCATCACCAGATAGAGCATCGCCGCGACGTTATAGGTCTCCATATAACGGAAATTGGCCGAGGCCGCGACCTTGGCCAGCTGCGCGATATCGGTGACGCCCAATACCGCCACCAGCGAGCTGTCCTTCACCATGGCGATGAAATCATTGCCCAAAGGCGGCAGGATCAGCCGGAAGGCCTGGGGCAACACCACCAGCCGAAAACGCTGCCAGCGGCTGAGGCCAAGCGCATCCGCCGCCTCGATCTGCCCCTCGCCCACTGCCGATATCCCGGCACGGAAGATCTCGGCCAGAAAGGCGGAATAGGCCAGAACCAGCGCCAGCACCGCCCGCCACAGCAGCGGAAAATCCCGCGTGGTCAGCGGATCGGCCCCGATCCGGCTGCCCACTCCGTTCACCGCCAGGATCAGCAAAGGCGCCAGCGCGAAGGCCACATATAAAAGCAGCACCATAATCGGGATGCCACGCATCAGCTCGATATAGAACCGCGCAATCTGCCGGAGCCAGACGCGCCGCGACAGCGCCATCATCGCCAGAACCAGCCCCAGCAGGCAGGCGCCGACATAAGCGATGATCGAAACGAGAACCGTGATCCCGATCCCGTCCGAGAGCATCACCAGCGCCGCGCGGTAATGCTCATCCGACAGGATGCCGGCAAAGCCCCAGCCCAGCAGCACCCCGATTGCCACCAGCCACCAGGGGAAGTCGCCCCCCACGCGCTGCCCCGCCCCGTGTGCCGCCCCGTGCGCCGCTCTGAGCCCCCCTCTGTGCCCCGCACCATCGCCGCCCGGGCCTCAGCCGCCTTCCTTCGTCTCAAAGAACCATTTGCGGTTCAGTATCTCCAGGGTGCCATCGGCCTCCATCGCACGGATCGCCGCATCAAACGGCGCCACCAGGTCCGAGCCCTTCGGGAAGATGAAGCCGAATTCCTCAGACCCCAGCGGCTCGCCAATGATCTTCAGCGCGCCGCCCGAGGCATCGACATAGCCATGCGCAGCGGTGCTGTCCGACAGAACCAGATCGACATCGCCGGTCTGCAACGCCGCCAGCCCGGCGCCGAAGGTCTCGAATTTCACGATGCGCGGATTTTTCTCGTCACCGTCCAACACGTCATAGACGCCGACATAGAAGGGCGTGGTGCCCGGCTGCGCCGCCATCAGCAGGCCCGGATCGGCGGCAAATGTCGCCGCATCGGTAAAGCGGTTCTCATCGCCCCTGACCACCATCAGCATCTGCGACAGCATATAGGGCTGCGAGAAATCCACCGCCTCCAGCCGCTCTTCCTTGATGGTGATGCCATTCATCGCAACATCATATTGCCCGGCCGAAATCGCCGGGATCATCGCATCCCAGCTGGTATTCTCATATTTCACCGAGAGGTTCAGCCGTTTCGCGATCTCGGTGACGGCATCATATTCCCAGCCGACGGGTTTACCCTCATTCCCGATGTATTGCAGCGGCGGATAGGTGTTCTCGGTCGCCACCACGATCTCGCGCCCGGCCAGATCCGGCGGGGTCTCTGCCATCGCCACCGACACCAGCGCGGTCCCGGCCGCGCCGGCCAGAAAAAGCGCGGCAAGGGCTGTCCTGAGGGTCTGAGCGGGCATCATCGGCATACTCCTGCGGCTGGGTGGCGCGACTATGCCGATGGGGCCGCCCCCTGGCAAGCCCGTGCAGGTGCCGGGAAAAGGGCGGAAATGACCGCAAAAGCCGCGTATATGAACCGCATCCCTGCCGGAAAGATGCTATTGCGGGCATATGCCGCATCTTGCGGCGGCACAGCCCTGCAAAGGGGAAAGCCATGACGGAAATCCTGGCCGAAAACGATCTTCCCGCCTGGCGGCGGCACAGGCGCGCGGCGCTGCTGGCCGCCCGCGACACCCTCCCGACCGCGAGGCGGCAGGAGGTGGCCCTGGACCTTGGCCGCCATCTCGATCAGTTCCTGGCCGGGCGCGGGCTTTTGCGCCCCGGCATCATACTCTCGGGCTATTGGCCGATCAAATCCGAACCCGATCTCAGGCCCTGGATGCTGCGGCTTGAGGCGCAGGGCATCCGGCTGGCGCTGCCGGTGGTTGAGACCCGTGCTGCACCGCTGGCCTTCCGCCCCTGGACCAAAGGCGCCGCGATGGAGCGCGGGCACTGGAACATCCTCGTCCCTGCCACAACAGACCATGTGATCCCCGATATCACGCTGGCGCCACTGGTAGGATGGGACCGGTCGGGCTACCGGCTCGGCTATGGCGGCGGCTATTTTGACCGCACGCTGGCGGCACTGAACCCGCGCCCGGTTGCGATCGGGGTCGGCTTTCAGGAGGCGGAACTCGCGACCATCCACCCGCAGCCGCATGATATCGGGCTTGATGCCATCCTTACCGAAGCGGGGCAGCAGGTCTGAGCCGCAGGAAGGAAGGCCACCACAACCCCGCCTGCAGCCGCCACAGCCCCGCTCTCAACCGCCGCAGCCCCGTTCTCAGCCGCCACAGGCGGGGCAGCCCTTGCGCTTTTTCACCCGGATCATCCGCGTCTCGGCGTAAAGCGCGTCATGGATCATCAGCCGGCCCATCAGCCCCTCACCGGCACCGGTGATGTGCTTCACCGCCTCCAGCGCCATCATCGCGCCAATCACCCCGGGCAAGGGCGCCACCACCCCCGCCCCGGCACAGGACGGCACCATGCCGGGCGCCGGGCGCTCGGGGAAAACGCATTCATAACAGGGCCCGCCTTGCGCCGGATCCCAGAGCGACAGCTGCCCCTCCCATTGCGTCATCGCGCCCGAGATCAGCGGTTTTCCCAGCCGGGCGCAGACCCGGTTCACGAGATAGCGGGTGTCGAAATTATCCGTCCCGTCCAGCACAAGGTCGTAATCGGCGATCAGCGCCTCGGCCACATTCTCATCAAGCCGCCGCTGATAGGGGCGGATCTCGACAAAAGGGTTCAGCGCCTTCATCGCGGCCTCGGCCGAGAAGACCTTGGGCGTGCCGATCCCGGCATCCGTATGGATGATCTGGCGCTGCAGATTGGGCAGTTCGACCAGATCATCGTCGATCACGCCGATCTCGCCCAGCCCGGCCCCCGCCAGATACAGCAGAACCGGAGAGCCGAGCCCCCCCGCCCCCACCACCAGCACCTTCGCCGCTTTCAGCTTTTGCTGACCGGGGCCGCCGATCTCGCGCAGAAAAAGGTGGCGGGCATAGCGGCTGACCTCGGCCTGGGAAAACGGCCCCTCGGGCAGCGGCATCCCGGCTTCAGCCACCCGGTTGCCGGCCCCGGCGCGCAGATAGCGCAGGAGGTGGCGGTAGCACTGGATCAACACCACCACCGATCCCAGCACGAGGAAATACCGGATATCCCAGCCCAGCCGGGCATTCACCCGCTCGACACCATACCAGCCGATCCCGGCCTGGAGGCAGACCCAGAACAGCGCAACGAGAATGGTCGTCCGCCGCCCGAGCCAGGTCGAAAGCAGCATCGCCAGCAGGAAGAACACCGTCGGATTGTCGAACATCTGCGCTCTCCCGCCCTGTCAGACCCGGCCTCAGCCGCCGGTCGAGCCAAATCCGCCGGCACCGCGCTGCGTCTGCGTGCTGAATTCCCCGACCACCCGGAAATCGGGGCGCAGCACCGGCACAAAGATCATCTGGGCGATGCGCTCGCCCGGGATGATTTCAATCGGGTCCGAGCCTGCGGGGTTGCGGTTCCAGACCGAGACCATGATCTCTCCGGTATAATCCGGGTCGATCAGCCCGGTGCCATTGCCCATCACAAGGCCCTTCTTGTGGCCCAGCCCCGAGCGCGGCAGCACCAGCGCCGCCAGCGACAGATCGCCGAAATTCAGTGCGATGCCCGATTTCACCAGCACAGCCGGTGCCTGAGGCGCAACCAGCATCGGCGCGTCGATACAGGCCATCAGATCCACGGCGGCGGCGCCCGCGCTCTGATAGCGGGGCAGGCCCCAGTCATTCAGGCGGGGATCGAGAATCCTGACTTCCACGGGCTGGCTCCTGTGCGGGGAATGGCCCCTCTTAGCAACCGCCCTCACGGCACACAATATCACGGCGAGCCGCCCTTGCGCATCCCCGCCGGGCGGGCGAGACTGCCGCGACGCGACCCCAAGACGCGACCTGGACTGGAAGCATGATGGCGCTGGAACCGCTGCGCAAACTGATCGCCGGCACTATTCTGAAGATCACCGGCAGCGGCCAGATCCGCTTTGATGCGCCCCCGGGCGATCCCGGCCTGTTCGGGCCGGATGCCGTTTGCTGGCGGGTTCATGCCGATTTCGTGCCGATGGTGGTGGGGGGTGTCTCGGCGCTCCTCTTGCAGATGCTGCATCCGCTGGCGATTGCCGGGGTCTGGGACCATTCGAATTTCCGGGATGATGTGATGGGGCGGCTGGCGCGCACGGCGCAGTTCATCGCCGGCACCACCTATGCGGCACGGGCCGAGGCGGAAACCCTGATCGCCCGCGTCCGCCGCATCCATGAGCGGGTGCAGGGCAAGGATGCCTCGGGCCAGCCCTACAGCGCCTCGGATCCCGATCTGCTGACCTGGGTTCATGTGGCCGAGGTTTCGGGCTTTCTTGCCGCCCATCTGCGCTTTACCGAGCCGGATATGCCCATTGCGGAACAGGACCGCTATTACGCGGAAATGGCGCTGGTCGCACGGATGCTGGGCGCGCGGGATGTGCCGGAGACGGCGGCAGCGGTGCAGGATTACCTGGCTGGCATGGTGCCGCAGCTGCGTTTTGACGACCGCGTGGCCGAGGTTTTGCGGGTGATTTCGACCGCGCCGGTCAGGCCGGCGGCTCTGGGCGTGTTTCGCAAGATGGTGACCGTCAGTGCCTTTCAGATCCTGCCCGATCCGATCCGGGCGCTTTATCCACGCAAGGCGCAGCCGCGTTTCCCGGTGGCCTCGGGGCTGATGGGCATGGCCACGCCCGCCGGTCGCTGGGCGATGCAGGGCGGCGTGGCGCGACGCGCCAGAGCGCGGGTGGCGGCGGGAAACCCTGCCCCATCGCCGATGGTCTGAACTCCTCCCGCGCCGTGAAACCGGCAGCGGGCCAGGTGCGGAAGTTGGACGCGGAAGTCAGGTGCGGAAGTCGGGCACAGAAATCAGGCGCGGAAGTCAGGCTGGTTCAGGCCCCGCAGGCTGGCCCTGGTATATGGTTCCAGAGCCTCGCCTGGCTTTCGGGGCGCGGGATGCGCCGGTTTCTGGCCCCGAAGACTGACCCGAGAGACTGGCAACCGATTCAGGCGTTGAACAGGAAGTGGAGCACGTCGCCGTCCTTCACCTCATAGGTCTTGCCCTCGACACGGAACTTGCCGGCCTCTTTCGCGCCGGCCTCGCCCTTGCCGGCGATGTAATCGTCATAGCCGATGGTCTCGGCGCGAATGAAACCCTTCTCAAAGTCGCCATGGATCACGCCCGCCGCCTGGGGTGCCAGCATGCCTTTGGTGATCGTCCAGGCGCGGGCCTCTTTCGGGCCGATGGTGAAATAGGTCTGCAGACCCAGAAGCGCATAGCCCGCCCGGATCAGCCGGTCGAGGCCGGGCTCGGTCAGGCCCATCTCCTCCAGGAAGATGCCCGCATCCTCATCGGGAAGCTGCGCCAGTTCCTCTTCGATGCGGGCAGAGATCACCACGGTTGCAGCCCCCTGGGCCGCAGCCATTTCCGCCACGCGGGCCGACTGGCTGTTGCCCGTGCCAGCCGAGGCCTCTTCGACATTGCAGACATAAAGCACCGGCTTCGCGGTCAGAAGCTGCAAGAGCTTCCACTGTTTCTGGTCATCCTCATGCACCTTGACCGTGCGGGCGGGCTGGCCCGCCTCCAGTGCGGTCTGGGCCTGGGCCAGCAGCCGGTCCTGGTCGGCCGCATCCTTGTCACCCGATTTGATCTTGCGGGCGAGATTGGCGCGGCGGCGCTCAAGGCTTTCGAGATCGGCGAGCATCAGCTCCATCTCGATGGTCTCGGCATCGGCGACCGGGTCAATCCGGCCTTCGACATGGGTGATGTCGCCATCTTCAAAGCAGCGCAGCACATGGGCGATAGCGTCGCATTCGCGGATATTGGCGAGGAACTGGTTGCCGAGCCCCTCGCCTTTCGAGGCCCCGCGCACGAGGCCGGCGATATCCACGAACGTCATCCGCGCCGGGATGATCTGTTTCGATCCGGCAATCGCCGCCAGCTTGTCGATCCGCGCATCCGGCACCGCCACCTCGCCCACATTGGGCTCGATGGTGCAGAAGGGGAAATTCGCCGCCTGGGCCGCAGCGGTCCGCGTCAGCGCGTTGAAGAGCGTGGACTTGCCCACATTCGGCAGGCCGACAATACCCATCTTAAAGCCCATTTCCGGCCCTCCATAGCTTATGGGGGCCAGTTAGACGGTTGCGGGCGCGGGATCAAGGAAGATGCGGCGAAATCGTGGGCGTGGTGACGGCGGGCAGGATGCCGCCCGCGCGCCGCGCAAAACCCCGGATCAGCGCGGCATGGATCCCCAGCACGATCACGAGGCTCGCGATCCCGTCCAGCAGGTAATGGTAGCCGGAATAGACCGAGATCAGCCCGATCAGCGCCAGGAACCCATAGCCCGCAAAGCGCAGGCGCGGCAGGCGCTCGCGCAGGTAGAGCGCGACGATCACCGCCACCGCGACATGGACCGAAGGGAAGGCCGAGATGAAGGACATCGCCTCGCCCGAGCGGGACCAGAGCCGGTCCTGCAACAGGGCGATGGCGCTTTGCGCATAGCCCGACTGTTCGAACGAGGCGGCCATGGCGGCAAAGCGGTCACCCCCCAGCTGCCGGTCGTAATAGACCGGCCCAACCGAAGAGCCGGCCAGCGCAAAGACATTGCCGCAAAGGACCCAGGACAGGAAGAAAAGCCACAGATAGCGCAGCGCGACCGCCTCATCGCGTTCGATCGCGGTGACCAGCACCGGGAAAGCATAAGCCGTCAGCGACCAGGTGGTCAGATAGACCAGCGGGAACCAGGGGATCAGCGCCTCCGGCGTGATCATATGCGCCAGCTGCCAGGCGTCATGGCCAAAGAGCAGCACCTGATCGGCCCATGCCCAGAACGGATCGGCAAAGAACGGCACCAGCTGCGGGATGGCGCTTTTGAACAGCATGAAGCCGACCTGCAACCAGACCGAGGCCAGCGCCACGATCAGCATGGGCCGCAGCCGCTCCAGCGGGACCTTGCGCCCGAACCACCACAAAAGCAGCAGCATTACCGGCACGAAAGCGGCAGAGGCACCGGCGATCAGGCCCAGAAAGCTTGACACGATGCGGGTCAGCCCGACCAGCGTGCCAAGCGGGTCGTCAAGCAGGATGCTGGTCAGCACGGTGGCCGCCAGCATGTAGAGAAATGTTGCCCTGAAAAAGCCTGTCATTGCCCTTGTCACCCCGCCGTTCCGCGCCGCTGTTCAGTCCTGCCCGGCGCGAAACCCCGCCATCTGTCACAAGCCGGTTTCCCGGCCCTTCCCCCGGTGCAGATGCACTCAGGAATGTGGCACCCTCGGGAGGAAACTGCGTTCACTCCTGGGCTTGTGGGCTGCGACACAGGGCCTGCCGCCCGAAATCCTGCCGCAAAGCATTGCCTTTCCGCCGCCGCGCGGGCAAATCATGCGAAAAGGCCCGGTTTCGGGCCAGGTTCGGGGAAAAGGGCTGATGACCAGGATCGACGACACATTCGCGAGGCTCCGCGCCGCCGGCAAAAAGGCCTTCGTCTCCTATATCATGGCCGGCGACCCCGATGAGGCGATCTCGCTCGAACTGATGCGCGGCCTGCCTGGCGCGGGCGTCGATATCATCGAGCTGGGCATGCCCTTTACCGATCCGATGGCCGATGGCCCGACCATCCAGGCCGCCGGTCAGCGCGCGCTCGAGGCCGGGATGACGCTGAACAAGGTGCTCGCCATGGTGCGGGCCTTCCGCGCCGGCGACAGCACGACGCCCATCGTGATGATGGGCTATTACAACCCGATCTATTCGCATGGCGTTGATCGTTTCCTTTCCGAGGCGAAAGAGGCCGGGATCGACGGGCTGATCGTGGTCGATCTGCCGCCCGAAGAGGATGCAGAGCTTTGCCTCCCCGCCCAGGCGACCGGGCTGAACTTCATCCGCCTCGCAACGCCGACGACCGATGCGAAACGCCTGCCCCGGGTGCTGCAAAACACTTCGGGCTTTGTCTATTACGTCTCGATCACCGGGATCACCGGCTCGGCTGTGCCGCAGGCTGGCGATATCGCGCCCGATATTGCCCGGATCAAGGCGGCGACCGATCTGCCGGTCGTGGTGGGGTTCGGCATCAACACGCCGGATATGGCCCAATCCATGGCCGCGATTGCCGATGGCAGCGTGGTCGGGTCGGCCATCGTGAAAAGCGTCGGTGAAAAGCGCCCGGTGGCGGATATCCTGGCACAGGTCGCGGCGCTTGCTGCGGGCGCGCATTCGGCCTGAGCCCGGCGCCCGCCCGATCTGATCAGTCTTCGCTGGCGGGCCTTGGCGCGCGCCGGCGCAGCCCGTGGATCAGAAAGCCCAGCCCGACCGAGCCCAGCCAGAGCCAGGGAATGATATCCGTCGAGGCCGGCCAGAGCCCCAGGGCTTGCGCCGGGGTTTGCGGCAACTCTCCGGCAAAGGCGGCCCACTCGCCCCCGGCTGCAAAGCCGGTATGGGCGGCCAGCCGGGCCGGCAGCGTGGGGAAAAGCCCGCTCAGCGCCACCAGCAGAACCAGCGCAGCCGGTGCCAGCAAGAGACCCGGCCTGGGATCCTGGATCACCGCATGGCTGTCTGCGGCGGGGAAAACCGCATCCGCCCGCGCCAGATCCGCGCTGTGCAGCAGGGCGGCGAAGATCAGCGCATAGCCGGCCAGCACCGTCGCCACTCCGGCGAGGACTGACAGATCGGCCGCCGCCGGAAGCCCATTCGCACCAAAGGCCGCAAAGCTGGTGGTCAGCGCATGCCAGCCGGCGAAAGGCGCGATACCGGCCAGCGCGATCAGCGCAAACGCCGCGATCAGCGCGGTCAGCGGCATCCGGTTGATCAGCCCGCCCGGCACCGCAAGGCGCAGGCTGCCGGTCTCGCGCCGGATCAGCCCGGCACAGAGGAAAAGCGCCGCCGCCGCCGGCACCATGGCCATCACCAGAAAGGCCATCGCCCCGGTATGCCCCATCCCCGCCAGCCAGAAGGCCAGCGCCATCTGCACCGTCAGCACCGCCTCGGCAATCCCGGCAATCCCGCGCCGCCCCAGGGCAGAGAGACCCGCAACCAGCACCGTCAGCACCGAAATCGCCATCAGCGTGCTGGCCCAGACCGGGGCGCCGCCCCCGATCGCGCCGCCTGTGGCGGGGGCCAGCCGCGCCAGCAGATACAAAGCGGCCAGCCCGCTTCCCGCCGGCAGCAAAAAGGCCACCACAGGCGCCGGCGCAAAGATCGCGCGGCTGCGCCCGATGCGGAACGGCACCAGCCCCGCCCCGGCCAGCGCCCCGGCCAGGATCAGGAAAGCGGGCATCAGATGCTGGCCGCTGGCCGCGATTTCCTGGCCGCGATGGGTGATCCGGGTGATGCCGGAACTGCCTGCAAGGCTGGCCAGATGCGACAGGCCGGTAAAGAGAAAGCCGCCCGCAAACAGCGCAACCAGCAGGCCCGGCAGCGCCGCCACCATCCCTCCGGGCTGTTCGCCACAGCGCCAGAGCATCAGAAAGGCAAACAGCGCCGCCAGCATCCAGGACAGCGCCGCCAGCCAGACCTGATCGGCCAGGATCACCAGCGCCACTGCCGCCACCGCCGCCAGCAACAGACCCTGAAACTGCACGACCGTGGCTTCGCGCTCAAAGAACCCGCCGGCGCAGAGCGCGGCCGCCAGCGCGGCCAGCAGCATCGGCAACAGAAAGATCAGCGCCAGCGTGTCGAGCCGCAGCACGAACACAACCCCGCCCGGCAGGATGGTCCTTGCCCGGATCGCCTCGCCGGTGAGGGCCAGCGGCAGGTTCGACAGCGTCACGATGAGCGCCAGAGCCAGCGCCAGCAAGGCAAGGCCGGTGACGCCCCGGAATGCCAGCGCTTTGCCCCTGCCCCCGTCCTTTCCTGTGTCCCTGCCCTTCCCTCTGCCCGGGCCACGCCGCAGGAGCAGCAGATCCGTCAGACAGACAAGGATCGCGGCAAAACCGGGGAAAAGAGCGATCAGGGCGGGTGACATGGGGCCTCGTAACACCAGCGCGGGCGGAAAGGGTCAGCGAATTCGGGGCAGTCAGCCGGCACCCTTCCCGGCGGTTACTGGTCACAACAGGCTCTTGCGGCTGTTTCCGCGACGGGCCCGGGCCTGTCCAGCGAAATTTCTGCAGGTGGGGTCTGCCGGTTCAGCCCTGTGGCGTCGTCGCCTTGCGCTGGCGGGCACGCTCCAGCCCCAGCCGGCGCTCGCGCCAGATGATCATAATCCCGGCCAGGATGATCAGCACCGCCCCGGTCAGCATGGTCCAGGTCGGCATTTCCTGAAATACGAACCAGCCGATCGCCAGCGCGAAGATCATCGAGGCATAATCGAACGGCGCCACCAGCGAGGCATCGGCCTCGCGGTAAGCCGAGGTCAGGAGGATCTGCCCGACGCCCCCCATCAGCCCGGCCAGGGTCAGCGTGGCGGCCTCGCGGGGGGTTGGCCAGACCCAGCCGAAGGGGATGGTGAACAAAGACAGGCAGGTCGCGGTGACCGAGAACCAGAAGACGATGGTGGCGGTCTTTTCGGTCGCCACCAGCTTGCGGATGAAGACCTGGGCCAAAGCCGCAAAAACCGCACCGGTCAGCACGATCACTGCGCCAAAAGCCTCGGCATGAGTGCCCGCCCCCGTCCCTCCGCCCGGAACATCGCCACGCAGGACGGTCAGCCGCGGCCAGATCACGATCAGCACCCCGACCAGCCCCGTCAGCACCATCGAGATGCGAAAAAGCCGGACATTCTCGCCCAGGAACATCGCGGCAAAGATGACCGTCAGCAATGGCGCCGCATAGCCGATGGCGGTGACTTCGGGGAATGGCAGATAGGCCAGGCCGGCAAAGCCCAGCCCCATCGCCATCGTGCCGGCAAAGCCGCGCCAGACATGGCCCATCGGGTTCGCGGTATAAAAGCCGGTGCGCAACTCGCCCCGCATCGCCAGCCAGGCCACGATCACCGGGATCGCAAAGAACGACCGGAAGAACACCGCCTCGCCGCCCGGCACCCGGTCGGAGGTGGTCTTCACCAGCGCCGACATCAGGATGAAAATCAGCACTGATCCCAGTTTGAAGGCGATACCGCGCAAGGGGCGCATGGGGTTTCCTTTTACAACATCCTGTTCTGACCACGCCCCGCCCCGGGAGGCAAGCCCGGGAGAGCAACCCTTCGAGGCGACCCCGGGGGCGACAACCCCGGCGAGGCAAGCCCAAAGCGCCCCGCCCGAAGCAGCCTGCCCGAAGCAGCCCATCCGGCGCGGCCGGCTCTGGACCTTGGCTGCGGGATGGGCTTTCCTGTGCGGGCAGGAGGTGCCGCCATGCCAGATGAAACGATCAGCCGCCTTGCGGCCAGGATAGATCAGGGGCGCGGCCTTGCCCCCGCCGATCTGGTTCTGAAAGGCGCGCGGGTGTTTGACCTGATCACCGGCGACCTGGTCGAGACCGATGTGGCGATCTGCGGCGATACCATCGTTGGCACTTTTGGCACCTTCCGGGGCAGGCGAGAGATCGACCTTGCCGGCCAGATCCTGGTGCCGGGGTTCATCGACACCCATCTCCATATCGAAAGCTCGCTGGTCACGCCGTTTGAATTCGACCGCTGTGTCGGGCCGCATGGGGTGACGACGGCGATCTGCGACCCGCATGAGATCGCCAACGTCTGCGGGCTGGAGGGGATCCGCTATTTCCTCGGCGCCTCCTCGCGGACGCTGATGGATATAAGGGTGCAGCTTTCCTCCTGCGTACCGTCCACGCATATGGAGACCGCCGGGGCGCGGCTGGAGGCGGCAGATCTGATCCCGCTGATGGATCATCCGCGCGTCATTGGCCTTGCGGAATTTATGAATTTCCCCGGTGTTCTGATGAAAGACCCGGGCTGCATGGCGAAGCTCGCCGCCTTTCAGGGGCGCCATATCGACGGCCATGCGCCGCTTTTGCGCGGCGATGACCTGAACGGCTATATCGCCGCCGGCATCCGCACCGAGCATGAGGCGACCTCGGCCACCGAGGCGCTGGAGAAGCTGAGGAAGGGGATGCGGGTGCTGATCCGCGAGGGCTCGGTCTCGAAGGATCTGCATGCGCTGGCAGAGATCCTGACCGAACGGCATTCGCCCTATCTGTGTTTTTGCACCGATGACCGCAACCCGCTGGATATCGCGGAACAGGGGCATCTGGATTACCTGATCCGCACCGCGATTGCGCTTGGCTGCCCGGCGCTGGCGGTTTACCGCGCGGCGTCCCTGTCGGCGGCCGAGGCTTTCGGGCTGAAAGATCGCGGGCTGATCGCGCCGGGAAAACGCGCCGATATCGCGGTGATCGACAGCCTGGAAAGCTGCCGCGTCGCAAAGGTCTTTGCCGGCGGGGTGGAGCTGACCGGGGCCGCCTTCGCCGCGCGCGAGACGCTCCCCCCGGTGGCGCGGCATTCGGTCAAAGCGCCGCGCGTGGCGGCCGGGGATTTCCGCTGTTCGGGGAACCGGGTCGAGACGCCGGTGATCGGCATCCTGCCGGGGAAAATCATCACCGAATTCCTGACTTATGACATCGCGCCCGAAGATGGCGACAAGCGCCCCGATACCACCCGCGACCTGATCCGCATCGCGGTGATCGAGCGCCATGGCAAGAACGGCAACCGCGCCACCGGGTTTGTCAAAGGCTTTGGCCTGCAGCGCGGCGCCATTGCCTCGACCGTCTGCCATGACCATCACAATATTGCCGTGGTGGGCGCCGATTACGCCGATATGGCGCTGGCGGCGAACCGGCTTTCCGAAATCGAGGGCGGTTTCGTGGTGGTCGAGGGCGGGCGGGTGCTGGCGGAACTCGCGCTGCCGCTGGCCGGGCTGATGAGCCTTGAGCCGTTCGAGACGGTGCGCGACGATCTGGTAGTGCTGCGCAAGGCTGCGAAAAGCCTGGGCGTCGTGCTGGAAGAGCCGTTTTTGCAGCTGGCCTTCCTCGCCCTGCCGGTGATCCCGCATCTGAAAATCACCGATCACGGCATGATTGATGTCGACCGCTTCGAGGTGATCCCGTGAAAGATGCTCCCATGACCGTCATTTACCACAACCCCGCCTGTGGCACCTCGCGCAATGTGCTGGCGATCCTGCGCGCCGCCGGTGAGGTGCCCGAGGTGGTCGAATATCTGAAAACCGGCTGGGATGAGGCGCGGCTCACCCGCCTGTTCACCGCCGCCGGCCTCACCCCGCGTGAGGCTTTGCGGCTAAAAGGCACCCCGGCGGAAGAGCTGGGCCTGACCGCGCCCGGGATCGGCGATGCGGCGATCATCGCCGCGATGATCGCCCATCCGATCCTGGTGCAGCGCCCCTTTGTGGTGACCGGGAAAGGCACGAAGCTCTGCCGCCCCTCGGTCACGGTGGCGCAGATCCTGCCGCGGCTGCCGGAGGCTCCGGTCCTCGCCGCAGATGGCAAGGTGATATTCGATCCTGCAGATAAAGAGGTGAGGGGATGACAAAGACCCTGCTGCTTTACGGTGATTCCAACACCCATGGCACCATGCCGATGCATGAGCTGGGCGCTATGGGGCGTTTTGCGCATCGCCACCGCTGGACCAGCCTGCTCGCGGCGGAACTCGACGGCTGGGAGGTGATCCCCGAGGGCCATCCGGGCCGCACGACCCTGCATGATGACCCGATCGAGGGCGCGCACAGGAACGGGCTGACCGTGCTGCCTTCGATCCTCGAAAGCCACCGGCCGATTGATGTCGTTTTGCTGATGCTGGGTACCAATGACCTGAAAGAGCGGTTTTCGGTCAACGCCGGTGATATCGCGCTGTCTCTGGAGCGGCTGGTGCGGGTGATCCGTGCCTCGGGCTGCGGGCCGATGGGGGGAGCCCCGGCGGTGCTGTTGATCGCGCCGCCGCCGATTCGCGAAACCGGGCCGCTGGCGAAGATCTTTGCCGGAGGGGCTGCGAAATCGCGGCATCTGGGCCAGGAGATCGGCGCCGTGGCCGCGCGCAACGGGCTGCCTTTCATTGATCTGACTGACGAGATTGATGTCTCGCCGGTCGATGGCATCCATTACGAGGCCGAGGCGGCACCGATCATCGCGGGGCTGGTCGCGGCGGCGATACGGGCGCATTTCTGAAAGGTGACGCCTTTGGCTGGCGGCAGATTTGAGTATTTGGATCAAGGGGAAGAGGGCAAGATGCGCAATCTGATGATCCTTGCGCATGGCCAGCCTTCGGACCCTTTGCCGGCCGCAGCGGAGCTGGAGGGTCTGGCGTCGCTGGTGGCCGCGCATCTGCCGGACTGGCGGGTTCTGGCGGCAACCCTTGCGGAACCCGGCGCGCTGGAGCGGCTGGCGGGTGAGCCTCCGGGCATGGTTTTCCCGGTCTTCATGGCGGCGGGCTGGTTTACCCGCGTGGCGGTGCCGTCACGGCTGGAGGCTGCGGGGCTGACAGGCTGGCGCCAGCTGGCGCCGATGGGCATGATGGAGACGGTGCAGGACCTTGCGGTCCGGATCGCGGCGGAAAGCGGCGCCGCGCAGGTGCTGGTGGCGGCGCATGGCTCGGGCCGGTCGCCCGCGCCGGCCGAGGTGGCGCGCAAAGTGGCCGGGCGGATCGCGGCGGAAAGCGGCGCGGTGCGGGTGGAATGCGCCTTTATCGAAGAGGCGCCCTTTCTCCGCGATGTTTCCGGCTGGGGCACCGGCGCGGTCTGCCTGCCCTTTTTCGCCATGGCGGGCGGTCATGTGCTGGAAGACCTGCCCGAGGCGCTGCGCGAAGCCGCTTTTCCGGGCCGCATTCTGCCGGCGCTCGGGCTGCATCCGGATATCCCCGGCCTGATCGCCCGCGCCGCGCTTGAGGCGGGTTGCGCGCCGCAGTAAGCCCAGAGCATTGCAAAGGAGCCGAGGCATGACGGTCATCACCTGTATCGAGGATCTGAAGCGCCTGCATCGCGCGAGGGTGCCGCGCATGTTCTGGGATTACTGCGAAAGCGGCAGCTATACCGAGCAGACCTTCCGCGACAATTCCGCCGATTTCGGGCTGATCCGCCTGCGCCAGCGGGTGGCCCGCGACCTCTCGGACCGCCGTGTCGCGGGCAGGATGATCGGGCAGAGCGTGGCGATGCCGCTGGCGATCTCGCCCACCGGCTCGGCGGGGATGCAATGGGCGGATGGCGAGATTCTGGGCGCGCGGGCGGCGCAGCGCTTTGGGGTGCCCTTCACGCTGTCGACCATGTCGATCTGCTCGATCGAGGACCTGGTGGAGGCGGGTGTCGGGCCATTCTGGTTCCAGCTTTACGTCATGCGGGACGAGGATTTCGTTGATCGCATCATCGGGCGGGCAAAGGCGGCGGGCTGCCCCGCGCTGGTGGTGACGCTGGATCTCCAGGTGATCGGGCAGCGGCACAAGGACCTGAAAAACGGGCTTACCGCACCGCCGCGTCTGACCTTGCCGAATATGCTCAACATGATGACGCATCCCGCCTGGTGCCTTGCCATGCTGCGCACCAGGCGGCGCACCTTCCGCAACATCATGGGCCATGTTAAGGGCGTGACCGATCTGGCCAGCCTCAACGCCTGGACATGGGAGCAGTTCGAGCCGCGTCTCGACTGGTCGATGGTGCGCCGGATCCGTGACCAGTGGCAGGGGAAATTCGTGCTGAAAGGCATCCTCGACACCGATGATGCGCGGATGGCGCTGGATGTCGGCGCCGATGCGATTGTGGTCTCGAACCATGGCGGACGGCAGCTGGACGGCGCGCTTTCGACCATCCGGATGCTGCCCCGGATCGTCGAAGCGGTGGGGGATCGCTGTGAGGTCTGGCTCGATTCCGGCATCCGCTCGGGGCAGGATCTGCTGAAGGCGCTGGCTCTGGGCGCCAAAGGCGGCATGATCGGGCGGCCCTGGCTTTACGGTCTGGGCGCCATGGGTGAGGCGGGCGTGACAAGGGCGCTGGAGGTGATCCGCGACGAGCTGGACATCACCATGGCTTTGTGCGGCGAGCGCGACGTGGCGGATCTGGGGCGCCACAACCTGCTGGTGCCACGAGGGTTTGAAGGTGATTTCGGGGGTGATTTCGGGGATGCCCCGGCCTGACGCCTCGCGGGGCTCTTGCTTTTTGATCAAATTATGCATGATAACGGCACCAGATCACAGAGGGCGCCAGCATGCCAAAGACCAAAGCCGATGCAGGACAGATTGCCGGGGTCGATACCGGGCGTTTGCAGCGCTTTGCCTCACACGAGGCGAAGGTCTATGCGAAGGCACATCCGAAATCCAGGGCCCGGATGGCTGAGGCGGCAAAGCACTACCTCTCCGGCGTGCCGATGCATTGGATGACCGACTGGCCCATGCCGCATCTGGCGGTGATCGCCAAAGCGCGGGGCGCGCGGATCACCGATATTGACGGGCATGAGATCGACGATTTCTGTCTGGGCGATACCGGCTCGATGTTCGGCCATTCCCCTGCCCCGGTGGCGCGCGCGATCCGTGAGCAGGCGGCGCGGGGGCTGACCTATATGCTGCCTTCGGAGGCGGTGGCCGAGGCGGGGCGGCTCTTGTCGGACCGCTTTGGCGAGATGCAATGGCAGATTGCCACCACCGCGACCGATGCCAACCGTTTCGCGATCAAAATCGCCCGCGCGGTGACCGGGCGGCCGAAAATCCTTGTCTTCAACGGCTGTTACCATGGCACGGTCGATGATGTCATGGTCGAGCTGGTCAATGGCGTCACGCAAAACCGCCAGGGGCTGATGGGGCAATTTGCTGATCTGACCACTGGCGCCGTCGCGGTCGAGTTCAATGATCTGGCGGCGGTCGAGGCGGCGCTGGCGAAAGGCGATATCGCCGCCATCCTGACCGAGCCGGTGATGACCAATTCCTGCATGGTGCTGCCCGATCCCGGTTTCCATGACGGGCTGCGCCGGCTGGCGACACGGTTTGACGCGCTTTTGATGATCGACGAGACCCATACGCTGTCTTCGGGCCCTGGCGGCTATACCGGAGTGCATGGCCTGTCACCGGATATGTTCATTGTCGGCAAATGCGTCGCGGGCGGGATGCCCATGGCGGTCTGGGGCATGACGGACAGCATCGCGAAACGCTACGCGGGCGCGAATGCCGCACGTGCGCCCGGTCATTCCGGCATGGGAACGACGCTTTCGGCCAATCCGATGCAATTTGCCTGCCTGGTGGCGAACCTTTCGGATGTGATGACTGCCAAAGCCTATGGACGTATGGAAAAGGGCGCGACCCGGCTGGCAAAGGGCCTGTCGAAAGCGATCCGCAAGGCGCGCGCCCCCTGGCATGTCGCCCGTGTCGGCGCGCGGGTGGAGTTCATCTGCGCCCCCGAGCCGCTGAAGAACGGCACCGAGGCCGGCATGGCGCATCACCATAAAGTCGAGGCTGCGGTGCATCTGGGGCTTTTGAACCGGGGCAGCCTGATCGCGCCCTTCCACAATATGATGCTGGTCAGCCCGGTGACGACGAAGAAGCAGATCGACCGCCTGATCACCCATTTCGCCGCCGTGCTGGCCGAGCTTTTCCCTGCCGTGAAAGACCATTGAGATGACCGAGACCAGCCCTTCCGGATCGACCCTGGCCGAGGCCGGGGCCTTCCTCGCCGCCCATCCCGAAATCGAGGCTTTCGACATCATCCTGCATGATGCGAACGGGATCGGGCGCGGCAAGATCATCCGCCGGCATGAGCTGGAGGGATTGTATAAATCCGGTCGCCATTTGCCGATCTCGATCCTTGGCCTCGATATCTGCGGCGAGGATGTGCATGAGACCGGGCTGATCTGGGATCAGGGCGATGGCGATCTGCGCGCCTGGCCGATTCCGGGCACGCTGGTGCCACTGCATGGCACCAATCCGCCGCGCGGAGAGGTCTTCATGTCGATGTATACGCTCGACGGCGCGGCCATGACCTCGGACCCGCGCCATGCGCTGGCGCGCCAGGTCGAGGCTTTCGCGGCGGATGGATTGTTCCCGGCCGGCGCTTTCGAGCTGGAATTCTTCCTGCTCGACAATGAGCGCGACCAATATGGCAAGATGCAGCCCGCCCGCGATGTGCTGGACGGTCGCGCTTCGCGGAAGACCGAGGTCTATTCGGTCGACCACCTCCACGGCATGCTGCCTTTGTTTTCCGATATTTATGCAGGTGCGAAGGCGGCAGGGATCAATGCCGAAACCATGATCTCGGAATATGCACCGGGGCAATATGAGCTGACGCTGCATTACCGCGAGAATGTGCTGCAGGCCGCCGATGATGTGGTGCGGCTGAAGCGGATCGTGCGCGCTCAGGCCCGAGCGCATGGCGTGACGGCGTGTTTCATGGCCAAGCCGAATGAGAATTACGCCGGATCGGGGATGCATTTCCACGTCTCGATGCAGGACACGGTGGGCAAGAACATCTTCCGCGAAGAGGTCGAGGGCCAGTGGAATGAGGCGATCCTGCACGCGCTTGGCGGGCTGAAAGAGACCATGGCGGAATCGATGCTGGTCTTCGCGCCCCATGCAAATTCCTGGCGCCGCTTCGCCTCGCAATCCTATGCGCCGGTCTCGCCGACCTGGGGGGTGAACAACCGTTCGGTCGCGCTCAGGATCCCGGCAGGTGACATCCGGGCGCGGCGGATCGAGCACCGGCCCTCGGGCGTCGATGCCAGCCCCTATCTGGTCGGCGCCACCGTGCTGGCGGGGATCCGCCACGGAATGCAAAACCGCATCGACCCGGGCCCGGAAACCACCGGCAATGGCTATGAGGATGAGGGCGGGAGTGCGATCCCCTCGGACTGGAAATCTGCGATTGATGCCGCGAAACGCTCGGATTTCCTGAAAGAGGCGCTCGGGGAAGAGATGCACCGCACCTTTACCGCGATCAAGGCGGCAGAATATGGCCGGGTGATGCGGACCGTCTCCGAGGTCGATTTCGATCTCTATCTGCATACGGTGTGAGGGACGCGACCGGGCATGGGGGCGCTGCCCCCGTCCCGTTCCGGGACTCCCCCGGGATATTTGGGGACAGATGAAAGGGGCGGGCTTGTCTTGCAGTGGCCGGCCGGAGCTGTGACGGCCAAAGCGGCACGGCATGGTGCAACGGCAGAAAATTGGGCGGGGAATGAGCGCTCGCCAGGCAGAGAGCGGCCTTGGAATCCATCTGCCGGAAGTGCCTGTCAGGCCGCCCGCCCCCCCGCGCGACCGGAGGTCCTGAGGGGAGGAGGTCTGGACGGCGCCATGTGAGCAGGCCCGCGTTTCTCTGCCCCCTTCGCGTCTTATCCTGTGCTGGCGTTTGAAGCCGGCGTGCGACGGCATCCCGTTCCTCGCATCCCTGCGCCTGGGGTTCTCGCATGCCTGCGCCTGGGGTTGCACAACATCCCGCTGTCATCAAATACGTCTTGCCTTGCTTTTTCGCGGGTCCGGCAGGGTCTGCGCCAGATCCGTTCGTGCCAGACCCGCTCGTGCCTGAGCAGCGTGAGGATCGGGCAGGTGAGCGCCATGGGTTCGGAGAACCTGCGAGGCGCGGCGGCGGCTGTGTCGGAACCCCGAGCCGTTATGAAATCGCGCCCACAGGATAACCCCGCCCGGTGACCTGTGCGACTGCATCGCATTTGAAGGCGTCCACGAAGCAGGGGGATATTCGGGGATCTGCCCCTTTCGAACCGCAGCCTTTCCGGCAAGACCCGCGGCAGGCATCGGACCATGCTCTCCGCCGCGTCGCGCATCGGGGCTGTTGCCGTGAAATGGATGGCACCCTGTACGGCAGGCCGGCATGGCCACCTTGCCTCTTTGACTTTAGAGCAGAAACTGACCGGGCGGGCCTGATTCTGCCGACGGCAATCTGTGCGGCAGTCGCGAAAGGAGCGCATCGGTGAGAACGGGTTGGGTCATTGCGGCGCCTTTGGATGCGGGCTGGGCGTTCACCACCGTTTCGGCCTCGGGGGAGACCGCCTTTCACGAGGGCGCCGATCCCGATCTGGCGAGCGGCCTGCTTGAGGGGGGCGCGCGGATCGGGCTGGTTCTGGGCCATGAAGAGGCGCCGCTGGCCGCCCTGCCCTGCGATCCGATCAGAACCCTTGCGGGTATTGCGGCAGATGGCGCCTGGCGCATCCTGCCGCGATTCTCGCAGACCAGCCCTCTGATGCTGAGCGGCGGTGAAGAGCTGATCCTCGCCGGCGCCATGGCGATTGCTCCGAAATTCGACGGCACAATTCTGGTTCGTCAGGCCGGGCGGGCGCTCTGGGCGCAGGTCAGCGCCGGTGAGGTGGTGAGCATTCTGGGCAGTGTCACGCCGGCGCTGCGGGCCGGGCTGGCGCCGGGTGCGGTCAGCAATGCCGCGCGGGTGGCGGAGGCCGCTTCGGAAACGCTGTCGCGTCCCGAGCGGCTGAGCGCTTTGCTTGCATCGCTGTCGGCGCAAAGGCGGCTGGCGGCGATGGACCATGCGGGTGAGGCCGATCTGGTGGCGGGATGGCTGCTTGGGGCAGAGCTGGCCTCGGCCAAAGCCTGGTGGCTTGGCCAGCCGGTGCTGCTGATCGCGGACGAGGCGGATGGCGCCGGTTCCGTGCTGGCGGCGCAGGGGCTGAGCCTGCACCCACTGACACCCGGCGCCGCGCTGCTTGCAGGGCTGAAGACGGTGGCGCCGCTTTAGCCTGAGGACGGCCTGCCCCCGGTGATCCGCAGGAACCCATAGCCATTGCCGTCAAGCCGCAGGCTGGCCTCTGACAGGCCAAAGCCCTGGGCCGGGCCGGTCTGGCGGCCTTCGCCGTCAAAGCGCAGGCTGACCGGTTCCTTGCCGAGGTTGAAGAGGCACAGAAGATCACCGCGCAGGAAGGCCAGCACCGGATCGGGCGCGGGCAGGAATTCTGTCTTGCCCTGGCGCAGCCCCGCCTCGGCCCGACGGAAGGCCAGCATGGCGCGGTAGCTTTCCAGCACGGACCCCTGGGCGCCCTCTTGCGAGGCGACATTGCGCGCCAGCTGCGGCGGCTTGACCGGCAGCCAGGGCGTGCCGGTGGTAAAGCCGCCATTCGCGCTGCCATCCCAGACCATCGGCGTGCGGGTATTGTCGCGCCCGACCGGCGCCGGCCAGAAGGCGATGCCCTGGGGATCGGTCAGTTCCTCAAAGGCGAGGCTCGTATCGGTCTGGCCAAGTTCCTCGCCCTCCCACAGGCAGATCGAGCCTTCAAAGGACAAAAGCAGCGCGCCGCAGAGTTTCGCGAGACTGTCCTGATCGACCGCATAAGGCAGCCAGCGCGTCACCTGGCGCGGCACGTCGTGATTGGCGAAAGCCCACATCGGCCAGCCCTGCGGCGCGCCGTTGAAGAAGCCCTCGATCCGGTCGCGGAAAAAGCCGGGGGTGAATTTGCGCCCGAACATCTCGAAACTGTAGCACTGATGCAACCGGCCCGGCGCGGTATACTCGCCCATCAGCCGGATCGCGTGATGGGTATCGCCGACCTCGCCAACGCTTGCGGCCCCATAGTCGTCCAGCAGCGCCCGCACGCGCGTGAGCCAGGCCAGGTTCTCCGGCCGGTTCTTGTCGAACATATGGTCCTGCATGTCATAGGGATTGTCGGGCGGTTCCTCGGGGTCGCGCCAGTCAGCCGGATTGTTGCGCAGTTTCCGGTCGTGGAAATAGTAGTTTACGGTATCAAACCGGAAGCCATCAACGCCGCGATCCAGCCAGAAGCGCAGGGTGGCAAGCGCCCAGTCCTGGACCTCGGGGTTGTGGTAGTTGAAATCGGGCTGCGAGCTTAAGAAATTGTGCATGTAGAACTGGCGGCGGCGGCCATCCCAGGTCCAGCCCGGGCCGCCAAAGACCGAAAGCCAGTTGGTCGGCGGCGTACCGTCATGGGACGGATCGACCCAGACATACCAGTCTGCCCGCGGATTGTCGCGCGAGGCGCGGCTTTCGGAAAAGAACGGATGCTGGTCAGAGGAGTGGCTGATCACCTGGTCGATGATCACCTTCAGCCCCAGCCCATGCGCCGTGGCGATCAGTGTGTCGAAATCGGCAAGCGTACCGAAAACCGGGTCGATATCGACATAGTCCGACACGTCGTAACCCATGTCTTTCATCGGGCTTTTGAACACCGGCGAAAGCCAGACCGCATCCACCCCCAGCCCGGCCAGATAGGGGAGCCGCGAAGTGATACCGGGCAGATCCCCGATGCCGTCATCGTTTGAGTCCTGGAAACTGCGCGGATAGACCTGATAAGTCACCGCACCTTTCCACCAGTCTCCTGCCTTTGCCGTCACGCGCGCCCCCTGATTGATGTCCCATTCATTGATATCACAGCATCCCGCAGCGTTTCAGCCCGAAGGTGACGCGCCCCCCATGCCCCGCATCACCGCGCGGATATAGGGGCGACAGAACCGGCGGACGGGCGCGGTCACGGTCCGGAAGACGGGGATCAGAGCGGCCAGGAGGAACCCGGCGGTGCAGGTCACAGGCAAAGCGCCCGCCCGCATGACCCCGCTCCCGCGCCCCCCCGACAGCGGGGCCAGCGCGAAGGGTGATGCTCTGGGGTCCGGGGCGCCGGACGATAACCCCGCCCGCCAAAGCCGGCGAGGCGCCGGCAGCGGCACCGCGCCCGCAAAGCGCAGCACCAGCCCCCCAGGCCGACAGAGCCAGCGCCCGGCCAGAAGATCGAGGAGCCCCGGCGCCAGCCGCGAGATCCCCGCCAGCGGCAGCAAGGCCATCACGGTCCGCAACAGCCCGTCCGCCAGAGCGGCAAGCAAAAAGGCCAGCGCCTCCCGCAGCCCCTCTTGCGCCGCAAGCGCCAGGATCACCACCGCCACCAGGCCCCGCCACCAGCACCTCCACACAAATCATACCGGCGATCCCAGCTGTCGCCAGTTGCGCCAGGTCGGCATCGCGCCCGGATCCATGCCTGCCTCCCGTTCGCGCTCATATTCGCGCCTGGATTTGCGCCGGGGGCAAGGGGCTGGCCGCGCAGCCCCCTGCCCTGCCAGCGGCAGGCGCGGTCAGAGCCCGCTTGTATGCATCACAATTCAGCATTTGACGCCACCAGACCCCGGGCGCAGGGTGCCGCCAAGCGCACAGGAAACACCCATGCAACAGAATTCCGCCCCCCAAAGCACGACCCGGGCACCGCTGATGACTCCGGTTCTGATTGCCGGTTCCTTCATCCTGATGATCGGTTTCGCGATCCGAGCCTCTTTCGGCGTGTTCCAGATCCCGGTGGCCGAGGAATTCCTCTGGGCCCGCAGCGAATTCAGCCTCGCCATCGCGATCCAGAATCTTGCCTGGGGGATCGGGCAGCCGCTGTTCGGCGCCCTGGCCGAGAAATTCGGCGACCGCAGGGCGATCATCGGGGGCGCCCTTCTTTATGCGCTTGGCCTTGTGCTGACGGCGATGTCCACCCAGCCCTGGCAACATCAGATGCTGGCGGTAATCGTCGGCTTCGGGATTGCCGGCACCGGGTTCGGGGTGATCCTTGCGATTGTCGGCCGGGCGGCGGCGCCAGAGCACCGCTCGATGGCTTTGGGGATCGGCACGGCGGCGGGGTCGGCGGGCCAGGTCTTCGGGGCACCCGCGGCCGAGTTCCTGATGCTATATTACTCGTGGCAATGGGTCTTCGTGATCTTTGCCGTGGTGATTCTGTTGACGCTTTTCGCGCTGCCCTTCATCCGGTCAGAGCATGTGGCCTCGAAAGCCGAGCTGGAGGAGAGCCTCGGCCAGGTGCTGAACCGCGCCTTCCGCGACCCCTCTTACACGCTGATATTCCTTGGCTTCTTCTCCTGCGGCTATCAGCTGGCCTTCATCACCGCGCATTTCCCGGCTTTCGTAACCGAGCTTTGCGGGCCGATCGACCCTTCGGGGATGCTCTCGATGATCGGAATCACCACGACATCGGCACTTGGCGCGGTGTCGATTGCGGTGATCGGGTTCTTCAACATCATTGGCACGATCTTTGCCGGCTGGCTGGGTAAGCGCTATACGAAGAAATACCTGCTGGCGGGCATCTATGTGCTGCGCACCATCGCGGCGGCGGCCTTCATCATGCTGCCCATCACGCCGACCTCGGTGCTGGTCTTCTCGGCGGTGATGGGGTCCTTGTGGCTGGCCACGGTGCCGCTCACCTCGGGCCTTGTCGCGCATATCTGGGGGCTGCGCTACATGGGCACGCTTTACGGCTTTGTCTTCCTGTCGCATCAGATCGGAGGCTTCCTCGGTGTCTGGCTGGGCGGCAGGATGTATGACCTGCACGGCGATTACACGCTGGTCTGGTGGATCGGTGTCGGCGTCGGCGCGTTTTCCGCCCTGGTGCATCTGCCGATCCGCGAGCGGCAATCGCTGCCGCAAACCGCCTGAGCCCGGCGCTTTGCCCCGGCCCGGCGGAGGGGTAAGCCCCCTCGCGGCTGCGCCGCGCTCCCCCGGGACAATTAGGGCCAGGTCTCGTTCCCGGCTCATGGCCGGAAGAGGACGGTTGCGGCGCGCGCTCTGGCGGACAGAAAGCCCCTGGGGCATCTGTCGTAGCGGGTTGCACCGTATGAGGAGGATCGGCAAATGATCCGAGGGTATCAGATGCCCTGAGATTGTGCTTTCCCGACGCCTGGCCACTCGTCGCGCCTGCCGGACATGATCCCGATGCGGTTGCGGCGTTTGTTGGGGCGCCTGTCTTGCCTGATGGGGTTTCCATGTGATTTACGGCCAGAAATACAGGGCCTTAAACCCCTTTTCAGGGCATCTCTGAGTCGGCCAGCATCATAGCCCCCAGGCGCCGGGCAGCCATTCCGCCTTCGGTAAACTGCCGGGGCGGCCGCGTCACCCGCGTCGTCACTGCGCCTCTCCTGCCGTCCTGAAAAGGCGGATCGGGCGGTTATCGGCATCCGAGACGGCGTGTTGTCTGGTAACGAGGCCCCCCTCTGGTTCGGCCGATCACGCCCGCTGGTCTTCGCCCCCCCCTTTTGAATGCAGCCCCGAGGCCCTGCGATGCGCTCTGAGGTCCAGGCGCAGGCGCATCCGAACCCATGGCCTTCGCCTGCTCACAGCGGTCATCGCCGTTTCGGGCTCGCCTCGGACGCGAGCCCCCACATCATCCGGGCGGACACCCTTCCCATCCCAGGCAGGTTCGAGCCAATGGTGCTTTGCCTGTGATACTCCACAGCCTCCAGCGGCTGCAGGGGGTCTTTAAGGGGCCTGCTCCCTCGGGGCATCCGCCCACATCATAATATTGTTATTGCTAATGATTATTCCGATCAGCACGGGTGATCAGCGACTCGAGGCTTGCCATGGATCGTGGGAAAGCAGGGAGAGAGCCGCGTCATCCGGGTCATCGGGAAAAGAGCCCCCGGACTGTTTTCTGACCCTCCTCCATCCGTCAGCCAGAGCAGGATGCTTATCAGCAGGGTCTCATCAGACCCGCTGAAACAGGTCAGACAAGTGCAATCCGTGGCTCCTGACCCTGGAGACTGATAAAAGAAATCAGGCATTTCATCTGTCCCTTAAATATCCCCGCCGGAGGCTTCCACGGCAAAACACAGGCGGCGGGCTCTGTCAGCAGGGCTATGTCCTTCTCCAAACGCGCTTTACCACCAGGCCGCGATCAGATAAGGGGCTGCGTCCCCGGATGATCCGGGGACAGGCTTTCCCTGAGCGATGATCAGGGCTGGGTAACAGGAGAACCCCGATGGGCTATAAGGTCGTCGTCGCGGGTGCCACGGGCAACGTGGGCCGCGAAATGCTGAACATCCTCGCTGAACGCGAGTTCCCGGTTGATGAGATTGCCGTTCTGGCATCCCGGAAATCGCTGGGCACTGAAGTCAGCTTTGGCGACAAGACCCTGAAGACCAAGGATCTCGACACTTTCGATTTCACCGGCTGGGATATGGCGCTGTTTGCCGTCGGCTCCGAGGCCACCAAAACCTACGCCCCGAAAGCGGCGGCGGCGGGCTGCGTGGTGATCGACAACTCGTCCTTGTATCGCTACGATCCCGATATCCCGCTGATCGTGCCGGAAGTGAATGCCGACGCCATCATGGGTTATGCGAAGAAGAACATCATCGCGAACCCGAATTGCTCGACCGCGCAGATGGTTGTCGCACTCAAGCCCCTGCATGACCGCGCGAAAATCAAGCGCGTGATCGTCTCGACCTATCAGTCGGTCTCGGGCGCCGGCAAAGAGGGCATGGATGAGCTGTGGGAGCAGACCAAGGCGGTCTACAACCCGGTCCATGAAGTGCCGCCCAGGAAATTCTCGAAGCAGATCGCCTTCAACGTGATCCCGCATATCGACGTCTTCCTCGATGACGGCTCTACCAAGGAAGAGTGGAAGATGGTCGCCGAGACCAAGAAGATCCTCGATCCGAAAATCAAGCTGAACGCCACCTGCGTGCGGGTGCCGGTCTTTGTCGGCCATTCGGAAGCGATCAATATCGAATTCGAGGAGCCGCTCGACTGGCAGGAGGCCCAGGACATCCTGCGCGAGGCCCCCGGCATCATGCTGGTCGATAAGCGCGAGCCAGGCGGCTATGTCACCCCGATTGAATCGGTCGGCGAATATGCGACCTATATCAGCCGCGTGCGTCAGGACCCGACCGTCGATAATGGCATCACGCTGTGGTGTGTCTCGGACAACCTGCGTAAGGGCGCGGCGCTCAACGCGGTGCAGATCGCCGAGACGCTGGGCAACCGGGTGCTGAAAAAGGGCTGACCCCAACTGCCTGAAACGAAAACGGAAACGGCGCGGCAGATCCCTCTGCCGCGCCGCTTTCATTCCGGCATTCGGTCAGGCGCGCACGCCGCCTGAGACTTCGGCCAGCAGGCGCTCGGTCCGGGCTTCTTCCAGCTTGTTATAGACGCGCTCGGATTCTTCCTTGTCGCGCAGCGCCTTGGTCACGCCGACGGTGGAGCTGACCAGCATCAGCGCGGCCATGGCGTAAAAGCCCTTGGCGGCGAAACTGGCCTCCATGAAGTAGATGCCGCCGGCCATCATCGCGGATGCCACCACGAAATTGACATAGCTGAACATGTTGAAGGCTTGCGAGGTGCGGATCGGTTGGTCGGTCATGGCGAATACTCTCTGTTGAATAGGGGTTACAGGGAAATTTCAGGTCAGTGCTGGCGCGATCTCAGACGGGCCAGCACCGCCGCCGCATCGGTTTCCAGCGCCGGGCCGCAGCCGGCGGCGGCCATGCGGGCGCTGACGGCCTCGGCGCTCTGGCAGCTGGTCAGGGCGGAAAGCGAGGTCTCGCTGAACTCGGCCACCTGCTGGCGTTCCTGAAGCCGCGCCAGCGTCGCCTCGGCATCGTTCAGCGAAGAGGTCACACCGGTAGTCATCACGCCGCGCAGGCTCTGGCTTTTCGCCACCGCCGCCGCGATATGGCTGCCGCGATCCAGCTCACGCAAGCGGCGCTCGGCCTCGGCCAGGTGGTTTTGCAAGGTGGCGATCTCGGCCTGGTAAGAGTCGCGCGCGGCCTGCGTCGCGCGGCGCTCGGATTCGAGCCGGGCGATGGCGGCGGCGCCCTCGCCTGCCAGGTCCTCGCGGTCAATCGCCAGCGCGCCAAGGCAGCGGGTTTCCAGATCGGAAATCTGGCTGTCGATCCGCTGCAGGGTCTGCCTTTCACGGGCGGCATGCGCCATCACCAGCGCCAGCGAGCGCCGTGCCGATTGCACACCCGCCGCGCTGTCGCGGATCTGCTGGCGCAGGATGGAAAGCGCATTCGCATCCCTGACGCCCTGGGTCAGATCATGGCTGCGGCTCCGGCTCAGGGTAATCAGGGTCTTGAACATCTGTCTCTCCGTGATATGAACGTTGTTCAAGAACACAGATAAGCACGGGCATGAACGTTGTTCAAGAATAAAATGAACAACGTTCACAGAAAAAACGGGGCGCGATTTGACAGAGAGCCGTGAGACCCGCAAGGCAGAGCTGCGCGAGCGGCTGATCGAGGTGACCTCCGGCCAGATCGGCGCAAAGGGGCTGTTGCACCTGAAGGCGCGCGAGATCACCGCCGAGGCCGGCTGTGCGCTTGGCGCGCTATACACCGTCTTTGGCGACCTGGATGAGCTGGTTTTGCGGGTCAATGCGCGCACCCTCACCCGGCTGCGCCAGGCGCTTGAGCCGGTCGGCGCCGGAGAGGGGCCGGTGGCGCGGTTGCAGGCGCAGACCCGGGCCTATATCGCCTTTGCCTCGGATCATCCGAAACACTGGGCGGCGCTGTTCGAATTCCAGCTGGCGCCGGAAAAACCGCTGCCCGACTGGATGCGCGCGGAACAGGAGGCATTGATGGCGCTGATCGCCGCGCCCCTGTCGCAGGTCTTCCCCGCGCTTGGAGAGGCGGCACTGATGATCCGGGTGCGCACCTTTTTCGGCGCGGTGCAGGGCGCGGTGCAGCTGGCGCTCCAGGACCGGTTCATTGCCGTGCCACGGGCAAAGCTGGATGCGGAAATGTCGGATCTGGTGCTGGCACTTTGCCGGGGTTTTCCGGCCTGAACACCCCTGGCCGGTCTGCCGACGCAGCCCGCCCGCCAATCCCTGGGCCGGGTTTTCCATTCTTGCCGCCACCCGGGGCACCGCATTAGCTTCGGCCAGAGTTCATCCTTTCCGGAGCAGTTCCATGCGTGCCCTTCTTGCGGCCCTTCTGGCCACCACCGCCCTGCCCTCGCTGGGCCTGCCCGCCTTTGCCGATACGATCACGGCGACCAGCCAGATCACCTCGGTCACCGTCTATCCCCAGGGCGCAAAAGTCACCCGCGAGGTGCGTTTCGACAGCCCCTCGGCCGGCGCGCATGAATTGCTGATCGCCGATCTGCCGGCCGGCACCCAGGCCGGGCTGTTGCAACTGGCGGGGGCGGATGGGATCAGCACCGGCGCTTTCTCGCTGCGCGAAGACCGGCTGCCGCCGCGCTCCGACGATCTGACGCCCGAACAGCAAGCGGCAAAGGCCAATGTCGAGGCGGCCGAGTCTGCTATGCGCGCAGCCGTAGCCGCGGTCGAGACGGGCAATGCCCGGGTCCAGGCCGCCAATGCGCGGGCGGGTTATCTCGCCTCGATCAGCGGCCAGCCGCCCGAAGGCGCCACCGCCGAAACGCTGCGCGAAATCGCGAAGGTGATCGGCGATGAGACGCTTGCCGCCGCCGAAGAGGCCGCCGCCGCCCGCGCCGCTCTCTGGCCCGTGCAAAAGGCGCTGGAAGAGGCGCAAAAAGCCCTCGCCGAGGCCCAGGCCGCGCTGGCCGCGCTCCCCTCCCGCGATCAGGATTACACCACCCTCGCGGTCAGTTTCGAAACGGAAGCCGCCGGGCCGAAGACGATCACCGTCACCCATTATATCGACCAGGCCGGCTGGCGACCGGTTTACGATCTGTATCTGAGCCGCAAGGATGGCGCCGCCCTGACCATCGACCGCTCAGTTCTGGTCAGCCAGTTCAGCGGCGAGGACTGGAGCGGGGTCGCACTGACCCTCTCGTCCTCGCGCCCGTCTGAACAGGCGGCGCCCTCGGTGCTCTGGCCCTGGCAGCGCTGGATCGAAAAGGAGCAGCCGCCGGCAGTGGATATGGCAAGGGGCAGCGGCACAGCGGCGGAAATGGATATGCTGCCCTCCCCCACCACCGTGGCCGAAGCGGCGCCGATCAATGCCAATATGACCGTCGAGGGCGATACCGTGGTCTATCACTATCCGCGCAAGGTCGATGTGGCGGATGGGGTGGAAGACCTGCGCCTTGGCCTTGACCAGTTGCAGGCCGAACCCGAGATCATCGCCGTCGCGGTGCCGTCGCGTGACCGCAGCGCCTTTGTGATGGCGGAATTCACCAATACGACCGGCGAGCCCCTGCTGCCCGGCGAGGCGCTTTTGTACCGCGAAGGCGTGTTGGTCGGCGGCACGCAACTGGGGCTGATCGCCGCCGGGACCGAGGCCGAAATCGCCTTTGGCGCGCTGGATTCCATCGTGCTGAGCCGCGATATGCCGCAGCGCGATCAGGGGCAAAGCGGGGTCTTCACCACTTCGAACCAGTTGAACGAAACCGCGATCCTGCGCGTCGAGAATCGCGGCACGGATAGCTGGCCTTTGCGGGTGATCGACCAGATTCCCTATTCCGAACAGCAGGATCTGACGGTTAAGACCGCGATCACGCCCGCGCCGAGCCTGACCGATATCGACGGCCAGCGCGGCATTATCGGCTGGGAATTCGAGCTGGCGGCCGGCGGGAAAGAGGAAATCTCGCTGGGCTATACGCTCAGCTGGCCCGAGGGGATGGTCCTGCGCTGATCAGCGCAACACACCCGCAGACATATGCCGCTTGCCCGCGAAACCGGGCAGGCGGCTGACCTCGAACCCTGCCCCGGCCAGCGCACGGCGCACATGGCCGGCTGCGGTGTAAGTGGCGAATGTGCCGCCCTTCGCGGTGTGATGGGCGACCTCTGCCATCAGTGTCTCGCCCCACATTTCGGGGTTTTTCGCCGGCGAGAACCCGTCGAGAAACCAGGCATCCGCCCGCCCTTCCCAGGCCGGCAAAGTGTCGCGCACATCGCCATGGATGATCTCGACCGTGATGCCGGCCAGGGGGAACCGGGTCTCGCCCGCGCGGATGGCCGCCAGAAGCGGGGCAGAGATCGCATCAGCCTCGGGGAAATGCGCCAGCGCCCGCGCCATATCGGCGGGCTGCATCGGGAAGGCCTCGAATGTGGTGTAATGCAGGCTCCCCTCGCCCTGCCAGGCCAGCGCGAGGGTCAGAAGGTTCAGCCCGGTGCCAAAACCCAGCTCGGCAATCCGGAACCCGTCCTGCAGCCGCGCAGGCAGGTCATTGCCGCGCAGGAAGACATGGCGCGTCTCCTCCAGCCCGCCTTTCAGGCTGAAATAGGGGTCGTCAAAGCGGGTGGCGACAGGTATCGCATCGTCAAGCCAGCTGAGGCTGGCGGGTTCGGGTCTGTCGGTCTCGGGTGTGTCGGGCATGGTTGCGCACCTCTGCTCACCTGGCGGGTTGATGTCCCATGCGGCAGCGGAGACAGGATGGCAAGCGTCGATGTGACGGTCCGGGGCGCCGGGATCTTTGGGCTGAGTACGGCCTGGGCGCTCGTGAAGCGCGGGTTGCGGGTGCAGGTGATCGAGACGCGCAGGGTCGGGGCCGGCGCCTCGGGCGGGCTTGTCGGCGCATTGGCGCCACATGCGCCCGAGGTCTGGAATGCGATGAAGGCGCTGCAGCTCCGGAGCCTCCTGATGGCGGGCACCTGGTGGGACGAGGTGCATCAGGTTGGCGGGGTCGATCCGCTTTACCTGCGCGCGGGCCGGTTGCAGCCGGTCGCCGATGCGGCGGCGCTGGACCTTGCGCGGGCGCGCGAAACGGCGGCGCGGCAGGTGTGGCAGGGCGCGGCGGAATGGCTGGTTATCCCGGCCACGGGTGCGGACTGGGAGCCGGTCTCGCCCGCAGGCTGGCTGATCCGGGATACGCTGACGGCGCGGATTTCTCCTCGCCGGGCGCTCGCTTCGCTCGCGGCGGCGCTGCGCGCGAAAGGGGTCGGGATCATCATCGGCGAGGGTGAGGAACACGGGCTGGTGGTGCATGCCACGGGGTATGAGGGGCTGGCCACGCTTTCCGCCGCAATCGGGCGCAAGATCGGGGCCGGGGTGAAGGGCCAGGCCCTTTTGCTGCGCCATGATGCACAGGACGCGCCGCAGATCTACGCGCCTGGGCTGCATATCGTTGCGCATGGCGATGGAACGGTTGCCATCGGGTCCACCAGTGAAACCGTCTGGCAAGAGCCGGGCCCGGACGCGCAGGCGGAGGATCTGCTGGCCCGGGCACGCGCGCAACTGCCGGTGCTGGAACGCGCGGAAGTGCTGGAACGCTGGGCCGGGATCCGCCCGCGCGCGAAAAGCCGGGCGCCGATGATTGGCGCCTGGCCAGAGCGGCCCGGTCATTTCATCGCGAATGGCGGGTTCAAAACCGGCTTCGGCATGGCGCCGCTCTGCTCTGAGATGCTTGCCTCACACATGGTCGAAGGACGGGACGAAATCCCACCGACATTTCTGCCGGAAACCGTGCTGAAGGGGTAACCGCCCCTGCGCCGCCCCCCGAAGCTCACCCCATTGAGCCGCAACCTGCACCAAACGGGTTTCTCGAATGAAATCATATTTTCAGCGCCTTGATGGAAATTATTGCAGCGCGACGGGTCAGAGGACCGGCTCTCTCCCCCTATTGATCTTATGTTGCAGGCACAGGACCCGGAACCCGATGGATGCCCCGCTTGCTTTGCAGCCAATGTGATACAGGGACGGCTCTGCCGGATTGTTAAGAAGGCCAGGCGGATGAGCCGTTTGATCAGGGATGCGACCCTCGGGCGCTTCCACCAGGACTGCCACAACCTGTGGCGGACCACCTCGGCGACGGCAGGACTGCCTGCAGCTATGCGCGCCGTATGAAAAGCCTCACTGGCCCCACGCCCGTTGAATATATCTGCAAAATCCGGGCTTCAGATCCGGACAGCCTCCTCCGAAACCCGACCCACCAGGGCCGGGACCGCACAACCAGGACCCTGGGCCGAAAGGTCAGCCCCCGGGAGCAATGGCAGCAGCAAGACCCTTTCGCGGCGCCGGATCACCGGCCGGCTGGCCCGGGATCGGGGGGCATACCCGGGGGGCGCGTGGATCCTGCTGTTCCCTCCGCTTTTGCTCAGAACCCCTGGCTGCCGGACCCGGGCCAGAACCTGCATGAGGCGCTGTTGCGACAGCCCCCCGGTGCTGGCCTGTGCTGTACCCCCTGCCCGGTTCGGCTTTCGCACCGGTGAGATGCTGCGCGCGGCGGGCCGGCAAAACTGCTTCTGTCCCCCGGGCAGTACGCCCCCTCGCCTGATGACGGGCCAGCCACCGCGAAGATACCGCCCCTGAAGGCCGCCTGGCCGTTACGACAGCGCATAACTTATCGTCAGCCAGGACAAGCCTGTCCCTCAAGCCCTCGCCCCATGCAGGACAATGCCTTCCGGGGTGAGGCCGGGCCTTTTACGGCCTGGGAAGTCACTATAGGGGAGCCGCGTCTCAGGACCCGAAATCGTATCCGGAAATCGCCTTCGGCTCCAGGAATTCCTCAAGCCCCCAGATACCGCCTTCGCGGGCGCGGCCGGATTGTTTGACGCCGCCGAAGAACACGCCGGCGCCGCGCGACTTGCCGTTCATCTCGACCATGCCGGCGACCAGCGCGCGGCCAAGCCGGTTGGCACGGGTCTGATCTTCGGTCTGGACATAATTGGTCAGCCCGTAAGGCGTGTCATTGGCGATGGCGACCGCCTCTTCCTCGCTGTCAAACGGGATGATCGACAGGACCGGGCCGAAGATCTCCTCGCGCTCGATGGTCATGCCCGGCGTCACATCGGCAAAGACGGTCGGTCTGACATAGAAGCCGCGATTGAAGCCCTCGGGCAGGTCCGGGCCACCGGCGACGAGGCGGGCGCCCTCTTCGATCCCCTTGCGGATATAGGCCTGGATCTGATCCCATTGCCGTTTGTTCACCACCGGGCCGATATGGTTCCCGGGCTGATCCGCCGGCCCGACCGTGATCGCATTGGCGAGATCTGCGGCCTCGGCCACCACGCGGTCATAGACCGGCCGCTCGACCAGCAGGCGCGAGGGCGCATTGCAGCTTTGCCCGGTATTTTCCATCATCCTGGCCACCGACCAGCGCACCGCATCGGGCCGCGCATCGGCGAAAAGCAGGTTTGCCCCCTTGCCGCCAAGTTCCAGCGTCACCCGTTTCAGCGTCTCGGCGGCGGCCTTCGAGATCGCGCGCCCCGCCCGGGTCGAGCCGGTAAAGGAGATCATCTCGACATCGCTATGCGTGGAGAGCTGCGATCCCACCCCTGCCCCATCGCCATTCACCAGGTTGAAGACGCCGGCCGGAATTCCCGCCGCGTGGCAGAATTCGGCGAACATCATCGCATCAAGCGGCGCCTCTTCCGAGGGTTTCAGCACACAGGTGCAGCCCGCCAGCATCGCCGGAATTGCCTTCAGCGCGATCTGATTCACCGGCCAGTTCCAGGGCGTGATCAGCCCCACGACGCCAATCGGCTCCAGCGCGATAGCCGCGCCCGGCGCGTGATCGCCCAGCGGGCGGATCCATTCGATATGCTCGAAAGCGCGCAGGAAGTTGGTGGTATGCCAGGGCAGGCAGGGCGCCTGCTCGGCCAGCGCAAAGTCAATCGGCGCCCCCATCTCCATCGCGATCACTTCGGCGAATTCCTGCTTCCTCGCCTCGTACTGGTCGAGGATAGCCGCCACCAGCCGCGCGCGTTCCGCCGGAGGCGTCGCCCGCCAGGCCGGCAGCGCGACCTTTGCCGCCGCAACGGCGCGGTCGGTATCGGCCTGATCCCCCAGCGAAATCACCGCGCAGGGCTCTTCATTCGACGGGTTGATCACCTGATAATCACGGGCCTTCGCGGGCGCGACCCAGGCGCCATTGATGTAGAATTCGCGTTTGATAAGCATATCCGGCCTCGATTGCGGGTTTGACAGAGTGCAGGAGCCACGCTGGCAGCGGTGACTCGGGGCGGCTGACAGGATTTGATCAAAATTAACCTGTTCCCGGGCCAGGAAGCAAGCCTGTTCCCGCGCCGCGCGCGATATCCTCCGCCCGGCATCCAAAGGGAAATCCGCTGCGCGAGGCCCCTCCCCGACGCCAGAAACCTTCCTCTTCCTGCGATGATTTCAGGAAAGCCGTTCTAATTTGCCGCGATGTTCACCGGAGGGGGATGAAATATCCTCCCACAAGGCATAAATCTCGCTCAGGAAATTCCCGAGGAGTCCTTCCATGTCCGTGCGTATCAACGACATCGCCCCCGACTTCACCGCCGAGACCACCTCCGGCACCATCAAATTCCACGACTGGCTTGGCGACAGCTATGGCCTTCTGTTCAGCCATCCGCGCGATTTCACTCCGGTTTGCACCACCGAATTCGCCGCCGTGGCCCAGCTCGCCCCGGAATGGACAAAGCGCGGCATCAAGGTGATCGGCCTCTCGATCGACGGCAAAGCCGACCATGAGAAATGGAAGCGCGATATCGAGGCCTTCGGCGGCGCCCCGGCCGATTTCCCGATCATCGACGATACCAGCCTCGCGGTCTCCAAGGCCTATGACCTGCTGCCCGCCGATTACTACATCCCGACCGAGGGCCGCACCCCCGCCCATACCGCCACGGTGCGCGCGGTCTATTTCATCGGGCCGGACAAGAAAGTCCGCTTCACCATCTACTATCCGATGTCGGTGGGCCGCAACTTTGCCGAGATCCTGCGCGCCGTTGACGCCGTGCTGCTGACCGATGGCAAGCCGCTCGCCGCCCCGGCCAACTGGGAGCCCGGCCAGGACGTCATCGTGGCGCTCAGCCTCAATAACGAACAGGCGGAAGAAAAATACGGGCCGCTCGACATCCGCCTGCCCTATCTGCGCTTTGCGAAACAGCCGGGCTGAGGCACCAAAGCATAAACAACAAAGGGGAGGCACGCTGCCTCCCCTTTTCAATTTGATTTATTGATTGAACGATCTCGCGGAAAGCGGCTCAGTTCGGATAGATAAAGCCGTTGATCGGATAGGAAGAGATCCCCATCTCGCCCGCCACACGCTCGACCTTGACGTCGCTCCAGTCATTTTTATCCGAGACATCAACCACTTTCATATTCATCTGAACCTTGTTCTTGATCCAGTTGGCATGGTTGACGCGGATCTCGCGCTCCGAGACCACTTCCGAGACCACTGCGATATGGCCGCGCGACATTTGGCGCGTCGCGGCGAAAGCCATCACGGCACCCGGGCGGGGCTGGCTGCCGCGCTCATATTGGCCGGCGGCCGCATTCCACCAGGTTTTCGCATCGCCGCGCAGATCAACGCCGCTTGCGGTGCGGGCGAAAGGCACGCACCAGACGCGCTGACCAAGGGACTGCTTCTGCTTTGCCTCCAGCAACGCCATCGCCTGGCGACCCGAATCAAGGCTGCTGAAGATCGACGGATCCGGAACCTCCGGGGCAATATCGCGGCCCATACAGGCGCTCAGGGTCAGAGCGGCACAGAGAACGGCCATGCTCCGGAGAAGCGGTTTGCAGCGCTGAAAATCATAAGGTCCCGTTCCGGCGTAGTCTCGTTGATCTGCTCATGGCCCGGTCTGCGCCGGGCTTTGGCAGGACAAAGCCGGGGAAACAGATTTGAATCAAGTTTTTGTTTCGGCATATTTCGGAGACTGGCGGATCTTTGCCAGGTGCTGCAGCGCAGCAAGCATAAATCGCCGATTTCCCGGTTATTTCAGGCCATTTTCGCCTGATTTCACGCCAGATCCGGGGTGCGTGGTGCAAGATGCGCCGGATCAAGCCTTTTTTGCCCTGATCACGAAATTTGCAAAACCGCCGCTTTCTGCCCTGCCGCATCGCGTGATGCGCGGCCCCGGCAGCGGCTCAGACCTGCCTCACCCCTGGGTTTCGCGGATTTCCAACAGCCTGCCATCGGCGTCGAAGACCAGCACAAGGAACAGGGTGTCGATCCATTGCAGCCCCATCTCATAGGTCCAGTATTGCTCTGTACCCTGTCCCGCGACCTGCCCGGCGACCGGATCGGAGACCTGATCGGCGGGGCCAGGCAGGACCCGTACCTCCTCTTGCGTCATCCCGGGTTTCAAAACCGTGCGAAGCGCGTCCCACATGCCCGCACGCGGCTCCTGGCACTCGAAGCCCAGCACCTTGTCGGGACACCAGGCCGGTCGCCGGTTTTCGCGAAAAGCCTCGCTGTCAAAGGCCATAAGCGGCCCGGCACCGATGGCCAGCATCAGCGGGGAAAGCATCGCGAACCGCTGCATTAGTCTGATCACCGCATCGCCCTCCGCCAGCCCCGCCGGTGATCATCCGGAACCGCCCCGGCAAGTCGGGGAAACCGGCCGGCCTCAGCGAAAGCGCAGATTGTCGCGGTTCAGCGCGGCGATGTTCTTCGCCCCCATCAGCCGCATGTCGCGGATCAGCTCGGCCTTCATCTGGCCAAGCGCGCGCTCGATCCCGGCCTGCCCTGCTGCGGCCAGCGCAAACAGATAGAACCGCCCGAGCCCCACCGCCTTTGCCCCGAGGCTCAGCGCTTTCAGCACATGCGTCCCACGCTGGATGCCGCCGTCAATCATCACATCAAGCCGGTCGCCCACCGCCTGCACCACCTCATCCAGCTGATCAAAGCCGGTGCGCGATCCGTCAAGCTGCCGCCCGCCATGGTTCGACAGCACAATCCCCGAACAGCCGATATCGGCGGCGCGGCGCGCGTCTTCGGTGCTCATCACGCCTTTCAGGCAGAACTCGCCACCCCATTCCGCGCGCAAAGCCTCGACATCATCCCAGGTCATCGAAGGGTCGAGCATCTCGGTGAAATAGCGCCCGATGGTCAGGCTGTCGCCCTTCATGTCGATATGCGCATCCAGTTGCGGCAGGCTGAATTTCTCATGGGTGACATAGTTGATCCCCCAGGCCGGCTTGATCGCGAACTGGAACATACCGCCCAGCGTCAGCCGGAATGGGATCGAAAAACCCGTGCGCAGATCGCGCTCCCGATTGCCGCCGGTGATACTGTCCACCGTCAGCATCATCACATTGATGCCAGCCTCTTTCGCCGATTGCATCATGGCGCGGTTCAGGCCCCGGTCCTTGTGGAAATAGAACTGATAGACCTGCGGATTTTTGTGTTTCTGCTTCAGCTCGGCCAGCGAGACGGTGCCCAGCGAGGAACAGCCGAACATGGTGCCATAGGCCTCGGCCGCCGCCCCCGTGGCGCGCTCGCCCTCATGGTGGAACAGCCGCTGCAACGCGGTCGGGGACAGATAGACCGGCAGATCCAGTTTCTGCCCCATCACCGTGGTCGAGAGGTCGATATCGGCCACGCCCCGCAGGATATTCGGCACCAGATCGACGGTCTCGAAGGCGGCGGTATTCCGGCGCAGCGTCACCTCGTCATCGGCGGCGCCGTCGATATAGTTGAAGATAGGCCCCGGCAGGCGGCGCTTTGCCAGGCGGCGGAAGTCGTGGAAATTATGGCAATCGCTCAGGCGCATGGGTCGGATCCGGTTCAGACAGTTGTGCGGAAATGGCGCTCGCGTCCGTATAGCGAGACGAGCAGCAGGATGATCGCGCCAAAGGCAGCCTGTACCGAGGCGGGCGAGAAGTTCAAGCCGATCAGCAGCGTATTGATCTCGGTCAGCACCAGCACACCCGCGATGGTGCCGATGTAACTCCCGCGTCCACCGATCAGCGCGGCGCCTCCGACGACCACAGCCGCAATGGTCTGGAAGAGGTAGGGCTGGCCGACATCGCCGTAAGCCGAGCCGGTAAAGCCCAGCAGCAGGATCCCCGCAAGTGCCGCGAAAAATGCCGATGCCGCGAAGGTCGAGGTCCAGATCCAGAGCGGGTTGATCAGCGCCCAGGGCGCCGCCCCCGGGTTCGAGCCAAGCGCGTAAAGCTGACGTCCCCAGGGCGTGCGCTCCATCACCAGCACGACGAGGAGAATCAGGACCAGCAACGCCGGGATCAAAGCCGGCACCGGCAGCGGGCCGAAAGAACCTCCGATCGAGACGAAGGCCGAGACCGCTTTCGGGGCGGAGCCTGCCGGGAAGCCTTTGGTCCAGATCAGCACCAGGCCCTGGACGATCATGCCGATGCCCAAAGTCACGATCAGCGGGTGGATGTTCAGCCCCTTCGAGAGCGCCCCGTTCAGCGCCCCGATCATGATGGCAAGACCAAAGACCACCAGACAGACCAGCCCGAAATGCCAGCCCTGCCCGTATAACTGGGCCGCGACCACATTGGCGAAGCCGATCACGAAAGGGATCGACAGATCGATGCCACCCAGGATCACCACCAGCGTCTGCCCGACCGAGGCCACCGCCAGCAGCGCCGCAATCACCAGCAGCGCCCTTATCGCAAAGGGCGCCGAATAGCCCGGGATCAACAGGGTGCCGATCAGATGCAGCGCGCCCGCAACCAGGAAAGCGCCAAAGATGCGGGCCTTCATTCCGGTGAAAATCTGTCCCGTGAAAATCCGGCTCATGCATGGCTCCTTTTCGCGCCGCGATCCTGGAGCGCGATCAGCACGACCGCGCTGACAAGGATCGCGCCATAAGCGACCTGCAGCACATAGGTCGAGAGGTTGAACGTGGTCAGCAGGCTTTGCAGCAGGAAGATGTCAAAGGCTCCGATCGCGGCCCCCAGCAGGCCGCCTTTGCCGCCGGCAAGGCTGACGCCGCCAAGCGCCACGGCGGCAATCGCGATCAGCGTGTAATTGGCGCCCACCTTCGGATCCGCCGACCCGATCAGCGCGGTCAGCATCATCCCCGCCGCCGCCGCCAGCAGGCCTGTGATTACATAGGCTAGGAAGCGGATCAGCGAGACCGGCACCCCGGCTGTATAGGCCGCGCGGTCGTCCGAGCCCACCGCCATCAGCTGGTCATTGAAGGGTGTGCGGCTCAGCGCCCACCAGATCAGGGCGATCACGCCAAGCGGCAGAAAGCTCCAGCCCCCCGCCATGGCCTTCAGCCAGTCCGGCGCCGGGCCGACAGGGGCGGGCAGGATGGTCAGGGTCAGCCCGCCAAGGATCAGATAGGTTCCCAGCGTCGCCACGATGGGCTGCACCCGTACCACCACCGCCATGAACCCGTTGAAAGCCCCGATCAGCCCGCCGATCAGCAGCGCGGCCGGCCAGAGGATCAAAGGCGAGGCGAGCCCATGATCAAGGTAAAGCACCTTGATCACCACCGCCGAGACCAGCGCCATCACCGGCCCGACGGAGATGTCGATACCGCCCCGCCCGGCAAGGATCACCGGCGTCGAGGCCAGAGCCGCCCCGATCAGCGGCGCCGCCATGCCCAGAAGCGTCCCCCAGGCCGCAGGGTGAAACCGCGCCGGATTCATCACCAGATTGGCCACCAGCAGCACGATCAGAATCGCGATCGCAAAGGTATAGCGTCCCATCAGGCGCATCAGCCGGCCCTCCCGAACATGGCGGCGATGACGGCGGCGGTCTGCATCGCCTCTCCCGCCAGTTCCGCCGCGATTTCATGGTCGCGAAACACAAGGACACGGTGGCTCAGCGCCAGGATCTCCTCGATCTCGGAAGAAAGGATCACCAGCGCCATGCCGCCTTGCGCCAGATCGCGGAACAGATCGTATAGCAGATGCCGCGTGGCCACATCGACGCCACGGGTCGGATCGTTCAGCAGCAGAACCTCGGGCTCGCGCGCAAGCGCCCGTGCCAGCAGCACTTTTTGCTGATTGCCGCCCGAAAGCGCGGTGATCGGCGCCTCGGGAGAGGGCGCTTTTATCTGCAGCCGCTCGCGCCAGGTCTCATAGCGGGCGCGGCGCGCGGCGGGCGAGATCAGCGGGCCACGGCGGTCGCGCCCGGCGGTCGCAATGGCGAAATTGTCAAGGATCGAGAGGCCCGGGAAAATGCCGGTCGAGCGGCGGTCACGCGGCACATAAACGATGCGGGCGCGTCCGGCCTCGCGGAAATTCGCGATGCGGGTGCCGTTCAGCGCCACCGTGCCAGGGATCTTTTCCAGCCCGGCAAGACTGCGCAGGAACTGGTCCTGGCCATGGCCGTCCAGCCCGGCAAGGCCCAGGATCTCGCCGGGGGCGACCCGGGCGGAAATCGCGCCCACGCCGGGGCGCAGCACAAGGCCCTTTGCGCTCAGCTCAGCCATGCCGCCCCCCTTCCGGCGCCATCAGCGCCAGCAGATCGGCGGGCGCGGCATCCCCGCGCGGCCCCGAGCGCACCACCTGCCCCGAACGCAGCACCGAAATATCGTCTGAAAGCGCCATGACCTCATCCATGCGATGGGTGATGAACAAAAGCGCCGCCCCCGTCGCCGCAGTCCGTTTCATAAAGGCAAAGACGGAATCGCGGTCGGCGAAATCCAGAGCGGCGGTGATCTCATCCAGGATCAGCACGCGCGGATCGCGCGCGACGGCCCGGGCCAGTACAACCAGCTGCTGCGACGCCAGCGGCAGCGCCCCCGCCAGCGCATCGGGGTCGATGCGGGTGCAGGCAAAGCGCGAAAGCACCGCCTCCGCCCGGGCGCGGCGCGCCTCACGCGGGATATGGCGGCGAAAAAGCCCGTCAAGGCCCAGGAGGATATTGTCGGTCACGCTGCGGTCGGGCGCGATCAGCACTTCCTGAAAAGCGGTGGCGAAACCGGCCTTGCGAAAGCCGGCGGGGTTGCGGGCGGTGACCGCGCGCCCCTCCATCAGGATGGTGCCGCTGTCAGGCGCCACGATGCCCGACAGGAGTTTCACCAGCGTCGATTTCCCCGAGCCGTTTTCGCCAAGGATCGTGTGGATGGTGCCGGGGCGAAAGCGGATCGTGGCCTCGCTGAGCGCCAGCGTCTCGCCATAGCGCTTTGTCAGGCCGGAAATCTCCAGCATCGTCATGCCTTTCGTGCCATGCCGCGCGCACCCTTCGGCGCGCGCGGTTTTGGGGGCCGGATCAGTTGGCGCAGGCGGCGGGGACAGTCGCATAATCCCAGGCCGGGCTGGGCGCGGGATTGGCGAAATAGGCGTCCAGCCAGTCCTCGGGCATTGGATCGGTCGGAGGCACCGGGAAGACCGAGACCGCGTCGGGCGTCATGCAATCCTGCGCCCAGGCCGCAAGATCCGCCTCATGCACCGGCGGCAGGGGGATCATCAGCGTGTTGAGAACCGGCTTTTGGCCCTCCATGATCCGTGCGGCGGTGCGGTAAAGCGTCTGCGCCGTCCAGCCCGGCAGCACGGCGTGACCCTCGAAACGGTAGCCTTCGGGGTTCGCTTTCCAGTAACCAAGCGCATCGCCGGTGATCGAGCCGGTGATCAGCGGCACCGGACGGCCGGCTTCCGTAAAGGCCTCAGCGATCACGCGGCTTTCCGACCCCGCCGACCAGACGGCATCAATCGGCGCCGGATTGGTGGCAAGCGTCTGCAGCACAACGGTTTTCGTGACATTCGCCGTCCAGTCGCCATTGACGACACGGGCGATTTTCAGGTTCGGATACTGCGCCATAGCCGCATCGGCCCCGGCGCGTTCCTGTGCCACAATCGGGTGGCCTGCAATGCCCTCGACGATCAGCACATTGCCACCCCCGGGCAGCGCCTTGCCGATGGCATCCATCATCTCATAGCCCCAGCGGGAATAATTGCTGTCGACATTCACCGCCGAAGGCGCGGTGACCGAGCCTGCCGCCGTGATGAAGGGAATCCCCGCATCGGCCGCCGCCTGGATCGCCTCATCCAGCCCGGTGGCCGAGCCCGGGATCGAGGTGATCACGCCACAGCCCTTGTCGATAAAGGCGCGGATCTGGCTGATCTGCTGGCCGACATCGCCATTGGAATCCGAGACCTCGAAATCCGTGACCACGCCCTCGGCGATCAGCCCGTCGACCAGGCGTTTCAGCTCATTGGTGACCGAGACGCGCCAGGGATTGCCCTGATAGCTTTCCGAATGGCACCATTTGTAAGGCTTTGCTTTCGGGGTGAAATCGGCAAGCGGCCCGGTCGCGATGGTCTGGGGCGCACCCTGATATTGCGATTTCAGCCCCTCGGGCAGGGCCGCGATCACCTCTTCCACCGATTGCGCGAAAGCCGGCAGCGCAAAGGCCACCACCACTGTCGCGGCGCAAAATCCGTGCAGTCTCATCTTCATCGGGTTCCTCCTCCCCATAGTGACGCCGGCTTGTCCCGGCCTGTCCTTCTTCTCAGAAACTCTCCCGGAACAGCCGGTTGATATCGGCGATCACCGGACCGGCGGCTTCGCGGGCGGCCAGCCCTTCGGTGATGCGGGTCGAGGCCGCATGCTGGAAATCCATATAGCCGTCATGGCGCGGGCGAACCCAGGCACGCTCCAGAGTCGCCCTTGTGGCGCGGTAGAAATCCGAGGTCGCCGCGTTGACGCTGGCATCTTCCCAGGCCGCCGCATGGCCGGGCTGACCGCCCGAACCCGCAAAGACCCCCTTTTGCACCGCGCCCGAGGCGATCCAGTAAGCGAAATCCACCGCCGCCTCACGGGCCCCGGAAAAGGCTGAAACCGCGATCCCTGTACCGCCAAGCGCCGAGCCGACCGGGCCATTCGCACCCGCCACCGGCATATCGGCAAAGCGGATCAGCCGGGGGCGGAAGCCGGGAATGGCGTAATTCACATAGCCATAGATCAAGGGCGCCACCGCGATACGGCTGTCGGGCTTTGCCATCTCCTCAAAGACCGCAATCGGGTCCTGGCCGGCACAGGCCGGGTCGATCAGATCGGCGATCTCGCGCAGCATCTCCCAGACTTCGGCGCCGGTCGCGGGGGCGATGATCGCATCGCCGGTCACCGCGCAGGGCGCGCCGATATTGCCGGCCAGGGTGTAAAGCGACATCAGCGAATGCGGCGGACGCAGCGGCAGCGCAACGCGGCCCTCTTTCGCCAGCGCCACCACCTCGGCCCAGCTTGCCGGCGCTGCGTCGATCAGATCGGGGCGCCAGGCCAGCACCTGGGTCGCGGCATCAATCGGGAAGGCCCATTGCCGCCCCTGCCAGGTATAGCTGGGGAAACTCGCGCCCACGGATCCCGCCGCCAGGGCCGCGAGCTCAGCCGCGCGACCCGGCAGATCGAGAGGGGCGAGGCAATTCTCGCGGGTGATCTGGCCGACATGCGGATGGTCGATCACGATCAGATCATAGGCGCGGGCGAGGTCTTCGACCGGATAGCTTTCGAAATCCTGGAGCGAGCGCTTTTCCCAGGTAATCTCGACACCCTTTTCTGCGGCCCAGACGGTCGAACAGGCGACCATCGGATCATAGCCGCGCGGATGGCTCCAGGTCATACCTTTCAGCTTGATCACAGGTCGAACTCCTTGCGGATTGCGGCGGAATGGGCGCCGATCAGCGGTGCGGCGCCGGTTTTCGCAGGGCGATACCCGTTCAACCGCATCGGCAGGCGGGTGGTCTCGATGGAAACCCCATCCTCGCGGGTGACGGTTTGCAGCATATCAAGGACGCGCATCCCCTCGGATTGCAGTAATTCCGGCCAGTCGAGCACTTTGGCGCACCAGATATCGGCGGGTTCCAGCACGGAAAGCCAGTGATCCACCGTAGCCGTCGCGACCTGGTCGGCAATCAGCCGCTTGATGGTGTCGCGCTGCGAGAAGGCCAGTTTCGGATCGTCGAGGTAAGGCGCCAGCGTTCCGATCCCCATCAGATCGGCCAGCCGGGCAATCGGCGTCATCGCAATCGCCAGCCAGCCATCTTTCGCCTGATAGACCCCGTATGGCGCCGAGAGATAGGCATGGGCCGAGCGGAATTCCGAGCGTTTCGGCACCCGGCGCCCGTCATTCAGATGGGTGGTCAGCACCTCGAACTGGAAGTCGATCAGCGCCTCCATCAGCGAGGTCTGCACATGCATGCCCTTGCCGGTGATCCCTTTCCGGACCAGCCCCGCCAGAACCCCCTGGCAGCAGGCGGCACCTGCCAGCATATCCGCGACCGCAAGGCCGAAAGGCACCGGTCCCTGACCCTCATCGCCATTCAGCCACATCAGACCCGAACGCGCCTGGGCCAGGAGATCCTGGCCCGGGCGCATCACCCAGGGGCCCTCATCGCCATAGCCCGAGATCGAGGCATAGACGAGGCCCGGATTGATCGCCCGGGCGGCCTCGTAATCAAGGCCCAGCCGTTCGATCACCCCGGGGCGGAAATTCTGGATCAGCACATCGGCACGCGCGATCAGCTTTTTCAGCGCCGCCAGATCGCCCGCGTCCTTCATATTGATCGCAAGGCTTTCCTTACCGCGATTGATCGCGTGGAAAATCGTGGAATCGCCGCCGATTTCGGTATCCGAGAGGTAGAGCCGGCGCGAGAGATCGCCGCCATCGGGGCGCTCGATCTTGATCACCCGCGCACCCAGATCCGCCAGCCGCAACGAGCAATAGGGCCCCGAAAGGAACTGGCTCATATCAAGGACGACAAGCCCTTCAAGCGGCAGCCCCTCTGACCCTGCCCCTGATCCTGACCCGGGCAGCTCTGCGGAATAGGTCGTCATCTCTGGCTTTCTCCCCCCGTCGCGCCCCTCCCGAAGGCGCGAGACAGTTTCGTATTTGAAGGATCATTTCATTTATGGAAAGTCGTCGCAAGACGGAAAATTGGCGCAAACAGCGAAAAGCCCGCCTTGGGCGGGCTCTTGCGAGAGGCTGAAGAGGCTGTCCGAAGCGCGGCGCCGGTTCCCGTGGCCCGGAAGGCAGAAGCCTAAGCGGCAGGTTCGCCCTGGCCCGAAAGCTCGCGCCCGATTTCCAGCAAAAGCCGAAGGACGCTTTCGCGATCCGGCGCATTGGGATTTTCCAGCCGTCGCACGAAGGGGCAGGTCAGAACCGCAAGCACGGCGCCATTGGCCCCAAGGATCGGCACAGAAAGGTTGGCGACCGCCGGGGTCTGCTGGCTCTCCATCGCCTCATAGCCCTGGCGACGCACCTCACGCAGGCGTTCGTCCAGCCCGGGCGGCGGCACCTCATAGGGCATAGGCTCATGTTCTTCATACATAAGGGCCTTTTCCTCAGGCGAGGCAAAGGCGAGGAAGACATGCCCCGATCCGGAATTGACCAGACCGATCTGCGCGCCGACGCGGATGGTAACGCCCCAATAGCCCGGCGCCTCGACCTGGGCGATCACCACCAGATCGCCGCGGTCATATTTGACCAGATGGCAGGCCTGCTCTGCCGCATTGGTAAAGCGGCGCATTGCCGGCATTGCCTGGGCCACCAGCCGGCGGATCGGCGGGCGCAGATGGGCCAGCAAAAACAGCTTCAGCGTCAGCTGATAGCTGTCGCCATAGCGCGCGACATAGCCCCTGCGCGCCAGCCGGTCGAGCATGCGGTATAGCTCGGTCGGAGAGCGGCCGAGCGCGGTGGCGATGTCTTTCAGCGTCATCCCCTCTTCACGCTCGGCCAGAAGCTCGATCATATCGAGCCCCTTATCCAGCGCCGGCGCCCGGTAGCGGCCCTCGTCTTCCACATCGCTCATGGTTTCACCTGTGAAATTTCATCTTGCGATGCTACGAATTGACGGGAGGAGGTCAACACAGTTTACTGGCAGCAAGATATTTTACATATGGAATACAGCCTGCCGCAAAAACTTGCGAGGCCCATTCCGGAGGGAGGAGAGAAATGTCCGCAGAGCTGCTTTTGTTCATCGGCACGCTGAACCGCGAGACGCCGTATTTCCAGGGCGCGCGGGGGGACGGGCTCTATGCTTTCGCCTTTGACGAAGAGCGCCTGACCTTCACGCAAAAAGCGCATTTCCCCGGGATCGACAATCCGACCTTCCTTTCGGTCACCCCGGACGGGCGCCATATCTATGCCAGTTCCGAAGTGGCCGAATGGCGTGAGGGTCTCGTCACCGCCCTGCGCTATCAGCCGGATAAGGGAGGCTTTTGCTATCTGAACACCCAGCCCAGCCTTGGCAGCATCACAGCGCATAACCTGATCTCGCGCGATGGCAAACGGCTTTATGTGGTGAATTATACCGTCGGCGAAGGCGGTCCCGATCAGTCGCTGGTGGTGTTCGACATCCGTGCGGATGGCAGCCTCTCGCCGGCTGTGGGCGCCGTCGCACATCAGGGAAGTGGCCCCGATCCCGCGCGCCAGGAACGCGCCCATGCCCATAGCGTGGCCGAATTGCCCGACGGTATTCTGATCGTCGCCGATCTCGGGATGGATGCGCTTGTGAGCTACCGGCCGGGGGCGGATGGCACAACGATAAGGCTGCACCAAACCCCAACCCGCCCCGGCGCCGGCCCAAGGCATATGGTACTGAGCCCGGACGGCGCGTTTCTCTTTACCATCAACGAGCTCGATTCCTCGATCACCGCCTTTCGTCGTGATGCGGCGACAGGCGCGCTGACCGAGACAGATCGCAGGATCACCGTGCCCGGGGAGGCGCTGGCCGGGAACCATTGCTCGGATCTGGCGATCTCCCCGGATGGCCGCTTTCTCTATGGCGCCAACAGGGGGCATGACAGCATCGTGCAGATGGAGGTGGAGGCTCTTACAGGCAAGCTGATCTCACAGCGCCTGATCACCTGCGGCGGCACCACACCGCGCAATATCGCGCTGACACCGTCCGGCCGTCATCTGCTGGTGGCAAACCAGAATTCCGACCGGGTCAGCGTGCTGGGCCGCGATGAAGCAAGCGGAATCCTGACCGAAATCGGTCGCTTTCTGGCAATCGGCACCCCCATGTGCCTGAAATTCGCTACCTCTGGCTGAGCGCGGAAGCGGGGGGCTGTCTGCCCCCCGGCGCCTGACGGCGCTCCCCCCGAGGATATTTAGAGACAGATGAAAAGGGCTGCTGTTTTCATCTGTCTCTAAATATCCTCAGGGGGTGAATGAGCCTGCAAAGGCTCAGAGGGGGCGCGAGCGCCCCCTTTCTTCCTCAGGCATCGTCCTCGCAGACCTGGCGCTGTGTGCCAAGGCCCTCGATTCCCAGTTCCACCACATCGCCCGCCTTCAGATAGCGCGGCGGCTTCATCCCCAGACCGACGCCGGGCGGCGTGCCGGTCGAGATCACATCGCCCGGATGCAGGGTGAAGAATTGCGACAGATAAGAGACCAGGAACGGGATCTTGTAGACCATGGTGCTGGACGACCCGTCCTGCATGGTCTCGCCATTCACCTTCAGCCACATATGCAGGTTGTCATGGTCTTTGACCTCGTCCCTCGTCACCAGCCAGGGGCCGATCGGGCCGAAATTGTCCGAGCTTTTGCCCTTGGACCACTGGCCCGAGCGCTCGATCTGATAGGCGCGTTCCGAGACATCGTTGCAGACGCAATAGCCCGCGACATGCTCCATCGCGTCGGCTTCGGAGACGTATTTCGCGCGTTTGCCGATCACCACAGCCAGCTCGACCTCCCAGTCGGTCTTCTCCGATCCACGCGGGATCAGGATCGGATCATCCGGCCCGCAAATGGCCGAGGTGTATTTCGCGAAGATCACCGGCTCGGGAGGCACAGCCATGCCGCTTTCCGCCGCATGGTCGGAATAATTCAGCCCGATACAGATGAATTTGCCGGTCTGACCGACACAGGCGCCGAGGCGTGGATCGCCCGCGACCAGCGGCAGCGATGCCGGGTCGAGTTTTTTCAGGGCCGACAGATCCGCCAACATCTCGCCGGCAATATCCGGGACATGGGCGGACAGGTCGCGCAGCGCGCCATTCGCGTCGATCAGGCCGGGCTTTTCGGCACCCCGCGCGCCATAACGTACCAGTTTCATAGCAGCTCCTCTCCTCAGGTGGTCCAGCCACCGTCGATGACATGTTCGGTCCCGGTGGTGAAGCCCGCTTCGTCCGAGGCCAGATAGCAGACCAGCGCAGCGATTTCATCCGCCCGGCCCAGACGGCCCATCGCCTGGCGGCCGATAAAGGCCTTCAGCGCGCCCTCGTAATCGCCGGTGGCCTTGAGGCGTTCATGCAGGCTGGGGCTGTCGACGGTGCCGGGACAGATCGAATTGCAGCGGATGCCTTGCGCAACATAATCGGCGGCGACAGCCCGGGTCAGGCCGACCACGGCGGCCTTGGACGCGGAATAGACCGCCCGGTTGATCGGGCCTTTCTTCGGCCCCGCAACCGAAGACATATTGATGATCGAGCCATTGCCCCTGGCGATCATCCCCGGCAGCACGGCGCGGATCATACGGAACTGCGCTTTGGCGTTCAGATCAAAGGCGAAATCCCACTCAGACTCAGACGCCTCCAGCACGGTGCCGTTATGGACGACCCCGGCGCAGTTGAAGAGGATATCGACCGGCCCGACCTCATCGACCAAAGCGGTGATCGCGCCCGCGTCCAGCACGTTCAGAACCTTCGCGGTGATCCCCGGCACGCCCGCGAGGCCCTCAACCAGGCCTGGGTTCACATCGGTCGCGATAACCTCGGCGCCCTCGGCCGCCATCCGCTCGGCGCTGGCGCGGCCGATCCCCTGCCCTGCCGCCGTGATCAGCGCGCGTTTCCCCTGCAGTCTCTGCATCTCTCTCTCCTCAGGCCGCACCCGGCAAACAGGCCGGGCCGATAGGTTCAAAGCTCTTATAGGTCAGGATGAACTCGCGATGGCCGAGCTCTTCGGATTTGGTCTGCCGCCCCGCCGCCACCGCCAGCACCAGGTCATGGATCTCCTGGCCGACCTCCGGGATCGAACGGACACCTTCGATAATATCGCCCGCGTTGACATCCATGTCTTCGGCGAGATTGCGGTAGGTGTCGGGGTTGGCACAGATCTTGATCACCGGCGAAATGGCCGAACCGACGACCGAGCCACGCCCGGTCACGAACAGCGTCATATGGGCACCCGAGGCGATCATCTCGACGATTTCGGCATTGTCCGAGATATTCGGGAAGCCAAAACGCACATCCCCATCCGGCACCACATCCATCAGATAAAGCCCGCCGCTGGGGGGAATATCGCCCGGTTTGATCAGACCCGAAATCGGGCTGTCGCCGGATTTCACATAGGCACCGAGCGACTTTTCCTCGATGGTGGAAAGCCCGCCCGCCGCATTCCCCGCCGCAAACGACCCATAGCCCAGCGTCGCATAATAGCGTTCGGCCTTTTGCACGCTTTCTCGCAGGATATTCCCGAGTTCAGGCGTCACCGCGCGGGCCGCCATGATCTCTTCGCAGCCGATCAGCTCGCCGGTTTCCTCGAAGATGCAGGCGGCGCCCTCGGCGACCAGCAGATCGAACGCCTTGCCCGCCGCCGGGTTACCCGAGATGCCGCTGGTCCCGTCTGATCCGCCGCAAACCGTGCCGATGATCAGCTCATCAACCCCCATCCGGACGCGCGGCACTTCGGCGATCTGCGCCAGGGTCTGACGGATCCAGTCCGCCCCCGCCTGGATCGTCGATCGTGTCCCCCCCGCCCGCTGGATCACCAGCGTCTTGACCGGCCGGTTTGAGCTGTCGACCGCATTGGCAGCGCGCACCTTGTCGAAACTCTCGCATCCCAAAGACACGAACAGCACCGCGCCGACATTTGGATGGGTGCAAAGCTTCTCCATCATCTGCGCCGCATATTCATTCGGATAGCAGCCGGGGAATCCGATCAGCTGCACCTCGCCCTCATGGGGGGTATTCCTGAACTGATGCACGATTTCCGAGGCCACGAAATGCGCACATTCGACCAGATAGGCCACAACCAGCGTGTTGCGGATCCCCTTGCGGCCATCAGACCGCAGAAACGCCTGAATCTCGCTCATAATGACACCCCCGCGCTGCGGCCATCGGCGTCTTGCAACATATGCGTGGGCGTATAGGCCGAACGGATATTATGGACATGCACATGCTCGCCCGCCCGGATCGCCGTGGTCGCGATACCGATGGGCATGCCGTATTTCAGGATCACATCACCCGCCGCGATATCACGGCGCGCAATTTTATGGGCCATCGGGATCGGGCGGCTGAGGATGACCTGGCCGCCTTCCAGCGCGACCTGCAACCCTTCGGGCGAATTGGCGCGCGCGACCAGCACATTGTCCTTGTCGGACAAAAGCAGGAACGGCCCGAATGAGGATTTTCCGCTCACTTGCGGCACTCCACCATATAGATGTGGTCGGCGACCAGGGCGGTTTCACCTGTTTGTTTGGTGACCGTGAGACGTTCGGTCACGCGCCCGTATCCGGGGCGCTTTTCCATCAGCTCTTTCGAGATGATCTCGACGCGCGAACGGATGGTGTCGCCGATGAAGACGGGTTTCACAAAGCGCATCCGGTCGTAACCATATGAAAATGCGACCGGATTGATGATGGTCGCGGTCAGGCCGACGCCGATGGTGAACACCATCGTACCATGCGCGATGCGCTGGCCAAAGGGCAGCGTCTTGCAAAATTCCGCATCCAGGTGATGCGGGAAGAAATCGCCCGAATGGCCGGCATGGACGACGAAATCGGTCTCGGTGATGGTGCGCCCGACCGTGTCGCGCGCCTCGCCGATTTCGTAATCCTCGTAATATTTCACCTGTTCAAGCATCGGGGGAAGTCCTGATCGGATGCGCGGGTTTCGCGCTGGATTCATATGCGGCCTCGACAAGGGCCATTGTGTGCCAGGCATCTTCGGCGCTGCCCTGCAATTCGGCGTCTTCACCCACGGCGTAGCGCATCACCTGGGTAATCCGGCCGATGAAAGCCTCGATGAACCAGTTGCCGGAGAGCGGGATCTGCCGCCATTCGTCACCTGTGTTGAGCCAGAGCTCATCCGGCTCGCCCTTCGGGTAATCGAGATTGACGCCGAGTTTCAGATAAGCCGCGCCCTTGGTGCCGCAGATGCGGAACTCGCAGGCCTGGAACTGGCGGCCAAAGGCGTGGTTGTGGTTGATCGAGAGATTGGCGCGCGCCTTTTGCCCGTAATCAAGGATGACTGAGCTGCGGGTATTCGAGACCGATGAGGTCGGATGCCCCATGGTTTTCGCATGCACCCCTTCGGGGTTCCCCAGGATATCCCGAACGAAATCAAGATAATGGATCGAATGAAGCAGGATCTCGACCCGGGGCAGATCTTTGAGGAAGGCCCAGAGATGCCAGGGCGTATCCAGCGCCAGCCAGGCGTCGAAATCGACCACTTCGCCCAGCAACCCCTTCGCAATGGCATCCTTCAGGGCAAGGCACATCGGAGCAAACCGCAGCTGGAAATTCACTGCCGCGCGGATCTTGCGGGCGCGAAGAATGCGGATGATCTCATCCGCCGCCCCGAGGTCCGATCCCAGCGGTTTCTGGATCAGCGCCACCGCCCCTTCGGGCAGGGCGTTCAGCACGCCCGGGATCGCGGCGGGCGGCACGGCGATGTCATAGACCGCGCCGGTGCCTGGCGCCGTCGCCTCGGCCATTGACCCATAGGCCACGGCGCCAGGCGGCAGGATCGCGCGGGCCTTGTTCTGGTCGGGGTCATAGATCCCGGCCACCTGGAACCCGGCCTTTGCATAAGCCGGCAGATGCGCGTCCGAGACGATGGAACCCGCGCCGAGGATCACAATCGGCAATGCCGTTTTCGGGGGGGTGATGCTTTGGATCAGATCAGTCATGGTGGAAGATTTCCGACATTCCCGCCCACCATTCCCCCGTCTCGCGCGTCTCGAGCGGACGTTGCAGCGGCTTGTTGACCGCCCACCATTTCTGGGTCTCGGGATCGGCGGCCATCTTCGCCATATCGCCGGCAAAATCCTTGCCGGAATATTCGAAATAGGAAAACAAAAGGTTCTCCGGCTCTTTCAGGAAGATGGAATAGTTCGATATGTGACAGTCCGAGATCTTTGCCAGCACTGCAGGCCAGACCTCGGAATGGAGTTTGAGATACGCGGCCTTGCCCTCTTCCGAGAGGCCGATCACCGAGCCATAGCGCGTCATGCCGCCCCCTCCGTGATTGTGATTTTCGAACCTTCCGAGATCCGCGCGACAATTGCATCATGGTCCCAGTCGATGCCCAGCCCCGGTGCCACCGGCGCCAGGGCGAGCCCGCCGTCACGGGCCATCGGCGCCGCGATATCGTCAAGCTGCGGGATATATTCCAGCCAGGGCGCATTCGGGACGGCGCAAACCAGCGAGACATGCAGTTCCATCAGGAAATGCGGGCAGATCATCAGGTTATGCGCCTCGGCCATATGGGCGACCTTGAGCCAGGGCGTGATGCCGCCGATCCGCGCCACATCGGCCTGGACGATGCCACAGGCACCAGCCTGGATATAATCGGCGAACTGCCCCGGGGAATACATCGACTCGCCAACGGCAATCGGCACCCGGGATTGCCGGGTCAGTCGCGCGTGGCCCGCGATATCATCGGCGGGCAGCGGCTCCTCGAACCAGGCGATGTTCAGGCGTTCCAGGAGGTTCAGGCGGCGCGAGGCCTCTGGCTGCGTCATCGACTGATTGGCGTCGGTCATAATCTCGTAATCATCGCCCAGGGCACTGCGCACCGCCTCAAGCCGGGCGGCATCGCCGGCGACTGTCGGCTTGCCGATCTTGATCTTGGATCCCCGGAACCCCGCCTCGCGCATCGCCAGCGCGTCATCGACCAGCGCCGCCGGCTCCAGATGCAGCCAGCCGCCTTCGGTCGAATACATCGGCACCGCAGCCTTCGCGCCACCCGCCAGCACATGCAGCGGCAGGCCCGTGCGGCTCCCGCGCAGATCCCAGAGCGCGGTGTCAATCGCGGCCTGGGCGAGCGCCATGATCGGACCCACGGCGGTGGCATGCGAGGAGAAGAGCAGATCGCGCCAGATCGCCTCGATCAGCCCCGCCTCGCGACCGATCAGCCGCGGCAGGAAGGTGCGGCGCAGCAGTTCCAGCACCGACCAGCCGCCATCGCCGATCGTGTAGCTGTAGCCAAGGCCCTGTGCCCCGTCCGCGTCAAACAGCCGGACGAAGATCGTCTCCTGGCTTTTGAAGGACTGGATCGCATCGGTGCGTTTCACCTTTGGGATCAGATCAACGATGAAGGCCTCGGCCCGGGTGATCAAAGCCATGGCTCAGCCCCTCAGATTCAGGCCGGTTTCAGCGTCGAAGATATGGCATTTGTCGAGCGCGATGCCAAAGCGCAGCACCTCGCCCGGGGTCACCGGGCGCGGGTTCAGCATCTTGGCCTGGACCTCGGTGCCGGCGAGCTGGGCGAAGAGCACCGTCTCGGTGCCAAGCGGCTCCGACAGCACCACCTTCATATCGACATGGGCCATATGGGCGGTGGGTGGCAGCGCATGGCCATCCGGCATGATGTTGTCGGCGCGGATGCCAAGCTGCACGCGGCGCCCGTCGGCCAGTTTCACGCCGGGCGGCAGCGGGATCGTGGTGCCATCCGTGAGCCCGATCTGATTGCCGCCGACCACGCCGGTCAGCAGGTTCATCGGCGGCGAGCCGATAAAGGTCGCGACAAAGGTATTCACCGGGTTTTCAAAGACTTCCAGCGGGGTTCCGACCTGGACGATATGGCCGTCGCGCATGATCACGATACGGTCGGCAAGGGTCATCGCCTCGATCTGGTCATGGGTGACATAGATCACCGTCGAGCCGACCTTCTGGTGCAGCTTCTTGATCTCGACCCGCATCTGGGTGCGCAGTTTCGCATCGAGGTTCGAGAGCGGCTCGTCGAAGAGGAACACATCCGGATGGCGCACAATGGCGCGGCCCATGGCGACGCGCTGGCGCTGGCCGCCGGAAAGGGCTCCGGGTTTGCGGTCGAGCAGCGGCGTGAGGGCCAGAATTTCGGCGGCTTCATCGACGGCCTTGTTGATCTCGGCCTGGCTCTTCTTCGCGATCTTCAGCGAAAAGCCCAGATTTTCGCGCACCGTCATATGCGGATAAAGCGCGTAATTCTGGAACACCATCGCAAGGTTGCGCTCCCGTGGCGGCAGATCATTGACGACGCGGTCGCCAATCAGGATCTCACCGCCCGAGATGTCCTCCAGCCCCGCCACCATGCGCAAAGTCGTCGACTTGCCGCAGCCCGAGGGGCCGACCAGCACGACGAATTCGCCCTCGGCAATCGAGAGATTGATCGAATGCACGACATCCAGCGCGCCATAGCTTTTCTTGACGTTTTTCAGATGGACCTGGGCCATGGCTTATCCTTTCACGCCGCCGAAGGTCAGGCCGGCGATCAGATGTTTCTGAACGAGGAAGGTCAGGATCAGCGCGGGGATGATCATCAGGACCGCAAGGGCGCACATGCCGCCCCAGTTCAGGGTGAATTGCGAGGTGAAGTCGAGAAGACCGACCGGCATCGTCTTGGACGAAACCGAGCGCGTCAGCTGCGAGGCCAGGGCATATTCGTTCCAGGAGGTCAGGAAGGCGAAGATACCGGCGCTTGCGATGCCAGCACGGGCGACCGGGAATTCCACACGCCAGAAGGCCTGCCAGCGGGTGCAGCCGTCGATTTCGGCGGCCTCGGCCAGCTCTTTCGGGACCTGGCGGAAAAAGCCGTCGATCAGCCAGATGGTGAAGGGGACATTCAGCGCGACATAGACAAGGATCATGCCCAGATGGGTGTCGATCAGCCCGGTGCGGCCAAAGATGATGAACACGGGCAGCGACAGCGCGACACCAGGCACCGCGCGGGTCGCCATCAGCATCACGAAGGTCATCGCCTTGCCCTTGAACTTATAGCGGGCAAAGGCATAGCCCCCGGCCATCCCGATCAGCAAAGCGATCAGGGTCGAGGTGACCGAGATGATCAGCGAATTGGTGAAATAGGTCCAGACCGGGATGCCCCCCTGCCCCGCGCCGCCGAACATGGCGCGGTAATGGTCGAGGTTCAGGCTGTTCGGGATCCAGACCGGCGGTTTCGCCATGATCTCGACGGTCGGGCGGAACGAGTTCAGCACCACCCAGAGGCCGGGAATGGTGATCACGCACATGGCAAGGAAGAGGCCGATGAAATGGCCGGCCTTCAGCAGACGTTTGCGCAGACGGTGTTGCGAGGCGGATGCCATATCAGTCCCCCATGCCCAGCTCACGCCGCGCGCTTTGCAGCTTGAGGAAGAAGTAAACGGTGAAGGCGATCGACAAGAGGATCGCGATATAGCCCATGGCATTGGCATAGCCCATGCGGGCATCGACATAGCCGGTGCGCCCGATCATGGTCCACAAAAGCTCGGTCCGTTTGGCGGGGCCGCCGCCGGTCATCACCTGAACGATGTCATAGGCACGCGCGACGTCGAGGCTGCGGATCGCCATGGCGATATAGATGAAGGGCATGAGGAAGGGCAGCGTCACATAGCGGAACGATTGCCAGGGTGTGCAGCCATCGACCTTTGCGGCCTCCAGCGGGTCCTGCGGCAGCGCGAAAAGGCCGGCAAGGATCAGGATCGCGAAGACAGAGGTGCTCATCCACACTTCGGCGCAGATGATCGCGAAAAGCGCCAGATTGCCATCGACCAGCCAGGGGATCGCGGTTGATGCCAGGCCCATGGATTGCAGCGCGTTGTTCACCAGCCCGACATTGTCGTTGAAGATGAACTTGAACATAAAGCCCACCAGGATGGGCGAGAACATCATCGGAAACATCATCATGGTGCGCAGCGTGCGCTGGCCGCGCTGCACTTTCGCGACCATCAGCGCGAGGCCAAGACCCAGCAGCATCTCAAGGTTCAGCGCGATGGTCAGCAAGAGCACCGTGCGCCCGAAAGCCTTCCAGAAGCCCGGATCGGTCAGCGCCTTCTCATAGTTGAAGGGGAAGTTGATCTTCCACAGCGTCTCGGGACGCGTCAGCTGATAGGGGGTGAAGCTGGAGTAGAGGGACAGCAAAAGCGGCACCAGCACCACTGCCGCCAGGATCAGGAAGGCGGGCATGAGCAGGAGAAGCCAGGGCGGAAGCTTGGCGCGGGTCATTGGTTTTCCGGGCTGAGCGTCCCATCGCGGGACAGTTGGAACAGGGGCGGCACCCCTCAGGTGCCGCCCGCAAAGATCACGAGGATCAGTAGACGCCGTTCTCGCGCATCAGATCGTCAACGGCGGCGGAGGCATCCTCCAGCGCCTGATCGACGGTCTTGTCACCAAGGATCGCGGCCTGCAATTCCGGGAAGATCAGGTTGCCGGATTCGATCCAGTAAGGGGTCGGCGGCACCGGGAAGGCAGTCAGCGCGGTTTCCTGGAAGGCGGCGAGGACTTCGGACTTGTAGGGGTCATCCTTGGCCTGCTCAATCACATATTCCCAGACTGCGGTGCGCGAGGGCAGCGGGCCCGGCGCCGATTCCAGCTTCTGGCTGTCTTCATTGGTCAGGAAATCGACCAGCGAGGCGGCGGCCTCTTTATTGGCGCAAGACTCGGTGACCGAGAAGCCGTGGAAACCCGACCAGCCGGTCCGAACCCCTGCCGAACCCTTCGGTGCCGGCGCGACGCCGACATTGCCGGCAACTTTCGAAGCCGAAGGATCATTGAAGAAGCCCGACCAGCCCGGCCAGTCCAGGTTCAGCGCGACGGTGCCGGAGGCGAAACCATTACCCAGATCGTCCCAGAGATAGTTGGTGGTGCCCGGAGGCACCGCGCCGGCCTTGTAAAGGTCAACGAACCATTGCAGCGCCTCTTTGCCCTCGGGCGAATTGAAGGCGGGCGACATGTCATCATTGAACATCTTGCCGCCATTGGCGACGACCAGCTCATAGAAACGGCCGTTGATCGCCTCATCCTTGCCGGCATATTGGGTGCCGTAGAAATTCGGCGGATCGGCGAAGAAGATCGCCTGATCGCGGAACTCGTCCCAGGTTTCCGGCGGAGCGAGATCCTTGCCGGTCTTGGCCTTCCAGGCCTCGGCCTTTGCCGGATCGGCATAGAGCGACTTCTGGTAATACAGCGCCGAGACGTCGAATTGTGCGCGCGGCAGCATGGTCAGTTTGCCGTCGATGGTGGCCGCAGTGATGTTTGCAGGCACGAAACCGGCAATCGATTCTGCCGGCACCAGCGCCGCCAGATCGGTGAACAGCGCCGGGTATTGCGAGGCAAAGGACGAATGGTTCGACCCGACGCACCAGCCGGTCGTCCCGGCGGCGATATCGGCCTTATATTCCTTATCCAGCTCGAAATGGTTTTTCTGGCTGATGATTTTGACCGTGGCGCCAGTCGCCTTTTCCCAGTCGGCAATGCGGCTGTAGAGAGCCTCGTATTGTTGCCCCCCGATCAGCTTGGCCTCGATGGTGACGCCGGCGAATTCGCCTTCGGCCATGGCTGCCGGTGCGAAACCGAAGCTGGCCACCAGTGCCAGCACAGAGCCGGCCCCGAATCCCTTCATGGTATCTCCTCCCGTTGCGATGCCCCGGGGCCGCCTCCTGCAGCCGCGCGATTTCATATTCAGAACATCTTTTCATAGTTAAACGTGACACAAGGCAGTGAGTCAAGTAACACTGTCGCCCGGACGCCGGATTCCGTCGTTATGATAGCGCCGCCATTGCCGCGTGACGCGGATGAGGAGGAAGCATGATCTTCGACACCCATCTTCACCTGATCGACCGCAGCCGGCTGGCTTATCCCTGGCTTGCCGGCGTGCCGGCACTGGATCGCGACTGGCGTTATGAGGAGTATGAATCGCTGGCGCGACGCTGCGGCATCACCGATGTGCTGCATATGGAAGTCGATGTGGCAGAAGACCAGATCGGCGCCGAGACCGCTTTTGTGGCGGATCTGATGGCGCGGCCCGGCAGCCTGATCCGCGGCGCGATCTCATCGGCGAGGCCCGAGGCTGCGGGCTTTGCCGCCTGGCTCGACGCGCAGGACCGGGGCGTGGTCAAAGGCATCCGCCGGGTTCTGCATGTGATGCCGGATGGTCTGTCAGAGCAGCCGCTCTTTCGCGAGAATATCCGCCGGCTCGGCCCCACCGGCCTGCCTTTCGATCTGTGTCTGCTGGCACGGCAATTGCCGCTTGGCGCCGCCCTGGCCGATGCAGCGCCCGAGGTCAGCTTCGTGCTGGATCACTGCGGTGTGCCCGATATTGCCGGCGGCGCTTTCGCCCCCTGGGCGGCGGCGATCACCGATCTCGCGCGGCGGCCAAATGTGAGCCTCAAGCTTTCCGGCCTGCCGACCTATACCGGCGGCGGCTGGAGCCTGGAGACGCTCCGCCCCTGGGTTGCGCATGTGCTGGAGGCCTTCGGCCCTGCGCGTTTGGTCTGGGGGTCGGACAGCCCGGTCGTCACACTGCAGTCCGGGCTGGCGGAATGGGTGGCGGCGAGCCATGCGCTGCTGGCCGACCTGACCACGGCCGAGCGCACCGCGATCCTGTCGGGAAATGCGCGCCGGATCTGGGGCGTCTAGGCCTGCTGCGTGGCGCCACCATCAACGTAAAGGTCAGCCATGGTGACATGGCCAGCCTGATCGGACAGCAGGAACATCACCGCATTGGCGACATCTTCGGGCTCGGCGATCTTGCCCAGCGGAATGCCGGGTTTGAACTGTTCGGGAATGCCCCGGATCACCCGCGCCTCGCCCGAGGCATCTTCCCACATGCCGGTCTGCATCGGCGTTCTGGTCGAGCCCGGCGCCACGATATTGCAGCGGATGCCCTGGGCCGCCAGCTCCATCCCCAAAGCGCGCATATACATCGTCGCCGCCGCTTTTGACGCCGCATAAGCCGCCATGCCGTAGCGCGGCACCCCGGCCGCATTGGACGAGACCGCAACCAGCGCGCCCGCACCCCTTGGCCCCATCACCCGCGCCAGCGCCCGCGTCAGGTGGAAAACACCATCCGCATTCACCGAAAACACCCGCCGCCAGTCGGCATCGCTGGTCTCGGTCACCAGCCCGGTCGCCAGCACGCCCGCGACCGAGACACCGAAATGCACCGGGCCAAGCGTCGCCTCGGTTTGCGTGACCAGATGCTCCACCGCCGCAGAATCGGAAACATCCAGCGCCCGCAGCACCAGACCGGGCGCCGGCGCCAGATCGGGCACCGCGAGATCGGTCGCCACCACCCGCGCGCCCGCCTCCAGGAGCGCCGCCACCACCGCGCGACCGATACCACCGCCGGCCCCGGTCACCAGAGCCAGCCGGTTCTCAAACCCCGTCAGCCGCATCTCTTACCCCTCCAGCGCCGACAGCAGCGCATCGGTCAGTTGCACCACACCGCAGCGCCCGGCCACCCATTCCAGCGCCATATCATGCTCGGCCCGGCTGAAATCCGCGAGCGCATCGGCGGCCATGAAGGGTTCGATATCACGCTGGAAGGCCTCGCCTGCGGTCATCAGACAGCCGATATGGGCATAGACGCCGCAGATGATCAGCTGATCGCGCCCCCGGACCCGCATCAGGTGTTCCAGATTCGAGCGCTGAAAGGCGGAATAGCGGTGCTTGACCAGCACGAAATCGGAAGGCTCCGGCGCGAGTTCCGGAATGATCGCCTGGTGGTCGGGGTCTGCCGACATGCCCGGCCCCCAGAGATCGGCCTGGAGGCCCCGGTCGCGGCGGTCCTGGTCGCCCTCTTGCGCGGTGTAGAAGACCGGCAGGCCAGCGGCGCGGGCGGCTGCGGCCAGCGTTGCAATATTGGCGATGGCGGGCGCGATGGGGCTGGTCCCTGCCGCATAGGGGCGCAGGAAATAGCGCTGCATATCATGGATCAACAGCGCCGCGCGGGCGGGCTGCAAGCGCCACGGCCCGCGCGAGGGCGGGATTTCCGCAAGTATGGGCAGTGGATAGGGCTGGATCTGCGGCAGGCCGGCCATGGTTATTCCCCGATTTTCCCATCGCTGTCCTGCCCGAAAGCGGCCAGCATTGCCAGGAATTTGGCACCCGTCTCGGCCTCTTCCGCTTCGGGGTCGGACCCCAGGACGATCCCGGCCCCGGCATAAAGCCGCGCCTCGGTCCCCTCGATCTCGGCGCAGCGCAGCGCCAGATACCAGCAACCATCGCCATTGGCCTCAAGCCAGCCGACAGCGCCGGCATAAAAGTCGCGGGCATAGCCTTCAAGTTCGGGCAGCGCCGCCTCGGCCGCCGCGCGCGGCAGGCCGCAAACGGCAGGTGTCGGATGCAAGGCCGCGAGGAGATCCGCACAGGGCGTGGCAGGGTCGCGCAGCACGCCCTCGATCCGTGTCCCCAGATGCCACATCCGCGCGGTTGCGCTGAGCGTCACCCCATCGGGTGCGGCCAGCGTCGCGCAGAAGGGCACCAGCGTGTCCAGCACCATCTCGGCCGCCATCGCATGTTCGCGCCGGTCTTTGTCCGAGCGCAAAAGCGCCTCGCCCGCCGCACGATCAGACTGCGGGTCTGTTGCGCGCCGCGCCGATCCGGCCAGCGGATGCGAGGCAACCAGCGATCCGCGTTTCTCGACCAGCAGCTCCGGTGTGGCGCCGATCAGGCGGCGCGGCCGGCCCGGGGCGCGTGGCCTGAGTGGCACCGAGAACAGCGTCGCCAGCCCGTCACGCCGCATCATCGAGAACAGCGCCTCGGGATCATGCGGCGTATCGGCGCTGAGAACCAGGCTGCGCGACAGCACGATCTTGGAAAATTCCCCCGCAGCGATGCGGGCGACGGCAGCGGATACCGCATCACGATAATGGCGGGCGGGAGGCTCTGCCCGGATCCTGAGGGCGGCGCGCGGGGCGGCGGGGATAGCGCCGGAGCCGGGGGGCATCGCGACAAGGGTGCCGGGCTGGAACAGGCAATCCGCCGCCTCGCGGTGATAGGGGACCGCACCGGCCAGCAATTGCGGCCCGTCATGCCCGGCCGCAAAGAAAGCCGCCGCCCGGGCGGCAAGCCCGTCCAACGGGCCGGCAGGCAAATGCCGCCGCGCCGGGCCAAGCGCCAGCGCATGATGCGGGCCGCTGATCAGGAAGTCCGGCGCTTTCGCAGCCAGCGCCGCGTCAGAGGGCATCAGCGCCGCCGCAACAGTTGTGATACCAAGGGCGGTGGCACAGGCAGGGATGGTCATCAGGCGATCTCGCATCAGCATAGCCGCGTGGGCGCGGCGCTCCGGATCGCTTGGGCAGAGTTTCCACGCGGAAAGACTGCACCTGGCTGACGGCTACAACGTGCCCCGGCCCGCCTTCCGTCGCGCTAAAGTCACAAATTGTCAAGATTTTGCGCGCGACTGAGGGCGGGGGCCCCGCAAAGGTGACGGCGGCGGTCAGTGCCCGCCCCCTCCACCACTGGCACCCCTTCCGGCCCGGGCCGGCGGTCGCATTGCCAGCGCCATCACCGCAAGCCCCATGAAAAGAACGGTCAGCAGCGTGAAGATGTCGATGAAGGACATGATCGCCGCCTGCCCCGCCACTTTCCCCGCCATCTGCGCCAGCGCCGCATCCGGGTTCAGCCCGTTGGCCGCCAGGTTCTGGCGCATCATCTCAAGCTGCCGCAGCGCCTCGGGATTGGCCCAGTTCACCGCCTCATCCAGCCGGGCCGTGTGCAGCGCGCGGCGGTCGGTCAGGATGGTGTTGATCATTGCCAGCCCCACCGCGCCGCCCAGGTTGCGCATCAGGTTGTAAAGCCCCGAGGCCGATTTCATCTTTGCCGGCGGCAATGTGCCAAGCGCCAGGTTGTTGATCGGCACCATGCAGATCATCAGCGAGATGCCGCGCAGCACCTGGGGCCAGAACAGCTCGTTGAAATCCCAGTCAGCGGTCATATGGGTCAGCATCCAGGACGAGCTGCCAAAGCCGATAAAGCCAGCCAGCAGCATGACGCGCAGGTCGATCTTTGACGCCAGCATCCCCGCGAAAGGCGCAGTGAAGAACATGGCAAGGCCCGAGACAAACACCGTCTCGCCGATCATCAGGCTGTCATAGCCGCGCACCGCCGAGAGATAGAGCGGGTAGAGATATGTCATGCCGTAAAGGCCGATCCCCATCACGAAGGAGAACACCGATCCGACCGCAAAATTGGTGTTGGAGAAGGCCGAGAAATCCACCACCGGCTCTTCGCGGGTGAAAGCGCGCCAGAAGGTGAGGATGCCGCCCGCGACCATCACGACGAAAAGGGTCGCGACCACCTCATCCTGGAACCAGTCATTATTGGGGCCTTCCTCCAGCACATATTCCATCGCGCCGAGGAAAGCGGCCAGGGCGACAAGGCCGGTCCAGTCGAATTTCTGAAAGAGCGACCAGTCGGGCTCGTCGAAATCGACCAGAGCGAGGACGCCGATGGTCACCGCAATGCCGGCGGGGACGTTCACCAGAAACAGCCAGTGCCAGGACAGCGCATGGCTCAGATAGCCGCCGACCGTTGGCCCGACCGTCGGAGCCAGCGTCGCCACCAGCCCGATCATCGGCGAGACCACATTGCGCTTTGATGGCGGGAAGATGGTGAAGGCCGCCGCAAAGACCGAGGGGATCATGCCGCCGCCGAGGAACCCCTGGACGCCGCGCCACAGGATCATCTCATTGATCGAGGTCGAGGTGGCGCAAAGGAAGGAGGCCGCCGTAAACCCCGCCGCCGACAGCGCAAACAGGTATTTTGTCGACATCATCCGGCCCAGGAGGCCCGAAAGCGGGATCATCACCACTTCGGCGATCAGATAGGAAGTCTGCACCCATGAGATTTCATCCGACGAGGCCCCCAGCCCCGCCTGGATTTCCGGCAATGAGGCCGAGACGATCTGGATGTCGAGGATCGCCATGAACATCCCGAACACCATGACCAGAAACGCCGCGACCCGGCGCGGCGACATCTCCGGCTCTGCCAGGCTTGCGGCGACGGACATTACTCGGCTCCGCTTGCTGCGGCCTCTGGCCCGCCGGTGCGGGTGTCGATGGAAACCTCTACCGAGAGCCCGGCACGCAGGCCCTTTGTCGCTTCCGGCAGTTCGATCCTGACCGGCACCCGCTGCACGATCTTGGTGAAATTGCCGGTGGCATTCTCGGCCGGCAGCAGGGAAAACACGGCGCCCGTGGCGGGTGCCAGCGAGACGACGCGGCCCTTGACCTCATGCCCGTCCAGCGCGTCGATCCCCACGAGGGCGGTCTGGCCAACGCGGATTTCGGCGAGCTGGGTCTCTTTCAGATTGGCCTCGACATAAAGCCCATGGTCGGGGACCACCGCCGCCAGACGCGCGCCGGCGCTGACCAGTTCGCCCTGTTTTATGGCGATATTGGCGACCGTGCCGTCAAAGGGCGCCCGCATCACGGTGAATTCCAGATCGCGCTGCACCTGGGCGACGGCCAGCTCCAGTTCGCGCCGGGTCGCGGCGGTCTCGACCCGCTGCGCCTTCAGCACCTCGACCTGGGCCTTCGCGCCGGTAATCGCCGCCAGGGCTGCGGTGCGATTCGCCTCAGCGGTCGCCAGCGCTTCATTGGCGTTGTCGAGATCGGCCTGACTAGACACCCGCCGCTCGGCAAGGCCCCTCACCCGCCCGGCATTGCTTTTCGCCGCCGTCAGCACCGCATCCGAGGCCGCCAGCTGCGCCTCTGCCTGGGTGACGGCGCTTTCGGCCGCATCGACCTGGGCGTCGATCCGGGCAAGCGTTGCGGTCAGTTCGGTCAGTTTGACCTCGGACTGTTCCAGCGAGATGCGGTAATCGCCATCATCAATGCGAAAGAGCACATCGCCCATTGTCACATGCTGGTTGGCAGTGACAGCGATTTCAGAGACATAGCCGGTGATCTTGGACGAGATCAGCGACAGATCCGCCTGGACATAGGCATCATCGGTCGAGACCAGAAACCGCCCATTGGTCCACCAGGACCAGCCCTGATAGCCCCCCGCCAGCAAGACGGCCAAAGCAAGGCCACCCAGCACATATTTCCGGCGCCCCGATTTCGCGGGCGCGGCAGGCGGCACTGCGGCGGTGACGACGGGGCCGGTGGCAGTATCCGGCTGGCTGTTTTCGGGGCGTTCGTGACGGGACATGAGAGACTCACCCGGCTGAAAATAACTGAACCCAACGGTTCGATACCCCCAGATAATCCTGTATTTCGGGAGATTCAATATTCCATCGAACCACTCGGTTCGATTATATTGCCCCCATGACAAAGCCGCTGCCCAACCCCGTTCTGCCCAGCCCCGTTCTGCCCAGCCCTGCCATGCGCGCGAAACGCCATGCTGCCGGCACCGATCCGCGCAAGCGCGACCAGATCCTTGCCGGCGCCTGGGCAGAGTTCCGCGCGCATGGCTTTGACGCGACGACGATGAACGGCATCTGCCGCGCAGCCCTGGTGTCGAAAGGCACGCTCTATGTCTATTTCCAGGGCAAGGAGGACCTTTTCGTCGCCCTGGTCGAGCAGCAGCGCGACCGGCTGACCGGCCAGCTGGGCTTTGCGCTTTCCGGCCCGGGCGATGTGGCCGCAAAGCTGACCGCCTATGCGGTGGCCCTGGTGACCGTGCTGACTTCGGACGAGATGCTGCGCGCCCAGCGGATCGTCGTCGCCGTGGCCGAGCGGATGCCCGATCTCGCGCAGCGCTTTTACGATGCGGGCGGGCGCCATGTGCTGGGCCGGCTGGCGCGCTGGCTCGCCGAGGCGACCGAAGCCGGCGTTCTCGCAACCCCCGAGCCCATCCGCGCCGCGCAACAATTCACCGAACTCGCCATGGCCGGGGTCTGGCGCCAGCGCCTGTTCGGCGTGCTGCGCGAGCCGCCCGATGAGGCCGCCATTACCGCCCTCGCCGCCGATGCGGTGCGGATCTTCCTCGCCGCCTATGCCGGCAAGGCGCCGCCCGACAGCTGGCAAAGCACCGCAGGCTTCTGACCGCCCCTCTGGCCCGGCGCAGGCGGTTTTTGAACAGAACTGCTGTAAAACGCAGCAACCGGCGGCAACGCTTTCCCGGCCCGGCTTGCCACATCGGGGAAACTCTGACAGATCGACCCTATACCTGACAAACTTAGTTGGAAATCGGGCAAGTGGTGCAGAACGGAACAGCGATGCACAGCGGAACGAGTGCCGCATCCAACCCCGGATACGAAACCGGATCCGGGGCCGGTCTTATCGCGGTCCGCTCCCTCTCGGTTCTGCGTGGCGGGCGCCAGGTGCTGCATGATCTGACGCTTGAGATCCGGCCGGCGGCGCTGACCGTGCTGATCGGCCCCAATGGCTGCGGGAAATCGACGCTTCTGAAAACCATCGCCCGCCTGTTGCCACCGTCATCGGGCGGGGTCAGCATTGGCGGGCGGCCGCTGGACCGGCTGGGCGGGCGCGAGGCGGCGCGCGCCATGGCGTTGTTGCCGCAAAGCCCGGTCCTGCCCGAAGGGCTGCGGGTGCGCGACCTGATCGCGCTTGGCCGCCACCCCTGGCGCGGACTGTTGCGCAGCTGGTCGCCCGAGGATGACGCCGCGATCGCCCGCGCCATGGCGGAGACGGGCGTGACAACGCTGGCCGACCGCCCGGTCGAGGCGCTGTCGGGCGGCCAGCGCCAGCGCTGCTGGATCGCGATGGTGCTGGCGCAGGAGACCGGCATCCTGATGCTTGACGAGCCGACGACCTGGCTCGACCTCTCGGTGCAGATGGAGATCATGGCGATCCTTGCGCGGCGGGCAAAGGCCGGCGCGACGGTGCTGGTGGTGCTGCATGAGCTGAACCTGGCGGCGGCTTTCGCCGACCGGATGGTGATGATGAAGGACGGCCGCATCCTTGCGGATGGACCGCCGGACGCGGTGATGACGGCGGAGACCCTGGCGGCGATCTTCGGGCTGAGCGCCGATATCCTGCAAGATCCGCTGACCGGCCGCCCGGTCTGCCTGCCGCGCGGCACAAGGGTATGACGACAGGCCGGGCGAGACTGCCGCTGCTCCTTGCCGCCGCGCTGATCGCCGCACTGGCGCTGCATCTGACATTCGGCGCGGTTTCCATGCCGCTGTCGCAGGTCTGGCAGGGGTTGAGCGGCGGTGATGACCTCAGTTTCGAGGCGGCGGTGGTGCGTGAGCTGCGCCTGCCCCGCGCCATTGCTGCCGCACTGGCCGGGGCGGGGCTGGCAGCGGCAGGTGTGCTGATGCAGGCGGTGACCCGAAACCCGCTGGCCGAGCCGGGGCTGTTCGGTCTTTTGGCCGGGGCGGCGCTGGCGGTGCTTTTGGGCCGCACCATCCCCGCGCTCGCCTCGCCCGACTGGCTGGCGCCGCTGGCCGCACTTGGCAGCCTTGCGGGCGCCGGCCTCGTCTGGGCGCTGGTGCGCGCCGCAGGCGACGGGGGCGGGCTGTTGCTGCCCGCCCTGGCCGGTTCGGCGGTGACGGCCTTCCTCGTGGCGCTGACGACACTGATCTCGCTGATGGATGCACGGGCTTTCGAGGATATGCGGATCTGGCTTTCCGGATCACTCGCCGGGCTGCGGCTGCCGGTGCTGGCCTGGATCGCCCCCTGGGCGCTGGCGGGCCTCGCACTGGCGGCACTGGTGGGGCCACGTCTCACCATCCTCACCATGGGGGATGAGGCCGCAACCGGGCTGGGCCTGAACCCGGGGCGGCTGCGCGCGATGGCGCTGGCCTCGGTGGTGGTGATGACGGCGGCGGCGGTGGCGATGGCCGGCCCCCTTGGCTTTGTCGGGCTGACCGTGCCGCATCTTCTGCGCCTGACCGGGCCGATGGATCAAAGCCGCCTCCTGCGGCTTTCGATGCTGGCTGGCGCCGCCTATCTGGTGCTGGCCGATACGCTCGCGCGGGTGCTGATCGCCCCGGTCGAGGTCTCTGCCGGCATCCTGACCGCGCTGATCGGCGCGCCGGTTCTGGTGGCACTGGTGAGGATGCGGGCATGAGGCAGGTGCGGCTTTCGGCCTTTGGCGGGCGCCTCGCGCTGGAACCTTCGTGCCCCGGGCTGATCGCGCTGGCGCTGATGATCCTGGCGCTGGCGGCGCTGCTGGTGGCGAGTGTGGTGCTGGGATCGGACGGGCCTTCGCCCCGCGCGGCGCTGGCGGCGCTGTTCGGATCGGGCGACGCCCAGGCGCTGCTGGTGACGGGCGAGTTCCGCCTGCCCCGCGCGCTGGTCGCGTTGCTGGCCGGCGGGCTGTTGGGCCTTGCCGGAGCGCTGACCCAGGGTGCCACCCGCAACCCGCTGGCCGATCCGGCGCTGCTGGGGATCAGCCAGGGCGCTGCACTGACGGTGATCGCACTGGCGGTGCTGGCGCCGGGCCTTGGAGGCAACTGGGGCGACAGCTGGCGACCGGCGGCGGCCTTTGCGGGCGGGCTGGGCATTGCCGGGCTGATCCTCGCGCTGTCCATTGAGCGCGACGGCGCCGGGCCGGTGCGGCTTTTGCTGATCGGGATCGGGGTCGCGGCCTTCCTTGGCGCTATGACCACGGCGCTTTTGACCTATGGCGGCGTGAATGAGGCGCATTCGGCGCTGGCCTGGATCGCGGGCTCGGTGCGCAATGCCGGCTGGAGCGCGGTCTGGCTGCTGGCCTGGCTGACGCCGCTTGCCGGCCTGATCGCGCTGCTGGCGGTCCGGCCCCTGGCGGTGCTGCGGCTGGGGGATGAGCTGGCCACCACGCTGGGGCACCGCGCCGGGCAAAGCCGCATGGCCCTGATGGCGGGGGCGGCGGCACTGGCGGCGGCCTCGGTCTCGGTGGTGGGGCCGATTGCCTTTACCGGTCTTGTCGCGCCGCATCTGGCCGCAAGGCTGGCACCGGCCGGCCCCGGCCTGCATCTGGCGCTGTCCTGGGCGGCGGGCGCCGGGCTGACCGGGCTGGCCGATCTGGCGGGGCGCACCCTCTTTGCACCCGCGCAGGTGCCGGCGGGCCTTGTGACCGCGCTGGCCGGCGCGCCGCTGATGGCCTTCCTGATGATCCGCAGCTTTGGGAGAAAGCCGGAATGAAAGCCCTCGCTTTGCTTTTGTCCCTGACCGCCGCCCCGGCCCTGGCACAGGATTTCCCGCTGACCATCGCGCATAAATTCGGCGAGACCACCATCCCCGAACGGCCCGCAAGGGTGGCTTCCGTCGATTTCACCGGCGCCGATGACCTGCTGGCCCTTGGGGTGCAGCCGGTGGTGATCCGCGACTGGTATGGTGATTTTCCGGGCGCGCTCTGGCCCTGGGCTTCGGCCCTGTCGACCAGGGTGCCCTCGATCCTGCGCGGCGAGATCAATTACGAACAGATCGCGGCGCAGGATCCCGATGTGATCATCGCGCTCTGGTCGGGGATCGGCTCGGCCGATTACGCCCAGCTCAGCCGCATCGCGCCGGTGGTGGCGGTGCCGGCGGGCATGGGTGATTTCTCGCTGCCCTGGGAGGAGCGCGCTGTGATCGCCGGCCGCGCCATCGGGCGCGAGACCGAGGCGAAAGCCCAGGTCGCCGCGATCAATGCGCGGATCACGGCCCTGCGCAACGCCCATCCCGACTGGCAGCGGCGCAGCGCCAGCGTCGTGTGGTTCCTTGGGGGCGGTCTCGGCGCCTATACCGCCTCGGATGTGCGGGTGCAGATCATGGCGCGGCTGGGCTTTTCGATGCCCGAACGGCTGGCGGAGCAGCAGGGCGGCGACGGCTTTTCGCTGCCTTTGTCGGAAGAGGCCATCGGCATTCTTGAGGCCGATCTGATCCTCTGGACCATGGCCGATGGCGATATGTCGGCACCGGACCGTGTCGTCACCCGCCCCTTTTTGCGCACCGCCAAAGCCGGGCGCGAGATCTTTGCCGGCAAGCTGCTGACGGGCGCGATGTCGCATGCCTCGCTCTTGAGCCTGCCCTATGCGCTGGACCGGCTGGAGCCGGCAATCGGGGCCGCGCTTGAGGGCCAGGGGCCGGTCCGGATCGAATGAGACGCGCAATCGCCTTTGACCTCCAGGACAGCACCGCCGTGGCGGCGGCGCTTTTTGCGATGAATGCCGGGGTCAGGCCCGAGATGGGGCCGCGCGACCATGCGGCCTGGGTGATGAATGTGCTGGCGCATGTGCTGGGGCCATGGATTGCCGCGCGCGATTGCAGCGGCGCGGGGCTGCCGCCCGATACCGGGATGCGGCTTCTGGCCCGGGTGGCAGAGGGCGGCTGTCTGACCTTTGACCTGCCCGGGGAACCGCCCGGCGCGGCGCGGCTGGCCATGCTGCCCCCCGAGGCCGCCGCCGGGGCGGTCGCGAGGCTTTTCGCGCCGGCGGTCGGCGCTTTTGCCTTCACCGGCAATCTGGCGCCCTCGGCGCTGTGGCGGATCGTCGGGGACGGGCTGGCCTGGGGCTGGGTGGAGGCCGGCGCGCATCAGCGCGGCCAGGCGGTGTTGACCACCCCCGGCGCGCCCTTTGCCAATCGCCAGCTGCGGCTGGAACGCGGTGCGGTGCGCCGTCGCGGCGGCTGCTGCCGCTGGCTTTCGGTGAATGGCGAAACCTGCGCCAATTGCCCTTTGCGCAAGACCCCAAACAAAACGGGCGGCTGATTTCTCAGCCGCCCGCCCGGGATTATCGAGAGACAGTCAGAAGCGGCTGGTCACGCCCAGGCTCACCACCCGGCCCTCGCCCTGCCAGCAGGACGAGACCCCCCAGGAGGTCTGGCAGCTGGAGACATATTTCTCATCCGCGAGATTGGTGACGTTGAAATCCGCCGACCACTGATCGTTGATCGCCCAGCTGGCGCCGATATCAAGCAGCCAGGCATCGCCCACTTTCAGCGTATTGGCATTATCCGCCCAACTCGAGCCCAGGTAGCGGGTGCCGGCGCGCAGTTCCAGCCCCTCGACCGCAGCCGGGGTCCACAGGAGTTGCAGATTGCCAAAGCTCTCGGCCACCGATTGCGGCACCTTGCCGATGATGGAGGGATCGGCGCCGAATTCCTCGATCTCGACCGACATTTTCGTCGCCGCGAGCTTCATCCGCCATTCGTCGTTCAGCGCGTAATTCGCCTCGATCTCGATGCCTTTCGAGCGCAGCTTGCCCAGCGTACGCGAGTCGAAGACACCGCCATTCACATAGCTTTGCGACACATCCTTGCGGGTGATATCAAAGGCCGAGACGGTGATCAGCGAGCTTTCATTCGGCTGCCATTTCAGCCCGATCTCGGCCTGGTAGCCGGTCTCGGGGTCTGCCAGCAGCGAGCTGACCGACAGGGTCTGCGGGTTGAAATAGGTGCCGAAGGTGACATAGGGCGTCACATCACCCATCTTCTTCGCAAGCGCTACGCGGCCGGTAAAGGCAGTGTCGCGGCGCGACAGGTCGGTGCCGCCGGTGACCCGGTCCCCGACATCCGACCAGACGATGTCATAGCGCCCGTTCAGCGTCGCGATCCAGCCATCGCCCCATTCGATCTGGTCCTGCGCGTAAAGACCCAGCTGCTTTTGCGTGCTGATATTGTCGATATAGGGCGCGAAGAGGCCCGGGGGCTGCACCACCGAATAATCAGGATTGACCGGATCCAGCGGGATGCTCGATCCGACGGCCTGCCACTGATCCAGCCGGTACTGGCGCATATCCAGCCCGAACAGAAGCTTATGCCGCACCGCGCCATTGTCGAATTCGCGGGTGAAGCGCAGATCGTTTTGCAGGATCGTCGCTTTGCTTTGATGGGCAAAGTTGACCAGGTTCAGATCTGCGGTCGGGGTCGGGATCTGGCCCGTGGTATAGCCCCAGGGATAGAGGAAATGCTCTTTCAGATCGGAATAGCCGACGCGGAACGTATCGACCATCGCCCAGCCCGCCACATCGCGGCGATAGATGCCGGTCGCGATCAGCTGGTCACGCTTGTATTCATCAAGACCCGGGCTGCCGGCGTTGAAATAATCGGCCAGATAGCCGAAGGGGGCCGCTTCGACCGTGCCATAATAGGGCAGGAACTGACCGCCGACATGGTCCTCGTCCATTTTGGTATAAGAGAGGTGGAAGGTCAGCCGGCTGCCATCGTCAAAGCTCTTGGTGACGGCACCGTAAGCCACGCCCTCGAACCCGGCATCGAACATGCCATGGCCGTCCTGGCGGGTGGCCTGGATGCCATAGGTCCAGGCAAGGGTATCGCCATCGCTGCCCGAACCTTCGACCGAGGCGCGGGCCTGGCCCTCGCTGTCAACGCTGAACGAAAGCGCGGTTCCCGTCGATCCGTCGGGCAGCCGCGAGACGTAATTCACCACGCCGCCGGGGCTTGATGCGCCATAAAGCATCGAGGCCGGGCCTTTCAGCACCTCGACCCGCTCCAGCAGGAAAGGGTCGATATAGAAGGTGCCGAAGCTGTAAGAGAAGAGCGACAGCCCGTCCATGAAGGCGCCGGTGTCGAAAGAGTTGAAGCCGCGGATATAGAACCAGTTGGTATCGCTGTCATAACCGTAAAGCTGCGACTGTACCCCGGCGATGCCGTTCAGGATCTGGTCCACCTTGCGCGGCTGTTCTTTCGCGAAGAAATCACGCCCGACAACGCTGACCGATTGCGGCACCTCGGTCAGGCTGGTTGCGGTCTTCATCCCCGACAGCGTGTTCGGGTTGACCGCATTGCCCACCGCTTCGGCGCCCTCATATTCCAGCGTGATGGTGCCCAGTTCGACCGGCTCTTCCTGGGCCATGGCCGGCAAAGCAAAGGCGCAGCTCAGCGCGGTGGTGCCCGCCAGAAGCCGAAGGAAAGATGGTCTTGTTGTCATATGCCTGATCCCTGCGTGACAGTCCCGGGGCAGCGCCGGCGGCTCTGCCCTTTGCCTCGCGTCTAGAGCATGGCGGCGGCCCGGTATTGACTAAAACTGTCGGGAATTTTGCACCAGGTCGGCCGCCATTCCCGGGCAGCGGAAGGGTCAGGAGCGCCTGGCCCCCGTCTGGTCGCGCCGCCAATGGCCTGGCGTGGCCCCGGTCTGCTTGCGGAACGAGCGGGTGAAATGCGCCTGATCGGCAAAACCCGAATCCTGAGCGACCGAGGCGAGGCTCTGATCGCTTTGCACGAGCAGCTCTTTGGCGCGCTCGATCCTCAGGCGCTGCAGGGCGCGATGCGGAGGCTCTCCCCGGCTCTGGCTCCAGGCATGGTCGAACCAGCTTTCCGAGAGATCTACCGCCGCCGCCATTTCCGCAACCGTCACCGGGCGGTGCAGCTCCTCGCGCATCAGCCGGTCAACCCGCGCCAGCTGCCCGGGCGTCAACCCGCCCCGGTAGAGTGGCGCCTGCGGCAGGCGGGCCTCTCCGAACAGCGCCATAAGCAATTTATCCAGAATACCGTCCAGGGCTGCGGCGCTGAAACTCGCGGCCCGGATCTCCTCGGCCATCGCCGCCGCCAGCGCCTCGGCCGGCGCCAGCGCGGCCAGCATCAAGGGCGTATGGATCAGCGCCGCCGGGTCGATACCGGCCGAAACCAGCCGCCCGGCAAGTGTCGCCTCATGCAGATGGATATCGAGATGCGCCAGCAGCCCTGGCCTGCGAAAACTGGATCGCATCGCCAGCCCGGCAGGGACAAAACCGATCCGCACCGGCTGCGCCCGCCGCCCGCGCCCATTGGCCAGCCGCATCTCGCTGTCACCCTCTCCCAGCACCGCGACGATCCTCGGATCCGGCGCCAGGTAGCTGCCCTGACCATTGCGGCCCACCGCCACCTGCCAGACATCGGTGACCACCCCCGGCAATTCGCGCCAGGTCAAAGGCGCAAGCAGGTCGATGCCGGTCGTCTCACTGGTCATTGCGGGGCGAAAATTCATGCCTCCAATATACCTTAATATTTTTGTCAGGAAACAGGGCAATCACTTCCCAGGCAGGATTCCGGCCAGGTGTTCCATTTGTGCCCTGACAGAGAAGCGCAAGGCCCGGGCAAGGCTGCTTGTCATTGCGCCCCGCAGTTCTGTATACATACTGTCGGCAACTACCGGCAAATGCTGCCCCGGCCCGATCCGGCCGCAGCCGCCGCGACCAGGAAAGAGGCTGACATGATATTCACCCCGCATGGCAAACATCTGATCGCAGGCGCCTGGGTTTCGGGCGCGGGCAGGTTCCGCTCGGAGCCTGCGCAGGGCGCGGGGTTTGAGTTTTCGACCGGCACGGTTGCGCAGGTTGACCTTGCGGCGCAGGCAGCCGAGGAGGCCTTCTGGTCCTTCGGCTGGTCGACCCGCGACGAGCGCGCCGTCTTTCTTGAGACCATCGCCGATGAGATCGAGGCCCGCGCAGAGGCGATCACCGAAATCGGGTCCTCGGAAACCGGCCTGCCCGCCGCGCGCCTCCAGGGCGAGCGCGGCCGCACCACCGGCCAGCTGCGCCTTTTCGCGAGCCATATCCGCAAGGGCGATTATCTCGACCGCCGCCATGACGCGGCGCTGCCCGAGCGCCAGCCGCTGCCGCGCCCCGATCTGAAACTGGTCGAGCGGCCGATCGGCCCGGTTGCGGTGTTCGGGGCCTCGAACTTCCCGCTGGCCTTCTCGACCGCCGGCGGCGACACCGCTGCCGCGCTGGCTGCGGGCTGCCCGGTCGTCGTCAAGGGCCACTCTGCCCATCCCGGCACCGGCGAGATCATCGCCGAGGCGGTCCATGCAGCAATCACCAGATGTGGTATCCATCCGGGCGTCTTCAGCCTGATCCAGGGCGGCAATCGCGAGGTCGGCGCCGCCCTTGTGCAGCATCCGCTGATCAAGGCGGTCGGCTTCACCGGCTCGCTGGCCGGCGGCCGCGCGCTTTTTGACCTCTGCGCGGCGCGCCCCGAACCGATCCCCTTCTTCGGCGAGCTGGGCTCGGTCAACCCGATGTTCATCCTGCCCGAGGCCGCCCGCGCCCGCGCCGAGGCGCTTGGCACCGGCTGGGCCGCCTCGCTGACCATGGGCGCCGGCCAGTTCTGCACCAATCCGGGCATCGCCGTGGTGGTGGACGGGGCTGATGCCGACCGGCTGGTTGGCGCGATGAAAGAGGCGCTGGCGAAAACCGGGCCGCAGACCATGCTGACCGATGGCATCGCAAAGGCCTACCGCGACGGCCAGGCCCGTTTTCAGGTGCGCAACAGCGTGAAACCGCTTTACGAGACAGAGTCCGGCGGCCGCCAGGCCTCGCCCAACCTTTACGAGACCACGGGCGATCAGTTCCTCGCCGATCACACGCTGTCGGAAGAGGTGTTCGGCCCGCTGGCGCTGGTGGTGCGGGTGGAGTCGCTGGCCGCGATGCAGCGCCTCGCGCGCGGCTTCGAGGGCCAGCTGACCGCGACGATCCATATGGACGAAGGCGATACCGAAGCGGCGAAAGCCCTCTTGCCGGTGCTGGAGCGCAAGGCCGGCCGGGTGCTGGTCAACGGCTTCCCGACCGGCGTGGAAGTCGCCGATGCCATGGTCCATGGCGGCCCTTACCCCGCCAGTACCAATTTCGGCGCAACATCGGTCGGAACCCTCTCCATCCGCCGCTTCCTGCGACCCGTTTCCTACCAGAACCTCCCCGATGCCCTCATACCAGCCGATTTCAAAGCCTGAGGGAAGGAGAAACAAGAAAAGGCGCCTCCGGTCGGGGGCGCCTTTTCCTTTGCGGGAGTGTGGCAAAGGTTCAGAACATCTGGGTCTTGCGGACCTGGCTCAGGTAGCGCTTCATCCGCAGCAGGCGCTGGCTTTCCACCCGGTCATGCCGTCGCGCCACCAGGGTCGAGAGGATATCCACCGCCACCAGCGCCGCGATGCGCGAGGTGGTCGGCGTGAAGAGATCGGTGTTCTCCAGCGTCTCGACATTGATCAGCACATCGGAATAATTCGCCAGCGCCGTATTCGAGGCGCCGGTGATCGAGATGACTTTCGCCCCCGGGCCGCAGCCCGCCTGCCCTGCCCGCCGCCCCGTTCCGCGATCCGGGGCTCGTCCGGTCCTGTGCCGACCTCATACCGGGCCGGGTGCCGGGCTTTAACGACCTGCACCGGATCGCGCAGATACTCCTGCCGGAAGCCGCGCCGGATTCTGCGAGAATGCCGGTCCCCGGCGCCGGTGGCGGGCTGGAGTTGCGGGCCTTTCCCACGGCCCGCCCAGCCCGGACCGTCCTCGGGATCGCCCCGTCCGGGCCGATGCCGGACGAGGCCGCCCGGCTTCCTGGCAGGCTTGCGGCGCGGGTTACGGTGCGGCAGGGGCTGATCGGGGATGCAGAACCTGGCCCCTTTGACGGCGCCACCTGCTTTCCGGGGCTGCAGTTCCTGGGCGGCGCCGGGTGTCTCGCGACGCTGACCGCGCGAGTCGTGGCCGAAAACCGATGCGGCCTTCCCAGGTCGAAGAGGAAATGCAGTTGCGCGAGGCCGGCTTTGCCGATCCCGCGCTGTTTTATACCGTTCTGTCCTGCCGGGGCCGGGTTGCCCGCGCGCGCCCCGGCCCCCCCCGGAACAGCCTCCAGGATCAGGCTCAGACCAGAGCGGCCAGCGCCTCGGGGGTAAAGCCCTTCAGATCATCAAGCCGCCCCGCCTCGACCTTGGCCGCCCAGTCCGGATCGGCCAACAACACCCGCCCGACCGCGATCAGGTCGAACTCGTCGCGTGCCATCCGCTCCAGCAGATTGCCGATCGGCGCCGCGCCGGAGCCCTGCCCTTTGAACGCGCCGAAAAACTCGCTGTCCAGCCCGACCGAGCCGACCGAGATCGTTGCTGCCCCGGTCAGCTTCTTGGCCCAGCCGGCGAAATTCAGCCCGTTCTCGCCGTCGAGCTCGGGGAATTCCGGCACCCAGACCCGGCGTTGCGAGCAATGGAGGATATCCACCCCTGCCTCGACCAGCGGCGCGAGCCAGGCGGTCATCTCGTCAGGCGTCGCGGCAAGACGCGCATCGTAATTCTGCTGTTTCCACTGGCTCACGCGCAGGATCAGCGGGAAATCCGGGCCGACGGCCGCGCGCACAGCCCGGACCGCCTCGGCCGCGAAACGGGCGCGTTCGGCGATGGTGGCGCCCCCATAGACATCGGTGCGGGTATTCGAGCCTTCCCAGAAGAACTGGTCGATCAGATAGCCATGGGCGCCATGCAGCTCGACCGTGTCAAAGCCCAGCCGTTTCGCATCCGCCGCAGCGCGGGCAAAAGCCGCAACCGTATCGGCAATATCCTCTTCGGTCATGGCGACGCCCCGCGGCTGATCCGGCCCGATCACGCCCGAGGGGCTTTCGACCGGCGCCTCCGGCTCCCATTTGCCGGCGCGGGTCGAGCCGGTATGCCAGAGCTGCGGCCCGATCCTGCCGCCCGCCGCATGCACGGCATCGGCAACACCCTTCCAGCCCGCAAGCGCCGCCTCGCCATGGAAAAACGGGATCCCCGGCAGATTGCGCGAGGCCGGACGGTCGATCACCGTGCCCTCGGTCAGGATCAGCCCGACATCACCAGCGGCACGTTTGCGGTAATATTCGGCATTGGCGGCGCCCGGAATGCCATCCGGCGCCATGCCCCGCGTCATCGGCGCCATGACGATGCGGTTCTTCAGCGCAAGGGTTTTCAGCGTAAAGGGGCGAAACAGGGTCTCGGTCGACATCTGGGGCAATCCGGTTCTGAGGCGCCGGCCCCGGGAGGGAGGTGACCGGCGGAGGAGGTTGTTTTGCCCGCGGGCGCGGGCTATAAACATGACAGCCATCACGTTTGCCGCATTCATTACGGCTGTCATGTTAAATGTCAACAAAGGAAACGGGCAAGGTCAGGCGATGAAGGTCTCTCGCGCACAAATGGCTGAAAACAGGGAGAAAATCCTGGAGGAAGCCTGCCATATGTTTCAGCAGAAGGGCTTTGACGGCGTGACCGTGGCCGAGGTGATGCGCGCCGCAGGCCTGACTCATGGCGCGTTTTACGGCCATTTCCGCTCGAAAGAGGATCTGATCGCGCAGATTCTCCGCCATCGCTGCGAGAAGATGCGCGAGGCGAAACCCGATCTGGAAAGCTTCCTCGACGCCTATCTCTCGCCCGGGCTTTGCGATGATCCCTCGAAGGGCTGCCATATCCCGGCGCTGGCCCCGGCGCTTGGCCCCGATATGGTGCATCACTCGCCCGAGGCCCGCGCGGCGCTGACTGAAAGCATCCGCGTCCAGATCGACCGGCTGGGGGTGCTGGCGCCCGGGGCCGCGTCTGACGAGCAGCGCCGCATCGCGATCCGGACCTGGGCCGCGATGGTGGGGGCGGTGGTGCTGGCGAAAGCCTGCGACGATCCGGCGCTGGCCGGGGAAATCCTCGCCGAGGTGCGCGCGGGGATCACGGTCGGGCCTTAGCGCAGGATCAGCCGCTTCAGCGCCTCGCTTACCAGAAGCGGCGCCTCAAGCGGCAGCATATGGCCGGCATGGTTTGCGATGGCGATCCGTGCCCCAGGGATCAGGCGGGCCATTTCGCGGCTGATTTCAGGGGGCGTGATCTGGTCATGCGCGCCGCACAAAACCAGGGACGGCACCGTGATCCGGGGCAAGAGATCGCGGCTATCGGGTCGCTGGATCAGGCTTTGGCGGATAAAGACCCCGGGCCCCAGCCGGCGGGTCATCTCACGGATCCGGGCCGCAATCGCCGCATTGCCGAGGTTTTCCGGCGCCAGATAGCGCGCCAGCAGCTTTTCACCAAAGCCGTGGAATGTGCCGGGATCGGCGGCCAGCGCCATCAGACAGCGCCGTTCTGCCGCGCGGTCTGCGCCATCGGGCAGCATGGTGGTGTCGATCAGTGCGAGATGGCTGACGCGCTCCGGCGCGCGGCGCATCACCTCTTGCGCGACGATACCGCCCAGCGAGAACCCCGCCAGCGCGAAACGCGGGCCGCCCGCCGTAAGCACTGCCCGTGCAAGCTCCTCCAGGGTCTCGCCTTGCGTGATATCGGCCACCACCGGCTCGCAGACCGCAGCCAGCGGGGCAAGCTGGTCATGCCACAGCGCCGCATCGTTCAGAAGACCAGGCACCAGGACCAGCCGCATCGCCCTCACCCCCTGTAGCTGCCGACCCGGGCGCCGAAGGCGGCAAGAAGCCCGCCCGCCACCGTCATCACCAGCGCCAGCCCGACCACTGCCGGCCAGCCGCCCTGCTGCCACAGCCAGCCCGCCGCCGAGCCGGTCACGCTGACCCCGGCATAATAGAATAAAAGATACAGCGAAGCCGCATGCCCCTTTGCCCCAATCGCCGCCTGGCCTACCGCGCTGCTTGCCACCGAATGGGCGATGAAAAAGCCGATGGTTGTCAAAGCGATACCGGTGATGATCACCCAGAGATCGCCTGACAGCGTCACCAGCGCGCCCGCCCCCGACAACAGGAAGGCGAGGATCAGCAAAGGCCTTCGCCCCAGCCGGTCCAGCAGATTGCCCGCCACCTGGGAGGAGATCATGCCGAAACCGAAAGTCAGGAAGATCAGGCTCACCTGCAGCTGCGACAGGCCGAATTCCGGCGCGCGCAGGCGGAAGGTGGCATAGTTGAACAGGGTGACAAAGATGCTCGTCAGGCAAAAGCCGATGCCGTAAAGCCGGCGCAAAGCGGGGTTCCTCAGATGCCCGGCCCAGGCGGCAAGGTGGAAGCGCAGCCCCGCCCCGCGCGCGGCCTGGAAATTCCGCGAGGGCGGCAGCAGCCAGGCGAAGCCAAGGGCGGAAACCAGGCACAGCCCGCCCAGCACCGCCATGGCAAGCCGCCAGTCGCCCAGATCCGCGAGTATCCCCATGCCCACCCGGCCACACATGGCGCCAAAACCGGTGCCGGCGATATAGATCCCCATGGCGCGGCCCAGATCCTCGGGCGCGATCTCTTCGGCAAGCCAGGCCATCGCCACCGCCGGCACGCCGCCCAGCAAAAGCCCCTCTGCCGCCCGCGCGACCAGCAACAGATGCCAGCCCTCCAGCGCCCCGATGCCCAGGTTGATCAGCGCCGCCCCCAGCATCGAGACCACCATGACCCCTTTGCGGCCAAGGCTTTGCGACCAGGCGCCCATCACCATGATAGACAGCGCGAGGCAGCCGGTGGTCAGCGACAGCGCCAGCGAGCTGACCGCAGGCGAGACATCGAAAGCAGTGGCAAAGGCCGGCAACAGCGGCTGCACGCTATAGATCAGCGCGAAACTGGCAAAACCGGCCAGAAACAGCGCCAGCCGCACCCGCGTGAATTCCGGGCTGCCACGATGGATATGGCTGTCTCCGGCGGGATTGGGATTCTGGCTCATGGCGCTTTCGGGGCTTTGACTTTGCCCAGAGCTATTGCCCGCCAGCCCATTCGTCCAATATATAATTCAGCGCAGTCCGATATGAAAAAGGTATTGCAATGGAGCTGCGCCATATCCGCTATTTCCTCGCCATCGCCGCCGAGGGAAACTTCACCCGCGCGGCGCAGCGGCTGGGGATCGCGCAGCCGCCGCTGAGCCAGCAGATCCGCGATCTTGAGGCCGAGATCGGCACCGCTTTGTTTCGCCGGGTGCCGCATGGGGCCGAGCTGACCGAGGCCGGCCGCGCCTTTCGCGACCGGGTTCAGGCGCTGCCCGATGCTGCCGCCGGGGCTGCCGCTGCCGCGCGTCTTGCGGCCGAGGGGCGCACCGGGCTTTTGCGTCTGGGGATCACCGGCACGGCGGCGCTGAACCCGCTGGTGCCGCAATTGATCCGCGAATTCCGCACCGAGCGGCCTGGCATCGCGCTGATGCTGACGGAATCAAATTCGGTGCGGTTGCGCGAAGATGTGCTGGAGGGACGGCTTGATGCCGCGATCCTGCGGCCCTCGCGCTCGGATCCACCGGGGCTCGAATGCCTGACTTTCGCTTCTGAACGGCTGGTGCTGGCGCGGTCCGGGGCCAGCGACCCCTTTCCCCGCGAACCCGCCGCCCGGCTGCAGGACATGGCGGAAGAGCCGTTGATCCTGACCCCGCGCGAGGTGGGCATCAGTCTGCATGACGCCGCCATCCTCGCCTGTCGCGAGGCCGGGTTCGAGCCGCGCATGGGCCAGCTCGCGCCGCAGATCGTCACAGTCCTGTCGCTGATTTCTGCGGGCCTGGGCTTTTCACTGATGCCGGCGGCGATGCGGCGGCTGAGGCTGGAGGGCGTGGTCTATAAGGAGCTCGCCGGTCCCTCGCCTCAGGTCTCGATCGCATTGGCGACGCGGCGCCCCGCGCCCCATGCCGCGCGCGCTTTGCCGGTCCAGGCCTTCATGGCAAAGGTGCAGGCGCTCAGCTGAGCCCGCCCAAGCCCGGGTTCCCGGATCTGAGCCGTTCCACCAGCGAGGCCAGCATCGTGTCACAGGCGGCCAGCTGCGCAAGGCTGACATATTCGTCCGGCTTATGCCCCTGATCCATCGAGCCCGGGCCGCAGATCAGCACCGGCAGGCCAAGCGTCTGGTCGAAAAGCCCGCCCTCGGTGCCAAAAGCGACCTTGATCAGCCCGGCATCGGGGCCCAGGAGGCTACGCAGCCAGGCCACCGCCGCGCTGTCCTTCGGCGTGTCGAGACCGGGATAGCCCGAGACCTCCTCCACCCCGATCCGCGCCGTGGGAAAGCGGTTCCCGTGCCGCGCGGTGATCCCGGCCGCCGCGCCCCGGATATCCGCAAGGATCCGCGCCGGATCATCGGCCGCGACATTGCGGATCTCGAAGTCGATTTCGCACAGGTTGGGCACGATGTTCAGCGCGGTGCCGCCCTGCATCACGCCGGCATGGATGGTGGAATAGGGAATATCGTAATCCGGATCCTGCGCGCCGCTCTCGCGCAGACGCGCCTGTTCGGCCTCCAGCGCCAGGATGAATTCGGCACCCAGATGCAGCGCGTTCAGCGCTTTTGGCGCCAGCGCGGAATGGCCCTCGACCCCGTGGCAGCAGGCTTTCAGCGCGCGCTTGCCCTTATGGCCGGTGGCGATCTGCATCGCGGTCGGCTCGCCGATGATACACAGAGCCGGGCGGTCCACCCGCCCCGCCAGCGCCCCGATCAGCGCGCGCACGCCGATACAGCCGATTTCCTCGTCATAGGACAGCGCGAGATGCAGCGGCACCGCGAGCCCCCCTTGCGCAGCCAGCAGCGCGGCGCGGATGGCGCTTGCGACGAAGCCCTTCATATCCGCCGTGCCGCGCCCATAAAGCCGCCCGTCCTTTTCCGTCAGCGTGAACGGATCAGAGCTCCAGGCCTGGCCCGTCACCGGCACCACGTCACTATGGCCCGACAGGATGACGCCGCCGGGGCCATCGGGCCCGATTGTGGCCCAAAGATTGGCACGGCTGCCATCGGGAGCGGCAAAACGCTCGATCCTGGCGCCGGCGGGGACCAGCAGCCCCTCGACATAATCCAGCAGCGCGAGGTTCGGCTGGCGCGACAGCGTCGGCTCGGCGATCAGCCGGGCGAGAATCTCGGTCGTCCCGGGGATCTCGGTGGCCTCGGGGATCTCGGTCGTCTCAGGCATCGCGTCAGGCCTCTGGCAGGGTCCGGCAGAGTGGAAATTGGCGGCCGGGGAAGCGGGAGCCATTGCCCCCGACCGCCCTCAGGGGAGGCAGGTAACCACCCCGAAAGCAAGCATTGCGGATCGCGCTTCAGGGATCTCCGGGCACGCCGTAACCCGGCGCCTGAGACGGGTTCAGGGCGCGGGTGACATAGGCCGCCATCTCGGGCTGCCAGCGGGTCCAGAGTGCGGCGCATTCCGCAATCGGATCGCCCTCGGTCCAGTCGATGCGCAGATCGGCGACATTCCACGAGACCTTGTCAACCATCACAAGACCCATCGAATGGACCGGGCCTTCCTCGCCGCCCGCCCCGATCGCGGCACGCATCGCCGTCAGCAGACGGTCGCCGAGATGGCCCGGTGCCGCCTGAAAGGCCGCGACCATGGTGGCGGGGATGGTGTCGGAGGACAGCATATTCCCCGCCGCCACCACACCCGTGCCTTGCGCCGAAGCGTGACGGCCCAGTGTCCGGGCGCCGGAATGGCTGGCCGTGCCGCCATTGCGGTCCACCAGCGCCAGCTGGCGGTATTCGATATGCGGCGCCCCGGCCACCAGCCGCGCCAGCGCCGCCCCGGCCGACAGACCCGATGCCATCAGATCAAGCCCTTTCGGCCCCAGCGACGGGTCGGTGATATTTTGCGTCGAGACCGCGCCCACCCCGGCCCTGACATGCGCACAGCGCGCCGCGACCGCAGGCGAGGACGAACTGACCGCGATCCCGAACATGCCGGTATCGGCACAACGGGCCGAGATGGAGAAGGTCATCGCTTATGCTCCCCGATCAGACCGTATCCGGGATGACGGCGGTGGCCTCGATCTCGACCAGCCATTCGGGGCGGGCAAGCGCGGAGACAACAAGGCCGGTCGAGACCGGGAACACGCCCTTCAGATATTCTCCCATCACATTATAGACCGCCTCGCGGTAGCGGATGTCGATCAGATAGATCACCACGCGGCAGATATGGGTCAGGTCGGAACCCGATTCCTCCAGCAGCATTTTGATGTTTTCCATCGCCTTGCGCGCCTGGCCCGCCACATCGCCGATCGCGACGCTTTCGCGGGTGTCGAGATCCTGGCCGATCTGGCCGCGCACGAATACGGTCGCCCCACGCGCCACAACGGCCTGGCAGAGGTCATTGTTCAGCTTTTGCTCGGGATAGGTTTCTTTGGTGTTGAAGGGGCGGATCCGCTTGTGGACGGGCATGTCATGCTCCTGAAGGGTATAAAGGCCTCGGGGGATTTGTAACCGCTTCGCCCGGGGCTTGGGATGAGTATTTGTTGAGCCTGTGTTTCAGCGAAACCTATGCCGCGAGGATGGCCCGCCGCGTCATGCGGCAGGGACTGGGCACCGCGCCATGCGGCGGGGACTGGGCAGCGCCTCACGCGGCAAGGATCGCCCTTGCCGCCTTTTCGCCGATCATCTGGCTCGGCGCATTGGTGTTGCCGCCGATCAGCGTCGGCATCACCGAGGCATCGGCCACGCGCAACCCGTCGATGCCATGCACCTTCATCGTCACCGGATCGACCACTGCCATCGCGTCAGTACCCATCTTCGCGGTGCCCACCGGGTGATAGACGGTCAGCGCCTCGGCCCTAAGGTAAGCGAGGATCTCGTCATCGGTCTGAACCGCAGGCCCGGGCAGGACCTCGCGCCCCCTGAGGCCGGCCATCGGTGCTGCGGCAAAGATGCGGCGGGAGAGTTTGATCCCCTCGACCAGCACATGCGCATCGCGGGGGTCGCTGAAAAAGCGGTGGTCGATCTCATGGGTGACGCCCGCGCCGTCGCGCCGCAGCCGGATCTCGCCGACCGAGCGCGGCCGCAAGACGCAGGTATGCACCGCGAAACCATGGCCCCATTCGACCAGCCTGCCGCGATGGCTGCGATAGCCGGGGACGAAATGGAACTGCACATCCGGCAAATCGTTTTCCGCCAGGGCTGTGCGGGCAAACCCACCGGCGACGACGTAATTCGTCGACAGCATCCCCTTTCGGCTTGCGGCGAAGCGGAAGGGCGCGGCCAGCAGGCTTGCCGCATTGCGGACCGAAAAGCCGAGCGTCCGGGTCGAATCCGACCTGACCGTGATCATGCCGTCGACATGGTCGCGCAGGTTCTGGCCGACGCCGGGCAGGTCATGGACCACCTGGAGCCCCTGCCCCGCAAGCGCCGCCCCCGGCCCGATCCCCGACGCCATCAGCGCCATGGGCGTGCCGATTGCGCCCGTCGAAAGCACCACCTCGCCCCGGCACCGGATGGTCTGTACCACACCACCCCGCAAAACCTCGACCCCGGTGACGCGGCGCCCCTGCAGGATCAGCCGCCTGAGGTCAGTGCCGGTCATAATGGTAAGGTTCGCCCGGCCCTGCACCGGCTCCAGATACGCATTATAGGCGGAAAAGCGGATGCCGTTCTTCTGCGTCACATCATAGACGCCAAGGCCCAGCTGGCTGTCGCCGTTGAAATCGGTGTTCCTTGGCAGGCCGAGCGTCTCGCCCGCGCGGATGTAATCCTCGCAAACCGGGTTCGGGTCTTTCGGACGCGCCACGATCAGCTCGCCCTTGGCGCCATGGAGCCGCGGGTCCTGGCCGACCTGGTTCTGCTCGAGGTCTTTGAACAATGGCAGCACATCCGACCAGGCCCAGCCCTGACAGCCAAGCGCCGCCCATTCGTCGTAATCCGCCGCTGCGCCGCGAATATAAAGCATCGAGTTCAGCGAGGACGAGCCCCCGAGCATCCGCCCCCGATTGACCGGGATCTCACGGTTGTTCAGTTCGGGCTGTTTCACCCCGGTATAGCCGTAATCAAAGCGTTTGCGGCCATACATAGCCAGAATTCCCGCCGGCACTTTCACACGGATATCGCGATCCGAGCCGCCGGATTCGATCACCAGCACACGCGATTTCGGATTGGCGGAAAGCCGGTTCGCCAGCACGCAGCCCGCCGCCCCGGCGCCGATGATGATATAGTCAAAGCTGTCCATCAGAATGTTCCATATGTGATTTTGCCGGCGCAGATGGTCAGCGCGACTGTGGCCGCGCGCGCATCTGTCGCAAGGTTTTCGAGGCTGCCATCAATCAACACCAGATCGGCGTCATAGCCCGGGGCCAGGCGCCCGGCCCGGGTCTCATTGAAATCGGCAAAGGCGCCGCCGGTCGTATAGGCGGCCAGGCATTCATCAAGACTGATGCGCTGGTCGGGCATGTCATCCGCCCAAAGGCGGCGCGTCAGGGCGCAATGGATCGCGTAGAGCGGCGACAGCGGCGAGACCGGCCAGTCGGTGCCGAAAGCCAGCGGCACATCGCGGGCCAGGATCATCGCCCAGGGGAAGGCGGTGGGCCAGCGGGCGCGGCCCATGATGGTGGTCGTCGGCTCCAGTGGCAGCCCGGCGGACCCCGGCGGATGCACCGGCTGCATCGAGGCGGTGATGCCAAGGGGTTTCAGCCGGTCAAGGTCATCGGGCGTGATGGTGTCGATATGTTCGATCCGGTGGCGGGCATCGCGCTTACCATTGGCAAGGGCCGCCGCCTCATAGCCGTCGATCACCGCGCGCACCGCGCCATCCCCCACCGCATGGGTGGTGATCTGAAGGCCCCTGCGGTCGGCCTCGACACAGATCCGGTTGAACAGATCCGGCGGGATCAGGGGGTCCGATCGGAAACCGGGCCGGTCGGGATAATCGGTGACGGTCAGCGCGGTCCAGGTGTCGAATACCCCGTCCATGAACAGTTTGATGCGGCCAAAGGACAGCCAGCCGGGCACTTCCGCGCCGAAATCACCGATCCGGGCAACGCCTTCGACGCCGTCTTTCGCCTCAAGCATCAAAGGCAGGCTGACCCTGACCGGCATCTCACCCGCGAGCGCCAGATCGCGCATCAGCCCGGCCTGCCAGGCATTGCCGTCCATATTCACCGCGCGGGTGATGCCAAGGCTCGCGCAATAATCGCCCGCAGCCCGGATCACTGCGCGGTCATGGTCGCGCGCGCCGGCGGTCTCCTGCCCGGTCATGCGGTAATCCATCGCGTCACGGCCCTGCAGGGGCGAGAGCATCTTAACCCTGTTCATCGCCGCAAACTCGCGCAATTCACCACTGGCGAGACCATCCGCCCCCATCACCACCTCAGACCCGGGGCCAGGATCGGCGCCATGGAGGATCCCGGCCAGTTCCAGCGCGCTTGTATTGGCCCAGGCACAATGGAGATCGGTCGCGATCAGGCAAAGCGGGCGATCCGGGATGATGCGGTCAAGGATGTGGCGGTCGGGGCGCGTCCCCTCGCCAAAGATCACATAATTCACCGCATAGCCGAACAGGATGCCGTCGCCGGGTTGCGTGGCGGCGAAATCCGTCAGCGCCGCACGGACCGGATCAAAGCCGAACAGCGCGCCCATATTCAGCATCGAAAGTGCTGCGCCGCCCATCATCAGATGCAGATGACTCTCGATAAAGCCGGGCATCAGCGCGCGCCCTCCGGCGTCGATCACCCGGGTCTCCGCCCCGATATGGGTGCGGATCGCCGCATCATCGCCGGTTGCAAGGATGCGCCCCGCCGCCACCGCAATCGCAGTGGAGCCGGGGGCGGCGAAAAGCGGGCGCATATGTGCGTTCAGGATCACCAGATCGGCGGACATCTTCCCCTCCGGCCAAAACGGGAAAGGGGCCGGGATCGCTCCCGGCCCCGGTCAGGCAAGGCGGCTTATTGCAGCAGCTGGGTCCAGACCCGGTTCACCAGATCCTGAGCCGCAGGCGAGCAGGTGCGCGAGAATTCAATCGGCACTTCGATGAACAGCTCCGGCGCGTTTTCCGGCGTGTAGATGATATCCTCGGCATTGACCTTCATCGGCGAGGAATAGGCGTAGTAATTCATCTGCGCGGTGGCATTTTCCGGACGCGACATGAACTCGATGAACTTCACCGCATTCTCCTGGTTTGGCGCGCCTTTCGGGATCACCATGGAATCGATCCAGCCCACCAGCCCCTCTTTCGGGAAGGCAAAGGCAAAGGGCGCCCCGCCCTTGCGGGCTTTCAGAACCTCACCCTGCCACCAGAAATGCGACAGCACCTCACCCGAGCCCAGACGGCTGGCGATATTGTCCGAGGAATAGGCGGCAACTGCGGGCTTTTGCGCCATCAGAAGATCCAGCACGCGCTTCATCTCATCGGGGTCTTCCGAACAGAAAGGCACGCCAAGATAAAGCTGCGCCGCGCCGACCACCTCATCGGGATAAGACAGCATGGCGATCTTGCCAAAGAGCTCTCCCTCGGGCTCGAAGAACACTTTCATCGAGTCGGTCGGGCCTTTGTAGAGATCGGAATTGATCGCGAAACCGGCCGTGCCATAGGCGATCGGGATCGAATATTCCTGGGTCTCATCCCACCACTGATTGCGCCATTTTTCTTCGATATTGTTGAAGGCCTCGAGCTTGTTTGCCCCGTAATTCTCGATCAGCCCCTCATCGATCATCACACGCAGGAAATGCTGCGAGGGGGTCGAGAGGTCATAGCCCGAAGACCCCGCCTGCAGCTTGGTCAACAGATCCTCGTTCGAGGTATAGCTGTCGACATTGACCTTGACATCGTACTCTTTCGAAAACGTCGCGATCAGTTCGGGATTGATGGAATCCGCCCAGACATAAAGGTTCAGATTGCCCTCAGCCTGAGCGGCGGTGCCAGTGGCGGTGGCGGTGATCAGCGCAAGGGCCGATGCGGAAAGCAGGGTTTTCATAGTCACATCCTCTGTTGGTTTCTTTGGTTTTTCAGGGTTTTGTGCCGCGCCGCGCGACCAGAAGTGCTGCGGTGGCAAGGATCAGCGAGGCCAGGATCATCAGCGTGCCGATGGCGTTCAGCTCGGGCGTGGTGCCGGACCGGATCAGCGAGAAGATATAGACCGGCAATGTGGTGGTGCCGCCCGAGGCCAGCATGTTCGAGGTGATGAAGTCATCCATCGAGATCAGGAAGGCGAGCATCGCGCCGGAGAACACGCCCGGGAAGATCAGCGGCAGCGTCACCCGGCGGAAGGTGGTCCAGCGGCCGGCATAGAGATCGGCGCTGGCCTCTTCGAAATCGAGGCTCATGCCCTGCAGCCGCGCCCGGATCGGCAGGAAGGCAAAGGGCGTGCAAAAGGCGGAATGGGCAAGGATCAGCTTCAGGAGCCCGTTTTGCAGCCCGACCAGCGAGAAGAGGATCAGGCTCGCCACTGCCAGCACGATCTCGGGCAGTAAAAGCGGCAGGTTCACAACCGTCTCGGACAGGCGCCGAAACCGCACATTCTTGCCCCGGATGATCGCCAGCGCCGCCATCAGCGCCACGCTCGTCGCCACCGCCGTCGCGATCAGCGCCACCGTGACCGAAGTTTTCAGCGCATTCATCAGCGCCTGGTTCTTCAGCGCCGAAGCATACCAGTCGAGGGAAAATCCGGTCCAGACCCCGGCGATGCGGTTCGCGTTGAAGGAATAGACCACCACCACCATCAGCGGCAGATAGAGCCAGACGAAGAATACCAGCGTCAGCCAGCCAAAGCCCGGATAACGTTTCACATCATGGCTACGGCTCATGCGCGTGCCTCCATCCCGGCGGTCCGGCGTGCGGCACGCAGCGCGGTGACGATCAGGAACAGCATCACCAGCCCCATCAGCACCATGGCAATCGCGGCACCAAACGGCCAGTTGCGCCCGCCGCCGAATTGCAGCTGAATGAGCGAGCCCATCATCATCTGCTTGCCGCCGCCCATCAGCACAGGCTCCAGCACCGCGCCCAAAGCGGGAACGAAGACGAGAATGGCGCCCGAGACGATCCCCGGCGCGGTCAGCGGCAGGATCACCCGGCGGAAGGTGGTGAAACGGTTTCCATGCAGGTCATGCGAGGCCTCGATCAGCGTCAGATCCAGCTTTTCGATCGAGGCATAGATCGGCAGCACCATCAGCGGCATGCAGGTATAGACCATTGCCACCAGTGTCGCGCCATCGTTGAACATAAAGCTCGTCCCCGGCGCGAGGCCGAAAGTCTCCAGAAACCGTGGCAGGGGGCCGTCTTTGCCGAGGATGATCATCCAGGCATAGACCCTGAGGATCATCGAGACCCAGAAGGGCAGCGTCACCAGATAGACCAGGATCGCGCGCATCCCCGGCGTCTGGCGCGAGATATACCAGGCCACCGGCAGCGCGAAAATCAGGCAAAGCGCCGTCGTGGCACCCGCCAGCAGGAAGGTGCGGCCAATGATGATCAGATATTGCGGGGTGAATTCCAGTTCCCCCGACCAGCCCTCGTTGAAGAGGATCTGGGCATAGCCCGCCGGGTTGAAATCCCAGGTGAAACCACCATGCGAGCCGCGCGTCGCGACCGAAACGGCGGCGATGATCAGGATCGGCAGGATCAGCGCGAACCCCATCAGCGCCCAGGCCGGCAACAGTCCCCAGAAGGGCAGATTGTTCGCAAGCCGCCTCATGATGCCAGCACCCGCGCGGATCCCGGCAGGAAACCGATGGTGACATCCGCCCCCGTCGCCACCAGATCGCCCTGGCGCGACGCATTGCGGCGCGAGGCGCGTAAGGTCACCCCTCCGGTCTCCAGCGTATAATGGGTGAAGCCGCCCATGTAATTCTGGTTCACGACACGCGCGGCCAGCGTGATGCCTCCGGCGGCCTGATCACCGAGATTGATCTTTTCCGGCCGGATCGACAGCGTCGCGCGGCCCTTTTGCGCCGCGCCGGTCGCGGGCACCCCGAAGGTGCCAAGGGGCGTGCGGATCGTGGCCTGACCCTCACGCGAGTCCAGCACCTCGACATCGAGGAAATTGGTCTCGCCCACGAAATCCGCGACGAAACGGTTCACGGGTTCTTCGTAGATCTGCGCCGGGGTGCCGATCTGCTGCACCTCACCCGCGCCCAGGACCGCGATGCGGTCCGACATGTCGAGCGCCTCTTCCTGGTCATGGGTGACGAAGACAAAAGTGATGCCGGTATCGCGCTGCAGATTGCGCAATTCATCGCGCATCGCCTGGCGCAGCTTCAGATCCAGCGCCGAAAGCGGCTCATCCAGCAGCAGGATCTCCGGCTCGGGCGCCAGCGCGCGGGCCAGCGCCACCCGCTGCCGCTGCCCGCCCGAAAGCTGGCCGGGCTTGCGGGTGGCCATTGCCGACATATGCACGCGCTCCAGCATCTCGCCGGTGCGGGCGCGGATCTTTGCCCGCTCCCAGCCAAGGTTTTCAAGGCCGTAAGCGACATTCTGTTCCAGCGTCATATGCGGAAACAGCGCGTAGGACTGGAAGACCGTATTCACGCGGCGCTTATGCGGCGGGATCTGCGTCACCTCGCGCCCATGCAAGAGGATCGAGCCCTGATCGGGGGACTCGAACCCCGCCAGCATCCGCAAAAGCGTGGTCTTGCCGCAGCCCGAAGGCCCCAGCATGGTGAAAAACTCATTCTCGCCAATGTCGAAGCTGACCGATTTCAGCGCCTGATAGGTGCCGAAATGTTTGGAAACGCTTTTGACCTCGACGGCCTTATCCCTGTCCATGGCCATCCTCACAGCGGTTCAAGTTCGGTGACTTCGCGGCGGAACGGCAGCGCGTCGCCGATATCGGGCATGTCCAGTTCGCGCGCATAGCGGTGCCCGGCATAGGTGGCCCAGGCGATGGGCGCAGGGGCTGCGGCATCACCGATCAGTTTGACGGAACGGATACCGGCATCGGCCCAGTCTGCCTCTCTCGCGACCAGATCATTGTAAAGTGCATCATCGCCAAGGCGCGAGGCGACCATCACCACGGCATCCGCCTCGATCTGCTGGCGGCGGTCGGTATAGGTGCAATTCACCTCAACCGACGCGCCACGCACCGCCGTCATGCCGGTGTTCAGACGGATATCGACGCCCAGCTCCGCCAGCCGCAGATGGATCGCGCCCTGCTCCAGCGTGTTTCTGGTCCAGTCCGAGACATAGGCCGAGGGCGTCACCAGGGTCACCGTCGCGCCCGCCTTCGCCATCACCTCGGCCATGACGCCGCCCATGTAATAATGGTCATCATCATAGACCACGACGGTCTTGCCGCTCAGGTCCTGGCGGTGTTTCCCGGCCATCACATCATCGGGCGTCCAGAGGGCCATGGCACCGTCGATCTCCATCGGCACCACATGCTGACGCGCCACGCCATCGCGGCGCCAATGCGCACCCGTGGCGATACAGACATTCTGGAAGCCGAATTCCAGGATCTCTTCGGCGCCAAGGCGGCTGTCGAAATAGGTCTCGACATTGGGGCGCTGGCTGATCTGGTATTGCCGGTAATCAACGACGCGCCCCCAGGCGCTCAGCCCCGGCAGCAGGCGTTCACGCGCCACGCGGCCACCGAGAATCGTCGTCGCCTCGGCCAGCGCGACGTCATAGCCGCGCAAGGACAGCGCGCGCGCGGCCTCAAGGCCCGCAGGGCCGGAGCCGACGATCAGCACATTCTGGCTGTCGCCTTTGGCGTTCATCTTCTCGGGATGCCAGCCCTTCCTCCACTCCTCCATAAAGGTCGGGTTCTGGGTACAGCGGCTGATCGACATCGTCATATCGCCGGTGATGCAGATATTGCAGCCAATGCATTCGCGGATGTCTTCCACCCGCCCCTCGTCAATCTTTTTCGGAATGAACGGGTCGGCGATCGAGGGCCGCGCGCAGCCGATGAAATCGAGCACCCCCTGACGGATCATCCGCGCCATCACATCGGGGGAGGTGAAACGGCCCACGCCGACAACCGGCTTCGACGACAGCTCGCGAATGCCGGAAACCAGCACCTCCTGCGCGGCTTCCTCTTTGAACCGCGACGGGCCCGAGCAATCCTCCCAGGCGCCCTGGGCCAGATCCCAGAGATCGGGCAGATCGGCATTCATCTCGACAAACTCACGCACCTCGGCATTGGAAAAGCCGAGATTGCCGATATTCTCGTCAAGGCTGACCCGCATGGTGATCGCCATCGTATCGCCCACCGCATCGCGGATATCGGCGACGACCTCGCGGGCAAACCGCGAGCGGTTCTCCAGGCTGCCGCCATATTCGTCGGTCCGGTGATTGGTGGCGCGCGACAGGAAATGCTGGAAGATCCCGAAACCATGCGCGCCGTACAGGCAGATCAGGTCAAACCCGGCGATTTTCGAGCGTTTCGCGGCATTGACGAACCAGCGCCGCAGGTCGGTGATATCGGATTTCGTCATTGCCCGCGCCGAGACCGGGTCATTGGTGAAGGTCCGGATCGGCAGCGCCGAGGGTGCCAGCGGCACCTCTTTCGTGTAGAAATTCGGGCCGTTGATGCCGGAATAGGCCAGCTGGATACCGGCCAGCGCGCCATGGGTCTTCATCGCATCCGACATGCGGCGCAGCCCCGGAATATCCTTGTCCTCCCAGAGCCTCAGCTCGATGAAAGGGGTGATTTCCGAGGTATGGTGCATCTCGGTCTGCTCGGTGAAGATGACACCCCAGCCGCCTTCCGACTTGATCCCGCGCATCGCGGCGGCGGCCGAGGGATCGCGGTAGCCGCCCCCGTTGCAATGCGGCACCTGGTAGAAACGGTTCTTCGCCACCAGCGGGCCAATGGCCAGCGGCTCGAACAGGATGTCATATTTCGGGTCGCGCATCTGGGGACGTCCTTGATGCCTGAAGGGGATAAAAGCGGGATCTGTCCCATAGGATTGCCCGCGCAGGGTCTGGTAAATGATGGGTTTCGGAAGCCTTGGTTAGACTGTGCCTAATCAATGTCGCGAAGACGCCAGGCCGAGACGCGGACCGGAGGACCGGACCGCGAACAAAGTGTAAAACATTGTAATAACTAACATTTCAACCGGGCGCCATTAAAGGCATCGCCCGGCACCCGCTACCCCGCCGCAAGGCAGGGCAATCACCGGTTTCTGGCCGGGGCAGACCGCCCCGGCCTGTGCCTCAGGAAGAGGCGGATTTGCTCAGTATTTGATCCAGATTGTTTTCAGCGCCGAGTATTTGTCAAAGCTGTGCAGCGACAGATCGCGGCCGAATCCCGATTGTTTCATCCCGCCAAAGGGCGTCATCGCCGACAGCGCATCCACCGTATTCACCGATACCGTGCCGGCATGAAGGCGGTCGGATACCGACAGAGCCCGGCTCAGATCCCGCGTCCAGACCGAAGCGGCAAGGCCGTATTCGCTGGCATTGGCGATCTGCAGCGCCTCCTCCTCGCTGTCGAAAGGCGTCACCGCCAGCACCGGGCCAAAGACCTCCTCGCGGGCAATCCGCGCCGTGGGCGCCACATCGGCAAAGATGGTGGCACCGATATAACAGTCTGATCCGTCGCGGGTCTCGCGCGTGCCTCCATGAACCAGCCGCGCCTCGGCTTTGCCGATCCCGATATACTGCGCCACCTTGTCGGCATGCGCCTTTTCGACCAGCGGCCCCATGCGGGTGGCCAGATCCATCGGGTCTCCCAAAGGCCAGGCGGCGGTAGCCGCGATCAGCTTTTCGGTGAACTCCTCCTGCACCGCGCGCGCGATGAGGATGCGGGAATTGGCGGAGCAGACCTCGCCCGAGTTGAAGAGGATGCCGAAAGCCGCCATCTGCGCCGCCTGGTCAAGATCGGCATCGGCGAAGATCAGGTTCGGCGATTTGCCTCCGGTCTCAAGCCAGACCTGCTTCATATTGCTTTGGGCAGCATAATTCATAAACCGCTTGCCGGTCGCAGTCGAGCCGGTGAAGACCAGCGCATCGACATCCGGGTGCAGCCCAAGCGCCTGGCCCGCCTCGGCCCCGTAACCCGGCACCACGTTCAACACGCCATCGGGCAGCCCGGCCCGGGAGGCCAGCTCCGCCAGAAACAAGGCCGACAGGGGCGATTGCTCGGCCGGTTTCAGCACCACCGAATTCCCCATCGCCAGCGCCGGCGCCAGTTTCCAGGTCGCCATGTCGAGCGGGAAGTTCCACGGCACCACCGCGCCCACCACCCCCAGAGGGGCGCGCCGGATCAGCGCCAGGTCGCGGCCCCCGGTCGGCGCAACCTCGTCATAAAGCTTGTCGATGGCCTCGGCATGCCACTGAAAGAAATGCGCCGAGCCCGGCGCGTCGATGGTCGAGCTGTCGCCGATGGGTTTCCCCATATCCAGCGTCTCCAGCAGCGCAAGCTCAGCGATATTCTCGCGGATAAGGCCCGCCAGTTTCAGCAGCACCTCTTTGCGGGCCGAGGGCGTCTGGCGCGACCAGCGCCCGTCCTCAAAGGCCCGCCGCGCCGCCGCGACTGCCAGGTCGATATCCGCCGCCATGCCGCGCGACACTTCGGTCAGAACCGCGCCATTCGCCGGGTTCACCGTGGCAAAACACCCGCCCCCCACCGCATCGCGAAACGCCCCGTCGATATAAAGCTGGTTGCGAAAGCGCAGGCTGCCTGCGCGGGCGCGCCATTCGGCGGAGGTGGCGGGAAGGGTCATGGTCTTGCTCCTGTCAGGTCTCGGGTGGCGTCTCGGGAGGCATCGAGAGGCGGCGGATCCCGGGATGCACCCCGTCCTTCAGCTTCTCGCTGCAAAATTCGATGAAGCGGCGCACGGTCAGCGATTTCGCAGCCTCGCGCATGGTGATGATCCCCAGCCGCATCGGGCGCAGATCGCCGCTGATCGGGATGTCGATCAGCCGGCTGCCATCCAGCGCCAGTTCAATCGCGGGGCGGATATTGGCGATGGAATAGCCGAAGCGATTGGCAACCAGCGCGCGCATCACCCAGATATCGCGGGTGCGTTCGACGATATTCGGGCTGCATCCGGCATCGCGGAACAGTGAGATGAAATAGCTGGCGCTATAGGGCAGATCGAGGAGGATCATCGGGTGGCTGGCCAGATCCGCCATGCTGACACTGTCATTGCCCGCCAGCGGATGACCCTCGTGCAAGACGGCATGGGGCGGCAGGGCGCCCAGCTCATGGAATTCCATATCCGATGGAATATCAAGATCATAACTGAGCGCGAGATCGAAACGTGCCAGCCGCAGCCCCTCGATAATACCCGCGTGATCCAGCTCGTTTTGCGCGAACTCCACTTCCGGGTAGCTTTCACAGAAGGTGCGGCGCAGCGCCGGGATCACAACCTGGGCAAAGGTCATCAGGCAGGCGACATGCAAAGGGCCGCGCACCTGACCCGTCACCTCATTCGAAAGCGCATTCAGCTGCGCGGCCTCGGTCAGGATGCGTCGCGCCTGCTCGACAAAGCTGCGCCCGGCCTGGGTCAGCGACAACCCATGCGCGTGGCGGCGCACAAACAGCGTGATGCGGAATTCGCGCTCCAGCTGCGAGATCGCCGCCGAAACCGAAGGGGCCGAGACATTCACCCGCTCGGCTGCTTCGGTGACCGAGCCGAAATCCCCCACCGCCACCAGATATTCCAGCTGCCTGAGCGTGAACCTGAGCGCCATGCCTGCCCCTTTCCGATCCCCTGTTGCCGCCCGATCATAGACCAGACCGCCCGCCGGCTGCGAGACTTGCGCGGGGCCGGCGACAGAATTCTGGGCAGGTACAGCGGCGGTGATCATCGCGCTGGCCTCTTGCGGCAGGAAATGGGCATCGGGGCACCCCTCACAGCGACGGCACGCGGGCCAGGGGGCGGGTCAGGTTTTCGGGGCTGAGAATAGTGCGCAACAACGCCTCGGGCAAAAGCCCGCGCTCCAGCGCCAGGTCGCAGATGCCACGGCCAGAGGCAAAGGCCTCGCGGGCGAGATCGGTCGCGTTCTGGTAGCCGATATAGGGGTTCAGCGCGGTGACAATGCCGATCGACTGCGCGAAAACGCGGTCCAGCACCGCGCGATTGGCGGTGATGCCGGTGACGCAATTGGCCCGCAAAGTCTCGCATCCCGCCGTCAGATGCCGGATCGAGCGCGAGACCGACCAGGCGATCACCGGTTCAAACGCATTCAGCTGCAACTGCCCCGCCTCGGCGGCCATGGTGATGGTGATGTCATTGCCGATCACCTCGAAAGCGATCTGGTTCACCACTTCGGGGATCACCGGATTGACCTTGCCCGGCATGATCGAAGACCCCGCCTGGCGGGCAGGCAGGGTGATCTCGTTGAACCCGGCGCGCGGGCCGGAGGACAAGAGCCGCAGATCGTTGCAGATCTTCGAGAGCTTGACCGCAACCCGTTTCAACACACCCGAGACCTGGACAAAGACGCCGCAATCCTGGGTGGCTTCGATCAGATCCGGCGCGGTGATCAGCGGGATGCCGGTCAGTGCCTCCAGATGCGCGCGGGCGCGGGCGGCATAGTCGGGATGGGCGGTGATGCCGGTGCCGATGGCGGTGGCGCCGAGATTGATCTCGCATAGCAGCGCCCGCGCCTCGGTCAGCCGCGCCACATCCTCGCCCAGCATGGTGGCAAAGGCGCCGAATTCCTGGCCGAGCGTCATCGGCACCGCCTCTTGCAGCTGGGTGCGCCCGATCTTGAGGATATCCGCGAAGTCCAGCGCTTTGGCGGCGAAGGCGCCTTGCAGCGTCGCCAAAGCCGGGATCAGCCGGCCGATCCCCATCCAGGTCGCCAGCCGCAACGCGGTCGGGTAGACGTCATTGGTGCTCTGGCCGAGATTGACATGTTCATTCGGATGCAGCGTTGCGTAATCGCCTTTGGCGCGCCCCATGATCTCCAGCGCGCGATTGGCGATCACCTCATTGGCGTTCATATTGGTCGAGGTGCCGGCGCCGCCCTGGATCTGATCGACGACGAACTGGTCATGCAGCGCACCGGCCATGATCTCACGGGCAGCGGCGATGATCGCCCCGGCCCGTACCGTATCCAGCAGGCCAAGGTCGCGATTGGCCTCTGCCGCAGCCAGCTTGATCGCCGCCAGCGCCCGGATCAGATCGCCCTCTTCGCCGATCACCCGGCCGGAAATCGGGAAATTCTCCTGTGCGCGCAGGGTATGGATGCCCCAATAGGCAGCCCCGGGCACCTCGCGCGGGCCAAGAAGGTCATGCTCGATTCGAATGTCGGACATCATGGCTCCGGCCGGCAGAGGGATCCCCCCGGGGGGCTGCCCCCGGGTGGCGGTTCGCGAAATGGGGGTCAGGCCGGCGTCACCCGGGCCGCAGCGATATGGCCGGCAAGGCTGTCGGCATCATGCCAGACCCCCCAGATGAAGGAGGACCCGCGCCGGGACAGCCAGGGCAGGCCGAGGAAATACAGCCCCGGCACCGGCGAGACACCGTTTTTATGCTGCGGGCGGCCGCGCTCGTCGAAGATATCGGCCTTGATCCAGCTGAAATCCAGCGCATAGCCGGTGGCCCAGAGGATGGTGGTGATCCCCTCTTTCGCCAGATCCAGCGCCAGCACCGGATCGGTCAGGCAGCCAGGGTCCGCCCCGATCAGATGGGCACCGGGTTCAGGCGGCAGGTCGAGGCCATGCTTTGCCACATGGGCATCGGCCTGTTGCAGAAGGCCCAGGTAATTCGCATCGCCCATGGCGACATTTTTCGCCAGATCGGCGGCGAAATGCATCACGCCATTCTCAAAGCGCGCGGTCATGCCGACCAGCCCCATCCCCGCGCCCGCGAGGCGGCGGAAATCGACGGTCTGGCCGCCATGGGCACCGCTGACCGCGATGGTCACATGTTCGGTGCCGGGCGCCGGGGTGGTGGTGTCCCAGATGCCAAGCGCACCCAGCCACCAGACGAAATCCTTGCCGCGGTAGCGCCTCGGCGGGCGGTCATGCGGCCCGACCGAAAGCCAGACCTTGCGGCCGGCGCGGCGCAGCTCATCCGCGATCTGCACGCCGGAAGATCCCGCGCCCACCACCAGAACGCCGCCTTCGGGCAGCTGGCCGGGGGTCTTGTAGCCATGCGAATGCAGCTGATGAATGCCGGAGGAGGCCGGCACCACCGGCGGGATGATCGGCTTCTGAAAGGGGCCGGTGGCGGCGACGACGTTCTTCGCCTCGATCACGCCCTGCGAGGTCTCGACCCGGAAGCCGCCCGGCTGCGGCGTAAGCGACGTCACCGTCACGCCGCAGCGCACCGGGGATTTGTTCTGCGCCACGCAATCCTCAAAATATTGCGCCACCCGGTCGTGATGGGCAAAGGCATCCGGGTCCAGATCGTCGAAATTCAGCGAGGGAAAACGGTCATGCCAGGCCGGGCCATTCGCCACCAGGGAATCCCACCGTGCCGTGCGCCAGCTTTCCGCGATGCGGTTCTTTTCCACCACCAGATGCGACAGGCCGCGCCGGCCCAGATGCTCGCTCATCGCGACACCGGCCTGGCCGGCCCCGATGACGAGAGTATCGACTTTTTCGACGGACATTACGGCTTCCTCAAGCGGATTGGGTTCAGTGTGACCGCCGGAACGGCCGGTCGCCTGAGGAAATGATGCCGCTGAAAAACCTGATTTGCCTATGAGCCTTTCTTGCAGCCCTGATTAGGGAGGGTCTAAGCCGCAGCCCGGCGCCGAAGCAGCAAACGCGCTGCCCGCAGAACGGGCAATGCTTACGGCGAAGGCCGGCAGCCTTGCCATCACCCCCTCAGCCGCAGGGACGTTTCCAGTCGAAAAAGTCAGGGCCGGCGCGGCCCAGCAGATCGCGCGCAAGGCTTGCGCCAAGCGCGGCTGCGTCCGGGGCGGGGCATGTCCCCCCGACCGTCAGACGCCCGGCCCCATTGGTGCGCAGGATCTCGCCCCGGAAATGGATCACGCCATCGGTCAGCCGCGCAAGGCCGGCAATCGGCGTCTGGCAATTCCCTTCCAGCGTGGCAAGAAAGGTCCTCTCGCAGGCCATTTCCCGCTCGCAAACCGGGTCATGCAGCGGCATCAGCAGATCGCGCACCCAGAGGTCGCCCTTGCGGCGCTGGATCGCCAGCGCGGCCTGACCGACAGCGGGCAGCATCTCTTCGGTCTCGATGATCTTCCAGCCGTGATCCTTCATCCCCAGCCGGTTCAGCCCGGCCAGCGCAAGGAAGGTGCAATCGGCCAGCCCCTGTTCCAGTTTCGCCAGCCGCGACTGCACATTGCCACGGAAATTCACGATGCGCAGATCGGGGCGGGCGAACAGCGTCTGCGCGCCGCGCCGCATGCTCGACGTGCCGACCGTCGCGCCCGGAGGCAGATCGTCAAGGCTGCGATATTTATGGGAAACCAGCACGTCGCGCGGGTCTTCGCGGGGCAGGAAAATATCCGAGACGAGGCCATCGGGCTCGGCCACGGCCATATCCTTGACGCAATGCACGGCAAGGTCGATGCGACCATCCAGCAGCGCCTCTTCCAGCTCTTTGGTGAACAGCCCCTTGCCACCGATCTCTTTCAGAAGCTTGTCAAGCACCCGGTCGGCCGTGGTCTTGATCACCACGATCTCGAAAGCCTCGACCGGCAGATTATGCCTTGCGCGAAGCCAGTCGCGGGTCTGGAACGCCTGCACCAGCGCCAGCGGCGATCCGCGCGTACCGATACGAAGAGGAGTGCTGGCGTCAGGCTGTCTCATGGCGCTTCCGATAGGCTGGCAAAGCTGCGCTGGCAACTGGAATCATTCTCAAACGGACGGATTGCCGCGACGCGATTTGTCGCAGCGAAGGGTCCGTCAGGCCCCGGCTGTCGGGATCAGCCGCCGGCAGCCGCCCGCATCCGGCCAGCCTCGCTGTCATGGTCGATCAGATTGCGCATCAGCATGACGCCGCCCATGAATTCGACGCCGCCGGCCATGGAATCCATGATCACCTTCACCGTCTCATCGGCGCCGATCGCATTGCCATCCAGCGCGATTTCCGACGGCAGCTCCACCACGCCAAGCGTCGTCATGGTCTTATAGGCCTGGCTCAGATGCGGGCAGGACCATTCCATATGCATGGTCAGCGGGCATTTGATGAAGAGCCCGGGTTTTGTGTGCCAGAGCTTCAGCTCATTGCGGTCCTCCAGCGCGAAGGACAGCTCCACCGCGCTGTTGAGACGGAATTCCTGCTGGAAGATGCGGCGCGCCACCTGTTCGCAGCCCTGAAGCAGCGTGTCGAAATCGGTCGATGCCAGCGGCACCACCACCTCGCCGCTGCCATTGCCACTGTAGCGGACGCGGAGTTCACGCGCCCCTTCCGGAGTCGTCCCGATCTTCGCCGAAGCAATCGAAAGGCTGTAAGTCTGCACTGACATGACGGGATTCCTGATATACGCCCGATATACGCGCGCCCAATATAGGCCGCGCAGCGCCCGGTCACAACGGTTTCCCCAGGGATTTCCCGCCGCGGTTCAGCCTTTCCAGGGACCGGCCAGCCCCGCCTCGCGCATCAGCGTCGAAAGCCGGTTCGCGGCCAGAACCAGCGCCTCGCCCTGCGAGACATTCCCTGCCTCAAGCCGTGCCATCCCCGCCGCGAAATCGGCGGCGGCGGCCCCTAGCCCGCTGCCGGCGACACGCGCCAGATCCGGCTTTGCGACGCCGCCAAGGCCTGCCGGCGTCAACGGGCCGCCATCGCTATAGCCCTCGGGCAGGTCGCCTTTCAGATTGCGCACCACCCGGTTCCGGATCGCCTCCAGCAGCTGATCCGCCGCCTGGATCGCGCCGGCCACCCGGGTCGGGTGATCGGTATCGGCCGCCGCATGCGGCAACAGCGAAAGCCGCGCGCCATGGCGCGCGACCAGGGCCAGATAAGGTTGCATCGGCCCGGACAGCGCGCCCGCCGCGTCGCTGAACAGATCCGCATCAATCGCCGCGAAACCAACCTGGCCCGCGCTCAGCGCCCGGTCCAGCGCCGGGATATCCACCAGCTCGCCCCGGTCATAGTTCAGCAGCACCGCGCCCGGCGCGAGCGCGGCCAGCACCGCCTCATTGATCAGCCCGGCATTGGCAAAACCCTCGGGCCCCTTCGGCCCCAGCCCCAGATGGACCGAGAGTGCATCCGCCCCGATTGCTGCCTCCTCGGGGCTGGCGGCCCAGCGAAACCCCTCGCTCTGGATCCAGAGCCGGTGACGCGGGCGGGCATGGATCACCACCTCCATCCCGAAGGCGCGGGCCAACAGCGCCACCTCGCGCCCGATATTGCCGTAACCGATCACCGCGAGCCGCTGCCCCTCCAGCTTGCGCGTCGGATATTGCGCCAGGTCGCGGCCGGTATCGAAGCGCCCCGCCACCACCAGCGCATGCAGCGCCTCGACCGGCAGATCGGGCCGCTGCCGGATCAGCGCCTTCATCACCATCTGCGCCGTTGCCCGCGCATTGATCCCGGGCGTGTTCATCAAAGGCGCTGCGCCCCCCAGCCCGTCACCGCCGCCCCAGCTGGCCGATCCCATATTGCCGGTGCCGGTGCCGATCCGCACCCCGCCCAGATCGAACCGCGTCCCGGCGGGCAGAAAGGTCGCCGCCGCGATCACCGCGTCGTAAAGCCCATCCCCCGCCTCGGCGATCAGCGCGTCGCTGGTCGAGAGATGCGGCATATAGAAGAAACCCGCCCTGCCTTCTTCCGCCCGCACCGCCCTGGCCGAGCCGATATGGAACCGCCCTCCGCCGCTTTCGACATGGGCGCGAAAGCCCGAGCAATCCGGCTCTCCCGCCGCATCAAAGGCAAGGCCAACAAGGTCGGCCACCAGAATCTTCGGGCTGTTGCGGGTCATCCGGCGCTCCTTTTCGGGCAGTCTCCATCACAGAGCCGGGCCAGGGATCCTCTGCAAGCGATTTTCACCGCCCATCCGAGGATGACACGAAAAAATTCCCCTTCTGCGATGCAGCATTTCCCCCCTTCGATGCGACGACAGCGCAGATCCTTCCCCCGGTACGGCCAGATCCGGTTGATCGAGGCGCCGGATCCGCTGCCCCTGACGGGCGCATTTTTGTATATTGCGGAAGAAACTGTCTGCGTTTTGGTTGAATTTGGAATGGCTTGTTCCGGGCATCGGGTTTTATCACGACGGGACTGGTCGGGATTGAGGAAAGCCGGATGTCTGAACTTCATATCGTGGGCCTTGCCGGCAATATCACCGCGCCGTCGAAGACGCGGGCGCTTGTCGGGCAGGCGCTTGGGCTGGCGGGGGATGCGCTTCATGCCCGCACCACCCTCTTTGACATCGCCGATTTCGGCGAGGATCTTGGCCGGGCGCGCCGGGCCGGCGATCTGGCTCCGGGGGCGCAGCGCAATCTCGAGACGCTTTTGCGCGCCGATGCGCTGATTGTGGCGACGCCGGTTTACAAGGGCTCTTACCCCGGGCTTTTCAAACATCTGATCGACCTGATCGACCCTGCTGCGCTGATCCGCAAACCGGTGCTGATCGCGGCCACCGGCGGCGGTGAGAAACACGCGCTGGCGGTCGAACACCAGCTGCGCCCGCTCTTCGCCTTTTTCGAGGCCCGGCTCCTGTCGACCGCCGTGCATGTCTCGGATCGCGACTTCTCGGAAGGGCGGCTGGGCGACGGCCCCGCGCTCGACCGGCTGGCCCGCGCCATCGAGGAATTCACCACGATTTTCCCCGGCGCCGCCCGCATCCGCGCCGCCGCCGAATAGATATTCAGGAGCCCCCCCATGACCGCCGATCCCGTCAGATTCGCCTATTGGGTGCCCAATGTTTCGGGCGGCCTCGTGATCTCGACTGTCGAACAGCGCACCAGCTGGACCCCCGAATACAACCGCAAACTGGCGCAGATCGCCGAGGCCGCCGGCTTTGACTACGCGCTGAGCCAGATCCGCTTTACCGCCGGCTATGGTGCTGACAATCAACATGAATCCGTCTCGTTCAGCCAGGATCTTCTGGCCCATACCCAGCGTCTGAAGGTGATTGCGGCGCTGCTGCCAGGCCCCTGGAACCCGGCGCTGGCGGCCAAGCAGATCGCCACCATCAACCATCTTTCCGGCGGGCGGATCGCGGTCAATGTGGTCTCGGGCTGGTTTCGGGGCGAGTTCGCCGCGATCGGCGAGCACTGGCTGGACCATGATGAGCGCTACCGCAGATCCGAGGAATTCATCCGGGCGCTGCGCGGCATCTGGGCCGAGGAAAGCTTTACCTTCCGCGGCGATTTCTACCGCTTCAACGACTATAGCCTCAAGCCCAAACCTCTTGATCCGCAACCGGAAATCTTCCAGGGTGGCTCGTCGCGCGCGGCGCGGGACATGGCGGCGCGCGTCTCGGACTGGTATTTCACCAACGGCAATACCCCCGAGGGGCTCCGTGCCCAGGTCGATGACATCCGCGAGAAAGCCGCCGCAAACGGGCACAAGGTGAAGGTCGGCATCAACGCCTTCGCCATCATCCGCGAGACCGAGGCCGAGGCCCGGGCGGTCTTGCAAGAGATCATCGCGAAGGCGAACCCCGAAGCCGTGGCCGGCTTTGCCGGCCAGGTGAAAAACGCCGGAAAGGCCAGCCCCGAAGGCGAGGGAAACTGGGCGAAATCCTCCTTCGAGGACCTGGTGCAGTATAATGACGGCTTCCGGTCAAACCTGATCGGAACCCCCCGCCAGGTGGCCGAACGCATCGTCGGCCTCAAACAGGCAGGCGCCGATCTCGTGCTGCTGGGCTTCCTCCATTTCCAGGAAGAGGTCGAATATTTCGGGAAACACGTCATCCCAATCGTCCGCGAAATCGAAACAAAACAAAAACAAAACATCGCCGCCGAATAAACGCGATACCCAAACCCCATGGTCGGCCCGATATGCCGGCGGCCCGCTGCCGCCGCGCGCCAAGGGTTGCCCGCTGCCGGAGCGGCGCCCTTTTGCATCCCGGACCGACGCCGCGGGGCCGCTGACGGCCAGCGTCGCGCCGGCCTTGCAGCTCGGTGGCCTCTCGCTGGGTTTTGGCGGCAGCCGGGCGCTGAAAGATGGGTCTTTCGATGTCCGCCCCGGCGAGATGGGCGGTGATCGGGCCGAATGGCGCCCGGAAATCCTCGCTGATCAATGGGATCAGCGGGCTTTGTCGCACCGATCAGGGCCAGAGCGCTCTTGGCGGCCATAGCTTTGCCCATGTGCCGCCCGGCCGGCTGCCCGGGCCTCGCGTGGCGCGGACCTTCCAGAATCTCGCCCGGTTTCCCGGGCTGACGATCGCCGAAAACATCGCCTGTGGCCTCGTCTTCCGCCACCGCGCCTTTGCCAGGCCCCCGTCCTGCCCGCCACCCGGCGCGAGGCGCGCGGAACCGATGCAAGGCTGCGCGAGATCGCCGACCTTCCCGGCCTTGGCCCGCATCTGCCGCGCCTTGTCCCGACCCAGCCTTTCGGCTGCAACAACAGGTGGGCTGGCGCGCCCTGATCGCGGATCCACGCCTTCTCTTGCCGGATGAGCCGATGGCCGGGCTGACCGGCACCGAAAAAGCCGCCATGGCCAGCCATATCCGCATCATCCGCGACCGGCTGGGCCTGCCGGTGATCCTGATCGAGCATGATATCGGCGTTGTGATGGGGCTTTCAGACCGCATCGTCGTGCTCAACCATGGCGAGATGATCGCCGATGGCAGCCCCACCGGCACCGCCGCGACCCCGAGGTGACCGCCCCTGCCGAATTTTCGGGCAACTGCCGCGCTACAGTGATCAGGTTGACAGCTTCAAGCTCTCTATGCCGGATCAGGCTACATTGACCTGTCGGTACGGGATGAGCAAAATATCCGGATCCAAGCCGCCAGGCATCGGAGCCGTGCCACCTTCGATTACAGCAAGGATCTGCCGCTGACATCGGTGCCCATGACCGCCAGCGATGCCGATCTGGGGGCTGCCGTTCTGAAGGCACTGACAAGCTGTCAGGCTGCCATCTGAAACAGTCTTCATGCAGAACAGGCACGGCGGGCTTTCTTCCCTTTGCTGGTGACCCAAGAGGGTGCAGAGCCTCTGGCCCATGGCAATTAGCGTAGCGGCCAGAAGGCGCAGCCGGAAAGAATTGCCCAGGATGTGTTGACAAATGGCGAAGCGAGAGCCTGATGCAGGCGATGTCGATGAAGCCGAGGAAACTGTCTGCGGTTTTGTCGTAGCGGGTTGCCAAGCGGCGACTGTTCTTGAGTTTGTTGAAGCACCGCCCGACCATGTTGCGCAGGGTATAGATCGTCATGTCGACCACCTTGCGCACCCTGCCGCAGAATTCGGAAGCACCGGACAGCGATTTCACATAGTCGCGGAGAGTTGAGTGGCGGCAGATCGTCGGGTTGCTGGCATCGAACCCGGGAGAGGATTTCGGGGGTTTTTGCCGGGATCTCTCGGGGCTTTGCGCATTTTCACCGCCGGCGGTCGTCCTTCGCTTCGGTGCGGTGGGCGTTGGGGTGATCCGGTCGGGGAAAGCACCGGCGCTGGCAGGGCCTTGGCGGCCGCGAGAAGATCCTCGGGCTGCGATCCCTGGACTGCTCAGGGCCGCCGTCACGCCGCCTCTCGGACCAGGCGGAGGCCCGGGGCTGGTGCCCCCCCGGTTACAGATATCCCGGGGGAAGAAGGCAGACCCTCAGCTCTCCAGATGGATTGCCAGCACCTCTGCAGCGTCGCGTATGTCTTTCGCCAGCGCCACCGAGACCGCCCCACGGTCCCGATTGCGCAACGCCTGGATCATCTGGCCATGCTCTTCATTCGCGATCACATGAAAGCGCCCCTCATCGGCGAGCCGGTTCAGCCAGGGGCCGGTCCGCAGCCAGCAAAGCCCGATCATTTGCTGCAAAAAGGGCTGGTTCGCGCTTTCATAGATCAGGAAATGGAAGCTCTGATTGTCGGCAAGGTAATCTGAAAATCTGCCCTCGGCCATCGAGGCAAACATGCGATTATTCAGTTCTTCGAGCCTTGCACAAAGGGCGGCATCGGCATTGGGCAGCGCCTCTTCTCCCGCAAACGGCTCCAGCCGCAGGCGGATGGCGGTGATCTCGGCAAAGCGGGCACGCGTCATGATCGGCACCTGCACCGTCCGGTTGGCGGCCAGCTCAAGCGCCCCTTCGGCGATCAGACGCTGCAAGGCCTCGCGGACGGGCGTGGCGGAAATGCCGAGACTTGCCCCCAGACCGCGAATGGTCACGGATTGCCCCGGGGCGAACCGCCCCATGAGAAGCGCCTTGCGCAAAGAAGAATAGGCCTTCTCATGCAAGGGTTCGGCGGTCAGCGGAGCAAAATCCATCATACTATCTTTCCAGCACTTTGACCGAAGCTATCAGCTTCCCCGGTAAGGCGCGAGCCTGCACCTGACCGCAACACCGCTGCAGCTCAGGCGGATGCGATCGCCGCGTTTATTGCCTCAAGGAGGCGGGTGGCTTCGGGCTTTTGCAAAACGAGCGGCGGGCGGATCTTGAGGATATTGGCCCCGGGCCCGGTGGCGCTGATCAGGACGCCATTGCGCCGCAGATGATTGACGATATGGCCCGCAAGCCGCGCATTCGGCGCATTCGTGCTGCGGCTTTCCACACATTCCACCGCGAGAAACAGCCCCGCGCCCCTGACATCGCCGATACCGTCGCGCCGGGCTGTGATCCCTCGCAACCCTTCTTTCAGGAAAACGCCGATCTCGCGGGCATTTTGTTGCAGGCCTTCTTCCCTGATCACATCCAGCACCGTCATCCCTGCGGCTGCGGCCACCGGATTGCCGCCGAATGTGTTGAAATATCTTGCCTTTGCCCCGAACTCGCTGACCAGTTCCGGGCGGAGCGCCGCACCCGCCACCGGAAAGCCATTGCCCATCGGCTTACCCATGGTGACAATATCGGGGATGATGCCATGCCGCTGGAAGCCCCAGAACGTATCGCCGGTGCGGGCAAAGCCGGGTTGCACCTCATCGGCGATGAACAGCCCGCCTTCGGCGCGGATCAGATCAGCGGCCGGTTTGAGAAACCCCGCAGGATCGGGACAGAGCCCGTCGCTTGAAAAGATCGTGTCGACGATGAAAGCGGCCGGCTCGATCCCGTCGGCACGCATTTCCGCGATGGCGGCGGCAAGATCGGCGGCCAGTTTCGCGCCCTGACCGGCGGGCGGCACGAAAAGCGCGTTCGGGGCATCAATCAACCGCACCCGGGCGCCTCTTTGCACGAAATCGCCCAGCGAGGGCGAAATCTCGGACACGGCCTCGGTCAGCCCGTGATAGGCAAGGCGGGTGACGATGACCCCCTGGCGTCCGGTGAAGGACCGCGCGATCCGCAACGCAAGATCATTTGCCTCGGACCCGGTGCAGGTGAACATCATATGGCCGAGTGCGCCGGGCAATGTCGCCAGCAGTCTCTCGGCATAGGTGACCACGCCATCATGGAGATAGCGGGTATGGGTGTTCAGGGTCGCAAGCTGGCGGCTGACGGCCTCGACCACTTTCGGATGGCAATGCCCAAGCGAGGCCACATTGTTATAGGCGTCAAGCCAGGCGCGCCCATGGGCATCGTAAAGCCAGACGCCCTCCCCGCGCACCAGATGCAGGGGTTCCTCATAAAACAGGCGGTAAGCCGGGCCAAGCGCCTTGCCGCGCCGTTCGATCAGGGCGAGATCCCCGGCATCAAGCCCGGCGGTCCGGCCGGGATCGAAAGCGTTAACCATGGTCGCATCGCGTGTCATGGCTGTTTACTCCGTTGCTTTGAGGGGCAAAGCCGCGCGCAGGACACACGCGGTCGCTTCGGGGCCGATCCGGTCGATCACATCAAGGCCTCGCAGCGAGGCTGCGGCATTCCTGAGGATATAAGGCGCATTTTCGGGATAGCGGGCGGCACGCCAGGAGGTGACGGCCAGCGTGGTGATATGGCGAAGACGGATCAGATCGGGCAAGAGCGCGACCTCCTCCTCTTCCGGCATCAGAACCGAGGCATAGCCCGCAACCATATCGGCGATCCGTGCCAGCGGCGCGGGCCCGTCGGTGATGTGGTATGAACAGGCCACTGCAAGATCACAGGCAAGCGCGGTATGCACCATATCGCCGAAATCAATGATCCCGGTCGGAATATTGGCCACTGCCCCCTCGACCACCAGGTTGTGCGGATTGAAGTCGTTATGGACCACCCAGGCCCGCAGATGCGGCAGACGCGGCGCGATTTCCGCCTCGAACCGGTCGAGATGCGCCGTCAGCCGGTCGTGCAAAGCCCGGTCGCTGACAGAATCCAGCATCGGGCGCAGGCTGGAGGCCTGCTTGATGTCCCATTGCAGCACATGACCCGCAGCCGGGTGGAAGAAACCACGCATCCCTTTGGTCAGCCGCCCCAGCAGAACGCCGATCCGGCGATGCAGATCCGGGCCGGGCGTTGCGGCATGAAGCATGGTGCCCTCAAGCCAGGTCAGAAGCCGCACCACATGCTGTTGCCCCGAAGGTCCGGTGATGATGTCCCAGGGCGCGCCTGCCAGCGTCTGGCAGATCCGTTGCACCGGCAGCTCCGGGTCAACCACCGCCAGATGCATCAGCGCCGACGTCTGCATCGCGGTGACACCCCGATCCTCGCCGGCATTGGTGATCTTCAAAAGCGCCTGGGAACCGCAAGGCAGGGTGACATGATAGTTCGAATCCCGTTCCGACGACAGGGCGCGAAACCGGCCGGAGATGCCGAAAACCCGCATGGCGATGTCTTCTGCTCCGGCGGGGCAGATGCCGGGCGGTTCCTTTGACAGCACCATATTGGCATCCCCCGGGCGGGCATCGGGCGCCAGGGCGGGGTCGGTGGTCATCCTGAAGGGCGGCAAGCCGCCATGCGCCGTGGCGGCGCCGGGGTCAGGCGGGGTCTGCACGTCTTTATCCTTGTTCCTGTCTTCGGTGGCAGTCCGCAATGGCGGCTCAGACCGAGGAATTGCTGCCACCGGCAAGGCATTCTCCGCCATCGACCACAAGGGCATGGCCGGTGATGAAGGAAGAGCGGTCCGAACACAGGAAGAGGATCGCTTCGGCGATTTCTTCGGGACGCCCGAAACGGCCCATCGGCACCAGCGAACCGACCACCTTCTCAAGTGCGGCACGCCCGCCAAGCTGCGCCTCATAGGGGCCGTTGAAGGGGGTATCGACCCAGCCCGGGCAAAGCGCATTCACCCGGATCCCGTCTTTGGCGTAATCCAGCGCGATCTGCTTCGTCATCGTGATGACGGCGGATTTGGTGGTGATATAGGCCAGCATCCCCTTGTCGAGAAACACCCCCGCATTCGAGGCCGTGTTGAGGATCACACCGCCACCCTGCGCCCGCATATGCGGCAGCGCCGCCTTGCAGGCCGCGAATTGTGCGACGACATTGATTTCATAGCTTTTGCGCATCTCGTCAGAGCCGATCTCTTCCATCGCACCGGCAATCTGAATCCCGGCATGGTTGTGGAGGATGTTCAGCGCGCCACGCTCTGCAACCAGCGCGGCAAACACCGCGATGACGGCGCTTTCATCCGCCACATCAAGCGCGGCAGAGCCCGCCTCATCCCCGGCGGCCCGGATCCGTGCGGCGGTCTCGGCTGCCGCCGTCGCGTCGCGGTCGGTCACCATGACAAAGGCACCGTTTGCCGCAAGGATTTCAGCCGAGGCACGCCCGATTCCCGATCCCGCAGCGGTCACAAGCGCGGTCTTGCCGCGCAGAAGCGTCTGCATGGTCATGGCTTTTGTCCTTGATTGTCGTCGTCATCGCGCAGGCTGCGTTCGGTCACCGCATCGAACAGATGGAGTGCCGCAGTATCGGCAAAGAAACTGCGGCTTTCGCCCCGGGCGGGGGCGGTGCCGGGGGCAAGGCGCAGGGTCACTTCCTGACCCGCCAGATCGCCGATCACATAGACCTCGGCCCCGCAGGGCTCGATAAGCGAGGCGGTGACTTCGAAAGCGGGCCAGCCCGCCTGGGCAGGCGACAGATGGAAGGCTTCGGGGCGGATCCCCAGCAGGACCTTGCGGCCGGTCTCTGCGCGCAGATGAGCGAAGGCCGGGGGAAGCGCGAAAACCGGCCCATCGGTGACGCGGATCTCGCCGCCCGCCAGTTCAGCGGGCAGCAGGTTCATCGCCGGAGAGCCGATGAATTTCGCAACAAAGGTGCTGGCCGGGCGGTTGTAAAGGTCGTCGGGTGAGCCGATCTGCTCGATCTTGCCCGCCCGCATCGCGACGATGCGGTCGGCAAGCGTCATCGCCTCGATCTGGTCATGGGTGACGTAAATAACCGTTTGCTTCTCTTCGAGATGCATCCGCTTGATCTCGGCCCGCATCGATGTGCGCAGCTGCGCATCCAGATTGGAAAGCGGCTCGTCGAAGAGATAGACCGCCGGTTCGCGCACCATGGCGCGACCCATCGCCACGCGCTGTCGCTGCCCCCCCGACAGCTCTCGCGGCTTGCGGCTCAACAGATGGTCGATATGCAAAAGCTTTGCCGCACGCGCCACCTGATCGGCGATCTTCGCCGCCGGGATCTTTGCCAGTTTCAGGCTGAATCCCATATTTTCTGCTGCGGTCATATGCGGGTAAAGCGCATAAGACTGGAAGACCATCGCGATATCCCGGTTCTTCGGCGAAAGATGCGTCACATCCCGCGCACCGATATGGATCTCGCCCGCCGTTGTCGGCTCCAGCCCCGCAATCATGCGCAAAAGCGTGGTCTTGCCGCAGCCTGACGGGCCGACAAGGACAACGAATTCCCCGTCTTCGATCTTCAGATCGAGATCGCGGATGATGTCATGGGTGCCGAAACTCTTGGCAAGCCGGATGACTTCTACCTCTGCCATTATCCTGTCCTTCCTAGAATCTCTTCGTGAAAAGGCCGCGCTTCTCACCGATTTCGGCGGCCTCCTCGATCAGCGCCGCAATCAGCGGAGCGTTGAAACGCGCGCGCATCAGTTGCGCACGGGCGCGCAATTCGGCAGCCGCACCGGCCCTGCCCGGGCGCAACAGCTCATAGGTATCAAGCAGCATCTCCTGCGGCACGGCCGTCAGCTCGGCTGCGCGTTCGAAATTCGCGGCCAGCGTGTCGCGTCCGGCGGCACGGGCGATATCGGCCTGAAGCCGCAGCACCTCGGGGGTGATGGCAAGGTCCTGCGGGCCGATCCGCCCTTCCAGCGCGGCATCGACGGTGAAATCCTCAAGTCCAAGCCCGCCTGGCGTGCGCACAAGCGCGGAGGCCTTTTCGGAGAGCGGATAGAGGTCAAGCGGGGACCGGCTCATGCATTGCGCTCCGCACTGGCGAAAAACATCTCTTCGGGGGTGGCGGCGGGGTCAGTCATCTCGGTCTCGATGGCGTAAAGCAGTGCCACCCGCGGGTGGAAGCGCGCGCCAAGCGCCTGGCCGTCATTCGTCACGATGATCGGCTCGGGCAGTTCGCCCCAGGTCATGCGGCCGGCATTGCGCCCCATGGCGCGATACTGGTCGAGACTTACCAGCGGCGCGTTCGAGAAGAGCTCAAGGTTCATATGCGGCAACCGGTCTTTCTGGTGAATGATCGCGGTGCCCTTGGCCTGGATGCCGATCCCGAAGCCCGACCCCGCCAGCCGCGCCGCCGTCAGCCCCAGAAAGGATGTATCGGCGGTATGGCGGATGCGGACGACACGCGGCAATGCACCGCCTTCGAGAATGCCCTTCGTCAGCGCATCCAGCACATCGGTGACGGCATGGCCCGCCGTGGTCCGATGCAGCCTTTCGCCAAATGCCGGAGAGATGCCGATCACCACCTCATGCGGGTCGCGACCCGGGCCGGCCTCGCCGATCGGATAGAACTGTGCCGCGCCCGCCGGCGCCTGGTGATTGCCCTCGCCCGCAAGAATGTGGTTGCGGCTGATCGTGCCACGCACCGCTTTTACACGCGCCCAGCGGTCCTCGTCCATCTGGTAGCCGGTGCCGGGTCCGCTGTAGCGGTTCGGATCATTCACCGCTGAAACCACACGCCCGTCGCGCAAAATGGCCGAGGTTTGCAGATAGTCGCCGCTGACCCGCTGGCGCAGCATCGCCATCACATTCCCGGCCATGTCACGATGCCCGCGCCGGGCAAGCGCCCGCACAACATCCAGCGCGGTCAGCCCGCGCGCGGCAATGTCCTGGCTGATCTGCAGCGTCCTGAGCGGCGAGAAGGTCTCGGTCTCATTCGAGCCGGAGGCGTGGATCACGCTTTCGATCATTCCGGCTTCTGTATCCGCCAGACCCAGTTCTTCAAGCACATCGGCCAAAGCCGTGACCGCCTGGCGGCGCAGCGCAAGCGCCGCGCTCTCGCCCACCGGGGCAAGCCCGCCATCGGCCTGAAAGTCGCGTTGCAGCACCAGGTAATCCTCCATCTCTTCGGCATTGAACAAAGAGGGATTGAAGGAATTGTCATAGGCGCGGATCGAGCCGAAACCCGAGGTGATGAGGTCAGATCCCGCCAGCAGATAGGGCGTGATCTTCGCCCCGATCCTGACCTCGGATTCCGACGTCCTGGTGTCATTCCCCGAGGCACATTCCAGCCCGAGCCAGACCGCGATCAGGTTCTCGGCCATCAGCTCGCGCACGCCACCCGGCATGGAAGCAGTCAGGGGCGCGCCATCGACACCGCCATTTTGCGTGCCCTGTACCCCCATGCCGCGTTGCAGGCAAAGGCAGCGCGCCTCAAGGTAAAGGACCGAGCATTTCTCATGGAACCCCATCAGCAGCTCGGACCCCGCACCCGAGGTACAGCGCGCCTTGATGCCCCTTGAGGCATAGGCGGCGGTCAGGAAGGTCTTGGACCAGGGCGTGTCATCGCCATCGACAAAGCTGCGCTCTGACCCGTAGACCGAAACCGTCTCGGCATAGGTGGCAAGGCCCGCCAACCCGATCTTCAGCTCTTCGGCCTCTTCGATGGAACATTGAAACAAGGTAGAGCCGCGCCCGGCTGCCGCCCCCACCGTGCAGGCCAGCGCATTGGCCCAGGCATTGCCCGCGACCCGCATCGTGGTCTCGATCTCGTCAAAGCCAAGACCGACGGCAATCGCGCTGTCTGCCGCAAGCTGCAACGGATCGTCCTTGGCATTGGTCACATGCGCCTGATTGCCCGGGCTGTGACGCTGGCGCATCTTGGAATAGGCGAAGGTCGCCTCAAGCATCGAAAGCCGCCCGACCACCTCGGCCAGTTTCGCAGGCGTCATGCCCCGCGCCAGCCGCTCCAGCTCTTCGCGCGGCACGTTCACATCGACCAGCATCCGCGCGACCAGGGTGCTGTCGAGCGCCATCGCCTCGGGGGCAACAGCCACATCCAGGTGATGCGCCGCGATGAAAGCGTCGAGAATGTCGAAATCCGCCGCCTTGCGGCCATCCATCTCAACGATCTCCCCCCCGGAACCCAGAACAAGCCCGGGGGCCGGATCCCAGGGAGAGTGGAAGACGGCAAAGCCATGTTCGGGATTCTCTTCCGAGAAGCTGTCAAGCCGCAGGGGCCGCAGGTCCCATTCCTCGACACGCTTCCAGCGCGGGGTCGGATCGGCCGCCATTTTCAGTTCTCTTTCATAATGCGCAAAAGCAGCACGGTCAGCGCCACCACTGCCGCCAGCAGGATAAAGGACACCGCCGCCGCCTGGCCGATATCAAGGAAACGAAAACCGAGGCGGTAGGCGTAGAAGCTGATCGTCTCGGTCACCTTGCCGGGACCGCCCTGGGTCAGCATATAGATCAGGTCATAGCTTTTCAGTGCAGTGATCATGCGGATCAGCAGGGTGACAAGGATCACCGGCTTCAGCATCGGAAGCGTCACGTGCCACAGGATTTGCCATGAGCTGGCACCGTCGATCCTGGCCGCCTCGACCGGGTCCTGGGGCAGGGATTTCAGCCCGGCATAAAGCATGATCAGCATGAGCGAGGTCTCGTTCCAGATATCGACGAAGACCACCGTCGCCAGCGCCAGATCGGGATCGCCGAACCAGCCCTGTTCAGGGATGCCGACCTGCGCCAGCACCCAGTTGATGATGCCCAGATTGGGGTTGAACATCAGCCGGAACATCAGCGCCACCGCAACGGGCGTCATCAGGATCGGCAGCATGAGCACGACAAGATAGAAATTGCGCATCTTCAGCCAGGGCTGGTTCAGCAAAAGCGCAAGGCCAAAGGCGATCAGGAATTCCAGCACGACAACGATCACGGTGAGTTTCATCGTCACCCAGGAGACGCCGGCGAATTCATCGCTCATCATCAGGGTGTAATTCTCGAACCAGATCAGATCACCCATGCCATAGGTGATGATATATTCATGCAGGCTGAGCCAGAGCGAGTAGAGCAACGGCCCCGCCACCACCAGCGCCAGCACGAGGATCGTGGGGGCCATGAAGAGCAGCTTGTAAAAGCCGACAGAAAAGCCGTCGCGGCGGGAACTGGGCGGGGTGGCGCGTGTCATGTCTTCGGGCATCCGTCACTGGGATCGGGTGCCACGGCCCTGCGGGGGCCGTGGCAGATCGGATTTGCGCTTATTTCAGCAGCGGATCGCCACGGGTCAGACGCGCGAGCTTGTCCTCGGCATTGGCGATAGCGGTGGCCGGATCGGTGCCATTTGCCAGCACATCTCCCATCACCTCGGCAAAGACCTCGACAAGCTGGGTGGCGCGCGACATTACCGGCAGGCCTTTTGCATGGGCCAGCGCGCCACCGACAGCCGACATGGCCGGCCAGCGCTCCAGATAGGCGGCATCCTCATAGATCCAGGCCTGGGTCGGCTGACCGCCTGCCATCGCGCGCTTCATCGCGACATCCTTCGATTCCGCCCATTTGATGAACTCCCACGAGCAGTCGGGATTCGCCGCATTGGTCGGGATAGCCCAGCCCCAGGCACCAAGCAGGCTGTCCTGGCCCGGCATCCGGGCAAAGGCCATCTTGTCGACGACCTGGCTTTCCTTGGGGTCCTGAAGCGTCGGCATCAGGAACAGGAACTGGATCGCCATGACGGCCTTGTCCTGTTTCAGCGCATTGGCCACATCGTCGAAATTGGCGCCAAGCGCGCCCGGCTGGGCAGCGTTCTTCATCAGATCGGCATAGATCGTGATAGCCTCGATGGCCTCGGGCGTATTCAGTGAGGGCTCCCAGGTTTCGCGGTTGTAGAAATCACCGCCCAGCGAGAAGAGGTAATTGGTCGCCTCCATCACCACCGGATCGGCGCGCTGCCCCGACATGGCAACGCCCGCCTTGCCGGTGAATTCGCCCGCCCATTTCGCCAGTTCCGCATATTCCTGCAGCGTTTCCGGCAGGCGCCAGTCGCGGCCGAACTTCTCTTTATAAGCGGCCTGGAATTCGGCGCTGTCGGTGATGTCCTTGCGGTAAAGCATCCCCATCGCATATTGCCAGAAGGGCAACATATAGGTCGTGCCCTTGACCTTGCCGTTCACGTCCATCAGCGCCGGATAATAGACCGAGGTATCGACCCCATCCGCCGCGATCCGCTCATCAAGCGGCAGGATCCAGTTCGCGGTGACGAATTCGCCCGCCCAGTAGCTGTCGACCACCAGCACGTCATAAGAGCCGGACGAGGCGGTAAGGCTCGGCACCAGCTTTTCATGCATCAGCGAATAGTTCACCGCCTCCATGTTCAGCTTTGCGCCGGAAAGCGCCTCGAATTCGGGGGCAACCTCGAAAAGCGCGGTGCTGTCGGGCACTGTCTCCAGCAAAAGGTTCAGCGTCTTGCCCTGGCAGACGGCTGCGGCATCGGCCAGCGCCCCCGAGGCGGTCATAAGAAGCGCGGCAGTCACGCCGAGCCCGGTTTTCTTCAGGCGGGTCATTCCTATCTCCTTGTTGGTTGGGTGCAGGGCTTTGCCCCTGTTCTTCATTTGGATCTTCAGCCCTTCACCGCGCCCATATTGAGCCCCGAGACGAGGAAACGGCGCATGGCGAAATAGAGAACGGCCATCGGCAGCATGGCGAGGATCGTGGCCGCGCTGACCGCGCCGATCGCCGTACCCTGCTGGGTCACAAGGCTGGAAATGGCGACGGGAAGGGTTTTCGATTCATTGCCCGAGAGCATCAGCGCGAAGAGGAACTCGTTCCAGCTGAGCACGAAGCTCAGGATGGTTGCAGCCCCGATCCCGGGCAGAAGCGCAGGCACGATGATACGGATAAAGGCGGAGAAGGGTGTGCAGCCATCAATCAGCGCAGCCTCGTCCAGCTCGCGAGGGACACGCTTCATAAAGCTCATCAAGAGCCAGACCACATAGGGCAGGTTGAAGGCCAGATAGGTGATGATCAGCCCGAGATGGGAATCGGTCAGGCCGATATCCTTGAAGATCAGGAAGAAGGGGATCACCAGCACGATGGGCGGCATCATCTGGGTCGCAAGGATGATGACGGGCATCGCCTTGCCACCAGCCTGATAGCGGTCGATCGCATAGGCGGCCAGCGCGCCGATCACCACTGCGAGCAGCGTCGAGACCAGCGAGATCACCAGGCTGTTGAGGAAGAAGGTGCCGAAATTCATCTCGGACAGGATCACCCGGTAATTTTCCAGCGTGGGCGTGAAGAAAATCTCGGGAGGCAGCTGATAGGCCACCACCTTATCGGCAAAGGACGTCCTGAGCACCCAAAGCAGCGGCAAAAGCACCACCAGACTGCAAAACCCGAGGATGAAATGGGTCAGAAGACGCAGGGCGAGGGAGGGTTGCATCCTGGATGCCTGTAATTTGTTATAACAGATAACAAGCATGCGAAAATGGCAAAGCCGTTGTCAACAAATTTTCGCAACAGGCCCGCAGGCTCAGGAGGCATGCCTGAAAATGTCGCAATCTGCGGCACAGAACGGCAAACGCCCCCCGCTCCTGCGGGGGGCGCGCGGATCTGATCGGAGCAGGGCTTTTCGCTCAGAGATGCGCCCGTTTCCCCCCTGCCCGGATCAGCGTGTCAGGGCGGGGATCTGTTCCAGGGCAGTGATGCGGTAATCCGGGCGCACTTCTCCCACAGGCTCCGGCTGATCGGGCGAAACCAGCAGCGCCACGCGCATCCCGGCCGCCAGCGCGGCTTTCGTGCCCGTCAGACTGTCCTCGACCACGAGGACATCGGAGGGTGCAACGCCGGCCAGCACGGCCGCGCGCAGATAGGGTTCGGGGGCCGGCTTTCCCTCGCGCACATCGTCAAGCGAAACGCTGCCCCGCATGATGCCCGCGATCCCCAGCACTGCGAGATTGGTGTCCACCACCTCACGATCAGAGTTTGAGGCACAGACCTGGATCACGCCCAGCGCCTCCAGCGCATGCACCACGCGCCGCGCGCCGGCAATCTCGGCCAGGCTGTCCGCCCCTGCCGCATAGTGCCGGTTGATCTGCCGGTAAAAGGCGGCCTCACTCCGTTCTGCATCCGGATTGCTGCCCAGATCGGCCCGCAGGGCCGTCCAGACATCGCGCAGATGGGTGCCGACAAATGTGCTCTCCGGCAAAGCGGAAAGGTCCAGCCCCCAGGCGGCACAGGTTGCCAGCAGCGCCCGGTGATGCAGCGGTTCACTGTCGATCAGGGTGCCGTCAATATCCCAGGCGACCGCTTTCCAGGGAAAGCCCGTCACGCCCCTGCCCCCTCAAGACGGCGATAGAGATCACGGAAGACGGCATAGCCTTTGTCATAGACCGCGCGATTGGCCGGGTCCGGAGTGAAAAGCCGGTCCTGGCTGGTAAAGGCGGTGATGCCGCCCCATTCCGCCGCCCCCAGCCCCACCGCCGCCGTCCAGGCCGCGCCCAGGCAGGAGCCGGGATGCCCGCTGAGCCTTTGCAGCGGCTCTCCCAGCACATCGGCGACAATACCCATCCAGACCGAGGATTTCGCCCCACCATCCGAGACCATGAAGCGTCGCGTCGGATGCCCGATCTCCTGAAAGGTCTCGATATGGTGGCGGATCGCATAGGCATAGGATTCAAGTACGGCCCGCCAGATATGGCCCAGATCATGCGACAGCGTCAGCCCGTTCAGCGCCCCGCGCGCCGCAGGATCATGCAGCGGTGTCTTTTCCCCCAGCAGATAGGGCAGGAAGGTCAGCCCCATTGCCCCGGCAGGGCGCTCTGCCGCCAGTGCATCCAGCGCGGCATGGCGCGAGCCGTCCAGCGGCGCGATCCCCGAAGCAAAGGTCTCGACGAACCAGTTCAGCACCGAGCCGCCGGTCGACATGCAGCCATTGGGCATCCAGAGACCGGGGATCAGATGGTAATCAAGGAACAGGCGGGGATCGGGGTTCAGCACTTCAGTTGCTGTCAGGATATCAACCGCGCCGCCGAATTTCAAAAGCACGTCGCCGCCCCTGACCACCCCTGCCCCGAGACAGGAGGCGATCATATCCGCAGCACCGCCGATCACGGGGGTGCCTTCGGCAAGGCCGGTGGCAGAGGCTGCCGCGGCCGTGACATGCCCCAGTATCGCCGAAGACGCGATCAGCGGCGGCAGCAGACCTGCCGGTATGCCGGTCAGCTCAGCCTGGGCGAGGTCGATCCTGCCCGAGGCGACATTGACGATCCCGGCCTCCAGCGCCCAGTTCTGTTCAACCGCAACCACGCCCGTAAGACGGTAATTGATATAGTCATATGAGCCGAGCAAGGTCTTTGCCCGCGCCAGGATCCCGGGCTCATGCCGGGCCAGCCAGCGGATCTTGGCACCGACAAGCTGCTGGTTCACCCCGCATCCGGCGGCTTTCAGGAAAGCGGGCTCATCAATCTCGCGCCTCATCGCCTCGACCTCTGCGCCGGCGCGGCCATCGCTTTGCTGGATCGAGCGCCGCAGCACCCCGCCCGCCTCGTCCAGCAGCACCGTCGCCGGCAGCATCCCGGCCACACCGATCCCGGCAATATCCGTGGCGGCAATGCCCGAAAGGCGCAGCAGTTCGGGGATCAGATCGCAGCAATTCCTCCACCACTCCGCCGGATCCTCCTCGGCCCAGCCCGGATGTTCGGCATAAAGCGTGACCGGGCGCGAGGCGAGCGCCAGCACTTTGCCCGCAGTATCCGTAAGGATGCCGATGGTCGAGGTTGTACCGATATCAAGGCCAAGGAAGACAGTCATTCGGGAGGGTCCGTTGCAGGAGGAGGATGAGGTCAGGCGATGATCACCCGCACCCCCGCCCCTTCCAGCACAGTGGCCAGATCCGGAGGGGGAGCCGCATCGGTGATCAGGGTGGAAATCTCTGCCAGCGAGGCGATCAGGACGGTCGAGACGCGGCGGAACTTGGTGCTGTCCATAAGCAGCACGCGCTCGGCCGAGCGTTGCAGGAAGACCGTCTTCACGGCGACTTCTTCCGGGGAATAGTCAAAGACCCCCTCGGAGGTCATCCCCGAGGCGCCAAGCAAGGCAACATCGAAGTAATAGCGCGAAAAGCCGTCAACGGCGTCCTGGCCGGTCAGGGACATTTCCTCGGCACGGATCAGCCCGCCGCTCATATAGACCGGGATCCCTGCCCTCGCCATCACCTGGCCCGCCCGCAGGCTGTTGGTGAAGGCCCTCATCTGCGGCTGCACCCCAGCGGCAACGATCGACCGCGCCGTGGCAAGAACCGTGGTGCCGAGATCGAAGGCAATCGCATTGCGCCCGGCAACATGGCGGGCGGCGGCGGCGGCGATCCGCTCCTTGCGGTCGGCATTCTGTCGCGATCGGGCCTCGAAAATCGGCTCGATATCGTCGATCACCGTCAGGGGCCCGCGGCTCAGGCCGACAGCCCCTCCATGAACGCGCTCCAGCAGCCCGTCCCGTTCCAGCTCCGCAAGGTCGCGGCGCACCGTCATATCCGAGACACCGAATTCACGGGCCAGATCGGTGACGGTGACCGAGCCCCCCTCGTTCAGCCTTTCAAGGATACGGGTCATGCGCGCCTGTGCGGGGGCGCGGGCGCTTGCGTGCGACGCCGGCGACACTCCGGCAGTTGCGGTCCTGGCGGGTCCCGTTTCGGGAGGTTCGGTCGCGATCATCTGTTCGGGCTGTATCATATCCTGGCCTGATCCTGTTCCGGAGGGTGGGAAACATAGCTCTCCGGCCCGTATCACATCGCGCCGGGGATCTCCCGGCCTTTCTGTCCATTCGCCTGCGCAAAACCGTCCGGCCGACGGCCTGCAAGCTGCAATATCGATCAGATCAAACATATAATCCGCAAATATCAAACATATCCAAACATTATTCTTGTGCAACTCCGAAAATTTTGTTTGGTTTCTTTCAGCAAGGGGGAATCCATATGCGCGCAGATCAACTGGCCGAACAGCAACATCCGGGCCTCACAGGCAAGCGGGCCTTCGTCACCGGGGCCGCAACCGGGATCGGCTTTGCCATCGCGAGGGCACTGGCAGCACAGGGAATATCGGTGGTGATCGCCGATCTGAACCCTGACGCCGCCGAAGCTGCGGCGGCCTCGCTCGGGGCGGGACATCACGCGGTCAGGATTGATGTGCGCGAGCGCGAATCGGTGCAAACCGCCTTCGATCAGGCCATTGCACTGACCGGCGGGATCGAGATCTGCATCGCCAATGCCGGGGTTTCGACCATGCGCGCGGCCACCGATCTCAGCGATGAGGACTGGGATTTCAACATGGATGTGAACGCCCGCGGCGTCTTCCTGACAAACCAGATCGCCGCTCGATATTTTATTCAGGAAAACAAAGGTGTAATCGTCAACACCGCCTCGCTGGCCGCCAAGATCGGCGCCCCCCTTCTGGCGCATTACTCGGCCTCGAAATTCGCGGTGGTCGGCTGGACCCAGGGCCTTGCCCGCGAACTGGCCCCGAAAGGCATCCGCGTGAATGCCGTCTGCCCGGGCTTTGTCCGCACCTCGATGCAGGAGCGCGAGATCCTCTGGGAGGCCGAACTGCGCGGCATGACGCCCGATGAGGTGCAGCAGGACTACATCCGCCAGACCCCGCTGGGCCGAATCGAAACGCCGGAGGATGTCGCCGGAGTCGTCGTCTTCCTTTGCTCTGATGCGGCGCGCTTTATGACCGGACAGGCGATCAACGTCACCGGCGGGGTCTATACGACCTGACCCCCGAGTATCCGATCATGTTCGATTATGTTCGAACACGCCATATCTTATATCAACGCCTGCGCATGAGGCTCCTTTGACCGCGATCACACTCGACAGTATCAGCCGCGATTATGGCAGTGGCCTGTACGGGGTCAGGGATGTCTCCCTCACCATTGACGAGGGCGAGTTCATGGTGCTCCTCGGCCCCTCCGGATGCGGCAAATCCACCACGCTCAGGATGATCGCAGGGCTGGAGGAAATCACCGCAGGCCGCATCCGGATCGGCGCGCGGGACGTAACCGAACTGCCACCAAGGGACCGCAATGTCGCGGTTGTTTTCCAAAGCTACGCCCTCTATCCGCATATGTCCGTGCGCGAGAATATGCGCTTTGGCATGAAGATGCGCGGCACGCCGGTCGCCGAGCAGGACAGGCGGATCGCAGAGGCGGCATCCATCCTCGGCCTCGAGCCCTATCTTGACCGCAAGCCGGGCGCTTTGTCGGGCGGACAACGGCAGCGCGTGGCGCTTGGGCGGGCGATGGTGCGCGAACCGGATGTCTTCCTTATGGATGAGCCGCTGTCCAATCTTGACGCGAAGCTTCGCGGCGAAATGCGTCAGGAGCTGGTCAAGCTGCATCGCCGCCTTGGCAAGACCATGGTTTTCGTCACCCATGACCATGTCGAGGCCATGACCATGGGCGACCGCATCTGCATCATGCGGGACGGCCATATCGAACAGGTCGGCCCACCTCTTGAGGTCTATGCCAACCCCGCCAATACTTTTGTGGCACAGTTCCTCGCGTCGCCCGCGATGAACCTGATCCCTGCCAGTCTGGCAGGGGATGCCACACGGCTGACGCTGAAAGCCGGGCCGATCAGCGGGGATCTGCCACCGGCACAGGCCGCGCTTTACACAAAAGCCGCACAAGAACCCGCCATTCTGGGCCTGCGGGCCGAAGATGTATTGTCGGAGCCCACGGCCAGCACCCTGCCGGTTGCCGGCAAGGTGATCGTGCGCGAAGCGCTCGGGGCAGAAAACCTGATCGGGATCGAGACGGCAGAAGGCATCGCGCTCTCTGCCCGCACCGGGCGCGATTTCCTGCCCGCCTTCGGCGATCAGGTCACGCTGCACGCCGATATGGCCCGGATGCACCTGTTCCGCGCCTCGGATGGCAAAGCCTGGTCAAGGCAGGGTTGAGCCATGACCCGCCCTGTGCTCTCCCATCTGGGACTGATCCTCGCCTGCCTTGTGGTCCTTTTGCCGATCCTGTGGGTCTTGCGCACATCGCTGGTGCCGGAACATGCCTCTTATGCGAAAGAGATCTTCCCCTCGATCACGCTCGACAATTACCAGGCGCTGTTCGCCGACAAGAATTTCGGCCGCAACTATCTGAATTCCCTGATCGTCGCCGTGCTGTCGGTGGTGCTGACAATGCCGCTGGCCGCGATGACCGGCTATGCCTTTGCGCGGTTCCGCACCGGCGGGCGTCTCGCACGGTTCGCGACGCTGGCCAGCCAGATGCTGCCGCCGGTGGCGCTGGCGCTGCCGGTCTTCATGCTCTACCGCGTGACCGGACTGACCAATTCGCTGACCGGCATTGTATTGGTCTATTCCGCGATCAACCTGCCCTTCCTGACCTGGATCCTGATGGGGTTCTTCGAGTCGATCCCCGAGGATCTGGAAGGCGCTGCCATGACCGATGGGGCCACCCGCTGGGGCGCGTTCTGGCGCGTGGTGCTGCCGGTCGCCGCCCCCGGGATCATGGCTGCGGCCGTGCTGGGCTTCATCCTGTCCTGGAATGAATTCCTCTTCGCGCTGATCCTTGGCGGCTCGAAAACCGCCACGGTGCCGGTGGCGCTGGCAGCGCTTCAGACCTCGAACGGCGTGCAGATCAGCCAGGTTTCAGCCGGGGTCTCGCTGGCAATCCTGCCGCTGCTGATCGCGGTGCGTTTTATCCAGAAATACCTGGTGCAGGGCCTGTCTTTCGGGTCGGTGAAGTAAGTCCATTCAAGAAGACCATAACCAAAAACAGAGAGGAAGACCCATGAAATCCAATGCTTTCCTTGTTGCCGGCAGCCTCGTTGCCGCGTTCTGGGCCAGCACCGCGCTGGCCGATGGGGTGACGCTTCGTGCCCTGATGGAAGACGTGCCGGAGACGAAAATCATCGAGGCACTGCTGCCCGAATTCGAGGCCGAGACCGGGATCAGGGTCGAATTCGAGAAGGTCGGCTATGGCGATATGCATGACAAGCTGGTGGCGCAGCTTGTCGGCGGCGAAAGCTATTACAACCTCCTCTCGGTCGATTTCCTCTGGGCGGGCGAGTTCCCGGCCGGCGGCTGGCTGGAAGATCTGACCCCCTATGCGGCAAAGACCGGCTTTGATATGGCGCCGGTGATCCCGGCCATGCTGGATCTCCTGGGCCGCACCGACGAGGCCATGCCGATCCTGCCGATGTACAACTATTCGATGGGGCTGATCTATCGCACGGATCTGCTGGAAAACGCCGATCTTGCCGCGAAATATCAGGCAGCAACCGGAAAGGCGCTCGCCGCGCCCGCAACGCTGGAAGACTATGTCGCCATCGCGAAATTTATGAAGGCCGAGGGCGGTGTGAACGGTGCGGCGATGCAGGGCCAGCGCGGCGATCCCAATTCGATGGAATTCTCGAACTACCTCTTCGCGGCAGGCGGCGACTATCTGGCCTCCGATGGTTCGGTGGTTTTGAATTCCGATCAGGGCAGGCAGGCGCTTGGCTTCTATACCGATATGATCGCGAACGCCGCCCAGACCGGCGCGCTTTCGGCCACCCTTGACGACACCATGCGTCTGATGTGCGCGGGCGAGAGCTTCTCGATGGTCACCTATTGGTGGATGCTGCCACAGATCGACAATGCAGAGACCTGCCCGAATGTGGCGGGCAAAGTGGCGATTTCGGTGATGCCGGGCGGCCATGGCGAAAGCGGCGGCTGGGGCTGGGGCATTCCGAAAAACATTCCCGATGACCAGAAAGAGGCCGCCTGGACCTTCATCTCCTGGGTGCAGTCGAAAGACATCTCGGTGAAACGTGCGCTTGAGGGCCATGCCCCGGTGCGCTCGGATGTGTTCGCGGACGCTTCGGTTCTCGCGAAATACCCGTTCTATGCCCAGGCGGGCGAGATCGTGGCGGCCGGCAAAAGCTTCCCCATCTTCACCTATACGCCGCAATACCAGGATGTGATCGGCACCCAGCTTTCGCTGGCCGCCAGCGGCGATGCCACGGTCGAGGCCGCGCTGGAGGCTTCGGCAAAAGGCCTTGAGGAACTGCTCGAAAAGTAACCTCTCTCCCTCTTCGCCTCCGGGCCAGTCCCGGCCCGGAGGCCCAGTCCAACCATCCCGGCCATGTGCTTACCCCGGCCATTTGTCTCCCCCGGAAGGAGCGCTCCATGAGCGTGATTGCAAGAAACAGGATCCGTGCCGGCTGGGGCTTTGCCGCTCCGGGCCTTGCCATGCTGGCGCTGGTGATGGGGATCCCGCTGTTCTACGCGCTGGCGATCTCGCTTTCGACGATGACGATGATCCGTCCCGAGCTGAACCTTGCGGGGCTGGCGAATTTCGCGAAGATCATGTCCGAGCCGCTGTTCTGGCATTCGCTCTTGCTGACGCTGCGCTATTCGGTGGCGGCGGTGATCGGCGAGTTCATCATCGGCCTCGGGATCGCGCTGATGCTGCGCCAGGTGATCGCGATGCGGGGGTTCTATTTCGCGGTCCTCACGCTGCCGATGGCGATGTCGCCGGTGGCGGTGGCGCTGATCTGGCGGATGCTCTTGCAGCCCAATCTCGGCATCATCAACCAGAGCCTTGCCGCAATGGGCCTGCCGATGGTCGACTGGCTGGGCGACAGTTCCATCGCGCTTTCCACGCTGATCTCGATCGACATCTGGCAGCAGACCTCTTTCGTCGTCTTGCTGCTGTCCGCCGGTCTCGCCTCTTTGCCGCGTGAGCCCTACGAGGCCGCCGAAGTCGACGGCGCCGGCCCCTTCGCGCAGTTCTGGTATATCACGCTGCCGCTTTTGCGCCCGGTCTCGGCCATTGCCATCGTGATCCAGCTGATCAACGAATTCCGCACCTATGACCTGATCTATGTGCTGACCAAGGGCGGCCCCGGCGTCTCGACCGAGCTTTTGTCCTTCTTTGCCTATAAGCGCGCCTTTCAGGGCCTTCAGATCAATGAGGGCAGCGCCGCCGCCTTCCTCCTGTTGCTGATCATCCTGGTGATCACCGTCTTCTTCTTCTGGCTGCTTGAGCGCCGGAAGGCCTGATCCCCTGATCCCCTTTCCTCACCCCTCTAACCCATTTCCGCCAGATCGCCGCTTGCGGCAGGCGGAGCAAGGAGACTGACATGACCAAATTCGCCGAGCTGTTCCCGGGGATCAAACCCGTGATTGCGATGGTTCACCTGAACCCGATGCCCGGCACGCCCCTTTACGATGCCGATGCCGGGATCGAAGGGATCTATCAGGGCGCTTTGAAGGATCTGGAGGCGCTTCAGGCCGCCGGGGTCGATGCGGTGATGTTCGGCAATGAAAACGACCGCCCCTATGAGCTGAAGGTCGATATCGCCACCACTTCGGCCATGGGTTTCGTCATCGGGCGCCTGCGCGGGAAGATCCAGAAACCCTTCGGCGTCAATGTGCTGTGGGATCCTGACAGCACCGTGTCCCTGGCGGCCGCGACCGGCGCCTCTTTCGTGCGCGAGATCTTCACCGGCACCTATGCCTCGGATATGGGGCCCTGGACGCCGAATGCGGGCCGCGCCATGCGTCGGGCGCGCCAGCTTGACCGCAAGGATCTTGTGATCCTGAACAATGTCTCCGCAGAATTCGCCGCCTCGCTCGACAGCCGCCCGCTGGCGGATCGCGCACGTTCGGCAGTCTTTTCCTCGATCCCCGATGCGGTGCTGGTCTCCGGCGCGATCACCGGAGAATCCGCAAAGATGATAGATCTCGAAGCGGTGAAAAAAGCACTGCCCGATACACCTGTTCTCGCCAATACCGGCGTGAAACATGCCACGGTCGGGGATGTGCTGAAGATCGCCGATGGCTGCGTCGTCGGATCCTCGCTCAAAGTCGACGGGCATACCTGGAATGCCGTCGATCCGCAACGCGCGCGGGACTTCATGGATATCGTGCGCAAGATGCGGGGCTGAGTCCCACGGAAATACCGGGGCCGCCCGTTGCGGCCCCGCTTTCTTTTCAGTCGCCCCCGGAACGACCGACCGGGGCCCTGCTGCGCGCCCCGGCAACAGGACCCGGCATCATCTCCCTCACCATCCCGAGGAAAGCCCGTTCCGCAAGCCTCAGCGAATTGCGCTTGCCAGCCATGATCCCGGTATCCCACACACCACATATTGTCCTTCAGACGACAATCCCCATCCACCATTCACGACAACCCGACGCGCGGGACCCTGGTTCTGAACAATGGACTCCGCATCGGCAAACTGGTCTGGAACCGGCTGCGTTGCATCAAAGACCCTGATCCGGCCGGCGGTGTCACGCCTGAACCTGGAGGGTGAATGGGCCACACTGGGCGCCCCGGAAAACTGCGCCTCGTGGATAAGAAGGCCAGAGAGGCTGCAAGGGAACGGCAGAGCCGGCTCTTCTGTGAACCTGCCGGGGAGACCGGCACCAACGTCCTGAATGACCGCCGGCGCTTCCGGCACCTCTTCGTCGGCCTGATCAGATGTGGCTGTCCCAATCATGGCAGCCTTGCCGCAAAGGGAGCGAAGAAGGCCTCCGCGAAACAGGGGGCCATTCAGAGATCTGCTTGCATCGCTGACGGAAAGTGACAGGACTGCCCGCCCTTGCAAGATCAGGGGCGACGCTCATTCATCCGGAGGGCGCCAATGACAAGCTGATACGATACGCCCATTCGGGAAAGACGTGCAGATCGCAGCGACCGGCAGCTTCTGTCAGACCATCAGGACGCGGTAGCGCGCCTGGCGAAAACCCTGATCTATGCGCTGCCGATCCGCCATGCGGCGATGCGGTCGGCCAGCAAGGCGGTGCTTTTGCCGGACGCGCGCCGCCCCGGCGGGGATGAGCTGGAACTGGCGGAACTGGTCGTGGTCGATCTCCACCCGAAGGCAGATCCGGGCCGCCAGCGACAGCCTGGACATGCGCTGCCCGAGCCTGATCGCTTCTGTCGGCATGGCGCGCCCGGCCCGATCTGGCGGCGCGCGGCGCGCATGGGCTGTCCGAACCCGGCTGCCGGGGAACCGCAATCCTGTTGGCACCGTAAGGGCTGCCGCCCGGCGGCCCTTACGGCTTCGCTTCCACCGTGGCGCCGGGTCTCTGGCGGCGCCTTTCATCGCCAAAGCCTTCAGCCGTCCTTGCGACAGTGCAAGGCCCGGTTCCATTCGGAAAACCGGGCCGGGAGCCGTCGCCTCAATTCCCTGCTCGGCAGGTGTCAGCCTTCGAATGCGGGATCCTCCGGCTCCTCCACGCTCTGCGGCAGGATATGGCCTTTGCTGCGCGGCTCGCGGATTGCGGCGACCAGGTCTTCATGCCCCGGGATGCGGGTGTTCAGCAACTCATGGATGGTGCCATCGGCATTGGCAGGCGGCAGGGCCAGCCGCATCAGCGGTCGCCCGTCCAGCGTCAGGTGCAGCACGAGCGAGGGCGCCGGCGTCGCACCGGCATCCCAGGTCAGAACAAGGTGGAAGACACCGGGATAGACCGCAGGTCTGAGCGACAGCGTGCCGCCCTCGAAATAGCGGATCACCGGGCCGGTGGTTTCTTCGGTATCGGCGGCGGCGGCAAGCATGGGGATCTCGGTCAGCGAGAGCCCGGCCGAGAGCCGCCCAACGGCGGCGCTGAGGCGTGGATCGTCGCGCAGCTGTGCCATCTGCCCGGGGCTGAGGCTGAAATCCGGATCGACCAGATAGCGCATCACCTCCATCAGGCCGATCTGCCCGGACGACGGGACAGGCATCGCCGCAACCGATGCGCCGGCATAGATCTCATCTGCCCGGTCGAAAATATCGTCCATCACGGATCTCCGGCATTGATGGTGGCCCGGCCCTGGCAGCGACCGGAAGGGAGAGCGGCAGAGCCGGGGCGGGGTCCGGCCTGCGCCGAGTATGTACTGCTCTGACGAGACCTGTCGAGCCACTGCATACCATGCTCATGCCCCCGTTTCGGAAGGGCCTGCATCATTTCTTCTCCGTGCAGAACAGATTGCCCGCGCTGTCCTCCAGTTCCACCGTGATCGCTATGCCGGCGCCGGTTTCTTCGGTGTTGACGCGGCTCTGGATCGACAGCAGCGTGACGGTCTCCCCGGCGCCGAGTGTAAACTGGCCCTGATTGATCACGGTCATCGACCCTTCGCCGTCAAGCGTATAGCGGTAGGAATAGCGGCCGGTGAAACCGGCATCGGGCGCGGCGGTCACCGAGAAGCGAAGCGACTCGGTGCCGCCCCTTGTGTCGATCTCATGTTTGCATTGCACCGCTCCGGCGGCGAGAGCGCCATGGCCCAAAAGCGGTGTGATCAGGGCAAAAAGCGCGGCGGCGATACGAAGGGTCATCTGGGTTTCCTTTCGGTGAAGGGGGACAGGCAGGGAGGGGCCGCGCTCAGCGGATGATGATGCGCAGCGACTGGTCGGAAGAATTCGGGAAGCCCGGAACATCCTCGTCAGGCCAGGGCGTGAGGGGCCGGTTTTCGGGCGCGCCATACGGCGGATGGGCATTGGGATTGGGGATCACAGCTTTGCCCTCACATCCGGGCGGGACGAATTTCGTCTCGATGGAGTCGCGGGTGGTGGCGGAGGCGGCATGGATGCCGGGAGCGGCAAAAACCCCGGTGAGTATGGCGGCCGCAAAGATCATGCGTTTCAGGGTCATATGTGTTCAGTCCTTTTATCGGCACGGGCGATTCCGTGCGGCTGAAACTGCACAAAGGGGGGAAGCGCGGGTTTTTCCCCGCGCGGCGGTTCTGTGCGGGATTTTCGTCGCAGCCAGTGCGGTATCCCGCCGCACAGCGCGCGCTTTGTGATGCGGGCCGCTTCGGGGCGCCCGGAAGGTTTTTTCATTTTCCGGAACGGCGCGGCGGGAAAATTCCGCAGACCCCTCTTCTGGGCAATCGGGAGAGAAACCCCCGGCAGCATCAGGAGCCGGGCCATCCAGGAGAAACAGAAATGCAGACCTTCCGCTTCGCCACCGTCACCCGCCGCGTCTTCCTCGCTTTCGGGCTGGCGCTTCTTCCGATCACCTCGCTCGCTTCGGCAGAGGTGACCGGCTTCAGGCCCGAAGTGGTCGTCGCGAATGCCACCGATGGCGTGATCTACATCGTCAAGGTGTCGCCTTCGGAGAGCAGCGTCTGGGGGGAAAACCTGATCGAGTTCGACGAGCTCAGCCCGGGCGATGTGCGGCGGCTGATGATTGAGGACCATGAGATCAGCCCGAGCGGCAAGTATGACATCGCCATCCTTCTTGAAGACAGCGCCGGAGAGATCGTGGTGCATGAGGATTCCGGGATCGAGCTGGGCGATATCACCGGCCTGTTGATCGACTATGACGGAATGAGCTTCCTGAACCGCGTGGCGGATGAGGATGAGCCGGGTCAGCTGCTGCCCAGCGCGTATCGTGGCAAGGGCCCGCTGATCTGATCGGCCCGATCCACCGGTCCCGACAGGGGGACATGGGATGCGATCCGTCGGGCGGGCTGGTGGGCGGGCGGGCGGGCGCGGAAGCAGGAGATCCCGCCAGCGCCAGGAGGCAACCCGGAACCGGGCTGCCTCCTCGCCGCTTACGCAGGTCGCCCGTCTTTTCTGTCCCTCTGTCGCGCCCGACCCTCCCGCTGGACTACGGGCGGAGGCCGGTGTTTCATTGCGGCAGACGACAGCCGGATTTTCGATGGATTCCCTTTTCTCACGAGCCAGTTCATGTCCCGGATGCTGACCCAGCTGATGATCCCGACCTCAAGCGACCACGCCATTGTGCTTGGTCTCGACGAGGACCCCCATGCCCCCGAAGCCTGTGTGATGGGCGAAGGGTTCGAGCGGATGCCGATCTCGACCACCTACAACAATTTCGTGCGCCGCCCCGCCGGGGTGATCGAGCGCGATTTCGGGGGGCGCTTTTATATCCTGCGCGTTTCCGGCCGGATCGACGACGGGCCGAGCTGGCAGCTGGGGGTCTATCTCGCCCATGCGCATCTTGCGCAAAGCAGCCTCTGGACGCAAAAACCGCCGGGTCCGGGCGACGGCGAAGATGTGGCCCCCGGGCGGCTGGCGGTGGTGACGGGCGCGATCCATCCGATCGGGATGGTTGTCGGCAAGGTCGGCCATGTCGCGGCGAAAATCGCCCATGCGCTGCCCGGCCTGCGCGCGGCGCGCGCGGCGGGCCAGGACGCATTCGTCATCGTGCCGCAGGCCAATCTGGTGGATATTCCTGCGGAAAGCGCCGCCGAACTTGCGGAACTGGGCGTGGCGCTGCACGGGGTTGCAACGGTCAGCGAGGCGGTGTCGATCCTTGGAATGTCCGCCCTCGCAGCGCCTGGCGCGACGGCGGACAAGTCCGCGGGAATATCCGGGGGGCCATCCGCTGGCTGGCAGGGCAGCCCCTGGCCCGGGCTGAGCGCCTATCAGCCCGGCCAGCGCACGATCTTTTTCGGGCGCGAGCGCGACCGGGCCGCGATCCTCGAACGGCTCGCCCGGCTGGAGGCGCGCAGCATCGGCGGGCGGCGGCGTGGGTTTCTGGTGGTGCATGGCCGCTCGGGGGTGGGGAAATCCTCGCTGGTGCTGGCCGGTGTCGCGGGCGACATCATCCGGCCCGGGATGGAGGGGGCCGCGCCCTGGGTTTTGCTGGCCGAAAGCTTTGATGGCAGACAGGGCGAAGACCTGGTGCCGGATCTGTGCCGGATGATCACGGCGGCGCTGACTGCGGATGGCGCAGAGGATCTGGCCGATGCAACTGCGCTGGCGCGCGATCCGGCCCGGATCGCCGGGATGCTGGACAAGGCGGGCAAGGGCAATCTCCTGCTGGTGCTCGACCAGCTTGAACAGGCGCTTTCCGGTCTGTCGCACAAGGCGGCCACGGATTTTGCGACCCTCCTTGACGGGATGGGCGCCACGGGGCGGCTCCGGGTGCTGGCGACATTGCGCTCGAACCAGATCGAATTGCTGGGCATGGTGCCGGAACTGGCGGATCTCTTCCCCGATGAGCGGCTCTACCGGCTGGGTCCGCCCGATCTGAGCGATCTGACCCGGATGATCGCCGCCCCGGCGGCGCTGGCCGGGCTGCGTTTCGTGACGCCTCCGGGCGAGGCGGCGCTGCCCGAACGCCTGGCCGCCGAGGCGCTGGATTCCCCCGACAGCCTGCCGCTTTTGCAGCTGACGCTGACCCGGCTTTATGGCTATGCCCGCAACGGCGAGATCCACGCGGCGGAATATGACCTCATGGGGGGGCTTGCCGGGGCAGCGGCCTCCTGGGCGGATGAGGCGACGGGCTATCTGGAAAGCGCCGGGGTGGAGCCGCAGGCCATCGACCGGCTCTTGTCCGAGCTGGTGCGGATCGACCCTGAAAACGGCCAGACCCTTGCACGCAGCCCCCGCCTGCCTGCGCTGCGCGACGACAGTTCCGCAGCGGAGCAGCTTCGCCATCGCATCGCCCGCCATCTCATTGAAATGCGCCTGCTGGCGGATTCCGAGGGCGGAAGCGACGGCGAGGGGCGGCTGCGGCTGGCACATGAGGCGCTGATCCGCACCTGGCCCCGGCTGGAGGGGATCGTGTCGCGGCTGCGCGCCGAGTTGCAGCTGCGCGACGAGATCGAGGCCGAGGCCGAAGCCTGGCAGCGCAAGGGGCGCAGCCGTGACCTGCTGCGCCGTGGCCGGCTGCAGATCACGGCTGCGCAGCAACTGGCGCAATCGGGGCTGATACCGCTCTCGGACGGCGCCGGAGCCTATATCCATGCCGCCCGCCAGCTGCGCCGCAGAAACGGGGTTCTGAAATGGACGGCGGCGGCGGCGGTGATGCTGGCCGTGATCGGGGCCTTGTCGCTCGATCTGTTGCGGCGGGCGCAGATCGCGCGCAGTGAGGTCCATCTGGCCGAGACGCGCGAGGCTTCGGCGCGCGACCTGGCGCGCAGCCTTGCCGTCTCGCAGGCGGTCACCCTCAGCGATGCGGGGCGCCCGGATGAGGCGCTTGTCCTGCTGCTGGATGCGGCCGGCGGGCCCGATGCCGCGCGCGCGGCACCGCAGCTCAGGGCCTCCTTCGAGCGTGTCCTGCAACGCGCGCGCACCGAGACCCGCTTTGAGATGCCCGAAAATGTGCGCGCGTTGCTGCTCGACCAGGAGATGTGGCTGCATGATCCGGAGTCGGGGCAGCTCTGGCGTGTTGCCGATGCGCAGGGCCCTGTCCCGGTCGCGCGGCTGCCCGGTCGCGCCCAGGCCATAGGGCGGATCGACGGGTTTGCCGGTGTGGTCCTGACCCTGCTGACAGACAGCGAGATCACCTTTGAAGGCGTGGCTGACGACGGCACGATGCGGACTCTGGCGCGGGTGCAGCTTGCCGAAATCTACGGATCGCAGGGCAGCCGCGGGCAAAGCGATATCCCGGACGGAACCGGACGGGAGCTGTGGGTCCAGATGCTCCGGGACGGAACCGCTGTCGTGCGCACAACGCAGCTCTCCCAACTGGGGGATTTCGGCTTCCTGCTTGTCAATCTTGTAACCGGGGAACAGGTCATTTCCCGGATGAGCGGCTCGGTCGAGCTGCATGTCGATGCGCAGATGAAGCCCTATCTCAGCATCCGCCGATATGACGACGATCCCGGCCTGGCCCTCACCTCATGGCTGGAGGTGAGGGAATTCGACGAGAACACGGAATTCAACGCCTATCTGGAAGGCAGGCTGCGCGGCTGTTTCCGGGATTTTCTTGATGATGAGGATCTTCTTCAGATCATCGGGAAATTTGTGAATGACGATGAAAGCAGCTGGCCCGGCGACGTCCCCCAATATGACAGCTGCGCGATTTATGCCAGCAATGTGGTGATCAGTGGTGTCCATTCGACCTCGGCCGGGCCTCAAAGAAATTCCATAATTTTCAACCCAACAGATTACATGAGCGAGGAGCCGATTTCCGACCCATATCATGTAAGTGCTTTCTTCGGCCTGCAATCGCCTGTCGTTGTCTGGTGGATTAATCTTTTCAATGAAAAGGACGAAATATTCGACGCCGATCTGCGCAGCATCCGCCACATCGCCATCGACAGCGCGACGGGTCAGGAGCGATTGATGACCGAGCGGGTCATGAGCGGCGAGATCCTGTCTATGGCCGCGATCGACTATTCGAACCTCGCGGTGCTGGTGTCATCGCCCCATGGCGGCGCGGGCGGCGACAATGCCCATCTTGTGATGATCAGTGCGCCGCTTGATCAAGGCAATCACTTCGTCGATTCCGATGCCGAGCCAGCGCAATTCGCCGATGATCCCTACGAAATGAAATGGGAGGACTATCCACAGCTCTGGCCCAGAGTCCGTCTGATCGAGATCGGTGACCGTGAAACGGTCAGGGCGGCAAACGAGGTGACCGTCACGGTTTCAGCGATGAGCGAAACCCGCACCGAGCTTACTCTGGACGGTGGCATATATGCGCAGCCTCTGGTTCTCTCACTGCCGCTCAATGCGGTCGATGCGGAAATTGTCGTGGATACAGCCACCGGACGGGTCCTGTGGTCCAGAGACAGGGAAATCATCCTGACCGCGCCGGACGGATCGACCCTGCCCCCAATTCTGCTTTCCAGCCGCGCGACCAGCGTTTCCTTTGCCAGTGGCGGATCGGGCTTGCTGGTCACCGATGTCAGCCCGACAATCTGGCAATGGGATTTTATCGACGGCGAATGGCGCCGGAGCGCCAGGGCAGCCATGAACGGCTCGGTCGTTTTTGCCGAGGATGATGGTCGCGGAGAGCTTGCGATTGTCTGGCTTCTGATCGGTTCTGGCGACAAGGAAGTCTGGCTTGTCGATCTGGCGAATGGCATTCCGATCCGGAAGCTTGGCCAGAACGAGATGAAATCCGAGGGATGGCCCAGCTCCGATATCAAGGCGTGGTTCAGCGCCCCGGACCGGGTGGATATCGCGTTCGGCATCAGGATCATCATGCGCTACCCGATCCCGGTCTTCGGGGATTATCCCGATATGGCACAAAAGGCGCTGCGGCCTGAATGCCGGGTGGCGGACGGGAACTGGAAAGGCTCCCCCTGCTGGCCCTATCCGACTGGTGAAAGGGTGAAGGAAACCGGGGGCTGATGCCCCGCCTGAGCTGGCGTTACCGCTGATATTTTGCTGGGCATCCGCGTTTTCCGGATGCCCATATTTTTTCTTAATTATCTGTATTTAAAAGTATATTTATGGACAGGGATTTTTTCTGAATTTTTCCCGCCCTGCCACGGGGAATTTTCCCCCGACCCCTCCGCTGAACATGAGTGTCGGAAGGCATGAAGCCTCCCAAACGCGGAGAAAACCATGAAACGCCTTTATGAACTTACGGCCCCGGTGCTGCTTATGACCGCTCTCTTCGGCGGTGCGGCCAGCGCGGGGAACTCGGTGCGGCTCGACCGCCAGGGCAATGGCGGCGACGTCACGGTCTGGCAGGAAAACGGTGGCGACACCACCATTGGCAGCTATGGCGACGATCAATGGCTTGATGTCGATCTGGTCGGAACCGGCGACTTCGGAGTGCTCGCGCTTGGTGACGGGGTCACCGGCAAGGTGATCGGTCGCGGCAGCGACGGTGCGCTCATCGTGATGGGCATGTGCCCCGAAGGAATGCGCAACGAAACGGTCCTGGCGGGGCCGCGCAGCTCCGGGCTGAGGATCCCGCGCTGCGTCTGGTAAGAGGAATGAAAGGAGCTAAACCAATGTCTGCCACCACGATTATCGCCGTGATCAGCTGCCTCCTGACCGGTTGCGCCGAGAGCAAAGCACCCACCCCGCCGAGCGAGGCCGCCGAGGCCCGGATCAGCCCCATCAGCTGCGCGCTTGAACTGCGCCCGGCTGGCGGCTCCCAGGCTTTCGTGGCCCGGGTCAGCAGCAATGGCCCCGAAGGGCTGGTGGGCAAGGCCAGCCTGACCGTTCGCAGCCCCGGGATCGAGGTTGACGACCGCCGCCGGATCTCGGTCACGGCGCATGGCGAAGAAGAAGTGCAGTTCTCGCCGCTGCCGCTGACGAATGCCAGGCTGCAAGCCAGCCTGACCATCGAAGGCAGCAATGGCGAGATCCGCTGCGAAACCGGCCTCTGATTTCAGGCCTCCTGCCTATGGCCGTCATGCCTGGACCCGGACAGAGGGGCCCGCAATCCCCAGACTGACTGATCCGGGCCGGACATCTGCAAGCCGGAACCGGCCCGGCCCACCACCACACCTTTTCTGAAACCAGCTCTGCCCCCTGAAACACTTCCTGCACGAGGCGAGAGGCCCGGCAGGCAACCAAAGGACCTGACCCATGAAACCCTTCAAAACCCTTGCTGTCGTCACCGGCTTTGTCCTGGCTGCTGGTCAGGCCTCCGCCTGCACCGTCTATGTCGGCAAAGTGCTCGGCAATGGCAACTTCGTCGATGTGGATGTGAGCGGCTGCTCGCAGACCAGCAACTTCCTGGCCGGCGAACGGACCTTCGGTGAGATCATCAACCGTGCCGGCCGTCTGGTGAACTACTTCCGCAGCAATGACGGCGTCTACAAGATTAACAATGACGGCGACAATCAGGCCTCCATCGTGGTCCATGGCCGCCGCCAGACCACGCTTGTCAGCACGGTGGGTGATTACAACGATACCATCATCAACCAGGGCGGGCGCGGTGGCTCGACGGCCGATATCCGGACCGAGGGCACCGGGAACAGGACCAGCGTAACCATCCGCTGACCGCCGGAACGGCCTTCATCATCTGAACGGGAGTTCATCACAAAACACATCGGCAAACCGTCCCTTCGGGGGCGGTTTTGTCATTTCCGCAACAAGGGGATGGGGTGCATGGAAGGCCTTCCCACAGGGGGTGCGATATCGCTAGGCTGCACAGGCAGCAGCAGGAGTGCAGAATGGCTGGCATGCCGGATATGTCGCAAGAGGCGCAGATCGCAATCGGGCTGACCGCCGAGCGGATCATCGACGGTCAGGGCCAGGCCTGGTTTCCCTATCGCCATCCGAAGGACAGCCGGATCAGCCTGCGGGCGGTGCTATCGGCGCTGTTCCTGGGGCGCAATCGCAAGCTGCATGGGGTGATCGCGCAGAGCGTGCGGCTGGCCGCGCTGATGGACCGGGCCGATGCCAGAGGCTATGTCGGATTCCTCTATTCCCGGCTGCGGGATCTGCGCGGGGCCGCGTTCCGCCGGGCGCTGCATGAGCCGCTGATGCGCGGGCGGCTGGCGGATCTCGTGACGGCGGATGCCGATGCCATCCACTTCACCGACGGCCGGATGAATGCGGGTGAGCGGTCTTTCGGCCTCGGCTATGGCCAGATGCCGATGGCGGCGGCAGTGCTCGATGTGATCCATAATATGCTCGGCTATGTCGAGGTGGCCGAGCTGCTTGCGCCGGTGCTGCGTGGCGGCACCGGGACGGCCGATGCGGTTGCGGCGGCGCTGTCGGCTGCGACCAATGCCTGGCTTGAACCCCGGCTGGAGCGCGATCACCTGATGCGCAAGGCGCGCGTGCTGCGCTCCTATCTGAAATGGGCGGAATGCGGCGGCAGCACCGGGATCGACAGCGACAGGGTGCTCGCCTTCTGGCTCGATCTCGGCTCGCGTATCGGCGGGGCGGCCGGGGAAAACGGCGGGCCAGTGCCCGATCTCGCGCAGAAATGGCGCGGGGTGGAGGGGTTCCGGCGCTTTGGCAATTCCGCCGGCGAGGTGCTGCGCTACAAAGCGGCGCTGGCCGCTGCCGAGGCCGAGATGGAGATGTCCCGCGCTGCCTCGCTGGTCACAAGCCAGGAGGGCGAAAGCCCGACCCCCGGCGAGGTGAGCATCGAAATGCTGGATCCCGAAGAGGCGGGGCTCTTTGCGACGGATGGTGCGGGGGTGCTTGAGACTTTGGCCAGCCCACCCGCCAATCGTCTGAAATGGCTGGGGAAAGAGCAGTTTGGCTTTCTGAACCACGGTTTCGGCAAAGCGGGCGGTGATGAGGACGGGCCTGAGGAAGAGGTCCAGGCCGCAACCCGTCAGGCCCGCCAGGCTCCGGCGCTGTTCACCGGCGGCGTGCCGCGCAGTGATTTTGCGCGCACCGTCTTTCAGGTGGGCTGCTTCCACCCGCTACAGGCCATTGCCGCCGGTCGCGGCGGCGGCGATCTGAGCGGGCGCGAGGTGGATTATCCCCAGCAGCTCCAGGAATATGAGAAGATCCTGAGCCAGCTGCGCCGGACGATGGCGGCGGCGGCCTGGATGCTTTTGCGCCATGGCGAAATATCGGGTTTCTCGCTTGCGGTGGCGCTGGATCCGTCGCTGCTGGACGAGGCGTCGGTCCATCCCGACAGCTACCGCGCGATGGACCCTCTGGCAGAGTTCGAGGCGGGAAAGGGGCCCGATGCCCTGCTGACATGGGCCCGGGACGCGCTGGATCGCCCGCGCAGCAAGCTTGGCCTGCTGCTTTACACCAATGGGTTCAGCAAGGTCGACCGCGAGGGGTTCAGCGCCGTCGATCCGCAAGACAGCTCCCAGGGCGATGCCCTGCGCGCTGCGGCGGCGGTTCTGCTGCGGCTCCATGACGGGCTTGTCGCCCTTGTTGGACGTTTCCGGCCAGAGGATCTGCAGGCGATGTTCGAGGCGGATCTGGAGCCGGTGAGGCGGCGGCTGGCTGAGATGTACCCGTCCTGACCGCCGCCTTTGGCAGAAGATCTTACACGGTATATCCGTGGAAGCGCCACCATTGCCCGCCCCACTGCATATCGGCATAGCAGGGCGTATAGGCTGCCGGCCGGTAGTAATAGGAGAAGGTCACGAAATCCACCGGGGCGCCAGGCAGGTAGCAGCCGACCAATTGCAGGATACCACCCGGCATGACCGGGGCCTGACCGTAGCCGGCATTCTCGTTGATGGTCACCTCCACGGTGACATTGTTGCCGTCGCCATTCACGTCGACATCGACCGCGACTTGCGCATGGGTGGCGGCGGTGCTGGCCAGCATGACAGCGGTGGCAACCATGGAAAGGAACTTCGCTTTCATTTGTTTCTCCGGTTCTGGTTTGGTCGCCGCTATCGGCACCCTTCCCAGACACCCAGAGGGGGGATCTGCGGAAAATTCCCCGGGTGTGGCGAATATTTCCGACTGCCGGAAACGGCGGCCAGGGGAACCGCCCTATGCCCTTGGTGACCGGATGATGAGCCGGGGCATCGGGATCACGCGCAATCACCCCGGCATCGGCGCCACTCACTCCAGCGCGATCCGGCTCGATAAGGCCGTTGAGCTGTTGCGCCCAGACGCGCCTGCCCATCGGCCATGTTGCCTGTGCCGCAGGCTGTTCCAGCCAGTCGAATTTTGCCCGCGCCTTTCAGCGCCGCTTTGACGTCAACCCGAGCGCGAGGCGGAATGTGGACATTGTAGCCAGGTAACGGTGACAGGCCTACGAAAGGGAACCGGAACAAGTGCTGCGGCACAGAAGCAACGAGCCGCCCCTCGGGGCGGACCTGACTGTAATCTTGCGGCGGTTCGCCCAAGCGGCCGCTCGCACGACGCTGCGGCTGCAAGGCGCACCGCCTTCAGGCCACTTTTCGTACATCGTAAAGCTCGAATGCTGATGCGGCCCGGGGCGCTGCCGGTCGCCTGTCAGGCTATGCAAGCTATTCGACAGCAGGTTGCTTTTGATGCATGGCTGGTGCCGGAGTATTGGTGCCTCATGCATTCTCAGCCAGAATGAGCGGAGGTATAAATGCAGTTACGGGTGGATAGTTTAAGACTGGCCCGGAAATCTCGACCAGGCAGGTCTGTGCGGCGCAGCCCTGCGAGAGGGGGGATGCCGCGATGTCGAGCGTGAGGACATTCGGATTGCCATGCTTTTCCAGCCCGTCCTCGGCCTGCCCGTCATACCAGGCGCCCGTAGAAAGCCGCGCGACTCCCGGCAGAAGGTCATCGGTTGGAACGGCCGCGGCAAGGCAACGGCCGCGCGCATTGAAGACCTCGACAATATCACCGGCAGAGATACCCCGCGCTCTGGCATCGGCGGGGTTCATATAGACCGGCTCGCGGCCGTTGATTTTGCCGCGCGCCGAATGCACGCTCGGGTCAAGCTGGCTGTGCAGCTTGCGCGCGGGCTGATCCGACAGCAAATGCAGCGGATAGCGCTGCGCCTTTGGCGATCCAAGCCACTCCACCGGCTCGCGCCAGACCGGATATGGGGTGAAGCCGGGCAGCGCGTAACCCTCGATCCGGTCACTGCTGATCTCGAACCTGCCGGTCGGCGTGGTCAGGGGATGCGCCCCGGGATCCTCGCGGAACCGCGAGAACATGGTCTGGCTCCGGGCGACGAATTCCAGATCGACCAGGCCTTCCTCCCAGAAGCTGTCGAAATCCGGCAAAGGCACATCGCGGGTGGCCCATTTTTCGCGGCAATCTTCCCACATATGGCGCAGCCATTGCATCTCGTCCCGCCCCTCGGTGAAGCGCTCGCCCAGCGAGAGCCGCTCGGCCAGACCGGAAAAGATGTCATAATCGTCCCGCGCGCCCTCGAACCGTTCCGTCACCTTGCGCATGGCGACGAAATAGCCCTCCTGCGTGGCATAGCCGATATCGTTGCGCTCCATCGCGGTGGTGACGGGCAGGACCACATCGGCGAAACGGGCGGTCGCGGTCCAGTAGGGTTCATGCACCACGATGCTGGCCGGTTTCTGCCAGGCGCGGATCAGGCGGTTCAGATCCTGATGGTGGTGGAAGGGATTGCCGCCCGCCCAATAGATCATGTGGATATCGGGATAGGTCAGATGCCGCCCGGAATGCGTGAACGGCGCGCCTGGGTTCAGCAGCATATCCGCGATGCGGGCGCAGGGGATATAGGCCTCGACCGGATTGCGGAACTGATCGAGCGAAGGCCCCGAGAGCCTGCGGTGACGCGACCCCATCGTGTTTGCAGGTCCATAGCCCACACCAAAGCCGCCGCCTGGCAAGCCGATCTGGCCCAGCATCGCCGCCAGCGTCACCAGCATCCAGAACGGCTGCTCGCCGTGATGGGCGCGTTGCAGGGACCATTGGATATTGAGCATGGTGCGGGTGCCGGCCATCTCGCGCGCCAAAGCCGTGATGCGCTCCGCCGGGACACCGCAGATTGCGGCGGCCCAGTCCGGCGTCTTGGCCACCCCGTCGCTTTCGCCGGTCAGATAGGCCGCGAAACGATCATATCCCACGGTGTAGCGGTCAAGGAAGGCGCGGTTATGCAGCCCGTCGGCCTGAAGCTGCCAGGCCAGCCCCAGCATCAGCGCGGTGTCGGTATGGGGCGGGATCGCCAGCCATTCGACCTCGGTCCCGGTATCGAGATTGTCGCGGCAGGGGCCGACATTGACAAAGCGCGTGCCGGCGCGGCCCATTTCCTGCAGTCCGACATGCACGCGGTGCTTGCCCGCCAGCCCCGGCGAGGATTGTGAATTCTTGCGCGGCACACCGCCGAAGGTGACGAAAAGCCGGGTCTCTTCGGCCATCACATCCCAGGAGGTGTGATCGGCCATCAGATCCGCCATCGTCCCTGCGATCAGCGGCATGATCACATGCGCCGCGCCCAGCGAGTAGCTTTCAGTATGGCGCACATAACCGCCCGCCGCGTTCAGAAAGCGGTGGATCTGACTTTGCGCATGGTTGAACCGCCCCGCCGAGGCCCAGCCGTAAGAGCCGCCGAAAATCGCCTCATTGCCATGGGTCTTGCGCACCCGGTCCACCTCGGCGGCGACCAGATCCAGCGCCCGCTCCCAGCTGACCTCGACAAAGGGTTCGCGCCCGCGCAGATGCGGCGCGGCGCCCGGCCCGTGCTCCAGCCAGCTTTTGCGCACCGAGGGCTGACGCACCCGGCATTTCAGCAACCCGGGGTCCAGCTGGTGCAACCCGATTTCCGACGGATCGGGATCGCCCTTCAGCGGGTGGATCGTGGGGTTCCCTGCGCTGTCCGGGCTGATTTCATAGATGCCCCAATGCGATGCGGTGTAACGTGCCATGCGTGCCTCGGTGCCGGTCAGGCGATGTTGGTGTGACGACAGGCCCGGGGATCAGTGATCCGTCAGGTCTTCGATGAAAAGCTCCGCGCAGATCAGCACGGGGTTTAGGTTGCGCGCCGGGCGACCACTCAGCAAGCGCCCCTGTGCGTCGATCAGGATCATGGTCACATCGGCGCGTGGGGTGCCATCGGCGGTCGTGATCTGACCTTCGGTGATCAGAAGTTCTGTGGGGATTTCCTCGACCACCGTGCCATCCTCGAAGACAACCCCCACCGTGCTGCCGATACCGCTGAGGATGCGGCCTTGCCGGATGCCATGGCGCAGGGCGATCCGTTCAATCGCGGTGATGAAATCCTCATTCGGGCGGATATGCGCGGTGATGAAACGGCCCTGCGCCTGGGAGGTGGCGAAGGGACGAAACAGCGTGAACCGGGTCTCCGGGTCAAATTCGGCCCGCATTACCGCCGCGCCGGTGCCGGTCAGTTCGGCCTCCAGCGGTTCGGCCAGGGTCGTGTCGAGCGGCAGGATATGGCCGCCGCACAACACCCCCGCCGCATCCCGCCACAGCGCATGGCAATGCAGGAACGGCCCATTATCGCGGAAGCCAAAGGTCGCAGTGGCGAATTCCAGCGTGAAGCCTTCGGCGGGCGCATAGGTGTCGCTGTAATAGGCGACATGCTCGGGCGTGCGGGCATAGGTCGGCATCACATAGCGCACCGGATCCAGCCGCGCGCCGGTCAGGGTGATTGCCCCCGCCGTGATGTCCAGTTCTGCCGCCGCCGTCCCGACCGCCGCCGCCAGGCTCTGACCCGGCACCAGACGGACTTTGGCCCGGATCAGCGGCCCGGCAAAACTTTCGATCCGCTCACCGCCAGACGGCCCCGCATGGGTCAGCCGCCGCGCCAGCGCCTCGGGCAAGAGCCCCTCATCGCTCAGTTGCATCCTCATCCTCCCCCCTGGCCAGTCCCCCTCCTCCGGGCGAATGGCCGTTCCCGCTCAGCCCCGCAGTGCAGAGGCCCCCATCGTGGCAAAGGCCGCTTCAAGCTTCCGCGCCTCGGCCTGTAAAAGTTTGACAATCTGCGGCTGGCGCGCCTCACCCAGCCGGTTTTCCATCGCCCCGATCGACAAAGCGCCCAGCACCTCGCCCTGCATCCCGCGCACCGCCACGCTGATCGCCCAGGCGGCGGAATGGAAAATCCCGCGATTGATCGCCCAGCCCCGGCGGCGCGTCTCGGCGATCAGCTCTCGCAGCAGGGGTTCCGTCAGCATCGGATAATGGTCGCGGTAAAGCTCAAGATTGCCGGCGATGATCGCATCTGTCTCGGCTGGCGGCAGGGCGGCCAGAATGGCGATGCCATGCGCGGCCACCCCCAGCGGATGCTGCTGACCCACGTTCAGCACATGCGAGCGGAAGGGATGCACCCCCTCGACACGCCGCAGGCAGATCGAATTCATCCCCTGGCGCAGCGAGAAGAAGGCGGTATCCTCGCTGCCCTCGGCCAGGCGGCGCACCGCTGCATCGGCCATCGGATAGCGCCCGAACCGCTCCGCCGCGATCACCCCGAAGACATAGGCCGAAACTCCCAGGAAGTAGCGCCGCGAGCTTTCCTCCTGCTCGACCAGCCCCGCACGGATCAGGGCGACCAGCAGCCTGCGGGTCGTCGCCTGGTTGAGGCCGCTTTGCGCGACGATCTGCGCCAGACTGGCGCCCGCGCCCTGCGCTTCGGCCACAAGGCCCAGCACTTTTGTGGCGCGATCAATCGCCTGACTTCCGGTGGATTCGGCAGGATTCTTCATATCTTCCCCGAGGGATACAAACTATATACTCCACATTATGAAGTATAATAAAATATAACATCATGTTTTTCAATATTTATTTTTATAACTGTATCGTTGATGGAATCCATTACTCCATGTTATGAATTTATACCGTCCATCGCCAGCCAGGTGCGGAGGGGCACCTGGCACGCAGCAAAAACGGACGGACCGCGACATCTCGCATTTTCCGCTGGGAGGAAACCATGCCTAAATCTAGCCGTCGCCAGTTTCTGGCGACCACCGGCGGCGTCATGCTTGCCGCTCCGTTCATCATGTCGGGCCGCGCCAATGCGGCGGAGTTCAACTATAAATTCGCCCATAACTTCCCGCTGGGCCACCCGCTTGCCAATCGGGTCCAGGAAGGCTGCGACCGCATCGCCGAACAATCCGACGGCCGCGTTCAGATCGCCGTTTTCCCCAGCAACCAGCTTGGATCGGACACCGATACGCTGAACCAGCTGCGTTCGGGCGCGGTCGAGTTCTTTACCCTCTCGGGCATCATCCTGTCGGCCCTTGTGCCGGTCGCGGCGATCAACGGTGTCGGCTTTGCCTTCGCCGATCACGACAAGGTCTGGGAGGCGATGGATGGCGAGGTTGGCGCCGCAGTCCGCAAGGCGATTGCGGATGCCCGCCTCTATGCGCTGCCGCGCATGTTCGACAATGGCTTCCGTCAGATCACCACCTCGACCAAAGCGATCGAGACGCCGGATGATCTGAAGGGCCTGAAAATCCGCGTGCCGGTCAGCCCGCTCTGGACTTCGATGTTCCAGGCGCTTGGCACCGCACCCGCGAGCATCAACTGGAACGAGACCTATACCGCATTGCAGACCGGCGTGGTCGATGCCCAGGAAAACCCGCTTTCGACCATTGATGTCGGCAAGCTTTATGAAGTGCAGAGCCATTGCTCGCTGACCAACCATATGTGGGACGGCTTCTGGCTCCTGTCGAATGCGCGGTCCTGGGGCGCGCTGCCCGAGGATCTGCAACAGATCATCGAGACCAATTTCAGCCAGTCCGCCATGGATGAGCGCGCCGACCTTTCCGTGCTGAACGCCAATCTGCGCACCAGCCTTGAAGAATATGGCCTTGCCTTCAACCAGCCCGACCCGGCGCCGATCCGCGAGGTTCTGCGCAATGCCGGCTTCTACAACGAATGGCATGGCAAATTCGGCGATGAAGCCTGGGGCGCACTGGAAAATGTCGTCGGCCAGCTGACCTGATCAGCCGCCGGATATCACAGGCCTGATGCCGGCCCAAGGGCTGGATGAGACCGGGCCGGGGCATGGCGCCCCGGGCCCACCTGTCCCCTTTTGACCGGGACACGGGGAGGAAAGAATGACTGCAACAGATCAGAATACCGCCGAAGTGATCGCCAGCATGAGCGAGGACATCCGGGGCGGATCACCGCTGATGCGACCCATCGAGATCGTCGCATCGCTGCTGCTTGTTACCGTTGTCGGGCTTTTGTTCGGCGGCGTGGTCTCGCGCTATGTCTTTGCCTATCCGGTGATCTGGATCGAAGAGGCGGCCTCGATCAGTTTTCTGTGGCTGGCGATGCTGGGATCGGCCATCGCGCTTGACCGCAATGAACATCTGCGCCTGACCATCATGCTGAAAAAGCTGACGCCCTTATGGCGTGACCGGCTTGAGGCGACATCGCTGGTCGCGGTGGCCGCCTTCCTGATCGCCCTGCTGCCCTCGGCCATCGAATACGCGATGGAGGAATGGTATATCACCTCGGCCGCGCTGCATATTCCGAACACCTGGCGCGTTTCGGCGATCCCCTTCGGTTTTCTGCTGATGACGCTGCTGGTGCTGCAATATCTGCTGCGCAATCACCGGCTGGCCGATATCGGCTTTGGCATCGCCATTGTGGGCGGCATCGGGGCCGCGATGTGGCTGGCAAGCCCGCTCCTGATCTCGATGGGCGCGGGATCCTTGCTGATCTTCCTCTTGCTGCTGGTGCCGGCCTGCCTGCTCGGCGGGGTTCCGATTGCCTTTTGCTTCGGCCTTGGCACGCTGACCTATCTGCTCTTTGGCAGCCATGTGCCGGTCTATGTGATGATGGGCCGCATGGATGAGGGCATGTCCTCGATCATCCTCCTGTCGGTGCCGATCTTCGTGCTGCTCGGCTGTGTGCTGGATGCGACCGGCATGGGCAAGGCCATTGTCGATTTCCTCGGCTCGCTGATCGGCCATGTGAAGGCAGGCATGTCCTATGTGCTGCTGGGATCGCTGTTCATCGTTTCGGGGATTTCCGGCTCAAAGGTCTCGGATATGGCGACCGTCGCCCCGGCGCTGTTCCCCGAGATGAAACGGCGCGGCAACAAGCCGCCCGAGATGATCGCTCTGCTGGCCACCGGGGCCGCGATGGCCGATACCGTGCCGCCCTCGATCGTGCTGATCGTGCTGGGCTCGGTCGCGGGTGTTTCCATCGCGGGGCTCTTCACCAGCGGTATCGTGGTCGCGGCCGTGCTGCTGGCCGTGCTGATTGGCCTCGCGCGCTGGAAGGCCCGCAACGAGGTGGCCGGCAGTTTCCGCCGCGCGCCTTTTGCGATGATGATGAAGCTTCTGGTGATCGCCGCTCCGGCGCTGGTGCTCCCGTTCCTGATCCGCTCATCCGTGGCCAGTGGCATCGCCACCGCGACCGAGGTTTCGACCATCGCCGTCCTCTATGCCATGGCCATCGGTATGGTGCTTTACGGCGGCATCAGCTGGAAGAAGTTCTGCGACATGCTACTGGAAACGGCGGCGCTGACCGGGGCGATCCTGATGATCCTCGGCACCGCGCTGGCGATGGCCTGGGTGATTACGCAAGCCGGTGTCGCGCAGTCGCTGGCGCAGATGATGCAGTCGCTGCCCGGTGGCTGGATCGGCTTCATGCTGGTCACCATCGTGATCTTCCTGATCCTCGGCTGTGTGCTTGAAGGTCTGCCCGCCATCGTGCTGATGGCCCCGCTGATGTTCCCCATCGCCCGTTCCCTGGGCATCCATGAAATCCATTATGCGATGGTGGTCGTGGTCGCGATGAATATCGGCCTGATGGCCCCCCCTATCGGGGTCGGCTTCTACCTCGCCTGCAAGATCGGTGACGTGCCGCCGGATGAGGCCTTCCGCGCGATCTGGCCCTATATCTTCGCGCTGATCGGTGGGCTTCTGGTGATCGCGGCGGTTCCGGCCATCTCCATCGGGTTCCTGTGATGAGCACGGGTTTCCCCCAGGCAGGCGCACGCTTTACCGGTAAACACGTCCTCGTCTTCGGGGCCGGTGCCTCGGGCGAGGGCTGGAGCAACGGCAAGGCCGCCGCCTTCGCCTATGGCCGCGAAGGCGCGCGGGTCGTCTGCATCGACCTGTCGCCCGAGGCTGCCGGGACCACAGCCGAAGCCATCCGCGAGGCCGGAGGCGAGGCGCTGGCCCTGACCGCCGATGTGACCGACAGCGCCTCGGTCAAAGCTGCGGTGGAACAGGCAGTGGCGGCTTACGGCCCGCCTGCAGTCTTGCACAATAATGTCGGCGTCACCCATATGGGTGGCCCGGTCGAGCTGAGCGAAAAGGATTTCGAGGCTTCGGTCGCGCTGAACCTTGGCTCGGTCTATCGCACCTGTAAAGCGGTGATCCCGCATTTCGTGACCGCAGGGCGCGGGGTCATCATCAACATCTCGTCGCTGGCCGCGATCCGGTGGTCGGGCTACCCCTATTTCGCCTATTACGCCACCAAAGCGGCGGTCAATCAGGCCACCGTGGCGCTGGCGATGCAATATGCGCGCCAGGGCATCCGCGCCAATTGCGTGCTGCCCGGTGCCATCGACACACCGCTGATCTACCGCCAGATCGCCGGGCAATATGCCTCGGTCGAAGAGATGCAGGCCGCCCGCGCCCGCATGGTGCCGCTTGGCCGCATGGGCACCGCCTGGGACATTGCCGAGGCGGCGCTCTTCCTGGCTTCGGATCAGGCGCAATTCATCACCGGGGTCTCTCTGCCCGTCGATGGCGGCCAGAGCTGCGCCATGCAGCCCCTGCCCTGACCGCAGCCCCCCCTTTCCATTCCGCCCCTCACCGTATGACGGGCACAGACGATCTGAAGAGGAACCGATGTCACAGACCAACAGACTGCATAATTCCGATCTGGCCGAGCGCGCCTACCGCGTGCGCCGCAATGCGCTGATCATGGCCGAGGTGCAGGGCCAGGGCTATATCGCACAGGCGCTTGGCGTCTCGGATGTGCTGGCCGTCACCTATCTGCACGCCATGACCCACCGCCCCGAACAGCCCGAATGGGAAGATCGCGACCGCTTTCTCCTGTCGGTCGGCCATTATGGCATCGCCCATTACGCCATCCTGACCGAAGCAGGCTACCTGCCCGAAGAAGAGCTGGTGACTTACGGCATGGATGACAGCCGTCTGCCGATGTCGGGCATGTATCACTACACCCCCGGCGCAGAAATGTCGGGCGGATCGATCGGGCTTGGTCTGCCGATGGCCGTCGGCATGGGTCTGGGCCTCAAGCGCAAAGAAAACCCGGCTTTCGTCTATGCCTTCATGGGGGATGGCGAGCTGGCCGAGGGCCCGACCTGGGAGGCGGCGATTTCCGCCGCGCATTACAAGCTCGACAACATCATCGCGATTGTCGATTTCAACCGCATCCAGGCCGATGGCCCCTCGATGTCGGTGATGTCCACCGAGCCGCTGATCGAGAAATTCCAGGCCTTCGGCTTCCATGTCCAGCGGGTGAACGGCAATGACCTGCCCGCGCTGGTCGAGGCGTTCGATACCGCGCGCAACCATACCGGCGCGCAGCCGCGCATCATCATCTGCGACACCAAACTGGGCAGCGGGGTCGATTTCCTCGAGAACCGCGAGAAAAGCCACTTCGTCCGGATGGATGGCGATGACTGGAAACGTGCCCATGCGGCGCTGGATGCCTGGAGGGCAGCATGAACGTCCCGACCAACAAAGCCCCGGTTGCCGCCGCAACCATCATGTCCTCTTCGGTGGATGAGGGCTATCCGACCCGCATGGCCCCCTTCGGTCACAAGCTGGTCGAACTGGCCCGCCACCGCCCCGAAATTCTGGGCATGAGCGCGGATCTGGCGAAATATACCGATATCCATATCTTCGCCCAGGCCTATCCTGACCGCTTCTACCAGATGGGCATGTCGGAACAGCTGATGGCGACCGCAGCGGGCGGGCTGGCGAAAGAAGGCTTCATCCCCTTCGCCACCACCTATGCGACATTCGCCGCCCGTCGCTGCTATGACTTCATCAGCCAGGGCGTGGCCGAACAGGATGCCAACGTCAAATTCATCGGTGGCCTGCCGGGTCTGACAACGGGCTATGGCCCCAGCCACCAGGCGACCGATGACCTCGCGATCTTCCGCGCCATGCCGAACCTCACGGTAATCGACCCCTGCGACGCGGTGGATGTGGAACAGATGACCGAGGCCGTCGCCGATCACAAAGGCCCGGTCTATATGCGGATCCTGCGCGGCGCAGTGCCGGTGGTGCTGGACGAATACAATTACCGTTTCCAGATCGGCAAAGCGGCGCTGTTGCGCGGCGGGCGCGATGTGCTGGTGATCTCGACCGGGTTTATGACGATGCGGGCGCTGGATGCGGCAAAGGATCTGCAAAAGGACAGCGTGGATGTGGCGGTGCTGCATGTGCCGACGCTGAAACCGCTGGACGAGGTGGCGATCATCCGCGAGGCGCAGCGCCCGGGCCGTCTGGTCGTGGTGGCCGAAAACCATTCCGAGATCGGTGGTTTGGGCGAGGCCGTCGCAGGCAGCCTGATGCGCGCGGGTGTGCATCCCGCAGGCTTCCGCCAGATCGCGCTGCCCGATGCCTTCCTTGACGCGGGCAGCCTGCCGGTCCTGCAGGACCGCTACGGCATCTCGCGCCGCGTGATGGGTGACAGCATCCGGCGCTGGCTCTGATGCGGATCCGCTTTCCCGCTTGCCTTGCGCGGCCCCCGGCTGCGAAGGCATTTACGGGAAGAGGAGGCTGAACCATGTCCGCACAGATCATCGGCTGGGCGCATACGCGCTTTGGCAAAAGCGAGGCCCCCGACACCACTGCCCTGATGGCGGAGGTGATCGGGCCAGCCCTGCACCATGCCGGGATCGGCGCAGAGGATGTCGACGGCATCTTCTGCGGTGTGTGGAACAACGGCTTTCAGGCGCAGGATTTTCAGGCGGCGCTGGTCGGCATGGCTTACCCCGCGCTGGCACAGGTGCCTGCGGTGCGGCTGGAAAACGCTTGCGCCACCGGCTCGGCGGCACTGTTCGCCGCGCTCGACTTCATCGCGGCCGGGCGCGGGCGTATTGCGCTCGTGCTAGGGTCTGAGAAGATGACAGCCATCCCCGGCACCCGCGCCGGGGATATCCTGCTCGCTGCCTCCTGGATGCGCGAAGAGGCTGGCCCTGCGGGGTTTGCGGGCGTGTTTTCCCGGATCACACAAGAGTATTTCCACCGCAACGGCGATCACAGCAGCGAGATGGCAATGATCGCCGCCAAGAACCACCACAACGCCATGGCCAACCCCCTGGCGCATCTGCACAAAGATCTTGGCATAGACTTCTGTGATGCGGTTTCCGATCTGAACCCGCTTGTCGCCGCGTCCCTGCGCCGCAGCGATTGCGCGCCGCTCTCGGACGGGGCGGCGGCGCTGGTGATCGCTGACGCCGGGACCGCCGCCACCATGCAACGCGCCATCGCCTTTCGCGCCCGCGTCCAGACCAATGACGTTCTGGCCCTGTCGCAGCGCGATCCCATCGCCTTTGACGGCCCCCGCCGCGCCTGGGCCGGGGCGCTGAAAACCGCCGGGCTGACGGCGGTTACCGACCTCGATCTGGTCGAGACCCATGACTGTTTCACCATCGCCGAGATGATCCAATATGAGGCGATGGGCCTGACCCCGCCCGGCCAGGGCTGGAGCGCGATCAGCGAAGGCCGGGTTCTGATGGGGGCCGAGCTGCCGGTCAATCCCTCGGGCGGACTGAAGGCGCGCGGCCATCCGATCGGGGCCACCGGGATTTCGATGCAGGTGATGGCGGCGCAGCAACTGATGGGCGAGGCCGGCGGCATGCAGGTGCCGGGCGCCGCTCTGGCGGGGGTGATGAACATGGGGGGTGCCGCCGTCGCCAGCTATGTCTCGGTGCTGGAGCGCGTGAAATGAGCGTGACCCTTGCCAGCGAGCGGGTGATGAACCTTGCCGAATTCCTCAGCCAGACAAGCCGCCGTGACCCCGATGGTCTCGCACTGGTCTGGGGCGAACTGCGGCTGAGCTGGGCGGTGCTCGACGCGCGCGTCTCGGCGATGGCGCTGCATCTGGCGCGGGATCACGGTGTGCAGCCGGGTGACCGCCTGTTGGTGCAATCCCCGAACTGCAACCAGCTTTTCGAGCTGATGTTCGCCTGTTTCCGCCTCGGCGCGGTCTATGTGCCGGTGAACTTCCGCCTGATGCCGCAGGATGTGGCAAAGCTCGCGAAAAGCTCAGGCGCGGTGGGCTTTGTCCATCACAGCGATTTCGCGGACCATGCCACCGCCTGCCGCGAGGCCTCCGCGGGCCTTAGGTTCTGCACTGAAATCAACATTCTCGAAGCCGGGATCGCCGCATATCAGGATCAGCCCTGCCCGAATGCGCCGGTGCTGCGCGACACACCCTGCTGGCTCTTTTACACCTCAGGCACCACCGGACTGCCGAAAGGGGCGATCCTGACGCATGGCCAGATGGCCTTTGTGATCAACAACCATCTGTGCGACCTGATGCCGGGCCTGATGCATGGCGAAACCGCGCTGGTGGTCGCCCCCCTCAGCCACGGCGCCGGGGTGCATCATCTGGCGATGGTGGCGCGGGGCGTGACCTCGGTGCTGTCTGACAGCCCGCGCTTTGATGCGGCAGAGATCTGGCGGCTGATCGCCCAATGGCGCGTCGTCACGATGTTCACCGTGCCGACCATCCTGAAGATGATCGTCGAGGCCGACCCCGACCGCACCTTTGACAGCAGCGCGCTGCGCTTTGTGATCTATGCCGGCGCGCCCATGTACCGCGCCGACCAGATCCGCGCGCTCAATCGTCTGGGCCCGGTATTGGTGCAATATTATGGCCTCGGCGAAGTCACCGGGGCGATCACCGTACTGCCGCCGCATCTCCATTCCACCGGCCCTGATTTCCGCACCGGCACCTGCGGCCTGCCCCGCACCGGCATGCTGATCGAGGTGCAGGATGCCTCGGGCCAGGCGCTGCCCCCGGGTGAGACCGGCGAGATCTGCGTGATCGGCCCCGCCGTGGTTGCAGGCTATCACGACAACCCCACCGCCACGGCTGCGGCCTTCCGGGGTGGCTGGTTCCGCACCGGCGATCTGGGGCATATGGATGCCGGGGGCTATCTTTACCTGACCGACCGTGCCTCGGATATGTTCATCTCGGGCGGCTCCAACATCTATCCGCGCGAGATCGAGGAGAAGATCCTCGCCCTCGATCATGTCGCGGAATGCGCTGTTCTGGGCGTGCCGGATGCGCGATGGGGTGAGGCGGGCTTTGCCATCGTGGTGCTGCGCCCCGGCGTGGTGCCGGATGAGGCGGCCCTGCGCGCGTCCCTCGCGGGCAGTCTCGCCAGTTACAAACTCCCCCGCCATATCCGGTTCTTCGAGGCTTTGCCCAAGACCGGCTATGGCAAGATTTCCAAAAAAGACCTGCGGCAGGAGCTGCGGCGACGCGGGTTCCTGCCCGAAGATCAGTGAAAGGAATGCCCATGCAGGGAAAAGTTGTCATCGTGACCGGAGGGGCCTCCGGCATCGGGCGTGCAGTGGTTGACCGCCTCTGCGCCGAGGGCGCAGTGGCCGCCGTCTTTGACCTGCCCGGCGCAGCGATGGACGCATTGGCCGCCGAAGGCCGGGCCGGGGTCGAAATCTTCCCCCTCGACATCACCGATGAGGCGGCGGTGACAGCGGCGGCGGCGGATCTGCGGCAGCGTCACGGCGCGGTCCATGGCGTCGTGAATTCCGCCGGGATCGCGACCGTCTGCCCGGCGATGGAAGTCGACACCCAGACCTTTCGCCGCATCCTCGATGTCAATGTGATCGGCTGTTTCATCGTCACCCGCGCGGCTGTGGCGCAGATGGAGGGCGAAGGCGCGGTGGTCAATATCGCCTCGGTCTCGGGCATCCGCGGCAATGAGGGGCGGATGGCCTATGGCGCCTCGAAAGGCGCGGTGATCATGATGGGGAATTCGCTCTCGGTCGAGCTGGCCCCGCTGGGGATCAGGGTCAACACAGTCGCGCCCGGGCCGGTCGATACGCCGATGGTTCTCGCCCATCACTCGCAGGAGATGCGGGAAGGCTGGCTCAATGCATTGTCGATAAAGCGCTATGCCCTGCCAGAAGAGATTGCCGAAGCGACGATCTTCCTTCTCGATAGCCGCAGATCCGGCTTCATCACCGGACATACGCTTGCTGTCGACGGGGGATTCTTGTCGCGTGGAACAGTCAATCCATGAGGGTTCCGTACGGACAGCCTGACACAAATTGGATATTCACTGATTGATGGTGCGATCCTTTCTCTAGAGTAGCAGGATGCGCTATGGGTAAATTCGCATCACAGCGACATGAGCACGCGCGCTGATCGAGAAAAGGCCAAGCGTCATCGTGCAGGGCGATCTCACCCGAACCGAAGGCGCCTCCCTGGCGCGACCATCGGCATTCCCCCGGATAAGCCGGAGCTTATCGCTGGCGCCGGCCAAGACTTCGATGCCGCAAGCTTCGCGGCCGGCTTTCGACACGCCTCCCTCACACCGCACGTCGTGCAGAGATCGAGATTCGGCGATCGACGGGCAAACAGACCAGGCATCAGGGCGACGCGTGGCCCCAGGGGCATCGCAAACGCATCCGGTAGCCTTCGGTTGGATCAGAACGGTTGGTGGCATTACCCAGTGTTCATCGCGGACCAACGGTGTGTGCCTTCAGGATTGCTGACGAACGGCAGGGCTTCAAACTGTCACCTTGAATGTCTTCCCGAACCAGTCTTCAAGCAGCTGCTTGTCATAAGCGAAGCGCTCGGTGTCATTTATGGCGCCCGGGCGGGACAGGTAGTTCATGTCGGAGAGGCGAACTTCGTCCTGCCTGATGACTTTCCCGGCTTCGGTGAGCGTATAGCGGAAGCGGATCCTCGGGGCGTGGTATCGCGCATGATGCGGACATCGCGACAGTCGAAGTTCCAGGACTCTAACTCGCCGGCGAGATCAATGTCGAGGACTTCGATCGTCAGGTCCTGCCCCACCGGGAGGTAGCGATGCGCCAGGTTCCCGAACTCCGTGTCGAACTCCGTGTCGAACTCGGCCAGCACCGAGGCACGGGTACGCTCCTGCCGGAACTCGCGGTCGCGGAACTTTTCCGCGGCGATATAGGTGACGGTGGCATCGGCCGCCGCCGTGCCGGTCGCGCCGATCAACACAGGCAGCGCAAGAACTGCGAAGAGGAATAGAGCCCTGAGCATGGGAACCCTTGGCATCATGGGTCTGCGGGTTCAGTATGGGGAGGGCAAGTGCCGGATGCCCAGGCGGGCGGTGGGCGGTTTCAGGGTCGTCCGGGCCAACGGCGGACGACATCAGGGCAATGTGGCCTTGCCGATTTTGCGCTATGGTTTCCGCGCAAGTGCTTCCGATATGCTTCCGGGCTTCGGGAAGCCCAATGCAGAGCGCCTCCCAAATCAGGCTTAAAACTTTGTAATATAAAGTATAATCTGGTTTCGGGGATGCAGTTCCAGAAATTCTTACTTTTGCATCAAGCCGAATGGCACGATCCGGAACCCCGTGCTGCATAAGGGATTTCCCTTTGGATGCAAACCGCGCGGAACGCTGTTCATCGACACGAAGGGGCCTCGGCGCAGTCGGAGACCTCGTCCATATCTCCACCCACAACGCGACACGGCTGGCCTATACCGAGGTGCAGGCCAACCATCGCTGGTGGCCTTCTGCGCGCTCCACTGGTTCCGCAATCATGGCGACGGAGGCCGACGGACGATGACCGGCTCAGCCTGCCGCTCTCACCGCTGCGCCAAGGCCAGCCCGATACCGCCCGCATTCAGGCCCTGCCGATCCCCCGATCAGACATGACCGCAGAAATGAAAAAGACAGGGCCGTAGCCCTGCCCTTATTTGGTGCAGTCAAACTGCTTGTTAACAGCCAGCCTGCGGTTTCTGAGCCTTCAGTTTCACAGCAGAAAACCTGACAGTCAATCCTTATTTCCGGGGGGAGGCACAGCGCGATGGCGAGACAGACCTGCCACCGGGAAGCAGTGCAATCCGGTGGAAGGCTTCAGAACCGCAGGCAGACCGCAACCAGACGCCAACAAACTCTCGCTTCATGCGAAACGCTCAAGAACGGTCGGTCTAAGTCACACCACGGTTGTGGACGCCGGGTGCTGCCGCTAGGTTAGCTTTTGCGAAGTGGCCACTTCGCTAGCCTGCTCGTATCCGGGTGTGGACCCCGGTCGAGCAGGCAACCGTCTGCGATAGCTATTGCGCGCATTTGTAGCGACACGATTAGAGTATTTCGTTGGCGTCTGAGGGACTAAAAATCCGCACGCCCTGAAATGTTTCATTATTATAACATCAAGGACCGCGTCATGCCCACCACACTTGGAATTGATCTCGGGACGGCCTCCCTGGGCTGGAGCCTTCTGGACGACGACCGGCGCATCATCGACCTCGGGGTGATCATTTTCAGCGCAGCGGCCGGCGCGGGGCGGGATCCGCAATCGGGGGCGCCCCTGGCCGAAGGACGGCGCGAGGCGCGCTCGGCCAGACGCAGGCGCGACAGGTATATCGGTCGTCGCTCGGCCCTGCTGGGCAAGCTGATCGCCCTTGGCCTGTTGCCGGGCGCCCCACCGCCAAAGGATCGCGACCGCCGCCGCAACGCGCCGGTCGTGAATGACGAAACCCGGGCGCTGGCGGGGCTTGACCCATATGATCTCCGGCGGCGGGCGCTGTCGGAACCGCTTGCCCCGCATGAAATCGGTCGTGTGATCTTTGCCCTCAACACGCGGCGGGGCTTCAAATCGAACCGTAAGGCGGATCGCGGCCGCAACGAGGCCGACAGCGGCAAGATCGCGCTTGCCGGCCAGGCCCTGAATGCCGCCCTCGACGGACGGACGCTGGGCCAGTTTCTGGCCGAACGGATCGACGCCGGGCAACCGGCCCGTGTCCGCATGGGGGGCGAGAACCAGGCCTATGATTTCTACCCGCAGCGCGACCATCTCGAAGACGAATTTGCCCGCATCTGGGAGGCACAGGCAGCCTTCAACCCTGCCCTTCTGACCGAGGCCGCGCGGGCGGAAATCCATCGCGTCCTTTTCTTTCAGCGCCCGCTGAAGGAGCCTGTGATCGGGCCTTGCACCTTCGCCGGCATGAACGGTGTGCCGCAGGACGAAAAGCGGCTGGCCAGGGCGCATCCGCTGTTTCAGGAACGGCGCCTTTATGAAGAGGTCAACCAGTTGCGCGTTGTCTCGGCCGGAGCAGCGGGGCGCGAACTGACACTGGATGAGCGCAACGCACTGATCATGGCCTTGCGCGAAAAGAAGAAGATCAGCTTTGCGACATTGGGCGGCAAAGTCCTGAAACTGGCCGAGGGCGAGCGGTTCAACAAGGAAAGCGAGACCCGCAAGGAGCTGACCGGGGACGAGGTCAGGGCCGAGATGTCGGACAAGAAGCGGTTCGGCAATCGCTGGCTGCATTTCCCGCTGGAGCGGCAGTTGCAGATCCTCGACCGGGTGCAGAACGAGGAAAACCCCGAAACGCTGCTGTCATGGCTGCAAGCGGAGTGCGGGCTGGATGCGGCTGCGGCGCAGGCGGTGGCAAAAGCGAACCTGCCCGAAGGCCATGGCCGCTTTGGCGAAACGGCAACGCGCGCGCTGATCGCTGCATTGAAGGCCGAAGTCATCACCTATGACAAGGCAGCTGCCGTGGCGGGCTTTCACCACAGCGACCATCGCAGCGGCGAAGTGTTCGGCACCCTGCCCTATTATGGCCAGATCCTCACCCGCGAGATTGCCCCCGGCAAGCCGGAATATGGCGATGACCTCGAACGCCAGTTCGGCAAGGTGACCAACCCGACCGTGCATATCGGCCTGCGCCAGTTGCAGAAGCTCGTGAATGCGGTGATCGCCCGCCATGGCAAGCCGGACCGGATCGTCATCGAACTCGCGCGCGAACTGAAACTGAACGACAAGCAGAAGAAAGAGCATCAGGATCGCATCCGCAAAGACACCGCCGCCGCGCAAAGGCGCAGCGAAGCGCTGATCGAAGCCGACCGTCCCGATACCGGCGCCAACCGCGCGCTGCTGAAGCAATGGGAAGAACTGAACCCTGCCAATATGCTCGACCGGCGTTGCCCTTATTGCGGCGAGCCGATCGGCATGGGGCAGGTCTTTAATGGTGAGGTCGATATCGACCATATCATTCCCTACTCCATATCGCTGGATGACAGCCCCTCGAACAAGGTGCTGGCGCATCGCGCCTGCAACCGCAGGAAGGGCAATATGACGCCCTGGCGCAGATGGGGCCATATCCCGGAGGACTGGGAAAAGGTCTCGACACAGGTTGCGCGGATGCATCGGTCAAAACAATGGCGCTTTGGCCCCGATGCCGAAGAACGGATGGAGCGTGATGGCGGTTTCGCGGCGCGGCAACTGACCGATACGCAGTATCTCGCACGGATTGCCGGAAAATATCTGCGCGCCCTTTACCCCACCGCCGAGGATGGCCGCGTCGATGTCATCCCCGGCCGCATGACCGCGATGCTGCGCCGGGTCTGGGGGCTGGACAGCCTGCTGCCCGACCATAACTTTGTGGAAAACAAGCATTCCAACGCCCCGAAAAACCGGCTCGACCATCGCCACCATGCGATTGACGCCGCGGTTGCCGCCGTCACCAGCCTGTCCCTGATGCAGGGCATCGCCACAGCGGCCGCAAGGGCCGAGGCGCAGGAGCTGGATCGGATTTTCGAGGATCTGCCACAACCCTGGCATGGGTTTCGCGAAGACCTCGGCGAAAGGCTTGCCCGCACCGTTGCCATGCACAAGCCCGACCATGGGCGCAGCGCCACGCCTTCACGCCACCGCGATGTCACGGCCGGCAAGCTGCACAATGATACCGCCTATGGGCTGACGGGCCTGACCACAGCCGATGGCAAGACGCCCATCGTCGTGCATCGCGTCCCGCTGACCTCGCTCAAGCCTGCGCAGATCGCGGATCCGGCCAGCATCCCGGACGAGGCTCTGCGCATGGCGCTTTGGCTGGCAACGCGGGACTGCTCCGGCAAGGCCTTCGACCAGGCGCTGGCGAAATTTGCGGCGGAACATCCGGTCTTCAGGGGCATCCGCCGTGTGCGCCTGCGCGAGCCGCTGAATGTGATCCCGATCCGTGCTGCCTCCGGGCGCATCTACAAGGCCTATAAGGGGGACGCCAACGCCCGCTATGATGTCTGGCGACTGCCGGATGGCAAATGGCAGGCAGATGTGGTGCCGATGTTCGATGCGCATTCCCGCGACACAACCGACCGGCGCCCGCATCCTGCAGCAAAAAAGGTGCTCAGTCTGAAACAGGGCGATGTAATCGCGGTCGAGCGGGACTCCGGGGCTGCAGACCTCCTGCTGATCAAGGGCTTCAACCAGAACGGCCGCCTGACGCTCGCTGCGCCGAACGAGGCAGGCACATTGAAGGCGCGTGATGCCCTGGCCAATGAAATCGACCCATTCAAATATGTATATCTCTCGCCCGGATCCCTGAAAAAAGCGCGCGCCCGACAGGTCCGCATTGATCCCCTTGGTCGGGTCTTCGACCCCGGCCCCCGCGAATAGGGAAGCAGAGAGATGGATCGCATCGTCGATATCGCCACCGATGGCCTCCATCTTTCCCTTCATCGCGGTTTTCTGTTGGTGGAAAAGGACCGTAGCGAGGTTGGCCGCGTCGCCCTTGACGACATTCACGCGCTGATCATCCATGCTCACGGGGTCACCTGGAGCGGCACCATCGTCGCGGCCCTGGCCGAGCGGGGCGCCCCCATCGTCTGGTGCAACGCAGCCCACAGCCCCGTGGCCGTGACCCTGCCCCTCCAGGGCCATCATGCACAGAATGCGCGGATGCAGGCGCAGATCACCGCCTCGACGCCCCTGATGAAGCAGATCTGGCGCCGGATCGTTTCGGCTAAAATCACGATGCAGGGCGCGCTGCTGACAGCCCGCGGGATCAGCGGGGCAGAAGCCTTTCCCTTCATGGCAAAGCGGGTCACCTCGGGCGACAAGGAAAACCTGGAGGCCCAGGCGGCACGGCGCTACTGGCCCTTGCTGATGGGACCAGATTTCCGGCGCAACCGCGATGCGGGTGATGTGAATGCGCTGTTGAATTACGGCTATGCGGTGATGCGCGCGACCTGTGCCCGCGCCATTACAGCCGCAGGCCTGCATCCGACCCTGGGCGTGCAGCACTCGAACCGTGGCAATGCTTTCGCGCTTGCGGACGACCTGATCGAACCCTTTCGCCCGTTGGTGGATGCCCTGGCCGAAAGCATGATGCGCGAAGGCATCACCCGGCTGGACCCGCAGCAAAAACGCCGCTTCGCCCGGCTGATCGCCTTTGATCTGCGCATCGCCGGCGAGACTTCTCCAGTTGCCATTGCCGCCACCCGGCTGGCGCAATCCCTGGCAAAGGCCTTTGAGACCGGGCGCCCCGACCTGATCCTCTTCGACCCGCCATCCTCCCTGGACTGGGCGGCGATCAGTCGTGCCCCCGAGGCGGATACATGAAGAAACCCCAATCCTCGCACCTGAGCGGATACCGTCTGATGTGGATTTTCGTGATGTTCGACCTGCCGGTTGGCAGCAAGAAGGAGATGCGGGACGCGACGAAGTTTCGGGAATTCCTGCTGGATCAGGGCTTCGAGATGAGCCAGTTCTCAATCTATGCCCGTTTCTGCAATGGCAAGGACAGTTACGAATCGCATCTGAAACGGATCGAGGGTAATCTGCCCGAGAAAGGCGAGATCCATGTGCTCACATTCACCGACAAACAATATGAGGGAATCGTCCGTTTCTCGAGCCAGCGCCGACGCCGCCCCCGAGAAAACCCGGACCAACTGGCGTTGTTCTAGTTATGTCCCGAGTTTGGCATCAGCCAGATGTGTTGTTTTTTCATTTTATGACAACGAGATATCAACACATCCAGCTTAGCCGTTCAGAAACCGCAGGCCAACCGCAACAATATCAATGCGAACGATCCAGACGTTATGAGCTTAGCCGTTCAGAAACCGCAGGCCAACCGCAACTTT
>NZ_QNHG01000004.1:658181-659456 GCF_003290025.1 Pseudogemmobacter bohemicus
CAGCCAAGGGGTTGCGGTTTTATGAGACTCGAGCTTAGCCGTTCAGAAACCGCAGGCCAACCGCAACCTGATCGACGAGGGTAACTGGGCGCGCATTAGCTTAGCCGTTCAGAAACCGCAGGCCAACCGCAACACTGAGAACGCTCTCGGAGTGCCCCAAGGGAGCTTAGCCGTTCAGAAACCGCAGGCCAACCGCAACTTGCTCAATGTGTAGATTGAGAGATCTTTCAGCTTAGCCGTTCAGAAACCGCAGGCCAACCGCAACGAGGCAGCGACCGTGACGTAAGTGCCGTCCAGCTTAGCCGTTCAGAAACCGCAGGCCAACCGCAACTCCTCGCCGGTGCGCTGTGTCGCATGAGCAAGCTTAGCCGTTCAGAAACCGCAGGCCAACCGCAACCAGTATCTGACGCTGGATCTGGATTCCCATAGCTTAGCCGTTCAGAAACCGCAGGCCAACCGCAACTTTGCCTATGCAGAGGAGATTGCCGCGCCGAGCTTAGCCGTTCAGAAACCGCAGGCCAACCGCAACTTATAAAACTTACGGATCGACGGCATTACCAGCTTAGCCGTTCAGAAACCGCAGGCCAACCGCAACGGTCAGCAGAAGCAGTTCAGCGAGGCTTTCAGCTTAGCCGTTCAGAAACCGCAGGCCAACCGCAACCAGTCGCGATGCTGAACGCTGCGCGAGCGAAGCTTAGCCGTTCAGAAACCGCAGGCCAACCGCAACTCTGCCGAGGTGGTGGTGTCTGAGCCATATAGCTTAGCCGTTCAGAAACCGCAGGCCAACCGCAACCAAGATCATCCGCTGGCAGCATCCCTTCCAAGCTTAGCCGTTCAGAAACCGCAGGCCAACCGCAACACGGGCGGCAAACAGCCAGTGCAGGAGCGTAGCTTAGCCGTTCAGAAACCGCAGGCCAACCGCAACTCTGGCGCGCGCGGAATGCCTTTTACAATGAGCTTAGCCGTTCAGAAACCGCAGGCCAACCGCAACACATTCAAGCGCAGTGACTTCAACGATGTGAGCTTAGCCGTTCAGAAACCGCAGGCCAACCGCAACCGTCCGGTTCCGTCCTCGCTGGCGTCGAAGAGCTTAGCCGTTCAGAAACCGCAGGCCAACCGCAACACGCTTCTGCCTGACGACATGGTCGCTGAGCTTAGCCGTTCAGAAACCGCAGGCCAACCGCAACGTGGTCGGGGTCGCCCGTGATAACCTGCGAAGCTTAGCCGTTCAGAAACCGCAGGCCAACCGCAACGGAGACGACCCACGCCCGCCGG
>NZ_QNHG01000004.1:659682-660708 GCF_003290025.1 Pseudogemmobacter bohemicus
GCTTAGCCGTTCAGAAACCGCAGGCCAACCGCAACGAGACTGACTAACATCAACACGCCCAAAGGAGCTTAGCCGTTCAGAAACCGCAGGCCAACCGCAACGACGAGAGGGTAGCGGTGCAGGGCGGCGGCAGCTTAGCCGTTCAGAAACCGCAGGCCAACCGCAACCATGAGCGCCCGCTGGTATTACGAGACCGTCAGCTTAGCCGTTCAGAAACCGCAGGCCAACCGCAACAGAACCGTCACCGATGGTCAGCTCACGGTTAGCTTAGCCGTTCAGAAACCGCAGGCCAACCGCAACCCCCCCCCATCTGCGCCGGTGGCTGGCGGTAGCTTAGCCGTTCAGAAACCGCAGGCCAACCGCAACGCAGACGATATGCACAAAATGCAGAAGCCGAGCTTAGCCGTTCAGAAACCGCAGGCCAACCGCAACGGAGACCGGCAGCAGCCGCCCTTCGGTGACAGCTTAGCCGTTCAGAAACCGCAGGCCAACCGCAACGATCGCGTCCATGGCGCGCGCCCACCGTTCAGCTTAGCCGTTCAGAAACCGCAGGCCAACCGCAACGACGATGGACAACGCGACTTCGACCGGCACAGCTTAGCCGTTCAGAAACCGCAGGCCAACCGCAACGACGAGAGGGTAGCGGTGCAGGGCGGCGGCAGCTTAGCCGTTCAGAAACCGCAGGCCAACCGCAACTGCGACAATATCGTGACCAACCTGCGCCTGAGCTTAGCCGTTCAGAAACCGCAGGCCAACCGCAACCCCGCGCTCCTGGATCTGGTCTTTGCCGTCAGCTTAGCCGTTCAGAAACCGCAGGCCAACCGCAACCCAATCTGCCGGCGGTGCGAAATCGACTATAGCTTAGCCGTTCAGAAACCGCAGGCCAACCGCAACAGTGGGTAAGTGCACACCTGTTCACACGCCAGCTTAGCCGTTCAGAAACCGCAGGCCAACCGCAACCAAGAGAAACCAACGGCCACGAGATAGGTAAGCTTAGCCGTTCAGAAACCGCAGGCCAACCGCAAC
>NZ_QNHG01000004.1:662441-670900 GCF_003290025.1 Pseudogemmobacter bohemicus
AACCGCAACGCGGGTGCCGCCTTACTTCGTCAGCATGACAGCTTAGCCGTTCAGAAACCGCAGGCCAACCGCAACCGAGATCTCCAACACGCGGCACACATCGGCAGCTTAGCCGTTCAGAAACCGCAGGCCAACCGCAACCATCATGGCATCGACATCAATGCGCCAGCCAGCTTAGCCGTTCAGAAACCGCAGGCCAACCGCAACCAGGCGCTCCGTGATCTGATCGTGAGCGTGAGCTTAGCCGTTCAGAAACCGCAGGCCAACCGCAACAGTTCGAGGCGGTCAGGATCGCGCTGCGGCAGCTTAGCCGTTCAGAAACCGCAGGCCAACCGCAACCGCGGCAGATAAGTGCCGGGCTCGGCATTTAGCTTAGCCGTTCAGAAACCGCAGGCCAACCGCAACGCAATATCCCGGCGATACGGCGGGCAAAAAAGCTTAGCCGTTCAGAAACCGCAGGCCAACCGCAACTCTGGCGATCATATGGCGGCCCAGGCTGAAAGCTTAGCCGTTCAGAAACCGCAGGCCAACCGCAACGCGGAATTAGGGGGGCATCCGATTCCCGGCAGCTTAGCCGTTCAGAAACCGCAGGCCAACCGCAACTGATCGATCTCGCCCGAGGGCGGATCGGCGAGCTTAGCCGTTCAGAAACCGCAGGCCAACCGCAACGAAATACTGCGCGCTGAAAAGGGATTGGATAGCTTAGCCGTTCAGAAACCGCAGGCCAACCGCAACAAGAGCAAGGATCTCCATGATCTCGGCCAGAGCTTAGCCGTTCAGAAACCGCAGGCCAACCGCAACTCATCAAGCGCCGCCGCCCGCAATGGCGAGAGCTTAGCCGTTCAGAAACCGCAGGCCAACCGCAACTGAAGAAAACGAACGGCGTCAGGAACAGATAGCTTAGCCGTTCAGAAACCGCAGGCCAACCGCAACAAGACAGCGCGCCATGCGGAAGAAGCGAGGAGCTTAGCCGTTCAGAAACCGCAGGCCAACCGCAACCGCATTAACATAGGCCAGCGCCAAACCGTCAGCTTAGCCGTTCAGAAACCGCAGGCCAACCGCAACACTGATGCTCATCGATGACATCAGGCAGCATCATATTGAAGGCGGCCCTCCTGATCGGCTTTCTTGTTGTTTTGACGGTGGCGGATTTTTTTGACACAGGGATCGGAAGAGGGTTGGGCCTGTTTCTCTTTGGACTGCCTGCTGGAATGTCAGCGCTTCTCTTCGTCGCCAATACCGTACGCCCCGACGATGAGGCGGGCGCTGTCAGCCTGTTTCCATCGGCCATTGTCAGGCCGGAGGGGCTTGCCGAGACTTTCTGCTCAGCGAGATCACCGCTTTCAGGCCGCCTTCGGGGCGGTTTTTCAGGACGATTTCGCCCTGTTGCGCCTGAATGATGGATTGCACGATGGCAAGCCCAAGACCCATACCGCCGGTCTCGCGCGAGCGCGATTCCTCTAAGCGGTAGAGCGGCTCGAAGACATGGGCCAATTCCTCTTCGGGAATGCCGGGGCCGGAGTCGCTGACGGTGATTTCCACGTTCTCGGCGGTATCGGAGATGGCCACCTCGGCGCGTTCACCATATTTCACCGCATTTTCGATCAGATTGGTGATAGCGCGTTTCAACATCGCCGGGTCGCATTCGACCACGATGGGATTGCCCGCCATCCAGCTTTGTCTGGCGCTCTGGTCAGCTGTCGGGGTCGCCATCGTGACCGGCATGCCGGCATCGGCGAAATCATCGGTGATGCTCGACAGCAAAGCCGTCATATCGGTCCGGCGCCATTCGGGTTTCTTCGATTGCGCCACCGCAAGCTCAAGCGTCGCGGCGACCATCGCGTCGAGATCGGCTATCGTGGCCAGCATCCGCTCGCGGTCCTCGGTCTCGTCGATGGTCTCGATCCGCAGCCGCAAAAGCGTGAGCGGCGTGCGGAAATCATGGGAAATCGCCGCCAGGGTCCTGGTGCGGTCATCCATCAGGGCGCGGATGCGCTTTTGCATCCCGTTGAAGGCCAGCGCGGCCTGTTTGGTCTCGGTGGTGCCGAGGACCGGCATCGGCGGCGCATTCAGGTTCTCTCCCAGCCGGCGCGAGGCCTCCGAAAGCTCGGCCAGGGGTCGGCTGACGCGCCGCACCGCCCAGGCAGAAGCCAAGAGGATGACCCCCGCCATAGCCAGCATCGAGAAGAAGAACCCGTTCGACAGCGTGGCGCGGTCGCCGGGCAGGCCGCCGGAAACATTCAGCCAGCGCCCGTCTTGCAAGGGCAAGGAGACATGGAGCTGCGATTCTGCCTGACCCGAGGCGCCACCCTCCGAGTGGCCATCCTCCGAGTCGTCATCCTCGTCATGGTCATTTTCTTCCGCTTTTTCTTTGTGTTCCTCAGCCTCTTTCGCCGCCTCACTCAGGGCCTTGGTCGGGCTGTCGTCACTGTGCTCGTCGGACTCCTTGCCGCTGTGATGCCCTGACGTTCCGCGGGCCTTTTCCGAGCCAGATCCAGAGCCCGAGCCCGAGCGCGAAATCCGCACCACCGGCTGCTGATCCGCAGGCAGCGCAAGCCGCCTCGCCAGGAGCTCCGCCAGCGCCGCCGCCGCCGCCGCGTCGTTATTGGGCTGTTCTGCGGTCATGGGGCTGTTCTCGATCCGCACCACGAAAGTCTCGTCCCCCGAATAGGCGACGATTCGTTCCTGCCAATCGGGCGGCGCCTGCATCACCAGCTGCGCGAGATTGGAGATCCGGTCGGCAATCGCCACGCCCCCGACGATGCGGACGGTTTCCTCGCGATCCGCCCTATAGACCCAGGCGCCCACCGCCGTCGACAGGACCAGGCCCGCCAGAAGAATGGCCATTGTCTGGCCGAAAAGCGAGCGCGGACCAAAGCTCATTGCAGGGTCTCGACCTCGGCGGAGAAGATATAACCCCCGCCCCAGACCGTCTTGATGATCCTTGGCTCATTGGGGTCGGGTTCGATCTTTTTGCGCAACCGGCTGACCTGAGTGTCGATGCTGCGATCAAACACCCCGGCCGAGCGCCCCCGCGCCAGATCGAGCAGCTGATCGCGGCTCAGAACCTGGCCGGGCCGCTCGATCATCGCCATCAGAAGATCGAATTCCCCGGTGCTCAGGGCAACGGTGACATCATCCTCATTCACCAATTCCCGCGCGCCGCTGTCAAAGACCCACCGCTCGAAGCGATAACGTTGCGGCCGCCGCTGGTCGCCGGTGGTATCGACATTGCGCGTCCGCCGCAGAACCGCACGGATCCGCGCGATCAATTCGCGGCTGCCAAAGGGTTTCGAAATATAGTCATCGGCCCCGAGCTCGAGGCCGACCACGCGGTCGATCTCGTCGCCCTTGGCGGTGAGCATGATGATCGGCACATTCGATTCGGCGCGCAAAACGCGAAACAGCGTAAACCCGTCCTCGCCCGGCAGCATCAGATCCAGCAAGATCAGATCGGGCCTAGCCGTGGCCAACACCTTGCGCATCGCGACACCATTGCCTGCCTCGCTGACGCGAAAGCCTTCGCGCATCAGGGCGCGCGACACCAATTCGCGGATTTCGCGATGGTCATCGACGATCAGGATATGGGGTTCTGCGCTCATGGCCGCATAGCTAAAGCATTCTTTGGCCAGCGGGGATTCTAAATTGAAACAGACTGTGACACCCGGCCCGACTGCCACACCTGGTCACAAACCGGCCTGTTTCTGGCAAACATCTGAAACCTGCGGCGGCTATTCATGCTTCGACAGGTTGAAACCGTGAGGGACCGAAAACCCCCGGCAACCTGTTTTCGGCGGCGCGGGCCAAAGCGCAGGGAGATCGCTCCCGCAAAGGACCCCGCCCGTCATGGTGTATAGGATTGAGAAGGAAACATGATGAACAACTTCAAACTTGCGACGATCGCTCTCGTGCTCGCTCTCCCGGTTGGCGCCTTCGCCCAGACCGCAACGACCCAGGACACCACCCCGCCGGCGACCACCCAGGCGCAAGGCACCCAGAACGCGCATCACAATGACGATGCGAACGACCCCGAGCACACCAATGACGCAACCAAAAAGTGTCACAAGCAGGGCCAGAACAACACCACCGGAAATACCAGCAGGCATAACGACGACGACGACGACGACGACCACAATGACGGCCAGCACCACAACGGGAACCAGCCTCCGGTCCAGGCTCCGGCGAACTGAGCCGCCGCTTTTGGTGACCTGAACCTCTGAACAGGTCGGGGCGCGTCAAATTTCTGATACGCCCCGGCTCTGTTGCACAAACTTCCATTTGTCCGCCATCAGCGCCGATGGGACAGTTTAGCCTGATTGCGCAGCGGAGGATGTGCGGCTCATCTTTGCCGTTGCGGCCAAAATCACGCGGTGGCCCGCCCATAACGTGCCTGAAAGCGGTGCTAAAGGCGCTTTCAGATTCGTAGCCAAGTGCCGGCGCGATCACCAAAATCGGATCGCCCGAGGTCTCAAGCCGCTCAGCCGCCATAAGCATCCGCCAGCGCAAAAGATACTCCATCGGCGTTTCGCCCGGGGTCTCCCTAAACCTTTGCGAAAAGCCCGAGCGCGACATGCCTGCATGCGATGCAAGCTCTTGCAGCGTCCAGCGCCGGGCCGGGTCGCGGTGCATGGCGCTGATCGCCTGGCAGATCTGTTTATCCGCGAGCGCGGCGAACCAGCCGGCGTTGGCGTGGTCCGCCGCCGCCAGATGCAGCCACAGCGCCTGCACCAGCATCATATGCGCCAGATGCTGCGCGATCAGATAACCGCCGGGCGGCCCCGCCACCAGTTCATCGCGCATCCGCTCGACCGACCAGAACAGCCTGTTCGGCGGCTTTGTCGATATGGACGATGGCGGGCAGCATCCGCAGCAAAAGCCCGGCGTGGCTGAGACCACCACGTCGGAAAACCCTTCGCGCTCCGGATGGCGCCGCAGCGCAGGCAGGATGTCGTGCGGATCGGTGCCCACAACATAGCGCAGCTGGCAGGTGGCCCGCGCCTTGCCCGAAATCGCATTCACCGGGGCCTCTGGCCGCCCAGATTTCATCGCAAAGACCGCGAAACTGTTCCAACCGAAAACGCGCTCGGTCTGGCTCAGCCCCTCATCGCCCCAATCGGCATCCAGAGGGAACACGGACCCGGGCGGCGGCAACAGCGCCAGAACCTCGCGGATAAACCAAGTGCCAGAGCTGCCTGGAAGCGGAGAACGACAGAAAAATCGAGTGACATTGTGCGTTACCCCGCGATGCCGCGCCGCCGCTCAAGCCACCCGACCAGTTGGCCGACAGGAAAAGCAACTGCGAGATAGAAGAGCACCAGAACGGTGAAGGTCTCGATCGGGCGGTATGTCTGCGTGGCAAGGAATTTGCCTTGATACATCAGGTCCTGCACACACCCGGCAGTTCCGCGATAACTTCATCGACTTCCTGAAGAAAAACTACCTTAAAGAAGTGTCGCTGGGACAGGTGGCGCCAGGGCCTGTGGGGGTTTACGGATGGCCCTGGGCGATGGCAGTGAGGGTGCCCTGAGATAGGCGGCAATACCCGCAGGCTTTCTTCGATGATCCGGACCTTGTCCTCGTCTGACCAATGCCGACGACGGCCCATCTCATTGGCAGCGAAGATCTCGATCGGGAGAAGCAACTGAAGAGCATACCATAAGGCAATACCTTACGCCCATTTGCACAAGCAGTGCAGACTGGAGAACCCCCACCTCCAACCCTTATGGAATCTAATGATCCCATCAGGAAGCGCATTGGCAGGTGGGGCCGGGACAGCGCTCAAGGCTCAGCCCGGGGGCTGAACCGACTTTTTCAATTGATCAAGCACCTGCGCGCGGTCCATCAGGCCCATCTCAACCATCTTGCTGACGAAGGAGACGCCCTCTTTTTCAGCCTGCTTCACGATTGCCGAGACTTTCGAATATCCCAGTTCCGAAACCATGACGGTGGCCAGAGCGGGCGAATTCAGCAGCAGCTCAAGCGCCCGCTCGGGGCGGGCCTCGATACCGCTGATGCATCTGTCCGCGAAAAGCTGGCTGCCCCGGGTCAGAAGGCGGATGCTTTCAAAGAGGCGCGACGCAATGGCCGGCTCGAAATGGTTGATCTCAAGCTGCCCGGCCATCGAGGCCAGAGCAACCGTCTGATCATTCCCCGCGAGCGCGAAAGCGATCTGCTGCATCATCATCGGCAGAACAGGATTGATCTTGCCGGGCATGATCGAAGAGCCCGGCTGAACCGCCGGCAGGCGGATCTCGCCAAGGCCCGTCTGCGGGTCCGAGGACAGCAGGATCAGGTCATGCGCGATTTTCGCAATGGTCTCGGCGGCGATGCGGATCTCAGAAGACACCCGCGCGAAGGTGTCCGAGTTCTGCATTGCGTCGAAAGAATCATCGGCGCGGCGCACCGGCAGCGAAAGCTCAGCCTGCAGATGGGCGTAAAGCGCCCTGGGATAGCCGGGGTCAGAGCCGAGGCCCGTTCCGATCGCGCTGCCCCCCAGCGGAAGCTGCAACAGCTCATCCGCCGCCGCCGCAATCTTCCCGGCCTGCCGCCGCACTGCACTGGCATAGCCGCCAAATTCCTGACCCAGCGTCATCGGCTGCGCCGCCTGCATACAGGTCCGGCCGACCTTCAGCACATCGCCAAAGGCTGCGGCCCGCCCGGCAAAGGCATCCGCCAGATGGGACAGGGCCGCGATCAGTGGCTGCGCTGCCTCATAAACCGCGAGTTTCAGCGCCGATGGCACCACATCATTGGTGGATTGCCCATGATTGACGTGATCATTCGGGTGCAGCGTCGCGTAATCTCCGGCGGCATGTCCCAGGATCTGCAAGGCCCGGTTCGCGATCACCTCATTCGCGTTCATATTGATCGAGGTGCCGCCCGATCCTTCAAGAATATCAATGATGAACTGGTCATGGTGCTGGCCCGCCAGCAACTCGTCACAGGCCGCAATGATCGCATTGGCGAGGGGCGCTTCCAGCACGCCGATCTCACGGTTGGCAAGCGCCGCCGCCTTCTTGATCACCGCCAGCGCCCGCACAAACCCCGGGTGGTCGCCGATTGTCAGGCTGCCAAGCGCCGAGTTCTCGGATCCGCGCAAAGTGTTGACGCCATAAAGCGCCGCATCGGGCAACTCACGCGCGCCCAGACCATCAGTTTCGATACGAGCCATGCCCGGAAGTCCTGTTCTCAGAGTGTTGGAATGCCCACGGCGCATGACAAGGCCCGCGCCGTGGCTGTTGGAGGCAGGCGATCAACCTGCGAATGCGGAGAGGCCCCGGGCTCAGAGAACCTGGCTGAGGAACTGCCGTGTCCTCGGGTCTGAGGCATTGGTGAAGAAAGTCGCGGGCGGGCCATGTTCGACGATGACGCCCTTATCGGTGAAGTAGATGTGGTCGGCGACCTCGCGCGCGAAGCCCATTTCATGGGTCACGAGGATGCAGGTCATGCCCTCGGCGGCCAGATCCTTGATCGTCACCAGCACCTCTTTCACCGTTTCCGGGTCAAGCGCCGCCGTCACCTCATCGAACAACATGATGTCGGGCCGCATGGCCAGGCTGCGGGCAATCGCGACACGCTGCTGTTGACCACCCGAAAGCTCGCCCGGATAGCTGTTTTCCTTACCCTCCAGCCGCACTTTTCGGATCAGCTCGCGGGCGCGTTTCTCGACCCCGGCGCGATCCTCTTTCAGCACTTTGACCGGTGCCATCATCACGTTTTGCAAGGCGGTCTTATGCGGGAAGAGGTTATATTGCTGGAACACCATGCCGACCTTCTTGCGCAGGGCCAGCTTGTCGAGCTTTGCATCATGCACCTCCTGGCCCTCGACCTGGATCGAGCCGCCCTGGATATCGGCCAGCGCATTGATGCAGCGGATCAGCGTCGACTTCCCCGAGCCTGACGGCCCGATGATGCAAACCACCTCGCCCTTCATGATATCGAGGCTGATCCCGTTCAGCACCGGCACCGTGCCATATGATTTCCGCACATCCTTCAGCGAAACGATGGGCTGCGCCTCTGTCCATTTTCCATCTGTATGGGCCATCGTAAGTCCTTACAATTTCACGGAATAGCGGCGTTCAAGCCGGGAAGTGATCAGGCTGATCGGGTAGCAGTAGACGAAGAACCAGCCGAGCACATAAAGATACATCGGGATCAGGATGTCGGGTCTGCCCTCGGCCGAAAGCGCCGAACGGGTATAGCCCATGATGTCATCCACCCCGATGATCGAGACCAGCGGCGTCGCCATGGTCAGCACCGCGTAAAGGTTCATCCAGTTCGGCAGGATGCGCTTCACCGTCTGCGGCAGGATCACCATCCGCATCGTCTGGCCCCGGCTGAAGCCCAGCGATTCCGCGCTTTCCCATTGCCCGGTCGGCACTGACAGAATCGCGCCCCGCACATATTCCGACATATAGGCCATGACCGGCAGCGACAGCCCAATCACCGCCTTCAGCCAG
>NZ_QNHG01000005.1:0-25464 GCF_003290025.1 Pseudogemmobacter bohemicus
GGATAAACCGTTCAAAGAACGCCCACTCCTCGTCCGACATCAGGTCTCGTGCCAAGCTGGTCTCCATCGCAGATACCAGCTTGAATCACGCTCCAGGCTCGGTGTGAATCCCTTTTGTCAACATGACCTAGCCAGTCCGCGATCTGTTCGACGCGGGATTTCTTGGCGCCCCGTTCCTCGGAACGCAGCGTGGCATAGGTGGTGAATAGGATGCCCTCGGTCAGCGGGATGTCGCGGCCTTGCGCAAAGCGCGACAGCGGCGTCACCAGAAGACGCTCCTGACCGAGCGCCGACCAGTCGCGCTGCGCGTCTTCCAGCAGCTTGTCACTCTTCGAGATCCAGAGTGCCTTGCGCCGTCCTTGCGCCCAGTTGTCGAGCAGGATCCCGGCCGATTGGCGGCCCTTGCCTGCGCCCGTGCCATCGCCAAGGAAAAATCCTCGACGGAAGCGGACAGCGTCAGCGGCATTTTCCGGCGCGGCCGAGACCGTGTCGCCGGTTTCATCGACGGTCCAGGATCCCGCGAGATACGCGCCGTGGGCCTCGCCCGCGTAGATCACGGTCTCGAGCTGCGCGTCGGAGAGCAGGCCACAGCACAAGACGGCGGCCGGCAGTTTGGGGCGGTAGGATGGTTTCGGGGGCGCGACCGAGGCCATGGCTGCCGATTGCACGAGCTTGGTCGGGTGTGGGACCGCGCCGGGGATATCGATCGCCTGCAGGCGGAAGGTCTCGTAGATCGCATCCGAGAGGCGCGCGGTATCATCGTTGTCGCGCCCCTCGCGCAGGGCGTAGGTAAGATCTTCAGCCTCGATCAGCGCGATGGCTTGCGCGGGTTGGACGACAGGAGTCGCGCGAGATATGCCGATGGCCTTGCGCGTAGATGGGGCAGAGTTTCCCGCGAAGAGGGAAGAACGGCTCTGACTTGCCGTTGCGGCCTGATCCGACTCAAAGCGCGGCGGAACTTCGGCGGTGATCCGGGAGAGGAGATGCGCTACATCCGGAGACGTTGGCTGGCGCAGGTCAGCGGTGACGCCACCCATCTCGCCACCACGGCATTTGTCAAAGACCGAGATCCGGGTCTCGAAAGTGGTGCCATGCTTGGCGAAAGCCGCCCCCGACACAGCGCCGGTGAAAACCAGATGCGCGGACTCGGTTAGGCGGGCAAAGGTTTCCACCCAGGTGGGCGCATCGGGCGCGAAACCAGCCCCTGTGATGGCGACGAGCCGTCCGCCGGGGGCCAGACGCGCGAGGGCCGAGCGCAAATGTCGGGCCGTCGCCTCGGTGGTGCGGGTATCGACAAGGGCCACCGCCGAAAATGGCGGGTTCATCAGGATGACGCTCGGGCGCAGTCCTGCCTCGAGATGATCGTCGATCTGGGCGGCGTCGAAGGTGGTGACCGGACGGCCCGGGAACAGGCGGCGCAGAAGATCGGCACGCGTGTCAGCCAACTCGTTCAGCGTGAGGCTGCCACCCGCGATCTCGGCGAGGATCGCCAGAAGCCCGGTCCCGGCCGAAGGCTCAAGGACCAGATCGCGGGGCGTGATCTGTGCCGCAGCCAAGGCCGCCAGCCCCATGGGCAGGGGTGTGCTGAATTGCTGGAAGCGCTCCATTTCTTCCGAGCGACGGGTGTGCGTGGGCAAGAGGCCTGCCACCTTGGCGAGGGTGGGCAACAGTGCTGCAGGCGAGCCGGAACGGGCCAGCAGCGCGCGGCCAAACTTCCGCAGGAACAGGACCAGCGCCACCTCGCCAGCCTCATATGCGAGCTTCCAATCCCAGGCACCGTCGGAATCGGAGCCGCCAAAGGCGCGCTCCATCTCAACGCGCAGGCGCAAGGCGTCAATCTGAAAACCCTGCGCCAGATCCGGCTGCAGGGATTGCGCCACGATCACAATAGCGTCGGCGGTGTCGGGGCATTGCAGCGGGGCAACCAGCGGCAGCGCGGTTGCAACAGAAGTCTGAAACATCATCGGGGTTCTCCGGATTGGGACAAGGACAAACCGGCGGGGCACTCTCTCTGTCCCCCTTCGGCTTAGCCTTTTCCCGCTCCCCTCTGCCTTTCAAACCCCGGAACTACGGATGCGCGGCTTGATTTTGTTCCTGTAATGTTCTATATGCAAACTCAACGCCACAAGGGAGATATCCCATGCAAGCCACGACCTTTGCCCTGCCTGTGACGCCCAAGCAGATCGCCTATGCGCGGTCACTGGCGCTGCGCAACCAGACGTTGCTACCTTGGGAGGTGCAGCAGGATCGGCGAGCTTTGAGTTCCTGGATCGATGCGCAGGCCGGGCTGAAACCGGTCTCCGCGCTCGACCAGCTGCCGTCATCCAAGCAGGTCGCCTTTGCTGAGCGTCTCGCTCGCATCAAGCGCCGCGCTGTCCCGGATGAATGCTTCCGCGACAAGGGCCTGATGTCGAAGTGGATCGACGGGAACAGGTGAAAACCAGCGCAGGTGGGGCTTTATTGCTTTGTTGAGGGACATCGACTACATTGATGGAATAGAAATCTGCACAGAGTTGATGCCATGGCCTCGGTTGCCGCAAAGGTGATGTCGACAGTCAGCGCGCCTTACGGCGTGCTGGTGACGGCTGCGCAGCTTGCTGAAAAGATCGCCGATATCAAGAGTGCCGATTCCTACGATTGCAGCGTCTTCGCTTTCCTGTCCGAAGTGTCGCCCAAACTGCAGCAATCGTTCATCGACGAGATGGGTGTGAGCAAGGACGCGGTCACCCAAGTTGCCAAGAAATTCTCTGTCCTCGCCGGTTTTCAGCTGCCGCTCGCGGTCTGAATGAATACGCCTCTGCCGAGCCGCTGGCCTGAGCTATTCGACATGGCAATGGCAATCATTGATCAGGCTAACGCCAAGGGCATCGGGATGAACGGCTGGAGCTTTGGCGGCGGCACTGCTCTTATGCTTCAAATCAAACATCGCGAAAGCCACGACATCGATCTCTTCATCGACGATGCCCAGTATCTCCCCTACCTGAACCCTGAGACGCAAGACTACGATCTGGCGCTTGCGCCGAGCGATTACGAAACCGATGGTACCCGCGCTTTGAAGATCGTGTTCGACGGTATCGGTGAGATCGATTTCATCTGCTGCGACCCGGTCACCGAGGGCCCGTTTGTTGTTTCCGAAATTCGCGGACGAAACGTCAGACTCGAGACGCCCGCTGAAATCCTCGCGAAGAAAGTGGTGTTCCGCGGATCGCACCTGCAGCCGCGGGATATGTTCGACATTGCAGCAGTAGCCCAGGCTATGGGTACCAACTATGTCGTTGAGGCATGCTCGAGGTTTCCGGATGCCTGTCTGGAGGCGCTTCGGGTCACCGAAAGCATGAGCCCGAAGCTTGTTGACGCGGTAACCGAGAAATTGCTGGTGTCTGAGGGATTTCTTGGCCTTCAAGGCCGCGCTCAGATGATGGCGAAAGAAATCTTGGCCACCGCGATCACCCGAAGCGCCGCCCTCCCTCGGTGAAGGTGTATTCATTGATAACAATCCCCTCCTCGACGGCCTCGTCCGAGGTCAGATGGTCATATTCGGCATCAAGCTGCCGATAGAGCCAACGGGCGAGATCGCGCAGCGCCTCCACAACGGTCTCTTCACTGCCCGCGGTAGGTGGCTGACCCGTCGGGCTGTCGCGCGAGACGTCGATGCTCATGCAATACTCGTGGTAGTACCGCCCGCGGTGGGTCACATCGGCACTGAGCTGATAGAAGTTCTGCCGCTGAGCGGCCTGCAGGCGGTCGGCAATGCCGTGCAGGATCTGATCTTGCGGGGCGTAGGCGCGGATTTCGCGCGCGGAGCCCTTGGCGTGTCCAACCGTCGCCTCGAAGGAAGCACCGTCCCCTTGTGACGAAAACCCCGAAAACCAGATGCAGGGCTTCTGCCGGGTGCCGCCCCCCATCAGCCGAACAGAACGGCGCTTCAGGCTGACCCCGAGGATGTCGCAGATGCGCTCGAAGTCATCATAGACCACATCCCACCAATCGTCGTGGAACGCAGCCTCGCGATACCATCTGCGGGCTTTCTCCTTGGCCGCATCGGACAGTTCCGGGAACTGGTAGACGGTGGTGCAGATGATGTCAGGCATCGAGTTCCTCCCCGTTCAACACTTCGGCCAGCCATGTCTGGGTATTCACCCAGCCGATGACCTTTCGCGCTCCGAGGTCGATCAGATGTGCGTCACCGCCAAAGGCGTCCAGGCGCGGACGAGAACATGTGTTGGAATGCTCGAAGCCCCAGAGGCCAGACAGATCGAGCTCTTCCGCCAAGCGCAGGATGAACGCGGTCACGGCCTCGACGTCGCCGCTTTCGTCGTCGTGGATCCATAAAACGCCGCTCTTCGGGCCGGCCTGAAGCGACAAGTCAAAGCCGTGGAACTGCGGTTCCTCCGACTTATCATCGTCGTCGCGAAGGGCGGCGAAAAAGTCGATCGCGCGCGCGGCCCTTTCGGGCGTGCCGACGTCGAGCAGACAGGAGAAGTGGGTAAAATAATCGGCCATTGGGCCCTCCAGATGCGAGGACGCCCGGCCTCCGTGGCCGAGCGAGATGGAAATTTCGAATTGGTAGTTGAAGCGGGCGTCAGTCCGGCTGCACGCTCGGCTGGTCCTGAGCCGCCTGATGGGCGGTGAGGAGATCGCGGTAATATCGCTTGCGCGCCGCGCGCCAGCTGCGGACGGCGAGCGTGTCGGGGTGCAGGCGCCGGATCGCCACGCGCAGAACCATCAGGTTCGTCGCCTCCGGCGGCACGCACAGGTCTTGATAGGCCCGGCACATTTCAGCGGACCTCCACGACAGGCGGAGCCAGATGCGGATCGACGAGGGTTTCGATCCTCTCGGCGCGGCCCATCCACGGTTCAGGCCGAATAGGTTTCAACCAGTCCGTGAAACTAGGGATGAACCCGAGGTCCTCCCGCACATGCTGCTCTCCGACCCAACGGGTCGGAATGATCCGGCCGGTGGAGAGCGTGATCGTCGGGCCAAAGATTGCCTCCGAGAGCCAGATCCCAGCCGAATGATGAAACATCGCGCGGTGACGAAAGTCTGCACAGTGGGCTTTTGAGCTATCAAACCAAGCGTGGATGGCCTGGTAATCATCAACGGTACCGCCCCATTTCTTCACCGAAGACAGGGCGTGGTGATATGGATGTGCCATTGCTGCCCCCTCAAAATTCATGGGTGAAGAGTTCAGACGACGTGAACCGTTCGTTGAACTCGAGGTGGATGCTGCGCGCGGAAGCGTCGAAGCAGAATTCGCCATAGGCGCCGTCGTTGTTTTCCCAACCGCCGTGGGCATCGGCGAGAAAGTCATAGGCCAGCTGCTCGACAACATCCTCGAGCGACAGCTGGCGCATCTCGACCTCAGGATTGTCCCAGGTCAGCGCGGCGTAGGGGATTTCCACAGCGGGAAAGTCAACAGCCTTGTCGCCCGCCCATGCGCCAATGCTTTCAATCTGGCCGCTGTCCCCTTCGCCGTCGAAGGTCACGGTGACATGGGTGATCCCGGCGGCGCTCAAGCCGTCGAACAATCGGTCCCGGTTGGCGGGGCGCAGCTCATCGATGCGTGCACTGCGTTCGGCCTGTTCGGCAAAGACCTGCGCGAAGTCGATGCTTGACGGCGGCATCGGGGCCGCAAGGGTGGGTTCAACGTGCGTCATGGATATCTCCGGAAATGGGGGAAAGGGGCAAAGCCAGCGGGCGCGATTTCTCTCGCCCCGCACAGCTCGTAAGACCCCCCTTCCCTCCTCTCGCTCTGCGGCGTCATGCGGCGACCTGCAGCGCGCGGGCGGCAAAGGCGCGCCAAAGCGGATCAACCAGCCGCGCCTCTAGAAGGTCGGCACGCTGCCGCAGCCTTTGCGAAAGACCATGCTCATTCCAGTCGGCGGCGCGGCTTGCCTGCGCCCGCAACTGGCTGGCTTCAGTCACCACAGCCCGGGCCTCCGCGGCGCTGATCACCGGATGGCACCACGCCACAGCGCCGTCGGTTGCGGCGCCGGCCAAAACCAGACGGTCATCACGATCAAGGATGGCCAGCATTGGCGGCCGCGCATCGAAGGCAAACTGATCGGCAAAGACGATAGCACCTCGCATGGCCTCGGCGAGTGACGCGAAGCGGTCGAGCACCAGAGGTCGCGCGGTGCCAGACATCGCAGCCACCAGGCTGTGGTCGGGCGTGGTCAGGGCAAAGGCCAAGCTGGTATCTGCGGCGGCGTTGACAAACATTGGCGGCAGCTGGTTCGGGAGTGCTGCCGTCGGTGCCGGAAACGAATGGTCAAACATGTCGGGATCTCCGACGGCGCGGGAAGCCATTCTCCCCACCTCAAACCGTCAAAGCCCAAACCGCCGCCCTCTTCCTCGAAGGGGCGGCAGGATTTGGTCATAGCAAGCGTCAGATCTTGCCCAAGGCCCGCAGGCTCACCTCGGACCCTGCCCCCACGATGATGTGGTCGTGCAGCGTCAGCCCGAGATACTTGCACCCCTTCTGGATCTCCTTGGTCATGCCGAGATCGGCCTCCGAGGGCGCCGGATCACCTGATGGGTGGTTGTGGATCAGGATCAGGGCGCTGGCGTTCAGCATCAGCGCCCGCTTGATCACCTCGCGCGGATAGACCGGGACATGGTCAACCGTGCCGGTCGAGAGAAGCTCATCGGCGATGATGCGGTTTTTGCGATCGAGATAGAGGACGTGGAAGCGCTCTATCGGACCGCGGACGGTCAGGGCGCAATAGTCCATCAGCGCCTGCCAACTGCCGATGACTGGGTTTTGACTCAGGTAGCGGCCGAGGATGTCCCGGGCTTCGAGAATGACGGTTTCTTCCTGGGGGGTCATGGGGGTCTCGCTGAATTGCGCACGCTGAAAGCACCTGCCCCTTCAGGGGCAAGGCCAGGGGCGAGCGAATAGAAGGGAAGGAAGACCGCCCGCCACGCGTGCGGGTGGTCGCTAGGTTGGGGTCCCCGTCAGCCGACCCGATCGAGAAGCTTCTTGGCCCGCCCTTCCATGTCGAGGCGGGCATCCTGCTGGGTTTTGTCCCGCGCCAAGCGCGTGATCCCCTGCACGAAGTCAAAGATGCTCTCAGGCGGCCGGCCCTCCTCCATCAGCACCTTTTCAATGATCTTGCCGGATTCAGCCTTGGAGAAGCCGCGCTTCCGCAGAAAGTCATCCCGATCCTCATCTGTGCGCGCGACGATCTGCTGCCGCGCCGCCTTGATGCCATTCACAAACCCCTGCGGCGAGGAATTGGCAAACCGTGTCAGCGCCGGGGCGGCCTCATGTGCGAAGCGCGAGGCTGCATATTTCGAGTGGCGGATGGTGATCTCCTGGAAATCCTCGACGCCCCAGAGGTTGCGGTTCTGGCACACCGCCCGCAGGTAGAAGCTTGCCATGCCGAGGGTCTTGGCCCCCACCTCGGAGTTCCAGGAGTAGAAGCCCCGGAAATAGAGATCGGGGGAGCCGTCGGGCAGCCGGCCCGCCTCGATCGGGTTGTGATCGTCAACCAGGAACAGAAAGACGTCGCGGTCCGAGGCATAGAGCGTGGTCGTGTCGCGGCTGATCTCGACATCCGGGTTGTAGACCCCGGTCGACCAGTCGAGCACGCCCGGCACCTTCCAGCGCGTGTCGCCCGTGCCATTGCCCGCAATCCGTTGCACCGCCTCGACCAGCTCATGGTCATGGATGCGGCCATAGTCCGGGCCAGTCACCGCGCGCAGTTCGGTGCGGCCACTCTCGGTCTCGAAGGTCTTCACCTGCTCGGCCCGGTGGTTGGTCAGACCGTATTGCAGGTTGATCCCCGCCAACGGCGCGGGCAGTTGCCGCAGGTAGGAGGCCGGGGCGCCGACGATGCTGGCAAGCTGCCCGAACGCCCAATGCGTGGGCGCAACCGGATCCTGCGCTTTCGGCAGGACCAGGTGCAACCGCTCGGGGTTGTCACGCGCGGCTTCGACCCTGATATCCGCCGTCTGCACCACACGGTTGCGGCTGCGTTCCGACCGACCCTTCACATTGGCCCAGAGATCATCGAGCGACAGATACCGCTCGTCATCGGGCCGGTTGAACCATTCGGACGACACCCGCCCATTCCGCTCACCCCGGCTCACATCCACTTTCCAGCCACCAGTCCGCGTCGGTGCGACCGAATCCAGAACTTCCACAACACCCATCGGCTATCTCCCGTGACAGTCGCCGGGAGCCACTCTCCCAGCCCTCAACCCGTCACCGGAAAACCGGCACTCCTCTAACTCTTGGGTTCACAATGGCGAATTAGAGCAAAACGGCAGTGTCCGAGGCCTGCGGGGGGTCATCGGTTTTGGCTGTACTGGACGTCGCCCAAGACACGTACGACGAGCACGCTGGCCTTGTGCGCGGCGTAGGCCTGCTGGCGCGTGGATGGCGTCTTCGGGTCGTTATAGCGGACACCAGCGCCGCATTGAATGTCCGCAAGGAGGTGCTTGAGGTTCATGCCGGGGGCAGAGAAGGCAAGTGCGTCGTGCAACTCCATCAGGTCGTGAACCCGTTTGACCGGGACGTCCCCGACCAGCGTGATCAGGCCCTTCATGAACTTCTCGGTCATCTGAAGAGATGCCCATCTCGCGTGTCCCCAGTTCGGTGACTGACTGGTCATGTTCGCAACGGCGGCAGCCCAGTCATCCTCGGCGGCAGCGAACATAGGGTCAGCCTTGCGGAAACGGTCGAATGCCTTGCGAACGTCGAGGCCCACCACGAAAAGCCCATAGACCTCGTTCAGGTCATCATCCGAGAAATGCTGAAGGCGGGCCTCCGTGATGCCGGTAAGGGAGGCGCAAGCGTTGATGTCCAGAACCTTCGTCCCGATCCTGTTGCCAGTCTCCTTCGGCAACTCGCGCTTCACCCCAATAACCGCCATCCCGTAGATCAACGGAATTCTCATCTCCCAGATGTCCCCATCCGCGAGGACCGCGACCTTGGCCTTCTCAGAGAAATCGGTCTTGATCAGGTCGCCGTAGACCTCTTCGTACCAGCGGTGGATGCGGTCGGTGTATACGCTGGTGGCGACCAGTTCTTCAGGTGCACCGGGAGGGAGCTTCGCAATCGGAAGACTGATGCGGAACCTATTTCCGAACTCGATCACCGCCATGATGGGGCGCGAGTGTGGCGGTATTGCCTTCTCCTTGAGCGACTGGTCGATCTCGCGCAGGATGGGTGTGATGTCGTCAGGTATTTGCATGATGCGATGCTACCCACGGTGGTGGGAAAGGGAAACAGGATGCTGCCATCTTTCCGTCGAAAAGCCGAACCGAACCCGGGCGGTGACTGGTGGACTGACGCTTTCACGCAGGAGGAACGCGCGACCATCGAAGGGGTCTTCGCGCCATTCGGCGGAGGCACGGCGGAAAGCCTTGCGCGGTCGACCAACCCCAACAGCCTCGGCACGCTGGCGGAATACCTGAAGAAGGAGCACCTGCGCCATCTGGGGTACAAGCTGCTAGATCGGGCGGACACGCTGGTGAACGAGAACGTCCCGGTTCTTGACCTGCACTTCTACTTTGCGGTCAGGGGTGGGTTCTATTACCGGTGGCGGGATCACGATCCATTCGGCTTGGACGAGGCAGTGACGAGTTTCCAGCGCCAGATCGGCCTCGGGGCTAATGTCGCCCGGTTCTTCCGCGAGGACAAGAACTGGGGCTTCATCCCTGCCCACGCGGGCTACCGGCAGCTTCGCATCATCGAAGAGAAGCGCGGCAACTGGACCTTGGCGAGGGCGCTCTGCAAGCAAGCGAAAGCCGAGGGCTGGGCAGATGACTGGGACCACCACATCGGTAGGATCGACAAGAAGCTGGCGGCGATGAAGACGTAAGGCCGAAGTTTAACAGACCCAGCGGGTTTCCCCGCCGGGCCCGAGGGGGAGACCCCGTTCTTTTCAGAACGGGATCTCATCGTCGCGGTCGACCAATTCGGGGTTTTCGTTCTCGGCCGACTTCGGGCGGCTCAGGAAGTCGACCTTCTCGGCGATGATCTCGCAGCCGTAGCGATCGGTGCCGGTTGCGTCGGTCCACTTCGTGTAGTGGATGCGACCGTGGACGAGGACCTTCATGCCTTTTTCGCAGTGCTCGGCGACCGTCTTGCCGAGACCATTGAAGCAGGTGATGCGGTGCCATTCGGTGTCCACGACCCGGTAGCCGTTCTCGTCACGCAGCACTCGGCCTTCGGACAAGCGGGGGCGCGAGGTGGCCAGGGTGAAGTTGGTAATCTTGGTGCCGCTCTGAGTGGCGCGCACTTCGGGCTTCTGACCGATGTTGCCGGCGAGGATGACGATGTTCTGCATGTTGAGCTCCTGTGTTTCCTGTCCCTGGGACCGTCCCTTCGACAAGACCCGAAAGAAGCCTGTCGGGTGAGGCGTGCACGGCTGGGCCATCAGACCAGACGGAAACCCCCAGAGGTCCGGGGTGGAGCGGGCAGGTGCAGCGTTTCCAGAGAAACGCTAGCCAACACGGCCCGGACTGACGCGGGGTTGCGCGCAAGAGGCCGAACAGGCTTAGGGGATTGTCAGTCGAAGGGATGGCGCCGGGGATGGGAGCGACCTGGGCCCCTTGCAGAACGAAGACCTTCCTTGCCATTGCAACAGGACTGAAGCCTTCGAACCGCACTGCAGCCCTGCGGTAGATCACCCAACCCCCCTGCCCTTCCACGCAGCCTTTGCCCGAAGGCAGTTGCGATGCGATGACTTGGCGGCTATCCGGGATGGATCATTCCGGATACGACGCAAGCATCGCTGATTTTAATCTCGAGGCACTGTCGCTGAAAGAACTGCGTCAATTGCACAAGGACCTCGCCAAGGCGATTTCCACTTATGAGGACCGCCACAAAGCCGAAGCCCGCGCAAAGCTGGACGCGATCGCCAAAGAGATGGGCTATTCCCTGGCCGACCTGATCGGCACCGAGGTGAAACCCACCCGTGCGCCCGTCATCGCGAAATACCGCCATCCAGAAAACCCGAGCCTCACCTGGTCTGGTCGTGGGCGTAAACCGCTTTGGTTTGTGGCAGCCCTGGATGCAGGCAAAACGCCTGAGGATTTGGCAATCGGCTAAACCTGACCTGGGTTTCAGGGGCAGACGTCCGGATCATGCGTCTGGCCGGACAGCACGTACAAAATGCGTCGGAATACCCTGCCAATCGCAAATCTGCCGGGCGGCCTGTTCTGCTGTGCTTGCCCAGGTGCGGACTGTCCAATCTGAACCAGCATCGCCAGGAAGAGTCACTACGAAGGCGCGCACAGCAGTTGCCTCGGCGGCGCAATCCTCCTGAGCCATCGTCGGCAATGCCTGCCAATCGGAATACCGCCGCGCCTCAGACCCTTGCGCCTTGCAGGCGGAACAGAAACAAGACTGGCCCCCATCCGCCCTTGAACCGATAAAGCCCGCCTGTTCACCACATTCATGGCCGTAGCTGCCGGGCTCAGCATTGGTGCAACGCGGCCATATCCGCGAGCTGCCCCTCGGTGAGGGGGCATAGCCCGTGGGGAAGCCGTAGGGGAAACAGGTCATGGACATGCCTAAACTCCTTTTTGTTTTTATGCAGGGGTGCTGACCATCGTCCGCGCGTTTTGCCGTGCGGCCGGAATGGCAGACAGGCGAAAGGCCCGGAGGCGCGTTCGCGCCGTGCCCGGGCCTTCTTAACGACCGTGGGCATTACGCCCACGGGTCGATCTCAACAAGCACCTGAACCTCGTCACCGTCGATTTCATCGGCGGGGACGGCACCATAGGTTCCATCCCCAGCCTGAAAGACGACGATCGAAACCATGAGCGTGGCGGCGAGAGAGGCGGCGAAGGCGTGAGCATTGTTGAGCATCTTTGCGGGACATCTGTTTTGGCTCCTGCTGGGAGGCGAGGGACCATCCCCCGCGCTGACAGGAACCCGCAGGACCAAAGACGGGCTGACATCACCGGGTGCGTTCGGGCTTGCCCCGAATCCGGCCGGCGGCACGGGCTCGCCCCGTAGTCCGAGCCCTTGTGGCTTGATCTCGAAGACTGGATTTGGGCCAAGGAAGGGACTGGCAAGCGGGGGATGGTAGTTTGACACAAGGAGCCGAATTGTCCCGCTGATGCTCACCCCGCCAGCCTTGCAGACATGCTTTTGGTTGGCCGAGGCATTACTGGGGATGGAGCCTTTGGTGCCCCGCGCAGATGCGCGGGACAAGTTGGTGCTGGATGAGAGGCCCGCGTGCGGCGGGCCCCCTTGGTCTATGAGAAGGCTCAGGCGGCAATATCCGCCTCCCCTGCCCTATCGAGCTCATTGCCGACGATCTCGAGCCTCGCGTTGCGATAACCCTCCTTGGCAATCCAAAGCTCCGCCGCCGTGACGGACGTCGCCAGATGCAACAACTCGGTGCTGCCCCCGAAATCCAAGAGCACGCGGACCTGCCCCACCTTTGGCTCTTCAATGACTTCGAAGACAAGCTGGCTATCCGCCGAATGGCTGCGCATGATGGTGACGAGGATCAGTCCCTCTGAGGAGAAGTTCCCCTCATGCAGCGTAAAGGACGCTGGAGCCGTCCATGTCGGAAAGGGTCGCGGCGGCTCTTTCTTCACCAGACGGCCAACACCGTTGGACCTTTCCCAGGCTGCCAACTTTTTGGTGAAGCGTGCAGGCGGCTTTGGACTGCCGTCGGTATAACGAATGAGCGCGCCCAAGGGCGCTGTGTCGATTATTGTGTTTGCAGACATGATTCCTCATCCTGAATGCGAGGATTCGCACTCATCATGTTGATATTGTTGCGTTTTGTAGTGAATAAGGGCGGGTTTCCCCGCCCTCGGGGGCTCAAATCATTCCGCAGCCATCATCGCGGTGCTTTCCACGGGCAAATCGGCCATCAGGAAGGCGGGCAAGTCGATTTCCTCGACGTTGTTCTGATCGCTCAAGACTTCTTCGCTCAAAGCCCCCTGCCCTTCTGCGAGCCCCTCACCGTCCAGAGCGACAAGATCACTGCGCCGCAGAACCTCGGGCAACCAACCGCTGCCCTTGAGCAAGCGCTCGGCTTCCGTCGCCATCTCGCCCTTCTTCAGATGGTCGAGCAGCTGCGCAGTGCCCTCCCCCTTCGCCTCACGCACGGCTTCAAGGATACGCGCCTTGGGAACCCGGTTCAGGTAGGTGTCCGCCGTCGGCTCCCAGCCAGCCGCGACCATGTCGAGATCGACGGCTTGGGCCGCGATCTCCGACTGCGCCATGCGGCGGGTCAACCCGCTGGCCGAGATGCCCGCGCCGTAAGGGTTCACCTTCTCATGCAGCGCGTTGATCCCGAAGCTCAGGCAATGCGCCAGCAGAGCCAGACGGCTGGCCTGATCGAGGGCCGAAAGATAATCCCAGAGCACAGCATCGTCGCCAAGCGGCAGATCGGCCTCCCAGGCAGAATGGCTATCGTCCACGGCCTTGGCCACCGGACTGTCCTTCAGATCAGGCGCCTGAGCCGACATGTAGACGGGGCGCACGGAAGCTTCCAAGCAACCGCCCGACTCGCCCGAGCTGCGGAAGGCATCATTGACCAGCTTCATCAGCAGCAGCGTCAGGGCAACGTCGGGCGAACGCCCAATCGCCTCCCGCAACGCGAGGGTGCGATGCGCGGTGAGCTCCATGACCAGGCGCTCAGGCAACGGCTTCAGCACACCATCATCCTCATCGTCCACGAGGCCCGAACTGACCGGCTGGCCCCCGGAAGTGATGATAGTGGCCGCAGACGTGCTAGCGGCAAGCTGATAGGCGGAAACACTGCCATTAGCTCCCTGCCCTTCCGTGCCCAGATCATCGCCGAAGTTTGCCACGGTCTCTTCGCGAGGCTCATCCTCCGGCCGGACGTAGCCGCGATAGACAGCCAGGCCACCATCCCGATCCAGCGTCACGAAGACGCCAGCGCGACCAACCTCGGCCGCATCAAAGATCAGCGGACGCTGCTCAAAGGCTTCCATGGCAGCTTCCAACTCGCCAAGCCGGGTGTCGATCTCCTCGGGCTATTCGTCTTGGCCAGAGTATTCCTCTTCAAGTGCGCGATACTCCGCGAGCAGCTTGGCCTGCTCTGCAGCTTCATCCACGCTGAGCGGTGAGGGATCGCCAACAAGACGCCGTAGACCGTGGCTGTAGCCGTAGGGCAGGTCGGTTGACACCTCGATCCATTTCCAACCCTCAGCAGCAATTGCCTGCGCCTCGACTTGCAGCTTGTCCGCGACCAAACGGTCGAGCAGGGCAGGGTCCTCCAACCAGCCACCATCATCGCCTTGGAAGAGATCGCGCAGAACAATCCCACCCGCTGCCTCATAGGCATCAACACCGACAAACACCGCGCGCCGATCTGAGGCCCGCACAGACGTCTCGGTCAACATGCGCCGGATTGAGTAAGGCTCTTTGTTCCAAGAGGTCTTCACAGCGTCCCAGACCTGCACCTGACGCACGTGATCGGGGTTCACGGTGAAGGCCATCAGCTGTTCCAGCGTCATGCCATCCTCGGCATAGACGTCCAGTAGGGCAGGGGCCACGGAGGCAAGCTTCAACCGCTGCTTCACGATCTGCGGGGTGACAAAGAAGGCCGCCGCGATCGCCTCCTCGCCCTGACCCTTGTCGCGCAAAGCAACAAAGGCGCGGAACTGATCGAGGGGGTGCAAGGCAACGCGCTGCATGTTCTCAGCCAGGGAGTCGTCCTCGGCCAGAATATCTGATGTCACATCACGCAACACACAAGGCACAGGCGCGGTCTTTGCGAGCCGCTTCTGCTTCACCAGCAGCGACAGCGCCTGAAAGCGTCGACCGCCAGCCGGGATCTCGAACTTGCCGGTCTCGACGCCATCGGCATCCAGCACTGGCCGTACGCTCAGGCCTTGCAACAACCCACGGCGAGCGATGTCCTCGGCCAACTCTTCAACCGACACGCCAGCCTTGATGCGCCGGACGTTGGACTGGCTCAGCACCAGCTTGTCAAAGGGGATGTCCCGTGAGGACGACAGGGTGATCTTCTGGGCAGCTTGGGCCATCAGGTCTTCTCCACGACGGGCGCCGGGAGCCACTCTCCCGATCTCACTTCCCGCCACCCTCAAACCAACCATTCTCTCACTTTCGTACTGGACATAGGTGCCAACGACAGCCTGCCAGTCCGGCGCGTTTCAGTTGGATAATCTACGTACCAACGCAAAGTTGGCCATGGCCAACTCTTGTCATGGCGCAACCGGCTATGATCCTCGATAGGTAGTTGTCAGGGCTTTTGACCTGGTCGATCCTGCAGGCCATTTGATCTGCCACCTGAATCGCTTCTGCTAGGCCAAGCACAGACACCGCCCTACCCAACAGAGCGCTGTCTATTCTCAGCATCTTACCAAACTCAAAGAGCAGCTGTAGGAGCCCGTGTTCTGTGGTGGGGTAGTCTGGATAAAAGGCGGGAATTTCGGTCAAGCAAGCCCACAGCTCTGTCATCGTGCGTGGGAAGGTTTTTTTTGTATATGATTTTTGAGTCTCTTTGTGCCGGACATTTTGTCCGTCTGAGGCGGTCGGTTTGTTCGAGTTAGAAGCCGGTGCTTGTTCTTGGCGTTGTTTGTGTTCTGGATTGTTGGCTGCGGCCAACTCTTCGAGATGCGGTACGCTTGGAGTGACGTCCTTACTTTGCAGGATGCATTTAAGTCTGCTGATGACGCTGCTTGCCTGAAGTACAGTTACTCCGGTTCGACGCATAAAGTTGCGGGCGGCTTCGACGAACTCAAGGGCCTCGCCTTGCAGGCAGAGGGAGAGGCATTCACCGCGCAGTTTTTGGATGTAGGCTTTCATACCTCGAAGTTCGTCGGCTTCCTGACGATGTTGCTGAGACAGTGCAAGGATTTCGCCAGACCGTACGAGCAGGGGCGACAGGTCGATGCCAAACGCGCCGATGACTTTACCGTTGCGCATAATTGGGAATCGTTTGCCGTTGGAGCTGTCACGCCGTTGGATCAGATTCGCAGCTTCAAGTTTCTCAAGGTGCCGCCGAAGTTGCCTGTCCGTTATGCCTTTCGCACGAAAACATAAAGTGTCGTTGCAAGCGAACACGGTCAGCAGGGTGAGTGGCGTGATTGGGCTGTCATTCCCGGTTTTCGGATCGTTGCAGGGAAGGCAGCTCAAGAGTGCGTCAAGCACAACGACTGAAGACGGTCGCAGGCCGAGTGCGCGACTTGTGGTGTTGACGGCCGCCATGAGTGCGCGCCGCGTTACAGGTGCGAAGTTTGGCTGCTGTTCGATCGTGCCAATACCGGCGAAAGAATCGAAGATTGAAGGCGCACAACTCAACTGTGCCTCGACCTCGATGGTCGTGACTGCTTCTTGTTCCATCTGTTTTCAGACAGCAAAAGGATACCGGTCACCGAAATCGGTGTTGCAGTGATTCGATTTTTTGGGTACCAATAGATTGCGAGTAAATCGGGACCCTCTGGAGTGCTTCACCGCCTTCGGGGGGTTTCTTTTTGCGCTACGTCTGCCTCCTTTTTGATTGTTTCTTGCCTGTTTGATCAGGGTTGACCATGGCCAACCCTATAAAGATCAATCACCTAACCGTTTCGGCGTCATGATTTTTCTTTCCACTCCTTGTAGAGGCGCTCAAGCTGCGTCTCCACGAAGTTGATGAACCCGCGCTCCTTTTTGTCGGAAACCTCGATCAAAAGACGCTGGCCTTTGGACCTGAACGCCACCGAAGTTGCGGGCATATTGTTGAGCGGGGCAGGGGAGGGGCCCTTGGCGGCAGTATCCGATGCGTTCTGCTGTGCATCCGCAACCTTCTGCAGCGCATCGATGACAGCGCTGAGCTTCTCGGCCGCAGTGCCTTCTTCAGGAACAAGCAGGAGGACAGAACTGTCTGAAGGGGCGTTTTCCGTTTTGACCAGACGACGCAGTTCCAACCATGGGCGACGGCCTGCTTCATGCGCGGCGCCAATTTTGTAGATCACTGCGTCGGGCACGTCTCGGGCAACGCCTATCAGCTTGCTTAGCGTTCCCTTGTCGACAGCTAGCACATCGCCGATCTCGGCCCGGGTGAAGCCCTGGTCCTCCAGCTTGGTGGCGAAAATGGCTTGTTCGATGAAGCTGCGCTCTAGGCGCGCAGAGTTTTCCAGGGCCTGCGAGACAAGCGCCTCGCGGTGGTCCATTTCCTTGACATAAGCCTTGACCTTGATCCCAAGCACTCGGCACGCGGCAATTCTGCGGCGTCCGTAAACCACCTCATAGCGAGGGCCAGGGCCGCGGCGATAGCGGAGCAGGGCAGGGAGCTGTTGTCCTGATGTCCTGATGGACTCGATCAGATCATCGAGCCCTTCTGATACGTCAAAACGATCCGCGATTTCAGAATCGCCGATCTCATTGACATCCACGTCCTGAGCCGCCTGTGCCGAGACCTGAGAAAGGACGTCTGACATGCTCTTCAGGGAACGAGGCGAACTTTCGTCCACCTTCGGCCCGGCGTCGGCAGCAATCAAAGGCTTTGAGCCCATTTGTGCTAGGCTCTTGGCAAGAAGATCACGCTTCATTTGTGCCCCCTCGACCCCATGCTGACTGGATCATCTTTTCAATGTCATTTGAAAAGCTCATCACCGACTCTAGGGCTCGCTCATAAGTCTTTCGGTTCTTGGTCGTAGCGAGGTCCACTTCGAAGATTGTCTTCTGCGAAAGGCCGGCCTCGCTAACCGCCGAAGACTTCACGAAGGGCGTCTTGATCACACTGTCGCCTAGCAATTGCCTGAGCCATTCAGACAAGTCCTGCTGCGTGCTGATAGCGGTGTCGAAGCGCGTCAGGAGGTAGGCAAAATTGTCATACGCGCCGATGCCACCGTTCGAGTACAGGACTTCCAACACGCCCGACGCCATCGTCAGGAACTGGCTGGCCGAGGCCAGGTCGACACGCTCAGGGATGATGGTCATGAGAAGCGACGTCGATGCACAGACCGCTGCCATCGTCAGATAGCCAAGCTGAGGCGGGCAGTCGATTAAAACGATGTCATAATCGTCTTCAACCTGTCGTAGCGAGTCGCGGATCCGATTGAAGAAGACGGGTTGTTCGCCACGGCTCAGCGCGGTTGGAGTTTCGGTTTCGAATTCCGAGAGCATGATCCCGCCGGGCACTAGATCCAGGTTCGGGAAGTAGGTCTTGCGCAAAACGTCCACGATAGGCACCCGGGACGTTTCGCCATCGTTGTAGCGAATTGCATCATACAGCGTGCCGCCGTGGCGGAAGTCGATCTCTGGCTGGTATCCAAAGAAGGTCGTCAGTGAGGCCTGAGGGTCTGCATCGACCAAACACACACGGTAACCACGCAGGGCGAGCCGCATCCCGAGAGTCACGGTGGTCGTAGTTTTGCTGGATCCGCCCTTGAAGTTGACCGTTGACCAGATCTGAAGCTTATCACCTTGTCGCCGACCGGGAAGGAACTGAAACGGATCCTTTGCATTCTGAGCCAGAATGTTGCGGATCTGGAGGATGTTCTCGGCGGAATAAAGGCGCTTGTTACCCGGTCCCTGTTCGACTTCTGGAATTCTGCCGTCGAAATGCGCCTTGCGCAGATAGCCGTCGCTCACCCGCAACAACTCTCCGACCTCTGCGCTTGTGAAGGCGCGGAGTGTCTTCTCTTCCTTCGGTGCCAGAAAAAGTTTCGACATATGTTCAAGGGCTTCAGAAAGCCGCTCTGCGTCTGCCTTGAGCTTGTCATGCAACACTTGGTGCATCATCATTCGCCTGTCTCGAGACATCTCTTAAGCGTTACCCGTGATCTGCAGTCGATCGGTGCCAGCAGGAACGCAGTGGACGTCGTTTTCTTAGTTTTCGCGTTACAGATATGACGCCCGTTGGGAAGAAACTCAAGGCAAATCTTGTGCAGCTATCTTGTACTTTCTGCCGACCATGGCACCATATGATGCGAAAAGGCTAAAGTGACCTGTTAAAGGTTGGGTGTAGGATATTGTAAAGATTACACAAAATGTCGCGAGACTTATCCACAGGACCCGACGCCCTTGAACCCACGCGTGATGCTTGGAAAATCTCTGACCAGGCTCAGTAACGCTGTAGCAGACCTGACCACGGCAATCGTGTTCGCGTGAGCATCGCAAGCGATTCTTCGTCTGAGCCCGTCGGTAGAATGCCTTTTGGCCTCATGGGCACTGAAAAGCGTTACCTACTACAACAGTCCCAACTTCTTCGCCCGCTCCAAGATCATCTTGACCGATGACGGCTCCCACTTGCTGCGGCCCCTAGGCGTCCGTTCGCGCATGGTCTCCAGCCGGTCGCCGATAGCTTGAAGAGTCATCTTGGGATCTGCGCCTTTGATGCCCGCGACGATGGCGGGCAGGCGGTCATCCTTGTCGGATGCGGTTGTACGGGAAAGGATAGTGTCTGGCAGCAGGCCTTCGCGGACGAAGGTTTTGGCTGCACGGATCAGGCGGGGCAGGGACCAAGGCTCCGCCTCGCTCGGCAGACCTGAATTGACGATGCGCAGCACGTCTTCCCACGGCAGGCCCGGCCTCAGACGGCGCACCTCCGGCACCCATTGGTCGGCATTGGCGTTCAGTTTATGGAAATGGCTTTCCACTCGCGCGGCCCTTGCCTTGCGGATTGCCACGGGGTCGCCCGCCTTTAGGCCTGGGTTGCCACCAACCCGCCCTGCCGCCTTCGCAGATCGCAGCCCGGCCTTGGTGCGCTCGCGTATCAGTGCCCGTTCAAACTCGGCGGCTGCGCCCAGGACCTGCAGGGTAAACTTGCCCTGAGGCGACGCAGTGTCGATTGGATCTTGCAGCGACCGGAAATGCGCCCCTTTGGCCTCAAGCCTTTCAATGATTTCCAAGAGGTGCCAAAGTGAGCGGGCAAGGCGGTCGATGCGAACCACGACGAGTGTATCGCCAACGCGCAGCTGATCCAGCACACGCGCCAGAACAGGCCGGGTGCGACTGCCGCCCGAAGCTTGCTCTTCGACAATTTCCACGCAGCCTGCGGAGCGCAACTCCTGAACTTGGGGCAGGGCGGTTTGATCTTCAGTGGAAATACGCGCGTATCCGATGAGTGGCACGGGGCAGGGGGCCATTTTTTGCAATTGCGTATGTCAGGAGTAAACGACCGTTTGTAAACGAATGCAAGTAGGTGCTTTCTCGTCGTGCTTGTCTACAAGCCCTTGGTTTCCTTGCGCTGAGCGCGATCAGAGAGGATTCACCGGCAGTCGCGCGCGCATACTATATAAAAAACGTCGGCTACCGCCACAAAGTCACTTGGGTAATATGCAAAAGAATTGTATTTTGCACATATGAAGACCCAAGCAACTGCTTTAACATATGATTTCAATGATCCCCTCATCACCATCGAGGAGGATGAAGAAGCTCACGAAGAGGATCTCTGGTTTCTGCCGGGACCACTCGATGAAGAACCAAATGATTTGCCTCCCGGGCCACGGGCAGAACCGCCCGACACTGCTGTCATCGAAGACTGGGCAAAGGCAGAAAGCGTTCAAGCTGCTCGACTGGCACGGGTCGCTGGGCGTCTGGGTGCTCTGGATGACCGACTGCTGCGCGGCCCGGAAGGCTGGCGGCATCGCCTCGCTTTGATAGAGGCAGCGAACCTCAGCTGGTTCGCGGGGGACCGGGTGAGTTCTGATCGTCTGGCGCTCTGGATATCGATGCGGCTTTCGGGCGCACAGGATGACCCTAATGCCCTTGCAAGAGTTGGATGGGCTGTTCGGCGCCTGACAGGCGGTCCCGGACCGGTGGCCGACCTGGCCGCCTTCCTGGATCGCCGCGATCCCGAGAGCATTGAAGACAGCGCTGAGCGTTTCGAAGGTCGCGCGGGCGGATGGCTGGATGTAATGACAGCCGCAGCCGAGCTCCACCCAATCACCAGGGCTTGCATGGGCTTTCATCTCTGGAGTCTGGCGGGCCTCGGACAGCACGGCGACCAGATCGAAGCCGCCGTCACCGCGTCCAGGATCGCGGCCTGCGACGAAGGCGGCGCCGTCTTCGCACCGCTGGCTATGGGCGGGGCAAGGGGGCTGCGCTTCTCGGGTTTGCCAACCGAACGCTTGGCACGCTGGTTGGATGGGATGAACAGCGCAATTCTGACGGCGATGCGAACACTTGACGATATTGAAGCGTGGACGGGTCGGGCAGAAAACGTCATGGCGCAATTGTCTGGCCGCACGCCGCTTGCCTTGCGAAGAACTTTCTCTCAGTGGCCCTTGGTCTCCGCCCCAATGGCTGAGGCGACGACTGGAGCCAGTCGCGCCGCCGTTCAGCGCAATCTGGCGTGGATGGAGGCAAGCGGTTTGATCCGTGAAGTGACCGGGCAGGGGCGCTTTAGGATGTGGAAAGCGACAGGCTGACAGATCGTCCAGTGATGGATGGTAGCATTTTATAAGTGAATACAGTTGCTTGCGGCATCCCCTGTGCAATCTGTGTTCAGGGGGCGATCGTGCGTTGTCGCGCTCTAGCGGGTCTGGCGTTCCGTCTGGCGCCATACGTGCCGCATCCGGACAATCTGGATTGGGTCGAGATTATCGTTAATCAGGAAAGCCTCGACTATGAAGGCACGATGATCCTAGATTACCTGATGCCGCGATGGATGATCTAGGTGATCTATCTGTCCCCGATCATTCCGCCTCCAGCGGTTTCAACCTGTTTGCACATGCGATGATGCGCGTTGACGATTGCGGCAGTGGTCGATACCCTGTTCGTGCTTTATGCGTAGATTTTTTTTGCCTGCTTGCCGGTCTCGGGACCCAGCACCTCATCTACATCATCGCGCGCAAAAGGTGCGCGCGCGAATGTCCGATGCTCTTCGCTTGAACGCGTCTCAAACCGGCGGGCTGGCCCGGTCACCTTCAAATCCATGCCGATGTCTGGTCTACGGCCCGGGCAGGATTCCGGCCGCGAGCCCGATGAGCAGCGTGGCAAGCACGGTGACCACGACTGTTCCTTGGGTCAGAACTGCGCCCACCTCTGACGGGTGCTCTGTCGAAGAAGTTCGATACATCGGCACCATCAACCGCAGGTAAACTCCAAGTGCCAGCACCGAGTTCAGGACGCCGATGATCGCAAGCCACAGATACCCGGCCTCGACCGCTGCCGAGAGCAGGTAAAATTTGCCCACGAAGCCGAAGAGCGGCGGGATGCCGGTCAGTGACAGCAGGAACACCACCATCGCCGCGCCGAGCCACGGACGGGTGCGCCCGAAGCCTTCGAGATCGCCCAGATCGCGCCCGGCCAGCAGGACAACCGCAAAGGCACCGAGGTTCATCGCCACGTAAGCGGCGGCAAAGACCAGAATGCCCGGAACGGCAAAGCCGCTGGCCCCGAGGGCCACGACGCCCATCAGGAAATATCCCGACTGTGCCACCGAGGAATAGGCGATCAGGCGCACAAGGTTGGTCTGCACCAGTGCGGCGAGGTAGCCATAGGTCATTGTCGCCGCCGCGATCACGGCCAGCGCCAGAGGCCAGCCACCGTCACGGGGCAGGTCGCGCAGGACCTGCGCGAACGCGAAAAAGGCGGCCGCCTTGGTGATGACGGACAGGTAGGCCGCGATCGACACGGGCGCCCCCTGATAAGCGTCCGGTGCCCAGAAATGAAACGGCACCAGCGATCCCTTGTAGCCCAGACCGACGATGATGGCGATCAACCCGGCGATGGTCACAAGTGTCTGGCCCTGCAACTGGCCCAGCTCCGAGAACAGGGTCGAGCCGGTGCCGCCGAACCAGAAGGTCAGCCCGTAGATCATCACCGATCCGGTGACCGCGCCGAAGACGAGGTATTTCATCGCTGCCTCGGTGGCCGCATCGTCGCGCGGCCAGGCCACAAGCGCGAAAGAGCCCAGTCCGGTCAGCACAACACCGATCACCACCACCATCATGTCGCCAGCCCCCGACAGCATCAGCGCGCCAAGGGTCACGAGCACGACGAGGGATTGAACGCTGCCTTCGCGCGGGCGACCGGTGATTTCGGCCCGGACGAGCAGCAGGGACAGAGCGGTGCCGGGCAGCAGGATCAGCTTGGCCCAGCCCGAAATCAGGTCTATCCGGTAAGTGCCGCCGAAGACGGTGGCGTCAACGCTCAGCATCGGCAGTGTCAGCAGGGTGGCCGCCGCAAGCCCGGCCAGACCGATGGCCAGCACCAGCCGCGCCGCGCGGAACATCTCGGCGACGATCATCAGCATCGCCGCGGCGGCAAGCGTAAGCTCCGGCGCCAGAAGGGCAAGATCGCGGCCCATCTCCATCAGTTGCCGAGGCCCGTCATGGTGGTGTGGATCATGTCAATCAGCCAGCCGGGTGCGACACCGATCAGAACGGTCAGGACGAGAAGCGGCAGGACCACCAGCTTTTCGCGCCGGTCCAGATCGGGCATGTCGGCCCATTTGTCGTTCATCTCGCCCAGAAACACGCCCGCGATGGCCCGCAGATACAGCGCCGCCGTGACAACGATGGCGAGGATCGCGATCAACCCCCAGGGCATGCCGTTCAGCGTGGCAAGGAAAATCTGGAACTCGGCCGGGAAGTGCGCCAGGCCCGGCAATCCGAGAGAGGCGAAAGCCGACAGGATGCAGGCCCAGCCAAGCCACGGCACACGGCCCAGCAGCCCGCCGAAATCGCCGATTCCGCGGGTATGGGCCCGGTCCTGCAACATGCCCACAAGGAAGAAGAGGGCGCCCGTGACCAGCCCGTGGCTGACCATCTGGAGGGTCGCGCCATCCAAAGCTATGGTCCGGATGCGCGGCTCTGTCGCCAGTGCAGCAATGGCGACGCCCATCACCACGTACCCCATGTGGTTAACGGACGTGTAGGCGATCATCTTCTTTAGGTCGCTCTGCGCCAGTGCCGCGAAGGCCCCGTAAAGCGCGCTGACCACCCCGAAGGCGAGGATCACCTGTCCGGCCTGCGCGAAGGCCTCGGGCGTCATCTGGTAGGCAAAGCGCACCAGCCCGTATGTGCCGAATTTCAGCATCACGCCGGCGAGGATCACGCTGCCCGCCGTGGGCGCCTGCACATGCGCCGCCGGAAGCCAGGTGTGGACCGGGAAGGCCGGGATCTTGACCGCGAAGGTCACGAGCATTGCAATCAGCGCCAGCATGGCGGGAAGCCCGCCCAGTGTGGTACCTTCGACCCAGACACGCATGTCGAAGGTACCTGAGCCGAGGTAAAGCCCGATGATCGCCAGCAGGAGGGGCAACGAGCCCACAAGCGTATAGAGGAAGAACATGAGCGCAGCCCGTTGCCGCTCTTCATAGCCCCAGCCTGCGATCATGAAATACATGCCCACCAGTGAGACCTCGAAGAAGACATAGAAGAGCAGGCCGTCAAGCGCCATGAAGGTGCCGAGCGACGCGGTTTCCAGCATCAGCATCAGCACCACATAGGAGGCCGCCCGCTCCCCGATCCGCGCCGAATACAACGCCGACAGAAGAAACAGAAGCGAGGTCAGCAGCACAAGCGGCAGGCTCAACCCGTCCACGCCCAGTCGGTAGGCTGCGCCAATGGCCGGGATCCAGGCGATTTCCTCGACCTGGGCAAAATCTCCGGCCACGATGCCCCGCGCCCAGATCCCCAGCGTGATGAGGAAGACGGCCCCCGTCGCGGCGATGGACACCGTGTGTGCCTTTTTCGTGGAGCGGTCGGGCAGCGCCATAAGCGCGAGACCGGCAAGGATGGGCAGGAAGGTGGCAATGGTCAGAAGCGGCATGAGCGCGATCCTCAGAAGAAAAGCGGGGCGGCGAGGAGTACGCCGGTGACAAGGGCGATTCCGGCGACGGTCATCGCCATTTCGCGGTGGATAAGGCCGCTTTGCAGGCGGCGGGCGCGGGTGCCGAGGGCGACTGTGCGATCGACAAGGCCAAAGATTGCGCGGTCGATGGTGTCACGGTCGGTGCGCAGGCTGATCTGTCCGAGAGACAGGTTCAGCCTGCCAACCGCGTTGACCAGCGCCAGAAGCCAGTATTCGGCGCGCTCGATCCGGTGTGACAGCGCTTGTGCGCCTGTGACGATGCCGCCCAGCACGACACGGCGGATGATCCAGCTATCCAGACGGTCGCACAGCCGCGCCAGGGCCAGCGCCGGGCGGACCACGAGGGCGTCCAAACCCCCTGCAATTGGAAACCCATCCCGCGCAGGTGCAAGCAGCGGACCCAGAAGGCGGGCGGGGGCCAGCAGCCAGCCAAGCGCCAGCCCGGCCAGACCCACCGCCAGCCCCATGGCCGGGACGATCCAGCCGGGCTCGGCCAGATGCGCGCCCAGCATCGCCTCCAGCGGTTTGAAAACAAGGCCGAGCGTGGCGGCGAGTGCCACGAGAACGCCCATGCCGACGGCCATAAGCGGCACTGGATCGTGGGGCTTCTCCGGCGTGCCGGACCACAGCACCTTCAATGCCCGGCCCATATAAGCCCCGGTCAGCACCGACCCGGCAAGGGCCAGCGGCAGCAACCACGCGGCAGAGGGGCTATCGAGAGCCGCGGCGAGTATTGCGTCCTTGGAAT
>NZ_QNHG01000005.1:25489-92194 GCF_003290025.1 Pseudogemmobacter bohemicus
GGCCAGCGAGTCGCGGTTGACCGTTACCACCAGCCAGTCCGTTCCAAAGCCGTGGGGAGTGTAGAGCAGCAATCCCAGCACCAATCCGACCCCGGTCATGGCCAGGAACCAGGGCCGGCGGTGGCTGTCCGGCGGCTCCAGCACCCAGACCGAAAAGGGGATCCAGAAGGGCCACATGAACCAGGTGAAGAAGATGAAGCTCATTGCGCCCCAGACCATCGTGGCATGGTCGCCTCCGTTGACGCCGACCCAGACGAACCCTTCGCTGAACTGCTGGATGCCGGCGAACAGCGGCATCAGGCCGATGGGGAGGTAGCGCCAGTTGCTGCGTGCGGCCTTGACGATGATTGCGGTTCCGCCCGCCGTCAGAAGCGCACTGGCAGCAAAGCTGACCGTTGCCGAGAGACACATTGCGCTGTCCTTTCCCCTAAGCCGAGATCACGGTTCCAGCCGCCCCGTTCAGTATGGCGGCAGCATTTTCCATCCGGCCGATGCCGGCCAGTCGCCCGCCCGAAGCGACAAAATTCGTCCCGGCCGTCACCTTCGGTCCCATCGACCCGGCAGGCAGCACAAGGTGCCCGGCCTCGACGGCGGACAGGCGCGCAATGCGGCGCGCGGCTGGGGTGCCGAACCCTTCCATCACCCCGTCCACATCCGTCAGCATGAGAAGCGCGTCGGCCTTGATCGAGGTTGCCAGCAGAGCGCTGGCGTAGTCCTTGTCGATCACCGCCTCGACGCCCGCCAGGCTGCCATCGGCGCGCCGCACCACCGGGATGCCGCCGCCGCCGGCACAGATCACCACCACGCCCTGCGCCAAAAGCAGGCGGATCACCCGCAGGTCGGGGATCTCGACCGGCTTCGGCGAGGGCACGACGCGGCGCCAGGACGGGCCATCCGGGGCGATCGTCCAGCCCCGCTGCGCGGCAAGCGTCCTTGCCTCGGCCTCGGCATAGACCGGACCCACCGGCTTTGTCGGGTGCCGGAAGGCGGGATCGGCAGGATCGACCACCACCTGCGTCAGCAGCGTCGCGACCGGGCGGTCGTGGCTCAGCGCATTCTCCAGCTCCTGCTCGATCAAATAGCCGATCATGCCTTCGGTGCCCGCCCCCAGCATGTCCAGCGGGTCGGGCGCCTCGGGTCGGAAGGCAGCACCCTGCAAGGCCAGCAATCCGACCTGCGGGCCGTTGCCGTGGGTGATGACCAGATCATGCCCCGCCCGCACCAGCCCGGCCAATGCCAGCGCCGCGCGCGCCGCATTGGCACGCTGCACCACGGCCGTCATCGGCTCGCCCCGCCGCAGCAGCGCGTTGCCGCCAAGGGCTGCGACCACCAGCACCCGGTCAGCCCCCCAGCGTGGCGACAAGCACCGCCTTGATCGTGTGCAGCCGGTTCTCGGCCTGGTCGAACACGATCGAGGCCGCGCTCTCGAACACCTCGTCGCTGACCTCCATCTCGGTCAGGCCGAACTTTTCCGCGATCTCGCGGCCCACCGCCGTTTCGGTGTTGTGGAAGGCGGGCAGGCAATGCATGAACCGCGCCCTGGGATTGCCGGTGCGCGCCATCATCGCAGCGTCAATCCGCCATGGCGTCAGAAGTTTTATCCGCTCGGCCCATTTCGCCTCGGCCTCGCCCATCGACACCCAGACATCGGTGTAAAGGAAATCCGCGCCCTTGACCGCTTCGTCGGGATCCTTGGTCACGGTGATCCGCGCGCTGGTCTCTTTCGCAATCGCAAGAGCCTCGTCGATCACCGGCTTTTTCGGCCAGCAGGCCTTAGGCCCGCCAAGCCGCACATCCATCCCCATCTTCGCCCCGCCGATCAGCAGGCTTTCGCCGACGTTGTTGCCCGCATCGCCAAGGAAGGCGAAAGCGATCTTGCGCAACGGCTTTTCGGCATGTTCCTGCATGGTCAGGAAATCGGCCAGCACCTGGGTCGGGTGAAACTGGTCGGTCAGCCCGTTGTAGACCGGCACACCGGCGTAGCGGGCCAGTTCCTCGACGATCTCCTGGCCGAAGCCGCGATACTCGATGGCGTCGTAGACCCTGCCCAGAACGCGCGCGGTGTCCTTCACGCTTTCCTTGTGGCCGATATGGCTGCCGGACGGCCCGAGGTAGGTGACATGCGCGCCCTGATCATGCGCGGCGACCTCGAAGCCGACGCGGGTGCGGGTGCTGTCCTTCTCGAAGATCAGGGCGATTTCGCGCCCCCGGAGCATCTGCTGTTCGGTCCCGGCATATTTCGCGGCCTTCAGGTCAGCCGAGAGTTTCAAAAGAAAGCCGATTTCCGCCGGGGTATAGTCCCGCAGCGTCAGGAAATGGCGGTTGCGCAGGTTGAAGCTCATGGTTCTTTCCTTTTCAGGTCACGCCGGGTCTCGGATCGTCGGGCAGGTCATGCAATGCCCGCCGCCGCGACCCCGGCCCAGTTCTGCTCCCGGCATTTCGCGCACGTCGATGCCTTCGGAGCGCAGCATGGCGTTGGTGTCGTCGTTGCGGTCGTAGCCGACAATCACGCCCGGCCGCAGCGCCACCACGTTGTTGCCGTCGTTCCATTGCTCGCGCGCACGCTCGGCCTGGTCACTGCCGCCGGTGGGCACGATCCTCAGTTTCTTGAAGCCGATGATTTCCGCGACAACCTCGAAGATCGGACGGCGGTCCTCGCTGACGCGGAACGGCTTGTCCGGCCCGCCTGGGCGCAGGTCGAAGCAGGTGATGCCGTCGGCGACTTCCTTGAAGGTCGTCACCACATCGCCGCCGCAGAAGGTAAACACGGTGTCGAGATGCATCGCCGAGCGGGTGCGCGGCAGTCGGCAGGCGACGACGCGCGACGCCACGCCCTGGTCGAACAGGGCTTGCGCGAACAGCCCGATGCCTTGCGCCGAGGACCGCTCGCCCATGCCGACCAGAACGGTATCCTTGCCCACCGGCATGATGTCGCCGCCTTCAAGGCTGGCCGAGCCGAAGTCGCGCGCCGGATCGCCGAAAAGTTCGCGCACCTTGCCGGCGAACTTCGGATGGTGGCGGTAGATCGCGGTGGTGAGCAGCGTCTCGGGTTTGCGCGCCGCCCAGAACATCGGGTTCAGCGATACCCCGCCGTGGACGAAGGCGCTGTTGTCGCGGGTGAAGATCATGTTCGGCAGCGGCGGCAGGATGAACCCGGACTTGCCGAGCCAGGCCCCGAACAGCCCTTCCGGCACGAAGGGCAGATCGCCCACCGTCAGCCCGCCGATCAGCCAGCGCGCCAGATCGGCACCGGGCAGCGTCTCCATCCACAGGCGCAGCGGCTCCACCATGCCCGCGCCTACAGTGGTCAGCGTGACGCGGTGGTCGAGCACGAAGGCCCGGCCCGCCGGGATGTCCAGCGCCTCGGCCAGAAGATCGTTGGCGTCCAGCACCTCGATCCCTTCCGCGCGCATCAGGTCGGTAAAGACGGCATGGTCCTTGATCGCCTGCTTGACCCAGAAAACGTCGTCGAACAGCAGCTCGTCGCAGTTTTCCGGCGTCAGGCGGCGATGCGCGAGGCCGGGGCGGCAGACGATCACCTGGCGCAGGCGGCCGGATTCGGAATGGACACCGATGGAGGGTTGGGACATGGGCTTTCTCCGTTCAGAGCAGGGTGGCGACGCCGAGGGCGGCCATGATGAAGATCGTCAGGATCAGCAGAAGCGGCCAGACGAAGGCCAGCCAGCGTTCGTAGGGCACCCGCGCGATGGCCAGCCCGCCGATCACCACGGCGAAGGTCGGGTTGATCAGGTTCACCAGCCCGTTGGCCGACTGGTAGGCGGTGACGGCCAGCGACCGGTCCACCCCGGCAAAGTCCGACAGCGGCGCAAGGATCGGCATCGACAGCACCGCAAGGCCCGACGAGGACGGGACGAAGAAGCTCATCCCGACCTGGATCCAGTAAAGAAGCGTGATGAAAGCCAGTTCCGACAGGCCCGCCACCGCGTTGGCGGCGGCGTTCAGGATGGTGTCGGCGATCAGCCCCTGTTCCATGACGACCACGATGCCGCGCGCCAGCCCGATCACTAGCGCTACGCCCAGAAGGTCGCGCGCGCCATCGATAAAGGCCCCGGTCAGCCGCTTCTCACCCAGCCGACCGACCAGCCCCGCGACGATGGCGGCGGCGATGAACAGCGAGCCCATCTGTGCCATCCACCAGCCCTGCGTGGACACACCCCAGATCAGCGCCGCAAAGGTCAGTGCGAAGACGATTAGGACAACCGACTGTGTGGCGGTCAACGTGGCGTCAACGCCATTCGCCGACCCGGCAAAGGCGGCCCGATGGTCTGCCGCAAGGTCCGCCACGCGCGACTGCGACGGGTCGCGGCGCACGCGGGCGGCATATCGCATGACATAGGTGATTGCGATTGCTAGGCCTCCCAACAGGATCACCAGCCGCAGCGGAAGCCCGTCGGTGAAGGCGACGCCCGCAGCATTCGAGGCGATGACCGTCGCGAAAGGGTTGATGGTCGAGCCGAGTGTGCCGATCCCCGCACCCAACAGAATGATCGCCGCTCCCGTCACCGCATCATAACCTGCCGCGATCATCACCGGCACCAGAAGCCCGTAGAAGGCCAACGTCTCTTCGGCCATGCCGTAGGTCGTGCCGCCGAGGGCAAAGAGGCTCATGAGGATCGGGATCATCCAAATCTCGCGCCCCTTCAGCTTGGCCATCGCACGGCGGATGCCGGTGTCGATGGCACCGGTGGCGTTGACGACCCCCAGAAAACCGCCGAGCAGAATCACGAACAGCGCCACGTCGATGGCATTCGCGGCATAGCTGTCGGGGTCATAAAACCCCGCAACCGGCGCCATCAGGACGTCTAGGATGCCCTGCGGGTTGGCTTCGACCGTCTTGTAGGTGCCTGCGACCGCGATCTCGCGGCCGACCGCCTCGTTCTCGACCCGGTCGAAACGACCGGCGGGTATGATCCAGGTCAGGCCCGCAACCAGCACAATCAACGCGAAGAGGATCGTGTAGGCGGTCGGGAAGCGGGGGGCAAAGCGAGCTGTTCCCGGATCGGTGTTGACGTCGCTCATGCGGTGTTCCTTTCTGACGGGTTGGGGTGCTGATCGATAACCACCACCCGAATGCGGGAAGTGGTGCCGATCAGGTCGTTGCGCTGTCGGTACGGCCCATGGGCAGATAGGCGGGCACCCGACGTGCCCAGGCGTCATATTCAGCGCCAAACCGCGCGCGGGCCTCGGCCTCCTCGCTGCGGGACAGGCGGAGGTACATCCAGATCAATACGGGATACATCGCCAGCGTCAGGATCGTAGGCCATTGCAACAGAAACCCGGTCAGGATTAGCACAAAGCCCACATACTGCGGATGCCGGATCCGCGCGTAAGGCCCGGTCGTCGCCAGCCGCCCGGCGCGCTGCGCTGCGTAAAGCACCGGCCATGCCACCGAGAGCAGCCAGAACCCCGCCCCGATCAACACGAAACTGAGCAAGTGAAATGGTCCGAAATGCGGATTGGCTTTCCAGCCGAACAGCATTTCGGGCAGATGCCCGGCATCATGCGAGAACCAATCGGTGCCCGGAAAGGAAGATTGCAGCCAGCCGGACAAAAGGTAGATGGTCAGGGGAAAGCCGTACATCTCAGCGAACAGCGCCACCAGGAAGGCGCTGAAGGCACTGAAACTGCGCCAGTCGCGCGGAGTCTGCGGCTTGGTAAAGCTTAGGGCGAAGATGATGAAAACCGCCGCGTTGACGAAAGCGAGCAACCAGAGACCATAAGCAGGCGCGGTTTCGGGTGTCATGACTGTTTTCCTCTCTCGTCCTCGACCCTGGTCGCCGCAGATGGCCCGGATGCAACGTTCTTGTCGGATCTGCCGTGGTTGCCGTGTCCTCCACCATGCCCATGGCCGCCGTGCATCAGCGAGTGCAGCCCGAGGCAGGCAAAGAGCGGCAAGATCACAAGAATGCTGCGGAACGGGATGTGAACCCGGTGCTCGTAGACGAGAAGAAGCGCGCTTATGAGGGCAAATCCGATCAGCGCCATTCCCCAGCGCGTCCTGAACCAGGCGCCAGAGGCTTGGTTTCCAAAAGAATGATGGTGCTCGTTCATGGTCGTCCTCCGATGACATGGGCCTCGGCCCCGCACTGAGAAATAGACGCTTGAGCGGTATCGCCATTACACCCAATCACCGCACTCATTGCAGCAGAACGCCGAAGAGCGCAGTGCGGTGCTGTCGGCAGTGGTGCCGACCCGGTCTCCATTGATCTAAGTCAACGTGTGTTTCGTCCAATTGCTACAGGTTGGCCGTATGGATGGAATTTGGCAGTCGGAAATGGGTTCATGGTCGCGCGCGCTCCGCGCCGTCCTGACGGCCTTTGTGATGGCGCTAACTGTCCTGTCTCTCCTGACCGCTTCCCTTGCCGCAGATGCCGTTCCCCGATCCGAACCGCCGATTGCCACCTCCACTCATTCAGCAGCGACACAACAGGATGACTGCAGTCTGCCGACTGAAAACTATCATTGCCAGCTCCCGACCGTGGTGGTCGCTGAGAACGTATTCGACGCGAAACACCCGATCTGGGTCATCAGCATCCAGTGGGTGTTCGAAGGACAATCGGACCGCACGCAGCACCGACCGAACGATCCGCTCCGACCGCCGAGCGCAGTTTCCGACTTCGCCTGACACCAGAACTTCCGTAGGCAATTGCCGTCCTCAGCCGTCGGCGCGTCTTTTCGGGGGTTCTCTTCCCCCGATTGACAGCGAACGGAAAACGCCATGCGCCACACTGACCTTTCCCGGAAGGGACCGCCGCCCTCAAGTGCGGTCGAACCTGATCCGCGCACAAGGCTCGCCACAGGGCAAAAGGCTTATCTGAGCTACTTGCGCCGAAGGATCGCTGACCCGAGTGCCGCGGAAGACGTGTTGCAGGATTTCAACCTGAAAGTCATCTGCGCCACGAACCGGACGAAACCCATCCGCGACACCGATGCTTGGCTGGCCCGCATCCTGCGCAACAGCTTGTTCGACCATTACCGTCGCCGTGACGCGCGTCGGAGGGCGGAAAGGGCCTATTGCGATCATGTCATACTTCTCTCGGCCCCGGTCGAGGACGCGGCAGAGGCTCCACCTTCCAGCGAAGACTTTGCCGCAGTGGAAACAGCACTAGAGAGCCTTCGCCCCGATTACGCCGAACTGATCCGTGCACTGTATCTTCGCGGCGTGCCGCGCGACGCGTTCGCACTGGAAATTGGTGTAGAGGTTGGCACACTGAATGTCCGCACCCTGCGGGCCAGACGGGCGCTGCGCGCCTGCCTGGACCATCAGGCCGAAGCGTCTGGGGAGTACAATCGCGCCTCGAACGGCACAGGAAACGCAATGGAGACCGTGAGATGAGCCGAAAAGCCGTCGAGGCTGTCCTTCTGGAAGACCAGCGCCGGTTTCTGGGCTTCCTGGTCAGCCGCTTGCGCAACGTCGATGACGCGATGGACGTGATGCAGGATTTCGCCGCCAGGGCGATCGCGCGGGCTGATGACCTGCGCGACATTGCCAGCCTGCGCGGCTGGCTCAGTCGGCTTCTGGCCACCACACTTGCCGATCACCAGCGAAAATCTTCGCGCCGACGGCAGCGGGAAATGTCCGCCGAAGTCGAGTCCGAGACGCTGGACATCTTGGCTGAACCCGATGCCGAAATCGACGCCGCGATCTGCGAATGCATCGCCGACATGATCCGCCACATGCCGCGGGGACAGGCCGAACTCATAAGGCGGATCGACCTTCAGGAAGAAGGGCGGACGGCGGTTGCCGTTTCGCTCGGCATTTCCTTGGGCACGCTCGCCGTGCGCCTGCATCGGGCCCGGGCCAGATTGCGGGACCTGCTGATGCAGATGTGCCTGACCTGCCCGGATCACGGGTTTCTTGATTGCGGCTGCGCCCGAGCCCGGAAGCGGGCCGTCGAAACTTCGCCGGCTCTCGCCAAGGTGTAATGTTTGCAGCCTTGATACGTCCATATCTTGGCAACGGCGACCACAGGTCGGCTTTGTCGGAACCTTGAGCAAATCGACAGGAGAAGACGATGAACACGCATGAAACCAACGTTCTGGCCGAGACCGAGGCAGGCGGCTGCTGTGGCGGCGGATCGCAGCAGGCGAAACACCACGAGCACGGGCACGGCCGTGCGCAACGCGACCAGGCAACCAGCGAAACTTCGCAAACGGTGGAAGCCTCGCCAACTGCCGCGGTTCAAAAGCCGGTCGGCAAGTCGGGCTGCTGTTGTTCCTGAATGAATTACCGTGCGGCGCGCCGGGTTGCCGGGACGCGCCGCACGAAACTGCTTGACCGGGAAAATTGACCATGACGACGACCGCATCACTCGATTTCAACGCCACGTTCGACCGCCTCGGACATCTCGGCATCGAAAAGCAACTTCGCGCCCAGCCGGGTGTCACCTCGGTGGCCGCCAATCCGGCAGGTCCGTCGGTGACCGTGACCTTCGACGAAGGCAAGACCAGCATCGAGACGTTGCGCAAGGTCGTCGAGGACTGCGGCTTTCACTGCGAGGGTGAGGCCCTGCCGCGGCACGTGTGTTCCGCCCACGACGGCCATGCCGCAGCCATGGCGGACCATTCAGGCCATGGCACGGGACATGGCAAGGGGGCTGACAGCCCCGCCCCGGCCACCCCCTCCGGCCACGATGCAATGGCCCACGAGATGGGTCATGGTTCAGGCGACATGCAGTCGATGGTGCGCGACATGCGCAACCGGTTCTGGGTCGCCCTGATCTTCACCATTCCGATCTTCGTCTGGTCGCCGATGGGCGGCATGTTCACGCCGCCGGCGCCGCCGTTCGGGTTGCGGCTTGACCAGTGGCTGTTCATTCTGGCGACAGCCGCCGTGATCTGGCCGGTCTGGCCTTTTGTCGTCGCAGCTGTGCGAGCGCTGCGCAACGGCGTGCTGAACATGGCGGTGCTGGTGATCCTGTCGGTTGGAACCGGCTACGCTTTCAGCGTCGGCTCGACCTTCTTTTTCCCCGGCGTGCAATTCTACGAGGCGGTCGCGGTCCTTCTGGTGTTCATCCTTCTTGGCCACTGGCTCGAGATGCGCGCCCGGGCCGGTGCTTCAGAGGCGATCCGCGCCCTGATGGACCTTGCGCCGCCGATGGCGACCGTCATCCGCGATGGGCGCGAGGTCGAGGTGCCCACCGCCGAGGTGCAGAAGGGCGAAACCGTGGTGATCCGTCCGGGGAACAAGATTCCTGTCGACGGCGAGGTTACCGAAGGCACGTCGCTGGTCGACGAATCCATGCTGACCGGTGAGTCCATGCCGGTGCAGAAGACCGTCGGTAGCACAGTGATCGGCGCCACGATCAACAAGTCGGGAACCTTCCGCTACACCGCCACCAAGGTCGGTGCCGACACGGCGCTCGCGCAGATCGTCAAGCTGGTCCAGGAGGCGCAGAACTCCAAGGCGCCGGCGCAGCTGCTGGCCGACCGGGCATCGCAATGGCTGGTGCTGGTCGCCATCGTCATCGGCGTCGCGACCTTTGCGGTCTGGTATGGCTGGATCGGGGCGGAGCTTCTGTTCGCGCTGACGCTGACGATCACCGTCTTCGTCATCGCTTGCCCTGACGCACTGGGGCTGGCAACCCCGATGGCCGTGATGGTGGGAACCGGGCTTGGCGCGATGAACGGCATCCTGTTCAAGAACGCGAGCGCGCTCGAGGATGCGACGAAACTCGATGTCATCGTCTTCGACAAGACCGGCACGCTCACCATGGGACAGCCGAAGGTGGTTGATGTCGTCGCCGCCGAGGGTGTCAGCCCCGACGAGGTGCTTGCCGCCGCCGCCGCCGTGGACAAGGGCTCGGATCACCCGCTGGCGGTCGCCATCGTCGAGCGCGCCGCCAACCTGACCCTGGGCAAGATGTCCGGGTTCGAGACGCTGGATGGCCGGGGGGCCAGCGCTACTGTCGCGGACAGTCGGGTTCTGGTCGGCAACCGCCGCCTGATGGATGAGGAAAAGGTGCCGCTCGGTGCCCTGTCCGAACGGGCGGAGGCGCTCAAGGGCGCGGGCCGGACCGTCGTGCACGTCGCCAGGGACGGTGCTGTCCTGGGGCTGATCGCGATCGCCGATGCGCTGCGTCCGACCGCGAAGGAAACCGTGACCCGGCTGCGCGAACGCGGCGTCCAGGTGGCGATGCTGACCGGCGACAACGCAGGGACCGCCGCGCGCATCGCCGGGGAACTCGGGATCGACATCGTGCTCGCCGACGTGCTGCCGGGTCAGAAGGCCGACAAGGTCAAGGAGCTTCAGGCCCAGGGCAAGAAGGTCGGCATGGTCGGCGACGGGGTGAACGACGCTCCGGCGCTGACCCAGGCCGACGTGGGCTTTGCCATCGGCGCGGGCACCGACGTGGCGATGGAAAGCGCCGACGTGGTGCTGATGAGAAGCGACCCGCATGATGTGCTGGGGGCGATAGTGCTGTCGAGGGCGACCCTGCGCAAGATGCACCAGAACCTGTTCTGGGCAGTGGCCTACAACGTGGTCGCCTTTCCGGTCGCGGCGGGGGTGTTCTTTCCCTACACGATCAGTCCCGAGGTCGCCGCCCTGGCGATGTCGGGAAGCTCTGCCCTGGTCGCCGTGAACGCCCTGCTTCTGAAACGGACGCGGCTAGAGGGCGTGACCCGCCGTTCTCCGGCCAAGGCTGCCGCGCCGCAGGCGCTGGAAGTGGCGTCATGAAACCCGACGGGACCGCCTTGTCGCGCCGGACGGCACTCGTCCTGCCGTTGGCGGCGGTCGCATCGGCGGCCTTCTCCGCGGTCGCGCGCGGGCAAGACGGTGTGAATGCCGACACGATGACCGTCGCCGGCGTCCTGGCCTATCTCGGCGTGATGCCTGCAGCCATCGTGCAAGGCCATCCAAAGTCCCACACCGAGGGCGCGATGCACGGCGGCGCGCCCGATGGGCAAGATCAGTATCATCTGGTGCTTGCCCTGTTCGACGCCGCGTCTGGCGCCCGGATCGAAACAGCGCAGGTTTCGGTTAATGTCATGGGTCTTGGTCATATCGGTGGAACCTTGCTTAACCTTGAACCGATGAAGATTGCAGATACGGTGACTTGGGGTGCTTTCGTAAAGCTTGCTGACCGCACTCCCTATCAGCTCTCTTTCAAAGTCGTTCTTCCAGGCCGGGCAAAGGCCGTTCCTTTTCCTTTCACCTACACGCATTCGTGAGGATAGCGCTTCGCGCCTGCAATCCTTTCGGCGCTCGCGCGTCTGTTGATTGCAACCTGACCATGATGGATCCACAGCAAATGCCGCAGCAGAGTTCATTCGAGAGTGAAGTTGAGATTGCGCCACGCGCGCAAAGGAGCCGGAGGGGATCGGTCGTCGGCGGCGCTTCGGCGCTGGTTGCCGCGATCCTGCGGCGGATCGTCCGGCGCGGATCGCTGGAATGGACCGAGGCGGGTGGCCGGACCTACCGCTTCGGCACCGGCGGCGCGCCCGATGTGGCGGTTCGGCTGCTTGACCGCGACCTGCCCTTGCGCCTGCTGACCCAGCCGAGCCTTGCGCTTGGCGAAGCCTGGATGGACGGCCGGCTGGTGCTGCAACGGGGGACGCTGCGCGAGCTTCTGGACCTGCTGACCTCGGGCGGGCCGGAGGCGCTCGACTCGCTGCCCGGAAATGGTCTGAGGGCGATGGCCGACCGGCTTCTGTCGCGGCGCCGGCACCGCAATCCGTGGGCGCGCGCGCGGTCCAACGTGGCGCATCACTATGACCTGTCCGACGATCTCTACGATCTCTTTCTCGACCGCGAGCGGCAGTATTCCTGCGCCTATTTCGAACGTGGTGACGAGACCCTGGACGAGGCACAGGCGGCAAAGATGCATCGCATCGCTGCCAAGCTGGTGCTGGACCGTCCCGGCCTCTCGGTTCTCGACATCGGTTCGGGCTGGGGCGGGCTGGCGCGGTCGGTGGCGCGCGATAGCACCGCGAATGTCACCGGCATCACCCTGTCGCGGGAACAGCTGGCCTACGCCACCGCGCGGACCGAAGCCGAGGGTCTGGCCGGACGTGTCCGCTTTCACCTGCGCGACTACCGCGACGAGCGTGACCGCTACGACCGGATCGTGTCGGTCGGTATGTTCGAACATGTGGGGCCATCGGACTACGACAACTACTTCTCGGCGATGGCCCACGCGCTGAAACCGGACGGCGTGGCGCTCCTGCACTCCATCGGCATCATGGGTCCTGAGGGCGGCAGCGATCCCTGGATCCGCAAGTACATCTTTCCCGGCGGCTATTGCCCCACGCTGTCGCAGGCCATCGCCGCGGCCGAGCGCGCGGGGCTCTGGGTGACGGATGTGGAAGTCCTGCGCCTCCATTGCGCGGAAACGCTGCGTCACTGGCACGAGCGGTTCGCCGCCCGCCGCGACGCAGCGCGCGCGCTTTATGACGAACGGTTCTGCCGGATGCGGGAGTTCTATCTCGCGGCCTGCGAGGCGGGATTCCGCAACGGTCGGACCATGGTGTTCCAGTTGCAGCTTGCCCACCGGCGCGATGCCGTGCCGCTGACACGGGCCTACATCGACGGCGCGAGCCCGGCTCAAGGCCGCGATACGAATTTTGCTTGAAACAAGAGGAATCGCATCATGACCACCACGCAGAAAATCCGCGTCGCGGTGAACGGCTACGGCGTCATCGGCAAGCGGGTGGCGGATGCCGTCGCCATGCAGCCCGACATGGTACTGGCCGGGGTGTGCGACGTTGCCGCCGACTGGCGCCCGCGCATGGCAGAGGCCAAGGGCTACGCGCTTTACGGTGCCGGCCCGGACCATGTCTCGGCCATGCGCGCGGCGGGGCTGGAGGTGGCCGGAACGCTGGAGGACATGCTGGCCCGCGCCGACATCGTGGTGGACTGCACGCCTAAGAAGGTGGCGGCGGCCAATGTCGAGGCCTATCGCCGGCGCGGCATCAGGTTTATCGTCCAGGGCGGCGAGAAACATGCCGTCACCGACCACTCCTTCGTGGCCGAGGCCAGCTTTGCCGGTGCCGTCGGGCGCGACAGCACCCGCGTGGTCTCGTGCAACACCACCTCCATCGTCCGCACGCTGACCGCGCTCAAGCGCGCGGGGCTGCTTGTACGGGCGCGCGGCACGCTGTTGCGGCGCGCGACCGACCCCTGGGAAAGCCATCTCGGCGGCATCATGAACACACTGGTGCCCGAGCGCGAGATCCCGAGCCACCAGGGCCCCGACGCGCAAAGCGTGGACCCAAGCCTGGACGTGGTGACAATGGCGGTCAAGGTGCCGCAGACGCTGGCCCATCTGCACTACTGGTCGGTCGAGATGACGCGCGCGGCCACCAGGGACGAGGTTCTTGCCGCCTTCGGCGCCTCGACGCGGATCGCGCTGATCCGCATGGACGACGGCCTCGACGCGCTGAACGCGGTCAAGGAGATGATGGCCGACCTTGGCCGCCCGCATGACAACCTCTACGAGGTCGCGCTGTGGCAGGACATGCTGTCCGTGCGGGGCAACGAGCTCTTCTATGCCTACATGGTCGACAACCAGGCCATCGTGATCCCGGAAACCATCGACGCCATCCGGGCAATGACCGGACTTGCTGCGGATGCCGCGGCGTCGATGGCGCTGACCGACACTGCCCTGGGGATCGGACACTTGGCCAAGCTCTGACCGCGCCGGACTCAGGCGATCCGGCTTCGGCCCGGACCTTGCGCGAAATGCGCCCGCGTGCCGACAGCAATCCGCGACGCGCACCAGCGCGCATAAAGTGGTGCCAATGCCCGACCGAGCAGGCGGCCCGGCAGTCGTTCCGGCAGCGTGTAGTCAATAAAGACGCGCAGTTCGGTCCCTGCCTCGACCTGCAGCGTCTCGAACCCCAGCCGATAGGTGTCGATCACGATCATCCGCTGCGGACCTGTCGTCTTCCAGATCTTGCGGACGGGCGGCACGCGTTCCGTGATCACTTCCGTCACCCGCAATGCCAGACCCAGCATCCTTCCTTCGACGCGGATGACAGAACCGACCCTGCGCCCAGCTTCGGCATCCAAATGATAGTGCATGCTGCCGCCCGCCATCATCAGCGATCCCCCGGACATGTGGGCGCCAATGCGCTCGGGGTCGTCGAGGTAGTCGAAAACCTCCCGCGGTGTTGCGCGAACCAGCACCGAGGTGGCAAAATGCATCACAGCCTCTCGCATCTCGTATCTGCTCTCGTTTCGTCTTGACGACGTTCAGTCGATCTGGCGGACAAAACCCGGATACCTGTTGAACGACAGTCTCTGTACTAGCGCCCCGTCGACAGTGCGGATCTCGGCGATGATGCTGCCATCCGCAGCCGTCTCGATCGTGCCGAGTGTCAGCCGTGGATTCTGCAGGCTGTCGAGTTGCGTCTGAAGCCAGCCGCGCACCACGTCGGGCGTCGTCTCCGGTGTCGCGGCAGGTGCAAGACCAAAGACCACTTCCGACCCCTGCCCGACCGCGCCGGTCATTCCGTCCTGGATGCCCGGCCCCGGGGTCGAACCGGCGACATGATGCTGGGCCATCATCTGCATCATCATCTGCATCATTTCAGCAGACATCATCATCCCCGGTCCCGCACCCTGCGAGTCCATCCCTGGACCCGCAGGGTCTGTTGGCTCGTCGGAGCCAGCCGCATTAGGGAGGGCGGGGTTCTCGGTGCCGGCCGTGTGATGTGGATCTTCCGCCTGAGGCGTGGTCTGACCGACCGCGCCGCCGGCCATCAGGACAACAGCAAGCATTGCTGCTGAGAAAGTTCGAACTGTCATCATCCTGTTCCTTTTCGGCTGAAGGCGGCCCGGTCGTGGCTTCGACCGACCGCCAGGCACCGACCGAGTCTGCCGCCACGGAGTTCCCGCAGAAGTCCCGATCATGCGAGAGCCAACCGACGCCTATCTTCATTGACGGATGTCGAGGCAAAAGATTACCGGGCAAATGCGTTTGCCCGGTCACGACAGATCTCGCAGAGCCCGGTTTGTAGAGTCCCGCGCAAGCTGTGTAATCCCCCGACCGCATGGACGTCTGTCATTTCGGTTCGTGCAGAAGTCAGCGGATATCGGTGGAACCACACAGAATGCCTTCGCGTTTTCAAGACCGATCCCGCTGGCACTGAACAGCCCGTCCGCGGGCGATAGGGGGTGGCTCAGGCTTCTTCGCTGCGCTCCGGTCCAAGGGCAATTTGGCAACCACAGAACAGGAGTACGAGAGATGAACATGAAGGAATGCATCGAAAACTGCAGCGACTGCCACAACATCTGCCTGGAAACGCTGGCCTACTGCCTCGGCAAGGGCGGTCAGCATGTCGCATCCGCACACATCCAGGCGCTTCTGGATTGCGCGGATACGTGCCGGATCAGCGCCGACTTCATGCTGCGAAACTCGGCGCTGCATGGCCGGGCTTGCGGTCTTTGTGCCGAAGCCTGCGAGCGGTGCGCCCAGTCCTGCGAAGCCTTCGGCAATGACGCGCAGATGAAGAAGTGCGCCGAGATCTGCCGGCGCTGCGCCAAGTCCTGCCGCGACATGGCTGCGTGACATGGCGGCCGGGCAGGCGCAGAGACGCCCGCCCGGTCAGTGTGCGTCATGACGTCCCCAAAAAAAACGCGGCAGAGCGGCTTTGCGGCCGCTCTGCCCCTTGCCGGATCAAGGCCGGATCAGTTCCCGGATCAGTTCGAGGCCGCCGGCGGCTCGACACCCATCGCCTTCAACAGTGCTGTCATTTCGGCAATCTCGGCTTCCTGCGCATCAATGACCTTCTGCGCCAAAGCGCGGGTGCCCTCGTCGTCGCCCTGCTCAAGTTCGACCTTGGCCATGTCGATCGCCGACTGGTGGTGCGGGATCATCATCAAGAGGAAATCGGCATCGGCGTCGCCCGTCAATTTCATTCCCTGCATCGACGACATCATCGTGTCCATCGCAGCCATGTAACCGCCCGTGGCGCCTTCCATGTTCATTGCAGAATGGTCCATCCCAGCCATGTTGTCGGACTGTGCAATGGCATAGCCGGAAGTTGTCATGACGAGAGCAGCCACTGCTGCCAGTGCGGATGTTTTCATGGTATTCTCCTGTTTTTTGGTGGTTTTTAGCGCTTGAAACGGGTAAACCCTTCAAACGGCATTTGGTTGCAGAATGGTCAGGCGGGCGCGTAGCCTACCTCGGTCAGCGCAGCGACCAACCGGTCGCGAGAAGCCGCTGATTTCACTTCGACCTTGTGCGACGCCGGGTCCGCGGTCACTTCGGCAGAGGGGTCCACCGACTGGATTGCCTTCGTGACGCTGCGCACGCAGCCGCCACAGGTCATGTTCTCGATATGGAACTGCATGAGTGTCTCCTTCGGACAATCGCCTCATGCAACTCGATATGGGCCTTCCCACCGTTGTAAGGTCAAGGGAACAAATCCGTGAACAGACAAATTGAAATCAGGGCTTGACCTTACCATCATGGGAAGCCCTATCTCAGTCAGCGGAGTACCTCGACACTGGAGTGCCGCTATGAACATACAAACCCTTCATCACGCCACGGCGGATCTCGGCAAGATCGTGATCGACGTCGAAGGCATGACCTGCGCATCCTGTGTCGGGCGCGTTGAGCGCGCACTTCAGGCGGTCCCCGGGGTCAAAACTGCAGCCGTCAACCTCGCGACGGAACGGGCAGAAGTCATCGGATCAGACGTGGACCGGTCGGCTCTGGTCAAGGCAATCGAGGACGCAGGCTATGATGTGCCAACGCGCCCCGTCGATCTCATCATCGAGGGGATGACCTGCGCCTCCTGTGTGGCACGGGTGGAGCGGGCCTTGAAGACGGTACCCGGTGTGACCGCAGCCAATGTCAATCTGGCCACGGAACGCGCCACGGTCACCGGAACGGCGGCCCTTGCCTCCCTGATCGGCGCAATCGCGGATGCGGGTTACGAGGCACGGGCAGCGACCGAAACCGCCATCATGTCAGAAGAGTCCGCCGCGAAGAAAACAGCCGAGGAAGCCGCATTGCGGCGCGATGTGCTTTTTGCTGCGGCTCTGACTCTGCCAGTGTTTGTCCTCGAGATGGGATCGCATCTGTTCATGTGGGTCCACATGGCGGTGATGAACAGCATTGGCATGCAGAACAGCTGGTACATACAGTTCGCCTTGACGACCGTGGTCCTCCTTGGTCCTGGCCTCAGGTTTTACCGCAAGGGGTTTCCGGCCCTGGCGCGTCTGGCGCCTGACATGAACAGCCTGGTCGCGGTCGGAACGTTGGCTGCCTTCGGCTATTCCCTGGTGGCAACCTTTGCCCCCGGAATCCTGCCCCCAGGCACCCAGAATGTCTACTACGAGGCGGCGGCAGTCATCGTCACATTGATCCTCCTTGGTCGTCTGCTTGAAGCTCGCGCAAAAGGCCGGACCTCAGAGGCGATCAAGCGGCTGGTCGGACTTCAGGCCAAGACTGCTCGTGTCCTTCGCAATGGCGGCCTGGTCGAAGTGCCAGTCGCCGAAGTCCGCCCGGGCGATGTCGTCGAGGTCCGCCCTGGCGAGCGGGTGCCGGTCGACGGCGAGGTCACGACGGGCGCAAGCTGGATCGACGAAAGCATGATCTCTGGCGAGCCCGTGCCGGTCGAGAAGGCACTGGGGAGCACCGTGACCGGCGGCACAGTAAACCAGACCGGCGCGTTCAGTTTCCGGGCGACGGCGGTGGGCGAGGCCACGATGCTGGCTCAGATCATCCGCATGGTCGAAGCCGCGCAAGGCGGTAAGCTGCCGATCCAGGCGCTGGTCGACCGCGTGACGATGTGGTTCGTTCCCGTGGTTATGGCGCTTGCCGTGCTGACCTTCGCCGTCTGGCTGATCTTCGGGCCTGATCCGGCCCTGACCTTTGGCCTGGTCAACGCCGTCGCCGTCCTCATCATTGCCTGCCCCTGCGCCATGGGTCTGGCCACGCCAACGTCGATCATGGTCGGCACCGGGCGTGGTGCCGAGATGGGCGTGCTCTTCCGCAAGGGTGAGGCCCTCCAAGCCTTGCAGAGCGTCAAGGTAGTCGCGTTCGACAAGACCGGTACCCTGACCGAGGGCAAACCGCGCCTGACCGACATGGCGCTGGCACCGGGCTTCGACCGCGCCGCAGTGCTGGCCGTGGTGGCGGCTGTCGAAGCGAAGTCCGAGCATCCGATCGCCCGCGCCATCGTCGCGGCGGCCGAAGCCGAGGGCCTGATCCTTCCTGAGATCACTGCTTTCGACTCCGTCACCGGTTTCGGTGTCACGGCGGCGGCGGGCGGACAGCGGGTCGACGTCGGCGCCGACCGCTACATGGTCAAGCTCGGCCTTGATGTCTCCGCCTTCGGCGACACCGCGACCCGGCTCGGCGACGAGGGCAAGTCACCGCTCTATGCCGCCATCGACGGCAAGCTTGCTGCAATCATCGCCGTTGCGGACCCGATCAAGGAAACCACGCCGCAGGCGATCCAGGCATTGCACCTGCTGGGGCTGAAGGTTGCCATGATCACTGGCGACAATAGCCGCACGGCGAACGCCATCGCCCGCCAGCTTGGCATCGACGAAGTTGTGGCCGAGGTGCTGCCCGACGGCAAGGTCGCTGCGGTGAAACGTCTGAAGGCACTGGGCGCGCTGGCCTATGTCGGCGACGGGATCAACGACGCGCCCGCCCTGGCCGAAGCGGATGTGGGCCTTGCCGTCGGCACCGGCACCGACATTGCCATCGAAGCGGCGGACGTCGTACTGATGTCGGGTAGGCTGACTGCCGTCTCGGATGCCATTGCGCTTTCCAAGGCCACGATGCGAAACATCCGCCAGAACCTGTTCTGGGCCTTCATCTACAATGCCCTGCTGATCCCGGTTGCCGCAGGCGCGCTCTGGCCCGCCTTCGGTATCCTGCTGTCGCCGATCATTGCCGCCGCCGCGATGGCGCTATCGTCGGTCTTCGTCCTTGGCAATGCGCTGCGACTGCGGCGCTTTGCACCTTCAATCGCCGCGTAAGGAGGCCCCGAGATGAACATCGGTGAAGCTTCAAAATCTTCGGGCGTTTCCGCCAAGATGATTCGCTACTATGAGTCGATCGGGCTCATCCCGGCAGCAGGAAGGACGGTTGCAGGATATCGCGTCTACTCGATGACCGATGTTCAGCTACTGCGCTTCATCCGAAGGGCGCGGGACTTGGGTTTTTCCGTCGAGAAGATCGAGGAGTTACTGGCGCTCTGGCAGGATCGTTCGCGGCAGAGTGCCGACGTGAAACAGATTGCGCTTGAGCAGATCGCCGGTCTTGAAGTTCGAATTCGTGAAATGCAGGCAATGATGGACACGCTTCGTCATCTGGCAGATGCGTGCTGCGGCGATCACCGCCCGGACTGTCCGATCCTTGCCGACCTCGTGAATGGCCCCGATCATGGCAGCGGAGCGCGCGAGGAAGATCAACAATCCGCGCCCCGCTCCGGCAAGGCTGCCGGACTTCAAGCGCATTGACATTCTGCGGCGTGCGCATGATCGTGATTTTGTTTGGTGTTCATGGGATGCAGAATCCCCGAACTCAATCGGGAATGAGGAAGGGCGGACCCAGTTGCGGCGCCCGATACCTCAGCCGCCCCCGCGACTGTATGCGGTAGTGGCCCTTCGATATGCCACTGGGCAACTGCCCGGGAAGGCGAAGGGTTGCAGTGACCGTGAGCCAGGAGACCGGCCAGACAGGAGACTTAACCCCAATCCCGTCGGGTGTGACGGGCGGAGAAACATCATGTCTGCCACCACTCTTTCCACCGCGTCCGTACAGCACGCAGGTCTGGTTCGGCCCATCCTGACCAGTGCTGTCCTTGGTGCGTTTCTCATCTTTGCGGCAGGTTTCGCCTCTTCAGATGCGCTGCATGCCGCAACACATGATACCCGCCACGCCACCGGCTTTCCCTGCCACTGACAGATCGAGTTCGCTGACATGACGAAGTCCCTGCTGTCCGGCGGGGTGATTGCTGGTGCCGTTACGGGCCTAGCGGTTGCCCTCTTGCAGTTTTTTCTGATCCAGCCACTTATCGTCGAAGCCGAGCGATACGAGACCGGCGAACTTGTCCTGATGGGGGTGGCGCAAGACGACCCCTCAGGATCGAGTGGCGATACGGTCCTGTCTGCGCACGATGCCCACGACGCGGATGATGAGTTTTCTGTCGTCGTGCGAAGCGGCTTGACGGTCCTGACTTTGGTTTTGACCTGGTCAGGCTTTGGCCTTGTTGCGGGAGCTTCTCTTGCGACACACCGTGCCCTGTGGGGTCCAAACAGCATCTCTGTGCCCGCGCTCGCTCTTTCCGGCTTCGCTACTTTCGCCCTGTCACCCAGCTTGGGACTGCCACCGGAGTTGCCAGGCATGCAGGCCGCTGAACTGTCGGACAGGCAAATGTGGTGGGTCATGACGGCGGCGGCGACGGTGGCGGGGCTTTTCCTCGCCAGTGGGGTGAAGTCCTGGCTCGGGCGTCTCGCAGGGCTTGCCCTGATGGTGGCCCCCCACCTTCTTGGGGCACCGCAGCCACCTGCGTCCGTCCCGGTCATTCCTCCGGATCTGGCCGCGCTCTACAGTGCGCGGGCACTCGGTCTGAGCCTGATCGGCTGGCTTGCTCTCGCTTCCCTTCTCTTCCGCTTGATGCCGGAAGACGGGCGGGAGCAACCTACTGCGGTCGCGGAAGCTGTCGACACCCGTTGAGTACAGCCGAGACGCGCGATCACAGACTTGTGTCAGGTGAACTCTGCGTCGGTTGACTTGCATCAAGGCGGTTGGTGGCTCCCAGCGTAGAACCTTCAACAGTTCAGACGCCAGGGATGCGTAATGCGGCGCACCATTCATGCTAAAGAAGTGAGCGGAGGCCGCAGACAGCGCCAATATAGTCTGCGGTTGATCTGCTGGATTGCAGTCGTCTTTCTGAGTCTTTTCGGACAGTTCTCTATGGCTGCGGCGCGCGACCATTCGTCGGGGTGCAGCAGCATGGTGTCGCTAGCCTCCACAGCTGCTGAAGCGAGTGTCAACATTCCTGTTGAAAGGCGGATGGTCAAGAAGCAGCAGATGCGCTGGATTGAACGCGGGGCAAACCTGCTCCTTCAAGTTCGCGTCGCCCTTGCCAACGACGATCTTTCGGAACATCTCGCTTGCCAGCCACCCCTTCAACGAAGGCAGACCATCATTTCGCCATTTGTGCCGCTACCGCTCTTTCAGCGTGCCGCATGACCTCAGGTCGTTGAACGGTCCCACGACCGACTGTTGATTTTGTTGAATTTCGTATCTCGAAACTAATAGCTACGCGACACGCACAGGCAGCGTTACAACCAGAGCCGCAATCAGCTCCAAGGCACCCGTCGCACCTCCAAACCCTCCCAATCCACGTGTCAGCGCAACGCCCAGCGTCAGCCCCAACAGAAACTCAGAAATTCCCGCCAGCGAGACAAACGTCAACCGACGACCCAGTTCCACCTTGGTCGCCAGCAGGTCCGAGACCGCCGCAAGGGCAACCGGGGTGACCGCGGCTGCGAAGAGCCCGCTCAACACCCGTTCCACATGGGCTGCGTTCAACATTTCGAACACTGCGAAGGCCACTGTAGCCGCGGCAAAGCCCACAAGCCCGATCAGCAGGACAGCCGCCGCACCTACTGATCCGACAGCCGCACCCAGAACGGTGCACAAAGAAACAAGGCGAAGATTTGAAGCGCCGTCAACAGCCCGGTAGCGCGCGACACCTGCTCCGCCTTGCTGGCCGCGCACAGCAGGCATTCGATCAGGTCGGGCAGCTGCGGCAGCAATATCCCGAAACCGACGGAAATGGTGAACAAGTCAGCATCAGGGCTGCAAGCATAGATGCCCGAGGTCAGGCTTTGACAAGATCACGAGGGGTGTCTGTCATGCGGCGCGGCTCAGATCGCTGCAACTGTGCCAGTCAGCATATCACGCACCCGCCCGGCCACCTTGTTAAGCGCCGGATTATCGATGGCCTGCATCGACGCCACCGGATCAATCGCACTTACCTCGACTCCGCCTTCGATCTCGCGAAGTATAACGTTGCAGGGCAACATCGCACCGACGCGCGGTTCCATCCCTATGGCTTCCAGTGCCATCTTCGGATTGCAGGCCCCTAGAATCCGGTAGGCTGGCATATCCACGTCCAGCTTCTTCTTCATCGTTGCCTTGACGTCGATCTCTGTCAGCACGCCAAAGCCGTTCTCCGCAAGCGCGGCACGGGTTCGGGCGTCGACCGCGTCAAAATCCGCGCCGGTGATCAGGCGGTTGATCGTATAGTTCATCGTGTTTCCTTTCGACTATTTGCGCAAATATTTGACCAGCGCCGCAATCGCGAGGCCGACCAGCACAAGGGTGACCATCATCCAGAGCCAGCCGAAGCCCATTCCAAATCCCATACCGTAGCCGTTCATTTTCATGGCCTCCTGATCTGTGTTGGGATTTCTCCCGCCAACCGGAGCTTTGCCCAGTTAGCGGGAGAAAAAAGGCGCGTCAGTCGTTGTCCATCATCCCATGACCCATGCCCGGCATGTTGCCCTGCTGCCCGCCCATGTGGCTTTGCATCATGTCTGCCATGGCGGACATTTCAGCCTCGGTCACCTGCGCGTCACCGTCGGCGTCGTGCATCTGGAAGGCTCGCACGGTCATCGGTCGGGTGTGAGCCGCGTGCATCACCGCGAATTCCTCCAGCGACAAAGTACCGTTGGCGTCGGTGTCATAGGTCTTGAGTTCAGCCTGAATCCCGGCTGTCATTTCCTCGGGGCTGAGCGTGCCGTCTTTGTTAGTATCGAACGTGGCCATGGCATAGCTCTGGCCGCCACCCATCATACCGCCATGCTGGCCCATCATCATGCCATCATGTTGCATCTGACCCTGCTGGGCGACGACCGGTACGGCGACAGCGGCCACGCCAAGGGCTGCAACGGCTGCGAGGGCGAATTTTGTTGAACGTTTCATTCTGTCTCTCCTGGATCAGATTGCGATGAATCCAATCTGGGGGCGAGGTGTCCCACAGGTTTGTCAGGGCGACGCCTGTTTTGTATCAAACTGTCGCAAGCCAAGGTCCTGAGAGAGGTTTGCGACAATCTTCTGTCCGCAGACCCACGGGGTTCAGCTAGGGTCGACAGCAGGAGACAAGAAGATGACCCAGCCGTCGCATATCCTGCCCCCCCATATCCTGATCGTTGATGACCACCGCGAGATCCGCGATGCGCTGGTGAAGTATCTGGAAAAGAACGGCCTGCGCGCAACTTCTGCCGCCAATGCCGTCGCAATGGATGCCGCAATGAAGGTGGGTCAATTCGACCTGATCGTGCTGGATGTGATGATGCCTGGCGAAGATGGCCTGTCGGTTTGCCGACGTTTGCGCGCTCAGGGGGACATTCCGATCTTGATGCTGACAGCCCTGGGTGACGAAACTGACCGTATCGTGGGGTTGGAGGTCGGCGCGGACGACTACCTGCCCAAACCGTTCAATCCGCGTGAGTTGCTGGCCCGGATCAAGGCGATCCTCCGCCGATCCGACCGGGCGGAAGTTGTTGGTGGCAGCCTTGCTGGGCACAGATTGGCCTTCGACCGATGGGTGCTTGATACCGACCGCCGGACCCTGACCGACGACAATGGCATCGAGGTCTCTCTGACAACCGCGGAATTCCGTCTGCTGACGGTGTTTCTGGAACGGCCGCGCTTCGTGCTCAGTCGCGAACAACTGCTCGATCTCACATCGGGTCGCGCCGCACAGGTGTTCGATCGCACCATCGACAACCAGATCAGCCGCTTGCGCCGCAAGATCGAGGCCGATCCGGCCAAGCCTGCGCTGATCGCAACCGTCTGGGGTGGTGGCTACAGCCTTGCCGCAGACGTCAGTGCAATGCCATGAGTGCGCGCTTCCCGAAGCTTCGCAAGCTGTTCCCGCAATCTCTTGGCGGGCAGTTGCTGATCATATTGCTTTTGGCGCTGGCCATCACACAAGGGCTTGGCCTGTTGTTGCTGACAGACGAGCGGAACCGTGCCGTTCGTGCAGCCCTCGGGCTGGAGGCGGCAGGGCGCGCTGCAAATGTTGTCTTGCTTCTGGATGGCGCCCCCACTGATCTGCGCTCGTCGATACTCCGCGCGGCGGATTCTCCGCTTGTCCGGTTTGAAGTCGGGCCCGAGCCTGCAGCGTCCCACGACAGCGCAGAGGCGGACATGGTTCTGCGGCAGATCCGCCAGATTCTCGGAGAGCCGGAACGGGAGGTTCGCGCCGATGTCCATGCGCTTCCCCTCGCGTCCATGCCTTTGCCAGACGGAGTGCCAGCCATCATGCGCCCCATGCATGAGGCGATGATGGCAGGGCGGACCGACCCCATTGAACTGACGCTGTCGATTCGACTTGCGGCGGGCGATTGGCTGAACGTGCGCACGATGTTTTACCGCCCTGCCCTGCAACTGACTCCACAGGCCCTTCTGCCAGTAGTGTTGATGGCGGTGGCGGTAGCTTTGGTGGCCTGGTGGACCGCGCGGCGCGTCGTCGGCCCGATGCGCGCTCTTGCAGTTGGCGCCGACCGCTTGGGCCGTGGGCTTGATGCCGATCCGTTGCCGATGACGGGGCCATCCGAGGTGCGCGAGACCACGCAGGCCTTCAACCGGATGAAAGCCCGACTCACCCGCTTCGTGAATGAGCGCACGCACATGCTCGCCGCCTTGAGTCATGACTTGCGCTCGCCCCTGACCGCGATGCGGCTCAGGATCGAAATGCTGGACGAAACCGAGGATAGTGTACGCCTGAAGGCACTGGTCGAGGAAATGCAGGCAATGGTCGAGGCGACCTTGGAATTCGCACGCGGGGTTGCACGGGCAGAACCCGCCGCTGAAGTCGATCTTGCCGTCCTGCTGACTGATCTGGTCAACGATGTAGGGCGAGATCAGGCCAATCTTGCCCCGTCGTCGCGTCTGCCCATCACCGTCCGCCCGCACGCCTTGAACCGCGCGCTAAGGAACCTGATCGATAATGCTGTCCGCTATGGCGGGGTGGCGATGGTAAAGTTGGACCGAACGCCTGGATTGGCCGTCATCACCATCGCGGACAAGGGCCAGGGATTGCACGAAGACCAACTTGAAGCAGTCTTTGAGCCGTTCGTACGCTTGGAAGGGTCTCGCAGCCGAGATACCGGCGGCGTCGGCCTCGGCCTGGCAATCGCCCGCACCATCATTCAGGCGCACGGCGGGACAGTCTTGCTCCGCAATGTGGCGGCAGGTGGACTCGAAGCAGTTGTGACCTTGCCACTCGGTGATGCTTGATCTCACCTCACAAAAGCGCCCACCATTTTCGGCCCTCCGAAGCCGAGCCTCAGAAAAAGCTGTGGTCACATCTGGCCGCTAAATTGCTGCACGCCAAATCCTGAAACGCCCTTGGCCAGTCACCTCGTGGATCAGCCCACTCGCCTCCATCCAAGCCAGGTTTCGCTGAACAGCCGCGCGGCTGGCGCCGATCAAAGTCTCGGCCATCGGTGCGGAGACCAAGGGCCATTCGGTCAATACAGAGCGCAAAGCCGGAGGCGTACGGCCAGACAACACCGACATGACAGTCTCCGCTTGGGTAGACCATATTTCGAGATCGTCGAGGTGCCGCATCGCTGCGAGGCATGCGTTGTTCATCCCGTCCAGCCATCGGGTCAACCGCTCTGCCGGAGGTCCGCCGGCACGAATCCCCCCTGCCCCACCCATTGCTACTGGTGCGAAAATCGCACCCTTCCCTTCGGCTGCAGCAATCCGGCCTGCCGTGACCGCGGCTTCCATCCGGTCACCATGCTGACCGAGACCTGCCAGGCTCCAAAGGTGGAAGCCCAGACAAGCCCGGGTGATAGGGTGCAGATGTCGAGCGGCTCCCGTCACGGCGAGCCAGCCATCGGCGCGATCGGTGAACCGCTCGGCGTCATCCGCTATGTTCTCAGGGTCCCGCCGGTCGAGAAAATCGGCTAGCCCAGCTTCAGGGCCAGGCCCCTCAGTAAGACGTCGAACAGCCCATCCAACGCGTGACAGCGCCCCAGAGTCTTCCTGAGGGCCAGACAGACGAAGCGCGATCCAGAGTGCAAGGCGGTCAGGGCTGACTCGATCGCCAACGAACCAGCTCAGCTCTGCAGCCTCGATCAGGGCCAATCTGTGCCGCCAACCCGATGGGCCGCGTCGCAGACGGTCGTCAAGCGCGCCCAATCTTCCGGCCACGCGTGCGAGGCGGGCCGCACAACCCGCTTCGGCCCGGGCCCATGCGGCAACGACTGAGGTTTCACTGGGCTCAGCCAATGGGCCGGGAAGCAGATAGTTCGGTTCCTCTTCCATCGGGCCGGGCAGGAACCACAGATCGTCCTCGGATGACTGCCCGCCCCCCTCAGGATCGCCGAGAGTTGCTTCAGCTTCATCAGGCAGAACAGAGACATAGGACTTCATATGTGCAAAATAGGTCTATTATGCAAACTACCCAAGGGTTTTCTGTGGAGCTGCATTTGCTCCTTATATAGTACGCGCGCGCCGTGTGCGTGGAGAACTCTCTGATCGCGTTCAGTACATGGAAACCAAGGGGTTTCTGGCGATCAGCGCCACACAGCATGCCCTTGCATTCGTTTACAAATGGTCGTTTATTAGTGGTATGTGCAACTGCAAACGACCTGTTTTGATGCCCCTGATCGGCTATGCGCGCGTCTCAACCGAGGATCAGACCCCCCTGCCCCAGTCGCAGGCCCTGAAATCTGCGGGCTGCGCCGAGATCCATGAGGAGCAAGCATCAGGCGGGAACCGCGCGCGGCCAGTGCTGGCCCGCGTGCTCGAGCGGATCGCCAAGGGCGACACGCTGGTGGTGGTGCGCATCGACCGTCTGGCGCGGTCGCTTTCGCATTTGCTGGAAGTGATCGAGCGGCTGGAGGCGAAAGGCGCCTTCTTCCGCTCGATCATGGACCCGATCGACACGTCCTCGCCGCAGGGCAAGTTCACCCTCCAGGTCCTGGGCGCCGCCGCTGAGTTCGAGCGCGCCCTGATCCGCGAACGCACCAAGGCCGGCCTGGCCAGCGCACGGACCGAAGGCCGGGTTGGCGGCAATCCGGGCCTGCGCGCCCGGGATCCGGCGGCGCTGCGCAAGGTGCGGCTGGCGCGACAGGACGGCTACATGGAGCGCCTGAACGAGACGGCGCAGGACTGGGTTCCCCATGTCCGCCGCCTGCGCCCCGACATGGCCTGGGAAGACGTAGTGCGCATCGTCAACGGCCCCCTACCCCGCGAGCGCCAGTGGACGCAGAGCCGACTGCTACGTGCCGTGAACGCCTATGTGCGCGACGGCTTTCTGCTCGAGACTGTGCTCGCCCGCGCCGGCCGCCGCGAGACCGACGACCGCCTGCCCGCCATCGTCGCCGCCATAAAGGGCGCGGACCCCGACATCACGCTTCAGGCGATCTGCACTCGACTGGAAGCGATGCGCGAGCGTACGCCCCGCGGGCGGACCAACTGGCAGCCGTCATCGGTGAAGATGCTCTTGGGGCGGGCCGAGAAACTGGGGCTGCTTTCAACACTCCGGTGATCTGGGCGACCTTTCGAACTGCCAATGCGAGCCGGCTTAAGACGCCATGGACTCCAAGGTCGCCGTTCTGACGCGGCGACCGAAGGTGAAGAGCTTGAACGCTCACTTGCAGTTTCGACTATGGATCACAGGACACGCGCACTCGGTTGAAGCTCGCTAGGGATGTGCATAACTTTCTCCACCATATGTAGATTCTTCTTGATGGACTCACGCGTTCATGTCATTTCGGTTCTGACGACAAAACGCGTCAGATCGGCTTAATGCCGTCAAAATCAGAAAGAGCCCTGGTAGGGGCCTGAGGGCAGTGAATGACTGATCGAGGCATGAAACTCAATCGCGGGGTTGGCACTGCCGACATCGGTGCATTTGCGGACAGCTTGGCCGAGTCTTTGAACCGGCAAATGCGGGCTGCCTTTCAACCGGAGGAACGCAAGTCGCTGCGGCGCTTCAGTTCAACGGAGGTGGCTGAACTGCTTCGTGTCAGCCCGTCGAATCTACGCAACCGCCATAAGGATGGGAGCTTTCCGGAGGTCTTCACTGACGGACGTGGGCATCGCTACTACTCAGCTGAAGAGATCGACACCCTGCGCGACATCCTTGCCCGGACCGGAAAGAATGCTGACGCGTATTTGCCGGGCCGCCGGGACGGCGATCGACTTCAAATCGTCTCGGTCGTCAATTTCAAGGGCGGCAGTTCAAAGACCACAGCCACGATCCATCTTGCCCAGAGGTTCGCCCTTCGAGGATATCGGGTGCTGGCGCTGGACTTTGATCCGCAGGCCAGCCTGACCACCTTTTTCGGCATCCGGCCCGAGCTGGAGTTTGCAGAAAGCGGCACTGTCTACGACGCCCTGCGCTATGAAAACAAAGTGCCGCTCTCATCGGTCATTCAGAAGACCTACTTCCACAACCTAGACATGGTACCCGCTGGATTGCTCCTGTCGGAGTACGAAACCGAGACGGCGAATGCCCTGGCGCGTCGCGTGCAGCCTATCTTTGCCGAAAGGCTGTCGCTGGCGCTCGACGAAGTCGCCGCAGTTTATGATCTGGTGCTGATCGACTGCCCGCCGCAGCTTGGGTTCCTGACCCTGACTGCTCTTGCAGCATCGACAGGACTTTTGGTCACGGTGGTGCCGGGGATGCTCGATATCGCCTCGATGAGCCAGTTCCTAAAACTTGCTTCAGAGACCGTGCAGACCGTCGAAGAGGCGATCGGGCGAAAGGTGGCCTGGGATTTTGTGAAGTTCCTGATCACACGCTACGAACCATCAGATGGTCCGCAGACGCAGATGGCAGGGTATCTGCGTTCGATCCTGGCTGGCCAAGTCATGACGGAACCTATGCTGAAGTCCACGGCGATTTCGGACGCCGGAATGACGCAGCAGACGATATATGAAGTCGATCCGAGCCAGTTGATCCGCAAGACGATCGACCGGGCCATGAGCAGCGTGAACAACGTCGCGGACGAGCTTGAGCAGACGATTCAAATGGCATGGGGTCGACGCTGATGGGCCGAAATATCTTCAACCAACCTCCTGTGGACGTGGCCTCGTCCCCTGCCCCAGCAAAACCGACAAAGCTTGGCGGATCCGTTGGCGGCCTGCGAGAGTCACTTCGAGAGATCACGGCCAACTCCATCCGAGATATTGACCCTGATCAGATCGAGGTCGATGGCTTGCGGGACCGGCTGGCTTTCGAAGACGACGGTATCGACTTGCTAGCCGAAAGCATCCGCAAGCATGGCCAGCAGGTCCCGATTATGGTTCGGCCCTCTGACCAGCCGGATCGCTACCGCGTCGTTTACGGGCGCAGGCGACTTGCCGCGATTAGAAAAGTTGGCGGACCGGTCAAGGCAATCGTCCGGACTTTGGATGACGACGCTTCGCTGATCGCCCAAGGACAAGAGAACAACCTCCGCCTAGATCCGTCATTTATTGAGAAAGCCTTGTTCATCAAGGAGATGCAAGAAGCCGGATATAAGCCCGGCGTCATCCAGGACGCACTTGGATTGACGAGGCAAGGCATCTCTAATCACCGAGTGGTAATCGAACAACTTCCCGACGAGTTGATCAGACTCATCGGCCCGGCGCATGGTACCGGGCGGCGTCAGTGGGGTGATCTTGCAGCTCTCGCCCCAAAGGTCCCCCTTACCGAGGTTGCGCGAGCAGCCCTCGCTGCCCTGCCCCAAGACGCTACCGGCATCGACAGGTTCCAGACTGTGTACAGTGCCTGTCAGCGGGCTGCGAAGAGTTCAACAAGCCTCTCAGCGCAGGGACGCAGTTCCACGGTGAAGGATGAGGGTGGCAAGGTTGTTGCGACCCTCTCCGTCGACGCCAAGTCCATCGGGATTAAAGTCAACCGCAAGGACAATCCAGATTTCGGCCTCTGGCTGGAGGAACGCGCCGAAGCCACGCTTCGTGACCTCTTCCAGAAATGGCTGGAAGAGCGAAGGCAGGAAGACTGATCCCTGCCCCTAAACATGTAACGCGAGCAGAAGGAGAGTAGCGAAGGCCAAAAAAGAAAGAGCCCCCCAAGGTTTCCCTCGGAGAGCCCATCATCGATTTGCACCTATGATGTAGCAATCTCCCACATACCGGTCAAGAGTCGCCGATTCGGTGGACATGATTTTTGTTGCCTTCTGCACGAGAAATCGTGCGAGAGGCCGGGAAAGCTATGGGCCGACGTGGCCGTCGTTCAACAAACATGGCATTCACTCAGGTTTCCACAAGTACCGCCGGCGCCAGACAGCGCGACCGGCATGAGAATTGTACGCCTCCCGACATCTGGGCGGTCTTTCGAGCCTTGCGCGATGCAAGGTGTGTCTTCGGACTGAAGCCGGGGCATATCCAGACCCTGCAGGCCCTCATCAGCTTCCTGCGGCCAGGGCAAGGGGACACTGTGTTCGCATCGAACTTCGAGATCTGCCGAAGAGTCGGCGGTATCGACGAGCGGACCCTTCGTCGTCACATCGACCGTTTCATCGATCTTGGGATGATCGAGCGCCACGACAGCCCAAACCGAAAGCGCTATCGCGTCAGCTCGCGTGATGGTCGGGTCGTCAGCTTTGGCCTTTCGCTTTCACCGCTATTGAAACGCGCCGGTGATTTCCTTGATGCTGCCGCAGAACTCGAAGAGACCCGCCGCGATCAGGTCTTCCTGCGGAAACAAATTCTCGTCGGTCTGGCTCATATCGACACTATCGAACCCGGAAGCGCCGTTTCAGAAAACGCTCGCAGAATGATGCGACGCAAGTTGGCAGTGGACGAATATCGTTGCCTGCTGGATCAGGTCACGAACCATCTTGGTCAAATGTCCACCGTGGTGGACGTTAAAATTACAACAAAACTGCCCGCCAATGACGGTCAAACTGTCCGGCACCTTTCTAAGTCCGAAAAAGAAAAAAAAGAATCTGAAAGAGTCGAGAGCGATCTGCTTCCCTCCGTCCCAACGCTGACCGCGATTTGCCGAGAAGCTACGGCATTCGCTCCAGCGGGGCTCCGAACATGGGACGACATCGAAAGACATGCACAGAACCTCGCGCCGATGATGGGTATTCAACCGGGCACCTTCAACGAAGCCAGCAAGCGAGTGGGTTCTAGGCGCACAGCAACTGCTATCTTCATCCTCCTGCAACTTGGAACTCGGGTTAGAAACTACGCAGCCTATTTCCACAGCATCACGCTTGGAAAGAGGGCCGATAGCTTCAGACCATCAGCCATTCTGGCAACACTTTCGGTTTCGACGTCTGTGCCTGTGTGATGTCCACCGCGGTGGACATTGCTACGAAGACCAGCTGCATCCTTCATTTTGACTACCGCGGCTCCCCCAGTGGCGACTTAATGCGCTGGTCAAAGACAACCATGTCTCACCCAAGTTTGCGCGACACGCGTCAAGACGAAGAAAAGTCAGAGAAGTGCAGGTGAAGGGTGACGGTGAATGAGATCGGGAGAGTGGCTTCCGGCGCCCGTCGTGGAGATGGTCTGATGGCAAAAGCTGCTCAGAATGTGACCCTGTCGCCCTCGCGCGATATCGCCTTCGACCGGCTGGTGTTGAGCCAGTCCAACGTCCGGCGCATCAAGTCCGGGATGTCGGTGGAGGAGCTGGCGGAAGATATCGCCCGCCGTGGGCTCCTGCAGAGCCTGAACGTCCGGCCCGTGCTGGATGAGGCAGGCGGTGAGACCGGCAAGTTCGAGATCCCGGCCGGTGGGCGCCGCTTCCAGGCGCTGTCCTTGCTGGTGAAGCAGAAGCGGTTGGCCAAGACCGCGCCGATCCCCTGCATCGTGCGGGACGCCGGGTCCGCGATCCTCGCCGAGGATGACTCGCTGGCCGAGAACATGCAGCGCGTCGCTTTGCACCCGCTCGACCAGTTCCGCGCCTTCGCTGCCTTGCGCGAAAAGGGCCTCGGCGATGAGGCGATCGCGGCTGCCTTCTTCGTGACGCCCCATGTCGTGCGCCAACGGCTGAAGCTGACCTCCGTCGCCCCTGCCCTCCTCGACGTCTATGCCGAAGACGGCATGACGCTGGAGCAGCTCATGGCCTTTACCGTGACGTCGGATACTGCGCGCCAGCTGCAAGTCTGGGAGGCGGTGAAGGGCTCGTGGAACAAGGAACCTTACGCCATCCGGCGCATGCTGACCGAGACCTCGGTCCGCGCGTCGGATCGCCGCGCGGTCTTCGTCGGCATCGAGGCCTATGAAGCGGCGGGCGGGACCGTGGCGCGGGATCTCTTCCAGGGCGACGATGGCGGCTGGCTGGAAGACGTCGCGCTTCTGGAGCGCCTCGTCGGCGAGAAGCTGCAGGCCGTGGCTCAGGCGCTCGTCGCCGAGGGCTGGAAATGGGTCGAGGTTGCGGCAGACTTGCCCTACGGCTTCGGCTATGGGCTGCGTCGTCTGTCCGGCGAAGCTGCGGCGATGTCGGAGGCCGAGGCAGCCGAGCATGCCAAGCTTCTCGCCGAATACCAGGCACTCGACGCCGAGTGGTCCGAAGCCGACGAAATCCCCGCGGACATTGACGCTCGTCTCAGCGAACTGGCCGATGCAATGGAAGCCTTGGAGACCCGGCCCGTGATCTTCGATCCGGTGGAGATCGGGCGGGCAGGGGTCTTCGTCACCTTCGACCGTGAGGGCAAGCTGGTCCTCCATCGTGGCTATGTGCGGCCCGAAGACGAGGCACCGATCGAGACCGGGGTCAACCCAGACGATGGCATCGACCATGGCGCGTCGGACGGGCAGGGCGCAGCAATCAGCGCCTATGGCACGGTGATTACCTCGGCAGGTCAGCCCCTCTCGGCCTTGCCCGACGAGGAAGACGACGGCGCGCTGAAGCCCTTGCCCGAGCGGCTGGTCATGGAACTCACAGCCCACCGCACCCTTGCGCTGCGCGAGGCCCTGGGGCGGTCGCCTGAGGTGGCCCTGACCCTTCTGCTTCTGAAGCTAGTGACCGACACCTTCCGCACGTCGTCGTCCTCGGGATCCTGCCTCGAGGCCTCGGTGCGCCCAGTCTACATGGCCGCGCAGGCGCCGGACCTGAAGGACAGCGCAGTGGCCCAGGCCATCGAGGAGCGTCATGCGGCATGGGAGACCGAGCTCCCTCTGGGCGATGATGCTGGGCTCTGGGACTATCTCACGGCGCTTGATGCCGCGAGCCGTCTCTCGCTCTTGGCCCATTGCCTCTCCCAAGGCGTCAACGCGCTCCATGAGCGGGTGAACCCCTATGGCGCGGGCATCTCGGCCTCCGGTCTCACCCGCCGCATGAAGCATGCCGACATGCTGGCAAAGGCCGTCGATCTCGACATGGTCGAAGCGGGCTGGGAACCCACGGCGGAAAATTATCTCTCCCGCGTGCCCAAGGTCCGGATTGTCGAGGCTGTGCGCGAGGCGAAGGGCGAAGGCGCGGCGCAATTGATCGACCATCTCAAGAAGACCGAGATGGCCACGGAGGCCGAGCGGCTCCTCAAGGGCAGCGGCTGGTTGCCGGAGGTCCTGCGCCGTGCCGATCTGGTTGCGCTGCAGGGTGAGGCAAGCACGGAGGGGCAGGGCGGTGACGTGGGGGATCGTGACGACTTGACCGCAGACCCTGTCGAAACCCTCGAGGACATCGACCTTCCGGCCTTCCTCGTCTCCGATCTGCCGCCCGAGACGGCGCAAATGATCGCCGCCGAGTGATCTGAAGCTTCGGGGGCGGGGAAACCCGCCCGCACTTCACATAAAACCAAACAATATCAATGCAATGAGTGCGTTTCTTCGCATTCAGAGTGAGGAATCATGTCTGCAAACTCCATCATCGACACCGCGCCATTGGGTGCTTTGGTCCGTTACTCCGACGGCAGCCCCAAACCGCCCGCGCGCTTCACCAAGAAGCTCGCTGCCTGGGAGCGGTCGAACGGCATCGGCCGCCTTGTGAAGAAGGAACCGCCGCGCCCCCATCAAACCTGGACCGCGCCCGCCTCCTTCACGCTGCACGAGGGCAACTTCTCTTCCGACGGCATTATCCTTGTCACCATCATGCGCAGCCATTCCGCCGACAGCACATTGGCCTTCGAAGTCGTCGAGGTGCCGCAACCCGGGCAGGTGAAGATCCTGCTCGACTTCGGCGGCACGAGCGAGCTGCTGCACCTCGCGGCCAATAGGGCCGCCGCCGAGCTTTGGATCGCCCGGGAGGGCTATCGCAACGCAAGGCTGGAAGTGGTCGGCGACAGTGACGACGGTGGCTGCAGGATCCCTGACGTGGTTCGCATCGAGCGGACTGCCGGCATCAGCGCCTTTGCAGATCGCGACGAGCGCCGTGATGTCGGCAGTCTCCAGCTTGGACTGACCGCACAGCCGCCTGAGCGCATCGCGCTGCCAGGCGGGCAGATCCGCCGACCATTTGAGAATGTCGGCAAGTGCTGCGGCTTCGTTCGAGAGGTCATTCTCCTGCGCGTCCATGTCTTCTGCCCCGATCCTGCCCGCATGGTCTGGCGGGCCGTTTTCCATGATGCTTGTCTTCCGCCGTCGTTGTCTCAGATGCCGCCTATGATGCGCCGCTCTTGGCCAAGCGGAATGATCCAGCCGCCGGCACGGTCCGGTCGTGCAAACTCGTCCGGACTCCCTTTTTCGGCGAGACGGCTGCGAATGGCTTGCGGCTCGGCATCGATAGCAGCGCGAATGAGCTCGTGCTCGACCCCGACAAAGACTGGCCGGAGATTAAGGCGGGAGAGTGCTTCTTGATCGGCAGGCTCAACGCCGGTGTCGGTAAGCGGTCCCGCGCGGGTGACGATGCCGCCGATCAGACCGTCCATGGCGGCGCTCGCCTTGTCCACATCCCGCACCGGGGATGTGTCGAGCAGCGATCGCGCCCGCTGGGTCTCACCTTCGAGCCTTCGCGGGAATGATTGCAGTGTGAGGCCGCGAAGCGCGTCCGCTAGTTCGGCATGCCCGAGCGGTTTGATGAGATTGGCGATATGGAGCCGAAGCATGCCGATGAAGAGCGCGTCCTTCTCCTCCTGGGTATGCGGCTCGCCTTCCTCGACCGGGTCCCGAACCGAAAGGCGGGCATCGGCTGGACCGGCCGTCGCCATTCCCCAGCGCGTGGCGATCGCGATACGCTTCACCGTGACCTTGCGGCCTCGGGCGGTGACGTCGATCCGCCGGGCCTGCGCCCATGCTCGGTCCAGCGCTTTGGCGGGACCGCCGACATCATGGCAACCCTTGGCTTCGGCGACAGTCAGCGACGACAGGTCGGATGCGCAGGCGATCCAGTCGGGCAGGTCGCCGCGGGATAGGCGCGTGATCTTGACCTGACGGCGGCGATCAAGGTCGATCGTGCGGCTGCCGAGATGGGCGAAGATCGAGAGGTTGAAGTAGCGCTCGAGGTAGGCACGCGCGACGAACCGTCCGAACAAGCCCGAGAGCGCGACCTTGACCTCCCGTGCTTGACCGAGCGGCTCCCTGAACACGAACGGCGTGCCTGCGCCGGTCGGGGTCAACAGCGCATCGAGGATCGACCAGGCGCCATAGGCTGCGCCTGGCGTCTGCAGCACCTCCCGGATACCGGCATCCTCGATCTCGGAGACTTCTAGATCAACGGTGGCCCCGGAGACCGGGCTTGCGGCTTGCGGATCGAAGCTATGAAAAAAGGTCCTGGTCATAGCGCCAGCGCCCGCGTGAGATCGTCATGCTCGAAGGCGCTGGCCATGCGGGTGATCTCAGCCGACCGGGCGCCGACGGCCTTCGCGGTCTCGCGCCATGTCGCGGTCACGGTCGCGACCTCTTTGATGATCGCTCGGGCTTGCGCCAGCGTGAGTGCGAAATATTCCGACGCCTGTTCGAGCAGATCGAGCGAGCAGGTTCCCTCGTCGAGGTCGATGTTCGTCGTCAGCACACGCGCCTTGAGATCGGTGGGCACCGGATTGAGGTCATAGGCGGGCGAGAGCGACCACCCGGCCTTGCCGAGCCAGAGAAAGCCGTGGTTGCGCAGATGATCGTCGACATTGGAGATCAGCACATTGAAGGCGACGCGCCGATAGAGCGCGTGGGCGTCCGTCTTTCCCTGCGCGCCATGCTGGGCCAGGGCATCGACGATCTCGGGGTAGCTGCCACGCTCGCCGTCCCTGGCGCCCATCATCGCCATTGCGGACAGGAACGGGATGCGGATCGCGCCATCGCGATCGAAGCGTCGCGATAGCATCACCGACTTGCCGGCCACTTCGACAAGTTCGTGTTGCGGGGTGGCGATGCCGGCTTGGCCGGCCAGCCGCAGCGCGATCTCCTCCCAGGTTTCCATGCTGTAGTCGTCGGTCTCCTTCGGGAACTTGGCGATGGAGAGATGGCCATGTTGGTCGATGACCGAGGCCTTCGGCCGTGCACCGCCGAGGGAGGAGCCGGGCGCGAAGATCAGTTGAAGGTCTTCGTCCGTTTCCTCGTCCCGGAGAATCCGCTCGGTGATCTGAAGCAGACGGCCCAGCTCGATCAGGGCCGGCACGCCGGCCCTGATCGGCGCTTGGAAGGCCTCTTCGCCGACCCAGCGAAATCGTAACGCGCCGAGCCGCGTCTCATCTGCGACCCCGAGCAGGTAGTCACTTTCCGCGAGCGTGCGGACTGCGCGGCCCTCGCGGTCGGCGAAGCGTCGCTCAGCGCGCTGCATGAGGCGGCGGCCCCACGTATCTGGCGCGGAGTCGCCGATGGATCCGAAGGTCACCAGTCCGGCCGGAGGAGCGAAGGCGCCACGCGTGAGAGCAAGCGCGGGCTCGAGTGAGAAGCGCTCGGCGTCCTCAAGCCAAGCGCCGTCATATTCGAAAAGGATGGTCTCTGTGCCGCGAACGCGGTTGCTTCTCGCCAGTCCGATCGGGCGAGTGCGACCGTGGAGATCGATATGGACTTCGAAGTCAGCCATCGCGGGACGACCTCGTTGGCCGCTTGAGATGAATGTGCTTTGGCAGATCGGCACTCGCCAGTGCCTGCCCGACGCTGTCGTTGCTTATGTCCGCAACTTGACCAAGACCTTCAAGCAGGCCAAGAGCCTGAAGTATGCCTGCATAGATGCCGATGCTAACATTTGTGTCGCCGGCTTCGACCTTTTGCAAGGTCGAACGGGACGTGAAGGCGCGCTCCGCGACGACCGCCATCGGTAGCTTTCGACGGCGTCTGGCATCGTGGATATCCGCGCCGAGCTTCCGAAGGGCGCGGCGCACGGCCGCAGGAGGAGTATGTGGAGTAGGCATTTGCCACCTTCGCACTACAGATTTTCAAAATATGTAGCACGAAGATTACAATTTTTCTAGCCCCACTCGGGATGACTTGCGCTTTCCGGCAGCGGGAAAAGCCCAGCCGCACTGTCACTGGCTACTCCCCACCCATTGCGTCGGGCGTACGAGGGTGGCGGCCGCCGCCGCCAGGGCCTTTCACCTTTAGGTCGGCCCGATCGACGGGAACACTGCGGCTACGCGGGGTCGGCTTCGCGATCCTCGCAAACAGCAAATGGGGCGAGGCGGTCCATTGGACAGCGATTCCCGCAAGTCAGCCGAGCAGCACGTCTGGGTCTTTGCCTGCATCGACATGGGCGGCAAACCAGCCCGGCTTGCGTCCCCGCCCGGACCAGGTGAGGGTCGGGTTCTCCGGATGTCGGAAGGTTTTCGTCGAGGGCGACCGCTTGCGTTTCGGCTCCCCCAGTCCTGCCAGTTCGGCAAGAGTGAAGCCAAGGTCCTTGGCGAGCATCTCGACCTTTTCGCGGGCTTCCGCCTTTTGCCGATTTTCGAAGGTGGAGATGGCCTTGGCCACGGACTTCTGCAAGTCGCGCAGGTCTGCGAGCGACATGGTGGCCAGGTTGAAATCAGGCATCGGGTGCTCCGGTTGATCCAATACAGCAGGCGTAGTCGTGCAAGGACCGCGCGGCAAGAGACGAGCGGGGCAGGGGGCTCGGGTGGACGTGGTGATCGTACTCTCTCCTCTTCCCGGGTTCTTTCCCCCTGGGGCCTGACATTGCCGGATGAGATCGGTCTGGGCGTGTCTGCTTGGGTTTCTCCCCCTGTGATCCGGCTGAGGCACCTCCCCTTCGACGGACAGTCCCCTAAGCCTGTTCGGTTTCCTGCACGCAACCCCAACTCCTGCCCGGGCCGTGTTGGCCGCAAAGCGTCCTGCCCGCGCCACCCCGGGCCCTCGGAGGTTTCCGGCTGGTCTAGGCCCAGCCGTGCGGACGTCTCCCGACAGGCTTCTGCCGGGTCTTGTTGAAGGGATGGTCCCTTCAGCGGAAACTCAGGAGAACCACCATGCAGAACATCGTCATCCTCGCCGGCAACATCGGTCAGGCCCCGGAAGCCCGCACCACCCAAGGCGGCACGAAGATCACCCACTTCACCCTGGCCACCTCGCGCCCCCGCCTCTCGGAAGGCCGCGCGGTCCGCGACGAGCACGGCTACCGCGTGATGGATACCGAATGGCACCGCATCACCTGCTTCAACGGGCTCGGCAAGTCGGTCGCCGAGAACTGCGAGAAGGGCATGAAGGTTCTGGTGCAGGGCCGGATCCACTACACGAAGTGGACCGACGCGGCGGGCGTCGACCGCTACGGCTGCGAGATCATCGCCGAGAAGATCGACTTCCTCAGCCGCCCGAAGGCGGCCGAGGGCGATGCGCCCGAACTGGTCGATCGCGACGACGAGGTCGGCTTCTGAAGCCGACCGACAAGCTGGCCCGGCGGGAAAACCCGCCGGGCTGGACCGTCGGCTTAGTCGGGAGGGGGCCGTTCGACGACGCTCAGCCCATATAGGGTGCAGGAGATTCTCTTCGAAGTGGCCATTCTTAAACGGCGCAGCACGAAGCCGACTGTGGAGTATGCAAGTCAAGGACCACTGCAAGGAAGTAGCCAGTGTGAACTGACGCCAGTGCTCAACGGCCAATGCTGCAGCGAAAGCGGTAGCGGGCTCAGCCGGTATCATCCTCCGTCACAACGCTCTTGAGGCAGCCGCAAGTTCTCTTTATGTTCGACTTTAGGCAAGCAGGCCGGCCTTAGGTGTGAGGGATTAGATTTGCACATTGTCCGCTTTTTCAACATTGGTAACGCCGACAGCTGCTTGATCGAGCTTGAGAACGGCCGTCTCGCGCTCTTCGACTTCGCAGACATGCGTAACAAGGACGATGCCTCAGACAAGCGCTGCGATCTTGAGAAAGAGTTGCGGGAGTGCCTGGGCGACGACAAGGAGATCGATGTCGTCGCCTTCACTCACCTCGACACCGATCATTGCAATCGCGCGAAGGACGTATTCCATCTGGAGCATGCGGCCAAGTACCAAGGCGGCGACCGCATCAAAATTAAGACGATGTGGGTGCCCGCCACTGCCATACTTGAGGAGGGTGTGGAGGGTCAGGCCCGGACACTTCGAGCGGAGGCGCGGCATAGGTTTATCGAGGGCAAGGGCATCCGGGTCTTCTCGAGGCCGGACGCGCTGGACCAGTTCCTCCGGGATCGTGACATCGAACCGTCAAAGCGTCGCAACCTAATTAGCGACGCAGGTACGCTTTGCCCGGAGTTCAACCTGGCCTCAGACAGTGTGGAGTTTTTCGCGCATTCGCCGTTCGCCGAGCACACTGATAACGGCGTCATCGTGCGCAACGCGTCAGCCTTGTTTGTGCAGGCGACCTTCGAAGTCCAAGGCCGTGCGACAAAGCTGATCCTTTCGGCAGATGTCGACCACGAGACGATCGACGGAATAGTACGGGTGACGAGGTATCACAAAAACGACACCCGGCTTGAATGGGATATCAATAACGTCCCCCACCATTCGAGTTACACGTCGCTCGCGGAGGAGAAGGGTGCCGAGGAGACAGACCCGGTCGACCGGCTACGCTGGCTCTACGAGACCCAAGGCCGAACGGCCGGCATCTTAGTCTCGACCAGCGACCCAATTCCGTCCGAGGACACGACTCAGCCGCCTCATCGCCAAGCCGTCAATTACTACAAGCGGGTTGCACGCGACCTCGGCGGTCAGTTTATAGTAACAATGGAGCATCCCTCGAAGACCAGCCCGAAGCCGCTGGTCATCGAGATTGGCGGCACGGGCGCTAAGGTACGCAAGGCAGCTGGTGGTACCCCCGCCGTCATAGCCGCTCCCGCGCCTCGTGCGGGGTCTTTGTGACAGCGGGCGTATCGGAGGCCTCCTCCAAGCTCGCTCAAGCGGTCGTCGGCTATCTGACTAGATCGGTTGACCATCCCTTCGCGACACTGATCAAGGCGGACGGATGTGAGCTTGACATTGAGATAGAGCCAGAATTGGCACAGGATCGGGTAGTCCCGATCCAGCCGGTAGAGCCGTTGCGCCTTGTGTTTTCACCTGGCGACGTTGCGAGCCCACTAGTGCTTTCATTACGTGCCGACTTCCCAGTGGGCCTCGTTCACACGGTCAGGGATCGCGGGGCTGATGGGTTAAGCCTTTGCGTCTGGGAGGAGGCGTGGCAGGACCTGTCGCGGACGCTAACTGCACAAGTTTTGATAGAACGGCTACGCGATTGGCTGTCGCGGACTGCAAGCGGCCTGCTTCATCAGGATGAACAGGGCCTTGAGCCGTTAATCCCAGGTACGGCCCATACGTTGATCGTTCCAGCAGGAGAGCCAGTCGGTCCTTGGCATCTCGTCGGTGCGGTTGAACACGAAGAGCGCTGGACAATTTGCTTAGACACGCATCAGAGGTCTGACAGCGAAGGCTTGCCACGCTTCGCGCTTTTCTCGACAGTTTTGCCCTCGCAGGTACATGGTGCGTTGCACGCGCGTCCGTATGACCTTGGCGGCCTGCTGAAACTATCCGACGAACTGGGCGGCAACCTCTTCACCGAAATGCGACAGTGGATCGTTGCGCCAGAGCAATTGGCTCATGCAGCCGACCACTACCCTCTGCTCCTTGTATCCGTGCCGAAGCGTAGGACCGCCGAGGGGCCGGACGAGGCCGTGGAGGTTTGGGCCTATCAACCCGTCGGCACTTTGGCGGATTTCGGCGAATGCCTTGGTCTGACGATCACGCACCGAGACAACGGGAAGGTATTTACTGGGCAAGCCATGCTGCCTCGGTTGGTCAAAGACTTGAGTACCATCGAGCTTCAAGGCTGGCGCGTTGTACAGCGCTTGGATAGGAGCACGGCTCGAGCACATTCAGCGGTGCCAGAACGTGCTGATGCGCAACTTGTGGCCATCGGGGCAGGGGCAATCGGCTCCAACGTCGTAATGAACACTGCGAGAACCGGGATCGGTGCCTGGGCCATCATCGACGATGATGTGGTGTTGCCCCACAACACAGTTCGCCAAAGCTATGGCGATGCGTGGGTTGGCGCGCCCAAAGCCCACGCGCTTGCAGATCAGGTCAACCATCTTTTTGTTGAGGCTGATGCAACCGCTACTCGTGCAGACGTTCTTCGTATGGAGCCGCACGCTGACAAACTCGCGCTGGCCGACCTTGTGGTCGATTTCAGCGCTTCTCCAGCGGTCGTCGCCCACTTGTCCGACCGGCAAGACATAAAGCGAGCCGCCAGCATCTTCTTCAGTCCCGATGGGGCTGACCTTGTGATCCTTGCCGAAGACGCTAGACGGACAACCCGTCTTGACGAGATCGAGGCCCAGTACTTTCTGGCGACTGCTACTGCGCCAGGACTTGCCGGGCATCTCGATGCCGCCAGAATCGACCGCATCCGATACGCCAATGCTTGCCAAGACCTCACACGGCCGCTGCCGCCTTGGCAGGTGCAGACCCTGTGTGGGATTGCCGCTGGCCAGTTGGTCTCTTTGGTCGGTTCTACGGCGCTCACCGCTGTGATTTGGCGGCTCGACCCTGACTCTGGGGGCATTGTGCCAATAGCGCTGCCGATTTCGCCAGTGCATCGACATACGTCGGTCGACCTTCGTATTGCAGTCAGCAAATCAGTGCTGACGATGATGGCAGACCTTAGGGCCGCAGCAGCCCCCAATGAGACAGGTGGTGTGTTGGTAGGCACGTTCGACATTATTCGGGGCACCGTCAACATTGTCGCCGCCTTACCTGCTCCGCCTGACAGCCGACAAGCGCCAACCTACTTTGTCCGCGGAGCTCGGAACCTCAGGCCAATCATAGAAGGAATGGCGGCTAAAACTGCGGGTCGACTGCACTATGTCGGCGAGTGGCATAGCCACCCTGTTCATGCGGCAGCTCGACCTAGCCGAGACGACGAGACGGTCTTTGCCTACTTGTCACGGCACTTAGATCCTACTGATGTGCCGTATGCCATGATGATCTGCGGGGAACGTGAAACCTGGCTCCGCGTTGCCTGGCAGGGCCGTGTAAGCCTCGAAGGCACCATGTCCCATACAAATGAACAGTGACACTAAATCAAAGGCGCCAGAGCGTGTTGCATTGGCACTATCTGGTGGCGGAAGCCGGGCCATGGCGTTCCATCTCGGCTGCCTCAGGGCGCTGAGGTCCGAAGGACTCCTCGACGAGGTATCGACGATCTCGGCGGTGTCCGGCGGCAGCGTTGTCGCGGCGCTCTATTGCAGCTACCCAGGTGAATTCGACAAGTTTGAGCGCGTAATCATTGAGGTCCTGACTCGTGGGTTCGTTCGTCCAGCAATCAAAGTGCTGTTCACCACCGCCGAGGGGCCGAAGGCGGTTGCAAGCTGCACGCTAACTTGGCTGAACCGCCTAACCCTGGGGAGCACAAGGCTTGCCTTGAAGGCGTTTCCTCGTGCGGTTCGGCCATCCCTAGGATTTTTGCTGGAAAGTCGCTCACGTCGTTGGGCGAGCAGGACAACCGTGCTGCGGCGCGTTCTTGACGACCTTTTTGAAGGGCGCACTCTATCCGACCTTCGCGAAGATCGTCCCAATCTGATCATCGTCGCATGTGACATCATGGCCAGCTCAGCCTTCTACTTCGCGAAGGACGGCGTTGGCTCGTGGCGCCGCGGGGTTGCGGACGCTGGGTCGGTGAGGATTTCCGACGCGGTAACCGCGTCTGCCGCTTACCCGGCCTTTCTGCCAACCCTCGAACTCTCGATGATCTTCAACAAGAATGGCCAAAGGTCTCGCCAGCAGGTCGTTTTGACCGATGGGGGCGTGTACGATAACTTGGGCCTTGCGCCGCTTTGGTCGGATCGTGACCCAGCGATTAGCCTTCACGTCGGTAAGTATGAGCGCCTTGTAGTCTCGCGGGCCGGCTACAGCATCGCGATGTCCTCAGCTCCAACCTTTTGGGGATCCCGCATGTATGCTGTGATGGACACCATGTTCTCACGATCTCAGAACGCAACTATGCAACGATTATACGACTTGCAGAAGGGCGGTGTTCTGAAGGGCTTCATCCTGCCTTACCTTGGCCAAGCCGACGACCGGATCCTGAATCCTCCGCCGGACCTGGTAAGTGCCGACGAAGTTGCCAACTATCCCACCAATTTTTCAGCCATGGCGCCTGACTGGATCGAAAAAATCTCAAAAAGGGGTGAGCAGCTCACTCGGGCTCACATTGCGCAACACTGGAAACGTGAGAGCCCTTAGTTTGTTGGACTGGGGTCAGTCCTGTATGATGGATGTTTACATTACATAATCAAAATTATGCGACACCTTCTTGTAGCCGCAAAGTAGAACTGTCGCACCTGAGCAAAGTTAGAATGTCTGCGGCTCAAGGCTGGTCCAGCCAGTTCTCGACATGCAGGCCCCTCACCCGGGAAAACTCGCCCATGTTGGCTGTGACCAGAACCGCCCCGAGCGCATAGGCATGGGCCGCGATCAGGAGATCGTTGGGACCGATCGGTTTGCCAGCGGCTTCAAGTTCGACCCGTATCTTACCATACTCAGCATCGGCCGGCACGTCGAAGGCCAAGACCTGGATGCTGCCGAGAATTGCTTCGACATTTTCGAGCAGCTTGGCTGATCCCTTCCGCGCGCAGCCGTATCGCAGTTCTGCGGCGGTGATGATGCTGATGCAGATGGCCTCGGACCCGACCTTGATGATGTGCTGCGTGACCGGACCCTGCGGGTTGCGCACCAGATCGGACACGATGTTGGTGTCCAGCATGTACAGTCGGCTCAAAAGTCGACCTCGCGCGGAGGCAAGAGTGTGTCGTCGATATCGGGAAACTGGTCTTCCGGACCGAGTGGCTCAAGATCGGCCAACACGGCCAGAAGGCTCCGACGCCGAACCGGCTCGAGGATAAGGCGGTCCCCGTCGCGATGGATCATCACACGATCACCTGGCAATTCGAAGTCGGCCGGGATGCGCACGGCCTGGCTCTTGTTGTTGCGGAAGAGCTTGGCTTCCCGGCCTGGCACGTGGTCGTGGGAGTAAGCTTGCGGCATGGTGGCCTCCATTGCATATGCACAAACATATACATGCGCGTGAACGTGATTTCAAGCCGGCGCTCGGCGACACCCGTTTCCGCACCCAATTACACCCAATTGGCAGAGCGACCACGGCCTTGAGGATCACCATGATTGATGACGCAGTCTATACAGCTCGTAAGGGAGGACCGGCGACGACCGTTGCCGGACGAGTTATGTGGTACCGAGGGCTCTGCGTCTCTTCGCCGATCACGGCGCCGCGTGTTGCCCTTTCGTTTCGCTTCTGGTCCAGTCATGCAGCACGACGTTGAGCTAAGGCGGCACCAAGATGAATACCCCAAATGGCGACCTCGACCGTTGGCCGGACCCGGCCGTCGCAAACGCTCGCCGCAGCGTCTTCGCGCAGGACCTTGTCGTCGAAGGTGATGCCACCTCCAATGGACCGATCGAGGTCCAAGGCAATGTCGTTGGCTCACTGCGGGCGCCGGAGATCACCGTGGCTGGTTCAGGTCGTGTTGAAGGTTCCGTGGTCGCCCACGACCTCGTCGTGCTCGGGGTGGTTTCCGGCAGGGTCTCAGCGCGAAACGTTCAGCTCGCGCCGAGTGCGGTCGTGCAGGCCGACGTCACCCATGAGCAGATCGCCATCGAGGCCGGTGCCGAGCTGGAGGGCAGGCTTCAGCGTAAGGCCTGACAGATCTCACACCACAAGGTCTGGCGGCAGCATTTGGCCAGCAGGCAGATAGCCCCGCCGCATCTTCTGTCGAAGAGTTTGAGATGCCGCCCTCTCCGCTTCTTCCACGGTGGCGCAAGTCTCGAGTCTTGTCCGTCCGTGCGTTCCGATCCGGCCCCAGGTCCGCAAGACGGAGACGTCTCCGAACAGCGTCGCCGCAACATCGATGCAGTAGAATCGCGCCATCTTGTGCTCAGGGTCGATGCGGTGCAGATGTGCCAGAGCCAAGGCGGTCCTCCTCTGCACAGACTCCGCCTTATTGCTCTCCAAGTCTAATTGCATTTCTGAATCGATCCGGGCGGTCCGATTCAGAAAGCTGATGGGTCATGGTGACGGATCGCCCGGTGTTCCCTCGACAACCTCGACCCAGAGGACGCCACGCAGGCTTTCTTCCGGGACCAGCCACACGGTCCTGAACCGGCCATTCACGGTGCGGTGCCGTTCTGCAACGAGTTCCCGGTCTCCGCGGTCGATCCGCCACAGGCGACGATCGATGGTCGGGCTTTTGGAGCTGCTTCTAGCGACCTCTTCCATACCGGCCTCCTGTCATCCGTTGACGGCTAGCGGTCATGGACATGAACTCTGTCAGAACATATCTAACGACATCAGAAGTGGTGCTTTGCTGTCGCCACGCGAACCACGAAAGGCTTTCCTGTCGATGCATGTTCTGTCCCCCGTTCTGGCTGTTTCCGCGCTTGCGGCGATGTCTGTTCCCGTCCACGCGCTCGACGCCTGGACGATAGGTGTCGAACGTGGCCTGCCGACCTACGCGCTCACCAGCGAAGCGGGTGAGGTGCGGCTTGTCTGCGATCCGGATCGCGTCTTTGGGCCAACGCCCAACGGCGCGTTCGTGGTTCGCTTTGTCAAAGACGCCGCACCGGACATGGTCGTCGTTCTCGCAAAGTCGGGCGAACAGGCCCGCCTGCCGGTCAACAACGGCATCGCCGCACAGGCATCGGTTGACGCAGCGGACTGGTCGAAAATGGTGGCTACCTTCCGCTCGGGCGGCGAGTTCGCGCTCGTTACAAGCGCCGACAGTCTGACCTTCGAGACAGCGCCGCTGCCCGATCTTGCCTGCGAGTAACCGGAGGCAGTTCATCGAATTCTGTTGCATTGTCCGGGTCTATCTGACGCGTCGCGCCTCGATCAGCAGCGACGCAATCGCGGCGAGGAAGGCACCAACGATCGTCGCCCGGGCCTCGATCAGCCAAGGGTCATCAAGTGCCGCATGCATAGCCCGGATAGCGGAGCTTTGGGCGTAGACGGTCATCGGTTCGCCGACCGCCATGTCCGATGCTGCCATGGCAAAGATGCGCCTCGCCTCATCGACATGCGGCGCAAGATCATCTTCCGCCAAGAGCCGCCGCAGTTCGGCCCGGGCTTCCTTGGCAAAGGCGCGCAGCATGTAGGCTGGGGTCATCGTCTTTGAAGATGGCGAAGCCGTGCAGCGTTCCGCGGCCCCCATCCTTGGTGCCCGCCTGTCGTCCGTCTTTGGCCGCCGGAACCATCCCGTGCTGGGCGGAGTTCGAATGCATACCGGGATCGATTACGCGGCCCCCGTGGGGACCGAGGTTTCGGCGACTGGTGCCGGTCGGGTGATCTTTGCGGGCTCGATCCGCGGTTATGGCATCACGATCGACATCGACCACGGCGGTGGGGTCGTCACGCGATATGCGCATCTCTCTGAGATTGCTGAAGACGTTCGCGTCGGAACGCGGGTCAAGGCGGGCGACGAGATTGGCGCGGTCGGCGCGACAGGGCTCGTGAGCGGCCCGAACCTCCATTACGAAGTGCGTGTCGATGGCCGACCGGTCGACCCGAAAGACCAGGACGCCCTGCCGGAGCAAGAGATTGCTACTGCTGCTGACCTTGATGCACTTGCCACTTGGCGCAGCGAAACCGGCTTCATGCCAACAACCGACGGGGAACGTGGATGAAAAGGTATTTTATCGGTCGCCGTGAACTCATGCTTGCATCAGCAGCCTTCGCCCTGGCCCCTGCCGCCAGGGCAGAGGAAGAACCACCGATCCATGTCGTCAAAGGGCGCGGTTGCGAGTGCTGCGAGGCATGGGTGGATTACTTGCGCGAAAAAGGGTTCACAGTAACGGATGAGGTGTCGATGGGAACCTTGCTGATCCGCTTCAAGATGGATCAGGGCATTCCGGCAAAGGCCTTTTCCTGCCACACAGGAACCGTTGACGGCTATGCGCTCGAAGGCCATGTCCCGGCTGCAGATATCCGCAGGCTGCTCGACGAGCGTCCTGACGCAGTCGGCCTCGCAGTACCCGGCATGCCCTACGGCTCCCCCGGCATGGGATCAGAAGACAGTCGAGACGCCTATGACGTTCTGCTGGTTCGCCGGGATGGAAGTCTCGAAATCTTCACCAGCTATCAGGCAGCCTGATCTGTCCATTTCCGAACTCAACGTGCTAGGCAGGGATTTAATCAAGGGAATGGCGACCGATCAAAGCAGATCCGATATCTGACGGACAGCCTCGTCGCTTCCCCAGTCGAAGGGGCCCTGAAGCCGCCCGATTTCACGCGTCTCGCGGTCGATCAGAAGCGTCGTCGGCAGTCCGATGAAGGCCAAAGCCAGTTGAACCCGCAACGGTTCCGCCCAGTAGAGCGGCAGGTTTACAAGCCCGATCTCATCATAGAAACCTCGGCCCCTTTCGATCCCGCCCTCGTCGATGCAAAGGGGTAGCACGGCAAAATCCGGGCCTCCAAGCAGCCCTTCCAAACGTTCGAGTGCCGGCATCTCTTCCCGGCAGGGCGGGCACCAAGTCGCCCAGATGTTCAGAAGGATCACACGCCCGGCAAAGTCCCCAAGAACCCTGGTGGTTCCTGCTTCATCCTGGATAGGCGGGGAAAGCAGAGGCTGCGGGTCCTTTCGCAGCCGGAAAGGCGGTCGCGCTTGGGCGGGCCCCGCAATGAAGCTCGCTGCAAGACCGGCAAGGAGAGGTCGACGACCCATCTGAACAGGCATTGGTTTTCCCATCGCGGAAGGCCGGACCCGCAGGCAATCTGCGGGTCCGGATCGTCGTCAGGCCGAAACCGCGAACTCAGTCATCATGCCTGTCGAGAGATGCGGCATGTGATGGCAATGCAGCATCCACCGCGCCGCTTCACCCGCATCCACCGCGACCGTCACCATCCCCATCGGCGGCACATGAACGGTGTCACGAACAGCACCCGCGATCCGGTTCTGGCCCACGCCGACCACCTGGAAAGCGTGGCCATGCAGGTGCATGGGATGTGCCATCATTGACATGTTGTGGAACATGATCTCGACACGCTCGCCGGTTTTCGCGGTCACCGGGGAATGTTTGCCCCAGGTCTGCCCGTTGATGGTCCATACGTAGGGCATCATCGAGCCGCCCAGCATCAACATCGGCTGCGACGATGCCGCGCGCTCCGGCAGCGGGGTGACGGCGCGCAGGGCCGCTTCCTGCGTCAGATCGGCGCTGAAGGCAGGATGGTCGGCGTCGGACATGTTGGCGACCTTCGTCACCGTGGCCCCCGGGGTGGCAAGGACGAGACCCGTCCGTTCTCTTGCACCCTCGCGCAGGGCGAGGACCGGGAAGGCCCCGCCTTCGGCTGGAACATTAAGCTCGATGTCAAGCCGTTGGCCCATCGCGATTCCGAAACGGTTGCCAGGAAGGGGCTGCACCGGCTCTCCGTCCACAGTAACCAGCCGCCCGGTCAGTGCGCCGGTGTCGATCCAGAACACCGTCGCGGCGGCCGCGTTGATCACCCGAACAAGGACCTTGCTGCCCTTGTCCACCTGCACGACTTCGGGGTCGTCCAGCGTCCGGTCATTGGCAAGGTAGGCGTCAAAGTTGTAGTCGTTCAGGTCCATCGCCATGCCGTCCATGCCCGGCATGGCCATCATGTCCCCCTGACCCATTGCGCCCATGTCCATGCCGGCCATGCCGTCCTGACCCATCTGGCTGTGGTCCATCCCGGCCATGGACGCGCCGCCGGTAATCTCTGCCAGCACCTCCGCAGGCGGCTTGAACGAAAAGTCGTGCAGGAACAGCGTCACGTCCTGCCGATCGGCCGCAACATCCTCGGGCCGCCGCACGACCAGGGGGGCGGCCAGCAGCAGCATCTCATGCGCGGGGATATGGGCATGCATCCAGTGCGTGCCCGGGCGCGCGGCAAAGTCATAGGCGCGGCTTTCGCCGGGTTGCAGCGTGGCCATGGGCATGTCCGGCACGCCGTCTTGAGCGTTTGGCGGGATCTGTCCGTGCCAGTGGATGATGGTCGGCTCGGTCAGGGTATTCGTCAGATCGACGGCGAATGCCTGACCCGGGTCGAGGACCAATCCAGACCGGCCGTTGCCGTCCATCAGCCCCCAGACGGTGGCGGCCCTGCCCCGGATATCGAGCGTCCGGGTCGTCGCCGTCAGCGACATGCGGGCTGATTGTGCTCTAGCACGAGCAGGCAGAATAAGTGAGGCGGCAGCAGCCGCAGAAGCGCCCAGAAAGCCGCGGCGAGAGAGAGCGATCATGCGAATTCTCCTGTATCGCAATGTGAAAAGACTGAAGGCCCCGGCGAACCGGAGCTATAGGGTCAGATCAGTGTGCGTTTCGGAGGTGGGCCAGGTGGCGGGAGCGCAAGCGATGCAGCCAGCAGGTCATTGTTCAGGTTGATTTCAACCGAACGCGCGATGGCGACGACGCCCGGGCTTGGGGCGGGAAGAGCCGCAGCCGCAAAAAGACAATGTTGCTGGCAAAGCAGCCGTTGTGCATCGTCAATCGGGCTGCCTGCGGATGACATATGCGCGCCATGGCCAGCCATCGCCATCATCTGCTCATGGTCGGCCTGAGACTGTTGCCGACCTTCGGAGAAGGCAAGCATTGGCAGGATCGCCGCCAGAAGATAGGCGGCGAGGATCAGTGCACGCATAGGAAACAACGAGCGGGTCATGACGTCATGTGTATCAGTGTGGTCTGGTGCCGTCATCTGACAGTTTGGTGTCTGGGCAATATGGCGATGACATCGACTGCAGCAGAATTGCCGCGTTTTCCCTCGTCTTGACTTGATAGCGCAGAGTTTACTGGCAACCGAACGCGGGTCGCGAAAACTTCAATGATCTGACGGTACACACCATGAAACGATTGGTCTTCGCCCTTTTCGCAACTCTGTTGCTGTCCGCCTGCGGCGCCGAACCGATCTGGGCGCCGGATGAAGCCGTGGCCGACGCGCGCTATGAACATGTCGGCCCGACCTCGGTCACGCTCTATACCGTCCTGTCGACCCGCAGCGGCGCCGGTGCGCACGCCGGGCTTTTGATCAATGGCTCAGAGCGTGTTCTCTTTGACCCGGCGGGAACCTGGCGACATCCGAAGCTTCCAGAGCGCAACGACGTCCATTTCGGGATCACGCCGAAGATGGTCGACTTCTACATCGACTACCATGCTCGCGAAACTTACGACGTTGTCGAGCAGACAATCATGGTTTCACCAGAAGTTGCGGACCTGATCATGGCGCGTGCCAAAGCGTACGGCGCGGTGCCCAAGGCGAACTGCACAATTGCAATATCGCGCGTACTGGAAGGCGTTCCCGGCTTCGAAAGCCTGCGAATGACCTGGTTCCCGAAACGGATGATGGAAGGTTTCGCAGATCTGCCGGGCGTTCAGACCCGTCGGATTACGGACGATGACGCAGATGAGAATCACGGCGTCCTTCTGGTGCAGGCCGGGGACGCGCGTCTTCGGTAGTTTCTTGGTGATCAGGCCTATTGGGAGCCATACTGCGCTCGCCACGCCCGGCCTTTGGCAGTATTTTGCGGTGACACATAAAATGGGGCTTTTGATGATCCTTGCGCGCCGTACTCTTCTTCTTGCCGGACCGGCCATCCTTGCCATGAGCACTGTGCCTTTGCTGGCCGAAGGGGACGAACGGATCCATGTGGTGAAGGACCCTGGCTGTCCGTGTTGTAACGCCTGGATCGGCCACCTACGCGAAAGCGGCTTCAACGTCAGCTTTGAAGAGCGCAGTGTCGAAGACCTCGCGACCTATAAGCGGGAGCGCGGTATCCCGGAGAACCTGTCGTCCTGCCACACGGCGACCATCGGCGACTACACCATCGAAGGGCACGTTCCAGCAGCGGATATCCGCAGGTTGATGGCCGAACGCCCCTTGGCAGTGGGACTTTCCGTTCCGGGCATGCCATTCGGCTCACCGGGAATGGGACCAGAGACAGAGCGTCAGGCTTATGATGTCGTTATGGTCGGTCTGGACGGAAGCAGTACGGTCTTCACCAGCTATCCGGCGGCGTGAGATCCCCACCCGGTGCGCGCCGCGCGAGAGACCATAGGCTCATCTTTGCAAGCCGACCTCGGATGCTTGCCAGGCTTCCAGAAGCACATCCCGCGGCCCCGCTCCGTCAAGCGGTCTGATCGCGACATCCAACCTGCGCGCCGCGTGGTAGGCTGAGGCGGCCAAAAGACCGGGCTCCTTGCCGTAGGCGAGCCGGTAGCGTGTGACGAAACCGTCCATGCGGTCATCACCATTCCAGCCCTCCGCAAGGAGTGCTTGCACCAGAACGGTGCTCGCACGGCTGTACTTGCTCGCCGCGTCGTCGGCGGCAGGCTTCGGTCCAAGGACGATGACGACATCAGCCGGCTCGTCTGGTGAGCCAGTCAACTTCTGGACAAGTCTGGTGGCTTCGGCCGGAAGCGGAAGAACATGCACGTCAACGCCGCCCAGATGCCCGTCGGAGGTTTCGTTTGGGTGCCCGTCCCGCTCGTCGGCAGCCAACACGAATCCTCGGACAGCCTCCGCAAGGTCTTGCTCAACATTCTCACTGACGACGAGAATTGCTGCAATGAACGAATGCGCTGCCGCAATTCCAGACAGAGCGATCCATAGTACCGCCGCGAGGGCCGGGACGGCCGGGATCGTCCTGCGAGCAGGGAAGGCGGTGCAACAGGAGCATTCCGAAGCGACTCGTTTCGAACCACTCATTCTGATGCCCGAACAGAAGCCACGATTTCGGAAAGCTGCGCCTTTTCAACAAAACCGGGGACCAGCTGATCGCCTACGACAAAGGATGGCGTCCCGTTGAAACCGAGCGCCTCGGCCAGACGCATCGAGGTTGCAATGTGCTCGTCGATCTCTGGCGCCTGCATGTCTGCCTTGAGTCTGTCCAAGTCCAAGCCGATTTCGCCGGCGACACGCAGCACCGTGTCGGCTTCTACCTTGCCGCGCATACCCATCAGAGCATTGTGGAGCTCAGCATATTTGCCCTGCTTCCGGGATGCGAGCGCGGCGCGTGCGGCAAAGGCAGATCCCTCGCTGAGGATTGGCCATTCGCGCATCACCAACCGGATGTTGCCGTCTTCGGCCAGAAGAGCGTCGACTTCCGGCATGGCGCGCTTGCAGTAGGGGCAGTTGTAGTCAAAGAACTCGACTACCGTGATATCGCCCTTCGGATTGCCTAGAACCGGTGCGTTAGGGTCACGTTCCAATGTGTCGCGTTCATTGGCCAATACTGCGGTTGCGGCGGCTGCCTGCGCTTCCGCCTGCCGCTCTTCGAGGGCCTGGAGCGCTTCGAGGATCAGTTCGGGGTTTTCGCGCAGGGCCTCGGCGACGAGAGCCTTGATGCGTTCATCCGAGACCTCCTGCGCGAAGGACGGCATAGCGACTTGGAAACAGAAGACACTGGCAAGCAGCAGGGATTTCATTCGCATCGGGCGGACCTTTCATTTCGTACATTTTTTGAGGGTTGATGCTTCCTCAAGTAACTCGAGAGGCAAGTCCAAACTTGGACCGACAGACTATCGTTCGGGTCAGGCATCATGGGGCGAGTGCCTCGACGGCGCTCCGCTCTGCTTGCGTGGCGCGGATGCCGTCGGGCCAAGTCGATTTGATGTAATCGAGAACAGCTTCGATATCCTCGTCCGTCAGACGGTCGCCGAAAGCCGGCATGCCGGAGGTGAAGGCAACGCCCATTTCGTCAAGGACGGCCTGCCCGCCGCGTTTGATGTAGTCGTGCAGCATGATGTCGCCGTGATGCCAGGTGTGGCCGCCCGCGTCATGCGGCGGGGCGGGATAGGTCCCGTCCTCATTGGCCGTTCGCCAGTCGGGATGTCCTTCCAGATCGGCGCCGTGGCACGACGCGCATTCCGCCTCATAGATGGCGCGACCTTGTTCGAGATCGGGGCTATTGTGGAAGAACGCGTCTGCTTGTGGCGCGGACAGCAGAAAGAATGCCGCGGGCGCAACAATCGCAGCGCCTCTGAACTTGCCAGCTCTTGGCTTGGTGGCCTTCATGTCCGGCTCACGGTGATCGGTGTCACCCCATCCGGCGGGAGAATCCGTTCGGACAGTTGAGCCAGATCCTCCCGAATTCGGGCCCGCTGAGCAGTAGGATAGGCATCTTCGGGCGGCAGGCCGCCGTGTTGGGCAAAGAGCATGATGTCGCGCGCGATCGGTGCCGCCGCCGTTGAGCCGCCGCCGCCATGCTCCACTACAACAGTCACGGCATATCGAGGCGCATCGAAGGGTGCGAAGGCCACGAACAGCCCATGGTCCCGCCTGTTCCATGGGAGTTCGTCCTGCGATCGGACACCGGCTGCGCGCTCGGCCGCTGTAATCGAAAACACCTGGCTCGTTCCGGTCTTCCCGGCCATTGCTTTGGTCACATCCGCGATCCGCGAGGCATAGGCCGTACCACGCTCGTGGTTCGACACCTCGAACATCCCTTGTCGCACGATCGCAAGCGCTTCTGCCGAAAGACCAAGTGAGGCAGGCGCAGGTTCACCCGGGCTGGCCCCACCGAGCGGGCGCACGAGACGTGGGAGGACTTCCGTTCCTGAGGCGAGGCGCGCGGTCATCGTGGCAAGCTGAATTGGCGAGGTCAACGTGAAGCCCTGGCCAATGGACGCGTTGATCGTGTCGCCAATCAACCAATCCTGACCGTAGCGCTCTTGCTTCCAGGCGCGTGAGGGATTGTTGCCGTGAACCATTCCCGACAGCGGAAGGTCGTATTTCTGGCCCAGTCCGAGACGGTCGTTCATCGCAAAGATGCCGTCGATCCCGATCCGTTGCGCGACTTCGTAGAAGTAGACGTCGCAAGACTGCCGCAACGCACCGACCATGTCGACCCGCCCATGGCCGCCGCTTTTCCAGCAATGGAATCTGCGACCAGAGATTTCCACGTATCCGTTGCAGGTTACGGTTTCTGCTGGGTCCATGACTCCGCTCTCCAGAGCCGCGAGCGCATTCGACATCTTGATCGTGGATCCCGGCGGATAGGCCCCTTGAACGGTCTTGTCGGCAAGCGGGCGAAACTCGCTGTCGCGCAGACCGCTGTAGTCCTTGCTCGAGATCCCCCGCACGAAGAGGTTCGGGTCAAATGCAGGCGCAGACGTGCAGCCAAGAAGATCACCGTTTGTCACATCCATTACGATTGCTGCCGCGCTTTGTCCTTCGAGGCGCACACGCATGAAGTTCTGCAAATGATGATCCAGTGTGATCTGCATGTCCGAGCCGGGGGTCGGCGGATCAAGTGCCAGCTCGCGCATGGTCCTGCCGCCGGCGTTGACCTCCACCCGCTGAGCTCCCGGCTCACCGCGCAACGCACGCTCGTGGATCCGCTCAAGCGCCGTCTTGCCGATCTGGTAGTCCGGCGAGCGCAAAAGCGGATCGGGTTCCCCGTCCTTGGCTGTGAGATCGCTGTCGCTGACGGGTCCCACATAGCCGACCTGATGGGCAAAGTCCGGCCCGAAGGGATAGACCCGGGACAGGACCATCTCCGGGTGGACACCCGGAAGAGCCGGGGTGTTCAAGGCGATGATTGACAACTCTTCCCAGGTGACCCTGTCCTTAACGGTCACCGGGACAAAGCCCCGAACGCGGTCAAGTTGCTCCCGAATCCGGTCGATATCCTCGCTCGTCAGACCAAGAAGCCGCTGCAGTTTCGCAAGGACGTCATCGACGTCCCGGGCCTCCTCCTTCACGAGCATGATCCGGTAGGTGTGTTCGTTGTCCGCGACGATCTTGCCCGCGCGGTCGAAGATGCGGCCCCGGTCGGGGCGCACCAGCCGCAAATTGATCCGGTTTTCCTCGGCCAGGAGGTAATATTCCTCAGCATCGCGTACACCGAGTTGCCACATCCGGAAACCAAGCACACCGACCACCGAGGTCATCACGCCGCCCAGCATCAGCGACCGACGCGTCGTTACCCGTGAGGCCCGGGCAATATCCCGTTCAGATCGGCGCATGCTTGGCCCTCTCGTACTGAGACTCCGGCATGCGTCTGCCGCCAATGGTTTTCAGGTAAGCGGCAAGTCGCAGTCCCAGGACCAAGACCACCAGTCCGACGAACCAATACTGCAGGGGGTTCGGCTCGGGCGTCGCCCGGTGAAAGCTGAGGAAGTGCATGAACAGGAAGTAGGCGACATGCGCTACAGACAGCCACCAAAGCGGCAGGACACCCATCTGCAGGAACTTCCAGCCGGAAACGCCAAGGCGGCGCATTGCGGCATCGCTTGATGTTGTTGCCAGGAGGATCGCGAGGAGCAAGGCGGCGATCCCGATTGCATTGGCCAGACCAAAGCCATGTTGAAACATGACATAGCTGAGGAGTTCGGGATGCCATTCGAAGCCGAAGAGCCGCATCAGGTCCCATTCGACCCAGCCGACAAGAATGATTCCAGCATGCGCAAGCGCCAGAAGGCAGCCGTAGATGCCCGACTCACGGCGGTAGGGCAGCACCAACACTGCGGGTCTGAGGAGCCGGGCCAGAGGCCCCAGGCCCATCGAAAGCGCAACCAGCACCAGCGAGGCGTCGGCAAGTGCCCGGTTCCAGCGGTGCATCGGACTCCACTCGCCATGGATAGCCGCAAAAATCAGAACGAGGCCAGCAGAGAGGAGGGCCATCAGCCCGTGCCGCAAAAGTACATTCCGGCTCAGCCGTCGGAACATTGGGTCATGGACCGTGACTGTCTTCATTTCACGTCACCCCGATCAAGACCCCGCAGTCCCTGCACCTCCCTGTTGCCAGTGCGGACAGCGCGAAACCGGCGCCACGTTGTCAACGCGGCGGTGCCCATGATGACGAGCCCGGCAGTCGCAAGCCACGGCCGGAGCGGATCAAACCAGGCAAGAAGCGCGGGTCCACCGAAGACCAGCATGAGCACCTTGTTGCAGGTTGGGCAGGCGATTCCGAGAAAGCTGGCAAGCCCACCCGTCCCGGAAGCGCGCAAGTTGCACTGAGGGACCCACATCGCCGCTGTCACACCTCCGAGGAAGGCCGTCAGAACGGTCGCGACGAACTCCCAAGGCCCGACTGGAGTCATCCGGACAAAAAGTGGGTTCGCCCATACGGCAGTGACCGTGCCGAGGACCACAAACAGGGTGGTGCCAACAGCCAGGCCGCGCAGGTTGCGGCGAAGGCTGTCATCATTCAGAAAAGTTGCCGGACTTGGGTTATCGCGCATCAAACTCGACCTCTGCAAACTCTTCACCAAAGCCCACACTGACGACCCAACGACCGGCCATGGGCAGCTTCACGTCGGCGCGCCAGACGCCTGCCTCGACCAGCTGAAGCGGCGGCGCTACGCCGTCCATGTGCATGTCAACCATCGCAAAGTTCACATCTGGCCGCATGCCGGCAGCTGCGCCGGCGTCGGTATCGGGCATGAACTGGATTTCAACTCGAACGTCGAGATTACCAAGCGCGTAGACCTGGACGTCCATCCGTCCGTCCGAAAGCGCCTCGGACACTTCGGCTGTCGCCGATGGATCAGCGGAGATCGTGTCGCGCGGATCGAGGGTCCAGACGGTGGTCCAGATGAAGACACCGACGAAGACGGCAACGCCCAAAGCCAGAATGACGGCAAGCACTCTAGTTCCCATTTCCCATATCCATCTGTGAATGATCCATCCCAGCCATCGGGGTCTCGACCGGCGTCGGTGCGGGCGCAGGAATGTCGCCCGTGCCTTCGGGGTCGAGGAGATAGGTGGCAATGGCCTCGCGGTCGGCAGCGCTCAGGAAAGACGTGCCCTCAGCGACGACCTCGGCCATGCTGCCGCCGAAAGCATCACCGTTAGGCAGAATCCCGGACTGAAGCGCGTAAGCCAGGTTCGCAACGCCCCAACCTTTTGCGAGGAGAACGTCACTCAGAATTGGCGGTGCTTTGCTGCCCCCTGGAAGGCTGTCGTTCCCGGAAAAGCGGGCGCCGTCATCAAGGCCCCCTGCCAGGGTTCGGCCCGTGTGACAGGCAGCGCAATGAGCAGCCCCTTCGACCAGCACCCGCCCGCGGTTCCACGGGGAAGACGTGCCCATGAGTGCGTCCGTCTTGGGCGTCTCAAGGTAAGCCGCGCGCCAGAGCTTCAGCCCCGATCTGAAACTGAAGGGAAAGCCGACGTCGTGGGGTGGGGCTGCATCGCCAACAGCCGGGACGGTGCGGAACGCCTCCCAGAGGTCGGCAATGTCCTGATCGGTAAAACCGGCGTAGAAAGAGTAGGTGAAGACGGGGTAGTAGGGGTCGCCGTCAGGCGACACCCCTTGGCGCACCGCCTTGGCGAAATCCTGGACGGTCCAGCGCCCGATCCCGGCCTCCGGATGCGGTGTAATGTTCGGAGGCACGAAGGTGCCGAAGGGTGTGTCAAGAGGCGCACCTCCCGCAAGCGCCAATCCTTTGGCGGCCGAGTTGGTATGACAGGACACGCAGCCACTTGCGCGCGCGAGATAGGCCCCACGTTCGGCATCGCCGGAAGGGAAGCTCGCGGGCTCGACCTCCCCGATCGGCCACAGTGCCAACACTCCGGCACCTATACCTGCCACGATGGCTGGGAAGACAAAGGAAAGCCGGATCAAACCTCGCATGGTCAGTTCCGGCCCGCACGAAACTGCGCATGACAGGAAGAGCATGTCGCGCTGATCCGGTTGAAGAGGTCGTCCGCCGCCAGTGTCGTCAGATCAAGCTCCAAAACTGTCGGGTCCGATGTCCCTCGTGTCACCGCGATCTTTTCCGGAGTCGTTCCGTATCCCATCAATTCCGCGACCGTGAAGCCCTGCGCCGGTTGCGGTGTTCCGGTCATGCCCATGGCCGAGTGATCCATGCCAGCCATCTCGCCATTTGGCGAACTCGCGGGCTCGAGGCCGTTCGGGGCAGCTTCAGCCAAGGCATCAGCATAGGCCTTCAGCTCTTCGGAGAGGGCCGCGAACTCCTGCCAATCGGACCAGATTTCCGGCTTGGCATAGGTGACGCCTTCAAGGCTGTTTTCAGGGAAAAGCGACAGCATCGTCCCTCCCGCATGACTTGCAATGACGCTGGCGCCTTCAGACACAATGAATGTGTCGTAGGGCACGGTGCCCTGCATCATCGGTGCCAATTCCGCGATGGTGTCGCGCATTGCCGTCATTCCGTTCATTCGGTCCAGGACGACGCCCGTCGCCCCCGTATGTGCCAGCGCCACTGCCGCGACGGCGGAAGCGGCAAGCGCGATCGCGCCCGTCCATTGAGATTTCATCTGCCTGACTGCCCTTGGTTTCTTGTTGTTGATCGTTGGCTGCGCCCTGCCGGTGAGGCGGGTCACAGCTTGGGACGAATTCTGGAGTCAGGCTGAGAAAGGGTCGAACCTGAGCCAGTCTTTCAAACCAGCTCGTCTGGTCATCGAACAATCGTTCGGCCCGACTGTCAGGTCAGGGTTCGCGGGGGAGGAAGTGTGATGGCCGGACCGCCAAAACGGCGTTGCGACTGCTCAGCGTCGGGCTGAAGCACAGCCGGAACGGCCGTGGGCTGTATCGAGGCCAGAGCATCGGGCAAAGCGAACGCGGTGCAAATGACGCCGGGGTAGCAGGCAGGCTTTGCCGAGGATTGCTGTTCGGGTGTATCGGCAGCCTCGACTGTGAGGTCGTGATGCTCGTTACCGGACGCTGCTTCTGCAGATTGTCCTAGCACCAAGCCCATGACCAGAGCGACAGTCAGAAGCCACATCGATACGAAACGCAACAACCTGCGTGCAAGCAGGTTCTGCGTTGGGGCCAGTGGGTATGCTGTCGCTCTCATCCGTTCAGATCAGCTTGACTTTCGTTCCGACCGGAGTGCGGTCGAACACTTCTTCGATGTGCTCATTGTAAAGCCCGATGCAGCCGTTCGACGAACGACGCCCGATCTTACGCGTGTCGTGAGTACCATGAATCCGGTAGTACTGCCACGATAGATACAGGGCGCGGGTGCCAAGCGGATTGGTTGGATCGCCTCCTGGCACGAAGGCTGGCCACTCCGGGTTGCGCTCCCGCATCGAGGGCGTCGGAGCCCAACTTGGGTTAACCCGCTTCTCGACGACCTCGGTGTATCCCCGCCGGGTCAATTCATCTGATAGCGGAACCGAAGTGGGATAGAGAAACATCTGACCGTCGCTCGTCCAGTGCTGGAGAACCTTGCCCGTGGTGTCAGAGATGATGACCCCGACCCCAAGCGAGTCGAAGTGGTCCTGCCACTCATGGATGCGGAACGCCGAGATGTTGTTCCGGACTGGTCCCTGATTGTCCTCGGTCGCAAAGGCTGCCCGGCCCGTCAGGAAAGGCGCGGCAAGGGCTCCGGCAACGAAAAGTCGTCGACTGAATCGCATGGTCTGCTCCTCTTTTTTGTTACCTGTGCCGGCTTCCAACGTGGGAAGGTCAAATCGCTTTGCATCGCACAGGGGTCACAAAGAGGTGAAGCCGTGGCGCTTTCGCCGATTTTGTTGGGAAATTCTCTGCTCACTTCGATGTGAACACCTCTCCCATACACCAAGAGCGCTATTCTGCGCCCATGCGTAAGTTTGCGAACACCCTGTGCGGTTTGTGCTTGCTCGTCGCCCTTCTCTGGGCGGCGCTTCCTGATCACGCATCCCACGGCGCTCATGCAGATCATGCTCAAACCGCAGCTGTGGACCAGGACGCCCTTTGCAGCGACGGATCAGGCCATGCCTCCTGCCAGCTTGTCGCAACTGCCTCCTTGTCATTTTTCGAGGTGGCACCGTATGCCAAGTCTGCGCGGTTCGTGATTACGCCGGTCTCTGCCTCAAGCCGCGCCTTTGCCCCCGGTCGCCCACCTCCGCGAACCTTCCTCTGAGTGAACCCTCGTCCTTCACGTTCCTCTCAGGAGTTCGCATGATTTTCCGTCGATCCTTTCTTTCCGGCGCAGCCGCTGCAGCCCTCTCGATGCCAACTGTCCTTCGTGCTCATACCGAAGAACCCTTCGTATTGGCCGACGAATTTCAACCTCGCGAGGTCCGAGTCCGAGAGCAACATGCCCCCGGTCAGATCCTCGTCTTCCCGCGAAGTTTCTTTCTGTACTATGTTTTCGATTCCGAGCGGGCCGTCCGGTACGGTGTCGGCGTCGGCAAGGCCGGTCTGGCATTCAAGGGATCGGCAATCATTGAACGCAAGGCCGAATGGCCGTCATGGCGCCCGACAAACGACATGATCCGCCGGAATCCCGATCGCTATGCCCAGTTTGCCGAGGGGGTGCCGGGCGGACCTGGCAACCCACTGGGCGCCCGAGCCCTCTACCTTTACCGCGACGGGCGCGACACCTACTACCGGATTCACGGCACGACAGAGCCGTGGTCGATTGGACGGTCCGTGTCGAACGGTTGCATCAGGATGCTGAACGACCATGTGATCCAACTCTATGAGCAGGTCCCAGTCGGAACGCCGGTTACTGTCCTGTGACGATCCGCCGTCGTGATGTCTTCGTGTTGGGGGGCATCGTAGCCTTGATGTATGGACTACGGGCCCTGCCCTGGGACCGGCTTGGCGGAAGCGGGCTGTCCTATGTCGACATCGAGGGTGTGCCGCCATTTCGTCGGCTGGAACTGGCCGGACAGACCTCCACGGCAAACATTGCCCTTGTCGGTCTCGATGGGCCACTTCCTGATGCGGGAGCACGCAGGGCGCGCATGGAGACTCTGCGCACCGACCCATGTCCGGCCCTGTTTGGAAAAAGCGCCTTCGACCCTGTCGTTCCGATCGCCTACTTCAGCGAGTTTCGTTGCCCCTTCTGCCGTGCACTCGAGCGGGATCTTCAGACCCTGCTGGCCAAAGACCCGGCCGCGTACCGGCTCGTGCAGCACGAACTTCCAATCTTCGGGCCGCCGTCCGAACTGGCCGCCCGGGCATCCGTTGCCGCCGCACGCCAGGGCAAGCAGCAGGAGCTTCGCCGCTGCTTCATGCGGACACCGATGGTTGCCGAAGAGGCCTCGGTGCGGCGTGTTGCGGAGACCCTTGATCTGGATGTCGAGCGGCTCTTGATCGACATGTCCTCCGTCGGGGTTCAGGCCGAACTCGACCAGACACGCGCACTTGCCGACCTATTCGGGTTCATTGGCACCCCAGGTCTGGTGATCGGACGGACCGAGCTGAGCGGTGCGGTTCCCCTCTCCCTCCTCCGACAGATTGCGGAAGAGGAGAAGGCCGAACCAATTCCGGCCTGTTGATGCGATGAACACACCTACGCATATGCTGATCGGCGCTGCTGTCTTTGCGCGTCCGGTCGTGCCGGCCACTCTGGTAGCGGCCATGCTGGGCGGTCTCGCTCCTGATGTTCCGATGTTTGCGCTGGTGCTTTCTTCGACACGTCTGGCCGGAATTCCGCAGCATGAAGTCTTCGGAACCCTCTTCTACTCGGACTCATGGCAGGCCGTCTTTGCCGTCGATCACAGCTTTTTCGTCTGGGGGCTGCTACTTGCCTTTGGACACTGGCGACGTCACCTCATTCTCACCGCCTTTGTGGGAGCCGGCTTTTTGCATGCGGCCATCGACTTCGTCACCCATCATGACGATGCCCGCCGCCAGCTCTGGCCCGTGTCGGACTGGGTCTTCCGCAGTCCGGTCAGCTACTGGGACCCGAACTATTACGGCGGCATCATCGGGGTATTCGAGGTCGGATTGGCCGGGGCGCTGACTGTCCTGTTGTGTTTGCGTCTCAGACAGTGGAGAGAACGTCTGCTGGTCCTCGGCGTCTCAGCTCCTCTGTTGATTTCGATCCTGCTGACGGGAGATCTGCACGGTTTGCATGGGATGGGCTAAACGGGACTGGCTCACCTCGGAAACATTTTGGCCCGTTCCCGCCTGCCCCGTCATTCGCGCAGGACGGCAAGTGCGATCCCGCTGATCGTCAAAACCATTCCCGCCACAGCAAGCAGAGTAAGACTCTCGCCCAGAAAGCCAACACTGATCGCGACCCCCAAAAGCGGGGCAACGAAGTTGAAGACGTTCGCGGTGTTTAGCGGACAGTCCTTGAGAACCGAGATCCATAACGTGAAAGTTACGGCCGTGCCACCGATGCCCAAGACGATTACCAACGCAAGAAAGCGGGGTTCCAGCACGGCTGAAGTGAGCGGTTCGGATACGAAAGCAAAGATTGCGAGAGGCCCCGCGCCAAGCAGAAGCTGAACCGCCGCCGCTGCGATCGGGTCCACATCCGAGGCAAATCGCTTCGTCAGGGCGTTGCCGATAGCGCTTCCCACCGTCGCCGCGACCACCAGCGCAACTCCCGCGACCGCCGTGGTCCCTCCGGCTGAGATGTCCTGAAGCGTCATCGCGGCAAGTCCAACAAGCGCCACGGACATTCCGATAGCCTGCCATTTTCCAAAGGGCTGGCCGAAAACCACCAACGCCAACAGGGCCGCAACGATAGGCTGCGTGCCCGCTACCACGGCCGCAATGCCGGGCGCGATGAGGCCGGCTGCGCCAAACATGCTCGCGAAGCCTATGGTCGTCGAGAAAATGCCCGACGCTCCCAATTGCAGCCACAACACTCTCGTTTGTGGAAACGGACGGCGCATCGCAAATGCCAACATCAGTAGCGCCAGTCCGGCTACGCCTGCACGGAGTGTAGCAAACTGGAGCGGAGGTGCGAGATTCAGGCCAACCGACAGAAGCGGATAGCAAAGCGCGGTCAACGTGGCGACCGCAAGCAGGCTGGCGAGCGTTCCGCGAGTTAACCGTCCGGACATGTCACCCGGCAATCGTGATGGCCGGTGCAGCGGTTGCGTATTCGAGTGCATAGGCAATTTCCCCAGCGCTCTCTGCATGCAGACGGAAGAGCGGCTGTCCCTTCACGACAGTTTCGCCAACCCGGACGGCAAGGGTAAGCCCTGCGGCCAGATTGCCCGGCGCCCCAGCCAGCTTAGCCAGCCGCGCCAGTCGCCGATTGTCGATTGCGGCAATCGTTCCGGAAGACGGTGACACTGCTTCATGGCTCTGCACCGCTTCGGGCGGCTCACGCAGGCCGCCCTGTGCCTCGCAGATAGCGGCGAATTTCGTCCAGGCGCGTCCGTCAGCAAGCACAGCCCGCGCAAGGCGGGAACCCGTACCGGGCGCAGCTGCCCCGCCGGTCTCCAGCAACGCCGTCGCCAAGGCAAGGGCACGTTCGGCAAGGTCCCGTGGTGCCCCGGCTTCGCGTCTCAAGACGGCCATGACATCACGCGCCTCGGGTGCCGGACCGATGCCCCGCCCGACCGGCTGGCTGCCATCGGTGAGCAGGCAGGCAACCTCGAGTCCCTGCGTCGTTCCCACCAGCGACAGCCGTGCGGCAAGCGCGCGTGCAGACTCGACGGTCCTTATCTTGGCCGTGGGGCCGACGGGAATGTCGATGACGACATGGGTCGATCCGGCGGCAACTTTCTTTGACAGGACCGACGCGATCAGCTGGCTCTCGGCATCGATGTCGATCTCGCGTTCGATCCGCACGAAGGCATCATCTGTCGGGCTCAGTCGGACCGCACCACCCCAGACGACGCAGCCTCCCTCCGCCTCGACAACGCGGCGAATAGCAGGCAGGTCCAGATTGACAGGGGCCAGCGTTTCCATCATGTCCGCCGTCCCCGCAGGCGAGGTAATGGCCCGCGAAGACGTCTTCGGGATCACCAGGCCACATGCCGCCACGATAGCGACAACGATTGGCGTCGTCCGATTGCCGGGAAGGCCACCGACGCAGTGCTTGTCCATGACACGAGGCGCGTTCCAGCTTAACTTTTCTCCGACTTCGACCATGGCTCGCGTCAGAGCGATGGTCTCGGAATCGTCAAGCGGCAGCGCGGCACCGGCGGACAGGAAGGCTGCGATCTGAATATCGCTGAGACGACCGCCCTGGACATCCCGCAGGATGGCAGCAAAGTCCGTCTCCTCAAGGTGACCACCATATAGCTTGCGGCGCACCAGGGACATCGAGTCCGCCGCCGGTGCAGGCCGAACGATTGCCTCGTCCCCCTCTGCTGCACCGAGGCGCGCCCATGCATCTTCTGAGAGCGCAATTTCGTGCAGGTTCAGCACCGTTCCGTCCACGGGCAGAAGCCGGGCGGTGATCCGGCGCCCGCCAGAGTCGATTTCGACGCGCGCACGGGCATGCAGCCCCTCGGACCGGCACACCTGACAATCGGATCGCATCATGGCAATCGCTTCACCCTGACTGTGCAGGCCGATCCGCAAAAGCCGCATCAGCGGCAGCGCGGCGCGGGCGTCGGCGATCGCTTCGCTCACAGTGCGAACTCCTGATCCTGTCGTGCGGCGTCCGCATGCCAGCCAAGGTCGCGCTTGATCTTCACTCGCAGCGCCTCGGCGGCCTCCGGCTCGCCGTGGACGATCGTCACGTGTTTCGGTGCAGCCCGAAACCCGCCCAGCCATCGAAGCAGTTCGCCCGCATCGGCATGGGCGGAAAGCATTGGCAGGTTCGCCACTTCGGCCCGCACGGGCACCCATTCGCCGAACATCTTCACTTCGGACGCGCCATCGACCATCGACCGCCCGCGCGTCCCCGCCGCCTGAAAGCCGGAAAAGAGGATGAGGTTGCGCCGGTCGGGCGCAAAGGCGCGGATGTGGTGCAGGACGCGTCCCCCGGTGGCCATGCCGCTGGCTGAAATCACGATCTTCGGGTAGGGGTTGGTGGTAATTGCCTTCGATTTCTCCACATCGCGGACATAGGTTGCAATCGCGCAAGCGTCGCGGCAGGTATCCACCGACATGCGGTGGTCATTCGGGTAGGTGCAAAGCAGCTCGCTCGCATTGATCGCCATCGGACTGTCGAGGTAGACCGGCAGATCCCGGAACCGACCGCCCTGCTTCAGCTTCCAGATGTAGTAGAGCAGGCTTTGCGCCCTTCCAACGGCGAAGGCCGGAATGACCACGGTGCCACCCCGTGCCGCAGTGCGCGAGATCAGCGCCGCCAGCGCCTCGGCCGGGTCGGTCTGGTCGTGGCTGCGGTTGCCGTAGGTCGATTCGATGACGATGTGATCCGCTTCTTCCACCGGCTCGGGGTCGACCATGACTTCATCGCCGTAGCGCCCGAGATCGCCCGAGAACACCACCTTGCGCCCGCCCCAGTCGATGCTGGCGGTCGCGGCACCCAGAATGTGCCCCGCGCGCCGATAGGTCAGCGCCGCATCCCCGAGGACGGTCGTCGTCGCGTGGAAATCGACCTCGACAAAGGCCTCCAGCGCGCGTTCGGCGTCCTTGACGCCATACAGGGGCCGCGCCGGCTTGTGCTTGGTATAGCCCTTGCGATTGGCGTATTCCGCATCCTTTTCCTGCAGATAGCCGCTGTCGCGCAGGATCAGTTCGGCCACAGCCCGCGTTGCGGGAGTGGCGTAGATCGGGCCGCGGAACCCGTCGGCCACCAGTTTCGGCAGATACCCGGAATGGTCCAGGTGCGCATGGGTCAGCACGACCGCGCCGATCGACCGGGGTTCTACCGGAAACGGCGCCCAGTTCAGGTCGCGCAGGTTCTTCAGACCTTGAAACATGCCGCAATCCACCAGAATACGCTGGTTGCCGCGGGTCAGCAGATGGCGCGAGCCGGTAACGGTTCCCGCCGCGCCGTGCGTCGTAAGGGTCAGCATGAAAGACCTCCGTCAAGGGCCGAAGCCGGTATGTGATTCATCGTGCGGCCAGCCCCGCCAATGCGTGCGCCACCAGCGGGGCAAGCGGGATCGCATTCGAGGGATGCGGCACGCTATCGCAGGACACCACACGCGCCGAGACCGCCTGAAGCCGCGCGAAGGCGTCCCCGGCGAAAAGCGCATGGACCACGGCACAGACCGGCCGCGCCATGCCCCGCGCGGCAAGAAGGTCAGCCGCCGCGATCAAGGTGCGTCCGGACGAGGCGATATCGTCGATCAGAACCGGGGTGCATAGCGCATGTCCAGTCAGGTCCGGCAGGTCGACCGATACGTCATAGTCGCCGCGCCGGGTCTTTTCCATCACCCTCCAGGGCGCGCTGATCCGCTCGGCGATGGCTTGCACCCATTGCGCACTTTCGGAATCCGGCCCGATCAGTAGCGGTCGTTCCACATTGGCCACGATCCAGTCGGCCAGCGCCGGGGCCGCCTGCACCGCTGCGGCCGGAATGTCGTAGAGGTCAGACAGCGCAGTGCGGCGGTGCAAATGCGGATCCACCGTCACAAGCCCATCGAACAGTGACGAGACGAGCCGTGCGAACGTGTCGGACGTCACCGCTTCGCCAGGTTTGAACGCCTTGTCCTGCCGCATGTAGGCAAGATAGGGCGCAACCAAACGGACACGCGCTGCCCCCTGCGCGCGGGCCGCATCGGCGGCAAAGGCAAGGCGGAGGAAATCCGGGTTCGGTCCGGCCAGCGTGGCAACCACATCGACGGCACGACCCTTCACGGGCGCCAACAGCCGCAGATAGGTCTCGCCGTCTGGAAAGCGGCGGGTTTCAATCCC
>NZ_QNHG01000005.1:92219-95998 GCF_003290025.1 Pseudogemmobacter bohemicus
CCGCTACCAGCGTGGCCGAGTGGAGCAGGGCAGACACCGGCGTTGGTCCCGCCATCGCCCGCATCAGCCAGTCCTGCATCGGCACCTGCGCCGACTTGCCCATCGCCGCGAACAAGAGCAGCAGGCCCGCGATCAGCGCCGGGGTGCCGGTGGTGGCAAGCGTGGCCGATATCTCGGAGGTTCCGGCGATACCGATCAGCAGGAAGGCCGCGAGGTAGAGGCCCAGATCGGCCGTCCGGGTATAGAGGAACGCCCTCATGGCCGCCCCGGGCACTCCGTTGCGTCCGTGCCAAAACCCGATCAGAAGGTAAGAGGCGAAACCGATCATTTCCCACGCCGCCAGAAGTGTGATCCAGTCGCCCGACAGCACCAGAAGTTGCATCGCGGCCACGAACATCAGCATGGTGCCGAAAAAGCGGGGGCGTTCCGGATCCTGCGCCATGTAGCCCGCCGCATAGGTCAGGACCATGGCCGCGACGGTCGCGACGACCAGCGCCAGCGTTGCCGTCAGCGGGCTGGCCACCAACCGGATCGGCAGGTCCGGCAGGAAAGGCAGACTGGCCGTGATATCCGTACCGCCCGCCACCCCGGCGAACAGCGCAATTGCCCCGGCAAGGCCCAGGGCTGCGCCGATTAGCGCAATCGCCTCCGGCGCCCGCCGCAGCGCAAGGGCCGTCAGGCCCGCGCCCAGGGGCGCGAGGATCGTCAGCGCCAGCCAGATCACCCCTTGAGCTCCCGCGCTTCTTCCATCTCGACCGACCCGCGCGAGCGGAACCGCGCGATGGCGATGCCGAAACCCACGGCCATCTCGACCGCCATCACCGCCATGACAATTAGCACGAACATCTTCGCCGCGGTCACATCGGGGTGCAGATAGCGCCAGAACGCCACGAGATTGAGCAGTGCCGCGGCAAGGATCAGCTCGACCCCCATGATGATCATGACAAGGTTGGTCTGGCTGAGCGCGCCATAGAGACCAACGCCGAAAAGCGCCGCACCGACGCTGAGCGCGATCATGAGCTCGGGGATCATGGGGTGTCCTCCTCTTGCGGGGCGATGGCGACCATGGTCGCGGCGATCATCGCGGTCAGGATCATCAGCGCCGCGCTTTCAAAGATGAACATCGAGCGTCCGAGGATTTCGCGTCCCAGCAAGCGCGCCTGTTCATCGGCCCCGGGCACGTCGGGCACGGGGCCTTGCCAGCCGGCGGTCCAGATCACCACAAGCGCGGCAACCAAGCCAATCCCGCCTGCCCAGAGCGACAGGCGTTTCTGGTGTGTCATGTCCATCTTGCCCATGCCGCCGGGGTCCATCATGAACATGACCATGAAGATCGCCATGACGCTCATCTCGGTGGCCATCATCATGATCTGGAGCACGCCCAGGAACTCGGCTTGCATGACAAGGAACATCGCCCCGATGGCGGTCTGACTGAAGAGGAGCGCGATGGCCGAACGCACCATGGAATGCGTGCGAAAGACGACGATCCCGAACCAGATCGCGGCAACACCGAAAAACGCGAGAAACAGGGCGGTGGCAAGGCTCATATCGGCACCACGAGGGCGATGACGCCCACAAGGAAGATATTGGCCAGCGCCAGGGTGATGCCGAGCTTCCAGCTCAGTTCAAGATACTTCGCCTCGCGCAGGCGCGGCAGTCTGGATCCGAGCGCAAGCATCCCTGCTGCCACGGCGAGCGTCTTGAGCGCAGTCCAAACCCAGCCCGGCAGCCACGGGCCAAGCCAGCCTCCGAGGTAGAAAGTGACGGTTGCGCTGGCCAGTGCGACGATGATCACAAGCCGTGCCAGCCGCAGGACGGCCAGCCGCGCGCCGGTGTATTCGGCCTCGACTCCACCCGCCAGATCGCCGCCGCCGGTGGGCAGGTCGATGGGCGGCAGCCAGGCGACACCCATCGCCGCGATGACGAACAGGACGAAGCCGATGGGCTGATAGGCGACGTTCCACAGCGCCGCCTGAGACAGGACGATCTGGGTGGTGGAGAGCGACTCCGCCCGCATCGCCACTGCCGTTATGGGCATCACGATCAGCATGGCATAGGCGATGAACTGGCCCAGAAAGCGCCAGCCGCCGATCATCCCATAAGCTCCGTTGGGCCCCCAGCCCGCCATGATAAGGGCAACCAGTACATAGGCCAGCGCGGCGTTCAGAAACAACGCGCCAATGGCCAGATCGGTAATGATCAGCCCCGGCGCCAGCGGGATCACCGCCACCGACAGCAATCCCGCGACCAGCAGTAGGACCGGGCCGGATTCGAAGAAGAGCCGGTCGGGCGTGCGGGGCATGATCTGTTCACGGCCCAAAAGAGCAAGTGCCGAAGTCGCCGGGCGTGTCAGGCTCAGGCGTCCGTGAACCGCCCAGCTTTCCAGAACGGCCACTGCGTAGCAGCCGACAGCAAGCGCCAAAAGGATCATCGCGATACTCATTGTGACGCGCTCCAGGGATCAAGATCGAGCGAGGCGATTGCGGTCAGTGCGTCGGCAAGTTCCATCTGCTTTATCAGGTCGGGCACATGCGCAGCGAGTGCCGCGAAAGGTGTGGTCAGATGGGTCGAGGAAACCATGCCACCCTTCAATGTCAGGTGCAGGGTTGCCGGTCCGCGCGGTGTTTCCAGTGTGGCCATGCCATGGCCGTCGCCTTTTGCACGCGGCATCACTGGTATCGCAATCGCGCCCGCCTCGGCTATCAGATCAAGGCTTTGCGCAATCTCCGCACAGCGTTGGCGTAGCCGCGCCATCGCGTCGCCTTCATCCTGCGTGATCGGTTCGAAACCTAATTCGTCGTAGACCCCGTCGCCGTGTCTGGCATCGGACGCATGGCCCGCCGCACGTGCCACAGGACCTTCCGATGCTCCCTGAAGCGTCCCGATCCCGGTCAGTTTTGGTCCCATAAGTGATCGGTTGAGTGCAACGTGCAGAAGGCTCGTTATAGAGGTTGCTTGCTCTGCCACGTCATCCGCTTTAGCCGTCCGGACGCGGTGTTCCATGGCCGCCGCCCGGCGCCCCAGCGGTGCAAGGCCCGCTTGTCGAGCCAACCCGGCAAGCCAGTTGAGATGGCTTGCGATCCTTTCGCGTTCAACCGCCGCGGCGCGCGCCGTCAGCACGTCTTTCGGCGCGGTCTGCCCTGTTGCAGCTTCGGCAGCGCGGCAGGCCAGTTCGCGCATCGCCACAGGTGACAGGGGCACCGCGTCTGCAAGACTTGCAGCAAAGTCTTCGAGAGCAACGCCTGATGGCAGCGCTGCCGCCTCCATCCCTCTGATCTCGGCGCCCGCGACGCTGTCTCCATCGAGGGTCAGAACCATATGCAGTCCGCTTGGCAGACCCGGGAAGAATGGGCCGAATGGAGCGTCTATCCATTCCATCACCAACCCGTCGGGGCTGACCGGTTTGCCTTCCGTCAGCTCGACCATGGACATGAAATGTGGCTCGATCCCCGGGATGTCGGGCGCTGCGCCGTGGCCTGCGTGGCCATGATGCTCGCTATGCGCATCCTGCTGCCCGTGTGCGCCATGCGCAGCGTGCCCCCCTTGGCCCTCTTGGGCTGGCGTGTGCGCGTGGTGCTTGTGACTGCCATGTCCACTGTGCGCGTGGCCTCCGGCCTCGGCCTGCGGAACGAGGTCCATGCCGCATTTGGGGCAGGAGCCGGGCGTGTCGGAGGTGACCTCTGGGTGCATGGGGCAAACATAGGAAGTGGACGCCTCGGCGCTGGTCACAGCATCCGCGTGATGATGGGCCTTTTCTGCTTGCGTAGAACCCGTGGACG
>NZ_QNHG01000005.1:96042-99725 GCF_003290025.1 Pseudogemmobacter bohemicus
GTGCGACGCCGCGCCGGAAACGCGGCGTTCCACAAGGAACATCCCGCATTTCGGGCATTTGCCGGGTTCGTCCGAAACGACTTCGGGATGCATGGGGCAGGTGTATTCGATCCGCTCCGACAGGGCAGGCGCATCAAACTCCGTGATGTCTGGTGCAAAAGCCCCATTGCGGAGCAGTTTGCGCAGATCCTCCAGTCCGGAGATCAGGCCCGCCTGCGACATCTCCGCCGTCACGTCGGCAGTGGGCAGAGGGCCAAGATCGACCTCACCAAGCGCCAGAATGCACCGGGGTCGCGGCATCTGGGCCCAGACGACGCTGGCCGCATCGGCCAGCGCAGTGGGCAAGGGCCCCGCGATCAGCAAGACGTTCGCGTGGCGCGGCGTCACCGCGCGGATCAGCCCTGCGGCGTCCAGATCGAGACCACGGGCATTTGCGATATCCTCACCGGGAACAACGAACGTGCGCAAGTCCCGCGCCATGGCCCCGGCGACCAACCCGCGGAAACCGCGCAACAGACCCTGACGTGCTCCGGACAAATCCATCATTGCCGCCTCAGCGCGCCCTGGCTCCATCCATAGAGCAGGCCGAGAAACAGGATTGCGAGAAAGACACCCATGTCGAGCAGGGCAACCAGCCCCTCTTCACGGTAGACGACCGCCCAAGGGTACATGAACGCCATCTCCATATCGAAGGCCAGAAACAATAGCGCATAGCCGTAATACTTGGCGTGGTATCGGACCCAGACCGGATCGCGGGCCAGCGTGCCGGCGGTTGCGGGCACGTCCTTGGCGGGTTCGGCACGGGCCCGCCCGATCGCACGGGCGAGGGCATAGATGCTCAGGACCAGCCCGACCGTGCCGAACGTCAGGCCGAGCAGAATGGCGTATTGCGTCAGTTCACTCATGTCCGCACTGGCTCCTGTCGTGCTTGGCCTTTTTTGCCAGATCTGGTACCGCGCACGAAAAAGCCGTGCGTAGTCCTTTCCATCCACGTTAAGGCAAGGACGCTCAAAAAGAAAAACGATTACGAAAAATTACTGGCTCTGCCTCACTTTGTGTGGTCAAACGGTAGCATTCTTGCCCGCAACAATTCTGGGCCGGCCCGACCGTACATGGCGCGTTTGAGGATTTTCAGGCGGTTGATCTGACCTTCCGCCTGGCCGTTGCTCCAAGGCATCTCAATCGCGTTTTTGACCGCATCGAAGTCCCGGTTCAATGTGCGGGCAAAGCGCACGATCGGCACCAACTCGGTTTCGATTGCGTCGTCGATCCATGCAGGGAGCGGGCCTGCGTCGCGCCCACGCATGATACCGTTGAACCGCATGGCGAGGCTGCGCATCGATACGAAGGCGGGAGAGCGGGTCTTGAGAGCATCGACTTTACGCGCCTGATCCGAGGTGAGCTTGCCGCGCGGTTTGATGCACAGCGCGGCCGCGATGACCGGGGAGATCGCGTGCCCCGTTTCCGGGTCCCGAACCGGCTCCAGGATCTTGTGTTCTACCTTGGGATCGCTCGCTTGCTGTTCGGCTCTGCGCCAACCCGCCAGCAGCCGCTGCAAATGCGACTGGCTCCCCTCGTAACCACGCTCTTGGATCAGACTGAAAAGGGCGCTGCCAGTTCGAATGCCCTCCTTCCAGCTTTGGCTCAGGAACTCTTCAAAATACCATGGCGAACTCGGCTTCAAAGCGGCCCGCCTGCGGTCCGGTGGTGTTTCGAACTGCAGCCATTTCGCGATGCTGCGACGCGGGAGTGGACAGAACATGGGGGTCGTCGTCGGTGATCTGGCCTGTGCTAAGGTAAGCTCTTTGTATGGGGGGCTGCCATGGACGTACGGATTACAATCGAAACGACCTTCGACAACGGGGAGAAGCGCACTCATCAGCTTGACGGCATTTCTCGACCATACCGGGTGACCTGCCCAGACGGGATCGGGCTGCGCCTCGAGGATGGGAAAAGGATCCTCGAACAGATCCAGAGGGTAATCCTTTACGATCAGGTCGATGAGATCATTCGAGAAAGCCGCGTATGCCCGGATTGCGCCTCGGTTCGTGCCATTCATGACTATCGCACGCGCGATCTCGACACGCTCTTTGGGCGGGTTCGGGTCAAAGCCGCGCGCATGCGCCGCTGTTCGTGTGATGCCAGGTCAGCGGCGATGCCCGGTGGACCTATTTCTCCGCTGGCCTATTTCTTTCCAGACCGGGCTACCCCGGAGCTGCAACGGCTACATGCGGACCTTGGTTCCCGGCATACCTTTCGCGAAGCGGCGCGGCTGATGAAAAGCTTCCTCCCCTGCCATCCGCCCCATCACACCACGGTGCGTGACCGGTTGGGAAGAGTAGCCACTGGGCTCGAGAAAAGTCGAAGGGCATCAGGCGATCCCGTTGAAGCCCCGCCCAAAGGTGGTTTGACGGTTTTTCTGGACGGTGCGCATATCCGCTGTCGACCGGAGTATCAGCAGCGACACCTGGATCTTGTGGTCGGCAAGATTGAAAGTCGCAATATGTGCCGACGATTTGGCTTGGTCGCCAATGCGACGGCATCGCCAAGCAGCCGCATGCGAGAAGAGCTGTCCGACTATGGATGGAAGCCAGGCCGTCTGTTGACGGCAATCTCTGATGGCGAGCTTGCTCTCCCGAACCTCATACGGAATGCCGTGGGTGGCGACGGTCAGGTGAAACATATCCTCGACTGGTGGCACATCTCGATGCGCATTCAACATATCGAGGCCGCCGTTCAGGGTCTGGTCCAGACACCGGGGTTCACTGGAGTTCCAGTGCTGTTCCAGCGCCCCGCGAAAAGCCTCCGTTGGCGGCTTTGGCATGGCAGAGCACGGGTGGCGGAAACATATCTGAAGGCGCTGATGCATGATTGCGTCGGCCTCGGGGAAGAACCTCTGGCTGTCCGCACCGCTGCCGCTCGTGTGCAGGCCCGCTGCGAGACACTGTACACCTATCTCGCGAAAAACATGGAAGCCCTTGTCGACTATGGCCGACGGTACCGTAACGGGCTGCCCATCTCGTCTTCTCGTGCCGAAGGATCAGTTGATGACATTGCCAATGCCCGCATGGGAAAGCGCAAGAGGATGCGTTGGTCGCCCAAAGGGGCTCACCGAGTAGCCGTCACAAGGGCCGCAGTTCTCGATGGTCGGCTGACCGTCGCAAACAGAAAACGCCCCGCATGACCCCCATGTTCTGTCCACTCCCCGGATTAACACAGTCCTTCGCCTTCCCGGGCATTGGCCCAGTGGCACGATGAAGGACCGCTACCGCATACAGTCGCGGGGGCGGCTGAGGCCTCGAGCGCCGCAATTGGGTCCGCCCTTCCTCATTCCCGATTGAGTTCCGGGACTCTGCGCCCCTTGAACACCAAACAATGAGAGCTTCGCGCCGAACCCCCGCGAAGTCAACTAACTACCCGGGAGTGAGAATGCTGCACCGGTACTGCTTTGCCGCTCTGCTGTGTCGTGCAATCAGATCCATGCTCCACCCCGTGCCCGAGGTCAGCCAGGATCGGGCAGTCGGGCCGGTGATCGCCGCAGCATGCGTCGGCTAGCTGGCGCAGCGTGTCGATCATGGCCTGCATCTCGCGCACCTTCCGTTCGAGGCCGTCGATCTGGTCCGTCGCAAGGCGTTTCACATCCGCGCTTTGACGGGTCCGGTCGCGCCAGAGTGCCAGAAGCT
>NZ_QNHG01000005.1:99840-104123 GCF_003290025.1 Pseudogemmobacter bohemicus
CTTCTATCTTCTCGACCGAAAAGCCAAGGTCGCGGGACCGACGAATGAACCGCAGCATCTGCACTTCAGTCGGAGAGTAGACGCGGTAGCCTGATCCGGTCCGCCCTGCGGTCGTAATAAGGCGAATGGATTCGTAGTAGCGGATCATCTTGGCCGACACGCCCGAGGCCTTTGCCGCCTCACCAATATTCATGATCATGCCTCCTTCAATGCATAACTGCGGCCCGGAACCGCCGCAACCGGAGCGCGTTTCCAAGAACAAAGACCGACGACAAGGCCATCGCGGCGGCAGCGAAGATCGGCGACAGAAGAACGCCGAAGCTCGGCCACAGCACGCCTGCGGCTACCGGGATCAAGGCAGCGTTATAGGCAAAGGCCCAGAACAGGTTCTGCCGGATGTTGCGCATCACGGCCTTGGATAGCGCGATGGCGTCCGATACCGCCGTCAGGCGACCGGTCATGAGCACAACATCCGCCGCCTCGATCGCTACGTCGGTCCCCGTTCCGACAGCAAGGCCAACGTCAGCCTCGGCCAGGGCCGGGGCATCATTGATGCCGTCGCCGACATAGGCGAGCTGTCCCAACGCCTTCAGTCGCTTGACTGCGGCGACCTTGCCGTCCGGCAGCACTTCGGCCACGATCTCGTCGATGCCGAGTTGGCGGGCGATGGCGCCTGCGGTGCGGGCGTTGTCGCCAGTGATCATCGCAACTTTCAGCCCCATAGTGTGCAGGGCGCGGATTGCCGTTGGCGTGGTCTCCTTGATCGGGTCCGCGACAGCAAGGATGGCAGCGAGTTTGCCGTCGATGGCGGCATAGAGCGGCGACTTGCCTTCGTCTCCCAATCGAGCTGCACTATTCCCAAAGGGCGACACGTCAATCCCCAGTCGGGCCATGTAGCGATCAGCGCCGATCTCGATCCGCTGCCCGCCCGCCTGTGCAGTGACGCCGAAGCCGGTAACGGAGTCGAAGGCTGTGACGGCGGGCAGGGACAAACCTTCGTCTTCTGCGGCCTTTACGATGGCGCGGGCGATCGGGTGCTCGGACTTCGCTTCGACGGCTGCCAAGAGTGACAGAACGGCGGCGCGATCGAAACCTGGTGCAAGATCGAGGTCGGTGAGGCTCGGCCTGCCCTCGGTTAGCGTGCCGGTCTTGTCGAGTGCCACGACCTTCACCCCCTGAAGAGACTGGAGCGCCTCGCCCTTGCGGAACAGCACCCCCATTTCGGCCCCGCGCCCGGTGCCCACCATGATCGAGGTCGGCGTGGCGAGGCCCATGGCGCAGGGGCAAGCGATGATCAGCACGGCTACGGCATTGACAAGACCGAAGGTCAGCGCGGGGTCGGGGCCGAAGATCAGCCAGACGGCAAAGGTCAGTGCTGCAAGCGCCATCACTACCGGGACGAACCACATCGTGACCTTGTCGACGAGTGCCTGGATCGGCAGCTTGCCGCCCTGTGCCGCCTCGACCATGCGAATGATTTGAGCGAGCATCGTCGCCTCGCCCACCGCGGTGGCGCGGAACGTAAAGGCACCTGTCTGGTTTACAGTTCCGCCGGTTACCCCATTCCCAGCGGTCTTCTCCACCGGCAGCGGCTCGCCCGAAATCATGCTCTCGTCGATCCAGCTTGCGCCAGTCATTACCTCACCATCGACTGGCACCCGCTCACCGGGGCGGACCTCGACGACATCTCCCGGGCGCACCTCGGAAACAGGCACCTCGACCACCCCGCCGCTGCGGATCACCCGGGCTGTCTTGGCCTGTAGGCCAACCAGCCGCTTGATCGCCTCGGACGTGCGACCCTTGGCGCGCGCTTCGAGGTAGCGACCGAGCAGGATCAGCGTGACGATCACCGCCGCCGCCTCGTAGTAGACATACGTTGTCCCGGCAGGCAGGAACCCTGGGGCGAAGGTGGCGACCAGCGAATAGCCGTAGGCGGCCGAGGTGCCGACGGCGACCAGGCTGTTCATGTCGGGGGTGAAGCGGGCAAGCGCAGGCAGGCCCTTGCGGAAGAAGCGCAAGCCGGGGCCGAAGAGGACGGCCGAGGTCAGGGCGAACTGCAGATACCAACTGTTCTGCATCTCGATCGTGTTCATTATGGCCATGTGGACCGACATGAACAGGTGCGACCCCATTTCCAGAACGAAGACCGGCAACGAAAGGGCGGCAGCGATTACAAAATCTCGCTTCAGCAACGCTTCTTCTGCGGCCTTTTTCGCTGTCGCGCCATCATGCGCAGCCATAGCTGGGGCTGCGGGGCGGGCGTCATATCCCGCGTCTGCTACCGCTCGGGTCAGCGCCGCCACATCGGCCGATCCTCGCACTGTTGCCCGCTCGGTAGCCAGATTGACGGTGGCAGACGCTACCCCCGGCACTGATGCCAACGCCCGTTCGACCCTCGCCACGCAAGAGGCACAGGTCATCCCTTCGATTGCTAGGTCGATGGGCTTTGCTGGCACATCGTAGCCCGCATCTTCGACGGCCTTCACCAATGCAGCGCGATCGAGCGCCACGCCCGTAACCTCGGCTCGCTCCGTGGCAAGGTTAACTGATGCCGTCGTCACCCCCGGCACAGCCTTCAAAGCCCGTTCGACATGTGCGACGCAGGACGCGCAAGTCATCCCGTCGACGTCGATCGTCATAAGATCGGTATCAAGTCGAGACGACTGCTTTGCGAGCATGTTCATCACGGAACTCCTTCCAAGGATGCCTCTGCTATATGAGATAGGGCTTCCCATCATGGTAAGGTCAAGGGGTAACCTGAGATTCGTCATCACGGCTTTGTGGGCTTGACCTTACAACCGTGGGAACCCCTATCTGATGGCGCATGAGGCAAAACCCCAAAGGAGAAACTCATGCAGTTCCATATCGAGAACATGACCTGCGGCGGTTGCGCCCGCAGTGTGACGAAGGCGATCCAGTCGGTGGATCCGGCCGCCGACGTCAAGGCGGACCCGAGCACGCACAAGGTCGAAGTCACGTCCGCAGTTGCGCGTGATCGGCTGGTCGCGGCCCTGACCGAGGTCGGCTACGCCCCGGCCTGAAGCATCCAAAACATTACAGGACACCCGAAAATGAAAAAACGCACAGTAGTGCTCTCCGCAGCAGCCATTGCCCTTGTTGGCGGCCTCGCCATCGCCCAGACCATGGAAGGGATGGACCATTCCAACATGGGCGGAATGGGAGACATGGGCATGATGAGCCACACGTCGCTAATCCCGCCGGAACTCGCCGACAATCCGTCTGCACAGGCCTATGCCGCCGCCATGGACAAGATGATGGCCGACATGATGGTCCCCTATACGGGTGATGCCGACGTCGACTTTGTGCGAGGCATGATCCCGCACCACGAAGCCGCAGTCGCCATGGCGCAGATCCAGCTGGAACATGGAACCGACCCTGAAATCCGCAAGCTCGCGGAAGAGGTGATCGCGGCTCAGGAAGCCGAGATTGCCGAGATGAAGGCCTGGCTCGCCGCCCGCGGCCTGTAGGGCTCTTCAGTGGCGTGCGGGGTGGCTTGCTCCCGGCCATCCCGCCGCCCGACTGGCAGGGGGTTTTGATCCACCCTGGCAACGGGAAAGGAGCGCAGCTATGTCGGATCCACACCAGAACAAGCATCATCAGCATGGACATGGGATCGCAGCGGGCTCTCGGCCCGCCGACGTTCAGTCGGGCGCTTCGGCAGCCACAGATGAGGGACCTGCAACTGCACATGCAGGACATCATGGCGGGCATGGCGACATGGTGCCCACGTTCGAAGTGGAGGAATGGTCATGAGCGGGGCAGGGGAGTGCCCGCATCTCGATCCGGCGTATCGGAAGTTCGCGGCGCTCCCGGATGATGAGCGTATCGCCTGGATCCGGGCCGACCGCTGGATCGGCTTCGATCAGGCTGGCCTGGCGCTCGCGCGCCTGGAAAACCTGCTGACCTACCCAGCCCGTGACCGGATGCCCTGTTTGCTGATCTATGGCGACACGGGCATGGGAAAGACCAAGATTGTCCGCAAGTTCGAGCGCGCTCACCCGCCAAAGTTCTGTCAGGTGACCGGTGTTGATCGTCGTCCAGTGGTGGTTGCTCAAGTGCCGTCCGAGCCGCTCGAACGGGACCTCTACCGCGAATTGCTGTCCAGTATGGGCGCGCCGGCAATGGCCGGGGGCACACTGGCCCGCGAGAAAGATGTCTGCCGCGCGCTGCTGCGCACGGCCGGGGCGAAGATGATCATTCTCGACGAGGTGAACGGCATGCTGGCCGGGACATACAGGCAACAGCGGATTTTCCTTAATGCC
>NZ_QNHG01000005.1:106175-108299 GCF_003290025.1 Pseudogemmobacter bohemicus
CCGGGAAACGGCACTGTGATGCCGAAAATCGTGACCTGGAAGGGGATCAGCAGGATCGAGTAGAACAGCAGGACCAGCCAGGGCGAGTTGCGGAAGAACTGCGTGACCAGCCAGGCCACCTTGCGCACCGGCATCAGCGGCGAGACCTGCAGAATGCCAAGCACCACGCCCAGAACCGTCCCGATCAGCATCGACAGAACCGAAATCAGCACATTATAGGCAAAGCCCTGCCCCAGCAGCGGCGTCCATTTCAGCAGGACCGAAAAGACAGACGCCTGGCCGGAGGCCGCATCCTGCGCCCAGGCCGCGCCGATCAGGCTGGCGGCCAGCCCGGCAAAGAGCAGCACCATCGAGACCGGGTTGAACAACAGCTCGCGCCAGTTCAGCGCCGGTGCCGCATAGGCGCGGCGCGGCAAAAGCACATCCATATGACCAGGGCGCCGCAGGGCAGGATCGCGAGCAGGTTCAGGGATCGGAGGCAACCACATATCAGACTCCATATCCCGGGATGCGCAGGGATTTTTCCCAGCGACCCATGATCCAGACCAGCACGGCGACCAGCAGAATGTAAGTCAGCAGAAGCACGGTCATCATCTCGCGGACATTCAGCTGCTCGGACCAGATCTGCGCCGCCGAATACAGGAGTTCGGGCACCGCAATCGCATAGGCCAGCGTGGTGGTTTTCACGAGATTGACGAGGTTCGTGCCCAGAGACGGCAGCGAGATGCGCAGCGCCAGCGGCAAAACCACATAGATATAGGTCTGGAACCGCGTGAAACCGAGCGCCTCTGACGCCTCGATGGTCGAGTTCGGCACCGCGTCGATGCCAGAGCGGAAAATCTCGGTATTCAGTGCCCCGGCAAAAAGCGACAGCGAAATCACCGCCCAGCTGAAGGCCGAAATCATCGGCACGCTGATCCCGGCGTCATTTTGCACCCGCAGGATAGAGCCAAGCGCGAAGAAGAAGAAATAAAGCTGCACCAGCGGCGGCGTATTGCGGAAGAAGGTCACGAACAGACCCACCGGCAGCCGCAAAAGCCTGGATTGCGAGCCCTGCGCCCAGGCCCCCACCACGCCCACCAGCAGCGAGAACAGGATCGACAGGACGGAAAGCTTGACCGTCATCCAGAGCCCGCTGAAGAATTGCGCGCGGTCCCAGGCGTCATAGCCGATTGTCAGATTGATACCCTGGCTCTGACGCAGCCACTGGAAAAACGTCTCGACTGTTTCCACCGAACCCTCCGGGAAACGGGCCGGCCCGGCAAAGCGGACCGGCCTGATCTGGATGCGTTACCTCAGCTTCTCGTGCTGCTCTTCCAGGAAGGGGCTGGCGGCGATGCCGTTCGCTGCATTGGCCTCGATCAGGAAGCCGGTCTTGTGCCAGTCGGTGATGATCTCGCTGATCTTCTGGCCATAGGGGCCGTCCAGTTCTGCAAGCGGCACGGCAATTGCCCAGGGCTGCAGCTGCTCGGTGACAAAGGGCATCTCGTAATCGGCCCAGACCGTCTCGGAGGCCAGCTGGCTCTCGATCCAGGATTGTCATAGATCAGACCCACACAGCTGCCATTGGTCAGCGCGGCAGTGGCCTCAGGCACGCCCGCAAAGGCCAGGATATTGGTTTTGTATTTCTGGGTGGTTTCGCGGATGTAATAGCTGCCCTGGATGGCGCAAAGATCCTTGCCCTCCAGATCTGTCCATTCTTTCAGCCCGTTCGCCTTTGGGGCCAGCACATTGGCGCCGCCGGCATAGTAGTTCGGCTCGACCATCCCCACCACTTCGCGGCGTTGCGGGTTGTCACCAAGCGTTGCGATGATCAGGTCGATCCGGCCCTGTTGCAGGAACTCCATCCGGTTCGAGGCCACGACCGGCACCAGTTCAACCTCGACGCCAAGGCGGCTGGCGATGTCCTTTGCAAGGTCGATTTCCAGCCCGACAATATTACCGCTGGCATCCAGGTAACCCCAGGGCCGGTAGTCGTTCTTGACCCCGACGACGATCTTCCCTGCCGCTGTGATTTTGTCGAGCGTATCGGCCGAGGCGAGCCCGGTGCTGGCAAGCAGCGCGCCGAGAGTGAGCTTGAGAATGGCTTTCATTCGTTGTCTCCCATTGGATATATCACTGATA
>NZ_QNHG01000005.1:112128-120703 GCF_003290025.1 Pseudogemmobacter bohemicus
GGCGCGCCTGGCCGAATTTTTCGATCTGCCACCCGAGCCGGCAGGCGGGCTGCTGCGTGATCTCGGCGCGCGGTTTGTCGGGCGCGCCCCGCCCTTGCGGTTTGCTGCCGAGGCAGCGCGTGAACTTCTCGCCTTGGGCCCGGCCCATCGCGGTCTCGCGCTCTGGTTGGCGGACGCTCTTCTGGCCCGGGCGCTCGGCCAGGACCGGCCGGTACCGCTGCTTGCCGCGCATCTGCCACGGGCAGCCTTCCGGTTGGAGGGCGAGGCATGGCTTGCGGCCTGTGCTGCGGCCTGGGGCAGGGGGGCAGTTGCCGCCTTCGATCTTCACCTCGATCTGACCCGCCGCGCCGAGGCTTTGCGCGCGGCACATCTGCGGCGGCCGGGAAAAGACACCGCCGCCATAATTGCTGCCTTGCTGACCGAGGATGCTCTGACCGCTCAGGCCGGGGCCGAGGCCAGTGATCGCGCCGCGCGGCGGCTGTTTGATCGCCTGACGTCCCTCGGGCTGGTGCGCGAGTTGACCGGGCGGGCGACCTTCCGGCTTTACGGGTTGTGATAATGGCCCAGAAATCTGCCGAGCCGCTGGACACCGAACTCGCAGATCTGCCGCAAGCCCTGCGCTGGCGCGAATGGAGGACGCGGGTCGAGGCAGTGCTCTTTGCATCCTCCGAACCGGTGGGCCGGGATGTCCTGACCCGGGTGGTCGGTCGGGATTGCGCGCTTGATCTGCTGATCGAGGATATTTCTGCCGAACTGGCGGGGCGTCCTTACGAGATCGCGCGCATTGCGGGGGGCTGGCAGCTCCGCACCCGACCACAACACGCAGTCGCTATCCGCGTGGCGCGCGGTGAGGGTGATGCCACTCGCGATCTGACGGCGAGCGAAGCCCTCGTCCTGACCATTGTCGCCTATATGCAGCCGGTGACCCGCGGTGCGATCTCGCGCCTGACGGGCCTTGAGGTCAGCCGCGATCTGATCGCCCGCCTGCACCGCCAGGCCCTGATCGCCCGGGGCCCGCGGAGCCCCGAGCCGGGTGCGCCCTACACCTATGTCACCACGCCGGGGTTCCTTGCGCAGTTCGGGCTGGAAACCCTGCGCGATCTGCCGGACCTCGAGGCCCTGGAAGATGCCGGGCTGCTCAAGCCAGCGGCTGACGTTGAGCTGGATCTGCCCATCGCTGGCGAGGACTTGGGATAGGATGAGCGGGTATGTTCTTCTATTCAGCGCGTGGATTGCGAAGGTGAGATTAGGGCTGTTCTTGGCGGGCATGAACTTTGGTCAGAAGGGCCCTGACTTCAGCTTGCTTGAGATGGCGATATCGGCCTATCCTGCGGGCGAGCCGGACCTGTAGTTTTCACATTTTACTTGCAACGTGGAAGCTACGCCCCCATATTGACCCTTGTCATGGGTCGCCACACGAAGTCGGGAAACCGATAACGTGCAAAAGGGCGGCCCTTTTTGTTTTTAGATGGCCCTTCTACCCTACGCCAAACCTCATGCAGACGCAGCGGAGCGGGTCAATCACCTGCGGGCCAGAGGTCTCTTGATCTCACGGCCGAACGTTGCGGCCCGGAAGATCGAACTCATCGGGTATGAGCGGCTTCGAATCTACTTCCTGAGCCGACGCGATCACACGCAACCAGGTAAGCCTTTCATCCAGGGGACCCGCTACCAAGACATCCTGCGTATATATGAGTGCGACGAGAAATTGCGCGCAGCCTGTTTCGCGGCTGTTGGGCAGTTCGAGATATTGCTGCGCAATCGGGTTTCCGAGGAGCTTAGTAGTCGTTTCGGGAGTCACCCGTATTTCACATCGGCGGCCTTCCGAAGCAAGGAGTTGCAACTCGAAGCCCTTCAGAAGCTGGGATCGGTTTACACAACCTCCAAGGACCAGCGCGCGAAACACTACAAGACGACATACTCCGCCCCCCCGCTGCCGGCGATCTGGACCCTGAAGGAATTCCTGACCTTCGGCGCCACCTCCAGGTTGCTCAAGGCACTAGATGGTCCTGTCGTGACTGCGGTGGCGGCCGACTTCGGGCTCCCGTCAGACAGGCTGTTGGAGAACTGGGTAGAGACGCTCGTCGACCTTCGGAATATCTGCGCGCACCATGACCGGCTGTTCAACCGAATCTTCCAGAAGCAGCCGTCGCGGCTTCGAAACGCCAACGTGCCGACGGCAATCGTTCAGAACAACCGGCTGAGGGCAGTCCTGCAATGTCTGGACCACATGATGACGTCGCGTGGCGCATTGATGAGTGTAGAAGCCGAAGCAGGCCGGATCCTGGGGCGGTATCCAGAGATCACACTTGCCGAGGCGGGATATTAAATTTCGAATTAGAGGTGGTCTAACGGATGGGCCGGCTCCTGATACACGTTCGGCTCATGGCCGCCAGTCGGCCTTCCAGGTTCTGCCAAACGGCATTGCCAAGAGCTGCCGTTCACCCGCGACAGCGCCGTCCCCCTTTCGGTCATCGCATATGGCCACAACCGGCGCGGCGATTGCGCCGATATCGAGGTGGTGGTGCCGATGGGTCAAACCGCCCCCGGCGCGCTGGAGGATCGCCTGCGCGCGCTGATGCCGCGCGGCATGACGCCCCTGACCGACAGCCTTGCGTTGGCGCGGGGCCAGATCCCGCCGACGGCTGAGGCGGCCGATATCATCCTTGTCACCGACGGGCTGGAAACCTGCGGCGGCGATCCCTGTGCACTGGCCGCCGAACTCGCCGCCGAAGGAATTGACATCCGCGCCCATGTGGTAGGCTTTGGCCTGACCCGGATCGAGGTCGAGGCCCTGTCCTGCATCACAGATCAGACCGGCGGCATGTTGTTTGAAACCAACTCTGGCGCCGAACTGGCCGATGCGCTGCGGCAGGTCAGTTTGGCAGATCGGGCGCCGGCGCCGGAAGTCGCGTCTGAACCCGTCGGCCCGGCGCTCCTTTCCCAGCATTTCGTGTTTAGCGAGGCTGGCTCCGGGATGCCGCGCGGGCTGATGGAATGGCGGGCCGAGAGTGCGGGCGGCACGGTGATCGCCCTTGGCAGCACCGAGGGCACGCAACAAAGCATCGCAGGTATCTCGGTGGAACTGCCCGCCGGAACATGGCGGATCGTGGCCGAGGGCGAAGAGGGCCGGGCCGAACGGCTGATGGAACTCACACAATGCTGCGGCAGCCACGGTGTTCCGTTCACTGGCCATATGATGACGGCACAGATCCCGCCGCTGGGTCAGGTACAGGCGGGTCAGGGCGCGCGCCTACCCTATGAAATCACCCATCCAGGCAGCGGCAATCTGGGTGGCACACCTTACCGGATCATCGCGACCGGCCCTGAAGGATCGCTGAGCGCCGACCAGGCTGTCAGGCGTGATCTGATTACCAGCCGCGGCCCCGGTCTGACCGCCGCAGCAACCGGCGCCCTTGCGCCGGGTGCCTATCGACTGATCGTGGCCATTGTGGCAGGCGCTGCCAGGGCTGCAAGGTCTCGCGCAAATCATTGGCGAGCGACTCGTAAGTCGCAGTCCGTGAAGAATCCTTACGCCAGCTCAACGAAATGTATCTTACCGGGGCGGGCCCGGACAGCGGGCGCGCAACCACGCTCTGCTCGCGCAGGACTTCCGAGCGGACGTAAAGCGCGGGCAATAGCGAGACGCCCATGCCAATGGCAATCATCTGGCGCAGAGTGTCGAGAGTCGTGCCCTCGTAATCCCGGTCAAGGCGCGCGCCAGCATCGGCACAAAGACCCATGATCTGCGCGCGCAGCCGGGGGCTGCACTCCATCGTCATGATGGTTTCCCCTGCAAGATCCTGGGGGCTGATCGCGCTGTGCTGCGCCAGTCGGTGATCGGCAGGGAGGACAGCCATCAGCGGCTCTGTCAACAACAGCCGGGATTCGAGGTCAGGGCGTTCAACCCGTTCAGCGAGAAGGATAACATCATGCACCCCATCACCAAGCTGGCGCAGCAGGATATCCTCGCGCTCCTCGCGGATCTGGATCTTCATTTCCGGATGTCTCTGCCGCAGGGGCGGGACGCCAAGCGACAGCACATAGGCTCCGACAGTCTGCATTACGCCGATCTGCAACAGCGCCGGCGGCGCTGCTGGATCGTTCCGCCGGGCGATTTCACGAATGTCGTCAAGATCCGCCAGCATGGCACGGGCGCGCCGGGCGACCTCCTCTCCAATTGGGGTGATTACCACGCGCGCACGTGTGCGCTCGATCAGCCGCGCATGTAGCCGTGTTTCGAGCTCTTTGATTTGCATACTAAGCGTGGGTTGCGCCACACTGGACATTGCCGCTGCGCGACTGAAGCTGAGCGTATCGGCCACGGCGACAAGGTAGCGGAGTTGCTGGAGAGTAGGCATGGACGCGACATTATAGTTATAAACTATAAGTTGCAATATGATTTTCTATTTCCGCACGGTAGCATGTTTGTATAGACCCCCGAGGCGGGTCTGGAATCCTGCGCAAAATACTGGGACGCTCGATGGCAATTGAAGCTTCCGGCTACGATGTCGGCCGGAGATGGGGATACTTGGCCGCAGTGCTGGCCGCGCTGCTGGCGGGCTGGTTCGCAACCTTGCTGCCGCAGGTTCTTGCCGGAAGCCCGGTGCTCCTTACATGGGAATGGGCGCCCCCGCTGGGCATCTCGCTTGGCTTCATGCTCGACGGGCTCTCGATGATCATGGCTTTACTGATCTCGGGGATCGGGGCGCTGATCTTTCTCTATGCCACCGGCTACATGGGCGATCATCCGCAGTTCGGGCGCTTTGTGCTGTTCCTGTTCCTGTTCATGCTATCGATGCTGGGGTTGGTGCTGGCGCGCGACCTCATCACGCTTTTCGTGTTCTGGGAGCTGACCTCGGTCACCTCTTATCTGCTGATCGGCTTCAACCACGAAAACCCGCAGGCGCGGCGCAACGCGCTGCAGGCAATGCTGGTCACCGGGGCAGGGGGGCTGGCGCTGTTGGCGGGGTTCATCCTGATCGGCACAGCGGCGGGCAGCTATGATCTGGCGCAGATCCTTGCGGGTGATGGTCTTCAGGGCCATGCGCTTTACGGGCCAATTCTGGTCCTTGTGCTGCTGGGGGCCTTTACCAAATCGGCGCAGTTTCCATTCCATTTCTGGCTGCCCAATGCGATGGCCGCCCCGACCCCGGTTTCGGCCTATCTGCACTCTGCAACCATGGTGAAAGCCGGGGTCTATCTGCTGGCGCGGTTGCACCCGGCCCTGGGCGACACCGCAGCATGGACGGCGACCCTGACCACTGCCGGGCTCATCACCGCGGTGCTGGCCTCGATTCTGGCGCTGCGCCAGACCGATCTCAAGACCGCACTGGCCTATACGACGCTGATGGCGCTTGGCACGATCACCCTGTTTCTGGCCGGAGGCTCGCCCTATGCCCTGACGGCGGCGATCAGCTTTCTGATCGTGCATTCGCTTTACAAGGCGGCGCTCTTCATGGTGGTCGGCGCGATCGACCACGGCACCGGCACACGCGATGCAGATCTGCTGGGTGGTCTGCGTCGCGCTATGCCGCTGACGGCGCTGGCAGCGCTGCTGGCGGGTGCCTCGATGGCGGGACTGCCGCCGATGATCGGCTGGATCGGCAAGGAACTGCTTTATGTCGGAGCGGAAACGCTGAACCCCTCGTGGTTGCTCACGGCGGGGGTGCTTCTGGCCAATGCGCTGATGTTCGCGGTGGCCGGAGTGGTGGCATTGCGCCCCTTTGTCGGCGCGCCGGGCCAGACCCCGCACAAGCCGCATGAGGCCGGCTGGCAGATGCTGACCGGACCGCTGCTGCTGGGGGCGCTCGGGCTGGTATTCGGGATTGGCGCGGGGCTGGTGCAGCCGCTGATCACCGTCGCCGTGACCGGCAGCCTGGCGCAAGAGCGGGCGGCCGGGCTGCACCTTTGGGCCGGGGTGAACCTGCCCTTCTTCCTCAGCCTCGCCACCTTCGCGCTTGGCACATTGATCTATCTGGGTCGCGCGCGCCTGCGTGCCGCCATCGCCGCCCTGCTCGACCGGCTGCCGCAATTCGATCCCGGCTGGGACCGCTTTCTCGACGGGTTCCGCGCCTTTGCCGCCTGGCAGGCCCGCAGTATTCAAACCGGGCGGCTGACCGATTATCTGGTGGTGAGTTTCGTCAGTCTCGCCTTGATCCTGTTGGCGAGTTTCGTGCTGCGCAGCCCGGCGGTTGGCTTTGATCTCTCGGCACCGCTGCTGTTGTGGATGGTGGCCGGCATCTGTGTCGCCGGGGCGGTTCTCGCGCTCAATCCGCATTCGCGCATCGCCAATGTCGCCGGGATCGGCACGGTCGGGATCAGTGTCGCGCTGATCTTCATCATCTACGGCGCCCCCGATGTTGCGACGACCCAGCTGATGGTCGAAACGCTGTCGGCGGTGCTGTTCGGCATCGCCATGCTGCGCCTGCCCGGTATCGTCGAGCGGCGCAGCCGCTCGCGGCAGATCGGCCATGCGGTGATTGCCGGTGCGGTCGGGCTGTCGCTGACGCTGGTGGTGCTGGCGATCACCGCGCATCCGCTGGACCGCCATATCACGCAGTTCTTTGAGGAGAGCTCCTATGTGCTGGCGCATGGGCTGAATATCGTGAACGTCATTCTGGTCGATTTCCGTGCCTTCGATACGTTTGGCGAGCTGACGGTGGTGCTGCTGGCCGCACTGGGGGCCTATGCGGTGCTGAAGCGGCGCACGAAGGGGGCCCGCAAATGAAATCACTGATCCTGACCACCGGCGCGCGCACGTTGATTGCGCTGTTTCTGATCTTTTCGCTATATGTGCTGCTGCGTGGCCATAATGCACCGGGCGGCGGCTTTATCGGCGGGTTGATCGCCGCTTGCGGCTTTGCCATCCACGCCTTTGCCAGCGGTGTGGCCGAGGCGCGCCGCGCGCTGAAGGTCGATCCGCGCACGATTGGCGTGACCGGACTGATCTGCGCCCTGATTGCCGGGCTGATGGCGCTACCCTTCGGTGTTGCGCCGTTTGCCGGTATCTGGGGCGAGATCGCCGGCTACAAGCTCTCGTCGGTATTGCTTTTCGACATCGGCGTCTATCTGGCGGTGGTTGGCGGCATTCTGACCCTGATCTTCGCGCTTGAGGAGACGCTCTGATGGAAACCGTGCTTGCAATACTGGCCGGTGTGCTGGCCTCCTGCGCGGTCTGGCTGATGCTGTCGGGCAATCTGTTGCGCTTTCTCTTCGGGCTGCTGCTGATGTCGAACGCCGTCAATCTGGCGATCTTCGCCGCCGGGCGTCTGACCTATGGCGCGCCGCCCCTACTCGAGGCAGGGGGCCGCTTGCCGGAATATGACATGGCCAATTCCTTGCCGCAGGCCCTGCTGCTGACCGCCATTGTGATCGGTTTTGGTCTGTTCGCCTTTGCTCTGGCCTTGACCATCCGCGCCTATCGCACCTTTGGCCATCTCGAGATCGACCGGATGCGCGTTGCCGAGCCGGAAGAGGCAGGCAAATGAGCTGGATACTTGCACTGCCGATCCTTGTGCCATTCGTAACGGCTGCCGCGCTGTTCCTGCTGCGAAACCGGCGAGGATCCGGCTGGATATCTGTGGCCGGGGCGGTGGTTTCGCTCGTGCTGGCGCTTGCCCTGCTGATGGCCGTTCTGGATCATGGCGTGATCGCCACGCAGATGAGCGCCTGGGCCGCGCCCTTCGGCATCACGCTCGTCGCCGATTACCTGAGCGCGGCGATGGTGCTGATCACCGCAATCGTCAGCCTTGCCGTGGCGATCTGGGCCATGGCCGAGGTGGGCCAGACTTCGGCCAGGATGGGCTGGCACGGGCTGTTCCAGACATTGATCGGCGGCGTCACCGGGGCCTTTCTGACCGGCGATCTGTTCAACCTCTATGTCTGGTTCGAGGTGCTGCTGATCTCCTCTTTCGGTCTGCTGGTCATCAGCGGGCGCAAGAAGGCGATCGACGGCGCGGTCAAATATGTCGCCCTCAACCTGATCTCTACGGTGATGTTCCTCTGCGCGGCGGGGTTGCTTTACGGGGCCACCGGGACGTTGAACATGGCCGACCTGCGCGGCGCGGTTGCCGCCCATCCCGATCAGGGGCTGATGAGCGTCATCGCCATGATGTTCATGTTCGGCTTCGGGCTGAAGGCGGCGGTCTTTCCGTTGTTCTTCTGGCTGCCCGCCTCTTACCACACGCCGCATTATGCGGTGTCGGCCGTCTTCGCCGGGCTTTTGACCAAGGTGGGCGTCTATGCCTTGATGCGGGTCTTCACGCTGATCTTTGTCGGCGATCAGGGCTGGACCCATGAAATCCTGCTCTGGGTCGCCTGCCTGACCATGCTGACAGGCGTGCTGGGGGCGGCCGCACAAAGCGATTTCCGCAAGATCCTGTCTTTCCATATCGTCAGCCAGATCGGTTACATGGTGCTGGGCCTTGCGCTGATGACGCCGCTGGCGTTGATGGGGGCGGTGTTCTACCTGCTCCACCATATCATCGTGAAGGGGAACCTGTTCCTGATTGCGGGCGTGTCGCGCCGGCTGACCGGATCGTCGGACCTTTATGCCATCGGCGGGCTTTACCGC
>NZ_QNHG01000005.1:120728-187433 GCF_003290025.1 Pseudogemmobacter bohemicus
GGCCAGCGAGTCGCGGTTGACCGTTACCACCAGCCAGTCCGTTCCAAAGCCGTGGGGAGTGTAGAGCAGCAATCCCAGCACCAATCCGACCCCGGTCATGGCCAGGAACCAGGGCCGGCGGTGGCTGTCCGGCGGCTCCAGCACCCAGACCGAAAAGGGGATCCAGAAGGGCCACATGAACCAGGTGAAGAAGATGAAGCTCATTGCGCCCCAGACCATCGTGGCATGGTCGCCTCCGTTGACGCCGACCCAGACGAACCCTTCGCTGAACTGCTGGATGCCGGCGAACAGCGGCATCAGGCCGATGGGGAGGTAGCGCCAGTTGCTGCGTGCGGCCTTGACGATGATTGCGGTTCCGCCCGCCGTCAGAAGCGCACTGGCAGCAAAGCTGACCGTTGCCGAGAGACACATTGCGCTGTCCTTTCCCCTAAGCCGAGATCACGGTTCCAGCCGCCCCGTTCAGTATGGCGGCAGCATTTTCCATCCGGCCGATGCCGGCCAGTCGCCCGCCCGAAGCGACAAAATTCGTCCCGGCCGTCACCTTCGGTCCCATCGACCCGGCAGGCAGCACAAGGTGCCCGGCCTCGACGGCGGACAGGCGCGCAATGCGGCGCGCGGCTGGGGTGCCGAACCCTTCCATCACCCCGTCCACATCCGTCAGCATGAGAAGCGCGTCGGCCTTGATCGAGGTTGCCAGCAGAGCGCTGGCGTAGTCCTTGTCGATCACCGCCTCGACGCCCGCCAGGCTGCCATCGGCGCGCCGCACCACCGGGATGCCGCCGCCGCCGGCACAGATCACCACCACGCCCTGCGCCAAAAGCAGGCGGATCACCCGCAGGTCGGGGATCTCGACCGGCTTCGGCGAGGGCACGACGCGGCGCCAGGACGGGCCATCCGGGGCGATCGTCCAGCCCCGCTGCGCGGCAAGCGTCCTTGCCTCGGCCTCGGCATAGACCGGACCCACCGGCTTTGTCGGGTGCCGGAAGGCGGGATCGGCAGGATCGACCACCACCTGCGTCAGCAGCGTCGCGACCGGGCGGTCGTGGCTCAGCGCATTCTCCAGCTCCTGCTCGATCAAATAGCCGATCATGCCTTCGGTGCCCGCCCCCAGCATGTCCAGCGGGTCGGGCGCCTCGGGTCGGAAGGCAGCACCCTGCAAGGCCAGCAATCCGACCTGCGGGCCGTTGCCGTGGGTGATGACCAGATCATGCCCCGCCCGCACCAGCCCGGCCAATGCCAGCGCCGCGCGCGCCGCATTGGCACGCTGCACCACGGCCGTCATCGGCTCGCCCCGCCGCAGCAGCGCGTTGCCGCCAAGGGCTGCGACCACCAGCACCCGGTCAGCCCCCCAGCGTGGCGACAAGCACCGCCTTGATCGTGTGCAGCCGGTTCTCGGCCTGGTCGAACACGATCGAGGCCGCGCTCTCGAACACCTCGTCGCTGACCTCCATCTCGGTCAGGCCGAACTTTTCCGCGATCTCGCGGCCCACCGCCGTTTCGGTGTTGTGGAAGGCGGGCAGGCAATGCATGAACCGCGCCCTGGGATTGCCGGTGCGCGCCATCATCGCAGCGTCAATCCGCCATGGCGTCAGAAGTTTTATCCGCTCGGCCCATTTCGCCTCGGCCTCGCCCATCGACACCCAGACATCGGTGTAAAGGAAATCCGCGCCCTTGACCGCTTCGTCGGGATCCTTGGTCACGGTGATCCGCGCGCTGGTCTCTTTCGCAATCGCAAGAGCCTCGTCGATCACCGGCTTTTTCGGCCAGCAGGCCTTAGGCCCGCCAAGCCGCACATCCATCCCCATCTTCGCCCCGCCGATCAGCAGGCTTTCGCCGACGTTGTTGCCCGCATCGCCAAGGAAGGCGAAAGCGATCTTGCGCAACGGCTTTTCGGCATGTTCCTGCATGGTCAGGAAATCGGCCAGCACCTGGGTCGGGTGAAACTGGTCGGTCAGCCCGTTGTAGACCGGCACACCGGCGTAGCGGGCCAGTTCCTCGACGATCTCCTGGCCGAAGCCGCGATACTCGATGGCGTCGTAGACCCTGCCCAGAACGCGCGCGGTGTCCTTCACGCTTTCCTTGTGGCCGATATGGCTGCCGGACGGCCCGAGGTAGGTGACATGCGCGCCCTGATCATGCGCGGCGACCTCGAAGCCGACGCGGGTGCGGGTGCTGTCCTTCTCGAAGATCAGGGCGATTTCGCGCCCCCGGAGCATCTGCTGTTCGGTCCCGGCATATTTCGCGGCCTTCAGGTCAGCCGAGAGTTTCAAAAGAAAGCCGATTTCCGCCGGGGTATAGTCCCGCAGCGTCAGGAAATGGCGGTTGCGCAGGTTGAAGCTCATGGTTCTTTCCTTTTCAGGTCACGCCGGGTCTCGGATCGTCGGGCAGGTCATGCAATGCCCGCCGCCGCGACCCCGGCCCAGTTCTGCTCCCGGCATTTCGCGCACGTCGATGCCTTCGGAGCGCAGCATGGCGTTGGTGTCGTCGTTGCGGTCGTAGCCGACAATCACGCCCGGCCGCAGCGCCACCACGTTGTTGCCGTCGTTCCATTGCTCGCGCGCACGCTCGGCCTGGTCACTGCCGCCGGTGGGCACGATCCTCAGTTTCTTGAAGCCGATGATTTCCGCGACAACCTCGAAGATCGGACGGCGGTCCTCGCTGACGCGGAACGGCTTGTCCGGCCCGCCTGGGCGCAGGTCGAAGCAGGTGATGCCGTCGGCGACTTCCTTGAAGGTCGTCACCACATCGCCGCCGCAGAAGGTAAACACGGTGTCGAGATGCATCGCCGAGCGGGTGCGCGGCAGTCGGCAGGCGACGACGCGCGACGCCACGCCCTGGTCGAACAGGGCTTGCGCGAACAGCCCGATGCCTTGCGCCGAGGACCGCTCGCCCATGCCGACCAGAACGGTATCCTTGCCCACCGGCATGATGTCGCCGCCTTCAAGGCTGGCCGAGCCGAAGTCGCGCGCCGGATCGCCGAAAAGTTCGCGCACCTTGCCGGCGAACTTCGGATGGTGGCGGTAGATCGCGGTGGTGAGCAGCGTCTCGGGTTTGCGCGCCGCCCAGAACATCGGGTTCAGCGATACCCCGCCGTGGACGAAGGCGCTGTTGTCGCGGGTGAAGATCATGTTCGGCAGCGGCGGCAGGATGAACCCGGACTTGCCGAGCCAGGCCCCGAACAGCCCTTCCGGCACGAAGGGCAGATCGCCCACCGTCAGCCCGCCGATCAGCCAGCGCGCCAGATCGGCACCGGGCAGCGTCTCCATCCACAGGCGCAGCGGCTCCACCATGCCCGCGCCTACAGTGGTCAGCGTGACGCGGTGGTCGAGCACGAAGGCCCGGCCCGCCGGGATGTCCAGCGCCTCGGCCAGAAGATCGTTGGCGTCCAGCACCTCGATCCCTTCCGCGCGCATCAGGTCGGTAAAGACGGCATGGTCCTTGATCGCCTGCTTGACCCAGAAAACGTCGTCGAACAGCAGCTCGTCGCAGTTTTCCGGCGTCAGGCGGCGATGCGCGAGGCCGGGGCGGCAGACGATCACCTGGCGCAGGCGGCCGGATTCGGAATGGACACCGATGGAGGGTTGGGACATGGGCTTTCTCCGTTCAGAGCAGGGTGGCGACGCCGAGGGCGGCCATGATGAAGATCGTCAGGATCAGCAGAAGCGGCCAGACGAAGGCCAGCCAGCGTTCGTAGGGCACCCGCGCGATGGCCAGCCCGCCGATCACCACGGCGAAGGTCGGGTTGATCAGGTTCACCAGCCCGTTGGCCGACTGGTAGGCGGTGACGGCCAGCGACCGGTCCACCCCGGCAAAGTCCGACAGCGGCGCAAGGATCGGCATCGACAGCACCGCAAGGCCCGACGAGGACGGGACGAAGAAGCTCATCCCGACCTGGATCCAGTAAAGAAGCGTGATGAAAGCCAGTTCCGACAGGCCCGCCACCGCGTTGGCGGCGGCGTTCAGGATGGTGTCGGCGATCAGCCCCTGTTCCATGACGACCACGATGCCGCGCGCCAGCCCGATCACTAGCGCTACGCCCAGAAGGTCGCGCGCGCCATCGATAAAGGCCCCGGTCAGCCGCTTCTCACCCAGCCGACCGACCAGCCCCGCGACGATGGCGGCGGCGATGAACAGCGAGCCCATCTGTGCCATCCACCAGCCCTGCGTGGACACACCCCAGATCAGCGCCGCAAAGGTCAGTGCGAAGACGATTAGGACAACCGACTGTGTGGCGGTCAACGTGGCGTCAACGCCATTCGCCGACCCGGCAAAGGCGGCCCGATGGTCTGCCGCAAGGTCCGCCACGCGCGACTGCGACGGGTCGCGGCGCACGCGGGCGGCATATCGCATGACATAGGTGATTGCGATTGCTAGGCCTCCCAACAGGATCACCAGCCGCAGCGGAAGCCCGTCGGTGAAGGCGACGCCCGCAGCATTCGAGGCGATGACCGTCGCGAAAGGGTTGATGGTCGAGCCGAGTGTGCCGATCCCCGCACCCAACAGAATGATCGCCGCTCCCGTCACCGCATCATAACCTGCCGCGATCATCACCGGCACCAGAAGCCCGTAGAAGGCCAACGTCTCTTCGGCCATGCCGTAGGTCGTGCCGCCGAGGGCAAAGAGGCTCATGAGGATCGGGATCATCCAAATCTCGCGCCCCTTCAGCTTGGCCATCGCACGGCGGATGCCGGTGTCGATGGCACCGGTGGCGTTGACGACCCCCAGAAAACCGCCGAGCAGAATCACGAACAGCGCCACGTCGATGGCATTCGCGGCATAGCTGTCGGGGTCATAAAACCCCGCAACCGGCGCCATCAGGACGTCTAGGATGCCCTGCGGGTTGGCTTCGACCGTCTTGTAGGTGCCTGCGACCGCGATCTCGCGGCCGACCGCCTCGTTCTCGACCCGGTCGAAACGACCGGCGGGTATGATCCAGGTCAGGCCCGCAACCAGCACAATCAACGCGAAGAGGATCGTGTAGGCGGTCGGGAAGCGGGGGGCAAAGCGAGCTGTTCCCGGATCGGTGTTGACGTCGCTCATGCGGTGTTCCTTTCTGACGGGTTGGGGTGCTGATCGATAACCACCACCCGAATGCGGGAAGTGGTGCCGATCAGGTCGTTGCGCTGTCGGTACGGCCCATGGGCAGATAGGCGGGCACCCGACGTGCCCAGGCGTCATATTCAGCGCCAAACCGCGCGCGGGCCTCGGCCTCCTCGCTGCGGGACAGGCGGAGGTACATCCAGATCAATACGGGATACATCGCCAGCGTCAGGATCGTAGGCCATTGCAACAGAAACCCGGTCAGGATTAGCACAAAGCCCACATACTGCGGATGCCGGATCCGCGCGTAAGGCCCGGTCGTCGCCAGCCGCCCGGCGCGCTGCGCTGCGTAAAGCACCGGCCATGCCACCGAGAGCAGCCAGAACCCCGCCCCGATCAACACGAAACTGAGCAAGTGAAATGGTCCGAAATGCGGATTGGCTTTCCAGCCGAACAGCATTTCGGGCAGATGCCCGGCATCATGCGAGAACCAATCGGTGCCCGGAAAGGAAGATTGCAGCCAGCCGGACAAAAGGTAGATGGTCAGGGGAAAGCCGTACATCTCAGCGAACAGCGCCACCAGGAAGGCGCTGAAGGCACTGAAACTGCGCCAGTCGCGCGGAGTCTGCGGCTTGGTAAAGCTTAGGGCGAAGATGATGAAAACCGCCGCGTTGACGAAAGCGAGCAACCAGAGACCATAAGCAGGCGCGGTTTCGGGTGTCATGACTGTTTTCCTCTCTCGTCCTCGACCCTGGTCGCCGCAGATGGCCCGGATGCAACGTTCTTGTCGGATCTGCCGTGGTTGCCGTGTCCTCCACCATGCCCATGGCCGCCGTGCATCAGCGAGTGCAGCCCGAGGCAGGCAAAGAGCGGCAAGATCACAAGAATGCTGCGGAACGGGATGTGAACCCGGTGCTCGTAGACGAGAAGAAGCGCGCTTATGAGGGCAAATCCGATCAGCGCCATTCCCCAGCGCGTCCTGAACCAGGCGCCAGAGGCTTGGTTTCCAAAAGAATGATGGTGCTCGTTCATGGTCGTCCTCCGATGACATGGGCCTCGGCCCCGCACTGAGAAATAGACGCTTGAGCGGTATCGCCATTACACCCAATCACCGCACTCATTGCAGCAGAACGCCGAAGAGCGCAGTGCGGTGCTGTCGGCAGTGGTGCCGACCCGGTCTCCATTGATCTAAGTCAACGTGTGTTTCGTCCAATTGCTACAGGTTGGCCGTATGGATGGAATTTGGCAGTCGGAAATGGGTTCATGGTCGCGCGCGCTCCGCGCCGTCCTGACGGCCTTTGTGATGGCGCTAACTGTCCTGTCTCTCCTGACCGCTTCCCTTGCCGCAGATGCCGTTCCCCGATCCGAACCGCCGATTGCCACCTCCACTCATTCAGCAGCGACACAACAGGATGACTGCAGTCTGCCGACTGAAAACTATCATTGCCAGCTCCCGACCGTGGTGGTCGCTGAGAACGTATTCGACGCGAAACACCCGATCTGGGTCATCAGCATCCAGTGGGTGTTCGAAGGACAATCGGACCGCACGCAGCACCGACCGAACGATCCGCTCCGACCGCCGAGCGCAGTTTCCGACTTCGCCTGACACCAGAACTTCCGTAGGCAATTGCCGTCCTCAGCCGTCGGCGCGTCTTTTCGGGGGTTCTCTTCCCCCGATTGACAGCGAACGGAAAACGCCATGCGCCACACTGACCTTTCCCGGAAGGGACCGCCGCCCTCAAGTGCGGTCGAACCTGATCCGCGCACAAGGCTCGCCACAGGGCAAAAGGCTTATCTGAGCTACTTGCGCCGAAGGATCGCTGACCCGAGTGCCGCGGAAGACGTGTTGCAGGATTTCAACCTGAAAGTCATCTGCGCCACGAACCGGACGAAACCCATCCGCGACACCGATGCTTGGCTGGCCCGCATCCTGCGCAACAGCTTGTTCGACCATTACCGTCGCCGTGACGCGCGTCGGAGGGCGGAAAGGGCCTATTGCGATCATGTCATACTTCTCTCGGCCCCGGTCGAGGACGCGGCAGAGGCTCCACCTTCCAGCGAAGACTTTGCCGCAGTGGAAACAGCACTAGAGAGCCTTCGCCCCGATTACGCCGAACTGATCCGTGCACTGTATCTTCGCGGCGTGCCGCGCGACGCGTTCGCACTGGAAATTGGTGTAGAGGTTGGCACACTGAATGTCCGCACCCTGCGGGCCAGACGGGCGCTGCGCGCCTGCCTGGACCATCAGGCCGAAGCGTCTGGGGAGTACAATCGCGCCTCGAACGGCACAGGAAACGCAATGGAGACCGTGAGATGAGCCGAAAAGCCGTCGAGGCTGTCCTTCTGGAAGACCAGCGCCGGTTTCTGGGCTTCCTGGTCAGCCGCTTGCGCAACGTCGATGACGCGATGGACGTGATGCAGGATTTCGCCGCCAGGGCGATCGCGCGGGCTGATGACCTGCGCGACATTGCCAGCCTGCGCGGCTGGCTCAGTCGGCTTCTGGCCACCACACTTGCCGATCACCAGCGAAAATCTTCGCGCCGACGGCAGCGGGAAATGTCCGCCGAAGTCGAGTCCGAGACGCTGGACATCTTGGCTGAACCCGATGCCGAAATCGACGCCGCGATCTGCGAATGCATCGCCGACATGATCCGCCACATGCCGCGGGGACAGGCCGAACTCATAAGGCGGATCGACCTTCAGGAAGAAGGGCGGACGGCGGTTGCCGTTTCGCTCGGCATTTCCTTGGGCACGCTCGCCGTGCGCCTGCATCGGGCCCGGGCCAGATTGCGGGACCTGCTGATGCAGATGTGCCTGACCTGCCCGGATCACGGGTTTCTTGATTGCGGCTGCGCCCGAGCCCGGAAGCGGGCCGTCGAAACTTCGCCGGCTCTCGCCAAGGTGTAATGTTTGCAGCCTTGATACGTCCATATCTTGGCAACGGCGACCACAGGTCGGCTTTGTCGGAACCTTGAGCAAATCGACAGGAGAAGACGATGAACACGCATGAAACCAACGTTCTGGCCGAGACCGAGGCAGGCGGCTGCTGTGGCGGCGGATCGCAGCAGGCGAAACACCACGAGCACGGGCACGGCCGTGCGCAACGCGACCAGGCAACCAGCGAAACTTCGCAAACGGTGGAAGCCTCGCCAACTGCCGCGGTTCAAAAGCCGGTCGGCAAGTCGGGCTGCTGTTGTTCCTGAATGAATTACCGTGCGGCGCGCCGGGTTGCCGGGACGCGCCGCACGAAACTGCTTGACCGGGAAAATTGACCATGACGACGACCGCATCACTCGATTTCAACGCCACGTTCGACCGCCTCGGACATCTCGGCATCGAAAAGCAACTTCGCGCCCAGCCGGGTGTCACCTCGGTGGCCGCCAATCCGGCAGGTCCGTCGGTGACCGTGACCTTCGACGAAGGCAAGACCAGCATCGAGACGTTGCGCAAGGTCGTCGAGGACTGCGGCTTTCACTGCGAGGGTGAGGCCCTGCCGCGGCACGTGTGTTCCGCCCACGACGGCCATGCCGCAGCCATGGCGGACCATTCAGGCCATGGCACGGGACATGGCAAGGGGGCTGACAGCCCCGCCCCGGCCACCCCCTCCGGCCACGATGCAATGGCCCACGAGATGGGTCATGGTTCAGGCGACATGCAGTCGATGGTGCGCGACATGCGCAACCGGTTCTGGGTCGCCCTGATCTTCACCATTCCGATCTTCGTCTGGTCGCCGATGGGCGGCATGTTCACGCCGCCGGCGCCGCCGTTCGGGTTGCGGCTTGACCAGTGGCTGTTCATTCTGGCGACAGCCGCCGTGATCTGGCCGGTCTGGCCTTTTGTCGTCGCAGCTGTGCGAGCGCTGCGCAACGGCGTGCTGAACATGGCGGTGCTGGTGATCCTGTCGGTTGGAACCGGCTACGCTTTCAGCGTCGGCTCGACCTTCTTTTTCCCCGGCGTGCAATTCTACGAGGCGGTCGCGGTCCTTCTGGTGTTCATCCTTCTTGGCCACTGGCTCGAGATGCGCGCCCGGGCCGGTGCTTCAGAGGCGATCCGCGCCCTGATGGACCTTGCGCCGCCGATGGCGACCGTCATCCGCGATGGGCGCGAGGTCGAGGTGCCCACCGCCGAGGTGCAGAAGGGCGAAACCGTGGTGATCCGTCCGGGGAACAAGATTCCTGTCGACGGCGAGGTTACCGAAGGCACGTCGCTGGTCGACGAATCCATGCTGACCGGTGAGTCCATGCCGGTGCAGAAGACCGTCGGTAGCACAGTGATCGGCGCCACGATCAACAAGTCGGGAACCTTCCGCTACACCGCCACCAAGGTCGGTGCCGACACGGCGCTCGCGCAGATCGTCAAGCTGGTCCAGGAGGCGCAGAACTCCAAGGCGCCGGCGCAGCTGCTGGCCGACCGGGCATCGCAATGGCTGGTGCTGGTCGCCATCGTCATCGGCGTCGCGACCTTTGCGGTCTGGTATGGCTGGATCGGGGCGGAGCTTCTGTTCGCGCTGACGCTGACGATCACCGTCTTCGTCATCGCTTGCCCTGACGCACTGGGGCTGGCAACCCCGATGGCCGTGATGGTGGGAACCGGGCTTGGCGCGATGAACGGCATCCTGTTCAAGAACGCGAGCGCGCTCGAGGATGCGACGAAACTCGATGTCATCGTCTTCGACAAGACCGGCACGCTCACCATGGGACAGCCGAAGGTGGTTGATGTCGTCGCCGCCGAGGGTGTCAGCCCCGACGAGGTGCTTGCCGCCGCCGCCGCCGTGGACAAGGGCTCGGATCACCCGCTGGCGGTCGCCATCGTCGAGCGCGCCGCCAACCTGACCCTGGGCAAGATGTCCGGGTTCGAGACGCTGGATGGCCGGGGGGCCAGCGCTACTGTCGCGGACAGTCGGGTTCTGGTCGGCAACCGCCGCCTGATGGATGAGGAAAAGGTGCCGCTCGGTGCCCTGTCCGAACGGGCGGAGGCGCTCAAGGGCGCGGGCCGGACCGTCGTGCACGTCGCCAGGGACGGTGCTGTCCTGGGGCTGATCGCGATCGCCGATGCGCTGCGTCCGACCGCGAAGGAAACCGTGACCCGGCTGCGCGAACGCGGCGTCCAGGTGGCGATGCTGACCGGCGACAACGCAGGGACCGCCGCGCGCATCGCCGGGGAACTCGGGATCGACATCGTGCTCGCCGACGTGCTGCCGGGTCAGAAGGCCGACAAGGTCAAGGAGCTTCAGGCCCAGGGCAAGAAGGTCGGCATGGTCGGCGACGGGGTGAACGACGCTCCGGCGCTGACCCAGGCCGACGTGGGCTTTGCCATCGGCGCGGGCACCGACGTGGCGATGGAAAGCGCCGACGTGGTGCTGATGAGAAGCGACCCGCATGATGTGCTGGGGGCGATAGTGCTGTCGAGGGCGACCCTGCGCAAGATGCACCAGAACCTGTTCTGGGCAGTGGCCTACAACGTGGTCGCCTTTCCGGTCGCGGCGGGGGTGTTCTTTCCCTACACGATCAGTCCCGAGGTCGCCGCCCTGGCGATGTCGGGAAGCTCTGCCCTGGTCGCCGTGAACGCCCTGCTTCTGAAACGGACGCGGCTAGAGGGCGTGACCCGCCGTTCTCCGGCCAAGGCTGCCGCGCCGCAGGCGCTGGAAGTGGCGTCATGAAACCCGACGGGACCGCCTTGTCGCGCCGGACGGCACTCGTCCTGCCGTTGGCGGCGGTCGCATCGGCGGCCTTCTCCGCGGTCGCGCGCGGGCAAGACGGTGTGAATGCCGACACGATGACCGTCGCCGGCGTCCTGGCCTATCTCGGCGTGATGCCTGCAGCCATCGTGCAAGGCCATCCAAAGTCCCACACCGAGGGCGCGATGCACGGCGGCGCGCCCGATGGGCAAGATCAGTATCATCTGGTGCTTGCCCTGTTCGACGCCGCGTCTGGCGCCCGGATCGAAACAGCGCAGGTTTCGGTTAATGTCATGGGTCTTGGTCATATCGGTGGAACCTTGCTTAACCTTGAACCGATGAAGATTGCAGATACGGTGACTTGGGGTGCTTTCGTAAAGCTTGCTGACCGCACTCCCTATCAGCTCTCTTTCAAAGTCGTTCTTCCAGGCCGGGCAAAGGCCGTTCCTTTTCCTTTCACCTACACGCATTCGTGAGGATAGCGCTTCGCGCCTGCAATCCTTTCGGCGCTCGCGCGTCTGTTGATTGCAACCTGACCATGATGGATCCACAGCAAATGCCGCAGCAGAGTTCATTCGAGAGTGAAGTTGAGATTGCGCCACGCGCGCAAAGGAGCCGGAGGGGATCGGTCGTCGGCGGCGCTTCGGCGCTGGTTGCCGCGATCCTGCGGCGGATCGTCCGGCGCGGATCGCTGGAATGGACCGAGGCGGGTGGCCGGACCTACCGCTTCGGCACCGGCGGCGCGCCCGATGTGGCGGTTCGGCTGCTTGACCGCGACCTGCCCTTGCGCCTGCTGACCCAGCCGAGCCTTGCGCTTGGCGAAGCCTGGATGGACGGCCGGCTGGTGCTGCAACGGGGGACGCTGCGCGAGCTTCTGGACCTGCTGACCTCGGGCGGGCCGGAGGCGCTCGACTCGCTGCCCGGAAATGGTCTGAGGGCGATGGCCGACCGGCTTCTGTCGCGGCGCCGGCACCGCAATCCGTGGGCGCGCGCGCGGTCCAACGTGGCGCATCACTATGACCTGTCCGACGATCTCTACGATCTCTTTCTCGACCGCGAGCGGCAGTATTCCTGCGCCTATTTCGAACGTGGTGACGAGACCCTGGACGAGGCACAGGCGGCAAAGATGCATCGCATCGCTGCCAAGCTGGTGCTGGACCGTCCCGGCCTCTCGGTTCTCGACATCGGTTCGGGCTGGGGCGGGCTGGCGCGGTCGGTGGCGCGCGATAGCACCGCGAATGTCACCGGCATCACCCTGTCGCGGGAACAGCTGGCCTACGCCACCGCGCGGACCGAAGCCGAGGGTCTGGCCGGACGTGTCCGCTTTCACCTGCGCGACTACCGCGACGAGCGTGACCGCTACGACCGGATCGTGTCGGTCGGTATGTTCGAACATGTGGGGCCATCGGACTACGACAACTACTTCTCGGCGATGGCCCACGCGCTGAAACCGGACGGCGTGGCGCTCCTGCACTCCATCGGCATCATGGGTCCTGAGGGCGGCAGCGATCCCTGGATCCGCAAGTACATCTTTCCCGGCGGCTATTGCCCCACGCTGTCGCAGGCCATCGCCGCGGCCGAGCGCGCGGGGCTCTGGGTGACGGATGTGGAAGTCCTGCGCCTCCATTGCGCGGAAACGCTGCGTCACTGGCACGAGCGGTTCGCCGCCCGCCGCGACGCAGCGCGCGCGCTTTATGACGAACGGTTCTGCCGGATGCGGGAGTTCTATCTCGCGGCCTGCGAGGCGGGATTCCGCAACGGTCGGACCATGGTGTTCCAGTTGCAGCTTGCCCACCGGCGCGATGCCGTGCCGCTGACACGGGCCTACATCGACGGCGCGAGCCCGGCTCAAGGCCGCGATACGAATTTTGCTTGAAACAAGAGGAATCGCATCATGACCACCACGCAGAAAATCCGCGTCGCGGTGAACGGCTACGGCGTCATCGGCAAGCGGGTGGCGGATGCCGTCGCCATGCAGCCCGACATGGTACTGGCCGGGGTGTGCGACGTTGCCGCCGACTGGCGCCCGCGCATGGCAGAGGCCAAGGGCTACGCGCTTTACGGTGCCGGCCCGGACCATGTCTCGGCCATGCGCGCGGCGGGGCTGGAGGTGGCCGGAACGCTGGAGGACATGCTGGCCCGCGCCGACATCGTGGTGGACTGCACGCCTAAGAAGGTGGCGGCGGCCAATGTCGAGGCCTATCGCCGGCGCGGCATCAGGTTTATCGTCCAGGGCGGCGAGAAACATGCCGTCACCGACCACTCCTTCGTGGCCGAGGCCAGCTTTGCCGGTGCCGTCGGGCGCGACAGCACCCGCGTGGTCTCGTGCAACACCACCTCCATCGTCCGCACGCTGACCGCGCTCAAGCGCGCGGGGCTGCTTGTACGGGCGCGCGGCACGCTGTTGCGGCGCGCGACCGACCCCTGGGAAAGCCATCTCGGCGGCATCATGAACACACTGGTGCCCGAGCGCGAGATCCCGAGCCACCAGGGCCCCGACGCGCAAAGCGTGGACCCAAGCCTGGACGTGGTGACAATGGCGGTCAAGGTGCCGCAGACGCTGGCCCATCTGCACTACTGGTCGGTCGAGATGACGCGCGCGGCCACCAGGGACGAGGTTCTTGCCGCCTTCGGCGCCTCGACGCGGATCGCGCTGATCCGCATGGACGACGGCCTCGACGCGCTGAACGCGGTCAAGGAGATGATGGCCGACCTTGGCCGCCCGCATGACAACCTCTACGAGGTCGCGCTGTGGCAGGACATGCTGTCCGTGCGGGGCAACGAGCTCTTCTATGCCTACATGGTCGACAACCAGGCCATCGTGATCCCGGAAACCATCGACGCCATCCGGGCAATGACCGGACTTGCTGCGGATGCCGCGGCGTCGATGGCGCTGACCGACACTGCCCTGGGGATCGGACACTTGGCCAAGCTCTGACCGCGCCGGACTCAGGCGATCCGGCTTCGGCCCGGACCTTGCGCGAAATGCGCCCGCGTGCCGACAGCAATCCGCGACGCGCACCAGCGCGCATAAAGTGGTGCCAATGCCCGACCGAGCAGGCGGCCCGGCAGTCGTTCCGGCAGCGTGTAGTCAATAAAGACGCGCAGTTCGGTCCCTGCCTCGACCTGCAGCGTCTCGAACCCCAGCCGATAGGTGTCGATCACGATCATCCGCTGCGGACCTGTCGTCTTCCAGATCTTGCGGACGGGCGGCACGCGTTCCGTGATCACTTCCGTCACCCGCAATGCCAGACCCAGCATCCTTCCTTCGACGCGGATGACAGAACCGACCCTGCGCCCAGCTTCGGCATCCAAATGATAGTGCATGCTGCCGCCCGCCATCATCAGCGATCCCCCGGACATGTGGGCGCCAATGCGCTCGGGGTCGTCGAGGTAGTCGAAAACCTCCCGCGGTGTTGCGCGAACCAGCACCGAGGTGGCAAAATGCATCACAGCCTCTCGCATCTCGTATCTGCTCTCGTTTCGTCTTGACGACGTTCAGTCGATCTGGCGGACAAAACCCGGATACCTGTTGAACGACAGTCTCTGTACTAGCGCCCCGTCGACAGTGCGGATCTCGGCGATGATGCTGCCATCCGCAGCCGTCTCGATCGTGCCGAGTGTCAGCCGTGGATTCTGCAGGCTGTCGAGTTGCGTCTGAAGCCAGCCGCGCACCACGTCGGGCGTCGTCTCCGGTGTCGCGGCAGGTGCAAGACCAAAGACCACTTCCGACCCCTGCCCGACCGCGCCGGTCATTCCGTCCTGGATGCCCGGCCCCGGGGTCGAACCGGCGACATGATGCTGGGCCATCATCTGCATCATCATCTGCATCATTTCAGCAGACATCATCATCCCCGGTCCCGCACCCTGCGAGTCCATCCCTGGACCCGCAGGGTCTGTTGGCTCGTCGGAGCCAGCCGCATTAGGGAGGGCGGGGTTCTCGGTGCCGGCCGTGTGATGTGGATCTTCCGCCTGAGGCGTGGTCTGACCGACCGCGCCGCCGGCCATCAGGACAACAGCAAGCATTGCTGCTGAGAAAGTTCGAACTGTCATCATCCTGTTCCTTTTCGGCTGAAGGCGGCCCGGTCGTGGCTTCGACCGACCGCCAGGCACCGACCGAGTCTGCCGCCACGGAGTTCCCGCAGAAGTCCCGATCATGCGAGAGCCAACCGACGCCTATCTTCATTGACGGATGTCGAGGCAAAAGATTACCGGGCAAATGCGTTTGCCCGGTCACGACAGATCTCGCAGAGCCCGGTTTGTAGAGTCCCGCGCAAGCTGTGTAATCCCCCGACCGCATGGACGTCTGTCATTTCGGTTCGTGCAGAAGTCAGCGGATATCGGTGGAACCACACAGAATGCCTTCGCGTTTTCAAGACCGATCCCGCTGGCACTGAACAGCCCGTCCGCGGGCGATAGGGGGTGGCTCAGGCTTCTTCGCTGCGCTCCGGTCCAAGGGCAATTTGGCAACCACAGAACAGGAGTACGAGAGATGAACATGAAGGAATGCATCGAAAACTGCAGCGACTGCCACAACATCTGCCTGGAAACGCTGGCCTACTGCCTCGGCAAGGGCGGTCAGCATGTCGCATCCGCACACATCCAGGCGCTTCTGGATTGCGCGGATACGTGCCGGATCAGCGCCGACTTCATGCTGCGAAACTCGGCGCTGCATGGCCGGGCTTGCGGTCTTTGTGCCGAAGCCTGCGAGCGGTGCGCCCAGTCCTGCGAAGCCTTCGGCAATGACGCGCAGATGAAGAAGTGCGCCGAGATCTGCCGGCGCTGCGCCAAGTCCTGCCGCGACATGGCTGCGTGACATGGCGGCCGGGCAGGCGCAGAGACGCCCGCCCGGTCAGTGTGCGTCATGACGTCCCCAAAAAAAACGCGGCAGAGCGGCTTTGCGGCCGCTCTGCCCCTTGCCGGATCAAGGCCGGATCAGTTCCCGGATCAGTTCGAGGCCGCCGGCGGCTCGACACCCATCGCCTTCAACAGTGCTGTCATTTCGGCAATCTCGGCTTCCTGCGCATCAATGACCTTCTGCGCCAAAGCGCGGGTGCCCTCGTCGTCGCCCTGCTCAAGTTCGACCTTGGCCATGTCGATCGCCGACTGGTGGTGCGGGATCATCATCAAGAGGAAATCGGCATCGGCGTCGCCCGTCAATTTCATTCCCTGCATCGACGACATCATCGTGTCCATCGCAGCCATGTAACCGCCCGTGGCGCCTTCCATGTTCATTGCAGAATGGTCCATCCCAGCCATGTTGTCGGACTGTGCAATGGCATAGCCGGAAGTTGTCATGACGAGAGCAGCCACTGCTGCCAGTGCGGATGTTTTCATGGTATTCTCCTGTTTTTTGGTGGTTTTTAGCGCTTGAAACGGGTAAACCCTTCAAACGGCATTTGGTTGCAGAATGGTCAGGCGGGCGCGTAGCCTACCTCGGTCAGCGCAGCGACCAACCGGTCGCGAGAAGCCGCTGATTTCACTTCGACCTTGTGCGACGCCGGGTCCGCGGTCACTTCGGCAGAGGGGTCCACCGACTGGATTGCCTTCGTGACGCTGCGCACGCAGCCGCCACAGGTCATGTTCTCGATATGGAACTGCATGAGTGTCTCCTTCGGACAATCGCCTCATGCAACTCGATATGGGCCTTCCCACCGTTGTAAGGTCAAGGGAACAAATCCGTGAACAGACAAATTGAAATCAGGGCTTGACCTTACCATCATGGGAAGCCCTATCTCAGTCAGCGGAGTACCTCGACACTGGAGTGCCGCTATGAACATACAAACCCTTCATCACGCCACGGCGGATCTCGGCAAGATCGTGATCGACGTCGAAGGCATGACCTGCGCATCCTGTGTCGGGCGCGTTGAGCGCGCACTTCAGGCGGTCCCCGGGGTCAAAACTGCAGCCGTCAACCTCGCGACGGAACGGGCAGAAGTCATCGGATCAGACGTGGACCGGTCGGCTCTGGTCAAGGCAATCGAGGACGCAGGCTATGATGTGCCAACGCGCCCCGTCGATCTCATCATCGAGGGGATGACCTGCGCCTCCTGTGTGGCACGGGTGGAGCGGGCCTTGAAGACGGTACCCGGTGTGACCGCAGCCAATGTCAATCTGGCCACGGAACGCGCCACGGTCACCGGAACGGCGGCCCTTGCCTCCCTGATCGGCGCAATCGCGGATGCGGGTTACGAGGCACGGGCAGCGACCGAAACCGCCATCATGTCAGAAGAGTCCGCCGCGAAGAAAACAGCCGAGGAAGCCGCATTGCGGCGCGATGTGCTTTTTGCTGCGGCTCTGACTCTGCCAGTGTTTGTCCTCGAGATGGGATCGCATCTGTTCATGTGGGTCCACATGGCGGTGATGAACAGCATTGGCATGCAGAACAGCTGGTACATACAGTTCGCCTTGACGACCGTGGTCCTCCTTGGTCCTGGCCTCAGGTTTTACCGCAAGGGGTTTCCGGCCCTGGCGCGTCTGGCGCCTGACATGAACAGCCTGGTCGCGGTCGGAACGTTGGCTGCCTTCGGCTATTCCCTGGTGGCAACCTTTGCCCCCGGAATCCTGCCCCCAGGCACCCAGAATGTCTACTACGAGGCGGCGGCAGTCATCGTCACATTGATCCTCCTTGGTCGTCTGCTTGAAGCTCGCGCAAAAGGCCGGACCTCAGAGGCGATCAAGCGGCTGGTCGGACTTCAGGCCAAGACTGCTCGTGTCCTTCGCAATGGCGGCCTGGTCGAAGTGCCAGTCGCCGAAGTCCGCCCGGGCGATGTCGTCGAGGTCCGCCCTGGCGAGCGGGTGCCGGTCGACGGCGAGGTCACGACGGGCGCAAGCTGGATCGACGAAAGCATGATCTCTGGCGAGCCCGTGCCGGTCGAGAAGGCACTGGGGAGCACCGTGACCGGCGGCACAGTAAACCAGACCGGCGCGTTCAGTTTCCGGGCGACGGCGGTGGGCGAGGCCACGATGCTGGCTCAGATCATCCGCATGGTCGAAGCCGCGCAAGGCGGTAAGCTGCCGATCCAGGCGCTGGTCGACCGCGTGACGATGTGGTTCGTTCCCGTGGTTATGGCGCTTGCCGTGCTGACCTTCGCCGTCTGGCTGATCTTCGGGCCTGATCCGGCCCTGACCTTTGGCCTGGTCAACGCCGTCGCCGTCCTCATCATTGCCTGCCCCTGCGCCATGGGTCTGGCCACGCCAACGTCGATCATGGTCGGCACCGGGCGTGGTGCCGAGATGGGCGTGCTCTTCCGCAAGGGTGAGGCCCTCCAAGCCTTGCAGAGCGTCAAGGTAGTCGCGTTCGACAAGACCGGTACCCTGACCGAGGGCAAACCGCGCCTGACCGACATGGCGCTGGCACCGGGCTTCGACCGCGCCGCAGTGCTGGCCGTGGTGGCGGCTGTCGAAGCGAAGTCCGAGCATCCGATCGCCCGCGCCATCGTCGCGGCGGCCGAAGCCGAGGGCCTGATCCTTCCTGAGATCACTGCTTTCGACTCCGTCACCGGTTTCGGTGTCACGGCGGCGGCGGGCGGACAGCGGGTCGACGTCGGCGCCGACCGCTACATGGTCAAGCTCGGCCTTGATGTCTCCGCCTTCGGCGACACCGCGACCCGGCTCGGCGACGAGGGCAAGTCACCGCTCTATGCCGCCATCGACGGCAAGCTTGCTGCAATCATCGCCGTTGCGGACCCGATCAAGGAAACCACGCCGCAGGCGATCCAGGCATTGCACCTGCTGGGGCTGAAGGTTGCCATGATCACTGGCGACAATAGCCGCACGGCGAACGCCATCGCCCGCCAGCTTGGCATCGACGAAGTTGTGGCCGAGGTGCTGCCCGACGGCAAGGTCGCTGCGGTGAAACGTCTGAAGGCACTGGGCGCGCTGGCCTATGTCGGCGACGGGATCAACGACGCGCCCGCCCTGGCCGAAGCGGATGTGGGCCTTGCCGTCGGCACCGGCACCGACATTGCCATCGAAGCGGCGGACGTCGTACTGATGTCGGGTAGGCTGACTGCCGTCTCGGATGCCATTGCGCTTTCCAAGGCCACGATGCGAAACATCCGCCAGAACCTGTTCTGGGCCTTCATCTACAATGCCCTGCTGATCCCGGTTGCCGCAGGCGCGCTCTGGCCCGCCTTCGGTATCCTGCTGTCGCCGATCATTGCCGCCGCCGCGATGGCGCTATCGTCGGTCTTCGTCCTTGGCAATGCGCTGCGACTGCGGCGCTTTGCACCTTCAATCGCCGCGTAAGGAGGCCCCGAGATGAACATCGGTGAAGCTTCAAAATCTTCGGGCGTTTCCGCCAAGATGATTCGCTACTATGAGTCGATCGGGCTCATCCCGGCAGCAGGAAGGACGGTTGCAGGATATCGCGTCTACTCGATGACCGATGTTCAGCTACTGCGCTTCATCCGAAGGGCGCGGGACTTGGGTTTTTCCGTCGAGAAGATCGAGGAGTTACTGGCGCTCTGGCAGGATCGTTCGCGGCAGAGTGCCGACGTGAAACAGATTGCGCTTGAGCAGATCGCCGGTCTTGAAGTTCGAATTCGTGAAATGCAGGCAATGATGGACACGCTTCGTCATCTGGCAGATGCGTGCTGCGGCGATCACCGCCCGGACTGTCCGATCCTTGCCGACCTCGTGAATGGCCCCGATCATGGCAGCGGAGCGCGCGAGGAAGATCAACAATCCGCGCCCCGCTCCGGCAAGGCTGCCGGACTTCAAGCGCATTGACATTCTGCGGCGTGCGCATGATCGTGATTTTGTTTGGTGTTCATGGGATGCAGAATCCCCGAACTCAATCGGGAATGAGGAAGGGCGGACCCAGTTGCGGCGCCCGATACCTCAGCCGCCCCCGCGACTGTATGCGGTAGTGGCCCTTCGATATGCCACTGGGCAACTGCCCGGGAAGGCGAAGGGTTGCAGTGACCGTGAGCCAGGAGACCGGCCAGACAGGAGACTTAACCCCAATCCCGTCGGGTGTGACGGGCGGAGAAACATCATGTCTGCCACCACTCTTTCCACCGCGTCCGTACAGCACGCAGGTCTGGTTCGGCCCATCCTGACCAGTGCTGTCCTTGGTGCGTTTCTCATCTTTGCGGCAGGTTTCGCCTCTTCAGATGCGCTGCATGCCGCAACACATGATACCCGCCACGCCACCGGCTTTCCCTGCCACTGACAGATCGAGTTCGCTGACATGACGAAGTCCCTGCTGTCCGGCGGGGTGATTGCTGGTGCCGTTACGGGCCTAGCGGTTGCCCTCTTGCAGTTTTTTCTGATCCAGCCACTTATCGTCGAAGCCGAGCGATACGAGACCGGCGAACTTGTCCTGATGGGGGTGGCGCAAGACGACCCCTCAGGATCGAGTGGCGATACGGTCCTGTCTGCGCACGATGCCCACGACGCGGATGATGAGTTTTCTGTCGTCGTGCGAAGCGGCTTGACGGTCCTGACTTTGGTTTTGACCTGGTCAGGCTTTGGCCTTGTTGCGGGAGCTTCTCTTGCGACACACCGTGCCCTGTGGGGTCCAAACAGCATCTCTGTGCCCGCGCTCGCTCTTTCCGGCTTCGCTACTTTCGCCCTGTCACCCAGCTTGGGACTGCCACCGGAGTTGCCAGGCATGCAGGCCGCTGAACTGTCGGACAGGCAAATGTGGTGGGTCATGACGGCGGCGGCGACGGTGGCGGGGCTTTTCCTCGCCAGTGGGGTGAAGTCCTGGCTCGGGCGTCTCGCAGGGCTTGCCCTGATGGTGGCCCCCCACCTTCTTGGGGCACCGCAGCCACCTGCGTCCGTCCCGGTCATTCCTCCGGATCTGGCCGCGCTCTACAGTGCGCGGGCACTCGGTCTGAGCCTGATCGGCTGGCTTGCTCTCGCTTCCCTTCTCTTCCGCTTGATGCCGGAAGACGGGCGGGAGCAACCTACTGCGGTCGCGGAAGCTGTCGACACCCGTTGAGTACAGCCGAGACGCGCGATCACAGACTTGTGTCAGGTGAACTCTGCGTCGGTTGACTTGCATCAAGGCGGTTGGTGGCTCCCAGCGTAGAACCTTCAACAGTTCAGACGCCAGGGATGCGTAATGCGGCGCACCATTCATGCTAAAGAAGTGAGCGGAGGCCGCAGACAGCGCCAATATAGTCTGCGGTTGATCTGCTGGATTGCAGTCGTCTTTCTGAGTCTTTTCGGACAGTTCTCTATGGCTGCGGCGCGCGACCATTCGTCGGGGTGCAGCAGCATGGTGTCGCTAGCCTCCACAGCTGCTGAAGCGAGTGTCAACATTCCTGTTGAAAGGCGGATGGTCAAGAAGCAGCAGATGCGCTGGATTGAACGCGGGGCAAACCTGCTCCTTCAAGTTCGCGTCGCCCTTGCCAACGACGATCTTTCGGAACATCTCGCTTGCCAGCCACCCCTTCAACGAAGGCAGACCATCATTTCGCCATTTGTGCCGCTACCGCTCTTTCAGCGTGCCGCATGACCTCAGGTCGTTGAACGGTCCCACGACCGACTGTTGATTTTGTTGAATTTCGTATCTCGAAACTAATAGCTACGCGACACGCACAGGCAGCGTTACAACCAGAGCCGCAATCAGCTCCAAGGCACCCGTCGCACCTCCAAACCCTCCCAATCCACGTGTCAGCGCAACGCCCAGCGTCAGCCCCAACAGAAACTCAGAAATTCCCGCCAGCGAGACAAACGTCAACCGACGACCCAGTTCCACCTTGGTCGCCAGCAGGTCCGAGACCGCCGCAAGGGCAACCGGGGTGACCGCGGCTGCGAAGAGCCCGCTCAACACCCGTTCCACATGGGCTGCGTTCAACATTTCGAACACTGCGAAGGCCACTGTAGCCGCGGCAAAGCCCACAAGCCCGATCAGCAGGACAGCCGCCGCACCTACTGATCCGACAGCCGCACCCAGAACGGTGCACAAAGAAACAAGGCGAAGATTTGAAGCGCCGTCAACAGCCCGGTAGCGCGCGACACCTGCTCCGCCTTGCTGGCCGCGCACAGCAGGCATTCGATCAGGTCGGGCAGCTGCGGCAGCAATATCCCGAAACCGACGGAAATGGTGAACAAGTCAGCATCAGGGCTGCAAGCATAGATGCCCGAGGTCAGGCTTTGACAAGATCACGAGGGGTGTCTGTCATGCGGCGCGGCTCAGATCGCTGCAACTGTGCCAGTCAGCATATCACGCACCCGCCCGGCCACCTTGTTAAGCGCCGGATTATCGATGGCCTGCATCGACGCCACCGGATCAATCGCACTTACCTCGACTCCGCCTTCGATCTCGCGAAGTATAACGTTGCAGGGCAACATCGCACCGACGCGCGGTTCCATCCCTATGGCTTCCAGTGCCATCTTCGGATTGCAGGCCCCTAGAATCCGGTAGGCTGGCATATCCACGTCCAGCTTCTTCTTCATCGTTGCCTTGACGTCGATCTCTGTCAGCACGCCAAAGCCGTTCTCCGCAAGCGCGGCACGGGTTCGGGCGTCGACCGCGTCAAAATCCGCGCCGGTGATCAGGCGGTTGATCGTATAGTTCATCGTGTTTCCTTTCGACTATTTGCGCAAATATTTGACCAGCGCCGCAATCGCGAGGCCGACCAGCACAAGGGTGACCATCATCCAGAGCCAGCCGAAGCCCATTCCAAATCCCATACCGTAGCCGTTCATTTTCATGGCCTCCTGATCTGTGTTGGGATTTCTCCCGCCAACCGGAGCTTTGCCCAGTTAGCGGGAGAAAAAAGGCGCGTCAGTCGTTGTCCATCATCCCATGACCCATGCCCGGCATGTTGCCCTGCTGCCCGCCCATGTGGCTTTGCATCATGTCTGCCATGGCGGACATTTCAGCCTCGGTCACCTGCGCGTCACCGTCGGCGTCGTGCATCTGGAAGGCTCGCACGGTCATCGGTCGGGTGTGAGCCGCGTGCATCACCGCGAATTCCTCCAGCGACAAAGTACCGTTGGCGTCGGTGTCATAGGTCTTGAGTTCAGCCTGAATCCCGGCTGTCATTTCCTCGGGGCTGAGCGTGCCGTCTTTGTTAGTATCGAACGTGGCCATGGCATAGCTCTGGCCGCCACCCATCATACCGCCATGCTGGCCCATCATCATGCCATCATGTTGCATCTGACCCTGCTGGGCGACGACCGGTACGGCGACAGCGGCCACGCCAAGGGCTGCAACGGCTGCGAGGGCGAATTTTGTTGAACGTTTCATTCTGTCTCTCCTGGATCAGATTGCGATGAATCCAATCTGGGGGCGAGGTGTCCCACAGGTTTGTCAGGGCGACGCCTGTTTTGTATCAAACTGTCGCAAGCCAAGGTCCTGAGAGAGGTTTGCGACAATCTTCTGTCCGCAGACCCACGGGGTTCAGCTAGGGTCGACAGCAGGAGACAAGAAGATGACCCAGCCGTCGCATATCCTGCCCCCCCATATCCTGATCGTTGATGACCACCGCGAGATCCGCGATGCGCTGGTGAAGTATCTGGAAAAGAACGGCCTGCGCGCAACTTCTGCCGCCAATGCCGTCGCAATGGATGCCGCAATGAAGGTGGGTCAATTCGACCTGATCGTGCTGGATGTGATGATGCCTGGCGAAGATGGCCTGTCGGTTTGCCGACGTTTGCGCGCTCAGGGGGACATTCCGATCTTGATGCTGACAGCCCTGGGTGACGAAACTGACCGTATCGTGGGGTTGGAGGTCGGCGCGGACGACTACCTGCCCAAACCGTTCAATCCGCGTGAGTTGCTGGCCCGGATCAAGGCGATCCTCCGCCGATCCGACCGGGCGGAAGTTGTTGGTGGCAGCCTTGCTGGGCACAGATTGGCCTTCGACCGATGGGTGCTTGATACCGACCGCCGGACCCTGACCGACGACAATGGCATCGAGGTCTCTCTGACAACCGCGGAATTCCGTCTGCTGACGGTGTTTCTGGAACGGCCGCGCTTCGTGCTCAGTCGCGAACAACTGCTCGATCTCACATCGGGTCGCGCCGCACAGGTGTTCGATCGCACCATCGACAACCAGATCAGCCGCTTGCGCCGCAAGATCGAGGCCGATCCGGCCAAGCCTGCGCTGATCGCAACCGTCTGGGGTGGTGGCTACAGCCTTGCCGCAGACGTCAGTGCAATGCCATGAGTGCGCGCTTCCCGAAGCTTCGCAAGCTGTTCCCGCAATCTCTTGGCGGGCAGTTGCTGATCATATTGCTTTTGGCGCTGGCCATCACACAAGGGCTTGGCCTGTTGTTGCTGACAGACGAGCGGAACCGTGCCGTTCGTGCAGCCCTCGGGCTGGAGGCGGCAGGGCGCGCTGCAAATGTTGTCTTGCTTCTGGATGGCGCCCCCACTGATCTGCGCTCGTCGATACTCCGCGCGGCGGATTCTCCGCTTGTCCGGTTTGAAGTCGGGCCCGAGCCTGCAGCGTCCCACGACAGCGCAGAGGCGGACATGGTTCTGCGGCAGATCCGCCAGATTCTCGGAGAGCCGGAACGGGAGGTTCGCGCCGATGTCCATGCGCTTCCCCTCGCGTCCATGCCTTTGCCAGACGGAGTGCCAGCCATCATGCGCCCCATGCATGAGGCGATGATGGCAGGGCGGACCGACCCCATTGAACTGACGCTGTCGATTCGACTTGCGGCGGGCGATTGGCTGAACGTGCGCACGATGTTTTACCGCCCTGCCCTGCAACTGACTCCACAGGCCCTTCTGCCAGTAGTGTTGATGGCGGTGGCGGTAGCTTTGGTGGCCTGGTGGACCGCGCGGCGCGTCGTCGGCCCGATGCGCGCTCTTGCAGTTGGCGCCGACCGCTTGGGCCGTGGGCTTGATGCCGATCCGTTGCCGATGACGGGGCCATCCGAGGTGCGCGAGACCACGCAGGCCTTCAACCGGATGAAAGCCCGACTCACCCGCTTCGTGAATGAGCGCACGCACATGCTCGCCGCCTTGAGTCATGACTTGCGCTCGCCCCTGACCGCGATGCGGCTCAGGATCGAAATGCTGGACGAAACCGAGGATAGTGTACGCCTGAAGGCACTGGTCGAGGAAATGCAGGCAATGGTCGAGGCGACCTTGGAATTCGCACGCGGGGTTGCACGGGCAGAACCCGCCGCTGAAGTCGATCTTGCCGTCCTGCTGACTGATCTGGTCAACGATGTAGGGCGAGATCAGGCCAATCTTGCCCCGTCGTCGCGTCTGCCCATCACCGTCCGCCCGCACGCCTTGAACCGCGCGCTAAGGAACCTGATCGATAATGCTGTCCGCTATGGCGGGGTGGCGATGGTAAAGTTGGACCGAACGCCTGGATTGGCCGTCATCACCATCGCGGACAAGGGCCAGGGATTGCACGAAGACCAACTTGAAGCAGTCTTTGAGCCGTTCGTACGCTTGGAAGGGTCTCGCAGCCGAGATACCGGCGGCGTCGGCCTCGGCCTGGCAATCGCCCGCACCATCATTCAGGCGCACGGCGGGACAGTCTTGCTCCGCAATGTGGCGGCAGGTGGACTCGAAGCAGTTGTGACCTTGCCACTCGGTGATGCTTGATCTCACCTCACAAAAGCGCCCACCATTTTCGGCCCTCCGAAGCCGAGCCTCAGAAAAAGCTGTGGTCACATCTGGCCGCTAAATTGCTGCACGCCAAATCCTGAAACGCCCTTGGCCAGTCACCTCGTGGATCAGCCCACTCGCCTCCATCCAAGCCAGGTTTCGCTGAACAGCCGCGCGGCTGGCGCCGATCAAAGTCTCGGCCATCGGTGCGGAGACCAAGGGCCATTCGGTCAATACAGAGCGCAAAGCCGGAGGCGTACGGCCAGACAACACCGACATGACAGTCTCCGCTTGGGTAGACCATATTTCGAGATCGTCGAGGTGCCGCATCGCTGCGAGGCATGCGTTGTTCATCCCGTCCAGCCATCGGGTCAACCGCTCTGCCGGAGGTCCGCCGGCACGAATCCCCCCTGCCCCACCCATTGCTACTGGTGCGAAAATCGCACCCTTCCCTTCGGCTGCAGCAATCCGGCCTGCCGTGACCGCGGCTTCCATCCGGTCACCATGCTGACCGAGACCTGCCAGGCTCCAAAGGTGGAAGCCCAGACAAGCCCGGGTGATAGGGTGCAGATGTCGAGCGGCTCCCGTCACGGCGAGCCAGCCATCGGCGCGATCGGTGAACCGCTCGGCGTCATCCGCTATGTTCTCAGGGTCCCGCCGGTCGAGAAAATCGGCTAGCCCAGCTTCAGGGCCAGGCCCCTCAGTAAGACGTCGAACAGCCCATCCAACGCGTGACAGCGCCCCAGAGTCTTCCTGAGGGCCAGACAGACGAAGCGCGATCCAGAGTGCAAGGCGGTCAGGGCTGACTCGATCGCCAACGAACCAGCTCAGCTCTGCAGCCTCGATCAGGGCCAATCTGTGCCGCCAACCCGATGGGCCGCGTCGCAGACGGTCGTCAAGCGCGCCCAATCTTCCGGCCACGCGTGCGAGGCGGGCCGCACAACCCGCTTCGGCCCGGGCCCATGCGGCAACGACTGAGGTTTCACTGGGCTCAGCCAATGGGCCGGGAAGCAGATAGTTCGGTTCCTCTTCCATCGGGCCGGGCAGGAACCACAGATCGTCCTCGGATGACTGCCCGCCCCCCTCAGGATCGCCGAGAGTTGCTTCAGCTTCATCAGGCAGAACAGAGACATAGGACTTCATATGTGCAAAATAGGTCTATTATGCAAACTACCCAAGGGTTTTCTGTGGAGCTGCATTTGCTCCTTATATAGTACGCGCGCGCCGTGTGCGTGGAGAACTCTCTGATCGCGTTCAGTACATGGAAACCAAGGGGTTTCTGGCGATCAGCGCCACACAGCATGCCCTTGCATTCGTTTACAAATGGTCGTTTATTAGTGGTATGTGCAACTGCAAACGACCTGTTTTGATGCCCCTGATCGGCTATGCGCGCGTCTCAACCGAGGATCAGACCCCCCTGCCCCAGTCGCAGGCCCTGAAATCTGCGGGCTGCGCCGAGATCCATGAGGAGCAAGCATCAGGCGGGAACCGCGCGCGGCCAGTGCTGGCCCGCGTGCTCGAGCGGATCGCCAAGGGCGACACGCTGGTGGTGGTGCGCATCGACCGTCTGGCGCGGTCGCTTTCGCATTTGCTGGAAGTGATCGAGCGGCTGGAGGCGAAAGGCGCCTTCTTCCGCTCGATCATGGACCCGATCGACACGTCCTCGCCGCAGGGCAAGTTCACCCTCCAGGTCCTGGGCGCCGCCGCTGAGTTCGAGCGCGCCCTGATCCGCGAACGCACCAAGGCCGGCCTGGCCAGCGCACGGACCGAAGGCCGGGTTGGCGGCAATCCGGGCCTGCGCGCCCGGGATCCGGCGGCGCTGCGCAAGGTGCGGCTGGCGCGACAGGACGGCTACATGGAGCGCCTGAACGAGACGGCGCAGGACTGGGTTCCCCATGTCCGCCGCCTGCGCCCCGACATGGCCTGGGAAGACGTAGTGCGCATCGTCAACGGCCCCCTACCCCGCGAGCGCCAGTGGACGCAGAGCCGACTGCTACGTGCCGTGAACGCCTATGTGCGCGACGGCTTTCTGCTCGAGACTGTGCTCGCCCGCGCCGGCCGCCGCGAGACCGACGACCGCCTGCCCGCCATCGTCGCCGCCATAAAGGGCGCGGACCCCGACATCACGCTTCAGGCGATCTGCACTCGACTGGAAGCGATGCGCGAGCGTACGCCCCGCGGGCGGACCAACTGGCAGCCGTCATCGGTGAAGATGCTCTTGGGGCGGGCCGAGAAACTGGGGCTGCTTTCAACACTCCGGTGATCTGGGCGACCTTTCGAACTGCCAATGCGAGCCGGCTTAAGACGCCATGGACTCCAAGGTCGCCGTTCTGACGCGGCGACCGAAGGTGAAGAGCTTGAACGCTCACTTGCAGTTTCGACTATGGATCACAGGACACGCGCACTCGGTTGAAGCTCGCTAGGGATGTGCATAACTTTCTCCACCATATGTAGATTCTTCTTGATGGACTCACGCGTTCATGTCATTTCGGTTCTGACGACAAAACGCGTCAGATCGGCTTAATGCCGTCAAAATCAGAAAGAGCCCTGGTAGGGGCCTGAGGGCAGTGAATGACTGATCGAGGCATGAAACTCAATCGCGGGGTTGGCACTGCCGACATCGGTGCATTTGCGGACAGCTTGGCCGAGTCTTTGAACCGGCAAATGCGGGCTGCCTTTCAACCGGAGGAACGCAAGTCGCTGCGGCGCTTCAGTTCAACGGAGGTGGCTGAACTGCTTCGTGTCAGCCCGTCGAATCTACGCAACCGCCATAAGGATGGGAGCTTTCCGGAGGTCTTCACTGACGGACGTGGGCATCGCTACTACTCAGCTGAAGAGATCGACACCCTGCGCGACATCCTTGCCCGGACCGGAAAGAATGCTGACGCGTATTTGCCGGGCCGCCGGGACGGCGATCGACTTCAAATCGTCTCGGTCGTCAATTTCAAGGGCGGCAGTTCAAAGACCACAGCCACGATCCATCTTGCCCAGAGGTTCGCCCTTCGAGGATATCGGGTGCTGGCGCTGGACTTTGATCCGCAGGCCAGCCTGACCACCTTTTTCGGCATCCGGCCCGAGCTGGAGTTTGCAGAAAGCGGCACTGTCTACGACGCCCTGCGCTATGAAAACAAAGTGCCGCTCTCATCGGTCATTCAGAAGACCTACTTCCACAACCTAGACATGGTACCCGCTGGATTGCTCCTGTCGGAGTACGAAACCGAGACGGCGAATGCCCTGGCGCGTCGCGTGCAGCCTATCTTTGCCGAAAGGCTGTCGCTGGCGCTCGACGAAGTCGCCGCAGTTTATGATCTGGTGCTGATCGACTGCCCGCCGCAGCTTGGGTTCCTGACCCTGACTGCTCTTGCAGCATCGACAGGACTTTTGGTCACGGTGGTGCCGGGGATGCTCGATATCGCCTCGATGAGCCAGTTCCTAAAACTTGCTTCAGAGACCGTGCAGACCGTCGAAGAGGCGATCGGGCGAAAGGTGGCCTGGGATTTTGTGAAGTTCCTGATCACACGCTACGAACCATCAGATGGTCCGCAGACGCAGATGGCAGGGTATCTGCGTTCGATCCTGGCTGGCCAAGTCATGACGGAACCTATGCTGAAGTCCACGGCGATTTCGGACGCCGGAATGACGCAGCAGACGATATATGAAGTCGATCCGAGCCAGTTGATCCGCAAGACGATCGACCGGGCCATGAGCAGCGTGAACAACGTCGCGGACGAGCTTGAGCAGACGATTCAAATGGCATGGGGTCGACGCTGATGGGCCGAAATATCTTCAACCAACCTCCTGTGGACGTGGCCTCGTCCCCTGCCCCAGCAAAACCGACAAAGCTTGGCGGATCCGTTGGCGGCCTGCGAGAGTCACTTCGAGAGATCACGGCCAACTCCATCCGAGATATTGACCCTGATCAGATCGAGGTCGATGGCTTGCGGGACCGGCTGGCTTTCGAAGACGACGGTATCGACTTGCTAGCCGAAAGCATCCGCAAGCATGGCCAGCAGGTCCCGATTATGGTTCGGCCCTCTGACCAGCCGGATCGCTACCGCGTCGTTTACGGGCGCAGGCGACTTGCCGCGATTAGAAAAGTTGGCGGACCGGTCAAGGCAATCGTCCGGACTTTGGATGACGACGCTTCGCTGATCGCCCAAGGACAAGAGAACAACCTCCGCCTAGATCCGTCATTTATTGAGAAAGCCTTGTTCATCAAGGAGATGCAAGAAGCCGGATATAAGCCCGGCGTCATCCAGGACGCACTTGGATTGACGAGGCAAGGCATCTCTAATCACCGAGTGGTAATCGAACAACTTCCCGACGAGTTGATCAGACTCATCGGCCCGGCGCATGGTACCGGGCGGCGTCAGTGGGGTGATCTTGCAGCTCTCGCCCCAAAGGTCCCCCTTACCGAGGTTGCGCGAGCAGCCCTCGCTGCCCTGCCCCAAGACGCTACCGGCATCGACAGGTTCCAGACTGTGTACAGTGCCTGTCAGCGGGCTGCGAAGAGTTCAACAAGCCTCTCAGCGCAGGGACGCAGTTCCACGGTGAAGGATGAGGGTGGCAAGGTTGTTGCGACCCTCTCCGTCGACGCCAAGTCCATCGGGATTAAAGTCAACCGCAAGGACAATCCAGATTTCGGCCTCTGGCTGGAGGAACGCGCCGAAGCCACGCTTCGTGACCTCTTCCAGAAATGGCTGGAAGAGCGAAGGCAGGAAGACTGATCCCTGCCCCTAAACATGTAACGCGAGCAGAAGGAGAGTAGCGAAGGCCAAAAAAGAAAGAGCCCCCCAAGGTTTCCCTCGGAGAGCCCATCATCGATTTGCACCTATGATGTAGCAATCTCCCACATACCGGTCAAGAGTCGCCGATTCGGTGGACATGATTTTTGTTGCCTTCTGCACGAGAAATCGTGCGAGAGGCCGGGAAAGCTATGGGCCGACGTGGCCGTCGTTCAACAAACATGGCATTCACTCAGGTTTCCACAAGTACCGCCGGCGCCAGACAGCGCGACCGGCATGAGAATTGTACGCCTCCCGACATCTGGGCGGTCTTTCGAGCCTTGCGCGATGCAAGGTGTGTCTTCGGACTGAAGCCGGGGCATATCCAGACCCTGCAGGCCCTCATCAGCTTCCTGCGGCCAGGGCAAGGGGACACTGTGTTCGCATCGAACTTCGAGATCTGCCGAAGAGTCGGCGGTATCGACGAGCGGACCCTTCGTCGTCACATCGACCGTTTCATCGATCTTGGGATGATCGAGCGCCACGACAGCCCAAACCGAAAGCGCTATCGCGTCAGCTCGCGTGATGGTCGGGTCGTCAGCTTTGGCCTTTCGCTTTCACCGCTATTGAAACGCGCCGGTGATTTCCTTGATGCTGCCGCAGAACTCGAAGAGACCCGCCGCGATCAGGTCTTCCTGCGGAAACAAATTCTCGTCGGTCTGGCTCATATCGACACTATCGAACCCGGAAGCGCCGTTTCAGAAAACGCTCGCAGAATGATGCGACGCAAGTTGGCAGTGGACGAATATCGTTGCCTGCTGGATCAGGTCACGAACCATCTTGGTCAAATGTCCACCGTGGTGGACGTTAAAATTACAACAAAACTGCCCGCCAATGACGGTCAAACTGTCCGGCACCTTTCTAAGTCCGAAAAAGAAAAAAAAGAATCTGAAAGAGTCGAGAGCGATCTGCTTCCCTCCGTCCCAACGCTGACCGCGATTTGCCGAGAAGCTACGGCATTCGCTCCAGCGGGGCTCCGAACATGGGACGACATCGAAAGACATGCACAGAACCTCGCGCCGATGATGGGTATTCAACCGGGCACCTTCAACGAAGCCAGCAAGCGAGTGGGTTCTAGGCGCACAGCAACTGCTATCTTCATCCTCCTGCAACTTGGAACTCGGGTTAGAAACTACGCAGCCTATTTCCACAGCATCACGCTTGGAAAGAGGGCCGATAGCTTCAGACCATCAGCCATTCTGGCAACACTTTCGGTTTCGACGTCTGTGCCTGTGTGATGTCCACCGCGGTGGACATTGCTACGAAGACCAGCTGCATCCTTCATTTTGACTACCGCGGCTCCCCCAGTGGCGACTTAATGCGCTGGTCAAAGACAACCATGTCTCACCCAAGTTTGCGCGACACGCGTCAAGACGAAGAAAAGTCAGAGAAGTGCAGGTGAAGGGTGACGGTGAATGAGATCGGGAGAGTGGCTTCCGGCGCCCGTCGTGGAGATGGTCTGATGGCAAAAGCTGCTCAGAATGTGACCCTGTCGCCCTCGCGCGATATCGCCTTCGACCGGCTGGTGTTGAGCCAGTCCAACGTCCGGCGCATCAAGTCCGGGATGTCGGTGGAGGAGCTGGCGGAAGATATCGCCCGCCGTGGGCTCCTGCAGAGCCTGAACGTCCGGCCCGTGCTGGATGAGGCAGGCGGTGAGACCGGCAAGTTCGAGATCCCGGCCGGTGGGCGCCGCTTCCAGGCGCTGTCCTTGCTGGTGAAGCAGAAGCGGTTGGCCAAGACCGCGCCGATCCCCTGCATCGTGCGGGACGCCGGGTCCGCGATCCTCGCCGAGGATGACTCGCTGGCCGAGAACATGCAGCGCGTCGCTTTGCACCCGCTCGACCAGTTCCGCGCCTTCGCTGCCTTGCGCGAAAAGGGCCTCGGCGATGAGGCGATCGCGGCTGCCTTCTTCGTGACGCCCCATGTCGTGCGCCAACGGCTGAAGCTGACCTCCGTCGCCCCTGCCCTCCTCGACGTCTATGCCGAAGACGGCATGACGCTGGAGCAGCTCATGGCCTTTACCGTGACGTCGGATACTGCGCGCCAGCTGCAAGTCTGGGAGGCGGTGAAGGGCTCGTGGAACAAGGAACCTTACGCCATCCGGCGCATGCTGACCGAGACCTCGGTCCGCGCGTCGGATCGCCGCGCGGTCTTCGTCGGCATCGAGGCCTATGAAGCGGCGGGCGGGACCGTGGCGCGGGATCTCTTCCAGGGCGACGATGGCGGCTGGCTGGAAGACGTCGCGCTTCTGGAGCGCCTCGTCGGCGAGAAGCTGCAGGCCGTGGCTCAGGCGCTCGTCGCCGAGGGCTGGAAATGGGTCGAGGTTGCGGCAGACTTGCCCTACGGCTTCGGCTATGGGCTGCGTCGTCTGTCCGGCGAAGCTGCGGCGATGTCGGAGGCCGAGGCAGCCGAGCATGCCAAGCTTCTCGCCGAATACCAGGCACTCGACGCCGAGTGGTCCGAAGCCGACGAAATCCCCGCGGACATTGACGCTCGTCTCAGCGAACTGGCCGATGCAATGGAAGCCTTGGAGACCCGGCCCGTGATCTTCGATCCGGTGGAGATCGGGCGGGCAGGGGTCTTCGTCACCTTCGACCGTGAGGGCAAGCTGGTCCTCCATCGTGGCTATGTGCGGCCCGAAGACGAGGCACCGATCGAGACCGGGGTCAACCCAGACGATGGCATCGACCATGGCGCGTCGGACGGGCAGGGCGCAGCAATCAGCGCCTATGGCACGGTGATTACCTCGGCAGGTCAGCCCCTCTCGGCCTTGCCCGACGAGGAAGACGACGGCGCGCTGAAGCCCTTGCCCGAGCGGCTGGTCATGGAACTCACAGCCCACCGCACCCTTGCGCTGCGCGAGGCCCTGGGGCGGTCGCCTGAGGTGGCCCTGACCCTTCTGCTTCTGAAGCTAGTGACCGACACCTTCCGCACGTCGTCGTCCTCGGGATCCTGCCTCGAGGCCTCGGTGCGCCCAGTCTACATGGCCGCGCAGGCGCCGGACCTGAAGGACAGCGCAGTGGCCCAGGCCATCGAGGAGCGTCATGCGGCATGGGAGACCGAGCTCCCTCTGGGCGATGATGCTGGGCTCTGGGACTATCTCACGGCGCTTGATGCCGCGAGCCGTCTCTCGCTCTTGGCCCATTGCCTCTCCCAAGGCGTCAACGCGCTCCATGAGCGGGTGAACCCCTATGGCGCGGGCATCTCGGCCTCCGGTCTCACCCGCCGCATGAAGCATGCCGACATGCTGGCAAAGGCCGTCGATCTCGACATGGTCGAAGCGGGCTGGGAACCCACGGCGGAAAATTATCTCTCCCGCGTGCCCAAGGTCCGGATTGTCGAGGCTGTGCGCGAGGCGAAGGGCGAAGGCGCGGCGCAATTGATCGACCATCTCAAGAAGACCGAGATGGCCACGGAGGCCGAGCGGCTCCTCAAGGGCAGCGGCTGGTTGCCGGAGGTCCTGCGCCGTGCCGATCTGGTTGCGCTGCAGGGTGAGGCAAGCACGGAGGGGCAGGGCGGTGACGTGGGGGATCGTGACGACTTGACCGCAGACCCTGTCGAAACCCTCGAGGACATCGACCTTCCGGCCTTCCTCGTCTCCGATCTGCCGCCCGAGACGGCGCAAATGATCGCCGCCGAGTGATCTGAAGCTTCGGGGGCGGGGAAACCCGCCCGCACTTCACATAAAACCAAACAATATCAATGCAATGAGTGCGTTTCTTCGCATTCAGAGTGAGGAATCATGTCTGCAAACTCCATCATCGACACCGCGCCATTGGGTGCTTTGGTCCGTTACTCCGACGGCAGCCCCAAACCGCCCGCGCGCTTCACCAAGAAGCTCGCTGCCTGGGAGCGGTCGAACGGCATCGGCCGCCTTGTGAAGAAGGAACCGCCGCGCCCCCATCAAACCTGGACCGCGCCCGCCTCCTTCACGCTGCACGAGGGCAACTTCTCTTCCGACGGCATTATCCTTGTCACCATCATGCGCAGCCATTCCGCCGACAGCACATTGGCCTTCGAAGTCGTCGAGGTGCCGCAACCCGGGCAGGTGAAGATCCTGCTCGACTTCGGCGGCACGAGCGAGCTGCTGCACCTCGCGGCCAATAGGGCCGCCGCCGAGCTTTGGATCGCCCGGGAGGGCTATCGCAACGCAAGGCTGGAAGTGGTCGGCGACAGTGACGACGGTGGCTGCAGGATCCCTGACGTGGTTCGCATCGAGCGGACTGCCGGCATCAGCGCCTTTGCAGATCGCGACGAGCGCCGTGATGTCGGCAGTCTCCAGCTTGGACTGACCGCACAGCCGCCTGAGCGCATCGCGCTGCCAGGCGGGCAGATCCGCCGACCATTTGAGAATGTCGGCAAGTGCTGCGGCTTCGTTCGAGAGGTCATTCTCCTGCGCGTCCATGTCTTCTGCCCCGATCCTGCCCGCATGGTCTGGCGGGCCGTTTTCCATGATGCTTGTCTTCCGCCGTCGTTGTCTCAGATGCCGCCTATGATGCGCCGCTCTTGGCCAAGCGGAATGATCCAGCCGCCGGCACGGTCCGGTCGTGCAAACTCGTCCGGACTCCCTTTTTCGGCGAGACGGCTGCGAATGGCTTGCGGCTCGGCATCGATAGCAGCGCGAATGAGCTCGTGCTCGACCCCGACAAAGACTGGCCGGAGATTAAGGCGGGAGAGTGCTTCTTGATCGGCAGGCTCAACGCCGGTGTCGGTAAGCGGTCCCGCGCGGGTGACGATGCCGCCGATCAGACCGTCCATGGCGGCGCTCGCCTTGTCCACATCCCGCACCGGGGATGTGTCGAGCAGCGATCGCGCCCGCTGGGTCTCACCTTCGAGCCTTCGCGGGAATGATTGCAGTGTGAGGCCGCGAAGCGCGTCCGCTAGTTCGGCATGCCCGAGCGGTTTGATGAGATTGGCGATATGGAGCCGAAGCATGCCGATGAAGAGCGCGTCCTTCTCCTCCTGGGTATGCGGCTCGCCTTCCTCGACCGGGTCCCGAACCGAAAGGCGGGCATCGGCTGGACCGGCCGTCGCCATTCCCCAGCGCGTGGCGATCGCGATACGCTTCACCGTGACCTTGCGGCCTCGGGCGGTGACGTCGATCCGCCGGGCCTGCGCCCATGCTCGGTCCAGCGCTTTGGCGGGACCGCCGACATCATGGCAACCCTTGGCTTCGGCGACAGTCAGCGACGACAGGTCGGATGCGCAGGCGATCCAGTCGGGCAGGTCGCCGCGGGATAGGCGCGTGATCTTGACCTGACGGCGGCGATCAAGGTCGATCGTGCGGCTGCCGAGATGGGCGAAGATCGAGAGGTTGAAGTAGCGCTCGAGGTAGGCACGCGCGACGAACCGTCCGAACAAGCCCGAGAGCGCGACCTTGACCTCCCGTGCTTGACCGAGCGGCTCCCTGAACACGAACGGCGTGCCTGCGCCGGTCGGGGTCAACAGCGCATCGAGGATCGACCAGGCGCCATAGGCTGCGCCTGGCGTCTGCAGCACCTCCCGGATACCGGCATCCTCGATCTCGGAGACTTCTAGATCAACGGTGGCCCCGGAGACCGGGCTTGCGGCTTGCGGATCGAAGCTATGAAAAAAGGTCCTGGTCATAGCGCCAGCGCCCGCGTGAGATCGTCATGCTCGAAGGCGCTGGCCATGCGGGTGATCTCAGCCGACCGGGCGCCGACGGCCTTCGCGGTCTCGCGCCATGTCGCGGTCACGGTCGCGACCTCTTTGATGATCGCTCGGGCTTGCGCCAGCGTGAGTGCGAAATATTCCGACGCCTGTTCGAGCAGATCGAGCGAGCAGGTTCCCTCGTCGAGGTCGATGTTCGTCGTCAGCACACGCGCCTTGAGATCGGTGGGCACCGGATTGAGGTCATAGGCGGGCGAGAGCGACCACCCGGCCTTGCCGAGCCAGAGAAAGCCGTGGTTGCGCAGATGATCGTCGACATTGGAGATCAGCACATTGAAGGCGACGCGCCGATAGAGCGCGTGGGCGTCCGTCTTTCCCTGCGCGCCATGCTGGGCCAGGGCATCGACGATCTCGGGGTAGCTGCCACGCTCGCCGTCCCTGGCGCCCATCATCGCCATTGCGGACAGGAACGGGATGCGGATCGCGCCATCGCGATCGAAGCGTCGCGATAGCATCACCGACTTGCCGGCCACTTCGACAAGTTCGTGTTGCGGGGTGGCGATGCCGGCTTGGCCGGCCAGCCGCAGCGCGATCTCCTCCCAGGTTTCCATGCTGTAGTCGTCGGTCTCCTTCGGGAACTTGGCGATGGAGAGATGGCCATGTTGGTCGATGACCGAGGCCTTCGGCCGTGCACCGCCGAGGGAGGAGCCGGGCGCGAAGATCAGTTGAAGGTCTTCGTCCGTTTCCTCGTCCCGGAGAATCCGCTCGGTGATCTGAAGCAGACGGCCCAGCTCGATCAGGGCCGGCACGCCGGCCCTGATCGGCGCTTGGAAGGCCTCTTCGCCGACCCAGCGAAATCGTAACGCGCCGAGCCGCGTCTCATCTGCGACCCCGAGCAGGTAGTCACTTTCCGCGAGCGTGCGGACTGCGCGGCCCTCGCGGTCGGCGAAGCGTCGCTCAGCGCGCTGCATGAGGCGGCGGCCCCACGTATCTGGCGCGGAGTCGCCGATGGATCCGAAGGTCACCAGTCCGGCCGGAGGAGCGAAGGCGCCACGCGTGAGAGCAAGCGCGGGCTCGAGTGAGAAGCGCTCGGCGTCCTCAAGCCAAGCGCCGTCATATTCGAAAAGGATGGTCTCTGTGCCGCGAACGCGGTTGCTTCTCGCCAGTCCGATCGGGCGAGTGCGACCGTGGAGATCGATATGGACTTCGAAGTCAGCCATCGCGGGACGACCTCGTTGGCCGCTTGAGATGAATGTGCTTTGGCAGATCGGCACTCGCCAGTGCCTGCCCGACGCTGTCGTTGCTTATGTCCGCAACTTGACCAAGACCTTCAAGCAGGCCAAGAGCCTGAAGTATGCCTGCATAGATGCCGATGCTAACATTTGTGTCGCCGGCTTCGACCTTTTGCAAGGTCGAACGGGACGTGAAGGCGCGCTCCGCGACGACCGCCATCGGTAGCTTTCGACGGCGTCTGGCATCGTGGATATCCGCGCCGAGCTTCCGAAGGGCGCGGCGCACGGCCGCAGGAGGAGTATGTGGAGTAGGCATTTGCCACCTTCGCACTACAGATTTTCAAAATATGTAGCACGAAGATTACAATTTTTCTAGCCCCACTCGGGATGACTTGCGCTTTCCGGCAGCGGGAAAAGCCCAGCCGCACTGTCACTGGCTACTCCCCACCCATTGCGTCGGGCGTACGAGGGTGGCGGCCGCCGCCGCCAGGGCCTTTCACCTTTAGGTCGGCCCGATCGACGGGAACACTGCGGCTACGCGGGGTCGGCTTCGCGATCCTCGCAAACAGCAAATGGGGCGAGGCGGTCCATTGGACAGCGATTCCCGCAAGTCAGCCGAGCAGCACGTCTGGGTCTTTGCCTGCATCGACATGGGCGGCAAACCAGCCCGGCTTGCGTCCCCGCCCGGACCAGGTGAGGGTCGGGTTCTCCGGATGTCGGAAGGTTTTCGTCGAGGGCGACCGCTTGCGTTTCGGCTCCCCCAGTCCTGCCAGTTCGGCAAGAGTGAAGCCAAGGTCCTTGGCGAGCATCTCGACCTTTTCGCGGGCTTCCGCCTTTTGCCGATTTTCGAAGGTGGAGATGGCCTTGGCCACGGACTTCTGCAAGTCGCGCAGGTCTGCGAGCGACATGGTGGCCAGGTTGAAATCAGGCATCGGGTGCTCCGGTTGATCCAATACAGCAGGCGTAGTCGTGCAAGGACCGCGCGGCAAGAGACGAGCGGGGCAGGGGGCTCGGGTGGACGTGGTGATCGTACTCTCTCCTCTTCCCGGGTTCTTTCCCCCTGGGGCCTGACATTGCCGGATGAGATCGGTCTGGGCGTGTCTGCTTGGGTTTCTCCCCCTGTGATCCGGCTGAGGCACCTCCCCTTCGACGGACAGTCCCCTAAGCCTGTTCGGTTTCCTGCACGCAACCCCAACTCCTGCCCGGGCCGTGTTGGCCGCAAAGCGTCCTGCCCGCGCCACCCCGGGCCCTCGGAGGTTTCCGGCTGGTCTAGGCCCAGCCGTGCGGACGTCTCCCGACAGGCTTCTGCCGGGTCTTGTTGAAGGGATGGTCCCTTCAGCGGAAACTCAGGAGAACCACCATGCAGAACATCGTCATCCTCGCCGGCAACATCGGTCAGGCCCCGGAAGCCCGCACCACCCAAGGCGGCACGAAGATCACCCACTTCACCCTGGCCACCTCGCGCCCCCGCCTCTCGGAAGGCCGCGCGGTCCGCGACGAGCACGGCTACCGCGTGATGGATACCGAATGGCACCGCATCACCTGCTTCAACGGGCTCGGCAAGTCGGTCGCCGAGAACTGCGAGAAGGGCATGAAGGTTCTGGTGCAGGGCCGGATCCACTACACGAAGTGGACCGACGCGGCGGGCGTCGACCGCTACGGCTGCGAGATCATCGCCGAGAAGATCGACTTCCTCAGCCGCCCGAAGGCGGCCGAGGGCGATGCGCCCGAACTGGTCGATCGCGACGACGAGGTCGGCTTCTGAAGCCGACCGACAAGCTGGCCCGGCGGGAAAACCCGCCGGGCTGGACCGTCGGCTTAGTCGGGAGGGGGCCGTTCGACGACGCTCAGCCCATATAGGGTGCAGGAGATTCTCTTCGAAGTGGCCATTCTTAAACGGCGCAGCACGAAGCCGACTGTGGAGTATGCAAGTCAAGGACCACTGCAAGGAAGTAGCCAGTGTGAACTGACGCCAGTGCTCAACGGCCAATGCTGCAGCGAAAGCGGTAGCGGGCTCAGCCGGTATCATCCTCCGTCACAACGCTCTTGAGGCAGCCGCAAGTTCTCTTTATGTTCGACTTTAGGCAAGCAGGCCGGCCTTAGGTGTGAGGGATTAGATTTGCACATTGTCCGCTTTTTCAACATTGGTAACGCCGACAGCTGCTTGATCGAGCTTGAGAACGGCCGTCTCGCGCTCTTCGACTTCGCAGACATGCGTAACAAGGACGATGCCTCAGACAAGCGCTGCGATCTTGAGAAAGAGTTGCGGGAGTGCCTGGGCGACGACAAGGAGATCGATGTCGTCGCCTTCACTCACCTCGACACCGATCATTGCAATCGCGCGAAGGACGTATTCCATCTGGAGCATGCGGCCAAGTACCAAGGCGGCGACCGCATCAAAATTAAGACGATGTGGGTGCCCGCCACTGCCATACTTGAGGAGGGTGTGGAGGGTCAGGCCCGGACACTTCGAGCGGAGGCGCGGCATAGGTTTATCGAGGGCAAGGGCATCCGGGTCTTCTCGAGGCCGGACGCGCTGGACCAGTTCCTCCGGGATCGTGACATCGAACCGTCAAAGCGTCGCAACCTAATTAGCGACGCAGGTACGCTTTGCCCGGAGTTCAACCTGGCCTCAGACAGTGTGGAGTTTTTCGCGCATTCGCCGTTCGCCGAGCACACTGATAACGGCGTCATCGTGCGCAACGCGTCAGCCTTGTTTGTGCAGGCGACCTTCGAAGTCCAAGGCCGTGCGACAAAGCTGATCCTTTCGGCAGATGTCGACCACGAGACGATCGACGGAATAGTACGGGTGACGAGGTATCACAAAAACGACACCCGGCTTGAATGGGATATCAATAACGTCCCCCACCATTCGAGTTACACGTCGCTCGCGGAGGAGAAGGGTGCCGAGGAGACAGACCCGGTCGACCGGCTACGCTGGCTCTACGAGACCCAAGGCCGAACGGCCGGCATCTTAGTCTCGACCAGCGACCCAATTCCGTCCGAGGACACGACTCAGCCGCCTCATCGCCAAGCCGTCAATTACTACAAGCGGGTTGCACGCGACCTCGGCGGTCAGTTTATAGTAACAATGGAGCATCCCTCGAAGACCAGCCCGAAGCCGCTGGTCATCGAGATTGGCGGCACGGGCGCTAAGGTACGCAAGGCAGCTGGTGGTACCCCCGCCGTCATAGCCGCTCCCGCGCCTCGTGCGGGGTCTTTGTGACAGCGGGCGTATCGGAGGCCTCCTCCAAGCTCGCTCAAGCGGTCGTCGGCTATCTGACTAGATCGGTTGACCATCCCTTCGCGACACTGATCAAGGCGGACGGATGTGAGCTTGACATTGAGATAGAGCCAGAATTGGCACAGGATCGGGTAGTCCCGATCCAGCCGGTAGAGCCGTTGCGCCTTGTGTTTTCACCTGGCGACGTTGCGAGCCCACTAGTGCTTTCATTACGTGCCGACTTCCCAGTGGGCCTCGTTCACACGGTCAGGGATCGCGGGGCTGATGGGTTAAGCCTTTGCGTCTGGGAGGAGGCGTGGCAGGACCTGTCGCGGACGCTAACTGCACAAGTTTTGATAGAACGGCTACGCGATTGGCTGTCGCGGACTGCAAGCGGCCTGCTTCATCAGGATGAACAGGGCCTTGAGCCGTTAATCCCAGGTACGGCCCATACGTTGATCGTTCCAGCAGGAGAGCCAGTCGGTCCTTGGCATCTCGTCGGTGCGGTTGAACACGAAGAGCGCTGGACAATTTGCTTAGACACGCATCAGAGGTCTGACAGCGAAGGCTTGCCACGCTTCGCGCTTTTCTCGACAGTTTTGCCCTCGCAGGTACATGGTGCGTTGCACGCGCGTCCGTATGACCTTGGCGGCCTGCTGAAACTATCCGACGAACTGGGCGGCAACCTCTTCACCGAAATGCGACAGTGGATCGTTGCGCCAGAGCAATTGGCTCATGCAGCCGACCACTACCCTCTGCTCCTTGTATCCGTGCCGAAGCGTAGGACCGCCGAGGGGCCGGACGAGGCCGTGGAGGTTTGGGCCTATCAACCCGTCGGCACTTTGGCGGATTTCGGCGAATGCCTTGGTCTGACGATCACGCACCGAGACAACGGGAAGGTATTTACTGGGCAAGCCATGCTGCCTCGGTTGGTCAAAGACTTGAGTACCATCGAGCTTCAAGGCTGGCGCGTTGTACAGCGCTTGGATAGGAGCACGGCTCGAGCACATTCAGCGGTGCCAGAACGTGCTGATGCGCAACTTGTGGCCATCGGGGCAGGGGCAATCGGCTCCAACGTCGTAATGAACACTGCGAGAACCGGGATCGGTGCCTGGGCCATCATCGACGATGATGTGGTGTTGCCCCACAACACAGTTCGCCAAAGCTATGGCGATGCGTGGGTTGGCGCGCCCAAAGCCCACGCGCTTGCAGATCAGGTCAACCATCTTTTTGTTGAGGCTGATGCAACCGCTACTCGTGCAGACGTTCTTCGTATGGAGCCGCACGCTGACAAACTCGCGCTGGCCGACCTTGTGGTCGATTTCAGCGCTTCTCCAGCGGTCGTCGCCCACTTGTCCGACCGGCAAGACATAAAGCGAGCCGCCAGCATCTTCTTCAGTCCCGATGGGGCTGACCTTGTGATCCTTGCCGAAGACGCTAGACGGACAACCCGTCTTGACGAGATCGAGGCCCAGTACTTTCTGGCGACTGCTACTGCGCCAGGACTTGCCGGGCATCTCGATGCCGCCAGAATCGACCGCATCCGATACGCCAATGCTTGCCAAGACCTCACACGGCCGCTGCCGCCTTGGCAGGTGCAGACCCTGTGTGGGATTGCCGCTGGCCAGTTGGTCTCTTTGGTCGGTTCTACGGCGCTCACCGCTGTGATTTGGCGGCTCGACCCTGACTCTGGGGGCATTGTGCCAATAGCGCTGCCGATTTCGCCAGTGCATCGACATACGTCGGTCGACCTTCGTATTGCAGTCAGCAAATCAGTGCTGACGATGATGGCAGACCTTAGGGCCGCAGCAGCCCCCAATGAGACAGGTGGTGTGTTGGTAGGCACGTTCGACATTATTCGGGGCACCGTCAACATTGTCGCCGCCTTACCTGCTCCGCCTGACAGCCGACAAGCGCCAACCTACTTTGTCCGCGGAGCTCGGAACCTCAGGCCAATCATAGAAGGAATGGCGGCTAAAACTGCGGGTCGACTGCACTATGTCGGCGAGTGGCATAGCCACCCTGTTCATGCGGCAGCTCGACCTAGCCGAGACGACGAGACGGTCTTTGCCTACTTGTCACGGCACTTAGATCCTACTGATGTGCCGTATGCCATGATGATCTGCGGGGAACGTGAAACCTGGCTCCGCGTTGCCTGGCAGGGCCGTGTAAGCCTCGAAGGCACCATGTCCCATACAAATGAACAGTGACACTAAATCAAAGGCGCCAGAGCGTGTTGCATTGGCACTATCTGGTGGCGGAAGCCGGGCCATGGCGTTCCATCTCGGCTGCCTCAGGGCGCTGAGGTCCGAAGGACTCCTCGACGAGGTATCGACGATCTCGGCGGTGTCCGGCGGCAGCGTTGTCGCGGCGCTCTATTGCAGCTACCCAGGTGAATTCGACAAGTTTGAGCGCGTAATCATTGAGGTCCTGACTCGTGGGTTCGTTCGTCCAGCAATCAAAGTGCTGTTCACCACCGCCGAGGGGCCGAAGGCGGTTGCAAGCTGCACGCTAACTTGGCTGAACCGCCTAACCCTGGGGAGCACAAGGCTTGCCTTGAAGGCGTTTCCTCGTGCGGTTCGGCCATCCCTAGGATTTTTGCTGGAAAGTCGCTCACGTCGTTGGGCGAGCAGGACAACCGTGCTGCGGCGCGTTCTTGACGACCTTTTTGAAGGGCGCACTCTATCCGACCTTCGCGAAGATCGTCCCAATCTGATCATCGTCGCATGTGACATCATGGCCAGCTCAGCCTTCTACTTCGCGAAGGACGGCGTTGGCTCGTGGCGCCGCGGGGTTGCGGACGCTGGGTCGGTGAGGATTTCCGACGCGGTAACCGCGTCTGCCGCTTACCCGGCCTTTCTGCCAACCCTCGAACTCTCGATGATCTTCAACAAGAATGGCCAAAGGTCTCGCCAGCAGGTCGTTTTGACCGATGGGGGCGTGTACGATAACTTGGGCCTTGCGCCGCTTTGGTCGGATCGTGACCCAGCGATTAGCCTTCACGTCGGTAAGTATGAGCGCCTTGTAGTCTCGCGGGCCGGCTACAGCATCGCGATGTCCTCAGCTCCAACCTTTTGGGGATCCCGCATGTATGCTGTGATGGACACCATGTTCTCACGATCTCAGAACGCAACTATGCAACGATTATACGACTTGCAGAAGGGCGGTGTTCTGAAGGGCTTCATCCTGCCTTACCTTGGCCAAGCCGACGACCGGATCCTGAATCCTCCGCCGGACCTGGTAAGTGCCGACGAAGTTGCCAACTATCCCACCAATTTTTCAGCCATGGCGCCTGACTGGATCGAAAAAATCTCAAAAAGGGGTGAGCAGCTCACTCGGGCTCACATTGCGCAACACTGGAAACGTGAGAGCCCTTAGTTTGTTGGACTGGGGTCAGTCCTGTATGATGGATGTTTACATTACATAATCAAAATTATGCGACACCTTCTTGTAGCCGCAAAGTAGAACTGTCGCACCTGAGCAAAGTTAGAATGTCTGCGGCTCAAGGCTGGTCCAGCCAGTTCTCGACATGCAGGCCCCTCACCCGGGAAAACTCGCCCATGTTGGCTGTGACCAGAACCGCCCCGAGCGCATAGGCATGGGCCGCGATCAGGAGATCGTTGGGACCGATCGGTTTGCCAGCGGCTTCAAGTTCGACCCGTATCTTACCATACTCAGCATCGGCCGGCACGTCGAAGGCCAAGACCTGGATGCTGCCGAGAATTGCTTCGACATTTTCGAGCAGCTTGGCTGATCCCTTCCGCGCGCAGCCGTATCGCAGTTCTGCGGCGGTGATGATGCTGATGCAGATGGCCTCGGACCCGACCTTGATGATGTGCTGCGTGACCGGACCCTGCGGGTTGCGCACCAGATCGGACACGATGTTGGTGTCCAGCATGTACAGTCGGCTCAAAAGTCGACCTCGCGCGGAGGCAAGAGTGTGTCGTCGATATCGGGAAACTGGTCTTCCGGACCGAGTGGCTCAAGATCGGCCAACACGGCCAGAAGGCTCCGACGCCGAACCGGCTCGAGGATAAGGCGGTCCCCGTCGCGATGGATCATCACACGATCACCTGGCAATTCGAAGTCGGCCGGGATGCGCACGGCCTGGCTCTTGTTGTTGCGGAAGAGCTTGGCTTCCCGGCCTGGCACGTGGTCGTGGGAGTAAGCTTGCGGCATGGTGGCCTCCATTGCATATGCACAAACATATACATGCGCGTGAACGTGATTTCAAGCCGGCGCTCGGCGACACCCGTTTCCGCACCCAATTACACCCAATTGGCAGAGCGACCACGGCCTTGAGGATCACCATGATTGATGACGCAGTCTATACAGCTCGTAAGGGAGGACCGGCGACGACCGTTGCCGGACGAGTTATGTGGTACCGAGGGCTCTGCGTCTCTTCGCCGATCACGGCGCCGCGTGTTGCCCTTTCGTTTCGCTTCTGGTCCAGTCATGCAGCACGACGTTGAGCTAAGGCGGCACCAAGATGAATACCCCAAATGGCGACCTCGACCGTTGGCCGGACCCGGCCGTCGCAAACGCTCGCCGCAGCGTCTTCGCGCAGGACCTTGTCGTCGAAGGTGATGCCACCTCCAATGGACCGATCGAGGTCCAAGGCAATGTCGTTGGCTCACTGCGGGCGCCGGAGATCACCGTGGCTGGTTCAGGTCGTGTTGAAGGTTCCGTGGTCGCCCACGACCTCGTCGTGCTCGGGGTGGTTTCCGGCAGGGTCTCAGCGCGAAACGTTCAGCTCGCGCCGAGTGCGGTCGTGCAGGCCGACGTCACCCATGAGCAGATCGCCATCGAGGCCGGTGCCGAGCTGGAGGGCAGGCTTCAGCGTAAGGCCTGACAGATCTCACACCACAAGGTCTGGCGGCAGCATTTGGCCAGCAGGCAGATAGCCCCGCCGCATCTTCTGTCGAAGAGTTTGAGATGCCGCCCTCTCCGCTTCTTCCACGGTGGCGCAAGTCTCGAGTCTTGTCCGTCCGTGCGTTCCGATCCGGCCCCAGGTCCGCAAGACGGAGACGTCTCCGAACAGCGTCGCCGCAACATCGATGCAGTAGAATCGCGCCATCTTGTGCTCAGGGTCGATGCGGTGCAGATGTGCCAGAGCCAAGGCGGTCCTCCTCTGCACAGACTCCGCCTTATTGCTCTCCAAGTCTAATTGCATTTCTGAATCGATCCGGGCGGTCCGATTCAGAAAGCTGATGGGTCATGGTGACGGATCGCCCGGTGTTCCCTCGACAACCTCGACCCAGAGGACGCCACGCAGGCTTTCTTCCGGGACCAGCCACACGGTCCTGAACCGGCCATTCACGGTGCGGTGCCGTTCTGCAACGAGTTCCCGGTCTCCGCGGTCGATCCGCCACAGGCGACGATCGATGGTCGGGCTTTTGGAGCTGCTTCTAGCGACCTCTTCCATACCGGCCTCCTGTCATCCGTTGACGGCTAGCGGTCATGGACATGAACTCTGTCAGAACATATCTAACGACATCAGAAGTGGTGCTTTGCTGTCGCCACGCGAACCACGAAAGGCTTTCCTGTCGATGCATGTTCTGTCCCCCGTTCTGGCTGTTTCCGCGCTTGCGGCGATGTCTGTTCCCGTCCACGCGCTCGACGCCTGGACGATAGGTGTCGAACGTGGCCTGCCGACCTACGCGCTCACCAGCGAAGCGGGTGAGGTGCGGCTTGTCTGCGATCCGGATCGCGTCTTTGGGCCAACGCCCAACGGCGCGTTCGTGGTTCGCTTTGTCAAAGACGCCGCACCGGACATGGTCGTCGTTCTCGCAAAGTCGGGCGAACAGGCCCGCCTGCCGGTCAACAACGGCATCGCCGCACAGGCATCGGTTGACGCAGCGGACTGGTCGAAAATGGTGGCTACCTTCCGCTCGGGCGGCGAGTTCGCGCTCGTTACAAGCGCCGACAGTCTGACCTTCGAGACAGCGCCGCTGCCCGATCTTGCCTGCGAGTAACCGGAGGCAGTTCATCGAATTCTGTTGCATTGTCCGGGTCTATCTGACGCGTCGCGCCTCGATCAGCAGCGACGCAATCGCGGCGAGGAAGGCACCAACGATCGTCGCCCGGGCCTCGATCAGCCAAGGGTCATCAAGTGCCGCATGCATAGCCCGGATAGCGGAGCTTTGGGCGTAGACGGTCATCGGTTCGCCGACCGCCATGTCCGATGCTGCCATGGCAAAGATGCGCCTCGCCTCATCGACATGCGGCGCAAGATCATCTTCCGCCAAGAGCCGCCGCAGTTCGGCCCGGGCTTCCTTGGCAAAGGCGCGCAGCATGTAGGCTGGGGTCATCGTCTTTGAAGATGGCGAAGCCGTGCAGCGTTCCGCGGCCCCCATCCTTGGTGCCCGCCTGTCGTCCGTCTTTGGCCGCCGGAACCATCCCGTGCTGGGCGGAGTTCGAATGCATACCGGGATCGATTACGCGGCCCCCGTGGGGACCGAGGTTTCGGCGACTGGTGCCGGTCGGGTGATCTTTGCGGGCTCGATCCGCGGTTATGGCATCACGATCGACATCGACCACGGCGGTGGGGTCGTCACGCGATATGCGCATCTCTCTGAGATTGCTGAAGACGTTCGCGTCGGAACGCGGGTCAAGGCGGGCGACGAGATTGGCGCGGTCGGCGCGACAGGGCTCGTGAGCGGCCCGAACCTCCATTACGAAGTGCGTGTCGATGGCCGACCGGTCGACCCGAAAGACCAGGACGCCCTGCCGGAGCAAGAGATTGCTACTGCTGCTGACCTTGATGCACTTGCCACTTGGCGCAGCGAAACCGGCTTCATGCCAACAACCGACGGGGAACGTGGATGAAAAGGTATTTTATCGGTCGCCGTGAACTCATGCTTGCATCAGCAGCCTTCGCCCTGGCCCCTGCCGCCAGGGCAGAGGAAGAACCACCGATCCATGTCGTCAAAGGGCGCGGTTGCGAGTGCTGCGAGGCATGGGTGGATTACTTGCGCGAAAAAGGGTTCACAGTAACGGATGAGGTGTCGATGGGAACCTTGCTGATCCGCTTCAAGATGGATCAGGGCATTCCGGCAAAGGCCTTTTCCTGCCACACAGGAACCGTTGACGGCTATGCGCTCGAAGGCCATGTCCCGGCTGCAGATATCCGCAGGCTGCTCGACGAGCGTCCTGACGCAGTCGGCCTCGCAGTACCCGGCATGCCCTACGGCTCCCCCGGCATGGGATCAGAAGACAGTCGAGACGCCTATGACGTTCTGCTGGTTCGCCGGGATGGAAGTCTCGAAATCTTCACCAGCTATCAGGCAGCCTGATCTGTCCATTTCCGAACTCAACGTGCTAGGCAGGGATTTAATCAAGGGAATGGCGACCGATCAAAGCAGATCCGATATCTGACGGACAGCCTCGTCGCTTCCCCAGTCGAAGGGGCCCTGAAGCCGCCCGATTTCACGCGTCTCGCGGTCGATCAGAAGCGTCGTCGGCAGTCCGATGAAGGCCAAAGCCAGTTGAACCCGCAACGGTTCCGCCCAGTAGAGCGGCAGGTTTACAAGCCCGATCTCATCATAGAAACCTCGGCCCCTTTCGATCCCGCCCTCGTCGATGCAAAGGGGTAGCACGGCAAAATCCGGGCCTCCAAGCAGCCCTTCCAAACGTTCGAGTGCCGGCATCTCTTCCCGGCAGGGCGGGCACCAAGTCGCCCAGATGTTCAGAAGGATCACACGCCCGGCAAAGTCCCCAAGAACCCTGGTGGTTCCTGCTTCATCCTGGATAGGCGGGGAAAGCAGAGGCTGCGGGTCCTTTCGCAGCCGGAAAGGCGGTCGCGCTTGGGCGGGCCCCGCAATGAAGCTCGCTGCAAGACCGGCAAGGAGAGGTCGACGACCCATCTGAACAGGCATTGGTTTTCCCATCGCGGAAGGCCGGACCCGCAGGCAATCTGCGGGTCCGGATCGTCGTCAGGCCGAAACCGCGAACTCAGTCATCATGCCTGTCGAGAGATGCGGCATGTGATGGCAATGCAGCATCCACCGCGCCGCTTCACCCGCATCCACCGCGACCGTCACCATCCCCATCGGCGGCACATGAACGGTGTCACGAACAGCACCCGCGATCCGGTTCTGGCCCACGCCGACCACCTGGAAAGCGTGGCCATGCAGGTGCATGGGATGTGCCATCATTGACATGTTGTGGAACATGATCTCGACACGCTCGCCGGTTTTCGCGGTCACCGGGGAATGTTTGCCCCAGGTCTGCCCGTTGATGGTCCATACGTAGGGCATCATCGAGCCGCCCAGCATCAACATCGGCTGCGACGATGCCGCGCGCTCCGGCAGCGGGGTGACGGCGCGCAGGGCCGCTTCCTGCGTCAGATCGGCGCTGAAGGCAGGATGGTCGGCGTCGGACATGTTGGCGACCTTCGTCACCGTGGCCCCCGGGGTGGCAAGGACGAGACCCGTCCGTTCTCTTGCACCCTCGCGCAGGGCGAGGACCGGGAAGGCCCCGCCTTCGGCTGGAACATTAAGCTCGATGTCAAGCCGTTGGCCCATCGCGATTCCGAAACGGTTGCCAGGAAGGGGCTGCACCGGCTCTCCGTCCACAGTAACCAGCCGCCCGGTCAGTGCGCCGGTGTCGATCCAGAACACCGTCGCGGCGGCCGCGTTGATCACCCGAACAAGGACCTTGCTGCCCTTGTCCACCTGCACGACTTCGGGGTCGTCCAGCGTCCGGTCATTGGCAAGGTAGGCGTCAAAGTTGTAGTCGTTCAGGTCCATCGCCATGCCGTCCATGCCCGGCATGGCCATCATGTCCCCCTGACCCATTGCGCCCATGTCCATGCCGGCCATGCCGTCCTGACCCATCTGGCTGTGGTCCATCCCGGCCATGGACGCGCCGCCGGTAATCTCTGCCAGCACCTCCGCAGGCGGCTTGAACGAAAAGTCGTGCAGGAACAGCGTCACGTCCTGCCGATCGGCCGCAACATCCTCGGGCCGCCGCACGACCAGGGGGGCGGCCAGCAGCAGCATCTCATGCGCGGGGATATGGGCATGCATCCAGTGCGTGCCCGGGCGCGCGGCAAAGTCATAGGCGCGGCTTTCGCCGGGTTGCAGCGTGGCCATGGGCATGTCCGGCACGCCGTCTTGAGCGTTTGGCGGGATCTGTCCGTGCCAGTGGATGATGGTCGGCTCGGTCAGGGTATTCGTCAGATCGACGGCGAATGCCTGACCCGGGTCGAGGACCAATCCAGACCGGCCGTTGCCGTCCATCAGCCCCCAGACGGTGGCGGCCCTGCCCCGGATATCGAGCGTCCGGGTCGTCGCCGTCAGCGACATGCGGGCTGATTGTGCTCTAGCACGAGCAGGCAGAATAAGTGAGGCGGCAGCAGCCGCAGAAGCGCCCAGAAAGCCGCGGCGAGAGAGAGCGATCATGCGAATTCTCCTGTATCGCAATGTGAAAAGACTGAAGGCCCCGGCGAACCGGAGCTATAGGGTCAGATCAGTGTGCGTTTCGGAGGTGGGCCAGGTGGCGGGAGCGCAAGCGATGCAGCCAGCAGGTCATTGTTCAGGTTGATTTCAACCGAACGCGCGATGGCGACGACGCCCGGGCTTGGGGCGGGAAGAGCCGCAGCCGCAAAAAGACAATGTTGCTGGCAAAGCAGCCGTTGTGCATCGTCAATCGGGCTGCCTGCGGATGACATATGCGCGCCATGGCCAGCCATCGCCATCATCTGCTCATGGTCGGCCTGAGACTGTTGCCGACCTTCGGAGAAGGCAAGCATTGGCAGGATCGCCGCCAGAAGATAGGCGGCGAGGATCAGTGCACGCATAGGAAACAACGAGCGGGTCATGACGTCATGTGTATCAGTGTGGTCTGGTGCCGTCATCTGACAGTTTGGTGTCTGGGCAATATGGCGATGACATCGACTGCAGCAGAATTGCCGCGTTTTCCCTCGTCTTGACTTGATAGCGCAGAGTTTACTGGCAACCGAACGCGGGTCGCGAAAACTTCAATGATCTGACGGTACACACCATGAAACGATTGGTCTTCGCCCTTTTCGCAACTCTGTTGCTGTCCGCCTGCGGCGCCGAACCGATCTGGGCGCCGGATGAAGCCGTGGCCGACGCGCGCTATGAACATGTCGGCCCGACCTCGGTCACGCTCTATACCGTCCTGTCGACCCGCAGCGGCGCCGGTGCGCACGCCGGGCTTTTGATCAATGGCTCAGAGCGTGTTCTCTTTGACCCGGCGGGAACCTGGCGACATCCGAAGCTTCCAGAGCGCAACGACGTCCATTTCGGGATCACGCCGAAGATGGTCGACTTCTACATCGACTACCATGCTCGCGAAACTTACGACGTTGTCGAGCAGACAATCATGGTTTCACCAGAAGTTGCGGACCTGATCATGGCGCGTGCCAAAGCGTACGGCGCGGTGCCCAAGGCGAACTGCACAATTGCAATATCGCGCGTACTGGAAGGCGTTCCCGGCTTCGAAAGCCTGCGAATGACCTGGTTCCCGAAACGGATGATGGAAGGTTTCGCAGATCTGCCGGGCGTTCAGACCCGTCGGATTACGGACGATGACGCAGATGAGAATCACGGCGTCCTTCTGGTGCAGGCCGGGGACGCGCGTCTTCGGTAGTTTCTTGGTGATCAGGCCTATTGGGAGCCATACTGCGCTCGCCACGCCCGGCCTTTGGCAGTATTTTGCGGTGACACATAAAATGGGGCTTTTGATGATCCTTGCGCGCCGTACTCTTCTTCTTGCCGGACCGGCCATCCTTGCCATGAGCACTGTGCCTTTGCTGGCCGAAGGGGACGAACGGATCCATGTGGTGAAGGACCCTGGCTGTCCGTGTTGTAACGCCTGGATCGGCCACCTACGCGAAAGCGGCTTCAACGTCAGCTTTGAAGAGCGCAGTGTCGAAGACCTCGCGACCTATAAGCGGGAGCGCGGTATCCCGGAGAACCTGTCGTCCTGCCACACGGCGACCATCGGCGACTACACCATCGAAGGGCACGTTCCAGCAGCGGATATCCGCAGGTTGATGGCCGAACGCCCCTTGGCAGTGGGACTTTCCGTTCCGGGCATGCCATTCGGCTCACCGGGAATGGGACCAGAGACAGAGCGTCAGGCTTATGATGTCGTTATGGTCGGTCTGGACGGAAGCAGTACGGTCTTCACCAGCTATCCGGCGGCGTGAGATCCCCACCCGGTGCGCGCCGCGCGAGAGACCATAGGCTCATCTTTGCAAGCCGACCTCGGATGCTTGCCAGGCTTCCAGAAGCACATCCCGCGGCCCCGCTCCGTCAAGCGGTCTGATCGCGACATCCAACCTGCGCGCCGCGTGGTAGGCTGAGGCGGCCAAAAGACCGGGCTCCTTGCCGTAGGCGAGCCGGTAGCGTGTGACGAAACCGTCCATGCGGTCATCACCATTCCAGCCCTCCGCAAGGAGTGCTTGCACCAGAACGGTGCTCGCACGGCTGTACTTGCTCGCCGCGTCGTCGGCGGCAGGCTTCGGTCCAAGGACGATGACGACATCAGCCGGCTCGTCTGGTGAGCCAGTCAACTTCTGGACAAGTCTGGTGGCTTCGGCCGGAAGCGGAAGAACATGCACGTCAACGCCGCCCAGATGCCCGTCGGAGGTTTCGTTTGGGTGCCCGTCCCGCTCGTCGGCAGCCAACACGAATCCTCGGACAGCCTCCGCAAGGTCTTGCTCAACATTCTCACTGACGACGAGAATTGCTGCAATGAACGAATGCGCTGCCGCAATTCCAGACAGAGCGATCCATAGTACCGCCGCGAGGGCCGGGACGGCCGGGATCGTCCTGCGAGCAGGGAAGGCGGTGCAACAGGAGCATTCCGAAGCGACTCGTTTCGAACCACTCATTCTGATGCCCGAACAGAAGCCACGATTTCGGAAAGCTGCGCCTTTTCAACAAAACCGGGGACCAGCTGATCGCCTACGACAAAGGATGGCGTCCCGTTGAAACCGAGCGCCTCGGCCAGACGCATCGAGGTTGCAATGTGCTCGTCGATCTCTGGCGCCTGCATGTCTGCCTTGAGTCTGTCCAAGTCCAAGCCGATTTCGCCGGCGACACGCAGCACCGTGTCGGCTTCTACCTTGCCGCGCATACCCATCAGAGCATTGTGGAGCTCAGCATATTTGCCCTGCTTCCGGGATGCGAGCGCGGCGCGTGCGGCAAAGGCAGATCCCTCGCTGAGGATTGGCCATTCGCGCATCACCAACCGGATGTTGCCGTCTTCGGCCAGAAGAGCGTCGACTTCCGGCATGGCGCGCTTGCAGTAGGGGCAGTTGTAGTCAAAGAACTCGACTACCGTGATATCGCCCTTCGGATTGCCTAGAACCGGTGCGTTAGGGTCACGTTCCAATGTGTCGCGTTCATTGGCCAATACTGCGGTTGCGGCGGCTGCCTGCGCTTCCGCCTGCCGCTCTTCGAGGGCCTGGAGCGCTTCGAGGATCAGTTCGGGGTTTTCGCGCAGGGCCTCGGCGACGAGAGCCTTGATGCGTTCATCCGAGACCTCCTGCGCGAAGGACGGCATAGCGACTTGGAAACAGAAGACACTGGCAAGCAGCAGGGATTTCATTCGCATCGGGCGGACCTTTCATTTCGTACATTTTTTGAGGGTTGATGCTTCCTCAAGTAACTCGAGAGGCAAGTCCAAACTTGGACCGACAGACTATCGTTCGGGTCAGGCATCATGGGGCGAGTGCCTCGACGGCGCTCCGCTCTGCTTGCGTGGCGCGGATGCCGTCGGGCCAAGTCGATTTGATGTAATCGAGAACAGCTTCGATATCCTCGTCCGTCAGACGGTCGCCGAAAGCCGGCATGCCGGAGGTGAAGGCAACGCCCATTTCGTCAAGGACGGCCTGCCCGCCGCGTTTGATGTAGTCGTGCAGCATGATGTCGCCGTGATGCCAGGTGTGGCCGCCCGCGTCATGCGGCGGGGCGGGATAGGTCCCGTCCTCATTGGCCGTTCGCCAGTCGGGATGTCCTTCCAGATCGGCGCCGTGGCACGACGCGCATTCCGCCTCATAGATGGCGCGACCTTGTTCGAGATCGGGGCTATTGTGGAAGAACGCGTCTGCTTGTGGCGCGGACAGCAGAAAGAATGCCGCGGGCGCAACAATCGCAGCGCCTCTGAACTTGCCAGCTCTTGGCTTGGTGGCCTTCATGTCCGGCTCACGGTGATCGGTGTCACCCCATCCGGCGGGAGAATCCGTTCGGACAGTTGAGCCAGATCCTCCCGAATTCGGGCCCGCTGAGCAGTAGGATAGGCATCTTCGGGCGGCAGGCCGCCGTGTTGGGCAAAGAGCATGATGTCGCGCGCGATCGGTGCCGCCGCCGTTGAGCCGCCGCCGCCATGCTCCACTACAACAGTCACGGCATATCGAGGCGCATCGAAGGGTGCGAAGGCCACGAACAGCCCATGGTCCCGCCTGTTCCATGGGAGTTCGTCCTGCGATCGGACACCGGCTGCGCGCTCGGCCGCTGTAATCGAAAACACCTGGCTCGTTCCGGTCTTCCCGGCCATTGCTTTGGTCACATCCGCGATCCGCGAGGCATAGGCCGTACCACGCTCGTGGTTCGACACCTCGAACATCCCTTGTCGCACGATCGCAAGCGCTTCTGCCGAAAGACCAAGTGAGGCAGGCGCAGGTTCACCCGGGCTGGCCCCACCGAGCGGGCGCACGAGACGTGGGAGGACTTCCGTTCCTGAGGCGAGGCGCGCGGTCATCGTGGCAAGCTGAATTGGCGAGGTCAACGTGAAGCCCTGGCCAATGGACGCGTTGATCGTGTCGCCAATCAACCAATCCTGACCGTAGCGCTCTTGCTTCCAGGCGCGTGAGGGATTGTTGCCGTGAACCATTCCCGACAGCGGAAGGTCGTATTTCTGGCCCAGTCCGAGACGGTCGTTCATCGCAAAGATGCCGTCGATCCCGATCCGTTGCGCGACTTCGTAGAAGTAGACGTCGCAAGACTGCCGCAACGCACCGACCATGTCGACCCGCCCATGGCCGCCGCTTTTCCAGCAATGGAATCTGCGACCAGAGATTTCCACGTATCCGTTGCAGGTTACGGTTTCTGCTGGGTCCATGACTCCGCTCTCCAGAGCCGCGAGCGCATTCGACATCTTGATCGTGGATCCCGGCGGATAGGCCCCTTGAACGGTCTTGTCGGCAAGCGGGCGAAACTCGCTGTCGCGCAGACCGCTGTAGTCCTTGCTCGAGATCCCCCGCACGAAGAGGTTCGGGTCAAATGCAGGCGCAGACGTGCAGCCAAGAAGATCACCGTTTGTCACATCCATTACGATTGCTGCCGCGCTTTGTCCTTCGAGGCGCACACGCATGAAGTTCTGCAAATGATGATCCAGTGTGATCTGCATGTCCGAGCCGGGGGTCGGCGGATCAAGTGCCAGCTCGCGCATGGTCCTGCCGCCGGCGTTGACCTCCACCCGCTGAGCTCCCGGCTCACCGCGCAACGCACGCTCGTGGATCCGCTCAAGCGCCGTCTTGCCGATCTGGTAGTCCGGCGAGCGCAAAAGCGGATCGGGTTCCCCGTCCTTGGCTGTGAGATCGCTGTCGCTGACGGGTCCCACATAGCCGACCTGATGGGCAAAGTCCGGCCCGAAGGGATAGACCCGGGACAGGACCATCTCCGGGTGGACACCCGGAAGAGCCGGGGTGTTCAAGGCGATGATTGACAACTCTTCCCAGGTGACCCTGTCCTTAACGGTCACCGGGACAAAGCCCCGAACGCGGTCAAGTTGCTCCCGAATCCGGTCGATATCCTCGCTCGTCAGACCAAGAAGCCGCTGCAGTTTCGCAAGGACGTCATCGACGTCCCGGGCCTCCTCCTTCACGAGCATGATCCGGTAGGTGTGTTCGTTGTCCGCGACGATCTTGCCCGCGCGGTCGAAGATGCGGCCCCGGTCGGGGCGCACCAGCCGCAAATTGATCCGGTTTTCCTCGGCCAGGAGGTAATATTCCTCAGCATCGCGTACACCGAGTTGCCACATCCGGAAACCAAGCACACCGACCACCGAGGTCATCACGCCGCCCAGCATCAGCGACCGACGCGTCGTTACCCGTGAGGCCCGGGCAATATCCCGTTCAGATCGGCGCATGCTTGGCCCTCTCGTACTGAGACTCCGGCATGCGTCTGCCGCCAATGGTTTTCAGGTAAGCGGCAAGTCGCAGTCCCAGGACCAAGACCACCAGTCCGACGAACCAATACTGCAGGGGGTTCGGCTCGGGCGTCGCCCGGTGAAAGCTGAGGAAGTGCATGAACAGGAAGTAGGCGACATGCGCTACAGACAGCCACCAAAGCGGCAGGACACCCATCTGCAGGAACTTCCAGCCGGAAACGCCAAGGCGGCGCATTGCGGCATCGCTTGATGTTGTTGCCAGGAGGATCGCGAGGAGCAAGGCGGCGATCCCGATTGCATTGGCCAGACCAAAGCCATGTTGAAACATGACATAGCTGAGGAGTTCGGGATGCCATTCGAAGCCGAAGAGCCGCATCAGGTCCCATTCGACCCAGCCGACAAGAATGATTCCAGCATGCGCAAGCGCCAGAAGGCAGCCGTAGATGCCCGACTCACGGCGGTAGGGCAGCACCAACACTGCGGGTCTGAGGAGCCGGGCCAGAGGCCCCAGGCCCATCGAAAGCGCAACCAGCACCAGCGAGGCGTCGGCAAGTGCCCGGTTCCAGCGGTGCATCGGACTCCACTCGCCATGGATAGCCGCAAAAATCAGAACGAGGCCAGCAGAGAGGAGGGCCATCAGCCCGTGCCGCAAAAGTACATTCCGGCTCAGCCGTCGGAACATTGGGTCATGGACCGTGACTGTCTTCATTTCACGTCACCCCGATCAAGACCCCGCAGTCCCTGCACCTCCCTGTTGCCAGTGCGGACAGCGCGAAACCGGCGCCACGTTGTCAACGCGGCGGTGCCCATGATGACGAGCCCGGCAGTCGCAAGCCACGGCCGGAGCGGATCAAACCAGGCAAGAAGCGCGGGTCCACCGAAGACCAGCATGAGCACCTTGTTGCAGGTTGGGCAGGCGATTCCGAGAAAGCTGGCAAGCCCACCCGTCCCGGAAGCGCGCAAGTTGCACTGAGGGACCCACATCGCCGCTGTCACACCTCCGAGGAAGGCCGTCAGAACGGTCGCGACGAACTCCCAAGGCCCGACTGGAGTCATCCGGACAAAAAGTGGGTTCGCCCATACGGCAGTGACCGTGCCGAGGACCACAAACAGGGTGGTGCCAACAGCCAGGCCGCGCAGGTTGCGGCGAAGGCTGTCATCATTCAGAAAAGTTGCCGGACTTGGGTTATCGCGCATCAAACTCGACCTCTGCAAACTCTTCACCAAAGCCCACACTGACGACCCAACGACCGGCCATGGGCAGCTTCACGTCGGCGCGCCAGACGCCTGCCTCGACCAGCTGAAGCGGCGGCGCTACGCCGTCCATGTGCATGTCAACCATCGCAAAGTTCACATCTGGCCGCATGCCGGCAGCTGCGCCGGCGTCGGTATCGGGCATGAACTGGATTTCAACTCGAACGTCGAGATTACCAAGCGCGTAGACCTGGACGTCCATCCGTCCGTCCGAAAGCGCCTCGGACACTTCGGCTGTCGCCGATGGATCAGCGGAGATCGTGTCGCGCGGATCGAGGGTCCAGACGGTGGTCCAGATGAAGACACCGACGAAGACGGCAACGCCCAAAGCCAGAATGACGGCAAGCACTCTAGTTCCCATTTCCCATATCCATCTGTGAATGATCCATCCCAGCCATCGGGGTCTCGACCGGCGTCGGTGCGGGCGCAGGAATGTCGCCCGTGCCTTCGGGGTCGAGGAGATAGGTGGCAATGGCCTCGCGGTCGGCAGCGCTCAGGAAAGACGTGCCCTCAGCGACGACCTCGGCCATGCTGCCGCCGAAAGCATCACCGTTAGGCAGAATCCCGGACTGAAGCGCGTAAGCCAGGTTCGCAACGCCCCAACCTTTTGCGAGGAGAACGTCACTCAGAATTGGCGGTGCTTTGCTGCCCCCTGGAAGGCTGTCGTTCCCGGAAAAGCGGGCGCCGTCATCAAGGCCCCCTGCCAGGGTTCGGCCCGTGTGACAGGCAGCGCAATGAGCAGCCCCTTCGACCAGCACCCGCCCGCGGTTCCACGGGGAAGACGTGCCCATGAGTGCGTCCGTCTTGGGCGTCTCAAGGTAAGCCGCGCGCCAGAGCTTCAGCCCCGATCTGAAACTGAAGGGAAAGCCGACGTCGTGGGGTGGGGCTGCATCGCCAACAGCCGGGACGGTGCGGAACGCCTCCCAGAGGTCGGCAATGTCCTGATCGGTAAAACCGGCGTAGAAAGAGTAGGTGAAGACGGGGTAGTAGGGGTCGCCGTCAGGCGACACCCCTTGGCGCACCGCCTTGGCGAAATCCTGGACGGTCCAGCGCCCGATCCCGGCCTCCGGATGCGGTGTAATGTTCGGAGGCACGAAGGTGCCGAAGGGTGTGTCAAGAGGCGCACCTCCCGCAAGCGCCAATCCTTTGGCGGCCGAGTTGGTATGACAGGACACGCAGCCACTTGCGCGCGCGAGATAGGCCCCACGTTCGGCATCGCCGGAAGGGAAGCTCGCGGGCTCGACCTCCCCGATCGGCCACAGTGCCAACACTCCGGCACCTATACCTGCCACGATGGCTGGGAAGACAAAGGAAAGCCGGATCAAACCTCGCATGGTCAGTTCCGGCCCGCACGAAACTGCGCATGACAGGAAGAGCATGTCGCGCTGATCCGGTTGAAGAGGTCGTCCGCCGCCAGTGTCGTCAGATCAAGCTCCAAAACTGTCGGGTCCGATGTCCCTCGTGTCACCGCGATCTTTTCCGGAGTCGTTCCGTATCCCATCAATTCCGCGACCGTGAAGCCCTGCGCCGGTTGCGGTGTTCCGGTCATGCCCATGGCCGAGTGATCCATGCCAGCCATCTCGCCATTTGGCGAACTCGCGGGCTCGAGGCCGTTCGGGGCAGCTTCAGCCAAGGCATCAGCATAGGCCTTCAGCTCTTCGGAGAGGGCCGCGAACTCCTGCCAATCGGACCAGATTTCCGGCTTGGCATAGGTGACGCCTTCAAGGCTGTTTTCAGGGAAAAGCGACAGCATCGTCCCTCCCGCATGACTTGCAATGACGCTGGCGCCTTCAGACACAATGAATGTGTCGTAGGGCACGGTGCCCTGCATCATCGGTGCCAATTCCGCGATGGTGTCGCGCATTGCCGTCATTCCGTTCATTCGGTCCAGGACGACGCCCGTCGCCCCCGTATGTGCCAGCGCCACTGCCGCGACGGCGGAAGCGGCAAGCGCGATCGCGCCCGTCCATTGAGATTTCATCTGCCTGACTGCCCTTGGTTTCTTGTTGTTGATCGTTGGCTGCGCCCTGCCGGTGAGGCGGGTCACAGCTTGGGACGAATTCTGGAGTCAGGCTGAGAAAGGGTCGAACCTGAGCCAGTCTTTCAAACCAGCTCGTCTGGTCATCGAACAATCGTTCGGCCCGACTGTCAGGTCAGGGTTCGCGGGGGAGGAAGTGTGATGGCCGGACCGCCAAAACGGCGTTGCGACTGCTCAGCGTCGGGCTGAAGCACAGCCGGAACGGCCGTGGGCTGTATCGAGGCCAGAGCATCGGGCAAAGCGAACGCGGTGCAAATGACGCCGGGGTAGCAGGCAGGCTTTGCCGAGGATTGCTGTTCGGGTGTATCGGCAGCCTCGACTGTGAGGTCGTGATGCTCGTTACCGGACGCTGCTTCTGCAGATTGTCCTAGCACCAAGCCCATGACCAGAGCGACAGTCAGAAGCCACATCGATACGAAACGCAACAACCTGCGTGCAAGCAGGTTCTGCGTTGGGGCCAGTGGGTATGCTGTCGCTCTCATCCGTTCAGATCAGCTTGACTTTCGTTCCGACCGGAGTGCGGTCGAACACTTCTTCGATGTGCTCATTGTAAAGCCCGATGCAGCCGTTCGACGAACGACGCCCGATCTTACGCGTGTCGTGAGTACCATGAATCCGGTAGTACTGCCACGATAGATACAGGGCGCGGGTGCCAAGCGGATTGGTTGGATCGCCTCCTGGCACGAAGGCTGGCCACTCCGGGTTGCGCTCCCGCATCGAGGGCGTCGGAGCCCAACTTGGGTTAACCCGCTTCTCGACGACCTCGGTGTATCCCCGCCGGGTCAATTCATCTGATAGCGGAACCGAAGTGGGATAGAGAAACATCTGACCGTCGCTCGTCCAGTGCTGGAGAACCTTGCCCGTGGTGTCAGAGATGATGACCCCGACCCCAAGCGAGTCGAAGTGGTCCTGCCACTCATGGATGCGGAACGCCGAGATGTTGTTCCGGACTGGTCCCTGATTGTCCTCGGTCGCAAAGGCTGCCCGGCCCGTCAGGAAAGGCGCGGCAAGGGCTCCGGCAACGAAAAGTCGTCGACTGAATCGCATGGTCTGCTCCTCTTTTTTGTTACCTGTGCCGGCTTCCAACGTGGGAAGGTCAAATCGCTTTGCATCGCACAGGGGTCACAAAGAGGTGAAGCCGTGGCGCTTTCGCCGATTTTGTTGGGAAATTCTCTGCTCACTTCGATGTGAACACCTCTCCCATACACCAAGAGCGCTATTCTGCGCCCATGCGTAAGTTTGCGAACACCCTGTGCGGTTTGTGCTTGCTCGTCGCCCTTCTCTGGGCGGCGCTTCCTGATCACGCATCCCACGGCGCTCATGCAGATCATGCTCAAACCGCAGCTGTGGACCAGGACGCCCTTTGCAGCGACGGATCAGGCCATGCCTCCTGCCAGCTTGTCGCAACTGCCTCCTTGTCATTTTTCGAGGTGGCACCGTATGCCAAGTCTGCGCGGTTCGTGATTACGCCGGTCTCTGCCTCAAGCCGCGCCTTTGCCCCCGGTCGCCCACCTCCGCGAACCTTCCTCTGAGTGAACCCTCGTCCTTCACGTTCCTCTCAGGAGTTCGCATGATTTTCCGTCGATCCTTTCTTTCCGGCGCAGCCGCTGCAGCCCTCTCGATGCCAACTGTCCTTCGTGCTCATACCGAAGAACCCTTCGTATTGGCCGACGAATTTCAACCTCGCGAGGTCCGAGTCCGAGAGCAACATGCCCCCGGTCAGATCCTCGTCTTCCCGCGAAGTTTCTTTCTGTACTATGTTTTCGATTCCGAGCGGGCCGTCCGGTACGGTGTCGGCGTCGGCAAGGCCGGTCTGGCATTCAAGGGATCGGCAATCATTGAACGCAAGGCCGAATGGCCGTCATGGCGCCCGACAAACGACATGATCCGCCGGAATCCCGATCGCTATGCCCAGTTTGCCGAGGGGGTGCCGGGCGGACCTGGCAACCCACTGGGCGCCCGAGCCCTCTACCTTTACCGCGACGGGCGCGACACCTACTACCGGATTCACGGCACGACAGAGCCGTGGTCGATTGGACGGTCCGTGTCGAACGGTTGCATCAGGATGCTGAACGACCATGTGATCCAACTCTATGAGCAGGTCCCAGTCGGAACGCCGGTTACTGTCCTGTGACGATCCGCCGTCGTGATGTCTTCGTGTTGGGGGGCATCGTAGCCTTGATGTATGGACTACGGGCCCTGCCCTGGGACCGGCTTGGCGGAAGCGGGCTGTCCTATGTCGACATCGAGGGTGTGCCGCCATTTCGTCGGCTGGAACTGGCCGGACAGACCTCCACGGCAAACATTGCCCTTGTCGGTCTCGATGGGCCACTTCCTGATGCGGGAGCACGCAGGGCGCGCATGGAGACTCTGCGCACCGACCCATGTCCGGCCCTGTTTGGAAAAAGCGCCTTCGACCCTGTCGTTCCGATCGCCTACTTCAGCGAGTTTCGTTGCCCCTTCTGCCGTGCACTCGAGCGGGATCTTCAGACCCTGCTGGCCAAAGACCCGGCCGCGTACCGGCTCGTGCAGCACGAACTTCCAATCTTCGGGCCGCCGTCCGAACTGGCCGCCCGGGCATCCGTTGCCGCCGCACGCCAGGGCAAGCAGCAGGAGCTTCGCCGCTGCTTCATGCGGACACCGATGGTTGCCGAAGAGGCCTCGGTGCGGCGTGTTGCGGAGACCCTTGATCTGGATGTCGAGCGGCTCTTGATCGACATGTCCTCCGTCGGGGTTCAGGCCGAACTCGACCAGACACGCGCACTTGCCGACCTATTCGGGTTCATTGGCACCCCAGGTCTGGTGATCGGACGGACCGAGCTGAGCGGTGCGGTTCCCCTCTCCCTCCTCCGACAGATTGCGGAAGAGGAGAAGGCCGAACCAATTCCGGCCTGTTGATGCGATGAACACACCTACGCATATGCTGATCGGCGCTGCTGTCTTTGCGCGTCCGGTCGTGCCGGCCACTCTGGTAGCGGCCATGCTGGGCGGTCTCGCTCCTGATGTTCCGATGTTTGCGCTGGTGCTTTCTTCGACACGTCTGGCCGGAATTCCGCAGCATGAAGTCTTCGGAACCCTCTTCTACTCGGACTCATGGCAGGCCGTCTTTGCCGTCGATCACAGCTTTTTCGTCTGGGGGCTGCTACTTGCCTTTGGACACTGGCGACGTCACCTCATTCTCACCGCCTTTGTGGGAGCCGGCTTTTTGCATGCGGCCATCGACTTCGTCACCCATCATGACGATGCCCGCCGCCAGCTCTGGCCCGTGTCGGACTGGGTCTTCCGCAGTCCGGTCAGCTACTGGGACCCGAACTATTACGGCGGCATCATCGGGGTATTCGAGGTCGGATTGGCCGGGGCGCTGACTGTCCTGTTGTGTTTGCGTCTCAGACAGTGGAGAGAACGTCTGCTGGTCCTCGGCGTCTCAGCTCCTCTGTTGATTTCGATCCTGCTGACGGGAGATCTGCACGGTTTGCATGGGATGGGCTAAACGGGACTGGCTCACCTCGGAAACATTTTGGCCCGTTCCCGCCTGCCCCGTCATTCGCGCAGGACGGCAAGTGCGATCCCGCTGATCGTCAAAACCATTCCCGCCACAGCAAGCAGAGTAAGACTCTCGCCCAGAAAGCCAACACTGATCGCGACCCCCAAAAGCGGGGCAACGAAGTTGAAGACGTTCGCGGTGTTTAGCGGACAGTCCTTGAGAACCGAGATCCATAACGTGAAAGTTACGGCCGTGCCACCGATGCCCAAGACGATTACCAACGCAAGAAAGCGGGGTTCCAGCACGGCTGAAGTGAGCGGTTCGGATACGAAAGCAAAGATTGCGAGAGGCCCCGCGCCAAGCAGAAGCTGAACCGCCGCCGCTGCGATCGGGTCCACATCCGAGGCAAATCGCTTCGTCAGGGCGTTGCCGATAGCGCTTCCCACCGTCGCCGCGACCACCAGCGCAACTCCCGCGACCGCCGTGGTCCCTCCGGCTGAGATGTCCTGAAGCGTCATCGCGGCAAGTCCAACAAGCGCCACGGACATTCCGATAGCCTGCCATTTTCCAAAGGGCTGGCCGAAAACCACCAACGCCAACAGGGCCGCAACGATAGGCTGCGTGCCCGCTACCACGGCCGCAATGCCGGGCGCGATGAGGCCGGCTGCGCCAAACATGCTCGCGAAGCCTATGGTCGTCGAGAAAATGCCCGACGCTCCCAATTGCAGCCACAACACTCTCGTTTGTGGAAACGGACGGCGCATCGCAAATGCCAACATCAGTAGCGCCAGTCCGGCTACGCCTGCACGGAGTGTAGCAAACTGGAGCGGAGGTGCGAGATTCAGGCCAACCGACAGAAGCGGATAGCAAAGCGCGGTCAACGTGGCGACCGCAAGCAGGCTGGCGAGCGTTCCGCGAGTTAACCGTCCGGACATGTCACCCGGCAATCGTGATGGCCGGTGCAGCGGTTGCGTATTCGAGTGCATAGGCAATTTCCCCAGCGCTCTCTGCATGCAGACGGAAGAGCGGCTGTCCCTTCACGACAGTTTCGCCAACCCGGACGGCAAGGGTAAGCCCTGCGGCCAGATTGCCCGGCGCCCCAGCCAGCTTAGCCAGCCGCGCCAGTCGCCGATTGTCGATTGCGGCAATCGTTCCGGAAGACGGTGACACTGCTTCATGGCTCTGCACCGCTTCGGGCGGCTCACGCAGGCCGCCCTGTGCCTCGCAGATAGCGGCGAATTTCGTCCAGGCGCGTCCGTCAGCAAGCACAGCCCGCGCAAGGCGGGAACCCGTACCGGGCGCAGCTGCCCCGCCGGTCTCCAGCAACGCCGTCGCCAAGGCAAGGGCACGTTCGGCAAGGTCCCGTGGTGCCCCGGCTTCGCGTCTCAAGACGGCCATGACATCACGCGCCTCGGGTGCCGGACCGATGCCCCGCCCGACCGGCTGGCTGCCATCGGTGAGCAGGCAGGCAACCTCGAGTCCCTGCGTCGTTCCCACCAGCGACAGCCGTGCGGCAAGCGCGCGTGCAGACTCGACGGTCCTTATCTTGGCCGTGGGGCCGACGGGAATGTCGATGACGACATGGGTCGATCCGGCGGCAACTTTCTTTGACAGGACCGACGCGATCAGCTGGCTCTCGGCATCGATGTCGATCTCGCGTTCGATCCGCACGAAGGCATCATCTGTCGGGCTCAGTCGGACCGCACCACCCCAGACGACGCAGCCTCCCTCCGCCTCGACAACGCGGCGAATAGCAGGCAGGTCCAGATTGACAGGGGCCAGCGTTTCCATCATGTCCGCCGTCCCCGCAGGCGAGGTAATGGCCCGCGAAGACGTCTTCGGGATCACCAGGCCACATGCCGCCACGATAGCGACAACGATTGGCGTCGTCCGATTGCCGGGAAGGCCACCGACGCAGTGCTTGTCCATGACACGAGGCGCGTTCCAGCTTAACTTTTCTCCGACTTCGACCATGGCTCGCGTCAGAGCGATGGTCTCGGAATCGTCAAGCGGCAGCGCGGCACCGGCGGACAGGAAGGCTGCGATCTGAATATCGCTGAGACGACCGCCCTGGACATCCCGCAGGATGGCAGCAAAGTCCGTCTCCTCAAGGTGACCACCATATAGCTTGCGGCGCACCAGGGACATCGAGTCCGCCGCCGGTGCAGGCCGAACGATTGCCTCGTCCCCCTCTGCTGCACCGAGGCGCGCCCATGCATCTTCTGAGAGCGCAATTTCGTGCAGGTTCAGCACCGTTCCGTCCACGGGCAGAAGCCGGGCGGTGATCCGGCGCCCGCCAGAGTCGATTTCGACGCGCGCACGGGCATGCAGCCCCTCGGACCGGCACACCTGACAATCGGATCGCATCATGGCAATCGCTTCACCCTGACTGTGCAGGCCGATCCGCAAAAGCCGCATCAGCGGCAGCGCGGCGCGGGCGTCGGCGATCGCTTCGCTCACAGTGCGAACTCCTGATCCTGTCGTGCGGCGTCCGCATGCCAGCCAAGGTCGCGCTTGATCTTCACTCGCAGCGCCTCGGCGGCCTCCGGCTCGCCGTGGACGATCGTCACGTGTTTCGGTGCAGCCCGAAACCCGCCCAGCCATCGAAGCAGTTCGCCCGCATCGGCATGGGCGGAAAGCATTGGCAGGTTCGCCACTTCGGCCCGCACGGGCACCCATTCGCCGAACATCTTCACTTCGGACGCGCCATCGACCATCGACCGCCCGCGCGTCCCCGCCGCCTGAAAGCCGGAAAAGAGGATGAGGTTGCGCCGGTCGGGCGCAAAGGCGCGGATGTGGTGCAGGACGCGTCCCCCGGTGGCCATGCCGCTGGCTGAAATCACGATCTTCGGGTAGGGGTTGGTGGTAATTGCCTTCGATTTCTCCACATCGCGGACATAGGTTGCAATCGCGCAAGCGTCGCGGCAGGTATCCACCGACATGCGGTGGTCATTCGGGTAGGTGCAAAGCAGCTCGCTCGCATTGATCGCCATCGGACTGTCGAGGTAGACCGGCAGATCCCGGAACCGACCGCCCTGCTTCAGCTTCCAGATGTAGTAGAGCAGGCTTTGCGCCCTTCCAACGGCGAAGGCCGGAATGACCACGGTGCCACCCCGTGCCGCAGTGCGCGAGATCAGCGCCGCCAGCGCCTCGGCCGGGTCGGTCTGGTCGTGGCTGCGGTTGCCGTAGGTCGATTCGATGACGATGTGATCCGCTTCTTCCACCGGCTCGGGGTCGACCATGACTTCATCGCCGTAGCGCCCGAGATCGCCCGAGAACACCACCTTGCGCCCGCCCCAGTCGATGCTGGCGGTCGCGGCACCCAGAATGTGCCCCGCGCGCCGATAGGTCAGCGCCGCATCCCCGAGGACGGTCGTCGTCGCGTGGAAATCGACCTCGACAAAGGCCTCCAGCGCGCGTTCGGCGTCCTTGACGCCATACAGGGGCCGCGCCGGCTTGTGCTTGGTATAGCCCTTGCGATTGGCGTATTCCGCATCCTTTTCCTGCAGATAGCCGCTGTCGCGCAGGATCAGTTCGGCCACAGCCCGCGTTGCGGGAGTGGCGTAGATCGGGCCGCGGAACCCGTCGGCCACCAGTTTCGGCAGATACCCGGAATGGTCCAGGTGCGCATGGGTCAGCACGACCGCGCCGATCGACCGGGGTTCTACCGGAAACGGCGCCCAGTTCAGGTCGCGCAGGTTCTTCAGACCTTGAAACATGCCGCAATCCACCAGAATACGCTGGTTGCCGCGGGTCAGCAGATGGCGCGAGCCGGTAACGGTTCCCGCCGCGCCGTGCGTCGTAAGGGTCAGCATGAAAGACCTCCGTCAAGGGCCGAAGCCGGTATGTGATTCATCGTGCGGCCAGCCCCGCCAATGCGTGCGCCACCAGCGGGGCAAGCGGGATCGCATTCGAGGGATGCGGCACGCTATCGCAGGACACCACACGCGCCGAGACCGCCTGAAGCCGCGCGAAGGCGTCCCCGGCGAAAAGCGCATGGACCACGGCACAGACCGGCCGCGCCATGCCCCGCGCGGCAAGAAGGTCAGCCGCCGCGATCAAGGTGCGTCCGGACGAGGCGATATCGTCGATCAGAACCGGGGTGCATAGCGCATGTCCAGTCAGGTCCGGCAGGTCGACCGATACGTCATAGTCGCCGCGCCGGGTCTTTTCCATCACCCTCCAGGGCGCGCTGATCCGCTCGGCGATGGCTTGCACCCATTGCGCACTTTCGGAATCCGGCCCGATCAGTAGCGGTCGTTCCACATTGGCCACGATCCAGTCGGCCAGCGCCGGGGCCGCCTGCACCGCTGCGGCCGGAATGTCGTAGAGGTCAGACAGCGCAGTGCGGCGGTGCAAATGCGGATCCACCGTCACAAGCCCATCGAACAGTGACGAGACGAGCCGTGCGAACGTGTCGGACGTCACCGCTTCGCCAGGTTTGAACGCCTTGTCCTGCCGCATGTAGGCAAGATAGGGCGCAACCAAACGGACACGCGCTGCCCCCTGCGCGCGGGCCGCATCGGCGGCAAAGGCAAGGCGGAGGAAATCCGGGTTCGGTCCGGCCAGCGTGGCAACCACATCGACGGCACGACCCTTCACGGGCGCCAACAGCCGCAGATAGGTCTCGCCGTCTGGAAAGCGGCGGGTTTCAATCCC
>NZ_QNHG01000005.1:187458-197234 GCF_003290025.1 Pseudogemmobacter bohemicus
GCTCTCGGGTTTCTGGGCCAAATATGTGCTGGTGAAAGCCTCGCTCGATCTGCGTGAATGGATCGTCGCCTTTGTGGCACTGCTGACCGGGTTGCTGACGATTTATTCGATGACCAAGATCTGGGCCGAGGCCTTCTGGAAACCACATCCGGCCGGGCGCGTGCCCGCGCTGTCCACCATGTCCCGGCGTGCCCGTACCCTGCTGCTGGCCCCCATCGTTGCGCTGGCGCTGATGACCGTGCTGATCGGGCTGTTCCCGAAGCCCTTCCTCGATTTTGCCACCACCGCGGCGGACCAGCTTCTAGAACCCGTCGCCTATATCGAAACCGTGCTGGGGGGCGGATCAGAATGACGTTCTTCGCCATCAACACGCTGCTGGCCATTGTCTGGGGCGCGCTTTGGGGCTCGTTCGCGCCGCTCGATCTGCTGGCGGGGTTCGTGTTCGGTTTTGCTGCGCTGTGGTTTGCGCGACGGCTGGTCGGCGCCCCGCAGGACGCGGGCTATTTTCGTGCCTTGCCGCAGGGGGTGATCCTCTTTGTCTATTTTCTGAAAGAGCTGGTGAAATCCTGCCTGATGGTGGCGCGCGACTGTATCGCCCGCGATCCCCGGCTGCATCCTGCCATCGTCAAACTGCCCATCGGCCCGAAAAGCGATCTCGAGATCTTCCTGTTGGCCAATCTCATCACCCTGACGCCCGGCACGCTGACGCTCGATGTGGCCGAGGACAAGAGCTATCTGGTGATCCATTCCATCTATGCCGAAGACGCCGAGGCACTGATTGCCGATCTGCAATCAGGTATGGAGCACCGCGTTGCGGAGGTCTTTCGCTGATGAACACAACGATCTTCATGCTCACTTGCGTCGATATCGGGCTGGGGCTGATCGCGCTGGCGATCGCGCTTGGGTTCATCCGGCTCTGGAAGGGGCCGACGCTGGCAGATCGGGTGGTTGCGCTCGATATGATGACCTCGGCCATCATCGGCTTTTGCGGGCTGTTCGCGGTGCGGGCGCAGGTCGAGGGCTATCTCGATATTGCGGTGGCGCTGGCGCTGGTCAGTTTCGTATCGGTGGTGGCGCTGGCGCGCTATGCCGAACGTCTTGCGCGCAGGAGTGACAGCGATGATTGAGATCGTGACCGGCATCCTTGCCTTGCTGGCCGGCGGCTTTGCGGTGGTGGCGGCGGTTGGCGTGCTGCGCTTCCCCGATGTGCTGACGCGGATGCATGCCTCGTCGAAGGTGGCCTCTTTCGCCGGGGCGTTGGCACTTTTGGCGGCGGCAGTGGATATCGGCCATGTCAGTGTCGTGACGCGGGCTGTTTTCGCCATCCTCTTCATCTTTCTGACCGCGCCCATTGGCGCCCATTTGCTCGGGCGCGCCGCGGCATGGCGCAGCGGGCAGGGCGGGAAATGACCTTCGGCGTCACGATGCAGCGCCCACCGCTTCAGATAAGGTAGCTTCCATGCGCGTTGTGATTTGTGGTGCTGGTCAGGTCGGCACCACCATAGCCCGTCATCTTGTCGAGCGTGGCGACCATGTGACCGTCATCGACTCCAGTCAGGAGCGGACGCGTCGAATGGGTGAAAGCTACGATGTCAGGGCGATACAGGGCCATGCCTCGCATCCTGAAGTCTTGCGCCGTGCCGGCGCGCAGGATGCCGATATGCTGATCGCTGTCACACGGTCGGATGAAGTCAATATGGTCGCTTGCCAGATGGCTTATTCTCTGTTTGGGGTAAAGCGGCGGCTGGCGCGATTGCGCCACGCGGGCTTTCTCGAGCGTGACGGCTCCGGACTGTTCGCGGCCGAGCACATGCCGATCGATGTGTTGATTGCGCCTGAGATCGAGATTGCGGAAAGTATTTCCCGTCGGCTGCGCACGCCCGGCGCTTTTGAAGTGACCCCGTTCGCAGACGGAAAGCTCGCGCTTCTTGGGATACATATTGCCGATGGGCGGGCACCTCTTGTAGGGGAGCGCTTGTGGGAACTGCAGGAAAGCACCGCTGCTGCGTCGATGGTCCCGCTTCTGGTTGAGCGAAAGGGGCGGCTGTTCCCTTTTGCGGAGGATACCCGTGTTGAGGTGGGAGACGACCTCTATGTGATTGCGGAGGCCAGCCAACTTACCGAGGTTCAGCAGGCATTCGGTTATAGAGATCGCCCGGCGCGCCGGGTGGTGGTTGCGGGGGCGGGTAATGTCGGCCTTCACCTTGTGTCCCGCCTGCGATCGGTCCTGCCTGGAAGCGACATTAAGATCATCGAGATCGATCCGGCGCGCGCCGAAGAGGTGGCCGTGGCGCTCAGCGACCAGATGCTGGTGCTTGGTGGAGATGCACTCGAGCAGGAACTTCTGGACGAGGCCCAGGTCGCAGGGGCAGACGCGTCGCGGGGGTTCGATCACCTGTTCGATGCGCGGCAGATGGTCGGGCAGATGGCCAACGTTGCGCTTGGCTGGCGGGCGTCTGGCTTTGCCATCTGCATTGCGTTCAGCCAGCGCAAGCAGGGCAGCCTCGGCTTCCGCGACGGCTGTTTCCAGATCCTCGAAAGCCAGCTGACGCTCATCGGAGGGTAACTGCTCGGACCGCTTGCCATAAAGCGCATGGCGCAGCTCGGCGATGAGGTAATCCTGACGTTCGGTCTGCGCCTCGAGCCCTTCGACCTTGGCCTGCATGGCTGCAAACGCCTCCCGCACGGCGGGCGGAAGGCTGTCCAGATCAAAGGGGAGATCGGCGGGCGCAGTCATGACGATTTATACCGCACGCCTGCACGATTGCCCATATTTACAAGGCAATCCGAGTCATTCTGTCGCGGTGGGCGGGGTCGGTCTGGGCGCGTGGATGCGGCGCCAGTCAAGCCCTGCAACCAGCGCCTCGAACTGCACCCGCGACAGCCGCATGACCCCGTCGCCCACCTTCGGCCAGGCAAAGCCGCCCTGTTCCAGGCGCTTGTGGATCATTACGATCCCACTCTTGCGCCATGGTCGCTTGAACCAGTGGCGCCAACCATGGCTCACCCAGAACAGAACCTTGATCCTGTCGCCACGCTTTGACCTGAACACCACCATCACCCCCGCCTTGGGCGCAAAGCCCAGTTCGGAATGCGCCATGGCTGCCAGCCTGTCATGCCCTTTGCGGAAGTCTACCGGCTTCGTCGCGATCACGATCCTGACGGGCTGATCCGGAAAGATCACAGCACCTTCCTCACCGCCGCCACCAACGCCGCCGCACGCTCGGGACTGCAATCCGGCGTCACATGCAGAACTGCGCCGCAAATCTCGACCCTGATCACGCCCGTGTCGGTCGACACGGCAGCGGTAGCGGCATCAGCCAATGACTCGATCACCAGCGGCACGAATGCCGGGGCCACATCGATCGGCACGACCAGTTTCCCTTTACGCGCCTGACCGCGCCATCCCGAAAGGTGCCGGGCAATCAACCCATACTTCGCCGCAACGTCGCAGACCCGCACGCCGGGCTGAAAACTCTCGGCCACGATCTGCGCCTTGAGGTCATCCGGCCAGCGTCGCCGCCCGGTCGGACCATCAAGGACCTCGATCCGCGACACTCCCTTCGACCCGCGCACCTCCATTCGGTGCTCATTTTGGTGCTCCACGACCAGTCCCTCGCAAACTCAGTTGCAGGACGGCATGCCCGAACTTACATCAAGCCGAAACCACGGGGCTGGCACACCGCTTACGGTGAACAGCGTGGCGCGGCGACACGTAGTTCCAGCGAACCATGTGTCGTCATGGCGGACGATGGCTCGGAAGGGGCGACTTGTTCTGCCCGCGCTGGAGGGCGCGGTTGAGTTCGCGACGCTGATGCTTGGACCGGATGAAGACGCGCCCGCTGTCGCAGCCCCTGTTCTGGACAGGGCGGAGATCGTCTTCGGCGCCGTGATCATCCGTCTGGAGGCCGGGGCCTCGGCAGATCGGATTTCTTCGGTCGCGCATGCGCTAACGGCAGACGCATGATCTTTCGCCCAGTGAGGCTGCGCTGCAATTGCAGATGTTGCTCAGCGGGTTGACCGTGACCAATATGCGCGAAGATATCCGCAATGTCCCGGTGGTGGCGCGCAGCGCGGGAGAGGCTCGGTTTGACCCCACGCGGCTGGCGGATTTCGCGCTGATCAGCAGGCACGGTCGGGCGATCCCGCTGGATCAGCTGGGCCGGTCTGAGATCCGGTTCGAGGTGCCGATCCTGAAACGCCGCGACCGGATGCCGATCATCACCATCCGTGCCGATATCAACGAGGCAACCCAGCCGCCCGAGGTCTCGCAACAGGTGATGCGCGCCTTGCAGCCGCTGATCGATACGCTTCCCGTCGGATACCGCATCGAAATGGGTGGCAATATCGAGGAATCAAACAAGGCAAACATCGCGCTTGCGCAGATCTTCCCGCTGATGATCGCGGCCATGCTGATCGTGATCATCCTGCAGGTGCGCAGCCTGTCGACGATGACGATGGTGATGTTGACGGCCCCCTTGGGACTGGCCGGGGTGGTGCCGGTGCTGATCGCCTTTGAACAGCCCTTCGGGTTCAACGCCATTCTCGGGCTGATCGGGTTGGCCGGGATCCTGATGCGCAACACTCTGATTCTGACCGAGCAGATCAAGGAGAACCAGGACGCCGGGCTTGACGACTACAACGCGGTGATCGAGGCCACGGTGCAGCGCACGCGGCCCGTGATCCTGACTGCTCTGGCAGCCGTGCTGGCCTTCATCCCGCTGACGCATTCGGTGTTCTGGGGGTCGATGGCCTATACGCTGATCGGCGGCACGGGGGCCGGCACGGTCCTGATCCTCCTGTTCCTGCCCGCGCTCTACGCGGCGTGGTTCCGCATCAAGGCACCGGCTGATCCGTCTGCATCCGAGACCGCTTCACATACGGCCACGGCTGCACTGCCGGCCGAGTAGGCCGGGTGTTCCGCAAATGCAAAAGACATCAGGCGGTAACAGCCTGATGTCATGGCCTGAAACGGGAGAAACGTCGTGAAACACCTGTTCGCGCGGCTGAAGCAATGGACCATACGGCTCGACGGGATCGACGATCCGCAAGGGCTGTATCTTTCGAGCTTGGAACGGCGCATCCAGGCGCTGGAAAATGCGCAACGAGAACTGCGTCGCGCACCGCCGGTCGAGAAACCGCGGCCTTAGCCCGCGGCGATCTGGCCCACCTGGTCCGCCGCAGCCTTCAGCAGGTCCTGCGCCAGCGCCTTATCATTCACGCTGCGCGCGAGCGTCATCGCGCCGACCATCAGCGACAAGGTCACCATTGCCTCGTCGGACGGCCTATCCTGATCAGCCGCATCTATCATCCCGGTCAGACGCCCAAGATGCGCCAGAACGCCCGCCTCGAAGGAGGCTTTGACCTCCGGCCCCTGCCGGGCGGCATCCGCCCCGAGGGCGACCATCGGGCAGCCCTTCGCCCTTTCCTCGACATGCTCTGGCGAGAGGTAAAACCCGATGACCGCCTCGAGCGGCGCTTCCGGGGTTTTCTCAACCGCCTCTGTCCACCGCTCGGCGGCCTTCTCCATCGCCCGCGCCGAGGCCTGTGCAATCAGATCCTCTTTCGACGCGAACTGCTTGTAGAACCCGCCCTGAGTGAGACCCGCGCCCTTCATCAGATCCTTCAACCCGATGCCGTCAAAGCCATGCTCGCGAAACAGCTCGCTTGCGGTGTTGATGACCGTCTGATGATTGGCCTCTGCCTGGGCCCGGCTCACGCGCATGACTCGCTCCGATTTTTGCGTTTCGTCTAACTTGACGGCAATATAGCTGTTGATTGCAATATATGCACGGACCCGCGCAACTCTTACCGGCGCAGCACAGCTGTCAGCATCGTGACGCCATAAGCGACCAGACCCAGTGCCAGCGCGCCATAAAGCGCGCGGATATCCCCCGTCCAGACCAACGCCAGCCAGCCGCCGCCAAGCGCGATGACAACGCGGATCAGCACGGCGACCAGCGGCATCGTCAGACGCTGCTGGCCCTGCGCCGCGAAATACAGCACGAGGCCCAGCCCGAAAAACCCGTAGAACGGTCCGACGATCTGGAGATACGCCTGTCCGGTATCGATCATCTGCGCCTCGGCACTGAACAGTGTCAGCCAGGCCGCAGGGAACAGGGCGGCGATCAGGCCCACCGCCTCGGTCACGCCAAAGGCCAGAACAGCCCCCGTCAGGGCGATCTGGCGGGCACGGTCCTGTCGGCCGGCGGCGGCATTGGTCGCGACCAGCGCCACCATCGGCGCGCCGATCCCGAAGACCACCGGGATCAGCAGGTATTCCAGCCGGACACCGGTGCCGAATCCGGCCACCGCCGCGACCCCGAGCCGCAGTGCGATGATCGCAGTTGCGCCTGCGATGATGACATTGCTCAGCACCGACTGGACCGAGGACAGTGCTCCGATGCGCAGGATGCCTGCGAGCAGCGGCCATTGCAGGGGCTGCCAGCGGAACCGCGCCGGGTTGCGGCCCGAGACGATGTAGAAGGCCAGCACCGCCGTGCCGATGGCGTAGAACAGCACCAGCGCCAGACCGCCGCCCGCGATCCCCATGGCGGGGATTGGACCATATCCGAAGATCAGGACGGGCGAGACGGGCACCAGGAACACAACGCCCAGCACCGATACCAGTGCCGGGATGACCATATTGCCGGCCCCCCGGATCACGCTGGCCAGACCGTTCATCATCCAGGTGAAGACGGCACCTGCGAAGACCACATTGGAATAGGTGACCGCCGCATCCAACTCGCCGCCGCTGCCGCCAAGCGCTGTGTAGATCGGCCGACCGCAGATCAGGAACACCGCAGAGAACACCAGGCTGATCGCCAGATTGATGACAACCGCGTGGATCACCAGCGCGTCGGCCTGATCCCGCCGCCCCGCACCAAGGGCGCGCGCCACCGATGACGAGATCGCGCCGCCGACGGCCCCGGCCGAAATCATCGTCATCAGCATGACCACGGGGAAGACCAGCGCCATGCCCGCCAGCGCATCGGTGCCGAGTTTCGAGACCCAGAAGGTCTCGATCAGCCCGGTCGAGGCCTGCGCCAGCATGATCAGCACATTTGGCAGCGCCATGCGCACCAGAAGCGGCAGGATCGGCGCCTCCAGCAAGCGCTGCGTGCGCGGATCCCGCGGGATTGTGGCTGTGGCAACGGTCATAACAGGGCCTCTGTCATGGTGAGGAAACGCATGTGAAATCCCCTGGCGTCAGATGCCGGTCCAGCGGCGCAAAAGCAGGCTGGCATTGACGCCGCCGAAGCCGAAACCGTTCGACAGGGCATAATCGGTCTCAATCTTGCGCGCCTGAGTCCCGATCAGATCCAGCCCCTCGGCGGCGGGGTCCGGGTCTGTCAGGTTCCGGGTCGGCGGGGCGATCTGATCGCGCAGGGCAAGGGCCGTGAAGATCGCCTCCAGCCCGCCCGCGGCCCCCAGCAGATGCCCTGTTGCCGATTTTGTGGCGCTGATCGCCGGGCCGGGCAGGCCTGCGAACAGGGCTTTGATCGCTGCCAGCTCGCCCAGATCCCCTACCGGGGTCGAGGTGGCATGGGCATTCAAATGACCCACATGTTCCGGCCCGATCCCGGCCTGTGCCAGTGCGATCTCCATTGCGCGCCGGGCCCCGTCGCCATCCTCCGGCCCCGCCGTGATGTGCCAGGCGTCCGAGGTCGTGCCATAGCCCGCGATTTCTGCGATGGGCGTGGCGCCCCGGGCCAGCGCATGATCCAGCGCCTCGATCACCAGCAACCCAGCCCCTTCGCCCATCACGAACCCGTCGCGCCCGCGATCAAAGGGGCGTGACGCGAGTTCGGGCCTGTCATTCCACCCGGTCGACAGCGCCCGGGCCGCCGCAAAACCACCAAGCGCGGTGCGGTCGATGCAGGCTTCGGCCCCACCACACAGCGCGACATCAATCTCGCCCGCGCGGATCATCCGCGCTGCATCGCCGATTGCTTGCACACCGGCGGCGCAGGCCGTGACAGGTGCACCGAGCGGGCCTTTGAACCCATGCCGGATTGACACCTGCCCGGCGGCGAGATTGGCTAGGAAGGACGGCACGGTGAAAGGAGACAAGCGCCGGGGGCCGCGCGATTCAACGGTGCGCACGGCATCCGTGATCGCATGGAATCCGCCAATGCCGGTGGCAATGATCGTCGCGCTGCGCCGCCGCTGCTCTGCGGTAGCAGGAACCCAGCCGGACTGCGCCAGAGCCTCATCCGCAGCTGCCATTGCGAACAGAATGAACCTGTCCATTTTCTTCTGGTCTTTCGGTTCGACCGAAAGTGAAGGATCGAACCCACCATCCGGGTCTTCGTCCAGGGTTGGCACCGAAGCCACGACCTTGCAGCCCAGGTCCGCGCTGACCGCGTCCGGCAGGTGCCGCAGGCCGGACCGCCCGGCGAGCAGTCTTTGCCAGTTCAGGTCGACTCCAACGCCAAGCGGGCTGACGATACCGAGGCCGGTCACGACGATTCTTTGCATTGGGGGCCTCACAGCTATTTTAGATGTTATATGAAATCTAAAATAGCTGTGCAAGATGCCATGACGCCTTGCTGCTCTGCACCGTTACCCAGGTCGCGTGCAGCAGCCACGAAGAGCAGCTGCAATGACACTAAGAACTGCTGCGGCAGCAGTTACGTCACTGCCATGCCGCGCTGTGTCCGGCGACTTCACGCGCTCTGGACCTTGCGGGCGCTTCTGTGGCTCTAAGCGTTGCCGTCAGTACGCCTGGCCACGCAAATCATTGGCAAGTCTGTTGGTTTTGAGCATGATGTTCCGAGAGACTTGGTCGCCGCAGCTGTTCGGGATTCAAGCTTAGCCAACGGCGTGGCGTATTTTCTTGCGTTCCAGTCCATGAAGGTTGTGTGGCAACCTCATGGTGATGGACAGGACAGACATGGGCTCTCTTGCCTTCAGGCTGTTAGCTGTTCGGTGATTTGAAGAGCAACTTCTGAGAGATATGGTTTTGCCAGGAAAACGGCACCAGCCGGCAAGGTTTCTGCCGTAATATCGCATCGGCCTGAAACCACAACGAGCCCGATCGGTGGCCATCTGCGGCGGGCTTCTTCTGCGAGTTGAAGTCCGTTCATCAAGCCAGGCATATCCACGTCAGTAAACAGGAGCTTGATGTCATTGTGCCTTTCGAGGAACTCCATCGCTTGCGTGGCGTCAGCTGCTTCCAGGACGCGATAGCCCTCATCCCGAAAGATCTGCGCGGCATCCATACGAATAAGAGGCTCGTCATCAACGACAAGAATGACATGGGACAATGTGGATCCTGACTGACAAAAAAAGCTTTGTTGCCTCTGCCGCGAAGCTGAATCGTGCATAGGTTGTTACACGAGTTCAACTCGTGTGCGCCGCAGATGGTTCCCGGTAGTTTTTCATCCAGCACCCAGGAGGTGCAGTACATAATCCAAGTGATTGATAAATAATGTACTATTCTTTCCACCGTCGATGCGAGCGTCTGTTTCGGAAGTTGGCGTTGAAACCTGGCGGCAGGTGTGACGTTTGCAGTTGCCCAAACCCTCGGGCAATCGATCATCATGTGTCAGCCTCGCTTTTACTTCTTGTGCCTGTGGCTATAGGTCATCGTGTGATTTTTCCCTCAGCGATTGCGTTCCCGTGCAATGCCAGTCTTGCCTGAAAAGCTGAGCAGCCAAACCGCTCACGGAGTTGTAATGCCCGCTTTTCGTAACAATCCTTGCCGATTGCCCGTTTCAAATCGTTCTCGTGGAAATGTCTGTTGGCGAAGGGCGCTTTGGCGATGAGGCGCT
>NZ_QNHG01000005.1:197259-200463 GCF_003290025.1 Pseudogemmobacter bohemicus
TTCCTCTTGCGGGGGGCTGACGTTCGCAGCCGCAGCCGGTGGGGTACCCACGCCCTCCGCCTTCCATTTCCGCATGAACCCGAGCAAGTACCCGGCAGGAACCGCATTATTGCCACGCCGTCGGTTGAACTCCCGAAATCTGTCCCAGATATGGCGACTGTCTGCGCCACGGCAGGGCAGGGTGGTTTTGGCGCTGCCGATCAGCGCCAGCAATCGGGGCGGTGTGGCCGACATTTCGCAATCCACTCTTATCGTTCCTGCGAATATATTTTTGTTTGAATCTTCCTTATATAGAGCGGTGTCATATGTGGTTGACACCGCTTCCTCAGGATCAGCCTCATCACAGCCGGCGAAGCGGAAGAGCCAGGGGGCCAGTTTCCCGCGCCCCCGGTGGCGGACGAGGCGTAGCCCTGAAGCAGCCAGTTCATTCAGCAAGGTATGCAGATACTGGCGCGAGACATCCATCCTCTCGGCGAGATCGACGAGCGTAAAGGCTGCGGTCCCGCGCGGAAGGCCATTGTAGCCATCCTTCCAGGCAATGCCGTCGAGGATGAGGGTTGCCAGCTTGTGTGCGGCGGTCGACAGGCTGGTGTTGGTGATGCAGCGAAGGATGGCGCCGGTGGTGAGTTCCATAATGGTTTTCTCCGGGCGAGCATCCGGATTCAGGATCAAAACACCACCATCGCAATCAATAGAACATTATTGCTTGCGCTACCTCGCCCCATCGGCTAGAACACTCTGGCTAGGTGAGTGTTAGCCTTTTGGGGTTGGTGGTGTTCAGTTTCTGACCGAATGTCGCTTTCCCCGGGGATCTTTGATCCCCGGGCAGTGAACGAAGCCGGGGCCTTGCGGCCCCGGCGGCTCCTCAGTAGCGAACCTCTTCCGACCCGTAGTTGCCGGCATGATCGCGCCAGTCCACGAAGACCGAGCGCCAGGAATAGCTGCCGCAATACGCGGGAACGGCAAGGTTGGAAGCTTCGGGAACAGCGGCGACCGAGGACCGCGCCCAAGCGTATTCGCCCTGGAGGCCGTAGGATCCGAGCCTTGTGGCATCGCTGCGGATGCAATCTCCATCCCGGTTCTGATGCTGGCTGAACTGGATGTGGTAGACCCGGATGCTGCGGACAAAATCGAAGGCATCATCGGATATGTCGATATCGGCCCGCTCTTTCGCTTGTGCGAGGGTCACGCCGGGCGCGATGCTCTGACCAAGTTCGGCTGTGTGATGCTCCTCCCGGAACGCAATGTCGTAGAGGCGCTCCATCGGGCTGACAGGCATGGGTCTGTCGAAAGATGCGCCCATCGGGCAACGCCAGATCTGGAGTGGAGGCTCGACCGGCCAGGGCGTGATGCGGCGGATGAACTCCGCCCGGGCGCGGGCGCAGGGCACGGAAGCAGGCCAGCCCCCAGCGAGGCAAAGCAGGATGGCGCAATCGATCTGGTAGCTCTGCGCCACCGCCGGAGGGGGTGTCCCAAGGGCCGCGGCGAGCGCGAGAGAGGCTGTCAGAAGTCTGTGTTTGAAGGCAGGATACATGAAGGCGACTCACTCAGTTACGCCTTATCGCTACAATGCACTATCATTGATTGCAATGATCTTGCCTTGATTCGGCACACTGAGTCCTGCACGCGTACTGCGTTGTGTCGTCAGTTGCCGACGATGCTCTGGAATCGCCCGTAATCCTGACTGACCTCCTGCGCCTCAAGGAAGGCGCGGGCCCGTTCCGCATCAAGACAGCGGAAGTAGTCCTGCACTGCTGCAATGTAGCTCTCGAAGTCGCCCCGGATCAGGTCGGCATAGGCACGGATGTCAGCTGCTTCTGATGGCAGCCAAGGCCGTTCCGGCGGCAGGCAAGAGGCGGATACGGGCCCACACATCACCATGATCGCAACGACGAAGGGGGCAATGCGTCTGGCCACCACGGTTTGCACGAAGCCCCTTCATTGCTTTGATTTGTTACAGATCTGGGCTATCCAGCTTTGTGCAGCGATGGTCTGTCGTCAAGACAATAAATAATCATTGCAAGCAATGATAGTGTAATGATACGGCTAAGGTGATTTGATTCACCTCGGCCCGAGCCATCCTTTGGAGAGGAGCCGCGGGGAGACCATGCTAGAAGACGCCCCGAATGTGGTTACAGAAGACGGACTGCGCCAGTTGCTGGCCCAAGGCTATGCCGCCGAGGTCATCTGCCGAACGGCTGCCGAGAAGCGGCTCAATGCCTGGTATGGGCTCTGGGTCGTTCGTGCGATTGCCCCGACCGGCGGTGACGAGAAAATCGTCGTCACCAGCCGCAGCTATATCAAGGCGCGCGAGTTCAAGACCGTGGTTGGCCTTGTCAGCTTCCTCTCCGATCTCGGGATGCGCACCGCGCATATTCCGTTGGAAGAGGGTGGTCGCACCCGCCATACTTTGCCCGAGACCTCGCAGCCGGGCTGAGACCACTTTCAGCCTTCTGGTCCTTCTGACCCTGGCGGCGCTCGGTGCGACCGGGGTCAGGGCCGAAGGCTTCATCTTCGCGATGGCATCGGATGGCCAACTGGCCTCGGTGTCATCGGAACCCGGCTTCATGCGCCAGTTCGGTGCCGAGACGTCGGAGCGCCTGTTTCTCTTTTCCACGCCAACCGATGAGGAAGACGGGGCAGGGGCGACAGTGGCCTCGCAGCGCTCGGCGGTGGCCAGCGCCGAAGTGCTGCAAGGCATTGAGGACACAGCGCTGCGATATGGCGGCCATGCCGCACTCCGCCGCGCGGGCATGAGCGTCACCGATTGGACGCTCTTCTACCGCGCCAATATCGAGGTCGAGAGCGCCTATAACCCGTCAGCGCTCAGTCATGCTGGCGCCATCGGTCTCGGCCAGTTGATGCCGGATACCGCCAGCTTCCTCGGGGTCGATCCGAACGACTGGCGGCAAAACCTCGACGGCTCGGCCCGCTATCTCCTGATGATGCTGGAGAGCTTCGGTACGCCTGAACTTGCTCTGGCCGCTTACAACGCCGGACCCGAGGCGGTTACCCGCCATGGTGGCATTCCCCCTTATACCGAGACCCAGGGCCATGTGGCCCGTGTGCAAGCCGTCTATGCGCGGCTGAGAGGAACGAGTTCATGAAGTACACGCCTGTCACCGTCCTCATGACGATGGGGTTCATCGCGCTTGCCGGTCCAGCCCTCGCGCAGAGCATCGACCTCTCGCCCGTGCAGACCCT
>NZ_QNHG01000005.1:200490-205295 GCF_003290025.1 Pseudogemmobacter bohemicus
GCAGGGCATCGTCGATGCGATCACCGGTCCCCTGGGCATCGTGATCGGCACGCTGGCCCTGATCGGGGTCTTCCTGTCCTGGCTCTTTGGCATCCTCGACTTCCGCCAGGCGCTCTGGGTGCTGGTGGCGATCGCCGGCATTGCCGCCGCCCCGACCATCGTTGCCGCGATCTGGACCACACCCTGAGGCGAGATGACCATGGCGGAACAGTCGCGTGTCTTCATCGGCCTCTTGCGGCCCCCCAAGCTGATGGGGCTGCCAATCATGTATGCCATGGTCTGGCTCTTCGGTTCGTCGATGCTGTTCCTCTGGGTCCAAAGCTGGATCATCGCCGTGGCGGCCGGGATATCCTGGCCGCTGCTGTGGAAGGCCGCGGACTGGGATCCGAACTTCCTCGACGTGCTGGTGATCACGCTGCAGGAGACGCCGCCGACGCGGAACCGCAAGCAGCACGGGGGTGACAGCTATGCCCCGTGATGCTGTCTCGGAAGCCTTGGTCGAGGAGGATGCAGCAACCAATCCGCTTGATGCTTTGCCGGACTGGGCCGGGAAGGAGAAGCGGCTGGCGCATATGCTGCCCTATGTGAGCCTGGTGAACGCCACCACGATCCGCACGCGGGGCAACGAGCTGATGCAATGCCTGCGGCTTGAAGGCATCAACAGTACCACCACCGAGGACAGCCATCTGGATCGCGTCGGCGCCATTCTGGCCGGTGTGGTGGCGCAGGTTGGAACCGAGTTCTCCTTCTATCTGCACAAGGTCTCGAAGGCCGTTAATACCGGCCTGCCTCCTATTCCGGGCGAAGGTTTCGCGGCAGCGGTCGATGCCCACTGGCAGGCAGAACTGGCCAAAGGCGGCTTGCGTGACAAGACCCTGACCCTCTCTGTCCTGAAGCGCCCCGATCCCGGCAGCCGTATTCCCTTTGCCGCAGCCCTGTCCCGTACCCGCCTTGCCGCCGACACGGCACGCCGGTTGCGCAAGCTCGATGAGGTGGTGGGGTTCCTCCTGTCCAGTTTCGCAGATCTGAAGCCACGCCTCCTCTCGGCCGGGAGCGGTGAGCTGCTCGGCTTTCTCGGCAGCCTAAACACTGGCGAAGAGCATCCTCTCTTCCCGGCCTCGCGCCTCGGCATCCTTGCCGAGGATGTGGCCAATACCCGCGTGACCTTCCGAGGCGCAGAAATCCACCTCACCGACGGGAACGTGGGCGAGAAGTTCGGCGCGATCTTCGCGGTGAAGAACTACCCGGCCAAAACCGACAGTCTGATGCTCGACGAGTTGAACCTGCCGGTCGATATGGTCGTCACCCATTCCTTCGTGCCGATCAATTCGAACATAATGGCGGGCCGGATCAAACGCCAACTGCGGCTGATGCAGGCCAGCAATGATGGGGCCGTGAGCCTGGCGCAAGAGCTGGAACTGGCGCAGGACGATCTGGAATCGAAGCGCCTGATCTTTGGCGAACACCATATGACCGTGGCGGTCTATGCCCGCAGTCGTTCGCATCTCGACGACATCTGTGCCGAAATCCGCAACATTTCTGCCAGCTCCGGCATCAACCTGATCTCGGAAGGCTTTGGGTCGCGCGCGCATTACATGGCGCAGCATCCGGGCAACACCGGTGCGCGCAGTCGCAAGGCCGCGATCACCAACCACAATTTTGCCGATCTCGCGACCTTCCATCGCACGCCACTCGGCAAGACCGGGGCGGAACTGCCCTGGGGTGTACCGATTGCCCTCTTCCCGACGCCCGAGCGCAGCGGGTTTCGATTCAGCTTCCACGAACAGGGATCGCCGGACAAGGAACCGACCGGCGGTCACACCCTGATCCTCGGCCGACCCGGCTCCGGCAAATCCGTACTGGCGGCATTCCTCATGACCATGGCCCGGCGGGCCGGGGCGCGGCTCTTCATCTTCGACTACCGGGCCGGGATGGAAATGGCCGTCCGCGCGCTTGGCGGCAGTTACGCGACCGTCCGCGCTGGCAAGCCCACAGGGCTGAACCCGCTCCAGACCGAGATCGACAATCGCGGTCAGGCCTGGCTCGCGGATTGGCTGGCCACATTGCTTGAACGTCGTGATCGGCCCCTGACGCCGGTGCAGACCAACCGGTTGCAGGAGGTGGTGCGACAGAACGCCGGCGCCGATTACGCCGGTTTGCGCAACTGGTCGGACTTCGCCTCGCTGTTGGTCTCCACTGATGACGATGGTGACCTCTTCGAGCGGATGCAGGAATGGACCGAGACCGGCCGCTACGGCTGGATCTTCGGGGCCAATGCGGAAGACAGCTTTTCTCTCGGCGGTGAGGTCTCTGGCTTCGATCTCACCGGGATCCTTGATTCCGAGAGCGAGCGAGAGCGGATGGCAGTGCTCTCCTATCTCTTTCGGCGCGTGGAACGGGTGATCGAGGATCGTCGCCCGACCGTGATCCTGATCGACGAAGCCTGGAAGGCGCTCGACAATGCCTATTTTGCGGATCGCTTGAGCAACTGGCTGGTCACGGCCCGTAAGCAGAACGCCGTCGTCGTGATGATGACCCAATATGCGAGCCAGCTGGAACGCACGCGCACCGGCAAGACCATCGTCGAGGCAGTGCCGACGCAGATCCTGCTCCCCAATATCCGCGCCAGCGCGGCCGACTACGCCATGCTCGGTCTCAGCGGGAAGGAACTCGATGTCCTTCTGGGCGTCGGCACCGCCTCGCGTCTGGCACTGGTGCGCGACGACCGTGGCTCCGTCGTCATCGATGCCGATCTCTCAGCCCTCGGCCCTCTCGTGACCGTCCTTGGCGGCATGGAGAAGGGCGAGCAACTCGTGGGGGCGGATTACCGCGACCGCCCTGATTTCTGGAAGGTGTGATGCGATGTCTCGTGTAAATGGTTTCCGGTTTACCCATCTTCCCGTCCTCAGCAGTCTCTTGCTCCTCGCCGCTTGTGCGGGCGGGCAGGCCCCACGGGCCAATTGCTTCAGCTTTGCCGAGCGTCCCTCCGGCGTCACGGTCTCGACCATGGGCGGCGAGGTCGCGCGGGCAGCAGATCCCTGCGCCTTTACTCTGCTCGGCGCTGTGGACTGACACCATGGCCAGGCTTCTCCCACAGGTTCTGATCGGCATTTCGCTGGCGCAGCCACTCGCGGCGCAGGGTGTGCCGACGGTTGATGCCCAGGCGATTGCCCGGACTGCGGCGACGATTGCGCAGAGGGATCGCGATCTCGCCCTGCAAAGGGATCGGCTGGACCGAGAAGAGGAACTGGCCGAAATCGAGCGCCAGCAACTGGCGTCGCTCCAAAGCATCCTGAATGCAGTGACCACAGGCGCAAGCCCGTCCGTGCGCGCTACAGTGGCAGCACTGGAGGCCGGGAATGGGGAAGAGACAGCCGCAACAGCGGTCTACGCGACTGATGACGGCAATCCTGCTGCCAGCCGGCTCTTCGGAGATGCCCGCGAGACGGTCGAGGAACTGATCATCCGCGCGGCCCGCGACACCTTTTCTCTTTCCGGCGTCTCGCGCGCCGGTCTGACGCCAGTGCAATGGCGTTGCCTTTTGCAAGCGCTGATCTGGCAGGAAAGCCGCTTCCAGATCGGCGCGAGATCTCCGGCCGGGGCCTTCGGCCTGACCCAGATCATGCCCGGCACCGCCAGCGATCTCGGGATCAATCCGGAATACTATGACGATCCCTACCTGCAGGTGACCGGCGGCGCGCGGTATCTGGCGCAGATGCTCGGCATGTTCGATGGCAACATCATCCATGCGCTGGCTGCCTATAACGCCGGGCCTGGGCGCGTGCAGCAATACAGCGGCGTGCCGCCCTTTGCAGAGACCCAGAACTATGTCGTGGTGATCCCGGCGCAGTACAACCGTTACCTCGCCATGGTCGGAGGCCCGGATGCGCTCGGCACCATAGATCCGGGACTGCTGGCCAACGCGAGTTTCAGCCTCTCGGCGCATGGATCCGGCGTCTACGGCGACTATTCCATGGTGTCGATCCAGGCAGCAGCACGGCGTTTACATGACATAATAAGTCTTATCGGAACGACTGAAGACCTGCAGGCGTCCATCGCCCTGAACACCTATGCGCGCGCCGAGCTGGCCCGGATCGTCGCGATCCGCACCCGGCTCAAAGCTGCGCAGACCCAACCCCTGAGTGATGAACAGATTGCGCTGGCCGCCGCTCAGGCCGCCGAGCGGCTGTTCATGGATTTCCAATTGGAGGATTTGGGATGAGACGGTTTCTGATCAGCACGGCGCTCTGCTTTGGCTTCGCCAGCGGCGCCTCGGCCCAGGGCGTGCCGACGGTTGACACCCAGAACATCGCCCAGGAAATCCGCCAGCTGCAGCAGATGCTGGAGGATTTCGGGATCCAGAGCGACATCTTCGAGAATGCGCTCGAGCAGCTGGACATGCTTCAGCAGCAGCTCGACCAGTTGCAGAGCATGTATGCCTCGCTGACCGGCCCGCGCGAAATCCTCGGCCTCATCATGGGCGGCGAGTTGGACCAGCTTCTCGAGGCCAAGTTCGAGGACATCCCCGGTCTCATCCGCGGTATCCAGCAAGGCGACTGGAGCAATCTGCTCGGGGTCACCGCCGGGCCGATGCGCACCCAGATGCAAGAGGCGCTGGCGAGCGCAGGATTCGATGAGAACTCGCTGCGTGAGATTGCCACCAGCGGGAACCCCGGGGCCGAAGGCATCGCGACACGGGCGACCACGGGCGCAGTGCTGTCGGCCGCAGCACAGAACAGCCATGAGGAGGCCGCGCAGTCCTTGGCGCGGGTCGAGCGCCTCGTCGCAATGATCCCGGATATGGA
>NZ_QNHG01000005.1:207017-209127 GCF_003290025.1 Pseudogemmobacter bohemicus
CCAGGATCTCGCGCGCCGGGTGCCCGGCGATCGGGACCGAAAGATCCGCCGAAATGTCGCCCGCCGCGATCAGTGCGTGATAGCGGTTGCAGCAGACCCTGAGGAACGAGGTGAAATTGCCGAGGTCGTGATCGGCATCCATTGCCTCATGCCAGAGCCGGGTGATGAGTTGCGCGACGGTCATCCCGTCGCGCGCACCGATCTCGGTCAGGGTCTCCCAGAAGTGGTTCTCGATCCGGATCGAGGTGGCGACCCCGTCGATGCGCAGCGAATGCGTGCGGCTTTGCCACTGCCCGGCATCGGCCTTGATGAAGAGTTCGCACATCGCAGGGCCTCCCTTCCCGTTGATGTCAGAGGATCGCCATGAACTGTTTCAGCCAGGCGGGATGCGCGGGCCAGGCCGGCGCGGTCACCAGATTGCCATCGGTGACGGCCTCTGTCACCGCAATATCGGCGAAAGTGCCGCCCGAGGCCGTCACCTCCCAGGCGCAGGCCGGATAGGCCGAGCAGGTCCGCCCCTTCAGCACACCCGCCGCCGCCAGAAGCTGCGCGCCGTGGCAGATCGCGGCGACCGGCTTACCGGCGTCAAAGAAGTGGCGGACCCTGGCCAGAACCTCCGGGTTCAGCCGGAGATATTCCGGCGCGCGGCCACCGGGCACCACCAGCGCATCATAGCTTGCTGCATCCACACCGTCGAAATCGGCGTTCAGCGCAAAATTATGGCCCGGCTTCTCGGAATAGGTCTGGTCGCCCTCGAAATCATGGATCGCGGTCTTGACTGTATCGCCCGCTTTCTTGCCGGGGCAGACCGCATCGACACTGTGGCCGCAGGCCAGCAGTGTCTGGAACGGGACCATGGTTTCATAATCTTCGGTGAAATCGCCGGTGATCATCAGGATCTTCGCCATCTCGCATCCTCCCTTGGCAAGCGGTGCGGGAAGGATAGGGCCGGGGGCAGCGCGGCGGGTGTTAGCGGGATACTACAACCGCCCCGCCACAGATGCGGCGGGGCGCTGCGTGGAGATCAGCCCTTCTGCGGGGCACAGGATGCCCGGTACTGCGATTGGCGTTCCAGCATTCAGCCGGGACATTCGGGTGGCTGCGCGGGTTTGGTTGTTCAGATTGGCGGGATTCGAGAGAGCTCCGCCAGGCGGTTGCCCAGCCGGCGCGCTGAGGGAGGTTGCCCGAAACACCGGACAAACGACCGCGTGAAATTCGTCTGGCTGGAAAAGCCGGTCGCGAATGCGATCTGACTTATGGGGAGGCTCGTCTGCCGTAGAAGCTCATCCGCCTTGGTGAGGCGCAAACTGGTGTAGACCGCCATCACCGACCGCCCCAGATCCGCCTGAAACTGCCGCTGCAACTGCCTGCCGCTGAGGCCAGTCAGACGCGCGAGGTGTTTCAGCGGCAAAGGGTCGGCGATGTGATCCTCCATCAGCCGCAAGGCGGCAAAAACACCCGTCCGATGGCTTGACTGCTCCATGCCGATGCCCCGCTGGGCAACTTCCGGTGTGCGGATGCGGGTATAGATAAATCGGCCGCTCACTCTGGCAGCCAGCTCATGGCCGTGGCGCGAGCGGATCAGCGCATGCATCATATCAAGCCCGGCAACACCGCCAGCACAGGTAACCCGGTCACGGTCCAGCACAAAGAGATGCTGTTCTGTCAGCAGCTCCGGCAGCAGCTCCCGCAGAGCATGGGCATATTCCCAGTGAACGGAGATCCGCCGCTCATGCAAAAGTCCGGCGCGGGCCAGCAACACCACCCCTGCCGAGATTCCGCCCAGCGGAATGCCGCGCCGCGCCGCTTGGCGCAGAAAGGCCAGACAATCGGGTCGCTCCGTTGTGAAAGGATTGCCGCCTGCGACAATGAACAGCCAGTCCAGATCTGGCGGAGCCTGGCTGAAGGGGATCGTCTCGAAAAGACCACCGCAGGACGACCTGACCGGCCCGCCTGCCACGGAGAGAAAGCAGGTTTCATAGAGGGGCCGCCCGGACATCTGATTTGCCGCCCGCAGCGGGTCGACCGACGAGGCCGCAGACATCAGCGCGAAATCCTCTATCAGGATGAAGCCGAATTTCTCTGCCCGTTCAGCCAAGGCCATGTCCCT
>NZ_QNHG01000005.1:209152-210398 GCF_003290025.1 Pseudogemmobacter bohemicus
CCCCAGGACGGATCGAGCTGGGTCAGCGCGGCCAAGGCCGCGATCTGAAGGGCGAGCCCGCCATAGAGCGTTGCGGCCAGGCCGAACCGGGCGGCGATCCAGCCGACGCAGAGGTTGGTGATGATCCCGGCCAGCTCATAGAGCAGGAACAGATAGGCCAACTGGATGGGCGAGAACCCGAGGCTGTTGAAATGCAACAGCACCAGCATCCGCAGCGCGCCGTCAGACAGCATGAAGGCCCAGTAGGCGGCGGTGACCGCCGCATAGGCCCGAAGCGGATTGGAGACCGCGCTCTCTGCCATCAAAGTGACCGCGCGACCATGCGGGCGACATCCGCCAGGCGGCAGGCATAGCCCCATTCGTTGTCATACCAGGCGTAGATCTTCACCTGGGTCCCGTTCACCACCATCGTCGACGGGGCATCGATGATGGAGGAGCGGGGGTCGTTCAGGTAGTCGGTCGAAACAAGGGGACGGGTTTCATACCCGAGGATCCCCTTCAGCTCGCCCTCCGCCGCGGCGGCGAACAGCGCGTTCACTTCCTCCGCCGTTGTCGGCCGCTCGACCTCGAACACGCAATCGGTCAGCGAGGCGTTCAGCAGCGGCACGCGGACCGCATGGCCGTTCAGCCGCCCCTTCAAATCCGGATAGATCATGGTGATGGCGGTGGCCGAGCCCGTTGTCGTCGGGATCAGGTTCATCAGGGCGGAACGGGCTCGACGCATGTCCTTGGCGGGCCGGTCGACGATGGTCTGGGTGTTGGTCACGTCATGGATCGTGGTGATCGATCCATGGCGGATACCGATGTTCTCGTGGATGACCTTCACCACCGGCGCAAGGCAGTTCGTGGTGCAGCTGGCCGCGGTGATGATCGCGTGCTCGGCAGGATCATATTGGTCATGGTTCACGCCGTAGACCAGATTCACCGCCTCGTCCGATTTGACCGGAGCGGAGACCACAACCTTTTTGACCCCGACCGCGAAATAGGGCGCGATCTTTTCGGCCGTCTTGAAGACGCCGGTGCAGTCGATCACCAGATCAATGCCCAATTCTGCCAAAGGCAGATCTTCGATGCGCTTGGCAGAGGTGAGGCGGACGTGCCGACCCTTCAGGGTGAGGCCGTCCTTATCGTGCCCTACCGGTGTTGCCCACCGGCCATGGACGCTGTCAAACTCGAGCAGGAGCGCATGCTGAGCCGGGTCGCCCACAGCATCGTTGATCAGCACCAGATCGCCTTCGGCGCCGGT
>NZ_QNHG01000005.1:210423-241797 GCF_003290025.1 Pseudogemmobacter bohemicus
TTCCGCTATCCGGATGCCGCCACACCCGCGGTCAATGCTGTCGCTGCCGGTGCGCCGAACAGCAATTATGCCGTGAGCAGCCAGACCGAGTTCACTCCGACCGCCGTTTGGGACGATGGCACCTTCACCTATTTCCGCTTCCCGCGGAACGCGCCGATGCCCGCAATCTTCCGTTGGACCGGGGGCCGGGAGCGAACTGTGAATTCGGTCGTGCAGGAAGAAGGCGTGATCCGGGTTTCCGGGGTGCACCGCCAGTGGGTGCTGCGCCTTGGCGAGGAGGTAATCTGCATCCAGGACATGTCGGGCGCTGAGGGCGCAGCATCGTCATGAGCAGTGATCCTGACGATCTTTCCGCTCGCCTCAAAGCCATAGAGGCCTCGACGGGAAAGCGTAAAGCGCCCGCACGTCCCTCTCTCTTTGCGGCTTTGTTCGGCAGCGCCGCCATCCTGATGATTGGTGGATTGGGTTGGATGTTGCTGCAGCCAAAGCCCGAGCCCAGCTTGCCAACGGCCGCTGCTGAAGAGTTCCAGAGCGCAGGGTCGGGCTTCGGCGAATTCCCCGCGACCCCGCTTCCAGAACCTGCTCCGGCACCCGCGCCGGTTCCTGAAGGGCCAAGCGCCGCAGAACTCGAGTTGCGAGAAACCCTCGCCAATCTGCAAGCCGAACTGGCCGAGTTGCGCGCGCGGCCCGTCGAGACCGGCGATCCAGCAGCGCAGGCGGCAATCGCGGATCTGACAGCACAGCTGGCGGCTATGGACGCGTCGAACGCAGAAGCCCGCAGCGCTCTTGAGCGCCAGCTTGTCGAGCGGGACCGCGAGTTGGAGCGCATTCGCATGGATCTTGAGATCGCTCGGCTTGAAGCGCCCGGCATCGGCGAAGACGATGCAAGGCTTGCCGAACTCGAACGCCGGCGGGCCGCCGAGGCCGCCGCGCGCGAGGCCCGCATTACCTCCCCCATGCTGGCTTGGTCCGGCGTGGGTGGGGGAGTGAATGGAGAATCCGAGGTCGAAGCCGCCCGGTTGAGCGCCGACGAGGCTTTTGTGAGGGGCGGCGCGGCGGTGGCGCCCATGACCCGCGCCGAGATCATCGTGAACCCCGGTCATACCGTGGTGCAGGGCACAATGATCCAGGCCGTGCTGGAATCCGCCATGGACAGCACCCTGCCCGGCGTGATCCGGGCGGTCGTCTCAGAAGATGTACATTCCTTTGACGGCACCCGCATCCTGATCCCGCGCGGTGCCCAGTTGATCGGGCGCTACCGCTCTGAGGTCTCGCTCGCGCAATCCCGTGTGATGGTCGGCTGGGATCGGATCATCCTTCCCGACAACCAGACGGTTCAGATCAGCGCTTTCGGGGGCGATGAGCTCGGCCGGTCTGGTGTCACCGGCGATGTCGACAGCCGCTTCGGCACCCGGTTTGGCTCGGCCGCACTCATTTCCCTGATCGGCGCGGTCCCAGCAGCGGCCGCCGCGAGCATCGATGACGACACGACCTCGGATGCGGCAAGCGATGTGGCCACGGACCTTCGCGATGCCAGCCGCAGTGTGATGCAGGACTATCTCTCGATCAGGCCGGTGATCCGCGTGCCGCAGGGAACGCGCATCACCGTGATGGTCGACCGCGATCTGGAGATCCTCTGATGGCGGCAAGCTATCTCGAAGCCTCGCTGGCACGGCTGGGGTTCGTGTGCTTCCGCGCTTCGGCAGGGCTCTAAATTAGGTTCAGCGTCTGACGGACCCGTCTGCAGCTTTTTCCGGGCTTTGGACCAGTCGCTGACGTGCCGAGCTCTGACAGATGGCGCCAGGTGTCCTCAAGGCCGTCAGAGCGTCAACACGGGCCTCGATGCCGGGCGATGAGTGCGGCATCCGTTGGCCTGCCGCATTGGCCGGGCAACAAAGGTCTGGAGCCAGCACGGCCCGCTCGGTCTTCGAAGGAAAAGGATCAACTGCGATCTCACCGCTCAGAAGCCCCAAGCCAAAGCCAGATTTCTGCAGAACCAAGATCATCAAAAAAGGGGCGTTCCGGCAGTCCTGCCGGATCACAGGTCCAAGAGATCGAACGGCGTCCATCTTGACATCTTGCTGCGTGATAAGGCCATGTTCGCCATATGGGGATCCGCGAGCTCCCCACGAGGCGTCAGCTGAAACTCGCGTTCCAATCCCGTTCCATTGAACCCAAGGAGGGAACGCACATGCCTGCGCCTGATGCGATGACCTGCGAAAAACTGTCTAAACTAATCGGCACGCCAAAGGCGCCTGTCGTGCTGGATGTGCGCCGTGATGCCCTGCGCAACGCGGACCCGCGATTGATCGCCACCGCGCGTGCCGTGCCCGAAACCGGGCTTGTGCGCGAGGCGCTGTCCCACCTCGCGCGGGAACTGAGGGGCGAAGCGCCCGGTCGACCGGTTCTGGTCGTCTGTGCTGAAGGGCACGGTCGCAGCCAGGGTGTCGCGGCCTGGCTACGCTATGAGGGGTTGGCCGCCGAATATCTGGAAGGCGGCCATGCCGCCTGGGTTGCGGGCGGGCTGCCGACCTTTGATCCGGCGAAGCTGCCCCGCCCGGACGGAGCGGGCCGCAGTCTCTGGGTGACCCGTTCCCGCCCCAAGATTGATCGCATCGCCTGCCCCTGGCTGATCCGCCGCTTCATCGACCCCCGCGCGGTGTTTCTCTATGTTACGCCCTCCGAGGTTCAGGCAGTGGCCGAGACCTTCGGGGCCGCCCCTTATGACATCGACGGCGTGTTCTGGAGCCATCGCGGCGAGACCTGCACCTTCGATACACTGATTGCGGAATTTGACCTGTCGATCCCGGCACTGGACCGGCTGGCTACGATCGTGCGGGGGGCCGACACGGCGCGCCCAGATCTGGCACCAGAATGCGCCGGTCTTATTGCCGCCTCGCTTGGCCTTTCGCGGATGCATGTCGCTGATCTGGAGCAGCTGGAGGCGGGGATGGCGCTGTATGACGCCTTCTACCGCTGGTGCCGCGACGCTACCGGGGAAACCCACACCTGGCAAAGCCATGGAAAGTCAGCGAAATGACGCCCACATCCGGTTTTCCGACCATTGGCGAAGCCGCCAGAGTCTGGGCGCGCATCGCGGCCCTCTCGTTCGGCGGCCCTGCGGGCCAGATCGCAGTCATGCACCGTGTTCTGGTCGAGGAGAAGAAATGGCTGGGCGATGGCCGTTTCCTGCACGCGCTGAATTTCTGCATGTTGCTGCCCGGCCCCGAGGCGCAGCAGCTCGCCACCTATATTGGCTGGCTGATGCATGGGGTCCGGGGCGCGCTGATCGCGGGCGGGCTGTTCATCCTGCCCGGGATGCTGGCCATCATGGGGCTGAGCTGGATCTATGCGGTCTGGGGCGAGGTGGGCTTTGTCGTGGCGCTGTTCTTTGGGCTGAAGGCGGCGGTGCTGGCCATCGTCTTGCAGGCCGTGGTGCGGGTGGGGCGTCGAGCGCTGAAGAACAACGCGATGCGGGGGATCGCGGCGGCGTCCTTCATCGCCATCTTCGCCTTTGGCGCGCCCTTCCCGCTGATCGTGGCGGTGGCGGCCATGATCGGCTGGGCGGGTGCAAAAGCGGGACTTGCAGCCTTTGTCGGCGGTGGGGAGCATGGTGCGGCGGGCAAGGCGCATGTCGCCGATGCTGAAACCTTGCTGGGCGAAGAGGTCTTGCTGCCGCCCGCCGCCCGGGCGGGGGCGTTGCGCGCCGGTCTGGCCATGATCGCGCTATGGCTGGTGCCGGTGGGGGTGCTGGTTATGCTCGCCCCCGGCAGTGTCTTCACCGACATCGCCACCTATTTCTCAAAACTGGCGTTGCTGACCTTTGGCGGGGCCTATGCGGTCTTGGCCTGGGTCGCGCAGGAGGCGGTCGGAACCTATGGCTGGCTCGAACCCGGTGAGATGCTCGACGGGTTGGGTATGGCCGAAACCACGCCCGGCCCGCTGATTATGGTGCTACAATTCGTGGGCTTCATGGGCGCGATGCGCGAGGCGGGCTGGGCGGCCCCGCTGCTAGCGGGCACCGTGGGCGGGCTGGTCGCCACCTGGGTGACGTTTGCGCCTTGCTTTGCCTGGATCTTCCTCGGAGCACCCTTCATGGAGGGGGTGCGGGCGAACCGCGCTTTGTCTGCCGCGCTGTCAGCCGTCACTGCGGCGGTGGTAGGGGTGATCCTGAACCTGGCGCTGTGGTTCGCCATTCACGTCATTTGGCGGCAGGTGGCGGATGTTCAGGCGGGGCCGGTATCGCTTCAGCTGCCGGTTATGGGCTCGATCGACTGGATGGCGGCGGCCCTGTCGGCTCTGGCACTGATCGCGGTGTTCCGGCTAAAGATTGGCATGGTCCAGGTGCTTGCAGGTGCCGCGTTTGCCGGGATGGCGTTGCACCTTGTCGGCCTGATCTGATCAGATGCACCGTGATCCCTGAGAGTAAAACGATACTCATCTTGTCGTGGTGGCGGGGCGATTTCTGCTTTTCGCCATCATCCCTGTCCCAGTGCTCTGACAAATGGCGGGCATTTCATGGGCGAAACCTCGGCCCATGAAGCTACGGTTACGCAAGAGTTGCGCGGGAATCTGAGGGCAAGAGACTGCAGGATGGACCTCATGCATCCCCCGGGTAGGATGTGCCGCAAACCGAAACATGAAATTGCCGGAACAAAATGGGCACCTCGCAGGAAATGGCGTCGGCCCGCATCGACCAGTTGATTGCACTTCATGGCTTGGCTGCCTTTTGGCCTCCTTTGTTGTTTGGGTCGTCGTGGCGATGCCGCAGCGCGCCCGAAGGGGCGGTGTGCGGCGCTTTCTCCTAGGCAGATTTGGCGGAAGAGGTGGTTTCGAGGCCGGGTGTCGCGTCCGGCTTCAACGCAACGCTAGCTTCGGCTCGGGGGAGGCTTCTCCTCCCTGCCCTCGCGCCCCACCTTGCTGCACGGCCTGCAACTGCTGCGCCAATTTCGCAACTGCCGCCTCCGCCTCGTTCAACCGTGCATCGTATTGCCGCTTTTCGGCATCCGGGTAGGGATGATCGCCCTTCTGCCCGGTATGGATCACCTTCAGGGCAGGATCCTCATAGTATTTGATACGCCGCGCCCTGATCGGCATCTGGGCATCGACGACGATGATCACCTCGTCCAGATCCAGCCGCCGCGCCTCATCCTCGTTGAGGAGCGGTGTTTCTTCCGTCCGCTCAGTTACGCTCCGCCCCTCGAAAGGGTTACGTCCGACCGAGCGGGACCGGGTGACCACCCGCTTCGTGGTCTTGCCAACGGCTTGGCTCAGTTCCTCAATGGTCTTCTGGTCTGAAGGCGTCAGATAGAGTTTTACCCCTGCCCCACCTTGCAGCGAGCGGCGGGTATTCTCGCCATAGATCTCGTCCAGCGCGGGAATGGTCTGGGTGACGATGGCCAGGTTGCCGCCATAGGAGCGCAGCGTCTTGATGCTTTCCGCCACAATCGGCATCTTTCCGAGCCGATCAAACTCATCAAGCATGATCATCACCGGCCAGGGCTCATCCTTTCCGGGTTCAGCGGCCTGCAGCGAGGCGATCAGATCCGAGAAGAACAGCCGGATCAATGGTGCCAGCGGCCCAACCATCTCAGATTCCACCACCAGATAAATCGCATGCGGCTGCCGGCGGATGTCCCGGAAAGAAAAATCCGATGTCGCTGTGGCGGCGTCAATCGCCCGGTTGTCCCAGGTGTCGAGGCCGGAGGTCATCAGGAGCGAGAGGTAGGAGGTCAGCGTGTCGTTATTGGTCGAGGCCATCCGCTCAAAGATTAGCTTGGCCGAGAGGTTCTTCACCTCCTCCGCCCGCTTCAGGAACTCCAGCTGCTTGTTCCCGCCCGAGGCGGTGATGCGGTAGATCTCTCCGATGGTCGGGTTACCGCGTTCGAAGGCCAGAAGTCCGGCTGCCACGAAGAGATCGATTCCGCCAGCGAGCAGACCGCTGAGCTTTTCGTTGTCGGTCTGCAGGAACAGCTTGGCGGTCAGCTTCAGCTCCATCTGCTGGCGATCGGGATTCTTCAGGGCAGCGATCCGGGCCAGCGGGTTGTAGCGATGCGTTGGCCGCTCCCAATCCGTGGGCGCGAAGCGGAACACCTTGTCGCCGGTGGAGGCCCTGAACCGCGATGTCTCACGGAAGTTCTCGCCCTTGACGTCGAGAACCACGGCCGAGCCACGATAGGTCAGGAGGTTCGGGATTACGAAGCCAACACCCTTGCCCCGGCCTGTCGGGGCCACGACCAGGGCATGCGGAAAGGTGCGCGAGACGATGAAAGGCTTCTTCGACTTCGGAGACCCCATCTTGCCGAGCAGGAACCCTGCCCCCGTCCCGGCGAAAAAGCCGTTCCGTTTCATCTCGGCCCGGCTCTGCCAATGGGTGGTGCCGAAGCGGGTCAGCGCATCGCCGAGCATGGTTGCCGTCAGCAGAAGGGCCGCGAGACCCGTCCCAAGGATGATGCCGTTCACCCAGAGGAAATCCTGCGGAGCCGACGTTCTCAGCCCCAGCCAGTTCCGCGCCAGCAGGGTCAGATCGAAACTGGTGGTCGAGTATCCAAATTGGACGGCGAAATAGATCGTCGCCAGCACATAGCCGATGGCAAGCCCGAGGAAGGTCAGAACCACTGCGCCCAACAGCATGCGACCCTTATCCATGGGTGATCCCCTTCTCGCCATGGGAGAGGGAATGTCTCAGATCCTCGCCGTGGCGCTGTTCCACGATCCGCTCGAGCACCCGGTCCATTGCCGGATCATTGGCATGGACATCCCTGGCCTCGAGATAGGCCCGTGCCAGCTGCAGTTGTTCGAGCGCATTGGGGGTTATCCGGTCCAGCACCTTCGCATCGCCGCGGTGCAGATCATCGATTTCGGTTGGGGTCAGGCGATCATTGACCTGCTCGACGAAGCGGTGTCGCGCCGCATCCGAGGCCAGATCGACCTTGCCGTCGGCGGCCTGTCGCAAGGCGGAGGCCAGTTGGGGCGCTGTCGCATCCAGATTGCGGCGTTCCGCGTGGGCCTGACGGGTGTCGTCCTCAACTTCGGCCAGCCTCTCGATGATCCGCTCGCGGGAGGCGCCTGCGGCATGGAGCTGGTTGATCTCCCGGCTGACGGCATCGCGGATCTGCTCTTGTGGGGTCTCGGCCCGCAAGAGCGCCATCTCACGGACCTCCTCCGTGATCGGGCCGAGGCGGATCGACGGATCACGCTGGGCGAGATCCATGTCTCCGGCATGAAGGGTTCGATGTGCAGCCCGGACACCAGTGGCGGGGGGCTGAATGACGTCGGTGGCCTCTTCCCAGGCCATGGTGGCAATTTCGGCATACTGGGGCGAGCGTTCGGCAAAGCGGTCGAAGGCCTCTTTCGCCTCGGCCACCTGCTTCTCGCCATCACGCCGCGCCCGCGGGTCATCGGAATAGGAATAGCTGAAATCAGTCCGCTGGAACTGTTTGACCAGCGCCCGGAACTCCTGACGCTCAGTGGGACTGAAGATGTCCGGCTCGCTGCGCAGGGTTTCGTTATCAGCCGAAACCCTGTGGGCGGAGGTCTCCGACAGCCGCGCCCCCTCATCCCCTTCCGGCCCTTCCCTCTCCACATCCTCCACAACCCGCAGGACGCGGACCTCGGTCAGCACATCGCCCAGCTTGCCATGAACCGCCTCAAGCCGGTCCATCGCCTGATCACGCTGCGCGGTGTCGCGCAGATCAAGCTGCTCTTCCTTTGCGATGGCGCGTAGATCCTGCGCGAGCCATTGCTGCTCCAGCGCCGCATTGCCCGCACCCTCGCGCAACCGGGCCAGAACGGCATCGCTATCGATTCCGGTCCCCTGCACCGCTTCGGTGACACGGGCTTTAAGACCTGGATCTTCGAGCTGCTCCCTGTGGGCCTCGACCAGGTTCGGCGCAGCATAGATCCCGTCCCGGGACGCGGGTTCATGCAATGTGTCGGAGCGGTCGCCCAAGGGCTGCAGATGCGAGACCTCGCGCAGCACATCGGTCAATTTGCGCTCGATCACCGGGCGCTCGGACGCAGGAGCGCGTTCGATCAGCCCTTCGATCTGGCGGATGTTCTGCGAGAACCGATCGATCAGTTGGTCAAAATCATGAACGTCATCACTCATATACAACACTCCGTCTGACTGGATACGATCACCCCGGGCAAGCACATCCCCGGCCCGGGACAGGGCTTGAGCAACATCGTGGAAGTTCGAACGCGAGGCCTCGGCAGCGAGACCGCGATAGATCGCGGCATTGCGCGCCACCTCGGCAATGGCGTGGTCAAAGTCGGCCCCGGTGCGCTGGCGCTCGACCGGCGCCCTGCCCTCTTCCATGGCTTTGCGGATCTCGACGTCGCTGGCGGCACGGGTCAGCACACCCCGGTCCAACCGCCGCGTGGCCTCGAGCCGCAGCCCGTGGCGCTCGGCCGCCTCGACCATGGCTTCGCGGAAGGCGTCGTAGTTGAAATGATGATCCTTCCCGAGGAAGAACATCTCGCCGTCCTTGCTGCGGCGGTTCAGCACGATATGGGCATGGGGATGGGCACGGTCCTCGTGGATCGCCGCGATGTAATCGAACTGCGCGCCGTTCCCTTCGAAGAAACGCTCGCAGATCTCGCGGGTGATTTCCTGCGCCTCTGTGGAACGGGTGCCGATGGGGAAGGCCATCAACAGGTGCGCGGTATGGCCAAGCTTTGGCGCATGCCGTTCATTCCACTGGTTCTCGAAGCGCCGTGCCACCCGCTCGATCTCACCCGGCGAGAGCAGCTTCTTGCCGTCATGCGTGCCACGGGAATCGAGAATGAAGCTCGACTTGGTGGTGAGATACGACAGCTGGGCACGAAGTTGCGCCCCGGTATGACACCCGCCTTGCCGGATCGCCTTGAAGATTGCTGGGGAATGACCGCGGGCCGCCCGTACCATCTGCGCCCGTTTGCCAAGACCCCCGGAAGCCGAACCCAAAACCTTGCTCCAGCCACGATCAAAAAGCGCCGGGTTGACCGCCCTCACGGCATCAGCGCGCGCCATCACGAGCCTCCCGGATCAGGGGCGCCAGCGCCTTATCCACCTCCAGTTTGAGGGCGGCCCGCCGGTTGCGGCTCATCTCCTGGACCTGGTCGGCGATGGTGAAGACCAGCCCGGCCAAAGCGCGGATCTCGGCCTTCTCCCGTCCTGTCAGAACCGCCTGCTCGCCCCTGACCCGCCCTTCGTTCAGGCGCCGGGCGATCTGGTTGATGTTGTTGCCGACCCGGTTCAGCGCCGCGCCAAGGCCGCGCAGTTCCTCTGTCATCTGCTGATCAGGCGTTAGCAGGTCACTGGCGGAGAGGACCAGAGCGCGCAGCGCATCGGAACGATGCGCGATCCCTCGCGCCGAGAGCGCAGCATCAAACCGGCGCAGCTCCGCCGCACTGAGCCTCAATCCGACGACCTGAGGCCGACTGCCGTTCGAGACCCGGCGGCCCTGAGCATAACTCACAGCGTTGTAGACCGACATCAGACTGATGCCATGGCGATCCGCCAGTTCGGCCGCCGACACACCCTCAGCCCGCTCACGCGCAATGCTGAGACGCTCTTCGGCGGTCAATCGGCGGGACCTGGCCATATTAAAGTTAACGCTCCTATTTCTTGCCAAGATCGTACAAGCCCGCCGATTCCCAGCACAAGCGGAGTCGGGCCTACGGGCTTGTACTCATTATGAAAAACCGACCCAAAGGGGCGGTTTCCCGTTGTCTGCGGAATGCATCACGCGCCTTGCGATTTGCATCCCGTCCCATGCGAAATGCCTCCCGTTATCTGCGCTCTGGAGCATGTCTTCTGGCACCTGCATCGCGCTCTTTGCGTCCTGCATCCTGCGGATTGGGAAGTGCCGGAAGGGGAATGGGATCTGCATCACGTTGCCTGCGCCACGTCCTCTGGAAGCCGCATAATGCTTGCCGCTTCCTGCGATCTGCGCCTTGCGTCCCGCTTGACGCATCCCGGTCAGCGCCCTACGACAGTAAGGTGCTTATGTTTACGAGTAACCATTATTGCAGGTATGACATGCCTAACGACTCCTTGCGCGTAATCGCCGCGATGGCCCGCAAAGGCGGGTCGGGCAAAACCACGCTGAGCCGCGCCCTGATCAGCGCCGCTATCGCCGCCGGTCGCCGGGTCACCCTCATGGACACCGACGGGACCGATGCACTCGGTGCCTGGTATGAACGGGCCGAGGGTGCCGGGTATGTGATGGAATAGCAGCGCCCCACACTGTGCGGGACGCAGCAACGCAGCTGGTATGTGGGCTGGCAAGATCTCAGGACGGTGCGATGGTCATTGCCAGGTCTTCGTACTCGTCGCGGCCGCAAGGATTGCCATCAGCTTGTCCGACGGCGGCCGAAACTTGCCAGGCTTGATCAGCGGGGCATGATGCGCTTCGAGAAGGGCCAACTTCTCGGTCGGGTCCGCGCGCAAGTACATCTCGGTCGTCTGGAGGCTGGCATGACCCAGCCAAAGAGCGACCTTGCGGACATCGCCCGTGGCCTGAAGCGTGTGCATGGCGCAACTGTGCCGCAGCACATGCGGGGTCACGTGCTTGTCGGCAATCGAAGGGGTAGCGCGTTCTGCTGCAGCAACATGTTGACGGAGCCGGTAGGCAAAACCATCACGCGACATCGGACCGCCATCGCGATTCAGGAATAGTTCCGGCCCGACATCGTCGGGACGAACGGCTAGCCAAGCCCGAATGGCTGCTTGCGTCTCCTCCAGAGCGGCAGCACCCGTTCCCGACGGCCTTTCCCGAGCACACGGATGCTGGCGAACGATCCCCTTGGGAAATCGTCCATCCGAACTGCGAGAAGTTCAGACGCTCGCAAACCTGCGGCATAGGCCAGGTGAAGCATCGCCCGATCGCGCTGCCCAGCAGGAGTTCTGTTGTCTGGGGCTGCAAGTAGGGCGCGCACCTCGTCCTTCGTCAGGTAGTCGATCAGTTTTACATCTGTGCGTTTGACGGGCAGCGCCCTGACCATCATCGCTTGTTCGAGGCAGGCTGGGCGCCTTGGCTCAAGGAAGCGGAAAAACGCTTTGATCGCAGCCAGTCTCGCATTACGGGATCGAACAGTATTGGCGCGTCCTTCTTCGATATGCTCGAGGAAGGCCCTGATCAGCCTGACATCGAGATCCTCAATCGCAAGGTCTGATGGCTGCCGTTTATAGTGCGCAGCCGCAAACCGCAGCAGCAGGGTGAACGCGTGGGCATAAGCGGCGATGGTATGTTGGCTGGCTCCACGCTCATCGGGTAGGTGCTTCTGCAGGAAAGCCGACAGGTCCGGCGCGAGCGGGATCATGCTGCACCCCCGATCCACGCCTCTTCCGCCCTTGCCGCGATCATTTGCAACAAGACGGGGGTGGCTTCGAGATACCAATAGGTATTGGCGATATCGACATGGCCGAGATAGGTGCTCAGGGCCCTCATGTGCCGCAGGACTGACTGCAGATCATTCCCGCAGGACTCCAGGGACCGAACCGCGAAGGTATGGCGCAAATCGTGTAGCCGGGGGCCGGGACCAGTCGGATTGCGGTAACCGAGCTTGCGCACGATCCGTACGAAGACCACATGTGCTCTCGTCGCTGTCGGCGCGTGACCATGACCGAGCACGAAAAGATCATGACCGGCATCACGGACGATGCGCCGCTGATCGATATAGCGCTCCAACGCTGCACGGGTCGAGGCGTGAAGAGGGACGAGGCGGCTCTTGCCAAATTTGCCCTTGCGGATCATCAGGCCATCTTCCGTCAGGTCGTCGCAACGCAGGGACAATGCTTCCGAGATGCGCAGACCTGTCGAGGCCAGCAATCCGAACAGCGTGTGATAGGTTTGCGGGCTGATCGGGGACAGTCCCGGAACCAGTAGCGCCTCCGTCAGGATGCCATTGATCTGGTTCTGCGACAGGATGTGGGGAGCGGGTCGGCGGCGCCTTGACCGTCCGAACAATCCTGCGACTGGAACCTCGTGCTGCACGTCCTCTGCATGCAGGAACATCGCAAAGGCGCGGGCCTGATCATATCGGTTTTGCGCTAAATTGGGCGTGGCCGCGCTGCCCGCCCACGCGAGGATCAGTGACGCGGTGACGCGCTCATCGGACCGGTCAGCGGCGAAGGCCGCGAAATCGTGCAAGGACTTCTCATGTTTGTTGAACCCCTTTCCGAGGGCGCGATGCAGGTTGATATAGCGGTCAACATGGCGGTGAATCATGCTGAATACCCCGGCCAAGGCTGGGCAACCGCCCCCAGCATATCGACATCGACCTTGGCGTAGATTGCCGTGGTGTCGCGCGACGTGTGGCGAAGAGCAGCCCCAATCTGATCGAGTTCGGCCCCATCGCGTAGCCATGCGGAGGCCAGCGAATGCCGAAACACATGCGAGCCGGTTGGCAAGCCAACGAAACCGCTGCGGGAAAGGACGCGTGAGACGATACCGGCAATCTCAGCGGATGAACGAAATGGCGTGAAAGGGGCCTGGGTGCGCAAGAAGACCAGATCGGATGCAACCACCGGGCGTGCGTCCTCGATATAGGCGAGCAGCGCGTCGCCAACGTCCTGCGGCAAAGGCATGAGCACCCCGCGTCGGCTCTTGCCGTGCAATCGCAACCTGCTCGCGCGCCAGTCGATGTCGGCGAGGCGGAGCTGCCAGATATCGCCAGCCCGCAGGGCCATCCGCGCGAGAAGCAGGATGATGGCGCGGTCCCGCACCTCAACGGCTGTGACTGTGCCGCAGGACGCGACGATCTCTTCGATGGTCGAGGCCGGGATCGTCTTTGGGACGGTGGAAAGCCTGCGTCGCACCCCTGACGGCACCGCAAGAAGCAGCGACGGAGCACAATGTCCTTGGCCAATCATGAAGCGCAAGAATGTGCGCAGTACTGTTATCGTCATGCGGACTGACGATCGAGAGCGATCCTCGCCCTGATCCAGAACAATCGAGCGGACGGCCGCTGCGGTGAACCCCTGCGGTTCCGATCCAAGCTTCATCAGCCAGCGGCCCAACTCTTGCTGATAGCGCCGGATCGTCTCGGACGTGGCGCCGCGCTCCCGACGCATCCAAGTGGCAAAATCGGCGAGACGTGGATCGGCCGGTGGTTCAGTGGCCACCGTCACCGGGATCAATCCTTCTACTCTGAGGAAAGCCACGAAGGCGCGCGCACCACGGCGACGATCCTTGATGCCGGTCCCCGCGACCCGTTTGCCGCGCTTCGTTTTGATCCCGCATTGGCAGTCGTGCTGGGCAAACAGCTCGATCAGGTCACCATCGATGCCTTCTCTCGGAACTCGCATTTGCAGGGCCCATTCGGCGAAATGCCGGGCCTGGCTGATGCGGGAGCTGTAGGTGACCCTGCTGTAGCCTTGGGTCGCGAGGTTTGCCGAAAAGCCGGCCAAATGCGGGCCGAGCCGGGCAACCGCATCAGGAATAGCAACCTGACCGGCACCTTCGAGATGCCGCAAAAATCTGCGGACGTCGGTGATGTAGCTCGGGTCCTGCAACTGTGCAGCACTATAGCGACCGCACCCACACCGGTGCTGCGCAAAACGACCGACCGCCGCAGCATCAAGATCCTTGATCGCGACACGTCGGTCGGCGGCCCACTTCAGGAAATGCCGTGCCGCACTGAGAGCGCCAGCGGACAAGTTGGGATTGTCCGCAAGATAGGCGTTTACGAGTGCTTGGTCGACGACAGCCCCGTTGGCTGCCGCGCCGCCGGGGTGAGAGTTGGAGGGGGAGGTCATGTCGGGGTGTCCTTCTGCGGTTGAGAGCAGAGGCATCATGATTATGCCAAGCAGAGATCCCGAAATGAAACATCATATCAACGACATGAAGCACCGCGCTCTGCATAACGCGGACGCGGCATATTACGTCTTATCCGGAGTTCTGGATAAGACATATTCACGGGGCGACAAGTCCGTGTTGAGGTCATTCCACTCCTCGGTGGGGATCTCTGCCAGCCGCCGTTCCATCAGCGCCTCGCCGGTCGAAACGATCTGAATGACGGCCGCATGGCCGGCTTCCAGATCCTCGGTGATCGAGCGCAGCAGGGTCGGCGTCTTCATCGAGGTCAGAAGATGGCCGAAGAAGCGCTGCTTGGTGCTTTCAAAGGCTGAGCGGGCCGCCGATTTGGCCTGCCGGTTCAGCGTGCCATCCGATCCGGTGATATTGGCGGCTTCCATCGCCGCATCGAGATTGTTGTGAATGACCGCAAAAGCCCCGGCATAGGAATTGTAGATCCGGCGCTGTTCTTCGGTCAGCTGGTGCTCGATCAGCTCGTATTCGACCCCATCATAGGAGAGCGACCGCGCGGTATAGAGGCCGAGCGAACGCAGATCGCGCGCCAGGACCTCCATAGCCGCGACGCCGCCGGCCTCGATCGCCTCGACGAACTCGGCCCGGCTCGCAAATTGGAAGTCCTCGCCACCCCAGAGGCCGAGGCGTTGCGCATAGGCAAGGTTGTGCACTGTCGTCGCCCCGGTGGCGGAGACATAGACCACACGCGCATCTGGCAGCGCGTGTTGCAGGCGCAGGCCCGCCCTGCCCTGCTGCGACGCGGCCACGTCGCCGCGCTCGCCCTTGCCACCGGCGGCATTCTGCATGGCGTGGCTTTCATCGAAGATGATTACCCCGTCGAAATCGGATCCGAGCCAGTCCACGATCTGGCGAACCCGGGATACCTTCTCGCCCCGGTCGTCCGAGCGCAGCGTGGCATAGGTGGTGAAGAGGATGCCTTCCGACAGCGTGATTGCCTTACCCTGCGCAAAGCGGGAAAGCGGGGTGATCAGGAGCTTCTCTTGCCCGAGCACCGACCAGTCGCGTTGCGCATCTTCGATCAGTTTGTCGGATTTGGAGATCCAGACCGCTTTGCGCCTGCCCCGCAGCCAGTTGTCGAGGATGATCCCCGCCGATTGCCGCCCTTTGCCTGCGCCCGTCCCGTCGCCCAGCATGAAGCCGCGCCGGAAGCGGACAGCGCCGGAAGCATCTGCAGCGGCGGCGCTGACTTTGTCCATGGTCTCGTCGAGCGTCCAGTTGCCAGCGAGATGGTCGCGATGCGCCTCGCCGGCATAGATCACCGTCTCGAGCTGCGCGTCCGAGAGACGGGCGCAAATGTCGGCGGGCAGAAGTGGCCGATATGAGGGACGGGGTGGCGCGACCGAGGCCATGGCGGCGGATTGCACGAGTTTGGTCGGATGCGGTGCCGCGCCGGGAATCCGGATCACCTGAAGAGCGTATTCTTCATAGATCGCGTCCGAGAGTCGTGCCGCTTCTGGCGGAGTCCGGTCCACCGCTTCATAGTCCAGTTCGACGGCAACAGAAGGAACCGGTACGGGGCGTGCTGGCCGGGTTGAACTCACCTGTGCAAAATATGAGCGATCCGAGCGTGCAACGGCGGGGGCCTTCGGGGCCGGCGGGTTCCGCAGATCGAAGGGGTTGCGCGGCGGCACCTGGGCGATGATCCAACCCATCAGTGTCGCAACATCGGACGCGATGCCAGAAGTGGCCGCGAAGGAGGAAGGATCCTCGGCGGGGATCTTGTCGATCACCGTCAATCGGGTGTCGAACGTGGTGCCGTGTTTTGCATAAACAGCACCATCAATGGCGGCGGTGAAGACCACGCGGCCATTCTCTTGCAGCCGGATGAAGGCATCGCGCCAGGCCGGTGCCTCGGGGCCGAACCCCGCACCGGTAATCGTCACCAACCGCCCACCAGGGGCGAGCCGCGCCAGAGCGGAAGCGATATGGCGGAAAGCAGCATCGGCCACGCGGGTGATCACATTGGGCAGCGCCGAGAAAGGCGGGTTCATGAGCACCACCGAGGGCACCACCCCTGCATCGAGATGGTCATGGATCTGGGCGGCGTCGAACCGGGTCACAGGCAGGGCCGGAAAGAGGGTGGAAAGGAGATCCGCGCGGGTCTCGGCCAGTTCGTTCAGAGCGAGGCTGCCGCCGGCGATGTCGGCGAGGATGGCCATCAGGCCAGTGCCGGCCGAGGGTTCCAGCACCACGTCCGAAGGCGAGATCGACGCGGCGGTAACCGCCGCAATCCCGAGCGGAAGAGGCGTGCTGAACTGCTGCAGCGCCTGGCTCTCCTCGGAGCGCCTTGTATGGCTCGGCAGCAGGCCCGCGATCTTCGTCAGCGCCGCGAGACGCGCCTCGGGCGCTGCCGCTTTGCGGAACAGCGCGCGGCCGAATTTGCGCAGGAACAGAATCGTGGCGACTTCGCAGGCCTCGTAGGCGTCTTTCCAATCCCAGAGGCCGGAAGCGTCTGAGGCGCCGAATGCGGTTTCCATGGCACCGCGCAGCATCGTCGTGTCGATGCGCTGGCCGCGTTCGAGATGCGGAAGAAGCGCCCCCGCGGCGGCGAGAATGGAGGGGGCGGACAGAACAGGAGAGGGCGCGACCGGCGCTTGCGCCGTGGTCGCGGGGGACAGGTCGTTCATCGGGGAGATCCTCGGGAGAGCAGAGCGCGGGACAGGACCGGACAGGGCTCTCTCTCAACCGCCCGGAACCTGCCCGTTCCGGCCCCCTCTCGACCTCTCAGGTTGGGCCGGACGGGCCTGCAGCCTCGGCGCAGGCGATGCGGCGCATCACTCGGCTCGCCCCGCCTCAGGCGAGCCATGCGTCAGGGATCTTAGCCCGGAAGGGGAAGACGGCGACGCTGGCTTCCGTCCGCAAGGACTTGAGCCCGGTCCCGGCAATGCCGGGAGACGCCAAAATCCACCCACCGCTTCAATGGAACAATCTTATAGCACCAAGCCCTTCACCGGCGCTCGAATACTCCGCGAAGTGGCATTTCTCGACAATCGCGCAACGAAAGAGGCGGCCCAAAGCCGCCGGTCGACCTCGAAAAATGCTGCATGGCAGCATTCCCGGAAGTCTTCATTCGACTGGCAGCGCAGCGAAGTCACGGCGCATATGGCGGCGATGCGGGGCCAAGCTGCCGTTTGCAGGTGCGGCAGTACAAGGCGCGCCTCGCTACTAAAATGATCCGCTTGGCGGAAAGTTGTCTAACGGCGGCGCGGCTTGACAGCTGCCGCAAGTCTGCGAAAGCGTCAATACGCGTTCGACGCAGCAATAGTGACGTGCAACTTCACCTTCATCAACCCAGTGAAACGCTTCCGTTTGTTCGCCAAGGCCCCGCAGCAGGCCTGGTCGCCTTCGACCCCGAAGAGATCTGGTGCGCGGCCGGGTTCGGTGTCTGGTCCTAACCCGCGGCCTCGCTCCTGCTTGGCCGCGAGCCCGCCGCCACGTCGTCCAGATCGGCTGCGACCTCACCCCGCGCGAAATCAGCGGGGCCACGATTCGCATCCACTACCGCAAGTTCAGCGATCGCGCCACCCTAGGCACGCCCTTCCCAGCGGATCCGCACTACAACGGAACGGCTTGCGAGTTGCGCCTCTCCGAGCCCGGCTCAGGGCGGCTAACTTTCTGGAACGTCGCGCCGCTGGCGAGGGGGTGAACCAGTTGACCGGAAGACGCTCGGCACCCGAAGCTAGTCGACTGCTTTTTTCTTCACTGTGGCCACCTTCGGTCCAGGGCTTCCAACGACAGCGCAGACATTCCAACTGGACGGCGCCTTTACCTTCTTGAGTTCAGCTTCAAGCCTCCTTTGAGACAGGAATGGTCCTGTCATAAAGACGACGCCATAAACCTTACTCCAAGACGGATTATCCGCATAAGCAAGCATGTCTTCATAGAGTGAACCGATAATTTTTCCAATATCGCCCTCCTTAGCAACAAACTTCAATTCAATCGCAATATCGAGGGACTCAATAACAAAGTCCGGGCGATATACTTTTGATTGCAACGCGCTAGGATAGTGACAAATAGAGTCGGGAAATGCGACCTTAAAAACCTTCTCTAATGCTTTCTGGATGTCGTGCTCTTTAGTCGGCTTGATATCCAGACTTTCAACAAGAACGTTCGTTTGCTCAAGTATCGCCCAAAGAATTTGCCTCTGCGCGTCGACGACTTTGGTGGCATGAAATAGAGGGCTAAAGGTTCGGACCTGTTCAGCCAAGAAATTCAAAGCTAGACTTTCCGGTAAGTCGGGGTCATCATCGTAGTAAGTCACCGTACCGAGGTTTGGGCGCATATCATTAAACTTGGATGTAAACACGATCTCGCCGGATCTCAGATCAAGGGTCTCATAGATTATCAGTATCGTCCGATACAGCCTCTCCAACAGCAAACTTAGAGCTCGTGCTTCGCTCTCGAGGTAATGATCCTTCATCTCGCCATCTTCGAGATCTTCTATCGAAACAATGCTGTTCAACTGAGATCTGCACTCGCGCAGGATGTCCTGCGCCGCGAAAAAAGCCTTGTGAGCTATATCTTGCATTGAAGTATTCTCACGTTCTAATCCTCGCAACCAAAAGAAAGACAACGACTTGCACCAGTTAGATTGTTCGAGCGATGTCCGACATTTGTCAATGCTCACACTGCATGTGCAGCCAAGTCGTCAAGTTTTTCGATAATGATAACTCGCTCGGGTAGTGTAGCGACCCGCTCCATCATACAGCAGTCAGTTCGCAGTGTTTCGATATCAAAGTTCGGGTTTGATACTTTGAATGCCCATGTATTAAGGAAGGTGCGCGCAAGCCCAGGGGTCTCACCCATGCCGACAACATCGGAATAGCTAAAATATGGATGGGCTCCTTGAATGAGCTGCTCACCACTGAACAAGACATGAACGAGAACTGGGGCGGTCTTTAAGTTAAGAAACTTAAGGCCCGATTTGTCACCAAACAGCCGATACGCAACATGCTGATCAAACTCAGAACCGTACATTAAATAGTGGTCGAAGTCATTAACGAGTCCCGATCTGGACAGACTAAAATGGATCTGCCCCTCCCTTCCACCTTGCTTCTCCTTTGGGCCAACATCCTCGATTACTTCAAGGAGTCTGTTCTCTACAGAATGCCAATTTGGATGGCAGCTGAGAATCTCTCTGAGGCGTGCCTCTCTGTCAGAGGCCGCTAAAGGGCGCAGCCCCTTCTGTTGAATAGATAAGATTTCTTCGGGTAACAATCTCGTGCCATGGAAAGCACAAAATTTATGCCCTAGAAGCCAGTTCTGAATTTCCCTTGATATGGTTTCGATGTCCGAGTGGCTAACTACGAAGTCGCCCGCATCCTCTATATATTCAAAAGTCGATGATGATAGATCGGTAACGGCTTTCTCACCCAATAGGCGAACCATAGCTTCGTCGAAAGATTTCTGCCAAGTTTCAAAATTGTCGTAGTTAATCATCATGCATCAAGCCCCGTTCGAAAACCGCCAGTAGCTTTGATTGTAAGCATATCGGGCGAACGCTGCAAACAGAGTAATATAAAAATCTGACGTTTGATTGAGGCCCAGCATCGGCAAATAAAGGCTCTGATCAACATGCTGCGGCACAGCAGCCGGGAGGTCTGATGCCTATCAGTCGCTTCAATGCCCGCGACAGGTCAGGTGCCGATGAGTCCAAATCGATGTTGCGTGGCCGCAATCTACGAAGCTGCCGCTCCGCGGAGCCGCAGGTCATGGCGGTGCTTGGTCACCTCCCCTTCATAAGTTAGCTTATAATGACTGAACTAGGTCATGTTGACAAATGGCGAAGCCATAGCCTGATGCAGGCAACGTCTACGAAGCCGAGGAAACTGTCTGCGGTTTTGTCGTAGCGGGTTGCCAACCGACGGCTGTTTTTCAGCTTGTTGAAGCAGCGCTCGACCATGTTGCGCAGGGTGTAGATGGTCATGTCGACAGCCTTGCGCACCCTTCGGTTCTTTCGCATCGGTATCATGGGCAGGGCGTTGCGGTTCTCGATGTCTTCCCGAATTTTATCAGAGTCATAGCCCCTGTCGGCGACCAGAACTGCTGGCTGCGGCAGGTTGTCGGCCATCACCAGATCATAGCCGGTGTAGTCGGAAACCTGCCCCGGCGTGATCTCAGTCCTCATCGGGAGGCCTGCGCCATTGACGCGGAGATGGATCTTGGTCGAGAAGCCACCTCTCGAACGGCCAAGAGCCTCTTTCGGAGTCCCCCTTTTGCGCCCGCAGCATGATGATGAGCGCGGATCACAGTGCTGTCGACCATCTGGAGCTTGTCTGGCGCGATCCCAGCGTGGTTCAGCGCATCCAGGATATCCTCCCACAGTCCCGCCAAAGTCCACCGGCGGAACTGACGGTAGACCGAGGACCACTTGCCAAACTCTTCGGGCAGATCACGCCATGGCGCACCAGTCCTTGCGATCCAGAAAACTCCATCGAGAACAAGACGATGGTCCGCAGGTTTCCGCCCGTTAGGGTGCCGGACGGCACGAATGAAGCCCTCGAAGAAGGTCCACTCGTCGTCGGATATCAGGTTGCGTGCCAAGTTCATCTCCCACGTAGAGATGAGCTTGAATCATAGGACGAATGCCAGCGGAATCCCTTTTGTCAACACGACCTAGCGACAGGCCCTCTACGATTGAAGCGAACCAGGAACCTGACCTGCCTTCCAGAGGAAAGCTCTGATATGTCGATCCCGTTCAGTGCACTCATGTGGGCAAAGATCTGCCTTGGATAGCATCCTGACTGAATAAAGAAGTAATCATCCCGAACCGACGCTATCGAACCAGTTTGCTGCGCGATGAATTGATCAATAATGCCTTCTTCCGGGTTGGGTCGTTTACGATAGTCTCCGCCCGAACGGGCGCTGACCTCATCGAACAGGCTCCGACATTCTTCGATTTTTCCAGCCCAGAAAAGATAGCAAGCATGGAAGAACCTAGCATCAATTGCATGATCCCCGACGCCGTAACTGGCACCGAAGTGACCTTCAATCTCAGGCGAAGTTGTTCGGTTGTATTCGACAAGCCTCATAGCCAGAGCTAGATGAAGTTGTTTATCTGATGTAAACCGTTGCAGGCCAGATCGGAGCGTATCGATGGAGATTGCGACCTCTCCACCAGCTGCTTGAACTTGGGCAAGGCGCAGAAAAACACCAGCATTCTGCGACTTCAGAGACGTGGCTTGTTGCAGAACACGCTTTGCCCTGCCCTCGTCGCCGAGGCGCTGCCACAATCTCCCCTCCGCAGATGGAAACTCTGCTTCTCCGGGAAAATCGCGACGCGCCTTATCTAAGCGCTCCTTCGCTTCAGCGACCTTCCTATCGAACTCTATAATCATATATTCTTTGGGATCTTCAGGAATCGCGCGCAGAAGATCGATTACTTCATCGATAAGAAGATTGCAAAAAGTTAGCGATTTTCTGGGGTCGTTAATCGTGATCTCGTTAAGAAATCTGCGCGATTGCGCTCTAAGCTGTTCGGCTCTTACCTGGGATACTGCCACATTTGCCTTGCGGCGTGAAACCTCCGCAAGCGTATGTACATATATGTGGTTGCTTTGATCTATTGCCCGAGCGGTCTGAGCCAATTCCTCCGCGGCATCCAGAGAACCCTTCCCATGATGCATTTCAAGGATCGCTGCCTGCTGGAATAGAAAAGCGCTCTCTGGAAGTGCGGCCGTGGCAATTTCAAAAATCTCTCTTGCGTGCTCGATACTGGAGAAACTCTTCGCGATATTCCGCCCCTTGCATATGTTTTCCAGTACTCGTCTGTCTGATGAATACCCAGGATCCAGCCCCCCTACTATTCTAGAAAGCTGTACTGAACGAGCCTCGTCGGTCTCGCAAACGGCGCGGAATACGATTTCTGCAACGTGTGAATGCCGAGTTTCGTATCCTTGATCTCCAGTAAAACGATCGTCGGTTACGCGAACAATGTCCGTGAGCGGCTTGATAAAGTCTGATTTAAAGTCTTCAAAACGGATGCCGCTGATTCTTGAAATAGCCCCTGCTCGCGCCGTTACTCCGAACTGATGCATCGTGGCAATATCAAGATACAAACTCCTCGCGGCGTCTCCTAGAACTCTGTTGAACTCATCAAGAATGATCTGCTCGAAGGGTTTACCCTGCGTGAGTTCATGGAGAGCAACAAGGAGTTGCCGGTCAGCGCGGTCTTGACTCAGAAAGGCTTCAATCTGCTCAGTTCTACTTAGGTTTGTCAGCTGCCCAAGGCATCGGTGTCTTGCCAGAAGATCAACTAAGTTCTCTACTTCACGCTCGCTTAGCCTTCTTAGCGTAGATGTGGTTGGCAGGAATGCATCAAGACCACCGCAGTAGGCTGCCCACTCTGCCTCGCGTTCGGACACGATAACTGTTACCTGAACGTTTTTTCTCTTTAAGGACTGCAGTGCTCGTTCAAGTTCTTCCGCATGAAGCGAAACGTGATCAACAAAAATAAAAAGGCGTAGTCCACTAAGAGACCAAAGCTCTTCGATAATCTCGGCCCTCAATATTCCATTAGGCTTGAGCCATAGAACAAACTGATCCAGCGCTGTTGCTGCATCGAATGCAGCCCTGCGAAGTGCGATAGTCTTGCCTGAGCCAGCTGCGCCCTCTAGGACAAACATCCTCACTGCAGCACTCTCAGGACCAACATCCACCGCAGCGTATAGCAAGTCTTCACCAAGCTTCCGCGCAAAATCATACTTACGAATGATTCCCGACCAACCATGGTCGTATCCGGAATAGAAGCCTTCAGCCGATACCTCATCAAATGGCATTGCTGCATGAATATAGTCGAAGTCTCGATCAAGGGCTTCAACGAGCTGATCAGATGGATGGCCGTTTTTGAGATGCTTCAGGTAGGGTCGGCTCCCAGAATTAACGGGGGGCGCGAGAGCGCGAAAAAGTTGTGGAACGCAATAGTCCAATGCGTCCATAAATCCAGAGAAGGTTGTCGAAATTACTTCGACCCCCTTCTTATCCCAGAACCTGACATCATGCTCATCTCCGCCTGGAGAAACTATGTACCAGCGTGGACGGCGGGCTGGATCGATCTTGTAGATAAGATCTCGGATATGAGGGTCAGCTAGACGGTAGCCGATAAATATTAGTACGGAAGACTGCGCCCAATCACGTAGGCGATTGAACAAGAGGTCGCGCCCTTTCTCATAAGTTGAATAGTGCTCATTCGAAAGCACAAGCGGTACATCGCGATCCAGGCGGTGATCCAAGCATCCATGAAGCTTAAGAAGGGGGACGGGGTTTCTTTCATCCCTAAGCCGATCCTCATAGGGTTCATCATTCTTCACAAATGGAACACAAGTCTGGAGTGCAGTTGAGTTTACGTCGTACCCTTGCTCAATAAATCTATCGTAGTTCGTTGTTGCTAGGCCCCGCCACCGGAAGTCAGCTAACCTTTCGTGCGCTTTTGAGGTCGCAAAATCTTTAAACTGGCGTGCAACTTCGTCAAAAACCTGTGGCTCTCCGGTTCCAGCGTTGATGGCCATTTCGGCAACTGTTGCGAGATCCCGTTTTTCATTATTCGTCCCAAGGAACTTCGAGGCCAGATGATCTCGTAGTTCGTCGGCGCTTGGCGGGCGCCCCCCATCGGAGCTCCGGCATTCCATCGATGCTCCAGCACCAAAAACGATTACCGCACGCCCTTCTTTCACCGCTTCTGACAAGACGTGAGGAAGGTTTAATCTCATCTTCGACTTACCTGATGCGGTCATTCTGATCCTCTAGTCGAAAGGGCGAAGCTTGTCGGTCATTCTGAGAGAAAACTCATGGCAGAATCCAGTTACATCAGCGGTGAATGAATCTAACCTGAACATTCTCTCAAACTCAACTGGCCTTCGCCCTGTCATGAATTCTCCTGTCAACAGTCCCTCCCTCGCACCTAGTTGTGTTTTGGCGCGCTGAGAGAGATGCAACGGCATCCCCGGCATCCCCGGCAGCGCTGCGTCAAACGTGCTCGATCACGCCTGACGCCCTTTCAGGCGGCTTTCCGCCCGACACGGGTCAGGGGGGCAAAGGGATCGCTGCCTCGCGCTCAAATGGCCGCTTTCTCGAGTTTGCTGCTGGTGCCATGCTGCACTGCCGCCAGACGGCTTTCCGCCCTTTGGGCGGTCTAAGCGCACTCGCTGGAGGCGGGGCTACAAGCACATGAAGCAGCAGATCCGCCCGCGAAGCTGAGGGCATTGTCTTTGCCGGACTCCGGCAGCTCATCGAAGCGATAGACCGTGATCTCGATGATCGACGCATCACGCGGCCCTCCGCTGCAGAAATGCCAATTGCGCGGCATCACGCCAGAACGGATCGACCAGGCGCCCTTCGGTTGCGGTCGCTTGCCGGCGCAAAGCAATGGCTTCGGCGTGTTTGCCCAGATCGGCGAAATGCTGCGCTTCAACGCGCTGGCTGCAGGCCAAGGTGACCACCGCCCGCGCTTCAGAATCGCTGGCGACGGGCTGGCACCAGGTCACCTGCCGGTTTGAGACTTCGCCGGCGAGCACCAACCCCTGATCGGAATCAACCACCACGATCAGCTGCGGCGTGAAGCCGAGCGCGGGATCATCGCCACAGGCAATGTCGCCGCTTCCAAGGCGCGTTGACACCTGCATCATCGCGCCCACCAGGCTGTCACAGGTGCCGAGGGAGACGCTGCGCTCGAACGCCCACTGCTCGAGATCCGGAACGAGATAGCGCGCCTCACCGGAACAGGTGACAGTCAGAGGGGTGCGCTGCGCCAGTCGAAGCTGTGCAAGGGTCTGGCTGATCAGCACCTGCCCGGCGGACAGGAACCCTGCAGTTGAGCCAGAATAGGACATCGCGGGCTCTCCACGACGGGCAGCGGAAGCCTCTCTCCCACCTCAAGACCCGTCGCGTTACCCCGCCCCACCTCTCCCTCCCGGCCGCGCACCAGGCACGCGCGGCCGGGATCATCGGAAACGAGACTCAATCATCGCCAGCGGTCAGAACTTGATGCCGCGCGGGATCGACAACAAACCCGAACAGACCGGGTTCATACTCGGCCGACGGGATAAGGAAGCCGCGGCGCTCGACGCCCTGACCACGCTTCGCTCCCGGCGTAGCCGTCGTTTCCACGAAACCGGGAACGCGATCCGAACTGACCGCCGAGATCACAATCCAGTCCGCAGCGTGCTGACGCTCGAAAAGCAGACGATCCCGCTCCCGGGATTCGCCGGGCTGAAGGGAGCGGCCATGTATGGCCTCCCAGGCGTCCGGACAGTGATTGCGCAGTGTCTCATCGGACAGGCGGCGTTCATAGGCTGTGAACAGTTCCGGCAGCGCCTGCGCAACCGCTGCCCATTCGGCGTCTTCCTCGTAGAACCCCGACGAGGACCGCAGCTGCTTGTGCACACGGGCATTCTGCTCTGGCGCAAGCTTGAACCCACCGTGCCCGGCGGTGGAATGGCAGAGCACACCTTCACCATAGATCGTCGCGCCCTGCGACACGCCCCAAGGCGTGCCGGCCCGAGAGCCAACTTCACGCCGCCCGAGTGCCGCGCGTTCACGCTGGTGTTCTGCGTTCTCCGCAACCAGCGCCCGGAAAGCGGTCTCGTCGGCCACATCGCCGGAATGACCGTAGAAGTCACCACGTCGCCAAGTGTCGAGCGGGCGAGAAAGCCGCCAGCCTGTCGCCAGGAAATACTGCCCTTGCCGGGTCGGGACCATGGCAAAGGCAGTGTCACCGACACGTGCGACCAGCAGGCCGTCGGCGCTGCGGCCAAACTCGACCACGAGGAGCGGCCGGGAGGGGGAGGCGGATGTGATCGAAACTGTGGTGTTCATCCTGTGACCGCCTCCACGGCGTCGATGTCTTGGCCATTCAGCACGGCGTTCAGCCATTCATGCGTGCTGATCCAGCCGATGCTCTTGCGGGCACCGAGATCAATGACATGCGCACCTCCCCCGAAAGCCTCGACCCTGGGCCGAGAACAGGTGTGAGCGAAGTCGAACCCCCAGAGGCCGGTGAGATTCAGGTCTTCGGCAAGGCGCAGCACGAAGTTGATGACGCCCTCGACATCGCCCTGATCGTCATCATGGATCCAGAGGTGCGAGCCGCTCGGCCCGTCCTGCTGGGCAAGATCGAAGCCGTTGAACGCTGGCTCATCGGCGTCTGCCTCTTCGGCGCGCAGGCGGTGGAACAGCGCCATCGCCTTGGCGGCATTCTCAGGCGATCCCGCATCAAGCAGGCAGGAAAAGTGGGTGAAGTAGTCGGCCATGACAGGCTCCTTGTCAGAAATGGAAAACCCGGCGCGAGGCCGGGACTAGTTGGGATTGGGGTGGAAGAGGCGATCAGGTGCCCGGGGATCTGGGAGAACCTTGCGGCGCGGCGGCCGCATGGGCGGCCAGCATCTGGCGGTAGAACCGCCGCCGGGCGAGCCTGAGACCGGGATCCTTGCGGATAGTGGGATGGAAGGCACGGGCCGCGGCGCGCAGAACTGTGAACGCTGCGGCATCAGCTGTCAGGCCGAGAAGGGGATAAAATGGATCAGGTGCCGGGTCCGGCGCAGCTGGCAACGGCTCAATCTCGGCCTCGATCTTTGGGGTGCGCCCCATCCAGGGTTCGGGGCGGATCGACCGCGCCCAGTCAGCAAAGCTCGGGATGTGGCCGAGATCCTCGCGGACATGCTGCTCTCCCACCCAACGGGTCGGGATCACACGGCCGGAGGAGAGAGTCAGCGTCTTGCCGAACACGGTTTCCAGCAGGAAGATACCTTCGGCATGGTGGCGCAAAGCTCGGTGCCGGAAGTCAGCAAGGATCAGTTTCGAGGCATCAAACCAGGAATGCAGCTCGATGTAATCCTCGACCACGCCGCCCCACTTTTTCACGGAGGACAGGGCGTGATGATAGGGATGTGCCATGTTCCCCGCCCTCAGAAGCTGTGGTTGAATTGCTCGGACGAGGTGAACCGCTCATTGTAATCGAGCAGGATCGTCGCGGCCTCGGCGTCGAAATGGAACTCGCCGAACGCGCCGTCGCAGTTCTCCCAGCCACCATGGCTGTCCGACAGGAGGTCATAGGCCAAGGACTCGACGGCCTCGGAGAGCGACATGGTGTTGGTCGCAATCTCGGTGACGCCCCAGCTGACCTGTGCGAGCGTGATTTCCGTGTCCGGCATCGGCACCGCGGTATCGCCGCAGCGGGCGTCGATGTCTTCGACCTGCCCGCTGTCGCCGGCACCATCGAAGGTGACGATGATCTCGGTGATCCCGGCAGCGCGCATGGCCGCGAACAGGGCCTCCTTATTCTGTGCCATTGCGGTGGTGTTGAGCGTCTGATGCGCCAATTGCGAGGCATCAAACTGTGCCATGACGGCCGCCAGACTGGTTTCCGGGGAGGCTGCGATGTCTTGGGACATGGGATTTCTCCTGAGAGCAATGGGACGGATGAAGCCGACCGGCGCTCTCTCTGGGACCGGAAGGCTCGCCCTTCCCGGATCCTTCCTCGACCTCTCCCCTGCCGGGTTCATCCCGGCTCCGCTGCGCGGCGCGCGCCACGGGCGGGTGATCGCGCGACCCCGGTGGACGGCGCGGCCCACCGCGCGAGGGCCGCCCGAAGGGGGTGAGGCGCTTGCGCGCCTCAGCCGAAGGGGTCGATCTCGATGGCGTTGAGGCTCTCATCGCCATCGTATTCATCGGCGGGCATGGCGGCATGGCTGCCATCGCCGGCCTGAAACACGACGATCACGACCATCAGCGAAGCGGCGAGGCTGGCGGCGAAAGCGGTGGCATCCTTCTTGGACATGGGACTGGCTCCTGTCTTTGGAGACGAGGGACCATCCCCCGCTCGACAGGCGCCCGAAGTGTCTGACCGGATCTGCAATCACCCTCGGGCGTTCGGACTCTTTCCGAATCCCCGAGGGCGGCACGCAAAGCATCAAGCCGACCCCTTGTGGGTTGATTCCAAAGAGACGGATCAGACCAAGGTTTGCGAATGGAAGCGGGGATGGGGCTTTGGCTCTGACAGGGGCCTGATCCCGTGACGGGATGCCTCCGCTGCCGCCGGCGTCGGAGCAAGATGGGCCCGTTCTTCGTCGTGTTGAAGCCGGTGAAATCCGGACCGCAAATTGAAGATGAATATTTTGGCGGAGCCGCTCACGACCGTCGGCTCCAAGCATAGAGCCATGCCGCTCACAAAGGCATCGGAGAAGACCACCACGGCGATACCCGGGGATACGGGTCCGAGAACAGCCAGCCAGCATTTAGCTCAGACTCGCAATTCACCCCTGGCATTGCTCCGGGGGGGTTGATCAGGCACAAGAGCGGTCATGAGTGATCATATTGGCAGCAAATCCAGCGCAGCGCTTTTCCCGCTGCTGATCGGGACCAGGGCACGCCATGTGTCCGGGTTGCCCGTGCGCTGAGCATGCGCTGACCGCCGGGCAACCCCAGACCATTCCCCTGCAACACATCAGACCGGCACCCTGAAGGGGCCGAGGGATTTGTCATGACACTCTGGACTGAACTGGCCCGCGCCTCGACAGAGGCGGGCGACGAAATCCTGCTGCGCAAGCGCAGCGACATATACGAGATCCGCTTCAACGGCATCGAGTTGATGTCCAACATCATGTGGCGCTCCGAAGCTGTGCTGGCCGAACGCAGCCTGCGGCGGCTTGGCGGCGCGCATCGTCCCCGCCTGCTGATTGGCGGGCTCGGGATGGGGTTTACCCTGCGGACGGCGCTCGATCTCTCGCCCCCCGATGCGCAGGTCACAGTCTGCGAGCTGATCCCGGCGATTGCCGAATGGAATCGCGGGGTTCTGGCCCCGCTGGCCGATCATCCGCTGCGTGATCCGCGCGTGGACCTGAGGGTCATGGATGTCATGGACCTGCTTTCCGAAAGCGGCCCGGGCTTCGATGTGATCCTGATGGATACCGACAATGGGCCGGATTTCCTGGTCCGCGATAACAATCAGCGCCTATACGGACAAACCGGTCTGAACGCTGTACAGGAGGCGCTGCGACCGGGCGGGATTGCCGCCTTCTGGTCCGCAGAAATCTCCGAAGCCTTCGAAGACAGGCTCAACGAACTTGGCTGGGACTGGCAGCGCGAGGACGTGCAATTGCCCGGCGGGCGGGTGGATGCCTTCCACCATATCTATCTGGCGCGGCAGTTCCAAGGTGAGCGAGTATCGCCTGGGTTGGCGGTCGCGGGCCATATTCCGCCCGCTCTGGTCTTGGCCCAACCGACAGGACCGGACATAAGCTGACCTAAGTCAACTCGGAGCATTGCCCTGGACAGTGAAGCATTTCTGCTTGCGGTCGCATTTCTGGCGGTCGCTCTGGTCTATGCGGCGGTCGGGCAAGCGGGCGCTTCCGGTTATGTCGCGATCATGGGCGTGGCGGGCTTTGAACCGCTCGCCATGAAGACGACGGCGCTTTCGCTGAACCTCCTCGTCGCGGCAATCGGCACGGCCCTTTTTCTTCGAAATGGCCGGTTGTCGTGGCGCAATGTCTGGCCCTTTGCCATCCTCGGGTTCCCCTTCGCGATGCTGGGGGGTGCCATCCATCTGCCGGAAACCCTCTATTTCCCGGTAGTCGGGGCCGTTCTGATCCTGTCTGCGCTGCAGATGGCCCGATCAGCCGTTATCGCCAGACCACCCGGCACGGAATCCCCGGTCACGCCGCCCTTCATGGCAGCACTCGTGACCGGGGCCGTCATTGGTTTTGTGTCGGGAACAACGGGAACGGGCGGCGGCGTATTCCTGGCCCCCGTCATTCTGGGCATGAACTGGGCCACTGCACGCCAGACAGCGGCGACCACGGCCGTGTACAACCTTCTGAACTCGGCCGCAGCGCTGATTGGCGCCTATGCCGCCTGGGACCAGATGCCGTCATCCATGCCCGACTGGCTCTGTGCAGTCGCAATTGGTGGGTTGGTCGGAGCCTGGGTCGGCAGCCGCTTCCTGTCGGATCGTTGGCTGCGTGGCATCCTCTCGGTCCTGCTGTTCGCATCAGGAGTCAAGCTGATCTGGTAGCGGTGCGCCCCAAGGGCTCACGCGTCCCGCGGCATAATAAGCTCCGCCGCAATATCACGTTCCCGCGCCGAAAGGCGGTCAACAATGGTGGCCGAGGCCGCATTCATCCCGCTGACTTCGACCGTTGCACCAGCGGCGCGGAGCTTCATCACGACGGCGTCCAGTGCCTGCACCGAGGAAATGTCCCAGATATGCGCATCGGTGACGTCGATCAGCACGCGCTGCGGCACGTTATGGTAATCGAAAGCGCCGCTGAAATCCTCGACCGAGCCATAGAAGAGCTGTCCTTCTATGCGATAGCTGCGCGTGTCGCCATCATTGCTGACGGTTACCCTGAACAACTGCGCGATCTTGGCGGCGAAGAACAGGCCCGAGAGCAGCACGCCCACCCCGACGCCAATGGCGAGGTTGTGGGTCCAGATCACCGCCGCCACCGTGGCCAGCATCACCACCGAGCTTGATCGGGGATGCGTGCGCAGATTGCCAAGCGACGCCCATGAAAACGTCCCGATCGAAACCATCACCATGATCGCCACCAGCGCCGGCATCGGGATCAGGCTGACCCAATCGCCAAGGCTGACGCAGAAGGTCAGCAGCATCACCCCGGCAAAGCCGCAGGACAGCCGCCCGCGCCCGCCGGATTTGACGTTGATCATGCTCTGCCCGATCATCGCGCATCCGGCCATGCCGCCGATGAAGCCGGTGCCGAAATTCGCCAAACCTTGACCGATGCATTCCTGATTGCGGTCGGATTTCGTGTCGGTGATCTCATCGATCAGGTTCGCGGTCATCAGGCTTTCCAGCAGGCCCACGACAGCGACCGCCAGCGCATAGGGGAAGATGATCCCCAGCGTCTCAAGGTTCAGCGGCACATCGGGCAGCAGGAAGACCGGCAGCGTGTCGGGCAGCGCGCCCATATCGCCGACATTGCGCACATCAAGATCCAGCGCCAGCACCAGCGCCGTCAGCACGATGATGGTGACCAGAGGCGAGGGAATGGCGGTGGTCAGGCGCGGGAAGAGGTAGATGATCGCCAGACCAAGCGCGACGAGCGGATAGGTCAGCATCGGCACCTTTGTCGGGTCCAGTTCCGGCAGCTGCGCCAGAAAGATCAGGATCGCCAAGGCGTTGACAAAGCCGGTCATCACCGATTTCGACACATAGCGCATAACAAAGCCCAGCTTCAGCAGGCCCATGCCGATCTGCAAAAGCCCCGCCAGAACGGTCGCGGCCAGCAGATATTGCAGCCCATGTTCCTTGACCAACGTCACCATCAGAACCGCTGTCGCGGCGGTCGCGGCCGAGATCATGCCGGGCCGCCCACCGGCAATCGCCGTGATGAGGGCAATGGAAAAGCTGGCGTAAAGCCCGACTTTCGGATCGACGCCCGCGATGATCGAAAAGGCAATCGCCTCGGGGATCAGGGCCAGGGCCACCACAAGGCCGGACAGCAGATCGGGGCGGATGTTGCCAAACCATTGCTGGCGGTAGGCAGCGAGAGAAATCATGCGGAATGTCCTGACCGGCCCACGGAAGCCGGCTTCTCAAAGCTAT
>NZ_QNHG01000005.1:241822-308527 GCF_003290025.1 Pseudogemmobacter bohemicus
GGCCAGCGAGTCGCGGTTGACCGTTACCACCAGCCAGTCCGTTCCAAAGCCGTGGGGAGTGTAGAGCAGCAATCCCAGCACCAATCCGACCCCGGTCATGGCCAGGAACCAGGGCCGGCGGTGGCTGTCCGGCGGCTCCAGCACCCAGACCGAAAAGGGGATCCAGAAGGGCCACATGAACCAGGTGAAGAAGATGAAGCTCATTGCGCCCCAGACCATCGTGGCATGGTCGCCTCCGTTGACGCCGACCCAGACGAACCCTTCGCTGAACTGCTGGATGCCGGCGAACAGCGGCATCAGGCCGATGGGGAGGTAGCGCCAGTTGCTGCGTGCGGCCTTGACGATGATTGCGGTTCCGCCCGCCGTCAGAAGCGCACTGGCAGCAAAGCTGACCGTTGCCGAGAGACACATTGCGCTGTCCTTTCCCCTAAGCCGAGATCACGGTTCCAGCCGCCCCGTTCAGTATGGCGGCAGCATTTTCCATCCGGCCGATGCCGGCCAGTCGCCCGCCCGAAGCGACAAAATTCGTCCCGGCCGTCACCTTCGGTCCCATCGACCCGGCAGGCAGCACAAGGTGCCCGGCCTCGACGGCGGACAGGCGCGCAATGCGGCGCGCGGCTGGGGTGCCGAACCCTTCCATCACCCCGTCCACATCCGTCAGCATGAGAAGCGCGTCGGCCTTGATCGAGGTTGCCAGCAGAGCGCTGGCGTAGTCCTTGTCGATCACCGCCTCGACGCCCGCCAGGCTGCCATCGGCGCGCCGCACCACCGGGATGCCGCCGCCGCCGGCACAGATCACCACCACGCCCTGCGCCAAAAGCAGGCGGATCACCCGCAGGTCGGGGATCTCGACCGGCTTCGGCGAGGGCACGACGCGGCGCCAGGACGGGCCATCCGGGGCGATCGTCCAGCCCCGCTGCGCGGCAAGCGTCCTTGCCTCGGCCTCGGCATAGACCGGACCCACCGGCTTTGTCGGGTGCCGGAAGGCGGGATCGGCAGGATCGACCACCACCTGCGTCAGCAGCGTCGCGACCGGGCGGTCGTGGCTCAGCGCATTCTCCAGCTCCTGCTCGATCAAATAGCCGATCATGCCTTCGGTGCCCGCCCCCAGCATGTCCAGCGGGTCGGGCGCCTCGGGTCGGAAGGCAGCACCCTGCAAGGCCAGCAATCCGACCTGCGGGCCGTTGCCGTGGGTGATGACCAGATCATGCCCCGCCCGCACCAGCCCGGCCAATGCCAGCGCCGCGCGCGCCGCATTGGCACGCTGCACCACGGCCGTCATCGGCTCGCCCCGCCGCAGCAGCGCGTTGCCGCCAAGGGCTGCGACCACCAGCACCCGGTCAGCCCCCCAGCGTGGCGACAAGCACCGCCTTGATCGTGTGCAGCCGGTTCTCGGCCTGGTCGAACACGATCGAGGCCGCGCTCTCGAACACCTCGTCGCTGACCTCCATCTCGGTCAGGCCGAACTTTTCCGCGATCTCGCGGCCCACCGCCGTTTCGGTGTTGTGGAAGGCGGGCAGGCAATGCATGAACCGCGCCCTGGGATTGCCGGTGCGCGCCATCATCGCAGCGTCAATCCGCCATGGCGTCAGAAGTTTTATCCGCTCGGCCCATTTCGCCTCGGCCTCGCCCATCGACACCCAGACATCGGTGTAAAGGAAATCCGCGCCCTTGACCGCTTCGTCGGGATCCTTGGTCACGGTGATCCGCGCGCTGGTCTCTTTCGCAATCGCAAGAGCCTCGTCGATCACCGGCTTTTTCGGCCAGCAGGCCTTAGGCCCGCCAAGCCGCACATCCATCCCCATCTTCGCCCCGCCGATCAGCAGGCTTTCGCCGACGTTGTTGCCCGCATCGCCAAGGAAGGCGAAAGCGATCTTGCGCAACGGCTTTTCGGCATGTTCCTGCATGGTCAGGAAATCGGCCAGCACCTGGGTCGGGTGAAACTGGTCGGTCAGCCCGTTGTAGACCGGCACACCGGCGTAGCGGGCCAGTTCCTCGACGATCTCCTGGCCGAAGCCGCGATACTCGATGGCGTCGTAGACCCTGCCCAGAACGCGCGCGGTGTCCTTCACGCTTTCCTTGTGGCCGATATGGCTGCCGGACGGCCCGAGGTAGGTGACATGCGCGCCCTGATCATGCGCGGCGACCTCGAAGCCGACGCGGGTGCGGGTGCTGTCCTTCTCGAAGATCAGGGCGATTTCGCGCCCCCGGAGCATCTGCTGTTCGGTCCCGGCATATTTCGCGGCCTTCAGGTCAGCCGAGAGTTTCAAAAGAAAGCCGATTTCCGCCGGGGTATAGTCCCGCAGCGTCAGGAAATGGCGGTTGCGCAGGTTGAAGCTCATGGTTCTTTCCTTTTCAGGTCACGCCGGGTCTCGGATCGTCGGGCAGGTCATGCAATGCCCGCCGCCGCGACCCCGGCCCAGTTCTGCTCCCGGCATTTCGCGCACGTCGATGCCTTCGGAGCGCAGCATGGCGTTGGTGTCGTCGTTGCGGTCGTAGCCGACAATCACGCCCGGCCGCAGCGCCACCACGTTGTTGCCGTCGTTCCATTGCTCGCGCGCACGCTCGGCCTGGTCACTGCCGCCGGTGGGCACGATCCTCAGTTTCTTGAAGCCGATGATTTCCGCGACAACCTCGAAGATCGGACGGCGGTCCTCGCTGACGCGGAACGGCTTGTCCGGCCCGCCTGGGCGCAGGTCGAAGCAGGTGATGCCGTCGGCGACTTCCTTGAAGGTCGTCACCACATCGCCGCCGCAGAAGGTAAACACGGTGTCGAGATGCATCGCCGAGCGGGTGCGCGGCAGTCGGCAGGCGACGACGCGCGACGCCACGCCCTGGTCGAACAGGGCTTGCGCGAACAGCCCGATGCCTTGCGCCGAGGACCGCTCGCCCATGCCGACCAGAACGGTATCCTTGCCCACCGGCATGATGTCGCCGCCTTCAAGGCTGGCCGAGCCGAAGTCGCGCGCCGGATCGCCGAAAAGTTCGCGCACCTTGCCGGCGAACTTCGGATGGTGGCGGTAGATCGCGGTGGTGAGCAGCGTCTCGGGTTTGCGCGCCGCCCAGAACATCGGGTTCAGCGATACCCCGCCGTGGACGAAGGCGCTGTTGTCGCGGGTGAAGATCATGTTCGGCAGCGGCGGCAGGATGAACCCGGACTTGCCGAGCCAGGCCCCGAACAGCCCTTCCGGCACGAAGGGCAGATCGCCCACCGTCAGCCCGCCGATCAGCCAGCGCGCCAGATCGGCACCGGGCAGCGTCTCCATCCACAGGCGCAGCGGCTCCACCATGCCCGCGCCTACAGTGGTCAGCGTGACGCGGTGGTCGAGCACGAAGGCCCGGCCCGCCGGGATGTCCAGCGCCTCGGCCAGAAGATCGTTGGCGTCCAGCACCTCGATCCCTTCCGCGCGCATCAGGTCGGTAAAGACGGCATGGTCCTTGATCGCCTGCTTGACCCAGAAAACGTCGTCGAACAGCAGCTCGTCGCAGTTTTCCGGCGTCAGGCGGCGATGCGCGAGGCCGGGGCGGCAGACGATCACCTGGCGCAGGCGGCCGGATTCGGAATGGACACCGATGGAGGGTTGGGACATGGGCTTTCTCCGTTCAGAGCAGGGTGGCGACGCCGAGGGCGGCCATGATGAAGATCGTCAGGATCAGCAGAAGCGGCCAGACGAAGGCCAGCCAGCGTTCGTAGGGCACCCGCGCGATGGCCAGCCCGCCGATCACCACGGCGAAGGTCGGGTTGATCAGGTTCACCAGCCCGTTGGCCGACTGGTAGGCGGTGACGGCCAGCGACCGGTCCACCCCGGCAAAGTCCGACAGCGGCGCAAGGATCGGCATCGACAGCACCGCAAGGCCCGACGAGGACGGGACGAAGAAGCTCATCCCGACCTGGATCCAGTAAAGAAGCGTGATGAAAGCCAGTTCCGACAGGCCCGCCACCGCGTTGGCGGCGGCGTTCAGGATGGTGTCGGCGATCAGCCCCTGTTCCATGACGACCACGATGCCGCGCGCCAGCCCGATCACTAGCGCTACGCCCAGAAGGTCGCGCGCGCCATCGATAAAGGCCCCGGTCAGCCGCTTCTCACCCAGCCGACCGACCAGCCCCGCGACGATGGCGGCGGCGATGAACAGCGAGCCCATCTGTGCCATCCACCAGCCCTGCGTGGACACACCCCAGATCAGCGCCGCAAAGGTCAGTGCGAAGACGATTAGGACAACCGACTGTGTGGCGGTCAACGTGGCGTCAACGCCATTCGCCGACCCGGCAAAGGCGGCCCGATGGTCTGCCGCAAGGTCCGCCACGCGCGACTGCGACGGGTCGCGGCGCACGCGGGCGGCATATCGCATGACATAGGTGATTGCGATTGCTAGGCCTCCCAACAGGATCACCAGCCGCAGCGGAAGCCCGTCGGTGAAGGCGACGCCCGCAGCATTCGAGGCGATGACCGTCGCGAAAGGGTTGATGGTCGAGCCGAGTGTGCCGATCCCCGCACCCAACAGAATGATCGCCGCTCCCGTCACCGCATCATAACCTGCCGCGATCATCACCGGCACCAGAAGCCCGTAGAAGGCCAACGTCTCTTCGGCCATGCCGTAGGTCGTGCCGCCGAGGGCAAAGAGGCTCATGAGGATCGGGATCATCCAAATCTCGCGCCCCTTCAGCTTGGCCATCGCACGGCGGATGCCGGTGTCGATGGCACCGGTGGCGTTGACGACCCCCAGAAAACCGCCGAGCAGAATCACGAACAGCGCCACGTCGATGGCATTCGCGGCATAGCTGTCGGGGTCATAAAACCCCGCAACCGGCGCCATCAGGACGTCTAGGATGCCCTGCGGGTTGGCTTCGACCGTCTTGTAGGTGCCTGCGACCGCGATCTCGCGGCCGACCGCCTCGTTCTCGACCCGGTCGAAACGACCGGCGGGTATGATCCAGGTCAGGCCCGCAACCAGCACAATCAACGCGAAGAGGATCGTGTAGGCGGTCGGGAAGCGGGGGGCAAAGCGAGCTGTTCCCGGATCGGTGTTGACGTCGCTCATGCGGTGTTCCTTTCTGACGGGTTGGGGTGCTGATCGATAACCACCACCCGAATGCGGGAAGTGGTGCCGATCAGGTCGTTGCGCTGTCGGTACGGCCCATGGGCAGATAGGCGGGCACCCGACGTGCCCAGGCGTCATATTCAGCGCCAAACCGCGCGCGGGCCTCGGCCTCCTCGCTGCGGGACAGGCGGAGGTACATCCAGATCAATACGGGATACATCGCCAGCGTCAGGATCGTAGGCCATTGCAACAGAAACCCGGTCAGGATTAGCACAAAGCCCACATACTGCGGATGCCGGATCCGCGCGTAAGGCCCGGTCGTCGCCAGCCGCCCGGCGCGCTGCGCTGCGTAAAGCACCGGCCATGCCACCGAGAGCAGCCAGAACCCCGCCCCGATCAACACGAAACTGAGCAAGTGAAATGGTCCGAAATGCGGATTGGCTTTCCAGCCGAACAGCATTTCGGGCAGATGCCCGGCATCATGCGAGAACCAATCGGTGCCCGGAAAGGAAGATTGCAGCCAGCCGGACAAAAGGTAGATGGTCAGGGGAAAGCCGTACATCTCAGCGAACAGCGCCACCAGGAAGGCGCTGAAGGCACTGAAACTGCGCCAGTCGCGCGGAGTCTGCGGCTTGGTAAAGCTTAGGGCGAAGATGATGAAAACCGCCGCGTTGACGAAAGCGAGCAACCAGAGACCATAAGCAGGCGCGGTTTCGGGTGTCATGACTGTTTTCCTCTCTCGTCCTCGACCCTGGTCGCCGCAGATGGCCCGGATGCAACGTTCTTGTCGGATCTGCCGTGGTTGCCGTGTCCTCCACCATGCCCATGGCCGCCGTGCATCAGCGAGTGCAGCCCGAGGCAGGCAAAGAGCGGCAAGATCACAAGAATGCTGCGGAACGGGATGTGAACCCGGTGCTCGTAGACGAGAAGAAGCGCGCTTATGAGGGCAAATCCGATCAGCGCCATTCCCCAGCGCGTCCTGAACCAGGCGCCAGAGGCTTGGTTTCCAAAAGAATGATGGTGCTCGTTCATGGTCGTCCTCCGATGACATGGGCCTCGGCCCCGCACTGAGAAATAGACGCTTGAGCGGTATCGCCATTACACCCAATCACCGCACTCATTGCAGCAGAACGCCGAAGAGCGCAGTGCGGTGCTGTCGGCAGTGGTGCCGACCCGGTCTCCATTGATCTAAGTCAACGTGTGTTTCGTCCAATTGCTACAGGTTGGCCGTATGGATGGAATTTGGCAGTCGGAAATGGGTTCATGGTCGCGCGCGCTCCGCGCCGTCCTGACGGCCTTTGTGATGGCGCTAACTGTCCTGTCTCTCCTGACCGCTTCCCTTGCCGCAGATGCCGTTCCCCGATCCGAACCGCCGATTGCCACCTCCACTCATTCAGCAGCGACACAACAGGATGACTGCAGTCTGCCGACTGAAAACTATCATTGCCAGCTCCCGACCGTGGTGGTCGCTGAGAACGTATTCGACGCGAAACACCCGATCTGGGTCATCAGCATCCAGTGGGTGTTCGAAGGACAATCGGACCGCACGCAGCACCGACCGAACGATCCGCTCCGACCGCCGAGCGCAGTTTCCGACTTCGCCTGACACCAGAACTTCCGTAGGCAATTGCCGTCCTCAGCCGTCGGCGCGTCTTTTCGGGGGTTCTCTTCCCCCGATTGACAGCGAACGGAAAACGCCATGCGCCACACTGACCTTTCCCGGAAGGGACCGCCGCCCTCAAGTGCGGTCGAACCTGATCCGCGCACAAGGCTCGCCACAGGGCAAAAGGCTTATCTGAGCTACTTGCGCCGAAGGATCGCTGACCCGAGTGCCGCGGAAGACGTGTTGCAGGATTTCAACCTGAAAGTCATCTGCGCCACGAACCGGACGAAACCCATCCGCGACACCGATGCTTGGCTGGCCCGCATCCTGCGCAACAGCTTGTTCGACCATTACCGTCGCCGTGACGCGCGTCGGAGGGCGGAAAGGGCCTATTGCGATCATGTCATACTTCTCTCGGCCCCGGTCGAGGACGCGGCAGAGGCTCCACCTTCCAGCGAAGACTTTGCCGCAGTGGAAACAGCACTAGAGAGCCTTCGCCCCGATTACGCCGAACTGATCCGTGCACTGTATCTTCGCGGCGTGCCGCGCGACGCGTTCGCACTGGAAATTGGTGTAGAGGTTGGCACACTGAATGTCCGCACCCTGCGGGCCAGACGGGCGCTGCGCGCCTGCCTGGACCATCAGGCCGAAGCGTCTGGGGAGTACAATCGCGCCTCGAACGGCACAGGAAACGCAATGGAGACCGTGAGATGAGCCGAAAAGCCGTCGAGGCTGTCCTTCTGGAAGACCAGCGCCGGTTTCTGGGCTTCCTGGTCAGCCGCTTGCGCAACGTCGATGACGCGATGGACGTGATGCAGGATTTCGCCGCCAGGGCGATCGCGCGGGCTGATGACCTGCGCGACATTGCCAGCCTGCGCGGCTGGCTCAGTCGGCTTCTGGCCACCACACTTGCCGATCACCAGCGAAAATCTTCGCGCCGACGGCAGCGGGAAATGTCCGCCGAAGTCGAGTCCGAGACGCTGGACATCTTGGCTGAACCCGATGCCGAAATCGACGCCGCGATCTGCGAATGCATCGCCGACATGATCCGCCACATGCCGCGGGGACAGGCCGAACTCATAAGGCGGATCGACCTTCAGGAAGAAGGGCGGACGGCGGTTGCCGTTTCGCTCGGCATTTCCTTGGGCACGCTCGCCGTGCGCCTGCATCGGGCCCGGGCCAGATTGCGGGACCTGCTGATGCAGATGTGCCTGACCTGCCCGGATCACGGGTTTCTTGATTGCGGCTGCGCCCGAGCCCGGAAGCGGGCCGTCGAAACTTCGCCGGCTCTCGCCAAGGTGTAATGTTTGCAGCCTTGATACGTCCATATCTTGGCAACGGCGACCACAGGTCGGCTTTGTCGGAACCTTGAGCAAATCGACAGGAGAAGACGATGAACACGCATGAAACCAACGTTCTGGCCGAGACCGAGGCAGGCGGCTGCTGTGGCGGCGGATCGCAGCAGGCGAAACACCACGAGCACGGGCACGGCCGTGCGCAACGCGACCAGGCAACCAGCGAAACTTCGCAAACGGTGGAAGCCTCGCCAACTGCCGCGGTTCAAAAGCCGGTCGGCAAGTCGGGCTGCTGTTGTTCCTGAATGAATTACCGTGCGGCGCGCCGGGTTGCCGGGACGCGCCGCACGAAACTGCTTGACCGGGAAAATTGACCATGACGACGACCGCATCACTCGATTTCAACGCCACGTTCGACCGCCTCGGACATCTCGGCATCGAAAAGCAACTTCGCGCCCAGCCGGGTGTCACCTCGGTGGCCGCCAATCCGGCAGGTCCGTCGGTGACCGTGACCTTCGACGAAGGCAAGACCAGCATCGAGACGTTGCGCAAGGTCGTCGAGGACTGCGGCTTTCACTGCGAGGGTGAGGCCCTGCCGCGGCACGTGTGTTCCGCCCACGACGGCCATGCCGCAGCCATGGCGGACCATTCAGGCCATGGCACGGGACATGGCAAGGGGGCTGACAGCCCCGCCCCGGCCACCCCCTCCGGCCACGATGCAATGGCCCACGAGATGGGTCATGGTTCAGGCGACATGCAGTCGATGGTGCGCGACATGCGCAACCGGTTCTGGGTCGCCCTGATCTTCACCATTCCGATCTTCGTCTGGTCGCCGATGGGCGGCATGTTCACGCCGCCGGCGCCGCCGTTCGGGTTGCGGCTTGACCAGTGGCTGTTCATTCTGGCGACAGCCGCCGTGATCTGGCCGGTCTGGCCTTTTGTCGTCGCAGCTGTGCGAGCGCTGCGCAACGGCGTGCTGAACATGGCGGTGCTGGTGATCCTGTCGGTTGGAACCGGCTACGCTTTCAGCGTCGGCTCGACCTTCTTTTTCCCCGGCGTGCAATTCTACGAGGCGGTCGCGGTCCTTCTGGTGTTCATCCTTCTTGGCCACTGGCTCGAGATGCGCGCCCGGGCCGGTGCTTCAGAGGCGATCCGCGCCCTGATGGACCTTGCGCCGCCGATGGCGACCGTCATCCGCGATGGGCGCGAGGTCGAGGTGCCCACCGCCGAGGTGCAGAAGGGCGAAACCGTGGTGATCCGTCCGGGGAACAAGATTCCTGTCGACGGCGAGGTTACCGAAGGCACGTCGCTGGTCGACGAATCCATGCTGACCGGTGAGTCCATGCCGGTGCAGAAGACCGTCGGTAGCACAGTGATCGGCGCCACGATCAACAAGTCGGGAACCTTCCGCTACACCGCCACCAAGGTCGGTGCCGACACGGCGCTCGCGCAGATCGTCAAGCTGGTCCAGGAGGCGCAGAACTCCAAGGCGCCGGCGCAGCTGCTGGCCGACCGGGCATCGCAATGGCTGGTGCTGGTCGCCATCGTCATCGGCGTCGCGACCTTTGCGGTCTGGTATGGCTGGATCGGGGCGGAGCTTCTGTTCGCGCTGACGCTGACGATCACCGTCTTCGTCATCGCTTGCCCTGACGCACTGGGGCTGGCAACCCCGATGGCCGTGATGGTGGGAACCGGGCTTGGCGCGATGAACGGCATCCTGTTCAAGAACGCGAGCGCGCTCGAGGATGCGACGAAACTCGATGTCATCGTCTTCGACAAGACCGGCACGCTCACCATGGGACAGCCGAAGGTGGTTGATGTCGTCGCCGCCGAGGGTGTCAGCCCCGACGAGGTGCTTGCCGCCGCCGCCGCCGTGGACAAGGGCTCGGATCACCCGCTGGCGGTCGCCATCGTCGAGCGCGCCGCCAACCTGACCCTGGGCAAGATGTCCGGGTTCGAGACGCTGGATGGCCGGGGGGCCAGCGCTACTGTCGCGGACAGTCGGGTTCTGGTCGGCAACCGCCGCCTGATGGATGAGGAAAAGGTGCCGCTCGGTGCCCTGTCCGAACGGGCGGAGGCGCTCAAGGGCGCGGGCCGGACCGTCGTGCACGTCGCCAGGGACGGTGCTGTCCTGGGGCTGATCGCGATCGCCGATGCGCTGCGTCCGACCGCGAAGGAAACCGTGACCCGGCTGCGCGAACGCGGCGTCCAGGTGGCGATGCTGACCGGCGACAACGCAGGGACCGCCGCGCGCATCGCCGGGGAACTCGGGATCGACATCGTGCTCGCCGACGTGCTGCCGGGTCAGAAGGCCGACAAGGTCAAGGAGCTTCAGGCCCAGGGCAAGAAGGTCGGCATGGTCGGCGACGGGGTGAACGACGCTCCGGCGCTGACCCAGGCCGACGTGGGCTTTGCCATCGGCGCGGGCACCGACGTGGCGATGGAAAGCGCCGACGTGGTGCTGATGAGAAGCGACCCGCATGATGTGCTGGGGGCGATAGTGCTGTCGAGGGCGACCCTGCGCAAGATGCACCAGAACCTGTTCTGGGCAGTGGCCTACAACGTGGTCGCCTTTCCGGTCGCGGCGGGGGTGTTCTTTCCCTACACGATCAGTCCCGAGGTCGCCGCCCTGGCGATGTCGGGAAGCTCTGCCCTGGTCGCCGTGAACGCCCTGCTTCTGAAACGGACGCGGCTAGAGGGCGTGACCCGCCGTTCTCCGGCCAAGGCTGCCGCGCCGCAGGCGCTGGAAGTGGCGTCATGAAACCCGACGGGACCGCCTTGTCGCGCCGGACGGCACTCGTCCTGCCGTTGGCGGCGGTCGCATCGGCGGCCTTCTCCGCGGTCGCGCGCGGGCAAGACGGTGTGAATGCCGACACGATGACCGTCGCCGGCGTCCTGGCCTATCTCGGCGTGATGCCTGCAGCCATCGTGCAAGGCCATCCAAAGTCCCACACCGAGGGCGCGATGCACGGCGGCGCGCCCGATGGGCAAGATCAGTATCATCTGGTGCTTGCCCTGTTCGACGCCGCGTCTGGCGCCCGGATCGAAACAGCGCAGGTTTCGGTTAATGTCATGGGTCTTGGTCATATCGGTGGAACCTTGCTTAACCTTGAACCGATGAAGATTGCAGATACGGTGACTTGGGGTGCTTTCGTAAAGCTTGCTGACCGCACTCCCTATCAGCTCTCTTTCAAAGTCGTTCTTCCAGGCCGGGCAAAGGCCGTTCCTTTTCCTTTCACCTACACGCATTCGTGAGGATAGCGCTTCGCGCCTGCAATCCTTTCGGCGCTCGCGCGTCTGTTGATTGCAACCTGACCATGATGGATCCACAGCAAATGCCGCAGCAGAGTTCATTCGAGAGTGAAGTTGAGATTGCGCCACGCGCGCAAAGGAGCCGGAGGGGATCGGTCGTCGGCGGCGCTTCGGCGCTGGTTGCCGCGATCCTGCGGCGGATCGTCCGGCGCGGATCGCTGGAATGGACCGAGGCGGGTGGCCGGACCTACCGCTTCGGCACCGGCGGCGCGCCCGATGTGGCGGTTCGGCTGCTTGACCGCGACCTGCCCTTGCGCCTGCTGACCCAGCCGAGCCTTGCGCTTGGCGAAGCCTGGATGGACGGCCGGCTGGTGCTGCAACGGGGGACGCTGCGCGAGCTTCTGGACCTGCTGACCTCGGGCGGGCCGGAGGCGCTCGACTCGCTGCCCGGAAATGGTCTGAGGGCGATGGCCGACCGGCTTCTGTCGCGGCGCCGGCACCGCAATCCGTGGGCGCGCGCGCGGTCCAACGTGGCGCATCACTATGACCTGTCCGACGATCTCTACGATCTCTTTCTCGACCGCGAGCGGCAGTATTCCTGCGCCTATTTCGAACGTGGTGACGAGACCCTGGACGAGGCACAGGCGGCAAAGATGCATCGCATCGCTGCCAAGCTGGTGCTGGACCGTCCCGGCCTCTCGGTTCTCGACATCGGTTCGGGCTGGGGCGGGCTGGCGCGGTCGGTGGCGCGCGATAGCACCGCGAATGTCACCGGCATCACCCTGTCGCGGGAACAGCTGGCCTACGCCACCGCGCGGACCGAAGCCGAGGGTCTGGCCGGACGTGTCCGCTTTCACCTGCGCGACTACCGCGACGAGCGTGACCGCTACGACCGGATCGTGTCGGTCGGTATGTTCGAACATGTGGGGCCATCGGACTACGACAACTACTTCTCGGCGATGGCCCACGCGCTGAAACCGGACGGCGTGGCGCTCCTGCACTCCATCGGCATCATGGGTCCTGAGGGCGGCAGCGATCCCTGGATCCGCAAGTACATCTTTCCCGGCGGCTATTGCCCCACGCTGTCGCAGGCCATCGCCGCGGCCGAGCGCGCGGGGCTCTGGGTGACGGATGTGGAAGTCCTGCGCCTCCATTGCGCGGAAACGCTGCGTCACTGGCACGAGCGGTTCGCCGCCCGCCGCGACGCAGCGCGCGCGCTTTATGACGAACGGTTCTGCCGGATGCGGGAGTTCTATCTCGCGGCCTGCGAGGCGGGATTCCGCAACGGTCGGACCATGGTGTTCCAGTTGCAGCTTGCCCACCGGCGCGATGCCGTGCCGCTGACACGGGCCTACATCGACGGCGCGAGCCCGGCTCAAGGCCGCGATACGAATTTTGCTTGAAACAAGAGGAATCGCATCATGACCACCACGCAGAAAATCCGCGTCGCGGTGAACGGCTACGGCGTCATCGGCAAGCGGGTGGCGGATGCCGTCGCCATGCAGCCCGACATGGTACTGGCCGGGGTGTGCGACGTTGCCGCCGACTGGCGCCCGCGCATGGCAGAGGCCAAGGGCTACGCGCTTTACGGTGCCGGCCCGGACCATGTCTCGGCCATGCGCGCGGCGGGGCTGGAGGTGGCCGGAACGCTGGAGGACATGCTGGCCCGCGCCGACATCGTGGTGGACTGCACGCCTAAGAAGGTGGCGGCGGCCAATGTCGAGGCCTATCGCCGGCGCGGCATCAGGTTTATCGTCCAGGGCGGCGAGAAACATGCCGTCACCGACCACTCCTTCGTGGCCGAGGCCAGCTTTGCCGGTGCCGTCGGGCGCGACAGCACCCGCGTGGTCTCGTGCAACACCACCTCCATCGTCCGCACGCTGACCGCGCTCAAGCGCGCGGGGCTGCTTGTACGGGCGCGCGGCACGCTGTTGCGGCGCGCGACCGACCCCTGGGAAAGCCATCTCGGCGGCATCATGAACACACTGGTGCCCGAGCGCGAGATCCCGAGCCACCAGGGCCCCGACGCGCAAAGCGTGGACCCAAGCCTGGACGTGGTGACAATGGCGGTCAAGGTGCCGCAGACGCTGGCCCATCTGCACTACTGGTCGGTCGAGATGACGCGCGCGGCCACCAGGGACGAGGTTCTTGCCGCCTTCGGCGCCTCGACGCGGATCGCGCTGATCCGCATGGACGACGGCCTCGACGCGCTGAACGCGGTCAAGGAGATGATGGCCGACCTTGGCCGCCCGCATGACAACCTCTACGAGGTCGCGCTGTGGCAGGACATGCTGTCCGTGCGGGGCAACGAGCTCTTCTATGCCTACATGGTCGACAACCAGGCCATCGTGATCCCGGAAACCATCGACGCCATCCGGGCAATGACCGGACTTGCTGCGGATGCCGCGGCGTCGATGGCGCTGACCGACACTGCCCTGGGGATCGGACACTTGGCCAAGCTCTGACCGCGCCGGACTCAGGCGATCCGGCTTCGGCCCGGACCTTGCGCGAAATGCGCCCGCGTGCCGACAGCAATCCGCGACGCGCACCAGCGCGCATAAAGTGGTGCCAATGCCCGACCGAGCAGGCGGCCCGGCAGTCGTTCCGGCAGCGTGTAGTCAATAAAGACGCGCAGTTCGGTCCCTGCCTCGACCTGCAGCGTCTCGAACCCCAGCCGATAGGTGTCGATCACGATCATCCGCTGCGGACCTGTCGTCTTCCAGATCTTGCGGACGGGCGGCACGCGTTCCGTGATCACTTCCGTCACCCGCAATGCCAGACCCAGCATCCTTCCTTCGACGCGGATGACAGAACCGACCCTGCGCCCAGCTTCGGCATCCAAATGATAGTGCATGCTGCCGCCCGCCATCATCAGCGATCCCCCGGACATGTGGGCGCCAATGCGCTCGGGGTCGTCGAGGTAGTCGAAAACCTCCCGCGGTGTTGCGCGAACCAGCACCGAGGTGGCAAAATGCATCACAGCCTCTCGCATCTCGTATCTGCTCTCGTTTCGTCTTGACGACGTTCAGTCGATCTGGCGGACAAAACCCGGATACCTGTTGAACGACAGTCTCTGTACTAGCGCCCCGTCGACAGTGCGGATCTCGGCGATGATGCTGCCATCCGCAGCCGTCTCGATCGTGCCGAGTGTCAGCCGTGGATTCTGCAGGCTGTCGAGTTGCGTCTGAAGCCAGCCGCGCACCACGTCGGGCGTCGTCTCCGGTGTCGCGGCAGGTGCAAGACCAAAGACCACTTCCGACCCCTGCCCGACCGCGCCGGTCATTCCGTCCTGGATGCCCGGCCCCGGGGTCGAACCGGCGACATGATGCTGGGCCATCATCTGCATCATCATCTGCATCATTTCAGCAGACATCATCATCCCCGGTCCCGCACCCTGCGAGTCCATCCCTGGACCCGCAGGGTCTGTTGGCTCGTCGGAGCCAGCCGCATTAGGGAGGGCGGGGTTCTCGGTGCCGGCCGTGTGATGTGGATCTTCCGCCTGAGGCGTGGTCTGACCGACCGCGCCGCCGGCCATCAGGACAACAGCAAGCATTGCTGCTGAGAAAGTTCGAACTGTCATCATCCTGTTCCTTTTCGGCTGAAGGCGGCCCGGTCGTGGCTTCGACCGACCGCCAGGCACCGACCGAGTCTGCCGCCACGGAGTTCCCGCAGAAGTCCCGATCATGCGAGAGCCAACCGACGCCTATCTTCATTGACGGATGTCGAGGCAAAAGATTACCGGGCAAATGCGTTTGCCCGGTCACGACAGATCTCGCAGAGCCCGGTTTGTAGAGTCCCGCGCAAGCTGTGTAATCCCCCGACCGCATGGACGTCTGTCATTTCGGTTCGTGCAGAAGTCAGCGGATATCGGTGGAACCACACAGAATGCCTTCGCGTTTTCAAGACCGATCCCGCTGGCACTGAACAGCCCGTCCGCGGGCGATAGGGGGTGGCTCAGGCTTCTTCGCTGCGCTCCGGTCCAAGGGCAATTTGGCAACCACAGAACAGGAGTACGAGAGATGAACATGAAGGAATGCATCGAAAACTGCAGCGACTGCCACAACATCTGCCTGGAAACGCTGGCCTACTGCCTCGGCAAGGGCGGTCAGCATGTCGCATCCGCACACATCCAGGCGCTTCTGGATTGCGCGGATACGTGCCGGATCAGCGCCGACTTCATGCTGCGAAACTCGGCGCTGCATGGCCGGGCTTGCGGTCTTTGTGCCGAAGCCTGCGAGCGGTGCGCCCAGTCCTGCGAAGCCTTCGGCAATGACGCGCAGATGAAGAAGTGCGCCGAGATCTGCCGGCGCTGCGCCAAGTCCTGCCGCGACATGGCTGCGTGACATGGCGGCCGGGCAGGCGCAGAGACGCCCGCCCGGTCAGTGTGCGTCATGACGTCCCCAAAAAAAACGCGGCAGAGCGGCTTTGCGGCCGCTCTGCCCCTTGCCGGATCAAGGCCGGATCAGTTCCCGGATCAGTTCGAGGCCGCCGGCGGCTCGACACCCATCGCCTTCAACAGTGCTGTCATTTCGGCAATCTCGGCTTCCTGCGCATCAATGACCTTCTGCGCCAAAGCGCGGGTGCCCTCGTCGTCGCCCTGCTCAAGTTCGACCTTGGCCATGTCGATCGCCGACTGGTGGTGCGGGATCATCATCAAGAGGAAATCGGCATCGGCGTCGCCCGTCAATTTCATTCCCTGCATCGACGACATCATCGTGTCCATCGCAGCCATGTAACCGCCCGTGGCGCCTTCCATGTTCATTGCAGAATGGTCCATCCCAGCCATGTTGTCGGACTGTGCAATGGCATAGCCGGAAGTTGTCATGACGAGAGCAGCCACTGCTGCCAGTGCGGATGTTTTCATGGTATTCTCCTGTTTTTTGGTGGTTTTTAGCGCTTGAAACGGGTAAACCCTTCAAACGGCATTTGGTTGCAGAATGGTCAGGCGGGCGCGTAGCCTACCTCGGTCAGCGCAGCGACCAACCGGTCGCGAGAAGCCGCTGATTTCACTTCGACCTTGTGCGACGCCGGGTCCGCGGTCACTTCGGCAGAGGGGTCCACCGACTGGATTGCCTTCGTGACGCTGCGCACGCAGCCGCCACAGGTCATGTTCTCGATATGGAACTGCATGAGTGTCTCCTTCGGACAATCGCCTCATGCAACTCGATATGGGCCTTCCCACCGTTGTAAGGTCAAGGGAACAAATCCGTGAACAGACAAATTGAAATCAGGGCTTGACCTTACCATCATGGGAAGCCCTATCTCAGTCAGCGGAGTACCTCGACACTGGAGTGCCGCTATGAACATACAAACCCTTCATCACGCCACGGCGGATCTCGGCAAGATCGTGATCGACGTCGAAGGCATGACCTGCGCATCCTGTGTCGGGCGCGTTGAGCGCGCACTTCAGGCGGTCCCCGGGGTCAAAACTGCAGCCGTCAACCTCGCGACGGAACGGGCAGAAGTCATCGGATCAGACGTGGACCGGTCGGCTCTGGTCAAGGCAATCGAGGACGCAGGCTATGATGTGCCAACGCGCCCCGTCGATCTCATCATCGAGGGGATGACCTGCGCCTCCTGTGTGGCACGGGTGGAGCGGGCCTTGAAGACGGTACCCGGTGTGACCGCAGCCAATGTCAATCTGGCCACGGAACGCGCCACGGTCACCGGAACGGCGGCCCTTGCCTCCCTGATCGGCGCAATCGCGGATGCGGGTTACGAGGCACGGGCAGCGACCGAAACCGCCATCATGTCAGAAGAGTCCGCCGCGAAGAAAACAGCCGAGGAAGCCGCATTGCGGCGCGATGTGCTTTTTGCTGCGGCTCTGACTCTGCCAGTGTTTGTCCTCGAGATGGGATCGCATCTGTTCATGTGGGTCCACATGGCGGTGATGAACAGCATTGGCATGCAGAACAGCTGGTACATACAGTTCGCCTTGACGACCGTGGTCCTCCTTGGTCCTGGCCTCAGGTTTTACCGCAAGGGGTTTCCGGCCCTGGCGCGTCTGGCGCCTGACATGAACAGCCTGGTCGCGGTCGGAACGTTGGCTGCCTTCGGCTATTCCCTGGTGGCAACCTTTGCCCCCGGAATCCTGCCCCCAGGCACCCAGAATGTCTACTACGAGGCGGCGGCAGTCATCGTCACATTGATCCTCCTTGGTCGTCTGCTTGAAGCTCGCGCAAAAGGCCGGACCTCAGAGGCGATCAAGCGGCTGGTCGGACTTCAGGCCAAGACTGCTCGTGTCCTTCGCAATGGCGGCCTGGTCGAAGTGCCAGTCGCCGAAGTCCGCCCGGGCGATGTCGTCGAGGTCCGCCCTGGCGAGCGGGTGCCGGTCGACGGCGAGGTCACGACGGGCGCAAGCTGGATCGACGAAAGCATGATCTCTGGCGAGCCCGTGCCGGTCGAGAAGGCACTGGGGAGCACCGTGACCGGCGGCACAGTAAACCAGACCGGCGCGTTCAGTTTCCGGGCGACGGCGGTGGGCGAGGCCACGATGCTGGCTCAGATCATCCGCATGGTCGAAGCCGCGCAAGGCGGTAAGCTGCCGATCCAGGCGCTGGTCGACCGCGTGACGATGTGGTTCGTTCCCGTGGTTATGGCGCTTGCCGTGCTGACCTTCGCCGTCTGGCTGATCTTCGGGCCTGATCCGGCCCTGACCTTTGGCCTGGTCAACGCCGTCGCCGTCCTCATCATTGCCTGCCCCTGCGCCATGGGTCTGGCCACGCCAACGTCGATCATGGTCGGCACCGGGCGTGGTGCCGAGATGGGCGTGCTCTTCCGCAAGGGTGAGGCCCTCCAAGCCTTGCAGAGCGTCAAGGTAGTCGCGTTCGACAAGACCGGTACCCTGACCGAGGGCAAACCGCGCCTGACCGACATGGCGCTGGCACCGGGCTTCGACCGCGCCGCAGTGCTGGCCGTGGTGGCGGCTGTCGAAGCGAAGTCCGAGCATCCGATCGCCCGCGCCATCGTCGCGGCGGCCGAAGCCGAGGGCCTGATCCTTCCTGAGATCACTGCTTTCGACTCCGTCACCGGTTTCGGTGTCACGGCGGCGGCGGGCGGACAGCGGGTCGACGTCGGCGCCGACCGCTACATGGTCAAGCTCGGCCTTGATGTCTCCGCCTTCGGCGACACCGCGACCCGGCTCGGCGACGAGGGCAAGTCACCGCTCTATGCCGCCATCGACGGCAAGCTTGCTGCAATCATCGCCGTTGCGGACCCGATCAAGGAAACCACGCCGCAGGCGATCCAGGCATTGCACCTGCTGGGGCTGAAGGTTGCCATGATCACTGGCGACAATAGCCGCACGGCGAACGCCATCGCCCGCCAGCTTGGCATCGACGAAGTTGTGGCCGAGGTGCTGCCCGACGGCAAGGTCGCTGCGGTGAAACGTCTGAAGGCACTGGGCGCGCTGGCCTATGTCGGCGACGGGATCAACGACGCGCCCGCCCTGGCCGAAGCGGATGTGGGCCTTGCCGTCGGCACCGGCACCGACATTGCCATCGAAGCGGCGGACGTCGTACTGATGTCGGGTAGGCTGACTGCCGTCTCGGATGCCATTGCGCTTTCCAAGGCCACGATGCGAAACATCCGCCAGAACCTGTTCTGGGCCTTCATCTACAATGCCCTGCTGATCCCGGTTGCCGCAGGCGCGCTCTGGCCCGCCTTCGGTATCCTGCTGTCGCCGATCATTGCCGCCGCCGCGATGGCGCTATCGTCGGTCTTCGTCCTTGGCAATGCGCTGCGACTGCGGCGCTTTGCACCTTCAATCGCCGCGTAAGGAGGCCCCGAGATGAACATCGGTGAAGCTTCAAAATCTTCGGGCGTTTCCGCCAAGATGATTCGCTACTATGAGTCGATCGGGCTCATCCCGGCAGCAGGAAGGACGGTTGCAGGATATCGCGTCTACTCGATGACCGATGTTCAGCTACTGCGCTTCATCCGAAGGGCGCGGGACTTGGGTTTTTCCGTCGAGAAGATCGAGGAGTTACTGGCGCTCTGGCAGGATCGTTCGCGGCAGAGTGCCGACGTGAAACAGATTGCGCTTGAGCAGATCGCCGGTCTTGAAGTTCGAATTCGTGAAATGCAGGCAATGATGGACACGCTTCGTCATCTGGCAGATGCGTGCTGCGGCGATCACCGCCCGGACTGTCCGATCCTTGCCGACCTCGTGAATGGCCCCGATCATGGCAGCGGAGCGCGCGAGGAAGATCAACAATCCGCGCCCCGCTCCGGCAAGGCTGCCGGACTTCAAGCGCATTGACATTCTGCGGCGTGCGCATGATCGTGATTTTGTTTGGTGTTCATGGGATGCAGAATCCCCGAACTCAATCGGGAATGAGGAAGGGCGGACCCAGTTGCGGCGCCCGATACCTCAGCCGCCCCCGCGACTGTATGCGGTAGTGGCCCTTCGATATGCCACTGGGCAACTGCCCGGGAAGGCGAAGGGTTGCAGTGACCGTGAGCCAGGAGACCGGCCAGACAGGAGACTTAACCCCAATCCCGTCGGGTGTGACGGGCGGAGAAACATCATGTCTGCCACCACTCTTTCCACCGCGTCCGTACAGCACGCAGGTCTGGTTCGGCCCATCCTGACCAGTGCTGTCCTTGGTGCGTTTCTCATCTTTGCGGCAGGTTTCGCCTCTTCAGATGCGCTGCATGCCGCAACACATGATACCCGCCACGCCACCGGCTTTCCCTGCCACTGACAGATCGAGTTCGCTGACATGACGAAGTCCCTGCTGTCCGGCGGGGTGATTGCTGGTGCCGTTACGGGCCTAGCGGTTGCCCTCTTGCAGTTTTTTCTGATCCAGCCACTTATCGTCGAAGCCGAGCGATACGAGACCGGCGAACTTGTCCTGATGGGGGTGGCGCAAGACGACCCCTCAGGATCGAGTGGCGATACGGTCCTGTCTGCGCACGATGCCCACGACGCGGATGATGAGTTTTCTGTCGTCGTGCGAAGCGGCTTGACGGTCCTGACTTTGGTTTTGACCTGGTCAGGCTTTGGCCTTGTTGCGGGAGCTTCTCTTGCGACACACCGTGCCCTGTGGGGTCCAAACAGCATCTCTGTGCCCGCGCTCGCTCTTTCCGGCTTCGCTACTTTCGCCCTGTCACCCAGCTTGGGACTGCCACCGGAGTTGCCAGGCATGCAGGCCGCTGAACTGTCGGACAGGCAAATGTGGTGGGTCATGACGGCGGCGGCGACGGTGGCGGGGCTTTTCCTCGCCAGTGGGGTGAAGTCCTGGCTCGGGCGTCTCGCAGGGCTTGCCCTGATGGTGGCCCCCCACCTTCTTGGGGCACCGCAGCCACCTGCGTCCGTCCCGGTCATTCCTCCGGATCTGGCCGCGCTCTACAGTGCGCGGGCACTCGGTCTGAGCCTGATCGGCTGGCTTGCTCTCGCTTCCCTTCTCTTCCGCTTGATGCCGGAAGACGGGCGGGAGCAACCTACTGCGGTCGCGGAAGCTGTCGACACCCGTTGAGTACAGCCGAGACGCGCGATCACAGACTTGTGTCAGGTGAACTCTGCGTCGGTTGACTTGCATCAAGGCGGTTGGTGGCTCCCAGCGTAGAACCTTCAACAGTTCAGACGCCAGGGATGCGTAATGCGGCGCACCATTCATGCTAAAGAAGTGAGCGGAGGCCGCAGACAGCGCCAATATAGTCTGCGGTTGATCTGCTGGATTGCAGTCGTCTTTCTGAGTCTTTTCGGACAGTTCTCTATGGCTGCGGCGCGCGACCATTCGTCGGGGTGCAGCAGCATGGTGTCGCTAGCCTCCACAGCTGCTGAAGCGAGTGTCAACATTCCTGTTGAAAGGCGGATGGTCAAGAAGCAGCAGATGCGCTGGATTGAACGCGGGGCAAACCTGCTCCTTCAAGTTCGCGTCGCCCTTGCCAACGACGATCTTTCGGAACATCTCGCTTGCCAGCCACCCCTTCAACGAAGGCAGACCATCATTTCGCCATTTGTGCCGCTACCGCTCTTTCAGCGTGCCGCATGACCTCAGGTCGTTGAACGGTCCCACGACCGACTGTTGATTTTGTTGAATTTCGTATCTCGAAACTAATAGCTACGCGACACGCACAGGCAGCGTTACAACCAGAGCCGCAATCAGCTCCAAGGCACCCGTCGCACCTCCAAACCCTCCCAATCCACGTGTCAGCGCAACGCCCAGCGTCAGCCCCAACAGAAACTCAGAAATTCCCGCCAGCGAGACAAACGTCAACCGACGACCCAGTTCCACCTTGGTCGCCAGCAGGTCCGAGACCGCCGCAAGGGCAACCGGGGTGACCGCGGCTGCGAAGAGCCCGCTCAACACCCGTTCCACATGGGCTGCGTTCAACATTTCGAACACTGCGAAGGCCACTGTAGCCGCGGCAAAGCCCACAAGCCCGATCAGCAGGACAGCCGCCGCACCTACTGATCCGACAGCCGCACCCAGAACGGTGCACAAAGAAACAAGGCGAAGATTTGAAGCGCCGTCAACAGCCCGGTAGCGCGCGACACCTGCTCCGCCTTGCTGGCCGCGCACAGCAGGCATTCGATCAGGTCGGGCAGCTGCGGCAGCAATATCCCGAAACCGACGGAAATGGTGAACAAGTCAGCATCAGGGCTGCAAGCATAGATGCCCGAGGTCAGGCTTTGACAAGATCACGAGGGGTGTCTGTCATGCGGCGCGGCTCAGATCGCTGCAACTGTGCCAGTCAGCATATCACGCACCCGCCCGGCCACCTTGTTAAGCGCCGGATTATCGATGGCCTGCATCGACGCCACCGGATCAATCGCACTTACCTCGACTCCGCCTTCGATCTCGCGAAGTATAACGTTGCAGGGCAACATCGCACCGACGCGCGGTTCCATCCCTATGGCTTCCAGTGCCATCTTCGGATTGCAGGCCCCTAGAATCCGGTAGGCTGGCATATCCACGTCCAGCTTCTTCTTCATCGTTGCCTTGACGTCGATCTCTGTCAGCACGCCAAAGCCGTTCTCCGCAAGCGCGGCACGGGTTCGGGCGTCGACCGCGTCAAAATCCGCGCCGGTGATCAGGCGGTTGATCGTATAGTTCATCGTGTTTCCTTTCGACTATTTGCGCAAATATTTGACCAGCGCCGCAATCGCGAGGCCGACCAGCACAAGGGTGACCATCATCCAGAGCCAGCCGAAGCCCATTCCAAATCCCATACCGTAGCCGTTCATTTTCATGGCCTCCTGATCTGTGTTGGGATTTCTCCCGCCAACCGGAGCTTTGCCCAGTTAGCGGGAGAAAAAAGGCGCGTCAGTCGTTGTCCATCATCCCATGACCCATGCCCGGCATGTTGCCCTGCTGCCCGCCCATGTGGCTTTGCATCATGTCTGCCATGGCGGACATTTCAGCCTCGGTCACCTGCGCGTCACCGTCGGCGTCGTGCATCTGGAAGGCTCGCACGGTCATCGGTCGGGTGTGAGCCGCGTGCATCACCGCGAATTCCTCCAGCGACAAAGTACCGTTGGCGTCGGTGTCATAGGTCTTGAGTTCAGCCTGAATCCCGGCTGTCATTTCCTCGGGGCTGAGCGTGCCGTCTTTGTTAGTATCGAACGTGGCCATGGCATAGCTCTGGCCGCCACCCATCATACCGCCATGCTGGCCCATCATCATGCCATCATGTTGCATCTGACCCTGCTGGGCGACGACCGGTACGGCGACAGCGGCCACGCCAAGGGCTGCAACGGCTGCGAGGGCGAATTTTGTTGAACGTTTCATTCTGTCTCTCCTGGATCAGATTGCGATGAATCCAATCTGGGGGCGAGGTGTCCCACAGGTTTGTCAGGGCGACGCCTGTTTTGTATCAAACTGTCGCAAGCCAAGGTCCTGAGAGAGGTTTGCGACAATCTTCTGTCCGCAGACCCACGGGGTTCAGCTAGGGTCGACAGCAGGAGACAAGAAGATGACCCAGCCGTCGCATATCCTGCCCCCCCATATCCTGATCGTTGATGACCACCGCGAGATCCGCGATGCGCTGGTGAAGTATCTGGAAAAGAACGGCCTGCGCGCAACTTCTGCCGCCAATGCCGTCGCAATGGATGCCGCAATGAAGGTGGGTCAATTCGACCTGATCGTGCTGGATGTGATGATGCCTGGCGAAGATGGCCTGTCGGTTTGCCGACGTTTGCGCGCTCAGGGGGACATTCCGATCTTGATGCTGACAGCCCTGGGTGACGAAACTGACCGTATCGTGGGGTTGGAGGTCGGCGCGGACGACTACCTGCCCAAACCGTTCAATCCGCGTGAGTTGCTGGCCCGGATCAAGGCGATCCTCCGCCGATCCGACCGGGCGGAAGTTGTTGGTGGCAGCCTTGCTGGGCACAGATTGGCCTTCGACCGATGGGTGCTTGATACCGACCGCCGGACCCTGACCGACGACAATGGCATCGAGGTCTCTCTGACAACCGCGGAATTCCGTCTGCTGACGGTGTTTCTGGAACGGCCGCGCTTCGTGCTCAGTCGCGAACAACTGCTCGATCTCACATCGGGTCGCGCCGCACAGGTGTTCGATCGCACCATCGACAACCAGATCAGCCGCTTGCGCCGCAAGATCGAGGCCGATCCGGCCAAGCCTGCGCTGATCGCAACCGTCTGGGGTGGTGGCTACAGCCTTGCCGCAGACGTCAGTGCAATGCCATGAGTGCGCGCTTCCCGAAGCTTCGCAAGCTGTTCCCGCAATCTCTTGGCGGGCAGTTGCTGATCATATTGCTTTTGGCGCTGGCCATCACACAAGGGCTTGGCCTGTTGTTGCTGACAGACGAGCGGAACCGTGCCGTTCGTGCAGCCCTCGGGCTGGAGGCGGCAGGGCGCGCTGCAAATGTTGTCTTGCTTCTGGATGGCGCCCCCACTGATCTGCGCTCGTCGATACTCCGCGCGGCGGATTCTCCGCTTGTCCGGTTTGAAGTCGGGCCCGAGCCTGCAGCGTCCCACGACAGCGCAGAGGCGGACATGGTTCTGCGGCAGATCCGCCAGATTCTCGGAGAGCCGGAACGGGAGGTTCGCGCCGATGTCCATGCGCTTCCCCTCGCGTCCATGCCTTTGCCAGACGGAGTGCCAGCCATCATGCGCCCCATGCATGAGGCGATGATGGCAGGGCGGACCGACCCCATTGAACTGACGCTGTCGATTCGACTTGCGGCGGGCGATTGGCTGAACGTGCGCACGATGTTTTACCGCCCTGCCCTGCAACTGACTCCACAGGCCCTTCTGCCAGTAGTGTTGATGGCGGTGGCGGTAGCTTTGGTGGCCTGGTGGACCGCGCGGCGCGTCGTCGGCCCGATGCGCGCTCTTGCAGTTGGCGCCGACCGCTTGGGCCGTGGGCTTGATGCCGATCCGTTGCCGATGACGGGGCCATCCGAGGTGCGCGAGACCACGCAGGCCTTCAACCGGATGAAAGCCCGACTCACCCGCTTCGTGAATGAGCGCACGCACATGCTCGCCGCCTTGAGTCATGACTTGCGCTCGCCCCTGACCGCGATGCGGCTCAGGATCGAAATGCTGGACGAAACCGAGGATAGTGTACGCCTGAAGGCACTGGTCGAGGAAATGCAGGCAATGGTCGAGGCGACCTTGGAATTCGCACGCGGGGTTGCACGGGCAGAACCCGCCGCTGAAGTCGATCTTGCCGTCCTGCTGACTGATCTGGTCAACGATGTAGGGCGAGATCAGGCCAATCTTGCCCCGTCGTCGCGTCTGCCCATCACCGTCCGCCCGCACGCCTTGAACCGCGCGCTAAGGAACCTGATCGATAATGCTGTCCGCTATGGCGGGGTGGCGATGGTAAAGTTGGACCGAACGCCTGGATTGGCCGTCATCACCATCGCGGACAAGGGCCAGGGATTGCACGAAGACCAACTTGAAGCAGTCTTTGAGCCGTTCGTACGCTTGGAAGGGTCTCGCAGCCGAGATACCGGCGGCGTCGGCCTCGGCCTGGCAATCGCCCGCACCATCATTCAGGCGCACGGCGGGACAGTCTTGCTCCGCAATGTGGCGGCAGGTGGACTCGAAGCAGTTGTGACCTTGCCACTCGGTGATGCTTGATCTCACCTCACAAAAGCGCCCACCATTTTCGGCCCTCCGAAGCCGAGCCTCAGAAAAAGCTGTGGTCACATCTGGCCGCTAAATTGCTGCACGCCAAATCCTGAAACGCCCTTGGCCAGTCACCTCGTGGATCAGCCCACTCGCCTCCATCCAAGCCAGGTTTCGCTGAACAGCCGCGCGGCTGGCGCCGATCAAAGTCTCGGCCATCGGTGCGGAGACCAAGGGCCATTCGGTCAATACAGAGCGCAAAGCCGGAGGCGTACGGCCAGACAACACCGACATGACAGTCTCCGCTTGGGTAGACCATATTTCGAGATCGTCGAGGTGCCGCATCGCTGCGAGGCATGCGTTGTTCATCCCGTCCAGCCATCGGGTCAACCGCTCTGCCGGAGGTCCGCCGGCACGAATCCCCCCTGCCCCACCCATTGCTACTGGTGCGAAAATCGCACCCTTCCCTTCGGCTGCAGCAATCCGGCCTGCCGTGACCGCGGCTTCCATCCGGTCACCATGCTGACCGAGACCTGCCAGGCTCCAAAGGTGGAAGCCCAGACAAGCCCGGGTGATAGGGTGCAGATGTCGAGCGGCTCCCGTCACGGCGAGCCAGCCATCGGCGCGATCGGTGAACCGCTCGGCGTCATCCGCTATGTTCTCAGGGTCCCGCCGGTCGAGAAAATCGGCTAGCCCAGCTTCAGGGCCAGGCCCCTCAGTAAGACGTCGAACAGCCCATCCAACGCGTGACAGCGCCCCAGAGTCTTCCTGAGGGCCAGACAGACGAAGCGCGATCCAGAGTGCAAGGCGGTCAGGGCTGACTCGATCGCCAACGAACCAGCTCAGCTCTGCAGCCTCGATCAGGGCCAATCTGTGCCGCCAACCCGATGGGCCGCGTCGCAGACGGTCGTCAAGCGCGCCCAATCTTCCGGCCACGCGTGCGAGGCGGGCCGCACAACCCGCTTCGGCCCGGGCCCATGCGGCAACGACTGAGGTTTCACTGGGCTCAGCCAATGGGCCGGGAAGCAGATAGTTCGGTTCCTCTTCCATCGGGCCGGGCAGGAACCACAGATCGTCCTCGGATGACTGCCCGCCCCCCTCAGGATCGCCGAGAGTTGCTTCAGCTTCATCAGGCAGAACAGAGACATAGGACTTCATATGTGCAAAATAGGTCTATTATGCAAACTACCCAAGGGTTTTCTGTGGAGCTGCATTTGCTCCTTATATAGTACGCGCGCGCCGTGTGCGTGGAGAACTCTCTGATCGCGTTCAGTACATGGAAACCAAGGGGTTTCTGGCGATCAGCGCCACACAGCATGCCCTTGCATTCGTTTACAAATGGTCGTTTATTAGTGGTATGTGCAACTGCAAACGACCTGTTTTGATGCCCCTGATCGGCTATGCGCGCGTCTCAACCGAGGATCAGACCCCCCTGCCCCAGTCGCAGGCCCTGAAATCTGCGGGCTGCGCCGAGATCCATGAGGAGCAAGCATCAGGCGGGAACCGCGCGCGGCCAGTGCTGGCCCGCGTGCTCGAGCGGATCGCCAAGGGCGACACGCTGGTGGTGGTGCGCATCGACCGTCTGGCGCGGTCGCTTTCGCATTTGCTGGAAGTGATCGAGCGGCTGGAGGCGAAAGGCGCCTTCTTCCGCTCGATCATGGACCCGATCGACACGTCCTCGCCGCAGGGCAAGTTCACCCTCCAGGTCCTGGGCGCCGCCGCTGAGTTCGAGCGCGCCCTGATCCGCGAACGCACCAAGGCCGGCCTGGCCAGCGCACGGACCGAAGGCCGGGTTGGCGGCAATCCGGGCCTGCGCGCCCGGGATCCGGCGGCGCTGCGCAAGGTGCGGCTGGCGCGACAGGACGGCTACATGGAGCGCCTGAACGAGACGGCGCAGGACTGGGTTCCCCATGTCCGCCGCCTGCGCCCCGACATGGCCTGGGAAGACGTAGTGCGCATCGTCAACGGCCCCCTACCCCGCGAGCGCCAGTGGACGCAGAGCCGACTGCTACGTGCCGTGAACGCCTATGTGCGCGACGGCTTTCTGCTCGAGACTGTGCTCGCCCGCGCCGGCCGCCGCGAGACCGACGACCGCCTGCCCGCCATCGTCGCCGCCATAAAGGGCGCGGACCCCGACATCACGCTTCAGGCGATCTGCACTCGACTGGAAGCGATGCGCGAGCGTACGCCCCGCGGGCGGACCAACTGGCAGCCGTCATCGGTGAAGATGCTCTTGGGGCGGGCCGAGAAACTGGGGCTGCTTTCAACACTCCGGTGATCTGGGCGACCTTTCGAACTGCCAATGCGAGCCGGCTTAAGACGCCATGGACTCCAAGGTCGCCGTTCTGACGCGGCGACCGAAGGTGAAGAGCTTGAACGCTCACTTGCAGTTTCGACTATGGATCACAGGACACGCGCACTCGGTTGAAGCTCGCTAGGGATGTGCATAACTTTCTCCACCATATGTAGATTCTTCTTGATGGACTCACGCGTTCATGTCATTTCGGTTCTGACGACAAAACGCGTCAGATCGGCTTAATGCCGTCAAAATCAGAAAGAGCCCTGGTAGGGGCCTGAGGGCAGTGAATGACTGATCGAGGCATGAAACTCAATCGCGGGGTTGGCACTGCCGACATCGGTGCATTTGCGGACAGCTTGGCCGAGTCTTTGAACCGGCAAATGCGGGCTGCCTTTCAACCGGAGGAACGCAAGTCGCTGCGGCGCTTCAGTTCAACGGAGGTGGCTGAACTGCTTCGTGTCAGCCCGTCGAATCTACGCAACCGCCATAAGGATGGGAGCTTTCCGGAGGTCTTCACTGACGGACGTGGGCATCGCTACTACTCAGCTGAAGAGATCGACACCCTGCGCGACATCCTTGCCCGGACCGGAAAGAATGCTGACGCGTATTTGCCGGGCCGCCGGGACGGCGATCGACTTCAAATCGTCTCGGTCGTCAATTTCAAGGGCGGCAGTTCAAAGACCACAGCCACGATCCATCTTGCCCAGAGGTTCGCCCTTCGAGGATATCGGGTGCTGGCGCTGGACTTTGATCCGCAGGCCAGCCTGACCACCTTTTTCGGCATCCGGCCCGAGCTGGAGTTTGCAGAAAGCGGCACTGTCTACGACGCCCTGCGCTATGAAAACAAAGTGCCGCTCTCATCGGTCATTCAGAAGACCTACTTCCACAACCTAGACATGGTACCCGCTGGATTGCTCCTGTCGGAGTACGAAACCGAGACGGCGAATGCCCTGGCGCGTCGCGTGCAGCCTATCTTTGCCGAAAGGCTGTCGCTGGCGCTCGACGAAGTCGCCGCAGTTTATGATCTGGTGCTGATCGACTGCCCGCCGCAGCTTGGGTTCCTGACCCTGACTGCTCTTGCAGCATCGACAGGACTTTTGGTCACGGTGGTGCCGGGGATGCTCGATATCGCCTCGATGAGCCAGTTCCTAAAACTTGCTTCAGAGACCGTGCAGACCGTCGAAGAGGCGATCGGGCGAAAGGTGGCCTGGGATTTTGTGAAGTTCCTGATCACACGCTACGAACCATCAGATGGTCCGCAGACGCAGATGGCAGGGTATCTGCGTTCGATCCTGGCTGGCCAAGTCATGACGGAACCTATGCTGAAGTCCACGGCGATTTCGGACGCCGGAATGACGCAGCAGACGATATATGAAGTCGATCCGAGCCAGTTGATCCGCAAGACGATCGACCGGGCCATGAGCAGCGTGAACAACGTCGCGGACGAGCTTGAGCAGACGATTCAAATGGCATGGGGTCGACGCTGATGGGCCGAAATATCTTCAACCAACCTCCTGTGGACGTGGCCTCGTCCCCTGCCCCAGCAAAACCGACAAAGCTTGGCGGATCCGTTGGCGGCCTGCGAGAGTCACTTCGAGAGATCACGGCCAACTCCATCCGAGATATTGACCCTGATCAGATCGAGGTCGATGGCTTGCGGGACCGGCTGGCTTTCGAAGACGACGGTATCGACTTGCTAGCCGAAAGCATCCGCAAGCATGGCCAGCAGGTCCCGATTATGGTTCGGCCCTCTGACCAGCCGGATCGCTACCGCGTCGTTTACGGGCGCAGGCGACTTGCCGCGATTAGAAAAGTTGGCGGACCGGTCAAGGCAATCGTCCGGACTTTGGATGACGACGCTTCGCTGATCGCCCAAGGACAAGAGAACAACCTCCGCCTAGATCCGTCATTTATTGAGAAAGCCTTGTTCATCAAGGAGATGCAAGAAGCCGGATATAAGCCCGGCGTCATCCAGGACGCACTTGGATTGACGAGGCAAGGCATCTCTAATCACCGAGTGGTAATCGAACAACTTCCCGACGAGTTGATCAGACTCATCGGCCCGGCGCATGGTACCGGGCGGCGTCAGTGGGGTGATCTTGCAGCTCTCGCCCCAAAGGTCCCCCTTACCGAGGTTGCGCGAGCAGCCCTCGCTGCCCTGCCCCAAGACGCTACCGGCATCGACAGGTTCCAGACTGTGTACAGTGCCTGTCAGCGGGCTGCGAAGAGTTCAACAAGCCTCTCAGCGCAGGGACGCAGTTCCACGGTGAAGGATGAGGGTGGCAAGGTTGTTGCGACCCTCTCCGTCGACGCCAAGTCCATCGGGATTAAAGTCAACCGCAAGGACAATCCAGATTTCGGCCTCTGGCTGGAGGAACGCGCCGAAGCCACGCTTCGTGACCTCTTCCAGAAATGGCTGGAAGAGCGAAGGCAGGAAGACTGATCCCTGCCCCTAAACATGTAACGCGAGCAGAAGGAGAGTAGCGAAGGCCAAAAAAGAAAGAGCCCCCCAAGGTTTCCCTCGGAGAGCCCATCATCGATTTGCACCTATGATGTAGCAATCTCCCACATACCGGTCAAGAGTCGCCGATTCGGTGGACATGATTTTTGTTGCCTTCTGCACGAGAAATCGTGCGAGAGGCCGGGAAAGCTATGGGCCGACGTGGCCGTCGTTCAACAAACATGGCATTCACTCAGGTTTCCACAAGTACCGCCGGCGCCAGACAGCGCGACCGGCATGAGAATTGTACGCCTCCCGACATCTGGGCGGTCTTTCGAGCCTTGCGCGATGCAAGGTGTGTCTTCGGACTGAAGCCGGGGCATATCCAGACCCTGCAGGCCCTCATCAGCTTCCTGCGGCCAGGGCAAGGGGACACTGTGTTCGCATCGAACTTCGAGATCTGCCGAAGAGTCGGCGGTATCGACGAGCGGACCCTTCGTCGTCACATCGACCGTTTCATCGATCTTGGGATGATCGAGCGCCACGACAGCCCAAACCGAAAGCGCTATCGCGTCAGCTCGCGTGATGGTCGGGTCGTCAGCTTTGGCCTTTCGCTTTCACCGCTATTGAAACGCGCCGGTGATTTCCTTGATGCTGCCGCAGAACTCGAAGAGACCCGCCGCGATCAGGTCTTCCTGCGGAAACAAATTCTCGTCGGTCTGGCTCATATCGACACTATCGAACCCGGAAGCGCCGTTTCAGAAAACGCTCGCAGAATGATGCGACGCAAGTTGGCAGTGGACGAATATCGTTGCCTGCTGGATCAGGTCACGAACCATCTTGGTCAAATGTCCACCGTGGTGGACGTTAAAATTACAACAAAACTGCCCGCCAATGACGGTCAAACTGTCCGGCACCTTTCTAAGTCCGAAAAAGAAAAAAAAGAATCTGAAAGAGTCGAGAGCGATCTGCTTCCCTCCGTCCCAACGCTGACCGCGATTTGCCGAGAAGCTACGGCATTCGCTCCAGCGGGGCTCCGAACATGGGACGACATCGAAAGACATGCACAGAACCTCGCGCCGATGATGGGTATTCAACCGGGCACCTTCAACGAAGCCAGCAAGCGAGTGGGTTCTAGGCGCACAGCAACTGCTATCTTCATCCTCCTGCAACTTGGAACTCGGGTTAGAAACTACGCAGCCTATTTCCACAGCATCACGCTTGGAAAGAGGGCCGATAGCTTCAGACCATCAGCCATTCTGGCAACACTTTCGGTTTCGACGTCTGTGCCTGTGTGATGTCCACCGCGGTGGACATTGCTACGAAGACCAGCTGCATCCTTCATTTTGACTACCGCGGCTCCCCCAGTGGCGACTTAATGCGCTGGTCAAAGACAACCATGTCTCACCCAAGTTTGCGCGACACGCGTCAAGACGAAGAAAAGTCAGAGAAGTGCAGGTGAAGGGTGACGGTGAATGAGATCGGGAGAGTGGCTTCCGGCGCCCGTCGTGGAGATGGTCTGATGGCAAAAGCTGCTCAGAATGTGACCCTGTCGCCCTCGCGCGATATCGCCTTCGACCGGCTGGTGTTGAGCCAGTCCAACGTCCGGCGCATCAAGTCCGGGATGTCGGTGGAGGAGCTGGCGGAAGATATCGCCCGCCGTGGGCTCCTGCAGAGCCTGAACGTCCGGCCCGTGCTGGATGAGGCAGGCGGTGAGACCGGCAAGTTCGAGATCCCGGCCGGTGGGCGCCGCTTCCAGGCGCTGTCCTTGCTGGTGAAGCAGAAGCGGTTGGCCAAGACCGCGCCGATCCCCTGCATCGTGCGGGACGCCGGGTCCGCGATCCTCGCCGAGGATGACTCGCTGGCCGAGAACATGCAGCGCGTCGCTTTGCACCCGCTCGACCAGTTCCGCGCCTTCGCTGCCTTGCGCGAAAAGGGCCTCGGCGATGAGGCGATCGCGGCTGCCTTCTTCGTGACGCCCCATGTCGTGCGCCAACGGCTGAAGCTGACCTCCGTCGCCCCTGCCCTCCTCGACGTCTATGCCGAAGACGGCATGACGCTGGAGCAGCTCATGGCCTTTACCGTGACGTCGGATACTGCGCGCCAGCTGCAAGTCTGGGAGGCGGTGAAGGGCTCGTGGAACAAGGAACCTTACGCCATCCGGCGCATGCTGACCGAGACCTCGGTCCGCGCGTCGGATCGCCGCGCGGTCTTCGTCGGCATCGAGGCCTATGAAGCGGCGGGCGGGACCGTGGCGCGGGATCTCTTCCAGGGCGACGATGGCGGCTGGCTGGAAGACGTCGCGCTTCTGGAGCGCCTCGTCGGCGAGAAGCTGCAGGCCGTGGCTCAGGCGCTCGTCGCCGAGGGCTGGAAATGGGTCGAGGTTGCGGCAGACTTGCCCTACGGCTTCGGCTATGGGCTGCGTCGTCTGTCCGGCGAAGCTGCGGCGATGTCGGAGGCCGAGGCAGCCGAGCATGCCAAGCTTCTCGCCGAATACCAGGCACTCGACGCCGAGTGGTCCGAAGCCGACGAAATCCCCGCGGACATTGACGCTCGTCTCAGCGAACTGGCCGATGCAATGGAAGCCTTGGAGACCCGGCCCGTGATCTTCGATCCGGTGGAGATCGGGCGGGCAGGGGTCTTCGTCACCTTCGACCGTGAGGGCAAGCTGGTCCTCCATCGTGGCTATGTGCGGCCCGAAGACGAGGCACCGATCGAGACCGGGGTCAACCCAGACGATGGCATCGACCATGGCGCGTCGGACGGGCAGGGCGCAGCAATCAGCGCCTATGGCACGGTGATTACCTCGGCAGGTCAGCCCCTCTCGGCCTTGCCCGACGAGGAAGACGACGGCGCGCTGAAGCCCTTGCCCGAGCGGCTGGTCATGGAACTCACAGCCCACCGCACCCTTGCGCTGCGCGAGGCCCTGGGGCGGTCGCCTGAGGTGGCCCTGACCCTTCTGCTTCTGAAGCTAGTGACCGACACCTTCCGCACGTCGTCGTCCTCGGGATCCTGCCTCGAGGCCTCGGTGCGCCCAGTCTACATGGCCGCGCAGGCGCCGGACCTGAAGGACAGCGCAGTGGCCCAGGCCATCGAGGAGCGTCATGCGGCATGGGAGACCGAGCTCCCTCTGGGCGATGATGCTGGGCTCTGGGACTATCTCACGGCGCTTGATGCCGCGAGCCGTCTCTCGCTCTTGGCCCATTGCCTCTCCCAAGGCGTCAACGCGCTCCATGAGCGGGTGAACCCCTATGGCGCGGGCATCTCGGCCTCCGGTCTCACCCGCCGCATGAAGCATGCCGACATGCTGGCAAAGGCCGTCGATCTCGACATGGTCGAAGCGGGCTGGGAACCCACGGCGGAAAATTATCTCTCCCGCGTGCCCAAGGTCCGGATTGTCGAGGCTGTGCGCGAGGCGAAGGGCGAAGGCGCGGCGCAATTGATCGACCATCTCAAGAAGACCGAGATGGCCACGGAGGCCGAGCGGCTCCTCAAGGGCAGCGGCTGGTTGCCGGAGGTCCTGCGCCGTGCCGATCTGGTTGCGCTGCAGGGTGAGGCAAGCACGGAGGGGCAGGGCGGTGACGTGGGGGATCGTGACGACTTGACCGCAGACCCTGTCGAAACCCTCGAGGACATCGACCTTCCGGCCTTCCTCGTCTCCGATCTGCCGCCCGAGACGGCGCAAATGATCGCCGCCGAGTGATCTGAAGCTTCGGGGGCGGGGAAACCCGCCCGCACTTCACATAAAACCAAACAATATCAATGCAATGAGTGCGTTTCTTCGCATTCAGAGTGAGGAATCATGTCTGCAAACTCCATCATCGACACCGCGCCATTGGGTGCTTTGGTCCGTTACTCCGACGGCAGCCCCAAACCGCCCGCGCGCTTCACCAAGAAGCTCGCTGCCTGGGAGCGGTCGAACGGCATCGGCCGCCTTGTGAAGAAGGAACCGCCGCGCCCCCATCAAACCTGGACCGCGCCCGCCTCCTTCACGCTGCACGAGGGCAACTTCTCTTCCGACGGCATTATCCTTGTCACCATCATGCGCAGCCATTCCGCCGACAGCACATTGGCCTTCGAAGTCGTCGAGGTGCCGCAACCCGGGCAGGTGAAGATCCTGCTCGACTTCGGCGGCACGAGCGAGCTGCTGCACCTCGCGGCCAATAGGGCCGCCGCCGAGCTTTGGATCGCCCGGGAGGGCTATCGCAACGCAAGGCTGGAAGTGGTCGGCGACAGTGACGACGGTGGCTGCAGGATCCCTGACGTGGTTCGCATCGAGCGGACTGCCGGCATCAGCGCCTTTGCAGATCGCGACGAGCGCCGTGATGTCGGCAGTCTCCAGCTTGGACTGACCGCACAGCCGCCTGAGCGCATCGCGCTGCCAGGCGGGCAGATCCGCCGACCATTTGAGAATGTCGGCAAGTGCTGCGGCTTCGTTCGAGAGGTCATTCTCCTGCGCGTCCATGTCTTCTGCCCCGATCCTGCCCGCATGGTCTGGCGGGCCGTTTTCCATGATGCTTGTCTTCCGCCGTCGTTGTCTCAGATGCCGCCTATGATGCGCCGCTCTTGGCCAAGCGGAATGATCCAGCCGCCGGCACGGTCCGGTCGTGCAAACTCGTCCGGACTCCCTTTTTCGGCGAGACGGCTGCGAATGGCTTGCGGCTCGGCATCGATAGCAGCGCGAATGAGCTCGTGCTCGACCCCGACAAAGACTGGCCGGAGATTAAGGCGGGAGAGTGCTTCTTGATCGGCAGGCTCAACGCCGGTGTCGGTAAGCGGTCCCGCGCGGGTGACGATGCCGCCGATCAGACCGTCCATGGCGGCGCTCGCCTTGTCCACATCCCGCACCGGGGATGTGTCGAGCAGCGATCGCGCCCGCTGGGTCTCACCTTCGAGCCTTCGCGGGAATGATTGCAGTGTGAGGCCGCGAAGCGCGTCCGCTAGTTCGGCATGCCCGAGCGGTTTGATGAGATTGGCGATATGGAGCCGAAGCATGCCGATGAAGAGCGCGTCCTTCTCCTCCTGGGTATGCGGCTCGCCTTCCTCGACCGGGTCCCGAACCGAAAGGCGGGCATCGGCTGGACCGGCCGTCGCCATTCCCCAGCGCGTGGCGATCGCGATACGCTTCACCGTGACCTTGCGGCCTCGGGCGGTGACGTCGATCCGCCGGGCCTGCGCCCATGCTCGGTCCAGCGCTTTGGCGGGACCGCCGACATCATGGCAACCCTTGGCTTCGGCGACAGTCAGCGACGACAGGTCGGATGCGCAGGCGATCCAGTCGGGCAGGTCGCCGCGGGATAGGCGCGTGATCTTGACCTGACGGCGGCGATCAAGGTCGATCGTGCGGCTGCCGAGATGGGCGAAGATCGAGAGGTTGAAGTAGCGCTCGAGGTAGGCACGCGCGACGAACCGTCCGAACAAGCCCGAGAGCGCGACCTTGACCTCCCGTGCTTGACCGAGCGGCTCCCTGAACACGAACGGCGTGCCTGCGCCGGTCGGGGTCAACAGCGCATCGAGGATCGACCAGGCGCCATAGGCTGCGCCTGGCGTCTGCAGCACCTCCCGGATACCGGCATCCTCGATCTCGGAGACTTCTAGATCAACGGTGGCCCCGGAGACCGGGCTTGCGGCTTGCGGATCGAAGCTATGAAAAAAGGTCCTGGTCATAGCGCCAGCGCCCGCGTGAGATCGTCATGCTCGAAGGCGCTGGCCATGCGGGTGATCTCAGCCGACCGGGCGCCGACGGCCTTCGCGGTCTCGCGCCATGTCGCGGTCACGGTCGCGACCTCTTTGATGATCGCTCGGGCTTGCGCCAGCGTGAGTGCGAAATATTCCGACGCCTGTTCGAGCAGATCGAGCGAGCAGGTTCCCTCGTCGAGGTCGATGTTCGTCGTCAGCACACGCGCCTTGAGATCGGTGGGCACCGGATTGAGGTCATAGGCGGGCGAGAGCGACCACCCGGCCTTGCCGAGCCAGAGAAAGCCGTGGTTGCGCAGATGATCGTCGACATTGGAGATCAGCACATTGAAGGCGACGCGCCGATAGAGCGCGTGGGCGTCCGTCTTTCCCTGCGCGCCATGCTGGGCCAGGGCATCGACGATCTCGGGGTAGCTGCCACGCTCGCCGTCCCTGGCGCCCATCATCGCCATTGCGGACAGGAACGGGATGCGGATCGCGCCATCGCGATCGAAGCGTCGCGATAGCATCACCGACTTGCCGGCCACTTCGACAAGTTCGTGTTGCGGGGTGGCGATGCCGGCTTGGCCGGCCAGCCGCAGCGCGATCTCCTCCCAGGTTTCCATGCTGTAGTCGTCGGTCTCCTTCGGGAACTTGGCGATGGAGAGATGGCCATGTTGGTCGATGACCGAGGCCTTCGGCCGTGCACCGCCGAGGGAGGAGCCGGGCGCGAAGATCAGTTGAAGGTCTTCGTCCGTTTCCTCGTCCCGGAGAATCCGCTCGGTGATCTGAAGCAGACGGCCCAGCTCGATCAGGGCCGGCACGCCGGCCCTGATCGGCGCTTGGAAGGCCTCTTCGCCGACCCAGCGAAATCGTAACGCGCCGAGCCGCGTCTCATCTGCGACCCCGAGCAGGTAGTCACTTTCCGCGAGCGTGCGGACTGCGCGGCCCTCGCGGTCGGCGAAGCGTCGCTCAGCGCGCTGCATGAGGCGGCGGCCCCACGTATCTGGCGCGGAGTCGCCGATGGATCCGAAGGTCACCAGTCCGGCCGGAGGAGCGAAGGCGCCACGCGTGAGAGCAAGCGCGGGCTCGAGTGAGAAGCGCTCGGCGTCCTCAAGCCAAGCGCCGTCATATTCGAAAAGGATGGTCTCTGTGCCGCGAACGCGGTTGCTTCTCGCCAGTCCGATCGGGCGAGTGCGACCGTGGAGATCGATATGGACTTCGAAGTCAGCCATCGCGGGACGACCTCGTTGGCCGCTTGAGATGAATGTGCTTTGGCAGATCGGCACTCGCCAGTGCCTGCCCGACGCTGTCGTTGCTTATGTCCGCAACTTGACCAAGACCTTCAAGCAGGCCAAGAGCCTGAAGTATGCCTGCATAGATGCCGATGCTAACATTTGTGTCGCCGGCTTCGACCTTTTGCAAGGTCGAACGGGACGTGAAGGCGCGCTCCGCGACGACCGCCATCGGTAGCTTTCGACGGCGTCTGGCATCGTGGATATCCGCGCCGAGCTTCCGAAGGGCGCGGCGCACGGCCGCAGGAGGAGTATGTGGAGTAGGCATTTGCCACCTTCGCACTACAGATTTTCAAAATATGTAGCACGAAGATTACAATTTTTCTAGCCCCACTCGGGATGACTTGCGCTTTCCGGCAGCGGGAAAAGCCCAGCCGCACTGTCACTGGCTACTCCCCACCCATTGCGTCGGGCGTACGAGGGTGGCGGCCGCCGCCGCCAGGGCCTTTCACCTTTAGGTCGGCCCGATCGACGGGAACACTGCGGCTACGCGGGGTCGGCTTCGCGATCCTCGCAAACAGCAAATGGGGCGAGGCGGTCCATTGGACAGCGATTCCCGCAAGTCAGCCGAGCAGCACGTCTGGGTCTTTGCCTGCATCGACATGGGCGGCAAACCAGCCCGGCTTGCGTCCCCGCCCGGACCAGGTGAGGGTCGGGTTCTCCGGATGTCGGAAGGTTTTCGTCGAGGGCGACCGCTTGCGTTTCGGCTCCCCCAGTCCTGCCAGTTCGGCAAGAGTGAAGCCAAGGTCCTTGGCGAGCATCTCGACCTTTTCGCGGGCTTCCGCCTTTTGCCGATTTTCGAAGGTGGAGATGGCCTTGGCCACGGACTTCTGCAAGTCGCGCAGGTCTGCGAGCGACATGGTGGCCAGGTTGAAATCAGGCATCGGGTGCTCCGGTTGATCCAATACAGCAGGCGTAGTCGTGCAAGGACCGCGCGGCAAGAGACGAGCGGGGCAGGGGGCTCGGGTGGACGTGGTGATCGTACTCTCTCCTCTTCCCGGGTTCTTTCCCCCTGGGGCCTGACATTGCCGGATGAGATCGGTCTGGGCGTGTCTGCTTGGGTTTCTCCCCCTGTGATCCGGCTGAGGCACCTCCCCTTCGACGGACAGTCCCCTAAGCCTGTTCGGTTTCCTGCACGCAACCCCAACTCCTGCCCGGGCCGTGTTGGCCGCAAAGCGTCCTGCCCGCGCCACCCCGGGCCCTCGGAGGTTTCCGGCTGGTCTAGGCCCAGCCGTGCGGACGTCTCCCGACAGGCTTCTGCCGGGTCTTGTTGAAGGGATGGTCCCTTCAGCGGAAACTCAGGAGAACCACCATGCAGAACATCGTCATCCTCGCCGGCAACATCGGTCAGGCCCCGGAAGCCCGCACCACCCAAGGCGGCACGAAGATCACCCACTTCACCCTGGCCACCTCGCGCCCCCGCCTCTCGGAAGGCCGCGCGGTCCGCGACGAGCACGGCTACCGCGTGATGGATACCGAATGGCACCGCATCACCTGCTTCAACGGGCTCGGCAAGTCGGTCGCCGAGAACTGCGAGAAGGGCATGAAGGTTCTGGTGCAGGGCCGGATCCACTACACGAAGTGGACCGACGCGGCGGGCGTCGACCGCTACGGCTGCGAGATCATCGCCGAGAAGATCGACTTCCTCAGCCGCCCGAAGGCGGCCGAGGGCGATGCGCCCGAACTGGTCGATCGCGACGACGAGGTCGGCTTCTGAAGCCGACCGACAAGCTGGCCCGGCGGGAAAACCCGCCGGGCTGGACCGTCGGCTTAGTCGGGAGGGGGCCGTTCGACGACGCTCAGCCCATATAGGGTGCAGGAGATTCTCTTCGAAGTGGCCATTCTTAAACGGCGCAGCACGAAGCCGACTGTGGAGTATGCAAGTCAAGGACCACTGCAAGGAAGTAGCCAGTGTGAACTGACGCCAGTGCTCAACGGCCAATGCTGCAGCGAAAGCGGTAGCGGGCTCAGCCGGTATCATCCTCCGTCACAACGCTCTTGAGGCAGCCGCAAGTTCTCTTTATGTTCGACTTTAGGCAAGCAGGCCGGCCTTAGGTGTGAGGGATTAGATTTGCACATTGTCCGCTTTTTCAACATTGGTAACGCCGACAGCTGCTTGATCGAGCTTGAGAACGGCCGTCTCGCGCTCTTCGACTTCGCAGACATGCGTAACAAGGACGATGCCTCAGACAAGCGCTGCGATCTTGAGAAAGAGTTGCGGGAGTGCCTGGGCGACGACAAGGAGATCGATGTCGTCGCCTTCACTCACCTCGACACCGATCATTGCAATCGCGCGAAGGACGTATTCCATCTGGAGCATGCGGCCAAGTACCAAGGCGGCGACCGCATCAAAATTAAGACGATGTGGGTGCCCGCCACTGCCATACTTGAGGAGGGTGTGGAGGGTCAGGCCCGGACACTTCGAGCGGAGGCGCGGCATAGGTTTATCGAGGGCAAGGGCATCCGGGTCTTCTCGAGGCCGGACGCGCTGGACCAGTTCCTCCGGGATCGTGACATCGAACCGTCAAAGCGTCGCAACCTAATTAGCGACGCAGGTACGCTTTGCCCGGAGTTCAACCTGGCCTCAGACAGTGTGGAGTTTTTCGCGCATTCGCCGTTCGCCGAGCACACTGATAACGGCGTCATCGTGCGCAACGCGTCAGCCTTGTTTGTGCAGGCGACCTTCGAAGTCCAAGGCCGTGCGACAAAGCTGATCCTTTCGGCAGATGTCGACCACGAGACGATCGACGGAATAGTACGGGTGACGAGGTATCACAAAAACGACACCCGGCTTGAATGGGATATCAATAACGTCCCCCACCATTCGAGTTACACGTCGCTCGCGGAGGAGAAGGGTGCCGAGGAGACAGACCCGGTCGACCGGCTACGCTGGCTCTACGAGACCCAAGGCCGAACGGCCGGCATCTTAGTCTCGACCAGCGACCCAATTCCGTCCGAGGACACGACTCAGCCGCCTCATCGCCAAGCCGTCAATTACTACAAGCGGGTTGCACGCGACCTCGGCGGTCAGTTTATAGTAACAATGGAGCATCCCTCGAAGACCAGCCCGAAGCCGCTGGTCATCGAGATTGGCGGCACGGGCGCTAAGGTACGCAAGGCAGCTGGTGGTACCCCCGCCGTCATAGCCGCTCCCGCGCCTCGTGCGGGGTCTTTGTGACAGCGGGCGTATCGGAGGCCTCCTCCAAGCTCGCTCAAGCGGTCGTCGGCTATCTGACTAGATCGGTTGACCATCCCTTCGCGACACTGATCAAGGCGGACGGATGTGAGCTTGACATTGAGATAGAGCCAGAATTGGCACAGGATCGGGTAGTCCCGATCCAGCCGGTAGAGCCGTTGCGCCTTGTGTTTTCACCTGGCGACGTTGCGAGCCCACTAGTGCTTTCATTACGTGCCGACTTCCCAGTGGGCCTCGTTCACACGGTCAGGGATCGCGGGGCTGATGGGTTAAGCCTTTGCGTCTGGGAGGAGGCGTGGCAGGACCTGTCGCGGACGCTAACTGCACAAGTTTTGATAGAACGGCTACGCGATTGGCTGTCGCGGACTGCAAGCGGCCTGCTTCATCAGGATGAACAGGGCCTTGAGCCGTTAATCCCAGGTACGGCCCATACGTTGATCGTTCCAGCAGGAGAGCCAGTCGGTCCTTGGCATCTCGTCGGTGCGGTTGAACACGAAGAGCGCTGGACAATTTGCTTAGACACGCATCAGAGGTCTGACAGCGAAGGCTTGCCACGCTTCGCGCTTTTCTCGACAGTTTTGCCCTCGCAGGTACATGGTGCGTTGCACGCGCGTCCGTATGACCTTGGCGGCCTGCTGAAACTATCCGACGAACTGGGCGGCAACCTCTTCACCGAAATGCGACAGTGGATCGTTGCGCCAGAGCAATTGGCTCATGCAGCCGACCACTACCCTCTGCTCCTTGTATCCGTGCCGAAGCGTAGGACCGCCGAGGGGCCGGACGAGGCCGTGGAGGTTTGGGCCTATCAACCCGTCGGCACTTTGGCGGATTTCGGCGAATGCCTTGGTCTGACGATCACGCACCGAGACAACGGGAAGGTATTTACTGGGCAAGCCATGCTGCCTCGGTTGGTCAAAGACTTGAGTACCATCGAGCTTCAAGGCTGGCGCGTTGTACAGCGCTTGGATAGGAGCACGGCTCGAGCACATTCAGCGGTGCCAGAACGTGCTGATGCGCAACTTGTGGCCATCGGGGCAGGGGCAATCGGCTCCAACGTCGTAATGAACACTGCGAGAACCGGGATCGGTGCCTGGGCCATCATCGACGATGATGTGGTGTTGCCCCACAACACAGTTCGCCAAAGCTATGGCGATGCGTGGGTTGGCGCGCCCAAAGCCCACGCGCTTGCAGATCAGGTCAACCATCTTTTTGTTGAGGCTGATGCAACCGCTACTCGTGCAGACGTTCTTCGTATGGAGCCGCACGCTGACAAACTCGCGCTGGCCGACCTTGTGGTCGATTTCAGCGCTTCTCCAGCGGTCGTCGCCCACTTGTCCGACCGGCAAGACATAAAGCGAGCCGCCAGCATCTTCTTCAGTCCCGATGGGGCTGACCTTGTGATCCTTGCCGAAGACGCTAGACGGACAACCCGTCTTGACGAGATCGAGGCCCAGTACTTTCTGGCGACTGCTACTGCGCCAGGACTTGCCGGGCATCTCGATGCCGCCAGAATCGACCGCATCCGATACGCCAATGCTTGCCAAGACCTCACACGGCCGCTGCCGCCTTGGCAGGTGCAGACCCTGTGTGGGATTGCCGCTGGCCAGTTGGTCTCTTTGGTCGGTTCTACGGCGCTCACCGCTGTGATTTGGCGGCTCGACCCTGACTCTGGGGGCATTGTGCCAATAGCGCTGCCGATTTCGCCAGTGCATCGACATACGTCGGTCGACCTTCGTATTGCAGTCAGCAAATCAGTGCTGACGATGATGGCAGACCTTAGGGCCGCAGCAGCCCCCAATGAGACAGGTGGTGTGTTGGTAGGCACGTTCGACATTATTCGGGGCACCGTCAACATTGTCGCCGCCTTACCTGCTCCGCCTGACAGCCGACAAGCGCCAACCTACTTTGTCCGCGGAGCTCGGAACCTCAGGCCAATCATAGAAGGAATGGCGGCTAAAACTGCGGGTCGACTGCACTATGTCGGCGAGTGGCATAGCCACCCTGTTCATGCGGCAGCTCGACCTAGCCGAGACGACGAGACGGTCTTTGCCTACTTGTCACGGCACTTAGATCCTACTGATGTGCCGTATGCCATGATGATCTGCGGGGAACGTGAAACCTGGCTCCGCGTTGCCTGGCAGGGCCGTGTAAGCCTCGAAGGCACCATGTCCCATACAAATGAACAGTGACACTAAATCAAAGGCGCCAGAGCGTGTTGCATTGGCACTATCTGGTGGCGGAAGCCGGGCCATGGCGTTCCATCTCGGCTGCCTCAGGGCGCTGAGGTCCGAAGGACTCCTCGACGAGGTATCGACGATCTCGGCGGTGTCCGGCGGCAGCGTTGTCGCGGCGCTCTATTGCAGCTACCCAGGTGAATTCGACAAGTTTGAGCGCGTAATCATTGAGGTCCTGACTCGTGGGTTCGTTCGTCCAGCAATCAAAGTGCTGTTCACCACCGCCGAGGGGCCGAAGGCGGTTGCAAGCTGCACGCTAACTTGGCTGAACCGCCTAACCCTGGGGAGCACAAGGCTTGCCTTGAAGGCGTTTCCTCGTGCGGTTCGGCCATCCCTAGGATTTTTGCTGGAAAGTCGCTCACGTCGTTGGGCGAGCAGGACAACCGTGCTGCGGCGCGTTCTTGACGACCTTTTTGAAGGGCGCACTCTATCCGACCTTCGCGAAGATCGTCCCAATCTGATCATCGTCGCATGTGACATCATGGCCAGCTCAGCCTTCTACTTCGCGAAGGACGGCGTTGGCTCGTGGCGCCGCGGGGTTGCGGACGCTGGGTCGGTGAGGATTTCCGACGCGGTAACCGCGTCTGCCGCTTACCCGGCCTTTCTGCCAACCCTCGAACTCTCGATGATCTTCAACAAGAATGGCCAAAGGTCTCGCCAGCAGGTCGTTTTGACCGATGGGGGCGTGTACGATAACTTGGGCCTTGCGCCGCTTTGGTCGGATCGTGACCCAGCGATTAGCCTTCACGTCGGTAAGTATGAGCGCCTTGTAGTCTCGCGGGCCGGCTACAGCATCGCGATGTCCTCAGCTCCAACCTTTTGGGGATCCCGCATGTATGCTGTGATGGACACCATGTTCTCACGATCTCAGAACGCAACTATGCAACGATTATACGACTTGCAGAAGGGCGGTGTTCTGAAGGGCTTCATCCTGCCTTACCTTGGCCAAGCCGACGACCGGATCCTGAATCCTCCGCCGGACCTGGTAAGTGCCGACGAAGTTGCCAACTATCCCACCAATTTTTCAGCCATGGCGCCTGACTGGATCGAAAAAATCTCAAAAAGGGGTGAGCAGCTCACTCGGGCTCACATTGCGCAACACTGGAAACGTGAGAGCCCTTAGTTTGTTGGACTGGGGTCAGTCCTGTATGATGGATGTTTACATTACATAATCAAAATTATGCGACACCTTCTTGTAGCCGCAAAGTAGAACTGTCGCACCTGAGCAAAGTTAGAATGTCTGCGGCTCAAGGCTGGTCCAGCCAGTTCTCGACATGCAGGCCCCTCACCCGGGAAAACTCGCCCATGTTGGCTGTGACCAGAACCGCCCCGAGCGCATAGGCATGGGCCGCGATCAGGAGATCGTTGGGACCGATCGGTTTGCCAGCGGCTTCAAGTTCGACCCGTATCTTACCATACTCAGCATCGGCCGGCACGTCGAAGGCCAAGACCTGGATGCTGCCGAGAATTGCTTCGACATTTTCGAGCAGCTTGGCTGATCCCTTCCGCGCGCAGCCGTATCGCAGTTCTGCGGCGGTGATGATGCTGATGCAGATGGCCTCGGACCCGACCTTGATGATGTGCTGCGTGACCGGACCCTGCGGGTTGCGCACCAGATCGGACACGATGTTGGTGTCCAGCATGTACAGTCGGCTCAAAAGTCGACCTCGCGCGGAGGCAAGAGTGTGTCGTCGATATCGGGAAACTGGTCTTCCGGACCGAGTGGCTCAAGATCGGCCAACACGGCCAGAAGGCTCCGACGCCGAACCGGCTCGAGGATAAGGCGGTCCCCGTCGCGATGGATCATCACACGATCACCTGGCAATTCGAAGTCGGCCGGGATGCGCACGGCCTGGCTCTTGTTGTTGCGGAAGAGCTTGGCTTCCCGGCCTGGCACGTGGTCGTGGGAGTAAGCTTGCGGCATGGTGGCCTCCATTGCATATGCACAAACATATACATGCGCGTGAACGTGATTTCAAGCCGGCGCTCGGCGACACCCGTTTCCGCACCCAATTACACCCAATTGGCAGAGCGACCACGGCCTTGAGGATCACCATGATTGATGACGCAGTCTATACAGCTCGTAAGGGAGGACCGGCGACGACCGTTGCCGGACGAGTTATGTGGTACCGAGGGCTCTGCGTCTCTTCGCCGATCACGGCGCCGCGTGTTGCCCTTTCGTTTCGCTTCTGGTCCAGTCATGCAGCACGACGTTGAGCTAAGGCGGCACCAAGATGAATACCCCAAATGGCGACCTCGACCGTTGGCCGGACCCGGCCGTCGCAAACGCTCGCCGCAGCGTCTTCGCGCAGGACCTTGTCGTCGAAGGTGATGCCACCTCCAATGGACCGATCGAGGTCCAAGGCAATGTCGTTGGCTCACTGCGGGCGCCGGAGATCACCGTGGCTGGTTCAGGTCGTGTTGAAGGTTCCGTGGTCGCCCACGACCTCGTCGTGCTCGGGGTGGTTTCCGGCAGGGTCTCAGCGCGAAACGTTCAGCTCGCGCCGAGTGCGGTCGTGCAGGCCGACGTCACCCATGAGCAGATCGCCATCGAGGCCGGTGCCGAGCTGGAGGGCAGGCTTCAGCGTAAGGCCTGACAGATCTCACACCACAAGGTCTGGCGGCAGCATTTGGCCAGCAGGCAGATAGCCCCGCCGCATCTTCTGTCGAAGAGTTTGAGATGCCGCCCTCTCCGCTTCTTCCACGGTGGCGCAAGTCTCGAGTCTTGTCCGTCCGTGCGTTCCGATCCGGCCCCAGGTCCGCAAGACGGAGACGTCTCCGAACAGCGTCGCCGCAACATCGATGCAGTAGAATCGCGCCATCTTGTGCTCAGGGTCGATGCGGTGCAGATGTGCCAGAGCCAAGGCGGTCCTCCTCTGCACAGACTCCGCCTTATTGCTCTCCAAGTCTAATTGCATTTCTGAATCGATCCGGGCGGTCCGATTCAGAAAGCTGATGGGTCATGGTGACGGATCGCCCGGTGTTCCCTCGACAACCTCGACCCAGAGGACGCCACGCAGGCTTTCTTCCGGGACCAGCCACACGGTCCTGAACCGGCCATTCACGGTGCGGTGCCGTTCTGCAACGAGTTCCCGGTCTCCGCGGTCGATCCGCCACAGGCGACGATCGATGGTCGGGCTTTTGGAGCTGCTTCTAGCGACCTCTTCCATACCGGCCTCCTGTCATCCGTTGACGGCTAGCGGTCATGGACATGAACTCTGTCAGAACATATCTAACGACATCAGAAGTGGTGCTTTGCTGTCGCCACGCGAACCACGAAAGGCTTTCCTGTCGATGCATGTTCTGTCCCCCGTTCTGGCTGTTTCCGCGCTTGCGGCGATGTCTGTTCCCGTCCACGCGCTCGACGCCTGGACGATAGGTGTCGAACGTGGCCTGCCGACCTACGCGCTCACCAGCGAAGCGGGTGAGGTGCGGCTTGTCTGCGATCCGGATCGCGTCTTTGGGCCAACGCCCAACGGCGCGTTCGTGGTTCGCTTTGTCAAAGACGCCGCACCGGACATGGTCGTCGTTCTCGCAAAGTCGGGCGAACAGGCCCGCCTGCCGGTCAACAACGGCATCGCCGCACAGGCATCGGTTGACGCAGCGGACTGGTCGAAAATGGTGGCTACCTTCCGCTCGGGCGGCGAGTTCGCGCTCGTTACAAGCGCCGACAGTCTGACCTTCGAGACAGCGCCGCTGCCCGATCTTGCCTGCGAGTAACCGGAGGCAGTTCATCGAATTCTGTTGCATTGTCCGGGTCTATCTGACGCGTCGCGCCTCGATCAGCAGCGACGCAATCGCGGCGAGGAAGGCACCAACGATCGTCGCCCGGGCCTCGATCAGCCAAGGGTCATCAAGTGCCGCATGCATAGCCCGGATAGCGGAGCTTTGGGCGTAGACGGTCATCGGTTCGCCGACCGCCATGTCCGATGCTGCCATGGCAAAGATGCGCCTCGCCTCATCGACATGCGGCGCAAGATCATCTTCCGCCAAGAGCCGCCGCAGTTCGGCCCGGGCTTCCTTGGCAAAGGCGCGCAGCATGTAGGCTGGGGTCATCGTCTTTGAAGATGGCGAAGCCGTGCAGCGTTCCGCGGCCCCCATCCTTGGTGCCCGCCTGTCGTCCGTCTTTGGCCGCCGGAACCATCCCGTGCTGGGCGGAGTTCGAATGCATACCGGGATCGATTACGCGGCCCCCGTGGGGACCGAGGTTTCGGCGACTGGTGCCGGTCGGGTGATCTTTGCGGGCTCGATCCGCGGTTATGGCATCACGATCGACATCGACCACGGCGGTGGGGTCGTCACGCGATATGCGCATCTCTCTGAGATTGCTGAAGACGTTCGCGTCGGAACGCGGGTCAAGGCGGGCGACGAGATTGGCGCGGTCGGCGCGACAGGGCTCGTGAGCGGCCCGAACCTCCATTACGAAGTGCGTGTCGATGGCCGACCGGTCGACCCGAAAGACCAGGACGCCCTGCCGGAGCAAGAGATTGCTACTGCTGCTGACCTTGATGCACTTGCCACTTGGCGCAGCGAAACCGGCTTCATGCCAACAACCGACGGGGAACGTGGATGAAAAGGTATTTTATCGGTCGCCGTGAACTCATGCTTGCATCAGCAGCCTTCGCCCTGGCCCCTGCCGCCAGGGCAGAGGAAGAACCACCGATCCATGTCGTCAAAGGGCGCGGTTGCGAGTGCTGCGAGGCATGGGTGGATTACTTGCGCGAAAAAGGGTTCACAGTAACGGATGAGGTGTCGATGGGAACCTTGCTGATCCGCTTCAAGATGGATCAGGGCATTCCGGCAAAGGCCTTTTCCTGCCACACAGGAACCGTTGACGGCTATGCGCTCGAAGGCCATGTCCCGGCTGCAGATATCCGCAGGCTGCTCGACGAGCGTCCTGACGCAGTCGGCCTCGCAGTACCCGGCATGCCCTACGGCTCCCCCGGCATGGGATCAGAAGACAGTCGAGACGCCTATGACGTTCTGCTGGTTCGCCGGGATGGAAGTCTCGAAATCTTCACCAGCTATCAGGCAGCCTGATCTGTCCATTTCCGAACTCAACGTGCTAGGCAGGGATTTAATCAAGGGAATGGCGACCGATCAAAGCAGATCCGATATCTGACGGACAGCCTCGTCGCTTCCCCAGTCGAAGGGGCCCTGAAGCCGCCCGATTTCACGCGTCTCGCGGTCGATCAGAAGCGTCGTCGGCAGTCCGATGAAGGCCAAAGCCAGTTGAACCCGCAACGGTTCCGCCCAGTAGAGCGGCAGGTTTACAAGCCCGATCTCATCATAGAAACCTCGGCCCCTTTCGATCCCGCCCTCGTCGATGCAAAGGGGTAGCACGGCAAAATCCGGGCCTCCAAGCAGCCCTTCCAAACGTTCGAGTGCCGGCATCTCTTCCCGGCAGGGCGGGCACCAAGTCGCCCAGATGTTCAGAAGGATCACACGCCCGGCAAAGTCCCCAAGAACCCTGGTGGTTCCTGCTTCATCCTGGATAGGCGGGGAAAGCAGAGGCTGCGGGTCCTTTCGCAGCCGGAAAGGCGGTCGCGCTTGGGCGGGCCCCGCAATGAAGCTCGCTGCAAGACCGGCAAGGAGAGGTCGACGACCCATCTGAACAGGCATTGGTTTTCCCATCGCGGAAGGCCGGACCCGCAGGCAATCTGCGGGTCCGGATCGTCGTCAGGCCGAAACCGCGAACTCAGTCATCATGCCTGTCGAGAGATGCGGCATGTGATGGCAATGCAGCATCCACCGCGCCGCTTCACCCGCATCCACCGCGACCGTCACCATCCCCATCGGCGGCACATGAACGGTGTCACGAACAGCACCCGCGATCCGGTTCTGGCCCACGCCGACCACCTGGAAAGCGTGGCCATGCAGGTGCATGGGATGTGCCATCATTGACATGTTGTGGAACATGATCTCGACACGCTCGCCGGTTTTCGCGGTCACCGGGGAATGTTTGCCCCAGGTCTGCCCGTTGATGGTCCATACGTAGGGCATCATCGAGCCGCCCAGCATCAACATCGGCTGCGACGATGCCGCGCGCTCCGGCAGCGGGGTGACGGCGCGCAGGGCCGCTTCCTGCGTCAGATCGGCGCTGAAGGCAGGATGGTCGGCGTCGGACATGTTGGCGACCTTCGTCACCGTGGCCCCCGGGGTGGCAAGGACGAGACCCGTCCGTTCTCTTGCACCCTCGCGCAGGGCGAGGACCGGGAAGGCCCCGCCTTCGGCTGGAACATTAAGCTCGATGTCAAGCCGTTGGCCCATCGCGATTCCGAAACGGTTGCCAGGAAGGGGCTGCACCGGCTCTCCGTCCACAGTAACCAGCCGCCCGGTCAGTGCGCCGGTGTCGATCCAGAACACCGTCGCGGCGGCCGCGTTGATCACCCGAACAAGGACCTTGCTGCCCTTGTCCACCTGCACGACTTCGGGGTCGTCCAGCGTCCGGTCATTGGCAAGGTAGGCGTCAAAGTTGTAGTCGTTCAGGTCCATCGCCATGCCGTCCATGCCCGGCATGGCCATCATGTCCCCCTGACCCATTGCGCCCATGTCCATGCCGGCCATGCCGTCCTGACCCATCTGGCTGTGGTCCATCCCGGCCATGGACGCGCCGCCGGTAATCTCTGCCAGCACCTCCGCAGGCGGCTTGAACGAAAAGTCGTGCAGGAACAGCGTCACGTCCTGCCGATCGGCCGCAACATCCTCGGGCCGCCGCACGACCAGGGGGGCGGCCAGCAGCAGCATCTCATGCGCGGGGATATGGGCATGCATCCAGTGCGTGCCCGGGCGCGCGGCAAAGTCATAGGCGCGGCTTTCGCCGGGTTGCAGCGTGGCCATGGGCATGTCCGGCACGCCGTCTTGAGCGTTTGGCGGGATCTGTCCGTGCCAGTGGATGATGGTCGGCTCGGTCAGGGTATTCGTCAGATCGACGGCGAATGCCTGACCCGGGTCGAGGACCAATCCAGACCGGCCGTTGCCGTCCATCAGCCCCCAGACGGTGGCGGCCCTGCCCCGGATATCGAGCGTCCGGGTCGTCGCCGTCAGCGACATGCGGGCTGATTGTGCTCTAGCACGAGCAGGCAGAATAAGTGAGGCGGCAGCAGCCGCAGAAGCGCCCAGAAAGCCGCGGCGAGAGAGAGCGATCATGCGAATTCTCCTGTATCGCAATGTGAAAAGACTGAAGGCCCCGGCGAACCGGAGCTATAGGGTCAGATCAGTGTGCGTTTCGGAGGTGGGCCAGGTGGCGGGAGCGCAAGCGATGCAGCCAGCAGGTCATTGTTCAGGTTGATTTCAACCGAACGCGCGATGGCGACGACGCCCGGGCTTGGGGCGGGAAGAGCCGCAGCCGCAAAAAGACAATGTTGCTGGCAAAGCAGCCGTTGTGCATCGTCAATCGGGCTGCCTGCGGATGACATATGCGCGCCATGGCCAGCCATCGCCATCATCTGCTCATGGTCGGCCTGAGACTGTTGCCGACCTTCGGAGAAGGCAAGCATTGGCAGGATCGCCGCCAGAAGATAGGCGGCGAGGATCAGTGCACGCATAGGAAACAACGAGCGGGTCATGACGTCATGTGTATCAGTGTGGTCTGGTGCCGTCATCTGACAGTTTGGTGTCTGGGCAATATGGCGATGACATCGACTGCAGCAGAATTGCCGCGTTTTCCCTCGTCTTGACTTGATAGCGCAGAGTTTACTGGCAACCGAACGCGGGTCGCGAAAACTTCAATGATCTGACGGTACACACCATGAAACGATTGGTCTTCGCCCTTTTCGCAACTCTGTTGCTGTCCGCCTGCGGCGCCGAACCGATCTGGGCGCCGGATGAAGCCGTGGCCGACGCGCGCTATGAACATGTCGGCCCGACCTCGGTCACGCTCTATACCGTCCTGTCGACCCGCAGCGGCGCCGGTGCGCACGCCGGGCTTTTGATCAATGGCTCAGAGCGTGTTCTCTTTGACCCGGCGGGAACCTGGCGACATCCGAAGCTTCCAGAGCGCAACGACGTCCATTTCGGGATCACGCCGAAGATGGTCGACTTCTACATCGACTACCATGCTCGCGAAACTTACGACGTTGTCGAGCAGACAATCATGGTTTCACCAGAAGTTGCGGACCTGATCATGGCGCGTGCCAAAGCGTACGGCGCGGTGCCCAAGGCGAACTGCACAATTGCAATATCGCGCGTACTGGAAGGCGTTCCCGGCTTCGAAAGCCTGCGAATGACCTGGTTCCCGAAACGGATGATGGAAGGTTTCGCAGATCTGCCGGGCGTTCAGACCCGTCGGATTACGGACGATGACGCAGATGAGAATCACGGCGTCCTTCTGGTGCAGGCCGGGGACGCGCGTCTTCGGTAGTTTCTTGGTGATCAGGCCTATTGGGAGCCATACTGCGCTCGCCACGCCCGGCCTTTGGCAGTATTTTGCGGTGACACATAAAATGGGGCTTTTGATGATCCTTGCGCGCCGTACTCTTCTTCTTGCCGGACCGGCCATCCTTGCCATGAGCACTGTGCCTTTGCTGGCCGAAGGGGACGAACGGATCCATGTGGTGAAGGACCCTGGCTGTCCGTGTTGTAACGCCTGGATCGGCCACCTACGCGAAAGCGGCTTCAACGTCAGCTTTGAAGAGCGCAGTGTCGAAGACCTCGCGACCTATAAGCGGGAGCGCGGTATCCCGGAGAACCTGTCGTCCTGCCACACGGCGACCATCGGCGACTACACCATCGAAGGGCACGTTCCAGCAGCGGATATCCGCAGGTTGATGGCCGAACGCCCCTTGGCAGTGGGACTTTCCGTTCCGGGCATGCCATTCGGCTCACCGGGAATGGGACCAGAGACAGAGCGTCAGGCTTATGATGTCGTTATGGTCGGTCTGGACGGAAGCAGTACGGTCTTCACCAGCTATCCGGCGGCGTGAGATCCCCACCCGGTGCGCGCCGCGCGAGAGACCATAGGCTCATCTTTGCAAGCCGACCTCGGATGCTTGCCAGGCTTCCAGAAGCACATCCCGCGGCCCCGCTCCGTCAAGCGGTCTGATCGCGACATCCAACCTGCGCGCCGCGTGGTAGGCTGAGGCGGCCAAAAGACCGGGCTCCTTGCCGTAGGCGAGCCGGTAGCGTGTGACGAAACCGTCCATGCGGTCATCACCATTCCAGCCCTCCGCAAGGAGTGCTTGCACCAGAACGGTGCTCGCACGGCTGTACTTGCTCGCCGCGTCGTCGGCGGCAGGCTTCGGTCCAAGGACGATGACGACATCAGCCGGCTCGTCTGGTGAGCCAGTCAACTTCTGGACAAGTCTGGTGGCTTCGGCCGGAAGCGGAAGAACATGCACGTCAACGCCGCCCAGATGCCCGTCGGAGGTTTCGTTTGGGTGCCCGTCCCGCTCGTCGGCAGCCAACACGAATCCTCGGACAGCCTCCGCAAGGTCTTGCTCAACATTCTCACTGACGACGAGAATTGCTGCAATGAACGAATGCGCTGCCGCAATTCCAGACAGAGCGATCCATAGTACCGCCGCGAGGGCCGGGACGGCCGGGATCGTCCTGCGAGCAGGGAAGGCGGTGCAACAGGAGCATTCCGAAGCGACTCGTTTCGAACCACTCATTCTGATGCCCGAACAGAAGCCACGATTTCGGAAAGCTGCGCCTTTTCAACAAAACCGGGGACCAGCTGATCGCCTACGACAAAGGATGGCGTCCCGTTGAAACCGAGCGCCTCGGCCAGACGCATCGAGGTTGCAATGTGCTCGTCGATCTCTGGCGCCTGCATGTCTGCCTTGAGTCTGTCCAAGTCCAAGCCGATTTCGCCGGCGACACGCAGCACCGTGTCGGCTTCTACCTTGCCGCGCATACCCATCAGAGCATTGTGGAGCTCAGCATATTTGCCCTGCTTCCGGGATGCGAGCGCGGCGCGTGCGGCAAAGGCAGATCCCTCGCTGAGGATTGGCCATTCGCGCATCACCAACCGGATGTTGCCGTCTTCGGCCAGAAGAGCGTCGACTTCCGGCATGGCGCGCTTGCAGTAGGGGCAGTTGTAGTCAAAGAACTCGACTACCGTGATATCGCCCTTCGGATTGCCTAGAACCGGTGCGTTAGGGTCACGTTCCAATGTGTCGCGTTCATTGGCCAATACTGCGGTTGCGGCGGCTGCCTGCGCTTCCGCCTGCCGCTCTTCGAGGGCCTGGAGCGCTTCGAGGATCAGTTCGGGGTTTTCGCGCAGGGCCTCGGCGACGAGAGCCTTGATGCGTTCATCCGAGACCTCCTGCGCGAAGGACGGCATAGCGACTTGGAAACAGAAGACACTGGCAAGCAGCAGGGATTTCATTCGCATCGGGCGGACCTTTCATTTCGTACATTTTTTGAGGGTTGATGCTTCCTCAAGTAACTCGAGAGGCAAGTCCAAACTTGGACCGACAGACTATCGTTCGGGTCAGGCATCATGGGGCGAGTGCCTCGACGGCGCTCCGCTCTGCTTGCGTGGCGCGGATGCCGTCGGGCCAAGTCGATTTGATGTAATCGAGAACAGCTTCGATATCCTCGTCCGTCAGACGGTCGCCGAAAGCCGGCATGCCGGAGGTGAAGGCAACGCCCATTTCGTCAAGGACGGCCTGCCCGCCGCGTTTGATGTAGTCGTGCAGCATGATGTCGCCGTGATGCCAGGTGTGGCCGCCCGCGTCATGCGGCGGGGCGGGATAGGTCCCGTCCTCATTGGCCGTTCGCCAGTCGGGATGTCCTTCCAGATCGGCGCCGTGGCACGACGCGCATTCCGCCTCATAGATGGCGCGACCTTGTTCGAGATCGGGGCTATTGTGGAAGAACGCGTCTGCTTGTGGCGCGGACAGCAGAAAGAATGCCGCGGGCGCAACAATCGCAGCGCCTCTGAACTTGCCAGCTCTTGGCTTGGTGGCCTTCATGTCCGGCTCACGGTGATCGGTGTCACCCCATCCGGCGGGAGAATCCGTTCGGACAGTTGAGCCAGATCCTCCCGAATTCGGGCCCGCTGAGCAGTAGGATAGGCATCTTCGGGCGGCAGGCCGCCGTGTTGGGCAAAGAGCATGATGTCGCGCGCGATCGGTGCCGCCGCCGTTGAGCCGCCGCCGCCATGCTCCACTACAACAGTCACGGCATATCGAGGCGCATCGAAGGGTGCGAAGGCCACGAACAGCCCATGGTCCCGCCTGTTCCATGGGAGTTCGTCCTGCGATCGGACACCGGCTGCGCGCTCGGCCGCTGTAATCGAAAACACCTGGCTCGTTCCGGTCTTCCCGGCCATTGCTTTGGTCACATCCGCGATCCGCGAGGCATAGGCCGTACCACGCTCGTGGTTCGACACCTCGAACATCCCTTGTCGCACGATCGCAAGCGCTTCTGCCGAAAGACCAAGTGAGGCAGGCGCAGGTTCACCCGGGCTGGCCCCACCGAGCGGGCGCACGAGACGTGGGAGGACTTCCGTTCCTGAGGCGAGGCGCGCGGTCATCGTGGCAAGCTGAATTGGCGAGGTCAACGTGAAGCCCTGGCCAATGGACGCGTTGATCGTGTCGCCAATCAACCAATCCTGACCGTAGCGCTCTTGCTTCCAGGCGCGTGAGGGATTGTTGCCGTGAACCATTCCCGACAGCGGAAGGTCGTATTTCTGGCCCAGTCCGAGACGGTCGTTCATCGCAAAGATGCCGTCGATCCCGATCCGTTGCGCGACTTCGTAGAAGTAGACGTCGCAAGACTGCCGCAACGCACCGACCATGTCGACCCGCCCATGGCCGCCGCTTTTCCAGCAATGGAATCTGCGACCAGAGATTTCCACGTATCCGTTGCAGGTTACGGTTTCTGCTGGGTCCATGACTCCGCTCTCCAGAGCCGCGAGCGCATTCGACATCTTGATCGTGGATCCCGGCGGATAGGCCCCTTGAACGGTCTTGTCGGCAAGCGGGCGAAACTCGCTGTCGCGCAGACCGCTGTAGTCCTTGCTCGAGATCCCCCGCACGAAGAGGTTCGGGTCAAATGCAGGCGCAGACGTGCAGCCAAGAAGATCACCGTTTGTCACATCCATTACGATTGCTGCCGCGCTTTGTCCTTCGAGGCGCACACGCATGAAGTTCTGCAAATGATGATCCAGTGTGATCTGCATGTCCGAGCCGGGGGTCGGCGGATCAAGTGCCAGCTCGCGCATGGTCCTGCCGCCGGCGTTGACCTCCACCCGCTGAGCTCCCGGCTCACCGCGCAACGCACGCTCGTGGATCCGCTCAAGCGCCGTCTTGCCGATCTGGTAGTCCGGCGAGCGCAAAAGCGGATCGGGTTCCCCGTCCTTGGCTGTGAGATCGCTGTCGCTGACGGGTCCCACATAGCCGACCTGATGGGCAAAGTCCGGCCCGAAGGGATAGACCCGGGACAGGACCATCTCCGGGTGGACACCCGGAAGAGCCGGGGTGTTCAAGGCGATGATTGACAACTCTTCCCAGGTGACCCTGTCCTTAACGGTCACCGGGACAAAGCCCCGAACGCGGTCAAGTTGCTCCCGAATCCGGTCGATATCCTCGCTCGTCAGACCAAGAAGCCGCTGCAGTTTCGCAAGGACGTCATCGACGTCCCGGGCCTCCTCCTTCACGAGCATGATCCGGTAGGTGTGTTCGTTGTCCGCGACGATCTTGCCCGCGCGGTCGAAGATGCGGCCCCGGTCGGGGCGCACCAGCCGCAAATTGATCCGGTTTTCCTCGGCCAGGAGGTAATATTCCTCAGCATCGCGTACACCGAGTTGCCACATCCGGAAACCAAGCACACCGACCACCGAGGTCATCACGCCGCCCAGCATCAGCGACCGACGCGTCGTTACCCGTGAGGCCCGGGCAATATCCCGTTCAGATCGGCGCATGCTTGGCCCTCTCGTACTGAGACTCCGGCATGCGTCTGCCGCCAATGGTTTTCAGGTAAGCGGCAAGTCGCAGTCCCAGGACCAAGACCACCAGTCCGACGAACCAATACTGCAGGGGGTTCGGCTCGGGCGTCGCCCGGTGAAAGCTGAGGAAGTGCATGAACAGGAAGTAGGCGACATGCGCTACAGACAGCCACCAAAGCGGCAGGACACCCATCTGCAGGAACTTCCAGCCGGAAACGCCAAGGCGGCGCATTGCGGCATCGCTTGATGTTGTTGCCAGGAGGATCGCGAGGAGCAAGGCGGCGATCCCGATTGCATTGGCCAGACCAAAGCCATGTTGAAACATGACATAGCTGAGGAGTTCGGGATGCCATTCGAAGCCGAAGAGCCGCATCAGGTCCCATTCGACCCAGCCGACAAGAATGATTCCAGCATGCGCAAGCGCCAGAAGGCAGCCGTAGATGCCCGACTCACGGCGGTAGGGCAGCACCAACACTGCGGGTCTGAGGAGCCGGGCCAGAGGCCCCAGGCCCATCGAAAGCGCAACCAGCACCAGCGAGGCGTCGGCAAGTGCCCGGTTCCAGCGGTGCATCGGACTCCACTCGCCATGGATAGCCGCAAAAATCAGAACGAGGCCAGCAGAGAGGAGGGCCATCAGCCCGTGCCGCAAAAGTACATTCCGGCTCAGCCGTCGGAACATTGGGTCATGGACCGTGACTGTCTTCATTTCACGTCACCCCGATCAAGACCCCGCAGTCCCTGCACCTCCCTGTTGCCAGTGCGGACAGCGCGAAACCGGCGCCACGTTGTCAACGCGGCGGTGCCCATGATGACGAGCCCGGCAGTCGCAAGCCACGGCCGGAGCGGATCAAACCAGGCAAGAAGCGCGGGTCCACCGAAGACCAGCATGAGCACCTTGTTGCAGGTTGGGCAGGCGATTCCGAGAAAGCTGGCAAGCCCACCCGTCCCGGAAGCGCGCAAGTTGCACTGAGGGACCCACATCGCCGCTGTCACACCTCCGAGGAAGGCCGTCAGAACGGTCGCGACGAACTCCCAAGGCCCGACTGGAGTCATCCGGACAAAAAGTGGGTTCGCCCATACGGCAGTGACCGTGCCGAGGACCACAAACAGGGTGGTGCCAACAGCCAGGCCGCGCAGGTTGCGGCGAAGGCTGTCATCATTCAGAAAAGTTGCCGGACTTGGGTTATCGCGCATCAAACTCGACCTCTGCAAACTCTTCACCAAAGCCCACACTGACGACCCAACGACCGGCCATGGGCAGCTTCACGTCGGCGCGCCAGACGCCTGCCTCGACCAGCTGAAGCGGCGGCGCTACGCCGTCCATGTGCATGTCAACCATCGCAAAGTTCACATCTGGCCGCATGCCGGCAGCTGCGCCGGCGTCGGTATCGGGCATGAACTGGATTTCAACTCGAACGTCGAGATTACCAAGCGCGTAGACCTGGACGTCCATCCGTCCGTCCGAAAGCGCCTCGGACACTTCGGCTGTCGCCGATGGATCAGCGGAGATCGTGTCGCGCGGATCGAGGGTCCAGACGGTGGTCCAGATGAAGACACCGACGAAGACGGCAACGCCCAAAGCCAGAATGACGGCAAGCACTCTAGTTCCCATTTCCCATATCCATCTGTGAATGATCCATCCCAGCCATCGGGGTCTCGACCGGCGTCGGTGCGGGCGCAGGAATGTCGCCCGTGCCTTCGGGGTCGAGGAGATAGGTGGCAATGGCCTCGCGGTCGGCAGCGCTCAGGAAAGACGTGCCCTCAGCGACGACCTCGGCCATGCTGCCGCCGAAAGCATCACCGTTAGGCAGAATCCCGGACTGAAGCGCGTAAGCCAGGTTCGCAACGCCCCAACCTTTTGCGAGGAGAACGTCACTCAGAATTGGCGGTGCTTTGCTGCCCCCTGGAAGGCTGTCGTTCCCGGAAAAGCGGGCGCCGTCATCAAGGCCCCCTGCCAGGGTTCGGCCCGTGTGACAGGCAGCGCAATGAGCAGCCCCTTCGACCAGCACCCGCCCGCGGTTCCACGGGGAAGACGTGCCCATGAGTGCGTCCGTCTTGGGCGTCTCAAGGTAAGCCGCGCGCCAGAGCTTCAGCCCCGATCTGAAACTGAAGGGAAAGCCGACGTCGTGGGGTGGGGCTGCATCGCCAACAGCCGGGACGGTGCGGAACGCCTCCCAGAGGTCGGCAATGTCCTGATCGGTAAAACCGGCGTAGAAAGAGTAGGTGAAGACGGGGTAGTAGGGGTCGCCGTCAGGCGACACCCCTTGGCGCACCGCCTTGGCGAAATCCTGGACGGTCCAGCGCCCGATCCCGGCCTCCGGATGCGGTGTAATGTTCGGAGGCACGAAGGTGCCGAAGGGTGTGTCAAGAGGCGCACCTCCCGCAAGCGCCAATCCTTTGGCGGCCGAGTTGGTATGACAGGACACGCAGCCACTTGCGCGCGCGAGATAGGCCCCACGTTCGGCATCGCCGGAAGGGAAGCTCGCGGGCTCGACCTCCCCGATCGGCCACAGTGCCAACACTCCGGCACCTATACCTGCCACGATGGCTGGGAAGACAAAGGAAAGCCGGATCAAACCTCGCATGGTCAGTTCCGGCCCGCACGAAACTGCGCATGACAGGAAGAGCATGTCGCGCTGATCCGGTTGAAGAGGTCGTCCGCCGCCAGTGTCGTCAGATCAAGCTCCAAAACTGTCGGGTCCGATGTCCCTCGTGTCACCGCGATCTTTTCCGGAGTCGTTCCGTATCCCATCAATTCCGCGACCGTGAAGCCCTGCGCCGGTTGCGGTGTTCCGGTCATGCCCATGGCCGAGTGATCCATGCCAGCCATCTCGCCATTTGGCGAACTCGCGGGCTCGAGGCCGTTCGGGGCAGCTTCAGCCAAGGCATCAGCATAGGCCTTCAGCTCTTCGGAGAGGGCCGCGAACTCCTGCCAATCGGACCAGATTTCCGGCTTGGCATAGGTGACGCCTTCAAGGCTGTTTTCAGGGAAAAGCGACAGCATCGTCCCTCCCGCATGACTTGCAATGACGCTGGCGCCTTCAGACACAATGAATGTGTCGTAGGGCACGGTGCCCTGCATCATCGGTGCCAATTCCGCGATGGTGTCGCGCATTGCCGTCATTCCGTTCATTCGGTCCAGGACGACGCCCGTCGCCCCCGTATGTGCCAGCGCCACTGCCGCGACGGCGGAAGCGGCAAGCGCGATCGCGCCCGTCCATTGAGATTTCATCTGCCTGACTGCCCTTGGTTTCTTGTTGTTGATCGTTGGCTGCGCCCTGCCGGTGAGGCGGGTCACAGCTTGGGACGAATTCTGGAGTCAGGCTGAGAAAGGGTCGAACCTGAGCCAGTCTTTCAAACCAGCTCGTCTGGTCATCGAACAATCGTTCGGCCCGACTGTCAGGTCAGGGTTCGCGGGGGAGGAAGTGTGATGGCCGGACCGCCAAAACGGCGTTGCGACTGCTCAGCGTCGGGCTGAAGCACAGCCGGAACGGCCGTGGGCTGTATCGAGGCCAGAGCATCGGGCAAAGCGAACGCGGTGCAAATGACGCCGGGGTAGCAGGCAGGCTTTGCCGAGGATTGCTGTTCGGGTGTATCGGCAGCCTCGACTGTGAGGTCGTGATGCTCGTTACCGGACGCTGCTTCTGCAGATTGTCCTAGCACCAAGCCCATGACCAGAGCGACAGTCAGAAGCCACATCGATACGAAACGCAACAACCTGCGTGCAAGCAGGTTCTGCGTTGGGGCCAGTGGGTATGCTGTCGCTCTCATCCGTTCAGATCAGCTTGACTTTCGTTCCGACCGGAGTGCGGTCGAACACTTCTTCGATGTGCTCATTGTAAAGCCCGATGCAGCCGTTCGACGAACGACGCCCGATCTTACGCGTGTCGTGAGTACCATGAATCCGGTAGTACTGCCACGATAGATACAGGGCGCGGGTGCCAAGCGGATTGGTTGGATCGCCTCCTGGCACGAAGGCTGGCCACTCCGGGTTGCGCTCCCGCATCGAGGGCGTCGGAGCCCAACTTGGGTTAACCCGCTTCTCGACGACCTCGGTGTATCCCCGCCGGGTCAATTCATCTGATAGCGGAACCGAAGTGGGATAGAGAAACATCTGACCGTCGCTCGTCCAGTGCTGGAGAACCTTGCCCGTGGTGTCAGAGATGATGACCCCGACCCCAAGCGAGTCGAAGTGGTCCTGCCACTCATGGATGCGGAACGCCGAGATGTTGTTCCGGACTGGTCCCTGATTGTCCTCGGTCGCAAAGGCTGCCCGGCCCGTCAGGAAAGGCGCGGCAAGGGCTCCGGCAACGAAAAGTCGTCGACTGAATCGCATGGTCTGCTCCTCTTTTTTGTTACCTGTGCCGGCTTCCAACGTGGGAAGGTCAAATCGCTTTGCATCGCACAGGGGTCACAAAGAGGTGAAGCCGTGGCGCTTTCGCCGATTTTGTTGGGAAATTCTCTGCTCACTTCGATGTGAACACCTCTCCCATACACCAAGAGCGCTATTCTGCGCCCATGCGTAAGTTTGCGAACACCCTGTGCGGTTTGTGCTTGCTCGTCGCCCTTCTCTGGGCGGCGCTTCCTGATCACGCATCCCACGGCGCTCATGCAGATCATGCTCAAACCGCAGCTGTGGACCAGGACGCCCTTTGCAGCGACGGATCAGGCCATGCCTCCTGCCAGCTTGTCGCAACTGCCTCCTTGTCATTTTTCGAGGTGGCACCGTATGCCAAGTCTGCGCGGTTCGTGATTACGCCGGTCTCTGCCTCAAGCCGCGCCTTTGCCCCCGGTCGCCCACCTCCGCGAACCTTCCTCTGAGTGAACCCTCGTCCTTCACGTTCCTCTCAGGAGTTCGCATGATTTTCCGTCGATCCTTTCTTTCCGGCGCAGCCGCTGCAGCCCTCTCGATGCCAACTGTCCTTCGTGCTCATACCGAAGAACCCTTCGTATTGGCCGACGAATTTCAACCTCGCGAGGTCCGAGTCCGAGAGCAACATGCCCCCGGTCAGATCCTCGTCTTCCCGCGAAGTTTCTTTCTGTACTATGTTTTCGATTCCGAGCGGGCCGTCCGGTACGGTGTCGGCGTCGGCAAGGCCGGTCTGGCATTCAAGGGATCGGCAATCATTGAACGCAAGGCCGAATGGCCGTCATGGCGCCCGACAAACGACATGATCCGCCGGAATCCCGATCGCTATGCCCAGTTTGCCGAGGGGGTGCCGGGCGGACCTGGCAACCCACTGGGCGCCCGAGCCCTCTACCTTTACCGCGACGGGCGCGACACCTACTACCGGATTCACGGCACGACAGAGCCGTGGTCGATTGGACGGTCCGTGTCGAACGGTTGCATCAGGATGCTGAACGACCATGTGATCCAACTCTATGAGCAGGTCCCAGTCGGAACGCCGGTTACTGTCCTGTGACGATCCGCCGTCGTGATGTCTTCGTGTTGGGGGGCATCGTAGCCTTGATGTATGGACTACGGGCCCTGCCCTGGGACCGGCTTGGCGGAAGCGGGCTGTCCTATGTCGACATCGAGGGTGTGCCGCCATTTCGTCGGCTGGAACTGGCCGGACAGACCTCCACGGCAAACATTGCCCTTGTCGGTCTCGATGGGCCACTTCCTGATGCGGGAGCACGCAGGGCGCGCATGGAGACTCTGCGCACCGACCCATGTCCGGCCCTGTTTGGAAAAAGCGCCTTCGACCCTGTCGTTCCGATCGCCTACTTCAGCGAGTTTCGTTGCCCCTTCTGCCGTGCACTCGAGCGGGATCTTCAGACCCTGCTGGCCAAAGACCCGGCCGCGTACCGGCTCGTGCAGCACGAACTTCCAATCTTCGGGCCGCCGTCCGAACTGGCCGCCCGGGCATCCGTTGCCGCCGCACGCCAGGGCAAGCAGCAGGAGCTTCGCCGCTGCTTCATGCGGACACCGATGGTTGCCGAAGAGGCCTCGGTGCGGCGTGTTGCGGAGACCCTTGATCTGGATGTCGAGCGGCTCTTGATCGACATGTCCTCCGTCGGGGTTCAGGCCGAACTCGACCAGACACGCGCACTTGCCGACCTATTCGGGTTCATTGGCACCCCAGGTCTGGTGATCGGACGGACCGAGCTGAGCGGTGCGGTTCCCCTCTCCCTCCTCCGACAGATTGCGGAAGAGGAGAAGGCCGAACCAATTCCGGCCTGTTGATGCGATGAACACACCTACGCATATGCTGATCGGCGCTGCTGTCTTTGCGCGTCCGGTCGTGCCGGCCACTCTGGTAGCGGCCATGCTGGGCGGTCTCGCTCCTGATGTTCCGATGTTTGCGCTGGTGCTTTCTTCGACACGTCTGGCCGGAATTCCGCAGCATGAAGTCTTCGGAACCCTCTTCTACTCGGACTCATGGCAGGCCGTCTTTGCCGTCGATCACAGCTTTTTCGTCTGGGGGCTGCTACTTGCCTTTGGACACTGGCGACGTCACCTCATTCTCACCGCCTTTGTGGGAGCCGGCTTTTTGCATGCGGCCATCGACTTCGTCACCCATCATGACGATGCCCGCCGCCAGCTCTGGCCCGTGTCGGACTGGGTCTTCCGCAGTCCGGTCAGCTACTGGGACCCGAACTATTACGGCGGCATCATCGGGGTATTCGAGGTCGGATTGGCCGGGGCGCTGACTGTCCTGTTGTGTTTGCGTCTCAGACAGTGGAGAGAACGTCTGCTGGTCCTCGGCGTCTCAGCTCCTCTGTTGATTTCGATCCTGCTGACGGGAGATCTGCACGGTTTGCATGGGATGGGCTAAACGGGACTGGCTCACCTCGGAAACATTTTGGCCCGTTCCCGCCTGCCCCGTCATTCGCGCAGGACGGCAAGTGCGATCCCGCTGATCGTCAAAACCATTCCCGCCACAGCAAGCAGAGTAAGACTCTCGCCCAGAAAGCCAACACTGATCGCGACCCCCAAAAGCGGGGCAACGAAGTTGAAGACGTTCGCGGTGTTTAGCGGACAGTCCTTGAGAACCGAGATCCATAACGTGAAAGTTACGGCCGTGCCACCGATGCCCAAGACGATTACCAACGCAAGAAAGCGGGGTTCCAGCACGGCTGAAGTGAGCGGTTCGGATACGAAAGCAAAGATTGCGAGAGGCCCCGCGCCAAGCAGAAGCTGAACCGCCGCCGCTGCGATCGGGTCCACATCCGAGGCAAATCGCTTCGTCAGGGCGTTGCCGATAGCGCTTCCCACCGTCGCCGCGACCACCAGCGCAACTCCCGCGACCGCCGTGGTCCCTCCGGCTGAGATGTCCTGAAGCGTCATCGCGGCAAGTCCAACAAGCGCCACGGACATTCCGATAGCCTGCCATTTTCCAAAGGGCTGGCCGAAAACCACCAACGCCAACAGGGCCGCAACGATAGGCTGCGTGCCCGCTACCACGGCCGCAATGCCGGGCGCGATGAGGCCGGCTGCGCCAAACATGCTCGCGAAGCCTATGGTCGTCGAGAAAATGCCCGACGCTCCCAATTGCAGCCACAACACTCTCGTTTGTGGAAACGGACGGCGCATCGCAAATGCCAACATCAGTAGCGCCAGTCCGGCTACGCCTGCACGGAGTGTAGCAAACTGGAGCGGAGGTGCGAGATTCAGGCCAACCGACAGAAGCGGATAGCAAAGCGCGGTCAACGTGGCGACCGCAAGCAGGCTGGCGAGCGTTCCGCGAGTTAACCGTCCGGACATGTCACCCGGCAATCGTGATGGCCGGTGCAGCGGTTGCGTATTCGAGTGCATAGGCAATTTCCCCAGCGCTCTCTGCATGCAGACGGAAGAGCGGCTGTCCCTTCACGACAGTTTCGCCAACCCGGACGGCAAGGGTAAGCCCTGCGGCCAGATTGCCCGGCGCCCCAGCCAGCTTAGCCAGCCGCGCCAGTCGCCGATTGTCGATTGCGGCAATCGTTCCGGAAGACGGTGACACTGCTTCATGGCTCTGCACCGCTTCGGGCGGCTCACGCAGGCCGCCCTGTGCCTCGCAGATAGCGGCGAATTTCGTCCAGGCGCGTCCGTCAGCAAGCACAGCCCGCGCAAGGCGGGAACCCGTACCGGGCGCAGCTGCCCCGCCGGTCTCCAGCAACGCCGTCGCCAAGGCAAGGGCACGTTCGGCAAGGTCCCGTGGTGCCCCGGCTTCGCGTCTCAAGACGGCCATGACATCACGCGCCTCGGGTGCCGGACCGATGCCCCGCCCGACCGGCTGGCTGCCATCGGTGAGCAGGCAGGCAACCTCGAGTCCCTGCGTCGTTCCCACCAGCGACAGCCGTGCGGCAAGCGCGCGTGCAGACTCGACGGTCCTTATCTTGGCCGTGGGGCCGACGGGAATGTCGATGACGACATGGGTCGATCCGGCGGCAACTTTCTTTGACAGGACCGACGCGATCAGCTGGCTCTCGGCATCGATGTCGATCTCGCGTTCGATCCGCACGAAGGCATCATCTGTCGGGCTCAGTCGGACCGCACCACCCCAGACGACGCAGCCTCCCTCCGCCTCGACAACGCGGCGAATAGCAGGCAGGTCCAGATTGACAGGGGCCAGCGTTTCCATCATGTCCGCCGTCCCCGCAGGCGAGGTAATGGCCCGCGAAGACGTCTTCGGGATCACCAGGCCACATGCCGCCACGATAGCGACAACGATTGGCGTCGTCCGATTGCCGGGAAGGCCACCGACGCAGTGCTTGTCCATGACACGAGGCGCGTTCCAGCTTAACTTTTCTCCGACTTCGACCATGGCTCGCGTCAGAGCGATGGTCTCGGAATCGTCAAGCGGCAGCGCGGCACCGGCGGACAGGAAGGCTGCGATCTGAATATCGCTGAGACGACCGCCCTGGACATCCCGCAGGATGGCAGCAAAGTCCGTCTCCTCAAGGTGACCACCATATAGCTTGCGGCGCACCAGGGACATCGAGTCCGCCGCCGGTGCAGGCCGAACGATTGCCTCGTCCCCCTCTGCTGCACCGAGGCGCGCCCATGCATCTTCTGAGAGCGCAATTTCGTGCAGGTTCAGCACCGTTCCGTCCACGGGCAGAAGCCGGGCGGTGATCCGGCGCCCGCCAGAGTCGATTTCGACGCGCGCACGGGCATGCAGCCCCTCGGACCGGCACACCTGACAATCGGATCGCATCATGGCAATCGCTTCACCCTGACTGTGCAGGCCGATCCGCAAAAGCCGCATCAGCGGCAGCGCGGCGCGGGCGTCGGCGATCGCTTCGCTCACAGTGCGAACTCCTGATCCTGTCGTGCGGCGTCCGCATGCCAGCCAAGGTCGCGCTTGATCTTCACTCGCAGCGCCTCGGCGGCCTCCGGCTCGCCGTGGACGATCGTCACGTGTTTCGGTGCAGCCCGAAACCCGCCCAGCCATCGAAGCAGTTCGCCCGCATCGGCATGGGCGGAAAGCATTGGCAGGTTCGCCACTTCGGCCCGCACGGGCACCCATTCGCCGAACATCTTCACTTCGGACGCGCCATCGACCATCGACCGCCCGCGCGTCCCCGCCGCCTGAAAGCCGGAAAAGAGGATGAGGTTGCGCCGGTCGGGCGCAAAGGCGCGGATGTGGTGCAGGACGCGTCCCCCGGTGGCCATGCCGCTGGCTGAAATCACGATCTTCGGGTAGGGGTTGGTGGTAATTGCCTTCGATTTCTCCACATCGCGGACATAGGTTGCAATCGCGCAAGCGTCGCGGCAGGTATCCACCGACATGCGGTGGTCATTCGGGTAGGTGCAAAGCAGCTCGCTCGCATTGATCGCCATCGGACTGTCGAGGTAGACCGGCAGATCCCGGAACCGACCGCCCTGCTTCAGCTTCCAGATGTAGTAGAGCAGGCTTTGCGCCCTTCCAACGGCGAAGGCCGGAATGACCACGGTGCCACCCCGTGCCGCAGTGCGCGAGATCAGCGCCGCCAGCGCCTCGGCCGGGTCGGTCTGGTCGTGGCTGCGGTTGCCGTAGGTCGATTCGATGACGATGTGATCCGCTTCTTCCACCGGCTCGGGGTCGACCATGACTTCATCGCCGTAGCGCCCGAGATCGCCCGAGAACACCACCTTGCGCCCGCCCCAGTCGATGCTGGCGGTCGCGGCACCCAGAATGTGCCCCGCGCGCCGATAGGTCAGCGCCGCATCCCCGAGGACGGTCGTCGTCGCGTGGAAATCGACCTCGACAAAGGCCTCCAGCGCGCGTTCGGCGTCCTTGACGCCATACAGGGGCCGCGCCGGCTTGTGCTTGGTATAGCCCTTGCGATTGGCGTATTCCGCATCCTTTTCCTGCAGATAGCCGCTGTCGCGCAGGATCAGTTCGGCCACAGCCCGCGTTGCGGGAGTGGCGTAGATCGGGCCGCGGAACCCGTCGGCCACCAGTTTCGGCAGATACCCGGAATGGTCCAGGTGCGCATGGGTCAGCACGACCGCGCCGATCGACCGGGGTTCTACCGGAAACGGCGCCCAGTTCAGGTCGCGCAGGTTCTTCAGACCTTGAAACATGCCGCAATCCACCAGAATACGCTGGTTGCCGCGGGTCAGCAGATGGCGCGAGCCGGTAACGGTTCCCGCCGCGCCGTGCGTCGTAAGGGTCAGCATGAAAGACCTCCGTCAAGGGCCGAAGCCGGTATGTGATTCATCGTGCGGCCAGCCCCGCCAATGCGTGCGCCACCAGCGGGGCAAGCGGGATCGCATTCGAGGGATGCGGCACGCTATCGCAGGACACCACACGCGCCGAGACCGCCTGAAGCCGCGCGAAGGCGTCCCCGGCGAAAAGCGCATGGACCACGGCACAGACCGGCCGCGCCATGCCCCGCGCGGCAAGAAGGTCAGCCGCCGCGATCAAGGTGCGTCCGGACGAGGCGATATCGTCGATCAGAACCGGGGTGCATAGCGCATGTCCAGTCAGGTCCGGCAGGTCGACCGATACGTCATAGTCGCCGCGCCGGGTCTTTTCCATCACCCTCCAGGGCGCGCTGATCCGCTCGGCGATGGCTTGCACCCATTGCGCACTTTCGGAATCCGGCCCGATCAGTAGCGGTCGTTCCACATTGGCCACGATCCAGTCGGCCAGCGCCGGGGCCGCCTGCACCGCTGCGGCCGGAATGTCGTAGAGGTCAGACAGCGCAGTGCGGCGGTGCAAATGCGGATCCACCGTCACAAGCCCATCGAACAGTGACGAGACGAGCCGTGCGAACGTGTCGGACGTCACCGCTTCGCCAGGTTTGAACGCCTTGTCCTGCCGCATGTAGGCAAGATAGGGCGCAACCAAACGGACACGCGCTGCCCCCTGCGCGCGGGCCGCATCGGCGGCAAAGGCAAGGCGGAGGAAATCCGGGTTCGGTCCGGCCAGCGTGGCAACCACATCGACGGCACGACCCTTCACGGGCGCCAACAGCCGCAGATAGGTCTCGCCGTCTGGAAAGCGGCGGGTTTCAATCCC
>NZ_QNHG01000005.1:308552-320875 GCF_003290025.1 Pseudogemmobacter bohemicus
AAGGGCTTTTCAGGTTGTCCGGCGGATCGGCGGCCGGAAGAGCCACCCGGGGATCACACCCGGGTCCATGCGTTTCGAGACCATTGATAGAAGTCGAGATCGACCACGACAAGGCGAAGATCAGCTCCACAGCTGGAAAGCCTGCTTTCCCATGCACAACTGCAAAGCGGCTTGCCGCAAGATTCCGCAGCAGCTACGCTGTTACTCGCAAGCCCTGCCGGTCCCTAGAGGACCACGTTGGTGCATCCCCCCGCAATATATCCAAAGGTGTCACATGGGTGACCACATGTTCGTCGTGACCGGCGGACCCGGATCGGGCAAAAGCAGCCTGATTGATGTGCTTGCAAAACGTGGGCTACACACCATGCCCGAGGCCGGGCGCGCCATCATCCAGGATCAGGTGCAGATCGGCGGCTCTGCGCTGCCTTGGGCAGATCGGGTGCTGTTCGCCGAACAGATGCTGGGATGGGAGCTGCGCTCTTACCGCGAGGCCGTCACCCTGCCTAGCCCGGTTATGATGGATCGCGGGCTTCCTGATGTTCTGGGGTATCTTACACTTTGCGACCTGCCCGTCCCCGGCCACATACGCGCAGCGGCGAAGCAGTTTCGCTACAATCGGCTGGTCTTTCTCGCCCCTTATTGGGAGGCGATCTTCACGCAGGACACCGAGCGCAAGCAGGATCCGGAGGAAGCCATCGCAACGGCAAAAGTCATGGCAGCAACCTATGCGCGTCTCGGCTATGAACTTGTCGAATTGCCTCTGGCAGGGATTGAAGAGAGGGCCGACTTCGTTGCCAGCCGAATTTCGCAGCGCTGACTTGAGGGAAAAGCCAGCAACATGCGGCTGAAAGAGCTAAGGCCCCGGTCTTTCGACCGGGGCCTTGTGGTTTGGGGGATCATTCCCCCCGGTTGCCGTTGGGGCGCGACCAGATCAGGCTGTAGCCCTCGCCGTCCTCGTCATCGAAGAGGTTCGCGAAGATCGGGTGCGAGAAGCTCGGATCGTCCAGCTTCAGGCCCAGATAGTCCCGCCCCTCGGTCGAGCGCTTCGACCAGGCGGCGCCGATCTCCGCGCGGCCCACCAGGATCCGGTGCGTCGGAGCCTTGTCGCCCGTGGCCCGCAGGTCGGGGACGATGCGCACGCCCTTGGCCTGCACGCTCAGGGTGACGATTTCGCCGGTGTATTCGTTGCCGGTCTTCTTGAAGGTGCCGATGGTCGCCATTGTCTGTCTCCATTCTCTCGTGTTCGGGCCCGCTCCAGTGCGGCCTCGATGGCGATCGACAGGCCGAGGACGACGGCCGGCGCAGTCCCACCCGGGACCCTGACAGCACAGGCAGGGCTTTCTTGTCTTCCGCGAGGAATGGGCGAAGCCCAGGGGAAGAAAGTTCAACGACGCTGTTGCGCCGAGACGTCGAAGCGCGCTCGCGCGCTGGTCTTCGTCCAGATCAGCCCATCACAGAGGACGCATGCGAGCGGTCCCGCACCCACCAGAGAGACAGGAGACAGCGGCGATCCTGAAGGAACCGGCAGGAAGATCCGACTGGCAACCACCGGCGATGATCACCAAGGCAGTGAACAGGCCAGTGCGCGCGCCTCCCCACCGACCCTGCCGCCACGGGCAGGGCCCCGCACCAGATCGGATATGGACGGGCCGCTGGATGGTCACCTGTCGCCCACGCGCTCGACCGGAAACAGGGACTGGGCATTGAGCGCGATCAGAGCGTGCCACGGATCCACGGAACCCACGATCAAAGAGGCCGGAAAGAGGGAAAGGCCGATCCGTGCAAGCCCATAACGACCGGGGGGAAACCGCCAACCGATGGCCAAGGACGAAAGGCCGGTGCCGCCGTTTCAGGTCACCTCATCCCACAGCCCCTCGGCAATCTCGCGCGCAAGCATCGTTCGGGCTCTCGACAGCACGTCCGCGCCACTGGTGTCCATATGACCATAAAATCGGGCGCGACCGCCGGAGGCCAGCCAGTCTGCATAGTGGCAGTATTCCCGCTGATCGAGCCGGAACACCCGCAAGTCGTCCGCCCAGTTGGGCTTCGGCTCCACGACGACAGAAAGGCCATCCCGGGACTCTTCCCAGGGCAAGCACCGCTCTTTGGGCGGGTTGCTACGATCTTCGGCGAAGATCGTGTCGATATCGGTCGAACGCGACATAGTGACGTGCTCCAAAAAGAAAAGCCCGGTCACAAGGACCGGGCAGGATGGATCGAATGGGTGCAGGGCGGCCGGAGCTGCCCCGCATGGAAATCATTCTGCGGCGATGGGATGCGCCTGATCCTGCTCCTCATCTTCGGCAGGCTCTTCGTCCTCGCTGTCGCCCATGAGGAAGTCAGGCAAGGCGTCCGCTTCGGCGCCACTGGCATCCGCCGCGTCTGCGCCGGCATCCTGGGCGTCCATCCGTAGAGGCTCCGGCAACCAGCCACTGGAAGCCAGCAGCCGTTCGGCTTCCGCGGCCATCTCGCCCTTCTTCAGATGGTCGATCAGTTCTACCGCCTGATCGCCCACACCCTCGCGCACGGCCTCGAGGATGCGCGCCTTGGTGACGCGGCCGAGATAGTTGGCGACGGTCGGCTTCCAACCCGTCTCGACCAGATCGAGACCGGTCATCCGCGCGAGCCGATCCGCCTCATGCATGCGGCGATCCAGGCCATGCTGGCTGATGCCATTGCCGCTATAGGGGTTAGGACGCTCATAGAGCGCGTTGACCCCGAAGCTGAGGCAATGCGCCAGCAGAGCCTGACGGCTCGCCTCCCCCAGGGCATGCAGCCAGTCCCAGAGCCGATCATGGCCGTCATCGAGCGGGATATCCGCCCGCCAGGCCGCATGCCGCTCGTCGATGGCCTGCGCCGGGAGCGAATCACCGAGATCCGGTGCCTGCACCGACAGATGCACTTCGCTGACGCGGGCCTGCAGCGCGTTGCCCGAACTGCGGATGCCGAAGCAGTCGAGCACCAGCCGGTGGAGCAGCGCCGTCATCGCGATGCGCGGGTTGTTCGCGACAGCATCCCGCAGCGCGAGGGTCCGATGCGCGGTCAGTTCGATCACCAAGCGTTCCGGCAGCGGTTTGATCGCCTCGCCTTCGTCTTCTTCCTCCTCGGGCGCGGTGGTTTTTTCACTCCCGAGGGTGATGACCGCGCGCTGATGGCTGGCTTCCGGTTCGGCGCGCTGCAGGACTTCGCCGGTCTCGGGATCGACAATCTCGGGTTCCGGTTCCAGCGGTGCTTCGTCCTCCGCCCGGACATAGCCGCGCTGGATCAGCAGTGTGCCATCGACATCAAGGCTGACGAAGACCCCGGCCCGCGCCATTTGCGCCGGATCGTAGATCTTCGGCCGCATCTCGAAGGCGCCGAGGATTTTCTCGATTTCGCCCAGCCGGGCATCGACCTCGTCGGGGTATTCGTCCGCTTGCGAATACTCGGCCTCGAGCCGATCGTATTCGTCGCGCAGCGCTTCGCGGGTGGCGCGTTCGTCCTCGGTCAGATCGACCGTAGTGCCGATCAGCTGCCGCATGCCGTAAGCATGGCTGTAGGGGAAGCTGACCGCGACCTCGATCCAGTTCCAGCCCTCGGCGGCGATGATCTCGGCTTCGACTTTCAGCTTCTCGTTCACCAGCCGGTCGAGCAGCACCGCATCCTGCAGCCAGCCGCCATCGTCCTGCTGGAAGAGATCGCGCAGCACATAGCCACCTGCCGCCTCATAGGCATCGATGCCGACGAAGGTGACGCGCTTGTCGGAGGCCCTCACCGTGGTCTCGGTCAGCATGCGCCGGATCTGATAGGGCTCCTTCGACCAGCTGTCCTTCACCGCATCCCAGACCTGAACCTGGCGTTCGTGGTCCGAAGAGATGGTGAAGGCCATCAGCTGCTCCAGCGTCATGCCATCCTCGGCGTATATCTCGAGCAGTGCGGCCGCGACCGAAACCAGCCGCAGGCGCTGTTTGACCACCTTGGCATCGACGAAGAAGGCGGCCGCAATCGCCTCCTCGGTCATGCCCTTCTCGCGCATGGTCTGGAAGGCGCGGAATTGGTCCACCGGATGCAGCGGCGCGCGTTCGATGTTCTCGGCCAGCGAGACCTCGTCGATCAGCACTTCATCGGATGCATCGGACACAATGCAGGGGACCGGTGCAGTCTTGGCAAGGCGCTTCTGTTTCACCAGCACTTCCAGCGCGCGGAAGCGGCGGCCACCGGCGGGCACCTCGTAGAGGCCGGTCTCGGTGCCATCCTCGCCCAGAACCGGGCGAACGTGCAGGGACTGGATCAGCCCGCGCCGCGCGATGGACTCGGCCAGTTCATCGACCGAAACGCCGGCCTTGACGCGGCGGACGTTGGACTGGCTCAGCACCAGCTTGTTGAAGGGAATGTCGCGCGAAGACGATAGGGTGATCTTCTGAACGGCAGTGGCCATGTCAGATACTCCGAGGACGGGCGCCAGCGAGACCTTCTCTCCGGCTACCAACCCGTCATCGAAAACCCCGCCCCGCTCTCCCTCTAGCCGTGTGATCGCGGGGAAAGCCCTACACAGACGGAACCGGATCACCATTGGCGGACCCAAAGGATTGTGGTCGGCCGAGGAGAGCAGGAGCATGGCAGGCCTCCCAGAAAGCGGGAGCCTCGGGATGCCTCGGCAATATTGAACCACGACCGTATTGACACTGCTCGCGCGAGATATGCGCGTAAGAGCGCCCGGCGGCGGCATTCCCTTGATCAGCGCCTTGCCGCGAGGGATAGTAACATTGTTCCCCCGGCAGGTCCCTGCCAAGCATACCGCCGGGGCTTTCTTTTTCAGCCCGATGGGGCGGGTTTAGATATCCCCCCGTGCCCGCAGGCTGATTTCCCTGCCAGCACCGACGATGATGTGATCATGCAGGGTAAGACCCAGCGTTTTGCAGCCCTTCTGGATCTCCTTTGTCATCTTCAAGTCGGCGTCCGAAGGCTCGGGATCACCACTGGGGTGATTATGGACCAGGATCAGCGCCGACGCGTTCATCAGAAGCGCACGTTTCAGCACCTCGCGCGGATAGACCGGCACATGATCGACCGTGCCGACGGAGACCCGAACATCGGAAATCAGCCGGTTTTTCCGGTCCAGGTAGAGTACGTGAAAGCACTCGACCTCGCCGCGCACAGCCAGAGCACAATAGTCCAGCACGGCCTGCCACGAGGAGAGCATCGGGTTCTGGTTGAAATAACGCGCCAGAATCTCACGCGCCTCAAGGATGACGGTTTGCTCCTGCTCAGTCATCGGCCCGGCCTCCGGGCCCGCCGGCAAGCCTTGCGCCCCCATCGTCGTCATCATCTGACACGACGAATTGGAATTCTTGGGTGATGAAGTCGTTGAGCCGGATCGCCAGCTCCATATTCGTGGCAACCGAAAGGCCAAGAGCCATGAAGGCGGCGTAAACAGCGGTATCCACTTTTTCGTCGAAGGTTTGCATCAGGGGTCTCGCGGAATGAGAAGCCCGCCGCCCGCGCCTATAGGACTGCGGGCCTTTAGGCCGGGATGGGAAGGCACGCGGCAACCGAGGGCCAGGAGCCGGGCTGCCGCGAGGTGAAGGGAAGAATGAGTGCGCGAGGGGCTTCAGCCCGCGCGCTCGAGTAGCTTCTTGGCCTTGCCCTCGAGCTCAAGCCGGGTGTCCTGCTGGGTCTTGTCCCGCGCGAGACGCGTGATCCCCTGAACAAAGTCGAAGATGCTCTCGGGCGGGTGGCCCTCCTCCACCAGCACCTTATCGATGATCTTGCCCGCCTCGAGCTTCGAGAAACCGCGCTTGCGCAGGAAGGTTTCCCGGTCCTCGTCGGTCCGGGCCACAATCTGCTGACGGGCCGCCTTGATCCCGTTGATGAACCCCGAGGGTGAGGAATTGGCGAAGCGGGTCAGCGCCGGGGCGGCCTCATGCGCGAAGCGGGAGGCGGCATATTTCGAGTGGCGGATGGTGATCTCCTGGAATTCCTCCTGCCCCCAGATGTTCCGATTCTGGCAAACCGCGCGCAGGTAGAAACTGGCAATGCCAAGGGTCTTGGCCCCGACCTCTGAGTTCCAGCAGTAGAAGCCGCGGAAGTAGAGATCCGGCGATCCATCGGGCAGCTTGCCCGCCTCAATCGGATTGTGATCATCCACAAGGAACAGGAATACATCACGGTCCGAGGCATAGAGCGTGGTCGTGTCGCGGGTGATGTCGACGTCCGGGTTATAGACCCCGGTCGACCAGTCGAGTGTGCCCGGCACCTTCCAGCGGGTATCACCGGTGCCATTGCCCGCGATGCGCTGCACGGCCTCGACCAATTCGTGGTCATAGATCCGGCCATAGTCCGGGCCGGTGACTGCGCGCAGCTCCGTCCTGCCATGTTCGGTCTCGAAGGTCTTGATCTGCTCGGCCCGATGGCCCGAGAGGCCATACTGCAGATTGATACCAGCCAGCGGCGCGGGCAGCTGGCGCAGATAGGCTGCCGGCGCACCGACCAGACTTGCGAGCTGACCAAATGCCCAATGGGTCGGCGCCAGCGGCGCATCCGCCTTCGGCAGGATCAGCTGCAGCCGCTCGGGATTGTCGCGGCTGGCCTCGACATGGATCTTTGCCGTCTCGACGATGCGGGACGTGCTCCGTTCCGAGCGCGCCTTGACCGAGGCCCAGAGGTCATCGAGCGAGAGATAGCGCTCATCATCCGGCCGGTTGAACCATTCGGACGATACCCGACCGTTGCGCTCACCCCGGCTGACGTCCACCTTGTAGCCGCCGCGCACCGGGCGCGCGGGTTCCAGAATCTGCATAGTGTTCATGACAGTCACTCCGCGACGGGCCGCCGGAGGCCTCTCCCCCAGCCCTGACCCGTCACCGGCAAACCAGCCGCGCTCTCACTCTCGATCGGGCTTTTACCTATGGGCTGGCATTCCTAACGGGAGGAAAACCTGCTTCCGCCGAATTCTGACCGCATTGTTCCGGCAATATCACCTGCGGAATTACTGGGAGCGGGCATGACCGGGACAGTTTGCATCCTCGTGGATGGCGACAATATCAGCGCAAAGCATGCTGCTGCGATCTTGCAGAAAGCGAAGTCCTGCGGCGGTGCACGGATTGCGCGGGTCTATATGGATGCTCAGCGCATATCTGACTGGCACAGCGCAGCAGGGTTTAGGCTCGTACATGCTGGCACGGGCAAGAACGCGGCCGACCTTCTGCTGACCGTCGATGCCATCGAATTTCTGTTTTCACTCGATATCAAGAACTTCCTGATCGCCAGCTCAGACGGTGATTTCACGCATCTGGCCGCCCGGCTACGCGAGCGCGGCGCAACCGTGATCGGCGCAGGAGAGGCAAAGGCCCCCCAGAGCTTCCGCGCCTCATGCTTGGAATTTCTGGAGCTCGGACAGAGCGCGCCCACAGCCAGACCAGCAAAGCAGCCATCCAATCCGGCACTGCTCGACCTTCAGATCCGCAGCATGATCGCGACCCATAGCAAAAAGGGCGCCGGAATGAGGATCGCCGAACTCGCCCCCAGAATGCACAGCCAGCACGGCGTGAGGATCAGCACGCTGGCGGAGCGGACATGGCGCGCCTACCTCGTCGCCCGCCCGATGCTCTATTCCCTTGATCCGCGCGGACCGGATGCAATGGTAAGATTCCGGCCTGACGGCTTTGCAGCCACATGAGCCCGCGATCATCGGGATATGGACACCAAGGCAATTGCAGCAGCAGTTTCACTGTCCTATCAATGAACAGGATCAAAGGGGACGCCGATGACTGATTTCAACCTCGACGGGCTGTCGCTAAGCGAACTGAAGCAGCTGGAAAAGTCAGTCGCTAGGGCGATCACTTCCTTTGAGGAGCGCCGGAAAGCCGAAGCCCGCGCCAAGGTTGACGAGTTGGCCCGCGAACTCGGCTATTCTTTCGAAGATCTTGCCGAAGCGGTACCGAGCCGAAAGCGTTCTCCTTCGGTCGCGAAATATCGTCATCCCGAAAACCCGGAACTGACCTGGTCTGGTCGCGGACGGAAACCGGGCTGGATCGGCGACGCGCTGGCCGTCGGAAAATCGCTCGAAGATTTCGCTATCTGATCAACATTGCGGGGAACGTCAGACCCTCGCTCGCATTGCGAGACGAGGAAGCCATGCCCAATGACCTTGAGCGTAAGATTGCGTCTGTCTTGTCCAAGGCCATGGCGCTGATCTGTGTTCGTAATACTTGTCTTGAAACCCTGCATGCAGGCCCCGGAGTGGTCAGCCTTACCGGGGACTACTCTGATGTGATTGTGACCGACGCCAACGGCCGAGAGATCCCATGGTCAGAGGTCTCCAGGATCAGCGATGACGAGATGCGTGACTTGATGCGCGAAGTCGTCAATCGGCTCTACACATTCCAGTTGCGGGTCGGCGAACAAGAGTTTCGTGACTACCTGGACCGACAGCTCACCTCGACCAAAAACTGGGATGAACCCAGGCACGACTGGAACCTTGCGGGCAAAAAGCTGCGTGAAACGGTCGGGCCTGATGCGCCGGAAACCCCTAGCTAAGCCTGCTATCTCCGTGCCACTGCCCGTTAAGCTTGAGCCCCCAGAAAGTCACGTCCAACTTCCACTATATATAGCCGCATTGGCGAACGTTTTCGGCCGTACAAACGTCACTTGGGTCAGTCAAGCTGAAGCTTCAAAAGGCAACTGTGAGCGGTTTATGCAATGATTGAGTGGCTGATCGGTGCCGCAGTTATCGGACTGGTCGGAGATCTCTTCGGCGCATCGCGCCGACAGGCATCAGTTCCGTCACACCGGACCATCGGTACGCGCCCTGAATTGCGTCTAACTCCTACGGAGATTGAGCACCGGAGGCCGGAAACTACCTGGGATGTCGCGAAGTTTCACGAGTTAGCGGCGGCTTTGGGCTGGCTTGAAAGCGCTTCTGGGTACCCTGCAGCTTGCTTGACGCCTCCGATCCTCTCCGAGGCTGCGAAATATCAAGGCTTCTTAAAGCAGCAACTGGCTCGCGTAGAAAGCGTGATTGAGGACAAGAGCGTTTGTGCTCGGATCCGGGGCTTCTTGAAAGATCCCAAACTTGCCAGAGAAGGCGCCATAGCCGCCCACATGGATCGCGAGCTCGCCCTATGGGAGCGCTTTCTCGATGGAGTCGAGTCTCAGCCGCTCACAGCCGAACAGCGGCGTGCCGTGCTCAGCGAAGAAGACGCCACCCTCGTCCTGGCTGGTGCTGGGTCAGGCAAAACGAGCGTCATCACCGCGAAGGCGGCTTACCTGCTGAAATCGGGAATCCGTGAGGCAGGACAAATTCTTCCGTTGGCCTTTGGGAAAGAGGCTGCAAATGAGATGGCCACCCGCATGGGCCGGACCTGTAACGTGCCCGTCAAGGCGTGGACATTCCATGCGTTGGCCTACCACATCATCGGTCAAGTTGAGGGCACCAAACCACCTCTTGCTTCGCATGCCGGAGACCAGAAACTGTATTCTGAGGTGATCCGGCGGATTCTTCGGCATCTGGTCGCGACTGACGAAAAAATCGCGAATTTGATTGTCGATTGGTTCACTCAATTCCCCATCAACTGCGGCAGCGAATGGGACTACGAGACCAAGCATGCGTGGTATACCCATGTCGAAAGCCTCAATCTTCGAACGCTTCAAGGCGAAAAAGTTCGCAGCTATGAAGAATTTCTGATCGCTAACTGGCTGTATCGAAACGGCATCGAGTATGAGTACGAGCCGCTGTACGAACACCGCCTCCCAGAATCAGGGCGTCGAGGATATACTCCAGATTTTCGCCTAACCGAGAGCGGCATATACCTCGAGCATTTCGGTGTCCGGAAAGAGAAATCGCTATTTGGTCTACCTGATCGCTTGGTCACCGCCCCATTCGTTGATCGTGAAGAATACCTCACGTCGATGGACTGGAAGCGGAAAGTACATGCCAGCTTTGAAACCCAACTCATCGAAACCTATAGCTACGAACGCCAAGAAGGGCGCCTTCTCGAGGCGTTGGCTGAAAAACTTGGGCCGCACGTAACGATACGACCGCGGCCACTTGAGTCCATCTATGACCGCGTCGTCGAGATGGGACATGTCGATAGCTTTACGCAGCTACTTGGCACGTTCCTGCTTCAATTCAAAGGCGGCAGCTATACCGTAGAAGCCTGCCGATCAAAGGCGGAGAAGCTCAACATGGGCGGCCGTGGCAGGGCGTTTCTGACGGTCTTTGATCCCGTTCTCCGCCAATATCAGCATGAGCTGAACGAGAGAATCGACTTCGAGGACATGGTTCTTCGAGCCACCGAATACGTCGGCAGCGGGGCTTATCAAAGCCCGTTCCGGCATATCCTCGTCGACGAATTCCAAGACATCTCGCAAGATCGGGCACGTCTTGTCGGTGCCTTGAAGGCCCAGCATCGAGATGCCCGAATTTTCGCGGTTGGGGATGACTGGCAGTCTATCTACCGCTTTGCCGGGGCGGACATCCATATCATGCGCGACTTTGGCTCCAAATTCGGCGGTGAGTTCGGCCCAAAAAGGGACATCCATCAAGTCGTCGACCTCGGCCGCACCTTCCGATCGGTAGACAAAATCGCTCTCGCAGCGCGACGCTTCATTCTTCAAAATCCAGCACAAATAGAAAAGACGATCATTCCGGCCGGCGAAGCAGCGGGCCCTGCGCTTCGTGTGGTTTGGACGAAAAAAGCTAAGCAGGAGGGCGACCTCCTGGAAACCTTGACGAACCTGGCGGAGCTCAGTGCCAAGGATCGCAGCACAGGCAAGGTGGCTAGCGTTCTTCTCTTGGCGAGGTATCACCACGAGCGACCGGAGAATATGGCGGCTATCGGACGAAAATTCCCGAAGCTGTCGTTGAGCTTCAAAACAGTTCACGGTTCGAAAGGGCTGGAGGCCGATCACGTCATCATACTTGGATGCAACAACGGCAAGTACGGTTTCCCGTCCGAAATCACCGATGATCCGATCCTGAGCTTGGTCTCACCGGAAGGAGAGCCATTCCAACACGCCGAAGAACGGCGGATCATGTATGTGGCGATGACCCGTGCACGCTCAACCGTCACGCTGCTGGCGTCCGAAGCCGAGCCCTCATGCTTCGTACGGGAGTTGGTTTCCGATACCGAGTATGGTCTAGCAACTTCGACCGGATCGATGGCAGGGCATATCCCTTGCAGAGAATGCGGTGGCCGCTTGCTTCCCGCGCCCGCGCGGGATGGACGAGTATGGTACAGATGCGAGCACAGCCTCATGTGCAGCAACTACTTGCCAGCCTGCAACCACTGCGGGATCGGGATGCCCACAGTTTCAGAACCTTTGGGGGGCCTCGAATGCTCACATTGCGGGACCAACCACCATCAATGCCCGAAGTGCTCGGATGGCTGGCTTGTAGAAAGACACGGGCGCTACGGAGATTTTTTCAGTTGTATTCGCTACCCTGATTGCACAGGAAAGGCATCAGCGACGGCAATCAGATTACGTGAAGCAGAACAAATAGAGGGTGCGGGCGGATTCAAGCTGGCTTCCGTCACGCCTAGAACCCGAACACGATGATATTATGAGCCAGAAAATCTGGCTCGTCGCGATGCCTACGACTCCTTAGCCAAAATCGAACGCAAAACAGAACATAGCAACGAAGAGCATACAGAGGAAGGAACGTCAGTGTTTGGCCTTTTTAGGAAGGAAGCCCAGAGCAAGCTTCGCGTCATGGGGCACGATTTAGAAGTCATTTCAATAACTCGCGACGGACAGATACTTTTCACTGGAGAGTCTGCCAGAAGGTTCCCAAAGGATCACTTTGAGGGTAAGATCATGGAGATCGCATTCCTCTGCAAGTCTGGTAGTCCATACTTTGCCTACTATACCTGCACGGATTACTATTTCGCGGTTGCAGCACCTGGCGGCTCCGCATCCTTTGGAGGCCCATTAGAGACCGAAAAATTCAGATCAGCTGTTTCGCAGGCCATCGGGGCATTTCTGATAAAGTTCTTGAAGGATTCTCTAAAGATTGATGCCAGTCGGGAAATTGTGTCTTTCAGTCATAATCGCGTCCACACAAACGTACTCGCATACGTTTCTTCGATAGGAAACTGGGCGCCGATCCAACACAATGACACAGAAGATGACGAGACATCTGAGAGAAAGGTGGCTGCCGTTGATAGTGGGCGGATCAAGCTCTTGGACGTCATCGCCGTAAACGAGGTATCTCCATCGGCTTAACGACGAAGTGAAATCTACGGCGGCGACCCGGTGTATGCCTCAAGCTTGAATGTGGAGAGCGTTAGATTTTAGGCGTGTTATCGCCGCCAATTACGGCTAGTTCATAAAAAGAACGGCGA
>NZ_QNHG01000006.1:0-50628 GCF_003290025.1 Pseudogemmobacter bohemicus
CCCCAGGATGACCAAACAGGATCACAGCTTTCACCCCTCCGCCCTGCCCGATCTGGCCGGGCTGAAGGCCCGTTTCGCCCCTTTGTTCGACCGCATCCGCGAGGGCGCCAACCGGCGTGAGCGCGAGCGGATCCTGCCGTTCGAGGAAATCGCCTGGCTGAAAGAGGCCGGCTTCACCGCTTTGCGGGTGCCGGTGGAATTCGGCGGCTCGGGTGCCAGTCTTGAGCAGTTCTTTGATCTGCTGATCGACCTCGCTGCCGCCGATACCAATATCGTCCAGGCGCTGCGTGGCCATTTCGCGCTGGTCGAAGACCGGCTGGTCGCGCCACGCGCGCAAGGCGAGGTCTGGCTGCGGCGCTTTGGCAAGGGTGAGATCGCCGGCAATGCCTGGTCCGAAGTGGGCAAGGTCAAGCTGGGCGATACCGGAACCAGAGTGACGCCGGAAGGCGAGGGCTACCGCGTCGATGGCGAGAAATACTACTCGACCGGCACGATTTTCGCCGACTGGATCGACACTTACGCGGTGCGTTCCGACACGGGTGCGCCGGTCGTCGCCATTCTGCGCGCCGACCAGCCGCAGATCGACCGGCTGGATGACTGGACGGGCTTTGGCCAGAAGCTGACCGGCACGGGCACCACGACTTTCAGGGGCGCGAAACTGGATGCCGAGGGGCTGGTGCCGTTCGAGACCCGCTTCCGCTATCAGACCGCCTATTACCAGCTGGTGCTGGATGCGGTGCTGTCGGGTGCGGCGCTTGCGGCGGTGCGCGATGTGGCCGAGAAGGTCGCCGCGCGCAAACGCGCTTTCTCGCATGGCTCGGGCACGGTGGTACGCCAGGACCCGCAGGTGCTGCAGGTGGTCGGCCGCGCCCGCGCTTTTGCCTTCGCCGCCCGCGCCGCCACCATTGAGGCTGCCCGCGCCGCTGACCGCGCCTATGAGACCTCGCAATCAGGGGATAAGGCGGCAGACGATGCCGCCAATATCGCGGCAGAGCTGGCCTCGGCCGAGGCTCAGGTTGCGGCGGCGGATCTGGCTTTGCGCGCGACCAGCGATCTCTTCAACGCGCTGAGCGCTTCGGCCGCGGACAGCGCGCTCGGGCTGGACCGCTACTGGCGCAATGCCCGCACGGCGGCAAACCATAACCCGCTGATTTATAAGGAACGGATCCTTGGCGATCACGCGGTCAATGGCACCGGGCCGATTTATGTCTGGCAGATAGGTGCGGTTGAAATGTGAAACCACCGAAATAACGTCCATCGGCTGTCACACCCGCATCCTTAACCCATTAATTCATATGGGATTCAAAACTCCAGGATCCATGGCGATTTTCCGAAATGACCATCGAAAAATATGCCTGAACCGGCAGAAAATGCCGCAGACATAGAAAAAGGCCGCCCAAAGGGCGGCCTTTCTGATTGAACGAGGAACGGAGGTAGACCTCAGCTGCGAACGGGCAGGGGGATCAGCCGACCATTTCCGCAATGTGATCGTGGAGGACATCCCAAAGTGGCACCTTCAAGGTAGAGGCCTGAGCTTCGCGGAGAAGGTTGCCGAACACGCGACGCTCCGGCCATTTGTCCGGGCCTCGCGGGACGGCCGCCCGCGCTTCCAGGATTCTGAGAGCCTGGCACAGCCGTCGATCCCCCTGCGACACAAACCGCCATCCGCATTGCGTGGCGGTCTCGCGTTCCGTGCCGGTCAGGTCTTCGAAAGCATCATGCGGCTCGAATGCCAGGGCGGTGCCGAGAAGTTCCGCCGACCGGATGGCCCTTGCGCTTGATCAGATTTCTTCCTCCTGCGGCCACCATTCGGTCGCTCCGGTTTGGCCTTTCCGGAGCAATCCGGGTAGCGGACGCATCCCGGAAACGACCCATAGCGCCCCTTTCGGGGGACCAGCCAGCCATCACCACAAACTGGGCAGGATTGGAAGGTCGCCTCGCAAGAGCCGCATCCATGGTTTTCATCTGCCGTTCGCTGAGGCAGCCCGGTCTCGCAATCCGGGCAGGCCGGCAGCATGTTGCCGCAGTGCCGGTCATGCTGGCAGTGATACCAGACACGCCCGGCCTGAGATTGGACTGGGACGAGCTGGCCACCGCATTTGCTGCATGGGGGCAGGGCGGTGGTGCCGGCCAATGAATCCTGCAGCCCGTATTCCGGGTCGGCAAGGAGCTCGCTCACGAAGGTGGATGGCCGCGATCTGGACGCCATGATGGTCAGGGTCGATCGGGCCCGCGTCATCGCCACATACATAACCCGACGCTCCTCCGCATTCTCGAACGGCTCCGCCTCCGGCGAGACCAGGCTCAGGAGCGGGTCATCCGTAATCTCTGACGGGAAGCCGACCCGGCCCGCATCCGCGCCAAGCAGCACCACATGATCCGCCTCCAGACCCTTCGAGGCATGGATGGTCTTGTAGCCAATGTGAGGTGCGGGAAGGCGCGCTGGAGATCCCGCAGGCCCGGATCGACATGGCGATAGCGGCCCAGCAGCAGGACGCTGGTCTTGCGATCCATCGGCGAGGGCAGGGCGGCGAGGCCCCTCAAGACATTCCGCAGCGGTGCATCACCCTCATCTCGCCTGGTCCAGACCATCCGGATCGCCGGGTCCGACGCAATGCCGGCCGGAACCACCTTCTTGGTGATCTGGGCCGGATTCTGCAGCACGAAGTGCCGCGCTGTCAGGGCGATCCGGTCGACGGAGCGGAAGGTTCGGCCCAGATCCACCGTGCGATGGACCGCGGTCTCATTGGCAAAGGCACCCCCGAACATCTTGCCGAAGTTGCGCATGATATGGATGTCGGTCCCGGCGAAGCGGTAGATTGACTGCCAGTCGTCACCAACTGCGAAGATGCGCGCATCAGCATGCTGCGCCTTGAGGGCCCGGATCAGTCGGGCGCGACCCTGTGAGATATCCTGGAACTCGTCGACCAGGATATGGCGGAACGTGCTCTCGAAGCGCCGCTCCTCCACGTAGGTGGCGGCCCGCAGGACCATACCACCGTAGAAGCCGAGTAGAGACCAAAATGCACTGCGTCAAACTGCTGGGCCAGCGCCTGTCAGCCAGGGACTTCGACCGTCAGGTGCAGAGTTCCAAGTCCGCGTAGCCGTCCTGAACGGCTTCACCGCACTTGGCACACCTATCACAGAGGTCGCAGGATAGGTCTGTCGGCGGAAGGGGGCAGTCCGGTCAGCAGCCGATTTGTGCAACAGAGCCTCGTTCTGGGTGTATCGATTGCCGTCTGGTATACGTCGGCGCCACGCAGAACGTGAACCCGGCACAGCGCCATTGTGGGTGGCCGCTCAGACTGCCCCTAAAAGACGGGAACGAGGACTTGTTCAAATTCAGGGTCGATTGGGGACTGAAGCCTTCTCATCTATCCTGCCCCTGAATGGCAGATCGAATATAAACGTGGCGCCCGCCAGCGGATCGACCGATATTTCCGCCTCACTCATTCCATATCGAGCCGTGGTGACAAGCATCTGAGTTGCGTTTTCGCCCACGAAAGCCGGACATGTTACATTCGCAACCGGCAGCTCGAACTGACCTATGCGCTGACCATCCGGGTTGAAGCCTGCGACCCGGCCCGCGCCCCAAAGCGCGACCCAGACATTGCCAATGGCATCGGTCACAGCACCATCCGGTGGCCCTTCCAAATCTGAGACGAAAAGCCTGGGCGAACCGACCGGCAAGCCCGTTTGCGGATCGGTGCTGACCTGCATAATTTTGCCACTCGGCGTATCGGTGAACCAGGCGTTGTGGCCATCGGGCGAAAAGCACACCGCATTCGGGATGGTTACACCGGCCCAGAGCAGCCGGATTTCGCCGTTCAGGTAATGATACCAGCCGCCTGCCTGAGGTTCTGATCCCCAGCCCATCGTGCCAATCCAGAGCGCACCAGAGGGATGAACGCGCGCATCATTGGATCTGGTCCCCGGATCATCCGCCTCCAGCGGCAGATGTAAGCTGAGGGCGCCGGTTGCAGGGTCACGGAAATACAGCCCGTCTTGGGCGACCAGAAGCTGTCGCCCATCGGGCGTGACTGCCATAGCGCTGGCGGCGAAGGGCAGATCGATGCAAAGCGTTGCGTCGCGCCTCATCTGATGCAGGAACATCTTGCGCGCGGGAATATCGAACCACCAGGCGGTGTCGCTGGCCGGATCATAGCCCGGACCTTCGCCCAATTCAGCTCGGTGAGACCCAAGGACGCGCATCAGATCTGCATCGCCTGGTCATAAGCGGCAACCAGCGCGCGGGCCTTTGCACGCACATCCCCGACGCTGTCGCCGGGCCGGTAAACGGCGGTGCCCATGCCGAAGGTCGCCACCCCCGCCTTGATGTAATCGCCCATGTTCCCGGGTGTTACCCCGCCCACGGCCCCAACAATCGTGCCTTTCGGCAACACGGCCATCAGTGCCGAGATCCCGCCTGGCCCCATCAACGATGCCGGGAAGAACTTCAGCCCGGCGGCGCCTGCGTCCAATGCATCGAAAGCTTCGGTCGGGGTCAGGACGCCGGGCATGGTTACCATGCCGCGCGCCACCGCATGCGCGATCACGGCGGGGCGCATATTGGGGCTGACCATCAGTCGCCCGCCCTGATCGGCCACCTGATCGACATGGGCGACCGACAGCATGGTGCCGCCGCCGATCAGGACATCCTGCCCGTGCCGCCGCACCATCGCGCCTATGGTTGTCAGCGGATCAGGCGAGTTCAGCGGCACCTCAAGCGCCTCGAACCCTGCCTCGATCAGCACGTCCGAGACGGCCTCGGCCTCGGTCGGGGTGATGCCGCGCAGGATGGCGACAAGACCGCGCTTCAGTTCGGGCCAGCGGGTTGATTGGGTCATGACAAGCTCCAGATTGCTTGCGCTGCGGCCAGAAGGCCTGCGCGGGTGGCAGTTTCGGCATCTGCCAGACGCGGGGTCAGCCCGGCCTGCTGCAACGCGGCCAGATAAAGCGCGCCCAGACCCTGTTGCCCCAGCAGCGTCATGCCATCGGCACCGACTTGCGGCGCCATGCGGCCAATCTCGGTGCCGATCACCAGACCGGAGAGGCGGGCGCGCGCCGCCTCGGGCGTGGCATAGCCCAGCAGGCCGCTGGCGCGGACCGGGAACAGCGCCTCGGTCAGCAGGCCGGGATCGGCGAGTGCCTGATCGACCGCCTGCACGAAGGCAGGATCATCGGGCGAAGGGTTGCCGCTCTCGGGCAGGCCAAGCCGCAGGATGCTGTGTTTCGACAGAAGCTCATACAGCTCTCCGGTCAGGAAACTGCGGAAATCGGTGACCGCGCCCGCCTCCAGCCGCGCCCATTTGCAATGGGTGCCGGGCATGCAGACCAGGCCCTGATGCCCCATCAGCGCCAGACCCAAGAGCTGCGTCTCCTCGCCGCGCATCACATCGGGGCGGGCGGGGTCGCGGGCGGCAAGGCCGGGCAGGATGCGGATATCGCGCATGCCCGCCTGTTCGGGGGGCAGGCGCAGCGCCTGCGCCGCCAGCACCGAAACCGGGGCGGGCAGATCGGCATAGGGCGCCTCGGCCCAGGCACGCCGCGCACCGGCCATACCGCAGATCAGCACCGGCCAATCGGATGGCGCCGACGCAGCCGCCAAATGCGCGGCCAGAACCGGCGCGAAACCGGCGGTGACGCAATGGGCCATACCTTCGGGGCCACGGGATTCACCCAGAACCGCGCCATCCGCCGCCATGACCCAGAGGCGAAAGCTGGATGTGCCCCAGTCAACCGCGACAAACCCGCTCATGCGTGTTGCCGGACGCTGAGGCCGCCATCCACCGTCAGGCAGGTCGCAGTCATAAAGGGGCATTCGTCCGAGATCATGAAGACCGCCGCCCGGGCAATCTCGGCCGGGGTGGCGATGCGGCCCTGGGGATGCAGCGCCATCGTCTCGGCCCGTGCTGCCGCAGGATCGGCATGGCCCGCCCACCAGTCCAGCACCTTTTGCGTGGCGACATAGCCAGGGGCCAGCGCGTTCACCCGTATTCCTTGCCCGGCATATTCCAACGCGAGCGATTTCGTAAGGCCAAGCAGCGCGTGTTTCACCACCGGGTAGGGGAAGGTTTCGGGGATGATGGTAAAGGCATGCGTTGAGGCGATGTTCAGGATCACCCCATGATTGCGGGCGATCATCCCGGGCAGCACGGCGCGGGCGCAAGACCATGCGCCCTCAAGGTTGATCGCAAAGGCGCGGCGCCATTCGCTGTCGGATGTCTCCAGCGGTTTGTGGAAGACATTCACCCCGGCATTGTTCACCAGCCCGTCAGGGCTCTGGCCCGACTGGGCCACCAGATCGGCAAAGACCGCTGCCACCCGGGCCGGATCTGCGATATCGGCCTGCGCCGAATAGATCTGCCCGCCTGGACTGGCCTGTAGTTCAGCCACAGCCGTTGCCAGCAGACCGCCGTCCAGATCAATCAGGAACAGATCCGCGCCCTCGGCCCGGAAATCCTCGGCAATCGCCCGGCCGATGCCCTGCGCCGCCCCCGTCACAGCGATAAAACGCCCGCTCAGCCTGCCCATCTTTACCACTCCGCGACCGAGCCATCCTCGTGCCGCCAGACCGGATTGCGCCAGCGATGGCCGGTTCTGGCGGCCTCGATCACGGCCTCCTCATTCACCTCGACGCCCAGCCCCACGCCCTGCGGGATGGCGACCATGCCATCGGCATAGGCAAAGACATTCGGATCGACCAGATAATCCAGAAGATCGCGCCCCGGCCCGTTGTAATGGATGCCAAGCGACTGTTCCTGAATAAAGGCATTGTGGCTGACAGCATCAACCTGCAGACAGGCCGCCAGTGCAATCGGCCCCAGCGGGCAATGCGGAGCAAGGGCCACATCATAAGCCTCGGCCATGGCGGCAATCTTGCGGCATTCGGTAATGCCGCCCGCATGGGACAGATCGGGCTGGATGATGTCGACCACCCGGCTCTCCAGCACCTGCCGGAAATCCCAGCGGGAATAGAGCCGCTCGCCAAGCGCGATGGGGGTCGAGGAGCCCTTGGCGACCTCGCCGATGGCATCAATATGTTCCGACAAAAGCGGCTCTTCGATGAACATCAGACGGAACTGTTCCAGCTCACGGATCAGCACCTTTGCCATCGGGCGATGCACCCGGCCGTGGAAATCGACGCCAAGCCCGATATAGGGCCCGACCGCATCGCGCACCGTGGCCAGCGTTTCGACCACCGCATCAATCTTGGCGTGGCTGTCGACGATCTGCAATTCCTCGGTGCCGTTCATCTTCAGCGCCCGGAAGCCACGCGCAACTGCGGCCTTTGCCGCCTCGGCCACGTCCGAGGGGCGGTCACCGCCGACCCAGCTATAGACCTTGATCCTGTCGCGGCAGGGACCGCCCAGCAGTTGATGCACAGGCTGGCCGTAAGCGCGGCCCTTGATGTCCCACAGGGCCTGATCGACGCCGGCGATCGCGCTCATCAGGATCGGGCCGCCGCGGTAGAAACCGGCACGGTGCATGACCTGCCAGTGATCCTCGATCCGCAGGGGATCCTGCCCGATCAGGTAATCGGCCAGCTCCTGCACCGCCGCCTCGACGGTATGGGCGCGGCCCTCGACAACAGGCTCACCCCAGCCCGAGATGCCCTCGTCGGTCTCGATCTTCAGGAAACACCAGCGCGGCGGTACGATAAATGTTTTAAGGGCGGTGATCTTCACGACAGGGCTCCGACAGCAGCGGGGGAGAGGGTGATGCCACCGGCAAGGCGTTCGCCGGGGGCAAGAGGGTGCAGACCGCCAGGCTCGGGCTGCGACAGTGCATCGGGGAGATGACTCATCGGCTCGAACGCGAAACAGGTGGCATCCTGTGGCTGGTAAAGCTGATAACAGCTGAACAGGGGGTCGGCGGTCAGCGTCAGCGAGCGGTCGGGCCAATCAAGCCGCGCGTGGCCGGACCAGCCGTCGAAGGCATTGTTGATCCATCGCAGTGGCAGCGGCGACGGGGCGGTGAAATCCAGATCGGCGGGCATGGCGGTCTGACCCATTGGCAGATGGTCCGGGCCCTCGGCCCAGAAGCCTTCTGCGGGCGCGGTCAGCTTTGCCCCGGGCGGGAAGAACGGATGCCAGCCGAGACCGAAGGGCAGGACCGCCGTGCCGGTGTTCCTGATCGAGAGGGTGATCCGCAGCGCATCCGGCATCAGGGTGAACGTTTGTTCCGCGATGTAGCGGTGCGGCAGGTCGGGTCCGTCATAGGTGTGGGTCAGCCGGGCAAAGCCCTGATCCGCCTCGGCCAGTGTCCATTCCGCCAGCCAGCCCGAGCCGTGAAGATGCAGCGGTTCGGGGGGCGCATTTGGGATTACCTCATAGTTCCGGCCCGCATAGGCGAAGCGGTTGCCCCGGATACGGTTTCCCAGCGGCAGCAGCGGGAAGCAGGCACTATCCCCCGGCGCGGCACCGTCCGGGCCAGGTCGCAGCAGCGCCCGCCCGCCGAGACGGAAGTCAAGGATAGCTCCGCCCCGGCCCGACAGCCGCAGCGACAGATCGCCTGCCTCCAGCGTGATGATCCCCGCCATGGCGCCCGGACCTTCAGCGACGGATGCCGCTGGAGGTGCGCAGATTGTCGAGGAGCACCGCAAAGAGCAGGATCACGCCCCGCACGACGTATTGGTAGAAGGCCTGAATGTTCAGCAGGTTCATCACGTTTTCAGCGATGCCAAGGATCATTACGCCGACCATAACGCCGGTCATCGTGGCCCGCCCCCCGGCCAGAGACACCCCTCCCAGCACGCAGGCCGAGATCGCCGAGAGTTCCAGCCCGGTCGCCGCATTCGGCTGCCCCGAGGTGATCCGCGATGCCAACAGCACCCCCGCGATCGCGGCCATCACACCCTGGATCGCAAAGATGGTGACCCGCGTCCGGACCACCTTGACGCCCGCCAGCCGCGCGGCATCCGGGTTGCCGCCGATGGCCAGCGTGTTACGGCCAAAGACGGTGCGGTTCAGCACGATCCCGAAGACCAGGAAGGCCACCGCCAGCACGATGATCGGGGTCGGGATACCGAAGACATTCGACAGCGCTATATTGTAGAAGGCCGGCTCTTTCACTCCCACCGCGCGCCCGTCCGAGATGATCAGGCCGAAGCCGCGCACCAGTTGCATCGTGGCCAGCGTGGTGATCAGCGCGTTGATGCCGATCTTGGCGATGATGATGCCATTCACCATGCCCACGGCAGCACCCGCCGCGATCGCCCCCAGAATGCCCAAAGGAATGGACCCGGTGGCATTCGTGACCATCACCGCCATCATGCCGGTAAAGGCCACGGTCGAGCCGACCGAAAGGTCGAAATCCCGCGTTGCAAGGCACAGCATCATCGAACAGGCCACCAGCCCGACCGTCACCACGGCCTGCAACAGTCCGATCACATTGCGGGTCGACAGGAAGTTCGGCACGAAGACCGAGACCAGCACCAGCGCAATGGCGAAGATCACCAAAAGCCCTTGCTCGCCCAGCAGAAGTTTCTTCAGCGTCGATGTCATTTTAAGGGTCTCCGTGCCTTCAGGCGGCGGTGGAATGGTTTTGCCCGTCGGGCAGGGCGGCGGCCAGAAGGGCCTGCTCGCTAAAGGTATCGCGGGTGAATTCGGCGCTGATCCGGTGCTGGCACATCACCAGAACGCGGTCACAGATGCCCATCACCTCGGGCAGCTCGGAAGAGACGACAAGGATCGTCATCCCCTGCTCGGCCAGCTTGTAAAGCAGGTCGTAAATCTCGGATTTGGCGCCGACATCGATGCCCCGGGTCGGCTCATCCACGATCAGGACGCGCAGGCCCGCTTCGGCCAGCCAACGGCCAAGGATCACCTTTTGCTGGTTGCCGCCCGACAGGTTGGCGATGTCCTGAAAGCGCGAGGGCGTGCGGACGCGCAGCTGCCTGATCTGTTCCTCGGCCACCTCGGCCTCGCGCCCGGGGCGCAGAAAGCCGCCCTTCGACCACAACCGGCGGGCGGAAATGGTGATATTTTCCTCGACCGAGCGGCCGTTGAGAATACCGTCATGCTTGCGGTCTTCGGAACAATAGGCGATCCCGCGCCGGATGGATTGGCGCGGATCAGTGGCGGTATAGCTGTCTCCTTCCAGCATCACGCGGCCTGTCCGGGCAGGATCTGCGCCGTAGATCAGCCGCATCAGCTCGGACCGGCCCGCGCCGATCAGGCCAAAGAAGCCGAGGATCTCGCCCTTTCTTGCGGTGAAGCTGCCCGGGATCGACAGTTTAGCCCCTGCCAGCCCGTCAACCACCAGCCGCTCCTCGCCCAAGGGGCGCGCGCGCCAGTTCCAGATATCCGAAATCTCACGCCCGACCATCTCGGACACGATCTGCGCCCGCGTCACGCCCTCAAGGCTGTCGTGATGCGCGGCCAGCCTGCCATCGCGCAGCACGGTCATGGAATCGCACAGCTGGAAAATCTCATCCATCCGGTGCGAGACGTAAAGGATCACCGTTCCTTGCGCCTTCAGCCGGGCGATCATGCGAAACAGCACCTCGCTCTCGCGCGAGGACAGCGAGGAGGTGGGTTCATCCAGTGCGATCACCCGCGCCTTGACCATGGCGGCCTTGGCCACCTCGACCATCTGGCGGGCGCCAAGCGGCAAGGCCGAAACCCGGGCCCCGGCATCGACATTAATGCCGTAATCATCCAGCACCGCCTGCACATCGGCGATCATCCGGCGGCGCGACACAAAGCCGGCGCGCGACGGAAACCGGCCAAGGCACAGATTCTCCGCCACCGTCAGGTCGGGCACCAGCTGCAATTCCTGATGCACCACCATGACGCCATTGTCTGACGCATCGCGGACCGAGGCGAATTTCTGTTCCGCCCCGTCAATCAGGATCGCACCGGCATTTGCCTGCTGGTCGCCCGAAAGGATACGGATCAGCGTGGATTTGCCCGCGCCATTCTCACCCATCAGACCGTGGACGGCACCCCGACGCACGCCGAAGCTGACATCCTCCAGCGCCTTGACGCCCGGATAGGTCTTGGTGATGCCGCGATATTCAAAGAAATAGCTCATGGTTCCGCCCAAGGCTGATGCGGGGAAAGGATGGGGGCGGCCTCCCCCAGAGGCCGACCCCCGCAGGGCGTCAGTTGACGCCCAGATCGGCAAGCACTTGCTTGTAGTCGTCACGCCTGGCCAGCGCGCCCGACGTCAGGGTCAGTTTTGCCGGCTCGACGCCGTTGGTGACCCACTCATACATGTTCATCGCGGTTTCATAGCCGTGGCGCTTGGGTGAGATGACCACGGTGCCAAAGAAGCCGGTCGCATCGGGCTTTTCAAACTCGTTGATCGCGGAAGCCGCGCCACCGATGCCTACACCGATCACGTCAGTCGCCTTGATGCCAACGCTTTCCGCCGCGCGCACTGCGCCCAGAACCGCCTCATCGTTCAGGCCGAAGGCAATCCAGTACTTCACTTGGGGGTTCTGGTTCAGCACCACGGTGGCCGCGTTCAGCGCCGCTTCGGTGTCGGTGCGAGTCTGCGGTGCGTCAAAGATATTGGCCTCGGGGAAGCCGGCAGCCAGCAGCGCATCCACCGCGCCGCCGGTGCGGTCCACAGCGGTCGGCAGCTGATCATACGAGATTTTCAGTGCGCCAACCTCGGCCGGGTTCCAGCCGCGGGCCTTGATCTCCGCCGACAGCGCCTCGCCCACAGTTTCACCGATTTTGCGGGCCGAAATGCCCATATGCACAACGCTTTCGATTTCCGCGCCCGACGCATCGACCAGACGGTCGTCGACTGTCATCAGTTTCAGACCGGCGGCTTCGGCGCGTGCGACGATGGCCGGCCCGAGGTTCACATCCGGGGCGCAGACGATAAAGCCCTTTGCACCCTGTGCGGCCAGATTGTCGATGGCTGCCATTAGCTGTTCGCCATCCGTGGCACCGATCTTGACAACCTCAAAGCCTTTCTCGGCCCCGGCCTGATCCGCGAATTTCCATTCGTCCTGGAACCACGGCTCTTCGGGCTGCTTGACGATGAACCCGATCTTAACATCTTCGGCCATCGCAGATGTCGCAAAGCCAGCAACAGTGCTCAGGCCCAGGCCAGCGGCCAGGGCAAAGGAATTCAGGATACGCATGAGTCCTCCCACGGATCATTGTCTATGTGACTCGTGCAGGCTAACATAAATATCAGTGCAGTCAATTCTGTGGTATGATAATTAAATTCTCTGGATATACATCAGATAATCGTGTTTCCTTGCCGTGACTTAAAGCGCACGCGGGCGCCATGTGCCGCAAGAATGAACGGAAAGCGAATGCAGGCCAGCCCCAAACGCCCCCGAGTGCGAAGCGACATTCAGGCTGACCTGGCGAAGATGATCGCATCAGGTAAGGTTTTGCCGGGCCAGAACCTCCCCTCAGAGGCGGAGTTGTCGTTGCAGTTAGGCGTGTCGCGCACAGTGGTTCGCGAGGCGATCAAAGGTCTCGAGGCAAAGTATCTGGTGCGTTCCCGCCCGCGCGTGGGGACAGTGGTGCTGCCGAGAGAAGACTGGGCGCTGTTGGACGCCGAGGTGTTGGAATGGATCGCGGACTACCTGGATGTTGCCCAGTTCGGTGATGCAGTGCTGGAGGCACGTCGCGCGATTGAACCCGCCGCAGCCGAACTGGCCTGCCTGCGCGCCAGCCTCGCCGATCTGGCAGAAATCGAGAAGGCGCTCAATGCGATGGCCGAAGCTGGCGGTGACGCTGAAGCGTTCACCCGTGCAGATCTGGCTTTCCACGAGGCCTTACTGAGGGCAAGCCACAACCCGGTCTTCCTTCAGTTTATCCATTCGATCCGGGCCGGGCTGAATCTGATGTTGCTGGCCTCGAACAAATCCGTGGATGATTATTCCCGCACTGTGGAATCGCACCGCGCATTGCTGGATGCGCTGGTGGTGCGCAACGGGGCGCTTGCCCGTGCGGCAAGCCTGACCCTGCTGCAGCACGCAACGGATGATCTCAAAAGGCTGCGGGACTGAACTGCGGTAATCGTTAGTCCGCAGCCTTACGGGTTTACGCCCCCTTTGTGCAGGATAAACTTACCATACCTCACGAGAGGGCAAAGTTTATCTTGCCGCGCCCTTCTTTAACCTGGCGGAGCGGTGGGTTGTGGAGGAGATAAGGGATTAGCTTCTGCACATGGAGGTTGATGTTTTCTCGCCATTTCATGACGTCGGTGTCGGAGCCGGTGATTTCGTCGCGAAAGCCGATCTGGCAGGCCTTGATGAATGCTCCGTGGTCTTGGCGGTTCTGAATGGCGGCGATGCCGGAACCATCTTCGAGATTGGCTATACCGTTGCGAAGGGCATCCCGGTTATCGCACTGGCACAAAACACAAGGGCAGAGGACCTCAAGATGCCGGTTGGAACCGGCTGTAGAATATATGAAGATCTTGTCACCGCTATTTACCAAACTGTCTGGGCCGAGCCATGAGAGCCCTGTTGCTGTCCGGCGGGATGGACTCGATCGCGGTCGCATTCTGGCAACGACCCGAGGTCGCAATCACCATAGATTATGGGCAAAAGGCTGCAGAGGCCGAACTGCTCGCCGCTGCCGAGGTGGCTAAAGAGCTGAACATGAGGCACGAGATCGTAAGGATCGATTGCCGCCCCATTGGCTCGGGCGATATGGCCGGGAATGACGCTCTGGCAATCGCACCAGTTCCGGAGTGGTGGCCCTTCCGAAATCAGATCCTTATTACCTTTGCGGCCGCGCGCGGAGTTGGCTGAGGCCGTTCATCACTTCATAGCGCTGACTGATCGTCCTGGACCACTTGTCGATCCGCCTGCCGTATTCCCAGGGAACAGGGAAGTCGGTCAGCAGCGTTTCCCACGCCGCTTTGTCTGGGCTGCCATCAGGTTTCAGCTTTGGCAGAAACCCCTGTTTGCGGGCCATCAGCGACCGTTTGTGCAGTTGAAAGCGCTCTTCGATGGCAACTTTTGTTTTCTTCGGATCCTGAAACTGGACATGTAAGATGGGGAACAACTTGGTGGACATAGGGACATTCCAGACATGGGGCGGCCGTCGGTCGGGTAATCCGTCCGCGGAAGCAGGATGATTTGAAGGCGTTCAGGAGCCAGCGGCGATCACTCCAGGCGACATTTCGTGTCGCGGCGCCGCTCTTACCGAACCAGAGCCAAGCTGATGCCTATGCCTATGCCTGCCATAGCCGGGCAGGGCGCTCTTGCCGCAGTGAAACCTGTCGATAGCGTGACCAACCACTGCTTTTTGAGATACTTGCCGACTTACATCCGCAAACCGCCACGGCCTAGTATACTTGGGTTGCGGAGGAGGAGATCCGGTGCCTCAGCGCCAGTGCCGACGAATGGCCATTTCGTGTGTATTCATATCGGTCACCTCTGCAGGCCTTGCCCGGAGGAACATTGTCCTCGCTGAGACAGGGCTATTTCGTTGCCGGCAAGGCGCCGCGAACAACGACCTGACCGGAATATGCATGATCATTTGCGGAGGTTTGTGTGGCCGTCAACGCCAGGGAGATGATCTGCGGGTGGACACTTGCGGTAGAGCGCGAGCGTTGCGAAGACACCTTAGGTTATTGTTTACAAACAAATAAGTTGGGATCCGAAAATCGGATGGACATTATATGCGTGTAGAATGGTCAAGAAGGGGGCCATAATGGACAATATCTGAGTGGATTCTCAATCATGAAAGCTGAGCGCACAGGCATAATCTTATAAGCAGGATTATGTAAAAATCCGCCCGCCACGAATGGCGGGCGGTCCGACAGATTTCGGTTCCGCGTGCCGCCCGGGCTGACTAGAGTGCAGCGGCTGATTTCTGACATCCGGAGCCCGAGATGACCTATTGCCCAGCCGCCGACCGCTATGACAATGACCGCGGGAAATACCGCTATACCGGCAAAAGCGGGTTGCAACTGCCGGCGCTTTCGCTGGGGCTCTGGCATAATTTCGGCGATACCACGCCGCTCGAGACGCAGCGCGAGATCGTCTTTCGCGCCTTTGATCATGGCATCACCCATTTCGATCTGGCGAATAATTACGGGCCTCCCTATGGCTCGGCCGAGGTGAATTTCGGCCGTATCCTGCGCGAGGATCTTGCAGCGCATCGCGATGAGCTGATCATCTCGACCAAGGCCGGCTGGGACATGTGGCCCGGCCCTTACGGCCAGGGCGGCGGCTCGCGCAAATATATGCTGGCCAGCCTTGATCAAAGCCTGAAACGGCTGGGCGTCGGGTATGTCGACATCTTCTATTCGCACCGTTTCGACGCGAAAACGCCGCTGGAAGAGACTGCCGATGCGCTGGCTACTGCAGTGAAACAGGGCAAGGCGCTTTATGTTGGCGTCTCGTCCTATTCCGGCGCAAAGACCCGCGAGATTGCGGCGCTGCTGCGCGAGCGTCAGGTGCCGCTTTTGATCAACCAGCCCTCGTATAATCTCTTCAATCGCTGGATCGAGGGCGATCTGCTGGCGGCGGCTGAAGAGACCGGCGCCGGCATCATCGCCTTTACGGCGCTGGCCCAGGGGCTGCTGACGGGCAAATATCTGAACGGCATTCCCGAGGATGCGCGGGTGAACCGTGCCGGTGGCGGCTCGCTGCGCCCCGACCATCTGAGCGAGGAGAACCTCTCCCGCGCCCGGGCGCTGAATGAGATCGCGAAACGGCGCGGGCAAAGCCTCGCGCAGCTTGCGCTGGCCTGGGTGCTGCGTGATCCGCGCGTGACCTCGACCCTGATCGGCGCCTCCACCGCCGCGCAGGTCTCGGAGAATGTCGAAGCATTGAACAATCTGGACTTCAGCGCCGGGGAGCTGGCCGAGATTGACCTCTATGCCGTCGAAGGCGGGGTCAATCTCTGGGACAGGCCCTCGCATGATCAGGCGGTCTGACCCCTGGCGGGCGGGATGAATCAGCCGGCGGCAGAGCGGGGAATATCCTGTTCGCCCTCTGTCGGAGCAGAGAATAAACCGCCCGCAAAGCCCCTGTGAAGAGAATGGGCGCGGCTTGCCCGATGACTTGTTCTCTGCGAAATTCCATCGGCAATATGATTATAAATCAATATCTTGACCTGATCTTTTGCGAGGGATAGGCCGGGATAAGCTGTCAAAAGGAACCGCCATGGGATCGCTTGCCGAGAGCCCGATTGATTACAGCCTTCACCCGCGTGTCAATTCCGACGACCCGGTGCCGGCCCGCCCCCGCCCGGCCGAGGCACCCTATCTTCTCAAGGATGAGGCCGATGCGATCCGGGTGGCGACAGAGCTTGCGGCGGAGCTTGCGAAAGGGGCCGCTTTGCGCGACCGCGAGGGGCTGTTGCCGCTGCGCGAGCTGGATCTTTACTCGCAAAGCGGCATCTGGACGCTGATCATCCCGAAGGAATATGGCGGGCCGGGCCTCTCTTACGCGACGCTGGCAAAGGTGATCGACATTGTCGCCTCGGGCGATCCGGCGGTGGCGCAGATCGCGCAGAACCATATCGCGATCCTCGGGCTGATCGACATTGACGCGACCGGGGCCGAGAAACGCGAGATCTTTGGCTGGGCACTGCAAGGGCTGCGTTTCGGCAATGCATTTTCGGAATTCGGCGGCCGGAATGTGGGCGATTTCAAGACCCGCGTTACCTTTGACGGCGATGAGGCGGTGGTCAATGGCGAGAAGTTCTACACGACCGGCGCGCTCTTGTCGCATATCGTGCCGATCGTTTCGGTCGGGGATGACGGCGTCTACCTGGTCTTTGCCGACCGTGAGACCCGGGGCCTGACCATCACCAACAACTGGTCAAGTTTTGGCCAGCGCACCACGGCCTCTGGCTCGGTGAAGATCGAGAATGTGCGGGTACCGAAGGCGCGGGCGGTGAAGCTGCAGGATGTGGCTTCGGTGCCGACGGTGCAGGGGCCGATCTCGCAGATCATCCAGGCGGCGATTGATGCCGGTATCGCGCGCGCGGCCATCGACGAGACGATCCGTTTCGTGACCACGCAAAGCCGGCCCTGGATCGACAGCGGCAAGGAAAAGGCGGGTGAAGATCCCTATACGATCCAGGCCGTCGGCGATCTGAAAATCCGCCTCCACGCCGCCGAGGCGCTGCTGGACATCGCCGGCCGCGCCATTGACCGGGGCCTTGCGGATCCAACCGAAGAGACAGTGTCCGACGCCACCATCAGGACCGCCGAGGCCAAGGTGCTGACCACCCAGGTCGCGATTGACGCGACGAATAAACTGTTCGAGCTGGGCGGCACCCGCTCGACACTGGCCGCCCATGCGCTGGACCGGCATTGGAGGAATGCCCGCACCCATACGCTGCATGATCCGGTGCGCTGGAAATTCTACCATGTCGGCAATTACTACCTGAACGGGGTCAAGCCGCCGCGCCATCCCTGGAACTAAGGCAGGTCTGAAACGCAAAACGCCCCGGAAATCCGGGGCGTTTTCCTTTTATCGGGCGCGGTTCAGGCGGTTACCCTCGCCAGTTTCGACGCCAGTTTCTCGGCCCAGGCGGTCACTTCCGGCACGCCCATCAGCTCGCCCACGGCAGCGCGGGCCAGCGGCCCGGCGATCAGCAGGTCGCTCTGCGCGAGGCCGGACGCATCAATCGCCTCGCCTGTCGCGCTGGAAGCAAGGCCCAGGCCCAGCGGGTCGGCCGTTATCAGCCCCTGGCGCGCCAGATCGGCGTAAAGCGGGTTCAGGGCGGTGACGGCCCCATGTGCCGGGCCGGTGGCAAGGATCACCCGATCCGCCGCGAACCGGGTCTCGCCGCCCCGACGCAGCCGTACGCTCACGCGCAGCCTTGCGCCGTCCCGTTCCAGCCCGCTGACCCGCCCGGCCAGCGCCGTCAGCTGGCCCGAGCGTTCCGCCGCCAACAGGCTCGCATGGGTCTGCGGCGCGATGCGGAAACGGTGAATATCCCAAAGCCCGCGCAGATGGCGCACCAGCCTGCGGCGCTCGATCAGCGGCAGGGCGGCCCATATCTGCGGACCCTGGCTGCGCAGCCGGTCGAAAACCGGGTGCCAGGTCAGACCGGCCCCGGCGGCTGCCGCCAGCTCTTCACGGATGCGGCGCAACAGCCCGCGCGCGCTGGTCGCGGGGGCGTGGGTGAAATCCGCCGCCCCCTCTTCCTGCGCCGGCCCATGCGGCTGCGACCGCCGGCCCGAGCGCGACAAGAGCCGGATCCGCCCGGAATGAGCGCGCCGCATCAGGCTTGCAACGATATCGGCGCCGGTCAGCCCGGATCCGATGATCAAAAGCGCTTCCTCGCCGTCGATTCCGTTCAGCGCGCCGGCCTGATAGGGGTCGGCGATCAGCGCCTGCGTGCCGGCAAGACTTTCCAGCCCGCGCGGCAGGCCGGGGCCGGGATGGGTGGCGGCCAGCACCAGATCTCCGGCCACCAGGTCCCGCCCGTCTTCCAGCCGGATCTGCCAGCCCTGCACAGTCCGGGTCGCCGCCACCGCCCGGCTTTGCAGATGCACGATCCGCCCGGTGTCGAGAAAGGGTTGCAAATGCGCCAGCACATAGGCGCCAAACACCGCGCGCGGGGTAAAGATCGCCCCGTCGGGTCGCAGCGCATCGGGGTCAAACCCCGGCGCCGCCCCCGAGGCGAGCCAGCGCGCATAGTGATCGGGCTGCGAGGTGTCCAGCGTCATCCGTGTATGCGGCACATTCAGCCGGTGATCGGGGTCGGGTGTGGAATAGGCCAGACCCCTGCCCGGCTCTGGCCCTGGGTCGATCAGACTGATGCGCAGACCTTCCTCAGGGCTCAGCCGGGCCAGATGCCAGGCGAGGGCTGATCCGGAAAGCCCCGCCCCGACAATGGCCACATGCCGCGCATGGGGGGATTTTCCGCTCCGGGGCGCGGTGGTGATCGGGCGCTGTTCGGTCATGTCAGACCCCTTTTCAGCTGGCCGAGGCCCGGGCGCGGATGTCAAAGGCGCCGCCGGTCTGGGCGCTGCGCTCGGTCACGGCGCCCTTGCCGAGAAGCGGGAAGACCAGTTCGGCAAAGCGGATGGATTCCTCCAGATGCGGATAGCCGGAAAGCACGAATGTATCGACGCCAAGCGCCTGGTATTCGCGCAACCGCGCGACAATCTGCTGCGGGTTCCCGACCAGCGCTGTGCCGGCGCCGCCCCGGACCAGCCCGACCCCGGCCCAGAGGTTCGGCCCCACCACCAGCCGGTCGCGCCGCCCGCCATGCAGCGCCTGCATCCGCGCCTGACCATGGCTGTCCATCTTCGCCATATTGGCCTGCGACGCGGTGATATCCTCATCCGAGAGATGCGAGATCAGCCGGTCGGCATCGGCCCAGGCTTCTTCGTCTGTCTCGCGCACGATGACATGCAGGCGCACGCCAAAGCGGATCTGACGCCCGTGTTTCGCCGCCCGCGTCCGCACATCGGCTATCTTTTCCGCCACCGCTTCCGGTGGCTCGCCCCAGGTCAGATAGGCATCGACATGTTTGCCGGCGAGGTCATGCGCCGCCGGCGAAGACCCTCCGAAATACAAAGGCGGATAGGGGCGCTGCACGGGAGGGTGGAAATTCCGGGCATTCTCGACGGAAAGATGCTTGCCCTTGAACGAGACCGGCGCATCGGTGGCGAGGATGCGGCGCCAGACGGTCAGGAATTCATCCGCCGCCTCGTAACGCTCATCATGTTTCAGGAAGACCCCATCCGCCGCCAGTTCGGTCGCATCGCCGCCGGGCACCACATTCAGCAAGAGCCGGCCGCCAAGCGCCTGGTCCAGCGTTGCCGCCTGGCGCGCCGAGGCCGTCGGCCCCATGATCGAGGTGCGCAAAGCCACCAGCAATTTGATCTGCCTTGTCTCGGCGATCAGGCTCGCGGCGGTCACCCAGGGGTCCTGGCAGCTGGCCCCGGTCGGGATCAGCAGCCCGTCATAGCCCAGCCGGTCGGCGGTGATTGCGATCTGGCGGATATAGCTGTTCTCGGGCGGGCGGCTGAAATCCGAGGTGCCCAGATAGCGCGTATCGCCCGAGGTCGGCAGGAACCAGAAGATCTCGGGGCTGGCTTGCGGATTGCCCTGACCGGGCTCTGGGTTCGGATGGCTCATCTGGAATTCCTGAGGGGCAGTGTTTTCATCTTGAGGGGCGGCACACCCGCCTGTGTCCTGCGCTGATTTATAGGGCGCGCCCTGCCCCGGCGGCCATTCCAAAACCCATTTGCCCGCAGAAGTCCGCTGCTTCCTGGCCCCCTTGTGGGAGAATACCAATCTCCCGGCGGGGAATGACCTTCCCCCCGGTGCTGCGGCCGCAGCCGGCGCCGGCGGGTGCGGTGCCTGAGTCTTCCCCGCCCGGGAATGTGCGAAAGTCACAGAAAATGCACGGAAAATTCGGATGCGGCGCCTCTTTGGCTCCCGCAGTTTCTGCGCTGCACAGAAAATCCGCGCTGCGGGGGCCGGGTTCGCGACCGGATCCTTCTCTTTCCGATACGGGCTTTGGAATCGCCTCTGGCCCCCGGCGCGGGATAATCACGGCACAACATGTCGTGTTTAACCGGCGCCCCGGCAAATCCCGCCCGGGCCACCGACCAGATGAGAGACGCCCGCGATGACCCGCCAGATCCGCTTCAACGCCTTTGACATGAACTGTGTCGGCCATCAGTCGCCCGGTCTCTGGGCGCATCCGACCGACCGGTCGGCGAAATACAAGGATCTCGACTATTGGCAGGATCTGGCCCGCACGCTGGAGCGCGGCATTTTCGACGGTATCTTCATCGCCGACGTGATCGGCTATTACGATGTTTACAAAGGGAATAATGAGGGCGCCATCCGGAATGGCGCCCAGATTCCGGTCAATGACCCGATCCAGCTGGCGGCCCCCATCGCGCTGGCGACCGAGCATCTGGGGATCGGTATCACCGCCTCGACCTCATTCGAGCACCCCTATACTTTCGCCCGCCGCATCGCGACCGCCGATCATCACACGAAAGGTCGGGTCGGCTGGAATATCGTGACCTCGTACCTGGAGAGCGGCGCGAAGAATATCGGCCAGGGCGGGCTGAAGAAACACGACAACCGCTATGAGGTCGCCTCGGAATATCTTGAGGTGATCTATAAGCTGCTGGAAGGCTCCTGGGAGGAAGGCGCGGTGGTCAAAGACGCCGAAGGCCGCGTGTTTGCCGATCCGGCAAAAGTCCATGAGATCGGCCATAAGGGCAAATATTTCGAAGTGCCGGGCTATGGGCTGACCGAACCCTCGCCGCAGCGCACCCCGCTGATCTACCAGGCCGGGGCCTCGGGGGCGGGCAAGGCCTTCGCGGCCGCCCATGCCGAATGCGTTTTTGTTGGCGCCCCGTCAAAGGCGCTGCTGAAGGAATATGTCGCCGATATCCGCGCCCGTGCGGCGGCCGAGGGTCGTGATCCGTCAAAGCTCTATATCTACACGCTGATCACCATCATCACCGATGAGACCGAGGAAAAGGCGCGCGCCAAATTCGAGGATTACAGCAGATATATCTCGTATGAGGGCTCGCTTGTCTTCATGTCGGGCTGGAGCGGCGTTGATTTCGGCGCCTATCAGCCCGGCGAAGTGATCCGCAAGGTCGAGACAAATGCGATCCATTCGATGCTTGATGCCTTTGGCGGCAAGGACAAGGTCTGGACCGTGGACGAACTGGCGAAATTTGGCGGCATCGGCGGCCAGGGGCCGGTTTTTGTCGGATCGCCTGCACAGATCGCCGACACGCTGCAGGACTGGGTCGCGGAGACCGATGTGGATGGCTTCAACATCGCTTACGCGGTGACGCCGGGCTCGTTCGAAGATGTTGTGACCCTGGTTGTGCCAGAGCTGCAAAAGCGCGGCGCCTATCCGACCGCCTACCAGCCCGGGACCTTGCGCGAAAAGCTTTTCGGCGCAGGCCCCTATCTGCCGGCGAACCACCCCGCCGACCGCTACCGCGATATCGAGGCGCTCAAACGCGCCGAGGCCGCAGCGAAAAGCGCTGCCGAATGATCCGTCTTGATGCCGTCACCAAGAGCTTTACATCGCGTCAGGGGGCGGCGCCGGCTTTGCACGGGATTGACCTCTCGGTGGGCGAGGGAGAGATTTTTGGCATTATCGGGGCTTCGGGGGCGGGGAAATCCACCCTGGTGCGGCTGATCAACCTGCTGGAACGGCCGACATCGGGCGATGTCAGTATCGCCGGCCGGCGGGTGACCGATCTGACCGGCAGAGATCTGCACGCACTGCGCCGCTCGATCGGGATGGTGTTCCAGCATTTCAACCTGCTCAGCGGGCGGACGGTGGCCCGTAACGTTGCCTATCCGCTGGAACTGGCGGGGCAGTTGACCAAAGCGCAGATCGCGGAAAAGGTCGCGGCGCTGCTGGCGCGGGTCGGGCTTTCGGATCACGCCGGGAAATATCCCCGCCAGCTTTCGGGCGGCCAGAAACAGCGGGTCGGCATTGCGCGCGCGCTGGCGAATGACCCGAAAGTGCTGCTTTGCGACGAGGCGACTTCCGCGCTTGATCCGCAGACCACCGGCCAGGTGCTGGATCTCTTGCAAGAGATCAACCGCGATCTCGGCGTCACCATCGTGATGATCACCCATGAGATGGAGGTGATCCGCCGCGCCTGCGACCGGGTTGCGGTGCTGGAAAAAGGCCGCGTGGTCGAGGAAGGCCCGGTCACCAGCGTCTTCCTGCATCCTGCGCATCCGGTCACCCGTGCGCTGGTGCGCGAAGCCGAGGGCGATGCGGCGCTGGTGGCAACCGATGCGGCGCCGGGCCTGCATCTGCGCCTGACCTTCACCGGTGCCGGCGCGCATCAGCCGCTTCTGGGCCGCATTGCCCGCGATTTCGGGGTGGATTTCGCCATTCTCGGCGGCCGGGTCGGGCATATCCGCACCACCCCCTTTGCCCAGTTTTCCATCGCGCTGACGGGGGGCAATGGCAGTGCCGCCATGACTGCTTTGCGTGCAGCAGGCGTCACCGTCGAAGTGATCGAGGGCGCCGCCCCCACCTTCGCCCCTGCGCGTGTGGAAAGGCAGTTCCATGTGGTCTGACCGTATCAACTGGGCCGATATCGGCACCGCGCTGAGCCAGACGCTGACCATGGTGGGGATCTCGCTTTTGCTGACGGTGCTGATCGGGCTGCCGCTTGGGATTTTGCTTTTCGTCACCGGCAAGGGGCAGCCTTTTGCCCGGCCGCTCGGCTATGGTGCGCTGTCCTTCGTTCTGAACATCATCCGCTCGGTGCCGTTCATCATCCTGCTGATCGTGCTGATGCCGGTGACGGTGCTGATCACCGGCACGTCGCTGGGGATCAGGGGTGTCATCTTCCCGCTGGTCGTCGGCACCGCGCCCTTCTTCGCACGCCTCGTTGAAACCGCTTTGCGCGAGGTTGATCGCGGCGTGATCGAGGCGAGCCTGGCGATGGGCGCCTCCCCCATACAGACCATCTTTCGCGCCGTGCTGCCCGAGGCGCTGCCCGGGCTGATCGCCGCCGTCACCGTCACGGCCATCGTGCTTGTCGATTACACCGCCATGTCGGGTGCCATCGGCGGCGGCGGGCTTGGCGATCTGGCGATCCGTTACGGCTATCACCGCTTCCAGACCGAGATCATGCTGGTCTGCGTCGTGATCCTCATCTTGCTGGTGCAACTGATCCAGGCCTCGGGGAACAGCCTCGTGACCCGTTTCACGCGCCGCTGAACCCATTCATCCCAAAGGATAATCCCATGTCGAAACTGAGAACCATCGCCCTTGCCGCTGCGGCCGCTCTTGGCCTTGGCACGGCCGCGCAGGCCCAGGAAAAGCTGGTGATCGGCGCCACCGCCATTCCCCATGCCGAGATCCTGGAATTCGTGAAACCCATCGTGGCGAAGGAGGGCATCGATCTCGATATCCGCGTCTTCACCGATTACATCCAGCCCAATGCGCAGCTGGTCTCGGGCGAGCTCGACGGCAATTACTACCAGTATCGCCCCTTCCTGAACGAATGGAACCGCGAGCGCGGCGACAATCTGACCGTCATCGTCCCCGTCCATATCGAGCCCTATGTCGCCTATTCGACCAAAATCGCCTCGCTGGATGAGCTGAAAGATGGCGCCAAAGTCGCGATCCCGAATGACCCGGTCAATGGCGGGCGCGGGCTTTTACTTTTGCAACAGCTGGGCCTGATCGAACTGGGTGCGTTCAAAACGCTGACCTCGCCGGAAGACCCGCTGCCGGGGCTGAAGGACATCACCGCCAATCCGAAAAACCTCGATATCGTCGAGCTGGAATCGGCGCTCCTGCCGCGTGCGCTGAATGAGGTCGATCTGGGCGCACTGAACGGCAATTACGTCTTTGAGGCCGGGCTCGACATCAACAAGGCGCTGTTCATCGACAATGGCCAGGATGGCCATAATGTCTGGAGCGAATATCTCGTGACCCGGCCCGGCGATACCGAGGATCCGCGCATCAAAATCCTCGCCAAAGCGCTGAATTCCGAAGAAACCCGCCAGTTCATTCTCGACCGCTACAAGGGCCAGATCTTCCCGGCCTTCTGATCCCCCCATCAAACCGGGGCAACAAAACCGGGGCCGCCTCCTCACTCCCTCGCAAGCCCCGGCCCGTCTCCTGCCCGCTGATCCGGGCAGGGGATACGACCTTTCCCTTCCCTCGCCGGAGCCCCCGATGACTGCCGCAAAAAAACCGCTGGATTTTCTCTGGTTCATTCCCTCTTCCGGGGATGGCGCCTATCTGGGCAGCGATCTCAGGGCGCGGCCGGGGGATCCGGATTATTTCCGCCAGATCGCCCGCGCCGCCGATGGTCTGGGCTATTCGGGGGTGCTGATCCCGACTTCGGTGGCCTGCGAGGAAAGCTTCATCCTCGCCGCCGATCTTGCCGCCCATACCGAACGGCTGAAATTCCTTGTGGCAGTGCGCCCGGGCACGGCGTCGCCGGCCTATTACGCGCGGCTGGCCTCGACGCTGGACCGGCTGTCGCGGGGGCGGCTTTTGCTGAATATCGTGGTCGGCGGCTCGGCGCAGGAGCTGGCGGGCGACGGCATCTTCCTGCCCCATGACGAGCGCTACGACCATGCGCGCGAGTTCTTCGACGTCTTCAACGGATTGCTGGAGTCGGGCGAGGCCCATCTCGATGGCAAATATATCAAAGCCCATTACGCGAAACTGGGCCTGCCGCCCTTCCAGCAGCCGCGCCCGCCTTTGTATTTCGGCGGCTCCTCCGATGCGGCGCATGATTTCGCCGGCGACTATGTCGAGAAATACCTGACCTGGGGCGAACCCCCGGCCCAGGTGGCGGAAAAGGTTGCGGCGGTTCGCAAGGCCGCCCGGGCAAAGGGCCGCGACGTGTCCTTTGGCATCCGTCTGCATTTCATCATTCGCGAAACCGATGCAGAGGCCTGGGAGGCGGCCGACCGTCTGATCTCGCATCTCTCGGATGACACCATCGCGGCAGCCCAGGCTGTGCAGAAAACCCAGTCGGATTCCGTGGGACAGGAGCGGATGCGCCGGTTGCATGAGGGCCGCCGCGACAGGCTTGAGGTCTCGCCGAACCTCTGGGCGGGTGTGGGTCTGGTGCGTTCGGGCGCCGGCACTGCGCTGGTGGGCTCGCCGGCGACGGTGGCGGCCCGGCTGCGCGAATATCAGGAGATCGGCATTGATACGGTGATCGCCTCGGGCTACCCGCATCTGGAAGAGGCCTATACAGTAGCGGAACTGCTGTTCCCCGAGCTTGGCATCAGACCGGCAGTGGCGCCGCTGCGGCCCTCTTTCGGCGCGCCCGCCGTCTTCGGCGGCGGCGGCCATGGCGGCAATGTGAAGGCGGCGAAGTGATGAGCGTTTCCGCGCAATATCCGCTCAGCCCGCCCACCGCCCATGTGATCCGGGACGATGCCGAGGCGATCCGCATCGCGCATGAGGTCGCGGCCTTCCTGCGCCCCGGCGCGGCCGGGCGGGATGCGGCCCGTCAGGTCCCACCCGAGGTGGTCGACCATTTCTCGAATTCTGGCCTCTGGGGCATCCAGGTGCCGAAAGACTATGGCGGGGCGGAGGTTTCCTATGCGACCCTCGCCGAAGTGATTGCCATCATTTCGGCTGCGGACCCGTCGCTGGGGCAGATCCCGCAAAATCATTACTGCCTGCTGGAAGACCTGCGGCTGCAGGGTACAGAAGAGCAAAAGCGCCATTATTTCGGTCTTGTCCTCCAGGGGCATCGTTTCGCCAATGCGCTCTCGGAAACCGGCGGCAAGACCGTCGCCGATCTGAAAACCCGTCTTACCCGCGACGGTGAGGGCTATCTGATCGAGGGGCGAAAGGGGTACTGCACCGGCTCGCTTTACGCGCATTACCTTGGTGTGCTGGCGCTGGATGAGCAGGACCGCGCGCTGCTGGCCTTTGTGCCGCGCGAGACGCCGGGGCTGATCGTGGTCGATGACTGGGAGTCCATCGGCCAGCGCACCACATCCAGCGGCACCGTGTTGCTGGAAGGGCTGCGGGTGCAGGATTTCAACCTGATCCCCAGCTATAAATCCTATGAATCCCCAACCCTGGCCGGGCCTTTCGCGCAGATCACCACGGCGGCGATTGATGCTGGCATCGCGCGCGCGGCGCTGGATGACACCATCGCATTCGTGCGCGATCATGCCCGGCCCTGGATCGATTCCGGCGCGGATCGTGCATCGGATGACCCGCTGACCATCCTGCGGGTGGGCGAGCTGGAGATCCGGCAATCCGCCGCCGAGGCGCTGCTGGAACGCGCGGGCCGGGTGCTCGATGCTGCCAGACCAGCGCCGGATGAGGAAAACGTCGCCCGCGCCTCGGTCGCGGTGGCCAAGGCCAAGGTTTTGACCACCGAGGTCGCGATCGAGGCCACCAACCGGCTGTTTGAACTGGGCGGCACCCGGTCGAGCCTGCGCAAACACGCCTTTGACCGGCATTGGCGCAATGCCCGCGTCCATACGCTGCATGATCCGGTGCGCTGGAAATATCACCTGGTTGGCAATTGGGCGCTGAACGGGGTGAAACCGCCGCGCCACGACTGGAACTGAGCCAGGCCGCTACCAGACAGGGGCGCGGGCGACTCTGCCCGCGCCCCTGCCGCTTTCAGCCGCCCGGGCGCAAGGGGGCGAATTTGTCTCTCACAGCCGGCCGATCGGCGCGCTTCTTCTCCGGAGGGCCGGAACAAAATACGCCTTATTTTATCGTGTTTATGCGATGATCCTGCCAGACCGACCGCTGCCCCGACCATGACCCGGACCGGGGCGCCGGCCTGAAAGGAAGACATCATGTCCCGCTATGAGCCCTGGCTGCACCCGCTGACCCTGACCGAAAGGCTTGCTGCCGTGCCGCCGGGCAGCCCGATCCTGCGCGCGCTGCGCAACCGGCCCGAACTGCTTGAGGCGCTGGAGACCGGCTACCGCGATCTCTTGCGCCATGAGGGCGTGGCGCGGGTCGAGGCCTTCGCCGTGGCCGCCTTCACCGCCCATCTGCATGGGGAGGAGGTCGTGGCCGGGCATTTCCATGAGCTGCTGGCCTCGGAGGACAATACCCTTGCGGCTCTGATCACCGAGGAGGCGGAGAATGCGGCGCTGCCCGGACCCTATGGCATCTGGCCGCCCGGGCCGCTTTCCGCCGAGGATCTCGACGGGCCGGCCTGGCGCGCCGATCCGCCGCTCCGGCTGCGCCTTGGCGCGCGACTGTCGGCGGGCCTGGAACATGCGCATCTGGTGACGCTGCATCCGCGGGACATCACCGCCGGGGCTGGCGAGGCGCTGGCCCGGGCCGGCTGGTCACGCGACGAGGTGCTGGCGCTGAACCGGCTGATCGCCTGGATCGGGGCGCTGAGCCCGGTGGTGGCGGGCCTCAGGGCCTATGGTTTCGCGCGCCATCCGCGCCAGTTCCGCCAGGAGATCCCGGATCGCCGGGCGGGTTTTGCCCATGGCTGACCCGCTGCCGACGGGCCCGGATCCGGAAAGCGACCCGCGACCGGACCGCTTTACCAGCCGCCGCCATGAGTGGCGGCCCTGGAGCCTTCCCCTTGCCGCCATCGCCGCGCCGGTGGCAGATGCCGATCCCGTCCCTTTTTTGCCCGCGCTGCTGGCCGGCGAAACCGTCCCGGCCCTTGCGGTGGCGGTGGCTTCGCTTGCGCGTCGTCGCGGCGCCGGGCTTGCCCAGGGCGAGCGCGATCTGGTGGCCACGGCGGTCTCGCGCCGGATCGGCTGTTTCTTCACCGCCGCCGCCCATGCCCGACGCGCGGCAACCGGGCTGCGGCGCAAACGTGAGGTCGAGGTGCTGCTGGAAGAGGGGCTGCCCTCTCCGCTGACCGGGCGGCATGGCGGTGAAATCGCTGCCGCCTCGGCGCTGGCGGCGGTGCCGGCCCGGACCAGCCGCCAGGTGTTCTGGGCTCTGGAAGAGGAAAAGCTGGATGATCAGGAGATCACCGATCTGATCCTGGTGGCCGGTTTTGCGGCCTGGAATGCGCGGCTCGCTTTGGCGGCGGGGCAAAGCCGGCCGAGCCCTCTGTCGGGCCAGGGCGGGGTGGCGCCATGACACGGCCTGTAACACGACCCATGACACCATCCATGACCGGGCCCTGGCATCTGAACGCGCCCTCTGACCACGCCACCGCCGATGCGGTGCAGCTTTTGCTGCGCCGGCGCGGCTTGCCGGTCGAACGCGGCAGCGCCGGCCCGCTTTCGGTGCTGGTGCCGCCCGGACAGCTGCCGGTCGCGTTGCAGGATGGCGCCGCTCTGACCCACGCTGTGCCGGGAAACGGGGCAGAGAACCTTGCCGCCTTCACCGCCGCCATTGCCGCGCTGGACCATCTTTCGGTGCTGGATCCGTCCGCCTTCCCGGCCCGGCTTGACCTGACGATCTACGCGCTTCGTCAGCATCTGCGCCCGCTGGAGGCGCTGGCCGCGCCGGACTGCCCCGAAAGCGATGCCAGCCTGATCATGGCGCCGCTTTTATGGCGGATCGCGCTGCTCGACCGCCATTTCGCGCTGTTTCTGCTGTCGGGTCTGCCAGGCCTCGCCGCGTTGCAAGAGGCCCAGGCCGGGCTGCCACAGATCGCCAGCCTGCTGCATCCGGGCGCCGCGCTGCATTTCCTGCACCATGTCGGGCGCCATACCGGGCGCAAACCATCCGGGTCTCCGGAGACCGACTGGTCGCGCGCGCTTGGCCCCGAGGGGCGGGAGAAATCCCTTTTCCCGCGCGGGCAAAGAAGAAAAGATCCTTCCATTGGCAGCGGGGACCACATTCGATAGCCATCCGTCGCAGCGCGCCTCTTGCCAGTGACGGAGAGTCCGATGGACGGAACCCCGGGTGACAGTATTGAAAACGAGGACGCGGCGCTGATCGCCGGCCTGACCGAAAGGCTGCGCTTGTTGCGCATCGTCTCGCAGCAGCGGCGCTATCATGGGCGGCCGGTGCCGCTCCTGCCCGCGAAACGTGCCATCACCGATCTGCTGCATGACATCGTGGCCGCGCTTTATCCGCGCCATTTCGGGCCGCAGGATCTGACTCCCGGGACCACCGATGCCTTTATCGCGCAGATGCTGGGCTCGATCCGGCTGCGGCTGGCCGATCTGGTCACGACCGAGCTGATGCTGGCCCCCGAGGCCGAAGCCACCCGCGCCGGGGCCGAAGGCAACGCGATTTCGCGCGCCTTTCTGGAACGGCTGGTGATTATCCGCGACTTGCATGACACCGATATTCTGGCCGCGTGGCAGGGGGACCCCTCGGCGATGAGCCTGGACGAGGTGGCCTTTTGCTTTCCCGGTGTCGCCGCCATCCTGCATCACCGCATCGCGCACGAGCTTTACCGCGCCGGCATCGGCATGATCGCCCGCATCATGGCGGAACAGTCGCATTCGGTGACCGGCATCGACATCCATCCCGGCGCAAGGATCGGGCCGGCCTTCTTCATTGATCACGGCACCGGAGTGGTGATCGGCGAGACTGCGGTGATCGGGCGCAATGTGCGGCTTTATCAGCAGGTGACGCTGGGCGCCCGGAGTTTTCAGGATGATGGCAGCGGCACCCTGGTCAAGGGCCAGCCGCGCCATCCGCAGGTCGGGGATGATGTGGTGATCTATGCCGGAGCGACCATTCTCGGGCGGATCACGGTGGGCCAGGGGGCGGTGATTGGCGGTGGGGTATGGCTTTTGGAAGACGTGGCGCCGGGCGCCATGGTCGCCCAGGCCCGCCCGATGCTGAGGGTCGCTCCGGGCTGAGGGCCGCAGAGATTCGCGGGCGCAGGGGCGCTTTCGGGACAACAGGGGGCCTCGGCGGCAGATAAGCACTTCCCCGAAAGCCCCCTGGCGAAGAGAATTTTTATCCCTCGCCTCCCCGCCGCAAACGCCCTGTTCCAAGTTTGCCCCCCGCCGCGAAATCCGGCGGAAAACCTGTTCCCGGCAGGGGTTTTGCGACGCTATCCTGAGCTCATTGCGGATCCGGCCCGGTTGCCGGCAGCCAGTTGAGACCCTGGAGAGTGACGATGAATCTGCGTGCCGATACCAGCTTTTCCGCTCTTCCCGTGGCAAAGGACGGCTTTGCCGGGGTGGTCGCGCCGGGCACCGCCTGGGATCTGGTCTCGCGCGGCGAGGCGGTGATGCTGGATGTCCGTACGGTCGAAGAGCGCGCCTATGTCGGGCGGGTGCCTGCTTCGCTGCATGTCGCCTGGGCGACCGGCACCTCGATGAACCGCAACCCGCACTTCGCCCGCCAGGTGGCGGCGCTGGTGCCGGATAAGGCCACCCGGCTTTTGCTGATCTGTCGCAGCGGCAAACGCTCGGCCCTCGCGGCAGAGGCGCTGACCAAAGCCGGCTGGGCTCAGGCCTTCAGCGTGGCTGAGGGTTTTGAGGGCGCGCTTGATGCCGAAGGCCATCGCGGCTGCGCGGATGGCTGGCGTTTTCACGGGCTGCCCTGGCAACAGGACTGACCCCTTCCCCGCCCGCCATCCCCAGGTTTTACGGAGACAGCAATGCTCATCCCTGCCCGCGACCATAACGGTTTCGCGGATGAAATAGCCGCGACCGTTTCCGGCCTTGCCGAAGCCCGGCATGACTGGCGCCTCTCGCAACTGCGGCTGGAAGAGGCCGGTCCGCGTGAGCTGCCCTCGCCCGAACGGGTCGCCGCCATCGTCACCGATCTGCGCGCGGTGCTGTTCCCGATGCGGCTTGGCCCGGCCGATCTGCGCCAGGAGCATGAGAATGATTTCATCGCCACCACCCTTGCGCGCGCCGCGCAGGATCTGACCCGCGAGACCAGCCGCGAGCTTGACTGGGCGCGGCGCTATCTGGGGCCAGGTGCCGCTCCCGCCCCCGAAGCGGCGCCGGTGATTGTCGCAGGTTTTATCCAGAGCCTTGCCGCGATCCGGCGCCTCCTTGATACCGATGTGGTCGCGGCCTTTCGCGCCGATCCGGCGGCGCGGGGCGTTGATGAGGTGCTTTTGTGCTATCCGGGGCTGCGCGCCCTGATCAATCACCGCCTGGCGCATCGGCTTTTTACCCTGGGCCTGCCGCTGATCGCCCGGCTGATCTCTGAAATGGCGCATGGCGAGACCGGCATCGACATTCATCCCGGCGCCCGGATCGGCGAGAGTTTCTTCATTGACCATGGCACCGGCACGGTGATCGGTGCCACTGCCATCATCGGCGACCGGGTGCAGCTGTTCCAGGGTGTGACACTGGGCGCCAAAAGCTTCCCCACCGATCCGCAGGGCAATGTGGTCAAGGGCCTGCCCCGCCACCCGATCATCGAGGATGATGTGGTGATCTATTCCGGCGCCACCGTGCTGGGCCGGGTGACCATCGGCCAGGGCTCGGTGCTGGGCGGGAATGTCTGGGTCACCGGCGATGTGGCGCCCTGGAGCATGATTTCCCAGGCGCGGGCACAATCGCGCGACCAGGTGGAGAATGATCATGCCAAAATCGCCTGATCCAGTGCCTGAATATAGAACAAAATACTACAATATTTGATTGATATGGAAATCTGTTCTAATCAGAGTGCCGCAAACAGAAGATCCATTCTCACACCCCCCGCTTTCTCCACCCTCCTCAGCCGGAGTGCCCCATGGCCGACCTGACCCCGCAAACTGCGCTTGGCGACAATGCCGCCCGCCAGCTTGCCAATGCCACCAAGACCGTTCCGATCCTGCCGACGATCAGCCCGCGCTGGCTGGTTCACCTGTTGCAATGGCTGCCGGTCGAGGCCGGGATCTACCGGCTGAACACGGTGAAGAACCCGCAGGATGTGCATGTCGCCTGCACCGCGCGGGAAGACGAATCCGAGCTGCCGCAGACATTCGTGGATTATGACGAAGCCCCGCGCGAATATTTCCTGAACGGCGTTTCCACCATCGTCGATGTCCATACGCGGATCTCGGATCTCTATTCCAGCCCCTTTGATCAGGTCAAAGAACAGCTGCGCCTGGCCATCGAGACGATCAAGGAGACCCAGGAAGGCCAGCTGATCAACAACCCGGATTACGGGCTTTTGGCCAATGTCCACCCGGATCAGGTGAATTACCCGCTGACCGGCGCGCCAACGCCGGATGATCTGGATCTGCTGATCGCGAAGGTCTGGAAAGAGCCCGCCTTTTTCCTGACCCATCCCGATGCCATCGCCGCCTTTGGCCGCGAATGCACCCGTCGCGGTGTGCCGCCGCCCACGGTCTCGCTGTTCGGCTCGCAATTCCTGACCTGGCGCGGCATTCCGATCATCCCCTCGGACAAGGTGCCGGTGGTCGATGGCAAGACAAAGATCCTGCTGATCCGCGTCGGCGATAAACGCCAGGGCGTTGTCGGCCTCTACCAGCCCGGGCTGGCGGGCGAGCAGGCGCCGGGGCTTTCGGTCCGCTTCATGGGGATCAACCGCTCGGCCATCGCCTCTTACCTGATCAGCCTTTACTGCTCGCTGGTCGTGCAATCGCCGGATGCCCTGGCCGTGCTGGATGATGTGGAGATCGGCAAGTTCCATGACTATCCCGACACCTACAAGTAACCCCCTGCCGGTGCCGGATGCTGTGCCCCAGGGTCTGCCCGATGTGGCAGCGCTGACCAGCCTTGCCGCGCAATTCTTCGCGGCCCTTCCCGGGGCCGCAGGGAACGGGGCGGGTCACTTGCCCTCGAACCCGGTTCCCGCCAATCCGCAACCGGCCGGGTTCTCGCCCGGGCCGCTGGCGCATGGCCCTGCCTTGCCCGGGGCTTTTGCGCCCGGGGCCAATGTGGCGCCCGCCAACCCGCAGGACGGGGCGGCAGTGCTGGCTTCCACTCCCTCGCTGGCGCCGAAAGCGGTGGCGGCGAATGGTCTGCCCGATCATGCCGCCATCGTACCCCCCGCGCTGAACGGGCGGTTCGGGGGGCATTCGCTGGGCGTATCGCAGGTCAGCCCGCGCACAGCGCCAGGAGCCGGGGGCGCATCGCCCTTCTACTTCCTCACGGATACCGCGCCCTATGCGCCGCAGAGCCCCGCCCCCGATCTGCCGCGCGAGGATCGCGTTACCGCCCGCAGCTTTGGCCTTCCCGGCGCTGATGATCTGAAGGCGCTGCTGGCCGGAGACCAGGCGACAAAGGCTCCGGCCAGGGCGGCGACACCACAACCGGCGCGCGGTGCCTTTGACGTCAACGCCGTCCGCCGCGACTTCCCGATCCTGCAAGAACGGGTGAATGGCCGCCAGCTGGTCTGGTTCGACAATGCCGCCACTACGCAAAAGCCGCGCCAGGTGATCGAACGCCTCTCGTATTTCTACGAGCACGAGAATTCGAATATCCACCGCGCCGCGCACGAACTTGCCGCCCGTGCCACCGATGCCTATGAAAAGGCTCGGGAAACCGTGCGGCGGTTTATCAATGCGCCCTCGGTGAATGAGATGATCTTCACCCGTGGCACCACGGAATCGATCAACCTGATCGCCAAATCCTGGGGCGCGCGGAACATCGGCGAGGGCGATGAGATCATCGTCTCAAACCTTGAGCATCACGCCAATATCGTGCCCTGGCAGCAACTGGCAGGGTCGGTCGGCGCGAAAATCAGGGTGATCCCGGTTGATGATGACGGCCAGGTGATCCTGTCGGAATACCAGCGCCTGCTGGGGCCGAAGGTAAAGCTGGTCGCGGTCACGCAGGTCTCGAACGCGCTCGGCACGGTGGTCCCGGTGAAAGAGATCGTCGATCTGGCGCATCGGAATGGGTCAAGAGCGCTGGTCGATGGCGCGCAGTCGATCAGCCATATGCGGGTCGATGTGCAGGATATCGGCGCGGATTTCTTTGTGTTTTCCGGGCATAAGATCTTTGGTCCCACGGGTATCGGCGCGGTCTGGGCAAAGGCCGAGATCCTCGACGACATGCCCCCCTGGCAAGGTGGCGGCAATATGATCGAGGATGTCACCTTTGAGCGCACCCGCTTTCAGCCCGCACCGAATAAGTTCGAGGCGGGAACCGGCAATATCGCCGATGCGGTCGGGCTTGGCGCCGCGCTGGAATATGTCGAGGGCTGGGGTATCGGGACGATCGGCCGCTATGAGCATGAGCTGCTCGATTACGCGACCCATCTCCTGCGGCCGATCAAGGGGGTGCGGCTGGTCGGCACGGCGCGCGACAAAGCCTCGGTGCTCTCCTTCACGCTGGCGGGTTACACCACGCATGAGGTGGGTGTTGCGCTGAACGAGGAAGGGATCGCGGTCCGCACCGGCCATCATTGCGCGCAACCGATCCTGCGGCGTTTCGGGCTGGAGACCACGGTGCGGCCCTCCCTCGCCTTCTACAACACGCGCGATGAGGTCGACCGCTTCATCCAGGTCGTGCAGCGCCTGTCCCAGGCGCCGCGCTGAACAAGGCCCGCCCTGCTTTTCGGGGCGGGTCATGTGCGGGCGGATCAGCGCTCCGCCAGGATCTCGTCGGTGCTGGCCAGCCGGATCTGATCCTCGCAGCGCGGGTAGATCAGGCGCAGCGTGGCCTCATGCGCCTCGCGCGCAGAGCTGCCCACGGCATCGGTGGCGATGGTCACGTCAAAACCCAGATCCACCGCATCCATCACCGCCGCCAGCACGCAGACATCGGTTTCCACCCCGGAAAACACGATATGGCGAATGCCGTCCGACAAAAGCCGCTCGGTCACGCCCGCCACCTTGAAGGGGGAGTAAACCAGTTTGTCGATCACCAGTGATCTCGCCGCAAAGGGCTGTAACTCCGCCACCAGATCCAGCAGCGAGCGGTCGATCCTTTCGCCGGTCAGCATGTGCCAGCGCCGGTAATAGCGCGCCCAGGTGCCGGTGGCGGCCTCGGCCGTTTCCGGCACGACGAAACGCGCAAAGCCATTCCGACCCTGAAACCCCTCGCAGAGCCGCACCACATTAGGCAGCACCTCGCGCAGCATCGGCGTGTGCCAGACGGTCTGTTCGTCAAACAGCCGCTGCATGTCGATCACCATATGGAGTGTGTCCGCCATTCAGTCCTCCACCAGGATCGTATGGTCAGGCGACCAGTGCAGCGTGACCTCGGCGCCTTTCGGCAGGATCACCCCATCGGCATTTTGCGCAAAGACCTTGAGGCCCATGCCGCCCGGCCCCTCCATGAGATAGGTCAGGTTTGCCCCGGCATAGATCGCATTCAGCACCCGGGCCTGCACCCTGTTGCCCCCGTTCTCGCCCGCGCCGAGCGAGATTTTCTCTGGCCTGACCGCCAGCGTCACCTCGCGCCCTTCGGGCAGGTCCGGTGCGGTGATACGACTGCCCGCGACCGCGACCGCGCCGCTTTCAACGCGGCCGGTGAAGAAATTCGCATCGCCAAGGAATTCGGCGGCAAATCGCGTCGCGGGGCGCTCGTAAATCGCCGCCGGGGCGCCCATTTGCACGATGCGGCCCCGATCAAGGATCGCCACCTGATCGGACAGCGTCAGGGCCTCTTCCTGGTCATGGGTGACAAAGATCGTGGTCACGCCGATCTCGCGTTGCAGGCTGAGGAGCTCGACCTGCATCTCCTGCCGGAGTCGCCTGTCCAGCGCCGAAAGCGGCTCATCAAGCAAAAGCACCTTCGGCTCGGTCACAATTGCCCGCGCCATGGCGACGCGCTGCTGCTGGCCGCCCGACAGCTGCTTCGGCAGCCGGTCGGCGAAGCCGGGCAGTCGCACCATCTCCAGCGCCTCATCGACGCGTCGCTTTGCCTCTGCCCCCTTCACGCCGCGCCGTCCAAGGCCGAAGGCAACATTGTCGCGGACAGTCATATGCGGGAAGAGCGCGTAAGACTGGAACACCATGCCGATATTCCTGGCCCAGACCGGCACACGGGTGACATCCTCGGCGCCGATGGTCACGGCCCCGGCCTCGGGCGTGATGAAACCGGCGATGATGCGCAGAAGCGTTGTCTTGCCCGACCCCGAAGGCCCGAGGAGGCTGGTGAAGCTGCCACTGGGGAAACTCACCGAAATATCGGTCAGCACCGGACTGCCGCCATAGGATTTGGCGATGCCTGTGAGATTAACGTCGGACATTGCCCGCTCCGAATTTCGAGAAGACGGCATAGACCAGCACCAGCGCCATCGAGGCCAGCAAGAGAACCGTCGAGATGATGTTGATATCGGGGGTGAAACCCTTGCGGATCGCGGAGTAGATTTTCACCGGCAGGGTCGTGTAGCCGGGGGTCGCGAGGAAATACGAGATCACGAACTGATCCAGCGAGACCGCAAAGGCAAAAAGCGCCGCGCCGATGATCGAGGGTGTCAGCAAGGGCAGCGTCACCCGGAAAAACGCATGGACCGGCGTAGAGCCGAGGCTCATCGCGGCCTCTTCGAGGTCCTGGCGGATGGTTTGCAGGCCCGTTGAGACCACCAGCACGACATAGGGGATCGCCAGCGCGACATGGCCGATCAGCATGGCGTGGAAGCCGCGACCCACGCCGCTCCAGTAGAACATCACCAGCATGGCGGTGCCGGTGATCAGCCAGGGGATGGCGATGGGCGGCAGCAGCATCACCCGCAGGAAGTTGCGGCCCGGAAACTCGCGCCGGTGCAGCGCGACGGCACCCGCGGTGCCGATGGGGGTGGCGATCAGCGTCACGATGACGGCGACGATGACCGAGTTGCGGCCCGCCTCCAGCAAGTCCTGGTTTTGCCACAGCTCATTCCACCAGCGGGTCGAGAATTCAAACGGCAGCTGGTAATAGGGCGAGGCGTTGAACCCCATGGCGATCATCACGCCAATGGGCAGGTAGAGGAAGAAGATCAGGAGGCAGAGGTAAAGGCGACCGAAGGCTTTCATCCGCGTCACCACTGCGCATTGCGGCGTAAGACGCCGGAGAAGGTGGCAAATATCGCCAGCACCACGGCGAGCAGCATGAAGGACAAAGCGGCGCCCTGCGGCCAGTTGAAGCCTTGCGTGAATGAATCCTCGATCACCGTGCCAAGCGTCACGCCTTGCGGGCCGCCAAGGATGCGCGGCTCCATAAACGCGCCGACGACCGGCACGAAGATCAGCACCGATCCGGCGATCAGACCCGGCGCCGCCATCGGGATGAGGATGCGGCCAAGCACCGTCCACCAGCGGGCACCGAGGCTTTCGGCGGCCTCGACAATCGCGTCGTCAATGGTTGAGATCGCGATGTAACAGGTCAGGACCATGTAGGGCAGGTAGCCATGCACCAGGCCCAGCACGATGGCCGGTCGGGAGTACAGAAAGCCGACCGATCCGGCCTCGGGCAGCACAAACTGCACCACCGCGTCGAGGAAGCCTCCTTCGCGGATCACCATGGTCCAGGAGAAGATCCGCACCAGACCATTGGTCCAGAATGGCAAGAGGATCAGGATCAGAAAGATCCATTGCGACCGCCCAAGCCCCGAGCGCGCCAGCGCCAGCGCCGCCAGAAACCCGGCCAACGCGCAGATCAGTGTGGTGGCAAAAGCGATCTGGAAGGTCCAGGAGGCGACCTGCCACATATAGGGTTGGGTGAAGAATATCTTATACTGATCAAGCGTATAGCCTATTTCTTTATTGCCGATCGGGGTGGCGGTCATAAAGGAAAACAGGAACATCGCGCCCAGAGGCAGGAAGATCGCGATCAAAAGCCAGCCATAGGCCGGCAGCAAAAGCGCCGTGGTTGCAACCCAGGGCGGCAGGCGCCTCCCGCCCATTTTCAGGGCGGGGGCTGTGGTGGCGGGGCCTGCGCTCATTTTGCGGCGTAATAGGCCTTCATTTCCTGCCAGAGCGCGTTGAACGCATCGCGGCGGGCATCGGGCAAAGCGGCCATGATCGACATCGTGTCGATATAGTCGGGTTTATGGACCTGCTTCATCAGATCGTCTTCCGGCAGTTTCGCCATGGCATCGACATTGGCGGATGCCGGCGCGCCCACTTCGGTCGCCCAGCGGAAATAGAAATCCGGATCGATCATGTAATTGATGAAGGCGTAAGCCGCATCGACATCCGGCGCGGTCGAGGGCACGGCGAGGCCGTCGAGCCAGCCAATCGCGCCCTCTTTCGGCACCACGAAATGAACCGGCAGCCCACCATTCCTGAACGAGCGCACGACGCCGCCCGACCAGGCAATGGACAGGTCGAACTCATTCGCGGCAAAGGCCTTGTTCCACTGGTCTTCCGAGGTCCAGAGATTGTGCAGGTTAGGGCGGATCGACTGCAGGAAGGTCTTTACCGCCTCCAGATCCTTCGGGTCATTCATATCCTGGCCGGTCGCCAGTGCCCCCAGACCTACGGCGGTGACCGCATCGTCAAACAGCGCGACCTTGCCCACCCAGGCGGGATCGGCCAGGGCGGCATAGCTGTCGGGGTCGGTCTTGCCGTCGCGCACACCCAGCCCGTTCATGCCCCAGACCCAGGCGCAGCCAAAGGTCTCGCCCTCGTATTGCATATTGTCATGGTCTTTGAGCTTGGGCGCGAGGCCGGCGGAATTCGGGATCTTCGCGAAATCGACCGGCTGGATCAGCCCCTGCCCCGCCGCCTGTTCAATGCGGGCCGAGTTGATCAGCACCACATCATAGGCGCCCGGATTGGTCGCCAGTTTGGTGATCATTTCGGCCTCGGAATTGAAGTAGTCATGCACCACCTCGATCCCGGTCGCCGCCGTAAAGGCCTCCAGCGCCCATTTCTCGTCGGTGCCATAGCCCTGCCAGTTCAGCACCGTGATCTTCGTGGCCGCGAAGGCCCGGCGCGGGCCAAGCATCGAGGCCGCCAGCGCGGTGCCGCCCATGAGTTGCAGCGTATTGCGTCTGCTGAGTTTCATTCCCCGTCTCCCTCTGTGGACCCCGGGCGGGAACTGGTGCCTGCCGGATCCGTGACCTCTTCTGTGATCTTGCCCAGCAAGGGACAGCGCAAGCCCGCCGCTGTCAAGCGCCATGCCTGACGTTGCGGAACCAGATGGCAAGCCGGGCGGGCTGCTCTGCGGCAAGGCGGAGGATCAGGGGGCCATCCGCGCCGCCATGCGGCAGCGGCTGGCCGTCCAGCTCGATCGCCAGCACGTCGCGGGCGCTGATCTGCGGCAGGCTGAGGCTCGCCGCCGCGCAGGCCGGAATCTCGCAGCTGAAACTGCCCTCGCCAAAGCGGATATGGCTGATCCGGCCGGGGATATCGCTGATCAGCCGCGCCGCATCCGCGCGATCGCGCAACGTCAAAGTTCCCTCGCGGCGCTCGACCACCACCGGGCCCAGCGGACTTTCCAGCGGGCCCAGCCGGCAATCCGGACCGTTTTGCAGGCTCCACCCCGTCCAGGGGGAGAAGCCGCAGATCTCTTCCACCGCCATCAGCGGCAGCAGCCCGGCCCAGATGTAAAAACCATCCGCATCGCCCTGGTCGAGCACCTCGCCGGTCTCGGGGTTGTAATTCTCGCCAGCAATGCGCGCTTCGTCCCAGTTTTTGCGAAAGAGGGCATAGCTGTCGGCGGCCAGCTGCGCCGCGCGCCTGGCCTCACCCACGCGGTGGAGGCCCAGCCATACAAGGTAATTCACATTCGGCCAGATCCGCCCGCGCCAATAAACATTGTCCTGGTAAGCCGGATCGTAACGCGTCGCATTGGGCAACGGCCAGGGTGCGGCGAATGTCTTCGGGTCTTCCATATGCCGTATCAGCGCCGCCTGTTGCGCCACATCCGCCGCGCCGCAGAGCATCGGGTAAAAGCTGGTCGGTGACAGCGCGCGTACGAAATCCCCGCCGCGCTGCCGGTTCGCGAAGATCTGGCGGGCGGGGTCCCAGAGCTTTTCGCGGATCAGCCGTCGATGGGCTTCAGCCAGTTCGCGCATCCCGGTCGCGGTGGCGGTATCGCCCAGCCCGGCGGCGATCAGCGACAGCATCTCGGCATCCAGCGCCACCACGCAATTCAGCCCCAGATCCCAGGTCGAGAGCGAGCGGCGATCCCCCTGCCAGACCGCCTCGTCATGGGTGGCGCTGTTATCCATCCCGGTCTCGTTCCGGGCGCCGAAATGGGTGCCCTGGTAAAGCGCCTCGCCGACATCAGACGAGCCGCAGGAGATCAGGCCGGTATGATCCGGGTCGCGCTCGCGCCGCCACCAGCGATGGTTGCGCAAGAGCGCCTCATATTGCGCGGTCAGGACCGAGCGCTCGCCCGAGCGTTGATACAATAGCCACGCCACCAGCGATCCGAGCGGCGGCTGGCTGCGATCGACCCAGGCGTCATGCGAGGTGACGATACAGGCGATATTGCCCTGAGGCGTCGCGCCGCCATGTGCCACCGCCATGTTCTGGCGCGCCAGATCGGGGTCGATCACCCCCGCCAGCAGCGCCGCATAGCATTGATCATTATACCAGACGGCAAAGCGCCCGAGATTCCAGATCCGCGTCACCTTGGTATAGGGCCGGGCATTCTCCTCATCCCAGACCGTGTTCCAGCCCGTAATGTCGCGAATGGCATCCAGCGCGCCTGCGGCGTCTCCGCTGTGCAAATGGCCGGGTTCCGGCATCGGCGCGTCCAGCGCCGCGCGGGCGCGCTGAATGGCCAGCGCCTCACTATCGGCCAGCGCCGCCGCCCAGGCACCCTCGCGCATCATGTCGAGATTGAAGCGCAAGGCCAGCAGCGGCGCGGTCGTGGCGCGGCTTTCAAGGTTGAAATAGCCGTTCTCTTCGAGATCGTTGCGCAGCGCGGCAAGGTCTTCATGCCCGGTAACCACAATCGCCGGATCGCGGCTGACGATCACCGCCCGGCGATGTCCCTGGCGGATGATGACCGCACCACTGGCCGCATCGAACCGGGCCTCGGCGCCCTCGGCCGAGACCGCCAGCACCACCCAGAACCGCGCGGCCCATTCGGCGGGCTGCCCGGCCTTCCAGCCACCCTGAACCGAGAAGGGATCAACCGTGCCCGCATGAAAGCCAAGCGGCGTTCCGGCGAATTCGGTTTCCAGCCCCGTATAACCGCCATCCAGCCGATGCGGCCCCAGCCTGACCAGATCCGAGCGCGGTTCGATCACCGAGGTTTTGCGCAGCCTGGTCGAATACAGAACCGGTGTTATCCTCAGCCCGAGCGGCTGAAAGATCATCTCGGCAGGCCGCTCGCCCCAGGTGAACCAGAGGCGCGACAGCGGCAGGGTGGTGGTCATCGGCATGGTGGTCTCACAGGGAGGGGCTTACAGGGTGGGCTCACGAAGCGGGTGTCAGCAGCAAAGGCGGCGCGGTCAGCCCCGAGGCATCCGGCCAGAGCGTGCCGGCATAGGGGGTGCCAGCATAGAAGCGGTTGGCGGCGGTATTGGCAATCTCAAGCCTCAGGCGATGCGGCCCCGCCGCCAGCGGGCCAAGCGCCAGACGGAAGGGCGGATGCCAGAGCGGCCCGCGCGCCTCTTCATCCACGAAAACCCGCGCAGCGCAGGCGAGGCCGGGCAGTTCCAGCAGCGGCGCTGCGGGCTGGTCCAGCCGGAAGGTGGTCTCATAGATCCCGATGCCCGAGAAATCCGCATCCCCCTGGTCCTGCCAGCCCCGGGTGACATCGGCCGGCCGCGCGGGTCCGTCTGTTTGCAGCGTCCAGCCGCTCTCCAGCGCCTCGGCGTGCCAGCGCGGCGCTGGTTCGACCCGGGGTTCGGCCCGGGGTTCGGTTGATGCCCCTCCTGCCTCGCTCAGGCGCAGGCAGCGCAGTTGCTGCGGTTCCAGATACAGGCTCAGCGCCGACAGCACCCCCGGCGCATCACCAAGGGTGAAACCGGCGCCAAGGGTGATCTGTGACTGCAGCGGTGCGGCACTCTCGTTGAACAGGACCAGCCGCCAGGCGCCGCCGGCATCGCGCCCGGCCAGATGCGTGACCAGCCCCGGCACCGGCGCGACCACCGGCCCCGTTTGCGAGAGAAACGCCCGCAGGACCCCGGGCTCCGGCGCATTCCGCCAAAGCGGCAGATCCAGCGCTGCGATGCGGGCCGCGCTGTCAGGATCCGCCAGAGCGGTGACCCCGGGCAACACCAGGGCGGCAAGCGGGCTGCCATAAAGCTCTGGCCCGTTCGCCCCCGGAGTGATGCGTGCAAGCCCAGCCTCGTCAAGGATCAGCGGCGGCTGGCCAAGCTGCCAGAGCGTTTCGGCCCAGGCGCCGAAAAGACACGCGTGATCATGGCGTGGGCCTTCCGTCAGGGCGGTCTCATAGGGGTATAACAGCGCGACCTGGGCCTGTGGCCTGGCGGCGGCCAGAAACGCGGCCAGCGCCGTGATCTCATCGGTCAGCGCCCGCATCACGCCCCACCAGGGTTGCAGATTATAGCCCGGCGCAAAGTCAAAGCGCATATTGGCCAGCGGCTCGGGGGAAGTATCGCCCGGATCGGCATAAAGCGCATGCAGGATCACCTGGCCCGCGCCCAGCAGATGCAGCCGGATCATCGCTGCGCGCAGCGCGGCGGGGGTGATTTCCCACTGGCCGGCCGCGCGGGTTTCGGTGCGCTCAGCGGTCAGGTAAAGCTCGGTCAGGCAGCCGCGCCGCCCCGATGCGCGGGCAATGCTGTCGCCCAGCATTGGCGCCAGCTGGGGCGCCAGATTATTCGCATCCACCGCCGTGATATCGCGCCAGCGGTCGAGCCCGAAGAAATCCGCTGCCAGCGCCACACGCGGATCAATCGAGGAAAACCCGCCATTCAGCGCGAAGCCTGCAACATGCGGCAGGATCTCATGCCCGGTCAGCGCAAGGCCATGGCGGTCGCAAAACTCGCGCAAGGGTGCGAAAAACGCCTCACCGATCAGCCTCGTGTAAAGCCGCCAGACAAAGCTCCGCGTCGCAGCAGTGTCCGGCCCGGTCTCAAACAGCAGCGCCGCAAGCTGTGGCCCGGGAGGTCCCCGCGCAGCAAGACCTGCGGCCAGATCCTCAGACCAGAGGAAACTGTTCAGGAGGTTCCCCTCCGCCTCATTCCAGCGATAAAGCACCGGCGCCGGCTGATCGAAAAACAGCTGATCCACCACGTCCGGCATCAGCCCCGCCAGCGCCTGGGCATAGGGCTCAAGCCCGACGCTGACGAAACGCGCCCCGGCCTCGGGCAGGAGGTAATTGATCACACGCGAGCTGGCGATGCGGGTCGCCGCAAAGAAGATCCAGCGCGCGCCGGGCGGCAGGGTGTCAAGCCGCGCAAGCGCGCCGCTCTCACCGGCAGTGATGAGGCGTGCGGCCGGGGTCCTGTCTTCGACCTGGCCATCGGGCCAAAGGATCACCGCCGCCACCAGCTGCCAGTCGGTGCAGACCGGGCGCCCTCCCTCATGGATCCAGTCGCGCACCGCCGGGCCGAGGCTGGCGCCAAGCGTGGCGGTGATCCCAGAAATTCGGGCCTCTGGCCTGTCGCTTACCGCCCAGAAGAGATGGCGTTCGCGCAGGTGATCCGCGCCCGCTACCACCCGCCCCCCGGCCTGGCCGCTGGTCCAGGCGTAATCGTCGTAAAGCCCGGCTTTCAGACCAAGCCCCGCCATGATCTCCACCGCCGCGCGGTAAGCCGCCAGATAGTCATCGGACAGATAGAGGTCCAGGGGCATCGAGGGCCGGGCCTGGATATAGATCCGGCTGAAGCCCGCCTCGCGAAAGCCGGTCAGCTGCGCGTGCATCTGCTGTGATGAGGGGATGCCCGACCAGAACCAATAGGCGGCAGGGCGGCCAGGTTCAGGATCTGCCATCATGCGTATCATTCTCGTGCCGGCGCCAGGCGGGATGCGGATTCTGTTCTTTCATCCGCCAGCCCCAGGTGCGCAGAATGCTGAAATAGCTGGGGAAAACATAGCCGCCATTCAGCCGCTGCCATTCTTCGCGCGCCATGCGATAGGCGGCGGGCAGCCGATACCAGGGCACACGCGGCAGTTTGTGATGCACGAAATGCAGGTTGTTGAACAAGAACAGCGGCGCCAGGATCGAGCGTTCGACAATGATCGTCCTGCCATTCGGGTCCTCGGCCCATTGATGTTCGCAATAGCTGCGGATTGCGATCAGACTGGTCCCGAGCCAGGCCGGAACCAGGAGATAGAGCCAGACCGGAATCCCCATCGCGAAATGGATGAAGGGCAGCACCACCGCCAGCCCGGCCAGATGATGCACCCAGGCGTTGCGCGTCTTTGCATCGCCCGCAAGGATCCGCCGTCCCTCGGCGCAGGTGAAGCCGATCACCGCCACCCAGGGACCGATCACCACCCGCCCGATCAGCGTGTTGTTGACCCTCAGCACCGATTGCAGCAGGCGCGGCATCTGCATCCAGGTGAAGAGCGCGACATAATAGCTTTCGGGATCGTCATAGGGGTCGGTCAGGCGCGCGTCATTATGGTGCTGCAAATGGGTCAGCTTATAGCTGCGCCAGGCGTAGAAGATGCTGATCGGCAGCCAGACCAGCGCCTCGTTCAGGACGGGATTGCGGGTCGGATGGCCATGCAGCACCTCATGCGCCAGCGAAGAATGCAGCGCCACCGCCAGCCCCATCACGATCAGCGCCAGCCAGGGCAGGACCGGCCAGAGCCAGAACCCGGCTGCCAGCCAGCTGCCATAGCACAGAACCACCAGCCCCCAGGTCGGCGCCTCGAAACGGGGCGGCACCAGCAGCGTTCCCGGCAGGGTCGGTACGTCGCGCGGGCGGGCTTCAGACATCGCCGCAACCGGTTCAGACAATCCCTCAGACACGGCGAAGCGCCCAGATCGCCAGCAGCGGCGTCTCGCCCGAGCGCATCGCATGGCGCACCGAGGGCTGGTTGTAAAAGGTGCCGCCGGTGCCGGGGGTGAACCAGCCGCTGGTCTCGCGCCAGAAATCCCCGTCAGAAAGCGCCAGGTAGACCTCTTCGGGTGCGTGGTTGTGGTCGGGATAGCGCACATGCGGCGCCAGCAACGACAGGCCCAGCCAGATATCGCGTCGCTCTTCATGGCCACCGGGTCCGAGCAGGGTGATCTCGGCATAGCTGCCGGGGGCGAGGCCGCTCTCCTCCTCGCCGGTCCATTCCAGCAGCGGCTCGGCGACGCTGAAGGCCGCGCAAAGCGGCGCAAGGCGCGGATCGGTCGCCGCCGCCCGGATCAGCGCATCGCCGAGATGCTGGCAGGCCGGCTGACGCCCGGCCCGGCGCGGGGTCTGCGGCCCGACCTGTTTCGCGCCCTCGCGGATGCCCTCCAGCGCGGCGCCGGCCTCGGGCGTGCTGACCAGCCCGGCCATCAGCGCCAGCGTCACATCAATGAAATTCTGCACTTCGGGAGGGCGGATCTGCGGGGTCACTTTCGCGCCTTTCATCGGCTGACAGCCCTGCATCCGATGCAACGGGCCGGGGAAAAGGATAGGGCCGGCCGGGCGTTGCGGCAATGGCCCTCTTTACCCGCCGCAGCGGGCGGGGCTTGTCTTCAGGGGTATATCGGACTAAGTTGATCAGACTAAGTCATATGGGGATGCCCGGATGAAAACCGTCAATATGCATGAGGCCAAGACCCATCTCTCCCGCCTTGTGGAAGAGGCGGTGCAGGGTCAGCCCTTTATCATCGCCCGTGCCGGAAAACCGCTGGTCAAGGTGGTGATGGTCGAGGCCGGGGTGCCGCGCCGCACCGGCTTTCTGGCCGGGCAGATCGACGTGCCGGATGATTTCGCCCGCCGCGATGCCGATCTTATCCGCCGCCTGTTCGAAGGGGATGACGAGGCCGCCTCGTGAATCTCCTGCTGGATACGCATTACCTTCTTTGGGTGGCGGCACGGCCTGATCTCTTGTCCACCCGGGCGCTGGCGCTGATCGAGGATCCGGCGAACCGCCTTTGGTTCAGTGTGGCCAGCCTGTGGGAGGTTTCCATCAAACGCAGCCTTGAGCGGCCGGATTTCCGCACCGATGCCGGTACGCTGCGCGCGGGGCTTTTGGCCGCGGGCTATGAGGAACTGGCGGTCGAGGGGCGGCATATCCTGGCGCTCTCGACCCTGCCACCTTTGCATCGCGACCCGTTTGACCGGATTCTGGTGGCCCAGGCGGCGGCCGAGGGAATGCGTCTCCTGTCTGCCGACAGCGCGGTGCTGGACTATGGCGGGCCGGTTCTTCAGGTCTGATCTGCCGTCTGACCGGATGCCTGAACGCCCGCATGGGCCAGCAGATCCACCGCCGCCGGGGTCAGCGCGAAATGCAGCCGCTGGCTGCGTGTGTCGCGGCGGGGGATGGTCACCAGCCGCATCTCGATCTCCATCGCCACCAGCTCGCGCATGACCAGCGCATGCTCGACCCCGAAAATCCGCGCGAAGCTGCGGCTGTCGGCGCAGATCCCCATATCGGCAGAGACCAGCAGCATCGCTGCCATCATCGGCACCCCCCGCGCCGCCACCGCTTCGCAAAGCTGCATGAACGCCTCTTCCGAGGGGCCAGGCCCGGTGCCAGGCCCGGGTCCAGGATTGGGGCTCATTGCGGGTGCAGCGAGACGAGGATGGATTTCGAGACCGGCGTGAAACTGCCCTCGCCGAAAGCGTCATGCGGCACAAGCAGGTTCAGTTCGGGGTAATAGCCTGCGATACAACCCTGTGGGATGTCATAGGGCACGAGGCGGAAGGCATTCGCCTCACGAATGGTGCCATCCGGTGCCTCGCTCGACAGGTCAACCAGATCCCCCGCCCCGTGACCCAGCCGGTCGAGGTCGTGCTGGTTGATGAAGATCACCCGCCGTTCGCCATAGACGCCGCGATAGCGGTCATCCATGCCGTAGATCGTGGTGTTATACTGGTCATGCGAGCGGAAGGTCTGCAGGACCAGCCGCTTCGCCCCGGCCTGTTGCCACTCGGTCTGGTCGGGCAGGTTGTCCGCCCCGAAATTGGCGCGCTGTGTCGCGGTGTTGAATTCGCGCTCGGACGCCGGGTTCCGGAGCCAGAAGCCGCGTTTCTGCCGCACGGCAGCGTTGTAATCGCCAAAGGCGGGCAGCACGCGGGCGATCAGGTCGCGGATCCTGTCATTGTTATCGGCCAGCGCCGCCCAGTCGACATGCGCAGACCCCACCGTTGCCGCAGCGATACCCGCGACAATCGCCACCTCGGATTTCAGCTCTTTCGATGCCGGCATGTTGATCCCGCCCGAGCCATGCACCATGCTCATCGAATCCTCGACGGTGACGATCTGGCGGATGCCTTTGGAATTCCTGTCGATTTCCGTGCGGCCAAGGCAGGGGAGAATATAGGACACCCGCCCCGGCAGCAGATGCGAATGGTTCAGCTTGGTGGCGACATGCACAGTCAGATCAAGGCTTTGCAGGATCTTTGCCACCAGATCGCTGTCGGGCGTGGCGCGGGCGAAATTGCCGCCAAGCCCGATAAAGGCCCTGGCCCGGCCCGAGATCATGGCGCCGATGGCCTCGACCACATTATGGCCGCGCGCGCGGGGCATTTTCACGCCGATCTCGCGCTCCAGCGCGTCGATCAGCGCTTTCGGCGCTTTTTCATTGATTCCGACCGTGCGGTCACCCTGGACGTTGGAGTGACCGCGCACCGGGCAAAGCCCGGTGCCGGGCCGCCCGATATTGCCGCGCAGGAACATGAGGTTTGCGATTTCGCGGATGGTTGCCACCGAATGGCGGTGTTGCGTGACCCCCATCGCCCAGGTGCAGATCACCTTATCGGCGCCCAGATAGACCCCGGCGGCGCGGGTGATTTCGTCCATCGTCAGCCCGGATTGCTCAAGGATCTGTTCCCAGGGGGTGGAATCCACCGCCGCCTTCCAGGCGTCGAACCCGTGGCAATGCCCGGTGATGAACGCATGGTCAATCACCGAAGGCCGCCCCGCGGCGCGCTCCTCCTCGTCGGCGGCGAAGATCAGTTTCGCCATGCCCCTGACCGCCGCCATATCGCCGCCAAGGCGCGGCTGGTAGTAATCGGTCGAGGTGGGTTCCGAACCGCCGAAGATCATCTCCATCTTGTTCTGCGGATCGGCGAAGCGCTGAAGCCCCTTTTCTTTCAGTGGGTTGAACACCACGACCCTGGCACCCCGCGCGGTGGCCTTCCTCAGATCGGCCAGCATGCGCGGGTGATTGGTGCCTGGATTCTGCCCGATCACGAAAATCGCATCCGCCTCTTCGAAATCCTCCAGCAACACCGTGCCCTTGCCGATGCCGATCGCCTCGGTCAGCGCGACGCCCGAGGCCTCGTGGCACATATTCGAGCAGTCGGGGAAGTTGTTGGTGCCATAAAGCCGCACGAAAAGCTGGTAAAGGAACGCCGCCTCATTGGATGCACGGCCCGAGGTGTAGAACTCTGCCCGGTCGGGGTCATCCAGCGCGTTCAAAGCCGCTCCGATGGCCGTGAAGGCCTCGTCCCACGAGGTCGCGCGGTAGCGATCCGTCGCCGCATCATAGACCATCGGATGAGTCAGCCGACCCTGATGTTCCAGCTCGAAATCCGACCAGGACCGCAATTCGGCCACCGAATGGGTGGCAAAGAAATCCGGAGTGACCCGTTTCTGCGTCGCCTCCCAGGCCACCGCCTTGACGCCATTCTCGCAAAACTCGAACGAGGAGCCATGTTCCGGATCCCCCCAGGCGCAGCCCGGGCAGTCGAACCCGTCGGGCTGGTTCGCCCTGAGCATGGTGCGCGCGCCCGAAAGGGGGTTGCCGGTTGCAAGCAGCCGCTTGCCGCAGCTTTTCAGCGCGCCCCAGCCGCCGGCCGCTGTCGATTTCTTGCCGATAAACTCTGTCTTGCCCATGGCAAAGCCTTTGCGCGCGCGGGGCCCCTTCCCTGTCACGAATGACAAGGGCAAGGCCGGGTTCTTCTGGCGGGATGCTGCCGGAGGCGCTGTCCTCACCGGCACCAGGCCGGACGGACGGGGGAATGCGCAAGGGTTGCCGCTTTGAAATAGCGCCGGCGCGTAGAAATCCAAGTGTCAGATGCGGCTTTTCAGGCAGCGGGAACGGCTTTTGCCTGTTTTCCCATCAGGAATGTGTCTTTCATGTCAGTAGCCGTTACGGATCGACTGACCGGCAGCCGCAATCCGGCCCGCCGACGGGGCCAGAGCGATTCCCCCGCCTTTGCTCCCGTCTTTGCTCCCGCCGCTGCCACCCGCCCGTTGCGGGGCAACAAGAGCCGGACCAACAGCACCAGGTTGACAAATGCCGGCAACCGCGCCGCAGTATCGCCATGGCGACCGTCATCGACACCAAGATTCACCCCCCGCTGCTGCGGGCAAGGCTGCTGCGCCGCGAGGCGGCGCTGGCGCTGATGGATCAGGCGCTGTCGCATCCGCTGACGCTGATCCGCGCCCCGGCGGGCTTCGGGAAATCCACCCTGGTCGCGCAATGGGGGGCCGGGCTGCAAGAGGCCGGCTTCGCCTGGCTTTCGCTGGATCCGATGGCCGATAGCGGGCGGTCCTTCATCCTGCATCTGATCCGCGCAGTGCAACGCGCGCTGCCGCTGGCGGATCCGGGACTGGAGAGGCTGACCGGCTCGGAATCCTTTTCGCCGACCCGTGCGCTGGCGGCGCTGGTCGATGCGGTGCAGGCCGCAGTACAGCCGACATTTGCCGCCAGGCGCGACCAGCCACTCAGACCTAGCCCCGAAAGCCCCCATTCCGGAGAAAACGGGCCTCCTCGGCTGTGGTGTCGCGGCCGAGGACCGGATTGCGATGCGGGAAACGGCCAAAGCGGCGGATGATGCTGCGATGACCTTCGGCATGGCTCAGCCAGGGCTGGCCGAGGCGGCGGTTCAGCGCGACGGCAAGATCCTGATCTTCAGGCGCCTCTGAATGCGAGAATGGCAAAGCGAGAAACAGCCGCAGGCCGGGGTCGAGTTCCGCCATATACGCGCGTGCTTCGGCCTCACGCGCGAAGGCGCGGGCCGGGCATCGGTCGCATACATCCGAGCCGTGCCGCGAAAGGCATTGCGGGGGAACTGATCCAGCAGGACCATCAGCGCCAGCGCGCCTTGGGGCGTTTCAATCCAGCCCTCGCAAGCCCCTGCGGCGGCCTGTTCATGCAGATCGAGATAGCGCTCGCGGAAAGCCCGGTCGAAAGCGGGGCGATGGGCGAACCACTCGCCCCGCTCACCCGCATGCGCCCACCAGGCAACCACGCCGGTGGCAGGCGCGAGGGTCATGCTCAATGCCCGCCCCCGTGACCGCCCCCGTGACCACCACTGGCCTGCTGCGCATTGCCATGGATCAGGGCCTTGCTCTCGGCCATGCCGCCGGCCTGCTCCAGCGCCATGCGCTCGGCATCCCGGGCACGGACGGTGGCAATGATCCCGTCCACCACTTCGGGCGGCTCGCCCAGCCGGGACAGTGCCTCGCGCCCCATGACCATCGCGGATTCAACCT
>NZ_QNHG01000006.1:51914-64837 GCF_003290025.1 Pseudogemmobacter bohemicus
GGGTACAGACCTCGGGGCGGGCGCTGGTTCTGGTGCTGGACGATCTGCACCGCCTGACCTCGGCCGAGGCGCTGGCCTTTCTGCAATCCCTGATCGACCACGCACCCTCCCGGCTGCATATCGTGCTGATCTCGCGCGCCGATCCGCCTTTGCACCTTGCGCATCTGCGCGCGCGCGGCCAGCTGATCCGCATCCCCGACAGTGCTCTGCGTTTCTCGCTGGCCGAGACGGCGGAGTTTTTGCAGGAAAGCCTCGGCATCACTATGGAGCGCGCAGAGCTGGGCGCGCTCCATGCGAGAACCGAAGGCTGGATCGCGGCGCTGCAGCTTGCCGGGCTCGCCATGAATGAGGAAGGCGACCGGCCCGGCTTTCTGGCGCGGTTTTCCGGTGCCAGCGGTGATATTGCCGCCTTTCTGGGCCAGGAGGTGCTGTCGCGCCTGCCCCCGGACATGATGGAGTTCCTCAGCCGCAGCGCGGTGCTGGAATGGTTCGATGCCGATCTGGCGGCGCGGGTGACCGGGCATCAGGATGCGGCGGCGATGATCCGGCGCATCGACCAGGCCAATCTGTTCCTGGTCGCGCTGACACCCGCGCGCACCACCTTCCGCTACCATCATCTCTTTGCCGATCTGTTGCGCAGCCTGCCGCAAAGCGCCGGTCAGGCGCCGGCTTTGAACCGGGCCGCCGCCGACCATCTCGCCGCGCGCGGGCTTGAGATCGACGCGGTGCATTACGCGCTGGCGGCGGGCGACAGGTTGCGCGCGGCCGAGCTGGTCGAGACCTGTTGCATGGCAGCGGTAAAGCTGGGCCAGATCACCCGCCTCAGGGCCTGGCTGGAGCGCCTGCCCCCCGGGGTCAATGACAGCCGGCCCCGGCTTTTGCTGGCCCAGGCCTGGGTCTATTTCCATTCCAGCGCGCCGCGCCGGGCGCTGACCTGCGTGCGCGCCGCCCGTGACCTCTTGCGCCAGATGCAGGCTGACGGGGCTTTGCCGCGTGAGACCCATGCCGCGCTCTGGGCCGAGATGCAGGTGCTGGGCGTCGGCGCGCTTTCGGCCGGGGAACGGTCGGCCCGCGCGCGGCGGATGGCGCTCGCGCTCTTGCCCGGCCTGCCGCATCAGGAGCATTTCCTGCGCGGCACCCTGAACAATGTGCTGGGCTTTTGCGAATATTCGCTGGGCAGCCTCGGGCCGGCGCGGCTGGCCTCGGTCCGGGGTCGGGCGGCGCATGAACAGGCGGGCTCGGTCTTTGGCATGGCCTATTCCGAGCTGATCCTCGGGCTGATCGAGAAATCCGCCGGCAATCTGCAACTGGCCCGCCAGCATTTCACCGCCGGGGCCGGCATGGCGCGCGAGGCGCTTGGCGCCGGATCCTATGCCGAGGCGATGGCGGCAGTGTTCCAGGCCGAGCTTGACTATGAAAGCGACGATCTTGATGCCGCCGCCCGCCATCTGGCTGAACATCGCGGCGAGATGGAGGCCTTCGGCCTCGTCGTCCATGAGATGACGGTGCGGCTTTCGGCTGCAAAGCTCTCGGCGGCGCGGGGCGAGACATCTGCGGCCCTCGCGATCCTGTCGGAGGCCGAGATTTCGGGCGCGAGGAACCATTACCGCCGACTGGTGGCCTCGGCGCTGAACGATCACCTGCGGCTCCTGCTGGCCGGGGGCAATACCGCATTGGCGCGGGGTGTGCTGGCGGCCCATGGCGTCAGCGAGGACAGCGCGGAAAGCTCCGGTGCCCCCTCGACCGCGCATGAGATGGAACAGATCGCGCTGTCGCGGGTGCTGATCGCCGAAGGCGCCCCGGCGACCGCACATGAGCGTCTGACCCGCATCGTCGGCCGGCTGCGCTATTCGGGCCGGCTCAGGCGGCTGGTGCAGGTCCAGGCGGTCAATGCCATCGCGGCGCTGAATGCGGGCGAGCGGATGGCGGCGCTGAACGCGATCTCTGAGGCAGTCGAGACCGCCTTTCGCCAGGGCGCGCTGCGCAGCCTGCTGGATGAGGGCGCGGCGCTGGCGCGGGTGATCGACTGGGCCAGGCCGCGCATCCCCTCCTGGTCGCGCGATGTGGCGCTTTCGGCTTTTGTGGCGGCGCTGCACAGCCGGCTTGCCCCCGGCGCCGAGACTTTGGCGGCCCCCGGTCCTGCTGCGCTCTTGTCGCCGAAAGAGGCCGAGGTCGCCGCCGCCTTGCAGGCCGGCGCCTCGAACCGCGAGATTTCCGAACAACTCGCCATTTCGATGGATACCGTCAAATGGCATCTGAAGAACATCTTCTCGAAACTCGGCGTCTCCAGCCGCATCCAGGCGGTGCTGGCCTTGTCATCCCCCCGTCCGTCTCATCCGCGCGTGACCCCCACCCGAAAGTGTGGTGAAGATTTTTCACCTGCCCCACCCCTAAGGGAGGCGCGCCCTCCCCCGCCCCTCGCCTAGCCTGACCTTCGGAATATCAAGGCGGGAGACCTGCGCGATGACCACCGGCCTCGTGTCGCATGAGCTGTATCACTGGCACAACACCCAGAACTGGAACCTGGTCTTCCCGCCGGGCCTGACGATCCAGCCCGGCGAACATGTGGAAAATCACGAGACCAAGCGCCGGATCCGCAATCTTCTGGAGGTCTCGGGCCTGCTGGATTACCTGGCGCCGATCAAACCGCGCCCGGCGACCGAGGATGAGATCGCCCGCTTCCACACCCGCGAGCATATCGCGAAGATCAAAGCGATCAGCGAGGCCGGCTGGGGCGATGCCTCTTACCTGACGCCGCTGGGTGCCGGCAGTTTCGACATCGCGCTGCTTGCGGCGGGCGGCACCATTGCCGCGATGGATGCGGTGCTGACGGGCCAGGTGCAGAACGCCTATGCGCTGGTGCGCCCGCCGGGCCATCATGCCGAGCGCGATATCGGCATGGGGTTCTGTCTTTTCGGCAATGTGCCGGTGGCGATCATGCATGCCCAGGCGACGCATGGGCTGGGCCGGGTGGCGACGGTGGACTGGGATGTCCATCATGGCAACGGCACCCAGTATGCATTCTATGACAGCAGTGATGTGCTGACGATCTCGCTGCATCAGGACCGGCTTTATCCGACGACCTCGGGCCTGCACTCCGAGCGCGGCAGCGGCAAGGGCGAGGGCTATAACCTCAACATCCCTCTGCCCCCCGGCTGCGGCAATGGCGCCTATATCGAGGCCTTCCGCCGTGTCGTGCTGCCCGCGCTTGACCGCTACAAGCCCGATCTGATCGTGGTGCCTTCGGGCTTCGACGCCTGCGCGGTTGATCCGATGGGGCGGATGATGGTCACCTCGGAAGGCTACCGCCAGATGACCGCCATGCTGATGGAGGCCGCTGACCGGCTTTGTGGCGGGCGGCTGCTGATGTCGCATGAAGGCGGTTATTCGGCGATGTATGCCCCCTATTGCGGCCTTGCCGTGCTGGAGGAAATGAGCGGCATCCGCACCCATGTCACCGATCCCTGGGCCGAACATGCGACCTGGGGCCAGCAGGAATTGCAGCCGCATCAGGCGGCGATGATAGATCAGGCAGCGGCGCTGCTTGGCGCAATCAAATAAAAACACACATAAAACAACAGGGAAACCAAGATGAAAAAGCTGAAACTGGCGGCCCCCAATGTGATCCCCGGGCGGCGGACTTTCCTCAAGGGCGTCGCCGGCTTTGGCGGCGCGGCGGGCGCGATGCTTGCCGGCATGAATGACGGTGCCCGCGCTCAGGGCGCGGCGATCCCGGTCGGACAGGCGGCCCCGCTGACCGATTTCGCCGCCGCCGATGGTGTCGAATTCCGCAACGGCCTGATCATGGCCTGCGACGAGATCAACGCGCTTGGCGGCATATTGGGGCGCCCGCTGGAGCCTCAGTTCGAGGACACCAAGCAGATGGGCGACGCCACCAACGTTCAGGCCGTGCAGCGCCTGATCGACCGCTACGGCGTCCATGCGGTGATCAACGGCTATAATGTCGGCTCGGGCTCTGCGATCCCCGATGTGATCGCCGACAGCGGCATCATCTATGTCCATTATGACGCGACGCTGGGCCATACGAGCCTGATCGAATCTGACCCCGAGCGCTATTTCGGCTCCTTCCAGGGCTGTGCGGCGGAATACTGGTACGGCCCGGGCTTTCTCGATTTCCTGAAATCGCTGGAGGCGAATAAGGAGTTCGAGCGCCCCAACAACAAAATGGCGGTGATCCTGTCGGCCGGGGTCTATGCCGCCAATATCGCCAATGGCGTCAAGGAACGCGCCGCCGAATATGGCTGGGAAATCTCGATGTTCGAGACGGTCTCGGTGCCGATCTCGGAATGGGGGCCGACGCTGGCGAAACTGCGTGAAGACCCGCCGGCGGTGATCTGCATCACCCATTTCTTCCCCGCAGACCTCGCGCAATTCATGGTGCAATTCGCGCCCAACCCCACGAATTCTCTGATCTATATGCAATATGGCCCGATGGTCCCGGCCTTCCGCGAGATCGCCGGCAAGGCATCGGAAGGGGTGATCTATGCGACGCTGGTGGGGGCCCTCCAGGACGAGATCGGGCTGGATTTCGAGAAGCGCTATAAAGAGCGGTTCGGCGAGAATGCCGGCCATAATTCCGGCGCGCAGCCCTATGATGGCGCCTGGCTCTGGGCAACGGCGGCGGCACTGGCGGGTGGCACCGGCGAGCCGGACAATGCAGACCAGAACCGCCTTGTGGCAGACCGGATGCGCACTCTGATTTATCGCGGCGTCTGCGGCACCACGCGGATGAACCCCGCGAATAACGCCGCCCGCGCCTTCCCGACCGAGGTGAATGACCCTTCGCTGGGGATGCCGCATCAGTTCCTGCAGATCCAGGATGCTGCAATGGGTGGCAAGCTGATCGCGCCCTGGCCCTATGCGACCGGCCCCTATGTGAAACCCTCCTGGCTGAAATGAGGGACACCTGACATGACGGGGGCGACGGCGATCCTCGCCTGCGAGGGGGTGACCAAACAATATGGCTCGCTGAAAGCGGTCAACGCGCTGGACTTCACGGTCCGGCGCGGCGAGGTGCTGGGGATCGGCGGGCCGAACGGGGCGGGCAAGACGACGCTGTTCGACGTGCTTTCGGGCCTCTCGCCCGCGACCGCCGGCCGCGTCAGCCTGGCGGGCGAGGATATCACCCGCGCGGCGCCGGATCGCATCTGCCAGCAGGGCCTTGCACGGACCTTCCAGCTGAATGCGGCGTTCGACTCCATGTCCTTGCGCGACAATGTCCTGCTGGCGGCGCAGTTTGGCCGCCGGGCGCGGGCGATGCCGGGTCTGCGGCTTTCGCGTGAGGTGCGCGATGCCGCCGATCAGGCGCTGGATTTCGTCGGGTTGACCGCTCGCGCGGGGACTCTGGCGGGCCAGGCACCGGTGATCGACCGTAAGCTGTTAATGATCGCCTCGGCGCTGGCGACCGATCCGAAGATCCTGCTGATGGATGAGCCGGTCGGCGGCCTGACCCATGCCGAGACCGATGTGATCATGGAGTGTGTCCGCCGCCTGAAAGCGCGCGGCGTCACGATCATCCTGATCGAGCATGTGATGCGCTTTCTGGTGGGCCTGTCCGAACGGGTGATGATCCTCCATCACGGCGAGAAGATCTTCGAGGGCCCGCCCGGAGGCCTGGTCGAGGATGCCACCGTGGTCGATGTCTATCTGGGGGCCGGCGCCTCGGAGCGGTTGCGCGGCCATTTGCAGGGGGCCGGAGCATGAGCCTGCTGGAGATCAGCGGCCTTGAGGTCGCTTACGGAGTGCAGCGGGTGATCCGGGGCATTTCTCTGAACGTCGCCGAAGGTGAATTCGCCGCCCTGGTTGGGCCGAACGGACATGGGAAAACCACCGTGCTGCGGGCGATCTCGGGGCTTGCCCGTGCGAAAGCCGGCGGGATCCGGCTGGCGGGGCAACCCCTGACCGGTCTGCGCCCGGACCGCATCGTCGCGGCGGGTGTCATCCATGTGCCGCAAGGCGATCTGTTATTCCCGGGGATGTCCGTGCTCGACAACCTGAGGATGGGGGCATATCTGCCCGAGGCCGCGCGCGACGAGGCCCAGCGGCTGGATGAGATCTTCACGCTGCTTCCGAAACTGCGCGACCGCCAGAGCCAGATCGCCTCGACCCTTTCCGGGGGCGAGCGGCGCATGGTCGGGATCGGGCGCGGGCTGATGGCGGGCGGGCGGATCCTCATGCTGGATGAGCCGTCTCTCGGCCTTGCCCCCATCGTGATCGACCAGATCTACGAACTGGTCCAGGCGCTGGCGAAGTCCGGCCGCACCATCCTGGTGGTCGAAGAAAACGCCATCCGCATCGCCGATATGGCCGACCGGATGCATCTTCTCGACAATGGCGCCATCGCCTGGTCGGGAACGGGGCGGGAATTCCTGTCCTCGCCGGAAATATTCGCAACCTATCTGGGGGGCTGAGCCATGGATGTCGCAACCCAGATCCTGATTTCCGGCCTGACGCTCGGCGCGATTTATGCCGTCTCGACCATCGGCCTCGCGCTGATCTATGGCGCGCTGAATATGCTGAACATGGCGCAAGGGGGCTTGCTGGCGCTTGGCGGCTATATCGCCATGTGGGGGATGCAGGCGATGGGCTGGCCCGCACCGGTGGCGGCGCTCGCGGCAATGGCAGCCGGCACGCTGGCGGGCGGGATGATCTTTGTCGCCGCCGCGCGGCCCATGCTGGGCGGCGAAGGGTTTGAAACCCGCATCTTCATCGCCACCATCGGGATCGGGCTGATGCTGGAAAGCGTGATCCTCAAACTCTTCGGCCCGCAGCCCCAGGCGCAGAGCCTCAAGCTTGAAGGCGGCTTCATGCTGGGCCGCGTCAGCCTGCCCTTGCAGAATATCCTGATCTTCGTCACCGCGCTTTTGATGCTGGTGCTGGTGGCGGGGCTCCTGAACCGCTCGCGCCTTGGCCGCGCGATCCGGGCAACCTCGATGAACCGCGATGCGGCCCAGCTGATGGGGGTGCCGATCCGGCGGATTTACCTCACGATCCTGATGCTGTCCGGTGCGCTGGCGGCGCTGTCAGGGATTATGATCTCGTCAATGTCGGGGCTTTTGCCGAATATGGGGGCCGACCCGATGCTGAAGGCCTTTATCATCTGCGTCGTGGCGGGGCTGGGAAACGTGCCCGGCGCCGCGCTTACCGCCTTTGCCATCGGCATGCTTGAGGCGGTCATCCAATATATCTTCGGTGTGCAATATGCTTTCGCGATCCTTCTGTGCCTCGTGATCGCGGTGCTGATCTGGAGGCCGCAGGGCGTATTCGGCCAGAAAGAAGTGGTGCGGCTGTGATCCGGAACCCGATAAAACGCGATGTCCTGATCGCGGTGGTGTTGTTTGCCCTGATGCTGGCGGTGCCGCTGCTGACCGGCACCCGCTATGTGCTGACCCAGCTGACGGTGTTCTTCATCTGGGCGGTGGTGGCGAGCCAGTGGAACCTTGTCCTTGGCGTCGCGGGGATTTTCAGCCTGGCGCAGATGGCGCTCTTCGCGGTCGGCGCCTATGCCACTGCGATGCTGGCCTATTATATCGGGCTGATGCTGCCCGCCGCGATGCTGCTGGCGGCGCTGGTGACTGTGGGCGTCTCGCTGGTGATCGGCTTTGCCTGCCTGCGGCTGAAAGGCCCCTATGTGGCGCTGCTGACACTGGCGATCGGTCAGGTCATGTATCTGCTGGTCGTCAATGACACCGCCTGCTTCACCATGCCTGCCTCGGGCTGTCTGCCCTTGTTCGGCGGCGCACGGGGGTTTTCGCGGTTCGGAGATCTTGGGTTCCGCGATCTGCTCGGCTCGAAATGGTATATCGGGCATTATTACACGGGCCTCGTGCTGCTGCTGGCGGCGCAGTTATTCTGTATCGCGATCATCCATGGCCCGCTTGGGCTGGCGTTCCGGGGCTTGCGCGACAATCCGGGTCTCGCGCTGGCGCGGGGCGTCTCGCGGATGCGCTATCAGCTCTGGGTCTTTGGCCTTTCCGCCTTTTTCACCGGCCTTGCCGGCGCCTTCCATGCCGCACAGTTCGGGGTGGTTGGCCCGACGGCCTTCGCCTTCGCGATGCTTCTGTTCATCCTTGCGATGATCGTGGTCGGAGGGCTTGGCACCACCTGGGGGCCCCTGATCGGCGCGGCCCTGTTGATGTGGGCCGATGAGGGGCTGCGCGAGGTCTCTGACTGGCGCGAGATCGGCATCGGCTTTGTGCTGGCGGCCTGCGTGATCCTGTTCCCAAAAGGGCTGGCCGGGATCCGCCTCAGATCCGGGCGCGGCCCCGATCCGAGGCAAGATGCACCGCCTGCGCCCCCGCCTCATACCAGGCCGAGCGCAACGCCCGGAGCCGGGCCGGCTGCAACGGGCTGAGCGGCAAGGGCAGATCGCCCACCGCAATCTCGCCCGCAAGAAAGCCCGCCATCAGCCGGCCAAACACCGTGCCGGGCGCAATGCCGCGCCCATTATAGCCCGAGAACCCATAAACACCTTCAGCAAGCTGATGAAATCGCGGCAGATTGTCTGCGGTCATGCCGATCCGCCCATACCAGGCGCTCTCGAATTCCACCGGGGCGAGCTGCGGGAATATCCGCGCCAGCGCGCGCCTGGCCCAGGCACCATGCACCGCCATGCCGCCCGCCCGCAGCGCGCCCACCGAACCAAATACCAGCCGGTTCTGCGCGTCAAAGCGGAAGGAGGACAGCACCTCTTTTGTATCCCAGACCCCCTGGCGGCCCGGTACGATCCCGGCGGCGATCCCGGGCGGCAAGGGCGGCGTTGCCATGTTGAAATAGGGCAAGGCCACCTGCTCTGCGGCACTGCCCGAGGCCGCGCCTGAGCCGTAGGCATCGCCTGCCAGAACCACCCGCCGCGCGGTCAGCGCGCCCTGTGCGCAGCCGATCCGCCAGCCCTGCCCCGCAGCCTCCAGCGACTGTGCCGCCGTGCCGCAATGGATCACCGCCCCCGCCGCAATCGCCGCCCGCGCCAGCCCCCGCGCATAGGCAAGCGGCTGGATCGTCCCCGCCCGGCGATCAAACAGCGCCCCCTCATAGCGCCCGGTGCCCAGCATGGCAGCGGCCTCCGCCTTTCCCAGCAGATCGACCGGAGCGCCGCGCGCCTGCCATTGCCTTGCGCGCTCTGCCAGTTCCGCAAAGCCCGCCTTGCCCACCGCCGCATGCAGCGTGCCGGCCGGGTTCGCCTCGCAGGCGATGCCGTGGCGTGCGATGATCGCCCAGACCAGTGCAGGGCCCGCGCCGAGGCAATCCAGCAGCCGCGCGCCATAATCCGCCCCCAGCGTCGCGATCAGCGCTTCGGGCATCACCCACATGCCAGCATTGACGAGGCCAACATTGCGCCCGGCACCCCCGGCCCCGATCTCAGCCGCCTCAAGCACCCGAACCGCGATGCCGCGTTCCGCCAGATGCAAAGCGGTCGAAAGCCCGGTATAGCCAGCGCCGATCACCGCCACCTCGCACGCCGCCGCGCCCTCCAGCGGCGGGCAATCCGGCGGCGGCGGTGCAGTCCTGGCCCAGAGCCCATGGGTGTGAGGGTCGTTGGGGCGGGGGTCGTTCAGCATGGCGCAATCCCGTTCCGGACCGCGCAAGCCGCGCGGCCCTGACCCCTTTCTCCGCGCAAAATCACCGCCGCGCCAGCGACGTTTCTGCATGACCTCATGCCGGCCAGGAAAGGGGGTGCGAAACAAGGCGGCGGGGGCCCCGGGGAAAGGGCCCCCGCCATGGGTCGGGCAAAGGGAGCAGCCCGGCCGGGGAAACAAAAAACGGGCGGGTCAGATCGCCTGGGGCCGGAAATCCGCCTCATGCGCCGGCATCACATTGCGCAAAAGCGTGATGGATTTCTCAAGCCCTTCGACCGAGTTCAGCAGAACATCCTCATGCTCGACCGCAAGCCAGCCGTCATAGCCCGCCATTTTCAGCCGGTAGCAGAATTGCCGCCACCATTCCTCGCCATGGCCGAAGCCCAGCGTGATGTAAGACCAGCTCCGCGCCGGGATATCCATCAGTCCGCCATTCTCCAGCAGGCTGGTCACCGCCTGTTTCGGCGCGTTGAGGAACGTATCTTTGGCATGGACATGGAAGATCGCGGCGCCTAGCGCTTCGGCCGCGACCAGCGGGTCGGCCCCCATCCAGAACAGATGGCTCGGGTCGAGATTGGCACCGATCACCGGCCCCACCTCTGCACGCAGCTTCAGAAGCGTCGGCACGTTATAGACACATTGATTGCCATGCAGTTCGAGCGCGATCTGCGTCACCCCCGAGGCTTTCGCCAGGGCCGCCATCTCGCCCCAGAAGGGGATCAGCCTTTGCTGCCATTGCCAGCGCAGGATCTCCTGCGTTTCAGGGGGCCAGCTTGCGACCACCCAGTTCGGCATCAGATCACCCTCACGCCCCGCAGGCAGGCCCGACATGGTGACGATCTTCGTAATCCCCATATCGCCCGCGATGCGGATCGTGTCCTTCAGGCACTCTGCCTGAACCGGATCGGTCGGATGCAGCGGATTTCCGTTGGCGTTCAGGCAGATCAGCTCAAGCCCGCGATCGGCGAAAGCCTTGAGAAAAGCCTTCCGCGCGCCCGCATCGCGCCGCATCACCGCAAGGTCGAAATGCGGCGCGGTGGACCAGCCGCCGGTATTGACCTCAAGCCCCTGAACGCCAAGGCGGGCAGCAGTCTCCAGCACCCCGGCAAAGCTTTGCCCGCCGAGGCTGTCCGTCACAAAACCGAGTTTCATTTTTCAGTCTGTCCTTTTGCGGTAGAATTCCGGCTGCGGGATCATCCCGACAACCACCCGCCGCCCCTCTTTCAGCGCGGTCACACCGGCCTCGGCGATCACCGATGCGGCATAGCCATCCCAGGCGCTGGCGCCATCCGCCGGGAAGGCGCCGCTGCGGACGAAATCGACAAAGGCGCGGTTCTGGCGGCGATAGGCCCCGGCAAAGCGCGGGCGCCAGTCGGCGGCATAGGGGGTCACCTGTTGCAACCCGCGGTCGATCCGCGAATGCAGCGGCGAGGCCAGCGAGACCGCGCCCTCTTCGCCGACCAGCTCGCCGCGCACGTCATAGCCATAGGCGGCGTTGTTGTTCACCTCGATGGTGACGACCTGGCCGCCGGAGGTCTCAAGCACCATCACGACCGGTCCGACCTTGCCGCTTTCCAGCCGGGGCGAGAAAGCGGTCACCGCCAGGTAATCGGTGCCCAGCACGAAACGTGCCACGTCGAATTCATGCGGCGCGGAATTGGTGATCGCCATATCGGCGGTGAAATCGGCGGCGGGGTTTTCGACATTGCGGTGGAAATTGTGCATCATCACCGCCCGCCCGATCAGCCCGTCTCGCAAGGCGACACGCATCTCCTGATAGGACTGGTCAAAGCGGCGCATGAAACCCAGCTGCACCCGCTGCACACCGCCCGCCTCTTCCGCCGCCATCACCGCCAGGCATTCCGCCGACAAAGGCGAGAGCGGCTTTTCACAAAGCACCGTCTTGCCGGCTTTCAGACAGGCCAGCACCAGGGGCGCATGGGTGAAATCGGGGCTGGCGATCAGCACGGCGTCGATATCCGAGCGCGCGATCAGCGCCTCGGGATCGGTGCCCGAGACCGCGCCATAGCGGCTTGCCAGCGCGCGGGCGCGTGCAGGATCGGCATCGACGATCAGCCGCAGCTCGGCGCCGCCGACATCCTCGGCGAAGATCTTCGCGTGATCCGCACCCATCACGCCGGCGCCGATAATCCCAATTCTAACACTCATCTGTGCCATTCCTACCGTTTGACAGCCCATTGCCGCAGCACATGATCGCCAAGCGCAGCCGCCACCACGATCAGGCCCAGCGTGAGGATGAACCATTGCGGCCTCACCCCCATCACCACCAGATATGACTGGATTGATGACAGCACGAAAGCGCCCATCAGCGCGCCCGGCAAGGAAACCCGCCCGCCGGCCAGCAGGCAGCCACCCAGCACGCAGGACGCAATCGCCTGCAGCTCCATCAGCCGCCCCATCGAGCCATCGGCAAAGCCGAGTTTGCCGGCCTCAAGCCCGCCCGCCAGACCCGCAAGAAGGCCGCAGATCACAAAGGCCGAGAACTTGATGCGGTCGACGCGGACGCCGCGCGAATGGGCACTGGAGGCCGAGCCGCCAACCGCCAGCAGGCGGTTACCGAAGGGGGTGGCGCGCAGGGTCACCATCAGGATCACAAGGATCACCACCAGCCAGATCAGGCCCGTGTTGAAGCCGAGGATATCGCCGCCGCCAAACAGCCAGTAGCTGAACCCGTTCCGCGCCGCATAGGGGATGGAAAAGGAAAACCCGTCGGTCAGCGCAATCGCAATGCCACGAAAGATCATCAGCGAGCCCAGCGTGATGATCAGCGAAGGCGTGCCGGTCTTCGTGATCAGCCAGCCGTTGAAGGCGCCGATCAGCCCGCCCACCGTCACCGCCGCCAGCATCGCAATCGCCGGGTCGATCCTGAGCGCGAGCCAGAGGTAGACCAGCGACCCCATGCCAAAGGTCGATCCGACCGAGATGTCGATCTCGCCCGTTCCGATCACCAGCGCAACGCCCAGCGTCATCAGTCCCAGCGTGGCTGTCACCTGCATGATCGTGCTGAAGTTATAGAGATTGGCCCAGCGACCGTCCGAGCTGGCGGCGAAAAACACCACCAGGAGGCCCGCGATCAGGAAAATCCCGATCTCGGAATGGCGCCGCACCAGGCGCTTGAACCCTTGCGCCGCCATCAGACGGACTCCCGCTTCTCGACCTTGCGGCCGCCCTGGCGGATGACTTCCTCCAGCTCGTCGGCGGTCATGGCCGAAGTGGCGGCATCCTCGATCTTCTCGCCGTTTTCCATGATCACGATGCGATCGGCGAGTTTATGGACCTGGAAAATGTCATGGGTGATGTAGACCT
>NZ_QNHG01000006.1:66259-199723 GCF_003290025.1 Pseudogemmobacter bohemicus
GGGGTAGATCACCAGCAGGCCCTGTTCCTTCAGCGCGACGGCCAGCTCATTCACATGCTCGCGCTCGCGGACGGAAAGGTGGTTGGTCGGCTCGTCCATGATGACGACGCGGTTCTTGAATTCGACCGCGCGGCCGATTTTCACCGATTGCCGCTCGCCACCCGAGAGCCGCTCGACCTCATCATCGGCGGAAACGTTATCGCGCAGACCAAATTCGCGGATCACCTTTGTCGACATCTCGCGCATGGTTTTGAAATCGAGGATAGGGATGCCGAGGAAGCGCCGCACCGGCTCGCGCCCAAGGTAGAAATTGCGCGCAATCGAAAGGTTGTCACAAAGACCCACCGATTGCTGGATCGTCTCGATCCCCTGGTCAATGGCGAGTTTCGGGTGGAATTTTTCGACCCTTTTGCCATTGAACCAGACCTCGCCCGAGGTCGGCTTGTGAATGCCGCAAAGCACCCGGATCAGCGTGGTCTTGCCGGCGCCATTGTCACCGACCAGCCCGATCAGCTCGCCCGCGTGGAAATCGACCGAGACGTTTTTCAGCGCGTGAAAGGCCCCGAAATAGAGTTGCAGGTTCTTGACCTGGATCAGCGGAGTTCCAGCCATCGAAAGGTCCTTTCGCGTCAGACGGAATGCCCGGCCCGGCGGGCCAGCGACTGGTTGAAGATAACGGCGACGATCAGGACCACGCCGACAAAGGTGATGAACCACGAGGACGGCGCGCCAAGCGCGATCAGTTCATAGCGAAAGCTCGTGATGATAAAGGCGCCGAGGACCGCCCCGACCAGCGAGCCGCGCCCGCCCGACAAAAGGCAGCCACCGATCACCGCCGCGGCTATCGCCTCCAGCTCCATCAGATCGCCCAGCGTCACATGGGTCTGCGGCTTGTCGGCCAGCGTGACGATCCCGGCAAAGCCCGCCAGCAGTGCGCAAAGGGTGAAGGTGGCTATTTTGACGTGATCCGACCGGACACCGCGCGATTCCGCTGAATCCTGCGCGCCACCGGTCGCCAGCAGCCGGTTCCCGAACCGCGTGCCCCAGAGCATGATGTTCAGCGCGATGCACAGCCCGATCATCCAGAAGATCGCGGCCTCGATCCCGAACAGCTCGCCGCCGAACATCCTGGTCAGCGGGTTGCTGCGCGCGGCTTCCGAGAAATTGTTCACCGTGCCACCGGTCCAGACATAGATCAGCCCGCGCGCGGTAAAAAGCCCGCCCAGCGTGACGATCATCGAGGGCAGCCTGCCCTTGACCACCAGCAGGCCCTGGACCAGCCCCACCAGCCCCGCGATCAGCAGCGCGGCCAGGATCGCGCCGGCCACGCCATATTGTGGCTCAAGCGTAATGAAGGCGACACCCGAAAGCCCATAGACCGAGCCAACCGAGAGGTCGATTTCCTTTGTGATGATCACCAGCGCCTGGCCCATGGCCACGAGGCCCAGGATGGCACTGAAATGCGCCACATTCGCCAGCGTCTGGCTGCGCCACCAGCCGGAGAAATCAACGATGCTGAAGACGGCAAGCATCAGCACGACACCGATCACGGCGCCGAAACTCTGGCTCCGGACGAGCGCTCGCATGGGGGTTCGCATGAGGGTCTTCCTCTGGCAGCCGGGCGGTCTTCGCCCCTTGGCAGGAGAAGCCGGAGGGCGGATCAGCGCCCTCCGGCCGACAGGGTTACCAGGTGTTTTGCTGGTTATAGGCTTCTTCGCCAAAGACGCTGCGAACAAGGTCTGCCCATTTGTCGGCATTGTCTTTGGTGATGATGATGGGGCCGGTCAGAATGTCCTGCTGCGGCGCATAGCCGTATTTCACATTCCAGTAGAGCCATTCCAGCGGCGCATAACCCTGCAGCCAGAAGCCCTGGCTGTTGGTTGCCAGCACATGGTTGTTGCGCACGCCCTCGATGGAAACCGGGCCCTCATCGACGGTCAGGACCGTCACGCCCTCCATATCGACATCAGGGGAAAGCCCCATCTCATTCGCGACACCCCAGGCCCAGGGCGAGGACCAGCCAGCCACGGTGAAGATGTAATTCGTGTCGGTATTGGCCGAGAGATAGGATTGCAGCGTGTTGCGCGCGGTGGCGGGTTCGGCGCCGATGAACAGCTCGTCAAATTGCGCACCGGCGGCCTCCATCACCTCACGCATGCCGGCACAGCGCTTTTTCAGCCCTTCATGCGCGGAATCGTGGCTGGCACAGACCACCCGTTTCGGCGCCGGAACCACGCCGGCCTCAACCTGGGAAAGCGCATATTCGCCAAGCTTGCGCCCGGTCAGCAGCTCATCCCCGCCGACATAGGTGACATAGGGAATACGTTCGCCCTCGGGGCGGCCATCGGCGATGTTGAACGCCACGACCGGGATACCCGCATCAATCGCGCGGCGCAGCGGTCCCTCGAAAGCATCCGGGCTGACGATCGGCACCGCGATCCCATCAGGCTGCGTGGCAATTGCCTGCTCCAGCAGCCGCACATGTTCCTGGATCGAGTAATTATTGGTCGAGATGTATTCGGCCTCCACATCGGGGTATTTCTTGCCGAATTCCTCCATCGCCATGGTCAGCCAGTTCATGTTCGGATCATTGGAGCCGATATGCGAGACCACGACAAAACGCAGTTTTTCGCCATCCTGCGCCAGGGCGGCACCCGGAATGGTTGCAGGGATCGCGGTGGTCGCAAGCGCGGTCGCGGCCAGAATCCAGCCTTTGAGCGTCATCATCTTTTCTCCTCCTCCAAGAGTGCAACAAATATTGCAACCAGAGGAATTTTGCGAAAGATGATTGAACGGCGGTTTCTGATGTGAATCGCATCATTTTTATCTGCTCCGAAACCGGGGCGGACGGGGGCGAAAAGGAGGGGCAGGCCGGTGGCAAACCTGCGGCTGCAGGGCTGGAAAGGCCCGTCGGTGAAAGAGGTTGCGCGGCTTTCGGGCCTTGGACCGGCGACGGTGGACCGGGTGCTGAACAACCGGCCCGGTGTGCGGGAAAAGACCCGCAACCGGGTGCTGGCGGCGCTGGAGAAACTGTCACAAGAGAACCAGTCCGGCGAGGATGTGCTGGATCTGCGGCTCTTTTGCGAATCCGGCACCACCTTCAACGCCGCCATGGCGCTGGCGGCAGAACAGGTGAACCGCGCCCTGCCCGGGCTGCGGATCAGCGGTTTTTACCTGCCCACCCGCGAGACCGATCCCGCCCAATTCGCCCGCCAGATCGAACAGGAGGGCAGCGGCTCGGATGGGGTGATCGTGGTGGCGCGCGAGCATCCCGCGATCAATGCCGCGATCCGCAAACTGGGTGGCCAGGGGGTGCCGGTGGTCTGCCTGACCACCGATCTGCCCAGCTCGCGCCGCTCGGCCTATGTGGGCAATGACCAATATGCAGCCGGCAGCGTGGCGGCGCTTCTGATCGGCAACCGGCTTTCGCGCGCGCAGGCCAGTATCCTGATCGTCTCAAGCGTGCCCTTCCGCTGCCAGCAGGAGCGTTTGATGGGCTTTCGCCGGGTGCTGCGCCGCGATTTCCCGCATCTGAGGATCCAGGAGCAGGTGATCGCCAATGACGATCCGGAAACCACCCATCAGCAGCTGATCAGCCATTTCCGGGATCACGGCGTGCCGGTCGCGGTCTATAATGTCGCCGGCGCCAATCGCGGCATCGCCTGGGCGCTGGAGGCGCTTGGCCAGGCGCGCGATCCGGTCTTTGTCGGGCATGAGCTGACGCCGCATTCCCGCGATCTGCTGGAAAGCGGCGTGATGGATTTCGTCATCTCGCATGATTTCACCGCCGAACTTGCCCAGGCCGCGCAATGGATCCGCGATGCGGCGCGGGGTGTTACGGTGCAGCCGGCGGCCTCGCAGATCCTGCTGCATACGCGGTATAATTGCGCGCTATAGAACGGCCCGGCTGCGGTCGGGCCGTGCCAGCATGAAAATCCCGAAGGCCCAGAGCGCCGCCAGCGTGAACCAGATCGCCGCATAGCCCAGATGGCTGTTCCTGAACTGCACCACCGTCAGGCCGGGAACCGGCAACTGACCCGGCTCGGCTGCCATCCCTGGCGCGCCGAGGTCCAGAAACCAGGGCGCAACCGGCGGCAGGTCCAGCGATCCGGCAATCGCCGCCACATCGCGCGAGAACCACCGCCCCGCCCCAGGATCGTTCGAACGCAGAAAGGCACCATCCGGTTGCGTCAGCCGCAAAAGCCCGGTGAGCTGCTGCTCGCCCGCAGGCGGCGGCGGCACATTGTCGCGGGCGGCATCGGGGACAAAGCCGCGATTGATCAGGATGAACTGACCATCATAGCTGATGAAGGGGCTCATCACCCAGTAACCACGCCCCTGCACGGTCAGGGCCTGCACCAGGGTCAGGGGCGCCTCAAGATACTGGCCGGTCAGCGCGAGGCGCAGATATTCCGGCGCCTCCATTTCGGCAAATTCGGCCTCGGTGGGCGGGGCGACCGGCGCGGCAGCAAGCCGCGCCTCGGTCCTGGCGATCAGATCGGTCTTCCAGGCCAGCCGCTGCATCTGCCAGAGGCCCAGCCCCACCAGCCCCAGAAACACCAGCGCGGCCAGCAAAAGCGCGATGATGCGCCCCACCCCACCCCGCCCGGGGCTCACGATCCGAACCCCTGCAAGGCCTCATGGTTCATCTTCGGCATCATATTGGTGTTCATGTGATACATGACCCAGATCGAACCGGCGAGCATGATCACCACCACGATCAGCGTGAAAAGGGTGGACATCAAGGTCCAGCCTTCCTCGTGTTTCGCGGTCATATGCAGAAAATACACCATATGGATCAGGATCTGCACCACCGCAAAGCCGACAATCAGCGCAACCGTCAGCAAGCGGTTTTCGAACCCTCCGGCCATGACAAGGCCAAAGGGAAGAGCGGTCAGGATCACCGAAAGGATGAAGCCCTTGATATAGCTGGCATGGCTGCCATGGTCGTGACTGCCGGCGCTGTGCCCGTGGTCATGCGTGTCGTGATGCGCGCCCATCAGATCATCCCCAGCAGATAGACAAAGGTGAAAACGCCGATCCAGATGACGTCAAGGAAGTGCCAGAACATCGAGAGGCAGTTCATCCGGCGGATATTCGCCACCGTTATGCCCTTTTGTGCCAGCTGCACCATCAGCGTGATCAGCCAGATCGAGCCGAAGGTGACGTGCAGACCATGGGTCCCAACCAGCACAAAGAACGAGGACAGGAAGGCCGAGCGGCCGGGGCCGGCACCCTCCTGGATCAGGTGGTAAAACTCGTAAAGCTCGATCCCGAGGAAGGCGAGGCCGAACAAGAGCGTGACGAACAGCCAGCCCAGCGTCTTTCCCTTTTGCCCGGCATACATCGCCAGCATGGCAAAGCCGAAGGTGATCGACGAGAACAAAAGCATCGCCGTGTTGATCGCGACAAGGTTCAGGTCAAACAGCGCCTTCGGCCCCGGACCGGCTGCGTAAGAGGTGCCCAGCACCCCGTAAACCGCGAAAAGCACCGCGAACATCAGGCAGTCGGACATCAGATAGACCCAGAAGCCGAGCGGCGTGGACGCGCCCTCTTCGGGGTGATGTTCGGACTGGTCCCAGTATTTCGCGACCGCTTCCGGGTTGTTCTCGGCGTAAAGCGCGGCGGGATTTGCGGGGGAGAAAACGCTCATCGCTCAGACCCCCGCCGCAGCTTGCAACTGTTTGGTGCGCGCGGCCTCTTTCGCCTCGATCTCGGTGACCGGGATGTAGAAGTCGCGGTTGTAGTTGAAGGTGTGCCAGATCGCGACGACGACCAGGCCTGCGAAGGACAGCACCGCAAGCCACCAGATATACCAGATCATCGCCATGCCGAAGACGGTCGCAATGGCCGACAGGACGACACCGGTGCCGGTGTTTTTCGGCATATGGATGGCGTGATATTTGCCGACGGGCCGCGCCGCCCCCTCGCGTTTCATATCCCACCAGGTGTCGAGGCCATGGCTGACCGGCGTGAAGGCGAAGTTGTAATCCGGCGGCGGTGAAGAGGTCGCCCATTCCAGCGTGCGGCCATCCCAGGGGTCGCCGGTCTCATCGCGCATGGCCGGATCATTGCGCTTCCAGATCGAGACGCCGAACTGCACGAACATCGCCGCGATGCCCACCGCGATCAGCACCGCGCCAAAGGCCGCAACGCCGAACCAGATCTGATAGGACGGGTCCTCGAAGACGCGCAGACGGCGGGTGACGCCCATAAGGCCCAGCACATAAAGCGGCATGAAGGCCATCCAGAAGCCCACGACCCAGAACCAGAACGACACCTTGCCCCAGAACACGTTCAGCCTGAAGCCAAAGGCCTTGGGCCACCAGAAGTTGATCGCCGCAAACAGGCCGAACAGCACGCCGCCGATGATCACGTTATGGAAATGTGCCACCAGGAACAGCGAGTTGTGCAGCACGAAATCGGCAGGCGGCACCGCCAGCAGCACGCCCGTCATGCCTCCGACCGTGAAGGTCAGCATGAAGGCGAGGGTCCACATCATCGGCAGCTCGTACCGGATGCGGCCTTTATACATGGTGAAGAGCCAGTTGAAGAGCTTGGCCCCGGTCGGGATCGAGATGATCATCGTGGTGATCCCGAAGAAGGCGTTGACGCTTGCCCCCGAGCCCATGGTGAAGAAGTGGTGCAACCAGACCACATAAGAGAGGATCGTGATACAGACCGTGGCGTAAACCATCGAACTGTAACCGAAGAGGCGCTTCCCCGAGAAGGTCGAGGTGACTTCGGAAAACACGCCGAACAGCGGCAGGATCAGGATATAGACCTCGGGGTGGCCCCAGATCCAGATCAGGTTCACATACATCATCGAGTTGCCGCCCGCCTCATTGGTGAAGAAGGCGGTGCCGAGATAGCGGTCCAGCGTCAGCAGGATCAGTGTCATCGTCAGCACGGGGAAGGAGGCGACGATCAGAACATTCGCGCAGAGCGAGGTCCAGGTGAAGATCGGCAGCCGCATCATCGTCATGCCGGGCGCGCGCATCTTCAGGATCGTGACCAGCAGGTTGATCCCAGACAGCGTGGTGCCCACGCCCGCCACCTGCAGGCCCCAGATATAGTAATCGACGCCGACATAGGGGCTTGATTGCAGCCCCGAGAGGGGCGGGAAGGCCAGCCAGCCGGTCTGGGCGAATTCCCCGATGAACAAAGACGCCATGGTGATCACCGCGCCGCCCACCGTCATCCAGAACGAGAAATTGTTCAGGAAGGGGAAAGACACGTCCCGCGCCCCGATTTGCAGCGGCACCAGGTAGTTCATCAGCCCGGTGATGAAGGGCATCGCTACGAAGAAGATCATGATCACGCCATGGGCGGTGAAGACCTGGTCATAGTGGTGCGAGTTCAGATAGCCCTCGGACCCATTGAAGGCCCAGACCTGTTGCAGCCGCATCATCAGCGCATCGGCAAAGCCCCGGACAAACATGACCAGCGCCAGCGCGATATACATGATGCCGATCTTCTTGTGATCGACCGATGTGAACCATTCCTTCCACAGATAGCCCCAGAGCCGGTACTTCGTCAGCGCGCCCAGCACGACGATCCCGCCCAGCACCACAGCGGCAAAGGTGACCCAGATGATCGGGTCTTTCGGAATGGCATCCCAGTTCAGGCGACCAAGAAGAAAGGTTGTGGGCTGTGCGCCCGGCACGTCTGCCATCTGCCGCGTCCTCTCAGAAGTCTTCGCCGGCGGCCGGTTGGGTCGCGATCTGGCTGAACTGGTTGTTGCTCTTGCCGAAGAGTCCGACGGGCGGCGTAAGGCCGGCACCCTGCATCGGGCCCGGGGCGGTGATTTCGCGCGGGGCGATCACCACGCGCTGGCTCAGCATGCGGGCCTCTTCATCCGGGCCGCAAAAGCCCTGGATCATATTCACATTGCCCCCAAGCACCGGCATGACGCGTTCACGGCCATCGGCGCGGGCATATTTCGGCATCAGGTTCATGGTGCCGGCCAGGCCGGCGCCGCCGGCCGCGTCGATTGCCATCATCTCGGCGACACAGATCTGACCTTCCTCGACGCAGAGATTGACCACCCGGGCAAACAGGATCGGATCGACCTGCGCATAGCCGCGCGGCGCCTCGTTCTGGCTGGGCGCAGCAAGGGCGAGATAGGTCTCGCGGTCGAGACTGCCGCCCGCCGCTTTGGTCCCGGCCACAAAAGCGTCGAACCCGGCCTGGTCGGTCACCCTGGTCACGAAATGCATCCCCGAGAAGCCGGCGCCCGAGTAATGCGAGGCAATGCCCTTGTAATCGCCCTGCTCGTTCAGCACGCCATGAAGCTTGGTCTCCATCCCCGGCATCGCATAGATCATCCCGGCCATGGCAGGGATGTAGAAAGCGTTCATCACGGTGGATGAGGTCAGGCTGAACTCGACCGGGGTATCTTCGGGCACCACCAGGCGGTTCACGGTGGCAATCCCCTGATCCGGGTAGATAAACAGCCATTTCCAGTCGAGCGCGACCACCTCGACCCTGAGGGTCTGGTGTTCCCCTGTCACCGGCGTGTTTACACTCACGCGATCCAGCGGGCGATACGGGTCAAGCAGATGGGTTCCCACCCAGGTCAGCGCCCCAAGACAGATGATGATGAAAAGCGGCGCGGCCCAGATCACCAGCTCCAGCTTGGTCGAGTGATCCCAGTCAGGCTGATACTCTGCCGCTTTGTTTCTGCTGCGATATTTCCAGGCGAAAAACACCGTCAGAGCCATGACAGGCACGATGATGACCAGCATCAACAGCGTCGATTGCACCAACAAATCTCGTTGCCGCGCAGCAACGTCGCCGGCCGGCGCCAGCACCTCGGCCTTGCATCCTGCCAGCAGCGGAACGGCTGCCATCAGGGAAAGCGACGAGGATTTTATAAATGATTTCATATGACTGCCTTCATATTCCGAAGTGGTCATGCTGGGCGAGTCTGGCTGGCAGGCTCCCGGACCCTTACCGCCTAGCCCTATGCGGCGCCGCAGAACATGCGACGTTTTGCCATATCCCGGTTATACCTTTTTCAGGAACAAGGGAGAGCAGGCGCCCCACCGCTTCCCCCTGAGGGTGGCGCAGATCCGGCGCCGGGCCTCTGTTCATTGCATGAACCAGCCGGGAACCCCTCAGATGTCGAACCCTTCCGCCACTGGCCACAGCGACAGCCGCAATGAGGCGATCCATTCGGTTTCACCCTCGGATATCGCCGTCGGCGTTATCATCGGGCGCGCTTCGGAATTCTTCGATTTCTTCGTCTTTGCCATTGCGGCGGTGATCGTCTTCCCGAAGCTGGTCTTTTCCTTCACCGACCCGCTTTCGGGCACGCTGATGGCCTTTGGCCTGCTGGCGCTGGCCTTTGTCGCAAGGCCCATCGGATCGCTTTTGTTCATCTGGCTCGACCGGCAGATCGGGCGGGTGGCAAAGCTCACCATCGCGCTGTTTATGATGGGGACGGCGACGGTGGCGATGGGGCTTTTGCCCTCATACGAGACGGTCGGCATCTGGTCGGTGGTGATTCTGGCGGTGCTGAGGATCTGTCAGGGGCTGGCGCTGGCCGGCGCCTGGGACGGGATGCCCTCGCTGCTGGCGATGACCGCGCCACAGCATCAGCGCGGGCTTTATGCGATGGTGCCGCAGCTGGGCGCGCCGATCGGGCTGATCGTGGCGACGCTGCTGTTCGCCTATCTGCTGAATAGCCTCAGTCTGCAGGATTTCATGGAGTTCGGCTGGCGCTATCCGTTCTTCGTGGCCTTTGCGGTCAATGTGGTGGCGCTGTTCGCGCGGCTCAGGATCGTCGCCTCGCATGAATTCCAGGAGCTTTACGCCTCGCGCGAATTGCAGCCGACAGCGGTGACGCAAACGCTGCGCGAGGATGGCAGCACGGTGTTGCTGGGTATTTTCGTGCCGCTGGCCACTTTCGCGATGTTCCATATGGTGACGGTGTTCCCGCTGTCCTGGATTAACCTTTATACCACGGAAACCATTGGGGATTATCTGCTGCTGGATGCGGGGGCCGCCGGAAACGGCATCCTTGCGATCATCCTTTCGGGCTGGCTGGCCGATACATTCGGACGCCGCAGGCTGTTGCAGGCCACCGCGATTCTGATCGGCCTTTTCGCCATTGCCGCGCCGGTTCTGCTGTCCGGAGGCCGCAGCGGTGAGGTGGTCTATCTGTTGGTCGGCTGGACCATCCTCGGCCTCAGCTTCGGGCAAAGCTCGGGCGCGGTCGGCGCATTGTTCGGCGCGAAGAACCGCTATACCGGATCGGCCATTGTCTCGGATCTGGCCTGGATGTTCGGCGCCGGTTTCGCTCCGGTCACCGCACTGTTCCTTGCCTCATCGCTGGGATTGCCGGCGGCCGGGCTTTACCTGCTGTCGGGGGCCTTCTGCTCGACCATCGCGATCTGGCTGGCCGGGCGGCTGGAATTCCGCGCCACCGGCTGAGCCGGAATTCAGGCGCTATGCCGCAGATCCGGCGCAGCGCTTTCAGTCGGATCCCAGGCGCCAAGCCCATGGTGCAGGTGGCGCCGCATCAGATCGCGCCCCTCGCGCCCCTTCAGCAAAGGCCGCGCCGGTTCCGGCAGGCGCGTGGCCAGCCAGGGCAGCACGGCCAGGATCTCCTCCATCGCGCCCGGCCGCAGCATTTTCTGCGCCTCCGGGCCGGGCAGGAAGGATTCCGCCGCCGCGCCTTCGGCCAGCACGACCTGATGCGCGTCAAACAGCAGGTGGAAATACTCGGTCCCCTCCGCCGCGTCGCTGATCGCGACCCCATCGCAGCCGGTCATATGCTTTGCCGCCAGCAACACGCCTTCGGGCGTGAAAAGGCGGCTGACGATCCGCGATGCCAGCAAAAAGCGGTGCTGTTGTGAGACCACCAGATCGCGATGCGGCAGGCCATGGCCAAGCGCTCCGGCCCTGATACGGACGGGGCGCAGACCAGGATCGGCCTGCATCTCCTCCGCCGCCACCCTGCGCGAGCCGATCCAGCGCAGCATTTGCGGCCCCTGATCCAGGGTCAGCACCAGATCGCCCGCGACCAGATCCTCCACCGCAATCTCTCCGCGCGGCGTTGCAATCCGGGTGCCCCGGGTGAAACAGACCACGCCGGTCGTCTCGGTATTCAGCGCCGAAACGCCGACCGAAACGCCGCCATTCTGGATCCTGAGGCCGCCCCCAACCGCATTGAGCACACCATCCGCGAAATCCGCATGCATCCATTGCATCGGGTCGGCATAGGTCTGGCCCGGATGTGCGGCATTCCAGGCACGCAGCGTGTCATAGTTGTAATACGCCGTCAGGTCGACGAAATCGTTGTTGAGATTGCTGCCATCGGTGATCGGCCCGGTATTCCCGGCGCCGAAATCGGCGATCAGGATCTGGCCGGTCGTGGTGTTGATATAGAAGACATCATTGCCGGCGCCGCCAAACAGCGTGTCATTGCCGCCATCGGCATAAAGCGAGTCATTCCCCGCGCCGCCGTAAAGCGAATCCGCCCCTGCCCCGCCATAGAGCCGGTCATTGCCGTCATCGCCGTAAAGCGTGTCGCTGTCGGCACCCCCATAGAGCGAATCGTTGTCATCGCCGCCGTAAAGCGTGTCATTTCCTGCGCCGCCAAAGACCTGGTCAGTGCCGCGATCCCCGCGGACGATGTCATTGCCGTCATCGCCATAGACCGAGTCATTGCCGTCACCGCCCTCGACGGTGTCATTGCCGATGCCGCCATAGACCGTGTCATTATCGCCGCCGCCATAGAGGGAGTCATCGCCGCTGAGCCCCTCGATATGGTCATTGCCCATACCGCCGCTGATATGGTTCGTATAGGCATCGGCGCCGGTTCCCATACCGTCATAGCCGATCAGCGTATCGTTGTAACCCGACCCGATCAGGCCATCCACGCCGGCAAATGTGTCGCCTGCTGCATGCCCGCCCAAGCCCGTCCAGGTGGTCAGGCTGACATTGACCGCCGCATCCGAGGCCGAATAATCGACAATATCAAGGCCAGCACCACCGTTGAAATAATCCGCGCCGGCGCCGATCAGCGTGTCATTGCCGTCGCCCCCGACCAGCGTGTCATTGCCGTCGCCGCCATCAAGCACATCATTGCCGGCGCCACCATCCAGCGAATCGTTGCCGGCATCGCCGTAAAGCGTGTCATTATCATTGCCGCCAAAGAGGGAATCGTTGTCGGCGCCGCCGTAAAGCACATCCGCACCGGCTTCGCCCTCGATCCTGTCCGCACCGGCACCGCCATAGGCAAGATCATTTCCGGTGCCGCCATACATGGTATCGTTGCCGGCAAGGCCATCCATGGTGTCATTGCCACCATACCCCCAGAAAGTGTCTGCGGCTGTGGTTCCGGTCAGGCTGTCATTGCCTGCCGTCCCTGGTCTGTTCGCCATACCCAACTCCAATCCCGGCACGGATGACGACCGGAGATTGAGGTATCTCAAAGATTAAGGGTGGGACTTTGTTTGGACTGTGGCAACCATAAGGCGATACCCGCTCCCCGATAGTCAACCCCAGTCCAGCACCACCTTGCCGGAAGACCCGCCCCGCATGGTCTGGAAGCCGGTCCCGAAATCATCAGCCGCGAAGCGATGAGTGATGACCGGCGCGATCTTCAGCCCATTTTCCAGCATGGCGATCATCTTATACCAGGTCTCGAAAATCTCGCGGCCGTAAATTCCCTTTATCGTCAGAGCCTTAAAAACGATCCGGCTCCAGTCCACCTGGGTCTTGCCGGGCGGGATCCCCAGCATGGCGATGCGGCCTCCCATCACCAGCGCCTCGACCATCTGGTCAAAGGCGGCAGGGTTGCCGCTCATCTCAAGGCCGATATCGAACCCCTGGGCCAGTTTCAGCCGCGCCTTGACCGAAGCCAGATCCTCGGTCGCCACATTGACCGGCACCACATCGGCGACTTTGCCCGCCAGCGCCAGCCGGTCGGGGTTCACATCGGTGATCACCACATGGCGGGCGCCGGCATGGCGCGCCACCGCCGCCGCCATGATGCCGATCGGGCCGGCGCCGGTGACCAGCACATCCTCGCCGATCAGATCGAAACTCAGCGCGGTATGGACCGCATTCCCGAGTGGATCGAGGATCGCCCCGATCTCATCCGGGATCGCATCGGGCAGCGGCACCACATTGAAGGCCGGCAGCCGCAGATAATCGGCAAAGGCGCCCGGCTCGTTGACGCCGATCCCCCGCGTCGCCGGATCGAGGTGAAAACGCCCCGAGCGGCTCTGACGCGAGTCCTTGCCGATCAGATGCCCCTCGCCCGAGCAGCGCTGACCGATCTCAAGCCCGGTGACATTGCGGCCAAGCCCGACGATCTCGCCGGCAAATTCATGGCCGGTGATCAGCCCGACCGGAACGGTGCGCTGCGCCCAGTCATCCCAGTTCCAGATATGGATATCTGTGCCGCAGATGCCGGTCTTTCGCACCCGGATCAGCACGTCATCGGGGCCGGGTTCGGGGATCGGGCGGGTCTCCATCCAGAGGCCGGGGGCGGCGCGGGATTTGACAAGGGCGCGCATGGTTCCGGCCGGCAGGGTTGTCGCAGGCATCAGATCACTCCCAGCTCGCGGCCCACTGCCGCAAAGGCGTCAAGCGCGAAATCGAGATCGCCACGCGTCAGCCGGGCATTCATCTGGGTGCGGATGCGGGCCTGGCCCTTTGGCACCACCGGGAAGAAGAACCCCGCCACATGCACATCGCGCAGCGCCAGCCCAGCCGCCATCCGCTGCGCCAGAACCGCATCCCCCAGCATCAAAGGCACAATCGGGTGAGAGCCCGGAAGCAGATGGAATCCCAGTGATTCCAGACCGTTGCGCCAATAAATCGCATTGGCCTCCAGTTGGCCGCGCAGATCATCCGCCGCCTCGACAATATCCAGCGCGGCAAGCCCCGCACCGGTCACCGCCGGCGGCAATGCGTTGGAAAAGAGATAAGGCCGCGCCCGCTGACGAAGCAGATCGACCAGCCCCTGCGGCCCGGCAACATAGCCGCCAAGCGCGCCGCCAAGCGCCTTGCCAAGCGTGCCGGTCACAATATCCGCCCTGATCCCTGCCCGGGCCGGGGTGCCGCGTCCCTCCGGCCCGACAAAGCCGGTGGCGTGGCAGTCATCCACCATCAGCCAGGCATCATAGCGATCCGCCAGAGCCCGGATTTCCGCCAGCGGCGCAAAGGTCCCATCCATCGAAAAGACGCCATCGGTGGCGATCAGGATATGGCGGGCGCCGTCCTTGCGGGCGACCAGCAGCTCTGCCTCCAGTGCCGCCGGATCCCCATTGGCAAAGCGGTAGCGCCTGGCCTTTGACAGCCTTATGCCGTCAATGATCGAGGCATGGTTGAGGCTGTCCGAGATCACCGCATCCTCTGGCCCCAGAAGCGGCTCGAACACAGCGCCATTGGCGTCAAAACAGGCGGCGAAGAGGATGGCGTCCTCCTGGCCGAGATAATCCGCCAGCCGGATCTCCAGCTGGCGGTGCAGGTCCTGGGTGCCGCAGATGAACCGCACGGACGCCAGGCCATAGCCATGGCTCTCCATCGCAGCTGTCGCCGCCCGGATCAGACGCGGATCATCGGCGAGGCCAAGGTAGTTATTGGCACAGAGATTCAGCATCCGCCGCCCCTCCGCCTCGATCCAGGTGCCCTGGGCGCCGGTGATCGCGCGCTCGCGCTTCCACAGCCCCTCCTCGCGGATCGTGACCAGCATATCCGAGATGTGATCCAGAAAACCCTGATCAGATGGCATTGCAGCGCCCTTTCTCACATGGAACGGGCGAATGGTGGACCCGTCGCGCCTGCGCTGTCAAACGCCGTGATGGGGGCTCAGTGATGCGGGCGGATAGCCTCCCCCCGCTCTGCCCCGGCCTGACCGCGTGTCTTCCACAGAACCAGCAGCCCGACCGCAACCAGCGCCAGGATCGCGGCCAGGGTGACGCCGGTAAAGGCGCGCTCAAAGGCGGCGCGGGCAAGCGCGATCACCTGGCCGGCCTGATCCGCCGGCAGATCGGCCGCCAGGATCAGCGCCTCGTCCAGACTGTCACGCGCCTCGCCTGCGATGCTGATCCCGCCGGGCAGCACCAGGCTGCGGGTGTAAATCGCCGACATCAGGCTGCCCAGCAGCGCCACGCCAAGCGCGCCGCCCAGCTCATACGAGACCTCCTCGACCGAGGCCGCCATGCCCGCGCGCTCTTCCGGTGCCGAAAGCATGATCGCGACCGAAGCGCCGGTCATTGCCGCGCCGATCCCGAACCCCATCACCGTCAGCGCCGCGAGCCAGGTCCAGGCCGGTCCCTGATGCAGCGCCAGATAGGCCGCCAGCGCCAGCCCCGACAGCAGCAACGACCCCCAAAGCACCGTGGAGGCCCCAAGCCGCGGCAGCGCCAGCCCGGTCAGCGGCCCCGAGAGGAAAGAGGCCAGCGGGATCGGCAGGATCAAAAGCCCCGCCTCAAGCGGCGAGAGCCCGTCGACCAGTTGCAGCCGCTGGCTGAAGACCAGCTCGAACCCGATCAGCGCCGCCGAAGCGGTCAGCGCCGTCGCCACCCCCGCCGAAAAGCGGGCATTGCGGAACAGGGCGAAATCAATCATCGGCCGGGCCGAGCGCAATTGCCGCCGCACAAAGGCCGCCATGGCCAGCGCCCCAATGCCCGCGCTCAGCACCAAAGCCAGCGGGTCAGGGTCACGCCGCGCGACCTCCTTGATCGCATAGACCAGCCCGACAAGGCCGATCATCACCTGGACCGAGCCCGCCAGATCCCAGGGACTGTCGGGATTGCCCGGCCGCCGCTCCAGCATCATGGCGCCCGAGATCAGCGCCAGCACCACCACCGGCACATTGATCAGAAAAACCGAGCCCCACCAGAACCACTCCAGCAGGGAGCCCCCGATCACCGGGCCAAGCGCCGCGCCCCCCGAAGCCACCGCCGCCCAGATCCCGATGGCGAAGGCGCGCTCCTTCTCATCGGTAAAGGTCAGCCGGATCAGCGACAGCGTCGCCGGCATCATCATCGCCGCCCCGACCGCCAGCACGACGCGCGCCAGGATCAGCATCCCGGGCGAGGAGGCAAAGGCCGCCTGAGCCGAGGCAAGGCCGAACACAACCAGCCCCGCGAGGAACATCTGCTTATGGCCCAGCCGGTCCCCCAGCGTGCCAAGCCCGGGCAGCAGCCCCGCCACCACCAGCGGATAGGCATTGACGATCCAGAGTTTCTCGGTTGCCGTAGCGCCCAGAGCATGGGTCAGACGCGGCAAAGCGGTGTAAAGCACCGTCATATCAATGACGATCAGGAAAAGAGCGCTGGAAATGATGGCAAGGATCAGCCAGCGATTGGAGGAAGACATTGGAAAGCCGTTTGGTCGGATGAGGGCGGCCAGCGCCCCGCCTGCCAATATAAATACAACTGTATCGAAAAGAAAGCCCGAAGATGTCCGGACGTCCGCGCAGCATTGACCGCGACCATTTGCTTGATATTGCCGAGGCTATTGTCGCCACCGAGGGCGCTTCGGGCCTCAGCTTCGGCGCAGTGGCAAAGGCGGCGGGGATCACGCGCGGCGGCGTGCAATATGCCTTTGGCAGCCGCGAGAACCTGATTCGCGCCATGGTCGACCGCTGGGCCGCCGGATTTGAGTCGCGCGTCTATGAGGGGCTTGGCCCCGATCCGGCGCCGCAACAGGTGATCCGGAACCATATCCGCGAGAATACCGTCGATTCCGAGGCCGATTTCACCCGCTCGGGCGTGATGATCACCGCCATCATCCAGAGCCCCGATCTGATCGCGGAAACCCGGGCCTGGTACAATAATCGCCTTGCCGGGCTGGATTTCTCGCAGCCGGCCGACCGCAATGCCGCCATTGCGCTGCTGGCCAGCGAGGGCGTGTTCTTTCTGAAATCTTTCGGGCTGATCGGGCTGGAGGGCGCCGACTGGCAGCAGCTCTTTGCCGGTATTTCCCGGCTTGCCGGCGATGAAGGCGGCGACAAAGACGATGAAAAGCGCTGAGCGCCGGTTCATTCCCGGCAAGCATCACCTCAGCCCAATTCGGCACAAGACCGCGCGGCGCGGTGCGGCTATGGTGCCGCTCCAGATTCACGACCGCATCCGGGGCGTAACTGGCGCCGGTAAAAGCAGAGGATCCCATGACCACCGAAACCGCCGCCCGCGAGACCATTGCCGAACAGGCCGCTGCCATCCTGACCCGTCTCGGCGTCGAGCCTGAGCTTTATACCGGCGGCAGCCTCGCCTCCTTCTCGCCGGTGACCGGGGAAGAGATCGCACGCCTGGCCGTGACGCCGGCCGCGGATGCCGTAACCCGCGCCCGGGCGGCGTTTCAGAGCTGGCGCCTCGTCCCCGCCCCCCGGCGCGGCGAGCTGGTGCGGCTTTTGGGCGAGGAACTCCGCGCCGCGAAGGAAGACCTTGGGCGCCTGGTGTCGATCGAGGCCGGCAAGATCCTCTCCGAGGGCCTCGGTGAGGTGCAGGAGATGATCGACATCTGCGATTTCGCGACCGGCCTCTCGCGCCAGCTTTACGGGCTGACCATCGCGACCGAGCGCCCCGGCCACCGCATGATGGAGGTCTGGCACCCGCTGGGCGTCACCGCCGTGATCACCGCCTTCAACTTTCCGGTGGCGGTCTGGTCGTGGAATACCGCCCTGGCACTGGTCTGCGGCAATGCGGTGATCTGGAAACCCTCCGAGAAAACGCCGCTGACCGCGCTGGCCAGTCATGCCATCCTCGCCCGCGCACTGGCACGGTTCGGCGACGCACCCGAGGGCCTGTCGCAGCTGCTGATCGGTGGGCCGGAAACCGGCGAGGCGCTGGTAAACGATCCCGGCGTGGCGCTGGTCTCTGCCACCGGCTCGACCCGGATGGGCCGCATCGTCGGGCCGAAAGTCGCGGCGCGCTTTGGCCGCAGCATTCTTGAGCTGGGCGGCAACAATGCCGGCATCGTGACGCCTTCGGCCCGGCTTGATATGGCTTTGCGCGCGATTGCCTTTGGCGCCATGGGCACGGCGGGGCAGCGCTGCACCACTTTGCGCCGGCTTTTCGTGCATGAGAGCCTCTATGACGCGCTGGTGCCGGGGCTGCGCAAGGCCTGGGCCTCGGTCAGCATCGGCAATCCGCTGACCTCGCCGGCGCTTGTCGGGCCGCTGATCGACGGCCAGGCCTTTGACACGATGCAAAAGGCGCTGGACGCCGCCCGCGCGCTCGGCGCCCGGGTGACCGGCGGCGAGCGCGTGATGGTCGAGGGCGAGACCGCCTTTTACGCCCGCCCCGCGCTGGTCGAGATGCAGGCCCAGGCCGGCCCGGTGCTCGAGGAAACCTTTGCCCCGATCCTCTATGTGATGAAATACAGCGATTTCGACGCGGTGATCGAACAGCACAACGCCGTCGGCGCCGGGCTGTCTTCATCGGTTTTCACCACCGATCTGCGCGAGATGGAGCAGTTCCTCTCGGCGGCCGGCTCTGATTGCGGCATCGCCAATGTCAATATCGGCACCTCGGGCGCAGAGATCGGCGGCGCTTTCGGCGGCGAGAAGGAAACCGGCGGCGGGCGCGAAAGCGGCTCGGACGCCTGGAAGGGCTATATGCGGCGCCAGACCAACACCATCAACTATTCCAGCAGCCTGCCGCTGGCCCAGGGCGTGGTCTTCGATATCGGCTGAACCCGCGCAGCGATCAATCAGATTTGCACTGCTGCCCACGCCGCTTTGCGCTAAGCTTCTGTCCGGAGCAAATGTCGAGGGAAGTCCGGGCCAGGGTCCGGGCCTGGTTTCGGGCGGGGTGCAATGACCGATCACAATGACTGACAGGGAACTGTCCGGGGGGCTCTCTGCGGCCCTGCATGCACTGCTGTCCGAGGCCGCCCTGGCGCCTGACGGCATCCTCTCGCTGACAGATGATCCCCGTGGCGAAGAGGTGGTCGCCCTGGCCGAGCGGCTGACCGATCTGGGCCTTTTCCGCATCGTCACCGCGCGGCGCTACCGGCTGAGCGATGCCGGCAAAGCCGCGCTGGAGCCCCGGGGCCGCCGGTCCCGCCCGCAACCCGCGCCTGCGGCGCCGGGCGAAGGCGATGCGGCCGAGCCGAAAGGGTTCTGGAAACGCCTGTTCGGCGGCAAGAGCTGAGCCCGGATCAGGCCAGGCCCCCGACCGGCGCGACCCCGGCCGGCAGCACGAGCTCCACTTCCAGCCCGCCGCCCGGGCGGTTGCGCAGCGCCATGTTGCCGCCATGCTCTGCCACGATCCGCCTTGTGATCGCGAGGCCGAGACCGATCCCGCCGGTATCGCGCGAGCGGCTTTCCTCGCCACGCACAAAGGGTTCCAGCACCTCGGTCAGCCGGCTCTCGGGAATGCCGGGCCCGCGGTCGCTGACCGTGATCGCCGCGCCGCCCTCGATCCGCGCAAGGCTGACCCGTGCCGATCCGGCATAGCGCAGCGCATTGTCGATCAGATTGCTGACCGCGCGGCGGATCGCCACCATCCGCACCGGCGCGCTGACCGGCTCATGGGCGGCGAAATTCACCCCCGCACGCCCACAAAGATCGGCCAGCATATCGCGCAGATCGGTGTCGCGCCGCTCCTCTGCCTCGCCCCCCTCGCGGGTGAAGCGCAGGATATCCTCGGTCATCACCGTCATATCCTCCAGCGTGCGGATCATCGGAAGGCGCAGGGTGTCATCCTCGACCCCCTCGACCCTCAGCCGCAGGCTGGTGATCGGCGTGCGCAGATCATGCCCGACCGAGGCCAGCATCCGCCGCCGGTCCTCCTCGAAATCGGCGATCTGGCTTTGCATTGTGTTGAAAGACGCCGCCGCATCGCGGATCTCGCGCGGCCCGGTCTCGTCCAGCCGGACCGAGTGATCCCCCTTCCCCGCCGCCAGCGAGGCGCGGGCCAGCTTTTCCAAAGGCCGCGTCATCTGGTTCAGGAAGAACAGCCCGATCAGCAACGCCACTGCCAGCGAGGCGATCAGCGGGATGAAAAAGGTGCCTTTCTGCCGCCAGACATTGGCGCCGCTCAGCGGATAGACCAGCGAATTCAGCCATTCATCCTTGCGCACCCCTTCGTCCAGCCGGACCGAGATGATCAACAGCGCCGGGCCACGCTCGTCAAAGCGATGGCGAGGCCCGGGCCGCGTCACGCGGATCTCATGGCCAGGCAAGGCGCGGCGAATCTCATCGGCAATGTCGCCCAGCTCGGCGCCGGCGCGGCGCGTCAGCGGTTTGGACTCGATTGAAAAGCGGGTATAGCCGGTGGCCGAGCGCTGCACGATCGCCTCGCCGGTCTCGCGGTCGGTTTCCTCGATGGTGTCGATCAGCGCCACCAGCCGGCCCATATCATGCTGCACCCGGATCGCCTGGTCAAAGGCGGTGCCCTCCCGCGCCAGAATCCAGGCCGCCGCGATGTTGCAAAACAGGAGCGAGGCGATCAGCAACAGCGCGAAACGGCCGTGGATGCTGTCAGGAAGCCGGACCCGCATCGGTCAGAGATCCGGCCGCACATCGTCGACGATGCGGTAACCGCCGCCCCAGTCGGTCAGCAGGATGCGGGGCGCGCGGGCATTGTCGCCCAGCTTGCGGCGCAGGCGGAAGATGCAGTTATCGGCGGCGCGCATTGTGGTGGTGCCGCCCTTGCGGCTGATCAGCCGGGCGATGTCATCGCGGCTGAGCACGCCGCCCGGGTGATCCAGCAAAGCCTCCAGCAGCCGGTTCTCGCCCGAGGTCAGCCCGACTTCGGCCCCGTCGGGCAGGTGCACCACCTGGGCCTGGGGGTCATGCAGGATGCCCGCGAAACGGCGCCGCTCGGTCGCGGGGCCGGGCCGGGCCAGGCTGCCCCGGCGCAGCACGGCGTGAATGCGCGACAGGAGTTCGCGCGGGTTGAAAGGCTTGGTCACATAATCATCGGCACCAAGATCGAGGCCCCGGATCTTGTTCGCATCGCTGTGCAGCGCGGTCAGCATGATCACCGGCACCCGCGCGCCGCCTGCCCCGCTCATCAGCGCGCGGCAAAAGCTCAGGCCATCCTCGCCCGGCATCATCAGGTCGAGAATGATCAGGCTGATCTGTTCGGCCCGCAGCTCCGCGCGCGCCTCATCCGCCGAGGCCGCCGCCACCGCATCCAGCCCGCTCCGGATCAGATACTGGCAAAGCGAGTCCCGGATATCTGCGGAATCGTCAACGACCAGCAGCTTTGGCAACTGTTTCTGAGGGACGGTTCTGTTCATCCGCAAAGGGCCCCTGGCGCGCGGCTCGGGCGCTGGATTTCCAGGGGATTCCCCCGGAGCGGAGCCTCTTGCACCTTAGCCCCGCGCCAGCGCGCAAACAACGTGGCGAGGTTGCCACATTCCTGAGTGAATTTCCAGGAAAATCCCCGCAAAACCCCGCAACCCATGACAGTTTGCGACAGTTCTGTCGCGAACGGCTTGCCCCCGGCCGGTGAGACGGCATGAGACCCCGGCAAAGCCCGCTTGTCGCCAGCCAGAAACCCCGATTCCACGGAGTCTTGTGATGAAGACCCATTCATCGCGCCTTGCATCCTGCACGGCGTTGTTTCTGGTCCTTTCCACCGGTTTTTCGGTAACGCCCGCATTTGCCCAGTCGGCAGAGGATGACGACGAGGTGGTCGAACTCGGCACCATCGTGCTTTCGGCTGAAGAGCAGATCAAACAGGCGCTTGGCGTCTCGACCATCACCGCCGAAGACCTGGCGAAGACACCGGTGATGAACGACATCTCGGAAGTCGTGCGCAAGATGCCGGGTGTGAACCTGACCGGCTCTTCGGCCTCGGGTCAGCGCGGCAACCAGCGCCAGATCGACCTGCGCGGCATGGGGCCGGAAAACACCCTGATCCTGATCGACGGCAAGCCGGTCAATTCGCGCAACGCGGTCAAGATGGGCCGCAATGGCGAGCGCGACTCCCGTGGCGATTCCAACTGGGTGCCGGCGGAACTGATCGAGCGGATCGAGGTCATCCGCGGCCCGGCCGCCGCGCGTTACGGCTCGGGTGCCTCGGGCGGTGTGGTCAATATCGTGACCAAACGCCCCGACACCTTTACCGGCCAGGTCGGGCTGCATTACACCAAATCGCAAAGCGATGACGAAGGCGACAGCCGCCGCGCCTCGTTCATGCTGGCCGGCCCGGCAGGCGAGCGTCTGACCTTCCGCGTCTTTGGTGGCTATAACAAGACCAGCCCGGACGCCCTGGATATCAACCAGGAGGCCATTGCCGGCAATGGCGGCACCAATCTTCTTGCCGGCCGCGAAGGTGTGGTGAACAAGGATATCGGCGCGCTGGTCACCTGGGCGGTTGCCGATGGCCACGAGATCGACTTCGAGGCGAATTTCTCCCGTCAGGGCAACGTCTTCGCCGGCGACACCCAGCTTGGCTCGATCGGCACGGTTCCCGCCTCGCACTGGGGCGAAGAGACCAACCGCATGTTCCGCCGCACCTATGCGATCACCCATCGCGGCGAATATGATTTCGGCACCTCGAACAGCTATCTGCAATATGAAAGCACCGCCAATACCCGGCTTTGCGAAGGCCGCGCGGGCGCGAGCGAAGGCGCAATCGCCAATTGCTTTGACTCCGACGGCGACGGTGTGAATGACACCGTGGCCTTCAACACGATCACGCTGGAAAACATCACCGCAAAAACCGAATGGATCCTGCCGACGCAACTCTTCGGCCGCGCCGCTACGGTAACGCTGGGTGGCGAGTTCCGCCGTGAGAAGATCAACGATCCGGTCTCGATCCTGACCAGCCTTCCCGGCACCATTACCGACCCCACCCTGGTCAACAATGCCGCCGATCGCGATCCGGTGCTGGCGATGAACCGCGTCGGCCTCTATGCCGAGGCCAATATCGAATGGTCGGACAATCTGATCATCACCCCCGGCCTGCGCTATGACTATTCGGACGCTTTCGGCGGCAATGCCTCGCCCAGCCTGAATGCCGAATACCGCTTCACCGACGAATGGAAGATGAAGCTCGGCATCGCCCGCGCCTTCAAGACCCCGAACGTCTTCCAGCTGAACCCGGGCTATGTCTATACCACGAACGGCAATGGCTGCCCCTGGGTCAATGGCGTGCGTCTGACCGGACCCTGCTATGTGGTCGGCAACCCGGATCTCGACCCGGAGATCAGCGTCAACAAAGAGATCGGCTTCGCCTATGAGGGCGATAACGGCATCAATGCCAGCCTGACCTGGTTCCAAAACGACTATAAGAACAAGATCCAGTCTGGCCAGATCCAGGAGAACCCCGGCGCCACGTCGAACCGGCTCTTCCGCTGGGAGAATACCGGGCCAGCCGTGGTCGAAGGGATCGAGGGCAATTTCTCGACCCGGATCGGCGAGACGCTGACCCTGAACACCAACCTGACCTATATGATCGACTCGAAGATCAAGGCGACCGGTCAGCCGCTGTCGCTGGTGCCCGATTACACGATCAACGCCTCGCTGGACTGGCAGGCGCGTGACGATCTGGGCTTCACCCTTTCGGCCACCCATTACGGCCCGATCCAGCCCTCGGCGGTCAGCGCCGTGACCAATGCGGTCACCGCCAATCCGAACGAGCGCGGCGGCTATACGCTGTTCAACCTGGACATGAACTGGGATGTGTCCGGGACGGCGCGGGTGACCGCCGGTGTGACCAACCTCTTCGACAAGAAGATCTACCGCACCGAGACCTCCGCCGGCTCGAACACCTTCAACGAGCCGGGCCGCGCCTTCTATGTCGGCCTGACCAAAACCTTCTGATCCACGACCTTCTGATCCATGCCAATGGCCTGGCCGGACATTCCGGCCAAGCATCCCCCTGTCAGAAAGAAAACCCATGTTTTCAAAAGCATTCCGTCCGCTGATCGGTGCCTCTGCCCTTGCGCTCACGCTGGCCGGCACGGCATCGGCCGAAACCGTCTTCACCCCGGTAAGCGAATTCACCGGCCGCATCTCTGCCGCAAGCACCGAACGCGGCGTGCCGGTCTATAAGGGCAGCAAGGTCGTCATCTCGGGCGAAGGGCTGATCCCCGGCCAGGAGATCACCCTGATGCGCGGCCCCCATGTCCTGAACAGTGCCGCCCCGCTGGTGGTCGATGCCGGGGGCAAATTCACCTTCGATCTGGATATCGACGCAGAGGCCGCGACCGGGCTGCAACCGGTGCTGGTGATCGCCGAAAAGCCTGCCGCCGCCGAGGTGGTGACGCTGAAAATCTCGCCGGAAGTGCCTCTGTCGGGGGCTGAGAAATTCGCCATCGCCAATGGCCCGGTGACGCGCGGCCTGTATCAGGTGGCTTATTCGAAAGCCTCGGATGCGGTGTTTGTGACCTCGGCCGTAGGCCGCCCGCCGGTCAAACAATCGGCACTGACCAAGCTGGATGCGAATACGCTGGAACAGCTGGCACAGGTCTCGCCCGAGGCTGCGCCGCCCCGCGAGAATGGCGAGGATGCCGGCCTCTTCGCGCTTTACGGCGTGGGCGTCGATGATGTGAACGGCACCGTCTGGGCGACCAATACCCGCCAGGACACGCTCTCGGTTTACAAACAATCCGACCTCTCGCTGGTCAAACAGTTCGCGCCGGGCACGGTGAACCATGCCCGCGATGTGGTGATCGACGAGGTCAATGGCCGCGCCTATGCCTCGGCCACCCGCACCGGCAATATCGAGGTGTTTGACACCGCGACGCTGGAGCAGCTGGAACCCATCGTGATCACCTCGGCCGAACGGGGCGGCGAATGGTCGGCCATGGCGCTGGATATCGACACGGCTTCCGGCACGCTGGTCAATGTCTCGATGAGCACCGATGAGCTGGCGGTCGTCGATCTGAAGACCGGCGCCGTGAAAGTGATCGCGTTGCCGGGCGCCAAAGGCGCGGCCGGGGTGGCTTATGACGCTGCGGAAGGCCTCGCTTTCGTCGTCTCGCAGCAATCCGACAATGTGCTGGTGGTCGATGTGGCCAAAGGCGAGGTGATCCATGACCTGGCCGTTGGCGCGCAGCCGCTGAACGTCACCTGGGATGCGGTATCGAAGGCCGCCTATATCGCCAATCGCGGCGCCGGCACCATCACGGTCGTCAATGGCAAAGGCGAGATCGTCGCCAATCTCGATGCCGGCAATTCGACCAATCAGCTGCGCGCCGATGGTCAGGGCCGCATCTGGGCGGTGAACAAGGCTCGCGGAGAGGATGATCCGACCGGCGACAATCTCTGGCGCCTGACCCCGGCCCAGTAAGCCCATAGGAACAGTGCAGCCCCCGCCACAGGGCGGGGGCAACAACGCTGCGGCAAAATCTGCAATGGCTCTTGGATTTTTGCAAAACCTGTTGCAATCTGGGCCCTGGGGGAGACCGCCGCATGACCGATATGACGCCGCCGAAAGACTATGAAGAGCTGATCCGCCTCATCCATGAGCGCCATGATCAGATGAGCAAGACCTATCAGCGGATCTCGGTTTTCCTGACCCAGAATCCCAATGAGGTGGCGGTGCAGTCGGTCAATGCGATTGCCGATCGCTGCGGCATCCATGCGTCAAGCTTTGTGCGCTTTGCCCAGGCCCTGGGATATAAGGGTTTCAAAGAGTTGCAGGCGCTGTTCCAGCGCCGTCTCGCCACCGCTGCACCCGGATTCGAGGCGCGGGTGAAACTGCTGGAGACCGAGCTGCACACCTCGGGCGGGCGCAGCGAGCTGAGCTTCCTCAGCGATCTGGTGGTGCGCGATATCGCCTCCCTGCAAGAGATGCTGAACGATATCCGCCAGGAAGATCTGGTAGAGGCCGCAACCCTTTTCCAGGAGGCCGAGACGGTCTACCTTGTGGGCCAGATGCGCTCGCTGCCGGTGGTCGAGCTGATGCGCTACCAGCTGACCATGATCGGCAAACGCTGCATCCTGCTGGATTCCGCCGGCGGGCTTTCGACCTATGTGGCCCGCACCATGGGGCCGAAAGATGTGCTGATGGCGGTCTCGTTCCGGTTCTACGCGAAAGAGGTGGTTTCCATCGTCGAAGAGGCGGGCGCGCGGGGTGTGGGGATCGTCGCGATCTCGGACAGCACGCTGTCACCGCTGGCGAAATCGGCGACGGTGCTGTTCCCGGTGCCGGAACATGATTACACCTTCTCGCGCTCGCTGGCGGCGCCGATGTGTCTGGCCCAGGCGCTGACAGTGGCCGTGGCGGCCCGGGTGCAGCAAAATGTCGAGGCGCCGCGCATTCCGACGGTGACCGGGACCTAAAGCCCCGCAAGCCCGTCCTGGATCAGTTTGACCGCCACCAGCGCAACCGACACATAGGTCAGCAGGTAGAAGATATCAGCGCGCATCCGGCGAACTGCCCAGGCACCGGCCCAGGTCGAAACCACGGCCAGCGGCAACAGAAGTGCCGAGGCCTTGAGGTTCTCTGCCCCGAACTGGCCAAGTGCGAAATAAGGGATCAGTTTCAACGCATTGGTGATGGCAAAGAACATCACCAGCGTGCCGGTATAAAGCTTAGGGTCCAGCTTCAGCGGCATCATATAGATCTGCAAAGGCGGCGCACCGGCATGGGCGACAAAGCTGGTATAGCCGGCAATCCCGGCCCAGAGCTGCGCCGCCACCGGCCGCTGCCCCTTGCGCGCGACCTCGCGCCGGGTCAGGTGCTGCCACAACACCCGCAGCACGAAGGCCGCCGAGACCAGCCCGACGATCAGCCGCACCATGGAATCCGAGACCATCTCGGCGGTGAACCAGCCGATGCCGATCCCCGTCACTGCGCCCGGCATGAACAAAGCGATCAGCCGCCAGTCGACCCATTTCCGCCAGCTGGCCACGCTGACCACATCCATCACCACAAGGACCGGCAAGAGGATCGCGGCGGCGGTGACCGGCGACATCACCATCGCCATGATCGGCACACCCAGAAGGCTCATCCCCCCAAGCCCGCCTTTCGACAGCCCGACAAGGATCACTGCGATCACGGTTGCGATCAGCGCCGCAGGGGTATCAAGGATCGGCATTCGGGCACCATATCAAAAGCATAGCCCGGCGCGAGGGGTGCGCCGGGCCGCCATGTGACCAGGGAGCGGGCCACATGAAAGGACGGATCAGCCGCGATCCGCCATAGGGGTCCAGATGCCGCCAGCCTCAGAACTGTCAGCGCAGGCCTCGACAAAATCCATGCCGCGCAACCCGTCTTCAGCGCCGGAAAGCCGGGTTTCGCCCTGGCCCAGATCACGCCCCGAGCGACGGGCGGCGATCACGATCCCGGCTTCGGCGTAAAGATTGGCCCAGGCATCGGTCAGCGTCTCGCCATGGCCGCGCGGCAGGTGGATCAGCGCCTCGGCACCCGGGCGGATGCCCTGGGCGGCACCGCGGCGGAAGATGCGTTCCTCGGCCCCGACCGGGGTAAAGCGCAGCTCTTCGGGCTTTTCCTGATCCCAGTCCAGCGCGCCCTTATCGCCCCAGACCCGGATCCTGAGCGCGCAATATTGCCCGATGGCAGCATTGGAAAGCTGCATCGTCGCCGGCGCGCCATTGGTCAGTTGCAGTCCGATATGGGCGGTGTCGGGCTGTGGTTTCGCGCCGCCGCAGACGAACATATCCGCGCGCAGCCGCGCCACATCGAGGCCGGTCACGGTATGGAGCAGGTGATAGGCATGGGTGCCGATATCGCCGACGATCGAGCTGCGCCCAACCCGCGCCGGATCCTGCCGCCAGGGCGCACCGTCATCGGGCTGCGCCGCAAGGTTCCAGTCCTGCAGATATTCGACATGGACCTGGGCGATACGGCCAAGCGCCCCCTCATCGACCAGCGCGCGGGCCTGGCGCACCATGGCGTGATGCGAGAAAGGATAGGTCATGGTCAGACTGACGCCACTGCGCTCTCGCACCGCCACCAGCGCCTCGGCATCCCCGAGCAGCGCGGTCATCGGCTTGTCAAGGATCACGTCGATCCCGACTTCCAGAAACGCAACCGCGACCAAAGCATGGCTGTCATTCGGGGTGCAGATCGCGACCGCTTCGATGCCCTCGGGGCGCGCGGCCTCGGCCTTCGCCATTTCGCGAAAGTCGGTATAGCTGCGATCCGGCGCGATCACCCAATCCGCCGCCGAAAGCGCCGCATTGTCGGGGCGGGACGACAAAGCCCCCGCCACCACGTCGAAATGGTTGGAAAGCCGGGCGCCGGCGAAATGCCAGCTGCCGACCAGCCCGCCTCTGCCACCACCCACGAAACCAAGGCGGAGACGCCGCCCCAGAGGGGGCTGACGCAGGTTGCTTCTGTCCGTAAAGCTCATCGCTTTTCCTCAGATCGTGCCGCCGAGCGAGGATTCCAGCTCGGCCAGCTCTTGCCCGCCCGCCATCATATCCTGAAGCCGCGCGGCATCGACATCACCCTTGGTCGCGGTGCCAAGCGTCTGGCCCCGGTTCAGCACGGTGAAACGATCCCCCACCGCCATGGCATGGCGCACGTTATGGGTGATGAAGACGACGCCGATCCCCTGTTTCCTGACCCGGTCGATGGTGCCGAGCACATTCGCGGTCTGGCGCACCCCCAGAGCCGAGGTCGGCTCATCGAGGATCAGCACCTTGGCCCCGAAATAGACCGCGCGGGCAATGGCGACGGTCTGACGCTCGCCCCCCGAAAGGGTGCCCACTGCCTGATCGGGGCCGCGCAGGTTGATCCCCATCTTCTTCATCTCTGACATGGTGACCTCTGCCGCCATTTTCAGATCGAAATTGCGGAAGGGCCAGATGCCTTTCTCGGGCTCGCGCCCCATCCAGAAATTGCGGGTGACCGACATCAGCGGGATCATCGCGAGGTCCTGGTAAACGGTGGCAATCCCCGCCCCCATCGCATCGCGCGGCGATTCAAAGGTGACGGGTTTCCCCTCGATCACCATCTGCCCCGAGCTGGGCCGGTGTACCCCCGACATCGTCTTGATGAAGGTCGATTTCCCGGCACCGTTATCGCCCAGCAGGCAATGGCACTCCCCGGGCCGGACATCAAAGGACACCCCGTTCAGCGCGATAACATGGCCGAAATGCTTCCTGATATCGCGCATTTCCACGATCGGAGTCGTCATCAGCGTTCTCCCGTGATGATGCGGCGGATATAGGTGTTCATAATCACGGCAATCAAAAGGATGGCGCCAAGGAAGACCCGGAACAGCGAGCTTTCGGCATTGGCAAAGAACAGGCCCTGTTGCACCACCCCGAAGATCACCGCGCCAAGCGCCGCCCCGATCACCGAACCATAGCCGCCGGTCAGAAGCGCACCCCCGATCACCACACAGATGATCGCTTCGAATTCTTTCAGCATCCCGCGATCCGCTGCAGCCGAGCCGAACTCCACCACCTGGGCGGTGGCGAACACGGTGGCACAGAAGGCCGAGAACATGAACATCGAGATCTTCACCCGGTTCACCGGCACACCGACATAGCGCGCGGCCTGGGCGTCGCCGCCAGCTGCAAAGATCCAGTTGCCGAATTTGGTGCGGGTCAGCAGCAGATGGCCCAGCACCACCAGAAGCAGCGCCCAGACGATCAGCATCGGGATCCCGTCAACCACCGGCTGACCTGCCCGCGAGCCCCGGGTGAAGGTGGCAATCCAGCCATTCTCGCCCATCCAGGTGAAAAAGCCGGTCAGGATCTTGCCGCCAAAGACCGGCGCCAGCCAGTCGCCCTGGGCTTTCTCGGCCACGCCGCCAATGATGGTCTGACGGGTGAAATAGACCGAGCCCCAGATCGTCAGCCCGCGCAGGATGAACAGGAAGGCCAGCGTCACGATGAAAGAGGGCAGCCCGGTTTTCACCACCAGCCAGCCATTCAGCGCGCCGATCAGCATGCAGAATACAAAGGTGAACAGGATCGCCGCCCAGAGCGGCCAGCCCATATGCACAGAAAGGATCGCCATGACCGTGCCCGAAAAGCCGATCATTGAGCCGGTCGAAAGGTCGAACTCGCCTGCAATCATCAACAGGCAGGCGCCGACCGCGATGATCATGAACTGCGCGGAAACCACGGTCCAGTTCATAATGCCTTCGGCCTTGAACATACCGGAATCACCGGCAATCGCGCCGAACAGAAGGAAGACAAGGATGGTGCCGCAGATGCCGCCCAGTTCGGGCCGGATCAGCGCGCGGCGCCAGGGCGAGACGGTTTTGACGCGCTCGTCGGTGGCAGCACTGGCTGCGTCGGTCATATGAAAATCCCCACAGGTAAGGCGGGCCGGGAGGGTTGGACCTCCCGGCCCCCGAAACATGTCAGCAACGGGTCAGGACGGGATCAGCGATATTCGCCCGCCAGAGATTCGACGAAGTCGATATTGTCTTTGGTGACAAAGCCCGGGCCGGTGAAAACCGAGTTCGACGGCGCCACGCCATAGCGGACATAGGCGGTCAGAACCTGGATCGGCACCGAGCCTTGCAGGAAGGGCTGCTGGTCGATGGCGAAATTGATGGTGCCATCCTTGATCCCGGCAGAGATTTCTGCGGAAAGGTCAAAGGTGCCGAAATAGATCTCGCCGTCGAGACCCAGTTCCTTGACCGCGCGGATCGAGGGTTCGGCCGAGTTCGGGCCAAGGGTCAGGATCGCGCCGGTATCGGGGTTCGCGGTCAGATAGGCCTTGACCTTATTCGCGACTTCGGACGGGTCCATGCCGGAGTCGATCATCTGGCTGCCCAGCTCCTGGCCGATGCCATCGGCGAAACCACGGCAGCGCTCTACGGATTGCGGGTTGGTGATGTAATGGTTGACGCAAAGGAACGAGGTGATCCCCGCCTCTTTCGCGCGCTCACCGGCACCGAGGCCCGCCTCATATTCCGGCTGGCCGACATGAAGCAGCGCGCCGAGCTTCTTGCTTTCCTCGACGGTGCCAGAGTTCACGGTGACGACCGGGATCCCTTTGGCGATGGCGTCCTTGATCGGGCCTTCCAGCACATTGTAATCGGCGATGGTGACGATGATGCCGTCGACATCGGCAGCCGCGGCCTGCTGCACGATCCGCGCCATATCGGCGAGATCGCCGGTCGCGGGATTGCGGTATTCGGTGTTCACGCCCATCTGTTCATTGGTGACCTTGATGGCGTTCTTGATCACGTTGAACCAGCTGTCGCTGTCCGGGCCGTGGCTGATCCAGACGAATTGCTCGCCTTCCGCTTTCGCCGTGCTGACCATCGCGGTCACGGCAAGGACGGCCCCGATGGCGACCGATCTCAGCATTGATTTCATTATGATAGTCCTCCCTTTGCGGCTTCCCTGTCTGACCGCCGGAAGCCATGGCGGATTCTGTTCTGGCGGGGTGTTACGGGCGGCGTTTCGCCTCCTGCGCATCCAGCGCGGCATCCAGTTTCGCCGGATCCCAGCCCTCGGCCACGGCTTGCGCCAGCAGATCCTGCTGCGTCGCGGGCGCAAGGCCGCCAATCGGCGGATCGGTGTCGAGATTGGTCGGGAACGGATAGCCATCCGCGGTCGCCGCGATCACCGCATGGCGGCCCTCGGGGCTCAGCGCGGCGAGATGCGGGAAAACGGCGCGGCACATCGCGCTGCGGTCGATCGCCTCCATATGCCGCGCGAAAGCGCTGGCGGTCTGGATCAGGTTCACCATCCGCACCACATCTTTGGTCTTATTCTCCCCCGCCGCATGGAACAAAGCCGGGCTGAAGAAGATCGCATCGCCCTTTTCCAGCGGCAGCTGAACACAGGCCTCTTCGAAATACTCGCGGAATTCGGGGCGGGTGGCGGCGATATAGCCCTGCAGGAAACGCTGCGAATGCGGCAGGAGCTTGGTCGTGCCGCTCTCGACCGGCATATCGCAATGCGCCACGCCCCCTTGCAGGATCAGCGTCGGGCCGGTTGCGTGGATATGGTCCGGGTATTCGGCCATCTGTTCAGGCGACATGAAGCCGAGATGATAATCGCGATGCGGCGCCTGTGCTTTGCCGCCGGGGCGGACCTGGTTCACCTGGGTCGCAATCTGATAGCCCGGCCCCAGCCAGGCACGGCAGGCAATATCAATCACCGGGTTCGCCATATAGCGCGCATAGACCGCCGGATCATGCAGGCAGAGCTTTTGCAGGCTGTTCCAGATCCGGTCATTGGCGCCGGCTTTGGCGAAATGGTCGCCCGCAGCGACGCCGGTGGCGCGCTCATGGGCGATGATGGCACGGAACGCGTCCGAGGCCACATCAATCGCACCCTTGTCGGTAAAGGCATTTTTGACAACGAAGACACCGGCGCCCTTGCCGATCACATCGGCCCATTCCTGCGAAATCGCAGCACTGACCTTTGCCCCGTCATAGACCGGGATATTCTTCTCGATGGCAATGGCCGAGGGACATTGCGCCAGGGTGGTCACGGTCTCAACCTGGGCGCGGAACTCTTCAAGACTGATCTGGGTGACCAAATCCTTCACGATGCTCTCCCTTCATCGTCGGGTCTGTCGGATCGGGCCGCATGACATGAGTGGACAAGCCCGGCCCCGCGTCCTCCCCGCGATGCCGACTGTCTGCCTCAGGAAAATTGCAGCCTGATTACTTTGGCAATATTGATTGCAGAAATTACAGCGAGTCAACCTTTAATTCAGAATTTCCGGCATCCCCGGCCGCTGCCGGCGGGGCACCGACGGGCTGAAACGGCGCTGGTTCCGGATTAATCCATTAAATTCATTCAGCTTTCGATGACCGGGCACCCGGAGGCAGCGCGCAGACAGCGTGACCGGCTGCGATTGCATTTCTGCAATGATCCTTGCAGGACACGGCAGCACGGCAGTCTTCCCGGTTGATTCGATCACAGGCTTTCCGGCAGGATCAGCCGCATCGGCAGAAAGACCTGGCCCGGTCCGCCCGTCGCTGGCCCACTCATCGCTGGCCCGCCCGACGCTGTTCTCGCCGATACCGGCCCGCCAGCCGCCGGCATATTGGCCACATCCCCCGGCCCTGCCCTCTCCTTCACCGCCACACGCGCAAGGCCGAACAGCGCCTCGCAGATCTCGCGCACCGGTGTGTCGATCACCAGCGAGACGATGCCATCGGCCAGCGCCCGCCGCGTCGTCTCGGTCAGCTCATTGGCGATGACATCGACCGCCCCCTGGCGGCGCTCTTCCCTTATGGCTCGGATCACGCCATTGCGCCCGCCGCCGCAGCAATAAATGCCGCGCAGCCCCGGATGCCGCGCCATCAGCGCAATCGCCGCCTCATAGGTCAGATCGTCGGTATCCAGATTGACCTGGGTATCGAGCAGCACCAGATCCGGCCGCTCACGCCTGATATAGCTGCGAAATCCGGTCTCGCGCAGCTCATGCCCATGCCAGAGCTGGCCGCCGACAAACAACGCCAGCGCGCCACCCGCCCCTTTCGGAATCGCTCGCGCCAGCATCGAAGCCGCCACCCGTCCAACCTTGAGATTATTGACCCCCAGATAGGCATGGCGCACCCCCTGGGCGAGATCGGACAAGAGCGCGATCACCGGAATGCCCCGCGCATGCAGGCCGGAAACCGCCTCGCTCACCCTCGGATGGTCCACCGCGACAAGGCCGATGGCCTGCACCTTTGGCGCCAGCCGTTCCAGCGCAGCCACGGTGGCGGCGGGGCTGGAATTGGCGGCATATTCGGTCAGCACCCTGAGCCGCATGCCGCTTTCCGCCTGGGCCGCCGCCTCGGCCTCAGCCTGAAATTTGTGATAGAATTCCGGCTCGGTCGATAGAAGCACGAGGCCGATGGTCAGGTTTTCCCGCTCGCCGGTCAGCCGCTTTTCCAGCAAAGGCGCGGCGTGGAAACCCATCTCGCGCGCGACCTCCAGCACATGGATCGCGGTTGCGCGCCGAACCGTGCTGCGCCCGTTCAGCACCCGGTCCACCGTGGCGGTGGAGACCCCGGCAGCCTCGGCCAGATCGCTGATCGTCACACGGCGGCGCATGGCGTCATTCCATCATTTTCCATCAATCACCATCAGCATTCTGATGTGAATTGCAATAAACGAAATCTTAAAACTGCAATTTTCATTGCGCGATCCCCGGTTCAACCGCCAGGACAGTCTCAGTTGCGCCGGTCGTGACAGGAGAGGAACCAGCGAGATGAGCCATACGAACCGCGATTACGCATTGCTCGGGCGGGATGCGAAACTGGCCGAAGAGATCGGCCTGGTCTCGGCCCAGTGGTATCACACCGATCTGCCGCGCAAGGTGATGAAAGAGCTGATGCAGCGCTCGGACCGGCCGGCGATCCGCGACACGATCATCCTTTTCGGGGTGATGATCGCCTCGGCTTCCATGGGCATCTGGCTCTGGCCTTCCTGGTGGTCGGCGCCTTTCTGGCTGGTTTACGGCGTGCTTTACGGCTCGGCGATGGATTCGCGCTGGCATGAATGCGGCCATGGCACCGCGTTCAAAACCCGCTGGATGAATGATGCCCTCTATCAGATCGCCTGTTTTTGCATGATGCGGAACCCGGTGACCTGGCGCTGGAGCCATACCCGCCACCATACCGACACCATCATCGTCGGCCATGACCCCGAGATCATCGCCATGCGCCCGGCTGTCGTCGCCCGCCTGATCCTCAATTTCTTCGGGATATTCGAGCTCTGGGGCAACGCAAAGACCACGCTGCAACTGATCGCCGGCTATATGCCCGAAACCACGAAATCCTTCGTACCCGAGCCCGAGCGCAAACGCGCCTTCCTGGTCGCCCGCATCTGGGGGCTGAGCTATCTGGCCACCCTTGCGCTGGCCCTCTGGATGCAGTCGATCCTGCCCTTAATGCTGGTGGGCCTGCCGATCCTCTTTGGCAGCTGGCATATGGTGATGACCGGCTACATGCAGCATCTGGGGCTGGCGGAAAACGTGCTCGACCACCGGCTGAATTCGCGCACCGTCTATATGAACCGCATCTCGCGCTTCATCTACTGGAACATGAATTTCCATGTCGAACACCATATGTTCCCGATGGTGCCCTGGCATGCCCTGCCCCGGATGCATGAGCTGGTGAAGCATGACATGCCGCCGGCGCATCCCTCGATCCTCTCGGCTTACCGTGAGATCATTCCGACGCTGATCCGCCAGTTCAGAAACCCCGACTGGTTCGTCAAGCGCCAGCTGCCGCCGACCGCCCAGCCCTACCGCGCCGAATATCATGGCGATCTGGAGCCCGGCGCACCCACGCCCGGCATTGCGGGCTATGACAACGCGCTGCGCCCGGTCGCCGCCGAATAATCCCGCATCATAATCCCGCAACCCGCCCGCTTGCCCCACCCGCCAGCCAGAGACCTTCGGAGGAGAAGCCATGCCCTGGATTGCCGCCTGTTCCGCTGATGATATCGACAATGAAGACCTGATCCGCTGGGATCATGGCGGTCGCAGCTATGCGATCTATCGCAGCCCCGATGATGACTATTTCTGCACCGACGGCTTTTGCACCCATGAGGCGATCCATCTCGCTGACGGGCTGGTGATGGATTACGTCGTCGAATGCCCGAAACATAACGGCCAGTTCGATTACCGCAATGGCGAGGCGGTGCGGCTGCCGGCCTGCAAGAACCTCGCCACCTATCAGACCCGGATCGAGAACGGCCAGGTCGAGATCCTGATCGGTTAAGGAGGGCATCATGGTCCATAAGAACTCAAGGCCCACCGTGGCCGATATCCGCGCGATGAAGACCGCAGGCCGCAGGCTCTCGATGCTTTTCGTCACCACACCCGACGAGGCCGCCGCCGCCGCCAGTGCCGGGGTGGATCTGCTGTCGATCGAGGGGCAGTATTTCACCCCCGAAATGCGCGAGGCCGCCGGTGATTGCTTCGTGCAGATCGGCCTGCCCTATGGCCCCGCCGGCACTCTGGTCACGCCCGAGGACTATCTGCGCGCGGCGTTCCACTTCACCCGGCTCGGCGGCGACTGCTTTTACTGCGCGGCCTCATTGCAGATCCAGAAGGCGCTCTGCGACAACCGGGTGCCGGTGGTGGCGCATGTCGGGCTGATCCCGTCTCAGGCGACCTGGACCGGCGGTTTCCGCGCCGTGGGCAAGACCGCCGACAGCGCCCGCGCCCTCTGGGATCATGTCAAACGGCTTGAGGAAATCGGCTGTTTCGGCGCCGAGCTGGAGGTCGTCCCTTCCGGGGTCGCCCGCATCCTCTGCGAGAACACGCCGCTGATCATGCTGGGCATGGGCGCCGGCCCCTGGGCGGATGCGCAATATCTCTTTGCCGAGGATGTGCTGGGCTATACCAGCGGCCATCAGCCGCGCCATGCGAAGACCTATCGCACCTTCGCCGCCGAATTCGCACGGTTGCAGCAAGAGCGTATCGGCGCGTTTCGCGAATTCGTCGCGGATGTGCGCAGCGGCGCCTATCCCGGCCCGCAGCACTCGGTTTCCGACAGCGAGACCGAACTGGCGGCCTTCCGCGCTGGCCTCGGCCTCTGATCTGCGGTCCGGGGCGGGCAGACCCTGCCCCGGACCGCAATGAGATATTGCCATACGGGTACATTGGCAATTCATATTGCATTCCCGCCAGATCTTGTTATGGCTGTTGCATTCGGGATCGCTGCGCACGGGGAAGTCGCAGCCTCCGGGATACCCGAGGGGGGACCGCACCAAAGACCGATCTTTTGCGCATGGGGGCTGCCTCATGCGCGAGCGAAGCCTGCCCGGCACCCCCGGGCAGGGCCGGTCTGCTGCGGCCCGTTCGGGGGTCGGGATAAAGGGGGGAAGATGCAGCATTCTGCCAGCGGCAGCGGGCTGGAAATCCGCGGCGTCACGCATTTTTATGGGCCGAACCGCGTTTTGGCCGGCATCGACCTGGGCGTGCGGCCGGGCGAGGTCGTGGCGCTGGCCGGCGAGAACGGGGCTGGCAAGTCCACCCTCATGCGGATCATCGGCGGCTATCAGGCGCCCGGTTCGGGGACGGTTCACTGGCAGGGTGCGGCGGTTCCCGCCGATCTCCACCGCACTGAATCGATGGGCATCACCCTCGTCCATCAGGAATTCGCGCTGATCCCCGATATGAATGTCGCCGAGAATATCCATCTCGGGCGCGAGCCGGGCCGGTTCGGCGTGGTGGATCGCAGGAAGATGCGCGACCAGGCGGCGGCGGCTTTGCGGCTCCTTCGATCCGCGATCCATCCCGAGGCGCAGATGCGCGACCTGCCGGTGGCCAGCTGGCAGGTGGTTGAACTTGCTAAGGCTTTCGGCACTGCGCCTGGCCTTTTGTTGATGGATGAACCCACCGCCGTGCTGGGCCGCGAGGAAACCGCCGCGCTTTTCGACCGCATCCGCGCTTTCCGCGCGGCGGGCGGCGCGGTGATCTTCACCTCGCACCGGCTGGACGAGGTGCGCGAGATCGCCGACCGCGTCACCGTCCTGCGCGACGGGCTGATCACCATGGACCGCCCCACCGCCGAAGTCTCGGAACATGACATCGCCACCGCGATGGTCGGGCGCGAAATGTCCGACCTCTTCGTGCCGCGCGTCGCGCCCGCCGCCGCCGCCCCGGTGCTGGAGGTCACGGGTCTGAACGTCCCGCGCGAGATCGGCGCCCCGGTAAAAGATGCCGGCTTCGCGCTGCATCCGGGCGAGATCCTCGGCGTCGCGGGGCTGGTCGGCTCGGGGCGCACCGAGATGTTCGAGGGCCTTGTCGGCCTGCGCCCGGCCCAGGCCGCGCGCTTTACCCTTCGTGGCGAGACCCGCCCCCTGCCCCGCAGCCGTGAGGCCTGGGCGAAAGGCATCGCCTATCTGACCGAGGACCGCAAAAGCCGGGGCCTATTGCTCGAGGCCAGCCAGATCCTCAATGCCGATCTGACACTGGGCGCGCTTTCGGGCGGGCCGCTTCTGGATCCGGGCGGCGAACGCGCGCGCTATGCCAAAGCGCGCGAGACTTTCGACATCCGCTCGGCCAATCCGCTGATCCCGGCCGGCCGGCTCTCGGGCGGCAACCAGCAGAAACTGCTGCTGGCCAAAACACTGGCCAGCAACCCGGGTATCGTCATCCTGGATGAACCCACCCGCGGCGTCGATATCGGCGCCAAAGCACAGATCTACCGCCTGATCGCCAGCCTTGCAGCCGAGGGCCGCGCGGTCGTCGTCATCTCGTCGGAACTCCCCGAACTGATCGGCCTGGCGCATCGCATCATCGTTATGGATCGCGGCAGCATCGCCGGAGTGATCCGCCAGCCCGAAACCGGCCAGGTCACCGAGGCCGAGATCCTGCGCCTGGGTCTGGGCCTTACCCCAGCATCTGAAAAGGAAATCCCCGCATGAGCGACGCAACCCTCGCACCCGCCGGCATTTCGGCCCGCCAGAGGATTGGCCAGCTCGGGCCGCTGATCGCGCTGATCCTGCTGGTGATCCTTGGCGCGGTCTCAAGCGATACGTTTCTGACCAGTGAGAATGTGCTGAACGTGCTGACCCGCTCCTCGATCATCGGGATCATCGCCATCGGCGCAACGTTCGTGATCACCGCACGGGGGCTTGACCTCTCGGTCGGCGCCATGGCGGCGCTGGTGGCGGGGCTGGGCATCATGGGGATGAACTGGCTGCTGGCCTATATGTCGCCAATGGCGGCGCTGGTCACCGGCATGACACTGGCACTGCTGATCGGGATGCTTGCCGGGCTGGTCAACGGCTCGCTGGTTGTCTTCGCCCGGATCGAGGCCTTCATCGTCACGCTGGGCACGATGGGAATCATGCGCTCTCTGGTGACCTGGATGTCGGATGGCGGCTCGATCTCGCTTGATTTCGCGCTGAGGGATGTCGGACGCGGGCTTTACTATGGCGCGGTGCTGGGGATCCCGGTGCCGGTGATCATCTTCGCAGTGCTGGCGGCTTTGGGCGAGTTCGTGATGACCCGGATGCGCTTTGGCCGCCATGTCACCGCCATCGGCTCGAACCCCGATGTCTCGCGTTATTCCGCCATTCCCGTGAACGGCGTGCGGCTTGCGACCTATGTGCTGCAGGGCGCCTGTGTCGGGCTTGCGACGCTGATCTATGTGCCGCGCCTTGGCGCCGTCACCCCCTCGACCGGCATCCTGTGGGAGCTGGAGGCGATTGCCGCCGTCATCATCGGCGGCACGGCGCTGGCAGGCGGCTATGGCCGCGTCTGGGGCACGGTGGTGGGTGTGCTGATCCTTGGCCTCGTGGCCAATATCCTCAACCTCACCTCTTATTTCAGCCCGCATCTGAACGGCGCCTTCCAGGGCACCATCATCGTCATCGCCGTCCTCTTGCAGCGCAGACGCGGCAATACCTGATTTTCAACCGGAGGAGAAACCCAATGAAAGCCCAACTTTCCCGCCGCAATATGCTGGTGGCATCGGCCGCCGGCATGGCGCTGCCGCTGGCCGCCGTTCCCGCCCGCGCGCAGGAAAAAGTCGCGAAAATCGGCATCGCGATTCCTGCCGCCACCCATGGCTGGACCGGCGGTCTGAACTACCATACCGAGCGCACGGTGAAACAGCTTGGCGAAGCCTTCCCGCAGCTTGATTTCGTGGTGACCACCGCCGGCGACGTTCAGGCCCAGGTCAACAATGTCGAAGACCTGATCGCCCAGGGCATCAACGCACTGGTGATCCTGCCGATGGAAAGCGACCCGCTGACCGAGCCGGTCAAAGCCGCCAAGGCACGCGGCATCTTCATCACCGCCGTGGATCGCGGCCTGTCGGAAGAGGGCGTCGAAGACCTTTATGTCGGCGGCAACAACCCGCAATACGGCACCATCGCCGCCAATTACTTCAAGGCGAAGCTTCCCAATGGCGGCAAGATCGTCGTCATGCGCGGCATCCCGACCGCCATCGACAATATCCGCATCGACGCGTTCAACGCCGCCCTGGAAGGCTCGGGGATCGAAGTGCTCGATATGCAATATGCCAACTGGAACCCCGATAAGGGCTTCGAGGTGATGCAGGACTTCCTGACCCGTTTTCCCCAGATCGACGGGGTCTGGGCCGGTGATGATGACGCAGCGCTTGGCGCCAGGGCCGCCATCGAACAGGCCGGTCGCGCCGAGGGCATGAAGCTGCTGGGCGGCTCGGGCATGAACCGGGTGATCAAGCAGATCATGGATGGCGACGCGCTGATCGACGCCGATATCTTCTACCCGCCGACGCTGATCATCCCGGCCATCTCGGTCACCGCCGCGCGCTATGCGGTGCAATCGCCGGTGCATGGCGTCTATACGCTGGACAGCCCGCTGATCACTGCCGAGAACGCGGCGGAATATTACTTCCCCGACAGCCCTTACTAAGCGCCCTTCCGGGCGGGCAGCCGGAAAACGGCAACGGGCGCAGCGGATGCTGCGCCCGTTTGCATGCCCGCCCCGGTGGTTACAAAGACAGCATCCCCATCACCATCGGCGCCAGATTTGCAACGCCAATGACCAGGCCGAGACCGATGAACAGAGCCGCCAGCGCATAGCGGAGCAAACGCGGCCGCCGGATCCTCCTCCACAGAAAATCCGCGATCTCGCCGATAACGAATTCCACCCTGCCCCCCTTGCCTTACACCCATCCGACATGGGCGGGGTTCAGGGCCAGATCAATCCCTGGGCATCACTTCATCAGGAATTCGACCGCCGGGTCCGCGACAAAGCGCCAGTTGCGGCGCGGGCCTGCCATGACGTTGAGGTAGTAAAGCTCGAACCCGTAAGGCGCGCCGCAGGGGTGATGCCCGCGCGGCACCAGCACCACATCGCCATCCTTCACCGCCATCACCTCATCAAACAGCCCGTCATCCGTATAGACGCGCTGAAAGGCGAACCCATCACCGGGGTTCAGACGGTGGTAATAGGTCTCTTCGAGATAGGTGATGCGGGGGAAATCATCCTCGTCATGGCGGTGGCTGGGATAGGAAGACCAGTTGCCCGCAGGCGTATAGACCTCGGTGACCAGGAGACTGTCGCAGACGTCATGCATCTCCATCGCGATATTGTTCACCAGCCGCAGATTGCCGCCCGAACCACGCTCGGTCAGGGTGATGCCATCGGGGCCAAGGCGGCGCGCCGGGTAATTGCCTTTGCCCGGCGCCGCACAGACCGCGATGGTGCAGGCGGTCTCTGCCTCTGCCCGCCAGTCATGCCCTGGCGGCACATAAAGGCTGTGCGGCGGTGTCTTTTCGAACACATTCATCCGCTCGCCAAGGCTCCCCCAGTCCTGGCCGGCAGCGGTGAAAGCCGCCTTGCCCTCGACCATGACAAGGATCACCTCATCGCTGCCGGTGACCTCAGCCGCCACCTCACCCGGCCTGAGCCGGTAGAGCGAGAAGCCGACATAGCGCCAGCCGGCCGAGGCGGGGGTGACCTGATGCACCTTGCCGGTGGTGCCAAAGGGTTTCAGTTGCAAATGGCTCATGGATACGGCTCCTGTCACTGGCACGAGGGCGGCATGGGGGCGGAGGATCAGCCGGCGCTGTCGCGGCGGGCCTGATCCCAGATGTCGCACAGGCGGCCATAGCGCGCCACCATTTCGCGGATCGCGCCCTGATCATCCGTTTTACCGGTCATCCAGCCCCGCGCCACATCGCCAAAGATCGAGCGACCGACCGCAAAGCCCCTGACCAGCGGCTCGGCGGCGGCGACGCGGAAGCTGGCCGCCAGCTCGGCCTCGGGCGCATCAAGGCCAAGGATCACGATGCCGCGCGTATTCGGATCGTTTTCCCCGATGGCGGCGACGGCGTTCTTCCAGGCGGCAGCGGTCTTCATCGGTTCCAGCTTCCACCAGTCGGGATAAATGCCAAGGTCGTAAAAGCGGCGGATGATCGTCGCGGTGGTCATGTCATCGACCGGCGCGACTTTTGAGGGGATCACTTCCAGCAGGAATTCCAGCCGGTTGCGGCGGGCCGCCGCAAAGAGGCGCTGCACGACCGCCTCCTGCGCCGACCAGGTGGCGGCGTCGTCATCCGGGTGACAGAAGCACAGAACCTTGACCACATGATCCAGTGGCCATTCATCAAGACCGCCGAAATCCGGCCCGATCTCGGGTTCCAGCGTCAGCGGGCGCGAACCCGGCCATTCCACCGGCCGCCCGATCCAGAGGCCCGACCCCGCCGCCGCCTGCAGCGCAGTCTTGCCCAGCCGATTGTCGCACAGGATCCCATAGCCCGGGCGATCCGCCTGAACCGCGCGCGCGGCATCGAGGCACAGCGCCTTGAAGGCGCCGATCTTCGCCGGCGTGGCGCCCTCCATCTGTTCCAGCTGCATCCGGTGGTCAAAGGCGAAAACGCGGATGTCTTTCCAGGGATTGCCCCGCGTCTCGCCCCTGAGCGCGCGGCGATTGGTCGACCAGTGGATCTGATCCAGCGCCTGGTCGTTCCTCAGATCGGGGCGCTGCACGCCCCGTTTCAGGAAAAACTCCAGCTCGGCCAGCGAAGGATAGGCCGGGGCGCAGCCATGGCGCGACACCGCGAAAGCCCCGCAGGCATTGGCATATTCCAGCGCTTTCGGCCAGGCCTCATCATCGAGCCAGCCTTTCAGCAGGCCCGACATGAACCCGTCACCGGCGCCCAGCACGTTGAAGACCTCGATCGGGAAGCCCGGGCCGGTCTCGCCCTCATCAAGACTGTCCGGCACCGCGCCGGTAAAGGCCACCGCCCCCGCCGCGCCGCGTTTGCAGACCAGCGTGGCGCGGCTGACCGCCCGCACCGCGCGAAGCGCCGTGATCGTATCGGTCGAGCCGCCGGCGATGTGGAATTCCTCTTCGGTGCCGACGATCAGGTCGAACAGATGCAGCGTCGTCTGCAGCTTTGCCGTCACCTCGGCGCTTTCAACGAAACGGCTTTCCCCGTCGCCATGACCGGCCACGCCCCAGAGGTTCGGGCGGTAGTCGATATCCAGCGCCGTCCGCGCACCATGCTTTCGCGCCAGGGTCAGCGCCTTCAGCACCGCCGCTTCGGTGCGGGGATGCGAGAGATGCGTGCCGGTCGCGACAACCGCGCGGGTATCGGCGATCAGCGCCTCGTCGATATCCTCCTCGCACAGCGCCATATCGGCGCAATTCTCGCGGTAGAAGATCAGCGGGAACTGATGCTCGTCGCGGATCCCCAGCAGAACCAGCGCCGTCAGCCGCTCCGGATCGGTCTTCACACCCGAGACATCGACGCCTTCGCGCGCCAGTTCCTCGCGGATGAAGCGGCCCATATGCTCATCCCCAACCCGGGTGATCAGCGCCGGTCTCAGCCCCAGCCGGGCCGTCCCCACCGCCATATTGGTGGGCGAGCCGCCAACATATTTCTGGAACGAGCCCATATCCTCCAGCCGCCCGCCCACCTGGGCGCCGTAGAGGTCAATCGAAGAGCGACCGATGGTCACCAGATCCAGTTTCTTCGTCATCGCACAAATCCCCTCCCCCGGGGTTACCTCATGGTCTCAGACAGCGACGGGTGTGATCCAGGGCTGATCCGCCGCCTCATGGCTGTCGACAACCGCCTCGACAAAGGCGACACCCTTCACCCCGTCCTGAATCAGCGGCAGATCCTGGCCGATGGGTCCGGGCTGGCGGGTTTCGGCCCGTGCCCGGATCACCTCGGCAAAACCCAGATAAAGGTTCGCGAAGGCCTCCAGATAGCCCTCGGGATGACCCGGAGGCGTGCGGGTCCTGGCCTTCGCCGCCGGGGAGAGATCGCCGGCGCCGCGTTTGATCGTCTGAACGCGCCCCTCCAGCGGCGTCAGGATCAGCTCATTGGGCTGTTCCTGATACCAGGCGAGCGAGCCCTTGCCGCCAAAGACCCGGATCCTGACCCCGTTGGAATTGCCGATGGCGACCTGGCTTGACCATAAAAGCCCACGCGCCCCGCCCTCATAGCGCAGCATCACATGGGCATTGTCATCAAGCGAACGACCGTTCACAAATGTCGCAAGGTCGGCTGTCAGCGATTGCAGCCTCAGCCCGGTGACAAAGCCCGCAAGGTGATAGGCATGGGTGCCGATATCCCCGACAGAGCCGCCACGGCCGTTTTTCTTCGGGTCGGTGCGCCAGGCGGCCTGTTGATTGCCCTGCCCCTCGATCGCGGTCGCCATCCATTCCAGCGGATATTCGACCTGCACCGTCCTGACCGCGCCGATCTCACCCGCCGCCACACGGGCGCGGGCTTCATGCACCATCGGATAGCCCGAATAGGTATAGGTGACGCCGACGAAAACCCCGCGCGCCTTTGCCAGCTCCGCCAGAGCCAGCGCCTCCTCCAGCGTGGCGGTCAGCGGCTTTTCACAGATCACCGCAATGCCGGCCTCGATCAGTGCCTTCGCCATCGGATAATGGGTGAAATTGGGCGTGCAGATCGCCACCGCATCGACGCGGTCCTCGCGCGCAAGTTCCCCTGCGATCAGCTCCTGATATGTGCCATAGCTGCGATCTTCCGCGATGCCCTGCGACAGGGCGAAGACCCGCCCCTTTGCCGGATCCGCATCAAACGCGCCCGCCACCAGGGTCCAGGCCCCATCCAGCCGCGCCGCCAGGCGGTGGATATTGCCGATATAGGCCCCCTCGCCGCCGCCGATCATCCCCAGTCGCAACTGCCGCATCATTCCTCCAGCCCGAGCATCGCCCGGTTGGCTGTCCGACCCGCGCCGGATTTCACGAAATCATCGAAAGCCCGGTCCGAGACGCGGATGATATGGTCTTTGATGAATTGCGCGCCCTCGCGTGCGCCGTCTTCGGGGTTTTTGATAAAGCATTCCCATTCCAGCACCGCCCAGCCGTCAAAGCCGTAAGTCGAGAGCTTTGTGAAAATGGCGCCGAAATCGACCTGACCATCGCCCGGGCTGCGGAAGCGCCCGGCGCGTTTCGACCATGGCATATAGCCGCCATAGGCACCCGATTTGCCATCGGGTCGGAACTCGGCATCCTTCACATGGAAGGTGCGGATGCGGTCATGGTAATGGTCGATGAAGGCGAGATAATCCATGCCCTGCAGGACCAGGTGGCTCGGATCATACATCAGACTGGCGCGGGGATGATTGTTCACCTTGCCAAGGAAATACTCCCAGGAATGCCCGTCATGCAGGTCTTCCATCGGGTGGATTTCATAGCAGACATCGACCCCATGCGCGTCGAAATCATTCAGGATCGGCGTCCAGCGGCGGGCAAGCTCGTCAAACCCCTCGTCGACCAGCCCCTCGGGCCATTGCGGATAGGGGTAGAGATAGGGCCACAAAAGCGCGCCCGAAAAGGTCACATGCCGGTCGATCCCGAACCGCTGCGAGGCCCTTGCCGCAAACCGCAGCTGTTCCTCGGCCCAGGCGCGGCGCTTGCCCGGATTGCCGCGCACATGGGCTGGCGCAAAAGCATCCAGCACCCCGTCATGCGCCGGATGCGCCGCCACCAGCTGGCCGGTGATATGCGAGGCAAACTCGGTGATCTCCAGCCCGTGATCGGCGAGGAGGCCCTTGATCTCGTCGCGATACGCATCCGAGGTCGCGGCCTTTTCCATATCGATCAGCCGCGTCTCCCAGGTCGGGATCTGCACGCCTTTGAAGCCCTTCTCCGCCGCCCAGGCCGCAAGCCCGGGAAGCGTGTTATAGGGCGCCTCGTCAGCGGCGAATTGCGCGAGGAAGACCCCCGGCCCCTTGATGGTGCGCATGGCTCACGCCCCCAGCTTCGCCGCCGGAACCGGCGCGTCGTCATAGCCGCCATAGACCGACTGGTCGAAGGGGATCACCGCGCCGGTCATCATGCCGCCATCGTCGGATGCCATCCACAAAACCGCGCGCGCGACTTCTTTCGGGTCGAGAATGCGACCAAAGGGTTTCCCGGCCGCCGCCCGGTCGATGAAATCCGGGTCGCCGGTTTCCGACAGAACCAGTTTCCGCTCATGGTCCGAATTCATCCAGCCGATATCGAGCTGGTTGATATGGATTTTATGCCGCATCAGCGCGAAACCCGCATGCCGCGTCAGCGTCGAGAGCGCGCCTTTCGAGGTCGAATAGGGCGCAAGGAAGGGCTGCCCCGCCAGGCCCGACATCGAGCCGATATTGACCACGCGGCCTTCGATGCCTTCACGGATCATCACCTTTGCCGCATCCTGGATCAGGAAGAACGGCGCGCGGGTATTGACCGCGATCATGCGGTCAAACAATTCCGGCGAGGTGTTCAGCATATTGCCGCGATCCGTGAGGCCCGCCGCATTCACGAGGATATCGACCCGCCCGAACCGCTTATCCGCCGCCGGGACGATCTTTGCGACATCTTCGGTCTTGCCCAGATCGGCCAGTACCAGCTCCACCGGCACGCCGGTCGCCTCGAAAATCGACTTCGCGACCGCGCGGCCCTTTTCCTCGCCGCGCCCGACGATCACGATCCCCGCCGCGCCGGCCTCGGCAAAGAGCCGGGCAATCGCAGCGCCGAGCCCCTGGGTGCCGCCGGTGACAATCGCGACTTTCCCGTCGATCCGGTTCATTTCGCCACCTCATAACCGGCAGAAGCCATGACGCGCATCAGCTCTTTATGGCCCTTCACCGCCATTTCCAGCGGCGGGGACACCTTCGGATCCTGCTCGGCCTCGACCACGAACCAGCCCTCATAGCCCTTTGCCGCCAGCGCTTTCACGATAGCCTCAAAGTTCAGCGAGCCATCGCCCGGCACGGTGAAAGCGCCCTTGATCACCGCATCAAGGAAGCTTTCCGATCTGCGGTCCAGCCCGTCGATCACCGATTGCCGGATGTCTTTCGTATGGACATGGGTGAAGCGCGCATGGTGGTTCTCGATCACCCGCATCAGATCGCCGCCGGCGAAGGCGAGGTGACCGGCATCAAACAAGAGCGGCACCGAGGAATGTTTCAGGAAGAGATCAATCTCTGCTTCGGTCTCGACCACCGCCGCCATATGGTGGTGATAAGAGATCGGCATCCCCTGTTTGGCGCACCAGTCCGCGAAATCGCTCATCTTGCGGCCGTAAGCGGCCATTTCGGATTCGGTCAGCTTCGCCTTGCTCGAAAGCGGCGCCGAGCGCACGCCCTGGATCGAGCGCGCAGTCTCACCATAGACGATGCAAGGAGCGCTTGCGGCGATGAAGAACGCCATCTGTTCGGCGATCCGGTCCTTCTCGACCTCGATATCGCCATCGACCAGCAGACCCGAGAACCAGCCACCACAGACCGAGATGCCGAAGCGGTCCAGGATGGGCCCAAGCTCCGCCATATCCATCGGGAAACGACGGCCGGTTTCCATGCCCGTAAACCCGGCGACCGAGGCCTGGCGCAGACATTCCTCAAGGCTCACATCATCCGAGAGCTCCGCCAGGTCGTCATTCCACCAGGCGATGGGGGCAATTCCAAGTTTGGCCTTCATCGCATCACACCCCGATACGCTGTTGTTTGCGGATTTTTTCCTGATTGGCCCGCGCGGTGCGGACCGATTCAAAACTGGAGACCTCGGGCACGCCGACATCCCAGTCGGCATCGCCCGGCGTCCAGGTCCAGGCGTCGGTGACAATCGACAAGACCGTCACGCCGTCCTGGGCCTGGGCCCATTCCAGGGCTGCGGGCAGATCTTTGAGGCTTTCGACATGTTTCGCCGCCGCACCCATGGCTTTGGCATGAGCGACGAAATCGACATGCAGCGGATTGTTGCGGTCGCGGATGCGGCAGTCTTTCAACAGGTTGTTGAAGCCCGGCACACCCTTGGCCTGTTGCAGCCGGTTGATCACGGCGTAACCGCCATTGTCGCAGACGATCACGATCATCTTATGGCCGGTCAGCGCCGCCGAATAGATGTCCGAATTCCCCATCATATAGGTGCCGTCGCCCAGCATCACGATGGGCGTGCCGCCGGTTCCCCCCGGGCCTTCCTGCGCCATCGCCGCGCCCCAGCCCGCCGGGATCTCGTACCCCATGCAGGAAAAACCGAACTCACAGTCAAAAGTATGCGGGTCTTTGACACGCCAGCCTTTGACCACCTCGCCCGGCAGACCGCCAGCGGCGGTGACCAGCGTATCGCCCGGACGCGCCGACTGGTTCACCACATTGACGACCTGCTGATAAGACGGCACCGCCGCGTCGGTCGGCGCCTGCAAGCCGTCAAGCAGTTTGTTCCATTCCGCAAAGAGCTTCTTGCCGCGCGGCAGCAGGGCTGCATCGGCCTTCCAGCTGCCAAGCGCCGCGTCGAGCTCCAGAATGCCCTCCTTCGCATCGCCCACAACCGAGAGCGCCCGGTGCTTGATCGCATCGAACCGCGCCGCATTCAGCGAGATGAACTGTGCCGACTTTGAAAACGCCGTCCAGGAGCCGGTGGTGAAATCCTGCAACCGGGTGCCGATGGCGAGGATGACATCCGCCTCCCGCGCCAGCTCATTGGCCGAGGTCGAGCCAAGGATGCCGACCGGCCCCACATGCACCGGATGGTCATGGGTAAAAGCCCCCTTGCCCGCCACGGTCTCAACGACAGGAATGCCGCGTTTGGCGGCGAAATCGGCCAGCGCCTGTTCGGCACGGCTATAGCGCACCCCACCGCCCGAGATGATCAGCGGCAGCTTCGCGCCCTTCAGCACCTCGACAGCAGCGGCCACCGAATCGCGGTCCGGGCGCGGGCGCGGGATCTTCCAGACCTTCGGTTCGAAGAAGACCTCCGGGTAGTCATAGGCCACCTCCTGGGTGTCCTGTGCCAGACCGATGAAAGCAGGCCCGCAATCGGCCGGGTCCAGCATCACCGCTACGGCCTGGGGCAGCGACTGGATGATTTGTTCCGGCAGAACAATGCGATCCCAGTAGCGCACCACCGGCTTGAACGCGTCATTCACGGTGATCGAGGGATTGTTGTAATGCTCGACCTGTTGCAACACCGGGTCCGGGATACGGTTCGCGAATGTATCACCCGCGATCAGCAGCACCGGCAGCCGGTTCGCCATCGCCACACCGGCGGCGGTGATCATATTGGCCGCACCCGGCCCGATCGAGGTTGCCGCAACCATGATCTGACGGCGCTGTTTGGCCTTGGCGAATCCAATCGCAGCCAGCGCCATCGACTGCTCATTCTGGCCGCGCCAGGTCGGAAGCTGATCCTGCACCGTCTCAAGCGCTTCGGACAGACAGGTCACATTGCCATGGCCGAAAATGCCGAAAACACCGGCGAAAAGCGGAACACGCTCGCCGTCAATCTCGGTGAACTGGTTGCAAAGGTAACGAACAAGGGCCTGCGCCATAGTCAGGCGCATAGTGGATCCGGTCATCTCGCCTCCTCCTGCGGATGTATCTTTTCTCAATGCTTACGGAATGCATATTGACAATGCAACATCGTAGCAATGATTATTGCAACAAAGTTGGGGAGGAGACTCAATGCTCAGGGTTGCAGTGATCGGCACTGGCCGAATTGGCCGTATGCATGCCGAAAACATTGCCGCGCATCCGCGTGCGGCGCTGGCCGGTGTGTATGATATTCATACGCCTTCTGCGGCCGAAGTGGCCGAAAAGCTGGGTGTCACCCGCTTTGACTCGGCCGAGGCGCTGATCGCCTCGAAAGAGGTCGATGCCATTCTTATTGCTTCCTCAACCGCGACCCATGCCGATCTGATCGAGGCCTGTGTCGCCGCCGGCAAGCCTGCGCTTTGCGAAAAGCCGATTGATCTGTCGCTGGCCCGCGTCAATGCCTGTGCCGCAAAGATCAAAGGCACTTCCGTTCCGATCATGCTCGGTTTCGTGCGCCGGATGGATAAAGGCCATGCCGGTGTGCAATCCGCCATCGCCTCGGGCCAGATCGGTGATCTGCACCAGGTCATCATCACCTCGCGCGACCCCGATATGGCGCCTGACGCCTATATGGAGGTTTCGGGCGGCATTTTCCGCGACATGACCATCCATGATTTCGACATGGCGCGCTTCATGCTGGGCGAAGATGTGACCGAGGTTTCCGCCACCGGCTCGCGGCTGGTAAAGCCCGGCCTGATGGAGAAGCTGGGTGATTACGACACCGTCACCGTGGTGCTGAAAACGGCATCGGGCAAGCAGGCGATCATCAACAATTCGCGCCGCGCGGTTTACGGCTATGACCAGCGGGTCGAGGCATTCGGCTCGAAAGGCATGGCGATCTCGGAAAACCACGCCATGACCAGAGTGCGTCTCTTCGGCGCCGACTTCACCGAAGCCGCCCCGCCGCTCCTGAACTTCTTCATCGAACGCTATGACGACGCCTTCGCCGCCGAGATCGGCGCCTTTGTCGATGCGGTCGAGAACGGCACCACGCCGCCGATGACATTCGAAGACGGCCGCCAGGCGCTGATCCTGGCCGAAGCCGCGATCAGATCCGTGGCCGAGGGCCGCACCATCCTCACGAAGGACATCGGGTAACCCATGTACGACAATTTCGGCCTTTTCTCGGGCGGCAGCTGGATCTCCGGCGCCGCTGCGGGAGACGTGTATTCTCCGGTCACCGGCGCCTCGCTGGGCAAGGTGGCGCTGGCCTCCGCAGCGCAGACCCGCGCGGCGCTGGATCAGGCGGCGGCCGCTCAGGCAGCGCTGCGCGCCATCGGAGGGTTCGCCCGGGCCGATGCGCTGCACCGTGCAGCGGATGAGATGATCCGCCGCACTGACGAAGGCGCGCGAATGATCAGCCTTGAAACCGGCAAACCCATCGCCCAGGCCGGAAGGGAATGGGTGCTCGCCTGCGACCAGTTCCGCTGGTATGCCGAAGAGGCCCGCCGGATCTATGGCCGCATCGTCGACAGCCGGGTGCCCGGCGGGCGGTTCGAGATCACGCATGAACCAGTCGGAGTGGTCGGCGCCTTCACCGCCTGGAATTTCCCCGCCGCCCTGCCCGCGCGCAAGCTGGCGCCGGCGCTGGCTGCGGGCTGTCCGGTGGTGCTGCGGCCCTCGTCGCAGACACCGGGCGTTGCGATGGTGATCGTCGACTGCCTGCGCGCCGCCGGTCTGCCCGATGGTTCGGTCGGGCTGGTGGTGGGGTCGACCGCAGACACCTATGCGCCGATCATGGCCGATAAACGGGTGCGCAAGGTCTCGCTGACCGGCTCCACCCGCGTGGGTCAGCAGATGATCCGCGACGCGGCGGAAACCGTGAAAAAGGTCTCGATGGAGCTCGGAGGCAATGCGCCCCTGATCATCTTCGATGATGCCGATCTTGAGGCCGCGCTGGATCTGTCGGTGGCCACAAAATACGCCAATGCGGGCCAGGTCTGCGTCACCGCCGACCGTTTCTTCGTGCATGAAAGCCTGCATGACGCCTTTGTCGAGGGCTTCACCGCCCGCGCGGCGAAGATCCGGGTGGGAGACGGGCTTGACCCCGAAACCGGCATGGGCCCGCTGATCAATGCCGGGCGGCTGGCGGAAATCGAAGCCATCGTCGCCGATGCGCTGGCCGCCGGCGCGACGCTGAAACACGGCGGTCGCCGCCCAGCCCATCTCAACACCGGCCATTTCTACGAGCCGACCATCCTCACCGAAGTCACCGATGACATGCGGGTCTTTGCCGAGGAAAACTTCGGCCCCATCGCCGCGATCACCCGGTTCTCGACTGAGGACGAGGTTCTCGCCCGCGCCAATGCCTCGGATATGGGGCTTTCGGCCTATGCCTTCACCCGCTCACCCGAGCGCGCCCGCCGCGTCACCGCAGCGCTGAAATCCGGCATGGTCGGGATCAACAGCTTTGCGCTCGCAGCCTCCGAGGCGCCCTTCGGCGGCACCAACCATTCCGGCATGGGTCGCGAGGGCGGCTCTGAGGGCATCCAGGACTATCTCGACACCAAACTCGCCCAAATCCTGTTCTGACTATTCCCTGTTCTGACCAGATCGCGCTCAAAGAGGAACCGGCATGTTCACCAACCGGCTGAAACAACAATGGGCCAACGGGCGCGCCGCCATCAATGGCTGGCTCTCGATCGGCAACCCCTTCACCGCCGAGATCATGGCGGCGCAGGGCTATGACAGCATCACCATCGACGCCCAGCATGGCGCGCTGGACTACACTGCCGTGCTGCCGATGCTGCAGGCAATGCGCGCCTCGGGGGTGACGCCGATGGTCCGCGTGCCCTGGCGCGAGCCGGGCGCGATTATGAAAGCGCTGGATGCCGGCGCCCAGGGCATCATCTGCCCGATGGTGAACTCCGCCACTGAGGCCGCCGAATTCGTCAGCTACACCCGCTATCCGCCGCATGGGCAACGCAGCTACGGCCCGACCCGCGCGGCGGTGGCCTATGGCGGCTATGGCGCCGCGGCCAATGACGAAGTGCTGGCGCTGGCGATGATCGAAACGCAAAGCGGCGTCGACAATCTTGAGGAAATCGCCGCCACACCCGGGCTTGACGGCATCTATATCGGCCCGGCCGATCTGACACTTGGCACCACCGGCACCCGCCATCCCATCGGCTTTGACCGTGAGGAGCCCGAACTGATCGAGCTGATCCGGCACATCCTGGCCGTCTGCAAGGCAAACGACATCCGCGCCTGCATCCATTGCGGCACCCCCGATTACGCCGCCCGCGCCATTCAGTGGGGGTTCGACCTCACCACCGTCGGGGGCGATTCCCGCCTGCTGGCCGCCGCCGCCTCGGCCTCGGTCGCAAAATGGCGCGAGCTGACCGGCGCCGCCCCCGCCCCTGCCAGCCCGAAAGGGGGCTATTGATGCCGCATCTCCTGATCGCCGGAAAGCTGCACCCTTCCGGCACCGCGCTGCTCGATGAGCTGCAAACCAAAGGCTTCACCATCGACTATGTCGAAGAGGTCTCGGAACCCTCCTACGCGCCGCTGATCCACAAGGCCGATGGTCTGGTGATCCGCACGCAGCCACTTTCCGCCGCGACAATTGCAAAGGCGGAAAAGCTGAAAGTCGTCTCGCGCCATGGCGTCGGCTATGATTCCGTTGATCTGAACGCGCTGAATACGCGCGGCATCGCGTTGACCATCGTGGGCGATGTGAACTCGGTCTCGGTTGCCGAACATGCGATGATGCAGCTTCTGGCCGGCGCCAAGCGCGTGCTGCTGGCTGACCGCGCCGTGCGCGAGCCGGGCGAGTGGAACTGGCGCAACCAGCTTGAGGCGCAGGAGATTTCCGACAAGAACCTGCTGATCATCGGCTTTGGCCGCACGGGTCAGCGGCTGGCGAAAATGGCCGCCGGGTTTGATATGAAGATCCGCGCGCATGACCCCTGGCTGTCGCGCAATGGCTGGCCCCAGGGGCCGGTGGCCGAGGCGAAGGACCTGGCCGAGGCCCTCGCCTGGGCCGATTGCATCTCGATCCATGTGCCGAAATCCGAGCGCCCGACACTGGGCGCCGCCGAGATCGCGCTGATGAAGCCCGGCGTCATCCTCGCCAATACCGCGCGCGGCGGCGTGGTTGATGAAGAGGCTCTGACCGCAGCGCTGGTCTCGGGCCAGATCGGGGCTGCGGGACTGGATGTCTTTGCCGAAGAGCCGCCCGCCCGCCATATCCCGCTTTTCGACCTCCCGAATGCGGTGCTTTCGCCGCATATTGCCGGCCTCACCGCCGAATGCGCGGCACGGATGGCGGTTTCCTCTGTCGAGAACGCGGTCAATTTCCTTGCGGGCCAGATCGACCCGCATCTCATCGTCAACCGGGATTTCGCCCATGCCAGCTAACCAATCTACCGGAAAACCAAAGCTCCGGATCGGCCTGATCGGCACCGGCTTCATGGGCAAGGCCCATGTCTTCGGCTTCACCTCGGCGCCGAAAGTGTTCGAACTGCCCTATGACCTCGAACTCCACACCCTCGCCGATGTAACGCCCGAGGCCGCCCAACGCGCCGCGCGCGAGCTGGGCTTTGCCCATGCCACCACCGACTGGCGCGACCTGGTGAAGAACCCCGAAATCGACCTGATCTCGATCACCGCGCCGAATGCGCTGCATAAGGAAATGTCGCTGGCAGCGATTGCGGCCGGGAAACATGTGTATTGTGAAAAGCCGCTGGCGCCGCTGGCCGCTGACGCGCTGGAGATGACGCTGGCGGCCGAGAAGGCCGGGGTGAAAACGCAGGTCGGCTTCAACTATCTGTGCAACCCGATGCTGCGGCTGGCGCGCGACATGATCGCGGCGGGCGAGCTGGGCGAGATCCGTGGCTATCGCGGCCTCCATGCCGAGGATTACATGGCCGATCCCAATGGAGCCTGGACCTTCCGCCATGACCCGGCAGGCGGCGGCGCGCTGGCCGATATCGGCAGCCATGCGCTCGCCACTGCCGAATTCCTGCTTGGCCCGATCACCGAGGTGATGGGCGATTGCCTGACGCTGATCCCGTCCCGTCCCGATGGCAAGGGCGGCAGCCGCAAGGTCGAGGTCGACGATGTAGGCCGCGCCTTCCTGCGTTTTGCCAGCGGCGCGCAAGGCTCCATCGAAGGGAACTGGATCGCAACAGGGCGCAAGATGCAGCATGATTTCGAGGTTTACGGCACCAAAGGCGCCCTTGCCTTCAGCCAGGAGCGCTTCAGCGAGCTGCATTTTTATTCGACCGATGACGCCCCCGGCCGCCGTGGCTTCCGCCGGATCGAGGCGGCCCCCGATCACGCGCCATACGGGCGTTTTTGCGTGGCGCCCGGCCATCAGCTCGGCTTCAATGATCTGAAAGCCATCGAGGTCGAGGGCTATATCCGCGCCATTGCCGGAGACATTCCCGAGCCCTTCGGCTTCCGTGCCGGTCTCCGGATCCAGACCCTGGTGGAGACCATCCAGCGCTCTTCCGCCGCGCGGGAATGGCTGAAAGTGCCCGCCTGACCGCCCTCCCGAACGATTGCCGCGCCCGTATTCACGGGCGCGCGCCGCCCCCGTCGCGGATCCAGCCGAAATAATCCTCGCTGCCCATCTGGCCGCCTTTCAGCGCGATTTCCAGCCCGTCGAAATCGCCCACCGCATGGGCGCGCGCCAGCGAGGCGCCCGGAATGGTCGGCGCCAGCGCCTCAAGCGCGAAGATCCCCATCTGCCGCGTGGCATGGCCGGAGGTATCACCCCCCGAGATCACCACCCGTTTCAGCCCTGCCGCGCGGGTCAGATCGGCCAGCAGGCGCCCCAGTGTCTCACCGATCTGCTGGTTGAACGCCGCCGGATCGCGGCCGGTCTCGGCCAGCGCGCGCGCCAAAGCCGCCACGCCCGGATCCTCCGGCCCCTCGGCAGTGTGGATCAGCACATCCTGCCCGGCATTCAACGCCGCCAGCGCCACGGCCCGCAAAGGCGTCACCACATCTTCGCCCCGGCACAAAGCCGCCGCATCCAGCGCGAAAGTGGTAAAGCCATGGCCCCGTGCCCAGCCGATCTGAGCCGCCGTGATCGGCGAGACCGAGCCCGAGACCACCAGGACCGGCGCCGGCGCCCGTCCCCTTCCAGGCGGCGGCGGTGGCAGGACATGCTGACCCGAGGCCACCAGATGCCGGAGCACCGCATATTCCACGCCCTGCGACCCAATTGTGAACAAGAGTTCATGTTCTGACGCCTGCCAGATCAACCGCCCGGCCTCGACCTCGGAACCTGGATCCATCTCGTCCAGCGTCACCGCCCTTGCGCCCAGGGCCAACAGCCGCGCCAGCGCCGCATCCGCGCCCGAGGCGTAATCCTCCAGCGTCAGGCAGCCAATCGCCACATCGGTCTGGCGCGACAGATGCAGCGCAACATCCGCCTCGTCCATCGGCGTCACCGGATGACGCGCCATCACCGGATGCAGGTCAAGCCGATAAACCGCCCCCCCTGCCCCGGCGAAAAGATGGCCAAAGGCCTGATACCGCCGCATCTGCGGCGCCGCGATCACGATGGGCACCCAGGGGTTCCGGAACAGCTCCAGCCCGATCTCAAGCGCCGCCCCGATGCTGCCGATATGCGGCGCGGAATCGAGGGTGGAGCACACCTTGTAATGGATCACCCGCGGCCGAAGCGCCGCCAGCGCCCGGAACGCCCCGGGCAGATTGAGCCGCATCCAGTCCGGGCTTTCTGTCCGCGCGGTCGAGGCGACACCGACACCGCGCAGCCCGGGAAACCGCGCCAGTTGCGCAGCCGTCGGCGTTTCGAGAAACAGCATGGCGGGCAGGCCGCCAAAGGCCAGCGCCTCCATCGTCGCGGCCGCGCCGGTGAAATCATCGCCATACCAGGCAAAATCGAGACCCATCATTTGCCCCCGAATTTGGCAAGCGAAGCTGCCAGCTCGGGATGCGTCTTCGCATGAACCTCCAGAGCAATGCCCGATGCCGCCGCCTCCCAGGCCTGGCGGATGGCACGCACACCGCCCGCCGCGCCCATCGGATGGCCATGGATGCCGCCGCCGCCGAGATACATCAGATCCAGCGCGCCGCCGGTGCCCTGATATGTCGCCGTCGCCTGGCCGCCCCATTGCCCCGATCCACAAACCGGCAGCGCGCGGTCTCCGGGCGAGAAAATCGGCTCGGCCATATCGGCGAAGCTGCGCAGGAAGCTCTCATCCGGCTCCCAGTATTTCGCGGCGATGCCGTTGATCTGGAACTGATCGACCCCCAGCAGGCGCCAGATTTTCTGGTAGGGGCGAAAGGCCATGCCAATCGCCGGATGACGGGTCATCAGATCCCAGCCATTCCGATGCGCATGCAGCGCCAGGTTTGACCGGCGGCGCAAAAACGTCATGCCGCCATAGCCGATGGAATTGATATTCACCACCGCTGCCTGGCCGCCATGGTTCACCACCACATCATGCCGGCGAACCATCTCCTCCGGGTCGGCCGAGGACAGGCCAAAGGCATAGAGCACCCTCTTGCCGGTCTTCTGCGCATGATCGTCGATCACCCGCATGATCGCCGCCACCCGGTCGTCAAAGGGCGAATAGGCGGGCGAGGTCAGCTTCTCGTCATCCTTGATGAAATCGACCCCGGCCTCGCACAGCGTGCGCACCATCCCCGCGACCTCTTCGGGCAATAGCCCCAGCGACGGTTTAATGATCGAGGCGATGATCGGCGCTTTCGCCGGAAAATCGAGACCGCAAAGCCGGTAAGACCCCTCCACCCCGAATTGCGGGCCGGGATGCACGGCGTAAGCCGAAGGCAATTCGATATCCAGAAGCCGCGCAGCCGTAAGGCCGCGCGTCGCGTAAAGCGCGTTGATGCCGATGGTCTGAAGCGAGGCAAAATCAGTGCCGATGCTTTCCAGCGGAAAGTCGATCACCACTTCGGCACGGCGGAACGGGCCGGGTGTATCCGTGGGCCAGGCCGGCGCGGCGGCCGGTTCCAGCCCGGTCACCGAGACCACCCGCGCAGCGCAGCGCGCCTTCACATCCGCCGTCTCGCCCGGCAGGTCGGTGAAAGTGCCGGTCGACTGATCAGTCGCGATCTTCACCGCCATCCGCTCGGGATCATCCGGCGTCTCGATCAGATAGCGGAAACGGATCTGGTCCTGTTCCATGGTCTCTCCTCCCCCTCCCGGCAATCAGATCCGCCCGCCGCGCCGATGGGAGGAGGAGGAGGCGCGGCGGGTCAACATCCGCAATCAGGTGATGCGGATGATCGAGGCCTTGATCTCTTCGAAATCGAAGACCCGTTTCCAGTCGTCTTTCATCAGCACAGGCTTGCCGAATTCAATCGCCTTGTTGCAGGCATCCGAGAACTGGCCGCCCTTGACCTCGTCAAAGATCACCGCGCCGAGGATGTTCATATGACCCAGCAGGAAATCCCGCGCGCAGTCATAGGAAACACCCCGCTTGATCACCTCATCCATCGCCTCGCGCATGACAACCAGCAGCGAGGCGCAGACGGTTTCCGACAGGCCGGGCTCCAGATAGGCCATCTGTTCGACGGTGACGCGGTGGCTGCGGGCGACCGGCGCATAGATGGTTTTCGCGACCTTTTCACCTAGGGCGTAATCCGCCTCCGGCCCCTGCATCAGCGCGTTCACCACGCCCTGCTGCGCTGCGATGCCACCGAAATGATCGGCGCGACCCTCGGGCGTCGCCTCGTCATTGAAGATCGGCGGGTGGCAGGGATGGGTGACGAAATAGGTGATGTCGGCGCGCTCGGGCAGGTGATTGGCGAAAGGCGCCGCCGCATCGAGGCAAACCACCATCGTGCCCGGGTTCAGCTTCGGCACGATGTCACGCGCAACCGCGCCGATGGCGGTATCGGGCACTGCCAGAACCACGACTTCGGCATTCCGGATCGCCTCATCGGGGGTGACGCAATCGACGCCATGCGTCTCTTTCGCACGGGCCCGCCCGGCATCCGAAACCTCGACATAAGTGACATCGAAATCGCTGTTCAGCAGATTGCGCGTCAGGCGCATCCCCATTTTTCCGCCAGCGCCGAAAAGAGCCAGTCTGGTCATCGTCTCACTCCTCATATCCAACTGGTATGATGAGTGCGCCAGTATGCGAAAAAGTGCAAGAGGCCATCCGCGCCCTGTGGCCCGATGTAAGAAATCGTGATCCCGGGGGTGTAATCCCTGAAAAGGGTCAGCGGCGGAGGAAAACAGCCCCCGCCTGCCGGTCAGTGACACTCGATCCGCAGCGCCTGGGCCCGGTGTTTCGCCGCCACCTCCTCGGTCGTCATCGCCTCACGCGTACCGCGGTCGCGGATATAGCGGATGCCGTAACGGTCAAGAAAATCCATCGCAACCTCACCCCGGATCACCCAGGCGACATTCTCGATCATCTCGTTGCCGGTCGCTTTCGACACCACTACCGCGACCTGGCGGCCATAGCTGTCCAAAAGCGGCCCCCCCGAATTCCCCGGCTGCACCGGCGCGGTGACCTGCATCTGCAACAAGTTTCCCTCCATCCCGAACAGGCTGGAGATGATGCCGTCGGTCACATTCTGGGCATGGGTCATGCGGAACACCGGATAGCCGATGGCAATCACCTTCTCCCCAAGCGCCGGCATGCCCGAACGGAAGGAAACCGGCTCCCGATTGGCGAAATGGTCGCTCTGGATCAGCGCCAGATCGGTGCGCACATCGACCCCGATCAGCCGCGCGGGCCGGCCATTGACGGTCAGCGATTTGCAGGTTCCGACCACATGATGATTGGTCAGGATATGACCTTCGGTCGAGACCAGCGAGCCGGACCCATTGCCCAGCATCGAGCGGAACCAGCCCGGCTGATCATCCATGCCCGGATAATCGCCAGAGCGCAGCCTGGCCTCGCGCTCGGATTTCGAAACGCCGGCGCCTGCGAAAAGATCCAGCGATTCCAGCATGGTCAGCACCACCGGCTGCAAGGCGGCATGGCTTTCCGCCGGGATCACGATCAGGATCCCCCGGCTCTCCCCCCGCCAGGCCGAGACGACCATATAGATCCGCTGGCCCAGCGTCTCGACCATCAGATAGCCTACATCCCCGGCCAGCCCGTGGCTCAGGATCGCGGTGCCCGGATCGTTTTCCGCATAGGTTTCAGCAAAAAAACCGGTGATCTGCCGGGGTGAAATCGCGTCACCCCATCGGAGCTGCTGCAGCGTGAACGTCACCGCCGCACGGCTGGGAAAGCTGAGATCCATCGACTCGTCGCCCACCACGCGGGGTGGGCCAAGAAACCCCTTCGGCAGCGCCATGCGGATCCCCGTCCAGTCCGAGGTCTCGGTCTCGATCTTCTGCCCGGCCGAGGTCACCGCCGCCCGCTTGCGCAGAATCTCGCGCTGCTCCGGGGTCAGCTCGCCCGTGCTGCGCAGGCCAAGGCTCTCCTGGAAATTGCGGATCGCCTGCCGCAGATCCTGGTTCGGAATACCGTCGGTCGCCCCCGAATAATGGCCGATCCACAACAGATCCATCTGCAAGGCCGCCGTCTCGCGCCCGGCATTGCGATCCGGCGGGCGCAGGCCGAAAGCATGCAGCACCTCGGCCGGCATATCGGCCAGGGCGGGCAAAGGCGCCGCCATGGCCGTGATCAGGAATGCAAGCGCCGCCAGAGGCGACAGCCGCGCGCGGCGCCGGCCCTTCGTGGCTGGCGCGAAGAGCCGGCCCAGCCTCATCCGAGCAGCTTCTCGATCGAGTTCAGGCTGGCTTCCAGACCGGCCTGGGCCTTGGCATCCTGCGCCTGCATGTTCTTCGAGCTGGAGGTCACTTTCGTCACCGCAGGCGTGGCCGCCCGTGCCGAACGCGCCGAGGCATTCGAGGCCGCCAGCACTTCGGCGCGCGACACTGCCGCCGTGGCCGCAGTCGCATCGACATAGCTGTCGACCCGCTGGCCGATGCCATTGAACGTGGCCGAGACCACCTTGTTATCGGTCGCGATCCGCTTTCTCAGCACCGCAAGCTCTTTGCGGCCGGTCGCCTTGTCGATCTTGCCCGCCTTGATGCCGGCAGCCAGCTGCGCGGTCTGACCCGCGCGGCAGCGGCGCAACTCGGCCACATTGGCGCCCGTCCTGGTCACCAGCGCCTGCTCTTTCGTCGCATCCTGGTTGACCGAAGCCAGCAGCGTCGCCGCATCACGCGCATTGGCCTGCTTTTGCGAATAATAGGTGGCCGAGAAGCCGGTCAGCCCGCCGATTGCCGCTCCGGCCAGGGCACCTTTCAGACGATCATCGCCGCTCGACACCGCCGCGCCAAGGATCGCCCCGAAGACCGCACCGGCCGCCGCATTCTGCGCCTGTTTGTTGATCTCGGTCTGGCGGGCCTCGGAAATCCCGGTCAGGTATTTGCCGCAGCTGTCATTGGCATCCACCGCGCCGGGGGCCAGCACGATCTGTTCCGTGCAGCCCGCTGCCAGCACCATACCGGCCAGGGCCAGCACGGTCGTAGCCCGGGCAAAGCCACGAACCGGGGTCATTACAGTAAATTTCATTCTTTTTTCTCCTCAGCTGAGATCAATGGTAATTGGGATAGGTTTCTTCGCGTTCGCGCCTCGTCGTATCGAGGTCGTATTTCCACTTCGTCCGCATCTCGTCGGTAAGCAGCCCGCGCTGGCGGCGGATCTCGATCTGGTGCCGCTCGAACAGGTCAAGCGAGCCGCCGAGCGTCCCCTGCCCCGCCGCCGCCAATTGCGCCTTAACCTCATTGATGCGGTCGGCGGCAAAGCGTTCGGGCCTCAGGGCCAGCGCCACCTGGACCTGCAAATAAAGGTCGAACGCATCGTCGATCCGGTTCGAATTCACAGCAATCGGCTGCAAAAAGCGTTTGATAAGCTCGCGCTTTTCGGCCTGGCTCGACAGCTGCGCCTCATTCGCTGCCAGCTGGTCCATCGCATTGGCGACATTGCGCCCGACCCTGTCCATCAGATTGCCCGCCACCACGCCCGAGCGGATCGAGAACAGCACCGCCTCGCGGTCTTTCACCGCCAGATCGGCGCTCAGCCTGTCGATCTGAACCTGCAATTCGGCGGTCTGGCGACCGAGTTCCTCGCGCGACATGTCCCGCGCTTCGATCTCGCGCCTGAGCCTGCCGACCTCTTCCGACAAAAGCTTGCCGCCATCGGGGCCGATCATGCTGGCGCCCCCCTGCAACAGCTCCTCACGCCCGGCCATCAGCTCTTCCTCCAGCGGCTGATTGGCGATCCCCTCGGCAAAAGCCGCGCCCTCATTGCGGCGCCCCGGAAAAACCGGCGCCGAAATCGCAAGCCTGAGCCCCATCGAGGGCGAGGCCCCCTCCCCCGCCGTGGTGAAAAGCGCCGCCGCCTCAGACCGCCGCCCCACCGTGTTCTGCTCCCGCAACAGGAGCGACGAGCCGCCCTTGGTGATCACGCCCCCCGTCTGCCCGGCCAGACCATCCGGGCGGGTCGGACGAAAGAGATCCAGCACGATCTCCTCGGCATTGCACAGCATGTCATAAAGCCCGATCACATTCGGCAGCCGCGTGCCGACCGCCCCAAGCCGGGGGGCGCCACTCCGCGGCGGCTCGGCGCAAATCTCTTTCAGATCCGGCTCACGCACCTTGCCGCTGGCATCCAGCACCGAATAATAACGGATCGAGCGGCTCTGGGCGGTCACCCAGGAAGCGCCGCCCCGCGCCGCATATTCCCATTCCGCCTCGGTCGGTGGGCGCAGATAGCCGGTCGCCCCCTGTTCCCAGGGCATGAAGGGCGGCTCATTCTTTGCCATCCGGTCGCGGTCCAGCGCCATCAGCCAGGAATTATAGGCGCGGCTGAAGGCAATCGCGTCGAACCAGGACAGGCCCCCTTTGGCCGGGATCTGGCGCAGATCGCCCTCGCGGATCGCGGCGTCATAGGCCTGGCAGGCCGGCGCCGCAACATCCAGGCTGTCGGCCGGCGGCAGCACCAGAAGCCCATCGGCAAAGGCACGCCATTGCGGTTCGGTCAGCTCGTATTTCGCGAGGTAATAGGCCCTGGCGCCGAGTTTATCGAGCTGATCCGAGGTCGCCGCCCGCCCTTCGGCCGTCAGGCTGAACGCGCCCGAAACCGGCGAGATCCAGGGGCTGTTCGACAGCACCGATTGCGGTGTTTCCGCAGCAATATCAATGATCCGCCCGAAATTGCCGGCCACCTGGTCCAGCGGATGGGTCGCAGGCACATCGACGCGGCGAAACATCATATGCCGGCCACAGGGCATCGCCAGCGCGATCTCTTCGGCGAGGATTGCCGGCGCGGCGATCTCCGGGCAGGGCACCTCGCCGATTTCCTCCGCCCCCGCCTCGATCAGCGCGCGCCTGGCCGCGCTCCAGGCGGCGGGGTCGTCGATCTGGCACCAGGGCGCCGGGGGGGCGGCCTCCTGCGCCCGGAGCGGCGCGGCGGCAAGCGCGATCAGCACGAGAACCAGGCCGAAAAGCCGTTCAGTCATGGCGCAACCCCTCTGCAATCTGCATTCTTGCGATCCGCCAGCCGGCCACGCAGCCCGAAAGCATCCCCGCCCCGCAGGCGATCAGCACCGCCAGCGCCGCCAGCAGGGGCGTCAGTGCCATGATCTCACCCTGCAGCCCGCCGATCCCCGCCAGCGCGTGATTGACAAAGGGTTGCGCCGCCAGCACACCCCCGGCCGCCAGCACCGCCCCCGCCAGCGCGATCATCGCGCCTTGCAGCGAAGGCAGCGCCGCGACCGAGCCGGTGCCGAACCCCATCAGCCGCAGCAGCGAAATCTCGCGCGCCTTCTCCATCGCCGCCGCAGCCAGATGCAGACCCAGCGTCAGCGCGAAGCCCAATACGGTGAAACTGCCGATCACGCTGAAAACCCAGCCGATTCCGGCCTCAAGCGCCAGCGCCGCCTCGATCTCTTCGGCACGGGTGGTGACATCGAACCCCTCGGCCATCAGACCGTCGCGCAGCCCCGGCACATCGCGGATATCGCGCGCATAAAGCCGGAAGCTCGCGAAGGTCCGGGCCGGTGCGTCGAGCCCTCTGCCCGGCACCGCCTCCCAGCCAAGCTCGGGCACCGCATAGCCCTCGCGCCAGCGCTCCACCGCCGTCTCGAAAGCGCGGTCGACAAAGATATCGTCGCTTTGCATCAGGTCGCGCGGCAGCACCGCCAGCACTTTCAGCTTATGGCGCGCCGCCTCGCGGCTCTCACCGACCTGGCGCTGGATGATCACCTCGACCTCGGTGCCGGCGCCGACCTCCAGCTCCTGCGCGATGCGCTCGGTCAGCACGGTTTCCGACAGGCCAGCGGGCACCGGCAGCGCCGCCAGCAACGGGTCGCCCGGCGCCGTCGGGATCAGGCGCGGCTCGGCAATGCCGCGGCTCTCCTCCCCCCGAAGCCGCACCGAGGCCGCCAGATAGCGCGCGCGCGGCAGCAGAAAGCCGACCCGCCCATCCAGGGCCAGCCGGTCGAACCAGTCCTGCGGGATCTGCTGGTCATTGGCCAGTTTCAGCTCAAGAATGCGCGGGTCCGAGCGCAGCCGCGAAAGCGTGTTCTCCACCACCCCCTGGCTGAGACCACCCAAAAGCAACACCGGAACCAGCGCCACCGCGACCGCGACCACAAGGCACAGGGTCGAGGGCCAGCCATGCAGCAGATCGCGCAAGGCAAGACCGGACAGGGTGACAAACCGCCTCATGCGGCCGTCCCGGGGATCAGTTCCGCCACCACCTCGTCGGGATAGTCATGCAGGCGGACGCGGCACAGATCAAAGCCGAATTGCGCCAGCAATTCCGGCCAGTGGCTTGCCACCACCATCGCCGTCCCCGCCGCCGCCGAGGTGATCGCCGCCAGGGTGCGCTGCGCATTTTCGGTGTCCAGCGCCGCCGTCGGCTCATCGGCCAGCAGGATCCGCGCCCCGGTGGCGAGGCCCCGCAGCACCTGGGCCCGCTGCCGCTGCCCGCCCGAGAGATGCGCCGGTCGCTTGTCGAGGTGCTCTGCAATGCCGAGTTGCCCGGCGATTTCCTCAAGCCCGGGCATATCGCGGCGGCGCGACAGCCCCTGCGCCAGACGCGCATTGGCCCGCACGCTCAGATAGGGCAAAAGCCCGCCATCCTGCAGCACATAGCCAATATGGCGGCTGCGGCGGGCGGCCAGCGCACCGCCTTTGCCGGCCCGGACCAGCCGGGTGACATCCTCACCAGCCAGCGTAAGGCGGTTCAGCGCTGCCGGCCTGGAAATCAGCGCCAACAGGTCGAGAAAGGTGCTTTTCCCCGACCCGCTTTCGCCAATCAGCCCGATCCGGGCGCCGGGCATCAGCGTGAAGGCCGGCACCTCCATTCGCCAGGGTTTGGCGCCCTGGCGCGGCGGTCGGCGCAGGCTCAACCCTTCAAGGGCCAGAAGCGACTCCATGCGCCACGCCTCACGGCAGATGCGTCAGGCGCACCGGCGTCGCCTCCAGTCCCGGATCCCCGGCGCCGAAATCGGCCCAGTTCTTGGTCTGGTTGAAAATATCCTCGTAAATCTTACGCTTGGCTTCGAGATTTTCGATGAATTCCTGCTGCTGCGCCACCGACATCGAGGTCCAGTAACCCTGATCCAGCCGCAGAACCTGGCTGCGATAGGGCAGGTTTTTCAGGAAAGAGGGCAGGATCGCCTCGATGGTGGAACTGTCGCCCGAGCGGATATTGTCCGGATCGGTCGCTGTTTCCGCCGCCAGTTTTTGCAGATTGGCAAAGAAGGTCTGCGGATTGTCGCCGCCCGAGCGGAAGGCCTCGATAATTGCCGCCAGCCGTTTATCCAGCGTCGAAAGCTGGTTGCGCGTCAGGAAGGCGGAAACCTCCAGTGTTTCGGTCTCGGGCGAGGTCAGATCGCGGTCCGAGGCCCAGCCCGACAGGAAGGCCGGCGCCGCGCCCTCGTCGATTTTGCCAAGGCTTTCCAGCTGGGCGCGGAAGATCTCATTGGTGACCACTGCCGCGATTTTCTCTTCGGGATCGGCGATATCCTCGGGGATCGGCTCGTCATCCTCATCGCGCAGCAATTCACCGGCATTGACCGTCATCGTCGCGCTGGCCACTTCGGTCGCCAGCCGCGAAACGGTGCGGGCGAATTTCTCATCCGAGGTGGCGTCGATCCCGATATATTTGTCGCTGCCGATATCGCCGGTTGCAGCCAGCTCGGCATATTGGCCGCGCGCAATATCGGCATCGCCTTTGGCATTCGCCGGGGTCAACAGATGCATCGGAACGATGACGATCCCGTTCTGCCGCGCCTTTTCCCGCAACCGCGTCAGGGTCATATCGGGATCGGCGGTGCCCTCGCCCGTGCGGGCCGAGGCATCGGTCACCAGAATGATCAGCCGCGCGTCATAGGGAGACCAGTCATTCTCGTCTATCGCATCCGAAATGCCGGCAATCGAGTCCTCGGAAAAACCCTTGGTCGAGGCCTTCGCCTCGCTGATCTGATCGAGATTGGACAGCACAGTGCTGGCCGGCACCTCTGGATCCAGCGGCTGGAACACGCGGGTCACATATTCCAGCCCGTTGGGATTGGCATCAATATTGTCGCGAAAGCCCACAAGCCCGAACGAAACATATCCGGAGGATTCATACTTGCTGAAGGCGTCGTAGAAATATTCGACCGCCTGGCGGGTGCGGTCGATGAAGGGCCGCATCGAGATGGTGGTATCGATCACAAAGACCACGCCGACCCGGAACTCGCCGCTGTTTGCCGCCGCCTCCCGGCCGCTGTTGTTGAAACTGCCTTCGTCCCGCGCGCCGATGGTGCTGGAGGGCGCAGCCGGCAGCGCCGCCACCCGCACCAGCGTGGTGTCGGTGGTGCCGTCAAACATCTCGCTGCGCCAGTCGAGGATCGGCAGCAGATAGGGGCGGGAATCATAGGTCACCGCCGATTGCGGCTCGATGGCGACCAGCCGGCTGTCCCAGTCCGGATCGGGCGCGCCGCGCTGATCGGCAATGGAATCATAAAGCTTCAGCGCCTCGCGTTCGTAGAACGGGCTGGAGACCAGCGAGTTCAGCGCCGATTCATCGTCGAAAAACAGCACCTGCTGGCGTTTGCCGCGTGGGGCGAATTGCATGACCAGCATATTGGTCCAGTCGACGCCCTTATCGGCGCGGACCCAGCCCTCCGGCCCGCCGCGCACGGTGCGGCCGATCCGCATCCAGGCCTCGCCGCCGACCTCCTGGCGTTCAAAAACATAGAGGATTGAGAAGACCGGCACCTCGGAGCCCGCATCCGTCGCACCCGGCTCGGCATGGCTGACCATACCGGGCTGCGCGATGACGCGGATGAAGGCTTCCGGATTTTCCGGATCGGTAAGCGGCATCGGGCCGTCAGCGGTGACAGGCTCTTCGGCATCGCCCCCCTCCGTCACCGCCGGAATGTCATCGGTGGCGGGATCCGCCGCTGCGCTGTCCCCGGCGCCGGCCTCCGGCGCATCGGGTTGATCGGTTGCAACTTCGGCAGGCTTTGCCTCACCTGCCGCCTCGGGGGCGGACCCGGCGGGCGTCCCATCTTCGCTGGCGGATTCTGTCGCGGCAGCGTCAGGCGCTGCGGAATCGGGTCGTTGCGCGCCCGAGGCAGAGCCGGAACCGGCCTCAGCAGCTTCGGGGGCGGCCACATCATCCGTGGCTTCGGCGGGCACCGCAGCCTCCGCCGCAGCGGGTTCGGGTTCCGCAGGCAGCGCCCCGGCGCTGACCGGCGGCGATTCGGGCAGCGGAGCCGCCTCGGCCGGGGCCGATTTTGCACCCTTTTCAAGCTCTGCCAGCTGCGCATCGCGCGCCTCGACCTCGCCTTTCGCAATATCGAGCGCCTCACCTGCCCGGGTTACCGCCTCGGTCTGGCGGGTGGGCGTCACCGTACAACCCTCGCCATTCCCGGCCGCCGGCAACGCCAGCTCCGGCAATACCGGCGCCGGAGCCAGGCTGGCCTTGTCAGCCTCGGGCGCCAGCTTTCCGATCCGGAAATCCTGCCCGTCCAGCCGCGATTGCAGCCGCCGCCGCGCCTGTTCCAGCGATTTCATCCCGTCAACGGCGGTCCGCAGCTCCGCCTCGAATTTCGTATCGCATTCCGCGGCCGCAATCGCCGTGGTGCTCAGGAGGAATGCGACAGCGGCAGAGATAAATCGTGACATATGCTAATGATCCGTCAGACGGTTAAATCGGGTCGGCTATTGGCCGGGCTTCACGGCCATGTGATAGTTACCGGAACCGACCAGGCTGGCAAGTCGGATCATGGCGGCTTTCTGCCGGGCGGCGGCGGGAATCGGGCGTCAGGCTGCAGCAGATCATCCGCCGGTTGACAGAAGGTTAGCAGCGGAAAAATGGCCAGGATCCGGTCAGAATTCCGCCCTTGAGTCTGGCCCCGTCTGCGCGCCTCGCCCGGGATAAGACAGAAAGGACTTGCACGAATCCAACATTTCCGCGAATAGTCACGGAAAAGGACGATAAAACGTCAGATTTCGTGACCACGAAGTGAATGCGGGCAGATGACAAAACACCACGAACAGGACGACCTGAACAAGGTCATCCGCGAACATTCCGAATGGCTGGCGGCGCAACTCCATGCGCAACGGGCGAATCTTTTCCCGCCAGACGCCTCCAAACAGATGCGCCGCTTCACATCCGGTGAGGCCGCCGCGCTGCTCGGCGTGAACGATTCCTATCTGAGGAAGCTCAGCCTTGACGGCAAGGGCCCCTCCCCCGATCTGACGCCCGGCAACCGGCGGCTCTATTCGGCGGAAGATATCCACGAACTGCGTGTTTTGCTTGAGAAAACCGCCAGAAAACCCGGCGATTACCTGCCGGGGCGGCGCGACGGTGACCACCTCCAGATCATCGGTGTGATGAATTTCAAAGGGGGGTCAGGCAAGACCACCACCGCCGCCCATCTGGCGCAGCGCCTGGCGCTGACCGGCTACCGCGTGCTGGCGATTGACCTTGACCCCCAGGCATCGCTGACCGCGCTCCATGGCGTGCAGCCGGAATTCGACCTGACCGAGGGCGGCACGCTCTATGACGCGATCCGCTATGACAATCCCGGCCCGATCCAGGATGTGATCCGCAAGACCTATATTCCCGGCCTCGACCTGATTCCGGGCAATCTGGAACTTATGGAATTCGAACATGACACGCCCCGGGCGCTGGCCCAGGGCAATGCGGGTCTGTTCTTCTTCCGCGTCAAGGAAGCGCTTGCCGCCGTCGATGCCGATTACGATGTGGTGGTGATCGACTGCCCGCCGCAGCTGGGATTCCTGACCATGTCGGCGCTCTCGGCCGCGACCGGGGTTCTGGTGACGATCCATCCGGAAATGCTCGACGTGATGTCGATGTCGCAATTCCTGCGCATGACCGCCGATCTGATGGATGTGATCGCCGAATCCGGCGCCGATATGTCGCATGACTGGATGCGCTATCTGCTGACCCGCTACGAGCCGACCGACGCGCCGCAAAACCGCATCACCGCCTTTCTGCGCACCATGTATGGCGACAAGGTACTGAACGCGCCGATGCTGAAATCGACCGCCATTTCCGATGCCGGGCTGACGAAACAGACCCTTTACGAGGTCGACCGTTCCGCCTTTACCCGCACCACCTATGACCGCGCGGTGGAAAGCCTGAACGCGGTGAATGACGAAATCGCGGCGCTGATCCAGAAGACCTGGGGCCGCTGAGCCCGCCTGCCGGATCCGCCGTAACAAGAGCCCGAACGGGCCAGAGAAAGGGGCTGAGCCATGAGTATGTGCCATGACTGACGGCAAGAAAAAGCGTCTCTCGATGCTGGATTCCCTCGCCGCTGCCGGGGCGCCGATGGCGACGCCCAGCATGATGGTGACCAACCGGGCGCTGCGCTCGGCGCGCGATGCTGTCGACAGCCACCGCATCTGGGAACTCGACCCTGCGCTGGTCGACGATACCCGCTTCCGCGACCGGCTCGATCCCGGCGATGTGCTCGACCTGCGCGCCTCGATCGAGGCCAATGGTCAGACCGTGCCGATCCTTGTGCGCCGCGCACCGGGCGAGGCAGAGCGCTATCTGCTGGTCTATGGCCGCCGCCGGCTTGAGGCGATCCGCGGCTCGGACAAGGTCACCAAAGTCCGCGCCCTGATCGCCAGCATGGACGAAGACGCGGCGATCCGCGCCCAGGTCTCGGAAAACACCGCAAGGCGCGATCTGAGCTATATCGAGCGCGCCCTTTTCGCCCGTGAATTGCTCGACAGCGGTTTCGGCAATCAAAGCCAGATCGCCGAGGTGCTCAACACCACCAAATCGGCGATCTCGATGGCGCTGACCGTGGCGAACGGGATCGGCACCGATCTCGCCCGCGCCATCGGCCCCGCCCATGGCATCGGCCGCCCCCGCTGGGAAGCGCTGGCGCAGGACATCGCCACCAGCGGCGAGAATATCGCGCCACTGATCCTCGCGGCCCATACCGCCCATGCCGAGGCGCAACTGGTCGAGGGTGACGCGGCACCTGACGCCTCGATGCTGGCCTTTCAGGCGGTGACGAAACTCATCGCGCGCGACCAGCAACCCGAGGCAAAAGCGCCCCCTGCCCCGTCAGCCCCCGCCCCGCGCCGGCTGACCCTCGCGGGCAAACCAGCGGGCCAGGTCAGCCGCAGCCCGAAGGGGTTGCGCATCGAACTGAGCGTTCAGGAAAGCGACTTCCTCGCCTGGGTCGAATCCCAGGCCCAGGAGGTCATCGAAGAGCTTCACGCCCGCTGGCAACGCGGCGCGTAAAGAGCAGTGAACAGGCACCATAAAACAGGAGGCACGACCACGGCAGAATAAAAAAGGTCCCGCAGAACTTACGCCCCACGAGACCCCTTTGATCTTAGCACCTTCAAGGTAATCGCAGGGTTCAGCGACCGCAAGTCCTTAGTGATTCGCGGAACCGGATTTCTTTGCCTTCGTGACAGAAAAAATGGGATATACCCCGGTAACGCCTTTCGGGCGGGTGCTGGATGCTGCGCAAATGGCGCGGCTGAGGCAGGCTGACACGCCGCGCCCGGCTTCGTTTACCCCTGTGCATGGCACCCTTCCCGCGCCGCAATCCATCAGCAAATGGGATATGCTGCGGGAGATCACCGCGGCGCGGAAGAGCCTCGGGCTCAGCGACCGTGACCTGACGGTACTCCAGGCGCTGATCAGCTTTCACCCCGGCGCCGACCTGTCGGGCGGGCCAGGTCAGATGGTGGTGTATCCCTCGAATGCCGCGATCTGCGCCAGGCTGAACGGGATGCCGGACTCGACCATGCGCCGTCATCTGGCCGCCCTGGTCAGCGCCGGCATTCTGACCCGCCGCGACAGCCCGAACGGCAAGCGCTATGCCCGCCGCAACCGCGCAGGTGGCGTCGCCTTCGGCTTTGACCTCTGGCCGCTGGTTGCCCGTCGCGAAGAGATCCTCGCCACTGCCGCAGCCGAACGCCGCGCAACCGAAGAACTGCATCACCTGCGCGAAACCGTCAGTCTGATGCGCCGTGATCTCGCAGCCCTCGTGCTCTGGGGCGAGACCGAGCACCCTTCCCTGCCGGCCTGGACCAGGCTTGCCAATCTCGGCATTCTCAGCGGTCGCACGCTCCGCCGCAAACCAGTCCGCGAGGACCTGCTGCGGCTGCAATCCGTGCTGGCAGCCGCGCTGGCGGAGCTGGGCCTCTTACTGGATCTGACTTCGCCCGATGAGCCCACAGCCGAAGAAATGAGCAGCAATGCCGCCGATAATGAGCAGCACATTCAGAATTCAGAGAAAGACTTAATTGAATCTGAATCGGGCGTAGAAAATATGGCGATGGCGGATACGGCACAAGAAAGTCGACAGGGCAGGGCGCCTGCACCCTTGCCCTTGCGCCTGGTACTGGATGCCTGCGGCGAGGTGCAAACCTATGCAGCGCAAAAAATTGCCTCATGGCGCGATTTGCTGACCGCCTGTGAAACCCTGCGTCCCATGATGGGGATTTCTCCTGACCTTTGGCATGAGGCAAGACGGCGGCTTGGCAATGAGGACGCAGCCATTGTTCTTTCCGCAATGCTGCAACGCTTTGCAGCGATCCGCTCTCCCGGGGCCTATCTCAGGCGGCTGATCCAGAAGGCCGGGGAGGGAGATTTTTCCCCGACACCGATGATTCTGGCACTGATGCGTCAGGCCGCCTGAGGGTTCACAGCTGTGAACTTCTGTCCCGACCTCGTGGATATATTGGATGTGCGATCGTTGCATCTCCTCAGTCTGCGGGCAACGGTGCAGGCCGCTATGAGCGCGCTGAGATATACCCGAAGCGGTTCATCCGTTCCACCTGACCGTTGCGATCAGGTTGTGCCTGATGTGGATGGTCGTCGTGCTGCCATGATCAACTTGTCCCAAAAGCATCCCTTTATTACAAGGAAAGGAACGCACCATCAAACCGGTGGATCAGATACCCAAGACACTAAAATGCAGGATTAGAGCCTGTTTTGGTCTTGATACAACGGTACGGATTGAGAGGAGAAATGAGCTGCGAACAGGGCGCGGCATACCGACTGTGCCACTGCGGAGTGTCATGGCCGCAGTGGCTGGCGATCCGCTAAAAAGCGGCTCTGATATGCCGGAAAACAGCTGAATCATAAACCAACAGCGCCCGACCTGCGGCACAACTGTTCCTGCCCGGCACACCATGCTTCGCAGGCTCTCCGATCTCCTTGGCCGCGCTGCGGCTGGCATTGGTGCAATTCCGGCCAGTTTTCCGCGCGGGCTCTGCGACATAACTGTAAACAGGGCTTGAAGCCGGTATTGTCCTGAGTATAGACAGCCGCAACGGACAGTTGGCCGAGTGGTCGAAGGCGCACGCCTGGAAAGTGTGTAGGCGGGGAACCGTCTCGAGGGTTCGAATCCCTCACTGTCCGCCAATCACCACTGAAATGGCTTGATAATTTCGGATTTTTGGCGGTACATCCGCCTATGAGCCCGCCATCTATTTTGCGATTGGATGCTATCAGTTGCAGCAAAGGGCAGATCTTTCGCTGTTTCGCTTATCATCTTTCCTAAAATCGCCGGTTCGTGAGCATATTGCGCAACGGCTCACACTTCAGTCTCGTGCCAAGGCCCAAGCCTGCGACCACCTCTCCCTCACGCACGGGTTATCCGCTCACCGCTGGTGGATGGATCGTCCCAAACGAATCGAGCCTTGTCTTCTGTCATGCAGGAAAGGCCAGCGCACAAGGCGAGACTCTGGGCGATCCCTGGCTTCCCTGGAGGTGGATGCACCCGGCGGCTGCATCGCTGCTGATATGGTCGAACGGCCCGAGGTCGCGCCCTGATCTGACGACCAGCCGTAACGAAGGCCAGAGGGGGCCGCCGATGGCTCAAAAGTCGCGCCGGATACAAGTGTGGTAGCCTGGCGGCGGGACTACCTCAGGCTCACCAGAGGTGTGGAGGAGGAAGAAGGGCGGTGCCATAAAGGGCGGCCGCTGCGATGAGGCGCGGAGACCAGAGGCTGAAGATCCGAAGATCGAGAATTCGTCCAGTCAGAAGATCGGTCACTTTCGGGCCAACCAGACGTATGCGCTCGGCTACCGCTTCGAGTTCAGGGGTTTCGATATATTGCTTGTATGTTGTCAAAATCTGGGACAGTTCCTCGACCTTTTCGGACAGAACTTCTCCGTTTGGCCATTCAATTTCGCTTACTTTGAAGCGAATTTTCTCTGTCGCTTTGAAGATGACGGCTTTCTCCTCTGCGCTGAGCTCGCGGCCAGGCCGGAGAGCGGCGAGACCGGCTATGATAGGCTCCTGGATATCGTCTATTTGCCGCATGTCCGGCAGGTTCAGTTTTGCCTTGACCGAGAGCGCTGCCTTCATTTCCCGGTAGCTTGCCTGCAGCTCAGAGAGAAGCGCCTCGACGGTTGCCCCCCGGTTTTCATCTCGGATAGGGCGATGGTCCCCGAGTATCTCAGCGAAAAGCATGTGGCTGCACTGCTGGGCCGGTCACGCGCCTGGCTCTCCAGATGCCGCCAGGCGCTTGCGCGGGAAGGCTTCCCCTGTGTGACCGCCTCATAGGCTTGACCTGATCCGCCTCGATAATGACCCGACATACATGCCCGGTTTCGTGAAGTCCGGCCCGGCGCTCTACTGGCGCCCGCCGAAGGCGGATATTGTTAGTGGATACCGGATCAAGAACTACCGCCTGCGGGGGACCAAGGAGGAAATGGGCGCCAAGTGCCGGGAACTGACCCGCGAGTTGCTGCGCTGGCGGGACGGTTCGCCAAAGGTGGAGGCCGGAACATGGTCGTGGATCATTGGCCGCTACAAGAGCGACGAGTTTTCCCCGATCCACGCTCTGAAGGCAAACTCCCGGGCCTCATATCTCGAAGCCTTGGACAAATGGGCGGTAGCCATCGGGAAGCTGCGGATTAGCTCGATCGACTTCGAAACCCTGATGCTCCTGAAGACGGCCATGGAGAAGAAGGGCAGAAGCGTCTCCTATATCCATCGGATGTTCACCCATCTCCGGATCTCCGAAGCGTTCGACGCCTGGCATGCCACCGGCCTGAATTATCACGCGGCGATCACCGACGAGGAATCCCGGGAAGAACTCGGGCGGGAAATGCGGTGCATCGAGGTTGTCGCCATTCATCTGTCGGCAGAGACCGCCGATGATGTCTGGCGGCTGCAACTGCGGCCCCACGAATGCCGCGCACGAGGACAAGGATTATCTGGTCATGCGGGCGTTCTGGCAGTGCGGTATTCCCGTTCCCGAAAGCGTCAAAGCTTGGACGCAGCAGATCGAGCAGCCGAAGATGTTCCGAAACTAGTCAGGCTAACGGCTTTGGGCAGCCTTATATACTAGGCTTTTGTCCCGCCTCCCTACAGCCACCACTATCACAGTGACCGTGGCATCATCCACTTCGTATACCAAACGATATCCGAGACTTAACAATTTGATCTTAAAGCGCTTTGTTGCACCACGCAACTGCGACTTAGGAACCCTTGGCGCTTCGCACCACACTCTCAGCTTTCTCTTAAACTGGGCGCAAACTGCCTCAGGAAGCTCACGCCATTCTTCTAACGCTGGCGGCAGAAATTCCAGACTATAGATCATCCAACGTAACTTTCACAGGTTTCAGGCCTGCGCGTTCATCTGCAATCGCATTCAGTTCCAAGTCCTCTAGAGCATCGAGAATCTGGGCATATAGTTCTGGAGGAACGCAGTAAAACGCAGGCTCATTATGATTAAGAACGACAAGGCTTGCACCTGCCGCTTGAGCCATCGCAGCCATAGGGTTGCGCTTGAATTCAGTGATACTGGCCGCCAGGGCCGCATGGATCATTTGGGTCATTGAGCCGTTGATATGTGCGTTTGTGCGTATGAATTCGTGCTGTCGTTGGATGCTCTTCTTTTTCTCTGGAGCAGAAACCAAGCACGATGTCAGCTTATGACAGACCTGTATATAGCTCCATAAATGGAGCCATGTAATGGTCTAATTTGAGAAGCTGACACAGCGCCCAACATGCCATTGGGAACCCGTAATCCCTACGGAACGTGTAAGACCGAAGGCCGCAGCGGGATCACTTCTTGCCCCTGAACGATCTGCCGAGCCAGATCTCGCAGCGCCATCAGGGATGTGTTGGCATCCATGTCGCTCCCCCCGTCCGCGATCAGGATCTTGAGGGCGAATTCCTCGACCATTTCCGGCACGATCAGCGCGGCCTCGTCGCCGATGGCGGCGATCCGGTCGTAGCTCTCCCCCCTTTCCCTTGGCGATCAGCTCTATCCATTCACCGTGGAGCGCCCGCAGAGGGCTGACGGGCATGGGCAGATCAGGGGGGACCAAGCCGGCCGTGTTTTCAGCAAGGCGCCGACATTCGGCCAGGATATCATCCTCCTCGTTGAGAAGCTCCGGATCACCGCCGTCGCACCTCGCCATCAGTTGGAAGATCAGATCCATCGGGAGCTGTGTCGGCATTTCGCAAAGGATATCCGTCAGCTCCCAAACTATCCCGTGCGAAGTCGAGAAATCTTCGTCGCTGAACTCGCCCAGGTTCAACATGCGCCGCATCGGCGCGAGAACACGGTAAAGACGCGCAATCGGTGTTGTCGCATCCTCGGGCGATACCGCTGCATTGTCGCAGCTCAAGCCTTCCTGGGCGATGGATGTGCGGATATGTTTGGCCTCAGCCATTCTGCGATCTCCTTCAACAGATCGAGTCTCGGTTAGGCTCGGCAGGTGGTGCAAACACTTGTCGGGCCGCTTCACGATAGCAGCAGTTGATAGTTAATCAACCGGGCGATGCGCGGGCCGGTGCATGAGATGCTTGCCCGCGCTGTGCCATCCTTCCGCTATGTCCAACCTCCTCACCCTCGCGCCACAGCGCCCCGCTCGCCTGTCGCCCCGCCTCCGGGACGCGATCCGCCTCAATGTCACCGAAGGTTTGTTAATCACAGACGCCTGCGAGAAGGCGGGCCTCAGCCGTGCAGCCTGGTATAAGGCCATGAAACGCCCAGCCGTGCAGACCTATACCGAGGAGGTCGCGGCGAAGTTCGTGGCGGGGGTCAGTGCGAAGAAAGAGCGGGCCAAAGCTATCGCTCTCGAACAGGGCCTCGAACTCATGCTGACATCCAAGAACGAGTCCATCGGCGCGCGTATGGTTGAGTTCTTCGCCGCCGATGCGAAGGTTTCGCCTGTCTCACTCCATGTCGACGCCCGGCAGCAGAACATGGTTGGCTACGAATACACGCGGCCCCTGAATAATGGTTTTGCCGATCCGCGCCAGGCGCTGATGGCCGGGGGTGCCAATTGTCCGCCTGCAATACCAGGGCGGATGGGGCTGCTGGGCGCGGCGTTTTCCCTGCAGCGGCTGATCGCTTTCGGGGTGATTGTGATCCTGGTCGGCGCTGTGTTCAACCTGTTCCGGTGACGCCGCGCGCCCAGGTCTCGGCCACGGCCAGCACCGCCGCATGGATCGGACCGGCGGTCAGGCCGGGCAGCACCGAGGCATCGACCAGCGCGAGGTTGTCGAGCCCGTTCAGCCGCAGATCGGGGGCGCAGACCGCGCCGGCATCGCGCCCCATGCGGCAGGTGCCGGATGGGTGATGATGGGTGATTGCGGCTTTTGCGATAAAGGCGTCGATATCGGCATCGGTGGTCAGCGGGCCGGGCAGGATCTCATGGTCGCGCCATCCGGCCAGTTCGGGCCTGGCGCCGATTTCCCGCGCGGCCTTCAGCGCCTCGCGGAACAGGCGGCGGTCGTGACCGGTCGAGATATAGCGCGGCTCGATCAGCAGCGGGTCGGAGGGGCAGGGGCCGGTGACGCGGATCTCGCCCCGGCTGGTCGGATGGGTCACGCCGAAGAGGAAACTATAGGCGGTGCCCGGGGCAGGGGGGGTGAACAGTTCCGAGGTGATCGGGCCGACGCCGCAGCCGACCACGATCTCGGGCTGGCCGGTGGCGGTGAAGTCACCCGCCCGCATATAGGCCATGCTTTCGGAATGCTGCAGGAGAGAGGGGGGCACATGCCGGCGCGCGGCGTAGAGATTGCCGGCGCCAAGCAGATGGTCCATCAGGTTCTGCCCCAGCTCCGGCACGTTCAGCCGGCATTGGATACCTGCCGCCGCCAGCACCGCCTCCGGCCCGATGCCCGAGCGCATCAGCAGCGCCGGGCTCTCCAGCGCGCCGGCGGAGAGGGCGATCCGATCGGCCTCGATCCGGCCCGCCGAGGTCTCCAGCGCGGTCACGCGCGCCCCGGTCAGGGTCAGCCTGGTGGCGAGAGTGCCGGTCAGGATGGTGAGGTTGGCGCGTGCCCGCACGGCAGGGGTCAGCCAGGCTTCGGCAGTGGTGACACGCTTGCCGTCGCGGATCATCAGCGAATTGGGCGTCACGCCGACCATCTCGCCGGTGTTATGGCCGTTGAGGCGTTTCAGCCCCAGCCCGGCGCCGGCTTCGATATAGGCGCGCGCAAGGGGGGAGACCTCTTCTCCCGGCAGCCAGACCGGCATCGGGCCGCCTTGTCCATGGAGGCCGTCGCCGCCCAGCGTATGGTCTTCGATGGCGAGGAAGGCGGGCATGAGGCCGTCCCAGGACCATTGGGGATCGCCGGTGGCATGCTCCCAGGCGGCGAAATCCTCGCGGCAGCCGCGGAAATGGCCAAGCGCATGCAGCAGCGAAGACCCCCCCAGCCCGCGCCCGCGCGCCCAGGACAGAGAGCGCCCGGCAAGCCCCGGTTGCGGCGTGGTGCGGTAATCCCAGTCATAATCGCGATGCTGGATCAGGGGCCACATCTGCGGCTTGAGGATATCGGGGTCGGTGGGTTCGCCCCCGGCCTCGATCAGCACCACCTGCCGCGCGGGGTCTTCGGACAAACGCGCCGCCAGCAGCGCCCCGGCCGAGCCGCCGCCGATGATCGCAAGATCATAGCGCATGGCTTATTTCTGATCCGCAGGAACGACCACGCCATCCACAGTCATCGCCTCGCCATCCAGCGAGACCGAGCAATTCCTGAGCGGAATATCCAGGTGACAGGGCGTGTCGCGGTCGCCGCCCGCCTCGGTATTCGGGCCTGAGGACCAGAGGAAATTCCCCGCGAAGCTGCGGGCATCCATCCCCAGCTGCGATTGCGGGTTGTAAAGGCCCAGCACCGTCCAATGCGCGCGGTTTTCCAGCCCCCAGCCGACATGGGCCATGGCATAGGCGCGGGGATCGTTGAAGCTTTCCATGAATTTGCGCATGAATTCGGCTTCGGTCCTGCCTTTGATATCGACGATCATGCCTTTCTCGATGGTCACGATCACCTGCTCGCGGGCGTAGTGCTTGAAGGGCAGGATGATGTCGCCCTCGTCGATCACGATGGTGCCTTCGGCGCTGCCCTCATCCGGCCAGCGGGCCGAGAAGCAGGAGGGCCAGTGATCCCAGCGGCCGGGCTCATCGGCCAGACCATATTGCGTCAGCACCGGATATTGCCCCAGCTTGCAGCGGAAATCGGTGCCCGCAGCCGAGGTCACATGCATCTCTTTCGCCGCGCCGATCTTTTTCGCCGCCGCCAGCACGCGCAGCTTGTCCTCCGGGCGCGGGATCTGGCGCATCATAATCTCGGGCGGCTCGACGGCCAGCAGCATGCGGGTGCCACCTTTCAGCACCTCTTCCTGTTCCTTCGAGAACAGCAGTTGCAGCGTGTCGATCACCAGATCGGATGCCTTCAGACAGGCCAGGGCCGCCGAATTCAGCTCCAAAGCGGTCTTGCCGACATAGCCGGATTTATCCGGCGACAGCGCCTTTTCGCCATTCATCACCGGCAGATTCAGCTCGGTCACCACCGCGCCGAGGTCGGAGGCCGCGAGTTTGGCGATATAGGCGATCTGGCGGTTGGAATCGTCGCCGGTCAGCACCGTCACCTGCTCGCCCGGTTTCAGCTTGCACATGGAAAGAACCTCTTTCCAGCCCTTGAGGAAATGCGCGTCGCTGATGGCCATGGGATGATCCTTCCTGTCTGGATGCCGCGGTCAGAGCGCGGTCGTATGGGCGAGGGTGAAGAAGCTGCGGTTGAAATGCAGCAAGGGGGAGGGGGCGGAACCGAAGCGGATGGCGCGGACCTCGCCGATAAAGATCGAATGGCTGCCGGTCTCGGTTGCGCTGGCGATTTCGCAATCAAGGTTCACCAGCGCGCCGTCCAATGCGGGGGCGCCGGTGGCGAGGCTGGTCCAGCCATGCGGTGCGAATTTATCCTCGCCCTGGTCGCCGGTCTGACCGGCGAAACGCAGCGCGGTCTCGCGCTGGTCATCGGCGAGGATATTGACGCAGAAGCTCCCCGCGCTGGTGATGGCGCGATGGGCCTCGCCGCCCCGGTTGACACAGACCAGCATCGAGGGCGGTGCGACCGACATTGAACAGACGGCGGTTGCGGTCAGTCCGCGCCGGGCGGGGCCTTCGCCTGCGGTGATGATGTTCACCGTGGCCGCGAGCAGCCGCATCGCGGCGCGGAAGTCATCGGCCAGGGGGTTTGTGGGGCTGTGGATCATGGTCTCGCCTTTTGCAGCTGTTCCAGCCAGAGGGCGGCAGAGGCCAGCCGGTGATCTGCGGCCCGCGCACCCACCAGCTGCACGCCGATCGGCAGGCCTTTGGCGCCGGTGGCGCCGGGCAGGTTGATCAGCGGCACCTGCAAGACGCTCCAGAGCCGGTTGAAGATCGGATCGCCGGTCGCCATGCCCTCGGGGGCCTCGCCGGGGGCGGCGAGGGTGAGCACGGCGTCGAAGCGCGACAGCAGATCGTCCATCTGGCCCCGGATCGCAGGCAGCTGTTCAAGGGCGGCGCGGTAGCGCGGTTCCGTGACGCGGCGCTGGTCTTCCAGCATGGCGCGGGTGACGGGGCTGAGGCCGGACCAGTGGTCGCGGATTTCCGGGGCGAGGGAATTGGTGACCTCCCAGCCCATCACTGCCTCATGCAGATCGAAAATACCGTCATACCAGGCGGGGGGCTCAAGGATCGTGACTTCGGCTCCGGCCTGTCCGGCCCGGGCGGCAAGGCTGAAAACAGTCTCTGTACTTGCGGAATCAGCCTTTTCGAGGCGGGTTCCAGGCAGCACGGCGAGGCGCGGGCGGGCAGGGGGGGCGAGTTGCGCCAGGGCCTCATATCCCGACAGCGCCGCCGCCGCATGGGCCGCGTCTTCGATGCCGCGCGCAAGGATCCCCAGCGTGTCGAGGCTGTGGCAGAGCACCTTGATGCCCACGGTATTGATCAGCCCGAAAGAGGGTTTCAGGGCAGTGACGCCGCAGAAACTCGCCGGGCGGATCACCGAGCCGGAGGTCTGCGTGCCGTAAGCCAGGGGCACATGACCGGCGGCGACTGCGGCGCAGGAGCCTGATGACGAACCGCCCGGCGTATGGGCCGGATTACGCGGGTTCCGGGTCTTGTTCGGGCTGGCCATCGCGAGCTCGGTCGAGACGGTCTTGCCAAGGATCAACCCGTCTGCGGCGCGGGTCAGCGAGACCGCCGCCGCATCCCAGGGCGGCTGGAAGCCGTCATAGATCCTGGTGCCATAGCCCGTGGGTATGTCTCTGGTGTCGATCACATCCTTGACGCCGACCGGCACCCCTGCCAGCGGCCCTTTCGCGCCCTGCCGGTCGAGCGCATCGGCGGATGCCCGGGCCTGACCCGGGTCGAGATGCTGCCAGGCCATGACCGGGCCGTCAGTCGCGGCGATATGCTCCAGATGTGCCTCGGTGACCTGGCGGGCAGTGAGCTCACCCGAAGCGACACAGGCAGCGATCTCACGGGCGGAAAGGGCAAGGATAGTCTCTGTTTTCATCCGTATCACCCGAAGATCGCCGGGCGGCGATCCGCCCAGGGCCAGGTTTTTTCGATATCATGGGCGAGTTGCAGCAGCGTGGCGTCCTCGCCAAATCCGGCGCCGATATGGATACCGATGGGCAGGCCGGAGGCGCTTGTCCCGAAGGGGACAGACATGGCCGGGCAGCCCGAGGCGTTGAAGACGGCGGTGAACGGCGAATGCGCCCAGAACTGGTCGTAGAAGGCATCAAGCGTCTGGCCGGTGCCGGCAAGTTTGCCAAGCGGCGGCGCGGGTTCGGCTGCCGCCGGGGTCAGCACGGCATCATAGCGCGAGAAGAAGCGGCCAAGCGCGCGGGCGGTTCCGTGCAGCGTCTGGACGGCCGCAAGGTAGGTGGTGGCGGGCAGCGCCAGCGCCTCGCGCACCCATTCGCGGTTAACCTCTTCCAGCTGCGCGAGGCGGGGCGAATGCCGGTCGCCGCCGGTCACGCCAAGCGCCACATTGGTGCCCACGACCTGGCGCCAGGCGGTCTTCAGCGCCGCCGCATCATAGCCCATATCGCTGATCGGAATGACGGTATGATCCAGATCCCGCAGCGCCCGCACCGCCGATTCTGTGACGCGGATCATCTCGGGGTCGATGGTCTCGCCGAGGGGGGCCCGGGTCAGGACTGCGATTTTCAGGTATTCGCAGGGCCTGTCGAGTGCTGCAAGATAGCCGGGTTTTGCCGGCGACGCCCAGGGGTCACCGATATCCGGGCCACCGCTGATGTCCAGCATCGCCGCGCTGTCGCGGACCGACCAGGTTACCGCATGGGGGGTGGACATGCCGCCGATGGCCTCGGCCGCGACCGGCCCGACCGGGTTCACAAGGCGCGAGGGTTTGAACCCGAACAGCCCGCAATGGCTGGCGGGGAGGCGGGTCGAGCCTGCGCCGTCTGATGAGTTCGCGAGCGGCACCATGCCCGAGGCCACCGCAGCGGTCGATCCGCCCGACGATCCGCCGGCGGTTCGGGTCACATCCCAGGGATTGCGGGTCGGTCCGAAGGCCTCGGGCTCCGAGGTGAAAGACAGCGCGAATTCCGGCGTGTTCGACTTGCCGAGGATCACCATTCCTGCCGCCTTGTAGCGCGCGGTGATGGTGGAATCGCGCTGGCTGACCACACCGCGCAACAGTTCCGAGCCGGAGGACAAGAGCATCCCTTCGGCCTCGAACCCGGTATTTTTCAACAGCATCGGCACCCCCGCAAGGGGGCTGAAGGGCAGATAGCCGTCGGGCTTCATGTAACCCCGGACCTGTTCACGGGCGAGGTCGAAATGCTCATGCACCACCGCGTTCAACTGCGGGTTCAGCCGCTCTATCCGCTCAATCGCGGCCTCAAGCACTTCCGAAGGCGATATCTCGAATTCGTCGAGCAGCTTCGTGATGGCGATCCCGTCGAGTTTTGCCAGCTCCTGCATCGTCTCAGCCCATCTGTGCTTTGAAAAGGTCGAGATCCCAGAGGTCTTTGGTGACCATCAGCGCCCCGTCCCGGATTTCAAACAGATGCAGCCCGTCCAGCGCAATGGGGCGCTTTTGCCCGTCTTTGCCGGTGAAGGTGCCGGTCATGTGATAGGGCACCGCAACATGACCGGCGGCGCGGATATAGCCCCGGCGGGACCAGGCGACATCGGGGAGCATGCGCCAGAAGCCCTCCAGCCCCTGGGCCAGCGCCTCGCGGCCCTGACGGGATTTCGCCATGGCGATCTCGTCATGGCGGCCGTCAGGGGCGTAAAGCGCGGCGGCGCCCTGGGCATCGCGTGCCGCATAGGCCGCGTAGAAACGGTCGATCAGCTCCTGGTGGTGCATGACTGCGCCCCAAATATTCCGGGAAAAATCCCGCCCGCAGCCGAGGCCACGGGCGGGCTCGATCAGGGGTCATTCGATCCCGGCGATCTTCTTCACCTGGGCAACATAGGTGTCCCGTTTCACCTCATTATAGAGGCGGGCGCGCAGCGCCGGTGCCGGCGTCGCATTGACGTTTTCAAACAGCGCCACCCGACCGGCCAGCGAGCCGGAGGTCATATCCCAGATGAAGTTCATCAGCTGTTCCTTGACCATGGCGGAAACACCGTGGCCGGGCAGCAGCTCATGCAGGAAATGGCCGACATCGGGGTTGTCGAACGCGTTCTTGCCAAAGCGCATCACCAGACCCTGGCCGCACATCTCTTGCAGGATGTGGATGATCTTCGGGTAGTTTTCGATGGAATAGAGCCGCCCTGCGGTCAGCATGCCGACATCGGGGCGCACCACACCGCCTTCGAGTTCGACCGCCAGCGCCTCGGCGGCGGTCACAAAGGCGCGCAGCGTCTGCGCATATTCGACCAGCTGGCCAAGCATCATCTGCACCGCCGGGATCTTGCCGGTGCCGAGGTAGTCGAGCACCATCTGACCGGCGCCGACGAACAGTTCGGCCTTGACCGCCAGACGGGTCAGCACATGCCAATGCGCATAGACGCAGACCGGGCCATACCAGGACATGCCGGTCGGGTCGCCGAGGTTGAAGAGGCGCTCTTTCGGCACGAAGACATTGTCGAAGACGATGAACTGGTCGGCTTCCTCGCCAAGGCTGGAGACCGGATGGTCGAATTTCGACGCCTCTGGCTGCGAGACCATCTCGCGCGAGATCATCTTGATGCCGTCGGTGTCGATCGGGACGGAACCCCAGATACAGGCCTCTGGCGGCGTCTCCATCAACCCGCCGAGATTGGTGAAGAAGATGTCATTGGCCTGGGCGGCAATCGAGCCCACGGTCTTGGCGCCATAGATATAGACGCCGTCTTTGGTGACCTTTTTCACCTTGAGCATCGAGGCCTCGGATGCCTTGGGCGACGAGCGGTCGGCCTGCGGCCCGGCGAGGCTTTCCGAGGCGGTCAGGTTGTTGTTCTGACCGAATTCCATATAGGCTTCGATATTGGCGCCAAAATCGGGGTTGATGCCGTCGATCATCGACTTTTTCTGCCGGAAGGTCGGCAGATAGGCGTAAAGGCCGGCCACAATCGCCGGGGACAGATCCGGCGGGCGGCCAAAGGTGCCGGCGGTTTTCAGCGAAGTATACTCGATCATCTTCCGGCGCGCCGCGAGGTCTTCTTTCGAGCGCGGCACCTGCCAGGCACGGCTGATCACGGCGCCCACCTTGTCGTCGTAATAGGTGGTCGCCTCCTGGTATTCCGGATCGAACTGATCGTCGAACATCGAGGCCAGCGTATCGACCCCCCTGGCCAGCGCCGGCTCGTCATAGACGGAGCCAAGCTTGCGGCCGCCGACCCAGATCTGCCGGTTGTCTTTCAGCGAGTCCTTATATTCGGCGCCCGTCTTCAGGCGGTGCGGCTTTCCGTTGATGGTGGTGGGTTTTCCCTGTTGCACGGGGTCTCTCCTGTTGGGATTTCGGGGCCCGGCCTCTCGTTTCGGAGGGTTCGGGCGGGATGGGTCTGGCGTCAGCCTTTGGCCTTTTCATCGCGCATCTGGCGGATCACCTCGGTCGCGCAGCGCATCGCATCCAGCGCCGCCGGCACGCCGCAATAGATCGCGGCCTGCAAGATCACCTCGACGATCTCCTCTTCGGTGATGCCGTTATTGATGGCGCCGCGCACATGGATCTTCACCTCATGCGGCCGGTTCAGCGCGATCAGCATGGCGAGGTTCAGGAAGGAACGGGTCTTGCGCTCCAGCCCCGGGCGGGTCCAGATTTCGCCCCAGCACCATTCGGTTACGAGTTTCTGCAAAGGCGCGGTCAGGTCATCCGCATTGGCGAGGGAGGGTGCGACATAGGCGTCGCCCAGAACCTCACGGCGGACCTGCAGCCCTTTTTGAAACTGCTCACCCTCGAATTCGGGACGGGTCATGTCATTCTCCGCTGGGGATTTGGTTTTTCGGGCCCCTGATGCCGGGGATGGCGGGCCTCGTGATCTGGGGTCAGGTTAGACATGGCGCGCTTGACCTGTCAACAGATTGTATGACAGGATTACGGTCATACTGATAGACAAAGCGCCGCTGCCCGGAAATGAGGCAGCCGTAAAGGGGAGGCGAAGCCGGGATGCGAGAGGAGCGGGATCACCCTGCCGATGCTGCGGTTTTCGAGCTTTTCGCGCTGCGTTACGCCGAGCATTCCGGCCGCCATCAGGGCGAGAATTTCGTCGATCCGGCTGACCCGCATGAGGCCGGGTCGAACCTTGATTACTTCATCTGGCTGGCGCGGCGGGGGGCTGAAACCCTGGTGATCGACACCGGTTTCGGGCCTGATGCCGCGCGCCGGCGCGGGCGCCGTCTGTTCAGAACCGCCCGCGAGGCGCTGGCGCTGGTGGGGGTTGATTCGCATCAGGTGGAGACGGTGATCCTCACCCATCTTCACTATGACCATGCCGGCAGCCTGACCGATTTTCCGCGCGCGCAGTTCCATCTGCAAGAGGCCGAGGCCGCCCATGCCACCGGGCCTTGCATGTGCGACCCGGCGGCGCGGGGCGTGTTCGATGTCGAGAATATCGTCGAGTACATCCGCAGCCTTTACGCCGGGCGCATCACTTTTCATCAGGGCGATCACGATCTGGGCAATGGCATCAGATTGCATGAAATCCCGGGCCACAGCGCGGGATTGCAGGCGGTCTCTGTGCCCACCGCGCGGGGGCGGGTGCTGCTCGCATCAGATGCCACCCATCTTTACGCCAATCTGGCGCGGCATGCGCCTTTTCCGATCCTCTGGGATGAGGCGCGGCTGCGCCAGGGATTCGCGCGGCTGGAGGCGCTGGCACCCTCCGCCGATCATATCATCCCGGGCCATGACCCGCTGGTGATGCAGGCCTATCCCGCCGTGTCAGAGCCGCTTTCGGGCATCGCAGTGCGGCTGGATACGGCGCCGCTTCTGTCCTTCGCCGAGCTCAGCCGATGAGCCGGGGCGTGCTGATCACCGGCGCGGCGCTTGGCCTTGGGCTGGGTCTGGCGAAGGCTTTCGCCGAAGCCGGCGACCGGGTGTTTCTGTCGGATATTTCTCCCGCCGTTTCCGATGCGGCGGCGGGTCTTGCGGCGGGCAGCCATTGTGCCGATCTCTCTGCCCCGGGCGCGGCTGCGGATCTGGCGGCGCGGGCGGCGGATCATCTGTGCGGTGTCGATATCCTGATCAACAATGCGGTGATCCGGCGCATGGCCGAGGTTCCCGACCTGCCCGATGCCGATTGGGACCGCGCAATGGAGGTGAACCTTTCCGCGCCCTTCCGCCTGATCAAAGCCTGCCTGCCGGGGATGAAGGCGAAAGGCTGGGGGCGGATCATCAATATGGGCTCGGTCTATAGTCTGATCGCGCTGGCAGGCCGGGCGGATTACGTCACCACCAAACATGCGATCACCGGGCTGACGCGGACGGTGGCGCTGGAACTGGCCGGGACCGCGATCACCTGCAATGCGATATGCCCCGGGCTGATGGCGACCGATTCGGCGCTGGCCCGCATCGCGGCGCTGGCTGAGACGCGGGGCATCAGCGCAGCCGAGGCGGAGCGGGAATTCCTTTCGACCCGTCAGCCGGGGGGTAAATTCATCCCGATGGAGACGGTGACGGCGCTGGCTTTGTTCCTGTGCGGAGAGACCAGCGCGGGGCTGAACGGGGCGGCGATCCCGGTGGATAATGGCTGGTCCTTTGCCTGAGGGCGGGGCCGCAAGCAGGAGAGTGTGATGGTGGCCGCGGGCGCGAAGCTGGTGGTCAATGACCGCGATGCGGGCGCGGTGGCCGCGCTGGTCGCGAAAGGGGCCGGGGATGCGGGATCGCTGAAGGCGCTTTGTGCCCGCGCAGAGACGGTTTTCCTCTCGCTGCCGACGCCCGAAGTGGTGCTGGCGGTCGGGCGCGAGATTGCCGCGCATCCCGGGCGGGTGCAGCGGGTGGTGGATCTGTCGACCACCGGCCCCAAGGTCGAGATGGATCTGGCCGAGGTGCTGGCCGGCGCCGGCATCGCGCTGATCGACAGCCCGGTTTCGGGCGGGGTTGCGGGGGCAAAGAAGGGGACGCTCGCGCTGATGGCCGCCGGACCCTCGCCGCATTTCGAAACGGTCGAGCCGCAGCTGCTGGCTTTGGGCAAGGTGATCCGGGTCGCGGCAGAGCCGGGCAAGGCCCAGGTGATGAAGCTGATCAACAATATCTGCTCGGCGGCCTCGCTCGCGATCACATCCGAGGCGATGGTGATGGGCGCGAAGGCCGGGCTTGATGCCGATGTGATGATCGAGGTTCTGAATGCGGGCTCGGGCCGCACCTCGGCCAGTGTCGACAAGATCCCGCGTTTCGTGCTGCCGCGCGGCTTTGATTTCGGCTTCGCGATTGCACTGTCTCTGAAAGACATCCGGCTGTGCCTGGAAGAGGCCGAACGTCTTGGCTGTCAGATGCTGGTCGGCAATGCGGTCAGGACGCTGTTCTCCATCACCAAAGCCCAGTTCGGCCCCGATGCCGATATGACCGAGATCATCCGCCCGCTGGAGGTCTGGGCCGGGGCCGAGCTGCGCGGCAAGGCGGCAGAAGGGGCTGGCGGCTGATGGGCCTCAGCCGCCGGATCGCCGGTTTTGCCGCCGATCCCGGCCCGCTGCCGGACAAGGTGCGGGCGGCGGGGCGGCGGGCGTTTCTGAACATGGTTGGCTGTGCGATCGGCGGCGCAGGGGAGGCGGCGATTGACCGCCTTGTGGCGCTGCTGCCTGCGTTTTCCGGCCCCGCCACGACCAGTCTGATCGGGCGGGGCGCGCGCGCCGATATGCTCTGGGCCGCCTGCATCAACGCGGCGGCGGCGAATATCTTCGACTATGACGACACCCATATCCCGACCGTGATCCACCCCGCCGCCCCGGTCGGCCCGGCGGTGCTGGCGCTGGCCGAGAGCCTTGCGGCGGAGGGGAGGCCGGTTCCGGGCACGGCGCTGATCCGCGCCTTTGTCACCGGGATGGAGGTGACCTGCCGCCTTGGTCTCGCGCTGCATCCCGTGCATTACACGCGTGGCTGGCATATCACCTCGACCTGCGGCACCTTCGGGGCGGCGCTGGCGGCGGGGCAGATCCTGGGTCTGACCGAGGCGCAGATGGTCGACGCCATGGGGCATGCGCTGGCGCAGAATGCCGGCTCGGTCGAGACGCTGGGAACGATGTCGAAAAGCCTTTCGGTCGGGCAGGCGGCCCGGGCCGGGCTGATGGGGGCGCTGCTGGCACAAGACGGTTTTACCGGCCCGGCGGCGCCGCTGGAAGGGGAGCGGGGCTTCCTTGCGCTGCATTCCGATGCGCCGGATCTGGCGGCGTTTGACGGTCTGGGCCAGCGGTGGGAGGTTTTGCAGAACACTTTCAAACCTTACCCCTGCGGAGTGGTTCTGAACCCGGTGATCGAGGCCTGCCTTGCGCTGCATGGCGAGGGGATCGACGCAGACCGGATCGCGCGGGTCACGCTGACCGGGCATCCTTTGCTCAGACAGCGTACCGACCGGCCGGGGGTTGAGACGGGGCGGCTCGCCCAGGTCTCGGCGCAGCATGCGGTGGCGGTGAGCCTCTTGCGCGGCGAGGCGGGGCTGGCGGCCTTCTCGGATGCCGCAGTGGCCGGGCCGCTGCTGCGCGCATTCGGCTCCAGGCTGGCTTTTTGTGACGATCCGGGCTTCGCGCTGGAGGCGGCGGAGGTCACGCTGGACCTGACAGATGGCCGCCGCATCACCCGCCGGGTCGAGGCGGCAAAGGGCGGGCTTGCCCATCCGATGACAGAGGCCGATCTTGCGGCGAAACTGCGCGGCCAGATCCGCCATAACGGCGCCAGGCTGGACGCCGATGCCCTGATCCGGGCGCTGGAAACGATTGAGGACCGCGACAACGCGGCCGACTTCCTCGCTTTGACGCGAGGGGCAACAGGAGAGTGAGATGACCAGACCGATTGCGCCTCCGGTGATGACGCTGACCACCGGCCCCGTCGATGCCTATCCCGAGGTGCTGCGTGCCCTGTCGCGGCCCGTCCTTTACGATTACGACCCGGCTTTCCTCGAATTCTATGAATCGGTGAATGCGAAAGTGCAGCGCGCCTTCCATACCGACACGCCGCCGGTGATCCTGCAGGGAGAGCCGGTGCTGGGGCTGGAGGCCGCCGCCGCCTCGGTCATCGCGAAAGGCGATGTGGTGCTGAACCTGGTCTCGGGTGTCTATGGCAAGGGTTTCGGTTATTGGGCGGCACGCTATGCCGGCGAACTGATCGAGCTGGAAGTGCCCTATAATGAGGTGCTGACGGCGGCGGCGGTGGCAGAGGCGCTGAAGGCCCGCCCCGATGTGGCGGTGGTATCGCTCTGCCACCATGACACGCCTTCGGGCACACTGAACCCGGTTGATGAGATCGGGGCGGCGGTGCGCGCAGCGGGCAAGATCTTCATCGTCGATTCGGTTTCGGCCTTTGGCGGGGTGAAGGTGCTGCCCGAGGATTGCCAGGCGGATATTTTTGTCACCGGCCCGAATAAATGCCTCGGCTGCCCGCCGGGCCTGTCGCTTTTGCATGTGTCGGAACGGGGCTGGGCGAAGATCGCGGCCAACAAGGACGCGCCGAAGGATTCGATCCTTTCGATTGCCGACTGGCGGCGCGCGCATCTGGCGGGGCAGGGCTTCCCCTTCACGCCCTCGGTTTCTGAGATCAACGCCCTGGACGCGGCGCTTGATGTCTACCTCACCGAAGGCGAGGAGGCCGTCTGGGCCCGCCATGCCCTGACCGCCAAAGCCTGCCGCGCCGGAATTCTGGCCGCCGGAATGCAGCTTTGGGCGGCCCGCGAAGAGATCGCCTCGCCGACCTGCACCGCCGTGAAGACGCCGGACGGGATCGACGAACCGGCTCTGCGCGCGCTGATCCGGGCGCGGTATGGGGTGATGCTGTCCTCGGGGCGTGGCGAGACGCTGGGTCGCCTGACCCGCATCGGCCATATGGGGCCTACCGCGAAACCGACCTATGCCATGGTGGCGGTGGCCGCGATGGCGGGGGGGATGCAGGCGATGGGTGTCAGGGGCATCGACCCCGGCGCCGGGGTTGCAGCGGCGCTGGCGGTGATCGACGCGGCGGCGGATAAGGCGGCGGCCAAGGTTTGAGCCTTTCGCCAGGGCCGTTTGTCGTATAGTAACATTGTCATATTGGCTGCCGCGCATCATTATGCGGCAACCCCGATCATAGTGGTATGGAATGAACGGCAAAGCCCTCCCGCTGGAGTTCAGAGTGACCAAGGCCGCTGCTCCGGTGCGCCATTCGGTGACCGAGAGCATCCGCAACTCGATCGCGCTTGGCTATTTCACCGCCGGGCAGCGCATTACCGAGCGCGACCTTTGCGAGATGACCGGCGTGTCCCGCACCGCCGTGCGCGAGGCGCTGCGCCAGCTGGAAAGCGAAGGGCTGGTGCAGGTCGTGCCGCATCGCGGGCCGATTGTCGCCACGCTGACCCCCGAACAGGCCGAGGGCATCTACCAGGTCCGGATCGAGCTGGAGGGTCTGGCCTGCGAGCTTTTCACCCGCAACGCCACCGATGCGGATATCGCCGCGCTGAAAGCGTCGTTCGAGGGGCTTAAGGGCATCGGCAGCATGACCGACCCGCTGGAGCGGCTGACCGCCAAGAACGCCTTTTACGAGAGCCTGATCTTCGGCGCCCATAATGAGGCGCTTGGCCATACGCTTTCCTCGCTGAATGCCCGCGTGATGGTCTTGCGCGCGACCTCGCTGGCGGCACCGGGCCGCACGGCGGAAAGCCTGCAAGAGCTGGAAGAACTGGTCGATCACCTCTCTGCCCGGCGTGGCAAAGAGGCGAGAAAGCTCGCCGCCCGCCATGTGATGAATGCGGGCAAGGTGGCGATCGAGATCCTGAAAAAGCGCCTCGCCCAGGAAGCGGCTGAAGGCTGAAGGCGCCCCGGGGGTTTCGGGGGGGGGGGGCTGATCGCCCCCTGTCGGGCGTCAGATTCCGGGCGTTGCGCCGCCATCGACATTGATCACCGTGCCATGGACATAGCTTGCCGCCGGGCTGCACAGGAATCGCAGCACATTGGTGACCTCGTCGGGCTGGCCGTAAGCGGCGATGCCGTGCTCGATCCGCATCTCCTCCTGGGCCCCGGCAAAGCTGATGCCACGCTCCGCCGCGCGGGTCTCGATGCGGCGGGCAAGGCGGTCGGTGACGATATGGCCGGGGCAGAGCGTGTTGATGCGGATGCCCGCGCCTTGCGCGCGTTTCGAGATCGCCTTGGTGAAATTGATCAGCGCGGAATTGACCGGGCCGCCAATGGTGAAATCGGGCTCGGGCGTATGGGCGCCGACGCCGGAAATATTGACGATCACGCCTTTCGAGGCCTCCAGAGCCTGCCATGCGGCGCGGCAGAACCGCACGCTGGCGTGGAATTTCAGCGCGAATCCCTCAATGAAATCCTCGTCAGACAGCGCGAGGAAATCGCCGCGTCTGGTGGCGCCGGCATTGTTCACCAGCGCATCGATTCGCCCGAGCCGGGCCAGCGTCGCGCCGACCACCCCGGCCGCCGCGCCGGGCTGCGAGAGATCGGCTGCGGTGATGACCACCTGCGGCGCGCCGGCAGCCAGCGCCTCTTGCGCGGTTTCCTCAAGCGCCGCCGCATCGCGCGCCGCCAGCGAAAGCGCGAATCCGTCTTTCGCAAGGCCGATGGCAAAGGCTTTCCCGAGGCCCCGGCTCGCTCCGGTCACGATGGCGCTGCGCATGTCTTTTCCCTGTTCTGGCCGCTGAGATCGGCCGTTTTTCTGGCGCCGAGCCATGGAATATGATGAAAATTCAGTCATCTGACGGAAAATTCAACCAGGGCATCAGGCAGAGGATTTTTTCACATTGTATTACGGTATGATAATGTTATCGTATTCTTGTGCTGTCAATCGGGGTCCTGGTGTCTCATGCCGCGGAAAGGGGAATTTCCCCGTGTAACCGCAGCCGGCAGATCGGAAATCCCGTGATTAGGTCCGCCTGGTGGAAGAAGGGGTCTGATGTTCAGATATGCGGCAAATTGCGCGGTCTCCGGCGGTCACTCCGCCGGTTTTGTCGCGCAAAGGGTGCCCCCGGCCGAGGTCGCGCAATCCAGCGCGACCGGGGCAGGGGCGGTGCCCGCCCGCCGCTCAAGCGGGATTTCGGCACGGGTGGGCCAGGCATTGCCCTCGGCCCCGCACCAGACCCGTTGCACCGCCATTTCATCGCCGACCTCGTTCAGGCGGAACACGGTGCCGCTGCCCAGATCATATCCGAACCGGATCTCCAGCGTCTCGCCGGGGGCCGCATGGCCCAGATCTTCGGAAAACCAGTGCGCGATTGCCGCACCGCATTCCAGCGCCGCATCTCCGGTATTGGTTATCGCGATTTCCACACTATGCTGCGCGGCAGATGCCGGTGCGGAATATACCCCGGCGATACTGGCGACGAACGCCAGAACAGGGGTCGTAACAGAAAGTATGCGGGGAAACTGCATCATAAGCCGTAGGTTCGGAGGTCAACTGACCGGATGGCATCCGGGCCGCGGCTGAGTGTCAACTGTAAAACGACAACAGGGAAAGATGAGATGAAAAAGACCATTACCGGCACTGTCAGCCGCTCGGTTCTTGCGCTCGCCCTTATGGGCTGGGCGGGGGTGGCCTCGGCGGATGAGATTGATTCCATTGCGATTCTCGCGCCCGAAATGGGCACCGATATGGGCTGGAACCAGCAAGGCGTCGATGCGGCCCGCAAAGCCGGCGAGGCGGCGGGGATCGAGGTTATCGTGGCCGAGAATCTCGGTTACGGCGATGTGCGTCCGACGCTGCGCGAACTGGCCGAAGACGGCGCCGATCTGCTGATCGGCCATGCCTCGGGCTACAACACTTCGGCGCCCGAGATCGGCGAGGAACTGGGCGTTCCGGTGGCGATTGTCGATATGCCGGACAAGCTGTCGAAGGGTAAGGTTGCCGATTATACCGCGACCGGCTCGGATGGCGCCTATCTCGCGGGCCGTCTGGCCGCCAAAATGACCCGCACCGGTATTGTCGGTATCGTGGTCTCGGGCGAGCCGCCGTCCTGGAACAATATGTCCATCGCCTTTGCCGAGGGCGTCAAGGCCGAGAAGCCCGAGGTCGAGGTCCGCTATGCGGTGATCGGGCCGGCCGCCTATGCCGATGCCGCCGGCGGCAAGCGCGTGACGGAAACCGTGATCGCCTCGGGCGCGGATATCATCTTCGGCCAGGGCAACGGGTCTTCCTTCGGTATGTTGCAGGCGGTGGAAACCACGCCGGCGACCGATGGCGGCAAGGCCTATTTCATCGACGTGATCGGCGACAAGACCTCGATCGACAAGGGGTATCTCTTGTCCTCGGTCGTCTGGGATCTTACCCCGGTCTATGCCGCGATGATTGCCGATCTGAAAGCCGGCACTTACGGCGAGAAGAATTACGACATCAAACTCTCGGATGACAGTCTGCACCTGCTGAAGACCGCCAATATCCCCGATGATGTCTGGGCCGAGATCGAGGCGCTGAAGGCCGAGATCATCTCGGGCACGATTAAGGTCGAGGCGAAGTATGACGCCGCGAGCGTGCGTGCCCTGGTGAAAGCCGTCGAGTAAGCGGCGACTGCCGGGGCGGGGCCGCACTGGCCCCGCCCGCCAGCGACATTTCCCGCGTGGCCAGAGCGCCGGATGCGGGCTTTCCATGAAGGACCACTCCATGCAGTCACCAGTCGGGGCGGCGGTGTCAGAACCGCCCGCGACCCCGGGACCTGTTGTCGCGCTGAAAGGCCTGACCAAGCGATTCCCGGGCGTGATCGCCAATAACAATGTCAGTGCGCAGATTTTCCCGGGCGAGGTGCATGTGCTTCTCGGTGAGAACGGCGCCGGGAAATCCACCCTGGTCGGCATGCTTTCGGGGCTGCAACAGCCCGATCAGGGCCATATCGAGATCGGGGGCGCGCGCGTCACCGTCACCTCGCCGCGCCATGCACTGTCTTTGGGCATCGGCACCGTGTTCCAGCATTCGATGCTGGTGCCGTCTTTGTCGGTCGTTGACAATTTCACCCTTGGTGGCACCTGGTGGAAGCGCCCGGATCGCGAGGGCCAGGCGGCGCGCATTGTGGAAACAGCGGCGCGGCTTGGTTTGCGCGTTGATCCTTTCGCGCTGGTTTCGACCCTTTCGCTGGGCGAGCGGCAGCAGGTCGAGATCCTGCGCGCGCTGATGCGCGGCTCGCGCTGTCTGATCCTGGACGAGGCGACGGCGATGCTGACCCCGCATGAGGCGGTCTCGCTGGGGGAACTGATGCGGCGCCTGGTGGCAGAGGGGCTGGCGATCATCTTCATCACCCATAAGCTGAATGAGGCGCTGGCTTACGGCGACCGGATTTCGGTGCTGCGGCTGGGGAAGAATGCGGGCGAGATCGGGCCTCAGGAACTGCGCGCCCAGACCGATGCCGGGAATACCGCGCGGATCATCGCGCTGATGTTCGGCGCCGGTTCCGGCTCGGCCGCCGGGGAGGGGGCGCCGCGCTCAGGGCGAGAACCCGGCCCCCTGGTGCTGGAGGTTGCCGGCCTGACCGCCGGCGCTGGCCGCATCCCGCTGCAAAACGCGACATTTTCGGTGCATCGGGGCGAGATCCTCGGCCTCGCGGGCATCGACGGCAATGGGCAAAAGGAACTGGCCGAGGCTTTGTCGGGCCAGGTGCCCTCGGCCGGATCGGTGCGGCTGAACGGGCGCGAGATCGGCGGGATGACCGTTGGCGGGCGCCGCGCGGCGGGGCTGCGCTATGTCACCGATGACAGGCTGGGCGAGGGCACGGTCGGCGCCTTCCCGGTCGCGGTGAATTTCCTGCTGAAAGAGATCGGCTCGACGCCCTTCTGGCAAAAGGGTCTGGAAAAGCCACAGGCGATCCGCGCCCAGGCCGAAGAGCATGTGAAGAATTTCGACATCCGCACCCCGGGCGTGCAGACGCCGGTGGGCAAGCTTTCGGGTGGCAATATCCAGAAGGTTTTGCTGGCGCGTGAGCTGACCGGAAGCGCCGAGGCGGTGATTTTCGCCAAGCCGACCTACGGCCTTGATGTGCAGAATATCCGCGCGACGCGGGACCGGATCCGCGAGGCGGCAGAGGCCGGCAAGGCGGTCTTGCTGATCTCGACCGATCTGGATGAGCTGCTGGAGCTGGCCGACCGGATCGCGGTGATCGACCGCGGCCGGATCCGCGGCATTGTCGATAATGACGCGCGCGCGCGCGATGCCATCGGCCGCCTGATGAGCGCGGGAGAAGAGCCATGAGTGACGTTTCACTGCCCGTTGCAGGGGGTAAATCAGGCGGCAAGCCGGGGCGGGACTGGCTCTGGATGCTGGCTTTGCTGATCGGGCCTTTGCTGGCGGCGCTGGCGCTTGGCGGGCTGATCCTGCTGGCGATGGGGGTCAATCCGCTCAGCTATTACGCCTTTGTGGTCGAGCGTTCGATCCTCAGGCCCTCGGGGCTGGAGGCGACACTGACCCGGATGGGCCCGCTGCTTCTGATCGCGGCGAGCCTGATCGTGGCGTTTCGCGCCGGGATCTGGAATCTCGGTGGTGACGGGCAGTTCCTGTTGGCCGCTGTGATGGTGGCTGCGATGACCCCCCTGATGCATGAGGCGGGGATGCCGGTCTGGCTGGTGCTGGTCACGGGCCTTCTGACCGGCGCGGTGATCGGCGCGGCCTGGTCGGTTCTGCCGGCGCTGCTGAAAGCCTTTCAGGGGATCAACGAGATCATCACCACGCTGATGATGAGCTTTCTGGGGGTCTCTTTCGCCAATGTGCTGGTGAAGCTCGCGTTTCTCGATCCCGCCACCACCACACCGCAGACCCGCACCCTGCCGGTCGAGGCGCGGCTGCCGCGTCTTTTCGATACCACGGTGTCTTCGGGGCTGCTCATCGGGCTGGTCGTGGTGGTTCTTGTCCATCTGATGATGACGCGGACGGCCTTCGGGATGCGGTTGCGGGTGGTGGGTGCGAACCCCCGCGCGGCGGTTCATGCCGGGCTGTCGGTTCCGAAACTGACCATCGCGGTCTTTGCGATCTCGGCCGCGCTGGCGGGATTGTCGGGGGCGGTCGATATCCTCGGGACGCAAGGCAATGTCCGCGCCGACTGGAACCCGGCCTATAGCCTGACGGTGGTGCCGCTGGTTTTTCTGGCCCGGCTGAACGGGTTTGGCTCGATTGCCTATGTCTTCCTCTTCTCCGCCCTGACCATTGGCGGCGAAAGCGCCGCGCGCCGCCTTGGCGTCCCGAGCTTCTTCTCGCTTGTCATCGTGGCGCTGCTGCTGATCACCCTCGGCCTCGCGGAATATGCCGACAAGCGCCGCCGCGCGCGCGCCAGACAATGAGGCCCTGATGTTTACCGAGACCTTCCTCATCACCCTCTTCCTCGGCGCCGTCATGGCGGGCATGCCTTTGCTGCTTGCCGGCCTTGGCGAGCAGCTGTCGGAAAAGGCGGGCGTTCTGAATATCGGCCTTGAGGGCATGATCCTCGCCGGAGCCTATGCCGGTTTCCTGGTGGCCTGGACCAGCGGCAGCTCTGCGCTTGGCTTTCTGGGCGGCGCCGGCGCGGGGATGATTGTCGCCTCGCTGATGGTCGTCTTCTGCGTCATCCTTGGCCTCAATCAGATCGTGATCGGCATCGCGCTGACGCTGCTGGTCCAGGGTCTGACCGCGCTTTTACACTTCGTCCAGTTCTCGCGCAGCTATCCAAGGCTTGACGGCATGCAGAGCTGGCCGGTCCCCGGCCTGTCGCAGATCCCCGTTATCGGGCCGATGTTCTTCAACCATAACCCCATCGTCTATCTCACGGTGATCCTGGTTGCGGTTTTTGCCTGGATCTACCGGATGACGCATCTCGGTTCCGCGCTCCAGGCGGCGGGCGACAAACCGGCTGCGCTGGATGCCGCCGGGGTCGATGTGATCCGCACCCGCGCGCTGGCGGTGCTGACCACCGGCGCGCTTGCGGGCCTTGGCGGCGCCTTCATGTCGGTTGCCGTCGCGGGCGTCTTCATCCCGTTTATGAGCCATGGCAACGGCTTCATCGCCATCGTGCTGGCCATGCTGGCGCGGGGCAGGCCGCTCTGGGTGCTGGGCGGTGCGCTTTTGTTCGGTGCAAGCCTTTCCATGACCACCGCCTTGCAGGTGGCGGGGGTCAATGTGCCGGTCGATGTGATCCAGATGCTGCCCTTTGCCATGGTCATGCTGGTCTTGCTGGTCGCCGGCCGCAAGGCCAGCCTGCCGGCAGCTCTGGGCGAAAGCTTCGAGCGTGGCGCCCGTTAAAGCGCCGCCATCTCGACCGAAAGCCCGAAATCCCGCGCCTCACCCGGGGCGAGGGTCAGGCTATAGGGCCGCGCCGCCAGCTCTGGCCCGGCGCCGATCTGCGATGGCAGACCCTGCCAGGGCTCGACACAAAGGAAGCCGGCCCGCTGCGGTCGCCACAGCACCAGGTTTTCCAGCCCGCGCCAGCGGATTTCCAGCCCGCGGGCGCCGCTGCCATAGAAGAGCCCATCCCCGGACCCCTCGGCCAGGATGATCGAGGACGAAGGGTGAAATGTCGCATCCTCCACCGCCAGCCGCCCGTCATGGAAGGGTGTCGGGATCTGGCCACCGGTCAGGAAATTCTCGCGCTGCTCTGCCGGGGCGGGGGAGGCGCCATTCAGCAGCCGCACCTCATGCGCGCCTGCAACCCCCGGCAGTGGCAGCGCAAAGCCCGGATGATAGCCAAAGCTGAACGGCATCGGCCGCGCGCCGCTGTTCTCGATCCGCGTTTCACAATCCAGCCGGTCGCCGCTCAGCCGGTAAGATTGCAGCAGCCTGAAATCGAACGGATAACTTTCGCGGCTGGCGGCATTCGCCACCAGTTCAAAGCGGCAGAAATCCGGGCCGCTTTCCAGCAGCTGAAACCGGCTCAGCATCGCAAAACCGTGGATGGTCATGGGGTGATCCTGGCCGTCGATCCCGACGCGATTGTCGATCGCCCTGCCGCAGATCGGGAATAAAAGCGGGCTCGACTGATCCCAGAAATCCGGGTCCGCCTGCCAGAGCAGCTCTTGCCCGCGCTGTTGCAGTGACCGCAACTCGGCCCCGAAAATCGCGATTTCCGTCGTCACAGTGCCGCTTTCAAGCCTGATCCGTTCGGTCATTTCCGCCCCTCCCAATCGCTGCAAGCACCGCATCCGCCGCCCGCTCCACCCCGGGATCGGCCTTCATCGCCGCCGAAACCGCCGCCAGATGCGCCCGCATCGGCGCGTGATCCAGCAGCCCCTCGATCACCTCGGCCAGCTCGGAAGGCGTCCAGTCCGAGCGGTGCATCATCACCCCACAGCCGGTATCATCGGCGCGGCGCGCATTGTCATGCCCGTCCCAGCAATAGGGCATGATCAGCGAGGGAACGCCATGGAACAGCGCCTCGCAAAAGGAATTATTGCCGCCGTGATGGATGAAAAGCTGCGCCTCGGACAGCACGGCGGGCTGCGGGAACCAACTGCCCAGCAGCACATTGTCGGGCACGTCGTGATACGCGTCCAGGTAGCCCCCGACATTGACGAAGAACCGCGCTCTGATCCCGGCAAAGACCGCGATCATCCGGCGGATCAGCGGGATATCCGAGGCGCCGAGGCTGCCGAAGCTCATATAGACCAGCGGGCCGCGATTATCGGGCAGGGGGGGCGGATCATAGGCGCCTTCATCGCGTACGCAGCCCTCAAGAAAGGTGAAACTGGCCTGGGGCAGCGGCTCGGCGCGCCTGTAGCGCACGGCAGTGGGTGCCAGCAAAAGATTGTTCCAGGCTGAATTTTCCAGAAACATCCCGGGCGGCAGCGGTCTCAGCCCACGCTGGCGGCGAAAGCCGTTATAGCGGTCATGCGCGGCTTTGGTGGCGGCCAGCGCCTCGGTCTCGAATTCGGCACGCCCGGTCTGATCGCCTGGCGACAGGCCCGAAAGCGGCGGCGGAATCAGCGGATCGGAGATCTCTGTCTCGGCGCAGGAGACGACCCGGATCCAGGGAACCCCTGCGCGCAGGATCGCCGGAAACATCACCACATTGTCCAAAAGCACAAGATCGGGCTGGATCTGTGCCAGCAGGGATTCAAGCGAGTCCTCAACGGCGATGACGGTATCGACAATCGCCTCCCATGTCGGGGCGACGTAAGAGCGCAGCTGCTCCAGCGGGGTCTGGTCGAAATGGCTCAGATGGGTGTCGACAAAGCTCTGCCAGTAATCGCCGGACCCGGCGAGGCGCGCCGGGCTCAGGTGATATTCGCGGAACCCATATTCGGCAAAGACGCCGGTAAAGCCCGGATGGCAAAGGAAAACCGGCTCGGCGCCGCGTGCGCGCAGCGCCCGGGCAATGCCGACACAGTTCAGCGCGGCGCCAAAGCTGGCTTCGGGAAAAAAGGCGATCAGGGCCGGGCGGCTCATGCGGGGCCTCCGCGCCGGATCGGGGCACCACGCCCGGCGGCTTCGGGGCGGCGGATGCCCGAGCGCCGCAGATGCAGCACCATCTGATCGGCGGCGAGTTCCGGCTGGCTGCGTTCAAGGCTGTCGAGAATGTCGAGATGCTCGCCCATGGCCTGGCGCATGCGGAAGGGCGGCGGCGGCGCGTCCTTTTGCGCCAGCCGACGCAGCCGGTGATGCGCGATCAGCGCGCCCGAGAGGAAGCGGTTGCCCGAGCTTTCCGCGATCAGCATGTGGAAATCATGGTCCAGCCGCCGGAAGGACACAGCGGCCAGCCGGCTTTCCGGAGCCTCGGCAAAATCGCGCATCTGTGGCCTGAGCGCACCGGCACGCGGCGCGTCCAGCTGGAATCCAGGGGCAAGAATGGCCTGCGGCTCCGCCATCAGCCGGAAGGCAAAACTCTCGGCAATGGCGCGCGGCGTGTCGAGCAAGGGCTGAAACGCCCAGGCCCGTCCTGGCAATTGGGTGATGAATCCGTCTGTTGACAGTATTTTTAATGCATTCAGTACAGAGTGCCTGGATGTTGCATAACGTCTGACCAAAGCGCTGACGGATTGCAGATCGCCGATCCGTCGCGCCGCACGATCTGCGAGGATGCGTTCGGGCAGGGTCTGTTCCTCATCGCCGATCCGGGTTTGCGCCTCGGCCAGACCCTCTTGCGGGCCAAGCGCCAGGAAATAGCCCTCTTCGGCGCGTTTGACCACAATTCCCTTTTCTTCCAGCAGCCTGAGTGCGGACCTTATCGGGGTGCGCGAGATGCCGAAGCTGCGCGACAACGCCTCTTCCGGCAGATGCTCGCCCGGTTTCATCCCGCGCTCCAGCGCGAAGGCGACCACCTGGCGGGCCAGTTCAAGATGGTTCAACCGGGCGGTGCGGCGTGTCCCCGTCATCGCATTCCTCTCCTCTCTGCCGACCGCACGCTGTGGTAATTTCCGGAACAGTAAATACAGTTTGACGTACTTTTTTTAGCAACCGTACGATCAGAAGCATCGGTCATCAAGAACCGGCAAAAAAATCTCCGCCGCACCGGAATGCGGCATCCAACAGGAGGAATGCTGATGAAAGGCAAGCGCCTGAGTGCCTTCGCTTTGGCCGGGGCTATGAGCGGGGCCCTGGCCTCGGGCCTTATATCGTCGGGTGCGGCGCTGGCCGATCCGCTGACCGTCTCGAACTGGGATGGCTATATGGCCCCCGATGCCATCGCCAAATTCAACGAGGCAAGCGGCAACACGGCCGAACTGGTGCTGCATGCCACCAATGAAGAGATCATGGGCAAGATCATCGCCTCGGGCGGCAAGGGCTATGACGTGGTTTTCGTCTCGTCGCCTTTTGCCGAGGTGTTGTTCCAGATGGGCCTGACCGAACCGCTGGACCATGCCAAAATCCCGAACCTCGCCAATCTCTACCCCGAGGCGACCGAACTGAAACACGACCCGGGCAATACATTCTCGGTGCCCTATGCCTGGGGGACGACCGGGCTGTGCTACCGCTCGGACCTCGTTGAGGGCACGCCTGACAGCTGGTTCAACCTGCTCGCCCCGGTCGATGCGCTGAAGGGCAAGGTCACCATGCTGGCGACCGATCGCTGGCTGCTGGGCGCCGGCTTTCTTGCCAAAGGCTATTCGGTGAACGAGACCGATCCGGCGAAACTGGCCGAGGTCAGGGATTTGCTGATCGCCGCGAAAAAGACCCTGCTCGCCTATGATGACACCACCTTCTATTCCAAACTGGTTTCCGGCGAGGCGCTGCTGGTCGAGGCCTGGGATGGCTGGTGCAATTACGGCATCGCCGAGAATGCGGACATCAGATATGTCGTGCCGAAAGAGGGGTCAGACCTCTGGGCCGATACGATGGTCATTCTGAAAGCGTCGGAAAACAAGGACGCGGCGCATGCGTTCATCAACTTCATTCTCGATGCCGAAAACCACCGCTGGGCGGCCGAGAACATCCTTTACAAGGTGCCGAACAAACCGGCGATGGAAGGGCTGGCGCCGGAACTCCTGACCCAGTTTCCCAATATGGCGATGACGCCCTCTGAACTGATGGCGCATGAGCAGCTGAGGAATGTCGGTGAGGCGCAGCGGGATTATTCGCGCATCGTCTCGGAGATCATGGCATCGAACTGATGCCATCGACCTGATCCTGTGGCCGGGCTGTGATGGCCCGGTCCTGTCCCCGCTCAGAGTGCCCCGATGCAGGACCGCAAATCCCTGTTCCTGATGACGCCTGCTTTGGCCTGGCTGACCGCTTTCATGGTGGTGCCCTGCCTGTTGATCCTGACGCTCGCCTTCTTTCGGCGCGGGGTTTACGGCGGCATTGAATACACGTTCACGCTGGAAAATCTCCGGCTGGTGATCGACCCGCTTTACGCCTGGATCTTCCTGAAATCGGCCTGGATTGCCGGGCTGGCGGCGCTGATCGCCAGCGTGATCGGCTACGCCGCCGCTTTCGCCATTGCCGCGCTGCCCCGGCGCAATCAGCCGCTGGTGTTGTTCTTCGCCATTCTGCCCTTCTGGTCGAATTACCTGGTGCGGACCTATGCCTGGATCGTGCTGCTGAACCGCGAGGGGCTGATCGTCGGCCTGGCACGGGGCCTTGGTTATGAGGGCGAGCTGCCGGCAATGCTGTACACCGAGACGGCGGTGGTGATTGGCCTTGTCTATAACTACCTGCCCTTTGTCATTCTGGCCTGCTACGCGCCTTTGTCGCGACTGAACCCCGAGATTGCCGAGGCCTCATCCGATCTGGGCGCCAGCGGCTGGACCACCTTCCGCCGGGTGATCCTGCCGATGAGTTTCACCGGCCTCGCCACCGGCTTTGTTTTCGTCTTCGTGCTGTCGATCGGCAATTTCGTGACGCCGGCACTTTTGGGCGGCGGGCAGTTCCAGATGGTCGGGAATCTTGTCTATGCGCAGTTCCTGACCGCCAATGACTGGCCCTTCGGTGCCGCGATTTCGATGGTGCTGATCGCGGTGATGATGCTTTTTCTGACGCTGCAGACCTTTGTGGCCGAGCGTGGCTCGGGCGGGGGGCTGCGATGAAAGCGCCCGCCAGCCTGACCCTGACCATCCTCGTGCTGGTCTTCGCCTTTCTCTATATTCCGATTTCGGTTCTGGTGGGGCTTTCCTTCAACGCCGGCGGCATGCCCACGGCCTGGACCGGGTTCTCGCTGAAATGGTATGGCTCGCTGTTTCAGAACCAGGACATTCTGCGCGCGGCCTGGAATACGCTGATCGTGGCGCTGGTCTCGACCTTTTTCGCGACGCTTTTGGGCACGCTGCTGGCCATCGGGGTCGAGATCCGCCGCCGCCGGGGCCGCATGATCGAGACGCTGATTTTCGCGCCGATGGTGATTCCCGATATCGTGCTGGCGATTGCGCTTTTGAGTTTCTTTTCGCTGACGGATTTCCGGCTGGGCCTGCATACGGTGATCCTGTCGCATGTGGTGTTCAACCTGGCCTTTGTCTGCGCGGTGGTGCGGGCGCGGCTCAGGGTGTTCGACTGGTCGGTGGCCGAGGCCTCCGCCGATCTCGGCGCCTCGATGCTGGTGACGCTTTGGCGGGTGATGCTGCCGGTGCTGGCGCCGGCAATCATCGCAGGCGCGCTGCTCGCCTTCACGCTGTCGGTGGATGAATTCATCATCGCCTTCTTCACCGCAGGCTCCAGCCGCGCCTCGATCACTTTGCCGATGCAGATCTATTCGATGATCCGCTTCGGCATCACGCCCGAGATCAACGTGCTGGCAGTGCTGGTGATGGTATTTTCGCTGGTCACGCTGACGCTGGCGCAACGCTTCAACCGCGGGAGCCTGACCGGACCATGAGCGCCTTTCTCTCTGTGCAGGATCTGGAAAAGCGGTTCGGGACGCAGCGCGCGGTGGACGGCGTCAGTCTCGATATCCGCCAGGGTGAGTTTTTCGCGCTGCTTGGCGCCTCGGGGTCGGGGAAGACGACGCTTCTGCGGATGCTGGCCGGGTTCGAGGCACCATCCTCGGGCCGGGTGTTGCTGGATGGCCAGGACATCACCGCGCTGGCGCCGAACCGGCGGCCGGTGAACCTCATGTTCCAGTCCTATGCGCTGTTTCCGCATATGACGGTGGCGAAGAATATCGCTTACGGGCTTGAGATGGAGCGCCTGGCGCGCGGTGAGATTGCCGCGCGCGTCGATGAGATGCTGGCAAAGGTGCAGCTGGCGCATCTGGCGGGGCGCAAGCCCGATCAGCTTTCGGGCGGGCAGCGGCAAAGGGTGGCGCTGGCGCGGGCGCTGGTGAAACGGCCGAAACTTCTCTTGCTGGATGAGCCGCTTGGCGCGCTGGACAAGAAGCTGCGCTCCGAGATGCAGCTGGAGCTGAAACGGATCCAGCACGAGTTCGGCATCACCTTCATCGTGGTGACCCATGACCAGGAAGAGGCGCTGGTCATGGCCGATCGCATCGCGATCCTGAAAGACGGAAGCCTGTTGCAATGCGGCACGCCCCGCGAGGTCTATGAACAGCCCCTGAACCGCTTCGCTGCCGAATTCATCGGTGTGATGAATTTCATCCCTCTTATCCGCAACGGCGACAGCCTCACCACCATGACCGGCGCTCCGATCTCAACAGTCGCCCCGGTCCCGAATGACGTGCAGCTGGTCGCCGCAGTGCGACCAGAAAGACTGGAGATTGGGCCGCTGCGGCTCGATACCTCAGCAAGCGAGAGCGCCCGACCCGACAACCGGCTGACGGGCACCATCACCGCGCTGGCCTATCACGGGCTTGATCTTCAGCTCCATATCGCCACCGACGCCGCCCCGATCATCGCCCGCCTCACCGCCGATCAGGCCGAAAGCCGCGATCTGGGCCCGGGCAAAACCGTCACACTCAGCTGGAAAGCCGCTGACACAAAGCTCTTTCCCGCCTGACCCACCGCCTGATCCAAGGAGGATACCCATGCCGCAAAAGACCTTCGCCTTCTTCCCCGAAGCGGCCTTCGGCCCGGCGCTGAACTCGGTCGGCATCGCCCAGGCCGTCACTGCCATGGGGCATAAAGCGGTCTTCCTCTCGGATCCGGGCTTCGTCCCCGTCTATGAGGGTTACGGCTTCGAGGCCCATCCCGTCGCTCTGTCAGAGCCGATGCCCGCCGAACAAATGGCCAAATTCTGGGAGGATTTCATCAACGGCCATATCCCGAATTTCTGTAAGAAACCGATCGAGCAGATCGACAATTATGTAAAGGAATGCTGGGAAGCCATCGTCGATTCAGCCAAATGGGCGCAAAAAGACCTGCCCGCAGTGCTGGCCCGTATCAAACCCGATGTGATCGCGGTCGATAACGTCATTCTTTTCCCCGCGATCAAACAATTCGGCGTGCCCTGGGTACGGGTCATCTCCTGTTCGGAAAACGAGATCGAGGATGAGGATATCCCGCCGCATCTCTCGGGCCTTGGTGAAAACGACCGCGCGGGCCATGCGGCATTTCGCGAGAAATTCAACCGGGTGATCAAACCGATCCATGACGATTTCAACGCCTTCCTTGCGGTAAACGGTGAAGATCCCTATCCGGTCGGCCAGTTTTTCGAGGCCTCGCCTTACCTCAATCTCCTCCTCTACCCGTCCGAGGTCACCTATAAGCGCCGCCACCCGCTTGATCCGGAACAATTCCAGTATCTCCAGGGCTGCGTTCGCAAAGAGGCCGCTTATGAGGTGCCGAAATTCGCGAAAAACAATGACGGGCCGCTGCTTTACATCTCTTTCGGTTCGCTCGGGGCGGGGGATACGGAACTTCTGAAACGCCTGATTGCGCTGGTTGGCCGCTCGCGCTACCGCGCGCTGGTCAATGTCGGTGATTACAAGGACAGCTATACGGATGTGCCGGAAAATGTGGTGATCGAATCCTGGTTCCCGCAGCCCTCGGTGATCCCCCAGGTCGATGCCGTGATCCATCACGGCGGCAATAACAGCTTTACCGAATGCCTCTATTTCGGAAAGCCTGCGATCATCATGCCCTATGTCTGGGACGGGCATGACAATGCCACCCGCGTCCAGGAAACCGGCCATGGTTTCCGCTCGGATCGCTATGACTGGACGGATGCGGAGCTGACCGCGAAGATCGAGGCCTGCCTGACCGATGCCACGCTTCAGGCCCGGCTCAGAGCCACATCGAAACATATGCAGGCCTGCGAAGGGCCTAAAACGGCGGCAAAACTGCTGACCGATCTGCTGGAGAAGTGACATGACCAATCTCAAAAGCTCCGCCCCCCATATCCACGGGGCCGAGACCTATGACGATCTCGCCGACTGGGGCGTGCAGCCCGATGCCCTTGCGGGCGCCTCACATTCAACCGGGCGGCTCTTGTGGAAGACGCAACTTCCCGGCGGTGGCCAGTCGGAATCCGGGATCTGGGTCTGCACGCCCGGCACCTGGAAAATCTCGGTTCCGCGTGACGAGTTCTGCCATTTCGTCGCGGGCCGCGCCCGCTACACCGCCAAAGACGGCACCGTCACCGAGGTCGGCCCCGGTTCCTGCGTCGTCTTCCCCGCCGGTTACGAGGGCACCGCCGAAGTGATCGAGACCATCCGCAATATCTATATGCTCGCCTGAGGTTTCATCATGTCCAAAGCCGTCAATACCGACCTGACCACCCCCTTGATGCAAAACCCCAAAGCGATCACCGATGTGGTCGACTGGGGCGTGATCGACACCATGGTCGAGGGCGAAAGCCATGTCTCGGGCCGGGTGCTGTTTCGCAACGCAGACGGATCATCCGAATGCGGCATGTGGATCTGCACGCCGGGCAAATGGGTCTGCCATGTCACCTCGGACGAGTTCTGCCATTTCCTTGAGGGGCGCTGCACCTATGTCCACGAGTCGGGCGATGTGATCGAGATCACCCCCGACACCGCCGCCTTCTTCCCGAAGGACTGGAAAGGCGTCTGCACCGTCCATGAGACGATCCGCAAAGTCTATATGATCCGCTGAGAGGGCCGGAAATGTCCGATCTGTGCTATTACCTCACCCCCGGTTTCCACCAAAGCCAGGGCGTTGCGCATGACGTGATCGACCCGGCGACGCTGGGCGTGGTCGGCCAGCGGGTGGAGGTGACCGGGGCCGAGGCTGAGGCGGTGATCGCCCGGGTGAACCTTGCGCAAAAGGCCTGGAAACGGGTCGATGCGAAGACCCGCGCGAAGATCCTGCATGATTTGGCCGGCCGGATCGAGGCCGCCGATTTCCGCGCCTGCGCCACGCTGATGAGCCGCGAGATGGGCAAACCCTGGCCCGAAGCCATCGGCGAGATCGCCAATGTCGCGCCGATCTTCCGCTATTACGCGGAAATGGCGCGGGATGAGGCCGGCAAGATCGCTGGCACCACGCAGATCGGCTCCACCCAATATGTGCGCTATGAACCGCTTGGCGTTTCCGTCCATATCATGCCGTTCAACTTCCCGATCCTGTTGATGTGCTGGACGGTGGCGGCGTCTTTGGCGGCGGGGAATGGCTGCATCATCAAACCGGCCGAGGCGACGACGCTGTCGACGCTGGAATTTATGAAGGTGTTTGACGGGCTGCCCGAGGGGCTGGTCGCCTGCCTGCCCGGCGGACGCGCTTTGGGTGAGGCGCTGGTCGGGTCCGATCACACCCATGCGGTGGCCTTTACCGGCTCGGTTGCCGGGGGCAGGGCGGTCGCCATGGCGGCGGCGGCAAAGATGAAGCCGGCGGTGATCGAGGCGGGCGGGTCCGACCCGATGGTGATCGCGGCCTCGGCACCTTTGGAGGTTGCGGCGGCGGGGGCGGTGACTGCCGCCTTCCATATGTCGGGCCAGGTCTGTACCTCGACCGAGCGGATCTATGCGGTGGATGCGATCCATGACGCGTTCATCGCGGCTTTCGTGGCTGAAACACAGCGGCTCAGGATCGGGAACGGGCTGGGGCGGCACGAGATCGGCCCGCTGGTCTCAAAAGCGGCGCGCGACAAGGTGATGCGTCTGGTGGCGGATGCCATCGCGAAAGGCGCAAAGCTCGAATGCGGGGGCCGCATCCCTCCGGGGCTGGAAACCGGCTGGTTCTATGAGCCCACGATCCTCACCGGCTGCTCCCCGGATATGGAGATCCTCAGCGAAGAAATCTTCGGCCCCGTGGTCGCGGTCGTCCGCGTGGCTGATTTCGATGCTGCGATAGAGGCGGCGAATGACAGTCCCTTTGGCCTTGGCGCCTCGATCTTCACCACATCGCTGGAGGAGGCGATCGAGGCCTCGGAACGGCTTGAGGCCGGCATGGTCTGGGTCAACAACCCGATGATCGACAATGATGCGCTGCCCTTTGGCGGCTGGAAGGCCTCGGGGCTGGGGCGCGAGCTGGGGCGCCAGGGGCTCGACGCGTTCCGGCGCTCGAAAATGGTGATCCTGGATCACCGGCCCGTGCGGCAATCCTGGTGGTATCCCTATCCCGATGACTGGTTCCCCGATCAGGAGGGCGGTGGTCGCAAACACAGCTAATCTGACCGCATGGTCAAAATTTGTGCGGCGAAGGGCTGTCTCTTGCACGAGGGGCATGGCACAAGACGAAACCGTTGACTTGCGGGCCTCTGGCTCTCACCACTGTGAGAGCAACATGTCCGGCCACAGGGGGTAAACATGACAAAGGATCTTCGTCTTTCACGCCGCTTTCTTCTGCAATCGGGGCTGATCCTCGGCGCCTCCTCGCTGCCTGTGCTGCGGCCCGCCTATGCCGCGACGGCGGTAAAGGTCGCGGGCGTGCATGGCTCGCCGGTGGAAAACGCCTGGAACTCGGTCTTGCATAAGGCGTTGCTTGAGGCGGCGGCAGAGGGTGCGATTGAATACACCTTCTCGGAGGGGGTTTCGGCCACCGATTACCCGCGCGCGATGCGCGAATATGCCGAAGCCGGCAACCAGCTGATCATCGGCGAGACATTCCCGGTTGAACGTCAGGGCCGCGAAGTCGCCGCCGATTACCCGGAAACCGCCTTTGTGATGGGCTCGTCCGGCGGGCCGGAGGGGGATAATTTCGGTACTTTCGGCACCTGGAATTATGATGGCGCCTATCTGGCCGGGATGCTGGCCGGCAAGATGACGAAGTCGAATGTGGTGGGTTCGGTCGGCGCCATGCCGATCCCGGAAATCAACCTGCTGATCAATGCCTTCGGTGAGGGCGTGAAGGCGGTCAACCCCGATGCCAGGCTGCTGGTATCCTGGATCGGCACCTTCTTTGACCCGCCGAAAGCGCGCGAGGCGGGGCTTGCCATGATCGACGCCGGAGCGGATATCCTCTTTGGCGAGCGGATCGGCACCGCAGATGCCGCGAAAGAGCGGGGCATCAAGGCCATCGGCTCGCTGATCGACTATACGCCGATGTATCCCGACACGGTTTTCGCCAATGCGCTCTGGGGCTTCCGCCCGATTCTGAACGCCATCGTCGCCGATGTGGCGGCAGGCAATCCGACCGGCAAGGACTATACCCCCTTCGGCCTGATGAAAGAGGGCGGCAGCGATATTTCCTATGTGACCGGCGTTGCGCCTGCCGATGCCGAGGCCGCGATGGAGAAGGTCCGGGCCGGGATCAAGGCCGGCTCCTTCACCGTGCCGCAGAACTTCGACGAGCCGAAGTAAGCCTGGATGGGGTCAGATGCGACAGGACTGGCCTCGGCGATCCGCCGGGGTCATCTGACAGCGGCAGAGGCGATGGAGGCCTCTTTCGCGCAGGCAGAGGCGCGCGCCGGTCTTGGCGCGCTGGCCCATCTGAACAAAGCGCGCGGGCGGGCGCTGGCCGGCGAATTCGACGCGCTTCCCGGCAATGCGCCGCAGCGCTATGCGGCTTTTGGCGGCGTGCCACTGGTCGTGAAAGACCTTGGCGCGCCATTTCTGGGCTTTCCGGTCGCGGCCGGGTCAGCGCTGTTCCCGCGTGAGGGGATGGGCGAACACAGCCAGCTTGCGGCGCGGTTCCGGGCGGCGGGGCTGTGCCCTTTCGCGCTGACCACGGTGCCGGAATTCGGCCTGTCGCTGGCCTCGGAACCTGCCATCGGGCCGGTGGCCAGAAACCCGCTGAACCCGGATCTGTCGCCCGGCGGGTCTTCGGGCGGTGCGGCGGCGGCGGTGGCTGTCGGGATCGCGGCGATTGCGCATGCGACCGATGCCGGTGGCTCGATCCGGGTGCCGGCGGCGGCCTGCGGCCTTGTTGGGCTGAAGCCGGGGCGGGGCTCGGTGCCGGGCGGTCCGGGCTTTGGCAATCACCTTGGAGGCATTGCAAGCGAGCTGGCGATCTGCCGCTCGGTCCGCGATGCCGAGGCGATCTTTGCCGCCTGCACCATTGGCGGCACAAGGGTGCCTTTCGCGAGCCCGCTGCTGGAAGAGGCGAAATCGGGGCCGCTGACCATCGGCCTTGTCACCGAAACCGGCCCCTGGCCCATCGACGAAAGCCGCATCGAAGCCGTTGAGGCGGCGGCGCGGGTTCTGGCCAGGAACGGCCATCGCATCCGCCCGCTGGAGGGCGAGGCGGTGATGGATCTGGCGGTGCGCTCGGCCAGGGTCTTTGCCGATGTGGTCTCGATCAATCTGGCGGAACTGTCCTCGCAGCTGGATTTCTCGCTGGCAGAGCCGATGACCCAGGCGGTAGTGGCGCGCGGGCTGGCGATGCCGGTGACCGCGCTCTGGGCCAGCCTGAACGATATGGTCTTTGTAGCGCGGGACCTGTGGCGGTTTTTCGACGGGGTCGATCTGTTGCTGACGCCGATGCTGGCGGGGCCGCCGCTGCCTTTGGGTGCCTTTCCGACCGATCATTCGGACACCGATCTGCATTTCGACCGCATGGCCCGTTTCGCCCCGCTGGCCAGCCTTGCCAATATCTCTGGCGCGCCCGCGATCACGCTGCCATTCGGTGCTGATGAGGCCGGTTTGCCGCTGCCGGTGCAGCTGATCGCGCCGATGGGGCAGGAGCGGCGGCTGCTTTCAATCGCCGCCCGGCTGGAGGTAGAAGAGCGCTGGACCCATCCCTTTCCCGTCGCGGGGCTGACATGAGCGAAACCGTTCTCGATATCTCGCAGGTCAGCAAGCGGTTCGGTGCGACACTGGCCAATGATGCGATTTCGCTGAGCCTGGAACGCGGCGAAATCATCGCGCTTCTGGGCGAGAATGGGGCCGGCAAGACCACGCTGATGTCGATGCTGTTCGGCCATTACACCCCTGATTCCGGGCATATTTCCGTGATGGGTCGGCTTTTGCCGCCGGGTCGGCCCAGGGCTGCGATCCGCGCAGGCATCGGCATGGTGCATCAGCATTTCTCGCTGGCGCCGAACCTGTCCGTGCTGGAAAATGTGATGACCGGCACCGAGAGCCTCTGGCGCCCCTGGTCCGACAAGGCGAAGGCGCGGGCGCGGCTGATGGAGATTTCCGCGCGGTTCGGGCTGAAGGTCGTGCCGGAGGCGCGGCTGGGCGATCTTTCGGTCGGCGAACAGCAACGGGTCGAGATCCTGAAAGCGCTTTATAATGACGCAAAGATCCTCGTGCTGGACGAGCCGACCGCTGTTCTGACCAATCTGGAAGCCGAACATATGTTCGCGACACTGAAGGATATGGCACGCCAGGGGCTCTCGATCATCTTCATTTCGCATAAGCTGGATGAGGTGATGAATACGGCCGACCGGGTGGTGGTGCTGCGCGGGGGGCGCGTGGTGGCAGAGCGCCGCGCGATGGAGACCTCAAAGGCGGAACTCGCCGGGCTGATGGTCGGGCGGGCGGTGACGCGGCCCTTGCGGGAGGCGGCAACCCCGGGCGTGGTGGTGCTGGAGGCGAAAGCGGTCACCCTGCGCGAGGCGGGCGTCGAGCGGCTGAAAGCGGTCGATTTCCATCTGCGCGAAGGCGAAGTGCTGGGGATCATCGGCGTATCGGGCAATGGCCAGGCGTCGCTTGCGCGGCTGGTCGGTGGCCTTGCGCGACGCAGCGCGGGGGAGATGACGCTTTTTGGCCGGCCCATCGGTGACATGTCGGTGCGCGAGGTGGTCGAGGCCGGCATCGGCCGCATCCCCGAAGACCGCACCCATGACGGCGTGATCGGCGAGATGGCGATCTGGGAAAATGCGGTGCTGGAGCGCCTGCCGGAATTCACCCGCCGCGGCCTTGTCGACCGCAAGGCGGGGATGGATTTCGCCCGCCGCATCATTGACGGGTTCGATGTGCGCGGCGGCACGCCCGCCAGCCGTATCCGGCTTTTGTCGGGTGGGAATATGCAAAAGCTGATCCTCGGGCGGAACCTGATCGAACATCCGAAGATCCTCATCGCTGCCCAGCCGGCGCGGGGCCTTGATGAAGGCGCGGTGGCGGCGGTCCACGCGCGCATCCTGGAGGCACGGCGCGCGGGCACGGCGGTGCTGCTGATCTCGGAAGACCTTGACGAGGTGATGGCGCTGGCGGATCGCATTCAGGCGATTGTCGGCGGCCGGCTGTCGCCGCCGGTCTCGCCCGAACGGGTCGATGCCCGGCATCTGGGGCTGATGATGGCCGGCGAATGGGCCCGTGAACGGGAAGGGGCGGCGAATGCGGTTTGAGCGGCGCGAACAGATACCGCCGGCGCTGGCGCTTCTGACGCCGCTGATCGCGGTGGCGGTCTCGCTGGCGCTGGCCGGCGGGCTGATTGCCCTGGCCGGAGCGCCGGTGCTTACCGCTTTCGGCAAGATTCTGACCGGCGCGTTTGGTTCGAAACTGGCGGCGACCGAAACGCTGGCGCGCGCGGCGCCGCTGATCCTGACCGGGCTGGCGGCAGCGGTCGCTTTTCGCGCGCGGCTGTGGAATATCGGGGCCGAGGGGCAGCTTTACCTTGGCGCCATTGCCGTCGCGGCGGCCAGCGCGCATCTTTTCGGCGGCCTGCCGGGCGTGGTGCAGATCCCGCTTCTGTTCCTGACCGGAGCGCTGGCGGGGATGGTGCTGTTGCTGATCCCGCTCTGGCTCAGGCTGCGGTTCCAGGTCGATGAGGTGGTGACGACGCTGCTTCTGAACTTCGTGGCGCTCTTGTTCGTGTCGATGCTGATCGACACGGTGCTGAAGGACCCGCTGGCCTTCGGCTGGCCGCAATCGGTGCCGGTGGCGCCGGAGGCGGAACTGCCGAAGATCATCCCGCGCTCGCGGCTGCATATCGGCCTTCTGGTGGCGGTGGCGGTGGCTTTCGTGGTGCATTTCATCCAGGCGCGCACCGCCTTCGGGCTGCAATCGCGCGCGGCTGGCCTCAACCCGTCGGGCGCGGCCTTTGCCGGTGTGCCGCTTGGCCGCACGCTGGTGCTGGTCGCCATGCTGTCGGGTGGCCTCGCGGGCCTTGCGGGCGCGGTCGAGGTGATGGGGATCACCTCTTACGTTACCACCGAGCTGTCGCCGGGATATGGCTATTCGGGGATCGTGGTCGCGATGCTGGCGGGGCTGAACCCGCTGGGCGTGGTGCTGGCCGCTTTGTTCACGGCGGTGATGTTTGTCGGGGCCGATGCGATGAGCCGCTCGCTGGCGGTGCCGAGCTATATCGCGGATGTCACCGTGGCGCTGTCTTTGCTGTGCATGCTGGTTGCGATCTTCTTCACCCAATACAGGATCCGCAGATGAGCGCGCTTTGGGACATACTCGCCTCGGCGGGGCTCTGGGCGGCGGTGCTGAGGATCGCGACGCCGCTGATATTCGCGACGCTCGGCGCGCTTTTATGCGAGCGCGCAGGCGTGCTGAACCTTGGGATCGAGGGGATTATGACCTTCGGCGCCATGATCGGCTGGTTCGCGGTCTGGAACGGGGCGGATCTCTGGACCGGGTTATTTGTCGCCTGCCTGTCGGGGATGGTGTTCGGGCTGCTGCATGCCGGCCTGACGGTGACGCTGGGGCTGTCACAGCATGTCTCCGGCCTTGGCGTCACGCTTTTCGCGTCTTCCTTCAGCTATTATCTCTTCCGCCTGCTGGTTCCCGTCGAAGGGACGCCCCCCAAGATCATCCCCTTCCAGCCGCTGCATATTCCTGGCCTCTCGGATCTGCCCTGGCTGGGTCAGGCGCTGTTCACCCAGACCGCGCCGACCTGGGTTGCGATTGTGCTGGCCATCGTGATGGCGCTGGCGCTGTTCCGCACGCCGCTTGGCCTTGCCATCCGCATGACCGGCGAGAACCCGCATGCGGCCGAGGCCCAGGGCATCAACCCCATGGTGATGCGCTATGGCGCGGTGATCTTTGGCTCGGGCCTGATGGCGGCCGGGGGCGCTTTTCTGACCCTTTCCGCCTTTGACAGCTTTATCCCGACCATGATCCAGGGGCGCGGCTGGATCGGCATCGCGCTGGTGGTCTTTGCCTCCTGGCGGCCCGGGCGCGCGCTGGCCGGTGCGCTGCTGTTTGCATTTTTCGACGCGTTCCAGCTGAGGCTGCAAACCGTGATCGGCGGCGCGGTGCCCTATCAGCTTTTCCTGATGACCCCCTTCATCCTCTCGATCCTGGCGCTGGCTTTGATGGCGCGGCGCGCCCGCGTGCCCCAGGCTCTGATGCAACCCTATCGGCGCGGCGAGCGTTAAGGAGTCCCCATGTTCGACACTATCATCCGGGGCGCCAATCTGCCCGATGGCCGCGAAGGCTGTGATATCGGCATCCGGAAGGGTGTGATCGCGGCGGTGGAGAAGCACCTGCCCCCCGAAAGCGGCACCGGAGCCGGCACCGTGATCGAGGCCGCCGGCAGGCTGGTCTCACCCGCTTTTTGCGACCCGCATTTCCATATGGATGCGACGCTTTCGCTGGGCCTGCCACGGATGAATGCCTCGGGCACGCTGCTGGAAGGCATTGCGCTTTGGGGCGAGCTGCGCCCGACGCTGACCCGTGAGGCGCTGGTGGAGCGCGCGCTGCGCTACTGTGATCTGGCGGTGAGCCAGGGGCTTTTGCACATCCGCACCCATGTCGATACCTCGGACCCGAAACTGGTCACCGCGCAGGCGATGCTGGAGGTGCAGGACCTGGTGAAGGATTATATCGACCTGCAGCTGGTCGCCTTTCCGCAGGATGGCTATTTCCGCGCGGCGGAGGGCGCGAAATCGCTGGAGCGGGCGCTGGATATGGGCGTCGGCATCGTCGGCGGCATCCCGCATTTCGAGCGCACGATGGAAGAGGGCCGCACCTCGCTGGAGGCGCTGTTCCGCATCGCGGCGGATCGCGGATTGCCGGTCGATGTGCATTGCGACGAGACCGACGATCCCCTCAGCCGCCATGTCGAGACCATGGCGGCCCAGACCATCCGTTTCGGGTTGCAGGGGCGGGTCAATGGCTCGCATCTGACCTCAATGCATTCGATGGACAATTACTATGTCTCGAAACTGATCCCGCTGATCGCCGAGGCGGGGATGAATGCGACGCCGAACCCGCTGATCAATATCATGCTGCAAGGCCGGCACGACAGTTACCCGAAACGGCGCGGCATGACGCGGGTGCGCGAGCTGATGGCGGCAGGGGTCAATGTCTCGCTGGGGCAGGATTGCTGTATGGATCCCTGGTATTCGATGGGGTCAGGCGATATGCTTGAGGTCGCGCATATGGCGGTTCATGTCGGGCAAATGGGCGGGATTGCCGAGAAACAGCAGATCTTTGACGCGGTGACGGTGAATTCGGCCAGAACGATGGGGCTTGACGGCTACGGGATCGCGCCGGGCTGCAAGGCGAACCTTGTCGTGCTTCAGGCGGCGGATGTGACCGAGGCGATCCGTCTGAAACCGACCCGGCTTTATGTGCTGCGCGAGGGGCGCGTGATCAGCCAATGCGCGCCGCGTTTGCCTGCGCTGAGCCTGCCGGGGCGGCCGGCGCAGATTGATCCGGGGCTGGATTACCTGCCGCCAAGCAAGGGCTGAGCAGGGCCTGCCACGCCGCTGGCCAGCAGCCTTTCGCGCAGATGCAGCGCCAGCGGCGAAAGCGGGCGACGCTTGAGATCCAGCAGATAATAGCGCGAGACCCGGATATCGCCCGGCGTGCGCAGCGTGACGAATCCAGCACTGAGCGGCGGGCGGATCAGCAACGCCGCCACCTCATCCGACAGGGGCGCAATCGCATCTGTCTGCACCAGATAGGCGAGGGTCAGCAGGGTCGAGGGGCTGTTGACCACATTCGAGGGCTCTGAAAGCCCCAGCCCGGCAAAGGCCGCCAAAGCCGCTTCGCGGATCGGTGCGCCGCGCTGCTGCATGATCCATTCATAGCTTTGCAGCTCGGCCAGCGTCACGACCGGCGCCCGCGCCAGCGGATGCCCGGCCCGGGCCAGCAGCGCGACTTTTTCATCCTGCAAGGGCAGGATGTTGAAATCGCGGCTGTCGAATTCCGGCAGGATCCGGGCCAGCACGAAATCCATCTCGCCCGCCGCCAGATGGGTCAGCAGATCGCGCGAGGGCAGCACGTCGATGGTGATATCGGCACCGGGAGAGGTTTCTTTCACCTCGCGCACGGCGGTCACCAGATGGCGCACTGCCGGCCCGGTCACCGCGCCGATCCGGACCGAGCCGCTATGGCCTTCCCTCAGATGGCGTAGCTCGGTCGCCATCGAACCCATTTCGCGCAGGATGACCCTCGCGCGGCGCAGCACGGCCAGGCCGGCCTCGGTCGGCTCCATCCCTTTGGGCTGGCGCAGAAAAAGCGCGCTGCCGATCTGGCGTTCGGTCTCGGCCAGCATGCGCGAGGCCGCCGGTTGCGTCATCCCCACCGCCTCGGATGCCAGCTGCAACTGGCCGCTTTCCGCGATCTCATGGATCAGCCGCAGCTGGGTCGGCTTCAGCATCAGGCGGGGAAGAGGCTTATCCATATCATTTCCGATATGCAGAATGCGTAAGATGTAATTTTACCATCATACGGGTGAAAAGCTAGTCTCCCGTCTGAGCCGTTGGAGGAACGGCGCAACGAGGGAATCGGCTGCCAGGCGCGGCCAGGGACCCAAAGGGAGGAAGACATGACATTCAAAGCCGCCACGGTCGCACTGGCGATCAGCGCCTCGTTCCTTGCTTTCGGTGCAATGGCCGAGACCATCGGCATCGCCATGCCCACCAAATCGTCCGCCCGCTGGATCGGCGACGGCAATTCCATGGTCGAGCAGTTCAAGGCCGCCGGTTACGACACCGATCTGCAATATGCCGAAGATGATATTCCGAACCAGCTGGCCCAGATCGAGAATATGATCGCCAAGGGCGTCGACGTGCTGGTGATCGCCTCGATTGACGGCACCACCTTGTCGAATGCGCTGGAAAACGCCCAGGCCGCCGGCATCAAGGTCATCGCCTATGACCGCCTGATCCGCGACACCGATGCGGTCAGCTATTACGCCACCTTTGACAATTTCAAGGTTGGCGTGCAGCAGGCCGAAAGCCTGGTGAAGGGCCTGAAAGAGCGCTTCCCGGATGCGAAGCCCTGGAATGTAGAGCTGTTCGGCGGCTCGCCCGACGACAACAACGCCTTCTTCTTCTACAACGGCGCGATGTCGGTGCTGCAGCCGCTGATCGACGACGGCTCCATCGTGATCGGCTCGGGCCAGACCGGCATGGATAAGGTCGGCACGCTGCGTTGGGATGGTGCGGTCGCGCAGTCGCGGATGGATAACATCCTCTCGGCCAATTACAACGACAAGCAGGTGAATGGCGTGCTTTCGCCCTATGACGGGCTGTCGATCGGCATTCTGTCGTCGCTGAAAGGCGTCGGTTACGGTTCGGGCGATCTGGCGATGCCGATTGTCACCGGCCAGGATGCGGAACTGCCCTCGGTGAAGTCGATCCTCGCCGGCGAGCAATATTCCACCGTCTTCAAGGATACCCGTGAACTGGCCCGCGTCACCGTCGGCATGGTCGATGCGATGCTGAAAGGCGGCGAGCCGGAGATCAACGACACCGCTACCTATGACAATGGCGTCAAAGTGGTGCCGTCCTATCTGCTGGAGCCGGTCGCGGTTGATGCCGCGAACTGGGAAGAGGTGCTGGTCGGCTCGGGCTACTATAAAAAAGAAGACGTTCAGTAAGCCTGACTTCCGCAGCCGCAGACAGGAAGACACTGACCGCGCCGCCTCCGCACTCCCCGGAGCCGCTGGCGCGGTTATCTCCCCCAGCCCCGGAGATTTAGCATGACCGCGCTTCTGGAAATGCGCAGCATCGGCAAGACTTTCCCCGGTGTGAAGGCGCTGGATCAGGTCAACCTGAGCGTCGAGGCCGGCGAGATCCACGCGATCTGCGGCGAGAACGGTGCGGGAAAATCCACGCTGATGAAGGTGCTTTCCGGCGTCTATCCGGCCGGAAGCTATGAGGGGGATATCCATTATGACGGTGCCCTTGCCAGCTTCCGCTCGATCCGCGACAGCGAGGCGAAGGGCATCATCATCATCCACCAGGAGCTGGCGCTGGTGCCGCTTTTGTCGATTGCCGAGAATATGTTTCTCGGCAATGAGGTCGCGCGCCGGGGCGTGATCAGCTGGCCCGAGGCCTGGGCGAGAACCACGGATCTTCTGGCGAAAGTCGGGCTGAAAGAGACGCCGCAGACGCCGGTGGGCAAGCTGGGCGTCGGCAAGCAGCAACTGATCGAGATCGCCAAGGCGCTGGCGAAAGAGGTGCGGCTCCTGATCCTGGATGAGCCGACCGCCGCTTTGCAGGAAAATGACAGCGCCAAGCTGCTGGATCTGATGCTGGAGCTGAAAGCCCAGGGCGTCACCCAGATCATCATCAGCCACAAGCTGAATGAAATCCGCCGTGTGGCCGACCGGGTCACCGTGATCCGCGACGGCTCGACCGTCTCGACCATGACCCAGGACGAGATCACCGAAGACCGTATCATCCGCGATATGGTCGGGCGCGATATGGAAAACCGTTACCCCGCCCGAACCCCGAATATCGGTGAGGTGCTGATGGAGGTGAAGGACTGGTCCGTCACCCATCCCGAACAGGCGCGCCAGGTGATCCAGGGCGCCGCTTTCACCGTGCGGCGCGGCGAGATCGTCGGCATTGCCGGCCTGATGGGATCGGGGCGGACGGAACTGGCGATGAGCCTCTTCGGCCGCTCATACGGGCGCAATATCACGGGTGAGGTCACGCTCAAGGGTCAACCCGCTGATCTGAGCACGGTCTCTGCCGCGATCCGCGCCGGGCTGGCCTATGTCACCGAAGACCGCAAGGTGCTTGGGCTGATCCTGCCCGAGCCGATTGCAAAGAATGTGACGCTGGCCAATCTGAAGGGCGTCGCGGATCGTGGTGTGCTCTCGCATGGCCGCGAGGCCCAGGTGGCCGAAGGCTACCGCAAGGCGATGCGGATCCGCACGCCCTCGGTGTTCCAGCAGGTGGGCAATCTCTCGGGCGGCAATCAGCAAAAGGTGGTGCTGTCGAAATGGCTCTTTACCGGGCCGGATGTGCTGATCCTCGATGAACCCACGCGCGGCATCGACGTCGGCGCGAAATACGAGATCTACAACATTATGAACGACCTCGCGGCCCAGGGGCGCGGGGTGGTGATGATCAGCTCGGAGATGCCGGAGCTTCTGGGCATGTGCGACCGGATCTGTGTGATGAATGAGGGTCGGATCATTGGTGAACTGTCCAGGAACGAGGCAAGCCAGGAGACCATCATGGCGATGATTCTCAGGGATGGGGTCCTGCGCGATGGCGCGACGAGCGGGGAGAGGGTGGCCTGATGTCGGAAGAAAAGGGAATTCGCGCGCATCTGGGCGGGCATTTGCGCGAAAACGGCATGTTGCTGGCGCTGCTGGCGATTGTGGCCTTCTTCACCATCCTGCTGCAGCTGCGCGAGCAGCCGGTGAACTTTCTGCAGCCGGTGAATATCGCGAATATTTTCCTGCAAAACGGCCATGTCATCATTCTGGCGCTTGGCATGCTGCTGGTGATCGTGGCGGGCCATATCGACCTCTCGGTCGGCTCGGTCGCGGCGCTGACCGGGGCGGTGGCGGCCTGGCTGATCGTCACGCTGGGCTGGCCTGTCTGGGCGGCGGTGCCCGCGACCCTGCTGGTCGGCGCGGCAATCGGCGCGGCCCAGGGTTATTGGGTGGCCTATTGGCGGATCCCGTCCTTCATCGTGACGCTCGCCGGGATGCTGGTCTTTCGCGGTGCGACGATGTGGATGCTCAGCGGCCAGAATATCGGACCCTTCCCGCGCGAATTCCAGTTCATGGCCAATGGCTACCTGCCCGATATCACCGGCATCGGCAAACCGCATGGGCTGACGCTGATCCTTTCGGTCGCGGCGATCCTGACGCTTTGCTGGCTGGGTCTGCGCGCCCGCGCCCGCGATGCCGGTTTCGGCATCAGCCCCGAGCCGATGGGCCTTTTCATCACCCGCATGGCGGTGGTGGCGCTGGCCATCGGCTTTGTCGGCTGGCAACTGGCAAGCTTTCGCGGCTTTCCCGTCGTGATGCTGCTTCTGGTGGTGCTGACGGTGATCTATGCATTCTTCACCGAAAACACCGTTGCCGGCCGCCGCATCTATGCGCTTGGCGGCAATGAAAAGGCGACCAAACTCTCGGGCATCCGGACCGAGCGCATGGTGTTCCTCTGCTTTGTGAATATGGGTGTGCTGGCCTCGCTGGCGGGCATGCTGATCACGGCGCGGCTGAATTCGGCGACGCCAAAGGCCGGCGTCGGGTTCGAGCTGGATGCCATTGCCTCGGTCTTTATCGGCGGGGCGGCGATGGCGGGCGGTTCGGGCACCATCGTGGGCGTCGTGATCGGGGCGCTGATCATGGGCGTGATGAATATGGGCATGTCGATGATGAATCTCGGCATCGACTTCCAGCAGATGATCAAGGGCCTCGTGCTGCTCGCGGCGGTCTGGTTCGACATTTACAGCAAACAGAAACGGGGCTGAACCGATGTTCCTCTCGCAAATCCGCCAGACTGACGGCAGCCGCGCGGTGGTGTTCCGCCAGGGAGAGACCGCGCGCATCCTGCCGGGCGCGGAGACGGTGACCGGGCTTGCCCGCGCCGCGATTGCGGCAAAGCGCAGCCTGATCGCAGAGGCGCTTTCCCGGGGCGAGGGCGAAGTGGTCGATCTTGGGGCAGCTCTGGCCGGTGGCCGCGTGCTGTTGCCGGTCGATCACGACGATCCGGCGCATCTGCATCTGACCGGCACCGGGCTGACGCATCTCGGATCGGCGGCGACGCGCAATTCGATGCATGCGAAAGCCGATCCCGATACGCTGACCGACAGCATGAAGATGTTTCGCATGGGGCTGGAGGGCGGCAAGCCCGCAGATGGCCGCATCGGCGTGCAACCGGAATGGTTTTACAAGGGGAATGGCTATAACGCCGTCGCGCCTGGCGCCGCGCTGCTCTCGCCGGGCTGCGCGCTGGATGCGGGCGAAGAGCCTGAAATCGCCGGCCTCTACCTGATCGGCGACGATGGCACCCCCTACCGGCTGGGCTGGGCGCTGGCGAATGAGTTTTCCGACCATGTGACGGAGCGCGGCAATTACCTCTGGCTTGCGCATTCGAAGCTGCGGCCTGCCAGCTATGGCCCCGAGATGCTGCTCGGCGATCTGCCGCAGGATATCCAGGGCACCAGCCGCATCATCCGGGAGGGCACTCTGATCTGGGAAAAGCCGTTCCTGTCGGGCGAGGCCAATATGTCCCATTCGGTGGCGAATCTGGAACATCACCACTTCAAATATGATCTCTTCCGCCAGCCCGGCGATGTGCATGTGCATTTCTTCGGCACCGCCACGCTCAGCTTTGCCGACGGCATCCGCACCGAAGCGGGCGATATCTGGCAGATTTCGGCGCCCGAATTCGGTGCAGCCCTGGAGAACCCCCTTGATCAGCGCCCGGCCGAGATCGGGCCGGTCACTGTTACCCCTCTCTGAAAGTCACTCGCAATGTCCGAGAAGCCCGCTCCGTTCAAGCCAGCGCCGTGGCCCCGCAAGCTCCGCTCGACCCATTGGTATAGCGGCACCTCGCGCGATACGATCTACCATCGCGGCTGGATGAAGAACCAGGGCTATCCGCATGATCTGTTCGATGGTCGCCCGATCATCGGCATTATGAACACCTGGTCCGACCTGACGCCCTGCAATGGTCATCTGCGCGACCTTGCGGAAAAGGTGAAGGCGGGGATCTGGGAAGCCGGCGGCTTCCCGGTCGAGGTGCCGGTGTTTTCTGCATCCGAGAACACCTTCCGCCCGACCGCGATGATGTATCGCAACATCGCCGCCATGGCGGTCGAGGAACAGATGCGCGGCCAGCCGATTGACGGCGCCGTGCTGCTGGTCGGTTGCGACAAGACCACGCCGTCCCTCCTGATGGGCGCGGCCTCGACCGACATCCCCTCGATCGTGGTGACCGGCGGGCCGATGCTGAACGGCTATTTCCGGGGCGAGCGGGTGGGCTCGGGCACCCATCTGTGGAAATTCTCGGAAGCCGTGAAGGCGGGCGAGATGACCCAGGAGGATTTCCTTGAGGCCGAGGCCTCGATGAGCCGCTCGACCGGCACATGCAATACGATGGGCACGGCCTCGACGATGGCCTCGATGGCCGAGGCGCTTGGCATGGCTTTGTCGGGGAATGCCGCGATCCCGGCGGTGGACAGTCGCCGCCGCGTCATGGCGCAGATGTCAGGGCGGCGGATCGTCCAGATGGTCAAGGACGACCTGAAACCCTCGGATATTATGACGAAACAGGCGTTTGAAAACGCGATCCGCACCAATGGCGCGATTGGCGGCTCGACCAATGCTGTCGTGCATATGCTGGCAATTGCGGGCCGGGTGGGGATCGACCTGACGCTGGATGACTGGGACCGCTGCGGGCGCGATGTGGCGACCATCGTGAACCTGATGCCCTCGGGCAAGTTCCTGATGGAAGAGTTCTTCTATGCCGGTGGTCTGCCGGTGGTGCTGAAACGTCTGGGCGAGGCCGGGAAGCTGCATAAGGACGCGCTGACCGTCTCGGGTGAGACGATCTGGGACGAGGTCAAAGACGTTCGCAACTGGAACGAAGACGTGATCCTGCCCGCCGACAAACCGCTGACCGCGCAGGGCGGTATTGCGGTCGTGAAGGGCAATCTGGCCCCCAAAGGCGCGGTGCTGAAGCCTTCGGCGGCCAGCGCGCATCTTCTGACCCATCGCGGTCGCGCCGTGGTGTTTGAAGACATCGACGACTACAAGGCGAAGATCAATGACGAGGCGCTCGACATTGACGAGACCTGTGTGATGGTGATGAAGAATTGCGGCCCGAAAGGCTATCCGGGCATGGCAGAGGTTGGCAATATGGGCCTGCCGCCCAAGGTTCTGCGCAAGGGGATCACCGATATGGTGCGGATCTCCGACGCACGGATGTCGGGGACGGCCTATGGCACCGTGGTGCTGCATACCTCGCCCGAGGCGGCGGCGGGGGGGCCGCTGGCGGTGGTGCGGGATGGCGATATGATCTCGCTTGATGTCCCGAACCGGTCGCTGGTGCTGGAGATTTCCGACGAGGAACTGGCGGCGCGGCTTGCGGAATGGACGCCTCCGGCAGAGCGCCCGGCCTCGGGCTATGCCTGGCTGCATCACACCCATGTCGGCGGCGCGGATACCGGCGCGGATCTCGATTTCCTGAAAGGCTGCCGGGGCCGCGATGTGGGTAAGGACAGCCATTGATGAAAGTCGCACTCGTCGGCATCGGAAAGATCGCGCTTGACCAGCATGTGCCGGCGCTGAACGCGAGCGCCGACTGGGAGCTGGCGGCGACGGTCTCGCGTTCGGGCACGGTTCCGGGTGTCGCGGCGTTCACGCGCATCGAAGACATGCTGGCGGCGCGGCCCGATATTGAGGTCGTCTCGCTGGCCCTGCCGCCGGTGCCGCGCTTTTCTGCCGCAGAGGCGGCGCTGAAAGCCGGGCGGCATGTGATGCTGGAAAAGCCGCCTGGCGCCAGCCTCGCTGAGGTGCATGCGCTGGAGGCGCTGGCGCGGGAAAAGGGTGTCACGCTCTACACCACCTGGCATTCGCGCGAGGCCGAGGCGGTGGCAGCGGCGAAGGCCTGGCTTGCGGGTAAGGTCGTGAAATCCGGCCATATCACCTGGCGCGAGGATGTCCGCAAATGGCATCCGGGCCAGGACTGGATTTTCGAGGCGGGCGGTATGGGGGTGTTTGATCCCGGCATCAATGCGCTCTCGATCCTGACCGAAATCCTGCCGGTTCCGCTGCATCTGACCGGCGCCGAGCTGGACTTCCCCGCCAACCGCCAGGCCCCGATTGCCGCGCGGCTGCGTTTCGCGCAAGGCATCACCGCGGATTTCGATTTCCGCCAGGAAGGCCCGCAGACCTGGGATATGGAATTTGCCACCGATGCGGGCGGCATCGCGCTGCGGATGGGTGGCAACCTGCTGGAGATCAACGGAAAACCAGCCGGCGGCGAGAATACGATCATGGGCGAATATCCGGCGCTTTATGCACGGATGGCGGCCCTTGTGCGGGCGGGCGGCAGGGATGTCGATCTGCGCCCGATGGTGCTGGTGGCCGATGCCTTCACGCTGGGGCAGCGCGTTACCGTTGCGCCTTTCGAATTCTGAGCCCGGCAGGGCCAGGACCTGGATCCGGGGTGACAACCCCGGTGACGACCACGGCCGGAAGAGGACCGGCCAGAACCCTTGAGGGAGGAAAACATGACCATCAGAACTTTGCTGGCAGGTGCTGCCATTGTTGCACTCGGAGCCGGGGCCGCTGCGGCGCAGGACAAGGTGATCGGCTTTTCGCAAATCGGTTCGGAATCGGGCTGGCGCGCAGCCGAGACCTCGCTGACCAAATCGCAATCGGAAGAGCGCGGCTACCAGCTGCAATTCTCGGATGCGCAGCAAAAGCAGGAAAACCAGATCGCGGCTTTGCGCTCGTTCATCGCGCAAGGCGTTGACGCGATCCTGATCGCGCCGGTTGTGGCGACCGGCTGGGACGCTGTGCTGCAAGAGGCGAAAGAGGCCGAGATCCCGGTCGTGCTGCTGGACCGTATGGTTGACAGCGACCCGTCGCTTTACCTGACCGCCGTGGGCTCGAACCTGGTGCATGAGGGCGAAGTGGCCGGCAAATGGCTCGCCGAGACCGTTGGCGACAGGGAGTGCCGCATTGTCGAATTGCAGGGGACGACGGGGTCTTCGCCCGCCATCGACCGCAAGAAAGGGTTCGAGCAGGGCATCGCCGGCTATGACAACCTGAAGATCGTGCAAAGCCAGACCGGTGACTTCACCCGCAGCCTTGGCAAGGAAGTCATGGAAAGCTTCCTCCAGGCCGAGAATGGCGGCAAGGATATCTGCGCGCTTTACGCCCATAATGACGATATGGCGGTCGGCGCGATCCAGGCGATCAAGGAAGCCGGCCTGAAGCCCGGCACCGATATCCTGGTGGTCTCGATCGACGCGGTGCCGGATATCTTCAAGGCGATGGCCGATGGCGAGGCCAATGCGACGGTCGAACTGACCCCGAATATGGCAGGCCCGGCCTATGACGCGCTGGAAGCCTATTGGAAAGACGGCACCGAGCCGGCCAAATTCATCCAGACCGAGTCGAAGCTTTACACCCAGTCGGATGATCCGGCCGGTCAGTACGAAGCCCGCAAAGATCTCGGTTACTGAGTGATGACGGCGGCAGGCTGTGATTACCTGCCGCCTTTTATCCGCGCAGGCTTTGCCTGCGAGGCGCGGGGGGGCCTGAACGATGTTGCTTTCCATCCGGTCGCTGACCAAGACTTTCCCCGGCACCAAAGCGCTGGACGGGGTGAATTTCGACCTGCGCGCGGGTGAGGTCCATGCGCTGCTGGGCGAGAACGGCGCCGGTAAATCGACGCTGATCAAATGCCTGACCGGCGCCTATAGCCGCGATGCCGGCACCGTCACGCTGGACGGCGCGGAAATCGCGCCGCGCTCGACCGTCGAGGCGCAGGATCTGGGCATCGGCACCGTCTATCAGGAGGTCAACCTGCTGCCCAATCTGACTGTGGCGCAGAACCTTCTCTTCGGGCGTGAGCCGGGGCGCTTTGGCCTGATCTCGTCGCGCGCGATGCGGGCGGAGGCTAAGGCGCTGCTGGCGCAATACGGGCTTGATCTGAATGTCGACCGCGATCTGGGCTCTTATTCGGTGGCGATCCGCCAGATCATCGCGATTGCCCGCGCAGTGTCGCTGTCGGGCAAGGTGCTGATCCTCGACGAGCCGACCGCCAGCCTTGATGCCGCCGAGGTGCGGATGGTGTTCGACGTGGTGCGCTCGCTGCGGGAGCGTGGCCTCGGGATCATTTTCGTGTCGCATTTCCTCGATCAGGTGTTTGACCTGACCGACCGCGTCACCGTTTTGCGCAATGGCCAATATGTGACGACCGAAGACACGGCCAGCCTGAACCGGGTGAAGCTGATCGAACATATGCTGGGCCGGACCTTGCAGGATGAGGTGCTGCATTCGCGCCCGGCGGATCGCGGCCCGCGTCCGGAAATGCTGTCTTTTCAGGGCTTTGGCCGTCGCGGCGCCGTAGAGCCCTTTGATCTGGTCGTGGGCGAGGGCGAGGTGGTCGGCCTTGCCGGTCTGCTGGGGTCAGGGCGCAGTGAAAGCGCCGAGGCGCTGTTCGGGCTGAAACCCGCGACGGGCGGAGAGGCGAAGGATCAGGCGGGGAAACTGGATCTGTCCTCGCCCGCCCGCGCCATTGCGGCGGGCTTTGGCTTTGCGCCCGAGGATCGCAAGACCGATGGCATCATCGCCGATCTCTCGATCCGCGAGAATATCATTCTGGGCCTCCAGGCAAGGCGCGGCTGGGCACGGCCCATCGCGCGGGCGGAACAGAACCGCATCGCCGACGATTATATCAAACGGCTCGATATCCGCACCTCGGGGCGCGAGAAACGGATTGGCGACCTTTCGGGCGGCAATCAGCAAAAGGCGGTGCTGGCGCGCTGGCTGGCGATGAATCCGCGCTTTCTGATTCTGGATGAGCCGACGCGCGGCATTGATGTCGGCGCCCATGCCGAGATCCTGCATCTGGTCCATGAGCTGGTCGCCAAAGGCATGTCGCTGCTGGTGATCTCATCCGAGCTGGATGAACTGGTGGCGGTGGCGGACCGGGTGATCGTCTTGCGCGACCGCCGCCATATCGCGGAACTCACAGGCGAGGCCGTCTCGGGTGAGCGCATCATGCGCGCCATCGCAGGCGGGGAGGGGGGCTGATGCCGGATCTGTTGAAACGTATCGCACCGCAGCTGATTGCGCTGGCAGCCCTGGTGGCGCTGGTTTCGGTGTTCTATCCGGGGTTCCTGTCGGTCAGCTATAATGACGGGCGGCTGGTCGGGCCGGTGATCGACATTCTGAAGCGCTCGGCCCCGGTGGCGCTGCTGGCGGTGGGGATGACGCTGGTGATCGCGACGCGGGGCATCGACCTCTCGGTCGGCACCATCATGGCAATTTGCGGCGCGGTGGCGGCCTATGGGATCAGCGCGGGCTATGGCCTGCCGCTGTCCCTTGCGCTGGCGCTGCTGGCGGGGCTGGCGGCAGGGCTGTGGAATGGCGCGCTGGTGGCGATTGTGGGTGTGCAGCCCTTCGTGGCCACGCTGATCCTGATGACCATGGGGCGCGGCATCGCGCAGCTGATCACCGAGGGGCGCATCCTCACCTTCACCGATCCGGCCTTTGCCTATATCGGATCGGGTAGCTTCCTCGGCCTGCCGGTGGCGGCCTGGATCTGGTTCGCGACCGCCGTGCTGGTGACGGCGCTGATGCGCCGTACGGCACTTGGGCTGTTGATCGAGGCGGTGGGGATCAACCGCCAGGCCTCGCGCGTGGCGGGGGTAAATGCGACGGTGTTGCTGATCGCGGTCTATATGGCGATGGGGCTTTGCGCCGCTTTGGCGGGGCTGATCGTCACCGCCGATATTCGTGGCGCCGATGCCAATAATGCCGGCCTCTGGCTGGAGCTGGACGCCATCCTTGCGGTGGTGATCGGGGGGAATTCTTTGCTGGGGGGGCGGTTCTCGATCGCCGCCTCGGTGATTGGCGCGCTGATCATCCAGACGATTTCCTCAGGGATAAGGCTGGCGGGCTTTCCCTCGGAATATAACCTTGTGATCAAGGCGGTGCTGGTGCTGGTGATCCTGGTGCTGCAATCGCCGCGGATCGCGCGCGAATGGGCCTTCTGGCGTGAGGAACTGCGCCGGGGCCGTGAACCGAAGGGGGCCGGCCAATGAATGCCCGCACATTGCCGCTTTATGTGACCATCGCGATTTTTCTGGTCGGATGGGCGATCTGCTGGATGCAGTTTCCCAATATGCTGTCGACCAGGGTGATTGGTAACCTGCTGACGGACAACGCCTATCTGGGCATTGTTGCAGTCGGGATGACGCTGGTGATCCTGTCGGGCGGCATTGATCTTTCGGTCGGATCGGTGATCGCCTTTTCGGGGGTCTTCATCGCCATTGTGCTGCGCGATACTGGCCTGCATCCGCTGATGGTGTTTGCGATATTGCTGGTGCTGACCACCCTTTACGGTGCCGCGATGGGCTGGCTGATCGACCGGCTCGCGATGCCCGCCTTTATCGTCACGCTGGCGGGAATGTTCCTTGCGCGGGGCGCGGCTTACCTCCTGTCGATTGAATCGGTCCCGATCACGCATGAATTCTACCAGAGCCTGACCAGCGCCTATTGGCTGATGCCCGGCAAGGGGCGCCTGACGCTGATCGGGGTTCTGATGCTGGTGACCTTCGCCATCGGCATCGTCATCGCCCATAAAACCCGGTTCGGAGCCTCTGTCTATGCGCTTGGCGGCGGCGAGGCAACGGCGCGGCTGATGGGGGTGCGCCAGGGCCGCACGACCGTGCTGGTCTATGCCTTTTCCGGGCTGATGTCGGGCATGGCGGGGATCGTGTTCTCGATCTATACCGGCTCGGGCTATTCGCTGGCGACGGTGGGGACAGAACTGACCGCCATCGCGGCCGTGGTGATCGGCGGTACGCTGCTGACGGGCGGCGCCGGTTACATGTTCGGCACGCTGATCGGGGTGCTGACCATGGGGCTGATCCAGACCTATATCGTGTTTGACGGCTCGCTTTCGTCCTGGTGGACGCGGATCGTGATCGGGCTTTTGCTGCTGATCTTCATCCTCTTGCAAAAAGGGCTGGTGAAGCTGTCCGAGGCAAGGCTGGCCGGGGGCGCGGCATGATCCCCTTTGACACCCGTATCTGTGAGCTGGGCGAGGGTGCCTTCTGGCATCAGCTGCGCGGTCAGTTCTTCTGGTTCGATATCCTGAACCGGCGGCTGCTGTCGCCGGGGCGCGAATGGCGGTTCGACCGCATGGCCTCGGCGGCGGCGGTGATCGACCGGGACCGGCTCATGGTTGCGACCGAGACCGGGCTGGCGATCCTGAACCTGGAAAACGGCGCGCTGACCGATCATATCGCGATCGAGGCCGATCGGCCGGAGACCCGGTCGAATGATGGCCGCGCCGACCGCCAGAACGGCTTCTGGTTCAGCACTATGGGCAAGCGCGCCGAGCCGGGCGCGGGGTCGATCTACCGCTATTTCCGGGGCCGGGTGGAGCGGCTTTTCACCGATATTTCCATCCCGAATGCGATCAGTTTCGCACCTGATGGCCGCAGCGCCTGGTTCGCGGATACCGCGCGGGGGATCGTCTGGTCGCAGAAGCTGGACGCAGAGGGCTGGCCCGAGGGGGAGCGCGCGATCTTCCTCGACCTCAATGCCGAGGGGCTGAACCCCGATGGTGCCACAGTCGACAGCGAGGGCGGGCTCTGGATCGCGAAATGGGGGGCAGGGGCGGTGATGCGCTACGGCCCCGACGGCCGGCGCAGCCATGCGGTGAAGGTGGGCGGGCATCACGCCTCCTGCCCGGCCTTTGGCGGCGCGGATCTGGGGGATATGCTGGTCACCACCGCGCGCGAGGGGATCAAGGCGCCCGACATGCATCAGGGCCTGCCCTGGCTGGTGCGCCCCGGCTTTCGCGGCCTGCCCGAACCGCAGGTGATCCTTTGAACAGCGCCGGAGGAGACCCCGTGACCCAGATCTCGCTTTTCGACACCTTGCCCGATGGTCGTCCGGTGCAGGCGATCCGGCTGCGCGGGCCCCGGCTTTCCGCCACGCTGCTGACGCTGGGCGCCACGGTGCAGGATCTGCGGCTGGAGGGTGTCGCGCATCCGCTGGTGCTGGGCTTCCCGAACCTTGCCCCCTATTTCGCCGGGGGCCTTTATGTCGGCGCCCTGGTCGGGCGGGTCGCGAACCGGATCGGAGCGGCGCGCTTTTTACTGGATGGCCGCGAGATCCGCGTCGATGCCAATGAGGGCGCGAATTTCCTCCATGGTGGCCAGGACGGTATCCACCACCATATCTGGGCGGTGGAAGATATCGGCACCGATCATGTGGTATTCTCGTTGCTGCTGCCAGACGGGCATATGGGCTTTTTGGGGCAGCTGTCGATCCGGGCCGCGATCTCGGTGGCGGGCGATGCGCTGAGCTTTGATCTGAGCGCGACCAGCGATGCGGCGACGCCGGTGAACCTGGCGCATCACGGCTATTTCTGCCTGGATGACAGCGGCGATATCCGGGGCCACCAGCTGCAGGTGGCGGCGGATCACTGGCTGCCGGTTGATGCCGGCCTGATCCCCACCGGCGATGTCGCGCCGGTCGAGGGCACCGGGTTCGACTTTCGCAGCGCCCGCAGGATCGGGTCTTCGGGCTATGACCACAACCTCTGTCTCGCGATCGCCCGCCAACCCCTGCGCCCGGTTGCCGTGCTGAAGGGCCAGAGCGGTATCCGCATGGAAGTCGAGACCACCGAGCCGGGCCTTCAGATCTATGACGGGCGCCATTTCAATGGGCTGCCGGGGCTGGACGGCAGGCGGTATGATGGCTATGCCGGGATCGCGCTGGAAACGCAGCTCTGGCCGGATGCGGTCAACCAGGCCGGTTTCCCCGATACCATCCTGCGTCCAGGCGAGACCTATCGCGCGATGACCCGGTACAGGTTTTACAGATGACTGCGCTGATTGCCATCGACTGGGGGACGACCAGTTTCCGCGCCTGGGCGCTTGGTCCCGGGGGCGAGGTGCTGGCCGCGACCGAGGCGGGGCAGGGGATCCTCGCCGTGCCAGAGGGCGATTTCGACAGCGCTTTCGAGACCGCGCTGGCGCCCTGGCTGGGATCGGGCGCGCCGGTGATCGCTGCCGGCATGATCACCAGCCGAAACGGCTGGGTTGAGACGCCCTATCTGCCCTTGCCGCTGGATGCGGGGGCGCTGGCGGGCGCTTTGGTCGGCCACCGCTCGCGGGGCGGGCATCGGCTGTATTTCGTGACCGGCGCAGTGTCAGATCCCGAGGGCGCCTTTCCCGATGTGATGCGCGGCGAAGAGACCGAGGTGATCGGCCAGATCGCGGCAGGCGGCGGCGACGGGCTCTACATTCTGCCCGGCACCCATAGCAAATGGGTGCAGGTGGAGGGCGGCCAGATCCGGGGCCTCAGCACCTGCATGACCGGAGAGACTTTCGCCATTCTGCGCCAGCATTCGATCCTTGGCAGGCTGATCGGGCCGGGTCCAGGCTCGGATGCGGCTTTCCTGCGCGGGGTCGGGGCCGCGAAAGCACCCGGCGCGTTGATGGCGCGGGCTTTCTCGGCCCGCAGCCTCGCGCTGATGGGGCGGCTCGCGCCCGGCGAGATCGCGGATTACCTCTCGGGCCTGTTGATCGGCGATGAGATCCGGGCCGGGCTGGAAACCGCACCAGAGGGCGTGTCCGTCACCATCATCGGGCGCGGCGATCTGGCCTCACGCTATGGCCGCGCCTTTGCCGCCTTCGGTATCAGGGCCACGGTCGCGCCCGAGGGCATGAACCGGCGCGGGCTTTTTGAAATCGCGAAACGCGGAGGGTTGATCTGATGGTGGATTTTGCAAAGGCTTTTGCGGCCTGCCCGCTGGTGGCGATCCTGCGCGGGCTGCGGCCCGAAGAGGCGCTGGACCATGTTGGCGCGCTGGTCAAAGCCGGCTTTACCCTGATCGAGGTGCCGCTGAACTCGCCTTCCGCGCTGGATAGCATCGCCGCGCTGAGCGCTGCCTATGGCAAGGATGCGATCATCGGTGCCGGCACGGTCCTGACCGCAGGCGATGTGGAAAATGTCGTGCAGGCCGGCGGACGGCTGATCGTGGCGCCGAATATCGACCTTCAGGTGGCGGCGGCGACCAGGGCGGCCGGGCTGATCTATGGCCCCGGTGTCGCCACCCCGACCGAGGCTTTCTCGGCCATCGCCGCCGGAGCGCATTTCCTGAAACTCTTCCCGGCCGAGATCATTCCCCCCGTGGCGGTCAGGGCGCTGCGCGCGGTGGTTCCGGTCACGATGCCGATGCTGGCGGTGGGCGGCGTCTCGCCTGCGACCATGGCTGCCTATCTGACGGCAGGGGCCAATGGCTTTGGCCTTGGATCGGGACTTTACCGCCCGGGGCAAAGCGCTGCGGAAACCGGCGGGAAAGCGCGGGATTATATCGCGGCTCTGCCGGGCTGAGCCTGGCATCCGCATATGCCGCATAAACCGGCTTTCGCGGCGGGGCGCGACCATGGCCAGTAAAACCCCTTACGATTGAATGGATTATCTGTCGTATTACCTGCGGTTTATTCCCGCAGGGAGTGGACAGCGCCGCCACAATCTGGAAACATTACGGTCAGAGGTTGCTTTTTAACTTGCGTTAACCCTCTGTGAGGCGCAACGCTAGGCTTGTACGACTGTATCATCCTTATATCGGAAAAGGGACCATGACGGAGCTCATCGATCTGAGCGAGGTTGCTGGCCAGGCTGGCAAATTCGACTGCTTTCTCGAGCAGGTGCGGGATCGTTTTGGTTTCGATCATGTCGCCTATCTGGGTTCCAACCCGGTTGCGGGCACCATGCATGGCTATGTGACCTATCCGGAAGAGTGGAAGCGCCATTATACCCACCAGGCCTATCATCTGATCGACCCGACGCTCAGGATCGCGCAGCGCAGCATCGCGCCGATTGACTGGTCGCGTATCGAACAGAGCGACAATTTCCGGCTGGTTTTCTGTGCCGCCCGCGAATTCGGTATCTCGGATCGCGGTGTCACCATTCCGGTGCGCGGGCCTTTTGGCGATACCGGCATGCTCAGCGTCACCCGCGACACCGATGAGCATGAATGGCGTGCGATGATCGCCCATTCGATCGGTGATCTGCAATCCATCGCGGTGCATATGCATGATGCGGTGATGAATTCCGACGCCTTCTCGAATGTTCTGCGCCGTACGCCGCTCTCGTCGCGCGAGATCGAGATCCTGCAATGGACGGCGGCCGGCAAGACTCAGCAGGACATTGCCGATATCCTGAATATCTCGCATCGCACGGTCGAGGTGCATTTGCGCTCGGCACGCGAGAAGCTCTTTTCGCTGACCACCGCCCAGGCAATTGCCAGGGCCATCGCGCAGCATCTGATCTACCCGATCTGACAACCCCGCTTGCGGGACAGGCGACCGGCCCCTGGCGGCTGGCCGCGCCTCTGCCATGGCCCGTTTTCGATGCACAGCGGACAGGGACAGCGGTAGAAAACTTTCGCGAGTACGGGATTTCCCGAATATCGGCGACCACAACCTCTGGTTAACCTCGGCTTACATGAACAACGGGGGTTGCCATGATCATCGTAATCGACGCGGCAAACAGACATCTGTTTGAAGACATTCTCGACGATATGTACCGGCTGCGTGCCCGGGTTTTCAGTGATCGCCTTGGTTGGGAAGTGACAATTGAAAACGGGCGCGAGATCGACCGTTTCGATCATCTCGACCCGCTTTACATTGTGGGGCTCGATGTCGAGGGCGAGGTGATTTCCTGCGTTCGCCTGTTGCAGACCACAGGCCCGCATATGCTGTCCGATGTGTTCAGCGCCATTCTTGATGGCGAGGCGCCGCTGCGCTCTTCGCGGATCTGGGAATCGACCCGATTCTGTGTCGATACAGCAAGGCTGTCGCGTGAAGGGGCGGATACCACCGTATCCCGCGCCACCTGCGAACTGATGGTCGCCACGCTGGAGACCTGCCGCGATGCCGGTATCTCGGACATCATCACCGTGATCGACCCGGTGATGAACCGGGTGCTCAAGCGCTCGGATAACGCGCCTTATGATTATGTCGGCACGGTCAAGCCGATGGGCAAGGTTTCGGCTCTGGCCGCCTTGCTTGACTGCACGGATGAGCGGATCGGCCGGGTCCGCAATTTCGCGGCACTGCATGATAATGTGGTGCTGACTGATGCGGCGGCACTGGAGCTCAGGCCAGTGACTGCCCAGAACGGGCTGAAGAACAGAGAGGTGACAGTGCTCCCCGGTCAGACCAGTTCTGTTGCCCTCAGCCCGGTGATCGGCCTGGGTCACGTTCCAGGATGATCGGAGACGGTCACTGCCGGCATCCCTGAGCCGGCAGTGACCGTAACCCCTTTGGGGACGTCAGGAGGCGGTAAGATTCGTTTGGAACCGCAGAAAGTGGAACTGATGCCGGGGTCGGAACCGACACGGGAGGACAGACGATGGCAGTGATCGCAATCGTGGCCGGCGGAATAATCGGGCTGATCCATGGGCTGATCGCATTGGCCCTGGGGCTGGAAACCGGCATGGCGGCGCTGGTCTGGGTGCTGACCGGAGCGTTTTTCGCGCTGCTTATCTTTCGGGAACTATATCTGGCGGGCGGCGATGCCCAGGCGGATAATGAGGCCGACATGCTGCGTGACGATCTGCTGGCTATGGGAGAGA
>NZ_QNHG01000006.1:201547-218700 GCF_003290025.1 Pseudogemmobacter bohemicus
GGGCTAAAGGCGTCAGGCAGGCGGCATTGTCTGCGCGCCCAAGCAGATCGGCTGCGCTCAGATCGCCCCGGATCACCCGGAACCGATATTGACGGAACACGCGCCCATTCATGCCGATACAGCTGAGCCGCATCAATACCGGGCCGGACGACGTCATCCGAATCGCCAGTGCAATCACAAGCATGATCGGCAGGGTCAGCGGCAGAGTGACCAGCGCAAGCACCAGGTCGACCAGGCGCTTCAGCCTGTTTCCGCCGGAATGGATGCTTTCTCCCAGCGGAGAGTTACACAACGACATGAATGATTCTCGCCCGGTCAGTCAGGGAATTGTATTTCAGACAATAGAAGATGCCTAATTCCACAACGGAACAATTGCAATTTCTATAGCGCCGCCTGTCGGAAACAGTTTTTTCCGTCAAATGGCCTTTTTGTAGCAGTTCTGGGTGTTTTCCGGCGCCAGCGCGCGGCCTTGCACCCGCCTGCGCTGCCAGGACGAGGACCGGAAGAGAGTTTTTACTCTGTCAGCTGGCTCAACGCGACAGAACTTCCATCCTGATGACGCATCATGGAACATCGTTCCGGTTTCGGGTGATATTCTGGAACCGGATTGGCTTTCGCCCGTTCTTATGGGTGTAGCCGCCTGATCATCGCCAGTTGACCCCGATGCCAGCACGAGACCGAATCAAGATGAGCTTTACCCCTGCGACCCGATCCGAGCCCTTTTCCCGCGACGAGGGCTGGCGCGACGTGCTGGTAATCGGCGGTGGCGCAAGCGGGGTGCTCTTTGCGGCCAATTTGCTGCGCCAGGACACCGATCTCCGGGTCACCGTGGTCGAGGGGCGGCATCTCCTGGGGTGCGGCATCGCCTATTCCACCAGTGATCCCGACCATCTGCTGAACACCCGCGTCCATAATATGAGCGCCTTTCCCGATGAGGCCGATCACTTCCTGCACTGGCTGGAGGAGAACGCTGCCGGCAGCCATGACAGCGAGAGTTTCGTCGGTCGCGCCACCTATGGCAGCTACCTCTCCTGCCTGCTGGCGCCCTGGACGGCTTCGGGGCGGCTGGTCTGTATCAAGGCGGATTGTCTGGGGATCAGCGAACGTGAAGGCGGGGTCAAGGCCGAGCTGGATGACGGGCGGCAGCTGAAAGGCGCCTATGCGGTGCTGGCGACCGGCCATGTGGTGCCGAAAGAGGACCCTTCCGGCCTGATCTCCGGCGCCTGGTCGGTCAGCGCGCCGCCCGATGACGGGGCGCCGGTGCTGATCATCGGCACCGGGCTTTCGATGGTGGATCAGGTGCTTTCGCTGGAGCGCGCGGGGCATCAGGGGCAGATCATCGCGATTTCGCGGCGCGGGCTGTTGCCGCGCAGCCATGGGCCGGGGGCGGCGCTGAAGGTGGCGGCGGCGGATGTGCCGCTTGGCGCGCCGGTCAGCCATTTGCTGGCCTGGCTGCGCGGACTGGTCCGCGAGGCCGGTGCCGGGGGTGGCACCTGGCGCTCGGCGGTTGATGGGATCCGGCCCTATGTCAGCCTGATCTGGCAGAATATGACCATCGACCAGCGCAAGCGGTTCCTCCGCCATGCGGCGACCTGGTGGGAGGTGCATCGCCACCGCATCCCGCCCGCCTCCGCCGCGCGGCTTGAGGCGGCGATGGCGGCAGGCCGGCTGCGGATCGAACGGGCGGCCTTTATCCGCGCCGAACCGGCGGCGGGCGAGACCGTCACCGCGGTGATCCAGCCACGCGGTGCCGCCCTGCCCAGCAGTGTGACCGTCGGGCGCATCATCGACTGTCGCGGCATTCGCAATGACCCGGAAAAGAACGCCTCGCCCTTGATGGCGGGGCTGCTGGCCGAGGGCGCGGCGCGGGTCGATCCTTTGCGGATCGGGTTCGAGGTCTCGCCCGAGGCGCGGCTGATCGGCCAGAACGGCGCGGCATCAGAGCGGCTGTTTACCCTGGGCCCGGTCTCGCGCGCCATGTTCTGGGAGATCACGGCAATCCCAGATATCCGGGTCCAGGCTGGTCAGATGGCGCGCTATATCGCGGCCAGAGAAGGCGCGGCGGCGGGCTGAGACCTCAGCCGTGCCCGCTCCGGGAATCGAGCAGCGTCTTGGCGATCAGCGCGACAATCGCAATCATCGTCAGCGTCGAGGCGGCGGCAAAGGCCGCGACCGAGGTGCTCATCTCGTTGTATAAAAGCTCGATCTGCAAGGGCAGCGTATTGGTTTGCCCGGCCACCCGTCCCGAGACCACCGAGACGCCGCCGAACTCACCCACCGCCCGCGCGGCACAGAGCACCGCGCCGTAAAGCAGCGCCCAGCGGATGCCAGGCAGGGTGACATAGCGGAAGACCTGCCAGCCTCTTGCGCCCAGCGTCACGGCGGCCTCCTCCTGTTCCGACCCTTTGGCCAGCATCAAAGGCAGCACCTCGCGCGCGACGAAGGGCGCGGTGACGAAGAGGGTGACGAGGATGATCCCCGGCAGCGCGAAGAGGATGGTGATGTCATGTTCGCGCAGGAAGGGGCCAAGGAAACCCTGGCGACCGTAAAGCAGCAGATAGCTGATGCCGGCGATGATCGGCGAGATCGAGAAGGGGATCTCTACAATCGTCATCAAAAGCCCGCGCCCGGGAAAGCGGAAACGCGCAATCGCCCAGGCCACGGCGATGCCGAAAGCCACATTGACCGGCACCACCACCACGGTGACGATCACCGTCAGCCAGATCGCATGCAGGGTTTCCGGCGTGGTGATGGCGGCCCAGTAGCCGCTGGTGCCCTCGGCAAAGGCCCGCCAGAAGATATAGACCAGCGGCGCAAGGATCAGGAACGCGGTCGTGACCAGCGCCAGCGCGATCAGCACCCGCGCGGTTCTGCGCTCGCCCGCCATGGCAGCATGGCGTCCGGCGGCGACCTGTTCCTGAGCGGTCATCACGGTCATTTGCCCCCCTCGCGGTAGCGCGCGGCGCGAATCTGGAACAGGTTCGACACCAACAGCAAGAGCAGCGCGAAGACCAGCAGGATCAGCGCGATCACCGAAGCGCCGCGATAATCATATTCCTGCAGGCGGATGAAGGCCAGCAGCGAGGCGATCTCGGTCTTGCCGGGCAGGTTGCCGGCGATGAACACCACCGCGCCGAACTCTCCCATCGAGCGCGCCATCGACACGGTGCAGCCGCCCAGCCAGGCCGGCAGGATCGCGGGCAGGATCACTTTCGAGAATGTCTGCCAGGGCGTGGCGCCCAGCGTCTTTGCGGCTTCCTCCAGCGCCGGGTCGAGGTCTTCCAGCACCGGCTGCACCGCGCGCACCACGAAGGGCACCGAGGTGAAGGTCATCGCGATGATGATCCCGGGCAGCGCATAGACGACCTGGATCCCCGCAGCCTCCAGCGGGCCGCCGAACCAGCCTGTCGAGGCGAAAAGCGAGGTCAGCGCGAGGCCCGCCACCGCCGTTGGCAGCGCGAAGGGTATATCCATCATCGCATCCAGCAGCGCGCGACCGCGAAATTCGTAGCGCGTCAGCACCCAGGCCATCAACAGCCCGTAAAACGCATTGATCACCGTCGCAATCGCCGCCGCTGTCACTGTAACCCGCAGCGCATCCAGCGTGCGGGTCGAGGTGACGATCCGGACAAACCTGTCCCAGCCGATCCCGGCGCCCGAGATCATCAGGGCGATGATCGGGATCAGGATGATCACGCTGACATAGAGAAGCGTGGTGCCGAGGCTCAGTGCGAACCCCGGCAATACACGCTTTGGCCGGATACGGGCGAGAGCGACGGTCATTTACAGATCAGTTCTCGAAAACCTGGTCGAGAATGCCGCCCTCGTCGAAGTGTTTGGCCTTGATCTCGGCCCAGCCACCCAGCACATCGACGGTCAGCAGTTTGACCTCGGGGAATTGCGCCGCAACCTCTGCCGCCACATCCTTATCGGTGACGCGGAAGTTTTTGGCTGCCAGTACACGCTGCGCTTCGGGGGTGTAGAGCCAGTTCAGATAGGCGGTTGCCACCTCGACCGTGCCGTTCTTCTCGGCATTTTCCCTGACCAGCGCCACCGGGAAGGCGGCGAAAAGGCTGGTCGCCGGGGTCACACGCTCAAGGCCCGGATATTGCGCGACGATGCCGGCGGTCTCGGCTTCAAACGTGATCAGCACATCGCCGATATTGCGCTCGGCAAAGGTCTGGCTCGACGCCCGCGCGCCGGTGTCGAACACCGGAACGTTGGACAGGAGTTTCTTCACGAACTCGGTCGCCTTGGCCTCATCGCCTCCATTGGCTTCCAGTGCGAAAGCATAGGCCGCGAGATAGGTGTAGCGGGCATTGCCCGACGTGCGCGGATTGGCGAAGACCGGCTGCACATCGTCACGGACCAGATCGCTCCAGTCCTTGATGCCTTTCGGATTGCCTTCGCGCACTACGAAAGCGGGCAGCGAGTAATAGGGCGAGGCGCCATTCGGGAAGGCATTGCGCCAGTCGGCATCAACGAGGCCGCCATCGACCAGCACGTCGATATCGGTCTCCTGGTTGAAGGTCACCACATCTGCGTTCAGACCTTCCAGGATCGCGCGGGCCTGGGCCGACGAGCCGCCATGGCTCTGATCGACGGTCACATCGCGGCCGCTGGTTTCTTTCCAGGTTTTGGCGAAGACCGGGTTCAGCGCCTCGAACAGCTCGCGGCCGATATCATAGCTGACATTGAGGATCTTGTCCTGGGCCAGCGCCGGGGCGGCGGCCAGCACGGCGACTGCAGCAGCCGTGCGGAGCGAAGAGATCAGGCTCATTTCTGTTTCTCCTTAAGGGGAATGTCTTTGAGTTCAGCACTTTGCCCTACCTGGCCGCGCTGGCCGGGGGGCGTTTCGGTAAAGATGGTGCCGGTTTCGACGCGGAGGGTGACGCGCGCGCCGGCCTCCAGCCCGGGGGCGGCGCGGCGCAGGATCTCGACCGCGAACTCCTGGCCTTCCGGGCCGGTCAGCACCGGGCGCAGCACGGCGCCGGTCGAGGTGACCTGTTTCACCCGCCACAGGCCCGCCGCGTCGGGAACAGGCGTCAGATCGGCGGGTCTGATGAACAGCGTCGCCGGGCCATCGGCGAGGGCGCGGCGCTCGATCCGGGACGTATCGACACCCGCCGCCACCGCGCGCCCGGCGCTGATCTGCACCGGAAGCTCAATCGTTGCGCCCATGAACCGCGCCACGAAAGGCGAGGCCGGGTGGTCATGGATCTGGTCGGCGGTGCCGATCTGTTCGATTCGCCCCTCGCCCATGATCACCACCCGGTCGGCCAGCTCGAAAGCCTCATCCTGGTCATGGGTGACGAAGATCGTGGTGGAGCCTGATTCGTCATGGACCGAGCGCAGCCAGGACCGCAGATCGCGGCGCACGGCGGCATCCAGCGCCCCGAACGGCTCATCCAGCAGGAGGACGCGCGGCTCGATCGCCAGCGCACGACCAAGCGCCACCCGCTGCCGCTGCCCGCCGGAAAGCTGGCCGGGCAGGCGGTCAGCCAGATGCGGGATTTGCAAAAACTGCAACAGTTCCATTACCTTGCGCGCGATCACCGCCTTGCCGGGTCGCTCGGCCTTTGGGCGCACCATCAGGCCAAAGGCGATATTGTCGCGCACGGTCATATGCGGAAACAGCGCGTAATGCTGAAAGACGAAACCGATACGGCGGTCGCGGGCGGCAATGGCCAGCCAGTCGGCGCCATCGACATCCAGCCGGCCGGAATCCGGCCAGTCGAGACCCGCAATGATACGCAAAAGCGTGGTCTTGCCCGAGCCGGAAGGCCCGAGAAGCGCGATCAGCTCTCCATCCTCTACCGCGATGTCGATGCCTTTCAGCACCTCATTGCGGCCAAAGCTTTTGCGCAGCTGGGCGATTTCAATGGCCATTGCCGACTCCGGTTGCAGCTTTCCTGATTGCACCGAGCCGCCGGCTTTCGCAAGGAACGATGCTGCGCAAAACCGGCGGGGTCAGAGAATGATGTTCTCTCTGGCCCGGGGTGATCAGGGAGAGAAGCACAGGTTTGTTCCCCTGACGCCGATATTGCCCCGGGCTGACCGCCCGGCCCGGCACTGGCGTTCTTTTATGCGAAAGGGAGTCAGGAAGCGGCATCAAACTCGACCATTATTGTCGTTATTTGATAGCGGCGGCGGCGGTCGGGCACAAGTTCACAAATCGGTCGAAAACCGTGGCAGGATTTCGCCTGGAAGGGCCGGGGGAGAAAACCATTCTCCCGCCCGTCCTGTCTCTGGTCCGTCTTGACCGGCGGGGGGGGCAATGCTACCCAACCGGCCAGACGACGCGCCGATTTGAGAACCAGATTGCGGGCGCGAAAAAAATGCAGCTAAAGCGAAGGCGCCGCCGGCCCTTCGGAAACACGAAGGAGAGGCCCATGGCCAAAACCGCTGTCGCGAGCGATATCACGATCCCTGTCGACTCCATTCACAGCCTGCGGGAAAGCTTTCCCGGCAAGCCGCTGATCTTCGAGATTGATCTCGCGGTCGAGGATTGCTGGGACGGGCTGGAACATCTGGCCGGCGAATTCCGCCGCGCGGGGGCGCGGCTGCGGTTGCTCAGGGCAACCCAAAGCGGGATGATTTCCTGCACCGTCGTCGATGGTGGCAGCGATCTGAGCCAGCTGGCGGCCAGCCTTGCGCCTGGGCGCGGCATCTCGATCGCCGGCTGGACGACCCGCATTCAATATGAGTGACCCCGCGAGTGATCCCGGGCGCGGAGGGTCAGGATGCGCTGTCGCTTTGTCTGTGCAGGGGATCGGCATGCCAGGGCATGAGGCTTTCGCGAAAGGCGGCGGCAATAGCGGCATAGCTGCGGCGCCGGGGGGCGTCGCGGCGCCAGACCATGGTGATCTGCCGGGTCAGGGCCGCCTCGCTCAGCGGTCGCGCCACCACCAGCTGTTCGCGCAGCACCTCGGATCGGACATAAAGCGCCGGCAGCAGCGAGATCCCCATCCCTGTCGCAACCATCTGGCGCAAAGTGTCCAGCGTGGTGCCCTCGTAATCCCGCGCCAGCCTTGCGCCGGTCCAGGAGCAAAGCCGCGTTACCGCCCGCCTCAGTGCCGGCCCACCATCGAAGGCCAGCACCGTCTCGCCCGCCAGTTCTGAGGGCTGAATTTCCGCCAGGCCGGCCAGTCTGTGACCGGCAGGGATCACGGCCAGCATCGGCTCGGTGATCAGCGGCACCTGTTCCACATCGTCGCGCCTGAGTTCGTCGCCCAGCAGGATCACGTCGAAAACCCCCTCAAGCAACTGGCGGATCAGGGTTTCCGGGTGTTCCTCGCGCACATTGATGCGCATTTCGGGCCAGGCGGCGCGCAGCCCCGGCATCGCCACCGACAGCACATAGGCCCCCACCGTCTGAACCACGCCGATGCGCAAGGCGGCCTGGGGTGCTTCAGGATCGCCCCGGCGGGCCACCTCGCGGATATCCTCGATGCCGTCGATCACCGTGCGCGCGCGCCGCGCCACCTCGCGGCCAAGGGGGGTCAGGCTGACCCGGGCGCGGTTGCGCTCGACCAGGCGGGCGCCAAGGCGTTCCTCCAGCGCGCGCAGCTGCATGGAAAGCGTCGGCTGCGCGACATTGCAGATCTCGGCCGCCCGGCTGAAATTCAGCTGATCTGCGACGGCGACAAGGTATCGAAGCTGCTGGAGCGTGGGCATCGCCAGACAGTAGGCGCAGGCGGGGCGGCTGGCAATCGGGGCCTGCGGGCGCGCATTTATGACATATATTCCCCGGCGCCACCAGGATCGGCCCCGCGCGCGGCGTCATCCCTGTGACGGCCGGATTTCGACCAGTCGGTTCTGAACAGCTTTTGCGGAGCGCGGACCATGACCATGGCGCTCTCATTCCCGGCAGAGACCGGGCCGGTGGGGGTCCTGCCGGCCCCCGGTTGCCTTTGCCCGCGAAATAGTGCTGTTCTCGCGGCGTATTCGTTTGCGAAGCGGCAGAAGATGCGTCACGGCGAGAGGTCTTTGCCCATGGGCGAGGCCACAGGCGACAGGACCCGCCAGGGTCAGCCCGGGACAGTGGATGCCGGGCATAGCCGGATCGGGCCTGGGGCCGCCGGTGATGGCGGGATCATGTCCGGCGCCTGCCCTTCTGTCGAAACCGACAGCAAATCCGAGGGTGATCGTCTTGTGGCGCGGGCCAAAGCCGGCGATGCCGGCGCTTTCGAGGCTCTGCTTGCGCTTCATTATCGCTTTATGTTCCGGGTCGCCTGCCGCTGGACCGGCAACCGTGCCGATGCCGAGGATGTGACGCAGACCGTCTGCATGCGGCTGGGCGAGACGATCCGCAGCTTTGACGGGCGCGCCTCATTCCAGGGCTGGCTCTACCGGGTGACGCTGAACGCGGTGCGCGATCAGCAGCGCGCCACTGCGCGGCGCGGGCGGCTGGCGGCGGCGGCGGCTTTGCTCAGCGATGAGGTCCGCCAGGGCGACCAGGAGGACGCGCTGCATGTCGCCGATATCTGGCGGGCGGTGCGGGCTTTGCCCGAAAAGCAGCGCGATGCGATCCTTCTGGTGCATGGCGAGGGGCTCGCCCAGGCCGAGGCCGCCCGGATCATGGGCTGCAAAGAGGTGACGGTGTCCTGGCATATCCACCAGGCCCGCAAAGCATTGAGGGGGGTGTTGTGACCGGCGACCGTGACCCCCTTATCCCGCGTGATCCGCTGGACCGGCTGGCTGAGCTGGCGCTGCCGGGCCCGGATCCGGCGCGGCTCCGCGCGGATATTGCCCGTGCGCGTGAGGCTTTCGTTGCGGCGGGCCTGCCCAAAGCCCGACCGGCGGCCGGGGGGATCGCGCGCTGGCTGTCGCCGCTGCGGTTTGGGCTGGCGGGTTCGACGGCGACCGCCGGGGTGATGGGCTTTTTCCTGCTGCTGCCTTCGGGGCAGATGCCGGACGGGTCAGGTCGCAACGGCGCGGCCGGCGATACCGCCCTTGTGGGTGGGGCTGTGCCCAATGTTGCGGAGACGGGCGCGATCAGCGAATCGGTCGCAGATATGGCCGCAGAAATCGCGGCCCCGGCGCCACCCGCCTCTCCGGTCTCGAAATCGGCCTCGGCGGCGGTGCCGGATATGACCTTGCCGGAAATGCCCCCGTCGGTTGCCGCGGAAGAGGCGTCAGAACTCGCCATGATTGCACCGGCAGCCCCGACTGCACTGCCGCCGGCCCTTGCTCCACCCGCTGCCACCGCTCCCGCCGCGACGCCGTCGGCGGCAGGCAGTGGCGCCCCGGCAAATACGCTGCCGCGCCTTGGTGCGCGGCCCCGCAATGACCCCGGCAATGCCGCGCTGGTGGACCTGGACCTGCCGGAGGAAGAGGCGGAATTCACCGGCTCGCTGGGCTTCTCGCTGTCCGGGGATCAGGACGGGATTTTCCTTGACCGCGAGGAGGGCCGGCTGGCGATCCCGATCTGGGAGACCGCGCCGGGTATCTCGATCCAGATGACCGATGTGTATCTCTTGCCGGCGCGCGGCGGTTTTCCGCAGATTCTGATGATGAAGGGAAAGCTGGGCGATCAGGAGCCCTGGCAGATCTTCCGCGTCGGCGAGGAGGCGGTGACCTTTGACAAGGTGATCACCGATCTGGTGAAGGAGGCGCGCAGCCCGGGCCAGGTCGATGCGATATTGCGCCGCCTGCCGCCGCCGGACTGAGCGTCCTGCCAAGACCAGACCGGATGCAGACCGGGGACAACCGGGCGGCCAGACTGGGTGGCCAGACCGGGCGGTCAGGCCGGGTTCCGGGCCCCCGGGGAAGGCAGCTCCGGTGTCAGCGATTGCGGAAAAGGCCGCGATTTCTGGCCGGCCCGGAGGTATCGGCGGCCCCCGGCAGGCTCAGCTGGCTTTGCCGCATGACCGGGAAATGGGGCTTCGGAGCCTGGTCCGGATGCCGGTTCCTGTCCCGCTCTGTCTCGCGCCTGGCGCGGTCCTTGCGCTCTTCCAGAAGCGCCTGGAGATCGGCCTCGATGACGGTGGTGAAGTCAGGAGACGCTTCGGGCCGGCGTTTGGTGATGGTAAGCCCGCTCAGCACTGCGAAAGACAGGTTGCCGGCAATCACATAGGTCAGGATGACAGCGATGAAACCACCCTCAAGCAGCCAGGCCAGGACGGCGGCTACCAGGCCAACAAACCCGGCGAGAATAATCACGATTGCAACCATTTTGACGGCTCTTCTCTGATTGCAGGCGTTGCAGCATTCTGCGGCAACTCAACTTATAGTAGTTTTGGTGCCGAATCTGGCGAAATCGTGGCAAGTTCCGGGTCAAATCGTGCAAGGCCGGCAGATGGCAGCAGAGGGTGGCAGTGTTACGGGCCAGGGGCCGGCAGGGTGATCACCTGTTCCAGCCCGCCATCGGGATGGTTGCGGATCGCCAGACTGCCGCCGAACCGCGCAAGAATCTCGCGCGCGATGGCAAGGCCCAGCCCGGCCCCGGGAATCCCCTTCTGCCGCGCCGGATCAACGCGGAAAAACGGCTCGAACACCCGGTCGATCAGCGGCCCGGGGATGCCGGGGCCAAGGTCGCGAATGGTGATCACCGCCTGCGGCCCATCGCTTTGCAGGCTGACCGTGCCGCCGCCGCCATGCGTTGCCGCATTGGCCATCAGATTGCGCAAGGCCCGTTTCAGCGCCAGCGGCGCGGCAGTGACGGTAAGCGGCGGTGCGGGGTCGAGCCGCATCTCCTGACCGATCTCGGTCATTTCGCCGGCGATTGTCTGCACCATCTGGTCAAGGCGCAGCGGCTCGGCCAGATCGCCGCCGGCCTCTTCGCGCACGAGGCGGATGGCGCTGTCGGCGATCTGGTCCAGTTCCTCCAGATCGGCCAGCCAGCGGGCACGCTCCTCGTCATCCGGGATGAATTCCGCCCGCAGCCGCATCCGGGTCATCGGCGTGCGCAGGTCATGGCCGGCCGCCGCAACCAGGCGCATCCGGCTTTCCATCGCCCGCGTCAGCCGCTCGGACAGCCGGTTCAGCGCCCGCGCCGTTGCCCGCACCTCGGCCGGTCCGGTCTCGGGGACCGGCGGCAGCGTGGCATCGGTGCCGATGCGGGAGGCGGCATCCTCCATCAGCTCGATCGGGCGGCTGAGGCGGCGGGCGGCATACCAGGACACCGCCACCGAGCCGACGACGATCATCGCGATCCAGATGCCGAGGATCAGCCAGCGATCTTCGGGGGGCGAGGGATCGGGCACCGGGGTCAGGAGCCAGCCCCCCCCGGAGAGTGCGACCGAGGCGATCAGACGGCCGCCCTCGCGGCTGACGATGATCTTGCGCGGCGGGCCGGTGCGGGTCATCGCATGGGAGAGGAAGATGCTCATACGTTCAAGCACCGCGCCCTTGGCGGGCCGGTCGGATACCGCGCCGCCGGCAGCGCTCAACAGACCCGGATCGCGGGCGGCGAGTTCGGCCAGAACATGGATCTGGCGGGCGACCGGCTCGATGGTGGTCTCGGGATTGGGTGGTTGCAGCGCCCGGCTGGCAGCCAGCGTCGCCAGCCCGACCACGGTAAGGATCGCCACGATCAGAAGCGCGGTGATGCGGGCGCTGAGGGAGGTCACGTCTGCCCCCCCGGCTGCAGCGACGGGACCGGAGCCCCGCCCCGCGCCTCGCCCTGTGCCTCGACGGGCAGCACCAGCTGATAGCCGCCGTTCCGCACCGTGCGGAACACCGCCTCACCGGTCTTGTCACCCAGCTTGCGGCGCAGCCGGCTCATCAGCACGTCGATCGAGCGGTCAAACGGATCGCGGTCGCGTCCCTGGGTCAGATCCAGCAGCTGATCGCGCGACAGAAGGCGGCCGGGGCGTTCCAGAAACACCCGCAAGAGATCGAACTCGGCCCCGGTCAGGCTGATTTCTTCACCATCCGGAGCCTCGACCCGGCGCATCTCGACGTCAATCGCAAAGCCCGCCATCTGGTAGCGGTGACGCGGCCCGGCCCCGGCGGGCGTGGAGGGTTCGGGCGCCGCACGGCGCAGGACCGAACGGATCCGCGCCACCAGCTCGCGCGGGTTGAAGGGCTTGCCAAGATAGTCATCTGCGCCGATTTCCAGCCCGATGATGCGGTCGATATCCTCTTTCAGCGCGGTCAGCATGATGATCGCAAGCGAGGGGAAACGCGCGCGAAGATCGCGGCAGATATCCAGCCCCGACCCGTCGGGCAGCATCACATCCAGCACCACCAGATCCGGCAAAGGCCCGGCCTGACGGGCCTCGCTCAGCCGCGCCTCGGCCTCGCGCCGGCTGGCGGCAGTCTGCACCCGGAAGGCCTGGCCCGTAAGATAGCGGGCCAGCAATGTCCTGATCTCGCTGTCATCATCGACGATCAGGACCAGGGGTGCCTGTTGGCTGGTCTGCTGCATTATCTGGCTCCGGGGCTGCGCATGCGGCTCTTATACGGGCTTACCGCCCCGCCCGGGGGAGGGAATTGTAACGAAAGCTTTCCCATCCGGTGCTGGCAATCTTCGGTTACAAAAATCCCCCCGCCGGAAACAGTTTGTAACCGCCGGGACCAGCGCCGGATACAGGCAGGGGCCAGTTTCACCGCATCACCAGTGACGAAAGGGATACTGCGATGCAACGCACCGTAATGAGCAGCCTGCTGGTTGCCGCCATGATCGCGGGCGCCGTGGCGCCTGCCATGGCAGAAGAGCGCCGCCCGCCGCCTTCGGGACAGGAGGGCCCCCGCGACGGCGGGAAGGCCGGCCATGCGGGCAAAGACCGCGATGAACACCGGGGCGGCCCGCAAATGGAGCGCGGGCAGGGTGGCAATCCGGGCCTGAAACTGGCGCAGGGGCTGGCAGGGCTTGAGACCTATATCGGGGTGACCCCGGATCAGGCTCAGGCCTGGCGCGCCTATACCGATGCGCTGATCGCCTTTGCCGAGGCGGATGCACCGCACCCCGGCCCGCTCTCTCAGGATGCAGCGCCGGCCGGGCCGCCGCGCCTGATGGCCGACCGCCTCGCCGAACGCGCGATTGCAAAAGGCGAGCGGGCCGAAAAGCTGCAGGCCGCCGCCGCGACGCTGCGCGCCACGCTGAGTGATGCGCAACTGGCGCGGCTGATCGGGGCTGAGGCGCCGCCGAAAGGCCCGCACGGCCCCGGCTTTGATGCGGATGGTGGCCCCGAAGGGAACCGCCCCTTCGGCCCGCCGCCCGCCGACGCGCCGCTGCAATAAGCGGGGGCCATTCCCGGAGGCCCTGGCCCCCATTCCCGGGCCTCCGCATCAGATTTGTTGCTGTCACACAAGGAATTCCCCCATGCGCCGCCCGTCCATCTTCGCACTGATTGCCATTGCCAGCACTGCCGCACTCTCTTTCGCAACCCTGCCCGCCCCGGCGCAGAGCCGGGGTGGCAACAATTGCCCGCCCGATCAGGCCCAATGCATCGACAAAGGCGGCAAGGCGCCGGGTGGGCGGCAGGGGGCAGGGCCGAAAACCCCCACGCCCGGCAAGGGCCAGGGCCAGCAAGCGGGCAGACAGCCGGGTGCGGGGCAGGGCCATAACAAGGCGAAGACGGCCCATGCCAGCCCGAAGAAAGGCGACAGCGCCCGGGAAGGCAGCCCGTTCCAACGGGCCCCGAACAGCCGTTTCGGCGTGCCGCCGAGGGGCCAGGAATACCGTGTGGTTGGTGACCATCTGGTGCTGGCCGACAGCCAGTCTATGCGGGTGGTCGCGGTGATTGGTCTGCTCTCCTCGCTGCTGAACTGATCCCTTCCAGCCCGAACCGGCCCCACCCGGAGAATGATGATGAAACGCAGAACCCTGATCGCCGGCTTTGCCGCGCTTGCCCTGGCGGGCGGGCTGGGCTGGGCTGTGCTGGGCAGCAGCACGCCGGCCAGCCTGCCGGTCAGTGCCAGAACCAGCACCGGCACGGTGGTGAAATCCGTCCTCGCCACCGGCATGCTTGAGGCGAAGGAGCTGGTCAGCGTCGGCGCCCGGGTCTCCGGCCAGATAGAGACGCTGGCGGTCTCGCTGGGGCAGCCGGTGAAGGCGGGTGATCTGATCGCGCAGATCGACAGCCAGGACCAGCAGAACAATGTCCTCCAGGCCGAGGCGGCGCTGGCCAATATCGCGGCGCAGATCTCGGCCAAAGAGGCCACGCTGAACCGCGCAGAACTGGCACTGGCGCGGCAGCAGAAACTCGGCTCGCAAAGCTATGCCAGCCAGGAGGCGGTCGAGACGGCCGAGGCCGATGTGCTGGTCTATAAGGCCGATCTGGAGTCGCTCAGGGCGCAGAAATCCAGCGCCGGGGTGACGCTTGCCACCGCCCGCAATGCGCTGGAACGCACGAAGATCACCGCGCCGATCTCGGGCACCATCGTTGCGGTGGTGGTGAAACAGGGCCAGACGGTGAATTCGGCGCAATCGGCGCCCACCATCGTCAAGATCGCGGATCTGTCAACGATGCTGGTCAAGGTCGAGATTTCCGAGGCCGATGTGATGAATGTCGAGCCCGGGCAGAGCGCCGGCTTCACCACGCTGGGCGCCCCGGGCGAAACCTTCACCGCCTATATGGCCGAGATCGAGCCCGCGCCGGCTGCCATCGCCGACAGCGACACCATCTCATCGGACAGCGCCATTTATTACAACGGCTTGCTGGAAGTGGCCAATCCGGAGGGCCGGCTCCGGATCGGCATGAGCGCCGAGGTCTCGATCGAGCTTGACCGCGCCGATGGGGTGCTGGTGGTGCCCTCTTCGGCGGTGAAGACCGATGCCGCCGGCAGCTATGTCGAGATCCTCGACCGCCCCGATGGCAGCCCGGAACGCCGCGATGTCTCGGTCGGGCTGAACAACAAGATCACGGCCGAAATCCGGGACGGGCTGCGCGAGGGCGATATGGTCGTGACCGGCACAGAGGTCGCCCCTGCCACCACTTCCGGCCAGGACCGCATGGGCGGCCCGCCGCCGATGTTCTGAGGGCGTCGCCATGACCAATGTGACCCGGCTTGCCGATCATCGCCCGATCCTTTCGGTGCGCGGCATCTCGCGCAGTTTCGCCGCCGGCGAAGAGACCGTTACCGTGCTGCAAGGTGTCGATCTCGACATTTACCCGGGCGAGATGGTGGCGATCATCGGTGCCTCGGGCTCGGGCAAATCGACGCTGATGAATATTCTCGGCTGCCTCGACCGCCCCAGCGAGGGAACCTACCTGTTCGATGGTCGCGATGTGGGGGGACTTGATGCCGATCAGCAGGCGGAACTCAGGCGCGAGCATTTCGGCTTTATCTTTCAGCGCTATCAGCTGCTGGGCGATCTGGATGCGGTCGGAAATGTCGAGGTGCCGGCGATCTATGCCGGCGAGACCCGTGCCGCCCGCACCACCCGCGCGCGCGAATTGCTGATGCGCCTTGGCCTTGGCCAGCGGCTGGATCACCACCCGTCCGAACTGTCCGGTGGTCAGCAGCAGCGTGTATCCGTCGCACGCGCGCTGATGAATGGCGGCGAGGTGATCCTCGCCGATGAGCCGACCGGCGCGCTTGACACCAAAAGCTCGGCGGAACTGATCCGGCTTTTGCAGGAGCTGAACGGCCAGGGCCATACGATCATCATGGTGACCCATGATCCGAAAGTCGCCGCCAATGCCCATCGCATCATCGAGATCAGCGACGGAACTATCGTCGCTGATAATGGCCCTTCTGCCGTGGGGAATGAGCAGAAGGGCCAGGGCCGCCCCACCGAGGTCGAGAGACCGGTCCCCAGACGTCGCGGGGCGGCCATCCTGGCGGTCACACGCCTCTCAGAGGCGCTGAATATGGCGGTCACCGCCATGCTGGCGCATCGGATGCGCAGCTTTCTGACCATGCTGGGGATCATCATCGGCATCGCCTCGGTGGTGCTGGTGGTGGCGCTTGGCTCGGGGTCGCAGCAAAAGGTGCTGGAGAATATCTCCTCGCTCGGCACCAATACGATCACCATCCGCGCGGGCACCGGATTCGGCGCAAGAAACGCCAGCCGGATCGAGACGCTGATGCCCGCAGACGCGACCGCGCTGGCGGGCGAGAGCTATACGGCGGGCGTCTCACCGGCGGTCACCGCCAATGCCTCGGCGCGTTTTGCCGGCACCGAGGCGACGGTGCAGATCCAGGGCGTGACCAATGATTACTTCCCGCTGCACTCCTATACCACGGTGACGGGCAGCCTGTTCGATGCCCCGGATCTGGAAGATCGCGCCCAGGTCGCGGTGATCGACGAAGATACCCGCGACACATTCTTCGACGCGGGCGAAGATCCGGTCGGCCAGGTGCTGCAACTGGGCAGCGTGCCGGTTCGGATCATCGGCGTGGTCCGGGCTTCGGGCGCGAGTTTCGGCCCCGGTTCGCTCAATGTCTGGCTGCCTTATACCACCGTGATGGCGCGGGTCTCGGGGCAGAAATTCCTCAGCAGCATCACCGTCCAGGTTGCCGATGGCTATGAGATGGATCAGGCCCAGGCGCAGATCACCGCGCTTTTGCTCGACCGCCATGGGGTGCAGGATTTCTTCCTGCAAAACAGCGACACCATCCGCGAGACGATCACATCGACCACCCGGACCATGACGCTGCTGGTGGCGGCGATTGCGGTGATCAGCCTGGTGGTCGGCGGCATCGGCGTGATGAATATCATGCTGGTTTCGGTGACCGAGCGCACAAGGGAAATCGGCGTCCGCGTCGCCATCGGGGCGCGCCGCTCCGACATCATCGCGCAATTCCTGATCGAGGCGGTGCTGGTCTGTTTCATCGGCGGCGTGCTGGGGGTGGGGCTGGCGCTTGGCGGCGGCTGGCTGGCCGGAAGCCTCTCCGATTCCGTCCGGATCAGCTTTTCGGCGCTGTCGATTGTGGCGGCCTTCCTTTCCTCGACGCTGATCGGAATCACCTTCGGCTATCTGCCGGCGCGTTCGGCGGCGCGGCTGGATCCGGTGGTGGCGCTGAGCCGGGAATAGGGGCAGGTGAGGGCGCGTCTTGCGGTAAAGGCGTGCCATTTTGCCGCCCGGCATGCCGCGATGCGGCAAAAGCGGCGAATAATATTCTTCTCTCTGCCGGGAGGGGTGTGATCCACCGGCGCAGGCCCTGGCAGCATCAAACTGCTGCCAGGGCGTTCTCAGAGGAAAGAAACCTCTCTTGGCCGGGTTCCTCGTGATGCAGGGTCAGGGCGTTTCAGCGCC
>NZ_QNHG01000007.1:0-40011 GCF_003290025.1 Pseudogemmobacter bohemicus
ACCACATTTGCGCCGCCAATCTGATAGTAAAAAGGAGGCGGGTTGCGAGGCACGATAGCGCCGCTACCCTGCAACGCCTTGATCGGTTCACCCGTACGAGCATGAAGCAATTCATCACGTCCGCTGAATTGCGGGTGCGCCGACTTGGGCACAAACCACGCCTGAAAATTGGCGGTAACGCCATTCAGAAGCGGTTTCGGCATTTCGCGAAGTTCAACATCAAGAGCAACGCGCCCGCCGCAGCTGTCACCAGCATGCAGCGGAATAAAGCCGACGGGAACGACGACACCGGCACGGCCGGACGTCATAAGAACAGCCCGATCATTGCGGACAGAGCGGTTGAAAGTAACCGGAGTAGTAGATTGACGTGCCATCTTACGGATTCTTTCCTTGAGCCTTGCGGCGTTTAAGCCATTCGTCGAGGTCGATTGTCATTGGAGGGGAAAAGGTGCGGATGCCGAGTGGCGAAAGCCATTCATCAGCAGCTTGACGCGGTGTCTTGCCATTTTTCTTAATGTATTCATCACGCTTAGACAAAGCGTGAGAAGCTGCAGTAGAAAAGCCATCAGAAACAATGTTTCCGATGCCAACAACTGCCGAAACGATATCACCATATCGCTTTTCGTATTCTTCAGCGTCAGAATTGCCCTCATAAGGGTCAACATCAACACCGCCAGCCTGCACAGACGTACGATCAGGATTTGAAACGACGCGGGGCGATTGAAACGTACCGCCAGAAATACCAACAGTTGACGGACGATTACCCAACGGGGAAACGCCGCCGAGAGCGTCAGCAGACCGACCGGCCTGCAAGCGCTCAATTTCAAGCTTCGCAAGATCAAGCTTTGCGTCCTCTTGCGCGCGGCGTCGATCAGCATCACCGGAAACAACGTCTCCGATTTCCCTGAAACCACTGGCGAGCATGTCGAACGAGGCGAGCGGCGGACCACTGGCCGCAAGGCCAGTACCGCCGGGATTGCCGTATTGAGCCACGGTGAGCGGGTTAAACCCGTAAGCGTCAGCGGCCTCACGCCAGCCAGAGACCTGCGACATGATATTGTCGCGGGGCGATGGGTTTTTCCGGCGGGCGCCGAAAAGTCCGGCAATGCCCCCAGCGAGGGAGCCAACGCCGGACATGATGGTGAAAGGGTCAGCCATCAGGCAGGCCCCCTTGCGATCAGCTCCAAGAGAACTTCGAATACCTCGGTATCCGGAACCTCAGGAGGGTAGATGTTATCGCGAAGGTTGCGCCAAGTGGCGGTTTGTTTCAGGCGGCGAGGATCGAAAACGACCGTCGCAGAGTAGGTGTCAACGGACACCACAACGCCCGGAAGCCTCGCAGCCATCAGGTAAACGCCTCGAAGCGACCATCCACCCCACGAACGGAAACAACGATGTCGCCCGGAAAGAGCCGCCGAAACTCAACGGCAGCTTGATGCGGAGAGCGCGCACCAACATCAGCATGAAATTGCTGCGAAGATCCCGGAGAACGCCAGAAGACTGCGAAGAGACCCGGAACGATACGCATCAGTTACCCCCGAGAGCGAAGGGCAGAACCGCGCCCGCGCCACAGGCGATGGGCTTTGCCTCGGGGAAGATATAGAGCACTGCGGCGATGAAGATGCCGAGAGCATAGGGCAGCAAGGGCTGCAACTTGGACATGTTACCATCCTATAGGTGATGGTTTGTCGCATAATCATAGTTATGTTAAATTACATACAGTGGCGGCATGGTGATTTGTTATGATGGGATGCGAATTCGCAAACCTGTCCGTTGCCCGGCTCTGCCTAGAGGTGGTTCGGCTTATCTGAACAGGTTCCGGGCGTTTTCCAAGTGTTTTTCCGCCTCGTTTAGGCCGCTGCGGGTTCGGGCATTGGCTGGTTGAAGCAGGCCTGATCGGGAGTTTTCCCGTCAAGCGATGAATGCGGACGGCGGGTGTTGTAGACGTTCAGATATCGGCCGATCTTCTTCCCGGGCCTCGGACACGCGGGCATAGGCCCGCAGGCAGACCTCCTCGTATTTGACGGTCCGCCAGAGGCGTTCGACGAAGACGTTGTCGCGCCAGGCGCCCTTGCCATCCATGCTGATCTTGATTTCGCGCGCAGCCAGCACCTTGATGAAGGTTGTCGAAGTGAACTGGCTGCCCTGGTCCGTATTGAAGATCTCGGGCTTGCCATGTCGCGCCAGCGCCTCTTCCACAGCTTCTATGCAAAAATCGGCTTCCAGCGTAATCGACACCCGCCATGCCAGGACGCGCCGCGTGAACCCGTCGAGCACGGCAGCGAGGCAGCGAGGCAGCGAGGCAGCGAGGCAGAGGAACACACGCGCCATCGGAATGTAGGTGATGTCCATTGCCCAGACCTGAGTGGGTCGGGTGACGGGCAGCTTCCTGAGCAGATAAGGGTAGATCTTGTACCCGGGTGCAGGTTTCGAAGTGTTCGGCCGGCGGTAAAGCGCCTTACTCGCGGGTTCGCTCGAACCCGTGGCGCTTACCCGCTCGCCCATACGTTTCATCAGCGTGGCAACCTGCAGCCGTCCAACCTTGAACCCTTGCCTCGAACCAGCAGCCCCTGCAACATCCGGCTTCCCGCGAACGGGAATTCCATGTGCAGCCTGTCGATCAGGGTCGCATCAGCTTCAGATCGGCATCCGAGGCTGGGCGGGGCGGCCTGCCCGGGCTTGCTGGCACAGATCCCGCTCGATGAGCGGATCGGCAGCGTCACCGCCGATGACCTGTGTCACACCAGGAGCTGCCACGGCGCCATCGCCGCCCGATGCGCCGATGCGATCCGCCGCGCCGGAAAGCCCGGGAGTGGAGGGGCCGGATCCCGGCCTCCAGGACCGCAACGAGGCGCTGCCCGACCTCAAACTCCCCCGGCGCGCGCATCATCGCGAGGGACTGCGACCGGCAGAGGGTCAGAGCCGCATCGTGCCGCAGGCCCTCCCGAACCTGGGGCATGCGCATGAACCGCCACCCGGCACCGTCCCCATGCGCTGGCGAGCGCCGGGAAAGGGAAATCCGACCTTATCCCCAGTAGCGCAACAAAGCCACTACGCTATAATAAAGGCGGCGCCTTTCTCAGCCACCATCATCACTGCCGCGTTGATATTGCCCGAGGTGATATTGGGGAAGACAGAGGCGTCAACGACCCGCAGCCCGCGAATGCCATGCACCCGCAATTCGGCATCGACCACTGCCGTTGCCGGATCGGGCCCCATCGCGCAACTGCCGCACAGATGGTAGATGGACCCGCCCTCTTTGCGCAGATGGGTCAGCATCGCCTCATCGCTGTCGCAGCCAGGACCGGGCGTCACCTCTTCCACCGTAACCGCCTGCAGCGCCGGCGCCTGCATGAAACGGCGGATCAGCCGGCTGGCCTCGATCACCTCGCGGCAATCTCGCTCGGTTGCGAGATAATTCGGGCGGATCAGCGGTGCGGCCAGCGGATCGGCCGAGGCCAGCGAGATACGCCCCCGGCTGTCAGGGCGGCAGGAATTGAAGGCCAGCAGAAAGCCCGGATAGGGCTCGGGCTCCAGTTTCGCTTTGGTGCTGACGGGGATACGATAGGACATCGGATTGAAGTAGAGCTGGATATTCGGCGCATCTTCCGCCGATTCCGTGCGGAAAAAGCCGCCCGCCTGGTTCACGCTCAGCGCCAGAGGGCCTTTGCGGGTGAAGACATAGCGCATCCCGGCCCGGAGCTTGCCCCACCAGGGCCGCAGCTCGTCATTCAGCGTCGGCACAGTGGCGCGGTAATAGTAACTGGCGCAAAGATGGTCCTGGAGACCGCCGCCAACCGCCGGCAGCGCCGCTTTGACCGGGATTCCATGGCGCGCAAGCTCTGCCGGATCGCCGATCCCGGACAGCATCAGCAGTTTCGGAGACCCGACCGCACCCGCCGAAAGGATCACCTCGCGGCCGGCGTTCAGGGTTTCGGTCACGCCATTCGCGCGGATCTCGACCCCGGTTGCGCGCCCGCTGTCGTCGATCACGATGCGGGTGACATCGGCCTTGAGACGCAGCGTCAGATTGGGCCGTTTCAGCGCCGGTGTCAGATAGGTTTTCGAGCTGGATTGCCGCCTGCCATGGCCGATATTGGTCTCATAGATCCCGGCGCCCTCAAATTCTGCCCCGTTGAAATCTTCGGTGACCGGCAGCTGCATCTCGCGCGCGGCCGCGATGAAACGGTCGCAGATCAGGTGGCTCTGGCCCTTCATCGGCGTGATGCCGACCCTGCCTTGGGATGAATGCCATTCGGTATCGCCCAAAGGGTGGTTTTCCAGCTTTTTGAACCAGGGCAGCACATCATCATAGCCCCAGCCGGGGTTGCCCGCATCGCGCCAGTCGTCGAAATCACGCCGCTGGCCGCGCACCCAGATCATCGCATTGATCGACCCCGACCCGCCCTGGACCTTGCCGCGCGGCGTATAGATCCGGCGCCCCGCCATGCCGGGTTCGGGCTCGGTCGCATACATCCAGTTGGTTTCGGGGTTGAAATAGTTCCGCGCATAGCCCGCCGGCATGTCGAACCAGAAGGAACGGTCAGAGCCGCCTGCTTCCAGCAGCAGGACACGGGTTTTCGGGTCTTCACTGAGACGCGCGGCCAGGATAGACCCGGCAGAGCCCGCACCGATGATGATGTAATCGTAAGACATGATCAGGCCTTTGCGGGCGGTTCTTTCCAGGACGTGTCGGATTGCGCTTTGAAATCATGCGGGGTTTCCCACATGGAAAGGTGCAGGCGCTTGTCGGTATAGGGCGAATGCGCCTCGATCACCTCACGGTTCAGGGTGATGCCGAGGCCGGGTTTTGTCGATGGGATGATCCAGCCATCCTGCCAGGTCAGGCCCTCTTCCAGCACCTCGGCGTGGAAGCCGTCCCAGCGGCGGATGCTTTCCTGCACCAGGAAATTCGGCGTCGCGGCAGCAAGCTGCACAGAGGCCGCCGCCCCCACCGGCCCGTTATAGAGATGCGGCGCGATCTGGGCGTAATGCACCTCGGCCAAAGCCGCGACCTTCTTGCCTTCCAGGATACCACCGACGCGACCCAGATTCATCTGCAGGATCGAGGCGCCGCTATTGCGCAAAAGATCGTGGAATTCGTATTTCGTGGTCAGCCGCTCGCCCGCCGCAATCGGGATCGTGGTCTGGCCGGCCACACGCCCCATCGCCTCGCTTTGTCCCGGCGGTACGGGTTCCTCGAACCAGAGCGGATCATATTGCTCCAGCCGCCGCGCCAGCCGGATCGCACCGGAGACGGTCATCTGGCCATGCGTCCCGAACAACAGATCGCAGCGGTTCCCGACAGCCTCGCGGATACGACGGCAGAAGGTTTCCGAGCGGTCCATGTCTTCCAGCGACAGCTGATGCCCGCCCATCACGGTATAAGGCCCGGCTGGGTCGAATTTCAGCGCGGTAAAGCCCTGCTCCATATATTCAAGTGCGCAATCGACGCTCAGCTCGATATTGCTGTAATCGTGTTCGCCCTTCGCGTTCTTCGGGTAGAGATAGCTGTAAGAGCGCAGCTTTTCATGCACCCGCCCGCCGATCAGCTCGTAAACCGGCTTGCCCGCCGCTTTGCCGATAATGTCCCAGCAGGCCATTTCCAGGCCTGAGACAATGCCCATCATCGTCAGATCCGGGCGCTGCGTGAAGCCGCTGGAATAGGCGCGACGGAAGAATTTCTCGACGTGATGCGGGTCTTCGCCGTCCAGAAGCCGGTCGAACACATCCTGGATGGCCGGCACCATCACTTTCGGGTGGAAGGTGGCGGCGTAAACCTCGCCCACGCCCTCGATGCCGTCATCGGTGCGCAGCGTGACAAAGATCCAGTACATGCCGCCAATATGCGGCGGCGGCACGGCAACGATATCGGTGTGAACGGAGACGAGTTTCATGGCTTCCCTCACCAGCTCTGGATCACAAGGCGGGTCTGGGTGAAATCCAGCATCCCGTGTTTGCCGTCATCGCCCCCGAGCCCCGAGCGTTTCCAGCCCGAATGATAGCCCTGATAGGGGTCCGCGGGGGTGCGGTTGATATAGACCTCACCCGCCTCGATATTATTCGCGACCATCATCGCCTTGCGGTAATTCTCGGTATAGATCACCGATGAGAGGCCGAACTGATGGTCATTGGCCATGGCCAGCGCGTCCTCAGTCGTCTGGTAGCGCAGGACCGGGAGGACGGGGCCGAAGACCTCTTCCTGGACGATCTCCATCTCCTGGCTGCAATTCGTGAGCAAGGTCGGAGGGTAGAACCAGCCGGGGCCTTCGGGGATAAACCCGCCGCATTCCAGCTTTGCGCCGTCATCAATGGCGCGGCTGACCATCTGATGGATGTTCACGCGTGAATTCTGGTTGATCAGCGGCCCCATGACCGAGGGTTCGCGCATCCGGTCGCCGAATTTCCTTGCTGCCATATGGCTCCGCAGCAGATCAACGAACTGATCATGCACGCTTTCCTGAACATAGACCCGCTCGATCGCGGTGCAAAGCTGGCCGCAATGTGTGGTGCGTGACGCAACCACTGCCGCCGCCGCCTTTTCCAGATCGGCATCGGCCTCGATGATCGCGGGCGTCTTGCCGCCCAGTTCCAGCGAGGATTTCGCGATATTAACCTGGCTGTATTCCAGCACCTTGCGGCCAGCGCCGACACTGCCCGTGAGGGTGATCATGCCGACTTTCGGATGGGTGCAGACCGTCTGCGCCACCTGATGCGTCATCGCCAGGATGTTGATAGCCCCCGCCGGAAATCCGCAATCCCTGACCGCCCGCGCCACTTCCAGCGCCGAAGAGGGCGTGTTGTTCGAAGGCCGCGCCACCACCGTGTTTCCCGCGATCAAGGCAGGGGCGATTTTGCGCATCAGCGTATAGATCGGGTAGTTGAACGGGATCAGCGCCGCCACAACGCCAATCGGTTCGCGCTGCAACAGAAGGTTCTCATCCGGGCTGTCCGAGGGGATGATTTCCCCCTCGATCCGCCGCGCCCATTCGGCGTGGTAGCGGGTGAGTTCTGCGGCGTAAAAGACTTCGCCGGTCGCATCCTCAAGGCTCTTGCCGGATTCCAGCGCCAGCACCGCGCCGATCCGGTCCTTGCGCCCGGTCAGCAGGTCGGCCAGCGCGCGCAAATGGCCCGCCCGTTCCACCGAGGTCAGGCGCCGCCAGCCGCGCTGTGCGTGGGCCGCAGCCTCGACGCCCGCGCGCGCCTCGGCGGTGGTGGCGGCAGTGACATGCGCGATCTGCTGGCCGGTGGCCGGGTTCAGCACCGCGATCAACTCTTCGCCATCCGATGTCAGAAAGTCATTATTGACGAAGTTGCGGTCGATCCGCATGGCGCCCTCCAATCTGATTTCGGGTCCGATTTCGGCCAGGACCAGAGGGCAGGCGCGTCTTGCTGTCAATTAATTTCCATATCAGGAATTATTATTCCGTATATGGAAAGAATATGCCATCACCTCCTGGCAATGGGAGAGCTGAACATGCCAGATGTCGAAAACCAGGACATTGCAAAACCAGACGCGGCAAAACCAGACGCGGCAAAAACCGCCGCCCCTGCCATCGACAGCACTGTGGCGATCCTTGACCTGCTCTCGGCCTCTCCCTGGCCGCTGCAACTCTCGGAAATCTGCGAGAAGACAGGCATTGCCCAGGCGACAGCGCACCGGATCGTCAATGCGATGCTCAGCCACCGGCTGATCGCCCTCGCTCCGGGGCGGCGAAAAACCTATGTCGCCGGCTCGCGACTGTTCCAGCTCGCCTCGGCGGTGTTCGCCCGTCAGCCCTTTGTCCCGCATTTCTACCCCATCGCAGAAATCCTGAAGAACGAGATCCACCGCTCGATCTTTCTCAGCCTGCCGATCGGCAATCAGGTGGTGATCCTTGCGCGGCTGGATGCGCCGGCCAGCACGGCCTTCAATGCCTATGTCGGGCGCACCATGCCGATGCATCTTTCTGCCTCGGGCAAGGCCATTCTCGCCGCGCGCCCGCTGGAGGATCAGCTGACCTATCTGCGCGACGAGGGCCTTGCCGCACCCGACATGGCTGCCGGGCTGCCGGCGCTGGCGCAGGATCTGCAACGCTCGGCCCGGCTGGGCTATGCCGTCGGCCTGAACGAGATCCAGCGTGATGTCGGCTGCGTGGCCGCCCCGGTGATGAATGGCCGTGGCGAGCCGGTCGCCGCCATCAGCGCCTGTTTCACCGGCGAGGCGCTTAACCTGCAAAGCGCCCGCGTCTATTCGAAAAACGTGGTCCAGGCGGCACGCCAGCTTTCCTCGCATATCCTCTGAGCAGAAGTCCGGCTTCCTCCGAAGGTCATAACTTTTTCGAATGACCCCTGCGGAATAGTCGTTTGTTCACCGTCACGAAATCGACTTTCCTCACCGCAATCGTGGGGGAGAGCCCGATTCCATGTCCAGCGAACAGAAAACACGCATCGAGCGTGACAGTATCGGCATGCTTGATGTTGGCCTGGACGCCGTTTTCGGCATCCAGACCGAGCGCGCCCTGCGCCTTTACCCGCTGGCGGGGCAAAAGCGGTTTGCCGATTACCCGGCGCTGCTGAATGCGATGCTGGTGGTCAAAAAAGCGGCCGCGCAGGTCAATATCGACACCGGCGCGATTGATCCCGCGATGGGTGAGGCGCTGGTTGCGGCAACGGCCGATCTGCTTGCCACCGCGCGCCCCGAGGCCTTCCCGGTTCATGCCTTCCATGGCGGCGGCGGCATCTCTTTCAACATGAATCTCAATGAGGTTCTCGCCAACCTGGCGAACAAGGCCGGTTTCGGGGCGGATTACGGGTCTTACGCGCCGATCCACCCGAATGATCATGCCAATCTGAACCACTCGACCGCTGACTGCCTCTCGACCGGCTGCCATATCGCGGCGCGGGCGGCTTTTTCCGGGCTGGCTGCCGAGGTCGAGGGCCTCGCGGCAGATCTCGATCAGCTCGGCGCGGACTGGGCCCCTTTGCGCAAACTGGCGCGGACCTGTCTGCAGGATGCGGTGGATATTGGTTTCGCCGATTACCTGGGCGGGGTGTCATCTTCGCTGCACTTCAATCTCGACCGTGCCAGCCGCGACGCCGATGCGCTGCGCGCGGTCTCGATCGGCGGCAATATCATCGGGCGATCCGGGGATTGCGAGCCGGCTTTCTTCGCCGCCATCATCCCGGCGATCAATGCCGAACTTGAAGCGCTTGGCCTGCCCGCCGGTCTCACCCGCACCGACAATCTTTTCGCGGCAAGCCAGGCGCATGACCGTCTGCTGGCGCTTGGCGCGTCGCTGGATCAACTGGCGCGGACCCTGATCCGCTTTGCGAAAGACCTGCGGCTGATGGCATCCGGCCCGTATGGGGGTCTGGGCGAGATCCGGCTCCCGGCGATGCAACCCGGGTCTTCCGCGATCCCCGGCAAGGTCAATCCGACCATCCCCGAATTCATGGTGCAATGCGGCATGATCGCGGTTGGTCATGCGACCGCGATGGCCATGACCCAGGACCATGGCGAGATGGATTACAACCCCTGGGAGGCCGTGGTGATCGTGAGCCTGCTGGAGATGATCCAGGTGCTGGAAAGCGGCGTCGCCACGCTGCGCCGCAACTGCGTCCAGGGGATGCGGCCTGATGCGGCGCGCAACCAGGACCTTGCAACCAGCCTCCTGCCCTCGCTGATCCGGCTGAATCAGCTGAAAGGCTACAGCTATTCCGCCCAGGTCGCCAAAGACGCCGCCGGCGACCCCGATTTCGTGCGCCGCAAACTGGCCGAAGCCGATGGCGCCTGAGCCCCCCGCAATTCCACACAGACCTCCTCCTCACTGGAAGACGACGATGAAAGACATCCTGGCTGAAACCGATCTCGACTGGGCGCATGACTGGCTCGCGCAGCCGAAGAAGCAATATATAAATGGTGATTGGGTCGCCGGAAATGGCGTCTCCTGGGGGGTGAAGAACCCGGCTACCGGGGAAACCCTCTGCCAGATCGCCCTGGCCGATACCGGTCAGATCGAGACCGCCGCCGAGGCCGCAAACCGCTGCCACCAGTCGGACGCCTGGAGCCGCAAGACCTCGCGCAAGGCGCGCGCCGATCAGCTGATCGCGATTGCCCGGCTGATCCGCGAGAATGTCACCCGGCTGGCGCTGCTGGAAAGCCTTGCGAACGGCAAAACCTATCTTGAGGCCCTGAACGACGACATCTACACCTGCGCCGAGATCTTTGAATATTACGCGGGCTGGACCGATAAGTTCTATGGCGAGGTCTCGCCGGTTGAAGACGGGTTCCTGAACTTCACCACGAAAGAGCCGGTGGGTGTCTGCGCCCTGATCGCGCCCTGGAACTACCCGCTCTACCAGGCCAGCCTGAAGATCGCGCCGGCGCTGGCGATGGGCAATGCGGTGGTGATGAAGCCATCGGAATATACGCCGCTGGCGACGCTGCATCTTTTCGAGCTGATCGACCGCGCGATGGATCTTCCCAAAGGCCTGCTGAACCTGGTGCTCTGCGATGGCGAGGCCGCGAACCAGCTGACGCTGAGCCGCAATGTCCATAAGGTTTCTTTCACCGGCTCGACCGGCGTTGGGCGCCGCATCGTGCAGAATTCAGGCGCCTCAAACCTGAAAGCGGTGACGCTGGAACTGGGTGGCAAATCCCCTTGCATCTTCTTTGACGACACCCTTGATCTGGATGCCGCAATCGAGCGCGCCTTCTATGTGATGTTCTCGCAAAAGGGCGAGAAATGCTCGGAACCGACGCGCTTCCTGATCCAGAAGGGCATCTATGACTACGTTCTGGAAAAGCTGATCGCCAAGGCCGGGGCCGTCAAATGCGGCGACCCGCTGCTGGCCACGACCGAACAGGGCGCGCAATGCAATGAGGCGCAGTTCAAGCGCATCCTGAACTATATCGAAATCGGCAAGTCCGAGGCCGAACTGGTCGCAGGCGGCACCGCCGACACGACCGGCAGCAACGCCAAAGGTCTGTTCGTCCGCCCGACGATCTTCTCAAACGTGCCCGACACCGCCCGCATCGCCCAGGAAGAAATCTTCGGCCCGGTCCTCTCCTGCACGCCGTTCGAGACCGCCGAAGACGCGCTGCGCATCGCCAATGGCACCAGCTATGGCCTCGCCGCCGGTGTCTATACCGGCAATATCAACCTCGCGCATCGCATGGCCGAGCGCCTTGATGCCGGCATGGTCTTTGTCAACCGCTACGGCTGCTACGGGCTTTCCGCCCCCTTCGGCGGCTTCAGGGAAAGCGGCTGGGGCAAGGAAATGGCGATCCATTCGCTGTCTTCCTACACGAAAACCAAAGGCACCTGGATCCATTTCGGCGGCTGAGCCCGCCAACCGCCCCCTCCTCAGAAAGACTGCGTAAAATGCAATATACCCGTCTTGGCCAATCCGGCCTGAAAGTCTCGCGCCTTTGCCTTGGCACGATGAATATGGGCTCGAAATCCTGGAAGCCCTGGATCTTTGATGAGACCGAATCCGAGCCGATCATCGGCCATGCGCTGGATAATGGCGTGAACTTCATCGACCTCGCCGATTTCTATTCGGCGGGAGCGGGCGAAGAAGTCGTCTGCAACGTGCTGAGAAAGCTTGCGAAACGCGACCAGCTGGTGATCACGACGAAGCTTGGCTATCAGATCGGCGGCGGCGCCAATAATGGCGGTCATTCCCGCAAACATGTCTTCGACGCGCTGGAAGGGTCGCTTTCGCGCATGAAGAGCGATTATGTCGACATCTACATGTTGCATTACTTCGATACCGAAACCCCGGTTGAAGAAACCATGGAAGCGATGAACGACATCGTGCGTGCAGGCAAAGCCCGCTATATCGGCGTCTCGACGATGTTCACCTGGCAATTCGCGAAAATCCTCGCGGTCTGCGAGAAGAATGGCTGGGCGAAACCGATCAATATGCAGCTGCAGCTGAACGCCGCCTACCGGGAAGAAGAGCGCGAGATGCTGCCCTTTTGCATGGATCAGGGCGTCGGCGTTTCGGTCTTCAGCCCGCTGGCGCGCGGGATCCTTTCCAGCGACATGAACTCGGTCCGCAACAAGACCGATTTCTTCACCGTTGAAATGTATAATGACGCGGCCTCGCGTGATGTCGCCATGTCGGTTGCGCGTGTGGCCGAGGCGCGCGGCCTCAGCCCGGCGCAGATCGCGCAGGCCTGGGTGCTCAGGAAGCCCGAGGTCTCCTCGATGCTGGTCGGCGCCGATACCCGCGCGCAATTCGACTCGGCGCTGGCGGCCCTGACGACCGATCTGGACGCTGATGAGGTCCATGAGATCGAACGCAATTACACGCCCTGCGACGTGATCAACGATTACACCGCCGGCAAGCGCATCCCGCGCGCGCCGCGCCCGGCGACGGGCCGCTTCGCGCTGGAGACTGCGGCCTGATGCACCACGGGGAGCGGCGGCCAACGCCGCTCCTTCGCTATGAAGAACGATCCGACAGGGAGAACGAGGATGGATGAGTTCAAAACGCTGAGCGGCAAGCCGCTGCACCCGGAAGCGCGCAAGATGCAGGCGCGGTTCAATGCCGGCCAGATCGACCGTCGCGGCTTTCTGCGCGGTATGGCCTGGCTCGGTGTGGCCGCAGGTGCGGCCGGCGCGGCACCTGGCATGCTGCGCGCCGAAGAGGCGCCGAAAGCGGGCGGTACGCTGCGCTTTGCCTGCCAGATCCAGGAAATCACCGATCCGATGATGGCGACCTGGATCGAATCCTCGAACCTGCTGCGCAACTGCCTTGAATTCCTGACCTTTGTCGATGCCGACAACATCACCCATCCTTACCTCGCGAAAAGCTGGACCGCCTCGGACGATCTGACCGTCTGGGATTTCGAACTGGATGAGCGCGCCAAATGGTCGAACGGTGACGCTTTCGGCCCGGAAGATGTGATCTTCAATATCGAGCGCTGGATCGCACCGGACTCGCAATCCTCGAACAAGAGCGCCTTCGAGGCGATCACCAAAGTCGAGAAAACCGGCGATAACAGCGTCCGCATCACCCTGTCGCGCCCGATCGCCTCGCTGCCCGAACAGCTCTATTCCCATACCTGCGCCATCGCGCATCGTGGGTTCCAGGGCAACTGGCCAGCCGATCCGGTCGGCACCGGGCCTTTCTCGCTGGTCAGCCACGAGGTCGGCCGTCAGGCAATCTTCAAAAAGCGTGAGGATTACTGGGGCACCCCGGCCTATCTCGACGCGCTGCATTACATCGACCTCGGCGCCGATATCACCACCCATCTGGCGGCGCTGTCCAGCGGCCAGGTCGATGTGCTCTACCGCGCGACGATTGCCGAATTCGACCTGATGAAATCGCTGCCAAATATCCAGATCCTGACCGGCAAGGCCGCCCATACACTGGCGATCCGCATGCAGGTGGACCAGAAGCCCTTCGACGATATCCGCGTCCGCAAGGCCGTGCAGCTGGCGGCAGACAATGGCCAGATGCTGGCGATTGCCTACCGTGGCGAAGGCGATTTGGGCGCGAATTACCATGTCTCGCCGGTGCAGGCCGATTATGCGCCCGTGGATGCCATTGCCCGCGATGTGGCCGCCGCTAAGGCGCTGCTGGCCGAGGCAGGCTACCCGGACGGGCTCGATATCGAGCTGACGCTCGGCAACACGCAAGGCAAATGGGAGCAGGACACCGCCCAGGTGCTGCAACAGAACCTTGCCGAGGCCGGTATCCGTCTGAAGCTGAACGTGCTCCCGGCCTCGCAATATTGGCCGATCTGGGACAAGGTGCCCTTCGGCGTCACCTATTGGGCGCATCGCCCGCTGGGAACGATGACGCTGGATCTCGCCTATCGCTCAGGCGGCGCCTGGAATGAAAGCCACTACGCCAACCCGGCCTTTGACGAGGCGCTGAACAAGGCGATGGCGCTGGTCGATCCGGCCGCGCGCCGCGAGGCGATGGCGGCGGTCGAGACCATCCTGCGCGATGATGCGGTGCTGGTGCAGCCCTATTGGCCGAACCGCTTCTCGGCTGCGGCACAGAATGTGCGTGGCTTCGTGCTGCATCCGTCGGACTTCTTCCGCATGGATGGCGTCTGGCTGGCCTGAACCGGGTCGCTCACCGGGGTCGGGCCTTTGCGCCCGGCCCCTTTTCACGCGCGCATAAGCGCGGTTTCCGTAAAAAGGGGGGGGTGTCTGATGTCATTGGGCAGATTTCTGATCCGAAAGATCGCGGTCGCGGTCGCCACGATGGTGGCGGTCTCGTTCCTGATCTTTCTCGCGCTCGAAGTGAATATCGAAGAGGTCGCGGTCAAGGTGCTGGGGCAATATTCCACACCCGAGCAGCGCGCAGCCTGGCTCTTGCAAAACGGCTATAATGACCCGTTCCTGATCCGCTATTTCCGCTGGCTGGGGAATTTCGTCATCGGCGACTGGGGGCAATCGACCTATTTCCGCGCGCCGGTGATGGATATGGTGCTGCCGCGCCTTGGTGCTTCGGCGATCCTCGCCGGGGGCGCGCTGCTGGTGATCATCATCTTCGGGCTGGGGCTGGGCGTGCTGGCGGGAATGCGTCCTGGGTCGGTGCTGGACCGGATGATTTCGGTGTTTTCCGTCGTCACCACCTCGATCCCGGATTTCGCCTCGGCGGTGTTTCTGTCCGGCATCTTCGTCTTCTGGCTGGGGCTCTTGCCTGGTGCCAGCACGATGATCTCGGGCTTCTCATTGCGCGAGCTGATCCTGCCGGTCGCAGTGCTTGGCCTTTACTCGATGGGCTATCTGGCCCGCGTCACCCGCGCCTCGATGGTCGATGTGATGGGCACCCATTACATCCGCACCGCCCGACTGAAGGGCGCGAGCCTGTCGCGCATCGTCTTGCGCCATGCGCTGAGAAACGCGCTGATCACCCCGGTCACCGTCATCATGCTGCAACTCCCGTGGCTTCTCTCGGGCGTGATCGTGGTCGAGGTCTTCTATGCCTATAAGGGCTTTGGCACGCTGCTTTATGACGCCGCGCTGAACCAGGACATCTACCTGATCGAGGCCTGCGCCATGATCTCGGTTCTCGTCGTCGTCCTCAGCCAGATCCTCTCCGATCTGATCTATGGCTGGCTGAACCCCCGTATCGAGCTGGGAGCAAAAGCATGAAGGCGCTGACCCCCTATCTGCAAAAACCGCTGGTGCTGATCGGTGGTTTCCTGGCCTTCGGCTGGCTGCTGGTCGCGATCCTGGCACCCGTGCTGGCGCCCTATAACCCGCTGCAAACGCTGCAACCTCTGGTGAAACCGCTGACCACCGGCACCAATGGCGAGTATTTCCTGCTCGGCACCGATATGCTGGGCCGGGACATCCTGTCGCGGCTGATCTGGGGCGCGCAGACGGTGGTGATCTATGCGACGCTGGCCACGCTCACCGCCTATGTTTTCGGTCTCAGCTTCGGGCTGATCGCGGGCTATGCCGGCGGGCGGACGGACGCGATCCTGTGCTTTCTCGCCAATGTGATCCTCAGCTTCCCGGTGCTGGTGCTTTACATCGTGATCATCGTGGTGATCGGCGCCTCGCCGATCAATATCGTGATCGCGGTGACCTTCTCGTCGGCCCCGGCAATCTTCCGCATCGTGCGTGCCATCACCATCGACGTCGCCAGCCGTGATTTCGTCAAGGCGGCGATCACCCAGGGCGAAAGCACCTGGCGCATCCTTTTCGTCGATATCCTGCCCAATACGACCGGACCGCTCGCCGTCGATTTCTGCCTGCGGCTGGGATACACCGCCATCACCATCGGAACGCTCGGCTTCCTCGGCCTCGGCCTGCCGCCGCCCACCCCCGACTGGGGAGGTATGGTGAATGAAGGCCGCGCCATGGCCATCGCCTTCCCGCATCTGGTCGTGTTCCCCTGTATCGCGATTTCGACCCTGACGCTGGGCCTCAGCCTGCTGGCGGACGGCTTGCGCGAAGTGAATGACGCGAAGGAGCGCCAGGCATGACCTCTCCCCTGCTTGAAATCCGCAATCTCTCGGTCGCGCTGCCGAAGGGCGCAGACAGGCCCTTCGCGGTCCAGGGCGTCACGCTTGACGTCAGACCGCGCGAGATCCTTTGCATCGTGGGCGAATCCGGCTCCGGCAAATCGGTGCTGACGGCGACCCTGATGGGGGCCGCGCCGAAGGGCCTCTCGGTCGCCAGCGGCAAGGCCGTGATGGGCGGCCAGGACCTGCTGACGCTCACGGAACGGCAATGGCAGAAGATCCGCGGCAAAGAGATCGGCATGATCTTTCAGGAGCCGATGGCCTCCCTGAACCCGGCGCTGACCGTGGCACAACAGATCGAAGAGGTCTTCATCCTCCATTCCGACATGTCCAAAGCCGGACGCGCGCGTGAGGCCCGCCGTCTGGTCGAGGCGATGCATCTGCCCGAACCCGACCGCATCCTGAAAAGCTATCCGCATCAGCTTTCGGGCGGGCAGTGCCAGCGCGTGGTGATCGCGATGGCGCTGGCGATGAGCCCGAAGCTTCTGATCGCGGACGAGCCGACCACCGCGCTGGATGTCACCACCCAGGCCCAGGTGCTGAAACTGATCCGCGAGCTGCGCGACGATCATGGTCACGGGATCATCTTCATCACCCATGATCTGGGCGTGGTCGCCGATATTGCCGACCGGATCGCGGTGATGCGCAGGGGCGAGGTGGTGGAACTCGGCACCGCTGAGCAGGTGCTGAAACACCCGCAGCATGATTACACGAAAACCCTGATCGCCGCCGTCCCGAGCCTCGTGCCGCATGACCGCCCCGCGCCTGCGGCCGCCGAACCGGCGCTGAAGGTCACCCATCTGAATCACTCCTACGGCGCGAAACAGGTGCTGCATGACATTCAGATCGCGGTGGCGCCGGGCCGCGTGCTGTCGATCGTCGGCGAAAGCGGGTCAGGGAAATCGACGATCGCGAAGAACCTGATCCGGCTGATCGACCCCAGCTCGGGTAAGATCGCGGTGGCGGGCGAGGATATTCTGGCGGCGCGCGGCCCTGCCTTGCGCGGGATGCGCAAGCGGATCCAGATGATCTTCCAGGACCCGTTCGGCTCGCTGAACCCGCGCCGCCGTGTCGGGCCGATGATCGCGCGTGCCGCCGTGCTGTCTGGCGCCAGCCGTGCAGAGGCCGTCACCCGCGCGAAAGAACTGCTGGAGCTGGTGGGCCTCGACCCGAGCGCCTATACCCGCCGCCCCGCCGCCTTTTCCGGCGGGCAACGGCAGCGGATCGGCATTGCCCGCGCGCTGGCGATGCAGCCCGACGTGCTGATCGCCGATGAAAGCGTCTCGGCGCTGGATGTCTCGGTCCAGGCCCAGGTGCTGGATCTGCTGGCAGATCTGCAAAAACGGCTGAGGCTGGCGGTCGTCTTCATCACCCATGACCTGCGGGTCGCCGCCCAGATCAGCGATGAGATCGTGGTGTTAAGCAAAGGCCATGTGGTCGAGCGGGGCCCCGCAAGCGCGGTGCTGACCCAGCCGCAGCATCCCTATACCCGCGATCTGATCGCCGCCGCCCCCGGGCGCGACATGTTCTGAAGGCAGCAGACCAGCGCCGTCGGCCAGTGCTTCGGGCCAGTGCTTCGGACCAATGCTTCGGGCCGGACGATGCGGGCCTGGAACCACGGGCCCGCTGCACCCTGGCAAGACCTTGACGCCAGCCAGGCAGAAGCAGAAAGTTCGGGCGCGTCCAGACGGCGCGCCCGTTTAACATGCCGGGGCCCTTCCCTTCCGATGTCTTCCGCTCCCTCCCTGACCTCGCTGCGCGCCTTTGCGGCCGTTGGCCAATGCCTCAGCTTTACCGAAGGCGCGCATCGGCTTGGCGTCACGCAAAGCGCAGTCAGCCGGCAGATCCGCCAGCTGGAAAGCACGCTCGACATCGCGCTGTTTCGCCGTATCGGCAATGCGGTTGAGCTGACCGAGGCCGGAGCGAGCCTGCATGAACGCCTTGCCGGAGCCTTTGATCTGATCGACGACGCCGTGCAGGAGGCGCGCAAAACCGTACCCCGTCAGAAGCTGACCCTGCTGGCGCCACCAACTTTCGCAAGCCGCTGGCTGTCACGCCAGCTGGTCTCGTTCCGGCAGCGTTTTCCCGACCTGGATCTGTCATTGCATCTCAGCCCGGATGACAATGTGCGCTTTGACTGCGTGATCCGTTTCGGAACCGGGCCGCGGGATCGTCACTCTTCGACCCGGCTGCTGGTCGAACAGCATATCGCGGTCTGCGCCCCTGAAATCTGGTCCGACCCCGAGCGGCTGCGCCGAAGCTGTCTCCTCTATGTTCTCGACCGCGCGCTGCGGCTGCCGACCTGGGATAACTGGTTCGCATCAACCCAGCATGACCGCCGCGATCTGCCCGAAAACGCGATGGAATTCGCCACCCTCGACATGGTGACCGAGGCGGCCGTTTCCGGCGCGGGCCTCGCGGTGATTGATCGCAACATGATCGAGCCGGAGCTTGCCTCCGGCAGCCTCGTGCAGATTGACCCTGTGGTGGTGACAGGCCCCTATGGCTACTGGCTCGATATCTCGACCGAGCGGCTGGCGCGAAGCCGTGTTGTGCATTTTGCCCGCTGGCTGCAGCAATTGGCCCATAGCCCGTTGCGCTAGCTGTTCAGCCCCGGCCGATTTGCGATGAAACGATCCGGCCCGAGGCCCCGCCCTTGCGGATTTACCGGGTGTGAGAGCGTTGCGTGACCTGAGCCCGCAGGCAAAGGCGCAGGCCGCTCTGCTGGCGCTGAGATACAGCACGAATACTCCCTGTGTCTCGCCGCACCAGTCGATGGGAAAGCTGACGTCTCGTATCAATCACGGCCATTCCCGGGGCCATCGCAGAAGCGGTGCGCCCATTTGAGATTGATCCGTGACGCAGGATATCCGTGAAGGGGCGCAGCCAGTCACTCTCTGCACTCGGGCAGCCCTTGCCCGGGGGGGCGAGCCGCGCATCCAAAGCGGCGCAGAGCGGCAAACGCGCGCCATCGGTCCCGGCCTCACCGGTGATCGGGCGACCCCGAACTGAAACAGCAGCCCGTTGGCCCTTTTCGTCACGGTGATGGCCGGATCAAGCCCCGCTGTCAGCCCGGCAGCGCCCGGAGCGCCACACAGAAGCAGGGTCAGGGCCTGACGGGATTTGCCGCGCCCCCGGACAAAGCCTCCTGCTCCGCCCCGGCATCCAGAGCCGGGCCGGCCCCTGCCCCGTCCAGCCAGTGATCGGCCATGCCGCTCAGCAGATCCGAGGCGGGCTGGAACCCCTGCCCCGCCGGCACTTCGGCCCGCAGCGCCAGCCGCCAGTCCGCGCCGTCAAGGCATCTGATCTCCCGCTCCTGCACCGCGCCGGACGCCGCCGCCCCGTCTGTCGACCCCATCCGGCACAGGCCCTGATCGGTCTCATAGCTGCCCAGCATCCGCAGCCGCGCCCCCCCGGGCAGCACGACCTCCTCACCGGTGGCCAGCGTCGCCCAGGCCGCCTCACTGGCGTCGGTCAACCGGGCCGCCAGCGGCGCATCCTCCCCGGCAGTCCGGCCCAGCATATAGCCCCCCATACCGAAGGCCAGCGCGGCCATGGCAGCGGCAAGACCAATCCCCGCCGCCCATCGCCGACGCGGCGCCAGCGGCACGACATTGCCCGCGACAGGGCCGGGGCGCTGCATCGAACCATCTGCGGGCGCTTCCACAATGGCACGGACCAGCCGGTCCGGCACCGGACCCGGCGCCATCGCCGCCCGAAGCAGCCTTGCGGTGCCGGTAAAGACCGCCAGCCGCCGCTGCAGCTCCGGATCAGCCGCCACCAGCGCGTTCAGCTGCCCCACCATGGCAGGATCCAGCTCGCCATCTGCCAGCGCCATCAGCATTTCATCGGTCACTTCCATAATTACCGCCCCTGCTCTGCGGCGCTCTGGCCGCCTTCCAGCAACACCGCCAGCGCCCGCCGCGCCCGCGCCAGCCGGCTCATCACCGTGCCTTCCGGGATCTCCAGCACCTCCGCCACCTCGCGGTAACGCATCCCCTCGACACAGACGAGCATCAGCACCGCCCGCTGTTCTTCGGGCAAGGCCGCCATCGCGCGTTCCACCGCCTGCAATTCCAGCCGCGCATGCGCCGTTTCCCGCCCATCCTCGCCGATCAGGGCCGATTCCGGCGCATCCTCGATCGGCTCAAGCCGCCGCCGCGCGCGGGTCTGGTCAATGAACCCGTTGCGCATGATGCGAAACAGCCAGGAATCCAGCCGCGTTCCCGGGGTGAAGTCCTCCAGGTTCCGCAGCGCCTTCTCACAGGTCGCCTGCACCAGATCGTCGGCGCCATGACTGTTCTGCACCAGACTGCGCGCGAAAGCCCGCAGCCGCGGCAAAAGCCTGACCATATCGGCCTTTAGTCCCTCGCTCGCTGCCACGTCGCCCCTGCCCCGTCTGTTTCCTGACACAATAACGTTTCCGCCCCGCGCTCTATTCCCGCAATGCGTCAGATTTTTTAAGATGGCCCGCCTGAAGTCCCGCCGGGAATAAAAACGTGGCACCGGCCGTTCTGTCCAGTGGCCCAACAGAATGAGGAGAGCCAGATGGAAAACCGCAGCACGACCGGCCAGGGGCCGGACCGCACCCGCCGCCGGCTGCTGGCCCGGCTGGGGCTGGGGCTGGCCACCGCCTATGTGGCGCCGGCCCTGACCGGGTTCGACAGTGCGCGCGCCTCGGGCGGGTCGGGGGGATCCGGCGGTTCAGGCCGGGGATCGCGGGGCGGATCGCGCCCCGGCGGCACCGCCCGCCGCCAGCCACCGCAGCAACCGAAGAAGAAAGCCGCGCCGCCGCCGCCCGAACTGGTGCTGCTCCTGACCGCGCCGCCCCCCGATCCGCAACCGGCCGAGCGGCTCAGCGCCGCGAATTACCGCATCATGCAGGAGACGACCCTCGCCGGCGGCCGGCTCTACCGTCTCGGCCTGCCGCCGGGGCGGGATGTGCCAGAGGCGCTGGCCGATCTCGCGCAGCTCTTTCCCGGCGCGGTGGCGGACCGCAACGGGCTTTACAGCCCCGATGACTTCCTGTGCCCCGATGAGGGTTGCGCCGCTCATACCGCCATTGGCTGGACCGGCTGGCCACGCGGAATCGCGCCCCGGATCGGTATGATCGACACCGGCATCAACCCCGACCACCTCGCGCTGAAGGGGCAAAAGCTGACCATCCACAGCCCCGATCCGGGCGGTCGGGTGGCGGCGGGGCGCCAGCATGGCACGGCGGTGGCCGCGCTGCTGATAGGCGCCGCAGACAGCCGGACACCGGGCCTTTTGCCCGAGGCCGAGCTCTTCGCGGTCGAGGCCTTCCATCGTGGCAGCGGCGGCGACGCGGCCGATGCCTTTGCTTTGGCCGCCGCCATCGACCATCTGCTGGGGCGCAATGTCTCGGTGATCAACATGTCGTTTTCCGGCCCGGAAAATGCGGTGCTCTACGCACTGGTGCAGCGCGCCGCGCGTCAGGGCATCGGGCTTGTCGCGGCGGCCGGCAATGGCGGGCCGGGGGCCGCGCCCTCTTACCCTGCCGCCTGGCCCGAAGTGATCGCCGTCACCGCCGTCGACAGCGGGCTGAACGCCTGGCGCCAGGCCAGTCGCGGGCCGCATATCGCATTTGCCGCTCCCGGGGTCGGGCTGTGGACGGCGGCCTCGGTCTCGGGCGGCAGGCTGCGCTCGGGCACCTCCTACGCCGCTCCCTTTGTTACCGCCCTCCTTGCGGCAGAGCGCGCCCGCGACCCGGCGACCGATCTGGCAGGCCACCGGCAAAGACTGGCTGACTGCGCCCGCGATCTGGGCGAGCCCGGTCCTGACGAGATTTTCGGTCATGGATTTATTTCCACACCAGATCAATGTCCTGCTGGAAATTCCGAAAATAATTCACCTCTTTTCAATGTCAGCGGGGAATAAAGCGGCGACGGCAATCGTTGTTCTGGCATCGGCGAAAGAAACGCTGACCTCATCAGAGAAAGGACGATCCGATGGCCGGTTCCGAACCGAAAGACATCAAAGCGAAAGCCCCGGATATGCTGTCGCGCCGCCGCCTGTTGCTGCGTATGGGCATGGTTGCCGGCGCAGCCTATGCCGCCCCCGCCATGGTGGGCTTTGACGCCGCCCATGCGAGCGGCAATTCGGGCGGCAACTCGGGCCGCGGCGGAAATTCCGGGCGTGGTGGCAACTCGGGCCGCGGCGGAAATTCGGGCCGGGGTGGCAACTCGCGGGGCAGGTCGCGCGGCAACAGCCGGGGCCACTCGGCCCCGTCCCGCAATACCCGCCGGGGCCACAACGGCAAACGTGCCGGCGGCGAGCTGCCGAACTGGATGCGCAGGGCGTTCGGGGGCTGAGCCATGCGCAGCAGGACCACGCAGCAGAGCAACCGGGTCACAGACAGCCGGGACAGGGCACCCGCCGGATATGAGGCGCTGCATTTTCCCGGTACGGCCGGCCGCGTGGTCCTGCCTCCCGATCCCGCCCTGAGACAGGCGCTGGCCGCCTGTCTCAGCGGCTGGGTCCCGAAATCCACCCGGCTGCGTGGCCTGCCCGCATCTCCGCTGGCGGCGGTGGCTCCGGCGACGCGGCCCGGCCGGTATCACCTTCAATCGCGCTATGTCGAAGAGGCCAGCGAGGATCTGCCGCTGGCCAGCACCGTCTGCGCCCTGATCGCCGATCTGTCCCAGAACTGGGCAGAGACGGCGCGGGGCACGGTCGGGCTGCATGGCGGCGCGGTGGCTGTGGGCGGGCAACTTCTCCTGATCACCGGCCCCGCCCGGGCCGGCAAAAGCACCCTTGTGACGCGCCTCGCCGCAGCGCCCGGGGTCACCTTCTTTTGCGACGATGTGCTGCCGGTGAATACCGGGGGCGAGGGTATCGCCCTTGGCATCGCGCCCCGGCTGCGGCTGCCGGCCCCCCCTTCGCTGGCGGCGCTGGCCCACGCGGCGATAATCACCGCCGATGACCATTACGGCTATATCCGCCCGCCCCTCCAGGCGCCCCATGGCAGCCGTCTGCCGGTCGCCGCGATCCTGCTTCTGGACCGGCGCGAGGGTGCGGCGGCGCAGCTTCACCGCCTCGATCCGGCCGAAGCGGTGGCGACCCTCCTGCGCCAGTCGATCACCGGCTTTGCCTCAGCCGAAGCAGCCTTTGCCCGCGCCCGCGCCCTGACCCGGGATCGCCCCTGCCTGCGGCTGGTCTGTTCTGACCTGGACGAGGCCGCAGAGCTGATCCTGCGCAGCTTTACCGAAACCGGGCTTGTCACCGCCCCCCTGCCCCCGCTGCCCGCCTTGCCCCGGGATACCGGGCCGCAAACACCGCCAGCCCCGGCCGGCCGGGTGTTCAGCCGCGCGCCTTTGACCCGGCTGCGCCGGCATGGCGCCTCTGCCTGGCTCTGGCAACCCGGTGAGGCGATGCTGTGGGAGCTGAACCCGGTCGCCCATGCGGTCTGGCTGATGCTCGACCTGCCCGGCAGCGCGACGGATTTCGCCGCCGCCCTGGCACCGCATTTCCCGGACATCCCCGAAACCACCCTCACCGCCGATATCGCCCGGTTGCTGGCCGATCTGCAGGAGTCCGGGCTGATCAGTGCTGCTTGCTGATCACCGCCGGAATTTTGCGCCGCTCCAGATGCGAGCGCTGTTCCAGCTGAAGGATCTCGGCCGCGGTCAGCGCGTTCTGCGCCCCGGCCGGCAGCATCAGACCCTTCAGCTGCAGGTCGATAAAGCGCAGACAGCAGACCCTGAGGAAGGAGGTGAAGTTCCCCAGATCATGCCCCTCGTCAATCGATTCATTGTAAAGCTGGTGCAGGAGCTGCGGCACATTCAGATCCTCGCGCGCCGCGATCTCCTCCAGCACCATCCAGAACATGTTTTCCAGCCGCACACTGGTCACCATCCCATCCATCCGGATCGAGCGCGTCTGGCTCTCCCAGAGCTGGGGGTCGGCACCGATAAACACCCTGCACATGGACTGTCACTCCTTTGAGGAAACGGGCCCGCGCTGTTGGCGCGGGCCCGGATGGGTCACAGATTGCCCGCCTTCAGCGCGCCCGCCAGATATTCCGCCTGACGGATTGCCAGCGTCGGGTTTGCCGCCGCCCCGGTCGTCATCACCGAACCGTCCGACACAAAGAGATTCGACACCTCATGCGCGCGGCCCCATTTATCGACCACACCATCCTCGGGTCTCTCGCTCATCCGGCAGGTGCCGAGGTTATGCGTCGAAGGATAGGGCGGCGTCCGGTGCGACGACACGGCCCCCACCGCCTCATAGAGCTTTTGCGCGTGCTCATAAGCGTAGTTGCGCATCGCGGTGTCATTGGCATGGTCGTCGAAATGCACATTCGGCGCGGCGAGGCCCCACTGGTCTTTCACCGTCCCGGACAGCGTGATCCGGTTCGAGGCCTGGGGCATATCCTCGCCCACGATCCACATGCCAGCCGTATTCGCATAAGCATCCATGATCGCGGCGAATTCCGGCCCCCAGGCCCCCGGCTCGACAAAGGCGGCAAGGAAAGACGGCCCAAGCGACAGCGTCTCCATATAGTAACCGCCGACGAATCCGCGTTCCGGCTTGTTCGGCGCCTCATCGGCGATGATCCCGGCCATGGTCTCGCCCCGGAACATATGCACGGGCTTGTCGAACTGCGCATAGACCGAGCCGGTCATATGCCGCATGTAATGCCGCCCGACATGATCGGCGCCATTCGCAAGCCCGGTCGGGAAGCGGTTGCTTTCCGAGAGCAGCAGCAGGCGCGGCGTCTCGATGGAATTCCCGGCCACGCAGACCACTTTCGCGGCCTGACGGTGAAGATTGCCGTCCTTGTCGACATAAAGCACCGCATCGGCCTTGCCATCCGCGCCATGGGTGATGCGCACGACATGGCTGTCTGGCCGCAAATCCAGCAGGCCCGTGTCCAGCGCACGCGGGATTTCCCGCACGAGGGTTGACCATTTCGACTTGTTCTTGTCGCCCTGAAAGTTGAACCCGTCCTGGATCGAGGCCGGCCGCCCGTCATAGGGCTCGGCATTGGTGGCATAGGGGCCGGTCGCATATTGCTTATAGCCGACCCGCTCGGCGCCATTGGCAAAGACCTTGTAATTGTTGTTCGCCGGCAGCGCGGCGCGACCATGGCGATGGGTCGAGCCCATGGCGATCTCAGCCTTGTCATAATAAGGCGCTAGGTCTTCCAGCGTGATCGGCCAGTCCAGCAGCGTCGCGCCCTCGATATCGCCATAGGTCGTCTTCGCCCTGAACTCGTAATCCCTGAACCTTGGCGTCGCACCCGACCAGTGGGTGGTCGAACCACCCACGGCTTTCACGATCCAGGCCGGCAATCCCGGGAAGTCCTTCGCCACCCGCCACGACCCCGAGGTCGTCCGCGCATCCAGCCAGGCCATCTGGCGGAAGGCTTCCCATTCGTTGTTGTGGTAATCCTCGTTTTTGATGAAGGCACCCGCCTCCAGCAGCACACAAGGGATGCCGGCCGCGGTCAGCTCATAGGCCAGCGTGCCGCCCCCTGCCCCGGATCCGATGATGACGACGGCGGGATCAGAATTTGCGATCTGGTTCATTGTGCCGCCTCATATTCTTCAATGCGCGGCTCGGGGAGCCAGTCGAGATCGTTGAACCCACGGGTCAGATAACCGCCCTTGTCAAAGCTCGGGCCTTCATAGCCCAGCACCGCCCAGACCTCGGGGTCATCATACAGCGTCACCACCGTCGTGGCCCTGGTCAGGCGGAAAAAGGGCGCATTCTCCAGGGTTTTCAGATGTGCCAGCGCCGCCGCATCATCGAGACCGGCAAACCCCGCCTGGTCGAGATCATAAAGCGAGGCCGCGAAATCCAGCCGTTGCGCCGGGCTGCCATTCGCCGCCGCCAGCACCGTATCCGCCGTACGCAAATAGGCGCTGTCGGGGAAATTCGGGTGCGGGAAAGCCACCCGCACCACCCGCGCCAGCAATTGCCGGCTAGCCTCATCCTTGCCCGGGTCCAGCGCGATATCGGCGAATGCCCGCGTGCCAACCGAAGCCGCCACCATGGCCGACGCGCTGCTCAGCAGCACGCGGCGCCTTGTCGTTTTCATGTTCTTCTCCTCCCATAGATTTGCCCTGGCCGGGCAGCTGGCAGTCCGGGCGGATCGCTCCGCCGTTTCCGGTCACGCTGATCTGCTGGCTGGTGGGCGTCGGGGAAGGCCCCGGTCATCCATGAGCTTGCCGGGGGCATGCCCCCGTGTTCCACCAGAGAACTAGGCGCCGGACCTCCCGTTCCGGATGCCTGCCCTGCCCGCTGGCCGATGGAATCAACTCTAGGGAACAGAAAGCGGCGGTGGGTATTACATGAATACTACCCGCGCGCTTTTCCGGATCTCGCCGCAAAGGCCCGGCCTCGACCGGTCGGAATACCCCGCCCACTGGGCCGGATAAGGCCCGGGGCGGGACAGGCTGCGCGGGACGCCACAGCGCTGATCGGGTGCCGGACCACCCTTTCAGCGCGCCAGATTTCCCCTGGCAAGGCCCCTGCCCCGCCAGGATAAAGCCATTTAAATCAAATTGTTACACTATCATCCAAGCGCGCGCGCAATCTCGCGCATCACCCGCTCGACGATCTCACGGCTGGCCGCGCGACCGCCAAGCCGGATCGACCAGCCCCGGGCATCCTCCTGCGCTTCCAGCCTGAAGCCCGAGGGCGACAGAACCGGCGGCAGCATATCGCGCTTTGGCCGTCCGCCCCGTTTCGGGTCGGCGGCCTTTGGCGCCAGCCCCGCCAGCGCCTGTTCCAGCAGCGCCGCCTCTTCCTCGGCCGTGGCCGGGCTCTGAAGCGACAGCGCATCGCGCAACGCAGCCTCTGCCCCTTCGCGCAATGCCGCCGCCAGCCGCAGCCCGTCTTTTTCCCGCAGCTGCTCGGGGAAGGCGAGCATATCGCCCAGCTCCTCAAAGATCAGCGCGAAAGAGCGGATCTTTGAGCGCTTGCCCTTTGACGCCACCGGAAACAGCGCCTCGACCGCCGCCTCGACATTGGGGAAAGCCCCCTGCTGCGCCGCCAGCACCGCGATGCGGCCGCGCTCATACTGGCTGAGCCCGGCACGAACCTCGTTCTCTTCGACCATGGCGGCAATCGGGCCGCCCAGCGTCGCAGGGTCACGCACCAGCGCCCGGATCCGCTCATAACGCGCCTCGCCGGTCAGCGCCTGCAGCGCCCTGACCGCCATCAGCCGCCGGTAACCCGACAAGAGTCCATAGCCCCCTTCGGGCAGCGCGAAGACTTCGACCGGCAGCCGCAGCCCGTTCTTCGCGATGGAAAGCTTCAGCTCCTCCAGCTCCTCGGCCCCGATCGAGGTACGGTCGCGCACCAGGGCATCGGCCTCGATCCCGGCGGTAGGCAGATCCAGCATGACCAGCCCCTGCCCCTGCGCCTCACGCCAGGCGCCGGCATCGGCGCGGTCGCGTGCCGCCTCGGCCCGCTCGGCCACCGGACGCGGATCCAGCGCGGCGGCGGCATCGGCGGCGACGGTGGCAATCGGTGCCACAGCCGGGCGCGGATGCGTGGTCTCGCGGCGGAATTCCTCTTCGACGCGGTTGATGTCTTCGGCCGAGGGCGGCACCAGGGTTCTGCGCTTCGCCATTGCCTCAGCCCTCCGCTTTCGCCAGCTGCTGATCGCGCCACCAGGTGCCAAGGATCAGCTCTTTCACCTCGGCCCAGGTGCGGTCAAACGTCTCGCGCCCCCGCACCCAGGTGTCACGGTTATAGTCGCGGTAATCGGTCTCATAGATGCCCGAGACCTGCTCCCCCGCCTGCCCCACCATGGCCGTGACCTCCTGGCGGTAGGTGGTCATAAAATCGCCGAACCAGGCCTGGACGACATTGGCGAGATCGGTTTGCTGCGCCGCATCGAACCGGGTGATCAAGGCCCGGACCGCATCCCATTCGAACCGCATCTCGGGCAGACCGGACAGGCGGCGGGCACGGTTCTCGCCCTCTTCAATCGAGGCGAAGGTGGAATAGATCATGTCGAAAAACCGCCCCGTGGAATCGAACTCCAGGAAGGAGGCCCCAAGCGGCACCAGCAGGATATCCGCCGCCGCCAGTGCATTGATCGTCAGGTAACCAAGCGCCGGCGGGGTATCGAGCAGCACGAGGTCGTAGTCGTCCAGCAGCCCGCCCTCGGAAAGCGCATTCGAAAGCGCGTCCCAAAGCTGCCAGGACCGGAGCTGCATCCGCCAGACCGGCACCTGGAATTCGGCCCAGTACAGGTTCAGCTGCGCGCCGATCAGGTCGATATTCGGCCAATGGGTCTTTTGCACCAGGTTTCGCGGCGAAACCTTCAGCGCCTCGGTCAGGGTTTCGTCAAAAGGGAAGGGCGCGTCCCCGTTGGCCACACGAACCTCGTTCTCCTCTTGCAGCCGCAGCGCATAATCGCGGGCCAGCAGCGGGAAAACGGTCTTCCATTCATCCTCGACCTTACCGCCCATGATCGAGGTCATCGAGCCCTGGCTGTCGAGGTCGATCACCAGCACCTTATAGCCATCCAGCGCCGCCGACATCGCCAGATGCGCCGCCGTGCTGGTCTTGCCGACCCCCCCTTTGAAATTCGCGATGGCGACGACCTTGGCGGGCAAACCCTCGGGGCGCCAGGCGCGGTATTCACGCCCCCGCGCGCCTTCCTCGGCAAAGTGGTCGCGCAGCGCCAACACCTCTTCAAGCGTGAACCATTTCGAGCCGCCCTCCCCTTCGCCCTGCGGCAGGTCTGGATTCAGACGCAACACGCGGCGCAGATGGGCGGAGTTGACCGGGATCAGATAGCGGCACACTTCCCAGGTGGAAAAGCGGCGCAGACGCTTTTTGCCGTCAGGCGCATAGCCGCGTTTCGCCAGATCATCGCGGCCCCTGGTGGCAAAGGCCGCCGCCTTGGCGAAACGTGCCGTGTCTATAGGTCCGGAGAGTCGCGCCGCCGCCTGGGCCGGGTCGATATTGAAATAGGGGGGCAGATCTGCCTTGCCCGGAAGCACGGGTTTCTGTGCCATTCTTTGCCTGTATGTTCGCAGTTTATGCTGATATTGCGCGAACTATGGCACATCATCGGTGAAAAGGGAATCGCGTTGACCCGCCTCTCTGCTGATCTTTCTGGATTTTCTCGCAAAGAGACACCAGAGCAGATCCTGTTTCAGAATCTTTTTTCGCTTTAGAGTCTTTACCAGGTCACTAATCCAGCAAAAACATCGGTTTCCCGGCAGTCGGGCGCCAGGTTTCAGGACGAAGGGTGCCCGATTCCGGGCGGAAAGGTATCCGTTTTCGGGGCGATGGGTTCCGATTCGCGGGGCAGGGGGGTGAAACGGGGCAAGCCGGGGCCAAAAAGGCCGGCACAGAGCCTGTTTTGCCGCGCTCAGTTCATCCGGCCCGAGTCGGCATCCCGGAAACGGATACCTTGAAAGACGCGCGGATCGGAACAGGTCTCCGTTTACGGGGCGGGCCGGAGGGCAGGCAAATGGTTCCCGTGCGGTCCTTGCAATCGGATACCTTTTGCCGGATGATCCCGGCATAATCAAAAGCGAAAAGCGGGATTCGGTCATGGGCCAGAATTCCCATACAGCCGGAACCACGGCTGAGCATGAGGGCAGGCGGATGCAGATTTCAGACCGGGTTATCCCGGAGCGACAGACCCCGGCAGAGGATATTCCGCGCGAAAGGCTGAGCGGTCCGCTCAGGCGGGGCGCGGTCAAGAAACATGTGGCGGCGATCCATGTCTCGGGCAAGCTGAGCCTTTTGCAACGCAAGCTCTCGAATGTGCTCTTGCTGAATGCCTATGACACGCTGACCTCGCAGGCGCGCCACCAGATTGATGCGCGCACGCTCTGCCTGATGATCGGCTACAATTCGAACGATATGGAGACCCTGAAAACCTCTCTGCGCGGGCTCGCAGAGACGGTTGCGGAATGGGATATGCTGGATGCGGATGGCCAGCAGGAATGGGGCGTCTCGGCGTTGCTCTCTTATGCGAAACTGAAAGGGGGCGTCTGCGAATATGCCTATTCGCCGGCGCTGGCCGAGAAGCTGCATGACCCCAAGGTCTTCGCGCTGATCAACCTGAACATCCAGCGGCGGTTCACCTCGGGCCATGCGCTGGCGCTGTACGAGAATTGCTACCGCTTTGTGCGCACCGGCTCGACCGGCTGGTGGTCGCTGGATATTTTTCGCCGGCTGATGGGGGTGGCGGACAGCCCTTATTATGACGAGTTCAAACATCTTAACGCGAAGATCATCAAGCCGGCGGTGGCAGAGGTGAACAAGACCTCGAATATCGTGGTGGTGCCGGAGCTGCGGAAGATGGGGCGGCAGGTGACAGAGATCCGGTTTCTGATTTCGGAAAACCCGCAACTGGCGATCCTGGATCTGGATGACGGCGAGGGGCATCGCAGTTCCGAAGTCTATGCGCGGTTGCGGGCGCTTGGCGTTTCGGACCGGCTGGCGCGGCAATGGATCCAGGAGCATGGCGAGGATCATCTGCACCAGAAGCTGGATTATGTGGCGGGGCAGGGCGGTGTCAGGAACGCGGTCGGCTATCTGTCGAAAGTGCTGAAAGAGGGCGGTGCGAAAGAGGCAGTGGAGGTTTCGCCGCGAAACCTTACCGGGGCGGGCGCTTTGTCGCCGCGCGCGCAACGGCTGGCCAGGATCCAGGCGCTGGCCCAGGCACGCACGCCGACCCAGCGGGATGCCGACCGGCGGCTGTTCCTTGCGCGCCTTGACGGCGCGGCGCGGGATGATTTTGAACGCCATGGCTGGATGTCGGCGCTGAATGCGGCGACGATCCTTGCGTTTTGGGAGGAGGTCTCGCCCGGGGCCTTTGACGGTATCGCAGGAGGGGCGGTGTGAGCGCCAGGTCATTCATCTCGCGCGGGGTCGCGCATATTGATGTGGCGCATGAGGGCGCGCCGGTCTCGGTGGGGTTCGTGCTCTTGCCGCAATTCACCATGCTGGCCTTCACCTCGGCGGTGGAGCCTTTGCGGGTGGCGAACCAGCTCGCCGGAAAGACGCTGTTCGAATGGGCGGTCTGGTCGGCCGAGGGCGAGCCGGTGATGGCCTCGAACGGGATGAAGGTGGTGGTGGACGTTGCGATGCCGGCCGAGGCCCCCTCGGGCTATGTGCTGATCTGCGCCGGGACCGAGCCGGAAATGACCACCACGCGGCGGATGTCGGACTGGATCCGGGTGCAGTGGCGGCGCGGGCGGACGGTGGGCAGCCTGTGCACCGGCGCCTATACGCTGGCCAAGGCGGGGATCCTGAAGGACCGGCAATTCACGCTGCATTGGGAGAACATCCCTGGCTTCATCGAGACCTATCCCGAGCTGGAACCGCTGCGCCGGGTGTTTTGCATCGACAACCGGGTGATCACCTGCGCCGGCGGCATCGCCTCGGCCGAGCTGGTGGTCAAGCTGATCTCGGAACATTACGGGCCGGCGCTGGCGCAGGCGGTGATGGATATGTGCCTTCTGACCCATATGCGGCGCGAAAGCGATGATCAGATGACCTCGCTGGCGTCGCGGCTGGGCACGCGGAATGAGCATGTGGTGAAAGCGGTGGCCTGGCTTGAAGGGCGGCTGTCGGAGGATTTTCTGCTGGAGGAATGCGCCGATCATGTCGGCGTCACCCCGCGCCAGATCCAGCGGCTGTTCCGCCGCTATCTGGGCGTCACGCCGGTGCAATATCTGAACGGGTTGCGGCTGTCGCATGGGCGGCTGCTGCTGTCGGAAACCAATATGACGGTGATGGAAGTGGCGGTGGCCTGCGGCTATGTTTCCTCGTCGCATTTTGCACGCAGCTTCCGCCAGAAATACGGGGTTTCGCCGAACAAGTATTCGCATTTCCCGGGCGGGGCGCGGACCGGGAAAGCCGTATGAACCAGATGCATCGCTGGTCAGGCGACCATGCGCAAAGCAAAAAACCTGTGAATCGCCCTCATATGCGCGCGGGCGTCGCAATTCTGTCGTCAGTGTCGTAATTTGTCCGGTGACCTGAGGGAATATGCGTTGATTTCAGGGAAAAGGACTCAACTGCCGGCGATGGGCAGGGGCAGGGTATGCCCCTCAGACTGCCTGACAGCGCCGACGGGACCATCCATTTCGCAGAGATGAGCGGCATCATCTGGGAATTGCCTGAACAAACCGCAACCGGGAGATGACAATGAAAAATTCCGTCGCAACTGTTGCGCTCTCGCTGGGGCTTAGCCTTGGCGCGACCGCTGCACTCGCCGATTGCGGTGATGTGACCATCGCCAGCATGAACTGGCAAAGCGCCGAGGTGCTGGCCGCGCTGGACGCGATCATCCTGACCGAGGGCTATGGCTGCAACGCGAGCGTGATCTCGGGCGATACGGTGCCGACGATCACCTCGATGGTGGAACGCGGTCAGCCCGATATTGCGCCCGAAGGCTGGGTCGATCTGGTGCCGGAAGTCATCGCGCGCGGCACCGAAGAGGGCCGCCTGGTGAAGGGCGCGCTGGCGCTGTCGGATGGCGCGGTTCAGGGCTGGTGGATCCCGAAATACCTCGCGGATGCCAATCCGGAAATCAAAACCATCGACGACGCATTGGCGAATCCCGGGCTTTTCCCCGATTCCGAAGACCCGACCAAGGGCGCCGTCTATAACGGCCCGCAGGGCTGGGGCGGTACGGTGGTGACGACCAATCTCTTCAAAGCCTATGGCGGCGAGGAAAAGGGCTTCAAACTGATTGATACCGGGTCGGCGGCGGGCCTCGACGGCTCGATCGCGCGCGCTTACGAGAGCAAGCAGGGCTGGGTCGGCTATTACTGGGCTCCGACCGCGCTGCTCGGCAAATACGAGATGGTCAAGCTGGAGCATGGTGTGCCTTACGACGCCGAAGCCTGGAAGGCCTGCAACTCGAATGCCGAATGCGCCGATCCGCAAAAGAACGACTGGCCGGGTGATACCGTCCAGACCATTATGACCTCGAAATTCGCCGAGACCGCGCCGGCGGATGTGAAGGCCTATCTGGACACGCGGTCCTGGTCGAATGCGACCGTCAACGGGCTGATGGCCTGGATGACCGACAACCAGGCCACCGGCGAAGATGGTGCCCGTTACTTCCTGAAAGAGAATGAGGAAATCTGGACGAAATGGGTGAGCCCCGAAGCCGCCGAGAAGATCAAGGCTTCGCTCTGATCCTGTATCGGCGGCGCTCTGCCGCCGGCCAGTGCCGCGCCGGGTGATCCCGGCGCGCGCGCTTTGAAAAGCCAAAAAGACCAACAGGCCCGCCAAAGGGCCGGCCACCCGTATGCACGGCATCTGACAGGGACACCAGGATGGAATGGCTGACTAAATTTCCCACCATGGACACCGGCGCGCTGCGCGATTTGCGCAAGGGCATCGACGAGTCCTTCCGGGGGTTCACCCGCGCCTGGGGCGATACGTTTGAATGGTTCTTCGAGCCGCTGCGCGTCTTCCTGATCCAGGCCGAGCGCCTGATGCTCAACACGCCCTGGCCGATTGTGCTGCTGGTGATCGGGCTGATCGCCTGGTTTGCCAGCCGCAGCTGGAAGATCACCGCTTTTGCCGTGGTCTCGCTGATCGCCATTGGCTGGTTCGGCATGTGGGAAGACACGATGCGGACCATCTCGATGATCTTCGTCTGTACGGTGGTGGCGATTGCGGTCGGAATTCCAGTCGGCATTCTGATGGCGCGGTCAAACCGGATGCAGGCGGTGGTCAATCCGGTTCTGGATGTGATGCAGACCATGCCGAGCTTCGTCTATCTGATCCCGGTGGTGATGCTGTTGGGGATCGGGCGGGTGCCCGGAGTGATCGCGGTGGTGATCTATGCCATCCCGCCGATCATCCGCCTGACCAACCTTGGCATCCGCATGGTCGACAAGGATGTGCTGGAGGCGGCGGATGCCTTTGGGTCGTCGTCCTGGCAAAAGCTGAAGAATGTGCAGATGCCGCTGGCGCTGCCCACGATCATGGCCGGGATCAACCAGACGATTATGATGGCGCTTGCGATGGTGGTGATCGCGGCGATGATCGGGGTGCAGGGGCTGGGTCAGCCGGTCTTGCAGGCCATCAACAACCAGTATTTCTCGATCGGCATGTTCAACGGCTTCGCCATTGTCTGCATCGCCATCATCTTCGACCGCGTGAGCCAGGCTTACGGTCGCCGCCTGCAAAAGCATCTGGAGATCGTTCATGGGTGAGAAAGCCGCCATCGGGATCGAGGTCCGCAAGCTTTACAAGATCTTCGGCCCAAACGCCGCTGATATGGTCGCCCGGGTCGAGGCCGGCATGACCAAGACCGAGCTCAATGAAAAACACGGCCATGTGCTGGGGCTGAGGGATATCAATATCTCGATGCCGGCGGGCGGCATCCAGGTGATCATGGGGCTGTCGGGGTCGGGGAAATCGACGCTGATCCGCCATATCAACCGGCTGATCGACCCGACCTCGGGCGAGGTGGTGGTGGGCGGCGATGACGTGGTAAAGATGAATCCCGACCAGCTGCGCGAGTTCCGCCGGCATCAGACCGCGATGGTGTTCCAGAAATTCGCGCTGCTGCCGCACAGGAATGTGCTGGAAAACACCGTCTATGGGCTTGAGGTCCAGGGTGTAGACCGCGACGCCCAGGTGAAATCCGCCACGATGTGGCTGGAGCGCGTGGGCCTGAAAGGGTTCGAAAAGAAATACCCGAACCAGCTTTCCGGCGGCATGCAGCAACGGGTGGGCCTTGCCCGCGCGCTGGCCAATGACGCGCCGATCCTTTTGATGGATGAGGCATTTTCCGCGCTGGACCCGCTGATCCGGGTGGATATGCAGACGATCCTGCTCGACCTGCAAAAGGATATCCGCAAAACCATCGTCTTCATCACCCATGACCTTGACGAGGCGCTGCGTCTTGGCGACCGGATCGCGATCCTGAGGGACGGCAATATGGTGCAGCAGGGCACCGGGCAGGAGATCGTGATGACCCCCGCCGACGGCTATATCGAAAGCTTTGTCGAACACGTCAATCGCGGCAAGGTGATCCGGGTGGAAACCGTGATGCAGCCCGGAGCCAGCACCGAGGGTCTCGCCCCCATCGCGGCAACCGCGCTGCTGGAAGACGCCGCCAAACAGCTGATCGCCGGCAATGCCGCCCGCCTCGCTGTCACCGACCCGTCGGGCCGCCCGCTTGGCACTGTCGACATGGCAGCCATCACCCGCGGCATGTTCCCGGTCCAGGCCGCCTGATCCAGGCCGCCGCCCCCTTTCATCTGTCCGGAAATATCCCGGGGGAGGGAGGCCGTCAGGCCTCCCCGGGGGCAGCGCCCCCGCCTGCGCAAGCAGGACCCCTCAACGATACACATCCACAGTGATGAAATTGCCGGTGCCGCCCCGGCCCCAGATCTGCACGACCACCACCGCGCCGCCATTGACGATGGCCTGACGTGCGCCTTTCGACATGGTGCCCCCCATCAGCATCTTCTCCATCGCATCGCGGTTCTTCACATCGCCGAAAAAGCTGTCCCATTCATCGCCGGGATCGCCTTTACCGAATTTGTGGAAATTCGCCCGGTCCTGACGCAGGATCTGCCAGGGTTGCGTCAGCCGCTTGCCTTTCGAATTCACCAGATCGGCCGGGCCGATATAAGCCGTGTATTCTTCCAGCAGCTCCTGGGCCGCCACGGGTGCGGCGAGGCCAAGGCCAAGCGCGGTAGCCAGAATGGCAAATGCACGAAAACGCATGATTTTACTCCTGTCAGGATGGGATCAGTCTGCCCGGTTGCCCGTGAGCCGCGCATGGAGGATCAATTCGGGCCGATATTCGAAATGCATACCGTCGAAATGGTGCCATTTCCCGCCCCAGATAAAGCCGTGGCGCTCCATCTCGCGCACCAGGACCTCGGGATAGCGGTTCTCATAGGGACCGACGGCCCCCTCTGCCGCGCCCGACCAGCGCCAGTAGCCGCCCAGATCGGTGTTGAAATCCACCGCCATGCCAAAGCTGTGGCCCGACAGCCTTGTCGTCCCGGCGATCGCCCGCCAGTTGAAGCTGCCGCCAATGGTCTGGAAATACACATCCATATCGGGGCCGGGCGCGGCAATCGCGTTCAGCGCGGCCTGCAGCTGCGTTGCGGCGCAAGTGCGGTCTGAAAGCTGGAAACTGGCCTTTGACTTGCCCGGCCAGGTGACGGTGACAAGGGAGGCTGCCACCTCTTCCTTGCTGTCACCGTAAAGCGCACGGAAGAACGGCTCGTTCCGGGCGCGGCCGGGATCGAACCAGGGCTCCTCCCGCCGTGTCAGATCGAAGGCCAGCGGATAGGTTTGCAGGAATTGCTCGGAGATATTGGCATCTTCCAGCCGCTCTTGCGGGGAAAGCGGCACATCGCCGAGGCCGGTGGGCAGCTTGCGCCCATCGGCAAGGGTCAGGGTCTGGCGGTCCTCGCTGACCTCCATCCCCGGATAGGCCAGTTCCAGCGCGCCGATCCAGGGCAGTTTCGCCATGGCCGGCAGGTCGGTGGTCAGGAAATCACGGATCTCGCAGGCCCCGGCGGGGCCCGCGCTCAACACGATCACGGCCAGCAGATTGCGCAGTTTCACCATAGGCCACTCTCTCTGCGTGCTGGCCGCAGCGTTACCCGAACCGGGCGCGCCGGCTGGCGAGGATAGCCCGACCCCGATGCGCCCCTCAATGCGTCCCGGGATTGGTCCGGTTCCAGCGGATCGAGGACCAGAGCGACACCCCGATCAGCATCGCGCCGCCAAGGCCCGTGACCACTTCGGGAATTTTCACGATGACTTGCAGATACATGATTACCGACAGGATCAGGATAGCCCAGAAGGCGCCATGTTCCAGGTAACGATATTCGGCGAGTGTGCCTTTCTCGACCAGCATGATGGTCATCGAGCGCACATACATCGCGCCGATCCCGAGGCCGATGGCGATGACGAACAGGTTCTGAGACAAAGCAAAGGCCCCGATCACCCCGTCAAACGAGAAGCTGGCATCCAGCACCTCAAGATAAAGGAAGGCGCCGACGCCGCCCTTTGCCGCGCCCTCCAGCATCTCCTGGCTGCGGTCAAGGATGCCGCCCAGCACCTCGACCATGAGGAAGGTCAGAAGCCCCCAGATTGCGGCATGGAAGAAGGTAGTCGAGGCCACCGGGCCAAGCGCCGGATTATTCTCGATGATCTTCGAGAAGATGATCATAATCACCAGCACGAAACCGATCTCGATTCCCTTGATCGACGAGAAATCCGAGGCTTTTTTCTCGATCCAGCGCACCCAGTGCACGTCTTTTTCGCCGTCGAAGAAGAAGGACAGCGCGACCATCATCAGGAAGGTGCCACCAAAGGCGGCAATCGGCAGATGGGCGTCATGCATGATTTCGGCATAGCGCTCGGGCTGGCTGGCGGCCATCACCAGCGCGGTCCATGGTCCGACATTGGCGGCGATCACCACGATCAGCAGCGGGAAGACGATCCGCATGCCGAAAACGGCGATGATGATGCCCCAGGTCAGGAAGCGACGCTGCCAGAGCGGCGTCATATCCTTGAGCTTATTGGCATTGACGATGGCATTGTCGAAGGAGAGCGAGATCTCCAGCACCGCCAGAACCGAGACGATGAAGAAGACCTTCAAGGCGCCCATCGTGGTATGTTCGGTGGAAAACCCCAGCCATAGCCCCAGGGCAAGGCCGATTGCCGTCACCGCAAACGCGGCTCCGAAATAAGAGAGAGTGCTGCGTTCGGATTTTACCGGGCTTTGCATCGGGTCGTGCTCCTGGCCGATTCTCACGCATCTGTTATCCCGCCGCTACCGCACCGACCAGTGCGATTTTGCAGGGGCAGCATTGCGGAGCTGCGCCCCCGGGCACCCCGGGCGCCCCCTGTGCGATTTCTTGCCTGGGCCGGGCGGCGACAGGCCAACAGGCTGGTGCAGACAGGTCGGCGCAAACCAGGCCGGCCCGGATCAGAAACCGGTATGTTGCGCAGGAGATGCGGGGCTTCGGTGGATTTCCCCGGGACTGTTTGGCCACGGATCCGGGTTTCGCATCAATTGAACCGGAACCCGATATCGCAGCCTGGAACGCGATTGGCCACCAGAAGGCGCAGCAGGTCCAGCCGGATCCGGAGGTCATCATTGAACTGCCCGGCGCGCCTTTTGGCCTGCAACAGCCGGTGGTCCGGATCGGTAGGGCAGGTGGGGCGCATTATGCGCCCCCCTGGCGGGGCAAGCCCGCCTTCACGCATCTGCCCGGCCCGGCGCCGGGCGGGCTCGATTCTGACCCGGTTTCGGGGCTGGTGGCGGTGGCCGGTGCTGCATCTGCCCTGACCCCTTTGCCGAGGCCGGATCGCGAATGTGGCTCTCACCCGCGCAAAGAGCTTTGCCGCCGGATCTTGCGGGAGACGCTGAGGCGCCCGGTCCGCTGGCAGGGCGGAAATGCAAAACGCCGGGGACAGCCCCGGCGTTTTGTCATCTGGGGGCGGTCGCGCCCCCCTTTGGCCGCTCAGGCGACGATGGTGGCCTCGGTCGCGGCGCGCAGATCGGCCTCGCTGATACCGGGCGCGGTCTCGACGATGCGAAGGCCTCCTGGCACCACATCCAGCACGCCGAGATTCGAGATGATGCGGTCCACCACCGCCTTGCCGGTCAGCGGCAGGGTGCAGGCTTTCAGTACCTTGGACTCGCCGGCCTTGTTGGTGTGGTCCATCACGACGACCACGCGGCCGACGCCCGCGACCAGATCCATCGCGCCGCCCATGCCCTTGACCAGCTTGCCCGGGATCATCCAGTTCGCCAGATCGCCGTTTTCATCGACCTCCATTGCGCCAAGGATCGCCATCGCGATCTTGCCGCCCCGGATCATCGCGAAGCTGGTTGCCGAGTCGAAAAACGCGGTCTGCGGCAGCTCGGTAATGGTTTGCTTGCCGGCATTGATCAGATCGGCATCTTCCTCGCCCTCGAACGGGAAAGGGCCCATGCCGAGCATGCCGTTTTCCGATTGCAGCGTGACCTCGATCCCTTCGGGGATGTAATTCGCCACCAGCGTCGGAATGCCGATCCCGAGGTTCACATACCAGCCGTCCTGGAGTTCGAGCGCCGCGCGGGCGGCCATTTGGTTCCGATCCCAGCCAGCCATCACACAGCCTCCCGCTTGCGCACAGTGCGTTGTTCGATCCGTTTTTCATGCTGACCCTGCACGATCTTCGTCACATAGATGCCGGGCAGGTGGATCGCATCCGGGTCCAGCGCGCCAAGCGGCACGATTTCCTCGACCTCGGCGATGCAGATCTTACCGCAGGTGGCGGCGGGGACGTTGAAGTTCCGCGCGGTCTTGCGGAAGACAAGGTTCCCCGAAGGGTCGGCCTTCCAGGCTTTGACGATGGCCAGATCGGCGACGATGCCGCGTTCCAGGATATAGGTCTGGCCGTCGAAATCGTGGTGTTCCTTGCCGTCTGCGATCACGGTGCCGACGCCGGTTTTCGTATAGAAACCGGGAATCCCGGCGCCGCCAGCGCGCATCCGCTCGGCCAGCGTGCCTTGCGGGTTGAATTCCAGCTCCAGCTCGCCCGAGAGATACTGGCGCATGAATTCGGCATTCTCGCCCACATAGGACGAGATCATCTTCTTCACCTGGCGGGTTTCCAGGAGTTGCCCAAGGCCGAAGCCGTCGACACCGGCATTGTTCGACGCGACGGTGAGGTTCTTTGTGCCCGCATCGCGGATGGCCGCGATCAGCAGTTCCGGAATGCCGCAAAGGCCAAAGCCGCCGGCCGCGATCAGCATTCCGTCTTTCAGATGGCCGTCCAGCGCCTCGGCGGCGGTGGCGTGGATTTTCTTGCCCATAACCCCTCCTCATGGGTCGGTTTGGTATTGGCCGGGATGCTGATGGATTGCGGGCTGGGCCGGAATCCGTAGAAATACTTAGATGCCCAGGTAGACAGGAGGCGATGATGCCGGACCATGACCCCGATGACCTTGCGGCGCTGGCCTTCCTTCATGCGCCAGAGGCGACGCTGGTGCTGACCGACCGGGTGATACGCCGCGCCAATCTCGC
>NZ_QNHG01000007.1:40074-113455 GCF_003290025.1 Pseudogemmobacter bohemicus
CGGGGGCGGCGCCCGGATTGCTGACCCCGGCCGAAATGCGGGTGGCGCGGCATATGGTGGGGGGGATGACCTCGAAAGAGATCGCGCGGGTGCTGGATTGCTCGCCCCGCACGGTCGAGGTTCACCGTGCCGCGATGATCCGCAAGCTGCGCGTCAGAAACAGTTTCGAGCTGATCCGCAGCCTGCTGGATTCCGGCGCCGCCTTGCCCGGGCCGGATATCACCAAAGGGTAGGCGGCGAGGCTCTTGCGCCGGCCGGGGATTCTGGCGTCTCATGGCGGCAAAAGCCGCAGGGAGATGCCGATGACCTGGTTCATGCCTTCTGAAACCGCACTGCAGGACCGGGTCTGGATGGCCTTTCCCCGCGAGAGTGCCACGCTGGGCGAGGGCACCGTTGCGCGTGAGGCGGGCTACCGCGCCTGGGCCGATGTGGCGCTGGCGATTGCGCCCTTCCAGCCGGTGACGATGATCGTCGACCCCAGCGAGACGGCGCGGGCGAAGGGCATGCTCGGATCAGCGGTCGAGCTGGTCGAACGCCCCATCGAACATTTCTGGACCCGCGATTCCGGGCCTACTTTCGTGCAGGCGGCGGATGGCTCCATCGCGGCGGTTGACTGGGCCTATAACGCCTGGGGGTCAGACGATCCGGCGGAATGGCAGAATGACCGCGGGCTGGCGCAGTACATCGCCGGGCTGGCGGGGGTGCCGGTGGTGTCTTCGCTGCTTGTGAATGAGGGCGGCGGCATCCATGTCGATGGGGAGGGCACGGTTTTCGCAACCGAAACCGTGCAGCTTGATCCCCGCCGCAATCCTTACGCGGACAAGGCGCGGGTCGAGGCGGAATTCGCCCGCATGCTGGGTGCGGAAAAGGTGATTTGGCTGCCGCAGGGCCTGACCGGGGATTACTGGGAATTCGGCACCAATGGCCATGTCGATATCGTCGCGACCTTCGCGGCGCCGGGCAAGGTCTTGCTGCATGACCAGCGCAATCCCGGGCATCCGGATCACAAGGTGATGGCCGGGATCCGCGCGCAGCTTGAGGCGGCAAGGGATGCGAAGGGCCGCAGGCTTGAGATCATTCCGGTCGCTGCGCCCGAAGCCATTACGGATGCGCATGGCTTCAACGACTGGTCCTATATCAACCATCTGGTGCTGAATGGTGCGGTGATTGCCTGCGGCTTCGGAGAGGCTTTGGCGGATGCTGCGGCGGCTGAGATCCTTGCTGCCGCCTATCCGGGGCGTAAAGTTGTGACCGTCGATGCCCGCGAGATCTTCGCGCGCGGCGGCGGGGTGCATTGCATCACGCAACACCAGCCTTCGGCCCGAAAATGAGGGCCCGAAAATGAACCTCCACGGCGCCAGCATCGCCGGTCTGCGTGGGGCGCTGGAGGCGGGTGATGTCACTTCGGTCGCGCTTGTCGCAGGCTATCTGCGCCGGATCGCGGCCTATGACCGTCACGGGATCAGGCTGAATGCCGTCCCGGTTTTGAACCCGGCGATGTTTGAGGAGGCCCGCGCCTCGGATCTGCGCCGCGCCAGGGGCGAGAGCCTCGGGCCGCTGGATGGCATCCCCTATACGGCCAAGGACAGTTACAAGGTCAAAGGGCTGACGGTGGCGGCGGGCTCGCCCGCCTTTCGCGACCTGGTGGCGGGGGATGATGCATTCGCGATTGCCCGCTTGCGCGCGGCCGGCGCGGTGCTGATCGGGCTGACCAATATGCCGCCAATGGCCAATGGCGGCATGCAAAGGGGCGTTTACGGGCGGGCGGAATCACCCTGGAATTCGGATTACCTGACGGCGGCCTTTGCGAGCGGCTCGTCAAACGGGTCGGGCACCGCGACCGCTGCCTGTTTTGCGGCCTTTGGGCTGGGCGAGGAGACCTGGTCCTCGGGCCGCGCGCCGGCGGCGAATAACGGGCTTTGTGCGCTGACGCCCTCGCGCGGGCTGATCTCGGTCAGGGGCAACTGGCCGCTGGTGCCGACGATGGATGTGGTGGTGCCGCATGCGCGGAGCATGGCGGATCTTTTGGACGTGCTGGATGTGATCGTGGCGGATGACCCCGAGACGCGGGGAGATCTGTGGCGCGCGCAGGACTGGGTCCGGATGCCGCGCCCCTCGGAACTGCGTCCGCCCTCTTATGCTGCGGTCGGGACCGCACTGCGGGGCAGGCGTTTTGCTTTGCCGGCGATGTATGTGAACCAGGACAAGGAGGCCGGCACCGGTGCCGCGCCGGGGATCGGCGGCCCGACCGGGCAGCGGATCGAGACCCGCGCCTCGGTCATCGCGCTGATGGACCGGGTTCTGGCCGCGCTGAGGGCGGCAGGGGCAGAGGTTGTCGCCTCGGATTTCCCGCTGGTCTCGAACTATGAGGGCGACCGCGAGGGGGCGCCGAAGATCGGAACGCGGGGGCTGGTCTCGCCCGACTATCTGCGGCGCGAGATTGTCGATCTCTCGGCATGGGCATGGGATGATTTCCTCGCGGCCAATGGCGACCCGGCGCTGAACCGGCTGGCGGATGTCGATGGCAGCCGGATCTTCCCCCGCCCCGATGGCGCGCTGGCGGATCGCTATACCGGCTTTGAGGATGATATCGCCGATTACCCGGCGCATATCCGCGCCCATCCGGTCAGCGATTTCCGCGAGATCCCGCATCTGGAGGAAGGCTTCCGGGGTCTTGAAGAAACCCGCAAGTGCGATCTGGAAGACTGGATGGCGGCGCAGGGCTATGATGCGGTGATCTTCCCGGCAGTGGCGGATGTGGGGCCTGCGGATGCCGATGTGAACCTGGCCTCGGCCGATCTGGCCTGGCGGAACGGCACCTGGGTTGCGAATGGCAATCTGGCGATCCGGCATCTTGGTGTGCCGACGGTGACGCTGCCGATGGGGGTTATGGCCGATACAGGCATGCCGGCCGGGCTGACCCTTGCCGGGCGCGCCTGGGACGATACCGCGCTCCTGGCCCTGGCCCGCGCGATGGAGCCGCTTTTGCCGCAGACCGGCCTTGCCCCCCGCACGCCGGAATTGTCCGATCTGCCCGCGACCGCCCAGGCGAGCCGGCTGTCGCTGGAGGTGCAGACCCATGTGGCGGCGGAGACGGTGACACTGGAGATCCGTGTATCCACCGATGCCACCGCCCTGCGGCTGAGTGTCAATGGCACTGATGTGGTGCCCGAACCGGCGCCGGATGGATTCGCGGCGGTGGTTGCTTTGCCCGCTGACAGTCACCCCCGCAACGCGCATCAGCCGCCCCGGGATCATTTGGCGGGGCCGCTGGTGATCGCCGAAACCGCCACTCTGGCGGCATTCGTCAGCGGCGCCTGCGCCTTATTTTCCTGACCGAACGGCATGACACCGGCGGCCGACAGCAGCCCGGTACGATTGCCTGTTTTCAACTCAGATTACCGATGATAATTGTCAGGAAAAATGTTACGACATTTTGCGACAATTTCACGACCCGGCTGCTGCCGGGTATCTGCCCATCCACCAGTGCAGAACGTGCTGGCGGCGGGGCATAGCGAAGGAGACTCTTCGATGACATTCGCACCTGGTAATCTTATCGCGGGCAGGTTTGCGGCGGGCATTGCGCTGGCGCTTGGGCTGGGCCAGATGGCAGCGGCCGATACGCTGACAATCTATTCCGGGCGCGGCGAGGCGCTGGTCGCGCCGCTGATCGCGCAATTCGAGGCCGAGACCGGCATCAAGACCGATGTGCGCTATGGGTCGACCTCGGAAATGGCGGCCCTGCTGCAGGAAGAGGGCACCAACAGCCCGGCCGATCTGTTCTGGGCCCAGGATGCGGGCGCGCTTGGCGCGCTGGCTCCGGTCTTTGCCGCATTGCCGGCGACCGAGAATGAGAAGGTGCTGGAGGTTTTCCGCGACCCGTCGAACAAATGGGTGGCAACTTCGGGCCGGACCCGGGTGCTGGTTTACTCGACCGAGCGGGTCGAGCCGGCAAACCTGCCCGCGAAGATCACCGATCTGACCGATGCGAAATATAAGGGCCGGGTGTCCTGGGCGCCGACCAATGGCGGTTTCCAGGCCTTTGTCACCGCCTTCCGCCTGACCCATGGCGATGAGGCGGCCAAAGCCTGGCTGGAAGGCATGATCGCCAATGACGCCAAGGTCTATAAAAACAACGGCACCCAGATCGACGCTGTCGCAGCCGGCGAGGTTGATTTTGCTCTGGTGAACAATTACTACCTTGGCCGCTATACCGCCAAGGATGCGGAATTCCCGGTCGATCAGACAAATTTCGAGGCTGGTGATATCGGCAATCTGGTGCTGGTTGCCGGGGTGGGGATCGTCGAGGCCTCGGACAATAAGGAAAACGCGCAGAAGTTCATCGACTATCTGCTCTCTCCCGCCGCGCAGCAATTCATCTCGCTGCAGGGCTATGAATATCCGGTGACCCCGGGCGTGATCCCGCATGCGACGCTGGAAAGCCTGGATGCGGTGCAGGCGATCAGCCCCAAGGTCGATGTGAACCAGATCGGCGATCTGGAAGGCACGCTCGCGCTGTTGCGTGAGGTCGGGCTGCTCTGAGCTTGACCGGCATCGCCACATCGGGGCGGGCGGGGCGCAGGCCTCGCCCGCAGCTTGCCTTGCTGCTTGCAGCGGGGCTGGTGGGCGTTGGCACCTGCCTGCCGGCGCTTTACCTGGTGATCCGCGCCTTCGGGGCGGAGCCTGCACAGCTGGCGGAGATCGTGTTTCGCGCGCGCAATCTGATGCTGCTCGGGAATACGCTGGCGCTGGTGGCATTGGTGCTGGCGATCGGCACGCTGATCGCTTTGCCCATGGCCTGGCTGGTGACGCGCAGCGATCTGCGCGCGCGCGGCCTGGTGACCTTCCTGATGGCGCTGCCGCTGGCGGTGCCGGGCTATGTGATGGCCTATGCTCTGTTGGGCCTGTCGGGCTATTACGGCTTTGCGCGCGAATGGTTCGGGGTCTCGCTGCCGCCTTTGCACGGGCTTTGGGGCGCGGCTCTGTCGCTGTCGCTTTATACCTTTCCCTATATCTTCCTGAACCTGCGGGCGGCGTTTCTGGGTATGGATCCGGGGCTGGAGGAGAGCGCCGCCTCGCTGGGGCGGGGGCGGGCAGAGGTCATGCGCCATGTGGTGCTGCCGCAACTGAAACCGGCGCTGATCTCGGCCTGGCTGGTGGTCGGGCTTTATGTGATCGGCGATTTCGGAGCCATCGCGCTGATGCGCTATGAGGTGTTTTCCTACGCGATCTATACGCAATATGCCGGCGCCTTTGACCGGACCTATGCGGCCTGGCTTTCCCTGATGCTGCTGGGCGTCGCGGCGCTGGCGCTGTTTGCGCAGGCGCGGCTGACGCGGAGCCGTCGCTTTGCCCGGGTCGGCACCGGGGTGCAGCGGCGGGTGCGCCCGGTAAGGCTGGGGTATTGGGCGGTTGCCGCCTGGGGGTGGATTCTTCTGGTAAGCCTCGCTGCGCTCGGGTTGCCTTTGGCGGTGCTGGGGCATTGGATGCGGCGCGGGATTGGCGAGATCGACTGGGCCATGCTGGCCCAGGCGGCGGTGAATTCGGGGATTGCGGGCGCGGTGGTGGCGGTGCTGACGGTTGCGCTGGCGCTGCCGGTGGTGCTGCTGACCTTGCGCTGGCCGGGCCGGTTTGCGAGCCTGACCGACCGGCTGGCCTGGATGGGCTATGCGACGCCGCCTTTGGCCTTTGGCCTTGCGATGGTGTTTTTCACACTGGCGGTGATCCCCTTTGCCTATCAGAGCCATGGCGTGTTGATTTTCGCCTGGGTGATGACGTTCCTCGCGCTGGCGCTTGGGCCTTTGCGGCTTGCGCTGATGCAGATCGGGATGCGGCCCGAGGAGGCGGCCCGCGCGCTTGGGGCGGGGCCGGGGGCGGCCTTTGCCCGCGTGACGGCTCCGCAGCTGAAAGGGCCGATGGTGGCGGCGGGGCTTTTGGTCTTTATCGCAGTGGTCAAGGAGCTGCCACTGAACTGGATGCTGGCGCCGACCGGCTGGCGCAGCCTCTCGACCACCGTATTCGGCCGCACGGTCGAGGGGATGATGACCGAGGCCGCGCCATACGCGCTGGCTATCATCGTGTTTTCGGCGTTTTTCGTCGGGCTGATCCTGAAATATGAAGGCGTGGATCGGAAGGAATCGGGAAGAGGATGAGCAGCGCAGCCTTGCTTGAATTGCGACAGCTGAGCCGGCGCTTTGGCCCGGGCCAGGCGGCGGTGGAGGATCTGTCGCTGGATCTGTCAGCGGGGGAGATCCTGGCGCTGATCGGGCCTTCGGGCTGCGGCAAGACCACGACGCTGAGGATGGTGGCGGGGTTCGAGACGCCGGATCAGGGCGCGGTCAGGCTTTCCGGGCGCGACATCACCGCGCTGGCGCCGGAACGGCGCGGCATCGGCATGGTGTTCCAGGACTATGCCCTTTTTCCGCATATGACCGTGGCGCAGAATGTGCTGTTCGGCGCGGTGGATCGCGCCCCCGCCACTGCTGCGCGCTATCTGGAGATGGTCGGGCTGGTGGATTACGCCGGGCGCTACCCTGACGAGCTGTCGGGCGGCCAGCAGCAGCGCGTCGCTCTGGCCCGCACCTTTGCCGCCGGGCCGGGGGTCATCCTGCTTGATGAGCCGTTTTCCAATCTTGATGCCAGTTTGCGGGCGCGGACCCGGCGCGAGATCCGGGCGCTTCTGAAGGCGACCGGCATCGGTATCCTTTTTGTCACCCATGACCAGGAGGAGGCGCTGAGTTTCGCCGACCGGGTGGCGGTGATGGAAAACGGGCGGCTTTTGCAATGCGGCCCGGCGGCCGAGGTCTATGACCGCCCGGCCAATGCTTTTGTCGCGGGTTTTCTGGGGCGGACCAATCTGATCACCGGGGATGCAAGCGGTGAGACCTGTGACACCGTGCTGGGGCAGATCACGCTGGAACACCCGGCTTCGGGCCAGGTGGGGCTGTCTGTCAGGCCCGAGCGGATTGCGATCCGGGCGGCCGAAGCGCGCGAAACTCCGCAGGGCCGCATCTCGGCGGTGGAGTTCAAGGGCCACGACCTGACCTATTGGGTCAGCTGCCAGGGTGTCGAGATTCAGGTCGACCAGATGGGCGGCCCGCGCCTGATGGAAGGGGCGCCGGTGGTGTTGACGGTCGCAGGGGCGGTGGCGGCTTTCGGCTGATCCCCCTTGACCATTCAGCCCGGCGGGTTCACCCCTGCGACTTCGGGCCAGTGTTCTGCCCCGGCTGACAGAGTGAGCCATGCTGCGCGATTTTTTCTCCTATTACCGGCCATGGAAAACCCTGTTCTGGGTTGATTTCGGCTGTGCCGTTCTGTCGGGCCTGCTGGAGCTGGCCTTTCCGCTCGCGGTTCGGGGGTTCATCGACGTGCTGCTGCCGGCGGGAAACTGGTCCCTGACGCTGATGGCGGCGACGGTGCTGATGGGGGTCTATCTGGTCAATACCGGGCTGATGGCGGTGGTGACCTATTGGGGCCATATGCTCGGGATCAATATCGAGACCGAGATGCGGCGCCGTGCCTTTGACCATATCCAGAAACTGTCCTGGAGCTATTTCGACAAATCGCGCACCGGCCATCTGATTGCCCGGGTGACCCGCGATCTGGAAGAGATCGGTGAGGTGGCGCATCACGGCCCCGAGGATCTGTTCATCGCGATTATGACCTTTATCGGGGCCTTCGCGCTGATGCTCTGGCTGCATGTGCCGCTGGCGATTATGACGGCGGTGATCGTGCCGGTCGCGGTGCTGGTCGTGTCGGTCTTTGGCGGGCGGATGACGGCGACCTGGCGCGCAATCTATAGCCGCGTGGCGAATTTCAATGTGCGGATGGAAGAGAATGTCGGCGGCATTCGCGTTGTTCAGGCCTTCGGGAATGAAGAACACGAGAAAGAGCGCTTTGCCCATGACAATGCGATGTACCGCCAGACCAAGCTGGACGCCTATAAGATCATGGCCGCCAGCCAGGCGCTGAACTATATCGGGATGCGCGGTGTCCAGGTGCTGATCATGGTGGCTGGCGCCGGCTATGTGCTGGAGGGCAGCCTGACGACGGGCGGTTTCGTGGGCTTCCTGCTGCTGTCAGCCGTGTTCTTCCGGCCGCTGGAAAAAATCGCCGCCGTGCTGGAGACCTATCCGAAAGGCATTGCCGGCTTCCGCCGCTATCAGGAGCTGCTGGCGACCGAGCCGGATATTGCCGACCGCGCTGACGCCCGCCCGGCGCCTGCGCTGAGTGGCGCGATGCGGTTCAATGCGGTGAATTTCGGCTATGATCCGACGCGCCCGGTGCTGCGCGATATCACTTTCGAGGTGCGGCCGGGCGAGACCATGGCCTTTGTCGGGCCTTCGGGGGCGGGTAAGACCTCGCTGCTGGCGCTCTTGCCCAGGTTTTATGAACCGGCCTCGGGCATGATCACGCTGGATGGGCATGATATTACCGGCTTCACGCTGGACAGTCTGCGCCGCCAGATCGGTATCGTGAGCCAGGATGTCTATCTGTTTGGCGGCACGTTGCGCGAGAATATCGCCTATGGGCGGCTTGATGCGTCTGAGGCCGAGATCGTCGCGGCAGCCGAACATGCGCAGCTTTCGGAAATGATCACGCGGCTGCCCCAGGGTCTTGATACCATCGTCGGCGAGCGCGGCGTGATGCTTTCCGGTGGGCAGAAGCAACGGGTTGCCATCGCGCGCGTTTTTCTGAAAAACCCGCCGATCCTGATCCTCGACGAGGCGACCTCGGCGCTGGATACCGAGACCGAACGCGAGATCCAGGCCGCGCTGGAGCGCCTGGCTCAGGGCCGCACCACCCTGGTGATCGCGCACAGGCTGGCGACGATCCGCGACGCCGACCGCATCATCGTGATGGAGGAAGGCCGCATCACCGAAATGGGCACACATGCTGAATTGTCGGTCAGCGGCGGGCGATATGCCAGGCTTTCGGCGGCCTGATCGCGCCCCGGGCCATTGCGGCAGTTGATCGCGGAAAAACAGTGACGTATTCCTTTTGTCGACAAGAAGGGAAGCGCGCCGATGACTGCCAGCGAAATGCCTGCCAGCCAGGACCGCAAACGCGGCTCGGGCGTGCGGATGGTCTATGAACTCCTGCGCGACCAGATCCTCGATCTGGAGCTGCCGCCCGGGTCGATTGTCGACGAGATCCAGCTGGCCGAACGTTTCGGCATGTCGCGCACGCCCATCCGCGAGGCGCTGGTGCGGCTGGCGGCCGAGGGGCTGATCGACACGCTGCCGAACCGCTCGACCATGGTGTCGCAGATCGACTTCGCCAATCTCCACACCTTTTTCGACGCGCTGACGCTGATGTATCGGGTGACGACGAGGCTGGCGGCGGAATATCACACGCCCGAGGATCTCGACCGTATCCGCCGGTATCAGCGCGCCTATGAAGAGCGCTGCGCGGTGAATGACGAGATCGGCATGATCGCCACCAACCGCCAGTTCCACCACGCCATCGCCGAAGCCGGGCGCAACCGCTATTACCTCTCGCTGTTCAGCCGGCTGCTGGATGAGGGAAGGCGGCTGCTGAGGCTGTATTATTACAGCAGCTTTGAAGGCGATATGCCGGCGCAATGGCTGCGCGAGCATGAGCAGATGGTCGCGGCGATAGCCGCCCGCGATATCGCGGCGGCTGATCAGGTCGCGCGCGCCCATGCCGATCAGATCATCCGCCAGATCCAGAAAGCGATCACCCGCGACCGCCGCCAGGACATCGCCATCTGAAAACCGGCCAGGTCTGGCTGTCGCGATACGCGGCGCGGAATTTATGTCGACAAATAAAATACAAACTCTATATTCGTCTGTGAACAAGGATTCGGGCCGCCTCTTCGTCCACGCGGCCGCAACAGAGGAACCAGCAAGATGAGCGATATCTTCACCGGCACGATCCCCGCCCTGATGACGCCCTGCAAAGCCGATCGCAGCCCCGATTTCGACGCGCTGGTGAAAAAGGCGAAAGAGCTGGTCGGCCTTGGCATGTCGGCGGTGGTCTATTGTGGCTCGATGGGCGACTGGCCGCTCCTGACCGACGCGCAGCGGATGGAAGGGGTGGAGCGCCTGGTGAAAGCCGGTGTGAAGGTCATCGTCGGCACCGGCGCGATCAATACGGCATCCGCCGTGGCGCTGGCGGAACATGCGGCGAAAGTGGGCGCGCATGGGCTGATGGTGATCCCGCGCGTGCTGTCGCGCGGCTCGGTCCCGGCGGCGCAAAAGGCGCATTTCAAGGCGATCCTCGCGGCGGCCCCGAAGCTGCCCGCCGTGATCTATAACAGCCCCTATTACGGGTTCGAAACCAAGGCCGATCTGTTCTTCGCGCTGCGCGCCGAGCATCCCAACCTGATCGGCTTCAAGGAATTCGGCGGCGATGCCGCGCTGACCTATGCGGCCGAGCACATCACCTCGGCCGATGACGAGGTCACGCTGATGATCGGTATCGATACCTCGGTCTTCCACGGCTATGTCAATGCGGGCGCCGTTGGCGCGATCACCGGCATCGGCTGCGTGCTGCCGCGCGAGATCCTGGTGCTGGGCAATCTCTGCAAAGCCGCCGCCGCCGGCGATTTCAAGGCCCGCCGCCTCGCGAAAGAACTCGACACCGCCTTTTATGAACTGGCCCGCGTCGATGGTGGCCCGGATCTGGTCCTCTTCTTCAAACATATGATGGTGCTGAAGGGGAATCCGGAATACGCGCTCCATTTCAACGCCGATGACACCCTGTCGTCCAGCCAGGCCGGCTTCATTGAAAAGCAGCTGGCGCTGTTCGACACCTGGTATGGCGAATGGTCGAAACTCCCCGAGGTCAAACCCTACCTCGCCTGACACGGGACAGGCCGGCTTCACGAAAAAGGGCGCTCCCCCGACAGGAGCGCCCGCTTTCGCATTTCATCTGTCCTTAAATATCCCCGCCGGAGGCTCCCGCCCTCAGCCCATACGCTCCGAGGCATAGGATCCGGGCGAGGCCGGGAACACGACCGTTTTCTCGCCATTCAGGAACACCCGCCCATGCACATGGGCATGGATGGCGCGGCTCAGGACCGATGCCTCCACATCGCGGCCAAGGCTGACATAATCCTCGCCGGACTGCGCATGGGTGATCCGCACGATATCCTGTTCGATGATCGGTCCTTCATCCAGGTCGGCGGTGACGTAATGCGAGGTTGCGCCGATCAGCTTCACGCCGCGCTCAAACGCCTGCTTATAGGGGTTCGCGCCTTTGAAGCTCGGCAGGAAGGAGTGGTGGATATTGATGATCCGCCCCGACATCTCGCGGCACATCTCGTCTGACAGAACCTGCATATAGCGTGCCAGCACAATCAGCTCGGCGCCGGTGTCGCGGACGATGCGCATCTGCGCCGCCTCGGCCTCGGCCTTGTTCTCTTTGGTGACCCGGATGCAGTAATAGGGGATGTCCTGGTTCACCACGACCTTCTGGTAATCCATATGGTTCGAGATGACAGCGACGATCTCGATCGGCAGCGCGCCGATCTTCGAGCGGTAAAGCAGGTCGTTCAGGCAATGGCCAAAGCGCGAGACCATGATGATGACCTTGCGCCGCGCGGCCTCGTCAAAGAATTCTGCGTTCATGTCGAAGGGTTTCGCCACGGTGGCAAAGGCCTCGCGCAGGTCTTTCAGCGTCTTGCTCTCTTCGCTGCGAAAGCTGACGCGCATAAAGAAACGGCCGGTATGGCTGTCGTCGAACTGGCTGGAATCGGTGATGTTGCAGCCCTGACCGGCGAGAAAGGTCGAGATGGCGGCGACGATGCCGCGGGTCGAGGGGCAGGTGACGCGGAGCGCGAGTTTGGACATTCTGATCTGCTTGCCTGGATGAGGGGAGGAGGGCGGCCTCCGGCGCCGCAAAGGCGGCCGGAATGCTGCCAGCCTATGGCCGAGGGACCGGCGAAAGTCATCCGAACATTCCGCTTATCCGTATCAGAAACGTGAAATGCTCAAAAAACAGACCAAAAATCTGCGCGAAAACGCCTCATGGGTGAAATTTGTTTCACCTGGATATACAAGGCCTCGCCCGTGTCAGACGGCATCCAGGCCAAGCGTCTGGAATCGTTCCAGCTGGGCGATTTCATCCGCGCTCAGGGTGATGCCCGCTGCCGCTGATTCCGCGCGCGCCCGGAACCGGCGCTGCGACGGCAGGCGGGCGCCCTGGCCGGTGATCGCCCCGAACAGCATCTCGGCACGGGCAAAGGGGTCGCCGGCCCGGCCCCTGGCGAAAGCCTCGGGCGAGAAGGCCAGGATCAGCTCGCCATGGCGCGGCGCCAGCGTGGTGGAGCCAAGGTAATCCAGCACTTCCGGGCTGGTCAGATCGCCGATCATAATACCGGCCAGCAGCTCGATCATTGTCGAGATCGCCGACCCTTTATGGCCGCCAAAGGGCAGCATCGCGCCTGCAAGGGCGGCTTCCGGGTCCGTGGTCGGGTGGCCATCCTTGTCCAGCGCCCAGCCTTCGGGAAGCTGTTTGCCGGCGCGGCGATGCAGCTCGACCTCGCCCCGCGCGGCGACCGAGGTGGCGAAATCGAAAACATAGGGGTCGCTGTCCGGGCGGGGCCAGCCAAAGGCGAAGGGGTTGGTGCCCAGGAGAGGATCCTTGCCGCCGGTCGGCGCCACGGTCGCATAGCTCGGGCACATCACCATCGCGGCAAGGCCATGGGCGGCGACTGCCTCGACCTCGGGCCAGAGCGCGGCGAGATGGGTGCAGTCATTGATCACCATCGCCGCCAGCCCGAGTTTTTTCGCGCGTGCGGCCAGTTCGGGCAAAGCCAGCTCGAACGCTGCATTGGCGAAACCGCCCTGCGCATCGACCCGGACCAGCGCGGTGCCGTCATCGGGTGTGACGACCGGCACCGCAACCGGATTGACCTTGCCCGCCTTTACGGTGCGCAACGTGCCCTCGATCCGGTAGATGCCATGCGATTTGCAGTGATCGCGCTCGCCCGCGGTCAGCACCCGGGCCATGGCGCCAGCCTGGGGGCCATTCATGCCCGAGCGCGTGAAGATCGCCTCGATCCGCTGGCCCAGATCCTGGATCGAAAGGGTCGTGCTGGTCATGTCTCGTCTCCATATCCCTGTCGGGCAGCGGCTTCAGTCCGGGTCGCGGCGCCCTTGCCGGAGAATCGGCGCCGGAAAGGGGGCATATTCAGAAGGCATTCCGGCCGCCATTTGCCGTGTTTCTGCGATGCAATATCAGAATACATCCAGGGCGCACGGGAAGAATGCCTGAATCGGGCGATTTTGCAGCCGGATCGCCTTCCTTTCCCCGCTCTGGCAGGGCTCTTGTATACTAAATGTATTTTTGATTTGCGTCGAGGCCGATCACGCATAATAGTGTGAAGACGTGAATCAACAGCAAGAACAGCTCAGGGAGAGTCTGCATGAAATCCAAAGTCCTTGCCCTCGGTCTGACCGCAGCCACTGCAATGGCAGGTCCGGCCATGGCCGACAAGCTTGACGACATCATCGCCTCGGGCACCCTGCGCTGCGCGGTCGTGCTTGATTTCCCGCCGATGGGGTCGAAAGACGCCGACAACAACCCGATCGGCTTCGATGTCGATTACTGCAATGACCTTGCCAAGGCGCTTGGCGTCACCGCCGAGATCGTCGAGACCACCTTCCCCGAGCGTATCCCGGCGCTGATGTCGGGCCGGGTTGATGTGGCCGTGGCCTCGACCTCGGATACGCTGGAGCGCGCCAAGACCGCCGGCTTCTCGATCCCCTATTATGCGTTCGAGAATGCGGTCGTCGCCCGTCCGGGTCTGGAAATGTCCTCCTGGGAAGACATGAAGGGCAAGATCGTCGGCGCCACCGCCGGCACCTATGAGGCGATCTGGCTGGAAGGTCAGGTCAAGGCATGGGGCGAGGGCGAGTTCCGTCCGTTCCAGAACCAGGCCGATGTTTTCCTTGCGCTGAGCCAGGGCCAGCTGGATGCCACCGTCGGTACGATGGAAGTCGCGAATGCCAACGTCGCGAGCGGAAATTTCGGTGACATCAAGGTCGTCGACAAGGCACCGATGGTTCCGGACTATGTTGCGCTGATCACGCTGCGCGAGGAATATGGTCTGATCAATTATATGGACCTCTTCATCAACCAGCAGGTCCGCACCGGCCGTTATGCCGAGCTTTACAAGAAATGGGTTGGCGAGGGTGAGCCGGCCAATCTGACCATCCCAGGCGTCTATCGCTGAACCAACCGCCTGAATGGCGGCGCGGGGGCCTGTCCTCCGCGCCGCTTCTCCGTTCAAAGACTGAGAGGCGGATATGTTCAATTACAGCTTTCGCTGGAACCAGGCGTTCCAGTCCCTGCCGGATATGTTGCAAGGGGCGCTGGTGACTTTAGAAGTCGCCGTGCTCTCGATGATCCTTGGAATTTTCTTCGCTATCCTGCTGACCGCCTTCCGCCTGTCGGGAAATCGCCTGCTTTCGCCGATCACCACGGTCTGGGTCGAAATCGCCCGCAACACGCCTGCGCTGTTCCAGATCTATATGGCCTTCTTTGGTCTGGCGGGTCTGGGCATCCTGATCACGGGATGGACCCAGCCGAATCTGGGTTTCGCGGTCGATCTGCGGCTTTCGCCCTATATCGCGCTGCTGGCGGGGATCACCTTCAACAATGCCGGTTACCTGCATGAGAATTTCCGTGGCGCGCTGAAGGCGATCCCGGATACCCAGACCCGCTCGGCGCGGTCGCTGGGCATGTCGGCGCCGCAGGCCTTTGGCTATGTCCTCCTGCCGCAGATGCTCAGGATCGCCTTCCTGCCGATGACGAACCAGTTCGTCTGGGCGATCCTGATGACCTCGCTTGGCGCGGTGATCTCGATGAATTCGGATCTGTTCGGCGTCACCGACAATCTGGTGAAGATCAATTTCCGCACCTTTGAGATGTTCGCCATCGCCGCCGTCATCTTCTATGTGATGACCAAGGCTGTCACCCTCTCTGCCCGGCTGATCGCAGCCCGGCTGTTCAGATATTAAGGAGGGCGGAACATGTTCGATACGGCAATGACCGCCAAAGACTTCTGGATGCTGGTCCAGGGCGCCGGGATGACACTGCTTGTCACCGCCATTTCGGTTGCCATCGGCTCGGTTCTGGGGGTGATCTTCGGGATCTTCCGCTTTCAGGCCGGCCCCTGGTGGGCCGCGCCGGTGACCTTCGTGCTGGATATATGCCGCTCGGTGCCGCTTTTGATCCAGCTGTCGCTGGCCTTTGCCTTTGTGACGGTGGTTCTGAAACTGCGCGTCTCTGGCTTTGCTGTCGCCTGCGGGGTGCTGTCTTTGTATACCGCCGCCTATTGTTCCGAGATCGTGCGCGGCGCGATGGAGGCGGTGCCGCCCAATACCAGGCGGGCGGCGCGGTCGCTGGGCATGAGCTGGGCGCAGGATATGCGCTACATCGCGATGCCGCTGGCCAGCCGGGTGGCGCTGCCCTCCTGGATCGGGCTTGCGCTTGGGGTGATGAAGGATTCGGCGCTGGTCTATGTGGTCCAGGTGACCGAGCTGATGAAAAGCACGAAAGACCTGATCACCCGCCTCAACGAGCCCTTGTTCCTGCTGCTTCTGTGCGGCGTCTTCTACTTCGTGATCAGCTTCCCGGTCGCCCGCTTTGGCGCCTGGCTTGAAAAACGGTGGTCCAATGATTGAGATTGAAAAAGTCCGCAAAAGCTTTGGCCCGCTGGAAGTGCTCAAGGGCATCGACCTGACGGTGGCCAAGGGCGAGGTTCTGACCGTGATCGGCGGTTCGGGTTCGGGGAAATCGACGCTTCTGACCTGTATCAACGGGCTGGAGCCTATCGATTCCGGCCGCATCCTGGTGGACGGGGTCGAGGTTCACGCGAAATCGACGAACCTCAACAAGCTGCGCGAGAAGATCGGCATCGTGTTCCAGCAATGGAATGCTTTCCCGCATCTGACGGTGCTGGAAAACGTCATGCTGGCGCCGAGGAAGGTGCTGGGCCGCGCGAAAGACGAGGCCGAGGCCGAGGCGGTGAAGCAGCTGAAACATGTCGGTCTGGGCGAAAAGCTTTCGGTCTATCCGGCGCGGCTTTCGGGTGGTCAGCAGCAGCGGATGGCGATTGCCCGGGCGCTGGCGATGGGGCCGTCTTACATGCTGTTCGACGAGGTGACTTCGGCGCTTGACCCGATGCTGGTGGGTGAGGTGCTTGACACCCTTCGCATGCTGGCCTCGGAAGGCATGACGATGATCTGCGTCACCCATGAGATGAAATTCGCGCGTGAGGTTTCCGACCGTGTGGCTTTCTTCCATCAGGGCATCATGGCCGAGATCGCCGCCCCCGAAGAGCTGTTCGGCGCGCCGAAGACCGCCGAGCTGCAAAAGTTTCTTGCCGCCACCCATTAAGGCCGATCAGAAATGCAAAACGAGACCGATGTGATTGTCATCGGGGCGGGCGTCGTGGGTCTTTCCGCGGCGCTTGCCATTCAGGCGCGGGGCCTCCGTGTCACCGTGCTGGATCGCGAAGGGCCGGCAGCCGGAGCATCAGCCGGGAATGCCGGGGCTTTTGCCTTTACCGATATTCTGCCGCTGGCCTCGCCGGGTATCTTGCGCAAGGCGCCGAAATGGCTGCTGGATCCGCTGGGGCCGCTGAGCGTGCCGCCCGGCTATGCGCTGAAGATCGCGCCCTGGATGTTTCGCTTCTGGCGGGCCTGCTCGCCGTCCAGGGTGCGGCATTCGACCGTGGCACAGACCGCGCTGATGGATCTGTCAAAGTCGGAGCTGGAGGGGTTCCTGACCCTTTCCGGTACGCTGTCGATGCTGGAGAAGAAGGGAAATCTCCAGGTCTACGAGTCAAAGGCCGAACTTGATGCCAGCCTCCCCGGCTGGCGGGCGCGCGAAGAACACGGGATCGAATTCCGCCATATGGATGCAAGCGAGATGGCGGCGCTGCAGCCCGGTCTGGCGCCCCGGTTCACCCATGGCACCTTTACACCGGGCTGGTATTCGATCTCGGACCCGAAGCTTTACACCCTGGCGCTGGCCGACCGTTTCCGTGCCAATGGCGGTGTGCTGGAGCGCGACGAGGTCACCGGGCTGCGTCCGCTGACCGATGGGGTCGAGGTGCTTTCGCATGGAAAGATCCGTCACGGCGCCCAGGTCGTGCTGGCCGCAGGCGCGCATTCGCATCTGATCGCGCGCTCGGTCGGTGACCAGATCCCGCTGGAAACCGAGCGCGGCTATAACACCACCCTGCCGCGCGGCGCCTTTGATCTGCGCACCCAGGTGACATTCGGTGGCCATGGTTTCGTGGTGACGCGGCTTTCGACCGGCATCCGGGTCGGGGGCGCGGTGGAGCTGGGCGGCTTGCACCGGCCGCCGAATTTCAGGCGCTCGGAAGCGATGCTGAAAAAGGCGCAGACCTTCCTGCCGGGGCTGGTCGCGACCGGCGGCGTGCAATGGATGGGCTTCCGCCCTTCGCTGCCGGACAGCCTGCCGGCGATTGGCCGCTCGAAGAATTCGCCTCGCGTGATCCATGCTTTCGGCCATGGCCATCTGGGCCTGACACAATCCGCCGGCACTGCACGGCTGGTCGCCGAGCTGGTCACTGGAAACGCGACCGCCATCGACATATCTGCCTTCTCTCCGCAACGCTTCTGAGGACTCAAGCGATGAGTGTTCACACCTTTTCCTGCCTTGACGGGCATACCTGCGGCAATCCGGTGCGTCTGGTCTCGGGCGGTGGTCCGCGTCTGATCGGCAAGGACATGCTGGAGAAGCGCGCACATTTCCTGCGCGAATTCGACTGGATCCGCACCGGGCTGATGTTCGAGCCGAGGGGCCATGACATGATGTCGGGCTCGATCCTCTATCCGCCGACGCGGGACGATTGCGATGTGGCGGTTTTGTTCATCGAGACTTCGGGCTGCCTGCCGATGTGCGGCCACGGGACGATCGGGACGATCACGATGGGGATCGAGAACGGGCTGATCCAGCCGCGCGCGCCGGGGAAGCTGTCGATTGATGCGCCGGCGGGGAAGGTCGATATTTCCTACCGCCAGGAGGGCCGTTTCGTCGAAGAGGTGCGGCTGACCAATGTGCCGGGCTTCCTCTATGCCGAGGGCCTGACCGCCGAGGTCGAGGGGCTCGGAGAGATCGTGGTCGATGTGGCCTATGGCGGCAATTTCTACGCGATTGTCGAGCCGCAGAAGAACTTCCGCGATATGGCCGATTTTACCGCAGGCGAGCTGATCGGGTTTTCCCCGAAGCTGCGCGCGGCGCTGAATGCGAAATATGAATTCGTGCATCCGGGTGACGCGCGGATCAACGGGCTGTCGCATATCCTCTGGACCGGGGTGCCGACGGTTGAAGGCGCCCATGCAAGGAATGCCGTCTTCTATGGCGACAAGGCGATTGACCGCTCGCCCTGTGGCACCGGGACTTCGGCGCGGATGGCGCAGTTGGCGGCGAAGGGCCTCCTGAGCGTCGGCGATGAATTCTGGCATGAGAGCATCATCGGCTCGATCTTCAAGGGGCGGGTCGAGGCGGTATCGGATGCGGTTCCGGGGAAATCGGCGATCATCCCGTCCATCGGCGGCTGGGCGCGGCAGACCGGCATCAACACGATCTTCATTGATGAGCGTGACCCCTATGCGCATGGCTTTGTGGTGAAATGATGGGCTCGCGGTTCATTCTTGAGGGCACGGCGAAAGGTCGCGTTCTCGCGACGAATGAACCGCTGAGTTTCTGGGGCGGGGTGGATCCGGCGACGTCCCGGGTGATCGACGCGCATCACCCTTTGCATGGTGAGACGCTGGCCGGGCGTGTGCTGGTGATGCCGGGGACGCGGGGATCCTGCACCGGGTCTGGTGTGCTGCTGGATATGGCGCTGAACGGCAAGGCCCCGGCGGCACTGGTGTTCTCAGAGCCTGAAGATGTGGTAACGCTTGGCGCGATGATCGCGGCAGAGATGTTTGGCGTCAGGGTGCCGGTCCTGCGGCTTGAAGAGGCGGCTTTCGCCGCGCTCTCCCGTCTGCAGGAGGCGGCTGTCATCTCCGGGGCCATCGAGGCCCCGGAGATGACCCTGCCGGTCGCCTCTTCCGCTGCTGCAACGCCAGAGTTGAGCACGCGCGATCTGGCGATGCTGACCGGCGCCGACGGCGAGGCTCTGTCGCAGGCGATGCGCATCCTGGTGGCGATGGCCGCGAACCAGGGCGCAAAGCGGCTGATTGACGTGACCCAGGGACATATTGACGGCTGCATCTATGCCAGCCCCGCCAATCTGACCTTTGCCGAAAAGATGGCCGATATGGGGGCGCAAGTGCGCATCCCGACCACGATGAACGCAATTTCCGTGGATCGTGAAAACTGGCGCCAACAGGGTGTGCCGGATCTTTTCGGAGGCCCGGCGCAGCGGCTTGCGGACGCCTATGTGCGGATGGGGTGCCGCCCGAGCTTTACCTGCGCGCCCTATCTGCTGGACACCGCACCTGGCGAGGGCGAGGTCATCGGCTGGTCGGAAAGCAATGCCGTGATCTTCGCGAATTCCGTCCTGGGCGCGCGCACAGCAAAGCACCCGGATTTCCTCGACCTGTTCATCGCGATGACAGGGCGCGCTCCGCTGGCCGGTGTCTGTCTCGACGAAAACCGGGCCGCGCAGCGCGTGCTCGACGTGGCGGCGATCCCTGGCGCCGATGATCTCTTCTGGCCTTTGCTGGGCTGGCTTGCGGGCCGCGCCTCACCGGACCGGATCCCCTTGCTCAGAGGTGTGGGCGCGGCATCCCGCGCGCAGTTGCAGGCGCTTTGTGCCGCCTTTGGCACCACCTCTGCCGCACCGATGCTGCATGTGGACCGCGTCACCCCCGAGGCGCATCGCGTCAGCCCCACCGCTGACCATCACAGCATCACCCATGCGGATTTCGCCCGCGCCTGGGCCGAGCTGAACCAGGGCGGCGAAACCATCGACCTTGTCGCCATCGGCAGCCCGCATGCCTCACCCGAGGAGTGTCGTGCCTTTCTCGCCGCTCTGAACGGCGGGCGAGTCCTGGTGCCCACCATCATCACCGCGGGGCGCCGCATCCTTGAAGAGCTGCAGGCGGAGGATACGCTTGCCGGCCTCGCCGCCGCCGGGGTCCAGGTGCTGCCCGATCTCTGCTGGTGCTCGATTTCCGAGCCGGTCTTTCCGTCCGCCACCCGCACTCTGATGACCAATTCCGGCAAATATGCCCATTACGGGCCAGGCCTTTCCGGGCGACAGATCCGCTTTGACAGCCTGGCCACCTGCGCCGGCGCCGCCCTCACCGGGCGTGCTGCAAAAACCCTTCCCGCCTGGCTGTCCTGAGGCCCATCATGCGCTCTATCAAGACCATTCACGTCATCTCCGCCCATGCTGAGGGCGAGGTCGGAGATGTCATCGTCGGCGGCGTCCGCCCGCCGCCCGGCGAGACGATCTGGGCCCAGTCGCGCTGGATCGCCGAAGATGAAACCCTGAGAAACTTTGTCCTGAACGAGCCCAGGGGCGGTGTTTTCCGCCATGTGAACCTGCTGGTGCCGCCGAAAGACCCGCGCGCCGATGCCGCCTTTATCATCATGGAGCCCGAAGATACGCCGCCGATGTCGGGATCGAACTCGATCTGCGTTTCCACCGTGCTGCTTGACGGCGGCATCATCCCGATGGTGGAGCCCGAGACGCGGATGGTGCTGGAGGCACCGGGCGGGCTGGTGAATATCCGCGCCGAATGTCGGGGCGGCAAGGCGGAACGGATCTTCGTCGAGAACCTTCCCTCTTTCGCGGAACGCCTCGATGCGAGGCTGGAGGTCGAGGGGCTGGGCACCCTGACGGTTGACACTGCCTGGGGCGGTGACAGCTTCGTCTTTGTCGATGCCAAAGCGCTTGGATTCAGCCTCACCCCGGACGAGGCGCATGACATTGCGAAACTGGGTGTGAAGATCTCGGATGCCGGCACCGAACAGCTGGGTTTCCGTCACCCGACCAATCCGGACTGGACGCATTATTCCTTTTGCCTGTTCGCCGGCGAGGTCAGCCGCCAGGGCAATGAGCTGCGCGCCGGGGCGGCGGTGGCGATCCGGCCAGGCAAGGTTGACCGCTCGCCCACCGGAACCGCGCTGTCGGCGCGGATGGCGGTGCTGCATGCACGCGGTCAGATGGCCGAGGGCGACCGGCTGACGGCGGTATCGCTGATTGGCTCAGAATTTCAGGGGCGCATTCTGGGCACAGTCGATCTTGCCGGCACGCCCGCTATCCGGCCCGAGATTTCCGGGCGCGGCTGGATCACCGGCATTCATCAGCACATGCTGGACCCGTCTGACCCCTGGCCGGGCGGCTACCGGCTTTCCGACACCTGGGGCGCGCGCTGAGCCAGAAGTTTTGCCCCGGTATTTTTCCCGGTGCTTTGCCATTGAAGCGGGCAGCATTTGCCCATAATCAGGGCATGTCGGTTTCCGTAAGGAATTGAAAGGGAATCCGTCATCCCCCCGGGGATGAACCGGAACTGCCCCCGCAACTGTAGGCGGCGAGGATCCGCGCGACAAAGCCACTGTGGGTCACCCATGGGAAGGCCGCGCTGATCCGGTGACCCGCCAGTCAGGAGACCTGCCGACATGTGCAACCAACTTGACCCGGGCGGGGCGTCCGGGGAGGCGAGATATGAACCTGACCCGCAGATGCGACCCCGCATCCCGAGCCGCCAGCCTGCGCAGATCGCGCCGGGCCAGCCTGTACGCGCGTCAGCGGCTTTGCGCTTTCCATCGGCTCCCCGTCCTGATCCAATCGGAGATCCCGGATGCGATATTTCCTGAAGATGCGTTTTCCCATGGCGGCCTCGCTGGCTGTGATCTGTCTTGCCGCCCCGGCACTGGCAGAAACCAGCTATCCGCTGAAGCTGCAGAATTGCGGTGTCGAACTGAGCTTTGACAAGGCGCCGGAAAGTGCGGTGACGGTCGGTCAGGCCACGACCGAGATCCTGTACGCCCTGGGGCTGGGCGACAAGGTCCAGGGCACCTCGGTCTGGTTCACCGATGTGCTGCCAGAGTTCACGGATCTGAATGCAGGGATCGAGCGGCTGGCCGATAACGACCCGTCCTTCGAGAGCGTGGTCGCCAAACGGCCGGGCATCGTGACGGCGCAATATGAGTGGCATATCGGCCCGCAAGGCATTGTCGCCACCCGCGAGCAATTCGCCGATCTGGGCATTCCGGCCTATATCCTGCCCGCCGATTGCATCGGGAAAGACAACACGGCCGGTTCGGATGGCACCAGGCTTGAGCCCTATACGATGCAGGGGATCTATCTTGGCATCGAAGAGCTGGCGACGATTTTCAACATCGGGGACAAGGGGGGCGAGGTCGTGGCCGGCCTGAAGGCGCGCGAGGCGGCAGCGGTCGCAGCGGCCCGGGCACTGGATCTGAAAGAGGCTTCGGCGGTGTTCTGGTTCTCGTCGGCCGAGATGGATATTGACCCCTATGTCGCCGGAAATGGCGGCGCGCCGGCCTGGATGATGGCCTCGCTGGGGCTGAAAAACGTGGTGGACAGCCCCGAGGAATGGCCGGTTGTCTCCTGGGAGACCATCGCGCGGGCGAACCCCGATGTGATCGTGATCGCCCGGATGGATCGCCGCCGCTTCGAGGCGGATGACTATGAGAAGAAGCTGGAATTCCTGAAATCCGACCCGGTGGCCAGCCAGATGGAGGCGGTGAAGAATGGCCGCATCGTCATCATCGACGCCCATGCGATGGACCCTTCGATCCGCAACATCGCGGCGCTGGAAGAGCTGGCGGCGGCGCTGCCGGCCTTCGCGCTGAAATGATCCGCCAGAAGTGATCCGCGCGCAATGATCAGGCCGGCCACCCCTGTTGCACTTATTGCCCATGTCGCGCTGCGCGGCATGGCGGGGGTGGCCGTGCTTCTGGCGGCGGTGCTGACGGGCGTGATCCTTGGCGAGACGCCTTTGCCCTGGGCCACCGTCTGGGCTGCGCTGGCCAATAATCTCTGGGGTGCCGGGCTGCCGGTCGATCCGATTGATCAGGGGATCATCTGGTCCTACCGGGTGCCGCGCACCCTGGTGGCCGCCGGGTGTGGCGCGGGGCTGGCACTGGCCGGTGTCGTGTTGCAGGCGCTGGTCAGGAATGCGCTGGCAGACCCCTATCTGCTGGGCGTCTCTGCCGGAGCCTCGACCGGCGCGGTGGCGGTGACGATCATGGGGGTCGGCGCGGGGGCGATCGGGATCTCGGGCGGCGCTTTCCTCGGCGCGGCCCTGGCCTTTGGTCTCGTCGCGGCGCTGGCGCGGGCGGCGGGAGGGGGGCCGGCGCATATGGTGCTTGCCGGCATCGCCGGATCGCAGCTTTTCAATGCGCTCACCTCTTTTTTCATCGCAAAATCCGCCAATGCCGAACAGGCGCGCGGCATCATGTTCTGGCTTTTGGGCAATCTCTCGGGCGTGCGCTGGCCGGATGTGACGCTGGCCTTGCCGGTCGCAGTTCTGGGTTTCTTTGCCTGTCTCTGGCATGCCCGCGCGCTGGATGCGTTTTCCTTTGGCTCGGACGCCGCCTCGTCTTTGGGGATCGCGGTCAGGCGGGTGCAGATCGTGCTGATCGGCGCGGTGACGCTGATGACGGCAACCATGGTGAGCCTTGTTGGCTCTATCGGATTTGTCGGCCTGGTGATCCCTCATGCGGCGCGGTTCCTTGTCGGCCCGCGCCATGGGCGGCTGATACCGGCGGCGGCGCTGGCTGGGGCGGTGTTCCTGATCGCGGCCGACGTGGTCTCGCGCATGCTGATCCCGGGCCAGGTGGTGCCGATCGGCGTGGTCACGGCGCTGGTCGGCGCCCCCGGATTCGCGCTGATTCTGGTTCGGGGGAGGGTACGCGGATGAGGATCAGGGCCGAGGGCCTTGGCTGGTCTGCGCGGGGGCGCGCCATTGTCGAGGGCATCACGCTGGAGGTGGCCAGCGGCGAGACGCTTGGTCTGATCGGCCCGAATGGCTCTGGCAAATCGACGCTGCTGAAGCTGTTCGCGGGGATCGCGGCGCGCGCGCGCGGCTCTGTCAGCCTTGACGGCACCACCCTCTCGGGCATGAGCCGCCGCGACATCGCGCGCCGCATCGCCTTTGTCGAACAACAGGCCCAGACCGCCGAAGCGCTGAGCGTGCGCGACGCGGTCGAGCTGGGCCGCACCCCCTGGCTCTCGCCGCTGGCGCCTTTCGGGGCGGAGGATGCCGCGATTTGCCAGGAGGCGCTGGCGCGGGTGGGGATGGAGGCGATGGCCAACCGATCCTGGACAACGCTTTCAGGGGGCGAACGGCAGCGCGTCCATATCGCCCGTGCTCTGGCGCAGCGTCCGCAGGTGATGCTGCTGGATGAGCCGACCAATCACCTTGATATCCACCATCAGCTCTCGCTCTTGCGGCTGGTATCCGAGCTGCCGGTGACGGTGGTGATCGCGCTCCACGACCTGAACCAGGCGCTTGGCTGTGACCGGCTGGCGGTGATGGAGGGCGGGCGCCTCGCAGCCCTCGGCCCCCCCCGCGAGGTGCTGACCCCCGAGCGCCTCGCCCGTATCTTCCGGGTCGGCGCGCGCGTGCTGACCGACCCGGCCGACGGCGCCACGCAATTCCGTTTTCACTGTCTTGAGGATCAGCCATGAAATCCGCTCTTGCCGCTCTGTTTTTGATGATCGCCGCCCCCGCCTTCGCCGAGACGCATGAGGTCGGGATGTATAACCGCTCGGAAAACGGGCCGATGATCTATGAACCGTCTTATCTGAAAATCGCGCCGGGCGATTCCGTGCGCTTCATCCCGACCCAGCCCAGTCACAACGCTGCAACCATCGACGATATGATCCCCGAAGGCGCCACGCCGTTCAAATCGAAGATCAATGAGGATTTCACCGTCACTTTCGAGGTGCCGGGTGCCTATGGGATCAAATGTTCGCCGCATGTGGCGATGGGGATGGTGATGCTGATCCATGTCGGCGATGTGACGGAAACGCCCTTGCCCGAGGCGCTGCCGAAAAAGGCACGGGAGCGGTTCGAGATGATCCTCTCCGGCCTGCCTCAGTGAAAAACCGCGATCTGTCTGACGAGATCCGCGAGTACTGGTCGCGGCGGTCAGAGAGCTTTGATCTGGCTTTCGGCCATGCCATCGCGCCGGGTGTCGAGGCGGCGGCCTGGGCGCAGCCGATGCGCGACCACCTGCCGCCGGCGCCTTCGCGGGTGCTGGAACTCGGCTGTGGCACTGGCGAGGTGACGCGGCTGGTCCATGATCTGGGCCATGAGGTTACCGCGCTGGATTTCGCCGGCCCGATGCTGGCGGTGGCGCGGGCGAAACATGCCGGCAAGCCGCGGCTGCGCTTTCTGCTGGCAGATGCGCAGCAGACGATGGAGCCCGATGCCAGCCATGACGCGATCCTTTGCCGGCATCTGGTCTGGACGCTGACCCGGCCGGAAGAGGCTTTTGCCGACTGGTTCCGCGTGCTGCGGCCGGGCGGGCGGCTTCTGGTTTATGACGGCGACTGGGCGGCGCCCTCGCGCATGGGCCGCTGGCCCGCCCGGCTGCTGGCGCTGTGGGAGCGGCTTTCGCCCGACCCGCATTATGATGGCGCGATGGGCCAGCGGCATGCGGCGATTATGGGGGCACTGCCCTTTGGCGCCGGGCTGCGGTTCGGGACCCTGACGCCCCTGCTGGAACAGGCGGGGTTTACCTCGGTCACCCGGCATTCCCATGGCCCGATTGCCAGGGCGCAGCGGCGGGTGAACGGGCTGCGCAACCGGCTCCGGACCAGGGTATATGAGCGCTTTATCCTGGTGGCGCAGAAGCCGGGGTAAGGGGCGTCAGCCCTGCGGGTAAAGCCGTTCCGACCGGTCGAGATGCTTTTGCATCATCGCTGCCGCCTGTTCAGGGTCGCGGGCCTCCAGCGCATCGGTGATCGCCTCATGCTCGGAAAGCGTCACCGTCTCATGCCCCGACCAGTGCAGCAAAGTGTTGTGATGGTTGAAGAGCCAGCCCAGCATGGCATGCGACAGCGCGGTGATCACCGGATTGCCAAGGATCGCCGCCAGCGCGGTGTGAAAGTCGATATCGGCGCGCATGAAGGCGGGCGTGTCTCCAAGCGCTGCGCGCTGCACCCGGATCAGATCGCGCAGCCGCGCCACATCGGCCGGCATCGCCTTTTCGGCGATCATCCGCGCCAGACCTGTCTCGAACAGCCGCCTCGCATCGCGCAGATGGCCCAGATTGCCGGGTTCTGCCGCGATTAAGAGGCTGGCGATATCATTGATCTGATGCAGCGCCAGGTCCGGGTTCAGCGCATTGACGCGGCTGCGTTCGCCATGGGAAATGGTGATCAGCCCCTGGGTATGAAGCTGTTGCAGCGCCTCACGCACCGCAGGGCGGCCGACGCCCATCCGCGCCATCATCTCGCGCTCGGACGGCAGGGCGTCACCCGGGCGCAGCTGCCCCGACGCGATCATGGCCCGCAGCTGTTCGACCACGGAATCCGACAGTTTGCGCCGGGCAACGGGGGCAAGCGAGAGATCGGGGGGGCTGGCTTCTGGCTTCATCACGGAACTCTGGCGGCGCGGTGCCGAACTGGCATGATGATATAATGACCATTGGCCCAGGGGAAGCGCCCACAGTATCGCCGCATCCGGGCAAGGCAGAATGCGAAACGCCCCCGGCCTTGCAGCCAGGGGCGTGGTCCGGATCGTGAGGGCTCAGGTCAGCCGATCTGGAAACCGGGAGCACGCCGCATCAGGGCAGATTTTTCCGTCTCGGGGGCGGGCAGGTTCTGGTTCAGCAGGCCCCAGAGGAAGCCGTTGGTGACCGATTGCAGCCCCAGCCCGGCCAGAACCGAGATCAGCGAGGCAGAGCGGGCGATGGTCGCGATGTCGAGATCGCCAAAGCCCGTCTGCGCCCAGCGGATCACGGCGACCAGGGTGGTCAGCACGGCCAGCGCGATCAGGAAAGCGCCCCATTTGCAGGCCGTATCGACGTTGAAACTGCGCCGCATCGACTCGAACCGCGGCGAGGAGGGCAGAAGGCCGAACCGCACCGCGAAAAGCCGTGCCAGCGCGTGAAACCACAGCATCTGAAAGCCGGTCAGAACCACGGTCGCCATCAGGATCAGCGAACCGGTCGCGAATGTCATGCCTCCGATCTGCACCGGCCCCAGCATCAGCGCGGCGAAGGCCGGCAGGCCAAGCGCCAGCATCATCAGCCCCGGGATCATAAACAGCGAGAAAGGCGCGAAGGTCAGCAACAGCTTGAGATGCCGCCAGCCATCGCGCCAGCTGCGCAGATGCGGCGGGCGCGAGCGGCCATCGGGGGAAAGTGTGGTTGGAACCTCTTCGATCCTCAGCCCCGCCAGCGAGGCGCGGATCACCATTTCCGAGGCGAATTCCATCCCCGGCGTGGTCAGGCCAAGGCCCAGCACCGCCTCACGCGAGAAACCGCGCAAGCCGCAATGGAAATCTTTTACCGGCGTCGCGTAAAGCACGCGACCGATGGTCGAAAGCACCGGATTGCCGAGATAGCGGTGCAAAGGCGGCATGGCACCTTTGGCGATGCCGCCTTTGAAACGATTGCCCATGACCAGATCGGCGCCAGCCCGCAGCCTTTCGACAAAACCGTCCAGCCGCGAGAAGTCATAGCTGTCATCGCTGTCGCCCATGATGACGAAACGGCCCTTCGCGGCCTGGATCCCGGCGCCAAGCGCCGCGCCATAGCCGCGCACCGGCACCGGCACCACGCGGGCGCCAAGATTTTCCGCGATTTCCTGGCTGCCATCGGTCGAGCCGTTATCGGCGATCACCACCTCGCCCTGGATCCCCGAGCGGCGCAGATAGTCCTGTGCCTTGGTGATGCAGGTGGCAAGCGTCTCGGCCTCGTTGAGGCAGGGCATCAGGATGGTGAGTTCGGTCACAACGCAGCTCCGCTTTTAGGGCTGACTGCATGTCTCGCGCCGAATTGTGCCAGGATTGGGGAAAGGGGGGGGCGATTTGAGGATTGCCCCTGGCGGTTTTCGCAGAATGATCCAGCCCCGGCCATGTTTTGGCCTGTTTCCAATGATCAGGCTATGCGCGAGTAGATCGATTCATTGTTCGTGCCGGAGAAACACTGTGCCAGCCAGCCCGACCGGCTCCGGCCTGCGGAAATACCTCGCTTTCAGGCCGCTTCTGTGGCTCCTCCTTGGGCTGGTGGTCTTGCGGGGCGCATTGGGCTGGGCTGGACTGGACGAGCGTATCCTGACCGCCGACAGCGACGATCTGTTGCGCATGGTGATGGTGCGCGACTGGCTGGCCGGGCAAAGCTGGTTCGACACGCAGCAATACCGCATCCTGCCGCCCGAGGGGATCTCGATCCACTGGTCGCGCTATATCGACGCGGCGCTTGGCGGCATCATCTGGCTTGGGGGACTTTGGGTCGCGATGCCGGTGGCGGAACAGATCGCAATGGTGATCTGGCCGACGCTGCTTCTGTGCCTGTTGCTGGCGCTGAACGGGGTGGCTGCGCTGCGGATTTCCGGGCCTGAGGCGGCGGTGGGGGCGATGCTCGCCGTATTCCTCTGGCCCAAGATCGCCGGGTTTGAATTCGCGGTCGGTCGGGTCGATCACCACAATGTCCAGATCCTGTGCATCTCGGTTCTTGCCTTTGCGATGATCTGGCCGGCGGCCTCGGCCCGGGGTCAGTTTCTGGCGGCAATTGCCGGAGGGCTGGCGGCGGCGGTCTCGCTGGCTGTCGGGCTTGAGATGCTGCCGGTGCTGCTGATCATCTGGGCGATGGCCGGACTGCGCTTTGCCTTTGAGGCGCCGGGGGAAGTGCCAGGGGAAGTGCCGGGTGCAGGGCGCTGGCTGGCGGTCTTTGCCGTGACGCTTGGCCTTGCGGCGCCTTTGCTGATGGCGGGGCAGGTTCCTGTTGCGGTCTGGGTCAGGCCCTATTGCGACGCGCTGGCGCCGCCGGTGCTGTCCTTGTTGCTGATTGGAGTGGTCGTCTCGGTCGTGCCGGTGCTGCTGGCCCGCCGCCTGTCTGGCCGCCTGTCTGGCCGCTGGTCGCGGATCACCCTGATGGCGGTGCTGCTGCTGGCGGGGTTCGGCCTTGCCTGGCCGCTTCTTGGCCCCTGTATCTCGGGCCCCTATGGCGCGCTGAGCGACGAGGCCCGCGCGATCATCGCGACCCGGATCGGCGAGACGCAATCGGCCTTTCTGCTGGCGATCCGCAAAGGGGCGGGGTTCGATTTCAACTTTCTCTATTCCTGGATTCTGCTGCCGGTTGCGACGGGCTTCGCGCTGTTCGCGCGTCGCCGCCTCGGCCCGGCAGAGCGGCAGGGCCTGGTGCTGATGCTGGTGATCGGCTGGGTCGGCGTGCTGGGCGCGATGGATCAGATCCGCGCCGCCACGCTGGGAACGCCCGCGATCCCCTTTCTGACCGGCTTTGTGCTGAAAGAGCTGATTGTCCTTGGCCGGGCCGGCGCTCAGCGCGTTGCGGCGCTGGCGATCATGGCGGGTTTTGCGCTTCTCGCCTGGCCGGTCGAGGTGATGCAGCCCATAAGGGCCGCGCTGACCACCAAAGCTGCGCCGCAGGCAGCGGGCGCCGCGATACCTGCGGTATCGGGCGAGACCTGCCGCAGCGAGGCCGCCTTTCAGGCGCTGAACGCGGTGCCGCCGGCGCTGATGGCCACCACCATCAATATGGGGGTACGGGTGCTGTATTTCACGCCGCATAGCGTAACCTCGGCCCCCTATCACCGCAGCAGCGACGCCTTTGCCAATGGCGAAGCGCCCTTCCGCGACCCCGAAGCCATGCTCGCGATGCTGCGTCGCAGCGGCGCGGGCTATGTGATCCTCTGCGCAAGCCAGGACTATGCGAAAGAGGATATGGGCTTTGCCTCTGAGCTGCAGTCGGGCACCTTGCCGCCCTGGCTGCGCCGGGTCGATCTGCCGGGGCAGGGGCAGGGGCAGGGGCAGGGCGGCGCGCTGATCCTGTTGCAGCTCACCGAGCCTTTGCCCGGGGCTGCGCCATGACCGCCGGACCGATCCTGCGCGCCTTTGGCCGCGCTGCCCTGCCGCGTTTTCTGCTGGTGGGTGGGGGTTTCGCGCTGGTCAATGCGGTGCTGGCCGCGCTTTTGACCGGGCTGTTGCCCTGGCCGGCCTCGGCCAGCGCGGCGCTGGCCTGGATCCTGTGCATCCCGCCGGCCTGGGCCTGCCAGCGCCATTTCACCTTTCGCGAGGCCACCCCCCGACGGGGCGGGGCGCTTTTGTACCTGGTGACCCAGGCGCTTGGCCTCGCCATCTCGGCAGGCGCCGGCGCGCTGTTCGCCAGCGGCGCTTTCCTGCGTGACATGACCGTCTATCTGATCGCCTCGGCCCTGGCGGCGGGGCTGAGCTATGTGATCGCCCGCCGCGTCATCTTTGTGGAGCCGCCGCAATGAGGCCCGCAAACCAGTCAGACCGGGTGACAAACCCGGCCACCCAGGACATGAAAGGCGCGGTGCCGATGCATCCGCCGGTACGGAGTATTGAGAGATGAAGATTGCCGTTGCCGGGCTTGGCTATGTCGGGCTGTCAAACGCGGTTCTGCTGGCGCAAAACCATGATGTCACTGCGGTCGATATTTCCGCCAGCCGGGTGAATATGGTCAATGAGGGCCGCTCGCCCATCGTCGATGCCGATATCGAGGCGGCGCTGGCGGCGGGGGGGCTGCGGCTCCGCGCCACGTCTGATGCGGCCTCGGCCTGGGCGACGGCGGAATTCGTCATCGTGGCGACGCCCACCAATTATGATCCGCATAACAACTATTTCGACACATCCAGCGTCGAGCAGGTGATCGCCGATGTCACCCGCGTCAACCCGGATGCGACCATCGTGATCAAATCCACCATCCCGGTCGGCTTCGTGACCCGCATCCGGGCCGAGCTGCAGACCGGCCAGGTGATCTTCAGCCCCGAATTCCTGCGCGAGGGAAGGGCGCTTTACGACAACCTGCACCCCTCGCGCATCATTGTCGGCGAACGCTCTGACCGGGCCCGCCGCTTTGCCGATCTGCTGCTGGAAGGCGCGATCAGCAAGGATGTCGAACTGCTGTTCACCGACCCGTCCGAGGCCGAGGCGATCAAGCTGTTCGCCAATACGTTCCTTGCGATGCGGGTGGCGTTCTTCAACGAGCTCGACAGCTACGCCCTGTCGCGGGATATGGACAGCCGCCAGATCATCGACGGCGTCTGTCTCGATCCGAGGATCGGCGCGCATTACAACAACCCCTCTTTCGGCTATGGCGGCTATTGCCTGCCGAAGGACACCAAGCAGCTGCTGGCAAATTATTCCGAAGTGCCGCAGAATCTGATCGCCGCCATTGTCGATGCCAACCGCACCCGCAAGGATTATCTCTCGGACTGCATCATTGCGCTGAAGCCGAAGGTCGTCGGCGTCTACCGGCTGGTGATGAAGGCCGGGTCCGACAATTTCCGGCAAAGCTCGATCCAGGGCATTATGAAGCGGATCAAGGCCAAGGGGATCCGCGTCGTGGTGTTTGAGCCGGCGCTGGAAGAGGCCGAGTTCTTCGGATCAAAGGTCGAGCGGGATCTGGCCGCCTTCAAGGCGGGATCGGATCTGATTCTGGCGAACCGGCGCAGCCCCGAGCTTGCGGATGTCGAGGAGAAGGTCTTTACCCGCGACCTGTTTGGCGCGGACTGATCCCGGCGCGCAGTTGCGGAAAATCTGCGGTTTTCCCGCAACTGGTCACCGGAATGCCGTGATCCTTTGTATTTTAACGCTGCGAGGCGGGCATTTGCCCCCGGGCAGAACCCGAATTGCATATGAGAGAGGTCGCCATGATCCCGTCAATGGCCCAGTCAGTCCGGAAGATTGCGCCGATCCTGCTTTGCGGCGGCTCTGGCACGCGGCTCTGGCCGTTGTCGCGCAAAAGCTATCCCAAGCAGTTCGCGCTGGAAAGCGGCGGGATGACACTGTTCCAGGCCTCGGCCGCGCGGCTCTCGGGTGAGGGGGACGGGCTGGCTTTCACCCGCCCGCTGGTGGTGACCGGCGGCGATTTCCGCTTTATCGTGACCGAGCAGCTGGCGGCCATCGACGCCGATCCCGGTCCGATCCTGATCGAGCCGGCGGCGAGGAATACCGCGCCCGCCGTGCTTGCGGCGGCGCTTTACCTGCATCAGAGCGACCCGGAGTCGCTGGCGCTGGTGGCGCCTTCGGATCATGCGATCCCCGACAGTGCGGCCTTTCGCGCCGCCGTTGCGCGTGGGGTGGATGCGGTGCACCAGGGTCAGATCGTCACCTTCGGCATCACGCCGGACCGGGCCGAGACCGGCTATGGCTGGCTGGAGCTTGCCGTCAGACCGCAGGCGGGCGAGGCGGTGAGGCTGGGCCGTTTTGTCGAGAAACCCGATGCGGTCCGGGCGGTGGCGATGCTGGAGGCGGGGAATTTCCTCTGGAATGCGGGTATCTTCCTGTTCCGCACCGCCGATCTGATCGCCGCCTATGAGCGCTTCGCCCCCGCCATGACCCTCTCTGTCCGCGAGGCGCTGGCGGGTGGCGTCAGCGATCTGGGATTCCTGCGGCTGGCTGCCGGGCCCTGGTCGGATGTCGAGGATGTCTCAATCGACTATGCGGTGATGGAAAAGGCCGACAATCTCTCGGTCGTGCCCTTCTCGGGCGGCTGGTCGGATCTGGGCGGCTGGGATGCGGTCTGGCGCGATGGCGGCCCGGATGCCGAGGGCAATGTGCTGGGCGGCCATGCCACCGCCATTGATTGCCAGAACACGCTTTTGCGCTCGGAATCCGATGCGGTCGAGCTGGTGGGGATCGGCCTTGAGGGGCTGATCGCGGTCGCCATGCCCGATGCGGTGCTGGTCGCGCGCGCCGACCGGGCGCAGGATGTGAAACAGGCGGTGGCCGCGCTGAAAGCCAAAGGCGCCCGCCAGGCCGAGACATTGCCGCGCGACTACCGGCCCTGGGGCTGGTATGAAAGCCTGGTGGTCGGCGAGCGTTTCCAGGTGAAGCGCATCCATGTCCATCCCGGCGCCGCGTTGTCGCTGCAATCGCATTTCCACCGCTCGGAACACTGGATCGTGGTCGAAGGCACCGCGCGGGTCACGGTCGATGACCGGGTGCAACTGGTATCGGAGAACCAGTCGATCTATGTGCCGCTCGGATCGGTCCACCGGATGGAGAACCCCGGCAAAGTGCCGATGGTGCTGATCGAGGTGCAGACCGGCACCTATCTGGGCGAGGATGACATCATTCGCTACGAGGATGTCTATTCCCGGGGCCAGGGCGCCAAAGGCTGAACCCGGCGGCCCCGGCGCGGCTTTCGACCGCGCCGGGATCATCCGGAATCCGGGTCGGGCGTGGCCGTCTTTTTCGTCAACCCATCCGGGCGAGGGGAGCGGCAGGCTCCAGCCGACTTGCACCGGTTGCGGGCGCATCTGCCCTGGCATCCGTCATGGCGGATATGCCGGTCGGTGCCAGCCACGGAAAAGAAGCCTGCCCCATACCGGCTCCCGCGGGCATGCCGGCACGGATGCCCGTCTCCTCTTTTCGGTGGAACCCATATCCTCTCTCTGACCATGCCCTGGGGCATTTGGCGGTATTTGCCGCCCTCACGGCACCGGAACAGCTGGCCTGTGGCGGGGCTCTGCCGTTCTAAAGCAGAATACCGCCGTTGCGCGCCGCTCGGCGATACAGAAGGCAGCATCATCAGAGCCTCGATGAAGAGGCCGGATGTCGCAGGCGATGAAGACCTGCGGGCAGCCGCCTGACCGATGGGATCCTGGTCCGGAACCTGCCCGGCGATCCCAGGCCGGATGCGGGTCCGTCCCATGATCGAAAGCACCAGGTGCGGCTATGGTGCGAAACGGGCGCCGCTGGCTGGTCGGTCTCACGCAACACAACAGGCGATGCACCGGATAGTCCCGACCCACTCTGAAAATGTATTGCTGCCGGCGCGGGTCCCCGAGGAACCACACAGGTGTAGGGGGGTAGTAACATCTGGACGAGTTCCCAGAAGCCATGAGAACGCTGGAAGCCATTGAAAAGATAACAGGAAAAGAAATTTCTGGTGCCGCGTGGCGAAGTGGAGCGATGAAACCAGGGGGGTGAAAATGAGCGAGCCGGGGATGATGACCGCGCATCTGACCGACATTTACCCCGCATCCGGTCGACATTGCCGCGCAACGGCTAACATACTGAACCGAAATGGCTTTCCGGCACCATAAACGAGGCGGTTCCGCCATAAAAGCCCTTCAGGCGATTGGCGGCTGAATCGGAGAACTGGGAAAATCGTTCCCAGTTCATGATCTGGCAGACCGGAAGGGTGAAATGCGCAATGAAGTAAGGGCCGCAGGCTGTCAATCGCAGCCTGCGGCCCTGTGACCAAACTGGGAACGGGAATCCAGCCCTCCGGGTGTCAGTATCTGGTTCCCGGCTGTATGATCAGGCAGCATCCTGACAGTTCGAGACCATTAGCACCGTCGCTTCAATAATCGCCGCGATAGTTGGTAAGAGCAGCGCCCGCCGTTGATCGTCATGGCCCTGTCGCCAACCCACCCCTGCCCATAGGCGGTGAGTACGAACCAGCGCCGACCTTTCTTTTCGATAACTGTAGCCGGAGCGTGATCGGGCACCGCCTGGCACAAGACTTGGTTCTTATCGCATATGGGCATCCCGCCCTTCACCCAGCAATCCTTCTGTACAATTGAGGTGCAGAGCGCGCGGACACAGTCATCGAAAGCCTTGTCTGCCTGGGCGGCCCCCTAAGTGAGGGCCAGCGCTACGGCAGCGATTAACACATTGCGAAACACTGTGCGACTCCTGCGGTTTGCGCTGAGCAAAAATCCAGGCCCGAACTTCCTGAAGGTGCCGATCACTCAACTTCGTCAGGCTGTCCGCCCCGAACGATCTTATAATGAACGGTACATAATGGTGCAGGTCGCCCAGTTGCTTAGACCTTGCCTTGATCGCCTTGATCGCCTTGATCGTCTGGTTACGGCTTTACCGGTGCCGACTTCATGCTTCCTGAGATGCCACGTTGACGTGATATCCATCCGAGCGCTTTGGTATACTGGTCCGGTGTCATCTCGTGGTAGCTGTTGACACCGACGTGATCGTTGCCTGTTGATTTTCAGCTGGAACTGAGCCGGTTTTTTCATTGAGAAATGCGCCACTTCTGACTATGGATTTCGGGTCGGGTCGGGTCGGGTCGTGGTCCAGGCATGGTTTGTGTCCTTCTTGTTTCTGGCGACTGCGGCTGATCTGATCTGGGTTTGACGCGGACGCTGTCGTTTCCGGTTTCGGGGTCGGACCATTGTGGCGCCATTGGTTCGAGCCCAATGGCGATGGGCAGCGTTGGGTGAGGCGGTCGGGCAGGGCGGTGGTCATCCTGGCGTCACCAAAGACCGTGGCCCACGCGCTGAAGCTGATATTTGTGGTGATCACGACGCTGATGCGTTGGCAGAGCTTGCTCAGCAGCTGGACCAGCAATGCCCCGCCCGAGGCGCTGAACGGCAGATCTCCGGGTTCGTCCAGGTCGACGAGGCTCCGAAAACGATCCGGGGGATCGTTTTCCCGAGGAGGGCAAATCGAGGCGGGTCAGGCTTTCGGCAATTTGCCCAACCTTACCCCCAGCCTTTTCCTGCTCGGGGGCGTTGACCAGTTCGATGGTGGAGAAGAACCGGACCTTGTGGCGGTGATGTTCTATGGCCTGGATCCCGAGGGCTGCCGCGACGTGTGTCTTGCCGGTGCCCGGGCCCCCGATCAGGATGACATTCCGAGCGCCATCGAGGAACGCGCAGCGGTGCAGCGTCCGGACGGTGGCCTCGTTGATCGCCCTGGCCGCGAAGTCGAGGCCTGCGAGATCTTTGTAGGCCGGGCGCCGTCCATGGGCCGCCACTGGTTCAAGGCCGATGGCGGCGGGGCAGCCTTCATGTGACAGGCGATGGAGCGCAGCTCGCGTTCGGCCAATTCGGCCTTCAGCACCTGTGACAGGATGGGATGGCGGCTTCGAAAGCCGGGGCCCCCGCTCGATGAGATCCTCGACGGCCTGGGCCATGCCATACATCTTCAGGCTGCGCAGCATGAGGACGCCCGTTCTGTTTTGGGGCACCAGCGGCAGGGTCATCACGCATGGCGGCCTCCCACAGCGCTCTGGCTGCGCAGGGCGTCATAGCGCTCGACTTTTGCCCTGGGTTCGCGCCGCACGATCAGCGCTTGTGGGTGCCCAACGGCGGGCCACCGATCACCTTGCCGTCGACAAGGCGGTGCAGGAGATCAGCACATGGCGCCTGGTGGGTACGGCCCTCGGTCAGCGCCAGTTCCACGGCGGTCGGCACGGCTGCTGCAAGGCAAGTTTCGCCGATCACGCCGATCGGGCGGGGGTGTCCATCGTTCCGGCCGAGGCTTTCGCGACAGGTGCCCGGAGCCAGGAGGCCGTGCGGATCTCGCTGGGGGTGGCGCCTGATCGTGGGGTTCTGGAGGAGGGTCTCCTGCAACTGGCGGCATTGCTGGAGCGCCCACCTGTCAGCACCCGAACCGTGGTCTGACAGGCGCCCTCAGTGCTGCGGCGCGCTGCTTTCACCAAAGCCATGCATACGCCGCGACCATTGTATGGAAACCATGAAACCCTTGGTCGATGGCAACATCAGCAGCGCCAGCGGGATCACCGTCAGCGTGACGATCAGACCGACGATTCCCGGCGTCAGATCGGTATAGCTGAACAGGCCATGGATCATGAAACCGGCCACATGGCAGATGATCAGCATGGTGATATAGGCGGGCCCATCATCGGCGCGCTGATGCCAGAGCTCTTCGCCACAGCCGGGGCATTGCCGCACAACCTTCAGATAAGACGAGAAGATCGAGGATTCGCCACAGGCCGGGCAGCGACACATCAACCCGCGCCGGATTGCCGGTTTCAGCGGGCGTTCGGGATGCTCAGCATCGGAAGGTGACAGATCGGCCATGCTGTCCTCGGAAGACGAAAGCTTGCGGGCGCAGCGGGCTGCCCCGTGCAAAGGATATAGGTCAGGCATTTGACAAAGACAATATGAAATTAATGTATGGATATTTGACCTAATATTTCGCCGACTTGCCCGGCTGGTCAGCGTTGCTTCAACCGTTCGGCCTGGCGGCGATAGGCTGCGCGGTGGCGGGTCTCAAGCCGCAGATGAAAGAGCGAGCTGCGCGCAGGGGCAGGGGCGGGGCGCCTGAAAACGCGCCGCCACGCCCGCGAGAGGCGGCGATAAAGCTCAGCCACGCTGAGACCAGAGCTGGCCATAGCGCTCCATCTCCCGGTGCAAAAGAGGGCCGTGGCGGTCATACCAGCCGGTGACCGAGGTGAATTCGCGAATGCGCGCCTTGCTGCCAGAGATCTCAACCACGGGCCAGTTCCCGACCAGGGCGTTGGAAATGCCGAATAATTCCTCGCCCCACCAGCGCGCGGGGCCAAAGACATGGCGCAAACCCCGGCCGGCTTTCATTGCAGCCAGAACATCCGCCGGCGCAGTGGACCCCGCCGCTTCGGCTGCGGCCTTCCACAGGTCCAGCGTTGCGGCATATTGCCAGGAGACCGAGCTCCACTGGCCGGGAAACTTCGCTTCATATTCGGCATGAAACCGGGCAGGGTCGCGAAAATTCACCTCGGGCACCGCCAGAGCCGGATCGTCGAAATCGGGGAACTGGAAGATGGTGCCCTCCAGGAACTCTGCCGAAGTACGGGCGATGATGCGGTCGTGGAAATCCAGCGTGCAGGACAGGAGCTGGCCGCGAAAGCCCTGGCGGAAGAGTTGTTCGCAGATCGGCAGGATGTAATCCGGGTAGCAGGTGTCGAGGCAGACAATCTCCGGCTCGCCCGAGAGCATCCGACGCACCAGCGGCTCGAAATCTCTGGTGGCGGGGTCGAAGAAGAAGGGCTCATCGGTCATGTGGATGCCGGCGGCGGCAAAGGCGGCGAGATAGGTCGCGACCGAGGGCAGGCCGAACACATCATCCTGAGCACAGATCGCCGCCGATTTCAGTGCGGGCCGATAGCGCGACAGCCAGTCGACGCCGGTGACATTGTAGATCGGATGCACCTCGGCGGGGGCGATCAGCGTGGTGGTTTCGGGGCTGAGATCCGAGGGCAGCAGGGTCGAGACCAGCATCCCCGTCGCCTGGACCAGCGGCGCGGCACCCGGCCAGGGGTCGCCCCCCAGCATCATCAGAAAGCTGACCCCTTCGCGCCGGATCAGCCTTTCCGCACCGATCCTGGCGCGGGCGGGGTCATATTCGTCATCGAAAGCCACGATCTCGACCGGCAGCTGCCGCTCGCCGATCCGGATGCCGCCCTCGGCATTGATCCATTCTGCCCAGAGCCGGCTGCCATCAAGGCCGGGCTGCCCCCAGGGGGCGACCGGGCCGCTTAACGGGCCGAGAAAGCCGATCCGCACCCGGTCTTCCGCCGCAGCGAGGCGCCGGGGCCAGAGGCCGGAGCCAATTGCACCCAGCGTCGAGGTCAGGATGTTGCGGCGATTCACGCCGCCGGGGCGGGGGCTTTTCAGCATGGCTGTCCGTATCGGGGCTGCCTTGTATCAGGGCCGGGCCTGGGCGGTGAGTCAAGTTATTTCACGCTCAGGAAAGGAATCGACGCGGGAGGCGCGGAAAATACGGGCGTTGGCCCGGGTTGAGCCCTCAATCCGGGCCTCAGTCTGGCCCTCAGTCTGGTTCGGCCGAGAAGACCGGCGCGAAATCCGCCGGGGCCAGGGTCGCATCGGCATCATAGCTGCGGATTGTCTCGGGTGTCACCGTGACGATGGCGGGGCCTGCATGGCGGACCACGAGCTTGTCCTCGATGGCGCGCACCGCCATTTCCACCGCCAGCCGTCCCTGCAGAACCGGGAAATCCGAGGGTGCCGCCAGGATCCGCCCGCGCAGGATGCCGCGATGCACCGCATGGGTCATGTAATCCGAGATGATGCCGATATCATCCCGCCCCCTGGCCCTGAGGACCGAGACCGCCGCCTCGGCCATCGGGCCGGAACCGACGAGGTAATCCGGCCAGGGCGTGGTTTCCAGCACATCCTCGATCAGCCGCACCTGATCTTCGCGGCCGGTATCGCCATGGCGGACCTCGGTGATCCGGGCCGAGCTTTCCTCAAGTGCTTTGCGAAAGCCCTCATCGACAAAGCGCACCCAGCCGGCGCCGTCCGGTCCGGGAAACCAGGCGACCGAGACCGGCGCGCTGCCCTTTGGGTGGCGCTCTGCCAGAGCGCGGCCGGCGGCGGCGCCCATCTCGCGCCAGGGCACCGAGGCCTTGGCGCTGATCCCTTCGGGCGCAATGTCATTCACCGCCGCGATCACCGGCATGCTGCGGGCGATCTTCGTCAGCACCGGCGTCAGCCCGTCATAAGAGACCGTGCCGATGATCAGTGCATCGGCCCCCGCCGCCGCGCAGGCCTCAGCCTGTTCGATCTGGCGCGCGAGGTTCGGATAGCCGCCGGCCTCGTAAAGTGTGAAGCCGACCCCGAGACGTCGCGCCTCTTCGACCATGCCGTGATTGACGCTGAGCCAGTAGGAATCCTTGAGATGCGGGTAAAGGATGCAAAGCCGCCAGGGCTGCGCCGCACGCTCCAGCGGCTGATAGTCCATCGGATGGGTCGGGCTGGAATCGTCCATCGGCCGCTCATGCACCTGCAGGCGCCAGGGCGCAGTCGCGGGTTCGGCGCGCAAGGGCCCGCAAAGGGCGATCATCGCGCAGAAAAGGGCAATCGGGCGGGTCAGGTGCATTTTCCGGATGGCCTCGCGACGGTTCCATGCCAGTTTCGGCGGAAATCCGATGCGGGGAAAGAGGCGATTCATCCAGTGCAACAGGGTCCGGTGACAGGCGCCGCAAAAATGGGCAGGGGGCTTGGCTTCCGGCTTCTGGCGGCGTTTCTGGTCATCACCGGCCTGCCGCTTGCAGCGGCGCTGATCGGCTGGCTGGAGCTGAGCGGCACCATCCGCGCCCAGGAAGAGGCCAGCGAGCGAACCATCCCCGCTTTGGCCGGGCTGCGCGGTTTTGCCGAGGCCAGCGCGCGGATCGTCGCCATCGCACCCGAGCTTGCCTCGGTGCAGACCGAGGCCGAGCGGCGCGAACGCACCGCCTGGCTTTTCGACCAGGCCGATCTGCTGAACACGCGGCTTTCGCCCTATCGCAACAGCGACCCCGAGGCGATTGCCGGGCTTGAGGCGGCGATCCGCGATCTGCGTGGCGCCATCGGTGTGCTGGATCTGGTGGTGCAGCGCCGCATCCTCGCGCGGGCAAGCCTGCGCCGGCATATCGACGAGGGCATCGGTGCCGCAGCCGAGCTGGGCGGCATCGCCGATACTCTGGTCGCCAATGCCGAGGCTGCCGCTTCTGCGACGATTTCAAGCCTTTACGAGATCAGCCCGGCGGATGGGGAGGCGGGATTTGCGGCGTTGGACAAGCTGATCGAGGTCGATCTGTTCCAGCTGAGCCTGATGTTCGAGATGCGCGCCCATGCGTCGGAGCTGGGGCTTTTGCTGAACCGGCTGGCCACGGTGCCCGACCGGCCGTCGGATGCGAAGGACGAGCTTGCCAGCCTGCGCCGGGTGATGGAGGAACGGCTTTCCATCGTTTCGCGCCGGGTGCAGACGATTGCCGATCCGGTGCGGGCGAACCGGGCGCTGGCGCTGTTGACGGTGATCCGTTCGGGCGCGCCGCGCACGCCCGGCGCGCGATCCCCGGGTGCCCCCGATATGCTGGATGCGACCGCCGCGATCCTGGCGCTGGAGGGGCGCATCGCCTCGGCCAGGAATAATGTGATCGAGGCGGCGGGGCGGATCGACAAGGGGGCGGCGGTGCTGGCGGTCTCGGTCAGCGGGCGGGCGACCGAGGCGGGAACCGGGGTGCTTTCCGCCATCCGCTATTCGCAAAGCCTGCAGGCCTGGGGGGCGGTTACGGCGCTGATCATCTCGCTTGCGGTGTTCTGGCTCTATGTGCGCGGCAATATCTCGCGCCGGCTTGACCGCTTGTCCTCGTCCATGGCGCGGCTCGCGGGTGGTGCCATTGGCGAGGAAATCCGCCCCGAGGGCCGGGATGAGATCGCCGGGATGGAACAGGCCGTGGCGGTGTTCCGCGCCCAGGCCATCCATAATGATGCGCTGGAACAGGAGCGCGCCCGCCATCTGGACGAGCTGCACCGCCACAGGAATGCGCTGCGCCAGCTGGTCGATGAGCGCACGCTCGCCCTGCGCGAAGAGGTGGCGGCGCATGATATCGCCCGCGAAAAGGCCGAGGCTGCGGATCGGGCGAAATCGGAATTCCTCGCCATGATGAGCCATGAAATCCGCACACCGATGAACGGCATGCAGGGGATGATCCGCTCGCTGCCGCGCGACGGGCTCAGCGCGCAGCAGATGGAGCAGCTGCGTGCGCTGGAACTGTCCGGCGAGCGGATGATGGGGATTCTGGGCGACATTCTCGACTTCATCCGCCCCGAGCGCGGCGAGGGAGGGGCGGCGAATGCCGCTTTCCCGCTGGCCGATCTGGTGGCCGATGCCGAATGGCTGCTGAAGCCTGCGGCAGAGGAAAAGGGGCTGGCGCTGCGGATCACGCTGGCGCCGGATCTGCCGGGCCATGTGACGGGGGATCGCGGCCGGCTGCGGCAGGTTCTGGTCAATCTGCTGTCGAATGCGATCCGCTATACCGCGCGGGGCCATGTGGCGCTGGCGGTCACGGCCATCCCGTCCGGGCCCGGGATGGTCCGGCTGCGCTTTCGGGTCAGCGATACCGGCCCCGGCATCGCGCCCGAGGCGCGCGAACGGATTTTCGAGCCTTTCGAGCGTGGCGAGCCGGTGGGCGCGCGGCAATTCGGCGGCACCGGCCTTGGCCTCGCGATCTGTCGCCGCTTTGTCGGGCAGATGGGCGGGCGGCTCTGGCTGGAGGAGAGCGCGGGCGTGGGCGCTGTTTTCGTGCTGGAACTGGATCTTGCCCGGGCCGCAGCACCGGCCCCTGTGCCGATGGTGATGCCGGTCGATCTGCGGCCGCTGTCGCTGCTGGTGGTCGAGGATCACCCGATCAACCGCATGGTGGTGGCGGCGATCCTGGCGCCGCCCGGTCACCGGTTGCAAATGGCAGAAACCGGGCTGGCGGCGGTCGACCTGGCGGCAGCGGGCGGCTATGACGCGGTTCTGCTGGATCTGGATCTGCCCGACATCCCCGGCACCGAGGTGCTGCGGCGGATCCGGGCGCTGCCTGATCCTGACCGCGCGCAGGTGCCGGTGATCGGGATTTCCGCCCATATCGGCGGCGCCGGGGTCGCGGCAAGCCTGAAGGCCGGGATGGCGGTGATGCTTGCCAAGCCGCTGTCGCCTGAACGCCTGCTGGCGGCGCTGGCCACGATTTGCGACCGCCCGGCGCCGGTATTGCAAGGCGCCCTGGCCGATCTGCCCGAAGCGGTGGTGGCAGAGCTTGCCGGGCTGTTCCTCAGCCGGCTCGATCTTGCGCTGCCGCTGATCCGTGGCGCCGCCGATCGCGGCGACAGCGCCGCGCTGGCGCGCGAGGCGCATCAGCTGGCGGGCGCTTCGGCGAATTTCGATCTGGCGGCGCTGACCGCCTGCCTGCAGGAGATCGAGCGGGCGGCGCGGGGCGGGCAGGATGCGGCTCTGGCCCTTGCCAGGCTCGGGGCGCTGGCCGAGGCCGCGAAATCCGACATGAAGGCGGCGCTGTCCCGGCTGAACACTCAGTCCAGCGCGGCGGTGAACAGGTAGCCCTCGCCATGGGCAGTGGCGAGGATGCGGGGGCTGCGCGGATCATCGCCCAGTTTGACCCGCAGCCTCTGCACCAGCACATCGACACTGCGGATATTCACGCCAGAGCGGCGTGGCGAAATGGCGGCCGCCAGCCGGTCACGGTCCAGCACGAGGCCCGGCGTGGTCACGAACACCCTGAGCAGTTCATATTCCGCGCGGGTCAGCTGGATCGTCGCGCCACCCGGACCGCTCAGCGCGCGGGTGGCAAGATCAAAGGTAAATCCCTCGAAGCGCAGCGTTTTCCGCTCCAGCTGCCGCAGCACCTGGGTGCGGCGCAGCAGGTTTTTGATCCTTGCCAGCAGCTCGCGCCGGTTGAAGGGCTTGCAGACATAGTCATCAGCGCCCAGCTCAAGCCCGATGATGCGGTCAACCTCATCGGTGCGGCCCGATATCAGGATGATGCCGATCTCTGATCGCGCCCGCAGGTCGCGGGTGATCTCAAGCCCGTCGCGGCCCGAGAGGTTGATATCGACCAGCAAGAGGTCCGGCTCGTCGCTGGCCAGCAGATGTTCGGCCTCTTCCGCCGTATCGCATTCCGAGATCCGGTAGCCGAAGCCCTCAAGATAGCTGGCCAGCGTCTTGCGGGTGACCGGCTCATCCTCGACGATCAGGATATGGGCCGGACGCGCGCGCGGGCCTTGCTGCGGGAAGCGGGGGCTGGTGGTCATCACGCTCCTGCTGGTCGGGGAATATTCCTCTCTGTTAACAATCTTTCACAATTTAATCCAGTCTGTTCATCGCAAAGGGCTTACCGGGTAACAACCTGCGACTAGCCTGGGTGCAGGGGAGGCCGAACCTTTCCGCCACATCCCGCAGCGGGAAAACCCGCGCGGCCTTACCAACAGGGAAAACCAGATGACCAGAACCAGCCGCCTGTCGCGGTCGGCAAGGCTTGCTCTTGCGCCGCTTTTCATCGCCGCCAGCCTGACCGGTGCCGCCCGGGCCGAAGATTCCTCTGACCCGATCACCATCCCGATCCATAACTGGTCCAGCCAGATCGTGATGAGCCATGCCATCGGCCAGATCTTTGAAAGCATGGGCAATTCGGTTGAATATGTCTCGACCGACAGCCAGGCGGTCTATGAGGCGATCCGGCTGGGCGATGCGAGCCTGGAGGTCGAGGTCTGGGAGGGGGCGTTTGGCGCCTCGTTCAACGCGGCGGTGGAAAAGGGCGGCATCCATGAGGCCGGCAACCACAATGCGGTGACGCGTGAGGATTGGTGGTATCCCCTTTGGACCAAAGAGGCCTGCCCTGGCCTGCCGGACTGGGAGGCGCTGAATGCCTGTGCGGCCGTTTTTGCGACGCCGGAAACCGGCGAGAAGGGGCGGTTCCTTGGCGGTCCGGTCGACTGGCTGAAACATGACGCCGAAAAGGTCGATGCGCTGGCGATGAATTTCACGGTGGTGAATGCCGGTTCGGCGGCGGCGCTCTGGGCGGAACTCGCGGCGGCGGAAAAGGACAAAACCCCGATCGTGATCTTCAACTGGACCCCGAATTTCGCCGAGGCCGTCTGGCCGGGTGAATTCGTCGAATTCCCGAAATGGGAGGCCGGTTGCGACACCGATCCGGCGGTCGGTCTGTATCCGGACAAGGTTTATGATTGCGGCAACCCGGCGGATGGATATCTGAAGATCGCCGCCTGGGACGGGATGCCCGAAAAATGGCCGGCAGCCTATGCCGTCTTGCAAAAAGTCAGCTTCACCAATCCGCAGATCGCGGAAATGGCCAAGCTGGTCGATGTCGACGGGATGGAGCCGGAAGATGCTGCGAGCGCCTGGCTCGAAGCGAATGAGGCGGTCTGGAAACCCTGGCTGGAATAAGCCCGCGGCCTTTGTGACCCCGACCGCCTCTCAGGCCCGCCCCCGTTCTGGCGAAGGGGGCGGGCTGCCTCAGCCCGGAGATCCCGCATGACCGATGCCATTCAGACCCCCGTACCCGTAATCTCCTGCCGCAATGTCTGGAAGGTGTTCGGCCCCCGCCCGGAAGTCGCACTGGCGGCGATGAAAGCGGACAGGGACGCGCGCCCCGAGGGTCATGTGACCGCGGTGCGCGATGTCTCGCTGGATATCATGCCGGGCGAGATGCTGGTGGTGATGGGGCTGTCCGGGTCGGGGAAATCGACCCTGGTGCGCTGCCTCTCGCGTCTGAATGAGATCACGGCGGGTGAGATCCTGATCGAGGGCCAGGATATCGGGCGTCTCAACGAGGCCGGGTTGATTGAACTGAGACGCCGCAAGATGGGGATGGTGTTCCAGAGCTTTGGCCTCTTGCCCAATCGCAACGCTCTGGAAAACGTGGCTTTCCCGCTGGAGATGCGCGGCCAGCCGCGTGCGGCGCGGATTGAGCGCGCCCGTGAGATGCTGGCATTGGTCGGTCTCAAGGGTCGCGAGAGCTATTTCCCGCGCGAACTCTCCGGCGGGCAGCAGCAGCGCATCGGCATCGCACGGTCGCTGGCGGTCGAGCCGGATATCTGGTTCCTCGATGAGCCGTTTTCGGCGCTGGACCCGCTGATCCGGCGCGAGATGCAGGATGAATTCCTGCGCCTCAAGGGGATGCTGAAAAAGACCATCATCTTCATCACCCATGATTTTGACGAGGCGCTGCGCCTCGCGGACCGCATCGCGATTATGAAGGATGGCAGGGTCGAGCAGATCGACACGCCGGACCGCATCGTGCTGCAACCGGCCACCGATTATGTGGCGCGCTTTACCGCCGAGATCGACCGGGCGCGGGTTTTGCATGTCGCGGGCCTCGCCGGCCCGGTGGCGGGGCGGGCGATTGACGGGCCGGCTTTGCCCGGCGGCCAGACTTTGCGCGATCTGGCACGACGCCTGGTCAATGACAGCCGCGACTGGATCCCGGTGGCCGATGGCACCGGCCGCATCACCGGCATGCTGGAGCGCGCCCGGGCGCTGGATATCCTGTTGGGCGATGCGGCATGAGCATGGTGGACCGGATCGACCTGACCCCGCCCTCGCCCCGGCTGAACGCGCCCATCCTGATGCTGGGTCTTGCGGCTTTGCTGATCCTCGGACGGGCCTGGTTGCCCGAGGGGTTGCCAGCGGGGCTGATGCGGCTGCCCGAGGCACTGGTGGTGCCTTTTGCAGACTGGATCAACGCCGCTTTCGCCTTTCTGCGCGACGATCTCGGGCTGATGGAGGTCACCCGTGCCTTCGCCGCCATGCTGGAATGGCTGCTCGATGTGACGGCGAATATTCTTTACGGCAAGAACCGCTGGCCGAGGCTGGGGCCGCTGCCCTGGTCGGTGGTGGCGATTTCGATGGCCGCGCTTGGCTGGTGGCTGGGGGGCTGGCGGCTTGCCGTGCTGGCAGGCGGCACATTCGTCTGGATCGCGGTCATGGGCCAGTGGCAATGGGCGATGGAGACGCTGTCGGTGATCGTGGTCGCCGCGCCGTTTTCGGTCTTTGCCGGGCTGATACTCGGCATCGCTGCCTGGCGCTGGAAGGGGGTGCAGCGTATCCTCAACCCGATCCTGAATGTCGCGCAAAGCCTGCCGCATTTTGCCTATATGATCCCGGTCGTTGTCTTTATCGGTGTCGGGCCGAAAGCGGGCGCGATTGTCACCATCATCTTCTCGGTGCCACCGATGATCCGGATGACGGAACTTGGCCTGCGTAAGGTGCCTGAGGAAGTGGTTGAGGCCGGCCGCATGGGGGGTGCCACGCCCTGGCAACTTCTGACCCGGGTGCGCCTTCCCACCGCGCGGGGCGATATTCTGATCGGCGTCAACCAGGTGATCATGCAATGCCTCGCCATGGTGGTGCTGGCCAGTTTCATCGGGATGCCGGGGCTGGGGCAGAAGCTGTTGCAGCTGTTGCAGGCGCTGAAGATCGGGCTCTCGGTCGAGATCGGCATCACCATCGTGCTGATCGCCGTGGTGCTGGACCGGCTGAGCCGCGCCTGGGCGAAGCGTCAGCCGCTGCATCACGCCCTGGGGCTTTCCTGGGCGCGGCGTCATCCGGTCCTGCTGATCTGGGCTGTCGCGGTGGTGCTGGCTTTCGCGCTGTCGCAGCTCTTTCCGCTGCTGGCCCAGGTGCCGCGCCGCGAGGCGCTGAGCATTGCCGCGCCGGTCGATATGCTGGTGGACTGGCTGATCCGGCTGGTCGATCCGGTGACGACCTGGCTCAGGTGGTTCCTGATCACCTGGGTGCTGATCCCCCTGCGCGACGCGATCCTGTGGTTGCCGTTCAGCGCGGTGCTGATCGCGGTGGCGGCAGCGGGCTGGGCGGTTGGCGGCTGGAGATCGGCGCTGGTGATGCTGGGCTTTATCGGGGCGATTGCGCTGTCGGGCTGGTGGGACCGGGCGATGATCACCGTCTATATGGTCGGCTTCTCGGTCTTCCTCGCGGCGCTGATCGGCTTTCCGCTGGGGATCTGGGCTGCCGGGTCCGAGACCCGCGCGAACCGGATGCTGCTGATCTGCGACTCGCTCCAGACCTTCCCGAGCTTTATCTATCTGATCCCTGTCGTCATGCTGTTCGGGGTCAATGATGTCGCGGTGGTGATGGCGGTGGTGACCTTTGCCGCGGTGCCGCTGGTGCGCTACACCATCGAGGGGCTGCGCGGCGTCGCGCCCGAGCTGATCGAGGCCGCGCATATGAGCGGCACGACCAGGCGGCAGATGCTCTGGCATGTGCAGCTGCCGATGGCGGCGCCGGTGATGCTGGTGGGCGTCAACCAGTCGGTGATGTTCTCGCTGTTCATGGTGATCATCGCGGCCTTTATCGGCACCCAGGATCTGGGCCAGGAGTTGCAGCGCGCGCTCTCGGTCAGCGATGTCGGCAAGGGGCTGGTGCTGGGGCTGGCGGTTGCCTTCATGGGGCTGGCGGTCGATCATCTGCTTCGCCAGATGTCAGAGCGGATGCGGCAGGGAGGTGGCGCCTGACGCCACCCCGCTTTGCGCGCGCGGGGCTTCCCGTGGCGCTTATTGCGCGGCGCGGAAATCGGCCAGCCTGCCGCCGCCGACAAGGTGGTCCAGCAGGGCCTGGCGCTGGCCCGCCGTGCTGCGGTTCAGCGCCGCCACTTCGGCATCCGAAAGGTCTCGGCGGGTATAGCCCTGTTTCTTCAGGCAGCGATCGACCGCATTGGCCTCGCCCCGGGCGCGGATGCTGTCCTCGTTCATCGCGGTGCCGGCCACGCCGATCAGGCCGCCGACCAGAACATTGCCGACATAATTGATGCCGACCGCATTGCTGCCGCCCTGGGCGGCCACGCCGGAACAGCCCTGAACGGCGGATTTCGCCTCAAGAAAGCTTTCGCCGGGTTTGCTCGGGATCGAGGGGCGATCAGCCGCAGCGCAGGCGAAAAGGGTCAGGGCCGAGAGCAAAACGGCGCCAGGGAGCAGGGTCTTTTTCATGGAAATGGTCTCGGTGCTTCGGGCTTATGGGTTACAGGAGGCAACCCGTTTGCGGCTGCGCAAAGGGGGGCGTCGGAAACAGGGTTAACGAATGATATGTTCCCGATGCGGCGGGATTGTGCCGTTTCGGGGGTTTGAAAGTTTGGGAATTCGGGCCTTCGGGTTTCAGCTCTGGCTGCCGAACCGGCGCCAGGCCCAGGCCAGGGCCGCCATCAGCGTGATGATCAGCCCATAGATCAGCACGGTCGCATCCAGCCCGATCCGGGGGATGGCAAAGCCCGCCGCCACCACCGGCAGGCCAAACGCCAGGTAGCTCAGCGTGAAGATCGAAGCGAAAAGTTCGCCTCGTTCATCGGGCGGACAAAGCGGCACGATGGTGCGCAGCGAGGCGTAGAAACAGGTGCCGAAGCCGGTGCCCGCCAGCGTCAGCGCCGCCAGATAAAGCGGCAGGAAACGCAGCCAGATGCCGGTCAGTGTCAGCGCGGTTCCAAGGGCCAGCGCGAATGTCCCGTAAAGCATGACCTGGCGCGGCGAATAACGGCGGGCGATGAAACAGGCCAGCGCGCCGACCCCGGAGAGCAGCGTGACCACCAGCGCCTGGATCAGATAGCTTTCTATCCCGAAAAAGACCGAGATCACCGGCGCGCCGAGCGAGAGATAAAGCCCCCCCGTCGCCCAGCCCGCGACGATGGCGGGGGTGCTTTGCCAGAAGGCAGCCCGGGCAGGGGCCGGGATGCCTACCCTGGGCAGCAGCGCCTGCCACAGCCCCTCATGGCGGGGCGAGGTCTCGGGCATTTTCCACACCAGCGCCGCGAAACCAAGGCAGATCAGCGTGATGGCGACAAAGACATCCAGCCGCGCCTCGGCGGCATGTTCCATCACGAAACCGGCCAGCGGCGCCCCTGCCGCCATGCCGGCCAGCGGGATCACCGAATTGCAGACCTGGGCGAGGCCGGGGCGGCTGCGGGGCTCAAGATCGGTGACGGCAGCCGAGGCGGTGGTCAGCAAAAGCGCGCAGGCGACACCCTGCACCGCGCGCGCGGCCAGCAGCTCTTCCGGCCCGGAGGCCAGCGCGAAACCCAGCATCGAGGCGGCCAGCAGGGCGAAGCCAAAGCTCAGCACCGGCCGGCGCCCGATATGGTCCGAGGCCGATCCCCCTGTCAGCAGTGTCGCCAGCAGCACAATCGCATAGACGGCGAAAATCGCAGTCAGCGTGGTTTCGGAAAAGCCCATCTCGCGCTGCAACACCGGATAAAAGGGCGAGGGCGCGCTGGAGCTGGCCATCATCACCCCGCCCGCAAGCCCCGCAATGACAAAACCCGCAAGACGGCGGGAGGGGCTGATATCGCCCGAAGGCACAGGACTGCTCATAAGGGTCTTCCGGCGGAGGGCGCGGCCGCTCTGGCCGGGACTGTTCGATATTATTCGAACGGATTTCTGCTGACAAGCCCGCGAGTGTTCAATTATATTCGAACCATGGCCGAGAATGACAGCTTCCCTATCCCCGATCTCTACCATCCGCCAGGCGAGGATCTGGTCCTGACCGATATCCTCTTCGCGCTCAGCGATCCGGCGCGGCTGGAGATTGTGCGCCAGGTCGCCAGCGGCGCGGTGGATATGGCGCAATGCCATCTGCAAAATCCCGATGCGCCGAAATCGACCAAATCGCATCATATGAAGGTGCTGCGCGAGGCGGGGATTTTGCGCAATGAACCGGCGGGGCGCGGGCGGCTGCTCAGCCTGCGGCTGGAGGATCTGGACCGGCGGTTTCCCGGGCTGATGCAGGCCGTGCTGGCCGCCCAAAGCTGAGGTGGGGGTCAGGCCGGGCGGCGCGCATTTATGCGAACAGCGCCAAAAGCCGGGCCGCGGCGCGAAAGGATTGCGACGATGATTGACCGCAGCGGCGCCCTGCGCCTATCGTGCAAGCCATGATCTGAGGTTTGAGCGCCGCACAGCGCATCCGGACCCGGCGGGCGTTGTCGCCAGAGGTCCGGCCCGCGCCATTGCCCGCAGCGCTCTGCCTGTCTGTATCGAGAGGGTCAGGGTTTTGAAATCCGAAAACCAATGGGTGCGGCACAGCGAAGATGTCCACCATCAGGCGACGCTGCTGCAGGCCTGGGACCAGGATTACTTCCAGCTGCATGCCGGTGCCTTTACCGGCTCGCTCAGCACGTTCCGGCTGGGGGCGACGCGGCTGTTTTCCGAACGGATGAACCGCGCCACCTTTCAGCATGGCGCGCTGCCGCCGGGGAGGCTGGCCTTCGGCCTGCCGCTGAGGGCGCGCGGGCGCAGCTGCATCTGCGGCGAGGAGGGCGGGCCGAATACTCTGCTGGTCTTCTCGGGGCGCGGTGGGTTCGAGTTCCTTTCGCCCGACGGGTTCGAGTTTCTGGGGATCGAGGTGGATACGACCGGATTCGACGACCCGGTTTTCCAGGCCATGATCTGCGAGCTGGACCGGGTGATTTCCTCGGGGCGGCGCTCGATCCCGATCGAGCCGGCGCGGGCGGCCAAGCTGGGGCGGCTGCTGCATGGCATCCTGCATGAGCAGGGGCTGGATGAGCGGCTGGAGGAGCTTCCGGGCTGCACCGCCGCCTTCAGCCGGGGGCTGGTCGGCTGGCTTCTGGATATGCTGCAACCCGCCGGCGGCGCCGAGACCGAAGGCGGGCGCAATACCTTGCGCCACTGGGACACGATCACCGCCATTCACGACCTGGTTGCCGATGGCCATACCTGCCCTGTTTCGGTGGCCGAGCTGACGCTCGAGCTGGGCGTCTCGCGCCGGACGCTGCAAAATGCCTGCCAGGAGGTCACGGGCCTCAGCCCGGTGCAGTATCTGCGGGCGCTGCGGCTGTCAGAGGCGCGGCGGATGCTTCAAAGCGACCGCCCGGTGACCGAGGCCGCGACCCAGTTCGGCTTCTGGCATCTGGGCTATTTCTCGCGCGATTACCGGCAGATGTTCGGCGAGCTGCCCTCGGTCACCCGTGCCGGGGCGGGAGCCGGGCCTGGCGGCAACCGCCGCCGTTGAGGCATCAGGGCGTCAGAGACACTCGCCGCCATCGGCAACCAGCGCCAGGCCGGTGACGAAACGCGCCTCATCCGAGGCGAGGTACAGCACTGCCGCTGCGATTTCCTCGACCGAACCGAAACGCCCGGCCGGGATCGCATTGGCGATATAGGCCTCCAGCCCGGCGCGACCGCCCATCTGGCGTTCAAACCCCGCATTGAAGGGGGTGTCGATGAAGCCGGGGCAGAGAGCATTGACCCGGATCCCGTCTTTCGCGAAATCCTTGGCCATCTGCTTCACCATCGCGACGGCGGCATGTTTGGTCACCGCATAGGCGATCATGCCGGCATCATATTGCACCCCGGAATTCGAGGCCGTGATGATGATCGACCCGCTTTTCTGCGCCTGCATCTGGCCGATCACCGCCTGGGCCGCCACAAAATGCGAGCGCACATTCATCACCCAGGAGGCATCCATCTGATCCGCCGTCACCTGGTCAAGCCGGCCCTCGATCTGGATTCCGGCATGGGAATGCAGCACGTCGATCCGGCCATGGCGGGCGATCACATCCTCCAGCGCTGCCTGGATGGCAGCCGTGTCGGTCATGTCCAGCGCCATCGCCTCGGCGCGGTTTCCCTTCGTGGTGATCTCATCCGCCACCGCACCCGCCGCCACCCCGTCGCGATCCGTCACCACAGTAAACGCACCGGCGCCCGCCAGCGCCATGGCCGAGCCGCGCCCGATCCCCGAACCGGCGCCGGTGACAAAGGCAATCTTGCCGTTAAGCCGCATTTCTTGCTTCCTTTCAGCCGGGCATCAGGCCGCGGCGCTGGTAATGGATCGCCGCAGTTTCGAGAAACTCCGCCAGCTTTTCGGCGCCATAGTCGCGGCGCAGCATGGCGGCGCGTTCGCGCAGAACCCCGGCATCCTTCACCCGCCCCGGTCGCAGCATCTCATAGGTTTCCATGATCAGCTCCTGCGGCACGGCGACCAGTTCGGCGCCGCGTTCGAAATTTTCCGCGAGCGCCGCGCGGCCGGCATCGCGGGCGATTTCCGCCTGGGCGAGCAGGGCCTGAGGCGTGATCCGCAGGTCTTCGATGGTGACATCGCCTTGCAGCACGGCCTCCAGCGTCAGCGCCTCCAGCGGCTTGCCGCGCGCGCCCTGCACCTGGTCAGGCGCGGTCTCGGCCAGCGGGAAATCGGCCCGGGTCAGGGTGCGTCTCATGCTTTTGCCCCCGTATCGGCAAAGGTCACAAAGGTTTCCTCGGGCGGGCGGGAGGGGTCGGTCAGCCCGGTCTCGATCGCATAGATCAGCGCCACCTGGGCATGGAACCGCGCCCCAAGCGCCTGGCCATCGGTCGGCACAACCACCGGTTCGGGGCGTTCGCCATGGGTCCAGCGGGCGGCATTGCGGCCCATGCCTTCGTAATGCGCCAGCGTGGTGATCGGCGCGTTCGAGAACAGCTCAAGATTGTTATGCGGCATCCGGCCGCGTTGATGGATCACCGCCGTGCCCTTGGCCTGGATGCCGATCCCGAAGCCCGAGCCCGACATCTCTGCCGCTGTCAGCCCGAGGAAAGAGGTATCCGCCGTGTGATGCATCCTCAGGATCCGCGCCACGCCGCCGCCCGAAGTAATCCCCCGGATCAGCGCCGACAGCACATCCGACAGCGCCAGCCCGGCGGTCGTCTGGTAAAGCTGCAACCCAAAGGCAGGCGAGATTCCGATCACCACCTCATGCGGGTTGGCGCCTTTCGGAGCCTCCCCCTGAGGCGCGTAGGTGATGCGACGGCTTTCCGCGCGGCGATGGCGGGCCTGATCCGAGAGCACCTCGGACTGGCCGATCAGGTCGCGGATCTCGTTGATCTCTTCCTTGCGGGCATCCGTCAGCCGGTAGCCGGTGCCCGGACCGCCATAGTCATTTGGGTCATTCACCGCCGAGAGGATGCGCCCCTGACGGATGATCGACGAGGTTTGCAGATAATCGCCCGAGACCCGCAGCTTGACGATCTGTAACAGATTTCCTGCCTCGGGGCGGAAGCCGCGTTTCGCCAGTGCTTTGATCACGTCGATCACATTGATGCCGCGTGCCTGGATTTCCTCGGATATCCGGGCGGTCTCGCCGGTGGAGAATGTCTGCGTCTCGCGTGAGCCGGAGGCGGCGATCACGCTGGTTTTCATCGCCTGGGTCGGGCTGGCGAGATCCAGTTCCTCCAGCACGGCGGAAATGGCCTCGACCGCGCGGATCCGCAGCGACAACGCCTCGGCCTCGGGGATAGGGGTCAGCCCGCCATCGGCCTCGAAATCGCGCTGGAGGGTGAGGAAATCCTCCATCTCCTCGCCGTTGAAAAGGGACGGGTTGAAGGAATTGTCGTATTTCAGGATCGAGCCGAACCCCGAGCAGATCAGATCCGAGCCCGCGATCAGATAGGGAAGGATCTTGGCGCCGACCCGGATCTCGGATTCGGTGGCGCGCGCGTCATTGCCCGACGCGCATTCCAGATCCAGCCAGACGGCAAGCAGGTTCTCGGCCATCATCTCACGCATGCCGCCGGCGATTGATGCCGTGATCGGTGCCCCGTCAATGCCGCCGTTCTGCGTGCCCTGAACCCCCATGCCGCGTTGCAGGCAGAGGCAGCGGGCCTCCAGATACAAAAGCGATTTCGCTTCGTGATAGCCCATCAACAGCTCCGCCCCACCGCCCGAGGTGCAGCGCGCCTTGATCCCGCGCGAGGCATAGGCCGCGACCAGAAAGGCCTTGGACCAGGGGGTGTCATCGCCATCGGTAAAGCTGCGCTCGGTGCCGTAAACCGACACGGTTTCGGCGTAGGAGGTGAAGCCCGCCATGCCGATCCGAAGTTCCTCGGCCTCTTCCGAGGAACACTGGAACAAGGTCCCCCATTCGCCGACCGAGGATCCGACCAGGCAGGCCAGCGCATTCGACCAGGCGCAGCGGGCGACGCGCATCGTGGTCTCGACCTCGTCGAAGCCATGCCCCGCCGCCACCGCCGCATCGGCGGCGAGTTGCAGCGGGTCGTCTTTCGCATTGGTCACATGCGCCTGGTTGCCGGGGGTCTTCCTCGGCCGCATTTTGGAATAGGCGAAGGCGATCTCCATCGCGTTCAGGCGCGAGACCACATCCACCAGCTTCGCAGGCGTCATGCCATGTGCCAGCTGCACCAGGCGCTCGCGCGGCACATGCATATCCACCAGCATCCGCGCGACCTCACCCGAGTCCATCGCCATCGCCTCGGGGGCGATCTGCGGGTCGAGGTGATATTCGGCGATGAAAGCGTCGATCATGTCGAAATCATGCGCCAGCACGCCATCCATCGAGGCGATGCGACCCGCTGCAAGCGTCAGTCCGGGGCTTGGATCGGCCGGGCTTTTGAAGGCCGCAAAGCCATTCGCAGGGTCTTCTTTCGCGAAACGGTCCAGCCGCAGCGGCCGTCCGTCCCAGTCGGAATAGCGGCGCCAGCGGTTGACCTGAATGGTGTCCGACATATCCCCGCGCCCCTATGCCATCGCGTCGAGCGATTCCGGCACCACCTGGCCGCCATCGACCACGATGGTCTGCGCGGTGATATAGCCGGCAAGGTCTGAGGCCAGGAACAGCACCGCATTGGCGACATCGTCGACGGTGCCCAGCCGACCCAGCGGCACCGAGGCCTCCATCGCCGCCAGATATTCCGGCCCGTTCCCCTCGAACCCCTCGGTGATGATATTGCCGGGCAGAACGGCATTGATCGTGACCTGGTCCTTCGCCAGCTCCATCGCAGCCGAGCGCATGAAACCAAGCTGTGCCGCTTTGGAGGCGCCGTAATGCGTCCAGCCGCGATAGCCGGTGATCGGGCCGGTGATCGACGAGGTCAGCACGACGCGCCCGCCGCCCGCTGCCCGGAAATGCGGCTGTGCCGCTTTGACCGCCAGGAAGGAAGAGCGCATATTCACCGCCATGACCTGATCCCATTCCGAGGGCTCCATCGCCTCCATCGTGGTCTGCGGGTAGATGCCGGCATTGGCGCACAGGATGTTCAGCCCGCCCTGGGCCGCCGCCGCCGCGTCCACCATCGCCTTCACGGCTGCCCAGTCGGCGATGTCGCAGCTGGCGAGGCGCAGCTTTGCGCCCGGCACTTCCGCAAGGATTGCATCCCGCGCGGCCTCAAGCGCAGGCATGCCGCGCGCGACCAGGGTGACCTGCGCGCCGCTCGCGGCCAATGCTCGGGCGATGCCGCGCCCGATGCCTTTTGAGGCACCGGTGACGATGGCGCTCTGGCCTTCAAGGCTGGTGAACATCGGGCTTCCTCCCTTATGAGATCGTGAGATCACCGCTCAGCGCGGCGAGGTAGAGGCGGCGGAAATCGTCCTGATCCATCTTGCGCGGGTTGGCCCCGGTCGAGGGATCGGCCAGCGCTTTGGCGGCAATCTCATCGGCGCGCGCGGCAGTTGCTCCGAGTTCGGCCAGCGTATGCGGGATGCCCAGCTCGCGCCGGAACGCGAGCAGCCAGGCCATGAACCCGTCGAACCCTCCCTCGATTTCAAGCACATGCGCGACGCGGGCGACCTTTTCCTCAATCGCCTGGCGGTTGAAGGCGACCACATAGGGCAGGATCACCGCATTGGCCAAACCATGCTGGATGTCATGGATCGCGCCCAGAGGATGCGCCAGCGAATGCACCGCGCCGAGACCCTTCTGAAACGCCACCCCCCCCATCATCGCGGCGGCGAACATCATTGTCCGCGCTTCCAGGTCCTGGCCGTTTTTCACCGCACGGGGCAGGGCGTCGCGGATGATCCTCAGCCCCTCAAGCGCAATACCATCAGCCATCGGATGGAAGCTTTCGACGCAGAAGGTCTCAAAACAATGGGTGAAGGCGTCCATACCGGTTGCCGCTGTCAGCGCGGGGGGCAGGCCGAGCGCCAGCTCCGGATCGCCGATCACCAGGACCGGCAGCATTTTCGGGTGGAAGATGATTTTCTTGGTGTGGTCGGTTGTATTGGTCAGCACCGCCGCGCGCCCGACCTCGGACCCGGTTCCGGCAGTGGTCGGCACCGCGATGATCGGATGGATACGGGTCGCATCGGCGCGGGTCCACCAGTCGCCGATATCTTCCAGATCCCAGACCGGAATGGTCTGACCTTCCATCAGCGCGACCAGCTTGCCGACATCCATCGCCGAGCCGCCACCGATGACGATCACCCCGTCATGCGCGCCCTTGCGGAAGGCCTGGATCCCGGCATCGAGGTTCAGATCGGTCGGGTTGCCCTGCACATCGGAAAACAGCGCAGGCGCGAGACCGGCGGTGGTCAGCGCCTTCAGCGCGGCGGTGATGAAGGGCAGATGTGCCAGCCCCCTATCGGTGACGATCAGCGGGCGTTTCATCCCGGCGGTGCCGGTATGAAACGCGAGATCCGCGATCTTGCCGGCTCCGGCATGAATGGTGGTCGGATAGGTCCAGCGGGCATTCAGAGCGTAAGTCATCAGATCATCTCGAAATAGCGGTTCAGTTCCCAGTCCGAGACCCAGGCGCGTTGTGCTGCGACCTCGGCCTCGCGTGAGGTGGCGAAATGGTCGGGAAAGGCATCGCCAAACCAGGCGCGCGCCATCTCTGATCCGCGCAGCCGGGCGGCGGCCTCGGCGAGCGAGGCGGGGAAGCGCCGTTCTGCGGGCAGGTCGGCCTCATAGCCATTGCCGCGCAAGGCCGGGCCGGGGTCGAGACCCTCGCGGATGCCCTGAAGGCCCGAAGCGAGTGCTGCGGCCAGCACCAGATAGGGGTTGGCGTCTGCCGCAGGCGGCCGCATCTCGACCCGGATCGACTTCGCGCTGTCGCCGACGACGCGCAGGCTGCAGGTGCGGTTGTCAAAGCCCCAGGTCGCGCCGGTCGGCGCCCAGAAGCCGGGTGCGAGACGGGTGAAAGAGTTGATCGTCGGCGCATAAAGCGCCAGCAACTCGGGCATGTATTTCAGCTGGCCGGCGATGAAATGGAGCGCGGTTTCCGAGAGAGCGCCCTCGCCTGCGGGATCATAAAAGGCCGACCGATCGCCCCGCCACAAGGACAGATGCGTATGGCCGCCGCAGCCGGGCAGCCCGTTCAGCGGTTTCGCCATATAGCACAGGCTCAGCCCGTTCTGATTGCCCCAGGCCTTTGAAAATGATTTGAAAATCGCGGCCCTGTCGGCGGCTTCCAGCGGCTCGGACGGGGTGAAGGCGAATTCCATCGCGCCTTCACCGGCCTCGGGATGGATCGCCTCAAGCGGGGTGTTCAACTGACGCGCCAGCGCCATCATGCCCGAGAAAAACCCGTCCTCCACCGCCATCCGCTGCACCGAATAGCCGCCGGTCGTGGGGCTCAGGGCCGTGAGGCCGCGATAGCCCTTGGCCAGAGCCGTGGCGGGCGTCTCGCGGAAGACATAGAATTCATATTCAAACCCGGCCATGGCGGTGAAGCCCATGGCGGCGGCCTCTTCCAGCACCCGCCCCGCCAGCCGGCGCGGGCAGAGCGCGGCACCCGGCCCGTCGGCATATTCGATCAGGTGAAAGCGCCGCCCATCCCCCGGCATCACCCGCCCCGGACCCGGCACCACCCGGATCGGGTCGTCGTGATAGCCCGTGTGCCAGCCGGTATGGCGGTTGGAGTAAAGCGCATCGCGCGAGTCCCAGCCCAGCACCACCGAGCAAAAGGCACCACCCTTTTCCTGCCAGGATCGCAGCTTGGCCTGGGTTGCATATTTGCCGCGGATCAGCCCGTCGAGATCGACATAGCCGAGCATCGCGAAATCATCTCCGGGAGGCGGAATATCATTCATCGTCTTTTCCTCAGGCGCCGAGATAGGCGCGGGCGACCTGCGGGTCGGTCAGCAGATCGACCGAGCGGCCCTGCACTGCAATCGCGCCGGTCTCCAGCACATAGCCATGATCGGAAAGTTGCAGCGCGAGGCTTGCATTCTGTTCGACCAGCACGATCGACAGGCCCGAGGCGCGCAGTTCCCGGATCAGTTTTGCGATCTCGTCGATCATCACCGGCGAGAGGCCGAGCGAGGGCTCGTCCATCAGGAGAACCTTCGGCCTTGCCATCAGCGCGCGGCCGATGGCGACCATTTGCTGCTGGCCGCCTGAAAGTTTGCCCGCCGGCTGATTCTGTTTCTCGCGCAGGATGGGGAAGCGCTCGAACACCTCTTCGATCCCCTTCGCGATGCGCGCGCGGTCGCGGTCGAGATAGGCTCCGATGCGGAGGTTTTCCTTCACCGTCATCAGTTTGAAGAGCTTGCGCCCTTCGGGGACATTGACGATGCCAAGGCCGACGATCTCATGCGCAGGCCGACCGGTGATCACCTGGCCGTTGAACCGCACCTCGCCGCGCGAGGGGTTTTCCAGACCCGAAATCGCCTTGAGGATCGAGGATTTCCCGGCGCCATTCGCCCCGATCAGGGTGATGACACCGCCCTCTTCCAGTGCCATCGAGACGCCTTTGACCGCCTCGACCTTGCCGTAATGGACCCAGAGGTCGCGGATCTCAAGCAACATGGGCCTGGCTCCCCAGATAGGCTTCGCGCACCTGCGCATTGGCGCGCACCGCTTCGGGCGTGCCATCGGCGATTTCATTGCCAAAATTCAGCACGGTTATGCGGTCGCACAGCCCCATCACCACTTTCATGTCATGCTCAATCAGCATGATGGTGATGCCGGTCTCGCGGATGCGGCGCACGAGATGGATCATCTCGCGGCTTTCATCGCTGTTCATGCCGGCGCAGGGCTCATCCAGCAAAAGCATCTTCGGCTCGGCGGCGAGTGCAATGGCGATGCCCAGCATCTTCTGATGCCCATGCGCAAGCGTTGCGGCCTGTTGATCCATCAGCGCGCCAAGCCCTACGAAATCAAGGATCTCACGGGCGCGGGCGACGGATCCGGCCTCTGCCTCGCGCGTCTTGCGGGTACGCAGCAAGGATCCCCAATAGGAATGCCGCGCATGCAGATAATTCCCCGCCACCACGTTTTTCAGCACGGAAAACTGTTTGAACAGCGTGACATGCTGGAAGGTCCTGACCAGCCCTTCAGCCGCGATCTGATGTGGCTTCATGCCGCTGATCTTCTGGCCGCGATAACGGATTTCCCCCGCCGTGACCGGATAGCGGCCGGAACAGGCGTTGAAAAACGTGGTTTTCCCGGCACCATTGGGGCCGATAAGTCCGCGGATCTCGCCTTCCTCGACGGTCAGATCAAGGCCGGCAATCGCCGTCACACCGCCGAATTTCATCTGAAGGCCGCGCGCCTCTAATTCATGCATGGCCGGCCTCACTCTTTCGACTTGCGGTTGAACAGGCGGCGGATGCGCGCGGGGATCGTCTCCAGACCGCCCGGCAGCAAGAGGACCGAGGCGATCAGCACCACACCGAAGAAGATGGTGCGGAAATAACCAGTGGCGCGCAAAGCCTCGTCCACCATGGTCAGGGAAATCGCGCCCGCGACCGGGCCGCCCACCGTGGTCAGCCCGCCGACGATCAGGTGGACCAGCGCGAATTCCGACTTCCAGATGTCAAAGCTTTTGGGGCTGATATAGGTCTGGTAATGGGCATAAAGCGCGCCGGTGACGCCGACCAGCGTGCAGGCGATGGTGAAACAGACGACTTTTTGCCGGAAAACATTGATGCCGGTATGTTGCGCCAGCAGCTCGTTTTCATGGATTGCCCACCAGATCATGCCGGTGCGCGATGCGTTCATCCGGTAGATGATCCAGACCGTGAGCGCGACGAAGAACAGCGCCAGGTAGTAATAGGCGAGACGATCCGCGAAGTCGATTTGCAGGAAGCCAAGGTCAAGCACCGGCGGTTTGATGTCGAAAACTCCGTCCCAGCCGCCGAAGAAATCCTTGAAATAGGCGAAGTTGCGTTTGATCACCTCGCCCACCGCCCAGGAGGCCATGAAGAAATAGACCGCGCGGGTGCGCATCAGCGGCACCGCGATCAGCATGGCAAACAGCGCGGAAATCACGGCCCCGATCCAGAGCCCGTACCACATGGAAAGCCCCAGTTTCGTCAGCACCAGCGCCGAGGCATAGGCGCCGATCCCCATGAAACCGGCATGGGCGAAGGAGATCACCCCCAGCGACCAGATCATCCAGAGGCTGGTGGCCAGCGCCACGTTGAAGCTGATCGTGATGCCGACATGGATCAGGTACAGGTCAAAGCCCACAAGGAAGGGCGCGGCCAGTGCAAGGAGCAGCAGCCCCGCCCAGACAAGGCGGTTCGGGCTTGCGATGATATCGGTCTTGTCCATGATCGCCCCCTCAGTCCCAGTTCTGACCAAAGAGACCCGAGGGCCGGAAGACGAGGATCAGGAAGATCACCACGAAACTGAGGATGATCGCGATATCGCCGGAAATCGTGGTGGTGACGACCGAGTCGATCATGCCGAGAATCAGCCCTCCGATCAGCGCGCCGATCACCGAGCCAAGGCCCCCCATGATGACGATCATAAAGGCTTTGATGGTGGCGAGGAATCCCATGGTCGGCACGATGGACAAAAGCGTCCCCATCATGCAGCCCGCGATTGCCGCCATGGCCGAGCCGATGCCGAAGGCGATCCAGTGGACGCGGTCGGTGCGGATGCCTTGCAGCGCGGCGGTCTGCGGGTCTTCGGCGACGGCGCGGATGGCGAAACCGGTCACCGAATGGCGCAGGAAGGCCCAGAGCGCGATGATGAGGCCAATCGAGACCGCCGAGATCACGATCCGCTCATAGCTGAGATAGGCGCCGCCGATCAGCATTCCGCCCGACACTGCCGAGGGGATGCCCTTGGTGGTGGTGCCGAACAAAAGCTGGCCGGAGCCGGAGATGATCAGAACCAGCCCCAGCGATACCGCCAGTGAATAGAGAATGTTCTTGCCCTGTAAGGGCTTGAACAGCACCACCTGCAGAACTGCGCCCAGGCAGAAGATCAGCCCGGCAGAAAACGCCACCCCCGCCCAATAGGGCAGGCCGAGTTCGGCATGCCAGTAATAGAGCGCGAAAGCGCCCAGCATGAACATCTCGCCATGCGCGTATTGGATGATGCGCATCACCCCGAAAATCAGCGTCAACCCGATGGCGATCAGCGCATACATCAGGCCAAGGCTCAGGCCTGTCAGGCCCATTTGCAGAAAATCACTCATGCGTGGAACACTCCGGAGGCCGCACAGATTTCGGGCGACGGGTTCACCCGCCGCCTTGTCCGGCCCGGATCAACCCGGGCCGGAAACGCGCCTGAACGTCAGTAATCGTCGGGAAGGGCAGGGAAGCGGACGTCTTCGACCTGGGCCACACCCTTGTCGATGGTGGTGGTGTAGCAGTCATAAATGCCCTGCCGCGCCACGCCGAACGACTTCTCGCCGCCCCATTTCACGCGGCCGACATAGGTGTCTTCCAGCTGCACCTGCGCCAGCGCCTCGGCCACCGCTTTGGTGTCTTCGGCGGTCCCGGCCATTTCCCAGGCGGCTTTCAGCGAATAGATCCACCAGGAATAATTGCCCGCCAGCGCGTTGAAGGTGCCGAAACGCTCCATAAAGCGCTTTTCAACCGCCTTCTGGGTATCGGTCGAAGGCGAGACATTGGTGACCGGCAGCACGACGCCATCGGCATGTTCGCCCGCGACTTCCAGGATCGTGGTGGTTTCCGAGGCCGCCGGGGACGAGATCGGGCCGGTATAACCCAGCTCGCGCGCCGCCTTGATGATCGAGGCGGTGATGCCGGGCGGTGAGGGCGAGGTCACGATGAAATCGGGCGGATCGGCGATGGTTTTGGCGACGATGGGGTAGAAATCGGTGTCTTCCCAATTGTAGAACTCGGCCGATTTCTGGGTGATGCCGTAATAATCCATCAGCCGCTTATACGAGGCATGGCAATCGGTGCCGTCCTGGTCATTCGGGCCGATGAACGCGGCGGTCTTCAGCGCGTCCTTGCCGTATTTTTCCTGCATGAAGGGGATGTAGGCGAACCCTTGTTCGTAATCCGACGTTTCGGCACGGAAATGCAGGGGATAGTTCTTGCCGAAGAGGTCGAGATAGCCCCAGCAGGCCACGATCGACAGCACGCCGGCGGGTTCGGTCACCTGCAACATGCCGACGGTCGAGGCCGCAGCTTGGCTGTAGACATATTTCACCTTGTCCTGTTCGACGAGGCGCAGGGTGGCGGCGCGGCTGTCCGCAACCTCGCCCTTGGTGTCATAGTCGATGACCTCGATCATATGCGGTTCGCCATTGATCATCACGCCGCCGGCGGCGTTGATCACGGCGGCCCCATCGCCAAAGCCCTGGGCGGTTGAATGGCCCCAATAGGCGACCGGGCCCGAAAGCGGCACGGCGCCCCCGATCCGGATGGTTTTCGGGGTCTGGCTGAAGACGCTGCGCGGCAGGATGGCGGGTGCTGCCAGCGCCACTGCGCCGGTGGTCAGCAGGCGGCGGCGATTCATCAGCAGTGGCGGAGATGTTTTCCTCATGGTGATGTTTCCCTGTTGGATGCGAGTTTTTTGATTTTGATCCGGACAGTATTCGCCTCTCCTCCAGGTCTGACTATCCAATTTCGGCAATGGCTGATTTCTCCTGTGCCGCGCGGCGTGACCGCCGTTCCGGGGCCGCCTGACCTAGCGGCAGTCAACCCCCTTGAACTCCGCCCGTTTCCGGCAATGATGCGCAGATCATGTCCAGACCCTCCCCCCTCCCGCTCGCCGAAGCCCTTGATCTCCTGCCGCGCCGTTTTGCCGGACCGGGCGGGGTTGCAGTGGTGCTGAAAGACGGGCGCGAGGTGGCGGCACGGGCCTGGGGCTATGCCAGCCTGGAAACCCATCAGCCGATGACGCGGGCGACGCGGCTGCCGATCTGTTCGATCTCGAAACAGTTCACCTGTGGCGCTCTGCTGGCCGAGTTCGGTTCGCCCGAGGCGCTGGATCGGCATCTGCCGGAATTCCTGCCGGAGCTGCAAAGCCCGCGCCCGCTGGTCCGGCAGATGTGCCACAACCAGTCGGGCCTGCGCGACTACTGGGCGATGACGGTGATTGAGGGCGCCAAAGCCGAACAGACATTCGGTAAGGATGCGGCGGTGCCGATGGTTGCCGCGATCCACGAGGGGCATTTCGCGCCGGGCAGCGGCTATTCCTATTGCAATTGCAATTTCCGCCTGTTGCCCGAGCTGATCCGCCGCGCGAATGGCCGCGATCTGGTTGACCTTTATCATCAGCATATCTGGGGCCCGGCGGGGATGAAGACCGCCACGCTGACCGCCGATACGCGCCATCCCGAGGATGGTGTCACCGGTTATGAAGGCCGCGACGTGACCGGGTATTTCCCTGCGGATAACGGGATTTACTGGGTCGGTGATGCCGGAATCTCCGCTTCGCTGGACGATATGCTGGCCTATGAGGCCTGGATCGACGCAACGCGTGAGGATGAGGCCGGGCTCTACCGCCGGCTCTCGGCACCGGTCACGTTCAGCGACGGCAACCCGGCGCTTTACAGTTTCGGCCTGGCGCATCAGACCTCTGGCGGGGTAAAGCTGACCGGCCATGGCGGCGCGCTGCGGGGCTTTCGGGCGCAGCGCCTCCATGCGGCAGAGGCGCGGATTTCCGTCGTGGTGATGTTCAACCATGAGGCCTCGGCCCATGATGCCGCGCATTTCCTGATGCGGGCGGCGCTTGGCCAGCCCGAGCCGGAATACAAGCAACCCGAGCCGGGCTGGGCAGGCCAGTGGCTTTGCCCCGGGACCGGGCTGATCGCCCGGCTGGAGCCGGCAGAGACCGTTGTTAAGCTGCATTTCGCGACCGGGGCCGAGGCGTTGCACCAGATCGCGCCGGGCGTTCTGGCATCCGACGAGACCCGGCTGGAGCGGCAGGGCGACCACCTGCATATGCGCCGCCTGCGCGACAATATCGATACTGTGATGGCGCCGCTGGCAGTGCTGGAACTGGCGGATGGCACCGGGATCGCGGGGCGGTATCATTGCGCCGAAACCGGCGCCTCGCTGCGGCTTGAGGCGCGGGACAAAGCGGTGTTCGCGCTGTTTTCCGGCCGGCTTGGCGAGGGGCGGATGGAGCCGGTGCTGGCCGCCGGTCCGGATGTCTGGCTGATCCGCACCCGCCGCTCGATGGATGCGCCGGCGCCGGGCGACTGGACGCTGCAGATTCGTCGCGACGGGGCGGGCAGGGTGGCGGGGCTCACGCTGGGCTGCTGGCTGGCGCGCGGTCTGGATTATGAGCGTCAGGGGTGAGCGGCCCGATGGATACGGCTTATACCACCGCAAAGATCACCGAAGGCCGCGCCGCTTTCGGCCGCTATGAGACCTGGTATCGCATCGCGGGGGATCTGCAATCCGGCCTGGCACCGCTGATCGTGGCGCATGGGGGCCCGGGCTGTACCTGGGATTATGTCGAAAGCTTCGCCGCGCTGGCAGAAAGCGGCAGGGCAGTGATCCATTATGACCAGCTGGGCAATGGCAACTCGACCCGGCTGCCGGAAAAGGGTGCGGATTTCTGGACCACCGATCTTTTTCTGGATGAACTGGCCAACCTGATCGCGCATCTGGGCCTGTCGCGCTATCATCTGCTGGGGCAGTCCTGGGGGGGCATGCTGGGGGCAGAATTCGGCATCACCCGGCCTGTCGGCCTGCTGTCGCTGATCCTTGCCGACAGCCCGGCCTCGATGCCGCTCTGGATTGCCGAGACCGCCCGGCTGCGGGCGGATCTGCCCGCCGATGTGCAGGCGGTTCTCGACCGGCATGAGGCCGCTGGCACCACGGATCACCCCGATTACAAGGCTGCCACAAAGGTCTTCTACGCCCGCCATGTCTGCCGCCTCGACCCCGCCCCCGCAGAGGTGCAGCGCACCAATCATGCGATGGAGGCCGATGCCCATGTCTACAACCTGATGATCGGCCCGAATGAGTTCCACATCACCGGCACGCTGAAAAACTGGGATGTCAGCGATCATGTGCATCTGATCAATGTGCCGGTTCTGCTTATTTCCGGGGCATATGACGAGGCCACCCCGGCCACCATCCGGCCTTTCGTCGATAATATCCCCGATAACCGCTGGCATATTTTTCCGAATGCGAGCCATATGCCTCATGTCGAGGAATTCGACGCTTGTATAACAGTGGTCGAAGCATTCCTTGCCGAATGCGACGACCGCCGTTGAATCTGCAGATCCGGGCGCAAAGTCCGGACAAACCCGGCGGCAATGACCGCCATTCCACCCCGAGGGAGTCTCATAACATGAGTGAATCGCTGTCTCTGACGACCCGCATGCGCAGCCGCATCCTGTGCGGTGTGGCGGCGCTGGCACTTGGCACCGCCCTTCAGCCGGCCTTTGCCGAGGACGCACATTACGGCGGCACGATGAAGCTGGTCGCGGTTGCCTCGGAAGGCACGCTCGATCCGCATATCAACTATACCGCGAAATACTGGCCGCTTTTCATCTGGACCCATGACGGGCTGATGGCGTTCAAAAAGGCCGGTGGGGCGGCAAGCGCCGAAGTGGTGCCGGATCTCGCCGAAGAGGCGCCGGTCATCTCGAATGATGGCAAGACCTATACGTTCAAACTGCGCCAGGGGATCAAATTCTCGAATGGCAAGGATCTGACGGTCGAGGATGTCGTCGCCTCGTTCCAGCGCATCTTCAAGGTCTCCAGCCCGACCTCGGGCAGCTTCTATAACGGTATTGTCGGCGCCGATAAATGCCTTGCCGATGCTGCGACCTGCACGCTGGAAGGCGGCGTGACCGGCGATGCCGCCACCAATACCATCACCATCAATCTCACCGCTCCGGATGCCGAGTTCCTCTACAAGCTCGCCGTGCCGCATGCCGCCATCGTGCCTGCCGATACGGTGACGAAAGACGCCGGCAATGAGCCGATTCCCGGCACCGGCACCTATGCGTTTGAAAGCTATGACCCGAACGCCTCGCTGATCATGGTTCGCAACCCCTATTTCCAGGAATGGAGCGCCGAGGCCCAGCCCAAAGGCTATGCTGACCGTATCGAATACACCTTTGGCGGCACCGAAGAGGCTGCGGTCAATGCGATCCTGAACGGCCAGGCCGATTTCATGTATGAGCCGGTTCCCTCGGACCGTCTGGCCGAACTCAGCGTCTCGAACCCCGATCAGCTGCGCGTCTCGCCCCAGGTTGCCTGGTGGTATGCGCCGATGAACGTCAATATCGCGCCCTTCAACAGCCTGGAGGCGCGTCAGGCGCTGAACTATGCGGTTGACCGCGACGCGCTGGTTTCGGTCTTTGGCGGCCCGGCGCTGGCCTCGCCCGTCTGCACCATCCTGCCGCCCGACATGCCCGGCCATGTCGATCGTTGCGACTATACCGCCGATCCGGGCGAGTTCTGGTCGGCCCCCGATATGGACAAGGCGCTGGAGCTGGTCGAGGCTTCGGGCACCAGGGGTCAGAAAGTCACCGTGGTGACCGATGATTCCGTCACATCGCGCGGCGTTGGCACCTATCTGCAAACCGTGCTGACCGATCTGGGCTATGATGCCACCGTGCAGTCGATCTCGGGCGATATCCAGTTCACCTATATCCAGAACACCAATAACAACGTCCAGATCTCGGTGACCCAGTGGTATCAGGATTACCCGGCGCCCTCGAACTTCCTGAATGTCCTGTTCGGCTGCGACAGCTTTACGCCGGGTTCGGACAGCTCGGTGAATATGTCGGGGATCTGCGACAAGGGCCTTGATGACCGGATGAAAGCGGCAATGGCGCTTGGCTCGACCGATCCGGAGGCGGCGCTGAAGGAATGGGGCGATATCGACTATGATATGATGAAGCTCTCGCCCGCGATCCCGATGTTCACCCCGAAAGATGTCGATCTGATCTCGGCGCGCCTTGGCAATTACGAGTTCTCGAGCCAGTTCCACTGGCTGGTCGGCAAGTCCTGGGTGCAGTGATCCCGCGCGATGCTGCCTGAATCCGACAAAACTGCTCCTTCTCCGGCGGTCACCGCCGGGGAGGATGCCGGTCGGCGGCGCGGCCCCTGGAAGCGTGTCTTCGAGGGGCTGATCGCCAGCCCGACCGCGATGATTTCCGCCGGTCTTCTGATGCTGATCGTGGTCGCGACGCTGCTGGCGCCGGTCTATGCGAAATATGTATCGGGGACGGATCCGTTCCGTTCGGGCCTGTCCGCCAGGATCAAAATCGACGGCAAGCCAACGCCTGTGATGCAGCAATCGACCGAGGGGCTGGGCCTGGGCGTCACGCCTATCGGCCCGACCTGGGGGCCGCAATATCTGCTGGGCGCCGATGGCCAGGGCCGCGATGTGGCGGCCAGGATGCTCTATGGGGGCCGCAACTCGCTGCTGATTGCCGGAGCCGCAACGCTTATATGCCTGTTCTGGGCGGCGATCATCGGCATCGCGGCCGGCTATTCCGGCGGCGTGGTGGATGGCGTTCTCTCGAATCTGATAGACATGATCTGGGCCTTTCCGGTCTATCTGCTGGCGATCTCGCTCTCCATCGTGATGATCGGCAAAAGCTTCGCGCTTGGCCCGTTCGAGATATCTTCGGGCAGTCTGATCGTGCCCATTCTGATCATCGGTCTGGTCTATGTGCCCTATGTTGCGCGCCCCATTCGCGGCCGGGTCATGGCGATCAACCAGTCCGAATTCGTGATGGCGGCGCGGGGTCTTGGCATTCGCCGCTGGAAGATCCTGCTGCGTCATATCCTTCCCAATGTCTCGACCACGCTGATCGTGTTCGCACCGATGCTGATGGCGCTGAACATTGTGACGGAAAGCTCGCTTTCCTTCCTTTCGGTGGGCGTGCAGCCGCCGAATGCCAGCTGGGGGACGATCCTCCAGGACGGGCAGACGCTTTTGTATTCCCGCCCCTGGGTCTCGCTGGCGCCGGGCTTCGCGATCATGGTGACGGTGCTGCTGCTGAACCTGTTCGGAGATGTGCTCAGGGACGTGCTTGACCCCAAATCGGCAAGGGGTCGCTGAGATGCTGGCAGCCATTCTCTCGCGGCTTTTGCGCATGGTCGTTGTGATGTTCGGCATTTCCGTCATCACCTTCCTGATCTTTTTTGCCACGCCCTCATCCGACCCCGCCGCCCGCATCGCCGGCAGGAACGCGGCGCAGGAAACGATCGAGGCGGTCCGGAAAGACTTCGGCCTCGACCGACCGCTTTATGTGCAATACGGGCTGATGATGCAGCGGCTGTTCATCAGCCAGGACCTGACCTCCTTCGCCAACCGGGGCCAGAAGATCATCCCGACGGTGATGGCGGCGGCCCCCGCGACCCTGTCGCTGGTCTCGGGCGCGGCGGTGTTGTGGATGCTGGGCGGTATTGTGACCGGCATCACGGCGGCAGCCTTTCGCGGGCGCTGGCCGGATAAGCTGTTGATGGGGATCTCGATGATGGCCGTCGCCATGCCGGTCTTCTGGGTCGGCGAGATGGTGAACCTGGTGACGCAAAACCGCCTTCACGACACCTGGGCGTTTTCCTGGGTGCCGGCGCTCGGCTATACGCCATTCTCCGAGAATCCCGGCCTCTGGTTCCGCTCCATGGTCTTCCCCTGGCTGACCCTCGCCTTCCTCTATATCGGTTTTTACGGGCGGATGCTGCGCACCGGGATTATCGAGACCTACCAGGAAGATTTCATCCGCACCGCCCGCGCCAAGGGCCTCACCGGGCGCAAGGTGCTGCTGAAACACGCGACGCGGAGCGCGATCATTCCCATCGTCATCATGTTCGGCATGGATTTCGGCGTGCTGGTCGGGGGGGCTGCGGTGCTGACCGAGGTGGTCTTCGGCATCAACGGCGTCGGCAGGCTGACCTATCAGGCGCTGAAAGTCCTCGACCTGCCGATGATCATGGCGACCGTGCTCTACGCCTCTTTCTTCGTGGTGATCGCCAATGCGGTGGTCGACCTTTTGTGCCTGCTGATCGACCCGAGGATGCGCCGCGCATGAACGAGAGCCCTGAAACCCCCGCACCGATCCTGTCGATCCGGGATCTCTCGGTCTCGTTCCTTGGCGCGCGCAAAAGCTGGAACCGGGTGATCGGGGGGCTGTCTTTCGATATCAGCCCCGGCGAGACGGTGGCGCTGGTCGGCGAATCCGGCTCGGGCAAAAGCGTCACCTCGCTTTCGGTGATGGGGTTGCTCGATCCGGCGACCTCACGCGTCGAGGGCGAGATCCGGCTGGCCGGCTATGATGTCCTCAAGCTGGATGAGGCGGGAATGATCCGCCATATCCGCGGCCAGGCGGCGGCGATGATCTTCCAGGAGCCGATGACCTCGCTGCATCCGATCTACCGGGTCGGCGACCAGATCATCGAGGCGCTGACCTCGCATCACGCCTTGCCGGGGCCCGAGGCCCGCAAACAGGCGATTGCGCTGCTGGAACGCGTCCGCATCCCCAATGCCGCCCGGCGGATGGACGACTACCCGCACGCCTTTTCCGGCGGTATGCGCCAGCGGGTGATGATCGCGATGGCGCTGGCCTCGCGCCCGAAGCTCCTGATCGCGGATGAGCCGACCACAGCGCTGGATGTGACGGTGCAGGGCGAGATCCTTGACCTGCTGAAAGACCTCCAGGCCGAATATGGCATGGCGATGCTGTTCATCACCCATGATATGGGCGTGGTGGCCGAGATGGCTGACCGCACCGTCGTCATGCTGCGCGGCCAGGCGGTGGAACAGGGGGCGACCGCTGCGCTTTTTGCCAGCCCGCAAGAGCCCTATACCAAAGCGCTTCTTGCGTCGGTCCCGGTGCTGGGCAGCATGAAGGGCGAACCGTCGCCCCTGCGCTTTCCGCTGGTCGATATGGCAACCGGTCGTGCAGGTGCGGCGCTGCCTTTGCAAAACAGCCCCGATCTCTCGGCGCCGATCCTCGATGTGCAGGGCCTTGTGACCCGCTTCGATGTGCGGGGCGGTCTGCTCAACCGCCGCGTGGCGCAGGTCCATGCGGTGGAAAATGTCTCCTTCCGTATCTTTCCGGGCGAGACCCTGTCGCTGGTCGGTGAATCCGGTTGCGGCAAATCTACGACCGGCAAGTCGATCATCCGGCTGAATGACCGCTCGACCGGTGCGGTGACGATGTCGGGCGACGAGCTGTTCGCGCTCCGCCCCGAGGCGCTCCGGCAAAAGCGGCGTGAGATCCAGATGATCCCGCAGGATCCGCTGGCGAGCATGAACCCGAGGATGACGGTGGGCGATGCGCTGGTCGAGCCCTTCACCGAGCATCGGCTGGGAACCGCTGCCGAGGGCAGGGCAAAAGCCGCGATCCTGATGGAACAGGTCGGCCTCACCCGCGCCATGCTGGAACGCTATCCGCATGAATTTTCAGGCGGTCAGCGCCAGCGGGTCTGTATCGCGCGCGCGCTGATGCTCGACCCGAAGCTGATCATCGCGGATGAGTCGGTCTCAGCGCTGGATGTCTCGGTCAAGGCCCAGGTGGTCAACCTGCTCCTCGACATCCAGGACCGGCTGGGCATCGCCTTCCTGTTCATCAGCCATGACATTGCGGTGGTCGAACGCGTCAGCCACCGTATCGCCGTGATGTATATGGGGGAAATCGTCGAAATCGGCCCACGGCCTGAGATCATGGAGCGTCCGCGCCACGCCTATACCCGTCAGCTGATCGGCGCGGTCACGGTCCCGGACCCGGCCCGCCGCCACCTGCGCCGCAACCAGCAGATCAAAGAGCTGAAAACCCCAATCCGCCCCCTCGACTTCAGACCGCCAGCCCGGCGCTACGAAGAAGTCTCACCCGGCCATCTGGTGATGATCGAAACCTGAGAGAGGGGCTTCCCCTTTCCCTTTCGTATTTCCTCTTGATGAAAATACTCTGCGGGGAGGTCCGGAGGGGTGTTAGCGAAATCCGCAAAATCCGTGTCTTGGAGGAAAAAGTTCCAAGAATGCGGGGTATGGAAATTCAAGGCCTTAAAGGCCTCGGTTCCAACTATTCCGGTGTTCTGAAAACGAACAACCAGGCGCCTTCCTTCGGTGCAGCATCCTCGATGCGGACCAGTGAGGGGGCGATAGCATGAGCCACGCTGCGACCAACTGGGCGATCAGGCAGCGCGGGCTTAAGCCTGCGACGAAGATTGTCCTGTGGCATCTTGCTGACCGTCACAACGGCGATACCGGCCAGTGCAACCCGAAGCAGGAGCGCCTTGCGCAGGACTGCGAGATGTCGCGCTCCACGCTGAACCTGCACCTCAATGAACTGGAGCGGCTGGGGCTGAGCGCCTCGCCAAGATGCTCGGCTTTGTTGCAGAGAAGGGCCGCGAGGCGAGTGCGTCGATCCCTGGTGCGGTCACGACCGGCCCCTTCCTCGAAGGGGGGGCCGATGCCAATATGCCCCCGACCTTCGACAGCGGCATGGACACCAGCCCGAGGCCGGGCGCGCGCCCGTCCAGTTGGCAGGCCGATATGGACGGGGACGGCATCCCTGACGCGCTTCAGACCAGTCTGCCAACTGGCGGCAGCGGCAAGAGGGGCGGCGGAGGCGGGAGGTCGCGCGATGAGTTCGCGGCGGCGATCGAGCAGACCCGCGAACAGATCGCGGTGCTTGAGGCCGAGACCCTGGCCTTCCTGTCGGCAGCCGACGCGCGCGGCGATTATGCCGGCGCGGCTGAATATGCGAAGAAGAAGGCCGAACTCCTGATGGCTGCCCAAAAGCAGGGGATCGCTATCACGCCCGAACTTACCGCCCAGATCGAGGCGCAGGCCCGCGCCTATGCCACGGCGGGGCTTGAGGCGGAAGCGGCGGCCGAGAAGATGCGACAGATCGAGGAGGCGACCGAGCGCGGCAAGGATGCCCTTGGCAGCATGTTCGATTCCATCCTCGACGGCAGCAAGAGCGCCAAGGAAGCCGTCGCCGATCTTCTCATGGAAATCGCAAAAGCCCAGTTCAAGGCCGCGATGTTCAAGATGATCGAGGGAATGGGCGGCGGCGGGCTGTTCAGTTTCGTCGGCAATCTGCTGGGCGGCAGCTTCGACGGCGGCGGCTATACCGGCGATGCACCGCGCTCGGGCGGTCTCGACGGGAAAGGCGGCTTCCTTGCGATGATGCACCCGCGCGAAACCGTGGTGGATCACACGCGCAGCCAGAGCGCCGGCGGCGGCAGTTCGCAGGTCGATGTGCGGGTTTCCGTCGATCAGGATGGCAACTGGCGGGCGGCGGTCGAACGAATCTCGACCCGGACCGCCGGCAATGTGGTCGGCGCGGCCGCGCCAGGTATTATCGGGAAATCGGTTTCCACCTCGATGCAGGCCTCGCGCCGGTCGAAATCTGCATTCGGTATCCGCTGATGCGCCGGCTGTCCCGCCAGATTTGCGAAGCCGTCACATCCGCGCTCAAAGGTGAAAAGGTTGTGCCGCCTGAGGCCGGCCGGATCCTCTGGAACACCTTCCAGCGCCTGAGCCTGACCCGCACCTATCACCCGGCCGGCCCGAACGCGCTCCAGCCTTCGGAGGTGGAAGCATGGTGCCGGATGATGCGCCTGCCTCTGGAGCCACGCCATATCTCTATCATCATGGATATGGATCGTGCCTGGCTGGATGCGGTCTATGCAAAAACTCGTCGCGCACAGGATGGAGTGAAGAGCTTGCCTCAGAGATCGAGCCAGCCTCTGACCGCTGCCCTTACCGACCTGCTGTTGGGGTGATCTGAGCCGCTCACCCCATATTATCGAGCCTTGCTTGACGGGGTGTTTATTATCAAGCCACGAGTGATGAGGCTCGATAATACGATTTCAGGGCCGATTTTGCCCCTAACCCTATATTGTCGGATCTTTCGCGGTTGCAGAAATCACTCTGCGGGGTGGTGCCGGTGCGTGGGCTTGTCGAGCTGCTTCTCCTGGTGGCGCAGCACGAGGATCCCCACGCCAGCAACCGCCAGCGCGATGACCGGGACGATGAATTCGAAGAACGTCATTCCTTCACCTCCTTGCGTATCCTTCCTAGAATATAGTGCGAAACGCCGTGCAATGCGAGTCCCGCGATTCCCCACCACAAAGTGGACAGGTTCGCGTTGCTCAGGGTCTCGGTCAGCGGCCGCAGCACGGCGAAGCCGATCAGGCCCAGCGAGAGGGCATTCATGAAGCCCGCGAAGATTTTCACGCGCTCGTTATAGGCGACCAGAGGGTCTCGGATGGTTTTCACGGGTAGCCTCGGGCCTTCTCGAAATGGTAGCGCGATGCCTCGGATCTGAGGCGGTATAGCTCACTGTGTATAGCCATCTCAGCCC
>NZ_QNHG01000007.1:114607-117099 GCF_003290025.1 Pseudogemmobacter bohemicus
TTCAAGCCTGGTTCTTCGCAGGTTGCGCGTAAGCTTGCCGGGTCCGCGTTGTCCCAATCCAACACCAGTCGACAAACGGGGGCAAAGATGGAGGATCTTGCTTCAAAGGTGCTTCGCAGTGATCGCTACTCTGAGAACACCAAGGCGCTCGCCGGTTCGGTGCTGTCTCAGTCGAACAAGAAACGCTGATTGCGAACGGTGAAGCGGTAGTTTGGTGCAACAGAAGTAGTGCCGCTTCACCCACGCTTAAAGATGTTGCGATCCATTATATATTAGGGCGTGACATGCAAAAACCTAGCATTTTAAGTTGAGCACATGCGCGCATTCATCTCTTATTCCCACCACGACAAGGCCGCACTTGACCGGCTGCACGTACACCTTAAGAATTTGACGCGAGCCGGACATATCGAGACTTGGTATGATCGGGATATCTTGGCCGGAAGCGTGCTTGACGCTGATATCACCCGGGAACTGGATGCCGCCGATCTAGTCCTGCTGTTGGTAAGCCCTGATTTTATAGCGTCTGACTATTGCGTCGAGCGCGAGATGAAGCGGGCCCTCGAGCGCCATGCTTCCGGGGAGGCGCGTGTAGTCCCCATTATCTTGGAGGAATGCGACTGGAAGGCGATGGGCGAGCTGCGCCAGCTCAAGGCCGTCCCAACTGACGGTAAAGCAATCAGTGAATGGGCAAACTCGAATACTGCTTACCTAAATGTGGTGCAGGAGCTTCGCCGTATCATCGAGGCTGAAAGTATATCCACGGCTGAAAAGGCGGCCCCTAAACCAGACGCCTTACGCCCCGCAATGGCCCGCTACCGAGCAAAACGACAGTTCGACCACATTGACAGGGGGGATTTCCGCGACGCCGCCTTTGCCACCATCAAGGACTACTTCCAGCGAGCGGTCATCGAAATCAACTCAATCGATGGATTGCGGAGTCGTTTCGTTGACAGAAACGCGACCTCTTTCGGAGCAACAATCGTAAATGGCGGCCATCGGAACGGTACGGCCCACATATCGGTGCATTGCCGAAACTCGCAAATCGCTTTGGGTGACATATACTACTCATTCAGCGAAAATTCTGGAGCGAATACCGCAAACGGCGGCTTCAATATCTCGGCCGATGATTACGAACAGTTCCTCACCCAAACCATGAATGTCTTCGGTAAAGCTGAGGAGAGGCTGACACCTGAGCGCGCTGCGGAGGTACTCTGGAATGAGTTCATTGGCAACGCAGGTATTGCCTATGACTGAGCGTATTCATTTCCGCTGCAACAACTGTGGTCGCCGCTTCGAAGCTGAAGTTCTTGACGAGAACGAGCGCCGCGAGGCTCGTCGCGAAAATCGTCCGATCAACGCACTGCATTGCCCTGAATGCCACCGTACCGATATTCGGCGTGGCTGGGACTAACGGCCATTTGGAGAGAAAACGTATGCGGAGCACATTGAACGCGAGGTCAGCGGCTTTGGTTGATATGCCAAAAGGCGCGCTGTTTCTCCTCAAAAGGTATAGCAGTCTTCCAATGTTTGGCGTCAAGCTTTCCGGACAGGGAGATGATCCTGACGGCAAGCCGACAATCCTGCTCCTAAATCCAGACTTCGGCAGGTCGGGTGAGGCGAATTGGCACCGAATATTTCAATGGGATGCGCGGGAGCAATGCGTATCTTTTGGGGAAGACTGGATTCTCCGGCCTGAATTTTCTGCCACTTCGCTGTCAGACTTAAATGACCCGCAGGACGAGGCCTGCCTCACGATCGGGCCCGAGGGCATCTATTTTCGCGCAGCGCTTGGCGAGGGCTTTCGCGCTTCTTATCGCCAATTCATCCATGTTGATACGCTGGATACGGTGAATGATCTCGGAAATACTGCCTTCCACCTCACCGGATACGAGATCTTCCTGAATCGAGATGATCGGGACAATGGTCGCCCGCCGATCTACCAGCGCGGCATATAGGTTGGAGCCGATCCGCCTGCTCCGTCGTGGCATTATAGCCCGGTAGGGCGACTACCCAATATGCTGCAAGTTGTATGAACGACCGCTCTGCCCATGTCGCAGGAGTCACAATGCTGCGAAGCCGTCAGTCGGCTTCCCGCCCGTGTGGGCCGGAATGTAGGGTGTTCGCTGCGGCGCGCGCGGATGACCGCTTTCCCCAAGTTTGCCGCGACCGCCATGCCGCAGCGCCGTCAGACTGCTTCCCGCCCTATATGCTGCTTTTTCATCGATTGGGAGCTTTGGACTTCGGCTGATGTAGACGCCTGCTGACGTTGGTGCGGAATGTATTGCGAAGATATTTATTGATCAGGTCGACGTCGAACCACTCCGGATCGAAATGTCCGCCCGCCCAGCGAAGATGCGCCTTGTGGTCTTCATGCTCCGGGTCGCGGATCGTCTCGAGGAATTCAGCGTATGATCACGGGCCTCCAACGTCTTCTGGCGGTCGTGCGCGGGCACCGTCGATGCATTCGGCATGGCGGGGCGGGGGATCGAGGG
>NZ_QNHG01000007.1:117740-207149 GCF_003290025.1 Pseudogemmobacter bohemicus
CTCAGGGGACTGGTTGCCATAGGGCTTCTTGCGCTTCATCAGCATCTCGATGGTGCGGATCCTGCCCTGAAGCGTTGTGGGGCTGACAGCGGCATAAAGGCGGTGAAAGGCGGCGCTGGATCTGGTCTCCTCAAACGCAGTCAGCATTTCGAGGATCAACTCGCCCTGGCTGCGGGGCCTATCAGACAGATCGGCGCCACCGCCTCGCCTGAGCGAAGGATCTGCATCGGCACTGTCCAAACCAGCCCTGTTCGCTGCGATGATCCTGTTGGTCAGGTCGTTCCGGTAGTCCTGGTTTCTCCGCTCGTGGTCATCCCTGACATAGGGGTTGGGGAAGCGGAAATGTTTTTTCACAGCAGCGGGAAGCATCGTTTCAGCATTGATCACGATGGTCAGCAGTTGTTGAACCGACTGGGCATTTGGCTCAGAACCCCACTCATCTATCGATTCAAGCTGGTTCATTACACAATCCGTTACAGGATCACCCGTGGTCCAATATCTCACGTCTCCCGTCCTCTCAGCGCAATCTCCCGGACATGGCACTTCATTGCGTGTTGCATAATGGCTTGATCAAGATTTCGCTCAAATTCCCGCCAGTCGTCTTTTGTCGATACTTGCCGGAAGGTTTTTTCAAGGTGCGCCTTGATCAGCGCGGGAGATTCGCCGGATGGATAGGCGCCATCAAGCCATACAACCAACTGCTCAACGGTCAGGGCGCTTATGGTCATTTGTCCCACCGTGTTTTGGCAACGCCCAGCCGCGAAGGCGCGGGCATCAAATTCGGCGCTTTGCGGGGAGGCTTCGGTGGTATCGGTTCGGCCAGTGCGGCTAACCCTGCTTCGGTGATCCGATAGCCCTTGCCTCCACCCGGCACGATCTCTCCCTCGACGATCATCCCATATTCAAGAAGCTGAGAAATAGTCTTCATCCCGCTGGGGAAGCGGCCTCGGGCGATGAAGGAACCCGGATACCCGTTTGGTCTTGTATCGTCATAGCTGCACTCTCTGCGCAAGCCGTCCAGCGTGTCTCTGTGAAACTTGCTCAGTTCCATCCTCAGCCCTTCCGCTCTTCCAGCACCTGGCGGATGAATTCCGGGCGGGTGGGTTCGGGGTCGAGTTTGGCGCGCTCGGTGTCTACCCATGCCAGAAGCTCGGGGTTGAGGCGGACCATCACGGGTGTGCCCTGGCCAGTAGCTGGCCGCCCACCACGGTTTTTGGTATCATTTTCTTGTTGAGCGCTCATGTGGTTTATGATATCAGAATAATCGGACCGAGCAAGAAGGTGAGAGTTCTCGCCCGGCCCTAACCGAAACTCGTTCTTTAGGGAGAACGCGAATGGCTACTCATTGCCATAACGGACAGGTCATGCCTGTCGCAAGCCTGCACGAAATCGCCGACATGCTCACCCTCGCGCTCGACGCGACCGAAAGCGCCTCGGGCTATCCCCAGCACATCCGCGAAGCCCGCAGCTACTGCCGCCGCGCCCTGCGCCAGACCGAACGTCTGATGGGGGGCCTGCAATGAAGCGTCGCCAGTTCATCACCGCCGCCCCCGTGGCGGCCCTCGCCCCTCTTACGGTTTGCGCAGCTTCCGCAGTTGCGGCGCCCGAGGTCGCGGAAAACCCGGCTCTGCTGGCGCTCGGCGAAGAGCTGCCGCGCGTCGAAGCGGCCTATCATGCGGCCTGCGCGGCCTGGGACGCGATGTGGCGCGAGTGGCGCCCGAAATGGCCGCTGGCCCCGGATCCTTGCGTTGTGCAGGGCGGTGGGTGGCTCGGCGAGCTCGAGCGGAACCTTGATGGCTTTGGCCTTGTCCGCCCTGGGCAGGAAAGGCCAATGCGCCGCCTTGAGCTGCTCAATATGGAAGGCCGGCGAAACACTATGCTCGGGGCGCTGGCTCGGGCGGCGAGGCGGAAAAGGCCAACGTCTAAGAAGACATTGCTCTACTGGCAGAGCGAAGCGGATCGGGCTGAACTCGGGGTTGCGCTGCTGCCGGGGTATCTGGCGGAATGCGAGCGCATCAAGAAGGCGTCGAACTTCGATGCAGTCGATGCAGCACGTATCGATGCCCGTGATCGGATGTTCGATTTTGCCCGGCAGGTTTTGCAGGAGGCATCCAGCACGATTGAGGGGGTGCAGATCAAGGCGCGCGCGGTTGCCGCTCTTGGCAATCTGCGGACCTATGATGCGACATTGGGCAACCTGAGGGACATGACTGGTCCGAAAGGTCACATGGGGGCGATGCTCGGGAAAGCGTTGCTGGAGGTGTTGACGTGATTGACCGTAGCTGTTGGCGATGGTATGACCGTTGCTGACAGCTACGGAGTTGAATTATGAAAACCTATACCCATACGCCTGCGGATGTTCGTGTCGTTTCGTTCTGGTCGCCGGAGCTCCTCCGCGACTATCGTTTGAAGGGCTACCTCGAAGCCTATGGCGAGAAGGGCGCAAATGGCCACTGGCTCTACTCGAGCCGCGACCTCGTCGCATTCTGGGTCGCCGAAGCTCTTCACGGGCGGGGTAAGCAGCTCGATCTGCCTGTGAAAGGCGAGCGGCCCATGGATTTGAAGCGCCTCTTCGAGCATTCGTGGATCATCGCGGAATTCGTTGCAAAGCATATTGCGGGCATCGACGCTCCGGTGTTCTGGGGGCACGGTGATGTGCGGCGCGAAAAGGGGGTGTCCGATCACGGTGAGACGCTCTCGCTGAACCACCCGATCCGCTTCAAGGCCAATACCTATGAGCAGATCGAGTGGCTCGACCTCTACGCAATGGATGTGGTGAACACCAAGGCCCTTGCGAGCTTCGCGTCGAGTGCTGTGTGCAAGATCGTTTCCGGCATGACTTTTGAGCCGGAGGCCTAATCTATGGATGCCAAAACTATCACGGCATGGAACATCCCAGAGCCCTTCCACGCTCTCCATATGCTTATCCTGCGTGAGCCGGATGGCGAAGATGATGACAACCGTTATTACCGTAAGCATCTCTATATGATTGATGCGGATGCCGAGGGTGGAAAAGTCCTGTTGAAACGCGGTCCCCGCATTACCTATCCGAAGTTCTATAAAGTCGAATCCGAGGTCGCTGTCTGATTCATGTGGAAAACTAAAATCAGGTGCTTTGGATTTTCTCTGAGCTGAAAGACAATAGGTAAACACGCGTGATCGCACGAAAATCCGTATTTTCGATGTGGTGACCTGACACTAAAATGAGCTGCCGGATAGACTGATGACCCGAGTGCAACCGCATATCACCCCGCCGGGGAGCCTGCGCCGCGAAGATGCGGCCCGGTATTGCGGTTGCTCGCCCGCCCATTTCGACAAGCTGGTGAGGGAGGGCATCATGCCGGAGGCGCGCAATTTGGGCGGCGTTAAGGTCTGGCTGCGTGAGGAACTCGAACAGGCAATGTATGCCTTGCCGGTCTTCGGCAGAGCTCCCGGTGATGCAGGAGGCGGCAATTCATGCGACGCGGCCTTCGGTCTGTAAAGCTCAAACACCTGAATCCGTCTGGCATCTGGCCCAGCGGAAATCCCCGATTTTACTATCGCCCCAAGGGCAAGAAGGGCATTCCGATGCCCGATCTGCCGATAGACCATCCTGCTTTCCTCAAAGCCTATGCCGAGGCCCATGGAGCGCCTGCGCCGGTAGTGGTGCGGTCGGGGACGCTTGCGGCGGCTGTGGTGGCCTATAAGGGGTCGGAGGTGTTTCGGGGGCTGGCCGCCTCGACCAGGGCGCGGCGGCGCACGGCGCTGGATGATATTCTCACCCTGTATGGGTCCGGCAAGGTTGCTGATCTTGAGGATCGTCATATTCGGAAGGATCTTGAGCGGTTCCAAACGCATGCCCGGAATGGCCGTCTTAAGATCTGGAGGGCGTTTTGCGCCTGGATGGCCACAGAATACAAATTGCCTGCCAGTGCCGCCGCGACGCTGTCCCGGGTCAAGGTGCCGAAGTCCGATGGTCATATCCCGTGGGACGGTGAGCAGATCTCGCAATTCCGCGCTTTCTGGCCGATTGGTTCTGTCGAGCGTCTGGCTTTCGAACTGCTCTACTGGACGGGTGCCCGCATCTCAGATGCGGTGTGCCTGGGTGAGGGTAACATCGACCATGACGGGTGGTTGAATTTCCGCCAGGTGAAGACCGGCGGTGAGGTTTCAATTCCGTATGACCGTGAGTTGCCAACCTTCGCCGAAGACTTTGCCGAGGATCTCGCCCAGTTGCACCGCGCGATCAACGCCCGGAATGACCGGCATGTGACCTTCATGACGACCAGGCAGGGGGCCAGTCGGTCTGCCAAGTCGGTTTCACAGTGGTTCGCCAGAAAGGTGCGGGAGGCTGGGATCGAGGGGCGCACCGCGCACGGCCTCCGGAAATCCCGCACCATAGACCTGATCGAGGCCGAGGCGACCACACACCAGATTGGTGCCTGGACGGGTCATGAATCTCTCAAAGAAATCGAAAACTACGGAAAGAAATACGGGCGCCGCAGGGCTCTCTCCAAAACGAAAAAAGAACAGAAAGTTCCAACTATTCCGGAAAAGTTCCAAAAGAAGCAAAAAAATGAAACAAAAACGGCTAGTTGAAAAACGGGTGGCAATCCGGAGGGGTGCAAAACCCCTCCGGGTGCCAGCCAGCGGCTCAGGCGCCGGCCCTGAACGCCGCCGCCGCTCCCGAGGAAATCCATTCCTCCAGCAATTGCACCCCGAACCCGGCGCCGCCGGCCCGTGCATGAGGGCGGTCTTCGTCGATCAGCTCCTTGCCGGCGATGTCGAGATGTACATAGGGCACGCCTTCCGCGAAATTCTTCAGGAAAGCGGCCGCGACCGGCGCGTCACCATCCTCCAGATCGCGGCCATGCTGGCGCAGATCGGCGATCGGAGATTTCAGGTTCTCGTCATAGGCCGGGTCCAGCGGCAGCCGCCAGAACCGCTCGCCCGTGGCCTCCCCGGCGGCCAGCAGCGCATCGGCCAGCGCGTCATGCGTGGCGAACAGCCCGGCAAAGACATGACCCAGTCCACGCATCACCGAATAGGTCAGCGTTGCCAGATCGATGATGGCTTTCGGCTCAAACCGAGTCGCGGTGTAATGCAGCACATCGGCCAGCACCATGCGGCCCTCACAATCGGTGTCGAACACCTCGACCGTGCGGCCCGACATCGTGGAGACCACATCGCCTGGCTTATATGAGCTGCCCGAGAGCATATTCTCCGCCACGCCCAGCACGCCGACCACATGCACCGCTGCCTTCTGCCGCGCCAGCGCCAGCATCGCGCCGATCACCGCCGCCGCGCCGCCCATATCGCCCTTCATGGTGAACATCTGCGGCCCGGTCTTGATCGCGAGGCCCCCGGCATCGAAACACATGCCCTTGCCGACCAGCGCCAGCGGTTGCCCCTCGGCCCCTTTATAGCTCAGCACGATCACCCGGGGCGCGCGGGCCGAGCCATTGCCGACCGCCAGCACCGCGCCCATGCCCAGACGCTCCAGATCGGCGCACTCCAGCACTTCGATGCCGATCCCGGCCTCGCGCAGCGGGTTCAGATAATCGGCGAAAGTGTCGGGGTTCAGATGGCTGGCCGGGTAATTCACCAGGCTGCGCGCAAGGCTGACCCCTTCGGCCAGCGCCTCGCTGCGAGGAAGCGAGGCGGTTTCGGTGGTTTCCAGCGTCAGGGCAAGATCAAAGGGCCTGTCCGCCTTTGCCATCATCTCGAAGCGGTAATTCCCGAGCCGCATTCCCAGCACCAGCTGTGCCAGAACCGCATCGGTTGCCAGCGGGCCCGCGCCGCATTCGAACAGCATGAGCGCCGCCGGCTCGGCCTCGGTCTCCAGATGCCTCGCGAGCGCCGATCCGGCCCGGCTGGCGATCAGCGGCGTCAGCACCTCAGCCGGCCCCAGATCCAGCACCACCACGCGCCGCGCTTTCAGCCCTTGCGGCGCCAGCAGGTCGATGCACTCCCCGGCTTTCCCGGTGAACCGCGGCGCCTCCGCCGCGCGGCTGATCGCCCCACCGCTGAGCGCATCCAGCGCAGCGGCTCCTGAACCGAACCCCCCGCCGCCATTGCGCAAAATCACAATCGCGCCCTCATAATGCGACAGTTCAGTGCTGCCGGGCTGCGCCAGGTGGAGGGTGATGGACATGGGCCGATCCTGTCATTTGATCATATTGCCGCAATACTAGACCCCGGGCGCGGCAATGCAATGGGTCAAAAGGGCTGCCCGGACCTGTGATCGGAGAATATTCCTGTTGCAACGCAGCATGTTACCAGAATTGAGAGCCTGGTCATATCTGGTCAGCATCGGCACTGGAAGGCTGGGGATGTGCCTTGTCCGACCCATGCCCGGGCGGGGCTGCGATCCGGGATAAAACGCCATCCGGCCGGCACCGGACCGCCAGCAGCAGGAGCGATCTTGACCAATCCTTCCCAGGGGCAGGCCTCTGCCGCCGATCTCCCCTCTACATTTGGCCTGTCGCAAGGAGGTTTCGGTGCCTTCGCCTGCCGCCTGCCGCCTGCCGCCGATCTGACCGATGCGCTGCGCGCCTTTCAGCGCCAGAGCGGGGTCGCGGCGATTTCGGTTGTTCCCTGTGCCTGCCGCCTGACCCGGGCGCTGATCCGCCATGCGAACCGGCCCGAAGGCACGCTCTGCCAGGGGCATTTCGAGATCACCTCGCTGACCGGCACCGTCGATCCGGGTGGCGAGCATGTGCATCCCACCATCACCGATGGCGAGGGGTGCGCCTTTGGCCGCCATCTGCTGCCAGACAGCGCCGTCTGTACCACAGCCGGGATCACGGTTCGCTGCCGGTTGACCTCATCTTCACCCGCGAGCCCTGCGCTTTGCCCGGCTATGACGAGCTGGTCATCCATCCCGCTTAAATTGAATCCAGAGGAGCCCATCCATGACATCCTGACTTTCCTCTCCCCGCAACCTGGTGCTTGTGGCCATCGCGATCGCGCGGAACATCGCGCTTGGCCAGGCCGCGTCGTTTCTGAAACTGCCGATCGTTTTTGATTCGATCAGGACAGTGCTGGCGACGGTATTGGCCGGGCCGGTGGCAGGCGGGCTCATGGGGCTGTTGACCAACCTGATCCGGGGTCTGATCCAGGGGCTGACCGCCGCCTTCTTCGCGCCGGTTGCGCTGGTGACAGGGGTCGTGGCCGGCCTTCTTGCCCGGGTGGGCTTTTTCCGCGAGGTCTGGCAGGCGGCGATCTCCGGCGTAATCGTCACCATCGCGCTGGCCCTTATCCCGGTTCCGATCCGGATTTACCTGTTCGGAGGCGTCACCGGATCGGGCGCCGATTTCCTGACCGCCTATCCGCTGAAACTCGGCCAGGACCTGTTCCCCTCGGTGCTGATCACCGTGCCGGGCTGGAACATCGCCGATCAGGTGCTGACCTGCGTGCTGGTCTGGGGCATCCTGCGCGGGCTGCCCGGGCGAGCGACCTCGGACTGGCCGTTTCTCGCCCATAGCCGGGCCTGAGCACCGCAAAAACCCAAGGTAAGAACCATGTATCGGCCTGGTCCGAAGCGCTCTGGCAGCGCGCCTGCCTGTGGCCGGATGCTCTGCCTGAGGATGCTGATGCTGCCGGTCGGGCTCGCGCCGGCCTTGTCCATGGTTTCCTGATCGAGCGGGCGGCCCGGCACTGCGGCCCGTTCTCTTGCTGTTCCGAGGGGCTGCGCTATGCGCTCCTCGTCTTTTCGCGCCTTGCGCTGCTCTTGTCGGTGAGCCTCATTTTCGTGATGACCACGCGGCCATCGGATCTTGCCCGCGCACTGGACGGGGCAGGGGCAGGCCCTCGGTTTCCTATCTGCTGACCGCGCCGCTGCCGCTGGTGGAAAGCGTTGTCCAGGAGGCGCGGCAGATCCGCGACAGCCTGCAGATGCGCGGGTTCTCGGCGCGCAACCTGCTGCGCGAGCGGTTCCGGATGCTTGCCGGCATGGTCAATCCGCTGGTGCGCGGGCTGATTACCGAGGCGCCGATCCGTGCCGGGGCGCTGGAGATGCGTGGCTTTCGCGCCCGCCCCCGGCGCGGGCTGATTGACCCGGTCGAAGACAGTCCGGCCGAGATCTGGCTGCGACGGGGTGTCCTGGCTCTGGCTGTACTGCAACCGGTGTTCTTGCTGCTATGGCGCTGAGTGTAAAAGATCTTTTTCTGCGCGCCGGGGAAGGCGCCTTTGTTCAACGGGTTGTCCATCACGCTGGAAGCCCGGCGCGCAACTGTCGGTTCTCGCCGGAAATGGCATGGGCAAGACCATTCTGGCGCGCTGTCTTTCCGGCCTTCTTGCGGCTGATCGCATGCTGATCTGGACCGGCACCGCCCTGCGCGCCATGCCCCGGGCCGATCATGCGCGGCTGGTTCAGGCGGTCGGGCAGCGCCCGCATCTGCAACTCAGCGGTCGCCCTGTGCTTTGCGCGAAGAGGTGGCTTGCGGCCGGAAAACCCTGGCCTGCCGGTCGGGGAAATCCGGGCGCAGACCGTTGAGGCGCTGGACGATCTGAACTTCATCTGATCCATCGCGATTGCCGCCGCCTTTCCGGGGGGCGAGACGCCAGCGCCTGTTGATGCTTGAAGAGCCGATGGCCGATCTTGATGCGGCAAGCCGAGATCTGCGGGCCGGGCATCTGCGCAGACCGCCCTGGGGGATGGCGGTGATCTTTCTGGATATCGGCTGGCAGGGCTGGATGGAGGGGCTTCTCGACCGGCATCTGATCCTGAATCAGGGCCGGGTGCCCCGGCCATTCACCAGCAGCACGCTGGCCTCGACCGCCTTGCCCGAGCGCATCTGCCCGGTCGGGATTGCGGCATGTGCGGCGGGCAGGATCAGGGCAACACCGTCACCATCGAGGCGCTTGCCTTTGGCTATCCGGGCCAGGTGCGGTTGTTTGACGGGCTGGAACAGCCGCTTTCCGGCCGGATACCGGTGGCCGGGATCGACCCTTCCGGCCCGGGGGGCGACAGATCCTGCCCGGGTGGCGGGAATGGTCGCGCAATCCTCGGACCGGCATCTCCTGTCGGTCAAAGTGCTTGATGAGGTGGCGCTGGCTGCGCGCAATCCGGGCCTTGCGGGCCCGCCGGCTTTGGCGCTCGCGGTCTTGCAGCAGCTGGCGATCGCGGATCCGGCGGATCAGCATCCGCTTGATCTTGATGCCGGGCAAAAGCGGCTGGTGGCGCTGGCCGCCGGCATAGCGTATGGCCCGCGCGTCTTGCTGCTCGATGAGATCCAGCGCCGGCTGATCGGCGTGGAGGCTTTGACCAGCACCACCATTCTCGCCGTAACCCATGATCCCGATTTCTCCGCCGCCATCGCCAATGCGTGGCTGGTTTATGGCGAGGACGGCATTCGTCTTACATGATGACATCTTTACGGCAGGGCGCGGTCAGATCGAGGCCCGGGTTGCGCACCGAGGTACTGACATCCATCAGCCCCAGCACGGTATGGAAGAAATTGTCGTGACTGACGGGCTTTGCGGCCTCATACGCCAGACAGCTGCGGTCAAGCCCCATCACCGCCGTGAACCGCGGGTCGAGCCAGAGGATGAAGGGGACTTTCACCTGCTCTGCCGGCGCCATGAACGAGGGCGCGGCATGCAGGTAAAGACCGTTCTCGCCCAGAGACTCGCCGTGATCCGACATATAGACCATGGCCGGGATCACATTCTGCGCATCCGCCAGCATGTCGATGGTGCTGGCAAGGACATGATCGGTCTCGCGGATCGAATTGTCATAGGCATTGACGATCTCTTCGGTGCTGCAATCGGCGAATTGCGCGGTCTCGCAGGCGGGGGAGAAACCGGCCCGCTCCGGCGCAGAGCGCAGGAAATAGGCGGGGCCATGGCTGCCGATCATATGCAGGACCAGCACCGTATCGCGGTCGATCCCGGCCAGGGTATCGCGGATTACCGGCAAAAGCGCCTCGTCGGTGCATTCGACCTTGCAGGCCTCCGGCGCCAGCGTCGCGTCGATCCTGGACCAGCCAGTGCGCTTTGCCACATTCTGATCGCCGGTATTGTTGTCGGCCCAGAGCGGCCGGATCCCGGCCTGGCCGAGGATATCCATCAGATTCTCGCGCCCCAAAGCGGCCTCACGGCTATAGCCCGCCTGACCGAGCCCCGAGAACATGCAAGGCACCGATACGGCGGTCGAGGTGCCGCAGGAGGTGGCATCGGTAAAAGCGATCACATCGCGCTTTGCCAGCTCCGGCGTGGTGTCACGCGCATAGCCGTTCAGCCCGAAATTCTGCGCCCGGACGGTTTCGCCCACGAAAACCACCAGGAGAACCGGCTTGTCGGCACTGGCCAGCGCGGTTCCGGGTTTCGCATCCCGCCCCCAGGGCGCGGCAACAGGGTCGGCGGTCTTCCACTGCTCGCGGGCAAAGCGGATACCGGCGGTGAGACTGGCGCCCGGCTGATAGGCGCCCATCAGATCATGGCGCTCGCGCAGCATGGCCGAGTAATCCTTGTAATGGCTGAACAATGCCCCGACCATCAGCGCGAAACTCAGCGCCACGCCGGTCGGCCAGCGCCAGAGCTGATGCACCAGCCCGACGCGGCGCACCTTCGGCCAGAAGACCAGCGCCGCCGGCACCACGCCGGTCAGGAAGATCGCCACCCCCATCCGCAGCGTTACCAGGTGGCGCGATTCCGTGTAGGTGGTCTCAAAGATGTTGCGCACCATCTCACGGTCGATCAGCACGCCGAAATTGCGCTCGTAATAGCTGGCGGCGGCCGCGACCATGATCAGGATCGCCGCCACCGGTTTTTGCAGCCGCCCGGGGCCAAACAGCTCCAGCGTCATCAGTGTCAGCGCCCAGACCCCGATCCCGAAGATCACCACCCGGCCGGGGGAGCCGGGAAACTGCGCCATGAGCCGCGACCAGAATCCGTGATTGAGCGCCAGCATCACCCAGCTGGAGATGAGGAGGTTCAGGGCGCTATGCGGGAGGACCGGACGCGGGATGCGCCGGAGAAAAGCGGGAAGGGGCATTTGCCTGTCTTTCTTGCGCCGGCAGGGCCTGGCGAGGGTTGCGATCTGGCCGGTTACAGGCCGCTGATCCGCCGCTTTTCTGCCCCGAACCTTGCGCCTGGCTTGCAGAAGCCGCCCGCACCCTGGTTTTCCGCGCGGGCCACTGCCGGAATGTGCATTTTCCTCGCCTGACCTGCGGCCCGGCGCTATGCAGGGGCTATGCGCCTGCTTCTTGTCGAGGATTCCGCTGAACTCGCCGGCTCCGTGCTGCGCCATCTGGCGGTGGCGGGGCATGCGGTCGATCATGTCTGTGACGCGGCTGGCGCGCTGGCCGCGATGGCGGTGGGGGAGTATGCCTGTGTGATCCTGGACCTTGGCCTGCCCGACGGATCGGGGCTCGCGGTCCTGGTCGAGCGCCGCCGTGCCGGCGACCGCACGCCGGTGATCATCGCGACCGCGCTTGACCAGATCAGCGACCGTATCGCGGGGCTTGATGCGGGCGCAGATGATTATGTGGTAAAGCCCTTTGACCTTGCCGAGCTGTCGGCCCGCATCCGCGCCCATGCAAGGAGAGGCCAGTTCCTGCCGGAAACCCGGCTGCAGGTCGGCGATATCGAGGTGGACCGCGCGGCGGCGCGGCTGTGGCGCGGGGCCGAGGAGATCCGGCTGACCTCACGCGAATGGGCTTTGTTCGACGCGCTTCTTGGCGCGCGGGGGCGGGTGCTGGGCAAACCCGCGCTGGAAGAGGCGCTTTATAATTTCGATGCCGCGATCGAGGGCAATGCGGTCGAGGTCTATATCTCCCGCCTGCGCCAGAAAATCGGCGCCGGTATGATCGAGACCCGGCGCGGCCTCGGCTATGTGCTGACATGAGCGCCGCCCGGAAACCCTGGTCGATCCGCCGCCGGCTGACACGGCGGGTTCTGTGGCTGGTGCTTTTGGCCTGGCTGGGGGCCATGGCGCTGGCGACCGTGTTTCTTGACAATGAAATCAATGAGATGCTGGATGAAGAGCTCCAGGCCATGGCTGAGACCACGGTGCTTTACATCGAGGCGAGCCCCGGCCAGGTGATCCCCCGGAATATCGGCACAGATCCGGGGAATGGCGAACGGGTGCTGCGCATCCTGCGCGCCGGCGATCCGGTGCCGGCCGCGCCCTGGCCCACGCTGACCACCGATGGTTTTCACGATCTCAACGACTGGCGCGTGTTGCGGGTGACGGCGGAAAACGCGGTGATCGAGGTCGCCCATAACGACGCCTGGCGGCGCGACGAGATGCTCGAGGCGGCCTCGGCCTTCCTTGTGCTGATCCTGCCGATGGTGGCGCTGCTGGTCTGGGGGCTGCGCCAGAGCCTCGCCCGGGGGTTCGCGCCGCTCGAAGCGCTGAGCGCGGGCATCGCCGCGCGTTCGCCCGCCGATCTCTCACCGGTTCCCGAGGCCGGCCTGCCGGATGAGCTGCATCCGCTGGCCAGCGGGCTGAACCAGTATATCGCGCGGATCGGCACCATGCGCGATGCCGAACGCGCCTTTGTCGCCAATGCCTCGCATGAGCTGCGCACGCCGGTCGCGGCGATCCGGGCGCGGCTTGACCTGTCGGATGACCCCGAAGCGCGGGGTGCGCTGCCGATGCTTGATGCACTGACGCGGCGGGTCGAGCGGCTCTTGCAGCTTTCACGCTCCGAGGCGGGTCTGGGCCTCGGGCGCGGGCCGGCGGATCTGATCCGGATCACCCGGCTCCTGCTGCGCGAGATCGGGTTGCGGGAGGCCGGATCGGGTCAGATCCGGTTCGACGATGGCGATCTTGAGACTTTGCCGGTGGCCGTAGACCCGGATGCGCTGGCGATCCTGTTGCGCAATCTGATCGAGAACGCGGTCGGGCATGGCACCGGCCCGGTGCTGATCCGGATCGGCAGCGGGGCTGCGGCGCAGGTGCTGATCGAGAACCCGACCAGCGGCACCGAATTCCACGATCAGGCCTTTGCCAAACGGCCAGGATCGACGGGGACCGGGCTCGGGCTGACCATCAGCGACCAGCTGGCCACCGCCATGGGCACAAGGATCAGCCGCCAGATCCTCGACGGGCGGGCGCGGGTGGAAGTCTCCTTCCCGCTGGCGGCCGTTCAAAGCCCGATCTGATCCAGCGCATAGGCCCCGGCCTGGCGCAGCCCTTCGAAAATGCTGGTCACCGCATTTTCTTCGGCCCCGGACAGCAGGCTGACATAGCGGCTATGGGCGGGGTCCTCGCTGGGCAGGTCGGTGATGTCGATGATGCGGATCCCAAGATTTTGCGCCATTTTGCGGATCCCGGGGTCATGGACATCCGCAGTGCCAAGCCGGCCATGCCGCGCCGCCAGCCGGGCCGAGAAGGCCAGCGCCTTGTCATCCGACGAGACCAGCACCGTCAATGGATGTTTCAGCGGGCCGATCACCGCCATCTGCTCGCGGAACATGTCGATATCTATATCGGGCGCGGCCAGCACCACTTCCAGCCGGTCCAGCACATCGCTGCGGCCGCTCAGCTTCAGCTGACGCAAAGCCTCCATCGTCAGACGCCCGCCCATGGAGTGTCCGAGGATCAACACCGGCTTTTTCGTGCTGCGCCCGCGCGTCAGGTCCGACATCAGCCCGGCCAGCGCCGAGCGGGAATAATCCGCCCCGTCACGGTCGGCGATATAGCCCGCGATATGCGCCTGGGAGGGCCAGGAGAACAGGATCGGCTTGCCGTCGACATGCGCATCCGCCGAAAGCTGCGCCAGCCGGTACAATGCTTCCTGAAACGAGGTGTTGTAGCCATGGACATAGACGCCGATCTGGTCATTGCCGACATCTTGCAGAAAGCGCCGCGCGGGAAGGGCCACCTGATCCAGGGTGACGAAATCCTTTGCCGGATCGGGGCGCCCTTTCGGCCAGTCGATGGCGCCGCTTTTATGGCCGGGCGGGATCGAGATATCGAAATAGCCATAGCTCGGTGCCGGCGCGCGGTCCTGGCCGAAACTCCAGGGGGCGGTTTTGTCGCGGGCGCGGGTGGTGACCATCCAGATGCGGGTTTTCTTGCTGCCCTGGAGTGCTGGGTCCTGGAGTACGGGCGCGGTGACCGGCAGCAAGACATCAGGGCCGGGACGCGGCGCGCAGGCCACAAGCGGCAGGATCAGCATCAGCGCAAGAAGGGCGATATGGCGCATGGCCCGCTCCGGTTATGCGGTGGCGCCGGAGGGTCCGGCACCAGAGTCACGACGGCGTAGCAAAACCATAGCCGGGGTAACCTGCGGTTGAAACCCCGGCTGCAGCCACTCACCTCATCGGAGCCGCCGCCGCGATCGAGACCGCGACATAGGCCGCCGCCTGATCGCGCAGCGCGCCGGCCAGGGCGGTGCGGGCGGAAAGCGCGGTGCGCTCGGCATCAAGCACGGTGAAGAAATCGGTCTGGCCCGCACCCCAGGCATCGCGGGCAAGGGTCACCGTTTCCTGCGCGGTCGAGACGAGCTTGCGCTGCGCCGCCACATTGGTGCCGCCGCGCCGCCAGGCGGAAAGACCGTTCTCGACCTCTTCGACCGCGTCGAGGATCCCGGCCTGCCAGCGGATATGGGCCTGCACCGCCCTGGATTCAGCCGCTTTCAGCTTTGCCTTATTGGCGCCGCCGGTGAAGATCGGCAGGTTGATCTGCGGTCCGAAGGACCAGGAGGTCGGGTTGCCGCCACCTTGCACATTCATCGGCCGGATCGAGCCCGAGAGGCTGACCGAGGGCCAGAAATCCGCCTCGGCCACGCCGATCTGCGCGACGGAGGCGGCAAGATTGCGCTCGGCGATCTGCACATCGGGGCGCGCGCGGATCACTTCGGCGGGGAAGCCGACCGAAGGCTTCGCCCTGGCAGCCGGCTGCGAGCCGCCCTTTTGCAGCCTTGGGCGAAGATCGGCGCTGCGCGATGCGGTCAGCGTCGCCAGCCGGTTCACCGCCTGGTCAAAACCGATCTCCAGCGAGGGCAGCCCGGCTTCGGCCTGGGCCACAGCCTGTTCGGCCTGGAGAACATCGAGACGACTGGCCTGGCCCACCTCTTCCATCCCCTGCGTCAGCCTGAGCGTCTCTCGCCGGCTGGAGATGCTTTGCCGGGTCAGGGCGATGCTTTGCTGGTAATAGCGCAGGTCGATATAGGCGGTGGCGACGGCGGCGGTCACTGCCCGGCGCGCGGCCTCTTCCGAGAGTTTCGCGGCTTCCAGCCCGGCAATCGCAGCGGCGCGGGCGGCGCGGTTGCCGCCAAAGATATCGAACATCCAGGAGGTGGAAAGCGTCGCAGAGGTGCTTTCCGAAATCACGCCGGAGCCCTGGCTGTCGCCGCGTGTCGCGCCGGCGCTGGCGCTGGCCTGGGGCAGATCGGCGGCGCGGGCGGCGGCGATGCCGGCCCCGGCCTCGTCGATCACCGCCACCGCCTCATGGATCGAGAGGTTGCGCGAAAGCGCCGTCGTCACCAGCCCGTCCAGTGTGGTGTCGCGGAAGCTGAGCCACCAGGCGCCGCTGGCGCTGCGGGCGGGGGCGGCGGTGGCGAAGGCCGCAGCGGTATCGGGGGTCGGCGCGGTATATTCCGTCGTGACACAGGCCGAAAGCGCCAGCGTCAGCGGCAGGATCGTGAGAAACCGCCCGAGCCTGGAGCCCGGACTATGCCCGAAGTCCGGGCGGGGCCGGAATTGGGGGCGGCTGGATGGGGTGCTGCTCATGGCTCTGGTCTTTTTGTTATGGGGTAAGAGACGTATAGACAAGAGACGGGGGCATGCTCTGCCATGCCCCCGTCAGGGTTATTCCGCCGGTAGGACAGTCCCTTGGGTATTGCTGGCGGAACCCGTCTTGCTGAGGCGCTTATGCGTCCCGAAGAGTTTCATCACGAAGACAAAGAATACCGGCGCGAAGAGAACGCCGAGCACGGTGGCCGCGACCATACCGCCCACCACATTGATCCCGATGGCATTCTGGCTGGCGGCCGAGGGGCCGGTTGCAATGGCCATCGGCACCACGCCCATGGTGAAGGCAAGCGACGTCATCAGGATCGGGCGGAACCTGAGCCGGCAGGCCTCGACCGTGGCGGCCATCAGCTCCTGGCCTTCGGCGATCAGGTCTTTGGCAACCTCGACGATCAGAATGGCGTTCTTTGCCGAGAGCCCGACGATGGTGATCAGGCCGACGGTGAAGAAGACGTCATTCGAAAGCCCCGCCCACATCACCGCCGCGACCGAACCGATTGCGCCCATCGGCACGATCAGCATGACAGAAAACGGGATCGACCAGCTGCCGTAAAGGCCGGCAAGGCAGAGGAAGACGAAGAGGATCGACAGCCCGATCAGCATCGGCGCCTGCGAGCCGCTTTCGATCTCCTGCCTCGACTGGCCGGTCCATTCATAGGCGAAGCCGGCCGGCAGTTCAGCGGCAAGGCGCTCCATCTCGGCGATGGCCTCGCCCGAGGAAAAGCCGGGTGCGGCCTCGCCGTTGATCCTGAGCGCGGGATAGCCGTTATAGCCCACGATCTGCGTCGGGCCATAGCCCCATTCCGCCGTGGCAAAGGACGAGAGCGGCACCATGCCCCCCTGCACATTGCGGACGTTGATCTTCATCACGTCTTCAATATTCATCCGGCTCGACGCTTCGGCCTGGACCATGACACGCTGCATTTTCCCCGCATTGGGGAAGTCGTTCACATAGCCCGAGCCAAGCGCGACCGAGATGGTGCGGTTGATCTCGCCAAAGGTGACGCCGAAGGCATTGGCCTTCTCGCGATCGACTTTGAGGCTCAGCTGCGGGCCGGCGGGGAGGCCTTCGATATACATCTGGCCAAGGATCGGGCTGTCCGCGGCCCCCGCCATGATCTGCCCGGCGGCGGCCTGCAAGGCGGCATTGCCCATATTTGCGCGGTCTTGCAGACGGAAGGCAAAGCCCGAGCTGGTCCCCAGCCCCTGGATCGGCGGCGGCGACAGCGCGAAGGCGATGGAATCGCGGATCGAGAACAGCATTCCCGAAAGCTGACCGGCAAGACCACCGGCAGACAACTCGGGCGTGGTGCGTTCGGCCCAGTCTTTAAGCGTCACAAAGGCAAGGCCCGAATTCGGCCCCTGGCCGAAGAAGGAATAGCCCTGGATCACCACGATGGAATCGACGCCATCCATGCCAAGGGCAAAGCCCTCTGCCTGTTTGGTGACTTCGCGCAGGCGGAAGGTGGTGGCGCCGGGCGGAGCCTGGAGGTTGGCGATCAGGAAGCCCTGGTCTTCATCGGGCAGGAAGGCCGAGGGGATTTTGACATAGAACCAGCCAAGCCCGGCAACCAGCGCCAGATAGATGATCATCATCCGGCCCGCCCGCCGAGTCAGCCCGCCGACAAGGCCGGTATAGCCTTTGGTGGCGCGGTCGAAATTGCGGTTGAACCAGCCGAAGGGGCCACGTTTCGCGTGACCGTGACCCTTGGCGACCGGCTTGAGGAAGGTCGCGCAAAGCGCAGGCGTCAGCGAGAGCGCAAGGAAAGCCGAGAACGCAATCGACACAACCATCGTCAGCGAGAATTGCTGATAGATGATGCCGACCGATCCCGGGAAGAAGGCCAGCGGAATGAACACCGCCATCAGCGCCAGCGTGATCCCGACAATCGCGCCGGAAATCTGCCCCATCGCCTTTTTCGAGGCCTCTTTCGGTGAGAGCCCCTCTTCGGACATGATCCGCTCGACGTTTTCCACCACCACGATGGCGTCATCGACGAGGATACCGATGGCGAGGATCATCGCAAACATGGTGAGTACGTTGATCGAGAACCCCGCCGCCAGCATCACCGCCAGCGTTCCCGCCAGCGCGATCGGCACCACAAGGGTCGGGATCACGGTATAGCGGAAATTCTGCAGGAAGACGAACATCACGACAAAGACCAGACCCACGGCCTCCAGCAGCGTCATCACCACCTTCTGGATCGAGGCCGAGACGAAGGGCGTGGTGTCATAGGGGATCTCATAGCCGATCCCCTCGGGGAAGAGCGGCTCAAGCCGTTCCATCACCGCGCGCACGCCCGCTGCCGTGTCCAGCGCATTGCCGGTGGGCGACAGCTGGATGCCGATGGCGGCGGTATCCTGGCCATTGAGGAAGGTCTTGAAAGCGTACATCTCGGCGTCGATTTCGATCCGCGCGACGTCCTTGAGCTGCACCAGACCGCCGCCCTCTGCCGAGCGCAGCACGATATTGCCGAATTGCTCAGGTGTAGAGAGCTGACCGGTGACCAGCAGGGTTGCCTGCAGCTGGGTGCCGGCGGGGGCGGGGTCTGCGCCTACCGACCCGGCAGCAACCTGGGCGTTTTGTTCGGCAATCGCCGCGGTGATATCGGTCACCGAGAGGTCAAGACCCACCAGCTTTGCCGGGTCGATCCAGACCCTGAGCGCGCGTTCGGTCGCAAAGACCTGGGCGCGGCCGACACCGTCGACACGGCGCAGTTCATTGACGATATTGCGCGAAATGTAATCGCCAAGGGCCACCGCATCGAGACCGCTTTCTTCGGTTGCGGTCAGCGCCACAATCATCAGAAAGCCCGCGCCGGCCTCTTCGACCAGGACACCCTGTTGCTGCACCTGTTGCGGCAGGGCGGATTCCACCCGGCGCAGACGGTTTTGCGTGTCGACCACGGCCTGGGCCACTTCGGTCCCGGCCTCGAAGGTCACATCAATGGTGACCGCACCGGTCGATTCCGAGGTGCTCTGGAAATAGAGCATGCCGGGAATGCCGTTCAGCTCTTCCTCGATGGGCTGGGTGACCTGCTGATACAGATCCTCCGGCGAGGCGCCGGCGAAACGGGTCGAGATCGAGACCTGCGGCGGCGCAACATCGGGATATTGCGAGACCGGCAGCATCGGCAGCGACAGCGCCCCCGCCAGCGTTATGAAGATCGCGATGACCCAGGCAAGAACCGGGTTGTCGATAAAAAACTTTGCCATGGATCAGGTCTCAGTTCGTGCCGGCTTCTGCCGGGGCAGCAAGCGCTTTGGCGCAGACATCAGGCGGCGTGTCGCCGGTCGAAGGGTCAGCCCAGCAGACAGGGGACACCGGCGCGCCGGGGCCCATTTTCTGGAACCCGTCGACGATCAGCATATCACCGGTGGCAAGGCCCTCATGCACGGTGACGCGGTTGCCGACCGAACGGCCTAGGGTGACCTGGCGCAGCTCTGCCACGCCATTCGCCACCACATAGACCATCGCCGCGCCGGACGCATCGCGCTGCACCGCCTGGCCGGGGATCGCGAAAGCCGCCGTCTCGGTCGCCTGTTCCACGGAAACGCGGACATACATGCCGGGCAGCAGGATGCCGTCCGGATTGGGGAATTCGGCGCGCAGCGTCACCTGGCCGGAGGACCGCTCAACCGAGGCCTCGGCGAAAAGAAGCTTGCCGGGATGGGTATATTGCGAGCCGTCATCCAGCAGCAGCACGACTTTGGCGGCGCCGGGCTCAACCTGCATCAGCGCGCCGGAATCCAGCGCCTGGCGCAGACGCAACAATTCAGAGACCGGTTGCTGCATATCGGCATAGACCGGATCAAGCTGCTGGATCGTGGTCAGCACCTCGCCCTGGGCGGAAACCAGCGCGCCTTCGGTGGTCTGCGCGCGGCCAATGCGGCCGGAAATCGGCGCCTTCACCTCGGTATAGCCCAGGTTGATCTCGGCGGCGCGCAGCTGCGCTTTGGCCTCTGCCAGGGCGGCGGCAGCCTGGAGGCGTGTCGCGGTGGCGGTCTCGAACTCGGCCTGGCTGGTGATGTTGCGCTCATTGAGCGAGGCATAGCGCCGCTCGGTCGCTTCAGCCTCGGCCAGCACGGCCTCGGCGCGCGCGACAGAGGCCTTCGCCGCATCGACCGCGATCTCGTAACTGGCGCGGTCCAGCCGGAACAGCACATCGCCCTCTTTCACGAGGCTGCCCTGTTCAAAGACCCGGCTCTCGATGATGCCGCCGACCCGAGGACGCACATCGGCGACCTGGGTTGCGGAAACCCGGCCCGGCAGTTCCGAGGTCACGGCGATATTCTCGGGTGTGACAACCACCACACCGACCGGGGCGGGCGGCATCGCCCCCTCCTGCGCCAAAATCGAAGTGGTCGACAACAGGGACATGCCGGCGACAACGGCCAGGGCACGGAAAAGCGATACGGGCATAGGATGTCCTGAAAAGCAGGGAGGAGAAGTCAGGTTTGTTCTGGTCGTATGTCCAAGTTGAACGCATGTCCAGCTTGTTTTTGCGCCATGACCTGATAAAATGAATGAAATGCTGAAATCGGAGGCAGTGATTTGGCCTATATGTCGCGCGAGGCACGGCGCGAGCAGATTATGAATGCTGTGGTTGAACTTGTGGCGCAGGAGGGACTTGCGGCGGCCACGGTGCGGCGCATTGCCTGCCAGTTGCAGTGTTCGCCCGGCCAGATCCACCACCATTTCGATTCGGCCGAAGCGCTGCGCGCCGAGGCCGTGCGTGAGGTCTGGAGCCGGCTGGAGCCGCAGCTGGTGACCGCTTTGCGCAAATTGCCGCCGCGCGAAAGGCTGGTCACGGTGCTGTCGGGCTGCAAGGCGCAGATCCTTGGCGAGGACAATCCGCTGCTGATGGTTGCCGAGCGGCTCTGGAGCGAGGCCTGGGAGACGCGGCGCGATTCCGCAGTGCGAGTGGCGATTGTCGAAGGCGTCGGCAAGATGCGCAACGAGATTTGCGCCAGCCTGTCCGAGGGCGTGGCGGCAGGGGATTTCCCGGCCGGCATGGATGTGCCGCGGATGTCACTTCTGCTGATCGCCGCCTCGCAGGGCTTTGATTTTCTGGAAGAAGTCGGGATCGAGAACGAACTTGGCATCGACAAACGCAGCTATATCGAGGAAGTGCTGCGCCGCGAGGGGCTCTGAGGCCCGGGGCTGTGAGCCCGAAGGCCTCAGCCGAGGCCGCTGATCTCGATCAGGATCATGTCGTGATCCGAGAGCGGCCTCCCGTCGGGATCGGTCGATTCCACGATCCAGGACCGCGCGACCTGCAATCCGCGCGTCAGGAACCAATCAAGCTTCATCGCACGGTCCGGCCAGCGGGTGATCAGGCTGGGGCGGGTGGTCATCTGACCCTCCGGCCCGCCATGGCTGGTAAAGCCGCGTGACCCGGCAAGGCCGAACAGTGTCTCGGCCTGCCAGCCGCCCGCGATATGGTTGCCGGTGTTCAGATCGCCGCCGATCAGCGCCGGCAGGCCGGGAAAGCGCTGGTCGATCAGGTCGATGATCGCGCTCATCTGCGCTGCGCGGCCCGATGCGGTGCTGACGCTTTCAAGATGGGTCGAGACCATGACCACCGGGCCGTCAACCGTCGTGATCAGGCCACCAATCGCGATGCGTTCCCCAAGGCGCGGCTGGTCGCCGCCATCGAGAAACCAGTGCCGCTCACCCGGCAGGCGCAAGAGGAAAGGGTGTTCAAAACCGGCAAGGCTCAGCGCGGCATTGCCGTGAAATCCGCGTGCATTGTGGTCATCACGGCAGAAATCGCGTTCGGTTTCCGAGCCGAGGCCGAGTTCCAGAAACTCAACGCCGTAAAGGTAATCCATGCCAAGCGCTTCGGCGAGATCTGCGGTGGTGTGGCGCTGGCCGGTGCGGGCCATGCCGTCATCCATCTCGGAGAGCAACACCACAGCCGCACCGCTGGTCGCGATCTTTGCAGCGCTGGCAGCGGAAAACAGACAGCGTTCGAGATTCCAGGCCGCGACGGTCAGCGGAAAGCCCGGCGCGACCCCGGTGCCGGTGCCGCCGGCCTCGATCCCGGTCATAGCGGGCAGACGGGCGAGATACGCGTCATGCATCGCGACACTGCGGGGCAGGGCGCGGATCTCGTCGCCGGTGCCTTCCGGTGGCAGAGGCAGGCGTGGCAGGATCATGCGGTCTCCGTCACGGCGAGGCCCGGGCGCGCGGCAGTGGCGATGCGCCTGCCCGAGGTGGTGTCGAACAGATGCAGCCTGGCCGCCGCCACCGAGAGGCGCATCTCGCTGCCGACCGGTACGGCGGGATCAAGGGCCAGAACCACGGGCTGGCCCTCGATATGGCCATGGACCAGGCGCTGCGCCCCCAGCTCCTCGATGAAATCAGGACGGAAGGGCAGGCCGGTGGCGGCAGGGGTCAGGTCTTCGGCGCGGATCCCCAGTGTCACCGCTCCCCTTGCTGCCGGCAGATGGCCCAGCTCGATCACCGAAGTGCCAAGCCGCAGCCGCGCGCCCTCAAGCCCGGCATCCAACAAATTCATCGCCGGCGAGCCGATGAAAGAGGCCACAAAGGTCGAGGCCGGCCGGTGATAGATGTCAAGCGGCGCCCCCACCTGCTCGATCCGGCCACCGTTCAGCACGACCAGCCGGTCGGCCAGCGTCATCGCCTCAAGCTGGTCATGGGTGACGTAAAGCGCAGTGGTGCCGAGGCGCTTTTGCAGCCGACGGATCTCGCCCCGCATGGTGACGCGCAGTTTCGCATCCAGATTGGAGAGCGGCTCGTCGAAGAGGAACGCGGAGGGCTGGCGCACCACCGCGCGGCCCATCGCAACCCGCTGGCGCTGGCCACCCGAAAGCGCGCGGGGCTTGCGGTCGAGATAGGGGCCAAGCTCCAGCATCCTGGCCGCTTCGGCCACCCGCGTCTCGATCTCTGCCTTCGGTGTGCGGCGGTTCTTCAGCCCGTAAGCCATGTTTTCCCGCACCGTCATATGCGGATAGAGCGCGTAATTCTGGAACACCATCGCAATGTCACGGTCGGCGGGATCGAGGCGGTTCACCACCCGATCCCCGATCCTCACCTCGCCGCCCGAGATGTCTTCCAGCCCCGCCACCATGCGCAAAAGCGTCGACTTGCCGCAGCCCGAGGGGCCAACCAGCACGATAAACTCGCCATCGCGGATCGAAAGATTGATCCCCGTGACCGAAGGCGCGGGCGCCCCCGGATAGGTTTTCGACACATCGGTAATCGTGATCGAGGCCATTATTTATCGCTTTCCGTCAGGCCCTTGATGAACCAGCGCTGGAACACCACCACCACGATCACGGGCGGCAGCAGCGCCAGAACGGCAAGGGCGAAGGCTTCGTTGTAATCGGGGATCTGGCTGCCGATCCAGACCTGGAGGATCTGCTTGATGCCGCGCATCAGGGTGAAGAAGCGTTCCTCGGTCGTCATCAGCATCGGCCAGAGATACTGATTCCAGCCATAGACGAACATGATGATGAAGATCGCCGCCATCATGGTTTTCGAGAGCGGGATCAGGACGTCCCACAGAAATTTCCACGGGCCGGCACCGTCGATGCGGGCGGCCTCCAGCAACTCATCCGGGACGGATTTGAAGAACTGGCGAAAATAGAACGTTCCGGTGGCCGAGGCCAGCAGCGGCACGATCAGCCCGGTATAACTGTTCAGCAGCCCCAGCGAGGACATGACCTGGTAAGAGGGCATGATGCGGACTTCCAATGGCAACAATAGCGTCGTGAAGATGATCCAGAACAGGAATGTCGCGAAACGGAACCGGAAATAGACCAGCGCATAAGCGGCGGCCATCGAAAGCACGATCTTGCCCACCGCAAAGCCGACGCCAAGAATCAGCGAGTTCATCAGCATGGTCATGCCGGTGACCTGGCCGGTGAATCCGCCCTGACGGGTCAGCACGGTCTGATAGGTCTCGACCGCGTTGTCACCCGGGGTGAGGTAAAGGCCATTCATATGGATATCGACCGCCGAATGGGTCGAGGTCATCACGGCGACCAGGACCGGCACGCACATGAACAGCGTGCCAAGGATCAGGATGAGGTGGTCAAAGGGTCGGATCCGGTTCATCGCCTCACCCGTAATGCACGCGGCGTTCCAGCCAGCGGAACTGGATCAGCGTCAGGACCAGCACGATCACCATCAGGATCACCGATTGCGCCGCCGATCCGCCAATATCATTGCCGCGGAAGCCGTCATTATAGACCTTGTACACAAGGGTCAGCGGGTTGTTCGCGGGCTTGTCCTTCACCATCACGTCGATCACTGCGAAAGTGTCGAACAGCGCGTAAGTGATGTTGATGATCAGCAGGAAAAACGCGGTCGGCGCCAGCAAGGGCAGGATCGCGGTGCGGAACCTTGTGAACCCGTTGCGGCAGTCGATCACCGACGCTTCGCGGACGCTTGCCGGGATCCCCTGCAGGCCCGAAAGGAAGAAGATGAAGTTGTAGGGCACCTGCTTCCAGACAGAGACCAGGATCATCGCAAAGGCGGTATCCCAGTAATTGATGCCGACCTTCATGTCATAGCCGAACCAGGCGGCAAGCTGGACGAAGGGTCCGATATGCTGGTCAAACAGCATCATCCCCATCAGCCCGGCAACCGGCGGCGCGATGGCATAGACCGCGATCAGCGCGGTGCGATAAGCGGTGCGGCCCCGGATCACTTTATCGGCCTTGACGGCGAACAAGAGCCCCAGCCCCAGCGAAAACCCGGTTACCAGAACCGTGAACAGCGCGGTAAATCCCGCGATCCGCTGATACTCCGCCGATCCGAGCGCGTCCTTGTAATTGTCGAGCCCGACAAAGGTGGCGCCAAAGCCGAACGGGTCTTCGATATAGAAGGATGAGGTGATCGCCTGGACCGAGGGCCAGTAGAAAAATACGAAAATCACCGCCAGCTGCGGCGCCAGAAACAGCCAGGGCAGCAAGGGCTGATCGAACTGAACAGGTTTCGCGGGCGCGGCCCTGGCGGGGCGGGACAGCCAGCGCCGGATCATTCCGGCAGATTTCATGGGTTGGGCGGCGTCACTCATCAGTGGCCTTTACGGGCGGAAACAGCGAGACCGGGCCCGCTTCGCGCAGGCCCGGCTGTCTACAAAAAGGGGTCAGCCAGAGGTTTTGGCGAAGCGCGCCAACAGCGCGTTGCCCTCGGTTTCGATCGCCTTGAACGCGTCTTCCACCGTGGTCTCGCCCGAGAAGATCTTGTTGAATTCACGCTCTTCGATCACGCGGATCTGCGGGTAAAAGCCGAGGCGGTAGCCTTTCGACCATTCGCCTTGCGGCAGCATCAGCTGCTGGATGCCCACTTCGGCGACCGGATTCTTTTCATACCAGCCATCCGCCTTCGATTTCTCATAGGCGGCCTTGGTGATCGCGACATAGCCGGTGGCCTGGTGATAGAAGGCCTGGATCTCGGTCGAGGTCAGGAAGCTGAAGAAATCGGCCGAGCATTTGTTCTGATCATCGGGCTTGCCGGCCATCGCAAACAGTGCCGCACCGCCAATAAAGGTCGATTTATTGCCGTCGGCCACGGTCTCGTCATAGGGCATGAGGGTTGCCGAGAAGGGCATGGTTGCCGTCTTCGACAGCCCGCCGAACGAGCCCGAAGAGCCGATCCACATCGCAACCTTGCCCTCCTCGAACGGCTTCTGGTTATCGGCCCAGCCGGCGCCGTAGAACCCGAACAGCTCTTCGGAATGCCAGGTCTTCACCCGGTTCCAGAAAGCGATCATCTCGGGCGCGGTGGCGCGCAATTCGGTGCCGTCAAAGCCGTCATAGCCATTCACATTGCTGGCCATCTGCACATTGTTGCGCGAGTAGTAGTTTTCAAAGAACATCCAGGTCAGCTGGCTGGCGGTCAGCGGGATATAGCCCGCCTCTTTCAGCTTCGGCGCCACGGCTTCGAACTCGGCCCAGGTTTTCGGGGCCTCAACCCCGGCTTTCGCGAAAGCCTCGGTGTTGAGATACATGATCGGCGCCGAAGAGTTGAACGGCATGCCGATGAACTTGCCTTCGGCATCGGCGTAGAAATAGCGGATGCCGTCGATAAAGGCTTCGCGGTCAAAGGTATAACCGTTCTGGGTCAGCAGATCCTCGGCCGGGATGGTGGCACCTTTGGCATTGATGATCGTCGCGGCACCGGCGTCAAACACCTGCAGGATATTCGGCTGCCCGCCCGAGCGGAACGCGGCGATGCCGGAGGCCAGCGCCTCTTCATAAGTGCCTTTGGAAACCGGAGTGATGGCGCAGGCCGATTGCGCTGCGTTGAATTTCTCGGCGACCTGGTTGATCACTTGCTCATTGGCGCCGCCCATGCCGTGCCACCAGGTAATCTGGACCGGGTTGGCAAAGGCCGGGGCTGCGGTTGCCAGCAGTGCCAGCGCGGGAAGGACTTTTTTCATCGCAAGGTTCCTCATCGGGAAGATGGGCGGACCCTGGCGGGGCTTTGTAACGCCTGCACTGCAATGGCGCAGCAGTTTCGCGACAATCCGGCCGCACCCCGGTTTGAGGCCTGGCAAGTGGTTCAGAACTGATCACCCCGGCATCCACATTAAGGGTCTGGCCGGTGATCCAGGCCGCGTCACCTGGTACCAGAATCGCCATCAGTGCGCCTGGACCCACTTCCCCCCGGATCCGGCTCCGGTCGCGGCATGATGCCGCGTATAGAGGAAACTCTGCCGCGCCTGGCCGGATGCGGTGTTGATCGGCCACCCTTTGTGCCGCTGGCGCGGAAGCGCTTCACCGCCTCCTCGCAGCAGAGAAAAATACCTCAGGTGTTCAGATCGCGATGCAGATCCCATTCGCGGCCGCCCGGATCCTCGACTTTTTCGATGGTGAAGACCCCCGCATTCCACGCCGGGGCAGACAGCACCCAGTCTTCGCCTCAACACAGGCGTAAGCCTCTCAAGCCTGTTTCCGGGGGGCTTCGCCCTGGTTCCCGCCGCGATGTCGGGCGTATAGGTCTCGATCACGGTGACGGCGCCGCTGGCGCCTTTCCGGGGCGAAACAGGTGGCGACATCCGCGCCCGATCCGCTTAGTGCCCCTGCACCCTGAACCGCTTGCAGAACGACATCCGGGGCATGGCGATCTCTCAGGCAAAGCGGCAGGGTGTGATCGGGATCCGCTATGGCGAATGCCAGCATATTCATAGGGATACTGGCACCGCATTCAATCGCGACGCGCCCGACAACGTCTGGTCTGTGTCGAGGGATACCGGATGATCGGGATCGCCAGGACACGAAGACTGAACGCGCGACCGTTGATCCCTGACGCGCCCACCGCAGCGTCTGGCTGCGTCTGGCTGCGTCTGGCTGCGTCTGGCTGCGTCTGGCTGCGTCTGGCTGCGTCTGGCTGCGTCTGGCTGCGAAGAGATGCAATTGCCGTTTCACCTCGTCAAACGGCTGAAGGCCGATGGCGGCGGCATTCTCTATATCCCGCACCGGCTGGATGAGATCCACCAGATCATTGAAGCGCTGGCCGCCCGCCCGCTGGAGCGTATGTTCCCCGGCATGCCGGAACCCGGTGAGGATGTGGTGCCGGCAACACCTTCCGCGACGTGAATTCCAGGTGCGGCGCGATCCTTTGGCATTGCCGGGCTGATGGGCGCGGGTCGGTCATCAACATCGTCTCTATGTCAGGGATGATCGTCAATCGCAGCCTGTCGCAATGCCATTACAACGTCTCGAAAGCCGGGATCCCGCTGTCGAAATCCATGGCGATGGACCGGGTGATGCGCGGCCTGCGGGTCAACACCGTCTCGCCAGGCTATACCGCCACGCCGACGAACACCCACCCCGACAGCGTGCATCAGACCAGATTGTTCGGGGCTGGTCCGCTGATCGGGCGCATGGCTTCGGTCGATGAAATGGTCGGGCCGGCGGTCTTCCTGCTCCGAGAGCCGGCGCGCTATGTCACCGGCGTCAATCTGCTGGTCGGTCACGGTTTCTGCTGCTGGTAAGCGGGCTTGTCTTTGCCGGGCGGGTAAGACAGAAATCGCGGCAACGGCGCTGAATGACCAGGCCGGACCCGGATCACCAATATGCAAAGCCCCGACGCCCGCAATCGTCTCGCCCTGCCGGGGCTGCTGCTTGGCGGCGTGCTGATCGGCTGTTCGCCGATCTGGGTGCGGCTGTCCGAGGTCGGTTCGGTCTCGACCGCCTTCTGGCGGCTGGCGCTGGCACTGATCCCGCTGCTGCTGCTGGCCGGGCGGGAACGGGCAGGCGGTGCGACCCGGCCCAAAGGACTTGCCGATATAATCACCATCAGCCTGCCCGGAGTGATTCTTGGCGCCGAGCTGGTGGCCTGGCATATCTCGCTGAATCTGACTTCGGTGGCGAATTCGACGCTGCTGGTGAATATGGCGCCGGTATTTGTCGCGCTATTCGCCTGGATCGCGCTGCGAAAACCCCCCGGAGCGCTGTTTGCGCTGGCCCTTGCGGTGACGATCTTCGGTGTCGTCGTGCTGAAGGGCGGGCCGACCGCACTGGGCGAGGGTGATCTCAGGGGCGACGCGGTGGCGATCTTCGCCGCCATGCTTTACGCCGCCTATATCCTGATGCTGGGCCGCGCGCGGCAGCGTTTCGCGACCGGCACCATCATGCTGTGGAGCACCGTCGCCGCGGCCCTCGCCGTCTTCCCCTTCGCGCTGATCACCGAGCCGATGCTGATTCCGTTGAGCCTTGCCGGCTGGGCTGTGCTGCTTGGCCTGTCATGGATCAGCCAGGCCGGCGGCCAGAGCCTGATCGCCTGGGCGCTGGCCTTCCTGCCCGCGACCTTCTCGTCGCTGACGCTTTTGTTGCAGCCGGTGATTGCCGCATTGCTGGCCTGGGTGGTGCTGGATGAAGCACTGACGCTTTCCCAGGCGCTTGGGGGCGTGATCGTGCTTTGTGGCATATGGATCGCACGTGCGGCACAGATGCGACAGCTGTGAGGCATTTAAGCTCTGGTTAAGGTATGCGGGCAAGATCCGCCCGAAATATTCCGGAGTAGTCCCATGCCCAACCTGTCCGGCGCCGCCTTTCTTGCGCTGTCGCTCTTTGCCATGACCGCCTGTGTGCCGGTCGAGCCGACGCCCACCGACCCGGCCGCCGCCGCTGCGGCCGCCGAGGCAAAGGCCGAAACCGCGCGCGCCGAGGCGCAAAGGCGCATCGCCTTTGCCCCGGTCAGCGGCGATGTGGCCGAGATGTATGCCGCGCGCGAGGATGGCGGCCAGATGATCGCCGGCATCGACCCGGCAAAGATGAACCCGGATCATGTCCGCCGTGTGATCGCATTCCAGACCGAAGAGGCTCCGGGCACCATCATCGTCGATCAGGGTGCCCGCGTGCTTTACTTCGTGATGCCCGAAGGCAAGGCGCTGCGCTATGCGATCGGCGTCGGCCCGGATGCGATGCGTTTTGACGGTGGCGATGCGATCATCGACCGCAAACAGGCCTGGCCGCGCTGGATCCCCACCGCCGATATGGTGAAACGCAATCCGGGCCGCTACCTGCAATTTAAGGACGGAGTGCCGGGCGGTATCTCGAATCCGCTGGGCGCGCGCGCACTTTATATGCAGAAAGACGGGCGCGACACCTATTACCGGGTGCATGGCACCAATGACCCTTCCTCGGTGGGCCGTGCGGTTTCGGCAGGCTGTATCCGGATGCTGAACCAGGATGTGATTGATCTTCACGCCAGAGTGAGCATCGGCGCGAAAATCGTGGTGCGCTGAGGCTGATGTCTTAAGCTCCGGTTAAGGCCGGGGAGTGATCGGGGCAATCAGGGGCGGCAAACGCCCGTGACTGTAAGGAGAGCAGAGATGAGCGATACCCAAATGCGCCGCCGGGCACTGCTGACCGGTGCCGCCGCGTTTGCCACCCTGGCGATGCCGGCGGTGCTGCGCGCCGAGAGCCAGGCATTGCCGGCCTATCCGCGGCACAATTCCTCGGGTTTCCGGATGCAGGACTGGCGCGACCATTTCGACAGCCTCGGCTCGGGGGTGATCGTCGCCGATTTCACCTCACGGGCGCTGCATTACTGGTCGGGGGACGGGACGGATTACCGCCTGTACCCCACGTCGGTGCCGTTGACCGAAGAGCTGACCAAACGCGGCTATACCGAGGTGGTCCGCAAGAAAGTCGGACCGTCCTGGACCCCCACCGCCGATATGCGCCGCCGCGACCCGTCGCTGCCGGCCTTCCTGCCGCCGGGCAAGGACAATCCGTTGGGGACACATGCGATGTATCTCAGCTGGCCCGCCTATCTGATCCATGGCACCCATGACACGAGGAAGATCGGGCGGCCGTCCTCCTCTGGCTGTATCGGGCTTTACAATGAGCATATCCAGCAGCTTTTCGCCGTGGTGCCGATAGGCACCCGCGTGCGGATCATCTGACCGGATCAGGCGGCGGGCAGGATCAGCTCTGCCCGTTCGCCACCGCCGTCCCGCGGCGAGAGGCTGAGCCTGCCGCCCATCCGTTCCATCACCGCCGCAACGATTGCAAGCCCCAGCCCGCTGCCCTGCCCCGAAGGGCTTGAGGCGCCGCGCCAGAACCGCTCGGTCACATGGGCACGGTCGGAGGCCAAAATGCCGGGGCCACGGTCCAGCACGGTGAAGCGGACCTCTTGTGTATCGCAGGCCATGCTGGCCTCGACCACAGCCCCGGGGGGCGAGGCGAGGATCGCATTTTCGATCAGATTGCGCAAAGCCGGAGCCAGCAGCATCGCCTGGCGGGTGCGCCAGAGCCCGGTCGCAGCCCTGGTCTCAAGCCCCACACCGCGCTGCGCGGCCAGTCCGTGCAACCCCTCGGCCAGATCGGCCAGCAGCCGGGCGCCATCCTGTTCCGGCCCGCTTTCACCGCTGGTCTCGGCGGCATTCTCGGCCGCCGTCATATCCAGCAGCTGGCGCACCATGCGGTCAGTCCTGGCCACCCCGGTCGAGATCTGCGCCAAAGCGCGGTTGCGGGTCGCCTCATCCGGCGCAATCGTCGCGATTTGCGCCTGGGTCTTCAGCCCCGCCAGCGGCGTCTTCAGCTCATGCGCGGCAAAGGCGGTGAAGCTGCGTTCCCGCTCGCGGGCGGAGTTCACCCGGCGAAACAGCCCGTTCAGCGCCGAAACCATCGGGCGCAGCTCACGCGGCCCGGGCGGCAGATCAAGGGCCGAAAGATCGGTCGCCGGTCGCGCCGCCAGCCCCCGCGCCAACCGGTCAAGCGGCGCGAGACCGCGCCCCACCGCGAACCAGATCAGCGCCGCCAGCACCGGCAAAATGGCCAGAGCCGGCGCCAGCAGACCCAGAATCACGCCACGCACCAGCCGCTCGCGCATCGAAAGCGCATCGCCGACCATCACGCGGACCCCCAGTTCGGTGTCGATATGGGAATAGACCCGCCAGGTCTCTCCCTCGACCTCGCGTTCGGAAAACCCGGCCGCATCATCGGCCAGCCGCGCCCTGGGCGCCCCGTCGGATTCGCTTTTCAGCCGGCCGTCAAAGCCCCAGACCTGACAGATCAGCTCATGCGAATAGCCCTCGGGGCCGCCTTCGGGCAGGATATGCGGCCGGGGATGCGCCAGTTTCTCCACCGCCTCGCCGACCACACCGCCATTCCGCGCAATCAGCGAGGCCACCATATGTGCGGATTCCTGCAGCCGGCGGTCCAGCACATGATTGACCTCCATTCGGGTCGAATACTGGATCCAGATCACGGCCGAGAGCCAGACCACCCCGGTCGCCGCCATCAGGATCAGGAAAAGCCGCATCCGGATCGAGGACATCACGCCTGCCCCCCGGGCGATGTCCCGGGTGCCAGCCGGTAGCCCGCGCCCCGCACCGTCTCGATGAAATCGGGGCCGAGCTTTGCGCGGAGTTTGTGGATATGCACTTCGACCGTGTTCGAGCCGACCTCTTCCTGCCAGCCATAAAGCCGGTCCTCAAGGAAAGCCTTGCCGAGGATCGCGCCGGGGCGCTCCATCAGGGCCTGGATCAGGGTGAATTCGCGGTTCGGAAAGACCACTTCGCGCCCGCCGATCGTGCCGCGCATCCGCGCCGGGTCGAGCGTCAGCCCGTTCCAGCTGAGCACGCCTTCGGCCCGGCCCTGGCGGCGCCTGAGGATCGCGCGCAGCCGTGCCGCCAGCTCGTCCAGCTCGAACGGTTTGCCGAGATAATCATCCGCCCCGGCATCAAGCCCCGCGACCTTGTCTTCCAGCCGGTCGCGGGCGGTCAGCAAAAGGACCGGCAGGTCGCTTTCCTCTGCCCGCATCTCGCGCAACAGCCCCAGCCCCGAGCCATCGGGCAGCATCAGGTCCAGTACCATCGCCTCGAAACTGCCCGCCGCCAGCGCCACACGGGCATCAGAAACCGAGCCCACCGCATCGGGCGAGAATCCGGCCAGCCGCAGCCCGACGCTGAGCCCGTCGCGCAAAAGGTCGTCATCCTCGACAATCAGGATCCGCATCACATCCCCGCATTTCCACCGGTGGCAATGCCCGGCCCGGACTAAGCCATATTTAAGCCGGGCGTGGGAAGGGCACCAGTCACAGGCTTACCTGGGTGCCGATCTCGACCACCCGGCCGGCGGGAATGCGGAAGTAATCCTGGGCGCTGGCGGAATTGCGCGACATCCAGATGAAAAGCCGCGCCTGCCACATCGGCATCCGGGGCCGGACCGAGGGGCGCAGGCTGCGCCGCGACAGGATGAACGAGGTGGACATGATGTCGAATTTCAGCCCCTTCTGCCGCGCCAGCAGTAAGGCGCGCGGCACGTCGGGGTCTTCGGCATACCCGTAATGCAGAAGGATGCGGCGAAAGCCGGGGGCGATCTCCTCCATCCGCATCCGGGTCTCGTCGCTGAGGCGCGGCAGGTCGCGGGTCACGATTGACAGGATGATATTCTGCTCATGCAAAGCGCGGAAATGCTTCAGACTGTGCAAAAGCGCGACCGGCGCCTTGTCGGGGGAGGCGGTCAGGAAGACGGCGGTGCCGGGAACCCTTGCGATGCGGTCAGAACCGAGCTTGCCGACCAGCGCATTCAACGGCAGCTGGCCCTCGCTCTCTTTGGCCAGCACGATGGCCGAGCCGCGCCGCCAGATCAGCATCACGACCAGCATCACCGCCGCCAGCGCCAGCGGCACATAGCCGCCATCCGCCACTTTCATCAGGTTCGACCCGAAGAAGACCAGTTCCAGCGCCACCAGCGGGCCAAGCACCGCAAGGATTGCGAAGGCTGGCCAGCGCCAGTGCCAGCGCACCACGACGACGGCCAGCAGCGAGGTCACCAGCATCGCGCCCGAAACCGAGATCCCATAGGCCGCCGCCAGCGCCGAAGAGCTGCCAAAGGTGATCACCAGCGCCAGCACACCGAACATCAGAAGGCCGTTGACCAGCGGAATATAGATCTGGCCCTGCTGTTCCTCGGATGTCTGGCGGATCTTCATCCTGGGCAAGAGCCGCAGCTGGATCGCCTGTTGCACCAGCGAAAACGCCCCGGTGATCACCGCCTGGGCCGCGATCACGGTGGCCATCATCGCCAGCACCACCATCGGCACCAGCATCTGCGGCGGAAACATCAGATAGAACGGGCTCTCCAGCGCCTCGGGGCGGGTCAGAAGCTCTGCCCCCTGGCCCAGGTAATTCAGCATCAGGGCCGGGAAGGTCAGGTAAAACCAGCCGATCCGGATCGGGCGGGCGCCGAAATGACCCATATCGGCGTAAAGCGCCTCGGCGCCGGTGACGGCAAGGAAGACCGAACCCAGCACCGCCAGCGCCACACCCTGATGCGTCACCAGAAAGGTCAGCGCGTGATGCGGCGACAGGGCCGCCAGCACCTCGGGCGCCTCCCAGAGCCGCCATAGCCCGCCGGTGGCCAGCACCAGGAACCACAAAAGCATGACCGGGCCGAAAAAGCGCGACACAAGGTCAGTCCCGTGTTTTTGCACCCAGAAAAGCGCGATGATCACCGCCATGGCGACGGGTTCCACGAAGGGTTCACTGCCCGGCGCGATCAGCTTCAGCCCTTCGACAGCCGACAGGACCGAGACCGCCGGCGTGATCACCGCATCACCAGAGAAAAGCGCCGCGCCAAGGATCCCCAGCACGACAAGCACCAGCCCCCGGCGCCCCCGCATCTGCCCAAGCGCGCGCTGCGCCAGCGCCAGCAGGGAAAGCGTCCCACCCTCGCCGTCATTATCGGCACGCAACAGGATCACCACATATTTGACCGAGACGATCAGCGTCAGCGTCCAGATGATCAGCGAAATCACCCCGAAGATATTCTCCGCCGGCACATGGCCGGGCCTTGCGCCGCTGGCCATCATCGCCTCGCGCAGCGCGTAAAGCGGCGAGGTGCCGATATCGCCGTAAACCACCCCCAGCACACCCAGCGTCAGCGCCGCCATCGCGGGCTTGCGCGCGACATGTGTGGCCTCGGCTGCATGATCGGCGGCAGCCGGGTCCAGCGCAATCTCTTGCATCGTCATTCTCCTGGCCGACAAGGCGCGGGCGAGGAGCAGACCCCGCACGGCCCTGCGGCCTCACAGATCTGTGCTTTGCCGTGTAAGGAAGCGATGGGGAAAGCGGCAGGCGGTATAAGGATCGCATAAAGATTGTGGACAAATCCCGGTTCCGGGGTTTCATCAGCGCATGGAGCCTGTGTTCGTTACCCCTCCCGGCCCGCGTCCGGCCGGCCCCTTGTCAAAGCGTCCGGGCCAGATCCTGGCGGCGGCGCTGGTGCTGATCCTGGTGACGGCGATTGTGGTGCCCTCGCGCGGCTGGATGAGCGAGATCATCGCGCTTTTGCTTCTCCTCATGGCGGTGCTGGTCAATGCGGCGGCCTTTGGCTTCTGGTCCGGGTTTGGATCGGCGCTGGTGGCGCTGGCGGTGTTCAACTTCTTCTTCATCGAGCCGCATTTCAGCCTGGTGGCGGCACGGCCGCAGGATATGGTCGTGCTGCTGGCCTTCCTTGCAGCGGCGGGGCTGACCGGGTTTCTCGCCGGGCGGATGCGCGAACAGGTGGACAGCGCGCGCGACCGGGCACTGGTGCTTGAGGTGCTGTCCTCGGCCAGCGGCGCACTTTCCCGCGCGACCAGTGAAGAGCAGATCCTGGAAGCCGTGATCCGCCATATCGCCACGCTGTCGGAGGCGCCGGTGGCAGCGTTGAGCCGCAATTCCGACGGGTTGCGCCCGATCCCCGGCAGCCTGGTGCCGCGCCCGGCCGATCTGCAGGCGGCGGAACAGGCGCTGGCCCGCGGCCGGGTCGAGATCGCCATCGCCGATGGCTGGACCGGCTCGCATCTGACCTTCCATCCGCTGCCCCTCGGCACCGGGGCCAGCCATGCGATCGGCCATCGCCTGCCCGAGGCGGTGGACCGCGACAGCGTCTACCGCGAGCAGGCCATCGACACCGTGCTGCACCAGGCAGAGGCGGCGCTGGAGCGGCTGGAGCTGGGCCGAAAGGCCAACACGGAACGCGAGATTTCGGACCGCCAGGCGCTGCGGGCGGCACTGCTTTCCTCGCTGTCGCATGATCTGCGCACACCGCTGGCAACCATTCTGGGCTCGGTCACCACCTTGCGCGATCTGCGGGACGGCCTGCCCCCCGAGGCGCAGGAGGACCTGCTGGGCGCCATTTCCGAAGAGGCAGGCCGCCTCGCGCGCTATGTCGAAAACCTGTTGCAGATGACGCGGCTGGTGGCGGGGTCCTCGGTCACGCTTCACCCGGTGGCGCCCGGCGATTGCGCCCGCGCCGCTGTCAGCCGGGCGCTGCGGGCTTTTCCCGATGCCAAGATCAGCGCCGATCTGCCCGAACTGCCACTGGTCATGGCCGAGGCGGGGCTGGTCGAACAGGTGATCTTCAGCCTGATCGAAAACGCGCGGCACTATGCGCCCGGGCCGATCCTCGTCACCGGCGCCACCGATGGCGACCTGATCCGGCTTGAGGTGCAGGATCAGGGGCAGGGTCTGCCCGCGCCGGTCACCCAATGGCTTGCCACCCCCGACCTGACCCGGGGCGAAGAGAAAAGCGGTCTCGGCCTGCCGATCTGCAAGGGGATCGCGCAGCTTCTGGGCGGGCGGCTTGAGGCTGTGGCCGGCCCCGGCGCGCGGCTGGCGCTGATCCTCCCCACCGCGCAATCCGCCGGGGTGCAGACCATATGAGCGCGCGCCAGCTGATCCTCGTCGTCGATGATGAGCCGCAGATCCAGCGCTTCCTCGTCCATGCGCTGAATGCCTCGGGCTATGATACCGTGCTGGCCTCGACCGGCGCCGGGGCGCTGGAGGCCGTCGCGCAGCACAGGCCCGATCTGATGGTGCTGGATCTGGGGCTGCCGGATATGAACGGCAAAACCGTTATCGAAAAGCTGCGGGCGGATACGGACCTGCCGGTGATCGTGCTGTCCGCCCATGACCAGGAGATGGAGAAGATCCTGGCGCTGGATCTCGGCGCCAATGATTTCGTGGCCAAGCCCTTCGCCATCGGCGAATTGCTGGCGCGGCTCAGGGTCTCGTTGCGGCCAAAGCGCGGGGCAGGAGCGCCGGGCCTTTTGCGCAGCGGCAATCTGACGCTTTCACGCGATCTGCGCGAGGTCACCATCGCCGGCGAGACACTGAAACTGACCCCCAAGGAATTCGACCTGCTGCTGGCCTTGCTGGAACAGCCCGACCGGATCGTGACCCATCGCCAGCTTTTGCTGCATGTCTGGGGACCGGCCCATGTCGAGGATATCGTCTATCTTCGGGTATTTATCGGGCAGCTGCGGCAAAAGCTGGAAGCGGCGGGCTTTGATGCCAGCGCGATCCGGACCGAGGCCGGCATCGGCTATCGCTGGATCAGCCCGGACTGAACCACCGCAATTCTGAATTGTATATGTGGGATTTATCGCAATCTCAGGATGTTGACAGAGAGAATGCTGCCAGTGCACATCTGACAGGCGCATTCATGGCTCACGGGCCGCGCATTCTTTCCCGCCGACGGACACCATTGCCGGCTGCGATCTGACACCGGGCAAGTACAGCCGGGGCAGATTTACCTGAGGACAGATGCCATGAAAAACTCCACCCGCAAATTCATCATGCCTGCTGTGCTGCTGATTGCCGCCGGTATCGGCTATTACGCCTGGACGCGGATGCAGGATCCCGGCCTGCCGGCAGGCTTTGCCGCCGGAAATGGCCGGATCGAGGCGACCGAGACCGATATCGCCGCGCTGACCGGTGGGCGGATCGCCGATATTCTGGTGACCGAGGGCGATCTGGTGCAGCCGGGCGATGTGCTGGTGCAGATGGATGTGGTGCAGCTGACCGCGCAGAAACGCCAGGCCGAGGCGCAGCTGCGCCGCGCCGGGATCGCGGTCGAGACCGCCGGCGCCCTCGTCACCCAGGCCCAAGCGCAGGAGCGGGCAGCGGCGGCAACGGTCGATCAGGCCCGGGCCGTGGCCGATGCAGCGGCGCAGCGCTATGCCCGTTCGGTCCAGCTGGCGGCCAGTTCCACAGTTTCGCAACAGGTGCTGGATGATGATCTGGCGAAAGACCGCCAGGGCAAGGCGGGGCTTGCTTCGGCCGAGGCCTCGCATGCGGCGGCGGTTGCCGGGGTCAGCAGCGCGAAAGCCCAGGTGGTGGATGCCGGCGCGGCGGTCGATGCCGCAAAGGCTTCGATCGACGCCATTCAGGCCACGCTGGACGATGCCACGCTGAAAGCGCCGCGCGGCGGGCGCATCCAGTATCTGATCGCGCAAGAGGGTGAGATCGTCGCCTCGGGTGGGCGGATCCTGAACCTCGTCGATCTGGGCGATGTCTATATGACGATCTTCCTGCCCACCTCGCAGGCCGGTCGGGTCAGGATCGGCACCGAAGTGCGCCTCGTGCTGGATGCGGCGCCGGAATTCACCATCCCGGCCACGGTTTCCTATGTCGCCGATGTGGCGCAGTTCACGCCGAAAACAGTGGAAACCGCCGATGAGCGTGAAAAGCTGATGTTCCGTATCCGCGCCCGGATCGAGCCGGAATTGCTGGCCCGCTACACCGAATATGTCAAAACCGGCCTGCCGGGCATGGCTTATGTGCGGCTTGATCCCGATGCCGTCTGGCCCGCATTCCTGAACACTGTCGTGAAATGATCGGGGCCGCGGACCCTGTCGCCGGGGTCTCGGGCCTGTCGCTGCGCTATGGCGCGGTGACAGCGCTGAAGGCGCTTACCCTTGATATCCCGGCGGGGCAGATGGTCGGGCTGATCGGGCCGGACGGGGTGGGGAAGTCGAGCCTTTTGTCCCTGCTGGCCGGGGCGCGACAAATCCAGGATGGCGAGGTTCGGGTGCTGGGCGGCGATATGCGCGACACCCGCCATCGCCGTGCGGTCTGCCCGCGCATCGCCTATATGCCGCAAGGCCTGGGGAAAAATCTCTATCCAACGCTTTCGGTTCAGGAGAACCTGGATTTCTTCGGCTCGCTTTTCGGCCATGACAGGGCGGCGCGCGCTCACCGGATCACCGATCTGCTGGCCGCGACCGGCATGTCGCCGTTCCGCGACCGGCCGGCGGCGAAACTCTCGGGGGGGATGAAGCAGAAACTGGGCCTGTGCTGCGCGCTGATCCATGATCCGGATTTCCTGATCCTGGACGAGCCGACCACCGGCGTCGATCCGTTGTCGCGCCGCCAGTTCTGGGATCTGATCGACCGCATCCGTGCCATGAGGCCGCAGATGAGCGTGATCACCGCCACCGCCTATATGGAGGAGGCCGCGCGGTTCGACTGGCTGGTCGCGATGAATGCGGGCGAGGTTCTGGCAACCGGCAGCCCGGCTGAATTGCTCGCCCGCACAGGTGCCGGCAATCTCGACGAGGCCTTCATTGCGCTTTTGCCCGATACCGGGCGTGGCGACAGCTCTGCCGTGGTGATCCCGCCACGCGAGGCCAGCCCGGAAATCGCCATCGAGGCCGAGGGGCTGACCCAGCGTTTCGGCAGCTTTACCGCCGTCGACACCGTTTCTTTCCGCATCCCCAGAGGCGAGATTTTCGGCTTTCTGGGGTCAAATGGCTGCGGCAAGACCACCACGATGAAAATGCTCACCGGGCTGCTGGAGCCGACCGAGGGCCGCGCAAAGCTCTTCGGCCAGGAGGTCGATGCCAGCGATCTTTCGGTGCGGCGGCGGGTGGGGTTCATGTCCCAGGCCTTCTCGCTTTACGCCGAGCTGACGGTGCTGCAGAACCTTGAATTGCATGCGAAACTCTTCGCGATGGAGCCGGCAAAGATCCCGGCCCGCATCGAGGAAATGATCGCGCGCTTCGATCTGGAAGAGATCCGCCATGCCCTGCCCGAGGCGCTGCCTCTGGGCATAAGGCAGCGGCTGTCGCTCGCGGTGGCTATGATCCACGGGCCAGAGATCCTGATCCTGGACGAGCCGACTTCGGGCGTCGATCCGGTGGCCCGCAATGGCTTCTGGCGCATTCTGGCGGAACTGTCGCGCAAGGATGGGGTGACGATTTTCGTGTCGACCCATTTTATGAACGAGGCGGAATGGTGCGACCGCATCAGCCTGATGCATGCGGGGAAGGTGCTGGTCTCGGACACTGCCGCCGCGATCACCGCGTCAAAGGGCGCGGCGGCGCTGGAAGACGCGTTCATCGCATATCTGGAAGAGGCTATTGGCGAGAGCACACCGGCGGCGGAACCCGCCGCGCCCGCACCCCAGCCTGCCAGTGAGGCCCTGCAAACACCCGCCGGCTTCAGCCTGCGCCGCTTGCTGAGCTATTCAAGGCTGGAAAGCCTGCAATTGCAGCGCGACCCGATCCGGATGACCATGGCGCTGATCGGCTCGCTTCTGTTGATGATCGTGATCGGCTTCGGCATCAATATGGATGTCGAGGATCTGAGTTTCGCCGTTCTCGACCGCGACCAGACCACCACCAGCCGCGACTATATCGCGGATATTTCCGGCTCGCGCTATTTCACCGAAAAGCCGCCGCTGACCGGCTATGACGATATGGATGCGCGCATGCGCTCGGGCGAGCTGGCGCTTGCCATCGAGATCCCGCCGGATTTCGCCGCCAATATCGCGCGCGGCCGTGATGTCGAGGTTGGGGCCTGGTTTGACGGCGCCAATCCGCAGCGCGCCAGCACGGTGCAGGGCTATGTCCAGGGCATGCATTCGACCTGGCTTTTGCGCCATATGCGCGAGGCTTATGGCGAGGCGGCCGTGGCCGGCAATTTCGAACTGGTGACGCGCTATCGCTATAACCCCGATGTGCGCTCGATCATCGCCATCGTGCCGGCGGTGCTGCCGATTCTCTTGCTGATGATCCCCGCCATCCTGACCACCCTGTCGGTGGCGCGGGAAAAGGAACTCGGCTCGATCATCAATTTCTACGTCACTCCGGTGACGCGGCTGGAATTCCTGATCGGCAAGCAGCTGCCCTATATCGCGCTGGCGATGCTGAACTTCTTCCTGATGCTCGGCATGGCGCGGCTGTTGTTCGGAGTGCCGTTCAGCGGCAATCTTGCAGGCTTTTCGCTGGCCGCGCTGATCTATGTTTCGGCCACCACCGCGCTTGGCTTTCTGGTTTCGGTCTTCATTGCAAGCCAGGTGGCGGCGCTGTTTGCGACCGCGCTGCTGACGCTGATCCCGGCGGTGTCCTATTCCGGGCTGATCGACCCGGTCTCCTCGCTTTCAGGTTTTGGCCGGGTGATTGGCGAGGTCTATCCGACCACCTGGTTCATCACCGCCGCGCGCGGGGCCTTTTCCAAGGCCTTCGGCTTTGCCGAGCTTGCCCAGCCGATCTTCGCCATGGCGCTGGCAGTGCCGGTGATCCTGGGCCTTGCCGCGTATTTCCTGAAGAAACAGGCGAGGTGAGGGGATGAATTTCCGCAATATCCTCAATCTCGGTGTCAAAGAGCTGCTTGGCCTGTGGCGCGACTGGATCATGCTGATCCTGATCGTCTATTCTTTTTCGCTTTCGGTCTGGACCTCGTCCCATGCCAGTCCCGAGGCACTGAACAATGCCGCCATCGCGGTTGTCGACGAGGACCGCTCGCAGCTCTCGACCCGCATCATCCAGGCCTTCTACCCGCCCTGGTTCGTTCGCCCCGCCACGATCACCACATCGGAAATGGATGCGCGGATGGATGCCGGGCTGGATACTTTCGCGCTGAATATCCCGCCGGATTTCGAGCGCGACGTGCTGGCGGGCAAGGCGCCGGCGATGCAGCTGAATGTCGACGCGACCCGCATGAGCCAGGCCTTTACCGGCAATGGCTATATCCAGCAGATCGTGACCTCCGAAGTCGCGGAATTCGTCGCGGGCTACCGGGGCGAGACCGCGATGCCGGTGGGGCTGTCGCTGCGCGCGCGGTACAACCCCTCGCTGGATCCCAGCTGGTTCGGGGCCATCACCAGTGTGATCCAGTCGATCACCATGCTGTCCCTCGTGCTGACCGGCGCGGCGCTGATCCGCGAGAAGGAACATGGCACGGTCGAGCATCTGCTGGTGATGCCGGTCACCGCCTCCGAGATCATGCTCTCGAAAATCTGGTCGATGGGGCTGGTGGTGCTGCTGGGTTCGGCCTTCTCGCTGGCGGTGGTGGTGCAGGGGCTGATGCAGGTGCCGGTGGCGGGCTCGGTGCTTTTGTTCCTTGCCGGTTCCGTGCTGATGCTGTTTGCGATGACCTGTCTGGGGATCTTCCTTGCCACCATCGCAGGCACCATGCCGCAATTCGCGCTGCTGATGATGCTGGTTCTCTTGCCATTGCAGGTGCTTTCCGGGGCGATGACGCCGCGCGAGTCGATGCCCGAGGTGATCCAGACCATCATGCTGGCCGCGCCCAACACCCATTTCATCATCCTCTCGCAAGGCATCCTGTTTCGCGGCGCCGGAATCGAGACCGTCTGGCCGCAATTCCTGGCCCTTGCGGCGATCGGGCTGGTGCTCTTCCGCCTCGCCCTCGCGCGGTTTCGCAAATTCCTGCGCTAGACGCCCCGCCCCAGGGATGCATAGACTGGGGAAACATCAAACGGGGGAGGACCGGATCAGATGTGTGAGTTATTCGCGAGGCAGGACCCGGCCCGTTATGTGCCCGTCACCCGCCGCATCCGCCTGAACGGGCAAAGCACCTCGGTCCGGCTGGAGGCCGCTTTCTGGACCATCCTTGACGAGATCGCGCGCGAGCAGGGGGAATCGACCGGCGCCTTTCTCTCGACGCTGCATCGCGAGGTGCTGGAATTCCATGGAGAGCCGGTGAATTTCGCCTCGCTTTTGCGCTGCACCTGCCTGAGACGGCTGGAACACCGCCGCGCCGCGCAGATGCCGGAAAAGCGGGCCGTCGCCTGAAAAACGCTTGCAGGACAAGATGATACTACCCGTTGCGCGCCGGGTCGGCCCATGATGGCGACCGGGAACCGGCAGGGAGAGGGATATGCGCGACCAGGGTGACTTGCTGGCAGAGCTGCGCGGGCTGATCGGCGCCGGCCATGTGCTGACCGGTGCGCGCGCCACGCGGCGATTCACGCGCGGCATCCGCTATGGCGGCGGCCCGGTCGAGGCGGTGCTCTGCCCCGGCTCACTGGTCGGAATGTGGCGCGCGCTGAATGCGGTGATCCAGGCCGGGCGGGTGGTGATCTTTCAGGCGGCGAATACCGGGCTCACCGGTGGCTCCACCCCCTGGGGCGAGGCTTATGACCGCCCCGTCATGCTGATCAGCGTGATGCGGCTTAAGGGCATCCATCTGATCGGGGGCGGCAAACAGGTGCTCTGCCTGCCGGGATCGACGCTGGACGGGCTGGAGCGCGCACTGAAACCCCTGGGGCGCGAGCCGCATTCGGTGATCGGGTCCAGCTGTATCGGCGCCTCGGTGCTGGGCGGCATCTGCAACAATTCCGGCGGCGCGCTGATCCGGCGCGGGCCCGCCTATACCGAGATGGCGCTTTATGCCGAGGTGCGGGAAGATGGCTCGGTCGCGCTGGTGAACCATCTGAGTTTTGAACTGGGGGATGACCCCGAGACGATCCTTGCCCGCGTCGAGGCCGGCGATCTGCCGCCACCCGCGCCCGGCGATGCCTGGGGGTCTGACCGCGAATACGGCGACCATGTCCGCGATGTCGATGCGGCGACGCCCGCGCGGTTCAACGCCGATCAGCGCCGGCTGCGCGAGGCCTCGGGCTCTGCGGGCAAGCTGGCGGTTTTCGCGGTCAGGCTGGATACATTCGAGGCCGAGAAAGAGACGGCGGTGTTCTGCATCGGCACCAATGACCCGGCCGAGCTGACGCAGATCCGCCGCGATATGCTCTCGGGGTTCACAACCCTGCCGATTGCGGGCGAATATATCCACGGCACCGCCTGGGATATTGCCGAGCGTTATGGCAAGGATACTTACCTCCTGATCCGCAAGCTTGGCACGCAGCGGATTTCCGGCGTTTTCGCGCTGAAATCAAAGCTCGACGGCTGGACCGAACGGCTGGGGCTGGGGACCACGCTGACCGACCGCATCGCGCAGGCGCTGTCTCGCCTGTTTCCCCGCCACCTGCCGCCCCGGCTGCGGGCGTTCCGCGAGCGTTATCAGCATCACCTCTTTCTGCGCATGGGCGGCGCGGGGATCAGCGAGGCCCGCGCATACCTGACCCGCATGTTCCCCACCGCCAGCGGCGATATGTTCGAGGCTACGACCGAGGAGGGTGCCGCCGCCTTCCTGCACCGTTTCGCCGTGGCGGGGGCGGCCAACCGTTACCGCGCCGTGCATAAGCGCGAGGTCGAGGATATCGTCGCGCTGGACATCGCGCTCAGGCGCAATGACCGCGCCTGGGTCGAGCATCTGCCGCCGGACCTCGACGCCCAGATCGCCCATAAGCTTTATTACGGGCATTTCTTCTGCCATGTCTTCCACCAGGATTATGTGGCGAAAAAGGGGGTGGATTGCCTCGGTCTGGAACATGCAATGTGGCATCTGCTGGATCAGCGCGGCGCGCAATATCCGGCGGAACACAATGTCGGCCATCTCTACAAGGCGCCGCCGCAGCTGGCTGGCTTCTACCAGTCACTCGACCCGACCAACAGCCTGAACCCCGGCATCGGCCAGACCCCCACCGCCCGCAACTGGCAGACCGGCTGCGGCTGCGGCAAGACGCATTGACCCCTATCCCAGCTTTCCCGCCAGGAGTAACCACCGTGAAGATCCCCGCTTTGTCGCTGACCCTTATGCTCGCCCTCGCCTCTGCCGCCCATGCCGAAGGCGATGTGGAAAAGGGCGAAAAATCCGCGAAGAAATGCATGGCCTGCCATACCTTCACCACCGATGCGCCCAATAAAACCGGCCCGACCCTGTTCGGGATCATCGGTCGCAAGACCGGTTCGGTCGAGGGCTATGCCTATTCGAATGTTATGAAGGCCTGGGGCGAAGAGGGGCATGTCTGGACGCCCGAGGAACTCGACGCCTTTCTCGAAGCGCCAAGAGCGGTGCGGCCGGGTAACAAGATGCCCTTTGCCGGGATCAAAAAGCCCGAGGAACGTGCCGATCTGATTGCATATCTTGCAACGCTGACGGAATGAGAAAGGGGCGGAACCGAAAGGTCCGCCCCTCTCCGTTTCAGAGGTTCTGTTTCGACAGCTCACCTGCGATGAACTCGGCCTGACGGATCGCGAGCGCCACGATGGTCAAAGTCGGGTTCTCGGCCGCGCCGGTGGTGAACTGACTGCCATCCGAGACAAAAAGGTTCGGTATATCATGGCTTTGCCCGTGTTTGTTCACCACACCGTCACGCGGGTTTTCTGACATCCGGTTGGTGCCGAGGTTATGCGTCGACGGATAGGGCGGCGTCGGGAAGGTGCGGGTGGCCCCTGCGGCGCGGTAGATCGCCTCGCCCGCTGCATAGGCATGGTTGCGCATCGCAATATCATTGGGGTGATCGTCGAAATGCACATTCGGCGCCGGCAGGCCGAACTGGTCGACCACCGTGGCATGAAGGGTGATGCGGTTGGTCTCCTGCGGCATATCCTCGCCGACGATCCACATGCCGGCCATGTTCTCATAGCCATCCATTGCCGAGGTGAAGCTGCGCCCCCATCCGCCCGGATCAAGGAAGGCCGCCATGAAGGGAACGCCAAGCGCCAGCGTTTCCAGCTCATAGCCGCCGACGAAACCGCGCGACGGGTCAAGCCTCGCCTCGTCCTGCACGATCCCGGCCATGGTGGTGCCGCGCCACATCTTCACCGGCTTTTCAAACACGCCGTAAACCGAGCCGGTGACATGGCGGAGATAGTTGCGCCCGACCTGGCCCGACGAATTCGCCAGCCCGTCCGGGAACATCGAAGAGGCCGAGTTCAGCAGGATCCGGGGGCTTTCGATCGAGTTCCCGGCAACGCAGACCACGCGCGCCTTCTGGAAATGCTGGTTGCCATCCTTGTCGGCATAAAGCACGCCGGTCACCTTACCCTTGTCGTCATGCTCGATCTTCAGCGCATGGCAGCGGTCGCGGACTTCCAGATTGCCGGTCGCCTCTCCTTTCGGGATATCGGTATAGGCCGAGGACCATTTGGCGCCCCATTTACAGCCCTGAAAGCAAAAGCCGGTCTGCTGGCAGGCGAGACGGTCATCGTAATCGACCGAATTGATCGCCATGCGACCAGTATGGACCTCTTTATAGCCAACTGCCAAAGCGCCCTTTTCCAGCACCTTGTAATTGTTGTTGCCGGGCAGGCCGGGGCGGTCACCGGTGCGGGTCACGCCCAGCTTGGTCTCGGCCTTTTCATACCAGGGCGCCATTTCCGCCCCGTCAATGGGCCAGTCAAGGAGGTTCGCCCCGGTGACATGGCCATAATTGGTGCGCGCCTTCCATTCATGGTCCTGGAAGCGCAACGACGCCCCCGCCCAATGGATCGAAGTGCCGCCAACCGCCTTCACGATCCAGGCCGGAAGACCCGAAAAGTCCTTCGCCACCCGCCAGTCACCCGAGGTGGTGCGGTTATCCAGCCAGGCCAGCTGGGCAAAGCTGTCCCATTCGTCATTGATGTAATCCTCGGGCATATAGCGCCCGCCGGCCTCAAGCGAGACGACCTTGACACCCTTTTGCGCCAGTTCATTCGCCAGCACGCCGCCACCCGAGCCCGTGCCGATGATCAGAACGACGGAATCGTCGTCCAGTTCAAATTTCGCAACCATTGATCCGCCCCCCTCAGAGCCAGTTGATATCGTCGAAACCGCGATGCAGATAACCGCCCTGGCTGAAGGATTCTCCCTCATAGCCAAAGATCGGCCAGACGGCCTTCTGGTTATAAAGTCCCGTCACGAGACCGCCACGGATCTGCTGGAAGAAGGCGGAAGTCTCCATCGCGCGCAGCAAAGCCACCCGGTCATCCTCCCACCCGATGGAGAGGTAATCGGCGTGTCCTGCGCCCTGGGCCGCAGCGTTCAGCGACGCAATCCCGGCTTCGATCCCGGGCGCGGCATCGGCCGTGTCATAGCCTTTGACGGCGATGACATAGAACTCATCGGCGATACGGTCATGGGGGTAGATATCGCGCGCCATGCGAACCAGCGTGGCCATGGTCTCTGGCTTCAGCGTGGTGGGCGCGTAAGCCCAGGCGGCGTCGGGGGCGGCGATAAAGCCCGCGCCGATGATCATTCCCGCGCTTGCGGCAAAGCTTCGCGAGATCAGCTGGCGACGGGTGAGGGTTTGCCCCCTCAGCCCGCGGCTTGCGGTCAGGGTCGTCATAGTCTCCTCCTTGCTTATCGTAGTTCGGCTGGGAGTTCCCGGTGCGGCTCCTCTTCCGCGCAGGAAAGGCCGTTTCAGATTATTGGTAGCGCCCCGCGCGCTGCAGCACTTCGATCTGGTAACCGTCGGGATCGGCTATGAAGAAAAACCGCGCGATGACTTCGCCGCCAGGGGCGAAATCGACCAGTTTGCGGGGGGTAAGGCCGGCGGCTTCCAGCCGCGCATGCTCGGCATTCACGTCAGAGACCGAAAACGCCAGATGGCCGTAACCATCGCCAAGATTATAGGGCTCAACGCGGCCTTTGTTGACGGTCAGTTCCAGCTCGAACCCGGTCTCGGCATTGGCGAGATAGATCAGCGTGAAGCTCTCGAAATCGAGGCGGTCCACCACTTTCAGGCCGAAAGCCTGGTCATAGAATGCGAGCGAACGGGCTTCGTCCAGCACGCGGATCATGGTGTGAATCATACGGGCCATAGTGTCTCCTTGCTTTCTGGCAGGAAACGGCAGATCGGCACGGAAGGGGTAGTATTATGCTACTGACCGGGAAATTGTTCCGGTAAATCCCTGAAATGAAATGGCCCGCACCGGCGCGCGGGCCATAGCTCCGGTCAGGGCGCCTTTGTCTGCGGCAACGCGCCGAGGATCGTCAGATCCAGCCGGATCACCGAGCCCATGGTGCCGGCGGCATAGTCGGGATGCGTATCGCTGGAAGGTTCCGAGACGGAGGCGAACAGAACCTGGCCCGACTCGTCCAGAGAAAGGTTGCTGGGGAAGGTCTTCACCGCCAGATCGCGGGTCACGGTATAGTCTTTCGTATTGACCACTTTGAGACCGCCGGTGTCCGAAGGCGCGGGCCGGGTTTACGGCCCCTCCGCCACCGGCGGAAAGGGCGGCGCGGCGAAATGGGTGGGGATTTCGCTGACGCCGGGCGGTGGGGTGCCGGCGTCGATCAACCCGAACAACGCCTCCAGCATCGCCGGAACATCCTGCTGCACCATAACGATATTCTCGGTGAGGATAGCCGCCAGCGGATCCCAGTCGAAACAGCCGACATGGGGCGCCATGGCACCAAAATGACCGGTCGAGCGGGTCCAGTGCAGCACCCCCTCCAGCGCGATGGTGGAGTTGACGAAGATCGCGCGTGGCAGCGCGCCGCGCCGCGCCGCCAGATCGGCCAGCGCGGTGATGGCGCGCTCCGGCGCATAGCCGGTGGCAAGAATCATCGCCTCGTCCACCGCGATCCCCGCCTCGTCATGGGCGGCGCGAAAGCCCCGGATCCGCTCGGAGGTATTGTGATCGCTGGCGCGGCCGCCAATGAAGGGGATCGGCTCGCCCCGGTGGCGCTGGCTGGCCGAGGCCGCGAGAATCCGCCGCGTCAGCGCCAGCGCGCCGCCGAAATTATCCGAGATCACCGAGGGCGCCAGACTGCCCGGCAGGTCAAGGTTGAGCGAGCGCACCCCGGCGCCCTCGCAGATCGCGGTGATGCGGTCGGGATCGGTGGCGCCGGTCGCAATCAGGCAATCCACCTGATGCGAGATCATCTCGCGCGCGGCCTGGATCTCAAGCGCGGGGTCGCGCATCGTGCAGGTGATGATCGGAAAAAGGTCGCGCGACCGGGCCATTGCCTCGAACCGCTCGACGATCGAGCCGAAATAGCGGTTGTCGTATTTCGGCACGATCATCCCGATCAGCCGCGATTTCTCACGCCTGAGCCCGCTGGCCTGGAGGTTCAGCGCATAGCCCTGTTCCTCGGCGGTGCGGGTGATGCGTTCCGCCAGCGAGGCGCTTATGCGGCGCTTTTTCCAGGTGCCGTTCAGCACCGCGCTGACCGCCGTTGGCGAGGCCCCGACCAGCACCGCCAGATCGTAAATCGTGGTGCGCCGCGCACGGGTCGGCGCCGGGTTGGGGCGGGGTGCTGTCACGGTTTCCTCATTCCCTGGAAATGCAGCTTGACAGTTTCAACGGGCTGACGCAACCTCATGCTACATCGGTTGAGCAGGAGGGCTACACCGATGGAACACGGATAATTCACGCCGCCGGACCGGATGCCGGGCCTGAGGGAGGATCACTGCACAGCTTCGACCCGCCGGTTTTCCGGCTTCGTCCTGCTGCGCGGTCTTCGTCTCTCTGACCGTGTCGGTCGCGGTTCTGTTCAGCGGGGACCCAGGGTCGCCCGTGCTTTGTGGAGGAGAGACGAGATGAAATTTTTCACCCTGCCCGCAGCGGCATCGGCGATGGCCGTGCTTCTGGGCTCTGCGGCGCTCGCCGAGCCTTCGGGCGTCGTGGGCTTCCTGATGCCCGACCAGGCTTCGACCCGCTATGAAGAGCATGACTTCCCGGGCTTTAAAGCCGAGATGGACAAGCTCTGCCCGTCCTGCGAGGTGATCTACCAGAACGCCAATGCCGATGTGGCGCTGCAACAGCAGCAGTTCAACGCGCTGCTGACCCAGGACGCAAAGGTCATCGTGCTTGATCCGGTGGACTCGGCGGCGGCGGCGGGTCTGGTGACGCTGGCCCAGGCCCAGGGCGTCAAAGTCATCGCCTATGACCGCCCGATCCCGGCGACCCCGGCCGATTACTATGTGTCTTTCGACAATGAGGGCATCGGCTATGCCATCGCGAAATCGCTGGTCGAACATCTGAAGGCCTCGGGCGTGCCGGATGGGGCAGGGGTCTTGCAGATCAACGGCTCGCCCACCGATGCAGCCGCCGGCCTGATCCGTGACGGCATCCACCGCGCGCTGAAGGAATCGCCCTATAAGACACTGGCCGAGTTCGACACGCCGGACTGGGCGCCGCCGAAGGCCCAGGAATGGGCGGCAGGCCAGATCACCCGTTTCGGGGCCGAGATCACCGGCGTTGTGGCGGCGAATGATGGCACCGGCGGCGGCGCGGTTGCGGCCTTCAAGGCGGCGGGCGTGAACCCGGTTCCACCGGTCACCGGCAATGACGCGACCATCGCGGCGCTGCAGCTGATCATTTCGGGCGACCAGTATAACACCATCTCGAAACCCTCCGAGATCGTGGCGGCAGCGGCAGCGAATATCGCGGTCACCTTCCTCAATGGCGAGACGCCCGAGGCGAAGACGAGCCTGTATGACACCCCCTCAGAGTTGTTCGTGCCGGCCGTGGTGACCAAGGAAAACATCAAGGCCGAGATCTTCGACAAGGGGATCCAGACGCCCGAGCAGATCTGCACCGGCGAATATGCCGAGGGCTGCAAGGCGCTCGGGATCACCCAGTAAGCTTTCTGGCTGGCCCGACCGGTGCGCTCCCCGTCGGTCGGGTCCTGTTTTCAGCGCAAGGTGCAGATATGACGGATGCGAATACGCCCCCGAAAGGGGAGCTGCTTTTGCAGCTGGAAGGTGTTTCAAAGAATTTCGGGGCCGTCTCGGCCCTGAGCGATATCGAACTGGAGGTTCACGCCGGCGAGGTTGTGGCCCTGGTCGGTGACAATGGCGCCGGCAAATCGACACTGGTGAAGGTGCTGGCCGGGGTGCATCAGCCCTCGGCCGGGGTGGTGCGCTTCATGGGGAAACCCGTGACGCTCGACAGCCCGGCAAAGGCGCTGGATCTGGGGATAGCGACAGTCTTCCAGGACCTGGCGCTGTGCGAAAACCTCGATGTGGTTTCTAACCTGTTTCTGGGCCATGAGATTTCACCCTGGCGCCTTGACGAGGTGCAGATGGAGGTCCGGGCCTGGACGCTTTTGCGCGAGCTGGCGGCACGGATTCCTTCGGTGCGCGAACCCGTCGCCTCGCTTTCGGGCGGGCAGCGGCAGACGGTGGCGATTGCGCGCTCGCTGCTGACCGATCCGAAGATCATCATGCTGGATGAGCCGACCGCCGCGCTTGGCGTGGCGCAGACGGCCGAGGTGCTGAACCTGATTGACCGCGTGCGCGCGCGGGGTCTGGGCGTGATCATCATCAGCCATAATATGGAAGATGTCCGCGCGGTCGCCGACCGCATCGTCGTGCTGCGGTTGGGCAAGAACGGCGGTGTCTTCACCCCGGACTCCAGCAACCAGGAGCTGGTCGCCGCCATCACCGGCGCGTCGGAAAATGCGGTCTCGCGCCGCGCAAGCCGCAAGGCGGCGGAGGTGCATGATGAGTGATGTGAAACCGGCAACCCAACCCCTGGATCGCGCGGATGAGCGGGTCAGGAATGATGACAGCCTCTCGGGTGCTGTGCGGCAATTCGTTGACCGGGTGCGCTCGGGCGATCTGGGCATTCTGCCGGTCGCAGTGGGGCTGGTGGTGATCTCGGTGGTCTTCTCCAGCCTGAACCCGGTGTTCCTCTTGCCGAACAACCTTGTGAACCTGCTGTTTGACTGCGCCACGGTGGGGGTGATTTCGCTCGGGATCGTCTGCGTGCTGATGCTGGGCGAGATTGACCTTTCCGTGGGCTCGATGAGCGGGCTGGCCTCGGCAATGGTGGGCGTGGTCTGGGTGAATATGGGGCTGCCTTTGCCCATTGCCATCGGGGCGGCGCTGCTGGCCGGGCTGGTGATCGGCTTTGTCTATGCGACGCTTTACACGCGGCTTGGCATGCCCAGCTTTGTTGCAACCCTGGCGGGGCTGTTGGCGATCCTGGGGATGCAGCTTTACATTCTCGGGCCGACCGGCTCGATCAACCTGCCATTCTCGTCGCCGCTGGTGGCCTTTGGCCAGCTTTTGGTGATGCCGGCATGGCTCTCGCATGGGCTGGCGCTGATCCCGGGGCTGGTGGTGCTGATCGGCGGGCTGAACACCGCCAGGCGCCGCCGCGAGGCCGGATTGACCGCGCTGCCGATGAGCCTCTTGCTGATCAAGGCCGGCGTGCTGACCGCCGCGCTGCAATTCGCGGTCTGGTATCTGAACCTTGGCCGGGGCGTTCCCTGGATGTTCGGGCTGTTCGTCGGCCTTGTAGTCGCGATGCAATACGCACTGACGCGTACCAAATGGGGACGCTCCCTCTTTGCCGTCGGCGGCAATCGCGAGGCGGCGCGGCGTTCGGGCATCAATGTGCGGCGGATCTATTACTCGGCCTTTATGCTTTGCTCAACGCTCGCCGCTCTGGGCGGGGTTCTGGCGGCGGGGCGGCTGGCATCCTCAAGCCAGCAGGCGGGCACGGGCGATGTGAACCTCAATGCCATCGCGGCGGCGGTGATCGGCGGCACCAGCCTCTTTGGCGGGCGTGGTTCGGCCTGGGCGGCGCTTTTGGGCATCATCGTGATCCAGGCAATCTCCAACGGGCTGACGCTGCTGAACCTGTCGTCGAGCCTGCGCTACATGATCACCGGCGGCGTGCTCGCCATTGCGGTGATCGTCGATTCCCTTGCCCGCCAGTCGCGCGCGACGCATGGACGTGGTTGAGTATACGGGGCTGACCTGAAGGAGTGAGATATGGCTGAATCAATGGAAGGCAAGGTGGTCGCGATCACCGGCGCCGCCTCGGGGATCGGGCTGGCCTGCGCGCGCATCCTGGTGGAAGCGGGCGCGAAAGTGGTGCTGATCGACCGCGCCGAAGACCGGCTGAAAGCACTTTGCGCCGAGATCGGGCCGAAGGCGCTGCCGCTGGTGGTCGATCTGATGGATGGCAGGCAGGTCTCGGCCATGCTGCCGAAGATCCTTGATCTGGCCGGGCGGCTTGATGTCTTCCACGCCAATGCGGGCGCCTATATCGGTGGCCCGGTGGCCGAGGGCGACCCCGACGCCTGGGACCGGATGCTGAACCTCAATATCAACGCGGCCTTCCGCTCGGTCCATGCGGTGCTGCCGCATCTGATCGCGCAGAAATCCGGCGATATCCTCTTCACCTCCTCGATCGCCGGCATGGTCCCGGTGGTGTGGGAGCCGATCTATACCGCGTCGAAATTCGCAGTGCAGGCCTTCGTCCATTCCACCCGCCGCCAGGTGGCGCCGCATGGCGTCCGCGTTGGCGCGGTGCTGCCCGGCCCGGTGGTCACCGCGCTGCTTGACGACTGGCCGAAGGCCAAGATGGACGAGGCGCTCGCGAATGGCAGCCTGATGCAGCCGGTCGAGGTGGCAGAAGCGGTGCTCTTCATGCTGACAAGGCCCCGCAATGTGACGATCCGCGACCTGGTGATCCTGCCGAATTCCGTCGATCTCTGAGGCCATGCCATGACCCCTGCCCCCCAATATCTGATCGGCGTCGATGTCGGCACCGGCAGCGCCCGCGCCGGGGTATTCGATCAAAGCGGTCGCCTGCTGGCCTCTGCAAAGCGCGAGATCACCATCTGGCGCGGGCCGGGCGCCATGGTCGAACAATCCTCCGCGCAGATCTGGGAGGCGGTGGCGGCCTCGGTGCGCGAGGCGATGGCGGGGATCGACCCTGCTTTGGTGGCGGGGATCGGTTTTGATGCCACCTGCTCGCTGGTGGTGCTGGGAGAGGGCGGCGTCTCGCTGCCGGTGGGCCCCTCAGAAGACCCGGGCCGCGATGTGATCGTCTGGATGGATCACCGCGCGGTCGACCAGGCGGAACGGATCAATAAACAGGGCCATAAGGTGCTGGATTATGTCGGCGGTCGCATCTCGCCCGAGATGGAGACGCCGAAACTGCTATGGTTGAAAGAGAACCGGCCGCTGGTCTTTGCCGAAGCCCGGCATTTCTTTGATCTGGCCGATTTCCTGACCTGGAAGGCAACCGGGGACGAGGCGCGCTCCACCTGCACCGTCACCTGCAAATGGACCTATCTGGCGCATGAAAACCGCTGGGATCCGTCTTACTTCCGTCAGATCGGGCTGGAGGCGCTGGCGGATGAACAGTTCGCCCGCATCGGCACCCGCGTGGTGCCACCGGGAACCGCGCTTGGCCAGGGGCTGAGCGCGGCGGCAGCGGCGGATCTGGGCCTTGCGCCCGGAACCCCGGTGGGTGCCGGGATGATCGACGCCCATGCCGGCGGCATCGGCACGGTGGGTATCGAGGGCTCGCCCGCGACGCATATGGCCTATGTCTTCGGAACGTCCTCCTGCACCATGACCTCGACCGAAGCTCCGGTTTTCGTGCCCGGGGTCTGGGGGCCGTATTTCTCGGCCATGGTGCCGGGGATGTGGCTGAATGAGGGCGGCCAGTCTGCGGCGGGTGCGGCGATTGATCAGCTGCTTGATTTCCACCCGGCAAGCGCGGGCGCAATGGTACAGGCGCGCGGTGCAGGGCAATCGCTGGCGCTCTGGCTGACCGGGCGGATCCTGGCGCGTGAACCTGACCTCTCAAAGACTGTCGCGCTGGCGGGAGAGGTGCTTGTGGTGCCGGAATTCCTTGGCAACCGCGCGCCCCATGCCGATCCGCATGCCCGCGCCGTGATCGCCGGACTGGGGATGGAGCGCGATATTGAAAGCCTCGAGGCGCTCTACCTCGCCGGGATCTGTGGCGTGGCCTATGGGCTGCGACAGATCCTTGATGTGCAGCATGCGGCGGGCGCAAAGGTGGAAAAGATCGTGATCTCGGGCGGGGCAGGGGAATCGCGGCTGATCCGCCAGATCCTCGCCGATGCGACGGGGCGGGTGGTGATGGGCTCGGCCTCGGATGAGCCGGTGCTTCTGGGCGCGGCCACGCTGGGCGCGGTGGCGGGCGGCCTTTTCCCCGGGATGCGCGCCGCCATGGCCGGGCTCTCGGCACCGGGCGAGGCGCATCAGCCCGCAGGCGGCGCGGTGGCTTTGCGCCATGAACGCCGCTTCCGCGCCTTTACCCTGTTGCAAGAGGCCGCAAGGGCGGCACGCAACGCCTAACCCGCGACGAGGTGGCCGCCGCCGATATCCGTCAGACGCACCGGTTCCGGACCCTGGCCAATGGGCCAGACCGGGCTGGGAATATCGCCCGCCATCCGCGCCGCAGCCAGGCGCGGGCGCGTTGGGTCGGGCACCGGCACCGCAGCCAGCAGCCGCTGCGTATAGGGATGCTGCGGGTTTCCGAACAATTGTTCGTGACTGCCCATCTCGACGATCTGCCCCAGATACATCACCGCCACCCGGTCTGAGATATTCTCGACCACTGCCATGTCATGGCTGATGAACAGAAAGCTCACCCCCATCTCGCGCTGCAAATCGCGCAAGAGATCCAGCACCTTCGCCTGAATAGACACATCCAGCGCCGCCACGCTTTCATCGCAGACGATCAGCTTTGGCTTCAGCGCCAGGGCGCGGGCGATGCAGATCCGCTGCCGCTGCCCGCCCGAGAACTGATGCGGATAGCGGTTGAAAGCCGCGACCTGCAGCCCGACGCGCTCCAGCAGATCGCGCACCCGGGCCTTTTGCTCGTCGGGCGAGCCTATGCCATGGATCACCAGCGGCTCGCGGATCAGCTCGCCCACTGTCATCCGGGCATCAAGCGCCGCCATCGGATCCTGAAAGACGATCTGCAAATCGCGGCGCAGCGCCTTGCGACCGGCACTGTCGAGATCAGCCAGCGCCCGGCCCCCGACCTCGATCCGTCCCTCATGCGGCACCAGCCCCACCAGCGCCCGCGCCATGGTGGATTTGCCGCAACCGGATTCCCCGACCAGCGACAGGGTCTCGCCCCGGAAGATCTCCAGCGAGACATGTTCGACCGCATGAACCTGGGCCGAGACGCGCCCCATGAACCCCTGGCGGATCGGAAAGCGGACCGAGACATCCTGGTAACGCATCAGCACCTCTTGTGCGGCAAGCGGGGGCCGTACGGGGCCGCCACCGATCCGGGGCACGGCGGCCAGCAATTCGCGTGTATAGGCCTCGCGCGGCGCCTCAAACAGATCGACCGTCGCGGCGCTTTCCACCACACGGCCCCGCTGCATCACGATCACCCGGTCGGCCATTTCCGCAACCACGCCCATATCATGCGTTATCAGGATCACCGCCGTCCCCAGATCCCGTTGCAGATCGCGGATCAGATCCAGCACCTCGCGCTGCACGGTCACATCCAGCGCCGTGGTCGGCTCATCGGCGATCAGCACATCGGGTTTCAGCGCAATCGCCATCGCGATCATCACCCGCTGCCGCATACCGCCCGAAAGCTCATGCGGGTATTGTTCCAGCCGGCGCTCGGGCTGCGACAACCGCACCGCCTTCAGCGCCTCCAGCGCGCGGGCGCGGGCCTCGCGCATCGGCACGGGATCATGCGCCCGGATCGCCTCGGTCAGCTGGCGGCCGATCGACATGACCGGGTTCAGCGCGGTCATCGGCTCCTGAAAGATCATCGCGATACGGGCGCCGCGCAGGCCCTGCATCCTGGCCTCGGGCAGGCTGGTCAGCTCGGTCTGGCCCAGATGGATGGTGCCGCCGGTGACCCGTACCGCCGGAACCGGCAGCAGCCCCATGATCGCAAGCGAGGTGATGGATTTCCCCGAACCGCTCTCTCCCGCAATCGCCAGGGTCTCGCCGCGGGCAAGATCAAAGCTCAGCCCTTCGACCAGGGGAACCAGCCCCTGGTCAGAGCGTGCCGAGACCGTCAGGTCCCGGACCGAAAGCACCCCTTCCGGGGCCGAAGAAAGCGCCGGGGCAATCATTCAAAAACCGCGCGCGGAAAGTAAAAGCTGACCACCATATTCGGCATATCGACGATTTCCGAGATCCTGAGATCGCCGCAGACCGAACAGAGCATATAGGCCTCGACCGGGTCGAGCTTCTGCGTCACGCAAAGCAGGTCGATCATCCCCGAGACCGCGTCCTTCGCCGCCGTCCAGAGATCGGGGCCGATGCCGGTGGTGGCCTCGTAACCCTTCGCATCCAGATGCCGCGTCACCGGCCCCGGCGTGGTGAAACGCGGGAATTTCAGCGGCTGGCCTTTGATCAGATCCAGCGTCAGCACCACATCGAACGGGCTTTCAATCGCGGTGCCGCAGACCTCGCCATCGCCCTGCGCCGCATGGGTGTCACCGATCGAGAACAATGCGCCTTCGACCTCGACCGGCAGGTAAAGCGTGGTGCCAGCCGCCAGATCGCGGATGTCGAGATTGCCGCCCACCCGGCGCGGCGGCACGACCGAGTGATGCCCGGCCTCGGCCAGGGCATTGCCGATGGTGCCGGCAAAGGGCTTCAGCGGCACCCGGGCATGTTTCCCGAACAGCGCAGGCTCCAGGCTGGCGGGATCGAATTTCCACACATTCAGCGCCGGTTCCTCGAACTGGTCTGTCAGAAGGCCAAAACCCGGGATATTCGCCGTCCATCCGAACCCCGCGCCGTCCCGCGCCTGCGGGGTGAAGCTGTCAATCGTCACCTTCAGCACGTCGCCGGGCTTTGCGCCGTCGACAAAGACCGGCCCCGAGACCGGGTTGATCCTCGCGAAATCCAGCGCGCCGACATCCGCAACAGTCGAGCGGGGGCCAAGCTGGCCCCCGGAACTGTCGAGGCACTGGAACAGGATCGTCTCACCCGGGGCAGCCTTCAGCGTCGGCACGAATGAATTGTCCCAGCCGAAATGGTGCTGATGGGCGTGGATCGTATGATTGCAGTGCTTGCACATGGGCGGGCCTCACTCCTTGATATAGACGTAATCGTAATTGACCGGGATCGAGACCGGATCGACGTAAAGCGCATCCGCCCCGCCCATGCGCGGCGATTTCAGCGTAAAGCGCTGCTCGTTGAACACCGGCGCCCAGGGGGCATCCTCCATCACGCCCATATAGACATCGGACCAGAGTTTCAGCCGCTCATCCGCCCTGGCCGGGTCAACGGTGCTGTCCGCTTTGGCCGCCAGCGCGTCGAGATCGGCATTGCAGTATTTCGACCAGTTCCAGCCGCCTTCGACCGCGCCGCCGCAACCGAGGATCGGGCCGTAGAAGTTCGAGGGATCGGGGAAATCGGCGATCCAGGCCATGCCGCCCGACCAGATCATCGGAGCGGTGCCGGCACCGCCGGCCTCGATCACATTGGCCTGCGCGAGGGAGCGGATATTGGCGGTGATACCGATGGCTTTCAGATCCTGCTGGATCGCCTGGGCGATCCGCGGGTTCGGATCGGTATTCATAACGTAAAGCTCGGTTTCGAATCCGTCCGGGTAGCCGGCCCCGGCCAGCAGCGCTTTGGCCGCGTCGATGTCATAGGCATAGCCGGCGTAATCTTTGGTATAGCCCGGCATCGAAGGCGGCAGCGGCTGGGTCGCCGGCACCGCGCGGCCATTGATCACCTGGACGATGCGGTCCTTGTTGATCGCCATATTGACGGCGCGGCGCACCTCGACTTTGTCAAACGGCGCGGCGGTGACGTTCATCGTTATGTAACCGGTATGAAGCTGGCCACCCTCGACCACATTCGCCGCCTGGGCCGGATCCCCCATCACCTCGGTGAATTTCGCGGGCGGGATGCCGTCGCCGGGAATATCCACCTCGCCATTCTGCGCCCGCAAGAGTGCGACGACCGGCTCCTGTCCGACCTCGACGGTGAAGCTGTCGAGATAGGGAACGCCTGCGATCCAGTAATCCGGGTTCTTCGTGAAGACGAGGCGCTGACCCAGCGTCCATTCCGTCAGGCTGAACGCGCCGGTGCCGACCGGCTTCTTGCCGAAATCGGCGCCCTCTGCCTCGACCACTTCCTTCGGGACGACATAAGAGAAGTTCAGCGCCATGACATGGAGGAAGGTCGCATCCGGGCGCGAGAGTTTGAACACCACGGTCGAGGCATCCGGTGCCGAGACACCCGACAGCGCCGAGCCATCGGCGGCCGAGGCATCAAAGCCCTCGATCATGCCGAAGAACCCCTGGCCAGGGCTTTGCGTTGCCGGGTTCACCACGCGGTTGATCGAATAGACCACATCTTCCGCCACCATCTCGCGGCCATTATGGAATTTCACCCCGGGGCGGAGTTTGAACGTATAGGTCAGCCCGTCATCCGAGATCGTATAGCTTTCAGCCAGCCCCGGGCGCAGCACGGTGGTGCCCGGCTCGTAATCCATCAGCCCGTCAAAGACCGATTTGATCATTGACCAGTTCTGCCAGTCATAGCCGATGGCCGGGTCCAGCGTCGCCACATCATCCTTATAGGTGACGATCATATTGCCGCCCGGGATGGGGGTCTCTGCCAGCGCGGGGCTGATCGCCATCATGGCGGCAAGGGCGGTGGAAAGGATCAGTTTTTTCATTGTTTCTCTCCTGTTGGGTCGGTGTTGTTTCGGGTCAGCGCAGTTTGATGCGCGGGTCGATAAGGGGGGAAATCAGGTCGGCAATCAGATTGCCGATCACGATGGCAAAGGCCGAAACGAGGGTGACACCCATGATGATCGGGATATCGACGCGCTGAATGGCCTGCCAGGCCAGCTGGCCGATGCCGGGCCAGCCGAAAACGCTTTCGACCACCACGATCCCCGACATGAAGATGCCGATATCAATCCCGATCATCGCAATGACCGGCAGGATCGCATTCGGCACCGCATGGCCAAGGATGATGCGCCCGCGTCCCAGCCCCTTGGCCCGCGCCGTGCGGATGAAATCGGCGCGCAGCACATCGAGCATCGAGGAGCGCATGATCCGCGCATACCAGCCCGAGCCGAGGATCCCCAAAGTCAGCGCCGGCAGCACCAGATGCGCGAATGTGCCGTAGCCTCCGATCGGGAACCAGCCAAGCTGGACGGCAAAGACGTAAAGCAGCAGGAGCGCCACCACGAATTGCGGCGCGGATACCGTGACGAAGCTCGACAGCATCAGCACATTGTCAAGTGCGCGGCCCCGGTAAAGTGCCGCAATGACGCCAAGGGTCAGCCCGATCACCAGTTCGCAGACAATCGCGGCCAGCATCAGCAACAGCGTCGCCGGCAGGCGGGCCGAGATCAGCACCGCAACTTCGGTCTTTTGCAGATAGGAACGGCCCAGATCGCCCTGCAAAAGGTTCCACAAATAGCGGCCATATTGCACGATGAAGGGCTGATCGAGGCCAAGCTGGCGGCGGATGCTCTCGACCGTTTCAGGCGTGGCAGAGCGTCCGGCGATCTGGCGCACCGGATCGGCGGGCAGCACATAAAGCAGCACGAAGGTGATGAAGGAAACGCCAAGCAGGATCAGCGCAGACATCACCAGGCGGCGCAGGATATAGGCCAGCATCAGTCGCGCCCCTGTTGCGTTGGGTCGAGAATGTCACGCAACGCGTCTCCGACCAGGTTGAAGGCCAGCGCAAGCAAAAGGATCGCAGCACCCGGGATAAAGACGAGCCAGGGCGCCGCCTGAAACCAGGTCTGGTTTTCAAAGATGATATTGCCCCAGGAGGGAGTCGGCGGCTGCACTCCGACACCAAGGAAGGACAGCGTCGCCTCCAGCAGCACCGTGGTCGAAATCCCCAGCGTCCCCCAGACGATCAGCGTCGGCAAAAGATGCGGCAGGATATGTCGGAACAGAATGCGGCCATGTCCGGCGCCCAGCGTCTTTTCAGCGGCGATAAAGTCGCGCTCGGCAAGCGACGAGGTCTGGGTATAGACCACCCGCGCCGTCTGCACCCAGTTCACAAAGGCGATCACCAGGGCCACGATCCACAGAGAGGGCTGGAAAATGGCGGCCAGACAAATCGCCAGCAACAAGGCCGGAAAGGCCATCATCAGATCGGTGAAGCGCATCAGCACAGTGCCGGTAATGCCGCGGAAATAACCCGCCGTTACCCCCACCAGCGTGCCGATGAACAAGGCCGCGCCATTGGCGACCAGCCCGATGATCAGCGAGGTCTGCGCGCCGTATAACAGCCGCGACAGCAGATCCCGGCCCAGGAGATCGGTGCCGAACCAATAGACCGGTCCGGGCGGCATCGGGGCACCCTCGATGGTCAGCCCATCGAAGAATTGCTCATCGGGATCAAAGGGTGCCAGCCAGTCCGCAAAGACCGCGCCGCCGACACAGATCAGGATCGCCAGAAAGCCGAACAGCGCCAGTTTGCGTCCCATGAGGCGGCGCAAAACCGAAGGACCGCGCGGGGCCGGCCCGATTGCGCCCGGCGTTGCGCCCTGTGTTGCGCTTGGTGCGGCAGCTGTCATCTGCGCTCCTCTCTGCCCGGTTTGCCGGCCTGGTTTTCCGGACCCTGTCCGGGCTCGTTCCGGGCGCGGTGATTGGCCACCAGCCGCGCGGCGGCGATCTCGATGGTGACGCGCCAGGCCATGGCGGTCTGGCGCAAAAGCTCATAGGCCTCGGCTTCGGATTTGCCGCGCAGGGCGAAGATCATCACCGCCTGCACCACGGTCTGGCGGGCGGAAAGCCGGTCCTCCAGATCCAGGATCAGGGCATCCGATTCCCGCGCCCGGTCGAAATTCGCCCTGGCGACCAGCAAAGCCGCATAGACCCCCTTATCGCCAACCGGCTTCAGAAGCTGCGCATGCGCCCCCATGGTCAGCGCCCAGTTCAGCCGGCCCGGCGCCTCGGATCCGATCAGCGCGATCATCGGCATGGGCGAGGCGCCCGGCTTCCAGGGAAATTGTTCGTCATGGCCGGTATCGGCGTCATAAAACACGAAATCGGCGCTGATAGCCCCGGCGGGCAGGTCGGGCCAGGCCTCACGCACCTCCAGCCCGATAACGTTCAGCTGGCGGGTCAGCACCTGGATGCCGGGATGCGGCCGGTGCAGCACCCAGGCCAGCGCATTGCCGAGATTGCCGGTGCGGATCCGGCTCATGACACCACCCGCAGCACCGGAGCAGCCGGCAGATCACGGTCGCGGGCGGTCAGATAGGGGTCGGCGCCGCGCGGCGGGTGGCGCAGGATCTCGTGAAAGCGGCCCGCGCGGATCTGCGCGATCACCACCGGCTGGCGGGCATGGAAATGGGTCGGATCGGGGCGCGGTTTTTCTCCCGCCGCCAGCGACAGCGCCACCAGCTCCGAGAGGCTCAGCGTTTCGGCCCCGGGCCGGCCATTAAGCAGCCGCGCCAGCTCATGCACCGCCTGGCGCGCCATCTCGGCCAGCGAACCGCCGCGCCCCTCCCCCGGCTCGAACCAGGGACCGGCGGCAACGAGGCCCTCGGCCCCGGCATCACAATAGGCGATCTCGCATTCGGTGAAATTGCCGGACAGCACCGGCAGGGCGGCGCCGGTCTTTTGCCGCAGCTCTGCCAGTTGCGCGAGAAAGGCGTAAGAGCTTTCCCCGACCAGAGAATTGACGATGAAGTCAGGCCGCAATGCGGTGATCTCGGCGATCAGATGGTCGGCCTCGGTGTCGCCAAGCGCGAGATACCGGTCGCCGGTCACCTCGCCGCCCGCCACCGCAATCCGCTCGCGGGCGATCTGCGCAATCTCCCAGCCCCAGATATAGTTGGAGCCGACCAGATAGCCGCGCGGCCCAAGCGCCGGCAGCGCCCAGTCGAGCAGCGGCAGCAGGTGCTGGTTCGGGCAGGAATGCATATAGGCGACGCGTTCTGACGCCTCGAACCCCTCATAGGGCACCGGATACCAGAGCACGCCGTCAAAGCGCTCCAGTTCGGGGATCACCTCTTTGCGGCTCGATGAGGTGACGCAACCGAAGATATGGCGCACTCCGGTCTCGCGCAGGATCTCGCGGCACAAAGGGGCATAGCGGTCATTGCGCCCCTCGGGGTCGCGCGCGCTGACGCGGAAGGTCAGATCGTAATCGCTGCTGGCATTCACCTCGGCCACGCCCTGAAGCGCGCCTGTGCGCGATGCTCCCGACAGCACCGCATAATTGCCACTCAGCGACTGCAGGATTCCGATGTCGATGATACGTTTCATCTGGGCCCGAATATAAAAAACCCCGCACCGATCCGCGTTGAAAAACGCGATCGGAACGGGGCGTGACTGCCGGTATTTCATTGAATTCTGACATGCATTCTGCGCGAAAGATAGCGCGAACAGCGGCGCCTTGCCGTCTCTGGCCCGCAGCGCGCGGCTTTTCGGCGCTTTTTGCTGAAAATGCAGGCAATCCCGTGCCGGCCCGGGAGGTATGTGGCACCCCCCGGGCCGACGAAACCCCGTCCGGGGCTTACTTCATCAGCGCCTCCAGCGGAATCGGTTCCGAGATGGTCCAGCTGTCAACCACGGCCGGTTTGCCGTTCTCGGTGCCGATGATGCGGTATTCCGCCTTGTTCTGGTGGTGGAGCTCCGGCGTAAAGGTGCGCGGGCCGAAAAGCGTCGGCTCGGCATTCATCTTCTCAAGTTCCGCCACGACGGCAGCGGTCTCGGTGGTGCCGGCGCGCTCGACCGCCTTGGCCCAGACGTCGATCATCACATAGCCCGGGAAGGTGTATTGCGTCGCCGGCGGCGCGCCGGTGGTTTCCTCATATTTCTTGACGAAGGCATTCACATCGGGGTTCGGGTCATCGCCAAAGACCGACCCCTGGGCCGGCACGAAGAAGTTCGACAGATCCGGCACCGCCGACATCCAGTAGCTGCCATCGGCGCCCGAGCCGTTCAGGAGCATCGAATTGATCCCCGCAGCCCGGATCTGCTTCACCGCCGAAACAAAGCCCGGCATCATCGAGCAGAGCATGATCGCATCGGGCTCTTCCGGCAGCGCCTTGATCCGCGAGATCTGTGCGGCAATCGAGGCATCCTCGTTCAGGAACGTGTCCTCGCCGACCAGTTTGGCCTCGGGAAGTTGCGGCAGCATCCAGTCGAAACCGTCGCAGATGCCCTTGTTATACTCGGTCCAGGTGTCGAGCAGGCGGTAATAGGTGCGGGCGTTCTTTTGCTTATAGGACCATTCCGCCATGGTCGCGCCCTGAACGGCCGCCAGAACCGAGGCAGAGAAGCTGTTCGGCCCGACGCCCTGGATGCCCGCCTTGACCGATTCCGCGCAGATGAAGAACGAGATCACGCCGAGGCTTTCCGCCGCCAGCGCTGCAGGTGCGCCAAAGTCATAGTCGCAAGAGACCACGACCAGATCGGCGCCCTGATCGACGACCGAAAGCCCGGCTTTCGCGCCCTCGGCCATATCGGTCTTGGTGTCGGCGGTGACCACTTCGATCTGTTTGCCCAAAAGGCCGCCGGCCTCGTTGATTTCCTTGATGCGGATCATCGCGGCATCTTCGGCGGGTTTGTCATAGCCCTGCATGAAGCCGGTCTGCGCGGTGGCGAAACCCACCACGATCCGCTCATCATCAGCCAGCGCCGGACCTGCGAGGCAGGTGGTGGCGGCCAGCATGGTCATCAGTTTTTTCATGTTATAGCTCCCTGTTGCATGGATGGTTGCGCCGGTTTTTCCGGCGGTTTTGGTGCCCCGGGCGATCAGCGCCGCCAGGGGAATTTCAACTCACGATTGCCCATGATGCCGGTCGGACGGAACATCAGGATCAGGATCATCACGACGCCGAGGCCGATCTCCTGCACACCGCCCGGCAGTGCGAAGGTCGAGGTGCCGATCTGCACCCCCGCCTCCAGCCAGCGCAGGACCTGGATCAGCGACGAGAGGATCAACACGCCCAGCACCGCGCCCGAAAGCGAACCCATGCCGCCGACAACCAGCATCGAAAGCGTGGTGAAGGTAAGGCCCAGGTAAAAGGTGTTCGGCGTAACCACCCCGATGGACAGCGCAAGCATCGCGCCGCCCGCCCCCATCACCGCACCCGAAAGCACGAAGGCGATCAACCGCGCGCGGGGGATATCGACGCCCGAGGCGCGGGCGGCAGTCGGCTCGTCCCGGGCGGCGCGTAAGATCAGCCCGTGGCGCGAGATGGAATAGGCCCAGGCGATGATGACGGCGAGGCTCGCCACCGCCAGATAGGGCCAGACCGAGCGGATGATCGGAATGCCGACGATGGAAGAGGTGCCGCCGGTCACACCCGACCAGTTCGAATAGATCGCGTTGATCATCGCGAGCATGGCAAAGGTCGCAATCGAGGCTGCGATGCCGGAAAGCCGCATCAGGATCGCGCCGAATATCCCCGCCCAGAGCGCGGCCCAGAGCGCGGCCAGCGCCGCGGCGGCCCACCAGCCGATCTCCATCGACATCAGCCAGTCCGGGAGGCCCGGCATGGCGTTCTTCTTCATCATCGGCTTGATCGTGGTCCAGGCGATGACATAGCCGCCAAGGCAGGCGAATGCCGCATGGCCAAAGCTGATCACGCCCGAATTGCCGATGAAGATGTAAAGCCCGGTCACCAGTGTCACCTGCACCAGGATGTCGATCACCGTCTGGTTGAAGGGGCGCGAGCCGACAGCCCAGGAGAGGATCGCGAAGGCCACGAGCAGCAGGATCAGAATGACCGGCGTGCTGACGGTTCTGCGCAGAATGGTCAGTGAGGAGGTCTGACGCATGATTACACCCTTTCCTTCATGCCGCGCGCGCTCAGGATCCCTTGCGGCCGGAAGATCAGCACAAGGATCACCGCGCCATAGACAAAGGCATCGCGGAAGGCGCGCGCCTCGGGCGGCAAGAGCGCCTGCAAGAGGGTCGCGGAGGCGCCAAGGAGGAACCCTGCCAGCACCGCGCCGGCAAGGCTGCCCATGCCGCCGATCACGGTGGCGATGAAAGCCATCAGCATGACATTGGCACCCATCACGATATTGGCGGTGCCGGTCTGACTGCCAAGGATCAGCGCAATGGCACCGGCCAATGCGCCGGAAAGCGCGAAGGCCACCATGATGACGCGGTTGGCGCGCACACCCAGCATCCGTGCCATGGTGAAATTCTCAGCCGCCGCGCGCATCTCAAGGCCAAAGCGGGTGCGGCGCAGGAAGACGGTCAGGCCGACCAGAACGCCCACGGTGACGAGAATGGTGATCAGCTGCAAAAGTGGTATACGGGCGCCCAGCACGGTGACCGGCTGGCTGAGCTCCGGCAAGAGAGAGATCGACTTCGGCCGGCTGGAAAACAGCATCAGGAGGAAATAGCGGATCACGAAACCAAGCGCGAAAGAGGCGATCATCATCGTCGCCGGATTGGTGTTGCGAAAGCGGCGGAAGACGACGAATTCGCACAGGACCGACAGCCCTGCCCCCATCACCAGCACGAAGGGGATCAGGAGGAACCAGGGCAGATTTCCTGCAAAAACAATGGCGATAGCGTCAACCGATGGCCATAGGAGTGCGAAAACGCAAAAGGCGATCACATCGCCATGCGCGAAATTCACCAGCCGCATCACGCCGAAAATCAACGCGATCCCAAGCGCGCCAAGCGCGTAGAGAGATCCCAGCGACAGCGCGTCGAACATGATCTGAAGCGCGCTCATGCCTGTTCTCCATATCCGAAATAGGCGGCCTCGATGGCCTCGCTTTTGCCAAGCGCGCGGGCATCGCCGTCAAGGACAATCTCGCCGCCCCGCATCAGCATCATGCGGCCCCCGACCATCATGGCGCGGGTCGAGCTTTGCTCGACGATCAGCAGCGTCAGGCGGCGCTCCTTTTGCAAAGCGATCAGCCGTTCATAAACCTGATCGGTGATATTAGGGGCCAGCCCCAGCGAGGGTTCGTCAATCGCGATCAGCCTTGGATACGTCATCAGCGCCCGCCCGATCACCAGCATCTGCTGTTGCCCGCCCGACAAGAGCCCGGCCTGGGAATGGCGGCGTTCCTTCAGGATCGGGAAGGTGGCGTAAACCGCCTCCAGCTCGGCCATGGCGCGGGCGCGCCAGCCGTTTTCACCGGCATGCATGCCGGTGCCGACCATCAGATTTTCCTCGATCGACAGGCTGCCGAACACGTCACGCCCCTCGGGCACCATCGACAGGCCAAGCCGCGCAATCGCCTCCGGCACCTTGCCGGTGATGTCGTGATCGGCAAAGTCGATACGGCCGCCAGAGGGCGCCGTCACCCCGGCAATCGCCCGCAAAAGCGAGCTTTTCCCGGCCCCGTTCGGCCCGGTGATAAAGAGCACCTCGCCCTCGGCCATGGTGAAGCTGACATTCCTGACCGCCGTGAGACGGCCATAACGGATCCCGATATTCGAGACGTTCAACAGGCTCATACCAGTGCCTCCTGGACCGGAAGATCGGTATCGGCGGCGGTGCCCATATAGGCATGGCGCACCGTCTCGCTGGCGCGGATGGCGGCGGGCGGGCCGGTCTCGATCACCGCGCCGGAATCCAGCACCACGATATGGTCGCAGACCCCCAGGACGAGGCCGACATTGTGCTCGATCAGGAGAACGCCACAGTCGCGTTCGCGCGCGATGCGGCGGATCAGATCGGAGAGGTCATTCGCCTCCTGCGCACTCATCCCGGCGGCAGGTTCATCGAGCAGCAGGAATTTGGGCTGCCGCATCAGTGCGCGGCCAATCGCGACGCGGCGCTCATCGGTATAGGGCAAGGTACCGGCGATGCGGTCGGCCAAAGATGCGATGCCGATCCAGTCGAGCATCTCCTCCGCCTCGCGGATCGCCGCAGCCCGCGACAGGCCAAGGCCAAGCCCGGTAACCTCCAGATTGTCGATCACCGGCAGGTCGCGAAACAACCGCCCGCCCTGGAAGGTGCGGGCGATGCCACGCCGGCGCACCTCATGCGCCTCGGCGCCGGTGAGACTGGCGCCGTCCAGGAGGACAGCGCCAGAGGTCGGGGCCTGAAACCCCGTCAGCACATTGACGAGGGTGGTCTTGCCCGCGCCGTTCGGCCCGATCAGACCAAGGATCTGACCGGAGCTTACCTTCAGGCTGACCTCTGACAGGGCCTTGAGCCCCGCAAAGGCGACCGAAACCCCGTCTGCGCTGAGTTCGCTCATTTTACCCCTTTCTCTTTGGTGATCAGGTAGGAGCCGCTGGCGTCAAGCCGCGCGGTCCAGCCCGGTTCGATCACGATGGTGGTGGTGACTTCCTCGATCACGGCGGGGCCAGAGATGACGTCGCCCGCGCCGAGCTTCGCGCCCTCGTAGATCGGGGTTTTCACGCGGGAACCGCTGGCCTCGAACACCGCCTGGCGGTGGCCTTTGACCGCCTTTTCAGCGCCCTGGCCGCTTGCGATGATCATCCGCGCCGGTTTGTCGACCAGCCCGTAAACCGTGCTTTCGATATTGACGACCTCGACCACCGAATGCGGCTCTGCATAGGTGTAAAGCTGTTCGTGGCGGCGGTGGAATGCCTCCATGATCTGCGCAATGCTGGTGTCATCGACGGTGAAAGTGTCGATTTCCACCGTGCATTCATGGACCTGGCCGACATAGCGCATATCAAGGCTGCGTTTGACACGGCTGGTGGCCTGATCGAACCCGTCGAGGCGCAAATGCTCAAGCCCCTGAGATTCGATCTGATTGAACAGCGCGTCGATCTTTGCCGGCGCGCCCGGCGCATCCAGCCGCAAAGGCGAGGTGGCCATGTAGTTGTATTTCACATCCGAGATGATCTGGCCAAAGGCGCAAAGCCCGGAGGCGAGTTTCGGCAGCACGATGGTGTCGATCCCGATCGCATCCGCCAGCGCGGTGATATGCGCTGCCGTGGCGCCGCCAGCACCGACCAGCACGAAATCGCGCGGATCATAGCCGCGTTCCACCGTCACCCGGCGGATGCCGTTCACCATATTGGCGTTGACGATGGTGAACATGCCGTAGGCCGCACGTTCCACGCTCATGTTCAGCGGATCTGCGAGCCGGGTCTTTACCGCAGTGGCGGCTTTGCCCGCGTCAAGCGGCAGGCGGCCCCCCACCAGCCCCTCGGGGTTCAGATAGCCGAGCACCAGATTGGCGTCCGAGACAGTCGGCTCGGTGCCGCCCTGACCGTAGCAGGCCGGCCCGGGCGAAGAGCCCGCCGATTGCGGACCCATCTGCATCAGCCCCATCTCGTCGATCCAGCCGATGGAGCCGCCCCCGGCGCCCAGCGTTTCCACCTGGATCATCGGCACCCCAATGCGGTAGCGCAGGAAGTCGATGTTTTTGTTGATATTGGTCGAGCCGTCTTTCGTCAGCGTGATGTCGAAAGAGGTGCCGCCCATATCGACGGTGATCACGTCTTTCTTGCCAAAGGGCGCGCAGACATATTGCCCCGCAACCGGCGCCGAAGCCGGCCCCGAATTGATCGCATAGACCGAGCGGTCGGTCATCACCTGGCCGACCGCCAGCCCGCCGTTCGACTGGTAATACCGCACCGGCTGCTTCGCGCCGAGGCTGCGGAAATAGCCGTCCACCGCCTCGACATAGCGCTTCATAATAGGGGCGAGATAGGCGTTCACCACGGCGGTCGAGGTGCGGGTATATTCGCGCACCTGGGGATAAAGTTCGCTCCCCAGCGTCAGGATCACATCCGGCATCATCTCCCGCACGATTTCGCCCGCGCGGCGTTCGTGATCGGGGTGCAGCACCGACCACACAAAACTGATCGCGACCGTGTCAATGCCTTCGGCGAGGAACAACTCGCAGGCGGCGCGGATATCGGCCTCGTTCAACGCCTCGCGCACCTCGCCGGTTGAGAGGATGCGTTCGCGCACACCCCGCCGCAGATATCGCGGCACCAGCATGGTCGCGGGCGGATATTCCGGGTCGTAGCGGTAGCCGTCTTCCTTATGGCCGAGACGGATTTCTAAGGAATCCTCGTGCCCGGCGGTGCAGATCAGCCCGGTTTTCGCACCCTTGTGCTGGATCAGCGCGTTAAGCCCCACGGTCGTCCCGTTGATGCAGAGATCGCAATTCGGGATGATCTGATCGGCCGGAACCCCCAGCTCCTCCGCGATGATCGCGAGGCCGTTTTTGATGGCCAAAGTCGGATCCTGCGGCGTCGAGAGCGCCTTGAAGAGCCGCACCTGCCCGGATTTATCTGCGAGCACGAAATCGGTGAAAGTGCCGCCGGCGTCGATACCAAGTCTGTATTGAGATTTCATCGCCTCACCCTCCTTTATTTCGCTGCACTGGCGCGACGGGTCGCGCGCAGGGCCTCGGTTGCACCCGTATCCACGCTCAGCGTGTCCAGGTCGGAGATGATGACGCCGTAATCCTCCTTAGCGCCCCGGATCGAGACGAGGCCGTTTTTCACATCGGAAACAACGCTTTCCACGGCCCGCTCCATCGGGTCGCCATAGCCGCCGCCGCCGGGGTTCTTGTTGGTGATGCGGTCACCGGGTTTAATCACCTCGATGATGTTTTCGCGGATGGTTGTCTCGGTGCCATCCTTCAAAAGTTCCAGCCGCCCGACCTTGGTGTCGATGATGGTGGACCCCGCGCCCGCAGCACCCACCGCCGGGATGCGGCGGCCCTCGCCGAAGGTGATGAAGGTCATGTCGTTGTTCAGGGGCTCCACCTCCCAGGCGGTGCCGGAGCCGCCGCGGAATTTGCCCGCGCCACCCGAGTCCTCCATCAGCGAATAGCGGTGGATGATGATCGGGTAGGAGTATTCCAGCAGCTCGACGTCACCGCTGGTCAGCGCGCCGAAGCAGCATTCCGGCCCGCAGGCGTGCCAGCCATCCTGGCTGGGCGTAGCCCCCGCGCCCGAGATGATGGTGGCGAGGACCATGGTGACATATTCCTCGTCATGGCGCTTGTCCCAGCCGGCGATGTTCAGCCCGTTGGCATGGCCCCACGACGCCGAAACTTTCGACGGCACGGCTTTTTCAAACGCCAGCCGCACGGCATCGGTCAGCGTCTCCATCGGGGTTGTGGTGCAGTTCATATGCGGCGCCGGTTCCTGAGCGTTGCAGATGGTGCCCTTTGGCCCGAAATCGACCGAGACGCAGCGGTAAAGCCCTTCGTTGTACGGCGGCGGCAGCTGCGCGAACATCATCAGCCCGAGATAGACGCCGGAATGGCTGTTCCCCTCGTAAGAGTTGATGAAATAGGGGATCTGGGGCGGTGAAGAGATTGCGATATGGCAATTGTCGCCGGTGATGGTGACCTTCGCGTGGATCTCGAAATCGCCAAAGCCGTGGCCTGCATCTTCGAGGATCGCCATGCCCTCATAGGTGCCATCCGGCACCTCCGAGATCAGGCTGCGCATTTGCTTCTCGGCCATGTTCAAGAGCATGTCGATACAGGCATCGACCTGCTCTTCGCCGTATTTCTCAAGCATCTGGAGGAGCGCACGTTCGCCCACCTGGCAGGCCCCGATCAGCGCGTTGAAATCGCCCTCCTGATCGCGCCGCGCCCGCATATTGGTCAGGATCATGTTCAAAACGTCTTTGCGCGGCTGGCCGCGATCCCAGACTTTCACCGGCGGAATGCGCAGGCATTCGGCGTAGATCTCTTTGGCATTGGGGTTATAGCCCGCAGGCACCGGCCCGCCAACATCGGTCAGATGGCCCTTGCAGACGGTCCAGTATTTCAGCCGCCCCTTCCAGAAGACCGGGCGGTAGAAACAGGTATCAATCGCATGGCTGCCGCCCCAGGCCGGATCGTTATGGATGAAAAGATCACCCTCATTGATCTCGCCGTCGAAATATTTCGCCACCACCTTCATCGCCGGGATCAGCGAACCGAGATGGATCGGAATATCCTGGCCCTGGAGGATCATCTCGGGGCGGTGATTGAACAGCGCGGTCGAGTAATCATGCGCCAGGTTGAACACCGAAGACCGCGCGGTCTTCTCCAGAGACAGCGTCATTTCGCGCTGCGTCGTCTCAAGGATACCGCGCACCACCGAAAGGGTGATGGGGTCGACCTCGACCTTTTTGCCTGTGGGATCTGTCATTGCAGAACCTCCGTCTGGAGGCCGCACAAAAGGAGGCCGTTCGGGCAGAATGCCCGACCGAATCGCTTTACTTCCCTGTTGCGCGGCGTCTGTTGCACCACTGTGGGGCAAAGGCTAATGCCTGAATTCGGGCGGCGTCTTTGCTGCATGTGCATGGAATTTTGCGCCTGAGTGCATCTGTACGCCTGTCCGAAACGGCGCGCTTTACAGGTGGTTTTCCCCATGGCCTGATGGCCGGAACGGGGAGCATAAGAATGAAAACCACCATAACGACCGAAGGAGTCGATCTGGCCGGAAGGAGCCGCCACTGGCACGACACCATCGCGCGTACTTACTTTCCGCTGGACCTGACCTTCCGCCGCCCCGAGGCCTTTGACGGGGTGATCACCAGCTGGCAACTGGGTCAGGTCTCGCTGTCGCGGCTGACCTCGGACTCGCTTCTGTACCGCCGCCTGCCGCGCCATTTCCGTGAACCGGGGCCGGAAGAATTCCTGATCACCATCCCGGCGCGCTCCGAAGTGCGCTTCCGCCAGGGCGGCAAGGAGATCCGCGCCAACCCGGGCGCGTTTTTCATCGAACGCAGCCATGAACCTTATGATTTCAGCCATGACGATCCGGCGGATCTCTGGGTGATGAAGATCTCGGGCGATATGCTCGGCGGCCGCATCCGCGCGCCCGACCGCTTTTGCAGCCTCGAATTCGACGCGACCAACGGCGCCAGCGGCTTTTTCACCGATATGGTCCACCTTATCCCGGCCCGCTACGATTCCATGAGTGAAGAGACCCGCTCGACCGTTGGCCGCCAGCTCGCCGATCTGCTGGCGCTGGCGATCCAGGCCGATGACCGGGTGATGCAATCGGGCGTGTCCTCGGTGCGGGCGGGCCATCTGATGCGGATCGAGGGCTTCGTGCGCCGCCATCTCGACGATCCCGATCTGGGGCCAGATACGGTGGCGGCGGGATGCGGCATCTCGGTGCGCTACCTGCATGAGGTTTTGCGCGACACCAATACCACGCTGGGCGCCTGGATCCGCGATATGCGGCTGATGGCGGCGCAGGAGGATCTGGCGAACCCGGGCGACCGCCGCTCGATTGGCGAGATTGCCTGGGCGCGCGGGTTCCCCGATCAGGCGCAGTTCTCCCGCGCCTTTCGCGCCCGTTTCGGGATGGCCCCGAAAGAGGCGCGCGGGCGCGGTTAGGGCAGGGGCATTCCGGTCTGTGTGATGCCCCCGCGCCATGGCTCAGCGTCCGAGATGCGCGCGCAGCCGCGACAGCGCAGCCTCGGCGTCATGGCGCGCAGCCAGCGCCTGATCCATCGAGACCTCGGTGAACCGCGCCGGAGAGTGCGGTTGCAGCTGGCCGATCAGGTCCATATCCGCTGAGATCACGCAACCCAGCATCATATAGCCGCCGCCCGAGACCGCGTCACGATGGAGGACAATCGGTTCCGTCCCGCCCGGCACCTGGATCGAGCCGTAAGGATAGCAGGCATCAACGATATTCGAGGGGTTCGAGCCGGCGCCGAACGGCTGCTCGCGCGGCACGAAATCCAGCGCGGTGCCGCCCCGGAAGCGATAACCGATCCGGTCCGCCTCGGGCGCGACCTTCCAGGTGTCGGCAAAGAACTGCTTGCCGGCATCCGCAGTGATACGGTGCCAGTAAAGGCCGGGCAGCATCCTGAGTTCAGCCGGATTGCCGGGCTGTCGCCGCAGGTTTTCGGGGATCGAACCCTTGCCGCCTGCACCCTGGCCCGTTTGCAATTCATCGCCGGCTTTCAGCGCGCGCCCCTCATGCCCGCCAAGCGCGCCAAGCGTATAGGTCGAACGCGAACCCAGCGTCACCGGGACGTCAATACCCCCCGAGACCGCGATATAGGCCCGCGCGCCGGATTTCAGGAAACCAAAGGAGAGCCTGTCACCGGCTTTGACCGGGAAAGCCTCCCATGTCGCCAGTTCCTCGCCATTCAGCTTCGGCGGCAGGTTGGCCCCGGTGATGGCGACCGTCGCGGGGGCGGTGAATTCCAGCTCCGGCCCCATAAAGACGGCTTCCAGCACCGCCGCGCCCTCGTCATTCCCGACCAGCATATTGGCGGCGCGCAGCGCAAAGCGGTCCATACCGCCCGAAAGCGGGATACCGAGATGATAATAGCCGGGGCGGCCCAGATCCTGAACGGTGGTCGAGAGACCAGGGGTGATGATCTTAACGGCCATTGAGCGCCTCCATCAGTCTGGCTTTGGTGCCCGCCATGTCCTTGTTGTAGTCGGAGAGGCTGAAGCTTGCCGGGCGGATCACCGGCTCGAACCGGTTCGCATCCACCGCCTCGATCGCCGCGTCATACTGGTCGCGGGTCACCGGCTTCCATTTCACGATATCGCCGGGGCGGAAGAGGCACATCTCATCCTGGAGGTAACTCACCTTCTGCGCCGGGTCATAGATCGGCATCGGCGTCACGCCGAACATCTGATAGCCGCCGGCGCCCCTGACCGAATAGATGCAGGAAAAACAGCCGCCATGCCCGACGGTCAGCTTCGGCGTGTCGGTGCGTGGCCGCAGATATTTCGGCACCTGGAGCTGTTTGTCGCGCTCGACCATCTGGTAAAGGAAGGGCAGCCCCGCCACGAAACCCACCATCGAGACGAACCAGGGCTGGCTGGAATGCGCCTCGATGAAATTTTCAACCGTGCCCAGCCCGTTCACATCCGCCGCATATTCGAGGTCGGTTTTTGTCGGATCCTGGTGGCGCTCGCGAAAGCGCATCAGGGTCTCATGGGTCCAGGGGTCGTTATAGAGGACCGGGATTTCGATGATGCGGGTCTGCAGGCTGGCGTCTGACTTCGACGCGGCGGATTCCATCGACTGCAGCTCGCGCATCAGATCGGCAGGCCTGATGCGGTCCGGGTCGAATTTGACCTGGAAACTGGCATTGGCCGGGCAGATCTCGGTCACGCCTCTGATCCGGGCGTCCCGCACCGCATTGGTCATGGAAAGCGAGGTGAAGAAGGATTCGAGCGACATATCCTCGGAAACTTCGCCGAAAATATGCTCATCGCCCCCGAAACTGAAACGGATCGACATGGTCCCTCCTGGTCAGGCGTCCGGGCTGAGCCGGTCGGAATTTGCATCAAGCCAGCCTTCCAGCCAGCGGGTGTGAAACGCGCCCGAGCGGACCGATTGGTCAGCAGCCAGCGCGAGGAACAGCGGTTTGGTGGTCTTGCAGCCCTCGATCTTTGTCTCGGAAAGCGCGCGGGTCAGGCGGGTGATCGCGGCCTCGCGGGTATCCGCGTGGATGATCAGCTTCGCCAGCAGCGAGTCGTAAAAGGGTGGAACGGTGTAACCGGCATAAAGCATGGAATCAAAGCGCACCCCCGGCCCGCCGGGCAGGCGCAGATCGGTGATCGTGCCGGGGAAGGGGGCGAAGCCTTTTGCCGGATCTTCGGCATTCAGCCTTACCTCGATGGCATGGCCGCGGATCTGCACCTCATCCTGGTCGATCCAGAGCTTCTCGCCACCCGCGATCCGCAGCATGGCGGCCACAAGGTCGATGCCGGTGATCATCTCGGTCACCGGATGTTCCACCTGGATGCGGGTGTTCATCTCGATGAAGTAAAACCGATCCGCCGCATCATCATAGAGATATTCAATTGTGCCGGCGCCCGAGTAATTCACCGCCTCGGCCAGCCGCACCGCGCTGGCGCAAAGCCCGGTTCGCAATTCAGGCGACAGCGCCATGGACGGCGCCTCTTCCCAGACCTTCTGACGGCGGCGTTGCAGCGAGCATTCCCGTTCAAAACAATGGATCGCGCGGGTGCCATCGCCCAGCACCTGCACCTCGATATGCCGCGCCTGGCCGATCACCTTTTCCATATAAAGCCCGCCATCCCCGAAGGCGGCCAGCGCCTCGGCAGCGGCCTGGGGGAAGGCGGTCTCAAACTCGGCCAGGTCATTCGCGATGCGGATACCGCGCCCGCCACCGCCGGCAGCCGCCTTGATCATCACCGGGAACCCGGTTTCTTTCAGGATCCCGCGCGCCTCGTCGATGGACGCCACCCGCCCCATCGAACCCGGCACCACCGGCACGCCGGCCTTGTCAGCCGCGATGCGCGCCGAGACCTTGTCACCCATCAGTCGGATCGCATCCCCCGAAGGCCCGACCCAGGTAAGCCCCGCCGCCACGACCGCATCGGCGAAATCGGCATTCTCGGCCAGAAAACCATAGCCCGGATGCACTGCATCGGCACCGGTGTCACTGGCCGCCTTCAGAATCGCCGGCACCGAGAGGTAGCTTTTCTTTGCCGCAGGTGGCCCGATATTCACCGCCTCATCGGCCAGCTGCACATGCAGACTGTCGCGGTCGGCCTCGGAATGAACGGCAACCGTCGCGATACCCAGATCCTGCGCCGCGCGGATGATCCGGACCGCAATCTCGCCCCGATTGGCAACCAGCAGCTTCGCGATCATCAGGAGAGTTCCGCCAGAACGGCACCGGCCATAACCGGCTCTTCATTGTCAGTGAGGAACTGCACATTGCTTCCGGCAACTTCGGCCTTCACCTCGTGGAAGCTCTTCATTACCTCGATAAGCCCGATCACATCGCCCACCGCCACATCGGCCCCATCTGCCTTGAAAGGCGGCTGATCGGGCGAAGCGGAGCGGTAGAAAGTGCCGGGCAGGGGGGACAGGATCTGGGCCATGGGCTTCTCTCTCAGATATGGGGTTGGATGGCGGCACGGACCGCGCTGGCGATCTCGACCGCGTTGGGCGTATCGGAATGAATGCAGATTGACTCGCAACGGGTGGGGAAGAACGAGCCGTCAGTGGCCACGCCCTTGCCTTCAGTAATGGCACGCACGCAGCGTTGTGCCATCTCGGCGGCGTCTTTGGCATCATGTTCGCGCGTCACGATCAGGCTGCCGTCGGGACGGTAATCGAGATCGCCGTAAAATTCGGCAATCATCCGGTGGCCGCGCGCCGGATAGACAGTTTCATGCAGCGTGCCGGTCATGCCGAGGATTGGCACCTGGAAAATATCGGCGGCATCGCAGATCGCATGGGCCATTTCTTCCTGGCGCGCGGCCATGCCGAACAGGCTGCCATGCGGCTTGATATGGTTCAGCTCCATCCCCTCGGCGCGCAGGAACCCCGTGAGCGCCCCGATCTGATAGATCAGCGCATTGGCCATTTCCTCGCGGCTGATCTTCATCTCGCGCCGCCCGAAGCCTTGCAGATCCGGCAGCGAAGGATGCGCGCCGACCTTCTTGCCATGCGCCTTGGCGAGCTGCACGGTTGTGCGCATGTGATTGAAATCACTGGCGTGAAAGCCGCAGGCCACATTGGCGATGTCGATAAACGGCATCAGAGCCGCATCGTCACCCATGCGCCAGAGCCCAAAGCTCTCACCCATGTCACAGTTGATCGTGACGGGCATCACACCTCCCTGGTGTTATGTATTGTATTGGTTTTGAGGGATGGTGACGCGACTCGGGCCTTTGTGGCAAATACGAAATTCTGCGATTGCATATCTGAAAAACTGATACATAATCGGAACATGCCGCTGACCCTGAAACAGCTGAGATATTTCGTCGCCGCCGCCGAGACGGGGCAGATCAGCCATGCGGCGGTCGAGATGAATATCTCGCAATCGGCGGTGACGGCGGCGGTGCAGGATCTGCAAACCGAGCTGGGCGTGAAACTGCTGAGTCGCAGCCCGAAGGGGATGGTGCTGACGCCCGAGGGCGCGCGGTTCCTGTCCCGCGCCCGCACGATTCTGGCCACGGTCGAAGATGCGGTGCGCAGCCCGCTGGGGGATGAGGCCGGGGCGACCGGGCGGCTGAGGCTTGGCATGTCCTACACCGTCGCGGGCTATTTCATGGCGCGCCATGCGGCGGCGTTCCGGCGGTCCTATCCCGGTATCACGCTGGAACTTTACGAAATGCCGCGCCCGGCAATCGAGGTGGCGCTGGTCTCGGGCGATCTGGATATCGCGGTGATGCTGACCTCCAACCTCGACAACAAGGACGAGCTGGATTTCGAGACGCTGTTCCGCTCGCGCCGCCGGCTGTGGCTTGCCACCGACCACCCGCTGCTGGCCGGGCCGCTGGTGCCGGTCGAAGCGGTGATCGCCGAGCCCTATATCATGCTTACGGTCGACGAGGCCGACCGCACCCAGGCGAAATTCTGGCAAGGCTTCGGCATCCGCCCGCAGGTGATTTTCGAGACCTCATCGGTCGAGGCGGTGCGTTCGATGGTCGCCAGCGGCATGGGCGTCACCATCCTCAGCGATATGGTCTACCGGCCCTGGTCTCTGGAGGGACAACGGATCGAACAGCGACCGGTCGCCGAGGGGGTGCCGAGCATGGATGTCGGGCTCAGCTGGTCGAAGGGCAGGGCGCTTTCGCCGCCAGCGCGGGTGTTCCGCGCCTTTCTGGGGCTTGCCACAGGGGGCGGCAGCTAGTCCGGCAAAAGCGCCGCCGTTTCAGGCATCCGTGCAAGGCTTGCGGCGATCCGCGCCCGCCAGCGCGGGCCGCGCGATATGGCATCATGGTATGCTTCCGCAAGGTCATCGGGGCGGTCTTCCGCCAGCACCCGGATCAGAAACGCCGCCTGGCCGCGATCCTTGCGCGCCTTCAGCTGATCGGGGCCGCCAATCCGGCGATCCGCGACGATCAGCTTATGGATCGCATAGCGCTCGGGGCGCGGGATCTGCACCAGCACACCAGAACGATAGAGCGCAACCGCCTGAATCGGCTCGGCAATCAGGTAGTTCAGATAATGCAGCCCAAGCGCCGAAACACCAAGCGCCGGTAGCGGTTTCACGCTTTCCTCACCAAAAGCCGGTGTCAGGAATTCGACCAGTGCCTCGCCCTTGTTCTGACGCCATTTCCAGACCTGGTGATCGCTCAGCCCCGGAACGGGATCGAATTTCAACGACGGGAGAATCTCGCCCGGCGCCGCCTCCACCTGGTCACCAAGCGCCACCGAGAGACGCTCGAAACTGGCGAAGTCGATATCGCCGGTCTGCGCCAGTTCATCCGTGTCGAACCGCACCCCCAGCTCGCTCTGGTAAAGCGCATAGGCGGCGGTGCCGATCAATGTGCCACCCAGCCGGAACAGCCCGGCCCGCGCGAAGGCCAGAAGCAGCGAGCCCGTCTCGCGGTCGGTGCCGATCAGCCCTTCGGCACGCAGGATCCGGGTCAGCCGCGCCATGGCCTGGCGGCGCCCGGCCGCCTCTTCCTTCAGCGCCGCCGCCCGCGCCAGACGGGCGCGCAGCGCCGCACTGCCTTCGCCAAGATAGCGGCTCTTCATCGCGGACCCGAGGCGGAAACGATCGTAAAGATAGCTGCGCCCGCCGCGATGGCGTTCCTCAACGGTGCCGATCAGATCAGAGGCGGTCTCGTCCAGATGCAGACGGAGCAGATCCTGACAGGCGACCTGTGCGGCGCGCGACAGCGACTGGATGGGTGTGCTCATGGCGTGTTCCGACCTGATATGCAGCAAATATTATTTTGCTGCACATCAGACCATAGCCACAAACAGACGCGTGTGCATCAAAAATATTTCTGATGCACACAACCCTCAGCGATTGCTGTCGATCCAGCGCGACAAGAGCTGACGGTCGCGGAAACATTCATCCGGCACCGCACGATGTTTGATCCGCGCGATCCGTTCTGCAAAGGCGACCTGTTTCGAGGTCGGCTGATTGTCCTGCACCGGTTTCAGCCCGGCCTGAGCCTCGATCCAGGCGCTGAGGCTGCGGCGGTCCTGTTGGACCTCCCATGGCAGCAGGGTCTTGTTGCGCAGCGCCAGCGAGCGGGCATAGGCAATCTGGCGCGGCGTCACCGGCATGATGAAACTGGCAGCATCCATAGCGGTTCCCCCTTTGTTCATAAAGATGAACATAGAACATAAAGGGAACATCTTCAAGCCCAACCGGAACGCGCCGCTTCACCCCTGTGAGAGGGGTCAATGATGGATCGGCGCGTCCTTATTGCCCTGGATCAGCGAGGCACCGGCGGCGAGCCCCTCGGCGAAATCGACCGCCAGCCGCTGCTGATCGGTGGCGCGCACCTCCTGGATCAGATCATCAGCCTCTTCGGGCGTATCGCCCAGCCGCACCAGTGCCTCACGGCCAAGGGTCAGCGCCGAATCCCGCGTCTCGCGGATCTGGAAATCTGCCCCGGCCTTCATCAGCGCCACCGCATGTTCCCGGTCCCAGGCGCGGGCGAAAACCGGCACCATCGGGAATTCATGTTTGACCAGTTCGACGATTTTCAGCGTCGAGTCGCGGTCATCGGTGGCCGCGACGATCATGCTCGCCTCACCCGCGCCCGCATTCCTGAGGATATTCAGCCGCGTGCCGTCACCATACCAGACGCGAAAGCCGAAATTTGCGGCATCCCGGATCATCCCGGCATCGGAATCGATGATCGAGAGGCTGTAGCCGCGTTTCAGCAAAGGCTGGCTGACCAGCTGGCCAAAGCGGCCAAAGCCGATCAGCAGGATATTGGCGTTCAGCCCGTTCGCCTCCCCGACCCCCTCCATCGAAACCCCGGCCTTCGGCGCAAAGCGGTCGAACAGGATCATCATCAGGGGGGTCAGCGCCATGGAGCAGATCACGATGGCGGTCAGCGTCGCGTTCCATTCCGGTGTCAGAACACCGACCTGCATGGCGGTGCCGTAAAGCACGAAGGCGAATTCACCGCCCTGGGCCATGACAACGGCACGCTCGCGGGCTTCGGGTTTCGGGGTTTTCAGGACCCGGGCTACCCCATAGATCACCAGCATTTTCAGGATGATATAGGCCAGGACGCAAAGCGCGATCAGCCCGATATTGTCGCGGATCACGGTGAGGTTCAGCGCCATGCCGACCCCCATGAAAAAGAGCCCGCGCAAAAGGCCGCGGAACGGCTCCACATCGGTTTCTAGCTGGTGGCGATAGCTTGATTCCGACAGCAGCACGCCGGCGAGGAAGGCGCCCATCGCCATGGAAAGCCCGCCAGCCTGCATCAAAAGCGCCGCCACCAGCACGACCAGCAGCGCCGCCGCCGTCATCACATCGCGCCCGCCAAACCGCGCCAGAAAACCGAACATCGGGTTCAGAAGGTAGCGCCCCGCCAGCACCAGCACCACGATACTGCCAAGGCCAAGGTCGATATTCTGTACGCGGTCCATCGCCGTGGCCTCTTCGGCGCCCGGCGCGATAAAGGCCACCAGCGCCAGCAGCGGTACGATGGCCAGATCCTCCAGCAGCAGGATCGAAATGATGCGCCGCCCGGCCGGTGTCTCCATCTGCCGCCGCTCGGAGAGCATCTGCATGACGACGGCGGTGGAGGTCAACACGAAACCGGTGCCTGCAACGAAACTCGCCGAGGCCGGATAGCCAAGTGCCAGCCCCACACTGATCAGCACCGCAATCGCGCCGACAACGGGGCATCGATGTGCCCGTCATCGCCTGGAACACCACTGCGCCTAACCGCGAAGACGCCGGTGTCGCCACTAGAGGTTCAGATCGGAGCCGTGCGAAAGTCTATCGATGCCGCAGTTCTGCCTGCCGATCGAAGCGGCGATGGTCTGGCGGTATGTGCCGAGCTGTTCGGCGAGATCTCCACGCCCAAGGAAGATTTGCGCGACATTGCGCTTACCAACCTCAATCCGCAGGATCATCTGGCGATCGCCCTCTGCAATCTCACGCGAATGGAGACGGGCGAGACCTGGTGGCAGCACAGCCTGACCACCGAAGCCGTCTGCCGGTTCATGGAAGCCCTTGATGTCGAGCGCATCGCCATCGCACAGGCCTATGGCCGGACCGTCCTGCCCGGGCGCGAGGTGCTGCAGCAGGCCCTGGACGCATCCGGCGCCTCGCTCGCCGAGCTGCACCGGATGCTTGTGGGGCGGGGACGTGACCTACTGGGCCCGAAGAACCTTTCGATGCCCTTCGGCCTTGTTCCGCTTGTGCTGTTGGCCGAACTGGCGGAGGTGCCGGTGCCGTTGTTTCGCAGCGGAATCGCGGTGATCAGCGCCTGCTACCAGCGAGATTTCATCCGTGACAACGATCTGATCCCCGAGCTTTCGAAGGAGATCGCCGCGATGCGGTGAACCAGAAATCCGCCATGTCGGGCTCCTTCCGTTCTGGATCAGGTAATCCGAACGATGCTGGCCCGGATCTCTTCGGGTTCGAACACCTTTTTCCAGTCGTCACGCATCAGCATTGGACGGCCGAATTCGATGGCCTTCTCACATGCATCCGAGAACTTTCCGGGGATCTCGTCGAACATCACTGCCGTCAGCACGCTCATATGGCCAAGCAGGAATTCGCGCGCGCAGTCGCGATCGATGCCGCGTCTGATCACCTCTTCCATCGCCTCGCGCAGCACGGTGATCAGAGATGCACAGACCGTTTCGGTCAGGCCAGGCTCCAGATAGGCCATGTGTTCGACGGTGACGCGGTGGCTGCGGGTGACCGGGGCAAAGATCGCGCGGGCGACTGCATTGCCAAGCGCATATTGCGCCTCGGACCCTTGCATCAGCGCATTGACGATGCCTTGGGGTGCAGCAACGCCGCCAAAGAAATCGCGCCTTGCGGCCTCGGTGTCCTCATTGCGGAAGAGACCCGGATGGCAGGGATGGGTTACAAAATATGCGATATCGTCGCGCGGCGGCAGATGGCCGGCATGGGGTGCTGCGGGGTCAAGACAGATCACCACCGTGCCAGACGCGAGCTTTGGCACCACCAGACCGGCGACCTTGCCGATCACCGCATCGGGCACGGCCAGCACCACAACGTCAGCACCGATGATCGCCTCATCCGGCGCGACACAGGTGACGGAAAAATCTTCCCTCAGGCGCTGCTGGCCCTCGGGTGACAGCTCGACATGGGCCACATCGAAATCGGTCTTCAACAGATTGCGGGTCAGGCGGGTGCCCATTTTGCCGCCCGCGCCGAACAGGGCTATTCTGGTCATGGTGATCTCCTCCAGCGGGTTCGCAGGCAACAGCCTGCCCGCCCGCCGGGGCAGGGGACTGAGACATTGCCTGAATAAGGGCGGGCGCGCGCCTCACGCGCCCGCGGGGACCATCTTCAGCCGTGGCTGATGGTGACGGTCTTGATATGGGTGAAGCCGTTCAGCGCCTCGAACCCTTTCTCACGGCCATGGCCGGATTTGCCGACCCCGCCGAAGGGCAGCTCGATCCCGCCGCCTGCGCCGTAATTGTTGATGAAGACCTGGCCCGAATGGATCTTATTCGCCATGCGCAGCTGGCGGGAGCCGTCCTGGGTCCAGATCCCGGTCACAAGGCCATAATCGGTGCCATTGGCGATGGCGATGGCTTCTGCCTCATCCTCGAAGGGGATCAGCACCTGCACAGGCCCGAAAATCTCCTGCTGGGCCAGAGCGTGATCCGGCGAGACTTCGGAAAACAGCGTCGGCAGGATGTAATTTCCGCCCGCCGGTGCGTCTGCATGCAGCTTGCCCTGGGCGGCGGTGGTCAGTTCCGCGCGGCCCCGGTCGATGAAACCCTGGACGATCCGATGCTGTTTCTTCGAGACAACCGGGCCGAGATTGTGGCTCTCGATCGCCGGGCCAACGGTCAGGCCTTCATAGATCGCGATCATGCGGCGCTTGACCTCGTCATAGATGCCCTTCTGCACCAGAACGCGCGAGGCAGCGGAGCAGGTCTGTCCCGCATTCTGCATACAGGCGGCCACAAGCACCGGCATCGCTTTATCCAGATCGACATCGTCGAAGACGATGTGCGGCGACTTGCCGCCCAGCTCCAGCGTGACCGGCACGACATTCTTCGCCGCCGCCTCCTGGATCCGAACGCCCGTCCCGACCGAGCCGGTGAAGGAGATATGGTTGATGCCCGGATGCGAGGCGAGATGCGCGCCGACATCATGGCCATAGCCGGTGACAACATTGATGACCCCGGCCGGAACCCCGGCCTCGGCCGCAATCGCTGCGAAAGCCAGCGAGGAAAGCGAGGCATCTTCCGCCGGCTTCAGCACCACCGTATTGCCCGCCGCGAGGGCCGCACCAACGCCGCGCCCGAGGATCTGCATCGGGTAGTTCCACGGAATGATGATGCCGCAAACGCCATGCGGTTCACGCAAAGTGTAAACGGTAAAACCTTCCTGATAGGGGATGGTGGTGCCCATCAGCTTGTCGGCGGCGCCGGCGTAGAATTCCAGGTAGCGGGCGAGCGCGATGGAATCATTGCGCGACTGATTCAGCGGCTTGCCGACATCCAGCGTTTCGATCATCGCGAGCTCTTCTGCGCGTTCCAGCACAAGAGCCTGCAGTTTCATCAGGATGCGTCCGCGCTGTGTCGCGGTCAGTTTACCCCATTCGCCCTCCAGCGCGCCATGTGCGGCGGCAACGGCGGTATCGACCTCGGCCACGGTGCCACGCCCGATCTGGCCGATCACTTCGCCGGTCGAGGGGTTTTCAACCGGGATCGTGTGGCCGCCCTCGGGCGTCACCCAGACGCCGTTGACGAAGACTTTGGTGGAATCGATCCACATCAGCTGATCAAGTGCCATGATTTTCCTCCATGCCTGATCCGGCGCGATCAGGCGCCATCAGGTAGTTGATTAGAAACGGGTTTCAGTCTTCGATGAAGAAGGGTTCCACCCGGTCGCGCGAATGGCCGAGGTGGCGCGCCATTGCCTCGCGGGCGGCGGCGGCATCCTTGCTGCGGAGCGCGTCGAGCAGTTCCAGATGTTCACTGACTGCGCTGGTGGTGATGGTGGCGTGATAACGCAGCCGGAACAGGTTGGAATGGATATAGAGCCGCGACAGCGCTTCGGCAGCCACCTGATTGCCGGCGATCTGTGCGATGCGGGCGTGGAAGGCATTGTCACGTTCGGCAAAGCTGCCGAAATTGTCGGGCCGGCTTTCCTCGGCCAGCCTGCTCATCTCGTGACACAGCTCTTCCAGCGCGGTGATGTCCTCGGGTGTTGCGCGGGTGGCGGCCAGACCGGCCAGCTCAGGCTCGATCATGGCGCGAAAGGCATAGGTGTCGCGGAAATGGTTGCCGCCGGGCAGGGGAGCAGCCGAAAAGCCGGAATTGAACTTCTGCAGCACCAGTCCCTCGGATTCGAGACGGATCAGCGCCGCGCGGATCGGCGTCTGCGACACGCCGAAATGCCGGGCCAGCGCATCGACCGACAGCCGCTCGCCTGGCGGGATCCTCAGCGCGATCAGATCCGCCAGCAGCGCGTCATAGATTTCATCCCCCAGCGGATGTGCTGCCTGCTTCTCCCGCAGGGCTGCTGCGCTGGAATATAATTGTGGGCCAACCGGCTTCGCTGACATTTTCTGTCTCCTCCCTGCCCGTAATCTCTTGACCCTTCCGCACCGGATGTCTAGCCTAAAATCGTATCGTATCGCAAATGGCGATCTGTATACGTCTATCATGACAAGGGTGGTGCGTGTTTCTGGAGGGAGTCCCGCCACCCCAGGGAGGATAAAATGTCGTTTAATTTCCGCGCTCTGGCGCTGACCGCCGTTTCGGCTTGCGCCATGTTGGCAGGGACTGCACTTGAAGCCCGCACACTGAATATCGCGATGACTCCGCCGGAAGAATCGCATTACGGAGCCGCCGCAAAGGCCTTCAAGGAAAAAATCGAAGAGCTTTCGGGCGGCGAGATCACCGTTGAGATCAAAGCCAATGGCGTGCTTGGTGGTGAGCGTGAGATCCTTGAGGGGATGCAGATCGGCTCCATCGAAATGGGTGTCACCTCGACCGGCCCGGTGGGTGGTTTCGTGCCCTCGACCTATGTCCTCGACCTGCCGTTCCTGTTTAAGGATTACGACAATGCGCGGGCGATTCTTGATGGCGAGATCGGCCAGGAGCTTCTGAACGATTTCGAGCCCGTTGGCATCATGGCGCTTGGCTGGGCCGAGAATGGCTTCCGCTATGTCACCAATTCGAAAAAGCCGATCGCAACACCGGACGATCTGAAAGACATGAAGATCCGCACGATGGAAAATGACATCCATCTGGGGTCTTTCACCGCGCTTGGCGCAGCTCCGCTGCCGATGTCCTGGAATGAGGTGATCACCGCGCTGCAACAGGGGACCATCGACGGCCAGGAAACGCCGATGTCGATCTTCATCGCGAACCGCATCTGGGAAGTGCAGAAATACGCGACCCTGACCGGGCATTTCTATTCGCCCTCGCTGATCATGATGTCGAAAGTCCATTGGGACCAGCTGAGCGAAGAAGAGCAGGGCTGGGTGCGTGAAGCCGCCGCTGCCGGTGTTGCCGCCAATCGCGCCTATGTCGAAAATGACGAAAAGCGAGGCCTTGAAATGCTGCGCGCCAATGGGATGGAAGTGATCGAAACGGTCGACCAGGAGGCTTTCGCTGAAGCCGTCTCGGCCGTCTATGACGTCTTCACCTCGACCTATGGCAGCGAGACGCTCGAAAAGATCCGTGCCGCTCAGCGGTGATCTGAGCCGGTCGCGCCCCGCCTGAGCCGGGGCGCGACCCAACTCTCCCATGACAACATACGGAGGAGGAGCGATGCGCAGGCTTGTGCACGCCGGAGAGAAGTTTGTCTCTCTCACCCATAATATCGCGGCTGCATTGCTTGCCGTTTCCGCAATTCTGGTTTTCCTGCAGGTGGTTTCGCGTTTCGGGGGCGGGCATTCCCTGGCCTGGACCGAGATTCTGGCACGCGGCACGGTGATCTGGATGGTCTTCATGGCTGCCGCTGCCGGTTTTCGCCTTAACGCGATGATCCCGCTGGAATTCATCCGCGATGTGGTGCCGGCGCCGATCAAATCCCTGGTACTGTGGTCGGTCTTTGTGCTGACGCTCGTCTTCCTCTTCGTGATGTCCTGGTATGGCACCCAGATGGCGATGCGGGTTGCGAACCAGAAGATCGCCATGCTCGGCATTTCGATGGCCTGGTTCTATGCCGCGATCCCGGTGGGCTGCCTCTGCGCGCTGCCCGGTGTGCTCCTCGGCCATTTCCGCACTGTTGCCGATGAGAGGCTCCCGGAATGAATATTGCACTTGTTTCGGCACTGATTGTTCTGTTCGCGCTGTCCGTGCCGGTGGCGGTTGCCATCGCACTCTCCGCCATCTTCAGCATCACGCTCTTCAGCAATCTGCCGCTGCTGGTGGTGCCGCAGAAAATGTTCAACGCGCTGGACAGCTTCCCGCTGCTGGCGATCCCGTTCTTCATCCTTGCTGGCAATCTGATGAGCCATGGCGGCGTGTCGCGCCGGCTGGTGGATTTCGCAAAGTCCATGGTCGGCGGTGTGCAGGGCGGGCTTGGCGCCTCCTGTGTGATGACCTGTATGATCTTTTCCGCGATCTCCGGCTCCTCGGTCGCGACCACCTTTGCGGTCGGTGCGATCCTGATCCCGGCGATGATCCGCCATGGCTACCCGACCCCGGTCGCAGGCACCATTCAGGCGGCTTCGGCCGAGCTGGGCGTGATCCTGCCGCCCTCGATCCCGATGATCCTTTATGCGGTTTCGACCGAGACCTCGGTCACCCAGATCTTCATCGCGGGCATTGGTCCGGGCATCCTGATCGCAGTTGCGCTGATCGTGATGACGCAGATCTGGTGCCGCGTGAAAGGCTACGGCAAAAATGACGGTGCTGACCGCCAGCCCTTCCTGAAATCCGCCATGAGCGCCTTCTGGTCGCTGCTGATGCCGGTGGTAATCGTGGGCGGTATTTATGGCGGTGTCTTCACGCCCACCGAGGCAGCAGCGGTTGCGGTCTTCCTGGCGCTCTGCATCGGGCTTTTCATCTATCGCGAGTTGAAATTCAGCGATCTGCCGAAGATCTTCCGCCAGTCGGTGGTATCGACCGGGGCGGTCATGCTGATCATCGCAGCGGCGGGGCTGTTCTCGTTCCTCGTCTCGATGTCGGGCCTGCCGAAAATGGTTGGCGCCTGGGCGTCGGACAGCTTTGAAAGCTGGATCACCTTCCTGCTCTTTGTGAACCTGCTCCTGTTCGTGGTGGGGATGTTTGTCGAGACTTCGGCGGCGATCCTGGTGCTGGCCCCGATCCTGACCCCGATTGCCATCGCTTATGGAGTCGATCCGGTGCATTTCGGCATGATCATGATCGTGAACCTCGCCATGGGGATGATCACGCCGCCGCTCGGGGTGAACCTCTTCGCTGCCGCCTCGGTTGCGAAGATCCCGGTGCAGCGCATGTTCAAACCGCTGATCTGGCCGGTGACGACGATCATCCTGTCGTTGATGCTGATCACCTATGTGCCTCAGATATCGCTGTTCTTACGCGATCTCTCGCTGGCGCAATAGGTAACCCCGGCGGCGGCCGGCACTCCCCCGGCCGCCGCCTTTCCTGATACGAAGGCTGACCCATGATCCCTGTCGAGGAAATCCGCTCCACCGCGATCCGCGCGCTGACCAGAGGCGGTCTGTCGCCCGACCACGCCGCGATCCAGCTGGAGCTGTTGCTGGATGCCGAGATGCGCGGCGTGCCGTCGCATGGCCTGTTGCGGCTGCCGCGCGTGATCGAGCGGGTGGCAAATGGCGCGACCAATCCGGCAACGCGCGGCGCGCAATCCTGGCGCGGCCAGGCGCTGCTGGATGTGGATGGCGAGCAGGGGCTAGGGCCGGTGGTGGCGCTGGCTGCGCTGGAAACCGCGACGGCGCGGGCGGCGGAGACCGGATCCTGCGTGGTGGCGATCCGCAATTGCGACCATCTGGGCATGCTCGCCTTCTACGCCGAAAAGCTGGCGCGTGAGGGCAAGGTGCTTTTGGGCATGACCGTGTCTGAGGCGCTGGTGCATCCCTATGGCGGTCGCCAAGCCATGATCGGCACCAATCCGATCACCATCGGCGTCCCGGCCGAGCCGCTGCCTTTCGTCTTCGACATGGCCACCAGCCTTGTCTCGATGGGCAAGATCCATGACCACGCCCATCGTGGCGCTCCGATCCCCGAAGGCTGGGCGCTGGATGCCGAAGGCAATCCGACGACCGACCCGAATGCTGCGAAACTTGGCGCCATCGCACCCTTTGGTGGTGCGAAAGGCTACGGCCTGGGGCTGGCGTTCGAGGTGCTGGTTTCGGCCCTTACCGGATCGGCCATCGGCACGGCTGTGAAAGGCACCCTAGACTCCACGGAACCCTGCAACAAGGGCGACCTCTTCGTGGTGATGGAACCCGCCTCCGGCTTCATGCCGCTGGTTTCGTGCTTCCTGGAAGAGCTGCGCCACTCGGCCCCCGCCGATCCGGCCCATCCCGTCCGCATCCCCGGCGACCGTGCCACCGTCACCCGCGAGCGCGCGGGCCGTGACGGGCTGAACGTCGCTACCGAGGTCTGGCAGCGCATCTGCGCGCTGGCCTGAGAATTTCAACGATCCGCCCCTTTGCCGGGCAAAGAAGGAGTAGTTTCATGCGGTTCGATTATGGCGTCACCCGCGCCCCGCAGCGTCTGGTCTTTGGCCCCGGCCAGCGCGCCGCGCTTGGCCGATTGGCGCGCGACCTTGGAACCCGCGCGCTGATCTGCACCGATGAACGTCTGGGCGGTCTGCCGCTGCTGGGCGAACTGGTTGCCGATCTTGAGGCGCATGGCGTGACGGTTGAGGTTTTTGCCGAGACCCAGCCAGAGCTGCCGCTGGACGGCATCACCACCTGCGCCGAACGCTACAAAGACTTTGCCCCGGATATGGTGATCGGTTTTGGCGGCGGAAGCTGCCTCGATCTGGCCAAGCTTGTCAGCCTTCTCCTGACCTTCCCCGGCCCGCTGTCGAATTACTATGGTGAGTTCAAAGTGCCCGGGCCCGTGCGCCCGATCATCGCGATCCCAACCACCGCCGGCACCGGGTCCGAGGCCACCCCGGTCGCGGTTCTGGCCGACCCGGAACGCGTAATGAAGGTCGGCATCTCGTCGCCTGAGCTGATCCCGCATACCTCGGTCTGCGACCCGGAGCTGACCGTGACCTGCCCGAAGGGCCTGACCGCAATTTCCGGCGCCGATGCTCTGGCCCATGCGATTGAGGGCTTTGCCGCCGTCAGCCGTGAGGCCACCCCGGATCTGGCGGTGACCCGCGTTTTTGTCGGCAAGAACACGCTCTCCGATGTCTATGCGCTGCGGGCGATCAAACTGATCTACGATCACCTCGAAACCGCCGTGAACCAGCCCGAGAATATCGAGGCACGTTCGGCGGTGATGCTGGGATCCACCCTTGCAGGTCTTGCCTTCGGCACCGCAGGCACTGCGGCGGCCCATGCGATCCAGTATCCGATCGGCGCAGAAACCCATACGGCGCATGGGCTTGGCGTTGGCGTGCTGCTGCCCTTTACCATGCGCTTCAACGCGCCGGTCGCGGCGGGCGATTACGCAGAAATCGCGCGTGAAATCGGCGTGGCGAGTGCGGCGGATGAGGATGCAAAAGCCTCCGACGCGCTGATCGCCGCGCTGTCGGCGCTGTTTGCCCGTGTCGGCATGCCCGCCACCATCGACAAGATCGGTGTAATACCCGAAAGCCTCGACAGCATCGCCACGCTGACGATGAACGCCGCGCGTCTGGTTGAAAACAACCCCCGCCCTCTGTCGCCCGAGGCGATCCGCACCATTCTTGACACTGCCATGGCGTCTGCCTGAGAGCCTGAGGACCATAAACCT
>NZ_QNHG01000007.1:208588-212506 GCF_003290025.1 Pseudogemmobacter bohemicus
GGGATAAAATGACGACTGAGAACACTTGGCCGACCGACCTGTTCATCGGTGGCAAATGGCGTGAAGGCGCCCGCGCGACCCGGATCGACGTGACGAACCCCTCTGACGGTTCTGTGCTCGGCTCGGTCGCAAATGCCGCGCCGGAAGACGCTATCGCGGCTGTTGATGCCGCCGCTGCCGCCGCTGCTGGCTGGGCCGCAACCCCGGCCCGCCAGCGCGGTGAGATCCTCAGGAAATGCTGGGAGCTGATGGTGCGCGACGCCGAGGCGCTGGCGCGTCTCATCTCGCTGGAAAACGGCAAGGCGCTGAAAGATGCGCGCGGCGAAGTGGCCTATGCCGCCGAATTCTTCCGCTGGTTCGCTGAAGAGGCCGTGCGCGGTCATGGCGATCTGGGCGTGGCACCCTCGGGTGCGAACCGCATTCTGGTGCAATATCAGCCGATTGGCGTTTCGCTGCTGATCACGCCCTGGAATTTCCCTGCCGCCATGGCGACCCGCAAAATCGCGCCCGCTTTGGCCGCCGGCTGCACCTGCGTGCTGAAGCCCGCGACCGAGACGCCGCTGACTGCCTATGCCGTCGCTGCGATCCTCGCGGAAGCTGGCGTGCCCGATGGTGTGGTGAACGTGCTGACCACCTCGACCACCGGCCAGGTGGTGAATGCGATGCTGGATGATCCGCGCGTTCGGAAGCTGTCCTTCACCGGCTCGACCGAAGTGGGCCGGGTGCTGCTCCGGAAGGCCGCCGATCAGGTGATCCATTCCTCGATGGAACTGGGCGGCAATGCGCCTTTCGTCGTCTTCGATGACGCCGATCTCGACGCCGCCATCGAAGGCGCCATGGTCGCCAAGATGCGCAATGGTGGCGAGGCCTGCACGGCTGCGAACCGCATCTATGTGCAGCGCGGCGTGGTCGAAGAATTCACCCGCCGCCTGACCGAACGCATGGCTGCCCTGCGAGTCGGCCCCGGTGCCGAAGAAACCACCGATCTCGGCCCGCTGGTCAATGCGGCGGCGGTGAAAAAGGTCGGCGAGCTCGTCGATGACGCGGTTGCCAAAGGTGCGCGCGTGACCACCGGCGGCAAGGCGATCGCAGGTGACGGCTATTTCTACCCGGCCACCGTTCTGGCCGATGTGCCGGATACGGCTGATCTTGCCCGCGAGGAAATCTTCGGGCCGGTCGCACCGATATATACGTTCGACACCGAAGAAGAAGCGATCCGCCGCGCCAATGACACCGAATATGGCCTGGTCGCCTATGTCTATACGCAAGATCTTGCGCGTGGGTTGCGTGTGTCAGAGAAGCTGGAAGCCGGGATGCTCGCGCTGAACCGGGGTCTAGTGTCTGATCCGGCGGCCCCGTTTGGCGGCGTCAAACAAAGCGGGCTGGGCCGCGAAGGCGCGCATCACGGGATGCTCGAATTCATGGAAGCCAAATATATCGCGACCAACTGGTAAGCGACGGGAACGAAACAGATGACCAATTATACGATTGCGACCATCGCCGGTGACGGCATCGGCCCCGAGATCACCGAGGCCACCATCAAGGTGCTGAAGGCAGCGGTGGGGGAGAGCCTGCTCGATTTCCAGATGTTCGACGGCGGCGCGGGGCATTATGCCAAAAGCGGCCATGTGCTGCCCGATGACACCTATGCGGCCTGCCGCTCGTCTGACGCGATCCTGCATGGGGCTGCGGGTCTGCCCGGCATCGTCTACCCGGACGGGACCGAGGTCGGGAACGATCTTCACCTGCTGTTGCGCTTCCGTCTCGACCTTTACGCCAATGTGCGGCCCGTGAAACTGCTGCCAGGCGTGCTGTCGCCGCTGCGCGCCTTTGAGGGTGGCGGCATCGACTATGTCATCATCCGCGAGAACACCGAGGGGCTTTACGCCAGCCGTGGCGCGGGTGTGGTCCTGCGCGATGAATTCGCCTCCGACAGCCTTGTGATCACCCGCAAGGGCACCGAGCGCGTGGCGAAATTCGCGTTTGAGCTGGCGAAGAAACGGGGCGGCGCGCCGCGTGATGGCAAATCGCGCGTCACCGTCTGTGACAAGGCAAATATCCTGCGGGCCTATGCTTTCTTCCGCAAGATCTGCGATGAGGTGCATCGGGGCTACCCGGATGTCGGCATCGACTATGCCTATGCCGATGCGATCACCGTCCATATGGTGAAACGCCCCGATTTCTACGACGTGATCGTGGCCGAGAATATGTTCGGCGACATCATCTCGGATCTCGGGGCTGCGACCGTGGGTGGCATGGGCATCTCGCCCTCGGGCGAGATCGGCGATCAGTTCGCTTTGTTCCAGGGCGCGCATGGTTCGGCCCCGGATATCGCGGGCCAGAATATCGCAAGCCCGGTGGCGACCGTGCTGTCGGCTGTGATGATGCTGCGCTGGCTGGGCGACCGCAAAGGGGACGCGCGCCTGCTTGATGCCGGCGACCGGATCGAGGCCGCCGTTGGCCGCGTGCTGGCGGCGGGTGAGACGGTGCCTGCCGATCTGGGTGGTAAGGCGAAATGCACTGAAATGGCAGATGCGATCTGCCGCGCTCTGGCCTGAGGAGGCATGTGATGGGCAATCTGAAAGTCGGGATTATCGGTGTCGGCCTGATGGGGCATGGCATCGCAAAGAATGTGGTTTCCAAAGGCTGGGCGCTTGGGTTTCTCGACCATCCGGGCAATCAGCCCTGCAACAATCTGATCGGTTTTGGTGCGGCGAAATTCGCGGATAAGCATGATCTGGCGGCGGCATCCGATGTGATCATCCTTTGCGTGTCCGGAACGCCGCAGGTCGAAGATGTATTGCTGGGCGAAAATGGCATCCTGCGAACAGTAAAAAAGGGCACGGTGATCGTCGATTGCTCCACCGCAATCCCCAGCTCGACCGAGGCGATTGCGAAACAGGCCGAGGCTGCCGGCGCGCTCTTCATGGATGCACCGATGACCCGCACCCCGCTGGAGGCTGAGGCCGGGCGGCTCAACCTGCTGGTCGGCGCGGATCAGGCGCTGTTTGACCGCCTCCGCCCGTTGCTGGAAACCTTCGCCGAGAATATCTTCCATGCCGGTGGCGCGGGCGCGGGTCATAAGCTGAAACTGCTGCACAATTTCTGCTCGCTCGGCATGGTGACGCTGATCGGCGAGGCGGCGGCCTGCGCGCAAAAGGGTGGCATCTCTGCCGAGGTCTTTACCGAGGTGCTGGCCAAGGGCGGCGGCTATGGTGCAGCTTTCGACCGTGTCAGCCCCTTCCTGCTGGATGGCGACAATTCGAAGATGAAGTTCTTCATCTCGAACGCCCATAAGGATCTGAGCTATTACATGCAGATGGCTCAGGATGTCTCTGCCGGCTCTCAGACCGCTGGCGGCGTGACCTCAGCGCTCCAGAGCCTGGTCGACGGCGGCTTCGCGCAGGGTTTCCTGTCCGAAACCGCGCGCTATTTTGGCGAAGTGTCAGCGAGCGCGTAAGCCAGACAAGCCGGCAGGTGCTGTGTGCAGGTCCGCCTCATAAGCGGGCCTGCAACAATCCGCTATGGATGCTCAAAGCATCCGGCGAACGCTGGGCGGGGGCATCGGCGAAAGCCTCATCCCACATGATTGGCACTGAGGTTTGCAGGCCTCAGCACCTTTCCGTGACGCTGCCAGCGAGGAGGCCACTTTGTCACCGCAATCGAAAGAGTGACCGCGCCCGTTTCCCCCGCGCAGCACCGAGGGTACTCGCCCAAACGGTCGAGGTGAGGCCAGACGCGGTGAAGCGCCTGCCAATAGTCAGACACCGGCTCTGACAGATACCGGGCAGCGTCTGCTTTCTCAGGCGATACCCGGGCCGTGCCATAGCCACGGATGTTCCTCATACGAGAGAACCCGTGCAGAAGGCCTGAAAATAGGCCGGGAAGAAGGTGGACGAGACGCCACCAGGAAAGCCC
>NZ_QNHG01000008.1:0-9152 GCF_003290025.1 Pseudogemmobacter bohemicus
GCCTTTCCGCAGCCGGCTCATGTAAAACGCGACGCTCAATGCTTCTGCGATGTCACTGCGCAAGATAGACGTAAGCGACATAGAGGATAAGCAGACCCACGCCCATCACGCGCCCAACAACCGGCCGTGTCAGGAGAAGCGCCGCAAAGAGCACAGACAACGCGATCATCACTGGCAGGTCGAATGTTAGGAAACGCGCCTCGACCGGAATTGGCGAAATCAACGCCGTGACACCAAGGATGCCCAGCACGTTAAAGATGTTGGACCCGACAATGTTACCGATGGCGATTTCGGACTGCTTGCGAAACGCCGCAATGACCGAGGTCGCCAGTTCCGGCAGCGATGTGCCCACGGCCACGATGGTCAGGCCGATAAACGCCTCAGACAGACCAAAATCGCGCGCGATGTTCGTGGCCCCGGCCACAAGGAAACGCGCGCCGAAAATCAGCACGACCAAGCCGCCGACCACCCACAGAACAGACACCGAGATCGACTTTGGCATCGCACCGTCCACATCCTCGTCCGCCGCATCGCCCGGTTGCAGATAGGCCCAAACCAGATACCCAATCAGCCCCGCAAGAAGAATAAACCCGGTCAGCCGCCCCATCTGCCCGGTCATAAAGATCGGGACCAGCACCGCGGCGGCAGCGATCATCACAGCGGTATCGCGCTTCAGCGTGGCCCCCGAAACACGGATCGGCCAAACAAGGCAGGTCAGCCCACCGATCAGGAGGATGTTGGCGATGTTTGATCCGACGATATTGCCGATGGCGATGGCCGGCACATCAGCCAAGGCCGCCTGCACCGACACTAGCAGCTCTGGCGTTGATGTGCCAAAGCCGACGACCGTCAGGCCGATCAGCAGGGACGACATGCCCAGCCGCTTCGCAATCCCAACGCAGCCGCGAACCAAAGCTTCGCCGCCGAAAAAGAGGCCGATCAATCCGACTATGATGAAGATGTAATCCAAGACGATGTCGCTTTCCTAAGATCCGCCAGCGTGATCCCTGAGCGTTAGGCATTATGGAACATACTCCATCGGTTTCATCGCAGGCTTTAGGAGATAATAATACTCAAAGGGCGCAGGTAATGAAGCCCTGCACCCCTTGTATGACATCGCAATCTACTTAGGCAGATCTTAAGTTCTGACTCAATGGGCCTGCTAATAGGACATTCTCTAGAAAATAGTCCTACCGGGGCGCGCCAATTGGCTGGATATAGGTCACGATCGAGTTTGAGGGCAGTTCCAACGCCTCTGCGATGGCCTGCCGGTTGGCTGCGCCACCAATCAGGCAGGTGCCCAGGGCTTCGGCAACGCAGGCCAGATAGACATTTTGCGCTGCGACTGCTGCATTGACATGCGCACCCACAGCCAGAGCCTGATCGTCAGCACCTTCTGCGGCTGCGCGCAACTTTTCGCCGTCCGAGACGTAAATCAGCAGGGCGGGTGCACGCGATACAAAGGCGCTGTCCGAGGAAATCGCCCGGATATCCGTATCGCTTACCTTGTCCAGGGTGTTCGTCTCATGGGCATGTCTGAACAGCCCCTCGGCGGTCGCGAGGTAGATCACTGTATCATGCCCCGACCGCCAGGAAGGCGCGGTCTGGCCGCCGCTGTCCGGTCGGTTCACGCCGTTTGCTGCCCAAAGCAGCCGCAACAGGGCATCCTGCGCCACAGGGTCCGAGCCGAAACGTCGCACGGATTGGCGGCCCTCAAGCGCTGCTTGAAGTGTCACATCCCCGATGGCGGCGGATGCTGGAACGACGGTGGCGGCCAGCGCCATTGGGGCTGCGGCGGATGTCGCCAGAAAGCGACGGCGGTTCAGGTCATTCATGGCTTTCTCTCCTCTTTGAAACTGTTCAGCGCCACTGCAGTGACAGCGCACGCAGCACATCGGTACGGCTGACCTGTCCGAGTAGCCTGCCTTCTTCGACCACCGGGAAGCGGCGGAAGGCGGACTTGACGAACCGCTCCGCGGCAGAAACGAGATCCAGATTTGCGTCAAAGACCTCAAGTTCAGTCGACATCAGATCGGCAACCGTGCCGCCCCATTCTTTGTAATAGGCGGCGGAAAGCGCAGCTTTCAGACCATCGCGCTTTGAGAGTACCCCCACGAGATTGCCTTCGTCGTCCAGGACGCATGCGCCGGAAACTCCGGCATCGAGCAGGGTCGTGATGGCACGGATGATCTCAGTCTCCGGGCTCAGGGTGACCAGGTCGGTCACCATGTAATCCCTGACGCGGGCGATCGTGTCACTCATGCTTGTCCCCCTTTCTTTTTCGGGCAGGCGTGACAGGCGTTCTGACAGGCAAGCCCGCCGCACGATCCCCTGATCGGCGTACGCCGGAACATGACGCCCAAGCTCAGCCCCAACATGGCAAGAGCAAAGATCAGCAATGTGAACACCAGTGTCTGCATCGCCGGCTCCTATCATATCAGACGTGCGGCGAATGCCGCGTTATGGCGTGCGCGTAACCCATTGCCGTCGCGGATCAGGAAAAGCGCCCCAAGGTTCTGGGCCTCTGCAAAGGCGATCCCTTGGTTTTCGCCCATCACCATCAGCGCGGTCGCCATCGCATCGGCGCGCATCGCATCGGGGGCAATGACGGAAACCGAGGCGATGCCGTTCGACACCGGTTGCCCGGTTGCAGGGTCAATCACATGCGACCAGCGCCGCTCGCCATGATCGAACCCGTTGATGGCATCGCCCGAGGTCGCCACGGCATTTGAGGACAGGCGGATGCGGCTATGCACACTGCCCGTCAGCGGATTGAGGATACCAACGGGCCAATTGCCATAGGCACGGATTTCGCCGCCGATTTCGACGATGAAATCATCTGTTTCCTGCGCCAGTATGTCCGTCAGTTTGTCCACTGCAAAGCCTTTAGCGATGCCGCAAAGATCAAGCGTTACCGGCGCGTCGGCTGTCAGCTGGCCCCCCTCGCAGCGGATGGCCTGCCACGCGCCTGCGCGGAATGTGCCCCGGATTGGGCCAAAGCCATAGCGATGCACGGCGGGACCCACGCTGGGGTCGCAGGCTCCGCCGCTCGTAGCAGCCACCGCTAGTGCGGCCCGCGTCACATGTTCGAAATCCACAGAAACCGAAATCGTCCGTAATCCGGTATTGAAGCGTGACAGGACGCTATCCGGGAGAAAGGGGCTCATCTCGGTATCTATGGCGGTAAGAGCGGTGCGAATGCGGTCGGTAATGGCAACCGGATCGCGTAGCACTGCAGAAATGACGGTCCAGGTGGTGCCGAATGCACGCCCCGAAAGACGGGTTCGGCTGCCTGCGAATGCCGGCAGCGGCAGGCCAGCAAGGGCGATCCCGAACAATACGCTGCGGCGGGTCGGTCGCATCGGCTCAGATCCCGAAATCGTCATTGTGAATGTCCTCCGGTTCGACACCGCAATCGTCCAGCACGGCTCGCACCGCTTGGATCATCAGGGGCGGGCCGCAAAGATAGTATTCGCAATCCTCGGGGGCAGAGTGATCCTTCAGATAACTGACATAGGCCACGTCATGCACGAACCCGGTGGCGCCTTGCCAGTCGTCACCTCTTGCGGGTTGCGACAGTGCGGGCGTCCAGCGGAAATTCGGATGTTGCCGGGCGAGTTCTTCGAACTCATCGGCATAGAACAGCTCTGCCTTTGAGCGAGCCCCATACCAGAAGCTGATCTGACGCCCGGTCCCGGCGCTAAGCTGTTCATGGATCATCGCCCGCAATGGTGCCATGCCGACGCCGCCGCCGATAAAGACCATCTCTTTTTCCGTGTCTTGCACGCGGAATTCGCCGTAGGGACCAGCGATTTCGACCACATCCCCCGGCTTCAAACCGAACAGCCATGACGAAACAATCCCGGGCGGCACATCTGGATTTCCGGGTGGCGGCGTTGCCAGCCGGATGTTCAGTACGACCAAACCCTCGTCCTGCGGACGTGAGGCGACCGAATAGGCGCGCGAGACCGGCGCTGCGGACTGTGCCACAAGATCAAGGATGCCCAGCCGTTCCCATTCCTCACGGAACGCTGCGGGCTGGTTGATATCGGAATAGGCGCGACGATAGGTAGGGGCGGTCACCTGAACGAAGTTTCCCGCTTGGAAATCGAATGAGGCACCTTCGGGTAGAGCCAGGGCGATTTCGCGGATCAGGGGCGTCAGACTGGTAATGCTAGTTACGCGGCAGATATGGCTGACCGAACCCAGCACGTCCTCGGGTACGTTTACGGCCATATCTCCGCGCACCGTAACCTGACAAGCCAGCCGCACGCCTGCTCGCAGATCTGCAGGGGAAAGCCGCGCAGTCTCGGTCGCCAGCGGCCCCTGCGTGCCGGTGACGCCCGAGACCCGGCATAGGCCACAGGTGCCCTGTCCGGCACAGCCAGATGGGACAGGCACGCCGGCCCCGTTCAGCAGGTCTAGCAGTTTCTCGTTACTTTGCCCGTCGATCCGGCGCTGGCCGTTCAGGGTGAGCACCACTGGGCGTGAGGGCAGCAGCTGGGCGCGGGCTTTCTGTAAGGCCCAGGCCAGCAGGATGGTCAGCCCGGTCAGAAATATCAGGGCGAACAGGATCTCGGTCATGGCAGACTGACCCCCACGAATGCGGAAAAGCCCATCGACATGATCCCGGCGACTATGAAGGCGGCGCCAAGCCCTTCGAGCCCACGCGGCATATCAGCATAGCGCAGCCGCTCGCGAATGGCGGCAAATGCGGTGATCGCAAGCGCCCAACCAATGCCGGTGCCGATACCGTACACCGTGCTTTGCGCCAGATCGTAGTCACGCTCGACCATGAAAAGACTACCGCCAATGATCGCGCAGTTGATGGCCAGCAGCGGTAGATAGATCCCCATGGCGGCATGCAGCGCGGGCGCATAACGGTCCAGAACCATTTCCAGCACCTGTACCATAGCGGCGACGATGCCTAGAAAGGTAATCAGTCGCAGGAAGTTCAGATCGAGATCGCCAAATCCGACCCATGCCAGCGCGCCGGGTGCCAGTACCCACGCGTAAAGCAGGTGATTGAGAGGCACCGACAGACCCTGCACCACGATCAGCGAGATGCCGACGCCAAAGGCAGTCTTCACCTGCCGTGACACCGCAAGAAAGGTGCACATGCCTAGGAAGAACGACAGTGCGAGGTTTTCCTCAAAAATGGAACGCTGGAAGAGGTCGATCATGACGATGCCTCCGATCCGGTATCGCGTGGGGCGAAATCAGGTTTTTCGGCCAGTCGCCCGCGCCAGCTGCGCAGGGCCCAGACCAGGAGGCCAAGTATGATGAACGCCGAAGGGGCCAGCAGCATTAGTCGCAGCGGCACGAACCAGCCGCCCTGCGCCTGAGTGATCAGGATCTGTATGCCGAACAGGCTGCCTGCGCCGAACAGCTCGCGGATGAAGGCCACGCTCATCAGCACGAGCGAATAACCAAGCCCATTGCCAAGCGCGTCGATCATCGAGGGCAACGGCGGGTTATGCATAGCATAGGCCTCTGTCCGACCCAGAACTATGCAGTTGGTCGCGATCAGCGACACGAAAACCGTCAGCCGCTGGCTCATGTCATGGGCGAATCCCTGCAGCAGCAGATCGGCCAATATCACCAGTGTTGCGATGATCGTCAGTTGCACGATGATCCGGATCTGGTTCGGAATATGGCTGCGCAGGGCCGAGATGAGGCCCGCCGCCAGAGTCACCACCACGGTCAACGCGACCGACATGGTCAGCGCCGTCGCCATCGAGGTCGTCACCGCCAGCGCCGAGCAGATGCCGAGGATATGGACGGCGACCGGATTCTTGTCGATCAGCGGATCGGTCAGTTGCTTCACAGCCCGGCCTCCCCTTTGCGCAGATTGTCCATGAAGGGACCGAAACCATCGGGGCCCAGCCAGAAATGCACCATGTCGATGGTGCCGTAGCTGGTGACGGAGGCCCCCGAGATCATTTCGACCTCAAAATCCCCGGATGCACCTGAAACTGTGTCGATCAGGATCACGTCCCCCTCGAAAATGCGACGCCCGGTCCAGCCGTTGCGAAACTCGGCCTCGGTCACGCGCGATCCCAAGCCCGGGGTCTCGCCCTGTTCATAGACCGTGAAAGCGGCGACGGTGTTCAGGTCGCCCTCCAGCGCCAGATAGGCGCGGATGGTGGATTGATAGCCCGCACCGCGCACCGGCAGAACCAGAAGCCGGATTTCGTCCCCCTCGCGCACCAGCCAGATTAGCGATTCATTCTCGCGCCGGCTGATCGCGGCAAGATCGGCCGCCGGAGGCAGCGCGGTGCTGCGATCAGGATCTGCTGCCGCTGCGGTTTGGTCGAAATCGGTGGGGTCTGTCTGCGAAATCCGACCCGTTGCCAGATCGACGATCAGGGTTTCGATCCCGCCACCATCGAGCAGATCGGAGATACCTGGTACGCTTTCCAGCATTGCCGCCATCTGACCGGCGCGCGCAGCGAGGCGGTTTTCTTCGATCAGCGGGCGCAAGGTGACGGCGGTCCCGGCAACGATCAAGGCACAGATGGCGGCGACCAGCGCCGCCATGCCGATGGATTTCACCGGATCGCTGTTGGGACGGGCCAGGAAGCGTTGGAAAGCCTTAGCCATTGCGCAGCCTCCGAGCACGGTGATGCATCCATGCGGAATGGATTACGATTGCGATATGGTCCAGCAGCGGCGCAAATATCTGCGCCAGCAATGTGGCAAAAACCACTGCGCCAAAGACAGGACCGGAGGCCGCGAACAAGGCGGTCAACCCACCAGCCAGCACTCCATATGCCAGGCGGCCAAGGGATGTCGCACCCGATACAGCCGGATCGGCGGTCAGGAAAAGCAGCGCCAGCAGCAACGTGCCCGTGATCAACATGGTCATCTGCTCCGGCGCGATCAGCGCGCTGACTCCGGCAAGCCCGGCTGCGAGACCGGCCAAAACTGTGAGGCGCGCCTGTCCTGTGATCACCAGCAAAGCCAGGGCAGGCAGGATGGCGATCAGCGGCAGATCCGGGCCTTGACGCCAGGGCTGATCGGCAAAGGAAAAGGCCATGAAGGCGAATGTCAGCGCCACTGGCTGCACGAAGTTGCGGCCTCTCCCGCCAAAGATCGCCTCACCCAGCACCATGCCGAAACTGACGCCCAAGGCCAATTGCCAGAAGGGTACGCCCATGGGCGCAAACAGGGCGACCAGCAGGGCTGCGACAGCACCGTGCAACCCCATCCCTTGGCGTCTGACCTGCGCGAACAGAGCCTGCCAGCCAAAGATCAGTACCGCGCAGAACAGCAGCCGCGATGCGACCCAATGGTCCTGCGACCATAGCCAGGCAAAAGGCGGCAGCAAGGCGAGGATAGCCGCAAGATCATCCCTCAGCAGTCCCGGCCTCATATCGTAGCCTCCAACTCATCAAGGGTCTGGCGCAGCAGAACGCGGTAATCGGGGTGCCCTCGCAGGCGGGCATTCAATGCCATGAGGTCCTCCTCGATCAGGCCAAGAACACCCAGATCTCGCGCCGCTGTGAGATCTCCCGAGGCGAGTGCGCGTAAGAGCGGAACCGCGAGTATCCCCGGGGGCATCGTAACCTCGTCCCATGGGTTTGGGATGAGGGCGGCTATGCGCGGCGCCGTCAGCCGCATGAACCAGCCCTTTCGGTGATCGGCCCTTTCGTGCGGGACGGCTGAGATCTGACGGATGCCTGGCCGCAGAAAGGTGGCCGGGCTGCCATTTTCTCCGCCCGCCAGCAGGCGCAGGGTTGTATCCTTCAGCCTTCCAGCGGCAAGATCATGCAGGCGCGCACCGATCGGGGCGGTAATCAGGCCGGGACGGGCCATTGCGGACCCGGTAAGCGCGACGATGCGGCGCGGCCAGATCGTGCCGGTCTTCAGTAGATGGCCAAGCGCCGCGACCTCTTGCCAGTGGATCTGCCAGACCATCCCACCATGGGCGACCGGATGCAGGGTATGGATATGCGCCGAGGCCAGACCTCCGCGGAATGGGTGGGTGCGGATGCCTAAGACTTCTGGCAGGGCTAGATCGGGGGGATGGCAGAGGTTGACCGGCCCATCTGAAAGCATCGTCAAAGCACTCAGCCCGCGCGTGAACCAATCCATGAGATCAGGCAGGATCGCCGCAGGATCAGGCATGCCCGGAGCGCCCTCGGTCAACGTGACGAACAGGGCCTCGGGCTGTGTCGATGGATCGGGGATCCGCCCGAAAGGGCGCGTTCGCAACGCGGTCCAGAGCCCCGAGGCGATCATGAGATCAATCAGCTGCGCGCGATCCGCGACATCTGTCGTGAACTGCCGCACGGCATCGCCCTCGGGAAGGATTTCCAGCTCAGAAAGGCTGCGACGAGCGCCAAGTTCAAGCTTTGATACCCGCCCGGCTGCAGGGGCGATTGCGGTGATCCATGACCGCTTGCGATCACGAAAGAGGATATCGCCCGCGGCAACTTTCTGGTTCGCTTTGACCATCAGCGCGGGCCTTAGCTGTTGCAGATCGGATCCCGTGATACCGAGAGGACTATCCGAAGATACGTTTTCGACCAGACCGCCAGTCAGTCTCGGGCACCAAGCCCCTATCATGGGGATCATTCAGTCTCCGATCCGTGTGCGTCGGGCAGCGGATTCTCCGCCAATCTCAGACTATACTCCATGATATGTTCCAGCTTTGATTCAGGTCAAGTTTGCTAAGTCGACGTTTTTTGGCCTCCTGACAGAATTCTGATTGATGAAATCATTACCTAATCAACGGGTCCTAACCATAGGCCGCCGATCGCAGCGATAGTTCGCAGTGAACACGACAAGGAGACTTTTGGCGCAACGGTCGCGGACAGATCAGGAGAAGCAGATGTGCACCACGAACAATCGAGCTCGCGGCGTTGACTTGGCCTTACCGCGAACACCATGCGGGCTCGTAGCATCTGATAGCCACGCATCGCTCATTTGCTTTTCCGCAGGCTTCAGAGCTCCATGCGAACTCTCTTTCCCCCCGAAAGGAAGGAAAATCTAATGCTCTCGCCAGAATTCTGCAGGTGTTCGGGTCATCCCAACCTTCTGTATTCGGCCCGGCCCGCTTCGCAGCGGGCCAAGGGGTGTCAGGCCCGCACGACCAAGACGGGGATTGCGGAACGGGTCACAACCTCGGTTGCCTGACTGCCAAGCCT
>NZ_QNHG01000008.1:10528-30852 GCF_003290025.1 Pseudogemmobacter bohemicus
GGGCCAAGTAGCATCCGCTTCAGCCCGCGCCGCCCGTGAGAGGCCATACAGATGAGATCGCAACCGAGTGCTTCGGCGCGCTCTAAGATAGTATCAGCAGGCGTGGCATCAGGCACATGCAGGGCGGTTGCAGAAACGCCCGCATGTCTCGCACGCTCTGCGGCGGCCTCAAGGATCCGCTCTGCCGTTTCGCGCTGCGCCTGATCATAGCCCTCGAGAACCGCCGCTGGCGTGTATGCCCCTGCCCCCATCGCCGCTGCTGCAATCGGGAAGGGCGGCGTCACAGTCAGGATCGTCACCGCAGCGCCGATGCTGGATGCAAGTGCAATGCCATGCTCAAGGCCGAGGCCCGCGTTCTCAGAGCCATCGGTGGTGATAAGGATGTGCTTATACATGAGAAACCTCTTGAGGTTGGGAGGAGGGATGCGAGGCCGCTTTTCGCGCCGCGCCGCGATCATTGCGGATCGGATCGGCGAGCAGCCGCAACCCGTTTAGCACCACCAGAACCGTGCCCCCTTCATGGCCGATGACGGCAAGCGGCAAAGGCAGCTCGAAAAATAGCGCCGAGACCACCAGAAGCACCATCATCGCCAAGGCAAAGCCGAGGTTCTGCCGGATGATCCGGTGGGTACGCAAGGCCAGTGTCCGGGCGGCGGCAAGGCGGGTCATGTCCTCGGACAGAAGCGCCACATCTGCGGCCTGCAGCGCCACTTCGCTGCCCGCAACCCCCATGGCGACGCCGACATCCGCCCGGGCAAGGGCAGCGGCATCATTCACCCCGTCGCCGACGAAGGCCGTCCGGCCCTTTTCGGCAAGCGCGGCAACCAGTTTGACCTTGTCTTCCGGCAACAATTCGGCGTGGATCTCCGCATCGGAAAAGCCAAGCTCCCGTCCGATCCGCTCGGCGACCGGGCGGCGATCCCCGGTCATCAGGGCCAGATGCGCCACCCCCGCCGCACGCAGTTGCGAAAGCCCGGCGGCAGAGCTTGGCCGCGGGCGGTCTGCCACCGTAACACCACCGATCAGCTGCGCGCCGCGGCCGATCCAGGTGACGGTTTGGGCAGAGGCCTTCAGCCGCTGAGCCCCGGCGGTATCGGCACGTGCCCCCATCCGCTCCAGCATCCGCTGGTTTCCGGCCCAGATCGGCCCCTCTTCGTCGATCCCGGTGATGCCTTCACTCGGATGGGTCACCACATCCCGAATGGCGGCGGGGGCAAGCCCCTCGGCCTCTGCCCGGCGCCGGATCGCGGCGGCGATCGGATGCTCGGACTGCGCCTCCAAACCCGAGAGCAGCGCCAGCATGCGCCCCTCGGGGATCTCTGAGGTGAGGTCGGTGACCTCTGCAACTCCGGTGGTCAGGGTGCCGGTTTTGTCAAAGGAAAAGCTCTTCACTTCTGCCAAGGCTTCAAGCGCCGCGCCACCTTTGAACAACACGCCGCCCCGTGCCGCAGCCGCCAGCGCCGACAGCATGGCGGCGGGCACCGAGATCACCACGGCGCAAGGGCTTGCCGCCACCAACAGCACCGCAGCGCGGTAGAGGGCGTCGGAGGCGGAAGCCCCCATCCCCCAGAGAACAACAAACGCCAGCGTGGCCCCCAAAAGCACGGCCACGGTGTAGCGCTGCCCGAACCAGGCGCTGAAGGTCTCGGACGGCGCGCGGGCGGCTTGGGCCTCGGTCACCATGTCGATCATCCGCGCCACGGTGCTGCTTTCGACGGTGGCGCTTGCGCGCATGGTCAGCACGGAATTGAGGTTGACCGTCGCCTCGAAAAGCTTCGCGCCGGGCGCCTTCGAGACGGGCATCGACTCTCCGGTGATCGTCGCCTCGTCGACCGTGCCTTCGCCGGTGACAAGCACGCCATCCACGGGCACGCGCGAGCCCGGACGCAGGACAAGCAAATCCCCCTCGCGAAGCGCCACGACGGGGATTTCCTCTGTCGCGCCCGTGGCGCTCAGCCGCAGCGCAGTCTCGGGGCGCAGCGCCATCAGCGCCTCGATCGCGCGGCGGGCGCGGCCCATAGCGCGATGCTCCAGCGTGCCCGAAATGCTGAAGAGTGTGAGGAGAACCGCCCCCTCCAGTGGGGCGCCTACCGCAAGCGCGGCCAAAGCCGCGATGATCATCAACAGGTCGATGTCGAGCACGTGGTCCTTGAAAAGTGCACCAAGCGCGCGCAGCCCCGTCGGAAGCCCGGCCGCAAGATAGACAAGTGCAAGCCCTGCCGTGAGCCAGATCCCCGGCAGCACGAAGGTGCCGAAGAAGGCGGCCGCCATGCCGAAACTCGCCGCGAGCGTGAGGGGAAGCATGAGGCGTTCTTCAAGACTTACAGGGGCGGTGCTGGGCATAGGAAGCTTCCTGTGTTGACACGCATGCGGCGGGTTCGGCGCATGAGGAGCCGATCATTCATTCCGTCCAACGTCGGCTATGACCCAGATCAATTGCAATGATCCGGTTCACCCTACATTGTTACCGGAAGTTTAAGGAAGTCGATTGCCTCGTCAGCGTTTCAATCCATCGAGCGCGGATGAGCGGTGAAGCTTTGGCGCGGCCTGGAATCTACAGGGTCAGATCGACAGTATGAAATTGGAGCGGGACGGCCATGACCTATCAGTCAGCCCATGAAGAAGTGCATTTCGTCAACCGCAGCGGTTGGTTGCGGGCCGCGGTGCTCGGCGCCAACGATGGGATCGTCTCGATCTCGGCGCTCATCGTGGGCGTGGCGGTCGCCAATCCTTCCGCAGAGGCGGTGTTGATTGCAGGCGCCGCGGGATTGGCCGCCGGGGCGATGTCGATGGCGGCGGGGGAATATGTCTCGGTCAGCTCACAATCGGATATTGAAGGTGCTGACATCGCCCGTGAGGTGCAGGCTCTGCGCGAGACACCCGCGGAGGAGGAGGCGGAACTGGCTTCTATCTGGGAGAGCCGAGGTCTCTCGCCCGCGACGGCAGCGCTTGTCGCGCGCGAGTTGACCGAAGCTGACGCGCTTGGGGCCCATGTGCGCGATGAACTCGGCCTCTCTGAGGTGCATAGCGCCAATCCCTTACAGGCTGCCTTTGCCTCTGGGCTCACGTTCACTTTGGCCGGGGCTGTGCCGATGGTTGCTGCGCTCGTCTCACCCGCAGAAACTGTCGCCGTCGTGGTTACTGTGACAACGCTGCTCGCGCTTGCCGTTCTCGGGGCTCTCGGGGCTTGGGCCGGCGGAGCCAAGTTGTTGCGACCGACACTGCGTGTGGTCTTCTGGGGCGGTGCCGCGATGGCAGTGACCGCCGCTATCGGGAAACTATTTGGGGTCGCGGTTTAGGCAGGCAGGGGGGCTATCCCCCTTCTTGGGGATCGGGGGAAAGGTATTTTAGAGTTCAAAAGGGCCCGGTTTAACGGCTCTGGCATTGTCGAAGATTTGGTTGATGAAACTGCTGCCTCTCTATCAGCGGCGGAGGTTTGGGGGATCGCCAGCCTGCGCAAGCCCATAGCTGAGGCCCTTGCCAATCCGGTGCGCGAGGGCTGACCAATTGCGGGCCTGATCTATTGTGAGGTTAGCAGCCAGCACTTTATCAAAGAGGTCCAGCCATATTGGAAACATCTCAGCGCGTATGTCTCCTGCCTCTTTGTGAACGAACATGGGGTTTCCATCGTAGCCCTGTTCGCGCAGGATCGCGTTACGCCAGAAAGACATGATCCTGCTTTCATGCTCTGACCAATCCGTGACGTGCCGTGCAAAAACTGGCCCAAGAACTGGATGGTGGCGAATGTCTGCGTAAAAGCGCGCGACCACCACGCCGATTTCTTCGGCGGTAATGTCAAACCTACGCGCATTCATACTGGCCCCCTTTCACCGGCCTCTGTGTTACGAGTGTTTCCTCTGCGCATGGCTTCTAACGTGGCCCGGCCATCATAAGAATTATGAACTCACATCAGAGAGTGCCAGATCCATTCATCGGATCTTGGCGGCCCGATGTGTAGCGGAATTTTCGCTGAGCTATGGTCGAAAGTTGGTGACGCTTGATCAGGCGGCGGTTTGAAGTTGACGGAGGCCGTCGCGGAACTCAACCCCCTATATGATTTCTGGGAGGCGGTGGTGGCCGTCGAGTTTTCGCCATTTCTTCTGGGCCGACATCATCAGCTTGAAGGCCATGGCCGTTTGATCTGGTTCAGGTGAACGTCGAACTCCTGCGCCAGCTCGATCATGGTCTTCTCGCCCTTGATCGCGGCTACCGCCACTTTCGCCTTGAAAGCCGGGCTGTGGTTCCGGCGCGGTCGTCTTGCCATGGTCTTCTCCTCGCTCGCAGCATCATGCTGCCGTTACGCGGAAAATCCACTTATCCCGGCTGTTCAGATTCCCGCAGCCGCCTCTTCCATGACCAGACTAGACGAAACAGACCGACGTATTCTGCGCGCATTGCAGAAAGATGGTCGGATGCAGAAGATCGAACTGGCAGCCCAGGTCGGGCTTTCGCCCTCGCCCTGTCTGCGGCGCGTCAAGGCGCTAGAAGAAGCTGGTGTCATTCAGCGCTACGTCGCGGTACTTGACCCGGCGGAAATCGGGATGGGCATGACGGTCTTCGCCCGTGTCTGGCTGACCGGGCAGGATGTCGAAACCGTCAACCACTTCACCAATGCCGTCAGCGCCCTGCCGCAAATTGTCGAGTGCCACCTGATGGCGGGCGATTGCGACTTTCTGCTGCGCGTTGTGGCCCGCGATCTCGATGACTATCGCCAGTTCCAGATCGATCATCTGACCCGGATCAAGGGTGTTCAGAATGTAAAATCCGACATCCCTATGCAAAAGATCTAGCTCACCTCTGAACTGCCGCTCTGACGCGGTCATAGACTCCTCGCTTTATAGTGTGCGGCAGGGCGGCAGTGTCGCATGGACAAGGTGGCAGTGGAAAACTACCATGATGGTATGCTTCGTCTGCTGATGATTATTGCCGCCTTGCTCACTCTTGTGCTGTCACCCGTTGCGGCGGCGGCGCATGAGTTCCGCATGTCCGGTGGCAACGACCAGCACGCGGCACTGCATGACGACGGTCATTCTGCAGTAATTTGTGAGGACCAAAGCGACTGCGCTGTCGATGTGGCCGTATGCAAGGCAGTATGCCTCGGCCTCTCGGTCCCCCTCCCTGTTCTGGCCGATGTATCGCAGTACTCCCCGAGGACAGATGTTTACGTCTCGGGGCCAGGCACCGACTTCCGGGAAACCCTTCCCGATGAGGACAGTCGCCCTCCCATTTCCTCTCTCCTGTGAGTGACCGGCAGGGGATTCCTGCCGTTTTCCCTTTCTTGCAAAGCGGGATCACATCCCGAGGAGAGATCATGCCTTTCGTATCCAGACGCGGCTTCCTTGTCGCAGGTGCTGCCATGGCAGCCGCATTTCAATTCAACTCCCGCGCCTTTGCGCAAGGGGAGACCGCTCTCGGGCTTTCTGCGACCACGCGAAGCCTGGACATCAACGGGCGCGCGGCGACGGTCTTTGGCCTGACCGGGCCGCAGGGCTCAGGCCTTGTTCTGAACCCCGGCGAGCGCTTCAGGGTGGATCTGAGCAACGATCTGCCGGTGCCGACGATGATCCACTGGCACGGACAGATCCCTCCGAATGCACAGGACGGGGTGCCGGACGCGCCGATGGCAGCGCTCTCGCCCGGCGAGAAGCGGAGTTACGACTTTGCGCCGCAGCCAGGAACCCACTGGATGCACAGTCATATCCCGATCCAAGAAATGCAGTTGCTTGCAGCGCCGTTGATCGTGCGCCGCCCCGAAGATGTCCGTGCCGACAGGCAGGAGGTTGTGATCCTGCTGCATGATTTCTCGTTCAAGTCCCCCGAAGAGGTCATGGCGGAAATCACCGGCGGACATGGGGCCAGTCACGGCGCGGGTCACGGGACGCCGGCGCCGGTGCAGGGGATGGACCACGGCGCCATGGACCACGGCGCCATGGGCAACGGCGCCATCGGGGGCATGCAGCATGGCAGCATGTCCGGCATGGAGATGGATCTCAACGACCATGACTGGGACGCCTATCTGGCCAATGACCGCACGCTTGCCGATCCCGAAATCATCCAGGTCGAGCGCGGTGGCAGAGTGCGGCTACGAATCATCAATGGCGCTGCGGCAACCGTCTTCTGGATTGATACCGGCACGGTCGCAGGGCGGCTTGTGGCGGTCGATGGCCATGACATCCGGCCGCTCGCGGGAACCCGCTTTGGCGTGGCCATGGGCCAACGTCTGGATATCGAACTTGATCTGCCCGGTGAAAGCGCGGCCTGGCCGATCCTCGCGCTCAGGGAGGGTGCACGCGAGCGCACCGGCATCGTGCTCGCCGCCCCGGGGGCCAGCATCAGCCGGATCGCCGGAATGGGCGAGACAGAAGCCGCAGCCTTCGACGTCGATCTGGCGCAGGAAGGTCAACTGCTTGCCCTTGACGCCCTGCCGTCCCGGTCGGTCGATCGCAGCCATATGGTGATGCTGGGCGGGACCATGCAGCCCTATGTCTGGACCATCGACGGCGCGGTGTGGGGCGGTCACCGCCCGATTGGCGCCAGAAGCGGTGAGCGTGTCGAGTTGATGTTCCACAATATGTCGATGATGGGTCACCCGATGCACTTGCACGGCCACAGTTTCCAGGTCGTGGAAATCAATGGGCGACGCATGGCAGGTGCGCGGCGCGACACGGTCTATGTTCCGCCGATGTCGATGGTGACTGTTGCCGTCGATGCCGGTGAAGCCGCGAACTGGATGCTGCATTGCCACCACATGCCGCATCTGGCGACAGGCATGATGACGGAATTTGCGGTCGAAGCGTGAGGCGTGATCTTCTGATCGGCGGGGCTGCGCTGCTGAGCATTCTGGCCGGGGTCGGGGTCTTTCTTGCCCCCGACCCACGGCCAGACCCGACTGTATCCCGCGGGCGGGAAGTCTACGCTGCAAACTGCGCGGTCTGCCATGGCCAGCAGCTTGAAGGCCAACCTGACTGGCAAAGCCCTGCCGCCAACGGCCGCCTGCCTGCTCCACCGCATGATAAGACCGGGCATAGCTGGCATCATTCCGATGCCTTGCTGCTCTCCATCATCGCGCTCGGCACCGCCGCAGTCGTCGGAAACGGCTACGAAAGCGACATGCCAGGCTTCGCGGGTGCCCTGACGCCCGAGGACATGGAAGCGGTGCTGGCATTCATCAAAAGCACATGGCCAGAGCGTGAGGCCAAGTATCAGCGCCGGGTATCAGGCGTTGAATAACGAGACGGTCGTCGGACGCAAACAGATCGCATCAGTCTCGGCGAGGGCCCGGCTGTGTCGGGCAAATCCGGCGCAATGAACCTTAAACGGAAACTGGATATGAAGTCACAAAAAATGCCGTGGGTCTGCGCGAGGTGGCTGGCGGCCTTGTCCATGTAGATCGTATTCCAGAACGTGATGGCGGCGATGACGAGGTTGAGCGCCATGGCCCGCTTCTGTTGGGCGGCATCAGAGCGATCATGAATGCGCCCTTGTGAGTGGGCAAAGACGGCCCGAGCCAGCGAGTGTCGCGCTTCACCCTTGTTGAGGCCTGCGTGGCATTCCATGCGCAGGTCGGCGTTTTCGATCCAGTCGAGCATGAAGAGCGTGCGCTCGATCCGGCCGATTTCACCCAAGGCAAGGTAGAGCCGGTTTTGCTGGCGGTACGCTCCAAGCTTGCGCAGGATTTCAGACGGTTTGAGAGACTTGTCGCGGATGCTGGCGGCGAGACGCATGATGTCACCCCAATGCTGCCGGATCACTTCTTCGTTGATGGGCTTCCCGATGAGGGATGACAGGGTGGGCCACGCCTTCGCGCTTCCGAAGCATGCCAGCCGCCGGTCGGGAAAGTCGCGCAAGCGCGGGGCGAATGTCATCCCCAAGAGATGGAACAGGGCGAAGACGTGGTCCGATACGCCACCGGTATCTGTGTAATGCACAAGAGGGTCGAAGCTGGCCGGATTGCTCAGGAGGCCATCAAGCACGAAGGGGGCTTCGCCTGCGGTCGCCCCGATGACACTGGAATGGAACGATCCGTACTGACCCGACAAGAAGGAGTAGATCTTCAGGCCGGGATCGGGTCCGTATTTGGCGTTGATGAGCCCACTGCCACGATTGGCAGCGAAGAACTGCCCATCCGATGAGCTGTGCTCCACCGCGCCCCAGTGCTGCGCAAAGGGCAGGCCATGATGGGCGTCGACGATACGGCCCAAGGCATCCGCGAATGTCTCCGGCCGAAGGTACCATGTCTGCGCCTACGTGGCCATGACGCGCGCACGTGGGCAGACAGAGGTGTTTGTTGGGAAGGATCAGGCATCAGGATTGCCTGCCCTCGCAGAACAGATGAGCCGACAGTCGGATCGAGGGGCGACATTGCGATATGTGGTCGAAAAGGAACGGCTGAATGAGCAAATTCTCTCACCTGAGCGAGGTTATGAGCGTGAAATCTGAAGTATAGACTGAAGCATGAAAGGCGCATTGCATGCCATCATGCATTAAATGCTATGGAATAAACCTTCACACTGTTCCGCTCTTTTTCCGGCAAACGTTCCGTTCTGGGAAACGCGGGCGATATGAAAAATACGTAGCGATGATGTTCAGTGCGACCAGCCAACTTCGTCAGATCATTGGCGAGCTTACGGTTGTTTTCGGGGCGCACAGCAGCGAACGTCTCAGCACCGACAATACCGGGTGCGAGGCTTTCCACATCGAGCGTCCCTTTTGGTGCGTGCGCTCCAGGTGCGAGCCTGAACCCTTCCGCTTCTGGATGCCATTGCATCAAAAGATCAGCCGCCTTCACCGCAGCAAGATAGGTGAAGGTCTGATTCACTTGCTCGATAATATTCAATGGCCGATCTTCCAATGGGTGCGACCCGATCGGCTCAAACTTAAGGAATTCCATCGCTTCGAGGGGCGTGCGTGGAAGCGCTGCGAGCGCGCGACGCCTGATGACAATCCCCGGTGTTGGTCCGGTCAACGCGCTCAGCTTCATAGCCTTGGTTGATGACCCCGCTCGGTTCAGCCGGACATCGGATGTGGGCGCTTTTCTTGGGTTGACGCCAAAGCGGCATCAGTCTGGCGAGATGGATTGGTCGGGCCGCGTTTCGAAATGCGGTGACGGTGCAATGCGCGGGCTACTCTTCGAGGCGGCGTCATCCGTGATCCACCAGGTGAAACGTTTCTCGCGGCTCAAAAGCTGGGCCGTGCGACTGGCCGGCCGTCGCGGCTTCCGCAAGGCGGCGGTCGCGACGGCCCGCAAAATCGCCGTGCTGATGCTGACGATCTGGAAAAATGGAACCGACTATCAATGGACAAATGAGGCCACCGCCTGATCTGAGTTCCCGCCCCTGAAGCGGGGAGCGCAGTCCCAACGGGACGGAGGTTGATCGATCTCGCTGTAGAGCATGGGATGGCTAGGCGCCACACCCCGCACAAGACATTGGAGACGATCCACCGCCGAAAACCATCATGAGGCGCTCAATGCGACCTCGGAGAGAACCATGACCCCGGACGGACACAACCCCACGCTTGACGAGGCCGCAATCAGAGAACGCTCTACAGCCGGTGGAAGCGGTGGAGCGAGAAAGGCATCTTCGCCCGGATGATGGCAGGTCTGGCCGCTGAGCACGGCGAAGAGAAGACCGTGATGATCGACGCGACATATCTCAAGGCCCATCGAACGGCGACCAGCATGGCCGCGAAAAAGGGGGGCGTGGTCGTCTGATCGGTCGAACCAAAGGCGGCATGAACACCAAGCTGCATGCCATCTGCGACAGTCAGGGACGACCGATCGACCTGTTCGTCACCGCCGGACAGGTCAGCGATTACATCGGCGCACGCGCATTGCTCAGCGGCCTGCCAAACGTCAAATGGCTGCTCGGGGATCGGGGCTACGATGCTGACTGGTTCAGAGAAGCTTTGCAGGACAAGGGGATACGCGCCTGTATCCCAGGCCGGAAGAAACGCAAGACACCGGTCAAATACGATAAGCGCCGATACAAGCGGCGCAATCGCATCGAGATCATGTTCGGAAGACTCAAAGACTGGAGGCGTGTCGCCACCCGATATGACCGGTGCCCGAAGGTCTTCCTTTCGGCGATCGCCCTCGCCGCCCTCGTCATCTACTGGTTATGAATCCTGACCCTAAGCTGCGGAATAGCTCGTAAAGACCTCGCTGCTACCATCCCGGCGGATCAAGAACACATCATAAGCTTCACGCTGATCTTCTGGGCCCATTCCAGGCGACCCATAGGGCATGCCAGGAACAGCGAGACCGACAGCATCTGGCCGTTCAGCCAACAGGCGGCGGATGTCGGCGACCGGCACGTGCCCTTCGATCATGTAACCCTCAATCTCGCCCGTGTGGCACGATATCATTCTTTGCGGGATGCCGTTGTCCAGCTTGTGACGCATCATAAGAGTCCCAAAGCTCCGCTCCTCGGTGACGCGAAAGCCCTCCTGCCTAAGAATGGCGACCCAGGCGCGACAGCAGCCGCAATTAGGGTCTTTGAGAACGTGGATTGTTGGTGCAACTTGCGCAAATGCCGCAAGCGGCGCGGCGCTGGCAATGCCAGCGACGGCGGTCAAAATTTGGCGGCGCGTTATGTGCATCGCATTTCTCCTTTTGGATGGCATGTCTTGTGCGGGCCTTGGGTTGCGCAGTTGGGCGAACGTGCTGTCGAAGCCCTTTGCGGATGGTATGCCGGACATCGTTTATCTCCCCGTGATATTTCCCTCGCGTTGGTCTTGTACCTGATGTCCCGGCTTACCTTTCGTCGCGCGAAAGCCGTCCCAGAACAGCAGTGCCACCCCACAGAAAATCGCCACGTCAGCGAGGTTGAAGGACGGCCAGTGGTATGTTCCGAAATGAAAATCCAGAAAGTCAGGGACCGCCTGATAGCGCAGACGATCAAGGATATTGCCAAGCGCGCCTCCGATGATCAGACCGAGCGCCGCACCTGTCAGCCTGTCCGGAGCCTTCCACAGCCAGATCAGCAGCCATGCCACGACCACGGCAGCAAGTGCGACCAGACCCCACCAGGGTACGACCCCGCCGAGCATACCGAAGCTGACCCCATCGTTCAAAACCCGCACGAGGTTGAGAAAGGGCAGAACCTCGACCCCGTTCTCAAGCGCCGGGGAGTTCAGGGCAAGAGCCTTGGTGCCCTGATCAACACCAAACGCGGCGATGGCGCAAAGCCCACCGAGAACGCGGCTGTTCATGCCACCGCCTTCAGATCGGCCCGCGCGTCGCGGATGATCGCCCATGACGAGTGCAGGAACAGTCCGGCGATCCCGAACGCGACGATAAGATCGGGCCAAGCGCTGCCCAGCCAAACCACTAGCCCAGCGGCGATAACGACTGCGGCGTTGCCGATGGCGTCGTTACGCGAGAAAAGCCAGACAGCGCGCATGTTCGCATCGCCCTTGCGGTACCGCAACAACGGCAGCACGGAGATGACATTTATCACAAGAGCAATCAGGCCCAGAATCCCCATCAATGTGGCGTCTGGGGTTGTCGGCTCGAATGCCCTTATGATGGTCGTGCTAAAGACCCCAAGGCCAAGCAGGCCGAGAAAGATGCCCTGGATCAGGGCAGAGCGTGCCCGCCAGAGAAGGCTCCATCCGATGGCAAGAAGCCCCAAGAAAGTGATCGCGCCATCGCCGATGAAATCCAGCGCGTCGGCCTTCACCGCCTGTGACCCGGCAATAAACCCACCAATCATTTCCAGAACGCCGTAACCGACATTTAGAATCACGACGATCCAGAGCGCGCGGCGGTAGCCCGGGTCCTGATGGGCCGCACTTTGCTGAAGGTCCTCGTCGCTCTCGATGCGGTCGAACCCATATCCCGTTGTCTCAACGGCTTTTTCAATCTCCGGCAGGCTTGCTTCAGGGACTTTCAGAGTCATGATATGGGTCGCCGCTGATACTTTCACTGCGTCGGGCGCGACACCCGCAGACTGCGCCGCCCGCTCGATCTGGGCGGCATCCTTGGCGCAATCCATTCCGGAAACCCGGTAACGGACGGGCGACGTATCTGCTGTCGATCGGGTGCTTTCGGTGTTGGCCATCGGTGCAATACTCCTGCTAGGGTGAATCAAGAAACAACATATCAGTGAGGAATGATATGGACCAGGTTGTCGCCGACCGCAACACCGGGGCCACCGCCATCGAGCGAAGAGCGAAGCTGTTTCGCGGCTTTGCGGACCCAAGCCGTCTCGCGATTCTGGACGCCTTGTGCGAAGCGCCGTTGGCCGTTCACGAGATCGTGACGCGCACGGAATTATCGCAATCAAACGTCTCCAACCATCTCCGATGTCTTTTGGATTGTGGGCTTGTCGCCAGCGACCGCGATGGACGCTTCATCCGCTACCGTATCAGCAGTCCGCGTATTACAGCTCTTTTGAATGACGTGGACGCCCTTCTCGATGTGGTCGCAGAGGGTGTTGAGGCGTGTGACAATTATTGCGGGGAATAAACGGTCCTTTGCGTGTGTGCTTGGATTCCATGAAAGGTTTGGATCGCAATAATTTAGTCGATCAACGGACGCAGCAACTCCACTGCATCGACATCTAGTGCCACTGCGACCTTTTCTAGGGTCAGGATTCATAACCAATAGATGACGAGAGCCGCGAGGGCGATGGCTGAGAGGAACACCTTGGGGCATCGGTCATAGCGGGTCGCGCCCAGATCGGCCTGAACAAGGGCGAAGCCCATCACGCCCTCAAGAATGCGCTGCGTATTGGCCGCCAAGGTGAAATTCGCGACCGGACAACCGAAGGCCAACATTTCAGGATGGCCGGGCTGAACCTGCTCACCACCATCATTATCTACTGGAACACCAAGCACCTCGGTCAGGCTGTCGCCATCCGCCGCCGTAATGGGTTGGATTGCTCACCCGACCTGCTAGCGCATATCTCACCCCTCGGATGGGCCCACATCCTGCTCACTGGCGAATACAGGTGGCCCAAAAGATGATCAAACCACCTTAGCGTAGTATTCTGCACTCTCCGGCATCAGACCCCAAATATGCACCGCGACACCAAGGAGGTTTTCGGCGCGACGTCGGGTACGGATCAGGTCAATGTCGTCCCGGCTCAGCAGATAATGGCGGATCAAAGCATCAGGATCCGTCAGCACCTCGAAGAGGTCTGCATGCGCGCGGGAAGAAAGTAGTCGGCGGGCCATAAAGTGTCCTCAAAACGTAGTTGCAAGTTTGAAGACCTCGAATATTATAGAGACCAATAAAAAGACAGATTTGCTGCGCCAATTCAGGATCACAGCGATCACGTGAAGTCAGGCTACAAAACGGTCGTTTTGGAGACACCATGCCACGCACCGGCGACATCCTCGGATACGCAAGGGTCTCAACCGCCGACCAAGACCTGTCCGGCCAAAAAGACCGACTGCTGCAACACGGTGCCATTCGCGTGTTCGAAGACGTGATCTCCGGCAAGACGTTCAACCGGCCCGGTCTGGCGGCCTTGCTTGATCAGGCCAGGCCCAACGATACTCTCGCTGTCATCCGCCTAGATCGCTTGGGCCGCTCGCTCAAAGAGCTTCTGGAATCCGTCGATGACCTCAAGGCCAGAGAGATCAATCTGATCAGCCTTGAGGAGCGGATCGACACGACATCCGCCGCTGGCGAACTCGTATTCCACGTCTTCGGGGCCATTGCGCATTTCGAGCGCCGCCTGATCTCAGAGCGCACCAAAGACGGCCTGATCAACGCTCGAAAGCATGGCCGCACCCCGGGGCGGCCGCCATTGCAGCCCGAGACAATCTCAGCCCTTCAAGATCTCGTCAGCGCCGGAAAATCCGTCGCCCAGGCCGCAAAACACCTCGGCATAGGCAGATCAACAGCTTACAAGGTGATCAGAAACACCACGCCATAAGCCATGTTTATGCTTCGTTCTTCCTTAGCGTGGTTCTACGAAGAAACCTTCCGATGGGGCCAGGTGGCTTGAAATGGTCACCCCGGCCGTTCGACCGGCCGTTTTGGTTGGCGTTTTTCCCCAGGGTCGTCATGAGCGCACAGGGCTCAGTCTTTCCCTCTTTCCGGCCTCTTCGACCGTGGGTTCTGCGGATCAGTGGCACGCTCTGATCGCGCTTCCTGCCCTGTCCCTCTTCCCGGTAGAGCGCTTGGGCGGCAGGTGCCGATCCGGCGTCCCGGCCGTATCCAATCTGATGCGTCGACTTCCCCGTGGCCCGCAGGTCGGGGAAGGGCGCGCACTGGCCTGTTCACGGCTAGGGCGATCATCGCCGGTGGTTGCCTGTCGGGCCTTCCTGCCGGTACCTTCAGGATCGCCGCTGTCTCCTGTCTCTCTGGGAGTGACGGGACCGCTCGCATGCGTCCTCTGTGATGGGCTGATCTGGCCGAAGACCAGCGCGCAAGCGCGCTTCGACGTTTCGGCGCAACAGCGTCGTTGAACTTTCTTCCCCTGCCGGCGGTGCCGTCATTCCTCGCGAAGCAAGAAAGTCCTGCCTGTGCTGTCGAGGTCCCGGACGGGACTGCGCCGGCCGTCGTCTCCGGCCTGTCGATCGCCATCGAGGCCGCAATGGAGCGGACTCGAACACGAGAGAATGGAGACAGACAATGGCGACCATCGGCACCTTCAAGAAGACCGGCAACGAATACACCGGCGAAATCGTCACCCTGAGCGTTCAGGCCAAGGGCGTGCGCATCGTCCCCGACCTGCGGGCCACGGGTGAGAACGCACCTTCGCACCGGATCCTGGTCGGGCGCGCGGAGATCGGCGCCGCCTGGTCGAAGCGCTCTACCGAGGGCCGGGACTATCTGGGCCTGAAGCTGGACGATCCGAGCTTTGCGCACCCGATCTACGCCAACCTCTTCGACGACGAGGACGGTGAGGGCTCGAGCCTGATCTGGTCGCGCCCCAACAGCCGCCGAGGGGAGTAATCCCCCCAACCAGGGCCCCGGTCGAAAGGCCGGGGCCTTTGGCGCTGCCGGTGCCCGACGGCTTTCGGGCGGACCGCGGATCAGGCGTTCACGTCATCCTCAAAACGCCGGATTCGGGCGAGAATGTCATCGAAAGTCGGCGGCTTCGTATCGAACATCATGGGCGCCATGGCCCTGTAGTCTACTCGCAGATCCTTGATCCGATCCTCGCCGGGCAGAAGTCGCAACGTGCCGGGCCTGGCTAGGTCATAGTTTGCCCATGCCGAACGGAAGAAGATGGCTTTATGCTGCGCCACCTGCGCCAACAGCTCGCAATCGCGCGATGCAGCGGCCCCTTCTTCGGTCTCGAGCAGCATGGCCAGATCGTAGAAATGTCGGGAGAAATACTGCGGTGTCGGCGATCCGGCAGGGCGATGGGCCTCGGCATGGAGTGCGGTCGCCTTTTCCCAGAAGGTGCGCCGGGCAGACAGGACGGTGACCCTGGTGTCAGGCGCGTCGAAGAAGTCAGGGTAATCTTCAGCCGCATAGGGCCGGATCACCTTCGCCTCAGTTGGCCAGGGGTCTCCGCGCGCCCCGAGTTCGAGCTTCACCCGGGGGGTGATGTAGGACATTCCCGCATAATCCGTGCCGCCGAAGGCCGGGGGATAGTGGAAATTCACCGTCTGCGCGTCATTCGGGTCTATCTTGAGTGACCAGCCGCCGTCGGCGGGATTGCCCAGATGGCGCGCGAATTCCGTTTGCAGGGCGGGAAGCAGCCGTTCGGCAACATGCGTTTCGACATCCGTCACCAGATCCGCAATCAGCCTCGCCGCCTTATTCTTTCCAAGCCCTTCCTGCTCAGGGTCCCGTTCGCCGCCATATCCCAGTTCTGTCCGGTCAAAGGACAGGTCGATATCCTCGGAGAACCGACGGATCGCGTCATAGGCCTTGGACAGCGAGGTGCCGCCTTTGAACACCAGTGACGCGGTTTCCCCGGGCGGCAGCGAGAAGACCCGCCGTAGGGTCCAGCAAACCCAGAAGTCCTTCTCGATGATCGTGTTGGCGACGCCGCGGCCAGCGGCGGTTTCCCCAAAGAGAGCGGCACGGTCAGAGGCCGACAGGCGGGCAACCTTATCCAAGCGCGGCTCCCACCCCGGATCCTGAAGGCTTTGGGTCGGCAATCGAGAGCAGGGTTGCCCGCATCCACGCCGGTGCCTGCGTCGCATTCCTGGCGAGGAGCTTCTTGTCGCTGGCCGAGAGGTGACGGCTGGCCGCGTGCATCACGTCAGAGGCCCGTGCAGCACCTACATGGCGCAGGGCCTGAACGACCGTTCCGGCCGGGCTGCCGGGGGCAATCAAATGTTTGGGCGACGTATGGCGAAGATCGATCACCCGCTTCCCGAGCACAACACGGCGCGAAGGCCCATCCGTCAGCCAACGGCTCTGCGCCGCGACCTGCGTCGAGAGGCCGAGCGCGTTGGCAGCCTGTGGGCCGTCAATCTGCAGGTTTGATCCTGTTTCGCGCGCGAGGGCATTGGCCACATCGTTGGGTGAAGGACTAAGGGCCCCGAGCTTCGGATGGGTTTTGGGGAAGTCATAAAGGCCGCGGGCGAGACGCCGGAGGTCTCCGGCCTTGGTCAGCCGCGACAGCGCCTGGTCCACCGCGCCACGGGTTGCCACGTCCAGAAAGTCGCTGGGCGTGAAGACGCTGCCGCGTCCGCTTGCGCGGACACGCTTCATGATCCGATCGGGAACAGAGGCAGATACAGTCTTCATGTGTCAGAAAATAGGCTATGTTTTTCTTCCAATCAAGTGCGCGATGCACGGAGCTATATCTCTTGTGCGGACTGAGATTATCGCGGTCGCGGACAGGGGCGGTGCGAGCGGTGTGCTCGGCTGGGCGCGAAGGGGCCGGGCTCGGCACTTGCGCCCAGTGCCAGGGGGCTGTCAGGCATCCGTTGGAAGCCACCCTATTCATCGTCGGCGCGGCGCAGATCTGTGATCTGGCCTGTAACACGTCGATACCCTTGATCAGCGAAGCGCCAAGGCCGGCGGCAGCGGAGGCATGCCGTCACGGGATAAGGCCCCTGTCAGAGCCAATGCCCCATCCCCGCTTCCATTCGCAAACCTTGGTCCGATCCGTCTCTTTGAAATCAACCCATAAAGGGTCGGCTTGACGCTTTGCGTGCCGCCCTCGGGGGTTCGGCAAAAGACCGAACGCCCTCGGGTGATTGCAGATCCGGTCAGACACTTCGGGCGCCTGTCGAGCGGGGGATGGTCCCTCGTCTCTAAAGACAGGAGCCAGTCCCATGTCCAAGAAGGATGCCACCGCTTTTGCCGCCAGCCTCGCCGCCACGCTGATGGTCTCGATCGTCGTGTTTCAGGCCGGCGATGGCAGCCATGCCGCCATGCCCGCCGATGAATATGATGGCGATGAGACGCTCATCGCCCTCGAGATCGACCCCTGGCAGTGAGGCGCGCAAGCGCCTCACCCCCTCCGGGCGGCCTGCGCGGCGGGCCGCGCCGTCCACCGGGGTCGCGCGATCACCCGCCTGTGGCGCGCGCCGCGCAACGGAGCCGGGATGAACCCCGGCGCGGGAGAGGTCGAGGAGGGATCCGGGAAGCGCGAGCCTTCCGGTCCCAGAGAGAGCGCCGGTCGGCTTCACCCGTCCCTTTGCTCTCAGGAGAAATCCTATGACCTACGATATCGCAGCCACCCCGGAAGCCAGCCTGGCGGCCGCCATGGCGCAGTTTGATGTCTCGCAACTAGCGCATCAGACGCTCAGCACGACCGCAATGGCGCAGAACAAGGAGACGCTGTTCGCGGCCATGCGCGCCGCCGGGATCACCGAGATCATCGTCACCTTCGACGGCGCCGGCGACAGTGGGCAGGTCGAAGACATCGATGCCCGCCGTGGTGAAACCGTAGTGCCGATGCCGGACACCGCGATCACCCTCGCACAGGTCAGCTGGGGCATCAGCGAGATTTCGACCAGCAGCATGTCGCTGTCCGAAGCCGTCGAAACCCTGGCCTATGACCTCCTCTCCGACAGCCATGGCGGATGGGAGAATTGCGACGGCGCGTTTGGCGCGTTTCATTTCGACGCCGAGGCCGGGACGATCCTGCTCGACTACAACGAGCGGTTCACCTCGTCCGAACAGTTCAACCACAGCTTCTGAGGGCGGGGAACATGGCACATCCCTATCATCACGCCCTGTCCTCAGTGAAAAAGTGGGGTGGCGTGGTCGAGGATTACATCGAGCTGCATAGCTGGTGCCTCGAAACTGATCCTTGCCGACTTTAGGCCCTACCGCGTTCACAGTTCTGCGCGCCGCTGCCCGCGCCTTCCATCCCACTATCCGCAAGGATCCTGGCCTCAGGCTCGCCCGGCGGCGTTTCTACCGCCAGATGCTGGCCGCCCATGCGGCCGCCACGTCCTCGGTCATCTGACCGTTTCCCTCCGTAATCCCGACCAGGCCCGGCCTCGCGCCGGGCTTTCCATTTCTGACAAGGAGCCTGTCATGGCCGACTACTTCACCCATTTCTCTTGCCTGCTCGATGCGGGTTCGCCTGAGAATGCCGCCAAGGCGATGGCGCTGTTCCACCGCCTGCGCGCCGAAGAGGCGGATGCCGACGAGCTTGCGTTCAACGGCTTCGATCTTGTCCAGCAAGACGGGCCGAGCGGCTCGCAACTCTGGATCCATGATGATGATCAGGGCGACGTCGAGGGCGTCATCAACTTCGTGCTGCGCCTTGCCGAAGAGCTGAACCTCACCGGCCTCTGGGGGTTCGACTATGCCAATACCTGTTCTCGCCCCAGGGTCGAGGCTTTCGGTGGCGGGGCGCATGTCATCGACCTTGGCGCACGCAAGAGCATCGGCTGGATCAGCACGCATGAATGGCTGAACGCCGTTCTGAATGGCACGGACATCGACGCCGTGGAGGCGGTCGCAGGATGAACACCACGGTCCCGATCACCCCCGCTTCTCCCTCCTGGCATCTGCCCGTTATCGAATTTGGGCGCAGCGCCGACGGCCTGCTGGTCAGCCATGCCGACAACCTCGGCCGCGCGCGTCTGCTGCGCGGCAGGGAGGGAGAGCTGGGACGGGGTAAAGCGACGGGTCATGAGGTGGGAGAGAGGCTTCCGCTGCCCGTCGTGGAGACACCGCGATGACCTATTCTGGTTCAACTGAACGGTTTCGATCCGCCGGGCGGGTGCTGATCAGCCAGGCCCTTGCGCAGCTTCAATTGGCGCAGCGCTATCCTCTGACCGTAAGCTGTTCCGGCGAGGCGCGCTATCTCGATCCCGAGCTCGAGCAGTGGGCCTTCGAGCGCAGCGTCGATCTCGGCACCTGTGACAGCCTTGTGGATGCGATGATGCTGGTGTCAACGCGCCTTGGAAGCGGCGACGTTGCCTGTGGCGATGATCCGGCGCTCGGCTTCACGCCGCAGATGATCGCGGTGCTTGATGCGGAACATGGGTTGGTGCTCGCTGGCGAAGTCTCAAACCGGCACGTGACCTGGTGCCAGCCCGTCGCCAGCGATACTGAAGCGCGGGCGGTGGTTACCCTGGCCTGCCGCCAGCGGGCTGAAGCGCAGCATCTCACCGATTTGGGCAGACATGCCGAAGCCAGTGGTTTGCGCAGGCAGGCTGCCGCGACCGAAGGGCGCCTGGTCGATCCGTTCTGGCGCGATGCTGCACAGCTCGCGCTTCTGCAGCGGAGGGCTGCGTGATTCCTTAAATTATCGGGATCACGATCCATTGCTTCGATGAGCTGCTGGAGGTCGCCAAGGATAATGCCCCCAGCTTCGTGGGCGGATCTGCTGCTTCAAATGCTCGTAGCCCCGCCTCCATCAAGTGCTATCAGATCGATCAAAAGGCGGGAAGCGGACGTCCGTTGTGCCTAAGAGGAGCGGCAGCTAACTGCAGGAAGCAGACGCAGTCATACTGAAATCCCGATACGTTCGAAGAACGCTCGATTGCGCGACTTGGCGGACTCGAGAATGTCTTTGAAAGACGAAACCTCTATGAAAATCGAATAGGAAGAATCCCACGAATAGTAGGTGTTTGAGCCCGCCCTTCGGTGGAAGTTCCCGAGAGCCTTCATCACATCACGCAGCCTCGGCGTTACATCCGCGATGATGTGACACATGAACGGCGTAGTTTCTTCGATAGAGCGGATAGGGGTCCCGTCGTACTTGATCGCTTCACCGGCCTTTCGCATGTCTTCAACATACTTTCGGACTTGCGTTATGGGGTTTTTCTCCAACGTGTAGTTGTCAATTTTCGGGCGCTTGAACTCCACGATGGTGATGGGGGACGATTTGTCTTCATTTTCGAAGGCAAGGCCAAGGTCGAAAACAGAGACGTCCGGCCTATCCTTCGGGTGATCAGGATCTGACACCTGTCTTTCCATGCGAGTGTCAGAACCC
>NZ_QNHG01000008.1:32422-33682 GCF_003290025.1 Pseudogemmobacter bohemicus
AGGTGGAAATATCCCACGTTATGGTCCGATCCCGCCCGCCTGTGAAACAGAGGAGAGGCGGAGCGGCGAACAGGTTCCCTAGCATGTGGGCCCGCAGGTCAGTACCGAGGAAAACTGTCGGATTGCGCCTAACCAACTAGGAAGTCATAGTGGCGCTAAGGGCAGGTTGGAGCAAATCACATGGACGTTCGAGTTCAAACGGGTTGGGACAATGACCCCGCAGGACGCATCCGAAACTTATCTCTTGCTCCGAATGCCAAGAATTCACTTTTCCCGCTCTTTGAAGCGGTGATGAATTCCATTCATGCCGTCGAAGACAGATTTGGTAAGGATAATCTCAGTAAGGGTGAAGTTTTGATCGAACTCCACCGTACTGAAACTGGAGATATGGAAGGTTTCACGGTTTCCGACAACGGCACTGGCTTCAACGAAAGCAACCTCGCGTCTTTCCGTCGAATGGACTCGCGAGCCAAGGAAAAAATTGGTGGAAAAGGCGTCGGACGCCTTGTTTGGCTCAAGGTGCTGGATGAGGTGCATATCAAAAGCATTTATGATGACGGGTCCAGCGGGCGTTCAGTTTCGTTTGATTTCAAGGTTTCCAACCCAACGGATAACCTGACCTTCTTACCAGCGGATCGCAGCACCGCAGGTTCAATTGTTCAACTGACCCCCTACAAACGGGAATACGCACTTCACATACCAAAGAAAGCAAGCACGGTCACAAATCGGCTTCTGGCACACTTCATCAGCTACTTCATCAACATCAGTCACCCCAAAATCACGGTCTGTGATGTGGACGCCGAAATTGACTTGTTCGACGCGTTCTCAGCCTCTGTTGAACGTGATGCGGACTATCGATTCGATGTAGTGGTTTCGGGTGCTTCCGCTGATTTCGTCTGCCATTGCTTTTTGCTTCCCAAAGCAATCTCAGACGACGAAAGAAGCACGAATGCACTCTACCTTGGCGCGAACGGGCGTGCTGTTAAACGGTTCGATATGGACGGGGTAATAGGTCTAAAGGCTATCGACAATAGATTTGCGTTCCTTGGATATATCGAAAGCTCTGCCCTCGATGACGCCGTAAATGATACCAGAACGGATTTCTCGCTGTCGGAAGATGAAGTTGACAGCATCGTCGATCAAGCGAAAGAGCGCGTTAAGAATTTTCTCGCACCCGAACTCGCCGAGATACGAGAGAAGCAGACCGGAATTGTCGCCGCGCTGCGCATCGAGCACCCCCGTTTCTTGAGTATTCAACCT
>NZ_QNHG01000008.1:35753-94449 GCF_003290025.1 Pseudogemmobacter bohemicus
GGTCAATTGAGAAGAACCTGCCTGATGTGGAGGCGAAAGCGAAAGAGTATGTCGCAGAGTTAAAGCAAGAGTCCGTGTCATCGCTTGCCGAATACGTCATGAAGCGTAAGCTGGTTCTCGACGTGTTCGAAGAAAGTTTAAAATTTAAGCCTGATACCGACCAAGAATCCGAATATGAAGACGTTCTCCACGACATAATCTGCCCTTTGAAATCCACTTCCTCGGATTTGGACTATGACGACCACAATTTGTGGATCGTAGACGATCGGCTGGCGTTCTACTCGTATTTCAATTCTGTCCGAATGCACCCTCATGGCAAGATTGGGAAGCTGACGCGGTAAAAAACGAGATCGACCGGCAGCTTTGGGCCGCCTCTTTGGTCGCGCGATCATTGAGCAATGCCATGTTGCTGAGTACTTCAGCAGCGGTGAAGCGCCCGGTGCTATAAGGTGGTCCAACTGAAGCATTGAGCGGATTTTGGCGTCTCCCGGCATAGCCGGGACCGGGCTCAGGTCCTGGCGGACGGAAGCCGGCGTCGCCGTCTTCCCCCTTTCGGGCATAGATCCCTGACGCAGGACCCGCCAGAGGCGGGGTCCGCCGAGTGATGTGCCGCGGCGATCGCGGCGAGGCTACGGGCCTGTCCGGCTCAGCGTGAGAGGTCGAGAGGGGGCCGGAACGGGCAGGTTCCGGGCGGTTGAGAGAGAGCGCTGTCCGGGGCCGTCCCGCGCTCTGCTCTCCCGAGGATCTTCCCGATGAACGACCTGTCCCCCGCGACCACGGCGCAAGCGCCGGTCGCGCGCACTCCTGTTCTGTCCGCGCCCTGCATTCTGGCTGCAGCGCAGGCGCTTCTCCCGCATCTCGAACGCGGCCAGCGCATCGACAGCACGATGCTGCGCGGTGCCATGGAAACCGCTTTCGGCGCCTCAGACGCTTCCGGCCTCTGGGACTGGAAAGACGCCTACGAGGCCTGCGAAGTCGCCACGATACTGTTCCTGCGCAAGTTTGGCCGTGTGCTGTTCCGCAAAGCGGAAGCGCCGGAGGCGCGTCTCGCGGCGCTGACGAAGATCGCGGCCCTTCTGCCGAGCCATACAAGGCGCTCTGAGGAGAGCCAGGCGCTGCAGCAGTTCAGCACGCCTCTTCCGCTCGCACTTGCGGCCCTCACCTCTGCGGCGATCACCCCCGCGGATGTCGTGCTCGAGCCTTCGGCCGGCACCGGCCTGATGGCAATCTTTGCCGACATCGCCGGCGGCAGCCTCGCGCTCAACGAACTGGCCGCGACCCGCGCGGATCTCCTTTCCGCCCTCTTTCCGGCCCTGCCTGTCACCCGGTTCGATGCCGCGCAAATCCACGACCATCTCGATGCCGGAGTGGTGCCATCAGTGGTGCTGATGAACCCGCCCTTCTCGGTGCTGGCCAATGTGACAACCCGCGTGGCCGATTCTGCTTCCCGCCATATCGTTTCTGCTCTGGCGCGGCTCGCCCCTGGTGGGCGGTTGGTGGCGATCACCGGCGCGGGCTTCGGACCTGACGCACCGGCCTGGCGCGAGACCTTCATCCGGCTGCAAGAGCATGGCCGCGTGGTGTTCACGGCGGCCGTGGATGGCGCCGTCTATGCAAAGCACGGCACCACGTTCGACACCCGGCTGACCGTGATCGATAAGATCCCGGCCGAGGATCCTTCCTCCTTCCCGGCCTCTTCGGGCATCGCGCCCGATGTCGCGACGCTGCTCGGTTGGGTCACCGCCCAGGTGCCGCCGCGCGCAATCGTCGATCTGCCCCGGCCACCGGCACCAACAGCACCGGCCGCCGCCCGCACGGTGCGCTCCTATCTTGCTCGGGTCGGTGCAGCCCAGCCCGCTCGGCTTACGTTGAGCAGTCCCAACGCCGTCGAACTCGCGTATGAGACGCTGGACTGGGCGCCCCCCGAAGCCGCGCGGCTCTCGGACGCGATCTATGAAGAATACGCCCTACAGGTGATCCGTATTCCCGGTACGGCCCCGCATCCGACCAAACTTGTGCAATCCGCTGCCATGGCCTCGGTCGCGCCACCCCGTCCTTCCTACCGGCCCCTTCTGCCCGCTGACATCTGCGCACGTCTCTCGGACGCGCAGCTCGAGACGGTGATCTATGCCGGCGAGGCGCACAGCGACCATCTCGCGGGCAACTGGACGTTGGACGAGACGCTGGACACGATCAGTGCTGCGGCCGCAGATGCTTCCGGCGCTGTCCGCTTCCGGCGAGGGTTCATGCTGGGCGATGGCACGGGCGCGGGCAAGGGGCGGCAATCGGCCGGGATCATCCTCGACAACTGGCTGCGCGGACGCCGCAAGGCGGTCTGGATCTCCAAATCCGACAAGCTGATTGAGGACGCGCAGCGCGACTGGTCGGCGCTCGGCCAGGAGAAGCTGCTGATCACGCCGCTTTCTCGCTTCGCGCAGGGCAAGGCGATCACCCTGTCGGAAGGCATCCTGTTCACCACCTATGCGACGCTGCGCTCGGATGATCGGGGGGAGAAGGTCTCGCGGGTTCGCCAGATCGTGGACTGGCTGGGATCGGATTTCGACGGGGTGATCATCTTCGATGAAAGCCACGCGATGCAGAACGCCGCCGGTGGCAAGGGCGAGCGCGGCGACGTGGCTGCCTCGCAGCAGGGCAGGGCGGGTCTGCGGCTACAGCACGCGCTGCCCGATGCGCGCGTGGTCTATGTCTCCGCAACCGGGGCGACGACGGTGCACAATCTCGCTTATGCGCAGCGCCTTGGCCTCTGGGGCGGTGCAGACTTCCCGTTTGCGACCCGGGCCGAGTTCGTCGAGGCGATCGAGGCCGGCGGTGTCGCGGCCATGGAGGTGCTGGCGCGCGATATGCGCTCGCTCGGCCTCTACACTGCGCGGTCGCTCTCCTATGACGGGGTCGAATACGAGCTGATCGAGCACCAGCTGACCGCGGAGCAGCGTCGGGTCTATGATTCTTATGCCGGGGCCTTCGCAGTCATTCATAACAATCTCGACGCGGCAATGGAGGCGGCGAACATCACCGGCTCGGATGGCACGCTGAACCGTCAGGCCAAATCCGCAGCGCGTTCGGCCTTCGAGAGCACCAAACAGCGCTTCTTCGGCCATCTGCTGACTTCGATGAAGACGCCGACCCTGCTTCGCTCGATCACGGAAGATCTGGAAGCGGGCCATGCCGCCGTCATCCAGATCGTCTCGACCGGCGAGGCGCTGATGGAACGGCGGCTGGCCGAGATCCCGACCGAGGAATGGAATGACCTGAACACGGACCTGTCGCCTCGCGAGTATGTATTATCCGGAGTTCCGGATAAGACATAATATGCCGCGTCCGCGTTATGCAGAGCGCGGCGCTTCAACTCGTTGATATGCTGTTTCATTTTGGGATCTCCGCTTGGCATAATCATGATGCCTCTGCTCTCAACCGCAGAAGGACACCCCGATATGACCTCCCCCTCCAACTCTCACCCCGGCGGCACGACAGCCGCCGGAGCTGTTACCGGCCAAGCACTTGTTTCCGGTTATCTTGCGGATAATCCAAACTTGTCCGCAGGCGCCCTCAGCGCGGCCCGGCATTTTCTGAGGTGGGTCACAGATCGACAAATCAAGATCACCGAACTTGATGTGGCGACTATCGATCGTTTTGCGCGGCACCGCTGCCGGTGCGGCCGCTATAGCGCCGCGCAGTTGCGCGACCCGAGTTACATCACCGAGGCCCGGAGGTTTCTTCGCTATCTGGAAGACACCGGCCATGTGTCCATTCCGGACGAGGTTGCCCGGCTTGGCCCGCATTTGGCCGGCTTTTCAGCGAACCTTGTTGGCCAAGGCTACAGTAAGGTCACCTTCAGCTCCCGCATGAGCCAGGCGCGGCATTTTGCGGAATGGGCTCTGCAGCGACGTATCCCGGCCATCCATATCGATGACGATCTAATCGCGCAGTTTGCCCATCACGACTGCCAATGTGGGATCAAGACCAAACGCGGCAAGCGGGTCGAAGGCACCGGTACGAAGGATCGCTGCCGTGGTGCGCGTGCCTTCGTGGCTTTCCTCAGAGCAGAAGGATTGATCCCGGTGGCGAAGGCCACTGAAGTCTTAGCCGATCCACGCCTCGCTGATTTTGCCACTTGGATGCGCCGAGAGCGCGGTGCCACGTCCGAGACGATCCGGCGCTATCAGCAAGAGTTGGGCCGCTGGCTGATGAAGCTTGGATCGGAACCGCAGGCGTTCACCGCGACAGCCGTCCGCTTAATCGTTCTGGATCAAGGCGAGGACCGCTCCCGATCGTCAGTCCGCATGACGATAACAGTATTGCGCACATTTTTGCGTTTCATGATCGGCCAGGGACATTGTGCCCCGTCGCTGCTTCATGCAGTGCCGTCAGGGGTGCGACGCAGGCTTTCCGACGTCCCAAAGACGATCCCGGCTTCGACCATTGAAGAGATCGTCGCGTCCTGCGGCACAGGCACAGCCGTTGAGGTGCGGGACCGCGCCATCATCCTGCTTCTCGCGCGGATGGCCCTGCGGGCTGGCGATATCTGGAAACTCCGCCTCACCGACATCGACTGGCGCGCGAGCAGATTGCGATTGCACGGTAAAAGCCGACGCGGGATGTTCATGCCTTTGCCGCAGGACGTCGGCGACGCGCTGCTCGCCTATATCGAGAACGCACGCCCGATGGTTGCATCCGATCGGGTCTTCTTGCGCGTCCAAGCCCCTTTCACCCCCTTTCGCTCATCGGCAGAGATCGCCGGTATCGTCTCTCGCGTCCTATCCCGCGCCGGCCTCGTCGGTCTGCCGACCGGCGCGCATGTGTTTCGACATTCGCTGGCTTCGACTTGGCTGCGCAGTGGGGCGGAACTGGATCAGATCGGGGCCGCGCTGCGCCATGCTTCTCGCGACACAACCGCAATCTACGCCAAGGTCGATATCGACATGCTGGGATCTGTGGCCCAGCCTTGGCCGGGGTGCGCAGCATGATGCATCGTCATGTCGACCGCTACATCAACCTGCACCGCGCCCTCGGGAAGAGGTTTACCAAACACGAGAAGTCCTTGCGCGAGTTCGCCGCTTTTGCTGCTGACCGGTCTGATCTGCATGTAACCGCGGCACTAATCCTCGAGTGGGCGGGCAGCGCGGCTACGCCCAATTCAGCGAAAGACCGATATGATCAGGCTCGCGCCTTCGCGATGTTCCTGCATGCAGAGGACGTGCAGCATGAGGTTCCAGTCGCGGGATTATTCGGTCGGTCAAGACGCCGCCGACCCGCTCCCCACATTCTGTCGCAGGACCAGATCAATGGCATCCTGGCCGAGGCGCTGCAGGTTCCAGGACTGTCCCCAATCAGCCCTCATACCTATCACACGCTGTTCGGATTGCTGGCCTCAACAGGTCTGCGCATCTCAGAAGCATTGTCCCTGCGTTGCGATGACCTGACGGAAGACGGTCTGATGATCCGCAAGGGCAAATTCGGCAAGAGCCGCCAGGTTCCTCTTCATTCCTCGACCCGTGCAGCGTTGGAGCGCTATCTCGAGCGGCGGCGCATCGTCCGCGATGCCATACGGGCGCGCAGCTGCGTTCCCAGCTTACCTATCTGACCACCAAATCTAGTTTCATTCTCGATTCCCGTGGCACCCATGACGGCAAGAAGGTGCTTTCGCCCGCTGAGATCGAGCGTGTGGCGCGGCGCTTCGAGAACCAGTGGAACGAACGCCACAGTCCGAAGCTTGGTCACACCTCGCATCTTCTGATGGCCTTCCCCATCGGCACCCGCGCCGCCGAGGTTCGCGAGATCACACGTGAGATCTGTGAGCGGTTCTTCGAAGGCGACGGGGCGCAGTTCGACTATATCGCCGCGATCCATGAAGACCGCGCCCATCCCCATGCGCATATCGTGCTGAACCGCCGCAGCAAGGACGGTGAAATGTTCTTCCTCGGGAAGGATCATCACTTCAATTACGATGTTTTCCGCGAAGCGATGGTCGAGGCGGCCGAGCGTCACGGATTGCGTCTCGAGGCCACGCGGAGGCTGGACCGGGGTGTGCTCACCCGTGCGGCCAGCGACGTCGAAATCCGCAAGGCGGAACAGGAGGGCAGGGTGCCGGTGGAGCGACATCGCACCGGCGCCGACCTGGACCACGCCATTGCCGAGGTTGCGCGCAATGCCGCGATCTATCGGGGTCTCGCCGCCGAGGCCTCGCGTTCGAACTTCCACGATGTTGCAGAAGCCCTGTGCCGGGCCGGGGATGTGCTTGCCCGGGGTGATCGTATCAAGTCAGACGGAGTGTTGTATATGAGTGATGATAGCGCCCAATTCGACGAGTTGATCGACCGGTTCTCGCAGAACATCCGCCAGATCGAGGGGCTGATCGAGCGAGCCCCGGCAACCGAACGCCCGGTGATCGAGCGCAAACTGACCGATGTGCTGCGCGAGGTCTCGCATCTGCGCCCGCTCGGGGAGCGGTCTGACAGTCTGCATGAACCCGCGTCCCGTGACGGGATCTATGCCGCCCCGAACCTGGTGGAAGCCCATCGCGGTCAGCTCGATGATCCGGGCCTCAAATCCCGTATTGCCGAGGCCGTGCGCGGGAGCGGCATCGACAGCGATGCGGTTCTGGCCCGGATGCGCGAGGGTGCGGGCAATGCCGCGCTGGAGCAGCAATGGCTGGCGCAGGATCTGCGGGCCATTGCGAAGGAGGAGCAGCTTGATCTGCGCGACACCGCGCAGCGCGATCACGCGGTCGACCGCCTTGAGGCGGTTCATGGCAAGCTGGGCGATGTGCTGACTGAGGCCCGTGTCCTGCGCGCCGTTGAGGAGGTGGAGAGGGAAGGGCCGGAAAGGGAAGAGGGGGCGCGGCGGTCGGAGATTTCCGCTCATCGCGTTTCGGCTGACAACGTGGCGGCCCGCAGCGAGCCGGACATCTTCGACCCGGCCGAGCGTCAGGAGTTCCGCGCCTTGGTCAGCCAGTTCACGCGGACGGATTTCAGCTATCCCTACTCCGATGATCCGCGCGCCCGGCGCGATGGCGAAAAGCAGGTGGCTGAGGCGAAAGAGGCCTTCGATCGCTTTGCTGAGCGCTCGCCGCAGCATGCCGAACTGGCAACCATGGCCTGGGAAAAGGCCACCGATGTCATGCAGTCACCGGCGACCGGCGTTCGGGCCGCACATCGAACCCTCCATGCCGGAGATATGGACCTCGCGCAGCGTGATCCATCGATCCGGCTCGGTCCGATCACTGAGGAAGTTCGCGAGATGGCGCGCTTCCGGGCCGAAACCCCACAGGACCAGATCCGCGATGCCGTCAGCCGGGAAATCAACCAACTGCATGCCGAAGGCGCATCCCGCGCCCAAATCAGCGAGAAGATCGCCGAGGTTGAGGACAGCGCCCGCCAGGCTCATGCGGAACGCCGCTCTCTCGACGTGACAGCGCCCCAACTGGCCTCCGCCTTGCGCCAGGCTGCCGATGGTAAGGTCGATCTGGCCTCTGACACGGCGCAGCAACGCTTTGTCGAACAGGTCAATGACCGCCTGACGCCAGCCGAAATCAATGATCTGCATCGCGGCGACGCCAAAGTGCTGGACCGGCTCACCCCAAATGCGCTGGAACAGCTGCAGCTGGCGCGGGCCTATCTCGAGGCCAGGGATGTTCATGCCAATGATCCGGCGATGGACCGGGTGCTCGACCGGATCGTGGAAGAGCGCCATGGCGAGGACCTGAGGCATTCCCTCTCCCATGGCGAGAAGGGGATCACCCATGGATAAGGGCCGTATGCTTCTTGGCGCCGTGGTTCTGACCCTGCTCGGGTTTGCCATCGGCTATGTGCTGGCGACGATCTATTTTTCTGTCCAGTATGCCTATTCGACGCGCAGCTTCGATCTCACCCTGCTGGCGCGGAACTGGCTTGGGCTGAGAACATCGGCTCCGCAGGATTTCCTCTGGGTGAATGGCATCATCCTCGGGACCGGCCTCGCGGCCCTCCTCCTGACCGCAACCATGCTGGGCGATGCGCTGACCAGCTTCGGCACCACCCATTGGCAGAGCCGGGCCGAGATGAAGCGAAACGGCTTCTTTGCCGGGCCGGGCGCGGGTTTCTTGCTTGGCAAAATGGGCTCCCCGAAGTCGAAAAAGCCTTTCATCGTCTCGCGCACCTTTCCGCATGCCCTGGTCGTGGCCCCGACTGGTCGCGGCAAGGGCGTGGGCTTCGTGATCCCGAACCTTCTGACCTATCGCGGCTCGGCCGTGGTCCTTGACGTCAAGGGCGAGAATTTCCGCGAGACCTCACGCTTCAGGGCGTCCACCGGGGACAAAGTATTCCGCTTTGCGCCAACGGACTGGGAGCGGCCAACGCATCGCTACAATCCGCTGGCCCGGATCGCCGCCCTGAAAAACCCCGACCGCCAGCAGATGGAGCTGAAGCTGACCGCCAAACTGTTTCTGCAGACCGACAACGAGAAGCTCAGTGGCCTGCTCGCCGGCGGGATCGACCTCTTCGTTGCGGCCGGGCTGTTGGCCTTCGAGCGCGGCAACCCGACCATCGGCGAGATCTACCGCATCACCGCCTCGGGCGGGAACAAGCAGTTGGAGTTCATGAAGCGGGCAGAGGAGGTGAAGAACCCCTCGGCAAAGCTGATCTTCGAGCGCATGGCCTCGACCAACAATGACACGCTGACCTCCTACCTCTCTCTTCTGATGACCTCCGGGCTCGATACCTGGGACAATCGGGCGATCGATGCGGCCACGGCGACCTCGGATTTTTCCTTCCGGGACATCCGCCGCCAGCCGCATGCGATCTATCTGGTGGTGGAATCCGAGATGGTCGGGCCACTGGCCCCCCTGATCCGGCTGTTCTTCTCGGATCTGATTGCCTCGCTGCAGGCCGCGGAGCCGGGGAAGGACGAACCCTGGCCGGTGATGATCATGCTCGATGAGTTCGACCGGCTGGGGAAGATGCCGATCGTGGCCGAGAGCATCAAGACGCTGCGCTCTTATGGCGGCAACCTCGCCATCGTCACCCAGACTATTCCGGCGCTGGACGAGATCTATGGCGAGAATACCCGCCGCTCCCTGCAAGGCGGCGCCGGGGTGAAACTCTATCTGACCCCATCTGACCAGAAGACCATCGAAGAGCTGAGCCAGGCTGTTGGCAAGACGACAAAGCGGGTGGTCACTCGGTCCCGCTCGGTGGGTCGCAACCCTTTCGAGGGGCGCAGCGTGACCGAGCGGACCGAAGAAACACCGCTCCTCAACGAGGACGAGGCACGCCGGCTAAACCTAGACGAGGTGATCCTGGTGATCGATGCCCAGATGCCGATCCGGGCGTGGCGCATCAAATACTATGAGGATCCGGCACTGAAGGTGATCCACGCAGGGCAGTCGGGGAGCCATCCCTATCCCGATGCCGAGAAGCGGCAGTACGAGGCGCGTCTGAAGGAGACCGAGGAAACCGTCGAACGTTTGTCGCGGGCGTTGAGCGCGGTTGCTGGGGCTCCGGGGAAGAAGGCCCGAAAACGCGCGTCCGCGCCGGTGCCCGCTGCACCGCGACTGCGCGCGCCCTTGCGCCGCGAGACCGCTTCCACTCCGCCCGAGCCGATCCGGATCGATCTCACGGCGCTCGGGACGGTTCGAGAGGGGCGACAGGCCGTGGAAGCCGCCGTGCTGAAAACGGCAGGAATCCTCGCGCAACATGCGCCCGGGGCATGACAGGCCGCGGGCTATGTGTACCGCTCCGCCCCGAAGCATCATAGGTCACCCCGGAAGCTGGCGTTGCTCCAGCGTCTCGTCGTCGCCGTCAGAGTTCATGGCATCGGCGATCAGATGATCGACCGTCTCGTTGAAATAGCGGGTGAGTTCCCGGTGCAGCGTCCGGAACTCTTCGGCGACCAACCGCTCGAACTCGGCTTGCCGCACCCGGACCATGACGGTGGTGCGGCGCTGCCTCGGATAACGGTAGGGCTTGACCCCGTGTTTGCGGCACAGCGCCACGAAAATCCGCACCGACCAGATGTCGGGGAGGGTATACTGCAACTCGGTTTCCGGCTCGCTGGCAGAGGCTGACGCCAGTTTCGCCTGCAGGCGGTCCCGCGCGGCGCCTGCTGCGGCACGCTCACCTGCCGTCGCGCCGCGCGCGAACAGGGCTTCCAGCTTGGCGAGTTTCTCTCGGATGTCACCGTTTGCGGCCATGGGCGGCTCCTTCCACTTACCGGTCATCAACGCCAGACCCGGTGTAGCGTCAAGGCATGCAAGCTGCTCAGGCAGAATGCCTTTATCCGCTGGAGAGGCTGTGGCAGTCTCCGTGCGTGGCCGGGGAGAACAGGTTGGCGCGCAAACCATCACATCCATGGGCGTTTCGGGCTGGTATGCGCGCAGGGGCCTTCAGCTGGCACGGGACAGCGAAAGCCGTTGAGCGCCTGAAGGCGGCCAGTTCAGAGATCCGGGCCTTGAACCGCAGCGATCCGGTGGCCGCCGCCGAGGGAGTTATCGTCCTGGCCGAGAGAATTTGGCCGGCCTTTGAACATATCGATCCCCATTTCCCAAGTAAGGCGCTGATTTCGCTGTCCTGACCATTATATTTCCTATATAAAACATGGTGTTGAAGGCTGCGAGGGGCGCGTTTCATGGATCACCCAGAGGGTGCGGGCTTGCAACGGGCAGATCGGGTGGATTTCGACCCTCGCGTGCGGCTGGAATTTCGCGGCACGCAGCTCAGTTCCGACGGCGGCCTTCTGGTGATGCGCGAGCTTGATGACGCGCTCGGGTTGTCCGATTTGGCGTCAGCGGCGCTCGCGATACTCGCTCTGGCAAGAACACGGTCCATTCGGCTCGACGGCCTGTTCCGGCAATCAGTCTTTGGGCGGCTGGCCGGATACGAGGATGTCAACGACGCCAACCGTCTCGCCTGCGATCCGGTCATGCGCCAAGTTGTCGGCGGCAGAGCGGTCGATGCACAAGCGGCCTCGGCATCGCAGATGGGACGGTTCGAGACCGAGACGCGGCTCTGGCCGGGAACCGTGCCGCGCTGGCCGACCTGAACGGGCAATGGATCGACCGGTTCCATGACCGTAACGGGCTGAAGTACATCGTTCTGGACATGGACAGCTCGGTCAGCCCGACCCATGGCGACCAGGAAGGGTCTGCCTGGAATGGCCATTTCGACTGTGCTGCTATCACCCCAACTTTCTGTTCAACCAGTTCGGGATGCTGGAACGCTGCGCCCTGCGCCATGGCAACGTCCACAGGCGATGGCTGGCGTGATGTTCTCGACCCCGTCATTGCGCGCTACGCGGAGCGCGACCTTGGTGGCAGGTTCTTCCGGGCCGATGCTGCCTACGCGATCCCGGCGATCTATGAGCGATTGGAAGAAGCGCGGTTCTTCTACGCCATCCGGCTGCCCGCAAACGCGGTCCTCAAGGACAAGATCGCGCATCGTAACGCGCCCTGTCGGGCGGCCGTCACTGACCAAGGTCAAGCGGTTCTTCGAGGAATTCGAGTATCAGCGCGTCCTGGGACAAGGAACGCCGGGTGATCGCCAAGATCGAATGGCATCCGGGCGAACTGTTCCCGCGTGTCGGCTTCATCGTCACCAACCTGCCGATGGAGCCGGACTGGGTGGTGCGGTTCTACAACCAGCGCGGCACCGCCGAGCAGCACATCAAAGAGGGCAAATACGCCTTTCGCTGGACGCGGCTGTCGTGCCGGAAGTTCCGCGACAATGAGGTGCGGCTGCAACTGCACGCCCTGGCGTACAACCTGGCCACCTTCTTGCGCTGCATCGAGCTGCCCGAGGCCATGGCCGACTGGTCGTTGACCAGCCTGCAACTGAAGCTGATCAAGATCGGGGCACGTGTGGTCCGTCACGCCCGCACCATCACCTTCCAGCTGGCCGAGGTCGCTGTCACCGGCACGATGGTACGCGCCATCCTCGCCGCTATCCCCGATTGCGAGCGCCACCGCTATGCGCATGATCGCGATCCACGCTCAAACTGAACGAAAGCGGCTGGACAGATCTGTCCGCTGCGCTGAAAAACGCCGCCCCTGGGCAAGGAAACAGCGGCTTCGCGGTCTGATCCGTCCAGATCCAGCAGTCTGCGCGACCGCAGGTGCCGCTTGCGGCAGAAAATCCTTGTCTAGCGCTCGGATACAGGCGATCTTCACCTCAAACGACACGCCACTTGGGGAATGCAGGTATATTCGGAGCCGTGACGAGGGCGCGAACAAGGTCATTGAACTGCGGGCCGGAACGAACAGATAACCCATGAATCAGGCCCTCATTCAGGCTTGATACAGGATTGCTTTAAGACTTTTGGAAGACAAAGGCTAAGCTACTGAAAAGCCTCAAAGGATTTTGGTACCGACTCCCCGGCTCGAACGGGGGACCCCCAGATCCACAATCTGGTGCTCTAACCAACTGAGCTAAGCCGGCACTCGGGCGTTGATTAGCGCCCGTCCACGGCTTTTGCAAGGGCAGGTGGCAGGAAATTTTGGGCCCGCTGACAGGCCGATGCGGGTCTCGGGTACTGCTTCCGGGCTTGCCCTGCGCCCGTCCCTGGCTATTTTCGCCCATCTTGCCCTATGGGTTTTCCGAGGAGGATTCGCATGTCCGTCACCCGTATTCCGGAAATCATCGCTGCCGAGATCGGGGCCCAGTCCCGGCAGGTGGTGGCGGCGGTCGAGTTGCTGGATGGGGGGGCTACGGTGCCTTTCGTGGCGCGTTACCGCAAGGAAGTGACCGGGGGGCTGGATGACACGCAGCTGCGCAAGCTGGAGGAGCGGCTTTCGTATCTGCGCGAGCTGGAGGCGCGGCGGGCGTCGATTCTGGGCGAGATCACGAACCAGGGCAAGCTGACCGATGACCTGGCCCGCGCGATTGCCGGGGCGGTGACCAAGGCTGAACTGGAGGATATTTACCTTCCCTACAAACCCAAACGCCGCACCAAGGCGATGATCGCGCGCGAGGCGGGGCTGCAGGGGCTTGTGGATGCCATTCTGGCGGATCGCCGCGCCGATCCTTCGGGGCTGGCGGCGGGCTTCCTGTCGGAGGGGTTTGCGGACGCCAAAGCCGCGCTGGAGGGCGCGCGCGACATCATAGCCGAGGGTCTTTCCGAGGATGCGGGCCTTTTGGGGCGGCTGCGCGACCATATGCGCAAAGAGGGGCGGCTGAGCGCGAAGGTCCAGGCGGGCAAGGAAACGGCAGGCGCGAAGTTCTCGGATTATTTCGACCACAACGAGGCCTTTCGCGATGCGCCCTCGCATCGGGTTCTGGCGATGCTGCGCGGTCGCAACGAGGATTTCCTGACGATTGATCTGGAAATCGACCCCGAGGCGCCGCGCGGCGAATCCCCGTCCGAGCGTGCCTGTGCGGCGGTGCTGGCGGCATCCGGCCCGGGCGCGGGTGACAAATATCTGCGCGAGGCGGCGGCCTGGGCCTGGCGGGTCAAGCTGAAGACCTCGCTGACGCTGGATCTGATGTCAGAGCTGCGCGAGGCGGCCGAGGCCGAGGCGATCCGGGTTTTTGCCCGCAATCTCAAGGATCTGCTGCTGGCGGCACCGGCGGGGGGCAAGGCCACGATGGGGCTGGATCCCGGCATCCGCACCGGGGTCAAGGTGGCGGTGGTGGATGCGACCGGCAAGCTGCTCGCGACCGAGACCGTCTATCCGTTCCAGCCGAAAAACGATCTGCGCGGCGCCCAGGTGGCGATTGCGAAACTGATCGGCAATCACGGGGTGAAGCTGATCGCCATCGGCAATGGCACGGCCAGCCGCGAGACCGAGAAGATGGTCGCCGATCTGCTGGCGCTGCTGCCTGCGGGCGCGCATAAGCCGGTCAAGGTGGTGGTCTCGGAGGCCGGGGCCTCGGTCTATTCGGCATCCGAACTGGCGGCACGGGAGTTCCCGGGTCTGGATGTGTCGCTGCGTGGCGCGGTCTCGATCGCGCGGCGGCTGCAGGATCCGCTGGCAGAGCTGGTTAAGATCGAGCCGAAATCCATCGGTGTCGGCCAGTATCAGCATGATGTCGATCAGCACCGGCTCGCGAAAAGCCTTGATGCGGTGGTCGAGGATGCGGTGAACGCGGTTGGTGTCGATCTGAACACCGCCTCGGCGCCTTTGCTCGCGCGGGTGTCCGGCGTCGGCGCGGGGCTTGCGGAAAGCATTGTCGCACATCGCGATGCCAATGGGCCGTTTTCCAGCCGGCGCGAGTTGTTGAAGGTTGCCCGCCTGGGGCCGAAGGCTTTTGAACAGGCGGCGGGGTTCCTGCGCATCACCGATGGGAAAGAGCCGCTGGATGCCTCATCCGTCCACCCGGAAGCCTATGATGTCGCACGGAAAATCGTCTCTGCCTGCGGGCGCGATATCCGCAGCCTGATGGGCGATGGCGCGGCGCTGAAAAAGCTGAACCCCGGCCAGTTCGTCGATGAGAAATTCGGCCTGCCGACCGTGAAAGACATCCTGTCCGAGCTGGAAAAGCCCGGCCGCGATCCGCGCCCCGGGTTCAGAACCGCGACCTTCACCGATGGGGTCGAGGAGATCAAAGACCTCAGGCCCGGCATGGTGCTGGAAGGCACCGTCACCAATGTCGCGGCTTTTGGCGCCTTCGTCGATATCGGCGTGCATCAGGACGGGCTGGTCCATGTCAGCCAGCTGGCGGATAAATTCGTCTCGGACCCGCATGAGGTGGTGAAGGCCGGCGATGTGGTGAAAGTCACCGTGGTCGAGGTCGATGTCGCCCGCAAACGCATCGGGCTGACAATGAAGAAAGACGGCGGCGCCTCGGCGAAATCGGCGCGGGAAGAGCGCGGCCCGGGGCGTGAGCGCGCGCCGCAAAAAGCCGGCCGGCCAATGTCTTCCGCGCCGCAATCCCCTGCGGGCGGCAATGCCTTTGCCGATGCGCTCAAGGGCAAATTCGGGCGCTGATCTGTTGCGTGTCGCGCGCCGGGGGCGCTCCCCGGCGGAACCGTTATTAAGAGATTAAAGCCGCAATCTGGCCCCGCAGCTTTCGCGGAGAGGTCATTTGCAGCGCATCATCATCCACTGGACCGGCGGCCCGCATCAGCCGACCGGGCTTGATCTGCACCATTATCACTATGTGATCGACGGGGCGGGCAAGGTGCATCCGGGGAAATTCCCATCGATACCTCCTCCGGCGCACTTGGCACTGCGGTGCGCCGGACACTGGGGGATCTCGTGCCGGTGCTGATTGCCGCGCCAGCGCATGAGGGCGTGCGGGCGCAGTGGCTGGAGCGCATTCGCACGGCCATTGCCGAGGATGGCGTGGATTACCTCGCGCCACTGGCGGATGGGTTCGGCGAGATTTCGGTGTATCCCGCCCTGATCAACGATCATGCCGACCGGGATCTTGCCATGGTTTTCGCTGCATGGGCAGATCACGCGCGTTTCATTCACATCCCCACCGCAACATTGACCCTCTCCTGCCTTCTCGAGGCAGGGCGGTATGACGAGTTGCTTGCCCTGATGGAGGTCAAGAGGAGCCGCCTCTGGTTCGACGAGAAATTCGCGGCCGAGGCGCTCATACGCCAGGGGCGGGAGGACGAGGCCCTCGCCCGCGCCGCGGCGCTGATGGAGGATGATCGCCAGAACTGGGGTCGCCAGGAGATTGCCCGCTTTTGCGAGGCGCTGCTGATCCGGCGCGGGCAGCCTGACGAAGCCTATCGGCGCTTTGGCCTGCCGACGGCGATGGGCAACACCTGGCTGGCGATGTGGCGGGATCTGGTGAAGCGCTATCCGGACACCGACCCGCGCGGCATTCTCGAGGATCTGATCGCGTTGCATGGCCGCAAGGGGAAGTGGTTCGCCGCGGCCAAGACCGCCGGTTACTTGGACATTGCGCTGGACTGCGCGCAGGACAGTGAGGCGGCCCCGGCGACCCTCACGCGCGCGGCGCGGGATTTTGCCGTGAAGGAGCCAGCCTTTGCGACGAGCGTTGCACTTTGCGCCATCCGGCATCTGATTGCGGGTCGAGGCTATGATGCCGGTCCGCATGACATTGACGAGGCGACAGAACATCTGATCGCAGCAAGCCGACGGGTCGGTTCGATGGATCTCGTACACGAGGAACTGAGGAGAATTGTTGAAGGCGGGCGGAACGCGGACCCGCTTGCGATGCGGCTCAGGGAGAGGATCGTGTTGCTGGAGGGCAAGGCCGACGGCGAAGCTGGATAGCCATGAGCGCAAACTCGGCCCTTACCTGCCGGTCGACGCTCGCCATTGCTGCACTGCGGCGATCCCGACAGCGGCCGTTCGTGCGCAATGCAGCGACTTAAGCCTTGCAATGCACCTTGCGGGCGGAAACTTCGCATTGACGTCGCAGTTCGACGACGTCGGGTGGGCTCATAATCTTCCGCATCCTCTGAAAATGCGACCATAGGTGTTTCCAGATCAGTCTTTGGGTAGCTCACCCATGAAGCTGTGGTACATAGTACTTAGTCACACCAGATCTGGGGGCTTTAAGAACTTGTCTTACTATCGATTTAAGTTAGCGGGCTGGTTTATTACGGCTGCGGATCGGCTCACTCGGAAACCGGAGGAGGCAGGCGCGGGAACGCGATACGTCGACCTCGCCCCGACGGATCAGGCCGACCCGGCGGGCGTGTACTCAGCCGCGTTGACCAAGGCGACCAACAACCCCCGTGTGATGAACATTGCCCTCACCGGACCCTACGGATCAGGCAAAAGCAGCATCATCAAGTCTTTCTTGAAGGGGTATAAGCGACCAGTTTTGCAGATATCCTTGGCAGCGTTTCTGCCTGAAGCTCCACCCGAAGCCGGGTCCTTCAACGGCAAGGTGAGCAGGCAGGAGATCGAGCGAAGCATCCTGCAACAAATGCTCTACGGTGCCGATTCGAAGCGGCTTCCGCTTTCGAGGTTTAAGCGGATACAGTCGCCCGGCCGTTGGTCGATGCTGGCCTCTCTCTTCATGATTATCGGCGTCATCGCCTGTTGGCATCTATTCCAGAAGCGAGATGCGATCATGACGGGTGCCTACTTCCGTCCGTTCGACATGACCAATTGGTTCAATCTACTTGCCTTCGTGATTGGTGGTGGGTTCATCTGGCAGGTCATCCATAATCTGTATATCGCAAGTTTCGGTATATCGCTGAAAAGCGTATCTCTGAAGGATATTGAGATCACACCTAAGGCGACGACAGAGGAATCTATCCTTAATCGTAAGCGGCGTCTGAACCCCACGTTGCGTGGCTGACGCGCTGCTGCGAAGTCCTTTTCATCGGCTGATGGGGAGTGCGTTTCGCAATGTGTGCCAAGAATTCGTTTCTCACCTCCCTGGGCGTGGAGATTTATGCCTCTGGTCATCGGCGGTGGCCGGATGAGGTGAAGGCTCGGGTGGTCGCCGATACACTGCAGCCGGGGGCCACGGTAAACGCAGTGGCGGATCACTATGGAGTGCAGCCGAACCAGGTATCGGCGTGGCGGCGGCTGGCCAAGCAGGGCAAGCTGGTGCTGCCAGCCATCTTGGCCGAAGAGCCGGTCTTTGCCTCGCTGGTGGTTTGCGATACACCGCCTGCTGTCCATTCCTACGACGGGCGCGCTGCAGACGAGGGGATCAGGATCATTATCGGGGAGGTGAGGCTTGAGCTGGCCGCGGACACGCCCGCCGTTCGGCTGGCCGAGATTGTCCGTGCTCTTGGAGCCGCGCCGTGCTGATGCCGTCGCAGGGCATGCGGATCCTGGTGGCGACCAAGCCGGTGGACTTCAGGAAGGGGCACGACGGATTGGCAGCCTTGGCGCAGTCGATGCTGGCGGAAGACCCCTTCACCGGCACGATCTTTGTGTTCCGCTCGAAGCGCGCCGACAGGCTGAAGATCCTGTTCTGGGACGGCAGCGGGCTGGTGATGGCTTACAAGCGCCTTGAGGCCGACAGCTTCACCTGGCCGGCCATCCGGGACGGGGCCATGACCTTGAGCCGAACGCAGTTCGAGGCGCTTTTTGCCGGCCTCGACTGGCGGCGGGTCCGACCTCTGGAAACCCCAAAGCCAGCCGTTTCAGAATGACCTGAATGCAATAAAAGCGTTCAACTACAGTCGGATCAGGGTATGATGACTTCATGTCCGCCGCTCCGTCCATCGACCTGTCCGCCATCCCCGAAAGCCAGCGCGCCGCTGTTCTTGCCGTGCTGAGGGAACGGGACGCGCTGCAGGAAACCAACCGGCGGCTGGAGCATCTGATCGCCGAGCTGAACCAGGTCTTGCATGGCAAACGCTCCGAGAAGCTGAACGACGACGAGCGTCAGCTGGCTTTCGAGGATCTGGAAACCGCGTTGGCCGAGGCCGAGACCCGGCAGGATGCGGAGACTGCGCCCCGCACGCCCCCGCGCCGGGCCGCCCGCCGCAATCGCGGGCATCTTCCGGAAAGCCTGCCCCGCGTAGAACGCGTGATCGAGCCGAGCAGTCTGCTCTGTCCGTGTGGCTGTGGTGAGATGCACCGCATCGGCGAAGACCGGACCGAGCGGCTGGATATCGTGCCCGCGCAACTGCGGGTCATCGTGACCGTGCGCCCAAAATATGCGTGCCGCAGGTGTGCAGAGGGCGTGACCCAGGCACCGGCACCCGCACACCTGATCGATGGCGGCCTACCCACTGAGGGCGCCTTGGCGCATGTGCTGGTCAGCAAATACGCGGACCATCTGCCGTTGTATCGTCAGAGCCAAATCCTTGCCCGCGCGGGCATCGAGCTTCACCGCAGCACGCTGGCTGATTGGGTCGGCACCGCCGCCTTCCACCTCGGTCCCGTGGTCGATCGGCTGACAGAGCACCTGAAGACGTCGAGCAAGCTGTTCATGGACGAAACCACGGCACCCGTGCTCGATCCTGGCCGAGGCCGGACGAAGACGGGCTACCTCTGGGCCCTGGCGCGCGATGACCGCTCATGGGGCGGGGGCGATCCGCCCGGTGTGGTCTTCACCTATGCGCCCGACCGCGCGGGCGAAAACGCAGAGCGCATCCTCCATGGCTTTGACGGCACCCTGCAGCTGGATGGCTATACCGGCTACAACCGTCTGACGCGTCCGTCCCGGACAGGCGGCGCACCGATCACCGTCGCTTATTGCTGGGCGCATGTCCGGCGAAAACTGAAGGAGATCTTTGATCGCGACGGCTCCAAGATCGCGGCCGAGGGCCTGTGCCGGATAGCCGAGCTTTACCGGATCGAGGCCGAGATCCGTGGCATGGACCCGGGCCAGCGGCTGTCGGCCCGCCAAGCGCGCAGTGCGCCGCTGATCGCCGCATTCGGGGAATGGCTGCAGCTGCAGTGTCGGCGCATATCGATGAGGTCGCGCCTCGGGGAGAAGCTGGCCTATATCCATCGTCACTGGGGCGGGTTGCAGACCTTCTTGCGCGACGGCCGGGTCGAGATCGACTCCAACAACGTCGAGAACCTGATCCGGCCGATCGCGCTGACGCGAAAGAATGCGCTCTTCGCAGGCCATGACGAGGGTGGCCGATCCTGGGCGCGCATCGCATCCCTGATCGCCACCGCAAAGGTCAACGGCGTCGAACCCTTCGCCTACCTCAAGGCAACCCTGGAAGCGGTGGCAGCCAGCCATCCTCAGGCAAAGATCGACGACCTGCTGCCCTGGAACTTCAACCCGTCAAGCTGAAACCAGGTGAGGCGGCGCCGCCGCTTACTGATCGTCGAGGTTCTGGCCCGCAACGGCCTGGTCTTTGCCTTCCTGTTCGTGGGCGGCGTCATGTGGCTGTCCTATCAGCTGTCCGACCGGCTGACGGCTGGTCGGCTGCACGGATCGGCAGTGGCCATCATCATCGGTCTGATCCTGGCCTGGATCGGCGGCATGATGACCGGGGGCAGCCGCGGGCTGGCGGATGTGCCGCTGTTCACCGGGATCGGGCTGATGGGGGGCGCGATGCTGCGCGACCTGGCCATCGTCTCGACCGCTTACGGCGTCGACATGCGCGAGATCCGCAAGGCCGGCGCGGCGGGGGTCAGCGCGCTGGCCTTGGGGATCGTGGTGTCCTTCGCGGTGGGCGCGGCGATCGCGGCGGCCTTCGGCTATACCGATGCGGTCAGCATGGCGACGATCGGCGGGGGTGCGGCGACCTATATCGTGGGTCCGGTGACCGGCACCGCCTTGGGCGCCAGTTCCGAGGTCATCGCCCTGTCGGTCGCTGCGGGGCTGCTGAAGGCGGTGCTGGTGATGATCGGCACGCCGCTGGTCGCGCCGCTGATCGGGCTGAACAACCCGAAATCGGCCATGGCCTATGGCGGGCTGATGGGCACGACCAGCGGCGTGGCCGGGGGGCTGGCCGCGACCGACAAGCGGCTGGTGCCCTATGGCGCGATGACGGCGACCTTCTTCACCGGGCTGGGCTGTCTGATGGGGCCGTCGGTCCTCTATCTGGCGCTGCTGGCCGTGACGGGCTGACCGTCTCGACCGCCAGCACCACGAGGCCCAGCCCCGCGGCCAAGGCCCACAGATGCCACAGGATGGGCGCGATCTCGGGCAGGGTCGCGCCCATCTGCATGACCCGCACCAGCCCGTCGATGGCCGCCGTCGACGGGATCAGCTGCGCCAGCGCGTTGAGATGGGCCGGGATCGCCTCGACCGGCCAAGCGAAGCCCGACAGGAAGAAGAACGGCATCCCGAGCGCCAGCAGCACGACCTGCACGACCTCGCCCCGCCGGAACAGCGCCGCGACCAGCTGCGCCAGAAACCCGGCCGCCAGCAGGAAGGGCAGGCCCAGCATCATCAGCGCCCCCGGCCCGCCCAGGATCGGCAGGCCATAGAGCACCGGCAGCACGATCAGATAGACCGGCAGCAGCCCCGCCCAGATGGCCAGCCACGCCCCCGCCCGGCCCAGCAGCCGCCAGACCGGATGGCCGGGCAGCGGCCCGCGCCGGGTCGCAGCCAAGGCCAGCCCCATCATCATCGTCTGCTGCAGGATCAGCACGAAGGCCGCGGGCAGCACATAGGTCGCGTAGCCCGCCGCGGGGTTGAACAGCGGCACCTCGATCTGGTTCGCGGGGCTGACCTGGGCGGTGGCCACGGCGCGGGGCGTGCCTTGGGCGATCAGGCGCCCGGCCTCGACCTCGGCGCCCATCTGGCGCAGGGGGACGGCGGCGCCCTGCATCACGCGCTGATACATCAGGAAATAGCTGGCATCGGCATAAAGCGCGACGGGGCTCTGATCGCCGCGCAGCAGGGCGCGTTCGAACCCGTCGGGGATCAGCATGACGCCATAGGCGCGGCGTTCATGGACCAGCCGCGTGGCCTCGGCCATGTCGGGGGCGAGATGGGTCAGGGCAACGGCCTCCGACGCGTCCACGCGCCGCGCCAGATCGGCCGAAGCGGTCGATCCGTCCTGATCGACCAGCACCACCGGCACATCGCGCAGAAGCTCGGCCCGATAGGGCAGCGGATAGATCAGCGCATAGATGACCAGCGCCAGCAGGACGATCATGCGCACCTGCCGGTCGCCCAGCACGGCGGCCAGCTCGGCGCGGAAGGCGGTGGCCAGCGCGGTCATGACGCGACCTCCTGCCGGGCCAGGCGCGACAGCTGCGCCAGGATCAGCGTGGCCAGCACGCCCGCGATCACCGCCAGCCACAGGACCGACATGGCGGAGATGTCCAAGGGCGTCGCGCGCAGCGACTGGTCGATGCGCAGCTGCACATACCAGGTGCCGGGAATGGCCGCGCCCCAGGCCTGGGCCAGGGTCGACATCGCCTCGCGCGGGAAACCCAGCCCCATGAATCCGAAGGCCGGCGCGGTGATGATGGCGATCAGGCTGGCCGCCCGGCCCATGTCACGCGACAGCACGAAGGCCAGCGCGCCGATCATCTGCGACGCCAGCACGAACAGCACCGCGCCAAGCGCCATCAGCCACAGCGACCCGCGCAAGGGCACCGCCAGCCAGCCATAGAGCGCCACGTCCGACAGGCCCAGGAGCAGCAGGAAGACGACCGTATAGGGCAGGATCTTGCCCAGCATCGCGGGCAGGATGCCGCCCGCCATCCGCATCAGCACGCGCGGATGCCGCCCCGGGCCGAAATCCAGCGAGACCGCATAGGCGGTCGCGGCGGCGGCGATGATCTGCAGGACCGTGGGGATCAGCGCGGCCAGCAGGAAATGCACATAATCAAAGGCCGGGTTGAACAGCGCATGGGCCTGCATCGGGATGGGCTGCAGCGCGACCATGGCCTGCACGGGCGCCTCTCCCTGACCCTGGCGCACCGACAGGCGCAGGCCCGCCAGCGCCGTGTCGATGGCATTGCGGGCGCCGCGGGCGACCAGCGATCCGGCGCTCATGTGCTGGTTGTCGTAGAAGGTGACGATCTCGGGGCGCGCGCCCCGGGTGATGTCGCGTTCCAGGTTCTGGGGCATCAGCACCGCGCCGCGCACCGCGCCGGACACGATCAGCGCGCGTGCCTCGGACAGATCGGACGCGCGATGGGTCACGGTCAGCTCGGGCGCCGCGTCCAGCATCCGCGTGACGGCCCGCGACAGATCCGAACGGTCCAGGTCGATCACCGCCACCGCCATGCCCGTGGGAATGCCTGCGCGAAAGATGCCGCCCAGGACCAGCAACATGATCAGCGGCAGCACGATCACCAGCCCCGCCAGCGCCGGGCGGCGCGGCAGCAGGCGGATCTCGCGCGCCATGACGGCCAGCATGGCCCTAGCGGTCCAGCTGGATCAGCGCGGACATGCCGGGGCGCAGGCCCTCCAGCGGCGCGACGGGGCGGGCCCGCAGCTCAAAGCTGCGCAGGTCGAAATCGCCCGTCGCGCGGGTGGCGCGCCAGCTGGCGAACTGGCCCTGCACGTTGATCAGGGTGATCTCGGCCTCGGCCTCACGGTCCAGGGCGGGGATGCGGATCGTCAGCCGGTCGCCCATCTCCAGCCCCGCCAGCAGATCCTCGCGCAGGTTGAAGGTGAACCAGGCCTGGTCCAGATCGACGATGGTGAACAGCGGCGCGCCCGGGCCGACATTCTCGCCCAGCTCGATCGTGCGGCCAGAGATCTCGCCCGACATGGGCGCGAAGATCCGCAATTCGTCCAGATCGGCCTGGCGTTGGGCCAGCGCGGCCTCGGCCTGGGCGACCTGGGCCGCGGCGACCTCGCGTTCCTCGGGCGAGGCCCCGGCCCGGGCCAGGTCCAGCTGCGCCTCGGCGGCCTCGACCCGGCCTGCGGCGGCGTCGAGGTTGCGCGTCGACTGGTCCAGCGCCGCCTGCGGGCGCAGGCCCTGCTGCGACAGGCCCGTGTCGCGGCCCAGCTGCTCCTCGGCCAGGCGCAGATCGGCCTGGGCCGCGGCCAGCTCGGCCTCGCGGGCGCGGATCACCTCGGGGCGGGTGGCGCCGGCCGCGGCCTCCGAGGCGCGGGCGACCTCCAGCCCTGATGCTGCGGCGGCATGGGCGGTGACCAGCTGCGGGTTCGACAGTTCGGCCAGCAGCTGGCCGCCCTCGACCCGCTGGCCCAGATCGGCCTCGATCCGCGTGACCCGGCCCGAGGTGCGGGCCGAGACATCGACCCGCGGGGCCGCGACCTCGCCCTGGATCAGCAGGGGGCCGGGGCGCGTCGCCCACCAGACGGCACCGATGACCAGCCCGGCCAGAACGGCCAGGACCAGCAGCGGCAGAAGGGATCGGCGGGGCGCCTTGGCAGGTTTCATCGGTTCGGTCCCTGACATTCGACTGAGGGCCAGACTACGCCCGGCCCGCGCCGGGGACAATTCGAAAGCATGCTTGCGAAAAGCAATTTTCATGGGCGTTGTTGGGCATTGATGATGTGACCGCCCCCCGACGGCATCTGTGTGCCAAGGTGGGTCTGCGAGGATCCACATAGGAGAGCGGTCATGTCGGAGATTACCACTGTCGGGCTCGATCTGGCGAAGAATGTGTTCCAGGCACATGGTGCCGACGCCTCTGGGCAAGCTGTGCTGCGCAAGAAGCTGAGGCGGGATCAGGTGCTGTCGTTCTTCAGCCAGTTGCCGAGCTGCATTGTCGCCATGGAAGCCTGCGGAGGGGCGCATTTCTGGGGCCGCGAGATCGGCAAGCTCGGGCACGAGGTTCGGCTGATCCCGCCCGCCTATGTGAAACCTTTCGTCAAGCGCCAGAAGAATGATGCCGCTGATGCCGAGGCGATCTGCGAAGCGGCGCAGCGCCCGACGATGCGTTTCGTCCCGGTGAAGAGTGAAGAAACCCAAGGGTCGGCGATGGTATTCCGTATCCGGGAACTTCTGATCCGGCAGCGCACACAGGCGATCAACGCCCTGCGTGGGCATCTGGGCGAGTTTGGTCAGATCGTGCCACAAGGTGCTGGCAACGCTGCGCGACTTATTGCGATGATCGAAGACCCGGACAGCGGGCTGCCCACCGAGGCCCTCCCCACGCTTGATGTGCTGGTTGCGGCGCTCCGGCACCTCGAGACAGAGATCGGGAAGCTGGACGCCGAGATCAGCCGGCGGGCAAAGGGCAACGAGGTCGCACGGCGGCTGATGACAATTCCTGGCATCGGCCCCCTGATCGCCACGGCCATTGCTACGCTGGCGCCCCCACCAGAGATATTCCGCACAGGCCGGGACTTTGCCGCCTGGCTCGGGCTCACCCCTCGCCAGCATTCGACAGGCGGCAAACAGAGGCTCGGGGCCACGACCAAGATGGGGGAACGATCCCTGCGGCGCCTGCTGATCATCGGCGCCAACAGCGTGATCATCAAGCGACACGTCCATGCCTCGGCCCGACCGGGAACCTGGTTGGGCGGGATACTGACGCGCAAGCCGCCCATGCTGGTGCGGGTCGCGCTGGCGAACAAGATGGCGCGCATCGTCTGGGCCCTTATGGCCCACGGTGACGTCTACAAGGCTCCGGCCGCAGCGGCATAAGCCGTCGAGGTCGCGAGAACGTCGGAGCGGAAGAGGGCAAGGAGACGTTTGGCGCAACGGTCGTGAGACAGGATCAGGGGAACCAGCCTGCAACAAAGTGCCTTCGAGCACGCGGCGTTGATTTGGGGCCTGATCCGCGAACACCATACGGGCCCGCGGCATGACGATGGTCGCATAAGAGGCCGGATACATGTCAGCACCCGACAACGCGTCAAAAGAAGCTTCGAACCCCCTTGCGCAAGGGGCGGTTATACATGTTGCAGAACTCGGCGTCGGAGCAGGGCTCTCCCTTACCCATTAAGCTCAGGCCAGGCGCTCGATTTCGGCGGTGCCGGGTGCGTTGAAGCGGTTCATGAGCGCGACGCGGATGTAGATCTCGGCCGCTTGTCTGTCGGGGTCTTGCGAGGCGATGCGCTCACCGAAGGATTTGAGGCAGCGCATCCTTGCCTCGATCCGACTTCGGACGTGATAGCCGGACCAGACCTTCCTGTTCGCCCGACCGAAACGTTTGGTCGCCCGGAGGATGTCGTTGCAAGCGCGAGCGGCAGGGCAGTCCTCTTTCCAGAGGCGACCATTCTTCCGGATCGGGATGATGGCCGTGCCGCCACGGTCCACGATTGCGGTGTGGCATCGCCGGGTGTCGAAGGCACCGTCGCCGGTCACGGTGCCGACCAGCCCCTCCGGCGGAATCTGCTTCAGAAGGTCAGATAGCTCAGGACCGTCGCCTTCGCGGCTGGAAGTGAACTCCACCGCCCGAATGTCGCCGGTGTCTGTATCCATTGCCAGGTGGACCTTGCGATACTGGCGCTTGCGGTGGGTGCCATGCTTGTGCGCCAGCCATTCTCCATCGCCGAGAAACTTGATCCCGGTGCTGTCCACCAGCAGGTTCAGAGGACCTGGTGCGCGCCGGCAGGATATCTGGACAGTGAGGGTTTTTTGTCTGCGGCTCATGGTGGAGAAGTCCGGCACGGGCCAGTCGAGCTCGACCATCTCCAGGATGCTGGCCACCGTTCCGGTTGTCTGCCGAAGCGGCAGCCCGAAGAGCACCTTCACCATCAGGCAGAACTGGATGGCCGCACCCGAGAACACCGGCGGGCGACCACGACGACCCGCCTTGTTCGCCAGCCACACCATGTCCTTGTCCATCCAGATCAGTGGCGATCCACGCCGCCTCAAAGACTCGTTGTAGGACTTCCAGTTCGTCATACGGTAGCGGGCAGCCTCAGGTTTGCTCATGCCGAGACGCTTACCGTGGCCCCCGGCTGCAGTGTATCGGCGACCACCCGAGCCTTCACCTCATCCGGCCACCGCCGATGACCAGAGGCATAAATCTCCACGCCCAGGGAGGTGAGAAACGAATTCTTGGCACACATTGCGAAACGCACTCCCCATCAGCCGATGAAACCCCATTTCCCAAGTAAGGCGCTGATTTCGCTGTCCTGACCATTATATTTCCTATATAAAACTGGTGTTGAAGGCTGCGAGGGGCGCGTTTCATGGATCACCCAGAGGGTGCGGGCTTGCAACGGGCAGATCGGGTGGATTTCGACCCTCGCGTGCGGCTGGAATTTCGCGGCACGCAGCTCAGTTCCGACGGCGGCCTTCTGGTGATGCGCGAGCTTGATGACGCGCTCGGGTTGTCCGATTTGGCGTCAGCGGCGCTCGCGATACTCGCTCTGGCAAGAACACGGTCCATTCGGCTCGACGGCCTGTTCCGGCAATCAGTCTTTGGGCGGCTGGCCGGATACGAGGATGTCAACGACGCCAACCGTCTCGCCTGCGATCCGGTCATGCGCCAAGTTGTCGGCGGCAGAGCGGTCGATGCACAAGCGGCCTCGGCATCGCAGATGGGACGGTTCGAGACCGAGACGCGGCTCTGGCCGGGAACCGTGCCGCGCTGGCCGACCTGAACGGGCAATGGATCGACCGGTTCCATGACCGTAACGGGCTGAAGTACATCGTTCTGGACATGGACAGCTCGGTCAGCCCGACCCATGGCGACCAGGAAGGGTCTGCCTGGAATGGCCATTTCGACTGTGCTGCTATCACCCCAACTTTCTGTTCAACCAGTTCGGGATGCTGGAACGCTGCGCCCTGCGCCATGGCAACGTCCACAGGCGATGGCTGGCGTGATGTTCTCGACCCCGTCATTGCGCGCTACGCGGAGCGCGACCTTGGTGGCAGGTTCTTCCGGGCCGATGCTGCCTACGCGATCCCGGCGATCTATGAGCGATTGGAAGAAGCGCGGTTCTTCTACGCCATCCGGCTGCCCGCAAACGCGGTCCTCAAGGACAAGATCGCGCATCGTAACGCGCCCTGTCGGGCGGCCGTCACTGACCAAGGTCAAGCGGTTCTTCGAGGAATTCGAGTATCAGCGCGTCCTGGGACAAGGAACGCCGGGTGATCGCCAAGATCGAATGGCATCCGGGCGAACTGTTCCCGCGTGTCGGCTTCATCGTCACCAACCTGCCGATGGAGCCGGACTGGGTGGTGCGGTTCTACAACCAGCGCGGCACCGCCGAGCAGCACATCAAAGAGGGCAAATACGCCTTTCGCTGGACGCGGCTGTCGTGCCGGAAGTTCCGCGACAATGAGGTGCGGCTGCAACTGCACGCCCTGGCGTACAACCTGGCCACCTTCTTGCGCTGCATCGAGCTGCCCGAGGCCATGGCCGACTGGTCGTTGACCAGCCTGCAACTGAAGCTGATCAAGATCGGGGCACGTGTGGTCCGTCACGCCCGCACCATCACCTTCCAGCTGGCCGAGGTCGCTGTCACCGGCACGATGGTACGCGCCATCCTCGCCGCTATCCCCGATTGCGAGCGCCACCGCTATGCGCATGATCGCGATCCACGCTCAAACTGAACGAAAGCGGCTGGACAGATCTGTCCGCTGCGCTGAAAAACGCCGCCCCTGGGCAAGGAAACAGCGGCTTCGCGGTCTGATCCGTCCAGATCCAGCAGTCTGCGCGACCGCAGGTGCCGCTTGCGGCAGAAAATCCTTGTCTAGCGCTCGGATACAGGCGATCTTCACCTCAAACGACACGCCACTTGGGGAATGCAGGTGAAAAGGACTTCGCAGCAGCGCGTCAGCCACGCAACGTGGGGTTCAGACGCCGCTTACCCTTAATCGCCATTTAGACGAGATCATATACTTCTTCCAGTCTACGCAATATGATCTTGTCGTCATCGAGGACTTAGATAGATTTAACAACGCTGAAATATTCGTCACGCTGCGTGAAATCAATAGCCTGGTGAACGCCAATCTGCGCGGCAAGCGACACATCCGGTTTCTCTACGCCCTTCGCGACGATATGTTCGTGAACACGGATAGGACCAAGTTCTTCGAATTCATTATTCCAGTCATCCCTATCATCAATAGCTCGAATTCTATCGACAAATTGCTGGAGCAGGGCAAGCGGCTCTCCCTGGACGATAGGTTCGATCAGCGGTTCCTGCGGGAGGTTTCGCGATATCTGAACGACCTCAGGCTCATACAGAATATTTTTAATGAGTATGCTATCTACGTCGCCAATCTCGAAACCGAGAACGAAACCAGCCTAGACGTCAACAAGCTGTTGGCGGTCTTGATATACAAGAACGTGTTCCCAAGCGATTTCGAGAACCTTCATCGCGGAAAGGGGCATCTGGCAGGGGTTCTTCGAAGTCATGATCGATACATCGCGACGAGCGAGTCCCGATGCAAAGTCGAGATATCTCGCCTCGAGACGCTTGTCGATCAAGGTGAAAAGCAGCTGCCGAACGATCTGACCGAGTTGCGCCGGAGCTATGCGATGGCCATCGTAGAGATGGTTCCCGAGGGACACAGCCGTGTTGGCCTCAATCATAGTGCCATGATTTCTCTGAGCAACCTTGCTAACGATGAGCGTCTTGAAGCAATAATGGGAGCGAGCCAACTGTTAACCACTTCAATACACGGTCACCAGCATCACCTCCAAGTAGGCAATTTACAGGCGAAGGTTGATCCCCATAGAACCTTCCAACAGCGCAAAGAGGACGTTGAAAAGAAGTCTGCGGAATTTAGAGACTCTTCACTCAAGCAAATTCGCGAACTGAGGGCCAAATTAGGCAACTTGCGAATGACTAAATTCAACGAAGTCATTCGAGAAAATTCAGATGAAGTCGATGGGCTGTTCGACGAATTTGGAGACGGCGCCGATCTGGCTCGCTTCTTGGTTCTGGAGGGTTATCTGGATGACACGTACTACCAGTACACATCCCTTTTCCATTCAGGGCGTCTATCTCCCAGCGATAACAAGTTTCTGATCCACATTCGCGGTTTCAGAACTCCAGATCCCAACTTTCAGATAGACAATCCGAAGGAGGTCATCGCCGCGATGCGCGACGAGGATTTCAGCCGAACCTACGTTCTCAACGTGACGATCGTCGACTGCCTGCTTGCGGATCCCTCTTCGTATGGGATGCAGAAAAAGCGTCTGCTCAACTTCATCGCGACCGATTTCGCGGGCTGCGAGACATTCCTGTCAAGCTACTACGCCAGAGGCACGGCGGTCGCGGCTCTCATTTCTGGAATGGCGAGGACGTGGCCTGGGTTCGTCGCGGCGGCACTGACCAGTCCCGCAAACCTGATGCATGTTGCGCACATCATGAGCCACATGTCGAATGCGGACCTGAAGGGTCTTGCCGGCAGGCACCCGGCCATATCAAACTTCGTCTCAGAGAGGTTGGCTGACATCTTGGCGCAGGGGGTCGATGTCCCAGCCGAACGACTGCAACCGCTCGACGTCGAAGCGACCGACCTAGCCGCCGTGGAGGCTTACCCGGGCGTCATAAGGGTCCTGTTCGACGGCGGTCTCTATGAGCTTTCCATCGACAACCTGAATTTCATATTCCGAGTCGTCCTCGGTATCAGGGAAGTTGATCGGTCAGGCGAGCAAAACTACACGTTGGTACTCGAGTCCGGAAGCGCGCCGCTTCTAGCCAAGATCGATGGCCGTTTCGGCGAGTATCTTCGGAACGTCCTGCTTCGTCTGCCGAACAATTGCCGTGAGAGCATTTCGACCATTCAACGCGTCATCGGCCGGGCCGACGTGGAAGTTGAATCCATTGCAGAATTCCTCGAGATGCAGTCGACATCGGTCCCAACCTTGGATCAAGTCCCCGATGGTCTCCACGCCACGCTTTTTCGGATAGCAAAGATCGAGGCGACTTGGGTAAACTGCTTAGCGTTTATTGGCAGCAGCAACTACGATGCGGAAGTACTCACGTCGTTCTTGAACAGACCGGCCACCTTGCGTGCGCTTGCCGACCACCAAGTTCCGGACGGAGATCGGGCGGCACCATTGCGCAAGTTCATCCTAGAGAACGACGCATTGAGCGAGGAAACATATTCGGCCTATGTCAAAGTGCTTCCGAGACGGTTCAAAGTCTTCCCGCAGCAGCTCAGTGCAGCAAAGACCAAGATACTGGTCGAGCAGAATACCATAACCTTCTCCGCGACCAACCTTTTGCATCTCAGCGACGATCCAACATTAGGCATCGCATTCGTAACAAGGAACATTGCAGAGTTCTTCGAGGCTGAAGGCGAGTGCGATCTAGCCGACGACTTCCGGCAGAATCTGTTGGAAGCGGACATTGGCGATGAAAACAGGCTGAAGATAATTCAAAAGATGGATCTTAGCCTGCTGGCTGACATATCGTCCCGCGCGGCCATCGTTGGCAGAATACTCGCTCGAACTGGCGTGAAGATCGACAACCTCGGAGTCGACGCCGCACGTGCGGTCATCGTCAACTCCCAGCCTCTTTCCACACAGATAACTTTGTTCAACATGCTTCAAAGGATGTTCGATGATCAGCAAGTGAGAGATATCCTGCGTTCACTGCCTGATCCACTTCCCGACATCAAACCGGGTTTCTCAACGCCGAAGATTGAAGGCAGCGAAGTGAACCTCGAGTTCGTTACATGGTTGAAGGATCGGGGCTTCATCTCATCGTGGCGGAAAGGCACCTTGTTCGATGACGACATTCGCATGAGTATGTTCAGGAAGTGAGTAGGATCGTTCATCGCAGTTTCCCAAGCAGGTCGTTCTCGGCACCTCGCCGAGATAGATTAGCGGATAGCAGGTGGCGGGCTCAAATCCTGATAGGCTGAAGACCTCCACCGTTGCCAGGCGGCTTGCCGCCTGCTCGGAGCGTCGGGCAGGGCGTTGCTTCGCCCCGTTTGAGCATGCTCTGTGCCAGAGTGGCAGCTGTCATCACGCGGAATTGCCGACAGGCCGCTTTCCGCCCGTCAGGCGGTTTCAGCCCGGTTGACCATGGCAGCCCGTATGAGTGTCCGCTGTCTGGCTGTCGCTGCGATGGCGGTGCCGCACCGCCACAAGACAGCTTTCCGCCCTTCCCGCTCGGTCGTGTCTCGGAAGTGGTAGAAATTGTCTGGCGGCGTAATCTCCGGGTGAACCAACACCCACCCAACCGGCGGCGGCAACCGCCAGGGAGATCACGCCATGAAGCAGAATACCGATAGCTCGTCCTTTTCGCCGCTGCCCGACGCAGGCGGGTATGATCCGATCGAGGATCGCCTGCGGGCGAATGTCCGGGCCACCATTGAAGCCATGTTCGAAGAGGAACTTGCCGCCTTTCTTGGTTGGCTTCGTTACGGCCGCGGCAATGAGCGGGCCAGGGGCTACCGCCACGGGCACCGCGATCGGCAGCTGACCGGCACATTCGGCACCGAGACGGTGCGGGTTCCTCGTGCTCGGATCGAGAACGAAGCCGGCAAGATCACCGAATGGCGATCGAAGGCACTGCCCCGCTACAGGCGGCTGACGAAGAAGGCCGAGGCCCTGATCGCGGCGGTCTACCTGGCCGGCACCAACACGCGCCGGGTCAAGCGGGCGCTGTTCGGACTGTTCGAGGGGGCGGTGAGCAAGGACGTGGTCAGCCGGGCCTGGCGCAAGGTGAAGGTCGACTGGGACGCCTGGTCCACCCGCGACCTGGCCGAGGAGGATATCGTGCGGCTCATCCTCGACGGCACCGTCATCAAGACCCGGCTGGACCGCAAGGCCACCAACATCTCGGTGCTGGCGGCGATCGGCATCCGCCGCGACGGACAAAAGGTGCTCCTCTCGATCAGGAACATGGGCGGCGAAAGCACGGCTGCCTGGGGCAGCTTCCTTGCCGACCTGGACGCGCGGGGCCTCAGGCGGCCCGAGTTCGTAATCGTTGACGGCGCCCCCGGCCTTGAAGCCGCGCTTGTGGCGCTCTGGGGCGGGGACCTGCCCATCCAGCGCTGCACGGTTCACAAGCACCGCAACCTGCTTGGCCACGCGCCCAAGCGCCTGCATGACGAGCTGAGCGAAGACTACCGCGACATGATCTACGCCGACAGCGCCGCCGAGATCGAGACGCGCCGCAAGGCCTTCCTCCGCAAGTGGAAGCTCAAGTGCCGGGCCGTGGCCGATAGCCTTGAGGAGGCCGGCGATCGCCTCTTCAGCTTCACCCGCCTCGATCCGTCGCAATGGAAATCCGCACGGACCACCAACGCCATTGAGCGTCTGAACGAGGAGTTCCGCCGCCGCATCAAGACCCAGACCGTGCTGCCCTGCGCTGAAACCGTGCCGATGCTGCTCTGGGCGCTCCTGGCGTCAGGGCAGATCCAGATGCGAAAAGTCGATGGCTGGGAAACCCTTTCTCAGCCTCTCGTGCCGATGTCTCTTGACCTCGCGGCCTGACCGGAGCCAACGTTACATGCTCGGAGCGCGCTGCTCGCCAATTTCCACCACATTCGCGACACGACCGCATCATGGCGATGAAAAATTGATTGTCTGGCATGGGCTTCACGGTCCTGTGCCAATTTTGATCCATATCCGGCCCTGCGGGTCGGGGAAGGCAACACCCGCTGCCCGGCGGGAAGCACCCTGTTGAACAAGGAAGTCAATGCCATGCCGATCAGTCTTGCCGCCGCTGCACAGACCTACCGCGAAGCCGCGCGCGATGCGGTGCGCCGCCATTCGACCTTCCACCTGGTACAGGCGGCGCTGCTGGTCGTCGCGGGGATCGTCGCCATCGTCTTCCCGGCCTTTTCTTCGGCTGCTGCCGTCGTGGTGTTCGGCTGGCTGCTGATCGCCAGCGGCATCATTCAGGCCATCGGCCTGATCAGCGCACGCCATGCGCCGAACTTCTGGCTGCAGATCATCTCGGCCATACTTGGTGTGTTGCTGGGCATTCTGCTCTTGCGCAACATCGCGCAGGGGATGCTGCTGCTGTCGCTTCTGCTGATCATCTTCTTCATGATCGAGGGGATGTCGAAGGTTGTCTTCGCATTGACGATCCGTCCCTTGCCCAACTGGCTTTGGGTTTTTGCCAGCGGGGTGCTCTCGGTCGTGCTGTCGCTTGTGCTTTTTGCCGCGATGCCGGTCACTGCGCTGTGGCTGATCGGGCTGATGCTGGGGCTCGACCTCATCGCCATTGGCGCGGCCCTTGGTGCGATGGCGTGGAGGCTTCGCGGGCAAGCGGTGCCCGCCGCCTGATCCCCTAGGGCGCCCGGCTTCGGGCGCCATTTTCTTGCAATGAATTGACTGAAAGGCGCCGAAATGGCCAGCAACCCGAAATCGCAGACGCGAAAAACCCTTCCCATCGACCTCGCCTTGCAGGGGGGCGGTTCGCATGGGGCGTTTACATGGGGCGTTCTGGACCGCATCCTCGAGGAAGACTGGTTCGAGATCGATGGCATTTCCGGCACCTCGGCCGGCGCCATGAACGCGGCAATCCTGGCGGCCGGCATGGCCACCGGCGGGCGGCAGACCGCGCGTGAGATGCTGACCGCCTTCTGGCGCCGGACGGCCGATGCCGCGCGCTTCAGCCCGTTCAAGCGCGGGCCGCTGGAGGTCCTGACGGGCAAATGGACGCTGGACAACTCGCCCGCCTTCATCGCCATGGATCTGATGGCGCGGCTGATCTCGCCCTATTCGCTGGGTGGGGCGGCAGGGAACCCGCTGCGCGACATCCTGACAGACCTGATCGATTTCGACGCGCTGGCGACCGGGCCGGTCAAGCTGTTCATCACGGCAACCAATGTGCACACCGGGCAAGGCAGGGTGTTCCGCAAGCATGAGGTGACGGCCGATGTGCTGCTCGCCTCGGCCTGCCTGCCATCGATGTTCCAGGCCATCGAGATCGACGGCGTGCCCTATTGGGACGGCGGCTATGCGGGCAACCCGACGATGACGCCGCTCGTGCGTGAATGTGAAAGCCTCGATACCGTTCTGGTGCAGATCAACCCGGTCGAGCGGCGCGAGACGCCGCGCACCGCGCGCGAGATCGCAAGCCGCCTGAACGAGATCTCTTTCAACGCCCAGCTACTGAAAGAGTTGCGGATGATGGCGCTGCTGCGCCGTGTCATCGACCCCGGCAATGGCGAGGCGCGGTACTGGAAAGAGATGCGCCTGCATCGCATCACCTCGGACATCATGGTGGACCTTGGACATTCCTCGAAGCTGAATGCCGAATGGGACTTCCTGAAGATGCTCTTCGACGAAGGGCGCCGCGCCGCCGAGGATTTCGGCCGCACCCATATTCAGGACATCGGGGTGCGTTCGACCTTCGATATCGACGCGCTGGCGGACGAGCTCTGACATGCTGGGTCTGCTGGGTATTCTGTTGGGCCTTGCCCTGATCATGGTGCTTGCGTTCCGCAGTTGGACAATCCTGCTGCTGGCGCCTTTGGCTGCTGCGGTGGCGGCGCTTTTTTCCGGTCAGCCGATGCTGGCGCACTGGACGCAGACCTTCATGCCTGCGGCGGCGGGGTTTGTGGCGCAGTTCTTTCCGCTTTTCCTGCTGGGCGCATTGTTCGGCAAGCTGATGGACGACAGCGGATCGGTTTCAGCGATCGCCGATTACATGACGCGCCGGCTCGGCCCCTCGCGGGCGATCCTTGCCGTGGTGGCTGCGGGCGCGATGGTCACCTATGGCGGTGTCAGCCTGTTTGTGGCGTTCTTCGTTCTGGCGCCAATGGGGCAGGCGCTGTTCAAGGCGGGAAGCGTGCCGCGCAGGCTGCTTCCGGCGGCACTCGCGCTTGGAACCTCGACCTTCACCATGTCGGCCATGCCGGGAACGCCTGCGATCCAGAACGCGATTCCGATGCCGTTCTTTGGTACCACCCCCTTTGCCGCACCTGGGCTTGGCATCATAGCCAGCATCATCATGGCGGCCATCGGCCTGGGCTGGCTTTCCTTCCGCGAACGTCAGGCCAAGGCGCGGGGCGAGGGTTATGGCGCGGCCGAAAAAGGCTCCGCCGTCTCGCGCGAGCTGGCCAGCACCGCACGCGAGTTTGACCCTGCCGAGATCAGCCGCGCCGGATCCTGGGGCGGGCGGCCACCGATCGGCCTGGCCATTCTGCCGCTGGTTCTGGTTGTCGTGGTCAACCTGATCCTGACGCAGTTCGTGCTGCCCAGCATGGATTTCGATTTCCTCTCGCAGCCCGCATGGGGCGAAACCACCCTGTCGGCTGTCGGCGGGGTCTGGTCGGTGGCGCTTGCGCTTCTGGTCGCCTGCATCGTGCTGGTTGCCATGAACCGGCGCCGCTTTCGCAATCTGCGCGAAAGCATCGACTCGGGCGCGACGGCCGCAGTACTTCCGATCATGAGCGTGGCAAGCCTTGTGGGGTTCGGCGCGGTCGTGGCGGCCCTGCCTGCGTTCGAGATGGTGCGGGACTGGGTTCTGGGCATCGGAGGCGGGCCGCTCGTGTCACTGGCGGTAGCGACGAACATCCTTGCCGCGTTGACCGGATCGGCTTCGGGCGGGATGACCATTGCGCTGCAGGCCCTTGGCCCCACCTTCATGCAGATCGCGTCAGACACAGGGCTGGACCCTGCGCTGATGCACCGGGTGGCCGTGATCGCCTCGGGTACGCTGGACAGCTTGCCGCATAATGGCGCGGTGGTCACGATGCTTGCGGTCTGTGGCTGCACGCATCGCGAAAGCTATCTGGACATCGTCATGGCCGCCATTGTCAGCGCGCTTGTTGCCCTTGTGGCCGTGATCGTGCTTGGCACAGCCTTCGGTTCCTTCTAACCCGATAGGGACAGAGCTTCGGGATCGTCATGACACAGCCCACGCCGACCGCCGCACCACCGGCCCTTTTGAACATCACGCTGGGCGTCATGCTGGCGCTGATGCTGGGGTGGTTCTTCCACATCGCCTCGGGCGTTCTGGTGCCAATGGTGCTGGGGCTGATGATCTCTTATGTGGTCATGCTCATCCGCAGAAGACTGATCGCCAAGATCCCCAGCCTTGACTTTCGTCGCAGGTTTCACATGTAGTAACGTAACCACAATCGGAGGCCGCGATGACGATTCATACGATCAGCAGCCGTGAACTGAACCAGGATCTGGCCCGCGCAAAACGGGCGGCGCTTGACGGTCCCGTGTTCATCACGGACAGAGGCCGACCGGCCCATGTCCTTATGAGCTTTGCCCAATATCAGCAGATGAGCGGCCAGCGCCGCAACATCCTCGATGCACTTGCGGTGCCGGGGCTGTCGGACATCGACTTTGAGCCGCGCAAGACTGAGATCATGTCCCGACCGGCCGATCTGTCCTGATGTTTCTGCTCGACACCAATGTGATTTCCGAGTTGCGCAAGGCGGGGGATGGCAGGGCCGATGCCAATGTCACCGCCTGGCTGAGCGGTCAGGATGCCGCGGCACTGTTCATCTCGGCAATTACCGTGATGGAGCTGGATATCGGTGTGCGCCGCATCGAGCGGCGCGATGCGGCGCAGGGAGCCTTGCTCCGGGCATGGTTCGCAGAACGGGTCCTGCCGGAGTTCCAGGAGCGGGTTTTGCCGGTAGATACAAGCGTGGCGCTGCGCTGCGCCGGCCTTCATGTTCCTGATCCGAGATCAGAACGGGACGCACTGATAGCGGCGACGGGGCTGGTCCATGGCTTCACGGTCGTGACCCGAAACACCGGTGATTTCAAGGACACGGGGGTGATCTTGCTTAACCCTTGGGTCAGGGTTTGACTGACAGCCAGCGCGCTCTGGTACAGGCTTTCGGGCCGAGCGCATATTACTAGGACACTGTTCAGGGGACGCCTTCTCCCGGCTCTCGGGCGAAAAGCAACCTGTATAGGGGTTGGCAGGTCCGTAGCTTATCCCGTTCTCAACGAAGAAGCCCAATCGCCCGAGCAGCCACGCCCGGTGCCAGCACGAGCCCGCCAGCAGCAGACGCAGCCAGCGTGGCGGTTGGCGGCCCGAATAGCCAGCGAGATACATCTGGTTCAGAAGACCGCTGCGAAGGCGGGTTGCAGTGCAACCCTTACCCATCTTTCCCGACCGGCACGACTGCAAAGCGATCAGCCGTGAGTGAGGTCTCATAGACGGTCTGCCCGTCTTTGGCGTAATTGCTCTCGCCGATCCGCCCCCTCACATGGACGAGGTCGCCGGGTTTCAGGTTCTCCTTCAGCCAGGCGAAACCTGCGGTGCTGCGTTCGAAGAGGGTGACGGTGTTCCAATCCGTGCGCTCCCGCAACTCGCCGCTGTCCTTGTCCTTCCAGCTGTCGGTTGCGGCGATGCTGACCTTCAGGACCTTGCCGCCGCCAAGCTCGGTTCTGCGGCCGACATAGCCCTGAATCTGGAATTCCGCGAAGGTGTACAACATCCTATTTCTCCTCGTTACGATACTGGATTGAAGGCTCGCCCTCGAAAGGGCGCCTACTTCCCGAGCCTCCGTGCCCGCTCTGCGACCCGGACGATTTGCCCGCCGGCGGCAAGAGCCGCGGATTTCACGGCGGGCGCATTCTGGGCGATCTGGCGGCCGACCATTTCGCCGGTGCTGAGATTTCCCATTCGCTCGCGCGCCTGCACGCCGCGGGTGTTCAGCATCCCACGGGTCATGGCTGCAGTTCCGGCAGCAACAGCCGGCCCCGCCACCACCATGAAGTTCCCCGACAGCCCGCGCACGATCAGAGGCGTTGCAGCAACGAAGCCCTTCGCCAGGAAGATCATGACGAAGAAGGGGATAAGCGAGCCGATATTGGTGGCAGATTCCGGGTCTCCGACCTGCGCAAGGAGGGCGTTTGCCATGCCCACCACAGTCGAGAACATCGCGGCGATCACCACCGGGTAGAACGCATAGCTGACGGTTGTGGAAACCCAACGGTGGAAGAAGTCCTTGGTCGCATCGAACAGCGACAGGGCGATCATCACCGGCGCCAGGCCTAGCATCAGCGAGAGCATCATCTTGGCAAAGATCAGCACGATCCCGGTCATGAAGCCGAGGATGCTGAGCAGAATGAGGCCGATGCCGCCCAGGATCGCGCCCGTCATCCAACCCAGATTACTGCCGATCGCATTGAGATAGGCCGAGAACCGTTCGATCAGATTGTCGAACTCACCGGCAAAGTGCGTCGCGCCAGCACCGCCGCCTCCGACCGATGCGACCAGCGCCCCTGCGATATAGTCCAGACCGCCGATCACCGCATTTGCGACCGCGTTGAAGCGGGTCCAGTTGAAGGCGAAGAACCCGATCAGGGTCAGCTTCAGCAAGTACCAAAAGAAGGTCGCGCCATCCATGCTGCGATATTGGAAGGCCATGTTGATACAGAGGCCGATCAGGGAAAGCGTGACCATCAGCAGGGTGATCGTGCCGATATTGCTCGCAACAGCCCCAAACTGCGATTCCGCAGCCGAGGCGAGGAAGCTATCGGCCGAACCGACCATCCAGCTGACAACACCCATTACCAGTTGCCCTGCGCTTCGCAGACAGCTTGAACTGCATGGCGCAAGTCGTTGGCTTGGCGACGCAATACCCGTTGGGTCTGTGTGTGCTCAGCCTGCGGTAGGTCAGCGAAGCGCTCGGTATATTCCGCGTCAGCAGCTGTCCAATCCGGGAAACGTGTTTCGCAGGAACAATCGCCATTTGCCACGATGGTTTCCCACGAGCGCAGTTCATAGAGGGCCATCACAGTCAGCGCCTTGTAGGCTTCGCGGGGAGAGACATTTTCAACCCATGCCGGGCGCTCGGGCCTGTCGTTGCAGATACGGTACCGTTGCGGCTCAAGCGTGGGTGTCAGATCGTTGGTGACGGGAGTTTGCCCGATGGCCGGAAGTGCGGCAGCGAAGATGGCAGCGGTGAGAACGAGGACACGCATGGGGGTTTCCTTTCATCATTCGGAGGCAAGGCGTGAGGGGACCTCATCAAGTCCAATGCCGGGCAAGTAGAATTCGGTGATGCCTCTGGCCCCCTCATGGCGGCCGGCCTGAATGATCACGTCGATCGAGCCTTCGATGTAGGTGATCATGTCGGCATAGGTCATCGGAAGGTCCGTCTTCAGGGCCGCAATGGCAAGGCGCCGGACGGCGAGCTGCGGTGTCTCGGCGTGAAGCGTCGTCAGAGATCCGCCATGGCCGGTATTGATCGCTTCGAGGAAGGTCATGGCCTCCTTCCCGCGCACCTCGCCCAGAACGATCCGATCCGGCCGCATGCGCAGGGTCGAGGTCAGGAGCGCATCGGCGCTGCGGGCGTCGGATTCCCGGTCCGAGATCAGCGTCACGACATTCGGCTGCTCGGGCCTGAGTTCGGCCGCTTCCTCGATGGTCAGGATACGCTCGTCATCCGGGATGAGGGAGATGATCTTGCGGGCGGCGACCGTCTTGCCGGTGGAGGTGCCGCCAGAGACGATCATGTTCAGCTTGTTTTCGACACAAAAGCGTAGAGCCGCATCGATCTCGCCCGAGGCCACCACCTTCCGAAGCGCGAGGTTGCGTTCCTTGCGCAGACCTTCAAGGCTACGTTCGCGGCCGTAGAGGAAGCCAAGCCTGATCTGCTCGAGCGGGAGCGTCGAGAAGAATCGCAGCGAGATGGAAAACCCGCCTTCGACGGCCGGCGGCTGGATGACCTGAGCCCGGATCGGTCGATCCCCCCAGAGGATGCTGACCGAGACGATGGGCTTGCGGTTGCTGAGCGTCGTGTTGGCCGCCGAGGCGATTTGGTTGCCAAGGTCCCTGATCTCGATCTGCGTGAGCGGCTGACCCAGGTCTCGCATGAAGTGATCGCCCTTGGAACTCGCCCCAGACCCGGCCATCGGGGTTGATGCAGATCTCGATCACATCAGGGCGGCGGATCGGATCCCCCAGCCGTGCCAGCGAGGCTTCGAGATAGCTTGCCGCCATCAGAGGATCTCCAGATCGCGGTCGACCATCACGGTGATGCGCGTTCCCTGCGGCACGCGGATCACCGGACGGATCGAGAGATAGTCCTGCATCACGCTGCGGCTGGCATCGCGAAGGTCCGTGGCCACATCGCTGGCCGCATCCGAGGTCGTGTCGTCGTCAATGCTCGCGGCGGCCGCTGCCGGGACCGCGCCGATGAGGGAGATCAGTGCGGCAGAGCCAAACCGGGTGCCAAATCGGCTGTCGACATCGCCCGTGACGCCAGAGCGGCCGAGTTCATCACCGCCAAAGGCGCTGATCTGGACGGTCTGGTTGTCGGGCAGAATGACCCGGTCCCAGCCGACCATCACACGGGATTGCGCGAGGGAGACCTCAGAGCGGTAGCGCCCGATCAACTGGGCACCACGGGGGATCAGGATGCGGGTGCCGTCAAAGGAATGCACATCTTCCGAGACGACCGCCCGGATCACGCCGGGCAGGGTGCTGTCCATGGCGGTTTCCAGCACCGCCTGGATCATCGTGCCCTGCACGACGGTGTGGCCGGGGTTCACGATGATCTCGGCCCGGGTCACGGGCGCCGCCGCCGCGCCGCCCCGCACGAAGGCCTCATCCGCGCTGAGACGTGCCGCCTCGACCTCGGATTCTCCATTCGCTCCCCCACCCACGCCGGACCAGGCCAGCATGGGGGAGGTAATGCGTGCCTCGCGTGCCGCAGCCTCTGCGGCCCGCCTGCGCTCGAGCTCGGCGAGCCGTGCATCTTCCTCGCCGGTGCCGGGCGCTCCAAGCCGAGCGATCTCGAGATCCATGCGAATGCGCTCCAGCTCGCGGTCCCGCTCGACCAGCTGCCGCTCAAGAGCGCTGCGGGCTTCCGCGTTCGAGGCGTCCAGTGCCGCCAGTTGTGCTGTCAGATCCGCGATGGCTGCCTGTGAGGCTGGATCGCCCGTCTCTACGGGACGCGCACGCAATTCGGCCAGTTCCGCTTGCAATCTGCCGAGCGTTTCTCGCAACTCGAGCTCTGCAGCGCTTGGCCCTTCAGGAACCGGCGCGGGCGCCGGAGCGGGTTCTGGGGCCGGGGTCGCGGGGAATTCGCCGAAGCCTGACCCGTTGCTTTGGAACTCCTCAGCCGCCGCCGTGGGCAAGCTGGGCTCGGTCTTTGGCTGTAGGAGCAACCATCCCAAGCCACCAATCATCAGAATAGCGGCGCTGCCGAGCAAGGCCGCAAAGAGAGAGGGGCGGGCGGGCGCTTTACGTTTTCCCGTCGAGGCTTCTATGGCTTTGAGGCGGGTGGCAAGGTCGTCAGGATCACTGCTCATGACGATGCCGCGCCTTCAGCGCCTGACATATCCTGGATGCAGATGACATCTTCGCCGAGGCGCAACACCCACTGGCGGTGAACCCCGGAGACCCGAATCACGCCTTCTTCCTGCGCGACGGAATTCACAGTTCTCTCCCGCCCGCCGGTCCAGCGGAAGATCGCGGGGATCGGCGCATTACGCGGGAAGCGGAAATAGGTGAAGGTGCCATCGTCCCAGACCGCGGTTGGCGTAAACTCGGTCTGGCTGCTCACAGCATAATTGCTGTTCGGTGCGCCGGCGGCGACGGCATTGACGGCAGGCGCGGCGGCATCCGGATAGCGAAACTGCACGACATAATGCGGGGTCTCGCGCGCCTCGACGACATGGAAGTAGTAGGAGCGACGGTTGGTATAGACGGTGATATTGGTCGCCACATTCGACGCCACGGGCTTGATGGCAAAGGCCCGACCGCCGGGCACGCCGTCGAACTGGAAACCTGCCGTGTCGCCCGCGATGATCGAGCGGATGGTTTCCCCTTCGCCAAACTCGATCGAGGTAACGCGGGTCAGATTGGTGACCACACGATAGACCTGCCCCTCGGTCCAGGTGGCGACACGCACCCGCCGGTCATGCGATCCCGCACGCGGCGTGGTTTCCGCAAGGGCGGGCACCTCGCCATAACGCACTGATCATCAACCGACATCTGGAATCCCTTGTTGCAGCGCCAGCGGTTGCCGGACCGATCAAGGTGAGCGTCGTCGGGAAGGACAATCCTGCTGCAGGCTGTCCCATCCTGCTCGAAGCCTCTTTCGCAGCGCCATCCCTGCCCGTAGGTGCTCGTATCAAGGAATGCATTCTCGGGGACGGGCACCGGGTCACAGCTGCCGCGGACCTCAAAGAACCCGCGCTCGCAGCGCCAGGCCGCGCCGTGGCTGGCATTGGTAGGATAGGCGTTGTCGGGCAGGACGATCGTGAGGCAGGAGCCGGAAGTCGCGATATAGCCGCGCTCGCATTCCCATCCGTTCCCTGAAGAACTGCCGGTCAGAAATGCGTGCTCCGGCACTTCGATCCGATCACAGCTGTCGCGCAGTCTCCGATACCCTCGGTGACAGTCCCACCCTGATCCGCCATCTGACAGAAAGGCATTCAAAGGGATCGGAATCGAAAAGCATGAGCCGCTCTTTTCAGCATATCCATGCGTGCACTCCCAGCCTGTGCCATAGGATCGTCCCGTCGGGTAGGCGTTCTCAGGTAGAATGATCTCGGCACACGACTCGCCGTCGGACCGATAGCCAAGGTTGCATTCCCAGCCGCCACCGAACCGTCGCTCCGTGGCGTTGTCCGGAATTGCCCCGTGGCCCCCCTGCTGTGCCAAGACGGGAGTTGTGGAAAGTAAACAGAAGCCCAGGATTAGGCCCATGAAACTGGACAGCCTGATGATCGATTGCCGGGCCATGATCGAGAACTTCTCCATTCGAGTTGCGTCGGCAGCATTTGCCGAGCACCATGTTTCCTTGTTCTGCCTTGAGGAATTGGCCTGCCTCCAGTGGATTTCCGGCATCGATCATGATCCGCCCGGAGCCAGGCTCCGGGCAAGAGGTCTTGCAATCGCCATCCGTGACAGCGCCATTCGCTGAGGGCTGGTCAGAGCACTGATCAGGCGGCAGGCAGTTCGAGCGCAGCCAGACAGGCGGTCGCAAGATCGCGGTTTGGCGCATCACTTCCGGGCATTGTCGCCCAGCCGGTTGCGATAAGCGCGTCGCGTCGTCTGGGAGTTGTCGCCTGCTGAATCGTGGCGATCTTGCTGACGCGCTCCGGATCGGCGGTAGACATCGCCAGGCAGACCGGAACCAGCGCTGCAACAGTTTGTTCGGTAGCGACGGTCTGCGCCAGACGGTTGGCGCCTCCGGCTGTGGACCATCCCGCCCATCCGAAGCCGATCACAGCAACTGCGATACCGCCGATGATGCCGCCATAGATGCCGGGCTTGAGCCATTCAGGAGTTTTCATGTTTACGCCCTTTCAGGATGCAGGCCTCTTGACCACAGAGCACATCGCTGGATGTTTCTGATGCGAAGCCGGGTGCGGTTCGAAAGAAAGATGTCGTTCGGCAGCTGGTGCAGAGGATCCGTGGCCAAAGGCGACCTGAACGGATCCGCCCAACCGAAGCCAGTATTATGCAGCGGCCGCCCCGAGAGACTGACGGGTGTTAGCATCGCGCAGGCCATTTCTGAATTATTCCCGGAATTCCGTGTTTTCTGTCGGTGAGAACGTATGGCGGCCGCCGGGGAAAGCACTCGCGCAGTTTTCGTGCATCTCATCGACGCTCAGCGATCATGACCTCGGTGGTGATCAGAAGGCCCGCAATCGATGCGGCATCCTCGAGCGCGATCCGCACCACCTTTGTCGGGTCGACGATACCGGCCTCGAACATGTCGACGAAGCTCTCTGCCTGCGCATCGAACCCGAAGCCAGCGCGACCTGCCTCGATGATCTTCCCCGCGACTACAGCGCCGTCGATCCCGGCATTCTCGGCGATCTGGCGCAGAGGCGCCTGTAGCGCCCTCCGGATGATCCTGATCCCGGCGTCCTGGTCGGGATTGTCGCCTTTCATATCGGCCAGCAGATTTCCGGCGAGAAGGAGCGCGACCCCTCCGCCCGGGACGACGCCCTCCTCGACGGCCGCGCGCGTCGCATGGAGCGCATCGTCAATCCTGTCCTTGCGTTCAGTCACCTCTGTCTCGGTGGCGCCCCCGACGCGGATCACGGCAACGCCGCCCGACAGGCGTGCCAGCCGCTCCTGCAGCTTTCCCTTCTCGTAATCCGACGCTTCACCCTCGATCTGCGCGCGGATATGGCCGATGCGAGACGCGATCGCGGCCTTGTCGCCCTGACCGCCGATCAAGGTCGTGGCGTCCTTGCCGACGAGGATTTTCTTCACCGTACCTAGCCGTGCCATCGTCACATCTTCAAGCCGAGTTCCAAGCTCGGCCGAGATCACCTCGCCACCCGTCAGAATGGCGAGATCTTCCAGCATGGCTTTGCGGCCATCGCCGAAGCCAGGGGCCTTGACCGCCGCAACCTTCAGATCAGCGCGGAGCTTGTTGACGACCAGCATCGCAAGCGCCTCGCCTTCGATATCCTCCGCAACGATCAGCAGCGCTCTGTCGGCCTCCAGCACCTCCTCAAGCAACGACAGCATCGGCTTGAGGGCCGATAACCTGCTGTCCAGTAGAAGGATGACGCAGTCTTCGAGTTCCACGGTCATCTTTTGCGCGTCGGTGATGAAATAGGGGCTCAGCCAGCCGCGATCAAACTGCATGCCCTCGACGATTTCTGTCGTTGTCTCGATGCCTTTTGCGTCCTCGACGGTGATGACACCTTCCTTGCCGACCCGCTCCATCGCATCTGCGATCTGTCGGCCGATGGCGGCATCGCCGTTCGCCGAGATCGTTCCGACCCGCGCGATTTCGTCACTGTCGCGAACTGGCCGCGACATGTCCCTGATGCCCGTGACGGCAGCCTTTACAGCCTTGTCGATGCCGCGTTTCAGATCCATCGGGTTCATGCCGGCTGCCACCGCCTTCATGCCTTCCCTGACGATGGCCTGCGCAAGGACGGTGGCGGTCGTCGTGCCATCTCCGGCCTCGTCATTGGTGCGGGTCGCAACTTCCCGAACCAGCCGGGCGCCCATGTTCCCGAACCTGTCCGCAAGCTCGATCTCTTGCGCAACGGTCACGCCGTCCTTGGTGATACGCGGAGCACCAAAGTCCCGGCCCAGGATGACATTGCGCCCCTTCGGGCCGAGGGTGATCCTGACCGTATCGGCGAGGATATCGATGCCTTTCACCATGCGACTGCGGGCTTCGGTGCCGAAGAGAACGTCTTTCGCAGACATGTCAGTCGATCCTGAAAATTGGTAATGTGGAAGCAGGGCAATAGTCCTGAGAAAAAGGGCGTGACCGATCCCGATGTACTGCCCTCTGTTGATGGCCGCCGTCTCGGGATCCCTCTGGCCTGAGAGAGCGCGGTGCTAAGGCCGGCCGGATGGGTTTATCCCGGCCATGATCCCGTTGATCAGGCTGGCTACGCTTTGATGCATCTGCATCTCTGTTGCATCGCCCGCCGCATTCTCATGTGCCGCGGCTGCATCGCGGAGCACACCTGCAATCTCGCGTTCGGGCAGAAGTTTGTGGTCATTGATGGCGAGCAGGAGAGCCTCACATATGGAAAGTGCTGCCATTCCTGCATGATCTGTCTGGCCGGGCATCGCGAAGCGTCCTTTTGGTATAGAAGAGGATCAGGACAGGGGCAGAATCCTGATGAGTTGCATCACCCTGACAGGAAGTTCTGTCGGCCGGACTGATCCAGAGCAGCCTGCCCGACTGCCTGTCGTGAATTCCGCACCAACCGGGAGAAGCTGTTGAACCCTATTGAGAGCAGTCCGCTGACCCGGAAACTGTCGACCTTCGTGGCCCTGTCGGATGTGGATCTGGAGACACTTGCGCGCTTTCATCGGCGGCGCAGAACCTTCCTCGCCGGGCATGAGATGATGCACGAGGGCCAGTCGAATGCTTCGGCCTACATTCTGGCCGAAGGCTGGGCCTGCTCCTACAAGATGCTGCCCGATGGCGGACGGCAGGTCATCAACTTCCAGATTCCTGGCGATTTTCTGGGTTTGCGCAGCATCCTGTTCCGAACGTCAGACCTCAGCCTCGAGGCGCTGACGGATATCGAAGCCTCCGAGGTCTTTGCCCCGGATATCCTCGGCGCATTTGCCGAGGCGCCCCGGCTTGCCACCGCCGTCCTCTGGGCCTCATCCCGCGACGAGGCGATGATGGTCGAGCATCTGGTCAATCTCGGGCGGCGCTCAGCGGTGGAGCGGATGGCGCATCTGCTCATGGAGCTCGGGGCACGGCTGAACCATGTGGGGATCGGCGACAGAACGGGGTTCTCCTGTCCCCTGACCCAGTATCATCTGGCCGATGCCCTTGGTCTGAGCGCCATTCACGTCAACCGGGTGCTGCGGCAGTTGCGGGAGGACAGGCTGGTCACGTTCCGGCAAGGCAAGGTGACCTTCAACAATTTCGAGGGCCTTCAGGCACTGGCGGGTTTCGACACCGGCTATATGGATCATGCAGGGCCGTTGCTGCGTTGACCCGCCTGCAACGACCATTGAGGAGGTAGGCCTTGCCGCCCTTGTCGCCCTGACAAGCGAGGCTGCACAATCCGCACGCCGGATATCGTCGGTTGCGGGCTCCGCAGCCTCGCTGGAACTTGTTACGACCTGCTGACTGGCTCCCCGTCAGCGCCTTTCGGTATAACGGTGTCTTGGAGCGGCTGACTGATCCAGGTTTGCATGGGCCGATATTCAGCATGCCATCGCGTTCCGGGGAGCCGGAAGTGCGAGGGTCGCATCCATTTTTGATTCAGGCATAATTCAGAGAGGACGCTAACACCGATCAGCCCCGGCGGCGGACGATGATCGTATGGTCAGAACGCTGCCGTGTCGCCGCGCCGAAGCGAAGGCGTCACACGCGGACAAGTTTTTCAGACCTGATCGGAGGCTACAGATGAACATCCGCTCATCCAGGAAGCAGGTGACTTTCGCGCATCCTTTCACCTTGTCAGGTTACGCCGATCTGCTGCCCGCCGGAAATTATGATGTCCTCGTCGAGGAAGAGCTTCTGCAGGGGTTGAGCTTTGAGGCCTACCGCAGGACCTCGACCCATATGATTGTCACAGGACGGGCTGGTCGGGCGGAGATGCGACCGATCACTGAGAAAGACCTTGAGGCCGCGATCGGGCGAGATCAGGCAGCACCTCAGCCCGGGGGCGCAGAATGAGTGATGATCCGGTGAGCCTTGATGCCCGGCGTAGCACCGAAGGACAGATGGCGACGGATTTTCGCCGTCATGCTCTCAGGGAGTTCGAAGCCGATCAGGAGGCCCTGCGCAAACGCCAGGAGGAGCTTGAAGCGCAATTTCTCGCCGAGCCATCGGTGACATGGATCGAGGCAGCAGTGAAGGCCCAATACCTGATCCGTCGCTACGCAGAGACTGCGGAAGCAGGGGACGCCCGTAAGCAGAAGCTGATCCAGCGCGCCCTCGGAGATCTGGCGCGACTGATCGAGAGCGAACCGAAAAAACCGTGAAAGATTCCTCGCCTGACGACAACGATCTGCAACGCGCCCTTGCGGATGCACCAAGGGAACGATCCTGCCTGCGATGCCAGACGATGTTCTGGAGCGAGGGGTTCGGCGAGCGCATATGCAAACGCTGCAAAGGGTCTCATTCGTGGAAGAATGCCGTCCCCGTTTCCCCGGGCTCTTCGCGAAGGTCCTGAAAAGCATTATCTGCGGGCATAGCGGCGGTCGAAAGCAGGATACACGTGGTCTTTCTCGAAACGGTTCATACGACCACCTACCGATATCGAAGCGAGGTCTCCCTCGGACCGCACCGCATGATGCTTCGGCCACGCGAGTCCCGGGACCTGCACCTCCTATACCATGACGTTTCCCTGTCTCCGGCTGCGGAACTGTCATGGGCGAATGACGTCTCGGGAAACGTGATCACCACGGCCACGTTTTTGCAGCCGACCGCCTGCTTGCGGATCGAGAGCCGCGCCAGGATCGAATTGACGGCTTCGCCCTCGCCAGGATTCGCCATTGCGCCCTCCGCGATGCGCTGGCCGTTCCTCTACTCCGGTGACGACTGGACCGACCTTGGTGCGCTGGCCATGCCACAATATCCCGATCCCGAGGGCCATTTCTCTCGCTGGGTCGAGGGATTTGTCTACGGCTGGCGCACCGACACGCTGTCCCTGCTGATGGATATCAGCGACGGGATATCCGACCGCATTTCCTATCAGAGCCGGGAGACCGAGGGCACGCTATCGCCGCTTGAAACCCTGCACCGTGGCTGGGGGTCGTGCAGGGATTTCGCGGTCATGCTGGCGGAAGCTGCAAGGATACTCAAGTTCGGCGCACGTATCGTGTCCGGATATCTGTTCGATCCCCGTGAAAGCCTTGTCGGATCCACGGGGCCGGGTTCGACCCATGCCTGGACCGAGATCTATGTGCCCGGCGCGGGCTGGATCACTTTCGATCCGACCAACCGGAGTGTTGGTGCAAGGAATCTGATCCCGGTGGCCGTGGCCCGCGATGTGCGCCAGATCGTCCCGGTTTCGGGCAGCTTCATCGGCAACAGTGATGCACTTATCGAAATGGCGGTCAGTGTCACTGTAACCGCAGAGAACCTCGACCAGGCCCCGTCGTAACGTGGCGCTGTTCGGCGGCCCGAACCGACTTGTGGGCGGTCACACGGACTGAGGCGGGATATGCAACCGAACCAGGTGCTGCGCGCCGTCCAACAGCACGCGTGTGTCGTTGTCCTTCGAATGGATGAAACCTTCGGGAGCAATGTCGCCCTGCGTAATCCGGATATCGATGGCGGTGCCGGCCACCTGCACCGTTGCGGAGAAGCCAGGCCAATGCGCAGGCAGGCACGGTGCGATCCGCACATGGTCGCCCTCGCGCCGAATGCCGAGAATGCCCTCGACCGCAGCGCGATACATCCATGCCGCAGACCCGGTGTACCATGTCCAGCCGCCCCGTCCTTCATGCGGGCCGACTGAATAGACATCCGCCGCAACGACATAGGGTTCGACCTTGTATCGTCCGGCGTCTTCCGCTGTCAGCGCATGATTGATCGGATTCAGCATCGCGAACAGGCGCACCGCGCCGTCACCGTCGCCAAGCTTCGCCCGTGCCAGTACTGCCCACATCGCGGCATGGCTGTATTGCCCACCATTTTCACGCAGACCAGGGGGGTAGCCCGCAATATATCCGGGATCGGGGCCGAAGCCGACGGCCGCATTGTCAAAAGGCGGGGTGAACAGCAGAGCAATACCCGGATCGGGGCGGATCAGATGCCGTTCGACCGAGGCCAGGGCCGTGGCGGCGCGGGCCGGATCAGCCTGACCTGACAAGACTGCCCAGCTTTGCGCGATGGAGTCGATCCGGCACGCGGTTCCAGCGGCCGAGCCAAGCCAGGTCCCGTCATCGAAGGTGGCGCGGCGATACCATTCCCCGTCCCAGGCTTCCCGCTCCAGCGCCGCGCGAAGGTCGGTAGCATGCGCCTGCCAGCGCACGGCGCGTGCTGGATCGCGAACCTCGGCCATGGGAATGAAGCGGCTAAGCGTATCCAGCAGCAGCCAGCCGAGCCAGACGCTCTCGCCGCGCCCCGCCTCACCAACCCGGTTCATGCCGTCATTCCAGTCGCCGGTGCCGATCAGCGGCAGGCCGAGCGCACCTGTCAGCGCGATGGTGCGGTCGAGGCCAAGCGCGCAATGCTGCCAGAGCGTCGCATCGGTTCCCGATAGCTCGGGCTGGAAGAAGGCGTCATGCTGGCCCGATGCCAGTAAAGCTCCGTCAATGAAGGGAACCCGCTCGTCAAGCACCAAGCTGTCGCCTGTCACCGCAACATATTCCCCGGCGGCGTAGGCCAGCCATACGCAATCATCCGATATTCGCGTGCGCACGCCCTGGCCCGAATGCGGCAACCACCAGTGCTGCACATCGCCTTCGGGGAATTGTCGCCCGGCCGCGCGCAACAAATGGCTGCGGACGCGGTCGGGCTGCGACAGGGTCAGCGCCATGCCATCCTGCAACTGGTCACGGAACCCATAGGCCCCACTGGCCTGATAGAAGCCGGCGCGCGCGTGAACGCGGCAGGCCAGAGTCTGGTACTGCAGCCAGCCATTGACCATGACATCCATCGCACGGTCAGGCGTTTCGATCTGCACGGTTCCGAGCACGGCCTCCCAATGCGCTTCGACCTCGGCCAGCGCGGCATCAAGATCAGTCTTGCGGAGGCGGCAGATCAGGGTTCGTGCGTCTTCGACAGAGACCGTCTGGCCGAGGAAGTGGTCAATGACGATCTGAGCACCCGGCGCCAGTTCTACCTTGCGTTCCAGAGCCATGCAGGGATCGAGGCCTGATCCGGCACGGCCTGCCAATGGTTGTCCGTGGCTGACCGCCAGTGGCATGGTGGGTGCGCCGCCCCGGCCCAGAAACCCGGTGCGGTCGGCGGTGAACCCGCTTTGCGCGCCTGCCAGATCGGCGAACATCACACGGTCAGGGAAGGCCGTGTTCCAAGGATTGCGGGCAAAGAGCGCGCCGGTCTCACCGTCGCGTTCGGTGGTCAGGAACGGCGCCGAGCCCGCGCGTGACGGGCCCATCACCGGCTCGGCATAGCTGATCACGGTCAGACGCCGGGGCTGCCCGGACAGGTTGCGCAGGGTCAGGCGCGAAATTTTTACCGGATCCGCCAGCGGCACGAATTGCAGCAGGTCAAGGCCGATGTTCCCCGCCTGATGCTGAAACCGGCTGTAGCCAAAGCCATGACGCGCGATGTGACGCCCCGCCTGGCGCAAAGGTGCGAAGGTGGGCGAGAATACTTCGCCGGTGGCATCGTCGCGGATGTAGAATGCCTCTCCCGTCGGATCGGCCACTGCATCGTTCGACCACGGCGTCAGGCGGTTCTCGCGGCTGTTCCCGGCCCAGGTGCCGGTGCTGCCGGTGGCAGAGACGTGAAAGCCAAGGCTGTCATTGGCGATGACATTGATCCAGGGCGCCGGTGTCGGGATGCTGCCGTCAAGGATCGTGACATATTCCCGGCCCTGACGCGCAAAGCCGCCGATGCCGTTGAAGAACTCCAGCTCTTCGACCGATGGTGGGCTGGCCGTGGCAGGGAGTTGCCGCTCCCATGTTGCCGGGGGCGCCTCTTCGCCAATATCATCTGCCAGGATTACAGCGATCTGCTCGGCCAGGGTGCCGCGCCGCGCCACCAGATGCACCCGCGCCACCGAGATCAGCAGCGACCGCGCCTCGGGCGAGATGAGATCGGCGCGCAGGGCATGTATTTGCCCACCTCCACCGCCATCCGGCGCCCGTGAGCCCCTCAGCGCCGCCTCGATCCCCGCTTGCAGGCCCTGAACATAGGAGGCGGGATGCTCGTTGAGGATTACCAGATCCACCGCCAGGCCTTTGCCGCGCCAGTATTCCTGCGCCAGCAGCATCTCATGCACCCGCGCTATGTCGGCGGCATCGTCGATGCGCAGCAGCACGATGGGCAGATCGCCCGAGACGCCCATCGGCCAAAGTGCAGATTGCTTGCCTGCGCCCGTGGCGACAAGATCGGCACGTGCCCGGAAACGCATGTCCGAACAGAGGATCGGGGCGGTGAGGCGCTGGAAGCCGGCTGCCTGCACCGGTGTGATCGCGAGATGGCGCAGTTGAACCTGTGCCTGGGTCCAGGCGAGTGTTCTTGCCCTATCAAAGGCATTGCGGTCATGGTGTCGGTCGATCAGGTCGGTGAGCGCATCGCGGGTCGGCGCGACCACTGTCCAGAACGCGAGTTTCACGGTGCCGCCTGCCGGAATCGTGACCCGCTGACGCAGCGCAAAGACCGGGTCCAGCACAGTGCCGACCCCTCCCTCCAAACGGCTCCCCGCGATCAGAGCCTGCGCCGAGGACAGGTCATTGTCGCGCCCGACAAAAGCAGCGCGGTCGGTCTCGAACTCCATCGCCGCGGAAAGCTCACCCTCCACCACCAGAAAATGGGCCGCCCAGACCGGGGTTTCATCAGGGGAACGCGGCCTGCGGGTCGCGATGACGGCGCCGAACTCCGGCAGGTATTCGGTCTGCACGAACATCCGGGCAAAGGCGGGATGCGCAGCATCCGCAGCCGGTGTGGTCAGGGCCAGCTCGGCATAGGATGTCAGTTCTACCTCACGCGGACGGCGGGACGTGGAAGTGATTGCAACCCGGCGCACTTCGGCATCATCCTCGCCCGAAACGAGCACATCCATCGCTGTGGACAGAGTGCCCTGCCTGCGTGAGAAGCCGACGCGATCCTCAAAGAACTGCACCTCGCGCTGGTCGTCGTCTGCCGCGCCCTCGACGGAATGCAGCTGGCCGCCCTGTAGATCGCGTAGCCAGATCCGCGTGCCGCCGGTGTCACGCGTGGCATCCGCCTGCCATCGCGTCAGGGCGATGTCGCCCCAACGGCTGTAGCCGCCGCCCGTTGCTGTCAGCATCACCGCATAACTGCCGTTCGACAGGATATGGGCGACCGGCGGCCCCTGTGGGGTGCCTTCGATCAGCGCCATCCGCTGCATGTCCAGCGCGCTCGGGCTGTCGGGCACCGCCATGGCTTCAAGGCGCGGCGTCACGGCAGGGATGTCGCGCGGGATGCGTTCCTGCAAGACAAGCTCGGTCGCGCGGATCATCGGCTCGGCATGGAAATGCGCCCGCATGCGACCAGATTGCAGGATATTTGCGATGGCGACGATGGTCATGCCCTGATGATGCGCCATATAGCTGCGAACCACGGCAACGGTTTCGCCTTCGGGCAGCCGCGAGGCCGTGAAATCCAGCGCCTCATAAAACCCGTAGCGACCACGGCCCCCAGCCGCCGCCAGCGCGGCATAGTTGCGGTGGGCCTCGGCCGGGGCGAACATCACCGCAAGCCCGGTGGCATAGGGCGCCACCACCAGATCGGTGGCAAGGCCGCGCTTCAGCCCCATTCCCGGGATACCGAAGGTGGAGTACTGGTAATTCATATCCAGATCGCGGGCGTTGAAGCCGGATTCCGATATGCCCCAGGGGACCCCATGCCGGCGGCCGTAGGCGCGCTGCCCGGCCACAACCTGCCGGTTGGTCTGATCGAGCAGGCTGCCCGATGGCTCCTCCATCACCAATGCCGGCATCAGATATTCGAACATCGAGCCGGACCAGGATACCAGCACCGACCCGCCGCGCGCGGGCGTGGCGGATCGGCCCAGGCGGAACCAGTGGCGCACCGGCACATCGCCCTTTGCGATGGCGAACAGGCTGGCCAGCCGCGCCTCGGAGGCCAGAAGGTCATAGCAGCTCTCGTCGAGGGCATTGTCGTTGCGGGACCAGCCGATCGACAGAAGCTTGCGGTCTGGATCGAAGAGAAAGGCGAAATCCATCGCCAGAGCCATGGCCCGCGCCTGCGCCGCCAATGCGTGCAGCCGCGGCGGCAGCGCGGCGGGATCATAGGGATGAGCGTTGCGCGCGCACTGGTCGCACAGGGCCTGCAACCATTCGCGAAGATCATCGGCAAATGGTTCGTTCGCCAATGCCCCCTTGGCCTTTACGGCCAGACGAAGGATGGCGGGCCAGGCGACGCTTTCGCCGGGGATGACTATTGCAGCCTCCAACCCGTCCAGGAGGCCGCTAATGGGCACTCCACCGCCATTTCGTGACTGCCGGGCAAGTTGGAGTGTATCGACAAGGCCCGCGCGTTGGGTGTTACTGTCCGGCCAGCCTTCATCGCTTGCCCAGCTTTCGCAGGCGTTTGCCAGAGCGATCAGATGCCCTGCCAGATTCCCGCTGTCGACCGATGAGACATAGGCCGGGTTGAGCACCTGCCCATCTGCCGTCCCATACCAGTTGTAGAAATGCCCTTTATGCTTCGGCAGTTTTTGCATCGTGGCAAGGGTCGCCTCCAACCTTTCTGTCGCCTCGACGGTTCCGATCCAGCCGAACTCGCGGGCGGCCACGCAGGACAGCAGATAGAGGCCCATATTCGTGGGCGAGGTGCGGGCCGCAGTCAGCGGCACCGGAACTTCCTGATGGTTGTCGGGTGGCAGATGGCTGTGATCCGCCGTCACGAAGGTCTCGAAATAGCGCCAGGTCGCACGGGCGATTACGCGCAGGTCACGCGCGGCATCGGGGGACAGGGTGTTCTGTTGCGGGCCGGCAGATGGACGGCTGATCCGGAATGCGATGAACGGCGCACAAACCCACAACGCCGCAAACGGCAGCGCCAGCGGGGCCGCAGCAGGCGCCAGTGTCACGGCGCCGGCCACAAGAAATGTTCCCAACCCCATCCCGCCGGCCATGAAAAGTGAAAAGCTCCAAAGCCCGGGCCGCGCCCGGCCAGATGCCTGGGCTGCAGTTGTCCACTCCAGAAGATGGCGGCGAGAGACACCGGTCCGCCACAGACTGCGCAGAATGGCATCCATCATGCGCCATGCGGAATCGGCGAGGAAAGTCGCAGCCAGCCCGACCCGCAAGCCAGCCATACCCAGATCGCCTGCCGACTGGCGAAGATGGCTGGAGGGGTCCAACCCCGCCCGGCGCGGGATCACCCCAAGGATCGTTGGCCAGACCACAGGCAACGCCAGCGCGGCCAACAGCAGCAGCGTGGCGCTCAGCGCAGCCTCCTCTGGCAACAGCCACCCGAGTGTCAGCGCCGCGAGCATGGACGGTGCGATCAGCGAGCGGCGCAGCGTATCGGCCATCTTGACCCGTCCCAGCACCGGCACCCCGGGCGCGAAGAGCCAGCGCAAAAGCTGCCAGTCGCCACGCGTCCAGCGGTGTTGGCGGCGCGCGGCAACGTCAACACGGCCGGGAAAAGCCTCGATCAGTTCGACATCCGAGGCCAGACCCGCGCGGGAGAAAATGCCCTCCAGCAGGTCATGGCTCAGCAGGGTGTTGTCGGGCACTCGCCCCCGCATCGCCGCCTCGAAGGCGTCGATGTCATAGATACCCTTGCCGGTAAAAGACCCCTCGCCGAACAGATCCTGCCACAGGTCCGAGGCCGCCGAGGCATAGGGATCCATCCCGCCCGGCCCTGCGGTCGCCCTTTGATAGAGCGTGGCGGGCATGCCTGGCTCCAGCGATGGGGTGACACGAGGTTGCAGGATACCGTAGCCGCTGGTCACCCGGCCCAATGCGGAATCAAAGATCGGACGGTTCAGCGGATGGGCGATCTTGCCGATCAGACGCGCCGCCGTGTCGCGCGGCATCCGCGTGTCGGCATCCAGGGTGATGACGTAGCGCACATCGGCAGGAACGACGGGCACGATCCCATCGGCTTCTCGGAACCCCGTATCCATTGCCCCCCGTAACAAGAGGTTCAATTCGTGCAGCTTGCCGCGCTTGCGCTCCCACCCCATCCAGACGCCCTCGGACGCATTGAACTGCCTGGGGCGGTGCAGGTGCAGGAAACGCGGGCCCGCCGGACCAGGCGGATGGCGACGGTTCAGGGCTGCGATGCCCTCTGTCGCCTGTTCCAGCAGTGCCGCATCGTCCGGCATGACCTCATGCGGGGCGTCAACGTTGTCCGTCAGCAGAATGAACGTCAGATCGCCGCCTGCACCAGAAAGATGATGAACCTCTAACGCCTCTATTTGCGCACGCAGATCATCGTGGCCAGAGACCAATACCGGGACCGCGACAACCGTGCGAAACTCGGACGGCACACCTGCCCGCAGATCTAAGCCCGGCAACAGGGTCGCCCCGACACCGGCGCCCACGATGCGGTTCACCAGCATCATCGCAACGCCGCTGGCCGGCAGCACCATGGCCAGAAGCCAGAGAGACCCGACAATTCCACCTGAGATCCACATGGCGCAAAGCGATAGCAAGACCAGCGTCAGAACCGCGATAGCGCCGAGATAGCCACGCAGGCCCGCTGCGATCCCCCATCTGCGAAACCTCAGATGGATAGGGGGGCGAAAGCCGATCTCCTGTTCAAAGGCCGGTCTTCCTGCCGCGATCAACGACCAACCAGGATCCGCCCGCATGGTCCCTGCGGGCGCTGCCGATGCCCGTCGGCATGCCAAAGCGACGACTTCTCCCTCGCTCAGTGCAACACCGCGCGCGAGATCCTCGACCCCACTGCGGTAAAGATTGCGACTGGGAAAATCCATTGCCGCATAGCCGGGATAGTCGCGCAAATCAGCCTCGACCAGGCTGACGCTTTCAAAGAGATCAGACCAGTCGGTCGCGGAAATTCTGCGCATCGCGGTGATGACATTGCGCAGAGTGACGTTCGAGGCGCCCTGTCGTTCCTGTGCGTGGCGGACGACAGTGTCGATATTCGTTCCCTGCGTCGCCAGAGTCTCCTCAAGCCAGCCGAGCGCGGGATTGGTGCGCGGATCGCGGTCGCGCATGCGTTTGGCCAGTTGGGCGGCGAACACCTCGGACAGCGGGCGTCCGGCGAGGCGTGCCACTTCGGGCAACAAGGCGGTATGTGCCTGACCCGGGGCACAGATGCGATCAGCAAGGCTGTTGGCATCGAGCCGGTCAGCGCGCCCCATCGTCATCTGATCCGCCAGCCGGCGCAGGTTCTCGATCAGAACGATGCGCAGGGTGATGGCAACGGCCCAGAGCTCGCCGATCGTCAGCGGCTGCACCGTTTGATATGCGACGAGGTAACGGCGCAGGATGTCGGGATCGAAATGGCTGTCGGTATGGGCCACGAATGCCCAGGTCACGCCGAAGACGCGTGGGTATCCTGCGAATGGACCATCCGCCAGTTTTGGCAGAAGACGATAATACCCTTCGGGAAGATCGGTGCGAACTTCCCGGATCTGCGCCTCGACGAGGTGGTAATTGTCCAGAAGCCAGGTCGCGGCGGGCACCACTTCGCGCCCGGCTGCAACTTCACTGGCGCTGGCGCGCCACGCCGTAAGCAACACCTTTGCATTGTCGTCCAGCCGGCGGCGCAATGTCCGGACCCTTTTTGTCCGTTCAGCCACCGGCTGCGCAGAAGCCAGCGAGATCGCGTGCTGCTCAAGCCGCTCGGCGCTGAAAAGTTCTGCGCGAACAGGTGCCGTATCCGCCCAGGGGTGACCCGGCACGATATCACGGGTCGTCATCCCGGCAGAAATACGTTCGACCGCCGCTCCGAGGCGGCCGCTCAACCCTTTTTCTTCTTCGGCGCTGCAGCGGGTGCCAGTGCGCCTTTTTCGAACAGAGGTGCCGCTACTGGGGCAGCCTTGACCTGTTTGGGCTTCTTCGCCTCACGATTTCCGCGTTTGTTTCCCTTGGCCATATAGTTATCCTTTGATTTACGGACCGCAAAGCGCGGGCATGATTATTCAGCCCACGCGCGATGCGAAGGGGCTGAGAAGGTTTCGAACCAGCGATCACATTCACTCACTCAGGGAGTGCCAGTAATTTTTGGATAGCAAGGCAACGGCGTCGGGCGGAGCTTTCTCGACGCCAGATCAACCTGTGACGTGAGAATGATGGAAGAGGACCTCAATAGCAACCCCTTTGGATGAGCGTTACAGCGGCTGAAGCGAAGGGTGCTCATAAGTTGTCATTATATCATGCGGTTGGAGTGGCTTCGGGTTGGGTTTGATAATTTATTTATTGTAATGCCTTGATTTTCTGAAACGACTACTTATTTGGATAGAAGCAGAGCTTGCCCGGATGAACGACCGGGTGACTGCGCGATTTATCTCCTTCGTGAGAAATCTCCGTGGAATTCTCTTATCTCACATCGGCTTTTCCGGTGTGGTTTTGCAGTTCAGTTCTGCAAAAACGGCATGGAGCGGAGGTTGATTTGACTGCCAAAAAAAGGAAGCAAGAGGTTCTTCGCGCGTCTCCCAGAGAGAACCTCATGGACCGAACCACAGTCGCTGCGCGAGACATCGTCGAAGCGGAATCCCGAAAACGCCATGAATTGACTCAGTCACTTCGCGCTGCCCGTCTGGCAAAGGAGGAAGAGCTATCTGCGGACCCTCCACAGAAGCGAAAGCCCCGTCCCTGACAGGCTGCCATCGATGGCTTCGGCATCGTCAGGAACAAGTAAACACTTAAAATAAGGGGGGATTTGATGCGAAAATCGAACAGATACTGCGCGCCAGTACTCGCGAGTTCCGCTGGCAACACCAATGACAGTACAGACTCAAGAACATGTTCAGCGCGTGAAGAAAAATCCATCGAGGTCGGTTCCTCTGGTGGCGGGGCGATGCTGCCTTATGTCCGGCTGCACAAGCTGATCCAGGAATAGGAAACCGCCTCGCAATGGCGGTTAAGGTTCCCGTGTGAATTGGTGGGACAAGGCGATGCTACTTTACAGCTCGTCCGCACCCATCAAGAAAGAGTAGCCGGGAAGGTAAAGCGGCGGAGCCTGCTCCGCCGCTTTGCTTTGTAAATCAGGAGAAAGTGACATGGGATATTCGACACCTAAGACGCCGTTCAACTTGGCCGAATTTCTGAGCCAGAACGCAGCGCCGCGATCCTATCGGAAACCCGTCTGGGGAAGAAAGCCGGCGTCGAGGCCGACGACGGAAAAGGATGCAAACGCCGATACAAGCCCGGAAAAGCGGGTGAAGGAAGAGCCGGGTGACTGAAGTGATCCACAAAACCGACCTGTTTCCGCAACAGGTCTGAGTTATTTATTGGGGCGCCCAGATACCCCTCGAAATTTCAAGCTCCTTACCCTATATGCGATGAGCATATGTTTTTTTCGGACCTGCTCTTTCGGCTCAGCATTCGATCTTCAGCTTTGCCGGGCTGCTACGTTGTGTGGGCAGCATCTTGAACCT
>NZ_QNHG01000008.1:95846-169624 GCF_003290025.1 Pseudogemmobacter bohemicus
GGGTTGAAAAGGAATATCACGATGGCCAATGGCACCGTGAAATGGTTCAACTCCACCAAAGGCTTCGGCTTTATCGCCCCCGAAGGTGGCGCCAAGGACGTCTTCGTCCATGTCACCGCGCTGGAACGCGCCGGACTGCGCGGCCTTGATGACGGTCAGGCTGTCTCGTTCGACATCGAGCGCGACCGCAATGGCCGCGAATCGCGCTACGAATCTTACGCTCGCCTGAGTCCAGGCAGCTTTGCTGCGGGTGGGATCGGCACTGTCCGGACCCGCCCGTGCTCCTGAACCGGATGCACATGGTGAATGTGCCGGTTCTCTTCTCCCTGAAAGAGTTGACTTGATAGAAATCCACTGGGGGGAACCCCTGTCCTTTGTCATGTCGCCGGAAGGCGACGTGCAGAAATTCAGTACCATCGAACAGGCAAGATACTGGCTGTCCAGAAAATGGCCGGTGTCAGATGACGCTCGCGAACGTGCGCTGCATCATCTTGATGCTGCCATGGACTGCCTGGGCTCGGTCGGAACCGCGCGCCGTGCCTTCATCGCCGCCGCTCGCAGCGCTGGCTTCGTCCCCGAGGATCTGATCGCCCTTTCTCGCCGTCAGGCCGCTTGAGTTAGGGCCTGCGTGCGCGGCGACCGGGTTTCTTGCTGCAGGACCAGCCCCGGTTGTCTTCGGACCGAGACAGGGTGTCGGCCTTGTCGCTGGTCAAGACTACAGGCCGGATCTTGCGCGAACCTCGGCAAAGGACACCAGTCTGCCCTCTGTCTCATCCCAAAGATGCAGCCGCACCGTCGCAAGGCTTTCGCCAATGGTAAGGCGTTGCGCCTCTGCCAGTTCGCGGTGATCGCGGAGGACTTCGGGCAACCGATAGAACGGAATCCGGGAATAGAGGTGATGCACATGGTGGATGCCGATGTTCCCGGACAGCCATTGCAGCGGCTGTGGCAGCACATAATGTGAACTGCCCTCGAGCGCCGCATGATGCAGCTGCCACTGCTCCCCGCGAGACCAATGGGTCTCTTCGAACTGGTGCTGGACGTAGAACAGCCAGACCCCGATCGTCGCCGCCACGACAGAGGTGGGAAGGAAGATCAGCAGCACCGGCATCAGCCCGCCGAACCAGATCATCAACCCTAGGGCTATGCCGATCATCGCATTGGTGCCCATGGCCGAGGTCCAGTAGCGCCAGCCGGCGTTCATAATGACAACTCATCTTGCGATGACAAGCACAGAGCCCAGCAGTTCGTCGATAGAGTTCGCGTACTGCCGCCGTGGGGGGCATCAAATAGGTGCGCGTTGTCCGACAGCATCACCGGAGGCTTCACGCGCCAGATCAACTGAGCTACTCCCCGATTCTTGGACAGTTTTCGAGGATGTTTAAGCTACTGCCTGTGCCTGCCGGTCGGTTTCGATCCTGTTGAAGTAGACCACGGCGGGGGGCAACCCGCCATGGGCAGTGTGTGGCCGCCGATGGTTATAGAAGCTGACCCAGGATCCGATTGCGGCCTTTGCCTGAGACCCGGTCTCCCAGGCATGCAGATAGACGCATTCGTATTTCAGGGACCGCCACAGGCGCTCGATGAAGACATTGTCGATGCACCGCCCCTTGCCGTCCATCGAGATGCGGGTTCCGACGCGTTTCAGCCGATCTGTCCAAGCGAAGGACGTGAACTGGCTGCCTTGGTCAGTGTTCATGATTGTGGGCGCGCCGAACCGGTGGATGGCCTCGTCCAACGCCTCGACGCAGAAGTCCGCTTCAAGGGTGTTCGATATGCGCCAGGCCAGAACTTTGCGCGTGAACCAGTCCATGATGGCGACCAGATACAGAAACCCCCGCCGCATCGGGAGATAGGTAATGTCGGCGTACCAGACCTGACCGGGGCGATCGACCCGCAGCCCGCCCAGCAGGTAGGGATAGGTCTTGTGGCCCTTTCTCGGCTTGCTGGTGTTGGGCTTCTGGTAAATCGGCATCAAACGCATGAGCCGCATCAGCCGCCGGATGCGCTTCTGGTTCACGCCGTGCCCCTCGTTTTGCAGGTGCCGGGTCATCTGCCGGACGCCGTAGAAGGGCGTATCCATGAACTGCCGGTCGATCAGCTGCATCAGGCCGAGGTTCTGATCAGTCTCTCCAGCCGGCTCGTGGTAGAACGACGAGCGCGAGATCGATAGCAGGCGGCACTGCGCCCCGATCGACAGTGCAGGGTGGTCCCGTTCGATCATCCCACGCCTCACTTTCCGCTCCACGGCTTGAGCTTTCGTGACAAAAAGATCCTATGAGTGCGGCTTAGGGCGTTTGGATAGGCTGGCCGTATTAGATCGTGGATCAGGAGGCCATCATGGAAGGAATAGCAGGCAACGGGGCGAAGACTGCCTATGTCGCGATTGAGTTGAGCAAGAGAAGCTGGATGGTCGGGGCCCTGTTGCCGGACCGTGACAAGCCAAGCATTTACCGACTGTCAGGCGGTGATACGCTCGGACTGCTTTCGCGGCTGGCGAGGCTGCGACAACTAGGGGTTGACCGCTTGGTTTTATGTTTTGAAGCAGGGCACGATGGGTTCTGGCTGGCCCGGTTTCTGCTCTGCCATGGGATCGATGTCCGCGTCTTTGACCCGGCTTCCCTTCAAGTGAACAGACGAGCGCGGCGGGTCAAGACGGATCGGATCGATGTCCTGTCGCTATTGAACGCCCTCGTGGCCGTTGACAGGGGAGACCGCCATGTCTGCTCTATCGTCCGGGTTCTAAGCGCTGAGGAGGAGGATGCCCGACGGTCACATCGCGAACGGGATCGGCTCATCCAGGAGCGGACTGCTCACATCAATCGGATCAAGGGACTGCTCTTTGCTCAAGGTATCCGCGAAGTGGAACCACGGCTACGGCGCGCAAGAATTGATTTTACGGTGCTGAGAACCGGAGAAGGCCACCCTCTTCCGCCCCGCCTTCGCGCTGAACTTGAGCGCGAGTATGCCCGCCTCAATATGGTCGAAGACCAATTGCGCACGGTAGAGAAAGAACGTGATCTGGCCGATGCACAGGATCCGGCGGTAGAAGTCAAACGTCAGAGGCTTGAACAGCTTCAAGGCGTTGGTGGGGCCGCTTCATCCATCATGGCTCGGGAAGTATTTGCCCGTTCCTTCGCCTCGCGCCGACACTTGGCATCCTATCTGGGTCTGACGCCAAGCGCCTATGACAGTGGCGCGGTCACCCGTTGCCAAGGCATCTCGAAGGCCGGCAACAGCTGGGCCCGACGGATCCTGATCGAGATTTCGTGGCTCTGGCTGCGTTACCAGCCCCAGACAGCCTTGGCACAATGGTATGGGCGGCGCACCCGCGGACAGGGTCCGCGCGTGCGCCGCGTGATGCTGGTGGCGCTGGCCCGCAAACTGGCCGTGGTGCTTTGGAGATATGTCGAGACCGGTGCCCTGCCGCACGGGGCAACGCTGTCGCGGAAAGCAGCGTGAGCTTCGAGACCTGAGAGCTTCAGGCCCCTGGCCGGGGGTCAGAAGGCGGGATGACGGGCGTCGTGTCAACGATTGGCATCTCAGCCATGCCGACAAAAAGTGTGAACCCGTCCCCGATCGGACAACGTGTATGCAGGATTGTGGTCAGCCGTCATGGAGCTGCCGGATATAAGTTGATGCGACCCGGATCGCATGCCCAACACGAGCCGATCAGCCCGCCCATACAAGCCCAGCATGCTGCCCGTGATCCCACGGTCGAGCGATGGAGTATGCGCTATTGACAGAATCTCTCTCATATAAATCGTTGGCGACAGCCAGCTCCCCGATCTTGGCGTGCAATGACCGGACCGTCTCTTCATCCACCTCCGTCGCGGGCTTCTTGCCGCCGCGCTCGAAGATGTCCGCAGCCCCGTCGAGCAGCGATTTCTTCCATTGATGGATCATCGTCGGATGCACGCCGTATTCGGCCGCCAACTCCGACACAGTGCGCTCGCCCTTAACAGCCTCAAGTGCCACGCGCGCCTTGAAGCCCGCGTCATGGTTCCTGCGTTTCCGCATTCCTGATCTCCTCGTCCTTGGAGACCAGCAAACGTCAGATCGTAGCTTCCGTCACTGTCCGATTTCCGGGGAGTAGCTCAAACTTCATCTAAAGCGTCACACCATGCCCTGCTTTTTGAACCATGCCACTTCGTCGCGGATCGTCTCGGCGATTGGGCGGAAGGTCAGGCCAAGCTCGTCGTGTGATTTCGCTGGATTGAAACGCGTGCGCTCGGCTTCGGCCCGCATGGTGCGCACGGTGGCGAGGCTCAGAAGTGCTGGGCGGCCAGTGATCCGGGCGACCAGTTCCTGCGATGCCGCAATGGGCCACAGGATCGCGACCGGAATCTTGCGCTTCGGTGCGGGAACCCCGGTGACCTGCTGGTAGATTTGTACCAAATCCGGCATGGCGATATGGTGTCCGGCGGCGAGATAGTGCTCGCCCCTTCGTGCCTTCCCGGCGGCGGCGGCCATGGCAAAGGCCACATCCCGCGCATCGACGAATGAGAATGTTCCGGGTGGAATCCCGGGCAGCGCCCGTTTCAGATAGTCCCGCGTGAACTGACCCGCCGCCGTTGGCCCCAGATCGCCGGGGCCATGCGTCCAGCCCGGCATGACGAAGGCCGCAAACATCTCGGGGTGGCTGCGCAGGAAATCCTGCACAACAGCATCGGACTGTATCTTGCTGCGGTAGTAGTCATCGGCATCCCGCGGGTCGCGGGTCATGCTCTCATTGATCAGCGCGCCGCGCGGACCGTTCACCACGGCGATTGAGCTCGTATGGATGAGCCGGCGCACACCTGCCGCATATGAGGCGGCGATCAGCTCGGCCGTCGCATCGACATTGATCCGTTTCAACATCGCCCAATGCTTGCCGCCGCCATAGCTCTCGCGGAAATAGGCGGCGGTGTGAAAGACCACATCGCAGCCCGTGAGCGCCGGCGCAAAACCCGCAACATCCTGCATATCGCCCTCTATGATCGTCAGCCCGGGGATTTCGCCGAACTGCGCCCTTGCCTTTGCCTGCGATCGGGCCAGCGCCCGCACCACCAGGCCGCGCTCCAGCAGGAGTCGCACGAGGTTGTTGCCCAGAAGCCCGGTCGCGCCGGTGACGAAGACGGTGTGCATGTCGATTATCCTGCCCGGCGCGGAATGCGCCTGTTGCCCTGCAGATAGCGCGGCAGGGCTTTGCGCAGAACGTGCACCATGGCAAAACGGCTTTGCCTGAGTGCAAAGCGAGGTGACGAGATGAACTGGGATGATCTGCGCCTTTTGCTGGCGGTAGCGCGGCGCGGTAGTTTCCTGCGCGCGGGCGAAGCGCTCGGGATCGCGGCCTCGACGCTCTCGCGCCGGATCACCCAGCTGGAGGCGGGGATCGGCGCGGCGCTTGTCGAGCGCGGTGCGGATGGCACCAGGCTGACCGCGCGTGGCGCAGCCTTGGTCCAGGCGGCGCAGGATTTTGAAACTGCGCTGGTGCCGCCACCGGAAACCACCGGCCTTTCTGGTCGCGTCAGGGTCACCGCAGGCGAGGGCTTCATCGGCCCCGTCACCGATGCGGCGGTGGAATTCACGACACGGCATCCTGGATGCACGGTGGATTTCACCGTCACACCCGATCTGGTGAAACTGTCGCAGGGCGCCTCGGATATCGCAATCCGCACGCTGCACATGGGCGAGCCCTCGCTGATCTACACGCGCCTGCCTGACGTGGCCTTCGGCGTCTTTGCCATACCGGATCTGGCTGCCCGGTCCGGCAACGCAGCCGAGAGCCTGCCAATGATCGGGTTGTTGCCGCCACAGGACCAGCTTCCGCATATGAAAGCCGCGCGGGCCGCCGGATTCGGCAACATCCACATCCGGGTGTCCTCCTTTGCCGCTCAACTCGAGGCGGTCAGGCGCGGCCACGGCGCCGCAATCTTGCCACGGGTTCTGGCGACCGGACTCGTCGAGCCATTCCCCGATCTGTCGCTGCCCCGGTTGGAGGTCTATCTTTTCACACGGCCACAGGCCCTGCGGCAGCCTCAGATCAGAGCATTCCTGGACTTGCTGAAGGTGCGGATGCTGGGCTCAAGCGCAGCCGGCCTGCCTGATGCGTGAAACGTGCACTTCCGCGTCCTGTGCCGATGCCCGGTTCCTCACTGGGCTGCCGGAAAATCCTTTGAGACGCAGTCCTTCAGGCTGCCTTCCTCCAGCTCATTCTCAAGCGTGGCGTTTTCGCCCTTCGACCACCAGATATACGGGCCCGAAGCATAGCGTGCGCCCGACCCTGAAACGACATTGACGAAGATGCGCTCCTCACCTTCGACAGGCAACACTGCCAGCGCATTGGCCCCGGCATTGAGATATTGCACCTGGAAGGGCTCTCCCCCGGCGCAGTTATAGGTCGCGGTTGTCACTGTGCTGGTCGCCCCGGCTTGCAACGGAATCGACAAGGACACCTCGGCAAAGGCCGAACCGGCGATCATTGCAGCACCAAAACCCAGGATTAGGGTACGCATGGTGAAAGCTCCTTATTTTCGTCGAGCATAATGCGCCGTCTCACCTGCCTGCAAATCACGAACGGCTGTGAACGGCGGCCGCAGTGATATAGGCGGCCACCTGCTTTGTCGTGATGTCTGCTTCGCTTTCCAGCTGGATATGACGGCGCAACTTGCCCTTGCCCTCAAGCACCTTGAAGGGATCCGAAAGTGCATGACCTTCGCTGAACTCGACGGTCACATGCGATTTATAGGCAAAAACGCCGCAGAAATGACGCGGCGCGCCGAACAGAATACCGCCATATTTGAAGTCCTCGGCAACATCTGTTCCCGACGCCAGCGCCAGCTGACGCAGTGCGCTGACCATCGGAGAGAGTTCACCTCCCTGCAGGCGCAGATCTTCCAGATATTGCGTGATCCTGTCCATCTGGTTTTTCCTCGATCGGGACTGCGACCCGCTCCGGATCGACCATCCAAATATTTGCGCACGATCATTGCAGCCGGTTGCCCACCGCTGCAAGCTTGAGACGGGCAGGCTGGCCCTATTCGCTGGCGGGACAAAAAGGAAGAAAACCAGGATGGCCGTTCCCCAGTCTTCGGACGAGTTGATCGCCGCTGTTGAGACAACATTCGGCAAACTCATCACCGATCTGGAGCGCGTGCCGCCACAGCTTGCACGTGATGCATCGCTGGACGGCCATGTGGCAGGGACGCAGATGAGCCCCGCCGATCTGGTTGCCTATCTGATCGGCTGGAACGAACTCGTGCTGAAATGGCTTGATCTCGATGACCGCGGCGTGACCCCGGACTTTCCAGAGACCGGCTTTCAGTGGAACCGGCTTGGGCAGCTGGCGCAAAAATTCTATGCGGACCATCAGACCGATCCCTGGCCCGCCTTGTTGACCAGGCTGAAAGCGGTCAAGGCACGACTGTCAGAGACGATCGCTGCGCGCTCCGATGCTGAGCTTTATGGCGAGCCGTGGTATGGCAAATGGACGAAGGGCCGGATGATCCAGTTCAACACCTCATCGCCTTACACCAATGCGCGCGGCCGGATCCGAAGCTGGCTGCGCAAGCAGGGCCAATAATGTCGCGCCCCTATCGCATCACGAAGACCTTCGCTCCCTCGCGCGAGGGGGACGTAGAGCTGGAACTCGTCATCGCAAACCCACCCGGCTCTGGCCGCTTTCCGGCGATGATCTTCAACCATGGATCGACCGGACGCGGGCTGAATGAGGCGGTCTTCCGGCGCACGATCAGCCCTGCCGTCATTGCCGGATATTTCGCGCAGCGCGGCTGGATGACAATCTTCCCGCAGCGGCGCGGAAGGGGGAAGTCGGGCGGCGTTTATAGCGAAGGGCTGGCACCGGAGGGAGGCTACTCCTGTCACACGGCAATTGCATTGGCCGGTTTTGAGCGCGCGGTCGAAGATATCGATGATGTGATGGATTATCTGCCCGCGCTGGCAGGCGTCGACATGACCCGTCTGGCCATCGGAGGAGTGTCGCGTGGCGGGATCCTTGCCATCGCCTTCGCAGGTATGCGGCCGGGGCTGTTCAAAGCGGCGGTAAATTTCAACGGCGGCTGGCTCGGGCAAGCCTGCCCGGGCTATGAGGCGCTTAATCCGCAGCTCTTCCGTCGCGGGGCAACCGCAGGCGTTTCTACGCTTTGGCTCCACGGCAGCAATGACCCATATTACAGCATCGCCCATTGCGTGAAAAACCATGCGCAATTTCTGGAGGCGGGCGGCCTGGGCCAGTTTGTCGCTCTGCGCGCGGGTCACGGGCTGATGTTCAAACCGGCACTCTGGTCAGCCCATATGGACAAATATCTCGACGCTCAGTTCCCGTTCTGAGCACCTTCGCCCCTATGTCTCATATTCCCGCCAGAAGTGTGCCAAGTGCCAGCAGCGCGGGCAACGTCTGGATGAACAAGATCTTGCTAGTCGCGGTCGCCGCACCGAAAACCCCTGCAACTGCTACACAGATCAGAAAGAACAGTTTGAAAGCCATTCCGGCCGGCCCCATCACAAGGCCCGTGATAAGCCCCGCTGCCAGAAACCCGTTGTAAAGGCCCTGATTGGCGGCCATCACTTTGGTCTTTGCCGCGAGATCTTCGGTCAGATTGAACGCGCGCCGGGCCCTCGGTGTGGTCCAGAGAAACATCTCGATGACCAGAATATAGATGTGAAGCGCGGCGATCAGAGCAATCAGGATATTGGCGATCATGAGCGAATCTCCTTCAGTTTCGGTGTCTCAGACGCATTCTGGGAGGTTTTCCGGACGTATACGATGCAGAGCAATGCTCCTCTGGTACAGATATTAGGGGCCGCGCGAAAAAAGAGATCCCGTAGATGACCACCTCGACCCAAAGCCGCCGTTCGACCCCGAAAGCTTCTGCGTGACGGCTCCTCGGAAACTTAAGATAGATTGGCCCTGCAACAAAGTTGCGGCCGCGATGGTTGCGCTGCGGACGTGCAGTGAAGTCTTGCAAAACTGAGTTGCCATCGCCCTAATGTCGAATGGAACTTCTGTTATTGGTAGGCGTTTTAGAACATAGTTCCCCACATCCGGGTATCCTCGACATGACCATGCCTCAGATCGCGGCATTCGCCATCATCATCGGTATGATGGCGCTCTTCATCTATGGGCGGTTGCGCTATGATGTGGTTGCAATGGTCGCGCTGGCAGCATCGGTGGCGGCAGGGACGGTGGCACCGGAGAACGCATTCAGCGGCTTCAGCGACGATATCGTCATCATTGTGGCCAGCGCGCTTGTCGTCAGCGCGGCCGTATCGCGCTCCGAGCTTATCGAAATGGCGCTGCGCTGGCTGGTGCGGAAGCTGTCGCGCTTCCAGATTCAGCTTGTGGTGCTGATCGGCTCGGTGACGGTCCTGTCTGCGCTGATCAAGAACATTGGTGCATTGGCGATGATGATGCCTGCGGCGCTGAAGATGGCGAAGAAATCCGGCAATTCGCCCTCGCTCTATCTGATGCCGATGGCCTTCGGTTCGCTCTTGGGCGGTCTGATCACTCTGGTCGGAACGTCGCCCAACATCATTGTCAGCCAGCTTCGCGAACAGATGACCGGCACGCCGTTCCGCATGTTCGACTATGCGCCGGTCGGCCTTGGGCTTTCGCTTGTCGGGCTCATCTTCCTGGTCTTCGCATCCCGTTTTCTGCTGCCGTCAGACCGGCGCGCGACCGCATCGCTGGGTGAGGCGGTCAATATCAGCGATTACAACACCGAGGCCCGGGTCGATGCGGCCTCCGCCCTGTGCGGGAAAACCATTGGCGAGTTCCTCAGCCTTGCAGATGGGGAGGTCACCGTTACTGGGGTAATCAGGGACAAAAAGCGGCGGGCAGTGACGCTTTCGGATTCAAAGATCGAGACCGGGGATATCCTGCAACTCCGCGGCCAGCCGGATAGCCTGGAGCGCGCGGTCACAAAGGCGGGTTTTGTCTTGGCGCGTCAGGATGAGCCAGCACGCGGCGATGCCCCAGCTGGCAAGATCGGCGTGATCGAGGCGGTCATGAAGGTGGATTCGGCGCTGATCGGCCAGACCGTCAAACGGGTGCATCTCTTCGATGAGCATGGCGTCAATCTGATCGCGATCTCACGCTCTGGCCAAAGGATGACGGCTCGGCTCTCAGAGACGGTTCTGGCGCCGGGTGATGTGATGCTGTTGCAGGGCCCTCTGGAAAGTCTGGGCGAGCGGATGCAGGCGCTCGGCCTCTTGCCGCTCGCGGAGCGCGAGATGCGGCTTGGCTCAGTCCGGCGGGATATCTTGCCGGTGCTCATCCTTGCGGTAGCGATGGGGGCGACTGCGTTTGGGCTGGTGCCGGTGGCCATCGCCTTCTTCGGTGCGGCACTGGCGATGATCCTGACCGGGGCGATCAGCCCGGAGGCGGCCTATCAGGCGATTGAGTGGCCGCTCCTTGTGATGCTCGGCGCGCTGATCCCGGTCAGCGAGGCCATGCAGACCACCGGTAGCACGGAACTGATAGGGGATATGCTCTCCTCGATGGCGACGGGGCTTCCGGCATGGGGCGCGGTGGGATTGATCATGATGGTCGCAATGGCCGTGACGCCGTTTCTCAACAATGCTGCGACCGTCCTGGTCATGGCACCGATTGCGGCGATTTTTGCGGAACGCCTGGGCCATGCCCCCGATGCCTACCTGATGGCGGTGGCGGTCGGGGCTGGGTGTGACTTCCTGACCCCCATCGGCCATCAGTGCAACACGCTGGTGCTGGGCCCAGGCGGGTATCGGTTTAGCGACTACGCGCGGCTTGGCGCGCCGCTGTCTCTGCTGGTCGTAGCGGTCGGGGTGCCGCTAATACTGCTCACCTGGCCGGTCTGACCAAGATAGCCACGCTTACAGTCTGAAGCGCTCGTGTTGAGGATCCCCGATCTCGGCTTCTGCTGCGACGCCCCAATTCGACGCAACCCATATGGCGGGATTTCCGCAAACAGCTCGGCGCTCGGGTGGGCCAACATCGGCCCTTGGACGAAGCCGCTCCGCGGCATTGGCGCCCTTGGTGAGGGTTCAGCGATGATATGAGCCGCGTGCATTTGTATGCGGGCATTTCTGTCTGACGATTGGGGACTTTCCCCTTCATCAGACAGGAGGTTTCCATGACGGAGGAACGAACCACTCCGCTGCGCCAGCGGATGATCGAAGACATGCGCATCCGTGGCATGGGCGAGAAGGCCCAGCAAGCGCACATCCGTGCCATCAAGGATTTCGCGGCCTTTCTTGGGCATTCGCCTGATACGGCCACGCGCGAGGAACTGCGGGCCTATCAGTTGCACATGACCGACACCGGCGTCACGCCGTCGACGTTCAATGTGCGGATCGTGGCACTCAGGTTCTTCTTCGGCATGACCTGCGGGCGCGAGGATATGAAGCGGTTCATGCAGTTCAGGACCGAGCCGCGCAAACTGCCGGTAGTGTTCAGCGTCGAGGAAGTCTCCGACATCCTGATGGCGGCGCCTGGACCGGGGCTGAAGTATCGCGCCGCGCTGAGCATTTCCTACGGCGCGGGACTGCGCGCAGCCGAGGTCTGCAACCTGAAGATCGGCGATATCGACAGTGACCGGATGCTGATCCATGTCGAGCAGGGAAAGGGGAGGAAGGATCGCAAGATGATGTTATCGCCGGGCCTTCTGAACCTGCTGCGCGACTGGTGGCGTGAGGCACGGCCAGAGGGCTGGTTGTTTCCAGGCAAGCCGAAGATCAACCCGATCTCGCCGCGCCAGCTGAACCGGGCCTTCACGTCCGCCAGGCACATGGCCGGGATCAGCAAACCGGCGACATTGCACACGCTGCGCCACAGCTTTGCTACGCATCTCCTGGAGGCGAACACCGATGTCCGGGTGATCCAGGTTTTGCTCGGCCATGCCAAACTGACAACCACAGCGCAATATACCCATGTCGCCACCAAGACGATCCGCGATGTTGTCAGCCCCTATGAGATGCTGGCGAAGCTGCAGGATCAGACCGTTAAGCGAAGCCTAGAGTGACCGGCGCCGGGTGTGACCCGGCTGGGGCTGGAGATCGCTGACATCTTCCGCGCCCATGGTCCTGCGTGGCGACAGGCCAATGCGGGGCACGTCAGCCTGCCCCAGCTCAGGGTGATGTCGGCCATCGAGGCCTGCCGGACCGAGGCACTCGGCGGGCATGTGGCGGGCTGTGCCAAATGCGGCTACCACCATATCGCTTACAACTCCTGCAAGAACCGGCATTGCCCGAAGTGTCAGGGATCCGCAGCACGCGACTGGATGGCGGCGCGCGCCGAAGACCTGCTGCCCGTGGAGTATTTCCACGTCGTCTTCACCCTGCCGGCCGAGATCGCGCAGATTGCATTCTGGAACAAGAAGGCGGTGTATGACCTGCTGTTCCGCGCCTCGGCCGAAACGGTCATGACCATCGCGGCCGACCCAAAGCGGCTGGGTGCCCGTGTCGGCATGACCAGTGTGCTGCACACCTGGGGATCAGCACTGACACATCATCCCCACATCCACATGATCGTCCCGGGCGGCGGCCTGTCACCCGAAGGCGCTCGCTGGGTGCCTTGCCGCCCGGGCTTCTTCCTGCATGTGCGGGTTCTGTCACGGCTGTTCCGGCGCCTGTTCATCGAGGGGCTGTGCGCACTGCATCGCGCAGGCGCGCTCAGCTTCTTCGGCGACATGGTCAGGCTGGGGGACGGCGCGGCCTTCGCCGCCTGGCTGACCCCATTCCGCAGATCTGAATGGGTGGTCTATGCCAAGCCGCCCTTCGGAGGACCCGAGGCCGTGCTGGCCTATCTGAGTAGATACACGCACCGGGTGGCGATCTCGAACAGCCGCCTGGTCAGTGTCGATGCCCATACCGTCACCTTCCGCTGGAAGGACTATCGCATCAAGCAGGGCGACCGGCGATCGGTCATGCGCCTGGCCACCGGCGAGTTCATCCGTCGCTTCCTGATCCACGTCCTGCCTGATGGCTTCCACCGCATCCGGCACTACGGCCTGCTGGCCAGTTCGGCCCGCAAGATAAACATCGCGAAGATTCGCGCCTTGCTCGGCGTCCGGCAGCCTGAACAGGTCACCGTGCCGGAACCCCGGACCGATATCGTCCCATTCACCCTGCGCGAACCATGTCCCTGCTGCGGCGGCCCCATGCGCATCGTCGAGATATTCCGCCGAGGGCAGACACCGATGTCGCGGGCCCCACCGAGGGAGCGGGCCGCATGACATATAGCCTGTCATCCGTAGAAAATAGCGGCTGTGCCTCGCAGACCCGGCCAAGTCCGCATGCGCCTATCGCCCCCTGGCGCGCCACACGGCAGCAACCACGGCGCAACCAGCAGCTTTCTCGGAAGCATCGACCAAGTTTGCGCCCTTCTCAGGCGCTATGCGCACCTTCAGCCGCCCTCCCTGACCCAGCCGCTGCCACGCCCGTCCGCGCACTTTCCCCATAGGGTGATCCTAGACCCCCGCGGCTTCCTCCTTGGGAGGTTTTCCAACGCGGGTCGTGGTCGCATATCGATGCAACCGTTACGCCGCGACCCGCATCAGAAAACCTTCACCTTAGCTGCCGGTCGACCTCGATCGATGCTGCTTCGCCGCGTTCTCCAAAGCCGCCGTTCGGCCTCCGCGGCGACACCGAGCAAGTGGCCATTCAAACAGCGCGCAGCAGGGTGCCGCGTATTTGTCCTGAGCGGAAGTGAAGCCGGATGTGTGCGTTGCGGCACCGCACCTGAGACGAACCCGAGAGGCGGACGTCGGTGCGCGGCGCAGCGAACGCTGTGGTCATGGGCTTGTGAGGGTCGGCGTGCAGCCTCGTGGCATACGTCGTTGAGCATGCGGAAATCAGCAATGGCTACCTTCCGTGAACGCCACTGCTATAGACCCAAAATCGCTTGGCAACGGGTTTACGATTGATGTATTTTATGAGACCGCACCCGCGTGGCGCGCTCTTATATAGATGGAAATCGCTAGGGTCAGGACCCATTGATTGTGCTTTTGTTCGGTGATTCAGAAGGTGTCAGGAGACCCTTCTGATGAGCAATCTTTTCTGGCTGACAGACGCGCAGCTGGCGCGGCTTGAGCCCTTCTTCCCCAAGAGCCATGGCCGTCCGCGGGTGGATGACCGCCGCGTTCTGAGCGGCATAATTTTTATCAATCGCAATGGGTTGCGCTGGTGCGATGCCCCTCGTGAGTATGGCCCGCCCAAGACGCTCTATAATCGCTGGAAGCGCTGGAGCCGGATGGGGGTGTTCACCCGAATGATGCACGGACTGGCGTCGGAGGCTGCCGACGAGAAGACCATCATGATCGATGCGACATACCTGAAAGCTCATCGCACGGCCTCCAGCCTGCGGGTGAAAAAGGGGGGCGTGGTCGCCTGATCGGGCGCACAAAGGGTGGTATGAATACCAAGCTTCACGCCGTTGCTGATGCCCAAGGTCGCCCGATCAGCCTGTTTGTCACAGCCGGTCCGGTCAGCGACTACAGCGGAGCCGCTGCTCTGCTGCGCAGCTTTCCAAAGGCAGAGTGGATGCTGGCGGATCGGGGATACGACGCCGATTGGTTCAGGGATGCGTTGAAAGACAAGGGCATAAGCGCCTGCATCCCGGGGCGGAAAACCCGCAAGAAGAAAGTTCGATACGACAAGCGCCGCTACAAACGCCGCAACCGCATCGAGATCATGTTCGGCAGGCTCAAGGATTGGCGACGAGTTGCAACCCGATACGACAGGTGCCCCATTGTCTTCCTCTCGGCCATAGCTCTCGCTGCAACCGTCCTCTTCTGGCTCTAAAGTTAATGAGTCTAGAGCCTAGGTGTCTCGACGAAGATGCCTAGCTCGCCCTGCTTTAGGATGAAGGCCGTCTGCGCCTCTCCCAGCCCAGAAAGGATAGCAGGGAAGCCCAGCTTCAAATGGTCCAGCTTTCAGGGGCCGAGCAGCTAAGAATGACTCTAATTTTAGTCTACATGCGGTTATTCTGTGAGGTGAAGCATCAATATGAGCCAAGTCAGAAAGGTATGCCTTGTCCGAGCATGAGTATTCAGTCGTCGGCCATAGCCGATCCAAGATTGGCATGTACATTGCATTCTTCGCAGGAACGATTGCTGGTGCCTTGGCTACTGGCGCGGGGTTTATCATGACTATCGCGCAGGATGCAGGTTACCTGAGTCTTCCGGAGATAGTCTTCTGGCCCGTCACAGGAGCCGCAGTATTCGCGACGATGTTCTTTGTTTTCGATAGGTTTGGTTGGCGCTGGAAGGGAGTTCGCGCCGCTGTTGGCATTCCTGATGTTTCAGGAACCTGGTTGCTTGAAGGCCTTTCCTATGACCAGGATCATCAGCCGAAATGGCAATGGTCAGGTCAGGTCGAGATCACCCAGAAATACGAGAAGATTTTCGTGTGCCTCCGCACAGTACAGAGCGGATCACAAAGCATCTCGGCGGCTCTGGTCCCTGAGGGCCGCCGGTACAGGCTCATCTATAGTTACAGAAACCAGCCGAAACCGGGAGAGCCGGAGCTTCAGGCCCATATAGGCCACTGCGAACTCCTGTTCGAACCTGACCTTCAGACAGCGGAGGGCAGCTATTTCAACGGCGGCGGCCGCTTCACGCATGGAACCATGAATTTGAAGAGGAGCGTGCCTAATGCCGCGTAATTTTGATGATCGACTTGCGCGTTTGCGTATGCGCCGGATGGACGATCAGAACATTGTTCTTAACTCCCAAGGTTTTGGTGAGGCTTACGAGAAACGCGCGACAAGCAAGGCGACGAAGTATGCCCTCGGTGCGATGCAGGAGGTTGATCCTCGCTCCACCCAGATTTCGCACGAAGAAGCCGAGAAGGTTGAGCGAAACCTGAAAGAAGGCCTTTCCTCAGAAGGGCTGTATCCCGCCTTCCGGCTTCAGGGTTCGGTTCCCCTGAATGTCCATATCCGTGGCGTCAGTGATGTGGACCTGCTCGTTATCGAAGGTGTCTGCCTTCACCGGCAATACTGTGAAGGAAGCTTGAAATCATACCTTCCGTATTCAGGCGTCGGTTCGGTGACCGACGACGTCCTGCTTCTCAGAGCAAAATCAGAAGAGGTCTTGGAACGCCGCTTCTGGGGAGCGACTGTCGACAGGACGCCGGCTAAATCCATTCAGCTTTCGGATGGTGCCTTTCGACGCAAAGTCGATGTGGTCCCATCGAACTGGTTTGACACGGCAACCTATCAGCGGACGCTTGAAGAAGCGCAGCGCGGCGTTGAGATCGTCAACAAGTACACGCGCGAGCACATCACCAACTATCCTTTCATCTATATCGCCGAAATCACTGCCAAAGCCCGCCAGACCAACGAGGGGGCCCGTATGGGTATCCGATTGGCCAAGAATGTTAAGAACGATGCAGACGTCGAAATTGCGCTCAGCAGCTACGACATCGGAAGCCTGATCTACCATTGTCCCAATCACTACATCACGCATCTGGTCGCACGGGACCTGATGATTCTGTCGGGTGTCGAGCGCTGGTTCGATGAATTGTCTCGTGATCATACTCGCGCGACTTCCCTCATGACGCCGGATGGAACGCGGCGCATCTTGAATGACGTTGCAAAATGGGAGGGTCTTGTGAAGCTGTCCGGTGAACTGACCAGCTTGGCTCAGGCCGTCGAGAGGGAGCTTGCGAGCCCCTATGACTTTACGCTTCCAGATCGTGATATGCTCCGTAAGAGATTGAACGATAACTCAATCCCCCTGGCGCCGGAATTTATCGGCGGTGGCATTCGGTTTTGAAAAGCACCATTGAAAGCGGACCCAATGTTCAAGAATCTTCAACGGGAGCTCGAAAGGCTTGGACGGATGAAAGAAATACCCGTCCCTATCAAGCTTGATGCCGAAGGGTATCTCGACAAGGAATGCCCTTCCGAGCCATGCCTTTTCCTCTTCAAGATTTATGGTGAAGACTGGTCGAACATCGTTCGAGACGAAGAGGTGTTCTGTCCATCCTGCGGGCATGTAGCTCCTGCCAAGTCGTGGTATCCTAGGGCGCAGGTAGAGGCTGCCCGAGATTACGCACTCGGTACGATCACCAACTCTATGAACAAGGCGATGAGAGCGGACGCGGCGGCGTCGAAGCGCCGCCAGAACCGCAACTCCTTCCTGAGTATCACCTTGGACGTGAAAGGCGGACGGGACGCCGTACTTGTGCCAGTAGCAGCTGCGGAGCCGATGCGGCTGCGTACATCCTGCGAGAGCTGCGGTTGCCGCTATTCCTACGTTGGCGCTGCATACTTCTGCCCGAGCTGTGGAGCGAACTCTGCAAGCCATACCTTCACGCAAACCTTGAACACGATCCGCACCGCCGCAGGGCTTGGCAAAACCCTGCGGAACACGCTCGGTCCCGATGATGCCGAGGTGATGTTCCGAACGCTTCTGGAGAAGGCCATCCAAGACACGGTAATGTCGTTCCAAAGGTTGAACGAGCAGCTATATGAGCGTCAGAGCGGAAAGACGGCTCGCCGCAATGCCTTCCAGAATCTCGATGCGGGGTCGGACTTGTGGAAGGCTGAGATTGGGTACGCCTATGTCGATCTGATCGGGCAGGCCAAGCTTGACCAGCTCAAGGTTTACTTTCAGCAGCGCCATCTTCTCGCGCATCAGCAGGGAATCGTAGATCAAGACTACATTGATCGAAGTGGCGACAAGACCTACGCCCGAGGGCAACGCCTTCTAATCCGAGATTCCGCGGTACGAGAGTTTGCCGACCTGATCGAAGAACTCAGCCACGAGCTGACGAAGAAGGCAGGGCCCTAATCAGTTGAGTATTGGCCGCTGAACTCAGCATAGCAGACCTTCATCTGCGGTCTGACCACCGTCCGCGATGCAGATGTTTCAGACTTTCATGCGATGCGCATCGAACGTCCGCTTTCCGCCCTTGTCGACATTTTCCTACACAGGAAACCTAGGGAATCAGTCCACCTTCCACTCTATGCCGCCCAAACTTGGTTGAGGATCCTGGCCGCGATCTCGGCCTTGTCCTGAGGCAGGAAGCGCCCGTAATGCTGCGCGACCATCTCTGGCGTATCCTGGATGGCATAGCTGGCCTGCTCGTAGGATCCTGTCTGCTTCAGGATGTGGGTGGCGAGAACGTCCCGCACATTGTGTGGCCCATGGGGCAGCAATCCCTCGATGGCTCCCTTGCCCGTCCACGGATTGTAGATCCCATAGCGCTGGATCGCGGTGCGCCAGGCCTCGTAGAACGTGTTCTGGCCGTATGCCGCGTCGGTGCTCGTTCGTTTCGCCGTCTTGACGAAGAAAGTCCCGGGATCAACCGCCTCGCCGATCAGTCGTTGCCGATGACGCTCAAGCCATGCATCGATCATTTCATAGAGCCGACCGAGGTCGGGCAGGATCAGCCGAAACGGTTTGGACCCGAAGAACGACGAATTCGCATTCTTGAACGCGATGGCGGGGATCAGAATCTCCCAGCCCTGGTCGCGCGTGCTCCAGCGCAACTCACCGCGTTTCATGTCCTCCAACCGGCGCTCGGAGGTCGGCAGGCCACCACGGACGCAAAGCATCAGCTCACGAAGGTTCTTCTGCCGCAGACCGGTGTGCATGCCGATGCGCAGGAGCAGGAAGGTTCTGACCGCTTCAGCAGCCGCTCGCGGATGCAACTCTTCGTCGGGGAGGCGCTGAAGGATCTCCTCCGTGATCTTCCGATACTCGCCGACCGGGCTTGGTGCCTCCAGCACGGGAAGGATCGGCTCGAACGGGTCCCGATGAATACGCGCTACCCTGTCGATCTCCTTCGTGCGCCGCCGGGCATGTTTATACATCCGCTCGCATGTGCCGCCCCAATCTGCTCGCGCCGCAGCAATGTCGTCTGCCGAGATCAATCCCTCGATCACAACCAGATGGTCTGCCAGGCTTGGCATCTGACGCAGCCATCCGGTCTCTTCCCGGCAAAAGGCAGCCGCGATCGACAGCAGGTCGATTTCCCATTTAGTGTAGAAGCCCCGCCGGCGCTCCCGCCATTGCAGATACCAGTCCCAGACCTGAGGAAAAACCATCATCGCGAAGGTGAGGCTATGGGGGTCGGCGCCGAAGCCATGGACCTCGCTTTCCACCGGAGCGGCAAAAGCCCCGAACCACAGCCCGAAATGATCCACCTTCTGCGTAGCGGTTTCGTCGCCCCATACCCCGTTCCGCTGCAGGCCGAATGCTGCAAAGGTTGCGGTCTTGAATCGCAAGAGCGCCGCCATCTCTTCATTCAGTCGCGCGGGCGCTTCGACAATCCCGGCCGTATCGCTCGTCGCGGGGGGCAGCTTACGCCGCGGGCCTGCGGCACAGGCGAAACGAACGGCATAGCGCTGACGCATCATAACCGCCTGATAGCGCCGGTAATCAGTCGATCCGCTGACAATCACCCGGCGCACCCATTCGACAATCTCGACCTGTTCCGCCCGTGACTTGCGGTTGAAATCTTCCGGCAAGTGCCATGCCAGCCGTCGGCGCTCTGCCGGTGTCACATCGTGCAGGATGAAGTCACCCGGGGCGCGCTCAGCCCCTCCCCGCATGCTGGCGAAATATCCTTCCGGAAGCCGATAACGTCGCTCGATCCGCCTGAGGATTTCCAGGCTGATCGCAGATCGTGGCGCTTTCTTGCCTTTGCCCCAGGAGATCAGAGTACTGCGGTGAACCCCGTCCTCCGGTCGCACCACAGCACTATAGAGGTGATAGGTGGTTTCGCCATGACGCACGGCGTGCAGCCGAAGCGCTTCACCGAAACTGCCCGGCTCATCCCATGTCTCGTTCAGCGGCTCTGGAAATTCCTCGATGGGACGCGGCTTTCTGCCCGCATTCGGGTGAGGCCGCCGGACTCGGGGCGCCTTCGGCGGGCGAAGGCGCTGCTCTGTCACTTCGCGCGATACGGCATCAAAGATCGGTTTGAGCAGGGCGCGCACTGCGGAGAGATCACTGGGCTCCATGTCCAAAGATTCTGCCACCGCCCGGAGATCCAGGATACTGCCGCGATAGGGCGGATACTCACCGCGCCCCAAGAATGCGGTCAGGTAGCGGCAGAGGCTTTTGACCTGGTCTGGCGGCAAAACCGGCCCCAGCCTCAGGTCACAATACTCCTGAACCCTTTGCGCGGTCAGTGTCGAATGTCTTGATGTCATCTTCTTGCTTCCATCTATCGCGGGCCGATCGGGCTAGCGGAAGCGCGGGATGTGCAAAAGGCTGCCTGCGAAAGGTGACCCGCGTCGGCCTGAACCCGTGCTGGCAGCATGGCGGATCAAGTCTGACTTGTGCAGGCGGCTATGTGGTCAGAACCGGCAGACCGATCCGATGGAGAGCGACATGTGCAACCGAACCATCACTGCGCCAAGCGCAGCGCAACCTCCATCTGCTCGTGCTCGAACGCCGCCGTGTATGCTGAAGCTGCGGCGCCCCTCATGCCCTGGCTCTGGAAGTGCGCACGCCACTGCTTTGAGATCCCATCGGCAAGGTCACGCGCCAGATGACGCGCTTCGTCCACGGAGATCTCAAAGAAGGGGGCGGCTTCCACGGCAGCGTCCACCGAGGGCTCAAAGCCGCTCAGCGGGCTGATCCCGGTTTCCATCTGCGGCTGGCGCCGCGCCTGCGCATTGATGTCGAAGGCGGGAGAAAGCCGCCATCGATTGTCCCGGACATAGAGGAAGCCGTGGTTCTTCAGGTGATCGTCGGTGTTGTTCACCAGGATCGAGAAGACCATCCGCCGCCAGAGCTCGCGCAGATCGGCCAGCGCGTCGACCGAGATCTCGCGGATCACATCGGCGATGTCAGTATAGTAGCCGGGCGTTACGCCCTGCACCTGCAGTGCCGTCCGGGCCGAAATATAGGGAATGCGCCCGTGCCCCCGGCGGTCAAAGCGACGGATCAGCGCCACCGGCGCCTCGCTGCGCGGCAGCGCGAGCTCCGCCACTGCAGTATTCAGCCCGAGCGCACGGCCAAGGTTGAGGATCGCCACTTCGGCGCGCTCCACCGGCCAGGTGTCGCCCACGGCGGTGAACTTGGCGATCCAGAGCTGATCGCCGTCAATCACATTCGCCTTGGGTCGCGCGCCCCCCAATGATCCCCCTGCCCCGGCCAGAATGCGTGCTTCCTCGGCCGCGCCGAGCGGGTCACGCTCATAGCGCGCGGCAATCGCGCGGATCTCCTCGATATCCAGCCGCCGCGGCACCGGATCGGTCATCTGGGACAGCGGCTGCATCCGCTCATCCAAAAACCGCAGCGCACCTTGCCGGGTGACATCATCCGAGCGCACCAGATAATCGAACTCGGACAGCCCTTCGCCAAGCGTGCGGGCCATCAAACGGCGGCCCCAGCTGTCTGGCGCCGCATCTGCCAAGGCACCCGGCAAGGCATCCCGCGCATCAGCCTGCCCGCTGGCATGGATCGGGCCTGGGCCGAGCGGCAGACCCGGGGCCAGAGCGAAGGCCCCGGCATTGCGCAGCCAGCCGGGGCTGTAGAGGAAAGTCGAATGCTGACGGCGGCCATCGCTTTCGAAATGCAGCCGCCCGACCTCGATCTTCTGCTCCCCGAGCGCGACGATGGCTTCCGGCATCAGAAGGCCGTCCCTTCGTCGCTGTCCTGGCCATTGACCTGCGGGGTGGCAGTGCCCGTCACTGGTTTGCGGCCCCGGCCGATCCGCTTGGGCAGATTGGCATGGTCGATCATCAACCCGGTGTCGTCACTGGCAGGATCCAGCAACCGCTCGAGTCGCGGCAGCTCACCGAGCGCCAGAAGTGCCATGGCGAGTGTTTCGAGCCGGGTGCCGGGCTCGCCCTTTTCCAGCCGGATCACGGTTCCCTCGGCCACGCCGATCCGCGCCGCGAAATCCTTCACCGGGATGCGGCGCTTCTTGCGGGCGACCTGTATGTCCTGCCCCAACTGGCGCAGAACTTTCTCGACACGAAGGGAGGACATCCTTCACTTCTCTATGTTATGGTATTTCCATGCATAGCATCAAAATATGGATGTTTAAATGCCGAATGAGTGGCCGGCAGGAGGAGTGTGCCCGCCTCAGGCTGTCAGCCGGCTTCGACGCGATAGCCACGCCGTTGCTTTGCGGTGACCAGCTTCGTCAAAGCCGCCTGAGCCTCCTCCGCATGCTCAAAGGTCTCAAGCATCAGCCGGCCCGGCCCGCCGATGCGCCCCCAACGCCGCACCACCGATACCCCGCCAAACAGGGTCGGCTGGATTTCCGCCGCATAAAAGCGGCGCATGTTGCGCTCGGGGGTCGATCCGCTGAAGGTGAACGGGCTCATCCATGGTAGGAGCATCGCATCAATGTCCACTCTACGTCCAACGACAGTTTGGAATCCTGTTGCCCGAAGCGATTCACAACCCTGATGCAACGCCCTTGGTCGGCCATCGGCTCACATGCCGGTATCAACGGGTACTATGATCATCCCCAGATCAGCTCAGGGAGAGCGGCTGCGAGCGGCCGACCGAGTAGGGCGCGGTCCGGGAGGGGCCAAGATCCAGAGCATCAGATCAACAGACTCGGTTGGCAGGAAGGGTGTCGCAGAGACTTGGAGCCAGCCTCAATCAAGGTTTCCCTTGAATGCTTCAGTTCAAAAATGAAAAAGTGCCTCAACCACTGAACTATTGAGACCGGCGGAGCATACGTTGATTGAGCTGAAAATCGAACTTGTTGGCATCCAACCACCCGTCTGGCGCCGGATAGTCGTTCCGAATGACATCACCTTGGACATCCTGCATTCCGTGCTCCAGGGCGCTATGCCTTGGCAAGACTATCATTTGCATGAGTTCGAGATTGGCGAGGACAGGTTCGAGGCCCGCGACGAAAGTGACGACAGCTGGGACCCAAACGATGGCCGGAAGGACGAGAAGGGGTTTGCGCTCGGGAAACTGGTCAAGAAGGGCAGTCAGTTCACATACACTTATGACTTCGGCGATGGTTGGAGGCATCTCGTAACCGTCGAGAAGGTTGGCAAACTGGCCGGAAGACCAGATCAGGACTTTCCTGCCTGTGTTGCCGGAGCGCGCGCGTGCCCGCCAGAGGACAGTGGAGGGCCTTACTCTTACGATGATTTTGTCGACGCATTGACCGACAAAGACCACCCGGAACATCGTGGTACAAAGCAATGGGCGGGCGCGTTCGAACCGGAAGTGTTCAGCGTACAGCAAGCCAATGCCGCCGTCGGTGCGATGTTTGTTTGGGCAAAAGAACGTCGCGACCGAAGGTGAAGCTAGCCATGTTCACAAATGGCGGAGCCATCGCCTGATGCAGGCTATGTTAACGAAGCCGCGGAAACTGCCTGCGGCCCTGTCATATCGAGTTGCCAGCCGACGGCTGTTCTTGAGCTTGTTGAAGCAACGCTCGACCATGTCGCGTGGCGTGTAGAAGCGTGATTTCTATGCCTCCGTAGTGCGGAACCTGGAAGAGAACGCCGAGGTCTCTCCGAAGGGTGTCTTCATTTTCATGCACGAGAACGAATACTCCGACCGGAGTATCGAAAATAGCGTATTCGCCATTGCCCTAGCCCAACAGCGCGGCACCGATAGCTAAACGTTGGCCCCTTTTCCGAGGCCGTGATAATGCGCTGCGCCTTCTGCTAGCTGCCCACCGCCGCCGCGTTTTCCTCACCATAGCAAGGAATGCTGCGAATACGGCAGAGAAGTTGCATCGGCCGGGGCAATAGAGGCTAAAGCCCGATCGGGGTGGCATCCAGTCTTCAAGCATGCGGATCAGGCAGCCTACGGCAATGTCGTCCGCCACGTCCTGCTCATGGATGAATGTCACCCCGGTGCCTTTCAGCACTGCCATGCGGGCAGTTGCCGCTTCCCCACCGGCCTGTCGGCCGCAAACTAAAGCGCATAAAGCGATTGAAGCAGTGCAAGCCCGGCAGCACGGTCAAGCGCGACCCCAAAGCTTGTCGGGTCAAATGCGTCATCCTTACCGACCAACACCACGTATGATCGCAGGTCTTCCTTCAACCTGCATTCCCCAAGTGGCGTGTCGTTTGAGGTGAAGATCGCCTGTATCCGAGCGCTAGACAAGGATTTTCTGCCGCAAGCGGCACCTGCGGTCGCGCAGACTGCTGGATCTGGACGGATCAGACCGCGAAGCCGCTGTTTCCTTGCCCAGGGGCGGCGTTTTTCAGCGCAGCGGACAGATCTGTCCAGCCGCTTTCGTTCAGTTTGAGCGTGGATCGCGATCATGCGCATAGCGGTGGCGCTCGCAATCGGCGGATAGCGGCGAGGATGGCGCGTACCATCGTGCCGGTGACAGCGACCTCGGCCAGCTGGAAGGTGATGGTGCGGGCGTGACGGACCACACGTGCCCCGATCTTGATCAGCTTCAGTTGCAGGCTGGTCAACGACCAGTCGGCCATGGCCTCGGGCAGCTCGATGCAGCGCAAGAAGGTGGCCAGGTTGTACGCCAGGGCGTGCAGTTGCAGCCGCACCTCATTGTCGCGGAACTTCCGGCACGACAGCCGCGTCCAGCGAAAGGCGTATTTGCCCTCTTTGATGTGCTGCTCGGCGGTGCCGCGCTGGTTGTAGAACCGCACCACCCAGTCCGGCTCCATCGGCAGGTTGGTGACGATGAAGCCGACACGCGGGAACAGTTCGCCCGGATGCCATTCGATCTTGGCGATCACCCGGCGTTCCTTGTCCCAGGACGCCGCCTGATACTCGAATTCCTCGAAGAACCGCTTGACCTTGGTCAGTGACGGCCGCCCGACAGGGCGCGTTAGCCGATGCGCGATCTTGTCCTTGAGGACCGCGTTTGCGGGCAGCCGGATGGCGTAGAAGAACCGCGCTTCTTCCAATCGCTCATAGATCGCCGGGATCGCGTAGGCAGCATCGGCCCGGAAGAACCTGCCACCAAGGTCGCGCTCCGCGTAGCGCGCAATGACGGGGTCGAGAACATCACGCCAGCCATCGGCGCTGTGGACGTTGCCATGGCGCAGGGCGCAGCGTTCCAGCATCCCGAACTGGTTGAACAGAAAGTTGGGGTGATAGCAGCTACAGTCGAAATGGCCATTCCAGGCAGACCCTTCCTGGTCGCCATGGGTCGGGCTGACCGAGCTGTCCATGTCCAGAACGATGTACTTCAGCCCGTTACGGTCATGGAACCGGTCGATCCATTGCCCGTTCAGGTCGGCCAGCGCGGCACGGTTCCCGGCCAGAGCCAGCGTCTCGGTCTCGAACCGTCCCATCTGCGATGCCGAGGCCGCTTGTGCATCGACCGCTCTGCCGCCGACAACTTGGCGCATGACCGGATCGCAGGCGAGACGGTTGGCGTCGTTGACATCCTCGTATCCGGCCAGCCGCCCAAAGACTGATTGCCGGAACAGGCCGTCGAGCCGATGGACCGTGTTCTTGCCAGAGCGAGTATCGCGCAGCGCCGCTGACGCCAAATCGGACAACCCGAGCGCGTCATCAAGCTCGCGCATCACCAGAAGGCCGCCGTCGGAACTGAGCTGCGTGCCGCGAAATTCCAGCCGCACGCGAGGGTCGAAATCCACCCGATCTGCCCGTTGCAAGCCCGCACCCTCTGGGTGATCCATGAAACGCGCCCCTCGCAGCCTTCAACACCATGTTTTATATAGGAAATATAATGGTCAGGACAGCGAAATCAGCGCCTTACTTGGGAAATGTGGGTTCAATGGCTCCGGCACGAGAATGGTATCTCCCGCAGGCAGAAGTTGCAGCAGCCTGAAAACATCATTGCGATGTTTCCGGATATCGGTGCCTTTTGCTGTCAAATCCCCGCCATCGCGCCGTCGCGACAGATCCACGAATGCCCGTGCCTTGAAGGGGATCAAAAGCCGCTCGTCCAAGACATGCACACCATCCACGGAACGGCGCGCCGACAGCAGCGCATTGTAATAGTCGTCGTCCAGCAGAATGGCGGAAAGACTCAGCATCTCATCCGGAACCTCGACGACTGTAAGCCCCGCTTCCTCTGGTGCCGGCAAGTGCGCAGGCGGTCGGGCGAACAGCTCGATCATCGCTGGATAATCGACGTTGGCCGGGCGATGAAAACGATAGAACTCGCGGCGGCCATCTGCGCGCTCCCGGGCCTGATACCCGCCGGCATCCAGAAATCCCTTCAGTGCCAGCACAAACGCCGCGTCGATCACCTCGACACAGAGAACCATGTCGATGTCCTGGGTGGCGCGGAACTCAATACCGGCCTCATCGAAGATCAGGGAGCAAGCCGATCCGCCAATGACGGCATAATGTGCTTCATGACCGGCGAAGTGCTCTCTGAATCTGTTCAGTCCCGGTACCATGCGAACTCCGTCATTGCCTCTCGTGCCGCTGCGGCAACCCGCTCGTCAGCATGTTCTCTGAACTGAAGATAGAGTGAGATCCGGTCAGGTTGATGCCTAGGTACGATCTGGTCCGGATCGTACCACCAGACATCAATGCCAAAATCCGGCTCATCGGAAATCGGGACCTGATCGCCGTAGTCCCCAGCCTGTACCCGCTTCCAGTCTTTTGGCCCTGCGGCGAAGACAGGTTTCGGTGGCGGAGACAGCTGGCTGATTTCGGCCAACGCGCTCTCACCTCCCTTGGCGAGGTCCTGCGGCAGGGTAGTGCCGTAGAAGCCTTTCGGGATCCGCCGCGCCCGATACCAATGCTGAGCCCGCACGGGGGGACGGAGGAGAGGTTCGGCCAAATGGAAAACCTCTTCCTCCGGTAATCTGAACAAGATGATTTTGCTGCGGCCACGCGAATGGATCTCGGCAAGACCATGCGCCGCAATCTCCTCAATCGCCCTCCCGCAGGTCATCGCCGAGTATCGAACCACATCAACCAGTCGTCCAGGAGCCTGACCGTCGACATCCCCCAAAGTCAGGTGCCGCAAGAGCAAGACCTGCGCAGCAGGCGAGAGCCTGTCATCCGGTGTCTCCGACCGGCGCCGGAAATGCTCCCGAAGGTCCAACCCAACGTTTGGTAGGTAAAGCTGATTGCCGGGGACGACAAAGGGCACGCCAGCCTCGATCAGGCGCCCCCGTTGGTAGCCGGTCATGCTATCGGTCACAAAAACAGCCGGCCCGTTGAATGCCTTTGTCAGCCGCTCAATCCGCTTCGCAAGATCGCCCGGAGTCAGGTCGACAGCTTGCCCATCCATTACAAACAGCAGTTTCTCCCCCAAGAGCTCCCCACGCCACAGGCCAAACTCGCGGGTGAGATAGACCGGGACGCCCGACGTATCAGCCCAGGGGGCAAGCCGCAGGCCAGCATGCAGCGTCGCTTCCAGATAGTCCTGCAAGCGGCGCATCAGTTTATCGTGCTTATGGTCGTCAGAAGCTAACATCAAAAACGACACTATCAGTGCTAATGTTAGCAATCAATAGTAGTGTTAAACTAAAGTATCACAGATCATAAACCGAATTCGACAGTCAACCTGAGAGCCGTTTAGCGGCTAGCCTAGTCTGCTTCCTCACCCGAAATCGGCAGATCCAGCGCGATGTCAGCCGAGGGCTTCAGCAGTCCCGCATCTTGCAGCGCTTCGAGGTCCGGCAGGTCTCGCAGGGTTTCCAAACCGAACTGCACCAGAAACCCCGGCGTGGTGACATAAGTGTAGGGCGCACCGGGTTCGGGGCTGCGCGGGCCGCGAGCTATCAGGGCCTGGCGGTGCAGCCGTGCGATCAGATCACGGCTAACCTCGCGGCCGGTCAGGCGCGAGATCGCGCCGCGCGTTACCGGTTGCATATAGGCGATGATGGTCAGAACGAGGGCTTCGTTCTGGGTCAGATCACGGGTGGTATCACACTCACCGCGCGCCGCCCGGATCGCAGCCGCATGGTCCGGCCTGGTGCGGAATTGCCAGCCTCCCGCAACGCGCGCGATCTCGTAGGGACGCCCCGCCAGTTCAGCAGCAATATCCTCGATCAGCAGATCCAGCGCACAATCCCGGCCCACCACCCGGGCGAGCACCTCCCGCCCCACCGGCTCGGAGGCGGCGAACAACACAGCCTCGACCCGTGCCATCCATTCGCGCCAGCGCAACGCCCGCGGCAGATCAGCGAGTTCGATATCCAGCGGCTCGGCAGCTTTCTGGGCCATCGTCACAGCCCGTAAAGCCGAAAGGTCGCCCGCCCGGTCAATTCGCGCACCAGCCCGAGGGACGTCAGGCGATCAAACAGCCGTCGCGCGGCGCGATCACTGGCCTCGGCCCCGGCCTGAGCGGTCAGAGCATCCTCGGTCAGTAAGGCGGCAATGATGGCGGCGGTGTCTTTTCCCGATCGCCGCAGATTTGCCGCGCGCAGAGCAGTGGCGCGGCGGGTCAGATCGATGTGCAGATCAAAGGCAGCAACCGCACCCCTGCCCCAGGCACTCGCGCAGGCCGCAATCCATGCATCCCCTTCAAGCCGGAAGGCTGCCCGCGGCAAATGTGCTGCGAGCAGCGGCACCGGCCGATCCCAGCCAAGCGCCCGAGCCAAAAGCGCATCCGCCACCCAGAGGGAAAGGCCGCGCCAAGCTGGACCAAGGGCGAGCACCTCCCGCGCGGCCTCGGCCGCGAAGCGCAGCGGCGGGGTGCGCCCGACAAACCGCGCGCCGAGGTCACGCAAGACCTCCGCACCCGGCCCAGGCGGCAGATCAAAGAAGCCAGGGAAACGCACAGGCCAGTCGGCTGATCTCAGCGCCCGTGCCTCGCCCAGGGCGCGCCAGCCGATCAGCATCCGCCCGGCGGGGCCGGGATCATCCCCGGGTTTTCGCAGCGCGAAGGCATCGCGCAGTTGCGCCTCGCCTTCCCGGTGCCCTTCCAGCCGGGAAATCGCCGCTGCGCTCGAGAGCGCGAGCCGCTTGCGCCAGAGGATGCCGACCGGGTCGTCAGACCGGGCAATCGGGTCCCACACAGCAAGGGCTGCCCCGGCGGAAAACATCGCTGTTTCAACATCATTGCGGCCCGCGCCCTGCCGGATCCAGCGCGGCAGGGCCGGTGGATTTGCGCGAGACAGGGGAGGTTTCACAGAGCGGGACATGGCAGGACGCTAGCAGGTCTCGGCGCTTTATGCTAGATAAGGTTCCAATATCCGCCGCGCCTGTCATTCCCTTATAATGTCCAATAAGGTTGCATTATCGGACTAATCTGCATATTCTGCGCAGATGTTGCCTGTTGCTCGCATTTCACCGTGTCGGATAACCGGAATTCATGAGATTCAAGCACTTCGTCGAAGAGCATGCCTGGGTTCATGAGATTCTGGCGCGGTATTCATGAGACTGGACGCGCCGGTATTTGTGAGACTGGCGCCGTATCGATGGTTTCGCGACGATCTGGCGCGCGCTCTCGTCGCGCTGAGCACGCCAGAGACGGGCAGAGATACGCCTTCTCAACACGAGAGGCCATGAACTGAGCGCAGCTTGCACCCGCCCTTCCCCGTCCGCATCACTGGCGAGCAGAACGTCGATCGCACGCGCGACAGGATCTTCAGCTATCCGGCCTATGTGAGCTGCTGCTGGTTTCGTGGACACGAAGATAAGATCGTGACCAAGGAACTGGAGAGTGGATATGACGAGACGGAAGTTCAGCCGTGAGTTCAAGATCGAGGCCGTCAGGCTGGTGACGGATCGGGGTGTTGCTGTGGCACAGGCCGCGCGTGACCTCGATGTGGCGGAGAGCGTGCTGCGGCGGTGGATGCGAGAGCTGACAGCCACGCCGGCGGTTGCGTTTCCCGGGAACGGGCAGATGCGGGCCGATCTGGCCGAGATTTCGGCTTTGAAGAAAGAGGTCGCCCGGCTCCGGGCGGAGCGTGACATCCTGAGGAAAGCCGCAGCTTTTTTCGCGCGCGAGGCGATATGAGGTTCGCCTTCATTGCCAAACACCGCCACATCTGGCCGGTCAGCTGGCTCTGCAAGGTTCTTGAGGTTTCGCGGTCCGGCTTTCATGCGTGGCTCAGCCGCCCACCCAGCACGCGCGAGATCCATGACGCGAAGCTCGTCGCAGCGATCGAGACGAGCTTCGGGGCCAGTGACCGGACCTATGGCGCACGTCGTGTCTGGCGGGATGTTCTTGAGGGCGGGCTTGCCTGTGGGCTTCACCGGATAGAACGGCTGATGCGGATCAATGCCTTACGGGCGCGACCCAGGCGTCGGGGAAAGCCCAGGGACGATGGGGAACGGTCGGTCATCGCCGACAATCTTCTCGACCGGAACTTTCAGGCAGACCGGCCGAACCAGAAGTGGCTGGCCGACTTTACCTACATCTGGACCGCGGAGGGCTGGCTTTACGTCGCTGTTGTTCTCGACCTCTTCTCCCGGCGCGCCGTGGGGTGGTCCATGAAAGCTGATCGGGATGCCTCACTGGTCATGGACGCGCTGATGATGGCGGTCTGGCGACGCGGGAAGGCCGACGCGCTGCTGCATCACTCGGACCAAGGGTCGCAATACACGAGCGAGCAGTTTCAAAGGCTTCTGGCCGACAATGGGATCACCTGCTCGATGAGCCGTGCGGGTAACGTCTGGGATAATTCCGCAATGGAGAGCTTCTTCTCAACGCTGAAGACCGAACGGACAGCCATCAAGGTCTATCGCACTCGCAATGAAGCGCGGGCCGACGTCTTCGATTACATCGAGCGCTTCTACAACCCGCGCAGAAGGCATTCGAAACTGGGCTACCTCAGCCCAATGGAGTTCGAGGCCCGCGCTATGCTAGCTTAACCTGCTGTCCACGAAACCGGCGGCAGCTCAATGCCAACCGTCAGTGCAAAGGATTGCAACAGCGAGCCCTGAGCGAGGCTGCGCGGCCCAGACAGGACCGGTTTCGTCAGCACCGGGGCCACCCGATCGTATTCGGGAACGATCACCGTTAGCGCCTGTCGAATGATCGGCGTCGTGAGGAATTCGTGGTAGTCCCGCCGGGTCTGCAGCGACATGCGCGGTTGCTCCCTCAGGGACAGCGGCGAGGCACGCCGGTGTCGCGCCGTCAGCAGCGCCAGCATCTCGGCCGGGCCGAAGCCCTGCTGCCCGACGCCATGCGCCCAAGCCTCGAGAACGGTCGCACCGGCCTTCGCAGTCCTCTCCAATGCGGCCATCGGCCCGGCGCCCAGTATGGCCGGAAGCGAGCCGCCGGCGGCATCCTGTAAGTCCGCGACGTGGACCGCACAGTGAAAGACCCAAGGCAGCGCCGAAGTTCTTCGACGGATGTCCGATGGGCAAGCCGGGCAACGACGTCCATGCCCGCGTGCGATCATCATACGCGCTTCAGGCCGCAGATCCCAAAACGTCATCGCCCGCACAGCTTCAGGCGAAAGACCGGTCCGGGTCGCGATCAGAGCCCCCTGCCCTTCCGAAAGACGCCATTCCAGATCGAACACGTTGTGCCCCTGCAGGCCAAGCGCGGCGACAAATTCCGAAACCGTCATGGCGTAGAACGGGGCCATGCGCGCGGCCCAGGAGGAGAACCGTTCATCGGCGTCAGGGGCGTAGACAACCGGCAGGCGCCCGTGCCCCGTCACACCGGCTCCCCCAGGACCGACTGCAATCGGTCGCCGCCCAGAATATCGCGCGAGAGGATGCGTTCCTCGCCGCTTTCGATGGCGCCGATCGCCAGCTGCGACAGGATCGAGAAAATGCCCGAGGTGATGCCGCCGGTCACCTTGATGATCCGCGTGAGCGCCTGTCCGTCGATCTGGCTTTCGCGTCGGAGCGGCAGCGTGCGCGCGAGCGTACTCATCAGCCCGTTCAGATCCTCGCCCTCCCGCCAGGGCGGCAATGCGAAGGCCTCGAAGCGGCGCACCAGTTGATCATCGGTGCGCAGCGCGTTGCGAGCCTGCGCTGTACCGACACAGACCAGCGGGACGCGCAGCTCGTTGCCCAGAAAGCGCAGCATGTTCAAGAATCTCGCCTGTTCTCGGATCGTCCCCGCCTGCAGGCTGTGGATCTCGTCGATCACCAGCATCCTTGGGCGCAACTCGGCGAGCAGTCGCAAGGCCAGGCTTTCCAGCACGGAGAGCGTCGCCCGCGGCGGTTCCGGGGCACCAATCGCCGCCAGGAGCCGGCGGTAGAAGCGCGATTCGTCGGGCCCGGATACCATCTGTACGGCGACGACCGGCATATGCAGCCGTCCGCTCATCTCCTCGAAGCTGGCCGCGTGATCGCGGGTGAACTTCTCTATGATCATCGTCTTGCCCATGCCGCTCTCGCCGACAATGAGCAGGTTCGGCATGCGGGCACGCTCGGGAAACGACATCAGCGTTTCCAGCTTCTCCAGGGCGGCCTCGGCCCTGGGATAAGAAATCCAGCGGTCGGCGCGAATCCGAAGAATGCGGTCCTCGGCGCTGAGCGCGGCGATCTTGCCGGCTCCCGGATAGAGATGCGGGAACTCAGTCATCGTCGTACCACTCCTCGACCTTGAAACCGGGGTGGCTGAGGAACGGGCTCCCCTCCCCTTCCGGCGCGCGCAGGGCATCTCGCGCGGCGGCATCCGGTGTAACATCGATCATCGACAGGGGCGCCAAATGCGCCCGCCGCGCCTGATGGCGCCGCGTGACTTTGGTCTGCCGTACGGCGGTGTCGACGAGCTCGCGCTGCGCCTCGATCGTCCTGAAAATCAGTTCCTCGTCCACAGACCGGCGCCCAGCTTCGCGCAGCGACCGCCGCGCCGCACGGTGTTCCCAGAGCGTGATCGCAGGCCGTGTCAGGTCCGCCGGTCGGGCTTCGATGATCCCCTCATCTGTCAGGACGAAGATGCGCGAGAGATCGCGCGGGTCGTATTTGAGCGTGAACTTGCGGCTCGCCCGGCCCATCAGCCAGCGCAACTCGTCCGACCAGTAGCGGATGTGGAAGAGGTGCAGGCCGTCGCGCTGCAAAACCCGCTGCTCGGAGGGCAGAAAATCGACTAGGAACTGCCTGAGATCGGCCGGCATGCGAAGCCGGACCTCGTTCACCCGCGCCTCCCAAGCCGCCGCAGGCGTGGTTTCCAGCGCACTGTGGACCCGCGCATGGTAGGAGCCGGTAATTTCGAGCGCGAGCCAGGTCTCCAGCTCATCGAGTGTCATCACCGCCTCGGCTTCGGCATCGAGATCGCCGCGCTCGAAAATGTTCGAGAAATGCGAGCCCGGCAGCAGGTGAATCGCGCCCATCATCGTTCCGATCAGCCGCTCGATATGGCCGCCATAGCGCGGCGTTCCCGGTGGTCGGTGCCGCAGATCGATCTGGTATTCGGAACAGGCCCGCTCGAAGGCACCAGCGTGAAACTCCGCGCCATTGTCCACGTAAATTGCGCTCGGGATACCCTGCGCAGACCAATCCGCGCTGATTCCGCGCGCCGTGAGCCAATGCGATTTGTCCATCACCGCATGGGTCAGACACAGCGCAACGGCCAGAAGCGAAGGAGGCTCCAGTGACAGGTGAAACCCCATAATCATGCGGGTGTTCACGTCGATTGCCACGGTCAGCGTCGGGCGACCGAGCGGGCGCCGCGTGACCGGATCGACCACCGTTACGTCGGCCTTGGTATGATCGATCTGGACGATTTCCAACGGGTGGCTCGCAGCGAGACCTCCCGGCGTGGCCAGATGGCGTCGCTCGGCCTTGTCCTTGCCTTCTCGCCGGGACATCAGCTTTGCCTGGTCGCGCCCCTCCAGCCAGCGATCCAAACGGCGGATCGAGGGCGGCGCCAGCCCTTGCGCCCGACAATCAGCGGCAACCTCGCGCCAGAACCGCGTCCTGGTGGGCTTGCGACGGGTGGCATAAAACCCCTTGAAATGGCGAGATACGATTTCTTCCACCGCCGGATCGAGGGGCTGCATGCCCGGCTTCGGCCCGCGCGTGTTACGTAGAAGTGCACTGGTCCGCCCGTCCTCGCGGAACTGCTTCACCAGACGAAAAAGCGTGGATCGGCTGACATTCAGCTGATGCATGGCCAGTTCGACAGCGCTCGGGCTCAGCCGTTCCGGCAGCTCAGCCAGCGCCCGGGCGCGAAATTCGGCCTCTTCCCAATCCTTGTCAGCAACAGGATTATCGGACATGATCTGCTCCGTGCGCGGATGTCGGGCCGTCTCACAAACATGAATCAAATCGGTGCCTAATCTCATATACCCTGAATCAGTCTCAGAAATGAGACGCAGGCAAACCATTGAAAACAAATGGATCGCAGTCTCAAAAACTCCGGCAGACCGACAGAATTCGCGCACGGGAGACATCAGCGAAGCCCTGCAGCACAGGGAATTTCAGTGGAATTGACGGCGCAACCGAGCGGAAGAGGCCGGAAAGCACAATGATGCAACGCTGCCCGGTCTCTGCTAGACTCAGGCCAACAGACAGGATTTTCGTGATGCGCACCAAGCCCACCCAACATCAGACGGACCTCCCCCGTCGCATCACGCCCACCGCGAAGCTTCTCGCGAGCGCGATCGCCAGCCAGGAAATCGAAGGCCTCCATCTCAGCTCACAGGCGGCAGCCGAGTTCCGCCAAGTAGAAGCCGGAACCCTGAGCCTGTCCGATTTGCGCACTCGACTGCTGGAACGCTATCGCAGACCGTCCTCTGCGGACTGACACATGACCAGGTACGACAGCGACGACCGCGACCTCTATCCGGGTTCGGGCGTGCTCATCAATCTCCTCGGGATCAGGGATCAGGCCGAGCTTGACGACGCCGAAGCCACGATCGTCCTAGCCGCCACACTTGAGATCGGCGCATCCCCCCTGCCCGAGCCTCCTGAAGGACCCGGTTTCTCCTATCTCCTAGCTATCCACCGGGCCTTGTTCGGCGACATTTATGCCTGGGCCGGAACGGCCCGGGAGGTGGACATCTCCAAGGGCGGCAATCGCTTCGCCAACTGGCGCTTCATCGAGCAAGAAGGCGCGCGGCTGGCTGCGGAGTTAGGGCGAGAGAACTGGCTCGCCGGATTGCCCGCCGATCACTTCGCCGAACGCATGGCTTGGTACATGGGCGAGTTGAACGTCCTTCATCCCTTCCGTGACGGCAACGGCCGCGCCTTGCGCGAGTATGTGCGCTACCTTGCGGAACGTTCTGGCCATCCCCTCACCTGGAAAGGCGTGCCGCCCAACGAGATGCTGACGGTGTCGATCGCAGCCTATCGCGGCGACACCGTCCCGCTGGCAGCCTTACTCTTGCGACAGATCGGAGCGGCAGGCCGCGATGACTGATATACCCCCCTCCCCTACCCCACCAGAGCATCAGCCCCCTGCCCTGCGCGATCTGGCGGAGCGCGCTCGCGGTTATGCTGAGGCGGCGAGCTCCGCCAATACCCGCAAGGCCTATGCCTCCGACTGGAAACATTTTGCCGGCTGGTGCCGCCGCGAGGGGCTGGATGCGCTGGCCCCGAGTCCGCAGGTGATCGGTCTCTACATTACGGCCTGCGCCAGCGGTGCGCGCTCGGTCGGTGGCCGCAAGAACGCGGTCTCCACCATTGAGCGTCGGCTCTCGGCACTGGTCTGGGCTTATACGCAGCGCGGCCTAGCCCTCGGCCGCCGCGACCGGCACATCGCCACCGTGCTGGCCGGGATCAGGAACACCCATGCATCCCCACCGCGTCAGAAGGAGGCCGTCCTGCCGGAAAATCTGCTCGCGATGCTGGAGACCTGTGATCGCGGCACCCTGCGTGGCCTGCGCGACCGCGCCATGCTGCTGGTCGGCTTTGCCGGCGGACTGCGCCGCTCGGAGGTGACTGGGCTCGATGCGGGTCGCGGCCAGACCGAAGACGGCCGGGGCTGGGTCGAGGTATTGCCCGATGGGTTGCTGGTCACTCTGCGCGGCAAAACCGGATGGCGCGAAGTCGAGATCGGCCGCGGCTCGTCCGCCGCCACCTGCCCAGTCGAAGCCCTAGAAACCTGGATGAAGCTCGCCCGGATCAGCACGGGACCGCTGTTTCGCCGGGTTACCGGCAGGGGAAAGGAGGTTGGCCCGATGCGACTCAATGACCGCGAGATCGCCAGACTGGTCAAGCGCACCGCATTGCAGGCCGGACTCCGCGGCGACCTACCCGAGAAGGACCGCCCTGCCCTCTTCGCGGGACACAGCCTCCGCGCCGGCCTTGCCTCCTCCGCCGAGGTGGATGAGCGCCACGTCCAGAAGCAGCTCGGCCATGCCAGCGCCGAAATGACCCGCAGGTATCAGCGCAGGCGCGATAGGTTTCGAGTGAATCTGACCAAGGCAGCAGGTCTTTGACGCGTGACCCGACCCATTGACCACAAAACGTCCGGATCCTAGGTCAAAGCGATTCTCTCTGCATCCTGGCTACCTGCACCACAAGCTGTTAGGTGCCATAGCTGCACCACTACCAGTGGTACAAGCGCGATCTAAGCGACCCTTCTTACTCAGGCGTTTCTATTTTAATTTCAAGATCTTGAGGTCCAATGGGAAACCTCAAGTTAGCAGTACTGATGCTGCGCGACCTAACACTCCGCAGAAAAAGTTTGCCAAGGCGCTACTTGCGTGGCAATCGTTCGACTACAGCGGAAATCCCAACTGTTGCCATTCTTGGCATATTTCTCTATTTTCCGCGCAGCACGACAAGAGCCGCACACCGGCCAACGAGGGCAGCATGAACGAGATTGATCGGCCCGACCATGGGCGTATAGATAGCCGCCGCATAACGGGCTTCGCCGATAGTCTCGCGAGTTCGCTGGATCGGCAGATGAAGCATGCGTATCGGCCGGAAGGTCAGAAGAAGCAGCGCCTTTTTAGCGCCCGCGAGTTGACGGACCTCACCGGCATTTCAGCATCCAACCTCCGCCTGCGACACAACGAAGATCCTGAATTCCCGCCCTTCGAAAGCGACGCACGTGGTCACCGATGGTACACAGCTGAAACCATGGACCGCATTCGCGACCACATGTTTCGTACTGCTAAGAACGGAGAGGCGTTCCGTCCGGGCAGGCGAGAGGGCGACTCGCTTCAAGTAATCTCGACAGTGAATTTCAAGGGCGGGTCGGGAAAGTCGACAACAGCAGTCCACCTAGCACAGCGCTATGCGCTTAGAGGCTATCGAGTGCTTGCGATCGACATGGACCCGCAAGGAAGTCTGACGACAATGTTCGGTTACCGTCCGGAGCTTGAGTTCTCCGAACACGGAACCGTTTATGATGCTCTCAGGTATGACGAGCTGCAGGTTCCGATTAGCCAAGTGATCAGGAAAACATACTTCCACAATCTCGATCTGGCACCCGGCGGCTTGGCGCTGGCCGAGTACGAGACGACGACCGCATACGCCCTGACAAGGAAGATTGTTCCGAGCTTTGCTCAACGACTCACCTTCCAACTGGATGAGGTTGAGAAAAATTATGATCTGGTCATCATCGATTGCCCTCCGCAGCTCGGTTTTATTACCCTCTCAGCGATCGCGGCTTCGACAGGTCTGATCGTCACCGTTGTGCCTAGCATGTTCGATGTAGCCTCCATGTCCCAGTTTCTCAAACTAGCTGGTGAACTCTTCGAAACCATTGAGCAACTGACCAACCGACCGGTTTCATGGGACTTTTTAAAGTTCTTGCTGACGCGGTACGAACCTTCGGACGCTCCACAGACACAAATGGCTGCCTATCTTCGATCCATTTTGGCGGGTCATGTGCTTACCGAGCCAATGCTGAAATCCACCGCTATTTCAGATGCCGGCATTACACAGCAGACCATCTACGAAGTGGAGCCGGGCGACTTCGTCAAGAAAACCTTGGAACGAGCAGTCACCAGTATGAATGCAGTCGGTGACGAAATCGAGCAGTTGATCCAGAACTCCTGGGGGAGGAACTGATGGGACGTAAGAACCTTCTCGACCTCGCAAACGAACACGCCGCACATGACTCCAGTGCAGGTACGCCAGAGGATGCCCGGAAACCTGGGCCGACAACTGCGGTCAATAGCTTGCGAGACTCCATGCGAGATCTCGGTCTGAATGGTGTTCAGGACCTTGACGCCCATCAGATCGAGACTGATGGGCCACAAGATCGGTTGACGGTCAATGATCCGGAGCTCGCACAACTCGCCGAGAGTATCAAAACGTACGGACAGCAAGTCCCCGTCCTCGTACGGCCGATACCAGGGCAACTGAATCGCTACATCATCGTTTACGGTCGGCGTCGACTGGCTGCGATCAGATCGATCGACCCTAAGATCAAGGTAAAGGCCCTCATCCGGAACGTCGATGAACGGGAAGCCATTATTGCGCAAGGGCAAGAAAATAATCAGCGGCTGGACCCGTCACACATCGAGAAGGCACTATTCGCGTTTGAGCTAAGGCGGCTCGGGTACGATAATCGTGTTATCCAAGATGCATTAAGCATTGATCGATTTGCATGCTCAAAGATGCTTCGGCTCGCGGAGATCGTACCAAAGGATCTGATCGAGAAGATCGGAGCCGCCCATGACATTGGGCGCCGTCCCTGGACTGCGTTTGCTGAGCTCGTTGTGAAGCTGGGGAAACCCGGGGCCAAGGCTGCATCCGATGCACTCAGCAAATGCCCGGAGAACACCTCTAGCTCTGATAGATTTAATATTGCATTACAATCGCTTAGGAAAATTCTGGTTTCAGATGATGGCGCTACCTCCGCCAACTCTGTGGTCCGTGGACCACAGAGTCGTCTGCTCGGACTTCCAGGCCCTGCGCCACAGGTTTCCCTGACGATTTCTCGCAAATCCTTGTCGCTCACCCTCAATATCGACGATGGGCCCGACTTCGCTCAGTGGTTGGCCGCACAAGCTGAAGGCGTCATCAGAGAGCTTCAGGACCGCTGGGTCAGAGAAAAGACTGAAGAGGCCTGACTCTTCAGTTGTCCATGTAACATCTAACCAGAAAGGAGCACGTAACGAAGGTCGGAAAAGAAAGAGCCCCCCGAAGTCACCCTCGGAGAGCCCAAATCAGTGTGTAAGCAGCTCTGATTTATAGGCACATCTGGACCAAGGTCAAGAACAACCGATTCGGTTGACTCAATATTTTTGCCTATTCAAGAGGCCGATGGGATGGACGGGGGTCCTCCCCTACCCGCTCTTCTCGTGAAATACGATGAAAGCACTCAGTCGCTCACTCTCCCGTGCTGTAGGCAACGGGTACAATGATGTTGTGCCTAGAGATGCGAATGAAACATCTTCGCTTTGGCAAGTATTCCGCAACCTAGTAGCTGCCAGGACCACACTTGATGTTTCCCCTCAAGCACTCGGGACTTTGCGTGCTCTGATAAGCTTCGTCAAACCGAGCCGTGGCCTTGTCGTCTTTGCATCGAACAGGACGGTTTCCGAACGAGCCGATGGAGCTTCGGAACGATCGATCAGACGGCACATCGCTGAGCTGATCTCGGCCGGCCTTCTCTCTCGCAAAGCAAGCACAAATGGCAAGCGATACAAGGTTGCCAACCCCGACGGACATGATGACGTTTATGGATTGGATGTATCTCCTCTGCTCTACAGAGCAGCTGAGTTCGAAAGCCTCGCTGCAGAAGCCGCAGAAGAAACCCTACGGATCAAGCTTCAACGGAAGCGTCTTTCAAGCCTAATCTACGCCGCAAGGGAGCTCCTGCCTACAGGGCGCCTTGCTGAGGTGACCCGGGCCTTAAGGCGGAGGCACAATTCTGCATTCTATTCTGCCCTCTACAGACAAGTTGCGGCAGAAGCTGCCGAAGCAGAACAACAGCGTTTTGCTACCCGGACGACCGATGAACAGCTTCAAAACTCAGCAATTCTGGCCTCCAATGACGGTCAGAATGACCGCCACAAGATCAAATCTAATAAAGAAGAATTTGATTCTGATTCACCTCAGCGCAACGAAGTCACAAATAGCGAAGCTACGGAGCCTTCCGGTATTCTTAGAACAATAGCTGATCGATATCCTGACGCGCTTGCCTGGGCAGAAGCCCCCGTGACCAGCTGGCACGGACTCGAAAAGCTCGCTTGGAATCTTGCCAATTGGTGTGGCATCGGTGACAAGTTGCGCCAAAAGGCGCATGCGGCAGTATCTTCTGAAGTGTTCATATGCGCAGCACTGCATATTGCACAAGCAAGCCATAGGATACGAAACCCTGCAGCATACTTCGCGGCGGTGACCCTTGGCAAACGGCGCGATACATTTCACCCTCTCACGGTGGCTGCCACTTGAGTGCACCCCTTGATCACGATGATGTGGTCCATGGACCAACCGCCTCTGCAAAAGATGAACACTTGGATGTCCAATCAGGATGTGGTCCATGGACCACACATCTGAGTCCGCGCACGACAAAGCCGCTCCTCAATGAAAATCCCTGCTGTGGAACAGCTTTCGCGCCTGCTCGCGAGGATGTCGCGCGACCGCCCTGCCCCCGGTTCGGATCGGCCGCACCGTCTCCCCTGCCCTCTCGGTCTCGGCCCCGATCTTCAGTTGCTGCCCGATCGTCGCAAGGCGCGGCGAAAGATCTTCGATCTGCTCTGCAACGAGGTGAACAACAGTGCCATCCCGCTCTATCCTGCCGGTTACCCGCAGCAAGCGCCCAGCAATCACCGCCTTTCGAAAGACCTCATAGACCTTCTTCCAGACAACGACATTGGCAACGCCGGTCTCATCCTCCAGTGTGAGGAAGACAACACCGGACGCTGTTCCCGGTCTCTGGCGTGTGATGACGAGGCCGGTGACGGTCGCCCTGCCCTTCGCCTCTGACAGCTGTTGATGTGGCAGGCTCTCCGCCAAGTTTGGCCGCAACAGCTCCAACGGATGAGCCCGCAGCGAAAGCCGAAGCGCCAGATAGTCCTCGATCACCTCCTGCCCGAGCGTCATCTGCGGTAGATGCACAGAAGGTTCCGCGCCCCCTTCCCCATCCATGCCGAACAGCGGCAGCGGCTTTGGCGCTCTCAGGGCTTTCGCCTGCCAGAGCATGTCCCGCCGGTTCTGCCCGAGGCAGGCAAAGGCGTCCGCTTCCGCCAGACGCTCCAACGCGTCGGGATGGACACCTGCCCGCCGCCACAGGCTCTCGACATCGGGATAGCCGTTCCCGCGGGCGGCAACGATCCAGCCCGCATCTTCTTCGCGCATGCCCTTGATCTGGCGGAACCCGAGCCGCAAGGCGAGCGCATCGTCCGGCCGGCGTTCCAGGGTGCAATCCCATTCCGAATGGTTCACAGAGACCGGCCGCACCTCGACGCCATGATCGCGGGCATCCCGGATCAGCTGCGCCGGTGCGTAGAAGCCCATCGGTTGCGCGTTCAGGAGTGCACAGGTGAAGATCGCCTGATGGTGATGCTTCAGCCAGGCCGAGATATAGACCAGCCGCGCGAAGCTCGCGGCGTGACTTTCCGGGAACCCGTAGCTGCCAAAGCCCTCGATCTGGGCAAAGCAGCGTGCCGCGAATTCGGCGTCATAGCCGCGTGCCAGCATACCGCCGATGAACCTGTCCCGGAATGAGCCAATGGTTCCCATCCGTTTGAAGGTCGCGAGGCTGCGGCGCAGCCGGTCTGCTTCCGCCGGCGAGAAGCCCGCCGCGACCACCGCGATCTGCATCGCCTGCTCCTGAAACAGCGGAACACCATAGGTGCGTCCAAGCACTTCCATCATCGCGGGGCCCAGATCCTCGACCTTCTCCTTCCCCTGTCGGCGATTTATGAAGGGATACACCATGCCGCCCTGGATCGGGCCTGGCCGGACGATGGCGACCTCGCAGACCAGATCGTAGAATTTGCGCGGCTGCATCCGAGGCAGAAAGTTGAGCTGCGCCCGGCTTTCCACCTGGAAGACCCCGATGGCGTCAGCGCGGCAGAGCATCTCATAGACCTGACCATCCTCGACCGGGACATTCGCAAGCGTCAGCTTCCCGCCGCGGTGATCCTCGATCAGCCCGAAGGCCTTGCGGATTGCCGTCAACATGCCGAGCGCAAGGATGTCCACCTTCAGAAGGCCGAGCGCGTCGATATCGTCCTTGTCCCATTCGATGACGGTGCGATCCTCCATCCCCGCATTCTCGATCGGGCACAACTCGTCCAGCCGGCCATGTGTAATGACGAAGCCGCCGACATGCTGCGACAGGTGCCGGGGAAAGCCGATGATCTCGCCAATCAATTGCATGGCCAGAGCGACACGGGAGTTGTCCGCGTTCAACCCGGCATCCCGCAGCCGGTCCTCTCCCGGCGCCGAAGAGGATGATCCCCAGATCTGCCCCGAGAGCCGGGCGATCACATCCTGACTCAACCCCATGACCTTGCCGACCTCACGGATCGCAGCCCGCGACCGGAAATGGATCACGACAGCGGTCAGGCCAGCGCGCTCGCGGGTATAGCGTTCGTAGATCCACTGGATCACCTCTTCCCGCCGCTCGTGCTCGAAGTCGACGTCAATGTCGGGTGGTTCGCCACGGTCCTTCGAGATGAAGCGCTCGAAGATCAGGGTGATGGTCTTCGGCGGAACCTCGGTGATGCCGAGAAGATAGCAGACCACCGAATTGGCGGCCGACCCGCGCCCCTGGCAGAGAATGCCACGGGACCTAGCGAAGACCACGATGTCATGGACCGTCAGGAAGTAGGGAGCATATTCCACCTCGGCGATCAGCCGCAGTTCCTTCCCGACCCGCGTCACGATCTTTGGCGGTGCACCGTCGGGATACCGGCGCTGGAGCCCCTCGCGGACCAGACGCTCCAGCCTTGCCTGCGCCGGTTCGTCGTCCCGGGCTTCATCCGGATACTGGTAGCGCAGCTGGTCGAGCCGGAAGGCGCAGCGGTCTGCGATCTCGACCGAGCGGCGTATCGCCGCCGGGTAACGATGGAACATCCGGGCCATCTCGGCACCAGACTTCAGGCGGCGTTCGCCATTGGCCAGCCGTCGCTCGCCGATGGTGTCGATGGTACAGCCCTCACGCAGGCAGGTCAGCACATCCGCCAGCGGGCGCCGTGCCGAGCGGTGCATCATGACTTCGCCCACGGCGACCTTGGGCAGGCCTGTAGCCTGGGAGAGGATGGCGATCCGATCTATCCGCTCCTGATCCTGTCCGTCATAGAAGGGCGCTGCCCCGAGATAGCATTGCCCGGCGAACCTGCGGGAAACCCGTCGAAGGCTGCTCTCTATCCGATGAAGTGCGGGCGGCTCAGCGTCCAAGAGATCTGGCGGCAGCGCGATCAGGATCATGCCCAGGCCCCAGTCCAGCAGATCCGCCTCCTGAAGATGGCACTCGCCCTTGGGGGCGCGGCGCTTGCCAAGGGACAGGAGCCGGGTCAGCCGCGACCAGGCCGCTATATCGGTGGGCAGGGCCAGCCAATCGACCGGGCTGTCGGTGAAGACCAGACGCGCGCCGGGGATCAGGCGGGGCAGGGGGCTCTCCGGCTGGATCCCCGCAACGCTCGGGGGCTGGCCGCTTAACAGCTGCTGCCGGCTGGAGGGATCGGTGATCTGCTGTGACCGGATCGCCGGACCTTCGTCACCGGCATGTTCGGCTTCCCGCAGCCGCGTCAGTTCCTTCAGGGCCGAGAAGGCCCGCACCACACCCGCTACTGAATTCCGGTCGGTGATCGCGATGGCCATCAGCCCCAGTTCGGCCGCCCGCGTCACCAGCTCCTCGGGATGCGACGCGCCGGTGAGGAAGGTGAAGTTGGTGGTGACGCAGAGTTCGGCATAGGCGGTCACAGGAATGTCCCCTGCACGGCCCAGGCCGGGGCCATGGGGGTATGGAAGAGCCAGAGCCGTGGCCCTTCCTTCGTCTCGATCCGCCAATAGTCCCGAACGCCGCTGCGCCAGGCCGGATCATCGAACCACCATTCCGGGGTGATCCTCTCCGGTCCGGCCGCGCGCAGGGTGGTGAAGCTCATCCGTCGCCAGCGAAACCGCGCCGGGGGATGCCCGGAGGCGGAGGTGACCGGCTCCGGCGGAAAGATCATGGCCGGTCGGCGGGGACGCTTGCGAAAGGGCAGGGGGGTCACCTCGCTATAGGCGGCGGGCACCGTCAGGAAGCTGCGCTCCGGGATGCGGCTCTCGGCGGGCAGAAACCGCAGGACGTGGTCGAAGCCCAGCCGATTGCCGAGGCGGGAGATCAGGTCGTTGAACTCGTCTTCCTGCCCGACCTTCGCCTCTCCAATCTGTTGCGGGGCCAGGGGTTCGGTCACCACGGCCTCGATGCGAAGCGCGTCGATCCCATAGCCGGATCGACGTCTTCGACGCCCTTGCGGAACAGCGCCGATATGCGCTCGGGATCCCGCATTGCCCGCGCAAGACCAACCTCGACCGTGACGGTTGCCTTGTCGACCCGACGCAGTTCCAACCGGACGCGCCGCGCACCCATATGGGCTGAGACCAGCTTGCCGCACAGGCGCTCGAGCAGGCGGTCCAGCCCCGCCATCACATCACCCGTCAGCCCGATCGGTTCAGGCAGTGTCATTCTCACCCCGAACTGCGGCGCCTCGGGCAGGGCACCGACAGGCTCAGGCATGGTGCCGAGCATCTGGTCCAGCGTCGTGACCAGCCCCGGCCCGAACCGGCGCGCGAGCGGAGCCCGGGGCAGGGGGATCAGATCGGCGATGCAAGAAAGTCCCATGCGCGACAGCCCCTCGGAAATCTCCGGTGAGATGCGCAGCGCCGAGACCGGCAGACGGCCGAGCCGCTCCGCCAGCAATCCATCCGGCACGATCCCGCCGCCATGGCGGGCGAGCGCATGCGCGCCGCCGCGGCTGCCGGCAATCGCGCTTTGCGCGTTAAGACCCGCCCGGATCAGCCGGGCATGGAGATCACCGCGCAGATCCTCCTCGCCGCCGAAGAGATGTGCGACCCCGGTGATGTCCGCGATCAACCCATCGTCACCATCTATTGCGACCTGGGGCGCATAGCGCACCGCCCACCGGCGCAAAGCCACAAGAGCTGCCGTCTCACGTACGGGATCCGCGAGGCGCGTCGCCAGATCAGGCACAAGGGCGCGGGCATCTGCCAGAGGCATGCCGCGATGCAGCCCCTGAGCTCTCGCAGCTGCATTAAGACAGCGCAGCTGATCGGCATTGCCCACGCGATGCGTCAGGGCAAAGGGCCCCTCGACGGGGCGTGTCCGCAGGCTGACGTCACTGGCCAGCCTCGGAAACCATATGGCAAGCAGTCGTCGCGCCATCCCACTGCACGGGTAAGATCCTCATGTTCCTGCTTTGTTCGATACGAGACCCTTGCGATCATGAGGCGATGGCGCGGACACAAAAACCACCGAAGAACGCATATGGAAAGCCGGCTGCAAGCGTAGCGGTCTTTCTGGTTTTGTCGTTCGCCCTGATATGCAGGGCGCGCAGGTGAATGCTGATCAATTATCGATGTCACTCATTGCATTCATCAGGGCGGTTTCCAGCATTCGCCGCTGGTCCGCCTCGGGAATTGCGAGCAAGCCTTTAGGTTCAAGTATTGCGCGATGCGTTACGAAGCCGCTGAGGAGGCTTATCGCGAAATGAGCCCGACCCGAATCGAGGTGGCCGAAAGCCCTACTCAAAGGGAGAGCGAGTGATGCGTCGATGAATTCGGTAATGATATTGTGCGCTTCGCTGCAGAGGCTGGACTGAACCAACAGATGCAGCGGGCGGACATCCTCGAGCTTCTGCGGACAACACACAAAAGCCAAGTTGCAAAGCCGCCGGATCATGGCCGGGCCGTCCGACTGCGGGGCCGCGATGTCATCCAGTGGTCCAAGTGTCAGAAGCGCCTGACGGAATATCTCAGCCTTGGAGCCGAAGGAGCGATGGACATAGGCGACATCTACCCCGGCTGCGGCGGCGATATCGCGCAGGCTGGTATCGGAATAGGGCATCCGCGTGAAAAGAAGCATCGCCGATGTAAGAATACGTTCTTTCCCGGTTGTGTTTCCTGGCGCGCGGCCGCTCTCGCTGGCTGGGGTCATTGTCCTGGGCATATGCGATCTGTTTGGTCTGCTGCGTATAAGGTTGTAACGGATGATTGCAGCCTGGACGGCGCCACGTTTCAGGGCAATTCCGGTCAGGTCGCCGTTTCTAGCTGTTTTCCCGACGGGGAACAACCGGATGCCTATTTTCTGAATTAGAGATACCGGTTTTCCTGGTGTCATCGAGCGTTGACAACCCTGGGCCGCAGGGCGAAAACCGCACGGAGACAGGCGCAAAGCATCAGAGGCAGGTCATGGCAAAGCCCAGCAGGAACATCATCATTCTGGGCGGCCTCGCCGTTCTCGCCGCGCTTGGCTGGCTGGTCTGGGACCGGCTGCAGCCCGCTGGGCTGCCTGCGGGATTTGTCAGTGCCAATGGCCGGATCGAGGCGACCGAGGTGGATATCGCGGCGCTGACCGGCGGCCGGATCGCCAAAATCACCGCCGCCGAGGGTGATCTCGTCAGCGCGGGCGATGTGCTCGTGCAGATGGATGTGGTGCAGCTGAACGCGCAGAAACGCCAGGCCGAGGCGCAGCTGGCCCGTGCCGAAATCGGGGTCGAAACCGCAAAAGCTTTGGTCGCCCAGGCTGAGGCACAAGAGCGCGCGGCACAGGCGGCGGTCGATCAGGCCGGCTCGGTGGCAGAGGCGGCAGCCTTGCGGCTTGAACGCTCTGAACATCTGGTGAAGACCAATGCGATTTCGCAGCAGGTGCTTGATGACGACCGGGCCCGCGACACCCAGGCCCGGGCCGGGGTGGCCTCTGCCGAGGCCAGTCATGCGGCGGCGCTGGCCGGGATCAGCTCCGCAAAGGCCCAGGTGGTCGATGCGGGTGCGGCCGTTGAGGCGGGAAAAGCGTCGATCGATGCGATCCAGGCCACCTTGGACGATGCGACGCTGACCGCGCCGCGCGCGGGCCGCATCCAGTATCGCATCGCGCAGGAGGGTGAGATCGTCGGCTCTGGCGGGCGGATCCTCAGCCTCGTCGATCTGGGCGATGTCTATATGACCGTCTTCCTGCCGACCTCGCAGGTCGGTCGGGTGCAGGTGGGCTCTGAGGTGCGGCTGGTGATGGATGCGGCGCAGGAGCTGGTGATCCCGGCCACGGTCTCTTATGTCGCCGATGTGGCGCAGTTCACGCCGAAGACGGTCGAAACCGCCGATGAGCGCGAAAAGCTGATGTTCCGCGTCCGCGCCCGTATCGACCCGGAGCTGCTGTCGCGCCATATCGAATATGTCAAAACCGGCCTGCCGGGCATGGCCTATCTGCGGCTCGACCCCAATGCCGCCTGGCCTGACTTTTTGGCCAATGTCGTGAAATGAGCGGCCCCGTTTCTGGTGCAGTTGCTGGGGTCTCCGGCCTGACGCTGCGCTATGGCAGGGTCACGGCGCTGGAGGATGTGACGCTTGAGATCCCCTCGGGCCGCATGGTCGGGCTGATCGGGCCGGATGGGGTTGGGAAGTCGAGCCTCTTGTCGCTGCTGGCGGGCGCCCGCGTGATCCAGGACGGCGCGGTCGAGGTGCTGGGCGGCGATATGCGCGATGTGGCGCATCGTAACCGCGTCTGCCCGCGCATCGCCTATATGCCGCAGGGTCTGGGCAAGAACCTCTATCCGACGCTGTCGGTTGAAGAAAACCTCGATTTCTTCGGCTCGCTTTTCGGTCACAACAAGGCGGAACGCGAGCGCCGGATCACCGATCTGCTGGCCGCGACCGGCATGACGCCCTTCCGCTCGCGTCCGGCTGCGAAACTCTCGGGCGGGATGAAGCAGAAGCTGGGCCTGTGTTGCGCGCTGATCCATGATCCGGATTTCCTGATCCTCGACGAGCCGACCACCGGCGTCGATCCGCTGTCGCGCCGCCAGTTCTGGGATCTGATCGACCGCATCCGCGTGACCCGGCCGGGGATGAGCGTGATCACTGCCACCGCCTATATGGAGGAGGCTGCGCGCTTTGACTGGCTGGTGGCGATGAATGCGGGGCGGGTGCTGGCGAGTGGCACCACCGGTGATCTGCTGTCGCGGACCGGGGCTGATAACCTCGACGCCGCCTTCATCGCGCTTTTGCCCGAGGAAGATCGGGGCGAAGACAGCGCCGTGGTGATCCCGCCGCGCATCCGTGATGACAGCGAGATTGCCATCGAAGCCGAGGGGCTGACGCAGCGCTTTGGTGATTTCGTCGCGGTCGACAATGTGTCCTTTCGCATCCCGAAGGGCGAGATTTTCGGCTTCCTCGGCTCGAACGGCTGCGGCAAGACGACGACGATGAAGATGCTCACGGGGCTTTTGGAGCCGAGCGAGGGCCGGGCGAAACTCTTCGGCCATGAGGTGGATGCGAGCGATCTGTCGGTGCGCCGCCGGGTCGGGTTCATGTCCCAGGCATTTTCGCTTTATGCCGAGCTGACGGTGCGCCAGAACCTGGAGCTGCATGCGCGGCTTTTCGATATGGCGGCGGAGAAAATCCCCGCCCGGGTTGAAGAGATGATCTCGCGTTTTGACCTGGCCGATGTGACCGACAGCCTGCCCGAGGCGCTGCCTCTGGGCATCCGCCAGCGGCTCTCGCTCGCGGTGGCGATGATCCATGCGCCCGAGATCCTGATCCTTGACGAGCCGACTTCGGGGGTGGACCCGGTGGCGCGCAATGGTTTCTGGCGCATTCTGGCAGAGCTGTCGCGCAAGGATGGCGTGACGATTTTCGTCTCGACCCATTTCATGAATGAGGCTGAATGGTGCGACCGCATCAGCCTGATGCATGCGGGCAAGGTGCTGGTCTCTGACACCGCCGAAGGCATTACCCGGACCAAAGGCTGCGCCACGCTGGAAGACGCCTTCATCGCTTATCTTGAAGAGGCGATTGCCGAGACGGCACCCGCGCCTGCGCTTGCACCCGAGGCCCTGGCGGCTCCGGCTCCGGCAGCCGGGCTGGCGCACCCCGCGCCGCAATCCGCCTTCAGTCTGCGGCGTCTGCTCAGCTATTCGCAACTCGAAAGCCTCCAGCTGCAGCGCGATCCGATCCGGCTGACGATGGCGCTGCTTGGCAGTCTTCTTCTGATGATCGTGATCGGGCTGGGCATCAATATGGATGTCGAGGATCTGACCTTTGCGGTACTCGACCGCGATCAGACCACCACCAGCCGCAGCTATATCGCCGATATCGCGGGCTCGCGCTATTTCATCGAGCAGCCGCCGCTCTCGAGTTACGACGAGATTGACGCAAGGATGCGGTCTGGCGAGGTGGCGCTGGCGATCGAGATCCCGCCTGGCTTTGCTGCCGACATCGCGGCGGGCCGCAACGTGCAGGTCGGTGCCTGGTTTGACGGTGCCAACCCCACCCGGGCCAATACGGTGCAGGGCTATGTGCAGGGCATGCATGCCGACTGGATCCTGCGCCAGGCCCGCCAGATCTATGGCGATGCTGCCACAACCGGCAGCTTTGAACTGGTGACCCGCTACCGCTACAACCCCGATGTGCGCAGCCTGAACGCGATGGTGCCGGCGATCATCCCGATCCTCCTGCTGATGATCCCGGCGATCCTGACCACGCTCTCAGTGGCACGTGAACGCGAACTTGGCTCGATCATCAATTTCTACGTGACCCCGGTGACGCGGCTGGAGTTTCTGATCGGCAAGCAACTGCCCTATATCGCGCTCGCCATGCTGAATTTCTTCCTGATGATGGCGATGGCGGTCACCTTCTTTGCGGTGCCGTTCAACGGGAACTTCTTCGGCTTCACCCTTACGGCGCTGATCTATGTCTGCGCGACCACGGCGCTTGGCTTCCTGGTGTCCGTCTTTATCGCAAGCCAGGTGGCGGCGCTTTTTGCGACCGCGCTGCTGACGCTGATCCCGGCGGTCAGCTATTCGGGCCTGATCGACCCGGTCTCGTCGCTTTCGGGCTTTGGCCGGGTGCTGGGTGAGGTCTACCCCTCGACCTGGTTCATCACCGCCGCGCGCGGATCCTTTTCCAAGGCCTTCGGACTGGCAGAGCTGGCCGGGCCGATGCTGGCCATGGGGATAGCTGTGCCGGTGATCATCGGGCTGGCGGCGGTCTTCCTGCAAAAACAGGCGAAGTGAGGGGCGGATGAACCTGCGCAACACCTTCAATCTGGGCGTCAAGGAATTGCGCGGGCTGTGGCGCGATCCGGTGATGCTGGTGCTGATCGTCTATTCCTTCTCGCTCTCGGTCTGGACCTCGTCAAATGCCGCGCCCGAGGCGCTGACAAATGCCGCGATTTCCATCGTGGACGAGGATCAGTCGCATCTGTCTTCACGCATCACCTCGGCCTTTTACCCGCCTTATTTTGTCGCACCGCAGATGATCACCACAGCCGAGATGGATCAGCGGATGGATCAGGGCCTCGACACTTTCGCGCTGAACATCCCGCCGGATTTCGCGCGTGATGTGCTGGCGGGGAAAAGCCCGGCGATCCAGTTGAATATCGACGCGACCCGGATGAGCCAGGCCTTCACGGGCGGCGGTTATATCCAGCAGATCGTATCCTCCGAGGTGTCGGAATATGTCGCAGGCTACCGGGCCGCGACCGCGCTGCCGGTCGATCTGGCGCTCCGCGCGCGCTATAACCCCTCGCTTGATCCGAAATGGTTCGGGGCGATTTCCAGCGTGATCCAGTCGATCACCATGCTGTCTCTGGTGCTGACCGGGGCGGCACTGATCCGCGAGAAGGAGCACGGTACGGTCGAACATCTGCTGGTGATGCCCGTCACCGCGACCGAGATCATGTTTTCCAAGATCTGGTCGATGGGGCTGGTGGTGCTGCTTGGCTCCGCCTTTTCGCTGGTCATGGTGGTGCAGGGGCTGATGGCGGTGCCGGTACAGGGCTCCGTCCTGCTGTTTCTGGCAGGTGCGATGCTGATGGTCTTCGCCATGACCGGCCTTGGTATTTTCCTTGCGACCGTTGCGGGGTCGATGCCGCAATTCGCGCTTCTTCTCATGATGGCGCTCTTGCCGCTGCAGGTGCTGTCGGGCGCGATGACGCCGCGTGAATCCATGCCCGAGATCATCCAGACCATCATGCTCGCCGCGCCGAACACGCATTTCATCATCCTCTCGCAAGGGATCCTGTTTCGTGGTGCTGGGCTGGATGTGGTCTGGCCGCAGTTCCTTGCACTGGCGGCAATCGGGGTGGTGCTCTTCCGGCTGGCGCTGATCCGGTTCCGTAAATTCCTGAGGTGAGGCCGGATGCTGCCCCGGATATTCCTGATCGTGACTTTGGCGCTTGCGGGCTGCAATTCCCGTCCGGGGCCCGAGGTTCTGACCCCTGACACTTCACAGCCTCCTGCGGGGGCCCGCATTGTCAGGGTTCTTGCCGTGACAACCCGCGCGCCCGAGGCGCAGACGCCCGGCAGCTATGGTGCCACCCGCGCCGCCAGCCCGGGCTGGCTGTCCTATGAAGTCTCAGTGCCGCCGGGGCATCAGCCGGGGCAGATCGAATGGCCGGATCGCAGCAGCAGCGCCGCCCGGAATTTTGTGGTGCGCAGCCAGACACTGCTCAGCCGCGAGGGTTTCGCAAAGCGCCTGCCGCGCGAAGGGGTTGGGCTTTATATCCACGGCTTCAACACCCGCTTTCACGAGGCCCTGTTCCGCACTGCGCAGCTTTCGGTCGATGCACATATGGAAGAGGAACCGATCCTTTTCACCTGGCCCTCGGCGGGCAATGCGGGTGCCTATCTGGCTGATCGTGATGCGTCTGATTTCTCGCGCGCGGCGCTGGCTGATCTGCTGCGGCTTCTGACAAAGGACCGGCCCGTGTCAAAGCCGGTGCCGGTGCTGGCCCATAGCATGGGCGCGCGGCTGACAATGGAGACACTGGTGCAGCTGCGCCTTGCCGGGCGGGGCGATGTGCTGGATCGGATCGAGCTGATCCTCGCCGCGCCGGATATCGATATCGACCTGTTCCGTGCCCAGATGGCGAGCGTTGGAAAGATGCGGCATCCGATCACGGTTCTGGTCGCATCGGATGATCCGGCGCTGAAGATCTCCTCCCGGCTGGCGGCACGGCGGATGCGGCTTGGCCTTGCCGATGTGCATGATCCGGCGATCCAGCGCCTCGCCGTTGAGAGCGGCATTCGCATTATCGATATCACCGAAGTCGAGACCCGTGATCCCGCCCATAGCCGCTATGTCGGCCTGATTTCCGGCGAGGCCGGAACCGCAGCCGATGTGACGTTATTCGGTGAAATCAGACAGGCCGGGGCCTTTGTCTTCAATCAGGTCGGCGGCGCGCTCAATAGTATAGGGGGAGCACTGGCCGAGTGACGGGGTGCCGGTCAGGCCGATTTCGGCGCGAGCGTCATCAACCGCGTCATCGCCTCAAAGCCGCGCTGCGCGCTGTTTTGCCAGTAATCCGTCACAATCGCCGAGGCCGCGACCGGGGATTCCGCGCTTGCCAGCAGATGCAGAAGCTTTGCCTGTTCATCGGCGGCCCCGGCCAAGATCGAACAGCCTTCCTGCCAGATTTGCGGCGCAAGGATCGCGCTTTTCCTGGCGGTTTCAAGCATCTGCTGCGGCAGGTTCAGCGGGTCGCTGTTCAACCCGGTGGCGGTTTTTTCAGCGGTTTGACGGCGCATTGCGACAGGTCTCCTGCACGGGGTGTTACACGCAATGAGTGTGCAAAGGAAAAGCTTTACATTCTTTGATCTCGATCAACATATGTTGATAATCCTGTGCTAGTTTCTGCCGGCAAAACTGGAGACGCGAGATGGCACTTCCCCCGAAATCAGACCGCCAGGACACTTCGTCGGAGGAAGCTCTCGGCATCGAGGCCTTCCAGGCCTTTGACCGTATCCGCGAGGCGCTTTCGGGCCAGTTTACCGGGGGAATTTCGCCCGGCTCACTGATGATGGCTTATGCCGACTGGGCCTTTCATCTGGCCCAGGCTCCCGGCAAGCAGGCGGAACTGGGCGTCAAGGCGGGGCGTAAATGGCAGCGCCTGCTGGCCCATCTGATATCTTCCGCGATGGATCCCGAGGCCGCGCCGGTCATTGCGCCATTGCCCGGCGACCGCCGTTTCGCAGGTGAATCCTGGGCAAAGCCGCCCTTCAGCTGGATGTCGCAGGCGTTTTTGCTTCAGCAGCAGTGGTTGCATAACCTGACCCATGAGGTGCCGGGCGTCACCAAACACCACGAGGATGTGGTGTCCTTTGCGGCGAAACAGATGCTTGATGTGGTCTCGCCCTCGAACAATCCTTTCACCAACCCCGAGGTGCTGGCGCGGACCTGGGCCACGGGTGGCATGAACCTTGTGAAGGGCTGGCAGAACTGGCTGGAAGATGCCCGCCGCCAGATCACCCAGCAGCCCCCCGAAGGCGCCGATGGCTTCACGCCCGGCCGGAATGTGGCGGTGACGCTGGGCAAGGTGATCTTCCGCAACCATCTGATCGAGTTGATCCAGTATGCGCCTGTGACCGAAACCGTGCATCCCGAGCCGGTGCTGATCGTGCCGGCCTGGATCATGAAATATTATATCCTCGACCTCAGCCCGGAAAACTCGCTGATCCGCTGGCTGGTGGCGCAGGGTCATACGGTTTTTGTGATTTCCTGGCGTAATCCGGGCGCTGAAGACCGCGATCTGACGCTGGAGGATTACCGGCAACAAGGCGTGATGGCAGCACTTGATGAGATCACCCGCCTGGTTCCTGATCAGAAAATTCATGCCACCGGCTATTGTCTTGGCGGAACTTTGCTGTCGGTTGCGGCAGCCGCGATGGCGGGGCAGGGGGATGCACGCCTCGCGTCGCTGACGCTGCTCGCGGCGCAGGTGGATTTCACCGAACCGGGCGAACTTGCGCTGTTCATCGACCCGAGCCAGCTGCATTTCCTCGAAAGCATGATGTGGAATCGTGGCTATCTGTCCGCCGATCAGATGGCCGGGGCATTTCAGCTTTTACGCTCGAATGACCTCGTCTGGTCCCGGATGGTGCATGAGTACCTGATGGGCGAGCGGACGGCGATGAATGACCTCATGGCCTGGAACGCCGACAGCACCCGGATGCCCTATCGGATGCATGCCGAATATCTGCACAGGCTTTATCTGGAAAACGAGCTATCTTCGGGCCGCTTCACGGCCGGGGGCAAGCCGGTTCTGTTGCAAAACATCCGGGTGCCGGTCTTTGCCGTCGGGACCGAGCGCGATCACGTCGCGCCGTGGAAATCGGTCTACAAAATCCACCAGTTCACCGATTGCGATGTGACTTTCGCGCTGACCTCTGGCGGGCACAATGCGGGGATCGTCTCTCCGCCTGGCCATCCGCGCCGTCGCTATCGGCTGGCGACCCGCGCGCATGGCGATGCGCTTTTGCCGCCCGAGGTCTGGACTGACGCCAATACACCCACCGAGGGGTCCTGGTGGACCCCCTGGCAGGCCTGGCTTGCCGCACATTCCTCCGCGCCCGCAGCGCCGCCCGCCACGGGTGAGGCGCTGGATGATGCGCCCGGCACGTATGTTTTTCAAAGGTGACATAATGAGCCATAGCCTCACCAACCATCTGTTCCACCAGATGAAGATCGGCGACCGTGCCAGTCTCAGTCGCCATGTCGGCCCCGAGGATATTGCGCTGTTCGCAGCCGTTTCGGGTGATGCGAACCCCGCCCATCTTGATCCCGGTTTCGCCGCGCATGGGCCTTTTGGCCATGTGGTGATCCATGGCATGTGGACGGCTGCGCTGATCTCGGGGGTGCTTGGCACCCGCCTGCCGGGGCCGGGGACGATCTATCTTGACCAGCAGATCCGCTTTCAAAAGCCGGTGTCCCCCGGCGATACCATAGCTGCCGAGGTCGAAGTGGCTGAACTGATCGAGGGCAAAAACCGTGTCCGTCTGACCACCACCGCCCGCAATCAGCTGGGCGAGGTGGTGCTTTCGGGTGAGGCCCTGGTGCTTGCGCCGCTTGAACAACTGACCTGGGTGCCCGGGAACCTTCCCGAGGCGGTGATCCTGCCGAAAGGACGCTGGCAGGGCTTTGTCGAAGAGGCCCGGGCCCTGCCGCCGGTCAGCGCGGCGGTGGTGCATCCCTGTTCGAAATCCGCGATCCTTGGCGCGGTTGAGGTCAGGGATGAGGGCCTTCTGGATCCGATCCTGATCGGCCCCGGCGCAAAGATCCGCGCGGCGGCAGAGGAGGCCGGGGTCTCGCTCGACGGTTTCCGGATCGAAGAGGTTGAACACAGCCATGCGGCGGCGGCGCGGGCGGTGGAACTTGCCGCGAAGGGTGAGGTCCAGGTGCTGGTCAAGGGCAGTCTGCATTCGGATGAGCTGCTGGCCGCCGTGGTCTCGAAAACCGGGGGTCTGCGCACGGAACGACGGATCAGCCATGTCTATGCGATGGATGTGCCGGCCTATGGCAAGCCCGTGATCGTCACCGATGCCGCGATCAATATCGCGCCGACGCTCGAGGATAAGCGCGACATCTGCCAGAATGCTGTCGATCTGATGCGGCTCCTGGGGCGTGATCAGCCGAAAGTCGCGGTGCTGGCGGCGGTCGAGACGGTGAACCCGATGATGCCCGCCACGCTGGATGCCGCCGCGCTGACGGTGATGGCGGCGCGCGGCCAGATCACCGGCGCGCTGGTCGACGGGCCGCTGGCCTTTGACAATGCGATCAGCCCCGAGGCGGCGGCGACCAAGGGCATCACCTCTCAGGTGGCGGGCGAGGCCGATATCCTGGTGGTGCCGGATCTTGAGGCCGGGAATATGCTCGCCAAACAGCTGATCTATTTCGCAGGGGCGACGGCGGCGGGGCTGGTGCTGGGCGCGCGGGTGCCTATCGTGCTGACCAGCCGCGCCGATCCTTTGTCGGCCCGTATCGCCTCGGCCGCGCTGGCGAAACTGGTCGCGATCCGCAAGGCGGAGGCGAATGCATGACCCGCGATCTGATCCTGACCTTCAATGCCGGCTCTTCGACCATCAAACTGGGCTTTTACGCGCTGGAGATCGCCGGGCCGCGCCCGCTGGCCTCTGGCGTGATCGATTTCCGCGATGCGCCTTTCGCGGTGCGTCTGAAGCGGGAGGATGAGACGCTCTCCGGTCCGATCAGTGCCGATCCGGGCGATCTGACGGCGGTTCTGAACCAGGCTTTCGCCTGGCTTTCCGGGCAGTTCGACCTCTCGCGCCTCGCGGTGATCGGGCATCGGGTGGTGCATGGCGGGGATGTTTTCAAAGGCCCGGCGCGGATCACCGATCAGGTGATCGCCCAGATCGACGCGCTGGCGCGGCTGGCGCCCTTGCATCAGCCGCAGAGCCTCGCGCTGATCCGCGCGATGCGGGCGCTTTACCCGGATGTGCCGCAGACCGCCTCTTTCGACACGGCATTTCACGCGACCAACCCGCCCCTGATGCGCCGCTTTGCCATCCCGCGCGCGCTTTATGACCAGGGGGTCAAGCGCTACGGTTTTCACGGGTTGTCTTACCGCTATATCGCCGGGCAACTGGGCGATCTGGACCCGGATGCGAGGGTGATCGCCGCCCATCTGGGCAGCGGTGCCAGCCTTTGCGCGATCCGGGGCGGCGAGAGCATCGACAGCTCGATGGGGTTTTCGACGCTGGACGGAATCCCGATGGCAACGCGTTCAGGCGCGCTGGACCCTGGTGTCATCCTGCATCTGATGGGCGAGATGGGGCAAAGCCTGAAACAGGTCGAGACCATGCTTTACCGCGAAAGCGGGCTGCTTGGCGTCTCCGGCTTTGAGGCTGACAGTCGCGAGCTGATGGCCAGCCCCCGCCCCGAGGCTGCCGAGGCGATTGACCTTTTCTGCCTGCGCATCGCGGGCGAGGTGGCGCGGCTGGCCGCCAGCATGGGCGGCATCGATGCCATCGTCTTCACCGCAGGGATCGGTGAACACCAGCCCGACATCCGCGCCCGCGTGGCCGCGCGTCTGGCATGGGTGGGGGCAGATCTTGACCCAAAGGCCAATGCGGCGGGTCTGCGCCGGATCAGCAAGGCAACCAGCCGCGTGAAACTCCTCGTCATTCCGACCGATGAGGAAAGCATCATCGCCCGCGAGGCAGCAAGCGAGGGAACAGAGACATGATTGATCTGACGGGCAAACGCGGCCTCGTGGTCGGTGTGGCGAATGAGGCGAGCATTGCCGCCGGCTGCGCCCGGGCTTTTCGCGCGGCAGGGGCAGAGCTGGCGCTGACCTGTCTGAATGAAAAGGCGCGGCCCTGGGTGGCGCCGGTGGCCGAAGAGGTGGGCGCAGACTTGCTGCTCTCTTGCGATGTGCGCGAGCCGGGCCAGCTGGAAGCGGTGTTTGACCGTATCACCGCCGAATGGGGGCGGCTCGATTTCCTGCTCCATGCCATTGCCTTCGCGCCGAAGGAGGATCTGCAGACCAGCGTGGTCAATGCGTCGGCCGAGGGGTTTGCGCTGGCGATGGATGTCTCCTGCCATTCCTTCCTGCGCATGGCGCGGCTGGCGCGGCCCCTGATGCAGGGCGGCGGCGCGCTGATCACCGTCAGCTTTTACGGCGCGGATCGGGTGGTCGAGAATTACAACCTCATGGGGCCGGTCAAGGCGGCGCTGGAGGCTTCGGTCCGCTATACCGCCGCCGATCTCGCGGGCGAAGGCATCCGGGCATTTTCGCTGTCCACAGGGCCGGTGAAGACCCGGGCGGCCTCGGGGATCGGGCGGTTCGATGCGCTGATGGATGAGGTCCGCGCCCGCACGCCCTCGGGTCGGCTGGTGAGCATCGAAGAGATCGGCGCGCTGGCGGCCTTCCTTGCCAGCGAGGCCGCCGCCCCGATGAGCGGCTCGGTCGTCTATGCCGATAACGGGTTCCACACCACCGCCTGACGGCAAGGCCGCGCCCTTGACCGGGGCGGAGATCCGGGGCAAAGCCAGATCAACATGAGTTGACAATTCCCTGACAGGCCCTGCCGCGTGACCTTCCTTTCGGTTCATCCCTTCCTTTCGTTCAATCTCGCCGTGGTTCTGCTGATCCTTGGCAAGATACTGACGCTGAACCTTGATCTCTTGCGCCGCTATTCCATCCCGGAACCGGTGGCGGGCGGGTTTCTCTGCATTGCAGTGACGGGGGGCCTTTGGGCGGTCTTCGATCTGCGCGTCGCGTTCGAGGTCGGAATCCGCGATTTTCTGCTGCTGGTTTTCTTTGCCGGGATCGGGCTGAAATCCGATATACGCACCTTGCTTGCCGGGGGCAGGCCGCTGGTGATCCTGCTGGTCCTCGCCACCGGATTCATCCTCTTGCAGAACTTCGCGGGCATGGGGCTGGCCGGGCTTTTCGGGATGGCGCCGCAGGCCGGGCTGATGGTCGGCTCGGTCTCGCTGACTGGCGGGGTGGGGACGACGCTGGCCTGGGCGCCGATCTTCGCCGAACGGCTTGGCATCAGCAACGCGCTGGAGCTGGGCGTTGCCGCCAATACCGTCGGGCTGATCGCGGCCTGTGTGATCGGCGGGCCGATTGCGGCGCTGCTGATCCGGCGGGGCGGGCTGAAGGCCGAGGGCAGGCGCGATCTGGATATCGGCGTTCCGAATGAGGGGCGCGCGGTCAGGATGGACTACTTCTGTATCCTCTGGGCGATTTTGGCGCTGAATGTCACGGTGCTGCTCGGGCTGGCGCTGCATGAGGCAATCGCGGCCGCAGGCGTAACGCTGCCGGCCTTTGTCAGCTGCCTTGTTGCCGGGATCATTCTGCGCAACCTCTTGCCGCTGGCGCCTAGGCGGCTGGTGCGCCGGGTCTGGCCGGGGGTGGATGATGCCCTGGCGCTGATCTCGGATCTCTCGCTGGGGCTTTTCCTGATCATGGCGCTGATGGGGTTGCAGATCTGGGAGCTGAGCGGCGTGTTGCTGTTCATCACCGTGGCGCTGGTGGTGCAGGTCCTGCTGACGGTCGGGTTCACGATCTGGGTCGTCTTCCCGGCAATGGGGCGCGATTATGAGGCGGCAGTGATCTCGGCCGGGTTTGGCGGCATCACGCTGGGCTCAACCGCCACGGCAATTGCCAATATGACCGCCGTGGCGCAACAACATGGCGCGGCGCACCGCGCCTTTGTCATCGTGCCGCTGGTCTGCGGCTTTTTCATCGATATCGTCAATGCGCTGATCATCTCGGCGCTGGTTGGCTAGGATGGAGAGCGCGGGTATCTGGGCCTCGCTCCTGGGCGGGATCGGGCTGTTTCTGCTGGGGATGCAGATGATGACGGCGGGGCTGACCCAGGCCGCGGGCCCGGCCCTGCGCTCGGGGCTGGAATTCGCCACCCGCTCGCGCCTGCGCGCCTTCGCGGTCGGGACGGGGATCACCGCCCTCACACAATCCTCCAGCGCGGTGACGGTCGCAAGCATCGGTTTCGCCAATGCGGGCCTCGTGAGTTTCGCCAACCTGGTCTGGGTGATCTATGGCACCAGTCTTGGCAATACGATGACCGGCTGGATCGTCGCGCTGATGGGGGCAAAGTTCAGCATCGGTGCGCTGGCGCTGCCTTTCCTGGGCCTTGGCATGATCGCACGGCTTTTGCTGCGCGGGCGCGAACGCGCGGCGGGACTGGGCGAGGCGCTGGCGGGATTTGGCGCGTTTTTCCTTGGGATCGGCACTTTGCAGGTGGCGTTTTCCGGCCTGACGCCGCAGATCCTTGCCCTGACCGAACCGCTTGCCGGGGCAGGGTGGGAGCGCCCGGCTTTTGTTGGCCTTGGCATTGCCATCACCCTTCTGACGCAAAGCTCCAGTGCGACAATCACCCTTGTCCTCGGGGCCGCCGCCGGTGGGGCGCTTGGCTTCAGCCAGGCGGCGGCGCTGATCATCGGGGCGAGTATCGGCACCACCTCGACCGCCGCTTTCGCCGCCATCGGGGCCACCAGCGCGGCAAAGCGGATCGCGACCAGCCATGTCGCTTTCAACATCCTCGCGGGCGGGGTGGCGGTTCTGATCCTGCCGATCCTTGCGTGGCTCTGTCTCTGGCTTGTCGGCGGCGAGGCGAATATCGTCACTGGCCTCGCGCTGTTTCACATGCTTTACATCCTGATCGGCGCGCTGGTGATGATCCCGCTGAACCCGGTCTTCCTGCATATCCTGACCACCCGCTTCCGGGCCGGAGAGGATGAGATCGACCGGCCGCGCTATGTCGATGCCACCCTGTCGCAGCTGCCGGAGCTGGCATTGCGGGCCCTCGCGCTGGAATTCTCACGTTTGCTGCGCGAGTATTTCGCCCTGGCCCGCGCAAGGGTGGAGGGCCAGGCGCTGCCGCCCGATGCGCTGGCGGATCTCGCTTCGCTGGGGGAGAGGCTGCGCGATCAGCTGGCCGAGGTCGGGCGCAACCCCCTGCCGCCTGCGCAGGTGGCGGTGCTGTCCGATGGTCTGCGGGTGTTGATCTGGCTGGATGAGATGTCACGCCAGATCGCGGCTTTGGCGCCGCCGCCGAAATCCCGGGTGCAACCGGATGAGGCCGCTCTCGCCAGAGAGGTGATGGTTCTGGGCGATCTGCTGCAGATCCCGGTCGAACCGGCCCTGCGCCACCGGCTGGAGGCACGGGTTGCCGATGCCCGCACCGCCTATGAGCAGATCAAGACCGATCTGCTGGACCGCATGGCCCATGGCACCGTTGATTTCCGCGAGGCCGAGCAGGCGATCAACCATGGCAAGGCGCTCTCCGACCTTGCCGTGCTGGTGGCCAAGATCCAGTCGGTTCTGATCCCCTGGCTTGACCGGGAGCAACTGGCCGGAGCCGTGCCCGGTTCTGGCTGATCGTGTGAAGGACTTCGAAACAGATTTGTCATCACTTGTTGATTCAGATCAATTTACGTGTCCGGCTTGCGATCTATACATCTTCTGATTGCGGCGCTTCCGCAAATCTGCCCGGAAATTTCCCAGGGGCGGCGCGCCGCCCTGTGTCCGGGCGGTCATTCGGCCAGTGACGGGCTCTGCCCTGCCAGCCCATATCGGTTTCCCGGAGGAGGTAATTATGGACGACCAGGACAGGCCCACATCGCGGGCACTCCGTTTCCCATCGGCTTTTACCATTCTGTTTGGTCTGATCATCCTTGTCGCGGCCATGACCTGGATCGTGCCTGCAGGTCAGTATGAGCGTATCCACAGTGAGGCACTGGACCGCGATGTCCCCGTTGCGGGCACCTATGCGGCGGTCGAGGCGAACCCGCAGGGCATCACCGATGTGCTGATGGCACCGATTGCCGGGCTTTATGATCCGGCAACCAATCAGGCCAACGCCATCGACGTTGCGGTTTTCGTGCTGGTGATCGGGGGGTTCATCGGTGTGGTTGCTGCGACCGGCGCGATCAATGCCGGGATCGGCGGCGCGATGGTGGCGCTGAAAGGGCGTGAGAAATGGATGATCCCGGTGCTGATGGCGGTCTTCGCCTTTGGCGGCACCACCTATGGCATGGCCGAGGAGACGCTTGCCTTCTACGTCCTGCTGATCCCGATCATGCTGGCGGCGCGTTATGATGCGGTGACGGCGGTGGCGATCATCCTGCTGGGTGCCGGCATCGGCGTGCTGGGCTCTACCGTCAATGCCTTTGCCACCGTCATTGCCTCAGAGGCGGCCGGGGTGCCCTTCACCAAAGGCCTTGTGTTGCGGCTGGTGATCCTGGGCCTGTGCTGGCTGGTCTCGGTCATCTATGTGATGCGCTATGCCGAAAAGGTCCGGCAGGATCCGACGAAATCGCTGGTCTATGACATGAAGGCCGCGAATGAGGCGCATTTCCTCAGCGCGCATCAGGGCGACAGGATCGACTTCACCCTGACGCATAAGCTGGTGCTGGGAATCTTTGGCGCAAGCTTCCTGATCATGGTCTGGGGCGTTGTCAAAGGCGGCTGGTGGATGGGCGAGATGAGCGCCTTCTTCCTTGCTGCCGCCATTCTCGTGGGCTTTGTCGCGCGCTCCGGCGAGAAGAATTTCGTCGATGCCTTCGTCAATGGGGCGAGAGACCTTCTGGGTGTGGCGCTGATCATCGGGCTGGCGCGTGGCATTGTCGTCATCATGGATGCGGGGCGGATCACCGATACCGTGCTGCACTGGGCCGAGCTGTCGGTCGGCGGCCTGGGCGAAGTGGCCTTCATCAATGTGATGTACTGGCTGCAGGTGCTGATGTCCTTCTTCGTGCCCTCATCCTCGGGCCTCGCAGTGCTCTCGATGCCGATCATGGCACCTGTCGCCGATTTCGCGGGCGTCGGACGTGATCTGGTCGTTACCGCCTTTCAGTCGGCCAATGGTCTGGTGAATCTGATCAACCCGACTTTCGCGGTGGTGATGGGCGCCCTGGCCATCGGGCGGGTGCCCTATGAGCGCTGGCTGCGATTCATGGCACCGCTGCTCCTCATCCTGACCATCATCATCATGGCGAGCCTCAGCATCGCCACCCTGATCGCCTGAGAAAGGAAACCTGACATGACACTCAGCTATGGGGTCCATTCCGAGATCGGCAAGCTGCGCCGGGTTCTTGTCCACCGTCCGGGTGCCGCCCTGTCGCGGCTGACGCCGTCGAACTGCCATGACCTGCTGTTTGACGATGTCATCTGGGTCAAACAGGCCCGCGCCGATCACATGGAATTCGTCGATGCCATGCGCTACCGCGGCGCCGATGTGGTCTTTCTGCGCGATCTGCTGGTCGAGACGCTGGAGATCCCCGAGGCCCGGGCCTGGCTGCTTGAGCGACGCGTCAGTGAAGACAGCGTCGGTGTTGGTCTCGCCGATGAACTGCGCGCCCATATGATGGAAATGAAGGCCGATCCGCTTTCGCTGATCCTTCTGGGTGGCATGAACCGGGCCGAGCTGCCACTGGCCGATGGCGGGCTGCTTGGCCCAACCCTGCGGCCCGAGGATTTCGTGCTGCCGCCGCTGCCGAACCATCTTTTTACCCGCGACACCACCTGCTGGATCTATGGCGGCGTCACGCTGAATCCGATGCGCTGGAATGCACGCAAGCTGGAGACGGTGAATATCGCCGCGATCTACCGCTTCCACCCCGATTTCCGCGATGCCGATTTCCGCGTCTGGTGGGGTGATCCCGACCAGGATCACGGCGCAGCCACACTGGAGGGCGGCGATGTGATGCCGATCGGCAATGGCACAGTGCTGGTGGGGATGAGCGAGCGCACCACCGCCCAGGCCGTTGGCCAGCTGGCCCGCGCCCTTTTCGCGCAGGGCGGGGCAGAGCGGGTCATCGCCTGCAAGATGCCGGTTGACCGGGCCTCGATGCATCTCGACACGGTTTTCACCTTCTGCGACCGCGATCTGGTCACGCTTTTCGCCGATGTCGCCACAAAGATAGTGCCCTATTCAATCCGCCCCGGAGAAAAGCCCGGCACGCTCGACATCCGCGAAGAAAGCCGCTCGCTGGTCGAGGTCGCCGCCGAGGCGCTTGGCCTGAAAAAGCTGCGCGTGGTCGAAACCGGCGGCAATTCCTATGTTGCCGAGCGCGAGCAATGGGATGACGGCAACAATGTTGTCGCGCTCGAACCGGGGGTGGTCGTGGGCTATGACCGCAATACCTATACCAACACGCAGCTCAGGAAGGCCGGGGTCGAGGTCATCACCATTCCGGGCGCAGAACTTGGTCGGGGTCGCGGTGGCGGTCACTGCATGACCTGCCCGCTGATCCGCGATCCGGCATAAGGAGGATATCATGCCAGTCAATCTCCTGGGCCGCAGCGTCCTTAAACTCGGTGATTTCACCCCCGATGAGATCCGCTTTCTGCTGAAGCTTTCTGCCTCGCTGAAACAGGCGAAATATGGCGGCTATGAGCACCAGCGCCTGAAGGGCCGCAATATCGCGCTGATCTTCGAGAAGGATTCCACCCGCACCCGCACCGGCTTTGAGGTCGCGGCCTATGACCAGGGTGCGCATGTCACTTATCTGGGGCCGACCGGCACCCAGATCGGTAAGAAGGAATCGATGAAGGACACGGCCCGCGTGCTGGGCCGGGTCTATGACGGGATCGAATATCGCGGCTTTGGCCAGACCCTGGCCGAGGAACTGGCGCAATGGTCAGGGGTGCCGGTCTATAACGGGCTGACGGATGAATTCCATCCGACGCAGATCCTCGCCGATTTCCTGACGATGCGGGAATTCACCCGCAAGCATCTCTCGCAGCTCTCCTTCTGTTTCCTTGGGGATGCAGGCAACAATATGGGGAATTCTCTGCTGGAAGGGGCGGCGCTGATCGGCATGGATGTGCGGCTTGGCGCGCCGAAATCCTGCTGGCCGGATGCGGGCCTTGTCGCGCATTGCCGCGAGATCGCGGCCCGCACCGGCGCGAAAATCACCCTGACCGAAGATCCGGTCGAGGCCGCGCAAGGCTGCGATTTCGTCTATACCGATGTCTGGGTCTCGATGGGGGAACCCGATGAGGTCTGGGCCAGCCGGATCGAGCAACTCACCCCTTACCGTGTCACCCGTCAGATCATGGAGGCAACCGGCAATCCCCATGCGAAATTCATGCATTGCCTGCCCGCCTTCCACAATCGCGACACCGAGATCGGCGAAAAGATCTACCAGAAATTCGGCATCGACTGCATGGAGGTGAGCGAAGAGGTCTTCGAATCCGAAGCCTCCATCGTCTTCGATCAGGCCGAAAACCGCATGCATACGATCAAGGCGGTGCTGGTCGCCACTCTCGGGGGGGCCTGAGCCATGCGGGTGGTGGTGGCGCTTGGCGGCAATGCGCTTCTCAGGCGCGGAGAGCCGATGACGCCGGAGGCGCAGCGCGCGAATGTGCGCCGCGCGGCGGTGGCGCTTGCGGATCTGGCGCGCGATCACGAGCTGGTGGTCGCGCATGGGAACGGCCCGCAGGTCGGGCTTCTGGCCCTGCAGGCCGCGGCCTATAGCAGCGAAACGCTCTGGCCGCTGGATATTCTTGGTGCCGAAAGCGTGGGCATGATCGGCTATCTGGTCGAACAGGAACTGACCAATGCGCTGCCGGCCGGTGCACAGCTGGCGACACTTCTGACCCAGATCGAGGTGGACCCCGCCGATCCGGCCTTTGCCCGGCCCGAAAAGCCCATCGGCCCGCTTTATGACGCGGCGGCTGCGGCACAGGCACGGGCGGATCACGGCTGGCCGATGATCGAGGAAAGCCCCGGCAAATGGCGGCGCGTGGTGCCCTCGCCTTTGCCCAAACGCATTCCCCAGATCGGCGCGTTGCAGCTGCTGACCGGGGCGGGCGTGACCGTGATCTGTACAGGTGGCGGTGGTATCCCGGTGGTGCGTCAGACCGACGGGCGGCTTGAGGGGATCGAGGCGGTCATCGACAAGGATCGCGCCGCGGCCCTGCTGGCCGAAGAGCTGGAGGCGGATGCCTTTCTTATGCTCACCGATGTCGATGCGGTCTATCGTGACTGGGGCAAGCCTTCCGCAGCCGCGATCCGCAAATCTGCCCCCGGCACCCTGGATCCTGCGGATTTCCCGCCCGGTTCGATGGCTCCGAAGATCGAAGCGGCCAATGGTTTCGCGACAAGGCCTGGCCGGATTGCAGGGATCGGACGGTTGGAGGATGCAAGCCGCATTCTTCTCGGCAAGGCGGGCACTGTAATTGTTGCAGGCCTGTGACGCGCGCCCTTCCGGACAGGCATTCTTTGGACCGGTGCATCCGGAATTGTAGTGGAAACTGCCGGGTATGCGCCTGATCGCGGCAAGCCCGCAGCAAGACAGAGGTCAGTGATGAGCAAGACAAAAACGGTGCATTCCGATCCATCAGCCGCTTTCTCGGAAACCGTTGCAGATGTGCTCCTCGCTCTGAACGCGGATGAGCAGGGCCTGACCTCGACCGGGGCATCGCAGCGCCTGACTCAATACGGGCCGAATGAATTGCCCGGCGCGAAGCCGCAACCGATCTGGCTGCGCCTGCTGTCGCAATTCAACAATGCGCTGATCTGGTTCATGCTGTGCGGGGCGTTGGCCGCCGGCGCCCTGGGCCATCTGGTGGATGCTGGCGTCATTCTTGCGGTTGTTCTGGTCAATGCCATTGTGGGTTTTTTGCAGGAGGGCAAGGCCGAGAACGCCCTGAATGCCATCCGCAACATGATCGCGCCGCAGGCCACGGTGCTGCGCGATGGCCAGCGCAGCAGCCTGCCCATGTCCCGGATCGTTCCCGGAGACGTGGTGCTGATCGAGGCCGGGGATCGTGTGCCCGCCGATCTGCGCCTGTTGCGCGCCCGGAGCCTCACTATCGACGAAGCCATTCTCACCGGTGAATCCGTCACGGCCTCGAAGCAGGAAGAGCCGGTCTCTGAGAGTGCTGCGCTTGGTGATCGCACCTGCATGGCCTTTTCCGGCACCCTGGTCGCCACCGGACAAGGTGCGGGTGTGGTTGTCGCCACCGGGCTTTCCACGCAAATCGGGCGCATCTCGACCTTGCTGGGCGGGGTCGAAGACCTGACGACACCGCTCCTGCGGCAGATCAACGGCTTTGGTCGCAGTTTTACCCTGGTGGCATTCGTCGGTGCGGCTTTGCTGTTCGCCTTTGCCGTCATCTTGCGTGGCTATGCCTGGGAAGACGCGCTGATGGCCGTGGTCGCGCTTGCGGTCGGGTTGGTGCCCGAAGGCCTGCCGGCGGTCATTACCATCACCCTTGCGATTGGTGTCCAGCGCATGGCCGCGCGGCGGGCGGTGATCCGCAGGCTGCCGGCGGTTGAAACCCTTGGCGCGACCTCGGTCATCTGCTCGGATAAGACCGGCACATTGACCCGCAATGAAATGACCGTCCGCCGCGTGGTAACAGCAGATGAGACGCGGATGGTCGAGGGCTCGGGCTATGCGCCAGGCAATGCGCGCCTCTATGAGCAGGAGGCCGGCCACCGGCCGGGCCTCGCGCTGGTGCGGGCTGCTTTGCTTTGCAACGATGCGCGCCTGCGCGCCGACAGCTGGCAGGTTGAAGGCGACCCGATGGAAGGGGCGCTGGTCACGCTGGCGCTGAAGGCGCGACTGGATCCGGAGGAAGCACGGGCGGAATGTCCCCGCCTTGATGAGATCCCCTTCGATGCCGCGCATCGCTTCATGGCCTCGCTGCACCGCGTACCGCTGGACGATTGCGGCGTGATCCTGGTGAAGGGCGCACCCGAACGGATTCTGGAGATGTGCGACCGGCAGGAAACCTCAGCCGGTCCCGTTCCACTGGATGCGGGATTCTGGACCGACCGCATCACCGAAGCGGCGGCAGAAGGCGAACGGGTCCTCGGCTTCGCCATGAAGCATGTGGATATGGAAAAAACGGCGCTTGGATTCGCAGATGTCGAGAGGGGTCTGGTGTTCCTCGGGTTGTGCGGCTTCATCGACCCACCGCGCGAGGAGGCGCAGCGCGCCATTGCTGAATGCCACGGGGCGGGTATCGCTGTGAAAATGATTACCGGCGATCATGCGGCCACCGCGCAGGCCATTGCCCGACAGCTTGGCATTGCCGGGGCACCGAATGTGCTGACTGGCCACGACCTCGACCAGCTGTCAGAGGCGGATTTCGCCAGCGCTGTCGCCAGAACCGAAGTGTTCGCCCGCACCAGTCCCGAACACAAGTTGCGCATTGTCCGCGCGTTGCAGGCGCAGGGCCATATCGTCGCCATGACAGGCGACGGGGTCAATGATGCGCCCGCCCTGAAGCAGGCCAATGTCGGTGTCGCTATGGGCATCAAGGGCACTGAGGCCAGCAAGGAAGCGGCCGAGATGGTCCTGATGGACGACAACTTCGCCTCAATCGTTGCGGCGGTGCATGAGGGCCGTACGGTCTATGACAATATCCGCAAGGTTGTCGGCTGGACGATGCCCACCAATGGCGGCGAGGCCCTGACGGTGATCGCGGCGATCCTGTTCAATTTCGCCCTGCCAATGACGCCGGTGCAGATCCTCTGGATCAATCTGGTCCTTGCCGCCACCCTGGGTCTGGTGCTTGCCTTCGAGCCGCCCGAACCCGGTGTGATGCGCCGCGCACCGCGTCGGGCGGTGTCCGGCTTGCTGACACGCTTTCTCGTCTGGCGGATATTCTTTGTCTCGTTCCTTTTCATGGGATTGTCGCTGGCCCTGTTCTTCTGGGCGCAAGGCCAGGGCCGCGATCTGGACTATGCACGGACCATGGTCGTCAATCTGCTGGTGGTGCTGGAGATCTTCTATCTCTTCAATGTACGCTACCTGCATATGAGCAGCTTCACCCTGACCGGGGTGAGGGGGACCGGCCCTGTGCTGGGGGCCATCGCGGTTGTTGTGGTGGCTCAGATCGCCTTCACCTACCTGCCGCTCATGAATACGATTTTTGGTTCGGTGCCACTCGCTTTCAAAGACGGGGTGCTGATCCTCATGCTCGGCGTGCTATCGATGATCCTGCTGGAGGGAGAGAAGTACCTGCTGCGCGACCGCCTTGGAAATGACTGACATTCAATCACGTCCTGGCTTCGGGTAGCCTGTTTTGCGACCTGATGCGCCAACTAAAGCGGCTCCGGCGGCAGGTCGTAAAAAGGTGCCCATCTGCTTGCCCCTGTCGCTTGTCGGTCACTTGCCTCAAGGCAAATACTTCCGCCGCTTTCCGATACCGGATCCGGACGATACCGGGTCAGTGTATCGAGATGATCCCATCAACAGCTTTCCATTCTGATGGCCGTATCAGATGCTGATGTGCGACGCGGACCGAATGCAACGGGCCGTGAAGTTTTGCTTCCCAGAATTCCAGAAAGCCTCGCAGTTCCGGGAACTCCGGAGCAAGATCATATTCCTGCCAGACATAAGTCTGAAGGATCCCGGGATGATCGGGCATCCGGTAGTGGATTTCCGCAGTTGTGAGGCCGTAGCCTTTCAGCTGCATACGGAGCTCGCGTCCGTGAATACGGGTCATATCATCCTCCTTCGTTTGATAACCCGGACAGAGGCATGCTGTCCCGGCCAGAGCGAATTTTCAAGATGTTGGGGCGGCGCTCGCGATTTTTTGTCGCGGGAATACAGTTTGTTAGCACCGGCGGGTTGCGAGTGATATTTTTTTGACCTGACCCCTTGAAACCTCTTGTCGGGTTTCCAAAATCATGTGGCGCGCGACGCCTCACGGGTCGCGCGGCCCCGCTCTGGGCCCGGTCTTTCCGGGCCGGTCCGGAGCGGTGGAACCTCTCAAAATCTGTTTGTCCAAGAGGAGAACGATATGACGTTCCGTCCACTGCATGACCGTATTCTGGTCCGCCGTATCGACGCTGAAGAGAAGACCTCCGGGGGCCTGATCATCCCCGACAGCGCCAAGGAAAAGCCCCAGGAAGGGGAGGTCCTGGCTGTCGGCTCGGGTGCCCGTGATGACAGCGGCAAGCTGATCCGGCTCGACGTCTCTGTCGGGGATCGCATTCTGTTCGGCAAATGGTCCGGCACCGAAATCCGGCTTGATGGTGAGGATCTGCTGATCATGAAGGAAAGCGACGTGATGGGTGTCATCGACCAGCCCGCCGCCGCGAAGAAGGCCGCCTGAGGCCTTCCCCTGCAATCCAGTCGAAGAAACTGCCTGTAGAGGAGAAATCAGAAAATGACTGCGAAGGAAGTCAAATTCCACTCTGACGCCCGTGAAAAGATGCTGCGTGGCGTCGATATCCTTGCCAATGCCGTGAAGGTTACGCTTGGCCCCAAGGGGCGCAATGTTGTGATCGACAAGAGCTTCGGAGCTCCGCGCATCACCAAAGACGGTGTATCGGTCGCGAAGGAAATCGAGCTTGAGGACAAGTTCGAGAATATGGGCGCGCAGATGGTGCGCGAGGTTGCCTCCAAGACCAATGATGCTGCCGGGGACGGCACCACGACGGCGACGGTTCTGGCGCAGGCCATCGTGCGCGAGGGCGCGAAGGCTATCGCCGCCGGCATGAACCCGATGGATCTCAAGCGCGGCATCGACAAGGCGGTCGAGGCCGTTGTCGGTGAGTTGAAAGCGAATGCCCGCAAGGTGACGAAGAACGACGAGATCGCCCAAGTCGGCACGATTTCCGCAAATGGCGATGCGGAGATCGGCGGTTTCCTGGCCGAGGCGATGCAAAAAGTCGGCAATGAGGGCGTCATCACGGTCGAAGAGGCAAAGACCGCGATCTCCGAGCTGGAAGTGGTCGAGGGCATGCAGTTCGACCGTGGCTATCTCTCGCCCTATTTTGTGACCAATCAGGACAAGATGCGGGTCGAGCTGGAAGACCCGTACTTGCTGCTTCATGAGAAGAAGCTCTCGAACCTTCAGGCGCTCGTCCCGGTCCTTGAGACGGTTATCCAGTCCGGCAAGCCGCTCCTGATCATCGCCGAGGACGTCGAGGGTGAGGCTTTGGCGACCCTGGTTGTGAACAAGCTGCGCGGTGGTCTGAAGATCGCGGCGGTCAAAGCGCCGGGCTTTGGTGATCGTCGCAAGGCGATGTTGCAGGATATCGCTATCCTCACGGGCGGCACTGCGATCAGCGAGGAGCTGGGCATCAAGCTGGAAAATGTCACGCTCGATATGCTCGGCCGTGCAAAGAAGGTCGTCATCGACAAGGACAATACGACCATCGTCGATGGGGCAGGCACCAAGGCCGATATCGAGGCGCGCGTCAGCCAGATCAGAGCTCAGATCGAGGAGACCACCAGCGACTACGACCGCGAAAAGCTGCAGGAGCGGCTGGCAAAGCTCGCAGGCGGTGTTGCGGTGATCCGCGTTGGCGGTGCGACGGAAGTCGAAGTGAAAGAGAAGAAGGATCGCGTCGACGATGCGCTCCACGCGACCCGCGCTGCCGTCGAGGAGGGCATCCTTCCCGGGGGTGGTACGGCGCTTCTGCGGGCGGCGAAGGTTCTGGACAGTATCGCGACCGAGAACGCTGACCAGAAACACGGCATCGAAATCATCCGACAGGCCATCGAGGCCCCGGTTCGTCAGATCGCGGCCAATGCCGGTACCGAAGGGGCCGTCATTGTCGGCAAGCTGCGGGAAAGCTCCGAACCGACCTGGGGCTGGAACGCCCAGACCGGTGAGTTCGGCGATCTCTATGCGCAGGGCGTGATTGACCCGGCAAAGGTGGTCCGGACTGCTCTGCAGGACGCAGCTTCGGTTGCGGGGCTTCTCATCACCACCGAGGCGATGATCGCAGAGAAGCCGAAGAAGGAAACAGCGGCCCCTACACCCGCAGGCGGCATGGACTTCTGAGGATAAGCAATTGGGCCCGCCCCGTGATAGGGGCGGGCTGATTTACGGTCGCGCATCAGCTCCGCCGAGCATTCCTCGGCTGCCAATTTGTGAACACGCGCAATGGTTTCCCGTACTTGCATCCCGGAGGAGTTGGTTGCAGCCTCTTGCCCGACTTTACGGCAGCAGAGAGAAGTTCCATGGCATCGAGGCAAAGAATGGTCGGTGCAGTCATCGCAATGGCCGCGATGACTACGCTTCCGGCGGCAGCGTGGGCCGCAGAAGATATCGATCTGCGGGCATTGATGACGGTCCTGCCAGAATCCGTTTTCACCTCGGCAGAGCAGGGCTATGTCGAATATATCAGCCTTGCGAGGCTTGCGCCGGCGGGTGGAACTGTGACGTCTGCGGACTTTGGCGGGGTCGCCTGGGGTGGTGATATTCGGTCAGTGGGATCGTTAGGGGCGGATCCGGACTTGTTTCATGCGAAGTCTGGTATCGACCTGCGCGATTTGCGCTGTCTTGCTGGTTTTGGCCAGGCGCCTCGGGACATTGCGATCTGGGGCTTTGCGGATGTCCCGACAGCTAGGGCGGCCTTTGATGTCTTGCCCGACCATGGATTCGCGCCGGCCGGGTTTTTTCCCGGCGTACTGGCGAATGGCGATCCGGGTGCGATGGACTTTGCCCGCGCTGACGCAGCGGATCCCTGGCGTGGCCCGATGGGCAGAACCTCGACCGTGACCTTAGGTGACGCGGCCCTGTTGCAAGCCGGAACGGCAGCTGATTTTGCGCCTGTGCTCGGTGCCACCTCGACTGCGCTGGAAAGTGATCCCGGGCGCATCGCACTGGCCGGGATCGAGCATGAGAGCGAGGGCGTGATCCAGGCGCTGATCCTGTCGCCGGTCACGGTCGGAGCGCAGGCTATCGACCCCGCATTTCTGATCGGCAAGACACAGGCAGAAGCACAGGCTGCATTCGAGGCCGAAGTGACCAATATGGCCGCAGGGCTTCCGCCTTATTCCGGTGCGATTCTGGCCGAGGTCGCGACACCCACCGGCGCACAGGTGGTTCTTTCCCTCGCTTATCCCAGCTGCGCCGAGGCTGCAGAGGCAGTCGCGCGTGCGCCGGCGCTTTGGAACCTGATGAATCCGGCCTATGTACCGGCAGAAGCTGAACTCAGCGGCCAAACTATCGAGGCGGCACCTGGTTGCGCGGCACGGATCGTTCTGTCTGTCCGCCCTCAGCGCCCATGGAACAGTTTATGGTGATTGCGTAGCGGAGGGCTTGCGGCTCATCTTTGCCCCAGTTGGAGTTGAAGATGACGAAGAAGCCCGTGACAACGAAGGCCCCTGCCGAGCAGGTCGTGAAGGACATCCGGCGCGCGACGCGCAAGTTGCATTCGTCCGAGGAGAAGATCCGGATCGTTCTATCCGGCCTTCGTGGTGATGACAGCATTGCGGAGCTGTGCCGCAAGGAAGGGATCGCCCAAAGCCTGTATTACAGCTGGTCGAAGGAATTCCTCGAAGCTGGCAAGAAGCGGCTGGCTGGTGATACGGCCCGTCAGGCAACCTGACCCCGACCGAGGCCCGGATTGCGCTGCTTCTCGCCAGTGGAGACAAACCGGCGGCCATTGCGACCGCCCTCGGCGTCTCTGCAACCACCGTCGCCTTCCATCTGCGCAACATATTCGAGAAGACGGGTGCAGACCGGCAGGCGACGCTGGTCGGTATCCTCTTCGCTTGCCCGGCGATATCGGAAGCGTCATCGCTTCCTGTTGCCGAGGTCAATCGAACAGACCGCTGCGGCACCGAGTGAACGTCCGGACGTTTGCTCAATGTTTTCCTGCTCCTTCAAGCAGTTTCAGAAAAGCCTGCCTCACATCTTGCGGTAGCGCAAAATATGCCTTTAGAAGTCGAGCCCGTTCGCCTCTGCGCTGTGTGGATTCCGAGTCTGACAGCGACGCACAATCATCTTTGGACGTAGGCGGATTCAAAAGTGCAGGAGCGTCTATATCAAATAGCATCGCAATCTTGGCTAGACGTCTGGCGGAAAGGCTGTTTCGTCCTGCCTCGTATTTTTGCAGCTGCTGATAGCTGATGCCGCTCCCGGCCGCGACCTCAGGGAGTGACAGGCGGCGGCTGGTTCGCAGTTCCTTCAGTCTACGACCGAGGCGTTTGTCAAAGTTGTCGAATTCGTCGCCCGACTCGGCCTATCCTATACCGAACAGAAGCGAATGCTGCGGTGCGCCCCCGCAAACCATCCTTGTCACCCTGGTGATCGGGGAGGAAAACCGAACCTGTCCGGTCCCTATGACCTTTAGCACCGGAGCGCCTGGACATACGTCACAGGCTCCCCGACCGCATGGTCAAGGAATCGGCGCCGTTTCGGCCGACGTCAATACCGACGGGTTCAGGGGTTTCGACGCCCCAGGGACGACGCGTGGCGTCCCTGAAAGGAGTGTATCGGTTTCAGGGGGTTGGGAGCAAGATGGCGCGTTGGCCCCTTAGACGGGGGGCCGGTCAGGCTCCTGTGCCTTTGGTGGCCGGGGCTTCTGGTGCATCAGCGCCGTCCGTCTCACGCAGCCTTCGACCTGCAAGATTCCAGTTGTGCCTGGGCTCATCCCAGTTTTGCGTCGAGGTAAGCTGTTGGTCCACGTAGTCGCGGAACTCATCGAGAGACGTCGGAGCGGAAGAGGGCAAGGAGACGTTTGGCGCAACGGTCGTGAGACAGGATCAGGCAAACCAGTTACGCAACACGTGCCACCGAGCACGCGGGTTTGATTTGGACCTGATCTGCGAACACCATACGGGCACGCGGCAAGAGATGGCCGCATCAAAGGCCGGATACATGTCAGCACCCGACAACGCGCCAAAAAGATCCAAAATACCCTCTTGCGCAAGGGGCGGTTATACATGTTGCGTTATTCGCTTGCAGGGTGATGTGCGCCTTTC
>NZ_QNHG01000009.1 GCF_003290025.1 Pseudogemmobacter bohemicus
TCTTTTCCCCGGTGATGAGGGTTAGAACCTGCTCGGGCTTCTCACGGATCAGCTCGGCATTGCGCCGCGCTGCATCCTCGTCCAGCCGCGTGCGCGACACGTCGAGGCCGCGCCGCTCCATCTGCGAGGCGTGGACGCCCATATGCTCGGTCGGCGCGATCTCTAGCCCGCGCTCCATGTGCGAACGATGGTCGATGCGAATATCAAGCCCGGCCATCGCCAGCCGCTCGTTGGCGATCCCCTCCCACCGCTGGCGAAGGTCACGAAGCTGCATGTCGGTCGTCGGCAGCTCGTTCGCCAAGAGCCATTTGTTTTCGCGCTCAAGATAGGTCTTGTCGCCTAAGCCACCCTCCGTCACCTGCCGCGTGGTCATAAGCACATGGGCATGATGATTGCGAACGTCGCTCGCCTCGTGCGGCGCGTGAATGGCGAAGTCCACGGCAGCGCCGTAGCGGTCGGCCAATTCCTGCGCGAACTCCCGCGCTGCCTCTAGGCGCTGTTCCACCGATAGCTCATGCGGCAAGGCGATCTCAAATTCGCGGGCAACGCGAGCGTCCTTGCGCTTCTCGGCCGCCTCCGCCGCATTCCACAAGGCCGAACGATCGCGCGCCCACTCGGCATCCGAACCTTCGGGAAGCACGATTTCCGAATGCTCGATGCCCTGCTTTCTCGAAAAGTCATGCGTGATGCCGTCGCGCTCGTTCGTCAGGCGCTCGCCGGCACGATAAGCCGAAGCCGCGACGGCGCTTCGACCGCCGCCGCGCGAAATCGGCTTCATGCTCACATGATAGATCGCCAATGGCTGATTTTCCTCCTGCGTGAATATCAGCGCAAACTGGACGCCGCGCCGCGCCTGTTTTTGATTCGCTCCCGAGCCCGCGCAACATCGTCCAAAGCGGCAGTGGTCAAAGCTAGATCGCCTTCGTCCCTTATGGCCTCAATATAGGCTGTGATGTCGTCCTCGGTTTCGAGATAATCGGCTGTGTCATATCGGCTGAATTTTATCTCCATCAACATCCTCCTGAAACAATCTTTGTTGCCATCCAATAGCATGTTCGCGCATTGAGTTGCGTAGCAACTCGTAAGTGCGCCCTTCTCAACTCAATCGCTTCGCTCTTTCGCCGCTCGGTGTGGCGCTTGCGGCAAGCTCGATGCGACGAATTGAGGCGGCGATTGTGCTGCAAATCCGGTGTGTTTTCAAGCGAGACGGGCAAACAACTGGAAATGACGGCCGGGAATGATAGTCTTGGCAAGCGAACGGAAAAGGAGATTGAGGCATGGCGCGAAAATCTATCGAAGAACGTCTAGCTCAACTGGATGCGCAGCGCGCCGCCCTCAAAGCACGCTTGAGCAAACAGGAGCGCGCCAACGATACGCGCCGCAAGGTGCTGTTGGGCGCGCTCGTTCTCCATCGCCTTGAGAATGGCAAGGATGAGGAATTTTCTCGGCGCTTGGGCGAATGGCTCAAGCGTGAGCTGCCCGACTTCCTGACGCGCGACGGCGACAAGGAACTCTTTGCCGATCTGATCGGCAGCGCGCCGACCGGGGAGACGACAGGCAGCGCCGGGGGGACGGCCGCATGAGTCAGGCAAGGCTTGCATGGGCTGCGTTCAAGAACATGATCCGGCAGGGCGCACGTGATCCGGTGTGGGCGATCACGGCAATATGTCTCGCACCATTCCGCGCCGCCGTTCCTCTATTTTTCACCCTCCTGCTTCTGCTTGCCGTGGGTTTCATCCTGACCCTAGGCGGCGGTCTTGCACTCGAAGCCCTCGGCGCTGGCGACAATATCGTTGTCGCCGCGATCCATCTGACCTTCGTAGCCGCTGTTGTTTCCATCCTCGCATTCCGCTTACTGACCAATCCCATGATCCTGCATTTCGGTGATCTTGACGGCGAGACTCATGGCTCGGCCCGCTTCGCCACAAACAAGGAAGCCTCTGCCCTCACCATTCAAAGCGACGGCCTTATCGTCGGCCGCCATCCCAAGAGCGGAAAACTCGTCCGCTATGACGGCCCCGCTCACCTTCTCACGATGGCCCCGACGCGATCCGGCAAGGGCGTCGGTTCGATCATCCCGAACCTGCTCACTGCCGACCGCTCCGTGATCTGCATCGACCCCAAAGGCGAAAATGCAAAAATCGCCGGCCGCGCCCGCCAGCAATTCGGCCCGGTCCATGTTCTCGACCCCTTCGGCGTCACCGGCCAGCCCTCGGCCGCCTTCAATCCGCTCGACCAACTCGACCCGGCCGGCCTCGATGTCGCGGAAGATGCAAGCACCCTTGCCGACGCCCTTGTAGTCGATGAACCGGGCATGGCCGGCGAAGCGCATTGGAACGATGAAGCCAAGGCGCTCATTGCCGGCTTGATCCTCCATGTTACCGCCAGCGAGCCGCGCGACAGGCAAAACCTCGCCACCCTGCGCGACTATCTTACCCTCGCCCCTGAAGCCTTCGCCGCGCTCCTGAAGGACATGCAGGCGTCAACGGCCGCCGCCGGCCTGATCGCGCGCGCCGCAAATCGCTTCCTCGGCAAAAGTGACAAGGAAGCTTCCGGCGTCCTCTCGGCCGCGCAGCGCCATACCCATTTCCTCGACAGCCCCCGCATGGTCGCCGTCCTCGGCCGATCCGATTTCCGCTTTGCCGATCTCAAGCGCCGCAACGTCTCGGTGTTCCTCGTCCTGCCGCCCGATCGGCTCGCCACCTATTCCCGATGGCTGCGTCTGCTCGTCGCCCAAAGCCTCACCGACATGGCCCGCGACCCCACCAAGCCGGCAGCGCCGGTCCTCTACCTGCTCGATGAGTTCGCCGCCCTCGGCCATCTGGCCCCCGTCGAGCGTGCAATGGGCCTCATGGCCGGCTACGGCGTCCAACTCTGGCCGATCCTGCAAGACGTTCACCAGCTCCGCGCCACCTACGGGCAGCGCGCCGGCACCTTCCTGTCAAACGCCGGCGTCCTACAGGTCTTCGGCGTCAACGATCACGACAGCGCCCGCCTCGTCTCCGATCTGCTCGGACAAGGAACCGTTGTGTTCCAGTCCATGAGCCGCGCGCTCGATTCCGAAAAATCCGGCCTCTCCTTCGGAGAACAACACGTTGCTCGGCCGTTGCTGACCCCCGATGAGGTCCGCAACCTGCCGCAAAACGTGGAGCTGCTGTTTCTCGCCGGGCAACGGCCGGTCATCGCCGGAAAGCTCGCCTATTACGCCGATCCAGAATTTCAGGGGCTCTATGATCCGGCATGACAATGAAGACGGTCCCGGCGCCATCGGCGCCGGGGCTTCTTCCCTGCCGTCCCTCCGGCTCTCTACGGCGCTATGTGGGGAGCGCGTTCGCCTCCGGGCCGGGCGCGGCTCCCGCCGCGAAAACCTCGAAAGAAACCCTCTTGCCGAAACTCTGGATCATGTCCGATCTGCACCTAGAATCCGTGCCCTATCCGGGGGCCTTCGCCCCTGCCCGGACCGACTTTGACGTGCTGGTCGCGGCCGGGGATATTTGGCAGGCCGATGTTCGGCGCGGCCTCGATCTGCTCGCCCGCCTCGCCGGGGGCAAGCCGGTCGTCTTCGTCATGGGAAATCATGAGCATTGGAAAGGCGTCCTGGGCGACGATCTGCGCGAAGCGAAGATCATAGCCCAAGACGCCGGCGTGACCTTGCTCGACGGCGAGGCCGTCACCGTCGCCGGGTGCCGGTTCGCCGGCGCGACCCTCTGGACCGATTACGAACTGGCGGGCGAGCTGGCCGACATGCAGGCCCCTACCGGCGAGCTGATCGCCATGGCGGCCGGGCCAACCCCCCGCCCCTTCACCATGGCCGATTCCGCCGCCGTCCACGCAACGGCACGGGCGCAACTCGCGGCGATCGTCACGGCCGATCCAAGCCCCCTCCCCCTCGTCGTCGTGACGCATCACGCGCCGCACCCCGATTGCCTGCCACTCGATACGCGCGGGACATGGGCGGCCGGAAACTGCGCCTCCGATCTCTCCGAGCTGACTGATAGCGGCCGGGTCGCCCTGTGGGTCCACGGCCATATCCATGCCAGCATCGACATGACGCGGCCGAACGGAACCCGCATCCTGTGCAACCCGGCCGGGCCGATGTTCTCGAATCCCCGCTTCAACGAAACGCTGGTGGTGGAGCTGGCGGGCACGGAGGGAGCCCCCGGCCGGCCCGCTCTCTCCATATAGGGCCGTAGGGACGGCCGGGGGCGGGCCGCTGGTACAACAGATAGCGCCTTGCCCGATCCGGCCAGATAGGGAAAACGGCCCCGGCGCTGACCTACTTACGGAAAAGATCGGAGTGGGTGCCGGTGCGCTCGAAATGAACGCTCGTCGCGTCCGCTTTGTAGATCAGCAGCCAATCGGGCTCTATGTGCAGGTCGCGATAACCGATCCAGTTCAATTTCAAGGGATGGTCACGCAGTTGCGCCGGCAAGGGCGCGTCCTCGATCAACAATTGCAGAACGTGGCGCAGCTTCGCCATATCCTTGCCGCGCTTTTCCGCCCGCTTCACGTCGCGGCGGAACTGGCCGGAATAGCTCGGCTCCCGCACTCAAATGCCCAACTGCTTGAACAGGTCGTCGGCATCCTTGGCCTTGTGAACGTCCTCGCCGCGCGCCGTCTTCTCCATAGCCGCAGCCGTCTTCACATTCGGCACCTTCACCGGAAAGGGGATGGCCTTGTCGCGGGCAACCCTGACCAGCGCCATGCGGATATAATCCGAGACGGACAATCCCATCTCCGCAAGCGCCTTGGTGGCGCTATTCTTCGTTTCGGCATCGACGCGCGCGCGCACTACGGTATCAACTCTCATGATCTTCGCTCCTGAAAAGACTTGTGGCCGTATGTAGCCACAAAAGGCTACCGTTTCAAGCCCTTGCTCGCCGTTCAGCAAAGCAGCAAGCCTAATTGCTGTCAAAACAGCAATTAGGCACCGTGCTTGTCCAAAAGATCGGCCAGAGCCTCACGCATGAGGTCTTCTATGGAGCGATCAGTGTCAGCCGAAAGCCGCTTCACTCGGCGATGGTCTTCCGGCTCGACTACAACGGTCAAACGCTTCATGCCGGCGCGCGTGGCCGCATAATACCGCTTCCCCTCGGGCGGGCGTTCCGGTTGCGTGGCAGGTTCCACGATGGGGGCCGCTGGTGCGGATGCAGGGCGGACAGCCTTCATGCTCTCTGCAAGGCTCGGTCTTTTGCTCATTTCGTCCTCTTTTAGTTGCCTTTTTGACAGCAATAACAGTTTGCCTCTTTGCTGGCAAACTGCCTTGCCGTTAAAGCAGCAATGTTGCTTTGACCCATACCAGAAGTTCGGAAACCTCATCGCTCGCCTTGCCGTCCGGCTCGTATTCCGGCGCGGTCTTGCCTGCTGTGAGCGCGTGGCCGAAGGCCGCGCGCTGCTGCAAGGTAACAGGGGCAACCGCCAAACCATGAACCTCCACGGCGTCGCGGGCGTCGGCCAAAAGTTGGGTGGCGCGCGGCGGGACCGCGTTCAGGATCACAAATGCGGGCTTTTGAGCCAGCTTCACCAGCTCGGCCGTGCTGCCAATGGCCCGAAGATCGAGGACGCCAGCTCGGCACGGAATCAAGACAAGATCGGCGGCGCGAATAGCGGCCATCGCCGCTCCCTCCGAGTGCGGCGCGGTGTCGATCACGACCAGCTCGGCCCCGCCGTCGCGGGCCGCTTGCAATCCTTGCGCAAGCCGGGCATGGGGCAGGGCGACGACAACCGGCGTTTCCGTCTCGCGGCTGTCGCTCCATCCGGCTGCACTGGCTTGCGGGTCGAGGTCGATTATTGCGCTGGGGAGCCCGGCCGCTTCAGCGGCCGTGGCGATGTGTAGTGCGAGGGTGGTTTTGCCAGCCCCGCCTTTTTGACTGACAATAGCGATTGTTTTCATGCTGCTGTCATACCAGCAAACCGGATTGCCGACAAGACACATTGCCGCTTTGCCAGCAATACAGCAAAATAAGCGCAGTGTTGCCGCCTTCTTTCTCTCGAAAGCCCATGCGACGCTTACCGCTAGCACCAGGTCAACGGTTTTGCTCTGCCGGTGCCGCTTGCCGGCCCGCACTTAACGCGGGCCGGAACCGCCGCAGGGCCGCGAAAGCGGCCCGAACAGCGGCGACCGCTTATGTTTTCCTACTTAGATAAAGATGAGATGGGGATTCAGTCTGCTTGGCGGACTCACGCTCCTGCAAGGACTTCCCAAGGCGGGCGAGGGCCTGCCCCAAGGCATTGTCGCCAACGTCGAATAGAACCCGCTCGCCAATGTCGAGGTTGGCCCTGTGGGCCTCCGTGACGGCTTTGCGCTCGGCCTCGGCCTGCACATGATCGTCGGGCGGGGGAGGGGCCTTGCCGAACCGCCCAAGGAAGCGCAGCGCCCTTTCGGGCAGAGACAGGCGATAGGCGTTGCTGGCCTGCTGCACCTGTGGCCCGTTCTCGTTGCCGGTCGGCTCGTAGCGCCGCAGCCAGTCGAGGAATCCATGCGCCCGCAGCGCCTTCAACGCGCGCACCACGGCGTCCCGCGATCGGCGCACCTTGCCCATGATCGTCTCTAGGGACGGGTCCAGCCGCCCGGTTCGGAAGTCCACCAGATTGACGAAATATTCCAGAACCTCGATGGCGACCGCGCCAAGGGGGCCGCTGCGCTGGCCCTTCTGGCGCTCGGCCAGCTCGTAGCGTTTCGCGGCCAGAAGAACCTTTTGCGTTTCCTGCCGCGTCGTCGGCCGCCAAATCCGGCCCTCGGATCGGCCCTTGAAATGGCTGTGCCGGCGAACTGGCGTCCGCTCGCGCTCGGCCGGGGGCGGCATGACAAGGCCAAGTGCGGCCTGTCCCGACCGCTGCAATGCCGCTCGTCGCTCATAGGCGAGGGCGGAGAGCTGCCCGGCCTCGGCCTCGTTCAGTTGCCCGGCTCCGTGCCGTGTCCAGACTTCCCGCATGATTTCATCGAGCGCGTGCCCGCGCGCGCAGCCGATCGCAGCCGCGATTTGCGTCCTCAACATAAGTCTCTCGTCCTCCATTCAGGAGGGCATGACAGCGGGGACAAACAGGCAAAGATTCACCGTTCCCGCGCGACTCACGTCTTGCGGGTTGGCCGTCTCTCGCCTATGTTGGGAGCTAGCTTGATGGGGCTCCTACATAGGCGTTCCCGAAATCCCAAAGCCCCTTGCCGCTCCAACGGCTTGGGGCTTTTGCTATTATGATCCCTCGTGCTTCTCGATATAGAACCTCACGGCTTCCGCGATGATCGGCGCGCGTGACCGCACGCCCTTGGCTTCCTTGAGTTGGTCGATTGCCTTGACCAGCTCGCCGGGAAGATCGACCGTTACCAGAACTTCGCCAGCCGCACGCCGTCGCTCGCGATGAGCGATAACTCTTTGCGTGGTAGTGGTGGCTTGCCCGGCACGACTCATGTGTTTCATGGAACGTCGATTCTTCCGATTCTGCAACCCCTTATGATTCACGGGTTCAGGTTCGGTCAAAGTAATGCTAAATTGCTGGCAATATTATTTGCTGTCAAAGCAGCAATTTGATTTGAGAAGACGCCTATGTGCCCGCTTTTTTCCGGTCCAGCGCCCGATACAGCGTAGCCCGGTGAACGCCCACAATCCGCGCGACTTCTGCAACCGGCTTTTCCTCGTCCCTGATGAGCTGGCGCGCGTGTGCGATCTGCTCGGCCGATAGGGCAGGGGAGGGACCGAACCTCACGCCTCGGGCCTTCGCTGCGATCCGCCCGGCGCTGGTGCGCTCAACGATCAAGGAACGCTCGAAATCCGCGATCCCCGCGAACACGGTCATCACCATGCGCCCGGCCGGGGTCGTGGTGTCGGCCCATGGCTCGGCCAGCGAGCGCAAGCCCGCCCCGGCCGTCCTGATCTGCTCCGCGATCGCCAGTAGGTCGGCCGTCGAACGGGCGAGGCGGTCAAGCCGGGCGATCGTCACCACGTCGCCGGCGCGAAGATGGTCCAGCATCCGCGCCAGCTCGGGCCGGTCGCGGTGCGCGCCCGATGCCTTTTCCTCGAAAATGCGGACGCACCCGGCCGCGACAAGGGCGGCTCGCTGCTGGTCGAGGGCCTGCCCCTGCGTCGAGACGCGGGCATAGCCAAGGAACACGCTGCCGGCGTCGGAATCTGGTCGGCCCCTCATGGCCTGCCCCCTGTCGCAAATCATGTCGCAAGTTTTCTACCATCCGCGACAAAGACATGCGACATGAAAACCCCTGATTTTCCGGGGGCGGCCGATCTGGCGCAGGTTTTAGGAGTTGCGCGACATTGACGCGCTCGTTCGTCATCTGTAATTCTTCATTTCATCTTCACATGAAGCGATGAATCGATATGGACGAACAAGCCGCACTCGCCGGATTCTCCGCGATCTCCCATGAAGCACGTTTGCGCATCGTCCGCATGTTGGTGGTCGCCGGTGCTGACGGCATGGCGGCCGGGGCGATCGCCTCGGCGCTCGACGGCGCGCAGCCCTCGCGGGTCTCGTTCCACCTCAAAGAGCTGGAACACGCCGGCCTTATTGGAAGCCGGCGCGATGGCAAGTCGATCATCTACAGCGCCAATTGGCCGGCCCTCTCCGATCTCGTCGCCTTCCTCATGCACGACTGCTGCCAAGGCCATTGCGAGTATTGCGACAAGGCGATTGCCCTGTTCGCCAAATGCCAAGGCCGCCCGACCGGCCCCATTGTTTGCGAGCTGGTCGAAGTCGAGGCGGCGAAATGACCTATGTGGTCACGGAAAACTGCATTCGCTGCAAGTATATGGACTGCGTGGAAGTGTGTCCGGTGGACTGCTTCTACGAAGGCGAAAACATGCTCGTCATCCACCCCGACGAATGCATCGACTGTGGCGTGTGCGAGCCCGAGTGCCCAGCCGAAGCCATCAAACCGGATACCGAACCCGATCTGGATTTCTGGCTGGGGCTCAACGCCCAATATGCGGCCGTCTGGCCCAACATCACGACCAAGGGCACCCCTCCCTCGGACGCCGACAAATGGGACGGCGTGCCCGGCAAGTATCAACGATATTTTTCCCCCGCGCCCGGCGCGGGTGATTGACCGCGCGGCCGTCTCTGCCACCGGCTGCGAATAGGACCAACCATGCAAAAAGCACTCACCTTCGTTGAAAACAATCTCCTGCTGCTCGCCGTCGCGACGGCCGCCTTGGGCCTGCTCGTCCCCTCGATCGGTATCGTCTTGGAAGCTGGCATCAGCCCGCTTCTGGCCGCGCTGATGCTGGTCATCAGCCTGACCTTCGACGCTCATGCCGTGAAGCTGGTTTTTCGGAAGCCAAGCCGGCAGATTTGGGCGCTTGGCCTCGTCTATGGCCCCATGTCGCTTGCCGGCTGGCTTACCGGACGCCTGTTCTTCGGCACCGGGAATCTGGCGGCCGGTCAAACGCTGGTCGGGACATTGCCCACCGATGTTTCCGCCCCGCTGCTGGTGCTTCTGGCACGAGGCAACGTCGCCCTCGCGGCCGTGCTCAATGCGGTCAACACGGCGCTCTCGCCGTTCATCGTGCCCTTTCTGTTCCTTGCCCTGACCGGCATACAGCTCCAAGTCCCGGTCGGCGCGGTCGTGCTGGAACTGGTGCTGGTCGTGCTGGTGCCGACGATCGTCGGCGTCTATCTGCGCACGCGGTATCTGAAAGCCGTCAGCCGTTACGATAGCGTCTATCCGTCGCTCGGCTCGGTGCTCTACCTGCTCCTGCTGCTCGCCGTGATCGGGCCGAACGCCGAGACGGTCCTTGGCTATGGCTGGTATGCCATCGTGATCGCGCTCGCCGCGCTCTCGCTCAACCTCATCGGCTATGCGGTCGGCTATGTGTCAAAGGTCTTCGTGGCCGATCGCGAGGAGCTGATTGCCTACCTGTTCACCGTGAGCAAGAAGGAATTTTCCATCGCGGCGGCCTTCGTGGTCGCATCCGGCCTGCCCTCCGAGATCGCGGTGCCGGCTGCGTTCTTCGCGGTGATCCAGATGATTACGTCACCGATCGCCGCGAAGATATTGGCATCGCGAGGCCCGGCCGCTGCTGCCGCTCCGCATTGAGGCTGTTCTACACTACTGCGCCGGGGCAGGCACGGTGACGGTGCATCGCTGATCCGTTCCCGTTCGCCTCGCCGTCTCCAAGCACGCCGAAATCTCCCCGCTGCTGGCATCGTAGAACTGGCCGCCCCATGTGATTTTCTGCGCCTCGAAAGGATCGGCCGCCCTAATCACGGCATGGCCGGCGCTGACGCGATCCCGCCCCATGACAAGGGCGGCAACGTGGCTGTCGGCCGAGAAGGGCAGGAAGCGCGGCAACAGCAAAATCAGGAATATGCCAACGAACAGCCCGACAAGGCCGGCCATCCACATGCGGAAATCCTGACTTTTCCGGTCGTAGGCGCTTTTCGTGTGAGCGGAAAGATTCCGGCCGGCGCGCTCGAGGTCGGACGCCTGCCGCTCGAGCTGCTGCGCGGCGGTGCGTATCAGGGCCTCGCCGCTGCGCTCGAGGAGCGCCGCATAGTGCTGCGCGCCATGCCGGAGAATGGGCGACTGCTCGACGCCGTTCAGCCGCTCCGCAACATTGTCGAGCGTCTGCACGAGCTGGGCGAGCTGGGGCTTGTAGTCCTGCGCCGGCTCGATCCTTTCGAGCTGGTCGAAAGCCGCTTCCAGCCCGCGCCGCATCACGGTCATTTCCGCGCCGATCTGCGCGCCCTGCGTCTCGATCGTGCGCCGGAGCGCGTCGAACGCGGCGGCCGGGTCGCCGGCGTCCTCGTCCAGTGCTTCCGGCTCGATTCCTTCCCTGTCGTCGTCCAGTTCCGCCATATTCTCCCTGCCTACATCTCCAAGCCATGCCCTCGGCTGAGGCGTTGGCCGCGTGTCATTTCGTCTTGCAGCGCGCGGGCAATGGTCTGCTCGCGGCGAAGCTCCTGCCCGATTCCAAGCTCCTGCCGGCGGTTGCGCAGGATGGATTCCGCCTGCGGGTCACGCTCAAGGCTCTTGGCAAGGCCGGTCATCTGGCTTTCGACCTTGGCGCGGGCATCGTCGTGCTGCCAGCCGCGAAGTTCCCGGCGCTGACCCTGTAGCTCCTGCCAGCGTTCAACAAACCGCTCGGCCCTGACATTCGGGTCTTGCAGGGCAGCGTTTTCGCGCTTCATCCCTTCGATAACATGGGCGACACGCTCCCGGCCGGAAAGCTCGGTCATGGCGCGCGCCGTCGCCGGGTCGTTTTGCAGGGTCGAGCGGATCAAATCTTTCATGCCGTCGCGCACCTGGTCGAGCTGATGGCCGGCATCGCGCATTTCCTGCCGCTGCATGTCGAGGACCGGCAGGCCCTCGCGCCGGTGCTGGTCGATCGACTGATAGGCCCGCGCATAGCGGTCAACGGCCGCCTCAAGCGGCGACTGCCCCCGCGCCCGCTCGGCCAGCCGGTCGGGCGCCGGCGCCTGCCGCAAGCTCCCTTCCCTTTCCGGCCGTTCGCTGCGCTCCTGCGAGGGTGTGGAACGCGCATTGAGCTTGAGGCCGGCAAACATGCCGCGCCGCTGTTTCTCGGCCTGCTGCGGCCGTTTCTGGTCGATCTGTGGGCCGGCCTCATTGGCGCGGTCCTGCTGCGGCCCCTCGGCCGCCGCGCCGCGCCCAAGTTTCAGGCCCTCGAACGGCCGTTGGCGCTGCTGTCGATCGCCGGCGAGATCCGCGCGAGGATCTGCACCAAGATCCTGCGCGAGATCCACGCCGATTTTTTGCGAGGATCTCGGCGCGCGGTCCTCGATGCGCTCCCGCTCGGCAGGGTGCCGACCTTCGGCCGTCGACTCCCGTTCCGCACGTAGCCCGGCGCGCTCGGCCGAAATCTCGATCTCGCTGCGAACGCCCATTTGCTCGGCAATCCCGCGCCGCTCGGCAAAATCGCGGGTATAGTCGAGGGTGGTTTCCTTCACGCCCGACCGCGACAGGCGGCGCTCTAGCTGGTCATAGGCCAGCTCGCCGGCGTCCTGAACCTTCCATGCGTTCCGGTGCGTCTGCGTGCCATCCGGCAAGGTAACGGGGGTGGAACCCTCATGCTGTAGGCCGATCTTCTCCCCGATCTCGGGCGCGGCCTCCTTCATGGCCCGCTCAAGATCGACGCCCCATAGGGTGCGGCGCTCGCCCTTGTCGTTTTCCAGCGTCACGAAATAGCTGTCGGACTTCTGCGGGTCATGCTCGAAGGGCGCGGCCCCATGCTCGACCAGCCGGCCGGCATTGGTGAACTCGTCCTGTGCCGCGTAGAGCTGCACGCCGTCACGATGCCGGGTCATGGCGACATAGGTTAGATGCCGGTCCATCGTTCCCGACGCCAGCACATAGGAACGATCGACCGTCGCCCCCTGATTTTTGTGAATCGTCGTCGCATAGCCGTGGTCGATCGCCTGATAGTCGCCCATCGGCACGAAAACGCGATCGCCCCGGTCCAGCGTGGCGATGATACGGCCCGGCTCGACATGATCGACCGTCGCGAGCATCCCGTTTTTCACGCCAAGGTCGCGGCTGTTCTCCAAGAACACGATGCGGTCGCCGGGCGCGAACTCCCGCTTACCGTCATTGGTCTGGAAGGTCAGCGCGCCGGCGTCCTCGCCCTGCGCCAGCTCGCCCCGGTCCTGTAGCTCGGCCCGGATCGCGTCATTGATGGCGCGAACATCGGCCCGGCGATGCGCCATCGCAACGCGCGTCCCCTCCGGCCGCTCGTCACGATCGGCAAGGTAATCGCGCACGATCTCGCCGCGCGCGTCCTCGCCTGTCTCGGCAAAGCTGATATTGCCGCGATCCCGATAGGCCGCCAGCCCTTCGGCCGTCCGGTGCGTGGCGAAGTCAACGGATGCCTCCCGCTGCCAGTCCACGCGCTGCCGGCGAATCTCGGAAAGCTCGGCATGGCCGATTTCCTCCGTGATCGCCCGGAACGGTGCGCCGGCCCCGATCGCCTGTAGCTGCTCATGGTCGCCTACAAGGACGATCTTCGCCCCGCGCGCCTCGGCCTCGCTAACGAACCGGGCGAGCTGGCGGCTCCCGACCATGCCCGCCTCGTCGATCACGAACACGTCGCCGCGGCCGATCGTGCCGCGGTCGTTCTCCCAACCGCGGGACCATGACGCCAGTGTGCGGCTCTGGATGCCGGAAGATTCCTCCAAGCCCTCGGCCGCCTTCCCCGACAGGGCCGCGCCGTGGACCTGATAGCCCTCGGCCTCCCATGCCTCGCGCGCCGCCGCGAGCATGGTGGACTTGCCAGCGCCGGCATAACCGACAACGGCCGCGATCCGCTCCGGCCCGGTGATATGCTTGATCGCCCGGCGCTGCTCGTCCGAAAGCCGCGCCGTCATGTCGCCGGCGCTCCGCTGAATGGCGGTGTCCTGCCGCTCTATGGCGCGCTCGACATGCCAGCGATCCACGCCATGACCATGCGCCGCGTGCATCCGCTGCGCGCTCTCGATCATGCCGGATTCGATCCCGACCATTTCGCGGGTCGAATAGCGCGCAAGCTCGATCTCGCCCGTTGCCGGGTCCGCGCGCTCGGGCTGCAACTCCACCAGCGCCGGCGAGGCCATCACCTTCGCAAAGGCGTTCTGGAACTCCTGCGGGTCGTCGTTGATGTAGCGATGCAGCGCCCGCGCAACGTCGTGGCGGTCGAACACGC
>NZ_QNHG01000010.1 GCF_003290025.1 Pseudogemmobacter bohemicus
TCAATGCGCCATCAGCTTGTCCATCGCGCCGGGCTTGTCATGAATGGCAAGCTTGTCGACGATGGTTTCCGATGCTTCGTTCATGCCGACGATCTCGACCTCGGCCCCGTCGCGGCGGAATTTCAGAATAGCCATGTCCAGCGCCTGCACCGAGGAAATGTCCCAGATATGGGCGCGACTGACATCAATGATCACCTTTTCGACGGCCTCCTTGAAATCGAAGGCATCCATGAAGTCTTCGACAGAGCCATAGAACAGCTGGCCCTCGATGACATAGGTGCGCACCCGACCATCAGGTGTGGCGGAGGCTTTGACCTTGAATAGCTGCGCGATTTTTCCAGCGAAGAATATGCCTGACAGCAGCACGCCCATCAGCACGCCGATGGCGAGATTGTGAGTGTAGACCACCGCCACCACGGTCGCGATCATCACCACCGATGAGGACTTGGGATGGGTTTTCAAGTTCTTCAGCGATGACCAGGAGAAAGTTCCAATCGACACCATGATCATAATTGCGACCAGCGCTGCCATCGGAATTTGACTGACCAGATCACCGAGAACGACGACCATGAATAATAGGTAAATCCCAGCAGCAAAGGACGAAAGCCGCCCCCGTCCACCGGATTTGACGTTGATGATCGACTGACCAATCATCGCACAGCCTGCCATGCCGCCAATGAACCCTGTCGCCGTGTTGGAAATGCCCTGCCCGATGCACTCTTGATTGCGGTTGGATTTGGTGTCGGTCAGGTCATCCACGATGTTCTGCGTCATCAGACTTTCCAGAAGACCGACTACGGCCACGGCTATGGAATAGGGCAGGACGATCATCAATGTTTCCAGCGTCAGCGGGATCTGAGGGATCAGGAGGACCGGCAGCGTGTCGGGCAGTGCGCCCATATCGCCCACGGTGCGGACATCCCAGCCGAAGAACATGGCAAGCGCGGTCAGCACAACGATGGTGACCAATGGCGAGGGGACGGCCTTTGTCAGCAACGGGAACAGATAGATGATAGCAAGTCCTGCCGCGACCAGAACATAGGTCAGCCAAGTGACCTTGGAGGGGTCCAGCTCCGGCAGCTGTGCCATGAAGATCAGAATCGCCAGCGCATTGACGAAACCGGTCATCACCGATTTCGACACATAGCGCATGACGAAGCCCAGCCGCAGCAACCCGGCCCCGATCTGAATCAACCCGGCCAGCACCGTGGCTGCCAGCAGATATTGCAGCCCGTGGTCACGCACCAACGTGACCATTAGCACTGCCGTGGCGGCGGTAGCGGCCGAAATCATGCCAGGCCGCCCGCCGGTAAATGCGATCAGCACGGCGATGGAGAAGCTGGCGTAAAGCCCCACTTTTGGGTCAACGCCTGCGATGATGGAAAAGGCGATGGCTTCGGGGATCAGCGCCAATGCCACGACCAATCCGGCCAGCAGGTCGCCTCGGATATTGCCGAACCATTGGGCTCGGTAGGCATCAAGTGAAATCATGTAAATCCGTTCCTGACCGATCAGGGCCCGGAATGGGGCCGCATGTCGATGTTCGATCTTTGGTATAGGTTCGGGTTGTCCGGCGGATTGGCGGCCAGAAGAGCCAGCCAGGAATTGCACCCGGCTCCATGTTCGTTGCGCGCTGCATAACGAAATTGCGCCAACATGCCAAGCGGATGCTACGACCGTTCGGATGTTGGGACTAAGGGTCCTATGGCGGCTTTGGGCTCAAACCGTCGATAGGCCAGCCCCGGCCCGCTCGTTCCATTGCGGGCTGTAGGGTCGGGGCTGGCCGGATCAGTGAGTAAGCCCGCCGTCCCGGTCATGGTCGCGGGCTTCCCGCTCCCGCAACCGTTCCTGCTGCCGCTCTTGCTCCTTCAGGCGCTCGGCCTCCTGCACCCGCTGGCGTTCCTCGGCCTCCCGGCTTTCCTGCAACCGCGCTGCCGCCTCGGCCAGCGTCCCCCGGTCGATCCCCTGCGCCGCCTCCCGTAGCCGCTCGGCCAGACTGCGAGCGGATTCCGGCTCCGGGGTTTGTCCAGGTGCGGCTATAGCATCGGACACGGTGCGGCTCTGGCGGGATTCCCATGCCTCGCGCAACCGCGCGGCCAGGTCCTGCCTCCCCTCCCGGCCATCCCGATCCGCAGCGCCGGCATAGGCCAGACCCTGCGCCGCCCCCTCTTGCGTCAACGGCCCGAGACGATCCACCGCCCGCCCGATCCAGTCCCGCACCTGACCGGCCAGAACCTCCGCCACCCGCGCGACCTCGGCCGCCTGCGCTTTGACCTCGCGCCACACCCGGACGGCCGCGACCTCGATGCCGCGTTCCTTCATCTGCCACGCCCCGGCAGACAGTTGCGGCAGCGGATCCCGGTCCAGTTCCACCGCCCGCACCGTCTGACGCAGCGCCTCGTCCTCGTCGCCGCGATCATGCGCCGCGGTGGCAAGCTCCTGCGCCTCGATCCGCTGCGCCTCTAGCGTCCGGTGGTCGATCCGCTCAGCATGGCCGCATCGCTCAAGGGCGCTGTTGCTGTCCCGCGCCCATGCTTCACGCCATCCTTCCAGCATCTCGACCGCGTTCCAGTCCCGGTTCTTCGCCCCGAACCCTTCGGGGCCGATCTCGCGGGTGGTCAGCAGGATATGGGCATGGTGGTTGCGATCATCGCCTTCGCGTCCCGGCGCATGAAGGGCAATGTCGGCCACCATGCCACGGGCCACAAACTCGCGCTGGCAGAACTCGCGCACCAGCTCGACGCGCTGCCCGTGGTCCAGCTCGGCGGGCAGAGCCACCCGGATTTCGCGGGCAACCTGCGAATTCTTCCGGGTTTCTGCCGCCTCGACCGCGTTCCACAGCGCCGCCCGGTCCTGCACCCATGCGGGCGCGTTGGCAGGGGCGAGGGTTTCGACGTGATCGACGCCGCCGCGCGCACGGTAATCGAAGGTCAGCCCGGTGCGGTGATCCTCGATCCGTTCGCCCACACGATAGGCCGCTGCCGCCGTGGCGCTGCGGCCAGAGGAGCGGGAAATCATCGTGGCCCGAAGGTGGTATATCGCCATTTCCGCGCTGCACTTCGCTAAGGGTTCAAGGGAAACGCTGGGTTCCCTTGCCCACACAAACGCGCAGCGTTTGTATAAGTGGGCACTTCGTGTTTGACACGCTACCCACTACGCGGCACAAATTCAACGGTTGTAACGAGAAAGGGCGGAAGGATGGCGCGCACCATCGACCAGCAGATTGCAGATGCGCAAGCGAAGCTGGCGCGGCTCAAAACCCGTCAGAAAGCCAGCGACACCCGCCGAAAGATCATCGTCGGCGCCATCGTCACCACCGAAGCCCTGAAAGACCCCAAGATTTCCAAATGGCTGGCATCCACCCTGCGCAAGAACGCAACCCGGGACGTGGACCAGAAGGAAATCGCCGGACTGCTGGCCGACCTCGATGCCAGGGCGCAAAGCGCCGGGGCGGGTGAGGCATGAGTGGCAGCGCCGATCCGTTTCTGGTTCTGGTCGATGATATTGGCGCGCTGCGCCGCCAGATCGAGAACCTGCAACGCACCAGCCTCGACAGGGACGAGGCCGAGCACCTCAACGCGACCATCGCCCAGAGCCTCGACAACATGGCGCAAACCGGCAAGCGGCTGGAACAGCGCCTTGAGGGCCAGCTGCAGCTGGCAACCGCCAAGACCCACAGGGACGCCATAGAAGCCGCTCAGGGGGCTGCCAGAGCGGCTATCCGGGAATCCCATGCCGAGATCCTCCAAACGGCCAAGAGCCTCTCACAGGCCGCAGGAGAGGCCCGCAGAGAGGCATGGCGCTGGTTCGGCGGGTTCTGGGTCTGGCTGGCCTCGATCGGGGCCGCAGGGGCGCTTATCGGCGCGCTGGCCGTGTTCTGGCTCCAAGGCCGTGCCGATGCCAAAGCCTTCGGCCAGCATCCCCGCATCTACTGCCTGTCCGCAGGCGGATCATTCGCCGATCAGCGGGACGGAAGCCGATACTGCATCTTCATGGTTTCGCCACCGACACAGCCAGCCGGGGAATGACGGCTCACAGGTGCCGCTCCGCGTCCTGTGCGCTATGCAGGACGCGGACAATCTCCAGCCAGTCTCCCCGGTCGCGGAAATAGATCACATGCGAGCCGGTGGGGCATTTGCGATAGCCAACGCGAACATTCGTCGCCCGCCCCTGCTTCCGGCCCGATGCCAGCGCATGGCAGGCGTCCCGGATTTCGTCGGTGTAGCGGTCAGCTTGATCTGGTCCCCAGTTTTCAGCGCTGTAATCCCAGATACCGTCAATGTCGGCTTCTGCCCGAGGCGAGAAGGAAAGGGCCTTCATCTGCCCTCATACTCCGCGCGCTTTCGCTTCTTGAACGCCTCGAAGTCAAAGGGCTGCGGTTCGCCGGATTCCTCGCCCTCGATCAGCGCCGCTTCCAGCGCCTTCACCTTGGCCTCATGCTCTTGCAGGAGCCGCAGCCCTGCCCGCACCACATCGCTGGCCGATCCGTAGCGCCCCGCCTGCACCTGTGTGTCGATGAACGTGGTGAAATGGTCCCCGAGGGACACAGACGTATTGCGGGCCATTGCCGCCCCCTTCCTGTTCCAAGCATATCCCCGACATATACCAATAAGTACCAAGCTGCAATCTGGGCGCTGTCGGTGCCAGCGGTCGCGCTTTCCGCGACCGCAAGCGGCGCAGGGTGCGAAGCGCCCGGTGTGCGGCGCACCGCATTACCCTTTTGGGTAAGGGTCTTGATCCTAGAAACTGGCAAAGGCTCTAGTGTTATTAGTGTTACCTACGGAGTAAGTTACGCGCCCCATAAGCATCTGTGAAAAATAGCATAAATCGTGATTCTGGTTCCGAAAGGGTCAAACTTTGGTTCCGAAAGGGTCAAACTTTGGTTCCGAAAGGGTCAAACCGCCTTCCCATCGAAAACCGTTCCTGATAGGTCAAATAAGATAGTTCCTGATAGGTCAAAGTTACGCCGCATGAGCCTGCTTCCAGATCGGCACCCAAACCTAGATTTCTTCGTGCTCGACATCGCGGATGCGGTGCCGAAGGATGATATGGCGTCGATGGAGCATCCGCTGTTTTCGCTGGCAACAAAGCCGGACATGCGACACCTCGAATATCGGAACGGTGACAATGTTCTGAAAATCCGACCGTCTGGCCTCGGCCTGCCGACGATTTTCGACAAAGACATTCTCATCTTCACCATCAGCCAGCTGATGGCCCGAAAGAACCGGGGCGAACCGATTGGCGACACGGTGCGCTTCTCGGCCCGCGAACTGTCGGTCGCCACGAACCGCCCCATTGGTGGGAACCACTACAAGCGCCTTGAGGATGCCTTCGCCCGCCTGCAAGGTGCGCAGTTCGTCACCAACATCAAGTCCGGGGGCAAGATCGAAACCCGGATATTCTCCCTGATCGACGAGGGCGGATTCGTCCGCACTGACGATGAGCGATTCCGCCTCGACTACTGCGAGGTGAAGCTGTCGCGCTGGCTGATGCGGGCAATAGAAACTGACCAGGTGGTGACGATCACCCACGACTACTTTCGCCTGCGCAGGCCCCTTGAGCGCCGCCTATATGAAATCGCCCGAAAGCACTGCGGCAGCAGTCCAAAGTGGCAAATCGGGCTGACCAACCTGCAAAACAAGACAGGCAGCAACGCCCCGATCAAACGCTTTCGCCACAATCTGCGCGAGATCATGCGGGCGGATGTGACACCGTTCTACAGGTTCGAGATCGACGAGAACGACATGGTGACAGTGCGCCCGCGCTCTGTGCCGGTCGATCTGGCTGCGCCGATCATCATCCCAGAATGGGCCGAAGAGCAGGCCAGAGCGCATGCGCGAACCCTCGGCTGGGACTACTACGCCATGCGGTCCAACTGGCTGGCATACGCCCACGATGAAACAGCTAAAGGCAACCCGCCGAAGAACCCCGGAGCGGCGTTCGTGGCATACTGCAAGAAGCAAGAGAGCCTGCGCTGACAGCGTCACCAAATGACTGGACGCGAACAGGTGAACAGTTCAATATCATGGAAACCTGAACAGCAGGAAACCCCATGGTTTACACCCTTGGCGATGCCGCGAAAGCAACGGGAAAGTCCAAGGCGACGATCTCAAAAGCCATAAAATCAGGCAGAATATCTGCAATAAAGGATGAAACAGGGACTTTTCAGATAGACCCGGCAGAACTGCACAGGGTTTACCCCCCAACTGTTTCTGGTGAACAAAAGGAAACACCCGAGAAGACGCCTGACGAAAAAGAAAACTCCGGTCTGGTAAGGGAGTTGCAAGCCCGCCTTGAGGCGGCACACGAACGCCTCGCGGACAAAGAGGGGATAATCTCCGACCTGCGCGAGGACCGGGATAAATGGCGTCAGCAGGCAACCGCCCTCCTGACCGACCAGAGACCGAAATCAGGGTTCTGGGCGCGGATGTTTGGCAAAATCTAGGTCCGCTATGCGGAAAAAGTCGCCATTGAACGCAAGCAACGTGCTGATATGAACAGGTGAGTATCAGATCAGCACCAAAATGCAGGATCACCGCATCAGGACGACTGGGACCTTGCAGGACCGGATCATTGCGGTGGTGGTCGAGCCGATGATCAGACTGCGAATGCGCGAATGGCCGTAAGCCCCCATCACCAGCATGTCGAACTGCGCCTCATCCACTAGCTTGCCCAGGGCGCTTTCCGGTTGGCCGGGCAGGATAGAAGTCTGGGCCTCGATTCCGGCAGCCTTCAGCGAAGCTTTTGCGTCCGCTAGCCCCTTGTGCACCTCGGGCGTGTCGGTGCCGACAGTGACCACATGGATCTCCAGCCCCTGGAACAAGGGGCTGTGGGCGATGTGATCCACGGCCTTCATGGCCGATACCCCCCCGTCATAGGCGACCAGAACCTTCGTAATTGGCCTGAATGAACGCGATGCTACGAAGACGGGCTTGTGGCTGGCCCGCACGATGCGTTCAAGGTTCGATCCCAGATGACCCTTGGCGAAATCCGCCGCCTCGCCGCGCTTTCCGATCATGATCGCGCTGGCATCGGTTTCGACCTCGGCCACCGCCTCAATCATGTCGCCGTGGCGCAGGCGGGTGGTGGTCTCGGTCACGCCCGCCTTGTCTAGGATGGCGTGGGCATCTTCCAGAATCGCGCGGCCCCGGTGGCTGACCAGTTTGGCGCGTTGCGCATCCAGCTCGGCCAGTTCCTCCAGCAGGGCAGTGCGCGCACCGAGCGCGATGGCACCGGACAGGTCCTTCTTTTCCGGTGCCTCGCGGCGGCCTAGCACATGGATCAGCTCGACCGGCGCTCCGGTGCGGGCCGACATCCAAGCTGCATGGTCGCAGACGCTGGCCGAATAGACTGAGCCATCCACGAGGGCGACGATCTTCTGCGGTTGTTCGCTCATCTCTTTCTCCC
>NZ_QNHG01000011.1:0-3378 GCF_003290025.1 Pseudogemmobacter bohemicus
CCACCCCAAGGGCGCGGGCAACATAGGCGGGATCGTCGCCGCCATCTTCCATGACCGCTTCGAGATAGGCCGCAATGTCTTCCTCGGTCTTGAGGTAGTCGGCGGAATCGTAGCGGGCGAATTTTTCTTCCGGCATCGCTTAGCCCTTCCACTCTGCGGCCAGCACCTTGGCCTGTTTGATGTCTTTGCTCTGCGTGGACTTGTCGCCGCCACAAAGCAGGATCACGAGAACCGGCCCGCGCTGGATGAAATACACCCGGTAGCCCGGCCCGTAGTTGATCCGCAGCTCCGAAACACCCTCTCCGACCGGCTCAACATCGCCGGGGTTCCCCGCCGCAAGGCGGTCCAGTCTGGCAGCGATGCGCGCAACCGCCCTGCGATCCCGCAAACCGGAAAGCCAGGTATCGAAGGTTCCGCTTCGGATTAACTCGATCATTCGACAACTATAGTTATCATATGGGTGCCTGACAACCAGAGTTATCACCTCCTTGTTCTAAGCAAATACGAGGCCAGCCACGGGTGTTGTCGGTGCATCATCCCTCCCCCGCACCCCCACCCGTCACGCGCGCATGTGCGCGGAATCGTCCACTCGGCCCACAAGGGGCCTCGCGTTCGATGGCAAGCAAAAACTACACAGCCCGTCCGTAGGCGGGGGGTCGCCAGCCCCTTGGAAAGGCGCTCCCCCCCGGCGCGCAAGCGCGCCCGGACTGTGCATTTTTTGCCTGCCTTAAGATCATAAGAAGGGCAAAAAAATTACGTCAATTAAATCAATGTATTACAAGGGGGGGGTGCCTCATGAGCTATGAGGCACCCCTGCATCATCTAGATGATGCAGGTTCGTGCAAATAATGAAACTCTACGTTCAATATTTGCTTGCATATTTTGCACACCATCGTTCAATATCGGATCAAAGATGATGCAGGTTGCGTCAAAAATCGACCACTTTCACCGTCCGAAATCAGCGAGTGCCTATGCCCGAGAACCGTCCCGCCCTGCCGCGAAAATCATCCGCAGGCCAGTGGGTCCAAACCGAACGAGCTGCCCATGAAGCATGGGCAGCACTGATCGCCAAGGCCCCCAAAGCTGCACAGTTGATGCACATCCTGACAGCCCGGATCGGAGAGCATAACGCTGTCATCGTCAGCCAAAAGACACTCCGCACCCTAATGGGGTGCAGCCGCCCCACCGTGCAACGCGCCCTCGATGTGCTGGCCCAGGACAGATGGATTGAGGTGCGCCAAGTGGGCGAGAGTGGAACTGTGAATGCCTATGTCATCAACGACAGGGTTGCATGGGCGACCGGACGCGATGGCCTGCGCTACAGCCTGTTCAGTGCGGCGGTTGTCCTCTCCGAGGAAGAACAGCCAGACCGGGACGAACTGGGGCGGCAAGAGCCGCTGCGCAAGGTGCCAAGCCTGTTCAGGGACGAAAGGCAGCTTCCGAACGGCCCCGGCCTCCCGCCGCCTTCACAGCCCTTCTTGGATGGCATGGAACCAGACTTGCCTGCGACAGGCGCCGACGAGTAGCCTTTCACCGCAACGACACCAAATGCCTTGCATGAAACGATCCGCAAGAGGACGGAAAGACCCATGAAATACACAGCAGGGCAGGCTGCAAAGGCTACAGGAGTAGCAACAGCGACCATCACAAGGGCGCTGAAAAGTGGGCGAATTTCTGGTCAAAAGGATGACTCAGGCGCGTGGATGATCGACCCATCCGAACTACACAGAGTGTTCCCCCCCGTTTCAAAGCAAGACAGCGCAACACCGAACACACAAGACCACGCAACGGCAAGAGAAACACCTGAAAGAGGTCCTGAAATCAGCGCCTTGGAGCGCGAAGTTCAGACGCTCCGCGAAGCCCTGTCCGATGCCAGAGAAGACCGAGACAAATGGCGCGACATGGCTGAACGCCTTTCTCTAGCTCCGCCTAGTGCCATTGAAGAAAAGCACGGTTTCTGGGCAAGAATGCTCGGAAAAAAATAGCACGATACAAACAATCAGTTCTTGGGAGGTTTAATTGCACGGATTTTTCAAAGATGCGCCAAAATGGAAGCTAATAAATAATTTCACCATCGAAAGAGATGAGTCTCTGTCTGACCGCCCATTTATGGCAACCAGCGTTCCACAGCGCATACTAATAAACATTACATCACTTACAGCAGTTTCTAGTGCAGCATGGAAACCACGTAGCGCAGAATACGACTCGACGAAAAACGATTCACTCACAGAACCAGACAAGAATAATGGCTGCCATAGAAGCTCGAACTACATATACGGAAGCGGAAAGCTAGACGACGATATCGTTCTCTTCTCTATGACAAAAGGAGAAGAGGCCAGATTTAGCAAAATTGACCACATAAGAATATCTCCAATACCACCCGGGACAATAGGGGGCGATAAGTCGTCCACTGTCATGGATGGAATAAGTTATTCTGGCATGTCATCAAAAAAACTACCCGATGACGGCTTGATGGCTGGAGAGCCAGGCGTTCTTTTCGTCCATGATGGATTACAGTTAGAGGTCCACCTTGAAGAAGGGGCATTCAACAAGCTGTTTGAAGAAATTATTTCGTCCAATAGGGAAATAGAGAAGTCTGTAATAGAGTTCGTTGCTGAATTATTCCAAGACGAGGTAGAAGCATCTCTCTCCGAGAACTGGCATCGCCATGAGTATGGTATACTCAACCACAACCCTTACTCATCAAGCACCCGTGCAAGACTAGAGACCATCAGTATTGCATTTCGTGCTGTGCATCATGCCGCCACGGACGAAGTTAGCTTGTCAGCAAGAGAACACCAATCCGACACCCCGCACTCCCCTCTGCTAACAGACCAGAACATAAACATAATCAACAGAAAACTTGCTCTGCTTGTCGGCATTGCGAGCACTATCGCAGCTTTGATAGCCATCCATACGGTATTTAGCATATTATAAAAATGGAGCGTCAATTTTGAACGTGTCATCAGAACATAAATACAAGATCGACATTGCTAATAATCAGATAACCACTGCCCTATATCTTTTCATTAACGACCTTGACTCAATATCCGTTCATAACTTAGCGTGTAGCTCCTGTGAAATCTTGGATGGAATATCCGAGTCCAACAATATAGCGTCGCCATCAACATGGGTACGTATGGACTTTGACTTAAGGACCATCAAAAGGACAAGAGGAATTCACTGGAACACTTTCAAACATTTCTATGACAACAGCGGAAAGACCATTAGAGATGATAAAATCATAGCTTCTAGCTTTAGCGACGATCACAATGACCCCATGCTATTTCAAGGAATATTAGATATATCCGCTATGGGCGTTCCCGTTCCAGTAGAATCGCAAGTTTACATTTTCTGGTATATCTCAAACTACCCATC
>NZ_QNHG01000011.1:3892-6627 GCF_003290025.1 Pseudogemmobacter bohemicus
TTATTTTTCGGTCGACATGAGAGAAACGGCATCAAATATTTTCCCATTCGATCAAAGCATGCCGCGATCATCTCGCAAGTATCATCTCCTTGAGATGTGTAAAAAATTTCGGTCAAATACAACGATCACGAATGACAAAAGGACTGATCCAAGAGAAATTCCATTCAAAGCATAAGTAGCTCACATCACCTTTCCCTGTCGTCCCTATCTCGTTGACGCTGGCTGCGCTCCTGCTGGTCATGCTCCCGCGCCTCGGGGTCTTTCTGTCGGTCGATCCAATCGAACTTCGGAATCTACCACGATCAGCCTGACAACTACGCCCCATCGTGGCGGGCTGGCCGGATCAGTGGGTAAGCCCGCTGTCCCGGTCGTGGTCGCGGGCTTCCCGCTCCCGCAACCGTTCCTGCTGCCGCTCCTGCTCCTTCAGGCGCTCGGCCTCCTGCACCCGCTGGCGTTCCTCGGCTTCCCGGCTTTCCTGCAACCGCGCTGCGGCCTCGGCCAGCGTTCCCCGGTCGATCCCCTGCGCCGCCTCTCGTAGCCGCTCGGCCAGGCTGCGGGCGGATTCCGGCTCTGGGGTTTGACCAGGTGCGGCTATGGCATCGGAGGCGGTGCGGCTCTGGCGGGCTTCCCATGCCTCACGCAACCGCGCGGCCAGGTCCTGCCTCCCCTCCCGGCCATCCCAATCCGCAGCGCCGGCATAGGCCAAACCCTGCGCCGGCGGCCCGAGGCGATCCACCGCCCGCCCGATCCAGTCCCGCACCTGACCGGCCAGAACCTCCGCCACCCGCGCAACCTCGACCGCCTGCGCTTTGACCTCGCGCCAGACCCGGACGGCCGCGACCTCGATGCCGCGTTCCTTCATCTGCCACGCCCCGGCCGATAGCTGCGGCAGCGGATCCCGGTCCAGTTTCACCGCCCGCACCGTCTGGCGCAGCGCCTCCGCCTCGTCGCCGCAATCATGCGCCGCGGTGGCCCGCGCCGAGGCCTCGATCCGCTGCGCCTCTAGTGTCCGGTGGTCGATCCGCTCGTCATGGCCGCATCGCTCAAGGGCGCGGTTGCTGTCCCGCGCCCATGCCTCACGCCATCCTTCCAGCATCTCGACCGCATTCCAGTCCCGGTTCTTTGCCCCGAACCCCTCGGGGCCGATTTCGCGGGTGGTCAGCAGGATATGGGCATGGTGGTTGCGATCATCGCCGGTCCGTCCCGGCGCATGAAGCGCGATGTCGGCCACCATGCCACGGGCCACAAACTCGCGCTGGCAGAACTCGCGCACCAGCTCGACGCGCTGCCCGTGGTCCAGCTCGGCAGGCAGAGCCACCCGGATTTCGCGGGCAACCTGCGAATTCTTCCGGGTCTCTGCCGCCTCGACCGCGTTCCACAGCGCCGCCCGGTCCTGCACCCATGCGGGCGCGTTGGCAGGGGCGAGGGTTTCGACGTGATCGACGCCGCCGCGCGCGCGGTAATCGAAGGTCAGCCCGGTGCGGTGATCCTCGATCCGTTCGCCCACGCGGTAGGCCGCTGCCGCCGTGGCACTGCGACCGGCGGAGCGGGAAATCATCGTGGCCCGAAGGTGGTAGATCGCCATTTCCGCGCGCGCTCTTGCTTGGGGTTCAAAGGAGAATGCAGTTGCCCCTTTGCCCACACAAACGCGCAGCGTTTGTATAAGTGGGCACTTCGTGTTTGACACGCTATCCACTACGCGGCACAAATTCAACGGTTGTAACGAGGAAGGGCGGAAGAATGGCGCGCACCATCGACCAGCAGATTGCAGATGCGCAAGCGAAGCTGGCGCGGCTCAAAACCCGTCAGAAAGCCAGCGACACCCGCCGAAAGATCATCGTCGGTGCCATCGTCACCACCGAGGCCCTGAAAGACCCCAAGATTTCCAAATGGCTGGCATCCACCCTACGCAAGAACGCAACCCGGGACGTGGACCAGAAGGAAATCGCCGGACTGCTGGCCGACCTCGATGCCAGGGCGCAAAGCGCCGGAGCGGGTGAGGCATGAGCGGCAGCACCGATCCGTTTCTGGTTCTGGTCGATGATATTGGCGCGCTGCGCCGCCAGATCGAGAACCTGCAACGCACCAGCCTCGACAGGGACGAGGCCGAACACCTTAACGCGACCATCGCCCAGAGCCTCGACAACATGGCGCAAACCGGCAAGCGGCTGGAACAGCGCCTTGAGGGTCAGCTGCAGCTCGCCACCGCCAAGACCAACCGCGCCGCCATAGAAGCCGCGCAGGACGCCGCCAGAGCGGCTATCCGGGAATCCCATGCCGAGATTCTCCAAACGGCCAAGAGCCTCTCACAGGCCGCAGGAGAGGCCCGCAGAGAGGCGTGGCGCTGGTTTGGCGGGTTCTGGGTCTGGCTGGCCTCGATCGGGGCCGCAGGGGCGCTTATCGGCGCGCTGGCCGTGTTCTGGCTCCAAGGCCGTGCCGATGCCAAAGCCTTCGGCCAGCACCCCCGCATCTACTGCCTGACCGCAGGCGGGGCATTCGCCGATCAGCGGGACGGAAGCCGGTACTGCATCTTCATGGTTTCGCCACCCACACAGCCAGCCGGGGAATGACGGCTCACGCGCCGGGCTGGATCGAGACTTTCAGCCCGAGCGCCTTGGCAACCTTCATCACCGTGGACAGCGTAGGGTTCCCATCCCCGGACAGTGCCTTGTTCAGCCCGACCCGGCTCATGCCAACCTCACGGGCCAGCGCGGTCATGTTCCGGGCGCGGGCAA
>NZ_QNHG01000012.1:2500-6218 GCF_003290025.1 Pseudogemmobacter bohemicus
CTAGTACGCAACCGGTATCTGAATACGTTCAGATACATGGGTAGAAGTATATGACTTCTGTTTCGGAAAGTGGCTGCGGGCTTAGCTTGTCCTGCGGCCTTGCTCTTTCCGGATCAGATCAAGCGCGAGAAGGGCGTTTGGTGGATGCCTAGGCAGTAAGAGGCGATGAAGGACGTGGTACCCTGCGTTAAGCTATGGCGAGCCGGGAACAGGCTTTGACCCATAGATCTCCGAATGGGGAAACCCACCTGACAGTTTGTTGTAATTACCTCTGGTAGCTTACAATGGGCTGAAACAGGTACTTTAATCCTGAATACATAGGGGTTTTAGAGCGAACCCGGGGAACTGAAACATCTAAGTACCCGGAGGAAAGGACATCAACAGAGACTCCGTTAGTAGTGGCGAGCGAACGCGGATCAGCCGATGCATGAAGTGTGGTCAGAATGAGCTGGAAAGCTCAGCCATAGCGGGTGACAGCCCCGTATGAGAAGCACCATTGCACATATTAAGTAGGGCGGGACACGTGAAATCCTGTCTGAAGATCGGAGGACCACCTCCGAAGGCTAAGTACTCCTTACTGACCGATAGCGAACCAGTACCGTGAGGGAAAGGTGAAAAGCACCCCGACGAGGGGAGTGAAACAGTACCTGAAACCGGACGCCTACAAGCAGTCGGAGCCTCCTTGAGAGGTGACGGCGTACCTTTTGTATAATGGGTCAACGACTTGGTCTAACGAGCGAGCTTAAGCCGATAGGTGTAGGCGCAGCGAAAGCGAGTCTTAAATGGGCGAATGAGTTCGTTGGATCAGACCCGAAACCAGGTGATCTAGCCATGAGCAGGATGAAGGTAAGGTAACACTTACTGGAGGTCCGAACCAACACCCGTTGAAAAGGGTCTGGATGACTTGTGGCTAGGGGTGAAAGGCTAATCAAACCTGGAGATAGCTGGTTCTCCGCGAAAGCTATTTAGGTAGCGCCTCGGACGAATACCATCGGGGGTAGAGCACTGGATGGGCAATGGGGTCCCACAGACTTACTGAGCCTAACCAAACTCCGAATACCGATGAGTACTATCCGGGAGACACACAGCGGGTGCTAACGTCCGTTGTGAAGAGGGAAACAACCCTGACCTGCAGCTAAGGCCCCTAATTCATGGCTAAGTGGGAAAGCATGTGAGACGGCCAAAACAACCAGGAGGTTGGCTTAGAAGCAGCCATCCTTTAAAGATAGCGTAACAGCTCACTGGTCTAGATAAGCTGTCTTGCGGCGAAGATGTATCGGGGCTCAAGCCATGAGCCGAAGCTCGGGATGCACAGCGATGTGCGTGGTAGCGGAGCGTTCTGTGATATAGAACGCTGTCTCTTGTTGATCCTTATCGGACCAACGCAGAGACACTGTTCTTTCTGTGAAGCCGGGCTGTAAGGCATCCGGTGGAGAGATCAGAAGTGAGAATGTTGACATGAGTAGCGACAAAGAGGGTGAGAGACCCTCTCGCCGAAAGTCCAAGGGTTCCTGCTTAAAGCTAATCTGAGCAGGGTAAGCCGGCCCCTAAGGCGAGGCCGAAAGGCGTAGTCGATGGGAACACGGTTAATATTCCGTGGCCAGGAGGATGTGACGGATCTCGAAGATTGTCTTCCCTTATCGGATTGGGAAGGCCGTTCAGAGGTTCCTGGAAATAGCCCTCCATCAGACCGTACCCTAAACCGACACAGGTGGACAGGTAGAGTATACCAATCACAGGTTCAAATCCTGTCCCCGCAACCAAATTACTAAACGATATCAAATACATAGGACCCGACTTAAACAGTCGGGTTTTGGCTTGTGCAAAACACATCAACGCCACCTCAACGTTTGACGAGTCCCCCCTGAAAAGCGGGTATCATGACGCCGGTTTGCAAGCTGGTTCCAGCCATGTCCAAATGTCCGCTGTGACTTCAGCAAGAGACTTGCCTTCCAGCGCGGTCCCGCCGGAATAGGCGCGCCACTGGGTCATCTTGCCCGGGTCGGACGAGAACTCAGCCGACAGGCCGACAGGGCATGTCGCTGGAACCGCAGTATTTCTGCGCTCAAAGGTTCCCAAGATCGCAGCGGCGAGATCCTTCATGTCGATCCCGACTGCCTTTGGCAGCGTCCAGAGGTCGTAAAAATCCTTCATTCGGCTGTTGGCGATGCCCAGCGCAACGACAGCCTGAAACTTCTCGGCGATGACCGTCGCTGGCGAATAGGCCCGGATCGACGCAGTTGGAAAGTCCAACAGGGAGCCGTACTCGATCTCGAACTTCGGATCCCCAAGGGCATCACCGAAGCCGAGGTCGACGGTGATCGGAATCTGGGTTGTTCCCAAGAAGGCAGTCGTGCGGAGGCGCATACCGCCGTAAACCTGATCTTCGCGGATCGCGACGGCCGTCAGATTGGCCGTATCGTAGATTAGTCCATCACGGCCATCGATGGCAAGGATGGCTGAAAAGGCTTCCTTCAACTGGGTTTCTTCGTCGGACCCGAATGCCAGGAAATCGATATCCCGTGTGAACCTCCCTGTATCAGCAGTCCACAGCGTCACCAGCATGCCGCCCTTGAGGACGAAGCGGTCACGATATTCGGAAACCGAAAGTCGGTATACCAGCCGTTCGAGGCCGAAGGCGACGAGGACGACATCAAACACCTGTCCCTCTTCACGGGCCAGGTTCAGCAGGCGCTGGCGGACGGACGCCGCGATGTCCTTGGGTTGCTTAGCCATTGGAAGTCAGGGCCTCCAGATACGGACGCATCTGGTTCCAGGCCCCGTTTTCTTGCGCGGCCGCTGCCAGTTGCCCCGGGGTTGCCTTCCGGTCGTTAAGCGCCGATTTCATGGCCTCAATTGCAACGGACCGGTCAACCAGCTTCGGGTTCCTGAATGCATCGGCAATCGTCTTGGCGACCGAATAGACTCGCACCTCGACGTCTCGGATTCTATGAACCTCTTGCCCGTTCGTCAGGTAAGGTTCACGGAAACGGACGATGCGGATCTGTGGGTACGCGATCTTGGGTGCCCAATCCGTTGCGCCAATCGAGATCCAGACCTTGCGGGGAAGTTGGTCCGTCAGTTGATGGAAGGACATCGCCGAGGTCAGGCAGATGATGGCTTTGGGCGCACGCTTGGTGATTTCGATCAGTGCCGAATGCAGGTCCGGTTCGCTGTCAGGCAGTTGGTAGAGGCCCCGACCGATGCGAACTATCGCGCCGTCGGAAACGGCGCGTGAGATGGCTGTGGCGGCCACGCCTATGGCTGCCAGCTCCCTCGAACGGGCCGGAGCATGGGTCTCCATGTAGTCGATCATGCGGGCGCGTTGGCCGGGATCGATCATCATTGAGTTAGAAATCCTCGGACAGATTGGGTTCTTGTCTGAGGTTTTGTAACACGAGAAGACGCTCCGGACAACCGGCACATTTGTGCCGCTCGTCGGACAGCCGCTCAGCCATGGTCAGGATCGTCAGCAGCACCGCGTTGCAATGCTGCGCCAACAGGATGAGATGTTCTCCACTTGGCCCCCGTTCTCCTGAAAGCCAGTACTTTACGGTGCGTTCGCTCGCCCCTGTCCAGCGCATCACCGTCTTGATGGCCTGGTGCGTCGGACCCAGTTCAGCCCGCAACGCGGCGGCCACGGCTTCGCGATAACGGGCCTGATCCGCCGCCAAGTGCACAGTTGTGCCCATTTTCGGCACAACTGTGCCCATCTTTA
>NZ_QNHG01000013.1 GCF_003290025.1 Pseudogemmobacter bohemicus
GCCGTTATGCGCAGCATCCAGTGCCGGGGCCTCGGGCCAGATCGCGGTGGGGGTATGGTCGAGCTTTTCGCCCTGGCCGATGGTGAATTTCCGGGTCAGAAGAAATCCGACGCCAAGCCCGACCGCCGCCGTGATCAGCGCTGCGCGGACCGAGGAGTGGGTCGCGACCTGCCCCCAGATGATCGAGCCAAGCGACATCGACCCGAAAAACACCATCAGAAAGACCGCAAGCCCGCGCGCGCGGATCCAGTTCGGCAGCGCGGTCTGGGCCGAGACGTTGAAGGCAGTCAGCGTAACGATCCAGGAGCAACCGCCCAGAAAGGCCGCGAACATCAGACCGGCGGGGAATTGCGCAACAACCATCGTCAGCAGTGCAATCGCCGTACCCAGTGTACCGACCCGCACCGACATATCGGAATCGAGGTGCTTTTGCAGGCGCGGCAGGATCAGCGCACCGGTGACGGCGCCGGTCCCGATCAGGGCCATCAGCGTGCCGTACAGCTCGGACCCGCCGCCCTCGGCGCTGCGTGCGATCAGCGGCAAGAGCGACCAATATGCCGACGCGAAAAGGAAAAAGGCGATGGCCCGGATCGCTGTGGCCAGCATCGCCGGATTATGGCGCACATGGCGCAGGCCCATCCCCATATCGGCCAGCAGACTGCTGTGGTGATGGCGCGGCGGCGACGGCTCTGGCCGCCACAAAAGCAGCGCGCCGAGAATGATCACAAAACTGAGCGCATTCAGCGCGAAAGGTGCCGCCAGGCCGACATTGGCGATCAGCACTCCGGCGAGAGCAGGCCCGATGGCCCGGCTGATATTGATCCCCATCGAGTTGAGCGCGATGGCCGGTTTCAGCTTTGCCTTCGGCACCAGAAGCGGCACGATGGCCTGCCAGGCCGGTGCCATGAAGGCCGCGCCAGTGCCGATGGCCAGGGTGAAAAGGATCAGCAGCAGCGGCGTCATCGCCTCCTGCCAGACGAGGACGGCAAGCAGCGTCACGATCACCGTCAGGATCGTATTGACCACCAGCAACATGCGCCGCTTGTCCAGCCGGTCGGCCAGCGCTCCGGCCAGCAGCGCAAAAAGAAACACCGGCAACGAGGTCGCAGCCTGTACCAGCGACACCACCGCCGGGCTGGAGTCGAGCGTGGTCATCAGCCAGCCGGCCCCCACTTCGTGCATCCAGGTGCCGGTGTTCGAGATCAGCGTGGCTGTCCAGAGCAGCGTGAAAGCCGTATGCGAAAAGGGCGAAAATGCCCCGGCGGAAGATGTGGTTTCAGGCTTCGCACCGGATGACATGCGCCAGCTCCTCAATATTTACAACAGAAGGACCCGCCGCCGCCGCAAGGGCTCATGCCCTTCGGACGGCGGGAACGGGTCACATCGAAATGTGACGGATTTTCAGGCCGTTGCAGCACAGGAAACGGCTCCACACCCCTCAAGTCGCGGGATCGGGCGCCTGGCGCGGCCCCTGGTGATGGCTCTTTGAAGGGACCTTGTGGACCATCGTATAGGCGTAATCTATGCCCATCCCATAGGCGCCGGAATGCTCGCGCACGAGGTTGGTGACAGCCTCATAGGTGTCACGCCGCGCCCAGTCGCGCTGCCATTCCAGCAAGACCTGTTGCCAGGTCATCGGCACGACACCGGCCTGAACCATGCGGTCCATCGCATATTTATGCGCATCCAGGCTGGTGCCGCCCGAGGCATCCGCAACCATGTAGATTTCATAATCGGTATCGGCGAGGCATGACAGCGCAAAGGTCGTGTTGCAAACCTCGGTCCAGAGCCCGGAGACGACGATCTTCTTCGCGCCTTTTTCCGCGTGTCTGGCCAGCGCCCGGCGCACTTTCAGATCATCCCAGGAATTCATCGAAGTGCGCTCAAGCAGCGGCGCATCGGGGAAGATATCCAGCAATTCCGGAAAAGTCTGGCCCGAAAAACTGTCGGTCTCGACCGTTGTGATCGTGGTGGGGATGTCGAATATCTTTGCTGCCTTGCCAAGGCCCACGACGTTGTTTTTCAGCGTCTGCCGATCAATCGACTGGACCCCGAATGCCATTTGTGGCTGCTGATCGATGAAAATCAGCTGGCTGTTCCGGGGGGTAAGAACGTCGAGTTTCGACATATGGCTTTCCTCGTATCAATTATTATCGGCCGCGATGCCGGTATCCGGCCAGTCGGGCACGGTCTGATATACCCGGATGCTCCGGGATACCGGCTCTGAGCGGCAGGCTACACGGTCGCGGATGTGATAAGAATGGCGGTATTTCGCACGACAGTATTGCGATCATCGCAATAAATCCCTGATCAGAACAAAAGGGGGCGGCTTATTGGCCGCCCCCTTGTTCATCCGCCCTTTATCAGGCGCAGCAGCGGGATCTCAGCCCCATTTCATTTCGCCTTTGGCGACTTTCGAGCCGATCCCGATTGCCACGTCCATGCCGATCCCGGGGAAACGCGCCTTCATTGCAGCTTCCAGTGCCGCCGCATCGGCAGCCTTCGGCAGCTCCTCGTCAAAGGCCACCAGATACTCTTTCGTGAAGGTGACGCCCGAAAGATCGGTGGGGGCGCCGGTCTCGGCATGGGCCGCAACAACCACCGCCGGGTTACGGGCGGCGATCTCGTCGAGAACAGTCACCCATTGCGCCCGGATTTCCGGGCTGGGGGTATCGGCGGTCCAGACATGAACACCATTGAACACAAGCACGCCGCCAAACACTGCCTGCAACGACGACACCCAGAGGTAGCGGCGGTTTTCCGGCACGGTCGGGGTGACGATCTCGATCACTTCACCATCGACCGTCAGGCTGGCCTCGTCATAGGGGGTCGCGAAAACCACATCGGCGCGGGTTTGCGGCCCCGCCGCGCCAAGCTGCGGCCCCCAGGTCGCCAGCTTGCCATCGACATTGGCCTCAATCGCTGCAACGGTTGCGCTTGCCGCCAGCACACGCGCATCGGGGAAGGCGTCGACCACCGGGCGCAGGCTGAAATAGTAATCCGGGTCGGACTGGCTGATATAGATCGTCGTCAGCTTCTTGCCGGTCGCCCGGATCGCGGCGGCCAGCGCCTCGCCATCGGGCAGCGTGAAGCCGCCATCAATCAGAATGGCCTCGGTCGGCCCCTCGATCAGCACCGGCGCGCGGTAGAAGCCATCCGGTCCTGTGGGGTAATGCGTCCATTTCAGGCCGCCTTCCGCGCGGGCGATCCCGGCCGGCAGCAGCGAGGCCGCGCCGAGGGCAAGGGTGGTCTTCATAACGTTTCTGCGGGTCAGCATTGGAAAACCTCTTCTGTTCGGCACGCCGTCTGGCGCCGTCGGGCGAGCCAGTCGGGTGCGGTAAGGTTCAGTGGAGCGAGCAGCATTCACCCGCACCACGCTTTGGCAATGACGGGAAAGTCGCATGTTTGCTTGCAGGTGA
>NZ_QNHG01000014.1 GCF_003290025.1 Pseudogemmobacter bohemicus
CCACCCCAAGGGCGCGGGCAACATAGGCGGGATCGTCGCCGCCATTTTCCATGACCGCTTCGAGATAAGCCGCAATGTCTTCCTCGGTCTTGAGGTAGTCAGCGGAATCGTAGCGGGCGAATTTCTCTTCCGGCATCGCTTAGCCCTTCCACTCTGCGGCCAGCACCTTGGCCTGTTTGATGTCTTTGCTCTGCGTGGACTTGTCGCCGCCACAAAGCAGGATCACGAGAACCGGGCCGCGCTGGATGAAATACACCCGGTAGCCCGGCCCGTAGTTGATCCGCAGTTCCGAAACACCCTCTCCGACCGACTCCACATCGCCGGGGTTCCCCGCTGCAAGGCGGTCCAGTCTGGCAGCGATGCGCGCAACCGCTCTGCGATCCCGCAAATCGGAAAGCCAGGTATCGAAGGTTCCGCTTCGGATTAACTCGATCATTCGACAACTATAGTTATCACGGGGGTGACTGACAACCAAAGTTATCACCTTCCTGCTCTAAGCAAATCCGAGGCTCGCCACGGGCGTTACCGGTGCATGTTCCCTCCCCCGCACCCCCACCCGTCACGCGCACACATGCGCGGAATCGTCCACTCGGCCCACAAGGGGCCTCGCGTCCGATGGCAAGCAAAAACTACACAGCCCGTCCGTAGGCGGGGGGTCGCCAGCCCCTTGGAAAGGCGCTCCCCCCCGGCGCGCAAGCGCGCCCGGACTGTGCATTTTTTGCCTGCCCTAAGATCATAAGAAGGGCAAAAAAAACATCGTTTTGAAACAGTGCCTTACTGCCCCCCCATAGGACACCAGAGTCCGGGGTAGAGGACTCTGGTGTCCTCTTAGGCCATTTATGTCCAAGAATATGACAGGCCGCCGAGCAGGGGTAGAGGACTCTGGTGTCCTATGCTGAGGTCATTTATGTCCAAAAACTTGACAAGGGCCGCATTCCTGCCAAATCTGTCCAGAATTTGGAAAAATTCGCCGGATAATAGACATTGGCAAAGCCGCCCCCCATTCCAGCAAAGCGCCCGCTCGGCACTTGGGTTCAAACTGACCGGGAAGCCCACGAGGCGTGGGCGATACTGGCAAAAAAGCCTGCTGCCAGCGCTGTGATGCACATTCTGTGCGCCAACCTCGGTGAGCATAATGCCGTGGTCATCAGCCAAGACACCATCGCCAAGCTGTGCGGCCTTTCCACACGGTCCGTCAGGCGCGCCATCGTCGATCTGGCTGAAGGCCGATGGATCGAGGTTCGCCAACTTGGCGCGACCAGCCAGACCAATGCCTATGTCGTCAACGACAGGGTGGCATGGCAGGGATCACGGGACGGACTGCGCTACAGCCTGTTTAGTGCGGCTGTAGTTGTGTCCGAAGAGGAGCAACCCGACCGCGCTGAACTCGACCAGCAAGCCCCCCTGCGACACCTACCACGCATCAGTGAGGGGCAGATACCCGGCGGCCCTGGCCTGCCGCCACCTTCGCAGCCGTTTCTAAAAGACATGGAGCCAGAATTGCCCACCATTGACCGGGCAATATCACCCAACTTTGACCAGCAGGAACAGGGGTGAAAAGGTGGACAAACTTTCCATACGCGAGGCGGTAAAACACTTTGATGTTTCCCGGCCAACCCTGCAAAAAGCCCTGAAATCTGGAAAGGTTTCAGGTGTTCAGAATGGACAAGGAACATGGACAATAGACCCATCAGAGATGGCAAGAGTTTACCAGCCAAGACAAGGTGAGGCGGTAAAGACCGTCGGTCAAGAACATGAAGTATTGTCCACCATGAACACCCTCTTACCCGGCCAATTTGAGACCCTCAAAGAGCAGCTCGCGGATGCTGAGAAACGCGCAGCGGTGGCCGAGGCACTGGCAGATGAACGAGGAAGGCACATCGAGGATCTGCGCAGGATGCTGCCTCCACCGCAAGGGACGCCGCCGCGCCGCCGCTGGTGGCCGTGGTAGGAACTCACTGCCGGACAGCGCAGACGGCTAAGCTCAGAAGGACAGGAATGGCACAGTATGCAAGGCGCACATGCAAATTCTGCGGGATACGAAAGCCCCAGCCAGAAATGCATCTTGTTAGCTATGAACCCGTAGGGGTGAACGGAAACCCACTTACGCCCCGAGACGTCTGGAGTTGCCAGCCCTGTTATTACAGGCAACTCGAAGAACTGCACCGTGAGAGCGCGCACAGATATAACGAACGAAACCGTAAAGGCTAACAGGGCCGGAATGCTTTGCATGGCATGCACAGACGCCGCTTGACACGCCAATCAAATCAACACATGGTTGCCCAGAAAACCAGAAGGATGTGACATGGGAGAACTTCGTAACCCTGATTTTGCAGCCCGCCTAGAGCGCGCATGCATCGACCACCCGCATTGCCCAACAGACCTATACCGAGGCAAGCAAAAATGGCTTCGGGAAGAGCTTAATGCCCTGGGCCAAGATTTCTCCGCTAGCGCAGAAGCGATCCGCAAATGGTTCGCCGGGGAGTCTCGGCCTCGCCCGAAGATGATGAAGGGCGTAGCAAAAGTCCTGAATGTCGATGAAGCGTGGCTGTCACTCGGCATCATGCCTGACATGACACAAGCAGAGAAAAAGAAGCGATCCAGAACGGCAGAGGGCGGAGCGCTACTCCTCGCGGGCCTGATCCAGATTTCAGGCGGAAACTCTACATTCCCCTCTCTGGGTGATGCCGACAGAGAGGATCTTCTCGCCATAATAAACGGCGATGCGGTGGAAATAGACGCGCCGCTCGCTAGGACACTACAAACAGGCCTTCACCTCTTCACAATCAAACGGGGATACGAGCACCGGAAGGTTGTGGGCGTAATCCCTCGAGGGTTCGGGGCGAAGATGATACTAATCCACAGAAAGTTGATTGACTCTGGGGAGCGAAGAGGAGACTATACGGAGATCGAGGTGTCCGAGTCCGATGGTCGTTTCTCCATAGGTTCAGCACGCCTCCCCGAAGTCACATCACTAGACATGCTTGCATCTGACTAAATCAGGGAGATTTTCCAATGCGAAAACACGCCTATCAGACAGCATCATACTACTGCGTCTCGAAACACGTCCCGGAATATTTTTTAAATGAAAATAGAGAGTTAGACGTTATTAAATTTGCAGAAGCGACCCGATGCGCCAAGCAGGCTTGCTATCAGCAGTTTTCGCGCAACTTGATCTCTCCCAAGTGGTTGCAGTGGATCGCCACACACACCTCGCAGCCAATGAATGAAC
>NZ_QNHG01000015.1 GCF_003290025.1 Pseudogemmobacter bohemicus
GGGTATACGCCCTTCTATGCCAGCTATGCGGGCACCAAGGCGCCGGTCGAGCATTTCACCCGCGCCGCCTCCAAAGAGCTGGGGGAGCGTGGGGTTTCGGTTACCGCCATCGGCCCCGGTCCGATGGATACGCCCTTCTTCTATGGGCAGGAGGCACCCGAGGCGCAGGCCTATCACAAATCGGCCGCTGCGCTGTCGGGATTTTCGAAGACCGGCCTCACCGACATCGAGGATATTGCGCCCTGGATCCGTTTCCTTGTGACCGAAGGCTGGTGGATGACCGGCCAGACGATCCTCGTGAACGGCGGCTACACCACCAAGTAACCGCCGACCGGCCCGGCCTTCCCCAGGGGTCGGGCCACCTTCATTTCAAAGGGCAGCCGCTATGACCTCTTCGTTTCCTCCGCCGCCTGATCGCTTTGTCGCGGCCGTAAATGCGGATGATATCCCCGCCTTTCTGGCCCGCTTTGGCCCCGATGCGCTGGTGGACGACTTTTCCGGTCGCGCCGCCATCAGGGGCTGGAACGACCGGGAACTGATTGGCGCGAAGGGCGTTCTTACCATCGCGGCTGCTCGGGCGAGGGCGACAGGGTCACGCTGGCGGGGCATTGGACGAGCAGTGTCTTCGCCGGCGAAAGCACATTCGGCTTCACGCTGGCAGATGGTATGATCCGCGAAATGCGGATCACGGGTTGAGGGGCGCGCAGATGCATGTGGCAACGGTGATCTTTGCGGGCTTCCTGCTGCTGGCGGTTTTCGCGCTGTTCGGGCGTCTTTGGGGACATGATGCGGCCGGGGCAGCTCTGGCGGCCCGGTGGTTCGTGCCGGTCTGGGCCGGGGTGGCGCTGGTCAATATGTGGGTCGGCGTCACAAAGGCAGGCTACAGCGTGGCACAGGAACTGCCGATCCTGGCGCTGGTCTTTGCCCTGCCCGCAGGTGCAGCATTTTTCATTGCATGGCAGATGAAGGGATAATCATGGCCGATCCGGTTTCCACTGCGGCCGCGGCCGCGCATCACGGGGTTGATCTTCTGCCCGTCGTTGTCTTGCTGGCAGCGGCGGTTGTCGCGGTTCCGGTCTTTCGCCGGATCGGACTTGGCTCGGTGCTGGGCTATCTGGCGGCGGGTCTGGTCATTGGCCCCTATGGTTTCGGCTTTTTCCAGGACGCCACATCCATCATCCAGGTGGCCGAACTGGGCGTGGTGCTGTTCCTGTTCATCATCGGGCTCGAAATGCAGCCTTCGCGGCTCTGGTCGATGCGCGGCGAGATTTTCGGTCTCGGTGCCTTGCAGGTCTGTCTTGCGATCTTTGCGCTGGTCTGGGTCGGCATTACCCTTGGCTATCCGCTTGCCGCCAGCTTCGTCGCCGGCACCGGCTTTGTTCTGACCTCGACAGCCATCGTGATGCAGATGCTGCAAGAGCGCGGCGAGATGGCGCAGCCGAAAGGACGGCGCATGATCGCGATCCTTTTGTTCGAGGATCTCGCCATCGTGCCGCTGCTGGCCATCGTGGCGTTTCTTGCGCCGGGCGGCGCCGAGGCGACCCTGACCGACCGGCTGCAATCGGTGGCCATCGGGCTTGGGGCCATTGCGGTGCTGGTCGTGGCGGGGCGCTGGCTGCTGGATCCGATGTTCCGCCTTCTGGCGCGCTTTGGCGCGCGCGAGGTGATGACCGCAGCGGCGCTGCTGGTGGTGCTGGGCGCGGCGGTTCTGATGAATGCGGGCGGGCTTTCGATGGCGATGGGGGCCTTCCTTGCCGGGGTGCTTCTGTCGGAATCGAGCTTCCGCCACCAGCTTGAGGCCGATGTCGAACCCTTCCGGGGCCTGTTGCTGGGCCTGTTTTTCCTTGGCGTCGGCATGGCGCTGGATCTGAACATCATCGCCGCCAACTGGACCATCATCGCGATTTCGGTGCCTGCCTTCATGGCGTTGAAGATGCTGGTGATCTACCTCGTCGCCCGCCTGACCAAAGCGCCAAAACCCGAGGCCATCGAGCGCATGGTCCTGATGGCGCAGGGCGGCGAATTCGCCTTTGTGCTTTATGCGGCGGCCACTCAGTTCGGCATCCTGACGTCGGAATGGAACGCCAATCTGACCGCGATCATCATCATCTCGATGGTGCTGACGCCTTTGATGATCATCCTGCACGGCCGGCTTGCGCCGAAGGCCGTGGCCTCGATGGAAGGTGTCGAAGAGGCGAATGGCCTGTCGGGACGGGTGCTGCTGATCGGTTTCGGTCGCTTTGGCCAGATCGTCAGCCAGCCCCTCCTGGCACGCGGCTACTCCGTATCAATCATCGACACCGACCCCGAGGCGATCCGCACCGCCGCCGAATTCGGCTTCAAGGTCTTTTACGGTGACGGATCGCGCCTTGATATCCTGCATGCGGCGGGGGCGCAGAATGCCAGCCTGATCCTGGTCGCGGCGTCGGACCGCGATGCGATCTCTCGTACGGTCGAGCTGGCGCGGCACGAATTTCCGCTGGTGCCGGTGCTTTCCCGCGCCCTGTCCCGCCAGCATGCGCTGGAACTGCTGCATCACGGGGCGGCCTTCCAGATCCGCGAAACCTTTGAACCC
>NZ_QNHG01000016.1 GCF_003290025.1 Pseudogemmobacter bohemicus
TGGCCCGTGCCCGGAACATGACCGCGCTGGCCCGTGAGGTCGGCATGAGCCGGGTGGGGCTGAACAAGGCGCTGTCCGGGGATGGAAACCCTACGCTCTCCACGGTGATGAAGGTTGCCAAGGCGCTCGGGCTGAAAGTTTCGATCCAGCCCGGCGCGTAAAACCGTCACTCCCCGGCTGGCTGTGTCGGCGGTGAAACCATGAAGATGCAGTATCGGCTTCCGTCCCGCTGATCGACAAATTCACCGCCTGCGGACAGGCAGTAGATGCGTGGATACTGGCCGAAGGCTTTGGCATCGGCGCGGCCTTGGAGCCAGAACACGGTCAGCGCGCCGATAAGCGCCCCTGTGGCGCCGATCGAGGCCAGCCAGACCCAGAACCCGCCGAAGTAGCGCCATGCCTGTCTGCGGGCCTCTCCTGCGGCCTGTGAGAGGCTTTTAGCGGCCTTGAGGCTCTCAGCGTGGGATTTCTCGATTGCTTCTCTGGCGGCGTTCCCTGCAGCCTCTCCGGCGTAGGCGCGCACATCAAGGGCTGTCCTGTCCAGATCGCGCCGCATAGCCTCCTGCATGGCCGGTGCAGTCTTGCCGAGCTGAGTGAGGAACCTGGCGATGGTCGCGTTGAAGGCTTCGGCCTCGTCCTTGTTCAGGCTGGTGCGTTGGAGGTGATCGACCTGGCGGCGAATGAGGGTGATTTCATCTGCCAAAATCTCGAAGGGGTCTTTGACGCCGCTCATGATTCACCTGCCCCGGCGCTTTGCGCCCTGGCATCGAGGTCGGCCAGCAGTCCGGCGATTTCCTTCTGGTCCATTTCCCGGGTTGCGTTCTTGCGCAGGGTGGATGCCAGCCACTTGGAAATCTTGGGGTCTTTCAGGGCCTCGGTGGTGACGATGGCGCCGACAATGATCTTGCGGCGGGTGTCGCTGGCTTTCTGACGGGTTTTCAGCCGCGCCAGCTTCGCTTGCGCCTCTGCAATCTGCTGGTCGATGGTGCGCGCCATTCTACCGCCCTTCCTCGTTACAACCGTTGAATTTGTCTCGCGTTCTGGATAGCGTGTCAAACACGAAGTGCCCACTTATACAAACGCTGCGCGTTTGTGTGGGCAAGGGAACCCTGCGTTTCCCTTGAACCCTTAGCGAAGTGCAGCGCGGAAATGGCAATCTACCACCTTCGGGCCACGATGATTTCCCGATCCGCTGGCCGCAGCGCCACGGCGGCAGCGGCCTACCGCGTGGGCGAACGGATCGAGGATCACCGCACCGGGCTGACCTTCGATTACCGTGCGCGCGGCGGCGTCGATCACGTCGAAACCCTTGCCCCTGCCAATGCGCCCGCATGGGTGCAGGACCGGGCGGCGCTGTGGAATGCGGTCGAGGCGGCAGAGACCCGGAAGAATTCGCAGGTCGCCCGCGAAATCCGGGTGGCTCTGCCCGCCGAGCTGGACCATGCGCAGCGCGTCGAGCTGGTGCGCGCGTTCTGCCAGCGCGAGTTCGTGGCCCGTGGCATGGTGGCCGACATTGCCCTTCATGCGCCGGGACGCGAAGGCGATGATCGCAACCATCATGCCCATATCCTGCTGACCACCCGCGAGATCGGCCCCGAGGGGTTCGGGGCGAAGAACCGGGACTGGAACGCGGTCGAGATGCTGGAAGGATGGCGTGAGGCATGGGCGCGGGACAGCAACCGCGCCCTTGAGCGATGCGGCCTTGATGAACGGATCGACCACCGGACACTAGAGGCGCAGCGGATCGAGGCGCAGGAGCGGGCCACTGCGGCGCAGGATCGCGGCGACGAGGCCGAGGCGCTGCGGCAGACGGTGCGGGCGGTGGAACTGGACCGGGATCCGCTGCCGCAACTGTCTGCCGGGGCGTGGCAGATGAAGGAACGCGGCATCGAGGTTGCGGCTGTCCGGGTGTGGCGGGAGGTCAAGGCGCAGGCGGCCGAGGTTGCGCGGGTGGCGGAGGTTCTGGCCGGTCAGGTGCGGGACTGGATCGGTCGGGCGGTGGATCGCCTCGGGCCGCCGGCGCAGGGTCTGGCCTATGCCGGCGCTGCGGATCGGGATGGCCGGGAGGGGAGGCAGGACTTGGCCGCGCGGTTGCGCGAGGCATGGGAAGCCCGCCAGAGCCGCACCGTGTCCGATACCGTGGCCGCACCTGGTCAAACCCCGGAGCCGGAATCCGCCCGCAGCCTGGCCGAGCGGCTACGGGAGGCGGCGCAGGGGATCGACCGGGGGACGCTGGCCGAGGCCGCAGCGCGGTTGCAGGAAAGCCGAGAGGCCGAGGAACGCCAGCGGTTGCAGGAGGCCGAGCGTCTGAAGGAGCAAGAGCGGCAGCAGGAACGGGAAAACGAGGCGCGGCACCGAGACCGGGGTATGGATCACGGCATGTGATCGCAATGGGCCATTACTTTATAAAAGCCATTAGTTCATTC